>CAWFTQ010000001.1:0-843115 GCA_963818865.1 uncultured Acidobacteriaceae bacterium
CTGAGATTGGCCGCGCGCAGTTCGCGCAGAACTTCGAGGCCGCGAGAAGGTTGCTCGTCCAGATTGGCGCTGATCACGAGCACATCAGTACGTAGCTCCGTAACAATCGAAACCAAACTGCCGGAGGCTGGACCGAAAGGAGCTACTTGGAATAAAGGATCGCGCCGCAGGGCGTCCGCAAGCAGGTGAGTGTGTATCCGGGAACTGTCAGCAACAAGCACTCGAATATTGTTTATTCGAGTCTTTGGGTCGCTCAAGAGGGCACCTCTTGTCAAATCCTCAACCGCCCCCCCCTCAAAGGCGCTGAGTGTGAATTCCGCAGGATAATTTCAGAAATAAATCCAGAATAACCCCAGCGGGACTACATCCTACCATTTCGTTCCCAGTTTGAGAATCGGGGTTGCAATACTTTAGTTGTATTGATCGGTTCGAAAGGTTGCAACAACTTTCACTGTCGTCAGGGATGCATAGCGGAGCCATTTTGCCACCCGTGACGAGGGTAGGGCTTACCGTGTTGATTCGCGTCAGCAACCTGCAGGAGGATGCATGCGCTTATCGATAAGCCAGTTAACCCAGGTTTGCAGGCACGAGCGATTGCGCGAGAAGACCGGGCCAAGTGTCTTTATGAGAATAATATCTCTAGAGCTGTATAGCCCAGTGATAGGTACGTTCGCACTGGTGATTCATGAGAATGATGATCCGGGGTACTTGTAGCCATTGCACACGTTTGCGATGTTTGTGTACTGTGAACGCCGTAGGGAGAGGAGAACGATGCTGTATACCATCCTCTCATTCGGGGCGCATTCGATGTTAGCAGGGAACCAATCCCCATGGCTTCCTGAGGACCGGCGTCTCTCCTGAGATCTCAACGCTGAGATTTCGAAAGCAACAGCCTAGAAGTGTTTTTTTTGAGGTCATCCCAAGAAGGGTGACTTAGAGGGCGAAGCTATGGCCGCGATTGGCTACACCTGGGAACAACCAATCACTGATGCTGCTATCAGCGGTTGTGACCAAACCTGGTATGCGGTGCAAACTCGAGCCCGGCACGAGAGGGTCGTGGTGGAGCGTTTCCGCGAGAAGGGACTGACGACATTCCTGCCGCTGGTTACCGAGATACGCCGCTGGAGCGACCGAAAGAAAGTGCTGGAATTGCCTTTATTCAGTTGCTATGTGTTCGTGAAAATCGTGAACACGAATGAAGATCGTCTGCGAGTACTATCCACCGAGAGCGTTTTCGATTTTGTTGGACTTCCGCGACAAGGTACGCCGATTCCCGATGAACAGATTGACGCGGTTCGAACTATTGTGGAGGAGCGGCTAAACTGGCAATCTCATCCCTTCCTCAAGATTGGCCAGCGCGTGCGCATCCGCGGCGGAGCGCTGGATGGAATTGAAGGGATTCTTTTGGATCGCAACGGACGCAATTCTCTGGTGATTTCAGTGGACCTGATCCAACGTTCCATGGCGATCCGAATCGACGGCTATTCTGTCGTACCTGTGTAATTCCGCATTTCGCTTGCTCTGTTCCAAAGCTTCCTTTTTTCTAAAACATAAGACTAAGCCTTCCCCGCAGGTCAGCTATATGGCTACTCCTCACATACTCGTTGTAGGCAACGAGCCCACTACCGTGCATTCGGTGAATTCTGTTCTAACCGGAAACTCCTATAGCACCGAAGCGGTTGCCTCCGGCGCGCCGGCTTTGGCAAGAATTTACCGCAATCCCCTGCCTGACGTGGTCTTCATGGAACTGGGCAACGGCCACGGCGAAGGTCTCCGGACATTGCAAGGGTTTCTGCAATTGCGGCCAGATCTCAAAGTGATTGTGTTGTCGAAGGCCGGCGACAGCCGCCAAGTCGTGGAAGCAATTCGCATTGGAGCTCATGATTACATCAATGTTCCGTTTCTTGAGGTCGAGTTGCTCCAGTTACTGAAACGGCATGTCGGTACGCAATGGGAAGAGGACAGCCCCGCCAAAGAAAGCGTTGAGGACGTGGGAGGCGGCCACTTTTTCATATCCGCCAGCCCCCTTATGCAGAAAGTTCGCCAGCAGGCCGAGCTGTTAGCCAACATCGACGTGCCGGTACTGATCCTGGGGGAAAGTGGTACGGGCAAGGAAGTAACATGTCACCTCATCCACAAGCTCTCGGCGCGGTCCGATCGGCGACTTCTGAAAGTTAACTGTGCAGCCTTGCCCGGGGAGCTTCTCGAAAGCGAACTATTCGGCTATGAGCGCGGCGCTTTCACGGGCGCTATGCGGACGAAGGCTGGAAAGTTCGAGCTATCTGATAAAGGTACGATCTTGCTAGACGAGGTGGCAGAGATGTCGGCCAATCTTCAGGCCAAGCTGCTCCATGTCCTGCAGGATAAGCAGTTTTTCCGCCTGGGTGGGGAAGCTACTATCGAAGTTGATGTCCGTATTCTTGCGGCTACCAACGTTGATATTCAGCAAGCCATGGCCGAACGCCTTTTCCGTGAGGATCTCTATTACCGGTTGAGCGCCTTCACGATCTTCTTGCCGCCCTTGCGCGAGCGCCGGGAAGAAATCCCGGTGCTGCTCAACAACTTCATGCAACGAATTGCGGCCCAGTACCTCCGAGTGCCGCTGCCATTCTCCGCGCGCCTGACGGATGCGTGTTTGCACTATGCCTGGCCCGGCAATTTGCGGGAGTTGCAAAACTTTGTGAAGCGATATTTGGTGATGGCTGATGAAAATATGGCACTCGCCGAATTGCAGGCAAACCAACGTCGGAAGGTGGTTCCCGTAGGTGCCCTTCCCGACGCCATCCCGCAAACTACTCTTCCCCCCTCGGATTCGGTATTCCTTCCGCAGGAGCGACCCCGCGATTTGAAGTTCCTGGTTCGCAATCTCAAAGACGAAACCGAAATCGAGGCAATCACCAAGGCGCTGTCGGAGACTAGCTGGAACCGAAAGAGAGCTGCACGACTGCTTCATATCAGCTACCGCGGTCTGCTCTACAAGATTCACCAGCACGGCATTACACGCGTGTCAGCCAGCCAGATCGCGCCATTCGTGAACAACGGCGAGTCGGCAACATAGGTCTTGAACAGGAGCTGTTTATGAGAATTACGCTAAGACAGAATTGGTGGAAATTACTTGCGATCGTCTCCGTCCTGGCCACTTCGTTGTTCGGCCAAAATGCTCAGGACGAGACCGCCACACAGGGTACCTCAAGAGCAAGCGAGCCTCAGACCGGAGGTTGCTAAACGGTCCGCTGCGAAATCTCCAGTGGAGAATAGCAATTTTGTGATCGGCAACGAAGACGTCCTTGCGATCAGTGTGTGGAAGGAGGCCGAGCTTTCCCGCGTTATTCCTGTTCGCACGGACGGGAAGATCTCCCTCCCTTTGATCGGCGAACTGCAAGCGTCCGGAAAGACGCCGAATCAACTGCAAGCTGAGATCACACAAGGACTGCGGTCGTTCATGTCGGAACCGGAAGTGACCGTAATTGTTCAAGAGATCAAAAGCAAGAGATTCAACATCCTAGGCCACGTGCAGAAGCCAGGCTCCTATCTGCTGAACCCGCCCACCACGCTGGTCGATGCCATTGCCATTGCTGGCGGTTTTAGAGACTTCGCAAAAATCAAACGCATTTACGTGCTTCGGGACGACGGGGGCAAGGAGATTCGCTTGCCCTTCAATTACAAGCAGGTCATAAAGGGATCGCATACCGACCAGAATATTGAATTGCAACCACGAGATACCATCGTGGTTCCGTGAGAAAGCCATGAAACGCACCTTCGCAATCGCACTATTGTTTTTCTGCGTAGCCGCACAGGGGTGGTCTCAGGACGAGGCTTCGGCACCCCTCAGCCAAAGCTCGTGGCACCCCGCCCTAAACGGCGATACAGGATCACTTGCTTTTTCCGCTGAAACCGAAAAAATAAACCAATTGGCGGGAGGAGTGACTCTGGACAGTACCTATGACGACAACGCCCTGGGATCAGCCACTGATCACATTAGCAACATTGGCTACGGCGTGATGCCGAACATCTCCATCACGGAAGTCAGAAACCGGAGCTTATTTACCCTGATGTACGATCCAGGTTTTGTTTGGAATCAGCGAATGTCTCCGCAAAATCAGGCAAACCAGAACCTTGATTTTAATGGGCAGTACCGCCTTACAGAACATTTGAGCGCACGGATTCACGATAACTTCGTTGATCAAAGCAGCTCGTTTAACCAGGTGATGCAAAATCCGTCGCTGCCGGGTGGCAATGTGCTGACTCAGCCCAACCAGTCAGTAATTACACCGCTAGCCAAGCAGCTGACCAACCTTACCAATGCGGACTTGGAAGATCAAATTGGCGAAGGAACCAACATCGGGATGAGCGGTACCTTTAACAAACTGAGCTTCCAGGAAGCGAGCAATAGTCCGATTCAGTTGTACGACAACGAGTCCTGGAGCGGTGCAGCTTTTTATTCTCACCATCTCTCGGATCGCCACAGTGTCGGCGCGACCTATACCTTTCAGGATCTCCTTACGTTTGGCCAGATGCGAGAACGCAGCCAAACGCAAAGCCTTGTACTTTTCTATAAGTTGGACCCGAAGCCGGGCTTAACATTTTCCATTTTTGCGGGTCCGGATCACAGCATCACAAACTCCCAGTTTCAGTTGGTACTCGGTCCTTTCACGATCCCAGTCAACAACACTGAATCGATGTGGCTGGTCGATGAAGGAGCAAACTTTTCCTGGCAAGGACAAGGGACCAGCGCGCGGATTAGCCTTATCCACCATGTTACCGATGGTGGAGGATTGACGGGTGCAGTCCAGATTTATAGCGGCACGCTCGGCTTGCGAAGGCAGATGTCCAGAACAGTCATTGTAGATCTCGCTTTGAATTACGGCGATAACAATCCACTCAGTCACGTCTTTGGCGGCGCCTTTTCGGGTTATAGCGGATCTATCGGAGTCGAAAGACTAATCGGCGATCACGTCTCAGTCTCCACACGCTACGGGCGGGCCTATCAACGCTATGGGGAATATGGGGCGGGCACGGCGAATTCGTCCGCCAATCACAACCAGGCATGGGTTAGTGTGAATTACCATTTCTCGCGACCCCTGGGAAGGTAAGAATGTTCGACGAGAACGAAGATAAATCGTCCCGACCACAGGCCCTCGGCTACTATTGGGAGCTCATGCAGCGACGCCGCTGGTGGCTGATCCTGCCTGTATTTATCGTAGGGACCGCGGCTTGGGCGGTCAGCTGGTTCGTGCCTGCGTATTACCGCTCGGAAACACTTATCCTCGTCGAACAGCAGAAAGTGCCTGAACAATATGTCGTGTCCAATGTGGCAAACGACATTCAGGACCGGCTGCAGAGCATGACCCAGCAGATTCTGAGTCGAACTCGGCTCTTGCGCATCATCGACGAGCTTCACCTCTATGCAGACCAGCGAGCGCGATTGAGTCCGGACGAGATCGTGGACAAAATGCGCCAAGATATCCTGATTGACCTGGTACAGGCGCCAGGGCGGCGAGACGACTTGACCGCCTTCAAAATAAGCTACAGCTCAAAAAACGCCCGGCTTTCGCAGCAGGTGACCAACCAGCTGACATCTCTATTCATCGATGAGAACCTTAAAGCTCGCCAGCAGCAATCGGAAAGCACCACGAGTTTTCTGGAAAACCAGTTAGGGGATGCGCGTAAGAGTCTGGCGGAGCAGGAACAACGTGTTCGCGAATTCAAGACCCGCTATCTGGGCGAGCTTCCCGGGCAGATGCAGAGTAGTGTTCAGATTCTTTCCGGCCTGCAGGCACGCCTCCAAGGCGAACTCGAAGCCCTTAATCAGTCCAAACAGCAAAATCTTTATCTCGAGTCGCTGGCCACGCAATACCGGTCGATGCGTGATGGCATGCAAAAAGGAACCAACAGCAAAGATTTACCTCCCGCTCTGGATCAGGAACTGGCAAGACTCAAAACTCAGTTGGCGGATGTGCAGTCCCACTACACGGAACGACATCCGGACTATCGCAAGCTTAAAGAACAGATTACAAAGATCGAGATGATGAAGGAGCAGCTCACGTCGGATCTGAAGGCTTCCGATCCGGCCGATGGTGCTAACAAAACTGACCCGGCAAATATCGATACGGCAACGAAAGACTCCGATCTCCACCCCACCGATCTTGCCGAACTGAGAGAAATGTCCCCTATGCTGGAACTGGAAAGCCAGCTCAAGGCCAACAAGTTGGAGATGAACAACCGGCAGAAGCAAATCGACGCGCTCTCCAGCGAGATTCAGCACTATCAGGACCGAATCAACGAAACTCCCGTGCGGGAGCAGCAGCTTGCCGACCTGAGCCGGGATTACGACCAATCGCGAGCGAACTACGATTCGCTGTTGGCCAAGCGAAATCAATCGGAACTGGCTACGAACCTGGAGAAGCGCCAGCAGGGCGAGCAGTTCCGAATTATCGATCCGCCCAGCCTGCCCACCAAACCTTATCAGCCAAACCGCTTGCTGTTCAGCATCTTTGGATTGCTCGGTGGAGCTTTCGTTGCGGCCGCCGGGACCGCTCTGGGCGAGATTGTCGACGACCGTATACGGGATGAAAAAGAGCTGCAGGAGTTTGTTTCGGCTCAGGTGTTGGCTGAAATCCCTTCGGTGCCAACTCCAATGGAAACCCTCCGCGGCAAGCGCCTCATGAGGCTGCAATGGTTGGGAGCGGTTGCGATGGTTGTTCTGGTTACCGCCGAGTTTCTGGTTACGTATTATCACGGCTAAAGCATGTACAAGAAATTCTTTGATCTGAAACGGAATCCATTCGAAATCGCTCCGGATCCCCATTTCCTGTTCTTTACCGAGCGGCACCGGGAAGCACTAGCTTCCATCTATTACGGGATCTGCCGCCGCAAAGGTTTCGTATTGATGACGGGCGAAGTGGGAACCGGCAAAACTCTGCTGGTGCGCTGTCTGCTCGAATTGCTGACCCGCCAGCAGGTGGCATTCGCGAATGTGTTCAACCCGTTGCTTTCTGCGGAAAATTTCTTGCGCTATGTGGCCAGCGACCTTGGAATTACGCTCGCTGACCGATCCAAGAGCACTCTGCTGTTCGAATTAAATAATTTCTTGATCGCAAGACTTCGAAAGGGACTCACCACGGTCCTGATTGTGGACGAGGCGCAAAATCTTGAGCTCGAGGTCCTTGAGGAAATTCGTTTGCTGACGAACCTGGAGACCGCGAAACAGAAGCTCCTTCAGATCCTGCTGGTGGGTCAGCCCGAGCTGGAGCCGAAGTTGGATTGCGCCAATCTGAGACAACTAAAGCAGCGTGTCGCATTGCGCTGCCGGCTGGAAGCCTTGGAGCAGCAAGAGGTCCAAGGTTATATTGTCCGCCGGTTGACTCTGGGAGGTATGGCCACGAATCCCGAAGCCGTATTTTCTCCGGGAGCCGTGGCGGCCATTTACCACTACTCACAGGGCATCCCCCGCCTTGTGAATACAATCTGCGAGAATTCGTTGATCGCCGCATTTGCGCAAAAGGCGCGGACAGTATCTGCGCAAATGGTCGAAGAAATCTCCGCGGAATTTCGGCTTGGCCGCTGGGCCCGACCGTCCGAACCAACCGCGGTCAATGAAACGGTTGCCGCAGCCAGGTTTCTGCTGCAGTTTGCGGAATCGCTAAAAATTGTGAGCCACGGAGATGGCAGGCAGCCCGCCAAGACTTATCGTCCACCCTCCGCCGGCAACGATGTCAATTTCCTCCCGTCAAGTCTGGACATTTCCAAAGTTGTAACGCCCCGAACATAAGCCTGCGATCCCCGAGGAAATTCCAGTCTATGAGCAATGTCTACAGAGCGTTACGTCAGGCCGAGCTAGAAAGCGACGCAACGACTACAACGACGCAGGTCACCGAGGCCCTGCACGAAGAACTGTTCGACATGGTCAGTGCGGAGACGTCCTGGCTCGATGAGGCTGCGCTCCTTCGTCCCATTCCTCCGCCCGAGAGCCGTCTCGTCACAATTGCGGAGCATAATAGTCTGGCCGCCGAAAAATTCCGGGTGTTGAAGACGCGCCTTCGTCATCTCCAACAAAAGCACGAACTGAAGACCATACTAATCACGAGTGCATCCCCGGGTGAAGGCAAAACGATGGTGGCCTCAAACCTGGCGGTCACTCTGTCCCGCCATACGAGTCAGCGCGTTCTGTTGTTGGAGGGCGATCTTCGTCATCCAGCTCTCGCTAGACAATTTGGGCTGCGCGATCTTCGCGGCATCACTGAATGGTTTGCAACCGACGATCCCCTAAGCCGGTTCGTTTACCGAGTGGAGGGGCTTAGGTTGTGGTCTTTGCTGGCGGGTCAGCCCGCAGTCGAGTCGTTGACGATATTGCAATCGACAAAGTTTACCGAAGGGGTGAGTCAATTGGCACCCGCGTTTGACTGGGTCATCATCGATGCTCCTCCGTTGGTACCTCTCGCAGATGTGCACGTTTTGAGCGCACTCGCCGAAGGCCTGGTTCTGGTAGTCCGCCAGGGAAAAGCGCCCAAGAAAGCTTTGGCTAAGGGTTTAGGCGGACTGGATGGCGCCAAGGTCCTGGGAGTGGTTTTCAACGACGCTCAGGCGATCGAGCCGGGGTATTACGACCAGTATTACTCACCGCAAGTCAGGACCGGCAAAACTGAGGAGAGATCGGGAGTCGCGCAGTGATTCGTCTGCTCAATGTTTATTTTCCGGCGCGAACTGTGCTGTTGGGAGTTTCTGAAGTGGCGCTGGTATGTATCGCCTTTACTATGGCGGTGATTGCGCGCTTCGGGAGAGATGCGGACCTCGTTCTGGAAGATGAGCACGGCATTTACAAGATTGCCTTGGTCGCGTGTATCTACTTGTTGTCGATGTATTACCTGGACCTGTACGACACGAAGGTACTTCGAAACCGGCACGAAATTCTCACCCGCTTGCTGCAAGTGGTAGGCCTCGGCGGAGTGATCCTGGCGATCGTCTACTACCTTTATCCGGACGCGCAACTGGGTAGAAGCGTACTGCTCATCGGGCTCGGCGTAGCGGCGCCCTTGCTAGTGCTCTGGAGAGAAGCCTTCCTCTGGATGTTGAATTCCTTCGATTTCTCGGAGAAGACATTAATCGTTGGTCACAGCCCGCTGGCGCTGGCTCTGAACAGGGAAATCCGAACCCGGCGTGAGTTGGGATTGGACACTGTAGGTTACGTTGATACGGCGGATGGCGGATGGACGATCAGCGGCTTGCCATTCCTGGGTGTGCTTGAGGAACTGGCAGATCTTATCACCCGGCACCGCGTCACTCGGGTCATTGTGGCCATGGCAGACCGTCGAGGAAAACTGCCGCTGGATCAACTGCTGTCGCTGAAGACAAAAGGCCTCGTGGTTGAGGATGGGGCAGACTTGTATGAGAACGTCACGGGCAAGATTCAGCTGGATGCCCTGCGCCCAGCCTGGTTGTTATTTTCCCCCGGCTTTCGGGTTTCGCGGGCCCTGCTGGCTTACAAGCGCGCTCTGTCGCTATCGGTTTCCCTGATTTGCCTCATTGCTTTCTCACCACTGCTGGTCATTGTCGCCATCGCCGTCAAGCTCGATTCCAAGGGGCCGGCCATATACCGGCAACGGCGAGTTGGAAAAGATGGAAAGCTGTTCTTTTTGTATAAATTCCGCACCATGTTCGATGGGGCGGACGCTAACGGAAATCACCCTCCAGCCGTAGAGAATGACGAACGGTTTACCAGAATTGGCCGATGGCTCCGGCGGGTTCGCATCGACGAACTCCCCCAGCTTTACAACATTCTTCGCGGCGACATGGATTTCGTCGGACCCAGACCGTTTGTTCCCGACCAGGAAAAAGAATACGCGCGCACGATCCCGTTCTATGCCCAGCGCTGGACAGTGAAGCCCGGCGCTACCGGATGGGCACAAATCAACTACGGCTATTGTGCGACCCTGGCTGACAACCAGGAAAAGACCGCCTACGACCTGTTCTACATCAAGCACATTTCAATTGGTCTGGACCTGTTGATTATTTTCCAGACCATCAAGATCCTTGTGCTAGGGCGAGGAGGAAGGTAATGCAGGTCGCCGAAACCTGCTTTTGGGTGGGCATAGCGTGGTTAGGATATGTCTATATTGGCTACCCAATTTGTCTCTATCTGCTTGGGTTGCGTCGCGTATCGGCATCAGCCGAGGAGTCCGATTTCCATCCGAGGGTCTCGGTGCTCATTTCCGCACGGAACGAAGAACAAGACATCGAATGGAAGATCAGGGAAACCCTGAATTGGGATTATCCGAAAGATCGACTGCAAGTGCTCGTAGCATCCGACGCTTCCGAGGATCGGACAGATGAAATTGTCCGGAGCATTTCCGACCCGCGCGTGGTTTTCATAAGGATGGAGCGGCGTGGCGGAAAAAATATTGCCCTGAATCAGCTCACCGCCTTGGCGACTGGGGAGCTGCTCCTCTTTACTGATGCAAATGCACATGTGTCCTCCTCTAGTTTCAGACCGTTAGTACGCCACTTCTTCGCGAAGGAAGTCGGATGTGTGACGGGATGGGAACAAAATATCGAAGCAAAGAGAGTCCTCAGTTCTGCCGGCAGGACTTCATTAGGCTATGAAGCCTTCATGAACACGTTGGAGAGCAAACTCGGGTCAGTCTTGGTATGCGACGGTTCTTTGTTTTGCATCCGGAGGAGCCTGTATCGGCAACTTCAACCTGACTTGGCAAACGATCTAGAACTGCCACTGTGGATTGGCCATTACGGTTTCAAGATTCTCTACGAACCAGGGGCGAGGTCCATTGAGGAGCCAACCTCGTCCGTACAGGAAGAGTTCCAGCGACGCCGAAGAATATGCGGGCAGGGAGCGCTGGGCATGTGGCGGTTGAGAGGCTATTTGCACGGATTGCGCCGCTGGCAATTTATTTCTCGAAAGTTTCTCCGCTGGTTATCGTTGCTGCCCATCACTCTGATCGTCACAAGCAGTATTTTCCTTTCTCACACTCCGATTTTCCAGATAGTGGTGGCGTCGGAACTCGGGTTCGGTGTGTTCTGTCTCATTGGCTGGATTGCCAGCGTCACTGGAGGCAACATCCCGCGTGTAGTGGCCCTCCCCTTCTACTTTCTCCTGATAAACGTTGCTGCCCTCGTGGGAGTATCAGAGGCGTGCCTTGGACGAAGGTTCTCGGTTTGGGACATTCCTTCGTTGTCACGAGGCCATGGGCCAACCACGGCCTAACCAGTATTCCCTAATCCATAAACGCTACGAGATCAATCAATCATGGGTACTAGTGTTCCCATTTCAAATCTTGTGCAAGCCTTCCGCGCAGCGAGTCGAAGTCTGACGGCGCGCACCGTCAAGAAGCCAGCGGCAAGTACCCGGATAATTCCGGCGACTCTCCCCCGAGTGGATGGGGTCAGCATTTTTTCTGTGGATGTAGAGGACTGGTTTCATATTTTAGGCGTACCCTCTGTCCCGGCTTTTTCTATGTGGGATAAACTCCCCTCCCGCGTCGAGCGAAACTTCTGCCGGCTTTTGGATCTGTTCAGCGAGAGAAAGGTGCATGTAACATGTTTTTTTCTGGGCTGGATAGGTGAGCGATACCCGCATTTGGTCCGTGAAGCGGCCAGTCGCGGACACGAAATCGCTTCCCACGGCTACGAGCACCGCCTCGTATTTGATATGACACCGCAGGAATTCTTTGACGATGCCCTGCGGGCTCGCATCGCCCTGGAGGACATTAGCGGGAAACCTGTTCTCGGATATCGGGCTGCAGGGTTTTCTGCGGTTGAGCACACTCCTTGGTTTTTCGAGCGACTGGAGGCCGCAGGGTATGTCTACGATTCTTCTGTGTTTCCGGCAAAGCGCGGACACGGCGGAATGGTGGGGTTCCCGCGTCTTCCGCATGTCGTAGAGGGTACTGCGCTGGTTGAATTTCCCATGACCGTGTCCGATTTCCTAGGACAGCCAATCTGCTTTTTCGGCGGAGGCTATCTTCGTCTATTTCCGGAGTGGCTCATCCTCCGGGAGACCAGGCAAGTTTTGGCGAATGGACAGCCGGTCCTGTTTTACATTCACCCACGCGAGATCGATAAGGATCACCCCCACTTGAGAATGAATCTAGCGCGGCGTTTCAAATCGTACGTCAACCTGCGCAGAACCGAAGAAAAGGTAAAAAGAATTCTGGATTCATTCCCGGTCATTTCGTTCGAGGAATTTCTCAAGCGCAACCCGTGGACTTTGGAGGATCATGCACGCGCAGTCGCAGGGTGAGGTGAGTTGTCTGGCAAGCGGTCAGCTCTTCCCGGAGCCAGAGACGCAGTCTCAGCTGACCGTCGTCGTGTGTACCGAGCCCAGTCAATGGGACCGCTACGTTACCAGTAAGAGTGAGTCCTCCAACTACCATCGCTGGATTTGGGGCGAAGTGGTGAAGTGGACCTACGGCCACGAGTTCTACAGGCTGGCGGCAATGCAGAACGGAACAGTGCGAGGAGTTCTGCCGCTCTGCTTTGTTCGGAGCCGAGCCTTCGGGAATGTACTGATTTCGATGCCCTTTTTCAGCTACGGTGGTCTAGTCGCCGACAATGCATTTATTGGCGACCAATTGCTGTCGAATGCTATTCAACTAGCGCGGAGAGTGGGTGCACCCCATATCGAAGTGAGGCAGGGGAGTGTTTTGCCGACCTCATGGGTCAGCCGGGCCCACAAGGTGACTATGGAAGTTCTGTTGCCGGCCACAGCTGATGAGTTGTGGAAGCAGCTCAGTTCTGGAATGCGAAATAAGATCCGCAATGCGAAGAAAAACGGGTTGCGCGTGGAGTGGAGGGGTTCGGAAGGTGTGGAGACATTTTATCGAATATTCTCCACGAACATGCGCAACCTGGGCACTCCCGTGTATCCCCGTTCGTGGTTTGCGAACATTTGTAGTTCAATGCCCGAGGAAACCCGTTTTGTCACTGTATGGGATGGAAAAGAGCCAGTAGCTTCCGGCATCGTGACTTCATTCCGCGACGCAGTGGAGTTGCCCTGGTCAGGATCGCTGCCAGAATCTCGAAAAAAATATTCCGCGGTCCTGATGTACTGGAGCGTTCTGGAATGGGCACTGATCAATGGTTACCGCCGGGTGGATCTCGGGCGCTGCACACCAGGTGGCGGCACGTATGAGTTCAAACGTCATTTTGGATGCGTCGAGTCCCCACTACACTGGTACCACTGGGTTGCCCAGGGTTCCATACCGGAAACCTCACCTGATAATCCCCGCTACCGGCTTGCAACTCGAATCTGGCGACGCCTGCCCGTCGCGATTGCCAACCAATTGGGGCCGCTGATCGTTCGTTCCACACCGTAACGCCGAAAGGAATCGCAGCATCCGTGCAGGTCGAGGAACAAATCATTCAAGAGGTTGAGAGACCGGAACGATTGGTCGCCCCGTGTACGCCGGACGCCGAATCTCCGCACACAGAAGCTTGTACTTTTTGGAAGGGACGGGTTGCGCTATATGCCATCTTGAAGGTGCTAGGCATCGGCCCGGGCGATCTGGTGCTGCTCCCAGGCTACACCTGCTTTGCGGTTCCTTCAGCGATATTGTTCGTCGGCGCCACGCCCGTCTATGCCGACATAGACCCATCCACCTTCAATGTGTCACTCGCCACAATACAAAAGGCTTGCGGCGACGCCGTCAGCAGTCGGATCAAAGCTGTGTTGGTCCAACACACCTATGGTCTGCCGGCCGAACTGTCACCCATTCTGAATTGGGCGAGCAAGCGGCGCGTACCTGTCATCGAGGATTGCGCACATGCGCTAGGCAGCTATTATCGTGATGACGCCGGCACTCGGACCGAAGTTGGAACCCTAGGGGATGCGGCTTTCTTCAGTTCGCAGTGGACAAAACCAGTTTCCACCGGGCTGGGCGGCTGGGCTCGAGCATCTGATCCGAAAGTGCATGAGCATCTGTGTCGCTTCAGGGATAAAGAGTGCGTCAATCCTGGTCTTTGGGAATCGTATTTGCTGGGTTGCCAGGTATTGGCTCGGGGTGTCTTTTCCTCATCTTCGTTGTATTGGATTGCATTGGCCCTGTACCAGAATCTATATCGTCGCGGAGTGCTGGTAGGAACATCAAGCCAAGAAGAGTTCCGTGCAGAAAGGCCACACGATTATGCCAAGAAAATGTCTGGGTTTCAGCAATGGCTGTTAAACCGGCGCTTACGCGACATATCGGTTCGGATACATCACCGACGCCTGAAGCAGGTGTATGAAGCCGCTCTCGACAGAGCCGGCCTCCCCACATTAAAGATACCGGCATACGCCGATCCTGTTCTGCTGCGCTATCCGGTGCGCGTGGCTGCGAAGCTGCGAATCATGCGGGAGGCGAGGCAGCGACGGATCGAACTGGGCGACTGGTACAAACATCCGGTCGATGTGCCAGATAACGTGTCTCCGGAAATCTTTGGATACCACGCTGGTATGTGTCCCGAGGCCGAACGAGCAGCAAACGAAGCCATTAACCTCCCAATGCACTCAGGCATAAGCGAGAGGTCTGCCGAAACCATCGTGAGCTTCGTTAAGGAGTTTGTGTGAGCAGTCGAACCATTGAGCAGCCAGTGGAGTCAACGGCACCTGGACTTGAATCATTCAGACATCCGAACAGGCGAAAAGTTGCTGTGTTCGTGCTGATCGATGCACTCGGGTGGCATTACCTGCAGGGCAGGAAATTTCTCAATGACCTGTTGCCATATCGATATCCCCTCCAAACTGTGCTGGGCTTTAGTTCCGGCGCCATCCCGACGATCTTGACTGGTACATTGCCGTCGGTCCACGGGCACTGGAATTTGTTTTATTACGACCCACAGAATTCTCCTTTTAAGTGGATGCGTCACTTTCGATTCTTGCCCGATCGCCTGCTCGATAACCGGGTCTCCAGGAAACTGATCAAAGAACTGGGTAGAAGGTTTCTGGGTCTCGGGCCACTTTTTGAGTGCGCAGTCGGTCCTCGTTTATTGCCCTTCTTCAACTGGGTAGAAAAGCGCAATATCTACGATCGGCACGGGATCACAGGAGCTCCATCTCTCTTCGACCGGCTTTCCGAGCGCGGCATCTCCCACCGTGCCTACACCTATCACCACGCTACCGACGCACAAATCCTCGATCAATCGCAAAAAGATATTCTGAATAGTGATGCTGCCTTCTTCTTCGTGTATTTGAGCGAAATCGATATGTTCCTGCATCTCCACTGCAAAGAAACGGACGCAACTGACCAGAAGATCCAGCGGTACGAAGAAAACATTCGGAAGCTGTACCTGGCCGCAAAACAAGTTGATCCAGATGCAACCTTTACCATTCTGTCTGACCACGGAATGACTCCGGTTAACCACCAATATGATCTCGTTGCGGATATCGAAGAGCTGGGATTGAAGATGCCAGACGATTACCTGGCAGTTTACGACTCGACCATGGCTCGGTTTTGGTTTTTTAACGAGCAGTCGCGTGCCGCGGTTCACAAAGCTTTGCGGGGTCTCGGTTGTGGGCATGTACTGTCGCGGGAAGAAATGGATCGCTTTGGTGTCCTGTTTCAAGATAATCGTTACGGCGAAGCGATTTTTCTGCTGGATCCCGGTTGGCTCTTTTCCCGCAGCGACTTTCACGGCTCGGCATGGTTTCCTTCGGGCATGCACGGCTACCATCCGGAACAGGATCGCTACTCGGACGCCATTTTCCTCAGCGACCGCCGTCCAGAATCTCCAGTGAACACGATTAAAGACGTCTATCGATGTATGTGGCAGGCCGCCACTGAAACGCAATGAATCCTCAACCTATCTCAGTACTAATGTTTTCGAACACGGTCGTACGCGGCGGGGCGGAAGAACACATCCTGCAGCTGCTGAGTGGCTTGGATCGCAAGCAATTCCGCCCATCTTTGGCATGCACACCGGAACTGGCTACATTGCTGGGGCGAGAACTGCCGAAGGACGTCGAGATGTGCGAGTTGCGTCTCGATCGTCTGGCGGATTTTCGAGGCATGTTAAGGTTACGTACTTTCCTTCGAAAGAATCGGATCCAAATCCTGCACTCGCATATGTTTCGAGCAAGTCTGTTCGCCTCGCCCATTGGACGGATTGCCCGCGTTCCCGTGATTGTCGAAACCGCACACGTACGCGAGGTGTGGAGAAAAGGGTGGAAGGCCTGCTTCGTCGTGGACCGAGTAGCGTCGAAATGCGTGGACCAAACGATTGCCGTTTCGAACGCGATCGCACGCTATCTAATTGAGTCCAAAGGCATCGCTAAGCATAAGATCACGGTCATTCCGACGGCACCCGCTCTCTGCGCTCCCGCGGAAAAGTGTGCCTCACTCGCCGAACGAAAACGTTCTCTGGGTGTTTCTGAAACGGATCCTCTCATTGTGTTAGCGGGAAGGCTCGAACCGCAGAAAGGACACAAGGTTGCAATCGATGCGATGATAGCGGTCTTGAAGGAGTTCCCTAGGGCTCAATTGATGTTCCTTGGCGAGGGTAGCCTGCGCTCGCAACTGGAACAGTTGGTGGAGAGCAAGGAATTGGGCGGTAATGTCCGATTTGGCGGATTCATAAAGAACCTTCGGGATTGGTTTGCCGCAGCGGACCTCAGCGTTCTGCCCTCCTTTTACGAAGGCCTGCCAATGACCGTCTTGGAAGCATTACAAGAAGCATGCCCAATTGTTGCGACTGCGGTAGATGGGACGCCTGAGATCATTCGCGATGGAGAAACTGGAATCTTGGTTCCCCCGGGGAATGCAGCCGAGCTCGGAAACGCCATCTGCACGATGCTTAGGGATCGAGAGTTTGCCAAACGCACTGCCGTGGCTGGCCAGCGCGACGTGTTAAGAAACTTCAGTGTCGGCAACCTGATCACGCGAACTCAAGAGCTTTACTTGAGAACCTTGGATCGACATTTACAAACAGCCGAGGCGCATTCTGCGTCACCGGTCTCGCTCTCGGCCGATCGCTCTGCCCCGCCCTCATATAAAGCTATCGGATCCTAGAATTCCTCTTGCTCGTGAATACACTTCATCAAACTGCGCTGACTTCAGCGGAACCGATATCCTCTTTGATTGACCGCGTGCGGAGAGTGGTCTGCGAAGCGACAGTAAAGGTCCTGTCAGACAAGTATGGTCAGCAAATGCGTGCCTTGGTTTTAACGGGAAGCATCTCGCGAGGCGAGCCAGCTTTACTCATGACAGCACAGAAAGTTGCGGTGTTCGGAGATGCTGATTTCATCGCAATCTTTGAAAAGCAGTCTGCGCTCCCAGACCCGAGCGAAGTACAGTGTCTATGCAGGCGGGCTGAAGCGGAGACTTTGAAGCGCGGGGTGCAATGCAAGATTGGGGTGGGCGTAGTTCGTCCGCAGTTTCTGCGGACCTTGAAGCCCAGCATTTTTTCTTACGAATTACTCACATTCGGCGATGTTGTCTGGGGCGACGCTGCGACGCTCACTCTCATTCCCCCAATGTCCCCCTCGGATATTCCTCTCGAAGATGCATGGCGTACTTTGTGCAATCGGATGATCGAGTTACTCGAAGTATCGTATTCAGAACCGGCTGAAAGCACGCAGATTCCGCTCGAAATACAGTACCGCCTGGTGAAGCTGTGGCTGGACATGGCGACCTCGTTCCTGCTCTTTGCGGACTCATATGCGCCGACCTATTCCAAGAGAGAGCGGAACCTGCGTACGTTGGCAGCAACTGAATCTAAGCAAAATCCTTGGCCCTTTTCGCCTATTGAATTTAGTTCAATAGTGACAAGAGCGACAACCTGGCGGATCTCTGGAGTAGACGTTTGTGCGCAATTTAGTGAATGGAGAATGTACCAAGAGAGCGTCAAATATGCTCGCATGCTATGGCGATGGGAACTGTGTAGGCTAACGGGCTCCCGGGATGACTTGTCCGACCGACAACTTTGTGAGAGATGGATGCGTACTCGCCCGGTTCGCTTGAATATCCGCGGCTGGCTGCACGCGTTGCGGAAACGAGGATGTCGGAGTTGGCGCTACTGGCCGCGCTGGGTCAGTTTGGGACTGCGAGCCTCCCCGAGGTACTGGATTTATAGAGCCGCTGGCGAATTGTTGTTCCACCCCTCGACTCGCCTCACGGGTGGACGGATCGCCGGCGCCCCGAAAGAGTGTGACCAAGTTTACAACTGGCTTCTCGAAAATCCAGCCGGCGACTCTGTTGCGGTCAATAACTGGCGAGCATTGGCGGCAGATATCGTGTGGAACTACAAAGAATTTCTTGTCGACACACGTTCCTAGTTGTGTTGGCCGTGAAGCCGATAGCGAGAACAAATACTATGCGCCTGCTTTTCCTCTCGGTAATGTTCCCCTTTCCCGCCACAAATGGGCGGCATATTCGCTCGATGTCGCTGATAAAAGCTTTGGCAGGTGCGGGACACGACGTCCATCTTCTGAGCTACGGCTCAGCGAAAGATGTCACATGTTCGGCCGTATCTGACCTCTGCCGGAGTGTGACGATCGTGAATCGCACCGAATCCTCGTCTCTTCCACTCCAGATGGTGAACCGAGTACGTTTCCTCGGATCCCCTGAGCCATATGGAAGCCGTCGCTTCTACTCAGAGGAAATGGAAACTGCCGTCAGGCGAGCATTAGGAGAGCACTCTCCTTCAGCGGTCATCTGCGATACGATCGACGCAGCAATCAACGTCCCGCCGGAAGCGACAGTGCCCATCATTCTGAATCAGCACAATGTGGAGCACCTAATTTTGGAGCGCTACCTCGCCTTAGAGCGGAACCCCCTGCGAAAATGGTACATGCAGATGGAGTGCGGAAAACTCCGGAATTGGGAGAACCACGTTTGTGCCAAGTCGCGATTGGTCTTGGTCTGTTCTGAGCACGATCGACAAGTAACGCAGCAACTGTGCGGTCATTCATCGGTAGTTGTTGTCCCGAATGTAGTTGAACTTGATGACTACCAGAGCACCGCTCAGGAGGACCCCCTTAGAGTCGTGTATGCAGGAGGGATGGATTGGTATCCCAATCGTGATGCGGTCGAGTTTTTCGCCGAGAAGATTTTCCCGGAAATACAGAGACAGATTCCTGGGGTAACCTTCGTCGTGGCCGGCCGCAACCCTCCGAAGTCGTTCGTAAACCGTTTTGTGTCAATACGCAACATGCGCTTCACCGGTACGGTTAGCGACATGCAGCCCGAACTTGTCGCGGCAGCCGTGTGTGTGGTGCCTTTACGGATAGGCAGTGGTACACGTTTGAAAATTCTGGAGGCTGCGGCGCTTGGTAAGCCGATTGTCTCCACCACGCTCGGGGCCGAGGGGCTAGCGTTCACTGATGGGCTGGAAATCATACTTAAGGATAAGCCCGCAGAGTTTGCGGCGGCAGTAGAGGCCTTGCTGAGAAATGCTGACCGCCGGCGCATATTGGGTGGGGCAGCAAGGAGACGAGTGGAACAGGAGTACAGCGTGACAGCGCTTCGATCAGCAGCGCAGGGCATGTTTCTGCACCTACGATCACCTGTATCAGCGGTTCCGGTGACAGTAGCGTGACGTTCTGCACACGAGCACGTTAAAAGGGAGCATGCTAAGAAAGCCCTTACTGAAAGCCTGGAAATGGTTTGACCGTTACATCGGGCGGGGGTCCTATCCACTGATTCGACGCTGGCTAGCGCCGTATCAGAAGTATTCATATTATGTTCACGCCGAATGGGTTAAGCGTCTGGTCGGTCCCGAAACCCGCTGGCTTGACGCAGGATGCGGCCATCAAAGCCTTGAGTCACGATTACAAACAGAGGAGCGCAAGATTGTTGACAGCGCACAGCTTGCTGTCGGTTGTGATGGGGTGTGGTCTTCAGTATCTCGGCATCGTTCTTTGAGAAACCTTGTAACGTGTGACGTCTCAGCCCTTCCGTTTGCTGACCGAAGCTTCAACGTGGTCACGTTGAACATGGTCGCCGAACATCTCCAGGAGCCTGAAGCTGTGATGACAGAGGTTGTGCGTGTGCTGGAGGATGGCGGCGTACTTCTGATCCATACACCAAACGCTACGGGGTACAGTGTTAGGTTGAACCAATTGACCTGGCAAGTTGTACCTCGGAGAGTAGTATATGCACTGATTCGTTTCCTCGAGCATAGGGAACCAGAGGATGTGTTTCCGACCTTTTATCGAGCCAATACAAGGAAGAGGATTTATGACCTGGTATCGAGTTGCAGCATGGAAGAACAAGAGTTTCAGTTTGTTGAAGGACGTCCTTGCTTTTATTTTTTAGCCCCCATCTCCGCTCTGGAAATATTGGTTTGCCGATTCCTGAGATTATTAGGGAGAAAGGATTTGACGGCTGGGGCTATCGTAGCAACTTATCGTAAGAAACCTAGATCTGCTTCCTCTGACAAACAGGACGATTCAGAAGTTGCTGCCGCAACGCCGTGCGTGGGCGCCGACGCTGAACGAAGTAACTGGAGACCTTCCCGGTGATTGTTTTTTACATACTATTGGGGGTCTTGCCCTTGGTTCAACATCCGACATGGAGTCAGAAGGTCGGGCCGTTCACTGTGTTCGAAAGTCTTGGACTGCTTTCGATGGTCTGCGCGGTGGTGCGAGTAGCATCTCGGCGAAGGCTGCCACCTATATTTGCTAGCTGGGTCACGCGTTGCTTCTTACTGTTGTATATAATTGCGTTGTTTTCAGCCCTGACGGAGCCCCAGTGGCTCACTCTGGCGAATCAACCCTTTATCAACTACACGTCTACAATGTTCCTGTTCGTGCTTACGATTAGCCTAATTGACACGCTCACACGACTCCGCTGGGCCATACTAGTCTTGGTCGGCTCTTATGCGTGGGCTTCTTTATACCTGATTCGAGAATTTCAAAAAGGTATTGCGTGGTCCAGTGGGTACCGAGCAGGCTGGATCGTCGGTGATTCCAATTACTTTAGCACCGGCGCGATCTTCGCTATCGTATTGACCTTTTGCTTCATGCAACGCAGCCGGACGCGCCTGGAACGCTGGTACTGTTGGGGATGCCTGATCATCACATTAGTCGGCGTGACCGTTTGTGCGTCGCGAGGAGGATTTCTCGGATTGGCGTCGGCGTCACTCTTATTTGTGGCATGGACAAAGAATCGTATTCGTAATCTCGCCACGCTTGTTATTCTCTTAATTGGGTTGAGCATTATTCTCCCTGTTTCTCCGTTGCATCGGTGGCTTAACCCCTCGGGTCCTGAGTCGACTTCAGAGGAAAGCCACTGGCAGTCATGGCAGGCCGGTTTGAGAATGATTGGAGCACATCCGCTTGCAGGAGTTGGTTTGGGTAGGTTCAAAGCTGAAATGCCGCAGTTCGCTGACTCGAGGGTGACGGAATATCACGTGGCCCATAACATGTTTCTTGAGGTTGCGGCAGAGCTGGGGATACCCGCTTTCTTGTGTTTGGCCGCCATTTTTGTTAGCAGCTTTCGTGAGCTCGGCCGCCTGCGGCGATCTGCTCAGATGCTTCCCATTATTCGAAATGCAGCGGCAGCGTTGCAGGCAGCGGTGGTCGGAGTTGCTGTGTCGGGGTGTTTTGTCTCTGTTGAGTATGAGAAAACTACGTGGGTCGGCTTCGCGCTAATCAGTTGCCTATTTCCGCTTGCTCAATCCAGTCGGAGACGAGCCATTCGGCGGCAAGCGCTTCCATCCGGGTCTTTGGCTACAGCAAACTGAACTAAAGTGGATCCTCACCCAACAGTTGCGCTGAAATGCAATAGCTTTTGATACAAGGCAAGTTGAATTTGCCTTCATTATTTCCCAACTTCGCCAAGCTTTTCCGGTTGATAGATCTACCGACATGGCAGCAGCAACCCACAACGTAGCTACACCCGTAATGACGGCAGTACCGTCGCACCTCCGGGGACGGATCGTCTCAGGTATGAGATGGACGTTCTGGCTCTCCGCGATTGGCGTACCGTTCAGCTACGGCATCACGATTGTGCTCGCACGGGCTGGAACCGAGGTAATTGGCACGTTTGGTTTGTTGATGGTCTACATCGGTCTGGTCGCATCACTGTTTTACCTTGGAGGGGATTCGGTCATTATTAAATTCGTACCCGAACTGAACACTGAGCAGAGGCTGTCTTTCCTCGTCTCGTACCTGCTCATCGTTCTCGGTTTTATGGGGTTTTGCTTGGGCATTGCTGTGGTCTGGCCACTCAGCTTGCAGTACCTCTTCGGAAATCGAGGGGGCGCTAGGTTCCAATTCCAGATGTTGTGCCTATCGCCAGTTTACGTCCTGTTTTCACTCGTCGTAGCTGCACACAAAGCGGTCCTGGAGATGCGGTGGGCGCAGATGCTTATGCGGGCGTTGACAATCGGCTCGTTTCTCCTTTACACCGCACTTTATCTGGGCTGGCGAAGCGCGCTGAATAATCATTACACCGGACTCATTTGGGGAACGTACTTAGGCTTAACTGCGGTTGCGACAGGTGTTGGACTCAGGCATCTATTGCGTATGCAAGAGTGGTCGAGTGATTGGGGGAAGATGAGATTGTTCTTACCCAGAGGGTTCTGGCATTACTTGCTTACGACCGAGGAGGTAAGCCTGGTTGGGTTCCTAATGCAAAGGCTGGACCTGATCCTGATCATGAACTTGGGTGGCCTTTCTATGTTAGGAAAATACGTTGCTGTAGTGACGGTGGCTGGGTCGATTGGAGCGGCAAATCGGCTGTTCGTCGATACTCTGCTACCCTCCCTTACAAACACCATCTCTACTGGAAACGTCGACGCGGTCTCGCAGGTGGTTACCGTCAATTTGAGGCTCCTTTTCCTGTTTAACCTGGCCGGGATGGGTGCGATGATGTCGTTGACAGATCCGATTCTCCATTTTCTCGGTCACGATTACGGCGACTTGCGATCGCCATTCATTCTTTTGGTCTTGTTTATTGGATTAGCAGCGCCCGGTGCCATTGGTGGAACTCTGCTGAGTGCCGTGAGTAAGCTTCAGCATGTATTTTGGGTATATGTGGCTCAGCTCATTTCGTTTGTTACGCTTTTCGCAATCCTCTGGCAACGCTGGCATATATTGGGTGCGATACTCGCGAATGGCGTTTCTGTCCTCGGTGCTTCGGTGCTGCTCTTAGCTGTAGCAAAATGGAACTCGGGGATCAAGTTTGCTGTCTATGCGGATTACTTTATGTTTTCATGTGTCGGAAGTGCAGCGGGAGCGGTTCTCTTGCACTGGAAAGTGGCCAGACTTGGACTTGACTTGCTGGTCTGGACTACTTTCCTGGCAGTGTTTTTGCTCGCAAGGAAGTACTCATTGAAGGAATGCAAGCAGTTGATCGGCTGCTTTGCACCTTCATCGTTCGGCCTTATGCGAGCGGAGCCCTAGCCGTGCGCGTCCGTTGTTTCGGTGTTATCCCTCTTAAGTTCTCTATTTATAGATGATCGATGCTGCCACCTAATGCTCCCGTTGTGCAACCGCGACAAAACGTGCGCTTTGAGCCCACCAGCCCCCAGCATCAGGGTGAGGCAACGTCGATCACATGCGACGTGGACATACGCGGCCTGTGAATATCAAGAGGGGCGCGCTTTACAAGTCCTGTTGGGCAAACTAGAAATCAGATTCAGAAGACTCAGGAGGCCGTGATGAACATTTATGTGCTTGGGTGCGGGGGTATGCTTGGAGATGCTTTGTATAAGCACTTTTCCAAACAACACAAGATGTTGGCTACGGACATAAATCATAATGAGCCGTGGTTGGAGTATAGAGATGTCCGGAATTACCACCAGATGCACTACGACATATCAAACTTTTGTCCAAATGTCATCATGAATCTAGCGGCTATGACCAGCTTGGAGGAGTGTGAAAGTAATGCAGGAGAAGCCATCGAGACCAACGCAGGTGGCTCTGCCAATTGTGCTGCTCTAGCGTCCAAATTCGGTGTCCCGTACGTTTACATAAGCACGGCGGGCATTTTTGATGGCAAGAAGGAGTACTACACAGACGAGGACAAGCCAAATCCCATCTGCGTCTACGCCAAGTCGAAATATTGGGGGGAGCTGATTGCTCAAACGGTACCGGAGCACATTGTTGTGCGGTGCGGCTGGCAAATGGGATCAGGTCCCAAGGACAAGAAATTCATCAGCAAGATCTGGAAACAGATCAAGGCGGGCGCTACGGAGCTTAACGTTGTTAAAGATAAGGTTGGTACACCGACCTACGTTACTGACTTCACGCTCGGTATTGAGAAGCTTTTGAAAACCAAGACGTATGGGACTTTCAATATGGTCTGCAAAGGGGAAGCCAGCAGGTATGATGTGGCTGTGGAATTTGTGCGGCTGCTAGGGTTGCAGGACAAAGTGAAAGTGAACGTAGTGGATTCGGCCTTCTGGGCGTCAGAATACTTCGCTCCCAGGCCGGATAGTGAGAAGCTTGTCAGCTCCAAGCTTGATGCGCTTGGAATGAACGTGATGCGTCATTGGAAAGAAGCCTTAGCCGAGTACGTAGCGGAGTACTCAGACTACTTCGAGAGTTGCACGGAGAATGTGGAACGAACCTGGGAGCGCGTGCCAGAGCAGCGTGCGTCTTTAAGTGCCCCTGGTTAAGGATCCTCAAGAGAGTCTCGCAATCATTGCTGGGCAGAGTCTGGAGCTGAAATATGATGCCGCCTGAAGGGACAAATTTAAAAGGCCGGTTATGCATTCGAGTGTCAGTCATCATACCGACTAAATACCGCCCGATGGACATCGCGGAGACAGTTCGCAGTATTTTTGCCCAGTCTGTGCTGCCGGACGAGCTGATCGTCGTGGACCAAAGCCCAGATGCAGAGATTGGAGGGAGACTGCGCGCCGAAGTCCAGCAGGCTGCTGATCCGGAGCGGTGCGGTCGGATCCTTCTACATCTACACGATCCGTCGATCTCAGGCCTATCCGCCGCCCGTAATCGCGCCATAGAGCTGGCAAAGGGGGATGTCTGGCTTTTTCTGGACGATGACGTTCTCTTAGAACCGGGGTACATCGAGAATATTCTGGATGTATATCGACGATATCCGACTGCTGATGGAGTCTCGGGCGTCTTCACCAACTATCCCCCGCCGCCTGCCGAGTTCCGAGCGTGGGTGCGCATATTTCTCACAGGACCGTTCCAGGACGAGCGGCAACCGATTTACTGGAATGCTGATCGCCTTCGGGACTCCAAGCCGCTACCAGTTGGAAAATTTACGGGTGCTCTGATGAGCTTTAGAGCGGACGTGATTGGCGATCTTAGATTTGACGAAAAGGTTCACGGCCCGGACGATGCTGATTTCTGTGCACGGCTCCCTCGGGGAAGTGTCTTGCTGGTAAACCCGGCCGCTCGCCTTTTTCATAAACGCAGCGCAAACGGTAGATCGCATCGCCATTGGATCGAGGTGGATATCGAGAGGGCGACATATTTATTCCTGTCTAACTGGGCAAACGGGATGGCGAATTATTGGCGGTTCGGATGGCTGATGGCAGGCTATTGTCTAGCTGCTGCCGCTGCGGGGGCCAAGCGAGTATCTCTAGTACCCCTGCAAGGCTTGCTGCGTGGGATCCTAGAAGGCGCAGAGGAAGCTCGAGATCGAAATGCTCGGGAGCGCAGCCGAACGGTGTCTGTAGTCTGATTTCGAATAGCTAGCACGGGTTTCGAGCGTACTGAGCTGCGAATTTATGATTTTACGATATTGATGTTGTAGGAACCTGCGTGGCATTCGCCACGAAGCGGGTGGGGAGGCGTAGAGCGATTTCTATGCAAATAGCCATGTGTGGTGATAGCGCCAATTGGGATGCGACGATCCTTGAGTTGGGAGGGAGCCTCTACCAATCATGGGACTGGGGAGAATTGCGCGAAGGTGAGGGATGGGCCGCGTGGAGAATTGTGGGAAAGGATGGCTGCAAGGTTCGTGCTGCGGTCCAGATTCTCGAGCGGCGTCTGCCGGTCGTTGGCTTGGGAATAATGTATGCGCCTCGGGGCATCGTGACGGCCCCTGGGGATTATGATGCAATCAGGGAATTAACAAAATGGCTGTACGAATTCGTACGAAAGCGGAGGGCTATAGCTTTGCGCATTGACCCGACAATCCTGGACTCGGACGAGAGTACAAAAGACGTACTGAGAAGAATAGGATACCGCTGGTTATCTGAGGAGCAGTGGTCGGTCTGGAATCGTCCCCGCGCGATTATGAAAGTTGATATCAGCCTCGGCGAAGACGACATTCTAAATAACATGCGCAAGGAACACCGCTATTGTATTCGGCGCGCACTTCGAGACGGACTCACGGTGGAGATTAATGACGATCTGTCAAGCCTACACGACTTCTACCCACTCCTGGTCAAAACAGGACAGCGTCAACAAATCATTGTCCGCGGCATTGACCATTTTATCGAATTACACCGTAAGTTCGTGTCAGGCGGCAAAGGTGTCATTGCAATTGCTCGGGAAAATGGAAGGGCCCTGGCCGCGATTGTGTGTACCCGGTTGGGCAAGACTTGCTACTACTTGAACGGAGGTTTTGATTGGGAATACCGCGATCGGCGGCCAAATCAGATGCTCCACTGGAAAGTAATTCAATGGGCAAGACAAACGGGATGCACCGAGTACGATTTGGCTGGCGCCAATACGAAGTATCCTCCGAGCGAACAACGCTCCTCTGGGGTATACGAATTTAAGAAGGGGTTCGGAGCAGGGCTACGCTACTATGCTGGATATTTCGACTTGGTTGGCTACCCAGCCCTTTACAGTCTGTTTCGAGTTGCTGAACGGCACGCCGGGGACGCCGCATACATAGCAGGTAAGCTTCGGGCGGCGACATCCGCCGCCAAGCGTAAGGTAAGTGTCCTCGAGGAGAGTTCCGATGCTGCACCAGTGTCAAGAGCAACAGTTGTGCCAAGAGGGGAAGCGTAAGGCGTTCCCCAAGAGCGGTGACTGATTTGCCAAACTACTGCGCAATCGATCGCAAGGCGTTGAAATTCGTGCCCTGGACCGCGCCGATAAAATCACTGTAATTGCCAAGCTCACTGCCAACCGCAAATCCCCAAGAGTCTGTGCCGCTTTGGCTGGTCGCTTCCATTCCGTCGTAGGCATTGTCCTTGTCCGTAACCAAACCGTAATTCTGCTTGGACACGGTTGGCTGAAAGTCGGCCCACTCGAAGAAATCATATCCAATGACGAAGAACGTTCCATCGGTGGCTTGCGTGTTGAATGATGTCAGCGACTCATTGGTATACTCTGTGCCTCGCTCTGCCTGCGTGGACCAATTTTGCGCCGCCTCCAGTGGCGCTGTTCCGGCAAACGGCGAATCTGCTTGTGCGGAAATTCCCCCCGTGCCGGACAGTATAGGTTTCTGGAAGCTTGTATAAACAGTGTTAAGCCCTTGCGACACCCCAATAGGGTCGTCGTATGGATCAACCGCCGCGTCCATGTAATCCACATACTTCCCGGCTTCGGTCCACAATTGAGATCGAGCCAAAGGGGATGCCCCTAACGGACCGGCGATCAGGTGGTGGGGAACTACGGCGCGAATAGCAAAACTCATCACGCTGAAGTATTGGTCCGTGAGTTGAGCCAAGAACGTGTTCAGGTCACTTAGAAGGTTGTCATTTATGCCCGTCAGGGTTTCGCCGCTTGTGTCAGTCCCAAACCAGGAACTCGATCCGTCTTCATCCATCAGCCCAGTACCGCTGGTTGTGGACTTCGGCCATCCCCCGCTGGACCCGAAGGTCGTATAGGTCGACCCCCAGGCCGTGTTCATAGCAGCGACAGTAACGTATTTATCTTGTACGTAGGTCTGCCATGCGACCTTGGCATGTACGGTCGTATCTGCGTAGGTCATGCCTTCCACAGAATTTGACGTCTGGGTTGGAGCGGTGATAGCGGTTATCCAACCGATATGCGGAGAGTTGGTTGCATTGCGCCAGCCGAAAAGGTTATCGAAGTCGTCCATCCCGACCGCGAGCAGGTAGGGAGAGGCGTCGAGTCCCCCAGTCGGATACGATACGATACTATTGAGGCTCGACATCTGCTCGGAGGCTTCGGTGGCAAAATTCGGATCGTAAACGTCAACAAACTTGCCGCGCCAACCGGTGTAGCGGGTTGATAGGGTCCCGTAAATGATGTCTTTCACAGGATTGGAGGCATTGGTGAGACCGTACAGCGCGGGCTTGATATACATGACATACGGCATGTACGCATTTGCATCGGTGATATAAGAGACGTGAGTGTCGCCGTATGTCCCAATCGGCATGCAATAAGCCGTGGTTCCCGAGCCGAGTGTATTGAAGCCCCAACTTAACAACCGCCTGTCAGATTGTGTACAAAAGTTCTGCCAGGTTGAGAGCCCGAGGTTATTTCCCGAACAGCCTCCGTATTTAGCACATAAGGCAGTGTCGTACGTTGCCCCACCGTCATAGTCAGTAACCACCTCGTTCATCATCATCCAGAAATAACTTCCCAAGGGGTCGACGAAAAGCCAGCGGCTACCGTTCTTTTCGAGACGAAAATAGCCAGTTCCACCGTTGGGGGACGGGTTATTAATCAACCCGCCATACTGATCGAGCGGTTGTTCAAAAATCAACAAGGAAAAGCTTTTTGAAAGAGTGTAGCTGTTGGCATCGCGCAGCGTGGTAGTTACAGTGAAAGTCCCTCCTTGGGAAGGCGTTCCGCTGATCTGGCCAGTCGTGCCGTTCAGTGACAGACCAGAAGGAAGTTGACCCTGGCTGATGCTCCAAGCAAAAGGCGATGTACCCCCGACGGCCTTCAGCACGGCCGTATAAGGATGATTAATGCTCCCGGCGGCCAATGCTGTTGTGGTCATCGCAAGCGCTGGGCCTATAGAGAGCGACAAAGTCTGGGTGGCCGTATGCAAGCTGCTGTCGGCCACCTGGATCGTAAAGTCGGAGCTGCCAGACTGAGAGGGTGTTCCGGAGACGACGCCGGACGAGGCGTTTACGGCCACACCGGTGGGCAAATTGCCACTCGCCACGCTCCACGTATAGGGCGAGGTTCCGCCGGAAGCCTGGAGCGCAACGCTGTAAGCCGCTCCCACCGTGCCGTTTGGAAAGGAAGTCGTAGTAATGGTGAGCGCCGGCGACGGAGGCGGCGGTGTCTGGTTCGACGGACCCTGCGAAACCCCGCTGCAGCCGTGCAACAACATGGTGAACACGAGAGCCGCACACAGGCCCATCTGAATCATACGTTCCCTCATGAACTCTCAGCCTCCAACACGAGGATCAACCCGATTCCCAGTATTTCGCCTCCTCAAAGCCGCCTCAAGATTACTGGGGGGGCGTAAGACCTCTGGTACGGGTACTACGCCTTGCGTAATCCCGAATGGGGAATCGAGGCCAGCGGGAGCTGAGGGCTTATTTTGCGCCGCCTATTGCGGGCCGTTTACCATCATTCGATTGAGTCTTCTGACTGGCCCCTTAGCCTAACAAAAATGCTTATCCGGTTCTAGGATTTCTGATGACGAGTTCAGATCACACCCAACTGGCGACTCTCCCCGAGATGACTGCTCCGGCGACGGAAACCGCGCAAAGGACCTCACAGAAAGAGGTTGGGCGGTACTTTCGCAGAGTTGCGGAGCATTGGCGCCTCATCGTCCTTGTTGGAGCCGTTCTTGCAGTGTTTGGTGGGGTTCTCGCCGGACTGGTTCAAGACTGGTGGGGGAATGCCGACTACTCCCACGGGTTCTTTGTCCCGATACTGTCGCTCTATCTGGTTTGGAGAAAACGCGAGGAGCTGTCCCGGTTGTCGCCCCGACCGAATGCTTGGGGGATGTCCATCGTCTTGTTCTCGCTTGGACTGCTCTGGCTTGGCAGTCTCGGGGCCGAGCTGTTTCTTACCCGGATCGCGATAGTGGGAACAATGGCTGGGCTGATCGTGTATTTTGCCGGCTGGAAGATGTTAAGATCGCTGGCCTTCCCGGTTGCATTTCTGCTCTTAATGATCCCGTTGCCAACGCTGATCTACAACGAGATCGTCTTTCCTCTCCAATTGCTCGCTTCGCGGTTGGCCGGCGGACTTCTCGATTACTTGAATTTCTTTCCGGTCGTACGCGAAGGCAATATCCTAGTGTTACCGCACAGCAGGCTTGAAGTGGTAGAAGCATGCAGCGGCATCCGTTCTCTGATGTCGCTGATCACACTGGCCGTCGGCTATGGGTACCTCGCTGAGAACAATCGCTGGATCCGATTGGCGCTTGTGGTTTCGATCGTGCCCGTGGCGGTTGTGAGTAATGGAGTTAGAGTAGTGGGCACAGCCTTTGCGACATATTATCTGGGGCCAAAAATCGCCGACGGCTTTCTCCATTCATTTTCTGGCTGGGTTATTTTTTTGATTGCGTCCACATTGTTGCTGATGTTGCATGTGGCGATGAAATTCTTTCGTCGAGATCGGACAAACAGCCTATGAACATGACCGGCCGTTTCTGGCTTATGATAGCGCTCCTACTGGGAGCTACCATTGGCCTGCACCACCTGTCCCACGGCGAGGCTGCTCCTCTCGCCCAGCCGTTGAGCAATTTCCCTGTCCAGGTGGAAGGCTGGCATGCTCGTGAGGTAGCGATCGAGCCGCGAATTATCCAGGCGCTAGGTGTGACGGATCATGTAAATCGATTATATGAGGCGCCCGGGAATCCTTCTATTTACCTTTACGTGGGCTATTACAAGAGCCAACGAACCGGGCAGTTGATCCATTCACCCAAAAACTGCTTGCCTGGTGCGGGTTGGGAGCCGGTGAGCGTTGGATCGGTAGAATTGATGGGTACGGAGGGGAATCGAGTATCTGTAAACCGGTATGTGATTCAGAACGGACTACAGCGTCAACTCGTACTCTATTGGTATCAATCCCACGGTCGGATCATAGCGAGCGAATATTGGGACAAGTTTTACATGGTTGCGGATGCCCTACGATTGAACCGGACCGACGCTGCACTGGTACGGATCTCTACTCCCATCACTAGCAAGAACGAAGTCGACTCGGGAACCAAGGCGATTGCCTTTGCTGAAGAGTTCATTCGTGAATCGAAAGATATACTTCCAAACTGACTCAGTTCCTTGGCTCGACAATGTCAGACGGTTAACGTAGAAGTATTTTCGCTGGGCCTTCGATGGGCCTGCCGCTATTGCAGCAGCCTCCTGAACTCCTGCCGAACATTATCAGACACCGGAGGTGAAGAGTCTTGCAACTTTCGCCACAGGTTTGCAAAGCGGAAACTGCAGATCGAAACAACGCACGAAAGAAATCAGTTATGCAGATCTCGTTGGTTCGGCGCCAGTGACGTAACCGCCGTGTTATCAATAGTCTCCTGGAAAGAAGATGTTGGGTCGTCTTGCAGACGATTTGGAAGCGATCGTGCAATAGAATTCGCAGCGGCGGAAGAGTGTTCGTGCAGCTTATCGTCAGTAGTTAGTCAAAGAATTAGGAGGATAACAATGCGGAAGCAAATTATAGGTGTAGCAATGCTGGTGCTACTGGTAGCATTCGGTGTGGCGACCGCCAGTGCGCAAGTCGACATTGGATTGGGGTTCCCTAACGGAGGTGGATCATCTGGTAACGTCACTTTCACCGGCACGGGCAGCGGGAACGATTCGTTAAGTTTCGGTGGCTGCCCAGCGAACTCTTCCGGTAACTGTTGGTCGGGGAGCACTACCGGTTCTGCTGGCCCCTACAGCATGGCGAACGACTTTTGGGAAATCAATTTCGCCGGCATAACGGTCAATATGGATAGCTTGGGTAACATTACGCAGAGCGCCGGCGCCGCTTTGACCCTTGGCACGACTAATGGAGGACTTGACTTGCTCACAGGAAGTCTCCAGCTCGTAAGCTTCAGCCAAACCCTCGCAACAGGAGGGTACAACGACGCCCTCGTAGCCAATCTGACGAATCTGGGGGGAACTCTTGCTCCATATTTCTACAATGGCACTGGGGTGACGCAGATCACGATTGACTTTAATAGCACGGCGCCGGTCATAGGCCTTCCTTTGGGGAGCCCTCCTGTCACCGGCACGTATTCGTCCGGCGAGCTAACGTCGACACCAGAACCCAGCTCCTTACTGTTACTGGGATCTGGTTTGATGGTGTTTGGAGGCATTCTCCGACGTAAGCTATTCGCATAAAGCTGTAAACTTGGATCGGCCCAAGACTTGCTTCGGTGAGCCTTGATGCGACTCCAGAGGTGAGCAGGCTCATTCACCTTCCGCTTCCGCAGCACTGTTGGGTCGGGCGTCCAGCGCCCGACCCACAGGCAGTTTTCGGCACTCGCCTCCCTTGAATTCTGCCGCTGTCGATCGGTAATTACCTTCCATATAGGCTCTGCATCCCGGCACTTATCGAGGTGAATATGAATATTCGAACCAAACTTGCCCCGCTTGTTATCCTGAGCTTGTTGTCCGCCTGCAGTCGCAATCCGGAAGTCACGAAGCGACGCTATCTTGAGAGCGGAGTTCAATATGCCAAACAACACAAGTATGAAGAGGCCCGCATCCAGTTTATGAAGGCTCTTAAAGTCGATCCTCGTCTGGGGGACGCGTACTACCAGATGGGATTGGCCGACCTAGAGCTGCAAAAGTGGAATGATGCCCTGGCCAATTTTCAGCAAACTCTCGAACTCGCTCCGGATCGCGTCGATGCACAACTGCAGCTTGGCCAATTATTTGCGGCGGCGCATCAATTTGACCAGGCCCACGAAGCGACGGCGGCAGCCTTGAAAAAGGATCCCAGAAGTGCAGATGCTTATCGGTTACTCGGTCACATTTGCGTCGGCGAGCAAAATCTCACAGCGGCGGAAGAAGCGTTCACGAAAGTGACAAAATTGGATTCAACCAGCGCCTCTTCTTACGAAGACTTGGCGCTCGTAGAAGTGGGACTTCACCATCTTCCTCAAGCCGAACAAAATCTTCGAAAGGCCGTAGAGGTCGATCCGACCTTTGCGCAAGGTTATGTAAATCTGTCCAGCCTCTATCGTTTTCAAGAACAAGGTGTGGAAGCGGAGCAGGTCCTCGATCACGGAATAAGCCGGAATCCCGATGAGGCAACTCTCTACCTTGCACGGGCCAACATTCTGTTTTCAGAGGGAAGCAAGGACGCTGCGGAAAACCTATTACAGAGACTTAGGGATAGGAAAAAGGGCTCCGTCGATGCCACTTTGGCTATCGCAGGCTTCTATTTCGATCATGGTTTGAAGGATCAGTCTATTGCCGAATATCAGCGTGGATTGACGGCTTATCCGAAGAACGTTCAACTGAGGAACCAACTTGTCGAATCCTATTTGGGCAGCAATAAGCTGCAGGAGGCAGGTGAGCTCAATAAATCCGTGTTGAAGGACAAGCCGGAAGACGATGTGGCGCGTGTCCAGAGCGGGCGCATTTTGCTTGTGGGCGGACATGTGCAGGATGCAATCGCGGCCTTACGACGGCAAGTAACTGACACTCCCGACTCTTATCAGGCTCATTATTTTCTGGGATTAGCTTATTGGCAGAATGGCAGTCTGGGAGAAGCCCGGACGGAACTGCAGGAAGCGCTCCGAATCTCTCCAACACGGGTGCCCCTTGTGCAGAGTATGGCGAAACTCCAGCTGGCCCAAGGCAACTTTCCGGAGGCGAAAGAATTTGCAGAAAAGGGTGTACAGCTTATGCCTGGAGATCCAGAGGGGCGTTTGCTTCTTGGCGACGTGCGGCTCAGCGCCGGCGATCCCGCTGGGGCGCGGGAAGAATTTGAGTTGGCGGCGCGGCTGCTTCCGAAGGATGCGACGCCGCATCTGAAGTTGGCCGCCGCTTACCGCAGGGAAAAGAAATGGGCGGACACACAGCGTGAGTTGGACGCGGCCCTAATGCTAAACCCGCATTCGACGGAAGCGTTGGGCGCGATCGTGGATTTGCTGATATCGAGGAACGAACGGGACAAGGCGATCTCCAAAGTTCAGGCCATCCTTGCGAAGGACCCAAATGATGCGAATGCCCACTTCGTCCTGGGGTCTGTGTTACTGGGGGAAAAAGCGTATCAAGAGGCCAAAACAGAGCTTCAGCGGACTACAGAGCTCGATCCTAAGCTGACCGCTGCGTACCTTCGCAGAGCGAAGCTCGAAGAAGATCAGGGTAATGTTGATGATGCCATCGCCGGCTATCAGAAGGCATTGGCTCTTCAACCTAACTTTCCGCCGTTGCTCACTCTCTTGGGGAACATATACCTGGAGAATAAGGGAGACCTTAGAACTGCTCGAATCTATTATGAAAGGGCAGTTGCTGTCGACGCCAACTTCGCTCCCGCAATCGCGAATCTCGCATACGTTGAGGCGGAACAAGGGGGAGACTTAAACGTTGCCCTCGGACTTGCCCAGAAGGCCAAACAGATGTTGCCTGATGCTGAGTCAATTTCGGATGTTCTCGGCTGGGTTGAATATCTTAAGGGTAGCTATCAGGAAACGATTCCTATGTTCAAAGAATGTGTGCGAAAGGATCCGGCGCGTGGAGTTTATCGCTACCACCTCGGTATGGCACTTCTGGCCGCGGGTGAGAAACAGGAGGGTAAGTCCCAACTCGAATCCGCATTGCAGCTGAAACTAAGTGCGGACAATGCCGAACAAGCCCGCGGAAAACTTGCCCAAATGCAGGCGAATTGACGCCAAAGGCCTTTCCAGCTTCATTAGGAACTCGGCGTTGCTTCTAGACCTTTGGATCCCGATACCATAGTGAGGAGGTTGCACGTCGTTGCAACTTTATACATGTCCGTGCGACCTTCTCCGCAAAGTGCGTGGCCGATGTTGCCTGTTGCTGACCTTCGCCTTTTTTGGTTTTCAGACTTATTGGGTACAACTAGCTGAAAATCAGCACCTTGCGATACCAGCATCTTACTTATCCCGGAATGCGCGAGTGGCCGGATGATTGCGAGTGCAAACCAGGGGCGTAGTGCATTCAACGGTTTTAAGCTCGTAGCGTTTGTTCAAATGATCGTGGAGAATAGTTATGGCAACTTCGATTAGAACTCATTTTGTTGGCGGTGCCGAGAACGAACTGCTGCCCCCGAAAAAGCCCTCCCAACCGGTAACAGACCGACGCGGGGGGGGCGGCGGCCTTGCAAAGCTTTGGGAACTGCTCAAACCAAGAAAAGTCTCGATTCGGGATGTAGAAAAAGCTAGACCACTCGAGAAGCGGGACGCCGGTTCAGTTTCGCGCATCCCCGCCAGCTGGTCTGAGGTGATCAGCGACCCAGTCCTCTGGAAAGAGATGCGAGACGTATTGTTGGATGACACCGACGATCACGCGGCCTAGCGTCTCTGGCACATGATTAGCTTCTTTCCTTACGCCAGTCAATGTGCGGACTCCCGATTTCTGTCGAAGAGTCTGCTAGCTAAGAGTTCAAGAGTGCGAGTCGAGTAAGCCCTATTTCAGACGGACTGAATCACTCCTTTTCATTGAGCCGACTAAGGCTTTTGCTGAGATTGTTCTGAAAAACGAAGGACCGCTGGAACAGTTGGCGTGGTCCAAAACCGTTCCGATGCCCATCTACCCCGACCGGCTATCCGCCTGACCCGTAAACTTAGTTTTATCCCAATCAACGCTTCACACTTAGCAAACCTTTAGGGTTCGCGAATTTGGAAGGTAGGCCGTGAAAAATCGACGATGTTTAGTTCTGGTTTCGCTGTTTTTCCTGTTCACGCTAGGTTGCAGCCGTAGTCCCGAGGTCACCAAGAAACGCTACCTCGCCAGTGGAGAGCACTACGCGCAACAGGGCAAGTATGAGGAAGCCCGAATTCAGTTCACTCGAGCCATCAAAGCAGATGCCCGCTTCGTCGATGGCTACTATCACTTGGGCTTGTCCGACGTCGCATTGCACGACTGGAACGGCGCCTTCCAGGCCCTGCAGGAGGCGCAGACACTGGATCCCAGCCGGTCCGATGTTCAGCTCGAGATTGGGCAGCTCTACCTGGCCGGCAACAATGCCGATTTAGCGAAAGCCGCTGCCGACGCGCTATTGCAAGCGAATGCGGCCAATAAGTCTGCGTACCGACTATTGGGAGATGCTCTTCTCGCAAAGAATGACCAAAGCGGCGCGTTGGAAGCATTTTCAAAACTTCTCCAGCTAGCGCCGGGACAAGCCATCGCGCACGAGAACGTAGGGCTGTTGGAAGCGAAGATGGGACGCTATGCCGAGGCCGAACAGCATCTTCGCGAGGCGCTTGAGATTGATCCTAAGTTTGTCCAAGGATATTTAAACCTGGCTGGTGTATACCGTTCCTGCAACCAATTAGCAGATGCTTACGAGGTTTTGCAGAAAGGCATCAGTTTGAACGCAGAGGCCAGCGCTTTGTATCTGGCGCAGGCTGATCTCTCGGACTTTGAAGGCAAGCGAGAACCTGCAGAGCAGGAATTGCAGCTGCTCAGGGATCGCACAAAAAGCTCAGCCGACCTCTCATTGGCAATCGGCGACTATTATTCGCGGCATGGACAATTAGAAGCAGCTGCCAAGGAGTACCTGCGTGGACTCTCAGCCGATCCGAGGAATATTGACCTGAAAAACCGGACGGTAGAGGCGTATTTAGAGACCGGTCGCACTGCAGAAGCCGACGCTGTCAATCAGTCGGCACTGAAAGATAATCCGAAAGATGCCGCTGCCCTGGTTCAACACGGACGGATTCTGCTTGCGAGCGGGAACATACAGGCTGCAATTGGGCAGTTGCGCGGGCAGGCGGCCGACGCTCCGGATTCTCCCCAGGTCCACTACGCTCTTGGTCTCGCCTACTACCGCGATAAGAGCTTCGATGCGGCGGAGAGCGAATTCACAGCCTCCCTCAAACTCTCGCCAAGCATGCTTCCTGTCATTCAGAGCTTGGCGAGCATGAACCTGGCGCGCAAACAGCCGGCGCTAGCCAAAGAATACGCAACGCGCTGTGTGGAGATTGCCCCTGGTGATCCAACCTGCCACTTGCTGCTCGGTATGGTATTTCAGGAGAGCGCCATGGGCGCGGCGGTCGAACAATTTCAGCTCGCCAGCAGGTTGGCTCCGAAGGACGCGGTCGCACATCTTCAATTAGCGTCTGCCTACGCTCGGATGAAGAAGTGGCACGAAGCCGAAAACGAATTTCAAGAGGTTCTTCGCATCAACCCACGCCACCAACAGGCGCTTCAGCAATATGCGAATTATCTTGAAGGCCGGAACGAGCCTGTGAAGGCGAAGGCTCTGGTTGATCAGTTCATAGCCAACTACCCTGACGATGCCGCTGCTACTTTACTACTGGGATCTCTCTATTCGAGCGCGAGGCAATACGCGGACGCCAGGATAAAGATAGAACGGGCCCTTGAACTCGATCCAAAGCTGGTGCCGGCCTACCTCTCATTAGGTAAGCTAGAACAGAACCTCGGTAATCGCGATGCTGCAATCAGTAACTACGAGAAGGCGCTGTCGCTGCAGCCGAATGTAATACCTCTGTTAACGCTGGTTGGCAACCTGTACTTAGATAAATCAGATCTTGCGAGTGCTCGAAAATACTATGAGCATGCATTGGCTCTCGATTCGGATTTTGCCCCAGCGCTCGCAAACCTCGCCTACGTGCAGGCCGAGCAGGGCGGGGAACTGAATGTGGCGCTCGGTCTGGCGCAGAAGGCTAAGAGCCTGCTTCCGAACATGGATGCGATCACTGATACGCTGGCTTGGATCGAATACCGCAAAGGTGAGTATGGCGAAGCGCTGCCGGCATTCCAGGAGTGTGTCCGAAAAGATCCATTAAGGGCAAGCTATCGCTATCACTTAGGGATGACTTTGCTGGCAAAGGGTGATAAAAGGGGAGCCAAGAATTCCCTGGAAGCTGCTCTGAAATTAAATCTCGCTGGCGATGATGCGCAGAAAGCTCGGGAGACCTTGGCGCACACCGTCGCGAACTAGTCGATGCGAGATTGCCGTCCGTTAATTCCAGTCGCCACAGTGGGACAAGTTGCACGAGTTTGCGAACTGATGCACAGGAGTTCACCTATCAGTGATACGTTCGCATCACCCTCCGGTGGCAAAGCGCTTGGTTTCAGTGATCTGGTTTGGCAAAGTAACTGCTAGATAACTGTGCCAGTCTGTATATCTTCTTTCCCCCAAAAGAGGATTGAGCGCTGGAAAACAGCAGCAAAATTGGAGGAACGAGAAATGCGCTATTCGCGTCTTGTGCTGGGCTTTCTGGCACTCCTACTAGTTCTGTTTTCAACAGGACCGGCTTTTTCCCAAGTCTCAATGGACTTCACCGGTGTGGGCGGAGCTAACGGAGGAGGAGTTTACACCTACCCATACTACTTCTCGATTAACAACGGTCCGCAGACGTCTTTGATCTGCGACAGTTTCGACAATACGATCCAAGTCCCGGAAACTTGGACGGCAACGGTGACCAGCCTGTTAACCGCCGGAGCCGGAGGGGCATATTACAGCGGAACTGGAATGCAAGTGTACTACGACGCTGCTGGTATCATTTTTGAGCAGATATTGAACGGCACGGTTAGCGCCGTACAAGGAAACTGGGCGATTTGGGGACTCTTTTCCACGAATGCCCAAGCTAATTCGTTCTACACAACCGGCGGGCCGAACAACAGCCCGAGCCCGTATACTATCGAATCAACATACTTGGCCATTGCCAGGGCCGATGCTGCTGACGGTACGCTTCCCGCATATCTGGCTAATATGGTGGTTTACACTCCGACGAACGGCAAGGCGGGTCAAGGTGGGCCGCAGGAATTTATTGGCATCGTGCCCGAACCCGGAAGCTTAGCGCTGTTCGGTTCCGGCCTTGCATTGCTGGGCGGCCTGTTGCGCAAGAGGGGGGTTCTTCACCGTACCTAACTTGCAGCAAAGATGACAAGTTCCTCCCTCAGAACTGGCCTCTTCGGAGGCCTTTTTCTTTTCCATAATTTCCCTTTTCCTTGGGCCTTGAATAGGTCTCCACTTTTTGTGTTATTTTACTTCCACCCGAATGGGCCACGATAGCCTCAGAAGCCTATAGGGTTCGTGTATGCGTTTTATGGGTAGTAAAGACAATCAAACTCCTACGAACGCCGAGGAGAGCGAGCCTCAGGATGCAACGCAAGAAACTGTCGGACCCTCTCGCAACAAGGGTCTCGCGTTGCAGATCGCCGTTCGAGCGGCTTTGCAGCAAACGGGCGCTTCTGCCGCCGCCATCGCACTGATCAAGAATGGGACGCTCGTTTGTCTGGCACGCATCGGCGATATCGCTCCCGATCTGGGTATGCGGTTGGACGTGAATGCAGGCATTACCGGCGCTTGTGTTCGCACCGCTGCGGCGATGCATTGTGAGGACACGGAGAGTGACCCACGCGTCGACAGCGTAGTGTGTCGCACTCTGAGTATTCGATCCATCCTAGTGGTGCCGGTTCTGGCAAAAGGGAATGTTGTAGGAGTGGTGGAAGTACTGTCGGCGAAGGACCATGCCTTCGGATCGGAGCACATTCAGTGGTTGGCCAAACTATCTGAGTTTGTTTGTGAGATGAGCCTCTCATCGGCTGACGATGCCCGCGCAAGAGCACCTTTGCTCTCGCCCGCAGAAACCATGGCGCAGGAACAACCCGATGGCGTAACCGAACCAACACTGGATCGTCCCGCGACCCTGGCGCATGAGTGCACGGTGGTTCCGTCAGATACTGGCCTCACCGCGTTTCTTTCTGGCCTTCCAAAGGGTTCGCAATCATCAACCTGGGACGAGTTGAGTGAAGCGTTGACATCGCGAATGAAGGTCACTGATAAGACTTAAAGCATCTCATCCCCAAGCCCGCAAAATGCAATTTCAGCGATCGACTGTGACAGCTCGCCGTCCTTGGCGCTCCGTTTTTGGCCCAACTTTTCCTTCCCAACAGTGGCGATGAAAGTGCTAAGTCAAGTTCACAAGGCTCACCCCCTGTATTAGGAATGGCGTTTCGGAATTTGTACCGGAACCGGCTTGCCGGAGGATTGCGGTGGTCGTTGCATTAGAACGGAGATTTCGCCGTTTCGAACTCGAGTATCTCGCGAACGTCAGATTCCCTCGTGGGTGCGTCATGACCGAAGCTGCCGCCGTCACCAAGAACATCAGTCTTTGCGGCTTACTTCTGGAATCCTCTTGCTTGATTCCTTGTTCCAGTCCGGTTGAGTTCACCATAACTGTGCTAGGCAGGCGGATTGCCCAGCCGGTCCTACTTACGGGCTCCGGGGTCGTAGTGCGAGTGAAGGCTGCCGAAACGGCCGACAAGTTTGCCATCGCTGTGGAGTGCAGTCAGCCCATCTGTCAAATAGAAGAGTTTCGGACAGAAGAGAATCCAGATTCGTTTCGATCTACGAGGCGCACGAATTGTTAAGTACAGGCTACTCTGTCAGATTTCGATAAGTTTCGAGCTTTCGAGCCAGCATTTCGAAATCCAACCGAAGCAGATTGTCTTCTGCTCGCGGTTCATACCACTTCGCCGCGATTGGCTGCCCGATCCATAGTTGCTCTCAGCGACCAGAAGTACCTCTGGGCTGCCAGCTGCCAGGAGCTCCTCAGCAGTGATGTGCAGTGGCGTGGCACTCAGTGCAAAGGGTAATGAGGTTCTGCTCGGAGTCATCGCCGGATTGACTGCGAAACTCTTGGTGGTGCACTTCGAGGTTCGACATCGTCCCGCACGACTGACATCGCCAGCCGTCACGGCGCAGAACGCGCTGCCGTAGATCTTCGTAGGAAATGGCATCCAGCCGCAAGCGGGGAAGCATGGAGTTCATAAAGCCTGCTCGCTCAGGCTTTCCAGGAAAGTTTGCTGCTGCTCCTCGGGCAGAAACTTGAAAAACCTCTTCATCGAAAACAGCAGCATCTCCGGATCTCCGTGGTCCAGATTTGCGCCCGGCCAGGAAGTCCGCACAGATCATTTCCAGACAGTAACCGCGAGACCGATCGCTACCCAGCATCAGAGCCGCCGTTTCGATCGCCCGATCGATGACCGGCATCTGGCTCTGGTAGAGTTTGAAATACACGATCTCCCACGGCTCCGTTTCCTTCCCGGTTAATTCCTTCTCGACCTCCTGCTTGAATTCCTCCTTCGGCAATTGAGCCGCTTTGTGCAACCAGGTTGCACAATCGAAGTGCTGTTTGTCCCTTCTGGCCACCTTGGCCAACTCCAGACCCTTCGTCCAGCCCACTTCCTTCAACTGCTTTCTCGCCTGCGGCGGGAGATGTTCGTGGATCGACATCAGGTAGTAGGCCTTCCGCCGGGACCCGGGGAATCGCCTCTCCAGGAACTCATCAAAGGACTTCAGGGTCTCCAGCCGCCAGTACTGTCCCGCCCGCACTTCGCATAAGTAGCGCCCCAGTTCTACGAACTTCGTGTCGCGCTCGGTCTCTTTGCGCTGCTCCCAGGCCAGAATCTCGTCGATCTTGCCTAGTACGAAGAGGGCACGGCGGCGATCGAATTTCGGCGGCATGGGCGGATTGTCAGTAACTAAGCTCGTCAAGCCAATCAAGATTTTCAGCTCCTGGACGCCGCACCAAAGCCGCGTCCGCCATCGCTTGTTTTCCAAGACAAAGTCCAACATAGGGACAGTTGCGGCAGGGATTCTGGGGAAAGCGGATACCGCTGTGCGGTAGAAAGTCCGCCGACTCGATTCGTCGGATCGTGTCCTCGACGAGATGCCCGAACTCGTCGCGCTGCGCGTCGGTGATGGTTGTGCGCAGATACTGAACCTCGACCAGTCGTTTGCGGACAAACACGACCTGAGCAACATCGGCAATGCCAGTGATCCACGAGTAACAGACAAGCTGCGGATCCAGAGACAATAGCCCGTCAGGCTCTTCAGGATATCGGCTCGAAGAGGTCTTCCATTCCAACAGGCAGCGTCTGCCGTCGAGGCTGCCGATGGCATCGATGTAGGCGACGAAATCGTTCTGGCCAGCGACCGGCCTACTGAATTTGATCTGCAGATTTCTTCGAGGTTGCGAGATTTGGATACGATCGTCCTGGCAGAAGCGGGTCAGTAACATGAGCCCTTGCCGAAGCATGCGATCCCAGGAGTCGCTTTTCGAGAAGTGCAAGTCCTGGCTCTGGCAGGCAGACCACTCCGAGAAAAGGGCTGCTCCAGGATCTTCCCGGCGGAATAGGGCACCCAGCGCTTGTTCGAACGCACGACCGAACAGCATTGCTGCGCGAGTGTCTTTTTCCTTCCAGCCATCGAGATAGCGATGCCGATAGCGCCGCGGGCAGGTGAGGTACTGGCTGATCTGGGTGTAGCTGTAAGTCATCTCAGGCCACCTGTGGATTGTCCAGATTTGCGGGTGAAAGTTCTTCCCAGCGACCAGCTGGTGCAAAGCCGTCGAGTCGAAGCAGGGAAGCGCCGTTGAAGACGATGTGGCTGATCTTGACTACGCCCTTCAAACCTACAAGCTGCCTTTCATCAACCTCGTCTCGACCGAGCAATTCAGTGTCATAGCCGAAGTCGCGAAGAAACCAGTTCAGCTTCCAGAGTGCCTTCGGGCTGCAATAGAGGCGGCTCGAAAGGATGTGGCCGGAAAACCGACTAGGCTCAAGAATGACCAGAGTGAGCGTGTAATAGGGCTTCTGTGCCTGCCTACGAAACTGGGTGCGTTGCACGCGAACGAGGAAAACCCCGTCGGGAACTTGGTCGGCAGCACAGCGATCGGCGGCGTGGAGGCCGGTGATCTGGCGTTTCATGCGGCACCGTCTTTCTGGGCGGGATAGCTGTTGAGTTGGCAGAGCAGGGCATTGCGATCCTTCTCGGCCCAATCGGCTAGGTGCGTGACGAAGTTCTCGACCTGCTCGCGGGTCGCATCGCGAAGCGTCTTAACGCCACAGAAATCGGTCGCATAGGACTTGACCAAGTTCGGATCGAGTTGGTGTTGGCGAATCAGCTGGCAGAGGCGGTCGCGAACCTTGGGGCTGCCGTGGTTCCCGTTTCCGTTTGCAGGTTGCGGCGGGAGCTTTTTCGACTGTCGGCCAGATTGCGGTGGTTCAGCAAGGGACCCGATTTCCTCGACGGAACAGATACCGATGCCGTACGCCTTGCGGAGAGCACGATTGACAGCTCGTGTCTCTGCCACTCGCATTTCGGCGCCGTGAACAAGGAAGGAGACATTGGAAGGGTCGGCGTCACCGTAACCGACGAAGCCTTTGCAAGTTCTCGACTTGTAAACAGTGGCTTCGAAAGCCCATCGCTGTGCTGGAGGATCACAAAAGCTGGCGACGGGCCGAACGTGAATGCCGGCGCAACGAGTGCGACGCGCCAGTCCGATCAAGCCTGTGTGAGTGGCGTACCACCCATTGTTGAGGTAAATCAAGTCGCCAGCAGCAACGGAGAAGTTGTGTTGAGTCGTTATTACGCGAAGTCGGGTGAGATCTTCCCGAGATAAATGTTTCCAAATTCTTCGCGCCGTGCGGATGCTCGCTTGGACTGTGCTCTTCATCACCGTTGATGCCTCCCAATACCAAATTTATACTTAGGCGTCTACGTATAAGGTTCATTTGTACATAAGCGCCTAAGTATAGTCAAGAACTTTCTTGTTGATTTCGCCTGGGCGGGAGATTAGCTTTTAGATCATCAATGGCTAAGAAAAAAAACCCAAACGCCGTTGCCTTGGGAAAACTGGGCGGGTCGAAGGGCGGCAAGATTCGGGCGGCCAAGCTGACGCCGGAACAGAGAAGCGAGATTGCGCGGAAGGCCGTCCTCGCGAGGTGGGCTAAAGCGAGGGAAAAAGCCCAGCATAATGACCTGCATGATAAGACCTGATTTGCTTGAATTTTCGAAATTAAAGCGAACGCAACTTTGACGGTCGGCTGCGCACCATGACCTTGTTGGGGCGGAGGTGGGACTAATGAGTACGCCAACTTGGACCGTGGCCGAAGCCAAAGCAAAATTCAGTGAAATCATCGAGCGAGCAATGTCCGAGGGACCGCAGACCATTACTCGAAATGGACGCACTGCGGCCGTGGTCGTCGGTGCCGAGTCTGGAATCGCAGCAGCACAACGAGCACGATAGACAGAAGTCCGGGCAAAGAAAGCAGCCTAGAGTCGTTTGAACCGGAGGCGAGGCACGCTGATCAAGCGTGCCTTTTTCTTTTTTTCTGTGGAAGAAGTGGAAGAAGGTTCCGCACGGGTAGGTCGGGCACAGGCTCGCGATGGTAACGCACGTTCCAGTAGGTCCATGAACGCCGGTCAAAGACCCCAGGAGGTGGATCGTCTAGGACCGCTTCGAAATCAGCCTCAGAAAAATATTGCATCGTTGTGGTGAGATCACTGAGCGTCCCGTAGGTCATCACATGCGCAAGGAACGACCTCGCATCCTGGAGGGCATCATCAGGTGTCTTGAACCACACAACTCGCTTGGCCACGGTCTGTAGATCCGAAGGATTCATCTTCGGGAGGCCGCCTCCTCAGTGACGCCGACTTTCGCCTTCATTAGCGGAATCTGCTTCAAGTTTACTTGCCCCGCCAACATGCGAAGCTTGGCCTGGGTCCCAGGACTGAGCTTGGGTAGGTCGCCGTCTGCGAAGTATGTCAGCGCTTTTAGACTTAGGGCGCCATTGAACTGTTTCCCGTAGACGGTCGCGGCAGCCGCTAGAGCTTCGGACAAACTGATCCCTGCAGCAACGATCACTGCGAGATCCTCGTAGTCTCTGGTTTGCGCTCGCTGTTGTATCGTTGCAAGCTTGGTCGCCGCGACGTCGAGGACCGACGCCACCTGGATTCCGTTATCTTGCGCTATATCTGGATCTTCTATGCGATTCAGCTTAAGCCCTCCAAAGAAGGAAACCTTAACGGGCCCGGTCCGATCCACGATGGCAGTCAGAGTGTTGGCCTCAAATTGGCTCATTTCGGCGTCGTGCAGGTATGGGATCGCTTTGAGCAAAGAGTCCGGGGCAAACGGATGATTCGAAAAGAAGTCAAAATCTTCGGAGCTTCGGTGGCCCAATCGCAGGGCTAGAGCAGTTCCCCCGTAAAGGACGAACTCTTTGGGAGTATGCTTCAATTCGTCCCAAAGATTGCGTTGCGCGAACGGGAGGATCTCCAATTTGGGAGTAAACATTGTGCCTGTTGCTCTACGTTTCAAAACCATTCAGACTTGGCTTCGTAGCTCGCCAGAAGCGCCAGGAGGCGGACCACCCTTGAACAGAACACCAAAAATGTGATCTCTGCTCGCACTGCTTGTTTGCAGCTCGTCCCGCTCTTCGAGGCCTATCTTATCACCGTGCCGGCAACTTGCCCTCGCGTTATTAATTTGCGAGCCGCGCACATCCAGTCGCTGCCTGCCACCGTGAAAGAACTCCAGCCTTTAGCCTGCGCCTGCAGGCTTTGCGTGTCGCGGACGGCCGAAGTTGCGCTCACGGTGCATCTGGGCATGACAGGCTGTACATAGCGTGATCAGGTTCTCTTCGGAATCGTGCCCAGCGTGGGTGCGAAACTCTTTGTGGTGGACTTCCAAGTTCGCCATCGCGCCGCACAATTGACACCGCCAGCCGTCGCGGCGCAGGATCTGCTGCCGGAGAGTTTCGTACGACACCGGATCCAGCCGCAGGGGGCTTGGTTTTGGACCAATCGGGTTCATGATGCCTTCTGGCTCAGGCCGTCTAGAAATGCCTGCCGCTGCTCTCCGGGCAGGAACTTGAAGAATCTCGACATCGAAAACAGCAGCGTTTCCGGATCTCCGTTGTCGAGGTTCGCTCCGGCGAGAAAGTCAGCGCAGATCATTTCCAGGCAGTAGCCGCGCGAGCGGTCGCTTCCTAACATGAGTGCCGCTGTTTCGAGGGCACGATCGATCACAGGAATTTGGCTTTCGTATAATTTGAAGTAGACAATTTCCCACGGCTCTGTTATTTTCCCGGTAAGTTCTCGCGCGACCGCCTGCTGAAAATCCTCTTTCGACAACTCACGCGCCCTGTGCAACCAGGTTGCACAATCGAAGTGCTGCCGATCCCGGCGTGCGAGCTTGGCCAACTCGATCCCTTTCGTCCATCCCACCTTCTTTAACTCCTTCCTCGCCTGTGGTGGCAGATTCTCGTGAATCGACATTAGGTAGTAGGCCTTGCGTCGCGAGTCCGGGAACCGTCGTTCCAGGAACTCGTCAAAGGACCTAAGGTCCTCCACCCTCCAGTACTGTCCTGCCCGAACCTCGCAGAGATAGCGCCCCAGTTCCACGAACTTGGTGTCTCGCTCTGTTTCCCTCTGTTGTTCCCACGCCAGAATCTCATCGATTTTCGTGAGTACAAACATGGCACGACGGCGACTGAATTTCGGCGGCATGGGCGGATTCCTAGTAATTAAGCTCGTCAAGCCAACCAAAGTCTTCTGCTCCTGGACGTCGCACCAGGCTGACGTCGACAATCTTCTGCTGCCCCAAGCAGAGTCCCACGTAAGGGCAAGTGCTGCAGGGATTCTGTGGGAAACGGATGCCGCTGTGCGGGAGGAATTCAGCGGATTCGATTCTGCGAATGGCGTTTTCGACCAGCCGGCCGAATTCCTGACGCTGCTCCTCGGTGATCGTGGTGCGCAGGTACTGGACTTCAACCAGTCGCTTGCGCACAAACACCACCTGCGCCACCTCTGAGATCCCCGTCATCCAGGAATAGCAGACCAGCTGCGGATCCAGAGCCAGCAGCCCCTCGGGCTCTTCGGGATAGCGGCTGGAAGATGTTTTCCATTCCAGCAGACAGCGCTTCCCATCAAGATTTCCGATCCCGTCAATGTAGGCGACAAAATCGTTGCTCGCGACTTGGCGGATAAATTTAATCTGCAGATTGCGACGGGGTGTGGGAACGCGAATGCGATCATCCTGACAGAAGCGGGTGAGCAGCATGATTCCTTGCTCCAGCATGCGGTCCCAGGTGTCGTGATGGGAAAACTGCAAATTCTGATCTTTGCAAGCGGACCATTCACGGAAGAACAAATCTCCGGGATCTTCCCGTCGGAAGTAGGCGCCCAGAGCCAGTTCGAAAGCACGGCCAAAGAGCATCGCTGCCCGGGTGTCTTTCTCCTTCCACCCATCGAGATAGCGATGGCGATAGCGCCGCGGGCAGGTCAGGTACTGACTGATCTGGGTGTAGCTGTAGATCATCAGGCCACCTGCGGGCTGTCGAGGTTGGCGGGGGAAAGTTCCTCCCAGCGGCTGGCGGGTGCAAAGCCGTCGAGTCGAAGCAGGGAAGCGCCGTTGAAGACAATGTGGCTGATCTTGACTACGCCCTTCAAACCTACGAGCTGTCTTTCATCCACCTCGTCTCGACCCAGCAACTCCGCGTCATAGCCGAAGTCGCGAAGAAACCAGTTCAGCTTCCAGAGTGCCTTCGGGCTGCAATAGAGGCGGCTCGAAAGGATGTGGCCGGAAAACCGACTAGGCTCAAGAATGACCAGAGTGAGCGTGTAATAGGGCTTCTGTGCCTGGCGACGAAACTGAGTACGTTGCACGCGAACGAGGAAAACCCCATCGGGAACTTGGTCGGCCGCACAGCGATCGGCGGCGTGGAGGCCGGTGATCTGGCGTCTCATGCGGCACGCTTCTTTCTGGGCGGGATAGCTGTTGAGCTGGCAGAGCAGGGCATTGCGGTCCTTCTCGGCCCAATCGGCCAGATGCGTGACGAAGTTTTCGACCTGCTCGCGGGTTGCTTCGCGAAGAGTCTTAACGCCACAGAAATCGGTCGCGTAGGACTTGACCAGGTTCGGATCAAGTTGATGTTGGCGAATCAATTGGCAAAGGCGGTCGCGAACCTTTGGGCTGCCGTTGTTTCCATTGCCATTGGACGGTTGCTGCGGGAGCTTCTTCGACTCTCGGGAGGACTGCGGAGGCTCGGAGAAGGATCCGATCTCCTCAACCGAGCAGATGCCGATGCCGTAGGCTTTGCGCAGAGCGCGATTCACCGCCCGAGTTTCTGCCACCCGCATTTCGGCGCCATGGACAAGGAATGAGACATTGGAGGGATCGGCGTCGCCGTAACCAACGAACCCGCGACAGCGAGCAGATCTGTAGACAGTAGCTCGGAACGCATAGCGTCTATTTGCCTGATCGCACAGTTGACGAACTGGCTGGACCTGCATTCCGGAGCAGTGGCAACGCTTGGCCAGACGGATCAGACCAGTGTGGGTCACGTACCAACCGCCACTAAGAAGAAGGAGATCGCCGAATTTTAACGAGAGCGAAAAAGCGCGGGTCAGCTCTCGCAGTTGTTCGAGCAGAGCAGGAGGTAACTTCTGCGATACGAATCGCTTCGCGAAACGCAAGTTTTCGGCAATTAGAATTTGCTGATTCCTAGAGCATCGGAGTTTCATTGCGTATCCTCTCGATGATGTACAATGCTTAACAATGTAGCGCAGTGCTAATATGGTGTCAAGTGGAAAGTGATTGCGACGTTTGAATGAAAGTTTTAGAATCTCCGCAGCTTATGACAGTCAAAGACGAACAGATTGGGTTCAGAGTCTCCAGCGAGATCAAAGCTGCCCTTTCGCAGATTGCTAAGAAAGAAGGTCGAAGCTTGGCCCAGGTTTGCGAACTGCTTCTCCGCGGCGGGATTCACGAGTACGAGAGAGAAGGGACCAAATACCTCCATCGTTTTGTAGAACGGCCAAAAGAGAAGGGCAAGTAGCGCAACACCCAGGTGGCTTCCGAGATTTGTAACGAGGCAAACGGGGCTCCAAGAACCAAAGACCAAGAAGCTGACCCCGGAACAACGGCGAGCTATTGCCCAGAAAGAGATCCGGGCTTGTTGGTCGAAGGCAAAAAAAGGAGATACGAGTTTGATTACCAGGCGAAGTCAGCCCGGCCCCGGCCCAGCTCGTTGGTCCTAATTACGTCAACTGCTGGGGAGTTCCGGGATGCACCTGGAGGCCGGCGGTGACTTTCGTCCAACACTTTTTTTGCAGCCTTGGTAATCTTGCACGCTCCTTGAGTTCCCCACATAATAAAAATTGATGCCTTCGCGGATGCGTCACCAACCTCAGAGCTGGGAAGCACCAACCAGCGCCGCGACCAGCTAATAAGCACCAACGCGAGCTGGGACAAGCACCACCGCAGCTGGACAAGCACCAACCCCCAGCGCCGCGACCAAACAAAAAATTATTGTTCGAGCAGCGAACAGGACTTTCGTCTGGTTGAGCCGTTCTGGGAGTGGAACTCTATGGGTCAAAACAAAAAACGCACTAGGAAATCCAGCAGTCAGCGCAGGAAGCCGATCCAACCGCGCGACCAGCGCCAACGCGAAGAAAGCTCGCGCGAAAAGGTCCCCTGCAAAAGAGTCTCCCTCCAATAAGGCTCCTCTCGCTGCTCATCTCGAGAAGTTCGCAAAGGCTGTGGCGGAGGATCATAGCCACGTTGAGGCGGCGATTTTAGCTGGCCGAGCTCCGGGGTCCGCGAGTTTTCTCTACCGTCAGCCGGGTGTCAAGCACCGAATTGCTGAGCTCCTGGCGATCATGAAGAAGAAGAACGAGGAGGCGGCAGCAAAGAGTGCAGTGAAGACGCACCGTGAGGGCGACATCGAGAATGGTGAGGTTCGCAAGCATCTCGGTAACATAGCTCTAGACCCGACGGAACCGACTTCACAGAGAGTTCGTGCCTTAATTGCGTTGCCGAAAATCCCGAAAGACAAGCGCCCCGAGGATCTCAAGGCGCACGGCTGGTCTGCCAACGAAATCGCCGAGTTGTTTGCTGCTGGACGAATCCCAACGCGTTTCCTACCTCTACAGGGTGCGGGAACCGCAGAAGGAGCATGGATTGCCGCCGCCACGTCTGACGCCTTCACGTGGATGACGGAGCACACAAAGACTCGTAACGAACACTGGAAAGAGGAGGGTCGCCCCGGGCCCTACGAGCACCTTCCGCGCTACGACTATCTCCGCGATCTCTTTGACGCGATCGAACTGGAACATATTACATGGATCGAGAAGTCGCGCGACCTGATGATTTCTTGGGCATGCGTCGGCTATTTCACGATGAACGCGATGGTAGTGCCTTCGCGGGGAGTGATCTTCCAGACACAAAAAGAAGACAAGGTGATCCAGCTTATCGAATACGCGAAGTGCTTGTATCGCAATCAAGACCCTCGACTGCAAGCAGCGTTTCCTCTAAGCAAGCCACTGGATCAGCAGCCTGCTAACCGGCTGGACTTCGCGAATGGCAGCTACATCGTCGGCATCCCCGGCGGAGCGGACCAGGTCCGCTCCTATCACCCCTGGGGTTACCTGAACGACGAGAGCTCCTTCCAAGCCGATGCCGGCGAGTGCTACAACGAAGCGATTTCTGCAGTAAAAGGCAAAATTGTGTTCAATTCCAGTGCAGGACCAGGATGGTATGCCGATGCCAGAAGAGACATCTTCACAAATTAAAAATAGACGAGCGGCCAAGGCGTTTGCTGAGACGGCGAAGCTGCCGCCTCAAACGCCCGTAGAGGTCCGGCGAGGAGTCACGGTTCGTCGGACTAAGGGCGAAATTCCTGTTTTGAGTTTTCACTACTTGTGCCACCCGGAACGAAATCCCGAGGCTAACCCAGACTGGAAGAAAACCGAGCGCAAGAAATACACCTCGCAGGCCGACTGGGATCGCGAACAGGAAATTATGGACGAAGCGGGCGGAGGAGAGCTTGTCTTCGCAGAGATCCTCTCTCGCTACCAGGACCGCATCGTCATCACCGATCCGCTCTGGCGTCCGGATCCGGACTGGAAGATGGATGCCGGTTTTGACCACGGGCGCGCCAGCCCCACGGCGATGCTTCGCTGCTACTCGGATTATGAAGGCACGCACTACTTCTGCGGCGAGTACTACCAGCCCGGTCTGGAAATCTGGGAGCACGCTGCCGCTCTGCGGGAGATGCCCGACCTGCGAAAGCTGGGAACCTGCTACGCCGATCCCTCAATTTTCCCACTCAACGCGCAGGCCAACGTACCCACGCACAAAGGCGAGCGCGCGAAATCGCTGAGTGAGATTTACGAGGAAAACGGCATCGACTTTCTTTCCCCTTTTCATGGCGACCACTCCGACGTGAGCTTCGCGGCTCGCCTACTCGCGCACTGGGCGAATCTCGACGAGCGGGAACCCACGGTGAAGATTGTTTGCCGGAAATCCTGGGAGCGCCCCCTATACGGACTTCATAGCTGGGATTGTCCAAATCTGTTGTGGGAGCTGATGCGGACGCGGCGAGAGACGTTGACGGCGCAACAACTGCTCACCCGAAACGCCTCCGAAGCCATCGTTCAAAAAGACGACCACGCGCGCGACGCCTGCAAGTATCTCCTGCTTTCCTATCCCGAGCCCACGCGAAAGCCCCTCCGAGAAGCGAGTGGCCGAACGGATAGACAAGCTCCTCAAGGACAGCGGCGGGGACATGACCCGCGCCATGCTGCAACTCTCGAAGATTCAGGAAGAGGAGCAGGAGAAGGAAGAGTGTCAGCAGGTCTACTACGGCGGCAACATCCGGCATGCGCTCGCCGAGGAGCGACGCCGGATGGAGACACAATATGCTCGTGGTTTCTGATACCTCCGATAGGACTCACCTTGGTCACAAGCCAAGCCTGGCGCGGTGTTTCGTCGAAGTATCAGATTCTACTATCAGGTCGTTTTCTTGGTTATTGATAGAAATTGATACCAGGAAAGATAGCAGACCAAGTGCAGTCAGCCCATCTGTCAAATAGAAGAGTTTCGGACAGAAGAGAATCTAGATTCGTTTCGATCTACGAGGCGCACGAATTGTTAAGTACCGGCTACTCTGTCAGATTTCGATAAGTTTCGAGCTTTCGAGCCAGCATTTCGAAATCCAACCGAAGCAGATTCTCTTCTGCTCGCGGTTCATACCGCTTCGCGGCGGTTGGCTACCCGTGGCGCGCATCCATCGCCAGCAAGCGATCCGTTCGTCGCATCATTCTCCAGTCATATTCGTATGAGATAGTGTTTGCAATGCTGCTTGGGGGACTTCCGCTCCGAGGTCCGGCACTAAGCCGCTCCTGTTGGAGAAAAATGAAGGCGAGCAGCGGATATGGCGCGACCCTCCCCCGGCGGATTCATTCTAAAGGTCAGCCCGAAAAACAACAGGTCGCAACATCTCGTTATGGGAACGGAAGAGATGTCATCCCGCGACACAAACACCTGGGGCAGGATGAAATTGTCTTTCTCCAGACGGGAACCTTGCATGCTCGACTCGGCGGTCAGGAACGCGATCTGCATGCCGGAGGAATGGCGTTCATTCCTGCGTATACCTGGGTGAGCTTCAAGAACACCAGTGCCGAGCCTGCCAGCATCGTGTTTATCTTTTCGGAGCCTGGGTTCGAGAATCACTTGCGTTGTGTTTCGGTTCTGGCGAATGAAAAAACGACCCCGCACGACTCCAGAGGAACAGAAACGGTGCGATCACGAAGGGCACGTTGTCTACCAGGATCTGAAAGACAGTTCTGAGAAGTGAAGGTTCAGGGCATTTTGAGTGTAACGAGATATTTCGACAGCAATCGCCAGTCGCATAGTTTCCGGTTCGTCGACAATATGCTCCTGACTCCAGATGAAAATCATTTCGCAATTCTGCGAACGGAGGAGATGGGTGTAGACTGGGTACCGTTTTTTCAATCGGAAAGGAGATTTTCAATGAAGCGTAGCAAGGTTTTCGCCGGTGTGGCGGTGGCGTTCGTCAGCGTTGCCCTGTGCACTGTCGCCGTTGGGCAGGACCACGCAACCGCTCAGGAGGTCGTCGCGAAGGTAAGGGAAGCGGCCAGCACTCTATCGAAGACAGGTGACGTGGCACAGTTTCAGCAGAGGACGGGTCCGTGGGTGTGGGCAGACACGTATATCTTCATCCAGAACTGCGACAAGAAGGTGATAGCGGCTCAGCCAATCAGCCCGGAGCGAGTTGGCCAAGACTTCATGATGATGAAGGACACTAGGGGGAAGGAGTTGTTCCAGAAAGACTTTTGCGATGCAGCGAAGAAGCCCTCGGGCGTCTGGTCCGAGTATTGGTGGCCGAAGCCCGGCGATAAGGAGGGCTCCCGCAAGCTCACGTATAGCTTAGGTGCCAAAGGAACCCCGTATGTGGTTTCCGCCGGGGTCTACGACGACAAGGCAACCATCGCCGAGCTGTCGAAGCTGAGCAGCGGGAAGTAGCCTAGGTGCGCGCACGGATCACGTCGCAACAGACAGCAAGCCGCCCGATGTCTGGGCGGCTTTTTTGCATCACGTCGCGGTGGTTGCGCGGTAACTTCTGTAAACATGTTTGCGTCAACGATCCAGACGCCTCTCCCAGCCTGGTTCCCCCGTTATGGGATTACTTCCTGTTTCCCCGTGAAACAACATCAGTGAGCGCTACACTGCAGCTTGCAGCGGCTCAGTATCTGCTGAACAACGTTCCTTGGGCATTGGGATGCTTACAATTACAGAGGTACCTGAACCATTCGATTCGATTTTAATCTCTCCGTGGAATTGACGTATACGCTCTCGAATTCCCCTGATCCCAACGCCGGAGCCGTGGGACTGAATGTTCAACAAGCGCTCGGGCGGCATGCCTTTTCCGTGATCCCGCACCTCTGTTCGGACACTTTCTCCTTCGCGAGCTACTCGGATAAGAGCGGTCTTGCTGCCAGAGTGTCGGTGGATATTCGTTAAGCATTCCTGCACTAGACGAAAGATTGCAAGCTCCATAGCGCTCGGCAGTCTTCCAACATTATCAGCAACGAACAAAGTGATGGCTACGTCACTGCGTTCTGCCAGCCCCTCTATGTAGCACTTAAGCGCGGACGCGAGACCGCATTCGTCCAATAACGGCGGATGCAAAAGGTAAGAGGTTGTTCGAATTTCGCGGTGTAGTTGTTGAACTACTTCTTCGATCTCTTTACCTTCGTTAGCCAACTCTGGAGCAATGACCTGTGCCCGTTCAACCAACTTCGCAAGACTCAATCCAAGCACTGTTAGCGTCTGACCAGCACTGTCGTGCAATTCACGGGCAATACGCCGTCGTTCTTCATCCTGCACCCTCATCAGGCGCGTCATATCATCGGCAATCCGAATCTTCTCTGCTGCCTCTCTCTGGTCGTGGACGTCGAGACAACCGCCGACATATCCTTCAAACGTTCCATCCGGCGCGTAGCGCGGCACGCCTCGATTCAGTATCCAGCGGTATTGCCCCGTGTGATGCCGCATCCGATACTCCATCTCAAATGGACGGCGAGCATCGAAGTTGGCAACGTAGGTTTGCAGGCAGCGGTCGAAGTCTTCTGGATGCACGTTCTCAGCCCAGCCATTGCCGGACTCTTGTTCCAGAGTGCGCCCGACGAAATCCAACCATCCCTTATTGAAGTAATAGCAAAGCTTGTCCGTCCCCGACAACCAGACCATGATGGGCGAAGCATCCGTAATGACGCGAAAGCGTTCTTCGCTTTCCTGTAATGCTCGCTCAGCCTGCTTTTGTGATGTAATGTCCCTCGCCACTTTCGAGGCTCCAATTACATGCCCCGACGAATCTCTCACGGGAGAGATGGTCAGTGAGACATCGAGGAGGCTGCCATCCTTCCGCCTGCGGACGGTATGGAAATGGTCTACGCGCTCCCCTCGTCGGAGACGCGCGAGAATGTCTGACTCTTCAGCGTAGCGTTCGGGTGGAATGATCAGAGTGATATGTCGCCCGATGGCTTCTTCAGGGGAGTATCCAAATATCCGTTCCGCGCTCTCATTCCAACTCGTGATGATGCCATCAAGGCTCTTGCTGATAATGGCATCGTCGGAGGAGGCTACAATGGCAGCCAACAGGCCCGTTATTTCTTCTGCTTGCTTTGGCTCGCGCATATCCTGTGACGACGACCTAACCACCTTAGGTTTGTTGTGGAATACCGGGCGAGTGCTCGCTCAGACCGCTTTTTATGCTAGCCATTCTGCCCGGGATGCCAAATACAGTAAACACTGTAGGCGATGGTCGGTGTCGAGGCGATTGTCTCAGTTGGCGTAAATCGCCATAGCGCTCATTGACCAGCGGTCAAAACGTGCAATCGCCTCGTGGCAACAATTAGTGCAACGCAAGAGGTGGAGCGCGTCATAATGGTGGCGGACGGTGTTCTGCAGTGTCCTAGCCTCGCTCCTGCGGCTGTGATGGGACTCACAGACTGGACCGGGAAACGGTCATAGCATGAAATAAAAGGAATGGTTGTTTCAGAACATTCCTCTCCACCGGTCTCTTGACGACCAAGAAGTTAGGACGTGCGTCATGTTGCTGGTATTTGGACTTCTCCTCTTGCTCGGTGGCCTCTCCATGGTTCTACTTTTGCCGGCATTATGGGGACGCGAACTCTACCACCAATACCGCGGAAGCCGGGCCGTGATGTGCCCGGAAACTCGGAAACAGGTTGCAGTCAGCTTCGATGCTCTTCACGCAGCGGTGAGCGGGCTCTCTGCAAAGCCCGACTTGCATATCGCCGACTGCACACGCTGGCCAGAGCACGCGAATTGCGGCCAGGAATGCATTCCAGAAGCATCGCGCGCTGAGCCGTACACAGCAGACGAAGTGAATGTGAAAACCAAGAAGATCTACCATCTTCCGGTGTTGCTCGCGGCCTTTGCGAGTTGGTATCTGGGAGCGGTGTGGCATTCACACTATCTGTTTCGTGCGCGTTGGATGTCAGACCTCGGGCTGACTCCGGCCCAGTGGAAGCAGATGGTGCTGTGGGATTCTCCGCACCTGCTCAGCATTGCCGCGTGCCTTCTGTTTGCTTATGGTGTGGCCTGGCTGGTGGCCTTGCGCGGACGAAGAGGCTTCTGGCAGGGCATTCTTGCAGCCCTGTTTCTTTGGGGCGCTGTTGTCCTCGCAACCTCGCCCGGATTAGCGGGGATCTCTCGGGATCTGCTGACCATTGAGTTGAGTTACACATTCCTGGCGACGATGGTGGTCGGAGCGCTCAGCGGCGGTTTGCCAAAAGGATTGCGTGAATTGACTGGCTCGAGCGTGTAGTGCAAATGCAGGTATGCCATGTTGTTCCGAGAAGAAGACGAAGATTTTGACGTGCTCCCATTCGAGGATCGTGCCGAAGCCGGGCGCATACTCGCGAGCAAGCTGTCGGCATATACCGGTCGTGACGACGTGATTGTGCTGGGACTCGCTCGCGGCGGCGTGCCCGTGGCTTTCGCGGTGGCGGATACGCTGCACCTCCCGCTGGATGTCTTTGTGGTCAGTAAGGTCAGTGCCCCGTGGGATAAGGAGTTGGCCATGGGCGCGGTGGCTGAAGGCAACGTGCAGGTACTCGATCTCTCGATGATCCGGGAACTGCGCGTGTCGGAAGCGGACGTCGAGGAAGCAGCCGCCGAGGCGTGGAAGGAACTGAGAGACCGCGAACGGTTATACCGCGACAGCCGCCCAGCGCTAGAGCCTGCAAAGAAAACGGTCATTCTCGTGGATGATGGCATCGCGACAGGATGCAGCATTCTGGCCGCAATCGCCGCTATACGGCGCCGAAGGGCCGCGCGAGTTGTGGTCGCGGTTCCGGTCGCTCCAGCCGCCGGCTTTAGTGCGATCCGGATGGAAGCGGACGAATTCGTCAGTGTGGCGGAGCCGGAACTGTTCTTGGCTGTCTCACAGTGGTATGAGAACTTCAACCAGATCAGCGATGAAGATTTGCAACGCTTGCTGGGAAAAGCCGTTGCCTCGACGCCACGCGCTGCTTGATTTTCCAATCCTGCTTGGAAAGGAGGACACGATGCAGAGACATTTTTCAAACCGAGGCGAGGCCCTGGCGGAGTTGACGGCCGCCAGAATGATGGCTAGCCGAAGACGGCCGCGAAAATCAGCATTTGCCACCCAGGCGAACCGGCGGGCTACGACCATGCAATGGTTTTCGCAGCCTGTGGGAATAAAGCCTCAACCGAAGAAGAAACAACCAAATGGAACGGGAGAAGTCACGACGGTCTCTATAAACCTGTTTCCAGGGAGGGCCTGCCATGCGATCGCCTGCAACGAAGCATTCCAGAACCACGAGAGGTAGCTCGGGCCGCATTGTTCGGAGACGCGGGGAAGTCAATGCAGCCGCCACGATCCGCAAGATCGGTGCCGATTGGGCTCGGCTTTGGAACGCGGGGGAACTCAACGGTGTGGTTGCGGCGTATGCCGAAGATGCAGTTTATCTTCCGCCGCATCACGTGGCCGTTCATGGACGCGAGGCTATTCGACATTATCTGAAGGCGCCGCTCGCTCATGGCATGTCCGACCTGGCGTTCGAAGTTACTTACATTAAGCAACAAGGACCCATCGCATGGGATGTGGGAACCTACCGCATGAACGTTCCCCAAAGTGATGGTACGAAGAAGGAAGATCACGGAAAATACCTCACCCTTTGGAGGCGGGTGGGCAAGAGCTGGCTGATCTCCGCCGACGCTTGGTCGAGTGATTTGCCGCCTTCAGCCTAATGGGCTTCAAACCGCGCCGTGGGATGTTTGAACGTTCAATCACGGAACATTAACGCGGGTCGCCCTGAAGGGCAGGGCATTGAGAGAATGCACGAAGCGGTGAGACATTAGTAACAGGCAGGTCGATCCGTTGGCGCTCGAGGCGCGTGCAAAGGAGGTCATATGCTCGCCAGGCATCGTCTGACGCGGAATCCGTACTTCCACTTTCACCCTCTCCACACCCTGTTTGCTCTGTTGGCAGCTATGATCGTTTTTGCTCTGATGGTGTGGATGCTGGCCATACCCGCGCGATGACCAAGCACTCTTTTAGAAAACAGCTCCCGCCACATTTTGCCCAGCGTGTAGGGTAATTTCTTGGCACACAAGAGCCGCTATGAAGAGGGTTCTACCGGGTAACGCTCTCGGGAAGGATGTCACGATAACCCGTGTTCAACATCACGGTTCGCCGCCGGGGAAGATGCAAGAATAAAGCAGCGAGGGCTTGGTATGTCCAGCAGGCCCAGTCCGGGCAATTCCGCCGCACTCGAAGAGACTGCTGTCCAGCCACTCGATGCCACACGTCATGGCGATGCCACCAGGGAAATCGACGCATTCTTGCGATCCAGAATCGTCGGGCAGGACGCCGCCGTGGATGCAGTCCTGGAGCTTTACCAGATATTTCTAGTGGGCATGTCTCCGCCCGACCGGCCCGTGGGGAACCTGCTGTTTCTCGGGCCGACCGGGTCTGGCAAGACTTACGTGATTGAGGTTCTCGCCGAAGCGCTCTTCGGCAATCCGCACGCCTTCATCAAAGTGGATTGCGCGGAATTTCAGGAACATCACGAAATCGCCAAGCTGATCGGCTCCCCACCCGGCTACATCGGCCACATGCATACCCAGCCGATACTCACCCAAGAGGCCTTGACCCGCTGGCACACGGAGAAACTCAAACTCACGCTTCTGCTGTTCGATGAAGTCGAAAAGGCCTCCGAGTCGCTGTGGCAACTTATGCTCGGAATCCTGGACAAGGCTACTCTCACGCTCGGCGACAATACGCGCGTGGACCTTTCCCAGTGCATCATTTTCATGACCTCGAACGTGGGAGCACCAGAAATGAGCCGGCTCGCCGAGGGCGGCCTCGGATTCGTCGTGCAGGCGCCCATCGAGGACGCGAACCTGGACGACAAAATCATGCGCACTGCAACGGAGGCGGCCCGTCGAAAGTTCTCGCCTGAGTTCATGAACCGGCTGGACAAGGTTGTAGTGTTCAAGACGCTTCGCATGGACCAACTGGAGCACATTCTTGAACTGGAACTCGAGAAGGTGCAGCGCCGCATTGCGGGCGCTGTCGGCCAGAACCATTTCACCTTCTGCTGCACGCCCGAGGTCAAGCAATGGCTGCTGCGGGAAGGCACCGACCCGAAGTATGGCGCCCGTCACTTGAAGCGGGTGATTGAGAAAAACATCGTTTATGGGCTGGCAAACCTGGTTGCTACCGGCCAGGTCAAGGGCGGCGACTGCGTTTCGATCGGCATCAAACCCGATGGCGCTCTCACTTTCGCCAAAACGGCAGCTACGGCCCCCGAGGAATCAGCTGCGGTTGGGAGCGTGCCATGAAGAACATTCTCGTCGTCGACAATAATGAAATCCTGTGCCGCTTGGCGTGTGACATCTTGCGCACGGAAGGCTACAGAGCCGTTCCCGCCTCAAATGCAGCCGAAGCGCTGCGCGCCTTCGAAGAGCAGGACTTCGACCTCCTGGTAACGGCCTTCCAGATGCCTGGCATGACCGGCATCGATCTGGCTCGCGCCGTGCGCAGCCGCAACCCGGATTTTCCGGTCATAGTTATGACAGCATTCGAGCCTGTAGAGTGCGAGCAGGTAACGCTTTGGCTTCCTAAGGAGTACCTCTTCCCGAATCTGTTGGAGAAGATTCGCTATTGCCTCGCTGGAGCCAAAACGGAAAGGGAGAAGACGCGTGTGTAGAGCGGATACTCCCCCCTAAGTCTTGTAGCACGAGCGCGATGTCCTGCGTAGGGAGCAAATCGAGATCCCGACAGCCATCCTCGGATCGGCAGCACAATTTCTTCAACCCGGCATCGAGCTGCCAGTAGAGTTTTTTGCGGAAGAGGCGATCAGCGTCGTCCGCCCCGCCGTAGCCGAAGCCCGCATAAAGCGGACCGCGCCACCGGCGCACTCGCAACAGGACAGTGCCTGGAAGCAGGCCACGCTGGAGAACGGTCTCTCCATTCAGGTTCCTTTATTCATTGGGCCGGACGAAGTGGTGCGCGTCGAAGTTAGGACAGGTCGCTACGTCGAACGTAAGTGTCAGAGCCAACACACCTCTTATCGCGAGTACAACGGCTATCCTGGCGGCCACCGCATATCACGCCCGCCGAGTAGATGTAGGTTGCAGATGGAAGACGGATTGGCCTGCTCCGGCACCGGTGTTGCAAACAATCCGGAACTGGTCCAAGTGGCGTTCAGCGGCTATCTTTGCAGCGACCAGATTACAGTAGCCGATTTCCTCGGCTTGTTCGGGTTTCGCGGCCTGCAGCCCGGCGATATGTGTCTTCGGTACGATCAGGATATGTGTCGGCGCCTGCGGGTTGGCGTCCTCGAAAGCATAAACCCGCGCGTCCTCGTAGACCTTATTTGAAGGCCGCTCGCCCTTCACGATTCGGCAAAAGAGACAATCCAACATGGAAGCCTCCTGAAAACAGCGATTCGGCCACAAGATGTGAGAACATTCTGACACAGTTTGCCAAGCCCGCGCGGGGTAATTTAGAGTCAAGAGAGGGAGTCCTTGGACCCAGCCTTCGCCGTAAACAAAGAAGACGAGACCAGCCCAATCCGTTTTCGTTCGGAGCAAATTGCGGCCAGGTTTCTCTCGCCCGATGGATCAGAGGTGATGAGGTCTCTGGAAGTCCGGTTTGACCCGCTGCTGGGGACCTCGTCTCGTATTGCCGAAGGCGTCGTACTCTCGAAGGCTGATGAGGGCGCACTAGCTCCTCTACAAGTTCCCAACTCGGAGTGCCCATTCTGCCCAGATCGAATCAGAAGGGTCACGCCCAAAGTGTTGGAGGCAATTCACCACGGCGGACGCCTGGAGCGGGGAGAGTCGGTGTTGTTTCCCAATCTCGTTCCTTACTCTGAGTATGCTGCGGTCGCGGTGGTGTCGCAGCGGCACTGGCTTGCCTTGGACGGGTTTACGCCCCAACGACTGTTTGACAACCTGTCAGTTGCCGTGGATTACGTCCGCAAGGTGCACGCTTTCGATCCGAGAGCCGAGAACTGCGCCTACAACATAAATTACTTGTTTCCGTCCGGCGGATCGCTGCCACATCCGCACGCGCAGGTATATCTCGATCCTCACCCAACAACTCTCATGCGATTGCAGCGTGAGGCCAGCATCGCTTATTGGACTGCCCATGGCCGGGCGTATTGGGGAGACCTGGCGGAAACCGAAGAGGCCCGAGGACTGCGATTTGTGGCTCGGGTTGGCCGTACCCGGTGGATTACTGCTTTTGCTCCGATCGGCTTCAATGAGGTGCGGGCCGTCGTTCCGGACTGCGAAACCATTCTCGACCTCACGGATGACGACTTGAACTCACTTTCCGCCGGTATCGCGCGTGTCCTCCAGTGGTACGAATTGACGGGGTACAACAGCTTTAACTTGGCGCTCTATTCAGGTCCCCTGAACGCCTCGCGTGGTTGGCGCGTCCATCTGTCGATGATCACCCGGACGGCGATGCTCCCTTATTACCGGAGCGACGCAATGCACATGGAACGGTTGCACTGGGAAGCCGCAGTTGATCGAGCGCCAGAGCGCATCGCCGACGATCTTCGCGTACATTTCGCGGCAGCTTAATTCGGGGAGACGGTGTTTAAGGTCTTAAGCCATCTTTCGTCCGAGGTAAGAGAGATCACATGGCACTCCAATCTCGAAATGTTATCGTCAAAGAAACCCGCCACGTAAACCCTCGTCTACCATGATCGATCGCTACACCGTTTAACTCGGCTTCTTTCTCAGCCCTAATAACAGCACGTCGCTGGGCCGCCTGTCGCGAGAGTTCATTCGCATAAAGGCTCACGCCAATGGCCGCGATGACCACAAGGGCAGACAGCAACCAGACAATCCGTTTGTCCATCGGCGGGGATTATATCGCTTATAATGCGGGAAAATCGGATCAAACTGACTTCCCTTCTTCGCAACTGATAGAAGTACTCAATCTGCTTCCACGTATCTGCCTTGATCTTCACATACTTCCTAATCTCGAAGTGGACATCGTGTCGATTCTTGAAGAGTGCCAGCAGTTTTGCATCGTTGTAGGAGGTGCCGGATTCATTGACCAGGTACTCCTTGAAACGTCGAACGAGCGCACGCGGAACGAAGGCGAAGCGCCTAAGATCATCCTTCGAAAACCAGAAGGAGGGCAGCCATGCTCGATATTAAAGCGGTTCGTATGGAGTTCCCGCCCGATGCCAACATCATTGTCGGTCAATCGCATTTCATTAAGACAGTAGAAGACCTATACGAGGCGGTGTCTACAACTGTGCCGCAAGGTTCGATCTGGTCCTTTTGCCAACTGCCAACACGATTTTGGAAGTATGTCGGCAAACCTTACCTTGGGATTACTTCCCGCTAGCCCGTCATCCGCCCGTAATCGAAACGGAAACGGACGGCCCGTCTCTACCTTCACTTCAGTAACATGCTTCCAGATCCCTTCTTATGACACTGTAATAACAGTGACCGAACCACATCACAGCGACTATATCGATTGGGAGCAGGGGCGGGAACGCGAAGGCTATCTTGCCTTGCCGCCGACGCCGACCTACGTGCCCGTCCCTAAGCCTGCCAGCAAGCCCGGTGGCCACCAATACCTCTTCAGCATTCGCGCGGAAGAGCGCTGCGGAAGCTTGCTTGCTGCTGCCGGGGCCATATGGGCAACCTACGTTGCGACTGTGGATTACGCTAGTCTGTGGCAAATGCAGATCTTGCCTCCCGGGCCGATGGAGGTTTGCGCATTAGGAGTTCTGGTTTGGCTCCATGCAAAGTGGCGGCGCTCCACAAAGATCGATTAACTAGGCACCCGAAACTCCCGCCAGTTCCGCTAACTCACACCAATGCCTGGGATGGGGTTGTCATCGGCTTGCGGGGATCGCAATGGCTGGCGGCGCGACGCCTAATGGGACTTGGGTCCAATTGTGGGTGTAATTGGCCTGGTAACGTAAACTATCGCTAAACAGCAAGGGATGAGGCGGGACTTTCTCCAGCTATTGCAGCTTGGCGTATTCCGCTTTCGTTTCCTTCAGGACGGGGATGTCGGGATCGGCGTCTTTCCAGAGCGTGGAGTACGAAGTTGAGGCTTAAGGGCAGCTGGACCATGCCAGGCAGCCTGCATATTCTTCACGTCGTCGGCGCTCGACACAACTGCTTTCTCGCCTGCGGCGGCAGATGTTCGTGGATCGACATCAGGTAATAGGCCTTCCGCCGGGACCCGGGGAATCGCCTCTCCAGAAACGCGTCGAAGGATTTCAGGGTCTCCAACCGCCAGTACTGTCCCGCCCGCACTTCGCATAAGTAGCGCCCCAGTTCCACGAACTTGGTGTCGCGCTCCGTTTCCTTGCGCTGCTCCCACGCCAGAATCTCGTCGATCTTGCCCAGTACGAAGAGGGCACGGCGGCGATCAAATTTCGGTGGCATGGGCGGATTGTCAGTAACTAAGCTCGTCAAGCCAATCAAGATTTTCAGCTCCCGGACGCCGCACCAAAGCCGCGTCCGCCATCGCTTGCTTTCCAAGACAAAGTCCAACATAGGGACAGTTGCTGCAGGGATTCTGGGGAAAGCGGATACCGCTGTGCGGTAGGAAGTCCGCCGACTCAATGCGGTGGATCGTGTCCTCGACAAGGGTTGTTTTGCTGAGGCGTGCTTCTGTCCGTGGATGGACCAAAGTTGCCTAGTTGAAGTGGTGGGCAAACTGATTTAACTACGGCCGGAACACACATTCAAATTACGAGCGTCCATTCGTGCCCCCGTTACCAACCCGAATCCTGGAAGCGTAACGAGCGATTCTTAATGAGTGTATCGCTGTTATCAACAGCTACTTCCGAGTAGCCCGTGATCCGCCCAGAATCGTTAGCAAGCACCAACGGAATCTCCCAAGGACGTTTTCGTCAACGGCCAGCGAGTCTTGCTGAATGGCAAGCTTACGAATGAGCGTCTTGGACGCGCCTTGCGCGGCCCGGGCTACAAAGCCTCAGCTCAACCGAGACCGTAAGGATGAAAGCTGAGGCGGGCGCAAGCCGCCTCAAACGCTACATACCCGGTCCCTCCGGATAGGCCGGAAGATCGGGCGGGCGCGGGGGAAGCTTCTTGGGGTTGGCTTCAATTTGCTTCATCACTTCCTGGATGGCCCGTTCGAGCTGCGCGTCCTTGCCGCGAACCACGTCGTCAGGCCGGTCGTCCACCTCGATGTCAGGCGTAACTCCACGGTTCTCGACCACCCATTTGCTCTGGAGGTTGTATTCCGAGAATTCGGGACGGGTGATGTAGCCGCCATCGATCAGGAAGATTTCGCCGCGAATGCCACGCACTCCGCCCCAGGTGCGCTCTCCGATGAGCGGGCCCAGTTTGTAGATTTTGAAGAACTCGCTGAAGATGTCGCCGTCAGAGGCCGCGTATTGGTTGGTGATGCAGGCCATGTAACCGTGAAAGACGTTTGGAGGCTCAGTGCTTCCGCTGCCGGTTTCCCAGTTGCGGGCCGAGCTCATACCAGAAAGCACTCGGCGCAGGCGCTCAAAAATAAGCTGGTCCACGAAGCCGCCGCCGTTGTAGCGAACATCAATAATGAGGCCTTCTTTGCGAATCTGCGGAAAGTACTGTTTGACGAAGGCGTTGAGGCCCGCATCTCCCATGTCAGGGATGTAGATGTAGCCCACGCGACCGTTGGTGGCAGACTCCACTTTCTTGCGGTTGCTTTCCACCATGTTGAGCTCACGCAACCCGTACTCGTCGGAGATGGGCTTGACGGCGACGGTGCGGGCATCATCCGCGATGGGCTTTGAGTTTACCGTGATGGCAGTGGTTTCGTTGGCAGTGTTGACGAGCAGTTCCTCGGGGGTCTGAGGAGCTTTCAACGGGCGGCCGTTGATGGCGACCAGATAGTCGCCCTCCTTCACGTTGACGCCGGGTTCGGTGAGGGGAGAACGGGTTTGCGGATTCCAGTTCTCGCCGGGATAAATCTTCTTGAAGCGGTAGAGGCCGCTGGCGCCATCCAGTTCGTAATCCACCCCCAGCAGGCCCACGTTGATGGGATGAAGGTCAGGCTGGTCTCCGCCGCCGACGTACGTATGTGAGTTGGAGAGCTCGCCGATCATCTCCCCCAGGATGTAGGTGAGGTCATAGCGGTTGGCGGCGTACGGGACCAGTGGGGCGTACTTATCGCGAACCGCCTCCCAGTTCACGCCGTTCATGCTGGCTTCGAAGAAATAGTCACGCTGCTGCCGCCAGACTTCGTTGAAGATCTGCTTCCATTCGGCGGGCGGATCAATTTCGGCACGTACGCCGGAAAGGCTGAGCGCGCCGTCACCAACTTTCTTTGGCGTGTCGGCCGGCTTAGCGTCGATGATGCCATAGCTCTTGGCTTCTCCGCTTTTCGCTTCGTACAATACCTTCGATCCGTCGAAAGACAGCCACCACCGCTCGATCCCCTCAATCAGCGTCTTTTCCTTGCGCTCTTTCAAATCGTAGACGTGAATGGCGGATTGTTCACCCGGTATCGGGCCGGAGAGGCCTTGCACGGGCTGGCTGGAGTAGTAAACGAAGCCCTTAGCAGCGTTCAGACCCGTGAGGCTGGCGGGCGGGACGGGTAAGGCCACAATGCGGCTCTGAATGCCCGCAAGATCAATGCGGAAGTTCTTGATGATGTCCTTGGCCTCTTTGGTCTCTCCGCGTACCTCTTCTTTCTTCTTTTCTTCCACTTTCTTGTCCTCGTCCTTTTCGGAAGCGGCGGCTTCCGACCCAGATGCTTCGTGCTTGATCGCGGTTTCATCGCTCAAAGCGGGAAACGGCGAAGGAGTGTCCGCGCGCAAGGTAACCACATACACCCGTGTGGTCTTGGGGTTGGCAAACTCAAAATCGAAGTTGCCCAGAACTTCATTGAAATCGCGATCGGAGAAGAAGTACACATACTTGCCTTCGGGATCCCAAACGGCACCGAAGCTGTTGACCAGCTCGCTGGTCGCCGCCGCAGACTTCTTGTCTGCCGTCGAATAGAGATAGACAACGCTGAAATTGGTGATCACTTGCTTGTCGTAGGCAATCCACTTGCTGTCGGGCGACCAGGAGTAATTCGTGATCTCAAAGTACTTGCCACGATCGACTTCGACGGGTTGCTTGTCGTGGATGTCCACGTACCAGAGGCGGAGGTCCTTATCCGCCCAAGCCAGTTTCTTGCTGTCAGGCGACCAGACGGGCGCAAATTTGAAACCCTTGTAGCCGCTGGTAATCTGCTGCTCCTTGTCTTTGCCTCGCTCTTTTTCCGCCGCGGCTTCCTTGGCGGCGGCTTCCTTGTCTTTCTCCTTCTCCTTATCCTTGGCCACGGCTTCCTTGCCCAGTTCGATGTTGCCCATGCCATCCTGGGGGGTGATGTAGATCTCGTCCTCGCCGGTGCGGTCGGAGACGAAGGCGATCCAGCGGCCGTCGGGCGACCAGGCAACTTCTTTTTCCCGGATGCCGGGCGCGCGGGTGAGGTTGCGGGTTGCACCGTCCTTGGCGGGCAATGTGAAGATGTCGCCACGCGCGGCCATGACTGCGCGCTTGCCGTCAGGCGAGATGTCGAGATCGGTGATGTTTTTGCTTACGCTCGCCCAACGCTTCATGATCAGCTCGCGTACGCCAGGGAGAGTGATGGTGAGCTTGCGGGACTGGTGGGTGGCTAGGTCCAGAACATAGAGATAGCCACCGTTTTCGAAAATGATGGCAGCATCGCCCAGGCTGGGCCACATCACGTCGAAGTCAGTGAAGTGGGTGATCTGTTCCACCTGCTTTGAGCCGAGGTCGTAGGCGTAGATGTTCAGGCGGTGTTCAGGACCGCGATCGGAACTGAAGTAAATCGTGTTGCCGTGCCACATCGGAAACGTGTCGGTGTAGTCCGTGTGCGGTATTTGCTGCTCGAACAGGTTGTTCTTGATGTCGTAAATGTAGATGTCTTGCGCCAGGCCGCCGGTGTAGCGCTTCCACGTCCGGAAGTTGCGGAAGATGCGGTTATAGGCGATTTTGCTGCCGTCGGCGTCGAATGAAGTGAGACCACCCTGGTCCATGGGAAGAGGCAGGGGTAGGCCGCCGTCAATGGAAACGGTGAAAGGACGCTTCGTCCAGCCGTTGGAGGCATCACGGCGCGAGAGAAACAAAACGCGCTTGCTGTCGGGCGTCCAGGTAACCACTTCATTGTGAATGCCCATGCGGTCGTTCAGTTGCTCGGCGCTGCCTTGGTAAAAGGTTAGTTGGCGTGGCTGTCCGCCCTCGGCAGGGATGACATACACGTTGAAGTTGCCGTCGAACTGGCCGGTGAAGGCAATCCACTTGCCGTCAGGAGAGAATTTGGGGAACAGTTCACGGCCGGGATGAGCCGTGATGCGGCGGGCCGCGCCGCCGCTTGAGGACGCAAGCCACAGATCTCCGCCATAAACGAAAACAATCTTGTTGCCGCGGATATCGGGAAACCGCATCAAGCGGCCTTCCTGCGACTCCTGGGCAAGGGACAAGGTGGTGCACAACAGGATAATGAAGGCGAGCAACTTGCGAACACGCGACATTAGAGGATCCTCCTTACGGACAATTCCTCAAAAACAAGGTTGCATCATAGGCAAACAAGTGATTGTAGCAAGTTGGAAAGAGCTATGTGGCAGGGTCGGTAGTGGGTTACTTTCATTCAAAGTGGCCCACTACCCGGCTCTGGCATGGCCATGTCGAACTCGAAACACTTGGTCTTGGGACGGCGTAACTGCACCGAAGGTGGGCCCGTACCCGATCATCCTCAGTCTGGGCCGCCGCGCAATTCCTCCCGGTTGGTCGGCTAACCTTCCTGTTCAAGATTAGGTAAGAGTTGCCCGTCACTCGCGCAGAATCGTTGGAAGCACTTCGTGGATGCCTAGGTGCAGGTACACTTGCGAAATGATAAAAAAGCTCCGATTCCTGGTGTCTCTTCCCACCCGCGAGAACGACTTCCAAATGGCACAAGCCCATACCGCGGAAGAGACCGCGCACAAACTGGGATGCGATGTGGAGATAGTATTTGCCGATAACGACGGCGTGAATCAGAGCACGCAACTGCTAAAGGCAATCCAAAGCCGAGTAGAGTCCCGACCGGATGCGATTGTGGTAGAACCGATTGGAGGCACGGCTCTTCCGCAGGTAGCCCGGGCCGCCAGCGCCGCAGGAATCGGTTGGGCGGTCCTGAACCGGAGGCCGGATTACTTGTCGGATTTCCGCAAGGCAGCAACCGCACCTATGTTTGCTGTCAGTTCCAATCACTTAGAGATTGGACGCATTCAAGGACGACAATTCGCAGCGTTGCTTCCTCGAGGCGGTTCTGTTTTGTACATTGAAGGACCTACACAGAGTTCCTCGGCCCAAGAACGCGAGTCCGGGATGCTGGAGACGAAACCGTCGAACCTAGAGGTGAAGATGCTGAAGGCACACTGGACAGAGGAAAGTGCCTTGCGGGCGGTGCGTTCCTGGCTGAAAATGGCTACCTCACAAAGCGCGTCAATTAGCCTGGTCGGCGCGCAGGACGACTCGATGGCCCTAGGAGCTCGCAAGGCTTTTCAGGAGATTACCAACGAAGCCGAGCGGTCGCGATGGCTGAGTTTACCGTTTACCGGATGTGATGGTCAGCCGGCGACGGGCCAAGTCTGGGTACGCGAAAAATGGCTCACGGCGACGATCCACATTCCACCGCTTACGGGACAGGCGATGGAGATTCTCGCAAAAGCCAATCAAGATGGAACCCAACCGCCCGAACATGCCTTTACCACGTCCTTCTCGATTCCTCCCTTCGAATCATTGGTTCCGCGAAACCCATAAGCATCTCCGCCGTGGAACCAGGGAGAAAGCAGCGTAGGACGTTAAGCGAGCAGTCGCGAGCTAAATCCCACAATTTTAAGCGTACAACTCCACAGTTTCTGGATTGTCGGCAAACCTTACCTTGGGATTACTTCCCGCTAGCTCGTCATCCGCCCGTAATCGAAACGGAAATGTACGGCCCGTCTCTACCTCCGCTTCAGTAACATGCTTCCAGATCCCTTCTTATGACCCTGTAATAACAGTGACCGAACCACATCACAGCGACTATATCGATTGGGAGCAGGGGCGGGAACGCGAAGGTTATCTTGCCTTGCCGCCGACGCCGACCTACGTGCCCGTCCCTAAGCCCCCCAGCAAGCCCAGTGGCCACCGATACCTCTTCGTAAGTGTCAGAGCAAACACACGGTTGACAGATTGAATCCGCAGCCAACGTGACTTCGCCACTTCACCGGCAAATTCTCAGCCGGCGCACAGCTTGATTTCGTCAATATCTCCATACAGCCGTTTCTAAGACCAGCGACCAGCGTTAGTGCAGGGTGGATTGCGTGCGTGGTCGTGCCACTAAGGACACCGCCTCTTTTTAGAGTCCAAGGTACGCTCGCCGCACTTCATCCATTCTTGCGACGTCATCCGACTTGCCTCGGATGTTGATTCGACCTTCGGCAAACACGTAGGTATAGTCGCTGATCGCCAGCGCGAGGTGCACATTCTGTTCCACTAGGACAATCGTGAGCCCCTGTTTCCGCAGGGTGCCCAAGGTTAGGAAGAGTTGTTGGGCCAGCACCGGCGCCAGACCGAGCGAGAGTTCGTCGATCATCAGCACGTCCGGCTCCTGCATCAAGCCGCGGCCCATGGCCAGCATCTGCTGCTCTCCGCCGGAGAGGGTGGAAGATTTCTGCTGGTGGCGTTCTTTCAGGCGCGGGAAAAGCGCATAGACGCGTTCCAGATTTTGTTTCTTTCGCTTGCGGGCCCGCTTCGAGTACCCGCCCATCTCCAGGTTTTCCTCGACTGACATGTCCGGGAAAAGCTGCCGGCCCTCGGGCACCAGCACCAGCCCGCGATTGGCTTTGGCATAAGGCGGTTGCCGGGTGACGTCTTCTCCGTGTAACAGTATGCGGCCTTTCCAGGCGCGCACGCTGCCCATGATGGTGCGCAGACTGGTGGTCTTGCCAGCGCCATTGGTTCCGATGATGGTGGTTAGTTTCCCGCGAGCAACCTCGAGCGAGATGCCCCACAGGACCTGCACTTCGCCGTATCCGGACTCGACGTTTTCCAATTGAAGGGCCAGGTCCGTCATTCCATCCTCGTTAGTTTGTCAACGATATCGGGAAAGCCCAGGTAGGCTTCGACGACGTCCGTATTGTGGACCACCTCATCCGGTTTCCCCTCCGCCAGTTTGCGGCCCAGATTCAGCACCACGATGCGATCGGAAAGACTCATGATGGCCTGCATCAGGTGCTCGATCATGAGCACGGAGACTCCGCTGTCACGAATTTTGCGAACCAGTTCGATCATCATGGCAACTTCGGTGGGATTCAGTCCGGCCAGCACCTCATCCAGCAACAGGAGCCTGGGTTTCGCTGCCAAGGCCCGCGCTACTTCCAGGCGTTTCTTGCCGGCGATGGTCAGCGAGCGCGCCACCGTAGCGGCGCGATCCGCCAAGCCAACCTGCTGCAGCACCTCGGAAGCTACCTTGCGTGCGGCGGCCATGTCGAGATATTCACGACCAAAACAGGAGCCCACGGTGACGTTATCCAGCACGGAGAGGTCGTTTAGTGGCTTCACGATCTGGTGCGTGCGCGCCAAGCCGAAGTGAACTATCTTGTCGGGTGAGCTGTGGGTGATGTCTTTTCCCGCAAAGGTGATGGTTCCTTGGTCGGCCTTGTAGACTCCATTTACGACATTGAACAATGTTGTCTTTCCGGCACCGTTGGGACCGATCAGGCCCACGATCTCACCCTCAGCGATGTTGAAACTCACGTCGGAAACGGCTACCAGCCCGCCAAAGCGTTTGCTGACTCCGCGCACTTCCAGAAGGCCGCTCATTCGATCACCTTGTGGGCGCGCGGCACCAGTCGATACAGCCAGCCAATCAAGCCGCCGGGCGCGAATAACACCACTATGAGCAGCAGTCCGCCGGCGATCACCAGATGAAAGTTGGAAAGGACGGGAGAAGTCAGCAGGTAGGAGCGGAGTCTCTCATAGAGAGCTCCGCCCAAGGCCGCGCCGATGACTGAGCCCCGGCCACCGAGCATCAGCATCACGATACCTTCCAGCGACAGCATGAACTCGAAGGCGATCGAGGGATCGATCATTCCGTTCTTGAAAAACATCAGCGCTCCGGCGACCGCAGGCAGAAATGCGGACACGCTGTAGATGATCGCCTTGTACGCGGTGGCGTTGACCCCCAGCACCACGGCGGCGTCTTCATCCTCTCGAATGGCGAACAGGCCCAGGCCGAACTTGGAATTTTTAACGGCCAGGCTTACGATCATCGAGAGCGCCATGACTGCAATGATCAGGAAGTAGGTGATCCAGAGTGCGTGTCTGGCGCCGCCCAGAGACTGGTAGGACTTGAACGAGAGGTACATGCCCGTCGACCTGCCCCAGGGATCGAAGTTGGAAACAAACGACCGTACGGCTTCAAGAACACCAATAGTGGCCAGGGCAAAATAGGCGCCACGCAAGCGCAGAATAGCCAATCCGAACAGGAACGCGCAGACACTCACCACTGCACCGGCCACCAGTGCTGCTAGTACCAGGTTCCATCCGCGCACGGTTGTCAAGTAAAGTCCCACATAACCGCCCAGGCCATAAAAGACGATGTGGCCGAAGTTCACGTAGCCGGTGTAGCCGATCATCAGGTTCAAATTGCTGGCCAGGATGATCGCGATGGCGACGAGGATAAGATCTTCCCGCAAGGAAACGTTGTTGCCGTGCAGCGGCCCGTAGACGAAGCCGGCGGCGACGAGCAGAATGATCCAGAAGGTGGGCCGGCGCAGGATCATGCCGGCGCTCTCTTCCCGAAGATGCCCTGCGGGAACGCAACCAGCACCACCACAAACAGCCCGAACTCGATCAACGGAATCCAACTGACCGCGATGAACGGCGTGACTACTCCCTCCAGCAACCCCAGGAGCACTCCGGCGACCAAGGCTCCGAACGGCTTGCCCAGTCCGGCAAGAATGGTCACCACGAAGCTTTTCAACTGATACGTCGCCCCAGAAAGAATGGTGAAGGGAAACAAAGTGGAGACCAGCGCCCCCGAAGTGCAGGCAAGAGCGATGCCGATGGCGAAGGCGATACTCAGCACCGCCGTCGAGGAGATGCCCATCAACTCGGCGGCATCACGGTTATCGGCGACAGCGCGAATGGCTTTGCCGGTACGCGTGTGATAGAGGAAGAATTGCAGCGCCAGAGCGATGACCAGCGCAGAGGTGGCGGCGGCAATGTGGTTGCCGGTGAAAGTGTAGGCTCCGATGGTGATGCCGGGCAGGACGAAGTTGACGTTGTACGGGCTGGTGCTCCACACCGCGGTGCCGATGCCGATGACCATCATGTTCACCGCGAACGTGGAGAGCAGGCTCATCAGCATGGAGCGGCCCACCACCCAGTGCACCGCAATCCAGTAGACAACGAGTCCGAGGAGCAATCCGGCCCCGAAGGTGGGCAGCAACAGCACATAAGCGTTGATCCCCGTGGCGGCGAACAGCAGATACATGCAGAACATGCCCAGCGCGATCATGGCGCCGTGTGTCAGGTTGATAACATCCATCACTCCCCAGATCAGACTCAGGCCCATCGCCGCGAGTCCGTAGACCGCTCCGACGAGCACACCATCGATCATGGAAGCTAGGACGCCCGACATATGTCACCTTTCGAGTTCATTCCTTTCGACTCCCGCATGACTAGGGCAATTCGCAGATAGCGTAGACAGCAGATTCCTCTCCTTGCGCCGGATGACAACCTGGGACGATTCGGTAACTCGTGCTTAGTGGATCGGATAATTCAGGTTGGCACTCTTGCCTGCCGGCGGCCACACAACTTCTTTTACCGGTTTGCCGGCCTTGTCCTTCTGCCATTGTGCCAGAACCATGGAATGGCCTACCTGCAAGCCGTGTTCGTTGGCAGCCGTCGAGAATTTTGTCCGCCCGTAAAAAGTGGTCACATCGATAGCATTCAGCGCTTGCGCCACCTTGTCCGAGTCAATACTTCCCGCTTGTTCTATGGCGTGTTGCAGAATCAGTCCGCATGCGTAGCCACCGGCGGATTCATAGCTCGGCGGCGTATTGTATTTCGCGCTATACGCCTTGGCGAAATCGGCCCCGCTCGGCCCGTACTCCGCCTTAAACGCCGACTGCGGCTCCCACTGTGACGGCACTATTACGCCCAGCGCCGCATCGCCCAGTTCGACCCACTGCGGACTGTCTGGCGCCACCAGCAACGTCAGCATCTTTAGAGGAACTTTGTGGCCGTAGAGCTGCCGAGCCAGGGTCGAACCATCGGCATAGTGGCCGCCGCCCAGAAGCACAGTCGCCTTGGACGAAATGACCTTGTCGATGATGGCACTAAAGTCGGTGGTGTTGGGAGCATAGGCTTCACTGAACACCACATTGAACCCGAGTTGCTCAGCATAGGCTTTGGCTGGGGTCACCACCGCCACCGAGAAAGAGGAGTCCTCGTAAACAAAAGCGACAGTGGCTTTGGCATCCTTGGTCTTGAGCGCGTCGAGCGCAACCTTCATATATTCGGGAGCGGGCGCGAACATCTGGAACAGATACTGGTTTCCCAGAGTGTAGGTTTTTGGTTCGGCTGCGCCAGTGGTGAGCATAATCTTGCCGTACTGTTCCGTCACTACGGCGGCGGTGGCGGTAAGCGGGGACGAGTAGGGACTGAACAGGAAGTCCGCCTTGTCCTCCAGGATCATGCGGCTATAAAGCTGCTGCACGCGCTTGGAGTTCGATTCGTCGTCGTAGCTGGCAAACTGTACCTTGTAACTTTTGCCGCCAGCCTTGATGCCGCCGGCATTATTCACCGTGTCGCGCCACAGTTCAAACCCGCGGGATTGCTCCAGCGAATCGACGTTCAGGGCGCCGGTTTTGGAAACGGTGAATCCGATGGTGATTGGTTGTTGAGCGAATCCGGGGATAACCAAGAGAACCAGAACAACTGCGAGCAGAATCATTTGCTTCACAATTCACCTCGTCAGCAGACGTCTCCAAATTACACTAACCAAGTCTCGCAGGCACGCAGACAAGGAGCTGCTTAGGGTTTCGCAGAACTCAGCAGTGCAATCTGAGATTTCCCTTTTTGAGTCGGAAATCGAGGAGGATTGTAACCTAGCCTATAGGCCAGCACGGTGACGAAGATCACAATCTTTTCCCGCTGCCTCAGCACCACCTGCGGCAGCGTCGACAGCAGTCTGCTCGGATACAGCGCCGTTAGGTTCGGTTATGGCGCAAGTCGAAGCCGCTCTGGATCAATAGCAGAAAGATTTTGGCAGCGGGCCAGATGTTTTGCCGCCGCCTAGTGTGGGCACTTCTCAGACAAGACTGCCCTGATTGCTGGCTCCTGCCTCACAACGTGGCTCCAACCAACCACCGCGAAGACTCGCTTTTGCTTACACACGGTGCGCGAGATTAGGGGTTAGAAAACTACACATTCCTAACGGGGATTTCCTATCACAGAGGCGACGGTTGAGATCGATGGAAAGACGGTGATCAAAGGCGGGCAATTGGTGTTCTAGAGTTCTAGCAGGATGCTGAAAAATTCCGCTTTAGGGTACGAACCGAGGAAGGTTAGGTCTGAGGCGCGAGATAATCGCTTGCGCCAGGGCGACTTGATGCGAGCCGGATGCTACATCGAGATTGGTGAGCACAATCACTGTAAAATCGTCATCCACATAGTGGAAGATCACAGACCCGAGGAACCCTGGATGGCCTACCATCCGATGACCATTTAGATTCAGAGTGAACCAACCCAGCCCGTAAGGCATCCCGTCTACCTCTGCGGGTTTCCCGTCCTTCAACTTCGTCGCAGTCCACATTTGATCAAGCGTTTCGGGTTTCACCACGCGGCCTTCGGTCAGAGCAATCATCCACTTCGAAAGATCGTCGACCGTGCTCAACATGCCGAAATACGCAGGAAGCTCGTGTTGCCAAACTCGTCGGTCATGCTCCAATTGACCATCGTGCAACGTATATTCCGCAACATGGTTCTTTACGATCACTCTCCGGTCGAGGATGCTGGTACGGGTCATTCCAAAGGGAGCGAAGACACGTTGCCGCATAAACTCGGCATACCTCATACCGGAAACCTTCTCGATAATCATGCCCAATAGAAAATATCCGGAGTCGCTGTATTCGGCGCGCTCGCCGGGGGTGAATTCGAGAGGCAATTTTGCTACTTCGTCGAGGTATCTTTTGGTGGTGATGTCGAGCAGGGGCGACCCATCGGATTCCACCCAACCCAGACCCTTTATACCCGAGGTATGGGAGAGCAGTTCCCGCACCGTAATCTCTTTCCAGGCGGATGGGGCATGGTCGATGTACTTGTCGATTGGATCGTCGAGGCGGATCTTGCCATCTTGCACGAGCAGCATAATGGCAGTTGCGGTGAAGGGCTTGGTGACCGAGGCGATCTCAAATACGCCGTCCGTTCGAAGCGGTGTGCCTGTTTCGAGATTCTCCAGTCCATAAGCTCGCTCTTCGACAATCTTCCCATGGTCGATGACCGCAAAGGCAACGCCGGGGATCTTTTGCGCCTCCATCTCATGCTGGATGTAGGAATCCAGCCCGTCCGAACCAGCCGCCCATGCACTTGTACACAAGCATCCGATCGTAACGAACCCGAGCATCTGTCGCAGCATGTTTCGCTGTCTCCTCATTGTCCGCCAGACCCGCCGCGCGGGCATTCTTGCGTTTATAGATAGTACGGAAAAGATGCTGAGAAAGTTCCGTGGCTACCGAAAGATCACTATCTTCATACGGGCCGAGTGTGATAAGAGCAAGACATGCGCGGGATTGATCATCAGCAAGGACATATGTTCAGTTATTTGTCACCGGAGAAGCGGGTGCGGCAGGACCATCCACTGCGGGCGGTGCGGACAGTGACAGACGAGATCCTCGGGAAGATGTCGCGATTGTTCGCCGCCATGTACGCGCGGCGCGGTCGGCCATCGATTCCGCCGGAGAAGCTCCTGCGGGCGCAGTTGCTGCCGATGCTGTATTCGGTGCGCTCAGAGCGGCTGCTGATGGAGGAGATCGACTACAGCATATTGTTTCGCTGCTTTGTAGGACTGAACCTGGACGAAGAGGTGTGGGATGCGACCACGTTTACCAAGAATCGGGATCGGCTGCTGGAGGCGGACGTGGCGAAGGAGTTTCTGGCCAAGGTAGTGGAACGGGCGCGAGTTGTGGGACTGACCTCGGACGAACACTTCACGGTGGACGGGACACTGCTGGAGGCGTGGGCCAGTCTGAAGAGCTTTCAGCCGAAACAGGAGAAGCCAGGACCTCCGCCGGACGATGCCGGCAATCCCACGGTGAACTTTCGCGGCCAGAAGCGCTCGAACGAAACCCATGAGTCGAACACTGATCCCGAAGCTCTGCTAGCACGCAAAAGCCAGGGGAAGGAGTCGCGGTTGAGTTACAGCGGGAACCTGTTGGTGGAGAACCGCAACGGACTGATCGTGGACGCGGAAGTCTTCCAGGCAAACGGGACGGCGGAACGCGATGCGGCACTGGTCATGATGGAGAGGCTTCCCGGCACGCAACCGCTGACGGTGGGCGGCGATAAAGGGTTCGACACCTTCGGGTTTGTGGAGGAGTGCCGGAATCTGCGCGTGACGCCGCACGTGGCGCAGAACTTGGGACGACGCGGCGGCAGCGCGATTGATGCGCGTACCACGCGGCACCGGGGGTACGCCCTCAGCCAGAAGAAGAGGAAACGGATCGAAGAATGCTTCGGCCGGCTGAAGACGATTGCGCTCCTGCGGAAAGTTCGGCATCGCCGGGTGAGCAAAGTGCACTGGATATTTACCCTCGCCTGCGCTGCCTACAATCTGGTGCGCATGCGAAATCTAGTCGCTGCGGTTCAGGCGGTGTAAGTCGGGGCCGACGTGTGCCTCAGGAGCATCGAATTAGACCCGAGGGCCACAAACACACCGGAAATCAAACCGTTCGGCATCGTTAACGACGAGAAACAGAAAGAAAAACACGCTGCGGATCAATTTTTCAGCAGCCTGCTAGGGAAAAACATCCAGATCCGGTTGCCAGCAGGGCCCTCGCCTGGATTGAGCAAGTCCCGAGTCGTCGGCAACCCTTACCTTACAAGATTAGGGAAGAGTTGCCCGTAATAAGGGAGCAAGCCACCGACGCTCAACTAAAATACGTGGATGACCATTGAAGTGGTTATGCGGCGACCGCAATCCGGCGAGTACAACTCGGTACGGGCTCTGATAGAGACAGTGGCGAATGAAACATTTAAGGACCTTTTTGCTCCGAATCCCGTCCCCCTTAAGTTCGAAGAGGAGGATTGGCCGTTGGCGTGGGTGGCAGTTTCTGACGAAAAGATTGTGGGCGTGATCATAACGAATCAGGAGTGGGTTAGCGACCTTTGGGTATTTCGCGAGCACCGCAGACAAGGTGTTGGAGCCAGATTACTCGCGCAGGGCGAAGCTGAGATAGCTGCCCGTGGTCACCAGACGTGCCGCCTTCGCGTCGTTCGGTCGAATGCGGTTGCCCTGCAATTCTATCTCAGTCAGGGGTGGCAGATTGCGCGTGAGTTCGCGCACGAAAAGTATCACCACGCCATGCTGGAGATGGCTAAATCTTTGCCAGAGAAGCTCGGTGGCGCTTTCTGAGCGGATAGTCGGCAAACCTCACCTTACCGGGTTACGGAAGGGTTGCCCGTCATCCGGGAACAACAGACCAAGGTGTCAGCAACGGCTGCATCGGATGCACCAGCAAACCATGGCGCGGCCCGCGACGCTCTGAAGGCCGGTTTAGCTGTCTCGTCACAAGATAAGAAAAGCTCAGCAGGCAGCGGGCGTTCAAGTTATGCGTCCGCATGAAGGAACAGTAATCACAATTTTCCCCTCCTGTGCGTTCGACTCGAGATATTTGTAGGCCTCCACGGTCTGCGCAAACGGAAATTTCTTGGCGACCTTCGGATGGAACCGTCCATCCGCTAGCCGGTCGTAGACATATTTCTTCGCCACAGTCAGCTTCTCCGGATTGCGCGTGATCTCCAACAAGGTATAGCGAGAATGCATAACCCTTAATAAGGGCCGTAAACAGCGGAAAGGGCGTCGGTTGCATCGAGAGCGCTCCATACTCAAAGATAATCCCGCCGACCGCAGCCGCCTCGAAGATCACACGCGCACCCCTACCGCCGGTGATCTCCTTCACCCGCGCCACCATGGCTTCCTCCTCAGTGGCGATAACGTGGTCCGCACCCAGAGCCAGCAACTCAGCTTTGTTGTTGCTCTTGCGCGTTGTCGCAATTAAAACGGCACCCTCAGCCTTCGCAATCTCTATTTCAGCGGCTCGCGCCAGTGCAGAGCGCCGCGCCGTCTCCGCTAAACGGACTCACTGTATTCTTCTTGTCCCTTGCCCCATGCCCCCCGCTTCCCACGCGCAGCCCCCCGCAAACATTGCCGCCAATACTTTTGCAAGAACCCGGCAATCGGATAGCGTTTATGCCTTGTGTCGGGTGTCAAACATTCAGATCGTGTCGCAGACCTCTATACTGGCATGTGCGACACGAGACCGAGCGCGGTCTTAGCGCTTTGTACCAGTGAGTGCCAGCCAAAAATGAAGCAGAAGGAAGTTCGTTGTCCATACTGCGTAGTCGGTGGCAAGTTCCGTCCAATGAGCGTCCTTCCCAACGGGCGGTTGATCTGCAAAAACTGCGGCCACATTGTTTTCCCGAACGATACTGCTTTTCGGTGTCCGTGCTCGAAGTGCCTTGAGATTAATTTCTCTCCCAGGGTTCGCCGATTACAGCGGCGTTAGAGGGGGGAAAAAAAGCGGGAGAACGGAGTCAACTCGATGCCAAAATGCAAACTGCGCGTCGTTAATTCAGGTAATCCATTGTTTTGTGTTTGCGGGGCGTGGGCTAGCGAGAAAGTGTGATCAAGCTCACTGAGCTTTGTCTGTGGGGGCGCTATCATTGAGCAGTTAAATTTTTGATTTATGGCTTGCAAGGCGGCCCAGGAGGGAGCGAATGACGGACCCAGTGACAGACCTAGAGGCTTGCACAGATGAAGAACTGGAGCAGGCGCTTGCCCTTGTGCTCGCGCACGCTCGGGGAGAAGTGCTGAACGAGGCTGAAGTCCAGAAATTCCATCAGCTCTACGAAGAAATTCAACGGCGTGCGCTCGCTGTGACCGCCGCGTAGCTAACTGACCTTGCGCAGGGATCGCGTTTACTGGAAGTGTCCGTCAAGCCTTTTCTCTCCCGCGCGATCCGCACGCGCCCCCGCGCTCCCATCCCCACACCCCCGCCCCGCCCGAAAGCTGCGAAGGGATGCGCAACGATACCTGCGTGACCACGGTCACATTCAAGGTCCTGCCCTTAGCGATATGGTTCCTGTTTTAGGATACCGATGAAACGTATCGCTGCGTCTTCCAGTTTAGACTCCGTCATTAAGAAATCGCTCCGGTCGTGCTTTCATGACATCTGTTCTCCGAGCTGGCGGGTCGAGAACGGGAAATGGTTTCCCTGTTTGTTGTCAGCCATCTTATTCCGTGCTGCCGAGCGGCGGCGATTCACGAACAGATTGGAGTTGGTATTGAAGTCGCCGTGCCACAATTGTCGAGAGCGAAGGTCGAGCAGCTTCAGAAGAAGTTTCCCTCACTGTTCAAAAAGACGGAAAATGTTAATCCTCGAACAGACGTTTGCAAAGACATCGTGATCTGGTCTGAGCCGAAAATTACGGTGTGGGACTGTAATTGGAACCCGTGTCATGAGCCGCTTGCCATCAGGGAGTGGACAGTAATCAATCGATCTGACAGCAAGAACAGTCGTGAGAAGAAGAAGACTAAGCATCGGTTCGATCGAAGCTGGCTCAAAGAGAAAACGGAGCGAGCCCGAAACATTACAGGCTACGCCGTGTTCATCGACGGCACCTGTACGCCGAAGAAACTCACTTGCATCAGAATTCATGCCCCGTGGCGGGATCGTGCCGAATCGAGAACCCTGACGCTTGTAACGGTGCATCTACAGGTGCTCGTGGATCGACGTTACGCTTGACGTACTGCGTATTGTTCGCTAGACTGCATTCATGATCGTTAGTTTCCGGGACAAGGAAACTGCTGCCTTCGCGGCCGGAAAACGTGTCAAAGCCTTCTCGGGCATCGAGCGCGCCGCCCGTCTGAAGCTGGACCGGCTCGAATCGGCCCTCACGCTCAGCGACCTTGCAGTTTTGCCTGGAAATAGGTTCGAGGCCCTGAAGGGCAGCCGGAAAGGCCAATACAGCATCCGCGTCAACGACCAGTGGCGTGTTTGCTTCGAATGGCCAGAACGCTCCCCCGGTCCGGCGAATGTTGAAATTGTCGATTACCACTAGGAGTCGGTTGCCAGTAGGAAAGGAACGACGAAAGGAACGAACATGCCACTGCTCGCGATCCATCCCGGAGAACATTTGGCCGAAGAATTGAAGGAACTCAACATGAGCGCCGCCTCGCTGGCACGCCAGCTGCAGGTTCCAACCAATCGCATTACCCAGATTCTGAACGGACGCCGCGACATCACGGCCGACACGGCGTTGCGTCTGGCGCATTTCTTCGGCACCAGTGCCGAATTCTGGATCAATCTGCAAGGCCTCTACGATCTGCGCATCGCCCAGCAGGAAGCCGGAAAAACCATCAAGGCCCTTCCCACCCTCAAGCGCATGACCGCCGTCAACGCATAGACCAGCTACCTAACCTTATTACTGAACGACTAGTTACTGAACTACTGAACGACTAATGTGACGCTCAACGTGTGGGTGGGTGCGTTGCTTCCGGCGCCGGTGGCAGTTATTGTGACGCTGTAGCTGCCTGATGGAGTTCCAGGAGTGCTGGGAGTGCCGGGGTTAGTAACTGGGGGGGTGCTGTTGCCGCCGCAGCCAAGTAAGGTGAACATCGTCAGGAGGAGGACCATCCCCAGCACGATGGCCATTTGACGCCGGTTCCGCTTTCTGCCGGCCCCTGCCAATAGCATACCGAATACTCCGAAGCCGCTCAGGCTCGCCAGGAGCATGGGTGCGACGGGCTTGGAATTCGGACGCGCAGGCGCAACGAGAGACGCGGTTGCCGCCGTGGTGCTGAGAGTTAGCGTGGCAGGTGCGTATGTATTGTTTGCCGGGTTGACTGATGTGGGACTAAAACCACAGGTTGTCTTTGCCGGTAAAGTACCAGTGCAAGTGAAGGTAACGGTTGCGTTGTAGCCGTTGCTCGGGGTCACGGTGATGGTATATTGAGCCGAACTTCCAGCATTTACGGTCATGCTGGTCGGATTGCCTGCCAACTCGAAATCCGGAGCGGCGTTGACCACTTCACTTACGGGGGCTGAAGTGCTCGAGTGGAAGTTGGAATCTCCGCCATACTGCGCGCTGATGCTGTGCGTGCCAACTGCAAGGCTGCTGGTGGTAAGAGTTGCCACGCCGCCCGTCAAGGTTGCTCCGCCCAAAGAAGTGTTTCCGTCAAGGAAAGTGACGGTGCCTGTGGGAACCGCGGTGACTCCGCGAACTTTCGTCGCAACCGTGGAGGTGAAGGTGATGGACTGGCCTAGAACCGCAGGGTCGGCCGAGGAAACCAGCGTGTTGACGTCGCCGGTCGCGTTCAACAGCACGGTGGCGCCGGCATAACTGAAGTCCGCCATCACTATATCGAGCGCGCCATCCTGGTTTACGTCGACTAAGGCCAGCGACAAGACGTCGCTGCCAGCGGCGTACTCTATGGGGTCATAGAACATGCCAGCCGCGAATGGGTTCGTACCAGTGTTGTAAAGCACGCCGATGGTTCCATATTCGGAGTTGCTATAGACCAAATCCAGTTTGCCGTCTCCGTTGAGATCAACCATCGCGACGCCGCCGGGATATGGTTGGTCCAAGTTGAGGTTCTCGAGCGTGGTCGAATAGAAAACCGGTGGCTGGAAAGTGCCGTCTCCATTGCCCTTGGCCACTGCCAAGCCGGTGCCAACGGAAGGATCGTCAACCGCGACGGCCAGATCGAGTTTGCCATCGCCATCCAAGTCACCCAGCGCCATACTGCCCAGGTCGTTGAATCCAAATGAAGGAGTACTGGCGGCTTGGAACGTACCGTTCGCGGTGCCCAAGAGAACCGCTACAACGCCCGGATCGTATTCTGCAACCACCAGGTCGGGGATACCATCGTTGTTTACGTCGCCAACCACCATGAACGCATTATTTCCGCCGGTCGGATAAAGGACTGCGGGCAAGAAGGCGCCCGTGCCATCGTTCAGGAAAACGCTCACGTTGTCGCTGCTGTAATTGGCTACGGCCAGGTCGGGATGGCCATCTCGATTGAAGTCGCCAGTTGCAATTATGTAGGCGTCGGTTCCGCCCGAGGGGTAGTAGGAGCCCAGGGAAAATGATCCATTGCCGTTCCCGTGGAAGATCTGTATTCCGTTGTTGCTTTGATTTACCGCGGCGATGTCAAGGTTGGAGTCGCCGTCAAAATCCGCCACGGTCACGCCTTCATAAGATCCCCCCGTTCCGTAATTGACTCCCGGCTGCAAGCTGCCGTCGGGGTTGGAGAGAAATACGGTGATCCCTATGCCGCTTGGCGTGTTGGGATTGTAGCCGTAGTTGCCCACCACGAAGTCGGGATAACCATCGCCGTTGAAGTTGCCGCTCGCGATCGTGGTTCCACCCGCGTTGTAGCCGCCCGGAACGGGGGAATAGTAATCCAGGGCAGAGCGGAAGGCTCCGTCACCATAGCCCTGCAGATAGGCAAAGCTGAATTTATAATCGGGGACGATGACATCTGCCAAGCCGTCGCCATTGAAATCAGCCACCAACGCCGAAGTCTTGGGATATCCGCCCGTGCTATATCCGACCGTGGGTACATTCACGGTGCCGTCGCCGTTCCCCAGCAGAACGGTTACGTCGCCTCCCGCGTGATTGGAAGAAACGATGTCATTCTTGCCGTCTCCATTCACATCAGCAATCGTGATTGCTAGCGGAGATATATCGGCGATGGTGTTATCCGTGGATTCGGTGCCGGCAGAATAATACACGCCAGTCTGAAAGGTTCCATCGCCATTATTTACGTACACGGTAAGATTGCCAGCGCCACTGCTGCTGTTGCAGTTGGCGCTGACCAGTTCTGGCTTGCCGTCACCATTCAAGTCGCCGGCTGAATTGTTGCAGACATAGTAAAAATTGTCCGAATTGGACAGCGGAGATCCGGGCACATAAGTACCGTTTGCCTGCCCAAAATACACCACATTAGGGCCTCGAGTTGAAGAGGTGGCGGCGAAGTCGAGAATGCCATCGCCGTTGAAGTCGGCGAATACAACATTGGAAAGCGGTCCTCCGGAAAGCGCCACGGAAGTGGGGGTTTGAGAGAAAGTGCCATCGCCATTGCCCAGTACCGTCCACACGTTTGCTGGGCTCTGATCGTCGATGAAAGTCAAGTCAAGGTTGCCGTTGGTATCGGGGCCAGTAACCACGCCGCCGATCAGATAATTTGGCGAGATAGGGTTGAGGACATTGCCTCCTACTTGGAAGGTTCCGTCGCCATTGCCCAGCCACACTTCAAATGTGGACGGACTAGTGGAGTGCACCACAATCAGATCCTGTATGCCATCCTTGTTAAAATCGCCCACCAAGATCTGATCGCCATCTGTGCCATTCGGATTAGCGGTCAGCACAGCGCTCTGGAAAGTGCCGTTGCCATTACTTAAAACGACGGAGACGGCATAAGTCGCCGTACTTGTTTGCGGGTTGTAGTTGGACTCAACCGGGGCGGCAACGTCCAACTTGCCATCGCCATTGAAATCGGCAGCCACAGCAGACCAGGAGGTCGCGCCACCTGCGGGAATCTGCAGGGCGCTGACAAATGCAACCGGGTTGACCGGAGGATTGCTAGTATTCGGACGGCTTCGCGCGGATCGCACTTTACCGGCAGCACTCGGTGTCGCAGGAATTCCGTGGGCAAGTGCGGGTCGTCCCGGCATGGCTGCGGCGCGGGCTTGCACACTTGCCTCCGCGGCGGCCTCAAGCGCGATTCTCTGTTTTGCCGACGGCGTGGAAAACTGGCTGAGTTTGCTTTGGGCCTCAAGAATCTGAACTGATCCGAGGATCAAGGAAAGCCATAGCAATAGAAGCTTCTTCATAAATGTGCGCGGCTCCGACTGTCGAATGCGATCGAAAAGTAGTCAAGATGGTTCGTAGGGCCTGCCGGGAAGGGAAACCGCAGTTGAGACGGCCCAAAAACCTGTTGGAAATTTATTGGAAATCCTTCATCCTGTGGAGGGTACCGAAGTCACTCAACAGGCGAAGCAATTCGGCGGAGCATGTCCTCGACGAGGTGCCGACCTTCCCCGATCGGGGGAATAGATCTCATACGGCAAGTTTCTTGTCTGAGACGGGAAGACATGCGTGCCGGTCTAGATGGCATGCCCGCAGCTTTGGTCTCAAAGAGCTGACTACCTCTTTGCCGATGCTTCGTCCTATAATTCGGTGCACTCAATCCAGACACGCAAGTGATTGCCGGAGGAGGTTCTTTGACTTCACTACGCTCTTTTCTCGTTTGTTTTGCTATCACAATCATTGGCACCGCTCAGCTGACGTTTGCGCAATCGGCGCAGACTTCGACTCCCGAGTCCTCCCGGCTCGCAGGCTACTCGTCGCAATCCACCAAGACGGAGCGGGATTGGGAGAAGAAACTGCAGGCCGGCATCGTGCCGGATAATTTGCGCGAGAACATGCAGCGTTTGAGCGCGCGCCCGCACCACGTAGGTTCTCCGTATGACAAGGAGAATGCGGAGTGGATTCTCTCCAAGTTCAAAGAATGGGGGTTCGACGCACATATCGAGACCTTCACGGTGCTCTTCCCCACGCCGAAAGAGCGCATTGTGGAGATGATTGAGCCGACCAAGTTCCGAGCCAAGCTACAGGAACCGCCCGTCCCAGGCGATCCGACTTCGAATCAGACTGCGGAGCAGCTTGCCTACGTACAACGCGTACTCGATCGACGGAGACGTGACCGCGCCGCTGGTCTATGTGAACTACGGCAACCGTGAAGATTACGAGCAACTGAACCGCTTGGGGATTTCCGTGAAGGGTGCGATCGTGATCGCACGCTATGGCGAAGGCTGGCGAGGAATCAAGCCCAAGGTTGCGGCCGAGCATGAGGCGATTGGCTGCATTATTTACTCCGATCCCAGAGACGATGGCTTTTTCAATGGCGACGATTATCCCAAGGGTGGCTGGCGACCGCGCGAGGGCGTGCAGCGCGGCAGCGTTATGGACACGGATTATCCCGGTGATCCTCTAACGCCCGGCGTAGGAGCCACTGCCGATGCCAAGCGGCTCGAGATCAAGGACGCGAAGACCATCACCAAGATTCCGGTGCTTCCAATTTCCTGGGGCGATGCGTTGCCGTTGCTTTCGGCGTTGCAGGGGCCGGTTGTGCCCGAGGGGTGGCGAGGTGCGCTGCCCATCACCTATCACATTGGGCCGGGCCCGGCGAAGGTTCATCTGAAAGTGGCTTCGAACTGGGACTTGAAACCGGTGAATGACGTGATTGCGACCATGCGCGGGTCGGATGCGGCCGATGAATGGGTGATCCGAGGGAATCATTTCGACGCCTGGGTCAATGGTGCGGATGATCCGATCTCAGGAATGGTAACGGTTTTAGAAGAAGGTCGCATGCTCGGCGAACTGCGCAAGCAGGGATGGAAGCCAAAGCGAACGATCATTCTCTGCGCGTGGGATGGCGAAGAGCCCGGGTTACTGGGTTCAACCGAGTGGGTTGAGACGCATGGCGACGAGCTTCAGAAGCATGCGGTCGCGTACATCAACTCGGATAGCAATGGAAGGGGATTTTTCCATGCCGGAGGTACGCATGACTTGCAGCACCTTATTAACGACGTAACTCGCGACATTCAAGATCCGGAGAAGCATATTCCGGTGCAGCAACGGGCGCGTCTGCAGCAGATTGCCAGAGCACACAATGCGGAGGAGCGGACGGAGATCAGAAAAAACAGCGACGTGCGGATCAATGCGCTGGGAGACGGTTCGGACTATACGGCTTTTCAGGACCACGCGGGCATCTCCGCTCTCAACATCGGTTATGGCGGAGAAAACGATGCCGACTCCTATCATTCCATCTATGACGATTTTTACTGGTACACCAAGTTTGTGGATACCGATTTTTCTTACGGCCGCGCCCTGGCTCAGACAGGTGGAACTGCGGTGATGCGGCTGGCGGATGCCGACGTGATTCCTTACGAGTACAACGCTGAAGCGGAAACGATCGAACGTTATGTGAAAGACTTGGAGAAGTTGCTCAAAGACAAGCAGGATGAAATCACCGAACGAAATCTAGAACTGAAAGAAGGAGTGTTCTCGGCGACATCGGATCCACGAAAAACCTTTGTGCCTCCTCCCGCCAAGCAAGTTCCTCCGTTTATGAATTTCGCTCCCTTGAAGAATGGAGTTGAGGCGATCAAGAAGAGCGCAGAACGTTACCAGGCGGCATTCGGAAAATGGCAGGCCAGTGGAGCCGAATTGCCTTCACAGGCTGCTGCCGACCTGAATTCAGAGCTGATACAGATTCAGCGAGCCTTTCTAACCGACAACGGGTTGCCGGAACGGCCATGGTTCAAGCATCAGGTATACGCTCCAGGGGCATACACCGGGTACGGGGCTAAGCCGATTGCGGCGGTTCGTGAATATATGGATCAAGAAAAATGGAAGGAAGCGGATGGCCAAGTTCCTATGGTTGGCCGGGTGCTGGAAAATGTTGCGGCCACGCTCGGCAAGGCCGCAGACGATCTGGAGAAGGTGGTGGCGCAGGCGCAATGAAGGTTGGAGTTGCCCGTAGAGCAATACGAAGCGTGGCAAGCCGATAGCGAAGCCTGTCCCGCAGACGAAAGCATAGATGACATCCCATCTGAAGGGTCGAGCCATCTCACAAAGCGGCATCCTAGCTCGCGTGCTCGTCCCTCGTTCAGGATCCAGAAATACTTGACACTCCGGGGGCAAGGGGAGCAATATTCGGCTCGGTATTGTCTATTAAATGCATTTAATGCGGGCATTTCCGAAGGAGGACGCCATGTCGTACGCTGGTCCCCACCTCTCGATCTTCCTTCGATTCGCCTCAGTTACCAGCATCTTCGTCGCGCTGCTCGTGTATACACCGATCGCAGGCGCGCAGTCTGCTTATGTCCGCGTCAGTCAAGTTGGGTATGAAACCGGCAAGATGCCTTTTCGTGCGTACCTGATGTCGAGCGCGCGGGAAAGCGGAGCGAAATTCAAGGTCGTGGACTCGAATGGCGCCACGGCGTACTCGGGCACGGTCGGCACGTTGTTAGGCACGTGGAGCCACAGCAAAGCTGTGACCTACGACGTTTACGCCCTGGACTTCGCCGTTCCGGGGAACAATTTGTACACGATTTCGGTATATGGACCGGTAGCGGCGGCGTCGCCGAGTTTCGCGGTGGATGCTCCGGACACGCTCTATTCCGGCTTACTGTTAAACACTCTTTTTTTCTACGAAACGGAGCGCGACGGAGCGAACTTCATCCCCAACGCGCTGCGCACGGCTCCCGGACATCTGAAGGACGAGAATGCGCGTGTTTACGAAACACCTCCGCTCGACAGTAACGACTTTATCGATAACGTGCCGCCCACGCCCCCGTACGTATCGACGAAGCTCCCGAATATCGACGCCTCCGGCGGTTGGTGGGACGCCGGCGACTACATGAAATACGTGGAGACGCTCAGCTATACGGCAGCGCTGATGCAGATCGGGATTCGCGACTTTCCGAACCAGATGGGCGCGCACGCTCGCATGAACCCTCCCCCACCGCCCGGGGCGGTTTCTTATGCGGGAAGCAGCGGTTTGGGAGCGCCGACGTCCTCCGACTTTACTAGCGAAGCAAAGTTTGGGGTCAACTGGCTGATGAAGATGTGGAACGACAAAACACAGACCCTCTACTACCAAGTGGATAACAGTCAAGACTGGGATTATTACGGGGAGGGCGATCCAAGCTCGGCCACGGGCAACTGTGGCGGAACGTATGTGACGCCTTACTGCCTGATCACCGAGTACGACATCTGGACCCTGCCCCAGGCGGCCGACCATTACGAACAAGCCGGAGATCCGCGACCATGCGACCCGGACACGACGTTCTTTATTTGCTATCGTGCGGTTTTTCCCGCTGGCCCTCCCGGCTCACCGATTAGCCCGAACCTAGCGGGCCGTTTGGCGGCGGACTTTGCGCTGTGCTACCAGCTCAACCGTACCGCGGACCCTTCCTTAGCGAATCAGTGCCTCAAGAATGCAGAGGACATTTTTGCGCTCGCCGACACCTCCTATCCGGACCCTGCGCCCACGGTAGGTTGGGGCACGTGCGGTAATTGCCTGCTCACCATCGCTCCATTTGACGGCTATCCTGAAAACGTGTGGGACGATGACATGGAGCTGGGCGCAACCGAACTATATTTCGCTCTACAATCTGCTCAGCAAGCCGGCGGAGTAGCAGCGGATCTGCCGGCCGCGCTGCCGCGCACGAATCCCATGGACTACCTGCGTCAGGCGGCGCAGTTTGCCAGGAATTACATAACGAAAATCTACGATGCAGGATACACAGATACGCTAAATCTGTATGACGTTAGCGGCCTGGCACATTTTGAACTTTACCGGGCGCTAGAAATGGCAGGGAATCCGAGCGGCCTGGCGGTTTCGCAGGGAAGCATTCGCAAACAATTGTTGCGGCAAGTGGATGACGCGATTACCCAAGCCGGCACAGATCCATGGGGCTTCGGGGATCATTGGAATTACGGCGATACCACCTCGCACGGCGCCGGCCTATCGGTGATGGCCAGCGAGGCGTATCACCTGACTCGATCCAAGGGCTACGGCACCTACTCACAAAGATGGCTGGCCAACATCCTGGGCGCGAATGCTTGGGGTTCGTCGTTTATTGTGGGTGACGGAAGCACGTTTCCGAACTGTATCCAGCACCAGGTGGCAAACCTGGTGGGTGCGCTGGATGGAACTTCCGGAGGTACGCCGGTACTTTGGGGCGCGGCTTCCGAGGGGCCGGCCGGTTATGCCTCTTCAGGCGTGGTCGGCGGCATGATCTTATGTCCAGCAAACGGGGTCGACACGTTCAAAATATTCAATGGAAACGACGGTGCTTTTGACGCGTCGCAAATAGCGGTGTATCGAGACAACGTGCAGTCGTATAGCACTACCGAACCGGCGATCGACCTCACATCGACGTCGTTCCTTATGTGGTCCTGGAGATTGGCTCAAGATCCCTGCTTCTGACATAACTCAAACGCGCCAACCACGGGAGCGCAGTGCGCTTGCAAGTGTCCTTCAGTGGCCGGCCTGATCTTCCAGACTCGGTTCCACCTCGCTTCGAATAATGCCCATCTCGATATAAATAGGCCGCATGACTTTGCGGATTGACTTCAGCCGTGTCGAAAACCAGAGTGCTCCGGCAAGACAAAACGCTCCCGTAATCATGACTGCGGTAGGCGCTCCCAGGCGGTGCGCGAGAGCGCCTGCCAGCAGGCTGCCGAAGGGCGCCATTCCTACGAAAGCCATCGTGTAATAGCTCATAACCCGGCCACGCTTATCTTCGGGCACTAATGTCTGAATGACCGTGTTGCTCGCCGCCAGACCTTGCATCATGCCAAAGCCGACGATCATCATGAGGAACATCGATAGCGGAAGGATTCGCGATAAACCAAAACAGATCAGGCCAAGGCCAAAGATCCCGGCTGAGATCTGGATCATAGTTGTGAGTCCGCGAACGGTCTTGCGCAATGCAAGAGAGACAGCGGAAATCAATGCACCCACACCCGATGCTCCCAGCAGGAATCCGAGAGCATGGGGTCCACCGTGCAGGACTCTTGACGCGAAGATGGGCATGAGCACCATGAACGGCATTCCCATCAAGCTAATTAAAGCGAACAGTAACAGAATGGTTCGGATGGGTGGAAAGCCACGCACATAAGTCCAGCCCTCTTTCAGTTGCTCCAGCATCGGAGCCAGAGAGCGCTTTAGCGGTGCAATTCTCAGGCGCATCATGAGCAATGACGCGATGACGGCGAGATAGCTGATGCCGTCGATCAGAAAACAATATCCTTCTCCCATCGACCCTATGACCAGCCCAGCCAAGGCTGGGCCAACTAGCCGAGCAACATTGACCATGGAAGAATTAAGTGCGATAGCGTTGCCGAGGTCTTGTTTGTCCTCGACCATCTGTACCAGGAAAGCTTGTCGTCCGGGCATGTCAAAGGCGTTGATTAACCCCTGGAGCGCGCTTAACCAGATAACCTCATGGATGTTGATAACTTTGGCGAGTGTTAACGCTGCCAGGGCCAGTGATTGTAGACCCGCCAACGCTTGTGTCCACACCAGCAGCTTCCGTCGGTTCAGCCGGTCGACTAAGACACCGGCAAAAGGCGCCAGGAGGAAAGTGGGAATCTGCCCGGCAAAGCCAACGACGCCCAAAAGCAACGCGGAGCCGGTAAGCCGATACACGAGCCAGCTGGTTGCGACGCGAGTCATCCAGGTGCCAATCAGCGAAATGCTCTGACCGGTAAAAAACAGTCTGAAGTTGCGGTGCTGCAGCGCCCGCCATGCGTGAGAAAAGTGCCTGAGCGGGTTTTGTCCAGTCACAGCCATTTCAGCCGGATTAATTTGCTTCACCTCAACTATTCTTGCTCAAACCTGTCAATCGTGCGGTCGAATCCGGTCGAATTTCGGGGAAGTTATATCTCGGCCAGCATAAGCGGCCGGAATCTGCGAGGTTTTCAAGGCGTCACGACTCGGAGCTTGTTGGTTCACATTTCTGCTCCGCGGTGGAACACTTTTGCTAAACGACTGCGCGCCCGCACTCGAGCGTCGCAAATGCAGCCTCCAGCTCGCGCCGGGTGGCAATGGCGAGTCCGTCTCGGAAACCCTCAAATGTTACCGCGCGGGATACTCGGAACGCATGTTGACCCGAGTTTCCTGACGGGAAGACTCCATCACGAGGGCGGAATTATTTACTTTCTGATCGCTCTGGCGGCTATCTTTTTGGTGATTTGGGTTGCGCGCCCTGGTGACGAGAAACCGGATGCCTTGGCGATGACGGATGGTTGACAATCCCTAGCGATGGGCAAGATCAAAGGTCACAGCCCCTGCCGAGGATCCGATGTTCAGCAGGGAGACCATACGTTCGAGTTTGTGGTGTCCGGTCTTGTGGAAGAAATAACTGAGACCGATCACGCCGGCCATTTCGCCGGCGAAGTTCACTGCCAGACTGGTGGTGCTGCCAGCGAACAGACGGGTAACGGGATTTAGTTCCTGGCCGCCACCGCGTAGATTGTCTCGCGTAATAACGAAGTCGGCAGCGCTGAAGGCAGCACTGGTCGCAAACAGAAGGCTGTTCTCACGGTCCCAGAATCGGTGGCGGGGAGCTTCCGGCAATGTGACTGTGGGGACCGAGGTCACCATTGGTGCAGGCTCAATCGCTCCCGGTTGAAGCAGCGCGTAAGAGATCTGCTGGCCGAGTCCAGGTCGGCTGAAGGCCAGGACCGCCAGCCCCAGCAAAATTGCGGCTTTCGGTTTCAGCATGAAGCCAAACCCGTTCGTCTGCATAACTTTTAGTGAATCTCCAGTTTTGGCTATCCGTGCAAGTACTAACGCACTTGTTGGGCCAACTAGAATGCCCTTAGGTGCCACTAAGGCATTTAGAATGATCACATTAATTGGGCGAGGTCAGCGAGGTAACTTCATGGTGCGCAAGCAGTTGCACACTGTTGCAGGGCGGGAATAGTTTTCGATCTTTGAGCGAATTCCTTCAACTTCAATAAGTTCCGGCATCCAGCCTAGCTTGTCTTCGCGGGGTTGTCTGAGATCTGAATCGAAAAGTTGACGGTAATTCTGGCTTTGGTTTCGACGGGTTGACCGTTCTGAAGATAAGGCTTGAAGCGCCACTGGCGCACTGCCTGCTGTGCCGCCGTGGTCAGGATGGCAGGGCCGCTGAGTATACGCAGGCTCTCGATGGAGCCGTCGGTGCCGACGACTGCCTGCAACACTACTGAACCCTGAACCCGGGCGTGCTGTCCCAGTAAGGGATAGGTCGCCTCGACGGTTTGCCGAAGTTCGGGAACGCTCTCAGGAGAAAGACGCTCGCGCTCGGCGGCATTCGCGGGCAGAGCCGCTACTGAAGCCGTGACGGTTGAGACGCGGTTCGAATCGTTGGGGATCTCTACCTGGGCGACGTTGCTTCCGGGATGAACCGTACGGTGCGTGTCGCCTGCAACCACTTCTACTTCCAGCGGAGGAAGGACAGTTCGATTGGTGGCGACGACTGGCGAGTGGAGGTTGGCAGAATCGTTGGGAGTCGGCGCAATGATCGCCGGTTCGGTGGACGTCTTCCGAGCGAGGTGGTTCTTTGGCGTGATAGCGCGGGCTGCTGGCGCTTGGCTGGTCTTTGCAGGCACAGCCACCGAGTTCGGTTTCGAGATGCTTTCCGAGCCTGCCGTATCGGATTCCAGCGCTTCGTCCGAGCCAAACCAGAAATCGCGATTCTTCCCGATTACAACGGCGAGGGCAACCAGCAGTAGAAAAAGCGCGATCAGCAACTGGCGAGGTTGCTTGTTTGCCAGACCAGCCTGACGACTAGCAAACTCCGTTCTCGGATTCCGCTCCAGCATTTCGCGTCTTTCGATCCGCATTCAGCCCCCGTTGAAATAGCCCTCGATCAAGAGCGCCATTTTCCAGGCACGAGTATCCTGAGGCCGTGAGCGCTTTATGGCAATGGCACGATCCGGGAATACGTGGCCCGAGAGTGCTACTTCTTGCTTAATCTTTTAGTCTGATCTGCGGCTAGTCTGATCTGAAGCCGGGAGACTTGGCAACGGCTGCCGGCTGTGTGGCCCGAGGGGGGAAGCTTGGTTATTGTTCTGATGGGAGTGGCGGGGGCAGGGAAGACGACAGTCGGCCAACTGTTAGCGGCAGAACTCGGCTGGGATTTCGAAGATGCGGACGATTACCATGCTGCAACGAATGTCGAGAAGATGCGGAGCGGGATTCCGCTGACCGATGCGGACAGGGCGCCTTGGCTGGAGATGCTGCGGTTGCTGATTTGCGGATGGCTTGCGGCGGGAAAGAATTCGGTGCTCGCATGTTCGGCGTTGAAGCGGGAATATCGCGAGAGGTTGCAAGTCGCCGCGGAAGTGCATTTCGTCTATTTGAGAGCCACCCCGGCGCTGCTGCGGCAGCGGTTGCGCACGCGCCGTGGACACTACATGACGGAACAGATGCTCGCAAGTCAACTGGCGGCTCTGGAAGAACCGGAACATGCCGTAGTAATAGAGGCCGACGGTTCCCCGAAGGAGATCGTCCGCGAGATTCGGGCCGCGTTGGCGCTGGCGAAAATCCCCTAATCGGCGTTGCGAACCCATAAAATCAACGGCTTTGCCTTGGTGAAATAGGTTCCCTGCAGACCGAAAAAGGGCGCAGCGCTCAAAATGTTTGGCGGAAAAAATCTCCCATAGCGCGAATAGAAAATATTTGCCTGGTTTTCAACGTTTTTTAACGTTTCTGGTCTTGAACCTGGACCATTACGTTTGCTATAACGGCGGGTCATTCTAAAGGAGGCTCCTCCCGTGATCTCCCGTCGTCGGTCGTCTGCCCTATCCGTCACGACGCTTTCCTGTCGCGCGCTATTCATCGCAGTCCTAACTCTCGCGGTTTCATCGCAATTCGCTCTGGCCCAGCAAACCTTGGGCGCTATCACCGGTACGGTGACTGATCCGTCGGGAGCTGTCGTGTCCGACGCCACTGTGAAAGCGGTCAATATCGCGACCAACCTCGAAGTTGCTGCTCGTACCAAGAATGGCTCTTTCCAGATTCCGGATCTTCCCGCCGGAACCTATCGTGTCACCGTCACGAAGGACGGCTTCAAAACAGAGACACACACGAAAATTCTGGTGTTCGGGAACCGTACCACGACAGTGGATACGTCTCTGGTGGTGGGCTCGATCGGCACCACCGTGGAAGTGAACGCCGTGCCCTTGATGAACCAGGTGGACACCACCATCGGCTATGTCGTCGATGCCAACACCATCGAAACCACCCCGCTGGGAACCGGCAGCTTCACGCAACTGGCAATTCTTAGCCCTGGTGTTCATTCTGACTTCCTAGGTGGCGGGGGCGCCAACACGGGCCTCGGCAATCAGGCCATCTTCGCCAACGGAAACCGCGACACCAGCAATAGTTTTTCCTTGAACGGTATCAGCACCAACAATCTGTTTAACGGCAACTCCACCAGCCAGGTGGGTGAGAACCGCTTCGTGCTCAACACCGGTGAGAACTTCGGTGCGGGCGGTACCATCCAAACCAGCACGTCGGTGACTGACGCGATTGGCCAGGCTCTTCCCACTCCGCCCCCGGATGCCATTCAGGAGATCGCCGTCAACTCCTCGCAGTATGACGCCTCCCAGGGCAATAACAGCGGAGCCCACATCAGCGTGCTCACTAAGTCTGGCACGAACGCGCTGCATGGTTCGTTGTGGGAGCAGTGGCAGAACAGCGACATGAACGCCAACCCATTCTTCTACAACTACATTGGCCTCCCACGTCCCTTCCTGAACCGAAACGCTTTTGGCGGAACCATCGGCGGGCCGATTATCAAGGACAAGTTGTTCTTCTTTGGGTCCTACCAGGGAATGCGCATTTCCGATGCGGAAGCTTCGACCAAAACTGTGACCGTGCCTCTGGGTCTGACGAATGACCGCAGCACGCAGGGCATCATTAACATGATTCAGGCGACCTACGCTAACTCGACCCCCCCGATTACGATTACCGCCGGCCAGATCAATAACGCTGCCGCGCAACTCCTCAATGCCAAACTGCCCAACGGGCAGTACCTGATACCAAGCGCGCAGTTCACTGCAGCGCAGGTTTCGGCGCAGGGGCTGGACTACGATGCCATCGTGCAAGGCCCGAATACGGAAGCCACCGTAAGCCAAGGGATCGCCGGAATCGATTATGTTATAAGCTCCAAGGATCGCTTGGCCGGCAGATATTACATTCAGAGCAATCCCACCAACAATCCTTTTGGCTCGGTCGGTTCGCTACTCGGATTTCCACAACAGCTTTCCGCCGGCAGCCAGGTGTTTTCTCTTTCTAACTCCGTCGTGCTCTCACCCAACCTTACCTGGGAACAACACGTCGGCTTCACTCGCCTGCGCGCTTATGCAAGTACAACAAATGGGTTTACCCCAGCTGCGATGGGCATCACTTTGCCCGGCGCTGCGACTTTTCCCCAGTTCGAAATCTCGACTTCGGACCCAACGGTCAGTAGCGGGTTGGAGTTTGGACCCAGCCCCAGCTTTGGAAACGGCGGCATGATCCAAAATCAATGGGAATATGGAACCTCCATGAGTTGGGTGAAGGGGAAGCATATCGTCAGCGTAGGGACAACGTGGGACCACACTCAGCTCAATATCCTCAATAACAACACCAATACCGATAACCTTGATTTCGAGACCTTCGCTGACTTCGTAGAAGGCAACTTGCACGGCGGCGATGAGTTCGTGGGTTCGGCTCATCGTTACTACCGCGCCGATACCGTCGGCACCTACATTAACGACAACTTTAAGGTGATGAGAAACCTGACAGTAACCGCGGGGTTTCGTTGGGACATCGACGGGCCGCTCACCGAGAAATACGGCCTGCTGACAAGTTTCGACCCCTCCAAGTACAGCTACACCCAATGCACCGTCGGCGGAGTTCCGGCAGACCCGGCTTTGACTGAGTACAACTATGGTTCTTGCGACTCCGGGACTGACGTAATTAACAACTCTGGTCTGCTGATTGCCGGGAATAATAAGACGGGGGCCACGCCCGGAGCCAACAATTCGCTCCTGAAAAATCACCAGTGGGGCTTCGCGCCCCGCATCGGCATCGCGTGGTCTCCCATGCCCAAGCTCACCGTGCGCATGGGGTACGGCATGTACTACGACCGCGGCGAGCTGTTCAGCTACTTCTCACCGAGCGCTGGGTCCGGATTCAACGGCCCATTCGGCGTTACCCTCGAGCCTCCGTTCGTCCAACCCATCTCCGTCGCGAAGAACGCGACGCTCGATCAGCCGTTCGGCACCACTCTGCCTCCACCGCCGCCAGCCACGGGAGCAGCTTTCCTGTCCTACTTACCGAACCTCGAGCAGACGGCTTGCGGCTACCCGGGATGCTGGCCATCCGGCAATCTTTATGGTCCGTTCCTCTACGGCGGTTACGATACCGCGAACAAACTGCCTTACACGCAGAACTGGACGCTCGACTTTCAATATCAGCCCTCCAACAGCTGGATGTTCGAGGTCGGTTATGTCGGTAGCCACGGCACGCACTTAGTGCTGCCCATTCCCTTCAACCAACCGATCATTGCCACCTCGACCAATGTTGTGAACGGGCAAACCACTTCCTATGGTGGTACCAGCCCTTTGGCCAACCAGAACTATGGACCCCTGGATACGGAACTCATCTACACGAACGAATACGCAGGTAATGCGCCGATCCGAGTCCCCTATCCCGGCTACGATATGAACGCGGTGTCGTATAAGGCCGAGGGAACATCGAACTTCAATGCACTGCAGCTGCAGGTTCACAAGCGCCTGTCGAATGGCTTGCAATTCACCACGTCCTACACCTGGTCTCATTCGCTGGACGAGCAGAGCGGCCTGGGACTGTTTTTCACCGGAAACAATCCGGCTACTCCCCGAGCCAACTATGGCTCTTCGGATTTCGATCAGACCCACGTCTTTTTGGTCAACTACAGCTATACGCTTCCGAACCTCTCAAGCAACCGGGCCTTGGGCTACGCGGTGAATGGTTGGGCCATCGGCGGCCAGACTGTGGCGGAAAGCGGCCAGCCTTACAGCGTCTATGACTTTTCGGGCTCGGTGGCGAGTCTCTACTACGGAACCAGCAACTATATTGGGAACCCTATTGTGCCGCTGGTACCGGGCATAACTCCCAAACAGGCAGCACATCCCGGCGCGAATTGCGCGGGGATTTCGACGGAGCTTTGCAAGCTCAATTCCGCCGATTTCGCGCCCCAGTTCGTGGCTCCGGGAACCAACGGGGTTCCGGCTTGCGACGCTACCGGGTGCGATAACTTTGAATCTTTGTTCGGAACTACTGGCCGGAATACTTTTCGAGGCCCGTTCCAGGTGCGCTTTGACGTGAGCCTGGCCAAGCAGTTCCGGTTCAAAGAGCGCTACGGACTGAAGTTTGAAGCTGATGCTTTTAATATTTTCAACCATCCTGATTTCGACGCTCCGAACAACAACGTCACCTTCTTTCCCTATTATGAAGGTCCGCCGTCGATTCCTCCGCAAGGCAGTCTGGGCGTGATCCAGCACACGGTCGGCAGCCCACGCTTCCTGCAGCTCTCGATGCACCTGGCGTTCTAATGACGCGCGCCGAGGAGCGAACAAGTCTGCGAAGTGGAACGAAAGCCGAGCGGTTCCAACGAGGGGTGATCAGCGTGGCGCTGATCGCCCTCGTTCTTTTGCAGAGCGTGGCGGCGGGTGCGTGGGGGAACGAGGGGCATACTTATATCAACCGAGTGGCAGCGGAGAAAATTCCTTCCAGCATGCCGCGGTTTCTGCGTCGCGCGGGCGCTGAGATTGCTTATCTCGGTCCTGAACCTGATCGCTGGCGCAGTCCTACCGAGTTTGCGCTGAAGAATGCGCAGGAACCGGATCACTTCATCGATCTCGAGCGAGTCGATTGGCTCGATCCGCTGCCTCGCGGGCGCTACGAATTTTATCGAAAGCTTTACGAGAAGCGCGCGGCCACCACTGACCATCCTGACGATTACCTTCCCGAACACGTTGGTTTGCAGCCTTATATCACCTTGGAGGTTTATGGACGGTTGAAAGCTGCATTTCGGGAGTATCGAAAACTGAAGACCGATCATCAGCCGACCGCGTCAGTCGAACAGGCCATCATTTTTTATGCTGGCTGGTTGGGCCACTACGTCGCTGATGGAGCTCAGCCGCTGCATACGACAATCAAATACAACGGGTGGGTGGGGCCGAATCCGAACGGATATACGACACAGCACGACATCCATGCGCAGTTCGAAACAGTCTATGTTGCCGCAAACATTTCGGCGAAGAGTTTTGCCGGATTGGTGCACGCTCCGGAGAAGCTGGATGATCCCTTCGCAAGCTACGTCGCCTACCTGAGGCAGTCCAACGGACTGGTGGAAAAAGTTTATGCGATCGATAAGGCAGGTGGCTTTCGCGAGAAAGGTTCTGCGGAGGCATTCGAGTTTACTACTCATCGCCTCGCCGCAGGGTCGCAGATGCTTTTGGATCTCTGGTACACCGCCTGGCTGGAGAGCGCGCTGGCCTTACCTTCTTCGGAACATTCGGCATTGACCCCCGCCAAGAAGTAGTGCGTTGTGCCTGCTTGAAGCGACGATCAAAGAAATGATGGGCACAAAAAAAAAGCCGCGCTGCTTTGGGCAGCGCGGTAAGGGTTCAGCGTCGAGAAGGGTGAAGCGACGCTGCTCATTACGGAAAATGATTTGCGCCGAACTACGCCTTGAGCAATTTTCGCCGCAGGCTACCAGCAAGACCGATCAGGCCAGTTCCCATCAGCATAAGGCTGCCGGGTTCAGGAACAGCGTTGTAGCCGAGAAACTCCTGCGGCAAACCAGCGCCACCCGACTGCGTGCCGGCGATCGGAGTGTAGAGGATCAATCCGTTGAATGCGCTGTTTTTGGCTGTTCCCGCCAGAATCAGGAATTGCGCCTCTACAACTGCGCCGCCGCTAGTCACGAACATCGGGTTGTTGGCGGCATTCTGCGAGAACAGGCCCCAGATGGCCCATTGCCCGGCTCCCGCGCCTGTGGTGCCCGCGAGGATGCTCTTGAAGATCAATCCAGCAGCTTTGTAATCGAGAGACGCACCCGAGCCAAATAAGCCGATGGCCTGCAGCAACGGCGCGGCCGTCGCCTGCCAGGTCTCCCCAACATAATTGTAGTTGTCATAGCTGTCGCAAATCAGCGTGGTATAGGTGCTGCTGCCGTTGATCGAGAACAGCCATGGATAACTCTGGTTATTTCCTGCGCCGTGGCCTTCGTACGTCATGGTGACGGAGTTGGCGAAGGCGGGGCTAGCCAGAAGCAGCGAGAAAACCAAAACTGTAAGTACCACGTGCAGACGATTCAGGCGCATAGATTTGCCTCCCAGCAAACGACAGATAGATGTCACAAACGGCGACAACGTTTACTTCGCTTACTTCTTTCCTTCGTTCGGGGGAGATCGGCCATCAAACCTACGGAGGAAGTTGAATCCTTACTGGCTATGCCGCGAACGACGGCTCATCTCGTTAATCTTAATCAGAGAAAACTGACTCCGGTAACAAAAGAGAGAGTACCAGCGTGTGCGTCGCGTGGAAATGGCCCGTTAGTGGTGTTACCAGGGTCACCTTGGGCGCGTCGTCTCCATCCTGCAAGACCAAGAGCGCTGAGTGCGAACCGGGGAAGCTACTGAGAAATCCACAGCGTATTTTATGCAAACTATTGCGCTGTCTGCTAACATGGTCCCCAAACAAACGTGGATCTCTTGAGTTTCTAGTGGGTCCGCGGGTTGCGGTGTGGCACTTGAACTGCCGCTATGTTTAGGTTGAAGTGCCTCCAGTCCGGATCCCAGGACGGCCGCGCAGGTAGGAGTGGTTTGTGAGCGATCCCGCAGGGGGGAACGTCAAGCGCCGGCGAAGCCGCCGGCATAGCCGCAATCGGCGAATTCGCCGCTGGCTCGCGGCCGCGAGCATTGTATTTTGCGCCGCCGTTCTCTCGACCGTTGCCTTGCAGTATCTCAGCCCGTCGTTGTTTCACGCGCAGGAGTCCGCTCTGCTCAGCTTCCAACAAGCGGAACTTAGCCGCAGCCGGCTGGTCACGCTGAACCAGGTCCTCTCGCAGGCGCAGCCTGCCACTGATCGACCCGTATATCCGTATTCGGTTGTGCCGGGTGGGGTGCAGGATGCGAAAGAATTGAAGTGGGTGGCGGAACACGACCCCATCGTGGCAGCGCATTATGCTGGTTTTGATTACGATCACGCACGCGTAGTGCGGCTTACGCTGGCTCGGACGGCGTACCTGTCTTACCGGATTGGAAACCGCGTTTACTGGACTCGTCATCGCGTAACTCTGCACAAAGGGGAAAAAATAATTACTGATGGACGGATTGCGGCTCGCACCCGGTGCGCCAACCGTGTGGAAGAAGTGCCGCAACAGGCAACCTCGCACCTCGAGCCTCCAGTGGAGAAATTCGATCAGCCTGGCGCGGGTGATGGCACTGCGATGCGGTCTCCTCCTGTGCCATTCCAATCGGCGCTGCTGGAGCGGCCGCAAACACCGGGGCTCGGGGCCGCGGGGCCGCTGAGCTTGTACAATCCCTTTGTCGGCGGAGGTTGGATCCCCATTGCAGCTCCGCCAATTCCCGCGGGACTGTGCGGGCCAGTCAAGAAAAACGGTACGGTCGAGGCTGGCTGTTGTGTGGGAGGCGAGATCGCAAGCAAGACGAAAAAGGGAGGGCCCTGTGGCGCTCCGGGAGTTGTGCCCGAACCTGGAACGTGGGTATTGTTCGTCTCCGGGTTAGCCGCCATCTACTGGCAGACTCGCCGAAAGCTGACCCGCGCTTGAGGTTTTGAAGAAGCCTAAATCCTGAAATACTCCGCATCTTTGGTAGTGGGTCAGCTGACCCACTACCGCATCTTTGTTTTTGTTGCGAACCTGTCTTCGTTTTCGGTAGGCTCATCCTTCTAACTGCTGATCTCAAAGTCGTCGTGAACTGCCCCTGCGTTGCTCATTTGCGGATTTCTGGCTGCTAGGCACGACGATGACCCAAAGTTGTAATCCTTCCGTAAGCATGCTTCCTCCCGGCCGCTGCTAGAATCGCGGTAGCGCGCCGCTCACCAATCGATAAGGATATCTATGAATCGCTCTGTCAGGGCAGCCGCCTGTATTCTCGTATGGGCCGCTGCATATGTCTCCGTGCCGGTTGTGGGACAGGCGCAAGAGGTCCCTTCTGTGCGCCGCGTGCAGGTGCTGGGCAAGCAGAATCCGGTGGAGATCGAGATCGAAGGCAGCGATCGACTCGTTCCGCAAGCGCAAGTCTTAACCCACCCGGACCGCCTGGTCGTCGACTTCGCCAATGCCGTTCCCGGCGCGCAGCTGCGAAATCAAACCTTGAATCGCGGAGAAGTAAAGAGTGTTCGTGCGGGATTGTTCACGTCGAAGCCTCCAGTAACGCGCATTGTGTTTGATTTGAATGGTCCGCAGGCTTACCAGGTTTTTCCGGCTGGGAGAACTGTGATCATTAAACTTGGGAGTGCGGGCGCGCAAGCAGCTCACCTGGTTACCTCCTCGCCTTCCGGGGCAAAGCTGGTGACCTCAAGTTATACTGTGCAGTCGGTGCAAATCACGCCGCCGCCCCCGCCGCCGCCGCTGTTGGTTTCATTTCAGGGAGGGATGCTTACCATCAGCTCCAACAAGGCCAGTTTGTCGGAAGTCCTGTTCGCAATACACCAACGCACCGGAGCGGAGATCGCCATTCCGGCCGGAGCCGAGCAGGAACAGGTAGTCGCCGAAATCGGTCCCGCGCCGGCGCCGGAAGTTCTATCGCAACTGCTGAATGGCTCGAAGTTTAATTTCCTGATTCTAAGTTCGGCCAGCGATCCCGCAACCCTCGACCGCGTAATTCTGAGCGCGCGACCGGATGGTCCCGCACCCGCGTATCGTCCGCAGCCACAGGCGCGGACTGAATCGGAAGACGACACCGAAGCTGAAGTCCCAGTCAAAGCGCCGCCGCCTGCAGCGCCCGCGCCGGCTGCTCCCAACCTCGGTACGGAGCGCCAAGCTCCAGGGGCAGTTCCCGAGACCAAGGCCCCGCCGAACAACGACGTTCCCGACTGAGCGGCGGCTTTCTTAGCTAGAGGGTGGGGGCGGTGTGATCAGGCGCACCGGCACGGGAGACGTTCCGAATACAGGCTGGGTACTGACAGGCGTTGTTAGGCCGTTCCCGCAGCCGCTCACATTTAGCACTGTTACATACATATTCCCGTTACCATCGACCACATTGACGAAAACCTGCAGAAAACCGACGATTGTGACCGGCGCCGTCGTGCCGACGGTGAAGGTCGTACCTTGGCTGCTGTCGTAAATGGGCAGAGATGCAATTGAGTTACTGCTGGTGATTACGTCTCCAGCAGCGCTCGTTAGAAGGCTGCTTGTCCCGGCCTGAATCTGAAAGGGATAGGATGGCGGAAGGGCCCCCAGCCCGGTTCCTGTGGGGAGGAGCACATCTTGGCCGTTCGGGAGCGTCGTGCTTGTTCCTGACTGGTGAATTAGGCACTGCACTCCGACTGTGGTATCAGTCAGTCCCGGGTTCTCACTGAGGTCCACAAAATTCGGACCCGTATTAGAGCTCTGTACTCCGCACTGATATTGAGTGGACTGGTCGCAGCCTGCAATTGCCTCGGCATAGGGGGCGGAGGAAGCGCACGCAGGCACGGCGGTCAACGTGGAGGGTATTTGTCCCGGCAGATACTCAAGATTAGGCCTAACTGGAGCAGTTGGGTCAGTGCCACCGGTACCCCCGTTTGGATAGTTCGCCTCCGGCGCCGCGTTGCGTGGCGTGCAAGCAGTTCCCGTCGCTGGATTCGTGCAATCAGGCATCAGCCAAAACCTTTCGCCTATTACCCCTCCGGGAGGTATGACCGAAATACCTCCCCTAATAAGAGATCCATTTGAAGGGTTGACGAATTGAGGGCAACCCGTTGTACAGCTGGTACCTCCGTTGGGGTCAAGATTCGGCACAATCCACGGCTTCACACATCTGGGTTGAACTGGGATTACGCTGCCGCCATTGTAGGAAGCCCAATTTGAGGGATTAAAAACTTCGGCGGTGGCGGTCGCTCCAACGGTTGCATTGGAATAGTTGTTGTTGGAGACGAGCGAAAAAACTCGGGCGAAGAAGATTGGGAGGTTCGTTTGTGTCACCTGAACCGTAACCGTGGGGTTAATTCCGAAGGAAACAGCTCCGGTGCTGGCACAGTTACTCTTCTGGTCGCCGGATGAAAATGTGACGGTCACGCTACTCGGGGCGATGCCGCCCACGGTGTCCTGACTCGCGACAGCCTGCGCCATCTGCGTTGCAAGCGTGCAGACTTGGGGCCACGAAGAGGAGACATTAGTCGGGTCGCCCGTAAGGCCCTGCATCGAAATCGTCCTTGCCGCCGCCAGCGCTGCCGCATCCGCCGCGCGCTGCGCCTCCGTGCTGGCTTCGTAAAGAGTTCCGACGTCGATCGAGAGTCCAGCCATAGCGATGATGGCGACCATCGATAAAGCCACCAGCGCCATCGTCACGCCGCGCTCTCTCGAGCGTTGTGGGGCAATGTTTCGTGAGCGTCGAATCAGTGGCGGCAGCATAAGTTATTCAATTCCTGTTGTTCACTTTAATTCTCATTGAACGCTACCGCCGCCGTAGTTATGCTCGCGGGGGGGATAAAGCTTCCGCTGAACAGACCCGAAACTCCGCCGAATTGCCATGCGTACGGGTACACGATTGTTACTTGAGTATCCACAGTGCCCTGCGGCGTTACGAATCCTCGGTTTATAGTCAGCACCAGACTGCTTCCGGTTGTGCCGCACCCCGTGGCGGTCGAGGTCCAGATAAGGCTCCCGGAAGTCGAAGGCAACTGAGAGGACAAGCCGCAATCGCTGATTTTTTCCGAAATCAGATAATTGTCTATTACCCAAAAAGCGTCTGCGACCGACACAGGCAAGGCAGCCTTGGTGGAGGTGGTAAGGTCATTCGCGGGATCGGCAGCCGCGACACGAGCCCCCTCCCGAGCCGCATTGGTCAATTTCTGCTTCAGCGCGATTGCATCACTAAAATCGAAAATTCCTATAACGAAAAAAACAAGCAGAGGTAATGACAATGCAACCTCTACAATTTGGGATCCGCGGCGATCGAACCAGAGCCGTCGGCAGTCAAACATCCTCCAAGCGAGAGCTTGGCGAGAATCATTCACTGAGTTTCCGCCCTCATTTGGGCTTGGGCCCGGAGATTAACGGTCTGATTGTCTAAGGAAGTAAAGGGCAGCCAAAACTTGTATGGATACTGAAAGCTCACGGAGACACCACACTCCCCAGCCCCGCCAGCACTGGAAGACGACAATTCGACATTAGTTTCCGTTGGGGGCCCGCCTGCACTTGACCGGGTGATACCCTGAACGCAGATCTGGCTCTGTCCAATATCGCAGCTCACGGGTGGGGGAGCGATACCTCCACTGCAACTCGTCCCCGAGCTGGGAGAGCAAGAGCATACCGGTGGCAGCGTGGTTGGCCATCGCAACTTTGTAGGATCCACGTGGGCGGAGACGAGCGTGTTCTGAATCGCAGTGAAGGCATTCTGTGAGGGATCATTGGTGCTGGAACAGGTCGCGCAAGGCGGGACCACTGCCGCGCGAGCGCCCTCCCGCGCCGCTTGTGTGATAGTGCCATAGATGCGGAAGGCTTGCCCGAACCAAAAGAGAGCTATGAGTGCCAGAAAGAAAATAGGCAGGATCATGGCGAATTCCGCGATTTCCGAGCCCCTCGCGCTACGTGCCAGCCTACGCCAAGTTGTCTCAGCCGATTTTTGCACAGCTACCGTGCTCCCCACATTTTCCAATTCAAGATCCCATACAACAAAGTGGTCAAAGCCAATGCTACTCCATAAGGAATCTTGAGCGACTGCGGATTATCCAGCGAAACCTCGGCCCCGGGCATATGAAAAGTTAACATCGACCCCAGCATCCGGCCAATATTACGGAGGGTTTCCAGCAACCGCCGCTTGTAGATCACCAGCCCCAGGGCCATGATCCCGGCCACAAAGATCGATCCCATCAGCAAATCAAGCAGCACTCCCGGGCCCACGAATGCTCCCAAAGCTCCGGCCAGCTTCCAGTCGCCCGCGCCCAGGCTGCGTAGAAAAACGAACGGCAAGAGCAGCAGCAATCCCAGTCCGGCTCCCAGCAGGGCAAACTTCACGCCCGCCAGTCCTCCCACTGCGGCATTCGCGGCGATGCCCACCAGCAACCCCGTAATCGTCAGCCAGTTGGGAATGCGACGGCTGCGCCAATCGGTGACGCCAGCCGCTGCCGCCAAAGCTACCGCCAACCCCAACACAACCGGTTTCAAACGAACTCCGCCCAGCTGCGGAATGTCGTAGGCCGAGCCGCGGCTTGCGGAAGTTGTTGAACTCGTTTCATTGTCGACGGCATCGGGCTTGCGGGGAAGGGACAACTCCTCGGCACCGCGGCCGATTACAGGTCCCGCTGACGCGGATTTTCACATAGCCCGGCGGCGAAGTCAATGAAAGTAGCGCCAGCATCCTGCTGGCCCGAAAAAGCGGGCGGGACGCGCACTCTACGATGCTCGAAGCAAAGGCCCGAAACGTGTCCGGGCCCTGAGAGAATCACTTCCGTTCTAGCGGTTGAACGCTCCGGCGGTGTTATGCTCAGCCACGATGCGCTTGGCGTTGTCGGCCAGCGCTTTGGCCTGCGGCAAAAGGTCGAGAGCCTTGATTACTTCCGGATCCGATTCCGCCCGGACTTTAAGCCCTTCATCCTGACCGAAAGCATCCACGAAGACTTCGGCTTTGATATTGGATTTGATCCAGTCGTTGTTATCGACCAGATCCGCCTGAGTGTAAGGAATATTCGCTTCGTCGAGTGACTTGCGGAAATCCTGCATCACAGCATCGTCCACTTCGAAAGTCTTGGTCGGATGATGATTCACCACGTAGCGCTTGGCGTAGTTGAAAAACGCGTAATGCTGCAGCAGCGTGTCTTGAAAGTGGTTGCCCTTGACGGGAGGAATTACAACATCCGGCGTGATTCCGCCACCGCCGTAAACCGTGCGGCCACTGTCAGTGAGTTTAACTTCGCGATTGGCATTGCTGCCCGATTCGGCATCGCGGTTGTAATAGTAGTCGTAGAGCGAGATGTTGCTGTAATCGCGCTGAATCAGACGTCCGCTGGGCGTATAGTAGTGCGCCGTGGTTAGCGCCAGCCCGGTATTTTCAGACAGCGGATAGACGGTTTGAACCAGTCCCTTGCCAAACGTGACTTCGCCCGCGATCAATCCGCGATCGTGATCCTGAATGGCTCCGGAAACAATCTCCGCCGCGGACGCAGTCAGTCTGTTTACTAGAACCACGAGGGGATAGTCTTTCCCCCCATTTCCGTGCTGCGCCACGTAACGCTTTTCCGCGGATGCACGTCCGTGATGCGAAACGATCAGTTGGCCTTTTTTCAGAAATTTGTCCGCTACGCCAACGCCTTCGCTAAGTAAGCCTCCGGGGTTTCCGCGCAGGTCGAGGATCAAGCCTTTGAGATCCCCCATTTCATCCAGCGCTTTGGAAACCTCTTCTTCCGTGGTCTCGTTAAACCCGGTCACGTGGAGGTAGCCAATTCCGGGCCGGATCAGGAAATGCACGTCAACGCTGTAGCGCGGAATCTCGTCGCGTACCAGCGTGAACTCCATCGGCTTCTCCACGCCTTCGCGCGAGATGCTGATGTGCACGGTGGTGCCCTTGGGTCCTTTAAGTAAGTCGGCGACGTCGCTGGTGCTCATATTCTCCGTCGATTTGCCATCGACTGCGATGATCACGTCGCCGGGATGAATGCCGGCTTTGTAGGCTGGAGTTCCGGTGAAGGGGAAAATCACAATGACTTTGTTGTTGCGCGGTCCCACCGTCATGCCCACGCCGTAGTACTTGCCGCGCTGGTCTTCGCGCATCAGCGCGTAAGACTTGGGGTCGAAGAAATTCGAGTGCGGATCAAGCGCGTGCAGCATCCCGGGAATGGCCCCGTTGTATATGGCTTTATCCGGATTGACCGGCTCCGCGTAATTGTCTTCAATGACGGCATAGACATCCGTGAACTGCTTCAGGCTGTCCTTGACGTCGGAGTCGCTCGAGGGCGAAGAGGAGGCCTGCCCAGTGCGCTGGGCGAATAGAATGCCCAGAAAGCCGCAGGCGAGCAGAAAAAAAACTACCAGGAAGAGCGATCGGCGTGAACTACGTGCCATTTTGAATATTTCCTTCGGTTGAGGGATCTCGATCTTCCCCGGCTACCGCGCTGAATAATCGCATTATATCATTAGCTTTACAAGCTTTAGACTGTCCCGGACCGGGAAGGTTACCATCGGTAACCGTCCTGGCACGTTCTTACTTTAAGATGCGGCCGGGGGCGGTTTAGGTTCCGGTTTCCCCGAAAATGATATCTGCGCGGTCTAATAGTCCGCCCGCGAAATGAGCTATTGACGCCGGCGCCCGATCGCTATAATGTGGCCCCACCAAAACGTGCGGGGGGCCCGTTCTGGTCAACGTGAACGCTCGGGAGTTGGAATGTGCCTTTTCGTCGAGTAGTTTTTCTCGCCTGTTTTGCCCTGTCTTTAGTGCTGACCGCTAGCAATTATTGCCCACTCGTAGTTTACGCCAGCGATTTTCCGCCCATTACCGCTGAAGAACTCAAGATGACGAGCGAGCCACTCGCTCCCGGCGCGCCTGCGATCATCTTGTACCGTCAAGTCGACCGTGACGACAACGGGCACACCTCTCACGAAGACAACTACATCCGAATCAAGATCCTCACAGAGGAGGGTCGCAAGTATGGCGACGTGGAGATTCCGTTTGTGAAGGGAGGAAACGACGTCGTACGCTTGCGTGCCCGCACAATCAGGCCCGACGGGTCCATCGTCGAGTTTGCTGGAAAAGTTTACGAGAAGTCGATTGTCAAAGCCCGCGGGCTGAGATATATGGCGAAGACCTTCACCCTTCCGGAGGTCCAAGTCGGTGGCATGATCGAGTACTCCTACACCTACGATTTCCGAGAATATGCCCTCTATGATTCGCATTGGATATTGAGTCAAGAGCTGTTCACCAAGGCCGCGAAATTCTCGCTGAAGCCCTTCAGTGGCACCTTTCAAAATCCTTTCACCGTGCGCTGGTCGTGGCAAGGCTTGCCGGTGGGCACGGATAAGCCAAAACAAAATCCCGACCATGTTGTACGGCTCGAAGCGCACAACATTCCCGCCTTTCAAACCGAAGACTTCATGCCGCCAGAGAATGAATTGAAGGCGCGCGTGGACTTTGTCTACAGCCGGGAAACCTTCGAGAACGACGCTGAGAAATATTGGAGGAAGGTCGGAAAACAACTGAACGGCCAGTTGGAAAATTTCGTGGACAAACGCAAGGCCATGGAGGAGGCGGTGACTCAGATCGTTTCGCCCAACGATCCTCCGGAGGTAAAGCTGCGAAAAATCTACGACCGCGTCCAGCAAATGCACAACACTTCCTTCGAACTTCAGAAGACGGAACAGGAAGAGAAACGCGACAAAGAAAAGCCGGCGCAGAGTGTCGAGGATGTCTGGAAGCGGGGTTACGGCAACGTTACTACGTTGAACTGGCTCTACCTTGGCCTGATCCGCGCAGCCGGATTCGAAGCCTACGGATGTTGGGTATCGGACCGCAGGCATTATTTCTTCAGGTCTGAAAGCATGCAAAGTGAAAAACTTGATGCCAACGTCGTGCTAGTCAAACTGAACGGAAAGGATCTCTACGTCGATCCAGGAGAGCAATTCACGCCATTCGGGATGTTGTATTGGACTCTGACAGGAGTGGCGGGCCTGCGGCTCGACAAAGATGGTGGAACATGGATCCAAAGCACGCTTCCTGAAAGCTCGGAGTCACGGATTGAGCGCAACGCAAAGTTGAGGCTTTCCGACACCGGCGACATCGAAGGAAAGTTGACCGTTACCTTCACGGGCATAGAAGGAATGTACCGCCGGGGCGATGAGCGTAACGCCGACGATACCGAGCGAAAGAAGTACCTCGAAGATCAGGTAAAGGAATACATTCCGGCGGCGTCCGATTTGGAACTGACTAACCAGCCAGACTGGAAGAGTTCTTCGCAACCTTTGGTAGCGGAGTTCAATTTAAGAATCCCTGGCTGGGCATCCGGAGCCGGTCGCCGAGCCTTTTTGCCGGTAGGGATATTCAGCGCCACGGAAAAGCACATTTTCGAACATGCCAAGCGCGAGCATCCCATTTATTTCGAGTTTCCTTTTGAAAAGCTGGATGACGTGACCATCGGTTTGCCCGCGGGCTGGGAGGTGAAGAGCCTACCCCCGCCCCAAGATCAGGATAAACACGTGGTGGCCTACAACCTCAAGGTGGAGAACGGCCCGAACTCCCTGCATCTCGCGCGGAGGGTTGCGGTCAACTTCCTTTTCATAGAGTCGAAGTACTACCCGGGGCTGCGCAACTTCTTTGAGACGGTGAGGACCGGCGATGAACAGCAAATCGTATTGCAACCTGGAACCGCGAGCGCGAGCAACTAGCCGGCAGCCGGGGCTATTTTTTACCAGCCTGGTCGCTTGCGTCCTGTGCTGCGTTTCAAATGCCTTGGCCGGCGGAGACGCGCCCCCATGGATGCACGCGCTGCTCAACGCACCCTCGCTCGCTTACGACGAGAAGACAGACGCAGTGCTCCTCTATTCCGAGACCAATGTCACCGTCCTATCCGCCGACAAGATCAGAACCCAGGTTCGCGAGGCCTACAAGATCCTGCGGCCCAACGGCCGACATCACGGCACTGTGGAAGTTAATTTTAATCCGCAGAAGAAGGTCAAGAGCCTGCATGGCTGGTGCATTCCCGCGCAAGGCAAAGATTATGAAGTTAAGGACAAGGACGCGATCGAAGTATCTCCTAGCACCAGCGGAGGTGAGCTAATCTCCGACGCCAGATACAAGGTCCTCCGCATTCCAGCGGCAGATCCAGGCAATATCGTAGGCTACGAGTATGAAGTGGAGGAACAGCCTTACTTTTTGCAGGATATCTGGTCTTTCCAGGAAATAGACCCAGTGCGAGAGAGCCATTATTCTCTTCAGCTACCTCCGAGATGGGAGTACAAGGCTTCATGGCTTAACCACGCTGAGGTCAAACCAACCCAGACCGGTACCAATTCGTGGCAGTGGACTGTGAGCGACGTGAAGGGAATCCGGAAAGAGCCACTCATGCCCCCGTTCGAGGGCGTTGCTGGCGAGATGGTTGTGTCCTTCTTCACCTCGTCTGGCGCTCCCACCCTAAACGCCAATACCAGCTGGGACTCAATGGGGAAATGGTACTTAAACCTTGTCGGCGAACGAGTGGATGCCTCTCCAGAGATAAAGCAACAGGTGGCAGCGTTGACGGCGTCGAAAGCCACAACGATGCAAAAAATGCAGGTGATCGCCTACTTTGTGCAGCACGATATCCGTTACGTGGCGATTGAGTTGGGAATCGGGGGGATCCAACCACATTCGGCCTCAGACGTCTTCTCGCACCGTTACGGGGACTGTAAAGACAAGGCGACATTGGTGCGCTCTATGCTGCGCGAGATTGGCGTGGACTCCTATCACGTTGTGATAAACGCTGAACGGGGCTCGGTAACGGGCGAGATGCCGGCGCACAACGGATTCAACCATGTGATAACTGCCATCAAGTTGCCTGACGGCACAACCGATCCCTCGCTAATCGCCACGATGCAGCATCCTAAGCTGGGCCGTATCCTCTTCTTCGACCCCACAAACGAACTTATACCGTTTGGCCAGCTTCCGGGGTATCTGCAGGCCAACTATGGACTGCTCGTAACTCCCGATGGCGGCGAACTAATTGAACTGCCCCAGCAACCGTCAACGATGAACAGTATCCGGCGCACCGCTAAGCTGACCCTGGATACAAAGGGAACATTGAAGGGCGACGTGCAAGAGGTGCGACTCGGCGAGCGAGCCTCCTCCGAGCGTTGGCGACTGCGCACGATAAGTAAAGACACCGACCGAATCAAGCCGATTGAAGAACTTCTGGCTGGCTCCCTGAGCAGTTTTCAGATCACTCGTGCCAGCCTTCTCAATGTTCAGCAGACCGATGAGCCGTTCGGCTTCAACTATTCGTTTGAGTCGCTGAACTACGCCAAGAATGCCGGCAATTTGCTTTTGGTGCGGCCTCGTGTGATTGGCCAAAAGGCATCGGGATTTCTGGAGACAAGAGAACCGAGAAAATTTCCCATCGAATTCGAAGAACCCACCCGCGATACCGATACGTTCGAAATCACACTCCCCCCAGGCTACGTGGTCGATGACATTCCTCCGCCGGTAGACGCGGATTACGGATTCGCAAGTTATCACTCGAAGACGGTCGTGACCGGCAATGTGGTCGACTACACCCGCACGTTTGAGGTCAAGGAATTGAGCGTGCCCGTCGATAAAGCCGACCAGCTGAAAACTTTTTACCGCATCATTGCCAGCGACGAACGGAATACAGTAGTCCTCAAGCCGTCTCCGTAAAGCTTCTTGACAGAGGCCGTTGCGGGCGATTGCATGTGCCTAATCCTAGGGATGCTCAAGCCCAAACATTGCCGCCTTGGCACTCCCGCATTATGATGAGGCCATGAGTTTTTCCGAGACGATCTTTCTGTTCTTTCTAGCCCTGATTATCTTCGGGCCGAAGAAGTTGCCGGAGATCGCCCGTCAGGCCGGACGTCTGCTCGCCGAACTGCGCCGCGCCTCGAACGAATTCAAGTCCCAGATTGAAACCGAGATCGCGCATCTGGAGGTCGAGAAGAAGCAGGAGATTCTGCCTCCCGCCGTGCCGCCACCAGGAGCAGTCGCCAGTTTAAGTTTGAACCCCGCCGCGAGTGAAGTCGCTCCCTATGAATTGAGCGGAACTTTAGCGGCTCCGACTGACGCGGCTATCCCCGATTCGAAGCCTGCTGATTCGAACCCAGCCTTGGCGAGTGCGGCCGCCGAGACTTCAACTCTCTCATCGCTCGAGGCTCCCGTCGCCTCTTCAGCTTCTGACCCTGCAAGTTCTTCCGCTACGCAGGATTCGCATGTTTGAAAATCTGACCGGGGCCTCTGCGGACGACCCGAAGCGCGACGCCATGCCCACTATGGGCTTTCTCGATCACCTCGAGGAATTGCGCAACCGCCTGGTGTATTGCATTGGCGCCGTGGCCGTTGGATTCTTTGCCTGCTGGGGCTTCCGTGAGAGGATCTACGGGGTCATGCAGAGGCCCATCATGGGCGCGCTAAAAGCTCATGGCATGTCGGAGAAACTTGTTTATCTGAACCCCGTGGAACCATTCAATCTTTACTTGAAGATTGCCGCGCTGGCCGGTCTTTTCCTGACTTCTCCCTTTGTGCTCTATCAGGTTTGGATGTTCATTTCGCCCGGTCTGTACCGCAACGAGAAGCGCTATGTGATGCCTTTCATGGCTTCGACGATTGCTTTGTTTTCGGCGGGAGGATACTTCGGCTACAAGTTTGTTTATCCCCGGGCCTTAGATTTCCTGATCGGTTTCGGAAGTCAGTTTCAACCCATGATCACCATCGGTGAATATACATCGCTGTTCCTGAGCATCGTCCTGGGCATGGGTTTAATTTTCGAGATGCCCATTCTCATTTTTTTCCTGGCGCTGATGGGCATCGTGAGCGCCGGTTTCATGTGGAAGAACTTCCGGTATTCCATCCTGGTCATTTTTATCATTGCCGCCATCGTTACCCCGACTCCAGACGTTTTGAACATGTGTATTTTTGCGGCGCCCATGATCGCGTTGTATGCTGCCAGCATTGGAATAGCCTACGTTGTCCATCCCAAACAGCGCCGTGCTCGTAAGGAAAAAAAGGCGGCATAACACTTCGGAATCGTTTCAGCACTTGTGCATTGAGTTTGTTTCTTGAGGTTTATTCGGTGATAAGCAAGCAAATCGTGCTTCGTGTTTTGTTGCTGTCCATCGCGGTCGCAGTATTGGCGTGCGATCGCGACAACGATGCCAGTCGAGTGAAAGCGCAGACCCAGCCTGCGGCTCCGGCCACCGCACCTTCCGTCCCAGAACTTTCACTTCCACCCGACAGCGGTCCACCGCCGACCATCGATTCCGCACGCGCCATGCAATATGTGAAAGAGATGGTAGCGTTCGGTCCACGCCCCGTCGGCAGTGCAAATCACAGGAAAGTCGAAGATTTCATCACCTCCCATTTGAAGGGCGACACGGTAGAGGATGACGTGTTCACTGCGGATACGCCTGAAGGAAAGTTTCCCGTGCGAAACGTTGTTGCGAAATTCTCTGGAACGAAAGACGGCATCGTCGTAATCGCCAGCCACTACGATACGAATTATCCGTTGCGCAATACATCCTATATTGGAGCCAACGATGGCGCCTCTTCCAGCGCGCTTCTGCTTGAAATTGCGAATCAACTGCGTGGCAAGAAGCGCGATGGCTATAGCGTATGGCTGGTTTGGGATGATGCCGAGGAGGCAATGAAACCGGACACTGAACTGCCTTTCGAGAAAGATAGCTTGTATGGAATTCGTCACCTGGCCGAGAAGTGGCAAGCCGACGGCACGTTAAAGAAGATCAAGGCATTTCTGCTGGCCGATATGATTGGCGACGCAGACCTCAACATTGATCGCGACCAGAACTCAACCCCATGGCTGGAAGAGGTCGTGTATCAGGCGGCCTCCCGCCTGGGTTATCAATCTCATTTCTTTGCCCGCGACAACCAGGTGACGGACGACCACATTCCCTTTATGCAGCGAGGCGTACCCTGCGCCGACCTGATTGATTTTGACTACGGCTACAACAACGTCTTCTGGCATACGCCGCAAGATACCGTCGATAAGCTCAGCCCTAAGAGCCTGGAGATTGTGGGCAGCACTATTCTGGAGACAGTCCGCATTCTCGACAAGATGGACCGGCTGCCGCCAAAGTGAGATAAAAAGTGAGATAAGCTGAAAATGTTCTCAGCGATCTCCGCGGCGCGTCTTCCGCATACTCCGCGCTCAAGCCTTTTGCTCTTTTCCAGAAATTCATTTCTAATGCACCCGATATGCGAAATCTGAGGTCCGTTTGTCTGTGCTCCATTCTGAGCGCCATCTGTCTTGCCGCAACTCCGCCCGCTGACTCGGACGATGCGGCCCGCATCATTCAAGCTGCCCTCCAACCCTCGCCAATTCAAGGCAACCTCCGTCAGCTGACGGACGAAATCGGCGGCCGCATCCCCGGCACGCCTGCTATGCAGCGTGCTATTGATTGGGGTGTGCACATGTTCAAGGCGGCCGGCGCCGATAGCGTTCATACTGAACTGTTCACCATTCCGCACTCCTGGGCGGAGGGCGCGACGGAGATGACCGTCAGCGCCACGGGCACGGCGTTTGATCCCAAGCTCACGCAGATTCCGAAAGTCGACTTCCGGGTTCGGTGTGTCTCCATTGCATGGGCGCCCGCCTTGGCTCCGGTCAGGCATGTGCCGGTCGTCGATGTGGGCAACGGCAGTGTTGAAGAATTCAAGAAGGCAGGGGACATTTCAGGGAAGATCGTGTTGGTCCATTCAATTGTACTGAAAACCTGGGACGATCTTTTCGCCGAGTATACGAACGCTCCACCAGTTATCAACGCGGCAGTGAGCGGCAAGGCGAAAGCCGTCGCTTTTATAGCTACGCGCGAACACGACATTCTTTACCGGCACACAAATTCTTTCGCTGGCGAAATCGACCGCCTGCCGCAAGTGCTGTTGGCACGCGAAGATGGGGAGCGCATCGGACGCTTGCTAGCCTCAGGGCATCCAGTGTGGGCAGACTTGAGCATTCCAAATCAAATCGGCGGCCCGATCAAAACCGCAAATGTGATCGCTGAAATTAAAGGTAACGAGAAGCCCGAAGAATTCGTCATTCTCGGAGCTCATCTGGATTCCTGGGAACTAGGTACAGGCGCTCTCGATAACGGCTGCAACGCGGCGCTGGTAGTGGATGCGCTGCGTGCGATCAAAGCTTCCGGCCTGAAGCCGCGGCGCTCCATCCGCTTCATTCTGTTTTCAGGAGAAGAGGAAGGCTTACTCGGCTCGCGAGCTTATTCCACCGCTCATCGGCCAGAGCTCGATAAAGCGGCCGGAGTCATCATCTACGATTCCGGAACGGGCAAGACCACGGGATTTTCTACCGGCGGCCGAAGGGATGTGCTCGACGCCGCCAAGAGCATCATCGCACCACTGCGACAGTTCGGAGTCACCGAACTCAAAACCGACATGGAATGGGGTACCGATCATTTCGATTTCATGCTGGAGGGCGTCCCGACTTTCGTTGCGGATCAGGAGGAGGCGAACTATCTGGTGAACTACCACGCCGTCTCAGATACTTACGATAAAGTGGACTTTGCGCAACTTAAGAAAGACGTGGCGGAGGCCGCCGAGTTTAGCTTTGCGTTGGCGAACCTGCCGGAAAAGATCGGACCGCGATTCACGCGGTCACAGGTAGAACAGTCCATGCGCGAAACCCACAGCGACGAAATGTTCAAGGCCTTCGGCTTATGGGATGCCTGGAAGAGCGGAAACCTGGGCCGGCAGAAGTAGTCCACAATCGGCAATGATTTGATCTATTTCTGGATCATCTTCAACCTTTTCGCGATCGGCATGCTGGTGTTGGACCTCCGCGTCTTCCACCGCCACGGCCGCGTGCGTTCGCGCGAGGCGCTGGCTCGCAGCGCTCTATGGCTTAGCCTTGCGGCAGCCTTCGCTGCGCTGGTCTTTTTCTGGCAGGGGCGGCAAGTTGCCATCGAGTTCGTCACCGGTTATGTACTCGAACTCTCTCTCAGCGTTGATAATCTTTTCATCTTCCTCGTGATTTTTCGCTATTTCGCCGTTCCCGAGGAGTACCAGCACCGGGTGTTGTTCTGGGGAATTCTGGGCGCGCTGCTGATGCGTGGCTCCTTCATCCTCGCTGGGATCGGGCTCATCCAACGCTTTCACTGGATTTTTTACGGGCTGGGCGCGCTGCTAGTTTACAGCGGAATCCGTCTGGCATTCGCCGGCGAACATAAGGTCGACCCGTCCAGAAACCCGATCGTCAGGGCGATTCGCCGCTTAATGCCGGTAACGGATACCTACCAGGCAGGCCGCTTCTTTGTGCGCGGCTGGCAAGGAAATCCGGGGCTTTATGCTACTCCGCTGCTAATAGTTCTCGCCGTAATCGAGACCACGGATCTGCTTTTTGCCGTCGATTCCATCCCCGCCGTCCTGGCCATCACTCTCAACGCATTCATCGTCTATACTTCGAATGTTTTTGCCATACTCGGCCTGCGCTCGTTGTTCTTCGCTGTTTCTGGACTAATGAAAGTTTTTCGTTTCCTTCACACCGGACTGGCGCTGATTCTGATCCTGATGGGTTTGAAGATGATCGCAGCGGATTATTTCAAAGTTCCTACCCTGGTGATGTTAGGCGTAGTGGCGGCTGTGCTGACGGTTTCGATTGTGGCCTCTGTGCTATATCCCTCCCGAGAGAGACTGATGCGAGTTTAAAACTGCGGGCTTGGCGCCGAGATGTTACTCAGATCTTGTTCTATACAAATTTCTGAATTTCGCCCGTGAACACGGAATGCTTCAGAAACTTCTTGTCATCGTGCATGGAATAGTCCGTGCGATAGTGCGCCCCGCGACTTTCTTCGCGGGCCAGCGCGGCGCGAACCACCAGCGATCCCGCCAGATGAAGATTCGCCGCCTCCCATGCCCGCCGCGTCCTCGGATGCCCCAGTCGCGGGTCCAGCGCCTCCAGCTTCTTGAGCGCCTCCTGCATTCCTACCCGCGTGCGCACAATGCCGGCGTCCTTCCACATAATGTCTTGAATCTGCCCAATCAGTTCTTCGATTCCCGCGTCTACGGGTCCGTTCTGCGACCCGGCCTTCTTCGGCGCAGTCGCTGAATTTCGAGGCTGCTTCAATTCCTCGCGCATAGCTTTTCCCGCACGCGCCCCGTACACCAGACCTTCGAGCAGGGAATTGCTGGGCCGTCGATTCGCCCCGTGGACGCCGGTTACAGCCACTTCGCCAGCGGCATAGAGGCCCGCGATATTTGTCGCGCCAATCAAATCAGTGCGTATGCCGCCCATCGCGTAGTGAGCCGCCGGGCAAATGGGGATTAGATCTTCGGTGATATCGACGTTGTATTGCATGCAGGTCGCGTAAATTCGCGGAAAGTGTTTCTGCACCTGACTGGATTTCAGATGTGTGACATCGAGGTACGCATAAGCATCCTTGACATGACTTACCTCCATTTCATGCATGATGGCTCGGGCTACCACGTCGGGCGGGGCGAGTTCGGCCAGCGGATGATATTTCGCCATGAAGCGATCCATCTCAATGTTTCGGAGATATGCACCTTCGCCGAGCAGCGTCTCCGACAGCAAGAATCGAGGGGCCTTCTTCAGGAAAAGTGCCGTGGGATGAAACTGAATGAACTCCAGGTCGCTGACTTCGGCGCCGGCGCGGAATGCCATGGCGACTCCGTCCCCCGTGGCCAGTTCGGGATTGGTCGTATTGCGATAAAGCTGCCCCATCCCTCCCGTGGCCAGCAGAACGGCGGAGCACATGACCTGTTCGGGCAGTCCTTTCTCACTGAGCAGAGAAATCCCTGTAACTTGTCCACTATCGGTTTCGAGTTCCGTCGAAAATTCAAATTCCCGCACGGAAACATTCTTGAGTGTCTGCGCTTTGGCATGGAGCGTCCGCAGAATCTCGCGCCCGGCCGAATCGCCTTGCGCGTGCAGTATCCGGTTGCGGCTGCTCATGCCTTCGAGTTCAAAGACGAGTTTAGTTCCGCTCCGATGAAACCGCGTTCCCCAAGCGATCAACTCCTCGATGCGTTCCGGTCCTTCTGCCACCAGGGTTTTCACCGCCTCCGGAAGACAGAGGCCGTCGCCGGCAATGAGCGTATCTTGTAGGTGCAGGGTGATTTCGTCTTCGTCGCTGAGCGCAGCTGCGCTGCCGCCTTGCGCGAATTGCGTCCTGGCATCCGCGGCTTTCTTATCCAGCACCAGCACGCGTCCCGCACTGGCCAGTTCAATGGCGGCGCGCAGCCCGGCGACCCCGGCGCCAACCACTACGAAATCGGTCTCGGCTGGAAGACCTTTCATAGACCGGCAAATGTTAACACTTCCCGGTCCAACTCCACCAAACCCAGCCGTGGCATAGGCTATTATGGAACTCCATGGCGCAAGTCACCATCCATGTCCCGCCGCGACCCTACCAGGCTCGGATTGAGAACGGCTTGCTGGCGCGGACCGGCGCGTTGCTAGCCGAATTACTGCCGCAAGCCAGCAAACTTTTTGTCATCACAGCCCCTCCGGTTCGCCGCCGCTGGGGAGCCAAGCTCTTAAGTTCGCTGGCCTCCGCGGGTTTCAACCCGCAAGTTTTGCAAATGCCTGACGGCGAGCCTGCCAAGAAATTGGCGAACATTGAAATCTTGGCCGAAAGACTAGTTCGGCTCGGCGCTGATCGCAAAGCGGTTCTCCTCGCGCTCGGCGGAGGCGTGGTCGGCGATGTCACCGGCCTTCTAGGCTCCCTCTACATGCGAGGGATTGACCTGGTGCAGATTCCCACCACAGTCTTGGCCCAGGTGGATGCATCGGTTGGCGGCAAAACCGGAGTGAATCTCGGGGCCGGCAAAAATCTGCTGGGGACGTATCACCATCCGCGTATTGTTCTCATTGATCCGGAGGTTCTCCACACCCTTTCTGAGCGCGCTTATCGCGCCGGACTCTACGAGGCGCTTAAATGCGGCATCATTGGAGATCTCGATCTTTTCTTGCGCTTCGAACAGAAACGCTCTCAGATTCTCAAGCGCGATCCTGTCGAAGTTGAAGGTCTCATTGCCCAGAGCGTGAAGCTGAAAGCGGAAATCGTTTCCGCCGATGAACAGGAGGGCGGCTTACGGCGCGTGCTCAACCTGGGCCACACGATCGGCCATGCGCTGGAGGCCGAAACCGGCTACCGTAGCCTGCTTCACGGCGAGGCTGTCGCTTGGGGACTAATTGCTGCGACCAACATCGCGCTGACCGTTGGCCGCACCGACAGCGTGACTGCCGGCCGCATCGCCGATGCCGTGCTCGGCCTCGGTCGTTTGCCGGAGCTCAAGGTAAGCGCCCGCAAGATTCTGGCCCGCCTGCAGGCCGACAAGAAAACACAAAACGGAGCGGTACATTTTGTGCTGCCCCGGGAGATCGGAAAGGTTGAAATCGCTTCCGATGTCCCGGATAAAGTAATCCTCGATGCTGTCGAAGAACTGCGCCGCTTGTCTCATGGCGGATGGGTTTGGAAGAAATGAGTCGTCTGGCTCAAACTGAAGGCTCGAGCGTTGTGGGCGCCGCTCCGGAAGGCGCGAATGATGCTCGCGCCGCGGCGCGAGCTGTTCGTGAGATGTTCACCTCGATCGCGCCCCGCTACGACCTGCTGAATCACGTATTGTCATTCAACGTCGATCGGTTGTGGTGGCGGCGCACCGCGCGCACCTTCGCCCATATTTTCTCCCAGCCCGACTCCCGGATTCTTGATCTTTGCTGTGGCACCGGCGACATGACCTTCGCCCTGCGCAAGCAGGCAAGGAACTATCGTCCGTGCATCTTGGGCGCGGACTTCTCCCATGCCATGTTGCAGCGTGCACGCTCGAAATCTCTCGAGAAACTCGAGGAAAATGGCCAGGCTGCCGCACCGCGCTGGATCGAAGCCGACGCGCTTTGCCTGCCTTTTCCCGGCCAGCACTTCAACCTCGTTACCTCAGCCTTCGGCTTTCGCAATCTCGCGGATTATGATGCCGGACTGCGCGAAATCGTGCGCGTATTGAAGCCAGGAGGTGAGTGCGGCATCCTCGACTTCAGCGAACCCAAAGGCCTGATGGGCCATTTGTATCGAATTTATTTCAAACAGGTCTTACCGCGCGTGGGCACAATGATTTCCGGCGTACGCGGTCCCTACGCTTATCTTCCCGATTCAGTGGAACGTTTCCCAGAGCCGCAGGAGATGCTGGACCGCATGCGCCGGGTCGGCGTCCGCGAAGCCAGTTGGACTCCCTATAGCTTCGGCATCGCCGGTTTGTATCGTGGAAAAAAGTGAGCGCTATCCCGCAGATTGAAGGCGTGTCTTATTTGGCGGCTGCACTCTGCGCCGATACTGCCCCGCTCTTGAAGCTGTCCGCGAAAGCGTCGGCAATCGTATAACGAATAACGCGCTCGTATTCACCGCCCAAAAATGTTCGCAGGCGATCGGTATTCATGATGTACTCACCCGTCATGTAAGGCAACGCATCCGGCGGAATGGCCGAGATCTGCTGTTTCCATAGAAATTGCAGCACCAGCCGCATCGCCCATTTGCCTGGAACCCGTAACAATTTCGCTTGCGCCATCTCAATGCAACGGGCAAAAGTAAGCGGCTCGCCGCGTCCGGCGACATTCAGAATTGTCAACCGTTGCGGCTCCGGATCCCGGTGCAGAATGTGCGCCAGCAAACGCGCCATATCGTCTACGTGTACGAATTGGATTTTGTTGTCGAGATACTGTTGCCCGCGCGGCAGCATGCAAGGCAGCCTTTTGCCCTCGCTGCGCATCTTTTCCGCCCGCGAGCCTTTGCCGTTGGGCGAGCCGCGAAACGCTCCCAAAAGATAGTTTTCCACGCTGGCCCCGGCAAAGATATGCGGACGCAGAATGTACACGCTGCACCCGCGCAGCGCCGAAGAACGCTGCTGCACTACTTCGTCGCACTGCTTCTTGTGAATCGCATAGGGCAGGGTATGCGCCGCCCGGGGTGACTCTTCCGTCGCTGGGGACGGAAGGTTGGGCCCGTAGACTGAAACGCTGCTGGGAAAAACGAACTGCTTGATCCCCGCATCGGTGGTACGATTCGCCTCGGTAATGGCTTCCATCACCCGAGCCGTGCCGGCCACGTTGATTTGCCACGTACGTTCTGGGTCGAGCACGCCCGAGCGCACCGGATCGATCACAAACGCAAGGTGCACCACCGAAACCGGCCGTATGTCGCGCAACAGTTCATAGAGAACCCGTGTATAGGATTCATCGCCCAGATCCATGCGCTCGAATTGCAACGGCAAATCGGTTTGGGGTGGACTCACGTCCACCCCAATCACCGAGAAATCCCCCAGCAGCGGGAGCAGCCTGGATCCCAGGTTTCCCGCAATGCCAGTGACTACGACGACAGGTTTCGCGCTCGCCATCAGTTTGGCTTGGAGGAAGGAGCCGGTTGTGCCGGAGGCTGCGACGGCGAGTTCGCGGCCGGAGGCGCGGCTTGTGGCTGTGCCTGGGGTTGCGCAGGCGGAGGCGCATTAGGACGCGGCATCCGCGGTGGCATCGGGCGACCTCCGGGCCCCGTGGGCACGGGTGGACCAAAGTACGCTTCGTTGGTGTCGGCGTGATACGAGTTAGTGTACTTGTCCATCATTTCCTTCATTTTGTCGTTCTTCAGCTTATTGTGGATTTCGGTTTTTATCTTATCGTCCATCGGCAAAACTTCTTTGCTCACCACTTTGTAAATATAGTGTCCACCATTGTCGGTGATCACCTGGGAGACCTCGCCGACTTTCAGATCGAACACGGCTACGTGGGCTGGGGGCAGTCCGGTGCGCCGTACCGCAGGCAAGTTCACTGTGGGCGAATCCATTTTCATGTTGGCGGCTTCGAACGCCTCCTTCTGCAGCTTGGCGAAATCCTCACCCGCGGCGGCGCGTTCCCGCAGACTGTCGGCGAGTTTAGTCAGTTCCTGCTCGCCCTGTTCCTGCTTCGCTTTGTCCGCAGCTTCCTTGGCTTTCTGCTGCTCGTCGGTCAGCTTTTCTTCCGGAGTGGCTTTCTCCGCAGTCTCCTGCTTGTAGCGCGGAATAAAAAGCCGGTCCAGTGAAAATTGTTCATAGGCCTCAGGATTTTCCTTGTAATACTTCTCAATCTCCGTTTCCGGAACGTTATCTGCCTTCTCTTGCACCGAGCGCTGTAGTTGCGTGGTCAGGATCTGCATCTTGGCAATTTTCAGGGTTTCCTTATATCCCTCACTCTGCTCCAACCCCTGCTTCTTGGCCGCCTCGGACATCGCCATAAACTTGGGCAGCGCTGCTGCCAGTTGGCGTTTTAACTGCGGCGTGATCGTCGGCGAGGGTGACAGCCCCTTGGCAATCTTCTCAAACTGCGCGCGCGTGATCGTGGTCTTGCAGTCCACGGATTTCTTCGCCGGGGCTGGAGCCGCTTTGCTGGTTCCAGTCTTCGTAGCCGCAGCTGTCGGCGTAGCCGGGCACACACCGTAAATCGTCAATACCACCGCACTCTCCGGGACCTCCGCGGCGGGCGGCGCGCTCGCCTGACCGCTAGCATTCGGAGCAGCCTGACCCGGACTTGCTGGCGCCGGGGCAGAAGTTTGCCCCGCTGGCGCTTGTCCCCAAGCCATCGTTCCTAACAATACACACAGCAGCCAACTCTTACGCATACAAGATTCCTCCAGGATTGGTACATCAGGAAGTTGGAAAAACTCGAACTCAACATCCTAGCATAGAGGCTGTTCTTCTTAGTACCTGCGATACGGGCGTTCGATGCAGGACTGGTGGTGGGCAGTTTCAATGAACGTCCTTCGGCATCCAACCCTGTAACATCGTAGAATTAGACTTGCGAGGTGCTTTGTGATAGATCACGAAAAGCTCCAAAAAGGACGAGGCTGGGCGTACCTGGCCGGGATAGCTATTTTTGTTGTGGTTGCGCTTTGGAAAATCGCGGCCCGCTGAAAACGACGCCTCTATGCCCATGGAGCACGGCTAATCCCTCTTTTTGCAAGAGGACAACTGACGCACTGCCGGCAGGCCCGCGTGGCGTAATCCGTACCCTCTGATTCTCTTTTTCTCTTTGGCGCAATTCCGCGTTAACAGCGATAATCTCACCATGTCCGGGACACCGGCCCTTTATTCGCCGACTGCCATGCGCGCCGAAAAGCGCGCCGTGGCTGGAAACTCTGTACTTGCTGCTCTCCTGATCACTGGCGGCAAGATAGTCGTCGGCGTCACCACAGGGAGTCTTGGCATCCTCTCCGAAGCCGCGCACTCCGCCCTCGATCTGATCGCGGCCCTGCTCACATATTTATCCGTTGGGGTCTCCGACAAGCCTGCAGACGCCGATCACCAATATGGCCATGGCAAAGTAGAGAATTTCTCGGCCTTTGTCGAAACCGGCCTGCTTTTACTGACCTGCATTTGGGTGATTTATGAGGCCATCGTGCGGCTGTTCTTCCGCCGGGTCGAAGTCGAGCCTTCCATCTGGGCATTCGCCGTAATGCTTGGTTCCATGGCTGTAGACTGGTGGCGCTCCCGCGCTCTCGGCCGCATCGCAACCAAGTACGAAAGCCAGGCACTCGAAGCCGATGCGCTGCACTTTTCCACCGACGTATGGTCCGCGGGTGTCGTCGTCTTCGGATTAGCTCTGATCCTCGCGGGGCGCGTCTACCATGTGGAGTGGCTTCGTCTCGCCGATCCCATCTCCGCTTTGTTCGTCGCCGGTGTCGTCGTTTCTGTCAGCTGGCGGCTGGCGCGACGCACTGTCGATGCCCTGCTCGACGCCGCTCCCGCCGGAGTTCGTGCGCAGATTATCGACGCCGTGTCGCGCGTGGATGGTGTACTCGAAATCGGTCGCGTTCGCATTCGCCGCGCCGGTAATCGCTACTTCGCCGATCTTGCCGTCGGCTTGGCTCGCACCGTTACCTTCCAGCGTTCCGAACAGTTAGTAGAAGCGGTCACCGCAGCTGTGCGCGGCATTCTTCCCGACGCCGACGTCACCGTGCAACCCTTGCCCCGCGCCCAACGGTCGGAAAATATCTTCGACCGGATTCGTGCCGTCGCCACCCGGCACAACCTGAACGTGCACGACATCAGCGTGCAGGATCTCGCCGGCAAACTCCATGTCGAGCAGCATGTTGAACTGGACGAGCGCATGTCCCTCAAAAGCGCTCACGATCAGGTGACCGAACTCGAAGCCGCTATGCGTCACGACGTGCGCGAGATCGGCGACATCCTCACTCATATCGAGAGTGAACCCGCCACCATCGAAACCGGCGACGAGCCGGTGCGGGATGCCGACCTCGAGCGCCGGCTAAAATCCCTCGCCGGGGCGTTCCCGGAAATCATCGACATGCACGACGTTCACATAAAGAAAGTTCGCGGACGCCTTTACATCTCCTGCCACTGCACATTCTCGGACGAACTCTCGCTCGCGCGAGTTCACGATATCCAGACGGACCTCGAGATCCGCTTCAAGCAGGCCGCGCCGGAGCTATTTCGCGTGCTGATTCATCCCGAACCCAGTACGGATAATCGCAGGTAGCATTTACGAAAGAGAAAACACTTATGAATAGCGCTCGTGCCACTTGGACTGAGAAGCACCGTTTCAACGGAGTGTCAGACAGCGGGCATACCATCGTCGTCGACGGCGAGAAGGCCGCTGGCAACAGCCCCATGGAACTCGTTCTCATCGGCCTGTGCGGCTGCACTGGCTACGACGTCGTTTCCATTCTGCAGAAGAAGCGCGAACCTTTTACCAGCCTCGAAGTTCGCGCCCAAGCCGAGCGGGCGGCCGACCCGCCATCCGTCTATACAGAAATCAAGCTGATCTATCGCATTGGTGGAAAAGTATCGCGCAAGGCGGTCGAGGATGCCGTCCGTCTTTCGAAAGAAAAATACTGCTCGGTTTCAGCCATGCTTGAACGGACCGCGAAGATTACGAGTGAGATCGAATACGTAGACGCGTAGAATGGCCTCAATCCTGTGGCGATTAAGATTCTGCTCTTTACCCAATCCGGCTGCCTCGCTTGCGAAGTGATGAAGATTTTTCTGGAAGCAAAGGGAATTGCGTTTGAAGAGCGGGACATGGACCGCGATTCCGCCGCCCGCGTCGAATTGTTTGAAACCTATCACAGCCGCACGGCTCCGACGCTAGTGGTCATCACCGCATCCGGCGCCGAAGTAATTGAAGGCTTCGATCCCGGCCGCCTTGACCAGTTCCACTCCGCTGCCTGATGATCGAAGCCATTCGCGAGGCACACCATTTCCAATCGCACTCAACAGAGCCCGCAACCGCATCCCCTCCGCGGATATTTCTTTATCGCCTCCGCAGCTTTTCTTTGGGGAGTCTCGGCCGCCCTGGGCCGCGCCGTGTTTACTGGAAAGCTGCCATTGGGCGGCGCCGTTCTTCGTCCAATCGAACCACTGATTCTTGCGCAGACCCGCACCACATTCTCGCTGCTCGTGCTGCTTCCTCTTCTAGTTGCTTCCCAAGGCTGGCGGCGGATCAGGCTGCCGGCGCGCGATCTCGCCTACTGTTTTATCCTGGGCATGCTCGGCGTGGCGGTCTCGAATTACTTTTATTATGTTGCCATCCAGCGCACCAATGTGGCCACCGCTATCATCGTGCAATACACCGCTCCAGTGTGGGTGCTGCTCTACGTGGTAGCCCGCGGCCAGCAAAGGCTCACTGCGCAAAAAGTTGCCGCAGTCGCGTTGGCAGTGACCGGAATTGCTCTGGTCATCGATATCTTCGGAGCCAAGTCTGGCCCAGCGCTTCACCTGGACCCCTACGGCCTCATCGCCGCGCTGCTGGCCTCGTTCTCTTTTGCCTTCTACAACGTCGGCGGACACCGCATCCTCGCCCGCCACGACCGCTGGCCGGTGCTCGTCTGGACCCTTACCGCGGCCGCAGCCTTCTGGCTCGTTGTCAATCCTCCCTGGAAAATCGCCGCCGCGCACTACACTCCCGCCCAATGGATATTCCTTTTCGTTTTTTCCATGATTTCGGTGCTTGGAGCATTCTCTCTTTACTTCCTCGGCCTGCAGCATCTCGAGCCCACCCGCGCTATCATCGCCAGTTGCCTGGAGCCGGTGTTTTCCATCCTTCTGGCTGCCTTGCTGTTGGGAGAAGTGCTGCGTCCAATTCAGACTTTGGGAATCGTTTTCGTCCTCGCGGCCATCTTGATCGTGCAACGCCGGGACGGCAGAATGATGGCGGACTCAGTTGTGGTCGAACCGATAGAGTAAAATCAGTGCCCGTGTCACGGTTTCAATCTTGTCTGCGTGCGGGCATCCTGTGGCTTCGATGCTTGCATCTCACGCATGACGATGTGAGTCTCGCTTTTACTTAAGTTCATTGTTGGCTCCTTCTACCGGAGATCGAATCTCATGGAAATGATTAGGGTGAGATCCATCTTACTGATGGCCCTATGCGGGTTGATCATTCCAATCCTCGCTTTCGCGCAGATCTCAGGCACGGCAACAACCCAAGACGCCCAGAATGCAGCGCCGTCGCAGGACCGGAAAGTACCGCCACCGTCGCAGAATCAGAACAAGCCGCAGCCTGGCTCGCAAAATCAGCCAGCGGCGCCTCCCGGCGAACTGCCAAATGCGCCTTCCAGCAGCCAGACAGAACCGTCCCTCGGGGATCTCGGTTTCCCTGCCGCTGCGTCTCAAGCCAACGCCAGGGAACAAGCCCTGTTGGATAAGCGAACCCACATGCTAAAGATTCATCAGCGCATGGGACTGATCACCGCCGTCCCTCTCCTGGCAACGGTAATCTCCTCCGCCGGTGCGGGCGGCAAGAGCACCAGCACATCTTCCCGCGATCTGCATGCCGCGCTAGGTGGCGCAACCGCAGGCCTATATTTCACGACCGCCTATTTTGCTATCCGAGCGCCCAAGATAACCGGCACTCAAACTCGCGGACCCATTCGCGTGCATAAGGCGCTGGCCTGGATTCATGGCCCTGGAATGATTCTGACGCCCATCCTCGGGGAAATTGCCTTCGATGAAAAAAGTAAGGGCGAAAAAGTTCACGGTATCGCCTCGGCTCATGGACCGGTAGCCATCGTTACAGCCGGAGCATTCGGCGCGGCACTTTTGTCTGTTTCGGTAAAGTTCTAAAAGCGCATCTAACCACCTATGAACTTGCGAACCCTCGCCCTTTGCTGGTTTCTGCCGCTATCCACGTTTGCTTCCGCCGCTGACAGCCAATGGATTCTCCAACAAGGCACTCTCACCTACCACGTGTCCCACCGACTGCACGAGAGCGAGGGTGTGAGCCATGAGGTGCGGGGCAAGGGAATTTGTCACGCTGGACAATGCGATTTTCTGATCGCGGTCCCGGTCAAGTCATTCGACTCCGGCGACAGCAACCGCGACCTCCACATGCTTCAAGTTACGCGCGGCGCGCAATTTCCCATGGTTACCGTGCGCACACGGCTGCCAGAATCGGCATCCTCTTCCACTGCCATCCAGGCCGATTTGGAGATCCAGTTCGCCGGCCAGGCCGCCCAGTACAAGCAAGTCCCATTTCAACTGACAAAACAAGGTAATCAGATTCGAATTACCGGAACCGTTCCAGCCACGCTCACAGACTTCAAAATCGACCCGCCGTCGCTACTCACGATTCCGGTAAGAAATGAAATTCCGGTGCGCGTGGATCTGACTTGGAAGCCGCAGTGACAGATCATTTCACTCCAGCTGTTTTCCCTTCGTTTCCGGCAATTGCGTCGCCATCAGCGCCGCCAGCAGATACGCCGCGGCGCACAAATAAAATGCCCAACTCAGTCCTCTGGCCTGGCCGACTCTTCCAATGACCAGCGGCGCAACTGAGCTCATGGTGCGCGCCCCGTTGTAAGTAACGCCCAGCCCACGCGCCCGCAGGCTGGTCGGAAATATCTCGCTGCCTATAATTCCCGAGCCGGAAAATAACCCGGTCCCGAAGAATGCCACGATCGTTCCCAAAACCATGAGCCCGACCGGGGACCGGGCCGCAGCATAAAGTGGGATCAGAAAGGCTGACGTCAAGCTGTACACGATAAATGCCCTGCGGCGTCCAAAATAATCCGCCGCCCATCCGAAGCTGGTATAACCCGGAAACATCCCGAACAGATTAAGCACCACCAGCAGCGTCGTAGTGCCCATCACGCCAAAGCCGCGCCCGCCCTGCGACACGGGTAGCGATAAATATGGCGGCATCCAGGTAAACAATCCCCACCACGCAAACAAGCAAAAGAAATTGAACAGCAGCAGAGCAATCGTGGCCTTCAAGTAAGGTGCCCGAAAAATCATGGAAAAATTCGTAGAGACGTTACTTGTAATTTCTTTATCCCCAGCGCCAAGGCTGCCACCCATAGCCGATGGTCGCCTAAGAGATTCGCGTTCTTCCCACATCTTCGATTCCGGCACTCCACGCCGGATCCACAAGGTCAACAGCGCCGGCAGGATCCCCACGAAGAAAACCGCCCTCCATCCGAAGTACCGTGCCACTGGTCCTGCCACCAGGGCCGCCGCGGCAAAGCCTATTGCCCACGAACTCTGCACTATCGCAATAGCCTTGGCGCGGAATTCCGTAGGCCAGATTTCTGCCACCAGCGTCGCTCCCGTATTCCATTCGCCGCCCATGCCCAGCCCCAAAACGAAGCGCGCCGCCGCCAGCATGGCAATGCTGGTCGCCAGTCCCGACGCGAACGAGCACACCGAATACGTCAGAATGCTTGCCATCAGCGCCCGCTTGCGACCAATGCGATCTGCCAAAAACCCAAAAAGAACCCCGCCCAAACCTGAGGCCAGCAGAGTGAGCGTGCCCAGCAGGCCCGCCGTCGTCTTGCTCATGCCGAGATCGCGCATCAATAGCGCCAGCACCAGCGCGTAAAGCATGGCGTCGAAGGCATCGAGCGCCCAACCCAGCGCCGCCGCCAACAGCGTCCGCCGCTGATCCGGCGTAGCCTGTCGGATCAACTGAATGGGACTAGTTGCCATGACTTGCGGATTGTACGGTGTGCTTCGGAATTGTCAATTTGTGATTTTGGAGAGCCCATTCGGGAATCACGCGTGAGCATGTTGTTTTACTTCCTAGGTACCTCGCAGTGATTTGACAATGTTTTGACCTCCCTAGCTGCGATTCTCAGTTAGGCTCTTCATGTTACCTTGTCATAACAATTCGATATGGAGGTGCCTATGAAACTCCAGCGCTTGGCCGTGCTTCTTGGTTTTCTTCTGACGTTCCTCACTCCTTGTTTCGCTCACCACATGGCGGTAGTGGTCAACAAGGAGAATAACGTTGGCACCGTCAGCGCCGCGCACCTTTCCAGGATTTTTCGGTCGGAGATCAAGAAGTGGCGCGATGGCAAGACCGTGATCCTCGTCTTGCACAAGGATTCCGCCGGCGAAACCGAAACGTTGGAGCACCTGAACAAAATGACTGATAGTGAATGGAAGGCCCTAATCGCCGCTCACAAAGATTCCATTGTGATGGCCGACTCTGATGCGGAGGTGCTCAAGATTGTGCAGTCCACGTCCGGTGCCGTGGGCCTCGTGGATGTGCGCTCCGTCGACAACACCATCAACGTGGTGCGCGTAGACGGCAAATTGCCCATGGAATCAGGCTATCTGCCGCATTAGCGTGAAAGAAGAATGGTCTAGCTCAAAGGCGAAGAACTGGCTGACCGTAGCGGTGGGTATTAGTGGTGGTGCTTTCCCCCGCCTGAGTGACTGTGACCGCGACCGCCTCCACCCGAATGACTGTGCCCGAAACTCTTGCCGCCACTGGAAGCTCTTGGCGCGTCGTACACATCGTCGCGCCCAACGGATGAGATCGTCCGCCTCATCCTAACCGAAAAAAATGAAAATATCTTCTCGCCTTCTTGACATCTCGCGCGATCTGCTCGCGCAACGCCTCCACGGACGGAAACTTGATCTCATCCCGCAGGCGGTCAAGGAAACAAATCTCAACTTCGCTCTCCGGCGTCAGTTCAATGGGATGAAAGTTCAGCAAGTGCGTCTCGATGGCATATGAATCCGCACCAAACGTCGGACGATTGCCCACATTGGTCACCGAATCAAAGCGCTCGGCGCCCACACGCGTGCATGTGATATAGACGCCATCCTTAGGCACAAGTTCTTCGTAGCGCGCCAGGTTAATCGTGGGCACCGTGTACTTCGAGCCATAGCCGCGCCCGCGCCCGGGCATGCCCAAGATGCAGAAGGGACGCGCCAGCAGATGCCGCGCCCGGCTCACCCGTCCCTCGCCAATCAGCTTGCGGATATGACTGCTGGAAACCGGCTCGCCGCGCAGCTTCTGCTCAGGATAGACTTTCACCTCAAATCCCATTTCCTGCCCGAATTGCGCCAGAAGCTTCACGTCCCCAGCAGCCTTGTGCCCAAAGTGGAAGTTGTAACCTTCGTGCACCTCGCGCGCGTGTAATTTCCTTTTCAAGATACGGTCGGCAAACTGCCGCGGCGTCATCAACGAAAGATCGCGCCCAAACGGCAGCATCACCACCGCATCAATTCCGGTTCCTTCGAGTAAACGCAGTTTCTCGGGCACGGGAGTGAGCAGTTTCAATCCCGAGTCCGGGCGCAGGATGCGCGCTGGATGTGGCTCGAACGTCACTGCCACAGCTTGGCCGCCGCTCTGTCGCGCCCGCCGCACAATCTCGTTGAGCACGTTTGCGTGCGCCCGGTGCACCCCGTCAAAATTGCCCACGCTAAGGAGCGACGGTCCAAAGGCCGTCGGAACGTCATCGAGTTTGTGAAAAACCTGCATGGCAGTGGGCAGTGGCCAGCGCTCAGTGGTCAGAAGGCCAGTGTTCCGAAGTGTTTCGCTGACCACTGGTCAGAGTACTGGCCACCGTCCACTGAATTTAGATTTCAAACTCCAGCTTCATTCCGTCATACGACAGCCGAACATGCGGAGGCAAGGTTGCGTTGGTCGCCTCATGCGGCAGATCGTGGCAAATGTGCGTGAAGAATGCGCGTTTAGCCTTTACCCGCTCCACGATGCGCAGCGAATTCTCCACCGTCGAATGCGTGGGATGCGGTTTGTGCCGCAACGCATCCAGAAAAAGAATATCCAGCCCGTTCAGTTGATGGAACGATGCTTCGGGAATTTCGCTGTGGTCCGTGAGATAGGCCGCGCTCCCAAAGCGGAAACCGTAAATCTCCGCCTCGCCATGAATCAGCCGCACCGGTTCGAAACGGGCGCCGAAAAGTTCCACAGGTCCGTCAATCGGCCGCAATTCGAGTTGCGGCAAGCCGCCGTATTTATAGTCCGCGTCAAAAATGTAGGTGAACATTTTGCGCAGGAAAGCGGCTGCGTCCGGGCGCGCATAGAGCGGCAACCTCCCCGGCTTGTGGCTGTAACTTAGAGGACGGAGATCGTCGATGCCGAGGATGTGGTCGGCGTGAGTATGTGTATAGAAAACCGCGTCCACGCGGGCGATGCGCTCGCGAATCGCCTGCGCGTAGAAATCAGGCGTGGTATCGATCAGGACGACCTTGCCCGCATATTCGAGCATGATCGAAGGCCGGGTGCGCCGGTCGTGCGAATCATTGGAATGACATACCGCGCAGTCGCAGCCCAGAGTGGGCACGCCCATGGACGTGCCGCTGCCCAGCACAGTGAGCGTCGCCTTCATGCGCAAGCCTCTATAATCATCGTCCGCTGGTTCCCGTGGCGGTTCCGGGCTGCGGAGGTCGCGACAGCGCGTTGGTCACTTCCACGTAAGCCATGCGCACTTCATAGAGGCTGTTCTGCAGGAAGTTCTCTTCCGTGGAAGTCAGGTTACCCTTAGTTTTTTCCGCCAACAGCGCCAGCGTATCGATGGTCTGGCGCGCTCCAATGATGTCCATGTGAGGCTGCTCGCCCTGCTGGTGCATCAATCCCAACTGCATCATTGCCGTCATGTAAAGAGACGCCATGAAGCGTTCGAACGTCATCTCAAATTCTTTGGCGGAGTGCCCGCTCAGCTCCACCCGCGAGTCGAGCGCGTCCGACGATTTCCGGTAAGCATCGGCCTGCGCCTTCTGCTCAGCCGCCGTCGGCATCGGAGGAACCTCTGGCCCAGCACCTTCCTCGCCGATTACCGGAACCGCCTGGGCACTGGCGACTGCGGGCGGCGCGGCTTTGGGTTTTTCTGGCTCCTCTCGGACTTCCTGGCGCAACTCCCCGTCTTCCGTAAACAATCGACGATCGGTTACTGTGAAACCTGATTCCTGTCTCTTCTCAGCCATAGCGAATGTCCTTGTCTTTCTCGCTCAAAGTCTTTCTTGTTCAATGTCCCGCTCATTCAAAGCACCGATGGAGATTTTTCTTCGTGTTCTCCGCGTAAACTCAGCTAGCTTTGGGTTCAATCTTTTCTCACCGCGGTTGCAACAACGACTCTCGCCTTATTCCTCCCGGAGCAACTGTGTCGAACGGCAGTTGAGTCACGATCGCTTTCGCCGCGCCGATGGTGACTTCGCGCCCAGGCACTCCCACTTCGCGTCGAATGTATCCCAGCGCAACCGTTTGTTCGCCGGATGCCGTCCGCACAACCGTTACACTGGTGAGTTCGCCAACTTCTTTTTCGCCCGAAATAATCTTGGCCCCCGCAACAACATCGGCCGAACCTTCCATCAAGAAGCCGGTAAATTTCCGATGTACATTTCCCCGCGAACGAATGCGCTCTACGATCTCTTGCCCAACATAACATCCCTTATTGAAGTTAAGCGCGCGCATCTGTTCGGTCTCCTGCGGCAGATCGCGCTCGCGAATATCGACCCCGTAGAGCGGGACGCCATCGATGATGCGACGCATTTCCAAAGCATCACTCCCCACTGGAATCGCCCCGGCCGAGATCAGCGCGAGCCAGGTCTTGTGAGCATTCTTGGGTGCGACCCAGAGTTCGTAGGATTCTTGCTGCGCTTCCTCTCCTCGAATCACTGTGCATTCCAAGCAGTCACAGTCACACTTGCACTGAGCAGCATGTGCCTGCAATGGCCGCAGTTCCGGAACCGCAATCCCCGCTGCGTCTAGAATGGCGCGTGACCTCGGTCCCTTCAGACCCAACGCAGTCCAATTCTCGCTGATATCCGTCACTTCCACATCATCCATAATGATGTAATGGTCGAACGTGGCGAGAATCTTCTCGATCTGGGTGCGATCTGTCTCCACGGTAAGCGTCTCACCCTCGTTGTAGACGTTCATATCGCCCAGTATCCGGCCCTGCGGGTTCAGCAGGAAGGCATACACACCGTGCCCGGCGGCGAGATCGCGAATATTATTCGTAACCATGCCGTTCATCCAGCGCACGCGGTCGCCGCCCTTAAGCGAAATTCTTACGCGGAAACCGAGGTCACAAACTCCGCAGCCGTTCGGCAGCGCAGCGAACTCTTCCTGTGCATCGGAAAAGTCGGCTGCCGTCGTGGCTCCGCGGTAATCGCTCTCGCGAACCGGAGGCCCGTCGGTCGCCGTCTGTGCGCGAAGTGCGTCTTGGAGGGGGCTGCGAAACATGGAATATTGATTATAGCGAAGGGCCTCGTGATTCATCGCCGATTCGCGCCTGCCCCTTCGCAGTAAGCTTCTCGGAACGCCTGTGAGAGCCTACTCATTCGGCTCACCTTGTGTTAAGTTTTCACCCGTGGACCCGCAAAAGCCTTCGAAGAAGCGCATTGCCGTCATCCCCGGAGACGGGATTGGCCAGGAAGTAATCCCACAAGCTCTCAAAGTGATCCGGGCATCCGGTGCCGACGTCGAAATGAGTGAATTCGACTGGGGCGCCGACCGCTATCTCCGCGACGGCATGACCGTTCCTCCTGACGGCTTTGCCATGCTCGGCCGCGAATTCGACGCCATCTTCGCCGGCGCCTTCGGTGATCCTCGCGTCAAGACCAACATCCACGCCAAAGAAATCCTCCTGGGCATGCGCTTCAAGATGGACCTCTACGCCAACGTCAGGCCGGTGCGACTGCTCGATGCGGGGCTGTGTCCACTGAAAGGCGTTGAGCCCAAGGATGTGGATTTTGTAGTCATGCGCGAAAACACGGAAGGCGTTTACACCGATGCCGGCGGAGTCTTCAAGCAAGGCACTCCCGACGAGATCGCAATTCAGGAAGACATCAACACTCGCAAAGGAGTCGAGCGCATCATCCGCTACGCGTTTGAGTATTGCGAGCAGCACCCGAAACTCGACGGCTCGCCGCGCGGGCGCGTGCTTATGGTGGATAAATCGAATGCCATGACGCACGCCGGCGGCCTGTGGCAGCGCGTGTTTACGGAAGTGAGCGGCGAGCATCCCCAGATCAAGTCCCAACACATGTACGTGGACGCGCTCTGCCTGCAGATGGTGCGCGACCCGCGCGCGTTCGATGTGATCGTGACCAATAACATGTTTGGCGACATCATCACCGACCTCGCCGCCGGACTGCAGGGCGGTCTGGGCATGGCCGCCAGCGCAAATATTCATCCCGGCGAAACATCGATGTTCGAGCCGGTACACGGCTCGGCGCCTCTCATCGCGGGGAAGAATATTGCGAACCCGTTTGGTGCGATTCTGACCGCGGCCATGATGTTGGCACATTTGGGATTCGCTAAAGAATCCGAGAAGATCGAAGCTGCCGTCCTGGAAGCCGTTCGCCAGAAGAGGACTACGCAGGACATCGGCGGAGTGCTCGGGACGAGGGAAGCGGGGGAGTGGGTGGCGGAGAGAGTTGCTCGTAAATAGCCATCAAGCATTGTCCTCCTGACCGAAGCGAGACGATTCGCGAATGCGAACCGGCTCGCGCAGTCGCAGGACCCCGTGCACCCGTTCGGGCTAGATTCGACGCGTCCGGAAGGCAGACGTCAGAATGACAAGTTGCTGCTACGGTCTCCGACCCACCAGCAGCGCCAACTCCCGCCACTTCCAGTGACAATCCACGTCCACAAATCCAATCTCGCGCAGCCACTGCAGTTGTATCTCGAGATCCAGCAACTTGTTCGACGGGTCTTCCGTCTCAGGTGTGTACCCGATGCTGTACAGAAATTCCTCATGCAGCCGCGGCGTAGGCGAGGCCACATGCTCCAGATTGCAGAAGACGCCGCCCGCATTAAGCAAGCCGTAAATCTCCGTATAGAGCTCGCGCTTCCGCTCGTGTACCAGATGATGAATCGCGAAGCTGGACACGACAGCATCGAACTTGCCCAAAGCCGGTAAAGGATGATCGAGATTATGGTTCACGATTGTGATCGACGAATCGCCGGCAAAGCGCTCGCCCGCGGCCGATAGCATCGCTGGCGAGAAATCCACTGCTACGGCCTCCAGTTTGGCAGTCGAAGCGGCCTTGACCAGCGCCAGCAATCGTCCGTCACCGGTGCCGAGGTCGAGCACGCGCCGCGTGTTCGCCGGTATGAATTCCAGAAGCGTCGACTCGCCTTCGCTGCGGTGAGGAATTGAATCGGCGCGGCCCAAATAGTCGCCGGCGTGGCCGGCAGAAGTCCAAAGATTAACGGGAGCTTTTGTGGGCATGGTTTGTCCTTGAAGAGAGTATAGGCAAACAGGGTAGACTCGTTCCTAATGGATACCGTTAAGCTGCTGGGCAACGGGGTACTTAGATCGCTTTTCGCGGTTGGGCTGCTCATGGGGATCAGCGGCGTGGACCTGGCACGAGCACAGGTTCAGCCGGCGCAGGAAGAGCAGAAGCAAAATCAAAATCAAGATCAACACCAAACGGACAAGAGTTCTCCCCCCCCACAAGCGGCTTCCCCACAGGCTCCCACTGCAGAAAAGCCAGAGGTCAAGATCACGCCGCGGGAGGCGGAACAACTTTTTCACTCCGTCGACGAGATTCTGGCATTCGACAGCAAGCAGACGGGCCTGCCGATCAAAAAGCAGGTCAAACGCCGGCTGACCAGCCGTGATGAAGTAGAAGGCTACCTTACCAAGCACATGAAGGACGAAGACGTGAAGCGGCTGCAGCGCTCCGAACTAGTGTTGAAGAAGTTCGGCTTGCTGCCGCGCGACTTTGAGCTGGAAAAGCTTTTGGTGTCGCTGCTGCGCGAACAGGTCGCTGGATACTACGATCCCAAAACCAAGACCGTCAATCTCTTGGACTGGGTTCCGATGGAAGAGCAGGAACCGGTGATGGCTCATGAATTGGCGCATGCTCTGCAGGATCAGGCGGTCGGCCTCGACAAATGGATGAAGCGCGGCGAAAAGGATTTAGGGGAAATCAGAAAAGATCCTACCCCCGCCGATATCGAGAACGATGAGATGGACGATAGCCGCGAGGCCGTCGTCGAAGGCCAGGCCGAGACTGTGATGCTGCAATATGAACTGGCACCCGTGGGACGGTCGATCCTCGATTCTCCGGACCTGGTAGATGAGATGGAATCGCAGATGTCCAGCGGCACCGACGATTCTAAGGTTTTCAAAGACGCCCCCATTTTCCTGCGGGAGTCGCTTACGTTTCCCTATAGCTACGGCTTGAAATTTGAAGTAAAGTTGCTGGAAAAAGGTGGTAAGGAGAGAGCCTTTGCTGGCGTTCTGGCGAATCCTCCGCACACTACCCGACAGATCATGCAGCCGGAGACTTACCTGGCGGGCGAGCAGATTCCGCCGATGCCCGTGGTGGAATTCAAGCGTGACTTTAAGGATTACGTGAAGTTCGATATCGGCGCGATGGGAGAGTTCGACGTCGCCGTCCTCATCGAGCAATACGCCGGCCAAAAATTGTCGGAGCGTTTATATCCGGAGTGGCGCGGCGGTTATTATTATGCCGCGCGACCCAAGGCAGACACGGCAGCGCCCCTCGGGTTGTTTTATGTATCGCGCTGGTCGAGCCCGGAGAAAGCATCGGAGTTTGCCGAAATTTATGCCCGCTCGTTGGCTAAGAGATACAAGAAAGTTGAGGAAGTAGCGAGTCCTTCGGACGCTCAAGCGGCGGTGCATCCCGAGTACAAAGTGGATATTCTGCAAGGTCGGCACGCCTGGACCACGGAAGACGGCGCGGTCGTGATCGAAGAGCAGGGGGACACAGTGCTGGTGAGCGAAAGCCTGGACGCGGCCACGACTGAAAAGCTGGAAAGAGAAGTATTCAAGAAGTAGAGATCATTACAACTACTCCGGGGCTCACTTTTTCCCAGCAGACTTTTCCTTAGATTGATTTTCTTCCCGCTCCCCCAGGAAATGTTGTACCTTGGCGGCCACGGTGAATTGCTTCCCGTCCCGCTCAACAGTCAGCTTGCGCTCCTGACCGGGCGTGCCTTCGAGCAAAGACCACACCTGCCCCATAGTCGAGTCAGGAACGGGAATGCCGTCAACCGCAACCAGATGATCGCCGGTTTGCACGCGGTCGACGCCGACCGGAACCGACGGCTTACCATCGAAATCCGCGACGCCGAGAATCGTAAAACGCGTGTCGTTTTCGGGACGCAGAATAAGCCCGACGACGTCGAAGTCAGGAAACTTGAAGGTACGGCCCAGATCGAAATAGGCGGTCGAGTGGGCGTAGTCGAGACCGACGCGATAGTTCATGAGCGCGTCCGTCCCGATCAGGCCCGCAATGGCCGCGCCCGCGTCCTTTGCAAAGAAGGCGCTGAAATTCTTAGGAAACTCAGCCACGGCCACACCCGTGAGATAGAGCGGTCCGTACTGCACCCGGTCCACGCGCATCAGCTTCCACTTTGGTTCGTCGTCACCGGCTTCTCCCATGTTGGCCGGTCCTACGGCGCCGCTCATGTGCGGCCACTCCGGATTGGCGGTTGCCAGCTTGTCGAATAATTCCTCCGAGAGAAAGCTGATGGACGAGCCGATATCGAGTCCCAGATTGTAATTCTTGTTTTCAATCTTGCTGGGAATTTGAATGAAGCCGGTGCTTGCGTCGACGAGCATCTTGCTCTTTACTCCATTGAACTTCAAGCTACCGGGCAGGCCGATGCTGAATTCGCGGTCGGGGAAGTTGATGAGCACATCGTAGTTGCACAGAACGGTCGATGGAATCTTGATCTCGGCGCTCATGCCGGGAACGATGGTGGGCCTACCGGCCGGGATTTTTATCTTTTCCATCGCAGATAGGAAAATCTTCATTCCGCCGATCATGATTTCGAGTGAAACAACTTGTGGATGCGCCGAGCCGGAGCAGATTTGGCCGTCACAATTGACACTAAGTCCCATCCAGCCAGCGACTCGGTCGCTCATCCAAAGTTCTGGGTCGCCGGTGTCGACCCAGCCTCGAACCCGCTTGGTCGATCCATCGGGCAGGGGCACGTAAACGTCGATGACGACGCGGTTGTGATCCAGCGTGACGGGAACGGTGACGGACTTGGGTTCGGGCTCAACCTTGGAGCTGTTTTGAGCGAGAGCTGAGGCTGTAAAAAAAATCAGCGTGACGAGTGCGGTGGGAAATCGCATACGTAGATTGTACCCGGCTCGACACCCGCAATAAAAAAGGCGCACGGAGAGCTTGATATAATCACGAGTTTGGTTTCAACGCGCGAGGAAATCCTGTAGGCGCAAGTCTTGGAGGTTGGGTGGCACAAGCGGAGATCGGGATTATCGGCGGCAGCGGGCTTTATACCATGCCGGGTTTGACGAAGGTAAAAGAAGTGCGGGTGAAGACGCCCTTTGGCGCGCCTTCAGATGCTTATATTTGCGGTGTGCTCGAAGGGCGCAAAGTAGCATTTCTGGCGCGGCACGGGGGCGGACATCGTATTCTGCCGAGCGAACTGAACTTCCGCGCAAATATTCACGGGTTCAAGCAGTTGGGAGTCGAGAGAATCGTTTCGATTTCGGCAGTGGGCTCGCTGAAGGAAGAACATAAGCCGTTGGATTTCGTGATCCCGGACCAATTTTTCGATCGCACGCGGCATCGCGTAGATACTTTTTTTGGTGGGGGAGTGGTGGCCCACATCGCTTTTGCCGATCCTGTATGTGGAGAGCTGGCGCGCATAGTGGAAGGCGCTTGCGAGAAAACCGGCGTCAACGGCAGGCAGGGCGGAACTTATTTGTGCATGGAAGGTCCGCAGTTTTCCACTAGGGCAGAATCGAATGTATATCGCGGGCTGGGTATGGATGTGATCGGCATGACCAACCTGCAGGAAGCGAAGCTGGCGCGCGAAGCGGAAATTTGCTACGTCACGGTCGCCATGGTGACAGATTACGATTGCTGGCATCCGCATCACGATTCAGTCACGGTCGATCAGATTGTCGCGGTGCTGGTAAAGAATGCTGAGAATGCGGCGAAAGTCGTGCGCGAGACCGTAGCGTCGATGCCGAGTGGCCGCTCCTGCAAATGCGGTTTGGCACTGGCGCACGCAATGTTGACGGATCATAAGAAGATTCCGCCCGCGACTCGGAAGAAGTTGAAGCTGATTATAGGGAAGTATGTGAAAGTCAGTGGCCATTGACCAGCAGAAGCGATGGCCCAAGAGATTTTACTGACCACTAGCCACTGACCACTAAGAAGGGAATTAGCGTCACGATGAGCATTGTCGTTGTAGGATCGGTTGCGTTTGACGACATCACCTCCCCTTCGGGCAGCGTGAAAGGCATTCTGGGCGGGGCGGCGACTTACTTTTCGCTGGCGGCCAGCTATTTCACCCAGGTGCGTATGGTCGCCGTAGTGGGCGAAGACTTTAGCCCCGAGGATGAAAATGTTCTGAAAAAGTGTGGCGTTGATACCCGCGGCATCGAGCGTGCCGCTGGCAAAACCTTTCGTTGGGGAGGCTCGTACGCTGAAAATCTTAACGAAGCCAAAACTAATTTCACCGATCTGAACGTGTTCGAGAAGTTTCAGCCGCGAATTCCCAAGGAGTACGAAGACACGGAATTTCTTTTCCTGGCAAACATTCAGCCGACCTTGCAGGCCAATGTCCGCCGTAAGATGAATGGCGTGCGCCTGACGGGATGCGACACCATGAATTACTGGATCCAGGGGGCGCGCACCGAACTGGCCGAAACTTTGAAGCTGGTGAATGTGTTACTGATCAACGATACTGAAACCAAGATGCTGGCGGATGAAAAGAACCTGCCGCGGGCTGCGCAGAAGGTACTGGCCATGGGGCCGCAAGCGCTGGTGATCAAACACGGCGAATACGGTGCGACGATTTTCTTTCGCGACGGAGCATTTGGGATTGGTCGCCATCCTTTTCGCGCGCCAACCTTGCCCCTCGATGAAGTGAAAGATCCCACTGGCGCAGGTGATTCCTTTGCCGGAGGTTTCATGGGCTACGTCGCATCCCAGCCAGAGTTGAATCGCGAAGTGCTGAAGCGTGCGCTGTTCTACGGAGGAGTCATGGGGTCGTTCGCCGTGGAAAGTTTTGGTACGGAGCGCTTACAATCCCTGACCCGGGAAGAAATCGACGCCCGCTTTCAGATTTTCCGCGAACTCACCCACCTCGAATGAAGCCGCAATCTTCGCATCCGGAGGCGCACTCCGATATTGGGATCGTACGGCTAGTCTGGCTGGCGATCTTCATTTCGGCATTTTCTTTTCTCTTCTATAACCGGCAGGGGGATGTGCTGCTCTACGGCGATGCCGTGGCGCACATCAACATTGCACGCCGCATCTTTGACTCTAGAACTCCCGGGCTGCTGCAGTTAGGAACCGTCTGGCTCCCGCTGCCGCACCTGTTGATCCTGCCCTTTATTGTTTCGACCAAAATGTGGCAAAGCGGCTCGGGCGGCTCAATTCCCTCGATGGCGGCGTTTGTGGTCGCTGTGCTGGGAATATTCCGCCTGGTGCGGGGTCAACTGAGCCGCGACGGAGAAGCGCATGCAACGCCGATGGGCGCGTGGATTGCTGCAATGATCTATGCCGCGAATCCGAACCTGATCTACATGCAGGCGACCGCGATGGGCGAGTCGCTGTACCTCGCTTTGTTTATTTGGGCGGTCGTCTATTTCGCCGAATTTGCCCGAGGGAATGCGAAGGCGCTAACCAAGTGCGGCCTGTGCCTGGCTGCGGCCTGTTTGACGCGCTACGACGGATGGTTCCTAGCAGCGCTCCTGATGGTTGCGGCCCTGATCGTACACTCGCGCCTTTGCAAGCGAAGCAAAGAAGGCCCATCTGGACCCTCGAGTCTCCCTGGGAGGGCGCAGATGATAAGATTTCTTTTAATCGCGGTCGCAGCGCCCATCTCATGGCTGGCTTATAACGCTGCAATCTATCGCAATCCGCTGGAGTTCGCGAACGGACCGTACTCCGCGAAATCAATCGAGCAGAAAACCGCGACCGTAAATCCGGCCAAGGGGAATTTGTTGGCCGCTGGCTCCTATTTTTTGAAAGCAGCCGAACTGAATGTAGCCCAATCGAGTTGGCTGGGGCGGCTATGGTTGGTCCTGGCTCTGCTCGGAAGCTTGGCCGCAGCGTATTCCGGGCGCGGGCGCATAGCGTTGCTGCTGTGGGTGCCCGTGCCGTTTTACGGCCTATCCATCGCATACGGAAGCGTTCCAATTTTTGTGCCGACCTGGTGGCCGTTCACACAATATAACGTTCGCTATGGCCTGCAACTGCTTCCCGCATTCGCCGTATTTGTGCCAATGGGTATTTCGTTCCTGGTGCAGTCCGCAACCAAGCTTCCGCAGTTTGAGGCTTCCTCGCGCCAGTGGGCGGGCGTCGCAACCGTGCTAATCGTTTTGGTATTCGCGGGCGCTAGCTATGCTCTGATCTGGCGTGCTAATCCCATTTGCTATCGGGAAGCCGATATCAACATGAAAGGCCGCGTGGCCCTGGACCATCAACTAGGGGAGTGGATCAAGTCGCTTCCACCAAATTCCACGCTGCTGATGTATTTGGGCCAGCACGTCGGCGCGCTGGAGCAGGCGGGGATTCCCCTGCGACGCACCATCAACGAAGGCAATCATCGAGTCTGGAAATATCCAGTCGATCCTGACGGCTTATGGGAGCGCGCTCTCGCAGATCCCGCATCGTACGCTGATTATGCCATTGGGTTCGAGGGCGATCCGGTATGGAAAGCGGCGCGCGATCACAACCTCATCGCATTGGTCGAAATCCACACAAGTGGGCAATCGCCGGCGGCTATTTTTCAAGGGCGAACCCCGCTTCCTGCACAAGGCAGCACTCGGTAATCAGACAGGTTAACGCTGCACCCGCTGGAGCAGCGCGCACAGTGATAAAATCCGGCCATCTCAAGCTTTCCGAATAGAAAGTTAATCCATGAACTGGCAGCACACTATCGACGATGTAGCCGGATGCAATCGTGACCAGAAGGAATTCCTGCGCGAACTGAAGGCATCGACGGTTCTGGGCAGCGTGGCTTCGTTGGGGCCGGTGGAATTAGAGTGAGCCTTCCGTCCAAGGGGATTCCGTTTGTGAAAGCCAGCGCATGCGGCAATGATTTTTTGCTGATCGATGCTTCGACGCTTAGCAGCGACTCGAATCCTGCGGCTCTGACGCAACTTATGTGCAATCGGCACGATGGCGTGGGGGCAGATGGCGTGGAGTGGATGTATCCGCACCCATCGGCCGATACTGAGATTCGCTTGATCAACGCTGATGGCTCGGCCGCGGAGATTTCTGGGAATGGCACGCGCTGCGTCGCAGCTTATTTTTGCGCCGTGCACCAAAAAGAGAGGATTTCCATTCAGACCGGAGCCGGCCTGAAGGCTTGCGTGCTGACGGGGCGCAGTGAAATGGATTACGAGTTCGAGATTGCAATGGGCGAGGCCAACGTGGGAGCTGAACTGCCCGTAAAGCTGGCCGCGGAAGAAGTGCTCGGAATACCGGTCTCGATGGGCAATCCGCATTACGTTTTATTTGTTTCTGATTTTCCCGAGAACTGGCAGACCAAGGCTAGCGAGATTCAGCGCAGTCCTAAATTCACGCAGGGCGTGAATGTTGAGATGCTGGTGATTGACGGGAAGCACGATGTTCGGGCACGCTTTTTTGAGCGCGGAGTGGGAGAGACGCAATCCTCCGGCACAGGTTCCTGCGCATCGGCTGTGGCGGCTCTTAGCACAGGCAGAGTGCAATCGCCCGTGCGGGTGCACGCTCCCGGCGGTACGCAAACGGTGCGGCAGGAAGAAAATCTAGTGTTCCTGCGGGGCGCTGCCCACCTAGTCTGCCGGGGGGAGTTTTTTCTGAGTTAGGATGTGAAGAGTTTTGTGGATCGCGATTTGCTCGTGACCTGTTCTGAGCCGGCAACCGTTTGATTTAGCAATAGATTCCCGACCGCATGTCCTCACCTTTAGCATCGCGCGTGAAGCCGCCCGCCCTTCGACCGGGGGATACGGTCGGCATTGTGGCGCCAGCCAGCAACGTCAAGCACGATGATCTGGAGGCGGGTTGCGAAGGGTTGCGCCGCGCCGGCTACAGGCCATTTTATTTTGACTCCATCCTGGATCAGGATCTCTACTTCGCCGGCACCGTAGAACGCCGGGCGCGCGAACTGGAAGCGATGTTTACGCGCGAGGACGTGAAGGCCATTGTTTGCGCACGCGGAGGCTATGGTTCGAACTATCTGCTGGAAGCACTGGATTTGCAGATAATTAAATCGCATCCCAAGATTCTGGTCGGCTATAGCGATCTGACCGCGTTGCTCACGTATTTTTCCGACGCCGCCGGATTCCTCACCTTCCACGGGCCCATGGTGGCGAAAGATTGGGCTCGTGAAGATGGAGTCGACTTGCCCTCGTGGCAAGCGGCACTCGCTGCCACCACAGCTTGGGAGCTCAATCTGGACGCGGCTTCCGGAGTGATTGGGTTAGTCGATGGCTCGGCCGAGGGAATTCTTCACGGCGGCTGCCTTTCGATCCTCGTCGCTTCGCTGGGCACGCCCTACGAGATTTGTACGCAGGGAACCATTCTGTTTCTTGAAGACGTGGCCGCGAAGCCTTATCAAATCGATCGCATGCTGATGCAGTTGAAACTCGCGGGAAAATTCAAGGGCGTGCAGGGCATTGTTTTCGGTGAGATGCGGGACTGCGTCCAAAACGCGAACCAGGGTTACAACCTGGAAGACGTTGTGCTGCGAATCGTGGGCGGGCTTGGAATTCCAGTGGCGTATGGCGTGCGCTCGGGCCATGTGACGGCAGGAAATATCACACTGCCAATCGGAGTACGCTCTGAATTGTCCGTGCGCGATGGGCAGGTTCGGATGAAGATTCTGGAAGGTGCCGTTAACGACGACATCGGCCGGCAGTTGACACCGACGTAAATTATGAACGACAAAAAACACATTCATTTGATCGGCATCTGCGGCACAGCTATGGCATCACTGGCTGGAATGCTGAAGCAGCGCGGCTTTCGCGTGACTGGATCGGATGCGGCGGCGTATCCTCCGATGTCCGATTTTCTAGCGGAACTCGGAATTCCGGTGGCGCAGCCTTTTGACGCACGCAATCTTGAGCCTACGCCCGATCTGGTCGTCGTGGGCAACGCAATTTCACGGGGCAACGCCGAACTGGAGCACATCCTTGACCAGCGCATTCCGTTCTGCTCGCTCCCGCAATTGCTGCATGATGAATTTTTGCGCGGCAAGGAAGTTCTGGTAGTCGCGGGAACCCACGGCAAAACCACCACCACCTCGATGCTGGCATGGATTTTTCATACGGCAGGAATGCAGCCGTCATTCTTGATTGGCGGAATCGCGGAAAACTTTGGCTCCAGTTTTCATCTCGGACAGGGAAAGCATTTCATTCTGGAAGGCGACGAGTACGATACGGCATTCTTCGATAAGGGGCCGAAGTTCTTACATTACTTTCCCGATGCCGTAATCCTTACCTCGGTGGAATTCGATCATGCCGATATCTACCAAGATCTCGATGCCGTGGAGACCGCGTTCAAGCGACTGGTGAATCTGATTCCGCGGCGCGGACGAATTATCGCTTTCGATGGAATGGCGGGAGAAGCCACGGAAAATGCCAGCCTCGAGCGCTGCTTGCGCAAGGCATTCTGCCCCGTGGAACGCTATGGCGTCGGCTCCCACTCAGCTTGGCGAATTGACAACCTTCAATTGGACGCGGATAAAACCTCGTGGACCGTCCTGGACGGGGGTCGAGTGTGGGCGAATCTCGAGTTTCCGCTGGCCGGCGAATACAACGTTTGGAACGCAACCGCGGCTGCGGCAACGGCTGCGGCCTACGGCATTTCGAAAGACGAAATCGCGGCGGCGCTCAAGACGTTCAAGAGCGTAAAACGGCGCTTGGAGGTGAAAGCGAAAGTGAACGGCATCACCGTCATTGACGACTTCGCGCATCATCCCACGGCGATTGCGGGCACGCTGAAAGCGTTGCGGGCACGTTACGCGGGCGCTAGGCTGTGGGCGATTCTGGAGCCGCGGTCAAACACTTTGCGGCGCCGCGTGTTGCAAAGTGATCTGGCGCGAAGCCTGGCGGTCGCTGATGAAATTATTGTCGCGGGCGTGTTTCGCTCCGAGGCTGTACCGGAAAATGAACGGTTGGAGTTACCCGAACTGGCGGCCGAGATCCAAAAACATGGCAAGCGTGCGCGGTTGATTGGAAACGCTGACGAAATCGTCCAGACGATTGCCCCCGAGATGCGAACTGGCGACATTGTGGCAATTCTCTCCAACGGCGGATTCGGCGGAATTTATGAAAAACTGCCGGCGCGATTGCGCGCGCTGGCGGGCGATGCTGGTACTGTCGATTCGGCGAGGGCGGCGGGAAACTGATGAAGCATTTTGACTTGAGGCACGCCCCAACGCAGCAGATTATCCAAGTCATTCTGCTCCTGTTGGTGACCGTGATGCGCTGTAGCGCTATCACGAATTACACGATCTCCCTTGCAAATCCTGAACAGCATCTCGTAGAAGTTCAGATCATTTTGCCCCAAGGAGCGGCGCAACGGGAGTTGCAGCTTCCAGTCTGGAATGCGCTCTACCAGGTCCGCAATTTTGCGCAGTACGTAAACTGGATCCGTGCCAAGGACCGTGCCGGACGACCACTGCCCTTACGCGAATTGAACGATAGCCGTTGGCAGATCTCAGGCGCCGAAGGCGGCGCAGTTGTCGAGTATCAGATTTACGTCGATTCCTTCGGCCCATTCGGAGCGCAACTTAGCGCTCATCATGCTTTCTTCAACCTGGCGCAGCTTCTGATGTACGCGGTAGACGCTCGAAACGACCCAATGGCAGTGCGCTTCAACCAGGTTCCCTCAGGATGGCATATCGCCACGCCCCTGACTTTTTCACAAGATGGAATATTCAGCGCCGACAATTACGATCGCCTCGTCGATTCCCCGGTGGAGATTGGAACCTTTAAAGAGTCGGATTTCGATGAGGGCGGCGCGCATTATCGTGTTGTGGTAGACGCCGAATCCGGCGACTACGATATGGAAAAAATCGCCGCGATGTTGCACAAGGTCGTGACTGCGGCCACAAGTTGGATGGACGATCGCCCCTTCGACACCTACATGTTTCTCTACCATTTTCCGCGCGGACCCGCGGGCGGCGGAATGGAACACTCCTACTCAACCGCCATCGACGTGAATGCGGACGTGCTGGCTCGCTCCCCGGAAGTCCTTAGCTCGGTGACGGCGCACGAATTTTTTCATCTATGGAACGTAAAGCGAATCCGTCCGCAAAACCTGGAGCCGGTGGACTACACCAAAGAAAACTATACGCGGGCGCTTTGGTTTAGCGAGGGATGCACCAGCGCTGCCGCGGATATTATGCAGTTGCGCAGCGGACTGCTTGACGAACCCCACTTCGAGCAGCAACTCGCCTCCGGAATCGGCGAACTTGAGCGGCGCCCGGCGCATCTCACTCAGTCGGCAGAAGACTCCAGCTTGGATGCTTGGCTCGAAGGCAACTCCTACTATCGCCGCCCCGAACGCAGCATTTCGTATTACAACAAAGGCGAGTTGCTGGGAATCATTTTGGATTTGGCGGTGCGCGACGCCAGTCATGGCCACGCATCTCTGCGAGAAGTCTTTCAGTGGATGAATGAAAACTACGCCAAGAAGGGACGGTTTTTCCCTGATTCAGACGGCGTACGCCAAGCCGCCGAAGACGTGGCCCATGCGGATCTAGGCTGGTTTTTCACGAAGTACGTCCAAGGCACAGAAGAGATTCCTTGGAATGATTTCTTCCGCTCCGTGGGACTGCGTGTCATCGAAGAAAAAAACACGGCGGCGGATGCGGGCTTTGTTGCCTCGCGAAACTTCGACGGCCCCATGACCGTCTCGGCAGTGGCCGCGGACAGCGAAGCCCAGCGATCCGGGCTGCGGGTAGGCGACACGATTCTTGAAATCAACGGCAAAACAGTTGGACAGGAATCGTCTGAAGATATGGCCGGACTCGCCGCTGGCGACACGATCACGGTGAAACTGCGCAGCCGGCGCGGCGGAGACCGTGAGTTGAAGTGGAAGGCCGGTAGCCGTGAAGAGATCACGTACGAACTCAAAGGGGCGGAGAACGTTAGCGCGGAACAGCAGGCGCGTCGTGCAGCATGGTTGATGGGCGAGGCACAGGTTTCGCAAGCGGCACACTCGCACTAGAGCACATCCACCAAGGGCACACTAAAAAGGCGAACTCAAAATGATCCGCACCATCGCGATGCTCGTCTTCTGGGTGTTGGCCGCTCCCGTGGCCGCCCTGATTGGCTTTCCCTGGACGCTTATCACGGGCAACGTTAACCTGCTCTACCGCATGTTCATGTTCGGCGCATGGAATGGAGTGCGGTTGACCGGAGTGCGTGTGCAAACCGTAGGGCTGGACAAGCTGGACCCGGCGCGAACCTACATCTTCATGTCAAATCACGTCTCAAATATCGACCCCCCAATCACGATTCCGCTAATTCCAAAGCGTAGTTCCGTGATGGTGAAGAAGGAATTGTTCCGCTACCCGATTCTGGGGCAGGCCATGCGGATGGGATCACTAGTCCCCGTCGATCGCGGGAATCGCGATGCTGGCATCGAGTCGGTACGCGCCGCCAAGCAGGTGGTGCAGCAGGGCATCAACATGACAATCTATGTGGAGGGCCATCGCTCGTTCGACGGAAAACTCCTGCCGTTCAAAAAGGGCCCATTCTATCTCGCGATGGAATGCGGAGCGCCGGTGGTTCCGATTACCATCGTGGGCACGCACGATGTGATGCCTAAGGGAAGGTTTGCCATCAAGCGAGGAACGGTGACCGTGATTTTTCACCGTCCCATCGAGCCCCAAGATTTCGGCAGCCGCGAGTGTTTGATGGAGAAAGTTCGAGCGGTGATCGACAGCGGGCTCGCGGAGAAGCACAGGAGCGCTCCAACAGCCACGACGTGAAGAAGTGAGGGCTATTCTTTCCGAGTCTTTACCCGCAACGCACGCGCCATTTCCGGAAGCTTCGACAGCAGCGCTGAATATTTCAGCCATAACTTGTGATCCACGGCGGGAGCTCCGCTGACCAGCGCGCCAGCGGCAATATCGTGGGCCACACCACTCTGCGGCGTGACGATCGCGTCGTCCCCAACCTTACAGTGCCCGACCACGCCAACTTGCCCAGTCAGAATCACTCGATTGCCAATTTCCGTCGACCCCGCAAGCCCTACCTGCGAGCACAGAAGCGCATCTTCTCCCACGTGCGATCCATGGCCGACCTGCACAAGATTGTCAATCTTGACCCCGCGCCGGATGCGCGTTTCGCCGACGCTGGCGCGGTCGATGCAGGAATTCGCCTGCACCTCCACGTCGTCTTCAATCACCACGGGCGCGGGCTGAGGAATCTTATACCAGCGTCCCTCCCGAGTTTTGGCAAAGCCAAAGCCGTCAGACCCAATCACAACTCCATTTTGCAGCAATACATTGTTACCGATGCGGCAGTTTTCCCGGACCACCGCATGCGAGTGCGCGAAAAAATTCCTCCCGATCTTCACTCCACGATAGATCACGACCTGCGCCAGCAGCACCGCATTATCACCAATTTCGACATCCTCCCCCACCACCACGTAAGAACCGAGATGCGCTCCGCGTCCAATCTTCGCCGAGGGATGCACCACCGCAGTAGGATGAATCCCCGGCGCATATTGCAGCGGCCGGTGAAAGAGTTCGAGCGCATGGGCAAAAGAAAGATAAGGATCTTTTGCCCGCAACATGGCCGCCGAAATCGCAGGGAAGTCCTCGGCTACAATCACGGCCGACGCCTTCGTCGAGCGCGCGGCAGCCGCATACTTGGAGTTGGAGACGAATGTGAGTTCCCCCGGTCCCGCATGCTCGACGCCGTTAAGGCCGACGATTTCAATATCAGCTGACCCGTTCTCGATACGAGCGCTAAGGGCGGATGCGATCTCTGCAAGTTTCATGGGATGGAAATCATGTCAGAATAAATCGTACACCAGAGAAGATGTGTTCTATACGTGGCCCTCGGTTTGTGCCACTGCGATTCCCTGACTTCGCAGAGCTGATTCATTCCATTTCTAGCTCTTTGGCTAAGGCTTTCCATTTGCTGTCGACCAAAGCCTTGGTCTTCGCATCCATGACAATTTCATCGGGCCAGGGGCGGGTGAAGCCTTCGGTGGGCCATTTGCGGGTCGCATCGATGCCCATCTTGGAGCCGTAGTTGGCCAATCGGCTGGCGTGGTCTAGCGAGTCGACGGGTCCGAGAGTGAACTGGATGTCGCGTTCGGGGTCGATGTGGTTGAGAACTTTGAGGGTGACGTCGGGGATGTTCTGGACGTCGACATCTTCGTCGACCACGATGATGACTTTCGTGAACATGGCCTGGCCGAGCGACCAGATGGCGTTCATCACTTTGCGGGCTTGACCGGGATAGGACTTGCGGATGGAGACGATCATCAGATTGTGGAAGACGCCTTCGATGGGTAGATTGATGTCGATCAATTCAGGAATGCTGAGGCGCATCAGTGGGAGGAAGACGCGCTCGACGGCTTTGCCCATATAAGCGTCTTCCATGGGCGGCTTGCCTACGATCGTGGTGGCGTAGATGGGATCTTTGCGATGGGTGATGCATTGGACGTGGAAGACGGGGTAGAGATCTTCGAGCGAGTAGAAGCCGGTGTGGTCGCCGAAAGGCCCTTCGGTGCGGAGTTCGTCTAGGTTGACATAGCCTTCGAGGACGATTTCGCTGGAGGCGGGAACTTCGAGGTCGACGGTTTCACATTTGACGAGTTCGACGGGAGCGGCGCGGAGAAATCCGGCTATCAAATATTCTTCGACGTCGGGGGGAGCGGGGACGATGGCGGAGAAAGTTACGGCGGGGTCGGTGCCGATGGCGACGGCGACCTCCATGCGGCCGGAGGGATGATTTTCTTCAGCGAGGATCTGGCCGCCGGAGGTGCGGGCCATGATGTCAACGGCTGCGGATTTTTTATTTCTGGCGGAGTCGAAATCCCCACCCAGGCCAAAGGACGGTTTGAGTAGTGCATCCGTTTCCACTGAGCTGCCAGCGTTGCGGAGGGCTTGACGGTAGTGCTCGGCGGCGACCTTCTGTCTTTGCCAGTGTGCGCCGGTGGTGGTGGCGTCATAGACCTGGAGGCGATACATTCCGACGTTGCGTTTGCCGGACTTGGGGTCACGAGTGATTACGCAAGGGAGAGTAATGAAGCGGCCAGCGTCTTGCGGCCAGCATTGCAGGATGGGGAAGTCGAGGAGGGAGAAGTTCTCGTGCTTGATGACTTCTTTGCAAGGGCCGGTGGAAACGGTCTTGGGAAAAAACTTTCCGGCCTCGGTGAGGAGCGGAAGCATTTTGAGTTTGTCGAGGAAACCTTGCGGGGATTTGAGGTCCATGAAGACGCGGATGCGGTCGGCGAATTCGTCGAAGGAGTTGACCCCGAGGGCGAGCTTCATGCGGGCTTCCGAGCCGAATTGATTGATTAGGACTTGCGAGCCGGGATGATCTTTTATGTTTTGAAAGAGTAGAGCGGAGCCGCCAGCTTTGCCGGTTTTCGACTTGCTGACTCGGTCGGTTATTTCTGCGATTTCGAGGATCGGGTCAACTTCGGTCTGGATGCGCTTGAGTTCGCCGGCGCGGTCCAGCGCGGCGATCCATTGGCGGAGGTCGTCGAAGGGCAAAGGGGGTCTCCTGGGAACTGATGATTATACCGATAACCTCTTGCCAGGGATTTGCGCGGATTAACACGTATAGCAAAAAATGCTTGAACGCAGACGGCGCAGGGGATCACGGCGCAAAGCTTCTTACAGTTTGCTGCGGAGCATACTGATTACATCGTCGGAGGTGATGACGCCGACGAGTTTGCTGTGTTCGTCAATGACGGGGAGGGTGACGAGATTGTATTTGTCGAAGAGTTCGGCGACTTCGTTATCGCTGGTGGTTTCGTGAGTGGAGACAAGCGGTTCCGAGGTCATTGAGAGGAGTGGAGTATTTTGCTGGGCGAGTACGAGTTTGGCGAGGGGGACGGCGCCGGCGAGGGTGCCGTGAGAGTCTACCAGATAGATGGTCCCAACGGTTTCCACGCCGCCTTCGAATTCGCGAAGGACTCCGATGGCGTTCTCTACGGTCGCCGCGACGGGGAGTGCGAGGAACTCCGTGGTCATGCGGCCGGCCGCGGTTTCTTCGCGGTGCTCGAGGAGTTCGACGACTTCCTGGCTGGCCTCAGGCTCCATCTCGACGAGGATCTGCTCGGTTTGATCCTGGGAGAGATCCGCGAGAAGGTCGGCGGCGGCGTCGGGATCCATTTCCTCTACGATGTCGGCGGCGCGCTCAGAGTCAAGCGATTCGACGATGGATTTCTGAACTCTGGGGTCGACCTCTTCGAGAGTTTCTGCGGCGACCTCTTCGTCGAGAGTGCGGAAGACGGCTTCGCGCTCATCGGGGGCGAGGTCTTCGACGATGTCGGCGATGTCGGCGGGATGGAGCTTGGCCAGGCCTTCGTGAGAGATTTTCAGCTTGATGCGGCGAGCAGGATCGGTTTCGATGAGATCGACGAAGGTCCACGGGATGGTGCGCGGAGGAATTCTCTGGACGAGGAGCTGGAGCGCCGTACGGGGTGCGAGGCCGCGCAGGAGGCGTCGAACCGCACCCCGGGCGCCGATATCGATAGATGTAACCCGCAGCGTGGCGTGAGGGTTTCCGGCTTCAGTAACGGAGTCGATCTGGAGTTCAACGTCATTGACGCGAACGACTTTGCGGCCATTGATATCGATAACTTGCTGATCGAGGAGATCGCGGTCGAGTAGGAATAAACCCTCCGAGCCGTTGGCGGCGGGCCAGTCGGCGGGATTGGTAGAAGTGTGAATGTTAGCGTCGATGGAGGAGATGGCGGAGAAGGGAAGCACGCGGTTCCCGGATTTTGTTTTGACGATGAGCGAAGCGACGCGGGTGCGGTCCCCCTCAGGTGCGAGAGTGACTTCGCGCACTCGTCCGGAGGGCGCGCCGGACGGGTCGTACACCGTGGCGCCGAGAAGCTCGGAAAGAGGCAGCGTAGTCATCCCGGGTAGAGCATAACGGAGTTTGGCGGGAGAGAGAAATAAAATGTGGGAGCGGGAGAAAAAAATGTCATGGTATAGCGCCAAGACCCCGGTCCATGAGCGCTGTAAGAGCGGCGCTCCGGACTCGGAACGCCGCTTTCCCGCTTATGGCCCTCAAGCTTCGCCACGATCTGCGCAGCGGGGCTTTGGATCGCGCGCGTAAGCGTAAGCGATTTGTTACGCTGCTTTGGCGAACGGATTGTTATCGGCGCTGGGCCCGTAAATTGACGGAACGGGAACGTCGAGGAGGCGGAGGTAGACCGACAGTTGGCCCCGGTGATGGTAGAGGTGATTCATCATAATGGTGCGCATTACCCCAATGCGCGGGATCGACATGATCTTGTTGCCATTCACCAGCGCCGTCCACTCGCCCATCGCGCGGGCATCGTCGGTGTTGGCGACGATTTCCTTCGCGCGAAGAAACCCCTTGTCAAAAACTTCAAGGATCTCTGCGCGGCTCGTTCCCTCGCGGCGCGGGCCGGCACCAAAGTCGTGACTGTCGGCGAGTGTCATCTCTGCGATGGCACTGTTTATCTCAGCCACATGCATGGCCAGACGTCCTAGCGACATGGATTTCGGGTGTGGCCGCCATGCCAGTTTGTCCTCAGGGATGCGTTCCAGTACGCGCCGCGTTATGGGGGCCTCGCTTTCCAGTTCCATCAGAATCGGGTCGACCATGCGCATAGAAACTCTCTCCTTGGTCAGCAGTTTTGTGGAGATAGAAGCCTGCCGTGCGTAGAGCCTGCACTACCCTCCGCCTTATATGGCGGTAGCATAGCAGAGGTTCCATCAAAAAAGCGTCAACTGAATCATTCTTTCGCGGTTCTCCAAGTAGCGGTCCGGTCAATGCGTACAACGGCGATGCCTCGCCAACTAAGGATGTATCTCCGTATCATCGTTCATGCCAACGAGCACATGGGGGCTGATCGCGTACGCACGCATCACTGGCGTGGTGCCACAGTATTAATTCGCAGACCGTTATAATCTGAAACAGTGCGGCTTCTTTTTGACATCTTCGGGCAGACACTGCGGACTTTGTGGGGGCACAAGCTGCGGTCGTTTCTGACCATGTTCGGGATTGCCTGGGGAGTTTTTTCGCTGCTGCTGCTGGTGGGGCTGGGGGAAGGATTCCGGTCCGGAAATAAAAAGCAATTCGATACCCTGGGCGAGAACGTGATGTTCATTTGGTCGGGGCGGGCTCCCGCGGTGCAAGGGAGTTTTACGGCGCTGCGGCAGTATTACCTGACCTACCGCGACTACCTGGATATTCTGCGGGAGTGCAGGAGTGTGGGAGCGGCAGCGCCGGTAATCTCGCGGAACGACATCCGGGCGGTGAGCGATTTCTACCAGGCCAGCGGTCAGATCAACGGCGTACTTGCAATGTTCAATCAGATCCGTTATCTGCCGATTCAGAACGGGCGCTGGCTGGATGCCATGGATGACGCGCAGAAGCGGCCGGTGATTGTCCTGGGCGACGAGGCGCGGCGGACGTTGTTTTCCGGGCGGCCCGCGGTGGGCAGTACGATTCTGCTGAATGGAGTGCGGTTTGAAGTGGTGGGAACGCTGCAGCGCATTGGACACGGGGACAATAACAATCAGAATCTGAAGTGCTTCATACCATACAGCACGATGCATGAATATTTTCCGCCGATAAATGTGGGCGAGGGGCAGGATGTGATTTCGCTGATCGAGTATCAGCCGAAGTCGCGCGCATTGCATGAAGCGGCGGCGGAGGAAGTGCATAAGGTGATTGCGCGGAATCATGGATTTGATGCGAACAATCCGGATTCATTCGACGAGTGGGACACAGTGAACACGGTGGACCAGGTAGGAAAGATTTTCGACGCGATGAATGTTTTCCTGGGAAGCGTGGGGCTGGTGACTCTGGGATTGGGGGCGATTGGGATTATCAACATTATGCTGGTGGCGGTTGCCGACCGGACGCAGGAGATTGGATTGCGGAAGGCGTTGGGGGCGACGAACGCAAGCATCATGTTTCAATTTTTTGTGGAAGGGGCATTCCTGACAATGCTGAGCGGGTTTGTTGGAATTGCGGCGGCGGCGGGAGTAATGGCGATATTGTCGGGAGTATCGCTGGGGGAAGGATTCGATCCGCCGAAACTGGTGGCGCGCACTGCGGCGTTGGCGGTGGTTTCTCTGGGAGTTGCGGGGGTGGTGGCGGGACTTTATCCGGCGCGGCGGGCGGCTTTGTTGCAACCGGTGGAGGCGCTGCGGAAGGAGTAGCTAGTACCTGGTACCGAGAGAAACTATCGCCACGGATTTGCGCGGATTAATGGGGATTAGGACCAAAGTCTTACCTACAGAGGGCGCGGAGTTCGGCTAGACGCTAGGAGCTAGCAGCCAGAAGCTAAATTATGCATCGGGATTTGTTGGGACAGGCGTTTGCGGCGATGAGGCATGACTTGCGCAAGACTACGCTGACCATGGCTGGGATGGCGTGGGGCATTGCGACGGTGGTGCTGCTGCTCGCGTACGGGAATGGATTTGGGACAGCGATTGAAAATATCTTTGAGAGTTTTGGGGCGACGGCGGTGGGGATTTTTCCGGGGCGGACGTCGCAACAGGCAGGTGGAAATAAAGCAGGAGTGCAGGTGCGGTTCACGAACGACGACATTGAATTGTTACGGAATAACGTCCCGCTATGCAAGCACGTGGTGCGGATGTCGCAGAAAGATTCCTCGGTGCAGAACGGGAACCGTACGTTCACGATGCCGGTAATGGGGCTGGATGCGGCGATTGAGGACATTTGGAATCTGGATGTGGGTCGGGGACGTTTTCTGGATGACGCGGATAACGGGCGTCACGCGCTGGTGGCGGTGATTGGGTCGGAGGCGAAGGATAAGTTGTTTTCGGGAGCGCCGGCGGTTGGGGAAGACATCCGGATTGATGGAGTGGAATTTCAGGTGGTGGGAGTGGTGAAGCCGCGGATGCAGGAGGGCGATGACGACGATAACCGGACGATCTACATTCCCTATAACTCGATGAATGTGTTGAAAGACAATCATTACCTGGATGGGATTTGGATGGATTCACAGGGGCTGGATCATGACAAGCTGGACCAGACGGTGCGGGATACGCTGGCAGCGGCCCACAACTTTAAAGCGGACGATAAACGGGCAGTTCAGGTTTTTGACGCGCAAAAGCAGCTCTCACAGTTCGGGATTATTTCGTTGGCGCTGAAGCTACTGCTGGCCTTCATCGGGACCCTCACGCTGGGGATTGGCGGAGTGGGACTGATGAACATGATGCTGGTTTCGGTGACGCAGCGCACGCGCGAAATTGGAGTGGAGAAGGCGCTGGGAGCGCGACGGCGGGACATCTTGTTTCAGTTCTTAGCGGAGGCGATGGCGATTACGGCGGTCGGCGGCGTGTTGGGGATTGCGCTGTCGTATGTGGTATCGATATCAGTGGGGCGGGTTACGTTTTACAGTGCAATGGCGAAACATGCAGAGGCGGGCGACATCAGGCTGATTGTGTCGCCGATGATTTTATTGGTGGCGACGGGGATACTAGCGGTGGTGGGCGTGGTGAGTGGGATGGTGCCGGCCATGCGCGCGGCGGGACTGGATCCGATTGAGGCGCTGCGCTATGAGTAGGGGAAAACCTCTCGCCACGGATTTGCACGGATTTGCGCCGATCAAAACCAAAACTAAACACACAAGTCATGAGGGAACACAGGGTGGATCTCATTGGGCGATGACATTTTGAGTTTGCCCCCGCCGAAGGCTGATTTGCGCGTGCCATACGGTAGCGATGCGAATCAGTTTGTGGACTTGGGCATGCCGAAGACTAAGGGGTCGCGTGCTCTGGTGATTTGCATTCACGGCGGGTACTGGCGGGCCAAGTACGATTTGGGATACTTGGGGCATTTATGCGCGGGGTTGACGAAGAAGGGAGTGGCGACGGCGAATGTGGAATACCGGCGAGTGGGAAATCCGGGCGGAGGATGGCCGGGGACGTTCGCTGACATTCGGGCGGCGTATCGGTTTTTGTTGCAGAGCGCGGCGCGTTATGAGTTCGATTTGGGGCGGGTGATTGTGTTGGGACATTCGGCGGGAGGCCAGTTGGCGCTTTGTTTAGCGGCGCGTGAGGCAGGAGTGAAAGCGGCGATTTCGCTGGCGGGCGTGGTGGATTTGCGGCGTGCCTATGAGTTGCATTTGAGCAACGACGCGGTAGTGGGGTTTCTGGGAGGGACGCCAACGGAAGTGGAGGATCATTACCGGGAAGCGGATCCGATGAAGCTGGCGATTCGGGCGCGGCAGTGGCTGGTGCATGGCAGCGCGGATGACGTTGTGCCGCCGAGTTTGAGCAAGGATTATGTGAAGGCGAAGGCTAAAGAGGATGCGCGATTGGTGATGATTCCGGATGCAGGGCACTTTGAGATTGTCGATCCGCGGTCTGGGGCTTGGGGGGACGTGGAGAGAGTTGTGGTGGCGGAGGGTAAGGCTTAAACGCAGGGGCGCACACAGGAATCACAGTCTGGACCTTTGTGCAGATCAGGCTGCTCTTGGTTTGCGTTTTTTCCTGGTGGTTTGGGGGCGGCCAGTGGAGTGTTCGGGACTGTTGCCGGGTTCGGGGAAGTCGGAGTCGGCATCTTTCAGGATTGGGTCCTGGTCGCGATGACCCAGTTGGTCGTTTAGTGCGGCGTTGCCGTCGTGATGGTGCTGTTCGCCTTCGGTTGCGCCTTTGGCGCGGTCGGGATCGTTATCGGAAATTTTGCTCAAGGAACAACTCCTGTCTAATAGCTGAGACCGTTCACACAAGATCATTCGCCGGGGCGGGCGTTGGATGCGACTCCGAGTTTGCGCAGGCGCTCGCGGGCCTGCAAAGCTTCGGGAGAGCGGGGGTAGCGCTGGATTACATGGCGAAGTTCGACCACTCCGTCGTCCTGCTTACCGAGTTCAATCAGTGAAAAGCCTTTTTTCAACTGTGCGGATGCGACTTTGGTTCCAGTGGGAAAATTCTGCAGAACCTGGTCGTAGCTCTGCGCTGCTTGCTGATAGTTGCCCTGCCGGAATTGAATTTCGCCGAGATAGAAGTAGCAGTTCCCGGCGAGATCGGTATTGGGATAGTACTTGATGTAGTCGGAAAATTCCTGGATGGCGAGATCGTTCTTGGCGCCGTTGTAATCGCGCAAGGCGTTGTTATAGAGCACGTCCGGCGGAGGCGCTTGCGCCATAGCCTGCTGCTGCGCCTGTGCTTGCGCAGTGGAGGCGGCTGCACTCTGCTGGGAAGACTGCATGTCTTCGAGTTGTTTGCTGACCTTGGCGAGCCGGGCTTTCAGTTCGTCGAGGCTGTCGTTAAGAGATTGAATCTGGCCGGAGAGCTGGTCGACGTGGCTGGAGGTATCTCCCTGCTGCTTCTGCAGCGTGGCCTGGAGCGCGCTAAGGGCGGCGGCGACTTTGTTGACGGCGTCGGTATCGCGTTCGACAAGATTGGTCATGACGCCCATGCGCTCGTCGAAGCTGCGCTGCATGGCGGTCATCTGTTCCTGCAGCTGCTGGACCTGGGTCTGTAGTTGGATGGTTTCTTTATTGACGCCCCACGCTGGAATCACGGCGAGGCATAGCATCGAGAGCGTAGCGAAAACAGCGGAGCGGAATTGTGGTTTCATAAGCGCAAGTTTCCTGCCTTCTATTTTAGATGGATTAGGGGCACAGTAGGTTGTGAAGATTTAAGGACGGGAACCTGAAAGGGCATGGGCAGGGATGGGGTTTTGTGGGCGCATTGCGCCTCCTCAGCGCCGTCAAGGCGCGATGGAGTCGGTGCGCTACCGCCTGAAGGCGTACCCAGAAACGAGACCAGCTCGAGGTGAGTTAGCGCTGAGAACAGGGCGGTTATCGCATCGGTGAACCGCTGCGCCACCGAAAATCAGCAGCAGTGACCTAGCTGGTCGGCTGGGGCGTCGCGGAAGCGACGCCCCAGCCGCATAATTACTTCTGATAGACGAAGTGACCGCGGCGATTCTGCTGCCAGCAGGACTCGTTTTCTTCCATGCAGAACGGTTTTTCCTTGCCGTAGCTGATGGTCTTGATGCGGTTAGCGCTGACTCCGGCGGAAACCAACGCGTTCTTTACAGAAGAGGCGCGCTGATCGCCCAGAGCCAGGTTGTATTCGGTTGAGCCGCGGGAGTCGCAGTGTCCCTCAACCGTAAAGTTGATATCGGAATGCTGGTTGAGGAATTGAGCGTCGGCCTGGATGGCCGCTTGCTGGTCGGGGCGAATGTCGCTCTTATCGTAGTCGAAATAGACATCTTTGACGCTCTGGCCGAAGAGATCTTCTTCCGAGGGCGAAGGTGGCGGAGGAGCAGCCGCGGGTGGAGGCGTAACCGTGACGCGGGTGCTTGCGTCCTGGGTTCCACCCGAACCTTTGGCGGTGAGGTGATAGGTGGTTGAATTGGTCGGGCTGACCTGTTGCGATCCGCTGGGCTGAACCGCGCCGATGCCGTCGATGGAAACGTCGGTGGCGTTGGAAGTCTGCCAACTAAGAGTTGCGGATTGACCCTGCTGAATCGTATCCGGACTGGCAGAAATGGATGCGGTGGGTGACGGTGGTGGTGGCGGCGGTGGCGGCGGTGGCGGAGCTGCCTTCTTGTGGCAAGCGCCGAGCATAAGAATAGCGCCCAGTGCAAAGACGGTGGCGACAGACTTCAAAGTTTGCTGCTTCATGGTGGTCTTCCTCACGTATCCTCCTGCGAACTCGATCGAGTTCAGACGAAGTGAATTTATTTCCAACTCCAGTTGGGCTGCGAATTACGTCCGGTAAAAGTTAGCTGATGAAGCTTAGTGCCGTCGGCGAGCATTTCCCAGATTTCCTCCTTGCCGGAGCGGCTGGACTGAAAGACGATGTGGAGACCGTCCGGCGACCACGAAGGGAAATCGTTGCGGCCGCCGTCATGGGTGAGCTGAACCCATTGTTTGCTGGCGATATCCATCAGGTAAATATCGGAAGAGCCGGGTTCGCCGGGTCCATACTTGCGGATCCAGGCCAGAGTGAGAAATTGGCCATTCGGCGACCAGTTGGGCGAGACGGCGTAGCCTTGATCAGTCATGCGCTGCTGGTTGGTGCCATCGGCCTCCATCGTATAAAGCTGGGGCAGTCCGGTGCTGCCACTGACGAAAGCTATCTGTGCGCCGGTCTTGCGGTTCCACGCGGGAGAAACGTCGGGGCCTTTGCCGGTGGTCATGGGGTGAAGATTTCCGCCGGAAGAATCGCAGACATAAATCTCTGAATGGCCGCCACGCGAGGAAGAGAACGCCAGGCGGGCGCCATCAGGAGACCATGACGGCGAAAGATTCGTACCGCCGAAGCGCGGGAAAGTGACTACGCGGTTGAGGTCGGTGGAGTACATGAGGATGTCCCACCCGGACTTGGTCAAGGAACTGAAGGCGATGCGGGAACCATCGGGAGAAATTCGGGGCGAAAGCGAGATAGAGCCCTGGTGGGTGAGTTGACGTTGATTGGAGCCGTCGTAATCCATGACCCAGATTTCTTTGTGGCCGGAGCGATCACTGACGAAAAAGATTTTACTTTCGGCGATGCCCTGAATGCCACCACCCAATCGGAAAATAATTTCGTCGGCGAATTTATGAGCGATGAAGCGTGCGTTATCGTCGGTGGCTAGATCAGAGTATTGCTTGCCCAGGACTAGAGGCGAGGCAGTGTTTTTTACATCGTAAAGCCAGCCCTGAACCACGATTTTACCTGCGGCGACGCCGAGATTTCCGAAGGCCAGCATGGCGGCGTTGGGCGGCGGAGAGTTCCAGACTCCGAAAGTGACTTCAGGAGGATTGCCCGGGACTTGCAGGGGATAAAAGCTCTTGGAGACGAGCTCAACTACGCCGGAGTTGTCGAGGTCGTTCCAGAACGTGTCGTTGAAAGTCGTAAGCAGAGCGGTGTTCTGGGGATCGTTGTTGGCGGGCTTGAAGTCAGGAACGGCGAGCCGGACCTTTTCTACGCCAAGGCCAGTGCCAGTACGAACCCAATCCTGAGCGAAGGCGGCTGACGCCAAGCAACAGATCAACACGAGAAAAGTGCAGGTGCGCACAAGGCGAGCGCGGGGCGCGGCAGAGTGCGGAGTTAGTCTGCGTTTATCGTCCATCCGTTTGGAAATTTTGAGCGAATAAAAACAAAAGCATACAGCGAACGACAATATCGTAGTCCGATATGTTCTCATTGGCAAGCTACGTTCAATCATAGTCGAGAATTTGGAACCTAAAGAATCACCAGGACAACGCGTACACGATTTTATTTTTTACTGTAATCGAACCAATATTCTACTGAGATCTTGCTGCCGCTGTAGTCGGGCGGCAGGGGGCCGAAGGTATCGATACGCTGCAGGGCGCGAGTGGCGGATTGATCGAGCGAGGGTACGCCGCTGGACTGCTCGATCTGCACGTTATAGGGGTGACCGTCGCGGGCCACGTCGAAAGTGATATAGACGCGCTGGCCGCCAGTGATGCGAGGATCGACCTCGTACTTAAGCCAGTTTTCTGAAACCTTGCGCTGGATAATCTGAACGTACCATCCAAACTTTGTGCCGAAGTCGCCACCGCCGCCAGTTATGCCGAAGCCGCCTTTCGCGCCTCCCGCGGCGAAGTTGCCGTAGGGACCGCTGACCGGGCCGCCTTCGCCGAACGCAACCTGATTGCTCTCTTCCTCGGGCGCGGGCTGGGGCTTCGCCTTGGTGGGGGTGGAAATTTTCTTGGGCTTAACTTTCGTATGCTTGCCTTGAATCTCGATGGCGTCGGGTTCCTTCTCTTCAATCTTCGGCTGAGATTTTGTCAGGCCCTTGGATTCATTGGCCAGAACATTCTGGTTCTGGTTGGGCGCCGCGGATAGAGGAATAGAACTGACTAATGTCACGCCCATGGCGGACCCGCCTCCGCCAGAACCCCAGTCTGAGCCGTGGCCTCCATTGAAGAGAATGGGATAGAGCAGGATGACGGCGGTGACGGCGATGTGGAAGCCTGCCGACCAGGTGAGGGCGCGTCCCCAACTATCGTGCTCGAAAAAAATCTCAGCGTTTTGCGCCATTTTCTTCCAAAGGCTGGGTGACGATGCTCACGTTGGTGATGCCTGATTGTTTGACCGCGTCCATCACCGTGGCAAATGCGCCGAAGGGAACGTTCTCATCGGCACGGATAAAAATAAACTGGTTGCGAGGGTCGCGAATCTTCTGTTTGAGGCGGGCGGCGATCTGATTGATATTGATGGCGTCGTTGCCGAGGAATACACGCTGATCTTTATTGATGGTGATGACGGTGCGTTCCTCAGAAATCTCTTTGACGGTGCGGGTTTTGGGGACGCTGACTTCGATGCCCGACTGCAGAACGGGAGCGGTAACCATAAAGATGATGAGCAGCACGAGAACGACATCGACCAGCGGAGTGATGTTGATATCGGCCAGAGCGGTTTGGGTGCGGCCGTTGGGTGCGGTAAATGCCATTACCGCCTCACTTCGGCCACGGGTTGAGGCTGAATGCTCTCGATGGCGTTAAGCACTTCGAGGGAGAAGTCGTCTCCGCGGGCGGCGAAGACGCGGATCGAATTGCCGATCAGGTTGTAGGCGATGACGGCGGGGATGGCGGCGGCCAGTCCGGCGGCGGTGGTGATGAGAGCTTCGGAGATGCCGGGGGCGACGGCGCGAAGAGTGGCGCCGCCGGCAGTGCCGAGGCCGTGGAAAGCGTCGATGATGCCCCAGACTGTGCCGAAGAGTCCGATAAAGGGAGTGACGGCGGCGGTGATGGCGAGCCAGGGCACGTTGCGCTCCAGACGCGTGATTTCTTCGGATGCGCCGATCTGCATTCCGCGCTGGACTGCGGTCAGGCTTCGGAGCGTGGCCGCCGGAGTTGTGAGTTGGCGCTTGTATTCCACGAAGCCACCCTCAAAAACCCCGACCAGCGGGCTGGGACGAAATTGATCGGCAACGGCGGCAATATCCTGCAGGCGCTGGGCTTTGCGAAAGGCGCGAAGAAAACGTCCGCTCTGCACCCGGGCGCGCCGCAGCAGGCTCCATTTGGTAAGAATGATGGCCCAGGAGATGAGGCTGAAGGCCAGTAAGGTTACGAGGACAAACTTGGCGACCGCACCGGTATTAGAAAGTAGTTCAAGAATGTCGCCGCCGACGAAAAGAGCAGAGTATGAGAGCAAATGCATTGTGGTTTGGGAATACCTTGACGCGATTATAGATGATTCGCGGTGTTCTCTCGGCGGGACGTATCCCAAACATAACCCCTAAACGTAACCCAGGGATTGGGTGCGGCTGGCGGGCCGATTCGCGAACCGAAATTCGCTGGTATACGCGGGCACGGGCGCTGACATCCAAAAGGAGCAAGGGCTGAAAATTTTTCCGGGAGGAAATATTAATGGCGAACTATGGAATGCTGCGAAACTATCGCTTTACGGATGCTGCGGAAGACATCAGGGGATCCAAATTATACGGTTTGGATGACGAAAAACTGGGCAAGATTGACGATGTGATCTTCGACCACGCCCAGGGAACGATTCGCTATGTCGTGGTGGATACGGGCGGGTGGCTCTCGACGAAGCAGTTTATTGTGCCGGCGGACCGGCTACGGCCTTCCGCGAAACACGATGACGATTTCGCGGTCGATCTGACGAAGGCGCAGGTGGAAAATTTCCCGCCGTATAAGGAGACGGATCTGGAGTCGGATGAGCAGTGGTCGGATTATGAAGGAAAGTATCGCTCGAAATGGGAGTCCGATCCGGTAATGCATCGCAAGGAAACGGATCGCAATATTACTCCGACCACGCAGCAGATGCCGGGGAATTCACCTTCGGCACGGGCCGCGGGCGCGCCCGAGGCAGAAAACAAGGGAGCGGCGGACTTTGAAGATACTGAATCCATCGAGCCTGGATTCGCCGCCGGGACCAGCACGGTTGAGATCGACAACACTGCGGTCGGCATCGGCCCCCGTTGGGACACGTTCCAGAACCGTTTGCGGGAGCGGCGCAAGGAAGTGATTCATACGGGATCGCGCGACGACGAGTATCGCAAGGCCAGCTAGTTTACGGAAGTGTTCGCGGAGCCACGGCTTCGGCCGTGGCTTTCCTAATCGGCAGCAAAAGTTAAAATCTTCAACCGAGGGGGCACAGCGGTTCACAAAGGCAAAACGAGACTTAATTAATTTTGTAGCGTGGCGGAAGGATCCGACAGGGCTATCAACTTGCCTACTGGATAATCCGACTGCGACAAGGGAGTGGAAGGTTCGGGATTGATGATCGTGAGCACTTCACCACTGTGGACTCCGCGCACCATCAGGCGGTCACTTTCGACGCCTACGACTCGATATTTCTGGTCGAAGATTGACATAGGAATCTCTCTAGGTTTGGATGCCCAACTCGTCGTTCGCGATGCTGGGAAGATCAGTGACGATTACTCGAAGGTTCCGAAATGGGTCCGAGTTCGAATTGTTTTGATAATGCTGGTCAAGGGGCTGCTTCCAGTTAATCAGGCTGAACGTCCCGCCAATTCCTTTTCGGCCCCGCGGAAGAGCGCTCGCAGAGCGTTCATCACCAGACGGGCCAAAAGCATAATGATGACAAACAGGGTTAAGGCGACGGATGCGGCGGCATAGGGATGGCGCGTGGCCAGCCAGGTAAGGCCTACGGCGAGTGCGTCCTCGCTCAAGCTCAGGGAGATATTCGAGAAGGGTTCCGGGGATGGTGTGACTGCTGCTCGCAGGGCGGTCTTCCCGCCGTGCGCGGCGAGCGCCATGAGGGCTCCCAGAAAAGCGGCGAGAAGTTGCTGCGCTGGTGTAAGTTGTCTGGTCGCGCCATAGGCCAGCAGTGCGGCGACCGGAACGCGAACGAAGGTGTGCAGAGCGCTCCAAACCAGATCGAAGGCGGGAAGCTTGTCGGCAAAGAACTCGATCGCAAATAGGACCACGCTGGCGGCGATCACGGGCCAGCTTTCAAGGAGCTGTAGACCCGGAGGAAGGGGCAGATGTCCGAAGCGGGCGAGTAATCCCAACGAGGCGACGGTTGCATAGACATTCAGGCCGGCGGCAAAGGCAACGGCCGCCAGCACGGCAATCAGCTCGGGGAGCGGGATTTGCAGCCAGTTGAGCATTCGGAAAGATATTAGGTCTTAGGTGTCAGGTTTTCGGGGCGACTGAGACCCAGGACCTACAGACCCACTCGAGCATTCAAAACCCAGGCCACAAAACAAAAGGGCCGCTTCCAGCGACCCTTGCATTCCAGTTTGTAATCCGCGGTTACAGCGTAGACTCGATCTCAAAGCCCCAGGCTTCCAAAAGAGGCTCGGGGATGTACTTGGAGTTCTTGTTGCGGCGGGCCCACTCGCGCAAACGAGTGGAGCGCAGATATTGGTCCGGGGTGAGCTTGTATTCGCGCACCACCTGCTCGAACTCCGTGATGGTGGGGACGACCGGGCCGATCGGCTCGGGCTTGCCCCAGTTTGGATTTCCACGTCGCTTTGCCATGAAGAACGCCTTTCGTACAGATGGGGGATAAACTCAACCGCAATAATTGCTCTATCTATAAGATTCTCCTAGCGCTAAAGGGATGCAAGGAAAGAAAGCCCGCGCCCCACAGAGTGTGCAAAAGTGGGTCCCGAAAAGCTGTTTGGAGACTCAGTATGTTAGGTCAGTTAGGCGAGAAAGTCAATCACAATTTGCTGGCTGTCGCTTCAATTCTCGACTGCAACCACTTGTGTTTATTAGTGTTATCTCGTGAGTAGTCGAGCTTCCCGCGCACTGGGGGGGAGAGGGCGTTACAAACGTAACCTGCAAACCTCAGTGCTGATTGATGAGCACCTGGCATCAGATTACATTTGAAGATGCAGTTCTCCGCCGCAGGATTACAGCACGAGTATCAGCGAGTTGGAAGGGTTTGAGACCCAGTATGAATTTGAAGTCACTGTTGCTTTGCTCAGACGAGAAAATCGGGCGCGTGCTGCGCCGCACACTGGGCGATCTGGATATTGGGGTCGAACATTGTACCAGCGCGGAAGTTGCGTTGCGGCTTCTGACGCGAGACCGGTTTGAGGCAATCATCGTGGATTGCGCGGGCCCGGGCGCTGCCGATGTCCTGCGCGGGGCGCGCACAGCCCCCTGCAACAAGCGGGCCGTGGCCGTGGCGATTCTGGATCCCGCCAGCGGCTTGCGTTCCGCGTTCGATATTGGGGCGCACTTCGTCCTTTATAAGCCAGTCTCCGCGGAGCGAGCCAAGGCAAGTTTTCGGGCAGCACGTGCTTTGATGAAACGGGAACGTCGGCGTAACTTGCGGGTCACGGTCAATTTGCGGCTGGAGATGGTAAGCGTCGAGTCTGGCGCCCGCATCAACGCAAACACTACGGATGTAGGGGAAGGTGGTTTGGCGGTTTCAATGCCCCGGCGCAGCAAGCCGCATGGCCGATGGAACTTATCATTCACGCTTCCAGGCTCCGGCCCCCGCGTAGAGGTAGCTGCGGAGTTTGCATGGGAGGGAAGCGGGACGCAGGTGGGGCTGCGTTTTCTGGACCCATCGCCGGAAGTGGCGCGCCAGTTGCGCGAGTGGCTGGGACGTAATACGCCCGATAGCGAGCAGGACGACCCTCCAGTACGTTGCCAGCTCACCGACTTGAGCTTGCGCGGCTGCTATCTCGATATTCCTTCACCATTCCCGGTTTCGACCCGAGTGACGCTTTCGATGAGAGCCGCAGGCATTGAACTGCGGTCCGAGGGAGTGGTTCGGGTAATGCATCCGGATAAAGGAATGGGTGTGGAATTCACACAAACAACGGCGGAGCATCGCGCGTTATTGGAAAAATTTCTCGGCTGCCTGACGGAAAATCCTGACACGTTACCGGAATTGCTGGTTGAGCCCGAGGGATTGGAGACTGAAACAGCCCAGACTTTGCGAACCGCTTCCCAGGCCTGCGACCTGGACGATCCGTTGCTTGATCTCTTCCGTAATCACGCAGGGCTCGCGGCTGATTCATTCCACACGGAACTTCGCAAGCAGCGAGGCGCTGCGGCTGCCGCGGCTGCCGGCGCCTCCTGATCGAGCCCAAACCGCTGTGAGGCATTCTCATTGAGGCAGCGGAGTTCCTTCCGCCGGTCCGCCTTTTACCAAGTCGGTCTTCACCGTCGACTTCTGATTGGCCACCAGATCGATATCGGTTTCAAAGTTCTGATAACCGGGCAGGCTGATTCTGATTTTGCGCTTGCCCGGTGCGACCAGCAGGGCCCTGCCGATCCCGTTGAATTCAGCCACATGGCCCACGAAAACGCCGTCGACAAAGACCGCGGCGCGATTGGGATTTACGTCCAGCTTGATTTCGGCGGTGATGTGTGGAAATTGAACCCGCGTATCCTTTTCCATCTTGACTTCGACAGACTGGATTTGTCCGGCTCGGACGTCGACCTTTTGAACGAAGTCCACGTAGCCACCCTGACGAACCGTGATTTCGTGCTCGCCGGGCAGCAACAAAAGTTTTTTCGATCCTTTCAGTTCCTGCAGATAGCCGACGTATTGTCCGTCCACCCAGACTCCCGAGGTACGCTCGACTTTAGTGGCGCCGACGAGTTCAACCTGGCCCAGCACATCGTTTCCCGCATGCGCGGGCCGAGCAAAAATCACAGAGCACAAGAGAATCAGGGTGCAAACGATACCGCGAGCTGTTGAACCAGATTTCATGGGAGGCTCCACGCCGCAGTTGAGATGCGGAACGATGATGAATGGTAGCCGGCTAGAGCGGTGGATAACGAGTAGCAAGAGAGGAGCGCGCGAGCTCGTGACAGCCCGCGAACGGCAGGCTGGTACGCTAGAATAATCGCGAGCCGGGATGGCGAAATTGGCAGACGCAGCGGACTTAAAATCCGCAGGTCCGAAAGGACTGTGGGGGTTCGATTCCCCCTCCCGGCACCAACTAAGCAATCCGAGCCGTCAATCCGCCTTGCGCCAGCTTGCGTCCCGATCGTATCGGGTTAGCGTTTTTGCGATCTCGGCGGTTCTGGGGCCGAGATCCTTTTCATACACAATTCCGTCTTGGCCCACGAGGAACGTCATCACTCCCGACGACCGGTACTCCGCCGGATACGCCAGGAACGCGAATCCGCGCGTCATCTTCCCGTCCACGACATAGCTGTGGGCGCCGCCGCGGGCCTTCCCTTCCTCACCCTTCAGGATCTGAAAGTAATAGCCCTGGAACGGCTCCAGTTTCTGACCTGCTTCCGCACTGCCGTCATTCGCAGCCGAAGCCACGAGCGGACCGATCGGACTTGAAGCTCCTTCGCCAGAGGCCTCCCAGTAAAGACCGTTGTGCTTGCCCGGATCGCTGAAGAATTTCTGCGCGTATTGCGAGCCCGAATCGCCGTCGTGCGGTTGCGCGTAATATTCTTTCTCCGCGTCCACCAGTTCACGGCAGACCTGAATCGCACTGAGTTCGTTTTTGCCGACTCGTCGATACAGAATCTCCTGCTTCCCCGCCGGAGTATCGAAATACCAAGCGCTGCCCTTATGTACGAGCGGAATCGGGGTTGGCCAGTTTTCCGCGCCAATGTACAGGGTTGTCGTGCCATCAGGCTCCATTACCAGGCGATGCATCTGCTGGTATTTCTGCACGAATTGAGCTCTATCATTCTTGTCTTCGGCATCGTCACCGGAGGAGATAATGTCTTTCGCACTCGGCGCCAGAATCCTTAGCAACGTCGCCTGATCATCCTTCTGAATCGCCGTGACTAATGCCTGACTGGCTTCCGCCGCGGAAGAAAATGTTTGCTGCCCGGCTTGCGGCCCGGCAGATTTCTGCGCCGTCGACTGATGTGCGGGAGACGCAGATTTTTGTGCGCTCGCTTGCCCCGCAGCCGCATTCACAAAAAAGCCTAAAGCCGCAACCATGGTGACGGCGAACACACGCCTTGCGCCCGCTAAATGCCTTCTGGAATTGCCTTTTCCTGATTTCATGACTTTCCTCCTGTCACTCTGCTGACTGTGAAGTGAGAGCTGCTGCTTGGACTGCTAGCGCCTGCCTCCGCCTCCGTGTCCTCCACCGCCGCCGGCACGCATCCCGCCGCCACCGACGCTGGATCGTCCTCGCGAGGAAAAGCCTCGTGCGTCTCCGCCGCGAGTCACTCCGCTGAAGGCGCCTGAGCGCGTCCCGCTATAACCTCTGGCCCCAGCTGCGCCCCCGCCGCGCGCGCCCCCGCCGGCGAAACCACGAGCTCCGCGGTCGCCGCGAGCGAAAGGCGCACCTCCCCGATAATTCCCGTGGAAGTAGGCATTGCGATCATAGAAAGCGTGGCTGTGAAAGGCATAACGACCGCTTCCGTAGCGGAGGAAGCCGCCGTGCCAGTCAAAGCCCCAGGCCGGCCAGCCCCAGCCGAATCCGAAGAATGGGCCAATGCCAAATCCGACGCCAAAAGAAAGAAATGGACCTCGGACACCCCACCAGGGATAGAAACCGGGCCACAGTCCGACGGGATATCCGTAGATCAACTCCGGATCATAGTCCGGGACATAAACCTCATCGGGATCCGCCGGCGCAATGTCGACGTCGGACCCCTGGTCCGTCACGGTCTGTTGCGGAGTGGACGTGAGATGTCCCGCATCCTTCGCCTTTCTGCGCATGAATTGGATGGCCTGCATGACATCCGCCTGCTGGTTTAAATTCGCGTCGCCAAGTTCGGATGTCCAGGAGAGATTCTTGTTCAAATTTGCCAGCACAGAAGGAAACTGCACGAGAGCCTTCACGCTGGGATCCCAGTCCTGCTGGTCCACTGCATTGCCTAAGTCTTTGCCCTTCAGATTCGGGTTTTCATCGAGAAATCTTTGGGCTTCGACAATTTGGGTCGGGTAGGCGGACGCGGCGAGGATTTGGGCCACCAAAGCGTCCGGATACAGCGCGATGGGGGCGACCAGTTGTTGCAGTTGTTCGGGCGTTAAGGGCGCAGTCGGCGGCTCGCCTTGGGCCGGCGGAGGTGGCGCTTCCTGCGATTGATCCTGCGCCCAAGCGGGAGCAGCCAGCAAAGCGCCTGCCACCATCACTAATGCTAGTGCGCAGGAAACAGCGTTCGAAACGGATTTACTGAGTAATATAAGCTTCATAGACCCTCCTGCTTGCTGGTCCGGAGACTGTTAGCCCGATATTCAAGCTCATTACGTCTGGTCCAAAGCGACAACCGATCCCATCGCATGAATATAGTGATGTAATAGTGATGCTAAAAGGTGCAACTCCGTATATCAAGTCCGGTATCGAATGTGCAAAATTCAGAAGCTTTGCCCCGGCCCGTACCCGTCGAGGTCGTGGAGCGCCCATTCCGGCGTCTCGGAATGCCGAAGATAGGAGTCGAAAAAACGAAGCAGGAACGGGGTCTGGCTGCCTACGCCTGCGAACAACAGGACTGGGACCTCCGGCTTGATCCGCTTCATCTCCGCCCGTACGGAGCAGCCCGTAGCATCTGGCAGGTCGTATTCCAGGAGAACACCCTCCACCTCCCGAGTTGTCAGCAGATGCAGAGCCTGCTCGGCGTTCGTCGCCGCTACTACTTCGCAGCCAGCCGTTTCCAGCATGTACTTTAACGCACCCATATACTCCGGGTGGCTTTCGACGCAAAGAACTCGAATGTCGCTCATTGGTAACTGCTCCTCTTCTTCGCTTGAAAATGGGTTTGAAAATATCCGAGTTCATGCCGTTGCCCCTGGCGCAACGGCACTTCGCGGGGCAGTATTTCTCGGAGAGCCCAATCGATGCGGTCGACGGCTTCGGAAATAACACGATTCAGTTGCTGATTGTCGGTTGTGTCTAGCGAAAGAGAAATGGGGCTCAGAGCATTCCGAATGTGATGATTCATCTCGGCAATCACTTGCATCCTTGCCACAGTGAGACGCTGCCGTTCTCGGGCGATTTGAACCAGTCGCGCGGTCAGGCAGCTTACGAGGAGAGCCGAGACGCCCTCCGCCAGGAACCTTTCTGAATTGCGTCCGAGATCCGGCACCAGCAGGTAGTGCATCAGTTCGGTCGCCAGAAAAGATACGACGCCTACGCCGACAGCGACGACCAGCATGAATCGCCGCGAGGTCGGCTCAAGCCGCGACCGGCTTTCGGACGCTGGCAGTTCTTGGCCGCTTACGCACGGAGGGGCGACTCTGTGTGGGGCAAAACGAGTCGTTAGCATCGGACCTCCTCGATAGTCTTGTTCTGTCGATTGGCCTCTCTGAGCTCCCGGCGGACTTGCTCCTCGCGCTTTAGCACCTCGTTGAGTTCCTGGACGATCTTCAGCAGTTCATCAGTATCTTTGGCTCCTAAGGCGGCGCAGCACAACTCTCTCCAGTTTCCCTTTTGTTCAGCCATAGCGAATTTCCTCCAAAGATTCTTGGCGTGTGTGCGGAATGATGCCGTTTGCGTTGGCCGGGGTTTCAATGATTTCGCGGCCGCCAGCGGATGCTGCAAGCCGGGCGCGCCCAACCAGAAGCAGGAGGATTAGCCGATCGGAGGGGGACGGTTGTAATGCCAACCTTCTGTCACGAATTCGAACAGCGTCCCAGATGTGCACAGCGAGTCAGAGGAAGTGACCAGAGGCGGACTGCTTAACGAGGTGCTTGGCGCAGACGCCCATTGAGAATCCTCATGATCGAAGCATTGTCGATGATCATGGTGAGCCAGGGACTGGAAGGCCGAGCTAAGGAAACTGTGCGGTAGACCTGACGGGGTGCTGCGCGTGCACAAGACGCTGAGGGCGGCAAGACAAATGATCGCGGTACGACAGGAAATCAGGCCGCCAAAATTCTTTGGGATGCGCCTCAAAGGCGACATGCGTTGCACCCTACGACAGTTTGATTGTGGCAGCGCCGTTTTGGTTACCCGCCGGTGAACTTTTGTTCCTGTTCCCTTCAGCACAAAATAACGAAAGCCGGAGAAGGGAAGTCAAACCTCTCTTCTCCGGTTACTTGGAACAGAAACCTGGAACTCAAAACTGGCTTTAAAGCTTTTCGAAGAACTCACATGCCGAACAGGAAATATAAATCCCACCCGGGACGCCGCGCTCGCGGTCCTTCATGCGCTTCACGATGCGCGTCGACTTGCCGCATTTAGGACAATCCGTGCTCTTGCTGGTGTCCATAACTTTCTTGCGATCCGCTGTTTTGGCGATTTTCGCTCCCACTGCCATGGTTCATTTCTCCTGATTTCTATCGAAATTCTGCGCAGCACACGCACATTCCGTCCCAAGTTTGGAAACTAGGATTAGTTGAAAGCGAGAACTGCGGTTAGGTCCTGGAATGCGTCGCCGCGTCTTTTGTGTCGCCTTCTATTCTACACGGTGGCGCACATTTCCGTTGACGCCGGTGGCCGCACCGGGCATACTGCTGCGGCGCGCCAGGAGGCCGAATGCCGCGATTATCGCCATCGTCAACACGCTCGACCAACGAAAATCAAGTCCAGCACCGGCTCAATCTTTATGCCCTCGCTGCCGGCGCCGCCGGAGTAAGCATGATTGCCCTCGCCACGCCCTCCGAAGCCGAGGTAATATACACGCCGGCGCACGCTACGCTTGGCTGCAAGGGAACTTACGGAATCGATCTGAATCAGGACGGTGTCACCGATTTCACGCTCCAAAACGCCTGCAAAGTTCAACACGTGGGCCTCTACACCTTTTTTTCTGATCTCGTCAGCGTCACGCCCGCGCACGAAAATAAAGTCGTCATTACCTCCGGCTTCAATTTTGCCGCGGCTCTACCCTCCGGCACAAAAATTGGTCGCAACCAGCGCGCGCAATCCAACAACGCCCTCATGGCGCGAACCTATGGCTATAACAACGAGTCCCAGCCCTACTACTATGGTCCCTGGCTAAGGGCCAGCAGCCGCTATCTAGGACTGGAATTTCAAATCAATGGCGAAACTCACTACGGATGGGCCCGCCTCTCCGTGAAGTGGAATCATCGCGAACATCTGCTGAGCATCGGGCTGACAGGATTCGCCTACGAAACTGAGCCCAACACGCCGATTCTCGCCGGACAGACTAAGGATGGACAGGATACAGGCTCCGCAGAACCCAGCAGCGGCACGGCTGATCGCCTTGCGCTGAATCGTCTCGGGGCGTTGGCATTGGGAGTAACCGGCGTTCCCTTGTGGCGCTCGGCTGGCAAATGAACCGTTGATCGTTTGACCACCCTTCCTTCCCCCTGCTACCGTCGTATGTTTGCCCTCACGCGGGGTCCCCATCTTGCGGCGGCAAACCTCTGGGCTCATAAATCAGAAGTCATTTGCAAAGGAAGATTCCATCATGCCTGCCATCAAGTTTCGCGGTGTCGATTTTATCCAGTTCGATGCACTCCTTACCGAAGAAGAACGCCTGGTCCGCGACACCACCCGCCAGTTTATCGAGGACAACCTCGTCCCCATCATTGAAGAGTGCAACCGCGCCGGGCGCTTTCCGCGGGAACTGGTCAAGCCCATGGCCGATCTCGGATTCTTCGGCGCGTCGCTGAAAGGCTACGGCTGCGCCGGCATGGGCAACGTCGAATACGGCTTGATGACCCAGGAACTCGAGCGCGGCGACTCCGGCGTGCGCAGCTTCGTCAGCGTGCAATCAGGACTCTGCATGTACCCGATCTACGAGTTTGGCAGCGAGGAGCAAAAACAGACCTGGCTGCCTCCAATGCAGAAGGGCGAAAAGCTTGGCTGCTTCGGCCTCACCGAGCCGGGTTTCGGCTCCAATCCCGGTGGCATGCTCACACGCGCGCGCAAGGTCGGAAACGAATACATTCTCAACGGCGAGAAAATGTGGATCACCTCCGGCACCATCGCCGATGTCGCCATCATTTGGGCAAAAGTGGAAAACGAAGACAACAAGATTCGTGGTTTTCTGGTCGAAACCAATCGTCCCGGCTTTTCAGCTGCAGACGTGCACGGCAAGTGGTCGCTGCGCGCCTCGGTGACTTCAGGGCTGTCTTTGCAGGACGTTCACATTCCCAAGGCAAACTTGCTGCCGAAAAGCGACGGATTGAAATCTCCGCTGATGTGCCTGAACCAGGCTCGCTATGGCATTGCCTGGGGTGCGATCGGCGCTGCCATGTCCTGCTACGATTGCGCCTTGCAATACGCCATCTTGCGCAAGCAGTGGCGCGACCAGCCCATCGCTTCGCACCAGCTTGTACAAGACAAGCTCACCTGGATGATCAGCGAGATCACCAAGGCGCAACTGCTTGTGCTGCAGGTCGGCCGCCTGAAAGATGCGGGCAAAGTTGAGCACCAGCACATATCGATGGCCAAGCGCAACAACGTCTGGATGGCCCTCGAATGCGCCCGCCTCGCGCGCGACATCCTGGGCGCCAACGGCGTCGCCGACGACTACCCCATCATGCGCCACATGATGAATTTGGAGTCCGTAAAGACCTACGAAGGCACGCACGACGTGCACTCGCTGATCATTGGGCAGAGTGTGACGGGGATTGATGCGTTTTGACCAAACATACACTTGACATACTACTGTATGTATCAGTAGTATTATTGCGTGAAGGAAAGCAAGCGATTTCAACTGGGTGGCGCCGAATACCATCTTTCCGTTGACGCGGTTGCCCAAGCCATGCGAGACGTCCCACCAAGGCCGCTCGGGAAGTATTTTGTCTTGGTGAATGGTGTGGCGTTCCCGCCGAAGCAGGTAATTGCTCAGAGCCTGGGTAAGGATCTCGTGAAGTTCACCACAATGGATGCCACTCGGATACTGACTGCGCTGGGCTTGGAGATCCAGCGGGTCGCGGAGAGGCGACCGCCTACCAAGAACAAGTCCGAGCTACTCTTCGAGCAATATCTCGCGATGAGCGGCCTGCCCGACTTTGAGTTCGAAAAGGAATTTCCGGACCGGTCGCAGCGCCCAGACTATGCAATTAAGCTGGCGGACGGCAAGGAAATCCTGTTCGAAGTGAAGGAGTTCAGGACGACGATGGACGACTTTCTGCCAGGCGGGGGAGGCGCATACGACCCCTATGCGTTCATCCGAGAAAAAATCGACCAAGGGAGAGAAAAGTTCAAGGCGTTTAAGGACCATTGCTGCTGTCTCGTTCTGTTTAACCGAGACAAGCCACTCGTCGACCTCTCTTGGCAGATGATCTACGGGGCGATGCTGGGAAACCTCGGTTTCAGGATACCCATGAACTTCAACACTGGAGTGGCCGACGAGGCGAAGACGGAGAATGCTTTTACGACTGGTGGGAAAATGCTCCAGTATAAGGGACTGCAACCGGTACGTCCGCAGAACCAAACCATTAGCGCCATCTTGACGCTCGATCTTCTGCCCGTGGGTCGGATTAGATTCGACACTTACATCGAGCAGCTTGAACAAGAACGCAAAGAGGAGGTCGGGGTCGAGGAATACACGCAGCTAATCGAGAATCTGCGAGGGACAGATCGGGACACAACTTTGATCCAGGTGAGGGGAGTTGTGCACGAAAACCCGTATGCTCGTGACGGACTCGATCTGTCTCGCGAGCTTTTCAAAGGGCCCTACGATGAGCGGTTCGGTTGGAAGGACCACCAGATTCAACGCCTTTACGCCGGTACCGGAATCCAGAACCTGAAACCTGAGATAGTCGAGAGATACAGGTAGAGGGGAATGCTGTGAAGAAGCGCAACGATCTCAACGACGTAATCCGCGAAGAGAGCAGCCGAGGCAGAAAGCGGCCGATCAACATGGACGCAATCAGGGACCACCAAGGGCGGCGGAACGAGGTAGTCGAAATATTTCGTAACGGTACGCGACAGGAGTTGCAGGCGCTTCTCAAGAGGTGGGATTACTCGAAAGAGCGGATCGACTTCATCCTCGCAGAGTTCGACGCCGCACGCGGTCAGCGATTTTCTTAGTCGCTGCGTCGGCCCGGGCACGGTCCTCCGGCGTCATCTTGTCGGCTCGCTCGTTGATCTCAGCCGCGATGCGCTCGGCCAAATCCTCCAACCGGTCTTCGTTCACACGCTTCAGCTTGGCCACGGCCATCTGGATTCCTTTGTCTAGCGGTGATTCTACCACTCCCATTGTCGCTCGCAGATTAAGACGATGCAAGACTGACTTTGGTAACCTCAGGCCGTCGGTTTCTCCCGCGGGGGTTCCACGGCTGTGAACTCCTGCGCAAATCGCTGCGCATAGTCCCCGAGTAAAGCTGGCAAGCGCTCCGAATCAGTCGACCGCAGGATCAGCCCCGCATGATGATGCCTCTTGATTCGCAAAGCTATCTCCGGATCGTTGTATCCCGAAGTATCGGGATCTTCTTGCCGTGCCAGCGACAGAATGACTCCTCCATACTCCTCGCGCACCGGAGGAAGCTTATATGTGCCGTCGCCGCCGGCGATCTCAATGCGGGCCCACTCCCGCCACAGATTAATTCCCGTAGCCGCCTCGACCATCTCGTTGATGTAAGCGCCACCTACGCGCGCTGCACATTCCAGAAAATAGAACTGCCCATCGGCGTGCGCCTGAATGAATTCCGCATGCGCTACGCCACGCAACAATCCCAGCGCCGCGATCAGATCGCGGTTCATCCCCCGCAAGGCGGTATCGGCATCGCTTCCGCGACGTACCGTGAACGTCGTGAAAACTCCTCCGCCTTGCGCCACATTCATGGGCGGCTTGCCATACTTGCTCACGTTGGCGAAGACAACTTCGTTCTCTGAGACAACCGAATCCACGTGGTACACATCTCCCGGAACGAATTTTTCAAGCAAATAGGAAGATTGCTTGTCCCCCAGTTGTTCGAGGATCGGCCATAATTCTTCGGCGTTATGAATTTTCTTGATCCCGATCGCCGAGGCTTCCTGCCGCGGTTTCAGAACCCACGGTCCGGGAACATTTTCCAGGTAGTAACGAATATCGCCGTGATTGAAGACCGGTACGAAATCCGGCACCCGCAGTTCGCGATCCAGTGCGCGCATTCGCATGGCCAGCTTGTCGCGGAAATAGCGCATGGTAGTAAGGCCCATGCCGGGCACGCGGAGATGTTCACGCAGGGTCGATGCCGTCTCCATGTCAAACTCATCGAGCGCGACGATACGGTCAATTTTCTGCGTCCGCGCCAGATGCGTCACTGCCTGCACGATATCGGCGAGCGGCAGTTCGGCGGGAAGATAAAACGTGTCGTCCAGGCTCTCGCGTGGCCAATCGGCATCGCGCAGCTTTTCCGCCGTCAGCAGAATCACGCGGCATCCCTGCCGCTTGCACTCGCGCATGAACTCCTGACCTTTTTCATAGGTCGTGATGCAGAGAAAAGTCAGCGGGTGCGATTCCGGCATGAGCCTCCTTTTCGTAACAGGCTTGCGAGAATATCACGGAGGAATTGGTCTCGGCACCTATTTGGCATTGCTGCCGGATAATCCCTTCTCCCGTAAAGCCTCGTCCTCCTTGACGGGAGACAGTCCGATGGATCATTATGCGCGGTGCTCTTCTGCGCGCCCACGGCCGGCAAGACCATTGGAGGCTGAAATGGCTACTCAAACTCGTCCGGAAGGGAAGGCCCGTAGTTTCGGCGAAAACATTGAAAGTGATCTCGCTTCACGTTTTCTGCGCGTGGTGGAGGTTGCGGCCATCGCTTCGGCGCACACCATGGGTCAGGGTGAACGCAAGCTTTCCGACCAGGTCGCTACCGAGGCCATGCGCCACACCATGGATTCCATCCCCATGCGCGGGACAATCGTCATTGGCGAGGGCGAGCGCGACGAAGCGCCCATGCTTTACATCGGGGAAAAAGTCGGCGCGGAATTTCCTGATGGACGCGAAGTGCCTGAGGTCGACATTGCGGTCGATCCGCTCGAAGGCACGAATCTTTGCGCCACCGGCGCGCCCGGGTCCATCACCGTGCTTGCCGCCTCCGAACGCGGAGGCCTGCTCAATGCTCCCGACTGCTACATGGAGAAGATTGTGGTCGGACCTTCCTGCAAGAACGCGGTCGAACTCGATGCACCCGTCGTCGACAATCTGAAGAACATCGCAAAGAGATTGGACCGTGACGTCGAAGACCTGGTTGTGATTGTGCTCGATCGTCCGCGGCATGAAAAGTTGATCGCCGATATTCGCGCCGCCGGCGCCCGCATCCGGTTGATCGGTGACGGTGACCTCTCGGCGGGCATTGCTGCCGCCGTGATTGGTACGGGCGTTCATGCAGTCATGGGTTCGGGCGGCGCGCCGGAAGGCGTGATCACCGCCGCTGCCATTCGCTGCCTCAACGGCTACATGCTCGGTCGCCTGGTCGTTAAGCCGGACCAGGACGAACGCCTCGCCCGCATGGGCATCAAAGACAAGAATCGTATATACGAAGCCGAAGATCTTGCTCCCGGCAAGCAACTGATCTTTGCCGCCACTGGGGTCACAGATGGCGCGCTGATGAAAGGTGTCCGCTTTTTCGGCGAAGGCACGCGGACTTCGTCGGTAATCCTCACCCATCAAACCGGTAAGGTGCGCTTCATCGAGAGCATCCACTTGGACAAAGGGCCGGATATCAAGGTCAGGTTCGCATAGAAATTAAGTACCTGCTCTTATTTCAGATATTCCGAACCTTTTTTCAGATCCTCGGGAATGTCGGGGAACGGCGGAAATTCCTGCGAATATCCCTTGAGCAGGCTCACTGTTTCCTCGGCTCGCAGCGCGCCATCATGAATCGCGATCTTGTGCGGATGGCCTTTCGAGTAGCCCTCCCATAGTGAAACTCCGGAGTAGGCGCCGTCCTTGCGCAGGATGTAATACGTCATGTCAAGAAAGTGGATCTTGTTCATGTCGCCGTTGTAGTTGCGGACGATGCGCTTCAGTGCGTCCATGCCCGCTTCCTGCGGGGACATGCCGTGGCGCATGTTTTCCACGATGGTATGCGCGCCCGCGACTTTGATATTTTCCTCGCCGCTGCCGGTCGCCCCGGCCGAGCCCACATCCTGATCGGTGTAGCAGCCCGCGCCGATGATGGGGGAATCGCCGCAACGTCCCGGAAGCTTGAAGGCGAGTCCGCTGGTGGTGGTGACCCCGGAAATCTCACCCTTGTCGTTCAGCGCGGAACAATGGATGGTTCCTGTAGGTGGAAACAGAACTTTGCGCACCGCGGCAAGTTGAAGTTCAGGCTCGATGCCAAGGTCGGCGGCGCGCGCTTGCAGGTTCCGGATTCTCTCTCGCCATAGCTCGGATTGAGGCTTGTCCTTACCCGCCGGACCGATGGCGGGAGGCTGCCAGTGCGGGTCGGCGAGGCCTGGTCCCCACCAGTCGTCAGTGGAATGAAATTCTTTCCAGAGCAGCCAGATTTTGCGCGAGTGTTCGGTGAGCAGATTCTCGCGTGGAAAGCCCACGGCCACGGCAAAGCGCTCCGCGCCTTCGCCCACCAGCATGACGTGGCCGGTGTGCTCCATGACGGCCTTCGATACCAGCGACACATTCTTGATGTTGCGCACGCCGCCCACAGAGCCCGCGCGCCGCGTCGGCCCGTGCATGCAGCAGGCGTCGAGCTCAACCACGCCTTCTTCGTTGGGGATTCCGCCGAGGCCAACCGAATCGTCCTTAGGATCGTCTTCCGGACCTTTGACCACTTTGATGGCGGCGTCGAGCGTGTCTCCTCCGCCCTTCAGGAAGGCGAATGCGTTCTCGAGGTAGGCGTAGCCGTTGTGGGCGCAGATGATGATGGGGCGCTTGTGCGGACCTGATGGGGCAGCGTCGTTTTGCTTGGAATCCTCACCTTTGGCTCGTGTTCCTACACCAGCAGCGACCGCTCCGAGAACGGAAGTCTTAACGAAATCACGGCGCGAGAATGTCATTTTCCTCCGGCTTGCACGAAACCGGGAAGCATATCATGCCGGACAATCCACGGGCGCGGCGGATTTCTGCGCTGTGAATTTCATACACGAAAGATTCTTCGTTGCTGTCCCTCCACTTCACGGTCCGTAGCCACAATCAGCCGCTGGCCAAGCCTCGATAGCGGCCGACCAAGCCGGCTTGCCGGCCTAGAGATGAATTCGCCCGGCCTTCGTTGATGGGCTGGACTTTGTCGTTGTTGTTCAGGGCGGAGCGGAAGCGCAGGAGGGCGGCGATGTTACCGACGTTGTCGAACTCGGGATCGTCTTTCACATAGAAGAGTTCGATATTGTGGCGGATGACCCAGGGCAGGATCGCTTCGGCGACGTCAACAAGTTCGCGGGTTTCGCGTCCGCACACCGGACACATGCTGACCAGATGGGCGTCGAGGTGGCCGCAACCGGTACACTCCACAGCTTGCGCGACGTAGTTATCGCCGATCAGCAAGGTTTGTATCTCGCCCATTTCAAGGGAACGGAGAACGCGGCGCAGGCCGGTGACGCCGCGGCCGTTACTGCGGGCCTGGCTGAGGGTTTCGCGAACCGTTTCGGCCGCGCGGCGCTGTTGCCAGTCGGCGAAAATGCGTTCGGATTGAGTGCGGATTTCATCGCGGCTGACGTGGGCCACCTCGGCGGGAAAACGGCCCAGCAATTTCTGCGCGGCTTCGGGATGCAGTTGCGGCGCGAATTGCGACCAGTGAGTTTCCTGACAGCCCAGAATCCAGTGTTCAAACATGCCTTTTTCCAAGGCGTCCTTAATAAAGTCGGCGATGAATTTGAAATGCTGGCGGGCTTCGTCGTCGACGCGGCGCTGGGCATGGCCTCCGTCATATCCGGCGAACCCATCGCCGCGGCCACGCCGGGAGAGGGGATGAAAAAATCCTTCGCGCTCGCTTAATTCGCCGAGACGAAGATCGAACAGGCGGGCGCGATGACGATCCACAAGAACGACGCCCAGGCCGGGGAAGGCTCCCAGCAGGTGTGCCAGAGGCTTCAGGTGAAAGTGGCGATCGACTAGAAGCTGCGTGCCGCTCAATTGTGCGGGCAGATCATACTCGCGCCAAAAGCCTTGCGCAGAGCAGGCGAAGATGGCCTTGGCATGCGCGCCATTGCCGCGCAGGTCGTGCGAGAGCCGCACGATGCGATCGAGATCGGCGCGGGTCGACTCATTCTTAGCCTTGTTGTTACCCTCGGAACCCTTGCTTTCCAGTTTGCGCAGAGCTTCGCGCGCCAGGTCCTTGGTGAGGATGGCGTCCTCCTTGTGGGCTTTGTTGCGCGGAGCCGCAGGTTGAAAGTAGAAGCTCAGGGCACTGTTCCCCTGATCTTCAAATTGTGCTAATTCCTGAATCTGTTCGCGAGTAATCATGAGGTCCTTGGCGCCTTTCTTTGGAGATTGGATTTATGCGATCCCGGCATTTGCGAACCGCCCTTTGAACTGGGCGACAAATTGGGGCGATTTGCGCAGGTGATCGCGCGCGGCAGAAATGGAACTCAAAACGCGGTCCGGCGGAATGCCGGTGATGGCAGAGATTTCGTCGACCCCGAAGCCTTCGATGGCATGCAGGATGAAAGCCTCGCGATGCTCGCGGCCCACATCGCGCAGAGCGGAGGCGATGAGGCGCATCATTTCGTGGGACCCGACGATCTGCTCCGGCGTGGACACGCGGCCGTCGGCGATGATGGTTTCTTCGGTGATGGCTTCGTCGGGCTGGTGGAATTGCAGTTCGGGCTCGTCGCTGGCCTTGACATTTTGTTTGCGCGCGGATTCTTCCAGGCGCACGGCGCCGCCGTTGGTTCCTTCGGGACGGGACAGTTGATCGAGGGCATCGAGCGCAAGGCGGTAAAGCCAGGGCTCGAGCGCGAGCCGTTCCGGCTTTTCGCGGCCTGGGTTTCCTCCATCGTCTCCCAGCGCGGCGGCGATGGTTTCGTCAATCACCTCTTCGATGCTGACCGAATCGCGCATAACCTGGTCAGCGGTCTCGCGGAAATAAATTTCGCGTTCCACAAAACGTTCGAGGCGGGAAAGATTTACGTTGACGTAAGAGCGGACATCCTCCGCCGAGACTATGGTGGGAAACACTACGGCCAGCGTGTCTTCGAAGGGTACGGAAGCATTCTTGCGGGCGGGGCTGTCGTGCCGGCGGCGCGTCCACTTGTGGGTGGAGCGCAACAGTTCTTTGTGTTTATTGACCTGTTGCAGCAGATCCTCGAAAGCGGTCTTCACCGCGGCGGCGGCGGTTGCGGCCTTCGATTGTACCGCCATCTGTCCGGAAGGCAGACGCAAATTCAGCGAGACGCTGGTGCCCTCGCGCGCCGAGATCTCCTCCACCATGCCCTTCAGATGAACCAGTTCCGGGCGAAAGACCTGAAGGCGTTTCCGCAGTTTTTCGATTTGATGCTGGATATCTTTTTCTACGGCGGGAGTTTTATGAAGACGGTAACTGATGTGGACGTTCATTAGCACCTCAAGCTTGCAAACGAAGGACGCAAACCAGTGCTTTCTACGACGATTGTACACCCGCTCGCTCGCTGTAAAACCGGGATTTGAAAATGTCTATTTTTGTCGTGTTGCCGCTTTCGGAACTCGCGGGCAACCCGAAAATTTCGGGCAACCATATTTGCAGCGCGGCGCGGTGCGAGCTATGATCCGTGAACTATGAAACTGGCAAAACTCTCGCTGCTTGCGTCCTTGGTTGCTTCGGCCTGGGCGCAAAGTCCTACCTCGAAAGAAGTTGAGAACGTGTATCCCGATGCCCATGCGCTGTACCTCGATCTGCATCAGAATCCGGAACTTTCTCGGCACGAAATCCAAACGGCGGCGAAGCTGGCTGGGCGCTTGCGCAGCCTGGGATACGATGTGACCGAACACGTCGGTGGTACGGGGATTGTCGCCATCCTGAAAAACGGCGCCGGACCGACCGTGATGCTGCGAACCGAACTGGATGCGCTGCCGGTGGAAGAAAAGACCGGACTTTCCTATGCCAGCAAAGTTCGCGCTAAAGACGATGCCGGGCGCGATGTGCCCGTGATGCACGCCTGCGGGCACGATCTGCACATGGCGTCCATCCTGGGGACAGCCGCAATCATGGCTCACAGCAAAGACACCTGGCATGGGACCCTGATGCTGATCGGCCAGCCTGCCGAGGAGACCATTGGCGGCGCCAAGGCGATGATCGAAGACGGCTTGCTGACGCGCTTTCCCAGGCCCGACGTGGCTGTGGCCTTGCACGTGGGCAACATACTTCCCGCGGGCGAGGTCGGGATTACTCCTGGAGTATTCAACACCAACGCTGACTCGCTGCGCATTACGATCTATGGCAAGGGCGGACACGGCTCGGCGCCGCACACGGCGATCGATCCCATTGTGATCGCTGCCAGAACTATTCTCGCATTGCAGACCATTGCTTCGCGCGAAGTGAAGCCTCAGGAAATGGCGGTTGTCACCGTGGGCTACATTCTGGCCGGAACCAAGAACAACATCATTCCTGATCAGGCGGAGATGGGGTTGACCGTGCGCACCAATAAACCGGAGGTTCGCAAGCAAGTGCTGGCGGCGATCACGCGAATTACTAATGCCGAGGCCGAAGCAGCGGGCGCGCCACGGCCGCCGGCCATCGATCACCTTGAAGGTACGGACCTGGTCTACAACGATCCCGCATTGGCGCAGCGCATGCGCGGGGTGCTGGAGTCGGCGCTAGGAAAAGACGAGGTTGTAACTCAGGAGCCAATTACCGGCTCCGAGGACTTTTCTTACTTCGTGGAGCAGGGAATTCCAGGATTTTATTTCAGCTTAGGAGGAGCGGACCCGGAGAAGTACGCGCAAGCTAAGGCTTCTGGAACGATGCTGCCTTCCAACCACTCTCCGTTGTTCGCGCCGGATGTGGATCCAGCGCTGCACACCGGTATTGCGGCAGAGGTTGCGGTGCTGAGGAGTCTGCTGAAGTGATGGGATCGAATTCAGCGATTGGCGAGGGTTGAAATATCTCCCAGACCGAGCAGATTAGCGTCTGCAGTCACAAGGGTCAAACGGAGCAGTTGAGCGGTAGCGGCCAGGAATCTGTCTGCGGGATCGTTGTGGGTCCAAGGCAATCGACGAGCGGCCAATGCGATCTCGTGAGTCAAGGGCGCCTCCAAAAAATCGGCCGTCGATTGCGCGACCCAAGCCGAAAGGTCATCTGGCAGGCGAATCCTCCCCTTTGCGTTCAAGGTCAGCACCTCCCAGGTGCTAACCGGAGAAAGCCAACGCTCGTTCTCTGGATTCTTAATTTCTTGTGCAGTTCTCTTGCCGAGGCGATCGGAACCCTGCAGGCTCCAGATCCAGATGTGAGTATCCAGAAGCAACCTCAATCGCGCAACACCTCCCACTCATTTTCGTCATTTGCCGGGGAAATAATATCGCCGAGAATCTCTATCTTGCCTTTCATCGAGCCGAACCAGGCCGCCTCTGCCGGTTTGGCAGCGACGGGTATAACTTCCGCAATCGGCTTTCCGAAGCGCGTCACCAGGATTGGCTTCTTCGTCTTCTGCACCTGATCGAGCAGGGAAAGGCATTTGGCCTTGAATTCGGAAATAGCGATTTCTTTCATCAACCTATTAGACCATGGTCAGAACAAATGGTCAACGTAAAACTAATACCTGCGTGCCCCAGGAAACGGAAGTGCCCTCATCAGTTTGAGTCTGTGGCGCCGATCTGGTTGAGGTGATGGACCAGATGCGTAACGTAGTCGCTCGCCAGGAATCCGAGGGTTACCGGCTTTCCTGTACCGATGCGGCAAACTGCGTCCAGTTTGGTAGCGGGCAAGCGGGCGATTACGTGGGCGAGATAGCGATTGTAAGCGGCCCACAACGAGACCAGCAGTGACCAATCAGCCTCTTGAGGAACCTGCACACGTGCGTTTCCGTCCTGGTCGTAGGCCGGGAAGTCCAGCGAGGTTTGAAGGACGGCGCGGACGAATCGTTGATGGTTGTTCGACGCCGAATCGATCAGATGTCCCAGGACTTGCTTGCGCGACCAACCGCCCGGCAATATGGGATTTGTGGTTTCGGGCTCGCCGATTTTGCGGAGTTTCGGTTCCGCCGCGTCGACCAAGCGTAGCAGTCGTTCACTCAACTCTTCCATTTGTTCTCCGCCGTGAGAATTGTATCCAGATGGCACAACCGGGGTCCACAGGTTCTCGTTGGGTACTTCAATTGCTGCTGAAAGGTAGTATGTTGGGACGCAGGGTCTCGCGGAATTCTGCTTCTTGCTGCGCGGGAGGATGCAATGCTACTAGCCAATCTTCGCCAGAATCGCCCGTGCCTCCGCCGCCGGATCGGCAGCTTCGGTGATAGGCCGGCCCACAACGATGTGGCTTGCTCCGGCAGCGATCGCCTCGGCAGGCGTGACCACGCGGACTTGGTCTCCGTGGCCGGTGCCGGCCGGGCGCACGCCGGGCGTGACGATAGCAAAGTCGTGCCCTAATTCCGCGCGCAGGCGCGAAGCTTCGCGCGCCGAAGTGACGATGCCCTTACATCCGTTCGCGAGGGCCAGCGCCGCGAGGCGCAAGACTTCGTCCTGCACTGTGCCGCGAATGCCGATCTTCTCCAGATCGTTTTCGTCCAGGCTGGTGAGCACGGTTACGCCCAGCACGATCAGCGAAGGATTCGTGGCGCGCGCGGCGTCCGCAGCAGCGCACAGCATCTTGCCGCTACCGGAGGCGTGCACCGTCAACATGCTTACCCCAAGCTGCGCAGCCTCGTGTACCGCCGCCGCCACCGTGGTGGGAATGTCGTGATACTTGAGATCGAGAAAGACGCGCCGGCCCGACGCCACCAAATCCCGCACCAATTGCGGACCTTCAGCGGTGTAGAGCTGCATTCCGACCTTATAGATAGACGCCGAGTCTCCGATGGCGGCCACGATCTTGCGAGCGGCCGCCGTCGTCGAGACATCCAGCGCCACAATCAGCTTCTTGCGCGGGTCGTTTTCTAGAGAATCGGAACCCAGTTTTAGAGAATCGGAACCCAGTGAATCACTCTCTCGCGAGGTAGCTTTGGGGGAAGCGGAGTGACTCAGATCGCTGCCAGGGATGAGATGGGGCAGAGTAGTCTGCATCCCTAGCAGTGTAAGGCGTCTACGGGAGTTCCGCTATAGGTTTGTTGGCAGCAAGGGTTTGGTAGACTGGCCGGTGCAGGGACGTACCCCTTTTCACGAGGTCGAGTCTGACCCTCTGCAAGCCACGTTGCTGGAATTGCAGAGCCTGGGCCGCGCCGTAGGATAGGTCGATGATGCGACCTTCCACAATCGGACCCCGGTCGTTCACTTTTACGACCACCGCCCGTCCGTTGCGCAGGTTCGTGACCCGCACGTAGCTTCCCAAGGGAAGCGTGGGATGGGCTGCGGTCATGTCGTACATGTCATAGTCCTCACCGCTGGCGGTGGGTTTGCCGTCGAAATACTCGCCGTACCAGGATGCGGTTCCAACCTGGTACGCTCTCTTGCCGGCCTGTTTATGGATTTCGGGTTTGATTTGGGCGGATCTACTTGGAGCTGAACTGGCCTCCGAGTTGTTCGGTCCCTGAGCCGCTCCCAGCCCGACGACCAGCAAGCCGATCATCAGTCCATGAGCTATACGTCTTCGCATTCAGTTCTCCTCGCATCTCTAAAGTCGTCCTAGCTAGGCACTTCGTTAACGTTTGTAAATGGTAGGGTGCTGGTGAGCGCTTGTCAACCCGAAAGTACGTGGACTATAGTGATCTCCTAGTAATCGATATCTTACGTAACTTGTTGTTAATCATGAGATAAATGAATCATGTATATCAAAACAATAGGCTTATATGTTTATCATATGATAACTAAGGGAAATGCCGCAGAGCGCGAACTATTTTCATCTCCAATCGAATCAGTAGTTTACCACACATTGCTTTATAAGTTGTTTATTGCCAGCGTTTTAGGTACAAGGTTGCTTAGGGCAGCGACGATTTTCGTCTGTAGGAGCTAGCCAGGGCCGCATTTCGGGATGGCCGCTGGTTGCGAGCCGCCCAACGTTCTAGGATTTTCGAACGCAAAGTTCGCCGATTAGAGTTCGCCGATTATGGCTGAGACACCACCAGTCGTACTGACCATTGCCGGCTTCGACCCCTCCTCGGGAGCGGGCGTTACGGCCGATATCAAGACTATTGCCGCCCACGGCTGCTACGGCGTGGCTTGCATTACGGCCATGACCGTCCAGTCAACCGCTGGCGTCCGGCGGGTCGAGGCTGTCGATCCCAGCCTGATCACCGAAATCCTGCAGGAATTGGACGCTGATATTCCGATTGCAGCCGTTCACATCGGGATGCTGGCCACGGCTAAGGTGGTGCGTGCGGTAGCTGATTTCCTCGGCCAGCGCTCGGGAAAAGCCAAACTACTTAATGTCGTCCTTGATCCGATCTTAAAGTCATCCTCCGGCGCCGACCTTCTGGAGGCCGCCGGCACCAAGTTGCTGATCGAGAAACTCCTGCCGCTCGCCGATGTGCTCACTCCAAACGTGGACGAGGCTGCCGCGCTGACCGGATTGAAGGTAACGAATCTCGACGAAATGCGTGCCGCTGCCGCCAAGCTTCATGAGATGGGCTCAACCGCCGTAGTAGTGACAGGTGGCCACCTGGACAAAGCTATTGATTTACTGAGCTTTACGACCAAGCGAGGGATCGAGGAAGAAGTCTTTAAGGCGGAACGGCAGCGCTCGAACTCTACTCATGGCACCGGCTGCGCCTTCGCTACGGCCATGGCCTGCCACCTTGCACTGGATCGCGGACTGCCCGAAGCCGCCTTGCTTGCCAAGACTTACGTTACAGCGGCAATCGCGGCGGGCCATCCCTTGGGCCGGGGAACCGGGCCCTTGCACCATCTCTACCGCATGTATGAACAGCGGCGCGGTGCAGGGTCGGGGGGCGAGTCGTAGACAATAGCGCTCCGCTGCCTGGGAGAAAGTCGAAGGGGATGAATTTCCCGGCATACCGCGCCGAGGGCAAGACGCAGCTTCGACAAGCTCAGGGGAGGCTCGCGGACGGACCTGGCAGGAGGTTTGGCTTCTACTCGTCGCCCGAAGGGTTTTTCAGCAGAATTCCAGCCACAAACGAGGCCGTTGCAGCCAGCAGCCATTCGATCCGCCACAGCTGGATCGCCTGGAACTCCGCCAGATTCGACGCTTTGTAGAAGAAGCTGACTCCCAAAGCTCCCGCAACGCAGCCCAGGCCAATAATGAAGGCAATCAAAGCCGCAGTGGGCAGACCTACCCAGCGCTTGATCTCGTGGAAGTGCAGGTAGTGCAGCCATGTGGGAAGAGGAATCTTGCGGCATGCATTTGCCGCCGATCCTACCGCTGCCCCAACCCTGGCCACGTTCTTGGCCCACAGGCCAGCCATGACCTCCGCATCGGTACCCCGTGTACTTCCCGCTGGAGAAACAACCGGCCTGGTCGTCCCACAAGTGTGGCAAAACCTTGCGCCGATCATAAACTCGCTGCCGCAACTGCATGCCTCCGCCATCTCTCGGGCAGCCGACGGAAGTGCTACTTCCGTCGCCGGGCCGAGGACTGACGGTGGTCGCCAAAATTCGTGCTGTGCGTCGTGAACTACTTCAGCCATAACTAGGAAAACTCTTGCGGACGTTGTTTTTCATAACGCAAATGAACAGCCAAAATGCACAACCCCTAAAAGTTTTCCGGTCAGCTACTTGCAAATTCCGAGCCGCCGGCCGTTTCGGCCTTCGCGCAATTATTACTCGCAAACTCGCGTAAAGATGTCCGGTTACGGTAGTCATTCCACCCATAATCAAACAAACGGCTGGGCAAATTATAAAGCCCGACCGTCGACGCTTCGCTAATTTCCGTAGCTTCCCCCATGACCCAGTTGGTTCTCCTTCGACTTCCTGACAAACTCGGTTCCGCGCCCCTCAGCCGCCGTCAAGTTCGGTTAAACTAGGACTCAAGGCTAGAACTCCTGGGGATGCAGTTGAGTCGGACATTCACGAGACCTGAGTTTGCGAGCAGCATTTTGTTGCGTGGCATCCGGTTGTCCGTCGCCTTGTTGATCGCCAGCCTATTTTTGCAGTCCGCGGAAGCCATCGCCCAAACCCACCTGGCCACTGGAATAACTCCGGCGACCACCGCCACTTCTTCCGCCCACGATCCTCTCGTCGATACCGCCTTCGACCACTTCTACAACATGGATTACGACCGCTCCATCCAGGAGTTCGAAAAGATCGCGGAACGCCACCCAAACGATCCCTCCGCCACAAATCATTTGCTCTTCACGATCCTGATGCGCGAGCTCTACCGCATGGGCGCGATGAATACTGGAGAGTATGCCAACGACAGTTTCATCGGCCAGGCCCATCGCAGCGCGGATCCTAAAGTGAAAGAGCGAATCAAACAGCTAGTCGAGCGCGCCGAAGGCCTGGAAGAGCAGGAACTGAAGGCCAATTCGAATGACGTAGACGCGCTCTACGCCCGTGGCGTTACGCGCGCACAGTTCTCGCTCTATACCGCGCTGGTCGAGCGTGCCTGGTTTTCCGCTCTGCGCAATGCCGTCGGCGCCCGTCACGATCATGAACGCGTTCTGGAACTGAATCCCAACTACGTAGACGCGAAGCTGGTCGTGGGCGCACACAACTACGTGATGGGCAGCCTGCCATGGAGTGTGAAAGTGGCTGTGGCGCTGGCAGGCCTGAGCGGGAGCAAAGAAAAGGGCTTGCAATACCTGCGCGAAGTGGCCGACGGCAGCGGAGAAAACAGCGTCGACGCCAAAGTTGTGCTGGCCCTGTTCTTGCGCCGCGAGCACCGTTACGACGAGGCCCGCGCCCTCATGCACGACCTCGCCGTTCGCTATCCTAGAAATTATTTATTTCCGCTGGAGGAAGCCAATCTACTGCGCTCCGGCGGGCACGCCCAGGAAGCCGCTGCTGCCTATCGCAAAGTCTGGCAAAACGGCCGCGAAGGCAAGTACGGCACACTGCATTACGAGATATCCGCGTGGGGCCTGGGTGAGTTACTCCGCAGTGAGAAAGATTATTCCGGAGCCGCCGCCGCCTACGAACTGGTCAGCCAGGCTCCCGATCCAGATCCCGAGATGCTGCAGAAAGCCAACTTGGCCGCCGGAGAAATGTATGACCAACTCCAACAGCGCGACCTGGCGATGAAGAAGTATCTGACTGTTCTCGCCGAAAATGGAAGCACGCCTCCCGCGGAAAAGGCCCGCCAGCACATCAGGGAAGCGTACCGGGAGTAAGGTTCTTGTAGCGCCGGAACCTTGCCGCCAGCCCGGCCTGTGCGGACGCGAGGGAACCTTTAGCGTACACTTACGTACCATTTAGTAGAGACTGCCCGGAGGACACTCCATGTATTGCAACTACTGTGGCAAAGTAATTCAGAATGACGCGGCAGTATGTGCCTATTGCGGCATTCGCGTGGGCGCGTCGGTCGCCCGCAAGCGCCTGGTCCGTCCCCGGCAAGGGCGCAAGATTGCCGGGGTCTGCCTCGGCTTCGCCGAATATTTTGATATTGACGTGACCGCGATCCGCCTGATGTGGCTGATTGCCTCCTTCATGACCGGCATTGGCCTCCTCTCTTATCCCATCGCCTGGATCATCATGCCGGAAGAGCCTTTGCTGCTGATGGCGCCGGTGGGCTCGCAACGCACGACGAATTCATAAATTGCCCGTCATCGCGACACAGCTAGCATCTCTGTGATTAAATCGCAGGAATGCAGCCCATCCCTTTCCATAAAATCAGGAGCGGCGACGCCGAGATCGTCTATCACGTGCTGGGTGAAGGTCCTCCTGTAATTCTTCTGCATCCGTTTCCCGCGAACCACGAATTTTGGCTGCCTGTGGCGAATGCTTTGTCCACGCGCTACCGCCTCATTCTCCCCGATTTGCGCGGCCACGGAGACTCGGACATTGGCGAAGGTCCGGCCACCATGGAGAAGCACGCCGCCGATATCTTCCGCGTGATGGACGATGCCGAGGTCGGCCGGGCGCCGCTGATCGGCGTTTCCATCGGTGGCTATGCCTTGTTCGAATTCTGGCGAAAGCACCGTGGGCGCGTTTCCGCTCTCGGCCTGTGCAATACGAAGGCGCCAGCGGATGCTCCCGAAGCCCGCGCCGCGCGCCTGCATGCGGCGAACGACGTAATGGAACGCGGCACCGAACCGTTCTTCGAGAGCATGATTCCTCGCCTGCTCGGCAAGAGCACGCGCGAATTGCGGCCGGATCTTGTCGATGGCGCGTTGCGCATGATGAGGCAGATGTCGCCCGAAGATGTTGCGCAAGTGCAGCGCGGGATGGCCGAGCGTCCGGATTCGGTTGATACATTGAAGACCATCAATGTACCCACGCTGCTGGTGACCGGAGAGGAGGATTGCTCACTGGCATAAACGAAGTGGAACTGATGCGCCAGCACATTACTAACAGCCAGCTGCGCGTGATTCCGAAAGCCGGCCATTACTCGGCGTGGGAGCAGCCGCAGGAAGCAGGCAAAGTGTTGCGCCAGTTCCTGGATGGAGTTTAGAATCCGCGCAGCCAGCTCGATCTAACTCAGTTCGATCTAAATCAGTTCGGTCTAAATCAGTTCGATCTAGAATTGAGGATGTTATGAAAAGACTTCGTGCTGTCGTCGCGCTCATGGTGTGCTTCGGCGCGTGCTCTCTCGCCGGCGAATTCTACGCTTACTCGCAGACCTCTTCTTCATCCCAACGTCCCCGCATCACCGCCATCGATCACGTGTCCTTCTACACCACTGAGCCGGAGGGAGTGAAATCCCTTTACGGCGGCACGCTCGGCCTGGCTTCCGCCCCGCCGGTGGAGGCCGGTGGAATTGTGCGCTTCATGGTTGGCAGGCAGTGGGTCGGCTATAGCGCCGCACCCGATCCCAACGCCACTGACCGCATGGACCACATCGCTTTCACCACCAACAACATTGTCGCGCTGCGGGAATATTTGATCGCGAATGGCGTGAAAGTGCCAGCCATCGAGAATCACGCCGACCGTACTATGAGCGTCACCGTAATCGATCCCGAAGGCCATCGCATTGAATTCGTGGAGCGAGGCAAAGCCGAAGTGCCTGCCTCGCCCGATTCCGCCGTTTCCCGCCACATGATTCATGTTGGATTTCTGGTTCAGAACCGCGATGTAGAAGACCATTTCTACCGCGACTTGCTTGGTTTTCATCTCTACTGGCACGGAGGAATGAAGCCCGGCGAAACCGACTGGGTCGCGATGCAGGTTCCGGACGGCACGGATTGGTTGGAATACATGCTCAACCATCCCGAGCATCCCGATTTGCGGCTGATGGGCGTGCTGAATCATATTTCGCTCGGCGTCGCCGACATGAAGAAAGCGCAGGACATTCTGGAAGCGCACGGCTGGAAGCCGCACGGGAGCGAAAAAGCTCAGATGGGAAAAGACGGCAAGTGGCAGCTGAATGTGTTTGATCCCGACCTGACACGAATTGAGTTGATGGAGTTCAAGCCTGTGGAGAAGCCGTGCTGCGCGGATTTCACCGGGCCACATCCATCGGAATGATGCAGGCGCACTGACTGAAGGCGCAGTCTTTGTTAGAATCCTCTCGCCATGATTGATACGGTTTTAGTTGCAGCAAAAACTGTCGTTAGTGCCAAAGGAGATGGTCCCGCCGTGTATGTGAGCGGCGCGGCCAGTCGCGTATTCCTTCTTACTCTCGACATAACCAACATCATTGAGCAGGAATCTTTTGAACTCAGCATCTTCGGTTCGGCGGACGCCGCGGCATGGGACGCCAAGCCGTTGGTGACATATCCGCAGGAATTTTATCGCGGCCAGTATCCGCTACTACTCGACCTCGCAGCGCACCCCGGCGTGAAGTTCGTGCGCGCCCACTGGGAAGTAGCCCGCTGGGGCCGCGGCGTGGAAACGCCGATGTTCGAGTTCGGCCTCAAGCTAAAGGAAATTCCGCCCGATGTGTTGCGCGCAGCCAACGCTGAGGCCAAAATTCTAGCCTGACGATTTCCCATTCGACTCCTGGCATGGATTACGGATCACAGATGATGGTGCGCCCGGCGCGCAATGTGAGCGGGAGTGTCAGCCTGCCGGGTGACAAATCCATTTCGCACCGCTATGCCATGCTGGCGGCGATCGCCGATGGACCATCGCGGCTGGAAAACTATTCCACGGGCGCGGACTGCGCCAGCACGCTCGGCTGCCTGCGCTCGCTCGGTGTGCAGTGGGAGCGCAAAGCCGGTCCTGGCAACGTGATTGAAGTACAGGGCAGCGGCCTGTCGTTGAGCGCCCCCAGCGCGCCCCTCGATTGCGGTAATTCCGGTTCGACCATCCGCATGTTGAGCGGCATCGTCGCGGGTCAGAAGTTTACCAGCGAAATGGCGGGAGATGAGTCGCTGGCGCGTCGTCCCATGGAGCGCGTGATTACACCCCTCAAGGCCATGGGCGCGGACATCACGTCGCAAAATGGGCGCCCGCCGCTGCGCATCACTGGTGGGAACCTTAAAGGAATCGATTACCGGATGCCGGTCGCCAGTGCCCAGGTAAAGACTTGCCTGCTCTTTGCCGGCCTATTGGCCGAGGGCGAAACGCGCATCGAGGAACCGCTGCGAACGCGCGACCACGGCGAAGTCGCGCTGCGCGCTTTTGGTGCGCAACTCGAGCGCAAAGGAAATGAAGTGCGCATTCGCGGGGGGCAGCGCTTGCAAGGTATCGAGGCGCTCGTCCCCGGCGATCTTTCCAGCGCTGCGTTTTTCCTTTGCGCGGCTGCGCTTTTTCCCGGCTCGAAATTATCTGTCACCAATTTGCTGATGAACCCCACGCGGGCGCGTCTGCTCGATATCCTGATGCAGATGGGGCTACGCATTTCAGTGACGCAGATCGAAGAAGCGCACGGCGAATTAGCCGGTACTCTGCAAGTCGAGGGGGGAAAGCTCAAGGGCGCGACCATCGCAGCATCCGATACGGCCGCGCTGATTGATGAGATCCCCGTGCTGGCTGCGATTGCGCCTTACACGGAACGGGGAATCGAAGTGCGGGATGCGAAAGAACTGCGCGTGAAAGAGTCGGACCGCATTGCATCCATCGCCATCAATCTTCGCGCCATGGGCGCTCAGGTGGAGGAGCGCGAAGACGGCTTGAAGATCCCGGGCGGTCAACTGCTACACGGCGCGGAACTGGAATCTTTCGGCGATCACCGTATCGCAATGGCCTTCAGCATTGCGGCGCTGCGGGCCGAGGGTGAGACCTGGATTCTCGGCAGCGAGTGTGCGGCAATCTCGTACCCGGAATTCTTTTCCACGCTGCAGGGTTTAGTCGAGCGCTGATCCGCCCCATTGTCTGATAGATGTTCCTTCCATTCGCCCACGCCGGTTACTTCCGTTCGATGACCCACGTGCTCTAACGCGTACCCGCAAATTCAGCAACAATTACCGCTTAGACGAACATCTGCTGCATGAGTTTTGTCGCGCAGTGGGCGCGTAAACCAATTTTCGTTCTAATGGGGGATTGCATGCGTTACAGATTACTGGTGCTGGCGTCGATTCTGCTGGCCGTAACCGCTTATGCCAAAGAATTGAAAGCCTATCAGGGTGGGAAGCTGTTGCAGATGGATTCGGTGCAATGTGGTACGGACGAGAACGCAAAAAAGGGCAAGACTCACGAACTTCTCTGCCAGGAATATCTGGTGCAAACCGACCAGGTCGTGTATCGGGTTCGTCCCAAAGACGATAAGCATTCCGTACTGTTGCCGATTGGCCAGAACGCACAGTTCCGTCTCGATAAGAATAAAATGCTATTGCGAGTGGAAGGTTTCGACAACAAAGAGCGCGAATACGTCATTGTGTCGATCAAACCTCGTGGGGATAGTGCGGCGGCCGACGCGAGTCCGGCTCACCTGAACCACCTGCAGTAAGTCAATCCAATACCGTATTGCCAGGCGCTCACAACAGCATGCGAATCAGTTTAGGACCGCAATTCCGCTTTTAGGTGTTGCATTTGATTTACCCAGTTGGCGGCCTCGAAAGGCCGCCAATTTTCTTCTCTGGGTTTTCTGTTCCCAGTGGCGCCTGTTACTCCGGGGGTGGTCTGCAAGCCTTCACAGGATTGGCGGCTAATCGAGATCGTTGTGTGGTAAAGTAATTTCCACTTGCGAATTGCCCGGGCTGTGGGGCCCGTGCATTGGCAGAGCCAGCGTTCCGCCGGCTGACCACAGGACATCCGACGCACGCGCAATGGCCGCGACGGCGGCGTTACTCCTGCACTCGCTTGAGATTCCTATAGGAGGAGTTCATGCTTACACTCCGCGAGCTGGTGAAAGACCGCAAAGTTTATTCCATCGACGCAGCCAGCACCGTGCTGGAAGCCGCCCGCTTCATGATGGAACATAATATCGGCGCTTTGCCCGTGCTGCGCAACGGAGAACTGGCCGGCATCTTCTCCGAGCGCGACATCATGAACCGCGTGGTGGCCGTCGGGCGTACGCCCGGCCACACCGTCGTATCGGAAGTGATGACCGCCAATCCCAGGGCGGTGAGTGTGGATGAGAGTGTGGACGAGTGCCTCTTCATCATGCACGAGTTCGGCTTTCGCCACCTGCCGATTGTGGAGGGCAAACAGTTGCGCGGGCTAGTCTCCCTGCGCGACATCGTGAAGCGCCAGGCTGCCGAGCTCGATCGGAAAAGTCGGCTCGCCTCTTAACCCGGCCTTACTCCCGTTTGCGCAGCAGGAGTTCTCCGGCCTTGGGCGGAAGCTTGAAAGGGAACTCGAAGATTTTCCCATCCAGCGGCAGGCGCAGGACGAATTCTTCTTGCGCCTTCCATCCTCCCAGCCACTTGTTATCGGTATTGAAGAAGACCCAGCCGCTCAGCTCCGGATTTCCGCCATCCAGCCGCCCCTCTTTCAGGCTGTTCTTGCCGAGAAACTCGATGAGTTCACTGACTGACTTCTGATAGTCCTGCAAACGCGCTTCGCGAAGCTGTTTCTCCTCCGGATGCTTGGCGACGATCCGCCTGGTTTCATCGTCAAGAGCGTCCGCGTCCGCCTGAATCTTCTGGATGTAATCGTCGGCGTCGATGGAAGAGGTGACGACTTTGAAGTGCTTCATAAATTGCAGCGTGACTGCGTCGGGCGTTACATCGAGGCCCGCCGTTCCACGGTAACGGATCGTCAAGTGGACTCCGAAGATGGGCTCGATGCGATGACGGATAATCTGCACCTCGCGCGCATCCACGGATAGGACGATGCCAACGTCTCCCGACCAGAGGCCGTAGCGGTACTTGCCATCTTCAGTGGTGGAGAACGTGCAGCCCGGTTGATCTTCGCTCCAGCGCACGGTGGGCGGAGCAGACTTGGCTTTATCCTTGGCGAATGCGGCGGAAATTAGTGAGCAAAATACCGCCGCAATGGAAAGAGCGACAAGTACAACAATACGCCGGCGGACAAGACCCGCACCGTGAGTCAACTGCGAGAAGGATTTCCGAGCCGAACCATGCATCGGTGCTTCGTGCATCGTTGCCCCATGCATCGCCGGTCCGTCAGTTCACCGTAAGGCTGACGGTTGCCTGAGCGGTAGTTGTAGTCGTGTTACTCGGCGCAACACCGTTTTCGTCTACGCCCGTCAGCGTAAACGTGTAGGTGTTCTTCGGAGTGACTAAGCCGCTGGGGTTGTTGAGCATGGCATTGTTCGAATTGCAGGACGGCAGAAACAGGAAACCGCTGGCCAGGGTGATGAGCAGGAGTAGCCCTAGCCATGTCTTCCTGCGCTTGCCGCTCGAACCGGCTCCCATAAGCGCCAGTGCGGGAAAGGCGAGCCACACCGCATAAAAAATGCGCGGCGTCGCGACCTTGGTAACCGTCCCAGTTGTTCCAAAAGTGCTGATGGTGAGAACGGAAGTGGGCGCAGCGCCGTTGGTCACCGAGACGGTGGGGGGACTGAACGCGCATGTCGGCGCCCCTACCACCACGGGAGAGACTGAGTAGCAGGAGAGCGTGACACTCCCCGTATAGCTGGCGATGGGCGTGACGGTTACCGTGGCCTCCGCCCCATTCCCCGCCGTCACCGTGCCCGGGCTGATCGGCAGCGATATCGTCAGCGTGTAGTCCTGCGGTACATCCACTACGTTCAGATAGAGGGGCAGCGCGGTTTCGGTCTCGCTGCCGCTGGTGCCGGTGACGGTAATCGCATACTGGCCCGCTGCCGTGGCTCCGACCGTTGTGATGGTAATCGACGGACCATTGGCGGGTGGAGTTGCCGTCGAAGGGCTGACGGAGCACACCGGCAAATCGTCGGTGAACTGGGTTGACGTCACCACGCAACTCAATGAGACCAAGCTGTCGAACCCGTTGACTGGCTGCAGGTCGATGATCGAAGTCGCGGTGCCGCCAGGATCGACGCCTGCAGACGGTTGGAGCGTCGAGGTAGTCAGTGTAAAGCTGGCCTGACCGTAGGCCAGGGAGACCTGCCCCGCCGTAAACAGCGCGAGCAACAGAGCGAAGACGACTGCGCGTAAGATCTGCCTGGCATTGAACATGCTGATATTGAACATGCTGATATTGAACATGAATGGATGGGAACTCACTACCTTCGATTCCTCCAAGCGCGCAAACGCTGCCCGGGCGCACAGGAAAGAATGCCGCCCGCAGACAGCCGGGAAAATGACAGCCGAAAAAATGACAGCCACAAAAAAGACGGCGGTGTAAACGATGGCCGTGAAAGCAATTTTATCTGAGTCCTCTTGCAGAATGTGCCAAGCAAGAATCTTAGACTAGAGTGGCCTATCGCGCCAATCGCATGTACCGGAAAAAACATTACCAGAAAACAAGAGCCGCCTCGTGTGAGGCGGCCCGGTGTGATTGTGGTGGGAATTAGTTGACGGTTAGCGTCACCGTGGTGGAATGCGTCGTAGTGGCTGTATCTGTGCCCGTGCCCGTGATCGTGACGGTATAGCTGCCCGCGGGCGTGCAGCCAGTGCAACCGCTGGGAGGAGGAGTGGTGCTACTGCTGCCGCCGCAGGCTGGCATCAGGAAAAGAGCAGCCATAACCATCCCAATCATCAGGAACCCCAGCAGCTTCTTCCGCCGGGTGCGAGCGGAGCTGAAGCCCATCCCGACGAGCGCCATACCAGCAATCGGCAGCCACATCGCATAGAAAAACTTCGAGGGACGGACCACTGCCGCGCTGGAGCCGGTGGTGGTGATGGTGAGAGTTGAGGTTGCGCCAGCCGCAGTCGGCGTTACCGGATTAGTACCGAAGCTGGTGGAGCTGCAAGCGGGCAGCGGCGAGCCCGTGCCGGTTACGGCACAGGTCAGGTTGACGGGCGAGGCGTAAGCGTTAATCGCCGTCAAAGTGACGGTGGACGTGCCGCTGGTCCCGGGTGCCACAGCGGTGGGAGTTGTAGCCGAAATGCTGAAGTCGGGAGCGGTTGAAAAGGCGTACTTAACGACAAATGCATCAATGCCTCCGGCCTCGGTTTTCTGCTCCGGTGCTGTTGTTGGAAAGTCTGTGGAGAGCGTGTTGCCGGCCACGTAGACGTTGGCGCCGGCGCTGTCCACGGCAATTGATCCCAGGACAGAGAGTTGTGCGCCGGCTGCATTGGTATTCTCATTGGCCGATCCTCCCAGAAAGGTTGAGAATACCAGCGAGCCTGCGGAATTGACCTCGCTCACGAAGGCATCATTGCCGCCTCCGATAGTTGCCTGAGTTGGATTCGCGACCGGAAAATTCGATGAGGAGGTTTGGCCTGTTAAATAGGCATTCTTGTTCTGGTCTATGGCAATGCTGGTGCCACCATCGTTCTGGCCGCCCCCAAGATAGGTTGAATAGACCAAGGCAGTTCCGGCTGGATTTAACTGGGCGACGAAAGCATTTTGTGTGCCCCCAAGCGCTTTTTGCCAAGCCGATTGCAAAGGGAAGTCTGAGGACTGCGTGAGTCCGGTTACATAGGCGTCGCCGGAGGAGTCGACCGCAATGCCTAGACCTTGGTCTATGCCCGAGCCCCCGAGAAAGGTCGAGTAGACAAGGCTTTTCCCGTCGGTGGAAAATACGGTCACGAACGCGTCCGGCAAGCCTCCGCTACAGGAGCCGCACGTGGTTTGTAGTGCTCCCAGGGTAGTGGGGAATGCGGTGTTCGGCGTGGCACCGGTGACATAGGCCGAACTCGGGCCGGTGGTCGAGCCGGAGGGGATCGCCACCGCTGCAGCGAAATCGCCGGTGCCCCCGCCGAGATACGTGGAATACACTAATGAGCTTGGGCCTGAATTGGCCGTATTTATTTTACTAACGAACCCGTTACTGCTGCCGGCAAGGCTTGCCTGATACGGATTAAGGGTGGTGGGAAAGTCTGTCGAACTCGTGGAACCGACTACGTACGCTCCCGAGGAATCGACGGCGATGCCCTCGGCAACGTCGCTGCCGGTGCCGCCCAAATATGTGCTGTACGTCAGCGCCGTCCCACCCGGGTTCAGTTCGAATACGAACGCGTTAGGACTGCCCGTCAAGCCCGTTTGAAAGGCGGTACTGGTCGTGGGAAAGCTTGACGAGGTAGTGCCCCCGGCTACAAATACATCGCCGAGGGAGTCAACGGCCAGAGCGTTTCCACTGTCGTTACCGCTGCCGCCAACGTAGGTTGAGTAGACCAAGCTTGCTCCGCTCGCAGCTATCTTGGTTACAAAGACATCGAAACCACCGGCATTGGTATTGGGCGGAATGCCCCCAACCACCGGAAAGTTCGTGGACGCTGTTTGCCCCGTTACATAGGCGTTTCCGCTGCTGTCAAAGCCGATTCCATATCCGTCGTCCTCGGCCAACCCCCCGAGATAAGTCGAGTAAGTTACGGTTGGATCAATCACCAGCTCGCGGCTGTGATCAAATTCCCCCAGCTGGAAACTGACTTGATTGTTGGCCTTCAAAACGAAACGCGCATCGACAAGTTGACGGCTGCCGTTCTGCTGCTGATAGGCCACCGGCTTGTGCAGAACCACATCGCCTGAGGCGGAAGAAACGACGAGATTACCGGATGCGTCGGCTGAAACATGCTCAGCGCCGCTGAATGCGAGATCAATGGGGGCTGGGTTGGATTCCGGAGCGACGATGAAATCAAACTCCAATTTACTTTGCTCGCCGTAATAAGCCAGATCAATTCCGGGATAAACATTCTTATAAGCGACGCGGGAATATTGGGGAACGTTACTGTGCCACTTCTTCGGATCATTCCCGATGTAGTAGTTGGTCCTGCCGGGCAACTGATTTACCGCCGCAATCTGGGCAGCCGAGTTTTTCCCCACAAGCTGCATGCGAACCACGGAGTCCGGTTTTTCCTGCGCGGCAGCCGCACTGTTACTAATTGAAGATCGCGCGCGCCGCCCAGCAGCCAGTCCGCTCCCCGAGGACTTGGAATGAAACGCGAACACGGCATCATGATTCGTCAGAAAGAGCGTGTAGCCGTTGGCCCGCGCCATGTACTTCACCTGCGGGTCGGTCTGGCCCTGATTCTGCTCGAAGGCCAGCGGCAGGGCGGCGAAGGTGGCCTGCAGGCGCTCGCGCGCGGCTGGCGTAATAGTCGATTGGGACGCTGACCTGGACGTCGCAGAGGAAGGCGAAGACGCATGCGCGGCGCGATGACTTATGGGGGAAAGGACCAGCAGCGCAACCGCCACAACGGCGGCGATGCATGCAGCGAGGGAACAAATCCGTCTCTTAGAGACATCTGGTTTTGACACGAGAATCCTCCTGTGATGACACGGTGAAACCCCACTCGGCGCAAAAACACTCGATCCGGGCGCGATTTACGCTGAAAGAAATTCCCCGCCGCCGAACCGGCCGCCGATCACGGGACTGTACTCTGGAAACATTTTGCAACTTGCCAGCGAGTATCGTCTGGAACCCTGGGGATGTCAACGGACTTCAAGATAGCAACTTAGATACTGCCGCGCGCAAGTTACTAAAGTTTCAGCGGCTTGCAGTAAAAGGCCACGCCAAAACAGAAAGACCTCTACCGGGAAGTAGAGGTCTCTGAAAAGCTGGCTTCCAGCTCCTCGCTGCCAGCAAGAAACCAGGAACCGGAAGCTGCATGATCTATCGCCTAGTGGGGAGCTTTGCCCAGCAGGCCGGAAGCGGCGCTTAGCGGGGCTTTCGCGCCACTCTTAGCTCCTCCAAGTGCGCCGTTGACCACACTGCTCGCCATGCCCCTCATGTCCGGAACGAACTTTGGATCCGCAGTCGTTCCCTGAATGAGAAAAGGAATGGCGTCCGCCTTCATTTTGAAATCGAGCGCGTTGCTGGCACTCACGGTGCCCGCTCCGGTGACCGTACCGAGCGAGGGCACGGCAAGGTTGATGTTGTCGGCGCGGGTGCTCGCTGGAGTTGCGTGCACATTGGCGCTGAAATTCTGAATGGTCGTGTCTTTTTCTCCCCCGCCTTTGCCGCCGAGCGCGGAGATAGCGGACATCTTCGAGCCCAGGCTAAAGCCGGCGAGCGCCGAGTTCTGCATTCGGATCGTTCCCGTTTCTACCAGCTTGTCCACCGGGCCGACGATCGAAAAATTTACCGCGAGAGTGCCACCTTTGAGTTGCGATTTCGGCGGCAAGATTACGCCTACCGCCGGCAGCACGGCTTCCAGATCATCCACCGGCATCCCTTGCCCGTCCAATTTCAGATTCACACTGGTGGTGGTTCCGTGCGAGTCGTAGGTTCCCGAAAGGTGCGCCACGGCTTTGCCCACGGTTACGTCGCCCTCGGTCAAAGTCCCGGTTTGTTTTACGAGATCGTAAGTGACGGAATATTTCAGTTGCAGCGGCTTTCCCGCCGGCGATCCTTTTTGCACTACCTGCAGCTTGTCGGCGTCGAGCGTGCCGCTGGTTTTTGCCTCATGGCCGTCGGAAGAGACTGTGCCGTCGAAGTCGGCGATGCCGGAAATCCCCGACGCGGGATCGATGAAGCCCGATGCTGCCAGGTTCATCTGATGCACCATAACCTTGGCCTGCAGCGGAGTGAGAGCCGCATTGCTGGCGTTGACCGGCCCCGCGGTGCCATCAAGTTTGAGCGTGCCTCCGGCCGGCAGGCTGGCGGTCATGGTGAAAGGGAAGGAATTGGTGAAAGAAAACTTGCTGACCGTGATGTCCACTTTATCGTAGACGCGTGATTTGTCGGAAGATCCGGCATGGCTTACGGTCAACCGGCCGTCGTTCACTTTCAGCTTGGCTACCGAAAAATTCGGATTGCTCGACGCCGGCGTAGCCGTCGTTGTCGAGGCAGGCGCGCTGCTCGCCTGACCGCCTAGACTGGAAAAGTTCCACTTATCCCCGTCCTGCGAGCGCACCAGATTGATCTCCGGCTGGTTGAGCGTGAGCTCGGTAACATTCAGCGATTTGGAAAATATCAGCGGCAGAAGTTCGACTCCTACCTTCAGCGACTTGGCCTGCACGAAGGCAGCTTTGCTGAATGCGGGATCGTCGGCGATTGCGATATCGTCCGCCTTCACCGCGCCCGAAAATAGCGAGAGTGAAAGGTTGCCGACTTTGACCGGACGGCCCAACGTACTGCTCAACTCCGATTCCAGCTTTGGACGAAATGAATTGGCGTCGATGAAGAAGGGAATGATGATCACGATCAAGATCAAAGCGCCTACGACGATAGCTGCGATTTTCACATTGCGATTCATGGGTCACACCTCTCAGGCAAGGTCTACCAGTGTTGGTTGACACTGCGGGGATGGAAAGTTGCTCTATATTAAGTATTGATTGGTTTTTTTACTGGTCTTTATTGATCATCATTGATCGTCGCCCAGAAGTTCGGGCGACGGCACAGTCCCGCTTTCCACCTGTTTCTGGCGTTGGGCGCGGCGTTCGTTGTCGATGCGGACTGAGGCTTCCAGTTCCTTTTTTCCCTCTTCCTTGCGCCCGAGGCGGAGCAGAATCTGTCCTCTGAGGTAATGAATGTCGGTGCGGTTAGGATCAAGCTTTCTGGCGGAATCAATCGCGCTCAAAGCTTTCTGGTAGTTTTGCGTCCGCTGGTAAACTTTGGCCAGCCCCAGGTAAGAATTCAGCAGGCGCGGATCGCGCTGTAGCGCCGCGCGGTAGGCCTTCTCGGCGTCGCCGTACTGTTGCATTAAGCTATAGACATCTCCGAGTTCGTCGTAGTTGAAGGCGAGGTCGGGTTCCACCGCGGCATCTTTCAGGAATTCGTCGCGTGCGTGTTCGTAATCCTGCTTTTTTAGGTAAGTCAGGCCCAGGTTGAAGTGAACGAAGGTCAAGTTTGGATTCGCTTTTTCTGCGGCCTGGAAATCGGCAAGCGCTAGATCGTATTGCTCGAGGTTAAGATGAGCCTTGCCCATAAAGAGATGGAACTCAGGCGAGCCCTCGCCAGCCTTGACGAGTTGAGCCGTCGCTGTTTCGTCCCAGTCTTTTTGGCCGGCCCGATGGGCGGCGATCGAAAGCACGTACAGGTAGCTCAACTGGCCGGATTCCTGAGCCCAGAGGGGTTCGAGCGTGTTAGCCGCGTCCGCCCAGCGTTCCGCGAAAAAATAGCAAAGTCCCAGCAGGTGGCGGGGCTGCAACGCGTCTGGTTCATCCCTGACCACCGATTCAAAAGGCGGTATAGCTTTCAGGAATTCATTTTGGCGAAAATAGGCCAGGCCGATGTTCAGCCGGATTCCCGCCACTTGCGGCATCAAATGTTCCGCCTGGCGCAGCGTCTCCAAAGCTTTGGACCATTGCTTGCGCCTCATGTAGACCACGCCCAGATTCGCGTAAGCCCCGCCGACTTGCGGATTTGCGGCCAGCACCTGCCGAAAGTCGCGCTCCGCCTCGTCCAGTCGTCCTCCGTTGAGCGCATCCTGCCCGGCGCGAAAAAGTTGCGCCGGGTTCGCCGCCGCGCTGGAAGAGGCTGCTGGCGCGGCATTTCGAGGATTGGATACCTCCTGTTGGGAGGCCATTTGCGGCGCCGCTGCCGCCGCCGCGCAGCTCAGCAGGAGGCCGGCAAAAACTTCCAATCGTAGGTGCGCGCTTGACACTCGTCGTACTCTCTTTGTAGTGTCCGCCAATCTCCGCTGTAAATTCAAGCCGGCGGGATGGGTTCAAAAAGTTTGCAAGTGCGCCGCGCCAGGGGCAACTCCGCGATGGTTACGATTCGTGATGTAGCGAAGGAGAGCGGCTTCTCCTCGACGACAGTTTCGATTGTGCTGAATGACGCTCCACTGGCGCGCTATATACCGCCGGTCACCAAGAAGCGCATCGAGCGTGCCGCCGAAAAACTTGGATATCGTCCCAACCAGTTTGCCCGCTCGCTGCGCAGCAAACGCAGCCACACGGTTGGCGTCATGGTGTTTGACATGACCGATCCTTACTGCACGCTGGTGTTGCGAGGGATCGAGAATACGCTCTACCAAGCCTCCTACCTCCCCATTCTTACCGACGTGCACAACGAGCGCAGCCGCTTCGAGCGCTATCTCGAGATGTTGCTCGACCGCCGCATCGAGGGCCTGGTCGTGCTGGCCAACTGGCTTTTTCTCGATATCAATTTGCTGGCCGATCTGGAGAAGAGCAGCATTCCTACCGCCATCATCGGCTGCGACTTCAAAGGGGATTCGATGAGTTCGGTGATCGTCGACAACGAAATTGGCGGCTACCTCGCTCTCGAATATTTGCATGCGCTCGGCCATCGCAAAATCGCATTTATCCGCGGCCCCAAGACTTTGGGTGACAGTTCGCCGCGTTGGCGAGGCGTGCGCAACTACGCCAAAGCGTGCGGCCTGGAACTCGATTCGCGGCTGATCGTCGACTTGCCGGAGTCGCGCGATCCTCATTCCAGCTTTGAGGCAGGCCAGAACCTGACGGAAGATCTGATCAAACAGAAGCGCGGGTTCACAGCGATTCTCGCTTTCGACGACATGACTGCCTTCGGCGCAATCCGGGCGCTTAGCAAGGGTGGTATGCGCGTACCGGAGCACTGCTCGGTGATCGGCTTCGATGACGTTGCAGCATCGGCTCTCTGTACGCCTTCGCTCACTACCGTGCGCCAGCCCATGGAAGCCATGGGTGCAGGAGCGGTGGATATAGTCATCGAGGGGATCAAGTCGGTGCTGGAAAAACGCGAGGTGGGCGCTCACCATCGCAAAGTGGCGCCGGAATTGGTAGTCCGGGAGTCGACCCGGAGTCTTCTGTGAGGAAGAACTGCCCCCGGAAAAGAACGGCGTTGTGCGGCTCAAGTTGGGCAAAACGCTTTTTTTCTTGACATCGGATGCCCAATAAAAGCACTATTCATACGTTTTAATAAACCGTCCTCGGGCTTTCAGCCGGTTGGCTGAAGCCGGGACGTTCGAGCCGACGCTGGGGTACCGGGTAAGACGAAAACAGGGCAAGCGCAATTGGTATGCGCTTGGGGAGAAGACTTTACCATGAAATCCAATCGAGTGTGGGTGCGAATCCTGTTGTTGGTGGTGACTCTCGGTGCTGCGGCCTGGGGGCAAGATACCGCCTCCCTCACCGGCACCGTCACCGATCCCAGCGGCGCCGCAATCCCCAACGCTCAAGTCGCGGTTACTAACGCGGCGGAAGGGATCAGCCGAAAGGCAGCGACCAACGGCAGCGGCGATTTCCTTTTCGCGTCGCTGCCCATCGGCAGCTATGACGTGGCCGTTACTTCGACCGGTTTCAAGAAGTACGAAGCCAAAGGCGTGGTTTTGAATGTCGGGGAAAAAGCGCGAGTGAATGTCGCGCTGGAAGTCGGCGCCGCCTCCACTGAGGTTGTGGTCGAAGGCACGTCGGTCGCCCAAGTCGAGACTCAGTCGTCCGATCTCGGTGGCACCGTAACGGGGAAGGAAATCACTCAGCTCGAATTGAACGGCCGCGATTTCAAACAATTGGTAACGCTGGTTCCCGGAGTCAGCAACCAAACGGGCGCCGACGAGGGCGGGGTCGGCGTTACCGCAAATACTCAATTCAGCGTAAACGGCGGCCGCGTCGAATACAACAACTGGGAACTCGATGGCGGCGATAACCTCGACAACGGCAGCAATGGCACGCTGAACGTGACTCCCAGCATCGACGCCATTGGCGAATTCAAAGTCCTCACCTCCAACTACGGCGCACAGTACGGCAAGAACGGTTCCGGCACCATCGAGGTAGAGACGAAATCGGGAACCAACAAATTCCACGGCGACGCCTACGAATTTGTCCGCAACAACATGTTCAATTCGCCCTCGTTCCTCCAAGATGGCGTCGCTCCTCCCTATCACAAAAATGACTTTGGCTACACCATCGGCGGGCCCGCGTATATCCCGGGAGTTTACAACCAGAGCAAAACCAAGACTTTCTTTTTCTGGTCGCAGGAGTGGCGCCGCGACCGCGTCCCCTATACCTTCGACCAGCTGGTACCGACTGCCGCGGAGCGCACTGGAAATTTCACAGATATATGCGGTGCAACTCCTGTGGCGCCTTATCCCGCGGACTGTCCCCTTAATTCCAGCGGGGTCCCTTTTCCCGGAAACCAAGTCCCTGTCAATCCCAGCGATCCGAATGTGAACGCCCTGCTGTCGCTGATTCCTCCTCCGACGCCTTCCTTCGCCAATCCCCTCATTCCCGGTCAGGCTACGTTTTATGAAGTCACTTCCCAGCCCACCAACTGGCGCCAGGAACTGCTGCGGCTCGACCACAACATTACCGACAAGGAACGTGTCAGTTTCCACTATATCCACGACTCCTGGGATACCGTGAATCAGGTTCCTTTGTGGACTAATACCGGCAACTTTCCCACCGTCCAGACAGCCTTTACTGGACCTGGCATCAGCATGCTGGCCCGCCTGTCGTCGACCTTCACGCCCACTTTGCTGAATGAATTCGTATTCAGCTACACCACCGACCACATCGGCCTCACTGACCTGGGAAATTGGCAGAGGCCTTCCGGCACGACGTTCGGTTCAATCTTCCCTGGCGCAGATCGGGGCGTCATGCCCGGCATCAACTTGCTGGACCCGGCTGGCATTTACGGTAATTTCGGCGAGGACGCCGGCTACATCCCGAATGGCCCTTACAACTCCAACCCGACCTACAGCTTCAGGGACAACCTCAACAAGCTGGTTGGTAAGCACAATCTGCAAATGGGAGCGTACTTCCAGGCGGTCGAAAAAAACGAACTCGGCGGGGAACTGTCTGAGGGCTCCTACCCCGGCTACATCACATTCAATCCGGGCTGCCCAGCGACCGCGCCCACTACGGGGAACCCATTTGCCGATCTCCTGCTTGGGGATATTTGCTCCTTTGGACAGCAAAACACAACCATCAAGTACTACAACCGCTACAAGATGGTCGAGCCCTACTTTCAGGACGACTGGCACCTTACCAGCCGGTTAACGCTGAACCTCGGCGTGCGCGTGAGTTTGTTCGGCACCTATCGCGAGAAGGAACATCAGGCCTTCAACTTCGATCCGGCACATTACGTTGCCGGCCAGACCACCGTCGATCCCAACACCGACATCGCCACGAATCTTACGGCTAACAACGGGCTTCCGACCGTGACGAACTTGCCCAACGGCATCGTCCAATGCGGTGTGACGCCGGGCGTCCCCGTGGGTTGCATGACGGGTCACCTGTTCAATCCCGCTCCCCGCGTCGGCTTTGCCTGGGATCCATACGGAAACGGAAGGACCGCGATTCGCGGTGGGTACGGCATGTTCTACGAACATGGAAACGGCAACGAGGCCAACACCGAGTCCCTGGAGAACTCTCCGCCCCTCGCGTATGCGGCACAGCAATACAACATTACCGGATATCCCAATATTGGAACCGGCACAGCTGGCGCTCAACTCCCGTTGGGTGTCACTGCCATCCCCACCAAGGCCCAGTGGCCCTACATGCAGCAGTGGCACTTAGACATTCAGCACGAAATCGCTCGCAGCACAGTCGCCTCGATCTCCTATGTGGGAAGTAAAGGTACGCATCTTACGCGCCTGACCGATCTCAACCAGGTTCTGCCTGCGTCGCAAAATCCCTACAAGCAGGGTGAGACCTACACCGGTGCCGAGTGCAGCGGGACACTGGACAACTATGACGTTCCGACCAACGCCACCACACCTAGCGGCGTACCAATCCCCTATATTCCTGGTGTGAACGGTGGTCCTCCATCCGGACCGGCAGTCAACGTAGCCATTGCGGCCGGCTGCGTCCCTGCCGGTGCCGACCCTTTCCGTCCCTATCCGGGTTACGGCGACATCGCGCACCTCCAGACCGCCTCTTCCTCAAACTATAACGCCCTGCAAGTATTGGTCCGGCGTAGCGTCGGCGGCCTGGAATTGGACTTCGCTTACACCTACAGCCATTCTATCGATGATTCCTCCGATCGCTATGACGGTAGTTTCACCAATACCTACGCTCCCGCAGCCAACCGTGCCAGCTCGAACTTCGATGAACGGCATATCTTCAATGCAAGCTATATATGGGACATCCCGGTGTTCAGACATGGCGGTCTGAGCCATAGTCTGCTGGGAGGATGGCAGGTCTCCGGTATCACCAACTTCGCCACCGGTTCACCTTTCAGCGTCATCTACAACGCCATTGATAATGCTGGCGTTGGAAACGGAGATGGCTCCGACTCCTATGCCGATATCGTCAGCAATCCTAAAGTTACTCCGCACCCGGTAAACCAATATGGCAGGCAATACTACAACCAGGGGGCCTATGCAGTACCGACGGCGTTAACGTTTGGAGACTCCGGGAGAAATAGTCTAAGCAATCCGGACTTCATCAACTTTGACATGGCGGTCTTCAAGCACTTCACCATCAAGGAGAGCACGGCCATTGAATTCCGCGCCGAGGCCTTCAACGTCTTTAATCACGAGGAGTGGGCGCCCATTGCGGGCCAGTCAGGCGCCGGAGCCAACATCAACGGCTCAGGCACAAATGTATTCAGTTCCCCTGTCACGAGCAACTTCCTCTACGCCGGCGGGGTGCATGAAGCGCGCGTCCTGCAGTTCGCGCTGAAGTTTCTCTTCTAGTTCCTAAGCCAACAACGCCTAAAGACGATCCCGGCCCAAAAGGCCGGGATTTTTTTAGGCCGGAGTCAAGGCTTGGAACTCAATACATAAGAAGCAGAACTTTCAACCCACCGGCACCTGCTGCCGCGCGGGCACGGTTTCCAGCGCGTGCTCCAGGTCTGCGATCAGATCGTCCACATTCTCAATGCCTACCGAGAGCCGGATCATCTGCTCCGTTATGCCAATCCTTCGCCGCTCTTCGGATGGAACCGTCAGGTGCGAGGTTAGCACCGGAATGGACACCAGCGACTCCACTCCACCCAGACTCGGCGCCAGCGTGAATAAGCGCATCGCCTCGCTCAGTCGCCGAGCGTCCTCGCCGCTGCCCTCCACCTCAAACGTGACCATGCCTCCGCCCCCATTCATCTGCTCGCGCGCCAGCGCATACTGCGGATGGCTTTTCAGAAACGGATAATGCACGCGCCGCACCTTGGCATGTTCGGACAAAAACTCGGCTACCCGCTGCGCGTTCTCATTCTGCCGGACCACGCGAACTGCCAGCGTCTTCATTCCGCGCACCAGCACCCACGAAGCATGCGGATCCATGCAATTGCCCAGCGTCGTCCGCGTCTCCCAAATTTTGTCGATCAATTCCTGGCGTCCGGCCACCACGCCGCAGATCAGGTCGGAATGCCCCCCAAGATATTTCGTCCCCGAATGCATAACGAGATCGATACCGAATTCCGCCGGACGCTGATTGATCGGCGTGCCGAAGGTCGAGTCGATCATGCTGATCAATTTATTCTGCTTCGCCAGCTCCGCGACTTTTTTGAAGTCGACCACGCGTAACGTCGGGTTGGTCGGTGACTCCAGATAGAGCAACTTCGTGTTAGGACGGATCGCCCGCGCGTGCTGCTCGTACTCCGTCGTGTCCACGAACGTGGTTTCGATGCCCATCTTCGGCAGCCATTGCGATAGAAACTTGTTCACGCCGCCGTAAATATCGCGCTGCGCCACAACATGGTCGCCGCTCTTCAGCAGCGCCATGAGTGTGGTCGTAATCGCTCCCATGCCCGAGGAGAAAGTCAGGGCGGCATCGACACCTTCCAATGCCGCAACGGTTTTTTCCGCAACCGTATTGGTTGGATTGCCGTACCGCGTGTAAAAGTGGTCGCTGCCCGTAGTCCGTAATTGCTCGTCGTTGTCCGTGACTTCGAAAGTGGAAGTCTGATAGATCGGAGTGGACAGCGGACCATTTTTCCTGTCCAGGTCCGTCGCTCCGCGCACGGCCTTGGTCTCGGTGTGTTGAGAAGAATGCTTTTTCATGGACGCCTCGCTGCTTTCAGATTAATTGGGCGCGGGAACTCCGGCAAGTGAAGCGTGCCGCTGCATACCATTTATAATTCATGATTCATGAATCTGGGCCTGAAAGATCGAGTCGCTCTCGTTGCCGCCTCCAGTCAGGGGATCGGCCGCGCTACGGCCGAGGCCTTCGCCGCTGAAGGTTGCCGCGTCGCCATGTGTGCGCGCAATCAACAAACTTTGCAGGCCGCGGCGGAGAAGATCCGAAAGCGGCATAATGTGGACGTTCTTGCCGAAGCTTTTGACGTAACCGACGCGGCGGCCGTGAGTCGTTTTGTCGCTGCTGTCGCGAAAAAGTTCGGCGGCATCGATATCTGTGTCACCAACGCCGGCGGCCCGCCCGCCAAAGGCTTTCTCGCCACGACCCTTGAGGATTGGCAGCATGCCCTCGAACTGAATTTTCTTAGCACCGTATATTTCGCGAGAGAAGTGATTCCGCACATGCAGCACAAACGCTGGGGCCGCATCATCACCCTTACATCGATTACAACCAAGCAGCCGGTAACGGATCTCGTCCTCTCGAATGCCGTGCGGGCTGCTGTAGTCGGGCTGGTAAAAAGTCTGGCTAATGAATTCGGTAAGGACGGAATTCTGGTGAACAACGTCGGTCCCGGATTCACTGCCACCGATCGCCTGAAAGAGTTGGCAGTGGCACGCTCTTCCGCGTCGGGAAAGACGGAGCAGGAAATTTTTGACGGTTGGGCCGCCGACGCGCCGCTTAAGCGCTTAGGCGAGCCCCGCGAAGTTGCCGAGACCATCGTTTGGCTGGCCTCTGAGTCCGCTTCCTATATTACCGGCCAAACCATCCTGGTCGATGGCGGCATGTATAAAGGGTTATAGACGTTGCTGGTAGTTTGGAGAGTGCAATGCGATCGATAGCATCTCGAATGTCGGTTATGAGCGGTGAAGGCGCGCTGTCAGTCTTTGCTCGTGCCAAAGAACTCGAGCGGCTGGGACGCTCTATTATTCATCTCGAACTGGGCGAGCCTGATTTTCATCCTGGTCCCTCGGTTGTCGAGTCCGTCGCCAAGGCGCTCGCCGATGGCAAGGATCGTTACTGCGCGGTGGCTGGAGTTCCCGCTCTGCGCGAAGAGATCGCCACTTATTTGCAGCGCACCCGCAGTATCGGCGTTTCCGCCGCCAACATCGTGATCGCGCCCGGCTGCAAGGCTGCGCTGTTTTTCGCCATGATGGCGCTGCTTGAGCCGGGCGACGAAGTTCTTTACCCCGACCCGGGTTTTCCCGGTTACCCATCCATCACACTTGGACTCGGTGCCGTGCCCGTCCCCTTCGAACTGTCAACTCGCAACCATTTTCAACCCGACCTGGCTGAAATCGCGTCCAAGATCACACGCCGCACTCGGATGCTGATCACTAACTCTCCAGGCAATCCAACCGGCACGGTTTACACGGACGCGGTGCAGCGAGGCCTGGCTGAACTCGCCGTCAAGCACGACCTCTGGGTTCTCTCCGATGAAATCTACGCGCGCATCATCTACGGCGGCGAATATTTCTCTATGCTGCGTTATTCCGGGATGAAAGAGCGCACTCTGATCATTGACGGCTTCTCGAAAAGTTTCGCGATGACCGGATGGCGGCTGGGCTACACCGTCGCGCCGCCGGAGGTAGCGTCTGCACTCGCTTTGTTGGCCATCAATAGCTATACCTGCGTGGCGGAGTTTACCCAGTATGCCGCCATCGATGCGCTGCGAGACCGCGAGGGAACTACTCCGCGCATGGTCTCCGAGTTTGCCCGCCGCAGGGCACAGTTCGTTCACGACCTCAATCAGGTTCCAGGATTTCGTTGCGTACCTCCGGCAGGCGCCTTTTATGCCTGGGTCGATATTCGCGGAACCGGCGCCAGCGCCGAAGAAGTTTGCCGCATTTTGCTGGAGGATGCCGGCGTCGCAGCCATTCCCGGAGCTGCGTTCGGACCGTCGGGCCAGCATTTCGTGCGCTTCTCTTTTGCCTCGTCGGTGGAGAATTTGCGGGAGGCCGCGGCACGCATCCTGAAAGTCTCCGCCGCGTGGCAGGAAACGCTGGTCGGCAAATAGTCGGCAAACGCCCCAGATACTTGGTTGGCGCAGCGTTTCAACGCTGCGATAAACAGCCGGAATGATTGGGGCTTCAGCCCCTGAGGGAAATATGAAATTGGCACCTCGAGTCTTGCGCGGTTTCCTAAGTTGCGTCATCGCTTTCTCGGCAGCTTTCGCGGCAGCACAAGCCCGTCCTTTTCCCGGCCCGGACGTTCAGCAGATCTACCAACGACTTCTCCCGCAGATTGATAAGATCCCGGCCTTCGACCATCATGCGCATCCTGGTTTTTCCGACGATCCTGACGTTGACGCCATGGCCGTGCCTCCCAACTTTAGCGCCGCTTTGCGCACGCGCGACGACAACCCCGAACTGATCGCCGCGGCCAAGGCTCTGTTCGGATATCCGTACAGTGATCTGTCGCCGGAACATGCCAAATGGCTGGTCGAGAAAAAAACTGAGCTGAAGAAACAATATCCGGGCACGGCCTACTTCAACATGATCCTCGACAAGCTCAACACCGAGAGTTCTGCAGCCAATCGCGCCATGATGCCGGACTATCTCGATTCCAAGCGTTTTCCCTGGGTGTTTTTCGTCGATTCATTTATGTGGCCGTTTAATAACCAGCGCGAAACCGAGCGCAATCCGGACGAGGAAGTCTACATCCCGCTACAAGAAAAAATGCTGCACCGCTGGATGCAGCAGGAGAACGTGACGAAACTGCCCGCCGATTTCGATGGATATCTGAAGTTCATCAGCCGGGTGCTGGAAGACAATCGGAGCAAGGGAGGCATCGCGATAAAGTTTGAAGTGGCCTACTTCCGGCCTACCACCTTCGGCGATCCCACACGCGACCAAGCTGCAGACCTTTACCAGCGTTATGTCACCGGCGGCATTCCCAGCGAAAGAGACTACCGAACGTTTCAAGACTACATTTTTCGCTTTCTCATTCTGGAGGGCGGCCGCTTGCATCTTCCCGTGCACATTCATTCCGCTGCCTGCATCGGCGATTACTTTAGTATTTCGCAGAGCAACATTATGAATTTTGAAAGCGTGCTGCGCGACCCGCGCTATCGCGACACAACCTTCGTCATGCTACATGGCGGCTATCCCCTGGAACGCGAGGCCATCTGGCTCACCTCCATGAAGAACGTTTATCTCGATTCCTCTCTGGAAGAACTTGCCCAGTATCCCTCCGCCTTTAAAGACATACTCAAGATGTGGCTGGAAACTTTCCCCGATAAGATCACTTTCGGTACGGACGCTTTCCCTTACAATGAAGTCCTGGGCGCGGAAGAAAGCTACTGGCTGGGCGTGCAATCGTCACGCATGGCGCTGGCCGCGGCGCTCGCCGAAATGATCTCGGAAAATGAAGTCAGCGAAGCCCGGGCTCTCGAACTGGCCCACGGTTACCTGCATGACAATGCGGTAAAGTTGTACGAAGGCAGGGTTCACTAATCATGGCGAAAAAACCTAAAACGAAAACTTCGTCCGCTGCGAAAACCAAAGCCAGAATAAAGAGCGCGAAGTCTCATTCCCGCGCCCAACGCGCCGTAGCGAAACATGCGGCCAACAAAACCCCGCTTCAGTACATCCCCTGGCACAGGATTCCACTCGAGGATCTGAACCCGCTCCTGCAGCGCCAATTCGTCGTGGGCCAGGAAATTATGCTCGCGCGGGTGCTGCTGAAAAAAGGATGTATTGTCCCCGAGCACAGCCACCACAACGAACAGCTCACGTACATTTTGGATGGTGCGCTAAAGTTCTGGATCGACGGCCAGGAGATTGTCGTACATGCCGGAGAAGTTCTCTGCATTCCGGCGCACATGCCGCACAAGGCCGAGGCACTCGAAGATACGGTGGACCTCGACGTTTTCAATCCTCCGCGTGCCGACTGGATCAACAAAACCGACCAATATCTGCGCGGCGAGAAATAGCCGGCTACTTCATGCCGATGCCGCTCTCCGCCACGTCTGATCGAGGTTCTTCACACAGCCAGTCCAAGGCCACTTTCAGCTTCCGCTGCATCGGCTGCGCTTCGATCACCGCCAATGCCGCTCAGGATTTTCGCTGCCTGGCGTGCGGCAACTTACTCGAGATTACTGACCCCTCTTGGAAGTCATCGAGCGTAAGCGCCGACTCTCTCAAATCCATTTGGCGCGACCGTCGCTCTACAAACGCCTTCCTCGATCTCAGCGGCGTGTGGCGCTTCCGCGAACTTCTGCCCGCGCCCGATTCCTCTGACCAGGTGATTTCCTTGCGCGAAGGCAACACTCCCCTATACGAACTTCCGCAAGCCTCCCGCATCACCGGTGTCTCACGTCTCTACGCCAAACATCAAGGCATGAACCCGACCGGCTCGTTCAAGGATGCAGGTATGACGGTTGCCGCCACTTTCGCACGCCAAGCCGGGTACCGTTGGGTGGCCTGCGCCTCCACCGGCAACACCTCGGCCTCCATGGCCGCCTATGCCGCGCGCGGCGGCATGCGCAGCCTTGTCCTCGTGCCCGAGGGTAAAATTTCCTGGAGCAAATTATCCCAGGCCCTCGACTACGGTGCGCTCACCTGCCAACTTCGCACTGACTTCGATGGCTGCCTCCGCCTGCTGCAGGAACTGGTGCGGCGCGCCCCCGTCTACCAGTTGAATTCCATTAACCCTTTCCGGCTGGAAGGCCAAAAAACTCTTGCACTCGAGCTGATGGAGCAACTCGACTGGCAGCCCCCCGATCACATCATCGTGCCCGGTGGCAACCTCGGCAACAGTTCCGCGATCGGCAAGGCGCTGCTGGAAATGCTCGATCTTGGCCTGATCCCGCGTCTGCCGAAGTTGTCCGTGATTCAGGCCGAGGGCGCCAACGCCTTGGTGCGCACCTTGCGCGAAGCTGGTGGTAAGCGTCTCGTGAGCGTGCAGCCGGAGACTCGTGCCACCGCAATCCGCATCGGCAATCCCGCTTCGTGGGAAAAAGCAGTGAAAGTTATTCAAGCCACCGGCGGTGCCTGTGACCAGGTTAGCGAGGCCGAGATCGCGCAGGCTAAAGCTGAGATCGGCGCCGAGGGGATTGGCTGTGAACCCGCATCCGCCGTCACTCTAGCCGGCCTTAAGAAATTGCTGCGGCAAGGATTTGTGAAGCCCGATGAAACCGTCGTGCTGGTGCTCACCGGAAATCTGCTTAAAGATCCCGACTTCACCATGGAATTCCATCGCGGCGATCTTTTTCGCGACGCTCTCGATAAGCGCGACAGCGCTTCACTGGAGCCATTGCGGCATCCTCCCGTCGTCCTCGATGCCACTTTGGACGCAGTAATCCAGACTTTGGAACGGGCGGAGAAATCCGATCCTGCGCATCCCAATGCCTAAGAAGAACACGCGTCAAACCTTGCTGCACCTGGCTCTCCCGGCGACTTCGGCGAACCTTGGCCCAGCCTTCGATGCCGCCGCGCTGGCCATGGATCTCTACATCACCATCGATGCCCGGCCGGCACCCGAATTTTCTATTCGTGCCACCGGACGCGATTCGGAAATCTGCCAGGCCTTGGAGAATCACTTAATTCTCACCACCTACCGCGAGATCCTGCAGGCGCGGGGCGCGGAGATTACTCCTTTGCTCCTGCGCATCGGAAACGATATTCCCATCGGTAAAGGCTGCGGCTCGTCTGCCGCAGCTCGCCTGGCCGGCATCGCCTTAGCCAATCACTTCGGAGGTTTGCGCTGGACCGATGCCCAAATCATCGGCGAGGCTTCGCGGCGCGAGCATCATCCCGATAATGCATCCGCTTGCTGGATGGGCGGCCTCGCTGTCGCTCGCATGTCGGGGGAAGCTGAGGCTCAAGTCGCATGCATACGACCGAAAGGGAAGTGGCCGCTGCTGCTCGCCGTCCCCGAGCTAGCCCTGTCCACCGAAGAAGCCCGCCGCGTGCTCCCGGCGCAGTATTCTCGCGCTGATGCCGTGGTCAACATCCAGAACTCTATGTTGCTGCTCGCTGCCTTTACCCAGGGACGTCACGAGTTGCTCGCAGCCGCGCTCGAAGACCGTATCCACCAGCCTTACCGCGCCAAGCTCTGTCCGCTGCTGCCCTGCTTGCAGGAAATGAGAACCTCGGGCATTCTCGGCGTTGCCCTCAGCGGTGCTGGTCCCTCGGTTGTAATTTTTCTCGATCCTCGCAAATCCGCTCAACAGACGAGAAAATTTGTTGCCGCGCACCTCGCCAGCAGGAAACTCCCGGCCGAATTGCTTCTTACCTCCATTACCTTACGCGGTGCACGCAGCTACAAATCCGGCCTCCGCTAACCGATGGTTTCACTTAGAAAGTGACACTTGAAGGAATCCTTGCATTCGTCTGTACCTGTGATACAGTGGGCCTCAATAGGGCACTAAAGTGCCATTTACCCAGCAGAATTTCCGGGATATTTTAGACTCCCCCCAATCGAAACTTTCCCATGCCGTACGTGTTTATTTCAAGCGTACGGGGCGGGTAGGAATGAAGGCGAAAATGCAACATCACGTCCAGCCACGTGAGAGCGTCCTGCCTCGCAACGAGCAGGTCTCGGAGGAAATCGAGAAGTTTCTTCGCGCCGTCGATTCTTATCCCGACCGTGTTGCCAAGGAACCAAGCATCAGCTTCCGGCGCCATCTATCCAGCCTCTTCGCAACCTCTCCCAACGGCAAGCGCCGGCGCCACTAGTTGGAATTACGAATCTACCGGCTGGCCGGCGGCACGATGCCGTTCATCCGCAAATATTCCACCATCTGCCCGTAGTGGTCGAACCCGTGAGCGCTAACGCTGGTCGCCACTCCCAGCCGCGTCACCGATCCTTCTCCGAACGGGCTCTTCAACGGTTCCACCAGATTCTTTTCGTTGATGGTTGCAATCGCTTTATGAGCGTAGGCGAACGAATCCTTCAAATAGTTCAGGATCTCCGCCTTGCTTTTCACCGACGCCGGCCCCGATTCATCGCCCACATCGACCGGAACCTTTTCGCTTAGAATCGCCGCCCCATACATATAGTTGACCGCGGCTACGTGCTTTATTTGCTCCCCGAAGGTGCGCACGCCCTTAAACTCCCCATTGCTGGGCGCGAATCCGAACTTGTCTTCGGGCATCGCCTCCGCCGCGGAAACAAATTCATGTTCCATGTTCATCACCGAGCGGTCCAGCACTTGCGTGACCGTGCGATGCTCGTCCTTCTTCTTATTGTCTTGCGCTGCACTTAAACCCGCCAACGCCAGCATGCAAGCCACAAGACAGCGAAGCTTCCTCATAAAATAATTCCTCCGTTCCTGAATTACCCTGTGTTCCTCTGTGTCCCCTGTGTTAAAGATTTTGCAGTTGTTCTCACGAATTTACTGACCCAAACGGCCACTCCGATCCCCTCCAGGCGCGAATCATGTAAATCGCCAACCCAGCCAACAATATCACCACCGCATAACGTATTTCTTTTTCCCAGTTCGCGCGATTGAACAAGATAAACAAAAATCCTGCAATCGCCACCAGTGCCGGCGCCGGATACAGCCACATGCGAAACGGACGCGGAACCTCCGGCCGCGTCACCCGGAACACCATCAACCCAATCGCCTGCACCAGAAATTGCAGAATCAGTCGAATAACCACCAGGGCCGCAATTGCATCCCTCAGCCGCAGAAAGCAGAACGCAGCCGCCACCACGCCCAGTGCCAGCAGCGAAACATGCGGGAAGCGGTATACCGGATGCACTTTTGCAAATGCCTTGAAATAGTTCCCATCCAGCGCGGCCGCATACGGAACCCGCGAATACCCCAGCGTCAGCGAGAAGACCGACGCAAATGCGGTCACGATGACCAGTCCCGTCACCAACCGCGCCGCCCAAAGACCATAAATCCTTTGCATAAACAACGACACTACATACAACCCGCTGTTGCTCTGTCCCGCCTGCAACATTTCCCGCCACGGTACAACGGCCAGAATGCACAAGTTCATCATTAGATATAGACAGGCCACCAGCAGAATGGAAAGCAGCAGAGCCCGCGGAATATTCCGCGTCGGATCCTTGATTTCATCGCCCAGGTAACAAACATTGTAGTAGCCCCAATAATCGTATGTGGCCACCAGCATGGCTCCGCCCAACCCGGTGAAGAATCCGCGTGAGAGCGTGAACGCGCCCGGAGGAAAATCAAACGCGCGAGCCGCGTTGAAGTGCGTCAGCCCGGCAAAGATGATCCATCCGATCGTTCCCATCACCGCCAGCCACAACACTTTTGAAAGCCGCCCGATCACCGTGATGCGCCGGTAGAGCAGCAAGACCGTCAAGAAGCAGATGATTACCGCGACTGCCGTCCCCTGGGTCACAATCCAGCTCACCTGCAGCGGCCCCGCCCATGGGATGGGCAAAGCCGCAGTGTGCGCGGCGTACACTGTCTCCAGGCTCGGCCAGTAATAGGCAGCGTAGCCTGCCAGCCCAATGCACCCCGTGGCAATCGAAAGCGGCGCGCTGAAGGAAAGTTGCCAGATAAACAGAAACGAAATCAGCCGCCCCCATTTCCGCGGCCCATAAATCTCATTCAGGTAGCGATACGGTCCGCCCGACCCCGGCATCGCCGCGCCCAGCTCCGCCGATACCAGCCCGTCGCACACCGCCAACAGCGCGCCCACCACCCATCCCAGCATGGCCTGCGGCCCGCCCATCGCGCTCAATACCAGCGGCATGGTGATGAACGGCCCCACGCCGATCATGTCAATCATGTTGAGCGCAGTTGCGCTTCCCAGGCCCATTCCGCGAATCAGGCCGGGCGAACTCGAATTGGGTTGAGGTGGCGCAGGCATTTATAAGCCGAGTAGGCTGCTACGGAAGAAGCAACACTCTCCCGCTTATCTTCCGCTGCTCAAATGCCGCATGCGCCTGGGCAGCCTCCGCCAGCGGGTACGTGCGATCAATCCTGATAGAAAGTTTCCCCTGCTTCACCCACTCGACGAAGTGTTCGAGGTAACGAGGATATTCCTTGAAATAGGGGCTTCCATTCGTACGGGTAAGAAAGAGAGATCCTTTTTCCTGCAATTTCATGAGGTCAAACGGCGGCACGTATCCACTCGACTGCCCATAGATCACGAGATATCCACCGGGAGCCAGGCTGTCGAGGCTCGCCTCAAATGTATCTTTACCGACACCGTCGTAAACCACGTTGACCCCTCGGCCTCCGGTAATCCGCCTCGCTTCCTTTGCAACCTCCGATTGCGTGGAAATAATGATCTCGTCCGCGCCCGCCTCTTTTACGAATTTAGCTTTCTCCTCACTTGAGGTGACTCCAATGACTCGTCCCTCACGAATCTTCGCCATCTGACAAATCAAAAGGCCAATGCCTCCAGCCGCCGCATGAATCAGACACCAGTCTCCGGATTTTACCGGGTAGGCAAAATGGGTAAATACGTAAGCAAGAAATCCCTGATTCATGCCCGCCGCTGCCAGTTCGACGCTTATGCCCTCTGGCACGCGGCTTAGCCATGCGGCTGGGGCCAGCGCAAGTGTGGCGTAGGAATCGCCCACGAACACAACTCGGTCTCCCGCTTGAACATTGCGCACGTCGGCAGCGACCGCTTCGACCACTCCAACTCCCTGGCTGCCGAGAGTGGCAGGCAGGTCCGGTTCATTTGCCGCGCCACGCCGATAAAAGCCCTGCCCCACAAGCTCTCCGCGCCGCTTCTGAATATCGAGAAAGTTAACGCTCGCAGCCTCAACTCGCACCAACGCCTGTCCTGTGCCGGGAACCGGCGTAGGGAGTTCTTCCAACTGCATGACTTCCGGACCGCCGTAAGAGTGAATGCGAATGGCGCGCATTACGTTTGTTTGTTCCTTATTGTTCAAAGCCGAAAGCGAATCGCTCGCGGCTGGCAACTGGCCGCCGGCAACTGGCTACTGTTTTTCGTGCCCCGCACTCAACAGATTCACATAAAGCCGCACCGCCCCCGGCACTCCCGCAGGCAACTGACGAAAGAACGCGTATCCCGTGTAGATATAAGTCCCGTTGCCATACTGCGCCTGCAGCAAGCCGCCCTTCTGTGCATCCTCGCCCGGATCGTGGCAGCTCAGCAGCGGTTTGAAATGCTCATCCCATTTGTCCATGAAGTAGAGCCCGCGTTCCTGCACCCAACCGTCAAAATCGCGGCCCGTGATCGTGTTCGGATAATGAAATACTTCATCCTCGGGCGCCAGAATGTCGACCGGCGCTTCCTCCACCGAAACCCGCGCCCGGCTCAGTTCCGCAGAATAAGGCGTGAAATGCCCGTTGTTGAAATCAGCTACGCCGCTGTTGTACTGCACCACCAGCGTTCCGCCAGCGGACACGAAATCGAGCAGCTTCTTATTATTCGCGGCCACATCTTTCTGCGTGTCGTAAGCGCGAATCCCCAGCACAATCGTCCCATACCCACCGAGATCTTCGCTGGCAAGCTTCTCCGCCGGAATCAAAGTCACATTCATTCCTATCTGTTCCAACACAGTCGGAATGTCATCGCCCGCGCCCATGATATAGCCAATCTTCAAATCATGCGGCACCTGCACGTCCACCATGCTCACGCGTTGCACCGCCGGCTGGTAATAGTAAAAGCTGCCCAGATCTTCCCGTGTGACCAGGGTGTAGCCTTCGCTAAACTTCTCACCGGCGGCCTCCAGCACCGCACGTACTTTGGCTCGTCCTTCTTCCAGACCAGCAGGGAAGACCTTGAACTGAAAATCCTGCTTCTCCCCGCGCCGTGTAAATTTCACTTCCGTCTGCGCCGGCTCCGACCGCCAACCCCGAGGTAACTCAAGCCGCAGCACGCCAGCCATTTCCCGGTTAAGCTCGCCGGTCACTCCCACGGTCACCGTGGAACTTGCACCGTTGTGAGTCGAGATCTCATGCGTTCCCGGTTCCAGCGCGACCGAAAACGCCGGCACCACGGCCAGCGGACGCGCGCGCTCTTTTCCAGCGTCGTCGACGAATCTGGCTACCACGGTCGCCGCAATGCCATTCTTTTCTTGCGCGCCTTGAACTCCGCTGTTCGCCGCGCCTGCAACTGAATACTCCACCCGCGCTCGCAGTACCGGAGGCGGAAACGGCAGCGTCGCGTACCTCTCGTCGTCGATCTGATTCACGCTCTCCGTCTCCGGATCGTCGCGATGCCAGTACGGGCGCGTATACGCCGCGTCCTTCGGCACTTTCAAACGAAAAACCACGCGCAGATTGTCGCCGGACTTCACCTCAACCCGTTTCGTCTTGTCAGATATCGTGCTCCATCCCGCGGGCACTTCCAATTTCAGTCCTTCGATGGACAACGGGTCTTTCGATCCATTGTGAAAATCCACCGCCACCAGGAACTCCTGCCCCGGCGAAACCGTGGTGATCGCGTCCGCCTCCTTCTTAACAGCTTCCTTCACCGGTTCACCATCCGGGCCCACGCGAGAAACCACCAGCGCTTCGAGCGTCACGTTCAAAGCCTCATTCACCGCGGTTTCCGCCTGCTCGCTTTTCTCTTCCAGTCGTGCCAGCAGATCAGACCGCACGCCAGCACTCAGACTGGAATTGCTGACCTCGGCGCTAACCTGCTTGAGCGCAGCCACAACTCCCATGAGCGGCATCGCCGCAGTTCCCGGATCCTTCCCCTTCGCATCCGCGCTGGCCTCGGCAACTTTTTTCGCAATCTCCGTTAGTTCGCGCCGCAACTGCGGAACCTTCGATTCCTCTGCCCCCAAGCGTGCCGCCAGTCCCGGCAAACTCGTGTCGATTCCATCGAAGAAATCTTTTTCATGCCCATCTTTATCCAGCTTCGGCGGCTCCACTGAATCTACCAGCTTGTAGAAGGTGAAGCGGTCGCCGGGATCAACTGTCCAGTTCGCCGACCCCTGCGAGAGCTGATGCCTCAACCCCTGCATGGCAAACTGCACATACGAGCCTCCCAGGTCCGCGCTTGGCTCGCCAGAATTTAACTTCACTGTCCAGTTCGCATCCGCGCAAGTCATCGCACCGAACCCGCACACATTGCCGATGTACAGCTTCTTTGCCTGCCACGGCTGCAGCCCCTGAGCGATCTGCTCGGGAAACCGTTTCGGATCGGCCGCGGCCCGGAACGCTTCTTTCGTCAAGATGCTCGAAGCCTGATGATGTCCATGCCCATCCCGCTCCGTCCCCGAAAAACGGGCCACCAGCACATCCGGACGGAACGTCCGAATCACCCGCACCATGTCCGCCAGCGCGACGTCGTGTCCACCCCACTTTCCAAAAGTCTCCTCCGCGCTTTTCGAAAAGCCAAAGTCGGCGACACGCGAAAAACGTTCTTGCACTCCGTAATATTCGTCCGCCGCCAGCAACTCTTCCGTCCGCAGCACTCCCAGCACATCCGACAAATTGCTGCCAACTTTATTCTGCCCGCCCTCGCCGCGATTCAGCGTCATCAACAACACACTCGCGCCGCGGCCGCGCGCTTCCAGCGTCAGCATTCCGCCATCTTCATCATCGGGATGCGCCACCGTCTGCATCAGCCGCGCAGTCGTGCCCAGCCGCCGCAGCATCAACCACAAGCCCAGAGCGCCCCGATCTTGCGGAAGTTCGGGAGGCGTTCCCTGATAGGGCAACTGAGGAAAATCCGTTACCGCGGTTTGTTGATTGTCAGTAATTGGCGCCGCGACGCCCGCCCGCCGGGAGCTTTCTCCAGTCCGCTGCGCCGCAGCCATCAGCAAGACCGGAAACACCACAAGCATCAGCAAGAACGATGTGGATGTGAACGAAGTTCTTGCGGAATGTCGGAAGCGCCGCTCCAAGCGGCTCGTGAGATGGTTGAGTCCCGAATATTTCACCCTACAAGGATGGGCCCTAACCCCGCTCGGACGCAAATTCTTTCCTCATTTGTACGATGAACATTCAGCCGGAACCCACGCGCACGCGTAGACTTCGCGGGATAAAGAAATACGTCAAAACAGCCCCCACCATCAAAATCCCCGCAATCGTATACAAGGCAGCCGATGGGTCCTGGGAAAAATATCTCGCCCAGATCGGAATATTGGGCCCAACATATCCACCCAAATTACCCACCGAGTTCACGATGCCAATTCCCGCGGCAGCCGCGGTTCCGGCAAGGAATGCCGAGGGCAACGGCCAGAACAATGGCATGGACCCAATCACTCCCAGCGTTCCCACGGATAGGAAAATGATTGCCAACACAGGATTCGACGCAAAAACTCCGCTCAAAACCAAACCGACGGCTCCAGCCACAACATTTGCCACATAGTGCAGCCGCCGCTCTCCGGTTTTATCCGAATGATTGCTCAGAAAAATCATCCCGACAACCGCTACCCCATACGGTATCGCGGTAATCAAGCCAATTCGAAGATAACCCTTCATACCAAATGCCTTCACAATCGTCGGCAGCCAGAACGCGATGCCGTACAAGCCGATCATCAAAGTAAAATAGATCGCGCACAGCACCCACACTTTCCCGCTGGTGAAGGCATCGCTCAATTTATGTTCGGTTTTATGCTTGTCTTCAGCCTCGAGGTTCTGCGCAAGCAATGTTTTTTCCTCGCGCGTAAGCCACTGCGCTTCTTCAATGCTGCTGTCCAGATAAAAGATCACCACCAAGCCAACGATAATCGACGGAATGCCTTCTGCTAGAAAAAGCCACTGCCAGCCTGCCAACTTCACCGCGCCGGAAAGCCTATCCATAATCCAGCCGGATATGGGATTGCCCACTACCCCGGATACCGCGATTGCGGCCACAAACCAGGCGGTTCGCGTGGATCGCAGTTTCGAGGGATACCACAACGTCAGATAAAAAATCACTCCCGGAAAGAATCCGGCCTCGGCCAAACCCAGCAGAAAGCGCATGGCATAAAAAGACCGCTCACCTTTTACGAAGATCATGCACGCAGATATGACGCCCCAGGAAATCATGATCCTGGCAATCCACATGCGCGCCCCAAATTTCTTTAGCAGCACATTGCTGGGAACTTCGAAAAAGAAATAACCGATAAAGAAAATACCGGCGCCGGTAGCGAACGCCGCATCACTCAGCGACAGATCTTTCAGCATCTGCAGCTTCGCAAATCCCACGTTGACCCGGTCGAGATACGCCAAGATATAGCAAAGGAATAGGAAAGGCACGATGCGCACGTCAACCTTGCGATACGTTCCCGCCTCCAAACTTTCCCCGTGCATAGCGTTGAGACTTCCTCTTCTTCTCAGTTTCTCGGTTCTCAGTTCCCAGTTCTTTATCCCGGCTGGGCTCAATTTGTATGCACTCTAACTAACTTAAGACGGAGTCCTCAAGCCGGGACAAAAACTTAGAACTGAGAACTGGGAACCGAGAACTGGGAACCGCTGCTACTGCCGCCCTTCCTTCAAAGTCTCCTGACAAGTGCTGGCGGCCGTCAGCACTTCATTGAAGGCCGTTTCTTTGCGCAGGTTCTTCAATAGCGGATCGTCCAGAAGCGCCGAATACGCGCAATAATTTTGCTGCACCGCCGCTTTCAACAAGCGTAACGCCGCATCTTTCTGCCCGCAATATGCCATCAGCGCTCCTACGTGATACCACGCCTCGGGATCGGGCTCCGTCATCACCGACGATTCCGCCTCCCGCACAATTCTGTCCATATCGGCCGGCCGTTGCGCCTGTGTGCACGCAACCAGCAAATCACGATGGTAGAATGGCGACTTCGCCACGCTCTTAACCGCCTCTCGCGCCTGCGCCACATTTCCCGCGGTCAGATAAACATAAGGAGTCGCCCACGCGGCCCACTCCGAGCCCGCGTCCAGATGCACGAAGTCCATCGCACGATCCGTTTGTCCCAGTTCCATAAACGCCCACGCACACGACCGGAAACTGAAGTTCCCAGGATCGAGCGACCGTGCCGTATTGCACTCCTGCGCCGCCTTTTCCTGCATGCCCGCATAGCGCAGCACATAGCTGAGCGCGAAATGTGCGTCGGCGCTCTGCGGTCTCCGCCGCACCAGGTCCGTGGCCGCGTCATACGCGCGCCCCAGTTCGCCTCGTTCCACGCGGTTGACGATCAAATTGCTGGCCGCCATCTCCCGGTTAGGATCCAGCGAGAGCGCCCGTTCAAAGGCGGCACTCGAGCGCTGGAACATCGCCTCGCCGCCCCCGCCAAAAGTAGAATCGAAATAGTACCGCTGTCCCAGCGCCTCCCATGCCGGCGCATAGTTGCGATCTTCTCCGACCACGTGTTCCAGCACCGCAATCGCATCCTTATTAGGGCCAGGATCATGCGGCAGCGCCAGACTATGCAGGTAGAGGTCATAGGCCTCCTGACTCTTCGGACGCGACGCCGTGCTCAAGGCTCCTGCCGCCACTCCCAGGGCAGGCAACAGTCCTTGCTGCACCTGCGTGCTCAATTGCGATTGCAGAGAAATCAAATCGTTCACCGAAGCGGTTGCGCTCCCCTGCCACAGCAGCCGGTCATTGGGCACGTCAATCGCCTCCAGGGTCACCGTCAACTGTTCACCCTGGCGCAAAAAGTGTCCCGTCAGCAGCCTGCCCACGTGCAGTTGCTGCCCCACTTTGCGCGGATCCAAATCCAGCTCCACATACCTCCGGGTCACCGACGAAGGCCGCACCTCCAGCGACCGCGAATAGCTCAAGACACTGGTTAACTCATCCGCCAGCGCAAAGCGCAGATAATCGACGCTGATGTCTCCATTCATGTTCTGCAGCGGAAGTACGGCGATCGCATTCTTCTGCTCTGCGTTTGCCACTTCGCGGTGCTTCCAAAAATAAGCGCCCACCGCCGCCAATACCGTCGCCAGCATTGCCAGGCTTCCCAGCAACAGCCAGAACTGCCACCGGCCGCCCGCTCGGCCGAAGGTCTTGTTTGCGACCCTGAGCCTCGCGGAATGCAGTCCGCTCCTCACCTGCCCGGACTCCGTCTCCCGCTTCAGTTGTTGCAGGTCCGCCTTCATCTGCGTGGCGCTCTGGTAGCGGTCCTTGCGGTCCTTCTCCATCGCCTTGCCGATGATGCCTTCCAGTTCCACCGGCACCTTCGGATTCAACTCTCCCGGCGGAACCGGCCTGTCATGTAACACCGCATCCAGCGTCATCAGCGAGTTTTTGCCAGTGAAGGGTTTCTTCCCGGTCGACATCTCGTACATCACCACGCCAAACGAAAACAGGTCGCTGCGGAAATCGATTTCCTCGCTCCGCGCCTGCTCCGGCGACATGTAAACCGCCGTCCCCGGAATCACTCCCATTGCGGTTAATGAATTCTCCGCCGCCACTCCGTCGCTATCGGTCCCGACGTTGTGTACCAGCTTGGCCAGCCCGAAATCCAATACCTTTACCTGCCCGCCCGGAGTCAGAAAAATATTCGCCGGCTTGATGTCCCGATGCACGATGCCCTTGGCATGCGACGCCGTCAAAGCGTCCGCCACCTGGATGCTGATATCAAGCACCTTCTCCGTGTCCATCGCATGTCCGGAGATGCATTGCTTCAGGCTCTCGCCCTCCAGCTTCTCCATTACGATGAACGGATGGCCGTTGTTGTCCTCGATGCCGTGGATGGTGCAGATATTGGGATGGTTCAACTGCGACGCGGCTCTTGCTTCCCGCTCGAATCGTTCTAGCGATTTGGGATCGCCCGCAAGATTTTCCGGAATGAATTTCAGCGCGACGTGCCGCCCTAGTTTCAGGTCCTCAGCCTCGTATACCACGCCCATGCCACCGCCCCCGAGCTTTCCCAGGATGCGGTAATGGGATACGGTCTGGCCAATCATGGAAGGGCGACACTCCCGAACGCGGTAATGTTAGGCTTCGCCAGTGATCGCGGTCAACCCGCCGTTGAGACTACGTCAGCAGATTACGCGAAAAAGATTGCGCGGATTGTGCTGGCGGGCGATACTTCTTGGGCGTGTCGAGGAGGAAACTTGGACCGGCGCTCAACTCTGCCCAGAAGCGTTGCAAAACTTCCGCCTTCGCTGGACCGGCGGCTCAAGACGTATTGCGTGGCCGCGGGAGCAGCCGGCGTAAGCGTGCTGGCTTTGTCGGAGCCTGCCGCCCAAGCCGAAGTCATCTACACCCCGGCCCACGGACCTATCGCCTTCGAAAGATGGAGCAAGGTCGATCTAAACCATGACGGAGTGCCCGATGTCAGCTTCTTCTTGTCTTCCTCCAACTATAAAGTGGTTGATCGAGCATTGGCAGCGCGTCCAGCGCGATCGCAAGGAGGAATCATAGGCTACGCAGGCGCTTTTTTTCCGTACGCATCCGCACTGCCGAAAGGTGCGACGATCGGGCCGGTGCGCGCCTTTGTGGGCGGTTCACAAATCATGGACCGAACCGAAATCAACCATTACGACGCTAGTTTTACATTCAGCGCCGGTGCCTGGGTGAAAGCCAAAGGTCTCTATCTCGGCGTGAAATTCACAGTGAATGGAGCCACCCATTACGGATGGATACGGCTGAGTGTCGGTGCCCCGCGCAAACTCGAAGCGATCATCACCGGTTACGCCTACGAAACTGTTGCAGACCAGCCCATTCTCGCGGGCCAGACCTCCGAAGAAGTCAGCGAGCTGCCCGCCTCGGCGAACTTGGAAATGGCGCCTGAGACGAGCCCTTCGCACCCCTCCGTATCGAACGTTTTCCCCGCCGACGCTCGCCCCATGTCCTTGGGGATGCTGGCGCTAGGGATCGACGGTCTGATGTTTTAGGAGCCGATCCGCTCCTGCGTTCGGCAGGCTGGCCAGGTCAATCGAGCACGATCTCGTCGTCCGTTAGCTATTCCCAAACCGACAACTGCCGTGCCCTTTTGTGCGCCCATCCCGGTTGCAAGCCGCACGGCTGCGACTACTATGAATTAGCGGCACGGAATTGCGAGGATGTTCTGGCATGGACGAGAAGCCAATGGATCGGAAGTCAGGCAAGTATTCTCCCCAAATGCAAGAGGCCATCCGCCGGCGGGCCACCGAACTTTACCAGCGCAGCGGAGCCGTCGAAGGCCATGACGTCGCAAACTGGTGCCAGGCCGAAGCCGAAATTCTGCGCGAAACCGCCGCCCATGTCACTCACCCTGCCGTAGTCATTAATCTGGAAGGCGTCGTTTATACCGGAGAATATGACGCCGCCGCTGCTGACGGCTACATGCCCGGCGAATGGAAACCTGGGGATCGCGTCCCCGTCCGCTTGGACGGCGACCGGCTCTTCCTTCGCCGCCTCAACGGCCGCGAACTCCAAACCAACGTCGTCAAGCGAATTGGGTAGAATGCATTAGACCCGTGCCCGACCTTCAGGCATTCGCCAAAAACGTGTGGATCGTCGACGGTCCAAATGTCCGCGACTGCGGTGTCATGTTCACAACCCGCATGACCCTCGTGAAGCTCTCCGACGGTTCACTATGGGTGAACTCTCCCGTCTCCGTGCCGTTCGATACGCTGGAGCGCATCACCGAACTTGGGTCCGTCAGATACCTTCTTGCAGCGACGCCCCGGCATGTCTGGCGGCTGGCGGCGTGGCACACATTATTTCCCCAAGCACAGCTTTGGGTGTCACGAGCCACCCCATTTACATTGAAGAAAGGGCATCTGCCATTCACCGGCATTCTGGGGGACGCGCCACCTCAAGACTGGGAGAACGACCTTGACCAACTCGCCTTCAAAGGCAATCCGTTCATCGAAGAAGTCCTCTTCTTTCATAAACAATCGCGCACGGTCATTCTGGACGATTTAATCCAAATTCATCCAATGGTGAAGGGTAAGACCCTGCGCAATGCTCTGTTTAAGCTGGCGGGTGCTGCATCGCCGCATGGCGGGGTCGGTCTCGACATCAGGCTGTCCTTCACGAATCGAAACCTGGCGCGGCGATCGCTCGGGAAGCTGCTGTCGTGGGACTTCGACAAACTGATCATCGCCCATGGTGTCTGCGTGGAGAAAGATGCAAGGCCATTCGTCGAGCGAGCCTTCGGATGGCTCGTGCGCTGACTTTGCGACAGAAATGCCTTGGCCCTACTCCCTCACCCACAGCCCCGCCGACGCTCCTACCCACTCCATATTCTTGTTCTGGTCCACCCCCATCATCAACCCACGCCCCATGCGGATTATCGTCAGCACCGCCTGCAACTGCTCCAGCCAAATGTACATCACCCGCACTTCCGCCTTGGTCGCTCCAAACGGAGTTTCGATCACCGGCTCAAAATGCATCCGCTCCTGCAGTATATAATCCGCCCGCTTCTTCGCCGGGATCGCCGCGATATCTTCTTTCTTTGGCGCAATCACCACGCCCAGCCCGGCAAAAGAATAAAGAGGTTTCAAAGCGTAGTTCTGCAAATCGTCCGGAATCTCTTTCAACTGATCCAGGAACCACGTCTTCGGCACCGATTCATGCCGCAAGTAAGGAATGGAAAACTTGCTGATGCGGAAATACCAGTTCGGATGCCCGGCCCACTCCACATTAAGCTCGTCCCGCCAATCGAAACCCAGCTTCACCTGCTTGCGCTGTAACTCGTCCACAATCGTCCGGTTATAAATCCGCCGGATCGGAACCCGCCCCCCGTTCCGCTCGTAGTAAAGCTGCGATCCATGCTTCTTAATCGCCTCGATATCGACCGTCCGAACTCCCAGCATCTTCTCCGTCATCAAAAAATCCGGCAACGTTTTCTGAGCTTCCGGATGAATCTCCATCAGGATCACATTCTCCGGATCATGCGTGCCCACAATCGCCGCCCGCAAAAGTTCGCGGTACGATTTTTCATCCAGCCCACTCAAGAAATAATTAAGCCGCGCGGACTCGCTCGCCGAAGCCCGAAAGCCGGAGCCCGAAGCCCGGTTTTCCAGCCCGTACACTTCAATGTAGCTTTGCGCCATCGCCACCTGATACGCATAGAGGGAAGGGAAGGCCTGCAACTCCACCAGCTTCGGCTGCAACTCCCCACTGGCATCGCGCACTAATCCAAAATCCACTTGCACAAACTTCGGATGCGCCGGCTCATTCGGAACCCGAAACTCCTCCGGAATCGACGCATTCGACCGCGCCAGATACTCCGGACTCTCCACCAATTGCCGAATCAGAACTTTCCCATCGTCAACCATCCTCTGCAACAGGCTCTCAGGAAAAAAACAAGGCGTCTCCGACAGCCGGAACTCCACGTGCGTTCCGCAAGCCTCATCCATACGCCGCAAGAATGTTTGATATTTCTCGGGAGTAAAACCCGCGTTGAACTGCTTTCGAAGGGAAGGAATCATGTTCCCTGAAGTCTATCTCGAAATCTGTCATCCTGAGCGGAGCAAGGCGTCTACGTAGTGGACGCTTTGCGAAGTCGAAGGATCCCTATAGCTGACAATCTGCCCGCGCTGCGCCCTCTACGCTTCCACCAAAAACTTCCCATCCTGCATGATCTGCTGGTCGTCCACCCAAATATTAAACTTCCGTCCTACAACATCGATATGCGTCGACGAATCCCACTCTGCTCCCGTGTGCGCCCCGTAAGGATTTCCAAACGCAATGTGCACTCCCGGATACTTTTCATCCTGCAGAATCTGCCCAATCACATCCTTCAGATCGATGTTCGTCCCGATGGCAAACTCGCCCACGCGATCGCTGTTGTCATCTGTGTGCGTGTACTTCCAGAAGTCGTCTTCCAATTCGCGATTCTCCGAATGCGCCTCTGTCAGCCTGTTCCCCTTGATGTGAATCGTCAGCGGCGCGCCTTGCAGATTTCCAAATTTCGTACACAGATAATCTCCCACCACGCCATCGATCACGAACGTCCCGTTCACTTCGCCCGGAGTCGTAAAGATTTCTCCGCCCGGCAGGTTCCCCCATTTTTCGCGAGTAATAATCCCGCTGGTCTTCAACCAGCGGTAATTTGGATTCAAATCCGCCGTAAGGTCCGTCCCCGCAGCGGTTCTCGCCCGCACTTGCTTCGCCTTCCGAACCATGGCAACCACTTTCGCGCTCAACCGGTCCACTTTCTGAAAATCCGCCCGCATCCCTTCCAGCATGATCTGCCGGTTGATGTTCACCATGTGCGCGTGCCGGATTTTTTTCCGATTCACCACATCCGTCATCTGCATGCGCGAGCGCAATTCGTTCTTCTGTGCCCACACCGCAAAGATCGAAACCTGGCTGGTCTCCAGATCGGCGAGAATCTCCGCCGGCAAATCCTTAAGCGGCCGCTCCGCCAGATCCTCCAGCACCCACACCCGGTGCGGCGACCCGAGCTTCTCCAGTTCCGCTACGATAGCCGCCGCAATCTCCAGCGTAGCCTCGTCCGTGATCACGCACACCTTCTCTTCCGGTTGTACGCGCAAACAAACACTCACCGCATTGCGCGCCCCGATGGAGTATTCGGGATCGAAGGGAATTGTATTTTGCGTGCGGGTGCCCCACCCTTGTCGCGTCATTTGCGACAGAGCCTGCCCTGAGCCTGCCGAAGGAGCCTGCCCTGAGCCTGCCGAAGGGGTGGGAATTTTCGATTGCTCTACAGGAATATCCATTATCCTACTTTTCTCACGGAAGCCGGCTCGTCTTCCGCCAAGCCTGTCTCCGTCTCTTCAATAATGTAATCGACAACTTTCTTCAAATCCCCAGTTTCCTGGTATACGCGCAACTGGCGGTCCGCGCCACTGCCTTCTTCCAGCATGGTATGGATGTAGTTCAACTCCTCGCGAGAATCCAGTTCATCCACCACATCGTCAACGAATTCCAGATACTCGCGAATCAAATCCCGCGCCGGCACTTCCGTCTGCTTGCCGAAATCAATCAGCTTTCCGTCCATGCCGTAGCGCGACGCCCGCCACTTGTTTTCCATGATCAGCGCGCGACGATACAGGCGAAATCCCTGATTTGCCGTATGCAGCTTATACAGTTTCGCCACCGTCGCCTGAATCAGCGCGGCCAGCGCGATGGTCTCATCGGCGCGCATCGGAATATCGCACACCCGGAACTCAATCGTATTGAAAAACGGATGTGGCCGAATATCCCACCAGATTTTCTTCGCATTGTCGATGCAGTTGGTCTTGATCAACAGTTTGATGAAATTTTCGTATTCGCCCCAGCTGGGAAAATAATCCGGAATATTCGTCCGCGGAAATTTGTCGAATACTTTGCAGCGGTAAGATTTCAGCCCGGTATTCATCCCCAGCCAGAACGGCGAGTTCGTCGAGAGCGCCAGCAGATGCGGCAAAAAATAACGCGCATGATTCATCATGTGGATCGCCGTCTCCCGATCCTCAATGCCAATATGCACGTGCAGCCCGAATATCAGATTCGCCCGCGCCACCAACTGCAGGTCCTCGACAATATTTTTGTAACGATCGTCGGGATTAATTTCCTGCGTCCGCCAGTCCGAGAACGGATGCGTCGCCACTGCCGCCAGCCGTAACCCATTCTCCTTGGCCAGCCGGATAATATCGCGCCGCAGCATCTTCACTTCCGCCTTGGCTTCTTTGATGTTCTTGCAAACCCCGGTCCCCACCTCCACCACCGACTGGTGCATCTCCGCCTTCACCCGCTCCTGCAGCAACACCTTGCCCTTTTCGAGGATCTCCGCCTGAATATGCGACCGCAGATCCCGTGTCTCTGGATCTATCGTCTGATATTCCTCTTCAATCCCGATGGTGAAAGTAGGTTTCATGGCATTACAAAAAACATCTTGTCAATCGAAAACATCTGTCATTCCGAGCGAAGCGAGGAACCTTGGTGTCGCCGAAAGCATGCCCTCACCACGTGGGGAAGGGTAGATTCAGGTCTAAGTAGTATAGCAACGCGGGGAATGAAACTGCAGATGAAACAGACTTGTCGGGCATGGCGCTCATCGGACGCATCCCGATATTTCTACTTCGCCACTTTCCCCCGCCTCCGCTCCGCCACCCAAGCTGGCTCGCCCTTACGCGTTGCCTTCTCCGCCGCAGGCGTCCCCGCCAGAAATCCCGCCCACCGCAATTCTTTCGCCGGATTCTCCCCGCTCACCGCCATCTTCACTGCCATCTCAGCTACCGCATTCACAATCCAATCAAAATTCTCCTGCCCCACCGACGTGACCTCCGCATCCGGCGCCGGATTCAAAAAATCAATCGCATAAGGCACTCCACCCTCTACTGCAAACTCCACCGTATTCAAGTCGTACCCCAGCACGCGGCACAAAGTCAGCGCGTCTTTTTCGATTCTGGCCCGCAAAGCTTCTGACGACGGTGGAGGATTCCCCTTCACATACCGTTCATGATGTGGCAGCCGCGGATCGTATTTCATGATGTGTACTTTTTCCTGTCCCACCACATAACACCGGTAGTACTCCTCAAATACCACGCCATGCTGCAGCGTCATGCACAAATCGCCGGTCTGGTTGTAATGCTGGAAAAACTCCTCCGGCGAATGCACGTGATAAACATGCTTCCACCCGCCGCCGGAATAAGGCTTCAGAAAAGCAGGGAAGCCGACATAATCAAAAAGCTCCTGCCAGTTCAGCGGATAAATCAGATTCCGCATCGACCGGTCCGTCGTCCCCTCCGGATGCTTGTTGTGCGGCAGAATCACCGTCGGCGGAATCGCCACGCCCAGCTTGTGCGCCAGCGCATAATTAAAAAACTTGTCATCCGCCGTCCACCAGAACGGATTGTTCACCACAATCGTTCCCTGCAGCGCCGCATTCTTCAAGTAAGCCCGATAGAACGGAATATCCTGCGAGATCCGATCGATGATCACGTCATATTTCTTAGGCTCATCCATTCGGATTCCGCCGATCTTCACAAACTCCGCCGTAACCCCCTCAACGCCCATGGAGTCGATCTTCTCCACCACCGCCGGCGGAAACGTATTCTCCATCCCAAACAAAATCCCAATCTTCTTCACGACATAATCTCCCTTCCTAAATTGTCATCCTGAGCGAAGTGATTGTTTCGCGAAGCGAAGCGATCACGCAGTCGAAGGATCCCTACCTCGCACCCGAAGCCCGAAGCCCACCCCTAAAAATACTTCTCCGCCATCCTCAGCCACAGCGGCCAGTCATGCTTCGAATTATCCCCAAAAATATCCAGCCAGTGCGGCACCGCCTTGCCATTCAAAATCGCTGAGAACTTCACATTCTGATCCAGACAAATATCCCAATCCGCTGAGCCCAGCACAATCTTCATCTGCCGGTAGCGGCTCAGAAACCAGTCATCATTCTGATTCGGCAAATAGTCTGTCGGACAATTGAAGTAACAATCGTCGTCGTAATACCCATCCAGAAATTGATGGATATCAAACGCCCCGCTCATACTCACGCAATGCGTCACCACATCCGGATGCTTCAGGGCAAAATTCACCGCGTGATAGGCGCCGAAGCTGCATCCGGTCATCGCCAGCCTCGGCGTTTGATTCTTCCACCGGATAAACGGCACCATCTCGTGCAGCAGGTACCGCTCAAATTGCAAATGCCGCAGCACCCGCACCTTGGGATGCACGCCCTTGTTGTACCAACTCTCGGTATCGACCGCGTCCGTGCAAAACACCTGCAGTTCGCCACGTTCGATTTTCGGCGCGAGCACGCCAATCATCCCCCGGTCTTCATACTCGAAGAACCTTCCCATCGAGGTCGGAAACACCAGCAGCGGCGTGCCGGCGTGGCCAAACACCAGCATTTCCATGTCCCGATTCAATTCCTGGCTGTATCTCTTAAGATATTCGCGATTCATTTTCTCGACGGTCCGCGGACGAAATATAGTACCTGAACCTGAAGCGAACACCCGAAGGTATTCCACTTTCGTGCTCATCGCGCCCTGCATTCCCGTCATCAAATGGTATCGTGATACGAGATATGTCGTGGCAGATGCCCAAATTGATTCCCCGCTCGGCGCCCATGATCCTCCTCGTTCTCACTCTCGCCGCCGCCACCGGATTCGCTGCCGTGAGCCATCTCGTCACTCGCTATACTGCGAACCAGCAAGCGCGCGGCCGCAAGCTCTATGCTCTAGGTCTGGAGAATGCCAAAGCATCCCACTACGACGACGCCATTGCCGCCTTCCGCGCCGCTCTCACCTGCGATCCCACCAACTCTCAATACCAACTCAGCCTCGCCCGCGCTCTCCGCGATAGCAACGACCCACGCCGTCTCGACGAGGCCGAATCCTACCTCATCGCTCTCTGGCAGCGCACTCCGCAGGACGCGGCCGTCAACCTGGCTCTGGCGCGCGTCGCCGCCCATCGTGGTTCTATCGAAGACGCCACTCGCTACTATCACAATGCCATGTACGGCGTCTGGAGTAGCGATCTCGACGCGAACCGCAACAAGGCTCGCATCGAATTGATCCAGTTCCTGCTCAAGCAGGGCGCGCGTACCCAGGCGGATTCCGAGCTCATCGCCCTGGCCGCTGCTCTACCGCCTGATCCCGCTGCACATCTCCAGGCCGCCCAACTTTTCCAGCAAGCTCTGGATTATCCTGGAGCCCTTGCCCAGTACGAAGAAGCCCTCCATCTCGATCCCGGAAACTCCACCGCCCTGGCCGGAGCGGGCCAGACCGCGTACCACTCCGGTAACTACAGCAGTGCGCAACGTTATCTGCGCAGCGCAGTAAACGCCAATCCCGCCGATGCTGAATCCCGCCAGCTTCTTGCCTCCACCGATTTAGTTCTCCGCGCCAATCCCTTTCACAGTCACATCTCCGACGCCGAGCGCAATCGCCGCATCACCGCCGCATTCTCGCAGGCTGAAGATCGTCTCACCGCGTGCGCCCAGCAGGCCGGCATTGATCTCACGAAGGTTGACCTCACGAACACTGCGCCGGCATCCGCACTGCCCGGCCTGCAAGCTCGTTGGCAACTCGCTAAACCGGATCTCAATCTGCTTCGCTCTCCCGCCGAAACCGATCTTCCGGATGCGATCATGGACGTCGTCTTTCAAATCGAACAGCAGACTGCCGCAACCTGTGGCCAACCGCAAGGTCTTGACTTGGCTCTTTTATTGATCTCTCAAAAACGTGAGGCTGCCAGCCAATGAGCAATCCCGCTCCTCTGGTCGATCCCTCCGCGCCGTCGTCTACGCCTGTGGCGCGAGTCAAGACTTCAGGTCGCCTGTTTTCGACCCTCGAAGGCGTCTTCCACGAAGAAGTATTTTTCCTCATTCTCTCTGTCTTTATCGGAATCTTCTCCGGTCTCGCGGTGGTTTGCTTCCGACTCACGATTGACTGGATGCACCTCGCCCTCCTCGGCCCCCTACCGCAAACCCATAGCTGGCGTCTGTTCGCGGTTCCATCGCTTGCTGGCCTGGTGGTAGCCGCACTCGTAATGCGTATCTTCCCGGGCATTCGCGGCAGCGGCGTGAATCAAACCAAATCCGCGCTTTACATCTTCAACGGATTCATCCCTTTTCGCACCGCCGTCGGAAAATTCATCTGCGCCGGCATCGCCATCGGCTCCGGTCAATCGCTCGGTCCCGAAGATCCTTCTCTCCAAATCGGAGCCAGCATTGCTTCCGCTCTCGGCCGCCAACTCGAAATCTCCCGCGAAAAACTCCGCTTGATGGCCCCGGTCGGCGCTGCCGCGGGCCTGGCGGCCGCCTTCAACGCTCCCATCTCGGCCGTCCTCTTCGTCATCGAAGAAGTCATCGGACGCTGGAGCGCCGGCATTCTTGGTTCCGTCGTGCTCTCGGCCGTTGCCAGTGTCGTAGTCGTGCGCTCGTTCCTCGGCAGTGAGCCGCTCTTCCGCATCCCCGTCACCACCTTCAAGCGCCCCACCGAACTTATCGCCTACGCTGTTCTCGGCATTGCCGGCGGGCTAGCCTCGGTCGCGTTCGCCAAATCGATCGGCTACTTCCGCCCTCTCCTCAAGGCTTTGCCGCGCTGGACCCAATATTTTCAGCCCGCCATCGCCGGACTCCTCGTCGGACTCATCGGCTTCCTCGGCTTTCCCCAGGTCATGGGCGCCGGCTACGATTCCATGGATCAGGCCATGCACGGCCAGTACGCCTGGAAAGTTCTCGCTCTCCTTGCCGTGCTAAAGATTCTCGCCACCACCGTCTCGTTCGTCAGCGGCACTCCCGGAGGGATGTTCGCCCCCACGCTTTTCATCGGAGCCATGCTCGGCGGCGCCGTCGGCGACATCGAACGCTTCTACTTTCCTCATCTCACCGGATCCACGGGTACCTACGTCCTGGTCGGCATGGGCGTCCTCTTCGCCGGATTTCTACGCGTGCCCATGACCTCCGTCTTCATGGTTCTCGAAGTCAGCGGCAATTACGAGATCATCGTCCCCGTCATCGTCGCTAATACTTTTTCTTACCTGATCTCGCGCAGCCTCCAGAGCATTCCCATCTTCGATTTGCTCACCCGCCAGGACGGACTCATCCTGCCTTCTCTCGAGGAAGAGCGCGAAGAAACCATCCTGCGCGTCGAAGATGCCATGCTCCCTGTCCCTGCCACCATTCTCAGCGCGCAGGATTATGTCGATGCCAACTTCCGCCGGGTTCAGAATTCCGCCGATTCCATTTTTCTTGTGCGCATGCATCCCAGCGGCTGGAATACCGCCACCCGTGACCAACTCCAGCGCTTCTACCGCGAGGGCAAAGGTGAACTCACGTTAGCTTCAGTTCTCAGTTCCCAGTCTCTGCCCAGTCTCTATCCGGATCTTCCCCTTGATTCCGCCCTCCGCTACGTGAACGATTACCCGCTGATCCCCGTAGTCAATCGCGCCGACTCCCACCATCTGGAAGGTATCGTGTCCCGTGACTCTGTCTTCGAAAAATACGGCAGCCGGCGCGCCGTCGAAGTTCCTCACCTCCACCCGCTCTAATTTCCCAGAACGACAGCCCGCTTTCAGCCCCCGCCCTAAATCCAGCTACCAGCGCCATGTACGCAAGAACCTGCACACTTTACTCGGCGCATTTTTTTTACAAATTCTCTGTGTCACGAAGCAGAGAAGCGTAGTACTATGCCCCAAGCCCGAGATAAACCCCAAAGGGGAATTCTTGGCGTACTCCCCTGCAAACGAAATTCCGTCTTACCCTAAGGAGAATTCGTGATTCGAAAAATAGGCGTATTTCTGCTCACGATCGCCGCGATCGTGCCAGCTTTGAACACTGTTTCCCAGGCCCAGCCCAAGACCCTTCTTACTCATCATGTGCGTGAAGTTGTTCTCAACCGGCAGGCTCCGTCCATCGGCCGCCTCCCCGCAACCCAGTCCATTAAGTTCGATATCGTTCTCGCCATGCGCGATCAGGCAGGCTTCGAGAGCTTCCTGCAGGAACTCTACAATCCTTCCAGTCCCTTCTACCACCACTACCTCACACCGCAGGATTTCACTGCGAGGTTTGGTCCCAGCCAGGAGAATTACAACGCCTTGATTCAATTCGCGATGGCCAACGGCTTCACCCTAGTTGGCGGATCGCGCGATTCCATGGACGTGGTGCTTAAAGGCTCGGTTGCGAACATCGAGTCAGCCTTCCACGTCATCATGAATGTTTACCAGCACCCAACTGAAAACCGCACATTCTTTGCTGTTGACCGCGAACCCTCGGTCGATCTGCCGTTCCAGCTCTGGCACATCACCGGTTTGGACAACTATTCGATTCCGCATCCCGCCCTTTTGAAAAGAGCACAGAGTGAGAATGTGAAGTCGAATGCCACGACCGGTTCCTGCCCTCAAGCGTCCTTCTGCGGCAGCGATATGCGCGCCGCCTACTACGAAGGAACCGCCCTTACCGGCGCCGGCCAGAACATCGGTTTGCTCGAGTACGCCGGCTTTGATATCGCCGACGTGAACACTTACTACAAGAATGCTGGACAAACCAGAACCGCCGCCGTCACCGGCATTTCCACGGACGGAAGCCCCATCAGCTGCCTCGAGAAACAAGGCTGTGATGATACCGAACAGACCATTGACATCACTCAGTCGCTCGGTATGGCTCCCGGTGTCACCACCGTGTACGTGTACGTGAGTGACGACAGCGACACCGCTCTCTTGGGAGCCATGTCTACCGATGTTCCATTGCCTTCGCAATTGAGCTCGTCGTGGACCTGGAGCCCGGCGGACCCCAACACTGACGATCCTTACTTCGAGAAGATGGCGTCGCAAGGCCAGAGCTTCTTTCAAGCGGCTGGCGACAGCGCCGGGTATAGAGGCAATGCCCCATGGCCGGCAAATTCCGCGTATGTGATCGCGGTCGGCGGTACGGACCTGGAAACCCAAAGCGCAGGCGGCCCTTGGCTATCGGAAACCGTTTGGTCTGATGGCGGTGGCGGCTGGGGGACCAATGTTACGATCCCCTCCTGGCAGGTCACCGCAGCCGATGATTGCAATACGCTCGGTGGCGATTGTTCCAAAACCGATCGGGATGTACCAGACGTCTCGGCCAACGCGAATTTTACTTTTTACGTCTGCGCCGACCAAACTACTTGCTCTGCTAACCTCTACGGTGGAACCAGCTTTGCCGCTCCCATGTGGGCGGGCTACCTGGCTCTTACCAATCAACAGGCTGCCGCTAACAGCGATCCCGCCCCCGGCTTCATTAACTCGACCATCTATCCGCTGAATCTGGGGAACGGTGATGTCGATTTCCACGACATCACCAGCGGCACTAACGGCTTTACGTGTGTAGCTGGTTACAATATGTGCGGAGGCTGGGGTAGCCCGAACGGCAGCGCCCTGATCAACGCTCTCGCTCCAGTTCCTTCTGGTAGCTTCACGATTGCCGCGGCACCGGACAAGATTAAGATCGCTCAGGGTGCCACTGGTCTTTCCAAAATAACCACGACGATATCGGGCGATTTCGACTCGGCAATCGCCTTATCCGCCACCGGTCAGCCAACCGGCGTAACCGTGGCCTTTAAACCGAGCTCCATCGCCGCACCGGGCTCGGGCAGCGCAAAAATGCAAATCAAGGTGGCTTCCACCGCCAGTACCGGACTTAGCACCATCACTGTTACTGGCACCGGCGGCGGCGTGACGCAAACTACTACTGTCAAGATCGACGTCACGAATTAAGTCAATAACAAATTCTTCGATGCTTTTCTGCAGCGCAGGGAGCATCGAGGAATCAGCAGCCCGGACCTCAGGGTCCGGGCCTTTGTTTTTGTCCGGGACTCTCGCCTGTAACATCGATTCGCGCGGAACCCTAACTCATGCAGGACATTTCCGTAATCACGCACTTCAGTGAAGACGAAGTCCGTCGTCGGTTGCGCCCTGCCGAAGTGATCGATGCGATCGAAAAAGCTTTCCGCAACCGCCTGCCCGCCGTCACCATCGCGCCTCGCCAGCATCTGCCGCTGGCTCACGGCGTCCTGTTGATCATGTCCTGCTACGATCCATCCCGCCCCGCTCTTGGAGTTAAGTTCGCCACCGTGCGCAGCCATCCCGCTCCGCTTGAAGCTCGCGTCCACGCAACTTATCTCCTGCTCGATCCCGAAACCAACGCGCCGCGCCTTTCTATCGCCGCGAATTACCTCACGGCGCTGCGTACCGCCGCCACTTCGGCCGTAGCTACAAAATATCTTGCCCGCGATAACGTTTCTACCCTGGGAGTTTTCGGCACGGGCGCACTCGCCGGCACCCATCTCGCAGTTTTGCCGCTGGTCCGGCGCTTCGATAGAATCCTCGTCTGCGGCAGGCAAGCCCAATCCACCGCCGTCTTCGCAACTAAAATGTCCGCCGAACTCGAACGCCCCATCGTCGCCGCTGATCCCCGCACTCTTGCTGCCCAATCCGACGTTCTTTGCACCTGCACCACCAGCCCAACCCCTCTTTTCGACGGCCGCGATCTCCGCCCCGGCACGCACATTAACCTCGTCGGCGCCTTTCAACCTCACACCCGCGAGGCTGATACGCTCACCATCCAGCGCGCCCGCGTCGTGGTCGACACATACTCCGCCGCCCACGCCGAAGCCGGAGATATTCTTATTCCCCTCCAGGAAAGTGCCATCTCACCCGGCCACACCATCAGCGATCTGCACCAGCTCCTCAGTGGTAAAAAGCAGGGAAGACTCAACCCCGAAGACATCACAATTTTCAAAAGCGTCGGCTGTGCCCTCGAAGATTTGGTCACCGCGGAACTTCTGATTGCTCCAGTATTGTCATCCTGAGCGGAGTGACTGGTTCGCGAAGCGAAGCAGTCGCGGAGTCGAAAGCCTGCCCTGAGCGCAGCCGAAGGGGATCCCTTACGCCTTCACTGCCCATCCGCACGCTTATAAGCGGTGTATTTGATGACTTCTCGCAGGTGGAGTGATCCGTTGGGAAACCGCAGCGTGTCGTCCGATCGTGTGTATGCCGGAAACCAGTAGCGTCCATCCACTTGCTGGCGATAGGTCACGAACATAGGTTGCAAGTGCGCCCGCTCGTGCTTCTTTACCTGAATCTTCTCCGGCCCGCTCTTGCCGCACACTTTCACGATTTGAAAGTCCTGCCCATCCACCCAGATCCGTCCTTCAAAATATCGCTTGCCGGCTTCTTCCTTCTTTGCTTCCACGTGGAAAACGTAAGTGTCCAGGTCATCCACATGCTGCTGTCCCGCATAAGTCAGGTTGTACTGCGGCAAATCCTCGCTCGTTAGCACGAGCGGCATGAACACGCGAATGTCTTCCATATCGTTTTGTTCGAGCTGAAGTCCTCGTAACGAAGGCTGAGCTGCGAATGTCACCTCTTCCACGCGCCTGCCCTTCGCATCATAGGAAACGGTCGTGACTTCGTGAAACTCTCCCGTCACGCTTGTGCCGCTGAGCGTCTGCACCAGCACATCCTGCTTGTAGGTGTAATGCCGGCGCGCTTCCTTCACCGCCGCCTCAGCCTCACCAAACTTTTTGATCACATCCTGCACGCTCAGGCTCTTCGGTGGAGAGAAGTCCAGCAGTCCATTCCCCTCTTCGCAATTCGTTTGCCCCTGCAAAGCGCAGGACAACGACAAAACAATCGCAAGCAGCGGCGCCACGAAAAAAGACATCATGCGCCAGACCCACTTTGATTCCAAGCCCACGCCTTCTTCTCTCATGCCTGGTTCTCTCATGCCTGGTTCTCTCATGCCTGGAACCTCCCGGCGCAAAACAATACACCCGCGCCCAAAGCCTTGCAAATCCACCAATAACAGCCTTGCCGGCTTCCCGTTCCTTCACTTTTCCGTACTTTTCCCTATATGTGCAAACCCTTTCTCTTAGCCAGCCGGCAGGCCTTCTAACTCGAATGCTGGCCGCCTGGGTTTGGTAGGGCAATTGCCCTGATTACCTTCGAGAGCGGTGCCATTAGCTCACCGCTCCACCAGCTCTTTCACACGAAACAGCGCCGTTTACATGCAACGCATTCCCCCAGAATAGGATCATTATGAAGACCACAATTTTTGTTTTGTGTTTTCTCTGTGCCACCGCCGCCTTCGGGCAAGTCGGCCAGAGCGCCCTCAGCAATGTTCCGTCACCCATTATCATGGTTGATCATGTCGAGCATGCCTCCGTGCACGCCATGGCGCAGGAATACAGTCTGCTCGGAGAGTCCGCCTACAGCTACGCTAAAGGTGAGCAGCCTCTCTCGGAATTCGGAGACAGTAAATACGAAGTTCCTCTCGGCGACGTAGCCCGCGAGTATCGCAAGACCCATGCTTTCGCCAAGAAAGCCGACAAGGTTTCGGAGAACTACTAACAGGAACAATAGAGGGGTATTTCTATTCGCCCGCGCCCATCATCAGGATGGGCGTGGTCGGCGCTGCCGCCCCGGCTTCGCTTTCCACCGTAATCGCAAACGCCTTGGCTTCAGTTCCCGCCGGTAGCGGAGGATTCACCACGCTCCCGCTTCCATGCGCATCGGGCTTGAACACTCCCGCGGGAATGGGATTCCCGCTGGTCGGAATCAGCCACAACCCATCCCGGCCTACTGGCTCAACTTGATCGCCAATTGCCGCTCTGGCTGCGTCATCTGGCTCCACAGTTTCTGCAGATCGTCCTGCAACGGTTGATTGTCAGGTTGCTTGTGCAAGGCGAGCGCAAACCAGCGATAGGCCGTAGGCAAATCGCGCGGCGTGCAGGTCCCGCTCGAGTAGAGCGTCCCCAGCGCAATCATCGCCTTCGCATTCGATTGCGCCGCCGCCGGCTTCAGCAGCCGCAATCCTCGGTCGCAATCCTGCCGCACACCCCGCCCATAAATGTAACGCTCCGCTTCCGCCGTAGCATCCACGGGCGTCACCGGACTCGGCTTACGCTCCCGCGTCATCGCGGCCGATGGCTTCGCCGCCGCTGCCGGCGCATGGGATGCAGGTTTCGCCGGCGCCGCCTCAGCGTCTTCCGCCGAATCGGATTCTTTCGACTTATCCGCCGAAGTATTATCCTGCGCCTTGGCCGGCGAAGGGTTATCCATATTGCTCGATGAAGTGCTCGACGAAGTTGTGCCCGGCGCAGCACCGCTGCTCGTTGGCGTTGCCTGCTGTGCGCCATTCTCCGTTCCGCCGGACGCGGTGCCTGCCGCTGCTCCCGCAGGAGAACTCCCAGCCCCTGCATCCGGCGCAGCTGAACTTTGCCCCGCATCCCCCGGGTTCGCGGAATTTGTGTTCCCCGGATTCGAAGTCGCAGAATTCGGAGCCGCGGGATTCTGCGTTGCCGCATCCGGAGCCGCACCCGTGCCCGCGGAATCCGGCGTACCCTGCGCAGATCCTGCCGCAGACTGCGCCGCCGGCGCCGGCTTCAGAAAGTTGAACCCACCCTGCTTCCATCGAAAATAACCAAATCCGCCGATCAGCGCCAGAGCGATTACCACCACCGCCAGCTTTCCCCATCCTCGCCGCGGTTCTTCTTCATCTTCCAGCAGGTAATCCAGATTGCCCGAACGATGCGCATCGTGCCCGCTCCTGGAATCCGTTTGCAAGCCGCCTCCACTGCGCCCGTCTGCCGGCTGATTCAATCCCAGAAAAGATGGTCCATAAATTGCCGGACTACTGTCGACTCGCGGAGCCGGCGCTGGAGGAGTGACGACCGGCGCAGCAGAGATTTGCGGACTAGAGATTTGCGGACTAACGATCGGCGGACTAACGATCGGCGGACTAACGATCGGCGGACTAACCACCGGCTTATTAACAACCGGCGGAGCGACGACTGGGACTTGACTCGCTGAGCGCACCGGCGCCGCCCGCTTATCGGTCGTCGCTACTGTCGGCCCCGCCGTGCCAACAGCCTGCGTCTTCGCCACCAGAATCGCTCCACACATCCCGCAGAAGCGGTTGCTCTCGGAATTTTCATTTCCGCATCGTCCGCAACGCACATGCCCTCCCAAACCCATTCCTTAGCTTAACTCAGACCCGCATGTCTAGCGAGTACGATGCTGATCCCATCCCCGCCGCCGCATAGAATTCTCTAACCTGACCACTAGCCACCGACCACTGACCACTGCCTTTCATGCTATGCTGCGCAAAACCTAACATCACTACCCAGGACGCCACGTGCTTATCGAACTGCGCTTGGAAAACTACGCGGTCATTGACAACGCAGCCGTGGAGTTTGCCCCCGGCCTCAACCTGCTCACCGGAGAAACCGGCGCTGGCAAATCCATTCTGATCGATGCTCTGGCTCTGCTCCTGGGCGATAAAGCGTCGAGCGAAATAATTCGCACCGGCGCGGACCGCGCGGTCGTCTCTGCGGTATTTGAGTGCGCAGGAGTTTCTGAAAACGCAATCGATAAAATTCTCGAGCACAACGGTTTGGATGAATCCGAAGATGGCTCTCTGATCGTTCGCCGCGAAATTTCCGCTGCTGGCAAGGGCCGCGTCTTCGTCAACAATCAAGCCGCAACCGTCGCCGTCCTCCGCCAGCTTGCTCCCCATCTCGCCACCATCCACGCCCAGAACGAATCGATATTGTCGTTCGACGCTCCCGCGCGTCTCGCATTGCTGGATGCCTTTGCCGGCAGCCAGATTGAGCCGACAGCCGCGGCCTACGCCGCGTGGCACGAAATTCGCGCTCGCATCGAAGAGCGGGAGCGCGGCGAGCTGGATCGCCTGCGATTGGTCGATCTCTGGATGTTTCAGAAGACCGAAATTGAAGAGGCGAAATTGCAATCCGGCGAAGACGAGCGCCTCGAAACCGAAAAGCGCGTCCTCGCCAACGCGGAAAAAATCTACAACGCCGCCCTGCAGGCCTTCGATCTCCTCTACGAAGGCGATGCATCCACTTCCGCGTCGTTGCGTTCCGCGCAAAAACAAATTGCGGAACTCGCCCGCTACGAACCCAAATTTCAGGAAGCCATCGCCGACCTCGAAACCGCCCGCATCAGCGTGGAAGATGTCGGCGCCACCGTGCGCGATTATGCCGGCGGAATCCACTCCTCACCGGAACACCTGGCGGAAGTCGAAGACCGCCTCGCCGCGCTCGATCGCCTGAAGCGTAAATACGGTCCCACTCTCGATGAAGTAATCGCCTTCGGCGTCGACGTTGCCCGCAAACTTTCCGAAATCGAAAACAAAGACGAAATCCTCCGCGAGCTGCGTGCCGACCTGGCCAAAGCTGCCACCGAATATCTCCGAGCCGCTCGCTCTCTCTCCAAGACCCGCCACGACGCAGCCCGCAAACTTGAGAAACTGGTCGAAGCCGAGATCAACGATCTCGCCATGAAGTCGACATTCCGTATCGCGATAACCACCAGCGAAGAAGAAGGGAACTGGTCCACCACCGGCATCGATCAAGTGGTCTACATGATCTCGACCAATCCCGGCGAGCCCCTGCGCCAGCTTGAACACATCGCCTCCGGTGGAGAACTCTCCCGCGTCATGCTCGCCCTGAAAGTCAGCGTCGAATCCGAAAGAGATACCGGCAAGGAAAGTGGGGGAGATACTGGCAGAGAAAGTGGAAGAGCGGCCCTTCAGGGCCGCGTTAGCGCCTCAAACCCCTCCGGGGCTTCAGCCCCCGCGAAGCAGCGCACCATGGTGTTCGATGAAATCGATACCGGCATCGGCGGACGCGCCGCCGAAGCCGTCGGCAAAAAACTGAAATCCCTGGCCCGCTCCAATCAGGTGCTCTGCGTCACCCACCTCCCGCAAATCGCCACCTTCGCCGATCATCACTACGTCATCGAAAAAAAAGAGCGCAGTGGCCGCGCCCGAACCACCATCCGCCTCGTCTCCGGCGAAGAACGCACCGAAGAAGTCGCTCGCATGTTAAGCGGCGCCAAACTCACCGACACCTCCCGCAAACACGCCGAGCAAATGATCAAAGCGAACGGGTAGCGCGTATAGTTAACTTATCAGGGCTGACTGCATGGAAAAAGTGAACATGCAAAAGGCGCAACTCCCTCAGCTGATCGCTAGGGCTTGCAAAGGCGACGAGAATCATCATTTCACGAGGCAAGTGGTCCGGTGGTAAAGCTGGTGCCCGTGCCAACGGTGAACAAGGGGTCGCGAATTCCTGGCGCGTGGAAGGGAACAATCTCTTGGACTGCCGACGCCTTCGATCCGCTGACCGACCGGGAATTGAAAGATTTAGGCTTTGAATGAGTATTGCCTCCCATTCGCTGCACCCAATCCCCCTTCACTGCTAATCCCCGCCGTTTCTGTCGCTTACGTTGACCGGACAGGTTCTTTCCGGTAGCCTAATGATAACCAAGAGAATAGAAATCGTGTAGCCTAGCCTTAACCATTTTCAGGTTCATATTCTTGCAACGCGCCAGGTACGGGGACGATCTTACTAGTGGGAGCTTAAACGTTGCCAAATACCCAGGGAAAGACCTTACTTCTATTAAAGCCGCGCGGCTTCTGCGCCGGCGTCGTCCGCGCCATCGACGTCGTCCGCATCGCCCTCGAAGCCTTCGGCCCGCCCATCTACGTCCGCAAGGAAATCGTCCACAACAGCTTCGTCGTTGACGAACTCCGCGGCAAGGGCGCCATCTTCGTCGATAGCGAAGACGAAGTCCCCAACGGCGAACGCGTCATCTACAGCGCCCACGGCGTATCGCCCGAAGTCCGCGAGCACAGCGCCCGCCGCGGCCTGCGCGTGATCGACGCCACCTGCCCCCTCGTCACCAAGGTCCACGTCGAAGCCGTCAAGTTTGCCAAAGAAGGCTATTCGCTCATCCTCATCGGCCACCACGACCACGACGAAGTCATCGGCACTCTCGGCGAGGCTCCGCTCGTAACCCAGGTGGTCGGCAATCCCGAGCAGGTTAAGTCGCTCTCCGTTCCCGATCCCAACCGCGTCGCCTTTCTCACCCAGACCACGCTCAGCCTCGACGAAACCAAAGACATCATCGCTGCCCTCAAGCAGAAATTCCCCAATATCAAAGGCCCCGCCGCGCAGGATATTTGCTATGCCACCGAAAATCGCCAGGTCGCGGTCAAGCAAGTCGCCTCGGAATCTGATCTGCTACTAGTTGTCGGCTCGGAAAACAGCTCAAACTCCAATCGTCTGGTCGAGGTCGCGCGAAATCTTGGCACCAACGCTCACCTCATCGACAGCTACCGCGATATCGAGTCCCAATGGTTAATCGACGTCAAGACCATCGCCCTGACCGCCGGAGCCTCCGCTCCGGAATGTCTGGTCGAAGAAACCATGAACTTTCTCGCTACCAAGGGTTTCGACAACGTGCAGGAACTCGAAGTCATGCCGGAAAACGTCCGCTTCGGTCTGCCGCCGGAGATTGTCGAAGCCATCGCCGCCGCTCCGGCCACGGTTACTGCGGATTAACGGAGTCGCATAATTGATGGATACAGACCTCAACTCCCCTGACGCCAACTTAGCCTCCGCCCCACAACTGCGTTTCGGCAAAATCGACGGCCTGTTCACCCGCGTCTCCGCCGCCATCGCCGCCGCCCGCAAACTCCTTTTCTCCGCCCAGCACGAGGAGGGCTACTGGTGCGGCGAACTCGAAGCCGACACCACCCTCGAGTCGGATTACATTCTCCTGCACACCCTGCTCGGCACCGGCGACGCCGAACGTTTCCGCAGAGCCGCAAACTGGATCATCCAGCATCAGAATCAAGATGGCGGATGGAGCATCTATGCCGCCGGCCCCTCGAACATCAGCGCCTCCGTCAAGGCCTACTTCGGATTAAAGCTCGCCGGATACTCCGCCGATCATCCCGTCCTCCAGCGCGCCCGCAAAAAAATCCTCGAACTCGGCGGCGTCACCGAAGTCAATACATTTACCAAGATCTATCTTTGCTTCTTCGGCCAGTACGACTACGACGCCGTACCGGCCATTCCGCCGGAAATCGTTCTCTTTCCCAGCTGGTTCTGGTTCAACATCTACGAGATTTCCTCCTGGTCGCGCGCCATTCTCGTCCCCCTTTCCATCTGTTACGCCAAAAAGCCGTTCAAGAAAATCCCGCGCGAAATGGGCGTCGAAGAATTATTCGTCGGCGGCATGACGAAGTCCCGCATGCACCTGCGCTGGTCCAAAAAACTGGTTTCCTGGCGAAATTTTTTCCTTTGTCTCGATCGCCTCACCCACTGGTTTGAGCGCGTCCACATTCGCCCGCTCCGCTCCATCGCGCTAAAGAGCGCGGAAAAATGGATGCTCGAACGCTTCGAGATGAGCGACGGCCTGGGCGCAATTTATCCCTCGATGATGAACGCTATCATCGCCCTCCGCTGCCAGGGATATTCTCTCGACGATCCCCAGGTCATCCGCGCCCTCGACGAATTCGAAAAACTCGGCATCGAAGAACTGGGGATAAACGGAAACGGAAACGGAGAAGATACGTTCCGTATGCAACCCTGCATGTCTCCGGTGTGGGACACCGCCTATGCCGCCTTCGCGCTCGTCGAAGCTGGAGTGCCCGCCGACGATCCCCGCATGGTGAAGTGCGCCGATTGGATACTGCAAAAGCAGGTCCGCACCCCCGGCGACTGGCAAGTCAAAAACAAAAAGGGCAAGCCCGGCGGATGGTACTTCGAGTTCAACAACGAGTTCTATCCTGACGTCGACGATAGCGCCATGGTCTGCCTCGCCCTCAGCCGCGTCGAGCATCCCAACGGACGCTACCAGCGCGAGTCCGTGCAGCGCGCCATCGACTGGATTCTCTCTATGCAATGCAAGAACGGCGGCTGGGCCTCGTTCGACAAAGATAACGACAAGATGGTTTTCCAGTACATCCCCTTCGCCGATCACAACGCCATGCTCGATCCGCCCACGGTCGATATCACCGGCCGTATCCTCGAGATGATGGCCACTTACGGCTACGATAAGAATCATCCCGCAGTAAAGCGCGCCATTCAATTTATCCGCAATGAACAAGAGCCCGATGGCAGTTGGTTCGGCCGCTGGGGTGTGAATTACATCTACGGCACCGCGCTCGTGCTGCGCGGCCTCGAAGCCATTGGCATGGACAATCACGAGCCCTGCATCCAGCAAGCCGCCGAATGGCTGCGCATGGTGCAAAACCCCGACGGTGGCTGGGGCGAAACCGTGGGCTCCTACGACGATCCCGCCTTGCGCGGCGTTGGCGATAGCACCCCTTCGCAAACCGCTTGGGCAATCCTTGGCATCCTCGCGGCCGGTGATACTAGAAGCGATTCAGTAGCTCGCGGCGTGGCCTACTTGCTGCGCAGCCAAAAAGAAGACGGCTCCTGGGACGAAGATTTCTTCACCGGAACCGGCTTCCCGCGCGTCTTCTATTTGAAGTATCACCTCTACCGCCAATATTTCCCGCTGCTTGCTCTGACCACATATGCCAAGGTGATGGAGAAAGAAGGCAGCTAGCAATTGGCACTTAGGTTGTCATTCTGAGCGCCGTCGCGAGCGATAGCGAGCGCAAGTCGAAGAATCCCTATAGTCGCGTCATGGTTGCGGTCCACACCGAACGCCAGGAGGCTATTCGGATTATCAGTGCAAGACCAGCAACTCCGCGCGAAAGAAGATTCTATGAAGAAACGTAAGCATAGAATTAACGCCGACATGCGCCGGGAGTATGATTTTGCATCGATGAAAGATGGCGTGCGCGGAAAATACTATCAGCAGTATCGAAATGGATCGAACGTCGTTATGATCGAGCCAGACGTTGCTGCAGCGTTTCCCACCGAGGCGGCGGTCAATAAAGCCTTGCGCGGCATTCTGGATACGGCGCGCGCCGTCAGGTGCACTGGCGGTCTCCCTGATGCCCTGCACACTGTGCCTGGTGGACCCAAGCGCCGCGTTCGCGGATCAACTCGCTGAATGCTAACCTTCCTCACTGGCGCAACCGGATTCCTTGGATCTCACGTGGCCCGTGCCTTAGCCGAGCAGGGCGCCGACCTCCGCCTGCTCGTCCGCCCCACCAGCAATCTGAAAAATCTCGAAGGCCTTAAAGCCGAGACCGCCACCGGCGATCTTCGCGATGCCGCATCCCTCGAAAAAGCCATGTCCGGCTGCGAAGTCGTCTTCCACGTCGCCGCCGACTACCGTCTCTGGGTAAAAGACCCCGCCGAAATGTACCGCTCCAACGTCGAAGGCACGCGCGCCATTCTCGAAGCCGCGCGCAAAAACAAAGTCCGCTGCGTCGTGTATACCTCCAGCGTCGCCACCATGGGCTTCACCGCCAACGGCCGTCCAGCCGACGAAGATTCTCCCGTCTCTCTCGCCGACATGATCGGCCACTACAAGCGCTCCAAATTCATGGCCGAACAAATCGCCCTGGAAGCCGGCCGTAACGGAATGCGCGTCGTAACCGTGAATCCAACAACGCCGATTGGCGAGCAGGACATTAAGCCCACCCCCACCGGCCGAATCGTCGTCGACTTCCTGAAAGGTAAATTCCCCGCCTACGTCGAAACCGGATTGAACCTGGTCGACGTTCGCGAGTGCGCCCTCGGACACATCATGGCGATGGAAAAAGGCAAGAGCGGCGAGCGCTACATTCTCGGCGGAGAGAATCTCACCCTAAAACAAATTCTGGACAAACTCGGCGCAATCTCTGGTCTGCCGTCGCCGAAAATAAAGCTCCCATACTTCGTCGCTTACGCGGCAGGCTTTGTCGATCAGACTGTCTCCGGCCGCCTGCTCGGCCGCGAGCCTCGCGCCACCGTCGAAGCCGTTCACATGGGAAAGAAAAAAATGTGGGCCAGTTCCGATAAGGCCATGCGCGAATTAGGATGGAAGACCGTGCCCGCCGACAATGCCCTGCGACGTGCGGTAGAGTGGTTCCGGGCCAATGCCTATGTCTGAAGCCGAAGGTCTTGTCATCCTGAGCGCAGCGAAGGACCCCTTGTCTGCCGATACTATTTCCGGCACCGCAAGGCGCTCTCACAATGCTCAGATTTCCCGCCGCGAACTCCGGGCTTTGAAAGGGCGCGGCTTCAGCCGCGCCGCCAACGCCCCCTCCGCTAATAGCGGCTTCAGCCGCCCAGCGGAGCTTTTCCAGGGGCAATGAATTCTTCCTGCAAACTCGCTCTCGTCGCCGCTCTCGAGCGCGAAATCGCCCCGCTGATCAAGCACTGGACCCGCATCCCGCGCGAATACGCAGGCCGCAAATTTACCTTCTTTGAGCATGGAGAGGGAGAAAGAGAAATGGTCGCGGTCTGTGGCGGCATCGGCCTCGAATCTGCCCGCCGCGCTGCTGAAGCCGTGATCGTGCTATACCATCCCACTCGGATATCCTCGGTGGGCTTCGCCGGCGCCCTGCACGCCGAAATGCAAGTTGGCGATATTTTCTCGCCAGCCGTAGTGCTCGACGCCCGCGATGGCAGCCGGTCGCAACTCGAAACCGGTGAAGGCACGCTCGTAACCTTCATGGCAATCGCCGGCGCCACGCAGAAAATAAAACTGGCCCAAGCCTATACAGCCCGCGCCGTCGATATGGAAGCTGCCGCCGTAGCCGCCGCCGCCCGTTCTCATGGCATTACCTTCGGTGTCACCAAAGTGATCTCTGATGAGTTACATTTTGAAATGCCCAGCATGGCCCGCTTCATTAGTCCGGAAGGCCAATTCAACGCGGCAAGCTTCGCCGGGTTCGTCGCCTTGCGCCCCTGGCTGTGGAAGCCCGTCGCCACGCTGGCCAGGAACAGCAGAAAAGCGGCGCATTCGCTGAGCGCGCACCTTGAACGCCTTGGTTGTCACCTGACGAAACCGGTGATTGCCACGACGGCATCGGCGGCGCCAACTGCCGCCGCCAACTCTCTACGCTCCGGAGGCCGCCAATGAATCTTCGCTTACTCATGCCGCTGGTGCTTTGTGCAGCGCCTCTCTTCGCCCAATACACACCTGCTCCCATCTACGCGGAAAGTTTCCGCCAGGGTCCAACTCGCATAATCGAAGACCGGTTCGAAGTCAAACTGACTCCGCAGGATCCAGTTTTCCGCAAGCGCATTAAAGATTCCCATGGCGTGGAATGCTATGCGCTCTCGATCACTCCTCTTGGACCCGAGCACGGTAGCGACATCACATCCTGGCAGGTAAAGTTGGCGGACCTAAGTCACAGATCATCGGACGACGTATTGCTCACGACCGCAGCCCCGTCGTTCGATCCGGGCAACAATCCCAGCAACGATCCCGGCGTTGATCCCAGAGACATTCTCGGCTATCTCAATCCCAGTAACTCTGCGCGAGTTTTCTGGTCCACCAAGCGAATCATTAAAGTCGAGAGTTTTTACCTGGTGCTGCTGGTGAAGGCACGCCGCTTCAACCCCCCGGATTCGCCGTACCTGGAGTCGATGACTGTTTCCGTGGAATTAACCAACACCGACCCAAGAACCGCCGGAGACACTCAGAAATGAAACACTCAGAAATAGGGCCCATCGGCATACACTGCTGTTGAAGCAAACCGAACCCGACTTTCATCTAAACGCTGACTTTCATCTAGAATGAGTTCTTCTAAAATTTCATCTAGATAACACCGATGGCCATCGCCGGACAATTCGCCATAGACGACCAAACGCCCTCGATCCCCGCCACCATGCTGGCGGCGGTCTACCGCGGCGTAAACGATGTCCGCCTCGAAACTGTCCCCGTCCCGCAAATCGGCGCCGGAGAGTTGCTGCTGCGCGTCCACACCTGCGGCGTCTGCGGCACCGACCTGAAAAAAATCGCCACCGGCTCCCATTCCGCTCCCCGCATTTTCGGCCATGAGACTTCCGGCCTCGTCGCAGCCGTGGGCGCCGGCGTCTCCCGCTTCGCTCCCGGCGACCGCGTCGTAGTTTTCCACCATATCCCTTGCCGCCAGTGCTACTACTGCCGCCACCAGACCTTTGCCCAGTGCCTCACCTACAAAAAGGTCGGATGCACCGCCGGTTTCGAGCCTTCCGGCGGCGGTTTCGCCGAATACGTCCGCGTCATGGATTGGATCGTCGGCCAGGGAACCGTGAAAATCCCCGACCCCGTCTCCTTCGAGCAAGCCTGCTTTGTCGAACCCGTCAACACCTGCATGAAGGGAATCGAAGCCCTGCGCCTGCAGCCGGGCGAAACCGTGCTGGCCATCGGCCAGGGCCCGATCGGCATCATACTAAGTGTCCTGGCCCGTCGGGCAGGGGCCACCGTTATTACTTCCGATTTGTATCCCGAGAGGCTTAGAATATCTAAAAGCCTCGGATTCGAACTTGCTATCGACGCCTCCCGGCAGGACGCGGTGCACTATGTGCGCCAGCAGACGGAAGGACGGGGCGCCGACGCTGTAATCTTGGCTGTAGGCAGCAACAGTTTGGTCCGGCCCGCCATGGATGCGGCCCGGGCTGGCGGACGCGTATTATTGTTTGCGCAAACTCAGCGCGGCGAGGTCGTCGTCGATCCGGCCGCGATTTGTGTGGACGAAAAGGCCCTCATCGGCTCCTATAGTGCGTCGGTAGATTTACAGAACGAATCCGTTGAATTTGTGATGAACCGGCAAATGAACCTCGAACAATTAATCAGTCACCGGTTCCCACTGCAGGAGAGTGCGCGAGCCTTGGAACTCGCGGCCCATCCGCAGCCGGCATCGATGAAAATCGTGATTCAGCCCGGGATGGCCTGGGCGTGAGACAGAGTATATTTTCGAGCCGTCGGGTTTGAACGGATAGCTCTATCCATGGAAAGCAGTTGCTTTTGATGGGCGCGATTTTAACTGCGCCGCTAGCAGTAAGTTTTGAAAGGGCGCGGCTTCAGCCGCGCCGCAAAGCGCCTCAAGAAACCGGGCTTTAGCCCCTGAGGCAAGGAAGCAATCAGTGAACGGAAAAATGACCGCCGCCGTCTTGTACGGCAAAGAAGATCTCAAGATTGAACGTGTGCCCATCCCTCGCGTCGAGAAGGGAGAGGTCCTCGTCAAAGTACAGGTCGCTCTCACCTGCGGTACCGATCTCAAGGTTTATCAGCGCGGCTACCACGCCCGTATGATCGTTCCTCCCGCGCTCTTCGGCCACGAATTGGCCGGCGTCGTCGAAGAAGTCGGCGAAGGCGTCCTCAGCTTCAAGAAGGGCATGAAGGTCGTCGCCCTCAACTCCGCCCCCTGCCAGATGTGCTTCTACTGCTCCAAGCATCAGGAAAATCTCTGCGAAGACCTGCTCTTCAATAACGGAGCCTACGCCGAATACATCCGCGTGCCCCGCCGCATCGTCGAAGCCAACATGCTCATCATCCCGCCCAACGTCAGTTTCGAAGACGCGGCCATGACCGAGCCCCTGGCCTGCGTGCTCCGCGGCCTGCACGAAACCGGCGTCGAAATCGGCGACACCGTCACCATCATCGGCGGCGGCCCCATCGGCCTGATGTTCGTCCAGGTAGCCCGTGCCATCGGCTGCAACGTAATCTCCGTCGTCAAGCGCGACGAGCAAGTCATCGCCGCCAAGCACATGGGCGCCCACGAAATCGTTCAGACCACCAAGGTTCAAAACGTCATCGAAGCCGTACGCGCGCTCACTCCGCAAAAGCGCGGCTGTGATGTAGTCATCGAAGCTGTGGGTCGCCCCGAAGCCTGGGAGTGGACCGTCGAAATGGTTCGCAAAGGCGGCACCGTAAATTTCTTCGGCGGTTGCGCCAGCGGATCCAAAGTGCAACTCGATACCAACCGTCTGCACTACTCCGAGATCACGCTCAAGGCCACCTTCCATCACACCCCGGAAACCGTGCGCCGTGCCTTCGGTCTGATCGCCGCGAAAAAGATCCGCCCCACCGACTACATCACCGGCGAAGCTCCGCTTTCCAGTTTGCAAAAAGTCCTGCGCCACATGCTAAACCGCGGAGGCGACATCAAGACCGCCATCATCCCCGGCCACTGATCGGCAGCGTCCGAATGATCTGTCATCCTGAGCGTAGCAAGACGCTCACGAAGTGAGCGCCTTGCGGAGTCGAAGGATCCCTATCGGCGCCGGCGACCTTGAGGCGCGGCTGACAAGTCGAACTCGACACAAACCGCAGTCACAATTAGCATAGATCGAGATCACTCGTGCCATAACGTGCCACAAGACGTAAAATCGATGCGGCTTCAGCCGCTGAGGTTTGATTTTGGGTGGCGCAGCGGTTCACCGCTGCGGTAGACGGCGTTATTGTATCGTCGGCTTTAGCCGCTGAGGTAAGCTTTAGACTCCGCTGACTCTTTATTTAAATGATTCCTGCAACCACCACCGATTCTTCCGCGATTGCGCGCCCCGCCGTAAACGGCTGGAGCCGCCTGCCCGCCGCCTACGCCATTCCCGACCGCGCGCCATCGCTCGCGGAATCGCGGGATTACTGCCGCCAACTCGCCCGCTCTCACTACGAAAACTTCTCCGTCGCCACCTGGTTCCTGCCGAAAAAACTGCGCCAGGATTTCCTGAACGTCTACGCCTACTGCCGCATCTCCGACGACCTGGGCGATGAAGTCGGAGACCCCGCCGCATCCCTCGCCTTGCTCGACCAATGGCAGGCCGAACTCGACGCCTGCTATCAGGGCGCTCCCCGCCATCCGGTTTTCGTAGCGCTCGCCGAAACCGTCAGAGCGTTCAACATTCCGCAACACGAATTCTCCGATCTCCTCATCGCCTTTCGCCAGGACCAGAGCGTCACCCGTTTCGACACCTTTGACGATGTCCTCGCCTACTGCCACTATTCCGCCAATCCCGTAGGCCATCTCGTTCTCTACCTCTGTGGTTATCACGACCCCGAGCGCCAGCAGCTTTCCGATTGCACCTGCACCGCCCTGCAACTCGCGAACTTCTGGCAGGACGTTACCGTCGACTACGCCAAAGGTAGAATCTATCTGCCTCTCGAAGACCTGCGTCAATTCGGAGTGACCGAAAGAGACTTGGCCCAAAACCTCAACACCGGCAACTTTTGCGAGATGATGAAGTTTGAAGTGGATCGCGCCCGCCAATGGTTTCGCCGCGGCTTGCCGCTCATAAAAAAAGTAGACTCGCAATTGGCCGTCGATCTCGAACTCTTCAGCCGCGGCGGGCAGGAAATTCTCAACGCCATCGAGCGCCAGCATTTCGCCATCCTCGGCCGTCGCCCCGTAATCTCGAAACCGCGCAAGCTCGCGCTGGTAGCCCGCGCCGCAACCGGCAAATTATGGGGGGGATTATGAGCGCCGGAGCCCAGCCCGTCCTCATCCCGTGGAGTCCCGCTCCCGCCCAGCTCCACATGGCGTATTCCGTCTGCCGCGGCATCACCCGCGCCAACGCCAAAAATTTCTACTACGCATTCCTCGTTCTTCCCAAGCGCAAGCGCCAGGCTCTCTGCGCCGTCTACGCCTTCATGCGCCGCTGCGATGACATTGCCGACGATCCCGGCCTAACCTTCGAAGAACGCCGTCAGAAGCTCGATACCTGGCTCGATGCATTGCACCGCGTCCAGCAGGGCCAGCCCAGTGACGATCCCATTCTCCTCGCCCTCAACGACGCCCAGCGCCGCTACACAATCCCCGCCGGCCTGCTCGACGAACTCGCCATGGGCACGGCCATGGATGTCATCGATCCCGTGGCCGAGTCTCAAGCCCTGCAACTCGCTGTTCAAAATGCTGTTCAAAATAAAGTTCAATACACCGTCCAGTACAAAACTTTCGAAGACCTAAAAGTTTATTGCTATCGTGTCGCGTCCGTCGTAGGCCTGGTCTGTATTCACATCTTCGGATATCGCGACCCTGCCGCCGAGCCCCTCGCCGAGCAATGCGGACTCGCCTTCCAGCTCACCAACATCATTCGCGACGTCAAAGAAGATGCCGCCATGGGCCGCGTCTACCTTCCCGAAGAGGATCTGATGAAGTTCGATCTCTCCGCCGCCGACTTGCTCGCCACGCCCGACGCCGCCCGCTTTCGCCCGCTGCTCGCCCTTGAAGCCGATCGCGCTCGAGAAGGCTATCAAGCCGGCGATCAGCTCATCCCCTACATCTCCGAAGACAGCCAGCCCGCGCTCTATGTGCTGGTCAACATCTATCGCAAGCTGCTGGAAAAAATCGCCGAGCGCCAGTACGACGTCTTCAGCGGCAAGATCACCCTAACCGTCACCGAAAAACTTCGCATCCTCGCCAAAGGCTTCCTGCAACGCATCACCTGACGCCCGCGACAAGGCACTACATCAATCTTGCCGAAAGCAGCACGACCGCGCCCCCGAGGGGCGCCCGATAATAGCCCGGCGCGTTCAGCGCCGGGTAAAAGCAAAAAGCGCGACCGCGTCCCGTAGGGACGCCTGAACTCAACTTCCCACTCTCCCCGCACCAATCCACGCCACTCCCCACCACATGCCCAGCCGCGATACCATGAAATATAAATGCCCCACAATCGCCCAATCATTCCTCACCCAACTCCCGCATGACCACAACCCCCACCCAACCCACCGTAGCCATCGCCGGCGGCGGCCTCGCCGGACTCGCCGCCGCCTGCGCTCTCGCCGATTCCGGCTTCCGCGTCACCCTCTTCGAGCGCCGCCCCTACCTCGGCGGACGCGCTTCCTCCTACGAGCATCCCGGCACCGGCGAAGTCGTCGATAACTGCCAGCACGTGCTCTTCCGCGTCTGCACCAACCTGGTCGAGTTCTACCGCCGCATCGGTGTCGAAGATAAAATCCGCTGGTATGACGAAATGACGTTCATCGAGCCCGGCGGCCGCACCAGCGTCATGCACGCCTCCCCGCTGCCCGCCCCGCTGCACACCGCCCCGTCATTCCTGCGATTTCCCTTTCTCAACGCAAAGGATAAGCTCGTCATCTCCAGCGCCATCGCCGCTCTCGTCCTCACCCCACAACCCGACACCGGAATATCGTTTCTGGAGTGGTGCCGCCGCAACGCGCAAACCGAAAATGCCATCGAACGCTTCTGGAAACCGATTCTCGTCAGCGCCCTCAGCGAAGATCTCGACCTGATCTCCATTTCCTACGCCGCGCAAGTCGTCCGCGAATCCATGAAGTCGCCTGCCGCCCGCCACATGGGCGTTCCCAACATCCCCCTCACCGATCTTTATAACCAGGCCGGAGACTACATCCGCGCCCGCCACGGCGAAATCAAGTTTCGCAACTCGCTCGAATCTTTCTCTCCCAGCTCATCCCACGTGCAAATTCGCGTAGCCGACAGGGAACAGGGAAGCAGGGAATCGGCCTTCGACTACATGGTCCTCGCCCTGCCGTTCAACAATGTCGCCAGCGTCCTGCCCGAAACCTCCGACGCCGCGCCCTTGCGCGAAAAACTCTCCCACTTCGAATCCTGCCCCATCACCGGCATCCATCTCTGGTTTGACCGCCAAATCAGCGATCTCGACCACGCCGTCCTCCTCAACCGCACCATCCAATGGATGTTCCACAAATCCCGCCTTCTGACCACCCGCAACGCAAATCAGGAAGGGCACGACTTTAGTCGTGCCATAAAGATTCCGACGGAGAATCGGGCTTTAGCCCCTGAGGGCAGCTACATCGAACTCGTCGTCAGCGCCTCGAAGTCCCTCATCGACAAATCCCGCGCCGAGATCGTCGACCTCGCCCTGCAAGAAGTCCGAGAATTCTTCCCCGCAGCCCGCACCGCGACGCTAATAAAATCCACCGTCGTCAAAGAAGTCCATGCCACCTACTCCCCCCGCCCTGGCATCGACGCCTACCGTCCGCCGCAATCCACTCCATGGCCCCGCATTTTCCTGGCCGGCGACTGGACCGCCACCGGCTGGCCCGCCACCATGGAAGGCGCCGTCCGCAGCGGATACCTCGCCGCCCAAGCCCTCACCACCGCCGCTGGACTAAAAGATGAGAACTTTCTCGCGCCCGATCTCCCAGCCTCCGGCCTCATGCGCCTTTTCCTGCCCTGAGGCCGCCGCATTTCCGTCCGTCACTCACACCCGTGCCCCGGCGCACAGACAAAACTACCCTCGGCTGCAACCATTCCTCTTGGATCACTCCGCCGTAAGTCTCTATGGAGGTCTCCATGCTCCCAAACTCTGTTCTTACCCTGTTCTTGTTGCTGTCCTTGCTTTCCATCTCCGCCTCAGGCGATCACTCCCAGAATCCCTCAGCGCGAATCCCCCTCGAAGGTGCCCAGATTTTTCAACATAACTGCGCCACCTGCCATGGACTGGATGGACGAGGCCATGGACCAACATCTTCCGCCCTGAAACATTCGTCTCCGGACCTGACCCTGATTTCGCAAAGAAATGGCGGAAAGTTCCCCTACCAGCGGGTAAAGGAAATCATCGAAGGAAAACAACCGGCCCCGCTCGCCCACGGCGATCAGGAGATGCCAATCTGGGGACCAATCTTCCACCAGATCGAGGCCGACCAGGATTGGGGAGAAGTGAGATTGGACGCCGTCACCCGGCACCTAGCGTCCATTCAACAAAAATAAGAAATAATGACTTAAGAAATTATTTGAGAGGAGAGAAGAGAGAAGAAATAAAGCCTACCGTGAGGAAATAAATCCTAACCCGATCAGCCCAATCCGATCCGCTAGCAATCGCCATTCCCGGTCACAAGCTAGTGCTGGCCGATGCGCCCTTTGATCTTCGTTACAAATTTCGGCGCGTGGCTTTTCAGCATCTGCTGAATGCTAGGCGCAAACTCGCGCCACAAATTCATCCCCGCGTCGTTCCCCACCGTCGAACCAAAGTCGCTGAACGGCTCCGACACCGACCGCCTCCAATACGGACGCGACGCCGTGTCCGCCGCCACCGAAGTCAGCGCCCGCAGAAAATACGAAACGTTCAGCCTGCCCTTCCCGGTCCCATCCCGCGTCACAAAAACCCGCGCAGCCGCCTGCGTCGCCCGCCCCGTCAAACTGTCACTGCTCGAGTTATAACTGGATTGCAGCCCCGCCGTAGGCCGACGCAGGTACTTACTGAAAATATTGTCCGACGCTCTTTGACTTGATATTGCCCTGTCAGCAGCGTCAAATTCGCCCTGACGCATCGCGCGTATCGCCCCTGCGTAACCGCTGCCCGCCCCAAATCTCAACGGCGTTCGCGATTCTTCCAGGAACCCGTTTGTCCGCGCTTCGCCCTGATCAGATGCCTGCACCGAGGGACTGTCCGGAAGCGATGGACTCACCTTCTGCCCCACCACTCCGCAAACCGCCATCAACACAAACCAAACCACCGCGACCGGAGCAATTCGTTTCACCATACCTCGAAGCCGCAAGCGCCAGACTTTTGTCGTCTGCCCGACGGCTCGCCCGTAAGCCTAACTCGAAGCTAGCACTCCACGTGCCACACTTCTGAGCAACCCAGCTCACTTAATAACTTAGTTGTGGAAACACCGGCTGCGGTTGTGAAACCACCTCAGTTTCCTTTTCCTCATGCTGTACCCGGCTGCACCCGGCAATATACCGAGTTTTATGTGGGACTTAGGTGCCCCTGCCAGAGCCTATCACCCCCTATGAGGTCACCTACTCCGTCTGCAACCGGAACCATCTCCCAGTTTCCCACCCGCCCCCTCGCGTCGTAGTGCAAGCGATTGAGCCACTATGCGCAAATTTTTCCTTCAAAACTCCGCACCGGAAGCCCTGATGAAGTTAAGCCCAGATGACGCTAAGCCGACCCCGTTCATTCCCGCGTCCTCGGCTCGCCCAGCAATCTCCACGCGCCGCGATATTTCTCAAACGGAGGGTGGCAGTCCCGCCTGGTTCGACGATGGAGCCTCCACCAAACCCACGCATGGGCTTCGTTGCAGGATCGGTTTCGCCCTCCTGCGCTGCATAGAAAGCTCGGCCGACGTCGCGGCGGACCTGGCGAGGAAATTGGCGCAAGTCCCTTCGACTCGAACCCACCCAGACGACCGGGCGCTCGGCTGCCATGATACATATATACGTCTATACGTATAATCGTCGGATAAAAGTGTCCGTCCCACATGAGCATCGAGTTATACTGGCTTCATCTATGTCTGGGGACGCACACAAGACTTTCTACCTGGAAACCTTCGGCTGCCAGATGAACGTCCATGACTCGGAAAAAGTCATCGGCACGCTAATCCACGAAGGCTATCAACAAGTGAACACGGTCGAACAAGCCGATTTGATTCTCTACAACACCTGCTCCATACGCGATAAAGCCGAACAGAAAGTTTTCAATCGCCTCAACGATTACAAGAAACTCCTGAAGCAAGGCAAGAAGTTCGGAGTCCTCGGCTGCGTCGCGCAACAGGAAGGCGAAAAGATTTTCGATCGCGCCCCGCACGTCTCACTGGTCTGCGGATCGGCCAGCTACCGCAACCTGCCGCAAATGCTCACCCAACTGGAGAGCCCACAACTAGAAAGCGCCCAACAGCAGACAGGGAAGTCCGGAAGCCCGAAGCCTGAAGCCCGAAGCCCGCTCGTCCGCATCACCGGACTCGACGATCGCGAAACCGACGAATGCTTCGAAACCGAATTCACCGCGCGCACCAACCCCCATCGCGGATACATCACCATCATCGAAGGCTGCGACAAATTCTGCGCCTACTGCGTCGTGCCCTTCACCCGTGGCAAAGAACGCAGCCGCACTTCCGACTCCGTGCTCGGCGAAGCCCGCCAGATGGCCGATCTCGGCTATACGGAAATCCAATTGCTCGGCCAGAACGTCAATTCGTATAAAGACTCAGCAGGGAAGCGCTCGTTCGCTGAATTGTTAGCGGCAGTCGGCGAGGTTCCGGGAATAAGACGCGTGCGCTTCACCACCTCGCACCCCCGCGACTTCGGACGCGACATCATCCACGCTATCGACGCCGTCCCCACGCTCTGCGACCACGTTCATCTGCCCGTGCAAAGCGGATCGGACCGCGTCCTGAACGCCATGCAGCGCCTCTACACCCGCGAGCAATATCTCGAACGCATCGCCTGGATGAAATCCGCCAAACGCCAGATCAGCATCACCAGCGACATCATCGTAGGCTTTCCCGGCGAAACCGAAGAAGACTTCGCCCAAACTTTAGCGCTCTTAGATGAAGTCGGCTACGATTCCGTCTTCACCTTCAAATACTCCCCGCGCCCCAACACTCCCTCGCTGGCATTAGAAGATGCCATCCCCGATCACGAAAAATCCCGCCGCCTCGAAGTGGCAATGGCTCGTCAAAGAGGAATACAAATCAACCGTTACAAGAATTACATAGGAGAGATATTAGAAGTAATGGTTGAAGGCAAAAACGATGCCCGTAAACAATGGATCGGACGCACCACCCACAACAAAACCTTGAACTTCACGGCGCCCGACACATCCATTCCGCAACCCGGAACGTACGTAAAAGTGCGAGCAACCCAAAGCTTTCCCAACAGCCTCCTAGGAGAATTGGTGGTATAACAGCGAAAGAAGCGGCGTTTTCAGGAGCTCCCAATGGAAGTAGAGATGACCATCCGCGGCCTTTTGATGGATCCAGTTACTAATACGCCTATTGTGATTTTGAAGGATGTGGCGGGGGAATCGGTGTTGCCCATATGGGTGGGAGTTTATGAGGCGAATGCGATCGCGCTGGAGATGGAGAAGGTGAACACGCCGCGCCCGATGACGCATGATTTGATCAAGAATGTGTTGACGGGTTTGGAGACGCAGGTACACAAGGTTGTGGTGACGGAGCTGCGCGAAGATACGTTTTATGCGGTGATCTGGTTGGAGCGGAGCGGCGAGGTGATCAGCATTGATTCGCGTCCGTCGGATGCGCTGGCGCTGGCGTTGCGGGTGGATTGTCCGATCTTTGTGGATGAGATCGTGCTGAAGAACTCGAAGCAGGCGGCGAATATGTCGGACCGGGTGAGCGCCGAAGAGCTGCGGAAATATCTGGAAGGGTTGAACGACGAAGATTTGGGAAAGTACAAGATGTGAAAGACAGCTGTCAGGCGTCGAGCTTCACGTCGATAGCGTCGAAGCGCGCGTCCACCGCACCGAACTTGGCGTCAACGGCACGGAGTTCGGGCCCAAGGAAATCCTGCAGCACTTTCCGCATGTCTTCGACTACGCTCATGTTAGGCATTATAACGTGGCTGCCAAGGGAGTGGATATGCGATTGATTGCCGACTCAAGGGCGCTTAAAGACGGAGGTACGTGCCTCCGCTCTCGTTGGTTTACATAATACCTGTTATCGGACATTGCAACTATCCCGTTTTTCGCTCGCGTTTGCGAATTCCTTTATTGCTGCACTGTTTGCGTCACCGAGGCGGAACTCTCGGCGATGTTGGAGTCTCCGTAATAGGTTGCGGTGACTGTGGTTGAGCCGACGGCCAGCGTGGAGGTGGTGAATTTTGCTTTGCCTCCGCTGAGTTGAGCGGTGCCCAGAACCGTCTTCCCTGCCGCGAATGTGACCGGACCGGTGGGCGTAACGGTGGGCGAGGAGATGGTGGCCGTGAACGTGACCGACTGACCTTGGGTTGATGGGTTCGGCGACGAACTGACTGTAGCTGAACTGGTGGTTTGCGTTATCACCTGGTTCAGGATGGCCGATGTGCTGCCCAAGTTATTGGCGTCGCCCAGATATACCGCGGTGAGGGGGTAGGAGTCGGCATTCAGGTTTGACCTGGTCAGCGTGGCCACGCCACTGGAGTTGAGCGTGACTGTACCGATGGAGTCGCCCCAGGTGAAGTTTACTTTTCCTGTGGGCGGGACGGTGCCCGATGTTGTGACAGTGGCAGTCCAGGTTACGGACTGGCCGTAGATGGAGGGGTTGAGGCTGGAGACAAGGGTGGTCGCGGTGCCTGACTTGGTGGTGCTATTGACTACCTGACGCAGACCGGGCGAAGTGCTGGCTGCGAAGTTGGCATCGCCGGGGTACGTTGCAGTAATCGTGTAGATGCCAGCCGCCAAGGAGGAAGTCGTCAAAGAGGCTGTCCCACCGCTGAGCGGTTCTACGCCCAAGGCCGCCGAGCCGTGGTAGAAGGTGACGATCTCGCCGTTGGGCGGAGTTCCCGCACTCGAACTCACGGTGGCCGTGAAGGTTACGGCTTGACCGACCACGGAGGGATTCAGCGATGAGACTAGTGTGGTGGTGGTAGCCGCAATGATTGCCTGACTCAGAGTGGAGGATGTGCTGCCTGCATTGTTGCTGTCACCGCTGTATTTCGCGGAGATGGAGTAGGTTCCTGCGGTAGCGAAGGAGGTGCTCAGGGTTGCGCGGTTGCCGCTGAGAGTGGCCGTGCCCAGCGTCTGCGATCCTGAGTAGAAGGTTACCGAGCCGGTGGCCGCACCGCTGTACTGGCTGCTAACGGTCGCGGTGAAGGTGATGGTCTGGCCTGTACCTGCTGGGTTTAGCGAAGATGCGAGAGAGGTTGTCGTGGTGGCGCTGTTTACGGCCTGGCTGAGCGGAGTTGATGTGCTGGCGGCGAAGGTGGGTGAGCCCTGGTAAGTGGCGGTGATCGAGTGCGAGCCTGCCGCGAGCGAGGAGACCGAGATGGATGCGGTCCCGCTGACTAGCGTGGCGCTGCCGAGTGTGATTGAGGTTGTGTTGTCGTAGAAGCTGACCGTTCCGGTTGGCGTGCCCGATGACGACGTCACTGAAGCAGTGAAGGTAACGCTCTGTCCGAAGATTGATGGGTTCAGAGCGGAGGCCAGGGTGGTGCTTGTCGGGCTCTGGCTGGACGCGGAGCCATTACATGGCGCTGGGGGCGTAAGGGAGGGAGTCCAGATGCTGCTGTCGTAGAAGCAGAGCGTCTCCACCTCGGTGACCGTCCCCCCTGTGAAGCCTTCTGTCGGACTCATGAGCAGGAATGACGTGACATTCGTGCCCGTATCGGAGTCTTCGTCATTGTCGACCCACAGTTGCACCACGATGGGGTTTCCCTGTGGGTCGACGGAAGGGTTCCGTGCGACCACCACGCCCTGGAGTGTAGTGGGGTTGTGGATCGCGAACCAACCCTGGGTTGCATCCCAAGGCGGACTCAACAGCGTGGCATCCGGGATCACAATCGGGCCAGTGCAGCCATATCCGCAGTCGTACACGTTGAGGGTCGCCAGGGCACCGCTGGTGTCGGGGTACAGAGCCTCCGTAAAGCCCTCATAAAGACTCAGGCGGGGCATGTAGGGCCGAAAGTCATGGGCGAATGTTGTGGTCGTGAAATCGAAGGCCCGCTGAACTCCGAACGAGTCGGTACTAGGATTGTCCGGGTTGGAGAAAGTGTACGTGGTTTGCACGTTGATCCCGGCTGAAGACGGTGGGCAACCTGTGGAACTGGAGTTGATGGTGACCTGGTCGGCTCCGGACGAGAGGACCTGGCCCGACCACGCCGTTGTGCCGGCTGGGGTCGTGGTACCGCCGCCCACTAACACGAGTCCTCCGGCCCAGGGGTCCGGCGGCGCGTAGCTATTCCCAAAGTACTCGACGGAACCGGGGGCCTCGGGCCAGCATGTGTCGATGCCTTGGTTGTTGGTCAAGTTTTGTCCGCCGCTCCAGGTTATGCTGGTGATCGCCTCCGTGTCGACGCTGGTACTCCAGGCGACGACGAAGCTGCTCGTGGTCACGGTCCTGTTGGTGGGGTTAATCTGGGCTCTTGCCGTCGAGGCTAGCGCTGTCAGGACAGCGAGGACTGCGGCGATTAGAGTGATGGCGGTGGGAATGCTGGGCCTTATTCTTGGGGTACGCTGGCGGGTCATGGGAGACCTCCTGAACTGGGGACGGTCGAGGTCTGATCAATCGTCAGGACTTGCGTTTCGAGACGGTTTACAGGCCGGGAGAGCCTGCGGAATGTCTGTCCGTCGGTGACGGTGCAGACGTCCAGCATTCTAGGTGGGAGGGTGCAGCTATGCAGTGACGGCAGTCACAGCAGTTGTGGGTGAGGGGATCGAGCGAGTCCGCTTCTTCGGTTCTCCTGATATCTGGGACGGCGGGCCAGAGTTTCCGTCCCACACGACGGCAGGTCTCTACACTCCGGGATGACAGGTTGTGGGTTATCGTTGTGGGCTATCCAGAGGGGAAGACGATTTTGGGATGGAACAAGGTGCCGGCGACGCGGGTGGCGATGGCGATCAGGTCGCGTTGGCTGGCGAAGACTTTGATTTGGCGGGCGCGGGAGACGTCGGGGAGGTTGACGGGGCGGCCGCTGCGGATGCGGGCGGCGGTGGCTTCGTCGGCGGTGACGGAGGGGAATTGCGGCAGGAGTTGGCGGGGGTGGATGAAGAGGGATTCGATGGCGCGAGCTTCAGTTGGGTCGGCGTTGGTGGAGAGGACGACTGAGCTCGGGTTGCCGTCGGCAAGAGAGATGGGGGCAGGGATTCTTCGACTCGCGCTCGCATGCGCTCGCACTCGCTCAGAATGACAGAGTTCACTTTCGAGATCTTCAGAATGAGTGGCACCGAGTAACTGGACTTTGCAGGCTTCAATCTCCTCGATGGTGTGGGCCTGAGTGATGTCGAATTCGGCGACGGCGGTGCGGCGGAGCGATTCGAGGTGGGCTCCGCAGGCGAGGCGCTGGCCCATTTCGTGGGCGATGGAGCGCATGTAGGTTCCGGAGGAGACGCGGGCGCGGAAGTGGGCGCGGCCGGCGTGGACAGCGGTGATGACGAATTCTTTGACTTCGACTTCGACGGGCTGCAGGACGACTTCTTGCTGTTTGCGCGCCAGTTTATAGGCGGGGACGCCTTGGATTTTCTTGGCGGAAAATGGTGGAGGGACTTGCTGGATGAGCCCGCGGAATTCGGCGGCGAGAGTTTGCAGAGCTTCTAAGTTGAGATCGATTGAGGAGGGCGGAGCGTAGGCTTCGCCATCGGCGTCATAGGTATTGGTGGCGAAGCCGAAGCGGATTACGCCCTCATAAGTTTTTTCCGAGGAGATATAGAACTGGGCGAGGCGGGTGAGAGATCCGGTGACGAGCGGGAGAACGCCGGTGGCGAGGGGGTCGAGTGTGCCGAGATGGCCGACGGAGCGTTGCTGCAGAATGCGGCGCATGCGGTTGACCACGTCATGGGAGGTCCATCCGGCGGGCTTGTCGACGATGATGACGCCATTCATGAGAGGATCGGGTGATTTTGCGATTGGGTGATCGGGCGATTGGAAATCAAATCGAGTAAGATGACCTCTTATTGAGTCATTGAGTGATCGGGTGATTGGGCGATTGAAAAACAGGTTGGATTTTCAATTGCCACAATCACCCGATTGCTCAATCGCTCAATGTACTAAGTTACCAGATTTCTTATGCTCCCTATTAAGGACGATCAGACTCGGTATAGCCCAGCGTGGGTGACGTGGTTTTTGATTGGGCTGAATCTGTTGATTTATTTCTTCGAGGCGGCGCTGAGTCCGCAGGATTTCAAGTTGGTGATTCATCAGTTTGGGGTGGTGCCTTACCATCTGGCGGCGTTTCTGGGAGGGTCGACGAGGTACACGCTGCCGGCGATTGTAGTTCCCTTCTTCACGTCGATGTTTCTGCATGGGTCGTGGCTGCACGTGATCGGCAACATGTGGTTTCTCTATATTTTTGGCGACAATGTGGAGGACTACCTGGGGCACTTTAAATATCTGGTGTTTTACATTCTTACCGGGTTGATTGCGATGCTGACGCAGGTGGCGGTGAACGTGCATTCGACGGCGCCGACGGTGGGAGCGAGCGGCGCGATTGCGGGGGTGCTGGGAGCGTATTTTATTTTGTATCCCAGGGCGCGGGTGCTGACATGGTTCTTTGTGTTTGTGATATGGGTGCCGGCGTGGATTATTTTGGGATACTGGTTTGTCCTGAATTTTCTGAGCGGGACGGCGAGCGCGCTCGCGGTGCAGGGGCAGAATGTGGGAGGCGTGGCGTTTTGGGCGCACGTGGGTGGGTTTGTTTCGGGAGCGCTGCTGGTGAAAATTTTTGGGGAGCGGAGGTTGAGGTATCCGTATGCGGTGGGGTGATCTTGTGGGTGAGTCATCGGCAAGATCAAAGGCTTGAACACAGGGGGACACGGGGTTCACTGGGTAGAGATCGATTGGAGGTTGGGCGTCGTTTATTTTTTGGGGCGCGATTCTGGCGGGACCAATCCTGAGAGGCGGTAGTAGACGACGAGTTGGCCGTAGTGTTCGCCGCAATGTTCGATGAAGCCGTAGGCCCAGTCGTAAATGCGCGTCTGCTGATGGGCGAAGGGATCGACGACCAGGTCATTCATTCCTTTATCGCCTTTGGCTTGATGGCGGCTGCGCCGTCGGCGAAGGATTTCTTGACGTAGGCGACGACGTCGGCTTTGGTTTTGTAGACGGAGCGACTGGGGTTCTCATCCACTTTGGTTTTGTCTCCGCGGACGGCGTAGGTGACGTAATAGTTTGCGCCGGCTACGTGCAGGAGTTGTTCGGCGAAGGTGCGCTGGGCGGGGGTGGGCTTGAAGTCGTATTTGTCCTCGGGAAAATCTTCGGCCATGACGATGAGTTTGCGGCCAATATCGTTCCAGGCGGCGAGGACGGCTTGCGACGGGCTATCCGCGGGCTTCACGGCTGCGTCTTTCTTGGCATCCTGGGCATGCGCGGGGAAAGTGAGAATTGCCAGGGCCAGCATGGTTGCGGTTAGGAATGGAGCTTTACGCATTGAATTTCTCCGGGAGATCGGTTAGAGGCCGGTCGCCATTCTAGTCTGGGTTTCTTTTCGTGTAAACCAGCTCGTGTAAACCAGCGACTGTGGCGCTGGCTTAAGCTCTGTGTGCTTTTACAAAACTCCTGCGGTGGGCAGGATCTCAAGGGTTTCGACAGTGGCGTTTGGCGGCAGCAGGATCGCGTTGACGACAGCGGCGGCGGCCGTGGCAGGGGACATCATTTTCTTGCGCGAAGCTTGCGGCCACAACGTGTTCCAGATTTCCGTGTCGGTGGCTCCGGGCATCAGGGCGATGACGCGAATTCCTTTCGGGCGTAATTCTTCGCGGAGGGTGTTGGTGAGGCCACGTGCGCCATGTTTCGAAGCGACGTAGGCGGCCGATCCGGCGAAGACGCGATTGGCGGCGATGGAGAGATTATTCACGATGGTGCCGCCGTGCCTCATGATGGGGAGCGCGGCTTGCGTGACGAGGAATGTGCCGGTGAGGTTGGTGTCGATGACGTCCTGCCAGAGCGGGAGAGGAAGTTTATCTACAGTGAGATTGGCGTGGGCGATGCCGGCGTTGTTGATGAGGATATCGAGGCGTTTGAATTCGCGGCGGATGGCGCGGAAAAGATGGTCGACGGAATGCGGGTCGCGAAGGTCGCAGGGGTGAGCGAGAATTTTTATTTTTGCGGAGGCTAGTTCCCTGCTGACTTTGTTTAATGCTGATTGGTCGCGTCCGGTGACGATCAGATTGCAGCCTTCGGCGGCGAGGGCGCGGGCGATGGCGAGGCCGATGCCGCGGGTGGCACCGGTGATGAGGGCGGCATGGTTTCGGAGGCGTTGGGGCGGCGCGGGAGCAGGCCGCAACGGCGGAGTTGATTTTTTTTGCGGCATGGATTGCGCCAGTGTATACTGGCTCGCGTTCTTGAACTAGAAGTTGAAGAGATTTCAGCTGTACTCCCCCGGGTTCCCCCACCCAACTGAACAGAAATCTGCGCGTCGCGGAGCTAGGCGACCTATTTCGATTACGAGGAGACCCGCATGACGTCCCAGAAACGATTGTTTGCCAAATCACGCATGGCGGCGGTTGTTTTAGCGTTGCTCACATTTGCGAGCGGAGCCTTGCTTCGCGCTCAGACTGAACGCAGTCTCTACCATTGGAGCTACCCGCAGATCGAGGATGTTCGAGGAGGATTGGTGGCGGACAGCAGCGGCAATTTGTACGGAACGAGCGTATTCGGAGGAACAGAGAATGCGGGAACGGTGTTCGAGTTGAGCCCGCCTGCGGCGCCGGGCGGGGCGTGGACGGAGAGCGTGCTTTATAACTTTCCAGGGGACAATAGCGCGGGACCGGGCGGTACGCTGGTGTTCGATAGCAACGGGAATCTTTACGGCACAGCCGTGACCGGCGGCGAATATGGCGGAGGAGCGGTATTCCAGCTTGCACCGCCAGCGGCACCGGGCGGGGCGTGGACGGAAAAAACTATTGCTTCGCTCGACCAAGGATATCCGTACGCTGGATTAGCCATTGCCGCGAACAACGTGCTTTACGGCGCGACTGGATACGGGGGCGTGTTCCAAGTGACTCCGGATGGAGATTCCTGGACGTTCGCGACGATCTACCTCTTGCAAAGCAACAGCACGGTGGTGCGCAATTTGATCCTCGACGCGAAGGGCAATCTGTATGGAACGTCGCAGACGGCGGGAGAGTACGACTCGGGGTATGTATTCGGGTTAAGGCCTCCGACGAAGAGCGGCGGGAAGTGGAGTGAGGTCGATATTTACGATTTCAGGGGCGGCGCCGATGGGGGCGCTCCGATCACGAGCCTGACGTTGAAGGCGGGAGTTCTTTATGGGACGACTTCGGCAGGTGGGGCGACCAGCAACGGAACGGTGTTCAGCTTAACGCCGCCGACCGCTCCCAATGGTCCATGGACTGAAGCGGTGCTGTACAGTTTTGCGGGTGGGAGCGAAGGAGCGAGTCCCGAGGCTGGAGTGGTTTTCGGGAGCGGCGGGGCGTTGTACGGTACAACGTGGGGGAACACGGTGTCGGCGGGTACGTCTTACAAGCTCACGCCTCCGAGCGAGCCGGGCGGAGAGTGGACGCAAAAGGTGATTCATAACTTTGACGGACTGGAAGAAGATGGAGGGCAGCCGGTGGATTCATTGCTGCTCTTCCACGGGGCGTTTTTCGGAACGACATCAAGTCCGAGCGCGGTGTTTGAGATCAGTCAATAATTTTGACGAAGCGGCTACCCGTTGCGCTGAGCACAAGGGCGACGGGAAGGTTGTCCGTTTTCCACTTTGAGTCTATGTGTCTTAGTCAAAAAACTTTTTGATTCGAGGAGATTCTCCCATGCCATCACTTAATTTGAGGTTTGCCAAGACACGAATCGCAACTGCTTTCGCGCTGTTCATGTTTGCCGGCGGAGCATTAGCCTCCGCGCAAACCGAACGCACGATCTTTAAGTTCAATGGCACCAGCGAAGGAAGCTCGCCCGAGGCGGGACTCATCGCCGACAGCAGCGGCGCATTGTACGGAACCACACCTTGGGGTGGAAACACGGAAGCCGGCTATTGGGGCGGAACAGTTTTCAAGTTGACTCTTTCCTCGGCGGGCAATTCGGAGTGGAAGGAAGACGTGCTGTACAAGTTCCAAGGCGGAAACTTCAATGATGATGCGACCAATCCTTATTGCACGCTGGTGTTCGACAGCGCGGGCAATCTTTATGGAACTACAGAACACGGCGGCCAGTATGAGGCCGGAACAATATTCCAACTTGTGCCGCCTGCAGCGCCTGGTGGTGCATGGACCGAGAATATTCTGTATTCCGGGTTCAGCGGCTATTACTTTGCCGGGTTGGTGATCGACTCGACAGGCAATCTGTATGGGGCAACCTTCGGTGGCGAGGTTTTCCAGCTTGTCCCGCCCGCTGCGCCGGGCGGCACGTGGACCTACAACGTCCTGGCTGAAGTGGGAAACTATATGACGTCCGCCCTGACTATGGATGCCAAGGGCAACCTCTACGGAACAACGCAGCAGACCGGGCATTACAACGCAGGTCTGGTGTTTGGACTCATACGGCCGACGACGGCGGGCGATCCCTGGACCCAAGTTGACATCTATAGCTTCAAGAGCGGGAGCGACGGATTTACTCCGGTATCCGGCTTGACGTTGAAATCGGGAGTCCTCTATGGCACCACGTTGCACGGGGGAGCTTTCAATGAAGGAACGGTCTACTCGGTGACACCTCCGGCTGAACCGGGCTCACCATGGACGGAAAATGTTTTGTACTCGTTCCAGGGCAGCGGCGATGGGTCGGCGCCCGAAGGCGGCGTGGTTTTCGGGAATGGGGGCGATCTGTACGGCGCGACTTCAGCCGGTGGCGGTTCTTATAACCTTGGAATGGTTTACAAACTGACGCCGCCGGCCGCGCCGGGGGATCCGTGGACCGAGACCAACGTCCATAGTTTTACAGGTATAGGAAACGACAGTGGCAAGCCGCTAGACACTTTGCTGCCGCTGCATGGAGCGTTCTTCGGAACGGGTTCGAGTCCCAGCACGGTGTTCGAGGTCAGCCAGTAGGTTTCTGCAAAACAATTCCCCGTTGCTGTTGAGACAACAGCAGCGGGGATTTTTGTTTCTGCGCGGGGCGCGGCTAGATGCCGTTGGGGCGCTGGCGAATCAGCGACAAGAATTCCTGACGCGTCTCGTTTTCGTTGCGGAAGCAGCCGAGCATGGAGGAGGTGACGGCTTCGGAGTGTTGTTTTTCGACGCCGCGCATCATCATGCAGAGATGGCGGGCCTCGATGACGACGCCAACGCCTTGCGGTTCGATCACTTTCTGGATGGTTTCGGCGATCTGGGTGGTGAGGCGTTCCTGAATCTGCAGGCGGCGGGAGAAAACTTCGATGAGGCGCGGCACTTTGCTGAGCCCGATGACTTTGCCGTTGGGAATATAGGCGACGTGGACTTTGCCGAAGAACGGCAGCATGTGGTGCTCGCAGAGGCTGAACATTTCGACGTCTTTGACGATGACCATTTCGTCGTAGGTGACGGAGAATAGTGCACCTTTGAGCAGAGCTTCGGGGTCTTCGGTGTAGCCGCGGGTAAGAAATTGCATGGACTTGCGAACCCGTTCGGGAGTTTGCTGAAGGCCTTCGCGGTTAGGGTCTTCGCCGAGGCGGACGAGCATTTCCTGGATGAGGTCTTCGAAGCTGGTGCTGGTGAGAGTGGAGGATGGTTCGGTTTGTGATTTCATGGTTGAGTCAATTTGTAATTTGGTAATTGGGTAATTTTGCAATTTGAAGTCAAGAACTCTTGCCGGCGTATTCGAACGAATTCATCATGGTTTCTTCCAGTCGTACTCTTTCAAGATGCGCGTGGGGGAAGCCACGCTGCACTATTTCGTAAATCCGAATGCTGAGATTCTCCGTGGTCGGCACTTCTTTGGAGAATTCTTGCAGGGTGTTCAAATTTTCGTGGTCGAAGCGGGCGAGCACTTCCCTTTCGATGAAGCTGTCGAGATCGACCAGGTTGCAAACCATTCCGGTTTGTTCGTCGACCTGTCCGCTGACGGTTACTTCGACGATGTAGTTGTGGCCGTGTCCGTAGGGATTGTTGCATTTGCCATAAGTTGTTTTATTTTCTTCCTCGGACATAGCTTCACTATGCAGCCGGTGCGACGCGGAGAATAGATAGCGGCGGGAGAGGTGGGCTTTCATAATTCAGCTTCTAGCTTCTGGCTCTTGGCTTCTCATTCCTCTCCGTAGAAATCTACAAACAGATCCGGGGTTTCATAAACGCGCACGCGGTGGAGTTTGGCGCTTTCGAGTTTGGTGACGAGGCGCTGCCAGATGGCGATGGCGATGTTCTCCGTGGTCGGGATGCGATGGAGGAATTCAGGAACCTCCTTGTTGAGGAAACGATGGTCCATGGCATCGAGCACTTCGCGGTGCATGACTTCTTTTAATTGCTTGAGATCGACCACGAAACCGGAGCGGGGATCGACCTCGCCTTTTACCGTGACTTCGAGCGTGTAGTTGTGGCCGTGGCCGTTCGGGTTGTTGCACTTGCCGAAGATGCGGCGGTTTTCCTCCGGAGTGAAATCCGGATTGTGGTAGAGGTGCGATGCGGAAAATTCGGCTTTGCGCGTGAGATACACCATAAAAACAGTTGCCAGTTGTCAGTGGCCAGTTGCCAGTAAACACCTTTCATCGGAATATTTGCGGCCTTTCCAGGAGACACTGCCGTGCGCGTGTGCGCTCTTCGAGCGCAGCAGGAGATATGAGAACAGAGGAAGGCCGAAAAGAGCCAGAAGATTGGCGTCCCAGGAAAAATGGGCGCGGCGGATTCGCGTGAGAAAGCACGCATACAGGATCAGGCAAAGTATCCCGGCCAGAATTGCGGGCTGCAAATGTCCGCGCAGGGCAGTGGCGATGGCGATTGCGAAGCTGGATACGATCAGGACGAACTCGATTGCGCGCAGCGCGGCTAACCGCACCGGTGAGGGGAACAATAGAGCCAGGTTTTTCGTCCAGCCTTCGCGGAGTTGGGCGAAGCTGCGATACATGCGGGTGCGGACCGCGTCGCCGCCGAAGCGAAAGAAAATCTTTCTGCCGGATTTTTTTACGGCGCGGGCGAGGGCCACGTCTTCGAGCAGGTTGGCGGCGATGGCGACGTGTCCGCCGACGGCATCGTAAGCTTCGCGGGTGATCAGGATGTACTGGCCGTTGGCGGCTGCGGCGGGCGAGTGGGGATCGCTGACTTGCGCAGGACGGAAGCTGGCGGCCAGCTCGGCGAAGATCACGGGCATTACCGCCTTCTCCCAAAAACTTCTTACTACTTGCTCGGGCGAGTAGGAAAGCAAGGCGGCGCCGTGACGTTTGGCTTCTTCGATGCTTCGGACTAAAGATCCGGGAAGATGAATCGTGTCAGCATCGGTGAATAAAAGCCACTCGCCGCGAGCGACTTTGGCGCCGGCGGTGACGGCATTATTCTTGCCGGTCCAGCCAGCGGGGAGCGGTCCGGCCTCGATGATCTGTACTCCTTTTCCCGAGAATGAGGAGGCAATTTCGCGGGTGCGGTCGGTGGAATGATCGTCGACGACGATGATTTCGAATGCGACGCCGGCTTGCGCGACAAGGGAGTTCAAGCAATTCTCTAAGGATGCTTCTTCATTGCGCGCGGGGACGATGACCGACACGGTGGGATCCTTCGGGGTAAGTGTCGGTGCTGTTGGGCTCGCGGGCATATGCCGAATCTATTATTATAGCTATGTGCGACACATCCTTCGTTTTCCCGGTTCAATTACCATCGCTTTAATTTTGTGTGCCCTGTCTGGCTGCTACAGCGGGTCGCGGCCGCCGCGGATCGGCTCGGCGGCTCCGGATTTTACGGTGCGCGATTCCGACCGCACCGTCACGTTGAGCCAGCTTAAGGGGCAGGTGGTGGTGCTGAATTTCTGGGCGACGTGGTGCGCGCCTTGCGTGGAAGAAGTTCCGTCGCTGGTGCAGATGCAGGAGCGGATGAAAGCGAAAGGCATAACGGTGCTGGCGGTGAGCGTCGATGTGGACGACGGCAATTACCGCCGCTTCGTGAGAGACCACTCCGTCAACCTGCTGACGGTGCGGGATGCCGACCAGAAGAGCAATGCGCTTTATGGAACGTTCAAGTTTCCCGAAACCTATGTGATCGACCGCAACGGCGTGGTGCGGCGCAAGTTTATTGGGGCGGTGGATTGGACGGAGCCGGATGTGATTGAGTATTTGGGGAAGCTGTAGGTCTTCGTTCACGTCGCAGGCTAACGTCGCCGTTATCGCAAGTTGGTCAACGGGCAAAACGCGCTATCTGATTACGTAAACCATGCAGACGCCTGTCCCGGCCTGGCTTTTCCCGTTATGGGATTACCTCCTGTTTGCCGGTCAACCGGGCACAACTCCATGAATTGCTGATTATTCCGGAGAACATTCCTTTGGCTAAAGGCTTCGCAGCCAGTGCGCAGATCGCATTTCGGTGAGATGTGATATGTATCACTGACTGCAGCCATCGCCGGTTCGATACTTGAAGATCGTACTCAGGAGGTCTGTCCGTGAATAGTTTCTGTGCGCGCATGTTCGGTCTCACCCTGTTCGTTTTTCTCGTTTTGGCTATTGCCGTCCAACCTGCCATTGCTCAGCAGGATCAAGCCCCGCATGTGTACCATCGGGGGATTCCAGCCGGGGATACCTGTTCCAGCTGCCACAAGGCGATTTATGACCAATGGAAAGCCAGCCCCCATGGCGCCAACGGTGTCGAATGCACCGTGTGCCATGGCGAGACAACATCGCCGAACTTCGCGGGCACGCCGGCGCTAAGCACATGCGACACCTGTCACACCGATCAGGTGGCACAACTGAAGTCTGATCCATTCATGAAAGGCAAGACGTGTGTGAGCTGTCATCAAGCACACACCTTCGTGGAGCACAAGAAGGCGACCCCGGCAGGCAAGTGATAACAATTTCCAGGCGTGGCATTCTCGAACTGTTCTTGTCGGCAAACCGGAAGCAATCCGAACCAACCACACTAAGCGAGTCTCCCCAATTGTTGTAATTTCGCCATTTCACTCGGTTGAGCTTCGCTTACTCAGCTCAACCGCCGCTCAGCCCGGCATGCATTGGAGCTTTCCTGGAAGCTAAAGTTTGACACGGCGCAGGCGGAGCGCGTTGGTGATCACCGACACCGAGCTGAAGCTCATGGCGGCGGCGGCGAAGATTGGGCTGAGCAGCAGGCCGAAAAATGGATAGAGCACTCCGGCTGCGATGGGCACGCCGATGGCGTTGTAGACGAAGGCGAAGAAAAGATTCTGCCGGATGTTGCGCATGGTGGCCCGGCTTAGATTGCGGGCGCGCAGGATACCGGTGAGGTCGCCTTTGACCAGCGTGATGCCGCCGCTCTCCATGGCGACGTCGGTGCCGGTACCCATGGCGATGCCGACATTGGCTTGCGCGAGAGCGGGCGCGTCATTGATGCCGTCGCCGGCCATGGCGACGACTCTTCCCTGCCTTTGAAGTTTGCGGATGATTTCTAATTTTCCTTCCGGCAAGACTTCGGCTTCGAATTCTTCGATACCAAGTTTCTTGGCGATCTCGGCTGCGACGGCTTGGTTGTCGCCAGTGAGCATGACGATGCGGATGCCGTGCGCTTTGAGATCGCGAACGGCCTCCGGGGTGGAAGCCTTTAGCCGATCCGCGACGCCAAGATTTCCGACATACTTGCCATCGATGGCCACGCACAGAGCGGTTCCGCCGGGCGTCGTGCTTTCCGCCGAAATGACGGGTTCTTGAAGAGCTCCAACTTCTACCATCAGGGAGGCGCTGCCGACTGCGACTTTTCTTCCGTCGACGATGCCGACGATGCCCTTGCCGGTAACGGAGTTGATCTCCTGCGGCTGAGACAGGTGCAGACCGCGGCTGGCCGCAGCCGCTACGATGGCCGCGCCTAAAGGATGTTCGCTGGCGCGTTCCAGGCTGGCGGCGAGTCGAAGCAATTCGGGTTCCCGGGCCAGCGATTCGGAATAGCTTGTGACTTGCGGTTTGCCTTCGGTGAGGGTTCCGGTTTTATCGACGACGAGGGTGTCGACTTTTTCCAGAACCTCCAGGGCTTCGGCATTCTTGATGAGCACTCCGGCGCGGGCGCCGCGGCCTACGCTGACCATGATTGCCATCGGTGTCGCCAGACCCAAGGCGCACGGGCACGCGATGATGAGCACGGCCACTGCGTTCACCAGAGCGTGTGCGAAGCGCGGTTGCGGTCCCAACCAGAACCACGCGATGAAAGCGATGACTGCGACCACGATCACGGCGGGCACAAACCATTTGGCTACGCGGTCGGCCAGACGCTGGATGGGAGCGCGGGTGCGCTGTGCCTGACCAACGAGTTGGACGATGCGCGCCAGCAGAGTTTCGGCGCCGACGCGTTCGGCGCGCATGATGAAGGAGCCGGTGCCGTTGATGGTGGCTCCGATCACTTGGCTGTTGGCGGACTTTTCTACCGGCATGGATTCACCGGTGATCATGGACTCGTCGATCGAGCTGCGGCCTTCGAGGAGTTCGCCATCTACCGGGATTTTTTCTCCGGGGCGGACGCGCAGGCGATCGCCGGGGTGGACTTGTTCGAGCGGAATATCTTTTTCGGTAACCTCGCCACCCGTAACCTCGCCACCGGGCTGAGGGGCTGAAATCAGGCGCGCGGTTCTTGGGCTGAGGTCGAGCAGGGCGCGAATGGCTGCGCTGGTGCGGCTGCGGGCGCGCAGTTCCATGACCTGGCCGAGCAAGACCAGCGTGGTGATGGCGGCGGCGGCTTCGAAATAAACATCGGGGTGGCCGCCCATGTTAGCAGACCCGGTGCGCATTGATGCGGGAAAAATCCGCGGTGCCAACGTGGCGACGACGCTGTACCCGTAGGCCACGCCGGTGCCCATGCCGATCAGGGTGAACATGTTTGGGCTGCGATTGGCGAGCGAAGTCCAGAAGCGCTGAAAAAAAGGCAGGCCGCACCAGAGCACTACGGGCGTGGCGAGCGCGAATTCGAGCCAAGGTAAAAGCGAACTCCACGGGATTACAACATATTTATCGCCTCTAATAACGTCCAGTCCGCCCATGAACAAGCGCGGCCAAATCATGCTCGCCATTGCGATCAGAAGCAGCGGCGCCGTGAGCGCGAGGCTGATCCAGAAGCGCCGGGTCATGTCGCGCAGTTCGGGATTGTCTTCCTTGGCGGCAGTGACGGTGCGCGGCTCCAGCGCCATCCCGCAGATGGGGCACGAACCCGGCGCGGGGCGCACGATCTCGGGGTGCATGGGACAGGTGTACTCGGTTCGTGTGGAAGCGGCGGGGACGTCGGGTTCGAGGGCCATGCCGCAGGAGGGGCAGGCGCCGGGCTTGTTTTCGCGGACCTCCGGGCACATGGGGCAGACGTAAGCGGGGGCTGATTGATCTCGATCAATGTTTTCGTGGAGTGACGTTTCGTGAAGTGACGTTTCGTGGAGTAACGAGGGCGCGGCTGGCTTCGCGGCACCCAGTGTAACTAATCCGGATGGTTTTGCGGGCGGGCTCGCGGTCAGATATTTGTCCGGGTCCGCCTTAAATTTTTCCACGCACGGCGCACAGCAAAAGTAGAAGTTCTTGCCGCCGTGCCCGTAGATATGTTTGGCGGTGGCGGGATTCACATTCATTCCGCATACCGGGTCGCGCTCGAGTGTGGACGGCGGATTGGAGGGTTTTGTCGACATGAATCTCAGTCAGGCGGAAAAGCGGCAAGGTTAAAGGCTAAAGTGAAAATCAGTTTCTTACCGGCCGAGTTCCGCAGCGGCTGAAGCCGCTTTCATCCTGCGCGCTTCCAGCATCGCTGAAGCGATGCCTGATACGAATCGGAAATATCAATCAGACATGCGAATCGGACATCCTAATCGTACATGGTTCGATGGAAGATGCTTTATATTGGATTCAGCCCGGCAAGGTCCGGGACCGTTTCATCATCAGCAAGGATATCCTAATGACTTATCTCGATATTGTTTTCCGCTACGGGGCCGCGCCGGGCGAGGCTGAGCTGCGGGCCATCGACGGCATGCGTGAAGTTTACGGAATTCGTGGAGTGAAGTTCAATGAAGCTGAGCGCACGGTACGCGTCGAATATGACGCGTCTCGGCTGAAGGCGGATGCCGTGGCTCGGCTGTTGCGCCAGGCGGGAATCGACGTGCGGGAACCCTTGGCGCTGGCTTAGACGGTGACAGGAAAAAGGACTGGGGGAGGGTGAGGGGAAAGAGATTTGGGGAGGATGATTTGGCTGCTAAATGCAAGGGGCGCCCAAGAGAACCTCTGGCCGAAGTTGTCCTTGGAGCGCCCCGTTGCGCGCCACTTCGTCTGCTACTTGTATAAGCAGATGGTGTGCCAATCTGTAAGCTGCTCAAAATACAAGGTTAGGGTTCGGCTGGCTTTGTAGGAATTGCTCTGGGGCCGGAAAGATTTACTGGCGTGCGGGACGGAGTGCAAGGCGCGTGCCGAAGTCCTGTTGAAAAACCTAGAGCGTTGGCTGCTGGCTGTGCCCCGAGGATGAGCCGAAATCCGTGAGACCCCGCCGAGACTAGCGCCCTTCAGCTGAAAAAAGGATGAGATTGCCGTCGGGATCGCGAACCACGAATGTATGAGCGCCCCATGGTTCTGTCTTGAGTGTCTGATGAAATAACACACCTGCAGTTTGAAATTCGAGGAAGAGTGGCTCTGCATCATCGACTGCGATAGATGCCGAGAGCAGGTGTTCTCTCGCCCGAAGCTCGGGATCGATTGCGGGCTGGTCCAGATGCCGGATATTCAACCTGGCTGCATCTCGGAAAACTTGTCCGTAGAATGGCGGCTCGCCATAGATGAAGGCAACTGTAAACCCTAGCTTTTTCGTATAGAAGTCACACGCGGCTGCAACGTCGGTGACAAAGAGTTGAGGTTCGGCCGCAAAGAGTGTCGGATGGGACAGAGTTTCGGCGCGTACATCGTTCATGGTGTCGGCTGAGTTCTCTACTGTGTTTCTGGGTCTGCCGAAGAACAAAACGTAGCCGTCTGGGTCGCAAATCTCGAAGCCGCGGAGACCATCGCTGGTATCTTTGAGGGGCACGCTGAAGGCTGCGGCACCAGTGGCAAATCGATCGGCAAATTCGACGGCGAGCGCATCGGGGTCTTCCGCATAGACGAAGGCATCCCACCGCATGTGGGGATGACGCTTGGGATTCGGCAGTGGCGGGATGTTTTTTTCGGACTTGATGAAGATCTGCGCTCCATCGCGGCCGATGATGGCGGAAAAAGGGTTTCGATCCGGCTGCTGGAATCTGGTCTCAAAGCCAAGTTTGTCGCGGTAAAATGCGATGCTTTGCTCGACGTTGCTAACGATGAAGAACGGTGAAATCGCCTGCGTGGTTGGTCGTGTCATAGCGGTCGCGCCATAAAGGTCGTCAGCATTTTACGCCAGGGCACGATGGGGTAACTGCCGAAAACAGGCGTGGGTGTTGAAGAACTCAGAGAAGAAGAAGTTTGCCGCTCCGAGCGTGAAAACGTTACAATGATGTTTCGGCTGGCGGTGAATTCACGCGCGGAATGCGCAGAGTTAGTCGAAATGAGCGGGGATGAGCGTTCGCCAGTTCGTTCCGTTCCCTTGCTTTTCTTATAGTTAAAACCTGCGCCCTTAGCTCAGCTGGATAGAGCGTCTGGCTACGAACCAGAAGGTCGGGAGTTCGAATCTCTCAGGGCGCACCATCTTCCTCGCCGCATCCCCAGGGTAACTCATACGAACCGAGGCATTGGGAAACGTGTGCCGCAGAGCGAAAAACGGGCGTGGCTGGCGAGCCACGCCCGATGAAGTGCGTTAACGCAGCCAGGCTTACGGCAGTTTGGTCACGACGCCTTCAAAGCTGCTTACCCACATATTGCTGCCGTCGAAAGCGATACCGGCGGGGTCGAGGCCAACTGGGTAGGTTCCAACCGTTCCTCCGCTGCTGTTGAGTTCGGTCACGTTGCTGCTGTAGAAGTTGGCTACCCACATGTTGCTGCCGTCGAAAGCGATGGCCCGCGGGCTGGAGCCGACGGCGTAGGTTCCAACGGTCGCTCCACTGCTGTTGAGTTCGGTCACGGTGTTGCTACCGGTGTTGGCCACCCACATATTGCTGCCGTCGAAGGCAACGGCTTGGGGGCTGGTACCGACCGAATAGGTTCCGACGGTCGCTCCACGGCCGTTGAGTTCGGTCACGTTGGCGCTGCCGGTGTTGGCCACCCACATATTGCTGCCGTCGAAGGCGATAGCATAAGGGGAGGGGCCGACCGCGTAGGTTCCAACGGTCGCTCCACTGCTGTTGAGTTCGGTTACGTTGGCGCTGCCGGTGTTGGCCACCCACATATTGCTGCCGTCAAAGGCGATAGCATAAGGGTTGGTACCGACCGGGTAGGTTCCAAGGGTCGCTCCAGTACTAGAGAGTTTGGTCACTGTGTTGTCGACGAAGTTGGCTACCCACATATTGCTCCCGTCGAATGCAATGCCCGTGGGGCTGTTGCCGACCGGGTAGGTTCCAACGAGCGACCCATTGCTGGCACTGAGCGCGGCCACGTTATTGCTGACGTAGTTGGCCACCCATATATTGCTGCCGTCAAATGCGACACCCACAGGAGTGGTGCCGACGAAGAAAGTCTGCGGATACCATTGCAGAAGCGCCGCTCTCCTTTGCTGGATAGAAGCGCCCGAGCCTGCCGGCCCTGCGGGCCCCTGCGGCCCTTGTGGTCCCTGCGGTCCGGTCGGCCCAGAGACTCCCTGCGAGCCTGCCGGTCCTGCTGGACCCGTTGCTCCAGTTGCGCCTGCTGCGCCTTGTGGACCCGCCGGACCCTGTGGACCTGCAGGGCCCTGTGGCCCGGTAGCGCCGGGGAAGGTTTGCGACGGGGCGAAATTCACCAGGCCGGTGAAGTTGCCGGTGCCGTGCACGTCCAGCGTGTATTGCGGGGTGGTGGTGCCGATACCGACGTTGGTGCTTGCCGTAGCGTTATTCACTCCGGCAATGCTGCCCAGCACCAGCGCGTTGCTCTCACCCACGAATGCGTAGGCCCCGATAGCGGAGGCATTCGTGAGCGTTCCCGTCTGCAAGTCGGCAGCGGCGCCGACAAAGGTGTTATTGCTCCCGGTGAGAACAGAGTCGTCGGCGGTTCGCCCGGCATAGTAGCCGCTGGCGGTGTTGAAGCTGCCCGTGGTGTTATTCTGTAGCGCCGAGCCGCCAATGGCGGTGTTGTCGTTGCCATTGTTCTGCTCTAGCGCTTGGACGCCGACGGCGGTGTTGAAAAAACCGAGGGGGTTGCCGTTTTGGTCGACGCCCCCGCTATTCCAAGCGAGCGCTCCTTCGCCGCTGGCGGTGTTGAGGTTGCCCGTGGTGTTGGAGAGCAGCGCCCCTGCGCCGCTGGCGGTGTTGCCGGTGCCCGTGGTGTTGGAGGTAAGCGCCCCTTGGCCGCTGGCGGTGTTGTCGGTGCCGGTGGTCGTAGCGTTCCCCGCAAATCCGAGAAAGGCATTCGCAGCGGCGTACGAGCCGAAGGCGAAAGGATTGCTGCCAATGTTGAAGCCGGCAGCGGTCAAGCTGCCGTTGACTGTCTGATTGGTGGTGAACGTGTTCGCAACGTCGACGTAGGCCAAGTCTGGCAATACTGGCCCGGGCGGACCTTGTGCGCCCTGCGGACCTGCCGGTCCAGTCGATCCGGGCACTCCCTGAGCGCCCTGTGGTCCCTGCGGTCCAGTCGATCCTTGAGGACCCTGAATCCCTTGGGTTCCCTGCGGTCCGGCGGGCCCGTTCAGCACAATCTCCAACTGCGGGCCATTGGCTGTGAGCAGGCTCTCCTTGGAATCGAAAGAGAAGAAGCCGTTCTTGGTGGTAAGAGCCAGCGCCAAGCCGTTGTTGGGAGTGGTGCCATTCACCCAACTCTGCACGAGCGAGGTGATGTTGATGAGGAAGAACTGGTTGAAGCTGGAAGTCGTGATCGCGATGGGATTGTTTCCAGTGGCCGAAGCGCCCAGCGACGGCGGCGGAGTGTCGTAGGTCAGAGCGTTCTCCGACCATGCGCCGTTCACCGGGAACACGTCAAAGCTACCGCCTGTAATCACGCCATCCACGTAAACGCGCAGCGTGGCTTTGTTGACGCTGGCTCCGGCAGGCAGAGACGAAAGATTGAACTGGATGAATGTAGTCGTGCCGGGTTGCACGACAAGGATGGGACTGAAACCGTAGTTGGTCTTTGGAGTCGAACTACTAACGTAGGTGTCGCCCGAAGGCGGAGCTTGGGCCTGTGTGCTGGTTGCGAACATCGTTACCGCAAGAGCCGCTATGACTGCGAAGGAAAAATATCGGCACATAGGATTGACCTCGTGGCGCGAATTTGTTTAGAGGGGATGGGGCGATTCGTGCAAGAGCTGCGATTCCGTCGAGTGCGAAGAAAGCGAATTCCATCGGGAAATCCGAATCTGAACACGACATCGTGAAACGGCGACCGGCGCGGGTTCACTCGACGGGTAGCTTGGGCTACGGGAGAGGTCGACTCACCGCACGCGCTCACGACTACATAGCATCCAGGGCCGGATGGTTGCAGTGATCCGGCTCACGGTTCAGCGTGATGGAATGCGAAGGTAAACCCGAAGCTTGGGCGCATGGTGCAACTGAGCTGCACCCTGATTTATCAGGCGATTCCAGATCAGTAAATTTAGCGTTGACAGTTCTACTCTGCGAACCAGAAGGTCGGGAGTTCGAATCTCTCAGGGCGCACCATCTTTCAATAACCATCGCCACAACGTTCTCTTTCGCAGTCTCGGGATGCCAAGGCTACTCAGGTTTTCCTGTGTAGTGTTGCTCGTGGTGAACTTCGGCATGGTCTTCTAATGACTCCAGGTGAGTGGTAACTTCCGCCGGCATTCCCAGTTCGGCCGGCAGACGTTCTTCCAGAATTGTTGCCAGGCGGTGGGCCTCGCTCACCGATGTCAAGTGCGGGAACAACAAATGTACTTCGATGATTTGCCGGTAGCCGGTGGTTCGGAAGCGTACGCCGTGATATTGAATGGCCAGTTCCGAGCAAATCGTATCTAACTTCTCGCGAATCTTCCGGCCGGCTTCAGGCTCGGAATAATCCATCAGCCCGACGGCGGAGTGCCAGACCAGACGTCCTCCTGACCAGAGGATATTTGCGGCGACGGCGATGGCTACCAGTGGATCGAAGGGTTTCCAGTGAGTCAGCAGAACCAGCCCCAATCCTCCCACTACGCCAAAGCTGGTCCAACTGTCGGTGAGAACGTGTTTGCCATCGGCTTCGAGAATGAGTGAATTGGTGCGCCGGCCCACTCGCAGCAGGTAGTAACCGAGACCGGCGTTGAATATTCCAGCCAGCAGGATCAGCGCTGTTCCCGCTCCCAGGTGTTCCAGCTGCAGCCCGGCCATCCACTTCCGGATCGATTCATAGAGAATTGCGATTGCCGCCACCACGATCATTGCGCCTTCAAATCCAGCGGAGAAGAAAGTGATCCGCTCGTACCCATACAGGAATTGCGGGGAAGCCGATCGGGTGCTGAGGCGAAGACTGAACCAGGCAAATCCCACGGCAATCACGTGAACCACCGACTCAGCTGCGTCGGAGAAAATCGCCGCCGAATGCGTCATGAAGTAGACGGTGGTCTTCCCCATCAGCATCGCCAGACCGACAAGCAGAGAAAGCCGCATGGCGAATTGCGCATCATGCAATTCCCGCGCGTCTCTCCGGGTTGAGCTAACTGGCTCTGGCATGGCCCCGTTCTGCTTTCGCGGATCAGAAACAGTTTGGCAGATGGTCTCACGGACATTACACCAGACGATGTGACGCCGCTCACGCTACAAAACTTCTCAGCCCTAAGACTTCTCAGCCCTGAACTTCTCAGCCCTGAACTTCTCAGCCCTGGTATTGGACCATCGTCATGAAACCATAATCCATGTGAAGTTGCTGGTGGCAGTGAAAGAGCGTCGCACCGGGATTGTCCGCCGTAAAATCCACTTCGACTTGCTTTCTGGCGGGCACGACGACTACGTCTTTCATCACGCCCGCCGTTGCCTTGCCCGCGAACCGGGTTAGCTCAAAGGTGTGCCGATGCAGATGAACCGGGTGTGCCTCTTCGCTTTGGTTATCGAAGCGAAGGCGGTAGCGGGAATTAGCGCGTACGGGAATGGGATCGGTCTTGGGGAACGATTTACCGTTGATGGTCCAGTGATCGACCCAGCGGTTGCCCGCGAATTTCTTGCGGAAGACGAGCGGCACCACGCCGCCCGCGGGTTCGGGAGTCTTCCCTTCTTGCCCAGCTTCTTGCCTAGCATCTTGCCCAAAAATCGTATAGTCCCATGCGGTATTCGGCGGCGCGGTCCACTGCGGCGCTCCGCTGCGGTTGGCGTACTCCACCACAATCCCAAGCCCGGCATTTCGTACTCGATCATTCGCCTCGCCGAGAATCCACACGCCCGGCTGGTTCATGGTGACGATAGCGTCTACGCGCTCTGCCGGACCCATCTCGATCGCATCCACCTCGCGCGGTGCTGGCACGGCGTTTCCATCCAGGCTGACGACTTTGAACTTGTGACCGGGCAAGGCGAGGCGGTGCTGATCGGTGGCGCTGGCATTCAACATGCGAAACAGCACCTTCTGCCCTTCCTGCACGCGCACCGGATCGCCCGAGCCGAGCGCGCGACTGTTCATGGAATAAACCGGGTAGGTGACTTCGAGGTTGCCTTCGTCGCCCTGGCTATCCAGATTTGCCTCCCACCCATGCAGCGCGAGAAAAACCTCCGCGTCGTACTGGCCGGGCTCTTCTTTTGGTTCAACGTAGAGAAATCCGAATTGTCCCGTGTACGTGGCTCGTTTCATATCCCGGCCGGCGTGAATGTGGCTGTGATACCAGCGGGTCCCGGCGGGACGCGGGACGAACGAATATCGCCGGACTCCGCCTGCGGGCACCATCGGCGTCCCTTCTTCCTCGGAGCCATCCACGTCGGAGGGAACGAATAAGCCGTGCCAATGCACCAACTCAGGAATTTTGGTTTCGTTAAATACCTCGACGGTAACCGGTTGGCCTTCGCGCAGCCGCAAGATCGGGCCGGGTGCCGTGCCGTTGTATCCGGTGGTCTTGATGATTCTCCGGGGAGCGATTTCGACCTCGACCGGCGAGATGTGAATCGTTACGTCGGCTTTGGGATTGTCCGGCGCAGCTTGCCAGCCGGCACGCCGAGCCAACTCAGCGCACGCCGTGGTCCCCATCAGAGCCAGAAAGTTTCTGCGGTCCATGTCCGAGATCAGAGATCAGAAATTAAAGCGATAACCCAGAATCATCTTCGCAATCAGGTGGTCGCTCGCGCCCGTGACACCCACGCCCAGACCGAAATTAATCTCCCATTGCGGTGCGATATTCAAATCAATGGCTGGGAAGATCTGGTGCTGCTGTTGCGAGACCGCATCGAATGCGGACACCGGACCGACCGAACCGTAGTATTCCAGACCTCCCGCAACTTTCGGAGTGAAATCGTAACTGAATTTGAAGTTTGGTGAAAAGACCACCCCCTGGTTCACGCTCTCGCCGTGAAACGACCGGTCCAGCGCCGGATTCAGCGCCCAATACCATCGCCCGAATTTCTGGTCCACAATCGGACGGATTTCCCACGTCCACGTGTCCACAGAATATTGCCGCCGCTGGTAGCCGATTTCATTCGACAGGCTCACCCCCACCGGCCAATGCCATTTTTTCGGAACGGCAACCCGCGGCCGGATGTGATCTCCCACCCACTGCCAGCTCTGGCCTTCGGCAATCGACGTGAAAATATAAAAGCCGCACTCGAACCAGTCATTAAAGCCATGCGTGATCTCCACCGTTTCATGCTCGGCGTGATTGGTGGGGTAAAGCCCATCCACCATTGTCTTCGAGCCGTCGATGGTGAAATTGCTATGGAGTTCGAACATGGTGTGTCCGGGATCGACCAGATCGGACCCATACACCTGGATTTCGTAATTGGCTTGAGCGCGGCTGGGCGCCGCAGCTACGATAACAGTCAGCAGGACCAGCGCTAGAACAGAAGCGTGCGCAAGATCATCCCACACCGTTGCCATGCGAAGTTCGGGGTTCACTAGGCGATTAGGCTAACACCGTTCCATGGAGAAGATTATCAGCTACATCATACCCGCGGGGATGCGCCTCGATTTTGGATGGCGCAGCGGTTCACCGCTGCGATAAGTAACCTGTTTTTGTTACCGGCTTTAGCCGCCGAGGAACGTTCGCGCTCCCCTCCGACTCATCCTAATTATCTCTCTCGCATCAAATTCTCCGTAGAATCTTCCTAGTCATTAAACAGGGTGAGAACTATGAGAAATAAGTCACGCAGTGGCGCGCGTATCCATAAATTCTTATTACCGGTGTTTGCACTCCTTCCAATTTCACTGTTGGCCGAGCCCATCACTCTGAAACACGCCGTGGAACTGGCCCTGCAACACGCCAACGGATCAGCCATCGCCGCCGCCGAACAACAAAATGCTGACGCCAACGCCCGGCAGCTACGTGACAACTATCTTCCGCAAGTCACAGCGGGGTCGGGCCTGGGATGGTCTTACGGATTCCCGCTGACCCTCGGAGGCTCCGCCCCGTCGATCTTCAATATCAACGCGCAGTCCGCGCTGCTTCATCCCGAACTGCGATCTTTTATCCATGCCGCGCAAAGCGAAACTTCCGCCGCCGGCTTCCGCAGCAAAGACCAGCGCAATCAAATCATCCAGGATACGGTTCTCAGTTATGCCGAACTCGAAAAATGGGAGCAGCGTCTCGACCGCCTCCACGAAATTTATCCCGACGTTCAGAAGATGCAGGCCGCCGTCGCCAACCGCGTAAAAGAAGGCGTGGATAGCGAACTCGACGAAACCCGGGCCCGCCTCTCAGCAGCTCGCCTCCGCCTGCGCATCGCCGAAGCCCAGGGTTCCGCCGATGTGCTGCGCGAACATCTCTCGAAACTCACTGGCCTTCCCGCCGTCGGCATTCAAACTGAAAACGATTCCCTTCCCGCATTTCCCGCCATCGCTTCCGGCGACGACGCGCCCAAAGAGGCCGCCGACTCCAGCCCCGCCGTTCAGTCTGCCATCGAACACGCTCGCGCACAGTTTCTTCGAGCTCAAGGCGAACACCGCACCCTGTTGCCCACAGTTGATTTTGGCGCGCAGTACGCCCTGCTCTCCACCTTCAACAACTATCAGAACTACTACATCCCCGCGCGCCCCTGCACGGTTAGTATCGGCACCTTCTTGTGTCCAGAGAGTACCTTTCAGAAAAACAATGCCACGGTTGGAGTCAGCATTCACATTCCGCTGTTCAACGCTACGCAGCGCGCCCGCGCTCAGGCCGCCGATGCCGACGCTCTCAAAGCCAGGCGGCAAGCGGACGCTGCCCGCAATCAAGTCTCCGAAGAAACTCTGCGCCTGCAGCGCGCCGTAACCCAGATGCAAGCCGCCCACGACGTTGCGGAACTTGAATACAAGATCGCGCAGAAAAATGTGGAAGCCGTCGAAACCCGGATGAACTCTTCCGCCGCAAATCTCCACGATCTCGATATCGTCCGCACCCAATCCAGCGAAAAACTAATCGCTCTGCAGGATGTCACCTTCGAACTCGAGCGCAATCAAGTCGCACTCCTGCGCGCCACCGGCAACCTGGAAACCTGGGCCCTCGCTAAATAAAATAAACCAGTACCCGGCGGATGCTTCTTTCCTGCCATTCGCTGCATCAAACCCCATATTCAACGACGAACCTGCGTAAACACTGCTTTTCGACCACATTCAGGCGCGCGGCAATGTTAAGATAATGACTCACCCAACTATGCCTTTAAAAACACTATTTCTGAACCCACCCTCATTCGAAAACTTCGACGGCGGCGCCGGCTCTCGTTGGCCCGCCACCCGCGAGATCGAGTCATTTTGGTATCCGGTGTGGCTGGCTTATCCGACGGGAATGCTGGAGGGGGCGCGGTTGCTGGATGCGCCGCCGCATCATATTTCGGCGGAGCAGACGATTGAGATTGCGAAGGACTACGAGTTTCTGGTTTTGTTTACCAGCACGCCGGGATTTCCGGGGGATATTGGGCTGGCAAGAGCTATTAAGGCGGGGAATCCCAGGATCAAGATCGCTTTTGTGGGGCCGCATGTGAGCGTGCTGCCGGAAAAATCTTTGCGGGATTGTCCGGCGATCGATTTTGTGGCGCGCAAGGAGTTCGATTACGCGGTGGTGGATTACGCAAGGGGCAAGCCGCTGGAAGAGATTGCCGGGATTTCGTTTTTGAAAGACGGGAAGGTGGTGCACAATCCGGATGCGCCGCAGATACAGGATCTGGATGCGCTTCCGCACGTCACCGACGTTTACAAGCGCGACCTCGATGTTACGCGGTATAACGTTCCGTTTTTGTTGAATCCTTATGTTTCGCTTTACACCACGCGCGGGTGTCCGGCGCAGTGCACTTTCTGTTTGTGGCCGCAGACGTTGAGTGGACATCCGTGGCGCAAGCGGTCGACCGACGATGTGGCGGCCGAGATGGCGAAGGTGAAGACGTACTGGCCGGAAGTGAAAGAATTTTTCTTTGACGACGATACGTTCAACATTCAGAAGGCGCGGACGATTGAGTTGTGCACCAAGCTGAAGCCGCTGGCGCTTACGTGGTCGTGCACTTCGCGGGTGACGACCGACTACGAAACTTTGAAGGCGATGAAGGAAGCGGGTTGCCGTTTGCTGATTGTCGGCTATGAATCGGGCGATCAGCAGATTTTGAAGAACATCAAGAAGGGCGCGACGGTGGAGCGGGCGCGGCAGTTTACCAAGGACTGTCACAAGCTGGGGCTGGTGGTTCACGGCGATTTCATTATGGGGTTGCCGGGTGAAACGCGTGAGACCATCAACAACACCATCGCGTTTGCGAAAGAGCTGGACGTGGAAACGATTCAAGTTTCGGTGGCCCACGCTTATCCGGGAACTGAGCTTTACGATTATGCAGTGAAGAACGGGTTCATTGTGGGCGACAACAAGATGGTGGACGAAGGCGGGCACCAGCTGGCGCACATCGAATATCCGGGATTGCCGGCGGATGAGATTCTTTCCGCAGTGCATCGTTTTTATGACGAATACTATTTCCGACCGAAGGCTGTGTTCCGCATCTTGCGGAAGGCGGCGTTTGACAGCAACGACCGGAAGCGGCTTTACAAGGAAGCGAAGACATTCCTGAAGCTGCGCTCGCAACGCAATAAACTGGTGAAGCGGCATAGCGATGAGGCGGCGGAACTGGCGAAAGCCTAACTGAAAGAGATTTCACCACAGAGTCACCGAGACACAGAGAAACCCTTTAATTGGTTCTGTCTTCTTTCCTTCTCTGTGGTTCTGTGTCTCTGTGGTGAACAGTTCTTAAAACCAATCACAGGCATGCGCGGCACCTTTTGATTTTCCAGTGAATTTTCGCAAATATCTTGTGCTGGCCGGAGTCACGGTGTTTGCCGTGGCCGGGGACGCCATGCTCTCGCATGGGATGAAGCAAGTTGGAGCGGTCTCGATACACCATCTGCAAAGCGTAATCTTCGCCGTGGTCAATCCCTGGGTTGCGATTGGTATTCTTCTTCTGCTGGGTTTTTTTGCCACTTACACCAACGCCCTTTCCTGGGCCGATCTTACTTATGTTATGCCGGCAACTGCGCTTGGTTATGTGCTGCTCGCTCTGGTCGCGAGGTTTGTGCTGCACGAGCACATCAGCCCGCTGCGTTGGATTGGGATTGTATTGATCACCAGCGGCGTGGGGTTTGTTGCGGGAGGGCCGGCGCTTACGGAGCATCCTCTCGGAGAAGCTGGCAAGCTAGCTGAAAAGAGCCGTACTAGCGCGGTGGCCAGCGGAGTGGAAGTATGAGGCACGTTTATACCTGGAGCGCGATTCTCGTCATCGTCTTCGCCTCGGTGGTGGGCGACGTTCTTCTATCTCACGCGATGAAACAAGTCGGGGATGTGGGTCACCTGCGGCGTCGGGTCGGACTGGCGAGCGTGATTGCGCGGATGCTGAGCAATCGTAATTTCCTGCTGGCGGTTGCGAGCATGGCCGCGGCCTTCTTCAGCCTGCTTTTCGCGTTGTCCTGGGGAGATGTGAGCCTGGTGGCTCCGGCGGCGGCTTCGCTTACTTTTATTGCCAATGCCGTGGCAGCGAAGATCTTCTTGCACGAGCGCGTGGATCGGCGGCGGTGGATTGCGGCGAGTCTAGTGGCGGCGGGAGTGGCGCTGCTGGCGGGGTAGCGTAGCAGCGAAGATAGCCTTCCGGCCTTAGCTGTATCATTCCGTTACGGGTCTTTGAGTATTGTTATAGTGGCTACCGGGTGCAGTTCGAGACAACCTTGCGGACCGCAACGGGAGCCCGCGCGACGGGTGCGGAGGCTTTCGTGCGGGTCTACGACAAGGCTGCCTGTGACCTGGATATGCTTACCCTCGAGGCGCTTGTCTTTTCCTGATAGATTCTCGAAGAGCGGCAACCATCCGTTGGTATTTATCCGAATAGGCTCGCCATCAAAAAGCACTCTGTCCTTTTTCCCCGCTTTCCACCCAGGAAATATCGCATTGCCGCTTCGGTCGAGCGCGTAGGGCACGATTTCCATGTGAATTTCTGTCGGAATATCGCGCGCGTTGGCCCCGAGTTCGTGCTGGACGCGCTGCTGCGACTGCTGGTCAAGCTCCAGGCAGAAAGTTATATCTTCATCGTGCTCTTCCTGGACAGAGTTCAGCTGAACAGTTCCGGAGAGTGTGATGGAGAGGGAGATAGGCAGAAGGCGGTTGCCCATGGGATCTGGTGTGTTGGTGGCTACGCGCAATTTGTCTTTAAGTTCGGCGGCCGTTGAAGTCGGTGCGGCGGGCCGGCCGAGACCACTGTCGCACCAAGGCCGATTTTGGGCTGGCGCGGTCGTGGCCAGAATCAGGACAACCAACAGCAGAGGGCCGTGGAGCGCTGCGCCATTCACGTGAAAGTTTTCCTTTAGGCCGGGACTTATTATAAAGCGACGAGCCACCCCTGTTGGTGATTAGAAGATTTGCTGTGCTAACGATCACAGGCGACGCTGGGCTATTTTCGGGTGCCCCTCCGGGGCACAAGCAACGATGGCGCAGGGCCTGCGATGGCTCTTGCGCCATTTTTTGTTCGCGGGGAGGCTGGTGAGTGGGAGGGCCAGTGGCTCTCGTGTCCCTCAGGGGGCTAAAGCCCGGCTTAGTTGTGGGGCGGCTATCGCAGCGCTGGAAGAGCTGCGCCACCCAAAATCGGAGCGGAAAAGGTGCGGCGAAACCAAGACTTTGAAATCAGGACTTTGGGAGCTAACTTGTATGGGGGAATTTCGGAAGGGGAAACAGGTTGCGGGTGCGCGGAAACCGAAGAGGCTGGCCGTACCCGGCGCGGGAAGAGCGAGCAACAACCGGGGCGATGTATCGGAGATGCAGTTCATGATCCAGGCATCGAATCGAGGATTCGGCGTGGCCAAACCGTTTGGCCACAACGAGCGCTACGACGTGATTCTGGATGCGGGGCCGCGGCGATTGTTGCGAGTGCAGGTGAAGGGGAGCGGATGCTGGCGTAACAACGGATTCGCGGTGGATACGTGCTGGAGGACCAGCCGGGGGCGGGAGCCGTACACTGCGGAGCAAATCGACTTTCTGGCGGCGGTGTATAGCGGGCGGAAAGCGCACGGCCGACAGATCTGGTATGTGATTCCGGTGCGGGCTCTGGGCGGGCGATTGAACATTAAGCTTTATCCGTTTGGAGATAATTGCGCTATCATCGCGGCAATGCCTGGCGGGCCGTGTACACGGTTCGTTTTGCGGAAGCGATTTACGTGCTGCACGCGTTTCAGAAGAAATCGAAGAGCGGCATCGCCACTCCGAAGAGGGATATTGAACTGATCCGGCAGCGTTTGGCGGAAGCCGAGCAACTGCATCGAGAAAGGCAGAATTGACACCATCATGAGAACAATGAAGCGCGCGCCGTCCAAGCGAATCCATACCGAAAAAGGCAGCGGAAATGTTTTTGCCGATCTTGGTCTTCCGCATCCGGAGCAGGAGCTTTTGAAAGCGCGGCTGACGCTGCAGATTTACCGGCTCATTAAGGCGAGAAGTCTCAAACAGGCCGACGCAGGGAAAATCCTGGGCATCAAGCAGCCGCATGTCTCGGCGCTTATGCGCAACCGCTCGGGCAGTTTTTCGGTGGAGCGCCTCATGGAGTTTCTGACTGCGCTTGGACAGGATGTGGAGATTACGGTGAGACCCACGCGCAAGCAGCACGGGGAAATGTCGGTGGTGGCGTGAGGGGTATGAGGGGTAAAGGATGGGTGCCGCGAACCCCCCACCCAAAGTTACTTGACGCTGGGAGAGCATGACGCGGCAGACTTGGCTTGTAAGGTGCGAACCTAGGCGCTCAGCTTAGGATGAGTTTGAAGGGCGGCTGCGAAGCCGCCCTTTGTGCTTGGACGGCCTCACGCCTGGAGGTGACCGAAGCTCTCAATCGATACAGAGTCTCTGTGGTGGCCGGTTAAACCCGGGTGTTGCGGGCGGCCAGAGCTAGTTTGGGAGCGCCTCATCGTCGGTCGTCTTTGCCCTGATGCAGGCGCCGTATTGGGCAACTTCGGCTTCGACGATATGGCGAACCAGCAGCGGTTGCGCGGTGTTCATATCCGCCCAGGTAGTGCCGGCACTCTCAGGAGCAATGCTCAACTGCGACACCAGAGCGAGTGCCCGCATTTTGGCGCTGGGATGCTGATTGGCGATACGCACGAGCCCCTCCAGGCACTCGCGGCTTTCCAACAGACCGGCAAGCCGGACTGCGACCTCGGCCCCACTGAAATTGAGATAGCGGCAAATCCTCCCCGACGACTCATCGAACTGGAGTTGCGCCTGGTTCCGCGCGTCTCCCTTGGGTATCAAATTGATGGAGACCGATAGCCGCTCGGGGGGAAGCTGAATGTGCACATCCCTTTTCGCCCGGTACAGGGCGACCTTGCCCTCCGTGAGGGTGAAGGCGCCTTCCGAAGTCAGGTTGACGGTTTCGCCGAGCATCCCCTCGCAGGTCGCACTGTCATAGGTATACGCACGGCTGCGATAGCCTGGGCCCAAGTATCCGATAGTAAGGATATCGAAATTGTGATCATGGCAGACATCATAGCGGTAGCCCGGAACCTGCAACTCGACCTTCGTGACCGGCTTCCAGATATTCGCTCGGATGAAATAGCTGTTCGTGGTATGGAGCAGCAGCACTTCAGGCGCGTAGATATTGGTTTCCTGGAACTGAAGGCTTTTCTTCAGCTCAGCAAAAACCCGGTCAATCAGGAAGTCTTTGTTGTTGCCCAGTTTCTTCAGGTACTTTGCCGAAGCGATCAAGTCGTGGTGATCGGATAGATCATAGCCCTCCCCCTCCAGGCACTCGATATAATCTTGTAGGGAGAAGCGCTCATTATCGTCGGGCAGGTCGATTTCAAGCGGCATGGATACCGCCTCGGCCCATCGTCATAACATCGAAGAGACGTTGCGCACCTTGGCGCAGAGGCTCAGATTCTGAATCCATCGCGCCTTGCAGCCGGACAAACGCGTCAGAGTGCCCGGAAATGAACATCGATCGGATTGCGAGCAGTGCGATATCCGGCCTCGATGAGTCGAACGCCAGGTCGTATATCTCATCCGGAACCGGTGTTCCCGCCGCATGCGCCAAGTCAAGCACATTCCTGAACCGCGACACGGTCAGGGATGACTGCTCGGCATAGACTGATCTCAAATTCTGGTCGAAGGTCCACAGGAGACCGGAGTCCCCTCTACGGTGCGTGAGAATCTCCACGACCACGGGAGAAGCCACATCGTAAACGTCCAGCAGTTGATGCCGACTCTGACTTGCGAGCACGTCTCCATTGGCCGCGCTGACCAAATCGACCTCGGCCAAGACGACGCCAGGCTGGAAAGAAGCGATGTCGGTATCCGGCGGCACCGTCAGCCTCCTGAGCGTCAAGGATCCTGGGCCCTTGACGCCGACAATTTGGTGCATACCCAGCCACTTCACAGGATGCGGTCGCCCGGGCCGTAGGGCCAGTATCCGAACCGAATACTCGAAGTCCGCAGTATTGATAAAGGTGAACTTCGACTGGCCCACACCGTTGGGAACCACGTGTCTGGGATCATTCCCGACGGCTCCGATCTGACGAGTGATGAAGTCATGCAGGAAGCCGCTGGCGATATGGTCTGAAAATATCGCTTGGATGGAGGACCAATCCTCCTGCACCCGCAACAGGTTTCGCGAGAGGGTTTCCACGGCGTCCATCATTGTTTCCTGTCTCTTCGCCCCTAGCCGATGAAGATTTCGATGACTATGAAGATTACGAGACCGCTGCAATCGTCGTCGGCGACGACGCTTCCCACGCCGTAGGAGGCTACGGCGTTGGTAAATTGGATTCCCTGGAATTCGCCGACGAGGGCGGCTCGCTGCTGGACGAGGTACTGATGGAAACTGTCATACTCCCTCTTCGCTCCGCTGGGGTCCTTCGCTTCTTGCGCGGCGTGGATCCGATCCAGCCGAGTGGCTACTTCTTTGGCGATCCGATATTGTTCCCCAGTGATGCGGATGAGCCGGTAATGCACATTCGGTTCAAAATTCGAAGTTGGCCTGCAATTGCTAATCGACTCACCGGAGTTAACAATGGCGTCAAGGTAGGATTTCAGCGGCTTGTACTTTGCCATGAGGGGCTCAAGGCTGGCGATCTCGGCTTCACTCAGACGATCATCCGCCGATATTGTGAGCGTGAGGTTTGGGCCGTGCGTGTCCGGCTTGCGGTGCATGGTCAGCGCCGGCTTCATCGCGAGCGCGAACGTGACAAAAGAACGGAGGTCTTGCGAGACGGTGTCAGCCATTGATTTGCTCCCTCAGGTAGAATTTCCGTCCTAGCCCCAATCCGGGGTCTTCGCGGCCAAGACCGGGCGATAACCATAATCACTGCTTTGGTAAACGCTGGTTGTGAATATTTCTTGTTACGAATTACGAACAGCTTCGGAATTGCCCCATGGAACTGCTGGACTTAGCGCTCCCTCCATTCGGGTTTTCTACTGCTCACATCTGGCGCCTTGTTACAAATGGCGAAAATAGAAACCTAATGCTTCCGAGCTACAAGCGCATTGTTAATTTTGGGTTTCACGGCGCGACTGAACTCGCGCCCTTTCGAAGCGCGGGCTTGGCGGCATCCCTTGGCTTGGCCCGTGGCAGGCTCTGGAAGGCGTGCTGTTCCCGATCCCTTGATCCTTAGAGGCTATGATGCGCTGCACGCATTCGCGGGCGGGGGCGCCCGCGCCACATACGCACTTAGCCGCGGAGGGGGCAGAGGGCGCAGCGGATTTCTAGGTTCTTGCTGCGGCAGCGGCGGGGGTCGCCTTTGCGGAGGCGGACGCTTAGGCAGGAATCGAGGAGGGGCACCAGGTTTCGCGGTATTTTTCGAAGAGGGCGCGAGAGGGGCGGCGGGTGGTGGGATAGAAGCGGATGTTTTTGCGCTGGCCGATGGCCTGGATGGGGATGATGTACCAGATGTTTTCGGGGACTACGTAGCCGACGAAGAAATCGATCTCTTTGCTGGTATAGACCTGGCCGTTGGCGCCGGTGGTTTTGACGTTGTAGCGGGTCTCGGCGTAGCGGGTGGCGGATTTGACCTGGACGCGAAGGAATCCGCGGTCGAGTTCGACGACGGAGTCGTAGCGGTTGCTGTCTCCCCAGGGGATGAGGACGGTGAAGCCGAGGGCAGTGGCGCGGGCGAGGAAGGCGGCTTCGGCGGCTTCTCCGCGGCGCTTGCGGGTGGGGGCGGCGACGGCGTGGATGGTAATGTCGGCGAGGGGCCAGGGGCGCGGATTGTGGGTGGAATTCAGCAAGATAGTGTTTGTCATAATAAATTCTAAAGACGCAGCCCAGGGGCTGCGTGTGATGGTGACTGTTCGGGTGATGGCGACTTTTTGGGTGATGGACCAAATGCAAACGGCGCAGACCCCAAGGGGCTGCGCCGCAGTTATTACTTTATATAGGTATTATATCACAAAGCTTAGGGTAAATGGGACATTTTTGGAAAATTATATCTGGAAGAGAATCAAGCAGATAACTCGGAAGGCTGAGCAAAAGGGGCTTGACAAGAATTCGGCGCGGATCAAAACCGGATGGGGGTCAGTACTTCGGTGTTTGGAGGATTGGTGCGGGGCTCTTTGGGCGGCGGGTTTTCTGCTAATCTGGATTTGATTGGTATTTCCGCCACGCCGGTTTGTGCGATGGCTGTTTTCATGCCCGGAGAAAGGGTTTCGGAGCTAGAGTTCGCGCGCCATGCCCAAGGTTATCGCACAGGACGTGTTGGTACTGTCTTCATCGAAGCGTGGGTTGGTTTACCTGACGGCCAACGATTGGACGCTAGTTGCGGACAAGGCGAGCCGGGTCAACTTCCGGAAGGGGCAGACGCTGATCTATCGAGGCAGAAGGTCGAACGGCGTTTACCTGCTGGTGAAGGGCACGGCTCGAGTGCAACTTGTGTCCAACTCCAATTCGCCCGAGATTGGGCCCGGGGAGGTTTGCGGGGAGATGTCATTTCTGGATGACGTGCCGGCCAGCGCGGATGTGATCGCGCAACAGGACGTAGACGCTTATTACCTGGACCGGCCGACGCTGGAGAGCCTTTTCGAACTCTTCCCTCACCTGGCTTCGAGGTTTTATCGGTCCTTGGCTACGAATCTATCGCACCGGCTGCGGGAGTGGATTGAACCGAGAGTGAGTCAGTAACGGCGTTCCCGCAGCGGCTAAAAGCTATACTTGCGGCATTAGCTGAACGTCATCGCTGAGCGATGGACTGATACGATCCTTCGTGCTTCGGAAACCTAGTCTAGCTCCGATTTGCAGGTCGGAAGCTTCGCCAGAATTCTCCTTAAACATCCGTATAAGTAATATCCGTATGAATTAAGAGCGCCCCGAAACTCTTTCGAGTTCGGGACGCCCGAACAGCCCTCCCCCAGAACTGCTCACCAAGAAGATTGCTTGCGCCCGCCTGGGTTCTGAATTACACTTCCGTGCCATTGGCCGTAGCACGAGATTCTAAGAGTTTGCCGGTGCTGCGGATGGCGTTGTTGGATGGTCAGAACCGTTCCTGGATGGCAGGTTCATGGAGGGCGGAAACGCAAGAGGAAAGCATTAGTATGCACCGATTTGCAACTTCAGCTTGGCGGAGATATGGGGGAGTAGCCATAAAGTACGGCGAATCAATGGTTTAATAATATTCCCAGTTTGGCACACTGGATGCACATATAGAGGTAGTGACTTTTCGCCCTACGGAGGTCTAGGCCTCCGCTGGACGACTTAGGGTTCTCACAGGTTCAGGAGGAAGACGGCTATGAAGCGGATTGTTTTGATAGCTCTACTTGCGATGGCGCTGCCACTGGCGGCGGTTGCCAGCAGTTCAGTGGACTTCACCAACAGCGGCGGCATTCTTTCGGGGAGTAATGAAGGGATGAGCCTGTCCGGCTCCGAGCTGATCGCCGTCAACGGCCTCGGCGGCGGGGGCCTGATCACTGGCGGCTTGGGAAGCGTAAGCTTTTCGACCGGCTCGCTGGCCACCGGAAGTCTGCAGATGGGTGGCACCTTTAACGGCGGCGGCAGCTTCGACATTGTCGGCAACGGAACCAACGGCGTTCCAAACGGCACGATTTTCGCCGGATCGTTTACTGGGCCGGTTACCTGGACGCTGATCACGCTGGCCAACGGAACCCACAACTACACCCTGACGGGAAGCCTTGAGGGCACCTGGTTGGGCGGAAGCACGGTGCAGGGCGCGACCGTGCAGTTGACGATTAACACTGGGAGAGGTTTCTTCAACGGATCCACGAACATTTCCAGTGGCGATACCAACATCGTAGTACCAGAGCCGGGCACGCTGGGCTTGCTGGGAACTGGATTGATTGGTCTTGCCGGAATTCTGCGGCGCAAGCTGAAGGTTTAACGCAATTCGAATCCGCCTCACGAAAGCCTCGCACTGTGCGGGGCTTTTGCTTTGCTCGCCAGTTCTAAAGCAGCCGACCGGGAAATTGGGTTGTATCATATTGGCTTGTATCATGGAGAAGGATGGCATTTCCTATTAAAGTTTGTGCTGTCTGCTCAGAAGAGTTCGAGCTGAAGCCGGATAAACCGGGCTTTGCCAACCGGTGTCCAGCTTGCAGTGAGCCGGAAAACGCTGACTCCAAGATGAAGCCTGGCGGGGACTCCGACGAGCGCAAGACTACGCGGGAAGGTAACGAAGCGCGCCGAGAGGCGATGCGCAATTTACTCTATCGCAAGGATAGTTAGGGGGGTTGAATTTGTTGGCAACCGGTCACCGAGTGAGGACGCCTCGGGTACAACACCCCATCCCTAGTGGACGAATTCTTCTTACCTGCGGCTTGATGGATCATGAGTCTTTCTGAGGTTGATAAACAGTTGAACGAAAACTCCGGAAACCAGAGTACAGACAAATCCCAAGAACGACCAGAGCACATTTCGCTCCATAAATCCGAGCCCAAATACAAGGATGCTTAGAAGACTCATCACGGTCGTGAGAAAGGCTCTCAGTTTCATACCGCGATCTCGGATGGACGCGCGACGCGGGAGTATGGCCGGCGAGCCATGGGAGAATGCTCCTTCCCTCTAAGAAACATCCTGGAACCGGAACATCATATATTATGCGCGCGTGGGTAGCTTGTCCGTAACCCCCGATCACCGCCATGGCCTGATTTCGCCAGTTGAACTTTCAACGCCGACGTGTCGGTGCCGATACGTGCGTGTCAGGGAGTAGACGCATCCCCGGTTCCAATCCCATATATTTGGCTGGAATTAGATTCGGAAACCTGCGTGCTTTTCAAATGACGGATGGAGGCAAGGTCTCATGCAGCTGATCCGATCACGCAGTTCGCTTTGGATGCTGGTTATAAGTTTGGCGGTTTCCATGAAAGCACAATCTGGACCACCCGAGTCCTCGTCGAAGATCGTCGAATCGAAGATCGTCGAAACGAATCTGACGTTCCCTTCTCCGGTTCAGTGGGCGACCAACAGCGCGGAGATATCACTCATGCATGTCGCCTGGGGGCCAGCGAACTCCCCGGAAATGTTATCCAAAGGCCGACAGAAGATGGTTCGGGAGCAGGCGACCTTCTATCCGGATCGTCCGTATGTGCTGGCACTGGGCTTCCGTGCGAAGTCCATGGGTGCCATTTCGGCAATTACCTCCTCAACCAGCGGCCTGGTTCGCATCGAGGATACAGACGGAGACATTGAAGTGCCGATGGTCCTGACGCCCGAGGGCTTTGTGCCTTTTTCGGGTTCTCCGGGTGTCTACGACGTACACTTCGACAAGAATATGAGCACAGAATATTGGGACCTTTTTCCTGCGGCTCCCGATCAGAAGGAATTTCTCTTTCAGGTATTTCCGGGGAATGCCCGAGCGAACAATCCGCGACTCTCCTTCAGGATCGTTTTGCGGGGTGATGACATTGCCATCGTCAATGTTTCGCCGCAGCCAGAAACTTCTTGTATTGAGCTTCGCAACGACTTTGCAGGCACCGTGGGGGCGAGTACTCATGTGAAGGTCCACTTGGTCGGAAAGAACGCTACCTTGTCCGGGACTGAACAATATCAGCGGATCGGCAAGACACTATGGTTGAGGGGTAGCATTGATAACTTAGGCAACTTTGTGCTGGAAGAACGCTACCCGGAAGATCAGATCACAGGAATTTTTAAGGGAAAATTCTCCGATGGCTGCCGCGTGATGCAAGGGTATTTCTCAAAACCCGATGGGTCACGGCTGCAGCCTTTCGAGCTGCGTCAAGTGCCCTCGGTCGGGACTCAACAGCAGATTCCCGATCAGGACGCACCGCAGAACTGACCGAGTTAAGCAGGGCTGAACTCTGATCACTAGCTGGCGAAGAAATCGCAGATTGCTCCGACCTTCTCTTCCTCTTCCGGGCGTTCCGGCCCGACAATCAATGCGTGTAATGGCTAACATCAGCCATCGACAACTTTGCACGAGTTCGACGTAGACGCACTGGCAGCTTGGTAGACATGGCAGGTTCTCTCGCCGTTCTCCTGCGCATGTCCCCCTAGATTCGCAAAATGGAGCAAGCGGTGGTTTGTGAGTTTCCTCACGGAGAAGGGTATTGAGCGTCATTGACGAAGCAAGTCAGCCCTCCTAGATTAAGCTTGCACGGTCTTTCTTTCGCGGAGGGCGGGCTTGCCGTCCCGGCGCATCGCCGTGCTGGGGCGACACACTACCCCGCGGACTAGGAGTGGTGTCATGGTAAAAAACGAACAGGCAATCCGGGCATTCAGAGAGATATTGAAGCACATGGAAAGCTATTCTGTACTAGCCGACGCGATTTTAGAGTTCATGCTGGAACGTGGCGAGATGAACAACCTGGAACTGAACCAAATAATCGAAACAGCGAAAGACAGGCAACGGGCCAAATGGGACCAGATCAGGGCCAAGGTGGATTCTCTTCTGGAAGAAGAGGCCGTCGAGGTAACGGCAAAAATTGCGTGACTTGACGGACTTAAAACAGGTCGAAACCCCGTCAACCAAAGGTCGCGCAGGAGACCACCCTGCTGCGTCGAGTTCTTGTGCTGTGCCTGAGCAGAATAGTTGGTCACCGGTGGCTGGCCTTCGGCCTATAGTGGTTGTCGGCGAAAAATAGCCATCTCACTCATCAGGCAAGCTTCCTCCCTGGAAGCATCCTCAATTACCAATTACCGGGGTAACCGAGTGCGGGGGATTACCGTTGACGGTGGCGGGGGTGGGTCTCTACATTCGCCACAGGGGGTCGTATGAAAGATATCCATGAGGTGTTGCGGCAGAAGCAGACCAGGTACGCGCAACTGGGCAAGCAGATCGAGATGCTCCAGCAGGCGGCGGAGAAACTCCGTGAAGTGGCTCCCTTGCTTGCAGAGAATGACGACGAAGACAACGCGGTGTTGATGGAAGTGGACGAGGCTTTGCCCGGCGCCGACGCTATGGCGGCCAAGGCGGGTGCGGCCGGTGCGACCGGGGCAGCGGCTAAGGCGGCTCGACCCACGGCGCCACGTTGGCCGTAAGACCAGGCCATAATCGGCTGCCATAATCTCGCCGAGGTTCGGCGGGGATTTCGGATATGACTCTTCTTGCATTGTTGATTTCGAGTGACGATTCCGCTTGCGAGATCCTGGGCCGGGTGTTGCCGGCCTCGGGGATTGCGGTGGAGCGTTTCAGCGATGTGGCGACGGCGATCGATCGTCTGCGACAACAAAAGTTCGATGCGCTGATTCTCGATTTCGAGAACGCGCAGGCGGCCGCGGAAGTGATTGAAGAAGCCCGCAGGCTGAATTCGGGCAACGCGCCGGTAACGGTGGCACTGGTCGCCGACCGCGCCAATGTGCGAGACATTCTGAGCGGCGGCGCGCACTTCGTGCTGTATAAGCCGCTTTCGGAAGAGAAGGCGAAAGCCGGGCTGCGGGCGGTGACTGCCCTGCTGAATCGCGAACGCCGACGCGCCTATCGCGTGCCGGTGCAGGCTCCGGTGGAACTCACCATGCCGGATTCCCGCAAAGTGGAGGGAATCCTTCTGGATCTGAGCGAGACTGGGATGGATGTGCTGACGGCCGAACCGCAGGTTGCGGCGACGCTGCTAAAATTCCGCTTCGTACTGCCCGATGGATCGCTGGAAATAGAGGCGCATGGGCAGGTGGCATGGGCCAAGACGAACGGGCAAACCGGGGTCCACTTCCTGGATTTGGATGAAGCGGTGAAAGCTCAACTGCAAGTGTGGCTAACGGCCGCCGCAGCGGCGCACCGGGCGGGGGCGGACGAAACCGTCCCGCACTGCAAGCTCACCGATTTAAGTTTGGGCGGATGCTACGTGGAAACCGATTCGCCGTTTCCGGAACACTCCCTGGTCGACCTTTGCCTGAAAACCGACGAGATGGCGGTGCACACGGAAGGCATGGTGCGAGTGGCGCATCCGGGTTACGGCATGGGAGTGGAATTTCCGTCGCGCACGCCGGAGCAGCGGGCACAGGTGGGAAATCTGATCAGCTTTCTGCGTGGGTGTCCGGAGTCGATGCTGGAGATGAGCGTTTCTCCGCGAGCGTTAACGGCGGACGTGACACAGTTTGAATCCGCGCCGGATGCCGGTAACGAAGTTTCAGAAGACGAAGAGTTGCAAGATCCCTTGCTCGAATTGCTGCGGCAGGCTTCTGCCATGCAAGAGGATGAATTTCTCGAGGAACTGCGGCGGCAGCGATCGGGCGAGACGGTCGCCACCTAATTTTCTCTTCCCCGCTTCTTCGCTGCTTCTTGACCGACTGGGTTATCCTTCATGCTCGCCGAATGGAGAATCTTCATGCCCACCGTCGAGTACGCTCCGAAACTATTCGCGGACGTCAGTGAAATGGTTTCGCAAATCCCCGGGCCGATGAATCTGGCTCACCGTCCTTTCGTGGACTACTACTACGCCACGCGCGAGTCGTGCAAACTTTACCTCTATTATTCGGACTCCGGAAAAGGAGAGCGCTAATCTCGTGGCAGGTGGCGGGAGAGACTTCAAGATTAGCGCGGGAAGAACCGGGCAGCGACAGTAGCGGAATGGGCGAGGAGCCTGCGGGGTTGTCACGGGAGAAGCGAAGAACCCGAGCCCCGTCTCTGGCGCGGGCCCTCCGATCTCCGCGGTCTGTTCCACCCCAATGGGAGTACGGTAGCGGATGATTGTTGGGGTGTGGTTGCAGGAATATTAAATGTGGATGAAATAGAGATGAGCCTAGCGAGAAAGGATATGGTCGCATCCTTCGTGCGCCGCAGCATCGTACGTAGTATCAGCGTGCGTCGTATCAGCGTGCGCCGCACCAGCCGTTGTGCGAATATGTACAGCAACTTGAGACAGCGTCTCCGCACGGAGGCTGGTAAGCGAAACTGGCGACTATCGGAAAATCCGGGCAGGCTGGCAGTTCACTGGCGCGCGGGACGGCGGCGACTGAGCGGCCCAACAGTCTGAAGTGGGCGCCGCTTTTGTCGATTGCCGTGGCGGCCTTCGCGGTGGAAGTTCCCTTCTTTTTTCTCGGAACGCCTTCCGGGCACGATCTGGAGTTTCATTTGTATTCGTGGCTGGAAGTTCTGGGGCAATGGAAGCAGGGGATCGTTTATCCGCGGTGGGCGGCGCTGGCGCACTTTGCTTATGGCGAGCCGCGGTTCATCTTTTATCCGCCAGCGTCGTGGACTCTGGGAGCTCTGCTGAGCGCGATCTTTCCGTGGGTGGTGGTTACAGACATCTACATTTGGCTGGCGCTGGTGGCGGCGGGCGTGTCGATGTTTCTGCTGGCGCGGCAATGGCTTGACCGCCGCGATGCGACTTTTGCCGCCGTGCTGTACGCGGTGAATCCTTATCATCTGGTGATTATTTACTGGCGGAGCGCGTTTGCCGAACTGTTGGCGGCGGCTTTGCTGCCGCTGCTTTTGTTGCTGTTGTTGCGCCGGGACGAAAAGCGCGGGACCGTCTTGCTGGCCCTGGTTCTGGCGGGATCCTGGCTGGTGAATGCGCCGGCGGCGGTGATGCTGCACTATTCGATGGCTTTGCTGATCGTAGTGATCGCGTGGCAGCGAAAATCCGGCCGCATTCTGGTGACGGCTTCGATGGCGGTGGTTCTGGGCGCGGGGCTGGCCGCGTTTTATTTATTTCCAGCGATCTATGAACAGAAGTGGGTGAACATTGCCGAGGCCGTGGGTGGGGGCTTGCGGCCGGGGGATAGTTTTTTGTTTGCCCGCACCACGGACGCAGAGCACGATACCTTCAACCACCTTGTTTCCTGGGTCGCGAGCGCGGAGATCCTGCTGACTCTAGGAGTAGCCGTTGCGGCACGGAATTGGCGCAGGCGCAATCGCGAACTTTGGTTTTCGCTCGCGGCATGGGCGGCGGTGTGTGCATTCCTCATGTTGCCCATCACCGCTCCGCTGTGGAACATTCTGCCCAAACTGCGTTTCATTCAGTTTCCCTGGCGGTTGCTGCTGTGCCTGGGTGTTCCGTTTAGTTTGCTGACTGCGCTGGGAGTGCGGCGATGGATATCGCGCGTGACGATCTACCTGGCCATGCTGTGTGTACTCGCTTTCGTGTGGCACTATCTTCTGCCACCGTGGTGGGACTACGCTCCGGACCTGCGGGAGATGCAGGACAACATGGCGACCGGGGCGGGATATGAGGGCACCGACGAATACACGCCGGTAGGAGCCGACCCTTGGGCGGTGGATAAGACCGCACCGCGCGTGACTGTAGACGGGCCGGCTCAGGCCGCGATTCAGGTTTCGCAGTGGAGAGCCGAGCGGAGAGAATTCACGGCGGAGATGTCGGCGGGGGACGAGCTGGTTTTGCATCTTTTTAATTATCCGGCGTGGCGCGTGGAGGTGAATGGGCGGATCGTGCAGGCGAGCGCGCGTGAAGGCACGGGGGAGATGCTGGTTCCGGTGGAGGCGGGTACGAATCGGGTGCAGATTATTTTTGTGCGCACGTGGGATCGCACGGCGGGAGCGTGGATTTCGATGGTGGTTGTGGTTTTTGTGCTGGTGTGGTTGAGAAAAACTGCGCGGCCGTATCCTGTGACTTCGTGATGCGGAAAATTCTGATTGCAACTTCGAATCCGGGCAAGCTGCGCGACTTTGCCGGGGCGGCTGTGCGGCACGGAATTGAAGTCGCCGGCATTCCTGAGTTCTCTTCCCTGCCTGCCGTGGTTGAGGATGGACTGACATTTGAAGAGAATGCGCGCAAGAAGGCTGAGGGGTACAGCAGATATGTTCCGGGACAGATTGTCGTCGCCGACGACTCGGGGTTGGAAGTTGATGCGCTGAATGGGGCCCCGGGTGTCCACTCGGCGCGGTACGCTGCGCCCGATCTGCATAATAAGGAGCCGCATGAGGCCGATGCGAATACCGACGACGAGGCGAACAATGCGCGGGTTCTTCGCGAACTGAAGGGCGTTCCGCAGGCGCGACGCACGGGCAGATTTGTTTGCGTGCTGGCCGCGGCACGGGATGGCAAGACGCTGGCTACGTTTCGAGGGACGGCTGAGGGGATTATTCTTGATAGCCCGCGCGGGACGAATGGGTTTGGGTATGATCCGCTCTTTTATTTTCCGGCGATTGGGAAGACGTTCGCGGAGCTGACGGCGGAAGAAAAGTCGCAATACAGCCACCGCGGTGCGGCGTTTCGTGACTTCTTACGGTGGTGCGATGCTGAGGAGTAGGGCAACACTCAATTGCTTTCTTGACTTCGCTTCTTCCGCCGCCGGATAATGAAAAGTTCTTTTGTCATCATCGAACGAACAAGCAGACAATACCGTAATCAACAAGAAATCATAAGGAGCGATTCGTGGCGTCAGCAGCCAGTTCGACGGCTCCAGCAGTGAAGCAAGGCGTGAAACAAGGCGTGAGGCACGGCGTGGCGCCCTTGCGCGCCGGCCAGGGTACGTCGTTTCTTTTGCGCCGCTTGCATTCGCTTTCGGGGATCGTTCCCGTGGGCGCTTTTCTTCTCGAACATGTTCTCATTTCCAATTCCACCGCGATTACTGGGCCGGACGCTTACGCGAAGCAGGTGGCGTTTCTGGGCGGGCTTCCGCTGGTATTTTTTCTCGAGCTATTCGGAATCTGGCTGCCGATTTTATTTCACGCGCTGTATGGCTTTTATATTTGGTACCGGGGCGACGGGAATACGGTGGAATATCCGTGGGGCGGAAATTGGATGTACACGCTGCAGCGCTGGACGGGCGGCGTCGTATTCTTCTACATCGTTTGGCACACGTACACGATGCGGTTTACCGGCACTGACCTGCACGCTTTTCCCAATGCTTCGTTTGGCAAGGTGCAGGCGGAGTTGATGAATCCGCTGCTTCTGGCATTTTATGTGGTGGGTTTGATCGCTGCGTGCTGGCACTTCGCTTACGGCATCTGGCTGTTCGCCGCAAAGTGGGGGATCACTTCCGGCGAGAAGGCGCGGCAAAGATTTTTGGCCGTGTGCCTGGGGCTCTTTGTGGTGATGACCATAGTCGGCCTGGTGAGTTTGTATACGTTCCGGGAACGGTTTCCGCAACCGACGGCGGAGCCGGGAACGTCGGCGATGCAAACCACCCACGCGACCAGCCCGGACACAGCTAACGGAAAGCCGGTGGAGTGAAGATGGCAACTCCGAAGATTATCGTGATTGGTGGCGGGCTGGCGGGACTGGCGGCGGTCATCAAGATTGCCGAGATGGGCGCGAGCGTCGATCTGTTTTCGATTGTGCCGGTGAAACGTTCGCACTCGGTGTGCGCGCAGGGCGGGATTAATGCGGCCAAGAATCTGAAGGGCGAAGGCGATTCGACGTGGATCCATTTTGACGACACGGTTTACGGCGGAGATTTTTTGGCGAACCAGCCGCCGGTAAAGGATATGTGCGAGGCGGCGCCGGGGATCATCGATCTGCTCGATCGCATGGGTGTTCCCTTTAACCGCACGCCTGAGGGGTTGCTGGATTTCCGACGTTTCGGCGGGACTTTATTTAACCGCACGGCGTTCGCCGGAGCTACTACTGGGCAACAACTTCTTTATGCGCTCGATGAGCAGGTGCGGCGTTACGAAGCCGAGGGCAAGGTAAAAAAGTACGAGCACTGGGAATTTCTCTCCGCGGTGCTCGATGGAAACCGCGTGTGCCGCGGCATCTGCGCCATGGATTTGCGCAGCATGGAAGTGCGGACGTTCCCGGCGGATGCAATCATCATCGCCACTGGCGGGAACGGCGCGATTTTTGGCAAGTCGACGAATTCAGTGGTGTGCACGGGATCGGCGCAGTCGGCGTTGTATCAGCAAGGATGCTTTTACGCTAACGGCGAGTTCATTCAGGTGCATCCCACTTGCATCCCCGGCAACGACAAGCTGCGCCTCATGTCGGAATCGGCGCGCGGCGAAGGTGGACGCGTGTGGGTTCCAAAAACCGCCGGGGACAAGCGCGATCCGAAGTCGATCCCGGAGAAAGAACGCTGGTATTTTCTCGAAGAGTGGTATCCCAAGTACGGCAACCTGGTTCCGCGCGACATTGCTACGCGCGCCATCTTTAAGGTGGTGTTCGAGCACAACCTCGGCATTGACGGCAAGCCGATGGTTTATCTCGACCTGACGCACATCGACCGCAAGATTCTCGACCGCAAGCTGGAAGGGATTCTGGAAATCTATGAGAAGTTTGTGGGCGACGATCCGCGCGACACGCCCATGAAGATTTTCCCCGGCATGCATTACACCATGGGCGGGCTATGGGTGGACTTCAAGCAGGCGACGAATATTCCGGGGATATTTGCGGCGGGTGAGTGCGAGTACCAGTATCACGGGGCGAACCGGCTGGGCGCGAACTCGCTGGTGTCGTGCATCTACGGCGGAGGCATCGCCGGACCGAATGCAGTGAAGTATGCGCGCGGGCTGCAGGCTTTGGCTGATGGAAATGGCTGCTTTGAGGCTGAGAAGAAAAAACAGGAAGAGAGCAATTCCCTGCTCATGAACAATCAGGGCACGGAGAATCCGTTCCGGCTGTGGCAGGAACTGGGCGAGGTGATGACGAAGGACTGCACGGTTATCCGCTACAACAAGAATCTGGTGCAGACGGACGCGAAGCTGGTGGAGCTGCTGGAACGCTTCCGCAAAGTGAATCTGAGCGACCGTACGCAGTGGGCGAACACCAGCGTGGTCTTTACGCGGCAGCTTTATAACATGCTGCAGTTGGCGAGGGTGATTGCTCAGGGCGCGCGCCTGCGGGACGAATCGCGCGGGGCGCATTACAAGCCGGATTTTCCGGACCGCGACGACAAGAACTTCCTGAAGACGACGAAGGCATATTTTGCGCCGGATGCGGATGAGCCGAAGTTTGAGTTCGAACCGGTGGACACGTCGCTGATTCCGCCGCGGCCGAGGAAGTATGACGCGACGAAGTAGGACTGAGCTGAAAGCTAATGGCTAATAAATCCGTCATCATAAAAATCAAGCGCCAGAACACTCCTACTTCCAAGTCGTACTGGGAAGAATTCGAACTCGCCTACCAGCCGAACATGAACGTGATCTCCTGCTTAATGGAGATTGCCGCCAACCCTGTCACCCGGGACGGCAAGGCGACTACGCCGATCACCTACGATTCGAATTGCCTCGAGGAAGTCTGCGGATCGTGCGCCATGCTCATCAACGGGCGGGCGCGCATGGCTTGCTCGGCCTTAATCGACAATCTTGAGCAGCCAGTCAAGCTGGAACCGTTTTCCAAGTTTCCGATCGTGCGCGATCTGGCTACGGACCGCAGCGTGATCTTTGAGAATCTGAAGATCGTCAAGGCCTGGGTGCCCATCGACGGCACCTACGACCTCGGTCCTGGCCCGCGCATGACGGCCGAGGAGCAAGAGCAGGCTTATCCCCTTTCCCGCTGCATCTCGTGCACTTGCTGCATGGAGGCTTGCCCGCAGTTCAATGAAGAGACGGGGTTCGTGGGCGCGGCGACCATTGCGCAGGTGCGGCTGTTTAATACGCATCCCACGGGGCAGGCGCTCAAGCGCGAGCGGCTGGCGGCGCTGATGGGCGACGGCGGCATACAGGAATGCGGCTATGCGCAGAACTGCGTAGAAGTATGCCCCAAAGATATTCCTCTCACCAAGGCTATTTCTGAAGTCGGTGGCGAAGTGATGAAACAGGCCATCGGTGACCTGTTCCGGCGCTGAAATTCTATTGCCGGTCAAAGGCGCAAAAAGCCCGTCTTGCAATGGTTTTGAGTGAATTGCCGCTTTCCGGCAATGATTTTTGTCACTTCCGCCACAACTGGGCGCACCCACCCTGTATCTAATGAGCGCTAACTGATTGCTGTATTGGTACATGAGTTAGGCGTAATCCCGCAGCCGGGGATGGCGTTTGGCGTGCTCCATTTCCAGTGCATGCGTTGCGAAGACCAGGACAGTAACCGGAGGGTAACCAGCCCTTGGATACGGCCCCGGATAACGCCGGTAACGGCGATTGTTCAAGGAACGGTTGGACGATTTGACAGCATGGCATAGAATGACCGGACAGTTGCAAGTGAAGCCGTGCAGAAGGCTACGAGACTAATTCTTGAAATTAAAATTACAGCGCCACTTGATGTTGCTTTCGCTGCTCACGTTTTTGGGCGGCCCGTTGTTTGCGGCGACCACTACCGCGGCAGTACACAAGCGCGTCCATCATTTGCGGCGGCCGCGGCTGCACTGGACGTTGTGGAATCCGATGTTCCGTCCTTCGCACGAATCTCTGTTGTTGCAGAATGCGGAAGTCGATCGGCTGGAATTGCCGCGCATACAGGATGACGACGAACTGGAAGCGCTGAAGGCGAGCGGTGCGCTGCAGCCTATTATTGCAGGGGAGTCACTGCGCTTCGATCCGCGGCTTGATCCCTCGCGGCGGTACTGCCGCCCCTGGACGCGCGATTTTGTTCAGGATGTCGCTCAAGCTTACTACAATCGATTTCACCAGCAGATTCAAGTGAACTCCGCGGTGCGCACGGTGAAGGGCCAGAAAAAATTGCGGCGGCACAATCGCAATGCGGCACCGTATGAGGGCGATACTGCTTCGTCGCATCTTGCCGGCCTCACCGTAGACCTGCAGCGCCGCGGCATGACGCAGGAACAGATTCACTGGATGGAGCACTACCTGTTTTACATGAAGGCTCTCGGGCTGGTTGAGCCCGAAGAAGAGCGCCACCAGTGGGTCTTCCATATTATGGTTTCCGGGCGCTATGCGGATTGGCGCGAGACTCAGGACATGGTTCCCATGGAGCGGCCGGAGCCGGCGACGGTCACGGCCGATGCCGCGGCAGCGAACTAATCTTCATGCCGTGTACTTCATACCGTGTACTGCGATTCGCCGTTGCCGAACGACCAGTTCTCCCACGCGACTTCCACTAAATTAATCATCAAATCCTGCGGGCGCAGGCCGGGATTCTCCGCCAGAATTTGACTCATGCGTTGATAGAGTTTTTTCTTCTGTGCGGGCTTGCGTCCGGTGGAGAGAGTGATCTGCACCAGGACAATGCCGTCGCTGCGTTCGATCCCCAAATACAATGGATCATAAAATAATTCGCCCGCCGAATGTTCGGTGACAACTTGAAAACGATCTTGCGCCGGAATGTCGATCGCCTCCACCAGCGCACGATGCACTCCGTCGGCCAGAGCTTTTTTATAAGCTTCGGTCTTGCCTTCGCGCAGGGAAATTCGAACCAGCGGCATCCCGCCTCCTGTTGATAAAGCAGAAATGATAGCGGACAAAAGTTTCCTTTCAATGGATGCTTCCGGAGTTCACGGCGATTCACGGACAGGATTAAGCGACGTGCTCTAATAAGCCATGATCGTTCTAATGGCAGGGCTTCCCGGCACGGGTAAGACTACACTGGCTCGCGAAGTGGCCGCCCGCACCGCGGGGCGCGTGCTCAGCAAGGATGAGATCCGGCACGCGCTCTTCCTGGTGGACGAGATTGAATACTCGCCGCGGCAGGATGATTTTTGTTTGGAGGTGATGCTGGGGACGGCAGGATATTTGTTGCACAGAGATCGATCGCGTTTTGTTTTTCTCGACGGACGGCCTTTCTCGCGGCGCTACCAGATCGACAATGTGTTGAACACGGCCGCTCGCCTGGAGCAGAACTGGCGCATTCTCGAATGCGTGTGCAGCGAGGAAGTGGTGAGGCGGCGGCTGGAGGAACATTCCGCGCTGGCGTCGCATCCGGCGGGCAATCGAAACTTCCAACTTTACTTGGAAGTGCGATCGCGGTTCGAGGCAATCACTTTGCCGAAAACTGTGATCGACACCGGAGGATCGCTGGAGAGCTGCGTGCAACAGGCGCTGGCGGCGCTTCGCTGAGCTGCTTTCTTTAGCGGCAATTTCCTATACAATCGTGCTCGCATTCAATCGATATTGGCCCCGCACACAACTATGACTCGCTTCCGCATTGGTTTGCTCTCGTCGTTGTTTTTGATTCTCAGCGTTGTCGTCGCCGCGGCCCAATCCGCTGAATCCTCCGGGCCGCAGGTAAGCGACAAGGCCCGCGCGATCCAGGAATCCGCCATCGTGGTTGACACCCACGCCGACACGCCGCAGCGATTTCTGGACGAAGGCTTCGACATTGGCTCAACCGACCCCAACGATGTGGGCCATCTCAGCCTCGATAAGGCGCGGCGCGGCAATCTCGGCGCGGAGTTTTTTTCCATCTGGGTGGATCCGGAGACCAATCAGGGGCACTTCGCGCAGCACACCTTCGATCTGATCGACTCGGTGTATGAGCAGGCGGCGCATCATCCGGACCGCATGATGATGGCGTTTTCCGTCGCGGACATTGAGCGTGCGCACCGCGAGCACAAGCTGGCGGCGCTGATGGGGATCGAGGGCGGACATTCGATCGAAAACGACATGCACCTGTTGCGCGATTATTACCGGCTGGGCGTGCGCTACATGACGCTATCGTGGTCGAACACCAACGAATGGGCGGATTCTTCGGGCGACATCGACGACCCGAAGGTTCAACATCACAACGGGCTCACGGATTTCGGTAAGCAAGTGGTGCTGGAGATGAATCGCCTGGGAATGATGGTGGACATCTCGCATGTCGCCGACAAGACTTTCTGGGACGCAATCGCCACCACGAAGGCCCCGGTCATTGCGTCGCATTCCTCGGCGCGGGCGCTGGTAAATGCGCCGCGGAATATGACGGACGATATGCTGCGTGCGTTCGCCAAGAATGGCGGCGTGGTGCAGGTGAATTTTTATTCCGGCTTCGATGACCAAGCTTTTCGCAATGCGAGCGAAGCGCAGGCCAAGGATCAAGCGGCCGCGATTCAGAAATATGCCGACTCGTTGAAGGCGCAGGGCAAGCCGGTCAACTATATTGAAGTGAATCGCATCGAGCGCGAGTGGATGGCGAAGATTCCACGTCCGGCATTCAAGGTGCTGATTGATCACATCGATCACATCGCCAAAGTCGCCGGCGTGGACCACGTTGGGCTGGGTTCGGATTTCGATGGAGTGAGCGGGGCGACGCCACAGGGGATGGACTCCGCCGCCGACCTGCCGAAGATTACGCAAGCCCTGCTCGATCGCGGATATAGCGTGGATGACATCAAGAAAATTCTTGGGGGGAATCTGCTGCGCGTCTTCGGCCAGGTCGAAAGCGTCAGCCGCGAAATGCAGTCTCAGGTTCGCTGACCTTTACCCGAGAGGGCTGCGCTGTCGGACTTCTCCCGTCTGTCTTCTCTGTCGTACAATGCAACGTTGCACCGAACGTTTTGTACGATGTGTATCGGCGAGGAGCAATCATGCGTAATATTGTTTTAATTCCGCTTCTGCTGTTTGTGGGTATGAGCTGGGCGCAGTCGAGTTCTCAGGGGACTTCGGCGACGAAGCCGCCCGTACACCGTGCCGCGACCAGCGAGCCCACGGCGATCATTGAAACCACCGTTGGGAACATGACTTGTACATTGTTTCCCGACAAAGCGCCGATCGGAGTGGAGAACTTTATCGGGCTCGCCACCGGCACCAAAGACTGGACGACAGTGAAAGGTGTCACCAAGCACGGCGTACCGCTTTACGATGGCACTATTTTTCATCGTGTGATTCCTGATTTCATGATCCAGGGAGGCGATCCCGCGGGCGACGGGACGGGGGACCCAGGATACAAGTTTAAGAACGAGGTTTCTTCCGACTTGTTGTTCGATCGTCCGGGGCGGCTGGCTTATGCGAATTCCGGGCCGGACACCAATGGCTCGCAGTTTTTTATTACCGAGGATGTGGCTCACAGCCAGCACTTGAGCGGACACTACACGATCTTTGGGCAGTGTGACGCAGCCACAGTGGCGCTGGTCAAACAGATTGCGCGCATGGCCACAGACCCGAGCAATGACCGGCCATTTCGTCCGGTTAAGATTATTCATATCAAGATTGTTCACGGCGCGGCGGCAGCGGCCAAGTCCGCGACTCCGGCGAAGAAGCCGGCCGCGGCCAGCGCAACCAAGCCCGAGTGACAGCGCACATTTTACGAATCGCCTGGCTCTGCCTGGCGGACAGCCGAGGGCGGCTGTCGCCACAAAGAACTTAGAGCTTAGCAACGACTGAAAGGACTCCATGACTCGACAACCCGGACTGTACGCCACGTTTGAAACCAGCGAAGGCAACATCGTATGCCGCCTGTTCGAAAAGGACGCACCCAAAACCGTAGCCAACTTTGTAGAACTCGCCGAAGGCAAACGCGAGTGGACTCATCCCTCGACGCGGAAGAAATCCAAAGACCGCCTGTATGATGGGACGATTTTTCATCGCGTGATTCCGGACTTCATGATTCAGGGCGGAGATCCGCAAGGCACGGGTATGGGCGGACCGGGCTATCAGTTCGAGGACGAAACCAAAGGCTCGCCGCACAAACTCGACAAGCCGGGCTTACTGGCCATGGCGAATGCCGGACCCAACACCAACGGGTCGCAGTTCTTCATTACGGTCGCGCCTACGACGTGGCTGACGGGCAAGCACACGATTTTCGGCGAGGTGATTGAAGGGCAGGATGTGGTCACAAAGATTTCGGAAGTCCCGCGCAACCGGCAGGATCGTCCGGCGAAGGATGTGGTGGTGAAGAAAGTGACGTTCGAGAAGGTGTGATCGAGGACACCGGCCATTTCATTGACTTGCCCAACTCGCCCACGTAGGATTCATTTCCAGTGATCGGGCAAACTATTTCGCACTATCGCACGGTTGAAAAGCTGGGCGGTGGGGGCATGGGCGTAGTTTATAAGGCAGAAGACCTAAAGCTGCGGCGTTTTGTAGCGCTGAAATTTCTTCCCGACGAAGTTGCGAAAGATCCGCAAGCGCTGGCCCGCTTTCAGCGCGAGGCGCAGGCTGCCTCCGCGTTGAACCATCCCAATATTTGCACTATTTACGAGATTGACGAGCACGACGGCCAGGCCTTCATCGCGATGGAGTTCCTGGACGGCCTCACGCTCAAGCACGCCATCGGCGCCCATCCGATGGACAACGACACGCTGGTGAACCTGGCGATTGAAATCGCCGACGCGCTCGATGCGGCCCATGCGGAAGGCATTGTGCACCGCGACATCAAGCCGGCGAACATCTTCGTCACCAAACGCGGACACGCCAAGATTCTCGACTTTGGACTGGCGAAGGTAGGAGCGGGACCCGCGGCGCAAAAGTTGGTGTACACAAACCCTGGATGAGGCCCACCTTACCAGCCCGGGCACGATGCTGGGCACGGTGGCCTACATGTCGCCGGAACAGGTGCGCGGCCGGGAACTCGATGCGCGCAGCGATCTGTTCTCATTTGGCGCCGTGCTTTATGAGATGGCGACCGGCGACGTTCCTTTTCACGGCGAGAGTTCGGCGGTGATTTGCGAAGCGATTATGAATCGCGCGCCGGTGCCGGCCGTGCGCCTGAATCACGACGTGCCTGCCCGGCTGGAAGAGATCATCAACAAAGCTCTGGAGAAGGACAACCACCTGCGTTACCAGCACGCTTCGGAGATGCGCAGCGACCTGCAGCGCTTGAAGCGGGACACGGACTCGGGACGGAGCCAGTTGCTGGTGGATTCGGGAAGCGCAGCGGGAGCGGGATCCATGGGGCCGGTAAGTTCGGGCCAGCATAGCGCGGCGGGGAGCGGCACTGCGGTGGTTGCCGCGCCGAAGCGTGCTTACGGAAAGATCGCGCTGGCCGTGGTTGCGGTTGCAGCCGTCGTGTTGGCGCTTGTCTTCTGGCAGACTCGGCGTCAAACCGCGCCTGCGGCTGGGTCCGGCGGCGCAAAAACCCTTGCCGTGCTGCCCTTGCAAAATTTGGGAGCAGACAAGGATCTGGATTTTCTTCGGCTGGCTTTGGCCGACGAAATTGCGACGTCGTTGAGCTATGTGCGTTCGCTGACGATTCGACCGTTTGCGACCACCCGCAAGTATGACTCGCCCACGCTCGATCTGCAGGAGGCCGGTCAGGCCATGCATGTGAGCGACGTGGTCACTGGCCATTTTTTGAAGGAAGGTTCGCAGCTGCAGATCACGCTGGAAGCGGTTGATGTGGCGGACAATCGAACGATCTGGCGTGACACGATGACCGTGGCCGCGCCAGATATGATCGCCATGCGAGGCGAGATCACGGCGAAGGTTCGCCAGGGGTTGGTTCCTGCGCTGGGCGCCGGAGCGGATTCGACCGAAGGCGCCACTCGTCCAAAGAACGAAGAGGCATACGATCTTTACCTGCGCAGCATTGCGGTGCCGCACGATCCTGCTCCCAACAAAGATGCCATTGCAATGCTGGAGCGAGCGGTGGGACTTGACCCCAGCTACGCGCCCGCCTGGGGCGCTCTGGCGCTCCGCTACCATTACGATTCGGCTTACTCGGACGGAGGGGACGCGGCCTTCCAGCGCTCCAACAACGCGTTTGAACGGGCGCTGGGGTTAGATCCGAATCTGGTTAGCGCGGCGGGTCAGCTCATCACCAATCGAGTAGAGAGAGGGGACATCGTCAGCGCCTACCAGGAGGCAAAAGGGCTGGTGGCGCGGCATCCGGAGAACGCGAACGCGCACTTTGCGCTGGCTTATGTGCTGCGCTATGGCGGGGCGATCGAAGAATCGGCGCACGAATGCGACACGGCGCTGGCGCTCGATCCGGGAAACTATTCGTTTCGTTCCTGCGCGTTCACATTTGATCAATTAGGCAACTACCCTCGCGCCGTGGAATTTCTTCATCTGGATGCGGGATCGAGTTATTCCGATGGCAACATGGTGCCGCAATACATTCGCCAGGGAAATTTGGCGGCAGCGAAAGAGCTCGCGATCAAAGTGAAATTCCAGGCCTTCATTGCCTGTCTCAGTGGCACGCCGGGGAACTATTTTGACCGTCAGGCAGCAGCCTCATTCATCGCCGACCCTGATCCTGAACCCAGATATGTAGTTGCTGGAGGCTTCGCTTACTGCGGCAGGAAGGATGTTGCCGCGGAGATGATCAAGAGTGCAATCGACCATCACTTCTGCGCCTATACCGGATTGCAGAACGATTCAGCTTGGTCAGGATTGAAAAGCGCGCCGGAATTTCCAGAGTTGCTCGCGGCGGCGAAAAAATGCCGGGATGATTTTATGGCGGAGAGAGACAAGTAATTTCTAGCGATTTGGAAGCACCGTAATATCTGCTAACTTAGCAAGCCGTTCGTCGGCGGTCACCAAAGTTAAACCAAAAACCTTGGCAGTCGCAGCGATAAAACCATCTGCCGGATCGTTGTGAGGCAGATTCAACGAAGAGATCGCGAGCGCTACTTCGAAGGTGAGCGGCGCCTCGCGAACGTTCAGCCGAGTGAGATTGTCAGCAATCCAGGTCGCCGCGTCAGGCTTCAACCTCATGCGACCTTTGTCATGAAGTAGTCGCAGTTCCCAAATGCTAACAGGCGACAACCAAATTTCGTTCCCTGGTTTAATCAATTGGCGGCCCACACGCCGGGAAAGGCGCTCGGGTTGTAAGACACTCCAAACCCAGATGTGCGTATCCAGAAGCAGCTTCAATCGCGACCAGCTTCCCAGTCCTCAAGGCTGCCCGTAGGACCGACGATGTCCCCCAAAATTTCTGCGGTGCCTGCCATGCAACCCAGCCAACTTTTTGGCTGCTCTTCCGGCGTGGGGGGCACGACTTCGGCCACCGGCTTGCCGAAGCGGGTGACTCGGATGGGCTTGCGCGTCTTGCGGACCTCCTCGAGGATGCCGAGGCACTTGGCTTTGAACTCGGAGATGGCGATTTCTTTCATGGATTAGTTATACCATGGTCAATGACTATGGTCAACTCTGCGGCGCTTTCTAGGTCCCTTGCCATTGAAACGATAATTCGCTTTTCCTCACTATTCTCTACAAAGAGATCCGTTAAGGCGGCTCGGCAGCGCCAAAACTCTCCGCGGAGAAGGGATTCATGAAGAGAACACAACTTACGGTCCAGACCTTCATTATCGACGACTTGTACGACTTGGGAGATATCCGTATTTACTGGAGCGACCAGGATTCCAGATGGTGGGACTGGAAGTACAGTCCGGACGGAGAAATATCGGGCTCATGGTTTTGGGCGCCCTGGTTCTGGCCGCCGGTGACGATGTATAACCCAAGCGACATTGATCCCCACCCTTCGAATGACCAGTGGTGCATGGTTCTGATCAAAACCTCGTACGGATCGGCGGACGACGCGATCCTGAATCCCATGAATGTGAGCAAGCAGCCTTATGCGGTGTTGTATGCGGGCTGGGAATTGAAGGCGGGAACCACGGAGCCGGATACGCCCTGGTTCGACCAGATTGTTTCAACTCCACCTGAGCCTAGGAACTGGCTGGACTATGGGAGGGAGACGGGCTCGGGAATCGGGCTCTTTGCGCAGAAGAATGTTACGCGGATGAATCCGCTGACGAAGAAAGAAGAGGAATGGATTCTGCCTCCCTCGGGGCCGCGGCGAATTTGGTGGGATACAACCAACTGGAAGGAACCAGACGACCCTTACGACAAGGACGAGATGGACTACGAAATGCTAAAGCGGCGAGGCCAGTACAAGAAGGATCCGCCGGAGCACATTCCAGCAGGCTGGACTCCGAAAAAGTATAACTTCGGAGGCACGCCCAAACCAAGCCCGACTCCGCAGCCCAAGCCCAAAACGACTATACCCCCACCAGTCGTTGTCCGGCGGAAGACGTAGATACTCGTCGAATTTAAGGATACGCAACCGCAACGGTTCGACCTCGTGGGTCGAGTCGTTGGGTGCTACACCCCAATCACTCCGATTAACTCCTTCACCGCCGCCGCGCTCTTATCGAGGCCAGCTTTTTCTTCGGGAGTCAGTTTGATCTCGATGATCTGCTCGATTCCCTTCGCGCCCAGCTTTACTGGAACGCCGACGTAGAGGCCGTTGATTCCGTATTCGCCCTGCAAATAGGCTGCGCAGGGAAGAATTTTCTTCTTGTCTTTGAGAATCGCCTCCACCATCTCCGTCGCCGCCGCCGATGGCGCGTAGTAGGCCGAGCCGGTTTTCAGATATTTCACGATTTCTGCGCCGCCGTCGCGGGTGCGCTGCACCAGGGCTTCGAGGCGGGATTTCTCGATCAACTCCGTGATCGGAATTCCTGCAACCGTGGAATAACGCGGGAGCGGGACCATGGTGTCGCCGTGGCCGCCGAGAACGAATGCGGTGACGTTCTCCACGCTGACTTTAAGTTCGTCGGCGATGAAGGCGCGGAAGCGGGCGGAATCGAGAACTCCCGCCATACCGATGACACGTTCGCGAGGAAATTTGCTGAGCTTGTACGCGGCCTGCGCCATCGCATCCAGCGGGTTCGACACCACAATCAAAATGCAGTTCGGCGAATGCTTCACCACTTCGCCAACCACCGCTTTCATAATGTTGAAATTCGTGTTGAGCAAGTCGTCGCGGCTCATGCCGGGCTTGCGGGGGATGCCGGCGGTGATGACGACGATATCGGAATTCGCGGTGTCTTTATAGTCGTTGGTGCCGGTGATGTAGGAGTCGCGCTTTTCGATGGGCATGGCTTCGAGCAGATCCAGGCCTTTGCCTTGCGGGACGCCTTCGATGATGTCAATGAGGACAACGTCGGCCAGTTCTTTGGAAGCGATCCAGTGAGCCGCGGTGGCGCCCACGTTTCCGGAGCCTACGATGGTTACTTTCTTTCGCATGAGGAAGACCTTTCTTGGCCACGGATTTTCGCGGATCAACACGGATCAAATTTTTTGTGCCTTGTCCGTGTGAATCCGTGAAATCCGTGGCGTTCTTAGACTGTGCTCAGCACCGCCGCGCCCATGTTCTCAATGATGGCGTCGGCGAACTGGCTGGTCTTTACTTTGGTTGAGCCTGGCATCAAGCGCTCGAAGTCGTACGTAACTTTCTTCTGCAGGATGGTGCGTTCCATGGCGTGCTCGATGAGATCGGCGGCCTCGTTCCATCCCAGGAAGCGAAACATCATTACGCCGGAGAGCATGACGGAGCCGGGATTGATCACATCCTTATCGGCATACTTCGGAGCGGTGCCGTGCGTGGCTTCGAAGATGGCATAGCCGTCGCCGATGTTGGCGCCGGGAGCGATGCCAAGTCCGCCGACTTGCGCGGCGCAGGCGTCGGAAATGTAATCGCCGTTCAGGTTTGGCGTGGCGAGGACGGAATATTCGTCCGCGCGCGTGACCACTTGCTGGAAGATGGAATCGGCAATGCGGTCATTGACCATGATTTTCTTCTTCCACTGGCCTTTGCCGTGAGTGGCGTAGATGCGGTCGAGGACGTCCTTCACTTCCCGCTCGACAGCCTGGCGAAAGGCTGGTGGAGCGAACTCCATGCCGGGCTCGACTAGTTCGGCGTTCTGCGCGACGGTGAGATTTGGATTCTTGTCTTTGTTATCGAGAATCCAGCTCTCGCGCTCGGTAACTACCTGGTCGCGAAATTCCTCGGTGGCAAGTTCGTATCCCCACTTGCGGAATGCGCCTTCGGTAAACTTTTGAATATTTCCTTTGTGAACCAGGGTCACACTTTTGCGGCCGGTTTCGAGGGCGAAGCGAATCGCCATGCGGACCAGGCGCTTGGTTCCAGTGACTGAAATCGGTTTGATGCCGACGCCAGAGTCGAGGCGGATTTGCTTCTTGCCGCCTTTCAGCATGTCTTTGTTCAGGAATTCGATGAGGCGCGCACAATCGGCAGTTCCCTCTTCCCATTCGATTCCGGCGTAAACATCTTCCGTGTTTTCGCGGTAGATGACGACATCCATGCGCTCGGGATTTTTGACCGGCGAGGGCACGCCTTTGTAATATTTCACCGGACGCACGCAGCAATAGAGATCGAGGATCTGGCGCAGGGCTACGTTGAGTGAGCGAATGCCGCCGCCCACGGGCGTGGTCAGCGGACCTTTGATGGCGACGCGAAACTCGCGAATGGCGTCGACCGTGTCGTCAGGCAGCCAATTGTCGAATTTTGCTTTGGCTTTTTCGCCGGCGAACACTTCATACCATGCGACATGGCGCTTGCCCTTGTAGGCCTTCTCCACAGCCGCATCGAACACGCGCAGCGACGCTTTCCAAATGTCGCGGCCCGTTCCGTCGCCTTCGATGAAGGGAACGATCGGATTATCCGGGACGTCGTACTTCCCTGCCGCATAGCCAATCTTTTTTCCGCCGGACGGTACAGCCACACCGTTATAAGAGCCTGCCATCATTCGTCTCCGTATGGAATTTCACAACAGTAGTGATGAAAACTTCAATTATAGAGAATACGCCTACGTGCGTACGTTAACTAATTCTCACGTCACAGCTTTGTGTGATGGCCGTCACCATCGCCTCGTCCCAAAATACTTACGGACGCCGACGCTGGCATAGCGTCCCCAGGGGCCGTTGTTGCCCTGGTCGGCTGGACCGAGATTGGTGTCACGCGCGCCCAGGCGGTCGAAGAGGAAGTGCTGAGTCACGCGAAACTCGAAGCCCTTCGCAATATAGATTCCCACTCCCCAGGAGTGCTCAATGCCGATGGCGTCGGGAGACCAGGTGTAAAGGGTTTGTGGGATGGTTTTCCCGAATAGGAACGAGGGCGCGCCAAAGACCATGAAGCGCCGCAATTCGCCGCGGCCAAAGGGACGGACCTCAAGCATTCCAGAGAGCATGTAGCGGGCAAACATGCTACACGGAGCGTTGACTCCGCCATACTGGCCGGCATTGCCGGCGCAAATGCCAGGGTCGATTTCGTTGTGCGGCGGAGCCAGATCGAATTGTCCCCATCCCCAAAACATGTCGCGGGGAAAGAACATGCGTTCTTGCTGGCCGGAGTCCGGCGAAGCGGTTGCGGGAGCCGAACTCTGGGCTCGGCCTAAACTGCAAATCACCAGGGGAAGTGCGAGAATCCATGCCAATTTGTTCATCGAGCCTCCAGGAATGTGTGCCGGGTTAAGAAAATCAAGCATCGCGTTTTTCTCATCCACAATTTCCGTAACGTCCAAAAACGGACGGAATCGTCAGAGCAATTGGGTCTGCGGCGAGCGGAACATTGTAACCTGTGGCCGAAACGGAGGTTGCGGATTCATTTGGCGGGGACACCGGCCTGCCAAATAGCGGAATTCCTCTGCGGTTTGACAGCCCCAAACGCTTCCAGAATCCATATCCAGCATTCGGATTTATTCCATTCATAGGATCGATATTTGGGCGCAAACGTAGCAAGGACTTGCACTGTCAACTACCTACGGTTTGGATGGCGGATTGCTACTCTCCTTATAGAAATCCATAAAACCATGCCCCAGGAAGTATCGGTTTCCTATCAGGCTATTAAAAGCAAGGTTTACCGGCTGATTGACACCCTCGTCGTGGGGGACAAATCAGAGGTCGAGGTGCAGGAGTCAATCCGGCGCTGGTGGGAACTGATTCACCCGGCGGACCGACCCATAGCCCAGAAGTACCTGCTGATCGTCCTGGCGCGCTCCTGCCAGGCGCTAGATGCCATCGAAGAAGGCCTGACGGATGCCACGAATCATGAAGAGGCGAAAGCCTCCGACTCCAGCTCGGCTAAGGCGTTTAAGCTGGCCGCCCGAGTGGTCAAACAGGCCGCCAAGAATACTGCCCTTAGCAACTCCGCTTAAACCCCGGCGCGGTTGTCCGGAGCGACCCCTACAGAAGTCGGACACTGCACAATCGATTTTTCCTTTTGCGCAAACAGAAATTTTACAATTCCACGGTTGCGGCGGGTCTGATCGACCGCTTATGCTCTACTTCAGCCTCGGGGTTCACAGGCGCAACCAGGAGAATTCAATGAGATTTTCGTACCTTCAATCCCCGTTCACCGTTCGCGCTTATCTTATGTGCGGAGCTTTGTTGATTATGGCTGGGTTGATTATGGCTGGATCTTTATTCGCAGCGTCGGGAATCTATACCTTCACGCTCAATTCCATCGACGGCAAACCGGCTCCCCTTGCTGACTACAGAGGCAAAGTGATTCTCGTGGTAAATGTGGCCAGCCAGTGTGGCTACACCCCACAGTACAGCGCGCTGGAGGCGATCTACGAGAAGTACAAGGACCAGGGATTCGTCATCCTCGGCTTCCCTGCCAATAATTTCGGTGCCCAGGAGCCAGGGACCAACGAAGAGATCAAAGCTTTTTGCACCCGCAAATACAGCGTCACGTTCCCCATCTACTCAAAGATTTCGGTGAAAGAGCCCGTCCAGGCGCCACTTTACACCTACCTGACCAAAGATACCGGGCCGGGCATCCGGGGCGATATCAAGTGGAACTTCACCAAGTTTCTGGTAGACCGAAACGGAAACGTGGTTCAGCGCTTCGAGCCCGCGGTTACGCCGGATTCGAAAGAGATGGTTTCAGCGATTGAGAAACAGTTGAAGCCGTAGTTCTTGCCTTCTAAGCCTTAGCCGCTGGCTGGACGCCGATATCTGCCGTAACATACATCCAGCGATGCGTTCAGCCCGGCAGATGAAGATTCCCTTCTCAAACGCTCTCCGGCGTTCGCCGGTCCGCGCGCTCGGTTTGCCGCTGCTTTGCTTCGGTCTGCTATGCGCGCCTGCGGCCACGCAAGTTCAGCCGCCGGGCAGCACGAAGAACATCCCGGCTGCCGACTCCAAGCTGATCGAAATAAAAGTGACTGGAAGCAAGCGCTTCACCCAGGAGGAAGTTGCAGCCGCCAGCGGACTGCCTCTGGGTGCGACCGTGGATGACGAGGTGTTCCGCAAGGCGGCGCGTCAGCTGGGCGAGACCGGAGCTTTCAACGACATCGCCTACAGCTTTACTTATTCATCGGCGGGCACCAGGCTGGCATTCCAGGTCACAGATGCAGATAAGTTCGTGCCCGTCCACTTCAACGACTTCGTTTGGTTCACCGATCAGGAACTGCTGCAGAAGGTGCACGAACGTGCTCCACTTTTCAGCGGAGAATTGCCCACTAGTGGACGCTTGCCCGATCAAGTCTCCGACATTCTGCAGGCCATGCTGGTGGAAAACGGCATCCCGGGTGATGTCGAATACCTGCGGACTCCCGTTCTCGGCGGCGGTCAACTGGCGTCGATCGACTATGGGGTTGCGAACGTTATCATTCGGCTCCGCCACGTCGAGTTCACCGGTGTGGAAACCAGCGAATTGCCGCCACTCCAGGCTGCGGCCGAAAAGCTTTCCGGACGCGATTACTACCGGGCGCTGTTGAGTGGATTTGTCGAGCACACGGTTCTTCCCGCCTACCACGAACGCGGCTACCTCAAAGCTTCCGGCACACCGTCACAGCCGAAGGTGGTCAAGGCAAGCTCGGCGGACACTAGCGCGGAAACCAACAACAATAAACAGGCACTCACGCTGGTGGATGTCACGATCGCGGTTACTCCCGGCATCCAATACAAGCTCAGCGGATGGAACTGGTCCGGCAACAAGAGCTTCCCCACCAAGGACCTTCAGTCCCTGCTGCACGCCCAGGCCGGGCAGCCCGCGAACACGGTGCAACTCGGAGACGATCTGCGCGCCGTGCAACAGCTCTACGGTTCGCGCGGCTATGTCACCGCGACCATCAAGGCCAACGCTGAGTATGACGACGCGGCCGGCACGGTTGCGTACGAGCTTGTGGTGACCGAAGGAGCCGTGTATCGCATGGGAGAGCTGGAATTTCGCGGCATCGACAATAGCCTGACGGCCCGGCTGCGCGCCGCCTGGAAGATTCGTCCCGGGGACGTCTATGACTCGACTTATCTCAAGGAATTCCTGCCCCAAGCCAGAAAGTTGCTGCCGCCTACAATCGACTGGGAAGTTGTGCCGCACGTGACCGCCATCGCTAAGGACAGGACGGTGGATGTGGATCTGCAGTATACGGCGAAGGCGCCGCAATGAGCCCGTCAAATAGAACAAACTGCAAAGTGGCGCCGCCGTCGCGGCGGCTTTCGGAGGGCGTCTTCGCCCACTCGCGCAAGGAGAATACGGAATGAATCGTGGTTCGAAGTGGGTCACGGCGATGGCAGCGGTCGTTTTTTCAGCGGCGGCATTGGTTAATCTTTACGCGCTGGCGGGCGGCCAGCATACCTTTACCGGCGAGGTGGGGGACGCGATGTGCGGCAGAAAGCACATGGAAGGCGAAACAGCAGCCGATTGTACCCGGGCCTGCGTGGCCCACGGATCCAAATTCGCCCTGGTCGTGGGCGACCAGATTTATACGCTTGAAACCGCCGATCAAGCGGCCTTGGCCACTCTGGACAAGCAAGCCGGAAAGATTGCCACCGTCACGGGAACTTTGGACGGAGATACCATCCAGGTCAGTTCAGTGGTCGCGAAGTGAGACGGTCAAGCGGTTCCGGGTGAATTTTGTTCGGAAAACCGGAAAGGAAAAAATCTATTGCACAATTGGCTTTACATTGTGTTACATTGGATCGCGTTTTGCCCGGCGCCCTCCCCCAAACAGGACCGGGCATCAAGTGGGAACCGCGCCAGCGGCTTCCCACTTTTTTTGCTATCCCGTTAAATTCACAGTTTCTTTACAAACCATTGTGTTAAATTGTGCATTCTCAATGTCATAAATTTGCGTGCCGGAGGCTACAGCGTTGGGCAAAGACATGGTTCCCAAGCGGATGTTCTTCACCAAGGGGGTCGGGAAGCACCGCGAGCGTTTGACATCGTTCGAGTTGGCCTTGCGCGACGCCGGTATTGCCGCGCAGAATCTGGTTCGCGTCTCTTCCATCTTCCCTCCGAATTGCAAGATGCTGGCCCGCAAAGAAGGGGTGAAGTATTTGAGTCCCGGCGAAGTCGTGTTTGCCGTGGTGGCCGAGAACTCCACCCACGAAGCTCACCGGCTTCTCGCTTCGTCCATTGGTGTGGCCATTCCCGCCGACAAAAACACTTACGGCTACCTCAGCGAACACCACTCCTTCGGCGAGACCGAAGACGCCGCCGGCGAATACGCCGAAGAACTCGCCGCGGAAATGCTGGCGACCACGTTGAATGTGGAATTCGATCCCGACCGCTCCTGGGACGAGAAAAAGCAGATCTACCGCCTGTCGAATAAAATCGTGCGAACAGCTAATGTGACGCAATCGGCAGTAGGCGACAAGCGGGGGTTGTGGACTACGGTGATTGCGTCGGCGGTGCTGATCTTTGATTAGATCACCAGTGCTCATGTGGGGACAGCCGCCTCGGCTGTCCGCCGAGCGCAGCGAGGCTTGGGGGAAGGGCGCGACGTCAGTCGCGCCGGTAGAGGCCGAAAAAGACGCGGGCTTCAGCCTCCTGAGGGAACTTTAAGTAGCGAGTGCCTCGATGAAAACGACAAAGAACACAACCTCAATCGGATACGTAAATCGAAATGGTCAAGTCGTCGTCCGAAACACTGGCCTCCCCGGAACTGACAAGAATGCGATTTGCCGCTCTGCATCCTTCGGACATCCGTTCGCGGGCGCGACGCCATGAAGACGAAAATAGTTAAATACTCCCTGAAAACGCTACCCCCATTGACCAAAGCAGACCGAGCGAAATTGAGGGCCCTCGCAGCCCGTCCCGACAGCGAAATCGATACCAGCGACATCCCCGAAATGACCGATGAACAATGGAAGAATGCCAAGCGTGGACATTTTTATCGCCCGCGTAAGCAGCAAATCACGGCGCGCGTCGACGCAGACGTGCTGGATTGGCTTAAGGCGCAGGGCAAGGGCTACCAGTCGCGCATCAACGCGATTCTGCGGCGCGAGATGCTGACCTCGGGTAAGTCGGCCAAGTAAAGTGCTAATGAGCTAGATCGTCTCTACATTCAGCCCCGGGAACGCCGCTCGGTATAGCCGTTCGTCCAGCGAGAGCAAACGATAGCCGCGGATGTGGGCGTGGGCGCCGATCAGGAAGTCGGCAAGGAGGCGGCGCGTACCGTGGTCGCGCTGCTTGCGGCGCCGTTCGGCATAGGCCTGAAAGGCTCGGGCCGCCGACCGCCAGATCGCTTCACTGAAATCCCAATCGATTGCGATTCTATTTTCTTCCAGGAATAAACTTACAAAGGCCTCAGTGCGATCGGGTGCGGAGATGAGTTCGGCGAAGACCGGAGCGGAGACAATCAGGTTGCCGCGACGGAAGGCTACTTCGAGAGCCGTTTCCGCCGCCAGACTGATGCTCGGATCGGCGTCCCAAAGCGCAACAATCACGTTGGTATCGATGGCCGTAGTCACACTTATTCCCCGCGTATTTCCCGCAGCCAGCGGGCGATGCCCTTCCTGCCCGAGCCAATGCCAGGATTGCCGATCCCGCGATATTTGGAAAACGCGCTCTGAGTGCGTACCGGGAGCACCCGAACGCCTCTTTCGTCGTTCTCAAAAATCAGCTTATCTCCGGCATGCACACCCAAAATCCGTCGCACTTCGAGCGGAACCGTGATTTGTCCCTTGCTGGTGATTTTGGCCTGCTTCTGCATGTTGCGCTCCTTCCTTACTTTAGCACAGTATCCTTACCCAGCGGACAAAACGTTCCTCGCATAGCTCGTTTCTCAACTCTGGCTTCCAGGATTCACCAGCGCCCCGCCTCATCTCGCCATTCTAAACAAATGATTTAGGTCGTTTTGCGACTAGCGGTAGGGGGCCTGCATCTAAGAGAATGTATGATTGTACTTTAGTAACCCTATGCCCTGCCCAATGTAATCTTCCGTTAACAGCCTTGCTTTATCATAAGAACTGAAGAAAAAAACCTATTTAGGCAAGAGGAGCAGTTTTGGATAACGATACCCGCAGAAAAAAGCAGCAAGAACTGATGACCGAATTGATCGAAAAGAAGATCCGCCTGCACGCGCAGCATCTCTACGACCAGCGCGGCCAGGCCGAAGGCCTTGCCCTGCAAGACTGGGTGGAAGCGGAGTCGCAAGTGCTGGAAAACAGCATTCTGGCGCCCCTTTACCGTAAGAGCCGCCCGGCAGGCAGCCCTTCGCAGGAATTTGCAGATCCGGAGAGTGGGCAGTTCCCTGCCGTCGATTCCTGCTCAGAGGCCGGAGCCAGCTAGCCCGGCCTCCCAACACGCTATTTCCTCGCGGCAGCGGTTTTCGCCTTACTCGTTTTGCTTCCCTTCTTATCGAACTTATCCAACCGCTCCAACACTGCCGCGACGATCAAGGGCAATCCAACCGTCGCATCGACAAACACTTCTCCAAACCTGCCGCCCTCCGATGGAGGCACGAACTTGCCCCACGACACCGCCTCGCTATACGGACTGCCCGACAAGCCTCCCCAAAAAACCGGCTCCGGACAAATCCGCAGGCCATAGTGATAGCGCTTCAAAGCCACATTCTCGCCCAGCCGCCGGTGCCGCAACTCGCAGAAGGGACCAAACTGCTGCGACCAGTTGCGCGGAACACCGCCGCCGATGGTCAGAATCCCAAGTTTTTTCTGGCGCAGTAAAGTCGCCGCGAAGTGCTCCAGATCTTCGAAGGGATCATAGCGAATCTTGTGCCTGCCGGTCGATTCCCGCAGACGATTGTTCAGCGCCGTATCCAGTCCCATCTCCGAATCGCTGAAGGCCGGCACAAATACCGGCACGCCCATGGCGTGCGCGGATTTCAAAATCCCGCGCTGATCTCCAGAATGCTTTGCCAAATATGCGCCGATGGCGTGATTGAGCTTGTAGGAACACATTACCTCGTTGTGGTCCCAGCCCTCCAGCACCGCCGACATCACTTCTTCCACGTCATCCAGATTCTGCTCGGGCTCCAGCGTGTCGTAAACCCGGTTGTAACCCTGCTGGTAAAGTTCTTCGTCGGATACTTCGGGATTGTGCCGGAAATGCGCGCGCCCTGTCGCCTCCACCAATCCGTGAGCCATCAGCGCGCCGGTTGAAACCACAGCATTCACGATGCCGCGGTCGATCAACTCGGTCACGATGAGGCCCTGTTTAGCCACGGTCATTGCGCCCGAGAGCGTCATCACCACAAAGCATTCTTCGTCGCGAGCCATCGCCTCCAGCACGTCGGCAGCCTCGCCCAGCTGGCGACCGGTAAAAGCGGTCTTCGACATGGCGCGCACCAGGTCGTCGATTGACTTCACCTTCGCGAGATCGAGCGGCTCGAGTGGAATCAGCCGGTCTTCAATCGGATTGTGCAGACGGCGCTCCACCCCGTCCCCCGCGTGTCCCGCATGATTCTGCTTCCCGTGATGCGAATTGCCGTCGTTGCCGTGCTTCAAGCTTTCACCTCCGGGCAGCAGCCCGTTTGTTTTCACTCTGCTATTCTATCGTCTTTAGCGCAGACTGGTTCTAAGGAGATCGACCCCGTTGCCCCCTGACAAATTTCGCGTGGCGCTGGTCCAGATGTCCTGCGGGCCCGAGCCCGAGCAGAATCTCGCGAAAGCTCTAGAACGCGTGGCCGACGCCGCCGGACGCGGCGCGCAAGTTGTCTGCCTGCCGGAACTTTTTCAGACGCAATATTTTTGCCAGCGCGAGGATCATTCACTGTTCGATTTGGCCGAACCGATTCCCGGTCCCGCCAGCGATCGACTTTCCGCTGCGGCCCGCCAGCACGGCGTCGTTCTGATTGCATCGCTCTTCGAAAAGCGCGCTCCCGGCATCTATCACAACACCGCCGCCATCTTCGATTCCGACGGTTCGCTGCGCGGCCTTTACCGCAAGATGCACATCCCCGACGATCCGCTCTACTACGAAAAGTTTTACTTCACACCCGGCGATCTCGGATTCCGCGCCCTAGATACCACCGCCGGCCGCCTGGGCACGCTCGTCTGCTGGGACCAATGGTTCCCCGAAGGCGCGCGGCTCACGGCACTGCAGGGAGCGTCCGTGCTTTTCTATCCCACCGCCATCGGCTGGCATCCCTCGGAGAAGGCCGAGTTTGGCGTGGTACAGCACGACGCCTGGCGTACCATTCAACGCGCCCACGCCATCGCCAACGGAGTCTATGTTGCGGCGGTCAATCGAGTCGGCTTTGAGACCGGCAACGTGCGTGGCAAATCTACGCCCGGACACGGACTGGAATTCTGGGGCGCATCGTTCTTCTGCGATCCCTTCGGGCGCGTCCTCGCCGAAGCCTCGCACGACCGCGAAGAGATCCTGGTGGGCGACGTGGACTTGAAGGCGCTGGAAGATATTCGCAGAAATTGGCCTTTTCTGCGCGACCGGCGAATCGATGCGTATGCGCCTATCAGCGCTCGGCTGCTGGATGGACGGTAGAATTGGGGTCGAAGATTGTAAATGGCCTAGTTGCCCAACACCGCAGTGGAACTCCTTAGCACGTCGAAGTTAATCAGGGGGCAAAGAATGCTGAAATCTCGCTTTCGTGTGGCAGCGTTGGTCAGTTGGATTGCAATGGCAGTCGTTGCTCTGAACGCGCAAGAGGCTGGCCAAAACACGCAGACCGTCGCTATACGGGCGGAGCGTCTGATCGATGGCAAAAGCGACACCGTCGTGAAGGATGCTGTCGTTCTAATCGTAGGCGAAAAGATTACTGCAGTCGGTTCCGGGCTGGCCATTCCCCCGAACGCAAGAGTCATTGACTTGGGATCTGCGACGCTCCTGCCCGGCCTGATTGATGCTCACACGCATCTGCTCTCAGAAATGGACGGATCAAAAGCATTGGAAGACTGGTTGCGGATTGTCGCGACACAGAGTACCGCAGAACGAGCATTACTCGGGGCGAAATTGGGAAGAGAGGACCTGGAGGCGGGGATTACGACGGTACGCGACGTCGGAAACTCTGGGGTCAACGGCGACGTGGCATTGCGCCGCGCCATTCAGCGCGGCTGGGTGCCAGGACCGCGGATGGTGACCTCGACCCGGGCGCTGGCTGCACAAGGAGGACAATTCGGTACGCTGACTCCTGCAGCTCAAGCATTGATCGAAGAGGAGTATGTAACCGTTCGCGGCCCAGAGAGCGCGCGCCAGGCGGTTCGTCAAGCTCTCTATGACGGAGCAGGTTGCATCAAAGTCATCGTAAATGGCTCGCCAGCGAACGTGACCTTGGATGAAATGAAGGCCATCGTGGACGAAGCCCATACTGCAGGGGTAAAAGTGGCGGCGCACGCCATCGGTGACAAAGCCACTCGGATAGCGGCGGAGGCCGGGGTCGATTCGATAGAGCACGCCTATGTCGTTTCCGACGATGTACTGAAAATAATGGCCCAGAAACATATTTTCCTCGTGCCCACCGATGGGACGCTGAAAACGTTTCTGGACATGAGCTTCGGTACGCGTGAACCGAGCATTAGCGAACGAGCCGAGCGCGAAAGAGAATATGCGCCGTTCGTTAAGGAAGAACAAGAGCGCTTAAGGCGGGCGATAAAGCTCGGTGTGCCTATAGCGGCCGGTTCAGACATGTACTATTCCATAGCTCGGATGACACGGGGGCAAGCGAGCCTGCTGGTTTACGAAGCCTATGCGGACGCGGGCATGACGCCGATGGAGATCATTCATGCGGCTACGCGCAACGCCGCGGAACTGCTAGGCATGCAGGATCGAATTGGAACCCTGGAGGAGGGAAAATTGGCCGACATCATCTGCGTACCAGGTGACCCCTTGAAGGACATTCGGGCACTAGAACATGTGAAGTTTGTGATGAAGGGCGGAGCGGTGGTAGTGAACAACAACTAGATCCATTGTGGCTTCTGCTTCATCGTCCCTTGCAATAATCCGTGCAATAAACTACCTCTATGCCCCGACCCAAGCGTTCAAGTAATACTTTAAGTGCTTCCCCCGCTGCCCTCGCCTACCGCATGCCCGCCGAGTGGGAACCGCATGCAGCAACCTGGCTCGCATGGCCCCACTATCACGGCGATTGGCCCGGCAAGTTCGAGCCGATTCCATGGGTCTATACCGAGATCATCCGTAATCTCGCGCGGTATGAGCGAGTTGAACTTATCGTCAACAACGCTGCCGCCGAACGCCAAGTCCGCAGGCTGCTCGACCGAGCCAACGCACCCTTGGCCAACGTTCGATTCCACCGCTGGCCGACCAACCGCGTCTGGATGCGCGACTCCGGATGCATCTTCGTGAAGAGCGAGGCCGACCTGCTAGCTACCAAGTTCCGCTTCAACGCGTGGGCTAAATATTCCAACTGGCGGCATGACGAGAAAATCGGCAGCCTGATGGCCGAGGCTGCCCGTGCTGAAGAGATCCGTCCGCTGCACAACGACGCCCGCGTTGTGCTCGAGGGCGGCTCCATCGACGTCAACGGATGCGGCACGCTTCTCACCACCGAAGAATGCCTGCTCAGCAAGGTCCAGCAGCGCAACCCCGGCCTGTCACGCAAAGACTACGAGAAAGTTTTCGCCGACTATCTCGGCGCGCCGCACGTGATCTGGCTCGGACGCGGCATCTTCGGCGACGACACGCACGGCCACGTCGACGACCTCACCCGCTTCGTCGCTGCCGATACGGTCGTCACCATGGTTGAGAACAATCCGCGGGACGTGAATCACAAACCGCTGCGCGACAATCTTCGCCGGCTGCGAAACGCGCGCGATCAGGCGGGCAAGCCGCTGAACATCGTCGAGCTACCCATGCCCGGGCCGGTCGTTTTTGAACGACGACGCTTGCCCGCCAGCTACGCCAATTTCTACATCGCGAATGGCATTGTGCTGGTGCCGGTGTTTAATGATCCAAATGATCGCATCGCGCTGAACACGTTGGCCGCGCTCTTTCCGACGCGCGAAATCGTACCGATTTATTCCGGAGACCTTATCTGGGGACTGGGGACGATGCACTGCATGACCCAGCAACAGCCATCAGCTTGACGAAGACTAACGCAGCCCTTCACCACAGAGTCACGGAGACACAGAGAAGACCAAAAACCTCTCTGTGTCTCTGCGACTCTGTGGTAGATTGGGCTCTTTCCCAGCGCACACCCAGCCAAATGGATCGTTAGACTGCGCTCAGAATAACTGGGCTTGAAGATGCTTTGCTTCTAGCGCAACACCACAGAGCCCCTGCCGATCGAGGAAATTGTGTGCGGAACGTCGGGTTGCACCGATTTGCCTTCGGGCTGGGAGGCCACGCTCCACGCCTTCGAAAAAGTCTCGCCTGCCTGCATCTTGGCCAGCAGACTGTCGAGAAAAAGCGAAGTGTTCGAGCCCAGGCGGCGCAGCGTTAGCACTACGTTTAACTTCAGGCCCTTGGTTTTGAAGCCTGCGTCGTAACCTTCCTGCGAATTGTCATTGCCAATCCACAACAGTTTCACGCCGGAGTCCACCGCCGCTTTCAGCAGTTCAGTACCGGTGATCCGGTCGCCGGAAGCGTCCGTGATAATGCCGCCCGCGCTCACATCGCAAAAGAGATGGAGAACGTCGTAGTGATGGTTGGCCGCGCCGCGCAGCTCCGCCACCGTGGTAAATGTTGCGCTCGTGGCAGCGGGATAAAAACGCTTGTACACCCGCAGGTCGGCCTTCACTTCTTCGTCGAATTTAGTGCCTTGACCGGTGCCGAGTTGGCCGACCAGAACCTTGGTTCCGGTGACTTCTTCTTTGCGGAAAGAATCGAAAATGCCCATAGTTTTGCGGTGACCGCTCCGAGTGCTCCCGCACAGATGGGGAGAGAAAATTACTTCCGGTATTGCGTGGGCTGCGGACCTTTTTCCAGCGTTTTGCGATCCCAGATCCAGCCCTCACGAGTATAGCTGGCGAGTTCGAAATCCTGCGTAAGTTCGAGCGCGTCCACGGGACAGGCATCCTCGCAGAGGCCGCAGAACATGCAGCGGCTCAAATCGTAAGTAAAGTTGGTGAGTTCCTTGCGGCGGGTCTGCTCGTTGCGCGCGCTCGAAACCACGATCAGATTTTCCGGGCAGGCCAGCGCGCACAAGTCGCAGGCAATGCACATGGTCTCGTCGGTATCGGGATTGACGTTCAGCCGCGGCGCGCCGCGGTAGCGCTCCGCCACCTGCGGCCGCTCCATGGGATATTGCTCGGTATAAATTTCCTTGGGATCCTGATAACGGAACGTGACCCTCAGCCCTTGAAACAGGTCGACGAGAAAAATCTTGCGCAGCAGGTTCGGCATCCCCATAACGGGTCAAGGATACCACTTGCCAGTTGCCGGTTGCCAGTTACCGGCTACCAGTGCGGAACTATTTCGGCTTTGCCTTCGTACCTAGGACCAGAGGATGCGATGCGACGCTATCTCGCCAAATTGCCCCCGAAGGCCCAGTTGATGCTGGCCCTGCCGCTCATCGCGATTGCCTATCCCGTGGTGATGATTGTGTTGCCGGCGATCATTCACGCCTTAGTGCCCGATGTGGTGCGCTCGGTGCTCAGCCTGATCTAACCCGAGCGGCTCGTTGTGAGACAGGGATTCGTATCAGGGCATGTCTCCAGACATGCCATTCATCGCCGCATTATCGCGCGCCTTCCAGCGCTGGGTTTTGTTTGTTCCCGTCAGTGATACCCTCTCGTAGGACCGCCAGTGACCACAACCGACGAACTCTGCAACGACGAACTGTGGATGGAGGAAGCCCTGCGTTCCGCCCAGCGAGCGCTCGAAGCCGGAGAGGTTCCGGTCGGCGCCGTGGTCGTGCGCAATGGCCACATAGTCGGCCGCGGATGGAACCGAAACATTACCGACTCCGATCCCACCGCTCACGCCGAGATCGCGGCCTTGCGCGAGGCGGGCGCATCCCTGGGTAACCATCGACTGGTGGACTGTGATCTGTTTGTTACAATTGAACCGTGCGCCATGTGCGCCGGTGCGATGGTGCATGCCCGGATCAAACGCCTGATCTACGGGGCAGACGATCCCAAAGCCGGAGCAGTTCAGTCGGTAATGCAGGTGTTGAGCCACCCCCAACTGAATCATCAAGTTGAGGTTCGCGGCGGTGTGCTGGCTGGACGTTGCGCCGAAGTCTTGCAGGAGTTTTTTAGAAACCGTCGTTAGGAAGCCATCGTTAGGAAACGGTCGTATAGAAACGGTCGTCAGGAAACCGTCGCTAGGCATTCCCGGACCATTGTCATTCCGAGCGAAGCGAGGAATCATGGTTTCGCTGATGGCTGAGAGCCGACGGCTGAGAGCTGACGACCGACAGCTTTTTCATGCGGAGAGGTGCGTGAGCGGTTGAAACGATCCGCCTCGAAAGCGGACATACCTTAACGGGTATCGTGGGTTCAAATCCCACCCTCTCCGCCATATTGCTTATCGGGCTGCGTGCGAACCTCCGGGCCTGCTCGACGCTGTTGCCGCGCTGGTCCTCGTGCCCTGCAGGCCGTCTCCCATCGCGTCGCTGATCCGCTGCGCGCTCTTCAGATCCCACCGGCAGAGAACGCAGCGCATGGCCACGGTGTAGACAAAGTGCGCGTAGGCCGGACACTTGCTGTTTGTACAAGCCTTGGTCATCATGTCGCACCGCCTCGCTGGCCTGGGCTTCCGATAAGCTCTCCGATAAAAACTCCCAGTGAGAACCGCACCTCAGACCTAGAAGTGACCGTAACACGCTTCCCTGCCTTCCTGAACGCGCATTTTCAGCAGCGGATTATCGGATTTCTTTCTGCGGTCAGCCATGACAAGTAGCTTGGCTCTTGGTGGTACCGTATAGTTTGTGTTTGATGGGGTGTCCATGCTGGACGACGAGCCTAAGGGTTGGCGGCAGCTGCAGGAGCGGGCGCAACGGGAAAAAGACCCGGAGAAACTCGCCCAAATCATCGATGAGATGAACCAACTGCTCACCGAGCACGAGAAGGCGGCAGCGAAGGAAGAAAAGCCCAGCCCTCGTTCCGAACGCGAACGTCCCAAGCAATAGCCTTGGCCGCGAATTGCTTACGTGGGTCTCACAAACCTATTCAGCTCGGAGCGCAATTCGAGGATCCGGCGCTTTCGCCTCTGGTAGGCTTCCAGTTCTTCTTCGGTAAAATCGTTGAACTTTCTGCCTACAACGGATTCCACTTGTTGCTGAAGGAGTTCGCAAAGCTCACGCGCGATGGCGTCGAGCCCTGACGTGTCCATGCAAGACTGTTAGCAGAAGCTGTTCATCATGGCTGTGCGCGTGCGCATCAGACTAGATGTTTCGAATCACGTCACTTCCGGCCAAGGATGCCTTCGACTTGCTGCAGGTGATTGATGTCGTGCCCGGCAAACATGCGCACGATGTGCTCAATCGTCTCCTGGCCACGCTCGGAATGCATCCCGTAATGTTTCCACTGTTCGGGAGTCAAGGATTTGAGCAATGCGAGGTTGGCTTCGCGGACCGCGCGAAACTGCTCGACCGACTTCCGCGGATCGCGCTTCTCATAATGCCCGCTGGTCACCCAAGAATCCTGATCGAAGGCCGCGACCGGGGTCCCGGGCGCGCCCAGAATCAGCCGCATACGAAACCCGCCTACGATTTCCGCATCCGCCAGGTGCGCGAGAATCTCGCCCACCGACCACTTGTCAGGAGCGGGCCGCTTCCGCAATTTGGCTGCCGGCACGCCCTTGATGAGTTTCTCAAGTTTTTTAGCCGTCGCGGCTTGCACCGCCAAAGGCTGCTTGCCCTCCATGTAGCCGTTGATGCGTTGCATGTATTGCTGTACGGTTTCTTTCATTGTTTTTGCCCCGCCACAAATTTCGTCCACGGTCCAGCTTTCATATCGCGCAGCAGCGGCTTCTGCCACGAAAATTCCGGATGTTGCTCCAGAAAATCAGCCGCCACGAAATCCGCTCCACAGGGATGGCCGGCCCGCGCCACGAAGCTCATGTTCGCGGCCATCTTGCTGTCGGTAGCTTTGCCCTGCACGGCGCCTCCAGGGTTGTATGCCTCCCAATCCCATTGCTTCACACCACGCGACGAGGCATCCACGTGGCCGCAAAGCGAGCGCTCATCCGCCTGAGTTTTCTTCTCGAAACTGTCGAAGTGATCCGCCAGAAAATCCTCGGCCATCTCGACGTCAATCGTTCCCTTGGCATGCTGCACCATTTCATCCGCGCGCGCGTGCCGCGCATTCATCGACGAAGACATATCGCTCGGATCGAAGCCGCTGGTTTCCTCGCGAATCAGTTTCGGATCGCGGGGAAAATTCGAACTGACAAAGTATCCATCCTTCGTTCTCCACATCGGAGTATTTTTCAGGCCGAGCTCGATATAAGCGATCTCCCCGGTCTTGCGGTCGCCGATCAGCCAGTCGTTCGCATATCCGCCGTTGTTCCCTTCTTTGATAATGCGCGCGTAGTCGTCGATGCTTTCGGCATACTGCAGCGCCTTGCGCGAGCGCATGAACTCCGGCTTCCCCTTCGGATCCCAGCCTTCGAATTGCGTGATGGTGGTTTCCGTAATCATGATTCCGCTGGCATTCACGCCGAAATCATCGTCGCTGGTAATCACTCCCGGAAATCCATCCATCAAAATCCGCTGCCCGTGCTGCGGCAAAATATCGAAAATCACAACCCAGCGCTCGCCCGCCAGATAGCTCGTCCAATTGTTATGCGCGATGACGATCTGATGATCCTTGGTGTAACTGCCGGTGGCAATGAATGCGCTGCAGTTGCCCGGAGCCTTCAAGTTCGGCGCCCGCGCCTGCTTCTCGCGCTTGTTCAGCCACGGCACGTAGTAGTCCGGGACTTCTTCGAACGCATTGAGCGCGACGATGTCATACACATCGAGGTCGCCGCCATGCGCCTTCACGCCATCGGCAATACCCTGCAGCTCCTGCTGATACTCGGCGTCGATGTGCGGCCAGAGCATCTCGCGCGCCGTCTTGCGAAAAAATTCCCAGTCGCGCTGTGTCTGGTGCGTATCGAAAAGCTTGATGGCATCGAGCCCATCGGCAATCTCGGGAGCAAGCAGAAACCCGTGCTGGTAGCCGATCTCGGAGGGCGAGCCTTCCAGATGAACGTAGGTCCAGCCTCCCTGCTGAAAGCGGTAAGCCTTCTGCAGCCGTGGATCGGAGCCAGCCGAACCGCTTTCCTGGGCCTGCGCGGCCCAGGTCGACGCCACCATAAGACCTACACCCACCGCAAACGCAAAAGCCATCAACTTCGCGAAATCAAACCAGCAACGCTGTCGCCTCATGGAAGCCTCATTCTATCCAAATCTTCTTGATATCCCGTCCTTTGCTTCAGCTCGCTGCAACCGTCACAGAACGCCATTCTAGCGTAGTCCTTCGAAGTAATCTGCAAGTTCCTGCAACTTTAGTCCGCGTGGTTTTTCTGAGGCGCGGGCACCGCCTTCCGTAGTAATATGTCGGCCCTGAGCTAACTTGCTTGAATTCGTTTTCGAGAGGATCCCTGTGAAATTCCGCACTTCAAACATTGCTGTGGCCGTGTTGATGATTCCCGCGCTAATGTCGGCTCAGGATTCCCTGCCGGTCGCGCACCATATTTCCGCGAACGTTCCCGTACTGTCATCACCGTCCAGTCGCGCATTATCGGCCGAGCGGCCGCTGGTGCGAGCGTCTGCGCCACTCCTCCTAGACCCTTCGGGGCACGACTGGCAACTGCAAGCCACACTGCCGGGGACAATCATCCACGACATGACTTTTGCTTCGCCCGCCATCGGTTACGCCGTCGCCGAGGGCGGCCAGGTTTGGAAAACTACGAACGGCGGCAAGGCCTGGAGTGAAATATTCAATCTCGGCTACCCTTACTATTTTTACGGAGTCTCAGCGCTGACCGCGGACGATATCGTGGTCTCCGGCTTTTATGATTCCTCAACTTTTTACAGCCTGATCCGCTGGAGCCAGGATGGCGGCACAACTTGGAGCGACGACATCGTTCTTCCCACGACCGGCTGGGCGCAGCGCGTTCGCTTTCCTAACACGAACGACGGTCTGATCATGGATTTGATCGGAGACTCGGCCGGCAATCTCGTGCAATACACCACCGACGGCGGAGCCACCGCGACCGATTGGACCAACGTCGTCGACAATACCGACGGCGGCTGGTTTGGGTTGGAGTTCAGCCAACTCTCGAACCTGCACGCTCGCGCTTCAGGAATTAATTTCTGTAGCAGCGCGAACGGCGGCAAGAACTGGAGCTGCGGCCCCTCGGTCGATTCCGTTTTCGATGGCCCTGTTTTCTTTTTGAACGATACTTATGGCTGGGTTGGCGGCGGAGAGATCAGTCCCAACGTGGAAGGCTGGGCTCACGTGACCACCAACGGCGGCAAGACCTGGAGCGGCCGTACCCTGGACGGTCCGTGGCCAATTCGTGAAATTTTATTTCTCACCTCGAAGACCGGCTGGGCGGCCGGAGGAAATCTGTACACCAACGTCGGCGGCATCTACTTCAGCAACAATGGCGGCCAAACCTGGTCGGTCGACGTGACCACCAACGCCGAGATGGATGCCTGCGCCGAACAACCAGTAAGTTCCGGCTACCGCGTCTGGTGCGCCGGCTACGACGGATCCTTGACTGGCTATATCTATTCGCTGGCACTGAAGTAGAGGCGCGTCGACGCGCGGAATCCGCAAATAAAAACCCAAGCGTTCGCGCCTCGACGCCAGCGCTATTGTCCGACAGAACCGTTCCAGTGGCGACGGCCGCCTTGATGGAAGCGATGATTCGCCATACTTTGCCCAAGCAGAAAAAACAGCGCTGCCATGACGAGAATGAACAGGATCCTTGCAAGTTCCATCCCGATTGAATTTCGTCCTGAGTGGAGAGGCGTTCTCATCGGATAACCTCCGGCTTGGAAAAGATAACGGGGCCTTCGCAGAGCGCTCACTCCGTGGTGCGCTAGGAAGGTCCTTGCGCACTGCCAGTTAGAGTTTTACCGTCGACTCGCAAGAGCATCCCGCTGCCCGCCCTCACATTTACGCTTCCGTGCTCCGATTCCAGAGTGACTTCCCCGACTGGAGTGCTTCGTCCTGCGTGCGTTATCGCCAAATCAGCGAAGCCGTACGCGCCGCATGCGTCGGAAGAAAACACCCAGAGCGCCTGTAGCCGATCATTGCCTTCGATCTCGCCTTGGCACTCAGTCCCCGGTTTGCCAGATACGTGGACCAGCACGCCGTTCGGCACGGGCTCGCCGACCGTCTGCAAGCCCGCAGCAACCGGCCCTCCACCCCGGTAGACGACTTCGCCACCAATTTGTTCCGTGTTCCACGCGTTTTCTGGGGTTCCCCGATCGGGGCCGGTTTGCGGGACTTGCGCCTCTTCTACAGCCATGGTCGATGCCAACGCCCTCAAATTGGTCGTGACCGGAATTCGCCGCCCGGAAATCACGAGGGTGTCAAACCGGATGGATAGTTGCGCAGGCCTCCGACTCTTCACTTCCGTCACGTGACCGATCACTTTTGCGCCGGCATGAATTTTCGCCCCCGCCGACAACGGAACATCCTGAGCAACTCGTGCCGTAATCACCCGGCCGGCTTTGACCTTCCCTGAATTCAAAGACGAGTTCAAGCGGACAGGAAGAATCGTGCCGTCGGGAATCACGCTTTGCGCCCACAACTGTGTCGTGCACACCAGTAACCCAATCCACAGCGTGCGTTTCATAACTGTCACCTCTCAAATTAGAATGGCTTGTCGCCTCGTATCACTCCCAGGCTCCTGCCTCCAGGTCTCCTAACTCTTCCACCCGCTCCATGTTCCGTAGGTAGGCGTCGAAGAAGCGCAACATGACGGGAGTCTGACTGCCGACTCCGTCGAACAAAAGAACCGGAACGTCTGGCCGCATGGCTTCCAATTGCGCGCGCAGCGTCGTGCCGGCTGCATCCGCCAGGTTATATTCCAGCAAGACCCCGTCAATTGTCCGATGGGCAAGCACATCGATCGCCTGCCCTCTGTTTCGTGCGGGCAATACTTCGTAACCAATCCCTTCCAGCATGCATGTCAGCATCGCCATATATTCTGACCGGTCTTCCACGCACAGAATTGTCATTCCGCTCATCTAATCCTCCGCTATCGATGTTTGTGTAAAGTCGTCGTTTTCTCGCGAGAAAGAATTCTCGAGACGCTTGGTCGGGACGGTTTAATTAGCAGGCGGCGGGCGGTTAAAGTGGAAACCCGTGCTTTGCAGCGTGGAGAACAACCGCAGCGGCGAGTTCAGGTTAGTCGATCTTGAACTGGGGGGAAATAATACAAATGTGGGAACCGGAGGGCTCCAGGCTATATTGCTGAAGTCAAAGCGCGGCCTCTGGTCGTGGTGAGAGTCTGCGCTGATCGAGTGGTCGCTTGCCCCACCCACGAACTGAGGAGGGGCGCCGCGCGCAGCAAAGATCGCGACGAGCGCGACTGAGGCAAGTATGGTTCGAATCCAAACCGCTCGGTCGCGGCTCCGGAAATGCCGGTCAAACGACATCAGCTTACCCTACAACTATATAGGATGATCGTGCCACGGCTTGGGTTACCAATTTGTTGCGCAAATAGATGCCAATTTACTCGCGCCCAGGCGAAAAAGCGGGGCGCATTTTCGCACCCCGCCTTCCGCACGATTGTTTCAGCGGCCGTGGCCACCGCCACCTCCGCCACCACCGTGAAAACCTCCTCCGCCGCCGTGGAATCCGCCGCCACTGAACCCGCCGCCGTGGAATCCACCGCCACCACGAACACCTCCGCCGTGGAAACCACCACCACCAAAGCTGCCTGCTCGCGCCATGGTCGGTCCAGAGTGGAATGCGCCACGCGGCGCTCCCGCTCCGGTGTACAGGCCGTGAGAATAGCCCTTGGTAGTTGCATAGTGCTCTCCCGGCCCCCACGCATGCACATTCGAGGCATTAAAAGTGTGATAGAAATGTCCGCCGTAGAATGGAGCACGACCGACAAGGCCGGGAGAATAAAATCCCCAGCCAAACGGGCTATAGGCAACTCCGCCCCAAGGCATGAACGTGTATGTGGAGAACCAGGGATCCCAACCCCAACCACCCCATCCGCCCCAACCCATTCCTCCCCAGCCCCAGCCCGGACCCCAGAACGGGTCGCCCCACCATCCGCCGCCCCAGCCGCCGTCCAGCAGCATGTTCGCCTCATCCACATTGGCCTCTGCCAAATAGGACGAACGTAGACTGCTCCAGTTATAGAGATCGCCGGTTTCGTAGGCTTTCTTCTTGAAGCTCTCCGCCTTAGCCGGCGCGTTGTCCGCCACCAGCAGTTCGTGTCCGCCTTTCAATTTGATCGTCTTGTCGCCATCCTGCACGATGGCTTGGCCGTCGAACACGCGAGCTTCATCTTGCCGTAAGTTGAAGTCGTAGAGTCCGGGCTTCACCATCCGGGTGGTCGCGTCGCCTTCCACCATGCGGAGATTGTTCTGAGGATAAATGTCGTCCACCTCCACCATGGCGTGGCCCTGCGTCAGTTTCAACTCGGTACTGGTGAGGCTGTCGGTCAGCATCTGGACCGAGCTGCCGCTCCCGACGCGCAGGAAAACACCCGGCGTTAACAAGACTTCCACTTTGCCGGTTTGCGTACTAACTGTTTGGCCATCTTCGAGAATGGTCTTGCCAATTGAATTGTGGTCGAGTTTCTGATCTCCGATGAAGGCTTGGCCCTCGACGTAATTCACCGTTCCCGGCACTGCTGAATTTGAGCTCGCATTCGTACTAGCCCATGCGGGCGCAGATAAAAGCGCTGCCAGGAACAAGCTTGCTACACCCTGCACCTGTAACAGCTTCATAAATTTTGTCCTCCTAGCTGATTCCCTTTCCTGCTTATTGGTTACTGAGTTAGATGAGGCAAAACCCGCTGACGATGCCCGCGCAGGCCATTGAGCGCACACCAGTTAGGAGTGGTTGAAATGAGCCAGAAAGGTTGACATTAAACAGTTAGTTAGATATCTGTACCCACCTCGGGATTCTGCTGTAGGATGACGCGCTCCTGAGAGATGAAGTAAGCGGCTTTGTTCGGATCGACGAAATTGGCTTCGTCTTCGCTTGAGGTTTTCCATTCCTCTGATTCTCGAGCCGCCACCAAGTCATCCATGTCGTCAAACCAAAGCTCCGCCATCCCATCGAAATCGGAAAGGCGGCTGTCGCCGGAAATTGGAATCCGATGGCTTTGCACCAGCTTGCGCAGGTGGGGAATGCTAGCCCCGATGGGCCCGTGGATTTTCTCCCAGTAGTGAAAGAATTCCTCATCCGTTAAGCCCGGTTTCTTCGCGATGCAATACACAAGTTTGATCATGGAGCACCGCTCACGCACCATTTTTACTCCCGCCGAAGTGAATTGTCTCTGCAATCAGCAAGTCGGAGCCCGGAGATTTTCGGGGAGCGCGTTTAGAAGTTCGTCCTCTGTTCGGTGTGCCGCTGCAAATACCAGCACGGCAGATATCCAGCGCGCGGAAACAACGAGTTCACACAGGTTTGCGCCTGGGGGTCGTTGAAAATGAACACGGTCTTGCCGCTTTTCTGCGGCACCGCGTCGTAACTGGTCACGGTGACTTGTCCGAAGGCCTGGCGCGTGCCCAAGCGATACCGGAATACGGCGTAATCCGCGGCATAGGCGAGGAGCGTGAGAATGACCAAGGACAGAAGAACGCCGCCCAGCAATCTCTTTAGGAAACGGACGATTCTCGCCTTCTGCACCGAACTCATTTCGGCGTAATTATAAGCCTCGAACCGTCGACTCCCAGTCTGCTTTCCGCAAACCTTCTGCCCTGGCCCGGTGTCTTAATTTCGTAAAGATAGTTCGGAAAGGAGGTCTTCGTTTCAAACGCAGAAAAGGTTTCTCAGACGAAACCCACGGCTCTCGTTGACAACTCCATGCTCCCACAGGCAAACTACCGCATCAGCCGCATGCGGCCTGCGGCGAGCCCCTACGGGCAATTCAGAAGACAAGTGCGAGTCTAAGACGTAATCTATCGCCATGGAGCAACAGGTCTCCTATACGCTCGATTCCACTTTGGATACGGTGGACCATGCGGAAGAAAGCGCTACCCGCATTGCCACCGAGTTGGGCTTCGGTGAAGATGAAGTCATGCAGATTTCCATGGCCGTGCGCGAGGGCGCGGTCAATGCCGTCCTGCACGGCAACCAATATGCGCCGGATAAAAAAGTAATCCTGGCCTTCGAGCGAACCGGCGAGGACCTGGTCATCACCATTCGCGACCAAGGCAAAGGGATTGACTTGAACGGAATTCCGAATCCTCTCGCTCCGGAAAACCTGCTCAAGACTTCCGGCCGTGGCATTTTTCTCATGCGTTCTTTTATGGACGTGGTGGAAATCCGCCCGTCCCAGACAGGTACAGAAGTAAAGTTGATCAAGCACGTCCACGGCTCATCCGTGGGCAACAAGGAGGGTTCTCAGTGAGCATGAAACTTAGCACTCGACAGGTGGACGGAGTCACCATTGTGGATTGCAGCGGCCGCATCACTCTGGGCGAGGGCAGCGTTACCTTGCGCGACACCGTACGCGATCTGCTTTCCAAAGGCAACAAAAAGATCGTTCTGAATCTCGCCGAAGTCAACTACATCGATAGCTCCGGCATCGGCGAGCTGGTCAGCGCCTTCACTACAACCAAGAATCAGGGCGGCGAACTCAAACTGCTCCACCTCACCAAAAAGGTTCACGACCTGCTCCAGATCACCAAACTCTACACCGTCTTCGACGTAAAGGACGACGAAACCGCCGCGGTTAAGAGCTTCAAGTAGACGGTCGCCATCCGTCGTCGGCGGCAGAAAACCGGGGACTGGCACGTCCGGTCCCTGAGCGTTCTTCTCTTCTGTTTCCCGCTTCCTGGCCAACCTCTGTCCGGCAGAAGTTACCAACATTTTCATTCCGGGAAAATCAGCGGAGAAAATTTCACAATTCCGGCTGTTCGCGCGCCTCGCGGACGTAAGATTCCAGTGGATGAATCAAACACTGTCATCCGATCCGCAGTGTAATCGCCATCCACACTGTCATCCCGACCCACACTGTCATCCCGACCCACACTGTCATCCCGAGCGAAGCGAGGGATCTTGGTTTCTTTTGCAATCTTCGCAAAGAGGTATTCTCATCATGCGCCGACACTCCAGCCCGCTCCGCTTTCAATGGACGGTGCCCCTCTTGATCGTCCTGTCTGCGACTCCTCTGTTTGCCGCCTCCGACTGCCTGCCCATCCGCGAAGCCAGCCACCACGTCGGTGAAACCAAATGCATCACAGGAAAAGTCTTGCATGTGAAAGCCGGAGCCAAAGGCGTTCACTTCATCGATTTCTGCACCGAGCAAGCAGCCTGCCCATTCTCGGTAGTCGTCTTCGCGTCCGATCTTAAAGATGTCGGCGACGTCCGCCGCCTCGAAGGCCACGTCATTGAAATCCACGGCCCCGTCAAACTCTACAACGGCCGCGCCGAGATCGTTCTGAACCGCGTCAGCCAGCTCACCGGCGGCTCAACCCTGATCCCTCCCATGCCGAAGAATTACGACGTGGAGAAACAAGGCCACTACAGCGCCGGCCGAATGCGTCCCACCAAGAAGCCCGCGAAAACCTACACCACGCCGGCCGCGAGCGCAACCTACGGCAACGAAGCGGACGTGAGTAATGAACCGCCTCAGTGAACGCTCACACCATCCCCTTCCTCAACTCCTCCAGCGGATACCTCGTCCCCCGCCAGATAATTCCGTCATTCCATAGCGCATGAAACATCGACAGCAGCAACGTATAAATAAACAACGCGGTACTCACCGGATGCAGCAAGAAATAATAAGCGGGAATGCCCAGGCGCGATGACATTCCCACATAAATCAGAAACATCGACCCCAGGGCTACGGCATAGGACAACCGTTCCCACCCGTGCGCCAGCCACACACCCAGAAACGGCATAAGATTCAGGAAGGCCAGCCCGAACGCCGAGATCACCGTTCGCCAACACTGGAAAGACAACACCGCGAAGAAGTTTTTCGTCAGATTGTCGACGACGCCCCGGGCGCCGCGCGCCCAGCGAATCGAAATCAAATCGCCACCAAAAACATTGCGCTGCGCGAAGCCCGCGTTCTTAACCACCTTGCCCAGCTTCATGTCGTCCACCACTTCCATGCGCAGCGCTTTGTACGTTCCCACCGATTCGTAAACGCTGCGGCGAATCAAATTGAAAGCGCCCACGCCTATATGATCCCGCGACTTCGGATCGGCCACCTTCCACGGTCGGTGTCCAAAAACAAACATGGTATGAAAGAACGCAATCATCATGTACTCGCCCGGCCGCTTCATAATCATCCGCGGAAACATCACGACGTGATCCGCCTTCTCTGCCTCTGCGTAAGCCAGCGCCAGCCGCAGAGAATCTGGCTTGAACAAAACATCGGCATCGGTAAACAGCAACCAATCGCCCGTTGCTACGTTAGTTGCCGTCCACATGGCGTGCGTCTTCCCCAGCCATCCCGCCGGCAATTCTCGATGATGAATCACCCTCAATACCGGGTGCCCCATTTTTCGCGTATTTTGCGAGAAGCTTGCCCTGAGCGGAGTCGAAGGGTGGGGATTCGGAAAGTGAAGATTTCCCGCAACCTTCTCCATGATCTCCCCGGTCCGATCGGTCGAGCGGTCATTCACCGCAATCACTTCATAATTGTCGTAATCAAGTTCCAGCAGCCGTGTCAGAGATTGCTCGATGTGCTCTTCTTCATTCCGCGCCGGGACGATAATCGAAACTCGCGGAGACGCCGCAACCGGATCGCGGTTCCACTCCGGCTGAGAAATATCGGCAACACTAGGCATGCCGATCGCAGCATCGACGATGCGAGAGAACCACGCCAGCGCGAGAATGGTGCCGGCAATCCAATAAAAGTAATGCATCCGTGCCTAGGTCTTCCCTACCGCGATCGGCGCGCCTTCGATTCCTGCCAGCGGAGCAAATCTCATTCCATAAAACAGTATGGCAGAGGAGGCTACCATGGCGACCACCGGCAGCACGAAGGCAGCTTGCAGCGACCGTTTATCGGCCACATACCCCATGAGGGTTGGCGAGGGCACATCCCCGAGGAGATGAAAGACAAATATGTTCACCGCAAGCGCAGTCGCACGAATGTGAGCTCCTACCGAATTGATCACCGCCGCATTCAGCGGCGAAGTGTTGAGCAACAGAAAAAATGCCGCCAGCGCAATCGCCGGCAACATTACCGGACCACGCGTGAACAACGCCACAATCATGAAGGGCACGCCCAACGCCATGCTTGCCGCCGATACAAAGTAATAGGATCCGTTCATCCGGGGCAGCAAATAGTCTCCCAACCATCCTCCCGCCAGCGACGCGAGAATTCCATCGACCACAATAATGATTCCAAACATGAAATTTGCCGACTCCAGCGAGTATCCCCGCGCCCGCGACAAAAATGTTGGCATCCACACCTGGATTCCGCCGAGGGCGAACGTCATCATTGCCATGCCCAGCGTCGATGTCCAGAACGCAGGATTGCGTGCCAGGCCCAATAACGTTCCGCGCTCGGGAGTCTCTTTCTCTCTGTCGAACTGCCCGCGCTCCGGTTCGTGCAGAAACAACACCGCTAGCGCCAGCAGAAATCCCGGAACCGCCGCGATGTAAAAAGGAAATCTCCAACCATAATGCGGACTCAGCTTGCCGCCCAGCAGATATCCCGCCGCCGTCCCCACCGGAATCGCCAGATAGAACACGCCCAGAATCCGTCCGCGCTTCTCCTCGGGAAACAGGTCGGCCACAAACGTGGGAGCGATGGTGACGAACGTAGCCTCACCAATCCCGACCAGCGTGTGACGAATCAGCAACTCGGTATAAGTGTGCGTAACCGCCGTGAGCAGCGTGAGCCCGCTCCAGAAAATCGCGCCGCCAACGATGATTCTCTTGCGCGAATAGCGATCCGCCAGCGGCCCCACGAACGGCGCCGCGATCATGTAGAACAGCAGGAATGCGCTGGTAAGATATCCGACTTGCGTATTGCTCAACCGAAATTCGCTCTGCACCAGCGGTTGCACCGCGAACAGCACCGAACGATCCACATAGTTGAGCAGGTTCAGCGCTGTAAGCAGAGTCAGCGCGGTGCGGGGATAAAGTTTTGCGGAGTTCACGCGATCGAGAGAATATAGCATGCCCTTGGTGGCAGCCGGATCATGAACGCTCCAACTTCTTTGCCCGCGGCCATCTCGCCACCACTGTCGTCGAGATCCCGCCCCGCGGACGAAATTCTCCCTTCACTTCGGCCCACACCGGCTTTGCCCATCGCACCACATCTTCCAGCACCTGGTTCACCACGTTCTCCTGAAAAATTCCCAGGTTGCGGTAGCACTGCAAATATTCTTTGTACGATTTGAGTTCGAGGCACAGTTTATCGGGTTGATAACGCAGCGTGATCACGCCGAAATCCGGCAGCCCCGTCTTCGGACACACCGAAGTAAACTCCGGATCGTCAATCACAATCTCATATCCGGGAAACTGGTTCGGCCAGGTTTCAATCTCGGGAAACTTGGCGTCCAGCCCGGCGGCGGCGTGTTCAGGCGTGTAGCGGCGCTGTTTTGGCATGGAGATATTGTAGCGTCTGCCATCCGTTACGCCTGCGTTAGCTTCGGCGGAGTGCGGCTTGCTCGGTGGCCGCCAAAGGCGTGGATCGTTCTGGTCCCCGCCAGCACCTCGCCAGCGTGCGACACCCCGCGCGGGATGAAGTACTCCTCGCCGGCTTTCAGGGGAAAACGCTCCCCGTTGATGATTAAGGTATAGCAGCCCTGCACAACGACCATGTATTCGTCGTAATCGTGGGCATGCGCCGCGGATGGCGCTGTTTCGTGGCAGGTCCAAAATGCCATCTGGCTCCCGTCCGCTCCGTCAAAGATGTAACCTTCCACACCTGGAGTGGCTTGGTCGGATTTTGCAATGCCGTTTGCCGGATTCTTCATGAACTCGGGGAAGTCGTCCATCGTTGCCGGATATTGTCCCACTATCGCGGCGGGAGCGCCAGCCTCCTCGATTCAAGCATCCGCCGCCCCTCGCCAGCATCTAACCATGCAACGGCTTGGGAAGGCTCGCATTTTTTCGTAACCGCCACAGTGGTAAATTAAGGCTTGCAGTTGTCCTCGCCGCACCCTGAAAGATAACTGGTTGGCAGCTTCGAACAATTCGAATGGACGTCCCACCTCGCACCGAGGCCGCACTTGGGTCACTGTCGGCGTGATTGCCGCCTTGGCGACGATTCCACTTTTCACTCGCTCGTCGCCACTGAAGGTCCGCACCACGACCGTCGAGCGCGGATCCATCCGCAGTCTGATTTCCACCAATGGCAAAGTAGAACCCATTCAGAATTTCGAAGCCCACTCTCCCGTCGCCACTACCGTGAAGCGCCTGTTCATCAAGGAGGGCGATCACGTCCGCAAAGGCCAGTTGCTTTTGCAACTCGATGATTCCGGCCTGCGCAGCGAGGCGGCCCGCGCACAGGCACAAATGAAAGCCGCTCAAGCCGATCAGGCTAACCTCACCACCGGCGGCACGCACGAAGAAATTCTCACCGTCGATTCTCAACTGATCAAAGCCCGCGGCGCGCTCAAGGACGCCCAGCACAATCTCGACGCGTTTCGCCGCCTGCAGCAAGAGGGCGCAGCCTCTGCCGCGGAAGTTCAGCAGGCCGAAGAAGCCTTGCAGCGTGCCCAGGCCGACGCCACTCTGCTCGAGCAAAAACAGAAAGACCGCTACTCCAAGCCCGAGGCCGCGAGCGTGCAGGCCCGGGGCGCGGAAGCCCAAGCCGCCTATGAAGCTGCCGAAGACGCGCTCAGCAAATCCAGCGTGCGCGCGCCTTTTGACGGCATCGTCTACACGCTCCCCGTCAAGCAGGGCGCCTACGTGCAAATCGGAGACCTGCTGCTGCAGGAAGGCGATCTCTCGAAGATGCTGGTGCGCAGCTTCGTCGATGAACCTGAAATCGGCCGCCTCACCACCGGACAGGAAATCGAAGTCACCTGGGACGCCTTGCCTGGCCGCATCTGGAACGGCACCGTCAATACCATTCCCTCCACCATCAAGCTCCGCGGCGCACGCAATGTAGGCGAGGTCACCTGCACGGTCGACAACCATGATCTTCGCCTCCTGCCTAACGTCAACGTCGGGGTCACCGTCATCACCGCCGAACATGGCGACGTGCTCACTCTTCCCCGCGAAGCCGTCCGCATGGACGACACCAAACCGTACGTCTACCAGGTGGTGAACGGCGAACTCAAACGCCGCGATGTGGAAGTCTCCCTGCAAAATCTGACCCAAGTTGAAATCACCGCCGGTCTTCTGGAGCATGCGCAGGTGGCTCTATCCTCCGCTGACACCAAGCCCCTGGTGGACGGCGCCCATGTCAAGGTGGTTCAGTAGCTCATGCAGTCCGTTGGTAGCATTCAGGAAAACTGTTGTCATTCCGAGCAAGCGTTCTTTGCGCCGCGAGGAATCTGGGTCCGTTTACTAACTGCAGTTTTCTGGCTACTCGCGCTCACACCGCATCTCGCTGCCGCCGACGCACCCCAGGATCTCCTCGCCGCCGGCCGGGTTGATCAAGCCATCCAGATGCTCGAACAACAAATCCGAGCCGCCCCCACTGCGGAAGCCTACAACCTGCTCTGCCGCGCCCATTTCGAACTCGACGACTGGGACGCCGGAATCCCCGCCTGCGACAAAGCTGTCTCGCTCGACCCCGCCAACGGTCTCTATCATCTTTGGCTGGGACGAATTTACGGCGAGAAAGCGGATCGTGCCGGATTTATAAAAGCGGCCATCATGGCCAAGAAAGTTCGCGTTGAATTCGAGCGCGCCGTCCAGTTCGATCCCAACAGTTGGGAAGCCCGCACCGATCTTGCCGAGTTTTATCTCGAGGCTCCCGGCATCGTCGGCGGCGGTGAAGACAAAGCCCGTGCTCAAGCCGCTCTTCTTTTGCCGCTGAATCCAGGCATGGCGCACTGGGTGCTCGCGCGCATCGCGCAGAAAAATAAAGCCACCGATGCAGCGGAGCAGGAATATCGCTTGGCCGTCGATGTCAGTCACGGTGGCGCCCGCGCCTGGGTGAATCTCGCGGGATTCTATCGTCACACCAATCGTCTCGATGACATGGAACGCGCCCTGCATTCTATGGAGTCGGCTCCTGTCGATCGACCCGCGGCGTTGATGGATGGCGCCGGAATGTTATTTCGTGCGGGACGCAATGACGCCATGGCCACCCGCCTGGTGCGCCGCTATCTCGCCTCCGCCACCGTCGAGGAATGGCCCGCCTTCAAAGCCCACTATCTGCTCGGAGAACTGCTGGAGAAACAAGGCAACCGCCCAGCTGCTGCAGCTGAGTATTACACCGTCCTGACTATGGCACACACCTTCGGGCGCGCCGAGCAAGGGTTACAGCGGGTAGGGCGCTAGCCGCCAGTCATTTGGCCGATCCGGCCTGCACCTCGAAACCGTAGCTCCGCAAAACATACGCCATGGCTGGTGTTTTGACGAATGCCAGGAACTCCCGCGCGGCTTCTTTATTCTTCGACGAGCGCACGATCACGCACGCCTGTTCAATCGGCGGATATTCTCCCACAGGAACTTCGATGTAGCGGCCTTTGCCTTTCATGTTTGGCGATACGGCGAGCGACAGTGCCACGATGCCCACATCCGCCGCACCCGAAACCACGAACGATGCAGTTTGAGAAATGTTTTCCCCCAGCACAAATTTGTCTTTGATTTTGTCGTAGATGTTGTCCCGCTGCATCGCTGCCACCGCCGCCTGCCCGTACGGAGCATGTTGCGGATTGGCAATCGCGATCTTTTTCACCGAGGGATCGAGCAAAGCTTTCATCCCGGAACTCAAATCGAGCTTCGAGTCGCTCGGAATCCAGATCACGATCTTGCCTCTTGCGTATTGGTAGTAGCTTCCCGGCTCGGTTAATCCCGCAGCTTCCAGTTTGTGCGGATAATCGAGGTTGGCGGAAAAGAAAATATCGAAGGGTGCGCCGTTCTGAATCTGCTGCATGAAATTTCCTGACGAACCATAAATCGGCTTTACCGTCTTTCCTGTCTCCTTCTGGAATCGCCCGGCGATATCCTGCATGGCGAATTGCAGGTCCGCCGCGGCCGCAACGCTGATCTCCTGCGACACACATAAGTGCGACAAACAGCACAGCCCCACCACCACCATCAGGACCAGTCTGCGCATGCTCATGAATTCTCTCCCTGACTTACAAACGCCTCGTATAGGAAAATAGATGAAAATACATTATGACCTCCGTGCGCATCGACAAGTGGCTGTGGGCGGCAAGATTTTTCAAGACACGCTCGCTTGCCGCACGTGCCTGTGAACTCGGCCGGATCGAATCCAATCGCCAAACTGCCAAAGCTGCGCGCGAAGTCCGCATCGGCGACATGCTGCGCGTGAGCAACGAGGGCGGCGACTTCGAAATCGAAGTTCTTCTCCTCAGCGACGTGCGCGGCCCCGCTTCCGTCGCCCAAACCCTCTACCGCGAGACCGACGCCAGCCGCGAACTCCGCCAGAAGGTCGCCGCCGAACGTAAAGCCATGCGACAGTTCGAAGAGCTGCCCGCAGCCCGCCCATCCAAACGCGACCGCCGCAGAATCATCCAATTCCGCGGACGCGGCTGACTCTTCCCTTCTGGTTGACGATATAATTGCGCCACGCATGCCCCTAACCTCTGGCACAAAGCTCGGTCCCTATGAAGTTCAATCTCCCCTCGGCGCAGGCGGTATGGGAGAGGTTTACCGCGCCCTCGATACTCGCCTCGATCGCATCGTAGCCATCAAAGTTCTGGCCTCGCATCTTTCTTCTTCTCCTGAACTGAAACAGCGCATGGAGCGCGAGGGCAGAGCAATTTCGTCGCTGAACCATCCTCACATTTGCCAGCTCTATGACATCGGTTCGCAGAACGGCGTCGAGTATCTGGTGATGGAGTTTCTCGAAGGCGAAACTCTGGCTGAAAGATTGCGCAAAGGCGCAGTGCCGCTGAACGAGATCTATAAAATCGGGAGGGCCGTGGCCGAGGCGCTCGCCGTCGCACACCGCCAGGGCATTGTGCATCGTGACTTGAAACCCGGCAACATCATGCTGACCCAAGCCGGCGCGAAGTTGATGGACTTCGGATTGGCCAAGCCGATCGGCCTTCCCGCCAACCCGAGTTCGGGAGCCGCACCCTCTTTCACCGCCGCCGCCACCTTAAGCGGACCGAGTCCCTTCAGTCCGTTGACCACCGCCGGAACCATTATCGGCACCATCCAGTACATGTCCCCCGAGCAAATCGAAGGCAAAGAGGCGGACGCACGCTCCGACATTTTTGCCTTCGGCACAGTGCTCTACGAGATGCTCACGGGCAAGCGGCCCTTTTCTGGTAAAAGCCAGATTTCGCTGGCATCGTCCATCCTGGAGTCAGACCCGCAGCCCGTGACTGCCATCAAGCCAGAAACCCCGCCCGCCTTCGATCACGTGGTCACGACCTGTCTGCAGAAAAATCCTGAAGACCGTTTCCTGGCGGCACACGATATCAAGCTCGAATTGCAATGGATTGCCTCCGACCGTTCGTCCCCCGCCGTCGCCCCATTGCCGCCATCGCCCGCGCCTGCCGGTAAACCTGCCGCGTGGATAGTAGCCATCGCCGCCGCCATCATCCTGGGAGCGGCCGCCGGATTCTTCCTCAACCATCCGACTCAATCCGCTCAGGCCATCCGCACCGTCATCAACCCTCCCGAGAAAACCACACTGAATCTCACCGGAGATTCCGCCGGACCGCCCGTCCTGTCGCCGGACGGCGCATCCATCGCGTTTACAGCCGCCGGTGCGGACGGCAAGAGCGTACTCTGGGTTCGCCCCATGAACCTGCTGGAAGCACATGCGCTCCCCGGCACCGAGGGCGCGATTTTTCCCTTCTGGTCGCCAGACAGCCGTTCGCTGGGATTTTTCGCCGACGGCAAGCTGAAAACAATCGATCTCAATGGCGGCTCCGCGCAGTTGGTTTGTGACGCCCAACTCGGGCGGGGCGGCGCCTGGGGCCCTAACGGGGTAATCCTGTTCTCTCCGTTCCCCACAGCGCCCCTGATGCGCGTCAGTGCCAACGGCGGAACTCCAGTTCAAGTTACGACCATCGACTTGGCTCGGCATACCTCGAATCGCTGGCCTTTCTTCCTTCCCGACGGCAAGCATTTCCTCTACTTGGCGCTTCACCACGAGCCCGCCAAGGCGGCGAATAACACGCTCTATTACGCATCGCTGGACGGACGGGAAAATCTTCCGTTGTTTCGTTCTCAATCCAACGCCGTTTACGCCAGCGGTTTTCTCGTGTTCGCGCGTGGCGACCAGTTGATGGCACAAGCTTTCGATCCCTCCTCCGGAAAGCTGAGTGGCGAGCCACAAAGCCTGGCCAAGGGCGTGATGAACGACATCAGCACATGGCACATGGATGCCTCGGCCTCCGGCGATGGATTGCTGGTCTTCGGCAGCGGCGCCTCCGGCGATTTGCAGTTGGTCTGGATGGATCGCATCGGAAAACAGATCAGCGTCATCGCCGACAAGCTCACAGACTTGCAAGGCGCAGTCCTCTCTCCGCAAGGCGACCGTATCGCTCTCCAGATTGACGCCGGTGAGAATGACATCTGGGTGCTCGATCTGGCGCGTGGAGTCCGCACCAGATTGACCTTTGGACCCGTGGCGAATGTCAACCCAGTCTGGTCGCCCGACGGCAAGTGGATCGCTTACACTTCCGCTCGCAACGGTCACTATAATCTCTACCGCAAGCCCTCCGACGGTAGCGGCGCGGAGGAACTTCTGCTCGCCGATGACCAAGAGAGCCTGGCTAACGATTGGTCACGCGATGGCAAGTATCTGCTCTATTCCCGGCCCGCCCCGGAGGGCCCCCTGAGCCAGATGTGGGCCTTACCGCTCGAGGGAGAGCGCAAGCCGTCGCTTGTCTTACCCCAGGGAATCCTGGGAAAGTTTTCTCCCGACGGCCGTTGGCTTGCCTACGTGTCGCTGGAGTCCGGTACGATGGAAGTGTATGTAGTGGCCTTTGGCGGCGGCCAAGGGAAGTGGCAGGTCTCGGCCAATGGAGGAACAGCGCCGAGCTGGAGCAAGGATGGCAAGGAACTCTACTACCTGGACCCAACTTTCAATGTTTTCGCGGTGCCCCTAAAGACTGCCGGCGGGGCCCTCCAATTCGGCGCCCCTCAGACACTTGTTCCCAATTGGTCCGCTCCGCAAGTTATTTATGACGTCACCCCCGACGGCAAGAAAATCCTTCTGGACCGGGTTTCGCAGCAGGTCAGCCAGTCGGTCACCGTAGTTACCAACTTCACCGCCGGTTTGAAAAAATAAAAAGTTTGCGTGCGACGTTTCAAAACTGCAAGACGAACGTCAGGCGTTATTGTTCGGCGAATTTTTTCAGTTGCGCGACTAAACCGGGCCAGCCCTGGCTGTATCCCTGGCACGCACCTGGCAGTGCCGCGAGACCGCTGTGGGTGACGATTAAATGCGTACCCGCTTTGCTTGGAATCAGCTCCCAGCGAACCACGGTGCGGTGCGCCGGGTCGCGATGCCAATTGGCGAACCAGGAAACTTCAAGCAAACGCGGAGGCTCGATCTGCAGAACTTCACCGTGATGTTCGATAATTTTGCCGGCGCCTGCTCCGCTGCGCTCTCTGGAAGTGAGCAGCCAGCTGCCGCCGGGGCGTGCGTCCATTTCCCACTCGGTGATTTCAAAGGCTTCCCCGCCGCCCCACTGCAGCGCCTGCTCGCGCTCGATCATGGCTCGAAAGACGCGAGCGGGCGGGGCGGCGATTTCGATTTCGCTAACGACTGAGTCGTTATCGGGCGCAATTCTGGTGGTGGCCATGGCTCGCTCCTCGATGGATTGTTGGCGCTACATCTGCCGATGCAGATCGAAAAATTCTTTCATCTCTTTTCCGGGGCCAGCGGCGAAGGTCCAATCCTCGGTGTGATGGTTGGCATCGACGATGGTAAAGACCACACGCTGCATGTGGCCAGCATCGGGAGTGGCGAGATTGGTGGCGTCAAAGAAATCGAAGGTGATGGTTTTGCCGTCGGGCGAAGTGCTGGCAGTCATACGAGGCTGATTGCCGGCACCGCAGTAGTGGGTCATCATCAGACGATTTGACCCGTCCATGTGAATCATGGAAATCATGTCTTCATGACCTTCGCCGATGATTTCGCTCATCAGGGCGGAGCCGCCAGCGGTGTCGCGGAAGGATACTTGCAGTGGTTTGCCCTGGGAGTTCTTCCCTTCCCACGAACCAGTGAGGGTCTTGAGTTGGTCGAAAGATTTTTGGGCGGCGGTTTGGGACAGCGCTGCGCTTGCGGAGAGCAGCAGTAGGAACAGTGAGAGGGCGAGGCGAAGCGATTTCATGGCTAGAGTTCTCCTTTTGAAGTTTTCGTGTCTGATTTTGAGGCGCGGTGCTGTCTGGACTCTTGAGCGTACTCGGCTTCCACAAATGTCTTCAAGTTGGTCAGGTTCATCTTCCAGAAGGCGCGGTACAGGTCGAGCCAGGAGGCGACGGCGCGGAGCGGCTCGGGGTTGAGCTGATAGACGCGGTGCCGGCCTTCGCGGTGCTCTTGCACTAGGTGGGCGCGCCGCAGCAGGCGCAGGTGCTTGGAGATGGCGGGACGAGACACGGGGAAAGCGCCAGCGATTTCTCCGGCCGGCTGGCTCCCTCGGCGCAACAGATCAAGTACCGCGCGGCGGGTAGGATCGGCGAGAGCTTGAAAAGTCGCTTCCGACGAATGTGTAACCGAACGGTTCCGCATAATGCGTAACCTAACAGTTACGCGATAAGCGTGTCAAGCGAAATTGTTTCTTTTGAACTTGGCTTACATTACGGTATAATGTAAGCATGAATCGTCAGATTACCACCGTAAGCACCAAAGGGCAGTTTGTCATTCCCTCCGAGATGAGGGCCGCTCTGGGGATTCAGCCTGGCACGCGCATTTCGGTGACCCAGGAGGGATCGAGAATTGTGCTGGAGCCCGTGTCCGCAGAGCTGGTCGATAAGACTCGCGGAATGTTGGCCGGAGGGCCGTCCTTGACTAAGAGTCTCCTACGCGAGCGACGGCGCTGGAAAGATCGATGGTAGAAGAGCGATTGGTAACGTACGTTCTGGATTCCAGCGCCGTTCTGCGCTTTCTCGATGGCGAGGCGGGATCGGATCGCGTATCTGAAATCATCAAGGGTCACATGGCAGGAGGATGCGCGGCGGTCATCTCTTCCCTGCACTGGGGCGAAATCGCTGGCCACATTTGCAAGAGACGTGGCCGGGGAGCCTTGGACATGGCCTTATCGCGCCTGGCTGCCTTCGGAATTCCGGTGGCTTCCGTGGATGCCGACCGCGCGGTTCGCGCAGCCTTGATCAGGTTCAAAACATCAATTCCCTACGTGGATGCCTTCGGAGTAGAGCTCACGTCAGATTCCCGGGAGCGCGTGTTCGTGACGGCGGACTTTGATTTCAAGCCTGCGAGCCGCAATGTGAAAATTGAGTTTCTCCCGGCGAAGTAGTAATTACTGCCTGTGTTTCTCGATCAAGGCTAAGAATGCCCGATGCACCCGCGTATCTTCTGAAAGTTCAGGGTGAAACGTCGCGGCCATCGTTCTTCCCTGCTTCACGGCTACTGCATCTTCGCCCTCGGTGGCGATGATCTCCACATCTTTGCCGAGGCGTTCAATCTTGGGCGCGCGAATGAAGACCATCTCCAGCGGCGAGTCCGGTTTGTCATTGAGCGAACTCCGCAAAAGCTGGCCTTCGCGGATGGAACTGTCAATCTGACGTCCGTATGCGTTGCGGCGAATGGAGATATCGATTGCGCCCAGGCCCACTTGTTTTGGATTTTCGACTTCTGTGGCTAATAAGATTGCGCCCGCGCAGGTGCCGAAGGTTGGCTTCACCCGCACGAACTGCTTCAGCTTTTCGAAACCTTCTTCTCCCAGCAATTTCAGGAACGTGCCGGACTCGCCTCCGGGAATGACGAGGCCGTCGATCTCGTCGAGTTGCTCGGGCTTTTTTACGAGCACAACTTTGGCGCCCAACTCCTCGAGCCGTCGGCGGTGGGCGTCGAAATCGCCTTGCAGGGCTAGAACTCCGATGGTCATGAATGGTTTTATTTTACTGGATCGGCTTTCGACTCCGCTTGCGGCGCCCGCCACACTACTGTTACCGCCAGCGCTACCGCGATTCCCAGCGACACTTCCACAAAACGGTGCATGGCGACGATCCAGGGCGATCGAGTATGGGCGATGAGCAAGACAATGCTCAGTGTGATGGCGGCGAAACGATAGGCGCTTCCTATCCGGAGTAAGGCGCAAAGAATTCCGCAGACAAAAATGCCCGCGCCATAGACGATCCAGGTCGGCTGGAAATAAATTCCGATCAGCGCACCTAACGTCGCGCCCAACGCTGTACCCGCGAAACGCTGCCAGGCGACAGTCAGCGGATCAACGGTGGAGAGCAGAACGACGATGGTGGAAATCGGAGCCCAATAAAACTCCGGCAGCTTGAGCAGCCGCGCCAGCAGCATCGATGCCACCGTAGCCACCACTGCACGGGCAGAATTGATGACAACCGCACGAGTAATCCCGAGGCGGCTCGTGAACTGGAGCATAAAGGAGGATTGTATCGTGGCCCCTCTGTCCTAATTCTTGGCTACGGCGCGAGAGATGCCAAACCGTCGCGGCAAACTCATCTCGCATCCAGCTACTACTGCTCAGAGCGTCGTTGATGCTTGCGCAACTGGATATCGATCCCAAACATCGGCCCGTAAACATTAATGCCATAGTTTATAAAACCCCAGGGGTAGGGGTTCCCGGGTTGATAGCTGTGTTGGGATAAATTGGCATTTGATATGTGCATCCAATTCAGACCGGCCGTAATTGCATAGCGAGAATTGAAGTTATATCGAACCCCAGAGCCCAAGTTCAGAGTAAACGTGAAGTCTTGTCCTTGCGCGTACGGCACCCCTAGAGGGCCTTTTGCATTGATGTCCCCGAGGCCGGCGCGTACATCAAAGTAGGGCGCGGCCCGCCAGTTACGCGGAACAATTGCGCCGCATCCCCATCATGTAAGCGAAATACCGTGTCTCAGCACCCCGCGGAATCGCGACCACCGCTCCGCTGACCTCAAGATCCCAAATGCCGCGCAGAATCAACGGTCCCCTTATGTCGCCCATCTGCCATCGCAGAGAACCAATGATGGGCACCAGGGTGTACTTAAGGGGATATAACTCATATTGATCGCTCAGCATAAAGTCGAAAGGAAAAGGGATATTGATGGGAAGCCATCCCACATCCTGGGAGAATTCGAACTTATTCTTGAAATAGATGGCTCGGTTAAAGTCGGCTGGCCTGGAGGGCCGTATTTTTTCATTCGACAGTTGGATATTTGAATCGTCACCGGACCTGTCTCCCAGCATGGCCAGCGTCGCCTGTCCGCAGTCGGGGTTCCCTTGCGCGGCACAAGCCACGGCACCGCCGTTAGGACACGCATCGGAGCCGGCGCCATGACAGTTGCTATCCAGTGTGCCCCCGCCAATGTTGTCGTGGCTGAACTCCACCAGGTCGCAGTTGCCATCTGAGACGGAACCCTCAACTGGACATGTGGCGGGGATTCTGTCATAGGCGCACTGAAGTGTCAACGCACCCGCACCGGGCCATTGACGAGGGATTGCCGCAGGAGAATAATGTTCGCCACTCTACCTACCCCGTTGCCCCGACTAGCAAGAGCCGGCTCGCTTTTGCGGTCAAGCATGCCGTTCACTCACATCCGCTTCAAAAACGCCTCCGCCCGCTCCCACTGCGGAAACAATTTCTCCTCCGCTTGAAACTCCGCCGAATGCACACACCGCCGGCTCCCACGTAGCCGCACCGGATGCTTCAGGTGCAGCATCTCGTGGTACACGATATATTCCACCGCATAGCGCGGCACCAGGAAGCTATCAAAAATGCGGCTGATCACAATCGCATTGTGCGCCGCATCGTAGTGTCCCAGAATGCGCCGCGTCTTCGTCGGACTCCAACTCATGTGCGGACGCCCTAGCAAGCCGTGAAAAAATCGCGTGTTCAAATCTTCAAAAATCGCGTCCAGATCGTAAACGTGACCCTTCGGCGAATGCAGTCGCTTGCGTCCGCGCATCTGCCTCACCAAATGCGCCTTGCTCACGACTTCATGGCTACCCACATATTTTCTATACCGCGCCGCCTGCCCGCGATCGATGGGCTTACGATACATCTTAGCCAGCAGAATGTGAGCGATCGCCCGTACCACCGCCTCCGGCGCGCCTTCCAGTAGGTCGGATAGCCGAACCAGCAACCTGCCCTCCCGCAATCGAATCGTATTGTTAACGTTGGCGAAGGCAAAGAATTCGATCTTCAGCTCCGGCAAAGCCGTCCCCGGACGCAACTGCCGGTGTTCTTCATGGAAGATTTCGAGCAGTCCCTCACGCACAGTGAGCCCAGATTAACATGCCGCGATTCCTATCCCGGTAGCCTTCAGAGATTCGTATCAGGATAACCTTAAGCGCTTCGTATCCGGGTATGCCTTCAGGCATACCGCCCACGCTCCGTAATGGGCGCGCCTTCAGGCGCCGCGTTTTCCCGCTCTTACTCTCGGCTGCCCGCTTGCGCCGAGTTCGACTTCTTCCGATGCTTGGCGATCTCCACCTGGTCAGCCAGAGTCTTGCGATGCTCCGGAGCAGAATTATCCACCGTGTCGAGTGCGCTGCTCAAAACAAATTCATACTGCTTCGCTTCTTCCGGCGGAACGTCAGATGCGTCTCTTAACGCGCGCAGCTTAGCCTGGAATTCCGTGTCAGCGTCAATAATCACTTTCAGCGGTTTCCGGATGTCATTCTTGCGGTCAACATAAGTATCGATGTTGTCGTTCAATTCGTCATAAATCAGCAGGAAGTCATCCAGATAATCGTGCGTCTGTTGCGCGCGGTCTTTCGTTTTGGGATCGCTGCGCATCTGCTCCATCCCCACCAGCCGCGCCCGGGCAAATTTCACATAGAGAGGCAGACGCAGATCCGGTTCCCAACTGGTGTCGCGGATCTGATCGATCTCTGGTCGAGTAAACGGATCCCGATGCCGCTGCCCCATTCCCGGCCCGGCAACCATCAATAGCAGACCCACAACAGCGCCGACTCGCACCCAGTGAGTATTCACTTCTTCACTCCGTTCGGAAACATCGCCGCCAGCAGGTCGTCCCGAATCCGCTGCAGCCGGTCGATTACGTCCTGAATCTTCCCTTGGTCCTCATGCGCAACCGCATGCTTAAGGTTGGTCAGTTTGCGCGCCATCTTGCGGATGGCGATTTCGCTCTGCTTCTCATGCTTGTGCGATTGGATGGCGTAGTCGCGCGCCAGTTCGGCGAATGCGGTAACGTCCACCAGCGTCGTCTGTGCCTGCTCGCTGTCACCGGCCACATAAAGCCGGTCCGCCTCATCCAGTCGACGCTCCGAAATCTGAATGCACAGCGGAGGACGGTCGGCGATGCTGGCATTGGCCACTCGCGCTTTCAACTCTTCGATCGTAGATTCCCGGGCTGCCCGCAGCGCGAACGGCGCCGCCAGCGCCCAGATCGCCACCACTGCCGTCATCCACCAGCATCGTGAATGTTTTGTCGCGAACGCCATCTGCTCCCCGGAATTATTTCTTGGCTTCGATCGCAATCAGCCGATGCTTCGCCTTCCACTCGTAATCAGGATACTTCCCATTGGCCGTCTTAAGAAAGAGGTGATAATTCACCGCCGCCGTCTTGAAGTCCTTCAGATGATCGCACGCCGATGCCCGCAGAAAGTATGTGACAGCATTTTCCGGCAGCAGCTTGCCGCGCACATCCAGCGCTTTAATCGCCAATGCATAATTTTCGTTTTCGCCCGCGGCGAACGCCAAATCACCGTACGCTTCTCCCAGGTCAGGCTTGAGCTTCACCGCCGTCAGAAACTCCTGCTGCGCTTCTTTGGTTTTCTTCTGACGCAATAGCGTCTGACCCAGCCGCCGATGTAGCTCGGCATCGTTCGGGTGCGCCGCCACTAAAGCGCCATACGCAGCCTCCGCCAGATCGTTCTTCCCCGCCGTCGTATACACTTCCGCAAGATCGCGTTGCGCCGATTCGTCCCGCGGAGCCAGCTTGATTCCCGTGCGCAATGCGGCAATCGCCTCGTCAGTCTTGCCTTCAGCGGCCAGCACGCGCCCCAATTGTATTTCCACCGGAGCGGAATTCAGATTTGTCGCCAGCAACTTCCGTAAGTAATCTTCCGCCTCCGGAAAGCGCCGCCCGCGCATATAAACATTCGCCAGCCCCATGACCGCGTCCTGCGATCCCGGGTCGAGCGCCAGCGCCCGTTTGTATTCCTGTTCAGCCTCGCCGAATTTATTTTCCTGCTCCAGTAGTTTGCCCGCGGCAAAATGCGGCTCGGTCTCTTTCGGCTGGAGTGCCGCCGCCCGCTCATAGGCGTCCAGAGCCTCTTCTGGCTTCGATTGTTCCATCGCTTGGCCGAGCGCAAGCCACGCCCGGTATTGCCCTTCCGCCACATGAGTCGTCGGCTTCAGACGCGTCGCAGCCCGCAGGAATTCCTCCGCCCCGGGCTGCGAAGTCTTGGCCAATTGCAATCCAAGATTTAAATTGGATTCGAAGACGTCCGGCTTCGCCGCCACCGACTTGCGATATGCCGCAATCGACGCGTCCAAGTTGCCCAACGCGTTTTCCACGAAGCCCAGATCGAACCATCCCACGTAACTCGTCGCATCCCGTTCCAGTAACTTATGCAGAAGACCTTCGGCCGCGGCATAATTCTGTTTCTCGATCGCCGCCTCCGCTTGAATAAGTTCGGCAGGTTGAGACGGCGAATCCTCGTCCGGAACCTGAATGTGATGGATGGTTCGATGCGCTCCCCCAGGCGAAGCAGATGAAGAGGATGACGCAGGAGAAGAAGATGACGAAGACGACGGTGCAGACCCCGCCGCAGCCTGGCCCGCATCCTGCGCAACCGCGCACTGCCATACCGCCGAAGCTAGCAGTACACCAGCGAGAAATTTACTTGCTGCCATCGGGACGCGACGCTCCGTTGCCACCGCCAGCACCCTTCAACATGCGAGCCAGATATTGTCCAGTATAAGAGCCCGGCAGACTCGCGATCGTCTCCGGCGTGCCGGCGCCCACAATCTTGCCGCCACGCGCCCCGCCTTCCGGCCCCAGATCGATTACCCAGTCGGCAGTCTTGATCACTTCCAGATTGTGCTCGATCACAAGAATCGAACCTCCCGCTTCGATCAGACGGCGGAATGCGGCCAGAAGTTTGCTCACATCATCAAAATGCAATCCCGTCGTAGGCTCATCAAAAATGTACAGTACACGCCGCCTCCGGCGCGGTTCTTCCTGCCTTCCGCCGCTGGGCCGCCCAATCTCGCGTGTCGCCGGTTGCAAATGTGCCGCCAATTTCATGCGCTGCGCCTCACCCCCTGATAACGTTGTCGCCGATTGCCCCAGCCGCAGGTATCCCAGCCCAACCTCATCCAGCACCCGGAGCTTTTCGGTAATCTTAGGCACTTCCGCAAAAAACTTCAGCGCTTCTTTCACCGTCAGGTTCAAAACTTCGTGAATATTCTTCCCGCGATAGCGAACCTCCAGCACCTGCGCCTTGTACCGCGTGCCCTTGCACTCTTCGCAGATCAATTCCACGTCCGCCAGGAACTGCATTTCCACCGTGACCGTGCCATCACCCTGACAAGTCTCGCACCGCCCGCCTGGGATGTTGAAGGAGAAATGCCCTGAGCTGAAACCGCGCTTCTTGGCTTCCGGCAGGGAAGCGAACAAATCGCGGATCGCATCGAACGCTTTGATATACGTTACTGGATTCGAACGCGGCGTTCGTCCGATCGGCGATTGATCCACCAGCACCACTTCGTCGATAAGCTGGTCGCCCTCCAAACCTTCCCACGTCGCTGCTCCTCGCGCCGAACCGGAGATCGGCTGTTGCTTGGCCTCGCTCAGCGCCTGGTAAAGCACCTGGTGCAGTAACGTGGATTTTCCCGACCCCGACACTCCCGTGATCGCCACCAGCATTCCCAGCGGAATGCTGATGTCGATCCCCTTCAAATTATTCGCCCGGACATTCTTAATCTTGATCTGTTGCACTCCCGGTTGCCGTCGCACCGCCGGTATCTGTATGCGCAAATCGTCGGACAAATAACGCCCCGTCAGTGAAGCCGGATTCCGCAGAATCTCTTCATAAGTTCCCGCCGCCACCAGCTTGCCACCATTTTCTCCCGCTCCCGGACCCAGATCGAGAATCCGGTCCGCCGTCCGCATAATATCCGGATCGTGCTCTACCACCAGAATCGTGTTCCCCAAGTCCCGCAGATCGTGCAGGATCTTGATCAGCCGGTGCGTGTCGCGGCTGTGCAGCCCGATCGACGGCTCGTCAAGCACATACAAAGTCCCCACCAGCCGCGACCCCAGCGAAGTCGCAAGTTGAATCCGTTGCGCCTCGCCTCCGGAAAGCGTCGAGGCCAATCGGTCGAGCGTCAAATATTCCAATCCCACATCGTTAAGAAAACGCAACCGCTCGCGGATTTCCTCCAGCAGCCGATCGGCAATCTCCGCTTCTTCCGCGCTTAACTCAACCTCCGCAAAGAATTTCGCCGCATCTTCCACCGTCATCGCGCACACTTCACAAATATTGTGCCCGTCAATTCTTACCTGGCGAGCCTCCAACCGCAGCCGGCTCCCGTGGCATTCCGGACAAGTCGAATACCCGCGATACCGGCTCAGGAAAACGCGGATGTGCAGCTTGTACTTTTTCCTTTCCAAATACTGGAAGAATCCGCGCACCCCCAAAAAATCTCCATCTCCATTCAGAACCAGTTCCTGCTGCTCGGCCTCCAGTTCGCCCCACGGCACGTCGAGCGGGACCTCAGATTGTTTCGCGAAGCGCTTCATCTCCGCGAATAACGGACGGTATTTCGGCTTGTTCCACGGATCGATCGCACCCTCACCCAACGATTTCGTTTTGTCCGGAATCACCAGGTCGAGATCGTAGTCAATCGTGTTGCCAAATCCCTGGCAGCGCGCACAAGCTCCGTACGGATTGTTAAAGGAAAACAGCCGCGGTTCCGGCTCCTCATAGCGAAGATTGCAGTTTTTGCACTCGAAGCGCTGCGAAAAACGCAACTGCCGCGCAGCCGCATCGTCGTGTGCCGGCAGATCAAAGATTACCTCGCCGGATTCCCGGTAAGCCGTCTCCACCGCGTCCACAATGCGCGAGCGCGCCTCTGCGGACACCGTCAGCCGGTCCACCAGCATAAACACCGGTTGATCGAAATTGACGTCCAGCAGGGATTCCGGCGTCGAGAACTCGAACACTTGCCCCGCCTGATACAGGCGATTGAAACCGGCCTTGCGCAAATCGAACAGCCGTGTCTTCAATTGCTCCGTCAACCCCGAGCCCGCACCGCTCGCTTTCTTGCTGCTCTTGCGCGCGCGTGTAACCTTCTTAGCAGCCTCCTCCGCGCTCACGGCCGCCTGCAGCGGAAACACAACTTGCACCCGCGTCTCCGGGTCGAGCTCCAGAATCGTATCCGCGATCTCATCGACCGTATCCTTCTTCACCTCACACCCGCACTTCACGCAGTATGTTCTGCCCACCCGCGCAAACAGCAGCCGCAGATAGTCATAAATTTCCGTAGCCGTAGCCACGGTCGACCGTGGATTCCGCGTCGTATTCTTCTGCCGGATCGCCACCGCCGGCGCGATTCCATCGATGGAATCTGCGTCCGGCTTCTCGATCCGCTCCAGAAACTGCCGCGCGTAGGCCGACAGCGACTCCACATACCGCCGCTGCCCTTCCGCGTAAATTGTGTCGAAGGCGAGCGAAGACTTGCCCGAGCCCGAGACTCCGGTAACCACCGTCAGCGTGTTGTGCTCAACCTCAAAATCAATATTCTTGAGATTGTGAACCCGCGCTCCGTGAACGACTATGCTGTTTTCTGTGGACATCAGGTGAGACATCGAGTAAGCGTAAGGCCGCCACCGCACAGATTCCGCTCTGGGAACCGTGCCAGCAGCCTTCGCAAGCACTGCGGAACCTTCTATTATAAATTGTTTTGCAAGGCCACGGCTTCAGAGGCTGCGGAACAACTCGATCTTGCTCTTGATTTTGGGTGGCGCAGCGGTTTACCGCTGCGATAACTGCCATGTTTTCGATGCCGGCTTTAGCCTCTGAGGGACGTTCAATCCCGTCAAGAGACTTTTTCCGCAACCTCTTCAGCCGTGCAGGGAGGCGCCCTGCCGCGGTCCACCGAAGCCGCACCCTGGAAGTCGAGGCCCAACCTGGGTCACTTTTGATGAATTCTCTGTAAAAAAACCATCCCTACATGATCTACCCTAGTTTCAATTTCACCCGAGAGGTGTAACCTCCGATTGATCCAGTAAGGTGGGTAGCCGCGTACTACCCTTTTCATCCGCTGAAACGACAATTCAAGACTAAGCCGAATGTCTCCCGGTCAGTAGAAGTCAGCAGCAGTCAGCACGAAAAATATTCATCGACGTGGAGTAATAATATGTCACTCAACACAGCCGCCGCCTACGGAATGTATTCCCAGGAAGTTGCCCTCAACGAAGTCGTGCACACTCTAAATCAAGCGGGCTTCGACAACGAAGACATTTGCATGATGCTCTCGCCCACCCATCCCATCGCAACTTTGGTGCGCGATGCCAGCCTGTTCAATTCGGAATGCGAATCGAATGCCGTCACTGCTGGACTCATCGGCTGGCTCTCAGGCTTTGGTGCCGTGCTCATTCCAACCGTCGGCTTCTTCATCAAGTCGCAGGCCTTCTTCCACGCTCTTATGGTTTCACGCGAAGCTCCCGCCTTCTGTGGCAATGCCCGAACTCTGGTGGGCCTTGGATTTTCGGACGACCAGGCCGACCGCTATGAGAATCAGCTTCGCCAGCTTGGCGTGCTGGTATACGTGTCCTGCCCGGAGAGCGCCAAAACCATGTGGGCCTGCGAAGTGTTGCGCCACACCGGCGCCCGCGAAGCTGCAACTTTGGAGCAGAGGTTGACCGCAACCGCGGCCGCCTGAGAACTTCCTGTGGATGTTCGTGTGGGATGATGTCTGTGTGGGACGGACACTCTTGTCCGTCGCCTTTGATCTTGCCTTTGCCCTTGACTCTGGCCCCGAACCTTGGCTTCCCTAAAACCGCGCGTCAGGCCGATTGACCTACCCTTCGCCGCGCTCCTGATCTTCGTCGCGCCGCTTCCCATACCGGAATGCAAACCCCACGCCCAATACCATGATTCCAATCGGCGGAACCAGCATCACCAGAATCGCCCGGTTCAACGCCCGTTGCCCCTCCTTGGGCGTACTTCTCGCGACCGCATTGCACATCGCGCAACCCTGCCCCAGCGCGGGCATGCTGGCGCATCCCAATATCCCAAGCAATGCTATGACCCGAATTCTGCCTTGCAGATACTTCATCGCGATTCCTGAAACTCTATCGAACACCCAAACGCAAAATGCGTCCCGCGTCTGGAAAAAAGAAAAAATACATAATCACAAAGCACCCAGTCACTGAGATCACCAGCAACCAGCGCATCAAAGCCTTCTCAAACTTTAAATGCATGAAATAGGCAATGATCAATGCCGACTTGATCACCGACAGCACCAGCAGCGCCTGCAGCATACGCACCGGCTCAAAGATCTGCTTATAACCCAGCCAGACCTCCACGCCCGTCAGAAACAGCAGCGCGCCCCACACCCAGAAATACTGTCCCTTGCTATCGTCATGCTTCGCCACATCGTGCATCGCGTGCCCTCGCTTACCGTGCCTTGAAAGCTGATTTTGGGTGACGCAGCGCTTCAACGCTGCGATCACGCTTTCCTTCCCATCGGCGGCTCTAGCCGCCGATGGGAGCCTCGCCGCTAAACCTTGGTCGACATCAAATAAACCAGCGGGAAAATAAACATCCACACCAAATCCACAAAGTGCCAATACAGTCCTGAAACTTCTACGTCATGCGCGTCATAATCCTTGGGCTTCAGAAAGAGAACGATGCTCGCCACCACCAGCCCAATCAGCAGCGCATGCACGCCGTAATGAAAAACATTATCCGCCGGAATCAGGAAGTACGCCCCCAGCCACAGCACGCCCAGGATCGGCAGAAACCATTTCCGCAGCGCCACCACGCCCAAATAGATCACGCCGATCGTCACATGCAGCATGTGCATTGCAGTCAGGGTGAAGAACGTAGACGCAAACTGCGGTACGCCCACTGAGATCTTCGCGTATTCGCCCGCCTCCTGCCCCGCAGGCTTGGGAAATCCCGGCAACGTCAATCCCTCGTGGATTAACTTCGTCCACTCCATCCCGTGCAGCACGATAAACGCCGTGCCGAAAGCCATCGTCGCCAGCAGCCAGTTCCGCGTCCATGCCCGGTCATGCCTCTGCGCGGCGAACACCGCCATCACCATCGTCAGCGAACTCGACAGCAGACACGCCGTCATTACCGTCGCATTGATAATGCTGTCTTTGCCAAACGGCGTCGGCCACACCGTATAAATCCGGTTGTAACTGAAGGCGAACAGCAGCGCTCCGAACGTCAGCGAGTCGGAGGCCAGAAACAGCCACATCCCAACCTTCTTCGAGTAAGCCCCAAACAGCGGAGCCTCGTACTCGCCCGCGACCCCATGCACGGCAGCGGCGTTATGTTGCAGCGTGGCGTCAGCCATTCCCAAGTTTCTCCCTTCTTTCACACTGCGTCATCCTGAGCGCAGCCGTTCTTCAGGCGGAGCGAAGGATCTCGTGTGCTACAACTGCGTGCGCGAGCTGTGCGCTCACTACCTTGCCAACCCCAACAACGCAAAAACATAAATCCACAGCACCGCCATAAAGTGCCAGTACCAGGCCGTCACGTCAACCACAATGCGCCGTCCCTCGATCGGCCGGTGCAGGAGGGAAGTCACCGCCGCCCAAATTAATGCGATAATCCCGCCCGCCAGATGCACCGCATGCGCCCCCGTCAGCAAATAAACAAACGAACTATTCGGATTGGTGTCCACGAAAAACCCGCGGGCCTTCAACTCTCCCCACGCCATCCATTGCCCCACCAGAAATCCAAAACCCAGCAGCACGGTCACACCCAGCCAGGGAAAGCTTTTTTCTTCGCCGAGAGAAATCCCCGGCATCGATTGCAGCGGAGCCAGTGCCGCTCGCCGCTTGATATCCCGCCGCGCGAATTCCATCGTCAAACTGCTGATCAGCAACAACGCGGTATTGATGGCCAGCAGCAGCCATGGCAGCTGTACCTGGCCCCAGTCGCGCACATAAGAATTCGTCGCGCCGTCAAACGTCGGCAAACCCTGCCGCACCACGTACGCGCTGGTCAGCGAAATAAACACCATGCTGACCGTCGCGATCCCGCAGATCAGCCCCAGCCGCGCTCTCCGCAGTCGCGCACCATAATTCGGAAGACCCGAACCAGACGAGTTGTCACCGCCGCCGCTACCGCCGCTCGGTGGCACGGGCACATTCCCGCCGCGTCCTAACTTTGCCGGAGCACTTGGACTATATGTAGCCATGATGACTTCAGATGCCAATCGACCACTTAACGGTTTTGCGTTTGGGTGGCGCAGCGCTTTAGCGCTGCGATCAAGCCCAACTATTCTCAACGGGCTTTAGCCCCGCGGTACTTTAATGCGTCGCTTTTGTTACCGGATCCGTCTGCATCACATAATCCCGCGCCGCTCCCGGCACTCCGTACTCGTACGGGCCATGATTCACCACCGGAGTCACTCCCCCAAAATTATCGTGCGGCGGAGGCGTCGCAGTCGTCCATTCCAGCGTCGTAGCCTCCCACGGATTGTCGCTCGCCTTCGGCCCTTTGAACATGCTCCAGAAAAGATTGATTACAAAAATAAACTGCGCCGCAATCGTGATCATCGCCGCATAGGTCATGAATGCGTGAATCGGCATCAGCTTCTGCAGGTACGCCACTTCCGTATATTGCGAGTACCGCCGCGTTCCGCCCGCCACGCCCAGGTAGTGCATTGGCATGAAGATGGCATACGTCCCCGCTAGTGTCAGGAAGAAGTGTACCCGTCCCCACGTCTCATTCATCATCCGCCCAAACATTTTCGGGAACCAGTAATACGTTGCGGCGAACATTCCAAAAATCGCCGCCACTCCCATGATCAGGTGGAAGTGTCCAACCACAAAATAAGTGTCGTGCAGCTGGATATCGAGCACCGGCTGCGCCAGAAACGGCCCACTCAATCCACCCGACACAAAAAGTGAAACGAATCCAATGGCATACAGCATCGGCGTATGAAACCGAATGTGCCCCTTCCACATAGTCCCCAGCCAGTTAAACGTCTTAATAGCCGAGGGCACGCCGATACACATGGTCAGGATGGAAAACGCAAACGCCGAATACGGACTCATGCCGCTCATGAACATGTGGTGGCCCCACACCATGAATCCGAAAAACCCGATCGAGAGCATGGCATAAACCATCGCCTTATATCCAAAGATCGGCTTGCGCGAGAACGTCGACAGAATCTGTGACGTCACGCCCATCCCCGGAAGAATCGCGATGTAAACCTCCGGATGCCCGAAGAACCAGAACAGATGCTGCCACAGCAGCGGCGACCCGCCCTTGTGCCCCATGATCTGTCCCATTCACCACCACCAGCGGCACATAAAAGCTCGTACCGAGATTCCGGTCCATCAGCAGCAAGATTCCCGCCGACAGCAGCACGCCGAACGCCAACAGCCCCAGAATCGCCGTGATGAACCACGACCACACCGTCAGCGGCATGCGCATCATGGTCATGCCCTTCGCCCGCATATCGAGCGTAGTTGTCAGGAAATTGAGCGCGCCCATCAGCGACGCAACGCAGAAAATTGCAATGCTCGTCACCCACAAATCCGCCCCGAGTTGTTCCCCCGGCCCCGCCGATGGCAGTGCACTCAGTGGCGCATATCCCGTCCAACCATGCAGCGGCGCTCCGCCCGTCACAAAAAATGCAGCAATGATGCAGACGAATGCCACAAACGTCGTCCAGAACGAAAGCATGTTCAGCACCGGGAACGCCATATCCGGCGCCCCAATCTGAATCGGCAGAAAATAATTCCCGAACCCACCCTGCGGCGCCGTCGTCAGCACGAAAAACACCATGATCGTCCCGTGCATCGTCAGCAAGCTGAGATAAGTCTCCGGCTTGATCTCGCCCACCAGCGGCAGAACCGCGCTCGGCCACAGCAGGTGAATCCGCATCAGCAGCGACAAAAACATCCCCACGAACACCGCCGTGAGCGCCAAAAAGAAATACTGCATGCCGATGACTTTGTGATCCAGGCTGAAAATATATTTCCGGATAAATCCCTGAGGAGCGTGCGAATGAACCGTAGCCGCCGTCGCCATTACTGTTTCTCCGCCTCCCGTGCCGCCAGCCACTTATCGAAATCCTCCTGGCTGACCACGTGTACCATCCCGTGCATCTTGTAGTGTCCCAAGCCGCAGAGTTCGGCGCACGCGATCTCATACTCGCCAATCGCCGTCGGCTTGAAGTGCATGTGAATATTCAACCCCGGCACCGCGTCCTGCTTAAAGCGCAGCGACGGCACAAAGAAGCTGTGGATCACGTCCACCGCCCGCAGACTCACATCCACCTCGCGGTCAACCGGCAAATACATCGTGCCCGTGACCACATCATCCTTCGCCGCCGGATCCGACGTGTTCAGCCCCACCGCCGCCTCACCCCCAGCCGATGGATCCATCAGCTTCGGGCTCGTCGCTCCATACTTTCCATCCGGCCCCGGATAGCGGAAGTACCAGGCAAACTGCATCCCGGTCACCTCCACCTGCACCGCGCCCGGCCCCGCCTGATCAAAGCGCTGGCTCGCCCACACCCGGCTGCCCATCAGATTCAATCCGATGAACAGAATCGTAGTCAGCACCGTCCAGACAATCTCAAGTCTTGTATTGCCATGCGAATACTGCACCGGAGGTGAGTTCGGCTGTTGCCGGTATCGCCAAACGATGTACCCCAGGGAAAGTTGTGCCGCTAGAAAAACAATTCCCATCAACACGAATGTGAGAGCGAATTGTCCATCGATGAAGTGCGCCGCTTCCGCAGCTCCTGCCGGCAACCACCAGGTTTTGGCGACAAAGAAGTACGTGCTGGCCAGTGTGATCAGCCAGATTAAAGCCATTAACGCAAGGCCCATTCCCCAGTCCCTCCCCACAAGAAACCACGCGAGACGTTTTCCCACGGCCCGTTGCCGCGCCCCACAGCGTTAAGCAACAGTCGGCGGCGAGTTTACCACAGCTGCCTGAGTAAAAAACAAGCGACTTACAACAGAATAAAAAAATTCCTCACGAATCACAAAACCATCTTTGTCAAAAACCATCCTTGTTAAAAACCATCCCTGCCCGTTAACCTCACTTCTGTCATCCCGAGCGCCGCGAGGGACCTTGGTTTCAGCCTGCAACACCGCAAACGCCCTCTGCAAAACTCCCCCAGCCCGATCTATCCGTGTCAATCCGTGCAAATCCGTGGCCACCCGTCCTATTTCTCACTCCACTCCGGCACCCTGCCCGGTGTCCAAGGCGCACCCGCAGCCTCCATATCTTTCTCCAGCTTGACCAAATCAACTTCAACCAAAGTTCGAAGTTTCCCCAGTTGCTCCGTAAACTCCCCCGCCGCAACGTTGTAATCCTCAGCATGCCCCTGTGTTGGCTTGGCCAGCGAGAACCTCTCGCCCTCCATAATCGCCTCAATGCGGTCATTGATCGACGACGCCACCGGCTCATTCCTCTTCTGCATTTCGCGATCCCCGCTCAGCGCTCGCAAGATCACCCGATCATTCTGCTCAATTGCATCCGCCGCCGCGTCCAATTGTTTTTCCGCCGCCGGAGTATCCCGCAGAGCTTCGCGGATCGCCTTCAGCCGATCCTGAACTTCATGCCCGGTGCGAGTAGCCCCTGAAACCGCGCGGTAAAGCCGCGCCACCTTGCGATGAAACTCCTCGCGTGCCGCCAGATCCCCCGCATTCAACGCCCCCTGCCCCTCCGTCACGACTTTGAAATTCTGCGCCCCTCCCAGTTCCGTCACCGCTCCATCGACTTTCTCGAAACATCGCACCGAGTAAGCCCCCGGCAGCACCAGGATTCCCCTCGAGGAAGCCGGCGGAAAATCTTCTTCATCGTCCTCATGCTCGCGCAGCGCAACCACGGGATATCGCAAATCCCACGCTGCCCGCTGAAATCCAGCCTCAATGCTTCCTTCCACCCGCCGAATCGGCGCGCCCGATTCGTCGTAAACCATAAAGTAAACCTCCGGCTTCGGCGCTTCCGCCTCCGCCCGCAACTCATCATTCGAGGGATAAGGCAGCGTCTGATTTTTCTTCGCCGCATCTTTCTCCGCTTCCTGCCGCTTCTCCTTTTTCGTCTTCAGCTTCTCCTTCAAATAAGCCGTGAACACCGCACCATACGCAGGATTCTCCGCCGTATAAAACGCCTCTCCCTGAAATCCCTTCTTCGGCCCGCCCAGCGGATGCCGCTCGATATACAGCAACGCATCCTTCACCGGAAACGTCGCCGCCGCCTGCTCCACCGATTCCGCCTTCATCTGCCGCAGCGCGGAAATATCGTCGAGCACGTAAAACCCGCGCCCAAACGTCGCAATCACCAGATCGCCCTCCCGCGCCTGCTCCACCATGTCTCGCACCGCAATCGTCGGCAGCCCGCCCTTTAGCTGCACCCAGTGCGCTCCACCATCGATCGTGAAAAAAGCCCCGAACTCAGTCCCGGCAAACAGCAGATCCGCATTCACTGCGTCTTCCGCAAACCCCACTACCGGACCATTCTCCGGCAAATTCCCCGCAATCGAAGTCCAAGTCTTCCCTGCGTCAGCAGACTTCAACAAGTAAGGCTTGAAGTCCTCATTCTTGTGATCATCGAATGCCGCATACACAACATTCGCATCATGCTGCGAAGCCGCCAACCGGCTCACATAAGTCATATCCGGCACGCCCGCAAACTTGTCATACTTCGTCCAACTGCCTCCGCCATCCGAAGTCACCTGGATCAACCCATCGTCGGTTCCAACAAAAATCAATCCTTCTTTCTTGGGCGACTCCGCCAGCGCCACAATGTTTCCGTAAAACGACGTCGATGCATTCTTCGCCACCGCGTCCGGATTCCACACCTTCCCCATCACCGGCAACGCATTTCGATTAATCTGCCGCGATAAATCCCCGCTGATCGCCTTCCACGTATCCCCGCGGTCGTCGCTGCGAAATAATCTGTTCGCCGCAAAATACAACCGCGTATGCGCATGCGGCGAGATAATCACCGGCGAATCCCAATTCCACCGCAGCGGAGCTTCTCCCTTACCCTCCTGCGGCTGCAGCACCAACTCCTGCCCCGTCGGCTTGTCGTAACGCACCAGCACCCCATACTGCGACTCGGAATAAATCGTGTTCGCGTCCACCGGATCAACCACAGACCGGAATCCATCTCCGCCCGTAGTCACGAACCAGTCCGAATTCATAATCCCGTTGACGTTCCGCGTGCGCGCTGGCCCGCACCACGAAAAATTATCCTGCGTCCCTCCGCACACGTTATAGAAGGGAAGCGCATTGTCCGCCGCCACATCGTAAAACTGCACCGTCGGCAGATTCGCCTTGAACTCCCAGTTCTTCGCGTCATCCCAGGTCTCATACATCCCGCCATCCGAGCCCAGCAGCCAATGCTTCGTATCGTCCGGATCGATCCATATTGCGTGATTGTCCCCGTGATGATTCGTCTCCTCCACCTTATGCAAAGTCTTCCCGCCATCCAGCGATTCCCGCAAACTCACATTCATCACAAAAATGCGGTCCACATTCTTCGGATCGGCAATCACCCGCGCGTAATACATCGCCCCCACATCGAATTCGTTCTTCCGCTCCCAGGTCGCGCCCCGATCATTCGACCGGAAAATTCCACCCTTGCCATCCGCCGCCTCAATCGTGGCATACACCACATTCGGATCAGCCGCCGAAACCGCCAGCCCAATTCTTCCCATATCGACCGTGGGCAATCCCGATTTCAATTTGTTCCACGTTGCTCCCGCGTCGGTCGATTTATAAATCGCGCTCTCCGCCCCGCCATCGATCAGCGTAAAAACATGCCGCCGCCGCTGATAAGCCGCCGCATAAACAATGTCAGGATTCGACGGATCAATCGCCACATCCACCACGCCCGTGTTCTCGCTGATGGTCAGCACCGCCTTCCAGTTCTTCCCGCCGTCGGTCGTCTTATAAAGTCCGCGATCGCCGCCCGGCCCCCAGAGCGGCCCCTCCGCTGCTACATAAACAACTTTCGAGTCCCGCGGATCAACCACCACCCGCCCAATATGCTCCGACTTCTTCAGCCCCAAATTCTGCCAGTCCTTCCCGCCATCGTCCGACCGGTAAATCCCATCGCCATACGACACGCTGCGCTGCGAATTGCTCTCGCCCGCTCCCACCCACACCACCGCCGGATCATTCGGATCGAGCGTCACCCATCCAATCGAATACGACGCCTCCTTATCGAACAGCGGAGTCCACGTCGTCCCATCATTCACCGTCTTCCACACTCCGCCCGAAGCCACGCCCACGTAATACTCAAACTTGTTTTTGGGATTCACTGCAATCGCCATCACCCTCCCCGAAGCCACCGCCGGCCCAATCGAGCGGAATTTCAGCCCGGAAAAGGTCTCGGCGTTCATGCCGGGCTTTTTCTCTTCGTCTTTGTCTTTTTTCTCCGAGGCCGGCGATTCCTTCTTGTCATCCTTCTTCTGATCTTTCTTTTGATTTTTCTTAGCCGCAGGCGCAGGCACCGCCGTCTGGTCCGAATCCTTATCCTGCGCGGATGCAGCGAAGCCAATCGGCAGAAAGGCAAGGAGAAAGATCAGGCAGACTGTGATGGAAGGATGACCTTGCGTGGCGCAGCGCTTCAGCGCTGCGGTCAATTCTTCCTTGTTAACCAGGGCTTTAGCCCCCGAGGTACTCAGCTCAAAATATTCAGCAGTCTGTCGATTCAATTTCACGGAGTGCTCCAATCCAAAGTTTTCCAAAACCGATATGTATACATGATTTCCGCCGGAGTTAGAAGCCCGATCTGTATCCAGTGTCATCTTGAGCGAAGGTTGGGCTTCGCAAACGCGAAGCCCAACCGGAGTCGAAAGATCCCTGCCCGCCGCGCGGCTGCCCCAGGCTTGCGCATTCTTTGCGCGAGGGCGGGAATTTTGATCTCGGATACTGGAACAATCTCTATGGCGAGGGACATCGACTATGAACAATACAAAATCACGCTAAAATCATTCCCATGCCTCGCAAGCGAGTCTCCATGCGTAGGTGCGCAATCGTGATTACGCTCAGCGCGATTGTCTTCGCGCTCATGCAATCTGTGCTTGGCGGCACTCACTGCTATGACTGCGGCGCCAGGTACGGTTTCCCGTTTCCCTACATGCAAGACGGAACATACGCAACCCGGGGGCATTTTCTTTGGCTCGGCTTCCTTGGAGATATCGCCCTAGCGGCGACCGTCGCCACCTCGGTCGTGTGGATGTGGCGTCCTAGAAAAACCTCAAAATAGCCCATTGTCGACTTCCAGCAGTCAGCAGCGAACAAGCCGCTCATCCATTAGAATCCCTCCATGCGCCCCAAGCCCCAAGGCCACGAAACCCGCTACATGAAGCTCCAGAAAAACTATTGCTTCGTCTGCGGCATGGATAACCCCGAAGGCATGCGCCTGAAATTCATCCTCGACGAAGAACGCCAAACTTTCGTCTGCCACTTCCGCCTCGGCAAGCGCTACACCGGACCGCCCGGCCATTGCCACGGCGGCATCATCGCCACCATCCTCGACGACGCTATGGGCAAGGTCAACAAACTCCACCACGTCGTCGCTCTCACCCGCGAAATGACCGTCGAATATCTCAAGCCCGTCCCCCTGCATACGCCGCTGCGCGTCGAAGGCCGCGAAATCGAAAAGCGCGGACGCACCCACGTCAACACCGCCGAAATCCTCAACGACAAAGACGAAGTCCTCGCCCGCAGCCGCGGCATCTTCATCGCCATCGACCCCGAAAAAATGTTCGCCAAGTATGTCGAGAGGTGAGCTACCCGAGAGCGACGGCGCTCGGCGGAAGGCGCAAGCCAAACCACATACGGCTTCTCCGAATTGCTCGGCATCATAGCACCGCAGACAGGACGCGAGGTTGATAGGATGTACAATAATCAATATTGAGGCGCGCAGATTGCGCCCACCTTAACGATAACGATTTCGAAAAGAGACCCCCAATGTCCCAACACAACGGCAACTCCACCTCCCTCCGCCTAAAAACCGGCCTCGCCGAAATGCTCAAAGGCGGTGTAGTTATGGATGTGACCAATGCTGAGCAGGCTGCTATTGCCGAAAAGGCTGGAGCGGTCGCGGTGATGGCCCTTGAGCGCGTGCCGGCGCAGATCCGCGCGGAGGGCGGGGTTGCGCGGATGGCGTCGCCGAAGAAGATTCGCGAGATTATGGCGACTGTGTCGATTCCAGTGATGGCTAAGTGCCGCATTGGACATTTTGCGGAGGCGCAAATTTTGCAGGAGCTCGGCGTCGATTACATTGACGAATCCGAAGTGCTCACGCCTGCGGACGAAGCTCATCATGTTGACAAGCACGCCTTCAAAGTTCCATTCGTCTGCGGGGCGCGCAATCTTGGCGAAGCGCTGCGGCGTATTGCCGAAGGGGCGGCCATGATCCGCACCAAAGGGGAGGCCGGCACTGGCGACGTAGTCCACGCCGTCAAGCACATCCGGCAGATCGTGCAGGAGATGAGAATCCTTACCGTGCTCGGCGAAGAAGAACTCTACGCTAAAGCCAAAGAGCACGGTGCGCCCTACGAACTGATAAAGATGGTTGCCAAAACTGGCAAGCTGCCGGTGCCAAATTTCTCCGCCGGAGGCATTGCTACGCCTGCCGACGCCTCGCTGGTCATGCAGCTCGGCGCCGAAGCCGTCTTCGTCGGTAGCGGCATCTTCATGAAAGATTCCACCACCTTCGCCGACCCCGCCGAAGCCGAAAAGCGAGCCCGCGCCATCGTCAAAGCCGCGACGCACTTCAACGACCCTAAAGTATTACTTGAAGTCAGCGAAGATTTGGCGGGAGCGATGAAAGGGCTGGCGGTCGCGGGATTGGACGAGGCTCAGATGCTGCAAACGAGAGGGTGGTAGGTTCACTCTTGGGATCGGAGGAGCCGGAAATGGCCACTCGAGAAGACTTGGAAAGTTGGCTGGTTGAAGCACTGACCGCTCTTGGCGGCCGCGGGTCAATTGTCGAAGTGTGCAAGAAGATCTGGGAGCTACGCCAATCTGATCTGGGAAGCTCCGGAGATCTTTTCTACACCTGGCAATACGATGTTCGGTGGACCGCTAATCGCCTTCGCCGAAGAAAACTGATGAAATCCGTTGAGCAGTCCCCCCTCACGTCTGGGAACTCGCATCTTAGACCGTACGGGGCTGGAAGTCATTACAAACCTTGCATCGCTGCGAAAACACCAATTCCGCAGTCTGGGTTCGCCCCGGGTTTCACGTTCTACCAAGTTAGAGCTCCTCGGTGGCGTCGTCGGACACTTTAGCTGATTGAAAGTACTTTCCCGCGCGGGCTGTCAGTCGAAATTCTCGAAACACAGGCCATTCTAGTAGATTCCGCTGAGTAAGTTCGCCCGATTTCAGGAGCGAATCAAGGATTTTTTCTGCGTGATCGTAGTCCCCCCGAAGAATGCTGACCGCAAGCAGAAACTTAGGATGTGCGGCGCTCCAGTCGAGGGTGTCCAGCAGAGCGAGGCTTTTCTTGCCTTCTCCATTGAAATTAAGTGCGGTGGCCTTATTGATTAGGAACGCCCGAGACATATTCTCGCTGCTAACCCAATTCTTTTTCAAGCTTACCGCATAATCAAAGACGATCTCGGCCAAGGTGTCCTGCTCCGCTTGCAGGAGCGAGAGACCAATGCTCATTAAAGCCCCGTCGGCTATATCAAGATGCTTTGGAAAAATCTTCCTTGAGACTGTTTGGCTCAGCTTGATCCCCATTTCGCTGAGAATTAGTACAGCCCTGTCAAAATATATGCGGTCAATCGGCAATCGGGTTGCCAGTTTTAGGCCAACCGGTATCGCCGCGCCTACCGCCTTGCAGACCTCTAGATACTGACTACTTACCCTTCCGGCCGCATGGACATGCAAATTCCGCCGCTCGACAACCTCAATAAATGCCGCCCATAGTTTTGGTTCGTCAATCGGTCCAGTAAACGGCTCCATGTATTTGAATTGCTCCTGATGTGACCCTCGCATTACTGCTTCCACTTCTTGCCCGACGAATCGATTTCGAAGGTCCTGAATGGAGGAGGCAGCAGCGGCCTCCTTATAAGAGATCGTCGCCGCTTCAAGTTTTTGTGGGACAGTTCTGAGAACTACACGAAGCAAAGACGCGAAAAGTTGGTCGAAACGAGAGATGAGCGAGACTATGCTATTGCTCTGAAACTGAACTTTCCCGCGCCGTAGCTTTCGACCATGTACTCGGATCGCCTTGGCCGCCTCTAGCCGACGAGCCATTTGATTGTCGCCAGACGGTTGTCCGTTCTGCAGTGTCTCGCGCGCCGACTTGTAGGCCTGACGCCGCTGCTCATCCTGTTGCTCTAAGAGTGGTACGACAAGATCGAACACCTCGCGCAAGCTGTCCACGTCTCCGAGAAAACTTTGGAGGACAACATTTATTTTCACCGCCCCAGCGGCCTCATTGTTGGCTGATTCGGGCATAGGGACGGCCTCCGCTTCTACACCCTCATCTTACTTTACTATCACGACTCAGGCTGGCGGGTGTCCCAGGTCTCGACCCGAATTCCCATGTCTCGCAAAGCCAGCGAGACATGGGGCACCCAAGTCATCGGTCAATTAAATGAACACGGAATCTAGTCCACGACGCGCTTCTGAGCTACTTGTTCTCTGGAGGAGGAGCTGCTGCCGCTTCGGGTTTGGGTTTCCAGTCCCTCTGGATTACTCCGCAGGCGTACTTTACATTTTTATCGATGCTGCCACCTTCTTTGGTGTACAACACGTCGCCGTCTTTATTGGAGACCAGGAACTGGTTATCGCGGACGAATCCATGCTCGATGTGATTGAGCGTGACGGTATAATCAGCCTTGTCTTGGAGGGTAGTAACGCGGACTTGGGCACAATCCTTCTGGAAGTCCTTGGTTAGCTCAATCGTCTGATCGCGCGTTGAATTCCAATTAGACCCTTTACTAGCGGAGGTTAGTAACACTCGTGGTTGATCTTGTGCGATCGCGAAGGTTGCGAAGGCAAGGACTGCTAGTACGACGTGGCGCTGTTTCATGGTTTACTCCTAGCGTAAGTTCCTGACACGGTAACCGGAATCAACATGTTTAATCTTCTTCTCTCATTTATTGGATATCCAGGAAGGGGTCGGCCCGTGCAGCGAGAGCATAGTAGCTGCACGGTGGGCCGTTGTCTGTGGCCCGTTCGTTGAACTGTACTGGCACGATGGTGCGGGCGGGTGTCCGGCTCTGATTCCCATGTCTCGCAAAAGAAGCGAGACATGGGGCACCCGGCTTAGATGTTTTTCTTTCTGAAGAAACCTCTGCACTAAAATGGACGCCGCCCGCACTACCGGGCCCCGACTTCTAGCAGGAGAAAACCAAAATGCCAGATCAACGACTAAGCACGCTTTTTACCTACACAACCTTTCACATTGGCTTATACGCGACGCTTACTAGCGGTTTGTTTCTGGTTATCGGATACACTCACGAGCACCTGAGTCAAAGCCAACTGCTCTTGCTGCCATACGCTAAATGGACGGCGGTATTTATCCTTCTAGCTGGCGCAGCAGGAGGGGTCGTAGCCAGTAATATTCCAAATTACGAAACGTTCAAAGACTTCGCCGAAGACAGGCTCAATGTCTTCGGAGTTCCCACTGCAGAATATTATATTTGGGCACACATTGAGCACGCATCTTTCTGGGCGGCGGTAAGCATTGCGGCCTATGCCTTTCTGAGTTTCGCCTGAGAAACGTGAGAAGCTGTTTGCCCCAATGTGAAGAGGCCCTGCGTCTTATGGAAGGCGCAGGTTTCAGGCACCCGCTCCCATGTCTCGTAAGGGAAGCGAGACCCTTCGGCAAGCTCAGGGCAGGCTATGAAGCGCCCCATTTATCTTGCCGCTCTACCAGCTAACCGGTGATCAGTGAGAGCGGTCCGATCACCTGGCGGTCGCGTCAAACATTCCGTCCGGCCCAGTTTGGCACATGCGATAAGATTCTGTGACCAATAACCTTGCGCTTTCCGCCGCCACGGGACCAGTCTCATTCAGGGCCCGTGGTGTAAGGGAAACACAGCACTCTGTCACAGTCGCAGATGCGGGTTCGAATCCCGCCGGGTCCACACTCCATTCTGTGGAGGGCTGTTTTGGGGAGAGAACACAGAGATAATCTCCTCAAGTAACTTGACACTGCGAACTGCTTCGCCAATACTGAAATAGACAGAGTGCTTGCACCACGTGATTTTTTCAATGGCTCCGGGCTTCCGGGGCCATTGTTATTTGCCGCTCGGTTGCGCGACTTAGCTGGTGCCTTCGCAAACGCGTCTTTTGATTTCGGCAAAATCTTGTCAAGAGCCTGGAGGGTGGTGTTTTGGATCAAGTTGTTGATTCGAGGGGAGAAATAAATCGGCTAATATGTCCCATTTGCCCTATGCAATATGATATAATGGGTATATAGAATCGAAAGCAGCGGCGCAGGCCTTCCGGGTCTGCGCTTTTTTTTGGATAAAGGAGATATGGCGCGGACGGTGTTTCGGACACATATTCCGAAAACCCAGGCCGCGCTTTTTTTATGCCTCGAAAACCGAATCCGGAGAGAAAGCAAGAACTGAATGACATGCAGACGCTCGGTGTGACTGTGGCGAAGCGGCTGGGGGAGGCGGTGGAGGCTGCGTTCCTGGCGAAGGCCACGATGCTGGGCTTTCCTGTGCTGAAGCCGTGGGGAGACAGCCGTCCTTATGACTTTGCGGTGGAGAGTGGGCGGCGGCTGTGGCGGGTGCAGGTGAAATGCGCGACCAGCCATCGAGGTACGCGATGCGAGGCGAGGGCCGGCGGCAGCGGAAGACTCTACACTCTGGATGACATCGATTTTCTGGCGGCTTATGTGATCCGAAAGAATTTGTGGTATGTGGTTCCGGCGGATGCGTTTGTTCCGCGGGTGACGGTGCACTTTAATTACGGGCCGAAAAGCCAGGGGATGTTTGAAATCTATCGGGAGACGTGGTACCTGCTGACTTGTTCGGCGAGGGCGCGGGGCAAAGGGGATATTCCGAAGCGATGCCGATGCGAGGAGATGCCGGTGCGCTGCGTGGTTTGTCCAAGGAGGTGAGGAGTCCCACGTCCCGGTGGCGCTCCTTGTCGGATCCATGCGACCGAGCCTGCCTTGATTAGGCTAGAATCGAGCCACACGCGGATCTGGCGGGTCTTCACCTGCGCGTCGATCTGCCCTGAGGTGACCTCATGCGCTTGAAGCCCTTTCTGCTCGACGCCTGGCTTGATACCTACGAGCACGGCATCGAATTCAATCTTGCCTCGAGCGCCGGCCCCGCTTGGACTGCCAACGAACTCCTCGACCTGGGCGGCGAAGAGTCTCGCCAGCGTTACCTGAATCACAAAGTGGGGTTCGGCCCTACCGCGGGCGCGGACAGTTTGCGCGAAGCGATTGCCGAGATGCAGGGCGTGAGTGTCGACCATGTGCAGGTAGTCACGGGCGCCTCGGAGGCACTGGTCGTGCTCATGTGGCTGGCCGCGGGACCCGGAGCCAACGTCATCCTGCCGCTGCCTGGGCTGGCGACGTTCTCGGCGCTTCCCGAATCGCTCGGCCTCGAGCTGCGCTATTACCGAATGCTTCGGGAAAACAGTTTCCGCATCGATGTGGACGAGATCAAGCGTCTCGCCGATCTGAAGACCAAGCTGATCCTGGTAAACAGCCCGCATAACCCGACCGGCGCCACCATCAGCGACTCCGAGATGGAGGCTTTGCACGAGTTCACCTCCCTGCATGACATGCAACTGATTAGCGACGAGGTTTTTCACCCGATCTATCACGGACGCGGAACGAAGTCCGCCGCGCGCCTGCCGCATGCCACGGTGATCAACAATCTATCAAAGGCTTTCCCGCTGGCAGGAACGCGCGTGGGATGGATCATCGAGCGCGACGCCGAGCGACGCCAGCAGTACTTGAACGCCCGCTCCTATTTCTCCGGGTGGAACAGCACTCCGGGAGAGATCCTCGCCGAGATCGCGGTCCGCCACCGCTCCACCGTTCTCGGGAAGACGCAGGAAACTGCCAGCCGGAATCTGCGGCAACTGGATCGCTTCATGGCTTCGCAGCGCGACGTTCTGGGCTGGATCCGCCCGCAAGGCGGGATGACGGCCTTCCCGTGGTTTTTAAACGGCGAGGACACCCGCCCCTTCTGCCAGGCCGCAGCCGAGCGCGGAATTCTGTTGGTGCCGGGAGATTGTTTCGACGTGCCCTCGCATTTCCGCCTGGGCTTTGCCGCGTCAGCTGACAACTTCGATCGAGGACTCGGCCGCCTGGAAGAGTTCGTGAAGAGTTGGTCTGCGAAGATGGTTACCTCCGTTTAATCCCATATTTCGCAGTGTGATGCGGATCACATGCGTTCGTGACAGATCGGATTGACGGCCCCGGCGCGAACGGCATATCCTTTAAAGTTGAAATTGAAATTCATTTTCAAAATGGTGGACGGTTCATAAATGTTGCAGGCATTCATTGTTACGCTACGCGAAGGGGTTGAGGCCGCCCTGATCGTGGGAATTACGTTGGCCTATCTGGCCAAGATTGGCCGCAACGATCTGCGGAAGGCGGTGTATGCGGCGCTGGGAGCGGCTTTTCTCGGGAGCATCGGGGTTGCGATTCTACTCTCCAGGCTGAATTTGAACGAAGACGTGTTCGAGGGCTGGGTGATGCTGGTGGCGGCGTTCTTCGTGATCACCATGGTTATTTTCATGATGAAGACGGGGCGCAAGCTGAAAGGCCAAATCGAAGGCAAGGTCGGACTGCTGGCGGGCAACGACGCGTGGATCGGGCTGTTCTTCTTTGTGTTCCTGATGGTGCTGCGCGAAGGCGCGGAGACGGTGCTGATTCTCTCTGCCGTATCTTTGAATTCCACGGAACTGATGAGCTTTCTGGGAACGCTTATGGGTGTTCTGTGCGCCATCGCTTTTGGTGTGATGTTCGTGAAGGGCAGCGTGCGGATTAACTTGCCAAAGTTTTTCCGGATCACGACCGCGATTCTTTTCCTGGTGGCGGCGCAGTTGGTGATTGCCGGCCTGCACGAACTTTCGGAGAGTGGAGTGATTCCCTCTTCGAAGACCGAGATGTCAATCATTGGGCCGATCGTGCGGAATGATCTATTTTTCTTCGTCACGATTTTTGCGTTGGCGGCACTGATGGTGTTGTTCGATGCCAAACGGCGTGAACCTAGGCCGAATGCGGTGTCGCCGGCGGAGCGCCGGAAGGCGGCGTGGACGGCGCGGCGGGAGCGGCTGTGGATGGCGTCGGTGTACATCTTCTCTTTCATGTTTATCGCCATGCTGACCGCGGAGTTTGTTTATGCAAAGAGCCAGAGCGCGCTGTCGCCGGCCACGCAGGTCAGCTTTACCAACGGGCAGGTAAAGATTCCCCTGGCGCAGGTTTCCGATGGGGACTTGCACCGCTTCCAGGCGCAGGAGAACGGGGTTGAGGTGCGTTTCTGGCTTTATCAAAAACCTGACGGCAAGATCGCCACGGTTTTTGATGCCTGCGAAATCTGCGGGGCGGTGGGCTTTTACAAGTCGGGCAATGGAGTGGTTTGCAAGAACTGCGCGGCTCCCATCAATCCGCAGTCGGTGGGAACGGCGGGAGGATGCAATCCGATTCCGCTGAAGGCGACGCAGACCGCCGATTCCGTGATCATTCAGGAGGCGGACATCGCGGCCGGCAGCCGCGTGTTCGAGAAGCAATAAGGGATGTTCGTCCGCCTCGTTTACGAATCGTTCCGGCGCCAGAAGCGGCGTAAATTGCTGGCGGGCGCGGCCATCACGCTGGGGGTTACGGTGGCGACGGCGATGATTGCGGTTGCGACCGACATTGGCGACAAGATTAATCGCGAACTGCGCACCATCGGTGCGAACCTGCTGGTCACTCCCCAGGAAGATACGCTGGATGTCGAAATCGGGGGCGTCAATCTGAAGCCGCCGAGCGATGGGGCTTTTCTGAACGAAGCCGACCTGCCGAAGATCAAAGGCACCTTCTGGCATAACAACATAACCGGCTTTGCGCCGATGCTGCCGGTGCAGGTTGCCGTGGAGCGGGATGGCCATACGGAAAATCTCACATTGCTTGGCACTTACTTCGCGAAGCAAGTGTCATTCGGCAAAGAAGAATTCACGACTGGAGTGCGCTCGACGCATCCATGGTGGAGAGTTTCTGGGGCGTGGCCGGAAGATTCCTCGCGCGACGTTTTGCTGGGAGAGCGGCTGGCGGCGCGGCTTTCAATGAAGGCTGGCGATGAGGTCACGCTTGCCGGGCGACAGTTGCACGTCAGTGGAATCCTTTCCACTGGCGGCAGCGAAGACGATCAGGTGGTGGCGCCAATCGCGCTCGCCCAGGAGATTCTAGGGAAGCCGGGCGCGGTGCGGCGGGTTTACGTGAGTGCGCTCACCAAACCGGAAGATGCGCTCGGCCGCCGCGATCCGAAAAGCATGTCCGGGGCGGTCTATGACCGCTGGTACTGCTCGCCGTATCCGCAATCGATTGCGTTTCAGTTGCAGGAGGCGATTCCGCACTCGCATGCCGAACAGATTCGGCAGGTTGCACAGAACGAAGGAGCGGTACTGACGCGCATTGAGGGGCTGATTTTTTTAGTCACGCTGGCGGCGCTATTCGCTTCGGCGCTGGCGGTTTCCGCGGCGATGGCTACGGCGATTTTCGAGCGGCGCGCGGAAGTGGGCCTGATGAAGGCTCTGGGTGCGGGAAAGCTGGCGGTGGCATCTGTGTTCTTTGCGGAGGCGACGTTGCTGGCTTTGTTCGGAGGGCTAGTGGGCTTCGCTGCCGGGGGGATGTTGGCTCATCAGATTGGCCGCTCCATCTTTAGCTCGGAGATCACGATTTCACCTGTGCTGTTGCCAGTGATTCTGGCGATTGCAGTGATCGTCACATTTGCGGGAAGCGCCGCCGCCATCCGCAACGCGGTCGGACTGGATCCAGTGTTCGCTTTGCGAGGTGAACTGTGAGTACCCGGGTATCGCGCTCGGCGCAGGAAGTTGCGGCTAGCCGGGCGCAGTCTCCGCATACGTCCATGTTTCTGAGGATGCTGGTGCGGGCTGCAGTTCTGCGGCGGGGACGCGCACTCTCGGCGCTGTTTGCCATGGTGGTGGCTGCTGCGGTGACAACGGCGATGCTGAATCTTTACATTGATGTGCAGGCCAAGCTGCGGCGCGAGTTCCGCAACTATGGCGCGAACATTGTCCTGGTGGGCAAGGACGGCGCTTCCCTTCCCGTGGAAGCTCTGGCGCAGGTTGAGTCCGTGCTCGCGGGTCGTGGCGTGGCCGCTCCGTTCGCGCTAGTAGTTGCACGAACCAGCGACGGGCAGGCGGTGGTTGTGGTGGGCACGGATTTCGGGCGGGTGCGGCAGCTTGATCACTGGTGGTCGGTGAGCAACTGGCCGTCGGGTCCGCAGCAGGCGCTGGTGGGAGTGCGCGCGCTTGCTGTAGTCTCGCCGAAGAATCAGCCCTTCGATTTAAGCTTTCAGGGGCACACAATTCATCTGACGTCTGCGGGAACGGTGCGGACGGGGGCGGCCGAAGACAGCCGCGTGTATGTTTCGCTGGCGGATTTCGTTGCCTGGACGGGAGTTCAGCCTTCGACCGTCGAGGTCGCGGCCACCGGTTCACCCGAGGAGATTGCGACGATCCTGCATCAGCTTGCGGGCGCGATTCCGACAGCGGATGTTCGTCCAGTGCGGCAGATTATGGAAGGTGAAGCGCGGGTTCTGGGCAAGACTCGCGCTACACTGCTGGCGGCGGCGGCGCTGATTATTTTAACCGCCGCGCTGTGCGTGCTCTCCACACTGATGGGATGGGTGTTTGACCGGCGGCGCGACTTTGCCATTCTGAAAGCGCTGGGGGCTTCCGACCGTATGCTGAACGGCTTCTTTGCGGCGGAGGCTGCGGCTTTGGGCGCAACGGGCGCGGTGATTGGGTTTGTTGCGGGCATCGGTATTGCGGCGTGGATCGGGCGGGTTAACTTCCATGCTTCGGTGGCACCGCGTTTTAGCGTCTTACCTCTGGTTCTGGCTGGTAGCATAGTGGTGACGCTGCTCTCTGCGATTCTGCCGATTTCGCTGCTCCGGCGGGTGCAGCCAGCGGTCATCCTGAGGGGAGAGTGAAATGATTCAGATCAAGGACGTGACCAAGCTCTACCCTGCAAAGGCGGCGGGCAACGAGAAGGGAAATGGTGGCAGCCGAAATGGCAAGGAGAATGGAGCGATTCATGCGCTGGATCACATCTCGCTGCACGTCACGCAGGGGGAGTGGCTTTCCATCATGGGGCCGTCGGGTTCGGGTAAATCGACGCTGGTAAATTTGATTGGCTGCCTGGATCGTCCGACGTCGGGAGAAATCTGGCTGGACGGGCAGAATGTTGCCGGCATTTCCGCGGGCGAGTTGAATCGGGTGCGCGCGGAGAAAATCGGATTCATTTTTCAGCAGTTTCATCTGATTCCGTTTCTTACCGCGGTGGAAAACGTGATGCTGGCGCAGTATTTCCACAGCATGACGGATGAAAAAGAAGCGACTGAAGCTCTGACGCGCGTGGGCCTGGGCGATCGGGCAAATCATTTGCCATCGCAACTCTCCGGCGGCGAACAGCAGAGGGTTTGTATTGCACGGGCTCTGATTAACGATCCGAAAATTATTCTGGCCGATGAGCCGACCGGCAACCTGGACGCGGTGAATGAAGAACTCGTATTGCGATTGCTGCGCGAGTTTCACCAGCAGGGGCGGACCATTGTGATGGTTACGCACGATCCTGTAGTGGCGCGGCTGGCCGACCGGCGTATTGAATTTCATCATGGCAAGATCGAATCGCAGGAAGTATTTGCGATGGCGGACGAAGAGCAGTTTGACGAAGTGCTCGAAGAGTTATGGGTGCTGAGCGAGCACGGCGAAATTGCCGAAGTCGAGCGCATGGAGGTGCATGGAGCGCTGCCGGTCAGTCTGGCGATTGAGAAGATGATGCAGATGGGGCTGGTGGATTCTGCGCCGCATCCTCCGCTGGCGCATGGCCACAAGCCTTTTGTGAATCCGTGTCACGATGCGCTTAAACCGGTATCGGCTTCGGTTGGCGATGGGACGCTGATTGTGGAATTTACGCCGCGCGGCCGCGAACGGGCGGGGAGCATCATTCGACGGCATCGATTGGCGGAGCGACTATTTACCGACAGCCTGGCGATGGACAGCGAATCTGAGATCGAGCAACAGGCTTGCAAATTCGAACACATCCTCTCACCCGAAGCTACGGATAAGATTTGCACCTTTCTCGGCCATCCGAGGACCTGCCCGCATGGGGCGCCGATACCGGCGGGGGCTTGTTGCGGAAGAAGCTCTGAGTTAGCGGGAGCTATTTCCTCGACGGTAAAGCTATAGTTAGCTTTCCTGATGCCAATATTCATTGGCAGACATAAGGCGAACAACAGTGGTCATGGTTCGCAACTCTGCCCGCTGCTATCATCGGGTAGTTCAACCATGGGTACGCGGCGTCCCACCATCGGCGTATTTGATTCCGGCTTCGGCGGCCTGACTGTCCTTAAAGCTTTACTTGAACTTATCCCTGAGGCCGAATACATCTATTTTGGCGATACGGCGCGGCTTCCGTATGGGTCGAAGTCAGTGGAGACTGTGGGGCGCTATGCGGTTGAGGCGGCCCACTATCTGGAAGCGCATGGAGCGGAGGTACTGGTGATCGCTTGCAATACGGCGACAGCGCTAGCCCTCGACCGCATTACCGCGGCAGCGCACGTACCGGTCGTAGGAGTAGTGGAGCCGGGAGCAGCATCGGCAGCGGCGGTGAGCAAGAATAAGAAAGTTGTGGTCATCGGAACGGAAGCTACGGTCAGCAGCCACGCTTATCGGCGAGCCCTGGAAGCGCGCGGGGTCGAGGCGCGGGAGAAGGCTTGTCCGCTGCTCGTGCCGTTGGTGGAAGAAGGGTGGGTGGAGCACGCCGTGACCGAGGAGGTGGCTCGAATTTACCTGGCGGAGGCGTTTGGCGACGGCTTCCACGATGCGGATGCTCTGGTGCTGGGCTGTACTCACTATCCGCTGCTTAAGCCGCTGCTGCGTCGCGTGGCGCCGTCGCATGTGAACATTGTGGACTCGGCGGAGTCGACGGCACGGGTAGTTTCGGAGCGGCTGCAAAAACTTTTGCCGCCGGCAGGGTTCCAGGAAGAACGGAGGGCGCTGCCGCGTATTAAGTTCTTTGCGACCGATTCGGTGGAAAAATTTCGCCGTCTGGGGCAGCGGTTTTTAGGGCACGCGGTTGACGACGTTCAGCATGTGGATTTGAAGGAATAAGAGCGTCCGCCGGGACTGCGACGCTACGTAGCGCGGAAATTCCGCTCTGCAACTCAGTACAAGTGGAAGTCAACTTCTACAGCCATTTCGACCTTGACGGGATGGCCGTCTTTGAGGCCTGGTTCGAAGCGCCACGTGCGGACCGTCTCGAGCGCCTTCTCGTCCAATCCCATGCCGAGGGAGTTCACTACGCGAAGATTAATGGGGTGACCGTCGGTATCAACCACGATCATCAGGGTGCAAGTCCCCTGGTACTTGGCTTTGCGGGCTTCTTCGGAAAACTCCGGGTCGGGAGAATAGATTGGCCGGGGTGGAGTGACTCCTCTGCCGGGACGGTAAACACCACCGCCGGTACCCATACCCTCACCGGGTCCAAGGCCACGGCCGTTGCCGGACCCTACGCCGCCGCCACTACCGGAACCGATGCCGCTACCAGAGCCGGTGCCGTTCGAGGGAATGACGGCGGAGGAGTTCGGAAGGCCAAAGTTGGGCATATTGCTGTTCATCGCCACTTTGATTTCAGGCGGCACCATGATGGTGGGTTCCACCGCCAACTTGGGATTGAAATTTCGTATGACTGCGGCGGGTGGCGTGATCTGGGCCTGCATGGAGAACCTGGGCAGCTTGCCCTTTGAAGCTTGGAGTACATCGCGGTCGCCGCCTCCGCCTCCGCCACCGGCTTGAGTCTTGGCGGGCTTGAGCGGAATGAAATCGCCGGGATCGATCAACTGAGTAGTGCTTTGCGGTTTGGCCTCGACCTTGGTGACCCAGCGATGCCCCAGAATTGTGCCGCCGATAATCAATCCGAGCACTACGAGGTGCGCGGCGGTGGAGCCGAGGGCGCCATCTTTCTTGTAATTGTAAAAGCCCCAGATGTCTTTGACCGGGATAGGCTTCGACTCCAGTTTGAGGGGCGGGAGTTTCTTGGGGAAGAAAAAGTCGTCAAGGCCGTGGAATAGTGATTTCCACAGCGGCTGGAAAGTGTCGGGAGCGAGCAGGAGATGAAGTTCCGGCTCTTTTTCAGTGGGTGTCGGATTGACTTCTACAGATGACATGTTCCCCGATTCGGTTCCCAGGTCGGACGGTGCATGGACTAGCCCCCCGACGCCCTGCTTTACACAGATGACTGGTCTTTCGAACAAGTTGCCTGTAAAGCTTGGCCTAGTTTTGTGTAATGCCGCACAACGAGTGGAGCGACCATCCATCTTGCCTGTTGGTGAAATTGTACCTCTTCTGCTGCCGGTTTACGAAGTGTATTTCGGAGTGCCTGGGTGATTATACTGGCGAAAAACACCAAAATCCTAACCGCAGGAGGCACAGAGGTACACAGGGTGAGCCGCTGAGGGAAAGTCTCTGCCTTTAAGGTCGCATGGACGTTACCGGCGGCGCTCCCTATAATGAGGAGATTCAATCATTTGGGAGAAGCCAACCGAGTGCCGCTCGAACTGAAAGCGACCATCAACCTACCTAAAACCGCCTTCCCCATGAAGGCCAATCTGCCTCAGAACGAGCCTAAAATGCTGGCCCGCTGGGAGCAGTCACGCATTTACGAGCGCATTCGGGAGGCGCGCAAGGGTTCGCCGACGTATATCCTGCACGACGGGCCGCCTTATACGAGCGGGCCCATCCACATGGGAACGGCGTTTAATAAGTGTCTCAAAGACTTTATCGTGAAATCGAAGACCATGGCTGGATTCGACGCGCCGTATGTGCCGGGATGGGATTGTCACGGACTGCCGATCGAGATCAAGGTTGACAAGGAACTGGGCGGCAAGAAACTGCAGATGCAGCCGAACGACGTGCGCGCGGAGTGCCGGAAGTATGCGCAGAAGTTTCTGGATTTGCAGCGCAAGCAATTCAAGCGGATTGGAGTGTTCGGGCGCTTCGATCGTCCGTATGCGACGATGAATCCGCAGTATGAGTCGGTGGTGTTGTCGACTTTTTTTTCATTTTACGAGAACGGATTCGTCTACAAGGGCCTGCGGGCGGTTTACTGGTGCATGCATGACGAGACTGCGCTGGCCGAGGCCGAGGTCGAGTACGAGAACCACACCAGCCCGACGGTCTATGTGAAGTACAAATTGCTCGACGATCCCGCGGGCATTGATGCGGCTCTGGCGGGGAAAAAAGTATCGACGATTATCTGGACGACAACTCCGTGGACGCTGCCAGCGTCAATGGCCGTGGCGTTTCATCCGGACGAAGAATATGTGGCGATCGAAGGCGGAGTTCCCAGCGAAGTCTATATCGTTGCCCAGAAACTCGCACCTGCGGTTAGCGAAAAGACCAATATCGACAACGTTCCTTCAGGTGGAAGGCGCTCGGTGGTGTTGGCGCGTTTTCCTGGGCGAAAACTAGAACGGTTGAATTTTCAGCATCCGTTTCTGGAGCGGAAGATTCTGGGCGTGCTGGCGGATTACGTCACCATGGACACGGGAACGGGCGTGGTGCACACGGCGCCTTCGCACGGTGCGGAGGACTTTGCCACCGGCGTTAAGTACGGGCTCGACGCCACCAGCAATGTGGATGAAAAAGGAATCCTGCGCAATGGCCTGCCGGAATACGACGGGAAACGTGTATGGGAGGCGAACCAGCCGATCATCGAATTGCTGAAGAGCCGAGGGGCACTGCTGCATACGGAAAAGACGGAACACTCTTATCCGCATTGCTGGCGGTGCCATAATCCGGTGATTTTTCGGGCGACGGAGCAGTGGTTTATCTCGATGGAAACACCGATGCCGGGCGGGAAGTCGAATGATGGCACGCTGCGCACCCGCACGTTGGAAGAAATCAAGCGGGTGAAATGGGATCCAGCGTGGGGCGAAGAGCGGCTTTCGAACATGATTGCCACGCGTCCGGACTGGTGTATTTCGCGGCAGCGGGTGTGGGGCGTGCCGATTGCGGTGTTTCTTTGCGAGAGTTGCGGCAAGCCGCTCAACGATCATGCTGTGAATGAGAAGGTTGTTCAGTTGTTTGCGCGATCTGGAGCGGATGCGTGGTTTACTTCCGAGTCAGATGGAATTCTTCCTGCGGGTGCGAAGTGTCCGCATTGCGGCGGAACTAAGTTTGAAAAAGAGACGGACATTTTTGACGTGTGGCTCGAGTCCGGCGCGAGCTATCTGGCTCTGATCAACGATGAGCCGATGTATCCCTGGCCGTCTGATCTCTATTTAGAGGGCGGCGATCAATATCGCGGCTGGTTTCAGTCTTCGCTGCTCTGCGCCATGGGGACGCATGGAACGCCGCCGTATAAAGGCGTGGTTACGCCGGGATGGACGCTGGACGAGAAGGGACAGGCCATGTCGAAGTCGCGGGGCAACGACGTGGATCCGGTGGATGTTTCGGATCGGCTGGGGGCGGAAGTGGTGCGGTTGTGGGTGGCGTCGGTCGATTTCAGAGAAGATGTGGTGGGGTCGGAGCAATTGATGCAGCGTACGGGAGAAACATACCGTACGATTCGAAACAATTTGTTCCGCTACGTGCTCAGCAATCTTTACGACTTCGAGCCTCAGGCCGACGCTGTTCCGTTTGAGAAACTGGAGGACATCGATCAGTACATGCTGCGTCTGACCGCGGCATTGACGCTCGATGTGAGACGTTGGTATGACGAATTTGCTTTTCATCGAATCTATCACCGGGTGAATTATTACTGCGTGACAGAACTTAGCGCATTTTACTTCGACGTGATCAAGGACAGGCTGTACCTTTCTGCGCCGAAGTCGCAGGCTCGACGCGCGGCGCAGACCGCGGTTTGGCGCATTGGAGAAGCGTTAACGCGGCTGCTCGCGCCGATCACGACATTTACCTCCGAAGAAGTTTGGGGGTATTTGCCCAAGGTTCCTAATCGACCAGAGAGTGTCCACTTGGCGTTATTTCCATCGGCGGAGGAACTGCTCGGGGAGGGGATTGCTGCTGATGATCCTGCACAGCGTCAGGATTGGACGGCGCTGCTGGGGATTCGCGACGAAGTGATGAAGGCTCTGGATACGGCGCGCAGCAGCAAAATGATCGGGAAGCCTCTGGAGGCACAGTTGGTGATTGCGGCCTCCGATCCGGCGTACTCGGTTCTGGCTCGATATAAAGAGCAGCTACGTTATTTGTTTATCGTTTCGGCGGTGACGCTTACGCAGGGCTCCGGCAACGGTACTGGCGGGGTACACGTGGAGGTCAAGAAGGCGGATGGAGCGAAGTGCGAGCGCTGCTGGAATTATTCGACGCACGTGGGAGAGGATAAGGCGTATCCGACGGTGTGCGAGAGGTGCAGCGCGGTGCTGAAGGAAATTGGCGCGGATTGAAGCCGCGCCTAAAGGCGCGTTGGAAGTCCTCGGTATGCCTGAAGGCATACCCTGATACGAATCGAGATTGCGGATCAAACAACCTGTGAACTGGCGAAAGCTGCGAATATTCGTGCTCACGGTATTGGCTCTGGCGCTTATTCCGGCCACGCGGTACTACCAGATCGACGTTCCACTGTTGCGTTTACTGAGAGGTTCGCGGGAAGTTGATCCGTTATCGCTGCACCTCGCGGGCGAGTTTGTCGAGAATAATCTTGGTACCGAGCAAGGCGCGGACGGGTCGGTGACGGTACGCATGATCGCGGAGCAATACTTGTTTGTGCCTCACTGCATTCTGGTTCCCGCCGGGGTTCCGGTTCATCTTCGGATTACCAGCGCTGACGCTGTTCACTCGCTTACCTTCAATGGAACGGATTACAACGTAAAGGTTCTGCCGGGCACGATCAGCGAAGCTCAACTACAGTTTTCTAATCCGGGAGATTTCAAGACTGTGTGCCGCGAATTCTGTGGGGCGGGACATTACGCCATGCGGTCCGAGTTGAAGGTTGTGCCCCGAGAGCAGTTCCCTGTTTTGCGTGCGGGGGAAAGGGGGAACTGTGCGGCGCAATAAGCGACAGGGCGGTTATGACTGGAGTTTTCTATGGCTCGCGGTCGCCATGGTTGCGACGGGTTCGATGATGCTGGTGGCGAGTGACAGCGTGCCGGAGCACATTCCTTCTTATGTTTCGTGGACGCCGGAGACGATTGCCGCGGCTTCCGCAGGCGACGATTTTCGCGGGATGCTGCTGGCCAAACGGTGCGAACACTGTCACGGTGCGGAAGGCTTTAGCGACCGGGGTTCAACTCCAAATCTTGTGGGGATGGCTCGACTGGCAGTGTGGAAGGAACTAGAAGATTTTCGAAGTCACAAAAGGACCTCGCGAGTAATGGAGCCGATTGCGGAATCGCTTTCATCGCGGGACGTGGCAGATGTGGTGGCTTACTATGCGAAGCTTCCGGTGTTTGCGGATCTGCAGGACAACCGGAATTTCCCGCAGGCGCGGCCTGATCCGAGTCACGCGGGCATGGCATCGCATCTGGTTTCGTTTGGAGATGGCGAGCGTGGGATTCCGCCGTGCCAGGCGTGTCACGGTCCGGTGGCTTACCGCATTGGAGTTCCATCTTTGGCGAATCAGAACGCGGACTATGTGTTGAACCAGTTGGAAGCATTCGCGGATGGGACGCGAGCGAATGATATCAACATGCCGATGCGTACGATCTCATCATTGCTCAGTGAAGACGAGCGGCATGCGCTGGCTGGATATTATGGGTCGGGGCTGGGGCTGCAGCCGGGAAGTTCGAAATAGTCCGCAAAAGTTTGTGCTAGAAGGCAAGAAGCAGATTCCCTTCGGCTTCGCTCAGGGCAGGCTCTCACCGGGCTGACGCCCGGTTCGGAATGACAAATTTTTTTATACTCTATCAGAGCTGATCGTGTAGTCCAGTCAGCGCAGTTCTTCCATTGCGGCTTCGAGGGCTTCCCTGCCTGGACGCGTCACTGATTCCGGAAGCGTGGCCAGCGGTTCATCGACCATGTTCAGCATATCGAGGAAGCTGGGGGCTTTGGTGTTGACGTAAAAGATTCCGGTGAGGACCTCGCCTTTGTCGTGAGCTTCACTCAGGCGGGTCATGGCTGCGATCCTGTCGGTGGGATCGTAATCTTCTTCCAGCTTGCGAAGTTGCAAGTGGGAGCCATCGTGCATGGTGACGCTGACCGTGGTTCCCGGATCGTACTCCACGTCGATTTCCTCGAAGTGCGGAACGAAGCTCATCTCCTGCAACGCCTCGTCGTGATCCTTCACGTACTTGTAGGATTTGGTGGAACCCTCGTGATCGTTGAAGGTGACGCAGGGAGAGACGACGTCGAGCATCACGGTGCCTTGATGAGCGATGGCGGCTTTCAACATGGTGCTCAACTGGCGTTTGTCGCCGGAAAATGACCGGCCCACGAAGGTTGCGCCGAGCTCGATGGCGAGGCCGCAGGTATCGATCGGCGGCAGATCGTTGATCACACCGGATTTCAGTTTCGAACCAACATCGGCAGTGGCGGAGAACTGGCCTTTGGTGAGCCCGTACACGCCGTTATCTTCGATGATGTAAATCATGGGAAGATTGCGGCGCATGAGGTGAACGAACTGGCCGATGCCGATGGAAGCGGTATCGCCGTCGCCGCTGACGCCGAGAGCAATCAGATTGCGATTGGCGAGCATGGCGCCGGTGGCGACGGAGGGCATGCGTCCGTGCACGGAGTTGAAGCTGTGGGAACGGTTCATGAAGTATGCGGGGCTCTTGGAGGAGCAGCCGATGCCGCTTAGTTTGGCGACGCGCTCGGGCTGCACGCCCATGTCATACATGGCCTCGATGATGCGCTCGGAGATGGCGTTATGGCCGCAACCGGCGCAGAGCGTGGTTTTGCCGCCTTTGTAATCGATCACCGTCAGGCCGATATGATTCGTCTTCGGCGCGGATGCAGGAATAGTCGCCATTTACTTGCCCTCCATGGTGCTTAGTTCGTCGGTGACAGAGCGCGCATCGAGCGGCAGGCCGTCGAGATGGCTGATGCTGCGCAGACGCGTGGTCAATTCTGGTTTGAGATCGAGTTTGAGCAGGCTGAGCATTTGCGCGTCGCGATTCTGTTCGACCACGTAAATGCGATCGTGTTGCTCGATGAATTCATGAACTTCGCGGGTGAAGGGATACGCGCGCAGACGCAGGTAGTCGGTTTCGATGGCGTATTCATTGCGCAGCTGGTCGCGGCTCTCGGTTATGCCCCAGTGGGACGTTCCGTACGCGATGATTCCGATTTTTGCGTTCGTGCCTTTGAAAATCTCAGGCCGCGGTACGAAGGAGCGCGCCGTTTCAAACTTGCGGCTGAGGCGCTCCATATTGTTTTCGTAATCGTCAGGGCGCTCGCTGTAGTTGGATTTGTCATTGTGTCCGCTGCCGCGAGTGAAGTAGGCGGCCGCCGGGTGCTCGGTACCGGGCAGAGTGCGATAGCCCACGCCGTCACCGTCTAAGTCTTTGTAGCGAGCGAAGCCGCCCAGCTTCTCGAGATCCTCTCTATCGAGAACTTTGCCACGCTTGATGGGCACCGTTGGATACTCGAAAGGATCGGACATCCAGTTATTCATGCCGAGATCAAGATCGGACATGACGAAGACCAGGGTCTGAAATTGCTCGGCGAGATTGAACGCTTCCGAGGCCATGCTGAAACATTCGGCGACCGAGGACGGAATCAGCATGATCTGCTTGGTATCGCCGTGCGAAAGAAATGCCGTCGAAAGAATGTCGCCTTGGGACGTTCGCGTGGGCAGGCCGGTTGAGGGGCCGACGCGTTGAATATCCCAGATGACGCCGGGGATTTCCGCGTAATAAGCCAGGCCGGCGAATTCCGACATTAGGGAAATGCCGGGGCCAGCGGTCGCGGTCATGCTGCGGGCTCCCGCCCAGCCAGCGCCGATGACCATGCCGATGGCGGCGAGTTCATCTTCGGCTTGAACGATGGCGAAGGTGGCTTTGCCGTCGGGGCCGATGCGACGGTCCTTCATGTATTCGATCATGGTCTCCACCAGCGAAGACGAGGGCGTGATGGGATACCAGGTGACCACGGTGCAGCCGGCGAACATGCAGCCGAGCGCCGCGGCGGAATTGCCGTCGATGATGATCTTGCCGGCGGTCTTGTCCATGCGCTCGATGTAAAAAGCCCCGCGTTTCTGCAGGCTGGCTTTGGCGTAATCGAATCCGGCCTGAGCCGCGGCCAGGTTGAGGTTGGCGGCTTTTACTTTTTTCGCGAACTGCTTGCGAATGGCTTTCTCGACTTCGCCCATTTCGATTTCGAGCAGTTTCGCCACGACGCCCACGTACACCATGTTCTTGACCAGCTTGCGCAGCTTGGCTTCGGGGCAGACCGTGGCTACGATTTTGTCGTAGGGAACGGAGTAGAAAATCAGGTCGTTGCGTAACTTGTCGAGAGCGAGAGGCTCGTCATAGAGAACGGAAGCGCCGGGCGCTAATGACATGACGTCGTCCTGCGCGGTTTCGGCGTTCATGGCGACCAGGAAATCGATTTCCTTTTTGCGGCCGATGTAGCCGTCTTTATTGGCGCGAATCGTGTACCAAGTAGGCAGTCCGGCAATGTTCGAGGGAAAAAGATTCTTGCCGGAAATCGGCACGCCCATCTGAAAAATGGCGCGCAACAGAACAGTGTTCGAACTCTGCGAGCCTGAGCCATTCACCGTGGCGACCTGAATGCTCATGTCATTGACAATGCGCTTGCGCCCCAGTTGCCCACCGGCTCCTTGAGGCACGACATCCGTAGTGGCCATCCCAACACCTTCCTTAGTGGTTAAGGGGCAGAGTGATCCGCCCGAGTCTAAAGTTGAGGGGAACAGACAATTATACGGCGAGGGCGCTCCCGGAACACGACCAATCGCCGGTCCGAGCCGGGAGGAACCAGTTTGGGAACGAGAAGAAAGATTACTCCGGACTCAGGCTACGGTTTTGAAGAACTGAGCAATGTTACGAAATTTATTATATCGTGACACGAGCAACTCCGCAGGCGGCAGTCTCTTTAGTTCCGCCAGATGTTTCTGCAGGCTGATGTCGAGTAGATTGGCGGCGGCTTCGTAATCCCGGTGAGCGCCGCCTTCGGGTTCAGGAACGATGTCGTCGATGCAGCCCAGTTCGCTAAGGTCCGTGGCGGTAATGCGCATGGCTTCGGCTGCCAACTCTTTCTTGGTAGCGTCGCGCCACATGATGGCGGCGCAGCCTTCGGGAGAAATCACAGAGTAAATTGAATTCTCCATCATGAGGACGCGGTCGGCGACGGCAATGGCCAATGCTCCTCCGCTGCCACCTACTCCGATTACGGTGGCGATGATGGGCACTTCGAGGCTAGACATTTCGCGCAGGTTGTGGGCAATGGCTTCGGCTTGTCCACGCTCTTCGGCGTGAATTCCGGGATAGGCACCGTCGGTATCGACCAGGGTAAAAATGGGGCGGCGGAATTTTTCCGCGACCTGCATTATGCGCAGTGCTTTGCGGTAACCTTCCGGATGCGGCGTGCCGAAGTTGCGGTACACGCGCTGCTTCATGTCGCGGCCCTTCTGAGTGCCGACGACCAGAATTTCTTCGCCGTGGAAGCGAGCCATTCCGCAAATGATGGCGGCATCGTCACCGAAGGTGCGATCGCCATGAATTTCGCTGAAGTCGGTGAACAGGCGATCGATGTAGTCGAGAGTCTGCGGACGCTGGGGATGCCGGGCCAGTTCGGTTTTCTGCCACGCGGTTTGAGAAGCCTTCATCTCCTGCCGCAAGGTGTGGACGCGTTCTTGAAGCTCGGCCAGTTGACGGTGGGTCTCAGCGTTCTGTCCTGGTGTAGCCTCGATCAACGCCACTTCACGCTCGATCTGCTCTAATTCCTGCTGCGCTTTGTTATTTCCTTCCATGGATTTCAGCTGAACGTTTTTCAGGAGATCACCCGCACACTGCCGCGTCCGCATAATTGTTCCACGCGGGCGATGAAGTTGCGGTCCGGCAAGACATTATAGCCCTGCGCTTCCATCACCACCATGAAATCCCCGGTGCGTTCCACATCAAACAAGACGCGGGCTTCGCCTTTGCGCTCCTGGAAAAGGGTGTGAAGGTCGTCCACCGTGGACTCGGCTGTGGTTTCGAGCGGGATACGAATGCGAAGTGCGCGCGGCAGAGGAACCTTGGCGTCCTCGAGCGGCATGATTTCCGCAGCCGTTATTTTTGGATTCGCTCCTTCTTCAATTCTCACGCCTGCCCGCACCAGCACCGGGACTTCGAGCTTCACTTTGTCGCCCAGGCGCTTGTAGGCTTCGGGGAAGACGATCATATCGATGGAGCCGGACATGTCTTCGAGCGTGGCCTGAGCATAGTAATCTCCGCGCTTGGATTTGAGCACGCGCAGATTGGCGATGATCCCCGCGGTCGCGATGGTTTCGTCTTTGCCGGTGGATTTGGTCATCGCGCCGATCTCGACAATGCTGAGCGCCTGCAAGTCCTGCAACTTGTCTTTATGTTTTTCCAGGGGATGGCCGCTGATGAAGAATCCCAGAATTTCTTTTTCCGATGCCAGGCGTGCCTGTTCGTCCCAGTCAGGAATGTCAGGAAGCTTGTCATTGTTTGCTTGGGTGTCCTCCTGCTGGAAAACTCCGAACAAGCCGTGTTGACCGGATTCCACGTCGCGCTGGGTTTTCTGGGCACGATCCATGGCGCGGTCGAGGACTGCCATTAATTGGGCGCGGCGGCCGAGGGAATCCATAGCGCCGCTTTTGATCAGCGATTCCAGCACGCGCTTGTTGAGCAGACGGAGGTCGACGTTCTCGCAGAACTGGTAAATTGATTTGAAGCGGCCCAACTTTTTGCGCGCCGCCACAATCGACTCGATGGCATTGCCGCCGACGTTCTTTACCGCAGCCAGGCCGAAGCGGATGGCTTCTCCATGCGGGGTGAAGTTTGCGTCGGACACGTTGATGTCCGGGGCTTCGACGGCAATGCCCATCTCGCGGCACTCGTTGATGTACTTCACCACGTCATCGGTGCTGCCGGTGACAGAGGTGAGCAGCGCCGCCATGAACTCGACGGGATAGTGGGTCTTCAAATATGCAGTGTGGTAGGCGAGCAGAGCGTAGGCGGCGGAGTGCGATTTGTTGAAGCCGTATCCGGCGAACTGGGCCATGAGGTCGAAAATCTTCTCGATCTTCTTCGGCGGAAACTTGCGCTGGGCGGCGCCTTCCACGAAACGCTCGCGCTGCTGCGCCATCTCCTCAGCTTTTTTCTTGCCCATGGCGCGGCGCAGCAGGTCGGCCTCGCCGAGAGAGTAGCCGGCGAGGCGGTTGGCGATCTGCATGACCTGTTCCTGGTAGACGATTACACCCAGCGTCTCCTGAAGAATTTCTTTTAGTTCGGGCAGTTCGTATTCGACTTTCTTACGGCCGTGTTTGCGGTCGACAAAGTCGTCAATCATTCCACCCTGGATCGGGCCGGGGCGATAGAGGGCGTTCAACGCGGTGAGGTCTTCGATGGAGTTTGGCTGATACTTACGCAATACATCTCGCATGCCGTGCGATTCAAACTGGAAGACGCCGGAGGTTAGTCCCTTATGAAAAACTTTTTGATAGGTTTCGGCATCGTCGAAAGGAATGTTTTCGAGGGTAATGGGCGTGCCGCGAGTCTGCAGAATGAGTTTTAGCGCGTCGGTGAGAATCGTGAGCGTGGTGAGACCGAGAAAATCCATCTTCAACAGACCCATTTTTTCGATGGCGACCATGTCGAAGGCGGTAACAATTTCGTCGTTCTTGGTTTTGTGCAGCGGGACGAGTTCGGTGAGCGGCCGCGGCGAAATGACCACGCCAGCGGCGTGAACGCCGGAGTTGCGCACCATGCCTTCGAGCTTTCGCGCGGTCGCCATCAGCTCGCGAATCTGGCCGTCTTTCTCCATGGCTTCGCGTAGTTGCGGAGAGTCTTCGATGGCCTGGTCGAGCGTGATGTTGAGCTGCAGCGGGACCATCTTGGCGATGCGATCGACATCGGCGTATGGGATGTCCATGGCGCGGCCCACGTCTTTAATTGCGGCTTTGGCGGCCATGGTGCCGAAGGTGATGATCTGGGCTACATTGTCGCGTCCGTATTTCTGGGTAACGTAATTGATTACTTCTCCGCGGCGGTTCATGCAGAAATCGATATCGATATCGGGCATGGAAACGCGCTCAGGATTCAGGAAGCGCTCGAAGAGCAACTCGTGCTGCAAGGGATCGATATCGGTGATGCCGAGTGCGTAGGAAACCAGAGAGCCGGCTGCCGATCCGCGGCCGGGGCCGACGGGAATTTCGTGCTCTTTGGCGTAACGGATGAAATCCCAGACAATGAGGAAATATCCGGGAAACTTCATCTGCTGGATGATGGCAAGTTCGCGTTCCAGGCGCTGTTCGTAGTCGGTGATTGAGTGTTTGAGTTTGCCTTGATCGTGTAGTGGGCGCAGCGCGGCGAGTCGCGGCGAAGCCTTCGCGGGAAACATGAACGAAATAGCTGTCGATGGTGTAGCCGGGCGGGACATCGAATTGCGGAAATGGCGTGGCGACTTTTTCCAGGCGCAGGCTGCAGCGCTCGGCAATATCGAGAGTGCGGGTTAAGACTTCGGGTGAGTCTTTGAACACGCGATACATTTCGTCGTGATTCTTGACGAAGAACTGAGTGCCGTCGAATTTCATCCGCGCCGTGTCGTGGATGGATTTTCCGGTCTGGATGCAGAGCATTACGTCCTGGGCGTGAGCGTCGTCCTCGCACAGGTAGTGGCTGTCGTTGGTGGCGACGAGTGGCAGTCCGAGATTTTTTTCCAACTGGAAGAGGCCGGGATGGATTTTGTGCTCCATCGCTAAACCTTGATCTTGAATTTCGAGATAAAAATTGTCTTTACCGAAAATGTCACGGTAGGTTCCGGCGGCCGCGAGCGCGGCGTCATACTTCCCTTCTGTCAGGCGCTCCGCGACCTCGCCTTTCAGGCATCCCGAAAGTCCGATCAGGCCGCGGGAATGCTCGGCTAAGAAATTCTTGCTAACGCGCGGTTTGTAGTAGAAGCCGTGCAGAGAGGCTTCCGATGTGATCTTTACCAGGTTGCGGTAGCCCTCCTCGTTCTGGGCGAGCACGAGGAGATGGTTGTAAGTGTCGCCATCGGGGGGAGTGCGCTCGATGTTGTGATCGTCTTTCTTGCAGATGTAGAGTTCGCAGCCGATGATGGGTTTGACGTCATACTTGTGCGCCGCATTTACGAAATGCACCGCGCCGAAAATATTTCCGTGATCGGTCATGGCGACGGCGGGCATGCCGAGTTCTTTGACGCGCTGGCAAAGTTTTTCGACGTCGCAAGCGCCGTCGAGCAAAGAATAATCGGTGTGGAGGTGCAGGTGGACGAATTGGGACATGGGGCTCGAAGTCATTTTACGTTGGGCTCATTCTAACGGGAAACGGCGTGCATGGAAGCGTCTCGTTATCCACAGAGCGGAGATTAGGAGTGGAAAACCAGCGAGACGCTACTGGCCTTCGTTTGCGCCGGGTACGCGAAAATCCACGCCACGCTCGTCGTTTGCTTTTGTTGTGGCGGGAAGATCGAGTTGAGAGAGTGGAATCTTCTCGGTGTGCTGCGGAGAAAAATTCCACAGCGTTTGCCCGACGATGGCATAGTTCTGAATTTCCTGCTTGTGCTGATCGCGGAACACCAACACCGTGGCAGGAGCGGCTTCGGTGCGCTCTGGCTGATGCGGATACGTAGGCCGGGCATAAACATCCTGATCGCCCTGCTCGCGCATTCTTTGCTCATTGAGGCTCTGGGCGTTCATCTCATTGGCAAGGCCGGTTTGATCTTGCTGGTCCTGGTCGGAGGAGGAATCATTGTCCCACCACCAGTAGGGATCGATTCCGCCGCCGAGGTATGGATATCCGTATCCGTAGCCATAACCGCAGCCGTATCCGCCGTAACAATTATTTCCGTAGCCGTAGCTGCGAAGTCGGAAGCGGTCACGGGAACGATTATTAAAGTTGCGGGAGCGATTCAGGCCGCGCGAGTTGAATCCCCCTGAAGCGAGGGGCCCGCGGAAAGATGATCCGCGCGAGAACGAATGGGTCGCGAAACCCGAACCAGAGTGCATTCCACCGAACGCATGGCCGGCGGACGCGTGGCCGCCAAAACTACCGCCGCCCGAAAATCCGCCATGACCTCCGGCTGAGCCGTGGCCTCCTCCGCCACGCTGTGCCAAGAGCGGCAAAGACGCCGCCAGGAGCAGGAAGCCCGCAATGGCTAAAAGGCGCCGCATGCCGCTATTATAAGCCTGATTCGGGCCTTTTGCGCCAGGAATTACGTGGTACGGAAGGCTAATGTTTTTTGGCCTTTTTGGTAGTTGATTTCTTCGCCGCGGGCTTCCTGGCGGAGTGCCTGGCGGCGGCTAGTTTGGCCTTGGGCTTAGCGGATTTGGCCGTCTTCCCTGCTGCTTTGGCTGGCTTGGCTTTTTTGTCGGCCTTGCGACTGGCCTCCGGTTTTGTCTTCTTTGCCAGCGCTGGAACCGGCGCCGTAGCAGCGGGGGCAGGTACGGCCGCTGCTTTCTTACCTTTACCTTTCGCAGGTTTGTCTGGAGCTTCCGGGGTTGGGGCGGCGACTGCGGCGGCCTTCGGTCCGCGTCCACGTCGCGGAGGTGGAGGTGGCGGCGGTGGCGGCGGCGCGAATGGCTTTAAGAATTTCAAGGTTTCGGTGCGGGAACGCAGTTTGCCATCGAGCAGCAGCATGAACACGTCGCGCGCGATCTTGGGATACTCCGGAAGCTGCGGCGTGATCAGCAATTCGGTCATTTCAGGCAGTGGGATGCGCTTCTGGACATCGCGCCACTTGGTAAAGAAGTTCTTGATCTTCTGCGCCACCGATTGATGCCGAGCCGTCACCGCCAGAAAGAGAACCATTTCCGGACGTGCCGAGGACAGCAGATTCCAGGTGCGTGACGGCGTGGCCGCTTCCTTCCCCATCAGGCGCTTCGCCAACTCTTTGGCATGATCCTCGATGTCGCGCCACGCTTCGATCAAATCTTTGCGCGGAATCTGCTTGCGAATATCCGCAATATCTTTTTCCGGCAGATGTGCCGTTAAGAAATGCATCACTGCCGCAGAGGGATCGACGGTATAGCCCAGGTCGACGATCTGCTGCCGGGTCTTCATCAACTGAGTGAGGCCGTTGCTATCAACTTTGGCAACGGTCCAGTGCGGATGCAGAACTTTCAGGAACTCTTCTTTTTCCAGCGCGCGAACAACGCTCAACGGATCGTCTTCGTGCGCCAGTTGCGCGATTTCGTGTCCGATGGCGCCCTTTGAGATGTGCTCGATGTACTTATTTTCCCGGGCCGAGTCGAAGCGCTGCTGGGTACGTTCCTCCAGCGGCCAGTGGAAGCGGGCGGCAAAGCGGGTGGCGCGAACTAAGCGCGAGGGATCCTCAACGAACGAATAGTTGTGCAGGATGCGTAGAACTTTTGCCTCGATATCGGCGACGCCATTGAAGGGATCGAGCAGCAGGCCGCGCGAGCCCTCATTCAGCGACAGGGCCATGGCATTTACGGTGAAGTCGCGGCGGCGCAGATCTTCCTGAATGCTGGCGGGAGCGATGGTGGGTGGCTTGCCAACCTTCTCGTAGGTTTCGGTGCGGGCCATGCCGACTTCGGCGCGGACGTTACCCGGCAGCACTAGAAACAGGGTTCGGACATCGTCGTCGTGGCCGGCGAGTTGCGCTCCGGCACGTTCGAAGTCCTTCTGTAGTTTGAGCGGATTGCCTTGGACGGTGAAGTCGAGATCGCGGATGGTGAAGCCGCTGATAATGTCGCGGATTGCGCCACCGGTTAGATAGAGGGTGATTCCCGCCGCGCGGGCTACTTCCTGCACCAGATTGACGCCCTTCAGCTGATCCGGCGTCAACCGGATTTCCATGGTGTAAATGTAATCAGCCATTCGTCTTCAAGCGATCATCTTCAAGCGCCTATGAGGCGGCCGAGGCGGCGTTTCCTACTGATCTTGTTTACTGGAATCGGTTTTAATCCCGCCCATGCCAACGTTTTCCACACGATTTCCACAGCCCGACTCAGCCCAACCCTAGCCCTTAGACTCCAAACGCCATACAAGCCACTCAATACAAAACACTTATACAGACTTGAGCGGCGCCAAGGCAACTTAAAGGAATAACACAACGTTTACGATTTGGCTACTGCCAACGTGGATTCCTGCGAATTCGCAGGAAATAGTGCGAGAATGAGGCCGGAGTCGGGCTTCGGGCTTCGGCAATCGGGCTTCGGCCGAACCGGGCGAACTCTTGGACTTATATGCAGCACGGCGGCTGGGTGGTTTTTGCCGAAGCCCGAAGCCCGGCAGCCGCAGTCCCGACCTATGCCATCGACCCACAAGAAGGTGATCGTTCGCAAGATGGACCGGGATTCGGTCTCCGGCTATGTCTCGCCCGCGCAGTTTGTCAGCGAGGGCAAGCTTGAATTGCTGAACACGGCCGGGAACGTGGTCGCCATGGACCTGCGCGAGATCAAAGGCGTCTACTTCGTGCGCGAGTTCGGGGACTCCGAATCGCTCACCCGCAAGACTTTTACTTCCCGTCCCCGCTCCGAAGGCTTGTGGGTGCGCCTGCGATTTAAGGACAACGAGATTCTGGAAGGGCTCATGCCCGCCGACCTTACGCAGACCACGCCAGAAGGTTTCCTGATCAATCCTCCGGACCAGCGGTCGAACACGCAGCGCATCTTCGTGCCGCGGACGGCGCTGGAATCGCTGACCGTGTTGGCAGTGATTGGAGCAACGCGGCGTGCGCGGCGCGGCGCGGTCGAGGATCAGCGGCAGGTTACGTTGTTTGAGGAGTGACCGAGCCCCTGCCGCGTGCTGCCTGACTTTCGTCCCTAGTCCTTATTCCCTAGCTGGATCGAAGGATTGCGATTGAATGGCAGGATCGCCTGTGGTCTACTTCTTCCAGCGCTGTTGAAGTGTTCCTAGAGGAATTTCAACCCCTGCAAGAGATTAAGCAAGAATCACAAGGAAAGGCTATGTGGCTGTCGGTCAAGTCTCGTCTATCGTGTAGTGCGGCGGCGCTGATTTTTCTTTGCGTGACGAGCGCATGGGCGCAGGGTGCGAGTCAGCCTCATTATCTGGTTACGAATGACGATGTGCCGTTTGAGAATAGCGTCACCTTCTACACGTTTGAGGCCAATGGGGTGCTCACGCTGAAGGGGCAAGTGCTAACCGGAGGGGGCGGGATTACTGGCGGATTTTTTGCCACGAACCGGGTGAGCCTGCTCAACAGCGCAGGGAATGAATGCGTCTACGCCTCCGATGCCGGCACCGGAGACATTGTTGGGATCAACGTAAACACCATGGAAGTGAGTGGAAGCGCTTCTGGTTCTCCAACCGATTCCGGGGCGACGAATGGCATCGGGCTGGCGATGAACGGGCAATACTTGTACGCGAGCTTTACCGCCTCGAATACGATTGGAACTTTTCAGGTTCAATCCGATTGCAGCCTTAGTTTTGTGAATGACGTTCCGGTGGTTGGACTGCAGGCTGGATTCATCAATGGGATGGCGGTTCATGGAAACTTGCTGGTGGCTACGTTCGGGGATGGGTCGATTGCATCGTTCGATATTTCATCCGGGACGCCGGTATCGAATGGCGACGAACAGAACTCGACCGGCTATGTGAACTCACAAGGGACGGCTTATCCGAACGATGTCGAGATCACGAAGGATGGGCATTTCGCGGTCTTTGGAGACACATCCAATTTCACCACGATCGAAGTGTCCGACATTTCTACAGGCAGATTGAATACGACTGTCGTCTACCCGCTGGGAACGGCGATCAACTCCAGCAATATTCTGCTCAGCCCCGATGAGACGCTGCTCTACATCAGCAACACGCAGGGGGCAAAGATCACAGCGGCGTTTTTTGATAAGGCTACGGGCAAGCTTTCGCCGGGATGCACCTCGGGGAGTTTGAGAGGCTACAGTTCGAAGTGGTCTTATTTGGCGGGTCTGGCGCTGGATACGAGTGCGGGGACGGGAGGCGCGATTTACGTTGCCGAATACGGCGCACCATCGTATATCGCGATGGTGGAGGTGAGTTCGAGTAGCGGGCAATGTTCGCTGCAGGAATTTCCCGGCTCGCCAATTTCGGATGCAAACAGTTTGGGGCTGTTGTCGATTGGAAGTTTCCCGCCTCGCGCTTTCTAGGGGACTGAGCGTTTCGAAATCATTGAGGATTAGATGATGCAGATTGTCGCTAAATGTTTACTGGCAGCCTCCGTATGCGGATTTAGTTTGGCGGCAGCGGCGCAGTGCCCGCCGCGCCCGGCTTCCGGCACGGTGGTTCAGGACGCTCTGAGTCTCTACCCGCAAAATGGAGTTCTGACTGCCGGGTTCGATATGGGGTATTCGGTCGATAGCTCTGGCTATACGCATTATTGCTACAAATACCAGGCACCCACCGGCACGGTGGAGGCTCCGACGTTGCGGTTGAATCCGGGCGACCAGCTTATGCTCGGGGTTAAAGACAGCATCCCAAGCGGCAGCTCTTCTTCCGACAAATCGAGCACGATGGGCGGAATGGATATGTCTTCCCCGCCGGGCGCGTGTGGCGACGGCGGTAACGCTACCCTGCAGGCCACCAACGTTCACTTTCACGGCCTGAATGTTCCGCCGATCTGCCACCAGGATGACGTGCTTACCACATTAATCCAGCCGGGCGCCCCGGCTTTCGAATACAACATGCAGATCCCTCCTAACGAGCCGCCCGGGCTGTATTGGTATCATCCGCACGTACATGGGTTCACGGAGTTTCAGGTGAACGGCGGGGCTGCAGGTGCGCTCATAGTTGAGGGCATGGAAAGATATCGTCCCGAAGTAACCGGACTTACTGAGCATGTGTTCGTGATCCGCCAGCAATATCTGGTGCCGTGGGTTCCCGGACCTTACCAGCTTACGATTAACTATCAGGTCGCCCAAGCTCCCCTTCATTTTCCGATCATCCAAATGAAGCCGGGCGAAAAGCAGTTCTGGCGGGTAGCAAATGCTACGCTGCAGGATTTTATGCCGCTGCAGGTAACGCTTAACGGGACGCCGCAGAAATTGGAGTTGATCGCGCTTGACGGCTATCCTCTGGCCGCGCCGCGATTCGAGGAGACAATCCTCGTGCCTCCGGCTGGCCGAGCGGAGTTTATTGTGCAGGGTCCTGCCGCGGGACAGACGGAGCAATTCTCTACCCTGGCGTATTCAACGGGTCCCACCGGCAATCAGGACTTCGCACAGCTTCTGGCGAATATTGAAACGTCCGCTGGTGACAGCGTTAAGCAGCAAGCGACGAAGCTCACGCAATCGGCTTCAGGAATTTCCACGGGAGGCATCAAATTCGCGGGGTTGAAGGACGCGACTCCGACCACACAGCGCAAGCTTTATTTCTCCGAGCAGTTTGGCGGAACGAATGGTCCGATTCAGTTCTACGTCACGGTCGACGGACAAAAGCAGCAAGTGTTCGAACCGAACGAAAAGCCGGTGATCACAACCAAAGTCGGCGCGGTGGAAGACTGGACGATTGAGAACCATGCCCTGGAAACGCACGCGTTTCACATCCACCAGATCCACTTCATGATGCTGGAAGTTAACGGAAAGCCTGTGCCCAATGAGGATCTTCGAGACACGATTGAGATCCCGTACTGGTCTGGAACAGGACCTTACCCGAGCGTAAAGGTGAGAATGGATTTTCGCGATCCGACGATTGCGGGTACTTTCGTCTTTCACTGCCACATCCTGCTGCACGAGGACATGGGCATGATGCACAAGATTCAGGTCCTGCCGAACTAAGTATCTCTGTATGCGCAGAAAGGTCTAACTCCAATGGTAAAAAGAATAACGCTTGTCTTGGGCGGAGCTGTGTTGGCGATTGCCGGGTACTTGTGTGGAAACCAGAACGCCGGCGTGGCGTTCGCTTATTCGCCGACACAGGGCACGGTTCCGAAATCCTACGGACGGGTGGCCGCGGTGATTCCCGACCAGATCGGCACCGGACTCATCTTCGAGGACGCCGAAGGGGTGATTCGCTTCGTCAGCATGACCGGCATGAAAGAAGGAGAGTTAGCTCGCTACGACCAGACGCCGACTCACGGAGGCATCCCGAAATCCTACGGGCATCTGGTTGGTGCCGTCGTAAACCCCACCGGCACCGGATTGGTTTTCGAAGACGCCGTGGGCGTAATCCGCTTCGTCACAATTACCGGCAAGGAAGAGGGAGAACTAACCCGCAATTGAGGGTTAGAGTATTGCGCTCCTCGCCTCAGTTCGATGGCGTTAGCAAAAACGCGTGGTTGTGGCCGCCTTTGGTGCCGTAGCCGGTGATCTGGCCGGAGGCATTGATGGCGTTGGCATTGATCAGCACCCAGCCGGAGTTGGCGGGGATGAGATCGTTCAAGTCCTGCATACCGTCGGTCGAGGTCCAGAGCATGGCGTGGGCGGCATTGTCCGAGATGTTTCCGTAGCCTACAATCTCGCTGCTGTCGTTGATGCCGAAGGCGATGCTGTAATTGCCGCCGGGAAGAGTGCCGAGGTCATCGATAGTATCGCTGGCATTCCACTTCACGGCGTGCCAATAGAGGACGGATCCCGAGTTCGATTGTCCGGCGATGATGCCAGAGGAATTGATGGCATTGGCAATGCTCGTGTCGCCGCCGGAAAGCGTTCCCAGATCTTTCATACCGCCAGCCGAGGTCCACTCAAATCCGTGAGAGGTAAACGGAGGACCGTAGCCAAAGACCGATTCGCCCACGATCTCGCCGTCGTCGTTAATGTCGAGCGCTGCAGTGAAAATTCCCTTGGGCAGCGCACCCAGGTTCTTGATTTTATTGTCGGTCCAACTCGCCGCGTCGACGACGGTTGAGCTTACGAACGAATCGCCGGCGATCACTCCGCTGGAATTGATTTCGAAGGCACAACTGGAATCCCCACCGGAGAGCTTCCCGAGATTGGTCATTCCGCCGGTGGATGTCCACTCGAAGGCAATGAAGTTAAATTCGGTAAGAAGGCCGGTGCTGGTGTTCGAGTAGCCCACCACCTGTCCGGAGTCGTTAAGCCCGATTGCTCCGCTGATGTTGCCGCCGGGCAAAGTGCCCAGGTCTTTCAAGCCGCCGCTCTTGGTCCAATAGAAAGCGTGCTGCCCGGGACCAGTCCCGGTGCAGGGGTAGCCTTCGCTATTTGCGGTATCGGAACAGCCGACGACTGCGCCGCTGGTGTTGATCCAGAACCCGCTGCTCTCGTTGTCGCCGCTCAGAACTCCAATATCGGTAATCGTGTAAGTTTGCGCGGTGGCGCAGGCGGCCAAAATTAGTGACGTTAAAATCCCCAGCAGAGTCGGCTTCATCGGTGTATCTCCCTTGTCGGTGTGGCTCAGTATGTCATTAAGGGATGCCGACGAAAAAATCGATAGTACACGCGGTTGACGGATGAGACGGAGGCGCCAATTACACGGCGAATTGGCTTGCGGAAGCGTGCTGCAGCCGTGGGCAGTTGGAATAAACGAGGCTGCTCCCGCGCCCACTGCGTGCGGAGCGGCGAGAAGAATTGGAGCACGACCTTTGACACGCACATCACTTGAATGCGCCGCTTTCGGTATACTAGGAAAGTATGTCAGTCCTGCAAAACATCGCCGCCATCGCCAAAGGCATGAGCATCACCTTCATGGAGATGTTCCAGCCCACGACGGTAGAAAATTATCCCGACGGCAAAGGTCCGCTGCGCGGCGCCCGCATCGAAGCCCGCTTCCGCGGTGCTCACGTTCTGCAGCGCGACGAAAACGGACTGGAAAAATGCGTCGCATGCTTCCTCTGCGCCGCCAACTGCCCCTCCAATTGCATCTACATCGAAGCCGCCGACAATACCGCTGAACACCGGGTAAGCGGCGCGGAACGCTACGCCAAGGTTTATAACATCGACTACAATCGATGCATTTTTTGTGGGTATTGCGTGGAGGCTTGTCCTACCGACGCGATTACGCACGGGCATGGGTTTGAGCTGGCGACGTTCAATGCGAGCAATCTGGTTTACCGGAAGGAGCAAATGCTGGCCGCCCGGCCAGCACATATGGGGGCGAACGTCGTGTTCAATCAGGCTGACGTGGATGGTGGAGCTCCCAAGGAGATGGTTGCGGGGAGTTAGAGCTTTCAAGTTCGTACCAGACACGCCGGTCCTAGGGGACCGGCGTTTGTGCATTGACTAGTACCGAGTCCCGAGCAAAAGAAACACTTCTTTGCCACGGGTTGGCACGGATTGAATCGACACGGATTTCACGGATAGGGTCAACGGCTAGGCTAGGACCGAAGAGCTTCAAGGATGAGCAATTTTCTACAGACCGTAAAAGAGCGCGTTGTCGTCTATGACGGCGCGATGGGGACGAATATTCAGACGCGCAATCCTACCCTGGACGATTACTGGGGCAAGGAGAATTGCAGTGAAGTGCTGGTGCTGAGCCGTCCTGACATTATTCGGGAGATCCATGCGGACTTCTTTCGAGTCGGCTGCGACGTCGTTGAGACCGATACCTTCGGCGGGTCGCGGATTGTGCTGGGCGAGTTTGAACTGGCGGATCGGGTGCACGAGATCAACCTAAAGGCGGCGCAACTGGCGCGGGAAGTGGCGCAGCAGTTCTCGACGAAGGAGCGGCCGCGATTTGTAGCAGGGTCGATGGGGCCGACGACGAAGCTGCCTTCGCTGGGGCACATTGGGTTTGAAGCGATGGCGGCGGCTTACGAGGAGCAGGCGGCGGCGCTGATCGAAGGCGGAGTGGACCTGCTGTTGATCGAGACTTGCCAGGATTTATTGCAGGCGAAGATTGCGACCATTGGGGTGCTCGATGCGATGCGCAAAGCTGGCAAGCTGCTCCCGGTGGCGGTGCAAGTTACGCTGCAAGAAACCGGAACGATGTTGCTGGGCACGGAGATTGGCGCGGCGCTGACCGCGTTGGAACCTTTCGATGTAGACATCCTCGGCTTGAATTGTGCGACCGGTCCGAAGGAGATGAACGATGCGGTGCGTTATCTGGCACTGAATTCTACGAAGGAGATTTCGATTCTTCCGAATGCCGGGCTGCCGCACAATGAGGGCGGACGCGCCGTCTACAAACTGACTCCGGACGAACTGGCGGAGTATCACAAGCATTTTGTTGTCGATTACGGCGTGCGGATTGTGGGCGGTTGCTGCGGGACAACGCCTGCTCATCTGAAAGCCGTGGTAGACGCGGTTTCTGGAGTGGAACCGGCGAAACGCGAGGTGAAACGCGTGGGTGCGGCCTCGAGTGCATACACTTCCGTTCCGCTCGATCTGGAGCCGAAGCCTTTGATCGTTGCTGAGGAAATGAATACGACTACCCGGGTTGAGCATTTCCGGAATCTGGTGCGCGGGAAGAAGTATGACGACATTCTGGCGCTGGCGAAGAAATTGGTGAACGACGGGTCGCACATGCTGGATTTGTGCTGTGCGATTGTGGGCGAGGATGAGAAGGGATATATCACGTCAATTCTGGAGAGGATTGCAACGCGGGTTCCGGCGCCGATTCTCGTCGATTCGACCGAGGCGGATCTAGTGGAAGAGGCGCTGAAGCGGATTCCGGGGCGGGCGATTATCAACTCGATCAATCTTGAAGATGGTGAGAAGCGAACGTCGCTGGTGCTGCCGATGGCGAAACGGTACGGCGCGGCGGTGATTGCGCTGACCATTGACGAAGACGGAATGGCGCTGACGGCGGAGAAGAAGACGGCGATCGCGCAGCGGATTTACGATCTGGCGACGAAGAAGTATGGGCTGGACGGAACGGACCTGATTTTTGATGCGCTCACTTTGCCTATTTCAACCGGACAAGATGAGTACCGGAGCGCGGGAATCGAAACTTTGAAGGCGGTCGAACGGATCAAGAAGGAACTGCCCAATGTGAAGACGATTCTGGGAGTGAGCAATATTTCGTTTGGCCTGGATGCTTATCCGCGGCGGGTTTTGAATTCGGTGTTCATGCATGAGGCGGTGGACCATGGGCTGGATATGGCCATCGTTAATTACACAAAGATTTATCCGCTGTACAAGATTCCGCAGGAAGAAGTGGATCTGGCGCGGAAGCTGATTTTCCGGGATGAGTCGAACGGCGATCCGCTGCAGAAATACATGAACCACTTTGCCGGTCTGAAGGGCAAGCCAGCGGCCTCGACGACGGCGCACGTAGACACGTTGTCGGTGGAAGACAAGTTGAAGTTCGCCATTATCAATGGCGAGAAATCTGTGGGCGAGGGTTCGCATAAGAAATCCCTGGAGGTGCTGCTGGAAGAAGCGCTTGCCTCTTACTCGGCATTGGAACTGATCAACACCGTGCTGCTCGACGGGATGAAGACGGTGGGTGACCTGTTTGGCGCGCGCAAGATGCAACTGCCTTCGGTGCTCGATTCGGCGGGAGTGATGAAGCAGGCTGTGGCCTATCTCGAACCCAAGATGGAGAAAAAAGAAGGCGGGTCGCAGAAAGGGACGATTGTACTGGCGACGGTGAAGGGCGATGTTCACGACATTGGAAAAAATCTGGTGGACATTATTTTGTCGAATAACGGATTCAAGGTGGTGAATCTGGGAATCAAGCAGCCGGGGGACAGGATTATCAGCGCGGCGCAGGAGCATGGGGCGGACGCGATCGGGCTGAGCGGGTTGCTGGTGAAGTCGACTTTGGAGATGAAGTATGTGATCCAGGATCTGCAACGGCAAAAACTTGAGTTCCCTGTTATTTGCGGTGGAGCGGCGTTGACGCGGAAGTATGTGGAAGACGATTTGCGGCGGGAATATGCGAATGCGGTGTTTTACGCGGAGGATGCCTTTGCCGGACTGCACGTGATGGAGGATTTGGTAACGGAGGATGGAGCGCGAGAGACGCGGCTGCGCGACGGGCGAACCGTGAAGGAGTACGCGAAGGCGGTGGCGGTGGATGAGGAAAGTGGTCCGGTGTTTGCGGAGCGGAGCGTGGTGGTGACGGACGCGCCGGACATACCACGGCCTCCGTTCTGGGGAGTGCGGGTGAAGCACTACGATGTGCGGGACGTGTTTCCGTACATCAACGAGACTGCGCTGTTCAAGAATCAGTGGCAGTTGAAGACGGCGTCGCAGGCGGATTATGTGCGGCTGGTGGAGGAGAAGTTCCGTCCGATCAAGAGGAAGCTGGAAGAGGAAGTGGCGGAGTCGGATTTGTTTGATCCGAAGGTTGTTTATGGATATTTTCCTTGCCAGAGCGATGGGAATGATGTGGTGGTTTACGAACCGAGTACCGAGTACCTAGTACCTAGCGAAGGTCAAAACCTTAAACACAGAGGACACGGGGGCACACAGAGTGAAATTGTGCGATTTACTTTTCCGCGGCAGAGGGAGGGGCGAAGGCTTTGTATCTCCGACTTTTTTGCAAGTAAGACTTCGGGGAAGATGGATGTGATTGGATTTTCTTTGGTGACGATTGGGGCTAAGGCTTCGGTCGAGACGCAGCGGTTATTTGAAGGTGGAGAGTATACAAAATATTTGTATATGCACGGGCTGAGCGTGGAGACGGCGGAGGCGCTGGCGGAGCTGCATCACAAGACGATGCGGGAAGAGTTGGGGATTGCGGGTGAGGATGCACCGGCGATTCGCGATTTGTTTCATCAGAAGTATCGAGGCTCGAGGTATTCGTTTGGTTATCCGGCGTGCCCGAATCTGGAGGACCAGACGAAGTTGTTTGCGCTTTTGAAGCCGGAAGAAAATGTGGGAGTGCGGTTGACCTCGGGATTTTTACTGGAGCCGGAGCAGAGTACGTCGGCGCTGGTAGTGCATCATCCGGGGGCAAAGTATTTTGTGGTGTGAGGGTGGTTGCCACGGATTTGCACGGATTCACACGGATTGTCAGGGGACTTTAGGGGGGCGTCTGTCGGCGTCCCTTTTTTGCTGGGAAACTTGGTTGGAAACGCCTACCAGCTTCGAGCGCCGCGGAGGAGCAGGGATCCTTCGACTGTGCATGATTGTCCTTCGGACAATCATGCTTCGCTCAGGATGACATTTAGAACGTGGCGGCGAGGCGAAGGGAATAGCTTCTGGGAGGGCCGATGGCGTTGCCGGAGAAGAGGCCGCCGAAGTCAATGATGTTGAGGCGGTTGTTGAGGTTTTCTCCGTCGGCTTGAAAATTGAGAGCTAGTTTTTCCGTTTTGTAGAGCTGCGCTCCGAGAGAAGCATCGACCGAAAGAGTGGGCTTGATGCGACCGCTGCTTATGTCGATGCGATCGACGACTGATGGACCGTACTCGGCGAGCGCCTGCTGCTCGGTTCCGTCGAAATCGAAGGGCAGGCCGCTGCCATATTCGGAGCTGCCGGCGATCCACAAACGCGGGGTCACCTGATAGCGGATACGTAAGCGGGCGGTGTTGCGTTGATCCTGCGAATCGGGGAAATGCCCGGTGAGCTGGGTGGTGGCGCTGATGGCTTCGGAACCGACGAACAGACCTCCGGTCACCGGAAACCAGGCGTTGCCGACGATATAGGAATAACTGAGGAAGCCGGAGAAGCGATTCCAGTGCGGCAGTTCGAGCTTGGCTTCGGAGCCGTAGAGGATGGCTTGGCGAAAAGCTATGGGGAAGCTGATGCTGGTGTTGAGGATCTGGTCATCGTCGGCGTAGTTGTTTACGTAGCGGCGGAAATAGTTGGCGTCAAAGCGAAACTGATTGAAAAAGCTCTTAGAGGCACCGACTTCGAAGTAGTTGCCGTGAGAAGGTTGCACCGGCAGGCGAAGGACGGTGGGTTCGAAGGATTGCACCTGGCTGGAACTGGAGAGCAGGATGTTCTCAAAGGACGGGGTTTGAAAGACGCGGTCGTAGGAGAAGTGAACGATCAGGTTCGCCGCGGGGAGATAGCGCGCGACCGAAAAGCGCGGGCTGACGGCGTTTTGATTCACGATGAGCTGATAGTGATCCCAGCGCAGTCCGGCGTTGACGGTCCAGTTGCCGAGGTGGATGAGATCTTGAACGAAGGCGGCCTGTTCGAGGTCGGGACGGGTGCCGGCAAAGGCGAACATGGTCACCGTGCCGGGGTCGAAAGGATAGTCGCCGTAATTCGGGTTAGCGGTGATGATGTCGCTGTAATTTTCGTGCAGGAACATGTTGTCGGATTCGAGGCCGGCTTTCCATTCCTGATGGCCGTGATGAACGGAGATGGAGCTATTGAAATATGCTTCTTTAAAGTAGTTGTGCTGGAAGACAATGATGGGCCAGGAAGAAAGGTTGGAATAGTAGTCGTTGGAGTTATCGCGACCCATGGCGTGGACATCGAGGAGAATGTTGGGGGAGAAAATGTGCCGATAGGAAGCGATACCCATCGTCTCGAAATTATCGGCGGTCTGGAGCTGGGGCGGAGTGCCGGACGGAGGCGCAGTCTGGCCTCCGCCTAATTCTGGCAGGAGCTGCGGATCCTCCTGGACTTGCTCATTGGGAATTTCATAACGGGCGAGTTCATGGCGAACGCTGAGGGTGAGATGGTCTTTGGAAGTGAAATCGCGTTCAGAGCTTAAAGAGAAATCGCCGGTGGTTCCGCGGTTGGTGTAGTTTTCCGGGACAACGGGATTGAGGTAGTGGGCGGTCATGTTCCCGGAGGCGCTGACGCCGACGGTATTTTTTCCAAAGGTATTCTGGACGCGGGCAAAGGCACCGGCAGTATCGAAGCTGCCGCCGGAAAGGATGATGTCGCCGTGAAGCTTGCCGTCGGCCTGGGTGTCACGGAGCGTGTTGACTTCGACGACGCCGCCCATTTTGCGTCCATATTCGGCGGGGATGCCGGCGGTGTAAATGGTAAGGGAGTCGACGTCGTCGGCTTCGATTTCGGGGCCGAAGCTAGGAGAACGGTTGTCGGTGAGGGGGACGCCGTCGACGACGAATTGAGTTTGATATTCGGAGCCGCGGGGATGGAGGACGGCATTACCTTCGTAGAGCCAGCCGGGCTGAGAGTTGATAAGGTCGACCACGGAACGGCCGGGCGGCGACGCGGGACGATCGGCGATTTCCTGCTGATCGAGGTGGTTGGAGGCGCCAGCGCGTTCGGGATCAAGCAGGGTATTTTGCGCGGTGACTTGAACAGCGGTGCTGACGGCAACGATGCTGAGCTTGACGGCATATTCGGTGGGGAGTGCGGAATGGATTTCGATGAGGCCGTCGTAGGAGGAGAAGCCTTCCTGCTGAACTTTGAGACGATAGAGACCGAACGGGAGATTGCGGACGATGGCGAGGCCGGAGTCGTCAGCGGAGAAAGAGCGGTAAAACTGGGTGGCGTCGCTGGAGAGATCGATGGAAGCTTTGATGGGCTGGGCGTTCGGGTCGGTGATTTTGAGACGTAGTTCTCCGGTGTTGCTCTGGCCGTTGACAGGAAAAGCCAGGAGCGGGAGAGCAAGAAGGAGCATCGCGAACTGAAGAAGTGGGCGCACGGATCGAGTGGAGGAATCTTTATGCTACCAGTTTCGGGAGACGGGATTGGAGTTACCAAGGGAATCCGCGGGCTGCTGACGGAGCTGGGTTTTTACAAATTGCTGACAGGAATCTGACAAATTCTGGGCGGTGGTGAGGGATGATGGGTGCCGGTCGGCAGCGGAACGTTGCCGATCGGCGATCTTCACGCCCTCGAGCACACTGAGGGAATGGGGAAACGGGCGTTCTCACCGCAGGGGGTGAGGGTGCCCGTTTTGTTCATGCGATGGTGCACGATTACAACGGTAATGCGTCCCTTCTCTTCATTCTCCTTACAATGAGTCTCTCTATATTCTCTACAATGAGTCTCTCTATGCGACGCCATTACTGCCTGGCTGTCATTCTGCTCGCGTCCGCCGTATTCGCTCAGACTGCGAGTACGAGTCCGGCGCGCGGGATGGAACCTGTTGTGCAGGATGAGGGCGATGCCTTCTCCACGACGGAACTGGCGCGCGAACTTCCCCCCGACAAGGATCATCCTTTAGCACGCAAGCTCATTGCGGCTCAGGAAGGAGAGATCAGTTGTGCACCCGCGCCGTTGAAAATCCTGGTGGCCCATTATCGAGCTAAGCCCGTGTCCTGGCTTAGCATGAACGATGATCGCATTGTTATCGCGGCGAAGCGGGCGGATGAATTCAAGGTCCTCAAAATCCTCGACTCGGAGACAGCCATCGTCGATGGCAACCTCAATTCGGATCTGGATTTCGAAGAAGAATTCATCAACATCAACGAGATGCATTTCCTCCGAATCCGAACCAGGATTTCGGGTTCGGGTGGAATCGTAGAGGATGATGTTTACACGATATCCAGCGACCGGAACCTCTCGATCATTCCGTTTCAGGATGTGAGTAAGTCAAAAATATTGAGAGAGGGTGAAGAGTTGCGCAACGGCGGCTATCGTTTTGCGGAAGGCATCTACAGTTTTGAGGCAGGAATTTACCGGTCGCGAGACGGCGGATGTTGTCCTACGCTGGGGACGTATGATGCTGAGTTCAGGCTGGAAGGCAAGTTCACGGAAGACGCTCGCAGCAACGCTTTCGAACCGGGCTTCCAGTTTGTTGTGGCGAAGGAGTGGCGCGGGAAAGAGCGTTAGGTGAGGCGACTGAAGCCGCGGCCTTCCAAAGCTGCAACTTAGAATGACGTGCCTTTGGGTGACGATCAGCATTGGCACTACGGCAGACCGCTCTCCGAGCGGCGGGCGGCCGGGGCGGCTGCCCCTACGTCGGCATTGTCCTGGGCGCGGCCTTTTCTGCTTCTCAATTTTATTTTCGTAGGAGAAGGTCGGCGGCGATGAAGAGGGCGAAGACTACGCTGATGACGCCGTTCATGGTGAAGAAGGCGGCATTGAGTTTGCTGAGGTCGTTGGGCTTGACCAGGGAATGCTCGTAGAGCAGGAGCAGCAGGACGGCGATGACGCCGGCGAGGGCGAGTTTGCCGAGAGCGAAGGCTGGAAGCAACGCGACTAGAAGGATCAGCATGATGAGATGGAAGGCGCGCGCGATCCAGAGAGCGGCGGGGACTCCGATGTGGCGGGGGATGGAGTGGAGCCCGGTGTCGCGGTCGAAGTCGAAATCCTGGCAGGCGTAGAGGATGTCGAATCCGGCGACCCAGAAGGTGACGGCGGCGGTGAGCAGCAGGATGCGAGGGTCGAGAGAGCCACGCACGGCGATCCATGCGGCGGATGGGGCGATGCCGAGAGCGAAGCCGAGAACTAGATGTGAGAGACGTGTGAAGCGTTTGGTGTAGGAGTAGAGCAGCAGCACGGCGAGCGCGACCGGGGAAAGCCAGAGGGTGAGGCGATTCAATTGCGAAGCGGCGAGGATGAAGATCGCGCAGGAAACGATGACGAAAGTGGTGACGAATGTGGGCGACAGTTGTCTGGCGGGAAGAGCGCGGGTGCGAGTGCGGGGATTGGCAGCGTCAATGGTGGCGTCGGCGAGGCGATTGAAGGCCATGGCGGCGGAGCGGGCGGCGAGCATGGCGATGACGATCCAGAGAAGTTGATGCGCGGTGGGAAGGCCGGAGGCGGCGAGCATGGCTCCGCAGAGAGCGAAAGGGAGAGCGAAGATGGAGTGCTCCCACTTGATCATTTCAAGCGTGACACGCAGATTGTGAAGGACGGGCACAGGGAAGATTGTAACGGAGAACAGTTGCCAGTTACCGGTTGCCAGTTCTCAGTTCCGAGTTCTCAGTTCTCAGTTCTCAGTTCTCAGTTCTCAGTTCTCAGTTCTCAGAATGGACGGACGTGGGCGATCAAACAGTTGCTTCCATTTTCGGTCCAGTAGGGCTGGTTTGTGAGAAACTTGTCAGCGCTCAAGAATTGAGGGGATGGATGCACGCTGCTCGGGATGCAACGATTTCCAACTCTGCTAGTTCGGCACGCGGACCGCTATTGGTGCGGGGAAGTGGGCGGAAGGGCGCGACGAAGATCGGAATGTTCTTGTTGTACATACTTCTGCTGGGCGGGGTCGCGATTCGGCTTTATCGCATGCCGATTTACAGTATGGATTCGATTCAGTACATGGGCAACGCGCTGCTCATGGAGGAGCGCGATCCGGTGCGGATCCACGAGCGGGTGTATGGCGAGGTGCGGCGATTCGTTCCTAAGGTTGAGCGGGAGGGTTTACTGGGGCACGAGGTGGGCGCACCTGAGGACCAGAATAAATCACGGCAGGAACGGGCGGCGAACCCGGAGCGGTTCGCGGAGTTCCTTCCCTTGTTTGCGATTCGTCCTCTCTACAATCAGACACTGTGGTTGATGAGCAAAACCGGGATGGGGCTGGTGCGGGCCGGGATTTTTATTTCGGTGGCGTCGTATTTTTTTCTCGGGGTTCTGGCGTTTGTTTGGGTGGGAAAGTACATGAACCCGTGGTTCACGTTAGGATTTTCGATTTTGCTGATGATCAGCCCTCCGCTGATGAGTCTGGGGCGAGACACGACGGCCGATCCGTTGGCGACGCTGGTTGCGTTTGGTTCGCTCTACCTGATTTTTGAAAAGCGGCAGCTTCTGCCGGGAATGATCTTGCTGCTGGCCTCAATCTATTTCCGCACTGACTTCGTGGTGCTGGCGGGGCCGGTGATGCTGGCGTGCTGGCTGGAGCGGCGGATTGAGTTGTGGAAGGCGGGAGTTCTGGCGCTAGTGGCGGTGGCATCGGTTCTCTGCATCAATCACTTTGCAGGCGACTACGGCATGGGGATGCTTTATTACCGCAACTTTGCGGGTGTTCCGGTTGCGCCGGGAGAAATGACGGTGCAATTTTCGGCGAGGAATTATGTTTCCGTGTTGCGGTCGGGCATCACCTTGATGATGGAAAGTTTTTTCCTGCCGTTTCTGCTGCTGGGAGCGATCGGCGCAGTTTCGAAGCGAATGCGAGGGTTGTTCGCGGTGACGCTGGCTTACGTCTTGCTGCATTTTATGATCCTGCCGAATTGGCAGGAACGATGGTTTGGAGTGTTCTATCTTTCCATGGCGGTGTGTGCGGCGGCGGCGGTGGGAACACAGATACAGGAATCAACGCTGAGCGATTGTCCTACTTCCAGATAACTCGGAGAGCATTCGACCGAAGATCTCCGGACGGTGGCGCAGATAGTAATACTCATTCACCGGGCGATCATCTTCCATGGCGGGAGCGTCGGGATCGAGCCGAATCAACTGCTCCAGCGGGAACTCCCTACTCAAGGCCGCGGCAAATTGGCGTTCAGGAGAAGACTCCGGACCCCACTCCATCATGTCTGTTGCCGCGCGGGCAGGCATACGGGAGGCAAGCGTGGCGGCAGTCGCGGGTGGTACGGGAGTCATGCTGGCAAGGAAGTGAACTCCGAAATCCATGACGGAGACAAAAGCACGCACGTTGGGAAAGGATTGTTGCAGGGCCTTGGCCACCGAGGACTGAACGATCGGCTCGCCGTTCGGCAACCACTGTTGCAGAATTCCGCCGGGACGCAAATGCCGCTTCACGAGAGCGTAGAACTCTTTGGAGTAAAGCAAGCTGGAACCTGCAGCTTCCACGGGGGGCGGCGGATCGACGGTGATTACATCGTACTGCTCGGAAGTACGCTCCAAGAAAAGGCGACCGTCATCGATCACCAGATGCGACTGCGGAGACTGCAGTAACGCCGGCCCATCCGCGTGGAAAAATCCATACACCTTGGGGACGCTGGGCACCAACTCGACGACGGTGGAAGATATACCCCAAGAAAGCGCCGAACGGTGAGTCGTTCCCATACCGAAGCATATGATTAAGATGTTGGCCGGCTTGCGGTCCAGCATGGCGAGTGGAAGATGTGCCATCATCTTGGTAATGGGAAGCAAACCGGTCATTCCCTGGCCGTTGACCATAAGGCGCTTTTGCGGGCGAGTGTCGCCCTTCGCCACAACCGTGGCGGTATAGTCGCGCCTAACCCAACGGTGCGAGAACTGGCTCTCGAAATTGCTCGTGGAAAAGAATAGAACAGCGGAGGCCAGCGCCAACGTAGCAAACCCCCAGCGTCTGCTGGAACCGGGCTGGCCCTTCTGCAGAAACAGCGGGGATTCTGTCATCAGCAAAGCAACCGCAAACCACGGTAAAGCGAGCATGGATAGCGACACGCGCTCACCCAGCCAAGGCAATAAGAGAAAGCCGGAAAGCAGGGGCCCCACAATACAGCCGACCACATTCACGGCATAGGCGCGACCGGCACGCTCGCCGTCTCCCGAAGAAACGCGATCCACCATTAACGGAGTCAGGAACCCCAGGAGCGCTGAAAAAGGGACTACGCCAAGGGCCAAACGCAGGAATTTATGCAGGGACAGCCTGGGATCAGCCGCGAGCAGCGGCAGAAGAGTGCTGAATGCAAGCAGAACCCAAACCAGGCTTCCGAGCGATTCCGAGCGAAGCAAGCGTTTTCGGTAAATCAAAGATCCGATGTACGTAGCTCCAAGATAAACAGCTAAAATGGCCGCAAAGGCATAGACGGCGGTCCCGAGCCACGGAGTAAACATGCGGACCCAGACAACCTCAGCGGCCATGCTGGTAAGACCTGTGCCAAAAAGCAGCGCGAGCAGCTTGCGGCTATCAGAGCCCGGGAGCGCGAACGCTAGCGAACGCCTCTCGGTTCGGTCGTGCACAGCAGCCTGCTTGTTTGGCTGCCGCAGGCTCAGAGTGAAAGCAGAAATGGCGAGAATGAAATTGAGCACAGAACTGACGCGCAGAGTGTTGCGAAATCCTAGAGCTTCAATCAAAAACAATGGGACGACCGCTCCCATCACTGCGCCAAGGACATTGGCAAGATATAAATAGCTGAAGGACCGCGTAGTCCGGTCGCCAGATCCCTCTTCGATAGCGAACATCGCGAACGGAAAGGTCGCTCCCATGCAGGCGCACCAAGGCACCAGTGAAAGCGCAATCCAGATTCCCGCCGCCAAATAGAAGCTGGAAGAGGACAATCCGTGGGTTTCTATTTTTTCCAGCAGTTCCCTTCCCAAATACAGTTCGATGGGAACAACCAGAGCCGAGATCCCGATGAGCAACTCAGTGAGGGCATAGAGGCGCAGGGGCGGAAGCGATAGTCGTTCCCTCCATTTTTTGAGCAGGCGTCCCGCGCCCCATGAACCCAGGCCCAGTCCCAACATGAAAGTCGAGAGAACGAGCGAGACAACTGGGGTGGTGACTCCGTATTCCGCCATGGCGAGACGGAGCCAAACCACTTCATAAAGTACGCTGCAAAAACCAGACACCAGGAAAAAGAAGAAATACCACTGCATCAGGGAGTCTCTCTTGATTTGAAATGTTGATCGCCCATTTCAACAGAAGCGGCGCGGGAAAGCAACGGGCGGCAGAATGAGCCTGGAGCAGGTGGTACGCCATGAACATGGAGTTGCGTGGGATAGAATCGACTGGCTAATGACCAAGCTGGACAAGCTGGCGAGCGAACCGCGTCCGCATGCGCCTCACTCTGATGCGCAGCAGCCGCGCTGGTGGCTGTCGAGACACTGGGACCTGCTGGTCCTATTGTTTTTCTTACTCGCTTCGATTGATCCCGTGTGGTTTTCTCCGCGCGCGCTATCCCTGGTTCACGACGCCAGCCTGGCGGACGACAGTTGGCATCTGGACGAGGTTTTCAAACTCACGCGTGGAATCTGGGTTGGCCGCGACGTTGCGTTTACCCACGGTCCACTATTTCAGTGGCTCTCCAGCGTGCCGACGGGGTTCGTGGGAATCTCCGTGGGCGCCATTTTTGCGACGTGGAACGCGGTGCCGGTTTGGTGTGCTTTTGTTTTTATTTTTCTGACGCTGCGGTTGCTGCTGGCGGAGCAGCCGGCGTGGAAACGGGCGCTGCTGCTTTTCCTGCTGCTGGAGTTCTGGCTGGTGTCCTGGGAGTGGTTGTTGCAGAACGCGTTTCCAGCTTTTCTGTTCGCAATCTTTGCGCGGGGCTGGTATGCGGTTACGGAAGGACGCGTCAAGAGTTATGCGTTTGGAATCGCGGCGGCGTTGCTCTGCGTCATCGCATTCCTGTTTGCGTCCGACTGCGGCGCATATTCAGTGGCCGCATGGGTGATCGCCACTGCGGCAGTTTTCTTCGAAGAGAGGCGGAACAAACAGGCTGTCGGAAGATGCATGGCCGCCTTGCTGGCCTACGCGGTGTCAGGTTTGGGGCTCGCGCTGGTGGTGAACGAAGTTATGGGCGGGGCTTTCGATTTTCGATTCTGGAAAGACAGCGCGGAGATAGTGAGCGCATATCGCTGGGCCACGCCGACGGCAATGACGCGGGCGGGCACGGTGCGTCTGCTGGGAACGCTGTTCGGCGGCGCGGCGGTGTTTCTGGTTCGCGCCCTCACCGCGAGCAAGCAGAAGTCCGCAGCACGAAGTTCCGCAATGACGGAGCGCACTGGTTTTCTGCTGGGAGGGTTTGCCTACGCGCTAGTCACGATGCAAAGCGCGCTGGTGCGATCCGATTACGGGCACTTGGAGAATGGTTGTTTCGCCATGGTACTTCTGGCTGGCGTGATTCTTTTCTCGTTCCAGTCCACGGGGGCTTCGTACGCCGCGGCGTTGGTGGCGATTGCGTGCTCCATGGTGCCTTCACAGCGAGCCTTCGGGCCAGGTACGATCACTCGTCTAGTGCGGGAGTGGCGGCAACCTATGACGGAGTGTCCCGCGAACTTGAGCGCGTTCGACCGGGGATGCTTCGTTCCGGAATTCAGCACCATGCTTCAATCGGCCGCCAGTTATCTGAGCCAGCACAGCGGGCCACAGGAGCGTATTGTGGTCTTCCCGTACCAGACCATGTTCGGCCTTGCGTCGCGGCGCAGCGTGGCCGGAGGATTGATGCAAGGGTACACCGCCAGCGGGACGTATTTGTCGGAGCTTGAGGTCGCGGGACTAGAGAGCGCAGCGGCGCCGTCCGGGGTCTATGTAAACGACCTGGAGTGGAGTGTTCAACGTGGGCGCGCGGAGCTTACGGAGAGCGATCGGGTTCGCTGGCACAACCTGGGGATGAGCCGACCGATTGACGGAGTTTACAACTTCACGCGGACGCCGGAAGTATGGCTCTGGTTGGTGCGGCACTATCGTTTGGAAGGCGGAGCGCTGTCGGAGGGCATCTTTGGCTTGCGGCGCGATGATTCACGCGACAGCCGAATTTCGATGCAGGCGGAATCGCTCGGCGTGGCAGCGCAAACATTTCCGATTCGCGAACGAAGTTCGGTGGCCGATCTTGGTAAGGTAGAGTGGCCGGCTGACGCCGATTTTCTGCGACTGCGGCTGAAAGTGCGCTATGCGTTCTGGTGGAAGCTGCGTAAGCCTGAGGCGATCCGAGTGGAGATCACGCGAGCCGATGGCAGCAGCGAGTTGCGATGGTTCGTCGCGCAGCCCAACGTCTCCAGCGAGATATGGATCTACCCGGGGAGCCCGGGTGATCAGGTGCACTATTTTGATGCGGACGAAAGCCAGTGGCGAAACACGCCGGGAACCATGCCACGAACTGTGCCGCGACCGACGATCACGCGGCTGCGGATCGTGGCGGCGCCACTGGATTGGGTTTCGGCGACGCCGGCGGCGATTGTGCTGGAAGCGGCCGATGCGGTGCGGATTCATCTACGTCCGTGAAAAGTATCTCAATCCAAGCGATGAACGCAGTATGGCGTTCCTGGCATCTCTTGCCAACCATCTGGGATTGCCCGCGTGGACGGACAGGACGTGACTGCCAGCTTGGCATGGGCGCGGGCGAAAAGATCGTATACCTGCTGTTGCACTTGTGCGGAAGAGTCCCAGAATTCCTTTGAGCCGTGGCCAGTGTCCATGATCTCGGCGACAATGCGCAACTTTGCCAGATGGGCCCAGTAGGCACCGGTTCCATTCATGATCACAGCCACTTTGTCTCCGGGCTGGAGCCCCAATTGCCAAAGATCTTCGGCGGCGGTTATGTCTTGAATGGTGGAGTTGGGGCCGCTGCCGGGAATGGCAAGGTGATGGGTGGCGACGCGTACGGTGTAGTCCGCGGTTGCGAGCAGCATGGTGAACGAAGCCGCAAGAGTGAGGTAGGCCGCGAGCTTTTGAGCATCGGGGCGGAGGCGCACCCCGGCGAGCAGCGTGAGAAATATGATTAGAACGAATCCGCCGAGGTAGCGATCGACTTCAAGAAGAGGAAGGTAAAGTCCCATGCCCACGGCCGAGATTGCGATGAGGGGCCAGAGTTCCAATAAGCCGGCAAGAAACATCGGTCCAGTTAGAAGCGCTAAGACAATAAGGGCTGCGATTAGATCGGGGCGGTCTCGAAAGAATAGTCGGATCTCGCCGGGAATCGTAGCGGCGAGCACTTCGAGTTGAGGCCGCAGCCTGAAATGCCACTGAAGTCCCTCGTTCCAATAGGAAGGGTCGGTCCATGGGGGATAGGTACCCACGACTGGACCATCGAATTCGAAGAGCGCAGGATGGCGTAATAGTTGGCGGGTAGGATGGGCGGGGATGCCGCTGCCGGGTTCTTCTCCTTGCCAGTTTCTCCAGAAAGTACGGGGCGAGACAAAAAACGCGTAGGCGGACTTTCCTGTATCGCCGTAAGTGAAGCGTCCTTTCTGGTGGGAAAGAAGGAAAATCAAAGGGGCGGAAGAGAAAAGAAAAGCGAGAGTCGCCACGAGTATGCCGCGAGCCCAGCCGGGGCTGGATCGTTTCCACCAATAGCCGGCGGCGAGAGTTACAAAACCGAGAAGGAACAGGATGGTTTTCGTCCAATATCCGAGGCCGAGAATCAGACCGAAAAGTGCGAACCTCCAGAGCTTGTCGCCTGGTCGGAGGCGCAATATCATTCCCGCGGCCAAACACAGGCACGCCATCACGGCGAGGTCAGGTGTGATGTACCACGGTGTTTCTATCTCTAAGGAGATCCAGAGGAAGATTGAGTAACCCAGGAGGAGCATCATCCACTCTGCAAGCGGAACGGCGTCGTTAGGAAGCGGGCCGGTGGTCTGTTGGCGGCGGTGGGTGAAGAATCCGTGCAACAAAAAGTGAAAGGCGAGCAGCGCGAGGACAAAGACTACGAAGTTGACAACCCGGGCCAGCGGAAATTCCCAATGAGGAGGAGGGTTCACGATTCCGAGTACGAGGCCGAGTGTCCAGGGGTATAGCGGACTCCACCAGGCGTTGATAGCGTTTGCCCAGTCGCGACGAAAAAAGGATTGGCCGACGTCGAGGTACGACATCCCATCCGGGTCCATAGAGTAACGGCCCAGCCATGTGTGGAAAAGGCCCAGAGCGAGGGTTACTAACGCGAGAATGGGTTCCAGGCAAGACCTGGAGCGAAGGCGGTTCAACATCCCTAACTGTCCCCTTTCGATATCAAAGCGGTGCGGGAAAGGGGATAATACACTGCCAGGGGATTTGGCAACAGGCTACGTGCCGCGATCATTTTGACGTTGCGGGCAGCCAGAGGAAGTCGGAGTGACGGTATTGCTCGAAGGCGGTCACAGGCTTGCCGCTGATTGCGGACTGACATCGATAATTTAATTCCCGGAGCGAGTGCCATGCTGGTTCGCGACCGGCTTCGGAACATTCGACGAACAGGACCGGTCGGGCGGCGGCGATGGTACGGAGCATGCCCTGCAGCACGCATCCCTCAGCCCCCTCAACATCGATTTTGACAAACCTTGGATAGCCGAACTCACCGGCTTCCACGAGGTCGTCGATGGACGCCGTCTGGATGCGGAGTTCCGTAGCCGAGGGGTCGTTTCGATGCCAGACAAGGCTGGCCGTGGAAGGGTTCTCAGTCATTCGAATGACTGCCTCGCCGGGCTTATCTGAGGCCGCGAGGTTCAGCAGGCGCACGTGGGTGATTCCGTTGATTTCAATATTTTGACGAAAGGCATCGGCATTCCGCGGTACCGGCTCGAAAGCGATGACGCTGCCGGTGGGGCCGACCCGTTTGGCGAGCGACAGGGAGACGTAGCCCACGTTCGCACCGATGTCATACACAGTGTCGCCTGCGGCGACGTGATTTCGGATCGCTTTTTGCAGGTGCGGCTCGTCGGTTCCCAAGAGATATCCCAGTTGCTCGGCGGGAGAAACGCAAATTCGGTAACCCGATGCGAGACCACGAAGGATGGTGCGGGGTCTGGATTCACTTCCCAAGAGAAGAACGACGCACGATTTGGCCAAGCTGCGAAGGGACGACATGCCTTGATTGCCTTGTATCACGCGCTGCGGGGAGGTCGCAACCTGCGGCGTGCGGGGGGATTTTTTTGTGGATAAGTAGTGCAAGGAGCGGGTGGAGTTCCTGTTATGATTCCGATACTCAAAACAAGTAGTCACGTTTCCCGACCAGGAGTTCATTGTGGCGGTTGTTCTTAAAGCAGAAGTGGATCGTCAGCCGGTTGCGTTGCCCGCAAAGGAAGCGGAGACGATAGAAGTGTCGGTGGTGATGCCCTGCTTAAACGAGGCGGAGACGCTGGAGACTTGCATCGTCAAGGCACAGCGTGCGCTACGGGAAGCGAACATTGCGGGCGAGGTTGTGATCGCCGACAACGGGAGCACCGATGGATCGGTGGAGATTGCGGAACGGCTGGGTGCGAGGGTGGTGAATGTTCGAGCGAAGGGCTACGGCAATGCGTTGATGGGTGGGATCGCGGTGGCGTCCGGCAAGTATGTGGTGATGGGAGACGCGGACGACAGCTACGATTTTGGACACATCCCGCGATTTGTCGAGCAGTTGCGGAAAGGCGCGGACGTGGTGATGGGCAACCGTTTCCGGGGTGGGATTGAACCGGGTGCGATGCCGTTCTTGCACCGGTATCTGGGGAATCCTGTGTTGTCGGGCGTGGGAAAGCTTTTGTTCAAGAGTCCGGTGGGAGATTTTCATTGCGGACTGCGAGGCTTCAGCAAAGCGGCGTTTGGCCGCATGGGACTGCGGACCACGGGAATGGAATTTGCCAGTGAGATTGTGGTGAAGGCGAGTTTGCTGGGGCTGTCGGTGGCGGAAGTACCGACGAGTTTGTCTCCGGATGGACGGAGCCGGGCTCCGCATCTGCGGACGTGGCGCGATGGGTGGAGGCACCTCCGGTTTCTGCTGCTTTACAGCCCGCGCTGGCTGTTTCTTTATCCCGGAATCGCGTTGATGCTGGCAGGGACAGCGCTGGGGCTGTGGCTGTTGCCGGCGGCAAGGACTGTGGGCGGGGTCACGTTGGACGTCCACACACTGGTGTATGCCGCGGCGTTTGTGCTGCTGGGATTTCAGGCGATCGCTTTCGCTTGTTTTACGAAAATATTTGCGATTTCGGAGGGGCTGCTTCCTCCCGATGCTGCGCTCGATAAGCTGTTCCGGTACATCACGCTCGAGGTTGGATTGGCGGTGGGGGTGGTGCTGACTATCGCGGGATTAGGCGCTTCGGTATATGCGGTGAGCGGGTGGGGAGCGCAGCACTTTGGCATGCTGGATTATTCGCGGACGATGAGGATTGTGATTCCGGCAGCGCTGTGTTTGACTCTGGGAGCGCAAACTATTTTTGCGAGTTTCTTTCTGAGCGTGCTGGGGCTGCGCCGGAGATAGCGGGAACTTTAGTGTGGGTCAGAACCTCAGCGGTTGAAGCCGCTATCAATTTACGGACTTTATCGCGGCGCTGAAGCGCAGCGCCACCCCAAAGGCGAGCACCTACAGGCAAGTCAACTAAAACAGAATAGAGTCTTTCGGCAAGGATAGCGGCACGCGGTGTGATAGAAAACTCTTTCCATGGAATCTAATCAGTTAGCCGAAAAGCAACGGGTGCTGGCGGAGACGCGGCAGGCGGGGCATCCGCTCAAAGAGATTTTTTACCGACTGCGTGATCCGGCGCTGGTGGGCGACACGGTAATGCGGGCCGCGGCGCAAAGCTGGCATCTCATCTCGCCCTCTGAGTTTTCAAAGTTATACCGGCAAGTTCGCGGGCATACCATGTGCAGCGTGGCGCGGCTGCGTGGGCTGCATGAAGGGGTGAAGTGGGTTATCGAAAAGCATTTGGATGGAGACATTGTGGAATGCGGATGCGCCCGTGGGGGCAGCGCGGCATTGATGGCATTGACCCTGAGGCAACTTGGAGAGCGACGCAATTTGTGGCTGTTTGACACGTTTGAAGGGTTGCCGGCTCCAACCGCGGACGATCCAGACTACGAGATCGCTGAACTCTATACGGGAAGTTGCCTGGGTCAGTTGGACGAGGTTCGGAAATTGTTTCGAGATCAAGGGGTCGCCGACGGAGTCCGGTTCGTAAAAGGCTTGTTTCAGAACACGATCCCGCAGAGTCACATCGAGCGCATTGCCTTACTTCACATTGACGGGGACTGGTACGAAAGCGTGAAGGTGTGTCTGGAGGAGCTGTATGACAAAGTTCTTCCGGGAGGCATTATTCAGTTTGACGATTATGGATATTGGAAGGGTGCGCGCAAGGCGGTGGATGAATTTTTTGCGAAGCGCGGAATCAAAGTCGAGATGAAGAGATTGGATTACTCAGGGCGAGCAATGAAGAGGGCGAGTTCGTAGAGAGGTCCTTCGGCGACCTGGTGCGCTCCCTCAGAGCTAAACGGAATAATAGATGAGCACTCGTACGTCCCTCTAGAACTTGTTCTCTTGTCGCACTTTTTCCCAGCGCTGAAGAGCTTGGCTGCTATCGCGGCCTACGGCCGAATCACGTCATAGTCTGGACTTGATTGCCTCGGTCTGGTTGGGTGAGTGGGGCGCATTTTGTGAGGCGGGCTATGAAGTGGAGTTTTGCACCGAAGATCCAATTGGCGGGCGGCGGATATAGACCAACATGGGTGATGAGCGGATCGGGATGGAGTCCAATTTCTTTCCAGGCTTCGCGCCACTGGCAGTCGGTCCAGTAGTTGTAGGGCAGAGCGACGCCGAACCTGGCGTTGCCGACCCAATCCATAAAGCGCAGGCGCGCACCGGCTGCCAGGCCGTTGCGATTGTGATCCTTGATAAGCAGGCAGTGCGCGGTCACCCGCCGTGCTTCGCGTAACAGGGCTGCGGGATCGGGAGTGTGGTGCAAGACATCAGAAAAAAGAACCACATCGAAAGATTGATCGGCAAAGGGGATGTGCGATCCATCAAACATTTCGACCGGGATGTGAGTGTGGTTGCGGGGCAGCACATCGATACCCCGGAGGGTAAGATCGGGTCGCCGGGATTGCAGAACGGCGGAGATAAGGCCATCGCCGCAGCCAACGTCGAGCACGCGGGCGGCGGGCGGGGCAAGCTGAGCAAACCATCCGGCGAGGGTTTCGACGCGGCGGTTGAAAACCAGCTTCTCGTGCAAAACTCCGATCGCGCTCATGGAATATGCAGTGTACAACGGGACGCGGTTGAGGAAGATTTAATCGCGGTCGGAAATCAGAGGGACGAAGCGGACGGAGTCGCGGAGAGAGACCGCGGGCTGGCCGTTGATCATGCGAATGAATTGGAGTTGTTGGGAGTCGAGGGAGCCGACGGGGATGACCATGCGTCCACCTTCGCGGAGTTGAGAGAGCAGAGTGGGGGGAACATTGAGAGCGGCGGCGGAGACAAGGACGGCGTCGAAAGGAGCGTGAGCGGGGAGACCGAGTGTACCGTCGCCGGTGAACACGTGGACATTGGCATAACCCAACGCGGCGAGAACGGTGCGCGCATTGGAAGCAAGGGCAGGGTGTCGTTCGATGGAGAAGACTTGCGCGGCGAGTTCTGCGAGAAGAGCGGTGACGTATCCGGAACCGGTGCCGATTTCGAGGACGGTGTCAGTCGGGGTGAGTTGAAGCAATTCGAGCATGACGGCGACAACGTAGGGCTGGGAAATAGTTTGGTCGTCGCCGATGGGGAGAGGATGGTCTTCGTAGGCCTCGGCGCGGAGAGACCCGGGGACGAAATCGTGGCGGGGAACGCGAAGCATGGCGTCGAGGACGCGCGGGTCGGTGACGCCGCGGGCGCGGAGTTGAGAATCGACCATTCGGTGGCGGTCGGTGGGATCGGTCATAAGCAGCGGCCAGCGGCCAGTGATCACTGCTTTCACTTCTTGCGCCGGCGGACGCGGACGTCGAAGCTTACGACGCCGTTCTGATCGCGTGTGCCGACGACGGAAAGGTTGCGATTGAAATAGTACTCGCCCTGGATGATCTGCTCCGAACTCTGCGATACGTTGGTGGAGTAGGTGAGGGAGATGTTATTGGCGAATTCCTGTTCGATGGTGATTTGCGGGGTGTTGCTGACAGGATTGGTTTCGGTGATGAGGCCCTGAGGATCAATTTTGATGTTGCTGGCTCCGAAGAGTCGTTGGAATCGGCTGCTGACAGTGCTGTTCAGCGCCTGGCTGAGGATGAGCGCAGTGGCTTGGTCGGTAAAAGCAGTTTGACCGGACTGCTCCTGGAGTTGCGCCGATTGATCGCCGGTGCGGCCGAGAGCGAGCAGGGCAATGATGTCTGATTTCGGCAGCGGCGGTTCCGAACGGTAATTGATGTTCAATCCGCGGTCGGGCGTGCCGGTGATGGTGATGTTGAGATCATAGTTGCGGACGTGCGTGGAGGCCTCGAGATTGAGTTGCGGTTCGATGGAAACCGGATTGGTGAAACTGATGTCTCCGCGCTCGAGAATGTAGCGGGTGCCGTGGAAGGTAGCCTGACCTTCGAGAATATCGACGCGGCCGAGAACAGCGGGACGGGCAACGGAGCCGCGGAGGCGGAGATCGGCGTCGCCGGAGAGGCGCGCAATGGCGGTACGCATCTGGAGTTCGGGCGCCGTCTGGACGTGGATATCGAGTTTGATGTTGTTGAGTGGAGAATTGGCGACCGTGATGGGCGAACCCTGACGGCCACGCTCGAGGTAAGAACTGAAGTCAAAACCCGGAGTAACTGCGATTTTGCTGATGGAGATTTCGCCGGAGACGGTGGAAGCGGAACGCGTTCCTACCCAGTGCAAATCGGCGTTCGCGGTGGAGCTTACGCCGGGGGGATAACGCAGGCGAACGTCTTTGCCGTTGGCCGTGAGATTGAAATTGAGTTGCTGATTAAGGTATGTGGCATCGCCCTGGAAAGCGAGAGTGCCACCGCCGGTGCGGGCGGTGAGCGTCTCGATGTGGGCCCGATCGCGAGTGAAGACGAGAGAACCGTTGAGTTCGCTGAGACCGCTGGGCAGGGTGGCATAAGAAAGCGAGCCGTTGGCAAATGCGAGACGGCCCTGAGGAAGAGGATCGGCGAGAGTTCCGCCGATTGTCATGTTCATGGTGACGAGGCCGGAGGCAGTAAGGTCGGAGTCGAAGCTGGAAAGCAGCTTGAGATCAAGGCGGCCATCGGCGGCGAGATCAAGGGGGCGAGCGCCGGAGAGCTGCACCGAGCCATGAGCGGTGAGATCAGTTCCCTCCCCTAGCATGTGCAGTTGCTTGATATCGATGGACTGGTTCGCGAGGACAAAGCGAACAGGATCCTGGTTATGAAGTTTGACGTTTTCAATGTCGAGGGAGACATCGGTGAGGTTTCCATTCACAGTCCAGCGCGAGGGATGGAAGATTGAACCATGAAGATCGAGAGATCCGGCGACCGCGGAGTGTCCGCTGAGTTGGGCACCGAGATAGGCGTGCCAAAAAGAGTCGAGATCAAGCTGATGCATGCGGAAGGAGAGATCGGCGGGATAGCCGTCGCGCATCACTATGCTTCCGCCGATCTGTAGCGAGCCGCGCTGCAGGTGGGAATTGCCGTTGAGTTGAAGAGCGCTGCCTTGGGTAATGGCTTGCAGATCGAGGTCGCCGGCGAGTTCGTGATCGAGCGTGAGGTTGCGGATGTGAATAAGAGAATTGATGACGGGCGCATCCGGCGTGCCGGAGGCTTTGAGGGTGAAATCGGCGCGGCCTTCGATGGGGAGGCGATTGGAATGGATCTGGCGGACGCGGGCGAGATCGAGATTGTTTCCCGCAACATCGAGACGGAAAGCGCGGGTGGTGGGATTGTAGGCGGCGCTGCCGGTGACGATGGAATCGTCGTGGAAGAGATGGATGTTATCGAGGGCGAGTTCGCCATGGGCGAAATGGAAGTTGGAATCGAATTGCTGAATGGACTCACCGTAGGCGGAGGCGTGGTTGAGATGGATTTGACCGTCGCCGTGAGCTTCGGACTGGGTGCCTGCGGCTTGCAGGAAAAGATCGGCGGTACCGGCAATGGGATAGTTGTATCCGGCAAGCGCTTGCATGGTGGCGAGGTCGGTGTTGAGCAGATTGGCGCGGATAGTGAATTGACTATCGGCAGTGAAATGGCCGTGGTCGAGGGTGGAGGAGGCGTCGAACTCGGAGGAAGTGTCGTCGCGACGCAGAGTGGCGCTGTGCAGAGCAATGGCATGGAAAGAAAGTTGGAGCGAAGTGGAGAGAGAATCCCAGTGCGTCTCAAGCGGATGAGTATTGGCGGTGGCAGGGATGTTGATATCGAAATTATCTACTTGCAGACTGCCCGCAAGTTGCGGAGAGGAGAATTCGCCGGTCAGGTTGCCATTGAAGGTGGCGCGTCCGTTGAGCACGACGGGAAATAGAGCGGGGCCGCGCACGACGGCGACGAAAGGCAGCCAATCGATGAGACTGGACGTGGAAACAGAGAGATGGAGAGCGGAGCTGGTGGACAAGTTGCCAGAGGCTTGGACGTGGCTGGTGGGCGTGGTCAGGTTGAACTGCGGGAGATCGAGGGTATTGGTGGCTGCATAGTAGACGCCCGAGGCATGGGCGGTAAGGGACAGTCGCGCGGGGTGCTGGGGCGGAGTGGCATCGAGGGCGAACTCGATTTCGGCGTCGCGGCGAGTTCCCTTCCAACGGGTTTCGATCGTGCCCGAAGCTAGGGATGCGAGATGGAAATCAGGGAGCGGGTGAGAACGGGCATTGAGCGCGAGGGCGAGATCTTCGACCGAGATGTCGTGCAGGCGTAGAACGATGAGAGCGCTCTGAATGGCGGACGGCTTGGGTTTGGCAGTTGGCTGGCGGGATTTATTCGGGGGTGGAGTGGCAGAAATCGTGGCGGTCTCCAGATTTTTTCTGGCTGCGGACGAAAGGTGCTGCTCGAGTGCGAGCCACTGATCTAGTTCGGCATCACCGGTGAAGCTTCCCGAGAAAATTTTACCTTGTAGTTTAGAAAGTTTGAGTTGTTGGTCGGTGACCGAGTAGCCGGTGGTGAGGGCTGCTTTGGAGAAAGCAATCTGATCGTCCTGCCAGGCGAGATCGCGAATGGTGAGCAGTCCGTTGGAGGCAAACTGATCGACCGACCAGTTGCCTTCGCCTTTGAGGTCGAGGAGTCCGGCGCGAAGCTCGGTTCGGCGCGAAATGGAAGCTGCTTCGGTGAGATCGATATGGCCATCGTAGGTGGCTTGAATATGCGGGCGGCGGAAGTTGGTGATGTGAGCAGTGGCAGAGAGATTGGAGTGCCCGGAATTCCATTTGAGAGAAGTGATGTCGGCAGAGTCGGAGGCAAGGGTGAAATCGGCAGAACTCATCCAGGCGAAGGGGCGGCAGTCCTGCAACTTGGTATCGACCAGGCCGAGCAGGAGGCGACCGTTATAGCGCTCATGAAGGTAGGAATATTCCATTTGCAGCCAGGTGTCGCGAGCGGAGAGATTGAGAGGGATGGTCTGGTCGTCCCAAATGAGGTGTCCGTGGCGGAGTTCGAGGCGATTGATGGACAGCGCGAAGAGTTGCTCGATTGCAGTCGGGCCGGTGATGGTGGTCGATCGTTTGGGAAAATTTGTGGTGCCATCGGGATAAAACGCGAGGTGAATGACCGGCTGATCGAGGATGAGTTCCTCAAAGGCCAGTTCGGAGCGGAGCAGAGAGGTGATTTTCAGGCGGGCAACGATGCCATCGGCGTGAGCGAGAGGAACGTCAGTGACGGATTCGCCACCGTGGACAGTAATATCCCGCACCTCGAACTGCAGGCGAAATGGAATGGTATGTAAACTTCCCACTTGGGCGCGGCCACCGGTGATGCGTTCGACCTCAGCGACCAGACGACGGCGAACCAGCGATTGAAACGAACCGGTGGTGGTGTAGAAGAGCAGGCACGCGACGCAGAGAAACACGACGGCGAAAAGGGCGAGTAGATATTTCCACCAACGGCGAGCGGGCTTGGCGGCGTCCGCGGTCACTGCGATTGGACTCCCGGGTCATTCGACGAAGGGTTGACGCCGGGGATATGAACTTGGCCTTCGGAGCGCAGAGTCTGCAACCAGGAGACGAGCATCTCACTTACTTTTTCTTCGGTGAGGAGTTCCCGGATTTTGGCGGAAACTTCGGCGAGAGGAACTTCGAAAGCGCCCGACTGTTTTAGCTTGGGGACGAACTGATCGCGGTAGTAGGCCTCGATGGATTTGGCATCGATCTGCACGGCGGGGCGAAGGCGGGCATCGACCAGGCGCATGACATCGATCTGCTGCTGGACATGGGCGAACATATCCTTTTCGGTGATGTGATAGTGAGCCAGAAGAGAGCGCCAGGCATCGTCGCTGACGGCTTGGGGATATTGTTTGCGGGCATCGGCGATGCGGGCGGTGACTTCGGCGTCAGTGGCATGGCGAAAATCGGCAGACTTCATCTGCTCGCGCAGAAGTTCCTGATCGATCAGGCGGTCGAGCACGGCGCGGCGGTCGTCGTCGGCGAAGTTGGCGAGGGTGCGGTTGGAGAGCAGAGCTTCGTAGCACAAGGCCTCGTCCAAATCCGACTGCAGGAGGACGCGGCCATTCACGGTGGCGACGATGCGGTCGATTACCTCCGCAGCGGAAGGCGAAGGGGCGAGAAAAAGAGAGGCCAGCAGAAGCGCGAGCGCGGCCGGAATCGTTCGGTTGGTAGAAAATCTCATCAAAATGGCTGACCTATGCTGAAAAATACGTTGAAATGTTGCAGGCGTTGCGGAGAAAACGCCGTTGTCGGTGCCGATAGCGTACTCGGCGTATAGCCCGTGGGATATTCCGTCGGATTTAGATTGTACCCGAAGTCGAAACGCAATGGGCCAATCGGCGTCTTGTAGCGTAAACCAATGCCGATCGCATGAGAAGTGTAATCGTAGCCGGAGTTGTCGAAATAGGTGACGCACCCGTTGTATTGAGCGGGGACCGTAGAAGGGTTGAATTGCAAACACTGGGAGGGATTGGGCTGGTGCCAGCGCGCCAGACCCTTCACCATATCGTGACCGGCGGTGAAAACGTTTCCCATATCGTGAAAGAGAGCGAAGCCGAAACCTTCACCGAGCCAGGGCAGGCTGACGGAAGGAAAGCGGAGTTCCTCACTGTTGACGAACAGCGCCGAGCCACCAACGGGAAAACCGGAATCGGGATCGCGGGGTCCTGCTTGATTTAACCCGAATCCGCGATGAGAGTTGCCCCCACCGGCGAAGAAAAGTTCGGGCAGGGGGATGATGGAAATATTCTGCTGGCAGGCGGTCTGCAGGTTATTCAGGGGGCAAGAGCCTGGAGGCAGGATTCTGGTGCCACCATAGACTTGTTCCGCGCCCAGGGTGGTAGAGCGGGCGAAGACAAACTTGTGGTTGGGCCGACCGAAGGCGTAGTAAGTGGAATCCTGGGCAAGGGCGCGGCCGTAATCCGATTGCGAGCCGACGTAGCTGGAGGCGGCGAAGGCGTCGAGAGTGAAGTACTGGCCCTTGGTACTTTCCAAAGGGTTATCGCGTTTATCGCGGATGAAAGTGAATCCGGGACCGCCGACGTGGGCGGGGAGAGAGAACAAGCTGAATTCGGCAGGTGAGAAATCCGACGCGAAGTTGCTGGCTTTTACGCGGCGGTAGTCGAAGCGGTAGGTGATGGAGGTGGAGTGGTTGGCTTGCTGTTTGCCGATTTGCTGACGAAGACCGATTTTGCCCTCGAGACGCTGTGAAGTGAAGGTGGCGACGTTGAGGCTGTTGTCGTAGTAGATGGTGAAGAAGAGCTTGAAGAGATCGTTGTTAAAGATTTTGGGGATTTCGTAGCTGATGACGCCGAGCTGCTGGAGAGTTCCCACGTGAGACTGAAAGGTGAGGGTCTGGTTGCGGCCGCCGACGTTTAAGCGGGTGACGTCCAACTCGACGCGCGGGCTCACGCCCGTTGCTCCGGCCGGAGCGGTGGTGCCGGCGGGTAGGCCGGTTTCGAATTCGAGACCGAGGCCGTAGGTGAAGGTGTAGCGTTTGGCTTCCTGCACCTGGACAAGCACATTTTTCTGAGGATCGGAGCCTTCGGGATTCTGCACCGCAGTGTCGACTTGGCTGAAGATGCCGAGATCATAAAGCTTGGTCTGGGTATCGAGGAGCCCCCCCTGGCTGAGAGGTTGCGCAGAAGCGACTTGAATTTCGCGCTGCACGACATAGTCGCGGGTGTGGTCGAGCCCGGCTACCAGCACGTGATTGACGAAGAACTGCTCGCCCTCCTGAATGGTATAGGTGACATCTTCGCGATTGGCAGTTCCGGGTGACGGGTTCGTGGTGATATCGAGGACGGCGTGGGGAAAACCATGATTGAAGTAGTAGTTGAGGATGGCCTCGCGATCGGTGGCTAGATTCTGTTCGGAATAAGGCTGGCCTGAGAGGGTATTGAGCTCGGGAAAAGCCTTGGATTCGATCTTCTGATTGCCGACAATCTGGAATGCGCCGACAAGAGTCTGGGGGCCTTCCTCAATCTGAATGTGAACTGCAAGATGATTCTGGTGGTGGTGATAGTCGTCCTCAACTTTGGTTTGAATTTTGGCTTGGCGGAATCCGTTGGAAACGTATAGCGCCTGAAAACCAGCGGCGTCATTCTTGAGCAAGGCTTCGCTGTAGCGGCCGGGAGAAAAAAACTTGCCGGCGGGCTGAATCTGGAGGCGCTGCCGGAGCATTTGCCGGGGGAAATATTTGTTTCCGGTGATCTCGACGAGTTCGAGCTTATGCACCGGGCCAGGATCGATACGGTAAATAATGCGGACAGTATCGGAGCTGGTTTGCTTTTGAAAAGAGACGGTGGCGTCGAAGTGGCCCCTGCTCTGCAGATAGTTTAGGAGGTTGCGCTTGCCTTCGTTGAGGAGGTCGTCGTCGAGAGCATTTTCCTGGTAGACGGGAATCTCTCTTTTCATGACGCCTCGGCTGACGTGAAAGCCCAGGGTGTACACCACGACTACGGGACCAGGTTCAATGAGGAAGGTGTAGTCGACGGAGTTGGATTCGGAGCGATATTTCTGTTCTGCGATGGAGACCTGAGCAAGAACGCGCTGCTGCTTCTGCAATTTCTTGCGGAGATGCTGAAGCGCGTTGGTGATGCGGGCGGCGGTGACCCGATCGCCGGGATGCATTTTGGCGATGTCCTGTATCTGGCTTTGGGAAAAGGCCGAGTGGCCGGCGAGTTTGACCTCGCCAATGTGCGCGGGTGAGTTTGCCGTGATGTGGAACAGGATGTTGACCTGCTGGGTAGCGGGATTGGAGGTGCTTTCGGCAGTCACGCGGGCACGGTAGTAGCCGTTCTCCTGCATGAGTTGGCGGATGTTCTGCAAGGCGCGGTCGAGTTTGTCTAGGGTATGCAATTCTCCGAGTTGGAATTTGGAGGCGTTCACGATCTGGTTGTTGCTGGGATGCCCGGGAGCACCTTCCACGTCAACGGCGCCGACAAAAAAGTTGAGTGAAGTGGTGAACGTGAGCACGACATCCGAGTCCGAGGGTGTGACTTCGGCCTGGATATCTGCGAAGCGTCCGGTGGCAAAAAGAACGCGAATGCTGTCGCGAACCTCATCCCGGTCGAGGGGCTGGCCGGGCTTTTGCGGAAGCATTTGGAGCAAATGGATGGAGTCTGCAATGCCGGGGAGCTCAATGGATTTGACAGTACGTCCGACATAGGAAGACATGGAGGCGAGAAGTGATGACGGCGCCGATTGCGGTTCCTGGGGTAACGGCAGAGGGCGGGGTGATCCGGCGCGAGCCGCCGAACCCAGCGCAACAATCATTAACATGACAAATGAGGCGTGCCGTTTCAGCAAATAATGTCCTTGGGCCGTTTCATACTTCGATGAAGCGTGGAGGGCCCTCGTTGTCCTGTGTACGAATGACTTAATCGAGCACACTTATAATAAAGGTTTTGCGGGAAGGAACTGGTGACCTCCTTGAGGCAGGGCGTGGAGCGGGAAAAGACTAAGTTCGAGGAACGGTATTCGCGGCAGATTCTTTTTCGGGGAATCGGAGCCGAGGGCCAGCGGCGACTGGCGGCGGGGAGGGTCGCGATTGTGGGGTGTGGAGCGACCGGGTCGGCGCTGGCGCAACTGCTGGCGCGTGCGGGCGTGGGCAAGCTGCGGATTATCGATCGCGATTATGTGGAGGCGAGCAATCTGCAGCGGCAGTCTCTTTTTGACGAAACGGATGCGGCGGAATCTTTGCCGAAGGCGATTGCAGCGGCGCGAAAGATTGCGTCGTTCAATTCGGAGATTCAGGTGGAGGCGCGGGTGGAGGATGTGGTTCCGCGCAACATTGAGGCGTTACTTGAAGGAATGGACGTAATTCTCGATGGAACGGATAATTTCGAGACTCGATATTTAGTGAACGATTACGCGGTGAAGGCTTCCCTGCCATGGGTTTATGCCGCGGCGGTGGGGAGCTACGGGGTAACGTTGAATGTATTGCCGGGGAAAACCGCGTGCTTGTCATGCATCTTTCCGGATACTCCGCGGGGGATGGTGGAAACGTGTGAGACCTCCGGCATATTGAATACGGCGGTAAATGCGGTTGCGTCAGTCGCGGCGACAGAGGCGATGAAGTTGCTGGTGGGCGGTGAGGCGCTGGGACGGTTGCGGCAAACGTTATGGTCGTTCGATGTTTGGAGCAATGAGCAGGCCGAGATTGCGGCGGGAAAACCGCGAGCGGGCTGCCGGGCGTGCGGAGAGAGAGATTTTGTGCATCTGGCGGGTGAGGGGCGTCCGCATATTACGATGTGCGGAAGAAACTCGGTGCAAATTCACGAGCGGGCGAGGCCAATCGATTTTGCCGAGATGCAACGGCGACTGCAGTCGCTCGGGATAGTGCGGCACAACGAATTCGTGTTGAAGTTCTGGCGCGAGCCTTATGAGATGACACTGTTTCCTGACGGGCGGGCGATTATCAAGGGGACGACTGATGCGGGGGTGGCGAGGAGTTTGTATGCGAGGTATGTGGGAAGTTGAAGGCAGACATGATCGGGAAGCAACTCGAAGGCAAGACGGCGATCATTACTGGCGGTGCCGGCGGGATTGGCCGCGCGGCGGCGCTGCTGTTTGCTCGCGAAGGGGCGGCGGTGACTGTTGTCGATCTTAATCAGGAAGGCGGCGTTGCAGTCGCCAGCGAAATCAGTGGGCTCGGTGGGAGCGCGATTTTCGAGCGCGCTGATGTTACTAGCGCCGCAGACTGCCGGCGGGTGGTCGAACGTACTGTGAAAGCATTCGGTGACGTTCACTTGCTGTTTAACAATGCGGGCATGATCCGGCGAGCTTCGGTGGTTGAGATCAGGGAGGACGATTGGGACGCGGTGATGGCGGTCAATGTAAAATCCGTTTTTCTTATGTGCCGGGAAGTGATTCCAACCATGGCGAAGGCCGGCGGAGGTTCGATTGTGAACACGGCTTCGGGATGGGGATTGGCTGGAGGCCCGCGGGCAGCCGCCTATTGCGCTTCGAAGGGCGCGGTAGTGTTGCTCACGAAAGCCCTGGCGATTGATCATGGCGGGCAGAAGATTCGAGTGAACTGTATCTGCCCGGGTGATACCGATACCGCGATGCTGCGGAGCGAGGCTCGGCAGTTGGGCGAAAGCGAGGAGCGATTTCTGGCTGACGCGGCGAAGCGTCCGCTGGGGCGCGTGGGTACGCCGGAGGAGATTGCGCAGGCCGCGCTCTATCTAGCCAGCGACGCGTCTTCGTTTGTGACCGCAACCGCGCTGGTCGTGGATGGCGGAGGGTTGGCGGGGTCAGGGTAAGGCATGCGATTGGAAAATAAAGCCGCTTTGATCACCGGCGGTACGTCGGGCATCGGCGAAGCTACGGCGGTCCTCTTTGCCAAAGAAGGGGCCAAGGTCGCGATCACTGGCCGCAACGAGAAGCGCGGGGAAGCCGTTGCCGAGAGGATCCTAAGTGATGGCGGCGAGGCTATCTTTATCCGAGCCGATGTGCGCAAGGCCGAGGAATGCCGCCATGCCGTGGAGGAGACGCTGCGGGCGTTTCACCATCTCGACATACTGTTTAACAATGCCGGCGTTTTCGTCCCGCGCACTATCGTCGACTGCACAGAGGAAGAGTGGGACCTGCAGATGGACGTCAATCTGAAAGGAACTTTTCTGATGTCGAAGGCGGCTTTGCCCAGCATGATTGAGCAGCGCTGTGGAGTGATCATTCATAACAGTTCCGGATGGGGGATTGCGGGTGGAGACGCGGCGGTTGCCTACTGCGCCTCCAAGGGCGGCGTTGTGCTGTTGACCAAGGCAATGGCCATCGACCACGGACGGCAGGGCATCCGGGTGAATTGCATCTGCCCGGGTGACGTGGAAACACCCATGCTTCCCGAAGATGCGCGAATGCGCGGTCTGAAGTGGGAGGATTATCTGGCGGGATGCGCTAACCGGCCCATGGGACGGATTGGCACAGCGGATGAAATCGCGAAGGCTGTACTGTTTCTGGCGTCGGATGATTCTTCCTTCATGACGGGCGCCGCTCTGGTAGTGGACGGCGGTGGCCTCGCAGACTGAAGGGCTGCATGACTTGGATCGACATGGCACACAAAAAACACACACCAAGCCGGGCGCGGTCCAAGGAATGGTTTGAACGCGCCCAGTTGTCGCTGGTTGAGGGCGTGAACTCGCCATCGCGGGGGGCGGCGGTGTATGCATCCGGGCCGATCATGCTGGAACGCGGCAAGGGATCGCGCGTGTGGGATATTGACGGCAATGAATATATCGATTTCATGATGTCGTTTGGCGCGCTCATCCAGGGGCATGCGAACGCAACGATTGTGAAGACGGTTTGCGAGGCGATGGCGGAAGGGTCGCACTTCGCGGCGGCCACATCCGCGGAAGTCGAGGCTGCGGAGCGCTTTCGCCGCATGGTACCGTCGGCCGAGGTGGTGCGCTTCACGAATACCGGAAGCGAAGCGACCATGCTCGCCTTGCGACTGGCGCGCGCCCACACCGGACGGCGAAAGTTCTTGAAATTCGAGGGTCACTATCACGGCTGGTACGATCCGTATTTGCTGAACGCGCACAGTCATCCGCCGGAGCAGTTGGGTACAGTGGAGAATCCGGCGCGCATTCCGGACTCGGAAGGCATTCCGCTTTCGATCTTTGACGACGTGGTTCTGGCGCCATGGAACGATGTGGCTGCGCTCGAACGGATTCTTACGGAGCACGGACGCGAACTGGCCGCGGTAATCACCGAGCCCATCATGGCGAACATGGGTTGCATTCTTCCGCGGGAGGGATATTTGCAGCGTGTGCGCGAGCTTACGCGAGAGTGCGGAGCGTTGCTGATTCTGGACGAAGTGGTCACCGGCTTTCGCTATGCGCCGGGCGGATGCCAGGAGTATTACGGCATCGAGCCGGACATCAGCACGTTCGGAAAGGCTCTGGGCGCGGGATTTCCGGTGGGCGCGGTCGCCGGACCGCGTTCGATTCTTGAGCGCATGCGGTGGAGCGACAAGATGGTTCTGCACTATGGAACTTTTAACGGACATCGGCTGACCATGAAGGTAGTTGCGGCCAACCTGGATATGCTTTCAGCCGAAGGAACTTACGGGAAGCTTCATGCAGTTGGCAACGCGGCTATTGCAGGACTTCGGGAAGTATTTCGGCGGCACGGGCTGAAGGCGATCGTGCAAGGGTTCGGACCGATGTTCCAGATTTACTTTACCGAGCGCGAGGCGATTCACGATTACCGCGAATATTGCAGATACGTGGATACGAAACTTTATTCGCGGTTCGTGCATGGACTGCTGGAGCGTGGAATTTATATGACGCCTTCGAACGGGCTGCACTGGATTATCTCGACGGCGCATACGGAGGCCGATGTGCAGGTACTGTTGGAGGCGGCTGACGAAGCCTGCTCGGGACTGGCGTGAAGGCGACGGTTTTTCTTGGCTGCGGACGCATCACCGGGGCGCTGGTGGCGGGATTGCGGCTGGCGGGGTACGCGAAGCCGATTGTGGTGCATGACCGGCATGCTCGGAAACTAAAAGAGTTGAAGCGCCGGTATGGAGTGGAGATCGAGAAGGATTTACGTCGCGCCGTGGATTCGGCTCGGTTATTGATTATCGCGGTACGGCCGGGGTCGGTGCGTGGGTTGTTGAAGGAGATTGGGACGGAGAAAATCCTTCGGCCGACGATAGTGGTGAGTTTGGCGGCCGGCCTTCCGCTCTCGAAGCTTCGAGCCCACCTCGGGCCGGAAGTGAAGTGGGCGCGGGCGATGCCGAGTCCGGTGTGCCGCAGCGGGCTCGGGCTGACAGCGGTAGCTTTTAGCCGAGACTTCCCTGCCGGCTGGCGAGCCGAGGTGCGGGATTTATTTGGCATGGTCGGCGCGGTGCTGGAAATTCCAGAGAAGCAGTTCGATGCATTCACTGTGACCTTTTCCAGCAGTCATGGATTTCACGCGCTGGCGGCGCTGATTTCCGCGGCTGAGAAGATCGGACTAGGCCGCAAGAGCGCGCGCGTGGCTGCGGCTCACGCGCTGGCGGATGGGATTGCGGCGTGGCGCGAAAGCGAGTCTTCTCTCGAAGAGTTGTTGGAGGAAGCAGCTACGCCGGGTGGGACGGCCGCCGCTGTGATGGATGCGATGGACCGCGCCGGCTACCGGCAAGCGATTGTGCGCGGGCTGCGGGCGGGGATGAAGCAGGCCGCGAAAAACGCAAGAGGCTAAACCCTCAAGCGATCATGCGATTGGTCAGAAGTGGAAAATCAGATCGCTGGCTGCGGTGAGCTGATTTTGATGTTGACCGTTGTCGTAGGCTTTCCTGTCCCAGGCGCGCTCGAAGCGCAATTCCGGACGAAGCTGCACCGTGCCGCCGAACCAATGGCACCACATGATTGTGTTCTCGGAATATTTGGTGGCGTAGCCGGTGCGCTGGCCTTTTTTGTCGTCGAGAAAGTCGCTGCGGAAGGAGAGAAAGTTGTGGACTGAAAGTTCTTTCTGCAGAAAATTTACCGCGGCGTATTCGGGAGCGGTGCAACGCTCTCCGGGCAGGCAATAGGCGGCATTGGCGCCGGTTTCGGGCGGGATGGCTCCTCCGAGCGCGGGGACGTCGCGCTCATACATGTACCAGGATTCGGTTGCCATGTGCACTGTCTTCGAAAACTTGTGATACCAGGTGGTGTCATACTGCTGCAGATTGTTGTAGGCGTATTTTCCGTTGTTGATTCCGTTGGCGCAGAGGTAGAGATTGTCGTTGACCGACTTGGCTGTGTAACTGACGCAGGCAGTGCCGGAAGGTTTGGCGTCTGGGGTCCACGGGGCAATGTCGTGGCCGTTGGTGATTCCGAGTTGGACTAGCCACTGGTCGTTGAGCTTCACCGTGGCGATCAGGCCTGTGTCGGTAAATGGATCGATCGCATAAAGCAGCGAGTGACTGAAGATGTAGTTGTTGGGTGCGAGTTGGGCTTCGATTCCGGGCACGGAGATGTAGCGTCCCAGCCTGAGATTCATTCCATCAGCAACTTGTGGGATGTACACATCGATGTATTCCAGGGTGGGATCGAAGCCGTATTCGTGGTGATCGTTCAGCAACTGGCCGGCGCCGTAGCCTTTCGCTGTGGTGAAGCGATAGTCTGTGCCGTAGAGGCCGGTAAGGTGATAGCCCCAATCGACGTAATCGCGCTGCACGAAATCGGGCAAGCGCTCCGCGTAGAGAACGATCTGGTTCATTTCAAAACGATTGGCGTAGACATCGTTGGCTTCTGCGCGTTGCTGTGGGCCGAGGTGCTGAAGTTTAGCGTGGGATCCATCCAACCATAAAGCTTGGTCCGGCTGCGGGCCTGGTTGATCGCGGTCATGAGCGGATAACTGTTGGTGTCGGGCTCGCCGATTACGGGCGAACCACCGTAGGACCAATCTGAATTTGGAAACGGCGGAGAGTCGAGCGGCGATGGGAGGCCACGGCGGGGTGGAGATGGGGAAGGATTGGTTGAGGGGGCTGGCGGAGGAGACCAATCTTGGCGGTAGAAGTCGGCCCAGCGGGCGAAGAAATCTTTTTTGTCCGGCGTGGTTTCGGGAGCGTTGGGCGGGGCGGGGGTATTGTCTGGCTGTTGGGCTTGAGAACAATTGCACGATAAGAATAGGAGCGATGTGAACAAGAGCAGGAAATGTTGGGAGCGGGACAAATTGTTTTCTGGACGCATGAGGATTGTAACGGATACCTTCTGTAAACCGGCAATTTCACTCGAACCTGAGTAAACGGGGTTAAAAGGCGCTATGCGATTTTGCGACAGTTACGCCATCGTTCGGTTGTCCCGGTGGGCGATCAGGATTTGCCGTTCTTACCTGCATTCCGCTAAAGGTACACGACGAACCAGACTCCGCGGTAACGGATCTGCTCTGAAAACAACGAGTTGCGCGTCGAGGCGGAGGGCCACTGAAGTGCACCTATCAAAGCGAGTGAGAGTCCTCTCCTCTTTCAGGTTTCCTGAAACTAAGTCAGCCCATCTGAAGTTCTCTTCTTCTTAGCGACCACAACCTTTAGGAGGTTGCTTATATGTTTGCACGCAATGTCTCTTTCCATCTGAAGTCGAATATGCTGTCCGATTACACCCGAACTTTTGAAAAAGACGTCCTGCCTTTGCTCCGTAAGCAGAATGGCTTCAAGGACGAAATCACTTTCGCCGGTCAAGGCGGAATTGAAGTGACCGCGATCAGTCTGTGGGAAAACAAGAAAGATGCCGACAACTACAACACCAATACCTATCCGCAAGTGTTGAAGACGCTGGCAAGATTTATCGAGGGAACGCCCCAGGTTCACACCTTTGACGTTGTCACCTCGACCATCCAGCAGCACGAACTCGTTACCGCGTAAGAAACACTCTGGTTTGGTTGGCACGAGGAGGCGGAGTCTTACGTCCGACCCCTCGTGCCACCAAACGGCATGCACGTAACTCCCGCCGGGAACGGCGCAGTTATGCGAAAGCAGGCGTTGAGGCCCATCGAGAATTAGCAGACTAAAGTCGATGAGTGAAATAGAGATTTTGCGACAGTTAGGCTGACAGACCGCCTTGAAGAAGCAAGGAGCCTGTGTCTCAGCCTAGTTGAACGTTATGACAACTTTCGCAGGGGCGTGCCCTTCTTCCAGGTAAGCTATAGCATCGGCGGTTTCGGCGAGCGGGTAGCGTCTGTAGATCGCCGGGGTTACCTTTCCGGCTTCGATAAGTCCGCTGAGCGTCATCAGGTCGTCTCTATTTATTTTCGCGATGAAGAATGCGAATTTCTGCTTCGAGAACAGTGACCACGCGAAAGCTTTGAACAGTCGGGTAAGTACGGCCCACAGTTCTTTAGGCGCTCCAGCCATGACGCACTTGCCATTCGGACTCAGGACGCGCTTCATCGCTGACAACGTGCGGTTTCCCACGTTGTCGAGGAGCAAATCGTAACGTTCGCTGTCCTGAGCGAAATCGTCGCGTGTATAGTCCACGACCCGGTCGGCACCGAGGGAGCGTACCAATTCAACATTTCTCGTACTGCAAACGCCGGTTACGCTTGCCCCAAATGACTTCGCGATCTGCACGGCAAAGGTACCGATCCCTCCCGCCGCGCCGTTAATTAAGACCTTCTGCCCTCTTTGAAGCTGTCCTTTGTCGCGAAGCCCCTGCAAAGCAGTGAGCCCTGCAATCGGCACAGCGGCCGCTTGGTCGAAGCTCACGCTTTCTGGTTTCGGTACTAAACTGGTTTCGGGAGCGCACGCGTATTCGGCAAATGCGCCTTTACAGGTGCCGAATACGGCATCGCCTGACTTAAGGTGCTTCACTGCGCTCCCGATCGCTACTACCTCACCGGCGACATCCACGCCGGGCCGCTGCATCTTCATTCGCCAGTCCAGCGAATTAACGGAGGCAGCACGCACCCGTATGACGACTTCGTTGTCCTTAGGAACGGGCTGTAAGAGCTCCTTCATTTCGAGCACTTTCCCCGATTTGGCCTTGGTGTAGACGGCGGCTTTCATGCCAAGAATTTTACCAGCACGCGTGAAACTGCCATTCCGCTCGCAAGTGTTCTACTGACCGTAGCGCTCATAACCGGGTCTTCGACCACTCTCCACACGCAACGCTAGTTTCTAATACGGTCCAATGATTCCCGCGATCGCGCGAGAAGCGGGCGTGGGCGCCCGCTCCACGTCTTTCCTGTCCAACACATCCAGATATTTCAGGCCGGATCCCGTGTTGAAGAGGACTACTGTGTCTTCCTCACCAAAGAAGTTGCTGGCTAGAAGTTTCTCGTAGGCGACCAGGCTGGCTGCGCCTTCGGGGGCGGCGAAGATGCCTTCGACTTGGGCCCAGTGGCGGGTGGCGGCGAGAATTTCTGCGTCGGTGGCGGCGAGGGCAAGGCCTCCGCTTTGTTTCAGGATGTCGAGGATCAGATAATCGCCGTAGGGTTTTGGAACGCGCAGGCCGGAGGCGAGCGTGGAGGCATGCGGCCACATTTCCGAGGTGGCGCGGCCTTCGTCCCAGGCTTTGACGATGGGGGCGCAGCCGGAGGATTGGACGCTGATCATGTTGGGGCGTTCGGGGCCGATGAAGCCGAGTTGTTCCATTTCGTCGAAGGCCTTCCACATGCCGAGCAGGCCAACGCCTCCGCCGGTGGGATAGATGATGCCTTGCGGAATTTTCCAGCCGAGTTGTTCGGCGACTTCGTAGCCCATGGTTTTTTTGCCTTCGACGCGGTAGGGCTCTTTGGTGGTGGAGACGTCGAACCAGCCGTCGTTTTTCCAAGACTCGGAATCCTTTAGCTCGGCGACTTTGCGGGCGCAATCGGAGATGAGGCCATCGACCAGCGTGACGTGTGCGCCGTAGTAATCGCATTCGATGCGGTTGGCCATGGGAACGTCTTTGGGCATGAAGATGTGGGCTTCGATATTGGCGGCGGCGGCGTAAGCGGCGAGGGCTCCGGCAGCATTTCCGGCTGAGGGGATGGCGAGCTTCTTCAGGCCGAAATGGCGCGCCATAGTGACGGCGACGGAGAGTCCGCGAGCTTTAAATGAGCCGGTGGGGTTGAGGCCCTCGTCCTTGATGAAGACGTTGGGATATTCGCGGCTGCGCAGCATGGGAGTGAAACCTTCACCCAGGGAGACGGGAGCGGCTCCGGGAAGGACGGCATCGTACCGCCACATCGTGGGAGCCAGCGGGAGCAGCGATGCGGGAGAGAAAGTTTTCTTGATCTCGGCGAGATCGTAGCGGGCGTAGAGGATGCCGGCATCTTTCGGGCAAACGGTTTGGGGGCGGTCGGCGGGATAATGCTCGCCGCAGCGGGTGCATTGCAGATCAGTCGGTCGGGGCACGGAGAGAGTTTAGCAGGCGCAGGCCAGAAACTTATGCGGTGAATGGAACCCCTAGGATGATAGTACAGTGCCGCTGCTAGGGATCCTTCGACTGCGGATGTGCTTCGCATTCGCGAAGCACATCCTCCGCTCAGGATGACTTAGGGAATTTACGGAGTGATCTCGTATACGGTGCCGTAGCCGTAGCGGCTGCCGCCGTGATATGTGGTGCCGTAGAGATTGCCGGAGCTGTCGAGGAACAGGCCTGAGTACGGCTGCGAACCGTCGCTGGCGCTTTCAAAGGTGTGCGCAATGGATTCTTTGTAGCCGCCGCCGCTTTGTGGGGTTAGCTTGTAAACCACTCCGCAGAGGTTTGCATTACAGCCGCTGCCGCCGTTGTAGGTTGCCCCGTAGAGGTTTCCGCTGGCGTCAAAAACTAAATTCCCATTCGTGTATCCACCATCATTCTTGCCCGCGGTAAAGGTGTGCAGCGTCTGCTCGGTCCAGGTTCCGCCCGAGGCTGGGCTCACTTCATAAACCGTGCCGTACAAGGCCTTGCCGCCCTGGGTTGTGCCGTAGAGATTGCCGCTCGAATCGAGGGTGAGCCGGGAGTTGGGAAACTGCGAAGCGCTGGCGGTAGTGAAGTTGTAAAGCAGTGTCAACTTCCACGTGCCGCTTTGGGGCGACAGTTCGTATACACCGCCTCTGGTATTCGAGCCGTCGCCTCCATAGCCCAAATAGGTTGCGCCGTAGAGATTGCCCTGACTGTCGAGTACGACACTTCCGGACGGACTGCCGACTCCGTTCGGCGAAGGAAATTTATAGAGCACGCCTTCCTTCCAGCTTCCATCGGACTGAGGGCTGAGTTTAAACACTTCACCATTGGAGGTAGTAAAAGGAGATTGAGTCGCTCCATAAAGATTGCCGGCGGCATCCCATGCGAGGTCACCATACGGGCTTCCGTCTTTGGATCCGAAAGTGTGAATAACGGAGTAGATCCAAGAGCCGTTGGTTCCCTTGGCTAACTCGTAAATCTGTCCGGATCCGTCGTTCAAATCAGTAGCTTCGGCGCCATAAAGGTTTCCGTTATTGTCGATGGATAGCCCGCCGACCGGGTAGAGTGCGGTGCTGTTGCAATTCTGGAAGGTGTAAAGAATCGTCTCGGTGTAGGTACCGCTAGAACCCGGCGAAAGCTCGTAAACGTTGAAGCAATTTCCTATTCCACCGCTGATTGTGCCATAAAAATTGCCGGCAGTATCGGAGATCAGACCGGTGCTCGGGTTGACACCCTGATTCCCATTGAACTGGAAAATGACTTTTTCCCCGGCGTGAGCGCTGACTGCGCTAAGGAAAACGGCCAGTACTAGCAGCAAAGCCTGCGCCACTGCTGACTTGTGCTGTGCGGACAATTTGTTTTTCATTTTCCGACTCCTTGCTCTGTTCTTTCGATTTGCGCTTTAGCTTCTTGTCTTTCGCTTGCGGCCTATTTAAGGTTCGATCCACCGGACAGATTGAGGGCCGACGCACCGGCGGCTAGCATCCCTAAGCTGCCGATTGCTTCGGCATTCGCTTGGGTAGGAGCGGTCCCGCTAGTCTGCCCGGAGACGATCGGCGTATTGGGGGAGCTTTCATAGGCGTAGCCGTAAATGCTGGGGTAGTTGTAGCCGTAGGGATACGGGAACTTGACGCGAGCCCAACCGTAATGAACCTGTCCATTAATCAGGAACTTCAAGCCAATGTAGGCGAACTCAACCTTCTGCCAGGAGCCGGAACTCTGATTGATGTGGCCCTGCTGGCTATAGACCTGGTGCACCATGTAACCGCCGGAAACGAACTTCTCCTTCGGCCCGATGGTTACTCCAGCCGGCACGGCGGAGGCGGTGGGGGCTAGTGAGCCCTGGACCACTTCGTTCCCCGTCTGGTCGGGAACAACCTTCATGTATAGCTTGAAGCGGGTCGTGTAGCCGATCGAGGAGAAATGGGCGGTGGACGATACGGCAAAAGTGAAGTCCGCGACCCCGTCATTGTTGAGGTCGAGGGTGGTGAATACCGGACCCTGGTTCTGGTGGTTATGGGTAAAAGGCGTGTTGGATGGGGTATAGACGATCTCGGCGTCGGCAGACGGAGCGGCCGAGAGCAGCACCGCTCCGGTTGCCGCAGCCGCATAGGCCGCGAGATGTTTCTCCAAATGGCGGCCTAGGCGGACTTTGCATCTGGCTTTGCTTTCTGCGAGGCTTCGGGATTGTTTGGCCATAAACTCACCTCTCTATTTCGAACTCCGTTTGGCTGCGTGCTTGGAAGGGGGAATGCCCTTCTCCGGACGTTCCTTCTCAATTGGGTCGGAGAGATTGTGCAGCGGTTTATCGCCTGCCGAGGATAGTTGCGGACCGGCCTCGGCGACGGTGAGTCCGTCTGCCGTGTACGTGGCTTCGCTGAATGTGGTACCGGATTTCGCCGCGGCTACGGCGAAGACTCCGTGAGGCACTCCATTGCTGAAGGCAGTCGCAATGTAGTCTCCGACCATTAATCCATTCTGCGAGTTGGGGAGCCAAGTGAGCTTCATGGGTCCGGCGAGCTTGACGGGATGGTTCCATGTCGATCCGGCGTTGTGCGAAGAAATGTAGCCGACGTAAAGCTGGCAGGTCGACTGGGTGCAATTGCTTTTGGGATAGAAGTAATAATGAACCGCGACATGAGCGGTGGCGCCAGATGTTGCTGGATCGATGCCAATGCCGGGGATGAAATGATCGACGGTGCTGGTGGTGGGGTCGATGGGAATGCGGGCGACCGCCGCCCAGTGAATGCCATCGGTTGACGTGCTGTAGACCAGGTCGTTGGTGGAGCATTTGGCGCGGAAGCGGCAATCCTCCCACACGACGTAGACTGTGCCTGCGCCGTCGACCGCCGCGGAAGGCAGCGGGCCGCTGCGAATGCCTCCGTCATCGATGTGGCTTTGAATGTTCGAGACGGTGACGGGAGCTGACCAGGTGGAGCCTCCGTTGGTGGAACTGAAGGCGGAAATTCCAGTGGTTTCAATCGGGACAACAACCGTGCCGTTGGGCTGCACGAGCGGCTGACCACCGATGCCGAAGGCGTGGTTTGCAGTGCCGGTGGCGGGTCCCCAAGTAAGACCGCCGTCGGACGATGTACTCATCAGGATGCCGTCGCCGGTATCCGGATTGTCCCACTCCACGTAACAGTTGCCATAAAAAGGACTGGCGGAGTAACTGTCGCAAACGATCCAGTTTTTATCGGAACTGTCGACTTTGGGGCCGACGTTGACGGGATTGTCCCAGGTGAAACCGCCGTCGGTGGAGCGGCTTACGACCACGGCTACGGTGGTCGAGGTATTTGAGATGGGCAAGGTAGCGATCATCCACACGCCGTGCTTGGCGTCGTAGGCCACGGCAGGGTCGCTGGCCGCGTCGTAGGGACCGCCGCCGTTTCCGACGGTGAGGCCGGGGAGAAATCCATGAGACCAGGTGTTGCCGCCGTCGGTGGAAGTGGCCCAGCCAATGGCAGTGGCACCGCCGGGAGCGATGCGTCCCGTCTGAAACGCAGAGACTTCTGTGGTGCCGTTGGCCAACACATGGGGCTCAACTTCGGTGGCGTGCTGGCCGGGAGGAACGGTGAAAGGGTCGGAACTGATCTGCGTGAGCGTGACGGCGGGAGCGTCCTGCGCATGAACAACGGGAACGGTACAGAAGGCCAGACAAGCGAGACAGGCGAGCAGAGAAGTGCCACTGCGTAAAACAGACAGAATTCGGGTCATCAGGATTGTCCTCGGATGCGGAGAAATGTTTGTAAAAATTCTCTCCCTGAATGGCAGGGCATTCGCGGGGGAAAACGCAAACGGTAGTGCTGAGCCGCGGGGTGAACATTATCGCGGAATTACGGGGCTGTCAATGTGAAGGGATTTGCAACTTCGGAGCGAGGCGCAGACTTGCCGGATTCTTGCGCCGGCGCTGGAGACCGGGCGAACGCAGACCCGACGTTATCGCTGTAGATTAACTGCCAGGCCGGGGTTTCGAGCAGAATGTTAGCTAACGCCGAGTCCTTGGGAACGACGATGTAGTGGACATCATGCTGATCGAGAAAATCCTTCCAGGCTGGCTCTACGTGCATGGTCCTCAAGTAGGACTTAAGAAATTTCTCTCCGTAGAAATCGTGACGGTCGTCGATTACAGTTTTCGTCTGCGGATAGAGGCGGTAGATTAAATAGCCGCCCCAGAAATCGGGAGTGAAAATTGGACCTTGTACATTGCGTTGTTCCAGGTAACTTACAGCGCCGACCGGGAAACGCTTCGTATCGAAGTGTGCGTTCATGAGCTGTTTCGTTCCGAGCTTGCCAGCGTGGAAAGCGATCCAGCAGGTGAACAAGATTGCCGCGATCGGCCAGATGTGGCCGTGGAGGCTGGATTCGATGACTTGCATGCGCTGAAGGAAATGAGGGGATGGTGCGCCAAGGGAACTGGAGTCCATACGCCGCTTTGAGAGTGTGGCTGCGAATGTTTCGAGCGCATTCGACAATTGCGGACCGATCACGAGGATCAAAAGCAGCGCTGAGACGGGGATATTCCGCGCGGCGTACAAACCGGAATACACCGCGAATAAGACTATCAGGACTTCGCTTGATTGGACTCCTATTGGTTGAACCGGGCTTGCCTGGCGGCTTTTGGCGGCTACCGCAACTAATGTGAGCATCAACAAGACGGCGAAGCACTTCTGCGCTACACCGTGAAAATTGGGAGATTGAAACTCATCGATGTGATCCATGAGGAAACGATTCGAGAGATAACGATAAATATGAACATACAATTTCCAACCGTAGGGATTTATTAGCGTTGTCAGGGCACTGACTATGCCGACGGCCGCCAGGCCTCGGGCCCGCTTCCCTGCCCTTATCTTTTGGAGAACGGGTTCAAAGCGATCTTCTGCGAGCCGGAACCATTGCCAAACCGCGCTAAGCCAGTAAATTCCCAGCAGCACGAAGGCAACAAGAAAACCTCCGTGAATATTTACCCAGACTACGAGCAGCGGCGGAAGCAGCCACAACGACCAGCCTGGCGCGCGTTTACCTGCGTTAGCTGGTTTCTTGTCGGATGATTCCAGTATCCAAAAGCACGCCACGGTGAGCAGCCAGCTCACAACGTGGGGGCGCGCGAGAAAATGAATCATGGACGCTGACGTGGCCAGCAGCACCAGGATGAGCGCCACGAGAAAGTTTGTGCCACGGCACATAAGTAAACGAAATGCCCACGCGAAAGTGAGAGCGATGATCGAGGCAGTGAAGAGGACTACGCCGTTCAGCCCGGCGGTCCGATCCAGCCAGCCGACGAGCGCGTCATAGAGCCACTCCCAGGCAAACCAGGGCTGGCCGGCCATGGTCGAAGAAAACGGATCGACGCGCGGAATGGTGTGGGTCGCGAGAATCAATTGCCCGGTCCGAATGTGCCAGCCGATTCCAGCATCTCCAAGCAAGCGTACCGAGAGGGCGCTGTATGCGAGGAGCCCGAGCAGGACGACGAAAATGAGATCCCCGATTGAAGGCAGGAGCCGTTGTGCCCACGCCGGATGAGGGTCCCGCTTGGCAGAACTTGTGGAGCCGATTGTCATCGCGCTGAATCTTATAGAGTGGCGCCATGAAGGGCAAGATCACGAACAGCAAGGTTACACATCGGGTGGTGATCGTAGGAGCGGGCTTCGGCGGCCTGAACGCGGCGCAGTCGCTGGCGGGCGCGGACGCGAAAATCACCGTGATTGATCGGCAAAATTTTCACACCTTTCAGCCTCTGCTGTATCAGGTGGCGACGGCGGGTCTGTCGCCAGGGGAAATTGCAGAGCCCATCCGATCCATTCTGCGGCGGCAGAAAAATATCGAAGTGCTGATGGCCGAGGTCACGGGGTTCGACCTGGAGCGACGGGTCGTGCAAACGGACGATCAGGAAGTTGCCTACGATTCCCTGATCGTCGCTGCCGGGGCTAGTCATGCTTATTTCGGCCATGATGAATGGGAACCCTTCGCGCCCGGACTTAAGACAGTGGAAGACGCGATTGAAATCCGGCGCCGCGTTTTGCTGTCTTTCGAGCTGGCTGAACGCGAGGCCTCCGGGGGCGAACCGCCCAAGCCGCTGAATTTCGTGGTGGTCGGAGCTGGGCCAACCGGAGTGGAACTCGCCGGAACTCTGGCCGAGATTTGCCGGCACGCTCTCGCCCAGGATTTTCGCTCGATCGATCCGCGGCGAACGCGCATCCACCTTGTCGAAGGCGGGCCGCATGTGCTTCCGGCGTATCCTGAAGATCTTTCGCGCAGCGCGTTGGAACAACTGCAGCGGCTGGGTGTGGAAGTTTTAACTTCGACCATGGTCACGCAGATTGAGCCGGGCGCTATTTCCATGGGCGAAAAGCGAATGAACGCAGCTGTTATTTTATGGGCGGCCGGAGTGGCAGCTTCCGCTTTGGGTAAAAAGCTGGGAGCGCCGGTGGATCGCGCCGGACGGGTGCTGGTGCAATCTGATCTCAGCATTCCGGATCACCCGGAAGTTTTTGTCATCGGGGATCTTGCCGCGCTTAAGGATAAGTCTGGGAAGATGTTGCCCGGGGTTGCGCCGGTGGCGATTCTAGAAGGGCGCTATGTCGCTAAACTCATTCGCCGTGAGATCGAGCGCGGAGAAACTTCCCCGGGTAATCGCACGCCGCGGGAGCCTTTTCATTACTGGGATAAAGGCAGTCTGGCTACGATTGGGCGCGCCGCGGCTGTGGCGCAGTTTGGCAAGATTCACATCTCGGGTTTTCTGGCGTGGCTGGCGTGGCTGTTCGTCCATATCTTTTTTCTAATCGGTTTCCAAAATCGGGTGCTGGTGCTGATTCAGTGGGCGTGGTCTTATTTCACGTATGAGCGCGGGGCGCGGCTGATCACGGGCAGTACAAAGCTTCCGGGGTGGAGACAATTGGATTCCGAGCGGTCCGAGAACAGCAAAGATGGCCAAGAAATCTCTGCCGGAACTTACAAATAAGAGTAAGAATAATCTTGGATAGTGTGAGGCGACGATGAAAAGCGCTTCAATTTCGCGGATTCTTCTCGGTCTCGTGATCTGTCTCCTTTTGTTTTTGTGTTCGGCAGCTTCTGGCGAAATCTTGAAGATTGTTGTCGACGACACGATTCAGCCCATCACCGAGGAATATATTTCCCGCGCCATCGACGAGGCCGCGCGGCGCAACGACCAGGCTGTATTGATCGAGATCAATACGCCGGGAGGGCTGGTCGAATCTACGCGCAAGATCATCGAGAAGATTACGAACTCGTCTGTACCCGTCATTATTTATGTCACTCCCAGCGGCAGCCGGGCTGCGTCTGCCGGATTTTTTATTCTGGAGTCGGCGGACATCGCGGCGATGGCTCCGGGAACGAATACCGGAGCGGCGCATCCCGTGGTGATGGGCGGGGGCAACCTGGACGACGTAATGAAACAGAAAATGGAAAACGACGCGGCCGCGCTGATGCGTTCAGTCGCGGCGCGGCGCGGGCGCAACGTCCAGGTGGCGGAAAGCACGGTGCGCGAGTCGAAGTCATTCACCGAGCAGGAGGCGCTTTCGCAGCATCTGATCGATTACGTGGCTTCGAGCCAAAGCGACCTTTTCCGGCAGATGGAGGGCAAGAGTTTCAAACGCTTCAACGGACAGGAAGTGACGCTGAAGCTTTCGGGCCAGCCGATCACGCCGTTTGGCATGACGCTGAAGGAACGCATCCTCGGTTATCTGATGGACCCAAATATTTCGTTCATCCTGCTGGCCATTGGCGCGCTCGCGCTTTATGCGGAGTTCAATCATCCGGGCGCGGTGATTCCCGGGACCGTAGGCATCGTCTTTATTTTGATCGCGGCTTTTGCGCTGAATCTGTTGCCGACGCGGTTTGCCGCGCTGGTGCTGATTCTGGGGGCATTCGCGCTCTTCGCGGCTGAAGCCAAGTTCGCGAGCCACGGCGTGCTCACGGTTGGCGGCATCGCTCTGCTGACGCTGGGAGGGCTGCTGCTGGTCGATTCGCCGATCCCGGAGATGCGGGTTCATCTGCTTACTGCACTGGCCGTCAGTGTTCCGCTGGGGTTGATCACGGCATTTCTTATGGGGATTGCGCTAAAGGCTCGGCGAAATAAAATGGTTTCCGGATCGCAGGGATTAATTGGTGAGACGGGTATTGCGCAAACTGCACTTTCTCCCCGCGGCAAGGTTTTTGTCCACGGCGAAATCTGGGATGCCGTCGCGTCGTCCGATGTGACTGCAGGCCAGTCTGTGGTCGTGCGCCGGGTCGACGGACTGCTGCTTCAGGTTGAGCCCCTGGCTGTGGCGCAGGCCGTTACCGCTGTTCCTTAACCGGTCCACGCACCAACGCAAGCAACCGGCCCGGTCCGATTTCCGCACCTCTACGCGTTCATTGCGTTACAATCCGCCTCAGTGGCACTTGTGTTCCTAGAATAGTGGAGGCGTAATCATGGAGATTTCATTTGGCTTCACCGCTGTCGTTATAGTCATCATCGTCCTCTACTTAATTAGTTCAATCAAAATTCTGGCGGAGTACGAGCGGGGCGTTATCTTCCGGCTCGGCCGCCTGTTAACTGCGGCCAAGGGTCCTGGGGTGGCTTTGGTTTTCAGCCCGATCGACCGTATGGTGCGGGTGTCGCTGCGCCAGGAGGCGCTTGAAGTTCCGCCGCAGGACATCATCACGCGCGACAATGTCACGCTCAAGGTGAATGCAGTCATTTTCTTGCGTGTGATAGATCCCAACAAGGCAGTGGTGGAGGTTTCCAACTACGTCTACCAGACTTCGCAGTTTGCGCAGACGACATTGCGCTCCGTGCTGGGCGAGCAGGAACTCGACGAACTGCTCGCTCACCGCGAAAAGATCAACCTTCGGCTGCAAAGCATTCTCGACCAGCACACTTCGCCCTGGGGCGTAAAAGTAACGAACGTTGAGGTGAAGCAGGTTGACATGCCGGAATCGATGTTGCGGGCGATGGCCAAGCAGGCCGAGGCCGAGCGCGAAAAGCGGTCGAAGATCATTCATGCGGAGGGCGAGTTCTCGGCAGCGCAGAGACTGGTGGACGCGGCCCATCTGCTGGCCACAGAACCAGTGAGCGTACAACTGCGCTACCTGCAGACTTTGACGGAAATCGGGGTCGAGAAAAATACCACCGTTATCTTCCCCGTGCCCGTGGATTTCTTTTCTGGCTTGCAGAAGATGTTGGGCAAAGGCGGCGACGAGACGGCGACGTCCGCCAAGTCAGCGTAGTTCAACTTCGCGCCAACTATTGAGGCATGGGTATGGCTTCGTCACAGGACACTGAAATCACTTTAGGCACTGCCAAGCTATTGGGACTTTTTTTTGGTCTGGTAGTGATCTGCGCGGTTTTCTTCGCACTGGGCTACACGCTGGGGCGGAAGTCCGAGTTTGGCCTGTCTGCGGCAACCACGCTGGCTCCGCTGCCGGCCTCGAGCGGCGCGAAACCGGGAAGTTCCGGCGCTGCCGCATCCACGCCGATGACGTTTTATAAAGCTGTGGAGCAGCAGAACGCCAATCCGCAACTGACGCCCGCGGCTGCGGTTGCGACGACCGGGGATACCGCGGGAGGTCAGCAACCGGCAACGCAATCAACTGCATCTTCCCCGGTGGGATCTTCAGCCGGCACACCATCCGGCACACCGGCGGCGGGCACGCCAACGCAGGGTGATCAGACAGCCGGTCCGCCTGATCCGATGGCGCCTATTCCGGCCGGCGGTTATTTTGTGCAAGTGGCAGCGGTGAGCAAGCAGGACGACGCCGAGGCGTTAGTCGACGCCCTCAAGAAAAAGCAGTATCCCGCATTTGTGGCGAGCACTTCCAACACGGACAAGCTGTTTCGCGTGCAGACGGGACCTTTCGGCGATATCAAGGAAGCGGAAGCAATGCGCTCCCGGCTGATCAATGATGGATATAACCCGATCCTGAAGAAGTGACGTTCCCCTATGAAACCTGACCGCCTGTTGAACCGCCGCGTGGTTTTCAAGCTACACGGCATGGACCCACTCGACGCCACGATTCTTAAACAGGATGAAACCGGCTACTGGATTCGCGGGGGAACGCTGGCAGGTCAACTGGACCAAACCAATTGTTCTCTTCCGGAAAGCGATGTGCGCTACCTTGAGTTCAGCCGGATCGAGTGGCTCCGCGCTCCGCGGCAGCGGCTCTGAGGATTTATTGTTCGCTTATCCGGTATATTGATAAGCGTCGATTTAGCAGATATTTCTGTTCAAGGTATGACGACTCCTGCGACTTCCCTCGATAGCATGCTGCACGCCATTGCAGATCCCACGCGACGGCGTATTCTGAGCGCTCTCAAACAGCGCGGGACGAACTCCGCTGGCAAGAATTCCGGACTCTGCGCGGGCGATATTGAAGAAAGGGTGAGTCTCTCGCAGCCCACCGTTTCGCATCACATGGCTATTCTGACGAAAGCTGGTTTAGTGGACACGGTGAAGCAGGGTCAATGGCGCTGGTATCGCCGCAATGAGAAAGCTCTGCGGCGGCTGGGGAAGAGCTTGCGCGCACAATTGTGATCGAGAGCTAGCCTGGTGTTTGCGGGCAGGAACCATGGTCCCTCGCTTCGCTCGGGATGACATTGGGTTTAGTTCAGCCTGAAGTTAATTCAGCCAGTGGAGACCGCTAGCTCGCGGAAGCGGCGGCGGCGTGTGCTTTCTGCAATAGGCGTCGCGCCTGGGAGATGAGATCGGCCACTTCGAAGGGTTTCACCAGGTAAGGGACATTGTTTTGCTGCAGGAAGGCTCGCTCTTCGCCCTGCTCTACGCCGTGTGAAAAGGTGAAGAGCAAGTGATTTTCCATGCCGGGGCAATTCTGGGTAAGCCAGGCGTAGGCCTCTTTCGTATTCCAGTCGGCAGGCATTTTACCGCTCATAATTACGGCATCGAAGGGCTCGGAAAGCAAACGTGTTTTCACGTCCTCACTCTTGGCAGCCGTCACCACGTTGGCCCCGGCGCCCGTGAGCACATCGCGCTCGAACTCCAGCACCGCCTCTTCTTCTTCCACCAGCAAAACCCGGCCTTGGATCGCGCCTTCGCGCCTGGGCGGAGCGACCGGCGCCGCTTCCAGAATTGTTTCGGCCGTAACGGCCATGGGCAGACGGACTTCAATGACCGCGCCGCCCTCGTTAGCATTGTGAGCAGTGATGTCGCCGCCGTGTTCCTTCACGATTCCGTAGCAGATGCTAAGACCCAGACCGGTTCCCTTGCCAACGTTCTTGGTAGTGTAGAAGGGATCGAAAATTCTTTTGGGATCCTTGATTCCGGGGCCGTCGTCGGCAAACTGCACGGCCACGAAGCCGCTGTCGCGGGAAACACGAATCTTCAGCTTGCCGGATCGGCCGGTTTCCAGAACGGCATCTACGGCGTTATTGATGATGTTCAGGAAGACTTGCTCGATCTGGTGCGGATCGGCGACAACCATCGCGGGATCGTCTCCTAGATCTTTCTCCACCGCGATGTGGTTGACTTTGAGATCGTAGTCGCGAAGGGCGAGCGTTTCGTCCAGCACCTTGCGGACATCAACCTCGGAGCGTTCCGGCTTTCTCTGCCGCGCGAAGGAAAGCAAATTCTGGACTACACGGTGAGTCCGTTGCGCTTGTTTGAACATCTTGGCGACGTAGTCTTGCGCGCGTTCGTTCAAACCTTCGCTTTCGAGCAGCTGTGCGTAACCAAGAATCGCAGTCAGGGGGTTGTTCAACTCGTGGGCTACGCCGGCAATGAGTTGGCCTACGGCCGACATTTTCTCGCTCTGCAGAAGCTGTTCCTGGGTGCGGCGAAGATCTTCGTAGGCTTTGCAAGTCTCTTCGTAGAGACGAACTTTTTCGATGGTCGTTGCCAACTGGCGGCTGATGGCCACGAGCAGGTTCTCTTCGCCGGTCGAATATTCGTATTCGACATGGCTGCGCAATCCCATCATGCCGATAGGGCTGTCCTTGCCCCAGAACAGCACCCAGTTCCAGGCACCGTCGCTATTGGAGCGGATGAACTCGGCAACCGCACCGGTGAGATGCGGCAGGTATTCCGCGGTGATGACTTCGGCACGCGAACGCATTACGAGATCGCCAAAGCCATCCGCGAAGCTGATTTCCGCAGGCCGGGATTTATCGCGGCTGCGTGGTCCCCAGGCAGCTCGACGGCGGTAGGTGGGGGCGTCGGAATCCGAAAGGTAAACGGCTCCGCTTTCAGCGCCAAACAGCGAGACTACCTGCCGCAGGGTTAGGTTGAGGATTTCATCGAGATCGAACGATTGCGTCGCCACCACTGCCATGGCGTTCAGAGCGTTTAGTTCGCGATTGCGGCGGCGCATCTCGTCTTCGGCGCGGCGTTTCTCGGTCACATCCAGAACAAAGCCCTGATAGCGTTCGACTTTTCCGGCCGCGTCGCGAGTGGCGAAACTGCTCTCGGCCGAGAGCAACAGAGTTCCGTTTTTGCGGCGCATGGTGACTTCGAAATTGCGAACATAATTCTGCTGTTCGATCTGTTTGTGAAAAGCCTCACGCTGGCCGGCATCGACGCGGATATCTTCGTCCAGGTTCAGGCTGAGCAATTCTTCGCGCCGGTCGTAGGCCAGCATGCGCACAAAGGCATCATTGCAGTCGAGCAAACGGCCCGCGGGTGTGGCGATGTAAACCCCTTCTTGCACCTGGTCGAACAGCAGGCGGTATTTTTCTTCCGCCGAACGCCGTTCGGTAATGTCGCGCACGATGTGGATGGTGCCTTTTTGCTTGCTGCCTTGCTCGGTGTAGGACGAAGTGGAGACCAGCGAGAAACCGCCAAAGCAAGGGTCGGCGGCTTCGGTGATTTCTTCATCGCCGCGGGCGCAGTAGGGGCATCCCGTCCACTCGCCCAAAGTATGCGGCAAGACCGATTCGCAAGTGCTGCCAATCACATCGGCGGACGATTGTTCCAACTGTTCGAGGAGAATCTGGTTGGCTTTGATGATGCGGAATTCGGCATCGTGCGCCAGGATAATGTCATGCACCGAATCAAATGTATTTCTCCACTGGCGCTGCGAGCGTAGAACCTGCTCGAGCAAACGGAAGTTCTCGATTGCGATTCCGAGCTGGCGTCCACAGGTTTCAAGGAACTCGGTTTCCTCGGCAGTCAGTTTTCTATGTGCCGCGGTGCCCAGAATAAGTAATCCTATGGGCGATTTTTTTCCCAGGACTGGCACCATTAATAGGTGGCCAATCTTTTCCGACTTCAGCAGATGTTGATCTTCCAGGCTGGCTTCGTCTCTTCGAAGGGTCACGGGCTGGCCTCGTTCCAGCATCTGCGACACACTTTGGGACAACTCCGCAATGCCCACTTCGCGGAGGAAGTCCTGCGACACTCCAACGGCATGGGTAGCTACCAAGTGACCGCCCTCGATCAAGCGAAACCATGCTGCTTTACTTTTGGTGAGCTGCCTCAAAGCCTCGAGGGCCTTGTCCATCATGCCGCCTTGCTGTTGGGCGACGACGATGCTGTCGGTCAACGAACGCAGCACAATCAACCGTTGGGCCCGCGCGCGAGCCTCCCGAAATACGAACAGCAGCATGCTGATTCCGAGCAGACACTCTGCGACGGCAAAGACGCCTGCGGGAACCTGGCTGGTGAAGGGCGGCCAGCTCAGATGCGGCACCAGAAGAAGCGCCGCGAGCATCCACGAGGCTGGTTCCCGCCGGCCGCGGCGGGCGCGCAATAAGGCAATTGCCGCGGTCAGGAGAATGATTCGGTAAGCAACTTCCAGAGCTACGCGCAGGGGTAACGAATCGGGCCAGAGGAGGACGCGAGCCACGGCAAAACCCGCGGTGCAAGCGATTACGGCGGCTAGTGGCGCCAGCAGATTCCGCTCGCGGATATAAACCAAGACAGCTCCAGCGGATAAACCGATCGCGATCACGAATGCCGCTTGCTCAACCGCGGGGAGATAGCGTGCAGGAATTTGCGTTGCTGCGCCGAATGTTCCCACGAAACGCGAACTGAGCAGCAGGGCCCACGCCGCCGTCCAAACTGCGAGGTAGCGCTCGCGGAACGCGCATAGAACTAACAACAAAGCTGCGAGAACGATCAACAGGGCACACTCCCCGGGCTTCAGCCTCGCGATGGCGGGCTGTCCGACGGTGTTCCAGAAAGACCAAAGGGAAGCGGTCATTTTTAGTAGATCAGTTCTAGTAGATCAGTTCAATCGTTCAAGCGCTTGCCAGGCGCGCATGGCAGACGTAACCCTGCCTGGTTTCTGAATATCACGGCTGGGCCGTATCTCGATGAAGTTTCAGGACCTCAGTGGTTACTTTCGGCATCTCACGTCTGAGGTAGAATCGCCGATAGTATCCTGAGACACTCCGATGCCCGACCGCATTCTCGTAGTCGACGACGAAGAGGCAATCCGCGAGATTGTCTGTGCCATCCTGGAAGCAGCCGGTTACGCCTGCAAACAGTCAGGGTCCGGCATGGAAGCCCTGGCTCTGCTTAATTCCGGCGAACAATTTGAGCTCATGCTTTCCGATCTGATGATGGCGGACCTGGATGGCATCGGATTGCTGGAACGCACCAAAGAAAAGTTTCCGGAAATGCCTGTAGTAATGGTCACGGCGGTGCATGACATTTCCGTGGCGCTGGCGGCGATTCGCAATGGCGCGTACGACTATTTGCTGAAGCCGTTCGAGCGGGAACAGTTACTCAATGCGGTGGGGCGGGCCCTGGAAAATCGCCGTCTAAAGGTAGAAAACCGCACCTATCAAACAAATCTGGAGTCGTTAGTCGAAGCTCGCACCGACCAACTGCAAACCGCGATGACCGACCTCGAACGGTCGTATGACATCACGCTGCAGGCGTTGGGCGATGCGCTCGACCTCAAAGACCGCGAGACCGAAGGCCATTCCAAACGCGTCACCGCATTTACCATGGCCATTGCCCGCGCCATGGGCCTGCCGCGCGAACAGATCGACGTGATCGCCCGCGGAGCGTTCCTGCACGATATTGGCAAGATGGCCATTCCGGATCGCATTCTGCTCAAGCCGGGAAAGCTCGACGAGGACGAAAAGGTGATCATGCGCGAGCATTGCTATCACGGCTACCAGATGCTCCGGAGGATTCCCTTCCTTGCCGAAGTTTGCGAGATTGTTTACTCCCACCAGGAACATTTCGATGGATCCGGCTACCCGCGGGGCTTGAAGGGGACTGAAATCCCTTTGGGAGCGCGCATCTTCTCCGTCGCCGATACTCTCGATGCCATCATTTCCGACCGGCCTTACCGCCCGGCTCGGTCTCTGGCCGCGGCGCGTAAGGAAATCCAGGTTTGGGCGGGACGTCAGTTTGATCCGGAAGTAGTCGAGATATTTCTAAAAATGCCCGACGACATCTTCGAAGATCTGCGCCGGGAAATTAACGCGCAGAGCTATCCGTTCGCCTACTCTTCCAACGCGAAGGGCGCGTCTTAAGCCGAGTCCCTTACCTGGCATGTGCCACCACAATATTCGCCTTGCAATATCAGGCCTGCGCGGCGTTCTTATTGCAGGAGTGTTTTCAGGCTTAGCATTAGCAAAGGTCGCATAGGCCGATGATTCCCCCTGGAGGTATTGCATGAAATTCGCACTCTGTCTTCTGGCGCTTTTTATGTTCACGGTGACGGCGATGGCGCAGGAGCATCCGGCCCTAAGCGCGCTGCCAAATTCCGTATACGTGGGCGCGGACGGAAAATTCGAATCGGCTCCCGACACCGCGATGATTCAATTCAACATCTCTGTACAGGAAGAAACGTCGCAGGCCGCTTATCAGCACGCGTCAAAGGATGCCGAGCAGGTTCGCGAGGTGCTTCGCGCCAACGGCATCGAACCCAAATCCGCGACTGTGGGATTCTTTTCGGTGCAGCCGATGTATGACTGGAAGAACGCCAAGCAGAAGCTGATTGGCTACCGCGTGACCACCGACGTGACACTCAAGCTGAAGGATTTTTCGAAGATTGGGCCCATCACGCAGCAACTGGCCGACGCCAACGTCAGCGAGAGACAGACTTTGAACTATACGCTGGAGAATATTGACGAGGCCAAGAATAAAGCCGTAGAGGATGCGTACCGCCGGGCGCGGAACTCCGCGGAGACCGTCGCGCGTGCGAGCGGGCGTAGTTTGGGAGAGCTTTCCTACGCGTCGGTCGATACGTTTGAGGCTGCGCGTATGCCAGTCCCACATATGGCGCGAGCTATGTCCATGACGCCAAATGCCGCGCCCGCTCCCACGGAGGAATTCACACCGCAGAACGTGACGGTGACAGCGCACGTGAACGCGCTTTTCAATTTGAAGTAAGCGCCTCGCTCCGCTCGCGTGAGGAGATCTTACGGAGTCGCCTTCGCGACCGAGATGCGGGTCGCATCCACTGTGATGGGGCGCTGAATTTCCATCTCGATCGAGGTTCCCACGTCCAGCTTTACATCGGCGCCGCGCTTTAGCAGCGCCCAAGCAATACCTGCCACTGCTCCTGCACCGGCTCCGACCCGCGCTCCGTTCAGCCCTCCGGTCGCCAACCCTCCAGCCGTCGCGCCGCCCAGCGTGCCGTAAACGCCGCCTTTGGTTGCATCTTCGACTCTCTTGGAAGTGTCTTTGTCCTGCTGAATCGTGCCCTCGGAATCCTTCACCGAATTGTTATCCGCTCCGGGCGTGTTCTCGACCGACCCCGGGAGCATCACGGTATATCCGCTGGGAAAAATCATGGAAGTAAAGTGAATCAGGATCTCCGCGCGTCCGCTCCCGTGTCCGGCGCGCTCTACATGCGCAATCTTCCCTTGAATGTAGGAGCCCGCCGGCACAATCACGCGGTCATCTACAACGAACGGAAATGCCGTCTGGGCGTAGACCGCATCGCCCTCGCGGGCATTCTTGGTTGAAATTGCCTGCTTGAGCGAGAGCGGAATCTTAGTACCCGCGGGGATAGTGATGGTGTTGGGATCGGAGGGCGCAATAGGCGCTGAGATCGGGCGGGCCGGCGATGCGGCTGCTGGGCTCGACGGCTGAGGAGTTGGTGTCGCTGGCGGTGAAGTCGTCTGGCAAACAGCAATTCCGGTAACCAGCAACGGCATCCATAGCAATCGCATCGCAAACCTCCAAATCTGCCGGACGGCGTAGCGGACTAATTCAGCCGAGAATACCACGGCTTTCGCTCGACTTGCCTAATAGAGCAAATACTTCTTCCTTAACTGCTCAAACTTCTCCAACTCTTCCTGCCAATCCTGCGCGATTCGCTGAGGATCCTTCCCGGCCACGAGCCCATCGTAAGCCGCTTGGTTCACCAGCAATTCAGTCATGCGTTCCAGCTTGAAGTCAGCCGGATAGAGCTTCTTCAGGGCTGCGGCCAATTCGATTCCCAGTTCTGGTCCGTCGAGTGCGTTGCGATCGGTGAGAACCAGATTCACGCCTTCACACTTCTGGCCCGCATAATTACTCGTGCTGGGCGTGAACGTGACCGGGACAAATCTGACGCCAGCAATCCCGCGACCATTCAAGTAGGCGGCCAGTTCGCGGCTCTTCATCCAGGGAGCGCCCAAGAGTTCAAAAGGAGTATCCGTCCCGCGTCCAACGGAAACATTCGTGCCTTCAATCAGGCCAACGCCGGGATACAAGCCGGCTTCGGTCACACTGCGCAAGTTCGGCGAGGGGTTCACCCACGCGAGTCCGGTGGAATCGAACCAGTCACCGCGCTGCCAGCCTTCCATGGCAACTACTGTGAGCTTCGCGTTGATGTTGCGTTCCGAGTTGAACATCTTCGCCAGTTCAGCCATGGTCATGCCATGCCGCGGCGGCAGTGTCCAATAGTTGGTAAAGCTTTCGTGCCCCGCATCCGCCACCGGGCCCTGTACAAACGATCCGGTGATGGGATCAGGACGGTCAAGCACAATCACTTCAACTCCTGCGCTGGCGGCGGCTTCCAGAAAATATCCGAGCGTCGTTTCGTAGGTATAGAACCGCACTCCGGCATCCTGGATATCGAATACCACCGCGTCGAGTTGCTTTAATACGTCCTGCGGGGGGCGGCGCGCAGAACCTTTCGCTCCATACACACTTAAAACGGGAATCCCCGTCGCGGAATCTTTCGAGTTAGTAACGTCCGTCGTATCGAGGGTTCCGGTCACGCCGTGCTCCGGACTGAAGATCGCCTCCAGGGAAACTCCCGGCGCCTGAGCCAGCACGTCGATAGTCCGCCGTCCCTCCGCATCCAGGCCTGTCTGGTTGGTCACGAGGCCGATCTTTTTCTTGCGGCCGGCAATCTGCAGAAGGTCGAACCCATGGGCTTCGAGCACATCGATTCCATTCTTTACGCTGCCGTTGCGCGCGTTCATGCGGCGGGCGGCGCTTTGCGCCTCGTTGTAGCCGGTAATACTCTGCCAGCGCAGCGCTTCTTTCTCGTTCGCAGTCAGCGGCAGCGCCGCTGCCACGGCGGTTGCAACTTTCGACCGCAGCGCAATCGCATTTCCTCCGCGCGGATGCACTGCGTTCGTGAGCAGAATGATGTAGGTCTGCGTGGTGGGATCGATCCACATCGATGTTCCGGTAAATCCCGTATGGCCGTAGGAGCCGACGGGCAGGAGATCGCCGCGGTTCGAGGAGAATGGAGAATCGATATCCCAGCCAAATCCGCGCAGCACCGGGGCCGATGGAGGCTGTTCCGGCCGCGTCATCTTCTCGACCGAGAGCGCAGAGAGAATGCCTCCGCCACCATTCAGCAAGGCCTGCGCGAATTTCGCCAGATCGTCCGCGGTGGAAAACAATCCGGCATGACCGGCCACGCCGCCCATCCGCCGCGCCGTTGGATCATGCACAACACCGCGCAGCATGTGGTCATTCTCGTCGTACTGCGTGGGAGCGATCTTTGCCCGCCACGCCGCTGGTGGAAGGAAACGCGTATGCGTCATCTTCAGCGGGGCAAAAATGTGGCGCTCGCAATATTCATTGAGTGGCTCGCCTGAGACTCGTTCCACCAACGCGCCGAGCACAATAAAATTGATGTCGCTATAAGAAAAGCGCGACCCCGGCGGATCCTGGGGAGTATCGGCAAAGGCCATCCGGTAGGCCGCCTCCCTCCCTTCCCAAACGGTTTTCAAGTCGAGATCCGGCTCCAGCCCAGAGTAGTGCGTCAGCAACTGCCGCACCGTGATGTCGTCTTTTCCGTTCTGCGCAAACTCCGGCAGGTACTTCGCGACTGGATCATTCAGCCGGACCTTGCCTTGTTCGACAAGCTGCATCACTGCGGGCGTGGTTGCCACCACCTTGGTCAGCGAGGCCAAATCAAAGATCGTATCCAGCGTCATCCCTTCGCGACGCGGCTCCAGCGCGCGTGAACCGTAGGCCTTGTGGTAGACTACCCGGCCGTTGTGTCCGACGATGAGAACCGCGCCGGGAACGGTGGCATCGTGGATCGCCTGGTCAATAATGGCGTCCACTGCAGTGAGATGTACTGCGGCGGCCGGATGCTTCGCCTCCGCTGTCGCCATCGCCATCTGCATGATTATTGGAAGGACGGTCAAGACCGCGATGAACCGGATGAATCCGCGTGCCCGATCTTTGCACGTCACTTGCGGAAAGGCAGCCAACGGTACCGATGCTCCTAGCGGGATTGCCTTAAGAGGAAGGATGTTCTCACTGTACACAACTACGGCGGTATCACTCAAGAAACTCAAGTAAGGGGGTGCACCCCGTAGTACCGTAAACGCCTCCGACCGCGGAGAGCCTTTACCGGTTGAGCGCTCGTCTGCTATAAACCGAGGCAGAGCAAGACTCGTCTCCAGAAAGCGTCTCCGCCCTGAACCGCACCCAACCAGGCTCGCCGCTGCAGCACGCTCTCGAGCATCAGGACGAAGTTTTCGTTTCCGCCTTCGGCATCTTGCAGGAAGCCATTGCGGAGCGGGTTTTCCCCGCAGCTTCGGTGGCTGTGACACTTCAGTCGCGACTGATCGCACTGAGAGCCTTCGGCCAGTGCACTTACGAATCGAACTCGCCAGCCGTCACACCCGCTACACTTTTCGATCTTGGTTCTGTCACTAAAGTGGTCGCGGCCACAGCCATGGCAATGCGTCTCTACGAGCGCGGCTTGCTCGATCTTGATGCGGCGGCAAGCGGCATCGTGCCCGAATTCATTTCCGACACCGAAAAAGATCCGCGCCGCCTGGAGGTTACGCTGCACCAACTGCTCGCACACTCTTCCGGACTACCGGCGCATGAAAAATTATTTCTGAGGGCCCGCACTCGCGATGAATTACTGCAAGCCGTTTTCACCATGCCACTCGTCGCGAATCCAGGTGCCCGCGCCGAATATAGCGACATCGGGTTCATTCTGCTTGGCATTGCACTCGAACGCCTCGCCGACGAATCCCTCGACGCTTTCTGTCAGCGAGAAATCTTTGCCGCGCTGGGCATGACAAATACAGCGTTCAATCCGCCAAGCAAGCTGCGCACGCAGATTCCTCCGACGGTGGACGATCGAAGCTTCCGGCATCGCATTGTTCAGGGTGAAGTGTTCGACGAAAATGCCAGCGTCCTCGGCGGGGCAGCACCTCACGCCGGGCTTTTTTCCACTGCCGTGGATCTTGCCCAGTTCGCTAACGCCATGCTGAATCCAGGCACGCTTTTGCGTCGCGAAACCATAGTCCTCTTCACCCTCCGCGAATCCAAGCCGGCAGGCACATCCCGCGCGCTGGGGTGGGATACACCCTCGTCACCCTCGCAGTCGGGAAAATATTTCGGCACGGCATCCTTTGGCCACTTGGGGTACACCGGAACCTCGCTATGGATCGATCCCGACCGGCAACTCTCGATCACTTTACTAACCAACCGCACGTGGCCCGATTGCTCTAGTCGTGCGATCAGACACGTTCGCCCCAGATTTCACGATGCGGTCATGGAAGCAATTGAGAAATCCGCATAAACAAACGCTATCCGGGTGAGCGTTTGTGTCCGGATGTATGCGGTCGAAAAAATCTTTGCTGGTGCACGATCAGCAACGCCACGCAGAGCGGTTAGAATAACCATTCCGTTGACCTCCGAAAGGCGTGCAACTTTTGAAATCAATCCGCAAGCCCAAGTTTGCCCTCAACCGGCTCCGCACTGAGCAGTCCAATGACGCCGCGCGCGATCTGGATTGCAAATCCTCGCTCGACATTGCACGCCTTATTAACGCCGAAGACGCCACCGTCGCCGCCGCCGTCGCCCGGGTTTTACCTCAGATTGCTCGCGCTATTGATTTAGCTGCCGCCGCCCTTAGGCGCGGCGGACGCCTCATCTACGTGGGAGCCGGCACCAGCGGCCGCATTGCCGCCCTTGATGCCGCGGAGTGTCCGCCCACGTTCAACATCGATCGCGTCCGGTTCATCATTGCCGGGGGTCTCAAAGCTTTAGCTTTCGACTCGGAGATCAGCGAGGATGACTCCAGGCAAGGTCGCGACGAAATGGCCCGGCGCAAACCGGGCAAGAACGACGTTGTCATCGGCATCGCCTCCAGTGGCCGCACTCCATTCACCCTCGCCGCCATCGAACTTGCGCGGCACCGAGGGGCGCGGACGATTGCGCTCACATGCAATCCGAAGTCTCCGCTGGAACGCGCCGCTCACTTCGCCATCGTCACTCAGGTCGGTCCGGAAGTTCTGACGGGATCGTCACGGATGAAAGCTGCCACGGCGCACAAGATGGTGCTCAACATGATTTCCACCGGTGCGATGAGCCGACTCGGTTATGTTTACGGCAACCTGATGGTCAATGTCGTGCCCAAGAATGAAAAGTTGAAGCAGCGCGCCATCGGCATTCTGGAAAGCGCCTCCGGTGCCGATGCCGAAGCGGCCCGCCGCGCGCTTATCTCTTCGGGATGCCGCACGCCCGTGGCCCTCGTGATGCTGGTTGCCGGAGTTACGCGGGCACGGGCCGTCGCCGCTCTGAAGAAGGCCTCTGGCAATGTCCGGCAAGCGATCGCATTGGCAACACAGAAGTAAACGCACTTTCTTTGCACACCTTGCATCGCGTTTCGCGGCACCAACCAAACTCTGATGTTTGACCCTCCGGGCGCACTCAGTTACCTTGGGAGTGCCGTTTCTGCTTCGCGCTGCGAGGGTCGCGGTGCGAGGCTTCTTCCCCCTCATGGACAAAAAGCGAATTTTGGCCAGCGCGGTGGTGTTCTTAATACTGGCCGTTCTGGTTTACCTGCAGTATCGCCACTGGCAGAGCTTCGACTGGGGAACGTTTTGGGCGCAGACGCACCGCATCCGGAAAGTTCACGTTTTGCACGCGATCGCGCTGATTTACATCGGATATTTTTTGCGGGCGGTGCGGTGGAAGATTTTTCTGCAGCCCGTGCGTCCGAAAGCGAAGATGGTGGACCTGGTATCCCCGACCGTGATTGGGTTCACCGGCCTGGCATTGCTGGGGCGGGCGGGAGAGTTTATTCGTCCGTATTTAATCGCCCGGCGAACGGATCTTCCCTTCTCTTCCCAGTTAGCGGTGTGGGCGGTGGAGCGCATTTTTGATGTTGGAGCTTTTACGGTACTGATGGTGCTGGCGATTTTTCTGCCCAGCGCATTGCCCGCGATTCCGCATCCGGAGTATTACTTGCGCTTTCGCGAAGGTGGTTTCCTGCTGACCGGAGTTGTTCTGCTGCTGACGGTCGGTGCGATCGTGATCCGGAGAAGTGGCGACGCGGTGGCGCGATGGGTGGAAGAAAGGTTTGGACATCTCTCCGCGAATTTTGGGCATAAAACGGCGCAAAAAATCCGAGAGTTCGGCCGCGGACTCGATACTATTCACGGTCCCTTATCGCTTCTGATGCTGAGTGTGGTTTCGGTTGGAATGTGGTACATCATCGCGCTGGCGTACCAGGAAGTCACGCACTCTTATGGAGTGGCGGCGCTGGAGATCCCGGTATCGCAACTTTTGATTCTGATGGGAGCGAGCATGCTGGGCTCCATGCTCCAACTGCCAGCGGTGGGCGGCGGTTCGCAAATGGCAACAATTGCAGCGCTGTCCAGTGTTTTCGACGTGCCTCCCGAGTTGGCGGCGAGTTGTGGGATTTTGTTGTGGCTGGTGACGTTTGCGGCCGTTGTCCCGCTAGGGCTGGTATTGGCGCATCACGAGAGATTGTCGCTGAGGAAGTTATCCGAGGAAAGCCATCACGCGGAAGAAGCGGAGATCAGCGGGCCGCCCATGTAACCATAATGGCGTGTCTATTAGGTAAGTACCGGCTGCGAGTGCGGCCGACGCTCCCCTGTTACAATTTCTGTATTAAATCCTGAAAAACCTGATTTGGCCGAGCAGTTTCTTTTTCGATCACCATAGTGCCATGAAATGTCCCTTTTGCGGATTTGCCAACGATAAAGTCGTGGACTCGCGGGAGAGCAAAGAGGCGGAATCGATCCGCCGCAGGCGCGAGTGCCTGAAGTGCGGTAAACGCTTCACCACTTACGAGCGCATCGACGAGATCCCTTACATGGTGGTGAAGAAAGACGGCCGCCGCGAGAAGTTTGACCGCCAAAAAGTTCTGAACGGATTGCTGCGGGCTTGCGAGAAGCGGCCGGTTCCCATCAGCAAACTGGAACAGATTGTGAATGAGGCGGAGTCGTTCGTTATCGAGTCACAGGAACGCGAACGCAAGACCAGCGAGTTGGGCGAACTGATTATGAACCGCTTGCGACGGTACGACAAAGTGGCGTATGTGCGGTTTGCCTCGGTTTATCTGGATTTTAAGGATGTGAAAGAGTTCATGAACGAGTTGCGGGATTTGGTGAAAGCCAAAGAGATCGACGCCCGCGCGAAACCTGCGGCCAAGATCTAGAGAGGCGGGTTGTTAGGGAGTATCTAATGGCGCATAAAGTAACGTTAATCCCGGGCGATGGAATCGGGCCGGAAGTGACGCAGGCTACCGTTCGTATTCTGGAAGCGACGGGTGTGAAGTTTGAGTGGGAGTCGTTCCAGGTGGGCTCCGATGCGTTCGAGAAGTACGGTGAGTACATTCCGAAAGAAGTGATCGAATCGATCGAACGTACTTGCGTGGGTCTGAAGGGGCCTGTGACTACGCCTGTCGGAGGCGGATTTTCCAGCATCAACGTTGCGCTACGCCGGAAATTTGAGCTGTATGCGAATTTCCGTCCCATTCGGAATTTGCCGCATATCCCTACGCGTTATCCGGACGTAGATCTCATCATCGTGCGGGAGAACACGGAGAGCCTTTATTCCGGCCTGGAGCACGAAGTGGTGCCGGGCGTGGTGGAAAGTTTGAAAATCATCACGGAGAAAGCCTCGACGCGCATTGCGAAATTCGCTTTCGAGTACGCCCGCAAGAATCAGCGGAAGAAGATTCACGCCATCCATAAGGCCAACATCATGAAGCTGTCGGATGGATTATTTCTGCGCTGCTGCCGCGACGTGGCCAAGGGATTTCCTGAAATTACTTACGGCGAACACATTGTGGATAACACTTGCATGCAACTGGTGATGAATCCCTACCAGTACGACATGCTGTTGATGGAGAACTTGTACGGTGACATCATTTCCGACTTGTGTGCGGCGTTTGTGGGCGGCCTGGGATTTGTGCCCAGCGCGAATCTAGGCGATCACTGCGCGATTTTCGAAGCGGTTCACGGCTCAGCTCCTGACATTGCGGGAAAGAACCTGGCGAATCCAACGGCGCTGCTGCGGTCAGGGCTGTTGATGCTGCGGCATCTGGGCGAGTTCGAAGCATCGATGCAGGTTCGCAATGCTTTAGAAAAGGTATACCGGCATCCAGAGAAACTGACCAAGGATGTCGGCGGCCTGGCGGGAACCTCCCAGTTTGCCGATGCCGTGATCGAAGAGATGGATAAGGCGAAGGCGGCGCCCGCCGCGGTTCATTAGAAGAGAGCTTTTACTTCCATTTTGCAATTCCGCCATTGACTCTCGTCGCAGATGGGAGTAAATTCGCCGGTTCTGGGGAATCTGAGGGGATGGCGAAGACAACGCGCCGTGTGGGGGTAGTTCTGTTTCAGCTTGGCGGTCCCGATACGCTGGCTGCGATAGAGCCTTTCCTTTACAACCTTTTCTGCGACCCGGATATTATCGATTTCCCTTTCGCCCGCCTCGGCCGTAAACCTCTGGCCAAACTGATTTCGGCTACCCGCGCACGCAAAGTACAGCACCACTATGCGACCATCGGTGGCGGCTCGCCCATTCGCCGCTTCACCGAGCAACAAGCCCGAGCTCTGGAGGCGGAACTGGCGAATCAAGGCTTGGATGCGCGCTGTTTTGTGGCCATGCGCTACTGGCATCCGTTCACCCGTGAGGCGATTGCGCAACTGCAGGCTGCGCGATGCGACGAGGTGGTTCTGCTGCCCTTGTATCCGCAATATTCCTCGACAACGACGGGCAGCAGCCTCAACGAGTGGCGGCGATTGTTTCAGGATGACATTCCCGTACACAACGTGGGACCGTTCTATCGGCATCCGATGTATTTAGACGCGGTCGTGGAAAAAGTGGACGAGGCCTTGTTGCGTTTTGAAGTCCCGGCGCGAGCGGAAATCGTTTTCAGCGCCCACAGCATTCCCATGTCAATCGTTGCCAAGGGCGATCCTTATCAGCGGCAGATTGAGGAGACGGCGCGGCTTCTGATGGGGCGCGGTGGATGGCCCAATCGTCACCGGCTCTGCTACCAGAGCAAGGTGGGTGCTAGCAAGTGGCTGCAGCCTTCTCTGCACCGCACGTTGCGCGAACTGGCTGGTGAAAAAGTTCGAGAAGTCTGCATTGTGCCGGTGGCGTTTGTTTCCGACCACGTGGAAACTTTGGGTGAGATCGACCACGAAGGGCGCGAAGAAGCTTTGCGGCTGGGCATTAAGCACTTCGAGATGAGTTCCGGATTGAACGATTCTCCAAGATTCATTTCTGCGCTGAGCGAGTTGGTACTGGAAGCGCTCGGCGCGGATCACTCCTACGGTTCGATTCCTAGCGGGACGCAAGTAGCCGCGCCAGAGTTGCTGGCGGCAACGGGAGATTAAGAGCGAGTCTTTGTTATTGGGAACAGGAGGTACTCATGGCGGTACCGGGCAGTGAACAACCGAACCCGAGTCCAAATGCAGATGCGGCGCAACCTGCGGCGAAGAGTACGACAGATGCTACGAAATATGTAGGCACGCCGGCGGTGGGAACCTCAAAGGCGGCGGCATCCGCCGGGCTTTCTTCGGCGGGACCATCGAACACAGACATCGACCGGCGGCGGCGGCGGCTGGTCTGGGTGGGAGTGACGGCGTTCCTGACCGCATGGTTCCTGGCTTTTTTCCGATTTTTTCTTCCCCGCACTCTTTTCGAACCTAATTCCGTATTCAAGATTGGTTATCCCTCAGAGTTTGCGCTGGGCGTCGACACCAAGTTCCAACAAAAATATCGCATCTGGGTCGATCGCACGCCCGACCGAGTGTTTGTGATCTACGCGCGCTGCACGCATCTCGGCTGCACACCGGACTGGAAGCCCAGCGAAAACAAATTTAAGTGTCCGTGCCATGGCAGCGGCTATGACAGCGAAGGGATCAACTTCGAAGGTCCGGCTCCGCGTCCCATGGACCGCGCCAAGGTCGAACTGGCGCCCGATGGGCAGATCATTGTCGATACCTCGAGGCTCTATCAGTGGCCAAAAGGGCAACCGTCGCATTTCAACGATCCCGGAGCATTTTTAACCGGAGTATGAGTGAACAATTGACTTGGTTCTCAGGCCTTGAGTGTTAGGTTTTAGGCAAAACCCTAAGACCTAACACCTAGTACCTAAGACCTTCGAACTCAGGACTCATTATGGCTGACGAAAATAATCCGAACGGCAAGAACGGCAAAGTAGGGTTAGTCGACCGCGTCAAAGACGATATTCAGGCGATGAAGGTCGAGATTCCCGCGAAGGCGAAAGAGCAGATCGAGGGGCTGAAGGATCCGACCAAGACCCAGGTCTACACATCGATCTTCCGTCACAAGCACGATGACACGCCGCGCAATCGCGCTTTGGGCGTGCTCTCCAACGTGTTCCTGCATCTGCATCCCGCCAAGATCAATCGCGATGCGGTGCGTTACAGCTACACCTGGGGCATGGGCGGGATTACGTTTTTCTTGTTCATCATTCTCACCTACACCGGTGTGCTGCTGATGTTCTACTACCACCCGAGCAAGGTGCAGGCCTTTCGCGACGTGCTTTATCTCGAACACGACGTGCCTTTCGGAAAAATCTTGCGCAACATGCACCGCTGGGCGGCTCACTTGATGGTGATTGGCGTGTGGCTGCACATGTTCCGTGTGTTTCTGACGGGATCGTACAAGAAGCCCCGCGAATTTAATTGGAATATCGGGGTGCTCTTACTGGTGTTTACTCTATTGCTCTCGTTCACAGGTTATCTGTTGCCCGACGATCAGCTTGGATTCTGGGCGGTAACTGTAGGCACGAACATGGCGCGTGCCACGCCGCTGCTTGGACATGAAGGTCCATTCGGATCGATGCTGGGCATGACACCCTATAACGACGTGCGTTTCGGATTGCTGGGCGGCTCGATCGTGGACGCGAATGCTTTACTGCGCTCCTACATCTGGCACTGCATTGGAATTCCGATCGTGGCTTCGATTCTGATGATCGTCCACTTCTGGCGGGTCCGGAAGGACGGTGGAATTTCGGGTCCGGCGCCGGTGATGCTGGCAGCCGAGGCGGACAAGCCGCGCAGAGGACCAAAAGCGGCGGGAGAGTAGCGGCTCAACCGAAAGCAGGTTCCTCACCGGGCTTTCCGCCCGGTTCGGAATGACAAGTATTACTAATGACAACTTTTGCCGCTGACAAGTTTTGCGACCAGCAAGTTTTTTGTACCTGACGCGAGAACATTATGGACTGGCGACAACTTTGGGAGATTTGCTCGGCTCCGGACAATGTGCCGATCGTAGGGCTCATCCCGCTGCTAGCCTTCTACATTTATTTGGCGTGGAAACAGGCGCATGCCAACGACGTGTTGATCGAGCAACTGGAGGGCGACGCCGCGCTCGCTAAGACCCATCACCGCAAGACCTGGCCGTTCAAGCCCGGCTGGCAAAAGGAAGTTCACGTCTGGCCGTTCCTGCTCCGCATCGAATTTCTCGCCGCCATCATCATCACCATCATTCTGATGGTGTGGTCGATCACGTTGAACGCGCCGCTGGAAGAGCCCGCCAATCCCAACTTAACCATGAATCCTGCGAAGGCCCCGTGGTATTTCCTCGGATTGCAGGAGATGCTCGTCTATTTCGATCCCTGGATCGCGGGCGTCGTCATGCCCACGATGATCATCATCGGCCTGATGGTGATTCCTTACATCGATACGAATCCGCTGGGCAGCGGGTATTACACGTGGAAGCAGCGCAAGTTTTCCATCGGGACATTCTTATTTGGCTTCATTATTCTCTGGGTGTCGATGATCCTCATCGGAACGTTTATTCGCGGGCCTGGCTGGCAGTGGTTTTGGCCGGGGCAGACGTGGGACCACAACCGGCTGATTTATGAGGTAAACCGCGATTTGCCGGACATTTTTGGGATCACGTCGAACATGGCGAAAGCGGTTTTCGGCGCGATTGTGGTGGGCGGGTACTACCTGCTCGGCGGATTTGTCGTGTATTCGCTATTCCGGCGATACATGGGGAAAGACTTCAAGCGGATGAGTTTGCTGCAATTTGGCATCACCCAGTTCCTTTTGCTGACCATGGTGGCCTTGCCGCTAAAGATGGGGCTGCGGCTCTTGTGGCATATCAAGTATGTGTGGATTACGCCCTGGTTCAATATTTGACAGCGGTCTTAGGTCTTAGGTGTTTGGGACGGGTCTTTACGTGTTGGGCCCGAACCAATCCGCTCTGAGACAAGCGAGATTTTCACAAGACCTATGACCCGAGACCTAAGACCCAAGACCAGATTTTCCGGAGGAAGCGGTGCCTGAGAAACCCAACCCTGAGCAGGACCCGATCACTAGCAAATCGTACGCCGCATATTACCTGGTCGCGGTCGTGATTCTGATGGCGACGTTGTTCTGGGCCTTGTGGGATGAGGCGTGGGTGCAGCGTCCTTGGAAAGCCTTCCAGGAACAGTGGAAGGATCGCTACGGCGCATTTCTAAATACGGCGCGTTCGAGGTCCGTTACGTCGGAAAAAGAGGTCGAGCAGAATCCCGATTATGCTGCACTGAAGCAAGCCTACGACAAGACTTATGAGGACTCGAAAGCGCAAGCCGCGGAAGCTCGCAAAGCAGTGGACGAAGTTAGCGCGCGTCTGCTGGAAGTGCAAAGCGTCTTCACCGACCGGCGCGCTTACGTGAATGCCCTCAGTTATGAGATTGAGACAAGTACGAGTCAGTCCTCGAAAGTGAGCAAGCAAAAGGAACTGGCCGAGTACAAGAGCAAGCTGGCGAGGGTGGAGTTTCCCGACGGCAGCCGGAAGGAATTCAACTTTCCGCAACTCGAGGAGACCTATAACGAGATCAGGGACGAGCGTACCAAGAAAAGCCTGGAACTGGGTGAGGTGCTGAAGCCGGTTACGGCGGCCAAGGCGAAGATGGATGAATATATCACCGACCACATGGTCGATCTCACGCCACAGCAGATCGATGGCTTAAAAAAGAAGGCCGCGGACTGGGACCCGAAGATCGTGCAGATCAACGTGGCCGATGCCAACATCGTGGACCGGTGCGAGTCCTGCCACCTAAACGCACGCGAGCCGTTGAAAATCACTCCGGCGGCGATGATGCTGAAAGGCGACAAGAAACCGGATGAGTATGCCGAGGCGTTCGTGAGCCACCCCGAGACTGAGTTATTGAAGATTCATGATCCCGAGAAGTTCGGATGTTCGCCTTGTCATCAGGGCAACGGCCGCGCGACCACGAGCGTGGAGAAAGGACACGGGACCTACGAGCACTGGCTGTGGCCACTGTTTCCCAAGGAAAATGCGCAGGCGGGTTGCCAGAATTGCCATGCCGCCGACATGGTGCTGGTCAGCGGCGATATGCAGTGGCAAACCATCAACGAAGGCAAAGACCTCTACCGGCAAAAAGGCTGCATCGGCTGCCACCGCTACGAGGGATATGACAAGGAACCCGAAGAACTGAATTCGGTCAGCCAGCAGCTCAAGCAGATCGAGAACCAGAAGAAAGACAATCTGAAGCAGACCGCGTATTTGATGAAGCAAGCCGACGCGGCCGAGTCAAACGAGGAAGCGAACCGGCTGAACGGTCGGGCCGTTGACTTGAGGGTCGCAAACAGCAAACTGGACGGGCGTTTGCAACAGCTCGACTACGAGTCCCACAATCTGATGCAGGACATGAAGAAAGTGGGGCCGAACCTGAAGGACGTGCGCCTCAAACTGAACAAGAATTGGATTCCGGTGTGGCTGAAGAAGCCTACGGATTTCCGTCCCACGACCAAGATGCCGAATTTTCGTCTGACCGATCATCAGATTCAGGCCATTTCGGCATACATCTGGCAGTCGGCGCTCACCGATCCGCTTCCCAAGCACAAGCCGGGAAACGCCGCCCACGGAAAAGAATTATTTGAGGAACGCGGCTGCCTGGCCTGTCACTCGATCGGCGAAGGCGTCCAGATGCACGGGGGTGTGTTTGCCGCGAATCTAAGCCGTGTCGGCGAGAAGGCAAACTACGATTATTTAGTCCGCTGGATCCACAATGCGCGCGAGCGCACGCGTCCCTATTGCCCGTACGAGAAGAAGGATATCGGTCCTGAAGATTACGCGAAGAAGGGACTGCCCTATCAGTTTGATCTCGACCACAGCCGGTGTCCCAATGACGGGCACGAACTGCAAGTGCAGAACATGACCGTGATGCCGAGTCTACGGTTCTCGGCAGAAGATGCGGAAGACATTGCAACCTATCTGATGACGCAGAAAGAGCGGGAGCCCTCGTCGTATCCAAATGCGCCGTTCATGGACGATCCGGCACTGAAGGCCGAGGGACGGAAGTGGATCAGCCACTTTGGCTGCTCCGGCTGCCATGAGATTTCGGGCTTCGAGGAAGAAGGAAAAATCGGCACCGAACTCACGTACGAAGGCAGCAAGCCGATTGAGCGGCTCGACTTCGCGCTGTTTACGACGGTTGCACAGCGGGGCGGCAAGGATGCCGAACCGATCACCGACAAGATGGATCTGGCGCGCCTGCCTGACGGCCCAGCGACAAAGCCTTGGTACAACCAGAAGGGCTTCTTCGAGCACAAACTGGCCGAGCCCGACGTGTACGACAAAGGCAAGATCAAGGGCGAGCTGGATGCCGCGCGCATGCCGAACTTGCACCTCACCAAGGATCAGGTGCTTGATCTCACAACCTTCCTGATGGGAAGCGAGGAGACTTCCCTGCCTGCAAGTTATCAATACAAGCCGGGCGACGCCCGGCACGACATTCAAGAGGGTTGGTGGATCGTCAAGAAATACAATTGCATGGGCTGCCACCAATTCATTCCAGGCCAGCAAACTATTCTGATGGGACTGCAGCAGTATCAGGACAATCAGGAGCAATTGCCGCCCAAGCTTTTGACCGAGGGTGCGCGCGTCGATCCGGAATGGCTGCGCAAGTTCTTGTCGAATCCGGCGTTGAGCACAACCGACACGAACCGCAATGGCGTACGGCCTTATTTGAAAGTGAGAATGCCAACGTTCTCCTTCTCGGATAACGAACTGCGTAAGCTGGTGCGTTTCTTCCAGGCACTGTCGCAACAGCCGATGCCTTATATTCCGGAGCAGGTGCCGGTGTTGACGACAAAAGAAACGGACATGGCGCGGAGCCTGTTTTCGAGCAGTGCAGCTCCGTGTTTGAAGTGCCATGCCACGGGTGATCCGGCCCACGACAAGATCGCTACCGCTCCCAACTTCCTGCTGGCGAAAGAGCGACTGAAGCCGGACTGGGTTGAGCGCTGGATCACTGACCCGCAGGCAGTAAGTCCGGGAACGTCGATGCCTTCCGGCTTGTTTAAGCAGGAGAATAATCAGTGGGTATTTGCAGGGCCGACGCCGCCGTCGTTCCAGGGCTACGAGGGAGATCATCGGAAACTGCTGACCGACTACATCTTCCAGCTGACTCCAGAGGAACAGCGGAAAGTAGCGGCGTCCATGCCACATGCGAAGACGGCGGCTCTCCACCCTTCTAGCGATCGCAAACAGGCTGCCGCCGGCTTGCATGCAACAGTCAATGGTGGTTCGCGGTAGAATGTCGGGTTTAGTGAAAACATCGAAAGATAAATTCCAATAATTCAACGAACGAAGAGAGGACGACATCATGAATAAGAAAAGTTGGTGGATGGTATCGGTCAGCGCGCTGGCCCTGTCCGGCTTGCTGCTGACTGCGGCTTGCAACAAGAAAGAAAATACGGAGCAATCAAGTAACACCATGTCTCAGCCGGCAGCCACCGCCCCGGCCGCGACGCCGATTGATCCTGCGACCGTGGCGACCGTAAATGGGACGGTGAAGTTTGATGGCACAGCACCGAAGCGGTCGAAGATCGACATGAGCCAGGATCCGGCCTGCAAAGGAACGAACGAAGCTGAAAACATCGTGGTCGACGGTGGAGATCTCGCCAATGTATTCGTTTATGTCAAAGACGGCTTGGGTAGCCGCACTTTCGACGTACCAGCGACTCCCGTTGTCCTCGACCAGAGCGGCTGCAAATATCATCCGCACGTGCTGGGTGTGATGGCGGGGCAGACTGTGCAGATCAAGAATGACGACCAGACGACGCACAACATCCATCCCACACCAAAAGACAATCGCGAGTGGAACGAGTCGCAGCCACCGTCATCGCCTGCGATCGAAAAGAATTTCGCCCGCGAAGAGATTATGCTGCCGGTGAAGTGCAACCAGCATCCCTGGATGAAGATGTACATCAACGTGGTAAAGAATCCGTTCTACGCGGTCACCGACAAGAGCGGGAAATATGAAATCAAAGGCCTGCCGCCGGGAGATTACACCATCGCCTTCGTGCAGGAAAAACTGGGCGAGCAGGACCAGAAAGTCACGGTCGGGCCGAAAGAAACCAAAACCGTCGACCAGAGCTTTAAGGCCGGCGGCGAGTAATCTCTTGGCTCGTAATTGTTGTCACGTTTTGTTGATTGCGGTTCGAAGCTAGTCTGTTAAAATTTGGTGTTTGGAGTAGCGGGCCGCGCCCAGCGGCGTGGTCCGCACTGTTCAAAGCAGGGATTTCCACTTCCCGCTGACCCGAGGGGAAACACGCTGAAAGCCATTCCGGCAAAATACAACGCTGCCCATCACGCCTTCGCAGTTTTCACCGCGTGCGCGGCGTTCGTGGTGATCACGGCGGGCGCGCTGGTCACCAGCAACGATGCAGGACTCTCAGTGCCTGACTGGCCTACGTCGTTCGGCTACCTGGTGAAGATTCCTCACTTCGTGGGCGGGATACGCTACGAATGGAGTCACCGCATGGTGGCCGGCACACTGGTGACGCTGACCCTGGCAATCGCCATGTGGACGTTGCTGGTGGAGCGGCGGCGCTGGATGCGCTGGCTGGCGGTGGGCGCGTTCTGTACCGTCATCGTGCAGGCGATTCTCGGTGGACTTACAGTCTTGTTCTTCCAGCCGCCCGCGGTTTCCACGGCGCACGCAACCGTGGCTCAAACATTTTTCTGCATCGCCGTTGCCATCGCGCTTTTCACGGGACGCAAGTGGGTCGAAGAGCAACCGCGGGTGGAGTTTGACTCGCGCCGCCCCAGTCTGGTCACGCTTACACTGCTTTCGATCTTCGTGCTTTACGTGCAGCTCGTCCTGGGGGGAATGTTTCGTCATCACGGAATGAGTTGGTGGCCGCATGTGGTGAATGCGGTGATCGTAGCGTTCGTGCTGGCCTGGACGGCGATACGGGCGATCTCAGTCTATTCGCACATCGAAGCGGTGCGGCGGCCGGCCATCCTCATGATTTCGCTTCTGATCACGCAGCTCTGCCTGGGCTTCACGGCATTCCTGACGCGCGTGGCTTGGGGCAGAGATGCAGCGCAACCGGAGTTGCCTATGGTGGCATCGACGGTAGCGCACGTCGCTGTGGGAGCGCTGCTGCTCGCAACTGCGGTAGTTCTTGCGATTCAAGTGTGGCGGCACGTCCCAGTGGCCTTTGAAGAACGCGTTCCTCGGGCACAAGAGGATGCTTCTGCCGCGTGAGGTTGTGCGATGAACTTGTTCAACCGCTGTTTGCCGCTTTTTGTTCATTTCCACTGTGTTCTACAGCATATCGTCGTAAACTAGTAAACTAATAGTGGGTTCATCCTAGGACACTCTTGGCATCTAAAGTTTCTGCATTCGCCGATACCGTCTCGGAAGTAGCTTCGTCTTCCGCTGCGGCTGTGATTTCCGTGCAAAATCTGGTGCACCGCTATGAGAACCGCACGGCTCTGAATGGAGTCTCATTCGATGTACGCCCTGCGGAGTTGTTCGGACTGCTCGGTCCAAACGGAAGCGGGAAGACTACGCTGTTTCGAATTCTTTCCACGTTGATGATTCCGAGCGCGGGACGCGCGATTATCATGGGGTGCGATGCGGCGCAGGAACCAGCCCGCCTGCGAAGGCAAATCGGGGTGGTTTTTCAGGCGCAGAGCGTCGACCTTAAACTCACTGCCTATGAGAATCTCTGGCATCAGGGACATCTCTACGGCCTGCGCGGGGCGGCGCTGAAGAAGCGCATTTACGAAATCCTGTCGCGGGTTGGCTTGGCGGACCGGGCCAAGGAACTGGTTGAAACTTTCTCTGGCGGGATGCAGCGCCGCATCGAGTTGGCCAAGGGACTGCTTCATCATCCCGGCGTTCTGCTACTCGATGAGCCGACGACCGGCCTCGATCCCGGGGCGCGACGCGATCTCTGGCAATATCTGCAAATGTTGCGCGACGAAGAGCACGTTTCCGTGCTGGTGACGACGCACTTGATGGAGGAAGCGGAACGCTGCGACCGGCTGGCGATCATGAATGAAGGAAACCTGGTGGCGATGGGAACCCCCGCGGAATTGAAGAGCGAGATTGGCGGCGACGTAGTGCTGTTCGAAGCTGCTAAAGATGCGGGTCTGCTGGCCGAGCACATCCGGAGCCGGTTTCACGTGGATACCACCGTTCTGGAAAACCAAGTGCGCATCGAGCACGAAGGCGCGCACCGCTTCGTCACGGAGGTGGTTGAGGCATTCCCCGGAGAGATCGAGGCGCTCTCCATTAGCAAGCCTGCGCTGGAGGACGTATTCATTCGCCGCACGGGACACAAATTCTGGAGTGAGAAGGACGACGCAGAAGAAGCGCAATCCGCTTCTAAAGGTCTCAGGAGGTAATGTGCTTTCTATGATTCTTGTTATTTCTCTTGTGCTGGGCATTCTCCCTCTGGTAGGCGTGGCTTGGACGCTGATCAACGGCATGATCACTACCGTGGATGGGCTGTTCATGAGCCTGATCCTGCTCACACTTTCCGCAGTTTTCATGTTGAACGCGTACTGGGAAATGCGCGATATGGGGATGCTCGGCAAGAAAAAAGCCGCGGCTCCGGCGCCGAAACCTCCCGCAGCGAAAGCGAGTTAAACTTCTTGGCCACTCAGACCGCCGCTTTATCGAGACCGATTGCGCCCGCTTCCGCGGGAGTGTTGTTACCTGCGTTCACGCTGTGGTGGCGCGAGATTGTGCGCTTCTACCGGCAGAAGTCGCGCGTGGTCGGCGTGCTGGCCTCGCCTCTGGTGTTCTGGGTGGTAATTGGCTCGGGATTCGGCACGTCGTTCCGTTCCGGCGGAGGCCAGGGCCAACAGAACTATTTGGATTATTTCTATCCCGGCGCGCTGATTATGATCGTCCTCTTTACGTCGATCTTCACCATGATGTCGGTGATTGAGGATCGGAAAGAAGGATTTTTGCTTTCGGTGCTGGTGGCGCCAGTGCCGCGCTCCGCGATTGTTCTGGGTAAGGTTTTGGGCGGCACGACGCTATCGGCGATTCAAGGGATGATCTTCCTGGTCTTCGCGCCCTTCGCGGGCGTACACCTCAATCTTGCGCAGGTGCTGTTGGTTGCAGTCGTGGTGTTTCTGATCTCCTTCGCACTCACTGCGCTCGGCTTCGCCATCGCGTGGCCCATGGATTCTACGCAGGCCTTTCACGGCATCATCAATTTATTTTTGATTCCGCTGTGGCTGCTGTCGGGTGCGATGTTTCCGATAAGCCGCGCCTCCGGCTGGATTCGCGCGCTGATGTATATGAATCCACTTACTTATGGAGTGGAGGCGCTGCGGGCTCTGCTTTATCCGGGGATGGATACGACTTTCCCTTTGCCATCGGCAATGGCGACCCTGCTTCTGTTTTCGCTGGTAATGTTTGGACTTGCATTCCTGATGGCAAACCGCCGCACCACGAGGCCTGCCGCTTGATCGGCAAAATATGATCGCTGAACAATACGCCTACTTCCCTGCTCTGATTGCGAGTTTGAACGGAGCCAGCGCGGTGCTTTTGTTTATTGGCCGCAGCTTGATTATGCGAGGAACACTTGCGGCGCATCGGGCGTGCATGATCGCAGCGGTTGTCTGCTCGGCTCTGTTTCTGGCCTGCTACGTGTATTTTCACGCGCACGTCGGCGATATCCGGTTCTTGGGCAGCCACTTCTGGCACATCATTTACCTGATCGTGCTGATTCCGCACGTCATCCTGGCCATCATCATTGTGCCGATGGTCATCATTACGCTGAGCCGCGGGTTGCGCGGCCGCTATGACCGTCATCGCGCCATCGCGCGCTGGACTTGGCCGCTGTGGATGTATGTGAGCGTCACCGGAGTGCTCGTATACTTCATGCTGTACCAATGGTTTCCGCACAGCTAGGAGCCGATTTCACCACAGAGTCACGGAGAAAACCAAATGCGAAACAAGAGCTTTCAAGATTTCCTCTGTGACTCTGTGACTCTGTGGTAAACAAATTCAATGGCCATCGTGCGATTAAAAATTGATGTCGCTGGGACGGTCGGCGACGAAGCCTGGCGACAGATCCAGCAGTTTGATCAGATTCAAAGTGCGGACTTCGGCCCGCAGTTCGGCAGCGGCGGGCGTTGCAATCACGCTCCGGATAAGCCGCACGTCAAAAGCGAATGGATCGGGGCCGAAATCCGGCTTCTGACACCGCTTCTGGCGCAGTACGCGGTTTCGCATTATCTGGAGCAGGAGCGCGTGCTCGACGCGGATGTCGTGGAGTAGTTGACATAAGTATTTCTGCTATATTGCTGATTCTGTGCCAGAACCTGTGCCCATTTCGGCTGCCACAGTAGCCGATGGTTCGTTGCTGACCACTAAGTCGCTTGGGGTAACGAAGCGTCATCTACTTGCTGCGCTGTTTTCCGCCCTCGTGCCTGGAGCAGGACAGCTCTTGCTTGGGCAGCGGCGCAAGGGTATATCCCTGCTCCTAATACTTGTCGCTCTCTTAATTGGTTTCTGGCCATTGCGCCTTCTGCGTTTCTACGGCGGTTTCGTGCTGCTGTATTGTGGCTGGATTGTCCTCTACCTTTACGCCGCTTGCAGTGCACAGTTAGCACGGACTATTCCGACGAATTTCAGGCCGTCGAAGTGGTGGCTGGCCGTTATTCTCCCAGCAACCATCCTGACCCTCAGCTTGCTCGGCCAAGCCGTAACCCGTGCTTCCGGGTTTCGAAGCTTTACGGTACCCTCGACTTCCATGGAGAGGACAGTGCTACAAGGCGACCACATTGTCGCCGACATGCTTTACTACCGTTCGCGGCGCCCCGCTCGGCGGGATCTTATCGTCTTTCTCAAGGATCGTACTTTCTTCGTTAAGCGCGTTATAGCGGTGGGTGGGGACTCGATTCAAGGGAGCAATGGCGTAATCTTTTTGCGCGGCAAGGAGCAGGACGAGCCCTACGTGGAACACACGGCTACGCAGGGACCGGACTGGCTGAAGAACTTCGGGCCAGTCGTCATTCCGAATGGCAAGTGCTTTGTCATGGGCGACAACCGCGATGTCAGCCTGGACAGCCGGTCCGCGGCATTTGGACTCGTTGGCGACAGCTCCATTGTTGGCAAGCCTCTCTATATCTTCGGATCGGACCGCGCTGGCAGGGGCATCCGCTAGTCTGACACTGGCCACGATATGGAAATCGAAACTCCTCGCCAACCGATCCCGAAGCCCGGTATGTCGCGCACCCAGAAGATTTTCTTCTTCGTGACCGCGTGGCTGATCTGCCTGATGCCCTTCCTGTTCTGGTGGAACACTTGGTTCGGCCGAAAGCTTTCCGACCAGCAGTTGAATGAATATCTGCACGATGCGAAGAAGCCGCGGCATATTCAGCAGGCGCTGGTACAGGTAGGAGAGCGCATCACGCGGCACGATTCAACCGCTACGCGATGGTATCCGGACCTGGTGCGACTAGCGGGCGATCCAGTCGAAGAAGTGCGCAACACGGACGCGTGGGTCATGGGACAAGACACAACCGGCGCAGGCTTTCACGACGCGCTTCTGAAGATGTTGAACGATCCAGCGCCGATGGTACGAGGTAATGCGGCGCTTTCGCTGGTGCGCTTCGGCGATGCCAGCGGCCGCCCGCAGATCGTGGCGTTATTGCAGCCGGCACAGATTAATTCGCCACAATCCGGCCGCATTGTCGACGCCGATCGCCCCGGAACGGCTATCCATCAAGGCGGACTCATCGCGAAGCTGCAATATGGCCAGGGGCAGACTGCGGAAGTCCGGTCACCAATCCCGGGACGAATTCGCTCCGTGGCCGGAACCGGTGCAAACATCGCGACTGGAGCGGAAGTGGCCGTGGTCGATCCCTCCACCGAGCAAGTGTGGGAAGCTTTGCGCGCGCTCTACCTGATCGGACAGCTTGACGATCTTCCTGCCGTTCTTCCCTACGAACGCGATCTGCCGGATATTTCCAACGACGTGCGGCAGCAGGCGATTGAGACGGAGAAGGCGATTCGAAGCCGGGAAAGCCGTTAGCTTTCGACTTAGATTGATTTCCGCAGGTTGATCACGGCGCAAACGTTAGGGTATGTTGCGCTAGTCGTTGCCAGGGGTCGAGCTAAGAGCTAATGGCTAACAGCTAAGAGCCGCCTTCAAATCGCCATCGCTCCGACTTCTTTTTCCACCTCGGTGGTTTCCACCATAACGATGGCATCCCATGGGCAGCCGTCGAGGAAGCAGCCGTCGGGACCTTTGCTGAGGCACTTCTTGCAGCCGATGCAAAGAATGGGATCGACCGCGATGCGGCCGAACGGAGTGCTGTCTTCGTCCGGGACCCAGAACATGCAGTCTTCCACCGGGCAGTATTCCACGCAGGCCGGCGAGCCGGCGCATCCGGTGCAGCATTCGGTGATGACCGCGAGTTCCTTGGGCTTCTTTTTGCGAGGCGTGGTCAGGCCCTTGGACTTTGGTTCCCACTTGAGCTCGTCGGGAACCATCCCCACGGCTCGGGTAGCTCCGGGTGCGGCAGGCATGGGGCGATTATACCTGAAGAAGCTGTCGGCTCTCATCGTTTAACCATGAGCTCTAACCCCAAAATGAAACCCCGCTGGCCGATTGTGACGGTCCGCACCATTTCCACGCGGGCAATTCTGCTATAGTGAAGCCCTGCAAAGGAGCAGATTATGGCGGGAAAGAGCGTCAACAAAGTCATTCTGATCGGCAATCTGGGCAAGGATCCGGAAGTGAAGTACACACCACAGGGCACGCCGGTGGCGAAGTTCAGCCTGGCGACCAATGAGCGGTTCAAAGACAAAGACGGGAATTGGCAGGATCGCACCGAGTGGCACAACATTACAGCCTGGGCGCGCACCGCTGAAATTGTCAACGAGTATGTGAAGAAAGGCAGCAAGGTTTACATTGAGGGCAGTTTGCGAACTCACTCCTGGGATGACAAGACCAGCGGCCAAAAGAAATACATGACAGAAATCGTGGTGAACGATCTGGTGCTGCTCGGCGGACGCGGCGAAGGCTCCGGCGGCGGAGAGTTTAGTGGAAGCTCGCGCGGCGCAGGCGCCTCAGCCAGCGGCGGCAATAACTTCGACCAGCGCACCCCAGAGCCCGAGCACGCGGGCGCGGCGTCGGGACCGATTACGGACGAGGACATTCCGTTCTAGGGTTCGGTTCGCTTGGTTAGTGGCGGCTGGAGCCGCTCAATGCGCCGCCGGCGCAGCGCCCTTCCTCCCGACCGCTTTCTTCAGGGCGAAAACTATCGGAACGCAACCGAAGCAGGCTAATGCCATATAGCGAAAATCGTCTACGTAGGACCACAGACGCGCCTGTCCGTTGAGAGCCACATTTAACAGTCCGTATGTCTGGCGCAAGGCTGTGGTGGATGAAGATCCCTGGGAGCTCAGGTACGCTTGCATGCCTTGAATGGCTCCGTGGACTGAAATCCGTCCAGGATCAACTGACGCCGCCAGTTCGTTGCGATGCGCCTGTTCGTGTCGCGCGACGATTGTGTTCACGACAGAGATGCCGATGCTGCCGCCGATATTTCGCAACAGATTGTACAGACCGCTGGCGTTGCCGATTTCCTCATTTTTGAGAAATGCCATGCTGGTCGTCGAGAGCGGGACGAAGACACATCCCGAACCAAAACCACTGATCAGAATGGCCCACAGGAATGTCCACTGCCCAATCGAGAGATTTACCTCGCCAAACCACAAGCTGGCTGCACCGAACATAGAGAAACCAAAGGCGATCAACCAGCGGTTATCTATTTTCGCAGTCAGGTATCCGATAATAGGCATGGCAACAATCGCTCCGATGCCGCGCGGGCTCACCGCCCAGCCCGCAGCCAGCGCGGTGTAGCCCATCAGTTCCTGATAGAAGAGCGGCAGCAGTGTGACCAGCGCGTAGATGCCTGCGCCAAATAATCCAATGAGCAGGCATCCGATGGCGAAGTTTCGATGCCGGAAGACGCGCAGATCGACCAGCGGCTGCTTGTGGCGGAACTCTCGAATGAGAAATGACACGAAGCTCGTAAGCAGAATGGCGGCTGCCCAACGGATCCAGGTCGCGCCAAACCAATCGTCTTCCTGACCTTTATCGAGAATGATTTGCAGGGCGCCGAGCCAGACGGCGAGCAGTCCCAGCCCAATGCCATCGAACTTGCCGGGATGCGCGTCTTTGATATAGGGAGGATCCACCACGTAGCGGGAAATCATGAATATGGCAAAGGCTCCGACCGGGATGTTGATGTAGAAGGCCCATCGCCAAGAGTAAGTGTCGGTCAACCAGCCACCAAGAGTCGGCCCGAGAACCGGCGCGACGACTACACCAAGAGCGAACACGGCCATCGCGAAGCCCCGTTTTTGTGGCGGGAAGGTCTCCAGCAAAATTGATTGTGAAAGCGGCTGCAGTGCTCCGCCTCCCGCGCCTTGCACGGCGCGCGCAATCAGGATCATCGCCAGGCTGGTGGCTGAACCGCAGGCGAACGACGAAATTGTGAAGATTACGATGCACGTAATAAGAAACTTCTTGCGCCCGAAGCGCAGCGAAAACCAGGAACTGGCCGGCAAGATAATGGCATTGGCGACCAGATAACTTGTCAGCACCCATGTGGCCTCGTCGTTGGTTGCCGACAAACTGCCGGCGATGTAAGGCAGGGCGACGGCAGCGATGGAAGTATCGAGGACTTCCATGAAAGTCGCCAGCATGACGGCGATCGCGACCAGCCAGGGATTGCCTCCGCCTGGGGCGGAACCGCTTCGTGCCGGTTGTGGCGTCATTTGTTTCTCAGTCCCGAGCCTAGGGTCCGGAATGAGCTTTTAAAGATGCGCTGACAAGCTGTGAGGTTTCAACGTGTTTTGACCGCCGTTGATTTTAATTGGAGAAGGAGCGGACAACAGTAGTTTCGAGTTCGGCTATGATGGCTGGCGGAGAAATAATTATATGACCGAACAACTAGCCGATAAGAAATGTGTTCCCTGCCGCGGGGGTGTACCTCCGCTCAAGGGGAAAGAGCTTGAGGCGCTGCACAAGGTCGTCCCGCAGTGGAGCGTTGTGGAGGAGCATCATCTCAGGCGCGAGTACAAGTTTTCCGACTTTGCCACCGCACTGGAATTCGTCAATCGCGTGGGCGCGTTGGCCGAGGAGCAAGGGCACCACCCTGACATTCTGCTGGCGTGGGGTAAAGCCGAGATCACGCTATGGACGCACAAGGTCGACGGCCTTACGGAGAGCGACTTCATCATGGCTGCCAAGATCGACCGGCTCCAAGGTAAGTAACAAGACAGTGGTCATTGGTCAGCGTGATCTTTGCCGCCATCGGACACTGATCAGAGAGCACTGCTGGCGTTTGTCTGTGACCCTGGCCGCAACTTGATTTTGAGGTCTTCGGCGATCTGTTTGCCGTGGAAGCGGCCGTTCTCGATGAAGATTTCGTTGGTCCGCGATCCGGCGACGATCACGCCAGCGACATAAATCCCAGGCACATTGCTCTCCAACGAGACGGGATCGCATACCGGACGATGCTGCTCAGCCGAAAGTTCGATCCCCATGCTGCGCAAAAAATCGTAGTCAGGGTGATAGCCGATGAGGGCGAGCACGAAGTCGTTCTTCAGGCGAAGCGGCCCGCCAGGCGTGTTGATCACCACGTGATCTATGCCAATTTCCTGCACGCTGCTGTTGAAGTACGCCTCGATCTCGTTGCTCTTGATGCGGTTTTCGAGATCGGGCTTGATCCAGTATTTGACGTGGTGATGCAATTGCGCGCCGCGATAGACCAGGGTGACGCGCGCGCCATGACGCCACAAATCCAGAGCGGCGATGGCGGCGGAGTTCTTGCCGCCGATTACCAGCACATCGGTGTCGTAGTAAGGGTGGGCGTCGCCGTAGTAGTGCGAGACCTTGGGCATATCTTCGCCGGGAATGCAGAGCTGGTTAAAGAGATCGTAATAGCCGGTGGAGACGATGACTTTGCGAGTTTTGTAGTCGTGAGGACGACCGACGCGGTCGGTGGCCGTGATGCTGAAGTCTCCATCTTCGCCATTCACAGTTTTGACCCATTCGTACTGGTGAATGTCGAGATGGTAGTGCTCCGAAACTTTGCGGTAGTACTCCAGAGCTTCTTCCCGAGTGGGTTTTTGCCGGGCCGTGGTGAAAGGGATGTCGCCAATTTCAAGCAGCTCGGGAGTGGTAAAGAACAACATGTTCGGCGGATAGTGATACAGCGAATTCACCAGGCAGCCTTTGTCGAGGACAATGACCCGAAGTCCGACCTTTTGTGCTTCGATAGCGCAAGCGAGGCCGGTAGGCCCGGCGCCAATTACCAGCACATCCGTGCGCTGTTCCGGATGCGGGCGAACTTTGGGCTTAGGCAGAGTTTCAACGTCTTCGGCGGTGAGAAAGTCGGGCATGAAATGTTAAGCCGCCGTGCCCGCCACGGAGAACGAGCACAGATCGGAGACCGATGATTCTAGCATGCGGAGGAGGCTGAGTTTCTTCCATCACAAATCGGTGTGAGCGGGCACACAGTCAGGTGTGAACCCCGCGCTATAATTTCCGGTTGCTGCATTCATCCCCAGCGCGTTAGTCAGGACAAACTATGCCAGCCTTTACGGAACCCACAAATCGTATGCGCACCGAATCCGACAGCATGGGAAAAATCGAAGTCCCGGAGAATGTTTATTGGGGGGCGCAAACGCAACGCTCACTGCTGCACTTCAACATTGGACGAGACACCATGCCGCCGGAGTTGATTCGGGCGTTTGGCACCTTGAAGAAGGCGTGCGCGCTGGTGAACCAGGACCTCGGCAAACTGCCCGCGGACAAGGCAAACTTGATCGTGCAGGCTGCCGACGAAGTGATCGGCGGCAAGCTGAACGATCAGTTTCCGCTGCGCATCTGGCAGACGGGCAGCGGCACGCAGACCAACATGAACGTGAACGAGGTCATCTCGAACCGCGCCATTGAAATCGCGGGCGGCGAGAAGGGATCGAAGAAGCCGGTTCATCCCAATGATGACGTCAATATGTCGCAGTCGTCGAACGATACGTTCCCAGCGGCGATGCACATCGCGGCCGCGGATCGGGTGAAGAACACGCTGATTCCGGCGATTCGCAGCGTGCATGATGCGATCGCGGCCAAGGCAAAGGAATTCCATGACGTCGTGAAAATCGGACGCACGCATCTGCAGGATGCAGTGCCGCTGACGTTTGGCCAGGAGTTCGGTGGCTGGGCCAGTCTGCTGGAGCGCGACATCAAGCGGCTGGAGCAGGCGCTGGACGGGCTTTATGACTTGGCCATTGGCGGAACCGCGGTGGGTACGGGGCTGAACACCCATCCCGAATTTGCCGAGCGCGCCGCAAAAAAGATTGCCGAACTTACCGGACTTCCCTTCCGCTCGCATGCCAACAAATTCGCCGCGCTTTCTGCGCATGACGAGATAGTCTTCGCCCAGGGCGCGATGGAAACGCTGGCCGCGTCGTTGATGAAGATTTCCAACGACATCCGCTGGCTGGCTTCCGGGCCGCGCTGCGGGCTGGGCGAGCTTTCCATACCGGAGAACGAGCCTGGTTCATCGATCATGCCGGGCAAGGTGAATCCCACACAGTGCGAGGCGATGACCATGGTCTGCGTGCAGGTTCACGGCGCAACTGCGGCGGTGGGATTCGCCGGCTCGCAAGGGAATTTTGAACTCAACGTGTACAAGCCGGTGATGATTTACAACTTCCTGCACTCGGTCACGCTGATTGCCGACGCCTGCCATGGCTACGTTGAGTACATGATCAAGGGGATCGAGGTCGATCGCGCCAAGGTCGACTGGTACGTAAAGAACTCGCTGATGCTGGTTACGGCGCTGGCGCCCAAGGTGGGATACGACAAGGCCGCGCAGATCGCCCATACGGCGCACGTGGAGCACAGCAGCCTGCGCGAGGCGGCGCTGAAGCTGGGATATCTTTCGGGCGAGGAGTTTGATCAGTTGGTACGGCCGGAGAGGATGACTCGGCCGTAGGCACACGTTGGGAGATGGATGACTTGCAGAACGAACTCGCAGAACTATGGTTCGGCCAATTCCTCTTCTTTGACCGCTGACGCCTTGTAGTCAACTTTCTTCTTCGGCGTAGTCGTGATCACCACCACGCTTACCAGAACCAGCAGTGTCCCCACGATAGTCCTTGTCCCGAGCGGTTCTCCGCCTAATGCGTATCCGAGCAGAACCGCGACGACCGGATTGACATACGCATAAGTACCAACTTTGGTTGGCGATTCGTGGTGGATGAGCCACACGTAGGCGGTAAAGGCAACGATCGAACCGGCGAAAATCAAGTAAACCAACGCTAGCCACGCACCAGAAGAAACTGCGCGCACATCGAAACCCTTAAACTCACCTAACATCGCCGCCGTCAGCGTGAGCAGGATTCCCCCCGCAAGCATCTGGGCGCCAGAACTCATCACCTTCGATTCAGGCAATGCCAACTTGCGAGTAAGAATTGCAGCCAGCGACCAACTGATTGCGGCCACGATAAGGGCAATCGCTCCGGACTTGTCGATTGCGCCTTCGCCAAGGCTTGCCGAGCGGCTCACCAAGACCGCTACGCCGCAAATTCCCATCAGAAGCGCGAGGCCGAGCCGTAGCGTAAGCCTCTGTGTTCGGAGGAAAAGAATCTCGGCAAGGGCCATGAAGACTGGGATGGTGGCCATCATGACCGCCGCAATGCCCGAGGGCACGCGCTTCTCCGCCCAAAAGAGCAGGCCGTAGTCGAATACGAAGATCAGGACAGCTAGAAATGTAACCGACGCCCACTCGCGGCGGGTAGGCGAGGCTGTGCCTTTCGCGCGCATCCACGCGTAGAGCGCGATGCCGGCGGCGAAGAAGCGCATTCCAGCGAGCAAGAACGGCGGAACCTCGCGCACACCGATGCGGATGGCGAGAAACGTCGAACCCCAAACCAGATAGATGATGGCGAAGGCCAACAAGATTTTCCATCGAGCTGGACGAACTCCCGCTTCCATATAGGGCTTCCGCGTCGGTTTGTGGACGACCAAGGACCTGATCTTAAATTGGATCGACGACTGGCACGTATAGAAGCAAGTTTCGCAGATAGAAAATTCCAATCGGACGAATCGTTCCCTTGGTTTGGTGGGAAGCGAGCGGGGCCGGATCTGCTTATGGAGAATTACTTCTTCAGCAGGCTGGTATGGCTGGCGGCGCACTGCCAGCGGCCTTCGGTGAATACCCAAGTGTCGGTAAAGCGGCCGAGGTGCTCGTAGGGTTTTCCCTGGTAGGTTCCTTTGGTGTGATAGATACCAACCACTATAGCGGAGTCGCCGTACATGCTGACCTTCACATCCTGAATGGTCAGGCTGGTGGGTTTGAACTGCGGGTCTTTGATATCGGCGAGAAACTTCGACTTGTCGCTGACCTCGCCATCCCACTCGGTGTTGACAAAAGCGGAGCCAATCATGCCATCGAGCGCACCAGAGTCGCGATTCACCTGGGCTTCGTTCCACAGGCGCTCCATCACCAGCAGCTTGGTTTGCTGAGAGTCGTCTTTGGACTTTTGCGCAGCCGCGTGCCCCAGCGAAAGGACAGCTAGCAAAAGGCAGCAGCATGTGTTACGTCGCATGGTCTGGCTCGTCCGCCGCATCCCCACGTGAGGCGAACGCTGCGAAAAGATAGCAGTGTAGCGCGCGCCGGCGTTAACAAAAAATGTACGAGGCAGATTACGAACGTCATTGAGTGCTCCGCGGGAATAGGGCTTCGCTCGCTCGGCGGACAGCCGAGGGCGGCTGTCCCCACATGAGTCTCCGTCATTTCAGCCGGCGGGACGCCGGCGCTACTTTTCTGAGTTGGCGCGACGCCAGCGCTACTAGAATGCCCAGCGCAGCAGCGCGGCGCCTACGGTGAAGCCCGCACCTACCGAGGCCATCAATACCAGGCTTCCCTTCTTCAACTTGCCTTCCTCGATGGCCGTGTTCATGGCCAATGGAATGGTTCCGGCGGTGGTGTTGCCGTAGCGATCGATATTGACGATGACGCTTTCCGGGCGCAGGCCGAGGCGGTCAGCGGTGGCGTTAATGATTCGTAGATTGGCCTGGTGCGGGATAAAGGCGTCAATGTCCGAACCTTTAAGGCCATTGCGTTCGAGAAGCTTCAGGCAGGCTTCGGTTTGCTTGCGCACGGCAAACTTGAAGACCTGCTGGCCGTCCTGGTGGACGTAATGCATTTTCTTGTCCACGGTTTCGTGGGACGATGGATTCAGGCTGCCGCCGCCGGGCATGTAAAGGTAGCAGCCGCCCGATCCATCGATTTCGTGGATGAAATCGATCAGACCAACAGAATCGTCTTCAGCGGGTTCGAGGATCACGGCTCCGGCACCGTCGCCAAATATTACGCAGGTGGCGCGATCGGTGTAGTCGATGACCGAGGACATGACATCCGCGCCAATCACCAGGACTCGCTTGTGCGTGCCGGAGGCAATGAATTGCGCTCCAGTCTGCACGGCGTAAACAAAAGCGGAGCAGGCGGCGGAAATATCGAACCCCCAGACTCCGGTGGCACCGAGTTTGTGCTGCACCAGGCAGGCGGTGGAGGGGAAGAACATATCGGGGGTAACCGTTCCGACGATGATGGCATCGATGTCGCTCGGCGCCAGCCCGCGCTGGGCGAGTGCTTTTTTGGCGGCTTCGACCGCCAGATCGCTGGTAGCCACTCCCTTCTCCACGATGTGGCGTTCGCGAATACCGACGCGGGCGAGGATCCAGTCATTGGTGGTGTCGACCATTTTTTCCAGGTCGGCGTTGGTGAGCAGACGGGGCGGTACGTAAGTGCCAAGGGCGCTGATTTTGGCGCGAATCGGTTTGGTCAATGAGTGCTCCTGAATGCGTTCCAGAGTGGGTTCCTAGTATGAGACTCAGTATTTTGCAGGATTGGAGGGCAGAATGTCTAACGCGAGGGGAAAGAGTCAACTAGATCTGCCCGATGCTGGGCACGCGCACGCTCGAAACGGATGACGGAGAGGACGGGCTTGTTACGGCACGTGGAGGGAATATCCGGGGTTATGGGTGCAATGGATGTCACGCCAACTGACAGCGAAACGCCAAGAGTAGCAATCTCATCGCTACTAAGCGTAGAGATCAATGAGCCGCCCGCTCCAGCTAGCGAGACTGGCCGCGATGGAAAGGTAATGGGCGATCGCCGTGCTTTCGACACTATGGCCCCAGGCCAAAGCAGAGACATATTGCCCGCCCGAGCCCGTCTCATCGGTCTGGGAATCCTCCACGAGCGTGCCGTAGATGAATTGCGCCTCGCCGCGGCGCGTCGAAGACGACCAAGCGAAAGCGTCGGCGGAGGGAACGAGACTAATTTGGCCGGCCCGCGTGGCGATCGCTCCCTGATTCAGAGGCACGAGGCTCGCCGACACGTCGGTCGCTTGCGATGGATCGACCGGATTCACCGCCGCCGGGAGCAGTTTAATCGACATGGGAAATCAGTTTGCCAACTCTCAATCTATCGGCAGTTCCGGCCGATCTAAAGAACACGCCGGTACTTTAGAGCCGCGCAGATCCCCACTTCCATCCAGGAGGGATTGTCATTTGTCGAGACCGGCGATTGGGCTCGGCTGAATCTTGAGGGGCAGGTCGTCAGGCCGCCTGACTTTGCTTTTCCACCTGTATCCACTCGCGGATGAAATCTGGACAAGCGACGATAGCAAAATGGCGGCCTTCTCCACTCACCAGGTATTTCAGGGCGGCCTGATCCAGTTCTTCCAAGTGAGCCAAATCGAGCAGCGGCCACAAGGCGCACTCGGTCGCGGAGGAGACCAATTGGTCGACATACGCCAGATGACCCTGCGATAAAGAGCCGGCGACTCGAATGGTCACGCTGGGGGAGACGGATTTCGACGGAAGACTTGGCATGTTTTATGGACCCTCCCGAATTTGTTCGAACTCAACTAGTTAAGATGAGCGGGAAAGGGATTCTTGCGCAAAGAGTTGTAAGGAAGTGTAAAGGTGGCGTCGCAGTGGAAAGCGGCACGCGAGCTGACAAGCTCCTGAGTATGAAACCCAATGTTTTGCAGGACTGGGGCAGAATGTCTAGCCGGGGTGCGCGGGGGGAGCGGTCGTGGCGCTTCTCGATGTAAGCCTCCCGTATCCAACGGTGGCTAGACTTATCACAAGACAAACGACGCTGATCGCGCCAAATACAAGGGTCGGCACACCAAAGAGCATGGCCAACGCAGCGACTCCGAGATTCTTCTCTCCTGGGGTTAGAGCCTGCTCGTGTGCAGTAGTCAGGAACAGTGCTGCCCCCATCACGATCGCCAGAATCAAGAACGGAAGACCGATTCGAAAAAGGAAAGACCGGAAGAGGCCTGGCTGACCGGCGCTGTACATTGGGAGGTCCTCAGCAAAGTTTAAGCCAGGCACCGGGGACCCACTGCACACGCAAGAGCCCGTTACCGTTGCTTCCTTCCGGACCTGGCGGGGTTGGCGAGAGTACGTCGCGTGAGACCGATGCCTGACCTGAATCATTCTAACAAACCCAAGCAGAGATTCTTTGGAACGCGCCTCTCTGTGATTGCCCAGGACGAAGGGATTGTGACTTTCGGTGCAAGAAACACGCACGAAGGCCTTCCCTTCTTGATGGGAGTTGTCGAACAATAGAATCTGATAACAGAACCCGATGATTGTCGGGATCGGACACCTCTCATCAGCGCTCGATGCCGCAACTTAATCCACAATCCGGCGTGATCCCCCTGCCCCAGGCGATCAACAAATACTTCGAGCTTTCTCTCTATTTGCTTGTTTTAATGGGGTTTGCAACGCTAGCCAGCACCGGCGCGCTGGATCTGCCGACCATCTTGCTGGTGGGAATGGCGCTGGCTCTCCGTGGCTATCTGCTGGCGGAACGGCGGCGGGTCGTGATTTCGGAGCGCTGGACCACGCCCTTGACCATTGCCTATTTCGTTTTCTATGCGGCCGATTATTTCCTGCTGTCTCGCGCATTTCTGGCGGCGACGGTGCACCTGGTGCTGTTCGCCGTGGTCGTGCGTACATTTTCCCTGCGGCGAGATCGCGACTATACGACGCTGGCGATCCTGGCATTTCTGATGGTGCTGGCGTCCGCCGTGCTGACCGTGGACAGCGTATTTCTGTTCTTCTTCGCCGCATTCATGCTGATGGGAGTGGCCACTTTCATCCTGATGGAAATGCGGCGGTCGCAACGAGCGGCGAAATTTCAAGCACGACATTCGAACGATGCGCACGAGCACAGGCATTTGGCGTTCTCGCTGGCGCGGGCGACACCGTTGTTGGTGCTGATGATCCTGGTGGGCGCGGCGGCGGTATTTTTTCTCCTGCCTCGCATGTCAGCGGGCTATCTGGGCGGCTATTCCTTCGGCAATGACATTTCCACCGGCTTCAGCGACCGCGTGCAACTGGGACGAATTGGACAGATCCAGCAGTCCAATGCGGTAGTAATGCACATCCAGATCAGCGGAGATCAGAGCGGCCGCTATGCTCTGCACTGGCGCGGCGTCGCGCTATCAAATTTCGATGGTAAGAATTGGTCAAACCCGCATGGACAGTTCCTGCTTCAGCGGGAGGCGGATGGCGCATTTTCCATACCCATGTTCAGCCAGGGAGTGGCTCCAGTTTCGGACGGGCAACGGCAGGCTGCGCCCGGAACAATTCCTCACCTCATTCATTACCGCGTGTTGCTCGAGCCCATCGGCACGAATATTTTCTTTCTTGCTCCCTGGGGCCGCAGGGTGATGGGGGCATATCGCGCACTGGAAGTGGATGCGGGCGGAGCGGTTTACGATCTCGACAGCCAGCGCGCCGTCAGTGTGTATGAAGCGGATTCGGATATAGCCAAGCCATCTGCGGTACAGCTTCGGTCTGCGGGAACCGCGCTTCCACAAGTTGTTTTGGGCTATCTGCAACTGCCACCCACGCTCGATCCCCGCATTCCGCGGCTGGCGACTCAGATTTCCGGTTCGGCTACTAATAACTACGACAAGGCGGTCGCGCTGGAGAGCTACTTGAAGATGCATTACGGATATACGCTGCAGTTGCTGAGCACTCCGGTCGCAGATCCTCTGGCGAATTTCCTTTTCGTGCGCAAGCAGGGGCATTGCGAATATTTTGCCTCCTCGATGGCAGTAATGCTGCGCACGCTGCACATTCCAGCGCGGGTGGTGAACGGCTTCCGTAGCGATGAATTCAACGATGTCACCGGCAACTATGTGGTTCGTGCCAAGAATGCGCACTCATGGGTGGAAGCCTACTTTCCCGGCTACGGTTGGACCACGTTCGATCCCACGCCGGGTGGCGACATCGGAACGCCGGAAGGTTGGGACCGAGCCATGCTTTATCTGGATGCGGCGCAATCCTTCTGGCGTGAATGGGTAATCAGTTATGACTCATCGCACCAGTACATTCTGGGACAGGCGGCTCTGAGCGGGACACGCAGTTCGTTGGATAGAACGAGAATGTGGGCCAAGCTGAGTTATGCGCACCTGCTGAACTTAGCGCGGCGAAGTCAACGGGGCGCCGAGAAGTCACCGGCCCGGTGGCTGGTTGGCGGCCTGGCGGCTCTTCTGCTGCTGCTTGCGCTGGGCAATGTGGGACGGATTGCACGGATGATCCGCACGCGACGACTCGAAGCGCATCCCGAACGATCCCCGGATGAGGCGGCTGCGATGTGGTACGAACGCATGGCTCGATATTTGGCCCGCCTGGGAGTGAAGAAATCCGCGGCGCAGACCGCGCAGGAGTTTGTGAGCGTGATTGGCGATGAGCAGTTGCGGACGCGCGTGGGACGGTTTACCGACGCTTACGAGTCGGCTCGGTTTGGGAATTCTGCCGACGACGCGCAGCGGCTGCCGGAGTTGTATGAAGAAGTGGAATCGGCAGCTAAGAAGTAAACCCGAACTTCATACTCCTTTTACTCAGCCGGAAACAACTCTTCGTAAAGCCTCTCGAGAAGCCGCACATAGTCGACCTCGCCGTGAGCCTGCACATAACGGATCTCGGCGGCCCGGACCGGCATCGTGTCTTCCGAGGCTGATGCAAGATGGGATCTCACGGTCTGCGGCCGCGAAACAGCATCCTTCTCCCGCTGCTTGACCAAATCAGACACCAAAATGCCCTTTTGAACCCGCTCGCGGGCGCCCTGCACACTTGGAAAGGAACTGAACATGTCGTGAAGGGTCCGAAGCGCTTCGATTGCCCGGCAACCATTGGCAACTTTTCCGTCACTGCCCACCGCATAAACGTCCGGCATTATCCACAACGATTGCGGAAACTGCTCCTTCTTCCACATCCGCTGGTTCATCGTGTATTGAGCGTCACGCAGGTTGTGCACTTCGGCGACGGTGACCAGGGTTTTCTCGGGCGCATCGAGTTCCCGTACGTATTCGTTCCATACGTTGACGATACGCTGCTCCGGAATCAGCTTTGACGAATCCGAAACCGCACCGTATTCGGCATGTGCTACTCGATGGCGAATGCTGGCCGTGGCCCACCAGGGGAGTTCATCTCCGCCCATGCGTTCCGCAACGGCATCGACGAACGCCCTTGCGTCGGCCTCTGAATGGATGTTGCCCGCAAGCTCGTTAATATGTATGGCAGCTTGGCGATAGGCCTCATATTGCGCTTTGGCCTGTTGCGGGCTTGGTTGAGCTGCAGGGTCGGTTGACGGGCCGGTCGGCTGAGGAGCGCCGAGCAGAAACAGGATGATGAGTGGAATCGCGATCATCGCTTCCCCTCGCGGCCGACGCTAGCCGCGATGCGTTGCGGCAGGCAAGAAGGCGCGCGAACGAAATGATAGCGCACAGGCACACCTCCTGCCACTCATTTCAAAGATGGAGGAGCTAGAAATGCCAGATTACCCCGCCGCCCACAAAATAATTATTCTGGCGGGTCTTGCCAGTATCGGCCAAAGGAAGATCCGGAGTGCCGGACCAGAAATCCCGAACCTCGCCGCGAATGCTCAAGCGCCTGAAGCGCCCGCTGAAGGGACTCACGTCCAGTCCGAACCCGCCTTGCAGCACCCCAGAGGCAGAGGACCCGCCGGGATTTGGGCCGTAATAGATAAGAAAATTGTGCTCGCTGAAATAGGCGAAACCTCCGCCCAAGCTCACCCAAGGTGAAACCTTGGTCTCGGGAAACAGATTCAAGCGAATCGCGGGAGTGACAAATATCTGTCTGTACCCGCTGGGAACGACGTCGCCGCCGGAGCCGAGATCTTCATCGAGATTGAAAACCGCTGGCACTTCTGCCGAGATGGCGTAGACCTGAGCGCCGAAAAGATGGCGAGCGTAATCAATCTCGAAGGTGAACCCTTTGCCGGAACGCACAAAAGGATTCACGGTGGGTGCGTTTGGACCTTGAATTCCCTGATCGCTGATGAAGATGCGGCCAAGCGTAAGGGCTAGTTCATTTTTTTCGTCTTGGGCTGCTGCAGAGCGCCCGAGAATACACATCCCCACTACCAGGACTGCTAGTACGGCCTGTTTCCCAGACATTTCCCCTCCAGGACGCGGGATAGCTGCTTCGCTTCAGGTAACGATTAGCCTAGCACGAAGCGCAAAGTTTTAATCCACAGGTTACTGCTTTTCATGGTGCCCGCCACGACCCGGACGGGCAGACGGATTGGTCCGCCCTCAATGCTGCTTGCCCAAAGCCCAAGGATCAAAGCCGGGGCGCCGGAAAATGTTAAAATGGTAAGATTGCATGTCCACGAAGAACCTCACTACCCTGCGTCCCAGCGAAAAAACTATTGTCCCGGTGGCAGAAGACGATATACAGCCGGCGCGTCCTCAAAAAATAGGCTTCGTCAGCCTGGGATGCCCTAAGAACCTGGTGGACAGCGAAGTCATGATGGGGCTTTTGGCGCGTGCCGGAGCGGAACTCTCGCCGCGCGCCGAAGACGCCGACGTCATTGTGGTGAACACATGTTCGTTCATCGAGAGCGCGCAGCAGGAGTCGGTAAACACGATTCTGGAGATGGCTGGGTTCAAGACTTCCGGGCGGACGAAAAAACTTGTGGTGGCGGGCTGTCTGGTCGAGCGCTTCCGCGATGAGATTCGCAAGCGCATTCCTGAAGTGGATGCCGTGGTTGGCACCGGAGAGTTGCAGAACATCCTGGCAGCGACCGGCATCGCGCCACCTCCGGCCCAAAGCGATTCTCCGTTCGTGGTGTTGCCCTCCCGAGCCGAGGGCGACGCACGCGCGGCGCAGGGAAGATTTTCACGCAGCCAATGGGACGGGGCTATTGCCGACCTGCCCAACTATTTGTACGATGACGAGACTCCGCGCATACTGGCCACACCGAAAGCCACGGCTTACATCAAGATTGCTGAAGGGTGCGACCATCCTTGCACTTTCTGCATCATTCCGCAGTTGCGCGGGCAGTTTCGCTCGCGTCGTTTCGAGTCCGTGATCGCCGAAGCCGAACGTCTGGCACAGGCTGGCGTGCGGGAAATCACGCTGATCGGGCAGGACACGACCTGCTACGGAGAAGATTTCGGACTGAAAGATGGTCTGGCGCTCCTGCTGGAAAAACTGGCGCAAATCGAAGATCTGCGTTGGATTCGTTTCCTCTATGCCTATCCCAACAAAATCACGGGCAAGCTTCTGGAGACGATTGGAATGCACCGGAAGATTTGCTCGTACATGGATGTCCCGCTGCAACATGCGTCGGCAACTGTTCTGAAGCGCATGAAGCGCGGAGGCGGTGCGGAAGTATTTCTGCGTTCCATTGCCAGGATGCGGCGCGCAATTCCGGGCTTGACCTTGCGTACCTCGTTCATCGTGGGCTTTCCGGGAGAGACCGAGCGGGAATTCGAAGAGTTGTGCGATTTCGTCCGCGAGGTTCAATTTGATTGGATGGGAACTTTCGCGTACTCCGACCAGGAAGGCGCTCATGCCTATGGATTAGATCAAAAGCTTTCGCCGCGGGAGATCGAGCGGCGGCGAAAACATTTGATGGGAATCCAGCGGCAGATCAGCAAAAAGAAAAAGAAAGTGCTGGTGGGTCAGGAGTTCGACCTGTTGCTGGAAGGGACGTCGGAAGAGACCGATCTGCTCATGGAAGGCCGAACCGCGATGCATGCACCCGAAATTGACGGCAAAGTCTTCGTGAACGATTTTCCGGCGGAGACGGAGCCCCAGCCCGGCGAGTTTTACCGCTGTGCGATCACGGAAGCGCACGATTATGATCTGGTGGCGAGGATTGTATAGCTGACTGTCAGTCATTGAATTCTCGTTCGATCGGCTAAGACCCGGAGCATCCCTGAACCCATGCCTCGCAAGCGCACCCTGAAACTCCGTTGCCCGATCTGTAAGAAAACCGTCAAGAGCGGCGACCCGGAGTTCCCCTTCTGCAGCGACCGCTGCCGTACGATTGATCTGGGCAAATGGGCCAGCGGCGCTTATGTAATTCCCTCACCGATTGGAGATGCAGAAGAGCAGATTCGAGAGAGCACTCCCGAAGATCAGAATGAAGATCAGGACGAAGGTTAGGACGAAGATCTGTGACAGGCGCACGAGAACCCGACGGTGGCGCTGGCGTTCCGGCGGCCGTCCCTTTGGCAAGCTCAGGTCAGGCTGCGGGGGCGTCCCGCCGAACACCGTTATGGGCAACGCTGGTCGGCACGTTTCTTGGCGTTGGGCGGATCCGGCCCGGACCGGGAACCTGGGCATCGGCGACAACTGTCATTTTATGGGCAGCACTCGCGCATGCCCTCACACCCTGGCAACGTACCCCAATTGCAATCGCTTTGGCCGTGCTGATCACTCTGATCGGCATTCCCGCGGCGACGCGGGTGGCGCGTGGCTCCGGAGTGAAAGATCCTCAGTTCGTGGTCATCGATGAGGTTGCAGGACAACTGGTGGCTTTGATCGCCGTGCCCCTGGCATGGAAATCTTTGCTGACGGGCTTTATACTTTTCCGAGCCTTCGATATCCTGAAACCGCCGCCGGTGCGACAATTAGAGGCGTTGCCGGAAGGTATCGGGATCGTGCTGGACGACGTGGCCGCCGGTCTGTACGCGCTAGGAGTTGTGCATCTCTTTCTGCGCTTTGGTCTTCTAAAGTAAGGCGAGTGTATTCCTCATGGGATTTTCCGATCGTGTCCTGGGCAAGAAAAACGTGAATGGCGGACCGCACATCGAGTCCGTATCGCCGGTGCTGGCGCTGGCAGGTGGAGAAGTGCGGATTGCAGGCTCGGGATTGCGGCCGCCGCAGTGGCAGCGTCCGCGCGTGCAGTTTGGAGACGTGGAGGGCGGGATTGTGATCAGTTCGGATTCATTTCTGGTCGCCCGCGTTCCTGAGGGAGCCACTTCGGGTCCCGTGATAGTTACGAGCAATGGGCATGTGAGTAACGCGCATACCGTCAAGGTGGCCGTCCCCATCGCCGAAAATCTGCACCCGGTGACCAGTCCGGCGCTCGACGCTCAAGGCAACATCTATGCGACCTTTTCTGGTTCACGCGGACAAAAGGTTCCGGTCGCGATCTTCAAGATTGATACCAATTACACCGTGAAACCATTCGTAGGCGAGATGATGAATGCCACTGCGATCGCCTTCGACCGCCAGGGACAGATGTATGTTTCCTCGCGCCATGATGGTGCGGTGTATCGCGTGGCCCCTAACGGAACCATGACCACCTATGCGGAGGGAATGGGAATCGCGACGGGGATTGCCTTTGATCGAAACCAGAATCTTTATGTAGGCGACCGCAGCGGCACCATTTTTAAGATTGGCCGCGATCAGCAAGTGTTTGTCTTTGCTACGCTGGAGCCAAGCGTTTCTGCCTACCATCTGGCTATTGGGGCGCAAGGAGATTTGTTTGTAACCGGACCCACAACTTCGAGCTTCGACAGCGTGCATAGAATCGATCCACAAGGAACCGTGCACAAATTTTTTCGCGGCCTGGGACGCCCGCAGGGCTTGGCTTTCGACTCGAATGGCAACCTCTATGTCGCGGCTTCGCTCTCCGGCAAGCGCGGCATTGTGAAAATCACTCCAGAGGGCAAGCCTAGCCTGGAAGTCGCTGGCCATGGTCTGGTGGGACTAGCCTTTGCGCCGGGGCGCAGCGTAATTCTCGCAACCACCGATGCGGTGCATCATCTTTCCTGGAACATCCAGGGACTGCCGTTGCTGCCGGAGTAGCTAAGGGCAGTTCTCAGTTCTCAGCAACGCAGGCCAGGTTTTTCCGAGAACTGGGCACTGAGAACTGAGAACTGCCTTTATCATTTACACTTCTAGCCGTGAACGCCGAGATCATCGCGGTTGGCTCCGAGCTACTGACGCCCTTCCGCATGGATACGAATTCTCTCTACCTCACCGAGCAAATCAACCAGCTCGGGGTTGAAGTAATTTTCAAGAGCGTGGTGGGGGACGATCTCGGGCGCCTGGTTGCAGCCGCGCAGCACGCGCTGTTTCGTTCGGAGATCGTGATTTTCAGCGGCGGTCTTGGCCCTACCGAGGATGACCTTACGCGCGAGGCCGTAGCCGAGGCGCTAGGAGTCTCCTTACATCGCGACCCGGAGATTCTCGCCAGCATAGAAAACCGTTTCGCGGCGCGCGGCTGGAAAATGTCTCCCAACAATGCCAAGCAGGCGGACGTGATCGAGGGTGCGACGGTGCTGCCCAATGCGAATGGCACTGCGCCCGGCCAGTGGTTAAGCGGCAAGATTGAGGGTCGCGAACGCATCGTCATTTTGTTGCCCGGCCCGCCGCATGAGCTGAAGGCTTTGTTCGAGGCGGAATGCCGAGAGCGGTTGCGGGCAAAGTTGCCCACGGCGTTCCTGGCAACTCGCGTATTGAAAGTCGCTATGCTGGGTGAATCTCATGTGGATGCGCGCGTGTCGCCCATCTACAAACGATTCATCGACGTGCAGACCACGATTTTGGCGGGCGCGGGAGAGATCCAACTGCATTTCAAATCGCGTGCAGAGTCCTTTGAAGCGGCGCAGGCGCGGGTGGACGAAGCGGCCGACGCGGTTGAGGAAGAACTCGACGATGCCGTGTACTCGCGCGATGGCCAGTCGCTCGAGCAAATCGTCGGCTACTGGTTGCAGATGCGCAATGCCACATTGGCCGTGGCAGAGTCGTGCACCGGTGGCTTGCTGGGCGAGCGAATTACTTCGGTCGGCGGTAGTTCGCGCTATTTTTCCGGCGGCGCTATCGTGTATTCGAATGCCGTTAAGACTGAGCTCGCGGGGGTGCCCGCCGACATGATCGAGCGTCATGGCGCGGTCAGCCGCGAAGTGGCGGCGGCGCTGGCGGAATCGATTCGCTACCGCTGCGACGCGACTTTCGGGGTCGGCATCACAGGTGTGGCCGGGCCCAGCGGAGGAACGGCAGAGAAGCCGGTGGGACTGGTATTTCACGCTCTGGCCAGTTCCACCGGAACAGACGTGATTGAACGAAACTTCCCAGGAGATCGTAAGCGCATCCGATGGTTCGCCACCACGCTCGCGCTGGATATGGTGCGAAAGAAGTTGATGTGAAGAAGCTTTTAGCTCTTGGCTCTTGGCTTTTAGCTTTCTGGATCACTCTTGTTTCCCGCCGCAGCTTCGAAACGGCGAGCGGAGAGACAACGTAGGTAACCGGGTCCGCGGAAACGTTTAAGCTAACAGCTACGAGCTAACAGCTAAGAGCTTCTTATGCGCCTTTTCGTAGCGCTCGATATCGACGACAGCATCCGGAGCCGAATTGCTCGCTTCCTCGATGGCGTGCGCGGATTTGCTCCGGGGGCGCGTTGGGCGCGGCCTGAATCTCTGCACGTCACCCTGAAGTTTATCGGCGAACAATCCGAGGCACAGGTTGACGAAATCAAGCGCGCGCTGGCGGCGATTGAGGCTGACCACTTCGAAATGAGCTTTCGCGGCTATGGATTCTTTCCGACTGCGCGAGCACCGCGTGTGTTCTGGATCGGAATAGAGGCGGATTCGAATCTGACTTCTTTAGCGACGACTGTAGATTCAAGGCTGCTGCCGCTCCACATTCAAAAGGAGGAACACGCTTACAATGCACACCTCACGCTGGCTCGGAGTGCCGGAGGCTCAGGTTTACCCCGCAAACAAAAGGGCGACGGGCCGAACCGCAGCTTTCAGCGTCTGCAGGAAAAGCTGGCGGCACTGCCCGCGCCGGAGTTTGGCACGATGACGGCGCGCGATTTTTTTCTATACCAGAGCCAACTTTCGCCCGGGGGTTCAAAATATACCAAGTTGGCGGGATTCAATCTGCGCTAGCAAACTACTTCCATGTACGCGTTCCTTCTCATCGCCGCTGTGAGCTACCTTTTAGGATCGATCCCGTTTGGATATCTGCTGGTACGCATCTTTCGCGGTGAAGACGTGCGCCAAAGCGGCAGCGGGAATATCGGAGCAACCAATGTCTCTCGGAAATCACCGCTGCTGGGAGTGCTGACATTGCTGCTTGATGCGTTAAAAGGAACCGCGGCGGTGGCACTATCCTACAAACTGGCTGATCGCATGGTTGCAATTCCCACCTACGAGCAACTGGCACTAGCCGCGCTGTTCGCTGTTCTGGGCCACATGTTTCCGGTCTGGCTGAGGTTTCGCGGTGGCAAGGGAGTCGCCACGGGATTAGGCTCATTCGTGGTGATCGCCCCGAAAGCGGTGCTGATAGCAGCCGGTATTTTTATAATGGTCGTGGCCATCTTCCGTTACGTTTCCCTAGGATCAATCATTGCGGTTGCGGTATTTCCATTTATGGCGTGGTTCATCGGCCAGTTTTCTGCTCCTCCGCTCGGGCTAGCTATGATCTCGTTCGCTTCCCTGCTCATCATTCTTAAGCATCATGAGAATATCCGCCGACTGCTTGCGGGTACCGAAAGCCGCGTGGGAGCCAAGCGCGCATGAGCGAGATCGCAATCGTCGGTGCGGGAGCATGGGGCACCGCACTCTCGATCATTCTCGGCCGCACCGGCGCTCATCGGGTTCGCCTGTGGGTCCACGAGCAGCAAGTTTGCGACACGATTGCCAGCCTGCGCGTAAACGAGAAGTTTCTTCCGGGACAGCCTATCCCCGCCAGTGTAACTGCTTGTAACGACTTGGCGGAGACGCTCGACCGCGCGGCCATTGTGGTTAGCGTCATGCCTTCCCAACATTGCCGTCTGCTGTTTGAGCGGATGAAACCGCTCCTGCGGGCGGAAACGATGATTGTCAGCGCGACCAAAGGACTGGAAGAGAATTCTCTGCTGCGCATGACCGAGGTGATCACACAAGTGATCATGGGCGAAGGCATGCGACCACCACGCATCAGCGCGCTCAGCGGCCCATCATTCGCTCTCGAAGCCGCGCGCGGAGACCCCACAGCAATCACCATCGCGTCGCAAGATACCGAACTCGCGCGTACCGTGCAGCAGGAATTCAGCAATGCCAGTTTTCGCGTTTACACGAACGAAGACCCTATCGGGGTGGAACTCGGCGGGGCGCTGAAGAATACGATCGCGATTGCCGCCGGCGTCAGTGCGGGCCTTGGCCTGGGACACAATTCCGTCGCCGCACTGATCACGCGGGGCTTGGCGGAGATGACGCGCCTGGTCCTGGCCTGCGGCGGCAAAGCCGAAACCATGGCGGGACTCGCGGGACTCGGCGATCTGGTGCTGACTTGCACCGGTGGGCTTTCCCGCAATCGCAGCGTAGGCGTCGAACTGGGCCGCGGACGCAAGTTGCCCGAGATTCTTGCCGGGATGCACGGCATGGTCGCGGAAGGAATTTTCACCACCACGGCCGCAGTGGGGCTGGCGCATGCCCGCGGTATCGAGATGCCTATCACCGAACAAATGCACGCCATCCTGCATGAGGGCAAAAGTCCTCGCGAAGCGATTTCTGACCTGATGACGCGCCGCGGCAGGAGCGAAACGCTTAGTACGTAAGGCGCCGTCGGGTTTCGGTGCGTTTCTTTGCCAAAACCGTGCCAGACACCATTTTCCGCTGACACTTTGGTAACGGGAAACCACGCGGTTTTCGGCTTCCAGCCATCCCTTCCACATTAAACTTCTATAGATACACGTGAAACCCGCCGCCACTTCGATCGACGGCGCTTCCGAACTTCGCCAGGGGAGCGACTCGTCCAAAGCGCCAAGTACGGCGCGCATTCCAATTCTGTATGTAATCCTCGGGGTGCTCTTAGTCATCAGCATCGTTCCCATGTACTTCTACTCCGCGCAGGTGGAGGCCATCAATCGAGACCGCCTCAAGACCAATGAAATGTTGCTGCAGAATACGGTGACGCGATCGCTGGCCGACGATCTTTCGCAACATGAGCGATCCATGCGGATGATGCTGGCCAACCTCTCTTCCGCCATTCAAGTGGCGAGCGGCGGCGACATCGGCAGCAAGAATATCGAAGCTCCGGAACTGCGCGCCCTACTGGAAAATTTTGTTTCTTCCTCCGATGAACTTGCCTATGCCACGCTGCTGAACTCCGACGCGAAGGGAATCTCTGCCGGCCGCATTGCGCCGGACGCGTTCCTGCAGAGAGAGTTGCAACATGCCTTCGACGCGGCCCGCGATGGACGCGCCTACAATGGGCAGGCGCTGCAGGTGGAAGATGGCAAGTCTTCGCGAACAGTGGTTCTAGTCAGCAGTCCCGTTAGCTACGGCGGCCGTTTCCTGGGCATGGTGGGTGCGGTCGTTGACCTGCAGTTCCTGATTAGCAGACTGCACGAAGTCAGCGGCGGCGGCCTGATTCCTTATGTTGTGGACGCGCAGGGGCGACTGGTGGCCGCGGGCACTCCGCAATACGTGACCGGGCAGGACATGAAAAGTCTCGAGATCGTCCGCAACTTTGTGGACGAGGGGAACAAGGCGCAGTTGGCCGCCACCAAGGAATTCGCCGTCAAGGAAGGAAAGAACGATGTTGAGATGCTGGGCACCTATAGCCCGGTCACCACGCTCGACTGGGCGGTCGTCGTGCAAAAGCCGCAGCGCGAAGCTTACCGCGGAGTCTACGAGATGCAGCGCACCGCACGACTGCTGGCTCTGCTGGCAGTGCTTGTAAGCATTGGTGTAAGCATTTTTGCGGCCCGCAGAATTACAAATCCCCTGCAGATCCTAACCCAGTCGAGCCGCGCTCTAGCCCGTGGCGACTTTTCGCAGCGCGTTCACCTATGGAGCCGTACCGAGATTGGAGAACTGGCCGAAACTTTTAACACCATGTCGCAGGAACTCGAACAGTTCGTTGAAGATTTGAAGCGGGCGGCGGAGGAGAATCGTGCGCTGTTTCTGGGCTCGATCCAAATGCTGGCTGGCGCAGTCGACGAAAAAGATCCTTACACCCGCGGCCACTCTGATCGCGTCACGCGTTACTCGCTAATGATTGGCAAAGAACTGAATCTGGATGCAACGTTCATGGAAACGTTGCAGATTTCCGCACAGCTGCACGACGTGGGAAAAATCGGCATCGAAGATCGTATCCTCAAGAAACCCGGCGCACTCACCGCTGAAGAATTTGAGGTCATGAAGACCCACACCACTAAGGGTGCCAACATTCTGCGCCCGGTAACTCAGCTCGCAGAGATGCTTCCCGGCATCGAACTTCACCACGAAGCTCTCGACGGGCGGGGCTATCCTTACGGCCTCAAGGGAGAGCAAATCCCGCTGCTGGCGCGGGTGATCGCCGTCGCCGATACTTTTGATGCATTGACTACGAATCGTCCTTACCAGCATGCGCACACTCCGGAAGAAGCGTTGAAAATCATACAGAATCTTGCCGGCAAGCGGCTTGACCCTGAACCGGTGGCGGCTCTGATGGCGGTTTACGGACGAGGCGAGATTCGCATTCAGCGTATCGCCATCAAAAGATCGGTGGCTGCGCCCGATGCGTCCGCCAGCGTCCCGCCCACCGCGCCTGTTCCGGCGCTTCCTGCTGCGGAAACTACCAACCTCGAAAGAACCCGGGTTTAACCGCGTTTCATCCTTATGTCTAAGCAGTGTCGGGGCACAACCGTGTCTGGCCGCTATAATCAAGTTTTAGGATTTTTCATGATCCAAACGTTATTCGGCAGCACAGAAGAAAATAAAACCGGACTCTTCGAGCGCATGAAGCAGGCGGTCACGCGTACGCGCGAGAACCTCGCCGAGCGCATTGAAGAAGTGGTTTCCTTCGGCAAGGAAATCGACCGCAACACTCTTGACGACCTCGAAGCTACGCTGATCGCCGCCGATCTTGGCACCACGACCACGCAGGAGGTGCTGGGCAAGCTCCGCGACAAAGCCGACCGCAAACAAATTAAAGATGTGCAGGAACTCAAACGCCTTCTGAAAGAAGAATTGCTGGCCATTTTAATCGCGGCGAACAAGCGGCCGGTTGAAAGAGTGGAGGGAACGCCTGAGGTGATTCTGGTGGTCGGGGTGAATGGCACGGGCAAGACAACGACCATTGGCAAGTTGTCGCAGGTATTTCGATCGCAAGGTAAGAATGTTCTGATGTGCGCCGCGGATACTTTCCGCGCCGCGGCCATCGAACAACTGGAAATTTGGGGACAGAGAACGGGCACGGAAGTGATTAAGACCAAGCCCGGCGGCGATCCCGCAGCAGTTCTGTTTGACGCACTGCAGGCGGCGACGGCGAGGAAAATGGACTACGTCATCGTCGACACCGCTGGCCGTTTGCATACCAAGACAAGCCTCATGTCCGAACTGGAGAAAATGCGGCGCACGGCTCAGCGCATTATTCCGGGAGCGCCGCATGAAACCCTGCTGGTCATGGACGCGACCACCGGTCAAAATGGATTGCAGCAGGCCCGTCTGTTCACGCAGTCGGCTGGAGTTACCGGCATTGTTCTCACTAAGCTCGACGGCACTGCCAAGGGAGGCGTCGTGGTCGCCATCTCGCGCGAGTTAGGACTGCCTGTACGATTTGTCGGGGTGGGAGAGAAGGTGGGCGATCTGCTGCCGTTTGATCCCAAAGAATTTGTGGATTCGCTATTCGAATAAAACCATTCTCGCCACGGAGTCCTGGCGAAAAGACGATCCAAGGTGACTTCTCTGATCCGTCCTGCCCAGATGGCCGACACCGCTCATGACGAGCAGTTCTTGCGCCACGCTCTAGATCTCGCACGCCAAGGCATGGGCTTGGCTTCGCCAAATCCATACGTAGGCGCGGTCATTGTCGACGCTCAGGGGAACATCGCCGGCAAGGGCGTTTACACCTATGAGGGCATGAAGCACGCTGAAGTACTCGCTCTTGAGGGAGCGGGCAATAATGCCCGCGGCGGCACACTCTACATAAACCTCGAGCCACACTCTCATCACGGCCGCACGCTTCCTTGTACCGACGCCTTAATTGCGGCGGGGATTCATCGCGTAGTGGCGTCCATGCCCGATCCTAATCCAAAAGTCAGCGGGCGCGGCTTTGAGAGACTGCGCGCGGCGGGCATCCACGTGGAAATAGGTCGGCTTGAGGCGGAAGCCCGACGTCTCAACGAAGCCTTTGCGCGCTACATTCGCCGCGGTGTTCCCCTCGTGACGCTGAAGGCTGCGATGACGCTCGACGGAAAGATTGCTCCACCACCCACCGCGGAATTGAACCACGAAGCCGGAACCCCTCGCGGTGGATGGATTACCGGCGAAGCCGCACGTGCCCATGTGCTTGAACAGCGCCATGAGAACGATGCCGTCCTGGTCGGAATAGGAACGATACTTTCTGACGATCCGTTGCTTACGGATCGCAGCGGTCGTCCGCGGCGGCGCCCGTTGCTGAGAGTGGTTCTGGATTCGCAGCTGCGACTGCCGCTGGAGTCACGACTCGTCCAGAGCGTCGCGAACGCGGGCACCGGCGAGAAAGATGTTCTTGTTTTCAGTAGCAACGGCGAGGAAAAGAAAAAGAAAGAACTGGAAGCACGTGGCATTCGGATCGAAGAACTTCCCCCCACTCCTTCCAATCGGCGCCCCGATATTTATGCGGTGCTGCGCCGCCTGGGAGAGCTTGAAATCACAAGTGTAATGATCGAAGGCGGAGCGACTGTAAACGGGACCGCGCTCGCCTCCCGCGTAGTCGATAAAGTTTTCCTGTACTACGCGCCAAAGATTCTAGCGCTTAATGGAGCGATCCCATTCGCATCCGGCACAGGCGTCCGCGAGATTTCTGATGCCCCGCAGTTAAAGCATCTCCACTTGCATCGCTTCGGAGAAGACTTCGCAGTAGAAGGTTATTTGCGCAATCCGTATGACGACTAAGCGCGTCGCGGGTTTATGATATTCGGTTACTTATCGAGGTCCTTATGTTTACCGGCATCGTCGAAGAGGTAGGACGCGTTACCCGGATCGAACAGCACGGCGAGAATCGCCGTATCACCATCACAGCCATCAACACTCCGAAAGAACTGAAACCAGGCAACAGCGTCGCGGTCAGTGGCGTTTGCCTCACTGCGCTCGATATCAAGCCAGGATCGTTCTGTGCCGATCTGGCTCCGGAGACGTGGGCGCTTACATCATTTTCGCGCATCCATGAAGGGGCACTGGTGAACCTGGAACTTCCCATGAAGGCCGACGGACGCTTCGGCGGACACATCGTTCAGGGTCACGTGGATGGCGTAGGCAAGCTCATCGAACTGGAGCGCATCGCGGACTCGGAGAATTGGTGGCTGCACATCGAAATGCCTCATGAGATCGAGAAATACACCGTGTACAAGGGCTCGATTTCAATTGAGGGCATCAGTCTAACTGTGGCGAAGCTCGAAGGCAGAAAATGCACCATTGCCATCATTCCGCATACTGTGGAGATGACCAATCTCAATTCGCTTCAGCCTGGCGACCCCGTCAATCTCGAAGCCGATCTGATTGCGAAGTATGTCGAGAAGATGATGACCAGCGAGCCCGTGGAGAGCACGCTTTCTGTGGAAGAATTGGTGCGGCAAGGGTTCTAGCAGGGTGGTCAGTGGCTAGGGTCAGTGGCTGACGAGATTAGGACGGACGTGATTTCGTGATTATGCAGAATGCGGAAGAGATGCAATCCGGGCAGGGACTCGCAGTTCACAATCCCGGTCTCTGCGGCGATTGCGTGCATGCGCGGATAATCGAATCCGATCGCGGCTCGGCATTCGTGCAGTGCGAGCTTTCATTCACCGACACGCGTTTTGAAAAATATCCGCGGCTGCCCGTTCTCCGTTGCCGCGGCTACGCGAAGGATGCATCCAATGACTAGCTTTCCGCGTATCTGAATTTCCGCTAACAGTGCCGACCTTGCCAGAGTCTCAAGGGAAAGCGTGCGGGGTTGGCTAGTTCGTCTGCCCAGTCTTTCAACACTCTATCTTCAGTTCGTCCAACTCCAGGAACTCCTGCACGATAGGCTCGGGGGATTTTTCCATCTCCGCGTAGGTGCCAAAGAAAATCGCCCGGCCCTCATGCAGGAAGACAACCCGGTCGGCCAGTTTCTGAGCCAGGCGCATGTCGTGGGTGACCACGATGCTGGTGAGATTCAATTGAAGCTTGAGCCGTTTGATGAGATCGCCCAGGAGTTGCGCCATCAGGGGATCAACCATCGTGGTGGGTTCGTCGTAAAGCACGCATTCCGGCCGCGCCGCCAAAGCGCGGGCAATGGCCACTGAGCGCTTCATCCCCGTCGAGAGATCCGAGGGCAAAAGGTCTCGCATTTCTTTTACGCCCACCATCTGCAGCAGGCCATCGACGATCTGGTAAATCTGCTCCTCCGACAGTTCGCTGCTTTCGCGCAGAGGGAACGCCACGTTCTCGCCGACGGTGAGCGAGTCGAAAAGCGCTCCGTTCTGGAAAACCATGGTGACTTTCTTTCGGATGGCCTGCAGTTGGTTTTCAGAGAAATCGGTGATGTCTTGACCGGCGGCGATCACCGTGCCGGAATCCGCCTTGAGAAACCCCATCAGAATCTGCAGAGAAACTGATTTACCTACACCGCTGCGCCCGAGGATGCAAACGGTTTCGCCGGGCATGACGTCAAAACTGACTCGGTCGAGAACCGCATTCTCGCCGAAAGCTTTGGAGACTTGGCGGAATTCTATGTATGGATGGCTGACTGTCTCAAGCATTGCGATTAGCTTTCAGGCGATCGGCCTCCATTGGTCTCATGCCCTTGGTTGCTCCTGCTCCAACTCCTCGGGGGTATTCATGTTGCGGAAGATCCAGGTTGAGAATCCAGCGTGGTCCAGTTCTTCTTGATCGATCACTCGGGTTTCAGCAGCATTGAACAGCCAGTCGATCTTGTTCCGACCCGCAAGCAAGGCCTTCTCGGCTGCATCGGCGAATTTCCGCCGATAAACTGCACACAGCGGCTCCCAGCGACCCTTGCTGCGGGGGACGACCATCGACACGCCACCCACATTCCGCGCTTCGCGAATCAGATACTGCAAGAATGCCGAAGACACAAAGGGCATATCCACGGCCAGCACAAAGTTGAGTTCTGTCGCTGATGCCCGCAACGCCGCATGTATCCCTGCCAACGGCCCCCGCTCACAAAATACATCTTCCACCACCGGCGCGAACGGCGCAAACTTTTCCCTGGCTCCTACGATGCATACATCGGGAGTAACCGAGCGAGCGACGTCGAGCGCCCGTGCCAGCAAAGTCCGGCCTTCGAAGTCGACAAAGGCCTTGTCCATGCCCATGCGCGTGCTCTTCCCGCCGGCCAGGATGAATCCGGTCACATCGCGCGAGCCATTCATGAAGGGATCATACACGCATGCCGGCGCCAACTATTCCGTCACCGTGCTCCAAGCGGGTGGACGCGGCCATTCTTTATGCGGACTTCGCCAACCCTCCAGAGCCGCTCGGCTTAGCAAGCCACTCTGGCTTTCGCTCTCGGCTCGCTTGGGACAGCGCGCGCCGTACTCCTTCGGCGTCGAAATCTTGCGCATACACCGGGGTGCCGGGTTGCTGTCGCCAGGATTCATCGAGCCCGCCGGCATCGACGCCATCAAATCCCAACTCGTTTACCAGTTGCAGCACGACGCTTTTCGCGGCTGCGTTATCTCCTGCGACGGGCAAGGCTATTCGCTGCGGCGTACCCGTGGGCCGACCGAGATCCATCAAATGCTGCGCGTAGATGTTGTTGAATGCCTTGATAACAGGGCGGCCCAGCTGTTTCTGAACCCATTGGCTCTCCGTCACACCGGCTTCAATCTCGTCGATACGGCCGTCGCGCTGTTGCGGATAGTAATTGCATGTATCGACTACGACCACGCTATCGGCCACCCCCTTAAATAAGTCGCGGGGTAGGCTGGGAATATTTTTCATAGGAATCGTCACGACAACCAGCTCTCCACTGCGAGCAGCCTCAGTGATGGAGACCGGCTTCGCGCCAGTCTCTGCGGCCAAATCCTTCAGCGTCTCCGGGCCTCGAGAGTTGGCGACGAAGACTTTGTGTCCAAGCGCGGTGAAGCGCCGCGTCAGAGTTCCGCCGATGTGTCCTGCCCCAATGATGCCGATGTTCATGTGTGCTCCTTCCCTTCTGAGGATGATGCGTTGCCTACTCCAGTTCAGATTCAGGAAGCGCATCTTAGGCTTCCTGTATTTTATTTGTTTCTCCATCGGCCGGTAATCGAGTTGCAAAGATACGGCTGCGGCGTGCAAGCTGATATCCATGCCAGAACTGCCGGATATTGCCGCCTATATCAGCGCGCTCGAATCACGTATAGTCGGCCAGCCACTCCAGCAGGTGCGCTTGGCCAGCGCGTTTCTGCTGCGAACCGCGCAACCGCCCCTGGCGAGCGTGGAGGGCCGCACGGTTCGCGAACTGCGGCGAGTTGGGAAGCGCATTGTCATTGGAGTAGACAACGATCTCTGGCTGGCCCTTCACTTGATGATTGCCGGCCGATTGCATTGGCGAACTCCAGGAGCAAAGCTGGTCGGCCGCAATAGTCTGGCAGCCTTCGATTTTCCCAATGGTTCGCTGCTTCTTACCGAAGCGGGCAGCAAGCGCCGCGCATCGTTGCACATTCTCGCCGGCGAAGAGAGTCTCGGTTCCATCGACGCGGGTGGGATCGACATCTTCTCCAGCGATCTCGCTGGGTTTCGCGCGACGCTCACTGCCGAAAACCACACGCTCAAGAGGGCGCTTACCGATCCGCGTCTGCTGAGTGGTATCGGCAACGCATATTCGGATGAGATCCTGCATGCGGCGCAACTCTCCCCGATTACGCTGACCCAAAAACTGAAACCGGACGAGTGGGAGAGACTGTTCGCGGCAACCCGGCACACGCTCGAGTTCTGGATAGACCGGCTTCGCGCCGAAGCCAAGGCCGGCTTCCCGGAAAAAGTCACAGCGTTTCGCAAGGACATGGCAGTCCATGGGCGCTACGGCAAGCCTTGTCCAAGATGTGGCGACAAAGTTCTACGAATTCGTTATGCCGACAAAGAAACGAACTACTGCGCGCCCTGCCAGACCGGCGGCAAAGTTCTTGCGGATCGGAGTTTATCTCGGCTATTGGGATCGGACTGGCCACGCACCCTGGAAGAGTTGGAGGCTCTAAAGCGCCGTTAGACCGAGCTAGCGCGCCGGTCAAGCCGTCGGCACTGGCGGCGATGTAGGCGATGTAGACGATAATTTTGCGCTTGCGGACCATGGCAGCGCGGGCAGTGGTCAAATCCAAACTGGAGCGCCAGAATCTCGCACAGCGCACCTAGCGGAAGCGCCGGATGAATAAAGTGTGGCGCTCGGAACGGTAATAGCCCACGACATAAATAGTGGCCTCGCCCTTGGTGGAGTATATGACTTGGCGAATTCGCAGGAGGGCAGAGCCCTTGGGTAGAGCCAGCATCTCGGCGAGATGACCGTCAGCGGCGGTAGCATCGATTTCCTCGTCAGCGTAAGCCAATTCCACTTCGTACTCATGTTGCAGCGTGGCGAACAGCGAACTTCTACCCAAGGGAGCGTCCACGAGTCCGGAAAAATCAGAAGCGGGAAGATAGCATGTCTCGAGAGCGAAAGGTTCATCTCCAGTCAAACGCAGACGCACAATTTTCACCAGACGGCTGGCTGCGGGCAGACGGAGGCGCGCGACAACCTCCTGTTCATCGTCGATGAGCTTGGCCATCAGCACGCGGGATCGAGGTGCCAGCCCCCGGCTGGACATGTGCTCGGTGTAGCTCATCAGCTTGTTGAAGTGGATTTTTGGCGCGGCAACAAAGGTTCCGGCGCCACGGCGGCGTTCGACGAGACCTTCGCGTTCCAGGCCGGCCAAGGCGTGCCTGGCAGTCATCAGGCTGACCTTGTTGGACTTAGCCAAGTCGCGCTCGGAGGCCACCGCGTCCCCGGGCTTAAGTTGCGCCGCCTCAATCTTCTTGCGGATGGCGTTCTGAATTCGCTTATATGCAGGCGTTCCGTTGCCGTGAGTTCCCGACATGATCGATTTCTAGACTAAATTTAGCGATGAGTCGCTGCCCATTGGAGCCCTTGGGATCGCACTTCTTTTCCTAGCCCGGTTTGAACAGCGCCATGTGCTATATAGCTTATTAATGAGCTCCTGTAAAGGAAAAAGCTTCGGCAAGCACCAAGGCGCTCTGTGGAATCGGGATAATTGCTATAGAGCAGGTAATAAAGGACCGGTCCAACAATCGCCGCTCCTCTCGGTTGGATATGGCCGGGCATCAATCCATAGCTAATCATAAAGGATTAGATCTGGTGAGCCGGAAAATCAACACGGTTCCGTCCGCATGGTCCTGCGACGTCGGCGATATAGAGCGCTTCCGGGAAATAGACAGAAGGATTTCCACAGGCACCTACATTTTCTTCTTGACCATATAGCATCATGTGCTATATAGCATAGTCCGGAATGTATTGGGCCTCGATTTGTACACCTAGGTTAGGAGCTCTCTCAGGAGGTTTGCGATGAAGAAGCTAGCGTGTGGATTGGTGGTTGGGCTGATTGTGGTCGGGATCGCTGGGATGATGACACCCGCAATGGGGCAGGAAGTGACGGCCGCAATCGTGGGCACGGTGACCGATGCGAGCGGTGCGCCCGTCAAAGGGGCCGTGGTCAAGGCCACGGACGTGGATCGCGGAACGGTCTGGACTGCCGAAACGAATGAGACCGGCGCCTACAACCTGCTGCGCCTGCCAATTGGGACTTACGGCGTCAAGGTGACGGCACCGGGCTTCGAGACCACCGTGTACCCGCCGTTCGCGCTTGTGCTCGACCAGACCGCTCGCGTGGACGCGCAGTTGAAAGTCGGAAAGATCTCGGAAACCATCGAAGTGACCGGCGCGGCCCCGCTGCTGCAAACCGAAACCACCGACATCAGCACGCACATCGATAGCCAGGTGACCGAAAACGTTCCCTTGCTCACCAGAAACTACGGCCAGCTCACACTGCTGACTCCGGGCGCGGTCAGCACGAATCCAGGAGCTTTTACGTCGGGTCAGAACACGTTTCAGGTGGGGCGCCCTTATATCAACGGCAATCGCGAGCAGACCAGCAACTACATTCTTGACGGCATCGACAACAATCAGAATGACAACAATGAGGTGGCCTACTCGCCAAGCCCCGACGCCATCCAGGAATTCAACCTCATCACTCAGAATCCATCTGCGGAGTTCGGTAATTTCCTTGGCGGCATCGTGAATACGACCATCAAGTCGGGCACGAACTCCTATCATGGCAGCGCCTTTGAATTCTGGCGGAACGACAAACTCAATGCCAACTCCTGGAGCAATGACCTGACGGGCATCCCAAAGGCGGCTCTTCACTTCAACCAATTCGGAGCTACATTTGGCGGTCCAATCATTAAGAACCGGCTCTTCTTTTTCGTCGACTACCAGGGACTTCGGAATCCCAATGGTTCGACGCAGCAGGTCCAAGTGATGAGCGCGGCCGAGCGTAGCGGAGATTTCGGAGAGCTGTGCACGGCAGGGTTTAACGGCGCCGGTCTGTGCGCCAATCTGGCCCAGCAGCTATACGCACCGCAAGCCGGTACTGCCCCCGGCAATCGCCTGTTCATTCCTAATAACAACTTGCCGGCCGCCGGCCTCACTTTGAGTACAGCCGCCAGCAACATCGTTAATTCTTCTCTCTATCCTCTGCCCAATGTTGCCGGCACAAACTTGTTGAACTACTCGCAGAGCGTCCTAAACAGCGCGGACCAGGGCGACGTGAAGATCGACTGGACGCCCAACGACAAGGACCATGTCTCCGGGCGTTATTCGCAACAGTCCGTGCGCAACCCGACTACGGAAACGTTCTTGCTGGCGAGCAACGGTTTTACCAATTTCACTTATCCTCTGCGCAATGGCGTGGTCGATTGGACGCACTCCATCAATTCTTCTATGTTGAACGATTTGCGGCTGGGGTTCAGCTATTTCCCGGTCAACCAGGGTTACGCGAATCCCGTAAACGAGAATCTACCGCAAACCTTCGGCATTCCGGGCTCGCCGAGTCCGTTCTTGCCCAGCATTCAAGGCTTGTTTGGAAACATTACGAACATCGGCAACAATCTTTCGGCGGCCAATGTTTTCGCTGACACGGTGATCCAAATCGGCGACTCGGTGATCAAAACATGGGGAAATCACGAATTTCGAGGGGGCTTCCAGTTTAACCGTTACCGCGACAATTTCCTTTACCCCGGCAATGAAGGATTGGCAGGCTTTTTCAACTTCAATGGACAATACACATCCAACCCTTCCCCTTCAATCGCCGCCCCGGGTTCTGGCCTTGCCGATTTCATGTTAGGTGATACCAACAACCTAGGCATTGGCGCTGGGGCTGGCAATCGCCACATTCAGAACAGCCTCTATTCCGTCTACGGGCAGGACAACTGGCGCATTCGGCGGAATGTGACACTGAACCTGGGCCTGCGATGGGAGGTGAACACTCCGCGCGCCGCGGCAGACGGTAACGCAGTCAACTACGCGCTGTTCGGCGGACAAATTATCACGCCGAGCGTCAACAACAGCGGCCTGGGTGGTGCGCTGTATCATCAGTACAACGGCATCACCAACTTCCAGCCGCGCATCGGACTTGCCTGGCAGCCCGAGTTCGTGAAGAATACGGTTGTGCGTGCCGCTTTTGGCGTCTCTAACTTCACAGAAAGCAACGGCGTGAACAACCTGCTCACCCAAAACCCGCCATTTGAGACCGCTCACAACGTTACCTTCGCGCCAACCACAGACCTGCCGCCCAGCACGCTGGACGATGGCTTCGTAGGTTTTCCGACGGGTTGTACACTTACCCTCGCGGAAACGTTCGCTCCAGTCTGCTTCAGCGGGGTAAATATTCACGCTTTCGACGTAAATCTCCGGCCTGCCGTACATTACCAATGGAACTTAAGCTTGCAGCGGCAATTCGGCAACGCCACGACCGTGCAAGTCGGGTACGTCGGCCAGGAGAATCAGCACCTCATGAACATCATCATGCTGCAGCAGAGCCAATTGAACGCCAACGGCACGGTGACACCCAGTCCGTACCTGAACCCAACTTTGTTGAGTGAGATAGGTCAGGGACGGTACACAATTTCCGACGGCGTTTCGAACTACCATGCTCTGCAAGCTCTGTTGCAGGAGCGCCTGAGCAAAGGATTGCAGGCGCAGGTGAACTACACCTGGTCCAAATGCATGAGTGACACGCCGGGATTCTACGGACAATACGGCGACGCCGTGGCCACGGAGGCACAGACCATCGCGGGCTGGGCTTTCCCACAGAATCCTTACGATCAGCTGGGTGACTACGGCCGGTGCCCGCAGAATATCAAACAGCTCTTCAACGGTTATGTCGTGTACGAATTGCCTTTCGGGCACGGCAGGCAATTTGGCAATGGGATCAACAATGTTGTGAATGCTGTGGTGGGAGGATGGCGACTGAGCTCCGGCTTCATCTTCCATACCGGGTTTGCCCAGACCATCTTTGCCAGCGCGGACACATCCGGTACGGGAGGGTTCTCTACGCGAGCGGACTGCGTGCCAGGCGTTCCTGCGAGGGTTCCGATGACGTTTGATCCGGTCAGTAAGGGAGTGCACTTTCTGAATCCAGCCGCGGTTACCGAGCCCGCTTTGGGGACCTTCGGTAATTGTCCGGTGGGCGCTTTCGACGGTCCCGGATACAAGTCCGCGGACCTGGGCATCGCCAAGGATTTCAAGATCACCGAAACGCGAGGAATCGAGTTCCGCATGGATGCAACGAACATTACCAACACTCCGATCTTCAATTTCGGACAAGAGTACAGTGGACAACACACGGCCGGCGCGTCCAACTATGGCGAGATATTCACTTCGCAAGGGTCGCGGCAAATTCAGTTAGTGTTTAAGTATCGCTTCTAAGAAAAGCGCTTCTATATCGATCAACCCGCGTGGAGCTGTTACGGTTTCGGTGACGGCTCCACATTTTCATTGGCTAGCGGCCTCCTCCGGCGCAGTCCGAGACTGCCGCTATGCAGACACTACATGCCTGAATTTGATTCATTACTCTTGCGGAAGTGCCCATGCAAACAGTACGCCCCCGCTGCTGGTTAGCAGGTATTGGCGGCCGTCGAGTTCGTAGGTGATCGGAGAACTCACGATGTGTGCGCCCGATCCCGCGTGCCAAAGCGTTTTACCGTCACTCGAATCAAGAGCCAGGAAGTTGCCGAGAGCGTCGCCGGTGAAGGTGAGGCCTGAGTCCGTCGTCAGCACTCCCGCACCCGACCCTCCGGGACCAAGTTCATGGCTCCAACGGATCTTGCCGGTTTGGTAATCGATGGCTTCGATCACACCCTTGCCCCAAACGCCGTAATCCGCGCCCGCCCACCCGTAGACGCCATCGGCGGGCTTGGCAAAGTAGATGCCGTAGCTGGGATGGGCGTCGACGACAAACAAACCGTTCCTGGTGTCAAAGCTCGGAGAGCGGTAGTTGGTCATACCGCCCTCGTCGGGTGCAATCAGGCGTCCATCAGGCGCCGGTTCCTTGGCGGGATTTGGAATCGGACGGCCCTGCTTATCGACTCCTAGCGACCAGTTCACCGGCCCGAAAGGAGCGGTCAAAAGATTCTTCCCGTTGGTACGGTCGAGAACAAAGAAGTAACCGTTCCGCGAAGTCTGCATGAGCATCTTCTTCTGCTCGCCGTCAAAATCTCCGTCGACCAGCACCGGAGTTTCAACGGCATCCCAATCGTGCGTATCGTGCGGAGAGGCTTGGAAGGACCACACCAGCTTGCCCGTCTCCGGATTCAGCGCCACGATGGTGCAGGTGTAAAGATCATCGCCGGGCCGCGTCGAGCCCTTCAGGACGGGAGTCGGATTCCCGGTTCCCCAGTAGACGAGATTGAGATCCGGATCATAAGTTCCGGTCATCCACGTCATTCCTCCTGTCGTTTGGTTCGGGGTTCCAGGCGGAGGAGTGGAGTCCCATTGCCACTGGGTTTCACCGGTCTCCGGGTCAATCGACCGGAGATAGCCGCTCAGGTTATCAAAATCTCCGGAAACACCAACCAGCACTCGGTTCCCGACGATGAGGGGCGCCATGGTTGTCCAATAACCCTTTGTGACGTCCGCAATCTGTACAATCCAGCGCACGGTTGCATCTTTGGCGTTGAGAGATACAAGGTGCGCATCAGGAGATAAAAAGAAAAGATATCCTTTATACATGGCCACGCCGCGATGCCCGATGTGATCCCCTGGGCTTCGCGGGTAGGTGTAGTGCCAGATCTGGTGGCCGGAGCGTGCGTCCACAGCCCAAATATTTTCCGGAACGGTGAAATACAAAATGCCATCCACCAGCAATGGCGAGGATTTTATGAGTGCGGTCTGATCAGTCTGGAAGGCCCAGGCAAGGCTCAGATTTTTCACATTCTGCGGCGTTATCTGAGTGAGCGCGCTGTGACGTCTGCCGGAATAGTCGCCGTGATATCCAGGCCAACTGTCGGCCGGCGGATGCAGAAGCATTTGCTCATCCACTCCCTGGCCCATCATGAAGCAAGGCAGAGTAATTGTAATCAGCGTGCTCACGGCAATAAGAAATGCGGCTTTCATAAAATTCATATCGAGTGAGGACCTCTTCAAACCAAGGTGCCGGGAACGAGACTCAGCGTTCTAGCGCAAAGTCTGCAAATATGCCATCAGGTTGTGGACGTCGGCATCGGAGTACTTACTCAACAGATCAGCATGAGCAGTCACCGGTGCGTCGACCTTGTATTGGACATCGCTTGTCCGCCAGGATCGATACCAACCCGTTGGATCAATGAGTCCCACTGTAAACTCGTCGAGATAATCCAGCGTTCCCGTAATCGCCTGACCGGAAGCCAGCGTGACCGTAACCCTGGATTTCGCACGTTTGGGATACAGCATCTGCTCCTCCAGTTCGAGGCCCTGGTAACGCGATGCGATGCCGGCGAGATCGCCGGTCGGCGAGTGGCAGGTTGCGCATCCGCCCGCACCCTCGAAGTACTGCTTGCCAACCTCGGCGTTTCCGCTTTGGAGATCTGAGACATCCACTCCCTTACGACCACCCTTTTTCGTGAGCGCAGTATTTTGTTGGGTGTGGATAAAGGCCATCAGGCCGGCAATCTGCCGATCGGAAACGTCAAAGTGCGGCATGCCCTTGTCGGGACGTCCGTTACGCACCACAACGCCGATCTTGTCTCCATCCACATCCTCGGTCACCAGCTTGGAGCGCGTTAGATCCGGGCCGCTCTCTCCGCCGCCGGCGTCGCGGCCATGACAAAAGGAGCAATCTTGCCGGAAGAGGGAGCCTCCGCTCTCGACCAGAGCAGGTGGATACGACTTGGGTGCCGCAGTGCCGTTTTGCTTGGCTGGGGCCGGCACGCTAGGGGTGGGCGTTTGCGCTGCGGAAAGGGCGAGGCTCACGAGCAATGGAGCCGCCATCAGTACATTCCCATGCAAGGCCGAACGAAGACGATTCATCCCGTAAAGTGTGCCTCCACACTTCAGTGCTCATCGCTGTGCGCTTCAGGTCGCGGATGAGAAGCCGTACTGCCGTCCGTCATGCCCAGCACCCACTTGATTGCTTCAAAATACATCTTGCGGATGTCGGGATCATTCCAGGCCTCCTCAGTGTGTCCGAGTGTCGAATAAAAAACGCGCCCTTTGCCGTACGCCTTGTCCCACGCCACGGCGAAATCATGATCCGTTCTGTGGATGCGTGGATTGTTTGCATAATTGAGTTTCGTCGGGTCGAGACTGAGCAGCACGTTGACCTTATCGCGCGACCACTCCTTGGGCTGATAGATCTCGTCATACTTGACGAACTCTCTTGGAAAGTGCCGGACTGCGGGAAAGCTCGGGTCTTCATTGACGATCGGCGCGTTGAACGTGAACCACGGGTGCTGGTCGAACCAGCCGCCGATCATCTCGCCATACTCCGGCCATTTGTAATTGGTGTCGAGGGCGGCGTGAACGCCCACAAAGCCCTTTCCATCGTCCTTGATGAACGACATCATATCTTTCTTCTGGCTGTCGTCCAGATCAAGCTCGCCCGTGGTGCTCACAAAGACCAGGGCGTCGAAGTAGTCGAGATTCTTCGCGTTTCTTCCTAAGTCCTTCTTCGTGATGAGCTCGGTGTCGGTGCGCAGCGCGGTATCCCAAAGACCGCTGTCGTGCCCCATGTTGTAGATGGCGGCCATTCCATCCGAAACCGAATCGTGCTCAAATCCCTTGGTTTGTCCGATCACCAGAATGTGCTTGAGATGGACTTGCTTGGCGTGCGGCGGAGGTGCGACCGAAGAATTAACGGCTGGCTGATCCTGTGCGCGCATGACCCCCGCCGGAATCAGCAACCAGAGAACGAGGAATAGAGCGATTCGAGCGTGGCGCAAGCGATCTCCTTCAAAGGCCTTCGTTTCGTAACTTCGCATCGGATTTGCTAGGCGCAATTTCGAAGATGCCGCACCTCTCAATCCTCGTAACATACTCTTTAGATTCTCCAAGGTAACACAGCGCACCTGTCGACTCCTGCACCCAACACCTCATCGTAACCAGAACGCTTTTACTGCCCCTCGCCTAGTTCGCGAATCCAAATATTCCGGAAGCGCACGGGATTACCGTGATCCTGCAGACTAAGTGGCAGCTTATCCGGCGTCGGCTTGTAGGGAGGCCGCTGGTGATGCGCGGTAGGTCCCGACAACTCCACGTTGTCCTGCACCAGCACTCCATTGTGCAGCACGGTGACCCGCGCCGGGCGAAGGATCTTGCCATCTTTTTCAAAATGCGGTGCATGAAAGATGATGTCATAGGTCTGCCACTGTCCGGGCGCCCGTGAGGCATTCACCTGCGGGGGAAATTGCCCATAGACCGCCGAGGCCTGCCCGTCGGCGTAAGTTTTGCTCTGATACGAATCCAGCACCTGAATTTCGTAGAGACCCATCAAAAACACTCCGCTGTTGCCGCGCCCCTGATCCTCGCCTACAGGAGGCACCGGCTCCGCGAACTCCACGTGCAGTTGGCAATCACCGAAGGGCTGGCGGGTATGGATGTAGCCGCTATGGGGCACCACCTCCATGTAGCCATCCGCCACTTTCCACTTGGCGTCCAGGCCATCTTCGCCCGCCCACTGAGAAAGATCCTTGCCGCCGAACAACACAATGGCATCGGATGGAGGACGCCCCGGCGCATCCTGCGTGCTTGCCGTTCCAGCCTCAATCACCGGGGGCACAGGACGGTCCGGATCGTTTGGCTTCCAATGCAGATCCACCTGCGCGATGGAGAGCTGGGAAACGAAAAGGACTAAAGCTGGCAGAGAGAGCATTGTTCTCATCCGTAGATACCTCGTTGCCAAAGATACAGAAGATTTCACCGCCTGAAAAACGGAAGAGCCCCGACCAAACATTTGTGGTTTCTAATGACCCGACAAATAAAAAAGGCTCAGGAATTCTAATCTCTTGCGAAGGTCAAAGCAGGAAAGAATCTGTCGACAATTCAGTAAGGTTAGACCCACTTCGACGCGCGTTGAAAATTAAGCGCTTGAAAATGCAGTCTGGACGCATCACGAAAGTAACCTACCCAAGAACGCCGGTTCGAGCGATGATGAAACTGCTTTCGGCGCACTTGGTTTGACCGAAGGTTGGTCCTGAAGTAACCATCATGCCGCAGAAAATAATGGACGTTCTTATGCTCGGGCGCTGCTCCCACGAGTTTTCATGGCCACGGCGCGGCTCTGACGGAGAGTACTATCAAGTTTGCATGCTGTGCGCGGCCGAGTACAAATATGACTGGACCACCATGCGCCGCACTCAGCGCCTGGAGCATGCCAAGCCTGAAACCACGGTACGGCGCAGTCACACGCGGGAGAAACGCCCATCCTGGACGCCTCGCGCCCGCCGTTTGAAGCTCGATATGGCGCTCCGCTACCGTGTGAACAGCACCAGCACCTGGTATGAGGGCACAATCGAAAACCTCAGCCAGACTGGGCTGTTGTTTCGCGGACCACAGCCCTTGCCAGTGAATGCTTTGATTGAGATGGTATTTGAAATGCCGGAAGAAATCTCCGGCCAGAAGAACCGCAACGTTGTCTGCCAGGGTCGAGTGATTCGCTCCCGGGACATGCAGGCGCCAACGAAAGAGAAGCCAGACCCAGACGCCGAGGCCGAGACAGGTCTTTTAGCCGCCTCAATCGTTGACTACAAGTTCATCCATTAAAAATCCATACGGCACGTCAGACACGCCTGCAACATGGTGGAAAAGGAAGCGCCCTCGACTCTAAATTCCTGCACTAATTCATCTGCAACAGATACACTGTACGCGAGCGTTTTCGCTCACTCCCAGGCTAAATCTCAGGAGTCCGCTCATGCACCGAGGAAAGCCATACGTCTTAACCACGCCGGGGGCAGCCCCTGCTTCGTCGATCCTGGTTTCGACGATTCTTGTTTTGGCAATTCTGGCTTCCAGCGTCGCTTGCAACCGGAAGCCGGATGACGCAGAAATTTCTCGCCAGGTTCAAAGTAAGTACAGCCAAGACTCCGGACTCGCGACCAAACAGCTCTCCGTGCAAGCCAGCAGTGGGGTCGTGACCATCAGCGGCTTTGTGGATAATGACACTCAACGCGTGGCAGCGGCGCGGCAGGCTGCGTCGGTGGATGGCGTGAAGGAAGTCGTCAACAACCTGCAAGTGGGAGTCGTCGCGCCCAGTACGCAAACCGCTTCAACGGCTCCGCCAACGAAACCTGTGAACACTGTGCTGGCGAAGACTCCGCCCAAGGTCCGGAAGTCAAAATACTGGCGCAACCAATACGGTGAGGCCAGCAATGACACAACCGACGGAGCGGGAGGAACGAACGCGGGGGACACTCGGGAGCCAGCGCCGATTTCACAAAACCCACCGCCACCCGCCGAACCATCCATGGTTGCGTCTTCGGCTGCATCTTCCTCGGTTGCATCTTCTTCGATCCCGCCATCCGCGCCTGTGCAGCCGCCCAGAATAACAATTGAGCAGGGCACCTCGCTGTCGGTACGCCTGATTGACAGCATCGACACCGCAAAGAACCAGCCGGGAGATACTTTTCACGCCAGTCTTAACATGCCGCTCCTGGTCGATGGCGCGGAAGCAATTCCGGCAGGCACCGATATTACCGGACACATTGTCGATCTGAAGAACGCCAGCAAGTTCGCCGGACAGTCTTTGGTGGTGCTACAACTGGACAGCATTTCATCGAACGGCAAAAGTTACAGCCTGCAAACCGATCAGTATAGGAAAGAAGGCAGTTCACGCAGCAAGAGTACTGCGGAAAAAGTCGGCGGCGGCGCGATTCTGGGCGGCATCATCGGTGCTGTCGCGGGCGGCGGAAAAGGCGCGGTTATCGGTACTGCGGCGGGCGCCGGAGTCGGTGGGGGTGCACAGGCCGCCAGCAAGAGTCAGCAGATCAAGCTTCCCTCGGAGACCGTGCTGAACTTCACCCTGCAAGCTCCCGTCACGGTTATTAAGTCAGCGGACCCAAATGCCGCGCGGCCAAAGCTGGATGATTCTCATTAGACTAGACCTGCATACCGCCGGGCTAACCCTACGTAGGCACCTTATGATCCTTTCCTTTACTTCCATGTCCTCCCGAGTTCCCGTATTCCGAACGCGGCGAGGTTTTTTTTTGGTCTTTGGGAATTGCCAACGGCATGGGTACAACCATGTCCCATCCATAAGAAAACTCTAATGATCCCGATCTTTTCCGAATTCAGTCTGTTCTGACTTCGTAACAGCCAGCATTTTCTTCTCGCGCTGGAACAAAATTGCGCTACAAACCGCAACACTGATTTCGGACGCCCTGCACCTTCGCCTGTCCGGATTCATTCGTGCATTCCCGCGCTATTTCCGTTGTCGGGCCTCGTTGCCCAGTCCGAAAGGAGGAGAGATTCTCCGGCCGACGAATTCTGCCACTTCGCCGCGGAAAGGCAAGACCCCATTCCCTCATGCCCCGGGATATCCGTCCCCGGACGTTGCAACCACGATCCCAAGTGGATCCAGGCAGAGTAGACAGCTTACAAGGAGGAGTCGTGATCAAGACAGCTAGACGCGCGTCCAGTTTTACTTTAGTAGTGCTGTTCCTCGCTGGAATGGCATTTGCTCAGACCGACCCCGGAGTGCAGAGTGCAAGCCGCGGCACCGGCGCCGCACTTTCTTCGGTGTTATCGAACAGTCCGTCCGGGATCCTGGCTTTTTTCACTGACGGCCAAACGCGCTTCCAAGAGGTGGAGACGGTTTCCAGCGGAGCGAACGTCGGTCTGGGACCGCGTTTCAACTCGAACCAATGCAGTTCATGTCACGCGCAGCCTGCAATCGGCGGAACAGGTGCTGCGACCAATCCCCAATTCGAGTTCACCAGCAACGGGGTCGCGCCCGGCAATACAATGCCGTCTTTCATCACGGCCAATGGCCCGACGCTCGAAGCGCGCTTCCCGTTCTTCTTTAACAGCAACGGCTCGGTCAACATTAGCTCTCCCAATGGCGGTGTGGAAACCTTGTTCACCGTAACTGGCCGTTCCGACGCCGGGACCTGCAACAGCGCCACCGCGCTGCCCCAGCCCAGCTTCGCCACGGCTGTGGAGGAGAACAATATCATCTTCCGAATTCCCACCCCGGTCTTTGGCGCAGGCCTGATCGAGAACCTGGATGACTCGACTCTGTTGAAGAACCAGGTGGTCAATCTCAACAACGACCTGGGCATTTCGGGCACCTTCAATCACAACGGCAACGATGGCACTATCAGCCGCTTTGGCTGGAAGGCCCAGAACAAGTCGCTCCACATCTTTGCCGGTGAGGCCTACAACGTGGAGATGGGCATCAGCAACTTGCTGTTTCCCCAGGATCGTCCACTCCCTGGAGAAGACGGCGCTGGCGGCACCGGCGATACCGGGCTGGTGTCGACCTGCTTGAACCTTGGCGGGGCTGGTTATCCGGAAGACACATCCAACCCAGGATCGACGGGCACCGCAATTCTCGATGACGTCTCGGCGTTTGCCAACTTCATGCGCTTCCTGGCTCCGCCACCAACAGGTGGAGTTATTTTGAACGGACAGACAGTCTCCGCGAGTACGATCTCCGCCGGCAGCGCTTTGTTCAGCTCTACCGGCTGCGCGACCTGCCACAACCCGACGCCAGGCACGACGCAAGCCTCGGGTTTCACCTCATCGTTGAGCAAACAACCCGTGCCTGCCTTCTCCGATATCGAGATCCATAACATGGGAACTGGCTTGGCAGACAACGTCTCGCAGGGCAGCGCGGGCGGTAACCAGTTCCGCACCGCTCCCTTGTGGGGCTTGGGACAGCGAATCTTCTTGCTGCACGATGGCCGCACAACCAACCTGATAACGGCGATCCGCGACCACGCCAGCAACGGCAGCGAAGCCAGCTTCGTCGAGGAACAATTCTTCGACCTCTCCACCACGCAGCAGCAGGAAATACTGGATTTCCTGCGCTCGTTGTAATCCCTTAAGGCGACGTTCTGGCGAGATCCGAAATATCTCGCCAGAACTTTTCAACGTAAACAAACCATCCGCGATGGATGGGCAATGCCCGCCGTTGGAATTGCCGGATTCGCAGGAGGAATATGCGCTCTCGATTTCTGTGTTCTTTGCTCGTTGTAGCTTCGTCTCTATCGGTCTGGAGTCAAGCTACTAAACCGCCAAACGCCCCCAAAAACGGTGGCGATTTTTCAGACAATATCCAGCCCGGGAACAAGGTGCCGACAGGAGTCATTCTCGTCAAGGGTGCTTGGTTCAGCGCGAGTGATTCTGTGACTCCCGTGCCCGAAGGCGGAAGGGTGAGCAACAACATCTTCAGCAATCAGTATTTTGGAATGAGCTACGCTGTGCCTCCCGACTGGGAAGAGAAATACAAAGGACCGCCGCCTTCGGATAGCGGCCGCTACGTGCTTTTGCAGCTCAGGCCCGCGGACACATTCAAGGGACCTGCCCGGGGAAGCATTTTGGTTACCGCTCAGGACATGTTCTTCACGCCGTTTCCTGCGAATAACGCGCTGGAGCTGGTTGATTACTCGAAGAATCACTTGCAGGCGGACTACAAAGTTGAACTGCCTCCAACCCGAACCACGGTCGCCGGTCACCCCTTTACGTTTTATGCCTATTGGTCTCCGATAGCGGAGCTGCATTGGTACGTGCTCGCCACCGAAATCCGCTGCCACGCGGTGCAAATCATCGTAACCAGCCGCGACACCAAACTGCTGGAGAACTTGGTCGCGGATATGAATAAGATGAAGTTGCCTGAGGAAGCCAATCCTACGGCCGGGACAGGCGGTGGAGCTTTTCCGGTATGCGTCAAAGACTACGCCAATGATGAAAACCTGATTACGCGGGTTGATCCCCGTCTTAACCGATCATAAGTTCAACCCGGTTCCGGTACGAATCATCATCGATAAAGAAGGCAAGGTAAAACACATTCACTTTCTCAGCGCATTTCCCGATCAGGCGAAAGCAATCACTGATGCGCTGAACCAATGGAAGTTCAAGCGCTATATGCGCAGAGGGCAACCCACGGAGGTGGAAACTGGAATCATGTTTGGCCGGGCATCCTATCCCCTGGGACGCGCGGCAAGCAACGCGCCGACCGAATGAGCCAGCCAGTAGCTATTTCAGCAGATTAATTCGGCAACGGATTGGCCTTGCTGTCCGGCGCAAGGGCTGTGGGTTCTTTGCGCTTCTCATCGGAATCCACCGCAAACAGCATGTAGTGCTCGAAGCTGTGCCGGCGGTAATAGCGGTGACGGCGGAAATCAAAGTAGATCTCCGCAGTCTTCGGCAGCCAGAGTTCCATATTTTTCCTTTGAAAAGGGACGGGCCCATACTCCACAATCTGGTGTTCGCTGAGGAGTTGAATCGGCTTCATCGGACTGACCAGCTCCGATTCAATGCGTACGATCTGAAACTTATCGGTCGTGATCCAGGCTCGCCCTTTTAGCTTCACCGCGTACGTCTGGGCGCCAACTTTATAGTCGTGAATGCGCGCGGGACGGTCATCGCGTTGCCGGAAGTGAACCAGCCAAACCGACTGCCCATGCCAGTCGCTCAGTCCCTCGCAAGTCATGTCGAAGTTGTCCCGCATGTCGGGGTGAAACACCAGGGCGAGGGCCGCAAAGCCGCTACTCGAAATCTGATCGGGGAAATCGATAAGCCCTAGGTGAGCGGCGCGATATTCATCAACCTCAAGAAAACCCGGCTTGTCTTCGGTAATGGATGCCACGTAGTTGTAATTCCGCGTTTCCTTCGTAATGGGATTGCCGATCTCATCTACTTGTTCGTGCAGCAGCCGTTCTACGGCGGCGATGCGAGAAACATCGGTCACCAGTTCTTTCACCCGGTTCCCCGACATCTCAATCACGTTAGCGAGCGGACAGGTTACGTCCGCCGCCACGGAGAACTTGGTCTGGTCGATTCCAAGCGGCTGCCAAGGCTTCATCGTGAACGACATCTCAGGAGACGCGAGAAGAGGATCCACTCCCGCCAGCGAAGCCGAAGCCACGGAGCCACCGTTAGCCGGCCCACCCATCACATCCGGCAGCTCAAGTTCGGCGATCAGATTGGTTACCTGCTGCGCAGATGGACTTTCCGGCGAATCCTTCAAGTAAACCTTCAACTCCTCAATACCCTCCTTTTTCTGCCCCAGATCCACCAGAGCCTGCCCCAGCACCAGCCGCGCTGAGCCCGCCCCTCCCTTGCCCTTTTCTATGGCCAGCTCCGCCTGCTGCCGGGCTTGCTCATATTTTTTCTGCTTCAAATAAGCTCCGGCCAGCAAATCGTGTGCCATCCAGTACTCCGAATCTGTGGCGACCGCTTTCTCCAAAGTCGAACTGGCGGTGACGTAATCCTCTCTCTGCAGGCCTAACCGTCCCAGCAAAGTGAGTGACTGAACGTCCCGCGGATTCAGATTTGCCGCCGTCCCCAGGTAGCTCTGCGCGTGCTCGAAATCCTTCTGCTGGTAACGCAGGTATCCCATCAAAAAGTTCAGGTCGGCATTGTCTGGCGCCAACTGGTAAGCGGCGTCCAGCCATCTCTGAGCTTGTTTAAGATTTCCAGACTTCAGCGCAGAGACCGCATGCTTAGTTTCTTTGCGAGCCTTGGTCGGCAGCGCTTCATCAACATCCAGCCTAAAGGCCGCGGGATCTCGCTGCAGCACGATCTCCAAATTGACAGTGTTCAGGGCGCTTATAACTTGCAATTCTTTGTGCTCAGTAATGTACCCTACCGCGCTCACTTCAATGTCGTAATGCCCGAAAGGCATGTCGCCGAAGGATGCTTCCGACTGATCGTTTGTAGTCTGCCAACTAATGGTCTGTGTAGTTTGGTTTGTAAGTTTGACAACAGATTGCCGGTCCAAACGCTTCTTATTGTTTTCGGCGTATACCGTAAGCAAGAGAACGGTTCCCCCACCCCGGCTGTCGTAGCCAGGAGTCAAATTGGTCGTGGCTCCCATCGCGTTGAACGGATCGCCCTGCGCCGAGGCAGTCGCCGCCAGGAATAAACTCAAGGCAAAAACCGCAAGGGAAGGCCAGAGTCGAGGTGTTATCCGCGCTACACTTCTACGGCACATAGTGGCGCGAGAAGTCTCTCACACCGGCATTGGAGGGTCAATGCGGCATTTATCCTAGTGTCATACCACAATAGAAATGTCCCCGTCTTAACCACAATAGAAATGTCCCCTGATTTTGATTTCATGCTGCGCCGAAAAGAGAGCGCGTGTCTGGGCGGAAAAGCCCTTTCTCCAGGGATGATTGGCAGCTGGAGGAAGGCTGCGACGTAGGATCGGGGAAGGGGGCGCGGGGGAAGGGGCGGCGCCCCTTCTCTCGCCCAGCGCTGTAGAGGCATTCAACTCGCGGAAGCCCACGCGCTGATCGCGATAGTGAATCGCGACTTCTCCGGCTTGGTTTTCCCGCACCAGCACGCGACTCTTGGCCGGCGCCCAGTGCCGGCTTTGCCGTTCCAGTTGCAGGAGTCGATTGTGGTAGCGTACCACCCAGTCCTCGCTCACCACGCGTTCTTCCTCCAGCCAGAAGACTTCATCCAGTCGCCGCGGGGTTGGCCGTCGCCGGTGATAATCGGCTGGGGCCACGGCCGCATGCGCGTAACGCCGGTTGTGCTCGGTGAGATAGCGATCCTCCAGATACGCGTTGGCCTGGTCATAGTTCGCGATCCCGGCCAGCCGCAGTTTCTTCACCAGCCGATCCTGATGGGTGCCGTGCGCTCGCTCCACCCGTCCTTTCGCTTGCGGCGAACTAGCCGCGATGATGCGGATGCCCAGCTTCGCGCACATCCGCCCAAACTGCGTCACCGCCGGCTCGCCGCTCGCCCGCTCTTCGGCGTTTGGCGGACGTACGTACACGTTCTTCCAGTCCGTGTACAAGGCTTGCGGCACGCCGTAGCGCTCGATCCATCGCCGCAGCACTCCCGCCGCCGCCCAGATCGTTTCCTCTTCCGAGAACCAGCCCAGCGCCTTCGTCGTCGCGTCATCGACCATGTGCATCAGACAACCGCGCGGCCCGCGCTCTTCCAGCCACTCATGAAAGCTGCCGTCCAACTGCACCAACTCGCCGAAGTGCGCCTTCGCTTCCCGCCGTTGCCGATACGGTTTCCGTCGCCGTTGCCGCTGCCACCACCCCGCCTCTTTCCGCCACCGCCGCAACGTCTCGGCATGGACTGTCATTCCGTCGTCGCTCGCCAGATGCTCCGCCGCCAGCGTCGCACCGAAATCCTCATAGCGAGCTTGCACCCGCTGCAGCACCGCTGCCCGAAACTTCGCCGTGTGCGCCCGGTTCGACACGCGCCCGCAGTTGCCATGCTGCAGCGCCTTCGCTCCTCCTGCCCGATATCGTGCCCACACCCGTTTCGTCTGCCGATAACTCAACTCCAGCAACTCCGCCGCTTCCCCCAACCGCAAACTGTGTGCCTTCACCCGACCCATCACTTCCACTCGACTCAACTCTTTCCTGCTCAATCCCGTTCTCCCCAATCTCGGTTCCTCCTCGCCGAAGGAACTCTAAAAGGGGACACTTCTAATGTGGTTTCTCGGGGACACTTTTAATGTGGTTCAACATGCGGCATTTATCCTAGAAAACCCACTCACAGCCCTGATCCACCGTCGTACACTCTTGAAGGCCGGTTGATTCCGCTCATGCCTCCAATCACGGCATTACTGCACACAAGCAATGCGGCCCTACGCCTGGGTCGAGCGCTGGAGACACTTCTGCCCTGCGCAGAAATTCTGATCGTGGATCATCACTCCGCTGACGCAACCGCCCGTGTCGCTCGCGAATACGGGGCGCGCATTCTGCCCGCCGATACCCGAGCCACCACGAATCATTACCTTAACCAGGCACGCCACGATTGGATCCTTTGCCTGGACCCTTCGGAATCCATCACCGAAGGTCTTCAGGCAGCTTTGTTCGAGTGGAGTTCTTTGCCCGCTTTCAGTGTGGAGGGTACGCCCTCTTTTTCCATGTTTGTCCGCGAGCAATTAGCCGGAAATTGGCGGACTCAGCCCGCGCCCGAGACTCGTTTAATCCCCCGCACCTGGGCTTTGTGGAACGTATTCCTTCCGGCTTACGACCCCTCATCCATCGCACTGGAGGGCGAGTTGCTACGGTTTTCCTACCCTTGACGTATCGTCCGTTCGGACAGTGACTTCAGTACCTTAGTCCTCCCTGCCATCGCCGCCTTATAATCCACTCAAGATTGAGGCGAATCTGCGTTCTAAGGAAGACCTGCGCTTACCAGCGCCCGCCTTCCAAAAACGCAGCAAATTCAATGGACCCGCTGTTTGCATCGTCGATTTTTTTCCTAGGGCTGGCCTTTGGCAGCTTTCTGAACGTATGTATCTATCGCCTGCCCTTGGATTTGTCGGTGGTTGCGCCGCGTTCGGCCTGCCCCCGCTGTAAGCACCCGATTGCCTTTTACGATAATCTGCCGGTCCTTAGCTGGCTGATCCTTCGCGGCCGATGCCGTCACTGCAAGACGAAAATCTCCGCCCGCTATTTGTTTATCGAGCTGCTTACGGGCGTCCTGTTCCTAGGCTGCTACGCCTACTTCGGACTCACGCTGGCCACGCTGAAATACTGCGTCTTCGGCTTCCTGTTGCTTGGCCTCATCTTCACTGACGCTGAAACCAAGCTGTTACCCGATAAGCTCACGCTCCCAGGCTTGGCCCTGGGTGTGGCCTTCAGTTTGATCGTTCCGGTCGATGACGTCGCTTCACAGTTCCTGCCGGCAATGGTAAATCTGCCGTTCAGCGCCGCTCTGGCAACGCACTTATTTTCCCTGGTCGATTCCCTGCTGGGTGCGGCTCTCGGAGCTTCATTCATCTACGGCGCCGGCGCCGTTTACTTGCGCTGGCGCGGAATGGAAGGCATGGGCTTCGGCGATGTAAAGCTGATGGCCATGGTGGGTGCCTTTCTCGGGATGAAGCTCACCATTTTTACCATCTTCACGGCATCGCTGGCGGGGTCGCTGTTTGGTCTGGCTACGGTGCTGATGGTCTGGATTAAGCGAACCCACCGCTTCGCGCGCCGCTTGGCGAACTTACAGGCCGCGCGCCAACGGGGATGGCAATCCGCGCAAATGGTTTACCGCCATTACCAGATGCCCTTTGGAGTTTTTCTCGGCAGTATGGCACTGCTCGCGCTCTTCGTTGGTAACCAGTTCCTGCGCTGGTATGGGAGGCTTTGGTGGTAAAGCTGTTCGCCAATCCGTTGATACTGCGTGCCCTAGCGGTGCTGCTCGCGGCGGGATGCTCTTTCCTGTTCGCCATCTTCCTGATGCGCCGCTTGCGCCGCAATATCGCTGCCGAGGCTGATCTTGATTCCGTTGCCGCTCCCACTCTGGAAACCTTGCCGGTCCAGCTCTATAACACCGTCATCCAGCAACTGAAGCAGCAGAAGCACGAATTACAAGTGCAAACGCTCACCGAACAGCGCCGCGCCCGCACCACCGAAAATTTCAGTCAGACCGTGCTGTCGAATCTTCCCTCCGGCGTGCTGGTGTTCGGACTTAATGGATTGGTGAAACAAGCCAATCCCGCGGCCAAGGAAATCCTCGGATTTCGTTCGCTCTCTGGGATGAGTGCAGAAAATATTTTCCGCGACGCAGCGGTCTGCTCGCATGACTCCTCGGCCGTCTATTCCGATGGTCTGGCAAGCCTGCCGGTTCGGCTCGCCGAGGAGTTTCATGCGGTGTTGCACGAGGGCAGCCAGCGTCGCCAACTCGAGGCAGAGTACGCCACTCCCGCAGGCGGAAGACTTCACCTCGCGGTTACGGTTTCTGCCGTTCCCGCCGTCGATGGCAGTCTGCTCGGGGTGGCCTGTCTTATCAGCGACCGCAGTGAGTTCGAACACATCCGACTCCAGCAACAACTTCACAACGAGCTTTCCGCCGAAATGGCCCTGGAGCTGCGCACCTCCTTGACTACTATCGCCGGATACGCCCAACAGTTGGCGCGGAATCGGGAACCAGATCTGGCCCTGCAATTGGCTGCCGACATAGCCAGCGAGGCCGCCAGTCTGGACCGCCGCATTGGAGGATTTCTGGCGGAGAAACGCTCTGCCGCAGATTCTGGCAGTCGTGCCAATGCGGCAAGGCGAGCCACTTGAAATTTGAACGATCAGCATCAATGGGCAGACCCGAACAAACGGATCGGCTCATGGACGTACACAAAGGATGGAAGCTATGAAACGCATGGCGCAGACCGCATTCGCATTTCCCCTGTTTATCACTCTGGCTGCTTCTCTGGCCGTGGCACAGACCACCACACCCTCGCCGGATCAATCTTCGCTGGGGGATTATGCCCGCAAGGTTCACAAAGACCCGGCCGCAAAAGCCAAGCCGAAGGTCTATGACAACGACAACCTTCCGAAGGACGACAAACTCTCCATCGTAGGAGAAGGCCCCGCCGCCGGGGGAACCAATCCTGCGGACGCCAAGGATGCAGCAGCAGACAAAACTGCCGACGACGAGCAGGCCAAAAAGCAGACCGAATGGAAATCCTGGCAGGATAAGGTATCGGCACAGAAGAACGCCATCGACCTGGCCTCGCGCGAACTCGACGTGCTGCAAAAGGAATACCAGCTTCGCGCCGCCGCCATGTACGCCGACGTAGGCAACCGCTTGCGCAACTCCACCCAGTGGGACAAGGAAGACGCGGATTACAAACAAAAGATCGCCGACAAGCAGAAAGCCGTCGACGACGCCAAGCAAAAACTCGACGATATGCAGGAAGAAGCCCGCAAAGCCGGCGTTCCCGCCGCCATGCGCGAGCCCTAAGGACAGGTATCCCGAAATAGCGACCGAAAAACGCCGGCCAACTTGGCCGGCGTTTTTCACGCTGTTCAACCGAGACTCCGAAACTACGGCACTATCTCGAAAACCGTCCCGCAACCTGCGCCGTAGTTTACGCACCCGGTAGCGTCCGTTCCTCCGATAAAGGTGCCGCCATACAGATCGCCGGAGGCGTCCATCACCAGCACGGTGTCCGGCATCGCACCGTCGGTGCCGTTCCCGAAACTGTGCAGCGTGCTTGTCTGCCATCCGCCACCGGATTTGGGCGAAAGCTCGAATGCGGCCCCTTCGTTATAAAGTCCGCCCCACTCCGTGGTGCCGTAAAGATTTCCCGCGGAGTCAAAGATCAATCCAGCCGCCGGGCCGTAGCCCTGGCTGCTCGAAAAACTGTGCAGCACGGTTTCTGTCCACGTGCCACCCGAGGCTGGCGCGAGCTCGAATGCGGCGCCACAATAGCTGCCGTCGGCGCAGGTGTTACGGCCTCCCCACGCTGTGGTCCCGTAAAGATTGCCGTCCCCATCGAGCACTAATCCGTCCGTCGGATGGAAACCGTCGCCGTTGCCGGAGTCGAAGCTATGGATCACACTCTCCGTCCAACCTCCGGAACCGTTGGGTGACAATTCGAAAACTACGCCGCAACCCGTCGGCGACGAGCCGCAGTCGCTGCTGGTGTTGGCGCCTCCCCAAGGCGTAGTGCCGTAAAGATTGCCTTGCGCGTCGAACACCAGAGGCGCCTGCGATAACATCCCGTCATCGGCGGAATTGAATGGCGCGCCACCCTTGAAGTTGTACAGAATGGTTTCGGTCCAAGCGCCGTTTGCCGCCGGGCTCAACTCGTAAACAACGCCACAGGCTGTACACACATTCCCCCCATATGGCGTCGTGCCATAAAGGTTTCCGGCGGCGTCGAGGATCACCCCCGCCAAGGGGTCCATTCCATCATTGTGAGTTTTCGTCGAATCGAAGCGATAAATCACGCTATGTTTCCACCCTCCCGACACCGGCGTGAGCTTGAACACGGTTCCACAACCACAGGTAGGCGTTCCACCCTGCGACGTCACTCCGTAGATGTTCCCCTGGCTATCGAACGTGAGATTTCCGACCGGATCGTAGCCGTCACTGCCGCCGGTGAAGCTATAAATATCCTTACTTTTCCAGCCGCCGGATACCGGAGTAAACTCCACCACGGTTCCACATCCGCTGGCGGCGACTCCAACGTCGCAGGAGCCGGAGCCTCCATAGGCCGTCACCGCCCAGAGGTCGCCGCTGGCGTCCATGGTCAGTCCATCGGGAAATTGTCCGTTGGCGATATTGAACGAGAGCAACACTTTTTCCGGACGCAGGGCAAACGCGCTCACCGCGCTGAGCAACAGCAAGAGAAGGCCTACGTGCAACAAAACAAGCTTCGGCATTTTCATGGGAGATTCTCCTTCGGAGATTTCGAATCGGAGGGGGAGGACTGCGGACATTCTCGCAGCGACCGAAGTATAGACCGGCCGCCCACGCCCGCGCAAGATCTTGCCCGAAGGAATTGCGAAGCCGCCGAGGGAGCCAGCGACCAACCAACTGCATCTCAGCCCGACGTTCCCTCAGCCCTGGCCAGTTCGCAGCCTCAGAATCTGCTTCACATGATGCCGCCCATGAATCAGATGGAACTTTCTCCATTGCGCCGCCGTCAGGGGACCCAGAATCGGATGATCGAGCACCTTGCCGCGCCCGAATCGGGCCTCACACTGCGCGATGACCTCATCCATCGCCGCAAGCTTCAGCGCAACCTCGCCTTTCACCTTCTCCACCGGCAAGCCTCGGGGCACAGTATTTTTCGGCGCTTTTCGTCCTTCCGGCAGGTGATTGAAGCCCAACACCACCAGCGCTCGCACGCGTTGCCTCATCGAGGCTCGCGCCACAAGGGGCTTGCCCGCTTCGAGAACCCGCTCGAATCCCTTTGCCGTCCCGGTATAGGTCAAATACAAATGCTCCAACACCTCCGCCGCACACCACTTCCCGGCGGGATGCCAACTCATCTGCTCGTGCGACATGCCTTTTACCGCTGACTCCAGAGCCTGCTTCAACTCTTCCAGCAAGGAATCCATGCAGCTATCTCGCGTTTCCCCGCGCTTCAGGTAGAATGTTGCGCGACAATAAAATCATCCCAGTTATAACAGGAAGGTCGCCATGAAAATGCGGGACTCCGTCCGGCCGAAGGCAAAATTGAAGGCCAATACAATCGGAGACATTCCTCCCAGAGTGCATTTCCCAACCGCCGCAGCAAGTAAAATGTTTTCTTTCGCCCTGCTGGCGATTCTCGCCCTGCTTGTGGCCTGCGACTCTAACACTCCAAAAACCCCGGAAACCAAGCCTGAACCCAAGGGCCCCGAGCTGCTCACCGCACGAGCCGCCTTTCAAAAGGTCTTCATCGCCGCCCGTAACTATGCCGCGGACGTCAAGCCGTTCCGCATCGAGTCCACTCCCACCACCGACGACAACGGGCAGGATGGCAAATCGGCGATATGGCGCGCCAGCTTCGCGTCGCCCACGCAACGCGGCGTAAAACCCTTCATCTGGTCCGGCAGCAACGCGCCCGACGCTCCCTCTCGCGGAGTTTCACCCGGCAACGAAGACGTCTACAATCCTGGCAATGCCTCCACTCAGGTTTTCGATGTCGCCTTCCTCAAAGTGGATTCCGACCAGGCGCTTGCCGTGGCGCAAAAACACGGCGGGGACAAAATTCTGGAGAAAGATCCATCCACTTCTGTTTTCTACGTTTGCGACTGGAACCATAACACCAACGAATTGATCTGGCACGTTATCTACGGAGCTACACGCGACAACGCAAAACTGACGGTGGCAGTGAATGCCTCAACCGGTGAGTTCATCCGCGTGGAGAAATAGGCAGGTGTGATTTCAGGAAAGATCTGGAAAAACAAAATAACGGTGGGCGATTACTCCTGGTGCTCAGCTTGCTTTAGCTGGTCCTCAAGGGAAGAGAAAAACCGGCACAGCGCGCCCGCGGAGGCGATGGCGCTCTTTAGTGCGTGACGTTCCCCAAAAGAAACAATGTCTTCTACGGAATATTGCAGCCGGAGCCGGTCGGTGGCGCACTGCGCGCTCAGCAGTTCGATTTTCGCCGCGCGAAGATCGGAGGCCAAGCGGGCAATCCCGGTCTGCTTTCTGGAATCATCGTTTAACATCTATACTCCTTGGTTACATACTACCGTTCCGCAATATCGGCGTGGATCGGCGCATCCTGCCGGCGCCACTCTGCCTTGGGGGAAGGCTTCAACGAAATCTTTCGCGGCGCCGGCAGGACGCAGCCTGCGAGATCAACTCACTTGCTAGTATGGGATTTATTGTACATTGTTAGTTGAACACAGTTCAACTTATTTTTTCTTGGGCCCCTGCATTTGATCCTCGATCTTCGGAGTGTAGCCGTTGCCCAGACAAGCCGATCCTCAACTCGAACAACGCATCCTGGAAGCCGCCAGCCGGCTGCGCGCCAGGGGCGGCGAAAAAGCCCTCACCATGCGCGCCGTCGCCAAGGCCGCCGGCACCACCACCCCCACCGTCTACGAACGTTATCGTGACCGCAACGCCATTCTTCGCGCTCTACGCATCCAGTGTCGCGTACAACTTTTTTCTGCGCTCCGCGACTCCCGCACCCTGGCGCAAGCCTGCCAGTCCTATCTCGAATTTGCCCTCGAGCATCGCCATGCCTACGAAGTGCTCTATGACAACTTCGCCGAACCCCCGTCCTTGCACGAACCCTGGCCGTCTTTCAATCTCATGCGCGAGCGTTTGACCAAGCGCCTGGGCGGAACTCCCCGCCAGCACACTCGCCTCATGCTTTCGGTCTGGTCGCTGATGCATGGCACTGCGATGCTTTTAATTCGCGGAGGGGCGGTGGGGCCGCTGCGTACGCAAATGTTCCATTCCTGTCTTGACTCAGTCGAAGTTATTGTCGCCGAAGCTGCTCGCTGCAAGGGAAAGATCTGCTCCGGCCCCAAGTGGCCCGCAAATCTAATTCTAGGAGAGGAAGCGGAAAGCAAGGTGAGCCACAGCGAGGACAACGGCAACGCAAAATCCGCAACTCGCTCCGCCCGCAGGGAGCCCAAACCAAAGCGCTCTCGGCCGGTCCGCACTGCCCCTTAACCAGGCGGCGTTCATCTACTGCGGCTTCGTTGCGCCAGCGTGTGCCTTCAGCCGCGCAATCGCTTTCTGCGCTTGTTCGGATTCTGGTCCGTGCGGCAGAATCTTCAAGTAGCTCTCGTATTCGTTCCGTGCATCGTCGAGCACGCCCAACTTTTCCAGACACACGGCCAGCCGAATCGTCGCCACCGCGTCGTTTTCTTTGTAGCGCAGCGCCTCCCGATAGCGGTCTTCCGCCGCTCTGTAATTCCCGCGCTTGAAATAAAAATTGCCCACCTCGATACTTTTCGAAGCTTTGTGTGGATCCCAGGTATGGAATTCGGTGATGCCGCTGGCGCCGCCTAATTTTTCGGCTTCCGCCTCACCCACCGCCGATGAACTGTTCGGATGAATCTTGGCATCGTCCTCCGGCGGACTCAAATCAGTCTGCGTATCTTTACTGGAACTCACCCCCACTTCCGATCCCAAATCGTCAGCCTGCACGCGATCCGAGCGCGGTGGCGCCAAATTTGGCGCAGAGCGAGTCGATTCCTGCGAGCTCGGTTGCGCAGCTTGGGGCGCGTCTTTGTCCGAAGGGCTGCCCTGCTGCGCCCACACCGCCACCGCCAACCCTAGAACTGCGATTCCGAACAACCGCGAAGCCATATTGGATATTTTACCCCGAGCCTTTGGCAGTGTCGTGATTAGACACACAGGTGCTTCTTGCTCGAGCAAAAAAGCAGGCCGCTCAGGGGAAGTTGAGCGGCCTGGTTGGCAAAGTCTCCCGGGGGAGGAGACAAGCTGATTTTGTACAACGATTTTTACATCGACGACGGATTATTCTGTCCAGTCGTCGCTGGCGTCGCTGGCTGATTCGTATCGCCCACCGTATTCGTCATCAGTCGCACATCGACCCGGCGGTTATCAGCACGGCCCTGTTTCGTCTTGTTGGTTTCGACCGGCTTGTCTTTGCCTAGTCCGATCACATAAATTTTGTGCGCCGGAACGTTGTACTTCGAAGCCAGATATTGGATCACCGAGTTCGCCCGCCGCTGGCTCAAGTCATAGTTGTACTCGGCCGATCCCACTGAATCCGTGCTGCCTTCCAGCGTAATAATGTAGCCCTTGGTGCTCGAAATGTTCCCGGCCATCTGATCGAGAGCATCTTTTGCCTGCTGCGTGAGATTGTCCCGGTTAAAGCCAAACTTCACCGAGGTCTCCGCCACCGGACGATAGTTGTCCAGGTTCGCCACGGTATTGGTGAGGACGCCGACGCGGCCATTCGCTGCGTCCGCCATCTGTTGTGCCTGAGCTGCGTTCTGCCCTGCGGTCTGCGCTTTCTGGTCGACTTCCGTCGTCTTGGCGTTTACCGCCTGGATACCGGCCTGAGCTCGGGCGTCCACATCCTTGATGTCTTTGCTGTTTTTCGCCGTCATATCGTCAAGCTCGTTCGTCTTGTTGATCAGCGGCGTCGTCTGCTGCTTTACATAATTCTTGCTGGTACAGCCGATGGTTAGTGCCATGCTGGCCGCCAGTAAAATCGTTAACGAAGTGCGGTTCATATTTGAGGAGCTCCTTAAGATCAGTTGTCTCGGCGCGACTGGGATTCTCGCGCATAATTTGATGCAGGCCCTGGTACAGTTGTTGGTCCTAACTAATCCCGCCATTACTTTTGCACGGGGAGTGCCAGTTCCACACACCGGCATCGCCAGCTATAAGTATAAACGTTTTCAACGATTTGCGAATGACTTCCCGCTGCCTACCATTAACGCGTTGCGTCCCGCCAACGCAAAGCCCACATGGCATAGGGAAATTTTATACGGTTAGACCGCTGGAATTCTACCGGGACAGGCTCTCGCAATGCCTGAAAGTTGCGCTAAATTGAACTGGGCTTTAGCCCTAGGCTCCCAAGTTCAGATCTCCACCCCAAATCAATGTGCACTTTGCAACCGCGCAATCTCCCGCGGGAAAAGCGTATTCCCGGGAAACTGCACCCGCAGAGACGCAAGCAACTCCAACGCGCGTATCTTGTCTTTATCGCGCACATACGCGATCGCGAGCAGAATGCGAGCAAATGGCGCCAGATAGTGCCCGTGCTGCGCGGTCAATTGCAAGTCCGCGATACCGCCTTTTTTGTCGCCCGGCAACCCGCCCATTCTCATCAGCCAGCGCACCGGCGCCGACATGCTTCCGATGATGTACTTGCTAAATCCGGTTGCAAGTTGGGCGTCGTAACAATTCGAGCACACCGCCAGCAATTGCTGCGCCCACGCCGAAGCCTCTTTGGTGTAATGCAACGAAGCCAGATTCTTTTTTTCAATCAGCGCCGCATAGTCCGCCTGCAATCCCGACGACAACGTCAAAGCAAACAGCGCATCCTGATCTTTACCGTTTCTATTCAACCGGACGTGCGCCAGCGCGTCCGCGCGGTCAATTGCAGCCTCAAAATGATCGTGCACCACCGGATCAGGGCTCAGTTTCGCACGGTCCGTAAAAGCCGCATCATTGTCGTAGAATTGCCCTTCAAGAACCCCCAGCCGATCGAACTCCGAGAAGAGATATCCGGCCGCCTCACTCACCGGCCCCACCGGATCGTCGGGATGCTGCACCTGCCACGCTGAAAAATCCTTCTGCGCGCCACTAAAATCCAGGTTATAGAGCCCCAGAAATCCGCGGTCCAGCGCCGTGCTCGCGATTGCATCCGGCTCCGCCGCCGCGCTCCCCACCCCACCCAGCGCCAAGCCCAGCCACAAGGCGGCTACCATACCCAGGATTGCAGCCTTTCGAAATTGAGGTCTTTTCCCCATGAACCCCCTACCGGCACTCCCATTATCGTTTGTTTCAGCAGAAGTACAATGTCTCTTTTTGCACTATTCTTCGATGTCGCCAAGTACCCATACGTCCACCCTGTTCTAAGCAGATAGTAACCCCGGAGCCCGGCCCTCCGCCCTTGAATCGCTCCGCCAGGGATCCCCTCGTATGAGGTCAGCGCCCGCGGCTAAAAAAGGTCCTCTCTAAGCCTTTCCAAACGCCTCTTTGTTTACCACATAGGGCATTTTCGTAACATCGCCGCCATAGTTGGCTTCGAGCACGTCAATCAATCCCTGCACGCAGCGGCCCGCCATGCCTTTGTTGGGATCGGTGGAGAGCCGGGTGATGCGCGCGGCACTGGCAAAGTGCGGGAACAGGCGGCAGCGGTCGGCAATCGCGGGATCCCGTAGCGGAGAGTCGGCTGGCAAGGGCTCCTTCTCATACACATCGAGCGCCGCGCCAGCGATCCAGTTTTCGCGTAAGGCGCGCACCAGCGCTGATTCATCCACCACCGGCCCGCGCGAGTCGTTCACCAGAAAAGCCGTTGGCTTCATCAGCCTCAACGTCCGCTCGTTGAACAAATGGTAGGTAGGCGTGGCGCTTTCGTCAGGACGCAACAGCGGAACATGAACGCTGACGAAATCGGCATGGCGAAGAGCCTCTTCAAATGTCACATACTTGATCCAGTTCTTTTCCTTCGAGATGCCGCGGGCATGGCGCAAGTCCATGGTCTCTTGAATGGCCTTGATGTAATCATGGTTCTCATACGCCGGGTCATAGCACAATATGTTCATGTCGAAGCCGGCGCATTTTTTGATCAATGCTAACCCGATGCGTCCCGTGCCGATGACCGCAATGGTTTTGCCGGTGACTTCGTCGCCCAGAAACGGCAAGTAGGGATGCCAGTATCCCCACTGGTTGTCGCGCGTGAGATGCTCGGCGGACCACATTTTGCGCGCCAGCATGCCCAACATGAAGAAGGCGAATTCGGCCGTAGCCTCGGTCAAAACCTCCGCCGTGTGGGTGAAAGGAATCTTGAAGCGGTTGGCGTCGGCGCGATTGATGTTGTCGACCCCGACTGCAAACTGCGCCACGACTTGCAACGTGTTCTTGCCAGCCTCAAAAACCTGGGCGTCGATGGCATCGCGCAGAGTGGTGATGAGTCCATGAATTCCGGACTTAACCTTGGCAATGATCAGATTTTTCGGCGGCGCTTCCGGCTGCGGATAGACCTCGACTTCGTAGCCCCGGTTCCGCAGCAGGTCAATGGCTTCTCCAATGTCACAAGTGGCGAAAACGCGGAATTTCTTTTTCATGAGTTTTCGGTATTCTGTCGAAGCACTATGCTTTACTTAGCAAAACACCGAAAATATCATACGCGAACCCCACTCAACCCCTGGGGTACTCCTTGGTGGCCGATGTTTATCGCCATTTCTGCCAATGTGATCTAGCTCACAGACGCCCGGAACAGGCGTCCATACAGTTAAGTCATAATTAAGTCATTCTTCGTCGAAGGGCTTGCGACATGGCTACGATCGTTTCCCCAACCACCACACGCGTTCTGAATTCCAGTCTGGCGCGGAGGATCATGAGCGCCGGCGAAGCTGCCGCGCTCATCAACTCCGGCGACCAGATTGGCATGAGTGGCTTCACCGGATCGGGTTATCCCAAGGTTGTTCCCATCGAACTGGCGCATCGCATAGCCGACGCCCACTTCCGCGGGCAAAAGTTTCAGGTGAGTGTCTTTACCGGAGCGTCCACCGGCCCGGAGCTGGACGGAGCGCTCGCTATGGCCGGAGGCATCCATCTTCGCCTGCCCTATCAATCCGATCCAGAAACCCGCAAGCGGATCAATGCCGGCGAAATGGATTACATGGATATTCACCTCAGCCATGTCGCTCAATTCGTCGAGTATGGATTCCTCGGCAAGCTCAATGTTGCGCTGATCGAAGTGACCGCTGTGCTGGAAGACGGGCGCCTCGTCCCGAGTTCCTCGATCGGCAACAATAAGACTTGGATCGATCAGGCCGACCGCGTGATCCTGGAGGTCAACGCGTGGCAGCCGTCAGCGCTCGAGGGCATGCACGACATTTACTACGGGCTGCAGCCGCCTCCCAACCGCGGACCGATTCCGCTGCTGCACCCCGGACAGCGCATCGGCACACCGTACCTCGAAGTTCCCGCGGAGAAGGTCGTCGCCATCGTGCTGACGGACTCTCCCGATCGCAACAGCGCCTTTAAACCGCCCGATGCAGCTTCTCGGCTGATCGCTGGCCACATCCTCGAATTTCTCAGTTGGGAAGTACAAAAGGGCCGTATGCCTGCGAACCTGCTGCCGCTGCAGTCCGGCGTCGGCAACATCGCGAATGCGGTTCTTTTCGGACTCGAGGAAGGCCCGTTTCAAGACCTGACTTCCTACACGGAAGTAATTCAAGATGGAATGATTCGTCTGCTGAAGTCGGGCAAAGTAACCTCAGCTTCGGCCACGGCATTCTCGCTCAGCCCTGCGATGTTGACGGAGGTGAATGCCGATATGGCCAGCTACCGCAGCCGCATCGTTCTGCGTCCGCAGGAAATTTCCAATCATCCCGAAATCATTCGCCGTCTCGGCGTAATCGCCATGAACGGTATGATCGAAGCCGATATTTACGGCAACGTCAACTCGACGCATGTCATGGGATCCCGCATCCAGAACGGCATAGGCGGCTCCGGAGACTTCGCCCGCAATGGATACCTGTCGATCTTTATGGCCCCGTCAACTGCACAACAGGGAACCATCTCGACCATCGTGCCGATGGTGTCGCATGTCGACCACACTGAACACGATGTGCAGGTCATTGTCACCGAACAGGGACTCGCCGATCTGCGTGGACTCTCGCCGCGCCAGCGCGCGCACCTCATCATCGAGAAGTGCTCCAGCCCGGACTACAAGCCTTTGCTCCTCGACTATCTCAACCGGTCGGAACGGCTGTCTTTCGGCAAACACACGCCGCATCTGCTAACCGAATCCCTGGGCTGGCACAACCGTTATCTGCGAACCGGAAAGATGCGGCCGCACGAAGAGAACTGAAAGAAGAGAACTAGAAATCGTCGGATCCGCGCAGCGGCACGGCCTTGGGCTATAATTGCCCGCACCCATGGCTCTCACCTCTGGCTCGAAGCTTGGTCCCTACGAAATTCAATCGCCATTAGGCGCTGGCGGAATGGGCGAGGTCTACCGCGCCCGCGATGCCCGCCTCAACCGTGACGTAGCCATCAAGATTCTTCCCGTATCGTTCTCCTCCGATCCCGATCGCCTGCAGCGCTTCGCTCAGGAATCCCGTGCCGCCGCGGCGCTCAATCACCCCAATATTCTTTCCATCTACGATATCGGCGAAGACCACGGCGCGCCCTATGTAGTTTCCGAACTGTTGGAAGGCGAGACTCTCCGCGACCGCCTGCACGACACCGCGCTTCCCTCCCGCAAGGCAATCGACTACGCGCAGCAAATCGCGAACGGTCTGGCCGCCGCCCACGACAAGGGCATCGTCCATCGCGATCTGAAGCCGGAAAATATTTTCATCACCCATGACGGGCGCGCCAAGATTCTGGACTTTGGACTCGCCAAATTCACCCGTCCCGAAGCCGACGCCTCGGGCGAAGCGCCCACGCAGCAAGTCGCCGGCACCGACGCCGGAACCGTCATGGGCACCGTCGGATATATGTCGCCCGAGCAAGTCCGTGGCAAACCCGCTGACGCCCGCGCCGACATTTTTTCCTTCGGCGCAATCCTCTACGAGATGCTCTCCGGCAAACGAGCCTTCCACGGCGACTCCGCCGTCGACACCATGAGCGCCATCCTCAAGGAGGATCCGCCCGACCTCAGCGAAACCAATCGCAACGTCGCGCCTGCGCTCGAACGCATCGTCCGCCACTGCCTCGAAAAAAATCCCGCCGAGCGTTTTCAGTCGGCTCGCGATGTGGCCTTCAACCTCGGCGCTCTGACTGAGATTTCGACTTCCACTCGTGGTGGGATGCGTGCCATCGCGGAGGAACCGTCCGCTCGTCGCTGGTTGCTGCCCTTGCTCGGTGGATTGCTGCTGCTGGGGTCGTGGGCGGCAATTTATGAGTTCGCACATCGCGGCGCGGCCGTAGCGAATCCAACCTTCCACGAAATCACCTTCCGCAACGGCACCATCTGGGACGCGCGCTTCGCGCCCGACGGTCAATCGATTATTTACGGCGCAACCTGGGAGGGAGCGCCGCAAGAGCTGTTCTCGACGCGCTTCGACAGCACCGATTCGCGTCCCGTAGGTTTGCCCTCGGCGCAGATTCTGGCCATCTCTTCCAAAGGGGAGATGGCAGTCAGCCTTCATCCCGCGGTTTACAGCGCCTTTACGCAGACCGGCACCATGGCGCGCGTGGCGCTGGCCGGCGGCGCTCCGCGCGAAGTTCTCGAGCAAGTGATGTGGGCGGATTGGTCGGCCGACGGCCAATCGCTGGCGGTGATTCGCCCCAGTGCGGCCGGCACTCGGCTCGAATATCCCATCGGCACGGTGATCTACTCGCCTGCGGCCTGGGTCAGCCATGTTCGCTTTTCGCCCAACGGAGAATTTCTGGCAATAGCGGATCACATCCAAAGCGGGGACGACGGGCGCATTGTCATCATCGATCAGCGCGGCAATCGAAAAACCAGTTCTTCGTTTTATTCCAGCGTGCAAGGCTTGGCCTGGAGCCCGGACGGCAAGGAAGTATGGTTCTCCGCGGTGCCGAACGGAGCTGCCCGCTCGCTCTACGCGCTGGATTTTTCCGGCAAGGAACGTCTCATTTACCGGGCACCCGGCGGAGTGACGATTCACGACATCAGCCGCACTGGCGAGGTTCTGCTTACTGCCGACAAAACTCGCCTGAGTCTGTTTGCCCTGGCGCCGGGCGAGACCCGCGAACGCAGCCTCTCGTGGTTCGACTGGTCGCTGCTCAACGATTTATCCCCCGACGGCAAGACCGTGCTCTTTTCCGAAAGCGGCGAAAGCAACAACGACGGCGTTTTTCTCCGCCACACCGATGGCTCCCCCGCCGTGCGGCTTTCCGATGGAGATTTTAGCCAGCTTTCACCCGACGGAAAGTGGGCGCTGGTGGAGAACGGCAAGTCGGCGCATCTGACTCTGGTGCCGACCGGGGTCGGCGAGCCGCGGGAAATCGGCGGTAAAACCCCGCATTATTTTGCCGACTGGGTGCCTGACGGCAAGTCTGTCATTTTCACCGCCGCCGAACCCGGCCACGAGCGCCGAGCTTACGTACAGGATCTCGATCCTCCCGGCAGCGCACCGCGGGCGATTACGCCCGATGGCACATATGGCAGCCTGGTTTCGCCCGATGGAAAATGGCTTCTTGCCACCGATACGCACCGTCAACGCTGGTTCTACCCGATTGCCGGAGGCGAACCGCAAAAGCTGAACTTCGACGTTCCCTCGGACGAAACTGTTCTGAGTTTTTTCGACAACGGCAAAAGCCTCTTAGTGCGCACCCGCGCCTTGCCGTTGAAAATAACTCGGGTCGAGCTTGCCACCGGAAAACGCGAGCCCTTTAAGGAAATCGTTCCTGCCGATCCCGCCGGGGCGCAAAGCATTCCCTACATAAAATTCAGCGCGGATGGGAAGTCGTATGCCTATTCGATGGGCCGGCAATTGTCGGATTTATATGTGGTGGATGGATTGAGGTGAGCGATGTGGAGACAGCCGCCCCCGGCTGTCCAGTCGAGCAAAGCTCGACCGCCTGCAGCGCTTCGCCCTCGATGCCGCGCCGCCAGCCCTGGAAGGAAATCGCTCCCGCCGATCTCGCCCGCGCCCAAGGGATTCCGACCATCAAGTTCAGCGCGGACGGCAAGTCCTACGCCTACTCCATGCTCCGTGTGCTCTCCGACCTTTACGTGGTGGATGGCCTGAAGTAATCCGCCACGATAGAAGGACAGAACTTCGCATATCATCAAGCTGGCAGGAGCGGAGTTTCCGGTTCACTTGCAAAAACTCGACAAGGCGACGGTTGCCACCATGCTGGCGGGCATGTGCACGTTTCTCAATGTCTACTGCACTCAGCCGCTGCTGCCGCTGTTGCGACAGATTTTTCAGGCCTCCGAGCTGGCGGTCAGCTTCACCGTCAGCGCCACCATTTTTGCCACCGCCCTGACCGCGCCTGTGATCGGTATGATTGCCGAGCGCCGCGGGCGCAAGAAAGTCATCGTACCTTCGTTGTTTCTTCTGGTTATTCCAACAGCTCTGGCGGCAACCTCCACCAGCCTGCGCGCGCTTATTTTCTGGCGCTTTGCCCAGGGCCTTCTCGTGCCGGGTGTCATCGCGGTCATGCTCGCGTACGTAAATGAGGAGTGGGCCGGACGCGGCGTGGGCCACGCCATGTCCGCGTATGTAACGGGAACGGTGTTCGGCGGATTTCTCGGACGCTTTATTTCCGGCGTGATCGCCACACACTGGCATTGGCGCGCTACCTTCTTAGTGCTCGCCTGCCTCAACCTGATCGGTGCGGTTATGGTCCGTGCCTGGCTTCCTTTAGCCAGGAATTTCGTGCCCGCCGAACACCTGCGGCAGGTTGTGAACCATGCCCAAGACCACTTGCGTAATCCGCGCCTGCTAGCCAACTTTGCCATGGGCGCGACCGTACTGTTCGCGCTGGTGGGGTGCTTCACTTACGCAAATTTCTACCTTGCCGCCGCACCTTTCCATCTGAATTCCGCGCAGCTGGGCAGCATCTTTTTTGTTTACCTGCTTGGAGTCGTGATCACGCCGCAGTCCGGATGGTTCATGGATCGCTTCGGCTTTCGCCACACCACCATCCTCTTCTGCAGCATGATGATTGCGGGATTGCTCCTCACTCTGGTCAAGTCGCTGCCCGTAGTCATCGCCGGCCTCGCCCTCTTTTCTTCGGGCGTTTTCGTCGCGCAAGCGGCAGCCACGGTGCAGACGGGCGCTATCGCTGGCCGCGCACGCTCCTCTGCCGCCGGACTCTATGTGACGTTTTACTACCTGGGAGGAAGCGCCGGCGCCACGCTGACCGACTGGTTCTGGCGTTGGGCCGCGTGGCCGGGTTGCGTTGCGCTGTTGGGAGGAGTTTCGTTATTAAGCTTCCGGCTTGCCAGAATCAGCAGCCGGCCGTCCGACCAACTCGACTCTGAGGAAATCGAATTGGTGGGGGATTGAATTACTGAACCCCGTCAAAACGGCAAGCCTCGCTTTTTGCGCTAGCGCATGCCCGCGTAGAAAAGATGTTCGCGCTGTTCCCTCTTTTCTTCCGCGCGTTTCTTTTTGAACGCCATCAACTCCACGGCTGTGTGGGCGATGTGCTCGGCGCTCACTTCGAATTCCTTAATCAACTCCCAGGGCGCGCCGGAGTCGCCAAAGCGGTCCTTCACGCCGATGGCTCCGGTGATCACCGGCAGGCCATAGAGCTGCGGGCTTTCGGTGAGCAGACCGCTGACTCGCCACGCCAGCGCTCCAATCTGATGCTCTTCGGCGGTAATTATGACGCCCGTATCCTCGGCGGCGCGAATAATGGCCTCCACGTCGATCGGTTTAAGCGTGTGCAGGTTCAGAACGCGCGTTTCGTAGCCGTAGTCCCGCTTCAAGATGTACGCGGCACGCATCGCCTCGGGTACCATGGGCCCGCACGCGACGATGCTCAGATCTTCATCCTCACCCTTGTACGAGACCTCCAGCTGAGTCTCGAACGCGTCGGCGAAACTAGCCGCCTCGCCGCGCAACCGAATCACGTTCGCCCGTCCGAACACGAATGGCGTTTTCTCATTCGTGACCACGGGCGTGGCCTCGCGGGCAAACCGAATATACTTGGGGCCCACGTGCTGCAGCAGAAGGTAATTCGTGGCCTTGCGAGTTTCGACCGCATCACAAGGCACCACGACTGACATGTTGGGCAAGCCTTGCATGGCGAACAAATCCTCCAACGCCTGGTGCGTGGCGCCGTCGGGACCGACGGAGACTCCACCGTGCGCTCCGGCGATCAGAACGTTGAAATTTCCGTAGCACACCGAGGTGCGAATCTGATCCAGATTGCGCGCCGCCGCGAATGTGGCGTAGGTCCCAAACACCGGCAACTTCCCTTCCCTGGCCAGTCCTGCGGCTGCCGACGTAGCCGATTGCTCCGCGATGCCCATGCTGATCCAGCGCTTCTTGCGTTCGGGCTTGCCGGAATAGAAATCGCTGATGGTGATTGATCCCGAGATGTCCAGCCCCAGGCATACCACGCGCTCATCATCCCCATTTTCCATGAGAGATTGGCCAAAGCCTTTGCGCGTGGGCTCCATCTTCACCTTCATGGTGTCGCCGGCATTCCACCAGTAATCGCGAGTGAACTTGGGCAGGTAGGAATCGAGTCTGCGCTCAACTTCTATTTGATAGCGCTTCGCCTTATCCAGCAACTTTTGCACGGGAAGGCGTTCGCTCAGGCCCAGTTCTTTCAGCCCCTTCATCAGTTCTTCGTAGTTCGGGACTTTGCCGTGCCAGCCAGCTTGGTTTTCCATGAAGCTGACGCCCTTGCCTTTGACCGTATCGGCGAGAATGACAACCGGCTTCCCTACTACTTCTTTGGCCAGTTCGAGCGCATCTACAACTTGATTCATGTCGTGGCCATCGATGCGCATCACGTTCCAGCCAAAGCTGGCGTACTTCGCCGCCAGCGGCTCGACGTCCATCACGTCCTTCACCCAGCCATCGATCTGCAGACGGTTGCAGTCGATAATGCCGATCACATTGTCGAGGTGGAAGTGGCCGGCCTCCATCGCAGCTTCCCAAATCTGGCCTTCCTGCTGTTCCCCGTCACCCATCAAACAGAAAATCTTGTGGGGCTTGTCATCGAGTTTGGCCGCCAATGCCATACCCACTGCGATGCTTAGGCCCTGGCCCAGAGATCCGGTCGAGACTTCGACGCCCGGCAGCTTAACCCAATGCGGATGGCCTTGATAGGGAGAGCCCAACTTGCGCAGCGTCATCACGTCCAGAACTGGGCAGAAGCCCGCGACTGCCAATCCCAGGTACAGGCTTGGAGCCTTGTGTCCGGTGGACCAGATGATCCGGTCGCGATCTGGCCAGTGAGGATTCTTGGGATCATGGTTTGCAACTTTCAGGTACAAGGCGGCGGTGATGTCCATAATGGAAAGCGTCCCGCCCGCATGCCCAGAGCCCGCGGCGTGCAGCGCTACCAGGTCATAGCCGCGCATCAGATTGGCGGCGTCCTTTAGCTGTTCGATGGAATAATCCCGAATGGTCTTGCCGGTAACGGAATCTTTGAGGGCCATGGCATCCCCTGCGCGCAAGAAGGAATTTGTACGGCGCTACGCAGAGATTAAACGGAGAAAACAAGCAGGGCTGTGATGGAAATCACGAGGCGGAGTGACGCCAGGCGGACTCGATTTCTGCTGGGCTGCCCACGCCCCTAATCGAACTTCCAGCGCGTGGATTTCCCCACAAAGTGCTTCTCCCACAGACCAAACGCCAGGCGAGGACGCACCGCGAAGACCGGCTCTTTCATCGACAGAATGTCCTGCTTCATTCCCTTCATGTCGAATTTGTACTTGCGCTCGTAGATGGGCAGGAATTTCTGCCGCGCAGCTACGTCAGCAATTTCCGCCGTCCCCTCGACGATAACCGCCTCGTTCGCGTGCTCCGTGCATACGATGCAGTTGGCATTTTGCGCCAGGTTGCGCGCTTTGCGAGATTTGCTGCCCGTGCTAAACAGGAATCGGTCATCCTGCCACAAGCCCCAGACCACCATGCTGTGCGGCGAACCATCGGGCTTGACGGTGGTGATCCAGTAGTTATGCGACTGCTTCAGCCGCTGCTCAGCCCAACTCCACCGAAGCAGGCCCTTGTCGCCAGTTGGCAGGCCATACCCGGGCATGTGAGGACGGCTCGGCTGAGGTCCGGGGTTCGGTTTCGATTTCTTCTTCGTGGACTTTGTTATCCCACGCCCAACCATAATCCGACCGTCCCGCGCAGAGGTGTTTTGGTGAGCAACGAAACGCATTGCGGATGTAACTAGCTTGCGTTCGATTCCTTCTTCTTCACCCGCACAACAGTGATCTTGGCGAAACCCTCTTCGAACGCGGGCGGTTTCAGTTTGGCAGCCATGCGGCGCATTACATCTTCGGGAACCACCCGGTCGCGGCGCTGGTGGCGCTCCACGCAGACCTCGAGCGGCACATCGAAGAAAACTGCGTGAACTTCGTATTGATAATCCTTGGCCAGCTTGATCCAGTGCTGGCGCTCTTGCGGCGTGAGGTTAGTCGCGTCCACATAGTTCGTGGGACGCTTGGCGATGAGCCGCGCTTTCAGCATGGAGCGGAGATTAGAGAAGACGAGATCCTGAAAACGCTGTTCGCGAACGTCGTCAAACAATAAAGATCGCACCATATCGCTCGAAAGCGGCACCACGTTGTGGCGCTTGAACCACGAGCTCTTTCCAGAACCTGGCAATCCAATTGCCAGCACGACCACGCCTTTTGGCGGACGCTGCGGCGCAACGGCGGGCGCGGGAGTTTTCGGCGCGGGTAAGGCAATGGGCTCAGCTGTTTGACCTTCAGCCTCTACCTCTGCCGCTCCTTCTGCTGCGTCGGGCATCTCCTCTTCCGCCGCTTCGACAGGCAATGATGGAATGGATCCTTTCACCCCGGCAGGGGCAAAAGCTTGAGCCACGGCTTGCTCACGTCCTCGACCTCCGCGTCCACGACCTCCGCGACGTCGGCGACTCCGCCCGGCCGGCGCCGAACCGCGCGGGGCAGGCTGTGAGGGTGAGGGCGCAGCTTCTGCGCGCTCTTCGAAACTGGGGCGGGCGCTGGGAACTGGCCGATCTTCAGGCTCTTCCACGGGTGCAGCAGAAGCTTCGGAGTCTTGGCTGGCGGCCTCAGACTCCGCGCCGGCCGCCTGTTCCGCGTCAAAATAGGCCGGCTGCAGCGGAGGAGGAGTGGGCTGATCGGATGGAGTAGCGGGTGACTTTTTGCGACGCTGCAAGCGGTCGCGCATCCATTTACGCATGCAAGGCTTTTAACACAGAAGAGCGGGTGGGATCAATCCGGTATGGTAGGAGCGAACCACTCCCGACAGAGGAATGTAACCGTCGGTGCTGCGCGCTCTCTGTCGAGATAAGATTGGCCCCTTACAAAAATTTATGTCCGAAGCAATTCCAGCCGCCATCTGCGATCAGAAATATATTTCTCTAACCACGTTTCGCAAGAACGGCGCTGCCGTTTCGACTCCGGTATGGTTTGGAGAAGAAGGCGGCAAGTTGTATGTAATGACGCGCAGCGACATGGGCAAGACAAAGCGCATTCGCAATAACCTGCAGGTGCGGGTCGCTCCTTGCACCATCCGGGGCAAAGTGACTGGTCCGGAATTCGCGGCGTCGGCACGAATCCTGCCGCCGGCGGAGCATGCTCGAGCACGTCAAACCATCAACCGGAAGTATTGGGCCGCGCGGCTGCCGCTTATCTGGCGCAGAACGGATACCTACGTGGAACTGACCTTTCCGTAATATTGTCAAGGATTAGGCGCACACCGTTCCGTGATCGGGAACCAAACGATTCGCAATGCGACGGCGATCATTTACGCCGATTCCCCGCTCCTGCTAACATCATCTGTTCCGCTATAGGGCCGAGTAGATTCTGCTGTCGCACTCATAAATCATTCTGGAGGAAGCATGGCAATCAAAGTTGGCATCAACGGATTTGGACGCATCGGCCGTAACGTTCTGCGCACCTCGCTCAACGACCCCAATCTGGAATTTGTGGCGGTCAACGATCTCACCGATCCCAAGACGCTGGCGCATCTGCTGAAATACGACTCCATTCTCGGCAATTTGCCGAACAAGATCAGCGCCGGCGCCGACAGCATTACTATCGACAACAAAACCATCAAAGTGTTTAAAGAGAGAGATCCGGGAGCGCTGCCCTGGGAATCGGTGGGCGCGCAGGTCGTGATCGAATCCACCGGACACTTCACCGATGCGAACGACGCCAAGAAGCACATGCGCGGCCCGGTGAAGAAAGTTATTATTTCCGCTCCGGCAAAGAACGAGGACATTACCCTCGTCCTGGGTGTAAACCAGGAAAAATATGATGGCGCCAAGCACCACATTATTTCGAACGCCTCCTGCACCACGAACTGCTTGGCGCCAATTGCCAAGGTAATCAACGACGAGTTCAAGATTGTCAGCGGAACCATGACCACAATTCACTCCTACACCAACGATCAGGTGATCCTCGACTTCCCGCACAAAGATCTGCGCCGGGCGCGGGCGGCGGCGATCAACATGATTCCGACCTCCACCGGTGCGGCGAAGGCTCTCAAGCTGGTAATTCCGGATCTCGCGGGAAAGCTCGACGGATTCGCCATGCGCGTGCCGACGCCGAATGTTTCGGTGGTCGACCTGGTGGTATGGGTGGAGAAAAAGACGACCAAAGAGGAAGTGAATGCGGCGCTGAAGAAAGCTTCCGAAAGCGGACCGTTGAAGGGGTATCTGGGCTACGAAGAGAATGAACTGGTATCGTCGGACTTCAAGGGCGATTCGCGCTCTTCGATCGTCGATGCGAAGATGACCCTGGTCGTGGGCGGCAATTGCGTCAAAGTAATCTCCTGGTATGACAATGAATGGGGATACTCCTGCCGCGTGCGCGATCTGATTCATTACATCGCCGCTAAAGGTTTGTAGGTTTTGTAGCGCCGGCTTCTAGCCGGCTTCTTCTGAGGGCGGGCAAAATGCCCGCCCCGCCGCCGGATTTGTCTTGGGCAACACTAAGCAACGGCGGCGCTACTTTTATCACCTCTAATAAGGACGACCAGCCAATGTCCAAGCTTTCCATCCGTGATCTTCCTCTTAACGGCAACCGGATCTTTATGCGCGTCGACTTCAACGTTCCACTGGAAGACGGGCGCGTCATGGACGACACGCGCATTCGCGAGACGCTGCCTTCCATCGAATACGCCCTGCGTCACGGCGCGAGACTGATTCTCGCTTCGCACCTGGGACGGCCCAAGGGCAAGCCTAATCTGAAGATGAGTCTGAAACCTGTGGCTGAGCGGCTGCGCATGGTGCTCGATAAAGAACTGGCGCGCGGCGAAAACGTGGGCTTCTGTCCTGATTGTGTTGGCCCCGAGGCAGAAGAAGTCGCCACGCAACTGGAAAAAGGCCAAACGCTACTGCTGGAAAATCTACGTTTCCATGCCGAAGAGGAAGCGAACGACGAGAAGTTCTCCAAACAGTTGGCCAGTCTTGCCGACTTTTACGTAAATGATGCGTTCGGCTCGGCACATCGGGCACACGCCTCTACCGTGGGCATAACCAAGTTCATTTCAAAATCGGCGGCCGGTCTTCTGATGGAAAAAGAACTGCAGTATCTGGGCAAGGCACTGGAAAATCCGGAGCCGCCGTTCATAGCAATTCTCGGTGGGGCCAAAGTCGGTGACAAAATCGGTGTGATCCGCAATCTAATGGGCAAAGTGGATTCGTTGATCATCGGCGGCGGAATGGCTTATACGTTTCTGAAGGCTCAAGGACGAGAAATCGGCAAGTCGCTGCTGGAAGCCGACAAAGTTGAGCTGGCGCGGCAACTGCTGGAGGAAGCGAAGCAACGAAATGTGAACATTCTTCTACCCATCGACCATGTGGTGGCAATGAGACCGGAGGCCAACGCGGTGGTGCAGCAGATCGGTGAAGGCCAGCCGATTCCGGCCGACCGCATGGCGCTGGACATTGGTCCGAAGACGATCGAATTGTTCTCGGAGGAAATTTCCCGTGCCCGCACCATCGTGTGGAACGGACCGATGGGAGTGTTTGAGGTTCCGGGATTTTCGCGGGGAACGTTCAAGATCGCGCATGCCGTCGCCGAAAATGTGGGGGCGATTTCGATTGTGGGCGGCGGCGATACCGTCTCTGCGGTCCATGGCGCCGAAGTCGCCGATAAGATGACCCACATTTCCACCGGGGGTGGCGCGTCGCTGGAGTTTCTGGAAGGTAAGAGACTGCCTGGGGTCGAGGCACTGACGGACAAAAAGTGACCGGTCTGGATGCGGGCGTGCAGGACTTCACAATTCGACTGGTGCTCGAACGCGACCGAACCATTGAGTTTCACGGTCCCGCCGATATTACTGTGGAGACAACCGATGCCATTGTAAACGCCGCGAATTCTTCTCTGCTGGGCGGAGGGGGCGTGGATGGTGCAATTCATCGCGTCGGCGGACCTGCGATCCTCTCCGAATGCAGACAAATCGTCAGCAAGATTGGTAGCCTGCCCGCAGGCCAGGCCGTCATCACAACCGGCGGAAAGCTGGCCGCAAAATACGTGATCCATACTGTTGGCCCCATCTATCGCGGCGGAGAATACGGAGAAGCCGAAAAGCTGGCGAGCTGTCATCGCGAATGCATTCGCTTGGCCGATGAACACGGGCTGCAATCTTTATCCTTCCCTGCCATTTCGACGGGGGCTTACGGCTACCCGGTTTCGGAAGCCGCGGTCATCGCGATTTCCTCCACCATCGAGGCTCTGGTTTCGGCGAATCATCTAAGCAAGGTTCGATTCGTCTTGTTTGACATTGCCACATTGAGAGCCTACACGCGAGCCGCCGAAAAACCGGGCAAACTGAATTTCACTTCCCCTTACAGAATCGAGAAGAAATCTTCATGAGAAAAAAAGTGATGGCCGCCAACTGGAAGATGTATAAAACACCCGACCAGACTCGCGATTTCTTTCGCGATTTTCTCCCTCTAGTCGGTGGGCACGACCGCGATGAGATCGTGGTTTGCCCTCCGGACATCGATCTGGCCGCCGCTCTGGAAGCGGTGAAAGGCACTATGGTATCCATCGGTGGCCAGAATGTTCACTGGAAGCCGGAGGGCGCTTTCACCGGCGAAACTTCGGCGGCGATGTTGCTCGCGCTCGGCGTGACCCACGTCATCATTGGCCACTCGGAGCGGAGACAGTACTTTGGCGAGACCGACGACACGGTGAACCTTCGTCTGAAGGCCGCGCTGGAAGCCGGGCTCACCCCCATCTGCTGCGTGGGCGAGGTGCTGGAAGAACGCGAGGCAGGACTCACCGACGATGTTTTGCGGCGCCAGTGTGTGCGGGCGTTCCATGCGGTCTCCGCCAAGAAGGCCGCGAAGTTGGTAGTCGCCTACGAACCCGTCTGGGCAATCGGCACCGGCAAAACCGCCACTCCCGAACTCGCGGCGGAAGCTCACGCGGTGATCCGTCGCGAAGCCACGGAAATATTCGGCGAGGATTTCGCCGCGAAGCTGCGCATTCTCTACGGCGGATCGGTAAAACCGGATAACGCTTCCTCTTTGATGGCGCAGGAGGAAATCGATGGCGCGCTGGTGGGCGGGGCCTCCCTTGACGCGAAATCGTTCGCGGCGATTGTGAAGTATTGATCTGAACTGCGAGAGCATTGCACAGCTTTGCAACCTCCGAGCAAGCTGAAAAAGTGAAATCTGCCATTCGCGACGAAACCGCCTAGTCCGACTTCGCCGTACGGGCGGGCTGCGCTGGCTCTCCCAATCAATTTCTACTTTCCAAAATTATCGTTCCCAATCTGCTAATCTTCTGTTCGCGCATTTTGCGCGAAATCCTTTGGTCTAATCCTTCTCGAAGAAAAGAGCGTAGATGACGGAAACTGTGCGTCCTGAACCCAGCCGGCTGTACCGGTGGCTGGTGTTGATCATTGTCAGCCTTTCGATGTTTGGCAGTTACTACGTGTACGACGCTCTTAGTCCTCTGGCCGACGTGCTCAAACAGCAACTGGGATTCACGGATTTGGACATTGGATTTCTGCAGGCGGTCTACAGCTTTCCTAATATTTTTACGGTGCTGGTTGGCGGGTTCATTATTGACCGGATAGGTCTGCGCAAGTCGCTGATGATCTTTGGCGTGCTTTGCTTTATCGGTCCGGCAATCACGGTGGCGTCGGGCCACTTGTCGATCATGGCAACGGGACGACTGATCTTCGGGATGGGCGCGGAATCACTGAACGTCGCGGTTACCACGGCGCTGGCGCGCTGGTTCCGCGGCAAGGAACTGAGCTTCGCGTTTGGATTGAACCTGACGGCGTCGCGCCTGGGCACGTTTGCCGCCCTCAATTCTCCCACCTGGGCCCGCGCCGCGTATGCCAGTTGGCGAACTCCGTTCCTGATCGCGCTGGGCTTCTCTGCTTTGTGCGTGGTGGGATCTGTCATTTACTGGATTATGGAAGTCTGGGCGGAGAAAAACTACAGCCTGGGGAAGGTCTCCACCGACAAAGTGGTCTTCGCCGACCTGTGGAAATTCGGCGTGAGTTATTGGCTGATTGTCGCTCTGTGCATTGTTTTCTACTCTGCCATCTTCCCTTTCCAAACCTTCGCGGTGAAGTTTTTCATGGAGGCGCACGGAACCTCGCGTGAGTTTGGCGGCTTTTTATCGAGCATGCTGACGCTGTTCGCCATGATCGCGACGCCGCTCTTTGGTCTCTGGGTGGATCGTGTCGGTAAGCGCGCCCTCCTGATGATGTTTGGATCGCTGCTGCTGATCCCGGTATATCTGATGATGGCTTACACGCACATCAACCTATATGTGCCTATGGCCATGATGGGAGTCGCCTTCTCGCTGATTCCGGCGGTGATGTGGCCCTCGGTGGCCTACATTGTGGATCAGTCAAAACTGGGGACGGCCTATGGGTTAATGACCATGATCCAGAATATAGGGCTGTTTGGACTGAATTTATTAGTGGGATGGGCCAACAACTTTGGCCACGCCGATGCCAGCAATCCGGCGGGCTACCGGTTGGGCATGTGGATATTCTCGATCCTTGGAATTCTAGGGGTCGTGTTCGCCTTCCTGCTGCGGCAGCGGGAGTTGGGACCGCATGGGCATGGTCTGGAGACGATCACGACAGCCAGAAACACCGCCTGACTTTCGGCAGAAAACTACCATTTTCCGCAGATCGCTACTCTTTCCGACAGGCGGGGTTTAATGCAAAGTGGGGGATTGTGCATCCAAGCAGCGGAAGGCAAAGGCTTTCCGAAGGCATCTCCGTTCTACGGAAAGCCCGGGAACGCATCCGAAGATCGGTAGAAATACTCTGATATTCTGGAACCAAAGAACCATCACTATCGTTTGGCATAGGCATGCAAACAGTACAACACAAACTACTTATGCCGCATCCCAATGAGTGCGGCCGGAAACAGACTATTTGACCGAGCCACGACAGAAACCTGGAACCGAACTCAGCGAAGCCGAGGCCATCGAACGGGCCAAGCAGGGTGACGCCGATGCGTTCCAGGTGCTCTATGACAAACACAAGCGGCGTGTGTATTCGCTTTGTCTGCGGATGACGGCGAATACCGCCGAGGCGGAAGACCTGGCGCAGGAAGCATTCCTGCAGCTCTACCGCAAGATCGGTACGTTTCGCGGGGAGTCGGCGTTTTCTACCTGGCTGCATCGGCTGTCGGTGAACGTGGTACTGATGCATTTGAGGAAGAAGAGTCTTCCCGTGGTTTCGTTGGAGGAGGCCACGCAGAGTACCGACGAAGACTCGCCAAAGAAGGATTTCGGGGCGGACGACGTGGCGCTGGCCGGGTCGATTGACCGGATGCAGTTACAGAGGGCGGTGAACGACCTGCCTCCCGGCTACAGAACGATTTTTGTCCTTCACGATGTGGAAGGATACGAGCATAATGAAATCGCCGGTTTGGTAGGATGCTCGATTGGAAACAGCAAGTCGCAATTGCACAAGGCGCGCATGAAATTGCGCGACCTGCTTAAGATGAATAGAGCCGAAAAGGCCGGGAAGTCTCGAGCGGGTTAGCGGCGGAAACAGTCAGAAACGCAGAAGCGACGAGGAACATTGGTAACCTCGGCAGGGGCGTTCGAGCTGCGGTGAGCGTTAGAATCGCAGTAAACTCGGGGAGAGGTCGTATGAATTGCGTTGAGCTGCAGCAGAGCTTGGCGGAAGTGGAAGACGGAAGCACTCCGGAACAGAGCACACACCTGAAGACGTGTCCCGCGTGTTCAGAGTTGTTGGAAGAATTGAATTTGATCGTTGCCGGCGCAAGCGAACTGCAAGCCAGCGACGAACCCAGCCCCAGAGTTTGGAACTCCATTGAAATTAGGTTGCGGCAAGAAGGGCTGATTCGTCCGCGGCCTTCGGCCCCCCGGTCGACTGTGCCCTCTTTCTCCATCCGCTGGGGCTCGGCACGATGGCTGGTACCGGCGGCGGCGATGTTGCTGCTGCTGGTAGGAATCTATGAACGGCGGCAGCAATCGGTGTCGGTGCCGGTGAATGATCGGTCCGGACAAGAAGCTTCCGTGGTAGCGCCGGTTTTGAATCCATCGGGGCTGAACGACGAAGACTTCATCCAGGAAGTCGCCGCCAACGCTCCTGCCATGCAAAGCCAATACAAAGAGAACCTGCGGCGGGTGAATGACTCTATCCTGGATGCGCAGAGCGCGGTCAATGAAAGCCCGAATGATCCGGAAGCGCGGCGGGCGCTGATGGATGCCTACCACCAGAAATCCATGTTGTTTGAGATGGCGATGGACCAGCCAATGCAATAGTGTGGAGCTTGTCGGAAGACCTTGTGCGGCAAAGGTATGTGTTAGCAAGTTCGGGGAGTCCGCTATGTTGAGTAAAAACGCGGCAAGACTGGTCACCGTCACCGTGATTCTGGCGGGGACGCTGGCGGCGCAAAACAAAAAGGAGTTTCACTTCACGGTGGGGCCGCGGGCCGGCGTGTCGGTGATGAATCCGTATGGTTCAATTTCAGTAAAGCCTTCGCTGAGTAATACGGTTATCGTGACCGCAATTTTGCACTCCGACAAAGTCGAAGTGGATAACAATCAAAGCGGCAATCGAGTGGACATTCAATCTCACTTGTTGCCTGGCGCCGACGCCGAGTCCGGACGCGTGGACTATGAAATCCTGGTTCCCGCCGATGCCAGCGTCACCTTGCATTCCAGCACCGGCACACTCCGCGCGGAGAAACTGCACGGAGACGTCAGCCTGGAGGGTCCGGGAGCGGATGTGGATGTTCGCGATATCTCCGATGCGCATGTGCATGTGAAAACCATGAACGGCTCCGTCAATCTCGACAACATCAAGAATGGGCACGTCGAGGTCGACTCGCTAAGCGGCGAAGTCACGCTGAACGGGGTGAATGGCTCATTGGTTCAAGTGGTTTCGACCAGCGGCGGAATACACTATATTGGAGACTTCGGCAACAGCGGCGAATACCGGCTGACCAGTCACAGCGGCGATATTGACGCCACCATTCCCGAGTGGACCTCGGCCGACGTTAGCGCTCGCTCCGTCCGCGGAGAAGTACACGACGACATTCCCCTCCAGCCCAAGACCCACACCTACTTTCCACTCGATAAGGGGCGTGCCTTCGCAGGTACCGTGGGCCGGGTAGCGGTCTCGTCCACCGTGGTTTTGCGAACCTTCAGTGGTAAAATTCATCTCAGAAAACGCGCCGAGAACAAATAACAAGAAAACTGAATCAGCCAGCACGGCGTCCTGGAGGCGGCCAAAATCGCAGGGGTTGATTTGCCTGTTGACAGGCCTGATATGACCAGTCGGCCGCCGCAAATGCAAGCCGTAATCCTGGTCGGATTCATGGGTGCCGGCAAAAGCAGTGTAGGGCCAGCTCTGGCAGAGCGCATGAGCTGGAGGTTTGAGGATCTTGACGACCGGATTGAAGGGCGCGAAAAGCAAAGCGTAGCTGAAATCTTCAGTAATGCCGGGGAAGCTGGATTTCGTCGCGCCGAGCATGAGGCTCTGAAAGAATTACTACAGGAATTGGGAAGCGGCTCCGAGAAAGTAATCGCTCTGGGCGGAGGGGCTTTCGTTCAGGAATCGAATATCGGGTTGATCGAAGGCGCAAACCTGCCAACCGTCTTCCTGGATGCGGGGGTCGACGAACTTTGGGGTCGGTGCCGCCGGCAGTCGGAAGAGCAAGGAATGGAGCGCCCTTTGCTCGGAAGCGTGGAAGGGTTCCGGGAGCTTTACGAAAAGCGGCGGCAGCATTACTTGAGAGCATCTTTAAGAGTAGAGACAGGCGGGAAGGCGGTCGAGGACATCGTGGCCGAGCTGATTCAGGCTCTGGACTTGGGTCCACGGTGCGGACGACAAGGAGAAACGAAGTGAGACTGATCGCGCACTTGCGATGGGGAATGCTGACGGTTCTGCTCTGCGCGGTTGGAACTTACGCCAGAGACAAGAAAGACAATCCGAAACCGTCAGGCGTGCAGATGGTCGATTCCGGCTCCTTCGGCGTATTTGTCAGGGGCCAGCGCGTAGTGACTGAGAGTTTCAGCGTGCAGCAGGACAACGGCGTCAGCATCGTCAAATCCCACCTGCAGGAAACGGCCAATTCGACGGGGCCCGGGCAAAAATCGGACCTGCAGATGACGGGCAGCGGAGAGTTGGTGCGTTACGATTGGAGTGACGGCAACAGTTCTCTGGTGGTAACCCCCAAAGACGAATTCCTGCTGGAGCGGATCACGACCGGGTCTTCCTCCAAACCGGCGGAACAGCCGTTTCTGATGCCCAACACTTCGGCAATTCTGGACAATAATTTTTTTATTCATCGCGAAGTGCTGGCTTGGCGCTACTTGGCAACCAACTGTCACACCGATAGCGGTACTCTAAAGTGCCAGCAAGGTCCGGTGGAGTTCGGTGTGCTGGTGCCCCAGGACCGCACTTCGATGCGGGTACGCATGGAACTTGGGGCAAGAGAGAAGGTAACGATCCGGGGAACAGAACGCGAATTGTTGCGACTGAATCTTAAGGGCGAAAACTTCTCCTGGGCCCTTTGGGTGGACGATAAAGATCAGTTCAAGCTTATGCGAGTTCAGATTGCGGACGATAATACCGAGGTAGTACGGGACTGATGAAATGCAGTCGCGCTCGGGATTGGTTTCGGGGTTGACGGGAGAAACAAATTGCCTCTGGCGGATGGACGCACGGCTCGGGTCATCATCACGGTGCTGCTTTTCGCACTGGGCTTGGGCTTTCTCTATGCCGCGCGGCAGACTTTAGTAGCCTTCCTGTTCGCCATTTTCTTCGCCTACCTGATGAGTCCCCTGGTGTCGTATCTGGAGAAACTGCTCCGCGCCCGGGTACTGGCAATCGCCGCCATTTACGTCTTACTGCTGGGATTGGTAGTGCTGTTTTTCGTCTCCACGGGACCGAGGATCGGACGCGAAAGCGCGCGTTTAGGCCAATCGTTACCCGCCCTCTCCCGTTTGAGTTCCGGGCAGATCGCGGAACAACTGGGACAAGAGCACGGCTGGAACGCTCGCCTGGTCGATCTCGCGCGCGACTATCTGGCCAGCCACAGTGACGAAATTACAAAACTGGCGCAGGCCGTAGGACTGCGCGTGGCAGATGTGGCCAAGCAGGCGTGGCTGCTCGTAATTGTCCCCCTGCTCTCGATTTTTTTCCTGAAGGATGGGCGCGCCTTCAGCCAGGTTTTGCTCGACCTGGTGCAGTCGCGTCCCCAGCGCGAACTGTTGCAGGGGGTGCTCAGCGACCTGAATCAAATGCTGGCGCATTTTATTCGCGCGCAACTTACCCTGGCTGCCCTTACGCTCGTGATCTATTCAGCGGTTCTCGGCATGATGAGGATGCCCTATGCCCTCGTCCTGGGAACATTGGGAGGATTGCTCGAATTCATTCCAGTGGTAGGGCCTATGGTAGCGGCCGTGATCATCGTGGGTGTGGCCCTATTGATGAGCTACCCGCACTGGCTGGTGCTGGTAATTTTCCTGGGCGCGTGGCGGCTGATTCAGGATTACGTAACCTCACCGCGCATCATGGGACGCAGTATGGAATTGCACCCGCTGGCGGCAATTTTCGGCGTGATGGCGGGGGGTGAGGTTGCGGGCATTCTTGGCATTTTTCTTTCGATTCCGGTAATGGCAAGCCTGCGTATCGTCTTCCGGCGCTGGCGCCTGTACGCGGAGAAACGCAAGTTCGGCCCGCTCGATGAGTATGTGATTGGCGGGCAGGTCGGTGTCAAGAAGTAAACAGGCAATCGGCAATTTGGAGCTTGCGGTTGTCAGCCTCGACTTCCCTGCCAACGCTTCTCTGGGTTGATTGACTTTGCAGGTGCTTTAATTGGTGGAGCTAGTCGGGCTCGAACCGACGGCCTCGTCGTTGCGAACGACGCGCTCTCCCATCTGAGCTATAGCCCCGTACCGGATGGAACGTTAAGTTATCCAAACCATTTTACCAGCGTACCCTCTTCCGCACCAATGGAGCTTGACGAATGCCCCCATCCCGCGTCTAAGCTATGAAACAACACTGTGGGAGTTTCGGGGAATGTTTGCCCAATCGAATACGGGCAGGTCACAGAGCCAGCGAAACGTCGTGGCCAGTTCACTGGCGTTGCATGGCTTGCTGTTCGCCTGGCTTCTGCATACGCCGGAGCCGCCGCTGTTGAATGCGACTTCCGTCGCGCTCGGACACAACGGCAAGCTGCTTACACGAGTCTATTTTCCTACCGAGTCGCCCGACGATAGCACAACCAGTTCATCCAACCACGCAACTGAAAGGTATCGTCATCAACGTGTGGGGCACGAGAAATTAATTTTGAAACAGAATGCGGCACTGGCCAAGATGCCGCTTCCGCCGGCCCCGCTCGCGCCCTCGGGAGCGGAGGACAAATCGAAGATCGCGACACTTTCAAACCTGGGCCACGGCGCACCTGCAGGGCTTCCCTATGGAAGTTTGCCTGGCGGCCCCATTTTCGGCGATGAGGTTCGTCCTGCTTTGCCCATCGCGACTGCCGATCCCGTTGTCTATCCCTGGCAAAGACCACCATCGGAGGGCAAAGTCGTCATCGAAATCACGATCGACGAAAGGGGTGAGATTGTCCGCAAAACCGTGCTGCAGAGCCTTGGGCCCATGATCGACGAAAAATGCCTGGCGGCCCTCGAGAGCTGGCACTTTCGCCCAGCTACGCGCAACGGAGCCCCCATTGCTTCGAAGCAAGATGCCATTTTCCCCTTCAAAGCGCGCGCCTAGGTCAACTCCGGATCAGCCGCATCTGCTCGCGCAGCCGCTATAATCAGAGTGTGACCGCCAACGCAGCCCAGCAAATAGCATCTGCGGACTTTCCCACTCGTTGGGGCAAGTTCCGCATCCATGGTTTTCACGCCGAATTCGGTTCCGATGGAAACCGGCGCGTCGAGGAAGCCGTCGCCTTGGTGATGGGAGATGTTCAGTCCGCTCCGCCGCTGGTTCGCGTCCATTCGCAATGTCTTACCGGTGATGTTTTTCATTCTTTGCGCTGTGACTGCCGCCAGCAGCTCGAGATGGCGCTCGCCATGATTCGCGGCCTGGGGGCGGGCATACTTATCTACGAACAGCAGGAAGGACGCGGCATCGGGCTGATGGCCAAATTGCAGGCATACGAGTTGCAGGACGCGGGTCTCGACACCGTCGAAGCCAATGAGCGGCTGGGCTTCAAGGCCGACCAGCGCGACTTTGCGCTGCCCGGCCAGATGCTCAAAGCGCTCGGAGTCAACAAAGTGCGCCTGCTCTCCAACAATCCCGAGAAGGTCGAAGCCCTGGAACGCGCCGGCATTGAGGTGGTCGAGCGTGTGCCCTGCGAGGTAGCGGCCAGCCCCCACGCCGAAGAATACCTTAAGACCAAAAAAGAAAAGCTCGGCCATCTTTTCTCGTCGCGATAAGCCGGTTTGCCATAAACCGGGTCGCCATAAACCACGGCGCCCACTGACCTACCTCATCGGATTAGCGCACGTCGAGTCGGGTTATTCACGCAAAACTTTTGCCTACATCCGCCGCCGCGTGCTTAAATCCTCCACGGCACTCCGGCCTCATGTCGACATCCGTTCTCTGGCGATCTCGCGGCGTTCTTGGCGCAGTCTTTCTCTGCGCCGTGTGCATGGTCTACTACCATCTCGTGCTCTTCGTGCCACGAGCCCAGGAAATACGCGCCGCCCAGGGATTCGGCTCCGGATATTCCTTCGGCGCTGACTTTTATCCCATCTGGTTGACGTCGCGTGAAGGCCTGCTTCATCATCGCGACCCCTACAGCCCGCAGACGACCCGGCAAATCCAGATCGGACTGTTTGGGCGCCCCCTCGATGCTCACGGCCACGCGGTCCCGCCGGATCCTCGCGCCTTCGCGAATCCAGCCTTCGCGGAAGTTCTGTTTTGGCCTCTGGCGCTATTTCCCTTTCCCGTCGTTCGTGTCGCGCTGGCAGTGCTTCTCCCCGTGCTGACAGCCTTCAGCGTCGTCTTATGGCTTCGAGCCTTGGGTTTACGCGCCGGTCCAGTCATGCTCGCGTCGCTGACAATGCTCACCCTCTCGAGTTATGCCGTGCTCGAAGGTCTGTTCGCGGAACAAATGGGATTGCTTGTCGGCTTTCTACTCGCGGCGTCGCTCGCCGCACTGGTCAGGGAACGGCTCTTTCTCTCGGGAAGTCTATTGGCCCCAGCTCTTATCAAGCCTCAAATGATCTTGCTGGTTGCCATATACCTGCTGTTATGGACCTGCGTTCGATGGCGCACCCGCTGGCCGTTCGTTGCCGGTTTCTTTTCTGTCTCGGCGCTGCTGCTCGTCTCTTCTTTGCTGGTATGGCCGCGCTGGATTCAAGAATGGCTGCGGGTAGTGTTCGGCTACCGGCAATACTCTACGCCGCCGCTGGCGAGTCATTTGCTCGGCCAACAGATCGGTTCGCGCCTCGTCGGTCCAATTCTGATCGCTGCACTGCTGGCAAGCGCGCTGGCTGTTGCATGGCGCATGCGCCATTCATCTGCCGCCTCAATGGAATTCGCACTGACTCTCAGCTTCCTGCTCGCTATCACCACCATCACTCTGCTCCCGGGGCACGCGGTGTACGACCACGTCGTGCTCCTGCCCGGAGTCATTCTGATCGTCTTGTCCTGGCGGAACTTTGCAGCCAGTCGGCCCTTTCGCGTCATTCTGGCTATAACCGCGTTGGCTGTGTTCTGGCCATGGATAAGTGCTCCGATTGTCATCGCACTCCGGCCAATGCTTCCGCACGATTTATTTATTTCGACTGTGCTAACGCTCCCCATTCGAACCGCCGCCTCAATTCCTTTCGGAGTGTGCGCGCTTCTCGGTCTGATGATGTGGCGGGGAGCGGATACGAAAACTCGAAATGGCAACGAAGCGAACTGACTGCAGACTCGAAACCAATCATCGTTTAAGAATTTTTCCCAAAGTCGCACGATTCTTCGTCGGCAGATCCCGCAGCGCTGCCCGCGCCAGTGCAAGATAGACTTCTCGGGCTTCCGGCACCGCCCGCAACGCGCTCAGATGCTTCCTCACCGTCTCGACGTCTCCCCGCACAATCGGCCCGCTGAAAGATTGTGGCGCGCCCAAACCGGCATAGTTCGCCAGCGTCTGTCTTAGGATGGGCAACATCCGCTCTTTTGCCGCGCGCCGCCGAACCCCAGCGGCTCCAGCCACCCTCTCGCTCACCGCCAGCAGCGCGGTTAGTAATGGAGAAACAAACATTCCCCATGCGTGGTAGGCTTCTTTGTCCTGCTTGCGAATGGAGAACGGCTGCCCACGTAAATCCATAACAATCGCGCGAGCGGCATGCACCGCTCTCCGATCTCCCTCGATGGCGAAGGGAACTCCCACCAGCAACGGCCGCGAGCCGCGAACGAACGTCATCAGCGGATGAACCGATGCGACCGCCGCGCCTCGTTGCCGCAGGTCCGCGAGTTCGTCGCTGCTGAGAGCGCCGCTGGAATGCAGCGCTGCTTTGCCCCTCCAATCCGTTGCCTCGCCCAGCGATTCTGCGGCGGCAGCGATCGCTCCATCGGGCACACAAAACCAAACCACTTCGGCGTGAAGCTGCGTCCGCGCCGCCGTCACGGCAGAAGAACCCACCTCACTGGCCAGCCGCCGCGCCCGCTGTAAAGCTGCCGCTTGCCCGCGGGAAACGATCTCGTCAATCACGTAGCCGGCTGCGTGCAAGGCTGTAGCCAGAGCACTGGCCAGATTCCCCGCGCCGACGATTGCAATTCGCGGCTTCATCGCCTGCTTTGCAGACAGCTCTTCCGCCATGCCGGGCAGGATAGCAGAATCGGTCTCGGGACTCCGAAGTTATCATCCCGGTTTCCCGCCGGAACGTGAGCGCCCCGCCACTTAGGCCGTGTTTTATATTGTTCTGATGGCAAAGTCTTCGCGTTCCAGGTCTTCACGTTCCAAGTCAGCGCCGGTCAAGTCCCGCAGAAATTCACCAGCCAAAGCCCGCATCATTTCCTCGCGTACGGTTTATCGCGGCCCGGTTTTTTGGGTGACTACCGACGACGTCCAGGAGCCCGGAGGCGTGCGCGCCCGCCGCGATGTCATTCACCACACCGGCTCGGTGGTAATTCTAGCCGTCGATGAATCGCGTTCGACACCGCGTGTGCTTCTAGAGCGCCAGTATCGTCATGCCGCGAAGGATTATCTCTGGGAGATCCCTGCCGGGCGCATTGATAGCGGCGAACTGCCCTTGCCCGCTGCCAAACGCGAACTCCTGGAAGAAACTGGATTCACCGCCGCCCATTGGCGGCGCATCTTTACGTTTTACGCCAGCCCCGGCTTCGTCGCCGAAACCATGTCCGTGTATCTCGCCACCGGACTTCGCGCCGGCCCCGCACAGCCCGAAGCCGACGAAGTGATTCAACTGCGGATGGTTCCGCTGTCGACCGCCGTTCGTATGGTTCTGAAAGGCACAATTCGCGACGCAAAAACCATTTCTTCAGTGCTGTGGCTGGATCATCAAGTGGCGAACCATTATCCTCTCCATCCTTCGCAACGAACCGCGCGGGCCGCGCATCAAGGCAAAAAGGCCTCCTCCACGCGCTCCGCTTGACTCGCGCCTCGGGGTAATTTAATTATGTACGGGGGAGCACACATGGCAGTTGCCGTCCGTACATATTTGCCTTAATTACTCCATCCTAATCATTTCAAAGTGCATCCTAATTCCGAGTCACGTCTCTGGTCCCCCGCTATAAGACGTGCGGAAGAAGGGGGTAAGGCGAAAGGTGAAAGGCACGGTAAAGTGGTTCAATAACGCAAAAGGCTACGGGTTCATCGGACGTGCGGATGGTCCCGACGTTTTTGTTCACTACAGCGCCATCACTTCCGAGGGGTACAAAAGCCTTCAGGAAGGTGACGAGGTAGAGTTCGAAATCACCGAGGGACAGAAGGGGCCGCAAGCGGCCAATGTGAGCAAGAGCGCCCAAGTCTAGGTTAAGGCAATCCTTGAACGCAGCGGCAGCGCGCAGAGGATCAAGTCCGCGGACGATTTTGTCCAAAAAACGCGCACCACTTACCTCCATCAAGCGCTAGCGCTACGCCCCATTCTTGTTTAATCTTGAACCCGTGGACAATAAATCCATCGCCACGGTCCTCTACGAAACCGCCGACTTGCTCGAAATCGATGCGGCCGATTCCTTCCGCATTCGCTCCTACCGCAACGCCGCCCAGGCCATCGAAAACCTCACCGAGCAAATCAAAGACATCATCGGCGAACCCAAGAAAGTTCTCGCCATCCCCGGCATCGGCAAAGGCATGCTGCTGAACTTGCAGGAACTCCTCAAAGATGGCCGCCTCAGCATGCAGGCCGAACTGCTCAAAAAATATCACCCCTCCATGCTTCAGTTGCTGAAAATCCAGGGGCTGGGACCGAAAACGATTGCGCTAATCTGGAGCGCCTATCAGGTCAGTGATGTTGATGGCGTAGAAAAACTCGCCCGCGAAGGCAAGATCCGCGAATTGCCGCGCATGGGCGAAAAGCACGAAAAAAAACTCCTGAAAGCCATCGAGGACTATCGCCGTATTTCAGGCCGGTTTCTGATCGACGCCGCCGAGACCGAAGCCCACAAACTCACCGGCTATCTCGCAGAGTTTCCCGGCTTCGACAAAATCACTCCCGCAGGTTCTCTCCGCCGCGGCCGCGAGACCGTGGGCGATCTCGACATTCTGGTAACCGGCGCAGCCTGCTGCAGTGCCGAGGAACGCGAAAAGGCCGTGCAATACATCGCACAATATCCGCCCCTGATGAGCATCATCGCGCAAGGCGATAACAAAATCAGCTTCCGCTTGCGCAGCGATTTGCAAGTCGACGTGCGCCTGCTTCCTCCCGAATCGTTCGGCGCAGCCATGCAGTATTTCACCGGATCGAAAACCCACAACGTAGCCCTGCGCCAGCGCGCCCTCAAGATGGGTTACACGCTCAACGAATACAGTCTCGCCGATCTGGAGACCGAGAAGCCGGTTGCCGGCAAAACCGAAGAAGAAATCTACGCCAAGCTGAACCTGGACTACATTCCGCCCGAACTGCGCGAAAATCTCGGCGAGATTGACGCCGCCGAAAAGCACACACTGCCCAACCTGATTACTCTGGACGACCTTCAGGGCGACGTACACATGCACACCGTCGAAACCGACGGCAAGAACACCATCGAAGAGATGGCCGAAGCCGCCCAGGCGCGCGGCTACAAATACATGGCCATCACTGACCATTCCAAGAACCTGGCTTTCGCGAACGGCCTCGACGATCCGCGCGCCCTCGCACACATTCAGAAGATTCGTGAGGCCAACGCCAGAATCGACGGCATCACCATCTTCGCCGGGATCGAAGTGGATATTCTCGCCGATGGCGACCTCGATCTTTCCGACGACGTGCTGGCGCAGATGGACGTGGTCATCGCCAGCGTGCATTCTGTTTTCAATCAGGAACCGGCGAAGATGACCGAGCGACTACTTAAGGCCATTTCGAATCCCAATACTTCAATCATTGGCCATCCCACCGGCCGCCTGCAACTTCGCAGGGATGCATACCAATTCGACATGGATGCGATTCTGACGGCCGCGGCTAAACACAAAGTCGCCATGGAGTTAAACTCCTACCCTGACCGCCTCGATCTCAACGACGTGCACTTGCGCCAGGCCAAACAACGGGGCGTGAAGATCGTCATCAATACCGATTCGCACCACACCTCTCATCTGGACAAGATTCGCTACGGCATCCTGCAGGCGCGCCGCGCCTGGCTGACCAAGAACGACGTCCTGAACACTCTGGCCGCAGAACAATTCGCCAAGGCGATGAAGCATCAATGGGGTTGAGATTCGTTCGAAGCGAAAACCCGGAGTAGAATCGGGGAGCGCTTAAAATTATGCCCGATCAAACGCCCAAGCCTGCTTCGCCTCCCCCTGCAACTCCAACTGGACCCCCATCCAGCACGCCACCCACTCCCCAACGCGGACCCACCATCCGCATCGGCGACGAATTCGGCACCGCCAAGCGCAACCTGCCGCCGGTTAAAGTCTTACTGATCGCTCTGGCCGGTGTGCTCGTCATCGCGGGCGTCATAGCCTTTCTCCAGCGCCCCAAGCCGCAGGCCGCCGGATCGCTCGACAACGTCATCGCCGTACAGATTCCAAACCAGACCGCGTCGTTAGTAGCTCTAACGTTCACCCTGCGCAGTTCCGGCGAAAGATCACTCTGGGTGCACAGCATCCAAGCGAAGGTCACCACTTCCAGCGGCGACCAAACCAGCGACGCAGTTTCCGCCGTCGATTTCGATCGCTACTATCAGGCGTTTCCCACTCTAAAAGAGAACGCTCAGCCGGCTCTCGCCCCGGAAGACAAATTGCAACCCGGCCAGGAACTCAAGCGCACCGTAATCGTAAGTTTTCCTGTGACCCTGGACGTGTTCAATCAACGGAAAGCCGTGAGCGTCATCATCCAACCGTACGACCAACCCGTTCCCGTGGTGTTGACCAAGTAAGCGTCAGACAGTTGCGCGGTGGCTATAGAATGCGATTCCATAGAAAAATGAAAGCAACTCAGCGTTTTGTCCGGACGACCGCTTCTCTGCTCGTGCTGCTTCTAATGGCTGTCTGCGTTGAAGCAGGCTCGGCACTCAAAAACAATAACAGCAAAGATATTTATTTCGTGTACGTCGGCACCTACACCGAGGAAGGCGGCACCAGCAAAGGCATTTACGCGTATCGTTTCGATTCCAGTAATGCAGAGATGACGTCCATCGGCCTCGTGGCCCAGACCACCAACCCATCTTTTCTCGCCGTGCACCCCAACCACCATTTCCTTTACGCAGTGAATGAGGTCGGCAATTTCAAAGGCCAGAAGAGTGGAGGAGTCAGCGCCTTCGCGATCGATCCAGCCACCGGCAAACTGACGCTGTTGAATGAAGTAGCTTCCGGCGGCGCCGATCCTTGTTACATTACCGTAGATAAAACCGGAAAGTTCGTTCTCGTAGCCAACTATACGGGCGGAAGCGTATCGGTGTTCCCTATTCAACCAGATGGCAGTTTGGGTGCAGCTTCGGCCTTTGTCCAGCACGCCGGCCATGGCACCAATCCGAAGCGCCAGGAGGGGCCGCACGCTCACTCCATCGATCTATCGCCCGACAATCGCTTCGCCATCGTGGACGACCTTGGACTCGATGAAACTCTCGTCTACAAGTTTGACAGTGGAAAGGGCTCGCTCACTCCCAACGACCCTCCTTTTGCCAAGGCCGACGCCGGAGCCGGGCCCCGACATTTCGCGCTGAGCCCCAACGGCAAGTTTGGTTATGTAATCGACGAAATGGGCGATATGGTCTCTGTGTTCAGCTTCGACGCCGCCGCAGGAACTTTGCATTCCCTGCAAACGATTTCCACGATTCCCCAAGGATTCGCCGGGCAAAATGACGATGCTGAAATTGTTATCCATCCTTCAGGCAAATTTCTCTATGCCTCGAACCGTGGTCATGACAGCATTGCGGTCTTCTCCATCGATCCCGAAAAAGGAACGCTAACGCTCGTCGAGTACGTTCCCACGAAAGGCCAGAGTCCACGGAATTTCGAGATCGATCCCACCGGCAAGCTTCTGTTTGCGGCCAACGAAAAATCGGACAACATAGTTGTCTTCCGTATCGATGCGCAAACCGGCCGTCTCACGGCAACTGGCAAAGTGCTGGATATATCGCATCCGGTTTGCGTGAGATTTGTGCCGACTGAGTAGATGAAGCGTCGCTTACTGTTTTTTCTGAATGAATCGTCGCCGCGCGAGGTGGGTGTTGGCGTCAGGTTTGATCTCGTCGTACTTCACGCAACTGATCGAGCCGTCCACTTCCAGCACGGCCAGTGCAACGTCGCACAAATGCGCAATGCCGTGCTCGCGCAGCGCGCGCTGCAGTTCGTCCATGCTGACGTGTTCTCGGCCATGTGCGTCTCGATGGCTTTCCCGTCATGAACCAGAAGACTCGGCTCACCCTCCACTACACGACGAAACCGGCGGCTGGCGCCGGAAAGATTTCCGATCGCATAGTTCAGCAATAACAGCGTGGACGCCGCAATCACGCCCCCCACCAGGGACGTGTCCGGTCCAGTCATTGCGTTCTGCACTGAGTTGGAAATCAGAAGCAACAGCGTGAGATCGAACGGCGTCATCTGCCCGACCTCGCGCTTGCCGCTGAGCCGCACCCCAATCAGCACGACCAGGTAGATGACTCCCGTACGCAGCGCGATTTGCAGCGCTGCCTGCGCGCCCGCCGGGAAAAGCACTCCGTTCAATTGGCCGTCACCGGAATCGGCGCGTTCTTTGGCGTACTCAAGTATCCCGTCGCTTTGTTCTTGTCCACCGTCCACACCACCAATTCAAACAACAAGTGCTGGCGTCCTGAATAAAACTGAATGGGTTCGGCGATATTGCGATCCCTCTTCTCGATCGTCTTGTCGTCGGAGGTCACATTCACGGTAAACTTGCCGTGCTTGGCGTCGATCTTTTTGAGCTGCAGGCTCACCGTCGCCACCGGCTGCGGCTTTGCGCCTTTCAGCAAAGTAAATTCGTAGTAGTTGCGATCTCCCTTGTGCTTGAGCACTTCCAGATCGCCACGCGTGTTGGCAATCAAACCGCTCTGCACTCCCAGATCGCCCACCGCACTTTGCAGCTTTGCCTTGGTGGTTTCCAAATCAGCCCTCGTCGAGGCTACGTCGCTCTTGACGCCCCCAACATCGGTCTTCACACCAGCAACTTCTCCGCTCACTTGGCCGAACTGCGCTTTCGATTCGTTCTCTTCTTGCTGCAGGCGCGTTTCAGTCTCCTTCTGTTGCTGCTGGAGCTGTAACGCGCGCTGCGACAACTCTTTTTTCGTGAGCCCGACTTGATGGGCCAACGTTTCCTCAGACGCTTCGGCCGTCTGCATTCTGTTCTTGAGTTCCGCAACCTGGTTCTGACTGTCGGTCAAGTCTCTGGTTAGCTTATCGACGTGCTGTTGCGTGGTCACATATCCATAGACCGACACCGCAACGAAAATGATCGCTACAAAAAGCAGAATCCACTTCCCCGTATTCGATTGCGGTTCCACTTGAACAGGTATCTCTTCGCCTTCGTCCGGCATAGCTCCTCCAGGAGTGAACTGGCCCTCAATTTTGGGATCGCTTCAATTGTTAAAGCACGAGGGCCACGCTGTCAAATGGCGCAGAGGATGTTCGGTCTTAATTAACGGCGAAGCGCCAAGGCCTCATTCAGACTGAGGTCGAGATTGTGGCGGATCGTGCGCACTTCAGTCCTGGCCCGCCTTTCAGCTTGCTCCCTGGCATCGGTCCGAAACTTCTGCTGGTGTGCCTCGGGGAGAGGATCCTGCAGCATCTCAGATTTTAATAAGCACGCGTAAGCCAGCCCCACGGGAAATCCTGCGCCATCCAGGAAACGGCCGTAGACGAACCAATCCTCGGCGCTCGCCGTGCGATCGCCAATCGATTCATCCAGCCGTAGAGCGTGCTGATAAAGCTCAAGAGCCTCGTCCAATCTGCCGGCTTCGCCTTGCAGCGCCGCTTCATTCACGTTAGCGATGCTCTCTAGTTTGCTCTGTTTCGTCTGAGCCGCAATTCTCGCGGCTGATTGGTAAGACTGAAGAGCTTGCGCCGATTGGGACGCGCGAACCTGGCAATCGGCCATGCGCAGCAAAACCGCAATGATTTTCTGCGGCTCCGGTCGATTCGATCCGGTCTGCCGCGCGACAATCTCTAGAAATGCCCTGTAATGCGCGGCCGATTCCCGCGGCTTTCCCTGGCGATCCAGTTCGTCTGCAAGATAAAGATGCGCCGAGGCGTGGCCCGGATCGATGGCAAGCGCCTGGTTCCAGCTCTCCACCGCCAAATCGGGATGGCCGCGACGCTGGGCCAGAAGCCCGCGATCCATCAAAAGGTTTACGTCCTTAGGCGTGTAACGGAGAGACGCTTCCGTCAAATCGAACGCTTCGTCGAGGCGGTTTTGCCCGATCAAAAATCGCAGCAACGCTTGTCGCGGCGCGGGATCGGACGGGCTCACCAGGATCGCCTTTTGCCAGGCAGCTTCCGCAGGTTGCGCCTGCCCCTGTTCAAGTTCTTGGCGAGCCAGTCGCATTTGCAACGAACTATCGAAGGAATCTAGCGCCGCCGCGCGCTGCAAATCCTTGAGATTATCGCCATGGAGCGCCAGATAGTACCGCACCTGATCGACCGTCGCCCATAGCAGCAGCAAGAGAGCCGCGCCGACCCGCAGCTGCCGGGCGCCCGCAGTCCCGCTCGCAAGCCAACGCCACGCGTAAGACAACCGGCTGCCTGTTTGCGAAGCGGCATCGGAAATCCGGACTCGCGAGTTCAGCAAAAGACCGGCGATCCGTCCATCGCGCAGCTTCCAGATCGCACCGTCCAGAATAAAGTGGTGGATGTTCACTAGCGCGGTGAAGATCAGAAAGCTGCGAGTGAAGTCATGGTGGAACAAACGGCTCGCCAGCCACGGTCCGGGAACAAACAACGCGATGCCGCCGGCGATCAGCACTCCGAAGTAAGCCCAGGCGCGCCATTTGCGGCCACTGTCGCCCGAGGCTTCGCGTCGAGCATAATAGCTCGTGATCCAGAGGTATTGCGTGGAGTGCATCACCGCTAGCACGCCCATACTGTAGCGGCTCTGCGGAATTTCAAGGCCCGTGATCAGGGAAATACCCGCCGGCAGCAAAAACCAAAGACACTGCGACGAGAACAAAGTGAGCGAAGGAAGCAATTTGCCCCAGCCCGTTTCCCGGGCTAGCCGCAAAAGCCCAAACGCAGCCAGCGCAACAAACACGACGGCCAGCAGGATTTGCTCCCACCGGCTTACGGCCGCGGGAATTCCGAGAGAAATGAAAAGAGGATCGGTGGAAGCTCCTGTATGAAAGCCCAGAAAAAGAATCAGATAGGAAACGACGAAAGCTCCGTACAGCGCGCGGCGCGTCGTGTCGGTCGGTGTCGCTCCGGCACGGCGAGCGAACATCATGAACAAACCGTAGTTCTGTCCGCTGTAATGCCACGGACTCCAGGTCAAATAGATCGTGAAAATCCACGGCAGAATGCCGGCCCAGGAATGCGACAAGACCAGCGTCAGCGCAAGCAGCGCCGTAATGTGAACCGTGAAGATGCGGTATTTGTGAAAATCCTCCGCGCGATGGTAGGCGCGGTAGATCGTCGCCATGTAGTGCGGGTAGTTGAAAAAAAGCGCCAGCGCATAGAAGATCACCGCCCACGTGCGCACACTCGACGCAATCGAGAAGTAAGAGATGAGCAAAAGCGGCGCCGACCAGGCTCCGCACCCGACGATCAAATCGAGCCAGGGATTATAGATCCATTCTGAAGCAACTCCCCGCTCATCCGTGTTGTGTCTTGATTTCACGACTGACTTTAGCTCTGCCATAGCTCGCTGCGCTCACTACCTCAATAAGACGCACCGATCTTGCGACCTGCAATGTTTCCTGGTTTGACCGGATTATAGGCGGCGAAACGGTAACCACACTTAACCATATGTGTCCCGCCGGGGTAACGAAAGTAATGGGGCTGGGACCAGTTCTATGCTGGCGTCCTCCCGCGGAATCACTGCCGCTCCGAGTTTTCTACAATGCTGGTCTTCTACAATGCTGAAGTGAAGAATTGGGACGTGATCGTCATCGGCGGCGGCATCATCGGACTCTCACTCTCGCTCGAACTGCGTAAGCAGGGTACGAGCGTGCTGGTCGTCGAGCGGGGCGAACCGGGTCGAGAAGCTTCCTCGGCAGCGGGCGGCATGCTGGTCGATTGCAGCCTCGAAACCCCTGCCACTTTACAACCGCTGGCCACGGCCAGTGCGCGCATGTACCCGGAGTTCGTGTATGAATTGCAGGTCGAGTCGGGACTTTACGTCGACCTGCGCGATCAGGGCACAATTGTTTTTCCTCCTGCTGAACACGTCTACGAGCGGCCCGGATTCAAGTTGGAGACCTTGCTTCCCGCCCCTCTGGCCAAACTCGAGCCAGCACTTGCGGAGACAAATCGTCCCGCGTTTTATTTGAAGGAGCGTAGCGTCGATCCCCGCGGACTTACCGCGGCTGCACTCCAGGCAGCCAAGAGACGCGGCGTGGATGTCTCTTCCGGCGAAACCGTCACCTCCGTGCGTGTGTCTGACGGTCGAGTCCAGGGAGTCGTGACCAAGAAAACTTCATTCCACGCGCCCAAAGTCGTGAACTGCGCCGGCGCGTGGTCGGGACAGATTTCCCCCTGCGCTTTTCCCACTCGGCCAGTCAAGGGACAGATGTTATGCCTGGCTTCGCCCTCTCGCAATCTGTTGCAGCACGTGATCCGTTCGCCAGAAATCTACATCATTCCGCGCAGCGACGGCCGCATCCTGGTTGGAACCACGGTAGAAGAAGCCGGATACGACAAACGCACCGATGTCGCCACTATTCAGCGCCTGCACCGCTCCGCCATCGCGATGGTTCCGGAACTGCGCAATGCCAAAATCCTCGAAGACTGGGCCGGGTTGCGGCCTGGAACTCCCGATGCCCTGCCCATTCTGGGCGAAACCGCCACGCCCGGTTACTACGTTGCCACCGGCCATTTTCGCGACGGCATTCTTCTTGCCCCAATCACGGCGCAGGTCATGGCGGATGCGGTTGCCGGCAAACCGCCCGCGTATCAACTTGACGCGTTTTCATTTTCCCGATTTTCGCGGTGAAACTTTGGTTTATCCTCGTCGCATTTTTCACCAGAGCATTCAAAATCCCATTGCTAGACTTGATCGCATGTGCGATTACAAGCCCACGTCGATGATCATCACGCCGATCATGGGCGTGTTATTGGCGATTGGTGTTTGTCAGTCTGCTGCACAAAATTCCACGAGTAATGAAAAGCCCATCGCAGTAGCCTCAAGCTCAACGTACTCGGCGTCCCCACCTCAAAAGGAAGGGTGCAAGCTCGGAAAGTATAAAGGCACAGTCCCGCTCAACCAGGTGGAGGGTTACTTTCCCGGCGAGGAAGACCTGAGGGGCGGCATGATCTGCACTTTTCGCATCGACCCCGACCTTGCGCTGTTTACGTTTCACTTTGCAGGCCAGGAAGACAACTCTTTCGGCGATCTCGACGTAATTGAGAGCAATACCGGCGATGTTGTTCAAACTATCGAAGGCACGATTGGCCCGAGCGATATACCCATGGGAACTGCTGCTAATAGCGTTCTCAACGCGGTCGACGCCAATTTCGATGGCTATAAGGATCTGCAGATATTGAGCAATTGCGGCGCGACTGGTAATTGTTCCTACGATTTCTATATTTATGATCCCAAGAAGGAAGAGTTTCTGCGTAACGACTTCTTGAGTGATCTCGGAACTCCCTCGTTTGACGCAAAAAAGAAGCAGGTGACGTCGAGCTCAAATGGAAGCGCCTCCGACTGGCAGAACGAAACCTATCAATACGAGAACGGTGGTCGGTACACGTTGATCCACCGGGAGGTATCGACATGGGACAGGAATAACGACACGGTCACGGTGAGCACCTACGAACTCCGGAATGGGCAAATGGAATTGGTCGACTCCACGACCACACCACAATAGGCCCGTGCGGCATGCCAGTTTCATGGATTTCTCTCGCGAATCGCCTCCGTTTGCCGGGCAGGCGGTATACTATTGCGTTTCCCGCGTACGACCTCCAATCGCGCGCTTTCACAAGAAAGGATCAACTTATGGCTTCCCCCGCAGTCGATTTTGCCCGCAATAATCAGCAACGTTTCCTGAGCGAACTAAAAGATCTTCTTCGTATCCCCAGCGTCAGCACGCTCGACGAACATAAGCCTGACGTTCAAAAAGCCGCCGACTTCGTGGCCAACGAATTGCGTCGCATCGGTCTGGAAAATGTTGAGGTCATTCCTACCAAGGGACATCCGCTTATCTATGCAGACTGGCTCCATGCCCAAGGCAAACCCACTGTGCTCTGCTACGCGCACTACGACGTGCAACCACCCGATCCGCTTGACGAATGGAAGACTCCTCCCTTTGAGCCGACGGAGCGCAACAACAACATCTACGCGCGAGGCGCGGTCGATGACAAAGGCCAGCTCTGGATGGAAGTGAAGGCCCTTGAATCGCTCATGAAGTCGGGCACCGGCAAACTGCCGATCAACGTGAAAGTTATTTTCGAAGGCGAGGAAGAAGTTGGGGGCGAGTCCATCGCCGAGTATGTACGCAAGCAGAAAGCTAAGCTGAAGGCTGATTTTGCCCTGGTCTGCGACACCGAACTCTTCGCTCCCAACCTCCCCACGCTGTGCGTCGGCCTGCGCGGCCTGGTCTATACGGAAATCGAAGCCTACGGCGCCAAGACCGATCTGCACTCCGGCGTGTACGGCGGCGCGGCTCCGAATCCATTCTTTGCGCTCATTGAGATTATCAGCAAGCTGAAGGATTCAAAAGGTCACGTGCTCATCCCGGGCTTCTACAAGGGCGTAAAGGCTCCGAGTAAAGACGAACTCAAAGCCTGGAAACGATTGCCCTTTAACGAGGAGACGTACCGTAAGACTGAAGTCGGTTCCAAAGTCCTCACCGGTGAACCTGGCTACTCAGTTCTGTATCGCACCTGGGCGCGGCCCACGCTTGAAGTTCACGGCATGCCCGGCGGATTCACGGCAGCCGGCGCCAAGACCGTAATTCCCGCCAAAGCCTCGGCCAAAGTTTCTATGCGACTCGTGCCCAACCAGGATCCCGACGACATCCTGAAGCGCTACACGAATTTCGTGAAGAAGCTTACGCCCAAGGGCATCGAGACCAAGATCAAAGTACACAGCAAAGGTCCTGCCTCCGTGGTGGGTACCGATAATCCATACATCAAGGCCGCGACCGAAGCGCTGCACGATACCTTCAAGAAAGAAACGGTCTTCATCCGCAGCGGCGGATCGATTCCCATCGTCAACGATTTCTACGAAGGATTGAAAATCCCCACCGTGATGATGGGATTCGGCCTGCCCGACGACAACCTGCACGCTCCCAACGAGAAGTTTCATATCCCGAATTTCCACCACGGGATCGAGACCATCTGTTTGTTCTTCGAGAAGCTGGGCGGAAAGTAGCAAGACCATGTGGGGACAGCCGCCTCCGGCTGTCCCTCCGAGCGAAGCGAGGCAGGCTCACCTAAGATCAAGAAGCTATTTCTGCGCCGGGTCCGCTATCTCTTTCTGGTACCCTGCGGCCAGCGTACCCTTGCTCTTGGCGATCGGCAGCAGAGTGGGGTAGAACTGGACGAACGTGGTATCCACAGCTGCATGAGCGGCGTGGCAGCTATAGCAGTCGGCCGAGGTGGGGATCATCTTCGCTGTCTTTCCGTCGTCGAAGCCGAAGAAGGCCCACTTCCCCGGAAAACGCGCTTCGTCCTTTACATGTACCTCCACTGCCATGACCTCGGTACTCTGATAGTTACCTTTCTGGTTGATCGAGCCCCTACCTTCAGCACCGCGACCTTCAAGAACGAGGATGGTCTTGTCCGGCCAAGTGCCCGTCTGCACGAATGCCTTATATGCCTCGGGATTCACGAACACGTTGTCGAACATGTGGTGTCCCATCTGCATCGCCGGGTTGTAGCTCATGTCGAAACCTGTGGTCAGGTACACCCACTCCCGGTAGTGTTCGGGAAGCTTAAGTTGGGCGTCACCGGTATATTCCGTGGCTGAACTCGGCGATGTTGCGTATTGGCAAAATGCGGCCAATGACGCGAAAACCATCAAGCCAAGCAATAGGGTTCCTGTTTTGCTGTTCATGAGGACTAGTATCGGGCTGCGCTCTTCTGAAGACCAGACCGCCCACTGCAGGCTCCCGTCGATTCGCTGCATGGTTGACCTATCCGGCGGCTTCGTAGGGTACGATTCTCCATATGCACGCGACTCGAACTCGTTCCGAGCCCTCACCCCGCATCTGGATTGCGGCGATCTGGTCTGGCGTCGGGCTGTTCGATGCCAGCCAGACCGTATTCGTCATGCGTGCGGAGGGCATGCACCATGCCTGGGTCCGCCTGTTCGTGACCTCGCTGCTTTCGTGGCTGCCGTGGGCGTTGGCAACGCCGCTCGTTCTCCGCCTCGGCCGGCAATACTCCCCGGCACAGTGGAGACGGTTCTCCACATGGGCCGCACACTTCTCTGCCTGCGCTTCCATCGGTCTGGTTTATGCCGCGTGGACTGCATCTCTCGAAGAGTTACTCAACCCCTGGGCCATGGCCCCGCGTCCAGAGCCGTTCGCGGATCTTTGGTTGCACAAGTTCTACAGCGGACTTCTTTCGTACTTAATCCTTTACGGCGTCATCCTCATGGTCAGCTACATGCTGGATTCCCGAGAGCGCCTGGCTCTTCAGCAAGCCGAGACCGCGCGCCTCAACGAGCAGCTCTCAAAGGCGCAGCTCAGCGCCCTGCGAAAGCAAATCGAGCCGCACTTTTTGTTCAACACGCTCAATGCCATTGCCGGCCTCGTGCGCGAGGAAAAAAACGATGAGGCCGTGACCATGATCGCCGGCCTGAGCGACTTTCTTCGCCGGGTCTTGGAAGACTCCGACCGGCAACAGGTGACTCTGGCGGAGGAATTGGAGTTTGCCCAAAAGTATCTGGACATCCAGAAGGTGCGCTTTGCCGGACGCCTGAAGATCAGCGTCAGTGTCCCTGAGGAACTGTTCCCCGCTCAGGTTCCCACCCTGATTCTGCAGCCTATGGTCGAGAACGCGATTAAGCACGGCATTGCGAAACGAGTGCAGGGCGGGGCTATCCAGATTGCCGCCTCGCGCTCCAACGGCAGGCTCACCATCAGCGTCTATAACGATGGTCCCAGCCTCCCGGAAGAGTGCGAGAGAATTGCTTCTGGGATCGGGATGCGCAATGTGCGAACTCGGCTCCAGGGCCTGTATGGGGACGCGTTTGAGTTGAACATGCGGAATCGGGACCCAAGCGGCGTGGAAGCCTCGCTATCCCTGCCCTTTGTTTCTCAATCGTCCAAGGATTGACTCATGCGCGGGGAAGAACACCCAGAAGGACGTCCAATGGAGAACGTCCAATTATGGAGAACGTCCAAATAAAGATACGCACGCTCATTGTGGACGACGAGCCGCTCGCGCGCAGCAACCTCTCCGTGTTGCTGCGACGTGATCCGGAGATTGAAATCGTCGGCGAATGCGGCTCCGGCGCAGATGCATTAACAGAGATCCGCAGGGCGCTGCCGCAGTTGGTCTTCCTCGACGTCCAGATGCCGGAATGCGACGGCTTCGACGTGCTCGAACGTCTCGGCACCGACCTGCCTCCCGCTATTGTCTTTGTGACGGCCTACGACCAATACGCGCTACGGGCTTTCGAGACTGGAGCGCTCGATTACCTGCTGAAGCCCTTCGACAATGCCCGGTTCGACCGAGCCCTCAGCCGCGCCAAGCAAAAGATCCTGCGCGACAGAGATTTACCGCGAAAACTGGAGCGCTTGGCTGTCAAGAGCGTCGGGCAGGTCTCGTTCGTGAAAATCTCAGAGATTGACTGGATCGAGGCTGCCGACTACTATGCGTGCCTGCACACCGGACCAAGAACCCATCTGGTGCGCCGCAGCATGTCGGAACTCGAGCAAGAATTAGATCCGGCCGTTTTTTGCCGCGTCCACCGGTCGACAATCGTCAACCTCAGTCGAGTTAGAAGTCTTCAGCTCGGCGCCGACGGCGAATACGAAGTGCTGCTCGAAAACGGCTCCTCGCTTCGTTTGAGCCGGCGCTACCGCAAGCGCCTGCAGTCCAGTTTGGGCCTCCGCGATTCCTGCGGCTCCCCTCTCTAGAGATAACAATCTCCTTCATGCCGAACGTTAAGAGCTGAAAGCTTGCAACCGGAGAAAAGTCAATCGTAAATGACCCAGCGCGTTGCATGCTAAAATCCGATTGTGAAGCAGACACGCAAATTCACTGTTCTCATCGAACGGGACGAGCAAGGCTACTACGTTGGCACGGTTCCCGCGCTGCGGGGATGCCATACTCAGGCCAAGAGTCTCGACACACTGATGAAGCGGGTGCACGAAGTTGTTGAGTTGTGCCTGGAAGATAATCGCGAGAAAGAAACTCCGCTGGAGCTTGTGGGCATTCAGCAGATTTCTGTATGACTCGGCTTCCGCGGATCAGCGGCAAAGAAGCCGTTCGCATCCTTCGAGGAATCGGGTTCCAGGTTGTTCGAACCCGTGGAAGCCACGTTTTCCTGAGACATCCGGACGGGCGAGTGACGACCGTGCCAGTGCATTCCGGCGAAATGTTGGGCCCGGGTCTCCTCCGTTCCATCCTTCGTGATATCGAACTGTCCACAGAAGAGTTTATTCAGCATCTTTAGAATCGTTAATCTTCATTGTGTTTACCAGTCTCCCCGCGCTACCATAATTCTGCTCTCGCGATTCTCCCCGCCTCGTCCTTCCCTCACCCCTAAAATGCTTATTTGCTGCAATGTGTGTGCAACCCAGTGCGCTCGCGCGTAAGGTCATACAATATATAGTGTTATATTGCTTGACCCGCCCCGTTTTCACCGTTACAGTAGCTCTAATTTGTGCCTGTCCGTTTCAGCCAGGGACGGAGTTGGTCTGAACAAGCACGGTTTCGACCGCAAAGGGTATCGGTGTAGTAAACAGGTCAGCAGCAGAACTGGCAGCTGGCCACTGACAACTGGCAACTGTTTTTCCCAAGGAGTTCACGTTGCTTAAACTGAAGCGGCTTCAGATTCTCGGCTTCAAATCGTTTTGCGACCGCACCGACCTCAAGTTCCATGGGGATGGCATTGCCGCCATCATCGGACCCAATGGCTGCGGCAAGTCGAATATCGCCGATGCCATCTCCTGGGTACTGGGCGAGCAATCGGCCAAGACCCTGCGCGGATCGCGCATGGAAGACGTGATCTTCGCCGGCACGCGCGACCGCAAGCCCACGGGCATGGCCGAAGTGTCGCTGACGCTGATCGATCCCCAGGAGTATCCCGGGCCCGATGCCAACGCCCCTACCGAGATCGATATTCAGGACGAACTCCCGATCAATCCCATGTCTTCGAAACACGCGGACGACTGGGACGAAGCTGCCATCCGCGCGCGCGCAGCGGCCGCAACCGAAAGCGCCGTGGAAGAGGCTCAACCCGGCAAAACCGAAGAAGTCGAAATTCCGCGCTCGAAGATCAACACCATTGCGGTCGCATTTCCCGACGACGAACCCGTGTTCGCCTTGCCTGTCCATAACATCGCCCCAATCGCTTCCTCAGCTGCCCTTGCCGGCGCTCCGCAAGTCGTGCTCAAGATCCGCCGCCGCAAGTTTAATCAGCAACAATTTCATGCCGGCGAAATCGTGGTCACGCGGCGGCTGTTTCGTTCCGGCGACAGCGAGTATTTGCTGAATGGTAAGCTCTGTCGCCTGCGCGACATTCAAGACCTGTTCATGGGCACCGGCCTCGGGCCCGAGACCTACGCCCTGATCGAGCAGGGACGCATCGGCCAGATTCTCAGCAGCCGTCCCACCGATCGCCGGGCGATTCTCGAAGAAGCTGCCGGAATTACAAAATTCAAAACCAAGAAGCGTCTGGCCGAAGCTCGCCTGGAAGATGCCAAGCTGAACCTCGCGCGGGTGAACGATATTTTTGAAGAAGTCACGCGGCAGATGAATTCATTGAAGCGGCAAGCCTCCAAGGCGGAGCGCTTTGCCAGGTTGCGCGACGAGATGCGCGCTCAACTGCGAATTGTGCTGGCCAGTAAGTTTGCCGCAATCGAGCAGGAGAGCGCCGAACTCGACGCTCAACTCAATGCGCTCGCCGAGGACATGCAGCACCGCACAGAGGCAGTGCAGCAGCTCGAAGCCGAGCATACCGAGAGCACCGAGCGCGGATATGCCATCGAAACCGAGCTGCGTGAGAATCGCGATCGCCTGAGCCAGCTCGCCATGGAAATCGATCGTGCGCATGCCCGCCGCCGCCACAACGATGAACGCTGCGCCGAACTGCTGGTTCGCTCCGCCTCGGCCGACGCTGAATTGGCGCAGGCTCGTCACCGCCTCACCGCGCTTGAGGCCGAACGCGACTCCAACCGGCAGGTGCTGGAATCGGCGGCAGCCGACCTGGCCGCGGCACAACACGAACTCGCCCTCTCGCAGCGTGAAGCCGCAGACGCAACCGCCGCGCTGGCTGACCTCGAACTTCGGCAGGAAGAATCTCGCGTCGCGATTTTTGACACGGTGTCTTCTGCCTCACGGCTTCGCAACCAACTGGCGCAAGCGGAAGAGCGGCTCGCTGGTGCGGACCGCGAAGCGCGCCGTCTGGAAACTGAATTTACCAACGCAAATCTCCAAGTGGAAGCTTTCGGCGGACAGCGCGGGCAACTCGCCCTCGAGTTTGAAACCGTGACCCAGCGCGTCGCGGGAATCACGGAAGAGATCAGCCAGCTTCGTCGCTTACTTGAGTCCAAACGCCTGGACGAAACGCGGGCGAAAACCAATCTCGACCTGTTGCGCGCCGAATTTGCCACAGCGCTCGGACGAAAGGGATCGCTGGAGGCGGTGATTGCCGAGCATGGATACTCGACCGAATCGGTTCGCCGGCTTTTCCAATCCGGAGTGATGCAGAGCGGACTCGCGCCGGTCGGCGTACTCGCCGATTTTCTCGAAGTCGAGCCGCGCTTTGAGCGCGTGGTCGAAGATTTTCTGCGCGACGAACTGAACTACATCGTGGTCAAGTCCTGGGACGCTGCCGACGAAGGTCTGCGCCTGCTGCGTAGCGACGTCGACGGCCGCGCCACTTTTCTGGTTCATCCCGAAGACTCGCAGGCCAAGTTCTCTTTCATCCTCGACGAAGCCGCGCACTGCGCGCCGCCGACGGCTTCGATCGTGCCCTTGAAAAATACCATCCGCGTTCTCGATGGCTTTGGAAAGTCGCTGGAAGTGATTCTTCCAAAGCTGCGCGACGGTTACATCGTTCCCGGATCGGATACCGCACGCGGTCTGGCTCTCGAGAATCCCGACGCATTCTTCCTGTCGCAAACTGGCGAGTGCTTCCACAACGTGACGGTTACAGGCGGCAAACAGCGCGCCGAAGGCCCGCTCTCCATGAAACGCGAGCTGCGCGAAGTACTCCGCCAGCTCGAAGACCTGGAGCGCGCCCTGCGCGACGAAGAAATGCGTGTGCTCACGCTGGGGCGGGAAATCAAAGAGTTCAGTTCCCTGCTGGAACGTCTGGAAGGCGAAAAGCGCGAAGCCGAACATCAGTCAATGACCTCCGGCCACATGCTGCAGCAGCTCGATTCGGAGATGGCGCGGGTCATCGAACGCATGCGAATTTCACAGGCGGAGATGCAACGGCTGGCGGCGGAGCGCGCCGAACAGGAATCCATCATCGCAGATCGGCAGTCGGAAATTGCCGCCCTCGAACAGACTCGCATTCAACTCGAGCAGCAGATTGCGGCAGCTCAGGAATCTCTCGGCGCGCTGCGTCAGCATCGGGAAGATGCGGCTCAGACCAGTTCGCACCGCGTGGCTCGGGTTGCGGCTCTCGAAGAGCGCCATCGCTCGGCCACTGCCGTACTCGGACGCATCGACTCTCTGTTCGTCGAAATGAACCAGCGCGTCCATACCCTGGTTTCGCAGATCGAAGCGGCGGCCGCTGAAAAGCTCCAACGCGAAACTGAGAACATTCAACTTGAGCAGCAAGCCGCCGACTACGATGCCGAGCGCAATGCGGGTCAGGCGCGGGAGGGGTTGCTGCAATTTGAAAAGGATCAACTGCGCGCCCGCCTGACGGAGATCGACGAACTTCTCCGCCACGCCCGCCAACTGCTTGACCAGGCCCGCGACCGCCGCGGTGAGCTGCAGGCCGCCGCCGCCAAGCTGCAGGCTGACGACATGTACATGGCGGAAACTTGCTTGAACGAGTTGGGCGTCGAGCGTGCCGCCTTGCTGGCCGATACCACAATCGTCTGCGTCACTGGCGACGAACTTGCGGCGCGCGATCAGTCTTATCGCGAAATGCGCACCAAGCTCGAAGCCATGGGCCCGGTGAACATGATGGCCCTCGAAGAATATCGTGAGACCGCCGAGCGCCACACCTTCCTCGACGCCCAAAGGAAAGACCTGATCTCCTCCATCGAGAATACGACCGCGACCATCCGCGAGATCGACGAAGTTTCGCGCCAGAAGTTCCAGGAAGCTTTCACCAGGATCAACGAAAACTTCCAGGCCACTTTCAAAAAGCTATTCGGCGGCGGCCACGCCTTCATGAAGCTCACCGACGAGGAAAACTCCGCGGAGAGCGGCATCGACGTAGTCGCTTCGCCTCCCGGCAAGCGCCTGCAAAGCGTGTTGTTGCTCTCCGGAGGCGAAAAGGCGCTGACCGCGCTCGCCCTGCTGGTCGGCATTTTCCAGTACACACCCAGCCCGTTCTGCATCCTGGATGAAGTCGATGCGCCTCTCGATGAGGCTAACATCGGCCGCTTCACCGAGCTGGTAAAAGAGATGAGCGTGCAAACCCAGTTCGTCCTCATCACCCACAGCAAGAAGACGATGAGCATCGCGCCCGTGCTGTACGGGGTCACCATGCAGGAGCCAGGGGTCTCGAAGCTGGTATCGGTACGCTTCGGAGCGACATAGCCGGAGCAATATCGTTAGCCCGAGGCAGGCACCTAAGGTCGCGGAGAATCCACGGATGGCACTTGTTTTGCAAGCAATTCACAGTTGCCATTATGAACAGCCAGGGTGTACAAGGAGTGTTCCCAACGATGGCAACAGCTCTCCAGCCGCTATCTTCGCCTACCAATAGCAAGGCGAGGCCAGAGAAAGGCTCCGCATACGCGCCTTTGGCGTCGGTCTGGTTCGGCGAAGATGCCGAATTGATCGAGCGGCTGCTCGACTTTTATCCCCGCAAGCGGCCCCGCAAGATTCTTGATTCTACCGTAAACGGAGGTCGTTTTTGGCGTGGCAGTAAGCGGCACGTCATCGGCATGGATATTGACCGGCGCCATCGTCCCAGCATTGTGGCTGACAACACAGCTATGCCACTTCGGGACGGATCTCTTGACGTGATCGTGTACGATCCACCGCACGTTCCCAACCAAGGGAAAGACAATAAGAAAGACTTCGGTGCTCGCTTTGGGCTTGTATTGCGTTCACCGAAAGAAAACCATTACACGTTTACCCACACGTTCCCGCCTTTTGTGCGTGAATCCTATCGCGTATTGAAGGAAGAAGGCATTCTGCTCTGCAAGATAACCGATTACATACACCATCACCGCTACCAGTGGGCACACATTGAGCTAATAGATGCTGCGCGCGAAGTCGGATTCATGCCTTGTGACTGCATCGTGAAAATCCGCAAAGGGCCGATCATCGACCCTAAGTGGAAGACGGCGCATCATAGTAGACGACAGCACTGCTACTGGATAGTTTTCCGGAAATCGAAAAAGTGCGAGTAACCTTGAAGAGTCGCGATGTCACGAGCAAAGAAGAAAACCGCAGCCGGCGAGCCGGAAATCGCGAGGCTGGCCTTCAATCCTCCGGGCTCGGCTCGCCAAATACGCTTCTACCAGTTGCTCGTGGCCGCTCGCAAGCAGTGGTTCATGGATGCGCTCTCCGACGCCCTCGGCCAACTGGATCAGGATACCGTCAAACGACAGATTCGCGAATACGTCCCGGACGAGGCGCAGAAGATTCTGGCAGCTGCAGGCCTTCGCGACGAACACGTATTTCCAGTTCCTGCCGTACTTGAGGCAAAGCCTTCGCTGGTAGGCTACTATCGTCTGCTCTTGGGTGCACCACAGAAGAGCTTCTACAAAGGCTCGACGGGTATGGGCCGCTTCAAAAGCATGGAGGAACTGGGTGCGATCTCAGAGAAGACGCGGCCGTGGGTTCCAATTTTCTGTCAAGTAATGGCGAAACCGCTGGCGGAGTTGTTGCGGGGAATACCAAAGATCACAGAACGCGATTTGCGCGAACTGCCGCTGCTCACCTTCGGCTCTCAGCTGCAGGGCTCCAACAATACGCAGATCGGCAAGATCGCCATGAAGGACGTCTTCGTTGCCCTCAAGGAGATTGTCGCTAAGTACGTCGTCTCCACGACTGAAAGCAAGCTGACATTGAAGAACTCCGCAGGGCGAACCGTATTGATCACCCTGGCGCACGACCCCGATGTTCGCATTCAGGAACAAGTCAGCAACCAAGTGCATCACAAGGTCGCTATCGAAGTGAAGGGCGGCAGCGATGTCAGCAACGTTCACAACCGGGCTGGCGAAGCCGAGAAATCTCACCAGAAAGCGAAGAAATCCGGCTTTCCTGAATTCTGGACGATCATATCGAAGCGGGGCCTAGACCTTTCCAAGCTGCAGTCTGAATCTCCCACAACAAATCGCTGGTTTGACGTTGCCGAAGTGCTGGCTCGAAACGGTCCCGACTGGGATGACCTTCGACAACGGCTTGCTGGAGCGTGCGGCATTCCATTGGCCGATTCGAAAATAAGGCGACCTGACGCCGAGGCTAATGGCTCGCGGCCAACCTAGAAACCATGAACTGCTTCCACCCACTTTATCCACTCTCATCCTCAGCTTTTCCACAACCGCACGCCCGCAAACCACTCTATTTCTTCCCACCGCCGCGTGCATTCGCGACCCCCAACATTTTCCTGCTCAACAGGATACGGTTTTACCTTCCCTATGTGATCTCTACGATTGACAAAACTTTCTCAGGGGCTAAAATACGGCTCGCTCCTGCCTTACTATTTCTATATGAGCCAGAAACTTCTCGATCCCGTTCTCTTACAAACAGACATTCCCGAACTCCAACTCCACGCCAGCGGAAAAGTCCGCGACGTGTACCAAATCGATAACGAGCGCTTGCTGTTCGTTGCCACCGATCGCATTTCCGCCTTCGATTACGTGCTGGCCACCGGCATACCTCACAAAGGCCGCGTCCTGAGCCAGATTTCGCTGTTCTGGTTCGACTTCCTTTCCGATATCGTGGCCAACCACCTCATCACCGCGGATGTCGCGCAGTACCCACAACCACTGCAGAAATATGCAGATCAGCTCGCCGGACGATCAATGATTGTGCAACGCGCTCAGATGTTTCCCGTGGAGTGCGTCGTGCGCGGCTACATCTCAGGCTCGGCCTGGAAGGAATACAACGCCACCGGGAAGGTCTGCGGCATCAATTTACCCGCGGGCCTGCGCGAATCCGAAGCGTTCCCCGAGCCGATTTTTACTCCTTCCACCAAGGCCACTAGCGGACATGACGAGAATATTTCGTTCTCCAAGATGTGCGACATTGTCGGAACGGAGACTGCCAGCCACTTGCGCGACCTTACCCTGCGCGTCTATAAGAAAGCGGCGGATTATGCGCGCCAGCGCGGCATCATCATTGCCGACACCAAATTTGAATTTGGCATGACCGCCAGGGGAATCACGCTGGCGGATGAAGTGCTCACCCCAGATTCGTCGCGCTTCTGGCCTGCCGATAAATACGCTTCCGGCCGGTCGCAGGAGTCCTACGATAAGCAATACGTACGCGATTACCTGGAGGAAATTCACTGGAACAAGCAGCCGCCGGCGCCCGCGCTTCCCTCCGAGGTTGCGCGGCACACCAGCGACAAATATCTCGACGCTTACCAGCAGATTACGGGACATAAACTGGATGTGTAAGGGCGCAGCATTCCGCGAACCCTCCGTCTGCCGGAGAGCGGCATGACTCCGGCGGATTGGTTGATCGTTCTGGTGATCGTGCTGAATATGATTTTAGCCGCTATGCACGGGTTCTTCGCCGAGGCCTTGAGCATGGCGGGACTGGTTGTGGGTTACGTGGTCGCGGCCTGGCAATATCAAAGGCTTGCTGGGTGGTTGCTGACGTTCCTGAATTCGGAGTTGCTGGCTGAGATTTTTGCTTTCCTCATTATTTTTTTCGTGATCATGCTCGTGTTCAGCGTCGCGGGCAGAATCGCACGCAGGCTGATGAAGGAAGTTGGGCTGAGTGGCTTCGATCGCTTTCTAGGAGCCTTGTTGGGTTTGGTGAAAGGCGCACTAGTGGTGGCTGTGGTGCTGATGGGAATGACCGCGTTCACTCCGACCTCGTCGATGCTGGAGAAGTCGGAGCTGGCGCCATACTTCCTGGTGGTCGGTAGAGCTGCCATTTGGTTAGCGCCGTCGGCCTTACGGGCAAAGTTCGATGAGGGACTGGATTTCCTGCGTCGTGCCCCTAAGGATTTGACGGGAGCCCCGGCTGAATCCCGGCGATAGCCGCAATCAAAGGGACGCAGTAATAAAAAGAGACTTTCAGACTCGATATTCGTAACGACATCAAGACTAAAAAAACAAAGAGAGAGACCTACCGTGAAAGATCAATTGGAAGCACTTATTCTGCAGATGTACAAGAGCAACATCCTCTATTCTGAGGGCGTGCGTGAGTTCAAAAAACGCTTTATCCTCACTGTGCTCCAGGAAAACAAAGGGAACCAGTGCCGCGCCGCCCGCGAATTGGGCATGCATCGCAACACCCTCAGCCGCACTATCGACGAACTCAAAATCGATGTACGGCAACTCCGTGATGGCGCGAAGCGTCCTCCGCGCAGCGCCCGCCCCATAGGTATGGAGAAAAAGGCGGCTCGCTAGACCGGCGTTTCCGTCCGGCATTTGCTTTCTCCGCCAAAAATTAAGGCAGCCCGCGAGGGCTGCCTTACTAGTCGATCCCTTCGAACTACTGCGAAGCTGGTTTGTGATGCACCGGAGCCTTCTTTGCAGGAGCCGCGGCCTTCAGCAATTGTCCCTTGTCCATCGTCATCATGAACGGACTTGGGGTGTAAGAGGCTGGGTTGCCTTGGAAGTCCAAACTGGCTCCCTCTTTCGGAATCAGCCGCAACGGAACTTTCTCTTCGAAGGTCAGAGTAATATCAGCCTTCTTCGCGTCGATGTCGTCAGAGCTGCCAGCGATGTCAAACTCGGTCGCTGTGGCCTTGATGACAACTCCCTGCATCTGCACCGGCTTTCCCTTGATGGCATTCCAGACCGTATCCTGATCTGCCTGAGAGCCGTTCGAGAGCACGAACTCCCACGTACCGAAGTCCATCTTTTCGGGCGCGGTTGCAGTCACCATGTTGTGAGCCTGTTCCGGCGGAGTGGGACACGGCTTAATGGTGAAATTCGCCGGCTCCACAGGATTTGCTTTAGCCTGCGCCAGCAGATCGGTCCAGCCATCGTCGGCGCAGTGATATTTCATGTATTGATTCTTCGCGTATTTCTCGATCTGCTGCTGATACTGGGGCGTTGGAGCAACGATCGACGCGCGCGTAGCGTACCAGATCGAATTGAGCGAATCGGGCGGAATCTTCGGATCCGGCGGCGTGGGTCCGGCATACGCCAGGGCCAACGGATAAACCACACTGAAATCCTTCTGCGAGTCCGGGCTGCTATCGGCGGCGGCGCGTAAAGCTTTTCGTGCATCGTCGTAATCCTTGGCGGTAAGGTCCGCGATCCCGATGGCCGCATTGAAAATCCCCGTCATCTGATCTTTCATCTTCTGAAAATCAGCATCCGAAGTGCCCTCAGGCTTGGTAAACTTCGGCAACGCGTCCAGGCCCATCTGTCCGTATTTCTTGGCGTCCACCAAGTCCTGCTGGGCATTGGCGTCCCCGCCTTGCGCCTTGAGGCGGTCAAAATAAGCCAACAATGCCATGGCGCGCACATTGTTAGGATCGGCTGCAACCAGCTTGGTCGCCGTGTCGATGGTCTTCTGCTGATTGTTGGTCTGCTGATAATCCTGCATGAGGGTCTGCAGAGCAGCGACTTTCATGATGCTGTTGGGATACTGCGTCATGAAGGCTTCCAGACCGCTGATCTGCGCCGCAGGATCCTTCTGGCCGATTGCGCCCACGTATGCGTTATATTCAGCGGGATCTTTGATGACGGGCGCCTGCGCCGGGGCTGCTGCGGGCGGTTGTCCTGCAGTGGTTTGCGCCGCTGGCTGCGATGGTTGTGGCGCGGACCGCGCCGCGGCTGCCGTTGCAGCCACTACCCCGAGCACAGCCATGACCAGAATCTTTTTCATCAGTATTGGCTCCTTGCACCTTTGGGAATCGACAAAATCGCGAATTCGTGTTCTTGCTGAACCTGTAGCATTTTGCTGGGAACGCTCACGCGCTCCGCGCCCTGCCTGCAATGTGAATCCGGTTCCGGGCAGACCCCGCACAATTCGGGGCGAACTGCGGTCCGAGGCGACTGACCCTTCACTCCCGGTTGGCCGGATTATAAGTACCTCTTCTTCCGAAGGCAAGCAACTTCATGTTTACCCTCCAGGCAATTGTATAAGATGCAGAAGTGGCGCATGCTTGACGGCCCTCTTTTAACCGTCCGCAGTCGCGTGGCGCAGGCAGGAGGACACCGCTCCAAGAGGACACCGCTCATGGATACACTCTCAAACCGTAAAGCTCATTCCCTGGTTGGGCAAGTGGCAATTATTACAGGTGCAAGCCGCGGGATTGGCGCTGCTATTGCACGTTCTCTAGCGCGATTGGGCGCGCTGGCCGTGCTGTGTGGACGCTCCGCCGCCTCGCTCGAATCGGTGGCGAAAACTATTGCAGAGGCTGGCGGAAAGGCCGAAGTGATCCCCTGCGACGTAACCCGCCTCGAGTCCGTGGGGGCGGCAGCCAAACGCATCGAATCCTACCTCGGACGAGTCGATGTCCTGGTTAACAACGCGGGCATCGGCGGATTCGACGGCCCTCTTCACCAACTTTCTCCTGATGCCTGGGACCAGATCCTGAACACGAACTTGCGCGGCGTCTACTACTCCATTCGCGCCTTCGCGCCCCTCATGATTCGTGCTCGCTCCGGCCACATCATAAATATCTCCTCGATTACCGGAAAGAATCCCCTGCCGAACGGCGCTGCCTACGCGGCTTCCAAGTGGGGACTGAACGGCTTGACTTATTCGGTGGCGGAAGAACTCCGCGGCCATAACATCCGCGTCAGCGTGATCTGCCCCGGTTCGACGAACACCGACTTGAGCCCGCACGCCGGCAAAGATCCCGCCAAGATGCTGCAACCGGAAGACGTGGCCCACGCCGTGGAGATGCTCGTAACCCAGGCTCCGCAATCGTTTGTCAGCGAGATTATTTTACGGCCTACGCAGAAACCGTGAAGCGAAGAAGGCAGCATTTGAGTCATTCGTGCGTAGCCGCCTGCGTCTTTTGCTTTGAGGACAATGCCGAAACAGTTGCAAGCAACGTCTCTTCTCTACGAATGGGATTGAGGCCGGCCGACTCACTTCTTGAACAGATTCTCAAACGCCTGCCGCGCATCATTCGGGCGCAGACTGGCCGGCGTCGACGTTTCCTTTTCCCGCGCCACCCGCAGTTCGTAGAACGTGCAATCGTTGCGCACATCTTTCTTTTCTATCCGCTTAGGAACCGGCTGCATGCATTCGAAGCGGCTGCCCGTATCGAAATACGCGCACTGCCTACAGGAGTGCAATTCGAAGCCGCACTTGGGACAAAGCCCTGTGGGCGGCATCCCGGGCAGCACCGTGCCACACTGCGAGCAGCGGGACACTTCGCGCGTGCCCGGCATATTCACCGGCTTCGGCCCCATGCTGTAGTCGCGTCTTGCCGGCGGCACCGAAGCGGGCTTTTCGGTTGACTCCTTCCGCGGCTTCACCTCGCGATCCCGGTCTTGATATCCATGCTGACGGTATTTAGCTGCCACAGAAACCTCCCCACACGCTGGCGTATTGTCGCCCCAGCCGCACCCCAAAACAAGCCTGGACCTTACTTCTGTTCTATGCTCGCTACTCGGTACTAGGTACTCGGTACTCGCTACCTACTTCGCTACAATAAAAAGCATGATCCACGAAATCTTCCCCGTCGGTCCGCTGCAGTGCAACTGCTCCATCATTGGCGACGAAACCACGCACGAAGCCATGGTGATCGACCCGGGCGACGACATTGAAGACGTGCTCGCGCTCATCCGCAAGCATAACCTGCAAGTCAAGCAAATCGTGATCACGCACGCTCATATCGATCATGTAGGCGGCGCGATGAAACTCCGCGCCGCAACGGGAGCGCCCATTCTGCTCAACCAGAACGACTATGCCTTGCTCAAAATGCTCGACGAGCAGGCCGCATGGGTGGGCATGGCAACCCCCGGCGCCGTCAAAATCGATCAAAGCGTAAACACCGGGGATACGGTCAAAGCCGGGGCGCACTCCGCCACCATTCTGCACACGCCGGGTCACACCGAAGGCAGCATTTGCCTCTACTTCCCTGCCGAGAAAACTCTGCTCGCCGGCGACACGCTGTTCGCCGGCTCCATCGGCCGTACCGACCTGCCCGGCGGGTCGATGCAGAAGATTCTGCAATCACTCCACACCACCGTGCTCACTTTGCCCAACGAAACCGTAGTCGTCCCCGGCCATGGCCCGTTGACCACGATCGGCGAAGAACGCGAGAGCAATCCGTTTCTAGTGAAGCGATAAGGCCCTATAGGTCGGGCTCAGGCTCGGGCGGAGTTTCCAATTGTCTAGATTGCACCGCTGACTATAATTTGGCGATGGATTTTGGTATGTGCGAGGCATCGTGGCGGGTGTGGGACACTGTCGCAAAAATGGTCACAGCCCTTGGCCTAGTCGCGGGCGGGATATGGACGCTTAGGAAGTATTTCGATGATCGAGCGAAAGAGCGGATCCTTGCGCAAGAACGAGCGAAATCTGCAGGGATTGAAGCCAGAAAGCCATTTTCCACCAAGCAGCTCGAGCTCTACTTTCAAGCCGTCGAAGCCGCCTCAGCCATCGCCTCCGGGCCTTGGGAGGAGCAGGGGCCGAGCATTAACGCCTTTTGGCGTCTATACTGGGGCCCGCTAGCCCTCGTAGAAGATTCAAGGGTTGCGCAGGCCATGATTCACTTCGGCGAGGCATTAGAAGCCGACGCGAATCAGGGCGAGCTGAAGATTTATGCTCTAGAATTGGCGCACGCTTGCCGCGATTCCATCGCTGAGTCCTGGAAGGTAACGTTGTCGTCCTTCGAGACTTCGCGTTTCGTCCCGCCACCCAAGTGAGCGCTCGCAATAACTACCCTAGAAATTCCACGATCGCACGCGCTCCGTGGGCAAAGTCCGCTTCACCCGTGATCAAACTCAACACCAAATATCCGTCGCTCGGAAAATCATAAAAATGCCCCGGATGCACCAGCACAGATTTCCGCCGCAGCAAATCAACCACTAACTCCTCGTCAGTCTGCATTACCGGGATGCGCAAAACCGCGTACCATCCGCCTTCCACACTCAGCCGCTGACAAGTTGTTTGCGTGGCGAGCTGGCGGTCGAGTTCGGCGAGATTGCCGCGCACCCGATCCAGCAATTGTTGCTGGATGCTTCCCCGCTGCTCCAGCAGCGCTGGAACCGCCCACTGGATGGGCGCGTTCATGGATAGATACGTATCGGAAATCATTTCAAGCCGAGCCTGCGCCGCCTCAACCTCTTCCGCGGGACCGCTCGTGGCCACCCATGCCACTTTCATTTGCGGCAGCGCCGAAATCTTGGATACCCCACTCAGCGTAAACGTAAGCACATCCTGATTCGCCGCGAAGCTGCGCTCTGGCGCTCCGTTGTGCGCGTAGTCCAGAAACACTTCGTCCGCAATGATCGCGATTTTGTGTTCGCGGCAAAAGCTGTTGAGGGCTTCCTGCTCATGCGCATGCACGTACGAACCTGTAGGGTTGTTGGGATGAACCACCACCACTCCGCGGCTGCGCTTGGTCACAACTTTTTCCAGCGAAGGAAAATCCATCTGCCAGCCGTGATCGTAAATCAGCGGATAAGGCGCCAGCCGGACGTCCTGCAAGTCTGCAAGAAACTCAAACAGCGGATAGCTTGGCTTCGGAACCAGTAGCTCATCGCCGGGATTGCACAGCAGGCGGAACATGAACGAATAGCCTTCACTGGTGCTGGTGGTGAGAATCAGCCGCTCGGGATCGAAGTGCCGAATCCCTTCCCGAACCCCTTGCCGACTTCCTTGCAAAGCCCGGTAGTAGTCGGCAACCGCTGCCCGCGCGCCGGGCAAGCCAAGCGGCTGAGGATCGTAATCCATCGCCTTCGGCGAGGCCAGCGATTGCAGAATGCGCGCTTCGTCGTAGCGCAGCCCCGCCCGGGTTGGATTCGAAAGCGTGAGATCGAGCACGCGCGCCCCACTCGACCGCACTTCTTCGAGCGCCTCCGTCAGTCGATTGCGCGTGAGCTTCCAGTTGGTGCGGTCGGAAAACATTGCGGGCTCTTACGGCTGCCAGTAGAACCCTAATTCCTGCGGCGGCGTCAGGCTCTTGGTCGCATCATATTGCCGGCGCGCCTGCCGCACCGCAACGATCTTGCTTTGAAATTCTCGGGCCAGTGCGTCGTAGCGTACCAAGACATTATCCAGCCAGAAGGGATTGTATTCTCGCAGCCAGGCTTCGCGGTACATCTCGCTCAGCCGCGTAGTAGCATCGCGCAGATCTTCCAGCCGCGCATTAATGGCCGTAATTTCTTCCAGATCGTTCCCCACTCGCTCCGCGTCCGTCGGATTCAGAAATGCGTCCCAGTAGAATTGGTTGATCTCCTGCGTGAACTGGGCCTTCATGCCCAACGTATCCCAATGCCAGGCGGCCAGGGTCATATCCGCCAGCGTGGACTGATTGGCATGCGCCTTATCGCTACTTCGATACAGCGATTCCAGTGCGTGCTCGGCGCCCAATCGCATATCCCGGGCCGCCGGCAGAATCTTCTGCATTAACTTCGCCCCCTCCGGCGTAAACGGATCGGCCCAGAACAAATCGTCGGTCTCGGTATCGACGTTAATCTTGGCCAGCGCCTGGTGTCCGCGATCCAGGTTCTCCAGCGCGTCGCGGAAGGTCGCGTCGCTATTGCGATAGAAAGCCCAATCGTAAGAGTTCTTGAACTGGTCCACATCCGATTCGCCCGCTTGCCATCCTGCCGCCGCGCCGAACACCAGCGCGGGCCAAGCCATCCCGTAAATCGACTCTCCGTCGTCGCTCCACGTGGTATTCAACATGCCCATCGCACCCAGCTTCTGACCATCGCGCACAAAGTTGCGGATGTTCACATAGGCAACATCCAGATTCGGCCACACCTGATTCCAGGTCTGCGCCCCTGGCGCCACAACCACGCGCAGGCCCGCATCGCGGTACGGTTTGATCATGCTCTCAAAACTCGGCTTCGCGTCATAATCCCACGGAACCGCAATCATATCTTTGGGCAAGCTGCTCAGCAGTTGCGGATACTTCAGCGCGATGTCGCCCCAGAACATCAGCTGTTTGTGATAAGGCTGAAGAATGGCGCTGACTCTCTGCATGTGCTCGATATAAATCCGCCCCAGGCCGACCTCCGCAGCCCGGCTCGCAGTTTGTCCGTGCCCCAGTTCGAAAGTCTCGTCGCCTCCAACGTGCAGGAAGGGTCCGGGAAAAAGCGGCACCAGATCCGCATACATAGCCTTGATCAGATCGTACGACCGCTCCTTCGTAGGCGTGAGAACATGCCCATGCGGACGCTCCGCGACATCGGAATAGATCTCGTACTTCAAGATGTGATGGAGATGCCCGAAGGTCTGTTGTTCAGGAAGAATTGTCACGTAGAGCTGCTTGGCATAGTCCACCAACGCGTTAATTTCCTGCGGAGTCAGCGCGGCTTCCTTCGGCGCCACCAAGGGCTGGCTGGCGAAATCGAACACATGCTCCATGTAGAGCGCGAACAGATTCACCTTGTAGGCCGCCAGCGTGCGGATCTGGCGTTTCATGAAATCTTCCGTCGGAATGGGACCGCGGCTGATGTCGTCCTGCACGCCGCGCCATTCCATGCTCGGCCAGTCGCGAATCGAAACCGCCGGACAGATGAGGGTCTTTCCATCGGGATGAAGCAACTGGCGTAACGTCTGCACCCCGTAGAACAGCCCCTGCCCGGTATTGGCGGCAACAATCAGATGAGAATTATCCGAGAACAGCAGATAGCCCTGGTCACCGATCGAATCCGCTTTCAGGCCCTTCGACGCCAGGAATTCCTTGATCCGCCGGTCTTGCAAGCGCGCCAGCACGATCGTGCTCGGCTCCTGCTTGGCTTCGGATTTCTCGCCCGTAATATTTATCTTCAGTCCAGACTGGTCGTGGATTTCCTCCGCCAGCGTTTCCGCCGCAATGCGATCCTCCGCCTGATGTGCGAACTCCACGAGAATCCGCGTGGTCGGCTTTACTCGAAAGCTGCCGGCATGCAGTTGCACTTCTTTTGGCTCAGGAATTAACTTCAATTGATTCTCCGGGCCAGGGGTCTCGGCAACCATCAGGGAAACTAGAACCAGCGGCACAAATGCAAGCAGCAGACAGGCTCTTTTCATTCGAGTCCTTCGGGCAAAATGACCAACGTTACATTCTAGCGGGAACCAGCAAAACTGTGGACAGTGGACAAGACAAAGAGAGTTCCCTCTCGAAATTCCTGATGTATTCTCAAGCTGTGCTGGCCGTCGAAGAATACACGCAGCGTCTCCAGGACCGCGAACGTCGTGTCGCTCATTGCGAAGCAATTCATCTTCGGCTTGGCAGGGTTCGCTTGGCGGTGGCCCTGGTAACGGCAGGGGTAGCCTGGGAATCTCTCTGGAGGCACGCTCTCTCGCCTTGGTGGATACTTCTGCCTCCGATCGTCTTCGTGTTCGTCGTAGCCTACCATTCACGCATCTTGCGAGCCCAGGAGATAGCCCAGCGCGGCGCTTCCTTTTGCAGCAGGGGACTGGCTCGAATCGAAGACCGCTGGCCCGGTACGGGGCAGGCGGGCGATCGCTTCAACGACCCTCATCACGTGTATGCCGCCGATCTCGATTTGTTCGGCCGCGGCGGATTGTTCGAACTTCTCTCCACCGCACGCACCCGCATGGGCGAGGAAACCCTGGCGCACTGGCTGCTCTCGCCTTCCCCAGTTGACCAAATTACGCAGCGGCATACTGCTCTGCGCGAACTGCGCGATCAACTCGATCTCCGGGAGGATTTAGCGATCCTCGGGGAAGACGCCAGTGTGGGAGTGTATCCCGAAGCGTTGTTTGGCTGGGCCGAAGCGCCCAACCAGTTGAAACCGGACTGGCTTCCATGGTTCGCGCCCATCCTTGTCATCGCGGCCATTGCCGGCGTTGTGATTTGGTGGCACTGGGGTATCGCCACACCCTTCCTGTTAACTGTTCTGATTGAAGGAATATTAACTTATGGACTTCGTAAGCCGATGGCGGAAGTTCTGCACGGCTCCGAAAAAGCATTCCATGACCTCGACCTGCTTTCAGGCATCCTGGCACGATTCGAACAGCACACCTTCCGCACGCCCGGCCTGCAGTCATTGCAGCGGGAGCTTTCCTCCCATGAAGTAGCCGGTGCCCAGGCAATCGCTCGCCTGAGAACCATCGTCGATCTTATCGACTCGCGCGACAACGTATTCGTGCGCATTTTGAATATTCCTCTCCTGTACTCGGTGCAGGTGGCGTTCGCGGCCGAACGCTGGCGGCGCATTCACGGCCACGCTGTTCGAAGTTGGCTGGCCACCATAGGCGAGATCGAAGCGCTTCTATGTTTAGCCACCTACAGCTATGAGCATCCCGACGATCCCTTCCCCGAGTTTGTCGAAGGCGCCGCATGCTTCCATGCCACGCAGATTGGCCACCCACTGCTCCCAGCAAGCACTTGCGTTCTTAACTCCGTCCACCTGTCCGACATTAATCGCGTGTTGCTGGTAAGTGGTTCGAATATGTCTGGCAAGAGCACGCTGCTGCGCACGGTCGGGATCAATGCAGTGCTCGCGATGGCCGGTGCGCCCGTACGGGCCCTGCACCTTCGCATGACTCCGCTGTCCGTGGGCGCCAGCATTCGCGTGAACGACTCCTTGCAGGAGGGTAGCTCGCGCTTTTATGCGGAGATCACGCGTTTGCGCAAACTCTTTGACCTCGCGGCCGGCATCCCGCCGTTGCTGTTCCTGCTGGATGAACTCCTGCAAGGCACCAACTCAAACGATCGCCGCATTGGGGCGGAGGGCGTGGTTCGCGCGCTGCTGAATCGCGGCGCTATCGGTTTGGTCAGCACTCATGATTTGGCTTTGGCCGACATTGCTGGCTCACTCAACGGTCATCTGCACAATGTCCATTTTCAAGAAGATTTTGAAGATGGTAGGATGCACTTCGATTACAAGCTGCAGGAAGGCGTGGTCACGAAGAGCAATGGGCTGGCTTTGATGAGGTCGATCGGCCTGGACGTGTGATCAACTCAGTTCCATCTCTTAGGACAAAAACTTCATGAGCGATTCCCCCACCAGCTTCGCCCCCGGGTGGCCTGGCATTCCGCCACGCTGGACCTCCAGCGCCAAAACCGGCGCTGGCACCGCCTTAAACCAGCACAGCAAAGTCTGGTTCACCATTAGCCACGGTATTTTGAACGAGGTCTATTTCCCCCGCGTTGACCAGGCCTGCACCCGCGACCTCGGCTTCCTCGTCACCAACGGTCGCGACTTCTTCTCCGAAGAAAAACGCCACTGCACTTTCGAGAACACTCCCTTCGAACCAGGCATTCCCGCCTTCGAACTGACGAATACCGAGATCAACGGCCGCTACCGCATTCACAAAGAAATCCTCACTGACCCTTACCGCAACGTCGTTCTGCAGAAAGTCCGCTTCGAGCCGCTGCAAGGTCAGCTCTCCGACTATCGACTCTACGCCTTGCTTTCCCCCCACCTCGCCAACTGCGGGGGCAACAACACCGGATGGGTCGGTGATTACAAAGGCGTGCCCATGTTCCTCGCCGCGCATGACGGCACCGCTCTCGCCTTTGCCAGTTCGGCGCCGTGGAAAAAAATGTCGGTCGGCTTCGTGGGCGCCTCCGACGGATGGCAGGACCTTTCCGCTCACTTTCAAATGCAGTGGCAATATCAGCGCGCCGAAAATGGCAATATCGCGTGCACCGGAGAAATCGATCTCGCCGCCTGCGCCGGAGAATTCATCCTCGCCCTGGGTTTCGGCTCGATCGTAACCGAGGCAGGGCAGCAAGTCCGCTCCTCCTTATTCGAAGATTACAACGAGCTTCGCCAGCACTACGTCTTCCACTGGAAGAACTGGCAGAATACATTGATCAAGCTCGATGAACCAAAGCGCCCCTACGATCTCTACCGCTCCTCCACTGCCGTCCTGCGCACCCACGAATCCAAGGATTTCCTCGGCGGCATCATCGCCAGCCTCTCCATCCCCTGGGGCTTCAGCAAAGGCGACGAAGATCTCGGCGGATACCACCTCATCTGGCCGCGCGATTTAGTCGAAACTGCCGGCGCTCTCCTCGCGGCTGGCGCAGTCGCTGACGCCGTAAAAGTCCTCCGCTATCTCGAATCCACACAGGAAGCCGCCGGCAACTGGGCGCAAAATCTCTGGCTCGACGGCCGCCCTTACTGGAGCGGCATCCAGATGGATGAGACCGCCTTCCCCATCCTCCTCGTCGATCTTCTGCGCCGCCAAGCTCCGAAAGCGTCAGGCAAGCTCGAACGCTGGTGGCCCCTGGTGCGCAAAGCCGCAACTTTTATTATTCGCAACGGGCCCGTCACCCAACAGGATCGTTGGGAAGAAGACGGTGGCTATTCTCCCTTCACCCTGGCCGCGGAGATTTCCGCGTTGCTCGCCGCCGCCGATATCGCCGATCTCACCGGACACTCCGACGCCGCCTCCACTCTGCGCGATGTCGCCGACGCCTGGAACCACAATATCGAGCGCTGGGTCTACGCCACCGGCGGCGATCTCGCCCAGCAAATCGGCGTGGAAGGCTACTACGTTCGCATCGCCCCGCCAGACACCCATACCGCCGCCTCGCCCACGCAAGGTTTCGTTCCCATCAAGAACCGTCCTCCCGGCCAAGGCGTCGAGCGCGCCTTTCGCATCGTCAGCCCGGATTCGCTGGCCCTGGTGCGCTTCGGATTGCGCGCCCCCAACGATCCCCGCATTCTGAACACCATCAAAGTCATCGACGCTCTGCTGAAAGTCCAACTGCCGCAAGGCCCCTGCTGGTACCGCTATAACGGCGACGGATACGGCGAACACCAGGACGGCTCGGCGTTCGACGGCAGCGGCATCGGCCGCCCCTGGCCGTTGCTCGCCGGCGAACGCGCTCACTATGAACTTGCCGCCGGACGTCCCCAGGACGCCGACGCACTATTAACCATGATGGAAAACTGCACCGTCGGCCACAGCCGTCTGCTCCCCGAACAGGTCTGGGATGCCAACGATATTCCCGCGCTCGAACTCTTCCGCGGCAAACCCTCCGGCTCCGCTTGTCCCTTGGTGTGGGCCCACTCCGAATACATCAAACTTCGCCGCTCCCTGCGCGACGGCAAAATTTTCGACCAGCCCCCGCAAACCGTTCAACGCTATCAAGTCGAAAAACCCACCCGCCAAATCTTCGGCTGGAGATTTAACAACAAGGCTCGCTCCGTCCCGCGTTACAAAACCCTTCGCATCGTTCTTCTAACTCCCGGCCTCGTCCACTGGAGTATCGACGGCTGGAAAACTTCACAGGACACCAACGCCCGCGACACCGGCCTCGGCACCTACATCCTCGATCTGCCCACCGCATCACTCGGCGTCGGCGCCCAAGTCATCTTCACCTTCTATTGGCCACAAGAAAATCGCTGGGAAGGAACTGACTACAGCGTAGTTGTGGAATAGCGGATCGTGTGGGACGGACACTCTTGTCCGTCTGCCTTTGACCTTGACCTTCTTATATCTTGATCTCGACTTTTAGGTCTTGATCTCGACTTTGACCTTGATCTCGACGGATTTTGGGTGGCGCAGCGCTTCAGCGCTGCGGTTAATGCATTTTTTTAGTTTCGGCTTTAGCGGCTGAGGTGCACTCTGAGTTGACTGAACGGAAAGCTCCTACGCTTCCCCCACATTCGAATAAATAATCTCCACCACCGTACAATCGTCATTCAGCGGATTCCCCGCACAAAACTCCGACACCGCCGAAAAAATTCCCTCCAGCGTTGGAGTCTTGGCCGCCGCCGCCTCCAGCCGGAAGTCCTCAAAGAAATCGCCCATGGAATTCTCCGCCTCAGTCACTCCATCCGTCACCAGGATAAATCGGTCCCCCGATTTTAACTGGCAGCGCGCACTCTCAAACGTGGCATCGGCCAGCAATCCCACCGGAACATTCCCGTGCGGCGGCCGCATCACTTCCCCGCCGCAAACCAGCAGCGGCTGCACGTGCCCGCAGTTCACATACTCCAGGTCGCCGTCCCGCCGCAGCCGAGCCAGCAGCACCGTCGCATATTTTTCTCCTACCAGCTTTTCCGTAAAGAAGTGATTTACCGCATTCACCACATCCAGCAGCGGCATCCCCGAACTTAAATGCGAATAAATCATCCCCTGCAAAGTAGACGCCAGCAGCGCCGCCGACACTCCCTTGCCACTCACATCCGCCAGCACCACGGCGAGCCCTTCTTTCGTGTTGACGGCATCGAAAAAGTCTCCGCCAATTTCCTTACAGGAAAGATTCTTCCCCCGCAGTTTTGCAAACGGCACTTCCGGAATCTTCACCTGCATCAGCCGCTGCTGGATGCTCGCCGCAATCGTCAACTCCTGCTGATAGCGCCTCGATTCTTCTTCCGCCTGCACCAGCCGCGCATTCTCGATCAACGATGCCGCTTCTGTCGCGATCGCCCGCAGAATGTCATGCCCCACACCGGAAAATTCCCGCGACGCAAACCGCGAATCGACGTACAAAACCCCCGTCACCTCTGATGCTGGAGTGGCACCCGGCGCGGGCGTCTGTTCCCGTGTCGCCTGTACCTGCCGCTTGCGCAACGGAATACAAATCACCGTCCGCAGATCGTAGGCCACAATACTTTGCCGTCCCGCCAGATCCGCGGAGCTGCCGGTATCCGTCAACAAAAATTCAGAATTCGACCGCAGCGACTCATCCAGCGCGGAATGCGAAATCGTTTTATCGTCCAGCAGCGACTCGCCTTTATTATTCCGCCCCGCCGCCAGCCGCAGCTTGCCTTCGTCATCTTTCAAAAAAACATACCCCCGCTCGGCCCGCGTCAGCCGCAGCGTTACTTCCAGCATCGTCATCAGGATCTCATCGAGCACGCCCGCCGTGTTCAACTTGCGCGCCGCTTCCAGAAACAACGTCAGCTTTTCCAGGTCGGTCGCTTCCTGCGAAATCTGTATCCCGGAAATCTGGCTCAGAAATTCGCGCGCCGTATTCGACGTCCCGTGCGCCGGATTGAAAATCGCATAGGTCGAATCGCGCGCCCCGAATTCCAGCCGGTCGTTGCGCTCCAGCTTCTGCCGTTGCACCCGTTCCCCGTTGACGAACGTCCCATGCTTGCTGCCCTGATCGACTAGAAAAAACCCTTCTTCTTCCAGCACAATCAGCGCATGGTCCCGCGACACCCGCGGATCCGCAATCACCAGATCCTTATCCACCTTGCGCCCTACGCTGAACGGAGTTCGATTGAGCACAATATTCCTCTGCTCGTTCCCCTGCACCAACACCAGCGCCGGAAACACCCCCGACCCCGAAGACTGCGGACGCCCTATCGCGTTAAGCACCATGAGATTCTTCGCCACTACCCGACACTGGGCGCCCCACTCTTGCCGCCGACCTTGCGGCAAGCGTGGAAATCTACCCGGAAATCAAACCAGCAACAATACCGACAAGAATAAGAATAATGACAGGAATCATGCCCCAACGGGAAGAGTCTTTCGCCACCCTCCACTCACACCACCAGCGACCATCCTACAAAAAGCCACAACAATCCCAAATTGATGATCAGGAAAGCGCCACATACCATCCCCAATCTCGCCTGCAAATGCCGTCGCTGAAGCAGGCGGGCCATCCCGGCAAACGCCGGGAAGATCATTAACTGATACCGCATCATGCTCTGCAACGGCGGCATCGTCTCTTTGCACAGCAGCACGATCACGGCAGCCGCGGAAAAAAGAAGATACTCGATCTTGAGCCGGCTGACGGCGGCAAGCGCGCAAACCAGAATGAGGGCCATCAGATTCAACACCAGAATCGCATTCGGTGCCCGAACCAATTCCTGCAAACTCACCCATACTGTTGTCCATGGCGGTGCCGTCACCGTCCGCCAATATTGCGCATACGCCGTTGTCAGCCCTCCGCGACCGGTCCAATGCAAATATCCCAGAAACCCCGCCGCGCCTGCCGGGATCAAGATAACCGCCAATGACGTCGTCTTCCTCGTCCGGAAGGCCATCATGAGCAGCGGCACCACCACTACCACGCCCACCGCTTTGCTCAACGTCGCGGCCAGCCCCAATCCGGCCGCCGCCAGCCAGCGATCTCTGCCCGCCATCCACAACGACCAAATAATCAGCGCCCCTAACAGCGACTCAGGGTAGCCCGCAAAGAAAACGAAACCCGCCGGCCAGCAACCGCACAACCACACACTCTGCGTCACGAAACCGGGCGAATGATCCTCCATCAGCAATTCTTGCAATCCCCAAAACAAAAAAAACGCCGCCAATGTTGAAATCAGCAATGCCGCCGCCACCGGCGGAACCAGCAAGCTCCCGAGCTTTATTAAACTGGGATAGAGAGGAAAGAAAACCACTGCATCCGGCCGGTCATAGCCATGAGCTGCGATGTGCAGGTACCAGAGCGTATCGAAACGGTTCCACACTCCAAACAACAAATACCTCCAACTATAATCAGGCGGAGGTAGATTTTCGGTAAGCCCATTCGATTGCACCAGCCGCCAGTTCACAGTCTGTGTTACAGCGGCCACTGCGGCAAAAACCGAGTAAATCAGCCGCAGCGAAAGCGCCAGCATCAGCGCCCGTTGCCACGATCTCTGCCTCGGCTCACTCCGGTTCTGCTCCATCGGCAACGAATCTCCGGATCCGCCAAACCTCAAATGGACGCCCATCTTCTTCTCAATCCACCTTGGCCAAAAGGATCTCTTGCTCTCGCCGCTCTTTCCCCCGGACATCAAGAAGAATCAGCGCGAAAACGAACACCGGCAAGGCAAACGTCGCGAAGAACGGCAACTTCCAGCCGCTGATCGCCCACCCCCTTAACCCCACGAACGGCGCAAAAAAAGACCCCAACAAATAAGCCCCACTCAAAAACAAACTCCCCATCCACTGCCACGCCAAAGCAAATGCCCCCGCTACATACGCAAAGCGAAGCGCCCGCGATCCCGCGGTAAAAAATTTCCGGTCCCGCACCAGAGCCAGCACCGCAGGCGCCATCAGCACCTGGTTGTAAGGCGCGTACATCGGAATCACCAGCACGGTCAACGCCAGCACCAGAGCGGTCGAACGCCCAAAACTCGCCCCATCGGCAGGCTCGCCCCGCGATCTACCAAGAAAAAAAGCACAAAAGAAAATCGCAGCCGCTACAAACACCCCAGCCACCGCCCACGGAGCCAGCAACACCGACTGGTTCTGGGTATAGCGATGATACTTTCCCATCGCCTCCACAAACATTCGCAACCAGCCCGGCAAAATAATCTCCGCGCCGCCCAGAAACAGCGCCATCACCAATCCAAAACCAAACACCAGCCGACGCCGCGCCCGCCAATCGCTCACCGCCCACACCAGCAGCCACGCCACCAAAGGCCATGCCAGTTGCGGTTTGATGGTGGTCAACGCCAGCAACACTCCTCCGCTAAAACAAAATCCGCTGGCTACGCACGCCGCCGAACCCGCCATCAGTGCCGCCACCAACAAACTCAATTGCTGCAGCTTGATTCCCTGTACCGCCGGAAAGCATCCCAGCGTCAGCACAACGCAAATCGCAACTCCCAGGAACGGCAATCGCCATCGCAACACCCGCAACCACAGCCATACGCTCGTCCCCGTCAGCCCCAGCAGCAGCCAGTGAAAGAAAATCTGCACTCCGTGAAACGGCAGCCCGATCAACGGCGCCAGTAGAAACACCACATACACCGGATAAGCAAAGCCCTGCTGGTCCTTGGGATCGTTCGGCCGCGCCGCATCCAGCGCGCGCCCGTAATATCCCTTCTGTATCTCCAGCGTCAGGTCGTCGCCATAAGGATTCCGCCCGTGCCGCAAAAGTTCGCGCGCCCCCAGCCACCGCGGATACAGATCCGACAAATTTCCCCGCGGCCGCTCGTGCGCCGCCGCATCCGCTACCTGATACCCCACCAGAATGCGATCCACATAAAACCACATGCTCGCCGCCGCCACCCCCGCGGCAAGAAAACAAACCACGAGTTTCGCGCGTCCCTGCACGTCAGTATTTCTTCACCTCATGCTTTAAGGAATCTCGAAACCGGCCGCCCCCATGTTACAACTGTGGGGCAAAGTGGACGCGATGCGTAAGCGACTCACCATCTCCGTGCTCGTCGGCCTCGCCACCGGCACATTCTCCTGCTTTCTGATCACCCGCATGCATCAGGAGGCCGGTGACTTCCGCTGGGCTCTCCATCTCGCGCAACGCCTCGTCGCACATCAGAATCCCTACGATACTCCCCTCGAACAATATCCCCTGCCCGCCGCCTTTCCCGCCCTGCCGTTACTGCGCCTGCGCCCGGAAATCGCCGCCGGCATTTTCTACGGAATCAGTTCCGCTCTTCTAGCCCTCGGCCTCACGCGCAAAAATTATTCCCGCCTTCGCATCTTCGCCGCCTACCCTTTCTGGGCCGGACTCCTCACCGCGCAATGGTCCACCCTCATCAGCGCCAGCGCATTCTTCCCCACGCTGCTCCCGGCAACCATGATGAAGCCCCAAGTCGGACTCCCCGTCTTCCTCACCCGCCTCACCCGCCGCGGTCTTCTTTCGTGCATCGCCATAGGCGCGCTGAGCCTCATCGTCCTGCCCCAATGGCCATTGTTATGGTTCGGACAAACTCATAACTACGAACACTTCATCCCGTTATTCGTCTTCCCAGGACCTCTTCTCTTACTCGCACTCTTTCGCTACCGCGATCGTGATGCGTGGCTGCTCCTGCTTGCCGCAATGATGCCGCAGCGCTGGTTCTTCGACGCCTTCACCCTCTGGCTCATCCCCAAAACCCGCCGCGAAATTCTTCCTACAGTTCTCCTCAGTTGGGGCGCAGGAATCTACCGCTGGTACCATCAACCGGCAAACTTTACCGAAGTTGGCCGCGTCGCCGTAATCTTCCTCTATCTGCCCATGCTGGCAGTCGTGCTCTTCCGCCCTCAACCCGCCCGCGACTCCTCGGCCTCTTCATGACTCCGACCCTCACCACCAAAAACACATTCCTCGCCGTGCTGTTCCTAGGTCTGTTCACCATGACGGCTCGCAATGTCACCGATCCCGACGTCTGGTGGCACCTCAAAGCGGGCGAATACATCGCACAACACAAAAGCGTCCCGCATACCGATCCCTTTTCCTACACCCGCGCCGGCCAACCCTGGGTCGCGCACGAGTGGCTCACCGAACTTGCACTGTACGAACTCCAGCGCGTCGCCGGCTTCGGCGGCCTCATCCTAATCTTCGCCGCCATCCTTGCTACCGCATTTCTCTTGCTCTACCTGCGCTGCGGCCCCGCTCCCTACGTCGCCGGAGTCGCCACACTCTGTGCCGCCTGGGCCACTGCACCCATCTGGGGCGTGCGCCCTCAAGTTCTTTCGCTCCTGCTCACCAGCCTCTGGCTGCTAATCCTCGAACGTTCCGAACGCAACCCCAAACTTCTTTGGTGGACTCTTCCCCTCACCCTTCTCTGGGTCAATCTCCACGCCGGATTCGCCCTCGGTTTGGCCCTCTCAGCCCTATTCCTCGTCGGAGACCTAATCGAAAAACGCCTGCGCCCTGCCCCCGCGCACCACTCTCACACCCCCACCGCCCTCATCCTCCTCCTTGATCTCCTGCTCGTCCCTTTGAATCCCAGCGGCCTGCGCATGTTTTCCTACCCCATCGAAACCCTGCGCTCCGCAGCCATGCAGAACTACATCGCGGAATGGGCTTCCCCCAACTTCCATCACCCAGAGTATTGGCCTTACCTCGCGATAATTCTGGCCACATTCGCCGCCTTCAGCACGACCCGCAACCCACCCCGTCCTCGCGACTTGATTCTGCTCCTCGTCGGCCTCTACGCCAGCCTCGCTTCCATCCGCATGATCCCCCTCTTCGTCTTGATCGCGGTACCGCTCATCGCGAAGCGCCTGGGAAACTGGCCTCACAGCCCTCGCACTTCGCGCCATTCATCCTCCCGCACCGCGCTCAACGCCGTAATCCTCATCCCCATTGCCGTCTTCGCCACCATCCGCATCGCCCATGTCATTCATCACCAGCCCGAAGCCGAGGCCAGCCATTTTCCCACCGGCGCCGTCGCGTTTCTCCAGCACCATCCTCCCGCTGGCCCCATCTTCAACCACTACGACTGGGGCGGCTACCTGATCTGGAAGCTCTACCCCTCCACTCCCGTCTTCATCGACGGCCGCGCCGATCTTTATGGCCAACCCCTGCTCCACGATTTCGCCGACGCCTATCAATTCAAAGACTCCTGGCAGCCGATCCTTGAGCATTGGCATATCCAGACCGTCGTCGTGCCGCCAGACTCCGCCCTCGCCATAGGCCTCCAAAGCGCACCCGGCTGGGCCATCGCCTACCACGACTCCCAAGCCGTCATCCTGACGAAGCGCCCATGAATGTTAGCCAGGCCAGTACTCATGTGGGGACAGCCGCCCCCGGCTGTCCAGTCGAGCGAAGCTCGACGGCTTTTGATCCCTTTTTGATCTCTCGACTCTCCACACGATGCAACGCCGTGCGCCAGGCCATTACGCCCTTCCAGGTTACCCTCGGTATGCAATTAATTACCGATGTGGAGTACTTTGCAGGGTATTATGGTTTATATTCTTGACAATCCTCCGTAGAACAACGCAAGCACCCGGTACGGTTCTCCGGAGGCCGAAGTTTTTTGTCCGCTTGCAATACCCAGTACAAGAAACTCAGTTGTTCCGTTTAGGAGGCAAGACTATGCACCATCTGTACAAGCTCTGGCGCGATGACCAAGGCCAGGACATTGCGGAGTACGCCGTGATGCTCGCCGTCATTCTGGTCATCGTCGTCGGTACCATCCGGCTGATCGGCTCGAATGCGAACAATGTTTTCTCGAACGTGGCCAGTTCGATCCAGTAAGATTCTACGGCAGCGCAGCAGGACGATTCCCGCGAATGCGCAGCGCGCTTCTTCATCTCGCGCAGCTTCACGGCGCGTAGCTTATACGCGTATTCATTGGCCCTGCTGGTTTTAATGGAGTGTTATGAACCGTACGCGTCTGTTGATGATTGGGGCCGTCGCTTTGTTCTTGGGCGCCTTCGTCAGCCTGTTCGTTTATAAAAACCTGCAGGGCAGAGGCTCGTCCAGCAACGAGCCCGGTAACGATGTCATCGTAGCCGCCGACGACATTCAAGTCGGAGCCAGAATCGAAGAGCATGACGTCCGCATCGTCAAGTATCCTGCCTCCGCCTTGCCGGCGGGAACCTACAGCGCCCGCTCCAAAGTGATGGGCCGCGGCGTGATCCTTCCCATCGCCAAAGGCGAATTCATCCTGCCCAGCAAGCTCGCGCCGGAAAACGCCGGCTCCGGTTTACCCTCTCTGATCCCGCCCGGAATGCGCGCCGTCTCCGTCCGCGTCAATGAGGTGGTCTCCGTCGCCGGCTTCGTTGGCCCCGGTACCCGCGTCGACATACTTCTCACCGGAACCCCCAACGGCAGCTCCGAGTCCCAGACCACAACCGTGTTGCAGAACGTCGCCGTGATTGCCGCCGGCCAGCGCCTGGAGCGCAACGCCGCCGGCGACGCTCAGAACACTCCCGTCATCACACTTCTCGTTTCGCCCGATGACGCCGAACGCCTCACCCTCGCCAGTTCCGAAGGCCACATTCAGCTTGCCCTGCGCAACCCGCTCGATACTCGTCAGGATGAAGTCGCCGCAGCCAACGCCAAGGGACTCTACAAGGGTGGCACGCCGCTCGCGGCCCCGCCGCCGCTTCGTCCCCATCCCGTGAAGCTGCAAAAGACTCAACCACCACCCACCTCCCCATCAGTCCTCAGTATCGAGGTCTATCAGGGCGATAAGAAGCCAGATGTCGTTAAGTTCCCGGAACAAGGAAGTGAAGATCCTAAATAGTTCTAGATCGGTTTTCGCCTGTGCATTTCAGTACTGCGTTTCAGGTTTCCTCATGTGGAGAGGAATCACACGATGAAGTTTCGCACGACATTTTTAACCGCCGTCGCCCTCTCGCTGCTGGCCACTGCTTCCTCTTTCGCGCGCACCTCGCTCCAGGACCCTGCGACTCCCACGCCCACACCTCAAGACCAGATCGCCCCGGCCACTCAGACCACTCTCCCGCCGCAGTCCGCCCAGCCCCAGGGCTCCGCCCCGCTGCGCGTCATGGTCGATAAATCTCTGCTCATCAATACCACCGAACGCCTTAAGCGCATCTCCGTCACCGACCCCACCGTCGCCTACGCCACTGTCATCACTCCCACGCAAATCCTCGTCCACGGCCGCGCCCCCGGCGAGGTTTCCCTGCTCATCTGGGACGAACTCGAACGTTCGCGCAGCTTCGATCTCCGCGTCGATGTCGACGTCAGCGCCTGCGCTGAAGAGGAGCACCGCGTCTTCCCCGAGGAACAAATTTCCGTCACTCCATCCCGCGCCGCCATCGTCCTCTCCGGCCACGTCACCACCGAGGATGTTGCCAAACGCGCCGGAGAGCTAGCTTCCGCTTATTCCAAGAACGTCATCAACGTCCTCACCTTCGGCCCCGTCGGCGCTCAGGAAGTTCTGCTGGAAGTAAAGTTCGCGGAAGTCGACCGCTCCGCCCTCACCCAACTCGGCGCCAACATTTTTTCCACCGGTGCCGCCAATCTGGTCGGAACCACTACCACCGGCCAATACGGCGGATTTGCCGGCCAGTCCATCTCCCAAACTCAAGGACAAAGTCCACCATTTAATGCCACGCAGAGCATCAGCAGTGTTCTCAATATGTTTTTATTCCAGCCCAACATTCACTTGGGCGCCGTCATCGAAGCGCTGCAAACCAGAAACCTGCTGCAGATTCTCTCTGAACCCAACCTCATCGCCGTCAACGGCAAGAAAGCCAGCTTCCTCGCCGGCGGCCAGTTTCCCTTTCCCATCGTGCAGCCTGGTGCCGGATTTACCGCCGTCACTATTTCTTTCAAGGAGTTTGGCGTCAAGCTCGATTTCACTCCCGTGATCATGCCCAACGGCAACATTCACCTTACCGTCGCCCCCGAGGTCAGCACTCTCGATTTCGCCGACGCTCTCACCATCTCCGGCTTTACCGTTCCCGCCTTAAGCACCCGCAAAGCGGAAACCGAATTCGAACTTCGCGACGGCCAGAGTTTCGTCATCGCCGGTTTGATCGACAATCGCGTCACCGATGTTTGGAACAAAATCCCCGGCCTCGGCGATATTCCCATCCTGGGCGCATTTTTCAAAAGCAAAAGTCTTTCAAAGAGCAATTCGGAGTTGATGGTCTTGTGTACCGTGCATCGCGTTTCCCCCAACAACGAAACCCCGGCCGGTCCCAAGAATCCCCAACCATTTATGAACAACGACAAGTTTGACGGAACCAAAGGCGCAACCAAACCGTCAGGCAAATAGCAATGAGTAGCACCGAAAGAGTAGTAGCAAGAGAACCACCAGCTTAAGTCCCGTAGGGACGGCACGTGAAAGCCCGGCACGGAAGTGCCGGGGGCGGGACGCAAAAAAGTAAACAAGTCCCGTAGGGACGGTACTCCCGCGGCCCCCCGCCGCGCGGATGAACTAATTGGGATGAACTAATTTAGGAGCAGTACTCGTTTTATGCCCGAACTCTCGGTCGTCATCGTGGCTACTGACAATGAACAGCGCACCGTGCTCCAGGTGCTGGTCGATGGCACCAGTGTGGCCAGCACCGTCCACACCTGCGCCACCTTCCCCGTTGCCGCCTCCGACCCCGTCATGCGCCGCGTACAAGCCGCCAGTCCGGATGTTCTTCTCATCGATATCCCCACCGACAACTATCCCACGGCCATGCGCGCCATCGAACTTCTTCGCCAGGAACTGCCCGACTCCGCCGTCTTCGCCATCGGCAGCCTCAGCCAGCCTCAAGTCATCGTCAGCGCCATGCGTGCCGGCGCCCGCGAGTTCATCGAACGTCCCACCACTACCACCGACCTGCTCGAAGCCTTTGTTCGCCTCACTACGGCTCAGCGCCGGGTTCACAAAGAAGGTCCCCGCGGCAAGGTATTTTCCATCGTCAACGCCAAAGGCGGCAGCGGAGCCACCACCGTCGCCGTCAACCTCGCTCTCGCCCTGCAATCCGCCTATGGCCAAACTGCTCTCATCGACCTCGCACCTCTCGGACACACCGCCCTTCATCTCAACCTGAAGCCGCTGTTCAACATCTCCGACGCCACCCGCAATCTTCACCGCATGGATAGTTCCCTGCTGGAAAGTTTCATGACCCGCCACAGCGGCGGCTTGCAACTCCTCGCCGGAACCAACACCCCCGCCGCCATCGAACCCTCTACCGCCGAGTTTGTCCGCCTCTTCGATATGCTGGTCACCCACTATCGCTACGTCGTCGTGGATAATTCTTCCCGCCTCGACGCCGCTAGCCGCCTCGTCGCAAATCTATCGGAATGTGTTCTTCTGGTCGCCTGCACTGATGTCGCCTCCCTATGGAGCGCCGCCCGCGTCCAGCAATACTTGGGAGAAACCGGCAACCGCGAGCGCCTGCGCCTCATCCTCAACCGTTTCCGAAAAGTTCCCGGCTTCACCGAGGCCGACGCCGAAAATGCCGCCGGAGTAAAATTGTTATGGCGCGTCCCGAACCAATATTTCGCCATCTCTTCGGCTATCGATCGCGGCGCGCCGGTAATGGAACAAAGTCACACTGAAATTGCCCGCTGTTTTTCAGCGCTCGCGCAGGAATTGACCCGCAACGACGCCGACGTCAAACGCGCCGCCTGGTCACTTTTTAAGAGCGTATAAGGCATTGCGAGACTTCTTGTGCAGAGGAACGATGAAAGTTAGCAAATCCAGCCCCGTAGGGGCGGCATGGGAAAGCCCGGCACGGTAGTGCCGGGGAAGAAGCGAAAGGGTGGAACAAGTCCCGTAGGGACGGCACACTTCTCACGCGCACAGAATTCGGATCATCGTAGGATTTTATGGCAAATCTCCAGACCTTCGAGCACAGCGAGTACCAGCAGGTAAAAGCCGACCTGCACCGCAAGATCCTCGATCGTCTCGATCTCGAAAAACTCGGCAAGTCCAACGGCGATTCCGCCCGCGAAGAAGTTCTCGTCCTCATCCGCAACGCCGTCAACAACGAAGTCGTTCCTCTCAGCTTCACCGAGCGCGAACGTCTCTCCCGCGAAATCCTCGACGAAATATTCGGCCTGGGCCCACTCGAGCCCCTGCTCAAAGACCACACCATCTCCGACATTCTGGTCAATCGCTTCGACCGCGTCTACATCGAGCGCGCCGGAAAACTCGAACTCACCGGCTTGTCCTTCAAAGACAACCAGCACCTCATGCAGATCATCGAGCGCATCGTCTCCCGCGTCGGCCGCCGCGTCGATGAATCTTCTCCCATGGTTGACGCCCGCCTTGCCGATGGCTCTCGCGTCAATGCCATCATCCCTCCGCTCGCACTCGACGGCGCTTGCCTCTCCATCCGCCGCTTCGGTCGCGATCCGGTCACCGCCCGCAACATGATCGAGAATCACACTCTCACCGAAGCCATGCTCGAACTCCTTTCCGTCATGGTCAAGGGACGTCTGAATCTCCTCATCTCCGGCGGCACCGGCGCAGGTAAAACCACTTTGCTCAACGTTCTCTCCGGCTACATTCCCAACGTCGAGCGCATCGTCACCATCGAAGACGCCGCTGAACTGCAACTCAAGCAGGAACACATCGTCCGCCTCGAAACTCGCGCTCCCAACATCGAAGGCAAAGGCGCAGTCCGCATGCGCCAGCTCGTCATCAACAGTTTGCGTATGCGCCCCGACCGCATCGTGGTCGGCGAGGTCCGCGGCGAAGAAGCCTTCGACATGCTACAGGCCATGAACACCGGCCACGAGGGCTCGCTCACCACCATCCACGCCAACTCCGGCCGCGATGCCCTGGCCCGCGTGGAGAACATGGTTTCCATGGCCAACCTCAACATTCCCGAGCGCGCCGTCCGCCACCAGATCGCTTCCGCCATTCACGCCGTCGTGCAAATCGCCCGCCTCTCCGACGGCACACGAAAAGTCATCGCCATCTCCGAGATCACCGGCCTGCAGGACGAACTCATCACCATGCAGGATATTTTTACCTTTGAACGCCGTGCCATCGACGAAACTGGCAAAGTACGCGGCACCTTCCGCGCCACCGGAATCCGCCCCCAATTCGCCGATCGCCTGGCCACCGGCGGCGCCCGCCTTCGCCCAGCGTTATTCGAATCCAAGACAGAGATATGAATTTGATGCGCACTGAGCGTTTGAAAAAAACGATTGTCACCCTGAGCAAGCGTTCTTTGCGCAGCGAAGGATCTGGGCGAGCCGCCCGATGTGTCGCGCATTTTGCGACACATAAATCGGGCGTTTGGCTCGCATCCCTACCGCCTTCTTTTTGCTTCACCTTGGAAATGCCGAGCACTCCATGCCAGCACTGATCGCATTCCTCGTCTTCATCTTCGTGGCTCTCGCCGCCTTCGCCGCGGGCTCGCTCATCGACCAGCGCAACGCCCGCGCCCGCCTCATCAAAGACCGCCTCGCCACCGTACAAAAAGCTCCCGAGCGCGACCCCAACGAAGAACTCGCTTTGCTGCGCGACGAGCAACTCAGCAAGATCCCCGCACTCGACACCCTGCTCCGCCGCTCCGCTCGCGTCTCCGCCATTCAGGAAGCCTTGTTGCAAGCGGGTATGAAGTTTCGCGCCGGCAACTTCCTCATGCTGTGCGCCCTCTGCGGCGTCGCCACCGGACTCGCCGCCATCCTCTACACCGGCAATGTTGCCATCTCCTGGGCTGCTCTCATCATCGGCGGATTTCTTCCTTATTCCTTCGTCTCCTATCGCCGCCAGAAGCGCTTCGAAAAATTCGAAGAACTTTTCCCCGAAGCCATTGACACCCTCGCCCGCGCCGTCCGCGCCGGACACGCCTTCACCACCGCCCTCGAAATGATCTCCAATGAAATCGCCGAGCCCCTGGCCAGCGAGTTCCGCAAACTTTACGAAGAGCAAAAGTTCGGCATGCCCGTGCGCGACGCCCTCATGAATCTCACCGAGCGCGTCCCCCTGGTCGACGTAAAATTCTTCGTCACCGCCGTCATGCTGCAGCGCGAAACCGGCGGCAATCTCGCCGAAATCCTCGACAACCTGTCCTACGTCATCCGCGAGCGCTTCAAAATACAGCGCCAGGTCCGCGTGCACACCGCGCAAGGCCGGCTCACCATGGTCTTGCTGATGGCTATGCCTCCCACCGTCGTTGCTATTCTCTCCGTGTTCAGCCCGGAGTTTGTTCGTCCGCTTTTTTATGATCCCATCGGCCACGCTTTGCTCGTTATGAGCATTGCCCTGCAAACCGTGGGCTATTTCGTGATCCGTAAAATTATTAAGATTCAAGTATGAAGAATTCGGAAACGGCATGACGATTAGATGTTTGCGGAAAAACTCAAGTTCGAGGAAGCTCGGGAAGGGCACGACGTTTAGTCGTGCCATAATACGCAAGAAAAAATCCGCGCTTTAGCGCCTGAGGGACTTGCCTTAGATTCAAAAACGATTGCGCACTGAACATGCCCCTAATCCTCACCATCGTCGTCTTTGTCACCATCGTGCTGGTGGTCTTCGCCTTCGGTGCCGCCGCCATCACCCCCAGTTCCGTCCTCGGAGCCCGCCTGCGCGCCCTCGGCGGCCACGCCACCATCGCCCCGGAAAAGCCGGTCGTCAAAGTCAAAGAGCGCCTCGAGCGGGCTCTCGATCCCATCAGCAAAGCCATCCCGCTCTCACCCTCGGACGTCTCCCGCACCCGCGCCTGGCTCATTCAAGCCGGACTCCGCGACTCCCGCCACGTCACTTATTATTTTGGCGCACGCCTCATGCTGGCTCTTCTCGGTCTGGCCGGCGTCATCGTTTTCTCCGGCGTCGATAGCGTCCCCTTGCTGGTCTGCGTTCCCGCCTTCGGTTTTTTCGTTCCCCGCTTCTTCTTGAAGCGCATGATCAAAGACCGTCAGCGCCGCATCCGCATCGCTCTCCCTGACGCGCTCGATCTCACCGTCATCTGCGTCGAAGCCGGCCTCGCCCTCGATCAAGCCATGATGCGCGTTGGCAAAGATCTCCACCACGCCCATCCCGATCTCAGCGACGAATTTCATCTCGTCAATCTCGAAATGCGCGCCGGCAAACCCCGCGCCGAAGCCCTGCGCAATCTCGTCGATCGCACCGGAGTCGATGACATTCGTTCTCTCGTCGGCACTCTCATTCAAACCGACCGCTTCGGCACCAGCATCGCCCAGGCCCTGCGCGTTCATTCCGACTCTTTGCGGACGCAACGCCGCCAGCGCGCCGAAGAGCAGGCCGCCAAAACCACCATCAAGATGGTTCCCCCCCTCGTGATTTTCATTCTGGTTCCGTTCCTAGCCGTCACCATCGGCCCAGCACTAATCCAGGCCTACCACTCCCTCGTCAGCAAGTAGGCTGGAGAAGTAATCGAAAACCGACGTACCGGGACAAAACCGGGAAGGGCACGACTTCAGTCGTGCCGATCAGAAATCTGAAAGACCGGGGCTTTAGCCCCTGAGGGACGCCAATTTTGCTCGCCGCTCGGAAATCGTCAATGCAGGCCTTCAACCAAACCCGCCAGCGCACCCTCGCCACTCATCTCGCCATCGCCCAAACCCATTGGTCCCGCCTGCGCGGCCTGCTCGGCGTCCGGAAAGATGACTTTCGTAACGGCCGCGGCCTCTGGATTCGCCCCTGTCGCGGCGTTCACACTCTTGCAATGACCTTCGCCATTGACGTAATCTATCTTGACCGGGATGGCACCGTAGTCCACCTCGTGCGCAATCTCCAGCCCTGGCGTTTCGCCCCCATCCGCCTGCAAGCCGCATCCGTTCTGGAATTGCCGACCAACTCAATAACCGAAACAGAAACCGCATTGGGCGATAGAATTGAAATCAAGATCAAGGAGGGCAGCTAGCTCTCGATCCAATCTTGGAACCTCGTCGAGAATTTGTTTTCCAATAGGATTCGTATCAGGACATGCCTTTAGGCATGCCGAAAAGCGACGTATTGTTATTCGCGCCTTCAGGCGCTGTTTCTGATTTCACTTTCACTCGTGACCGAAACTCTCCAACTCGAAGAACTCATCACCCTCCACGACGCTCCCAAGCTTCTGGTCGAGTGGTCTCCGCGCTGGCAAGAGTTCACCACCAACATCCGTCCGGCCCTGGCCCGCTCCGGCGCGCGCCTCGCCGGAGAAGCCCCCTTCGGCATCCTTCCCTACCGCGGCCTGACCGCATCCTTGCTGATGCAAGCCTTCCTGGTTTTCGTTCTGATGGTTCTTCCCCGCGAAATCGACCGGCTCCGCCCCTACGCCGCACCCCGGCTCCAGCCCGACGAAGTCATCTACTACTCTGGCGACGAACTCCCCCGCACACAAGATTTAGGCGGAGCTCAGTCCGGCGTCACCGGCCATGCCGGAGGTCGGGAAGCCCATCACCCCACCCAAACCATCCACGTCGCTCGCGGCGCATCGCTCACCCAAAAAGTTGTCGACGCTCCCAATCTCAAACTTCCCTCTTCCCCAGACGCAGTCGCCAACCTGCTCAAGTTCAAATCCATCCCCGGACCGCCTCCGTCCGAAGGCCTGCACTCTTCCCTCACCGCGCCCCATCTCGCCGCCAACGTAATCGCTCCCGCACCCAACCTCGCCCGCGATCAAGCCCGCGCCGGACTCACTCTCAACAATTCCATCGTCGCTCCCGCACCAACCGTGCCATCGGATCACACACTCTTCGCACCACGTCTGGATTCCACCATCATCGCCCCCGCGCCCAATGTTTCTTCCAGTAACTCCCGCTCCGCTCCCGCTCTAAACACGGCCATCGTCGCTCCCGCCCCAACCGTGCAGTCGGACCACACACTCTTCGCACCGCGCCTGGATTCCACCATCATCGCCCCCGCTCCCAATGTTTCCGCCGACCGCACCCGCACCGCGCCCTCGCTAAACTCGACCGTCATCGCTCCGGCCTCCACGCGCATCTCGCGCGATCAGGCCCGCTCCGCTCCCGCTCTCAACGGAACCGTGATCGCCCCCGCGCCATCCTCCGTCTCCCGCGAAGTCTCTCCCTCGCGCGTGCAAATGAACAGCATCGCCGTCGTCCCTCCGCCCGTCTCCGCTCCCGAACGCGAATCGTCGCGCACCGCGAAACTCAACCTGCCCGCACCCTCCGTCGTCGCCCCTCCACCTTCTGCAGATTCTCCTCGCGACCTCCGCCGTCTCGAAAGTGGCGCCCTTCGCTCTTCCGTGCCCAATGTCGTTCCTCCGCCTCCAACCCAAGCCGCCAACGGATCATTCGTCAGCAGCATCATCGGCAAACTTTTCGGCACGCAAGATGTCGTCCCGCCTCCACCCAATGTGAATTCCTCCAGTGCCGGAGGAGCTTCTCGCAATACTGGCGGGTCCGGCACTTCCCTCGCAACCAATATCATCCCACCCCCACCCTCGGTCGGAGCCTCCAACTCAAACCCCGCCGGCTCATCGTCAGGCAGATTGCCATCTTCATCCAACGTGATCCCCCCGCCTCCGTCAGTAGCGGGATCGCACGCAACTTCAGGCGCAAACGGCTCATCCAGGAGTTTTTCCGGTTCCTCTCTGAACTCATCGAAAGTGATCCCTCCGCCTCCATCCGTCAGCCCCGGCTCAACCTCAGGCGCCGGTACAAGAAGTTCCAGCCCTTCCGCTAACGGACGCCTTCTCGCCAGCAACATAATTCCGCCTCCGCCAAACTCGAGTTCAGTTGGCTCAGGCTCCGGCAGAAAAGGCTTTGGCCTCGGCGCTCCCGGCGACATCGGCTCCGCGCTCGCGCCTCCCAAAGCCGCCAACGGAACCACCGACAATTCCGGAGTCGTCTTATCCGCCGATCCCGGCTCCAAACCCGGCGTGCCCGGCAACGGCAGCAAAGGATCTCTCGCTCTATCTCCCGCTGGCGGCGACAAGCCCGGCCTCGGCGGCTCCGGCGCAGGTACTGGAATCGGCGCAGGTACCGGCCCCGGCAGCGGCCTCGCCGGGAAAGCAACAGCCGATGCCACCGGCGCAGGAAAATCCGGCACCGCCCGCGGCTCCGATCCCAACAACAATGTCCGTACTGGAATCTCCCCCACCCCCGGCCCCGGCGGCGCCGGCACCGCTCCCACCGGAATCTCCGCCGCTCCCGGCGTCGACGTTCGCGGCGGCAGCACCAGCGTCGTCAATCTTCCCAGCTTCGACTCCGGCAACAGCAACGCTCCCACCGTTCCCGGACGCTCCACCGTCAAAGGCGACCCCGGCCCCGCCATCACTATCGTCGCCACCTCCCGCTCCGGCGGCGCATTCGATTTCTACGGCAAACTTCCCGGTGACAACTACTCCGTCTACGTCGATACCAACATCGGCACCGTCGTCATGCAATTCGCCGAAGCCGACCCCAACTCCCACCCCCACGCCGGAGCCCTCACCGGGCCTCAAGGCCTTCGCACCGCTCTCCCCACCGGCCTTCCCCGCGCCCGCGTCGTCATCAAATGCAAACTCGACTCCAGCGGCAATCTAAAAGATCTCCAAGTCCTCGAACCCGGCCCCGCCGCCATGACCGCAAAAATCATGGCCGCCCTCCCCAGCTGGAAATTCCGTCCCGCCACCCGTGGCCCCCAGCCCGTAGAAGTCAACGCCATCCTCGGCTTCAACATCGACACCAACGACCGCAATTAATAACGACCGTTATTAAATGCACCCTCCCCAAATGTCATCCCGAGCGGAGCAATCTCATTCGCGGAGCGAATGAGACTACGTAGTCGAGAGCCTGCCCTGAGCTTGCCGAAGGGGATCCCTATTCCCCTCACGATCGCCGGCGTCCAATCGATCTCCGACGCAGCCGCCAGATGAGATCTCCTTCAACCCTTGACACCCGCTCCCCCTTAAGAAATAATCCTCCTTCACCGCGGCACTCACCACCCCTCCCCACAGCGCGCAATTCGATTTCCCCACCCTCGCCCCAAGGAGCGACTCGCGATGACGAAATTAAGAACGGACGAGCGGTTCCCTTCCACGCAACGCAACCATAAAAAAGAGACCATCGCCAAACTTAAATTGGCCTGCGTTGCGCTCGCCTTCTGCCTGGCCACTGCCATCGCCTCGCCCGCGCAGTCCTTCACCACGATTTTCTATTTCAACGGCGACAACGGTTACGGACCCGGCTCTCTCGTCCAGGGCTTCAACGGCAATCTCTACGGCACAACCGGACTGGACGGCCCCTACGGCGTGGGCACGGTCTTCGAAATCTCACCCGACGGCACGCAGATAACGCTCTACAACTTTTGCTCGCAAGCCAGCTGCACCGACGGCGAATACCCCTCACCTCAATTGCTGCAAGCCAGCAACGGCGCCCTCTACGGAACCACTCAGGAAGGCGGCGCTTACGGCTACGGAACAATTTTCGAACTCACCCCGGCCGGCAAGTTGACCACACTCTACAATTTTTGCTCGCAAGCGAATTGCACCGACGGCGCAGCGCCGCGCGCCGGCCTGGTGCAAACCAGCAGCGGAAACTTCTACGGAACAACTTATGGTGGCGGCGCAAATGGTTGGGGAACGGTCTTCAAAATTACCTCTGCAGGCGTGCTAACAACGCTGTACAGCTTTTGCTCTCAGAATTACTGCCCCGACGGCTACGAATCGAATTCGGGATTGATTCAAGCCACCAACGGGAACTTTTATGGGACCCTGGCCGACGGCGGAGCCAACGGTTACGGCACTGTCTTCGAAATCACTCCAGCGGGTGTCTTCACCACGCTCCACAGCTTTTGCGCTCAAGCCAGGTGTGTCGACGGAGGATCGCCCTACTCCAGTCTGGTGCAAGCCAGCAATGGCAAGCTCTACGGCACCACCCCCAGCGGCGGTGCCCACTACGACGGAACCGTCTTCGAAATCACCACCGCGGGAAAGTTCACCAGACTCTACAGCTTCTGCTCGCAAACCAACTGCACTGACGGCGAGTTTCCTCAGGCCGGCCTCATCCAAGCCACCGACGGAAACTTTTACGGCGCCACCTTCCAGGGCGGATCCTACGGAGCCTACGGCGGAGGCACCGTCTTCCAGCTCACCCCGGCAGGCCACGTAACCACCCTCTACAGCTATTGCGATCCCAGCTGTAACTCCGCATTCGGTAGCCCCTATAACGCTTTGATGCAATCCACCAATGGCTTCCTTTACGGAACCACGGGCGAAGGCCCGACCGACGCCTTTGGCACGGTCTTCAGCCTGGGCGAAGACCTCACCAATTTTGTCGAGACCTTGCCCACCTCCGGCAAGGTAGGAGCCTCCGTCACCATCCTGGGCAACTTCTTCACCGGCGCCACCAGCGTCACCTTTAACGGCACGCCCGCAACCTTCACGATCGTCTCGTCCACCGAAATCAGAACTACCGTTCCCTCGGGTGCGACAACAGGCACGGTACAAGTAACCGGCCCCGCCGCCGGCACACTCAACAGCAACCTCGTCTTCCGCGTGACGCCATAGCAGTTTGCTATACGAAACTCGCGGCCAGCGATTTTATCCGCTGGCCGCGAACCACTTTCCCGTATCTTCCGCGCTTACAACCTCAACCGCGCCAACAACCCATAAGCCCGCCGAAACCAAACCCGCTCCCGCCGTTTCTGATACCCCGGCATCGTCGCCCGCTTATCCAAAATCTTCTGCGCCCACTCCCGCGCCTCATCCACTCGCCCCTGCCCCTGCAAGAACAGCGCGTAGTTGTAATAAGTCTCCGAACTCGTAGAAATCTTCGTCGCCTGTTCAAAAAGTTTCTGCGCCTTTGCCGCCTGTCCCGTCTGCGCATAAGCATGCGCCAGCAGCCCTACCCCGCGATGAAAGTCATAACTCGGATCGCTCTCAATCGCCCGCTCCAAATCCGGCACCGCCGCCGCAAAATCCCCCAACTCAACCTCCGCCACTCCCCGCCGGTAAAACGGATCCACCGAATCCGTCCTCTGCGCAATCGACCGGTCATAACAAGCCCGCGCCTTCGCAAAATCCCCGTCATCCAGATACAGCAACCCCAACTCTTCATAATTCCCCGCCGAAGGATTATCCCGGATCGCCGCCTCCAATTCATGAATCCTCCGCCGCCGCGGAAACACCTGAAACGACGACCGCAACAGCCCCGCATCCGGAATCACTTCCACCACAATGTAAACCGCCGCCCCAATCCATCCCAGAAACAGAATGATAAAAATCCAGTAAGTATCCGGACGCCGGCGAATAAAATGCACAATCGCCACGCCCATCAGAACCAGCTTCCACCACGATATGAAAAAGAAAAAAAGTGGACCCATGCGAAGCGCAATATATCACGCGCCCATTTATTCTTGCATTTTCAGCGGCAACCTGGGCTAGAATGGTCCCCGCTCGCGTTTCGCCCGCCCCCCCCCGCGCGATGCCTCTCGTCTCATCAAGAAGCAATAGAGAACGAACTAAGTAAAAAACGAACGGAGTAAAAAATGATCTCTGACTCTACTGCACCGCAAGCGCTAAATCCCTATACCCCACGCCGCGATCCCAAGCCGCTCCGGCAGCGCCTGGCCAAACGTCTCCTCGCCTACACAACCATGGCGGGCGCCGGTCTAGCCGCTTCCTCCACATCCCAGGCGGAAATCGTCTACACGAAAACCCACACCGACGTAAATCTGGATTACACCCTCGATCTCAACAACGACGGAATCGGCGACTTCCGGATCCAGAGCTACTATCTCAGCGGCTTCGCTTCTCTGGTTGTGATCCCATTCGGGAAGAATAAGATCGCTGCCGTACACCACCAATGCGGCTTCAGGGGATACCACAGCGTCGCCGCAGGTCCTCTACCCTTAGGTGCCGTGATCGGACCGAACAGTCCCTTCGAAGCAACTGCCACCTGCATGGTTCGCGCCTTCGAGTCGTCGGCGCCCACCGGCCCCTGGCTCGACAAGACCGACCGCTATCTCGGCCTCGAGTTTTATATCTATGGCGAAAAACACTTTGGATGGGCGCGCATGAGTGTCCAGTCGGCCTACTGCTATTCCTGCATCGGCTACATCTCTGGCTACGCCTACGAAACCATCGCCGGCAAACCAATCGCCGCCGGTGACGAAGGCAACTCCACGAACGCTTCTGTCCAGCCCGCCTTAGGAGCACTTGCCCTGGGCGCACCCGCCTTGGACCTCTGGCGGAGGCAACCCGGCCAGGAATAACCAGAATCAGCCGAACCCTTGGTATAGCTTCCAGAACTCCGGCCAAGGCATCCGCGGCGCGCCGCACACAAAAATCTCGGGATGATCCTTGCTCTCCTCATTCTTCACCCCATAGGAATTGGTGATATGGCCCACCACCCGGCACGAGGTCAATATCTTCTCCACATATTGACGCGATTGTCCCAGAACAATCAATGTCGATGGCGGCGACGCCGGATATCCGCGCAGCCACGCCGAGTTGGTCCCGCTGATCGGCGGCGGTAAGTGGTAGGCCGGACCGAAAATCTCAATTGCGCCTTGCTCACCATAGTTCCCTACCAAAATTCCAACGTTCTCCCGCTGCTCCGCCGGCAAGGAATCCCGAATGTCGGCGACCGTCTTGACCAGCTCGTTCCACCCGATTTCCTCGCGTAGGTCTCCATTATTTTTCAACGCAAAATCCATCAGCGGACCGCTCGACGCCAGCGGCAGAATCACCGTAGAAACGTACAGCCCCCACCCAATCAGCGCGGTCAGATAAACCCCTTCCACCGTTCCACGCCAGAACCGCGGCCATGCCGCAAGCCAACCTTCGATTACGACCGCGCCCATCGCCATCAGCATGGGATAGGCTGCCGCCGTGTAATATCCGCGCCCCTTCGCCACCCAGAAAATCGCCACGGGGATTAAATACATCCACGCCAGCATTCGGTAGCGTGGACTGCGCAAGAAACCAACCAAGCCAACAATCCACAGCGGCAATGCCAATCGGTTGGCGCATATCACGTACTGATAGAACCAGAATCCTTCCGCCCGCCCCTCGCCCACATCGCGTGCGTGAATATGCCTGAGGAAATGCAGGGAAATGAAATCATGACGCAGCTGCCAGATTAGATTCGGAAGACAAATGACCAGCGCCAGGCCGACTCCTGCCCACAACCACCCGCTTCCGAAAAAGCGCCGCCCTCGCGTCAGCAGGAGCCCGCCCAGAATCCCAGCCACAAAAAACATCATCGTGTACTTCGTCATCAAGCCCACGCCAACCGCCGCACCGATCGCCAGGCACCACCGCGGGTTCTCCGTCTTCAGCAGGCGAATCACGAAATAGGCAATCAGCACCCACCACAAATAATCGAACGTCGTGTATTGAAATTCCGTTCCTTCAAACAGCGGCAGCGGTGAGACTGCTACTCCCAGCGCCGCCGCCGCTTGGGCCCACCGCCCGCCGCCCAGCTCCCGCGCCATGAGCCCGGTCACAACCACAGCCGCGGCCTGTGCGATTACCGAGAAGAGTCTTAATCCAACCAGCGAAACCCCGAAAATCTCCAGCCCAATTCGCTCCACAAACGGTGTCAACGGCGGATAGGGTACAAACCCCCAGTCGAGATGCCGCGCATCGCTCAGCACCTGCAGCTCATCCCGATGAAAACCATAGCGGCCGTTGGTGAGCAAATGCGCCACTGCCACCGCCAACGCGATCCCCGCCACGATCAAGGTGTTAGTGGAAGAGCGCGTGTCCACCTGCGTGAGATCCCGCGGAGCCATCGATGCCATTGCGTCCCGCTTCCTTCAAGCTGGTCAGTCCAGGCGCCCCGATAATACGCCAACGCGAAATTAAGCCGCTGGTTGTTGCTCCTCCTCCGGCTTCCTCCACGCCGCCATTCCGGGCGCACCCAGCGCCAACATCCCCAGGCTCGCGGGCGCAGATCCCGGAGTCAAAGTGTCCGCCGGTTCCATCACGCGCGCATCGTCTGCCGCCCCGTGAGTCACGCCCGTAGTAATGCCCTTGTTCGGCGTAGTCTCGTAGGCGTAACCCGTAATCGTCACGCCTCCCTCAACCGATACCCTTACCCACCCATAGTGGAGGTTTCCGCTGGTATCGAGGAACTTCACGCCCATGTACTGGTCGCGAGGCGCCTTCCTCCCCCATTCGCAAGCACTATCGTTACCTCCGAAAAATCCGTAGTACCAGAACATACCCTTGCTTCCCGGCGTAAACTTAGCCGCCGGACCCACCCGCCTGCCCGGCGCCAAGGCTGCGGCACAATAAATGGAACTGCCGGCAAATCCCGCCTTTGACCCTGTCTGCCAAACCTCATTTGCCACTTGTGCCGGTACCACCTTAAGTTGCGAAGTGGAAGGCGGAGGGCAGTTCGAGGAGCAAGTCTGTCGATGCTTCCCCGCCCCGGGCCCGTGGCTTCCCCAGGACAGACCAAAATCCATTTGCCCGTCGCGATTGATGTCGAACTGAATTAATCCGCCGCCGTGCGGAACCGAAATATTTGCTGGCGTGGCGATCACCTCCGCCTCGGCAGCCTGCGGCGCTGCCATCATTCCAACTCCCGCGGCGCTGGCGGCGATTGCATAGGTTAACAAGCTGGCATCCAACTTCCCGGTAAGCCGCGCTGGTTCCCGCTTCTGCCTGACCTCTTTCTTATCTGGTTGTCGGCTCATGTGGCTTCTCCCATCGAAGGAATTTAACGGACGGGGCCCCTTGACGAAGTGTGATGGCCAAACAATCTATGCCTGTTACGTACGCCTGTCAATGTGAAGGATTTTGCGGTAGTGGCTGAAACACTGTGGACTCGAAAGGACTGTGGAAAACTTGAACGAATAATGGGGTTTGCGGTCTAATCCTCCTACCTGCAATGGAGGATTAGATATGGCACCAAACGAGAATGGCGTAACGGCCTTAATGAATGAATTCGCGGCCGCTTGTGAGCCGCTTGAATCTGGCGACAAACTTCTGAGGCTGATTGACGAAAGAACCGGGGCGCACTACTGCGAATGCCATATCCAAGGCAGTAAGCTTATCGAATTAGGGACTACAGATGTCCCCCTTGACCCAGAAGAGCCTGAGTACCGCGCTAATCGCGACATTATGGAGGATGACGTTGCTTTCCAGCAAATGAAGGATGATGCCCTTTTGAAAAGATCGTTTAGCAACATTGTTGCTGAATGGACAAAGGATCAGGATGCGAAGCGCCCCCTGAAGATCATTGGCGGACAGCATAGATTTATCGCAATCAAGGAGGCCCTAGCAAAGAGGGTAGATGTTTGGCAGGGCATTAAAGTGTACTTCGCTTTAGATATGCAACAGAGGTATGACGTGCAGTTAATTTCAAACACAAATATCGACATTTCGGGGGATTGGATTGATCGCGTACAGGAAAGTTTCAAAGGCCCTGAGCTTAGGAACTGGTGTCAATTGGTCGGTCTACTTCCTGCTGGAAAGGACTTCGGTTCCATCTATCACCGTGGCGGCCGCATAACTGTGCGATTCGCGCGGACTTTCATCTTGAACTATTTCGATGGGACAAAAGTCAAAACTGAGAAGTTTAAGGAAACGTCAACCACACCTACGTTGTCCCCTAGCGGCGGCCAGGATACGCGATGGGAGGAGTTTAAGGATTCAAAATCCTACCTCTGGACGGATGCGAAATTGATTACGGCGGCACGGGAGTATGTAGCTCTTATGCAAGCTCAACGGAATGCGTTTAAGGGGAAGAAAAACGTGAAAGCCGACTTCGCTGACAAAGCTCTGAATAACGCGGTAATGGCAGCATGGGCTTATGTTGCGGGGATGCTTCGCAATAATCCTACTCGCTTGAAGCATCATTTCGATCTGCGCTCCTCGATTGGCAAAGACCCTCTCAATGCTGCGGCGTTAGCAAAAGGAAAACACAAAAGCGATAAGGAGAACTATCGGGGCTTGGGATACCGCACTGATGCAAAAGAGCGAGGCAGATTGGTTGAATTATTTAGCCTTCAGGCTGAGAACGGTGAGGGGATTACACCTACTGCTATTGATGTTGCGATTCAGGACTACCACATCAAACTCTTAGTAGTCGAGAGAGAAAAAACTAGAGAAAAGGGTAAATCCAAAAAGAAATAGCGATGCCAGAAATTGATATTTTCGCAAACCAGCTTTTAGAGGAAGCTCGTCGCTTTTTTGAGAAAGCTGTCGAAGTCTCTGATTCGTCCGGGAAGGCCGCCTATCTACATGCCGCCGTAATGCTTTCATTCTGTGCCTTGGAAGCTCACGTTAACGCAATGGGGGTAGAGTTCGCAACCATTAATCTACCTGTGCATGGAAAAGGAGTGCTGCTTGAGAAGAGTGTGCATCTCGAAAATGGCGAGTTTGAGCTTGGCACTAAATTGCAGATGGCGAGACTGGAGGACCGCATAGACTTCCTGCACGCGAGCGTTGCCCGCAAACCAATTAATCGCTCCTCAAGCAGTTGGCGCGGGCAACTGTCGAGTGCGATAAAGCTTCGCAATAGGCTCACTCACGCGAGGGAAGTACCCGCGATTAGCGAAGCAGAAGTGCAGCGCGCGTTGGAAGCCATCATTGCAACACTAGACGCCCTGTTTCATGCGCTGTACGCCCGCGAATTGCCCTCTGCATCACGCGGACTTACCTCCAAACTAAACTTCTAGGAATCACGCAATTAACTGACCACATTTGGAGTATCGGAGAACTACTCAATGCTGGAGTCCACGATATTTAAGACAGTACCGATTTTGCGGCAGCAGTGCGAGAACTTGGCTTCCGGCTCCAGCGATCACCTTCGGCCAGCCTCGCGAGTCGGAGCGAGGTATGCAACAATGAAAAAGTGATCGAAAAGCTCGACAATTCCCGAAGCCCGACAGCCGAAGCCCAAAGCCCCTACCCCGCTAGCGGATTCACTACTCTTACTGTCCCATACCACTGCTTCGCCGCCAGGTCCTCGGAATACAAAGTCGCCGCTCCTGACTGCTCTGCCGCTTGTAGGATCAGCGCATCCCAAAAAGAAATCTTATAGCGCGCTTCAATCTCCAGGGCCTGGATCACGTCCTCGGGAGCGTTCGCCACGACCTCCCAACTCATATAGTCGTGGATCAGCCGGCGAATTTCCTCCACCGCCTGCGGACGAGCAACCCTCCGCCGCAGATTGACGCACAGCTCCTGCAAGACCTGCGTGCTCAACACACCGTGCCCGCTCGTCCACAAGCCTTCGATGAGTTGCCGGGCGCGCTCGTGCTTGATGCCCGTGGTAGTGTCGTGGGCGTAGATAAGAATGTTAGTGTCAACGAAATATTTGTTGGCCATCGCACGCGCCTTTATCGGCTATCGCTCGTGCAGCTCGTCGCGCGAGCGAGCCGGTCTCCATCGCAAATCCATCCCTTCGCGCAGTCGCGCCAGCGCTCGCGTGCGCGCTCGATGGTAAGCCTTGCGCTCGCGCACAATCTGCTCTAGACGGGCCGCCAGCATGGCACTGATCGACGTATCCTCTTCGGCCGCCAGGATCCGGGCTTGCCGCAGCAGATCGGCGTCCAGTTTGAGCGTAATGTTGGTTTTCATAAGTAACACATTTCTATGTGCAGCACTATTTTACGTGCAATTCCAATCTGAGGTCAACAGAGTACGTCCCAGCAGACAAGACTGTTGGTGACATGCGTCACAAGTCGGACGTCTGGCTCCGGCAACCGGTCACAAGTTGGGCTTCGGGCTCCGGCAAACGGGCTTCGGCCAAGCCACCGAACCGCCCAAACGCCGAGCGTTTGAGAGATGGTATGTAACAATAAACAAGTGACCGAAATCGCGACCTTCCCGAAGCCCGACAGCCGAAGCCCGAATCCCACTTCGGCCCCGGAGCCCGAAGCCCAAAGCCCGAAGCCCGACCCGAAGCCCGTCTCTCTCATCGCCACCGACATCGACGGCACCTTGCTTAATCCCGAGTTTAAAATATCCGAGCCCGATCTCACCGCCCTGCGCCGCTCCCACGCCGCCGGCATTGAAATCGTTCTCGTCACCGGACGCCGCCACACCTTCGCCCTCCCCATCGCCCAGCAACTCGCCTTCGATCTCTGGCTCATCAGCTCCAACGGTGCCGTCACCCGCTCCCTCAGCGGCGAAACCTTCCACCGCGACCTCATGCCCCGCCAAACCTGTCTCGACCTCTGCTCCGCCATGCAAGACTTCCGTGGCAACACCGTTCTAACTTTTGACAAAGAAACCAAAGGCGCCATCGTCCTCGAACACCTCGATGACTTAAATGCCAGCATCCGCCGCTGGCTCGAAAAAAACATGGCCTACATCGACTTCGTCATTCCCATCGAAAACGCCCTCACCACCGACCCCGTCCAGGCCATGTTCTGCGGCTCCATGGCCCGCATGGCCGAAGCCCTGCGCGCCCTCGATTCCGCCGGCCTGGGCAACCGCATCACCGTCCTCCGCACCGAATATCCCGTGCGCGATCTTTCCATGATCGATATCCTCAATGCCGGCTGCTCCAAAGGCCACGCCCTCGCCCGCTGGGCCGCCCACCGCGGCTACCCTCGCGAACAGGTCATGGCCATCGGTGACAACCATAACGATGTCGAAATGCTTGAGTTTGCCGGCCATCCGGTTATCATGGGGAATGCCTGCGACGAACTCCGTTCCCGCGGCTGGAGTGTCACCCTGGGCAATGATCGCTGCGGCGTAGCCGCCGCCCTCGCGGAATTAGTAACCTAGGACTCGTATAGGAACGGAGTTCGCGAAGGGCACGACTTCAGAGGTTGCGGAAAACTTGAGATTTGTGTCAGGGTATGCCTTCAGGCATACCGTAAGGGCCGCGTTATCAATCGCGCCTTTAGGCGCTGCGAGGCGAAAAGCGAGTTTTCCGCAGCTTCTTAAGTCGCGCCGTAAAGAATTGAGACAAACGCTCGGGCTTTAGCCCCCGAAGCACTTACTGCAAGCCAACATGAAACGCCCGCTCCAACTCGCACTCTGTATCGCACTGCTCACGGTGACCTGCCTCGCCGCCGACTCCGCCATCCTCCGCAACGGATTCTCCATCCTCCACCAGCGCCGCCAGGTCATCGGCACCATCACCCGTCTCTATATCGACGGAGATCAATCCAGCTTCGTCGACATCCCCACCGCCGAAATCGATCACTTCGAATCCGCCCCCGACCTTCCAACTCCTCCCACGGAACCCGAATCCTCAACCCCCGAAATCGCTCCGCATCCCTTCGATCTGAACCAAACCGTAAAAGATGCCAGCGGAACCTACCAGCTCGATCCCGATCTCGTCACCAGCGTCATCCGCGCCGAAAGCGGTTTCAACGTCCGCGCCGTCTCCCCCAAAGGCGCCCAGGGACTCATGCAGCTCATGCCGCAAACCGCCACACAACTCGGCGTAAAAAATGCCTTCGACCCCCAAGCCAACGTCGAAGCCGGCTCCCGCTATCTCCGCGAACTCCTCGAGCGCTACAACTTCGATCTCATCAAAGCCCTCGCCGCCTACAACGCCGGTCCCCAGCGCGTCGAGCAATACAACGGCGTCCCGCCCTACTACGAAACCAAAGCCTACATAGCCCGCATCGTCCGCGACTTCAACAAAAAGAAACTCGCCGCCAAATCTCCAACTCCCGGCGCCGCCGCAAAAAAGACTTCCCCACCTAAGCCCACTCCCGCCCACGCCAAACCAACTCCCGCCGAGCCCGTCGCCCAAAACTAGCAGCCCTACCCTGTGTCCTCTGTGTTAACGGTTTTGTCCTTGACTCCCCCTGCTATAATAACTATTAGACATTCCACAACAATATCGTAAAGCTAGACGGAGCCAACCCAGCTCCGTCTTTCCGTTCTTGTGGAAACTACCTCAGCCCAGGAGTCCCCTTTGCCCAAGCGCCAGCCCCAGCCCAACCACCCCAACCGCCCCAACACCAAGCGCACCGGCGAGCGTTCCGAAGCCGCTTTCCTCTACCAGGCCAGCCAGCGCCGCTTCGCCATCTCCAAGCCCTGGGGAGACAGCGAGCGCTACGACTTCATCCTCGACAACCGCCCTCAACCCGCGGTTCACCTCTTCCGCATCCAGATCAAGTGCACCGACTCCCTCCGCGCCGACGCCTACGAAACCCGCGCCACCTACACCGTCGGCAAGCGCCGCGCCGTCTACACCAAACGCGACATCGATTTCATCGCCGCCCACGTCGTCCCTCTCGACATCTGGTACATCATCCCCGTCGAAGTCTGCACTCCCCAACCCATGCTCCGCTTCTACCCCCACCGCAACGCCCGCAAGATGCGCCTCGAAAAATACCGCGAAGCCTGGCACCTCCTCGACCCTCCACTAACCATCCACGCCAGCATCGACCCCGATTACCCAGAAGAAGATTATCCAGAAAACAATCCAGAAGGATTCGAAGTGTCATCCTGAGCGAAGCATGACGTCCACGAAGTGGACGTCATGCGCAGTCGAAGGATCCCTACCCCAGCACGCCATCGTCGGCCTCGCGAGGAATTTGCTCAACCGCCTCGTGCAGGACGGACACTCCCATCCCCCGCCTTTGACATTGCTTTGAAACCACGGGATCTCACACCGCCTCCGTGAGTCCTCGCCATTTTCTCGCCGTCACACTCTCGGAGGACTAGAATTGATGTGGCGACTATGCAGCAAAATTCGTGCTCAGCGGGATGTGCCCCGCGCAAGCCGAACACGCCCCCTGATCACTGTGCTCGCCCACGGAAAGGATAGGGATTATGCCTGAAAATGCGGAATACAAACTCAAGGTAAGTCTTGGCCTGGTATGGCTTCGTAAAAATATTTATAGCGCTAAAGTATCCGTCACTATCTTAGACACGTGCTACGTTGCAGACGACCTCAAGATCGGCCTGCCGCCCGGCACAGTCGGAGTACCTGAGATCGAGTACCTGACCTTTAGCTTCACGCGTAAAGATGGCCCCTGCGGACAGATTGTCCAGACCGTGGACAAGACCATCGAGATTCCATTTTCCACCGCAAAGCCGAAGGTAACCGCATTCGCCGTAGTGAATGGGAAAGTGGCTGGTCAGGATACGAAACCGTTCCCCAAATAGCAAATGAACTCTTTGTCATTCCGAACACGGCCGAAGGCGCGGTGAGGAGCCCGCCCTGAGCGAAGCCGAAGGGAACCCGCTGTCGACTTTTTTTTCCCGAACCCCGGAACCCCAGTCATCCTGAGCGAAGCGTGACGACCACGAAGTGGACGTCATGCGCAGTCGAAGGATCCCTACCCCCAGCACATCGCCGGCCCTTAAATGGGATTTCCACCATTGGCTCGTGTAGGACGGACACTCCTGTCCGTCGCCTTTGACTTTGACTTTGACTTTGACTTTGACTTTGATTTTGATCTTGCTTTTGACTTTGAACTGACAGGACCACCACCGCCGCCAGCACCACCGTGGAAGAGCGGCGCTTAAGCGCCGCGTAAAGTCTGGAGTGGCGCAGCGCTTTCAGCGCTGCGAAAAGACCCACTCCCCCATCAGCCCATGTCATTCCGAACAGGGCCGAAGGCCCGGTGAGGAACCTGTTGTTGACTTTCCGCCGCCACCACTCGCTCGATGTGGGGCGCTGCTCCTGAATTACCTAAATCGTGGCATACTGCGGGCAGAAGTTAAGAAAGGAGAGCAATTTGAAACGCGATACCTGCAAAATGTGCCATCTGCAAAAGGACCTTTTGCTCAGCCATCTCATCCCATCAGCCCTCTATAAACTCTGTGGGAATGGGGATATGGATCCGATTCGGGTCGGGGATGGCTTCATAATACCGACGAGCCGTCAGACAAGAGATCATCTGCTGTGCCGCGAATGTGAAGATGTCCTGAACGAAGGCGGCGAAAAATGGGTTAATCCGAAACTGTGCACGATGGAGCGGGTATTTCCCCTTTACGATTTGATCGTGGCCGGTCCGCCCGCGTGGATCGAAGGTAACAAGGCAATTTATTATGCTTCGCAAAATCCGCAGATTGAAGTCGGAAAGTTGACCCACTTCGCCTTGGGCATCTTTTGGAAAGCGTCCGTACATTCATGGCGAGGCGGAAAAATTGAGCCCCTCATCGAACTGGGTCGATACTCTAACGCTATTCGACTGTGGCTGCGGGGCGAAGCCCCCTTCCCTAGAAATGTTAGCCTCTGGGTAGACGTGGCGCCCCCAGATAGAGCCCTAGTTACCCTAAATCCACCGGTTCAAAGCTCCAAAAAAGGCTGGAAAACATTCCTGATGCACGTACCCGGCCTTATGTTCTTTATGAATGTCGGGGCAACGATGGATGCGGAAGCGCTAGAAACGTGCTTTTACCAAAACCCAAGCCATCCGATCATTGTGTCGCCAGAACTGGCGGGCGTTTGGGAGCACCATCTTGCCAAACATTACAGAGAGAGCACAAAGACAACGGCATATTTCAAAGCGAAGGCCAGGCGTTCGAAGTCGAAGGCCCCTCCACCATAAGGCCACATTTAAACCGCGGGCAGACCTAACGTTCGCTGGGTGCCCCATTTCTCGCGTCCTTCGGAAGAAGTGGGCCACCACGGCACCCACCCTACTCCTCCGCCCCCTTCTTAACATCCTCAAACTGATTAATCTCCACCGTCCCCTCCGGGAACCGCGCCGTAATCTTCAACTCTCCACCCATCGCCTTCACAAAACTCTGCAGCGTGCTCACGTACATATCCGCACGCCGTTCCAGCTTCGACACCGCCGCCTGATTCACTCCCAGAATCTTCGCCAGATGCACCTGCGTCATCTCCCGCGCCTCGCGCAGCAAATGCACCGGCATCTCCGCACGATATTTCGCCGCCAGAACACGAGCACGCTCTCGCGACTCCGCCGATATCGTCGCGCACAATTCGCGAAAATTCTTCGCCATCTTTATATCCATCGGTCGCGGAACGATTCGGCAAGAATTACAGCCGGTCCTTCCAATATCCCGGCTTCCGTTTGCTGTGCGCAATCGCCACGATAGTGACGAATTCGGGCTCGTCAAGGTAAACGACCGAGAAAGGAAATCGCTGAATGACGAAGCGTCGCGTACCGTGCAAGTATTCCGGCCATCGCTGCGGCGCTTGAGCAATCAGGCGGATGCTGCCCGAGACGGCCAAACGAAATTCCGACGATACCAAGGGATTTTGTGTTCGATACCAGCGGGTCGAGCTTCGAAATTCCTCCCTTGCCTCGGGATGGAATTGAAACAACTTACTCCCCATCCGGGAACTCTTCGGCGAGCTCGCGAAGCACCTGCTCGCCCGGAATGGTCTTCACTCGTCCAGAACGAATGTCGTCCACCCGGCGCCTGATCTCTTCGCCCCAGGCGGCTTCCACGCCCTCTTCCGCAGGTTCGTTATCCAAGGTCTCCACTAAGCGATCGATCAGCAGCCCGCGCTCCTGGGTAGAAAGGGTAAGCGCCTTCTCCAGCAGCTCCGAAACCTGCGGCGTCATCTGCGCCATAAATACACCTCGCTCTTGAATTGATCTTACACCCCACCGCAAGCGGACCAGCCCCTTTTCCTTTCAACAACTTACCCCCACCCAATCCCCCATATCCCCGCTAAACCCCATTTTTCTCCCATTCGTTGAGATAAAGATGCGTAACCCATTACCCTCCAATAACATCACTACAGACAACACCCAGGGAAAAGTGTACGAATCAGGTTCAACTCCTTGGGAGAGCCACAGGCAATCGGGTTTTGTAGGTTAGGATCTTCAGGTGAAGCCCAGGCAAAGTTCTGCCGGAGTTTTTCCCAAGACCGAACACCCAAGACCTGAGACCTGAAAATGCCAGGAGCGTGTTAAACAATGCGCAAGCCGATCAAGTACGTAGAAAAAGCAGTCACCGTCGCCGCCAAAGGCGCTTGGGTTATCTTCGACCGCGTCAATCGCATCAAGCAAAACCCTTCGCCCACACCCAAATGGTCCGACAAGCCTCTGCTCAAGTCCTACGAAAAATCCAAGCCGCCCCTCGGCTGGCCCCGCTCCACCGATTCCCTCTGCCCCAAGTGTGTCCCCGAAATCCGTCAGCAAATCCTCGACGGCAAACTTCCGCACGAAGTTCTCATGAACGAAAAAATCGGCGAGATCAAAGCCACCATCATCGAAAGAGATGGCAAGATTTTGATGGTGAAAGACTGTCCCCAGCACGGCCACTTCGAAGACGTCATGTCCATCGACACCGATTTCTCCAAGCACCTGGAAGACGTTTTCCCCGGCCGCGACATCGTCGCCCACAACGACGAAAAGCTTCATCACCACGGCTCTTCCACCGTCAAGTACGGACGCGGCTCCGTCCTCACCATCGATCTCACCAACCGCTGCAACATGATGTGCGATCCCTGTTTCATGGACGCCAATCAAGTCGGCTTCGTCCACGAACTGCAGTGGGAAGAAATCAAGACCATGCTCGACAACGCCATCACCATCAAGCCGCGTCGTCAGATGAGCGTGCAGTTCTCCGGCGGCGAACCCACCTTGTCTCCGTATTTCTTGGACGCCGTTCGCTACGCCCGCAAAGTCGGATACAACTCCGTCCAGGCCGCCACCAACGGAATCGAATTCGCAAAAAGTTTTGAGTTCTGCCAGCAGGCAGTAGAAGCCGGCATGCGCTACGCCTATCTGCAATTCGACGGCATCGGCAACGCCGCCAACGCCCACCGCATGGTCGGAAACTTGTTCGACGTAAAATTAAAAGCCATCGAAAACCTTCACAAAGCCGGAGTAGAAATCGTTCCCGTCGTAACCATAGTTAACGGCATCAACAACGAACAAGTCGGACGCATCATCAAGTTCGCGCTCGACAATCCAAAGACAATCAGCTTCTTAAGTTTCCAACCCGTAAGCTTCACCGGCCGCGACGAAGCCGTCACCGACGACCGCCGCCAAGCCCAGCGCTACACCCTCTCTCACCTCGCCCACGACGTAAAAAATCAAACCGGCCTCGGCGAACCCAGCCGCGACTGGTTCCCGATTTCATTCATGGGAACTTTCAGCGACTGGGCCGACCTAATGCACGCCAACGACGTAAAAAACGACTGGGGCCAACTATCCTGTGGTTGCCACCCAAACTGTGGGACGGGGATGGCGGTGATGATTGATAAGGAAACCAAGGAAGCGGTGCCGGTGACGGCTTTTTTGGCGGGGGATCAACTGGCAAAGGATATCGCGAAGGTGAACGATGCGGCGCGGGGAAAGTTTTTGACGGCGTTTGGGATGGCGCTGTGTTTGATGAAGAATTACGATCCTTATCAGTCGCCGACGCACTTCAAGCTCATGGACCTGCTGAAGAAGTTCGATAAGAACTACAACGTGACGGGAAAGAACTACGGCAAAGTCGGTCCGGATCGGACGATTGATGATGTTATGAAGCGGCGGACCAACGACCGGTGGAATTTCCTGTTTATCGCGGGGATGTGGTTCCAGGATTTGTTCAACTACGACTTCCGGCGGACGGAGCAGTGCATTATTCCTTATGCAACGCAGGAGGGAGAGATTTCGTTCTGCGCGTATAACACGGGGGTGGGCTGGAGAAACATCATCGAGAAGATGCACATGACGGCCACGCTCACGAAATGGTATGAAGAGCATGGGCGGCACGAGATTTTCGCGGGCGGAAAGAAAGTGAAGATGGACGATGAGACACATTCACTTCTGCTGCGCGAAAACATTGTGACGACGGAGTTGCAGCACGATCTGGATGATTTGGGGATCGCGAAGAACGCGCGCGAGGAGAAGAAGCGGGCTAGAGATGCAAAAGCGGCTTCGGACGCCGGGCTTCGGGCTTCGGAGATCGACCATTCGGCTACGCCTATTCCGGGACATCGCGGGCCGCAGAAGAATGATGAGGCTTACAACGCGCGCATGGCTGCCATGTATCGCGAAGTGGTGCTGAAAGAAAAACCCGTCGTCGCCGAGAACGGATTCATTCCGCTAGGCGCGTTGGGCAAGGCTAATGGCGGGATCGCTCCGGCGCCGAAGCGGGAAGTGGGCGAGCCGGTGGCGGGAGACTAGCTCGGGCTTCGGCTGTCGGGCTTCAGCTAAAACCAAACGGGCCGCCTTCGGGCGGCCCGAATTGTTTTGCGTTCGGGAGGCGGCGCATCAAAAACGAGAGCTGTTAGCAGCATCGTGCCCACCCGTCGAAAACCGCGACGGGTGGGGCAGCCTCAGTCGTGATGGTGCAGGGGTGGGCTAGCCGCCCACGCGTCACTAGGGCGTAAATTCGAACACGGTGCCTTGGCCATTATTCAAAGCTCCGCCGGCGACGCCTCCGCCGACGGTCGTGCCGTACAGGTGACCGGACTTTCCGAAGACAAGTGCGCCTTGCGGAAATCTTCCGTCCGTACCGGAGTCAAAGTTGTAGACCAAAGTCTCAGTCCAAGCGCCGGCCGCAGAGGGAGCCAACTTGAAGATCGCGCCGAAATCGGAGGCGGCTTCATTGTCCAGCGGGCCATAGAGATTTCCCTGCTGATCAAAAACCAAGCCGGAAGGGCTTGATCCGTCCTTGGTGCCGCCAATGAACTTGTACAGGATGGTTTCGTTCCAGCCGGAGGCGGAGGGTGTCAACTCAAAGACGGTGCCGCATCCCGGGCCATAATCGATTTCTGTGCAATTTCTGTTGAACATTCCGCCAGTGGAAGTTGTTCCGTAGATGTTTCCCGATCCATCGAAAAGCAACCTCGCGGTTGGCGCACTTCCATCGCCGCCATACGCTCCCTCGAACGTATAGAGGACTGTTTCCGTCCAGCCGGTTGTTGCGGCATACGACAATTCGAATACGGTGCCGCAGCCGATAGGGTTCTTTACCCTGATACAAGCGCCATTTCCTCCGAATTCCGTTGTGCCATACAGATTGCCGGCGGAATCGATGGTTAAGCCGGCATAGGGATTTGCGCCGTCGTTGGGATACCCAGCAAAGGTGTAAATTTCAGTTTCCTTCCACGTGCCGTTGGAGTTTTGGGTCATTTCAAAGACCGATCCAAGGCCGTTCGCTCCGCCGATATTGTTCACTCCGTACATGTGGCCGGCTGAGTCAAAGACAAGGCCGCCGACCGGTTCCGCGTTTTGAGAGAAGCTGTACAAGTCCTGTTCCTGCCAGCCGCCTCCCGGCTTTGGACTCAACTCGAATACGGATCCCAGGCTACTGACGCCTCCGAGCTCAGTCGTCCCGAAGAAATTGCCTTTGCCGTCAGCAGTCAGAGGCGACGCTCCGGCGCTGGCATAAGTGCCTCCGGCTGCGCTGTTGAAGTTGTAGAGCGTGCTCTTCTTCCATCCGGTGGCGGTGGGACTCAACTCAAAAACCATGCCGAGGTTGGAGGTTCCTCCGTACTGAGTAGTGCCGTAAAGATTTCCGGCGGCATCGGCGACCAAGCCCGAAGAGGGCCATTGACCGTCAGTAAATGGGAAAACATAAAGGAGGCTCATTCCCCATGCTCCGGGTGAGCGGGGAGTGAGCTCGAAAAGAGAGCCTTGCGTGTAGTAAAAACCGGCCGGAGTCGTGGTTGTTCCAAACACATTGCCCTGGGGCGTGACGACTACAGCATTCGGATAGTAGATCCCCGGATAAGTGAAGTTCCATAAAGGGGTTTGCTTCCAGGGTCCGCTACCGCTTGGAGTCAACTGAAAGACCGAGCCGCATTGCGGGCAACCACCCGCACCGCCCGTCAGGGATGACCCGTAAAGATTGCCGCTGCTGTCGAATCCTCCCAGGGTGGGAGAGCTTGGGCTGTCGAAGACAGGGCCGTGAAAAGTATTAATGACCTGCTGCGTCCATTGTCCGCCAGTGCCTTTGATCAACTCGTAAACCACGCCGCAACCGGTGTGCGGGTCGCAGGTTGTGTCGCCTCCACTGGAGGTTGTACCGAAGACATTTCCATTTGCAAGGAAAAGAGGGCCGAAGGGAACGCTACCGGAAGCTCCGCCAACAAAGGTGTACGGCGTTGTCTCCTGCCAACTTCCGGAGGAGGGCGTCAATTCGAATAGCAATCCCTGGGTGGCCGTGGCGGTCTCAGACAAGGTGCCGAACACGTTGCTGTTGCTATCAACCACGAGAGCGACAATCGTCGAGTTGGAGACAGCGCCCGCCGAAAAAGTGTAAAGCGTCGTCTCGCTCCAGGTGTCTCCGGAGGGTGCGAGCTTGAACACAGATGAGAAACTGCCATTCGTGTAATAGGACAATCCGCCGTAAAGATTGCCTGCAGCGTCGATGACTAAGACGCCGTTGACGTATCCTTGGCTCGCCTGGAATGTGTAGATTACGGTTTTGGTCCAGATTCCCTGCGTATTGCGCGCCAGCTTGTAGACGCAATTGCAGCCACCGTATGCGCCGGTTGAGACGCCATAAACATTTTCTGCCGCGTCAACTACCGGGGTATAAGCACCGGAGCCATCGCTTCCGCCCGCAAAACTATGGAGAACAGTTTCGGTCCAGCCGCCGCCTGGGTTCGGAGAGAACTCGAATATTGCGCCGAGGTTGTACTGGCCGCCGGATTCCGTGGCGCCGAAGATGTTTCCCTGGGAGTCTGACACGATACCAACCGGCCATGCGCCGTGTTGTTGCGCGGAGAATTCGTGCAGCACTATTTCAGTTGGACCTGCCGCGACGGCTACGCTCACAGAAAACATTGCTGCGCCAAACAAAATAGCGAACATGCGCAAGAGGAAGAGGCAAAATGGAAATTGCATTGGGAAACTCCTAAGGGGGCGAAGTAAGGGGCCGGCGGAAGCTGCGGGGGGAGCAGCTTCACGCACGCGAATTATAGCTCGGAAGGGCCTCGCCGCTACCGGAATGTTTGAGATGGGCGGGCGGCCCGATTTATTTCGCACTCGAGACTGCGGATGCCCCAAAGGCGCGCGCTGTTAGCGGCATCGTGCCCACCCGTCGAAAAACCGCGACGGGTGGGGCAGCCACAGTCGTGATGGTGCAAGGATGGGCCAGCCGGCCAGCCGCTTTGTCCGTCGTTTTCCTTTCCCGCGACACATTCAGTTCTTTTTCGAAACGGCAGATCGCATGGCTGGTTCGCCGAAGGCAACAAACTGTGCGATCAGGGCAAGCACCCAGATGTACCAGGGAATCGTGTCATGATAGTGAAATTGCAGGATGACGCATACCACGAAGAGCAGACCTCCGAACATAATTTCCTCCTAGCGGACTTGTCTTGTCCCGAAGGCACACCGTAGCACAGGGCAAAAAGCGCGTCAGTGAGCGGGGACACGCCCATCGGGCGCGATGGAACCTACCAGAGGAACGGGACGAGGCGGAAGCGAGTGTTGAGGCAATATTCGGCATAGCCGGGCAGTTCCTGGCGAAGAACCTTTTCCTCATTGCGCAGGCGGAAAACGATGATGGGGATGAGGAGGGCAAAGACAGGTAGGGCGAAGTACGAACCGAGCGCCAAAGGAGCGAACAAAAACATCACGCTGGCACCCAAATACATAGGATGGCGGACGATGCGATAAGGCCCGCTCGAAATCACTTTTTGGCCGGGCTCGACTCGAATGGTGGCGGCAGCGAAACTGTTGGTTTTCAAGACCCAAAATATCATCGCCCAGCCGGCAAGAACGAATGCCTGGGAAAGAATCGTCAACCACAAGGGCAAGTGAGACCAGCCAAATCTGTGGTCGAGACCGGGGAGCAAATAGCCGATCAAGAAAGTCACGAAGGCGAACCTCATGATTAGCTTTTGTTCGTGGACTTTTTCTTTCCTCTGCAGCCTGCGCTCGATCAATTGTGGATCGTGCTTACAGAAATAACCAAAAACGAATAGCGCTGGGACAAACCAAACCATTAGATACGCCCAGCCCTGCCAAAACCTCAGGGAGCCAGCTGGAATAAACAGCACTGCGCCGAATACGGGCAACCCAAGCGAGCAACGAAGAGCCAGCTTTGATTTGAGACTCATGGGATGGCACTCCCGTCGGTCGAGTAGGCTCCGGCCCTCAATAATTATCACGGCAGGAGCAATCGGTGAGCAGTGATGGCAGTCACTCGGCTCGGTGGAGGAATGGTGCTGGAGAAGCGAGATCGAAAGCGTGGGGCTGCCGTCTTCGGGCTTCGGCTTCGGGCTTCGGCTGTCGGGCTTCGGCTGTCGGGCTAAACATTAGACGGGCTGCCTAGGCGTGATTTATTGATTACTCACTGGGTTCAGCGGTTTCGGAATCGTGCGGAGGTCAGTGGGGATTGGACACGCGGCGCTGAAGAGCCGCTCTTGCACGGTGCTGCAGGCGGCGGTGGCAGAAGCAGAAGCAAGGTCAAAGGCAAGAGCAAAATCAAGGTCAAAGGCGTGGACAAGAGTGTCCGACCCACACGAGCGAGGTCGACATCAAGGTCAAGGGCAAGAGCGAAATCAAGATCAAGGTCAACGTCAAGGTCAATGGCAACGTCAAGGGCAAGGGCAACGTCAAGGGCAAGGGCAACGTCAAGAGCAAGGGCAACGTCAAGAGCAAGGGCAACGTCAATTGCAAGGGCAACGTCAAGGGCAATGGCAACGTCAATAGCAAGGGCAACGTCAAGAGCAATGGCAACGTCAAGGGCAAGGGCAACATCAAGGGCAAGGGCAACGTCAAGGGCAAGGGCAACGTCAAGAGCAAGGGCAACGTCAAGGGCAGCGGGCGAGGGCGCCCGCTCCACACGGCGCGTTTGCTGTGGTGGTGTATCCCTGAGGAACTAGGTGATGTCCTGTATTGATGGGGGCGGAAAGGCGCTGCTACGGTTAAGGCCTATCGCGGGGTAGGTTCGCGGATGGTCATTTTGGGAGCGTGAGATATGAAGATTCTTATGAAGAGTTCTTTGTTGCTGACGCCGGTTTTGTTGGCGGGGACGATTTTTGCGCAGAGTAATGGAGCGCCGCTTTATCCGGCCGATCCGCATCCGGCGCAGACGCCGAATACGGGGCAGGATCAGGCTCCGACGGAGATGAATCAGAATACGGGGCAGAACGTTCCTGCGCAGAACCAGCCTGGGCAGACTCAGGCGGGGCAGACGCAGCCTGGACAGAATCTGCCGAACGATATGCCGGTGTTCCGGGTGACGGTGACGGAGCGGACGACGAAGGCGGTGAATTACCGGAACCGGGGCGGGTCGACGGAGGTGGATTTTCGGGGAACGGATTTGATGCCGGCGGTGGGCGGGCACGCGAAGGTTGAGGGCAAGGGCGGTCGGTTGACGATTGATGCGGAGTTTACGCATCTGGATCCGGCGCGGACGTTTGGAGGACAGTATCTTACTTATGTGTTGTGGGCGATTACGCCGGAGGGGCGGGCGGTGAATCTGGGGGAAGTGCTGCCGGGGGGGAATGGAAAAGACAAGCTGGATGTGACGACCGATCTGCAGGCGTTTGGCATGATTGTGACGGCGGAGCCATATTTTTCGGTGACGCATCCGAGTAATAAAGTGATTGCGGAAAATATTGTGAAGCAGGGGACGAAGGGATTTGAAGAGCCGATTGATGCGCGGTTCGATGTGCTGGAGGGGCAGCAGTACACGATCGATATTCCGGTGGATCAGTTGCCCTCGAGCCGGGCGAGCGAGAAGGTTCCGCTGGATTTGTTGGAGGCGCGGAATGCGGTGGTGATTGCGAAGGCGGCGGGAGCGCAGCAGTATGCTCCGGATAGTTTGACGAAGGCGGAAGACATGCTGCAGCGGGCGGAGGATTATTACCAGCGGAAGCAGGGGCGGACTCCGATAGGGACGGCGGCGCGTGGGGCGACGCAGATGGCGGAAGATGCACGCGTGCTGACGTTGCGGCGTAAGGAGCAGGCGAAGATCGACGCAGAACGGCGGGCGCACGAAGAAGCGCAGGCGAAGGCTGAGGCGGATGCGGCGGCAGCGCAGCAGGCGGCAGCGCAGTCGCAAGCGCAGTCGGAGGAAGATGCGAGACGGAGAGCGGATGCGGAAGCTGCAGAGGCAGCGGCGCAGCAGCAGCAGGCAGCGGCTTTAGCAGCGCAGCAGCAGGCGCAGGCTGCAGAGGCGGCGGCACAGGCTGCCGCGGCTCAGGCGGAGCAGCAGCGGCAGGAAGCGATCCAGCAAAGAGAAGCGATGCGGGCGCGATTGCTGGCGCAGTTGAATCAGGTGCTGCAGACGCGGGATACGGCGCGGGGGCTGATCGTGAGCATGCCGGATGTTTTGTTTGACTTCAATAAGTACACGCTGAAGCCGGAGGCGCGGGAGCGGTTGGCCAGGATATCGGGGATCGTGCTGGCCTATCCGGATTTGCGGCTGGAGATTGATGGGTATACGGATTCGGTGGGCAGCGATGAGTACAATCAGACGCTCTCCGACAAGCGGGCGGAAGCGGTGAGAGATTACATTGTCACTTCGGGAGTGCCGATGAATAACGTGGTGGCGCATGGGATGGGGAAGGCTGATCCGGTGGCCGACAACACGACGGCGGCGGGGCGGCAATTGAATCGGCGGGTGGAGATGATCGTATCGGGCGACGTGATTGGAAATCAGGTGGGGCCTGGGGGTGAGCAGGGACCGGGGGCACCGAATCCGCAATGATTTTGCGATTTAGGTGGTGAAGTTTGACACGGGAGGCTATAGTTGTGCGGGCGAAAACAGGCCCATCGAATGACAAGAAAGATTCGATTGATACCGCACTCGACGAATATTTTGGATTATTCCTGTACGATGTCGGGCTACGAGAAAGAAAGCCTGGTGGCGGAGGCCAGGCTTGCGGCTGAGAGAAAAATTAAGAAGCGAACGACGCCGCTGAAATTAAGAAGAGCGGTCTTCCAACGACTGCCGAGATTAGCTAAATCCAAGAGTGCGGCTTATTGGTGACTCCCCAAACTCGGTTTTCGCCGCGCAGCGCCTAAAGGCGCGATTTATAATGCGGCACTTACGGTATGCCTGAAGGCATACCCTGACACGAATCTCGATTTTTTCCGCGCCACCCTGACACGAATCTCGATTTTTTCCGCAGCCTCTGAAAGGCGTGCCCTTCCCGAGATCATTTATGAGACCGCCTCCAGTGTGTACGGTAGCGTACATCAGAATGTACGGTCGGGACATGACATCGGCCTACGGAATTTGTGATGACAGCATACGTTCGCTACGGTATGGACAGGGCGCGGCAGGAGTTGGAAGCTGGCGGGGAGTGCCCTCCCGAAGGTTAGAAGACCGCATCCGCGAGTTGTGCTTTAAGGCGCTGACGGCGCAAGACGCCGAATTGGAGGTGGCTTTCTCCGAGCTAAGATCGGCGCTTCGAGAACATACGGAACGGCTGAGGAAATTGCTGGCCATCAAACTGGTAAACCGGAGTGAAGATCAACCGTCAGACCGGCGGTCGGCGTGAGAGGAGTGCTGTGTGCGGTAACGGACAGACAGATGTTAAGGGGCAGATATATGCTTGCAGCGTTTAGAGGAGTATCGGTATGAATGATCCGCTTCCTCGACGTCCGGTATCGGCTGGAGTGAGTTTCGGCGGTCAATCCTTCGGCGGTCAATCCTTCGGCGATGAATCCCTCGGCGGTCAGTCCGAGGTTGCGCGTTGCAGCATCTGCGAGCTGCCGGTGAGCCTGGAAGCTGCCAAGACCGACGAATACGGTAGAGCGATTCATGAAGAGTGCTATGCGCGCAAGATGGGATTGAAGGCAGCCACAAGCCCGTCTGCTGCGTGATGGAAAAGGTAATTCCTCTGTGATGAGATCCCACTTCTCGCAAAAGAGGCGAGAAGTGGGGGCACCCCACCATCCCTCTACCCCTCCAACCCTCGGTTAACCAATTCGTAAACCGCTTTGTTACAATTTCATCTTATGAGCCCACAAGCGTCATTCGTTGATGTTCCGGCGGCGATTGAGGAGATCCGCGCCGGCCGCATGATTGTGGTGGTGGACGATGAGGATCGCGAGAATGAGGGCGATCTGACTCTGGCGGCGGAGAAAGTTACTCCGGAAGCGATCAACTTCATGGCGAAGTATGGACGCGGGCTGGTATGCCTGGCGATGACGGAGGAGCGGCTGGATCATCTGCGGCTGGGGCCGATGACGGCGGAGAATACGTCGCAGTATGGGACGGCGTTCTGCGAGGCGATTGACGCGCGGGTGGGGGTGACGACGGGAATCTCCGCGTACGACCGGGCGCGCACGATACAGGTGGCGATCGATCCGGCGACGAAGGCGTCGGATTTGGCGAGGCCGGGACATGTGTTTCCTTTGCGGGCACGAAAGGGCGGAGTGCTGGTGCGGGCGGGGCAGACTGAGGCTTCAGTGGATCTGGCGCGGCTGGCGGGGATGGTTCCGGCGGGGATTATCTGCGAGATCATGAAGGATGACGGGACCATGGCGCGGGTTCCGGACCTGATGGAGTTTTGCCACGAGCATGGAATGAAGATGCTGACGGTGGCGGAGTTGATCCGGTACCGCATGGCGCATGAACGCTATGTGCATCGCGTGGGAGAGGCGCTGGTGGGGACGCGGTTTGGGGAATTCCGGCTGATTGCTTATGAGAGTGAAGTGGATGGAGGGGAGTCGCATGTGGCGCTGGTGCGCGGGGAGGTTGAGAATTCCGATGCGCCGGTGCTGGTGCGGATGCACGCGCACTGTTTGATGGGGGACGTGTTTGGGTCGACGGGGTGCGAGTGCCATGCGACGCTGGAGGGGTCATTGCGGCGGATTGCGGAGGAGGGGCGTGGTGCGCTGATTTATCTGCATCAGACTTCGCAGGGATTTTCTAAAGAGAAGATTGGAGAGCGGACGGCACTGACCTTTCATAAGGGAAGGAAATTGCCGGCGCTGCTGGATAACGAACGGCAGACGCAGCGGGAGATTGGGATTGGGGCGCAGATTTTGTCGGATCTGAATTTGAGGCGGATCCGGCTGCTGACGAACCGTCCGAAAAAAGTTGCGGCGCTGGAGGGATTTGGGATTGAGATTGTGGATCAGGTGGGAGTGGAGCTGGTGGGGGCATCAAAATTGAGTGATTCAGTGATCGGGTGATTGGGCGATTGAAAAGCAGGACGATTCAATCGGCGTTTTCCAAGGCAAAGACCGTTCCGAGACAAAAAGCGGGGACAGAACGATCGCCAATTTCCATTCTCTAAAAAAAGCGGAAAGCGTCCGGTCTGCCCCCAGTTATCTGTCCCCAGTATCGTCCCCAGTTATCGTCGTCTTTTTTGTCCCGAGTTCTCGTTTCTTAGTTTTCTAGTTGCTTCCGCGGACGAGATGGATCAGGGTTTGACTTCGAAGACGGTGCCATCGCCGGTTTCGCCACCGCCGGTGGACGTGCCGTAGAGGATTCCGCGGGAGTTGATGATCAAGCCCGCTTGCGGATATCCAGCGTCGTCATTCGTGCCGCCGAAGCTGTAGAGTTTGGTTTCGGGCCAGCCTCCGCCAACCGACGGGCTCAATTCGTAGAAGGTTCCGACACCGCCGTAACTTTGCCCGTATTTCCCGCCGTCGTAGGTGGTTCCGTAGAGGTTTCCAGCAGTGTCGAAGACGACCTCGCCTTCGGGATTGGCTCCATCCAAGCCATGCCCAAAAGAATGCAGCGTTGAAAAGGTCCACACACCCCCGCCTTGCGGCGCTAGTTCAAACACGATGCCGCGTGCGTAAAGGCCGCCACCATAGGTGGTGCCGTAGACGTTGCCGGCAGCGTCGAGAGTTACTCCGGCCATGGGCAGCCGTCCATCGCCAGTTCCGCCGGCGAAGTTGTGCAGGATGGTTTCCGTCCAGGCGCCACCGGTTTGGGGCGAAAGTTCGTAGATAATTCCGTTGTTCAGAGTGCCGCCGACGTAGGTTGCACCGTAGAGGTTGCCCGCCGCGTCGAGGGCGACTCCGCCAGAAACCTGGACGCCGTCAGTGCCTGAAGCAAAGCTGTGCAGAACCTGCTCCGACCAGCCGCCGCCGGTTTGCGGGGAAAGCTCGAACACGGTGCCGCCACCTTCTTCGCCGGTGCCAAAAGCGCCGCCGTAGGCGGTGGTTCCGTAGAGATTTCCGGCGGCGTCGAAGATCATCTGGGCGTAAGGAAAGATTCCATCGCCGGTGGCGCCAAAGCTGTGGATCACGGTTTCCGTCCAGCTACCGCCCGTCGTTGGAGAAAGTTCGAAGGCCGTGCCTAAACCGTTCGCACCGCCGCCGGTGGTTGTTCCGTAGAGGTTGCCGGCGCTGTCCAGAACGAGCCCGCCATTGGGATTGGTTCCGTTCGCAAGATTGTCGAAGCTGTAAATCGTTTTTTCGTTCCAACCGCCGTGACCGTTAGGCCCGAGTGCGAAGACGAGGCCGCCGCCTACGTCGCCGCCACCCGGTGTGGTGCCATACAGGTTGCCGTGTGCATCCATCACAAGCCTGCATTGCGGTTTGGAACCGTTGCCGGTGCCGGAAAAGCTAGCCAAAACTTTCTCCTGCGCGTGCGCGAGAGAAGCGACGACGAGCAGCGCAAGAACCGTGATTGAGCGGGGAACTCGAAGGGTGGGCAAGGAGAATCTCTGAGAAGACATAGTTTCACCTTTCAGTTGGGAGTTCGTCGGGGGAGCTTCGTAGCCGGGAGCAGCGGAGGCACGGTAGGTGCAAGCCGAAGTCTTCCGGAGCGGAGGCGATGATGTTAGCGAAGGCGTGGGATGGTGTCAAGCAGGATGGGTGACACCATTACGACGAATTTTGCGACTTGCAGGACGCGACTCTAGAACGGCTTGCGCACCACCACTTCGGCATCACGAATGAAAAACTGGGCGGAACATTGTTCGGAGCCGCAGATGACGGGGACGAGACCGTTGATCTGGCGGCGGGTGATCAGGCCGAGCATGCCACAGGACGGGCAGGCTAGCACGGCCCAGTAGGGGTCTTCTTTTTCGCCGACTTCGCCGGCGTTTTCCAAGACAAAGACGGTTCCGGGCTGCATCTGTTCCGGGATCCATTCGTTGATCAAGTCCAGTTCGCCGACCATGTTTCCCCCTTGTGAAGCACGCTTTGCGGAGCGACTCTTTATTAAATAATTCTGTTAAGAAACCTTTCTAGCACGTCGACGCTCGGGCGACGCTATTACGGAAGTACTCGCTTTTCTGGCGACGAGCTCGGCGCGGACCTGACGGACGGCGTCGGTGAGACAAACGCCGAGAATGGGCTGAGTGGAATTTTTCAGGATATCGACGATTTGCCGCGCCGATGTTTCGAGATAGAGGTGGGTGCCATCGGTGAGCAGGTGAACGTCGGAGGTGCGGCTAACGATTTCAGCGAGGCGTTTGCCGAACTCACGGTCCAGAAAGCGCATGACCTTTCGTACCCCCTGCAGGGAGAAGCCCTTGCGGCGAAGCTCACAGATGACGGCGATTTCGGTGAGGTTCTGCAGGGAATAGAGGCGGCGATGGCCTTCCCGTTCGGGCTTGACGACGCCGCGCTCGTCCCACCACTGGAGCTGACGGGCGGTGATGCCGGTCAGGGCAATGACGTCATGAGATGGAAAGCGATCTTTCATGCTTCAGCGCTGCATTCGTCCCGGAGTATGTTTGAAACAATTTGCGAGTTAAATGTTTGAAACATTTTAGACATGGGTGGGCGGGAGTCAATGGAGAATCGGTGGGGAGGGGTTAACTAAGAGAGTACGGGAAAGATTTTGTTGGGATCAGATTCGGCTGCAGCAACCACGGATCGTGCGAGCTAAGGAACCAAGGTCCCTCGCCTTGCTCGGGATGACAGGCCAATGGGAGGTTGCGCTGGACGGCCGCCGCCGACGAAGTGGACTATTTCCAGGCGGTCGCCATCTTTCAGGATGGTTTGAGGCCAGCGGTCGCGAGGGGCGATTTCGCGGTTGAGTTCGACGGCGACGCGGTCGGACTTCATGTTGAGCGATTCGATCAGAGTTACGAGGGTGAACTCGGCTGGCGGCGCGGGGTCTGGGAAGGTGCGGGGTTCTCCGTTGATGTGGAGATTCATGGCTAGAGTCAGTTTAGCAGCCGACCCTGCACCCAAGAAGTCAAATTCCCCACCCTTGCCGCTTAAGAGTGTCTGGGATGCAAGCTGGGGAGATGCGGCAAGGATGGGGCACCCACGAGAGCTTTCGCGGCTATTGGGTTTTGCGCAGGGCGAATTTGCGGGTCACGGTGCGGCCTTCGTGGTTGGCCTGGACGATTACCGAGGAATCGGGGAGGGCGGCTTCGTCGACCTGGAAGGAGATTTCGGCAGCGCCGGTGGAATCGGTGACGGCCTGGGTATAAAAGGGTGCGGCGCCGGCGCGTGCGAAGCGGAAGGTGAGACGGGCGCTGGGGACGGCAGTTCCGCTTTCGGCGACTCGCAAGCGCATGGTGAGATTACCGTCGGCGTGAACCGAGGAGGCGTTCTCCCATTGGATGTCCAGTTGTTTGATGGCGGCCAAGGTTTCGGTTTCGGCGCGGTCGAGGACGTCATCCAACTTGCCTTCGCGAATGGCTTCGAGGACGAGGCGATGCTGGTCGCGCAACTGCTGCTCTTTTTGAGCGTCACCGAAGCTGGCTTCCAGGGCGGAGTTGGCGTAGGAAATTGCCTTTTTGCCGATACATCGGCCGCGCATGAAGACCTGGGTCTGGAGCAATTTTTCGCTCTCGCGAGCTTCGCTCTGCACGTGGTAGATGGTGTCGCCGTGTTTGACGTCGGTGTTGAAGCCAAAAATCATAAGAATTTTGTGATCGGGTGATTGGGCGATTTTGCGATTGAAAACCTTGAAGTCCTCAGCTTACAACGTTTGCGTGTACTTCCGGGAGTTTGAATTTCAATCACCCGATCACCCGATCGCTCAATGACCAAATTGTTTGTGGTTCCCTTGACACTCGCGCGCGCCACCACCTAATCTAGAATGTTTAGATAACGCTTGGCGCGAATTATATATACGCTCTCCTATGCCAGACAATTACTTCGCAAGCTACCTGCCTTTCCTGATCCACGTTCTGCTGGCGGGAGGGATTGCGACTGCCATTATCTCGCTTTCCTGGCTGATTGGGCAGCGGAAACCGACTCGGGCGAAAATGGAAGCTTACGAGTGCGGAATGCAGCCGGTGGGCGACTCGCGCGGGCGCTTCTCAGTAAAGTTCTATCTGGTGGCGATGCTGTTCATTCTGTTTGATGTTGAGGCGGTTTTTCTTTATCCCTGGGCCGTGATTCTGCACGATCTCAAGCATTTTGGTCTGTGGGAAATGTTTGTATACATCGGGATCGTTCTGGTGGGGTTTTTTTATATTTGGAAGAAGGGCGTGCTGGACTGGGGCCCGGACGTGGTCCGGCGGGGAACACGCTGATGGCTTTGGTGGCGGCGATTACCGATCTTGAGCAACTGAAGGGTCATCCGGCGGTGGCTCGGCTGCTGGCATGGAATCCGGCGGTGGTTACGGGAGTGAAGTTCGACCGCGACGAGATGACGATTTACGTCGACCGGGCGAGCATTCGCGAGGCTTGCGCGCTGCTGCGTGACGATGCGGAGTGCGTTTTCAACTTTCTTTCTGACATTACCTGCCTGGATTGGTATCCGGCGGAGCCGCGGTTTGAGGTGATTTATCACCTGCTGTCGATACCTAAGAAGGAGCGGGTCCGGTTGAAAGTGCGTTTGGACAGCGCCAGTCCTGCGGTGGAATCGCTGTGTTCCGTGTGGGCGGGGGCAAATTATTTTGAGCGCGAAATTTTTGATCTGTTTGGGATTCGGTTTGCGGGACATCCTTATTTGCGACGGCTTTTGATGCCGGAGGATTGGGAGGGGCATCCTTTGCGGAAAGATTATCCGGTGGAGGGATATCGCTGAAATGGCGCACCTGACACCAACGCCAGTGCTCGAGCCCGGGCAGGACCGGACGATGATCCTGAACATGGGGCCGCAGCATCCGTCGACGCATGGAGTGCTGCGGGTTCTGCTGGAGATTGATGGCGAGACCGTGGTGCGGATCATGCCGGACATTGGATTCTTGCACACGGGAATCGAGAAGACGTGCGAGGCGAAGTTTTATCAGCAGGTGGTGCCGCTGACGGACCGGATCGATTATCTGTGCCCCATGACCAACAATCTTTGTTATGTGCTGGCGGTGGAGAAGTTGCTGGGGCTGGAGATTCCTGCGAAGGCGCAGTGGATGCGGGTTTTGATGAACGAGTTGACGCGCATCAATTCGCACCTGGTGTGGCTGGGGACGCACGCGCTCGATATCGGCGCCATGACGGTGTTTCTGTATTGCTTTCGCGAGCGCGAAGAAATTTTGAAGCTGTTCGAGGCGATCAGCGGGCAGCGGATGATGACCTCTTACTTTCGTATAGGAGGACTGGCGCTGGAGCCGCCGCTGGGATTTTTTTGATCGGGTGCGAAAGTTTGCCGGGCATTTTTCCGAGAAGGTGGATGAATACGAAAACCTGCTGACGGGAAATCCGATCTGGATGATGCGGACCAAAGGGGTGGCGCGAATGACCGCGGAAGATGCCATCGCGCTGGGAGCGAGCGGGCCTACGCTGCGCGGAAGCGGCGTGGATATTGACTTGCGTCGCGATATGCCTTACTCGGGGTATGAGAATTTTAAGTTCAAGGTTCCGGTGGCGCAGGAGGGTGACGTTTTTGCGCGCTATATGTGCCGAGTGGCGGAGCTGAGGGAATCGAACAAGATCGTGCAGCAGGCGCTGGACGGGATGCCGGAAGGGCCGATTAAGGCGAATGCGCCGGGGGTGGTGCTGCCGGACCGCGAAAAGATGAAGACGCAGATGGAAGCACTGATCTACCACTTCAAGATTATTACTGAAGGATTTGCGGTACCGGCAGGCGAGGTTTATCAGGCGGTGGAGTCGCCGCGCGGCGAGATGGGCTACTACGTTGTGAGTGATGGGACGGCGAAGCCTTATCGAGTACACATGCGGGCGGCGTGTCTGGCGAACCTGCAGACTTTGCCGAAGATGTGTGAGGGCGGGCTGATTGCGGACGTGGTGGCGGCGATTGGATCGATCGACATTGTTCTTGGAGAGATAGACCGGTAAGAGATTGAGCGATTGGGTGATCGGGTGATTTTGCGATTTAACACCGATTGAGGAATCGTTGTGAGTAGTCAGCCGGAGCAGTTGCGAGACCGGACGAAGGCATTCGCTTTGCGGATCATCCGGCTGTATCGGTCTTTGCCTTACCGAACTGATACTCAGGTTTTGGGCAAGCAGCTTTTGCGTTGTGGAACGTCAGTGGCTGCCAACTATCGAGCCGTGTGTAGAGCGAGATCGAAGGCTGAATTTGTGGCTCGAATGGGCATAGTGGTGGAGGAAGCAGACGAATCGATTTTGTGGCTGGAATTAATGACCGAATCCGGTATCGTCTCGTCGGAGAAAACCGAGGCGCTCATACGAGAGGCGAACGAACTGACGTCGATTTTCTCAGCTTCACAAAGAACGGCGAGGAATGTAGCGTGAGTTTTTCAATCGCACAATGGCCAGATCGCTCAATCACTCAATTCTTATGAGATTTTCTGACGAATTCGAGGCGCGGTTTGCGGAGATGGTGCCGCATTATCCGACGAAGCGGTCGGCGCTGGTTCCTACGCTGCTTTATGCGCAGGATGAAGTTGGATTTCTTTCCGATGAGGTGATTGCGGAGCTGGCGGCGCGGCTGGATTTGACGGAACTCGAAGTGCGGAACGTGATCAGCTATTACTCGATGCTGACGACCAAGCCGCGGGGCAAATTTAATGTGCAGGTTTGTACGAATATCAGTTGCCTGGTGCGGGGTGGGGAGGAAATTTTGCGGCACTGCGCGAAGAGATTAGGCGTGGGAAACAAAGGAACTACGCCGGACGGAATGTTTACGCTGGAAGAAGTGGAGTGCATTGGGGCGTGCAGCTGGGCTCCGGCGGCGCAGGTGAACTATGACTTTCATGAGAACCTGACGGCGGAGAAGATGGATGCGATTTTGGAGGAGTATAAGAAAATTTAGCGATTGTGTGATCGGGTGATCGGGCGATTGAAAGGCCAACGAAAGTGGCGGCCGGAAGCTAGCGACTTTTCAATTGCACAATGACTCAATCGCAAAATCACCCAATGGCATCTCTGGTTTCACATCCCGACGAAGTGAAAGTCGTCTCCAAGCGATTTGGCTTGGGTGCGACCAATATCGATCGCTATCTCGAACTGGACGGCTACAAGGCTGTGCAGAAGGCGCTGGGGATGGAGGCGGACGCGATTATTAATGAGGTGAAGAACTCCGGGCTGCGGGGGCGCGGTGGCGCGGGATTCTCGACGGGGATGAAGTGGTCGTTCGTGCCGAAGCAATCGGCAAAACCGAAGTATGTGCTGTGCAATGGTGACGAGAGCGAACCGGGGACGTGTAAAGACCGTCTGATTTTTGAGCACGATCCGCATGCGGTGATTGAAGGCGTGATGATCGCGGCGCTGGCGGTGGGCGCGGCTAGCGGCTACATCTATATTCGCGGCGAATATCGATATCTTTCGATCATCATGCAGAAGGCGATTCGCGATGCTTATGCCCGGGGCTTTATCGGTAAGAACATTTTTGGCAGCGGACGCCATCTCGATATTTACTGGCATGGTGGCGCGGGGGCGTATGAAGTTGGCGAGGAATCGGCGTTGATGGAGTCGCTGGAGGGCAAGCGTGGGATTCCGCGGATTCGGCCTCCGTTTCCTGCGGTGGTGGGACTGTGGGGCGGACCTACGGTGATTAATAATGCGGAGACTTTGGCGAATGTGCCACACATTATTTTGGGTGGCGCGGATTGGTATGCCAAGTTAGGCACGCCGAAGAACGGCGGCACGCGGCTGTTTTGTTTGAGTGGAAATATTGCGAAGCCTGGGGTGTACGAACTGCCCATGGGCTACAACCTGAAAAAGATGATTTATGAAGTGGGCGGCGGGATTCCTGGCGGTCGCGGGTTGAAGGCGGTGGTGCCGGGAGGGGCGTCGTGTCCGGCGCTGAAGGCCGATGAGATTGATGTTGCGATGGATTTCGATTCCGTGGCGAAGGCCGGGTCGATGCTGGGGTCGGGCGGGGTGGTGGTGGTCGACGACGCGCAGTGCATTGTGAAATTTGCGCTGCGGACGATGAAGTTTTATAAGCACGAAAGCTGTGGCTGGTGCATTCCTTGCCGCGAGGGCACGGACTGGCTGGAAAAAACTTTGACGCGCTTTCATAAAGGCGGAGGGCTGAAGAAAGATATCGACAACATGCAATATCTGGCGGAGAACATGCTGGGAAGAACATTCTGTCCGCTGGGCGATGCGGCGGCGATGCCAACGATTGCGTTTGTGAAAAAGTTTAGAAAAGAGTTTGAAGATCATTTGGAGGGCAGGCCGTGTCCGTACGAAAAAGAGGGCGCGGTTGAGGAGTTGCCGGTGCTGGCGCACTAGACGATTTGTGATTTGGTAATCGGGTAATTTTGTAATTTAAGACACTTACTCTGATCAGTTTGCACGGGGATGACGGGTTCGGTTTTCAAATTACTAAATTACCCAATTACAAAATTACTAAATCCTTTTATGGCTGACGTGACTCTTACAGTTGACGGCAAGAAGGTGACGGCTCCCGCCGGGACGCTGCTGATTGAGGCTTGCAAGCGCGTGGGCATTGAAGTGCCGTCATTCTGCTACTACCCCAACCTTTCTTTGCAGGGCGCTTGCCGCATGTGCCTGGTGAAGATTGAGAAGATGCCGAAGCTGCAGACCGCGTGTACCACGGTGATCAGCGAAGGGATGATTGTGACTTCGGATAGCGAGGAGATCAAGCAGGCGCGGAAGTCGATGGTGGAAATGCTGTTGGGAAATCATCCATTGGATTGTCCGGTGTGCGATGCGGGCGGCGAGTGCGAGTTGCAGGACATGACTTTTTCTTACGGCGCGGCCGAATCGAAATTCATGGAGACCAAGAATCATAAGGATGAGCAGCAGTGGTCGCCGGTGGTGTTCTTCGATCGCCCGCGATGCATTCTTTGTTATCGCTGTGTGCGGGTGTGCGGCGAGGGGATGGATGTTTGGGCGCTGGGTGTGCAGAACCGCGGGGTGAGTTCGATCATTGCGCCGAATAAAGAAGATCATCTGGAGTGCGAAGAGTGCGGGATGTGCATTGACATTTGCCCGGTGGGGGCGCTGACTTCGGGCGCGTACCGCTACAAGACACGGCCGTGGGAGATGAAGCACGTGGGCACGATTTGCACGCACTGCGGAGACGGTTGCAAGACGACGTTGGGCGTGCGCCGTGCGGATACGGGGATGGAGATTGTGCGCGGGGACAATCGCGACAAGAGCGGGACGAACGGGGATTTCCTTTGCATCAAAGGGCGATATGCATTTGATTTTGCGAATCATGAGGAGCGGCTGACGAGACCGCTGATTCGCAGGGACGGGAAGCTGACGCCATCGACGTGGGAAGAAGCGTTTGCACTGATCGGGAAGAAGTTCGCGGAGGTTCGAGATCGCGATGGTGGGGCGGCGATTGGAGTGATCGGATCGACACGGACTACGAATGAAGAGGATTATCTGCTTTCGAAGTTTGCTCGTGTGGTTTTGAAAACAAATAATGTGGACCATCATCGGACGGCGGACTTCCCTGCTCTGGCGGCTGCACTGCGCGGCAAGGCCGATGCGACGGCGAGCATGGCGGAGGTTTTTACTGCGCCGGCGACTTTGCTGATTGGGAACGATCCGACGGAGCAGCATCCGCTGCTGGCGTGGCAGATTCGTAATAATGTGCGGCTGCATCGGGCGCGGCTGTACGTGATCAACTCGAATCCGATTAAGTTGCGGCGGCAGGCGACGAGCTTCACGCAGATTCCGCCGGGGGTGGAATCGCAAGTTGCGAAGTTCTTTGCGGGTGACGATGCGGCTGCGGAATCGATCGTCAGCCCATCTATCGTCAGCCCATCTACTAATAAGGATGCATGGATTGCGCTGCGCGAGAAGCTGCGCGGTGAGCAGAATCTGGTGATTGTGTTCGGTTCCGAGATGGTCGGTGCAGATGTTGGGAATCTGGTGAAATTTGGGTCTGCGATCGCGGGAGCGAAGTTGGTTTGTCTGGCGGACTATGCCAATTCGCGCGGAGCGGCGGACATGGGGCTGTATCCGGATTTGCTGCCGGGATATCACCCAACCGCGGGGAGCAGCGAGTTTCATCAAGAGTGGGGCGAAGTCCCGCAGGCGGCGGGACTGGACTTGCAGGGCATGGTGGAAGCGGGAAAAGCGGGCAAGTTGAAAGCGCTTTATGTGGTTGGTTCGAATCCGGTGGGGCGGTTGAACATCGATCCGTTCACGTTCTCGAAAAGTTTCGTGGTTGTGCAGGATATGTTTTTGACCGAGACGGCGGTGATGGCCGATGTAGTTTTGCCGGCCGCGAATGCTTATGAGAAATCGGGAACGTTCACTAATACTTGTGGCGATCTGCAACTGGTAAAAAAAGCGGGTGAGGTTACGGGAACGAAATCCGATTTTGAAATGATCGTGAGAATTGCCGATGCCATGGGGTTTGATGTGCGCAAGCTGGTACCGTTTGGCGGCGGAACGCATGCGGATATGGGGCAGTCGCGCGGAGCGCAATCGGGCGAGGCCGACCGTCACGCGGTATGGCTGGAGGCTCACGGATTGGAACTGAAGATGAGCCCGTTCGATCCCACGGCGATTCTGGATGAAATTCAGCGGCTGGTTCCTGGCTATGACGTTTCGCGCATGAACCTGCTAGCGGGCAACAGCCAGCCTACGTCGCTGGCCAAGTCTGGGCCGGGAGCGGCGCATGGACGAGAATCGATTGCTCCGGCGAACGACGATCTTTTCAGTTCCGGTACGCTGGGACGCTATTCGCGCGCGCTCAAGTCGGTGATGGAAAGTCATGAAGTGAAGCCTGCCGAAGTCGCGGCAGACTGATTCGCGTATAGATCGCAGCTTTGGGAGAGGAAGCGAAGGCCTTGTCCGTTGGCGTTTTCATACTCGTGTCGGTGGTCAAGTCGCTGATTGTTCTGGTCGCGCTGCTCACCGCAGTGGCGTACACGGTATGGCTGGAACGCAAAGTTGTGGGACACATGCAGAATCGGTGGGGACCCACGCGGGTGGGGCCGTTTGGGCTGCTGCAGCCTGCGGCTGACGGACTGAAATTCTTATTTAAAGAAGATCTGACGCCGCCGCACGTTTACAAGCCTTTGTTTCTGGCGGCGCCGATGATGGCGGTGATCTTCGCGCTGACGTCGATTGCGGTGATTCCGTTCGGGAACTCGATCCCGATTTTCGGTTACAACATTCCGCTGCAAATTACGGATGTAAACATCGGGCTGCTGCTGGTTCTGGGCGTGACGTCGATGGGGGTGTACGGGGTCGCGCTGGCGGGGTGGTCATCGAATAATAAATATTCCCTGCTGGGCGGATTGCGCGCCAGCGCGCAGATGGTGAGCTATGAAATTGCGCTGGGACTTTCGCTGGTTGGGGTGCTGATCCAATCCGGCAGTTTCAGTCTGCGAGCCATTGTCGATGCGCAGGGCGGGCGGTTTCTGGGATTCATTCCGCGGTGGAACATTTTTCACGGGCAGTTCATCGGCTTCTTTATTTATCTCATGGCGGCGTACGCGGAGACGAATCGCATTCCGTTTGACCTGCCCGAGGCTGAAACCGAACTGGTGGCGGGTTATCACACGGAATATAGTTCGATGAAGTTTGCCATGTTTTTTATGGCGGAGTACGCGAACATGATCACGGTAGCCTGCCTGGCAACGCTGTTATTTTTTGGCGGATGGCATGGGCCGCTGTTTGGGCCTCCGCTGCTGGAGGCGGTGCTACCGGTGTTTTGGTTTCTTGCCAAGGTTTTCTGTTTTCTCTTTCTTTATATCTGGGTGCGCGGGACGTTGCCGCGCTTCCGCTACGACCAACTGATGTCTTTCGGCTGGAAGTTTTTGCTGCCCCTGGCAATTGCGAATCTGGTGGCGACGGCGATTGCAGTCGCGTGGTAGGAAACAACAGTGGCCAGTGGTCAGTGACCAGTGGCCAGCAAGGGCGTGCGATCAGGGCCATACATTTAAGCCGTCGTTACCGGCAACTGGCCACTGATCACTGACAACTGTTCTTATGAGTTTTCATCTCATTTTATTTCTGGCGTTCGGGGCAGTTTGCGTGGGCGGGGCGGTAAACCTGCTGGCGCAGCGGCATCCGATCAACAGCGCGCTCTCGCTAATCGCGGTGATGGCTGCGCTGGCTGGCGAGTATTTGCTGCTGGGAGCGGAGTTTGTTGCCGCGGTACAGGTGATTGTTTATGCCGGCGCCGTTATGGTGTTGTTCGTGTTTGTCATCATGCTGCTGAATGCGGGTGAAGAAGAAGAGACCAAGGGCAGCCGCGTTGCGATTCTGTTTGGGGTGCCGGGGATACTGACCGGCAGCGTGCTGATGGCTTGGGTGGTGCTGCGACATTCCGGGACGGAAGCGGTGGCGATCGGGGCGCTGCCGGGGCATCCGACGGATATTGCGCAGCTTTTGTTTCACGATTTTTTATTGCCGTTTGAAGTCACTTCCGTGTTGATCCTGATCGCCATCATGGGCGCTGTGGTGCTGGCCAGCAAGCCGGAGCCGGCGGCGAGGAAGGTGGACTGATGGTACCGCTATCTTATTACCTGCTGCTCAGCGGATTTTTGTTCGCCTGCGGCGTGGCCGGATTTCTGATCAAGCGCAACATCATAACTATCTTTATGTCGATTGAGCTGATGTTGAATGGGGTGAATCTTTCGTTTGTGGCGTTCGCGGCGCACTGGCATGCGCTGAGCGGGCAGGTATTCGTTTTCTTCGTGATGGTGGTGGCGGCAGCGGAAGCGGCCGTGGGTCTGGCAATCATCATTTCGGTGTACCGCACGCGCGAGACTTTGAACGTGGACCAGGTGAACCTGCTCAAGCTATGAATCCAATGCTCAATCTATGGCTGATCCCAGTTCTGCCGCTGGCGGGGGCTGCGATCAACGGCTTTCTCGGGAAGAAGTCGTCGAGGAAGGCGGTGACGACCATCGCGCTGTTCTTCAGCGGGGCGGCGTTTGCGATGGCCTTGTGGGTGGCGATGCGTTTTTCTTCGCTAACGCTTCCCCACGAGGAGTATTTGGCGCACTGGATTCGCTCGGGAAGTTTCAGTGTGGACTTTACTTTTTATCTCGATCAGCTTTCGCTGGTGATGTTGCTGGTGGTGACTGGAGTTGGATTTCTAATTCACGTTTACTCGGTCGGCTACATGGCGGAGGACCCGAGCTACTACCGGTTTTTCAGCTATCTGAATCTTTTCATGTTTTTTATGCTGACGCTGGTGCTAGCAGGCAATTACCTGGTGATGTTTATTGGATGGGAGGGCGTGGGACTGGCATCGTATTTGCTGATTGGGTTCTGGTTCACGAAGGATTCGGCGGCGTCGGCGGGGAAGAAGGCGTTCATCGTAAATCGCATTGGCGACTTCGGATTTCTGATCGCACTGTTTTTACTGATCAAGCACTTTGGATCGCTGAATTTTGAGCGAGTGTTCAGTTCGGTGGGGCGTCTGAGCGGAGGGGCTGAGACCGAAGCTCTGCTCACGGCGATTGGGATTCTGCTGATGGTGGGCGCTTGCGGGAAATCGGCGCAGATACCTTTATATATTTGGCTTCCCGACGCGATGGAAGGTCCGACGCCGGTTTCGGCTTTGATTCATGCCGCGACGATGGTGACGGCGGGGGTGTATATGGTTGCGCGCTCGCATGTGATTTTCGAGCGTGCGCCGATGGCGCTGACGGTGGTGGCGATCATTGGAACGCTGACTGCATTTTTTGCGGCGACGATTGGCGTGGCGCAAACCGATATCAAGAAAGTGCTCGCGTACTCGACGGTTTCGCAGCTGGGATACATGTTTATGGCCTGCGGCGTGGGGGCATTCTCTGCCGGCATTTTTCACCTGATGACGCACGCATTCTTCAAAGGACTGTTGTTCCTCGCGGCGGGATCGGTGATCCACGCAGTGGGTGGCGAGCAGGACATGCGCAAGATGGGTGGGCTGCGCACGAAGATTCCCTGGACGTTTTGGACCATGACGGCGGGAACGCTGGCCATTGCTGGTATTCCGGGGCTGGCGGGATTCTTCAGCAAGGATGAAATCTTGTGGCGCGCGTATCAAGGGAGCTGGGCTTACTGGCTGGTGGGATTGATCACAGCGTTCATCACTTCGTTTTATATGTTCAGGCTGTGGTTCATGACGTTCTTCGGCGAGTATCGCGGCGAGGCTGAGAACGCGCACGATCATGCAAGTCATTCCTCTCACGATGCGCATGGAGGGCACGGGCATAGCGGGGTTCACGAGAGCCCGAAGGTGATGGTGATCCCGCTGGCGATACTGGCGGTGCTCTCGGTGGTGGGCGGATACGTTGGAGTGCCGGGATCGCTGGGCGGTAATAATCGCTTCGACAAGTTTCTGGGGCCGGTGTTTCATGGCAGCGCTCCGGCTGGGCAGGATACGGCAGTGGGCGAAAAAGGCGCGCCGGAAAAAGAGACCGAGGGAGCGGAGCCGAAGAGCGGAGTTTCGACTGAATTGATGTTTACTGGAATTTCAGTGTTGGCGGCGTTGCTTGGGTTTGGACTGGCGTGGCAACTTTATTATCGGCGGCCGGAGTTGCCGGGGAGGATTGCGGCTTCGATGGCGGGCGGATATCAGATTTTGCTGCACAAATACTACGTGGATGAGTTGTATGGCGTGCTTTTCGTCAGGCCGCTGATCGATGGTTCGACGCGAATCCTGTGGCACGAAGTAGACCAGAAGATTATCGATGCGGCGGTGAACGATGCGGGAGACGGTGCGCGTCATCTGTCCGATGAAGTTCGCCACATGCAATCGGGAAATATCAGGTCGTATGCGGGATGGATCGCAGCCGGATCGGCGGTCGTGATTGCGTTCATGATCTGGATGTGGACGGGAGCGCGATGAGGATCGAGGATCTGAGTTCCGTCATTCTGACGCTGGTGACGTTCTTGCCGCTGGCGGGCGGATTGCTGCTGATTCTGTTTCCGCGGCGGGACCGCGATATTCGGATTTTTGCGCTGGTTATTTCGCTGCTAACGTTTGCGGTGTCATTACATCTGCCGGTTCATTTCCGTCGCGGGCTTGCCGGTTTTCAGTTTGAGATCGAAAGGCCATGGGTTTCGACTCCGAATATCCACTACCACATGGGAATTGACGGGATCTCAATGTGGTTGGTGGTGTTGACAACGTTTCTTACGCCGCTGTGCGTGCTGATTTCCTGGAAGTCGATTCACGAGCGGGTGAAGGAATTTTTCATCCTGCTGCTGATTATGGAGACGGCGCTGATCGGGGTGTTCACTTCGCTGGATCTGTTCCTCTTTTATTTCTTTTGGGAAGCGACGCTGATACCGATGGCGCTGCTGATTGGGATTTTTGGCCACGAGCGCAGAGTTTATGCCGCGATCAAATTTTTTATGTACACCATGATTGGGTCGGTGTTCATGCTGGCGGCAATCTTGTGGCTTTACGCGCATACTGGCAGCTTTGATTTTGTGACGATTCGCGAGCAGATTGCGAACGGCAGCGTGCCGGGGTTTCCGGCGGCGGGGCAGTGGCTTTTTCTGGGATTCTTTTTGGCGTTCGCGGTAAAGGTTCCGCTGTTCCCGTTCCATACGTGGCTGCCCGATGCGCACGTGGAGGCGCCGACAGCGGGGTCAGTGCTGCTGGCGAGCGTGCTGCTGAAGATGGGAACCTACGGGTTGCTGCGATTTAATCTGGGACTGTTTCCCGAGCAATCGCGGTACAACGCTCCCTGGGTGATGACGCTGGCGTTGATTGGAATTATTTATGGCGCACTGGTGGCGATGGTGCAGCCGAACATGAAGAAATTGATCGCGTATTCATCGGTCAGCCATCTGGGATTTGTGGTGCTGGGAATTTTCAGTTTCACGCAAGCGGGATTGGACGGCGCGATGTTCGTGATGCTGGCTCATGGAATTTCGACGGGCGCACTGTTCATGCTGGCGGGGATTCTGCACGAACGGCGCCACACGTACGAGATCAGCGAGTTCGGCGGGCTGGCCTCACCCCTGCCGGTGTATTCCGCGTCGTTCCTGGTGATCGTGCTGGCTTCGGCGGGACTGCCTTTGCTGAACGGCTTCATTGGCGAATTTCTGGTGTTGAGCGGAGCGTTCCAGGCGAAACCGATTTACGGCATACTCGGGGCTACGGGCGTGATTTGGAGCGCGGTGTATCTGCTGTGGATGTACCAGCGAGTTTTCTACGGTAAGGTCACACACGCGGTGAACAATTCTTTGAGCGATCTTTCAGGATTCGAAAAATGGGCGGTGTGGCCGTGCGCCGCGGCGGCGCTGGTGATGGGGGTGGCTCCTATCATGTGGCTGGCGGCGATTGATCCGGCGGTGCAGGCGGCGCTCACACCATTTGTGCGAGTCGCGAGCAGGGTGGTGGGACAATGATGGCTGCTCTCGTCCCGCTCTATTCGCAGGCGCTGCCGCAGAGTGTCGATTATGTTCGCATCCTGCCCGAGATTGTTTTGTCATTCTTTGGAATGGTTGTGATGGCGATGGAGCCGCTGCTCGACGAGCGGACTGGGCAGAAGGTTCTGGGATTGATTGCGCTGGTGGGAGCGCTGGCAGGAACTGGGGCGACGTGGTTCATGGCGCAAGCTCCAGGGTTGGCTTTCTGGAACATGGTGCAGGTGGATGGGTTCAGCGTATTTTTTCATGTTCTGGTGATGGCGATCGCCGTGGTCGTCATTCTGAGTTCTTACGAATACATGGCGGTGCAGCAAATTCGCGCGGGAGAATATTACGCGCTGATTCTTTTCGGCGCGGTGGGCATGGCGCTGATGTCATCGGCGGTGGAACTGGTTTTGATCTTCATCGCGCTGGAGATTTCTTCGATCTCTTCTTATGTGTTGACCGGGTTTCGCCAGCATGAGGCTGCCAGCGCGGAAGCTTCGCTGAAGTACTTTCTGCTGGGATCGTTCGCCACGGCGTTTTTTCTGTACGGCGTGGCATTGATGTTTGGGGCCACGGGATCGACGAATATTGACCAGATCAGCGCGGCGCTGCGGGCTGGGCCGATTCCGCTGCTGGCATTCGTTGCGGTGGCGTTCATGTTTGTAGGTTTGGGATTCAAGGTGGCGGCTGCGCCGTTCCACGTCTGGACCCCTGACGTGTATGAAGGAGCGCCGGCGCCGATTGTGGGTTTGATGTCAACGGCGCCTAAGGCGGCGGCATTTGCGGTATTGTTGCGCATCGTTTTCGTAATCAATGTGCCGGGGAGACTGTGGCTGATTTGGATTTCGGCGGCACTCTCGATGACTTTGGGCAACGTGAGCGCGTTGGTGCAAAACAACGTTAAGCGACTGCTGGCTTATTCCTCGATTGCGCACGCGGGATACTTGCTGGTAGCTTTCGCAGCCGCACCGGAGATGGGGACCTCAGCGGCTATGTTCTACACGGCAAGCTATGCGGCGATGAACCTAGGTGCATTTGCAGTGGTGAGCCACTTCGCGAATGCGGGCGAACGCTATGTGACGCTGGAGGATTACGAAGGATTGGGGCGCAGTTCGCCGCTGCTAGCGGCGACTCTGACTATCTTCCTGCTATCGCTGATTGGGATCCCGATGACGGGCGGTTTTTTTGCGAAGTTTTACGTGTTCAGCGCGGCAGTGAAGGCGCACTTGATCTGGCTGACGATCATCGGCGTGCTCAATAGCGGTGTCGGCGCGTATTACTACTTGCGGATTATCGTGGTGATGTACATGCGCGAATCGCGCAAGGCAGTGCCGGTGAGCCGGATTCCCTTCCCGCTCGGAGTGGCGCTTGCGGCCTGCATTGCCGCGACCATCTATCTTGGGATATTTCCCGGCCGGGTGCTGCAGTATGCGCAGGATTCGGCGCAGCAACTTGTGCGGCAGTCTTTACCTGTGCCCGTGCCCCAGCCCGCGGGCCCTTCGTCCGCGCCGGTTTCAGCGGTGCGGGAACCTCTCTAGCGGATGTTGCCTGGCTTGTGGAAAATTTTCGAATTGTTATGTTTGACAAGCGCCGTGGGCTGCGGCATTATGGGGTCCACCGATTTCTGTTCTTCTCTCTGGCGGGAATAGACGTATCGGGATGGAGGAGAGAATGTCTGAATTCATGCGCAAATTATGGGTGGAAGATGCGGGGCAGGATATCGCCGAGTATGCGGTCATGCTGGCGGTAATATTAGTTCTGGTGGTGGGGACGATTCGATTGATCGGCTCCAACGCCAATAACGTTTTCTCCAATACGGCCAGTTCGATACAATAGAAGTTGCGACGTGCACAAGCCACTGCGGGTTGACAGTGCAGCGCGGAATTTTATTTATGACGCGATTTATTTCGTTTACCGGGCAGTTTCGCTACTACTGGTTTACCGGAGTAGCGGCTGCGGCGGCACTTGCGGGTAGATCGAGTCAACCATGACCGAGTAGATCCAAGCAAGTTTAGCCGAAAGCCGCGATCCAAGATCGCGGCTTTTGAATTTTTGCAGCGTAAGGAAGATCTTTCACCACAGAGGCACAGAGACACAGAGAAAATCTTTAAATTGTTTTCTTGCTCTTTTCTGTTTTCTCTGCCGATTTGGTTGAACAGTTTACTTTTGGAGGTGGGCTAATGATCGTCAACATGTCAGAGAAAGCAACCGAACAACAGATTGAACATGTGATCGAGCGCATCCGCGAGGCAGGCTACCAGCCCCATATCACACGTGGAGTGGAGCGCACCATCGTAGCCGCGGTGGGAAATGGACGCCGCCACGAAATCGAGGCTCTGCAGGTGGCGCCCGGCGTGGATAACGTGGTTGCCATTGCACAGCCTTTCAAACTGGTCAGCCGGCAGGTCAAGCCGGAACGATCGGTGGTGAATGTCGGTGGAGTCTGCATAGGTGGGCCGGGAGTGGTGATCATTGCGGGACCTTGTTCGGTGGAATCTCGCGAGCAGTTGTTGGATACGGCGCATGCGGTGAAGCGCGCCGGGGCGACGATGCTTCGCGGCGGGGCTTACAAGCCGCGAACTTCGCCTTATGACTTTCAGGGGCTAGGGCTGGAAGCGTTGAAGATCCTGCGCGAAGCGCGCGAGCTATGCGGGCTTCCGGTAGTAACAGAGGTGATGAGCACCGAGGACGTGGACATCATCTGCGATCATGTGGACATGTTGCAGGTGGGGGCGCGGAACATGCAAAACTTCGCTCTGTTGCGGCGATTAGCAACGGTGAACAAACCGGTGCTCTTGAAGCGCGGACCCTCGGCAACGGTGAAGGAATGGCTGCTAGCTGCAGAATACTTGCTTTCAGGAGGAAACAACGAGGTTGTGCTTTGCGAGCGCGGCATCAAGACTTTTGAAACGGAGATGCGGAACACGTTCGATCTCGCCGCGGTGGCGTTGGCCCGCGATCTTTCACATCTGCCGGTGATCGCCGACCCGTCACATGGAACTGGAAAACAAAGTCTAATTGCAGCAGTCTCGCGAGCGGCGGTGGCGGTGGGAGCTGATGGATTAATTATTGAAGTGCATCCCTGCCCGGAGCGGGCGTTGTCGGATGGGGCGCAGTCCCTGGATTTTGCCGGGTTCGAGAAAGTAATGAAGGCCATCGCGGAGCCGTTGCGGCGAGCCGCAGTGGTTGCAGATATGGCCCAGGCGTAACCAGCGCGTCAGTGTGTGGGACTCGCGACCGGGGGCTTGATCTTCATGGCGGGATCGCCTAACAGGTTATAGGTTTTGCGCACAGCGAGATCGGTGATTCCTGACTTTGCTTTGAGGATGGCATCTCCCAGAGCGAGTTGCGCTGGACCGGTTGCGGCCTGCACGACAAGCTTGTCGAGAATGGTCTGCGGCGTAGCCTGATTGAGTCCGCTCGAAGCGAGGACTGCCACCGCGCCGCCGTTGGGTGCGAGCATGAGAGAAACTGCCAACGGTTCTTCGTAAACATCCTGGAAGAATCCATTCAGGCAATCCATAATGAGGAAGACCGGTAAGGATGAGCCATTGGTCAACGTGCTCGCCTCCGTGCCGTTGAATAGATTGTCGCCGGACCACTCGTCTTCGGACCCATGTCCAGAGTAATTCACTAATAACTGGCCGGAGTTGATGGAATTGAGAATGGCTTGCTGTGCTTGCGGTATGCTCATGTCGCTAAGAAATACGTCGGTGGCTTGTATAGACGAAGGCAGCTGCGCCTGAACAACCTGACTGTACTTAGTAAAGTTTTCGGTATCTGGCATATCGGCAACCATGAGGGCTTGTGAAGTCCAAGGTCCGTTAGTAGATTGTCCCTCATAAGTGGCGACCTTGCCAGCTACTAACTGAGCTTCGGCGGCGGTGCTGACGGGCAGGCGGCCGGTGGCGATAGTCGGCAGGCCGCTGTCATTGAAATCGGAGAACCAGTCGTCAGAGGCGGTCATCAGGCCCGTCGTGGGGATGATCTTTGTCGGAAAAAAGTCGAGATAGCCGAATCCGAGGTAGTTGCGCGGATCGAGCGACGCTCGACCGTTGAGCAGCAGGAAATGGGGCGCGGTGTGCCAGACCTTAACGGCGGTTTGCAAGAAGTCTCGGATGGCGAGCGGACTGTGCTGGCCAAAGTTAAATTCGTCATACAGCTCGTCGACCAACACGATTGCGGATGATTTACCTTCCGCTTGGTGGGCGCGAAGGACTGGAGCAAGGGCGCCGGCAAACGCCTCAGGGGAGACCATCACAATTTCGCTGCCGGGTTGTGCGCTATGCCAGTGCGAGGGATGGTTCTGTCGAATTCCGGCTGCTGAAGAGACCTGGGCGTCGGCCACAGCCATTAGCGTGTGCTGTGCGGGAGCCGCTGGATTGGTTGTGGACCATGGCACCTGAACCTCGAGGGCGTAGTCGCTCTTCGAGGCGGATACTGTTGCGATTTGAGGTGTGAGTTGTATGGGCTGATTGGGATTCGTAATATCGAGCACAGCTACAGAAGCTTGAGAGAAGCCGGTGAGTTTGAGCTGATCCCCAGGGCGGCCCGTGAATATTAATTCATCGGAGTCCGCCACGTATAGGTGTGGATAAGTGACGTGGATCGATTGCACCAGACTGTAATCGTATTCGCCATCTTGCGAGGTAAATGTAATGGTGTTAGTTCCCTCCTGCAAAAGACCGGACGGGAGAGTTACATGGAATCTGCCTTTGCCTTGGCCGCTAAAAGTAAGATCGCCAAGAGTGCTGCCGTTCAATGTAATCGCCACGTCGTGCGGGACGGCGAGGATGATGCCTTGCAGAATCACGTCGAACTGCGCAGGCTCAGTGGAAGTAGCGTCGAGGTGCGATACCTGAATAGTCTCATCGACGGGTGTGGAAGAAATTAGTGGGCCGAAGAAATTGTTGCCTTTCGCGGTAGTTAGTGCCGAGAAGTACGTTGTATGCGGCGTGAGCTCCACTGTGAAGGGGAAGCTTGCCGGAGGTTGATTCGAGCCAGTAGAGGGCGGCAATTGTTGAATACGTTCCCCTGGTGATTGCCCGGTCGTGAGGAAGTAAACTCTGGTGCCGGAATATTGCGTGTCGATTCCAGTGCCATAGAAATAAATTTCAGCCTGCGGGCCGAAGCCTCCGGGACCGGCGGAAGCGCCGATGATCTGCATTGGCTGCTCGATAGCTTCAGCGTAAAGATGCAGGAGTGCGGGATCGACGTTAGGGTCCAAGCCGGCTGCGATAAGTTCCGGCTGCGTCACGCGATACCAGCCTTCGTGCTTTGCGAAAATCTTGACTGCGGAATGGGCTGCGATGTCGAACTGCTTCAGGTGTTGCGCGAGTGTGGGAGGAGTATTGGGCGAAATACTCTCGACCCGGTGACTTAGCTCAAGGAAGGTTGGGGCGGGCCGCGCCTGGTTTAGTTGGTTCAACATCGCGGAAGATGCGGGAGTCGCATCGCCGGCAACCTGATTGCTTGTGGAGGACGTGGCGGAAATGGGGCCGTGAAGGACGCGGGTTCCGTTGACGTCAACATCTTCAAGCCAGTAGGAGCCGGTACCGGCTCCCGTAGAGGAATCGATCCAGGTGTAAGTCTTGCCGGAATGTTTTGGCAGGGCGCCGCTCATGAGCAAGGCCGACCCGGCAATCAAGGAAGGATTCAATTGGACGCGCTCGCCGTCCTGTTCGCGATAAACGTTGAATCCGAGGTTGTGCACTTCCCCACCCGTCTTCCATAAGAGCGCGACGCGGGACGCTCCGGTTTTATCTCTGCCGATCTGGGCCGCGAAGGACTCCAACTTGATGCTGGTGGCAGCGGTGATGGTTTCAACCTGAGTGGAGGTGTTGGGTGAGGTCATCTGGTCTGCGATCACGCTGGCTGTGTTGGTGGCAGTGCCGGGCGCTCCTGCAAGCGTGAGGATGGCGATTGAGGCGGTGCTGGCGTTGGCCATCGTTCCGAGCAAGCAGGTTACCGTTCCGTCCGCCTCCGAACATGTACCGACCGTTGTATTAACGGAGAGATACATAACGTCCGCGGGTAAAGGATCAGTAACAGTTACATTAGTAGCGCTTGCGGGACCATTATTAGTTACGGCAAGCGTGTAAGTAAGTGTGTCGCCAGAGGGTACATTGGGACTCGGCGTGGCTGTCTTGACAATAGTCACGTTAGCGCTGTTGGCGTTAGCCACAACAACCGTGGCGATCGCAGTGTTGCTGGTGAGGTTGGGTACGATATTGGTGGCGGTGGCGGTGGCGGTCTCCGCGATATTTGTGCCGGAAGCGGTGCCGGCGTTTACTTGCAACACCACCGTGAAGTTGCCGGTTGCGTTTACTGCAAGGGTAGCGATGGTGCAGGTGATGACGCCAGCAGCCCCTACGGCGGGGTTGGTGCAAGTCCAGCCGCCGGGAATCGTGATGGACTGGAAGTTGGTGTTGGGCGGCGTGGTTTGGGTAAAGCTTACAGATGTTGCGGCCGCAGGGCCATTGTTTGTGACACTTTGGGTGTAAGTTACGTTACTCCCCGCAGCAACGGAGGTCGGAGCCGCAATGTTAGTGGTTATCAAGTCGGCCAGGGTTGCAGTTGCGACGATGTCGGCAGCGGTCGCCCCGTTGTTGCCAGGGTTTGGATCGGATGTTGACGAGCTCACAATAGCTGTATTGTTGATCGCGGTTCCAGCAGGGGTTCCTGCAGTTACCTTCAAGACGACGGTGAAGCTGGCTGATCCGGTGGCGACGCTGGGGTTGGTACAGGTAATGGTCCCCGTTCCGCCGACGACAGGCGTGGTACACGACCATCCTGCGGCAATGACGATTGACTGGTATGTGGTATTCGCCGGTGTGGTCTCGGTGAGGCTTGCGACAGCTGCGGTGCTCGGCCCGGCGTTCGTTACCACTTGGGCGTAAGTGATGTTATTGCCAGCCTGAACTGGAACTGGACTGGCGGTATTAGTAACCGACAGGTCGGCTGAGTCGGCTACCTGCACGCTGGTGGAGGCGTTGTTATTGCCGGGGTTGGGATCGCTAGTGGTTGAAGAGACCGAGTCCGTTTGGGTAATAGTGGCTCCGGAGGCGGTATTTGTATTGACCTTGACGACGAGGGTGAAGGTCGCGGTGCTGTTGGCGGCCAGGCTGGCTATCGTGCAGGTAAGAGTTCCAAGATTGCACGACCAGGTTCCGGGACCGCTCAGCGACACCGACGTGGTATTGGCGGGAAGAGTCTCAGTAAAGCTGACTGCGGTGGCGGCGGCGGGACCGCCGTTGGTTACAGTCTGAGTGTAAGTAATATTGCTGCCGGCGATCACGGGATTCGGGCTGGCTGAGTTCGTAGCGCTGAGGTCCGCTTGCGTCGCGCTGGCTACCGCAATACTAACCGTGGCGGAGTTGTTGTTCAGATTGGTGTCGCGAGTGGTTGTGGTGACCGTGTCAGTGTCTGTGATGATGGTGCCTGCGGAGGTGCCCGCAGTGACAGTCACCACGACGGGGAATGTGCTGGTGGAACCGGGGGCCACACTGGGATTGGAGCAACTGATGGATCCAGTGGTGGTGCAAGTCCATCCCGCGGGGACGGGAGTGAGGGAGACGAAAGTCGTATTGGCTGGAATCGATTCGGTAAAGGCCGCAGTGCTGCAGTTGCTAGGACCGGAATTGGTGACAACCTGGGTGTACGTGATATTGGCACCGGCCGCGACCGGACTGGGCGCTCCACTGTTGGTTACAGCCAGATCGCAGGCCGTTGCAACCGGAGTAGTAGTCGTTGTGCTGCTGGTAAGTGAGTTGGCCGCAGAAACTGACGAAGTCGCCGTGATGGGAGTGGCGGTGATACTTGGCGCAACATTAACGACGACGATGATGGCTGCCGACGTGTTCGCTGCCAGACTGGGATCTGTGCAGGTTACGTTTCCAGTTGCTCCTACGGCCGGAGTTGTGCACGTCCAGCCAGCAGGGGCGGAGACCGAGGCAAACGTCGTATTGGTGGGCACCGCCTCAAGGAAACTTACGGTGGTGGCTGCCGAAGGACCACTGTTGTTTATCGTCTGTATGTATGTAATGTCGTTGCCCGCATATACCCCAAGGGGTGTGGAAGCAGTGCTCAGGGCAAGATCAGCCTGGGACGTCGAGGCGGTCACCGTATCTGATGCAATAGCGGTGCTGGGGCCGGAGGTTTGGTTAGTTCCGGTAACCGTGGCAGTATTGTTGATGGTGGTCCCAACTACGGTCCCGGCATTCACTTGGTAGACAACGGTAAAGGTGGCCGTTGCGCCTGCGGCTACGCTGGGATTCGTGCAGCTTACGGGCGGACCGGTACAAGTCCAACCTGGAGCAGCGGCGGCTGAGACAGAAACGAAAGTTACGTCGGGAGCCGGCGTAACCGTTTCGGTGAGGCTTGCGGCAGTGGCTGCCAGCGTGCCGACGTTTGTAAGTATCTGCGTATAAGTGATGTTGCCGCCGGCAGCGATGCCATTCGGTGAAGCGGCATTCGTGATCGTAAGTTCGGCGCCAGCAGACGCTCCCACAATAGTGGAAGCAGAGGCCGTGTTGTTACTCGAGTTCGGGTCGCTGACGGAGGAACTCGCGGAAGCAGTATCGGTTATCACGGTGCCGTTCGCTGTGCCAGTGTTCACTTTTGTGATCAGCGAAAAAGTAGCCGCGGTGCCGCCGGCCATACTTAGATCCGTACAGACCACATTGCCTGTACTTCCGACAGGTGGAGTGGTGCAAGTCCAACCGGCAGGGGCGGCCATGGAAACGAATGTGGTGTTGGTGGGCACGGCTTCTACCAGGGTCGTGTTGTCGGCGGCGCTGGGACCGTTATTAGTGAGGACCTGCGTGAAGGTAATGTTGCTGCCCGCGGCCACCGGATTGGGCGACGCAGTGTTGGTTATGCTGAGGTCCGCGATGGAGACTACATTGGCGACGTCTGTAGCGCTGTCGTTCGCCAAGTTGACCTCGCCTCCGCCGCTTACCAATGCGGTATTGGTTTCAGTGGATGGCGCTGTTTGCAATACATTGGCGGTGACGGTGATCGAGGGGTAAAAGCTATTGGGGGCCAGTACGGTTGAGTTGATGCAGCTAACTGTTTGGGATGCGATGGAGCAAGTCCAGTTGGTGCCTGTGGCACCGGCCGGAGTCAAGCCCACGGGAAGCGTGTCGTTTACGGTTACGGTGCCACTGGTCGAGCCGTACGGACTCACGTTCTCGACAGGGATGGTGTAAGTGGCAGTTGATCCGCGAGTAAAGTTACCGACATGGCTCTTGCCGAGAGTCATGTCGGGGGTGCATAGCGCTGTCGACTGAAGTCCGGTGAGTTGAGCGAGCGCCACATTGGTCACGCTGACGCCAGCTTTGCCAGAGGTTGCGCCATAGGGGATCGGGGTGGAGGTTGTGTCCTGTGTGAGGCCGTTCGCGCCGCCAGTCACACTAATCGCCGGCAAGCCGCTCACGCTGCTCGTATACACCGCTCCACCGCCGCCGCCCGCGCCGGGGCCAATTCGGCCCTGCAGGAATGTTTGCGTGCCGCACGCGGTGCATCCCTCATTGCCGCCGCCGGCCCCGCCATTGGCTTGCAGCGTCAGCCCAGTCTCCCCGCCGTTGGCCGTGACCACAACGATGGTGCCACCGGCTCCGCCGCCACCACCCGCGTTGGACGATGTCCCCGTATATGCCCCTATTCCATTGGCTGTGAGCGTCGCAGTTCCGCTCAGCGAATCCGCGCGAATAAAGATCATTCCTCCGCCGGCCCCGCCGCTGGAGTCCTGTGAATCCTGGTAGTAGTTATTGCTCCCGGCGCCGCCGCCGCCGCCCATGGCAAAGCGGTTCACCGTGACCGGAAAGGCTACGCCGCCCTCACCACCAGTACTGAGGTTGTTGCCATAGGTATTTCCACCAAAACCTCCCGCGCCGCCGTTGCCACCGCCGCCGCCGCCGGCATTATCGTTGTTCTCACCGGCTGCGCTCGGTGCCCCATCGGTCGCTCCTCCTCCGGCGTTTGCCGGCGCGCCGCGCCCCATGCTTCCATCTTTTCCAGATGTTCCGCTCGGATAACCCGAAGTCGTGTTTAAAGGCGACGTGCCACTCTGCACCCACAACGGAGTCCCCGCGATTCCTTCTCCCTTGGAGCCATCCGCTCCGGTGGTAATGGCTATACTGTTTAGGGGAGGTGTGGTATAGGTTGCTGGCGCCGCAAATTCGTAATCCGTATCTAATGCGCCATTCTCTCCCACAAGCGACAGGCCTGCCGCCCCGCGAAATCCCTTCCCATCCATGTCCACGGTGGCGCCGCCAAGTGTTAGAGTTCCCGCCACGTCCATCGCCAGAATGCCGCCGGTCGAGCCATTCCACGCCAGCGCGGTCAGTCCCGAGCTGAGCGTCGCGGAGCTGTATTGCGGCACCACGACCACCTGATACGTGCTGGCACCTGCCGTCGCGCTCCATGCCGCGCTGGTGTAGGCAAAAATCAGCCCGCCGCCCGGCCCGGCTGCATGAATTGGAATGGCTCCGCCACTGATCGGCCCTGTCGCCGTCACGAACTCGTAGTTGCCGGCCGTGTTCACCGCTGTGAATCCCTGCCCGGTGAACCCATTGCCGTAGTCAACGTTGTTGGAGTCGTTGATGCTTGCGTTTTGCATCTGCATCACCAGAAGCTCGGTTCCGCTGGCGATGGTTGCCCCAGCCCCGGTGGCTGTGCCGACAGGAATCGATGTCGCGCCTTCGGCCACAGTCGCCGAGCCTGGGTAATATGTGTTGATCACTCCGCTTAGCGTTCCGCCCACAGTCAAATTGGTTGTGGCGCACACCACCGTCTGCACCGGCGCCACCGCAACGTAGGTATTGTTGCCCTGGTTGTAATCCGGCGGCGTCCCGGAATCCGACACCACTGCAGTATTGGGATAAAATCCCGCCGCCGTGGTGCTCACCGTAAGCGCGACCGTCGCCGTGACATTCGGAGCCAATGCGCCAACAGTACAGGTCAACGTTGCCCCGGCGTCCGTGCACGACACGCCAGAGCTTGCCGTGTAGGAGACGTACGTGGTCCCAGTCCCCAGCGTATCCACCAGCTTGACGGCTGCCGCCGCGGACGGCCCGTTATTGTAGACCGTGATGTTATAGACCGAGTTTGTGCCCGGCGCCACCGGCGTGACGGTTGTGCTCACGCCAATATCAGCCTGGCTGGGATTGAGCGAGATTGCGCTCTCTGACCAGTTAGGGATCTCGCCGGCGTTAATCGTGAAGGTTTCCGCCATGGGCACGCTCGGCGCACCGGCTTCATAAGCCGCGGCCCCATAGACGTTCGTTGCTGAAGTCTGGTTGTTGGATTGTTGCGTGTAGATGCTGTTCTCCGGAGCTGGGATCGTGATCGTCTGCCCGCCGGTCGCCAGTGCATCCACTACCATGCCTTTCACAGCGCTTGGGACGTCGAGCATTGAGTAACCGGTATTGGCGTTGTTACCTCCATCGTTGGCAACATACCGGCCCACTGGCACCGTCTGGTCCACTCCTGAAAACGACGCAGAGCCGGCCATCACGCCTATCGTGGCTGCAGCCGGATTATCAACGACCATCACAATATTGTGGTTGGCCCCTGTCGGCGGCGCCAGCAGGGTCCAAATCTCCGTCCGCATAATGCTCTGGGCATCGTTGTGGGCCCCTTGGAACGTCAAAGCGAGGCCGTTATAAGTGATGCCGCTAACCGACGAAGATGGGGAATTCTTGATATTCAGCGAGGCGGTAACAACAAGAATGTAATTGCTCGAGGCATTGCCCACCTGATGTGCCCAGGTGAATGAACATGTCCCACTGCCAGTACAGTAGGAATTGGCGGCCAAGTTTGCGGTCCGGTCGAAAGCAACCTGCGCGTTCAAGCGAGTCGCGGCGAACAGCAGCAAACCAAGAATAGTAAGACTCGCAGGAATTCCAAAAAAAGACCTCCTCACGAGCTTGCCGGTAAGAAACTGCGCCCGCGCCGCGGCTTGCAGCAGTTTGCCGCCGATACCTTTTAAATTAGTGCGCACAAATTTTTTTCCTAACTTGACCTCTTTGGCAACGACGATGCCGAGAATCTGATCGCCGCGCACGGGAGGATCGTTTTGCTGTCCGCAATCGCCTCGGGTAATAAATAAGTTCTTAGAATGATCGATAACCACAAGGCGGTGTACGCGAAAGCCGCTATGGCCTTTCGTAAGTACAATATCTCCCTTTCGTAATTTGCTCACTATTACGGCGGTAACATGGACAATCTGGCCGTCACGTATGCACGGGGACATGCTGGCGCCGCGCGCTTCGAAGCGCAGGCTTAATCCGCTATTCAGGAGCTCGCGGCTGAGGGCCTCGAAGCTGGCTGAATCGGACTCGGGGTTAGTCATGGGTTGCGGAGGATGACGCTAGTCATTGAAGTGGAGAATTGTTTCTACGGCGCGTTCGTCGGGCTCGAAAGAGTAGCGATAGCACGGGACGGACGAAACTAGCTGCTCCAGGAAGCTCAGCGCGTTTTCGAGGTACTCGTGCCGATGGAACGGCACGAAGGCGCGGGCGAAAAGTTCGCCGACGGCCTGGCTGCGCGTGAGACGCGTGATCACGTTGCCGTGGCCGTGCTCGAGGATGAAGATACGCGTGAGCGGGGCGCTGTTGGGAGAGGCGAACATGGCCTCGCCGTGCCAGGGCGTGCCGTACATACGCATTCCGGTGGGGCTGGCAGGGCCGTCGCGACCATCGTCGAGACGAACGATGATGCGGTCGTCGCTGAGAACCTCGACTTCTTCGCAGGAGGTCCAGAGACGCGTGGTCGTGCTCTTGCCTGCGCCGGAGTGGCCGATGAAGAGATTGGCTACGCCGTTGCCACGGACTATGCCGGAGCCGTGGAGCTCGATGGCTCGCTCCTGGGTTAGGCGGTGCATGATTAGGAGTTCGTCGAGGGGGTAGCCTAAGCGTGGTGCGTCATGAGCGACTCCCACGAAACATTCTTCATTCATCTGCAGTGTTGCACTTGTAAAGTCCCTGTCGATTAGAAGGCGCGTGAATGGACGAGGACCTCGCACGTCAGAGCTCACGTCGAATCCTAGGCCCGCGTCAGCCTCGTGCAATCGCCAGGTGGTTCCTGAGTCAAATATCTGACGGCCTTGAGGTTGGGGAATATTGCCAACCCACTCGATTCGAATATCGATATTAAATCGCTCGCCGTCAGTACGGAACGGTTCGAGCGTAGGCATCAGCGCGACATCGCCGTCGCTTTCACCGGAGAGCCTCACGCATATTCCGCCAACGCCAAAACCGCTGTGAGCTGTTGCACTCGAACCATCCCAGCCCGTCGCTAGCATTCCCTACAAGCCCCTCTCAATTCTCAGACCATCCTGCATTCTTCGAACTACGATCCAGCGTTCGGACACCCAATTCCGCATATGCTAGAAATGTTGCCCCCGCTGTGTCCGAAAACCTTGCATGCACCCAGTACAGCTTCTTCCGGACGTAAGCTGATCGTCGTCAATTGGGGCTTCTCGTAGGGCTTTCTGCTCTCGGGTTGACTTATTTCGTGATCCATTCGGCCTCCCCCGCTGTCCACTTCCCGTGCGCGATTAATGATTTCCACAGCTGTTACATCCGCTTGCCACGAGGCTCGAACCATTAAGGATCGGCAGGATCGACTGCGGCCCGACCCAAGCTTCTACATCAATCTCCTTGCTCCGAATCCGCTGCGCTGAGTTCAAAAGCGCTGAATGCTCACTTCCCCCGACGCAGAATTCGCAATCTCCGTGCGCTGGAACTTCAGATCCGATCACCGCGGCTCTCAGATGAGCTACATGACAAAGAAACTCCACCGGGCTCTCCTTGTCGCCGCTTTCCATCTCACCGTTCGCGGGGCACATTCCGCAAAGCGTCTGAATCCGGCAATTGACACATTTGGTCATTCGCGTTCGCTTGCGATCACGCACCTCACGAAGGGAATTCTCCCACGCTCCTCTGAGACCTGATTGGCGAATATCGAACGTGTCTTGTTGCGAGGTAACACAAATGCTCATCTCTCCGTTGGGATTAACAGAAAAAGAGTTTCGCCCGCCGCCGCAGAAGTACACGGTGTCGCCTCTAGACAGGCGAGAGGACTTCGCCTGCTCTCGCTCCACGAGGCTGGCGTACTCAGCAACTGCCTTCGGAGCGCTCATGTCTAGCGCGACGACCTCCTCTGGGGTGAGCCTTACCGCCAGCGGACTCTGTGAGCAATCGATGCGCGGATTGATCTGGCCATCCATCTTGAATTCCACGCCGATGTCTTCTTCGGCGAACTGCCGCATCGCTACAACTTCATGTTTGTTGATGCTAGTGGCCACCGTCTTCAACTTCAGCGGCAAGCCGCGCTCTTTCAGCAATCTGATCCCGCGCAGGCACCGGTCATACGATCCTGGAATCATCGTCAACGCTTCGTAGGTTTCGCGGGTGCGGCCGTAGAGCGTGATCTCGATGGCGAAGGGCGGCCACTCCACCAGATAGTCGGCGATCTTTTCGGTGATGAGGGTGCCATTGGTGAAGAGGGTGATCAGGAAGCCTTTTTGCTTGGCGTAGGTGTAGATTTCGAGGAAATCTTTGCGGGCGAAGATTTCGCCGCCCGTGTAGAGCAGCCAGAAGCAGCCCATCTCGACCAATTCGTCGAGCATCTTGAAATGCTCTTCCGTGGTCATTTCGCGGCTGCGGGCGTCCTGGTCGCCCATGGGGAGATTGTTGTAGCAGTGCTGGCATTCGAGCGGGCAGCGGCGGGTTACTTCGATGGAAACCTGCATGGGCACTCGCTTGCCGGATTGCTTCTGGTGCAGGTCTGCGCTGAATGCTCCGTAACTCAGTTGTTCCATGATCCCCCTGTTTGACCCGAGTCGCGCGTGCGCGCCATCCCAGTCAACTTCGATATCGATATCAGTGCGAGCGTGCCGCTGGCAAATCCGCTTGCGCCGTCGAGTTCATTGCCGCCGTCGAGACTTCCTCGCGAAGCTGAACCAAATCAGCCGTCAGCATGTCGTGCAGGAACTGTGTTACGTCTCGCTCCGCCTGCTCGTGCCCGACGGCGTACTCCTGTTCCACGATGTTTATCAGCTCGGAGGCACTCTTAGGCGATTCCAGCGATTGCCAAATCAGCGATCCGGTTTGGTTGAAGCTGTAGATGGAGGCGAGGTCTCCGACTTTGCCGCGCACGGGAACGATCAAAGTCTCTCCGGCAATGCGGCGTGAGACCACGGCTTGCGAGCGCACGAAGACCTGCTCAAAATGAGAAGAGCCAAAGTCTTCAATCAGTTCCGGTTGTCTTAATGAGATGGTTTCCATAGAAAATTTAGAGAAGCATTGGTACTTTTCGATTACCGCAGAAGCGCGCCTATAAAGCAATTACGCCGTTGGGCGGAGGTATTCGGTTGGTTATCACTCTTGGTGGTTCCCAACTGTAGACGCCAGGGAGAGTTAGGGCATCGCTGCAACATGAGAAGGCTTCGGGCTTCGGGCTTCGGGCTTCGGGCGCGGAGAGTTTGAGGGTGGACAAAGAAAAGCAAATCGTTATACAAAGAGATGCGAACGATGCCCCGCTTTGACCTCACGATTGCCGGCGAAATTAATCTGGATTTGATTTTGTACGGTGTTCCCGAAGAACTGCCGCGCGAGCGCGAACTGCTGGCCGACGGCATGATGCTGACTTTGGGTGGATCGTCTGCGATTATGGCGCACAATCTCGCGGCACTGGGCAGCCGCGTGGGTTTTCAGTCGCGCATCGGGGACGACCAGTTGGGAGAGCTCGCGCTTAAGCCGCTGCAGCAAAGTGGGGTGGATGTTTCGCGCGTGCGGCGCACAGTTGGCGCGGTGAAGACTGGGCTTACGGTGATTTTGCAGCGTGAGGGATGGCGCAACATGGTGACTTATGCGGGAACCATCGCGGAGCTGACGTGGGACGATTTGGATTTTGAGTACCTTACGGATTCGCGGCATTTTCATCTTTCGTCTTTTTATCTGCAGAGCGGGTTGCGGGCGCGGGTTCCGGAATTGTTCCGCAAAATGAAAGATGCGGGACTTACGACTTCGCTGGACACTAACGACGATCCGGACGATGGCTGGGAAGGCGGGCTGGAGGAGGCGCTGCGCTATGTCGACATCTTCCTGCCGAACGAGCGTGAGGCGCAGAAGGCGGCGAGGGCTAACGATCTGGAAACGGCGGTGCAAAAGCTCTCGGCGATCGTGCCTCTGGTGGTGGTGAAGATGGGCTCCGAGGGTGCGATGGCGCAACGCGGAGGAGAGCGGTTGGTGAGTGCCGCCAGGAAAGTCGAATTTGTAGACGCGGTGGGCGCGGGAGATAGTTTCGACTCAGGCTTTCTGCATGAGTACTTGCAGGGCGGCGACTTAGCGGCGTGCCTGGCGGCGGGCAATCTGGCGGGAGCTTTCTCGACCACGCGCCCGGGAGGAATTGAAGCGTTTCGAGACGCCGCGTATCGTAAGGAATTCATGGAAGGACACAGACTGCAAAAGTAAGACGCGGGATTTCCTGATAGTCTCTCCGCGGGATCCGATCCTAGATTTCTCTAATTAAGGATTTGGCAGTTACTCTGGTCACCGAAGGGTACTGGCAAAATTGACTATGATTGAGACTTGGGACAGTGATGAAAAAACTTAGTTTCCTGGTCTCGCTCACCAACGACGACAACGACTATCAACAAGAGCAGGCGGCTGCGGCGGATAAAGCGGCGCGGCGTTTGGGCGTGGATGTCAAGATTATTCATGCCAACAACGACGCGGTGACACAGAGCCAGCAGTTGCTGCACTACATTCAGGGTTCGGCGGCGTCGCGGCCGGATGCGATCGTGTTCGAACCGGCGGGTGGAACGGGGTTTCCGCAAGTCGCGCGCGCCGCCACGGCCGCGGATATTGGCTGGGTGATCCTGAACCATGACGCGGACTATATTCATCAGCTGCGGCAGAATTGCCATGTTCCTATCTTCTCCATCAGTTCGGACCACGAGGAGGTAGGACAGATTCAAGGCAAGCAATTTGCGGCGTTGCTGCCGCAGGGCGGATCGATATTGTACATCGAAGGGCCGGCCAATAGTTCTGCAGCGCATGAGCGAACCGCGGGCATGAACCGGACAAAGCCGGCGAATATTCTAGTGAAGACGATGCGGGCCAACTGGACCGAGGATAGCGCATATCGCGCGGTGAGTTCCTGGCTGCGGCTGCGGACTTCGCAAGAAACGCACATCGACCTGGTGGGTGCGCAAGACGACAGCATGGCGGCGGGCGCGAGAAAGGCATTTGCGGAAATCGCAGCGGGTGAGCGCGAGCGCTGGCTCAAGATTCCGTTCACCGGCTGTGACGGCTTGCCCAAGACGGGTCAGGCGTGGATTCGCAATGGGTTGCTGGCGGCCACAATCTATATACGTCCTAATACCGATCTGGGGTTGGAGATGCTTACGGAAGCGATCCGCACCGGAACGCAACCGCCAGAGCGAAAGCTGATCGCTCCCGAGTCGGTGCCTTCTCTCAAAGAACTTGCAGCGCGCACCGCGAAGAACGAAAGCGAGAAAGTTTACCGGTCGGCGGGCGCGTGAAGCTGGAGGTTGCCGCAGCGCAGGAACGGCAAGGCTTACAACGAACGCTTCGAAGCGGAAATAGTTGCGAGCAAGGCATCGTCGGCTCCTTCTTTGCCCAGGCGCTGACGCAGGCCGGCATTCAAAGAAAAATCCACTTTAAATTTGTCGACTAGAACCGACAGGCGCTTGCAGGTGATTCCGCCCTGCAAACCCTTTTCCACCTCAGCGAGCGAGAACGGCTTTGGCTTATCCGTTTTTGCCTCGATCATTTTCGCCTCGACCGTTTTTGCTTCGATCGCGGGTGGTGGAGTTTTTATCACGGGCTCCGGGGATTGCCAGTTCGCTTCCTGCCTGGAGATCAACCCTTGTTGGAGCATTTCCTGAAGACTGGTTTGGGAGTTGGCACCCTGTTGGCGAGCCGCTTTGCGAAACCAATTCGCGGCTTCGTGAGGTTTCTTGGGGATTCCTGTTGCCTCATCACCACGCCGATATAAAGACCCCAAGTTGTATTCCGCCGGACCATAACCCTGCGCGGCGGATTTGCGCAACCATTCCAGTCCTTGTTTTGGATCCTTAGGAATGTATTGCTCGCCTTCCATATACATGATCGCCAGTGCGAGCTCGGCGGCGGGATGCTCCAGGTTGGCGGCCTTCCGCAACCAGTCCACGCCTTGCTTTGAATCTTTGGGCACACCGGTTCCGCTGAGATACGCCTTGGCCAGTTCGTACTGCGCTTCGGCATTTCCCTCCTTCGCTTGTTTGTGAAGGGTAGCGATGTTTGGCGCTTGTGCGATGACGGACGGCAGGTTGAGGAATCCTGCGATGATGCAGAGCAAAACGAAACGAAGCGCGATTTGGCGGAGATTCATGGTTAATGCGTTTCTGCGAAAGTCGCGCGGAGCATGGGGGCGATATTAAGTGGGGTTTCAGATGAAGTCAACCATTTCAGAGGGCCTTGCCGCCACCCCCGGGTGATTACGAAGTACCATTACGGAATGATTCCGTGCTACTCTTACGCGAATTAGCGGGCTAGCACCGCTCGGGGCGGGAATCAGCAACGGCTCGCTTCGCGCGCGGACAGCCGAGGGCGGCTGTCACCACAGGGGTATTGCAGGGTTACAGCGTAACTTTAATGAAATACTGCACCGCATGTCATAAGACTTATCCCACCGACCATGACGTGTGTCCGAGCGATAAGACGCAACTCCAGGTGGCACACGAGCTTCAGCCGGGGATGATCATTCGAAATAAATATCAGATCATCGATCGGATCGGGATCGGCGGGATGGGGCTGGTTTATCGCGGACGGCATCTCACGTTCAACGAGCTGTGCGCCATCAAGATTGTCAATGACGACATTGCGGGAAATGCGAGCTTTCTGCAACGCTTTCAGACTGAGGCGATGGTTACGCGCAAGCTGCGGCATCCGAACGCGGTAAGAGTGGACGACTTCGACTATACCGAGGATGGCCGGCCCTTCATCGTGATGGAGTTAGTAGAGGGGAAAAACGTGAGCGAGGTTCTGCAAGTGGAAGGCGCACTGGCGGTTCCGCGCGCCATTCGAATTGCGCGGCAAGTAGGCCAGGCCATTGGCGTGGCGCACAGACTCGGCATCGTACACCGGGATCTGAAGCCGGGCAACATTATCCTCACCAAGGACGAGCAGGGTCAGGAAACTGCGAAGGTGCTCGACTTCGGAATTGCGAAGCTGCGCGAAGCTGCGGGTGGAGACCGGCCGGAGATGACGATGACCGGCATGGTAGTGGGGACACCTTTGTATATGTCTCCGGAGCAGTTTCTGGGGAAAAAGGCGGGAGGCGAAGTAGACGGGCGCACGGATATTTATTCGCTGGGAGTGGTGCTGTATCAGATGATCACGGCGCAATTGCCGTTTGAGGCGGAGACTCCGTACGCGCTGATGCTGCAGCATCTACAGTCGAGCGCGCGGCCTCCACATGAGGTGAAACCGGAGCTAAAGATTCCATCGGCGCTGTCGCAGGTGATTTTGAAGGCGATGGAGAAGTCGCGGGAGCAGCGGTTCCAGACCGCGGAGGAGTTTGTCGCGGCACTGGACCAAGTGACGGCTGGCAGCGTGGGCGATGCGGCGGTAGGCGCGGCGACCGCACGAAGCGCGATGCAGGCCGCGCCGACATCGTCGACTGGCGGAGTGGCTACGCCAGTCTCCACGATTGCCGCTCCAAGTTCCGCAGAACCTGCGGCCGGTGGGCCCGCATCCTTGGCGGCCATTGTGCAGTCCGCTCCTGCAGCGGATCCGGTGGTGATCAACAGCGCGGCACAGCATGTGTTTCTGCCGCCGAAGCGCCTGGGCGCGAAGCTGTTTCTGCGCGTCGTGCTTGTCTTAGTGGCAGCGGCTTTGGTGGGGGGAGCGGGATATTTAAAATTTCGTTCGGTTAGGAAAATCAGAATTAAGAATGCGGTGGTCGAGAAGTTGAAGGCCGCTCCATCGGAAACATTGCGCGGTGCAGACCTTAGAGTGTATGTGTCGGACGATCGCGGTGTGACCCTCGACGGTGCGGTGCGCGGCGCGGAGGACTCTAAGATGGCGGAGTCGCTGGCGAGTTCTGTACCGGGGGTTATTCACGTGCGCAATCGACTTATCGTCGTGCCGACGGAGACCTCCGATTCGCTAATCAACAAAGGGATGACGTTCCTCGATGCGGGCGACTATTCCTCGGCGATCGATTGCTTCCGTAAAGCCTCTTCCGACCCCAATAACAAGGTGGCGAAGGATCTGCTGGATCAGGCGGTGCGAGCGCAGCAGACTGAGGAAGAGTTGCTTAAGAACCGGCAGTAGTCACGCCAAGTGGTGCGGCTCAGGCGGTCCGATTTCGGAAATAATTGAGACCGCGTAGGATGGAGCTACAGTTTGAGTGCGCGGATGGCGGTTGGATTAACGACATCCAGTTTGCCGCCGTTGATTACAACCTTTCCGAACGAAACGCTGCCATCGGCCGCAATTTGGAAAGCAGTCCTGGCATCCTTGGCGACAACCAAAATCCGGCCACCCGCCACCACCGATCGCCCACCCACTTCCAAGCCCAGGCGTTGCGCCACGGCTTCAATTGCGTCGGCTTTTACGTTGGGCGGAACAGCCGCGAGTGAAATGCGCCTTGCGGCTTCGAGGAACTTCAAAAATGGATTTACTGGAAGGCTCGATACCTCAGAACCCACCCGCGCCGCTAGCGAGGTTGCATCAACAGTAGCGACGGCCGCGCGAGGTGCGAGGCCTCGGAGAGCAATACTGCCTGCTCCGTCTGCCACGGACCCAGGGGCCCAGCCAAACAATACGGGATTAAATAATTGCAGCCGAATTACTTTGAGAAATCCGACGGTAAGGAAAATATTTTGCTCGAGATTCAACGTCGCAGTGATGGACGGAGTGAGCACCGGATCGAATCTTGGCGGTACCAAACGCCGCATCGCTTCTTCCGGAGACAGACTGTTAAGGGAGTTATCACGCAGACCCGGGTCGTCCAGGGAAATTTGACAGGGAATGATGCGGCCGCTCGATTTATGTCTGCGAAACACGTTGAGCTTTGGGCCTTTGAGGGGCTCATTGAACATGAGTTCCAAAGGAATCGACAAAGCACCGCCATCGCCATAGAGCAACGATAAGGTCCAAGGAGCGTGGTCGCTTAACTCGTCAAGAATGAAGCCGGAGTCCACGTAGAGCGGGTCCCGGATTGCCTCATCCACACTGGGAAAAGAGAGTAGCCCCTCTTCGAATTCACCGGGTATCATCGCTGGAATGGTGTTCGCCATTACTCCTCACAAATGCCGAGACGCTCGACCAAGCGCCAGAAGGGTCAGTTATTCCAAACGGTCACAAAGATGCCGTCAAGCCAACCGAGCGGTTGACATAGACTCGGAATTAAGAACAGCTTGGGGTTTGTTCACGAGCCTTGATTGAAAGCCTCCTTCACTACCGCTGCTTCGGTCTGATCGGCCTCTGCCTGCTGAGTCTGCAGCGCGTTGGCCGCGCTGGTATCGGGCGGCGGGGCTGGGACTTCTCCGCCGGAGGTTGAGGTGTCGGGGGCCTTCGGCAGACCGCCGGTGCCTTGTTTTGAGGCCAAAGTCTTCAGGCCGTCGTCGATTTGCTCCTGGAAATGATTGTGCATTTCCTGCAGGTCGTCGACGGAAACGGCAACGGTCTTGCCTCCGGAACAATCCGTTTTCTTGGTGCTGGTGACGATTGCGGTCACTTTCTGGTCGGCGTCGGGAGTGGTGCTGGTGCGGGTGATCACGTCGCCCGCAGTGAGTCCGCACTCCTGACCATCGGCAACGACGGCGAGATCGCTAGCAACGACAAAGGTGGTGTGAGCGGGATCGAGCGCGGCGGGGACTTCACCGGTGCTGGCAGTAGTTGCAGCGGGAGCGGGGGCGGGAGCACCGCCGGCCGCGGCAGGTTGTCCGGAGGCGGCCTGCTCGGCGGCGAGTTGTGCTTTCACTTCTTCCGCGATGGCCTGCTTCACTTCAGGAGTGAGAGCGACCGGGGCGGATGCGGACGCAGACTGATCCCCGCTTCCCTGATCAGCATTCCCCGCGTCGCCTCCGCCACCACCTCCGCCGCCTGCCGCAGCTGCGTTGGCTTCGGCTTGGGCCGCGTAGGCGGCCTGCAGATTGGCGGAGATCAGGTAGTCGGTGAGCCAGAATGCCGCGCTCGGATATACCGCATAGGGAGCGAAATATCCGCCGTAGAAGCCATACCATGGAGCGCCACCCCATCCCCAACCCCAGGCAACCGGCGCGGTCCACGGGTTATAGGCCCAGCCATAGAATCCGGGGTGATAGTAGTAAGCAGGGTAGTAGCCGTAATAGGGGTGTCCTCCGTAGTAATAAGAGCGGTAGACGTGGGCATACGCGTGGCCGTTCACAACGTAGGTTCTGGAAACGTAGGTGTGTCCATTGCGTACGGCGTAGGGGCGCTGCACGTAACCGCCGTGGGCGCCTGTGGTCACGATACGAGCGCCGTTGTGTTCGCTGACGACGGTTCGTCCGCCATGCATGCCATGCTCGATGTGCATGCCGTTCTTGTCGATGGAACGAATTTTGCCGTTGGGCCGGATGCTGGCGTGTCCTCCGCCCTTCAGTGAGACCGTTCTACCGGGAGGGGTTCGGCTGTTGCCGGCGCGAGTCGTTGTGCCGGGCTTTCCGGTGCTCCCGGGCTTCGCAGGTGCGCCGCCCTTCCCAACCGTTCCGGGCTTGCCCGCTGTGCTCCTGTTGGCAACGGTGCCAGGCCTCCCAGCAGTTCCGGGACGGGTGGTGGTTCCAGTACGTCCGGTGGTGGAAGGCCTGGTGGTGGTTCCAGTTCTGGCTGAGGTGGTTCCGGGCCTGGACACGCCGGTCTTCTGGCCAGTTGTTGTGCCATGGCCGGGCGTAGTGGTGTGGCTCGCGGTGGCGGGATGGGCCGGAGCGGCCTTAGGCGCGGCGGGTTTAGGCGCGGGCGCGCTGGGCTTCTTTTGGCCCCAAGCAAGGGACGGAACCGCCACGATCAGGAAAAACAGCAAGAAGTTTTGCAGTCTATTCTTAGGTTTCTTATAGGAATTCATCGCGACCTCCCGACGGCCGGAGCTGTTAATTCATATAGTGACTTCGGTGGCAAAAACGTTACTAACCCCGCTTCCCGCATGGGAAACAGCTCAACCTCTTTTGAAAGGGGAGCGTTCGGGCGGGCTACGCATCCCGCACAAGGGGGGCGACGGAAATCTTGCTCCAGGGAAGCGGGCAAGTCAAGAAAATTCCCAACGTTTGATCGACGATTACTTGCGGCCGACGCTCAGGTTCAATCGGGACATACCGGTTTTGGCAGCCTGATTATTGGGATCGAGGTGCAAGACAATGTCGTACTCGCGGCGGCTGTTTTCGTAGTCGCCAGCCCCGGCGTCCTCTTCGGCCTTTTTGAGAAGTCCTGGAATGTCTCTGGCGGTAAAGCCTGCGTATTCGCCCAGTGGTTTCGGCTCGACGGGTTTGGGCGGAGATTGAATTGGCTTGGGCGCCGGCGTTTCCGGCTTTCGAACGCTGGAAGCGGCGGGGGGCGCGATTGCCGCTGATTCGGGGGATGAGGCAACCGCAGGAGCATGGTTCGCAGGGGCACTGTTCGGAAGTCCGTCTTGTCTGGGAGCCGGCTGCGAATCGTTCGACTGGGATTTGATTGAAGAATTGGCTGGCGGCGGGCTCTTTCGCAGAGCGGGAAGCGCATACACGGTGGCTAAGGCGAGAACACCCACCGCCGCAAGCGAAACCAAGAGCCGGTGGGAAGCCATCCAACTGACTTCGGCTTCGTTGGGGTCGAGCGCTGACAACCTGGCGGTAGGGAAAGCTGTCGCCTTAGTCTTGGGTGGCTCGGCGGCTGGAACCGATTCAGAAGCCGCATCAGGATCGAGGGCCATGCCTATGGGCTGTCTTCGAACCGCATCCTGCAGTTGAGTTGCGAAATGGGCATAGGTTTCTGGAGAGGCCCAAAGCAACTCGTTGTCCCCGGTGGTGGCCGCATCCGCATTCAAGGCGCGAAATTGCAGTCCGGGTAGATCACGCAGGTGCTCGTAAGTTTCCTGGCTTACGAGAATCTGGCCGGGCAGCGCCTGGCGAAGCAGGGAGTAAGCGGGCGAGACCGGACCGGGGTCGCCTTCGAGAAAAGGGCGAAGCTCGATGGGACGGTGGACAACGACGGCGGCGCCGAAACAATCGTCGGGACGGCGCTTGCAAAACTCCATGATCGAGCGCTCAATGGACTTGGCAGCCTTCAGGGCCTGCGCGGCGCTGCTGAAGTGCGCCGACATTCCGCCTCGTAGTTCGTCGGCGGGGTTGCCTTGGGCAGCCGTGACCACGTCGGAGATCATGCATACCAGGTTGCTGGCCGTCTTCCAAGAAATATCGGATGAATTGGCTTGCAACTGAGCGGGAGTCCAAAGGCGGATGGAGATATCCGCCGCCACCGAATAGGGCTGGCGGGCGGCGCCTTCAGCCTTAGGCTCGCGGCCGGATCGAAGAATTTGAGGCCCCGCATTCATGTCTGTTGGGTGTTGCATCGCTTGCGGCCGGCGCGGTTTCTCGAGTTCGAAATCCCCGCCGCGATACCGTGGTCTCGGCAAGACTGCCAGCTTACGGCAAAAGAGGCCTGCGCGTAAACCCCACGGAAGTGGGGTTTTCCAAGATCACACGGCGCGCGCAAAATGAGGGTTGCGGTCCGATCCGCAGGCTGCTTCCCTACTTGACTTCGAGATATCTGTGAGTATTATGGCGTTACCTCTGGCAGCCCAGTGGCTCGGTGCTGGTTCACTGCGGCGCGAGATTCCAGGAAAACTATGGCGGCGTCTTCTCGTTGTTTTTGGTCTTCTGCGCTTCGTTTGGTTTTGTGTAACTTGCTGGCGGTAATCCTGTTAGCTTCCCTTCCCCGAACCGGTGTGGACGCGAAAGAGCCGCCGCTGAACGTTATCGAACTCTACGACGGCCCGAACGGAGCGGCGTACCTTCAAATTGCGGAATTCATGATCAATGGGAAGGCGGAGGTGCGGGCTTGCGGCGGCATGGAGAGAATCGATAAATCCGCCTACTCGAAGCTGGCCAAGGTGCCACTCGCAGGGGCGACTACGCTGGAGCGTGGGGCCGACGGGGTAATGATGCTTACACGGGATTCGGGGCCGACGTGCGTGGTGCCTGCAAACCTGAAACTTGAGAAGAACGAGGGATCGACGCCGGCGGAGCTGGCCGAGTTGGCGGTGGTTCAAGGGCGTGTGGTGGCTTCATCTCCGGCCGGGGTAGACGCGCCTCAACCCATCAAGCGTGGGGTGAAGATTCAATTTGTGGCTGCTGCGGACACCGAGTTAGCCGAGTATCTTCGGGCCGAGCGGGCAAGCTCAATTCCGGGATGGCGGGATTATCTCGGCAGATATCCGACGGCTCCGCATGCCGGCCAGGGTAAACAATCGCTGGCGGCGCTGCTGGTGAAGGAGGGGGAAGACCATCTGGCCGCGTATCGCAAATCGGCGGGGACGGCGGCTCCGGCATACGCAGAGTTGAAAACCGCGAAGGCGCGGGCGGACCAAGCGCGAGATTTGGTGCCATCGTCGCCAGCGGCGTTGAAGTTGAGAGATGACGTACGTGGCGAATTGGGAACGCTGACGGAGAAAAGCCGCGGTGAATTTCAAGCTTATAAGTCGGCGCTGGCTGGGCGCACCGCGGGTTATGCGCATTTGATCCAAGCCCGCGACCTGGCATCTGCAGCCATGGAGGTCGACTCCACATTTGATCAGCTGCAAGCCCTGCAGACGAACATTGCCGCAGAGGGCCGTACGCTGGAGTCGGCTATGACTGCGGCCGAGGGACTGAAAGCCAAGCAGCGCTTTGATGAAGCGCTGACCGCCATTTCCGCGTACATATCCTTTGCCGACGAAGAACCTCGCATTGCGGCAATCGTGGATGGAGCCTACAAGTTTCACTTTGAGCAAGGCGCCAAATTCGCCAGCAGCGAAAAGTGGCAGGACGCCGTTCGCGAACTGCGAAGAGCCAATGAGATCAAAAAGACGCCGGAAGCCGCAGCCGCGTTGAAGAAGGACGAAGAAGGCCTGCAAACCGCGACCACTCGCGCGGATGCGGACGCGGCACTGGCGAAGAGTACAGAGTTCGAAGCACAGAAACAGTACATCGAAGCGTACGAAGTGCTGGCCGATCTACCGCCCACGGCGCGGGCGCTAGTAACGGAGCGGATGCAAGCGCTGGGAGACAGTTACATCAAGAGCGCGTCGGAGACAGCTAAGACCCTGCAGGCGGCTCATACTCCGATTCATGGGCGGAATGACGAAGTGGAAGCGGAGCGCGCCTATGACTTGTTGGAGCGCGCCTACAATGTGGGCGGAGAAGAAGATAAGAATCTGAAGCTGCGTATCGACTTGCTGGCGGAAACTATCAGCGACCATTACCTGGAGGTAGCGAAGCGTTATCTGGAAAAGCCGCTGGGTTCGGGAGTTGGGCTGGCATGGCTTTATCTCGACCTGGCGCAACAATATAAACAGGGACGCGATGACGTTCGTGATGAGCGGACGAAGAGCACGGCCATGCACCAAATGCGCTCCAAGCTCTCCATTCGCGTGACATTTCGAGATCAGACGTCGCGGCGCGACAGTGCTGGTTTTGCAGAGCAACTCCAAGATGCAATCGCCACGGGGTTGGAGACGTCAGTGCTGCCGGTGCGGGTTGTGCGTTCTAACGACACAACGAATGCGGACGCTAATTTCCAGCTGATTGGCGACATATTGCAACGTCGGCCTACGGTGGTGCCGACGGTGGAAGCGAAAGAGTCGAAATACCGCTTCAGTTCACGGGACGTTCCCAATGAAGCCTGGAACAAAATGAACCGGGAATACGAAGCGGCGAATCTGGAACTGGAAAGCGCGCAAAAGGCGCTGGAAGGCGCGCAGGCGCACGGCAAGAAGAAAGAAATATCGGAGGCTAACGACCAGGTAACGGCGGCCGAGAAAAAGGTTCAAGAAGCGCACCAGAAGCTGGATTCCATTCCTAAAACCAACGCCGAGGATGTGATCAAGCCTTACAGTTATACCAAGAAGTCGATTGACCTCAGCGCGGTGGTCGAACTGGCATTTCGGATCGTCGATTCCTCGGGCAACGCAATCGAGATTGTGCCCGCCTTCAAGAAAGAGAATCACAGCACGGTGGTTATTCTGGAGAATGTGAAACCGGAAGATACCGAAGGGATCAAGGCGCAGGGTTCGCCGCCCGATGAAATCCAGTATCTGAACGATGTTGAAATTGAAGCGCGGGAAGCGCTGATCAAAGCGGCGCGGGAAAAAGTGGAAGGGCTGCCGGCAAAGATTCTGGAACAGGCTCGCAAGCACCAGCAGGATGGGGATCTCGATGGAGCGGCGGAGGCTTACATTTTGTATCTGAATGCTACGCCTGAAACCGAGACGAAAGAACGCGCCGAAGCCAGAAAATTCCTGCTGGATAATTTCAACATACGGTGGGTGACAAGCTCAGCCTCGTGAGAATTATTTTTAGCGACACACTACGGCCTGGCTAAGGAACATGAGTACCCAACCCCTGACGCGGATCGGCAAGTACGAGGTCACCGGCCTCCTTGGGCGGGGCGGCATGGGTCTGGTCTATCGCGCCTTCGATAAACATCTGGGCCGCGAAGTGGCGATCAAAACCATTACTGAAGGTTTCGCCGGGGACCCGGAGATGCTGGAGCGCTTCTATCGCGAGGCGGCTAAGACCGGCATGCTGAAGCATCCGAACATCGTCACGGTCTACGATCTGGGCGAACAAGAAGGTTTTCCTTACATTGTGATGGAGTACGTAGCCGGAGAAGCCTTGGACCGCGTGATCCAATCTGCCCGTCCGCTTCCTCTGGCTTTCCGACTGAAGATCATCGAGCAGGTCTGCTCCGCGCTGGCCTATGCCCATCGCAATGACGTGATCCATCGTGACGTGAAACCGGCGAATGTGATTGTGCAACCGGACGGTGTGGCCAAACTGCTGGATTTTGGAATCGCCCGCCAGGAGAAACAGGAGCGCGGCCTGACCCGTACTGGGAACGTGATTGGAACCATCCACTACATGGCTCCGGAACGGCTGAGGGACCGCGCCTTCGACGGCCGCTCCGATATCTTCTCGGCGGGAATCATGCTCTACCAGTTGCTGACCGGACAACTGCCTTTCAGCGGCGAAGATTTCAGCGTGGTACAGAAATTGTTGAACGAAAAGCATCCACCACTCGGCAACTACCTGCACGATTATCCGGCGGCGCTGGATGCGATCCTCGATCACTCGCTGGCAAAGGACCCGGATGAGCGCTACAACTCCGCCGACGAAATGGCGGCGGAGATCTATGCGGTAGCGGAGGAAGTGAAAAAAAGCCAAGTGCTGGAAATGTTTCAGCGAGCTGAGTCGCTGGTGAAGGAGCAGGACTATATCAAGGCGCGGGAACTCCTGCTGCAAGTCACCAAGCTGGACGGCCAGCATACCGGGGCCCGGCAATTGTTGGTAGTGGTGCAGCAGAACCTGGCGTTGCGTCAGCGCGCGGGGCAGATCAAGGAATTGAAGTTTCAAGCTGAGGCGGCGATTCATGAGAAGCAATACGATGTGGCCATCAGTCAGATCGAGGAAGCTCTTCGGCTGGACCCGTCCAGTTCGGAATTGGGGGACATGCTGGAATCGGTGCGCCGAAAAAAGCAAGCCCGGGAAAGGATCGAGGGATATTTGCGGCAGGCCGACGGCGCGCGCAGCCGCGGAGATTTAGAAGCAGCGCAGGCGATTATCGCGAAGGCGCTCGATCTGGACAAGGAGGATTCCCGGGTTCGGGCCGCGTACGCGGCTGTGGTGCAGCAGGTGGAGGAGGCGGCGCGGTTGGCGAAGACGCGGCAGTTGCTGGATTCCGCACGCAGCGAAATGGGGAGCCGGCATTTTACCGCAGCGATGAAATTGTTAAGCGACGTGGAGCAGATCGATCCTTCCAATCCAGAATTGATCTCTCTGCTCAAGCAGGCGAAATCCGGGCAGGAACAAGAGCAGCGGCGGCGGGTGGTGGAGCAACTGCAGAACGAAATCTCGGTGGCTACGACCCACGAACAGCTCACCACGGCAGCGGCCCGGGTGAATATGGCGCTGGAGAGAATGCCGAATGAACCGTCCTTACTGAAGTTCAAGGGGCAATTAGTCCGGCAGATCCGGGACTTCGAGGCGCGGCGCGAAGTGGATGATACGGTGCAGCGGTGCCGCGCGCTGCTTGAAACTGCTCCGCAGGGAGCTCTGCAACTGGTCCGAGACAAGCTGCGGGAGTTTCCCGGCAACGAGCGGCTGCTGGTTCTGCAATCGAGTGTTGAGGAGCAAATAGAGAACATCAAGTTGCAGGAATCCCGCGCGCACTTCCTGGCGCAGGCGCACGAGGCGATCAATCAACGCCAATTCCGGCAAGCGGTGAGGCTGCTCGAAACGTGCCAGGCGGATGGGATCTTTTCCGGTGAGATTACGGAGTTGCTTGAGTTTGCGCGGCATGAAGCCGACCAACAACAGCGTGAGTCACTGGTGGAAACAACATTTGCCGAAGCGCAGGGCCTGCTGGCGAAGGGAGCCTACGTAGCCGCGATCCGCTTGCTCGAACCAGTGGTCCAAAAGACCAGCGACGTTTCGATGCGCGCGCTGCTGGATAAAGCGCGAAGTCAGGAGCAGGCTTTGCAACAGAAAATTGGGAATGTGTTGAGCGCGGCGCAGGAGTTGGTACAGGGCGAGCTCTACGAAGAGGCGGTGACGTTTCTCCAGTCGCAGCCGGATACGGTTTCGCAAGCGCCGCCAGTTCAGGAGCAGATTCGGAAACTGCAGGCGACACGCGATAGCGAGGAGGCATTATTGCAGTTGGTAGGCAAGGCGTATGGAGCGCTGGATAATCTTGACGTTGCCGGAGGCTGGGCAACTCTAGAGGCGGGTCTGCAGTCCAATCCAGAATCGCCGTTGTTGAACCGCGTCCGTGAGACATTTCAGAAAAGGATGAGAGTAACGGCTGATGAAGCGCTCTCTGCCGCTCTGGAGCGGGCGCGCGCGGCTTTGGCGGCAGGCGAGCCACGATCGGCGGTCGATGTGATCCGCTCGGTCGCGGGGCTCACCGGTCACGCGAGACTTGAATTGCAGGGTGAGCGGCAACGGCTGCTGAAAGAGGCATTGCGCTCGCGGATGCTGGCGCGGATCGGAATCCGCAAAACGCGGTCCTCTGCGACTCCGGCTACGCCGGAAGACTAGGCGCAAAATGCGATTTGAAGGTATGAGATGAATCTAGTGTTCCAAGCCGCGGGAAAGACTGACATTGGTCTGGTGCGGACCAACAACGAGGACAATTTCGGCTTCGATCTGCGGCGCGGAATTTTTATCGTGTGCGACGGCATGGGAGGCGCAGCCGCGGGTGAGGTGGCGAGCAAGATTGCAGTGGATACGGTGCTGGCGTACTTCCGCAATGATCCCAGCCATCCCGAATCGCCGGTGCTGGGACGAAAGTTTGAGGGCGTGTCGGACAAAGCCGCCGGATTGGCGAACGCCATCCAATTGGCGAACCAGGCTATTTTGGAAGCGGCTGCACATAATCCGAATCGTTCCGGCATGGGTTCAACCATCGTCGCAGTGTGTCTGGACGGAAAACTTTTTTCCATCGCGAACGTCGGAGACAGCCGCATTTATCTGGTGCGAGGGGGAAGTATTCAGCAACTGACGAGCGACCATTCGCTGGTGATGGAGCAAGTGCGCCGTGGGCTGCTGACCGTGGAAGAAGCGGAGAAATCCGAAATGCAAAACGTAATCGTGCGCGCTCTGGGTTCGGAAGACAGCGTCGAACCGGATTTGGAAGATCATGAATTTGCGCCGGGAGATGTGCTGATTCTCTGCAGCGACGGAATGTCACGTTACGTTAAAGAAGACAAGATGCTGGAAGTGATGAGCAACGCCGGTTCGCTGAACCAAGCCTGCGAGGAGTTAATTGAGGCGGCCAAGAGTGGCGGCAGCGACGATAACATCACATGCGTGCTGTTGCGTGCAGCGGAACAATCGTGGGGTGAGCGCCTGATCGACCGCTTGACTCCTGGCCGCGGTAATCATTCGCAACAAAGCTCGACCTGAAATTTCAGTGTGCCACCTGTGAAACGCAACGCAGTCCCGACAATTCACCCGCCTGGAACGGATTCAGTCCATCTACGTGCAGTTGATAGCTGTAGGATTCCGGCTTGCCGCTGGGAAGCGTGATGTTCTTGCCATTGGACTGCATAATCCATTCGAGGTTTGTGACCGCGCCGGCGCCCTGAGCATGGGCATCGGAGACGAATCTGAAAACAGCCCAGGGGCCTTTGTAGGAATTGCCGAGAATTAATCCGCCCTTGGCTGTCGCCTGGACTTCTTCCGGGGCGCCGGTCCAGATAAAAGTTTTCTGCTGCCCATTTTCCGTTAGAGTCTCGTTGCCAATCCTCAGTTGTACGCCTTCGAGATTGCTGGGCATTGTCTTCAGGGTGTAGGAAAACTTCGGGGTTGAGGAGCCGCCGGAGTATAGCGAATCGCTCAGCGCGGCGGCGCGGTTGAAAAATGCCAGAAAGGCTGGAGACGGCTTCACGGCGCTCGCCGGCGCGACATCGTAGCGCGAACCTTGCTTCACCAATATCTGTTTGAGCTTATCGTCATAGAAGGTCCACAGGGCGCCGGTTTTGGGCGCCAGGATTTCATTCAACTGGTCGACCGGCAGATCCTGATCGGACTTCGGATCAAAGGGATACTTGCCGATGATCTGCGCGAAGTGGCCGCAGAAGCTTTTTGCCCCGGCATTGGCAGCCGCCGCTGGACCGAGCTTCAGCGGAGCGTCGACGTTGGTGATGGGTTCCTGGAGAAGAGTTCTAACCAGAGTCTCGTTGTGAAATTTCTGATCAATGCGGGTGCCCATGACCTGCGTAACGCTAACCTTGGCAGATGCTTCGGCGGTCGAAACTTGGCCAGCTGCGGTTGGGTCGCTGGGATTGCTTACAAGAGGGGCAAGGCCGGCTTGCAGCGTGCTGAGGGCGGTGATGTAAGGCTTGTTGGCATCGGTAATGAGCGCGTCGGGGAGCTTATCGGGCGCGCCTGGAGCTTCGATGGCCTGCACGGGCAAGAATGGCGCGGCCAGGTCGGGATTACTTACCGCCGTATTGTTGGAGATGAACCAGAACAGCTCGAGAAGAGGCGAGGTAGGTCCGGTCAGCTTTTCCAGTTTTTTCCCAGCGTCGGCAAAATCCTGATATCCGACCACGGACGACGTCTCGAGAACGGTGCGCCATTCCTTGGTAAAGTCATCGTTGTAGCGCTGAGCGAGCTGTTGCTGAAGTGCGGCTGGATCCAATTCGGAAGTGGGCGGCCGGCCCAGCACCCAATCGTCGCCGCCGAGATAGGAAGAGGGATTCTTGAGCGCTTCCTGCGCGGAGTTGAATCCGCCGATGGTAAACGCACCTTTGACCTTGTGGCCGCTGACGATCACTCCAACAGAATCGCGGAACTTTTCGTTGAAACTGACGTCGGGATTCTTGAGAGATGCCTTGGACAACAAGGTTTGATAGACACGAGCGATGCCGTTGAACTGGAAAAGGTAGACGCGCGCGCGCGCGATCGACCTGGCGTCATTGTTTGAAGAAAACGGATTCGAGACCGCGAGTTCTGTGCTGTAGAAATCGAACTGGGTCCTAGCGAGCGCTGTACGGTCGGCATCGATATCTCTTCCCGCGGTCCAGTGACTGGTGAGCACAGGGGAGAGAAAATCCCTGGTGCTTTTGTCGTTATTGCTGGTGGTGATGAGGTAGGCTTTCAGCTCGTTGTAAGTTTTCTCATAGCTGTCGTCGGGGCCGGGCGTATCCGGAACGGCGCGGAGACTGTCCAGCAACTTAGCCTGAGTGTAGGCGAACAGAAGCTGACGGAAGCGCTCGAAGTATGCTCTTCTTGCGTCGGGGTAAATGTTATCGCCGACGTAGAGGCCCCAGCGCAGGCGCAGCGGTACACCGTAGGTTTCGTATTCAGCGAGAGTGGCCACATGCTGGCGCAGCCGGTCGAGTTTTTGCAGGCTGGCCAGGGTGGGCACATCATTCACTCCACCCTGCGTGGTTCGCAGTTCATTGATGGCGGCACGGACATCGCTTTCCAACTGGTGATTACCAACAAAAGAAACCAGAAAGCCAACCGCGCAAACCAAGGCCACGAGAGAAACCGCGGTTAAAGCAATGCGACGGAGCAAACTTACGCGAGAGCTGAAACCGCTGGCGGCCAGGGCGACACGATCTTTTACGATGATGTCGTTGAACAACTGGCTGAGGAAAACCCACTGCGGCACTTTCCGGGATCCAGAAGCTTGCGGGGAAGGCGCGGAGGGAGCTGCGGTGAAGTTGGTGCTGCTAAAGATGCGAGTCGCACCTGCGTTCGAAGCCAGGTCCGGAGCTTGCACTTGAGGAGCCGCGACGGCCACGTCTTCGACGAACACGGGTCGAACTCCGGAGAAATAAAAGCCGCGCAGAAATGGATTCACACTGAGCTGGCTCGGGCGTGTGAGATCGACGAGAAACTGCACCAGGAGGGTGCGCAGCTTTCGCAATTCGCGAGGGAACTCGTAAATGGCCGGCAGTTGACTGCCATCGTTTTCGCGGGCGAGCAGATCGAGCCGGCGTTCCGCAAGGGAATAAAACAGTTCATCGAAAGCTTTGCCGAGGCGGCGGGTTTCTTCTTCCGCGTAAACACCGGTGGCGAGAGAGCGAACGGGCAAGGTGGCGCCCAGCACTTCGGAGGCTTCCTCTTTGTTGAGGCCGCGAACAAACTCGGGGAAGAATGAAACTCGATCCAGCTTGGTGAACAGCACGTACACAGGAAAGCTGATGCCCAGCAGTTGAGAAATCTCCTGCAGACGGACTGCCAGTTTACGTGCCGCGGAGAGAGTGGTTTCACTGGCGCCGGGCTTGAGAAAACTTTCCGTGTCATAACAAACGATGGCGGCACGCGGGGCTTGCACACCCTTACCCATGGCCGTGGAGACCCGTCCGGGCTGGACTAGCTTGACCAGGCGTTTCCAGCGCGGTGGTTGGGTCAACAGGTCACCTGCAGGGTCCACGAAGATGGCCTGGCGCGTGTACCAGATGTTGAGCAGGCGAGTGGGCAGGACGGTGGTGTCCTGGTAAACGTGTCCGGCAAGCAGTTCGGGATCGAGAGCCGAATGAATGACGGTGGTGGTTTTGGTTGCGCCCGAATCTCCCAGAAGAAACACCAGGGGAAGATTGCCGAGGCTCGCGCCGCGACCCAGGGTTGAACGTCTCAATCGGCGAACCGCTTCGCGCACGAGCAGATCGATGTCATCGGCTCCGGCAGTTTGACCAGACTCAGTTTCGGCGCCGGCTTCGTCCGCTTTATTTTTGCGATAAAACCATAGGAAAGAACCCGCCGCAATCAGACCGACGAAGGCCAACCCGCCGCGCAAGATCCATATATCGGAACCATGCAGATGCAGCCATCCGCCGAGGAACCAGACCAGAACCAGGTAAGCCAGCAGAATCACGCCGGTTGCCAAGTAAACCATTTCGCCTCTATTTCACCAACTGTGCCGCCAGAGCGGAGAGTTCAGACGCATCAGAAACCAAGAGAAACTTGAAGACCAGAAACAGACAGATAGCCAACAATGAAGTAACGAGCGTAGCAATCGCCAGCCTGCGAACCCAGGGATCGGTCTGCGCGAGGCGGACGGCGTCGGCGGGAATTGCGCCGCGCGGAGAGAGCGCGGTCAGAGGTCCACGCACGCGCCGAATTTTTTCCTGCACGGCCGACATGATGGAACGCAAATCGCCGCCGGCGGCGTAACGTCCCTTGAAGCCGAGCAGCATGCAGAGGTAATAGACTTCGAGCAGATCGGCGGTTTCCACCGAGTCAGGACGATTCATCGCCTTCTGCAGCTCTTGAAAGAAAATTTCTCCAGCGACCTGGTGACCGTAGAATTCAGCCTGTAAGGGGAGACGAGGCCAGTCGGCGAAAACCGGATTGCGGCAGCCGAGCGCGGACTCGTCCAGGAAGGCAACGACGGCAAAAATCACTTGCTTCACATCTTCGGCGTTGCAGCCGCGGCTGCGGGCTTCCTGCTCGGCCACGCGCAGCGCCTGCTTCATCTGCGCGCGAAAAGATTCCGCGTCGGAGACCGCCTGCCGGTTGTAGCGCAGGCGCACGATGGCGGTGAACACTTCTTGGAAACCGAGGGCAAGATTCCAGCCACGGCGGTCGAGCGCGGGGCTGGAACCGCGGTAGCTGCCGAGCGGAGATACGTGCGACGAAGACATAGTTCAACTCTGTTCAGCTCTCCAGAATTACGACTAACTCCATCTCCGGCGTGGGCAGTTCACCGGGTACGTACACGCCGACGTTGCGGGTCTGCATGATGTGCTCCCAGCACGGTCCGCTGCGGCTGACGGTGAAGTACTGACTTTCAACCTTGGCCGCGACGGCCGCAGGCGGAACCTCCAGATGAGATAGTGTCAAACCGGGGAGAGCACGTTTCACTAATTCCGGAACAAACTTGGAAGAACACACCTTGACCAGTTGAGGCACCTTAGCAATCAGGTCAGCCTCGCCTACGGGGGAGTGAACTCCGATGATCCAACGGGAGCGCTCGAAGCAGCGTTGGTCCTTGACTTCGCCCTCGTAGAAATAACGCTCGACGGCTTTCAGCGGAATCTGAATGGCTTGCGACGGGGCGACGATCTCGAGATGGCGGCGAATGTGCTCATCCAGCGCGTCGAAGCCTGGACCGGGATCGCGATGATCGTAGTGCGGCAAAGACCGGGGATGAACCTCCAAGCCAAAAGTGCAGAGAGCGCCCGCCAAGCGCGACATCTCGCGGAACAGCTCTTCGGGATGGCCGTGCTTCGAAAGCAGGAGATGGCGAAGCGGGGTCAGGCTGGAGTTAATGGCATGCAGAAACCAAAACTGCGATACGTGGCGGGCTGACATGCCGGCCTGAAATTTCCCAGCCGACTGCTGTTGTTCCCGGGAAACCACGGCGCTTTTGTCTTCAAGAATTTCGACCAGTCTCTGCAGCATTGCGGTTAAATGCTCACTTGCACTCAGGCGTATCGACGGCGGCACAAACGCGGGGTCGAAAATAAAATGACCCGAGCCATCGCGCATCAAGCGGGCGAGCGGAAGAGTAAGAACTTCTTCCTGAGGCTCGAATTCGAGAATCAGACGAATGTTCTTGTGTCCCAACTGAACTGGCTTTTCGTCGCGCCCTGTATTTTCATCATGCAGCATCTCGACCACGCCGGTGTAGCGGGCGTTGGTACCTGGGACAGATTGCAAGTCGCAGTTCTGCCCGTCCGGAAGCCATCGAGGCACGGCCAAAGAAACGGTGAGATGATCGGCGGTGGGGGGGAAGACTCCGGCGACATTGCGAGACGGGGGTAGCGAATCACAGCCGGGAATGTCAAAGGGCAATCCATCCTCAAAAATTCCGCGGGCATGGACCAGAGCCACGGTTCCGTTGCGCAGGGCGTCGGCATCGAGTTGGCAGGCAGAAAAACCGTAGGCGTTTTTCCAGAGGCTTGCCGTCGCGAAGTGTACCGACTCCTCGAAATAGCGATTCTGTGCCTGGAAGTGATGCGGGCCGAGATACATTCCTTCAGCCCATACGATTCTGGAAAGCGACTTCATGCTTACTCACCTGGGCAACGGCGGCGGGAATGTTTCTACAGACCAGCCGCGAAACAAAAATCAGGCAGCAAAAAATGAAACGACGCCTGGCCAGCGATGCTAGGTGTTTACCTCTTTACTGTCAAGATGATGGAGTGTAATGTGGGGCGCTGGGGCGACTACAGGGGGTTGCCGGTGGTTGGGTATCAGTTACGGACCGGCGGCACAAGCACCGCCAGCAAGCAATTTTGTAATACACGCCCTTATGTTTCGTAATATAGTGGACGTGTTTTGGGCAGCTTTGCCGGGGTACATCCGAAGCGATGAAGTTCGCCGACAAGTACGAGCTTTCTGACGCAATCACCACAGGGCGGTTGGAGACATTCGTGGGCCGCGACGTGGCCAGCGGAGAGCGCGTGCTGGTTCACATCTTCGACGCACCGGTAAAGAAAGCCGACCAACCGACGGTGCTGTGGGCATTAGAGTCGTTCCGCGCGGTCGCTCCGGAGCCGCCTGGATTAGTGATTGCAGCGGGAAGATACGGCAGCACAAGTTACGCCTATCTGGTAACGCAGATGCCGGATGATGCGGCGCTGCGGCGATGGACGCAAGCTTATGAGGCGGCTACGGCGGAGACGCGAGAGATTCCGGTGGAGCGGACAATCTCGAGCGAGCCCCCGGCGGTCAGCGCTTTACCCCGGTCAAACGACGGCGAAGTAGCGGTGCAGCCCTCGTTTAGTCAGCCAGTTCACCCTCCAACAGGCTTTTTTGGATTGCGTCCGCCGGCCGAGACTGCCACGAACTCGTCTCAAGAAGCGATGAAGTTGCCGGGGGTGTCTTCGCAACCTCTGGGTAGCGATTTCGAAGGAATCAACTTTGGGCCACAACCAGGCAGCCCTCGGCAAGAACCGGGAGACTTCACCAAGCAGTTTTTCGTGGGCTCCAGCGAACCGTCGCGAGTCCCGGCGAACGAGGTTCCAGTCAAGTCAGCAGCCCAAGAAGTCGATCGCATTGAATCTCCGGCAGAAAAGAGAAGCGGCACGGGCCCATCCGCGATCCCTGTGGATGGCGCACTACCGGAACTGGGTGGGTTTACTGCCTTGTTCCGGCCGACCCCCAAGCCCGAGATACGAGAGATAGCGGAGAGTCCGAAAAGAATTGATGCCGCCCGCAAAGTGGATGAGGGAAAGGCGGGGGACTTCACCAGATTTTTTCAGGGACCCTTTGACGGTGAGCGGCCGGCAGAAATTCCGGATGTCCTGCCTAACGTGGCGAGCACGCCGCGCGGAAAAGTTCCCGGGGAATTTACGCAAATGTTCGGCTCGGGTAAAGACAATCCGTTCGCCGCGATGTCTTCTGCGGCGGGTCCAGTGGAAGAAGCGCCTTCGCGAACGGAACCTTTGCGAACCGAGCCTGGATCGTTTACGCGCTCGTTTGGCGATGCGAGTCAGATTCCTGCTACAAACGAGCCGCCGTTGCCAGCCGGCGAAACGAAAGGGAATGGAAGCCAGAAGGCGCCGACGTTCGCGGAGCCGAAGTGGACAGAGCCAGTGCTTTCGCCGTTGGAGCCCGCGGTCAAGCCGCCGGACCCGCACGCTGTTCCACGAGTGAGTGTGGGCGGGCCGCGACCATCCGTGCAGGATGGCGCCACACAACTGTTTTCCGTGCCCGGCGGACATTCGGCCACCAGCCCGTCTCCGCCGCCGAGTGGACCGAGTGAATACACGCGTATTATCTCGGGCGGAATTGCAGGTCTGAAGTCTTCAGAGGAGAAGACGGTTGCAGAAGAAGGTCCGGGCGCGGCGGGCGGGCTCCCAACTTTCAAGATGCCAGCGGTAGCGGTTCCGCCTGCGCCAAAAATTGCAGCGCCGCCAGCACCGAAATTACCCGCGGCCCCAGCCGCTCCGAAAATGCCTGCGGTGGGGGCGATGGTTCCGAAGCCAAAGGCCTCCTACTTGCCGATGATCATTATCCTGAACGTTTCGCTCATCATCGCTGTGCTGCTGATTGTTTATTTCGCGATCAAGCATTGAGGAGAGTTTGGGGCACGAATCAACTTACCTGCGGCAGCAAAATCAATAATTCCATGTTTGGATTGGGCAGGTCTCCGGGCACGTAAGCCGCGAGATTGCGGGCACGATTCACCGCTTCCCATGCGGCTCCGGACTGGTTGAGGCTGAAGTACTGATATTTCAGCTTTACCGGAATCGCGCTGGGTGGGTTCGGAAGATGCTTGAGTTGCACTCCGGGCAACGCATTTTTGATCAAGTGCTCAATGTGGGTCGCCGAGCAGACTTTGACCAGCTGCGGTACTTTCTGGATAACCACGTCTTCGGTGGTTTCGGCATTTACGGCGAGATACATCCGCGTATTCGCCAGATACTTTTCATTATCGATCGCAGTGGCATAGATCGAACCCTTCACTTGCTTCAGGGGCAGAGAAACCAGGTTTGTCGGCACGACAGTTTCCAGCAGAGAACGCAACTTCTCATCCAGTTCGGCGAAGACCGGACCCAGCGCATCGTGTGCGTACAAGGGTAGATCGCGCGGGCGCAGCTTGGGCGAAAAAGTGGTCAGCGAACCCGCGAGCGAAACCATTGCCGAATACAGTTCCTCGGGATGAGCCTGCTTGCTTTCGAACAAATGGCTGAAAACCGGGAAGTGCGAGTTCACGGTATAGAGGAGCCAGAAATTCGCAATATCGGACGCAGTGAAATCCGCCAGGCTTTGATTCTTCTGCCTGCGGCTGCCGGAGAGCTGGGTACTGCGGGCAGAAAGAATCTCGATCAGACCGCGCAGCAACCCCGCCAGATATTCGCTGGTATTTATGTCGATCAAGGGAGGTACGAAGTGGTGGTTCAAAACGAACGTGCCTGCCTTGGTTCGTTCTATATTGGCGATGCGCAGCACGGAGCAGCCTTCACGGCTTTCGCCCTCCACCAACAGGCGGAGATTCTTGCGCGCAACTTGAACCGGCTTTTCGGTGGTTCCCGTGTTCTCGTCCCGGAAGGAAGTCATTTCCGCCAGATACCGTGTACTGCTGCCGTCGCGTTGAGCCACGGAAACATTCAGTCCGCGCTGGCGGTAGTCCGGGATGGAGAGATATACGTCGAGACTCTTGGTCGCAGGGTCGAACCATTCCGCAAGGGCCTTGGAGGGGGGAGCGGGATCGGCGTCGGGCACGTCGAACAGGAGGCCATCCGGAAAAATGCCAGCCGCGCGGGAAACCACGAACTGACCTTCGCTGAGCATTTCCTGGTTGATGATCAGTTCATTGAAGCCCCAGGCGCAGAACTTCAGCGCTTGCAAGCGGAAGTTCAGCGTGTCTTCGATAAACCTGTCCTGGGTCTGCAAATGCTGGGGAGTCAGAAACGTTCCCTTGGTCCAGATGACAGGTTGCAGTTGCTTCATAGAATCGCCACGCACTCGCCTGCGTGAGATTGCCTGGACGCATGATCCAAGCTGTTTCCCCCGCGGCTGCCCACGATAACAATTATTGGGCCAGGAAGCAAAGGCAAATAAGAAATGGTTCAGCTTTCACCGCAAGGAATGGCGGTCGGAAGGATTGAATGACTGTTTGCTGTGTCCAGGTCAGAATCAGGCCGGGAGGGATCGATCCTCGCTGCGAAAAGGCGTACAAGCTACGTCTCCAGGAAACGCAGGTCTTTCGGCGTAGAGCGCCGTTCACAGTGAATTGTGGTGGATCGTTATTGTGTTCCGAACGGGGGTTTCAGCAACCCGTCCATGAAATCCAGCCATTCTTTATTGCTCATGCGTCGCTTGAAAGAACTGCGGGAAAAGACGGCCAAACCAAAATCCCCACGGGCGCGGCTGAGCACCATCTGGATTTCCTCGATAAGCTCTTCGGGAATGGAGCCTTCGTCCTCAAGACTTTCGAGCAGTTCGAACATATCCGGGGCTGACGCAATAAGATTGGGGTCGACTTCCGGTTCCATCGAGGCCACGGTTCGGCCAAACCGGTCCATAACCCGTGACTGTTTCTGGGGATCGATCCGCCACATTCCCGACGTAACTTTCTTTTTTGCCATTTACGTACACCTCACTTCTTCGACAGCCCCGTTCTTATACCTTCGGCAATAGTGTAGGATGCCGTTACTTCCTTCAAGGTTACTGCAGTTACTTACTAGGTTCTCTTGTAGTTAACGATTATTGTTTCAAGCGGTTACGCTTACGGGCATTCCTGCACGCAGTACATGAAAAGCTGCAGATTGAGCATTCAGAGGCTGAAACGGCTGGGGTGCAATGTTGGGGGAAGCGGGTTGCATTCGCAGGCAGCTTTGCTAGAATGCGGGGCAGCCAAAACGGCGGGAGGTGCTTGCATGCCTATGCAAGTCTGTATGGGTGCAACGATGATGTGCAGCTTCGGCATGGCGCCTAGCTCGCTGGTAGTTCTGCCCACCAACATGGTCTTCACCAGTGAAATGCCGGATGCCAATATCATGGACAATATTCCGCTGGTAAACATCATGCCGTTCGGCATGTGCATGTCGCCGGCTAATCCAATGGTGGCCGCGGCTACGGCCGCCGCGATGGGCGTGCTGACGCCGATGCCCTGCATACCCGCGACGGTAGCACCGTGGGTTCCCGGAGCACCGACCGTATTGCTGGGCGAAATGCCTACGCTGGATGATACGTCCACCTTGATGTGCATGTGGGGCGGGGTGATTACGATAGTGGATCCAGGAGAGGTTACGGTAATGGTGCCGTAGCGATGGGTTAGTCCACTGGAGAAATTATGGGCGACAGGATCCCGGGACACCAGTGCCAGGGAACAAAATCGGAGTGTGTAAAGGACGGAGGGACCGCTCTCTCGCCCACCCCGACGCGTGGCCCAACCCTAAAGCAGACCGTCCATATCCCTCTCGCGCTGCGGACGCCCGCGAGGCCCAAAAGCATTCTTGAAATCCGACCAGGTCAGGCGTTTAACAAGTACCCTGCCACTCTTTCCGTGGAGGATTACCTTATTCAGGCGGTGCGCGAACTCCAGAAGGACAACAAGGTCCCAGAAAACCTTATTCCCGACAAGAAGGCTCAGCCCGTCATGATTATGGAGCGAGCAGGAATCATCTCAAGAACTGGGGTTCTTTTCTCTTTAAGTAAGGAAAAACATCTCGAGCTTGAGGGTGTGCGGGAATCCCAAGGAACGTCTCCCAACGTGGAGAAAACTTTCACCGCGCTTCTAGCGCAGGAATCCGATCCTACCGCCAAAATGGGCGAGATTTATGTTCACACTCACCCGGCTTTTTCCGCTCCCAGCGAACCCGACATCGGCCTCGCTGCACTTCACTTAAAGTCAGTTCTCATGCCCTCCAAATCCATGGTCGTCAGTCCAAAAAACATCTTCCTGATGATTCCTACGCGGGAAACTTGGGCCATGAGTCCAAGCAGTATCTGGTCAACGGTGGCTTCCGTTCCGCCCCCACCGCAAGAGAAACAGGGCGGAAACATCGGAGAGGTACTCGATCAAGGTTCTATCAAGAATGCCATTGCTGAAGTCAAAGCTGTCCATATGCACATCTACAAGTTTGATGAAGATGACGGCGCCTTCCATCGTCAATAAGAGATTTATCTTCCGATAAGGGCGTGGCTAGTTTAGTTTAGTTCCCTTGCTGCCATCGTCGGCCGTATCCGGATCCTTTGGGGCAGTAGGAGAGTCTGGCGATTGCGGACTCGCATCCGGAGCGCTGCCGGCAGCGCCGCCGCTGTTGATGAAAACCATGGTTCCGGTGATGAAGACGCCTGCGGGATTAATGTCGATGAAGTTTCCTCCAACTTTCAATGTGAGGTCCACGCCAGCTTCGATTACCGCGCTCACGCCAGCGTTGAGATGGATGGTCGTGTCGGTTTTCATGGCATAGGACATAGACGTATCTTGCTGCTGTCCCGTGACCGCCAACGAGAGGTTGCCGGTGACGCTCTCGCTTTGATTGCCGGTCACGGAGAGGGACTTGTTGCCGGTCACACTCTCCATCTGATTGCCGCCGACATTCAAGGACATGTTACCGTCGATCTGCTCGAAATGGTTCCCCTCAACATGCAAGTGTTTGTCGGTCTGGATTTGCTCCAGTTGATTGGTGGTAACGATGAGGGAGCGGTTGGCACCGATAAACTCCCGCGAATCGTTTTCGACGCGCAGATCCATGTCTTTTTCGGCGTTGATGAAAATCTGCTCGTCACCCATCTTATCTTCGAATCGAAGTTCGTTATAGTTCGCCGTTCCGCCACCTTTCGAACTGCGGGACATAAAAGTGCTTCGCGTCTGATAATCGGGCAAGGTGTAGGGCGGCATTTGTCCCGCGTTGTAAATGCGGCCGGTGATCAGCGGGCGGTCGGGATCACCTTCCTCGAAGCTGACAATCACTTCCTGCCCGATGCGCGGAATCCATATCGATCCCCAGTTTGCCCCGGCCCAAGGCTGCGAAACCCGAATCCAGCAGGAACTGTTCTCATTCTGCTGGCCCAGGCGGTCCCAATAGAACTGCACGATCACACGTCCATACTTGTCGACCCAGATTTCTTCGCCGGCTTTGCCTACTACCAGAGCAGTTTGCGGACCTTGCACAAACGGCTTGGGGGTGATACGAGAAGGGCGGTATGCGACCGATGATGGGATACAAGTAAAATGGTTGTTATAGCTCTCAGCTCCCGTTCCTGAGGCCGTGTAGGTTTGACCGGCGGAGGCTAAATGCTCAACCGCTGTAAGAACATAGGTAGTGTTCTGATCTGCCCGGTAGTGGTTCTTCAGTTGGAAACTGTAACCGGAGGCGAGTCCGCGGCAGTTACTCGCACCCGACAGCACCATGTAGCCCGCTTCCTCTTCTTGCATTCGAAGCTTCGCGACCGTTTCGCCTTCGTCCTTGGTCGTATACAAGCCAGGATAATCAAAAAGTTCCAGACCCTGACTAGCTGACAGATTCACAACTGTAGGTTCGTTGGCCAGCAGACTGGTGGAAGGCGTGGTGAAATTGTAGTCGGTAACGGTGTACTTGCCGGTGCGCAGTTCCTGCTCGACATGCCAATCACTAATAGCTTGCGGATCGTATATGCCGCCGAGTGCGGTGTCATAGCTGATGGGCGAACCCGAACATGCGGGAAGTGCGCTGGATTGGTCGGCCAACACAAGAGTGTGCTTGCCCTGAACCGTGTGATCGAAGTAATAAAAGATTCCGTACTCCTCCATCAACCGCGAGACAAAGTTAAAAGAACTTTCGCGATACTGAACACAGTACTCGAGGGTGGGATAGGAGCCCTTCAGGCTGGTGCGGAAATCCTTGACGCTGAAGAGATTGAGCACCTGGCTGATGATGTCGGGCGGAGTCATGTTCTGGAAGATGCGGCAATCGGCCTGACGAGTGAGGAACCAGAGCCAGGGCACGACTTGAGCATGATAATGGGTGAACATGCGATCATCGGTATCGCCCTGGGTAAAGCGGCTGACGTAGCCGTTGATATAGCGTGGAGTACCGTCCGGCAACTGGATGGTGATAGTAACTTTCTGTCCTACAATATTCTGGAACGAGATGGAAGAGTTTTCGTAGGCAAGCAGGTTCAGTTCGTAGCTGAAAAGGCGGGAAATGCCCTCATGCCCCGTCAGGTCCTGCAACAGGAGCACATCCTTGCCCAACGGAGTGTCAAGCGATAGCAGCCTGTTCTGCTGAGTGTAAGATGCGGTTGCCACGAAGCTATCCTTCCTTAAAGTGCCGCGACGAGCTGAGAGGGCGCTCTGGTACTAGAGACCTGGTGCAGCGCCAGCGGGTTCTACTGATAAACAAATCCCCCATCGCTGCCCACGCTCACGTGAATGCGTTCCATGGACTCGCCTTCGGCCATGCGTCCCAGTAACTGCCGTGAGATTTCCGGCAGCAGTGTATTAGTCAGGATGTTATCCACATTGCGCGCGCCACTTTCAACTTCGGTGCAGCGCTTGGCAACTTCATCGACCAGGGCAACGTCATAAGTGAGAGCGATTTTGTGATTTTCCTGAATGCGCCGTTGTATCTTGCCCAGCTTGAGGTTGATGATCAGCTTCATGTTCTCATCGCGAATGGGGAGATAGGGGATGATCACCAGGCGGCCGAGAAATGCAGGTTTGAATATTTTGTTGAGTTCCGGCTTGAGCGCTTTCACCAGTCCCTCCGGGCTGGGCATAGTTTCCGGGTCCGCGCTCAGTTTTGCCATGGTATCGGTGCCGGCATTGGTGGTGAGAATGATGATGGTGTTCTTGAAGTCGATCTCACGGCCTTCGCCGTCTTCCATCATTCCCTTGTCGAACACTTGATAGAAAAGCTCCATCACATCGGGATGGGCCTTTTCGACTTCATCGAGAAGGACCACGGAATATGGCCGCCGCCGCACCGCTTCGGTGAGGACGCCGCCTTCGCCATAGCCGACGTAGCCCGGAGGCGAACCCTTCAGGGTTGACACGGTGTGTGCTTCCTGGAACTCCGACATGTTGATGGTGATCAGGTTGCGCTCACCACCGTAGAGCAGGTCAGAAAGGGCAAGAGCGGTCTCGGTCTTCCCTACCCCGCTGGGGCCGACCAGCATAAAGATGCCGATGGGCTTTTGGGGATCGTCGAGACGAGCGCGCGAGGTCGAGATGCGCTGGCCGATAATCTCGAGCGCGTGCATTTGCCCGATGACTCGCTGGCCGAGAAACGCAGGCAGAGAAAGAACCGTCGAAATCTCATCCTTCATCATTTTGCCGACGGGAATTCCGGTCCACGCGGAGATGACTTCGCCGATGATCTGGGCGTCGACGGCAACGCGAATCATCGGCGTCTCGCCCTGCAGGGCCGCGAGTTCAGACTCAGCCTGCGCGAGTTCGGCGCGCAAGGCAGTCGTATCAACGGCAGGCGGCGCTTCTGCAACCGCTGTAGCTGTGGCCGGCGAAGATGCACTCATAGCATCGCCTGCGGGAGTAGCCGGGCCGGCGGCAGCGATGCCGTGCGAACCCGAGCCATTTCCACCGGGGGCAGCAGTTGCAGCTTGCGGGGTAACCGAGCCCTCGAGCTGCGCGCGCAGGTCGCGAATGCGAGTAACCAATGTTTTTTCTTTATCAAAGCGCGTGCGCAAGTTGGCTAAGCTGGTTTCGATTTCCGATTTCTTGCCGGCGATGGCTGCGAGACGTTCGCGATGGTCGGAGCCGATGGCCGCTTCGCGTTCCAGAATGCGCTGCTGGACCGCCAGGTCGTCAATTTGCCGGACGCAGTCTTCAATGGCTGGCGGCGTGGCGCTCTGTCCGAGAGCCAGCCGTGCGCATGCGGTATCGAGCACGCTGACGGCTTTATCCGGAAGCTGGCGTCCGGCGAGATAGCGGTGCGATAGATGAACAGCAGCGGTTAGTCCCTCATCAAGAATCCGGACTTTATGATGTTGCTCCAGCGAAGGAACGATGCCGCGCATCATAGTCATGCACTGAGTCTCGATGGGTTCTTCCACCTTCACAACCTGAAATCGGCGAGCCAGTGCGGGATCTTTTTCGAAATATTTTTTGTACTCGGACCAGGTTGTAGCGGCGATGGTGCGCAACTCGCCGCGCGCCAAAGCGGGCTTCAGTAAATTAGCGGCGTCGCCCTGACCAGCGGTTCCGCCAGCGCCGATCATGGTGTGCGCTTCGTCGATGAAAAGGATGATGGGCGTTGGTGATGCTTTGACTTCTTCGATCAGACCCTTGAGGCGGTTCTCGAATTCGCCTTTGATACCCGCTCCGGCCTGCAAAAGAGCCAGGTCCAAGGTTCGAATGGTTACGTTGCGAAGCGGTGGAGGCACATCTCCGTTGGCAACCCGTATGGCAAAGCCTTCGACAACTGCAGTCTTGCCTACACCGGCCTCGCCCGTGAGAATTGGATTATTCTGGCGACGGCGCATGAGAATGTCGACGACCTGGCGGATTTCGAGATCGCGTCCCAGCACGGGATCGATTTTCCCCGTCTTCGCTTTCTCCGTGAGGTTAACGGTGAACTGATCAAGATTCGGAGTCTTGCCGCCGGGTCGCGGCCCAGTGGCAGCGCCGGTCGCAGCGGAGGCAGCCATAGCGGCTTGCGTCTCTTCGCTTGAGCCGGCGACGATGGAGAGAAAGTCTTTGGCCAACGCATCGGCTTGGATCTTTTGGAATTCGCGGCTGACGTCGCGCATAAGGCGGATAAGTTCGCCATTCGTAGTCAGGGCAAGGATGGTGAAACCGGTACGAACCTGCCCGGCTCCATAGTCGATCGAGCCCAGAGTCCAGGCTTCCGTCATCATCTTGATGAGAGTGGGACTCAGCGCGGGCGTGCGCGCGTTGCCCGACTTCAGGCGGTCAAGTGAGCGAAACAGTTCCCCGGAGAATCGCGAGGTGTCCAGTTCGAAGTGTTTGAAAATCGCGGCCGCGTCATTATTCGAGGAATCGAGCAGCTTCAGCAGGAAGTGTTCAACCTCGATATCGTAATGGGTGCGTGCCAAGCAAAGTCCGGCGGACGCCTCCATGGCGCCGCGCGTCGAGTCGTTCAGTTTGCCGATCAAAGATTTCAGATTCACGTTCGTACTCCTTGCTCCGCCTCGATCGCGAGGACGGTATCGTCGGGATCGCGTCCAAGAGGCTTTGATTTCAACCATGACACCCAGCCCAATTGGGGGCGGGAAGCTTCATCCGCTCCCAATTCGCAGGCTGGAACTTGTTCACGTTCGAGGATCAACTGCACTTCGAAATCCAGTTCGTCGTTCAAAAAAAATCTTACCCAAGAGCGGAGAGGCTCCCAGTTTGAGCCGTCGGGAAGAAATTCCAAATATTTCTCCAGACTCAACGGACCGAGAATGAGACGTATTTTGGATTGCTGATTCCAGACTTCATCGCCGACCACGGTTCCCAGGCCGAGGCACTCGCTGTCGCTGGCAGCCTCGGAAAAGCGGCACTGCGCGGCCGAATCTAAACGGTACCATCCTCCTGAAAATTGTTCGATCTTGACGGGCACAGCAAAGTAGTCGGTCAGGATCTGGCGCAAAGCTTGCGCCGAGCGAGGACGCTGCGACAGCAGCCCAGAGTAATAGATGAGGCTGTCGTCTGGAATTGCCATGCGATCCTGCAAGCCATCGGTACCCAAGCCCAAAAGGCTGAGAAGGTGTCGGGAGAAGCGGTCTCGTTCATCGCGTTCAGCCGATACGTCGAACCTGTACTTTCTCCAAGCGCGATAAAAGAGCGAGATGAATCGATGGTTGAAAATATCGAGAAAGTCACGTAGAGATCCGTCGGAAGCCCGCACCCTTTCGATGATCAAACTGGTGTAGGGATTGGGGAGCGTGCCTTCAGGACCGGTGAGACCCATGAAATTCACGGTCATGTTCGGGGCACGATCCTCGGGCCATTCCATCGACTGAATCTGGCTGGCGGGGAAGGCGAGCGAATTGTGAGCGCCGAAGCGCGCCACTTCGCGGGAGGGATGAGCGAACCTGCCGACAGGCGTGCGATCGGGGAAAAGCTTCTCGAGCAAACGCACCGCCTGGAAGAAATCAAAGCGGAACGGCTCTTGCCGAAGCTTTTCGCTGACCACGGATTCGCTTAAATCCGGCTCGCTTAAATCAATATTGCTTGTCCCGCTCTCGGAGGCCACTCTCCTAAAGGCTCCTTTCGCTGGCGGCTGCGGGCCACCAGTTGACTAAAACTGTTCATGGAAACGTAGAGGCCGAAGAATTTTTCGAGCACGCTGGCGAACAGATACGCACCGCCGCCGCTGAATTGTTCCTCGTCGAATTCCATCTCCACCCGCGTGCCGCGCGCAAAGCTGACGCCGTGTTCCGAGATCACGCGCGTGAAATGCCGCCGTGCGTCTACCGACGTGATGCCGCCAATCTGCTTCTTGACATCGGGTGAATTGGAAAAATCATAGAGATCGAGAATCTTCTGCAACGCCGCTTTGCCTTCCTCGACCAGCGAGAGATAGTTCAGCGAGAGGTGCGAGGTGAGGCACCAGAGTGTCTTGCCATCCAAGGGAGGACGCAGAGTGCGAGTTGGCTTGCGTAAGGCGACAATTCGTTTGATCGCGGCTGCTCCCGCCATTTCGAAATCGCCATTCTCGCTGCCGAAAGGCAGGCGGGTCACGAGATCGCGGTTGGTACAGGTGCAGCGCACCGTCACCGTATCGTAATCCAGTTCCATGGGCGCAGCTGCGATGTTCACCAGGGAAACAAAAACATCGGATCCCTCGTCGCCCTTGCGGTTGGAAGGAAGCCGGGTGGTGTACCAATAGGCGGGAGTTGAATCCTGGAGTCCATGCTGGCGGGAATACAGAGGATGGTAAGTCACCGTTTCGTGAGAGTCCGGATCGGTGCTGACAACTTCGTCGACGGAGTAAATCTCCATGGTCTGGCGCCGGCGCGCATCGGGAACGACCGGGTATTGGTATCGCGTCTGATCGACCAGGATGGGTTCGGCGGTTTGGCCGAACAAATTGATGATTGGGGTGCAGCCCAGGCGCAGTGTTTTTGCGTCCACAGCGACTTCGAGGCGCTGATGGCGGCCGTCCTGCTCAAAGGGTGCGATCAGGAAAAGAATCTCAGCCTTGGATTTAAGTCCTGCGCCCTGGAGAGCCGATAGTCCGTTCAGATTGAGGAAGAAAAACTTTTCCGGGAAAGCAAAGTATTCCTGAAGCAGCCGGTAGCCGACAAAAGAGCGCTGAGGATAAGGCAGAACATCTTCCTCTTCTCCGAAACCCATGGGACGCAGATTGCGCGCAGGCAACTCACGCGGCTGCATTTTAGGATTCGCGGGATCACGCACGACAATGCGAGTGCAGTTGCGGCACAACAACTCATAAAGAGTATGGATCACCGCACCTTCGCCGTTCAGGTAGAAGGCAAGACTATCCAGCGGAAGCTTGTCGAATGTGATATCCGGAAAGCATTCAATCTCGACGCGCAACACGGCGGCATCGGGAGACCGCAGCGATGGGCTGAGGCGATCCGGAGTGAGCCATTGAGCCTGCGAAACCTTTAAGGGCCACAGCGTGGTGTTGTAGCAGGTCCGAAACTTGCATGGAACTCCCTCAACCGGGCGGGAATATAGCACGGATCCTTTTGGAACCAGCAGGCTGCTGGTCATCTTGCCGCGCTCAGGATCGGTATGAAACTCCGCGACCGACATGGAAGGAATGGGGCAGAGGTAGTGGGGGTAGAGGATGTTGAGCAGCGCCTCGGTAATCTGCGGGAAATCGTCGTCGATGCGCAGATGCACGCGCGCCGCCAGCAGCGCGAAAGACTCGATCATCCGCTCGACGTGCGGGTCTTCACAACGGTCCGGTTCCAGCAACAGTCGCGAGGCTATCTTGGGATATTTGTCGGCAAACTCCGCTCCGATCTGGCGCAGAAACGTGAGCTCGCTTTCGTAGTAAGTCCTCAGCTCATTGCGCACCGTCGTCCCCCTTGACTTCGTACTGGCCTTTGCCGAGTTCGAGCACGGTGTCGAAGCGGACCGGCTCCGGAGCCGGATCCATGCAAAGCAACCCTTCTATCACAAATCGCAGAGCGCGATAAGCGCCTTCCACGCGCTCCATTCGGACTTTGGCGCGCTTCAGCCGGGGCTCGAACACGGCGATGACAGACTCCATCTGCCGCACCAGTTCGTTTTGGTCGCGGACGGAAAGCAGCGACTTCGAGGAGATGTCAGCGAAACCGTAGTGGTAAACGGAGCGCACCGTCTCGTGCGCCGAATCCGGCGCGGGATCGATGGTGCGACGGGTATTCAGCAGCCATTCGAGGTCGCGTTTGATCGCTATCTTGAGTTCGCGCAAGGACTGCGCACGGGTCAACGGTACTTCCATGCTGACTTTCGGATCTTTGTCGATAAGACGGTCAAGCACGGAGAGTGTGACCGGACCGTTGATGTCGCGCTTGGGCATGGATTACTTCCCGTCCCCAAGCGCCTGCGCCGGATCGAGGCGGCAAATGCGCTCGAAGATTTTCTGCTGCTGGGCTTTGTCATTCTGAATGCGCAGGCTCAGCTTCATGATGGTGCCAAGCGCTGCGGCAACCAGGCCCGGGTCCTCCCACTCATCCAGCTTGTGAGTTTCTATCATCACCGCGAGATCATCGAGGATGGGCTGCGCAATCGTCTGTTTGTTGGTCGAAACGCACATTTCCACTAACTGCATCTTGCGGCGGAATCGTTCGCGTCCCGAACGCAAGCGTCCGATATCCTGCTGCAGGATTTCGAAAGCCTTGCGCTCCTGGCCTTCGCGCAGGGCTTGCAAGGCCGCCGCGTACACATCGGGAGCCTGGCCTGGCCAACGCGATGCAAAGCCATTGCGAGAGGCTCCGTTGGTTGAAGGAGTTGCGACTGCATCGGGCGACGAAGCTTGCTGGCTCAATCCGTTCAGCCAGGCGCGTGTCTCCGCATTAGCGGCGGGCGTATCGTCCATCAAAGTTGCATCGAGTAATTGAGGGCATTCGGCGATAAGGGCTTTCAATTCCGAGCGAATCGCTCGCGCAATTGCTTCATAGTCGCTGCCAAGAGCTTCACAAGCTTCAACTACCATGCGCTGTAAATCCAGCCAGGCTCGGCTGCAAGGAAGCGCCATCGCACCTTCGGCAGCCTCCAGCAACTCCTCGAATTTTCTGTCGAGCGCCAGGCGTTTCAAATGCTTTCGGAGTTCTGTCGGCGGGGCTTCGAACTGAGTGGGATCCGCGCGGTCGATGGCGGCACGCAGTTCGCCCCAGCGAAATCCGCGAAGCATTAAATAGGAAGCTGGACTCCTGGGTTCGCGCCGTCGCAGAAAGGCGGCCGCTTCGGCGATCTTGCGTACGGCATCCATGCGATCAGGCGGTTCCGACGAGGTTTCAACGGAGAGCAGAACACCGACCCGCAGTGGCGCAACTGCCGCAGCATCGCCGGCTGCCGCATTCGAGCCCGCTTCGGCCCCCGCCTGAGGCGCAACTTCCTCAACCGGGTCGGGCTCCTTTTCGCGTTTCTTCTGCAGAAGACCATGGACGATGTGGCGGGTGGCTTCCAGAGCCGAACGGAGCTGACCAAACGACGGACCTTCATCGGTGAACTTCGCGTCACAGACGTCTTTCAGTAGTTCCAGAGTCTGTAAGCTGCTATCCAGGTCCTTCTCCGCCTGCGCATAAAACTTCTTCGGAGTTTCCTCAAACGCCTTGTCAAAGACCTCGGGTGCAATCTTGCCGTCCTTGATGAGCTGGGCACGCTTCTTCTTGGCATCGTCGGTTTTAGCCTGGTCCTCGTAGCCTACTTCGCGCGATTGCTGGTAGTCGAGCGAACCGTAGGGTGCCTTCTCGACGACCGGGACCAACTTCAGGGGAATTTCAAGCCGGGTTCCAACGAAGCCCAGCGGGGCTCCGCGGGCCTGAGCATCGCCATCTTCAAGCTCGGGGTAGACGGTGTCCCAGAATTTATCCGTCAGGCCATAGCAGAGAAAAAGACCGTCCTTCAGACCGGCAAAGCCTTGCTGTTTGAGCAAAGCTTCGGTAAGCCAGGCGGCGAGCTGAAGGTCTTTCGTTTTATTCGCGAGAACATCTTTGGTGAGCTTGATGACCAGGGAGTTGTCGGCCACTTTCCGGTCACGCTCGGCCATGCCCGGCGGGGGCTGGTCTTCTTCGCGGCGCGCTTCTTTGATTTTGTCGTAGACCGGCTCGTAGCGCAGGTTAACGCCGCTGGGGTTTGGTCCGTCGATAGGATTCAGCAAATCTTCGGGAAAGGGCATGATGGGTCAGGCGGCCACTGAGGCTGGATTGAACTCGAGCGCACGGAGTTCGAGGAACGGGATTTCCTCGTCGTCCGCCAACCACATCTTCTGGCCAAAAGGAATTTGATCGTCGTAGCCTTCAGTTGATTCCCACACCGTAGCGCGTCCCAGGCGGACAGCTTCGTCCGCATGCCGCCACGAGAATGGAGAGAGTACGGGGAGCAGAACTTCGCCGAGTTCGGTGCCTTTAAACGAGGGCGTGGTGCGAACCGCGGCGGGAGTCCATAACAGGTCGCGCAGCCGTTTCGGAGGCATGATGTGAATGGAGGCAATGTGTTCGAAGGGCAGGAGCAAATAATTGCCCGCTGCAAACAGCTCGAGTCTGGCTCCGATTCGCGGATCGGCGTCCGAGAACGATTTGAAAGACTTGCCGTTGATAGCGCCCCCGCGTTCGGGAAGCTCTATTTGATTGGGATAAGCGCCGCTCTCGAACAAATCCTGCCGCTGCCGCTCCGCGAACAGCGCGCTGCGATACAAGAGCACGCCAATTTCACTTTGCGGACCGGCTTGCGCCAACACTTCAAGCTGCTTGTCGGCTCGCGCGTATTCGCCGGCAAAACATAGAAGTTCGAAGAGAAAGGTGCGGCGGCGAGCGTCGGTGGGATTATCTCGCACTTCGGCGCTCAGCGCCTTGAGAGCTTCTCCCAGGCGGCCAGCTCGGTATAGTTCTTGGGCGTTCATCAGATGCTTGATCTAAAAAACAGTGATCCGGTAAAAGGCATCTTCGCGGCAGTAAGCCGCCGCGAAGAGGCCTTCCGAATTTTCACACCAAGTGTCGAAAGCGACGCTTAAGTCTGTTGCGCGGCTCCGATGTTGTAAGTCGCCGCTCCAGCCTGGGTCACAGAGCCAGTGGTCGTATCCTGCGTGAAGTATTGGAAGTAGATCTGTTCGTACGCAATACTAACGCTCTGCGACGGAACGCCGGATGATCCACCACCCGTGCCGTGGCTGGTGATGTAGCAATTGGTCATGACGGAATTTATGTAGGTAAAGGGTGTGGCCGCGCCTGTGGACTTGCGGCTCAGGAATGTGACAGTGGCGATGTGCGCGCCCGTGTACAGATTCTTTAGGATCTGGTAGCTGGACGAATCCAGCGCGCAGGAAAAGCTAAAGTCCGACAACGAACATTTGCCGGCGGACAGACCTCCGCCGCCTACGTCAGCGGGGTTGGAAGCTCCAAACGAGAAACTGTCGAGTTCGATGTAGCCGTCACTGCCAGGGGACGGTAGGCCTTGAGCCACCGACTCTCCCTTCACTCCCTTTATCAACAAATAGTGATCGCTAGGCATTGCTATTCCTCCTCATTCCTTTCGAAAAATACAAGGACCCTTTAGGACCTTGTTTGGAGCTCCGCCAAGAAAGCGGGTTTATTGTTTTGCTGCGGCCGGTAACTCCGCCACAAGACGGAGCGAAACGTTCAATTCATCGAGCTGGAAGTGGGGCCGGAGATAAGCGATCGCCCGGTAGACTCCTGGCTTACCCTTAACCTCTTCCACATCCACACGCGCCTCACGTAGGGGGAACTTAGCCTTGGTCGCCTGATTCGCTTTATCGTCTTGCGTGACGTACTGGCTGATCCAACGATTCAGGAAACGCCAGCAATCGTCGCGGGACATGAAGCTGCCGATCTTGTCGCGCATCATCGCCTTGAGGTAATGCGCAAACCGGCAGGTGGCCATCATGTACGGCAACTGCGCCGAGATGCGGGCATTTGCCGTGGCGGAATCGCTGTCGTAGAGCTTGGGCTTGTTGCAGGATTGAATGCTGAAGAACGCCGCTTTGTCAGTGCCTTTGCAATGAACCAGCGGGACCAATCCCTGATCGGCAAGTTCTTTTTCGCGCCGGTCGGTGATGGCGATTTCAGTTGGGCACTTGAGGGCCACGTCACCCTCGTCGGTGCGGAAGGTGTGGGAAGGAAGGCCGTCGACCAGACCGCCGCCTTCGACCCCACGAATGGCTACGCACCAGGCATAGGTCGAGAAGGCCTGCGTCATCCTGGAAGCGAGCGCGTAAGCGGCGTTGCCCCAAAGATATTTCTCGTGATCGGTGCCGTCCACGCCCTCTTCGAAATTAAATCCATCCACGGGTTTCGTATCTCGGCCGTAAGGCAGGCGCATCAGGATCCGCGGGCAAGTCAGGCAGACGTACTTCGAGTCTTCGCTTTCGCGGAAACCCTTCCACTTGGCATACTCGGTGCTGTCGAAGATTTTGCCGACATCGCGGGGCTGGTCGAGCGAAGTGAAGCTCGGCAGGTTCAGCAATTCCGGCGAAGCCGCGGAAAGGAACGGAGCGTGGGCCGCGGCCGCAACCTGCGAGACTTTTTCCAGCAACTCCATGTCTTCCGGATGCTTGCTGAATTCGTAGTCGCCGACCATGGCGCCGATAGGCTCGCCGCCGAAGATTCCGTATTCATCCTCGTACACTTTCTTGAACATTGCGCTTTGATCGAATTCCGGCGCGCGCTGCAGATCGCGCAGTAATTCCTTTTTCGAAGCGTTGAGGATGCGAATCTTCAATTGCGTGCTGGTTTCGGACTGGTCCAGAAGATATTTGAGTCCCCGCCAGGTGCCCTCAAGTTTTTGAAACTGAGGGTGGTGCAGGATCTCGTTCAGCTGGATGGAGATGAGGTGGTCGATTTGAGCGACGCGGGCCGTGATCATTTGATCGGCATCGCGGGCCAGGGTCATCGAACCCTCGAGCACCTGCTCGACGAATTCTTTGATGAGGCTCTTGCCGCGCTCGCGCGTGCTGGTGTCGGTAAACCGTCCCTGTTCCACGATCTGGTCGAGAAGACTGGTCTGCTCCACTGCTACTGGCCCGGCTGCGGGCTTTTCTTCCACCATAGGTTTAGCCATTGTTGTCCCCCTTCTCACCCACCTCGGCCTTCAGCTTGTCTAACTTTTCCGTCTGGCTGACTGCATCCAGCAAGGCTTCATCCAACTTTTCGTTGGTCTGCAGAGTACCCTTCAAATCGTTCAGGCGGGTCCTGAGATCCAGTAATTCCTTCAGCGGTTTCACCTGTCGTGCCACCTGCTCGGGCTCGAAGTCCTCCAGGCTCTTAAAGCGGAGATCCACTTTTATCTGTCCGGCGTTGGAATCCTCGCTCAGCTTATTTTCCACGGCAAATGCTACGTGGGGCTTCATGCTTTCGAGGACGGAATCGAAGTTGTCGGGCGTAACCTCAACGAAGCGCCGCTCCTTAAGCTTGGGCAGAGGCTGTTCCGGGATGCCGGTGAAATCTCCGAGGACGCCAACCACAAAGGGCAGCTCCTTAATTTCAATGGCGCCGCCTGTCTCTACGTCATAAGTGATCTGGACCCGAGGTGGACGCACCCGATCCAATTTGTGCTGCGTACTTTGTTTGGCCATGTGTTCTCCCTATCTTTATCTATTTCTATCGATCGAGTTCTGAAGGAACTTACACGTCGGACATTCTGAATCTAAATTCAGCTAGTCAAGCGGAGCGTATTAGTCCGGGGGAACCACTCGAAACGGGGAGCGGATTGGCCGCCTCAGTTACCCATAACGAGTCGTGGTGCAACGATTTATCACAAGCCGCAAGCGGAGTCAAGCATTAATCGCCGGTCTTGCGCTAAATACTTCTTTCTGAAGTGGCCCGACGCCAAGCGACGCTTCCCTTACAGCCAGATAGTGCTGATCGTGGGCTGAACGTTACAAGTTGCGGTAGGCAGTTGGAACTAATTTCGACAGAGAGCGGCACCCCCGGCGATGCCGGCGTCGGCACCGTAGTGGGCGGGGATCAGCGGGATTTCCTGACAGTGCGAATTCACGCACCATTCAGGGAGGCGGGCGCGAATGTCATCGAAGAACGGTCGCAACATGGGGGCTGCGCCTCCGCCCAGAATCATCACGTCGGGTTCAAGGAGATCGACGATATTTCCCAACCAAACGGTGAGGTAGAGCGCGGTTTCGTGCAAGACCTCTTTGGCCAGCGCATCTCCGGCAGCATAAGCTCGTCCCACCATTTCGCTGGTAATGCGCTCGGGATGCCCTTCGGCCAGTTCAAGCATTGAGGACAAACGGCCTTCCTTGGCGATTTTTTCGAAAGCCCGGCGGGCGATTGCCGGGCCGGAGGCCAGAGCTTCAATACAGCCAAGCTTGCCGCATCCGCAGCGCGGGCCGCGATAGTCGATCGTATTGTGACCACCCTCGGCGGCCGCGCCGGTGCGGCCATGGTAGATATGTCCATGGAAAACAATCCCGGTTCCGATGCCGGTTCCGATAGTGGCGCAGAAGACGTTGCCAAAGCCGCGCCCCGCACCCCACAAGGCTTCCGCCAAAGCGGCTGCATTGCCGTCATTGTCGACTCGAACCGGCAGGTTGTAGGTTTTTGAAATCTCGGCCGCGAGGGGAAAATTTCGCCAACCCGGAAGATTAGGAGGATTGATAACAATGCCAGTCCGGGGATCGAGCGGCCCCGGAGCGCAGATTCCGATGCCGGCAACTGGCGCTTCTCTGCAGGAGCGGGAATGGGCGGCCCGCACCAAATCGATCGCCGAAATCACAGCAGCCAAACCGGCGGCGGCGTCATTGGCTGCCATTGGAACGCGCGTCTGGCTGGTGATTTCGCCGGCAGCACTAACCAGACCGGCAGCCACTTTTGTACCGCCCACATCCACCCCGATGAGGGGAGCGTTCCCTGCGACTTGCGTCATGTGATTGGCACCGAGCCCTGACCCGGCCTAAGTTGACGAGCTTTGTGGGTGTCCGTGTTTAATTTGATGCTGTCTTCCATCATTCGTATCAAACTGTAGGATCAAGGTCTTACGCAGCGCAATGGTAAACTATTTGAGCAAGGATGGGCGCGTAGCTCAGTTGGTAGAGCAATGCCCTTTTAAGGCATGGGTCGCAGGTTCGAATCCTGCCGCGCTCACCAGTTCTTTCCATGACTTACCGTCGCTGGCAGAACCGGTTGATGTTTATTAGTGGACGATTAAGGAAATGGCCTCTGAAACCCGCGTCCGTTGACCCTTTTCGCGGTTTGCGTCTGTCCTTCTGGCTGCGCCGCTTCTGCTCTTCGAATTTCTGCTGCGAGCAGTTCCATTCCAGCCGTCACATTATCCTCGCGGATTTTGATGTACGACTTTCGCATGGTAGCAAACGTTGCTGTGGCGCAGAATGCGTTGAATGGTTAAGTCCGGAACGCCGAGCTCGTTGAGGTTGCTTCCGAGTCCGCTCTGCATGCGTGCCAGCCTCGCCACTGAACCATGTCCGGACGTCGACGGTACTCATGATCCTCGGTTGCGTGCTCCTTTTCGGCTTTGCTGCACTCCGCACACGCGGTAAGAATCGGTGCGATCCGCTGCGTGAAGATGTTCTTCAGATCATGCGGCGTTCCGACCTCCGTCTCCGTTGCTGTCGAGGTTGCAAACATGACGCCAGTTGTCGGGTTGCCTAACCGCAAACGATTGAGATCGAGCATCGCGCGCACCGGCTGGATCACTGGCACCGTGTTCTTACGCGCTTCTGTTTTGGTCTCGCCGCGTTTGCCGTTAACCACAGATGAGGTCACAGAGATCTCACCCTTTTGACTGTCGTATGCCCGCAGGTCAGACCTGCAATTTCGGACTTGGATAAACCGCAGTAGCCGTGAAGCGCGATCATCACGCGTGCAACCACTTGGGGTGATTTTGAAGACCGAGCCCGCGCCGACGGCCCCGCCAAAGAGCGTTGTTCCGTAAAAGTCCCAGAAAGTCTGCTTGGTACCCCGTGTTCGTCACACGCAGGCACCAACGTGAACGCGGTTTGGCACATGGCCGAAACCTACACACTGCCTGCTATAGGAGATCAATGTGTGCACAACATCCGGGGAAACCTGAGAACCTGACTTTAACAAAAAATATTTTTCTCGCAGCTACCGTAAGTCACAAAAACTACAGTTTGTCGTCTCGTCGCAAGCGTATGTATTGGGCGAAATCCACCACGCCTGGCCGAAATCAACCAGTGTAAGTCAATCAAAAGAACGGAACTCTTCTCCATTCCCAGTGTTCAATCTAGTAACAGGAATTCTGGGAGGACATTATGAAGACCAAATTATCTAAAACGCTTCTTACCGCGGTGCTGACGAGCGCCATTGCGCTCGGGACTGGAACTTCCCTGGTGGCGCAGGACCAGTCGATGGACAAGCCCTCTGCGGGTGTGAGCGCTCAGGTGGATCAAGGACCGCCGCCAGAGCAGACCGCGCCGCAGTATAACGCGCCGCAATATAACCAGCAAGATCAGAGCGCGCCTCAGGATGTCGCGCCTGCACCACCGCAAGATCAAGATACATACCAAGACCGTACATACCAAGAGCAGGCGCAGGCGCCTCCGCCGCCTCCAACGGGGCCGGATCAACGGCAATACACAACGTTATCTCCGGAGCAGTTGAATAAGCTGGTAGCTCCGATTGCGTTGTATCCCGATGCGCTGGTGGCGCAGATACTGGCCGCGTCAGAGTATCCCACGCAGATCGTAGTGGCGGACCGGATGGCACGGGAGAACCCGGGGCTGAAGGGACGGGATCTGGCCGAGGAAGTGGACCGGCAGGATTGGGATCCGAGCGTGAAGTCCCTGGTGGAGTTTCCCACGGTGCTGGCGAACCTGGACAGGGATTTGTCCTGGACCTCTGAGCTGGGCGAAGCCTATCAGAACCAGCCGAATGACGTGATGCAGGCGATCCAGTACATGCGTCACAAGGCTTACGACGCGGGCAATCTGCGGAGTACGCCTCAAGAGCGCGTGTACGAGCAGGGACCGAATGTAGACATCCAGCCGGCTGATCCGGATGTGGTGTATGTGCCCACTTACAATCCGGCGTATGTGTATGGATATCCCGTAGGCCTGTGGCCTGGGTTCTATCCGTGGTGGGGAGTTGGATTTGGCGGCCCGTACATTTCGTTCGGCATTGGCTTCCCGATCGCGCCGTTCTTCGGCTTCGGCTGGGGATGGCATGGATGGGGAATCGGGTGGGGCTTCCACGGTGGAGTCTTCTTTGGCGGCCATCCTTGGGCCTTTCGCAGCGGCGGGTTTTATAACCACGCAGCGTTTGTGCACGGAAATTATCGAGGATTCTCGTCCGCGCGTGGCGCATACGGAGCGCGCGGGTTTGGCTCAGCCGCCGGTCGCGGATATGCGGGCGCATCTCGAGGCTACGCGGGGACGTCTCGCGGCTTCGCTGGCGGCAATCGCGGAGCAGTCGTTAACCGAGGAGCAGCAAGTAACCGAGCCTACGCAGGCAACCGGGGATTTTCCGGCGGCGAACGAGTTTTCGCGGGACGCCAATCAAGCGCGCCGCGCGCTGGTGGTTTCAGCGGCAGCCGCGGCGGTGAGTCGCGCGGATTCTCTTCGCATGGAAGCTTTGGCGGTTCGCACGGTGGCGGACACGTTAGCGGCGGACATGCCAGCGGCGGACACAGCAGTGGTGGAGGTCATAGTGGTGGCGGAGGTCACAGTGGCGGTGGACACGGCGGCCATCGCTAAACGTTCTGTATAGTCCTCACCGTTCCAGCCTAAATCGAAAGCCCCGCTCTCACGAGCGGGGCTGTCTTTCTCGGATAATCTGGGTGGCGGCCTTCTGGCGGTTTTAATAGGCACGTGGCTTCCCTTAGCCTCTTTTTGCCAGAAGAACTATCCACGAGCGGGCTTCGCGGAGATCGGCCGAGCGAGCAGCGCCGTGGCACGACATTCCCCCCGAGAGGACCTCTGGCCCGCTCTCCGCGACGCGCATGATAAGCGGGAATTCCGAGTTTTTTAAATACGCGAAGAATTGAAACCCCTTCGCAACAAAGGGCCACAGCCATCGACGCAACTCCCAGGACACTACCCTTTTCCACCCAATCGAGTAAGATTTTGAGGTCCCGATATAGCAGTGTGCGCCATGAAAATGCCGTCTTCACCGAGAGAATTGGCAGGCTGTTACGAGATTCGGCGAGTCCTCGGCCAGAGCGGCAAGGACCTCGTCTTCAGCGCCGACGAAACGGTCGTGCGCCGGGGAAACGATGTCCATGTTCCATCAGCACGCGGGCCCACCTGCACGAAGAGCAAGGATCGGATAACGATGGGCTGAGCCACAGGGAGATCCTGCGCATCATCTACGATCGATATCCAGGTTTGACTTTCGAGGTTAGAGCGCTTGGACAAAAGACCCGACCAGCAAACCCGCACCGAATCCAAAACGCGGCTCATTGAGCAGATCAAGATCTATCTGCGTTCGGGCGACTACTCTCGCGCCCTGGATTTGTTGCGAGGCACCGCCGCCGAATTCCCCAACGATGCGGAGCTGTCCGAACTGGAAAAGCTCGCCGGGGATGGCGTCAAGCACAATGCCGAAGCCCAACGCCTTATCACCGAAAGCCAGGAACTGTTCGCGCAGCAGAAGTCCGTTGAAGCCATTCAGTTGTTGCGGAAAGCCTACGCACTGGATAAACGCAATTCTCTGGCCCGAACCATTCTGGCCAATGCCCTGGTGGAGCACGCGCATTCCGTTGTAGAAACCGATTGGCTGGAAGCCGAGATGCTGACCAATCAGGCGCTCGACTTGAACCCCGCACATCCCACGGCCAAAACGATCCGCAGCCTAATCGTAGACCAGAAAAAAACAAGCTCGGTGGAGGATTGGGTTGCGCGAGCGCGCAAACTACAGGCCTCCGGCGATCTATTTGCAGCCTTGGCTTGGGTTGCAGAGGGATTGGCCGTTCATCCCGACGCTCCCAAGTTGCTTCAGATTCAAGATGCAATCCAGCGTGACCAGGGTGCTCTGCGTCGCCAGGCCCGCCGCGGCGACTTGGAAGACCTACGGCGCCTGCAGCGCGAAATCGATGGGGCCACCGACGTTGCTGCAAAACAAGCTTTAGCCGTGCGCATACAAACGGTGGCCGCCAAGCATTGGACGGATGGCGAAATCTTGTCCATCGCCAACGCCCTGCTCCTCCGGTTGGGATTAGTCTCCCAGGAGAGTTCCGGCGCCTCGCCGCGCGGCAAAGGCGCGACCGTAATTCTCCACGTCCCGCGCCCCAGCGCTCCGGAGGCTTCACGCGCCGATAGCAGCCAGATTTTACCAAGCCAAGTCCCGCCGAGCCCGGTTCCACCCGCAAACGTTCCAACCGCGGTTGTCCCGCCCAGCATTGTGCCGCCGGGCAAAGTCCCGACCACTCCGCCACCGCCGGAGATCCCTCCGTCACAGGCCGCCACCCCTCCCGCCGAGCCTTCCGAACCGCCAGCCAAAATCACAGCTCCACCTTCCCGGCCTAAACAGCCCGCAAGTTCGAACTCCACAACACTGATCCTCGTCTCCGCCGCTGCGATAATCCTGGTCGCAACGACCTTTTTCTTCACGCGAAGACATTACGCCACGCCGGTAGCGAAGACCCAACCAGCTGCTCCCACCGTCTCTGCCCCGGACGTCCCCACCCCCGCACAAGCAACTCCCGCACAAGCAACTCCTGCACAAGCAACTCCTGCACAAGCGGCGCCGACACAAACAACTCCCGAATCATCGTCACCTGTTCTGCGGCCTTCTTTCGACACCGCCGCGGGAAAAGTCACACTCGATGATCAGCCGCCCGCCGAGTCCGGTCACAACGAGGGCACGCTCCTTGTCGTTGCCGGTCAAGACGACGCAAGAGTTTTTCTCAACGGAAGACTTCAACGGCAACTCACTCAAGCCGGCCAGTTGCGCCTGCCCAATCTCGAGCTCAAGGACTACTTTGTACAAGTCTCTAAGAGCGGCTTTCAGGATCCTCCCCAGCAAAAGATTCGCATTCGCAACGGCGAACAGGCCACGCTTATCTTCCACCTCCAGCCGCAGCCTCGCCCGGCCTCGCTGGCCAACCTCCAATCGCAGCCTCGCCTGGCATCGCTGACCATCCAGGGCGGCGCTCCCGGAACCGCGGTTCTCGTCGATCAAACTCTTGTTGGCACCATTCAGCCCGATGGCACGCTGTCCGTCTCCACCGTCAATCCCGGAGACCATACCATCGAATTGCACAATGAGCGATTCAAGCCGCGGCAGTTCACGAAACACTTCGACGCGGGCGGAACCATATATCTCGCTGCTGCGGATGCCGCGTTGGAAGCCGCTTCCGGCGAATTGAAAATTACCTTCGCGCCCGCCGACGCCAATGTTGCAATCGTGAAAGGTAATCTTCTGAAAATGGTAAGCAGTGGTGTCCCGCTCAATCTTGCCCCCGGTACCTACACTCTTACTGCGCGAACCGCCGAAAGGTTCACGCGCTCGTCCACGCTTGAAGTCATAGCCGGTCAATCCAAGACTTTGGATTTGTCTCTCGCCCCGAGCGGTATGTCGAAGTGGGATGACCCAGGCGACTGGAAGCATGAGGGAGATTCTTTCATTCGCAAAGGCGGGGACTTCGTCCTATACGGAGTCGTTCCTGCCTCGGGCACATTTGTTTTTTCCGCGATGCTCACCAAGGGTCACCTCTTGCAATGGGTACTCAACTACAGCGACCCCAAAAACTACCTCCTCCTCCAAATGGACGATAATAACTTCTACCGTACTGTCATTCGCAACGGGGAGAAAACGGACGAGATCATAGTTCCCCATAAAAGCGACAAGAAGAGCTTCCGCACGCTCCAAATCCGCGTTAGCCCCACGGAACTCGTCCACCAGATTAAGCATGGTGAGAGTTGGACCGTCCTGGATCGCTGGACACAGCCCGGGGCCAATCTCAGCCGGGGCAAATTTGGCTTCTACATACCCGGCAACGACCAAGTAGCGCTCTCCAGCTTCGCCCACTACGTTGACCTGAACATCCGCTAGCAGCCTACGGCCTAGGCCTTCCATGACCATCGCAGTATTGTTGAAACATCACAATATCTCTCACAATCCGTCACTCGGCGAGCGGTCGGCCACACGGAAACTATCCATAAACGGGCTTCGCGGAAGTTGGCCGGATTAGTAACGACAAGTCGGTTTGTGGGGGAGTTGGCGCTTGCGACGGGACAAGAATCTTCGGAAACCGCCAGCCATTGCGGGCCGACTTGACAAGTAAACATAGCCGGATCACGATTCGCATTGAGTCGGGCGCTATGGCGCAAACTGCAACCCCAGTACAGTTGAAGCAGCAAACACTAAGGAGTTTCAGTGCTTACATTCGTGACGCCGAAGCAGCCATGGAACAGACTCTGGGCGACGGCCCATTCCTGTGGTCCGATGTCAATTCGGAGAGAGCGCAGCAGGTCCGAGGAGGCCAGGTTGTAGCCCAATTCTGGTCAGGTCACGGGCCGGTCAAAGTGCCGAATGGTTTGATCCATGATTGGATCGGCGCCTCATTTATTCCTGGTACGACCCTCGAAGACGTGCTGGCGCTGGTGCAGGACTACGATAACCACAAGAACTTCTATAAGCCCGAGGTGATGGCCTCAAGGCTAATAAGCCATCGCGGCAACGATTTCCAAATCTACTTACGACTTCTCAAGAAGAAAATTGTGACGGTCGTCCTTGATACCGATCATGAGGTGCATTATCATTCGTTGGATCGAGTGCGTTGGGTTTGTCGTTCGTACACGACCCGGATTTCTGAAGTGGAGCACGCCGGAAGCCCCAAGGAGAGAGTGCTGCCGCCCGATACAGGTTCCGGATTTCTATGGCGCCTGTATTCCTACTGGCGATTCCAGGAGCGGGATGGTGGTGTCTATGTTGAGTGTCGGGCTATCTCGCTGACGCGTGACGTGCCCTTGGGGCTGGGATGGATCATCGAACCGATCATCCAGAAGCTCCCTAAGGAGTCGCTGATCAGCACCCTCGAAGCTACGCGCCAAGCGCTGCTTGCCGAGGCGAGATAGCTCCTGTAAACTCCGGTCCCGCTTTGAGTTTCTAGCAAGCCAGCAATCGCGAGCAATGCCAGCGTGGGTATTCGATCCCACAACTGAAGAGGTGGTGGCAAGATCTCGGTTCTTGCTTTTGCAATCGACTCCGGTTGAACCCTCAATGCTCCAGCGGTTCTCTCCTCAAAAAGAAGCCGGCGGAGGGAACGGAGATCATTAAGGATCATCCCAAGCCACCACGCACCACGGCTACGGCCTATCACCGCCAGGGCAACGATCCTCAGTTTAACCTTCGTAGCGAGCTTTACCGCATTGCCGGCGTCGATCTCACCGACATCCCAGGAGTTAGCGCCGCTACCGCGCAAGTTATCCTGACCGAGATCGGCACGGATGTCAGCCGGTTCCGCAACGCCTGCTGGCGGTTTCTGGACAGATAAGAGCCCAGTAACTAGAAAAGTAGCTTACGAGAATTCTCGATTAGCGTCTAGGAGAACGCCCCAGAAGGTGTGCCAGTCGATGCGCTTGTTGATCCCTAGGATTTCGAAACCCTTTCCACGAACGTCACGCTGGGGTCTGAGGGCTGCTCAAGAGACCGCTAAGCAACCGGATGGTGATCTCAAGTTCTTGACGGTAGTGTCTTAACACTGTGTTGCTAGGCCGCAGGCTTGGCATCGGAATTGCGCGGCTATAGTTCTCCTCAACTGGCGATCCGTTGCCGACCGCTAGGCAGCGGAACTCCATTCGCTTTGTTTTTCTCCAAGACTCTCAGGGCAGTGCTCATACTCTTTGCGTAGAGCTTTCCCTCCGCCAATTTTGCACGCGCATCCGCGATAAGATTATCCCACGAGTTTATATCTTTCTTGCTTGACATTTTACCCTCCAATTGATATAAAAGATGCAAATGACACCGGAAGAAATCACAGTCGAACTGGATGCAGCCAAGAAGCAAATGAGCGAACTTCTTCAAGACAAAGTTCTGCTTGATTTGAAAATAGGCCAACTCTCCCAGACCATCAATACCCTGATGGCATTGTTGCAGCCCAAGCCGAACCCGGCGGACATAGCCGATATTAGCGGCCTCTTGTTCAACGATACGAGTATCACGGGCGCGATTCGGACTCTGCTTCTGCAATCGCAGGTTCCCTTGTCCCCCACACAAATCAGAACGCAACTGATAAGTAACGGCTTTGATCTGAGCGAGTACCAAAACGAGATGGCCGTCATCCACAACACCCTTAAGCGTCTTGAAAAACAGGGGGAGTTGATGACGGTGAATGATTCGTCCGGGCAGACCGTCGCATACACGATGCGCTTTCTCGCTCCTGTCGAACTGGCTCCTGAGCCGCGCCGCGAGAGTTGGCGCGGCAAACGAGCTGGCGATGTAACCGGACCTACGAGCGCCCACGATTCTGGGATGCGTGGGTCTGAGAAGCCCAAGAAATGACCTTAAATGCAACCCGCGCAGTGTTCTCAGCACTGCGCGGTAGAAAGGCACAAAGCAATGAAGATCACGATCACGATCACCTTCACTGCCAACGGTCCCACGGTGGTAGTTACCGTTGAGCCACCGGGCTAAATAGCCCTCAACATTCAGCGCCCCGCTTCCTGCGGAAACAGGTTGCGGGGCTAATCCAAATCGCGGGGTAAGCCGCAATCCAGACCCAAAACGATTGTAAGGCTTTTCCCGCAAAACGCAAGCGGAGAAAAGCCCATGACCTGCACCCGATGCCAACACCAAACCTGCAAACGATTCGGAACCTACGGCAAGCGTAAGGTCCAACGTTGGCGCTGCAATTCCTGCAAGGCAACCTTTGCCGAACCCCAGCCGCAATCGCCTCTCGGAACCATGCGTACCAGCACAGACGCGGCGGAACGTGCGTTGCACTGCCTTTTGGAAGGCTGCTCGATCCGCAGCACAGAACGGCTCACGGGCCTGAATCGCAATACCATCATGCGCCTCTTGCTTGTGGCTGGTGAGCGCAGTAGCCGACTGATGGACGCGAGAATGCGCGGCCTCAGCGCCAGGTATTTGCAAGTTGACGAAATCTGGACGTACATCGGCAAGAAGCGCCGGAACGTGCGTAGCGGCGACTCGCCCGAACTTGGTGACCAGTGGATTTACGTTGCGATTGATGCCGAAACCAAGCTGGTGCCTTCGTTTCGCATCGGCAAGCGCGTGCGGCCTGATACGTGGGCCTTCCTGTGGGACCTGAATCAGCGCATCGCTAACCACGTGCAGCTCACTACCGACGGGCTTAACCACTACACTGTGACCGTGCCCGAGTGCTTTGGAACGGACGTGGACTTCGCCCAACTTACGAAGATGTTTGGCGACTACGGGCAGTTCGATTCTCCCGATGCGAGGTACTCCCCACCACGCATCTCGGGGGTTATATCCAAAGTCCGACAAGGTGACCCCGACCCTGACCATATCAGCACTTCGTTTGTGGAGCGGCAGAACCTCACCATGCGAATGGCGATGCGCCGATTTACGCGGCTCACGAATGCGTTCAGCAAGAAGCTGTCGCATCTCAAAGCCGCTGTCGCGTTGCACTTCGCTTACTACAATTTTTGCCGCGTGCATTCGTCTTTGCGCGTTACTCCCGCGATGGAAGCGGGGCTTGCGGATCACGTCTGGTCGATTGCCGAACTTCTCAAGCCGGAGTAGGCTTGCTGCGCCTACAGGAGGTGTTTTCCGTGGATGAAAAGAACCTTCGGCAAATGTTGGCCGACACTCTGGACATGCTTGCGAGGCTTCTTCCAACTGCGAACGAGGCCTTTACGCGCTCACACGCAATCTACTTGGCGACCGCTTCGCAAGACCCGAAGCGAGCGATCTTGATAGATTCGCACTTTGAGCGCTTATCGAAGTCCAGCAAAGCATCAATTGATCAAGTGCTGCTTGCAATCGAGTCCTACAAAGCGAAGCTGAGCGACGATTCCCTTTGGAGCGCCTAGGAATTATTGTTTTTCGCATGTTTCTCCCCGGTGTAAAATTAAAGACCGTCTGGGTAAGCAGATGAACTCTCCCCCTACGATCAGCAAAGAGCGGTACCTAATTATTCAGCTTGTCAAATGGATCAAGCGGGAGTACTCGGAGAACATGGCGACGCGCTCCGCTCTTCAGATCGCCGCCCACGTAACGCCGAAAGTGACGAACACCATTCTTGAAGAGAAATCGATTCAGATGCCACAATGTGAGCGGGTCGCTGACGCCGAATTTCGGCAAGTCGAGTCTGCGCTAATCGAAGGACAAAACTACGTTCCCGCTCTCGAATCGCTTCTAAAGCGCCGTTCACCAGAGTCTTAAATTCCGGCGTCGCTGGCTGACAGCAAGGACGGTCGCACAATGGTAAAACCGTTCTAAAGGAGGTCGTAAACATGTTTCAACCGAAGGGAGTCAACTTCGTTTCCGCGCTAAGCCGTAAAGAGTGGGAAGAGGACCTAGAGCGGAGCATTGAAATTGGCCTTGCCAAGCCGGGCGAGACCTATGAGGACTACCTTAACGCCATCCGCAGGGACCCCAGATTCGTTGTGTGTGGGCCTCACGACCTCTGAATATCGGCTACGCCAGAACGCCTACACTTTTCCTAGCAACACAGAGTTAAGACACTACCTTCTTGACGCGCTGATTGACAAAAGTGGCGCACCGGAGTGCGCCACTGAGTTGAACACGAATTGTAAGCTTGCCTCGGCTACTGCTGGGCGAAGAATCCGAGGGTTAGCTGGTTGGTATCGGTTTCGATCGCAATGTTGCCTCCTGCTGCGTCGATCAGATAGTAGTTGAATACGTCGGCGCTGCAGCCGGGGCCGGTCGGGGTGAACAGTTTACAGTTCGTGACATCCACGCCGGTGAAGGTGCCGGTAAAGATGCCGTCGGCATTGCTCGCGAAAGTACCGGACACGGTCGCACCCGGATAAGTTGGACCAGCGCTGAAGAGCCAGTTGAGGTCAACCGTTCCCGCGATGGTTCCGCCGCTTCCAGTAGCTACAACCGGACCAACGGCGTCGAACTCGCCATCGTAATTGGCATCCCAGCCGGTGACATCCATGCCGTAGGCACCGCTGAAAGAGGTAGCGGTGAAGGAGACGCCTGGGCTTTGCTGGGAGCCGACACCGCCAATGGTGTCGCTCGAGTCCATGGTAATCGCCAGCGCATGGCCGTTCCCGTCCAAATAGAGTTGAAGGTTAAAGTCGGCGACGCCGGTAGCGTCGGTTAGTCCGGTTATCGTCACTCGTCCGGTGGGATCAACAATGTAACTCGGGGCAGTGACCGGGTCCGGACTCGCGGGCTCGACCATGACGAGGTCGTTAAAGTCTACGAAACCGCTTACGGTGCCTCCGGAGTTGGGAGTGATCAGGCCTACAACTTGAAGCACTCCATTCCCGTCGTAGCCGTTCATGCCAACCACGTAGCTGTTACCAGAGACGGAAGCGGAACTGAACTGTCCAGTGTTCGCCGTTCCCTGGCTGAAGGCGGTGCCCCCAAGAGTACCGAAATACCCATCGAAGGTTTCCACCAGGCGGATGCGGTTGGTATCGACAATGTAGCCAGCCAGAACGATCTGGGGGAAATCTATGTTATCTGTAGGGTTTAGTGTAAACAGGACCCGGCCGAAATTGTCAGGCGTTACAGAAACTTTGCTGGCGCCGAAAGTCTCAGCCTGGAAAGCGATGCCGGAGAAGCCATCGTTTGCATCGAAAATGCTGTTCGTTCCCGAGATTGTCCCGGTGCCGGTGAGGTTGTCGACGTTGATGATGCCGCCGATAGATATCGGAGCGCCATTGGAGTCGAGGCCGTTAAGGCCGAAGGCGTATCCGAGTGACGGAGTCATAGTGGCGGCAGTGGGGTCTTGCATGTCTAGCTCTCCGCTGGATGTAGCCCAACCGTCGAACTCAGTAATGAAGGTCCGGCCGTTAGTGCTGAGCGGGAGCACCGAGCCGGCGAGAACTTCGATGCCGTCGCCGTTTACACCTATATTGGTGTCTGTGCCGGCGCAGGCGTTTGCTCCAGTTCCGTTGCAAGTTTGCAGAGTGATTTGCAGGTTGCCATCGGCAGTTGATGAAATGCTGCTGCCGGTGGGGTTGATCAGGTCGTTCAAGTTACCGAAATAGTAGACGAAGTCCTGCTCGCCACCGGTGATCATCCCGCCAAGGACGGTGAAAGCTCCGGAGACACGGTAAGGGAAATACCCGTCAGTGGTTGTTCCAGCCAGGGAAAAAACGTAGGTGCCCGCGGCCAATCCCCTTGCGATGGTGACGTTGGCGCTGGCGTTCCGCGCATTGTCGCTGACCGAGGTTGCAGTAATGACGACCGGGCCCGCCGTGGACCCGGCGGTGTAAACCGTGGTGGCCGCGCTGGCCGTGCCGGTTGGATTAAACGAGCCGCAGGTGTTGGCCGGGGTGCAAGTCCAATTCACGCCCAGGCCTGCCGGGTCGCCAGTTACCGTGGCGGCGATGGTTGTATTTCCGCCTTCGAACAAAGATGTTGGCGGGGCCGTCGTCAGCGCAACCGAGATCACGGTGGCATTGATGGTGATCGCGTGGGTGCTCGCGCTTACCGCGGGGTTGGTGACCGAAGTTGCGATGATGACCACGACAGAGCCCGTGGGCACGGCGGCAGGCGCAGTGTAAGTGACAGGTACGCCGCTAGCCGAAGTGGGGGAACTAAACCTGCCGCAGGAGCCGGCCGGAGCGCAGCTCCAAGTCACGCCCCGGTTCGCCGAGTCGTTGGCCACAGTTGCGGTGACGGGTGTGGTGTCGTTGAGGTACAGGGACGTCGGAGTGGGGCTCAGCGTGACGGTGATGGGAGGAGCCGCCGCAGTGACGGCGATGGCGGGGAGGCTGGCGAATACAGCGGGGTTGGTCACCGAAGTTGCGGTAATGGTGACCGCACTCACGGCAGTGGCGGGTGCGGTGTAAGTGACGGCCGTGCCGCTGGCCGAAGCGGGGGAACTAAACGACCCGCAGGTAGCCGCGCTGTTGCCCGGAGTGCAGCTCCAAGTCACGCCTCCGTTCGCCGAGTCATTGGCTACCGTTGCAGTGATGGATAGTGTGCCGTTGGCGACCAAGGAGGTCGGAGCCGGAGTCGGAACTGTGCTCAGCGTGACCGTGATGGGAGGAGGCGGGGTGGCATTGATCGTGATCGCGGGGGTGCTGGCGCTTATCCCGGTGTTGGTCACTGAAGTTGCGGTGATGACGACAGTGCGCACGGGCACGGTGGCGGGCGCGGTGTACGTGACGGCCGTGCCGCTGGCCGAAGTGGGGGAACTAAACGTGCCGCAGGAGCCGGCCGGAGCGCAGCTCCAAGTCACGCCCCGGTTCGCCGAGTCGTTGGCTAGGGTTGCAGTGACGCGTGTTGTGCCGTTCACGTACAGAGACGTCGGAGTGGTGCTCAGCGTGACCGTGATAAAAGGTGGGGGAGGCGGTGTGGAAAAGCCGCCGCCGCATGCCGCCAGCGTGGCAATCATGCTCAGGCTGAAAAGAAGAAGAATCGATTTGCGGAAGGTCATCGTGCACCTGCCTCGAGTTGAAGCTGGGATGGTTTTTCGGTTCTGGCACGCTGCGCGCGAGGGGAGTGCACCGGCAGAAGAACGCCACGTTCACTTCGCACCGTGACGGTGCTGCCGCCGACGGTCAGTTCGCGGACCAGCAGATAATTCTTCCCCTCCAGTAACGACATCGCCCCGACGATCCGAACCGGCATTCCTGCTTGCAGGGATTCTTTCGTCTCTTTGCTCAGGAAGGGTCCGACGTGCGCATCCACGACGCCCTGCGGGCCGGCCACCAGCAGATGAATCCCGGTCGGGCTGCCCGCCACGTGCTGGCTGACGACCTCCTGGATGGTCCCACTGAAGGTGATTTCATGCGCTGCGTCGTAGGCCGGACCAAAACCCCGTCCAAGGTGGGACTCGGCCGTCTCTTGGGCGCCAAGTGGAACCGCCGGGATCGCGAGCAGCAGGCCGGTAAGCAGCCCCGCAATCATTCGAGTAGGTTTCGTGAAACGAGTACACCTCATGGATTCGCTCCTTGCGGAATTGCGTAGTTCGGCCTGCTCGTAACCCTCCGGCTCCTTTTCGGCGGCGACCATTTGCATGTCTTTCACACGAAATGTGACTCTCGCCGTGCAGCTTTAGCTCTTTTCTAATGAAGGGGTTGATACCGATCAGATGGTTCCAAGACTGGAACCCTGCCCTCCATCGTCTTAAGGCGCACGTACTCCCAGACGGAAAGGTGTTCACGGGGGTTTCTTTCCGCTTTCGGAACGTATCCCGAAATAGTCTGGTGGGTACAGGTAACGAGCGTAACGTATCGATACCAAAGTTCTACTGCCCGAGGAATCGACACCAAATTCCTTGGAGCTGGTCGCCGAATGTTGACAAATAAAGGAAGGAATAGAGATGGACGGCAAATCGTTGGAAGACAACCGGCCGGCTTTTGGCGGGGCGCAAAGAATTCTGCGGCAATTGCTAGCTCGCGGCCGGGCTTCCACTTCCGATGACCCGGCCGGCTTTCTCTTTATATCCCCGCGCCAGCCACTTTTGCCAGTGGTGCGGTCAGCAGTGTTTCCGCCACGCGGGCAAAGTACAACCGGTAAGACTGGTGAATCCCATACATCACCGGGAAGATCAACAACGCCGGCCAGCCCAGATGATGATTTACCGCGTTTACCATTGAGGTTAATCCCGCGCTTAGCACGTAGTAGGGGAACGAGAGTTGCACGATGCTCAGCCAGACACGTCGCATGGCCGCGCCCTCAGCCAGTTTGATGATACCGGCCACCGGAGCCGTCTGCCCCAGGAAGAAGGCAGCGGTAGCCGAAGCCAGCATCAGCGGCTCTGATGCCCACGCCCCCCTCCCCAGCCAGCCTTGGTTCCAGATCAAGTTGGCGATACTGGTTGCGAAGGCCATCATGCTGACGTTGAACAGCATCTGCTCCGGTTTGAATTTTCCACCCGGTTTCGGCCAGCACTGCACCACCGTGGAAACGCAAGCGATCAAGACCGCTTCCACCGCGCTAAGATTCACAACTGCCATGAGCAAGAACGGCAGGTTGACTGACATGTTGCCGTCAACTCCCGGCAGTTTGATCTTCATGCGCGACGTTACCGCCGCCAGTGCCAGCAGAGCCAGGGCATACGAAGTGTGCAACGTATGGCTGATCAGACCGGCGTAGACGCTGCTTGCGGTCGCCGCCAGGACCATCACCCCAATGAATGTTTGAGTTAGCCGTATATTGCGCCCCATAATCTTCTCCTCTCTTTAATTCGAATACACACGGCTTACTTTTCATCGTCTCCGGCATCGGAGAACGCACCATCGGTATTCAGCACGGCTGAACCCCAAACCACGCTTGTGGCCTGCGGACCCGTGCCGGTACTCGACCCCCAAACCACGCTAAAGGAACTCAGCAGGATGTCATTCCATGGCACTGCGGTACCCCAAACCACGGAAGTACCAACAACGTTTGTACCCCAAACGACCGATGTACCCCACACGACTGAAGTGCCCCACACCACGGAAGTCGGTGCGACGCTGCCGTTTCCCTCTACCAGGGAAACCGTGTTGTTGGACGGGTTATATACCACCGACGGAGACAACGCCGCGCCCACCGTGGCCGGAGCGAGGGCGGTGCTGACGAGCGCGTTCTGCACATTCACCAGGCCCGAACCGACCGAAAACGTATCATAGAACGAGGTGAAGCTCGCCGACAGGTGCGGAACCACAGCTACGCTCGAGGTTGGAAATACCTTATACGTGCTGTTCATCAACCGCGCCTTCACCTGGTCTGGAGTCAACGCGCTGTTCTGTTGCAGGAGCAGCGCCACCGCTCCGGTGACGACCGGCGTTGCCATGCTCGTGCCGCTGAGCGTGAAGTAGTCATTGTTGCCGTCGTTGCCGGTAACCAGTTCAGTTGGATAATCTGCTTCCAGAGTGGCGCCCGGAGCTGACAACGAGACGATGTCGTTGCCCGGAGCGACGATGTCAGGTTTTACGACGTGATCATAAGTGGTGAGACCCTTGGAACTGTAGCTCGCCAAGGTCTCGGCCGACTGCAAAGTGGATCCGTTACTCTTCATGGCACCCACAGTGATCACGAAGGGATCGTTGCCCGGAGCTGTGATGGTTCCATATCCGTTGCTGCTGTTGACGCTCACGCGCCCATAATTACCCGCCGCAACCACCACCACAATCCCGGCCTGCCAGGCTTGTTCCACCGCCTGGCAGAGAGGATCCTGGGTATAGCTGACGAAAATGCCGCGCCCGAGAGACAGGTTGATCACTCGGATGTTGTAAGTGCTCTGCAGAGCAATCGCTTCCTCGATAGCCGCGATCACGTTGCTGTCGCTGCCGGAGCCATTGAGATCCAGAGCGCGAAGATCGACCAGATTGACGGCTGGGGCGACTCCGATGTAATTCCCGCTGGAGAGGTAGCCATTGCCACCGACGATACCGGCGACGTGAGTACCGTGACCGTAGAGGTCGTACATGCCGCCACTCGAGTTGGTATTCGCCGTGCCAGTGAAATCCTGGCGATAGACCACGCGCGATGTGGTCTCGGTCGAATTCCACAAATCAGGATGACTGTCGTTAATGCCGCTGTCAATCACCGCCACGCCAATGCCCGCTCCGTTGTAGCCAGCGCTCCAGGCTGAGGGGACGCCAGTGGCCACATCCGTGATGTCATCCAGTCCCTTCATGGGATGGTCGACGCTTACGGAAAGAACATCGGGGTCCGCTTCCAAGGCAGGCAACGCCTTTACCGGAATTGTCAGCGCGATGCCCTTGACCAGGTGGAGCCTATGGTTGAGATGGGCACCCAGACGCTGCACCCTGCCCTCTTGCTCCGCTTGTGGAACCTGCTTGTACTGCACGATGACCTTCACGGTCTCATTAGCCGCGGCACCACGATGGGCTCGCGCAGCGATGGGAGCAAGGTCCGGGGCAAACTTGCCAACCGGCTTGGGGCTGCCTTTCCAGGCTTGGGCGAAGGCCGCCTCCGCGACCAGGAGCAGTAATAACATGCTCAAGCGCTTTCCCCAAGCTGCGCTGTGCCGGCCTTGATCAGGTTTCTTTGGTTTCATTGTTTGCGACATAAGTCTCATCCTTCCATCAAGCGAAACAAACGTGGAACGAAGATTTCATTAGAACTGGCTTATGTTGTGCACGGGAAAGACCAATCGGCTCTTTGTAAGTTATTGTCATCATTGGAGATAAGAGAGTACACTAACCGGGCGTTGGGCCATTCTGTCCTCCAACGCGGGGCATGGGACAGTTTGTCCCGCAGACTTCGTCGCTGGAGTACCTGGTTTCGCGGCAGCCTTCTCAAATGCCCCGAGCACCCGGCGTGAACCATTCTCGGCTGCCGATCTGAACGTATCCTGCTGACCCGCCGTTATATGTCAGCATCAACATCAGTTCAATGCATTTCTCTCACGCCGGTTTTATTGGGCACGTCAAAGATGCACTTGAAGAGAGTGCGATTGATCCGCAGTGCATAACCATCGAGCTCACCGAGAGCTTGGCCATGAACGACGTTGCGGCGACCTTCCAAACAATGTTGCAGCTACGGACTTTAGGAGTGAAGCTGAGTATCGACGATTTTGGTACCGGATATTCCTCTCTGAGCTATCTCCGTCGTTTTCCAGTCGACACCCTGAAAATCGATCAGTCGTTCGTTACGACGATGGATGCCGAAAACTACGCCATCGTTAAGACAATCATCGGGCTGGCGCGTAATCTAGAGCCTAGAGTGGTCGCTGAAGGGGTGGAGACACCTAACCAACACCAACTGTTGGCGTTGGCCGGTTGTGGGTCAGCCCAGGGATACTTGTTTGCGGAACCCATGCCGGCGAAGATTGTTGGAGTTTTCATTGAGTCCACCGGCGAAACTCCGGCCAAACTAAAAAGATAGGCTTGGCACGCTCGACAGCGGGACTTTGATTCTTCAGGAAGAGACAATTCCCACGGGCGCTTTCCACTTCACGTTGTGACGAACTGTGGATCAACGGACTGTGGCAGGTTTGAGGGAGTTTTCAGTTGCGGCACAAACACGGGCAAGCCATCTTGGATGGTGTGCCGTTCAGCTTTCTGGTGTCCGGAGGCTCCGTCTAAAGCCCTATGGTCTTCCGGACCCGGACCCTGCTAAGCGGGGACGTAACGAAGGCTAAGACCAGTCCGGCCAGCCCACCAATTGCGGTACAAAGGCTACCTATCATGACCGCGAATATAAAAACAACGACAACGGACTCCACCGTGTCTACTACACCTGTCCAGCTGAGAACGTCCATGGTCGCGATGATGTAGGCTGCACAGAAAAACCCGGTGACGCCACCGAGTGATGCGCCGATGCCCGCAGACCTCATTCTCCACTCACCGTCAGTGTTCATAGTCGCCACTCCCTTCGGTTTGCACTTTCAGTCACCCTACTTTCAAGGCAGCCACGATCAAGAGAGTCAGAATCGCCAGAACTACGACCGAAGCCGCAAAACCACTGAGTGAATAATTATGAGTGAGTTTGCGTGCCATAGCAGACCTCCTTCGCGGACTGAAGCAGGGGGCCCTGGTCGAGGTCGGTTCAGCTACGAGCGCTCCGGCCCTCGATCTGCCAGGCCAAAATACGAATCGTTGCCGTCAATACAATTACTAGCGGGGCCAATGTTCAAAGCTCTCGCCTCAGGGGGTGTGCACACCGCGGTGGGACCTGCTCTTCGGTGAAGCGGGATGTTTTGATAACTCACACGAATGAGCGCGTCCTGTCAGTGACATGGGTCACACCTTGATGTGCGGTGATCGCCACGACCCAGTGCAAAGCCAGACAGTCAGCTGGCCGCTGATACAGTGAGTATCCATAAACGGGCTTGGAGGAGATCATGGCGATTTCCTCGAAGCCGACTTCTCGTTACTAATCCCGTGAGGGCGGGACCGAACTACTTCCGGATTGCGACAACCAGCCCAGTACACATGGCCTGACGCTTTCCGCAAGCCAGTTTCTGGATAGCTTCGGGGTGGCCGGCATCTCGCTGCATCCACTAGAAAAGATCGCTGGTCTGTGAGGAACCAACTGATATGATGTCCTTCGATAAAAGCCAGGTCGTTCTTTTTCTGGAATTGAGTCTGAGGCCAACCAAGGGACAGTCATCTTTATCGGCTAAATGGGGTCGCATTGACTGAATCAAGGCATAACGCTTTCAATCGTCGCGAGTTTATCCACAGTGCGCTGGCTGGAGCTGCCTTCGCCGCATTGCCAATCTCTGCTTTCTCTTTAGACAATTCCGGCCTCCAGTCGGTGCTGAGCCAAATACCGAAGATGCATGATGAGAATGTGAAGCGGCTGCAGGACTGGATCGCATTGCCCTCGATCGCGGCGGAGAACCGCAACTATCCGCAGGGCCCTGACTATATGGCACAACTCGCTCGTGATGCGGGGTTCGCGAATGTTGAAATCGTGCCAACATCGGGCAAGCCCGGTGTCTTCGGCATTCTGGATGCAGGTGCGGCAACCACCGTCGGCATCTATTTCATGTACGACGTTAAACAGTTTGACCCTTCGGAGTGGTCGTCGCCACCGCTTGAAGGGCGGATCGTGGACAAGGAAGGGTTGGGCAGGATCTGCGTCGGCCGCGGCGCTGTGAACCAGAAGGGTCCTGAAACGGCCTTCCTCGGTGCCCTTCATGCCTTCAAGGCGGCGGGAACAAAGCTGCCCGTAAATCTCGTGCTCGTCTGTGAAGGTGAAGAAGAGATTGGTTCGACGCACTTTCCGGAGGTTGTCCACCAACCCAGGATCACCGCTGCGCTGAAGAAATGCATGGGTGTGTTCATGCCAGAAGCGGGCCAGGATGCGGATGGAGGTATACAGATATCGCTGGGCGCGAAGGGAGTAGTTGAGCTCGAACTGGTTTCCAGTGGAGAGCGATGGGGACGAGGGCCCAAACACGATGTTCACTCCAGCCTTGAGGCACAGGTGGACAGCCCCGCGTGGCACTTGGTGCAAGCGCTCAACACGCTCATCGAGTCCGATGGACACACGCCGGCTGTAGCGGGCTTTTTTGACAAGGCGAAGCCACTTACTCCCGCACAAATGAAGATGATTCAGGATGTCGCTGCCCGTCGTAGTGAAGCCATGGTTAAGCAGCAGCTAGGCGTTGAGCATTGGGTGCACGACACAAACTGGCTTGACTCGCTCGTGCTGCTCGAATCGAAGCCCACGATCAACATCGAGGGTTTGGTCGGCGGATACACGGGCCCCGGGGGCAAGACGATTCTGCCGCATCGCGCCGTCGCGAAGATTGACATGCGGCTGGTACCGGACATGACGGCTGCCGGTACGCTGGCGCTTCTGAAGGAGCATCTTGCCAAGCACGGCTTCGGCGATATCGAGGTCAATATGAGTGGTGGCTACGATCCGACGCAGACCTCGCAGGATTCCAAGCTCATCCAGGCGCAAATTGCGACTTACCGCAAGCTGGGTCTGGATCCCGTGCTGTGGCCTCGATCCGCCGGTTCCTGGCCGGGATACATTTTCACTTCCGAACCTCTCAATCTTCCGGCGGGACATTTTGGACTAGGGCACGGGACCGGGGCGCACGCTCCAAATGAGTATTATCTGATCGATTCCACCAACCCAAAGGTTTCGGGGATTGATGGGGCCGTGCGCTCCTTCGTGGAATATCTCTATGCGTTGGCTTAAAGCAGAGTGAGATACTAGTTATCGATTGTCAGCCAAGCCAAGCCGACTCCCAAAGGTCGAATCAAGGCTGGATGCCTGCATAGAGAGGTATCGCGCCGCGCGCGGCGTTCTTGTAAACCACGCCGCCCTTCATTACAAACACAACGCGCCGAACGGCGGTGATGTCTTTCAACGGGTCTCCATCGAGCGCAATGATGTCCGCTTGAAAGCCGGGGGCGACCGAGCCAATCTGATCACCCATGCCTAGCGCTTCAGCCCCTAGCGAGTTGGCAGAGACCATCGCTGCCATCGGGTCCACACCGCAGTCACGCACACGATCGATGAACTCCTCGGCATTGCGCCCGTGAGCGCCGGCCACAGCATCCGTGCCAAAAACGACTTTCAGTCCCGGAGTTTTGGCTGCGTGCTCCACGATCTCGTGATCCAAGGGCAAGATCTTCTCCATCGCAGCAAATCCCTCGGCAGTGTAGCCTTGCGTGCCGAGATATCTTTCCCTGTTCTGCACGTAGTTCTCAATGACCAGCCCGCATTGCGGATCGAAATAGGTGCCCTTCTCTGCCATCAATTTCAAGTCGTCGTCTGCGGCCAGAGTACCGTGCTCAACTTCAGTACAGCCCGCGAGAGTGGCGGCACGGACCGCCTCTTTGTAAGCGTGCACGAGCGTGCGCAGTCCTTGCTTTTTTGCTTCATCACAAGCCGCGTTCAATTGCTCCCGGGAAAGAGTCATTCCTCCGCCCTGGCGAATGGACTTCGACGCGAAGATTTTGATCAGGTCCGCGCCGGCTTGCTTTTGCTTCCTCACATAAGCGCGGATTTGATCAGGCGTGCCGGTCGCCTCGCCTTGCCCTTCGAGCGGCTCGTTGGCCGTCAGGATGCGCGGGCCGGGGAGTATTCCTTTCGCGATAGCATCGCGCAGCGGCATATCGTTGGGCGCGCCCACACTTTGCACCGTCGTGAAGCCTGCCATCAGCGTCACCCACGCATTCGACGCCGCCTGATAGGCATCTTCTTGGGTTGTCCCTTCTGTGCCCGCATTTTTCCCGTCCTTGCCGAAGATCCATGTAATGTGCACGTGCGCGTCAATCCAGCCGGGCAACACCGTCAGGCCGCGCAGGTCATAGTCCACCGGCCCCTCGATCTTAGGATCTATCGCAACAATCTTTGAGCCCTCGATCACGATCCGAACGTCATGGAGGACGTGGCCCTTGCCATCGATCACCACGCTCGCGGCAATTACTGTGGGATGCGGCGAGGCAAGCGTCTGTGCAGGAATTCGAGGCGCCAAAGCGCAGACCCCAACAATGCTGAGGATGCACGCAATAGCCTTTGCCGGTCGCATGACCGCTCCTTCTTCGGCTTGATCTGAAATGCAAACCAATTCTGTAGTTCTTGAACCAAAATTCCGCTTCGGACCTCTAGCTTGTGCATTGTAGGCGTCTAGTTGATAGCCTGTACAGAAAACGGGTGGACAAATCGCCTTCGCCGGCAGGTCCCACTGCGTTCGGAGCGGGCCGGCGTCCCCAGAAAATGGACTTCGGGTAACGTCCGTTTTAGAGGCGTAACTTCCGGGGTAGCCCGTCACCCGGGAACAATCCTCCAAGTCCCGTAACAGGTTACCTTCTCAACCCTCGGCCTTTCGCCCGTTCCCCAATGCACCCCCGTCACCTGTTTGCGATGCGAAGTTCGGCATACCCTTTCGGATGGAATCCCCTCGGGACGTTATTCCGAGTGTGGCCCGTTATTTTGGAGAGGGATATGCGACGAATGTTCCTGAAGATTTTCGCAGTCGCGCTGTTGATGAACCTGGCCGCCCACGCCCAGTCGCTCGGCGAAATTGCTCGCCAGTACCGGGAGCAGCAGAATGCTCAGGAGGCATCCGGAGTCCAGCCGAAGGTAATTACAAACAAAGATCTTGGGGAAGGTCCCGACGGGAGCCCCGAGGCGCGCACGCAGCGGGCAATGGTCAGTGCGGCCAACGTTAGTGCCTTTGACCGTCGTTCTGCAGAAATTGACCATCGTTCGGAACAACAATCTCTGCAAGAACAGCGTGCCGGAGAGCAATGGAAGAGCCTGATCCGCGAACAAGAAAGCAGAGTTGAAAATCTGCAGGCGCGGATCGACCAGATTAATGCGTCGATTCGTTCCGGGGGCGGAAGTGCTCAGGGGCCGTACAATCGCTATCAAGGACGCCAAATGGAGCGTCTAGCACAGATGCAACTGCGACTCGATGAGCAGAGAAGGAAGCTCGATCAAATGCAGGAGTCGGCGCGCCGTGCGGGCATGCACACCCAAGTGTACGATCCGTAACGAGGACCTCTGGGTCCGTTCCACATTCAGTGCAACCAGACTTCCCCCATGCCGACTTCGGGCCCCGGGATACGCTTCGGTCGGCACGGGCAGCGTCGTCCTCGCATTTCCGGCCACCGTTTAGGACAAGAGCGTGGCAGGATATTGGGTATGGGGAAAGAGAATCCGGTTCTGGTTCTGGCGTCGGGAGACGATCCGCAGTTCGCTATGCTGGATGAGCTACCGCACACAGTATGTGGGGATGTCGCCGCGTGTGCTCGCGCAGGAAAGGATGCGACGGTGATCCTGCTGTGGTCGGGTACGCGGGAGTTGCTGCGCGAATTGTTTGGGATATGCGGGAAGTTGCGTTGGATACACTCCAAGGCCGCGGGCCTGGACAACCTTTTGTTTCCGGAACTCGTTGAGAGCCAAATTCTGCTGACCAACGGCCGTGGTGTGTTCAGCGCGTCGCTCGGGGAGTTTGTGCTGGCAGCGATTTTGTATTTCGCAAAGGATTTCCGCCGGATGGTTCGCAATCAGACGGCATCGGTCTGGGAGCAGTTCGATGTGCAAGAGATAGTTGGACAAACGGTTGGGATTTTGGGCTATGGCGACATTGGCCGAGCCGTGGCGAGCCGCGTGCATGCCATGAGCATGCGTGTGCTCGCGACGAAGCGGCATGTTCCCGGATCGACTGATCCGCTAGTGGAGCACTTCTACAAACCGGAGGAGCGGAGGGAGATGCTCGCGCTCTGCGACTACATTGTGGCGACGGCCCCATTGACCGAGGAGACGCGGCACATGATCAGCGACGCGGAGTTCGCGGTGATGAAGCCGACGGCGGTGGTGATCAACGTGGGACGCGGGCCGGTCATTGACGAGGCGGCGCTGCTCCGTGCGCTATCGGCCAATCGAATCAAAGGAGCGGGGTTAGATGTGTTTGAGCACGAACCGCTGCCAGCGGGGCATCCGCTGTACAAGCTGGAGAATGTTTTGTTGTCGCCGCACTGCGCGGACCACACCGCCGATTGGCAGGATCAGGCGATGCGCTTCTTTCTGAAGCAGTATGACAGGTTTGAGAAGGGCGAGCCGCTGAAGAACATTGTCAATAAGCGGCTGGGATATTGAGAAGGGGCTGCCCCGCGAGAGAAATCATACGCGCTGCATTGGTAAGAAGTTATTCGCGATTACCAACCCATTTGCCGCATCCGCTCAAGGATGAGCGCGCTGTAGTTATTCAGGCGCTCGGGCCGTCGCTTCAGGGGAGCTGGCAGGATCGCGGCGAGGCGTACTGCCTGTTGGCGGTCGATATTCTGGGCGGTGGTTCCGTCGTAGTAACGACACGCCGACTCTGCACCATAAATACCAGGGCCCCATTCAACCATGTTGAGATAGACCTCCAGAATGCGCCGCTTGCCGAGAACGAATTCGGCCACCGGCACCGCGATGTGTTGAGGTCCAATATGGCGCCGCGGCCCGACGACTGCCGGTGCTCCACGTCTGAGCGCCTGAGATTAAGGCATAACATCTACACACTGAGCATGCACCAGATCAACTACGAGATCGAGAAACGGGCTTCGAGGATTCTGTGATTTGATAGCACGTAGTGAAATCGAATTTCCCCCAAACCGACTTTCCGTCACCTATCCCCATCGCACACGGAGTCCTTCCTGCACTCTGAAACATTTGGATATTTCCGTCATGTGCATGGAATTCGCGCGCGATCGGGAGAAGAACAACTGCGGCTTAGACCTGCTGGCGGAGATTGGGGCGTAGTGTGAGCGAGTCGTCGTCGTTCAGCTTCTGGTGACACGCCCATCGCACGGGATAGCGGATTCCTTTTACCTCAATCTCGGCTCTGAGTTTCAATCCTTTCCAATCTGAGATGTTCGGGAGCACAAACTGCGCCTGCCGAATTTTGCCCGGTAACGGATAACCTGCGTCGAGACAACCGCTTTTGAGCACCTTCCCATCCCGGTTTTCCACGGTCACTCTTAATACGCCCGGCACACCCGCGATGCCGTCGTTTACGAAGCCGACAATCAACCCCAGGTGACCATTGTCCTGATAGCTCCAGATGAAAGATGGCCTCACCTGATATCCAATTCGGCGATTGATCCGGTCGAACGCTGCCGGATACGCATGGTAGTAGCTCATCAGATTTTTTGCGCTGATCTGGTGAAAATTCCAGAGCGACCAGTAATTCGCCCCGATATCGATCACATGATCGATCATGTTCTCTGCCGGAGAAATCCCCTCCTGCGCGGCATTCGGATCTGGAGGTTTCCCCGGAAGTCCCTGCTCGAGCAATGCGGCGATCCAGGGCGGGCGATTGCTGAGCGCTTCAATCTGCTCGTTCTCAATGAAGATGGTGTCGCTGCGAATCCAATTGTTGCTGCGGACCGTGCGGTCCAGCAATTCCGAATTACCAACCCGGCTGAAATCCGGCTGTGTATTGGTCAGCAGAGGAGTTCTCTTAAAGTTTTCGAGCTGGACTTCGAGCATATCGGTCCAAGTGCGCTCTGCTGTCAGGTAATCAGGAAACGGATTGTTGGGAAATGGCCAAGTGTGCCCTTCGCCCCAGAAGCCGTACATGAAGGTGTCAATAAATTCGAAGAGCGGATTGCCATCGAATTCCGCCGCCAGTTGCCCAACCAGCTCTTTGAATGCCTGCTGAAAAAAAGGATCGTCGTATCGGGGCTGATAGCGCGAGTGCGGGTTATCCAAAAATCTTTTCCCCGCTGAGATGCTCTCCTGATCGCTAGGCGCCACCAGATCAACTTTCGGTACTTTTTCCAGGACAAAATCTGGTAAGGCGGCTTCGTGTTTATAATCTGGCGCGCACATCTGAATTCGCAATCCGACCCGCTTGTTGTTTTTCTTCGCCGATTCAAGAACCAGCTTCACGTAGTCGGGCAACTGCAGGAGCCCGGGCCGGGGCTGCACTTCCCTCCACGTCGGACGGATGTAAAGCTGCTGGCCCAATGGAAATCGAACCAAGTCCTCGATCGCTTGCGGAATATTGTCGGACTTGATTTCCTCGGTGCCACTGTCTGCCGTGATGTAGGTGACCAGTCCCTTGCCATAGTTCGGCACGGCGTCATCCGAAGAAGTAGTGGTCATCACCACATCGTCGGTGGGGATAACGGCGTCGGGTGGATATTGGGGGAACGGCCCTTGATTGAGCCGATCGGTTACCTGAGGGCCGGAGCCGAAGTCATAGTTTCCCCAATTGTGCGCGGGAACCTTCGCCTGCGCCTTACCCATTCCAAGTTCCGCAGCGACAGCAACAGCGACGGTGCTCTTCAAAAAGTCTCTACGCTGCATTCGCAGTCTCCTCACTCATGGTTCGATTGCATTCGGCCAAACTGCCTGGAACTCCAACTCAGTATGAGACTCAAAAATCTTCGGCAACTAACGGAAGATTTACTATTTATATCGTTTTATTTCGTTTGTCCAGTGGCAGATCTCTCGAGTGCTTCTAATTGTTTTTGGCAAAGTTGTTTGCGAGCGGTCCAGGGCGCGGCTCGGGCAGATGGCGAGAAAATGCAGGAACGTCGGGTGAACCTGAGCAGTCCTTCCCCTGTGACACTTCAAAACTGATTGACATTGCCAGTAGTTACTTGTATTACGACTATTTACGCTTTATTTCGTTAATTTTTCCCTTAGGTTGGCCAGCGGGATGTTCGCCTTGGGAGGACAAGCATGAGATTTCCATCTCTTATTGTGTTATGGGTGTGCGTCTGCGGGGCCTTTGCCCACATCCTTTGATTCGCACTGCAAATACATACGGCACAGAATTTCAGCCAGTATGATGTGTGTGTGAAGACACTGAACGAGCTATATTCCTCTCTCTCTGTCCGGCGCCGCTATGAAGTGTGGTTTTGTCGGATGGGATTGACTGACGGTAGCGGGGCGTGGTGGTTTCGATATTTACTGATGAATCCAGGCCGCAATGGGTGTCCCGGCGACCCGCGCGGATTGCCGGTCCAGGTATGGGCCACGTGGTTTCCGCGGCAGGGTCAACCGCAAAGTTTCATTCAGGGATTTCCTTTGGACGATCTCGAACTTAGCACCGCGGGACAAAGTCCATTCCACTTTAGAATCGGCAACAACGAAATCGGGGAGTCTTCTTGCCGGGGAAGATTGGAACTTGGCGGACATGCGCTGGCCTGGGATCTGGAATATCATTCGACGTTTCGGGTCACTTTGAGCAGCAAGGGCTGGATCGGATTTTCTCGAACCCCGCATTCCGATGCGCTTTTTTCCGGCCGAATTACGCTGGACGGGCGAAGTTTTGAGGGCACTCCTCTGGGCTTCGGCGTTCAAGGACATAACTGTGGATACCGGCATCGCAACTTCTGGACTTGGACGCATGCATACTTTCCCCGTCCAGGCTTATGTCCCAGCACCTTGGAAGCTTTGGTATACGAGATGCCATTCGGATTGGTCTTCCGCAAAGCTGTGCTCTGGCACGACGGACGGAAACGCGAGTTTCGGAATCTGCGAGAGATCAGAAGAGATCGAAATGAACTTTGTTGGACTTTTCTTTGTTCCTCCAAGGAGGGATGCCGCCTGGAGGGCGTTATCGATGGCAGCGGGCCAAGCATCCATCGTCTACCCTACACAAAAACCGATTGCGCGTGCAGTTTTGAAGTCGTGAATAACAGCCTGGCGAGAGCGGTACTGCGCCTGGAGCAGCGCGGCGGGGCGATCGAAACATTGGAGACCAGCGTGGGAGCCGTGCTAGAGATGGTTGGTTAGATTCATTCGGAATCATGCGCCTTCGCCAGTCGCTGGGCAACTACGGCGTACGCCGAAGGATTGAATGCCATTCCGATGTGAGTACCGGGTACTTCGAAGTCGATTTGCGGGTTCCTGGTTCTGCAATAGCGCCAGTCCACAATGCCATCATCGCGGGTGTAGATTGCGGTTTGGAGCGTGGATTCGGGAACTTCGCGCCGCAGCGAGTCAACAAAATTGCAGGTGCAGCGCCCGGTGTAGCAATGGGGCAATACGCCTTCGCCATGCTCCTGCAGAATGCGGAGGCGAATCGCATCAGCGGCATGGACCACGTTGCGATTCGCCACGGTGCCGCGAATCGGCGAAGCCAGCGTAATAACCGACGCAATGTCTCTGGGCCGCTGACCGGCGATGGAACGCGCGATCACGCCTCCCAGACTGTGACCAATCAGATGAATCCTGCGGCCGGTCTCGCGCAGCGCTCTTTCAACGGTCTCAGCCACGTGACGCTGGATCAGGAGGTTGGGACAGTCGGCATTGATACCGATGCCGGAAAAATAGGGCCGGTAGCCGATGCGCCCCAGCCAGGCGTGCAACTCCATCAAGTAAAGATCGGTGCCCAGGAAGCCCGGGATAATGATAACGGCAGAGTCATCCCCACGGGGCACGCCGAAGCCGTAATAGATAGGAGTGGCGTGCAGCATGAGAAGCTCAGCCGCGAACAGTGCCTCGGTCCAGGGTGAGATATCGGCTTCGGAATGGGACCGTTGATTCTGTTTGCCGTCCCCTGCCTTCGAGCCTGCAGTCTTTTTCCGTTTGTGCCGCAATTTTTTTTCGAACCTGTTCGCCATTACGCACGCGACGCGAGGGCCGTGAAAGCAAGAGTGCCCTGCGAATTATACCTTTCCTTTGCGCTTCCGGCGCGAGCGTGGTTTCTCTCGCGACGGCTTTTCCAGACGAGCCTCAAGCTCCGCCACTCGCTTGCGCAGTATATCGAGTTCGGATTCGGCTCGCGGATCAGATGGCGGTGCGGTGCTCAGCAGTTGCTTCATCATGTCCACCGGCGACAGGATGGCGGATTGAACTTCGCCCAGTCGGCTCTGCACCGCGTCCTGCACCCGCTGATAAGTGTCGAAGGCCGATTTTAAATACCACATGATGAATTCCTGCCGCACTTCGTCGGACGCGACGATCAGCTGGCGGAGCAATTCGAGCGGAAGACCGGTCGGCTTATCCTTGGCATCTTCGGTAATGATCTGTGTCAGAGTGACCCGGGTAAGATCCTGTCCCGTCTTCGCGTCCACCACCTGAACGTTCTGGCCGGCGCGAATGAATTCCGCGATATCGTCGAGATTCACATATTTGCTGTTGGAGGAATCGTACAAGCGCCGATTCCCGTATTTCTTGATCACGACATTGGCTGGCTTCATCATTCGATTGCTGCTATGCACACAACATAAATATATATTGACATAAAGGTCTGTGAATCGTATATTTAAATCGATGCTGCAGTGCAGCAATTCTAAACGATAAAATATGGAGGCGTGAAATGCCAACCACCGTAAAATCCGAACCCTCCCGGAGTTACTCCGGCGAGTCGTCTTTTGTTTCTCTACTGTCGGGCTGGGCGCAACAAGGGGTGCAGAGCTTCTTCGCCACGCAAAGAATACTTTTGGACCTGGCGATGCGGCAGAATGCAAGCTTGATGCACTCGGTGCGGCAGCAACTGTCCGATCCCCATCATTCCCCAACCGCCATTCTGACCGAAGTGACGGCCGAGGGTATCGCAAACTTCATTGAAGGACAGAAGATCCTTCTCGAACTAGGGCACGAACAGAACGAACTACTGATGACTGGAATGAAGGAACGTGTAGGAGACTGGCCCGCGGCTGAGGCGATTACCGATCTGCTGCGGCGCAGCTTGGAGACGTTCATCGGCATGCAACAGGAACTCCTGAAGAGTGCCGGAAAGCAAACTCATACCTGGGTTGAGGCTGCCAAGGAGGGAAAACCGTACAAAGTCGACCAACTGGTGGAGCTGGCGCAGGAAGCCATGGAGAGCTTTGTCAAGGCTCAGAAACACTTTATGGACGTGATCGCCGAGGAGACGTCCAAGGCAACCAGCGGCAAGCACACCAATGGCGCTCACAAGACGAAGAAGACCGAACTGTCGCAGCTTGCGCGCAAGGCCACGGAGGCGTTCATCGAGGCGCAAAAGAAGCTGGTCGATGTAGCCGGGCGTCAGATGAATGCCAGCGTAAAATCCGCGGGCAAGACCCTGGAAGTTTTTCGGCCATTTCCTTTTCTGCCGTTGGCGGAATTGACGCGGGAGGGAGTGAAGAGTTACGTCGATGCCCAAAAAGAGCTGATGGAGGTCATGGCCAGGCCGAGTGGTGATCGCAAGAGTGCGCACAAAGTTCAAACTCACACAAAAAGAGCACACAAGAGAGCGGCCGCAGCGACCGCTTGATACTTGTTGAGCAAAGCCGTGACGGAGTACGCGTTGCGGTCATGCACCCTGCAGACGGTGGAAGCATAAGCGAACTGCGCCAGCGTGCCCTTTTCTCCGAAGAGCGCGCTGGCCAGATTATCGCCATCCCTAAGGTGTCACTCATAATGTGTCAGTCATAATGTGTCAGTCACTGTGAGGCCCAGATGAAAATTCCATTAACTCCCATTCGTTTTCTGCGCTATGCGGGCGAGCAATTTCCAGACAAAGTCGGAGTAGTGTGCGGCGAGCGGAGATTCACGTATGCGGAATTCGCCGAGCGCGCGTCGCGTTTGGCGGGCGCTCTCGTCGCCGCGGGAGCATTGCCGGGGGATCGAATCGCGTTTCTGAGCACAAACTGCCACCGGCTGCTCGAGGCCTACTATGGCGTGCTGGAAGCCGGCTGTGTGCTGCTGCCGCTAAATATTCGCTTGGGCGCTCAGGAACTTGCCTTTGTTTTGAACGATGCACGAGCAAGATTTCTGTTCATCGAACCGTCTTTCCTGCCCTTGGTAGAATCCTTTCGCTCGGCGGTGCCGTCGATCGAAACCTTCTTGCTTTTGGATGGTCAACAACAAGCGGACTGGCTCGCACCAGGAAACTACGACCATCTTCTTTCCGTTTCTCCTCCGTTCCAATGTGATTTTACTCAAATTGATGAAGACTCCCTTGCCGAACTGTTCTACACCAGCGGCAGCAGCGACCGTCCCAAAGGGGTAATGCTTACTCATCGGAACGTGTATCTGCACGCACTGTCGGTAATCGCTGCCAGCCAGACCTCGCCCAGCACGCTAGAAGAGATGTGCTGCAAATCCGTGTTGCTGCATACCATTCCTCTATTTCACGCCAACGGCTGGGGCACGGCCCACAGCATTACGGTGGTCGGCGGCACACACGTGATGATTCGGCATTTCAATCCCGTGGAAGTGTTCAATCTGATCGAGCGGGAGCGAGTGACTACCTGCGCGATGGTGCCCACCATGGTTACAGCTCTGGTGAATTCTCCGGCACGGACAAACTACGACTTGAAGAGTTTGCAAATCCTGATTATCGGCGGGGCGGCCTCGTCTCCCACTCTAGTTAAGGAAGTTGAGGACAAGCTGGGCTGTGTGTGCATTTCCGGATATGGCCTGACGGAGACATGTCCTACGCTCGCCAAATCGGCAGTGAAATGGAACATCCCGCCGGACGGACAACACCACCTCCGCCAAGCTATGACTGGGTTCGCGATTCCGGGCGTAGAACTTCGAGTGGTTGGTCCAAACGGAAAAGATGTGCCGCACGACGGAAGCGCCATGGGCGAAATTGTGGTGAGAGGCGACGGGGTGATGGAAGGATACTGGCGCCAGGCGGAGGCCACGGCATCCGCAATGGAAGGCGGATGGTTTCACACCGGCGATGTAGCTCGTGTGGATCGGTACAACTACATTCAGATTGTCGACCGCAAGAAGGAAATCATTGTGAGCGGGGGCGAGAACATATCTTCTCTTGAAGTGGAAAAGGTGCTGTTCGCCCATCCCGACGTCTACGAAGCGGCCGTGATTCCCGTCCCGGACGAGAAGTGGGGCGAGGTGCCGAAGGCGCTTGTGGTTTTGAAGCCGGGATCGCGAGTCGGCGAGGACGAACTCCTGGAGTTCTGCCGGTCCGTGTTGTCGCATTTCAAGTGTCCGCGCTCTGTCGAATTCCTTGAGAGCTTGCCCAAGACTGGAACCGGCAAGATATTGAAACGGGAGCTGCGGCAGAAGTATTGGAAGGCACAGACAAATACTGTTTTGTAACCTGCAATCGGCGCAATTGGGACCTGCACGATTGAAATGAAGATCGAGTTTTACCCTGGCTAGCCCCACGATCACCTCCCGAGGCGATTGCGCTCACCCTCTCTTGTATCAACCCTCACAATAAGGCGTGATAGCGGGTACCGACGCGGCCCACCAATAGTGATGTAGTGACTGTGTTCCCGGTAGAGGACAGTGAGGGAATTATGGCTTTACGGGAGTGGTCGAAATCGAATGCCAGCTACGGCCGAAAGCTTATCAATTCTGGAATAGAGGGAGCGCGTTCCGGTCGGGAAGCATTTCTTGACGGAGATTCCCTCAAACCGTTCATCAGCGAGTCCATTCGAAGGGCATTGAAGCCCGCCGCCCTCGGGGCGTGCCTCGGCCTGCTAGGTGGTTACCCAGGAGGCAGGCACAAATCCATCAGCAGAGTTTTGGCGCGCGGCTTGCTGGGAGGTGCAGTCGGCCTAGGCGCAGGGGTTGTATGGGAAAGCCGCCACTTGACTGCGAGCGCGGCTGGTGGTGCTTTGAAGAACATCGGCCAGGTGCGCGACGAGCACTGGCTGGACAAGCATCCGATCGATTACGCATAGAAGGCATTGGATCGACTTTCACTGGTCTACTTTTTCTCACAGTTGATCGACTGGAAGAGAAGACCGTGCTCCTCATAGCCCAGGGAACTCCGACAGTAGTTACAGGGGAGAGTCATGGTCACTCGCGAACTGGTGCAGCAGCGGGTTGCGATTCCGCTTTCCGTCGAAACCCTTACTGAAGAACGCGTTGCCTACCTTGAGAGATTAGTCAGTCAAGCGAGAACGGCGGCCGCCGTCTTTACTCAATTTACCCAGGAGGATGTTGACCGCATTGTCAAGCCAATGGTGCTGGCTGGCTTGGACCACGCTCAACATCTCGCGCGACTGGCGGTTGACGAGACCAAGCTGGGAGTCATGGAAGACAAGGTCATCAAGAACATGGTGGCCACGGAATTCGTCTACAACTACGTCAAAGATAAACGTACCGTCGGCGTCATTCGCGAGTTCCCGGAGCGCAATCTGGTAGAGATGGCCGAACCGATCGGGGTTATCTTCTCGATCACGCCCATTACTAACCCCACTTCCACGGTGCTCTTCAAGTGCATCATGGCCATCAAGACGCGCAACGCGGTCATTTTCAGTCCTCATCCGAACGCCTGGCGTTGTTGCTCCGAGGCCGTGAAGATCATGTACGAGACCGCGCTGAAGCACGGTGCGCCCGAAGGAGTTTTCGGCTGCCTGGAAGCGCACACGCTGCAGGACAACGCTTACTTGATGAGGCACAAAGATGTGGGTCTGATTGACGCCACCGGTGGGCCGGGCGCGGTCAAAGCGGCCTATAGCTCCGGTAAGCCAGCCTTGGGTGTGGGACCGGGCAACACGCCGGGCTATGTGGAAAAGACGGCGGACCTGAATACGGCCGTGACCGACATCATTCTCTCCAAGACGTTCGACAACGGAACGATCTGTGCCTCAGAGCAGACGGCGGTGATCGACGATGAGATTTACGACCTGGTGCTGAAGAAATTTGCGGCGCTGGGCGCGCACATCTGCGACGAGGCAGAAACCGGGCTGCTAGCGCGCACTGTGATCGATCCTGAAACCGGCCTTATGCAGCCGGCAGCAGTCGGTCAGAGAGCGGCCGATATAGCCCGCCTTGCCGGTATTGCCGTGAAGCCGGGCACCAAACTGCTGATTGCGCCGATTCAAGGAATAGGCCGCAAGCATCCCCTGTCAGTTGAGAAGCTGTTCCCTGTGCTCGCGGTCTATCGAGCGAAATCGGTGGAAGAGGCGCTCAAGGTTTGTGTCGACGTGAATCATGCCGGTGGGCTGGGACATACGGCGGTCATTTTTTCGCGCAACGATGAGATTATCCGCAAGTTCGGTGAACTCATGAACGCGGGGCGGATTCTGGTGAACTCTCCAGGTTCAGTCGGAGCGGTGGGCGGCGTTTACAACGATCTGCCACCGACCTTCTCCTTCGGATGCGGCACCGGCGGGGGCAATAGCACCACCGATAACGTCAACATCTATCACTACCTCAACATCAAGCGTGTGGCTCGAAGGACACAAGCCCATATGTGGTTCCGAGTTCCGAATCAGATTTATTTCAACCTGAACGCGGTGGAGAATGTGCGGCAGTTTCCCTCTCGCTCCACCATCATTATTACTAGTCCGGCCTTGGAGCAAATCGGCCACGTCGATCTTGTCCGGCGCCACATTGCGGAAGGGACGCACGTCCACGTCGCGGTCATTCCGGATGCGGAACCGGAGATCAAGGTCGTCAAGCAAGGAGTGGAGGCGCTCAACTTCTACAAAGCGGACCAGATCATTGCGCTGGGTGGCGGCTCAGTAATCGATGCCGCCAAGATCATGAAACTCAAGTACGAATCACCGGAAGCTGACCTGGAAGAGTTGGCCGCGCCATTTCTGGATCTGCGCAAACGCGTGATCCAATACCCGACTGAGAAAATTAATCGCCTGCGGCTGATCGCCATCTCCACCACGAGCGGAACCGGCAGCGAGGTTACTCCCTTTGCCGTCCTCACCGACAAGGAGCGAGCGCGCAAGGTGACCCTAGCCGACTACTCGCTGACCCCGGATGTAGCCATCGTCGATCCGCAATTTGTGATGTCCATGCCAAAGGGCCTCACCGCCGATACGGGCATCGACTGCCTGACCCATGCGCTGGAGGCTGCCGTTTCCAGTTATGCCTCCCCGTATACCGATTGCAACGCCATGCAGGCGATCCGGATGGTCTTCAGATATCTGCCAGTCGCTTATGAAAATCCCGGAGATGAAGAGGCACGCGGCATGATGCACAATGCCGCCTGCATCGCGGCGATGGCGTTTTCCAACGCGTCGGTGGGGGTGAATCACGCGTTAGCCCACGCTTTTGGGGCACGCTTTGGCGTGGCCCATGGTCGCGCGAATGCGCTTATGCTGCCGCACGTGATTGCCTACAACGCGTCCGTGCCGACGAAGTTTCTGCCTTCGCCGTATCAGAAGGGATATATCGCTCACCAAAAATATGCGACCATCGCGGATTTGCTGAGTCTGGGCGGCCACACGATTGAGGAGAAGGTGAAGAATCTGGTGGCAGTTACAGGACAGTTACTTGACCAATTGAATTTTCCGCATTCGATCGCCGACCTGGGAATTTCGAAGGAAGAATTCGAGCGGGCAATGCCTGATCTGACCAAGCTTGCCTTTGACGATCCTTCTTGGCGGTCGAATCCTAGGATGCCGCTGATGAGCGAATTGGCCGATCTGTTTTGGAAAGCTTATGAGGGACGAGACCGGGCGAAGGTGGACGGTAAGTCTCAGCAACAAACTGCATAGCGGATGGTGGTGCTTATGGCAATGATCGCCGTGTGGCTCAAGATCGATGAAGAGCGCGTTGTGCAGGCCTTGGAAGAGGCCGGTGAAAAGCTGGACAGTGTCGAAGGCGAAGTGGCCTTGGATTTTTCTTCGGTCCGGCGGATTAATCCAAGTGCGATCGAAGCGATATCAAAGTTCGCGGGCAGAGCTGACGCTGAGAGCGTCAAGGTCGTGCTGCGCGGCGTCAACGTCGAGGTCTACAAGGTTCTTAAGCTGGTGAAGCTGGGATCGCGATTTTCCTTCGTCAGCTAAGACGGACAATCGCTAGCCAGTTTCAGCTATGCAGCCGAACGGGAGAAGTGACATGCAAAAAGACCAGCACGGTGACCGCCTTTCCTGGGGCGACACGGTTTTCCTCCATCTCGAACGCGAGGGTATGCCACTCAACGTGGCTTGCCTATGCGTGTTCGAGAGTGAGATAGCTTTCGAAGATTGCGTCCAGTTTGTCGAATCGAAGTTGCCGCTTATTCCACGCTATCTGAAGAGGGTGGTGCCGCCCCCGTTTAATATTGGCCTTCCGAGCTGGGAGTATGACCCGAGCTTCGACATCCGCCGCCATTTTCGCGAGGCGACGCTCAAGCAGGGTTCCGACGCAGAGTTGAAGACGCTGGCCGGGAGACTTCTAAGCAAGGTGATGGACCGGCAGCACCCACTGTGGGATCTGACCCTGGTACACGGTTTAAAAGGTAATCGGAGCGGACTTATCTTCCGCCTGCACCACTGCCTCGCCGATGGCATCGCCGGAGTTGGAATCATGAACGTGCTTATGGATGCGAATCCAGCGGCGCCTCGCCTACCCAAACGAAAGCTTCGGCTCCGGGTCCCGCCACCGCCGGATCCATGGGCTTCAATTACAAACGGCTGTGTCGATTCCTACTCTGAATTCGTTAAACGAATTCTGGCTGCACTGGCAGACCTTACAAGCATGGCGGAGCGCGTCGCCGCAAACGGTGGAAACTTCGACACGAACGAGTTCACCCATCTCTTTCCAGAACTCACTGCGAACACCGAGCGACTGCGGTTCAACGTTCTCTACCGCGGTCCGCAGAAGTTTGCTTGCGCTGGAATTTCTCTGACGGAAATAAAGGCAATACGACAATCGTGCAACACCAGCGTGAATGACGTCATTCTATCGCTGGTGACGGCGGCCATCCGCCGCTATCTCGAACTGCACGGCGAGAGAGTCAAAGGACAGCTTTTCCGCATGATGGTTCCGGTTAATCTGCGCGGTAGCGACAGTCCGGGCGATTTAGGAAATCGCATTTCCCTGGTTCCGGTCACCGTTCCGCTGGATATTCGCGATCCTCGAAAGCTGTTGGCCGCGGTCCATCGAAGGACGGAATTTCTCAAACGCGCACACACAGCAGAATTAGTAAGTCTGGCAGGTGGCTTGATCGGCATGCTCCCGAATTCCGCGCAGGCGGTAGCGGGCCACATCATCAGCAGGCTGCCGTTCACGCCTTTCAATATGGTGTGCACCAATGTACCGGGCCCGCAGTATCCGCTTTACCTGCTAGGACGCAAGATGGTCGCCTGTTACCCCTATGTTCCGGTGGGCGGCGAGATGGCGCTTAACTGCGCCATATTGACTTACGACGGCACGGCATATTTTGGGTTCAGCGGAGATGTTCACGCGGCACCGGACCTGCGGCGTTTGGAAAAGTTGCTCACGTTGAGTTTCGCGGAGCTCCGAGCAGCCGCTGGAGTCCGGCCCCAGCGCAAGAAAGAGCAAAGAAGATCAAAGAAGATGCACCCTAAGACGAAGGCGAAAGTTGTATCGACACCGGCATCCGCGGCAGCGTCGATTGGTTTGTCCATACCACCTCCAACTCTCGCTTCGGTCGAATCAGCAGCAGCAGCCGGTCCCCCAGTTAGGAAGGAAGAAGTCTTGACGCAATTGATCGCTTAGCGATCGTGAGCAGGAGAGTAGAGGCGTGGTAGGTACGCAGTCAGCTGCGCAATTGACATCTTGGATGGTCCCGGGCCGAACCCTCTTCCTAACTATTCATCTTCTGGGCATCGGCTGTTTTTCATATATTGTGGCGAGGCGCTTGGTTCCACTGTTTCGGGCCGAGCGTGATTTTCGCTTTGATCGGCCACTGCAAAGACTGCAACAGGTTCTGAAATTTTGGTTTGGCCAGTGGAAGCATCCGCGTTACAGAGTTGCTGGAATCCTTCATATCTTCATTTTTGCGGGCTTCATCGTCCTGGCGCTTCGCGCTTTCACTGTACTGATTGTTGGCGTCTCCGAAAGCTTCGTCATGCCTGGCTTATCAGGAAGAGCCGGTGAAATCTACAATACAACCACCGATTACGCGGCCACCATTGTGTTTCTCTGCATGGTGATCGCGGTGATTCGCCGTCTCGTTTTCAAACCAGCACGGTATGACGTGCCACCAAGGTACGGCAAAAGCCACACAGCGGATGCCATTTTCCTGCTTTCGCTGATTGCAATCCTGATGTTCGCCGACAGCCTGTTTACGGGAGCTAAGGCCGCCGGCGAGGCGCAGGCGGGTCAAACCGTTGAAGTGTTAGCCACATTTTCGCTGCCGTGGATATTACAGAAAGCTTTGGTCACGACTGGGATATCCACTCTCGGACGCATCTACTTCGCCGCTTACCTTCTCCACGAACTAACCTTTTACTTCTTGCTCTGCTACCGGCCTTTTGGAATCCAGTTCCACGTGGAAACTTCTCTGTTCAACGTTTACTTCGCAAAGTTGGACCGCGAGATCCTGAAGCCGGTGCGATGGGGCGTCAGCGATGAGCATCTCGATCAGGTGAAATCCTTCGGAGTAAAGAGCTTCGAAGATTTTACCTGGAAGCACATGCTCGATTTCTATTCTTGCGCTGACTGCGGGCGGTGTTCAGACAATTGTCCAGCCAATGCCGTGGGAAGGCCGTTGTCGCCGCGGTTCATCAGCATTAAGGCGCGGGACTATGCTTTCGCGCACTATCCGGTTTTTGGACGCACGAACAATGGACAGGTGAACAACGGCGCAGCGCTGGTCGGCGGCAAGGATTCCGGAAGCATTTATTCCGAGGATGAGATCTGGTCCTGCACCACGTGCGGCGATTGTGAAGCAGAATGCCCGCTGCTGGTTGAGTACATCGACAAAATCGTCGATTTGCGGCGGGGGTTGGTCGATGACGGGAACGTTCCACAGTCGCTGCAAAAGCCGCTCAAGGCGTTGGAGAGCCGTGGCAATCCCTACGGCAAGATGGAGAAGAAAAAGGCCGATTGGGCAAACACCAAGGAATTCCAGGAAACCTGTCGAGTAAAAACTCTGGACAATCGCAATGCCGCCGACACTTTGTACTTTGTCGACAGCATCACTTCCTACGATGACCGTATGCAGGCGATCGCACGGGCCACGGCGAAGATCCTCAACCATGTTGGAGAGAACTTTGGAATCCTGGGCGCGGCGGAAAGAGATAGCGGCCATGAGGTTCGCCGCTTCGGAGAAGAAACACTCTTCATGGCTTTGCGCGACCACAACGTGGATGCCATCAAGGCCTCGGGCGTGCGGTGGATCGTCACTGCCGACCCGCACGCCTACAACGCTTTGACACACGACTACACGAATAAGGATGTGCCGCCGGTCGAGCACATCAGCCAGTTTGTGGCCCGCGAAGTGAAAGCCGGCAAGATTAAGTTCAATCCCATCGAGAACGCCAACAGCGTGTTCACTTATCACGATCCCTGCTATCTGGGGCGGCATAACCAGATTTACGACGATCCCCGAAATGTGCTGGATGCGATTCCTGGCTTGAAGCGAGTCGAAATGAAAAAGTCGAGGGACCGCTCATTCTGCTGCGGTGGTGGTGGACTGATGTTGTTCTACGAACCGACGGAAGATCAGCGGATGGGGGTCAAGAGAGTGCAGATGGCGGCGGAAGCCGGAGCGAATGTGATCGTGACCGCTTGTCCATTCTGCATGACGAATATAGAAGATGCGATCAAGGTCGCCGGGATGGAAGGAAAGATGACTGCCATCGATCTGGCGGAGTTGGTTGACCAGCAGATGGTGCGTGTAAGTCCGAAAGCAGCATGAGCAACGTCGAGATCAAGAGTAATCGCGGAGGCTAACGTGGAGATTCTAGTTTGTGTGCGAAGAGTTCCCGATACTTCGGAAAACGAGATTCAACTCAATGACGCGGGAGACGACATTGAACGCGAAGAGTTGGTCTATTCCATCAATGAACCGGACAACTACGCGGTAGAAGAAGCCTTGCAGATAGTCGCCCGAGCCGGTGGAAGCGTCACGGTGGCCACGGTTGGCGGGGAAGATGACGAAGAGGTGCTGCGCCGGGAGATGGCGATGGGCGCGCACCATGGCGTGATGCTTACGGACGATGCCTTCGCCGGATCGGATGGCCGCGGCATTGCGACCATCCTGAAAGCGTTCGTGCAAAAAGGGACCTATGACCTGGTCCTGACCGGAGTGCAGGCAGAGGACGGCGGCGCTCAGGTCGGCGGAATGCTGGCGGCGCTGCTCGACTATCCGTTTGCTTCTCTGGTCACTTCCATTGACGTCGTGGACGGAAAGAAGTTGAGAATCGGCCGCGAAATCGAAGGCGGCAACAAAGAAATGAATGAGATTGATCTGCCTTGTGTGCTCTCGATTCAGACCGGCATCAATGAACCTCGTTATGTCGGTATGCGGGGCATCCGGCAAGTAGCGTCTGTGCCCATCCCAAGTTATGGCATGGCGGACTTGGATCTGGACACGGGGTGTGTAGGAGAAACAGCCGCGAAAGTGAAAGTGCTGGACTTTTTCATGCCCGTTGTCGGCGGGGGAGCCGAAATTCTGCGCGGCAGCCGAGAAGAGAACGTCGAAAGAGTTTTGGAGTTAGTAGCGGCTAAAGGAGGGTTGAAATAATGTCTCGCATCTTCGCATACATCGAGCACAAAGACGGCGTGGTTGACGATTCCGCGTTCGAACTGGCGGCCGCTGCGCGAAAGATCGATCCCGCCGCACCGCCGACTGCCATCCTCACGGGCTGGGGCGCAGAGGTCGATGACGCATGCAGCGCGCTCGGGGCTTCCTATGCTGAGATCTGGAAAATCTCAAACGAAGCTCTGGCTTACCCGAACGCCGAACTGGTTCGAAAAGCTCTGCTGACTGTACTGCCGAGCGGCAGCATCATCTTGCTACCCCATGACCATTTCGGAATCGATCTGGCGCCGGGCCTTTCCATCAAGACGAATTCGCCTTTCGTCTCTGACGTCGTCGAGATCACGGGAGTTGAAGGTACTCGTCTCCAAGTAGTCCGCCAGGAATTCGGCGGGCAGGTGAGCACCCATGTTCGTTGTTACATTTCCTCGGGCGCAGTGGTCACGATACGTCCGGGCGCGTTCAAAGGCGTCGAGACAAGTTTGGGAAGTGTGTTCGCCGTCGACAAATCAGCCGAAGTCGGCGTTCTGACGGCGCGCCGTCGCTATCTGGAAACGGTGGTCGCCGAAGCTGGTGATGTGGATATCACCAAGCACAACGTTTTGGTATCCATCGGGCGTGGCCTGCAGGAAAAAGAGAATGTAGCTATCGCCGAGGAACTGGCCGAGGCCATGGGTGCGGCAGTGAGTTGCTCAAGACCGGTTGTCGATGCTAAGTGGCTCGAAAAGTCACGTCAGGTGGGCTCGTCAGGAAAAACCGTAAAACCGAAAGTGTATCTGGCGTGCGGTATCAGCGGCGCTTCCCAGCACCTGGCGGGCATCAAAGGCAGCCCGTTATTGATCGCTATTAACAAGAATCCGAAAGCTCCCATATTTCACGTTGCAGATGTGGGCATTGTCGATGACGTGCTGGAGTTCCTGCCGGCATTGACCAACAAAGTGCGTGAGATGCGAACCGTCGCAGCAAAGTGAGGCACCGCCAATGATCACAAATAAAACGCTGAAGTTGAGTCTGAAGTCGCTCCGGGACTTCGCCAAGAAACGTCTGCCGGACGAAAAACTTCTGGAACTGGATGCCGCGGACGAATGTCCGCTCGATGTGGTTCGTGATATGTGCAGTCCCGACCAGCTTGGCATTCAGCTCCTGTTTATTCCCGAAGAGTTCGGGGGCATGGGCGGTGGGGCCTTCGATGTGTACTGCGTCTGCGAAGAGATGGCGCGCATCGATCTGGGCGTGGCTACAGCGGTGCTGGCCACGTTTCTGGGCAGCGATCCGATCACAGTCGGCGCCACTCCGGAGCAAAAGAAAATCTGGCTGAGCCGCATTGCTGAGGAGGGATTGCTGTTCGCCTATGGCGCCACGGAGCCGGAAGCCGGCAGCGATCTCGGTGCGTTGAAGACTACGGCGGACCCGGTCACCAAGGATGACCGCGTCATTGGTTACAAGATTAACGGCAACAAGCAGTGGATCAGCAACGGCGGAGTGGCGGGCGCTTACACGGTGCTGGCCAATACTCCTGGCGGTCCGAGTTGGTTCATCGTCGAAAAAGACACGAAGGGCTTCACCCACGACGAACCAGAAGACAAGCACGGCATACGGCTCAGCAATACTGCGGCCCTCGCATTCAATGATGTGTATATCGACGCGGACCGGCTCATCGGTGGGGTCGAAGGTGAGGGACTGAATCAGGCGCAGGCTGTATTTGGTTACACGCGTCTGATGGTGGCGGCGTTCGGTCTTGGTGCGGGATGGGCTGCACTCGATCGCGCAATTCCCTACTCCAGCAAGCGCATCCAGGCCGGATCTCCACTGTCGCAAAAGCAGGGATACACACACAAGCTGATCGTGCCCCATGTAGCGCGCCTGGAGGCGGCTCGCGCCTATATCGAAGAAACCGCGGAACGCATCGACGGCGGGACCGAAGGCAGCTTGAACACCGAAGGTGCCATCGCGAAATACATGGCGACGGAGGCCGGCAACCTGGCGGCTGACGCCAGTATCCAGGCGCTCGGAGGTTACGGTTACACGCGGGAATACATGGTGGAAAAAATCAGGCGCGACGTGCGTATTACGACGATTTACGAAGGCACGTCGGAGATTATGGAGATGACCATCAGCCGCGACCGCTGGCAGTCTCACCTCAAGACGCGCGGGCAGCACTATCACGAGCGGGCGCGAGAGTTCGAAGCGCTGCATGCCCGCCATCCCAACGTGGGGGCTGACACCGCGGCACTGGCTATGCACGCATTGGCCGAGGTCATGGAGAAAGCGCGAGTGGCGCGGCTCACCCGTTATCAACACATTCTCCTGCGCCTGGGCGAGTTGATCGCCTACGCCGAATGCGCAGGCAGTTTAGCCCGCCGCGCCGCATTGTTAGCGGAAGGCAAGATCAACGAAAAAGCCAGCCGGCGCTTCGACGCGACTGCGCTGGCGGCGATCAGCCGAGTTTTTGCTCGCGAGGCCGCGATCAAGGTGGGCGAAGAAGGGCTGCGCTGGATGATCGGGGCCGGTGGCGTCAGCGATTCCGAGACCGCAGGTTTTGAGGCGAGTCTTGGATTGCCCGCCATCCACCGCGCGCAGTCGGGCCTCATAGCAGACCTTGATCATGTAGCGGACGTACTGTATAGCCGCACGGCCAAGCCCACGGTCCTGGCCGCATAGCGTAAACGACGATTTTCAGAATCTCAGGAGTCTCGTCATGGAAAACACTTCTCACCGGGCTATCGCAATTGTTGGAGCAGGAGCGGTTCTTCCCGACGCCGTGAACGTGCCGGCTTTCTGGGAAAACGTGAAAAATGGCCGTTACAGCATCTCTGAGGTTAATCCTGATCGATGGGATCCAGCTTATTACTATGACGCCGATCCCAGTGCGCCGGACAGAACTTATTCCACAATCGGCGGCTGGGTGCGCGACTTTTCGTGGGATCCGATCAAGTGGCATTTGCCGGTGCCGCCGCGCGTGGTCGATGCCATGGATGAGTCGCAAAAATGGGCTATAGCATGCACTCGCGAAGCGCTGGAGGATTACGGCTACCCCAAACGGCCGCTGAATACCGATCGCACGGCCGTGATTCTCGGGAATGCCATGGCTGGGGAGAAACATTATTTCACCGCGCTGCGGCTGTACTTTCCTGAATATGCACATGAGCTAGCCGAATGTGCGAGCTTCGCCGATTTGCCAGAAGGACTGCGTCGCGACGTTACCCGCGAATTGCACGACCGGATGGCTAAACGCATCGCCAATGTAACGGAAGACACCATGCCCGGCGAATTAGCCAACTGCATAGCCGGCCGAATTGCCAACGTTTTCAATTTCCACGGCCCTAACTACGTTGTGGACGCGGCCTGTGCATCGGCGATGGCGGCCATCAGCGCGGCGGTCGAAGGTCTGGTGGAAAACGATTTTGACCTCGCCGTGGCGGGTGGCATTGACCGTAACATGGGCGCTTCGACCTATATCAAGTTCTGCAAAATCGGTGCACTTTCAGCCACTGGTACTCGTCCCTACGCCGAGGGAGCTGACGGCTTCGTCATGGGCGAGGGCGCTGCGATTTTCTTGCTCAAGCGTCTGGCGGATGCCGAACACGACGGCGACACGATCTACGCAGTATTGCGCGGAATGGGTGGTTCGAGCGATGGCAAAGGAAAGGGCATCACGGCACCCAATCCGATCGGTCAAAAGCTGGCGATTGAGCGCGCCTGGCAAAACGCCGGCTTATCGCCCTCCACCGCGACTCTGATTGAGGGTCACGGAACATCCACTCGTGTGGGCGACGTGGTCGAAGTGCAAAGCCTGATCGATGCGCTGAGTGATTTCCATCTTCCCCCACATTCGGTAGCGCTGGGCTCGGTGAAATCTAACTTGGGACATCTCAAGGCCGCGGCCGGCGCTGCCGGATTTCTGAAAGCTGTCCTGGCGCTTCGGGACAAAGTTCTGCCCCCGAGCGTTCATTGTGAGCATCCCAATCCGGACATCGACTTCGCGCACTCTCCGCTCTACGTCAATGCCGAACTGAAACCATGGACAATGCCGGCAGATGGCGTGCGGCGGGCCGGTCTGAGCGCCTTTGGTTTTGGTGGGACCAATTTTCACGCAGTGCTCGAAGAATACATTCCCGGCAGGCTGAATGGAAACGGCAAGCGTTCGGTGGCCGTAAATGAGACACCGTCGAATGTGAAAGAGCAAATTATGAGTGCGGCAAATGCTTCCCGCCCTTCCAACCCTTCTCATTTGAAAGCCCCGCTGCGCGGAGCACTGGTAATCGGGGCGGCTTCGGAAGCGGCTCTTATCGAGCGATTGCGCGCGGTCGAGAAAGACGCCAAAGCGGGCCGCGCACCAGTGCCAATCGCCCCGGCTGAATCCGACCTGCGCTCGCCGGAACGCGTGGCTATTGACTATGCGACAGCAGCCGAACTGGCGGAGAAAGCCGGCAACGCGACCAAATCTCTGGCGGCCAATCAGCCGGCAATGTGGAAAGCCCTGCGTGCCCAGGGCATCTTCCGCGGTCACGGTCCCGCACCCAAGGTTGCGTTCTTATATACCGGCCAAGGTTCTCAATACGTGAACATGCTCCGGTCACTCCGGGCGGCGGAACCAATTGTTGCCGAAACCTTTGCCGAAGCGGATCGCGTGATGACGCCCCTGCTCGGCAAGCCGCTGAGCGAGTTCATCTTCGTTGACGACGCTGATACTAACGCCGTGGCTAGGGCGGAAGACGATTTGCGCCAGACTGCAATCACTCAGCCCGCCGTGCTGGCAACCGACCTTGCGCTCACACGGCTTCTGGCCTCTTATGGCATCGAACCTGACTTCACGATGGGACACAGCCTGGGCGAATACGGAGCACTGGTCGCGGCGGGCGCCTTGCCCTTTTCTGACTCACTGGAAGCTGTGAGCGCCCGCGGCCGCGGCATGACCCAAGTGGCTATGAAAGATAACGGCCGCATGGCCGCAGTGTTTGCTCCATTGGAAGAAGTCGAGCGCATTCTGAAAACCATCAACGGCTATGTAGTCATCGCCAATGTCAACAGCAACCGGCAGGCCGTAATCGGCGGCGAGAGCAAAGCAGTGGAGCAAGCCATGGATGCCTTCCAACAAGCTGGCTATGAAGTGGCTGCGTTAACTGTGAGCCATGCCTTCCACACCTCGATTGTGGCGGGAGCCAGCGAGCCATTGCGGCGAGTTCTGGAGCGCCTGCATCTTACGTCGCCGCGTTTGCCCATTGTCGCCAACACCGACGGCGAGTTTTATCCGACCGGTCCTGACGTAGTGCCGCAGATGCTGGAGATCCTTACTAAGCAGGTGGCTTCTCCGGTGCAATTTGTTAAGGGACTGCGAACGCTGTTCGATGCCGGCGCTCGCATGTTTGTTGAAGTTGGACCCAAGAAAGCATTGCAGGGATTTGCCGAGGATGTGCTCGGCGGCCACAGCGACGTAGTTTCGCTGTTTACCAATCATCCGAAAGTCGGCGACGTGGTCGCCTTCAACCAGGCGTTGTGCGGGCTTTATGCGGCGGGACTGGGTCGTGGAACCGCGGAGGCCTGGCGCGAGCCGGCTGTGCCAACTGTGAGCGCAGCAGACTCGCCGGTAACACTTTCTCCGGCAATCTCCGTGCCAAAGTCTACATCCGACACCTCTGCACCCACCGCGCTGTTAAACGGAGATCGCTACAACCAACTCGGACGGTTGTTCGCGGATGTTCTGGATCGCGGCTACGAGATCTACCACGGCCAAAGTAGAGTCTCGAACGACGCTCCAGTAGTCATTACCGGCGCGGCATTAGGACTGCCCGGAACGGAGCACATCTTCGACGATGCGAACATCGGAAGCATTCTGCGCGGCGATCAGTTTATCGATTCGATCCCCACGCGCTTCCGGCAGGCCATGCTCGACAAACACATCACACGCCTGGTGAAAAGAGAGAACGGTGAACCCACATTCGAGACGCTCGACAGCGTAGCAGATGTCATCAAGTTGGCAGGACGTGGCGGTGCTTTTGATCTGGCTAATGAATTCGGCATTCCCCCCGAACGCGTCTCCGCCCTGGACCGTGTTACCCAACTGGCGATCGGTGCGGGAATCGACGCATTGCGCGATGCCGGCATCCCGCTGGTGATGCGCTACAAAACCACGAGCAAAGGTACGCAGCTACAGGATCGCTGGGGATTGCCAGACGCTTTACGCGACGACACCGGTGTAATTTTTGCGTCAGCCTTCCCAGGGTGTGATTCGTTCGCCGACGAGATGGCACGTTATTACACGGATCATGAACGCCGCGAGCAGTTGGCAATGCTCGAAAGCCTGCTAGGTTCTGAGCTAAAGGCGAATGATCATTCAATCCTGGTGCAGGAGATCAACCGCCGCATCGACGAATTACGCGCGGTCATCGAAAAAGAACCGTACGTTTTCAACCGGAGTTTCTTGCTCCGTGTTTTGCCGATGGGCCATTCACAATTCGCAGAATTCATCGGCGCACGTGGTCCCAACACGCAAATCAATTCTGCCTGTGCCAGCACCACATACGCCGTGGCTTTGGCGGAGGATTGGATCCACGCCGGGCGATGCAAGCGCGTAGTGATTATCTCGGCCGACGACGTTAGCTCAGACCATCTGATCGAGTGGATGGGCGCTGGCTTCCTGGCGAGTGGAGCCGCAGCCACGGACGAAGCAGTGGAAGATGCCGCGATTCCATTCGACCGCCGACGACACGGCATGATTATCGGCATGGGTGCCGCGGCTCTGATGGTGGAGAGCGCTGCTGCGGCTCGCGAGCGGGGAATACAGCCCATCTGCGAGGTTCTGTCCACCGTGACCGGGAACAGCGCGTTCCACGGCACTCGTCTCGACGTCCAGCACATCGGCCAGGAAATGGAAGCGTTGCTTGCCAAGGCCGAATCGGGCAGCGGGATTTCGCGGCGCGAGATCGCGCCTCAGACGGTCTTTGTCTCTCATGAAACCTACACTCCGGCGCGTGGTGGCAGTGCCTCGGCTGAGATCTATGCTCTTCGCCGCGTCTTTGGCGACGTTGCTGATCGCATCGTGATCGCCAACACCAAGGGCTTCACTGGTCATGCCATGGCCACCGGCATCGAAGAAGTGGTTGCGGTCAAGGCGCTGGAGACCGGTTCCGTGCCGCCGGTCGCCAACTTTAAGGAAGTTGATCCGGAACTGGGACCATTGAACCTGTCAAAGGGTGGGGTCTATCCCGTCGAATACGCGATACACCTGGGAGCAGGATTTGGTTCGCAGATCAGCATGATGCTGCTGCGTTGGATAAAGACGAAAGACGGCAGCCGTCGCAGCCCGAACGCTCTGGGTTATGACTACCGCATCGTCGATGCTAACGCTTGGAGCAATTGGCTGAGTGGTGTTGCGGGTCATCCCGCAGCCGACCTGGAAGTGGTTCATCGCACTTTGCGCGTGCGAGATGAAGGAGTGGCAGCGCGGGTCGCGGCGAACAACGCTCATGAGGCGCGGTCAGTACCGGTGCCCGCACATACACCGAAAGCCTCCCAACCAGTTGATAAGACTCCCGTCGTCTCTCCGGTCTCCTCTCCCGTCACCTCCGCTCCGTTGAAACCGCTGACGAAGGACGATTCGGTGAAGGAGAAAGTGTTGGCTCTGGTCGCCGAGAAGACCGGGTATCCGGTTGACATGCTCGATCTGGATCTTGATCTCGAGGCGGATCTGGGCGTCGATACCGTGAAGCAGGCGGAGGTCTTTGCCACGATCCGCGAGGCCTATCGCATTCCGCGCGATGAGAATCGCAAGCTGCGCGATTACCCTACTCTGGCGCATGTGATCCGTTTCGTGTATGACAAGCGCCCAGATCTGGCCGTCGCGTCTCAGGCTCCCTCTCCCGCGCCCTGGGTTGTAAAGGAAGAAGCCAAGCTCACTATCCCTCCGGCGTCCGCAGCAGTTGCCGCGGCGGTAGTTCCTCCGGCAGACTCCACCGGCAATTCTGTGAAGGATCGCATCCTCGCTCTGGCAGTGGAAAAGACAGGCTATCCCATCGACATGCTGGACCTCGACTTGGACCTCGAAGCGGACCTCGGCGTCGACACCGTGAAGCAAGCAGAGATGTTTGCCGTAATCCGAGCCGCCTATAACATTCCTCGCGACGAGAACCGCAAGCTGCGTGATTATCCGACCTTGGCCCACGTAATCCGTTTCGTGTATGAGAAACGTCCCGACTTGGCTGGCATGGCTCCAGAAAAGAAAGAACTCAAACGCACACCGACAACGGCAGCGGTTGCCCATAACGCAACACCCACGGCTGCATCTGCACCAGCGGTGGCGGGCAATGACGTCAAGGAACGCGACGTCAAGGAACGTATTCTGGCAATGGCGGTAGAGAAGACCGGCTATCCGAAGGATATGCTGGATTTAGACCTTGATCTCGAGGCCGATCTCGGCGTCGATACCGTGAAGCAAGCAGAAATGTTTGCCGCAATCCGAGCGGCATACAACATCCCGCGCGATGAAAATCGCAAGCTGCGCGATTACCCCACATTGGCTCACGTGATTCGGTTTGTATACGAGAATCGTCCCGACTTGGTCGGCGCGGGTTCAGCAGATTCGGTGGCTGCGTTATCGCATACGGCCACCGAAGCGCCCGCGCCGTCTCCCACCACAGTCGAGGCAGCCACTGACGACGCCATCCAGGAGAAAGTGCTGGAGATCGTGGCCGACAAATCGGGTTATCCCAAAGACATGCTGGACCTGGATCTCGATCTGGAAGCGGACCTCGGCATCGATACTGTGAAACAGGCGGAGATGTTCGCGGCCGTGCGAGCGGCGTACAGCATTCCGCGCGATGAGAATCTTAAACTGCGCGACTTCCCTACCCTGGCCCACGTAATCAAATTCGCACGCGACAGGCAGCCCGGCTTGGCAAAAGCGCCCGCTGCAAGCTCTCCCGCAAAACCCGAGCCTGCACAGAAAAAACCGGCAGTGTCTGCATCTTCCGCATCGAAGGCGATTACCACTGCGCGTCCCATACCAGCCAGTTTCGACGCCGCTAATCGTATTCCACGCCGCGTGCCCGTTCCCGCCCTGCGCCCGCCGCTGGATCTTTGCAAGTCAACCGGTGTGACGCTCGGCTCTGGCCGACGAGTAGTCATCATGCCGGACAAATCCGGTGTAGCAACTGCACTGGCGCAACGGCTGGAAACGAGGGGCGTAGAAGTTCTCCGCATCGAGGAGGCGGTTGATGTAGAGACGTTGCAGAATCGCCTCAAGGCCTGGCTGGCCGCGGGTCCGCTACACGGTGTGTATTGGCTGCCCGCCCTGGACGATGAAGGAAGTCTCGCGGAAATGGACCATGCTGCCTGGCAGGAAGCGTTGCGAGTGCGCGTCAAATTCCTTTATGCCACCATGCGCATTCTGTACGAACAAATTGCAGCGTCGGATACGTTTCTTGTATCGGCGACGCGGCTTGGTGGACAGCATGGCTATGACGATGCAGGCGCGACACGACCGTTAGGCGGAGCAGTTGCAGGCTTCACTAAAACCTACAAGCGAGAGCGGACGGACGCTCTGGTCAAGGCAATCGACTTCGAAGAACAGCGAACACCGTCGGAAGTTGCCGACATCCTGATTGAGGAAACCCTGCGCGATCCGGGCGCGGTCGAAATAGGATACAAAGAAGGGCTGCGCTGGACGGTTGCGTTGCAAGAGCGGTCCGCCGCCGATGGCAAGCCTGGTCTCATCTTCGACAGCGACACCGTCTTTCTTGTTACCGGTGCGGCTGGAAGCATTGTATCCGCCATCACTGCGGATTTGGCGGCGGCATCCGGGGGCACATTCTATTTGCTCGATCTGGTGCCCGAGCCTGATCGGCAGAATCCCGATCTCAAGCGGTTCGTGACCGACAAGGACGGCCTAAAGCGTGATCTCTTCACACGCATCCAGGCGCGCGGCGAGCGGGCCACACCGGCCCTGGTCGAAAAGGAGCTGGCCGCTCTGGAGCGAGCGCAAACGGCACAAAGCGCAATTGCTGCCGTGCAAGCCGCAGGCGGTGCAGCGCATTATTTCAGCGTCAACCTTACTGATGCGGACGCCGTGGCCAAAGTCATCGAGCAGGTCCGCGCGCGCAGTGGACACATCGATGTGCTGCTGCACGCCGCTGGTATCGAACGCAGCCACTTTCTGCCGGACAAGGATCCCCGCGAATTCGATCTCGTCTTCGACGTCAAGGGAGATGGCTGGTTCAATCTTCTGCATGCCATCGGCGACATGCCCCTCGGGGCGACGGTGGCGTTCAGTTCGATTGCCGGACGCTTCGGCAATGCCGGACAAACGGATTACAGTTCGGCCAACGACTTGTTGTGCAAGATCACCTCTAGCTTCCGCTCTACCCGGCCCGCTACACGAGGCATCGTCATCGACTGGACGGCATGGGGCGGCATCGGCATGGCGACACGCGGTTCTATCCCCAAGATGATGGAACTCGCCGGTATCGACATGCTGCCCCCCGAGGCAGGAATTCCTTTGATCCGCCGTGAACTCACCACGGGGACCACGAGGGGTGAAATTGTTGTCGGCCAGCGTCTCGGCGTTTTGCAGAATGAATGGGATTCCACCGGGGGACTGGATGCATCCGCAACGGAAAGTCTGAGGCGGTCTGTGGAGCAGGAACAGTCGGGTCCGGGACCGGGTCCGGTGATCTCAGGACCAATGATCTTGGGACCCATGATCGGCAAGCTTGCCAGCATGGGCGTGCAGAATGGCCTTGCCATGGAGACCACGCAGGACCCAGCCATTCAGCCGTTCCTGCACGATCATCAAATTGACGGTACACCCGTACTGCCCGGAGTAATGGGGGTCGAGGCGTTTGCCGAAGCTGCCGTGTGCTTGCTTCCCGGCTGGCACGTCGCAGCCCTGGAAGACGTGAACTTCCTGGCGCCGTTCAAGTTCTATCACCATGAACCACGCGTGGTGACAGTTGAGGCCTCAATCCATCCGGAACGCGACGCGCTGCTGGCCGATTGCCGCTTGACTGGAAGCCGCTCCCTGCCCAACCAATCCGAGCCGCAAGTGACCACTCATTTCACAGCCCGCGTGCGCCTCACACAGCAAACGCCCGCAGCGGTGATCGTGCCGCCGTTGGGTGCTCCCGATGGACACATCATCGAAGCCGCTGAGATCTATGGTCTCTACTTTCACGGCCCTGCGTATCGTGTGATCGAGCGTGCATGGTGGGATGGACATCGAATCGTCGGGCGGTTGGCTAAGGGCTTGCCACCAAACCATTTGCCGTCCGAACTGCCGACGCTTCTGGCTCCCCGCTTGATCGAGCTTTGTTTCCAGACTGCCGGACTGTGGGAGATGGGCGTGCAAGGTCGTATGGGTTTGCCGCAGCACATAGATTGCGTCTCGCCATTGCTACACGCCCCGGAATCAGACGAGATCCTGTTATACGCCGTGGTCACGCCTAACGAAGATCACGGCAGTTTCGATGCCGAGGTTGTGGATACAAACGGAAACCGCTACCTGCAAATCAGCGGCTACCGCACCGTAGCTGTTCCCGGAGCGGTAGATAACGAGCGGTTAAAAGCATTACAGGCTGCAATGTCACTCGAGACCGCGGCCGCGTGAAAAACAATTGATTTGTCCTGACGATCGGGCGATCGGGGGACTTTATGGAACACGACTTTCAGCGCGTGGCCATCGTGAATCGCGGCGAAGCCGCCATGCGTTTCATCCACGCCGCCCGCGACTTCAATTACGAACACGGGACATCGTTGCGCACCATCGCGCTTTTCACCAACCCTGACAGCCATAGCATGTTTGTCCGTGAGGCCGATGAGGCAGTGTGTCTCGGTGCGGCTCAGGCGGTCGACGCAAACACTCAGCAAACCAAGAGCAGTTACGTCGACTATGATCGCTTGGAACAGGCGTTGGCTGCCGCGCGCGCAGATGCGGTCTGGGCAGGATGGGGCTTTGTGGCCGAGCACGCCGCATTCGCCGACCTTTGCCGTGAGCTTGGCATTGTCTTTATCGGACCGGATGGCGACGTAATGCGACGCGTGGGGGATAAGATTGCCGCGAAGCAACTGGCCGAACAGGCGCAGATACCGGTCGTTCCATGGAGTAACGGAGCCGTCGATACGCTGGCTGACGCGGAGTTCCAGGGCGAGCGCCTAGGCTATCCGCTCCTGATTAAGGCCACGGCTGGAGGCGGCGGTCACGGGATTCGACTGGTGCGTTCCGCGGAACAACTCTCGCAAGCCTTTGCCAGCGCGCGAGCCGAGGCGTTTAAAGCTTTTGGAGACCCAACCGTTCTTCTCGAGCGCCTGGTACACTGCGCGCGCCATGTGGAAGTTCAAATCATTGCCGACCACTACGGGACAACATGGGCCGCCGGCGTGCGCGACTGCAGCATTCAGCGACGCCACCAGAAAGTTCTTGAAGAAGCGCCTTCGCCGGCTCTTTCGCCAGAGCAAGACGAAGCGCTGCGTGAGGCGGCGGTTCGTTTTAGCCAAGCCAGTGGCTATCGCAACGCCGGCACCGTTGAATTCCTGTACGAACCAGAAATCAAGCAGTTGTCGTTCATGGAGATGAACACTCGGTTACAGGTCGAACATCCGGTGACGGAATGCACCACCGGACTCGATCTGGTGAAACTGCAGATTCACGTGGCGCGGGGAGGGCGTCTGGAAGGCGAGGCGCCACGCACCACCGGTCATGCCATCGAAGTGCGGCTGAATGCAGAAGACCCGGCGAACGGTTTTGCTCCGGCTCCGGGCTTGATTGAACGGTTCCGGATCATGACCGGGCCGGGCGTTCGGGTGGACACCGGTGTAGCGGAAGGTGATACCGTCCCTGCGGAATTCGATTCGATGATCGCCAAGATCATCGCCTACGGACAGAACCGCAAAGAGGCAATTTCGCGCCTGCAGCGAGCACTGCGCGAGAGTATTGTCGTCATCAAGGGCGGAAGCAGCAATAAGACCTTTCTTCTGGAATTGCTGAACCGTCCCGAAGTTCAGCGTGGAGATGCACACAACGGATGGCTCGATCATCTGGCAGCAAGCGGTGAGCACGTTTCCACAAGCTTCGCCGATGTAGCTTTGATTCAGGCCGCTATCGAGTCCTACGACGCTCAAATGGCTGTCGAGCAGACTCAGTTCTATGCGTTGGCGGTGCGCGGGCGACCGCAGGGGCGGAGTGAAGTAGGCCGAATTGCGGAACTACGCTATCGGGGCCATAGCTATTCGCCTAAGACTTATCGCCTTGGTCCGCAGCAATATCGCGTGGAGGTGGACGGCAAGCGCATCGATGCCCGCCTCGACCGCTTAGGTTCTTTCGAAAGCCGCCTCACGGTCTTCGGTCGCTGTTTTCGAATGGTGTCTGTAGTTCAGGGACTGAGCTACCGGATCGAAGTGGACGGTGTTTCGCACCACATTGATCGCGATGACGGCGGGGTGGTACGCGCGCCTGCGCCGGCGGTAGTAGTTTCTCTTCTGGCGAATCCGGGAGACACAGTTGCAGCGGGAGATCGCATTGCTGTGCTGGAGGCCATGAAGATGGAGATGCAAGTCGTGGCCCCGTTTGCGGGAAAAGTCCGTCATGTAATGACGATACCCCACGCCCAGGTGGACACCGGGGCACCACTTCTGCAAATCGATCCTGCCGCCAGCGATAATGCCGTTGGAGCAACGCAGCGAGTGACGTTTGGCACGTCAGCAGATTCGGCGGGAAACGGTGAAGCCATCCAATCCATGTGCCGCCAGAGCCTGGTTGAGCTCCGCCAGCTAATGCTCGGTTTTGACGCAGATCCAAAGCACATAACGCAGCTACTCGCGGGATGGAGCGAGAAATGCCCCGTCGACAGCGACGAAATACGACAAGCCGAAGATGAGATCCTTAACATTTTTGTCGATATCTGTTCCTTGTTCAAACGTGATCCGGAGGTGAATCATCGGGCGAGCGGTGAGGAGCCCAGCAGTGAGGCATATCTATTTTCTTACTTACGCATGCTGGAAACGCTCGGGGAGGGACTGCCGCCAACCTTTATCTGCGCACTTCGGCGCGCTTTATCGCACTACGGTATCCATACCCTGGATCGCTCGGATGAATTGGAAGAAACGCTGCTCCGGATTTACAGATCACATCAGCGCATGGAGCAGCAAGTCGCGCCGGTTCTGAGTTTGCTTGAGCGACGACTGCAACAAGTGCAAACGCTGTCGGGGCATGCGGATGAATCTTTTCGAACCATACTCGACCGTGTGGTTTCAATCACCAACGGGATCTTTCCCGCAGTCACCGACCTCGCCCGGGAGGTGCGCTATCGCTACTTCGACCAGCCTCTGTTTAAGCAATCACGCAGGAGAGTATACGAACAAATGGAGGGCCATCTCGCCTACTTGGCTGCCCATCCAGACGCCGCCGACCGAGGCGAGCGAGTTCGCGAACTGATCGACTGTCCGCAGCCGCTGATGAACCTGCTCTCCAGTCGGTTCGCGGCAGCCAGCCCGGAGATGCGCACGCTGATGTTGGAAGCGCTCACCTGGCGCTACTACCGCATTCGAAAGCTCTCGAACTTTCGTTCGCTGCTTGTGGATGGCCATTGTTGCGTCTCGGCTGAATACGATCACGAGGGAAAGCACATTCACGTATTCACCGCGCATGCCGAGTTCTCCGAGTTGTCGGAGGTGGCGCGGATAATGTTTCCTATGATCGCGGAAGTTCCGCCAGACCATGACGTGGTTGTCGATTTTTATGTTTTCCATCCTGGCGGGCATGGCGATCCGGAAGCTACGCAGCAGGAAGTCTGCTCCGTGCTTAATCATGCCGGCTTCCCGCGCGCGATCCGCCGCGTTGTGGTTTCAGTCGCGGGTCTAAAACACGGCGCCAACAGTCTGCATTTCACTTATCGCCCCGGCGCGAACACATTCGAAGAGGAGAAGCTTTTCCGTGGAATTCACCCCATGATGGGGAAACGGCTGCATCTTTGGAGACTCGAGAATTTCAAGATTGAGCGGCTGCCTTCCGCCGAAGATGTGTACCTGCTTCACGCCGTCGCCCGCGATAATCCAAAGGATGAACGGTTATTTGCCTGCGCAGAAGTGCGCGACGTAACCCCCGTACGGGACCAGGCGGGCCGCATCGTGAGCCTGCCGCATCTGGAGCGCATGTTGACCGAAGCGATGGCCAGCATACGCCTGTTTCAGTCGCGGCGGCCTGACCACCAACGCCTCTATTGGAATCGCATCCTGCTTAACGTTTGGCCGCCGCTGAATCTTACCCGGGAAGAATTGCGCGACTTGGTCCGCAAACTTGCACCCGCCACCGAAGGTCTTGGCCTGGAACAAGTGGTAGTGCGTGCTCATATTCCTAACCCTGGCACCGGCGAGTTGCGCGACATGGTCGTGCGCATCTCGAGTCCGGGCGGAAGCGGCATGCTTATTACGTTCCGCCCTGCCGACAACCTGCAACCGATTCGCCCGCTGACCGAATACGACCAGAAAGTTGTCCGCATGCGTCAGCGCGGGCTTATCTACCCTTACGAAATCATCAAGATGCTTACGCCCGCTCCGGAACACACGCGAGCGGAATTCCCCGCTGGTGATTTTGTCGAGCATGATCTTGACGTTGCCGGCCGCCTGGTCGCGGTTGACCGACCTTACGGTCAAAATAAGGCCAACATCATCGTTGGAGTCATCCGCAACTTTACCAGCAAATATCCCGAAGGCATGACGCGCGTTCTCCTGCTGGGCGATCCCAGCAAGGATCTCGGCGCCATCGCCGAGCCCGAATGCCGGCGCATCCTCGCCGCCCTGGATCTCGCCCAAGCAAAGGGCGTTCCTCTGGAATGGTTCCCCATCTCGGCCGGCGCCAAAATCTCGATGGACAGCGGAGTGGAGAATATGGACTGGATCGCCCGCGTCCTGCGTGGGCTGATTGAGTTCACGCAAGCGGGCGGCGAAATTAATCTGGTGGTGAACGGGATCAACGTTGGGGCACAACCTTACTGGAATGCCGAGGCCACCATGCTCATGCACACCCGGGGCATTCTGATAATGACGCCGAAGGCGGCGATGGTGCTTACCGGCAAGCGCGCATTGGAGTTCTCAGGCTCCATTTCAGCTGAGGACAATCAAGGCATCGGCGGTTACGACCGCATCATGGGGATCAACGGCCAAGCGCAGTACTGGGCCCGCGATATTGATGAAGCGTGTCAGATTTTGTTGCGTCACTATGAGCACACCTACATCGAGCCGGGCGAGCGTTTTCCCCGGCAAGCCGCGACCAATGATCCCATCGATCGAGATGTGCGAGTTTATCCGCACGGAAGAAACGCCAACGATAACAATAATGAAGACAGCTTCGAACTGATCGGCGATATCCTGGCCGATGAAACCAATCGCGGCCGTAAAAAATCTTTTGATATTCGCAAAGTGATGATGGCGACGGTCGATCAGGACCACGCTCCGCTGGAGCGCTGGGCCGGCATGCGTGCGGCGGAGACCGCAGTCGTTTGGGATGCTCATCTCGGTGGTTATCCTGTTTGTCTGCTCGGTATCGAATCCCGGCCAGTGCCGAGATTAGGATTTGTCCCGGCCGACGGACCGGATCACTGGACTTCGGGCACGCTCTTCCCGCAATCCTCCAAGAAAATTGCGCGCGCAATCAATGCGGCCAGCAACAATCGGCCAGTGGTCGTGCTGGCTAACTTGTCAGGCTTTGATGGGTCCCCGGAGTCGATGCGCAGGTTGCAGCTTGAGTATGGCGCCGAGATCGGGAGATCCGTTGTGAACTTCAAAGGTCCCATTGTTTTCTGCGTGATCTCGCGCTATCACGGAGGCGCTTATGTGGTCTTCTCGCGAGCGCTGAATGAGAATGTCGAAGTGGCAGCTCTGGAGGGTACCTATGCCTCCGTGATCGGCGGCGCTCCCGCGGCAGCCGTGGTTTTTGCCAGTGAGGTAGAAGCCAGGGCCAAGAAGGACCCGCGACTGCAGGCGCTGAGCCAGGCGATAACCCAGGCCGAGGGCGCGGAGAAAGGCCGCTTGCGCGCCCAGTGGGAAGAACTTTTCAAAATCGTGCACTCCGAAAAATTGGGGGAAATGGCCGCGGAGTTCGACCGCGTACACAGCGTCCAGCGGGCTCTCGATGTCGGTGCTCTCAACTACATTATTCCGCCCGCAAATCTCCGGCCTTACCTGATCCATGCCGTCGAACGCGGGATTCAGAGAGAAGCAGAGAAGTCGGAATGCGGGAAATCCGAAATCAAAGAAGCGGGAGCCTCGATGACGATTGCAGCCTGATCTGGCTGGGAGAGTTATATGAACGTGTACTGGTTGGAGCAAACCGAAGCGGACGTGCCAGAGGAGAATGATTGGCTAAGCGCGCGCGAAGCGGCATCCTTGAACGCATTGCGCTTCAACAAACGCCGCACCGACTGGCTGTTAGGACGCTGGACCGCCAAACGGGCTCTATCTGAATGCCTAAAGATGCCCGCTCATCCCCAGGTCTTTGGGAAAATGGAGATACGTCCGGCCCAATCCGGAGCACCCGAAGCCTATATCGATAACCGACCGGCAGCGGCCACAATTTCCCTAAGTCACCGCTCCGGTATCGCTGCTTGCGCCGTGGCCATCTCCGGCGTGGACCTGGGTTGTGATCTAGAGATGGTCGAACCACACAGCGAAGCTTTCGTTTCCGACTATTTCACCCTCGAAGAGCAAGCACTGGTGGCGCGCGCCTCTGTGGGTGATCGCGACCGGCTTGTGGCTCTACTTTGGAGCGCCAAAGAAAGCGCTCTCAAAGCGCTCCATCAGGGCCTTCAACTTGACACCCGGTGCGTAGTAGTTAGCCCCTTCGAGGCGCCCTGCGACCTCAATGGCTGGAGCCGAATGTTGGTTCGCTATAACGGCGAGCACGTTAACGGAAGAGTGTTCCATGGCTGGTGGCAACTTGCCGGCAACATTCTGCGGACCGTCGTGGCCGCACCACCGCCAGATTCGCCGATTTCCTTAACTGTCCCGGCACACTGCTTCGACACTGCCTCCTCCCTGTACGCGTAACGGAAAGTGCTTTGCACTTAGGGCACTCGTATGGCAGACGGCAACAACCAATTCGATTTCGACTTCATCGTTATCGGCTCAGGATTCGGCGGTAGTGTTTCAGCACTTCGACTCGCGGAGAAGGGGTACAAAGTCGCGGTCATGGAAATGGGCCGGCGCTGGACGCCTGAGAATCTACCGCGCACCAGTTGGTCCGTCCACCGTTGGGTGTGGCGTCCCAACCTCGGCTTGCGCGGTTTCTTCAACATACAGTTCTTCAGGCACGCGACTATCTTCCATGGCTGTGCGGTGGGTGGAGGATCAATCACTTACGCCTGTACATTGCTGCCTCCGCCGTCGAAGGTGTGGGAAGCAGGTTCGTGGAAGTCTCTGGCTGATTGGAACTCTGAAATGCCGCAGCACTACGAAACGGCATCGCGAATGCTGGGTGTGACGCAAAACACAATCCTCGGCCCGGCTGATCATCTTTTGAAGAAAGCTGCGGAAGCCACGGGCTCGGGCCATACCTTCTACTGCACCAAGGTTGGCATCTTTCAACCTGCGGCGGGAGAGCCGGCTGGTCAGACCTTTTCCGATCCATTTTTCGGCGGAGAAGGACCCGCTCGAACTACTTGTATCGGCTGCGGTGGATGCATGATCGGTTGCCGGTATGGCGCGAAAAATACGCTTGACCTTACCTATCTATATCTGGCCGAGAAACGCGGTACACGGATCTTTCCTGAAACCCGAGTGGTGAATGTCAAACCTCTGGGCGGCATCGCAGACGGGAGCATGGGCTACGAAGTAGCCACGGTTAAGTCGACAACCTGGACTCACCTGCCACAGCGTCGTTGGACCTGCCGCGGTGTGGTTTTTTCCGGCTCGGCGTTGGGCACGATGGAACTTCTGTTTCAGCTTAAAGAAAAAGGTTCTTTGCCCGCCCTCAGCAGCCAGGTCGGCCAGCATGTGCGCACTAATTCCGAATCGCTCATCGGAGCACGTACACCGGGCTATTCCGAGGACGTTTCGCAGGGGATCGCAATTGGCTCCGGCGTTTATATAGACGAGCACACTCACATTGAAGCAGTCCGCTATCCTAAGGGCTCCGATGCAATGGGATTTCTCACCACCATTCTCACCAATGGGCGCCCCGGTCCGCAGCGCGTTGCACTTTGGCTCGAGAATGTTGCCGCCTCTCTGCTCCGCCACCCACTGAAGACGGTGCGCGTATTGCAACCGTTAGGCTGGGCTAAGGAGTTTGTGATTCTCCTTTGTATGCAGACCGTGGATGGAGAGATCGAAATGCGCTGGCAACGCCCGTGGTTCTGGCCATTCAGAAAATTTCTCGTCAGTCGGGGCGCAAAAGTGCCAACCTATATTCCGAAGGCAAACGAATTCGCAGAGAAACTCGCGCAACTTACCGGAGGATTTGCCATGAGCATGCTACCGGAGATCCTCTTCAATGTTCCCGGCACCGCGCACTGTATCGGAGGTTGCGTGATCGCCGATTCTTCCAGCCATGGTGTCGTAGATGCTCGCCATCGCGTCTTCAACTACAAGAATATGTACATCTGTGATGGATCTGTAGTTGCTGCCAATCTCGGAGTTAATCCCAGCCTGACGATTACGGCTTTGGCCGAACGGGCGATGAGCTATATATCTCCAGCAGCAAAGACCGATTGGAACGATGTCGCGGAACGCAAGAACACTGGCGAAGATATCGTCGAAGGCTAAGCTCAGGACTCCGCAAGTGGGACCGCTGAAATACCTGCCGGAAGCAAGCGGTCCAAAACAGCCTGCTCGCTCTGCAGCCACAAACGGCTGCTATAAAGCAATGCGCTGCACTGCAGTGTGATCCAGTCTTTACTCGCCAGAGGCGATCGGAATTCCTTTCGATTTCTTATCCAGTGCTGCGCAATATGACGCGCGATCGTGAAACCCATGCCGCTGCCGGATCCTCCCGCATCTTGCAAGATTCCATCCAGCGTGAACATCACCTTCGACAGCATGATGAGAGATCCTGGAAACTTGACACCTTTCATTGCGATACGTTCAAGAAGTCTCATCGCATCCGCGCCACTCGGCATGCGCGCCACCGGCAGTGCGTCGATAAATTTTGTCACCATCTCTTCAACCATTCGCCGCTTCGGTGAGGCGCCTCTGATGTTTTGCTGGCTGAGTGCCAGAACTTCATTGCAGGTGCCGACTGGATCGCGAAAGCTCACCATCAAAAACAGAAGCGCGAGATGCCGGCGCTGATCCCGGCTCAGGCGTTCGCGCAGCGCCCAATCAAGGATAGTAAGTTCGCCGGTGCGGTTGTTGTAGAGCAGATTGCCAGCGTGGGGATCGCCGTGAAAGATGGAATTTTCCTGCGCCGCCAACAGCGGGACGGCGATCAGCGCTTCGATGAGTTGCTCGGCGACCTTCGTTCGACGCGCGGGGGATAGTCGTCTTGCCGCATTCGTGACTTTGATTCCGTGTTCCTCGGTAAGAGCAGTAATTCTAGATGTGCACAGCGGCCGAATCAGCTGCGGCACGCGAACGCCCTTCATGGATCGGTACAGATTCCAAGCCTCGATTAAGGTCTTCTGCTCACGGACAAAGTTCACCTCGTGCCGCAGTAGTCGCCGCACTTTCTTGAAGGTATCGGGAATGAGGCGCCGAGGAAATCCATAATTGCGGTGCTGATCGCTGAAGTATTGAGCCAGGCCCCGCAAGTATTCCATGTCCTCCGTAAAGTATTCAGGGATGTGAGGCTTCAGGACCTTAAAAACACCTCTTTCGAGCTTTCGACTCTCTGGGTTACGCCAGCTGAAGCGCACGACCGCACTGACACTGGCTTCGGAGAGAATTTTGAGTGCAATGACCACGCGGTATTTCTCGGCGCGTTGTCCCAACTCCTGGCGGATGATCGCGACGACGTCTTCCGGCCGGACATCACGAATACCATTTTCCAGCCGGGCGAGCGCATTTCGCAGAGCAGGCCGGAGATTCCGGTTGCGGGCTATGACCTGCCCCAATTTCTGCAGGCCCGGCACTTTCGCAATCAGCCGCAACAGGCGGGCTTCGGCAGTAGTCTTCAACGGAAGCTGAAGTTGCTCCAATAGCTTGGGCGCGAGCCGCGCGGGCGAGAGCCGCATTACCACAAACATCATGGCATCCCGAACCGGGGGGCGCCACTTCACATAAGCTTTTGGAACCAGACTGTCCACCGGAACAATTTCGTCGACAATCCATCTCGCCATCGCCTCCCGCAAAGCCTCGCCAACCGGGCTTCTCAGCCAAGCTTCAATGGCGCTGCTCTTCTCGGCGTTAGTGGTTTCTTTAGGAAGGAAGTTTGCGAAAGCTGCGCGCAATTCTGTCGCAGACAGCTTTGACAAACCTTCGATGCCGGACGGGCCCATCATAGGGTCGCCTACCTTTCTAAAAGGTAGCCCCGCGGCCGCGAAGGTTCTGTGATTTGGGTCACCTGAAGGCTCGAAGTTCAAGACTCACTCACTCGTAGTTAGTGAGTGCGGAAGCTCGATTTATAACGCCACAGTTCAGATCATTCCAGCTGTTCCGGGAAGTCCGCTTTCGATATTAAGTGAACTGGCAAGAGATGGTTGCAGCGCAAAAAAGACTGGGTCTCACACTAATAAGTGATGCGCATCACTGATTCAGGCTATGGATTCAGGAGATAAATGATTCCGTTCCATCCCGGGGATTGCCGGCTGGAAGGGACATCGGAAGGGTAAGGATAAGGATAAGGATAAAGCTAGCGTGTGCGAAGAAGCACGGAGGGGCGTGCAGCCATTCTAAATTATTGATTCTTACTTTTACTAGCTTATAACTGCGCCTCGGCTTACTTAGCGACCTTCCTGCTTCTCTGCACTTCCGAAACAGCCCTTAGCACCTTCAGTGCATTCCCAGCTTGACTCACGGGTAAATTCTGTTCGCAAGAAGGCTTCCATGTCGAAGCATCCAACCATTGCAGAACACCTGGAGGCAAGCGGAGTCTCCCGGCGAAGCTTCCTCCAATTATGCGGCATGCTGATGGCTACTGCGCCGTTTGGTCTGGCGCTCACCGGCAAACAATCAGTCCTGCAGGTAGCGGAGACGATCGGTAAAGCGAAACGTCCATCCGTGATCTGGCTGCATTTCCAGGATTGCACGGGATGCACCGAAACTCTGCTGCGCACCTCCGCTCCCGATGTTGCTCACCTTATCCTCGACGTGATCTCTCTCGATTACCACGAGACCTTGATGGCGGCCTCTGGCGCACAAGCTGAAGCTGCTTTACGGTCGGCCATCGCTAACAATGCCGGAAAGTATGTACTGGTGGTTGAAGGTGCGATTCCGACCAGAGACGACGGGGTCTACATGCAGATGGGCGGCCGACCGGCAGTTGCGGTGCTGAGGGAGGTCGCTGCGCAGGCGGCTGCAGTGATCGCGATCGGCTCTTGTGCCTCTTGGGGCGGGGTACCATCGGCCGATCCAAATCCCACGGGAGCTGTCGGAGTTGATTACGTGTTATCGGGCAAGCCGATCGTGAACCTTCCTGGTTGCCCTCCCAATCCTTACAACCTGCTCGCCCTTGTTCTGGAATACGTGACGATGGGCAGGCTGCCGGAGTTGGACGAATTCCGTCGTCCGCAGTTTGCTTACGACCGCGTGATCCACGAAAATTGTCCGCGGCGAGCGCACTTTGACGCTGGCCGGTTTGCGGATGCCTTCGGCGACGAAGGGCACCGCAAAGGCTGGTGCCTCTATAAGCTGGGATGTAAGGGACCTGTCACTCACGCCGCCTGCTCCACGCGCCATTTCAATGAGATTCCGGGCGTGTGGCCAATCGGAATCGGAGCACCCTGCTTAGGCTGCACCGAAAAGAGCGTGGTGTGGCGCATGAGTACTTTCGAAACTGTCCCGATTCATCTGGCCACCCCACCCGATACTTACCCGCCCATTTACAGTGCCGCCGGAGGAATCAAAGCGAGTGCAGCGGCATTGGTGGGCGTGGTGGTGGGGGCCGTCGGCGGCGCGGGCTGGGTCGCTTCACAGCGATTCCACAGCAGCCTTGAAGCCGGGGTTGAACGAATTGCCACCGATCACGCGCTCGACGAAAAGCTTAAACCGTCAACCGGGAAGCAAGCCGATAAGAAAGAGGATTGATGTGGCCATCACTCGGCGAGAACTATTTGTCTCCATCGCCAAGGCCGGAGTTCCGGCTGCCGTGGCCCTTACCGTCGGCAGCGAAACCCTGCAGGCCGAGAGCATTCCCGTTCCCAGCGCCGCTGTCGGATTGCTTTATGACGCCAGTGTCTGCATCGGCTGCAAGGCTTGTGTGGCAGCGTGCGCCGAGGCGAACGGCACACCGCCGGATATCCGCGGTGATCAACTGCATCAAGCGCCGTCCGATCTCAACGACCTCACGCGCAACGTCATCAAGCTTTACAAGCTGGAAGATGGTTCCACTTTTTCTTATGTGAAACGCCAGTGCATGCAGTGTCTTGATCCTGCCTGTGCTGCCGGATGTCCCTTCCAGGCTCTCTATAAGGATCCCGAAAGCGGCATCGTGAAGTGGGATGCGGATAAGTGCATCGGCTGCCGCTATTGCACCATCACCTGTCCGTATCACGTCCCGCGATTCCAATGGGTGGGCTATAACCCGCGCGTGACCAAGTGCGAGCTGTGCAGCCAACGGCTGGAAAAAGGTCTGAAGCCGGGATGCACCAGCGTGTGTCCCACAGGCGCGGTCACTTTTGGTCCCCGTACCGTCTTACTGTCGGAAGCCAAACAGCGCGTCAAGAATAACCCCGGTCGCTATTACCAGGACCGCGTGTATGGAGAAACCGATAACGGCGGCACGCAAGCTTTGTACCTCTCTCGCGTCCCGTTTGAAAAACTCGGTTTGCCCGAACTTGGGCCGGACTCAGTGCCCGCCAAAACGCTGCGCTGGCAAAGACGCCTTTATCGGTACTTCGCGATGCCGGCACTGTTATATGTCGGCCTGGTGCAGGTGATCCGCACCAGTTTGAAAGGTCATGAGCAGGAAGCCCATGAACACGAAAAAGAAACCGGACTGAGAGCGCAACTATGAGCACCGCAACCCTGAACCGGGAAACCGTAAAGAGCGTCCCTCTGAACCCGCCGACGGGTAAAACCCGCTGGGAACGCGCCGTGCCGGTTTATGGCTTCCCGGTGGTAAACAGGTTCTTTATCGCTTTGCTGGCCATGACTGGCTTGGCGTTTGTGCTAACCGCCTACCGCGAACTGGCAGGGTTAGGGCCGGTCAGCGGTATGAACGACGCCTACGGATGGGGGATATGGAAGACCTTCAACGTGATGGTCCTCACGGGATTGGGTTCTGGCGCATTCGCTGTGGGAATTGCCGCATGGGTGTTCCGGCGCAAGCGCCTGCATGCGCTAATGCGCATGGCCCTGCTGACCAGTTTCCTGGCTTACGCGTGCGGTCTTCTCTTGCTGGGTATCGATGCCGGACGCCCCTGGAATTTTTATTGGATCGTCTTCCCGTGGAAATGGAACATGCATTCGCCACTCGCCGAGGTTGCGATTTGCATGTCGATTTACGCCATGGTTCCTCTGGCCCTCGAAAACATTCCGCCGGTGCTGGAGCGTCTCTGGTACTTTGATTCCCGCTTACGGCCGGGAGTGGAACGATTCGAACGCAGGCTGCATTATTTTTTCCCCTGGATTATCGCCGCCGCCTATCTGTTACCGGGCATGCACCAATCTTCCTTAGGCGCATTAATGCTGCTGGCAGGAGAGCGAGTCCATCCCCTGTGGCAGTCACCGTGGCTGCCCCTGCTCTATCTGGGCGCGTCCACTTTCATGTCGTTCGGGTGCGTCGCCGGCACCACGATGTTGTGTTGCGTGGTATGGAAACGGGCCATGGACATGGAAGTTCTTGACGAAGCCGCCCGCATCACGGCGTGGCTGATTTTCGGATGGTTCGCGCTGCGACTGCTTGACATTATCTTCCGCGGAGCACTGGGTACGGCTTTCCACGCCGATCGTTTTGCCGGGGTGTTCTGGCTGGAGATGTTGCTCACAGCTACGGGCGGCTGGATGCTTCGCCGTTCGGTGCGGACTCACCAGACCGGAAGAATGTTCATAGGCTATGTCCTCAGTTCGCTGGGCGGCATGATCTACCGTTTCAGTCCGACGACACTGGCCTTTCGTCCCAACCCGGAGTCGCTATATTTTCCCTCGACCATCGAGGTTCTGGTATCGCTCGGTTTCATTTGCATGGGCGTCGCGGGATTTCTTCTGATCGTCAAACGGTTCGGCATCCTTCCCGCTCCGCTTCAGGAATGGCACGACATGGCTAGCTACTTCCGGTTCCGCAGGCCGTACATTCGCTGGACCGGATATTTCAAGTACGGATTTTTTGGCGAAAACGAACCAACAGACTCCGACTAACAGCAGGTATTATGGCGAAACGAATCACCATCGACCCCATCACCAGAATTGAAGGCCACCTTCGCATCGATGTCGAAGTCGACAACAATGCGGTCAGCAACGCATGGGCTTCGTGCACCATGTGGCGAGGCATCGAGAAAATTCTCCGTGGGCGCGACCCGCGCGACGCGTGGCTCTTCACCCAGCGCTTCTGCGGTGTTTGCACCACGGTGCATGCTATGGCCAGCGTGCGCGCGGTAGAAGATGCGCTGAAGCTTGAGGTTCCGCTAAACGCCCAATACATCCGCAATCTCATCCTGATTGCGCACGCTCTGCACGATCACATCGTGCACTTCTATCAACTCTCGGCGCTCGACTGGGTCGATATCATGCAAATCCCCAACGCCGACCCGGATCGGACCGCGAAGTTGGCGGAGAGTCTTTCCCCGTGGACGCGTAACTCCCGCAATGAGTTCAAGGCCGCACAGGATCGGGTAAAGGCCGTCGCCGCCAGCGGACAGCTGGGAATTTTCATGAACGGTTACTGGGGCCATCCGGCGATGCGGCTCCCTCCCGATGTAAATCTGCTGGCCTTTTCGCATTATGTGCAGGCCCTGGAATATCAGCGCAAAGCTCTGCAGGTGGTCGGAATTCTTGGATCGAAGACGCCGCACATTCAGAACCTGACGGTCGGCGGCGTGGCTAACGCGATCGATCTTGACAGTGCTACCGCCCTCAATATGGATCGCCTGGAGCAAATCCGAGTGCTGCTGGAAGATGTCGTGCGGTTCATCAACGAGGTCTACTTCGTCGATGTCTGCGCCGTGGCCGCTATGTATGCCGACTGGTTCAAGATTGGAAGTGGAGTGAAGAACTACCTTGCTGTCCCCGATCTGCCTTTAGACAGCACGGGCACAGCCTACGACCTCCCAGGCGGTTACATCATGAATGGAAATATCGCGGGTGCACACCCCTTCAAGACCGCATCGGACAAAGAGTTTCGTGAATCTGTCACCGAAGACGTAGCACACGCCTACTATCAAGGCGGAAAAGCTCTGCACCCCTGGGTCGGAGAGACCGATCCCGCATTCACCGGCTGGGACGGCGAGCAGAAATATTCGTGGGTGAAGGCTCCACGTTTCAACGGCGAACCCATGCAGGTTGGTCCACTGGCACAGGTGCTGGTCGGTTACTCCCAAGGCCATCCGCTGACTCTCAAGTATACAAATCTCGCGATCAGCAAGGTCCAGGCCATCGGGGGAATTCGCGTGACTCCAGACATGCTGCACTCCACTCTGGGACGCCATGCCGCACGCGCGATCCGCGCCTCCATGTTGGCGGAACTTGCCCAGAAGCATTTGCAGCTTCTCACCGACAACATTGCGCGGGGCGACACCTCAGTCTTCAATCAACCCGTGTTTCCCGGGCACGAAGTGGAAGGGGTTGGAACCCACGAGGCCCCGCGCGGGACATTGTCGCACTGGATCGTAATCGACGATGCGAAGATCAAGAACTATCAGGCGGTGGTGCCCTCGACCTGGAATGCCAGCCCTCGTGACCGCGCTGGCGCGCACGGTCCTTACGAGGCTTCCCTGCTGCACACGCCGCTCGCCCGTCCCGAGGAACCGCTCGAAGTTTTGCGGACGGTGCACTCCTTCGATCCCTGCATGGCGTGTGCTTGCCACGCGTTCGATCCGTCGGGCAAACAGATCGCCAAAGCAAAGGTGCTATGAAGCAGCATGCTATGAAACGGGTCCTGATCGGCGGGATCGGAAATGTCCTGCTGGGCGACGACGGCGTCGGGCCTTACGCAGCGCAGCTTTTGGCGTCACGTTACGAATTCGAAGATAGCGTTGAAGTAGTCGACCTGGGAACTCCCGCGCTTGATCTGATCGACCGGATCTCCGGAAAAGACGTGGTCATCCTGATCGATTCCGTTGCTAGACTCGCTGCCGAAGATGCTCCGGGAACGGTGGCGCTGTACCGCAAAGCCGATATCATGCGTTACCTCCCCGTTGTTCGAATGGATCCGCACTCGCCCGCTCTGGTGGACGCCCTGCTAAGCGCCGAACTTTTCGGAGTCGCCCCCGCAAATCTTCTTCTGGTGGGAATTGTCGCTGCGTCCTGCGAACCTGGCTGCACTTTGAGCGAGCCGGTGAAAGCGGCTCTGGATCAGGCAATCGCGGAGATCTTGCGTGAATTGGCTCTCTTCAGTATCGAGTATCGATTGCGCGAACATCCCGCCGAACTCGGAGTGTGGTGGGCGACCGACGAGCAGATGGAATCTTCCCTGGCCACATAGGTTAGCAAATGCGGGGTAACTGATCGCCCGCCAGCATGTCCACGACCCGTGTCGTTCCCAGGGGTGTTCGCATCGTTACAAGCCCTGGGTTCCCTTTCTTCACTGTGCCAATGATTTGCGCCTCGGCTCCGAGAGGATGATGGCGCATCGCATGCAAGACCGCATCGGCTGCATCCGGCGCCACGATTGCAATCAGCTTGCCCTCGTTGGCCACGTAAAGAGGATCGAGCCCGAGCAACTCGCACGCACCTTGAACCTGTTCGTGGATGGGAAGGGCACTTTCCTCAAGTTCGATTCCTACCCGCGACTGCTGCGCAATTTCGTTTAGCGTGCTGGAGACGCCACCCCGCGTAGGATCGCGCATGCAGCGAATGTTCCGAGTAACTCGGAGCATCTCGGCCACCAGCGTATGCAGGGCGGCGCTGTCGCTCATGATCTGCGTTTCGAATTCCAGGCCTTCGCGTTGCGCCAGAATCGCAATGCCATGATCGCCGATCGAGCCGCTCAACAGCACCTTGTCCCCGGGCCGCGCACCGTCAGCGGAGAGGCTGACTCCTTCGGGCACAAGTCCAATTCCCGTCGTATTAATGAAGACCCCGTCGCCCTTCCCCTTCTCCACCACCTTGGTATCGCCGGTAACCACCTGCACGCCAGCGGCTGCGGCGGCGCAGCGTAGCGAATCCACCACGCGGCGCAGTTCGGACATCGAGAAGCCTTCTTCGATAATGAAGGCGGCGCTCAAGAACAACGGGGTCGCCCCGCCCATGGCGAGATCGTTCACCGTGCCATGAACCGCGAGGGAGCCAATATCTCCCCCAGGAAAAAACAGCGGTTTCACTACGAAAGAATCAGTGGAGATGGCCAACCGCTGTCCGTTCACATTCACAATGGCTTGGTCGTCGAGACGCGCCAGCACCGGATTCTGGAAGGCGGGCAGGAAGATATCGCGAATCAGCTCCGCACTCAACTTGCCGCCCGAGCCATGCCCCAACAAAATCGTGTCTTTAAGCACAAGCGGAGCCGGACAACTGAGTTCGAAGTTCGCTTCGACGCGGGTTTTCGTTGACACGCAATCTCCTAACTCGCGACCGTATGGCGCCGATAATGATAGTAGGCAGCGCATGCCCCTTCATTCGAAACCATTGGAGCTCCCAGTGGATTTTCTGGCGTGCACCGCATGCCAAACGCGGGACAATCCGTTGGCTTTTTCAAGCCCTGCAAAACCTGGGCGCTGATGCACTCCGCCGGTTCATCAACCGTAAGCTCGCTCAAATCGAAAAGCCGATCAGCGTCGTACGCCGCGTATTCCTCGCGCAAGCGCAGTCCACTCTGCGGGATTGGCCCGATACCGCGCCACTTCTGGTCTGCCACTTCAAACACTTCTTCCATGATCTGCTGGGCTGGCAAGTTTCCCTGATAGCTCACCGATCGCACATACTGATTTTCCAGCTTCGCCTCTCCAGCTTCGAGTTGCCGTACCAGCATGAGGATGGCTTCGAAAATGTCTACCGGCTCGAATCCCCCAACCACAATCGGCACGCGAAAATCCCGGACCAGGTCTTCGTATTCTTTACATCCCATGACGGTGCAGACATGCCCCGGCGCAATGAAGGCCTGCACACGATTGGTCTGAGAGACCATTAATGCGCGGATCGCGGGCGGGACCAGCACGTGCGAAACCAGCATGGAAAAGTTGCTGAGGCCTTCGAGCTTAGCTTGCCATGCGGCCATGGCATTGGCCGGAGCGGTGGTTTCGAAACCGATCGCCAGAAAGACGACTTTGCGGTCAGGATTAGCGCGGGCAATCTTCACCGCTTCCGTCGAAGAGTATGCGATGCGAACGTCCGCACCTTGAGCCTTAGCCCGCAACAGATCCGAACGGGAGCCAGGGACGCGCAGCATGTCTCCGTAGGAAACCAGCGTGACGTCGGGTTTCAGAGCGATCTCAATCGCTTTATCCACGGTTTCAAGCGGGGTGACGCAGACGGGACAACCCGGGCCATGCACCAGTTCGATTCCAGGTGGGAGCAGTTCGTCAATGCCGTATCGCATGATGGTATGGGTTTGCCCGCCACAAATTTCCATCAGCACCCAAGGTTGGGTCGTGCACTGGGCAATCTCATTCGCCAAGGCCCGGGCAATGCGCTGGTCGCGGTACTCATCAAGATATTTCATACAGTAAGCAGCGGGAATTACGATTCCGCCGGCGGCAACTCCGCTTCCAGCGCTCCCATCTCCTGCAGAAGCTTGTAGGTGCGTTCGGCTTCGAGCGAATCCACGCGACTTATGGCGAAGCCAACATGAACCATCACATAATCGCCGACTCCAGCTTCAGGAACAAAGCTCAGTGACACCTGACGCACGATCCCGCCAAACTGCACACGGGCCGCACGTATGGGACCCATCTCTTGAATTTCGAGAATCTTCCCTGGAATGGCAAGACACATGGCGGTTCACCGTATTCAGTACAACATCGCTCCACGCGCCTATATGTGACGAGTTTCACGCACCCCTGTGATCACTATCACACTTCGAAGATAATCAAACAATGAAGAGTCTTTCCAAGGGCTTGTAATAGTTTCGTAATGTAACCCGCATCACCGCGAAGAACGCAGGTGCCAGAGTACTCTACATAAACAATCATATGGAAATTCATCCTAAAGGAAGTCACGCTCGCATTCTGCTCAGTTCTGTCTTCGGACCGTACGCCCAAGACGACGAATTCGGCAGCCGCTCAATTAACCCTATGGAGCTTTATCATAACCAAGTCACGCGCGCTCAAGGCAGCTTTTCACTGCGCATGTTTCACCGCTCCTGGGGCATCATGATGATTCAGGAAAACATTTCGGCGCCCTGCAGCGTTCTGGATTTTCCCACACGCAAAGGCTTTGCCCGTGAATTGACCACGAACCACTATGACGTCGTTGGCATCTCTTCGATCATCGTCAATGTTTTGAAAGTGCGGGAAATGTGCCGCATGGTGCGAGAGCTCTCTCCGGATTCGGTGATCGTAGTGGGTGGCCACGTGGCCGCCATTCCCGGCCTGGAAGCAATGATCGATGCCGACCACATCGTGCGCGGTGAAGGCATCTCATGGATGCGCCGGTATCTGGGTGAGGATGAGCAAGCACCGATTCGCCATCCTGCTATCGTTTCCGGGCTGCAGACACGCATTCTGGGAGTGCGTCTTCCGCAGCGCGAGGGTGGAACTGCCGCAACCATCATTCCATCAGTGGGCTGTCCCATGGGGTGCAACTTCTGCACAACCTCCGCTTTTTTTGGTGGCAAAGGAAAGTTTGTCAACTTTTACGAAACTGGCGATGAACTATTTGACGTGATGTGCGGGATTGAATCAGAACTCAAAGTGAGTTCATTCTTTGTGATGGATGAGAACTTCCTGCTTCACCGCACGCGCGCCATGCGTTTGCTGGAGCGGATGAAGGAGGCAGGCAAGAGCTGGGAGCTTTCGGTTTTCGCGTCCGCCAATGCGATTCGAAAATACACCATGCTGGAACTCGTCGAACTCGGCATTTCCTGGGTGTGGATGGGTTTGGAATCTCCCCGATCGAACTATGGCAAGTTACAGGGCCAAGACCTGACGCAGCTCACGCGGGAGCTTCGCGAACATGGCATCCGGGTGCAGGGCTCGACGATCATCGGGCTCGAACACCACACTCCCGACAACATTGTCGACGAAATTGAATCGGCCGTCGCCTACCAGACCGACTTTCACCAGTTCATGCTCTACACGCCGGTTCCGGGCACGCCGCTGTACCAGGAAATGTCAGCGCAGGGACGTATGCTTAACGATGTTGACTTCGCCGATGTTCACGGACAATACAAATTCAACTTTCAGCACGGCGCCATTTCCCGCGACGATTCCAAAAGGTTTCTGGACTGGGCGTTCTGGCGCGACTTCGAACGCAATGGACCCAGTCTTTATCGCCTATGCCAGACCATGCTTCAAGGCTGGCAACGCTATAAGAACGATCCCGACCCCCGCATCCGGGAGCGGTTTACGCGGCAAGTGAAAAAGCTGATCGGCGCCTACAATGCTGCGCTTTGGGTCATGGAACGCGAGTTTAAGAAAGTTAATCGCGGCGTGAGCCAACAGATTCACCAACTGCGCCGCGAAGTCGAGAAAGAGTTTCCTGTGGTCGCGCGCCTCACCGCGGCGTCGTTAGGCCCCATCTTGTTGTGGTCTGCACGCCGGGAGGCGAAGCGGCTGGCGTCAGGACGTACCTACGAACCTCCTACCTTTCTCGAACGGCGGAACTGGGTTTCCGCTTCATAGGTTCTGCCTCGTCGTAGGTTCTGCCCGGTCGACATCACACATGCAGCAATCTCACGCGGCTTCCGTACCCCAGTGATTCTAATCACATGCAGTCGTGCCGCCCATCATGGCTGGACCAGCCTTGTAGATCGAAAATCAATCTGAAGGTATTGGAAGTTGCCCCGCAGTCGGACGCGAGAAGGCAACTGGATTAAGCGTAGATCGTACGACTTAAGGGCACAAGGGGAAGGTCGCCATGAGAGGCACAATCGAGATTCGGGAAGCGGAAGTCAAAGAAAGCCCGGAAGAGCAGCGGCAGGCAGTGCCGGTCTCTTCCCTGGAGCACTTGATGACTGCTCCAGTGCAAGTCCGGCCGTTGTTTTCAGATAGCCTGTTGCAATATGAAGGGCAAAAAAGCCGGCAGACTTGGGCTACTCTAGGATCGTTTGCGCTGCAGTGCGCAATGCTGGGAGTCCTGCTATTGCTCCCGCTGTATTTCACCCAGGAACTGCCCAAGTCGCAATTATTAACGTTCCTAGTAGCTCCGCCTCCGCCTCCGCCACCACCTCCTGCGGCCCAGCAAGTCGCCAAGATCATGAAGCAGATTGAGAGCGACCTGCTATCTGGCGGACAGCTTCGAACGCCCACCAAGATTCCCGCGAAAGTGCAAATGATCAAAGAAGAAGAAGCTCCTCCGCCGATGCCGGGTGGTGGCGTGGTTGGCGGCGTACCGGGCGGAATTCCCGGTGGCCAACTCGGAGGAGTGATCGGGGGTATTGTCAACGCTACGTCCAATCTTTCGTACATACCCAAGTTGCAACCGGTGGTGCCCCAGCGGATCCGAATCTCGCAGGGAGTAACCAGTGGTTTGCTGCTCCGCAAAGTGGAACCAGCTTACCCAGCGATCGCCAGGGCGGCCCGGATCCAAGGGGATGTTGTGCTGAAGGCCATCATCGACAAAGATGGCAACATCCAGGATCTGCAGTTGGTCAGCGGACATCCGATGCTGGTACCGGCGGCCATCCAGGCGGTTAAACAGTGGCGTTACAAACCCTTCCTGCTGAACGGGCAACCGGTTGAAGTGGAAACCACCATTACAGTCATTTTCACGCTCACATAGTTAGAGAATGGCGAAAACTGCGTTCATGGAACCGCGAAACGAACTGGAGTAAATTTATGGCGGACGAACATGCATTCCGCGTTTCTGCCTGGTGGACTTCTGGCCGGACCGGGCTGGCAAAGTGCGACTCGGCTCCCAACGCAATTCATTTCTCCGAGGCGGAAGAGTTCGGCGGCCTGGCGGGCCGTTGGACTCCCGAGCAATTGTTACTGTCTGCACTCGCCGCATGCTTTACCACCACCTTCGAGGCAGTAGCACGCAGCGCGAAGTTTCCCTACACGGATCTCGAGGTGGAAGTGGATGGTGCGGTTCGAAAAGACAAGCTGGAGTGCTCCTTCAGCGAAATTGTAATGCGCCCCAGGCTCACGGTGCAGTCTGAAGAGGAAATCGATGAGGGTATGGGCCTGCTTCGCCAAGCTAAATCTTTGTGCCTTATCGCAGGCGCCATCTCCGTTCCCCAGACTGCGGAATTGAAAGTGGAAGTGGGCAAGCTTCCATCCGCTGGCCGGGCCATTGAGGCCGTAGTGAAGGTAGGAGTGTAAGTCTCGAATCAAAGGAGGCGGCAATCATGATGTTCTGCTACAGGTTCGTACGCCTGATTGAAACGCATGCCGATACCCTAGCCGCGGGGTTGGAAAAGAAAGTAATGTCTTCTCCGTGCGTAAGTTCCTTCCAAACTATTCCCGTCCACGAAGTGCGCGAACGCGTCTACGAGATCTATCGACATCTGGGTGACTGGCTGCTCGGGAAAAACCAAGCGGATATTGAGCAGCGTTATCGAGAGATCGGAGCGCGGCGGGCACGACAGAAAGTACCGCTGGCTGAAGTAATCCAGGTTATTGTGTTCACCAAGGACAATCTTTGGGATTTCCTGAAGAGCGAAACCGTGGTGGACCGCGCCATAGAAATCATGGGCGAACTGGAACTTCTACAGATGCTCGAGCAGTTTTTTGATCGTGCGATCTATTTCGCGGCTGTCGGTTATCAGGAGCAAGTGGAACATCTCAGGTTGCAAGAGCGCGAGGTTCTGGCAGGCTAGCGCAATCTGCGGCTCAAGATTCTCCACTCAGGGGAAGCTGCCTGATTCTTCGAGGGGCCGGGAAATGCCGTCCCCGCACACGCAAATTTTCTACTCTTCCTCCGTCCCTTACTCTCCGTCTTCTGATTCAATATCTATTGACAACACCATCGATCGTGCATGAAGGCAGTTCAACTTTCGCGTGACCGCAAGCACACGGAAAAGTGACAGCGGGCATAGCGGAAATCGATCCGAGGGGTGAAGCTTACTTTGGGTACGGAGGTGTCCTATGACCGTCCTTGAGTTCAAGCAAGACACACCCGAAACCGACAAGCAACGAGCTGCGATCTCCGTTAAGAACGTGCTCTACGCCACGGATTTCTCGGCCACATCAGAATTTGCCCTTCTTTATGCGACCGCAATCTGCCGCAAGTTCGGCGGCACATTGCATCTGGCTCATGTTCTCTCCGATACGAATCTGCTGCTAATGACCGGAGGCGTCGACTACGTGAGCTTCGAAACGCTCTATAACGATGCCCATGGCATAGCGCAGCAGAAGGTGCAACACATTGCAGACGGGCTCGGAGAAATTCCCAAGCGAACCTATATTCGGCACGGAAAGGTTTGGCCTAACCTCAGCGCCATCGTCTTCGAAAATACAATCGATCTGATTGTCGTCGGAACCCACGGCCGCAAGGGATTAGAAAAACTCCTGCTGGGTTCCGTAGCCGAGGATATTCTGCGGCACGCGCCTTGTCCGGTGCTCACTGTCGGCCCAAAGGTCTGCGGCCGCGCCAACCTTCCAGGGTTTTACGGCAATGGCAGTGAACTGGCGAATGCGGAACTCGACTTGCGTCGTATCGTCTATGCCACAAACTTTGTCCCCGCTTCGGTGGTGGTTGCTCCCGTTGCAATTGCTCTAGCTGAGAAATTTGCGGCTAGGCTAACGCTAATCCACGTTATTGAGGAGTACCCGGACTTGGGCAGCCAGCCGGGACCGATTGAGGACGGAATCCAGCGTCTGAAGGCACTGGTGCCGCGGAATACGGCTTTGCCGTATGCGCCGGAAATCGTGATGGAGTTCGGTCCCGCCTGGGAACGCATCGTGAACACGGCGGCGGAGCGCGAAGCCGATCTCATCGTCCTGGGGGCACATCCCACGGATCGCACTACTCACCTGCCGTGGTCGACCGTGCACCAGGTTGTGGCGCGCGCGACTTGCCCGGTCCTCACCGTGCGCGCTTAGGCCAAAGCGAGGCGTTTGACGACGAAGGCGGATTCGCGAAGCTGATCCTTGGGCAGATGTTCCGAAGGTAACGCTCCCCACTGTGCTCACAATGGCTTGTGATCTTGATCACTGCCGCTGCAGTCCATCCCCAGCCACAATCAAAATGCTGATTCTCTAAGTGGAGCGCTCGTGTTCAAAATCATTCACGCACAGTTCATCGCCCCCGGTATTAAACGCTTCGTCCTGGAAGCGCCCCGCATCGCCCGCAAACAGAAGCCGGGCCAGTTCGTGATTCTTCGCATTTACGAAGAAGGCGAGCGGATTCCTGTCACCATTGAGAACTCTGATCCGGAGCGCGGCACCATCAGCATCGTGGTGCAATCGGCCGGCAAAACTACCCATCTGCTGAATTCGCTAAACACCGGCGACCAGATTCTGGATGTGGTAGGGCCGCTGGGAAAGCCGTCTGAGATCGAGAAGTTTGGCACAGTCGTCGTGGTGGGCGGAGGCGTCGGCACAGCCATGGCCTATCCCTCGGCGGCGGCGTTCAAGCGGGCCGGCAACCGTGTGATCTCAATCGTCGGTGCGCGCACGAAGGAACTGGTGATCCTCGAGCAGGAACTGCGCGGAGTGAGCGACGCGCTCATGATCACTACCGACGATGGCAGCTACGCCGACAAAGGATTCGTCACTGATAAACTCCGCCAGCTCATCCAGAACGGCACCCGCATTGACCTGGTGCTTGCCATCGGGCCGATCGTAATGATGAGGGCCGTCGCGGAACTCACTCGTAAAGAGAACATCCGCACCGTGGTCAGTTTGAACCCCATCATGATCGATGGCACGGGAATGTGCGGTGGTTGCCGCGTGCTGATCGATAACAAGAGTGAATTCGCCTGCGTCGACGGCCCTGAGTTCGATGCGCACAAAGTCAATTTCGAAGTGCTGGTGCAGCGCAACGGGATGTATCGCGACGCCGAGCAGAAGTCACTGGCCGACTACCAACTAGCACAGCAAGCGCACTCCCTGAAAAACGAAGAACATTGCGCCATCGCGCAAAGGAGTGAACGATGAGCCCGGTCGCGAAAAAGTCCGTTAACCCGCTCTCGCCCAAGGAGCGAATCAAGGTTCCACGGCAACTGATGCCCGAGCAGCCGGCGGACGAGCGCAACAAGAACTTCACCGAAGTCAATCTCGGCTACAGTCCTGAGCTGGCGCGGCAGGAAGCCCTGCGTTGCCTGGAGTGCGCCAAACCGACTTGCACGGACAATTGCCCCGTGGGCGTGAAGGTGAAAGAGTTCGTAGAGTTGATTGTGGTTGGTGATTTCCTGGGAGCCGCGGCGAAGATTCGCGAAGACAACGTTTTGCCGGCTGTCACCGGACGGGTCTGTCCGCAAGAAGATCACTGCGAAGGAAAGTGCCTGCTCTCGAAGAAAGTGAAGCCGCTCGGCATCGGTTACCTGGAGCGCTTTGTCGCCGACTACGAGCAGCGCATGGGCACGCATGTGATTCCCGACATCGCGCCCACCGGAAAGAAAGTCGCGGTCGTGGGCAGCGGGCCGTCGGGTCTCACCGTCGCCGGTGATTTGATTCAGAAAGGCCACAAGGTGCGAGTGTTCGAAGCGCTGCACGAGCTGGGAGGAGTTCTGGTCTATGGCATCCCCGAGTTCCGTCTGCCCAAGCAAATCATTCGCGAACAACTCGACTACATGCGCGAGATGGGTGTTGAGTTCGAGACCGACGTAGTTGTCGGTCGTACGGTCACGATCGACGAACTCATGCACGAAGAGGGGTACGACGCGGTCTACATCGGTACTGGCGCCGGGCTGCCGCAGTTCATGGGAATCCCGGGCGAGCATTTCAACGGCGTCTATTCTGCGAATGAGTTTCTCACCCGCATCAACTTGATGAAGGCCTACAAGTTTCCTACCTACGATGAACCCATGGTGGAGATGCACGGAAAAGACGTTGCCGTGATCGGCGGCGGCAACACGGCGCTGGACGCGATTCGCTCGGCACTGCGCCTGGGCGCGCGCAAAGCGTATGTGATTTACCGGCGCAGCGACGCGGAAATGCCGGCGCGAGCCGAGGAAGTTCACCATGCCCGGCAGGAAGGCATCGATTTTCAAATGCTGACCGCTCCGGTAGAATTCCTCTCGGATGGCAAGGGGTGGCTGACGGCGGCGCGTTGCGTTCGCATGGAACTCGGCGAACCAGATGCCTCGGGACGCAGGCGGCCGACGCCTATAAAAGGATCCGAGTTCGATTTGCCGTTGTCGGTGGCGATTATGGCTATCGGCACCACGGCCAACCCCATCGTACAAAGCACCACGCCAGGCTTGGGTACGGACAAGCGCGGCTACATTCAGGCCGATTCCGGAACCCAGCGCACCACGCGCCCAGGCGTCTTCGCCGGCGGCGATATTGTGACTGGGGCCGCTACCGTCATTCTTGCCATGGGAGCGGGGCGCCGCGCGGCCAGTTCGATTCATGACTATCTGACGAACGGCCAGTGGTGAAGTGCTTAAGGCGGCTTCTGCATCGTTTGCGATTTCATCTCAGAGCGTTCACGGCAAAATCCCATTTCACTAAGTACGTGATTCCCGTCACTCGCCCACGAGACGGTTATCACTGCCTACTCTGCCTGCTCGGATTGTAATGAATGTAGGAGCGTGAGCGAATCACTCCGACAATACTCGAAATCCTTTCCGGGGGCGGCAATGGTGAATGATGATTTGGTAAAGTGTCCGCTGTGCGGTGGTTTCACCCACATTGAAAAGCCTGAACTGCTGGCGGCGTTGCACGATCCGAAGATCCGGCAACAGGTTGAAGGCTACGTCGCAGAGCTGTTGCAATCTCCACCGCGTGAAATCGTTGGCGTTACTGCGAGCCCGGCGCAAGGACGCGACTTTAATAAAGAGGTTCACAACTGGAACCCAAATGTGCCCGTGTGGCGGCGAAGCCCGAAGGAATAGGAAACGTCGGACCACAGGCATGCTGCTGCGAGGTGATGTATGACAGGAACGATCCTGCTTGCTATTGTTGTCCTTGCGATCGCGGCGGGGCTATTCGTGTTCCGCTCGATTCCCGCCGTCAAGGCTTATTTCGGATATCGGGGCAAGCGGCTCATCATCTGTCCTGAGACTCACAAAGCTGCAGCCGTTGACGTAGCCGCAGGCGAGGCTGCGGTGGGAGCTTTTCTCTCCGAGCCCACGTTGCGATTGAAGCAATGCTCGCGTTGGCCGGAGCGGCAGGATTGTGGCCAGGAATGCCTGCAGCAGATCGAAGTGGACTCTGAGAACTGTTTAGTCTGGAATATTGTTTCGCAATGGTACGAAGGAAAAAAGTGCGCAATTTGTCAAAAGACTATGGGGAAACTCCACCATCTGGATCACGCGCCAGGACTACTCAGCCCAGACCACAAGACGGTTGAGTGGAGAGAATTAGAACCCGAGCAACTTCCCGAGGTCTTTGCTACTTACCGCCCGGTTTGCTGGAATTGCCATGTGGCAGAAGTGTTTCGCCGCTTGCATCCTGAACTGGTGGTGGACCGGGAACCGGAACCCAAGCGTCTCCGGTAAAGCTGCCAACATCAAGCAAACAAAACCCCAGAAGTCGCCCTGCACGCGCCTCTGCGCTGTGACGCCCATCACATTCAGCTGTGCCTCCAGCCATAGCTGGGAGAAGCAGCGAAGCCGAAAATGAATAGTTAACAGGGGCAGCGATGCCTCACAATCCATCACACAAACCGGAATTCAGACGCGGTGGAGAGTGACCTTCGCTGAAGATGAGGGAAAAGAATGTCTTGGGAGATTGATTACAAGAACAAATTGCGAACTCCCGACGAGGCGTTGCGTTGTGTGCAGTCGGGAATGCGCGTCTATATTCAGCCGGGTTGCGCCGAACCTGAAACGTTGGTAGAGGCTCTGATGCGCCGCGCTACCTGCGTCGAGGACGTGGAGATCGTTCACATGATGACCATGGGAGCGGCGCCTTATGTCGCCCCCGAGATGGCGGGGCACTTCCGGCACAACGCAATGTTTATCGGCGGCAATGTGCGTGAGGCCATCCGCGATGGCCGGGCCGACTACACTCCCATCTACCTGAGTGAGATTGAAGAACTTTTCGAAAGTGGCGCCATGCCGATTGATGTCGCCCTGCTCGAACTCTCTCCTCCCGACCCGCACGGTTTTTGCAGCTTCGGGGTAGGCGTGGACACGTCACTGACTGCCGCAAAATGTGCGCGCTATGTGGTGGCACAGATCAACGATCAGATGCCCCGCACCTACGGAGACAGCTTTATTCACGTAACCGAACTAGATGCCATCGTCGATTCCTCACGGCCTCTCTGTGCTATCAAGCTTCCGAAAATCACTGACATGCACCGGGCCATCGCCAGCAATGTCGCGGGTTTGATCGACGATGGAGCGGTATTGCAGACCGGCATCGGTGGAATTCCGGACGCTGTGCTGCCATTTCTAATGGACCGCAAGGATCTCGCGGTGCATAGTGAACTGGTTTCCGATGGCGTGATTCCTTTGATCGAAGCGGGCGTGATTACGGGAGCCCGCAAGAACTTCAAGCCCCGAAAAATCATTCTGGGATTTGCCCTGGGCACGAAACGCTTATTTGATTTCGTGGATAACAATCCCATTTTCGAGTTCCACCCCACGGCGTATACCAATGACCCGGCCCTGATCGCGCGTAATGATCACATGGTCGCCATCAACTCGGCGCTGCAAGTCGATCTCACCGGCCAGGTCTGCTCTGATTCCATCGGGAACATGTTCTACAGTGGCATTGGCGGGCAGGTGGACTTCCTGCGCGGGGCTTCGCGCTCCAGGAATGGAAAGCCGATCATCGCCATTTCTTCCACTGCCAAGAACGGTACGATCTCGCGGATTGTTCCCATGCTGAGCCCCGGCGCCGGAGTGGTAACTTCGCGCGGACTGATCCGCTACGTGGTGACCGAATACGGCGTCGCATATTTGCACGGCAAAACGATTCGCGAGCGGGCACAGTCTCTGATCGATATTGCGCATCCGAAGTTTCGCGAAGAACTCTACGAATTTTGCGAGACAACCAAATGGCTGCAGCGGCCCTTAGCTGCGGAAACAGCGGTCACGAGGTGAAACATGGCGGACCAGGCGAGAGGTAAAGTCGCAGTCGATGTCGAAGAATGCAAGGGATGCGGACTATGCGTCGAGTCCTGTCCACCCAAGTGTCTGAAACTCGGGCCCGAATTAAATTCTTACGGGGCTCACCCCGCCCATTACTCAGGGCAAGACTGCACGGGTTGCGGAATCTGTTTTTATTGCTGCCCCGAACCGGGAGCGATTACGGTCTACCGCTTAAAAGCGAAAAGAAGACTTTTTGCCGCGACGCAAGGAGCCGAACATGCGCCAGCTCTGTAAAGGAAACGTGGCAGTGGTGAAGGGCGCGATCCTGGCCGGATGCCGCGCCTACTACGGATATCCCATAACTCCGGCCAGCGAAATCGCCGAGTCTGCCGCGCTCTACTTTCCGCAGGTCGGCGGAACTTTTCTGCAGGCGGAGAGTGAAGTCGCCGCCATCAATATGGTTTATGGGGCAGCGGCCGCTGGCACTCGCGTCATGACCGGATCGTCAGGGCCCGGCGTCAGCTTGATGCAGGAAGGTATGTCGTATCTCGCGGGCGCGGAACTGCCATGCGTGATCGTCGATGTGATGCGCGGCGGACCCGGCCTGGGGAACATCGCACCGGAACAGAGCGACTACTTCGCCATGGTGAAGGGCGGCGGCCACGGCAACTACCGCAATATCGTGCTGGCGCCTGCATCGGTGCAGGAGATGGCCGATCTCACCATGCTGGCGTTCGATCTCGCCGACAAGTATCGCAACCCAGTCGTAGTGCTCACTGACGGTTTCGTGGGGCAAATGATGGAACCGCTCGATCTCGAATATCGCGCGATTCAGTTGCCGGAAAAACCTTGGGCGGTAAAGGGCACGCCCGAAACGCGCGCTAACCTGGTCAGCTCCATTTATCTCGAAACCGATGAATTGGAAGACCACCAGCGCAGAATGGAAGCCAAGTACATGCGCGCGCAACAAGCGGAACCGCGCTACGAGGTCTGTCACACCGAGGATGCTGAAGTCCTGCTGGTCGGCTACGGAATTGTGTCCCGAGTGTTGCTATCGACGGTGGAAGCGCTGCGCCAAGAAGGTGTCAAGGCCGGATTATTCCGACCCATCACTCTCTGGCCTTATCCGGCGCAGGCGCTGGTGAAAGCGGCGGCTAAGGTGGAAAAAGTTGTCGTAGTCGAATTGAGCAACGGACAAATGGTCGAGGATGTGCGTCTGGCGCTAAACGGCAAAGTGCCGGTGGAGTTCTACGGCCGCGTAGGAGGCAACGTGCCCTCGGTCGCGGAGCTTCAGCAACAAGTGTTGACGCGCATGGCCCTGGCGGTCTGAGGACGACGAAAATGGCAGACGAAAATGTGATCAGCGTGCTGGATCCAGAGGTTAAATCCGAAGTCAGCAACAACGGATACGAATTGGTCCACTCCAAATCGCCGCTCTTCTATGACCTGTACGAGCGCAAATCGGAGCTTAAGCATCAGACCCACTACTGTCCTGGCTGCGGGCACGGAGTGGCGCACAAGCTGATTGCGGAGGCTCTGCAGGAATTAAAGTTGCAGGACAAAACAATTTTCGTGAGTCCCGTCGGCTGCTCCGTGTTTGCTTACTACTATTTCGATGTTGGCAACGTACAGGTTGCGCATGGCCGCGCTCCCGCGTCGGCTACGGCAATCAAGCGCTCCTGCCCGGACAAGATTGTGATTTCGTATCAGGGAGACGGCGACTTGGCGGCCATCGGAACGGCAGAGATTGTGCATGCCGCCAATCGCGGTGAGAAGATCACCGTTTTCTTCGTCAACAACGGCATCTACGGCATGACCGGCGGACAGATGGCGCCCACTACTCTCGTGGGACAAAAGAGTACAACTTCTCCCTGGGGCCGGCGTCCGGCGAATGAAGGATTCCCCCTGCACATGGCGGAGCTTCTCGCCACACTGGAAGCACCGGCCTACATCGAACGCGTGGCACTTTCGGATAACAAGAACATTATGAAAGCGCGCCGGGCGATCCGCAAGGCGCTCGAACTCCAGCGCGATGGCGCGGGCTTCTCGTTTGTCGAAATCCTGTCGCCGTGCCCGACAATTTGGGGCAAAGATCCGGTCGAAGCACGGCGCTGGGTCCTGGAGAACATGACACCAGTTTTTCCGCTGAATGTTTTCCGCGACCGCCGTCCGGAAATTCCCGTTGGCAAGGAACCGCCGCAGCGCACAGTCGCGGACGTACTCGAAATCGCGCCAAAGGATCGAGCGCTCGCTCCTGCAACCCTGAAACATGCGCACCGCTTCAAAGACGTCAAAATCAAGATCGCCGGCTTCGGTGGCCAGGGAGTGTTGTTGCTGGGCCAACTCTTGATCGAGATGGGCATGCGTGAAGCGCTGGAAGTCAGCTGGCTGCCGTCGTATGGCCCCGAGATGCGTTCGGGCAGCGCGCACTGCCATGTGTGCTTGTCGAAAGAACGAATCGGGTCGCCTCTAGTCTCTCGCCCCGATGTGCTCGTGGCGATGAATGAGTTCTCGCTGAGGAAATTTGCCCATGAAGTAGAAAACGGCGGACTTATCCTTTACAACGGCGCTAGTATTCCCGCTGATTTTGCCGCGCCGGGAACGCAGGTGGTCGCAATTCCCGCCGCTGAGATCGCCGACAAACTCGGTTCCACCAAAGCCACCAACATAGTCATGATGGGCGCGCTGCTGGAAGAGACCGAGTGTCTAGCTCCCGGAACGGCATTAAGCGTCCTCGAGGATAAAGTAAAGAAACTTGATCTGCTTGAAATCGATCGTAAGGCGCTCACCGCAGGCCGCCTCTTTATCGATGACCAGGCCCATATCGGCGCAGTGAGTCAGCCCGACGGCTTCGCCTAGACTCGCGAGCGCAAGGAAAAGCATTTCGGAGCCGAAGCGACGTTACGGAGGAATGCAATGTCCACTGCCTGGACAGCTCGTTACGCACAACGCACCAAGGGCATAACCAGTTCACAAATCCGCGAGCTGTTAAAGATTACGCAAAGACCTGGAATGATTTCGTTTGCCGGCGGCCTTCCCGCCCCCGATGTATTCCCCATCCAACGGTTTCAGGAAGCCTGTAACAAGGTGCTCACGCAGCAGGCCGCTGCGGCCTTGCAGTACGGGGAAACCGAGGGTTACGAGCCGCTGCGGGAATTGATTGCAAACAACATGGCGCGCTACGGGATCAAGTCGAAAGTGGAGAACGTCCTGATCACCTCAGGCTCGCAGCAGGCTCTGGATCTGATCGGCAAGCTGTTCGTTAATTCGGGCGATCGGGTGCTGGTGGAGGCTCCAACTTATCTCGGCGCGCTACAGGCTTTCAACGTCTATGGCGCGGAATATCTTTCCGTTCCGGTCGATGACGACGGTATGCGCACTTCACAGGTTGAAACGTCGCTACGCTTGGGACCCAAGTTCATGTATGTCTTGCCAAACTTTCAAAACCCCGCCGGGACCACGTTGTCGGAGGGTCGTCGCCACGAACTGGTGCTGCTGGCGGACAAGTATGGCGTCCCGATTATCGAAGACGACCCCTACGGCCAGTTGCGCTATGAGGGCGAGCACCTTCCACCGCTGGTCGTGCTCGACCGCGAAAATCTGCGGCGGGATAATGGCTATTCCATTGGCAATGTCATCTACTTGAGCACGTTCTCAAAGACATTGGCCCCCGGGCTTCGTCTGGGATGGATCGTCGCTCCTCCCGAGATTATCGGCAAGCTGGCGCAGTTGAAGCAAGGAGCCGACCTGCACACATCCACATTCACTCAGTTCGTGGCGTACGAAGTTGCGCGCGATGGATTCCTTGACCAGCACGTAAAGTTGATTCGTCGGATCTATCGCGAACGTCGCGACGTAATGTTCGAGGCTCTAAGAGACCACTTCCCGCCGACAGTAACCTGGACCCATCCTCAGGGCGGCCTATTCCTCTGGGTTAGTCTACCTGAGGGACTGGACATGCAGGCCATCTTCAATTCAGCCATCGAGCATAATGTGGCCTTCGTGCCGGGCAATTCTTTCTATAGCAGCGAAAGCCGCGAAGGCAATCGCCACATGCGTCTGAACTTCTCGAACGCAGCTCCAGAGCAGATACGGGAGGGGATTGGCCGTTTGGCCAATGCCGTGAAAAACCAGCTCGCCGGGGTCCGGGATACGATTTATTCGACTTCCGAATTAGCCCAGGAGGTTTAAGCATGTCAACCACCGAGGTTCTCTCAGAAATAGAAGCGATTCTCGCCAATCAGAAGACGATTCTTCAAAATCAAGCCTTGATCCTGAAAGGTCAGGAAGAGATCAAAAAGAATCAAGCAACCCTCGGCGTCATCGTACGAAATCAGGAGGAGATTCTGGCTGCCCAACGTCACTGTATGTACCGGGACGCTCTGGAAGGTTATCTAAAGTCGGCCGAGCTGGCGACGAGCCATTAGCGGCAGCAATCGATTCAGCTAGACAAATGTGCGGTCCGTGAGAAGCCATTCGTTTGCCCGGCCCTCCCCACTGAGTGCTTTCTCCGAAGTTTGGAAATTCATCCATGTAAATCGAGAAGGGGTGGTCGCCTCGACCACCCCTTCTCAGTTCTCCCCAAAAAACGCCCTACTCCAGCACGTAAATGTTCTTGTCGGCGCACATCTCCTTCAGTATCTTCGGCCACACCGTAATGCTGACTTCCCCAAGATGAGCTTTGCGGAGCAACAGCATCAATGTTCGAGACTGCCCAATTCCACCGCCGATCGAGAGCGGAATCTGGTTATTCAGGATCGCCTGGTGATATGGCAATTTCATAAAGTCCAACTGCTTGGTCATCGTAAGCTGCTTCTTCAGAGTCTCCGCCGTAACCCGGATGCCCATCGACGTTAGCTCATGCCGCCGCTTGGTAACCGGATTCCATACCAGAATGTCGCCATTCAGTCCGTGCGTGTCTTTGCCTGTCTGATCATGAGTGTCGGTCACCCAGTCGTCGTAATCGGCGGCACGCATTTCGTGGGGATATCCATCCCTCAGCGGCCAGCCAATGCCAATAATGAAGACTGCGGGATATTTTTGCAAGACCGCAGTCTCACGCTGTTTGCGCGGCAGGTCGGGATACATGTCGAGAATTTCCTCGGCGTGCAAGAAGATCAATTCCTCGGGTAGATCGGGATAGCGATAGTCTTTCAATTGTGGGAACAGAGCCTGGGCATACTGCTCCGCTCCAACGATTACCTTCCAGATCTTGCCAACGATGGCCTTTAGAAAGTCGAGGTTCCGCTCCTCGCTGGTAACTACCCGCTCCCAGTCCCACTGATCCACGTAGGCGGAATGGTCATGATCCAGGAAATAGTCCTTGCGAACCGCGCGCATGTCGGTGCAAATCCCTTCTCCAGCTTTGCAATCGAATTGCTTGAGAGCGACGCGTTTCCACTTAGTCGCGGCCTGCACCACCTGGGCATTAATGGCGTGCAGGTTGCGATCATTCGAGATGTGGAACTCAATCGGGGTCCGCGAACCGTCCCGATCCAGCATATCGTTGACTCCGCTCTCCACATCCACAATGAGCGGTACCTCCACCATCATCAAGTTCAGCTGCTTGCACAGATTGTCTTCGATATAGCGTTTGACCTGAAAAATAGCCTGCTGCGTCTCTTTCGGAGTCAGCAAGGAGCGGTAACCCCGGGGCAGAATTTTTTCTAATTCCTGGTAATCGCCGATGCCCGGTCCAGCCAGGTCGGCCTTCTTATCGAGTACGAGGGTGCTCATGAAATCTCTCCTTTGGGGACGATTCGGGCTCTCGGCCAGACGTCCATCAAAGCTTCGAAATTAAGCCGGGGAGCAGCACTGGGAATCCGGCATGGGCTGCACCTCGCTCATTTTCATTCTCCATCTCGATCACCGAAAACGCAGTGACCTCAGTCACCCCTCGACGTAACCCATAGACGAACAAGGTTCTTAGGGTGCGCAGTCCCCCCGCCCCCAGTCACCGTTCAGGGTGATCCAGATCACTGCGCCTAATCCACGCAGCATTGAAACTCTCCTCAGGCAGCGATGATCTGCTGAGTTTTATTACATACAGTTCATTGAGGATGGTCTCAGTGTTCAATTTCGCAATGGATGCGCGAATGGCGAGAGCAAACACTGCTTTCATCGGGTTGCAAAACTTCACAAGGAGAAGAAACGAAATCATGAAAACGACAAAGCTGGTGATGTTGGTAATGACAATTGCCGTAGGCCTGTTCATTCTTATTCCCAATCTGTCGTGGGCTGCCGACGATGGAGCCTCCCTTTACAAAACGAAATGCTCTGCCTGCCACGGAGCGGACGCCACTGGCAAGTCCGCAGCCAAGATTCCGAGCCTGGTTTCGGATGATGCAAAAAAACTGTCCGACGACGATTTCGCTAAGAAGATCAGCGACACGCCAAAGCATCCTGGCACCGTAAAAAGCATCACCCCTGACCAGGCGAAGTTGATCGTGACTTACGTTCGAAGTCTACAGAAGTAGTCGTTATCGACTGTTCCTCTTAGCGCACCCGTCGTCGCGAACTTGCGGGCGGCGGGCGAGGGAGCATGAGGGAGTATGAAGATGTCCGGCTCAATTCGGCGGACGGAACTAAAGCGCTGCCGATTCATTGCCAGCTGGCAGTCTCCTCCTTTATTTGCTTTGTCTGATGGGACAGTCCCCCGGGCTCCGGATGCTGGCCAGTCCGAGCCCGGTTCTTCTTTTCGTTTAGCCCGCAAAGGGCATTCTGCGCGCTTCCCATCGCGGTTCCACCGTCATACGCACTCATACTTACTTAATTCCTTTGCAATGGCAGGCCTGGTGGGAGTCGACGAGGAGTCATTTCCATGAGCAAGGCGCTGCTGTATGACGCAACCATGTGCATCGGTTGCAAACAATGTGAAGCCGCGTGCGCGCAGCAGAACAAGCTGCCCTACGACGACAGAGTAGCCGCCGAGTCGGTGCAATCGGAACATAAGTACACCGTCGTCATGACCAAGAACGACAAGTTCATGCGGCGGCTCTGCATGCATTGTGAGCATCCCGCTTGCGCATCGGCTTGTCCCGTCGGTGCCTTCCATAAGACAAAGGAAGGTCCAGTCGTATACGACGTCTGGAAGTGTATTGGTTGCCGCTATTGCATGGTCGCCTGCGCCTTCAACCAGCCAAAGTACGAATGGGGCTCGCTGAACCCGCGCGTCCGCAAGTGCATTATGTGCCCGGACCGCGTCGTTGCCGGCAAGCAGACGGCATGCGCCGAAATCTGTCCGACTGGCGCCACTAAGTTCGGCGATCGCGAAGATCTCGTCAAAGAAGCGCAGGAACGCATCCGTCAAAATCCAACCACCTACCTCCCTCGTATTTACGGCCTTAACGAAGTTGGCGGAACCTGCGTCCTGATTCTTTCCAGCATGAAAGTTGAAGAGTACGGCTATCCCGCCTCCGAGAAAATCGGCAACACCCCCATGCCGGAGTACACCGGACGAGTGATGTCGTGGATTCCAGACTTTATCCCAGCGTGGTCGCTGGTACTGGGAGGAATCTATTGGATTTCGCATCGCCGTGAAGAAGTAGCCGAGGCTGAGGCCGAAGAAAAGAAGAACGGGAGTGCGCGATGAAGATCAAGCTGACATTCTGGAAAGCCGTATTCATTGTCATCATGGCCCTGGGCCTGTACTCCTCTTTCATTCGCTATTTCCGTGGCTTGGGCGCAGTTTCGAATATGAGCGACCAGTTCCCCTGGGGTCTCTGGATCGGCTTCGATTGCCTGTGCGGGGTGATGTTGGCGGCCGGTGGCTTCTGCATTGTCGGCGCCGTCTACTTATTCAACGTCGAGCGCCTGCACAGCGTAGTGCGCCCTGCGGTGCTGACGGCGTTTCTGGGATACGTGCTTTTCATCGTCGGGCTGCTGTTTGATTTGGGCCGTCCCTGGTACATCTGGCACCAACTCATCTACATGAACCCGCACTCGGTCATGTTCGAGGTAGGAATGTGCGTGATGACCTATACCACCGTGCTCTTCTTCGAATTCCTTCCCAACGTATTCGAGCGCTTCAATCTGCAGGCTCCGATCAGGTGGATCAAGAAAATCTATCCCGTGCTGATCGTTTTGGGCATCTTGCTCTCCACCTTGCACCAAAGTTCCCTCGGATCGCTTTATTTGATCATGCCGAGCAAGCTGCATCCGTTCTGGTATACGCCAGCCCTGCCCTTCCTCTTTTTCGCCTCGGCGGTTGCAGTTGGTTTGGCCATGACGATTTTCGAGTCCACGCAGAGCGCGAAAGCTTTCGGCCGTCACCTTGAACTCCCGGTTCTCGTCACCTTGGGCGGCGCTCTGCTGGTTGCTCTCTGGGTGAATGCCCTGCTGCGTTTTGAGGACTACTTCCATCGCGGCCTGCTTACGCAGATCGTCAAGCCCAGCTACGAATCCTATTTCCTATGGCTCGAACTGACGCTGACCTTCGTGATTCCTATTACCATGCTGAGTTTCAAGAAGGTCAGGCTCTCGCCACAACTCCTGTATCTAGCCTCCATCTCGACTGTGCTGGGATTCATCACCAACCGCCTCAATGTCAGCCTCATCGGCTTTGAGACTTACGTCGGACATCACTATGTGCCGAAGTGGACGGAATTCTCCATCACCCTGATGATCATCGCGATGGGCTTCGCCCTTTTCGGCGTGGCGGTGAAGTACCTGCCTATCTTTCCCCAAGAGCAGCGTGCAGTGAATCGGCCTGGTCGAATCGAAACCGAGCCCTTGGTTGGCACGGCGGTATTAACCCATGCGGGAGATTGAGTCAATTCGCCACGTTCTGCGACGCAAGCGGCTGACTTACAGCATCAGTACAAAATTGATTGGTTGTTTGCTGGCGGTGATGCTGGTCATCTTCGCACTTCTCGGTTATTTGAATATCCGATTGCACCGCCAGCATCTGGAAGCGGCCACACTGGCCAGCGCCGAACGCGTCAGCGATGTCATCAAACGGAGCACTACGTATTACATGCTGCGCAACGATCGCGAGGGACTCTACCACGCGATCCAGACCATAGCGGACGAACCCGGAATGATCAAGGTTCGCATCCTTGACCAGGAGGGCCGAGTCAGGTACTCCACCGATGCAGCCGAGGTCAGCCACGTTCTCGACAAGACCGCAGAGGCCTGCTACGGCTGTCACAATCAATCCCAGCCACTGGCCAGGCTGAATCGCCCAGACCGCTTTCGCATTTATCGCATTGGTGGCGGGAACCGCGTGCTGGGCATCATTACTCCCATTGAAAATCAGCCAGGCTGCTCCAACGCGGAGTGCCACGCGCATCCTGCCAGCCAGCAAGTTTTGGGCGTGCTGGACACAAATCTCTCGCTGGCGAAAGCGGACACGCAACTGGCGGTCAGCAGCACTCGCATGCTGGCCTACACGGCGGCGGCAATGCTGCTGGTGGCGGTATTGAGCTGGCTGTTCGTTTGGCGAGTGGTCTACAAACCAATCGAGGCGCTCAAGAACGGTACGCAACATCTGTCACAGGGAGAGTTGGGGTACCAGATCAACGTGCAATCCCAGGATGAAGTAGGTGACTTGGCCTATTCCTTCAACACCATGAGTCTGCAGCTCCGCGCAGCGAATGAACAAGTCGTCACCTGGGCCAGAACCCTGGAAGACAGGGTCGAAGAGAAGACCAAAGAACTCAGGAGCGCCCACGAGCACATGCTGCACGTGGAAAAGATGGTCTCACTCGGCAAGATGGCGGCGGTGGTGGCGCATGAAGTAAACAATCCGCTCTCTGGCATTCTGACCTACGCTAAGCTGCTGCGAAAGTGGGTAGCGTCGGGCCAGGCCGAGCATGAAAAGCGCCAAGAAGCAATGGAATGTCTGGACCTTATCGCCTCAGAAAGCCGCCGCTGCGGTGATCTGATCAAGAACCTGCTGAGCCTTTCGCGCACTGCGCCTATGAATGTGCAGTCGACTGACATGCGGGCAGTGATTGATCGCTGCCTGCTGCTGGTGCGCCATCAACTGGAGTTGGCGGGAATTGAGCTGCAAATAAAGCTGGCGCAAGATCTGCCGCCTGTGCCGTGCGATCCGGCACAGATCGAACAAGTTCTTATCGCTCTGATCATGAATTCGATCGATGCCATGCCCCGCGGCGGCAATCTCTGGCTTGAGACCCGATTGAGTAATGACGAGGCGGAGATCCAGATCCAGGTGCGCGACGACGGAGCGGGTATTGCTCCCGAGATCCTGCCGCAAATTTTCGAACCTTTCATGACTACGAAAGAACACGGGCGCGGAGTTGGGCTGGGCCTGGCGATCAGCCACGGCATTGTCGAGCGGCATAACGGCCGCATCGAGGTTGCATCGGAACTGGGCCGCGGCACGACTTTCACCATGACCCTGCCGGTTCAAGCCCGTGAGCACTCGCTGGCGGCCGGCGAAGGGAATGCCGCGGTGAAGGTGAGGTGAATGACGTGAGTACACAGGGAAAACTGTTGATCGTGGACGACGAGTTGAGCGTGCGCGACTCGCTGGGCAAATGGTTTCGCGAAGAAGGCTATGAAGTTACTACCACGGAAAACGCGAGCAATGCGCTTACCAGCCTGGCACAACAACGCTGGGATGCGGCTCTGGTCGATATCAAAATGCACGGCACCGACGGCATCGAACTGCAGCGCCGTATGCACGAAATCGACCCGGAGTTGATCGTCATCATGATGACCGGTTATGCCTCCGTCGAGACCGCCGTTACTGCGCTGAAGAATGGCGCTTATGACTATGTGACCAAGCCTCTCGATCCCGACGAGATCGCACATCTCGTGAAAAATGCCATCGCGCATAAGCGGACGACTCAGGAGAACGTATTGTTGCGCGAGACCGTGGCCGAAGTGGCGCGGCCCGGAGAACTGATCGGCCAAAGTGCCGCTATGCGCAAGATCTTTGATGCCATTGAGACGGTGGGACCGACGGACGCTACGGTGCTAATCACCAGCGAGAGCGGAACGGGCAAGGAATTGGTGGCGCGCGCGCTCCATCAGGCCAGCCCGCGAAAATTTCATCCTCTGGTTGTGATTCACTGCGGTGCGTTGACCGAGACGCTGCTCGAGAGCGAACTCTTCGGACACGAGAAAGGCGCTTTCACTGGCGCGCAATATCGCAAGAAAGGCAAATTCGAAATCGCCGAGGGTGGAACGGTATTTCTGGACGAGATCGGCGACATCACTTTGAAGACGCAGACCGATCTGCTGCGCGTGCTGCAAGAGCGGGAGATCACTCGCGTGGGCGGCAATCAAATTATCAAGGTGGATTTCCGCTGCATCGCCGCTACCAACAAAGATCTGGAGAAACTGATTGAGGAAGGAAGGTTCCGTCCCGATCTTTTCTACCGGCTCAACGTCTTCCGCATTGAAATTCCGCCGCTGCGGGAGCGCCGCGAAGATATTCCGCTGCTTGTGGACCACTTCGTGCGCAAGTTTTCCCTGGCCATGAACAAGCGCATCACCCGGGTTTCGCCGGCGGCTATGAATCAATTGCAGCAGCAGCCCTGGTTGGGAAATGTTCGCGAACTCGAAAATGCAGTAGAGCGCGCCATGGTTGTGGGTCAGGAACCGGAGCTACACGAAGAAGACTTCATCTTCAAAGCGCAGACCGGCTCTGCGTCCACTATCTCGGGCAAGAAGCTTGAGGATATGGAGCGCGCTCACATCTTGCGCGTGGTGGAAGAGTGTGGGGGCAACCAGAGCCATGCGGCGGATGTGCTCGACATAGATCGCGTGACGCTCTATCACAAGCTGAAGAAATATGGTTGGAGCCGGGCTTCGAGTGATCGCGATAAGAAGCCCGATGAAGTTGCCCGATGAAGGCACGCGATGAAGCCACTGCATTTGTTGCCGATCGGGACCGTGGATGACAGGCTGCTGAACGATCTTTGTCCCGAGATCGAAGAAAGTCTTCGCGTTCCCTGCAGAGTTCTTCCCGTGCGCCTGGATCCGGAGTTTGCATTCCACGGAGAGCGGCAGCAGTATCACTCTTCCGAAATCCTGCAACGGATGCAGAGTTTTCTTACCGCGGATTCCTGGCGAATGTTGGGCATCGGGGCCGTCGATATGTATATCCCGATTCTGACTTTTGTTTTCGGCGAGGCGCAGATGGGTGGGCCCTGTGCGGTGATCTCGGCGCACCGGCTGCGGCAGGAGTTCTACGGATTACCCTCCGACCATGAACTGTTTCGCCAACGCCTGATCAAGGAAGCGGTGCATGAAGTGGGGCACACGCTGAACCTGACTCACTGCGATGATTACCGCTGCGTGATGGCGTCGTCCCATGCCGTGGAGTGGATCGACCTGAAGGAGAGCGCGCTGTGCGACAACTGCCACAGCTTGGCAATGCCTCGGGCTGTGGACTTCTCGCGAAAATAAACTCTTGGTCGAGGCTGCCGAAACTGGGTAGCGTGGGCAAATCATCCAGATTCAGATTGAAATATTTTTCTCACGATGCCTCTGAAATCCTTATCCAGCGCGGGTTTCGCAAAATGGCATCTCGCACAATCTGATTTTCAAAGAACTTAGATATCAAAATCTTGAAAGCAGATGACTTAGGTCGCCCCAATTTGGGTTCTCCCAACTGTCACTGCCTCGGCCATGATCATGCATTTGGAAACATGGGGGCAAGGTCAGATGTCACAACCGCCCCGTGGGAAAAATCCGGGGCAGCGGCTGCTAGGCAAGCACCTTCAACACCACCGCTGTGATGTCATCGTGCGGCGCGATGCCGCTGGAGAAAGCTGACTGGCGTGAGAAGACGAAATCCGCGGACTCGTTTGCCGATTTGCGCCCGCATTGCGCCCACACCATTGCCATTTGAGCGGTGCAAAATTCGACTCCCTCCGGGTTGAGCGATTCATGAAGGCCGTCGGTTGCGAATAGAACGGAGTCTCCCGGCCGGAGTTGCACGATGTTTCGTTCATAGGCGGCATCTGCAAACATTCCTGAGGGCAATCCGCCGCCCCCCAGCTGCTTGCAGCCGGTTCCGGAGACGAGCATGGGAAGCGGCATGCCGGCATTGGAGAAGATGAGTTCTCGCGTGGTGGGATTGAAAAGCGCGTACAGGGTCGAGCAAAAACGTCCAGGGAGGGGACGTTGGAGCAGGCGCTCGTTCAACCGGGTAAGAACGCTGGCGGTATCGGTGCCACTCTTGTGAATCCCGCGCAGGGTTCCGGTCACTAACGCGGTGTACATGGCCGCCGGCAAGCCTTTGCCGACCACGTCCCCGAGATAAATGCCGACGAAGCCATCCGGCAAACAGAAGAAGTCGAGAAAGTCGCCTCCGACTTCGGAGAAGGGTACGAAGCGGAACGCGATTTCGACGGACTCGTGGCATAGCCCCTGGGTGGGCAGCAACGAGGACTGAATCAGTTGCGCCTCGCATGCCTGATCATCGCAAATGCGTCCACACGTGGGACTGGTTCTTGCGGACTTCGATGCCGCCACACTCCCCGACTTCAACATAACCGTAAACACACTCTAGTGCGTAGATCGGCAAGACTGTGGTCCGGCATTAGCCTGGATTCTCAAATTGGCGTGGAGGCAACCCTTGCAAGTTGCTCTTTGCCCGCCGAAACGCCGGCCGCCCGGCGTCCAGGCTGGTTAGCCTGGGATTCGGGCGGCTGGTGTTTCTGCGGTCCTCGGCGAGTTGTTCGCTCGCTAGCCGCGAGGTCGATTTATGACAGGAAGAACTCTTTCGCTAATGGCAGCCACTCCTTTTCTGGGATCTGGGCTGCGATGCTGTCCACGGCTACGCCACCATCCTGGGCGTAGGCACCGGCTGTGGCCATCGGCATGTGGCGTTGCAGGCGGCTGGCGGATTCTTCGGTCCACCAGCGGGCCATGGCCCCGCCCAGCAGGTTGCGGAAACTTGTTTTGGCGTCTGGGGCTTGCACGGTGACCAGCCAGCCTTCGCCGTAGGGATCGCGGAGGGCAAGCTTAGGATCGGCGGCCAGCGCTTCGTTGATGGCTGAGACGGTGCCCTCGATGGGTGAAACCATGTCGACTGAGGCGTCGTCGCGATAGAGTGTGCAGATCTTCTGGCCCTGGCGAATCCACTGGCCGCGTTGCGGGAGCGTGATGCTATCGAGTTTGCCGGTCAGCTTGGAGGCGAAATCGTCCATGCCGACGCGGACGAGGTTGGGGCTCTCGCTCAATGCCCAGGTGTGACCGGGGTGGTAGCGAAGATTCTCCGGAACCGCGAAGCCGCCGACCAAGGCGGGCTGCAGGCGAGGCACGGCGGCGTCCTGCTTGGCCGTGGACATTTGCAATGCGGGTTGAACAACCGCTTTACGAGTGCGGAAATAATCGATCAGCAAGAAGCTTGCGAATGTGAAGAGAACCAGTAGGACTGTCATAAGTCACCTCGTCGGAGGGCCGTCTTTGTGTTGGTCTTTGCGTGCCGCTCACACTTTTCTAAAGGCAATCGGGGTGCCATGATGAGGCGGATTGCGAGTGAACTCGATTCGGCCGCTGATATGCCACGGAATCAATTAGATAGACGAGCATCGATATTATGACGCGGGAGCGGGCGATGAAGTTGTCAACAGCGATTTGATGGAAATCGCAACAGTAGAAACATGGCATTTGCAGGGTTTTGGGGCCGAGGAACAAGCGCAGGTTTGCTATCAACCACTTACGAGTCGCGACGGGATTGATGAATCTCGCAACAGCGCAAGCTGAAAAATGCAACGGTGGCGAGCGCGATTTGACAGGCTAGTTGGCTGTTCCTTACAGCTTGGTCAAGAACTCGGTGATTTCCGGGCTATTCCAGTCAACCGGTCCGATGAGTTTGCGGCGGAGTACGCCGGTGCGGTCGACGATGTAGGTCTCAGGCCAGCCATGGGTACCGTAAAGCGCCGGAGTTTGTTGGACTGGGTCGCGGACCGTCACCATGTTGACGTGGTAGTCCTGGAGGAAGCGGTGGTAGGCTCCGTCGTCGATATCGATGCTCACGGCCACGACGACAACGCCCTTGTCTTTCAAACGCTGTTGCATTTGGACGAGCGATGGGGTTTCTTCGACACAGGGTGGACACCAAGTGGCCCAGAAATTCAACACCACGACCTGACCGCGAAACTGGCTGAGAGTGACCTTGCGGTCTGTGTCCTGCAGGGTGAAGTCGGGGGCGTTCGAACCGATGCGTGGCGGCCGGGTCGTACTGTAGCAGCCGATCTGGGTTGCGAGTAAAGCCATCACAATGACAGCTTGCGTTGTCCGGCCCATAGTTCGCGATCCCACGGCGTATGTACCTGGGAGTATGTTACTCCGGCGAGTACTCCAGTTGCAGTTCGGCATCGGTAGCGCTGGGAGGGGCGGTCAATGCGATCGCTCCGAACTCCAGTCCTCTTTCGAAAGCCTTCAGGTTCAGATCGAGAAAGCTTTTGGGAACGGAATCTGCGACGGCTTTGCGAACAGCATCGGCATCCAGCAGACGGGTGACTGCAGTGAAGAATCCAACCATTACGGAATTCAGGACCATGCGTTTGCCGAGTTCTTCGGCGATGCGGGTGGCGGGGATGCTGTAGACCTGGATATCTTTATTAGTATTAGTATCGGAGACTCGCACTAGATCCTGCTCGACTATCAAAATGCCACCATCTTTCAACTCGGGGGCGAAACGCACGTAAGCCTCTTGCGACATTACGACCATGATGTCGGGCCGGGTGACGTAGGGATACAACACGGGCGAATCGGAGAGGACGAGCTGCGCGCTGCAGGCGCCGCCGCGGGCTTCCGGACCGAAGTTTTGCGTCATGGTGGCGTAGGCGCCTTGATAAATTGAGGCCGCCTTGCCCAGCAGGATGGCCGAGAGGATTACGCCCTGGCCGCCGAAACCGGCAACACGAATTTCCGTTAGCTGCATACCATCTCCTCTTGTTCGACGAATCTTTCGCCGAGCGATTCGCAGTATTGCGTGCGCATCATGGTTTGGTAGTCGGGGCGGTCGCGGTCGACGAATTTGCCCACGATGATTTCTCCGGTCATAGTGAGGCCGACTTCGCCGGTGGGCGCGCCGTGCCGGACTTTGCTTTTCTCTTTGTAATACTTCATGGTGTCGAGGCCGTCGCCCAGCTTGTTGCGGCGCTGATACAGAGTGGGACAGGGCGAGATGACTTCGATAAACGAGAAGCCTTTTTTCTGAAACGCTTCGCTGATGGAGCGAGCCAGTTGCCGGACGTGGAAGGTGGTCCAGCGGGCGACGTAGACCGCGCCGGCGGCTTCGACGAGATGCGGCAAATTGAATGAGGGCTCGAATGTGCCATAAGGGTTGGTGGAGGTTGTGGAGTGACCGGGAGTGGTAGGCGCAGTCTGGCCGCCGGTCATGGCATAGATCAGATTGTTGACGCAGATGACTTTCAGGTCGATGTTGCGACGAGCGGCGTGAATGAGGTGATTGCCGCCGATGGCCGAGAGATCGCCGTCGCCGGAATAGACCACGACGTTAAGCTTGGGATTCGCCAGCTTGAGGCCGGTGGCGAACGGAATGGCGCGGCCGTGCGTAGTGTGGAAAGAATCGAGCTTAACGTAGCCGGCCACGCGGCCGGTGCAACCGATGCCGGAGACCAGAGCCACGGATCTCAGATCGATTTTCGAGTCGATGAGGGCGCGGGCGAAGGAGTTCACGGTGGTGCCGATGCCGCATCCGGGGCACCAGATGTGCGGCATGCGATCGGTGCGGAGGATCTGATCGACGGGGTTGACGCCTGCGTTAACAATATCGGTGATTAAGCTGTCTGACATCTGCTGGCCTCCACGATTACTTTGAGGATGTCTTCGGGCCGGTGAACGCCGCCGCCGGCGTGCGAGACGGCGAAGGTCTTGGCCTTACCCGCGGCGGCTCGCTCAACTTCCCGCACCATCTGACCAAGATTAAGTTCGGGAACGACGAAGGATTTTACTTTCGCAGCGAGTTCGCGAATCTTCTTTTCGGGGAACGGCCAGGCGGTGATCAGGCGCAATTTGCCAACGCGCAGACCAGTTTCACGAGCGGCTTCGATAGCTCGTTGCGCCACTCGAGAAGTGATCCCGTAAGAGACAACGACAACATCGGCGCCCTCGAGTTGCTCTTCTTCAAACAAGGAGATGCGGTCGGCAGCGTCGCGAATCTTGCTTTGCAGGCGGCGAACCAGCTTGTCCTGCACCGGCGGAGTCATGTTGGGATAGCCGCGTTCGTCGTGGGTCAGGCCGGTGACGTGAAAGTTATAGCCTTCGCCGGCGTGCGCCATTTCAGGTACCTGATCGCCATTTGTGCCGTAGGGTAGGTACTCCTCAACAGATTTGTGAGTGTGCTTGCGCGGGAAGACTTCGATTTGATCGGCAGGAGGAATCACAACTTTCTCGGTCATGTGGCCGACGACCTCGTCCATCATGAACATGACGGGGACGCGAAACTCTTCCGCGAAGTTGAAAGCTTTGATGGTGAGGTCAAAACATTCCTGAGGAGAATTCGGGCAGAGGGCGATGATTTCGTAATCGCCATGCGAGCCCCAGCGTGCCTGCATCATGTCAGCTTGCGCGGGCAGTGTGGGCAGGCCAGTGGACGGGCCTCCGCGTTGCACATCCACAAATACGCAAGGCGTCTCCGTCATGACGGCGTAGCCGATGTGTTCCATCATCAGCGAGAAGCCGGGACCGGAAGTGACGGTGAAGGCTTTGGCTCCGCCCCAAACCGCGCCTTGTAATGTGATGGAAGCGGCGAGTTCGTCTTCCATCTGGATGAACGTTCCGCCTACGGTGGGCACACGAGAAGCGAAGCGTTCCACAACTTCAGTGGAAGGGGTGATGGGATATCCGGCGGCGAAACGCGCGCCAGCAGCCAGTGCACCTTCGCAGCAGGCGTGATCGCCATCGATGAAGTGTGTGCCGGTCAGTACTCCGCGAGGATCGGCCTTGCAATGATCGGCTTTCATTTATCACCTTCCTTGCCCGGAGCCACCTTGGTGGCGTAAATTGCGAAATCGGGGCAGTACATGCCACAGAGGTCACATCCACTGCACTTCTCGGGATGAACCGCGTGCGGCGGATGGTAGCCCTTTGAATTAAAAGCAGATGAGAGCTCGAGCACATGCGTAGGACAAAACTCAACGCAGAAGCCGCAGGCTTTGCAGTGCTCAACGACGATGGAAACGCGTCCCTTTGCCATGAGAACCCCACACTCTTAGGTGGAATATTAATTAACGAAACCTTGGTAATTATGCCTTGCGCGAACTGGATTGGTTGTGACAACAGTCACAGACGTTTGTGAACAAGCGCACGTTTTCCCGGAGATCGCGAAACGCAAAACGATACGCAGCTGCGAGAACCCTGTGGAACTCTTACTGACGTTCCAGCGTCGTCGTGATGAAAAACACAACACTTTGTGCCATTGATCACAGCAATGAGATACGCTGTGGACTATGAATAGGATGAGATGAAAGAAAGATTGTCGTTTTCTTACTACTCCACCCCGCAACGCAATCCATCGTCGCTTAATAATTGTGGTTTAGGCTGCAAAGGAGAACTTTCGGTCTAATAAGGAGAACAAACCATGTCGATCCAGAAATTGATTGTGATGTCTACCGCCTTGATCTTACTGAGCTGCGCGGTCGCAGCTCAGGACAATACACCAGATCAATCGAAAACGGTGATCCAGCACGTTCCTATTACCTCCACGTCACCCGTGTCCGGCAAAGAGATGTACACGGCTTACTGCGCGGTTTGCCATGGAACGGATGGCAAAGGCGGCGGGCCGGCGGCCAGCGCGCTGAAAACGCCTCCCACGGACCTGACGCTGTTGAGCAAGAGTAACGGAGGCAAATATCCCGCTTTGAAAGTCACGTCCGCTATCCGCGGAACGGCTGATCTGCCCGCGCATGGATCGAAAGATATGCCGGTGTGGGGAGAGCTGTTCTGGAGTATGAGCCGCGGACACGAAGGCCAAGTGCAGCAGCGGGTCGCGAATCTCACGCACTACATTGAGACGCTGCAAGCGAAGTAGGCCCTTCTACCGGACACTGCTGGCGGTACAGGACGAAACGGCACAAGCTCTAGCTTGTGCCGTTTGTTTCTTCTGCAGGCAATACTTCCTAAAACCTCGTCTCGATTAGTCCGCTTGCGCCACCGAGTTTTCGATTGCGGGTGCGGACAGTTCGGTTTCACGCGCGTCCACTACGGCGACGGCGACAACGTTCACGATTTCCTCGACTTCAGCGCCGCGTGCCAGTAGATGTACGGGCCGGCTCATCCCCATGAGGATAGGACCGAGGATCTCGGCGCCGCCGATCGTGGTTAGCAGTTTGTAGGTAATGTTGGCGGAGGCGAGGTCGGGGAATATCAGCACGTTGGCGCCGCCCTTCAGGGAACTGAAAGGATAGGTCTGTTCCAGAATTTCGGGAGACACGGCGGCATCGGCCATGATCTCTCCATCTACGATGAGAGTGGGGTCGGCTTTGTGCAGCAACTCTACCGCTCTCCTGACTTTGTCGCATGAGGGATGCCGGGTGCTGCCAAAACTGGAGAAGGAAAGCATGGCAACCCGCGGGACCACGTCGAAGCGCCGAGCCTCTTGAGCCGTACACAATGCAATTTCCACCAGGTCTTCCGCGGTGGGATCGATATTGACGCTGGTGTCGGCCAAGAATATCAAATCTCCTGTGCGCGTGATGAGGGGATAGCATCCTGCGACCTTGTGCAGGCCTTCGCGCATGCGGACGATCTGCAGTGCCGGGCGAATGGTTTCGGGAAAGTGCTGGGTGACGCCGGAGACCAGAGCGTCGGCATCTCCCATGTGAACCATCATGGAGGCGAAAATGTTGCGCTCGTCGATAAGGGTGCGCGCTTCGGTGAGCGTAACCCCTCGACGCTGGCGGAGCCGGAATAATTCCTGGATATAGGCTTCGCGATGAGGGGATGTAGCTGGATCGACAACCTGTGTATCTTTCAAGTCCAATCCGAGCTCAACCGTTTTTGCATGAATAGTGGCGGCGTTGCCGATGAGGATGGGCGTAGCTATCTTCTCATCCAGGATCGACTGGCAGGCGCGCAGGATTTTCTCGTTGTCGCCTTCCGGGAAGACAACTTGTTTCGGTTTGGCCTGAGCCTTTTGAATCATCATGCGCGAGATCTCGTGGGCTTTGCCGAGGTGACGCTCGAGTTGTTCGCGGTATTCCTCAATGTTGACCGGCTCCTGTGCAACTCCGGTATCCATCGCTGCCTGGGCTACGGCGGAGGACTCCCATACCAGAACGCGTGGGTCAAAGGGTTTCGGGATCAAGTAGTCGGGACCAAACTCCAGCCTTGCTACGCCGTAGGCGCGGCACACTGAGTCAGGCACATCTTCTTTGGTCAGGTTGGCGAGGGCGCGCGTGGCGGCCAGCTTCATCTCTTCGTTGATCACCGTGGCATGCACGTCCAGGGCGCCGCGGAAGATGAAGGGAAATCCGAGCACATTATTCACCATGTTTGGATAGTCGGAACGTCCGGTGCACATGATGACGTCTTTGCGGCAGGCCCGGGCGTCCTCGTAAGTAATCTCTGGATCGGGATTCGCCATGGCGATGACGATGGGACGGGCGGCCATGGAGCGCACCATATCCTGCGTGACCACACCACCTACGGAGAGTCCGAGGAACATATCGCTGTCCACCATCGCCTGGGCCAGGGTACGCAACTTGGTATCTTGCGCGAAGCGCTCCTTGTAGGGATTCATGCCCGTGGTACGACCTTTGTAAACCACACCCTTGGTGTCGCAGAGAGTAATATTCTCGCGCTTCATGCCGAGGCGAATGTAATGCTCGGCAGTGGCCACGGCGGAAGCACCGGCGCCGTTGATGACGAGGCGGATTTTAGCGATGTCCTTGCCGACGACTTCCAGAGCGTTCAACAATGCAGCGCCGGAAATGATGGCGGTGCCGTGCTGGTCGTCGTGGAAGACCGGAATCTTCATGGTCTTCTTCAAGGTCTCCTCAATATAGAAACATTCCGGGGCCTTGATGTCTTCCAGATTGATGCCACCGAATGTGGGCTCCAGCAGTTGGCAGACTTTGATGATCTCGTCGGGATCGTGGCTGTCGAGTTCAATGTCGAAGACATTCACGCCGGCAAAACGCTTAAAGAGAACGGCTTTGCCTTCCATGACTGGCTTGCCGGCGAGAGCGCCGATGTCGCCCAGGCCGAGCACGGCGGTACCGTTGGTTACGACCGCTACGAGGTTGCCGCGGCCGGTGTATTTGAAGGCATCGTGCGGATTCTTTTGGATGGCCAGGCACGGCTCGGCCACTCCAGGGGTGTAGGCCAGGCTAAGATCGCGTTGGGTGCGGCAAGGTTTGGTGGGAGTGACTTCAATTTTCCCGGGACGTCCACCGAAGTGGTAATCGAGTGCTTGTTGCTTAGTAACCATAAGACTCCTCACTGTTCTTGGCGGCCTGATTGTTTGCTGCCCTATCGAGATGTATTAAGCCCAAATGGATTGGCCGTGCTGTGCAAGGCTAGCCATTGGAAGTATGACGCTTTCAAGTCGAACGTTCTGTGATGTGGCTCACCAACCGCGGTGAGTTTGCCCGGTAAGAGATGAGCCGCCATCGCAAAATGTTTCTAGTGTCCGCTGAGAACTCTCCAGGCCTCGCGGTTGGTAAACACTACGTGCTGGATACTCTTAACCGCCTTCATGTATTGCGCCCGCTCGAAGGCTGAGGGGTTGGGGCAGCGGATTTGACTCATGCTGCCTTTCATCTGCTGGACAGAATCGTATTCGTGCTTTTCCATCCATTCCAGCACGCCGGCTTCGACTTTCTCAAGATGGCCTATGCCGTTTCGCAAGAGCGCGGAGCAGAGCATGGTGACGTCTGCGCCGACCATCAACAGCTTAATCACATCCTCGTGACCATGTACGCCGCTGCTTGCAGCCAGGCTAGCGCGAATGCGGCCGTAGAGAATTCCAATCCAGGTCAGAGGCAGCCGCAGTGCTTGCGGAGTGCTGAGTAAGACATTCGGCTGAATCTCCAAGTCATCGAGGTTGATGTCGGGTTGGTAAAAGCGATTGAAGAGCACGAGCGCGTCAGCGCCCGCTTCGTCCAGCCGCTTTGCCATATTCGCCATGTTACTGAAAAAAGGGCTGAGCTTCACGGCCACAGGAATTTTGACCGCTGACTTTACCGACCGCAGAATGTCGATATACTCCTGCTCGACCTCCCTGGAGGTGAGTTCCGGATTGGCGGCGATGGAATAGATGTTGCATTCCAGAGCATCCGCGCCGGCCTGCTCGATGAGCTTGGCATACTGCGTCCAGCCACCGACGGTGGTGCCGTTGAGACTGGCGATAATTGGTATGGATACGGCTTTCTTGGCGCGATGGATGTGATTCAGATATCCTTCGGGCCCCAGGCGGAATTCATCGGGCTGAGGGAAAAAGCTGGATGCTTCCGCAAAACTGTCCGTCCCTTCGGTCAGATGCTGTTCGAGCTCTGCGCTTTCCTGGCGCAACTGCTCTTCGAACAATGAATACAACACCACGGCGGAAGCGCCAGCATCTTCGAGGCGGCGGATGCTGTCCAACTCCTGGGATAGCGGTGAGGCTGAAGCCACCAAGGGAGTGCGCAGTTGCAAACCGAGATAGTTAGTTTTGAGATCGATCATGATTGCTCCCTATTGCTCCTTCTGCTCTTTGGCCGGTTCTTTGTCTCCTTTACGCTGCGCCATATATTCGTATAAGCGGAAGCGAGTGGAGGCGTCATGTTGGGCTTCAGCCCAGAGGTGCTTGGCATCTTCCGGCCTACTCTTGGTGAGCATCTTGAAGCGCGTTTCCATGGACATGAAATCCTGGACTTTGCGGGTGGGCGTACGGGAATCGAGGATCAGTGGATTCTCGCCCTGCGCGGCCCGTTCGGGGTTATAGCGGTAGAGCAGCCACTGTCCGGAGTCGACGGCTACTTTCTGATTCGACATCGCCGTCGTCATGTTGATGCCGTGGGCGATACAGTGCGAATAAGCGATGATGAGACTGGGGCCGTTGTAGGCCTCAGCTTCGAGAAACGATTTGAGTGTGTGTTCGTCTTTAGCGCCCATGGCTACGCTGGCGACATAAATATTGCCGTAGCTCATAGCGATGAGTCCTAGATCTTTCTTGGGTCCGGGCTTGCCCCCGGCGGCAAACTTCGCCACTGCGCCGCGTGGAGTAGATTTCGAAGCCTGACCTCCGGTGTTGGAGTAGACCTCGGTATCGAGCACGAGCACATTAACATTGCGGCCGCTGGCCAGGACGTGGTCGAGGCCGCCGTAACCGATGTCATAGGCCCAGCCATCTCCGCCGACGATCCAGATGCTTTTCTTGACGAGCAGGTCGGCAAGGGAAAGAAGTTGTTTCGCATCGTTAACATTTACTCCGGAGTTTACGCCGTGCAGTTTTTCTTTTAGCAGATCGACGCGCTGCCGCTGTTCGTGGATGTCTGCTTCGTCCTTCTGTGGAGAAATGAGCAGCGCGGTGGCGAGTTCTTCACCGATCGTTCCTGCCATGCGCTTGACCAACTCCTGCGCGAACTCGGTTTGTTTGTCGATGGAAAGGCGGAAGCCCAGGCCGAACTCGGCGTTGTCCTCGAAAAGCGAGTTGGACCATGCGGGTCCGCGACCGTCGGCATTTTTCGTCCAAGGGGTGGTGGGCAGGTTGCCACCGTAGATCGAGGAGCAGCCGGTAGCGTTGGCGACGATGGCGCGATCACCAAACAGTTGCGACATCAACTTGAGATAGGGAGTTTCACCGCATCCGGCGCAAGCGCCGGAGAACTCGAACAGCGGCTCCTGTACTTGCTGCTGGCGGATGTTGCCGACTTTAATATTGCGGCGGTCGAGTTCCGGAATCTTGAGAAAGAAATCCCAGTTCTCGCGTTCGGGCACCCGCAGCGGAGGCTGCGGCACCATATTGATCGCTTTGAGACGCGTCTCGGCTTTATTCTTAACTGGACAAATTTCCACGCAAATGCCGCAACCAGTGCAGTCTTCCGGCGCTACCTGAATCGTATACTTGAGATCCTTCCATTCTTTGTCGCGGCTCTCGGTTGATTTAAATGTTGCGGGAGCGTGTTCCAACTCTTTCGAGTCGTAAACCTTGATGCGGATCACGGAGTGCGGACAAACCATGGCGCACTTCCCGCACTGGATGCAGATGTTCGAATCCCATGCGGGAATTTCGAGCGCCAGATTTCGTTTCTCCCATTTCGCGGTTCCTGTGGGGAAAGTGCCGTCCACAGGAAATGCGCTGACCGGCAGTTCGTCACCGCGGCCCGCGTAGATCGTGCCTAACACATCACGCTCGAATTCAGGCGCTGAAGGCGAGAAGGGGGGCGGCATCTCAATCGTGCTGGTTAGTTCGGCGGGAACTTTCACTTCGAACAAGTGCGCCAGAGTCTCGTCCACGGCTTTCATGTTCTTCTGAACGATCTCTTCGCCCTTCTTGCCGTAGGTGTCGCGAATCGATTTGCGGATTGCCTCAATCGCTTGATCCGCGGGCAATACGGCGGAGATAGCAAAGAAGCATACCTGCAGAATCGTGTTCATGCGGCTGCCCATGCCGGTGTCGCGCGCCACCTGATAGGCATCGATCACATAAAACTTTGCGCGCTTCGCGATGAGCTGCTGTTGAACCGGGCGCGGAAGATGGTCCCAAACTTCATCCGCGCCGAACGGGCTGTTGAGCAGGAAGGTGCCCCCGGGAACCAGCGCGCTCAGCATGTCGTAGCGTTCGAGGAATATCCACTGATGACAAGCGACGAAGTTGGCACTGGAAATCAGGTAGCTGGAGCGAATGGGCTGGGGTCCAAAACGCAAATGCGAAATGGTCGCGGCGCCTGATTTCTTGGAGTCGTAGACGAAGTAGCCTTGAGCGTAGTTGTCAGTGTTCTCGCCAATGATCTTGATTGAGTTCTTGTTGGCGCCTACGGTGCCATCCGCGCCTAACCCATAAAACATGGCTCGGACCACGTTGTCAGGCTCAGTGGAAAAACCAGCTTCATAGGAAAGACTGGTATGGCTGACATCGTCCTGGATGCCGATGGTGAAGTGATCTTTTACTTGGCCGGTCTGGGTTTGGCTGGCGGGCTGATCGGCCTTCAGATTGTCGTAGATTGCCTTCACCATGGCCGGAGTGAATTCCTTGGAAGAGAGGCCGTAGCGTCCACCAACAACGGATGGCGCAGTTTTCCGGGGGCTGAAACCAGCTTTGATTCCTTCGTGAAGCGCGTTCACTACATCAAGGTAAAGCGGTTCACCGATCGCACCCGACTCTTTGGTGCGATCGAGGACGGCAATCTTCCGCACGCTCGCAGGTATGGCCGCGAGGAATGCCTGCACGGGAAATGGCCGGTATAAGCGGACTTTGAGCAGTCCGAGCTTTTCGCCCTGCGAGTTGAGATGGTCAATGGTTTCGTGAGCGACTTCGGCGCCAGAGCCCATCATGACGATCACGCGTTCGGCATCGGGCGCACCCACATAATCAAAGAGGTGATAGGAACGGCCTACGACCTCGGCGAACTTGTTCATGACGGATTGGACGATTTGTGGACAAGCCTCGTAAAAGTTGTTCGCGCCTTCGCGCATCTGGAAAAATACATCCGGATTCTGTGCCGTGCCGCGCAAGACGGGATGATCGGGTGAGAGAGCGCGCTGCCGATGCTCGAAGATGCGATCCATATTGATAAGCGCACGCATGTCGTCTTCATTCAGCATCTCAATCTTGTTTACTTCGTGGGACGTGCGGAAACCGTCGAAGAAGTGCAGGAAAGGAATGCGCGACTCCAGGGAGGCGGCGTGAGCGATCAGCGCCATATCCATCGCCTCTTGCACAGAGTTCGAAGACAGCATGGCGAAGCCAGTGCTGCGGACGGACATTACATCGGAGTGGTCGCCGAAAATCGAGAGAGCGTGGGTGGCCAAGGTGCGCGCCGAAACATGGAAGGCGGTGGGGGTAAGTTCCCCGGCAATCTTATTCATGTTCGGAATCATGAGCAGCAGACCCTGGGAAGCGGTGAAGGTAGTGGCCAGCGATCCGGTCTGGAGCGCGCCATGGACGGCGCCGGCGGCGCCGCCTTCGCTTTGCATCTCCATCACGTGGGGCACGGTTCCCCAGATGTTCGGGATTTGCTGAGACGCCCACTCGTCCGCCCACTCGCCCATGTTGGAGGAGGGAGTGATGGGATAGATGGCGATAACCTCGTTAACCCGGTAGGCGACGTAGGCGACCGCCTCGTTTGCATCCATGGTCTTGAACTTGCGCTTCATGATCGACAGCCTGCCTTTACTCTGCAAATACTTGCGTGATTTGGTTTTCCCGCTGACAGCACAAGAATGGACGATGCCGCGCAAGAACGCAGCAAGGCAAGTCACAGAGGATTGTGATTTAGATCACAGCAAACCTCATGATGGATCGACAAATGATGGATTCTTAAGGCGATGAGGAGATTCATTGTAAATAACCAAGAGCCATGCCTTGGGATTGTGCTGCGATGGACCGCGAAAATAGCTTACCGAAAACGCAGGGTGCCGCTACCGCTTCATTTGTGAGGAGCATCACATCGGCATGTGCCCGGCAGCACAGCCAAGTGTTTCTTATAGACGGACACTGGCCTCAGACGAGACCGGCTTAACGCGCTCGTGGACAGCGCAACGATGCGCCCACGCAAGCGATCCGGGCCCGAAGTTGCTAGACGAGGTTGTTCGAGGAGGCTGGTCATGCTCTCGCCATACGGAATGGAGATTGTAGAAAGTTGTCTTACCTGCAAGTTGCGGGCTGATCGAATATTCTGCGATCTGCCGGATAATGCGCTGCGGGCTTTCGAAAAAATAAAGTTTGCGACCTCTTATCCGCAGGATGCTGTGCTGTTTGTGGAAGGGCAGATGCCTCGCGGCATCTTTGTTATTTGCAAGGGGAGTGTGAAGCTCTCCATTAATTCTCCGGGCGGCCGAACCATGATTGTGAAACTTGCTGAGGCCGGGGAGGTTCTGGGATTGAGCGCAACCATCTCGGGCAAGCCTTACGAAGTAACGGCGGAGACGATCGATCCCTGCCAGGTTACTTTCGTGAAGCGCGAAGACTTTCTTTTGTTCTTGAAAGACGATGTCGAGGCCTGTTTCAAGGTGGCGGAGCAGTTGGGCGAGAAGTATCACAATGCCTGCAAGGAAGTGCGCTCACTGGGACTATCGCATTCCGCCGCCGAGAAACTGGCGACCTTGCTTCTGGAATGGAGCTCGAAAAACGGGGAGTCCGGCAAAGCCGAGCCTCGGCTAAAACTCCGACTGACGCATGAGGAGATCGCGCAGATGATCGGGACTTCGCGGGAGACGGTGACCCGGCTGTTTGCCGAGCTGAAGAAACGTCAGATCCTGCAGACAAAAGGTTCGACTCTGGTGATTCGGAACACTCTGGCGCTGCGGGATATCGCGAATCATAACTAGGCGCGCGGTCGGGGCGGGCGCATCGCTCTTAAGCCCAGCCGAATGGGCGACGCAAGTGCGTGGAAATGCCTGGGTCCATCCGGTCCATCGAAACCCAAGATTAAATGAGACTTAGGTCTTAGTGACTAGGATCACAATTTCTGGTGATGATGATCACCGCCTCAGCGATGGTTCTCTTCTATGTTTGCGGCGTGGGTGAAACTAGCCTGGTTCAAGCAAGCAGGGTTAAGTGGGAGGAAACACATGACTTCAGCAAACGGCGGGCAGAACTCTAACGCAAATCATAATTCTGGAAATCATGGAAGCCAAAATAAACCGAGACTGATTTTCTGGGAGTTGACCAAAGGATGCAATCTGCGCTGCATTCATTGCCGGGCCAGCGCGACGGAACTGAGTTCCCCTTCCGATCTATCGACGCAGGCGGCGCGCGATATTATCGACCAGATCGCCGAAGTGTCTTCTCCTATTCTGGTGCTGAGTGGGGGTGAGCCGCTGTTCCGTTCCGATATTTTCCAGTTAGCACGTTACGGCACGGACAAGGGACTACGCGTGGCGCTGGCCACGAATGGCACTCTGGTTACCAGGCAAGTGGCCGAGAAAATCGTCGGGAGTGGCGTGAAGCGTGTGGCTATAAGCCTGGACGGCGCTGATCCGCTGACTCACGATACTTTCCGCGGCATTCCGGGGGCGTTCGATGCGGCAATTACGGGCTTCCGCAATCTGAAAGAACTCGGGATGTCGGTGCAGATCAACACGACAATCGCTCGCCACAACGCACATCAGCTTCCCGAGGTGCTTGAGCTGGCAAAGTTAATTGGAGCCGACGCACTGCACACATTTCTGTTAGTGCCCGTGGGATGCGGTGTGGATATCGCCGCCGAGCAGATGGTTCCGCCGGAAGAGTACGAGAGGATGCTGAACTGGTTCTACGATCAATCCTTGCAGGGCGGCATTGAACTGAAGGCGACGTGTGCGCCACATTACTTCCGCGTGGTGCGGCAGCGGCGCGCGGCTGAACACCGTTCCGCAACGGCGGCCGCATTGGCTGCGCAGGCAGTGCCGGAAGCTGTGCAGGATTCGCCAAGCCATCATTCGGCAACCATCGGCGCTACCGAGATGACGATGCCGGGTTCAACCGGAATCGAGTTGAAGGCTAATGGCATTGGAAAGGCCGTGGGACATCCTGGAACTCATCCTTCCGACATGAACGCCATGACCAAGGGATGCCTGGCGGGAACGGCGGTGTGTTTCATTTCTCATCAAGGCGAAGTTTATCCCTGTGGATACTTGCCGGCGCTGGCGGGAGATTTAAAGAAGCAGTCGTTTGCCGATATCTGGGAAAACTCTTTTGTGTTCCATCAGTTGCGGGATGTCAACAACCTGAACGGGAAGTGCGGATGCTGCGAGTTCCGCAATGTGTGTATGGGTTGCCGGGCGCGGGCGTTCGCGGCCACCGGCAATTATCTCGATGAGGAGCCGTTCTGCGTTTACGAGCCGAAAGCGAAGAGCCTAAAGGACATTGCGCCGGCTGAAGTCGTGCACTAAAACTTGAGAGGCTCTCACCGCTGAGTCACTGTTCGGCTTCGCTCAGGGTAGGCTCCAACACAGAAAAACGGAGGCGAAAGAAATCTCGATAATCTCCCCCCAAGCGTTCCTGGATGCTTAGTTTTGTATGTCTGTGACTCTGTGGTGAGAGTCGCCCGGAGCGGGCCAAAAGACACCAATCCAGCGTGATATCCCACTAGCCGGTCTCCCAATCCTACTTCCCTTCCCGCCACGCAAGCTGTAACCCACTGAAAACAGACATGATCAATGCCGTAAGCATAGCCCTTATCTTTGGCATGGCGGATGCTTTTCATAGTAATAGTTGCAGGAGATGACGGTGGAACCCACCCTGATGGTTGTTGGCCTGAACTATCGAACGGCGCCAGTGGCTGTGCGGGAGCGCTTCTGGATCAGCGAGAGCCGGCGCTACGAAGCTTTGGTGCAATTGTCGAGGGCGGAGGGCATCGAGGAAGTGATCGTGCTGGCCACCTGCAATCGCACTGAGTTTCTGCTCTGGGTGAACGATGTCACGCTGGCGGCGAACTCGGTAATGCGACTGCTTGGCGCCGAGTACGGACTGATGCTGTGCGACTGGAAACATTTTTACCGTCTGCTGGATGAAGCCGCGCTGCTGCACATTTTTCGGGTTGCATCCAGTCTGGATTCGATGGTGGTGGGTGAGCCCCAGGTGGTATCGCAGGTGAAACAGGCTTGGCAGCAGGCGCAGAAGCTGGGCGCGACGGGCCGGTTTCTTGATGCGGTGATGCAGAAGGCGCTCACCGTATCGAAGCGTGTGCGCAGTGAGACGGCGATCGGCAACGCGGCGGTTTCAATTCCTTATGCGGCGGTGGAACTCACGCGGCAGATTTTCGGGTCCTTGGAAAATAAGAAAGTGCTGCTGCTGGGCGCGGGCAAGATGAGCGAACTTTCAGCCCGGGGGTTGCTCAATCACGGAGCTGGTTCCGTGCGTGTGATCAACCGCACCACGGAGCACGCGGCAGAACTGGCCGCGAAACTGGGCGGGATTGCGATTCCGTTTGAAGAGCGCTGGCAACACATGGCGGACGCCGACATTATTATCAGTTCGACTTCGTGTCCCCATACGATTCTCAGCCGAGACGAAGCCGAGCTGATGGTGCGCGGGCGCACGAAAAGGCCGTTGGTGATCGTGGATATCGCGATGCCGCGCGACATCGACTCGGCGGTGCGCGAGGTCAAGGGTGTTTTCCTTTACGACCTCGACGACCTGGAAAATGTTGTCGACCACAACGCGGGCGAGCGTGAAGTTGCCGCCGCGGACGCGCAGAAGATTTTGCAGGCGGAAGCGCAAGGCTTTCGCCGCAGGCTGATGGCGGAGCGGGTAGTGCCGACGATTGTGGCGCTGCGCCAGCGGCTGGACGAGATTTGCCGGCAAGAACTGGATTCCTTTCGACAAGAGAGCGGACCTTTTTCCAAGGACCAGGACGAAATGTTAAACGCAGTCATGTCCCGTATGACGCAGAGGATTGCAGGGTCCCTGGCCCGCGAACTCAAGGAACTTCCAGAAAAGGTGGAACAGGAACAGATGACGACTGCATTGCAGCGGCTGTTCCATCTGCAAACGCCGGAACGGGCGCTTGCCGGCACCATATCGTAGGAGCAGTGGCCAGTGGTCGGTGGCCAGACGCTCGACCGAGGGTCGCTGTGGAGTTCGGCCCGAAAATAAAGTTTGGGGGCTTCGTTGTTGTGGCCGTTGGGTGGGTCGCTTCTCGGCCAAAAATAGGGTATACCCCTACCCCACCCGGTGTTTTGGAATCATCACGCTGGCAGGAAATTCCCCGCAAAATACGTTTTCCAAAGAGCTTAGATACTAAAGGTAATTATCCCTTGAGGTCACGTAAGGCCGCTGCTATGATCCCGTCATGGCAACGGACAGGATCAAGGCAGCGCAGCTAAAAGTCGAACGGGCCAAAAAGCACATCAGTGATTTCGATCTGGCAAGAGTCGAGTTCCTGAGTGCGAATCCCTATGCAGCCACTCCCGAGTATTACGTCGAACATGACGCGACCGTGTGGTATCTGGATCGCTGGGAGTGCGTCCCCAAACGGATGCTTCTGCCCTATGGGGATGCGGTTCACAACCTGAGAAGCGCCCTCGACTACCTGTGGTGGCAACTTGTCGAGGTCTGTGGAGTCAAGCCCGACCCGAAAAAGCGGCCTACCTTCCCGATCTTCAAAGACCTTGAGAGTTTCGAGAAGTACGTGGCCGAACCGAGCCGAGAAGTAGAGGCTGTTCTCAAGCGAGTCGAAGATGCGCTGCGGCGAACCCACCCGTACAAGGGAGGAAACGACACGCTCTGGGGACTCAATGAGCTTGACTACATCGACAAGCACCGCTTCCTGATAGTCGCTGCCATCAGCGTCAGTCACTTCGGTGTCGAGGTTGGCGGCAGAGCCTTGGAAAATCTCTTTCCTGGCAACGTTAGATTGAGCCATCCTCTGCCGCAGCGAACCGCATGGTTCCATCCGCGCACCAGCGAGTGGCTGGGCCGTGCACAGGGCGATCCAGTTTTCACCATGAAGGGCAACTTTGAAGCGAACCAGAATATTCAGCTTACCTTCGACATAGCGCTCACTGAGCCGGAGGTTTTCAAGGGAAAGCCGCTTCTGGAAACGATCTTCGCTGCGAGCAAGGTTGTAGAGAACCTGCTGACTGATTTCGAGCCATTCCTGCTCTGACCGCACACTGTTGAACCACATTAAAAGTGTCCCCGAGAAACCACATTAGAAGTGTCCCCTTTTAGAGTTCCTTCGGCGAGGAGGAACCGAGATTGGGGAGAACGGGATTGAGCAGGAAAGAGTTGAGTCGAGTGGAAGTGATGGGTCGGGTGAAGGCACACAGTTTGCGGTTGGGGGAAGCGGCGGAGTTGCTGGAGTTGAGTTATCGGCAGACGAAACGGGTGTGGGCACGATATCGGGCAGGAGGAGCGAAGGCGCTGCAGCATGGCAACTGCGGGCGCGTGTCGAACCGGGCGCACACGGCGAAGTTTCGGGCAGCGGTGCTGCAGCGGGTGCAAGCTCGCTATGAGGATTTCGGTGCGACGCTGGCGGCGGAGCATCTGGCGAGCGACGACGGAATGACAGTCCATGCCGAGACGTTGCGGCGGTGGCGGAAAGAGGCGGGGTGGTGGCAGCGGCAACGGCGACGGAAACCGTATCGGCAACGGCGGGAAGCGAAGGCGCACTTCGGCGAGTTGGTGCAGTTGGACGGCAGCTTTCATGAGTGGCTGGAAGAGCGCGGGCCGCGCGGTTGTCTGATGCACATGGTCGATGACGCGACGACGAAGGCGCTGGGCTGGTTCTCGGAAGAGGAAACGATCTGGGCGGCGGCGGGAGTGCTGCGGCGATGGATCGAGCGCTACGGCGTGCCGCAAGCCTTGTACACGGACTGGAAGAACGTGTACGTACGTCCGCCAAACGCCGAAGAGCGGGCGAGCGGCGAGCCGGCGGTGACGCAGTTTGGGCGGATGTGCGCGAAGCTGGGCATCCGCATCATCGCGGCTAGTTCGCCGCAAGCGAAAGGACGGGTGGAGCGAGCGCACGGCACCCATCAGGATCGGCTGGTGAAGAAACTGCGGCTGGCCGGGATCGCGAACTATGACCAGGCCAACGCGTATCTGGAGGATCGCTATCTCACCGAGCACAACCGGCGTTACGCGCATGCGGCCGTGGCCCCAGCCGATTATCACCGGCGACGGCCAACCCCGCGGCGACTGGATGAAGTCTTCTGGCTGGAGGAAGAACGCGTGGTGAGCGAGGACTGGGTGGTACGCTACCACAATCGACTCCTGCAACTGGAACGGCAAAGCCGGCACTGGGCGCCGGCCAAGAGTCGCGTGCTGGTGCGGGAAAACCAAGCCGGAGAAGTCGCGATTCACTATCGCGATCAGCGCGTGGGCTTCCGCGAGTTGAATGCCTCTACAGCGCTGGGCGAGAGAAGGGGCGCCGCCCCTTCCCCCGCGCCCCCTTCCCCGATCCTACGTCGCAGCCTTCCTCCAGCTGCCAATCATCCCTGGAGAAAGGGCTTTTCCGCCCAGACACGCGCTCTCTTTTCGGCGCAGCATGAAATCAAAATCAGGGGACATTTCTATTGTGGTTAAGACGGGGACATTTCTATTGTGGTATGACACTGCTCTGACCGCACACTTCCGTCTTTTCCGCCATCATGCTAAGCTGATGACGAATGGACGGGCAAACGTCAGTGAGCGGCCAAGCTAACAGGGACGAGATACCCGCTACTCGCAAAATTCTGAAACCCTCCGCAGAGGTCGCAGGAAAGATGCGCCCTGTTAGGCGCGACTCATTCCACGATCTGCTGAGACGGGCAGCGCAGCCCGTTCACAAACCCTCATCAAAAACGCGCTGAAAATCAGATTTCCTTGGTCTCTTCGATTGTAGCGGAACGAAAATTCGTCGAGGTACGTCTGGAGGTACTTGCGGCTTACCGAGTGATAGACTCCGCCGATCCCGCGCTTCACTAGGCTCCAGAATCCTTCGATGGTCTGAGTGTGAACGTCTCCCATGACATAGATTTTCTGCGCGTGCTGAATCCGCCTGTGCTCGTAGCAATTGGCGTGAAGCGAGAGCTTGTCGTAGATCGGGTAATCGTCCGTGTACACGGTGCTCTCTGGCAACACGCGCTCTGCGATGATCGGGAAGATCGTCGCGGCCTTCACATCGGGAGTCACATAGGCCAGAACTTTGCCGCCGCGCTCCACCATGCCGAACACCGGAGTCTTATCGTCGCCTTCGCTGGCACGTCCGCGCATCCCGCGAGTCCCGTGCTTATTCTTGCGCTTTCCGCCCACGTAAGTTTCGTCCATCTCCACGGAGGCTCCCTCCAGTCGCATGTCCGGTTCCGAAAGCAGCGAACGAATCTGCCGAAACATGCGCCACGCGGTTTTGTAGGTTACTCCAGTTTCGCGCTGAATCTGTTTTGCGGAGATGCCGCAGCGAGTCGAAGCCATCAGGTACATCGCGTAATACCAGAGCCGAAGCGAAGTGCTGCTGTGCTCAAAGATCGTCCCCGCCATGGGCGAGATTTGAGTCCCGCAGTGGTCACACGAATACACCGGGCGGGCTTGAATGCGATGGTGCTTGCGATCTTGCTGGCACTTTTCACAGTGGGCGATTCCGCCGGGGAAGCGCTGCTCTTTTAGGTGCTCAAGGCACGCGGCATCGTCGGGAAACTGACGGTTAAAGTCCGTGATCGTGTAGCGGAGATGCTTCGGAATCGTCTGTCTGCGGTTCATAATCCACCACCACAGACAGTATGCCATTTGTTCTACGTGATGTCAAGGGATAATTACCATACTAAAATCCGTGAAACAAAGGACTTCGGGGCCCGGCGAGTTGGCTTGTGCCAACCGTCACGGCCTCGACCATGATTGCGCAAGCGATGGGGTGGGGACAAGGTTGGAACTGCTCTGACCGCACACTTCCGTCTTTTCCGCCATCATGCTAAGCTGATGACGAATGGACGGGCAAACGTCAGTGAGCGGCCAAGCTAACAGGGACGAGATACCCGCTACTCGCAAAATTCTGAAACCCTCCGCAGAGGTCGCAGGAAAGATGCGCCCTGTTAGGCGCGACTCATTCCACGATCTGCTGAGACGGGCAGCGCAGCCCGTTCACAAACCCTCATCAAAAACGCGCTGAAAATCAGATTTCCTTGGTCTCTTCGATTGTAGCGGAACGAAAATTCGTCGAGGTACGTCTGGAGGTACTTGCGGCTTACCGAGTGATAGACTCCGCCGATCCCGCGCTTCACTAGGCTCCAGAATCCTTCGATGGTCTGAGTGTGAACGTCTCCCATGACATAGATTTTCTGCGCGTGCTGAATCCGCCTGTGCTCGTAGCAATTGGCGTGAAGCGAGAGCTTGTCGTAGATCGGGTAATCGTCCGTGTACACGGTGCTCTCTGGCAACACGCGCTCTGCGATGATCGGGAAGATCGTCGCGGCCTTCACATCGGGAGTCACATAGGCCAGAACTTTGCCGCCGCGCTCCACCATGCCGAACACCGGAGTCTTATCGTCGCCTTCGCTGGCACGTCCGCGCATCCCGCGAGTCCCGTGCTTATTCTTGCGCTTTCCGCCCACGTAAGTTTCGTCCATCTCCACGGAGGCTCCCTCCAGTCGCATGTCCGGTTCCGAAAGCAGCGAACGAATCTGCCGAAACATGCGCCACGCGGTTTTGTAGGTTACTCCAGTTTCGCGCTGAATCTGTTTTGCGGAGATGCCGCAGCGAGTCGAAGCCATCAGGTACATCGCGTAATACCAGAGCCGAAGCGAAGTGCTGCTGTGCTCAAAGATCGTCCCCGCCATGGGCGAGATTTGAGTCCCGCAGTGGTCACACGAATACACCGGGCGGGCTTGAATGCGATGGTGCTTGCGATCTTGCTGGCACTTTTCACAGTGGGCGATTCCGCCGGGGAAGCGCTGCTCTTTTAGGTGCTCAAGGCACGCGGCATCGTCGGGAAACTGACGGTTAAAGTCCGTGATCGTGTAGCGGAGATGCTTCGGAATCGTCTGTCTGCGGTTCATAATCCACCACCACAGACAGTATGCCATTTGTTCTACGTGATGTCAAGGGATAATTACCATACTAAAATCCGTGAAACAAAGGACTTCGGGGCCCGGCGAGTTGGCTTGTGCCAACCGTCACGGCCTCGACCATGATTGCGCAAGCGATGGGGTGGGGACAAGGTTGGATGTCACAG
>CAWFTQ010000002.1:0-19293 GCA_963818865.1 uncultured Acidobacteriaceae bacterium
GGAACAGGCTCCAGCGTTGAGTTAATGATCCTGTCGCAAGGGAAGCTTGTGGCAACTGTGCCGGCTCAATTGATCCAACTGAGTCAGGCCGAACGCGACAACGCGACCGAAACGCGCACGAACGACGATGGCAGCCAGTCTCTAACCAAGATCGATTTTGCCGGCAAGAAGTACGTGCTGGCTTTCGGCGATGAGTCGACGATGACGGAATCGGCATCGCAGGATAGCAGCCAGTAAGGTCCGGGGACGCAACTGGTCAACGCTTCAGCTGCACCAGGCGCAACAGTGGCAATAGCCGCTGTTGCGCCTGCTGCTAGCAGCGAGCATAGAAGCATGGTCGCGCGAGATCTGTGACAGGCCGCACCTTCAGTACAGGAGCGACGCTGGGGTGCCCAGACTTCGAGATCTCGTTCTAGCGGCAAAATGTCTCTGCCACCGGTTCCTGATACAGATACCACACGATCATTGAGCGCACTACGACACCGACCCAACCCCAAAACAGCTGGCTGATACGAAGCTCGACGACCGCAATGGAAACTGCCGGAATCAGCTCCACAAGCCCGACGAGAGCAGTTAGAATCACCGCACGTCGTGCCCACGGATTCAGGCGCAGTAATCCCCAGCCCATCGCAGCACCTACGGCCGCCACAAGCAAGAAAATCTTTGGTCCGGCGAGCTCGATACCTCCGAGAAATGGCGCCCCCAGGGCTATAGAGACGGCTCCGGGCCACACGAGCATGACCCCTCCCAGAACAAACAAATAGGCTGCGACTAGGAACATTACAATCGCGATCGCGCAGACACCAGCCGCAGGTTGCGCACGAGGAGAATTCACGTTAGGTCTGTTCGGTTTGGCAGAGTCCACCTCGGTAAGATGCTACTGAGACCAGCTGCGGATCGCACGGATTTCCGCGGATATCACCGTGAAATCGTTCAATCCCCAGCGATCCTGGTTGGAGCGCGCGGCCCGAGTTGGAGATGCAGCCACGGCTACCCGCGTTCTGGAGAATGCAGCGTCGCGAACATGCAACTTTTGCGGACGGAGCGCGTCCTATCTGGAAGAGAATTAGTTCACGCGCACGAAGGGTGTCGGACTGGCATGTCTGACGTGGGGATTTTTCAAGAATGTTGATCAAAAAGCTGACCGATATTGCTTCTTCCGAGATTACTCCCAAGGATGTTTACCTGAGCCGACGGAAATTCCTGGCTGGCGCGGTGGCGGCTGGGGCAGCAGCGGCCGCCGGTATTGGTCTGAGCGAACTCGTATCTCCGCCCATCGTCGTGCTGGCGAACGCGAAGATCGACGGCATTCAGAAGAGCAAGTTCAGCACCGCTGAAACCATCACGCCTTATAAGGACGTGACTAACTACAACAACTACTATGAATTTTCGACCGACAAGTACGGGCCTGCGGGGCTGGCCAAGGATTTCAAAACCCGACCGTGGACGGTGAGCATCGAGGGACTAGTGAAGAAGAAGCAAACCCTTGACGTGGATTCGATCATTAAGCTCGCCGCGCCGGAGGAGCGTATTTATCGACATCGCTGCGTGGAAGGGTGGTCGATCGTGGTGCCGTGGGTTGGATTCCCGCTCAGCGCGCTCATCAACAAGGTGGAGCCGGCGCCGAAGGCCAAGTTCGTGAAGTTTACAACCGTTTACGATCCTAAGCAGATGCCGGGCCAGAGGATACCTGTGCTGCCGTGGCCTTACGTTGAGGGGTTGCGCATGGATGAGGCCATGCACCCGCTCACCCTGCTCTGCTTTGGCATGTACGGCGAGGTATTGCCCAACCAGGATGGAGCACCGTTGCGCATCGTCATGCCGTGGAAATACGGGTTCAAGAGCGTCAAGGCCATCGTGAAAATCGAGTTCACGGAAAGTCAGCCAATCAATGCCTGGAACGAAGTGGCCCCAAACGAATACGGGTTCTATGCCAATGTGAACCCGAACGTAGATCATCCGCGCTGGAGTCAGGCCAAGGAGCGCCGGTTGGGTGAATTCTTCAAGCGCCCGACGCTGATGTTCAACGGTTACGGCGAGCAGGTAGCGAGCCTGTACAGCGGCATGGATCTAAAAACATATTTCTAGGATTTTAGAAGGATGACTCGCTGGCTCAAACCTATCGTTTTTCTCGTCTGCCTTGTGCCCCTTGCGCGGTTAGCATGGAAGGGCTACGAGGGAAACTTGGGCGCAAATCCAATTGAGGTCATTACCCATTCGACCGGCGATTGGACCCTGATCTTTCTGCTTGTCACGCTCTCCGTCACACCGCTGCGCAAGCTCACGGGCCAACTCTGGCTGATTCGCTTCCGGCGTATGTTTGGGCTGTTCGCATTCTTCTATGTCACTTTGCACTTCCTTACTTATGTTTGGCTTGACAAGTTTTTCGACGTGCACGAAATGTTCACAGATGTCGCCAAGCGAAAATTCATTACTGTCGGTTTTACCGGCTTTGTGTTGCTGATTCCTTTGGCTATCACTTCAACGTCGGGCTGGATTCGCCGGTTAGGCGGACGCAGGTGGAACCGGCTGCATCAGTTGATATATCTGAGTGCGGCTGCGGGCGTGATTCATTATTATTGGGTGGTCAAGGCGGATGTCAGGAAGCCGTTGCAGTATGCGGCGATATTGTCGCTGCTGCTGGGATATCGTTTGGTGGTGTGGGGTATTCCGAAATTCAAGGCAAACAAGTCCGCCAGACTCCCGGGCTCGGGAGTGGAAGTCTTTGAGGATGGCACTCATTTCTGAGACCCTGGCGCGCTGCTGCAGCCGGTGTGCCCGGTTGCAGCAGCAGATCTCGCTTCAGGGAAAGTGGGAGGTCGAAGGAGTGCCAGTCCTAGCGTCCGATGTTTTTGGGCGCTACCACCTCACGGTAGAAGCGGTGCATGTGCTCCGAAATATAATCAAGGTTGTCCTCGACGGCGAAGTGGCCGGCATCCAGCCGGTGCAACTCCGCCTTGGGTAGATCTTTCAGATAGGCTTCGCCGCCTTCCTTGGTAAAGAAAATATCATCCTGTCCCCAGAAGATAATCGTGGCGGCCTGAAGCTCTCGCAGAAATGCTTGCCACTTGGGATAAAGCGCAACGTTCGTGCGATAGTCGTAGAAGAGATCCAGCTGCACGCGTCGCGCGTTCGGTCGTTGCAGAAATGCGAAATCCGAGTTCCAGTTGTCCGGGCTAATCAGGTCGGGCCGCTTCGAGCCGTGTAGATACACCGTCTTAACGGTATCAAGTTCCAATAACCCCGCCTCTGTGCCCGGCGTTCGGTTTACCCACAGTGCATTCCTCAGCCCGGCCCAAGCCTCCGTGAAGCCAATTTCGTAGGCGTTCGTGTTCTGAATGATAAGCCAGTCCAGCGTTTCAGGATGCCGAGTGGCGATCCGAAACCCGACCGGGCCGCCGTAGTCCTGAACGAACAAGCCGTAGTGGTCAAAGCCCCTGAGCTTCAGAAAGCTTTCGATCACTTCCGAGATTCTGTCGAATGTGTATGCATACTTCGCTGGATCCGGAAGGTCGCTATTTCCAAAACCAGGATAGTCCGGAGCAATTAGGTGAAATCTGTCCGCCAGAGCGGGAACTAAGTTGCGGTATTAGTGCGAGGACGCAGGGAATCCTTGCAGCAACACCAGGTTGGGACTGGCAGGATCGCCAGCCTCTCGATAAGCCACATTCAGTCCCCGGACCTCGACCATTGCCGCAACGGCAGTCGTGCTGCGGCTTGCTGAAGCTAGAGTTGTCATTGGTCATCCTCCTTAAGTCTCGTTCATGAGTTTTGCAAAATTCCTGATTGTTGCTTGCAATATGAAGGGTTTCCGCTAGGGCTCGTCATAACTGGTTGCCGACATGTGGCCTTCATCTGCGTGTATCCGCCGGTCGCCCAGCTCCCGTCCATCCCCGGGGCCAGCGCGTCACGCATCTGGAGGCGGGCGCGCAGCAGGCGTGTTTTCACCGCACTTTCGCTAATTCCGAGGGCGTCGGCGGTTTCCGCGATGGTGAAGTGCTCCACGTCTCTCAGGACAAGCACCGCCCGATACTTCGTGGCCAGCGCAGCCAAGGCCCGGGAAAGCGCTTGCCGCAACTCCTTCCTCTGCAGCGCCTCGGAGGGAATCTCCCGCCAGTCAGCGAAGTCCCGGGGAATATAATCGCCCTCCCCGTTCATGCGCCCTTCGTCCAGAGAATCGTGGAGCGTGTGGCGGCGTTCCTTTCTCCACTTCATGAGAGCTTCGTTGGTGGCGATTCTGAGGAGCCAAGTACTGAATTTCGAGTCACCGCGGAACTTAGCCAGATTTGTAAATGCCTTCAAAATGGCCTCTTGGGCCGCCTCTTCGGCATCGGCTTCATTGTGCAGGATACCTTTGGCGACCATAAGCACTGCCCGTTCGTAAGGGCGCACGAGTTCGTAAAATGCATCGTTCTGCCCGGCAAGAACGCGCTGCGTCAGTTCCGCCTCCGAAGCGCACTTTTCTTGCTTGGCGAGAACGGTGCTGGTCGTGGCCGAGGATCCAGGTTTGGTTCCCATCTCAAGAATCTCTTTTCTGCCATGGGGCGAGCAGTCGTTCCTCATAAGGTCCTCCTCGGTGGACATGTGCGCACCTTGTGTTCTTGCAGTTACACTCTGCACGATGGCAAACAAGAACACATCAGGAGTTATGCAGTTTTTTGGCTATTACTGAATACCTGTCGGCGGGTAACACTTTGGTGGTACCGGAACATTCCCTTGCAGCGCGCAATGCAAAAGCGACCAGAGATCGGCGGCACAACTCAGGATTTCGACGAAGACGAACGCTTCGGAATGATGATCTCGCGGCGTCCGAACAGGCGTGCATCAAGCGAGAATGCTCCGGGGCCAAGGCAAACGATTGCGATTGCGATCGCGGCGGTCAGGATAGCCGCCAGCCTTGTGACGAACAGATTTGGAGCGGGCGCAGGAAACCACGGCAATAAACTGGCTACGCTAATAAGCCCACCAACAAAGACGGCGAGAGGCGTCATATACCCGATCAAGGCCAAGGCGCCACTCGCGACCGTCAGCAGACCAACTGCCCACATCGCGAGACTTGGGTTACGCGAGTCTGACAGATAGACGATCCCTTGACTGACCAGTGTCAAGCCAATGGCAGCTCGCAAGACCAGCAAGCCAAGGCCGGGTCCGCCCCCGGGAAAAGTCGAGAATATCCTTCGCAGTCTTGGCCTCCGGGGTATTCGTTCGCAATGACCCAAACGAGTCCGTGGCTAGAGTAGCTTGTACGATTTAAGAACGCATCTGTAGGTTGTGGAATGTTTTCATACTACTTTCTGAGGATTGGCCGCAGGCCGACGCGCCTTCAGAGTTGGATAATCCCACGGCGCACTCCGATGGCGACCGCCTGGGTGCGATCGTTGGCGCCCAGCTTCTCCATGATGTGTTGGATGTGAACCTTAACGGTTCCTTCCGAAATGAAGAGTTTCTCGGCGATGTCACGATTGCCGTTGCCGCCAGCGATCTGTTGGAGAACCTCAACCTCGCGAGCGGTGAGAGCATCGTCACTGTAATGGTTGGCCAGATGAGCCGCAATTTCGGGCAGAACCCGTTTTTTCCCTGCATGGACCTGCCGGATCACCTCCACCAATTCCGTGGCAGGCATACTTTTCAGCACATAGGCACGGGCTCCGGCTTCGAGAGCGCGGTGGATCTCGACGTCGCCTTCAAAGGTTGTCAACATGATGACACGAGCTTCGGGAACTTCTGTTCGGATGGCTATCATGGCGTCGATGCCGCTCATATCCGGAAGTCTGAGGTCCATGAGAGTAACATCGGGCTGGTGTTCCCGAAACCCTTGAATGGCTTCGCGTCCGTTCGAGGCCTCGCCCACCACCTGCATGTCAGGCTGATCATTGATGACCATCACAATTCCCTTGCGTATCAGTTGATGGTCATCCACGCTAAAGATCCGAATGCTTGTGCTTTTGCTCATGATTTTCGCTCTTTGGGCTGCCCGTGGATGTTGGGCTCTGGCTTGCGTGGATGCCGTCTGGCTAGCCATCCAAACCGATCTGGAGAGTAAGACCGAAAAGCCACATCGTTCGGCACGGACAGTTCAACTTCCGTTCCGCCAGCGGGGCGGCTCAACACTTTGAGTTTGGCTCCGATTCTTTCCGCCCGCTCGCGCATGCCCGAGAGTCCCCAGTGTCCTTCGCGTCCCGCGCGCAGCACCTGCGGGTCGATGCCGCAACCGTCGTCGCAGACAAGAATCCGCAGCTGGTCCGTGGCATAGTGCAGTCCCACTTCGATGGTCCTCGCTCCGGAGTGGCGAAAGGCGTTGACCAACGCTTCGTGCCCGATCCGGTAGACCTCATCCCGCACCAGCGGGTGTAATGACCGGGGTTGCCCTTCCACCGTGACGCGATAACCAACCTCTGGCGGCATGGCGAGTTCCTGCGGAATCCGGGAGAATGCCTGAGTGAGATCGCCCGTTTCTTCCTGCCACGAGCGTAGGCCTCGAACCGCCTTTCTACCACCTTCAATCGCGCTCCCCATCAGATCGAGAACCTCGCCTACGATGGGTTTCGCCGTTGAATCGGCGGGCAAACGGGACTCGGCAACCTGAAGCTGCAGAGAAGCGCTGAGAACATCTTGCAACAAGGTGTCGTGCAAGTCCTGCGCTACCCGTGTCCGTTCCGACAGGCGCTCCCGGAATTGCAGATCCAGGCGCGCGGTCACTTGACGCACTCGCCACCGATAAGCCGCCCACGCTAACCACCCGCCCGCAGTTAGACACAACAGGAGAAACCATTTGGTCTGGTAAAACGCGGGAAGGATGTTGAACTGCAATGCGGCGCCTTCCTCGTTCCAAACGCCGTCGTTGTTACACGCGATCACGTGGAACCGATAATGTCCCGGCCGCAGGTTGGTGTAGAAGGCGTCGCGACGTGTCCCTACGTCTTGCCAATCCTTGTCCGCTCCTTCCAGTTCGTAGCGAAAGCGAACTCGCTCCGGCACCGAAAAATTCAAGGCCGTGTATTCGATGTGGACCCTTGTGGTTCGAACTGGCAGCTCTAAATCCGTCGTTGGTGCATACTCCCTGCCCTCCGAGTCCAGCTTTCGAACGAAGACAGGGGGTGGAATCGCATTTCTGGAAAGGTGCTCGGGATCAATCTGGACCGCGCCGCCAGTGGTTCTAAACCAAAGCCTCCCGTCGGAACTCGCCAGAGCGGACGGGAGGGGAGAACCCTGCACAGCCGTTCCAGGAAGGCCATCTCTGAAATCGAACAGTTCACATTGCACGTGCCTGTCAGGCTTTTCCAATGTCCGCTGGATTTCCGCGGCCGGGATATGAATTATCCCTGCCCTGGCGTTTAACCACAAATCCCCGCCAGCCGTCTCAACAATGCCTGAGATTCCCTTCAATTCAATGTCGCCATCAGCGGTCAGGGACTGAAAACGGCTGCCCTGAAAGACCGCCAGCCCGCGTTCGCCCCCAACCCAGATGTGCCCCGCGTGTTCGTAGATCGCCTCAATGTTGACGATACTCAGTCCATCCTCGGACGAAAATGTCTTGAGTGTGCTGCCGTCGAGCACAGCAATCGTGCTGCCCAGATAGCCAAACCATACCCGGCCGGCGGAATCAGTTACCAGGGTCACCGGCGCTACCTTCGGCAAGTCCGTCCGGTCGCCAAAAGGCGTCCAAACACCATTCGCCCACCGGAAGACCCCGTTGCGAATGATGGATACCCACAGACCTCCGGAGCGGTCCTTGGTGATGGCTTGAACATCGAAATTCCTGGTTCCCGCCGGGAGTGGAATCTGCAGAACCCGTCCGCTGGTGAGACGCCAGAAACCTCCACCATATCCAAGTCCTAACCAAATATTGCCGTCCGCGTCGCGATACGCGCAACGTACATATCCCCGACTCGCAACCCCGTGCGCCGTGGTTGTCATACCGCTGGTATCCATTAAGGACATCTCGTTCCGTCCAAACGTCGGAAGTACTGCCCAAACACCACCTGGCTCGCCCCCCACCAACGTCGGGATTTTACCGGGAAAGAGCGTAATGGGCACGAGATTGCTTGCGCGGAAGCGATCCAATCCATTGTCTGTGCCGACCCAGATATTTCCCTCCCGGTCCTCTAGAACTGGGATTGCATCGTCAGATGTGAGACCGTCTCGGTGAGTAAGGACTTCAGCTGTCTGGCTCAACTGCACGATCTTCACAACTTTCGGCTGTTCCGGAAAAGACACACGATGAACTCCGTCATCGGAGGTAATCCATAAGCTGCCCTCGCGGTCAAAAAGGAGTTCGTACGGTTTCACGTGGATCGGGGACCGCCGGCTGTTTTCTCCTCCGCGTAGAGTGATCGGCATTACGCCGCTGCCCTGATCTGCCATCCATAAGGTTCCATCCGGCGCTTGAGCGATTTGGAGAACCCTACTAGCGACGTGCGCGCCGGTTTTTTGGAAGACTCGTTGACCTCGCGGGAGAAAAAGTACGGTGTCTTCGCTGGCCACCCAAAGCGTTCCCTCGCGATCCACGAACATCGCCGTTGCGGATTTTCCGGGGTATGCCCAATCTTCCCCAATTCGTTTCCAGCGTGTACCTTCGAGCCGGGCGAGACCACCCCCGACCGCCGCCCAAACCGTGCCTTCTCGATCTACGACGAGCCGGTAGACCGTCCCCGATGGCAGTCCCTCCGACTCACCATAACTGATGATTCGCCCATCTTTCAGGAAGGCCACGCTGCCGTAGTGAAAGCCGATCCAAAGGACTCCGTCGGAGGTAGCCATAAGCGAATAAATATCGTCTGAATTAAGATTCTCGCCTGACGGCAGCTTGTAACGGTCGAAATGCACGCCGTCAAAGCGGAATAGCCCGCCAGACGTTCCCAACCAAAGATAACCATCCGTTGTTTGCGCCAACGAGTTAATCGACCCAGGAGCGCCTTCTCTGGCGGTCCAGCTGGTGTGCTGTAACTGGAAGAGGGTTCGATGCTGAGTGGCAGCAGGCGCACTCATGCAGGAAAGCATTCCCAGCAGGCAGACGAGAAGAGTTCGCGGAATGGGAGCCGGTTTCATCGCTTCAACCCGGAGTATTTTCGCGTGCAAAAGCCACCGACCATCCAACCGCGGACGTAGTCCGCACGCAGTCATTGGCAGGACGGTAACTAGCCGCAGAAAATGCAGGAAATGTAGCTTGCCGCGCCTATCGGTCACTTAGAGACCGAGATCGCTCAATCCTGGCTCCCCATCCGGGCGGCGTCCCAGCTGCCAATAATACTTACGCTCTGATTCCTTGATCGGCAGATCGTTGATACACGCAAAACGTAAACGCATCAGGCCCTGTTCGTCAAACTCCCAGTTCTCATTGCCATAGGCACGAAACCAGTTCCCGGAGTCGTCGTGGAATTCGTAGGCAAAGCGGACGGCAATCCGGTTACCCTCGAAAGCCCAAAGCTCCTTGATCAACCGGTAGTCGAGCTCTCTTGCCCACTTGCGCTTCAGAAAAGACACAATCTCCTGCCGTCCATTCACAAATTCCGCACGGTTTCGCCAACGGGAATCTATCGTGTAGGCCAGCGCGACTTTTTCCGGGTCGCGAGAATTCCAACCGTCTTCCGCGAGCCGAACCTTCAAGGTCGCAGTTTCACGCGTAAATGGGGGCAGGGGAGGACGTGCCGCCCCCAGACTCCCTTGGCTCTTTGATTCGAGGACTGACACGGTGTTATCGCTCATTAGAACCTCCCCTGCTAACCCGGTTCTCAAGGTCAGCTCATCTCAATGATAATCGTTCATTATTTAGGCGGTCTGACGAAGTTCGATCTTCGGGAAATCGACTTCGACTTGCGCCACATTGTTGAAATAGTTTGTGAAGATGTTTAAAGCCACGTGCCCGATAATCTCGGCGATTTCGCCGTCGGTGAATCCAGCGGTTCGAACGGCCTGCAAGTCAGCATCGTTCGTCAAACCTTTCTTGCGGACAATCTCCCGGGCAAACTTCAAGGCGGCCGCATTTTTCGATGAGCCAGACTTGGCATCGCGAGCAGCCTCGATCTCGAAGTCCGACAGCCCTGTCATTTTGCCGATCGCCGTGTGCGCGGAGATGCAGTACTGGCATGCATTTTGCTCTCCCACCTCCAACGCGATCTCCTCGCGCAGTTTGGCAGGCAAAGCTCCGCCTGCAAGTGCTCCACTAAATGAAAGGTATCCTTCCAATACCGCGGGGGAGTTTGCCATCACCCGTGTCATATTGGGCGTGATCTTGAGTTTGGCCTGGACTGCGTCCAGGAGTTGCTTGGCCTTTCCAGTGGCTTTTTCAGGTTGAATCGCGGACAGTCTCGACATCGCATCCTCCAGTAGTTTTGGTGTTGCCGGTCTCTCGGTGGATGCATTCGTGTGACATAAAGTTACAAACGGCCCGTCAGGCGTGTTAACACGAAATTGGCGTTTGGAGACGACGGAGAAAGAGAGCTATCTCCATCTAGGTATGTTCTCGTCGATCGAAAGTGGCAGCAAAAAAACTATCAATCTCCTGATGCATCCTTTGCTCGAATCCAGCAAGGTGGATCCTGAAAATTAGAAAAATCCAGATCCATCGTACTAAGGGTCTGGACTTGTGGGGAAAAGGACATGATGAAGATCGTTTGGCGCAACCCGAACGGCAATCCGAATGGAATCATTCCGAGAACGGCAGCTGTCGTGCAGATTCGGAGTGATGAGCCAGAAGACGGCCCAGAGCAGATCATCTATCGCAGAGTAGAGGCTTCAACAGGCCCCGCGGTGGAGTATGAAGTTCTGGTGAACAACAAGAAGCCGGTTCACGCAGCGTAGGATCGTGGCGTTCTCATTCATCCAGAAACGGACGCTGCCAATCTTTGCGGAGGCAACTGGTGGAGGGCGCAATACGGCAAGGTCGGCAGGTGCGAATAACCGACCGAAAGTTACCGGCCCCGAAAACCGGAACCCAAAATTATGACCATCGAGTTCACGGCTCGCCGCTACGGCTGAGCAGCATGGATCGCGACTCCTGTGTGAGCGCCGGCGTTTTCAATGCCCTCTTTAGCAGCTCTGGTTCAATCGTTCTGCCGAAGTACAGCTCATAAACATCCGCGATCGATACCTTGTGCTCATCCCGCTTCACCACTTCTATCGCGTCCCCAGCCTTCACTTCCCCTTCCTCAAGCACGGAGAAATAAAAGCCGCTACGCCCGCTTAACGCGAAGAGCTTGGTCATATCCGCGCGGTCGAACCGCACTTGCAGCTTGTAGCAGGGCATACGCGGCTGCGCGACCTGCAACAACGCCGTGCCTACGCGCACGTGGTCGCCAATATGAAGATCCCTCTCCAGCAGGTCTCGTGTCGTCAGATTTTCGCCAAACGCACCCAATGTTACCGGAGTCTCGGGAACTCGCGTTCGCCAGTACTCGTAGTGCTCGATCGGATACGCATAGACTGCCTTGTCCGGCCCGCCATGGACGGTGAGGTCAGCCTGCCTGTCACCGTCCAGATTCAGCCTGCGGACCGCAATCGAGCCCTCGACGGGCATCTTGAAAATTGCCGTATTCACACGCTGGCCTCTCCAGAACACCTCTCGCGGCAACCCCGCGTTCACCGATACTACCTGCATTATCCCAACCTCCACTCCGATTCCCGCCCCCCTCCATCGCTCATGAGCATCTCCTCGGCCTGCGCACTTTGGCACCCCTTCAGCGAATGTGCTTTGGGAGGAACGCGAGGATGTAGTTCGCAATTGGGTCGACATCCTCTTCCAAGGCAAAGTGCCCGCTGTCGACGAAGTGAATCTCTGCATCGGGCACGTCCTTTTTGTACGCGTCGGCGCCTGCCGGTAGGAAAATAGGATCATTCTTACCCCAGACCGCGAGAACTGGGGGATGCACCCTCCGCAGCATCTCGTGCCACTGGGGGTACTGCTTCACGTTGTTCTGGTAATCGTAAAAAAGCGCAAGCTGGATCTGAGCATTCCCCGGCCGGTCCAGTGTCATCTGATCAAAGGTGTAGCTGTCGGGACTAACGTCCTCGGGATTGCGGAACCCCTGAGTGTACTGGAACTTCGTGGTCTCGAGAGTGAGCAAACCGCGGATCTTCTTTTCCGTCTCCGGGTTCTTCTCCTTCCAATAGGGCGCGATCGATTCGGCCCAGAACGGGCTCAAGCCCTCTTCGTAGGCGTTGCCGTTTTGGCTGATGATGGCCTGAATCCGCTCCGGATGCTTTAGAAAAAGCCGAAAGCCCACTGGCGATCCGTAGTCCTGAATGTAGATGCTGTATCGGGTTAGGCCAATGGAATCCAGGAAGTGATCCATCACGTTGGCCAGGTGGTCAAAGGTGTAATCGAACTCCTCGACGGTGGGCTGATCGCTATAACCAAAGCCCGGCATGTCGGCCGCGATCACGTGGTAGTTCACGGCGAGTTTCGGAATGAGGTCGCGATACATATGAGAAGAGGAGGGAAAGCCGTGCAAAAGAACGATGGTCGGCTGCGACGGCGATCCCGCTTCCCGGTAAAAGATGTAGAGGCCGTCAACCCGTTGGGTCTTATAGCGCACCCGGGTCGTATCGTTACTGGTGTCGCTGGGAAAAGCTGTGGCTGTTAAAGCAGTCATCATAAGAACTCCTATTCCGATTCCAAAAACGCATCTCAGTGTTGATTTCATTGATTTTTTGCTTCTTCTTCGAGTCGTTTAATCCGCACGCTGCCCGAGCCCATCGCCTTGGCTGGACCACAAATGGCCCCGAACTGTTGAAGCTTGCATTGGCACCGTTTCAGGCAAGCCCTTACACGTTCTTAGCGTCAGATTGCATAACCGATAAAAAGTTTCACTGTGTAAGACACCAGCAGGAAGGGGACGCCACGCTGGTGCAGCATGCGATCGTGCGGGAACCGTCTCAAGGTGGCAGCGTACACATCCCGTCAACGCATGGGTGGAAGATGAATGACCACACGCTAACCATCTCGATGGAGTCCCGGACCCGGAACTCCGACACATCCCCACGCAATCGCACTTCGGCCTTCACACCGCAGAGGCCCCAGCCTCAAATAGATTTGTCGCTGGTGGTCCAGTTTCAAGAGCAGGGCATCGGCTGAGGACATCTCGAGCACTCTTCCGAACGCTCCTGCTCCATCGACCAGCTCGCCTTTGGCCCGTACGAATAAAAGTATTTTCTGCAACTTTTTGGCTCAGGTTCCATCCCTCTCTCGCGCAGTCGATCAATTCAGAAGGAGAAAATTACCATGAGTTCAAAGTACTTGAAGTTCAGTACGTGCCTGCGAATCGCGTTCTTGACTTGTACTTCCCTTGCGGTTCTGCTGCAGGGCGCCACAAGTCTATCTGCACAGGAAGGGGAAATCACGCCACCTCAAGCTTCGGTTGGCGCGGTCGTACCCAACACCTATTTCGGACCGGCCCCTTCTCTCATCCAGAAGGAACTTACTGGTCCCTACCAGCTTCTCAAGTCCGGAGAAGTGAATTTGAAGGACGAGACCATAACTCTGCCTTTGTACCAAGGCCAACTTAGAGACGGAAGGAAAGTTTGGTACATCCTGACCGACGTCACAGATCCTGGCACCGCCGATGCTCTGGGCCTGAACTACTCCGCCAAGCTGAATAGCGTGGTGGGCCGCGCGGTGCGATTGGGGACACTGGAGAAAAATACCACGGTCACATTTGAGTCGGGCGCAGTAGATTTTCGACCGAACCGAAGAGTCGTGCCCGGCGAAGCGCCTAATTTCTTTCCTCCCAAAACCGCCGAACCCGGCTCGGTTGGGGATCAGAATTATTCGCCACTGGTGCGCATCCAGAACGCCGGCAACTTTATCTGGAATGCACCAATCGTGGCCTTCAACGTTGAGGCCAGCCAGATCTCCTTTTGCGACGGCAATCCTGACTACTCGCTGGTCCACGACAAGGTCGTAAAGATCTGCCCGCAGGATCAGACGGTAACACTGAAGCTTACTCAGGGATTCAGTTTCGCGCGCCCAGTCTTGTACGTCAGCATGGATACGAATGATCCTCTTGCTGCGACTCTCGAAGGCGCAACTTACGCTCCAGGACTGCGGGACGTTACGGTCGGGCACGACGACAGTGCTTTCAGTGCGGTTGAGCGTCTCTTCATTTTTGCGAACGGGCCTACCGGAAAGGGGAACCCGCAACGGCAAGGGCTGAATAGTGCCATAGCCGATGGGCTTTCACCACTAAACGTCTTCGGTGGCATTCCAACGGTGGCGACCGACTACAGTCCCCTGTGGGATCTCAACCTGGGCGTGTGGACGAAAGAAGCCATCGATAAAGCCTACCGTTCGCGTTTGACTGAGGAGTTCGAAATTCTCAAGTTCGCTCAAGACGGGTGGATCACCGGGCCCAATGGCGGCAAGTGGGGCTCAACCGGGCTGATTGTGAACTGTCCGATTGTATGGCGGTTCCGATAAGCCACGGCCGAAATGGGGGGGAGCCTTGTTTCAAGCTCCCCGCTCCCTCAAAACGCTGGTCAAGTCATAAGCGAAGAACAGAATGAAATTTGCTTCAGGAAGGTTTAGAAATGGCTACGCACAAAGGTCTGATCATTGGTCTAAGGTTGGTAACGCTCTTCGTGCTCTTGCCAGCCGTGACTGTTCTGTCGAAATCCGCGAGTGCGCAGGATCTCCTCAGCGGGCACGTCGGAGTTGCATTTCCTCTCGTGGACCACACGTCCGCGACGGGTGCTTCGAATACTACAACCATCAGCGATAGCTTCAACATTCTCTTTCCCTTTGGCATCGGAGTGAAGCCTTCGGGGTCACCGGTGATTCTCGATTTTGAGTTCGTGCCCGAAGTTCATCCAAGCGATCACTCGGTCACGCTACTCGTGCATCCCGGCGTGATCAAACCGTTACCCAAACACTGGGCGGTTGGACTGAGAGCCGCATTCGAGGTGAATCAGAACTCGCTTGGTTTTACCCCGCTGGTTAACAAGAGCTTCCCGATTCCCGGCTACAAGGTCCGGTGGTTCGTGGAAGGCGATTTGCCGGTGCGGTTCTCGCAGATAAGCAATGGAACAAGCACACCTAACGCAACCTCTATCGGCTTTGCCATCCACTTGGGGCTGGCGTTCTGAACTTGTAAGTGGAGGCTCAGGGCATATTTTCGTCTTTCTGAATTTGAAAGATACGGAGGAGGAGAAGATGATTCGGAATCGACTTTGGCTGAAGCAAGCATTCTTGGTGGCGCCGCTGTGCTGTCTCTTGAGCGCAATCACCGAAGGGCAGCAAAAACTGGCCCCACCACTCACGAATGCCACCAGGTGGTCCTCGGCAAATCCGATCGAACCAGAAGCCGGGAATTGGGCCCCCCTTCTATTGAGCTCGGCGGATGAGATTCGTGTTCCACCGCCCCCTGCGAATCTCGACGCCAAGACGGCTGAAGAATTGGAGGTCGTGCGGAAGGCGCTGCGCAGTCCGTCATCCCAGCAAAGGGCTTTGTCCTGCAAATGGAACACAGCAAATCAAGGCAAGGTCTGGCGCCGATTGGTTGACGATCTCGTCTTGCACAGTGGACTGGGAACTCCCTCGATGCTGCGCGCCTATACCGCGCTTCATATTGCCATGGCCGATGCGGTCCTGGCTGCCTGGAATAATCAAAACTATTACCTGCGGCCCCGTCCCTCTGAAATGGATGGTTCTATCCAGCCGCTCGTGCCGGAACCGCAGAACCCTGCTTATCCTTCAGATAGCGCCGCGGCTGCGGGCGCCGCAGAGCGAATCCTCGCCTACTTCTTTCCGCGCTACGAAGATCGGGTCTCGGCGCTTGCGGACGAAGCCACTTCCGCACAGGTACTAGGAGGACTCAACCTGCCGAGTGACGTGAATGTGGGAAGAGAATTGGGCCAAAAAGTGGCTGAACGAGTCATCGCAGCCATTGAGGCGGATGGCCGCCCGAACCAGCTCGTTTTTGGCAGGGACATACCGTGGGAACAACCCTTTGCTGACGAAACAGTCCGTCTGGGAGTGAGGTTCACGCGGACAAAGGCTGACTACAGTAACGACATAACCTGGGAGGCTCCGCAGCAAAAGGTGGGGGTGGTTTACGGGGATGCACTACCTTGGAACCAGTTTCTGCCGGTTGATCCTACGGCGGGAGCCTGGGAACCATTCTTCCTCACTCGTGCGAAGGTCAACGAGCTGGCGGCAGTGCCCCCGCCCCCGGCGAACAGCTCTCCAGAGACGAAGCGTGACATCGACGAGATCGTCACGGCGCTCAACAATCGGACCTGCTATACGGATTTCATCGTTTTCAAGAATGGAGTCGACCAGCCCGGCCACTGGGCGGTCCAAGTTCTCGACATGCTCGCGGAGCGCCATGGCTGGTCGGCGCCGCGGACTGACCGTGCTACGGCCATACTGTTCACCTCGATGTACGACGCTTTATTGGGCACCTGGTACGACAAGTATCATTTCATGCGTCCTCGACCCGCTCTTTTGGAGCCCACGCTGCCGACCGTCATTTTGACGCCCAAGCATCCTTCTTATCCGGCAGGACACGCCACATTCACAGCCGCAGGCGTTGCGGTTCTGCGAGCCTTCTTCCCGGAGGACGAGAGCGAATACGGCGGAATGGTCGAGGAAGTGAACAACGCGCGGGTGTGGGCCGGAGTTCATTACCGCAGTGACATGACTGCAGGCAACCAAGTTGGTGATCGTGTGGCTGCAGCAGTGCTCTCGGCCATCCACTTGGATGGAACTCCCGGCGAAAACCCCTACCACTCCGTCGCGAAGAACCTATCCGACAGCAGCGGCGGACCTTATTACAACCCGTTCTACCACCGCAAGTGAAAAGTGGAGTTGGTTTTGAATCCGCCCCTCAAACTCGGTGATGCTCTCGTCGGACATTCTCCGGGTACCTACCGGGTCACTTGGCCGAGCACCTATGTCCGCTTGGCTCAGGCTTGCTTACTTCTCTTTGTCCTTGCGATCCCGCTTTTCGGACAGAGCAATATGGGCGAGTTGCGCCTTAAAGTCGCCGATCCCGACGGTCTTGGTGTGAAAACAACCGTTCAGATCGTCAGCGCGGCGAATCAGTATCGAAATAACCTGGCGACCGGCGAGGAGGGTAGTTTGAACGTCCAGCGCCTGCCTTACGGCATGTATCAGCTCGAAATCAGGCAGCCCGGGTTTGCGGTTGCAGCCGAAGTCGTCGAAATTCATTCCTCGATTCCCACCGAATATGCAATCCGACTCAAACTACCTTCGGTGAATCAATCCGTAACCGTCAGTGGCACCAACACGCTGATCGATCCTGATCAGGCTGGGTCTGTTAGTCAGATTGGCTCCGACATCATCCAAAACAGGCTCAGCTCCATTCCAGGCCGTTCCTTGCAGGATTTGGTGAATTCGCAGCCCGGCTGGTTGTACGAGGGCAATGCCGTCTTGCATCCGCGCGGCTCGGAATATCAGACCCAGTTTGTGGTCGATGGCATCCCGTTGACGGATAATCGCTCACCCAGCTTTGGACCTGCGATAGATGCGGACGACGTGCAATCGCTGAGCATCTATACCGCGGGAATTCCGGCGGAATATGGACGAAAATTGGGTGGCGTGATCGAAGTGAACACGCTGCAGGATTCACAGCCAGGTTTCCATGGCGAGGTAGTGCTCTCTGGCGGCAGCTTTGATACGGCGGGAGCCTCCGCGCAGGGGCAATATGCCTGGGACAAGAATGTTTTCGGCGCCAGCGCAAGCGGCAGCATTACGGACCACTATCTGAATCCAGTGGTTCCACAAAACTATTCGAACACGGGAACGCTGGGAGATTTCTCTGTCAACTACGAGCGCGATCTAACGTTGAAAGATCGCTTGCGATTCATCGTTCGCCACGAATTGTCGCGCTACGATATTCCGAACGAACAGGTGCAGCAATCGGCGGGACAGCGCCAGACGGCCGATAACATTGAGACGATGGGAATCGCCTCCTATCAGCACACGTTCTCATCCAATGCAATCGCTGATTTTCGCGCAATGGGCCGGGACAATGCGAATGATTTCAACTCCAACCAGGACTCGACTCCCATTGAGGTCTTTCAGCACAATTGGTTTCGCGAGGCATATTTTAAGGGAACTGCAACCCTTGATCACGGCCGCAACGAATGGAAGTTCGGGTTCGAGTCGGACAACATATTTCTGAACGAAAATTTCAGCTACAACATTACCAATCCAAGTCGATTTGATCCCGGGACTCCGATCGACTTCGGTTTTCTGGGAAACCGACCAGACCTCGAGCAGTCCGCGTTCGTGCAAGACCAGGTTCGCCTAAAGAACTGGACCATCAATGCCGGTCTGCGTTGGGATCACTATCAACTCCTGCTGAACCGGCAGGCTCTCGATCCACGCTTGGCGATTTCGCGATATTTCCCGTCGGCCGATCTCGTCGTGCATTTCTCCTACGACCGCGTTTTTCAGACCCCGTCGTTCGAGAACCTCCTGCTTTCGAGTTCCACCGCAGTTGAATCCATCGAACCAACGAATTTCCTGCGGCTGCCGGTTAAACCGTCCGAAGGAAACTACTACGAAGCAGGCATAACCAAGGTGTTCGACGGAAAGATCAAGTTCGACGCCAACTACTTCCGGAGGCTGGTCTCCAACTATGCGGATGACGACCAGATCGATAACACGACGATTAGCTTCCCGATTGCATTCCGCAAATCCGTCATCTATGGTGCGGAGGCGAAAATCGAACTGCGAGATTGCCGCCGCTTCTCGGGATTCCTAAGCTATTCCTATACGGTCGGCAACGTTTGGCTCCCGGTGACGGGAGGGCTGTTTCTGGGTGACGACGCCACGGCTGCGGAAACCCAACTCACCGGACATTTCCCCGATTCGCAAGATCAGCGCCACACGATTCGCGGACGTCTGCGTTACCAAGTCAAACCGCGGTTCTGGATTGCGGGAGGAATTCAATACAACACTGGACTCCCGTTCGAGTTCGACGGTGACCCGTCCGACGTGGTGGCCGAATACGGCCAGCAGGTATTGAATCGCATAAACTTCGCCCGCGGCCGCATCTATCCGTCCTTCCAGATCGATGCATCGGCGGGCGCAGATGTCTACAAGTCCGACCGCATGAATATGCGCTTTCAGATCGACGGACAGAACCTGACCAACGTCCTAGACGTAATCGACTTCGGCGGTCTTTTCTCCGGCAACGCCATCGGCCCTCCGCGGAGTTACTCCCTCCGGTTGACGACGAGTTTCTAGCTACGGTGTCCAGCCGGGATGAAGGATGGATTAATCGGAATTAGCACCGATTTTGCCGACGGAGTTGTTTGTTGACTGCACAG
>CAWFTQ010000003.1:0-1764514 GCA_963818865.1 uncultured Acidobacteriaceae bacterium
TACGGGTGGGTTCGCCGCAGCGCATCTTCGACTCGCTTGAGAACAGCCTCTACTTCTCGGCTCGGTTCGGCCACGTACTTCTCGAAACTCTCAAGGTCTTTGAAGATCGGGAAGGTAGGCCGCTTTTTCGGGTCGGGCTTGACTCCACAGACCTCGACAAGTTGCCACCACAGGTAGTCGAGGGCGCTTCTCAGGTTGTGAACCGCATCCCCATAGGGCAGAAGCATCCGTTTGGGGACGCACTCCCAGCGATCCAGATACCACACGGTCGCGTCATGTTCGACGTAATACTCGGGAGTGGCTGCATAGGGATTCGCACTCAGGAACTCGACTCTTGCCAGATCGAAATCACTGATGTGCTTTTTGGCCCGTTCGACTTTTAGCTGCGCTGCCTTGATCCTGTCCGTTGCCATGACGGGATCATAGCAGCGGCCTTACGTGACCTCAAGGGATAATTACCTTTACAAGCAACTTGTTTACTATCAAGAATTTGGGAGGGGCGATCAAATGCTATTTGCTGATTCCAAAGGGCTTAGCAGGAATGAACCACCGCTAACCCGCTGATTGCAAAGATTTTACCCACAAGCCCTTTAGAGTGATGGATTTAGCCAGATTAACCCGGATCGGCACGCCGCCAAGTGATTGATTCAAGAGATTTTATACGTTTGATCTGGATTTTTTTTTTGATCCGGATCTCACACCAGCCGAGTCGTCACCCCAGCCCGCTGCTCCACCCCGGCGACCAATTTTTTCGTCGCCGGAACCTCGATCCCGTGCTTCTGAGCGCCGCGCAGAATCGGCCCTGCAATCGCATCCAACTCCGGAGGGTTGTGCCGCTCCACATCCTTCTGCATGGAGCTGCGCATGTTTCCTGGCATAGCCAGCGCCGCCGAGAGCACACCCTCAGCATCAAGTCTCGCCCCTTCAGCAATGGCAACCGCGCACGCTTCTCGAACGCAAGCCTCTCCCAAAGCCCGCCATTGCGGATCGGAAAAAATCTCGCCGACGGTTTTATCGGCAGCAGTCGTGCTCAGCGCAAACGGCGCCAGAAAAACCAGCTTGCCCCACATCAGCGTCGCCTCATCGTCAATGAAGCGGCACGCGAACCCAATTTTCTGCAGCTCATCGAGCGTACTGCCGAGCAAATCGCGCCCTGCAGAAGCCACATTCAGCCGCGCAAAAGGAGAGCGGTGCACAAAATGCCCCGGGCTCACGCGCTCCATCTCGCCCGCAATGGTCGCCGGAATCACCCGGCCAGAGCCATATCTGGCGCGCAGCAACGCCACATGGTCAATTCCATTGAGCAGCGGAACGATGGCCCGCACCGCATCTGGATTCTTGAGAGCGGCGAGCGCCGTCTCAAGTTGTGTGGCCTTCACCGTAATCCAGAGCGCGTCCACCGGAGGAACTTCGGCGGCAACCGCGACCTCCACCGTGAAATTGCCAAACGCACTTTCCAGCCGAATTTGTTTCGGATAGCGCTCAAGCGCCTCGTGTCTGACGATCAGGGTGACGGAAGCTCCAGCGTGCGCCAGGCAAGCGCCGACCAGGCCGCCGACGCCGCCCGCTCCGAGAATCGCATGTCGCATCGGCTTGGAAATCGTGTCGGACATGGAATCAGTTTTGCCTCACCGCCGCCGGCAGGCACTCCACCACCTCGGCATCGCTCAACGTGTGGTCGCTGCCTTTGGCCCGCTGGTAAATGCGGTCGACCAATTCGTCGGTCGCCGGAATGCCGCGTCGCTCCAGCCAGAACAACACATTCGACTTTCCGCTCATCGGCCCGATATCGATAATCTGCTCCAGTCCAAAAACATGCGACGGAACGCCCGAGTAAACCGTGTTGGCGAGCACCACATCGTTCTTGTGATAAGCCTTGATGATGGCCGCGGCATGCACTCCCGTCGCCGTGCGGAACGCATCGTCGCCCACCACCGGATAGTTCGCCGGAATGGGCACGCCCGTGGCCCGCGAAACCGCCTGACAATAATGCTTCAGCTTGGTAAGGTCCTGCTCGTACCACGGCGCAATGCCCATCAGCTTCAGGTTCACCAGCATCTGATCGATCTGCGTATTCCCCACGCGCTCGCCCAGACCGATGGCGCACGCGTGAACGCAATTTGCGCCCGCGATCACCGCCGCCATCGAGTTGGCAATCGCCAGCCCGCGATCGCTGTGCCCGTGCCAATCCACGCGAATCTTTTCGCCGGAAGGTTTCACCACTTCAGCGATCACAAACCGCACCAGCGCCAACGCTCCCATGGGCGTGGCGTGCCCGGCAGTATCGCAGATAACGATAGCCCGCGCCCCGCAACTGATCGCCGTCGAGTAAAGCCGCTTCACGGTTTCAGGATCGCAGCGGCTCGTATCCTCGGTGACATACATCGCGTCAAGCCCAAGCGAAACCGCATACTTCACCGCCTTCTCGGTAGTGTGCAAAAGAAAATCGTCGGACCAGCCTTCCGTAAAACGGCGGATGGGGCTCGATCCAATGAACATGGCGGCCTCGATGCGGAGTCCTGTCTTCTGCACGATTTCGGCAATGGGACGAATATCGTTTTCGTGCGTGCGTGCCGCGCAGTTGGCGCGGATCTTCATCTTGTGGGAGACAATCTCTCGCGCCAGCGCCATCACATGCTGCTCCGCGCGCGCTCCCGCACCCGGCAATCCAAGATCGAGCGAGTCGATCCCCAAAGATTCCATCAGATGAAGAATCTCAATCTTCTCCGGAATCGAGGGATCGCGCACCGATGGCGACTGCAGCCCATCGCGCAGACTTTCATCATTCAGCAGCACCGGCCCCGGCGGCTTCAGTCCCGGTGGATGATTCTTGTTCCAGTCGTATATGAGTTCGGAAGTGTTCATGGAAAAGCAGTTGCAAGTACCGAGTACCTAGTAAAACCGCCCCTTCGCATTGGGCTCGCTGCTCGGTACTAGGTACTCGGTACTATTTCTCTTTCGGCGGCAACGTCAACCCAAACACTGAAATCATTCCCTGCCCCGCCACGTTCACTTTCGCTTCCGCAGGGTTCGGCAAATACAACGTCTGGCAATGCTCGCAGCGGTAGACCTCGGCATCCGGTCCCCAGGCCTTTTCCGCGTCGCCACAAGCCTGCTCAATCACGTCCTCGGAGTAGAACCAGCGCTTCAAATGGCCGCCGCAGAATTTTCCTTTTTCGTTTTTCTCGTTGCAGGCGCGCTGCCCGGCCTTCTTGATTTTGACTTTATGATGCGAAAGCTGTGCGGGAGTTTGCGGATTCGAAGTAGTGATTTCGCCAGTCGCCAAAGGACTCACCCTCGTTCATGCGGCGCTCGCGCCGCCGGATTCTGCCCTACGAGCGTCATTGTACTCGAAGCCGAAAGGCGAGCCCAAGCCCCGCGATGTCGTATGCTAGGCGTTATTCTCGTCACCGGCAATCGAATGCCAGAATGAACATCCTATGAACCATCCGACGTTCCGCCCGAAAAGAGCTTTCCTGGTTTGCGCAGCAACCCTGATCTCGCTCGGATTTCTTCTGCCCCCATTCCACGCCCAAACCCCGCGCAGGCAGAGCGACAGTTTCGCCAACATTCAACAGGAACTGGTGCGCACCGAGATCGGCTTCTTCGAAGCCTGGAAGATGAAGGACCAAGCCTACTTCCGCGAACACATCGCCGAGAACGGAGTCTTCTGGAGCGATTCCGGCACTTTTTCCCGCGACCAGCAATTGCAGGAGCAGGAATCTTCCGCAAAGGTTTGCAAGGTGGAGGGCTATGGCCTTTCCGACTTCGGAATACTGCCGCTTACCGATGGTGCATACTTGCTCACTTACAAAGCCGAGCAGTATGCCACCTGCAATGGAGAAAGAGTTCCGGTTCACATGAACGGCAGCTCGATTTACATTCTCAAGGCGGGCCATTGGCAGGCAATCTATCGGGCACAAGTTCCGCTTAAAAATCAGAGTTGAATGAATCAAAGCTGAGGACATTCATGATCACAATTGTTTCGGGATTGCCGCGTTCCGGCACTTCGCTCATGATGCAGATGCTGGCCGCAGGAGGGCTGCCTGTGCTCTCCGATGGCGAACGCCAGGCTGACGTGGATAATCCGCGGGGCTATCTCGAGTGGGAACGCATCAAGCTGCTCCCCAAAGATCCAGGGTGCATAGCCGAAGCCGAAGGTAAAGTTGTGAAAGTGATTTCGCTGCTTCTGCTTTCACTTCCTGAGGGACACGACTATCGCGTTATTTTTATGCAGAGACCTCTTGCAGAGGTGCTGGCATCGCAGGATGTGATGATGCGCCATCGGGGAACGGCAAAGGCCGCCGACACCTCGATCATTTTCACGGCATTCGAGAAAAACCTGAGGGCGGTTGATGCATGGCTTGACAGCAAGGCCTACGTAAAAACTCTGCGCGTTCCCTACCATGAAGTGTTGTACGATGCCGAAGCCATCGCGAAGAAACTCACCGAGTTCCTCGGAATCAGTTTGAACGTGGAAGCGATGAGCAAGCAGGTTGATGCGACACTCTACCGAAATCGCTCGAAGTAGTCGCTGAACAGGTTCTAGAATTCCCGCTTCGGCTTTTCCTGGTCGGCACCCACGCGCCCCACAGACATTTCCGCCATAAAATAGCTTTCGCTTTTCATCACAACTCCCGCCATGCGCCGTAGCATTGTGAGCTGACCCGTATGCGTGAGCGCGTCAGCCACTGGGCCTTGCAGCAGCTTCTCGAGTGGAGCCGCGGCCGCCTCACCCGAAGCCATGAAATCGTCGAATGCTTTTAATGCCGCAAAGAATCGTTCTGTCTCCTGTTGCCAGGGCAATGGTTTTGAATCGTGCCACGCCTGCTTGCCTTTTGCGATTGACAAGGCCCAGTCAAACAGATCGCCCATGTGCGCCAGAATTTGCCCCGGCGTGCGTACACCCTCGGCCGCGCGGAAATCGGCAAACGTTTCGGGAGTATTGCGCACCGCTTTCCCCGCTCGATACGCGAGCGCAGCCAGCGTGTGCCGAAATAGTGCAAGTCTCGGATCGGGATGTGTAGAAGCGTTCATGGCCACAAGATACACTTGATTCCAGGGAACGAAAAGACAGACAAAGAAGACCAACACTAGGAGACGAGAAGCATGCCGAAAGATGCCGCACAGCCCGGCTCGGTCAGCCGCGAGAACGCGCAACACTACCGCTGGGGAAACGACTGCGACGGCTGGCATCTGGTGAAAGATGAGAACCTCAGCGTGATCGAAGAGTTCGTTCCCTCGGGAGGACGCGAAGTCCGCCATTATCACCAGAGAGCACAACAGTTTTTCTACATTCTCTCGGGCGAGGTAATGATGGAAGTGGAGGGGCGCAGCACACTACTTCGCGCCGGCAGCGGAATCCGCGTCCTACCGGGAGCATGGCATCAGATCAGCAATCCATCCTCCGGCCCGGTGCGATTTCTCTTAATCTCACAGCCGCCCAGCCACGGCGACCGAGTTACGGAATCATGATCACGCAACTGAGTCCGCGACTACTTCCGCCGGTTCGCTCATCAACAGGTCGGTGAAAACAAATCCATCGCGCGTCACCGTTTCACCGTTTTGTACGGGGATCGCATGCACGAACATGGGACCGTCATACACGAAAGTATGAAACTCGCCATTTTCTCCGCAAGGATCGATTTCGGGCGGGAATTCGTCAACCAGTTTTGCATTCAGATCTCGTCCGGCGAACGACGCGGGTATTTTCCTGGGATCGAGACAGACGATTCGACTTCGCATTCCGCCGACGTACATGTCACGTATTAACCGCCGGGTATCGAGCTTCCATAATGGAAACACGGGAATGAGACCAATTCCATGCATGCGGTCTTCGCGGTACTGCCTCACGTCTTCGAGGAAGAGGTCACCAAAGGCAATGGCTTCTATTCCGGCATCGATCGCTTTGGCGCATACCGCGCGCATCGCGTCTTCGTATTCTGGATTGGAACAGGGCCACGGCAGTGGAACTTTCCACAACGGAAGTCCGGCAGCGTCGGCCTGAGCTTCGACCAATTCACGTCGAACTCCGTGCATCGCAACCCGGTTGAAGCTGGAGTTGATCGTGGTCAGAAGGCCAACGATGTCGTATTCGTTCGATTGACGTAAAACCTGGAGCGTCCAGGCGCTGTCTTTGCCGCTGCTCCAGGATATGAGCGCTTTTTTTCTCAAGTCAGTTTCTTCCTTTCACAATCGCTTCCGCCGCATCACGCCGGCAGCGTGCAATGTCCCGCGCAGTCGCGCGCCCCATCCGCGAGCAAACTGCATATCCAACAATCCTTCTATCTGCCGCGCGAAATTCGCGCCATATCCATACCACCAAACTTTTTTCATCGCGGGCATCAGGTCGACATCGAGATACTTTAGCCGCACCATCTCCTCCAATCCAAAGCGGCCATGAGCCCGTCCAATGCCGCTTGATTTGAAACCGCCGTGCGGCGCCTCGCTGATACCGAAGCAGGACACCACATCATTCACCATGACCGTGCCGGCCTGAATGCGCCGCGCTAGCCGTTCCCCGCGAGCATCGTCGCGGGTCCATACGCACGCCGCCAAGCCGAACTCGGAATCGTTCGCCAACTGCACCCCTTCATCATCTGTGTCGAACGCCGCGACGGGCAGCACCGGACCAAATGTTTCCTCGCGCATGATGCGCATCTCATGGGTCACGTCTGCCAGCACGGTGGGTTGATAAAAGTTCGTGCCGAGTTGCGGCAATCGCGAGCCTCCGGCCAGAACCCGCGCCCCGCGCGCTACCGCGTCTGCCACGTGCGCCTCCACAATTTGTAGCTGGCGCTCGTGGATCATCGGTCCTACATCGGTGTCACGATCCAGACCCGGGCCAACGCGCAGCTTCTTCGCCTTCTCTGCGCACGCGCTCAAAAACGCTTCATACAAACTGCGATGCACGTAGCAGCGCTCGACTGACAAACAAGTTTGTCCGGCATTCACAAAAGCTCCCCAAACCGCCGCGCTCGCAGCTACGTCTAGGTCGGCATCATCCAGCACCAGCATGGGATCTTTGCCGCCCAACTCCAGCATCACGGGCAGCAATCGTTCCGCCGCAGCCATCGCAATGCGCTTTCCTGTTGCCACGCTGCCCGTGAACACCAGTTTGTCGATCGGCGCATGGATCAGCGCCGCGCCCGTCGCGCCGTCACCCACCACAACCTGAAAAATATCCTGCGGCACGCCTGCCGCGTGCAGGAGGGATTTCAGTTCCAACGCTACCAGGGAGGTGAACTCCGAGGGCTTCAGCACCACCGCGTTGCCCGCCACTAGAGCCGCCAGCGTCTCCGTGGCGGGAATGGAAAATGGATAATTCCATGGCGAAATAATTCCGACAACGCCATAAGGCTCCCACAGCACCCGCCCGTTCTTGAGTTTGGTGGCAAGATTTCCATGAGGCAGCGGTTCGTCGCGCAGCCGGTGGTAGGCGTGGTCGATGAGGAATCGCGCCGCATCGAGCACCACCAATATTTCGGTGGTCAAAGCTTCCGCGACAGGCTTGCCAGCCTCGCGCGCGATGGCCTCGGCGATCGCGGATCTTTTTTCCTGCAGTTTGTACTGGAACTCGCGCAGTAGCGCGATCCGCTTGCGCACGCCAACTTCAGCCCATGCCACCTGTACCGCCCGCGCCCGCGCTACTGCCGCAAGCACTTCGTCCGCGCCCGCACATTCCAACTCGCGCAGAACTTCGCCGGTCGCCGGATTCACCGACGAAATCTTTCGCGCCGCGATTTGTAGGTCAGTGGCCATTTCTGAAAACTTACTCCCAATTTCGACTAGCAGCGTCAATACTCGACATTCACCTGAAACAACCCGCTAGCCGGCGCAGTCGCTCCCGCAGCCGACCGGTTACGAGCCTCCAATATGCGCATCAGATCCTCGGGTTGCAGCGTTCCCTTCCCCACCAGAATAAACGTGCCCACCAGATTTCTCACCATGTGATGCAAAAAGCCCGATCCCCTCACCGTGTAGACGAACTCTTCCCCGCGCCGATCCCAGGTTGAGGAAAAAATGCGCCGCTGGTTCGACACCGGCACCCCTTCGCGTCCCCGCTCCGGATCCACCGCGGCAAAGGAAGTAAAATCGTGCTCGCCCTCCACCACTTCCGCCGCCCGGACTATTGCCCGCTCATCCAGAGGATAGGGATAATGCCACACATACCTTGCCAGGAACGGCGGACAAACCGCGGCGCGATAAATCCGGTAGCGATAAGTCTTCGCCCGCGCCGAATGCCGCGCATGGAAATCCGCTGCAGCTTCCGTTACCTCCAGAACCCTTACCGAAGCCGGCAAAACATCATTCAGCGCCTTCACGAAATTCGCCGTGGGGACGGAAGACTCCGTGACAAATGTCACAACCTGCGCCAGGGCGTGCACGCCCGCGTCGGTTCGGCCCGAGCCTTGCGGCAATACCTTTTCGCCGGTGACTCGTCCAATGGCTGAGGCAAGTGTGCCCTGCACGGTCGCAGCATCGGGCTGCACTTGCCAGCCGGCGAATTCCGAGCCGTCATAGGAGAGAATCAGTTTGAGATTGCGCATCGATCTTTCGAGTCCCACCGGGCACGGGGTCATCCAAAGCATTTCATGGATTGCGGTCTGCGCGCTTCCCATTTCCGCATGGTGTGCCCCATGCCGAGCACTTTACCAGTTTCAACATCGGATATACTGTTGCGTTTCAGCAACTTTCATTTCGGGTACGGGATTTTCGCGCAGTCTGTTCCACGCAGAAAGCAGCCGCCAGAAAGACCGAATCGCAATTGCAAAATGGTTCGACACACCTTTCCAGAGCATTCGTTCTTTTCAGGAACTCTTTTTCAGGAACTTGGATACCTGGGATTGCGTACTAACTTCTTGAGTGGAGCTTTCATTGGAGCGGAGCGTCAGGTTGTAACCGGCTCTTTTGCAGCACGATCTTAACGAACCAGATTCCTTAGCACCAGTTCTCAGGAACGGAGATGAGTAAATGCCATTCGCACGCATAGCCCCCAACATCCGGCTGGCCATGGCCGCAGTATTATTTGGGACACTGACGCTCGCCGCTTGGGCTCAGGAACCACCCGCCGCGCCCACGCCCCAGAATACGCCGGAGGCGCGGCCTCTGCCCATGCTGAACTACTCCCAGCCGGTATCGCATTTTCCCAATCCGATAGCGCCCTACACGCCACGGCACGTGACCGCACCGAATCTGGCCAACACGGCGCGCATCGATTCTCTAATGCACGATGGCAAACTTTATCTCTCGCTCAATGACGCCATTGCTTTAGCGCTGGAAAATAATCTTGACGTCGCCATCGCCCGCTACAACCTGAACATCGCCGATACTGACGTGCTGCGCGCCAGAGCCGGCGCTCCCATTCTCGGCGTCAATGCTGGAGTGGTGCAGAATACTCCGGGCGGCGGTATCGGAGGTATCGGCGCGAGCGCAGGAGTTTCCACCGGCGGCACCAGCCTGGGAGCGGGCGGCATCGGCGCCGGGACCAACGGCTTGGTCAGTTCCACACTGGGCTTGGGACCACAAATCACCACTTTCGATCCGGTCATCACTGGCACATTACAGGACGATCACTTAAGCCAGACGGCCACCAGCCTCTTTCAGGGCGTCTTCCCGGGCAGCAGCCTGGTTCAGAACACTGGAACGGTCGACTTCGCTTACAACCAGGCCTTTCACTGGGGCATGAATCTTTCCGTCGGCTTCAATAACACGCGACAGACCACGAACAGCTTCTTCTCCAGCGTGAGCCCAGCTCTGAATTCCAACTTCCGAGCTACAATCACCCAACCGATTCTTCAGGGTTTCGGATTCGCCGCGAATACACGCTTTATCCGTATCGCCAGGAACAACCGCGAACTCACCGACGTGGCCTTCCGCCTGCAAATCATCGATTCGGTGGACCAGATCGAAAACATCTACTGGGACCTGGTTTACGCCTACGAAAACGCTCGAGTGCAGAACGAGTCGCTGGCCTTCGCGCAGAAAACTCTGTCGGATACCAAGAAACAGGTCGAAATCGGCAGCTTGGCCCCGATCGAGACGGTTCGTGCCCAAAGCACCGTCGCTCAGGATCAACGGCTGGTAACCACGGCGCAAACCAATCTGCAACTGGAGCAGCTGTTGATGAAGAACGCGCTGACACGAACTTTGAAAGATCCTGTGCTCGCGACCGCCGAGGTCATCCCCACCTCCACGATGGAAATTCCTGCGCAGGAAGAGGTTGTGCCCACCGAAGATTTGATTAACGATGCGCTGCGCCATCGCGCCGAATTGGTCGAGACCCGCATCGACTTGAACAGCCGCGATTTGAGCAATAAAGCCGTACGAAGCGCTCTGCTGCCTACGGTCAACCTTTTCGCCTATTACGGTGGCGCGGGCGTTGGCGGGAACCAGAATCCAATCAACACTTGTGCCTTGGATCCTGTCCCCGCCTTCGGCTGCGCCCAGCCGGGTCCCCTGAGTGCGTCGAACCCCGAGCCATTCTTTCCTACAACCCCTATCGGACCCACGCTCAATGAATTAGTGAACTCGACGAACCCCGACAAAGGGATCGGCCTGACGCTGAACATTCCTATTCGTAACCGGGCCGCGCAGGCCGTACAGATCCGCTCGGAACTGGAATACCGGCAGGCTCAGATGCGCCAGCAGCAGATCGAAAACCAGGTCAGCATCGAAGTCCGTAGCGCGCAATATACGGTGCAACAGAACCGCGCCAGCGTGGACTCCGCCAAAGCCGCTCTCGACCTGGCACGCCAGTCGCTCGACGCCGAGCAGAAAAAATATCAGTTTGGCACTTCCACCACAACGCTGGTGCTGCAATATCAGAGTGAGTTGGCGACCGCCCAATCTACTCTGGTAAATGCTACGGTTGCCTATGAAAAGTCGCGCATCGAACTGGACCGCGCTACCGGAACGCTGCTCGACCACAACGGCATCAGCGTAGACGACGCCGCCCGCGGCCAGGTCACGCGTATGCCCAACGTGCCTTATATCGCTCCGCGCAAGGAGTTGCCATCGGTCGCGCAACCCGCGCCGCAGGCGACGGCTGGGCAACCGCCTCAGTAGGTTAGTCGGAGAAAAAGCGGGCGCGGTTATGGTTATTGGCCGCGCCTCATTTCTTTTTCTTTTCTGACAAATCTTTACAACGGCCGCCCGTTTTATCCCGCTCCATCCCGCTAAGATGGTGTGACGCATTGCATGACCAGTGCATCCAAAATTTCAAATTCATTTGTCAGCCCTACATTGCATCATTTTCCTTGTTCAAGGAGACGAACTATGTCTTTGTTCTTGCGCCGCTGGACCGCAGCCCTGTTGCGCTCCAGCCTGCTACTGACCAGCACCACGATTTTAGTTGGCACGCAATTGCCGCCGTCGTTGTGTGCGCAGAATGTTCCCGCCGCTCCCACGCCACAGCCCGCACCGCCTGCTGCCCCGCCACAATTGGTTCACTTACAGGATTACTCGAAACCCAGTTCGGCGTTTCCCCGCATCCTGCAGCCTTACCGGGCGCAACAGTTGGCGCAGCCCAATCTCGCGAACTCGCCGCGCATCGATTCGCTGATGCGCGATGGCAAAATCTATCTATCGATTGACGACGCAGTCGCCCTCACGCTCGAGAACAACCTCGATATCGATATTGCCCGCTACAACCTGAACATCGCCGATACGGATTATTTGCGCGCCAAGTCTGGCGCCAACATCCTTGGCGTCAACGCGGGCATCGTGCAGAACACTCCGGGCGGAGGCGTGGGCGGTCTTGGTGGCACGGTGGGATCCGGCACGGGAGGAACTACGGTTGCGGCCAGCGGCATCGGCACCGGAACCAACGGCCTGGTCAGTTCCACGCTCGGGATCGGCTCGACCATCACCAGCTTCGATCCCGTCATCACCGGCACGCTGCAGCTCGACAAGGCTGATGCGGAATCGGTCAGCGTGTTCAGTCCCGTGCCGCTCATCGACCAGAACACATACACGGCGAACTTCGCCTATACACAGGGCTTTCAATGGGGTACCAGCGTGACCGCGGGATTCAACAATACTCATGTCACTTCCAACAACCCCACCAGCCTGCTGACCCCCGAGTTGAGTTCAAATTTCCAGTTCAAGATCACGCAAAATCTTCTGCAGGGCTTCGGCTCAGGACCCAACCTGCGCTTCATCCACATTGCCAGGAACAATCGCGAGATCTCCGACGTCGCCTTCCGCCTGCAAGTCATCACCACCGTCGATCAGATTGAGGATATGTATTGGGACCTGGTCTATGCCTATGAAAACGTGCGGGTGCAGGAGGAAGCCCTCACTTACGCGCAGAAGGCCCTGACGGATACCAAGCAGCAGGCGCAAGTCGGCACGGTTCCGCCCATTCAGGTGGTCAGCGCGCAAAGCACGCTCTCCACCGATCAGCAGAACCTGATCCTGGCGCAGAACAACCTGCAACTGCAAGAGCTGCTCATGAAGAACGCGGTCAGCCGTAGCAACGAAGATCCGGTACTGGCCGAAGCCGATGTAGTTCCGACCTCGACAATGCAACTTCCCGAGCAAGAGCCCGTCACACCCGTCCAAGACTTGATCAACGAGGCTCTCGACCATCGCGCCGAACTGGTGGAATCGCGCATCGATCTCAACTCCCGCGATCTAAGCAGCAAGGCGGTGCGTAACGCCCTGCTGCCCACGCTCGATGCCTTCGCCTATTACGGCGGCTCTGGTGTGGGAGGAGCCATCAATCCGCTCGTCCCTGCATGCTCGCCCACATCGAGCAGCTTCTGCTACAACCAGAGCACAGCCCCGCCGCCGTTCCAAACCGCGACCGCGGTGGGCTACGGCACTACCCTGAATCAACTCTTCAACTCCACCGCCCCCGACAAGGGCGTGGGTTTGACACTAAGCATCCCGTTGCGAAATCGCGAGGCGCAGGCCAATCAGGTGCGCGCAGAACTGGAATACCGCCAGGCCCAGGTGAGGCTGCACCAGTTGGAAAATCAAGTGCGCATTGAGGTCCGTAACGCGCAATTTGACGTGAAACAAAACCGCGCTTCCGTGCAGGCCGCGCAGTATGCGGTCGACTTTGCCCGCCAGACGCTCGACGCCGATCAGCAGAAGCTGAAAGTCGGACTCACCACGACAACCGCGATCTTGCAGGATGCCTCTATCTTAACCACCTCGGAATCGAATTTGGTCTCGGCCAAGGCCGCCTACGAGAAGTCGCGCGTGGAACTCGATCGTGCCACTGGCTTGCTGCTGGACCATTCCAACATCGACGTAGCTGATGCCACCCGCGGCCAGGTTACGCACTTGCCGACGGTGCCCTATGTCGCGCCGCGTCAGGACACGGCTCCGGCCGGGCAGACTGCTCAGCCGCCAGCGTCATCGCCTCAGCCGCCGTCCTCTTAAATGCGATGGAGGTGCATCACAAAAAGCCCGAGCCGGGCTCAACATTCTCTGTTCCGGGGTTGACGTTGTATTCTTCCTTCCGTGACTCTGTCTATCGTCGTCATTACGCACAACGAGGAATTCAACCTCGCCCGCACGCTCGAAAGCGTGCAGGCGCTGGTCAGCGACGGTAGGGGGGAAATCATCGTCGTGGATGCGGGCTCGACCGACCGCACGGTCGAGATCGCGAAATCTTTCGGCGCGAAAGTCTTCGTCGAAGAATGGAAAGGCTACGCCGCACAAAAGAATTCGGCCATCGAAAAAGCGGAAGGCAAATGGATTCTAAGCTTGGACGCTGACGAGGAACTGGAGCCAGCGCTAGCCGCCGAGATCAAGCTCCTCTTCAGACAGTTTCCAACCGATGCCGACCTTAAGACCCGAATCGAAAGGGTTCAGTCCCTGACATACCTATCCACGCGCCGGACGATGAAAGACATGCGCACAAAGATGAAACAACACGGCGATCCTGATTCATTCTTCATCGCCCTAACGGGGTATTGGATCGCACGCAAGAATTTCTTTCTTGGCCGATGGATTAGGTACGGAGGCTTCTGGCCGGACCGAAAACTCAGATTATTCCAGAAAGGAGTCGCACTCTTTGAAGACAGAGCGGTCCATGAAGACGCGATCTTAAGTGATGGCATCACGGGAACGCTGAAAAACGCGCTTCTCCATCATTCCTACCCCACGCTCTCCGACTACATCGAGCACATGAACCGCTACTCGTCGCTGGGCGCGGAGATGGTTGTTGCCAAAGCCAATGGCAAGGTCCGCTTCAGCGTCGTCAACATCGTCCTGCGCCCGCTGGCGACCTTTGTCTACAACTATTTCTTCCGCCTCGGCTTCCTCGATGGACGCGAGGGTCTGCTGCTGCACCTCTACCACGCAGTTTATGTTTCGTGGAAATATGGCAAAGTGTGGGAGCTTTCGCGCAAGCAACCGTGACGACCTAACCGACCGGTCGTTCCTACTACTACGCTTTCGTGCCTTGCCCGCAAGCGCGCGCTTCCCTATTATCAAAACAGAATACTGGGGTTCGCATGGACAAGAAGCCGTCTAAGCCGCAGGTTGCCGAAGATCCGGTCGCCGACGTTTTTGAAAACCGCCATCCCTCCGCCGCGGAAAAGAATTGGGCTGAGAAAACTCTTGCGCCCACCATCGAGAAGGCTCCCGAGCACGCGATAGGTTCGCCCACGGGAATAAACGTAGACGAGCACGGCCACGCCCGCTTCACCACAATTTCCGGAGTGCCCATCCGCCGCCTATACACGCAAGCCGATCTTCCGGAAGACTGGAGCGAGGAAAAATATCTCGGTTATCCCGGTCAAGCGCCTTACACGCGCGGCATCCACGCCACCGGTTATCGCGGCAAATTGTTCACCATGCGGCAATTCTCCGGCTTTGCCTCGCCCGAGGAAACCAACCAGCGCTACAAATACTTACTGGAGCACGGCGGCGGCGGGCTCTCCGTGGCATTCGATCTACCCACGCTGATGGGCTACGACTCGGATCATCCGGCAAGCGAAGGGGAAGTCGGCAAGTGCGGCGTCGCCATTGATTCCCTCGAAGACATGGAAATTCTTTTTGGCGGCATCGATCTGGAAAAGACCACCGTATCCATGACCATCAACTCGCCCGCATCCGTGTTATGGGCAATGTATCTGGTGGTTGCCGAGAAACAAGGCGCGGACTGGAAAAAGATTTCGGGCACGATCCAAAACGACATTCTGAAGGAGTACATCGCGCAGAAGGAATATATCTATCCGCCGGCTCCATCGATGCGGCTGGTGATCGACACGTTTGAGTTCGGATCGAAGTTCACGCGGCGTTTCAACACGATCTCGATCAGCGGCTATCACATCCGCGAGGCCGGTTCAACCGCGCTGCAGGAGCTGGCGTTCACCTTGTATGACGGCGTGGAGTATGTGGAGTGGGCGCGGCGGCGTGGGCTTGATGTGGACGATTTCGGTCCGAGGCTGAGTTTTTTCTTCAACGCGCACAATGACTTCTTCGAAGAGATTGCTAAATATCGAGCCGCCCGCAAGATTTGGGCTCGGGTAATGAAAGAGCGGTTCGGCGCGAAGAACGCACGCACCTGGCTGATGCGATTCCACACCCAGACGGCGGGAGTTTCTCTGCCCGCGCAGCAGCCTATGAACAACATTGCGCGCGTATCATTGCAGGCCTTGGCTGCAGTGTTAGGAGGCACTCAATCGCTGCACTGCGACTCCTATGATGAAGCGCTGGCCCTCCCCACCGAGGAGGCGGCGCGGATCGCCTTGCGCACGCAGCAGATCATTGCCTATGAATCGGGCGTGACCCATACGGTTGATCCGTTGGGCGGGTCATATTTCCTGGAAGCCTTAACGCTGGAAATGGAAAAGGGTGCGCTCGATTACTTCGGGAAGCTGGATGCCATGGGTGGCATGGTGAAAGCCATTGAGCGCGGCTATCCGCAGAAAGAAATTGCTGAGGCCTCCTACCAGTACCAGCGCGCGGCTGAGGCCAAAGAGAAAGTCATTGTTGGTGTGAACGAGTTCGTGGTGGAAGAGGAAGCGCCGCACATCCTCTACATCGGCGAAGGCGTAGCGCGACAACAGTCGGCCAAGCTAAAGGCGCTTCGGGCCCGGCGATCGAATGACGCAGTGCAACACGCTCTCGACGCACTGAAGAAAGCCGCGGCGCAGGATCCGAAGCTGGGCGCCAATGCAGCCATTTCTCCCGCCAATACGATGTCTTATATCGTAGACGCTGTGCGCGCCTACGCCACTGTCGGTGAAATTTCCGCGGCCCTGCGAGAGGTGTATGGGACCTATACGGAAGTGAGCATTACATAGGCGGGCAAAAGCGTCAGCCGGATTTCAGCACGAAAACATTTCGTTCAAGAGCATTTCCCGGGCAAATCAAAATGGGAAGCTGCGAAAAGTTTATGGCGTTATCGATGCCAGTGTTATCCGCATTCGCACTATGATTGAGGTCACACTTTGTGACCTCAATGAAAAAAAGAATAAGTGCAACGCTCCTCAAGATGCCGAAACGTCGTTTGACGCCAACTTTTGCCGTGGAATCGCGGGTCCTTATCCTCCGCCACCAGAGGGTCATTCTGGACGTCGTTCTTGCTGAACTTTATGCCGTGCCAGTCAAGCGGCTCAATGAGCAAGTAAGACGTAACCAGGAGCGGTTTCCTGCGGACTTCATGTTTCAGCTCAATTCGAAAGAGCACGAAGCTTTGAGGTCGCAAATTGCGACCTCAAAGAAAGGCCGCGGCGGGCGCCGATATACGCCGTTTGCGTTCACCGAACACGGAGCGATCATGGTCGCAACGGTGCTCAATTCCGAGCGTGCCGTTGCGATGAGCGTTTTTGTAGTGCGCGCGTTCGTGCGTCTGCGGGAGATGCTGGCCACGAACCGCCGCCTCGCGGGAAAAATCGATGAACTGGAGAACCGGTTGGACACCCACGATTCCACGATCCAGGATTTGATTGAAGCGATCAAGGAATTGATGACGCCCGAGGATCCGCCGCGCAAGCGCATTGGATTCCAGCTTCCGGCAGGAAGGTCGCGAGCGTAAGCTCGTGAGTTCCATCCCAAGCTAAGACACGTCAGGGACACCTAGCTGCGATTCTTGCCAGCCTGAGATTCGGTTTTTGTTCGCCGCAAAACTGATTTGTGATAAAGATAAAGCTATAAGCCCATGAGGAAAGCTGTCAGCCATCTCAAGAAATCGGACCCGGTGATGCGAGCCATCATTGAGCGCATTGGGCCGTGCCGCATGCAGTTTGGACCGCCCGAGTTTCACAGCCTGGCAGAAGCCATCGTCTATCAGCAACTGAACGGCAAAGCCGCAGAAACCATCTTCCAGCGTTTTGCCGCTCTGGCTGGCGAGCCCCTTACCCCCGAAGGCATCCTAAAACTGAGCGATGAGCAGATGCGCAGCGCGGGATTGTCGAAGCAGAAGTCGGCGTATTTAAAAGACCTTGCGGCAAAAACCGCCGCCGGGTTACTGGATTTTCCGCGGCTGTCGAACCTTCCGGACGCAGAGGTGATTGAGCATCTGACCCAGGTCAAAGGTATTGGAGTGTGGACGGCCCAGATGTTTCTGATGTTCACGCTGAAGCGCGAGAACGTGCTGCCCACGGGCGACTTCGGCGTGCGCATGGCAATGTACAGGCACTATCTCGACGTGCAGCGGGCAAGAGCGGCAAAAAAATCTGCGGCTAAAAAAGCACGCAAGCGGAAGATTAAGCTACCCACGCCGGAGCAGATGGAGAAAATCGCGAAGTGCTGGGAGCCTTACCGCAGCGTGGCATGCTGGTACTTGTGGCAGAGCATCGACACAAAAACGCTTTGATCAAAGCGGGCTCGGCACTTAAGCCTCTGTGCTCGACAACGGCCATTGTGTTTAAATGAATAGCGATGGCTGATCTCAAGATTCGCGTCCTGGTGGCGAAGCCCGGCCTCGACGGTCATGATCGCGGCGCCAAAGTAATTGCGCGTGCCTTGCGCGATGCCGGCATGGAAGTGATTTACACCGGATTAAGGCAGACCCCGGAAATGATCGTCAGCGCAGCGCTGCAGGAAGATGTACAGGTCATCGGACTGTCGATACTCTCGGGTGCGCACAATGCGATCGTCCCCCGAGTAATGGACCTGCTCAAGCAGAACAAGATGGACGATGTCTTGGTGCTGGTGGGCGGAATCATTCCCGATCAGGATATCGATGCGCTGAAGAAACTCGGCGTGGCCGCCATTTTCCAGCCAGGCACCGCCATGGATGAGATTGTGAAGTTCATTCGGGCGAACGTGAGGGGCGCAAGCGTGCCAGCAGCAGGTTGATCGAGTAATTGGGCAACCGGGTAAATTTTGTAATGTGACGTGCCCCAAGATTTCTAATTGCCCAATTTTCTTGCATGGCGATCCCAAACCTAACCAGCATCCGTCAACAACTTGAGGGCACAGTTGGCCCCGCACCCTGGTATTGGAAAACATTTCCGGTATTTCATTCTGCAGCCGGGCAGCGCCTGTTCTGGACGCATCACGGCAGCGAAGGCCCCGTGGGATATGTAGTGTCGCTGGCGCTTGAGCGGGAAGCGGATCATCCGCGGCTGGCGCTAAACACCTACGCCCGGCCATTTATAGTATCGCCACATTGCCTGGGAATCTGGTGCCCGGAAGGACGCAGTATTCGTTTTGCCGGCTTCGATCCGGAGCGACTCGAGCCCTTCGACCTGGCAGAGATTGCAGGATGGTTCAAGCAGTCTTCCGATCGCATCTATTCCAAGACCCCACCGATCGCGGAGTTCGAGCTGCCTCTTACTCTCAGCCCTGGAATGCACAAGATCAACCCACCACCGGAACTGGCTGCAGTCGACGAACTGATCGTGCCCACCAGCTACAAGGCAGCGTCAAATGACGATCCAGCATTCGCACTCTTTGTCCTTTATCTGCAGGCCGGACTGGTGGAAGTCTTGCCGCAGAAATGGTTCACCGCCTCGCAATATCAGGTCGGCAGACAATGGATTTCGCGCGCGGCCCGCGACCAGGAGTCGCATCGCATCTTCGGGGAATGTTATGGCGCAGGCACCTTTCTCCTGGAAGAAGATGGCTGCCGGCTGGCGGAGTGGATGGACAAAAAGTCTTAGGTCTTCGGTCCTAGGTCTTGGATCGTAGCTCCCAGTTCATGTGGTCGCGGAAGCCAGCATCACGCGAAGCGTCGACCGAGATGAAGCCGAGAACCCAAAACCTGACGGCCAAGACCTGACAGCTGCACCGCGAATGTCGCCTTCTCTTTTCCAACCCGACACTCACAATGGCGTGTCGATTTTGCGTCTCTGTTCGGAGGACGGCACAAATCGCCTGACGCGGGCGTGCGTGCTGTCTCTCACGGCTGCGATCCGTGAGCTTACTCAGAAAGCTTGCCCGCTGGTCCTCACCGGGAATGCAAAATTCTTCTCCGCAGGGGCGGAACTCGGAGAGATTGCGGCTCTGGACGGCCCTTCGGCCTACGAGTTCGCAAAGATGGGACAGACGCTCATGCGGGCGATTGAACAGTTTCCGGCGCCGGTGTATGCCGCCATCTCGGGATACTGCATGGGTGGAGGCTTGGATCTGGCGCTGGCCTGCCATCGGCGGATCGCCTCTCCCCATGCTGTCTTTGGACACCGCGGCGCGGCCTTGGGATTAATTACAGGATGGGGCGGCACGCAACGTTTGCCACGGCTGGTCGGCAAGGCCGTCGCTCTGGAAATGTTTGTGGCGGCGGAGAAGATCAGCGCGACGAAGGCGCGGACAATCGGACTGGTCGAGGCAGTGACGGATGACCCGGTCGCCGAAGCTGTACGAAGGATCAAGGCAGACGCGCAAGAAATAAAATTCTAGGTGCGCGCCGCTGGGCGGCACCGGGAGGGGATTCGTCACTTCCCAGCTCAGGTCGCTCAAAGCAATTACGAAGCAGTTTTGCCCTCTCCCCCGTAGCTGTTTGAGATCTAAGCTGGAAAGCCGTGAATCCTCCCCCTGTGACCCCGTTTGTCCGCTCTGGCCGCAGGTTGACGGCTCCAAAAAAGAACGGCAAACTCCTAAGTGCGGCGCTTGCGAAACACTTTGCAACACCCGGAATCTCGGAAAAAGGTGGCCCCCACCACCACGTTCGTGGTCTAGCGAGCCTCTAGAGACTCGGCTAGTATTGCGCCCGAACGCACTTCCAAGGCTTACCGCGTGATGCGCTACGTACTGTGCCCCACCCGGTAGCGGGAAGTCATTAGCAGCTCTCATTTTTTTCTGAAGGTTTTCTCAGGACTGGTAATGGAAAAGGCTGTCAGGCAATTGTACGAATTTGGTCCCTTCGTTTTGGATCCCAGCGAGCGCCAGCTTCGGCACGGCGCGGCTCGCATGGAGTTACCTCCTCGCGCCTTCGACACTTTGCTGGTGCTGGTGGAGAATAACGGTCACCTGCTGGAAAAAGATGCCCTGATGCGAACCGTGTGGGGCGACACCGTGGTTGAGGAAAATAATCTCAGTCAAGTCGTCTACCTGCTTCGTAAGGCGCTCCGTGACGGGGAAGATGGCTCCCGTTACATCGAGACGGTCCCCAAACGCGGCTACCGCTTCGTCGCTGGAGTTCGCCCCGTCGAGGCAGCGGAAGTGACCGGAAACACCCGAGAGGCTCTTGCCGGCTCCAATGCACCGTCCTCCTCTCCCGCCAATCGGCGGGAGTCAATTGCAACCCCTGCGGACGCGAGTTCGGCATTGCAGGGCAATTCCGACACCGAGTCCGGCTCAACCGAGGTCGAACCTCAAATTCCACCCTCCGCCGTGCGGAACGGCTGGAAGAAAACCCTGGTAGCTGGTCTGGCCATTGTAGCCCTGTTAGCTCTGCTGGGAGCAGCCGGCTGGAGGCAGGGGCTGTTCGGCGAAGCGGGGCCCAGCCCGATTCGCTCGGTAGCGGTACTGCCATTACAGAACCTTTCGAACGACCCTAACCAGGAATACTTTGTCGACGGAATGACCGACGAGCTTATCACCGATCTAGCGCAAATTCGCCAGTTAAAGGTCGTTTCCAAGACTTCGATCATGCAATACAAAGGTACCCGGATACCACTTCCCCAGATTGGCCGTGAACTGGGGGTCGATGCCGTGGTGGAAGGCTCGGTGCTGCGGTCGGGCGATCGCGTAAGAATTACGGCTCAGTTGATTCGCGCCGCAAGCGATCGCCACATCTGGGCAGCGGCATACGACGGCGACCTCAAGGATGTGCTATCGCTGCAAGCCCGGGTCGCCGAAGCCATTACCGACGAAGTCAAGCTAAACCTAACCGTCGAGGAGAGCGGCCGCCTGCGACGGGGTCAAGCCGTGAATCCCGAAGCCTTCGACCTTTATCTGCGCGGCCGCTACGCCTGGAATCAGAGGAATTTGCCAGGTTTTCGAAAGGCGGTCGAATACTTCAACCAGGCAATTGAAAAGGACCCTAACTTTGCTCTTGCCTACTCCGGCTTGGCCGACTGCAACACTCTGCTTGTGCTCTACGGAGAAGGTCCAACGTACGTGAGTGAGGCCAAGGCGGCCGCCGAAAAAGCTTTGGCGCTTGACGGCACGCTGGCGGAGGCCCACACCTCTCTGGCTGCGGTTAAAATCCTGCAGGATTGGGATTGGACGGGCGCAGAACAGGAGTTTCAGCGAGCCCTCGATCTGAATCCTAATTCCGCGCAGGCCCACCACTGGTACGGCAACCTGCTGCTCGGTCCGGAAGGGCGTCAGGACGAAGCCATTGCCGAACTGCAGCGCGCCCAGGAACTGGATCCCCTCTGCCAGAGCATCAACGCTGACATCGGCTTCGCCTACTATCTGGCGGGGCGTTATGATCTGGCACTGCAGGCGTATCGGAGGGTTCTGGCTACCAATCCCAGCTTCGTGCCGATTCACTTCTACCTGTCCAAATACTATAAACAGACTGGACAATACGATCTCTGGCTGAAAGAACGCATTGAGAATGACCGGCTTTCGGGCTTTTCCGGCCGGTCGCAGTATATGGAGGAACTTTATCGCCAGGGGGGATTTCGGGCCGTAATGCAGGAAATGGCGAAACCCGGAGAATCAAACAGGCTGGCGAACTACAAGGATCTGCACTTGTATGCTTGCAGCGCGGCGGACGCGAATGCGGTCCTGGGCAGGAATCAACGGGCTTTGGACTCGTTAGAGAAATGCTACCGGGAAGCCAGCGTGGCTCTCATTTTTGCCAAGGTTGATCCCGTCTGGACGAACCTCCGCCCGGAACCGCGCTTTCAGAGCCTGCTTCGCCGCATGGGACTGCAATAGCATATTTCAGGCCGAGATTTTCTAGTAGCCGGCCGCCTTTTCACCGTTTCCTCTGCTTCTGTGTCTGTTTCCTGCCGCCTGCGGACGCACTCCGCGTTGCAAGCTCCCGCGCGAGTGTTATACCGTAAACAGTCCGCTCCCTTTAATTCTTATCCATATCCATGGCCGATCGCAGCGAAGCTCCCACCGACCCTACGTCTCAGGCGTCTAACGTCCTGGCGACCAAAGTTGATCCCACCTCGGCACGATTCGAGGCCAACATGCGTTTCCTGGCGGACCTCATGTCACAGGTACGCAACGAAGGCGAAAAAATTTGTGAAGGCGGCGGTGGCAAGGCCATCGAAAACCAGCATGCCAAGGGACGCCTCACCGCCCGCGAACGCATTGAATTGTTGGTTGATCCTAGGACTTTCTTCGAATTGGGCGTGTACGCGGCCCATGGCATGTACGAAGAGTGGGGCGGAGCGCCCGCCGCAGGCGTGATCACCGGCCTGGCGCGTATTCACACCCGCATGGTGATGATTATCGCCAACGACGCAACCGTGAAAGCGGGCGCATTCTTTCCCATGACCTCGAAGAAAGTCATTCGCGCCCAGAACATCGCCATCGAGAACCGTATCCCGACCATCTATCTGGTGGATTCCGCCGGAGTTTTCCTGCCGCTGCAGGAAGATGTATTTCCCGATACCGACGACTTTGGCCGGGTCTTCCGCAATAACGCCGTCATGTCGGCCCTCGGCATTCCGCAGACCGCCGCCATCATGGGAATGTGCGTGGCCGGTGGCGGATACCTGCCCGTGATGTGCGATCACGTTCTCATGACCGATGGCAGCGGACTATTTTTGGCCGGACCGGCCTTGGTACAGGCGGCCATCGGACAAAAAGTTTCTGCCGAAGAGCTTGGCGGCGCGGCCATGCACGCCGCCATCAGCGGCACGGTCGATTTCCGCGAACCGGACGATCCCGCGTGCCTGGCCCGCATTCGCTCGATCGTCGAGAAGTGGGGATACCGTCGCCAATCTCCTTGGGACCGCAAGAAGCCCGTCGAGCCCGCACTCGCCGCCGAGGAAATTTATGGCATTTACGATTCCTCACCCGCGCGTCCCTACGACATGAAAGAGATTCTGGCGCGCGTGCTCGATGGCAGCCGCTTCGACGAGTACAAACCGGAATATGGCAAGACGTTGATCTGCGGCTACGGACGCATCGGCGGATTCGCTGTGGGCATCGTTGCCAACCAGAAAACACACGCCCATCAAATCGATCACGAAGGCCGCAAGCGCATCGAGTTCGGCGGTGTGATCTATACGGAGTCGGCAGAGAAGGCGGCGCGCTTCATCATGGATTGCAATCAGAATCTGATCCCGCTCATTTTCTTCCACGATGTGAACGGTTTCATGGTGGGCCGCGACGCGGAGTGGAGTGGCATCATCAAAGCTGGCGCGAAGATGGTGAACGCGGTCTCCAATTCCGTGGTTCCGAAGATCACCGTGATCGTTGGCGGATCGTTCGGCGCCGGACATTATGCGATGTGCGGCAAAGCGTTCGATCCAAGATTCGTATTCGCCTGGCCAACGGCGCGCTACGCAGTCATGAGTGGCGAATCGGCCGCGGGAACACTGGTTGAGATCAAGGTGAAGCAACTGGAACGCGGCGGCACCAAGCTGGGCGAAGAAGAAAAGAAAGAGCTGTACGAATCGGTGAAGCGTACGTATGACGAGCAGACCGATCCGCGCTACGGCGCAGCTCGGTTGTGGATCGACAAGATCATCGATCCCATCGAAACCCGTGACGCCATTACCCAGGCTCTGGAAGCCGCAGCGCTGAACCCGGAGGTAGCGGAGTTCAAAGTAGGAGTACTGCAAACATGATTCACCACGGAGACACGGAGACACGGAGTAAACTTCTTCATGAACAGCTCACCGAACGTGTCATTGGAGCTGCGATCGAAGTGCATCGTGAACTTGGCCCTGGTCTGATGGAGTCTGCCTATGAAGAGTGCCTTTGCCATGAACTCCATCTCCGGAATCTGAAGTTTGAACGACAGATGCCATTGCCCGTCCGATACAAAGGCGTCAGTCTCGACTGTGGATATCGGATCGATCTTGTCGTTGAGGACTCGCTGATTCTGGAACTCAAGTGTCTCGAGCATATCCTGCCGGTCCACGAAGCTCAACTCCTGACATATTTGAAACTGACCGGCAAGCGAGTTGGCCTGATCGTGAATTTTAATGTGTCGGTCCTAACCCGTGGCGGAATTATCAGAAAGGTTCTTTGATTTGTAAAGTCTCCGTGCCTCCGTGTCTCCGTGGTGAATGAATTTTCAAACTCGGTAAAGCTAATCGAATGTCCGCGCGATGCCTGGCAAGGGCTGAAGGGGCAGATTCCGTCCGATATCAAGCGCGCCTATTTGCAAGCTCTGATAAGCGCGGGATTCAAACACATCGACGCAGTCTCGTTCGTGTCGCCCAAAGCCGTGCCGCAGGTGTCCGACTCGGAAGAAGTACTAAAAGAACTCGATCCGCCCGACGACGTGGAGATCATTGGCATTGTGGTCAACGAAAAGGGCGCGCAGCGCGCCATCGATACGCAAGCGGTGCACACTCTGGGCTTTCCGTATTCGATCTCCGAAACATTCTTGCGCAAGAATCAAAACCAATCTGCCGAAGACGCACTCGACGAACTGGAGAAAATTCAGAAGAAGGGGGACGATGCCGCGCTCGATGTTGTGGTCTATATCTCAATGGCGTTCGGCAATCCCTACGGCGATCTGTGGAACGTGGAGGAGGTAATCGAAGCCATCTCGCTCATGGAAGTCGACAACCTGCGCATGATTTCCCTTGCCGACACGGTTGGCATGGCCACTCCAGAACAAGTCAGCAAACTCGTCGGCGCGGTGATGGCGAAGTACGATTATCTGGAGATCGGAGTACATCTGCACAGCCGTCCCGAGCATGCCGCGGCAAAGATACTCGCGGCCTACGACGCTGGATGCCGACGCTTCGATTCGGCCATAGGCGGGCTGGGTGGATGCCCGTTCGCGCAAGATGCCCTGGTTGGCAACATCGCGACCGAGAAAGTGATCGAAGCCTTGAAGCAACGCAGCGCGGAATTGCCGCCGATAAAACCATTAGACGCGCTGCTGCGCGCAACTACCGAGATGGGCGTGAGATATTCGAATACCCTCAGCGACAATTAGTGGTCTAAGAATATGAACTACAAAACGATCCAACTCACTTACGATTCCGGCATCGCCACGATCACGCTGAACCGTCCCGACAAGCGCAACGCCATTAGCTTCGAGTTGATTGATGATCTCCTGTGCGCGCTCGATGAAGTGGAGACATCCGAGGCGATTGTCCTCATCCTAACCGGCGCCGGCAAAGCTTTCTGCTCCGGCATGGACCTGGAAAACTTAAGCGCGCTGATCGGCCGGTCACCTGAAGAAAATCTCAAAGATTCCGAAACCATGGTCCGCCTGTTCCGCTCACTTTACGAATTTCCCAAGGTCACGATTGCGGCGGTAAATGGCGCAGCCATCGCGGGTGGAACCGGACTAGCCTTGCTCTGCGACTTCACCCTGGCGGTGCCGGAAGCCAAGTTCGGCTACACCGAAGTGCGCATCGGCTTTGTCCCGGCCATTGTTTCCACTTTCCTGCTGCGCCAGGTGGGCGAAAAGCAGGCGCGCGATCTTTTGCTGACCGGGAGAATTTTCGGTGCGGAAGAAGCGGCTCGCATGGGATTGATCAGCGAAATCGTCGCTCCGGAAAATTTAGTTGCCCGATCTCGCGAACTCGCCGCGCTGCTGATCGAGAACAGTCCAGCTTCTTTGCGAGCGACCAAGAAACTACTCACCGATCATGGCCGCGCCGAACTTGATGCGCAGATCGATGATGCCTTGCGCGAGAATGCCGCCATCCGCACCACCGCCGACTTCCGCGAGGGAATTGCATCATTTCTTGAAAAGCGCAAGCCCGTGTGGACTGGGAAGTGAGGAGCGGGAAATGAGTTCGAAGCCACAGGCCGTCAATGAAACCCGGCTGCGCGTGCGCTACGCCGAGACCGATCAAATGGGTGTGGTGTACCATTCCAACCATTTCATCTGGTTCGAAGTGGGACGCGTCGAATTGCTGCGGCAGCTGGGCTTTTCTTATCGCGACATGGAGAGCAAAGATGGATGCTTCATCGCCGTGGCCGAAGCCAACTGCCGCTATCGTGCCCCGGTGCGCTATGACGACGAAGTCACGGTGCGCACCGAATTGTTGAATGTGCGCGACTCGGTGGTCCACTTTGGTTATGAGTTGCGGCGCGTAGACGATGGCAGTCTGCTGGCCGAAGGGGAAACCACGCACATCGTCACCGACGCAGACATGAAGATTGCCGTGCTGCCGGAAAAATATTTGCAGGTGTTCCGCGCCGCGGTGGGGAAACCCCTAACCGGTCGCTAGAAACTGGCACCCAGAAACAGGAAACTTATTTTGAACGCACTTCACATCAGCGGCAACGACCTCACTCTGGAAGCGGTTCTCGAATTTGCGGCCCAACGCCGTCCCGTGCTCCTATCTGCCGATGCACGCGCGGCCGTCGATCGCGCGCGCGCCGTCGTCGATGAGATTGTCGCCAACAATAAGCTCGCCTATGCCATCACCACCGGCGTAGGCAAACTCAGCGATGTGCGCATTGTGGGCGACCAGATTCGCGAATTGCAAATCAATCTGGTGCGCTCGCATGCTGTAGGCATCGGCGACCCGCTCTCCGCAGCCGAGACCCGCGCCATGATGCTTCTGCGCGCCAATTCTCTGGCCAAGGGTTATTCGGGAGTGCGCGCGATCGTCATCGATACACTCTGCGAAATGCTGAACCGCGGCGTCATCCCTTATGTGCCCTCGCAGGGCAGTGTGGGCGCAAGCGGCGATCTGGCTCCCCTGGCTCATCTGGCATTGGCCTTGATCGGCGAGGGAGAGTGCATCGACGCTGCAGGCTTGCGCATCCCTAGCAGCGATGCCCTGCAAAGGGCACAGATTAAGCCGATCGTGCTGCAGGCCAAAGAAACCATCTCGCTGATCAATGGGACGCAGGCCATGCTAGCCGTCGGCACGCTGGCGCTGCTGGCTGCGGAAACTCTGGTCGATTCCGCCGATGTGCTCGGCGGCCTCTGCTGCGACGCACTGAAAGGCACCGACGCGGCCTTCGACGAGCGTATCCACAAAGCGCGCCCGCACAGTGGACAGATTAAGACGGCCGCGAATCTGCGCAAGATGCTCGAAGGCAGCCAGATTCGCGAATCGCACCGTGAATGCGGCCGCGTGCAGGACGCTTATTCCCTGCGCTGCATTCCGCAGGTGCACGGCGCGGTGCGCGATACGCTTGCGCACTGCCGCGAGGTATTTGAGATCGAGGCGAACTCCGCGGTGGACAATCCTCTGGTCTTCATCACCGACGCGGAGAATTCCGCGGGCGACGTCGTCTCCGGCGGAAATTTCCACGGCGAACCGCTCGCCTTCGCCCTGGATTTTCTCGGCATCGTCCTAAGCGCTCTCGCAGGAATCAGTGAACGAAGAATCGAACGCCTGGTGAATCCCGCGCTCAGCGAGGGTTTGCCGCCATTCCTGGCCCAGGGCGCGGGATTGAATTCCGGTTTTATGATGCCGCAGGTCACGGCCGCGGCGCTGGTCAGCGAGAACAAAGTGCTGGCTCATCCCGCATCGGTGGATTCGATTACTACCTCGGGCAACAAAGAAGACTACGTCTCCATGGGCATGACGGCGGCAAACAAGCTGAAGCGCATCGTCGAAAATACGCGCAACGTGCTGGCCATCGAAGCCATGGCCGTGGCCCAGGCAATTGACTTCCTCGCCCCACTGAAAACCTCGAAGCGCGGACAGGCCGCACATGCGGCGATCCGCTCGGTGTGCCCCACGATGGAGAAGGATCGCGTGATGTACAAAGATTTCGCGCGCATCTCGGAAATGATCGCGACGGGGAAGATCGCAGAAATTATCCACTGAAAAATCAAACGATTGAACCACGGCGTCTCTGCCTACTGCGGTAGATTGACACAAGATTCACGCACATCTAGTCTGGCTAGACTTCCTGATGGCACCGCCTACTGAGAGCTTCCAGAATCAGCGTTCGCGCGTTCCTTACATACTTCTTGCGCTCGCCGTCCTCGCCTGCCTGCTCCCATTTGCCGGTAGCGCTTTCAAAGTGGACGACACTTTGTTTCTCTACGTCGCGCGGCAGATCACGAAGCATCCGCTTGATCCCTATGGATTCAAAGTCAACTGGTACCGTGACGCGGTACCCATGGCAGTCGAAACCAAGAATCCTCCCCTTGCTTCTTACTATCTCGCCGCGGCGGCCAGCATCGTTGGATGGTCTGAACGCGCATTGCATCTCGCTTTCCTGCTACCCGCGCTCGCGGTGGTGCTGGGCACATATCGCCTGGCGCAGCGCTTTACGAATTCACCGCTGCTCGCTGCCGCGGCCACGATTCTCACGCCCGGATTCCTGATCTCTGCCAACAGTGTGATGTGCGACGTCTTGATGTTGGCGCTATGGCTTTGGGCAATTATTTTCTGGATTGAAGGCGTTGAGCCGCAGAATTCTGCCTATCTGATCACTTCTGCCCTGCTTATTACGTTGTGTTCCTTGACAAAGTTTTTTGGGATCGCTTTGATCCCGCTGCTCGCCGCGTATTCCTTGGCACGGCAGCGCCGTCTCGGAAACTGGGCTTGGTACCTGCTGCTGCCAATCCTGGTCCTGACAGGATTTCAGCACTGGACAAAGGCGGTCTACGGACTGCGGATGATTACCAGCGCCGCGCATGTCTCCACCGGCATTCGACAGGGCCGGCAAGCTTCGAACCTGGCCAAGCTATTCGTTGATCTCAGTTTTGTTGGCGGCTGCATGCTTCCTGCGCTAACCCTTGCTCCGCTGCTTTGGACGCGCCGCAAAATCTTAATCGTCTGTGCGCTGAGTGCAATCGCGGGATTTCTCCTCGCCACCGGCCGAATCGGTCTCGGGGGAATCCTAGGGCCGCCTCACTTTTATCACCATAGTTTATCGGTTGGCATTCACTTGACGCTCTTCATCGCCACTGGATTCTCCATACTGGCGCTGGCGGCCGCGGACGCATGGAAGCGAAAAGATGCCGACTCTCTGTTGCTGATGCTTTGGGTGGTCGGGACATTTATTTTTACCGGCTTCCTGAACTGGACCATCAATGCCCGCTCCGTACTCCCATTAATTCCGGCCGTCGGCATTCTGCTGGCGCGCCGCGCCGACCAACTCCGCGCAACTTCGATCCGCTGGCGCCCGGTATTGTTGGCATTATCGTTGGCCGCAGCCGGCGCGGTATCGCTCTGGCTCACCTGGGCTGACTCCGAACTGGCGAACTTGGCGCGAACCGCCGCCGAAATAATCGAGCAGCAAACCCGGAGCCAACTTGGCACAGTCTGGTTCACCGGCCATTGGGGTTTCCAATATTACATGGAGGCATTCGGCGCGCGCCCGGTAGTGCTCGATGACCCGCCGCACCGCCCCGGAGACTTCCTTGCCGTGTCGCCACAAACATCTCTCTTCGAAATACGCGCGAACTTCGTAAGTTCAACCGACGTTATTCGAATTCCGATGCGTCTCCATATCACCACTATCCAGCGCGACCTGGGCGCGGGATTCTACTCCTTCGATTCGGGCCCTCTGCCTTTTGCCATCGGGCCGGTGCCCGCAGAGGACTACGAATTAATTCGGTTGGGAACCAAGCCGGTCTCCGAGGCATCGCCAAACGATTTGCCTCCAGGGACGCCACCGGTTTAAGGGGACGCGATGACCTTCGCCGCACTCCCATCTAATCCCAACCGACCAGCAATCCCCTGCAGAGCCTGAATACAAAACGCGATGTGCTCGTCCAAGTCCACTCCCAGAGCGGCAGCGCCGTTCACGATATCATAGCGGCTAACTTTGCGCGCGAAGGCTTTATCTTTCATTCTTTTTCGCACTGACTTCGCGTCCACCTCGGCGAGAGATTTCCCCGGCTTGATTAGTGCCACGGCAGTAATAAATCCGGCCAGTTCATCGCAGGCGAACAGACATTTTTCCATCGGCGTATCGCGCGTCACTCCACTGTATTCGGCATGCGACATAATCGCTCTGCGAATCACGTCCGGCCATCCCCGCTCCTTCAGAATCTCGTTGCCCCGGTACGGATGATCTTCTAGGCTGGGATATTTTTCGTAATCGAAATCGTGGATGAGTCCAACAATCCCCCACAAGTCTTCTTCGGACAACCCAAGATCACCGGATGAAGAGTCCTCCGCAAACCTGTGGGAACACGCCCGCATGCAAGCCTCGACCGCCAGCGCGTGCTTGCGCAAGCTTTCCGACTGGGTGAACTCAGTTAGTAAACACCACGCGGACTCACGATTGATCATGCCTTTGCCTTGCCTGGAGCGGGATTTCACCGTCTACTTCCGGTTTTCGCCGGCAAAGTGTACGGCTTTATGCATTTTAACCTTGACTTCCACAGGCTTCATACCGCAGATTGTCTCTGCAGTCAGAACCTCTTCCCCCGTTGTTAGGTTCGATTGTTAGTAAGGAGTAGCCGGCTCTGGCACTCCCACAACCCGATGGCCACGACTCTTGCCCCAGTAGATTCTAGGGAAGTCGTCCGTTGCGATCATTGCCTGTTGGTTCAATTCCGTACGGTCAACAATAACTGCCGACGCTGCCACTCGTCCCTGGACGAGGAACCCGAGCCTGAACCCGTGGTGATGGCGCCGCCGGTAATGATGCCCATGCCCGGCATGGGGCGCGGACACCTGAACCTGGCGACCTCCATCCGCTCACTTCGATTACGCAGCGGCTTGAGCCAGCGCCAACTGGCGGGACGCATGTCCGTGCCGCGAACCTACGTTTCCAAAATTGAGAACGAAAAAGCCACGCCCACGCTGTCTTCCCTGGAGCGGCTGGCGCGAGCGCTGGAGGTCACCGTGCCCGAACTGCTTAGTGGCGGCGAAAAGAACCGCCAGGACGAAATCAGCGAACTGATGAAAGATCAGTTCATCGCGGAGATCCTGCCCTTCGTTTCGCAACTGAACGGAATGCAGATGTCGAGCATCCTAACCCAGGTGCGGGATTTGACCATACGGCCGCGAAGGACCGCATAGACTTTATCCGGGCAACCAGCCAACTCAATGCCGGGACCAGACCTTGGTCCCGGCTTTTTTGTCTGTCACCATGAGCGAAGTTGCCGAGCGCGCAGCACACGGCAACGCAGTCGAAGGGTCCCTATCTCTGCTACTACTGCCAGCGCCGAGGCGCCGCTCTGAATCCCGCGGAATTCCGTGGACATCTATTCACCATGTACCTGGAAGAGAGCGGAAATGCTTTTTCTGAGTTGTCAGCCGGGGCGACGCCGGCCTCGACACTTCCACATGCCGACGATTCCCTGCTCGATGCCTACTCCCGCGCCGTCACGGGCGTAGTCGAGCGTGTCAGCCCCTCCGTAGTGAACATCGAAGTCCACACCGCCGCCCGCACTCGCTCTGGCGAGAATCGTGAAAGAAAAGGTGGAGGATCAGGTTTCGTGTTCACTCCTGACGGCCTGATTCTCACCAACAGCCACGTCGTGCATGATGCGCGCCGCATTGAGGTCACGCTGACCGACGGCCGACGCATGCCGGCAACCGCCATCGGAGACGATCCCGCGAGCGACCTGGCTGTGATTCGAATAGATAACGCGCGTGTCGACGAACCCGGCCTCACCGCTGCCTCGCTTGGCGATTCTCAGCGGTTGCGCGTGGGACAACTCGTGGTTGCGATCGGCACCCCCTACGGATTTCAATCCACCGTGACGGCCGGCGTCGTGAGCGCTCTGGGACGTTCGTTGCGATCGTATTCCGGACGTCTGATCGACGACGTCATCCAGACCGACGCCGCGCTCAACCCCGGCAACTCCGGCGGGCCACTGGTAGATTCCGCGGGACGCGTGGTCGGCGTGAACACCGCGACGATTCTGCCCGCGCAGGGAATATGTTTCGCCATCGGCATCAACACCGCGAAGTTCGTGGCCAGCCGCCTGCTGCGGGATGGACGGATCCGCCGCAGCTACATCGGAGTCTCGGCACAGACGGTGCCGATCCATCGCCGCGTGGTGCGCTTCTATGATCTGCCGAAAGAAACTGGAGTAGTCGCATTGTCGGTGGAGGAGAAGAGCCCGGCGAAACGGGCGGGCGTCCGCGAAGGCGATGTCATCGTCGCTCTGGAAGGGCAGCCGGTGGCCGGTGTGGATGATCTGCACCGCGTGCTCACGGATGTTCGAGTAGGCGTAAGCTGCTCGCTGACAGTGCTGCGGCATACGGAGAAGATCGAGTTGAAGATCGTGCCGGAGGAAGCGGCAGCTTAGAAGCGCTGCGCCACCCAAAATCGATTAGAACTCAAATCAATTGCAATATCGGTTTTCCGCAGCCTGGGCCCTTCCTGTCATTGCAAGCCCCTTCCTCACTGTGTTAGCTTCGTGAATCGGAAGGGGATAAGCCTTGCAGGCAAGAATTCCCGCCGGTCTGGATCGCAAGGAAAGCGAAGTTTACCGGCATCTCGATCCAGCGCGGCTCCCACGACACATCGCGATCATCATGGACGGCAACGGGCGCTGGGCGAAGCGGCGTCACATGCCGCGCGTGGCCGGACATCGCGCCGGCGTGGCCGCCGTGCGTTCGACGGTGGAGACGGCGGCCCGCATCGGCATTCACGCCCTCACGCTCTACGCCTTCTCGGAGGAAAACTGGAAGAAGCGGCCGAAGAGTGAAGTCGATTTCCTCATGCGCCTGCTCAGCCGCTATCTCAAGGCCGAAGTCCCCACGCTCAACGAAAATAATATCCGCCTGGAATATATCGGCCGCCAGCATGAACTCCCCGAAGATGTGCAGGAGCGCATGGAGTGGGCGCGCGCGAGCACGGAGAAGAATAGCGGCACCATACTCACGTTGGCGCTGAATTACAGCGCACGCAGCGAGCTGGTCGACGCGTTCCGCTCCATGGTCAATGCAGCTTCGCAGAACGGCGGCCTCGAGCACCTGCGCATTGATGAAGACACCGTCGGCGAACATCTTTACACGCGCGACTTGCCTGATCCCGATCTGGTGGTCCGCACCTCGGGTGAGATGCGCCTCAGCAATTTCTTGCTCTGGCAACTGGCCTATGCCGAGATCTATGTGACGCCAACGTTGTGGCCCGACTTCCGCGGCGTGCATCTGCTCGAAGGCATCGCCGAATATCAAAAGCGCGAACGCCGCTACGGCGGGTTAAATCACGGCGATTCGCACGCCCATCCCGAACCGGTAAAGGTCCCCAAGTAAACTCACCGCATGCTGAAGCGCATCGCGACCGCGCTGGTCCTGATTCCAATTGTGATGCTGCTGGTGCTGCGTGCCCCGGTGCCCGTGGTGGCCGCAGTCGCGGGAGCAGTGGCGCTGGTTACGATCCATGAGTTTCTGAAGCTGACTGAATCTTATGACGTTCAGCCGCTGCGGCTGCCCACTTACATCTTCGTAGGATTATTTTTTCTCCTGCTCGCCGCCAGCGCCGCGGGCGAAACTCCCCAACTTTCCGCGGTGAAGTTCGTCCTTGGTGCGGCATTCGCCTGTGCGATTTCTCCCTTTATTTTTCTAACCATCGCTATGCGACGGACTCAGATGAGCGGCGCATATCCGGCTGCGGCCGCCTCGGCGTTCGCTTTTGCGTACATTGCACTTCCTATGGGAATGCTGGTTCAGCTCCGCCAGCAGTGGGCGGGCGCATTTTGGATACTCTACCTGCTTCTCGTGGTTTGGGCGGGAGATATCTTCGCCTACTTTGTTGGCCGGTCGTTGGGCAGGCACCTGATGGCACGCCGCATCAGCCCGAAAAAAACCTGGGAGGGCGCTGCCGCTTCGCTGCTGGCCAGCCTCGCGGTAGGCATTCTGCTTTTCGACAACTCCTTGCAGATAAGTTCGTTCTTACTGCGCATGGGACTGATTCAGCGCCGCGACGGCTTGTTCGGCCTGGAGAAGCCGGAGATGTGGCCGATCATCCTGCTCACTCTCGCCCTGAATATTGCCGCGCAACTCGGCGATTTGGTGGAATCGCTGATCAAGCGCGGCGCCGGCGTTAAAGATTCCGGCACCATTCTCCCCGGCCACGGCGGCATGCTCGACCGCATTGATGCACTGCTCTTCGCCGCGCCTGTGCTGTGGTACTATGCGGCTTGGCGTGTCATGCAGTAACTACAGACCTTCCGCTTCCCCGGCGGATGAACCGAAACGCGTAAAATAGAATCCACACTCTTGACTAAGCGCATCGGCATCCTCGGTTCCACCGGCTCTATCGGCCGCAGTACGCTGAGCGTAGCGGAATCCTATCCCGACCGCTTTCAGATCGTGGCTCTCGCCGCCGGCTCCAATCTGGACGCAGCGTTCGAACAAGCCCGGCAGTGGCGGCCAAAATTGGTTTCAATAGCAGCCGAGCCCGACGCCGATTTACTGGGCGCGCGATTGAAGCAGGCAGGTCTGAAAGAAATCGAAGTGGTCCACGGCGCGGCCGGTGTGGTCAAGGTCGCGACCCACGCTGCGGTCGACTTCGTGGTCAGCGCCATCGTAGGCGTAGCCGGACTCGAGGCCACCTACGAAGCCGTGAAAGCAGGCAAGACGGTCGGCGTAGCCAACAAAGAGTGTCTGGTCGCGGCCGGCGAGTTGATCACGACCGAGGCCCGCCGTCAGGGCAAGCCCCTGCTGCCCATCGACAGCGAGCACAACGCCGTCCACCAGTGCCTGCGCGGTGGGCGCATGGAGGAAGTGGAACGCATCTGGCTCACCGCTTCCGGCGGCCCGTTTCTCAACACGCCGCGTTCCGAGTTCAGGTCCATTACCGTGGAGCAGGCGCTCAACCATCCCACTTGGAAGATGGGCAAGCGCATCACCATCGACTCCGCAACCTTGATGAACAAAGGCTTCGAAGTGATCGAAGCTTGCAGGTTGTTTCATATACCTCCGGCTAAAGTGGAAGTCCTGGTCCATCCTCAATCGACAATTCACTCCATGGTCGAGTTTATCGATGGCAGCATACTTGCTCAATTTTCAGTCACCGACATGCGCCTGCCGATCCTGTACGCTCTAACATATCCCGAGCGGGTTCTGTCAGATATGCGCTTTCCGGTGGGTAACCTGCGTCATCTGGACTTCTGCCCCCCCGACATGAGTAAATTCCCTTGTCTCCGTTTAGCCTACGAAGCGGCTGAAGCGGGAGGAGCGAAGACCGTTGCCCTCAACGCCGCCGATGAAGTCGCCGTAGCTGCGTTTCTCGAGGGCATCATCGCGTTCGATGAGATCCCCAGAGTCATCGAAGACACGGTTTCAGCATCTAACTCTGGAAAGCTGGATTCGATTCAAGAAGTGCTTCAAGCCGATTCGGAAGCCCGCCGATATGCTCAACAGCAAGTGGGCAGGCTGAGCGGATCCGAGCGGTCGCGGGCGACTTCCTTCATCTAACTTGTTTCAACGAACTTCTTTGTCATCGGGCTTGCAGGTTTTGGAATCTAACAGATTGCGGAGTACGTACTTTAATCATGCCTGACTTTCTGATTTCGCTGATCGCCGTCGTCGTCATCCTCGGCTTCATGATCCTGATCCATGAATTTGGCCACTACGCCGTGGCCAAGTGGCTGGGTGTAAGGGTCGAAGTTTTCTCTATTGGATTCGGCAAGCGCCTGATCGGCTTCCGCAAAGGTGAAACCGATTACCGCATTGCCGCAATCCCCCTGGGCGGCTACGTCAAGATGAGCGGCGAGAATCCCATGGACGAGCGCACCGGCGATCCCGCGGAGTTTCTCTCGCATTCGCGCTGGCACCGTTTCCTCATCGCCATCGCCGGCCCCGCCATGAACATCATGCTGGCCATCTTCCTGCTCACCACCGTCTACATGGTGCACTACGAATATCCGGTTTTTATGGATAAGCCCGCGGTGATTGATGGAGTGAAAGCCAACTCCGCTGCGGCTTTGGCCGACCTCCAGCCTGGTGACCGCATCATTAAGATCGACGGCATTGCCAACCCGACCTGGGAGCAGGTGCAGCCCCGGGTGATGATCAGCCCCAACCAGCCTCTCGCCGTTACCATCCGGCGGGGAGACAAAGTCCTCGAAAAAACCATCGTCCCAAAGCCGGTGACTTCATCCGAAGTCGGCTCCGCTGGATGGTATCCAGCTGAACCAGTCATCGTGGGCAAGCTGGACGATGACATGCCCGCCATCAAAGCCGGAATCCGGGAAGACGACCGGGTGGTCGCAATGGACGGCAAGCCGCTCGGCTCGATCGAAGCCATGATCGAGCAACTGCAGCAGACCAAAGAAAAGCCCGTCGACCTTGCCGTGCTCCGCGGCAACCAGACGCTGAACTTTCACCTGCAGCCCGTGCTCTCCAAGACTGAAGATCCGAAACAGCAGCGCTATCGCTTGGGATTTCTCAACAAGGAAGACACCGTAGTCACTCGGTTGCCTTTCGGGCAAGCGCTCACGCTCTCGCTGAGAGAAAACAAGAAATACTCTTTCCTGCTTCTGGAACTAGCCAAAAAGCTGGTGGAAGGAAAAGTCTCGCCCCGCATGGTCTCCGGCCCCATCGGGATCGCCCAGGAGGCCGGCTATGCAGCGCAGCAAAAAGGCTGGACCCCGCTCCTGGCGCTCACTTCAGGCATCAGCCTGAATCTCGGCATTTTTAACCTTCTGCCCATCCCCATACTCGACGGCGGCGTGATCTTCTTCCTCCTCATCGAGAGCTTAATGGGCCATGACATCAGCCTGCGCATCAAGGAACGCGTCTATCAAGCCGCATTTGTCTTCCTGGTGTTGTTCGCCGTCATGGTCATCTTCAACGATCTGGTAAAGACAATTCCAGGATTAGCGGACCGGCTACAATAACCCAGATGCCTGAGGAACCCAATTCGCCTGAGTCGGAATCGCCTAACGCTGCGGCAATTGAGGAGGCACGTAGAGGCAGCTTACCCTCATTCGACAGCGTCGCCGCCTTCATGGCCGACCTCGATTCGGATGATTGAATCAAGCCAGTCGCTATCTTCCGTGCGTCTTCGGCGTGTTAAACTATAGGTTCCCATGGCAATGATTCCCCGCAGGAAAACTGTAACCGCCGTCGTTGGCGGCGTGCGCGTCGGCTCCGATGCACCAGTTGTGGTGCAATCGATGACCAATACCGACACCGCTGATATCCCCTCAACCGTTCAGCAATGCGCCGCCCTCGCCCGCGCCGGGTCTGAATTAGTCCGCGTCACCGTCAACAATGAAGAAGCCGCCGCCGCCGTTCCCCGCATTGTCGAAGAACTCGACAAGCAGGGCATCCGCGTGCCCATCATCGGCGACTTCCACTACAACGGACATGTCCTGCTCACCAAGTATCCCGAGTGCGCCCGCGATCTCGCCAAGTATCGCATCAATCCCGGCAATGCCAGCATTGGAAAGACCGGCGATTCGAATTTCCGCACCATGATCGAAGTCGCGGTGAAGTACCAGAAACCGGTGCGCATTGGCGTGAACTGGGGCTCGCTCGATCAAGTCCTGCTCACCCGCATGATGGACGAGAACTCGCGCCTGGCCGAGCCGCTCGATGCCCGCGCCGTCACCATGGAAGCGATGGTGGTAAGCGCGCTGAACTCCGCCGACCTGGCGCAGAAATTCGGCCTCCGCCCCGATCAAATTATCCTGAGCGCGAAAGTCAGCGGCGTGCAGGATCTGATCGACGTCTACCGCGCACTCGCCGCCCGCTGCAATTACCCGCTGCACCTCGGCCTCACCGAGGCCGGCATGGGAGCAAAAGGCGTAGTCGCATCAAGCGCCGCCATGGGCGTAGTTCTGCAGGAGGGCATCGGCGATACCATTCGCGTTTCGCTTACACCAGCTCCCGGTGGCGACCGCACGGAAGAAGTCCGTGTAGCACAGCAGATTCTGCAATCCATGGGCATTCGCAGCTTCACGCCCCAAGTTACGGCCTGCCCCGGCTGCGGACGCACTACCAGCACGTTTTTCCAGGAGATGGCGCAGCAGATTCAGACCTATCTGCGCGACCAGATGCCCGCCTGGAAAGGTCGCTATGTAGGGGTGGAAGAAATGAAGCTGGCCGTCATGGGCTGCGTGGTCAACGGCCCCGGCGAATCGAAGCATGCCAACATCGGCATCTCGCTGCCCGGTACGTTCGAGGAACCCAAAGCTCCCGTCTACGTAGATGGACGCCTGTTCACCACACTCAAGGGTGATCGCATCGTCGCCGAGTTCATCGATATTCTCGACGAATATGTCGACTCGCACTACGCGGCCAGAGAGTCCCAAAAGGAAGAAGTAGCGGCAAGAAGTTAAGCAGTCCAACGACGGCGCGCAGTGCGCAACAACCCTCCGACCAAACGTGTCCATGGCCCGAACTACTGTCCGATAAACAAAAAGATTGGGCTTTGCAGAGCCGTGGCGCTATTGGCTTCCGGAGCTTCCAGCAGATCCGTGATCACCGTATCGGCCGGCAGGGGTGTGCCCGAATTATTCGTATTGCCACCGGTGGTGTTGATAACAGCGATCGCACCAGCATCGCACATGCTCACATACACTCGGCTGCTGTCGAAGGCAGCCACCGTGAACACCCGGAACCGTGGGACGCTCGGGGAGTACAAAGCAGGGTACAACGGCGCGGTCGCGCAAGCAGCCACCGGAGGCAGGGCATACTGGCCCGTGGCAAATGGGACCGAACCTAACAGCGTCAGAGTTGGCGCACTCGGATACTTCACTGCGAAAGTACTGGCGTCAAATATGGTGAGACCCGGAATAACACAGGCCCCCGTCACATTCGTATCCGGGCAAGTCGTCGCCGTCTGGTAGTTCGCCACGTAAAACCGGCTGCCGTCGAGAAGAGCCGTCACCGAAACCGGCATGCACCCAGACGGACAAGGAACTGACCCGGATGTAAACGGAATCGCCGCCAGTTGATTCGGTATGTCACTGACTACGCCATTCGCAAGTCCGCCGGTATCGGAAAAAACATAAACCATCTCCGTTACCGGATTCGTCACATAAAGCCGGTTCAAATTCGGATCAAAGAAAATAAAGTTCGCTCCAATGCCTACCGGAAGACTGTTGGTGACTGTATCCGTGGCGGTGTCTATCGTCACCAGTTGACCGTCCCCTTGAGTGAGCACATACACTTTCTGGCCGTCACCTCTCGCCACCACCCAGACCGGCGTCACCCCCGTGAACCCCGTCACGGTGTTCGCGGAAAGATCGACCGTATTCAAACTGCTGACCGTATTGTTCCCCTGGTTCGCCACATAGAGCTTAAGGGCGCCCTGAGTTTGAGCTTCCACCATACTGACCGGATTCGGCGCCGGACTGAGTGAAGCGGGAGGGGGTGGTTCTACAGTTGCGGTATTAATCACGACGTTCGTCGTAGTATTGATTTTCGCGACTGAGTTGGAGTTGAAGTTCGCAACGTACATCGCGGTGTTCTCGATACTGGCCAAATAAACCGGCTGCCCTGGGATTGACGCCGTTCCCGCGGGAGCGCAGGGCACAGCTGGCGGGGTCGGACTGCACGCAGTCAGGTTGATCGTCGGGTCGGTATACTGCAGCGTCGTCGCACTTATGCCGGTAATCGCAAAGGTGCCGTTGTATCCAGCGACCGCTGCACCCGCGATGACAACCGCAGTTCCCACGAGTACGTTGTTCTGTGGGTTGGCAAGTAGTGGGGTGGTGAGCGTGACGGTGACTACATTGCCCGCTTCGCTTAACGCGCTTATACCGGAACTCTGGCCCGACAAAGGCGGCAAACCGGTCGTGCCCACCGTACCTAATCCGGTCGCCTGCGCGGTCTGAAACATCGGCGTAAAGGACGAGATTACATCCACTCCGCCAGAAACCACGCTCGCCGCACTCGCTACAAACACTCGCGAATCGTTCGGCAAGATGACGGCGTGAGTGGGATTACCGGCAAGATTGGGCTTGGAGGCGTCGTAGCTGGGAGTCTCGCCGATAATAGAATCGCCGGAAACGTCAATCTGCATAGCCCCGCCCGGATAGTTGGGCGCATTCGTGCTAATGGCAAACACTTCATGAAAATTGCTCGGCGCCGGATTCGTCTCCACCGGGCATCCCGGAACCCCGCCCACGGAGCAAGGAATCACTACTGGCCGGTAAACCTGGCCACAAGCCATCCAAACAAGAATCGGAAGCACCATGGCTGCCAACCAGCCCACACGTCGAACAATCATCGGCACCCCATAGCGCGCCACTGCAGAAACTTACTGGTCATAGGTATAGGTGAGGAGAATTAAACATTCTAACGGCTGGACCAAATCCGCGCCAGTGGTCACGAGCGAACGGGTCACCGACGAATGCGGGCTCTTCCACCCGATCCCCTGTGTCCCCAGTGTTTAAGGTTTGGACCTTGCCGTCCAACTTGTGGGATGCGTCCGCGAAGGACGCAGTTGGATGATCACAAAATACAAAGCCGCGCCGAAACCAGGATTTCGACGGAGATCTACGGGCGATTCCCGAATTACTTCACCGCCCGCGCCGTGACTTCCCTCCCGCTGCCGCCGCCGGCGCCTCCGAGTTGGCCGTAGCCGCCGGTTTCTTCTTGCCTTCCATCTGCGCCAGGCTCTGCTTGAGAGCAGCCATCAAGTCCACCACCGGAGCCAGTTTCTTCGGCTTTTCCACCGCCGCCACTTCCCCGCCCTCGAGCTTCGCCTCAATCAGCTTCTTCAGATTTTCCTGGAACGTATCTTTGTATTTTTCCGGATCCCATTCATCCGCCAGCGCCTCAATCAACTGGTGCGCCACTTTGATCTCAGCCTCTTTCAACTCCACATCGGGCGCGCCGAACCCTTCCACCTTCTTCACTTCCTCTTCGTAATACATCGTATGCAGCATCAACCCGCCCTGCGTCGGCCGCAGAAACACCGTGTATTCGCGGTTATGCATCGTGATCTTCGCGATCGCCACGTATTCGCTCTCTTCGAGCGCCTTGGTCAACAGCGCATAAGGACGCCGCCCCGCTTCTTCCGGCATCATGTAATACGACGACTCGAAATAAACCGGATCCACGTCGCCCGCCTTCACGAACTCTAGAATCTCCATCGTTTTCGCCGTCTGCGGCTCGATCTTCTTGATCTCTTCGGGCTCAATGACGATGTATTCGTCCTTGCGAAACTCGTAGCCCTTCACCATGTCAGCGCGATCAACCACGATGCCTTCCGCCTGACAGATGTACTGCTGCTTCAGCCGGGACTTATCAGTGCGATGCAGCATGTTAAAAGAAATCCCGCTGCTGCGCGCGCCCGAGAACAAGCGCACTGGCATAGAGATGAGCCCGAAAGTTAAGTGTCCAGACCAAACCGAAGCTGCCATAGTTCCCTCGCGTTCACCGGATGCTATCACGCCCCGGCAATTTGACCCCGACCCGCCTAACCCGCCCAGAATTGCGAGTTTAGCCTACAAACCAAGCTTGGATGCACAAATCTTAGGGCGCGGGGAACCGAAATGCGAAGCCGGAGGGAATGGGGTCTGGAGTGTGGAAGCCCTAGGGGTTGTAGTTAACTGAGACGGTTCTGTTTGCCGGGTTCGGGGAGTCAACTGTGTGTGTATTGATCGCGTATGCCACACGATGGTCCGCTTTCTGAAGCCTCAGCGCGTCATCGGTCATCTGTAGGATAACGTTCCCGGGAGAATCGAATGACCGACCTGCGCTAATCGGAAAGTTCCACTACGAAGGCCCGCTCACCGAAGACCAAAAACAGAGGTGTCTGGCCGACATTGAACAGGCCCCAGCCAACCTGCGCGCCGCCGTCAAAGGCCTTTCGGCCCAGCAACTCGACACACCCTACCGTCCCGAAGGCTGGACCGTCCGCCAGGTCACGCACCACGTCCCGGACAGCCATCTCAACGCCTACATCCGTTTCAAACTCGCCCTCACGGAAGACGAACCAACCATCAAGCCCTATGCCGAAGACCGCTGGGCACAACTCGCCGATACGCAGACCACTCCCGTCGAAGTCTCATTGGCCCTGCTGGATTCCCTGCACACCCGTTGGGTAAGCCTTCTGCGCTCGCTGAAACCCGATGACTGGAAGCGGACCTTCCGCCATCCCGAGCTGGGCGAAGTAAGCTTACAGAAGAATCTCGCGCTCTACGCCTGGCACGGCCGCCATCACGTAGCCCACATCACCGGCCTGCGGGAGCGCAGCCGCTGGTAGGGGGAACGGGCTTCGGGCTTCGGCTATCGGGCCTCGGTCAAGACCTCTAGCTGCGAACCGCGACGCGGTTCATCGCACATCTGAAGGCAGAGAATTCTGGTTTGCCGAAGCCGGAAGCCCGAAAGCCGAAGCCCGCTAACCGATTCCCAGCTTCCAAACCAGATAACTGCATGCCTCCCGCAACACCGCATACCCACGCTGCACCACGCTGTGCGGACGCGAATCCGGCCGCGGCGCCACATACACCGGCCCAATGCCCTCGTGCTCCAACAATCTCTTGATCCGGAAAACGTGATAAGCGTCGCTAACCGCAACACAGCTGTGCAATCCGTTGGCGCGCATGATCACCGCCACTCGTACCGCCGATTGAGCAGTATCGGAACCTTGAGTTTCGGCAATCAGATTTCGCTCCGGAATCCCTCGGTGCATTAAATAATCGCGCCCCACGCCGCCTTCGCTAAAACTGGGATCGGCAGCCGCGCCTCCCGTTGTGATGACCACCGGCGCAAGACCTCGCTGAAAAAGATTGAAGGCATGATCCAAACGCGCGCGCAGCACCGGGGAGGGATGCCCGGCATACTCCGCCGCACCAAAAACAACGATCACATCCGCCGGATGTACTTCCTGCAGCGACCCTTCATGCACCACGCGAACTGCAGTCAGCACCAGGAACGTCGCCAGCGCAAGCATTCCCAACACTTCCAGCCGCACCAGCCAGCGGCCTGGCTTACGGGTGGCTAGATCTTCTTTCATCCTTTGGCAAAAAAAGTTGAAATATCTTCCGCGGGAATCGCGCCCTCGCGCATGATCCTCCAGCGCGCCGCTTCATCCGTCAGATCGATTATGGTCGATGGAATATCGCGTGGCGAAATTCCGCCATCCACAATAATGCTGATCCGCCCATGCAGTTGTTCGTGCACCTGCTCGGCGCTGGTGCATTCGGCTGCTCCACTCAGATTCGCCGATGTCGCCGTGATCGGAATAGCAGCCGCCGTCACCACCGCCAGCGGAATTTTCGCATTCGGCACGCGCAGCGCCACGTTCCCGGTGTTGGCCGTCACCTTCAGCGGCAACCGCGATCCCGCCTTCACAATGATCGTCAGCGGCCCCGGCCAATATTTCCGGGCCAGCGCGTAAAATTCCTCGGGCAGCGCTTTCGCCAGCTCCTCCGCATGGTCCACGCTCTCGATGAGCAACGACAGCGGCTTGTGACGCGAGCGTGTCTTGATGTCATACACGCGATCGACCGCGCGCAGGTTAAACGGATCGGCCGCCAGCCCGTAAAACGTATCCGTCGGCATGCCCAGCACTTCGCCCGCCCGAATCTGATCGGCGGCATACTTCACCAGCGAACTCTCAGGGGACTCACTATTGATCTTTATGATTTCGGCGCGCACGGCCATCCTTCCTGCCTGCTTCTCTTCTAAGATATTTTGCCCATGAAACTTATCATAATACGGCAAAACCAGTGGTAGCAGGTTTACGAATTTCCGCCGCGACGGCAATCTGACAACCCACCCCGCGATATCGGCATCCCACCCGCGTCTGATTGCGGAGGTTGTATGCGCCACACACTTTGTCTGCTTCTGTTAGTTCCGTCCTTTGCCTTTAGCCAAAACGCCAATTCAATCGCCCTCCGGAGCCAATCTTTTCCCGCGGGATCGCCTTCGTCAACCGTTCAAGTCCTTTACGTAGTCGATGACTCTGTGCTCACCACCTACAACATCGACCCTCAGACCTTTGAGGCGACTGCGGTTGGAACCACAACGATGCCTGCAGCGAAGTATGTCAATCTCATACCTTCGCCGAACGGGCAGTTTATCTACTATCTCGCGAATCCCACCTATTACAGCGGACACCAGAAGCTATACGTGTTCGACACGGACGCAACCGGCGTCCCGGCGAGCACTCCGGTTCAGGCGACCAACGCAAACCAGTTACCGGGCTGGGCGGTGAATCCGGCCGGCACTTTTTTTTATTCCGTCGCAATCGGCCCAGCCGGCCCTCAGACGACTAACTACTCCATCGTGCGCAACGTCATTAGTCCGGTCAATGGCTCATTGAGCCAGCCCGTGACCGAAGCGACCTACGCGTTGGACAACGACCCAAGCGGCAACGACTGCAATCTCGATATCCTGGGCTTCAATCCTGCCGGAACGACTCTCTACGACGAAATATTCTGCACCGGCCCCCATGGCAGCGGCTCGGAAACTTTCAACCAGCGTTCCGTCGATTTGCAGACCGGCGCGTTGGGACCGGACGTGCAAGTCTATGGTTTTAGCTCCTACGCCAGCAGCGGCTATGCCGGAGTACAGTTTGAAAACAACCTCCTGTTTGCCTTCGATTCCTTTTTCAATCAGGGACCGAACGCCAACACGGTGCAGATTTACCAGACGCAACCTCTTTCGACTACGCCGCTGGTGAACTGCACCACATCGATGCTGACCGTTTGCGGGGATTTTTCGACATCCGCTTATGCGCATCCATCGGGCAAATATGTTTTTCTTCAGGACACGAATTATCTGACCGATATTTTGCAGGTAGATCTGACCACGCAACAACTCACCCAGGTCAACACCATTCCCGAAAACGTCGAGAAGTTCAGCCCGGATGGCTCCGTCATCTACGGCGACAACCCCAACGATGCGGAGATTCGGATTGCCGGCTTCAACGCGGCGAACGGCGAAGTGAAGCTGGGTGGCTCAGTCCTGCTTCCCCATGTGATTGACGATTACTGGACCACGTCTGAGAGGTATTAGAAGAGTAGGGTTGGCCACATACAGCGAAAGAACCTGCCCCATCCTTTCGCGTTTTTTGCGAAAGGGTGGGTGCCACGCACGCGTGCACAATCGGTTCACTCCATCTCCAAACGGCAACCGAATTTACCCCGTCGATCCATTCAACGACTTTTCTAATGTCTCAATATCAGGTTGCATTTAAGAGATTTGACTCGAACCCTGTCCCGATGAAATCGGCAGTAGGCGCAACACGCGTGAAGCGGGCGTTTGCAGCGAGCGCCGCCTATAATCGAGAGAATGGAACAAACGCGTCTCGCCGCCCATTCGCGCCTCCGCCGGATCGAAGGCCGTCACAATCCGCTGGTCAAGCAACTGCGCCAGGCATTTTCGCGCTCCGAACTCACCGAAGCCGGAGATTGCGCCATCGAGGGCTTGCGCATCCTCGAAGAGGCCATCCGCAGCGGCTTGCGTTTCAGCGCCGTGTTTTTTCGCGAGTCCGCCCAAGACCGCGCCGGCCGCCTGCTTCCGCAGATCGGGGCCCAGGTCGAAACCCTTCTGCTGCCCGACAAATTATTCGACAGCCTCGTCCCCAGCGAATCTCCGCAAGGCGTAGCCGCCCTCGTTCGCCTCAAACAGTTCTCTCTCGAAGATATTCTCGAGCGCCTGCAAGTCGGTCCCGTCGTCGTTCTCGCCGGACTGCAGGACCCCGGCAACCTCGGCACCATCCTCCGCTCCTCTGAAGCCTTCGGAAGCGCCGGCGTCATCCTCGGCGAGGGCACCGTCAGCCCCTTCAATTCGAAAGTAGTCCGCGCCTCCGCCGGTTCGGTTTTCCGTCTTCCCATCATTCACAATCAAGGAACGTCGGCCGCTGCAAAACTAGAAGAAGTTTCCGAAAAGCTGCTAGCCCAGGATGTGCGCCTGATCGCAACCTCATCGCACAAGGGCACGCCGCTCGATCAGGCAGACTTGAAGAACCCGTCCGCGATTTTCTTCGGCAACGAAGGCTCCGGTCTGCCCCGCGACCTGATGGCCAAAATGAACGAATCCATCGCCATCCCCCACACTCCGCAGGTAGAATCTCTCAACGCCGGCGTCGCGGCCAGCATCGTATTGTACGAAGCCGCGAGGCAAAGAAGATAAGAGATTGTTCATCACAGAGACACAGAGTCACGGAGAAAACGAAGACGATAGAGATCCTCGGACCGGGCCCGTCATCGGCGCTGCGATTGAGGTCCATCGTCATCTGGGACCGCAGTTACTGGAATCGGCGTATGAGGAATGCCTGTGTCACGAGCTTCATCTCCGCGGAATCAGCTTTCGCCGCCAAGTCGATCTTCCCGTGGAGTGCAAAGGCCTCAAGCTCGATTGCGGGTACCGCTTAGACTTGATCGTGAATGAGGAAGTGGTCGTAGAGTTGAAATGCGTTGAAAAGGTTCCCCCCTTCACGAAGCGCAACTCCTCACCTATATGCAGCTAACTGGAAAGCGAGTCGGCCTGCTGATCAACTTTAATGTTCCATTATTAACGCGAGGTATAACACGCAGGGTTCTCTAGCGTTTTTAAGGTTTTCTCCGTGTCTCTGTGCCTCTGTGGTGAAAGATTTCAAATGGGACTCTTCCAACCCATCCCGAACGCCGACAGCTCCGCCGACCGCACCCGTCCGCTAGCCGACCGCATGCGCCCGCGCACGCTCGAAGAGTACGCCGGTCAGGAACATCTGATCGGCCCCGGCAAACCGCTGCGCACGCAAATCGAGCGGGACGACACCGGCTCGCTCATTTTCTGGGGCCCGCCGGGCACCGGGAAAACCACGCTGGCGAAAATAATCGCCGCCATGACGAAAGCGGAGTTCATCGAATTCTCCGCCGTTCTCGCCGGAATCAAGGAAATCAAGCTGGTCATGGCCGACGCCGAACGCGCCCGCCAATACGGCACCCGCACCATCGTCTTCATCGACGAGATTCACCGCTTCAACAAAGCCCAGCAGGACGCCTTTCTCCCTCACGTGGAAAAGGGCAACATCCGCCTGATCGGCGCCACCACCGAGAATCCGTCCTTCGAGATCAACGCCGCCCTGCTCTCCCGCTGCCGCGTCTACGTGCTGCAGCCCCTCACTGAAGATCAAATCGTGCAACTTTTAAAGCGCGCCCTGAGCGATCAAGACCGCGGCCTCGGCCAAATGAATCTGCGAGCCGACGACAACATCCTCAAGAAAATCGCAAGCTACACCAGCGGCGACGCCCGCAGCGCCTACAACGTCCTCGAAGTCGCCGCCGGACTCGCGCAACAATCCGGATCTCAGCCTCGGGAAATCACCGACGACATCGTGCGCGACGCTCTTCAGAAACGCACTCTGCTCTACGACAAAGCCGGCGAAGAACATTACAATCTCATCTCCGCCCTGCACAAATCCGTGCGCAACAGCGATCCCGACGCCGCCCTCTACTGGCTCGGACGCATGATCGAAGCCGGTGAAGATCCGCTCTATATTGCCCGCCGGGTGGTGCGCATGGCGGTGGAAGACATCGGCCTCGCCGATCCCAACGCGCTTTCGTTATGCATGGCCGCGCGCGATGCCGTGGATTTCATTGGCATGCCGGAAGGCAATCTCGCGCTCGCGCAAGCCGTCGTCTATCTTTCTGTAGCGCCCAAATCGAATGCGCTCTACACAGCGTATGGCGACGTCCAGCACGATATCGAACAAACCGCCGCCGAACCCGTTCCCCTACATCTCCGCAACGCACCGACCGGGCTAATGAAAGGCCTGGGCTACGGCAAGGATTATCAATACGCCCACGATGTCGAAGGCAAAGTCGCCAACATGCAATGCCTGCCGGACAATCTGCGCGACCGTGTCTACTACCGCCCGACGAATGAAGGCATCGAAAAGCGCATCCGCGACCGGATGGAAGAGATCAAGAAACTGCGCTCACCGCGCAAATCCCGAGATTCAACCTAACTTTGGGTGGATTATGTGCGGCTCACCGAAATCGCGCCCGATGTTCCTTCAGAATGCATCGGTCCATTACCACAAAGATCCCCGCCCTGCGCGCCTTCTCGGCGGCCTTCTCGTGAATCACATCTTCCTGCATCCAGATCGCCGGTACTTTCAACTGGATCGCCTGATCCACAACTTCCTCCACAAACTCCGGCCGCCGGAAAATATTCACAATATCGATCTTCTCGGGCACATCCAGCAGCGAAGCATACGCCTTCTCGCCCAAAGAAGATTCGATCTGCGGATTCACCGGAATAATGCGATATCCCTGGCCCTGCATATAGGCGGAAACCCCATGGCTCACCCGCATCGGATCATCGGAAAGTCCCACGACCGCAATTGTTTTCGCGCGCTTCAACAATTCAGTCACGGGATCGGTTTGCGGAAGCGACTCCACTTCATTTGTCATCCTATTCGCCGCGTCATTTCTTGTTCGCCGCATCCATCTTCTGCTTGTACATCTTCAGCGCCATCTTGCGAACGGTCTCTGAAACCTCTTTATTAGCTGAAATATTTTTCAAGTCCACCGCAATCAGATGTTTGACCAGTCCCATCGCAAGGTCCAACGGCGTGCGCGGGTTCGACACCAGATTCCGCACCACGATGTAATTCTTCATGAATCGCCGCTTCAACGGAATCTGCCGCAGCACCGCTTCCAGCACGTTTTTCTGCAACGCAAACTTTTCCACTTCGCCATCGGAAAGTTTGGGCGCCTCCAGCACCGCCAGTGCCACCACTTTCGTCCCATCGCGAATCAGAATTGAGCGCTCCTCTTTGTTCCCCTTCAGCGCAAGTTGTATGCGCCCCTTCACGTCGAGGCGGTTGATCTTCTGCATCGAATTGTCGCGCTTCGCTGGGATCGGAAGTTGAGAGACCGCACGCCCAACCGGGTTAGGCGCCGGGCTTATGCCGGGCTTCGCCGCCCCCGCGGAGGCCGTCGCCGCCGCAGGGATGGGCGCCGCCGTCGTCTCCGCGACGTCTGCGGCTCCCTGCACCGCCGACACCGGGAAATAATCCGCGCCCAGCAAATCCATGATGCCGCCGATCGGCTGAAATGGCTTGCCTTCTTCGGCAACAATTTCGGTGGCATGCTCGGCGAGATAAGCAGAAACGTGTTCTTCGGGAACCTCCTCCTCTGCATGCTCTTCCGTCTTCGCCGCGTCGACGCTTGCGCCAGCCACTACCGGCGCTGCAGGATAAGTACCCGCACCAGCCTCAACTTCCGCCGGCGCAGCAGATTCGCCCCCGCCCAGCAACTGCGCGACCGTGGCAGCCTCGTTCGCCTTTAAGTATGGATTCGATCTTAGCGACTCCAGAATTCCCGTAGCCTTCCGCACCCGGGCGCTCTGCAACATGGCTGCAATATTTTCCGGAGACGCGGAAATCGCCAGCTTGGCCAACTCACTCTCGGCGACCGAAGGATTTTCCAACAATGCCGGCAACAGCTTCGGACGCAGATTTTCCGGCGCAACCAGGTAGTCAAGCACCTCACGCGCTGTCTTCGGATCGGAAGCCGCCACCAGCGAAGCCTTTTCGTCCCAACCCGCCAGCGTCATGCGCGCCAGATCGCCAAACACCTTGTTGTGCCTGGCAAGATAAACCAGAATTTCAAGGTTCTCATCCGGCGGCACCGACAGCGCTCCCCGCGCCGCAAACTGCATCATGTTCGACGGCAGCTTCGAAGCCCGAACTTGATCGATCATGCGCCCCATCACTTCACCTCTTGAAACGATGCTGGTTGAAACGATGCTGGACTACCAGCCTTCGCCCGCTCTTCCAGTTCCTGCACAGCAAGCTCCAACTCGCGAATCAGCCGGCTCGGCTTGCCCCGCTTGAATTCCTCCACCAAGGCCCGATAGTACCAAAGGGTCCCCTCGCGGCCGCCGTTGAAACGTGCCCAAATTGATTCCCCGACTTCCCGGTGATCCGAAAGAATCGAACGCACATTGTTTAGCTTGTCCGCAGCGGAAACCAACCGGATCTCCGCATCCGCATTCTTCAAATGGCGGATGTAAGCGTCTTTCCGCTCGCGCCACGGCGGCTTTGGATAGATGTCAGAGTCCGTACACCCATCCACAATCTTAGCCACCCGGCTCCCGAACCTCCGCTTCACTTCTTTCAACATCGGCGCGCCGCCGCAATCCTCCACCACATCATGCAGCAAGGCCGCGATCGCCATATCTTCGTCGCCGCCATACTCCAGCGCCAGCGAAGCCACTCCCATCAAATGCGCGATATAAGGAATCGACGAAGCCTTGCGCACCTGCCCCGCATGTTTCTCCGCCGCAAAAAGAAATGCCTTCAGAAACCGCGGACCAAGTTTGATCGCCTTTCCCCGCTTTCCGCCCACTATTGTTTCTCCTGTTTCTCGCCGCGCCGTGCCAGCAAATACGCCCGGATGAACGGTTGCAGATCGCCGTCGAGCACGCGATCCACATCGCCAACCTCAGTCTTGGTGCGGTGGTCTTTGATCATGCGGTAAGGCTGCAGCACGTAGGAACGAATCTGCGATCCGAAATCATTGTCCAGTTTGGAATCCTCAATCTTCTTGGTCGCCGCCCGCTTCTTCTCCATCTCAAATTCATAAAGCTTCGATCGCAGCATGCTCATGGCGCGCTCGCGATTCTTATGCTGCGAGCGCTCATTCTGGCAATTCGCCACCAGCCCCGTGGCAATGTGCGTAATCCGCACCGCTGAATCCGTGGTGTTGACGTGCTGTCCGCCCTTGCCGCTGGAACGGTAGGTATCGGTGCGGATGTCCTCCGGCTTAATTACGATGTCGATGCTGTCATCAATCTCCGGCGAGACAAACACGCTGGCAAACGACGTATGCCTTCTCTTGGCCTGATCGAACGGCGAAATCCGCACCAGCCGGTGCACTCCGATCTCGCTCGTCAGCAATCCGAACGCATAGTCCCCATTCACCGCAAACGTCGCCGATTTCAACCCAGCTTCTTCGCCCGGCTGGTAATCGTAGAGAACGGTTTCGAAGCCCTGCCGTTCCGCCCAGCGCAAATACATGCGCAGCAGCATGTCGGCCCAGTCCTGTGATTCCGTCCCCCCCGCACCCGGATGAATCGTGACAATCGCATTCAGCGCGTCGTTTGGCCCGGAGAGCAGCGTCTCCGTCTCCAGTTTGTCCACCAGATCACGAAGTGAATCGATTTCGCGCCGTAACTCGGCATCGACACTCTCGCCTTCCTTTGCCAAATCAAAATAGGCGGCAATGTCGTCGCCGCGGCGGCCCAGGTCGGCATCGGTGGCGAGCAAGTGCTCCAGCCGCTTTTTCTCGCGCATCACCTGCTGCGAGCGTTGCGGATTCGACCACAAATTCGGGTCGGCGGACTGCTTTTCAATTTCGGCTAGTTGCGGACGGAGTTTGTCCGCGTCAAAGATACTCCCGGAGTTCGCGCACTTTCTTGTTCAGCAACCCGTATTCCTGCTCGAAGTCTTGATTCATGCGGATGTTTCTGCTTTCCCGCCCGCTTTCCAGCGAAGCCTGAAGCGCGTGAGCAGCGCTCCTAGTGAAATTATCGCACACAGATAAGCGAACCAGTCCCCGTGCCGGGTGTAGAACGTGGTTACGGAAGTGAGGGCATACGGCGCAACCAGCGCGCCGCGCTCTTTCCGCGGAAGCCGCGCCACTGTCCTTCCATAAGGATCGATCGACGCCGTCACCCCCGTGTCCGTCGCGCTTAAAATCCAACGGTCGTTCTCGATCGCCCGCATGCGCGTTTGATTCAAATGCTGGGCATACGCCCCGCTGTCTCCATACCAGCCATCGTTCGAAATGTTTACAAAAACCTGCGCTCCGTTGTCCGCAAATTGCCGCACTTCGTCCGGGAACACCGACTCGTAGCAGATAAAAACTCCCAGCCGCTCACTTCCCGCATCCAACGGCGCTCTGGAGGTTCCTTTGGTGAATTCTCCAACTTCTTTGGTCAGGCCGCCGGCAAAAGAAAACAACCACGGAAACGGCAAATATTCTCCGAAGGGCACCAGGTGAACTTTGTCATAACGCGCAGTCCAGTCGCCCGAAGGACTAACCAGCGCGGCCGAATTAAATACTTCCGAAGCCGGCCCACCGTTCTGAATCGCACTCGTACTCCCAATCGCACCCGTCACCACCCAGCTCCGCATCTGGCGCGCCATCTCGCTCACCGGTTCGCGGAACAGAGGATCGTTGGCAAAAAAAGGCGCAGGAGATTCCGGCCACACGATCAATTCCAACTTTTCCGGCACACCGCCGATTATGCGTGTATTGGCCGCCTTCACACTGAGATCGGTCAGGCCCCGCAGCGTGCGCTCGAAAGTATCCCGCGTCCAATTCTCATCCACGGGGATATTTTCCTGCACCAACAACGCGGCGTGATCCGGGGGAATCCTCGGAGCGTCTACCAGCCTGCCCGCCTGCAGCACGGCTGCCGCCGCAATCGATGCCAGCAGCAACGTGTTTCTTTTTTTTCTCGGCACTAGAAACGCCGCAGCCACCGCAACATTCACCAGCATAATCTCGAACGAAACTCCGTACACCCCCGTCCAAGTGGTGATGCGGCTGAGCGAAATGTTGTCCACCTGCGCCGTGCCGAGAAGATCCCAGGGAAATCCGGTAATGCGCGTCCGCGCCAACTCCACCGCAACCCAAAGAAATGGCGTGGAAATCAACGCGCGCCGATTGTCGCGGCCTGGTCCTGCCGCCAACCCCAGCAGCAGCCCAAACAGCCCGTGATATAAACCGAGATAAAGGCAGAAGAGAAAGAGCGCCAGCGCTGCCCACGGCGCGCTCAGCCCACCATGCTCGTGCATGGTGTCGTAAATCCAATAACACGTACCCGCGTACCAGAGAATGCCGGAAGTGTAAGCCAGAAGGAAAGCCTGCCCCGGCGTCGCAGCCTGAAGATTAATGGCGCCGTCGATCTCGAGCGCCCCCGCCGGCCGTGCCCGCAACACCGCCACAATCAGCGGCGCGAACGCCACCCACGACAAAACATAGAGTCCGGGCAGGGGAAAAATCAGGACCTGCAACAGAGACGACAATCCCACCAGCAACCATGCGCTGTAATGAATTTGCCTCACCGGCAAGAATAACAAAAAGCTCTCGTCATTCCAGTGGTCTCGATTCCAGTGGTCTCACTGTGGGCCTGCGGGTCCGCGAGGTGTGGCCTGCCCAATACGATTGACGAAATCAGTTGCGCTTTAACCGCGAACGCTGATTCTCGAAAACGAGAGCACTGCCCGGGAAGAGATTGGATGTCCCATCGACATCGCCGGACGGAAGGTGGTGAAAATCAGCATCCTCTTTACCTGTGGGAGAAGCTCCTGCGAGTCGCCGGGGTCGGAGAGGATCTTGTAATCCTCAACCCGGCCTTGAGGGTCGACGTAAGCTTCGATCACGAGCGATTCGGCGTTGATCGAACTCATGGTGCCGAATGCGCTTTGCTGTAATTCTGGTCCGGTGTTCAACACCAGAGGCACATCCTGGTTATTGGCCTGCAACTGTCCAGGAATTGCCAGGATGGCGGCGACCAGACCGAAAATGAGTACAGCGCAGGCCAGACCGGCCGTCGCGGGTACCATAAAAGCATTCAGCGTATTCTCCAAACGGACGCGCAAACCTTCATAGCGCGGTCGGCGGGCTTGCGCGGCCTCGCGTGAAATCGCCAGACGGAGATTCAGTCCGAGATCGGCGGGCGGGGTGGGACGGCCAGCACTGGCTAGGAGTTGCTGGGTCTGGCGCAACAGAGTATATTCCCGCGAGCACACCGGACAAGCCTCAAGATGCCGGCGCACGGCCTGCATCTCGGTGCCGGTCACCACTCCATCAAGATAGGGCGACAACAGCCGATTCACCTCGGCGCAGTTGAAAGTTGCTTCGGTCTTGGACATCTTCGTGGCCATATCTTTCATGGCGTCACCTCGACCCTTCTACCCCCTCCAGAAACTTGGCGCCGCAATCCTGCGGCTTGGTCATCGTCTTCTGCCAGTGGGGCGAGCCCCAGTTCGCCACCCACTTCCCGCACATACGGGGCCAGCCGTTGTTTCAGGGCATGGCGTCCGCGCGTAATTCTGGACTTCACCGTTCCCAGCGAGATCTGCAAAATCTCCGCAATCTCTTCGTAGGACATTTCTTCCAGGTCGCGCAGGATCAGTGCGGTGCGGTAAGGCTCCGCAACCTTCCGCAGTTCGGCGTCCACCCGCTGCTGCACTTCACGCTGCGCTACGTTGTCGAAGGGCGACTCGTGGCGATCGGTAAGAGCATTCTGCATGGCTTCATCACCGCTCGACGATTCCTCCGGCTCGATGGAAGTCTCCTGCGCTTTGTGGCGGAACCACCAGCGCTTGCGATTCGCGGCCTCGTGCAGAGCGATGCGGTAAATCCAGGTCTTCAGGCTGGATTCGCCATGGAAGTGCTTCATGCCGCGAAACACTTTCAGGAAAACATCCTGCGTGGTATCGGCGGCGTCGGCAGGATCGCTGACCATGCGGTATACCAGTCCATATACCGGCCGCTGAAATTCGCCGATCAGCCAGGCATAGGCCGCTTCCGAGCCGGCTTTGAGATCCGCGACAATAGCCGCTTCTTCTGCCCGTGCTCCGATCGCGCTTGCCAAATCTCCCAAGGTGGTTGCTCCCGCCATTTACGCAGGCGTCCTCTGATTATAGGTTTTTCCACCCTACTCTGAACCGAAAAATTGTCAGCCAGCCGATCGCTACGCGTCCTGACGATTAATTACGCCTAATAGGGATAGACTCCGGCCAGAGCCGCGAAGTTCCCGGCTGGAACAATGACAATAGTAACCAGAGGGAACGCCGACAGTAACGAGAGGGACCTCTTCGGCTGCAATCTGGGAGGTTTGGGAGTTGTTTTCACACGAGCGCCGAAAGTCTTTCCGAGTTCGCGGCAGGCTTAGTAACACGGCCGCCGCAAACCCCACGCTCAGCGGATGACATGGATTCGCACGTCCAGCTTCAATCCCTTCCATGCCTTCTCGGCGGTGTAGGCCGGGACTTTGAGCACCATTGCCAGAGCAAGGCACCCGCGGTCTCCGAGGGACAGACCGATATGCCGAGTGTGAGCGACCAAGTCCCCAGCGAGTCGGGCCTGTTCTTCATCAAAGGGCAACACTTCTCGCACCGGGCTGCTGGCGTCCTCCCAGGCCTGCGCGGGAGGCCAGCCGCGGCTTACCAGCTTGGTGTGGACTTCGGCAAGGTTCACCGTGCTGGCGACGGCGCGGGCCAGTAGCGCCGCAGTCAGTTTCTCCGCTCCGGGCTCCCCGTCGATCACGGCAAGGATGGCGGAGGCGTCGAGCACAACTCTATTCATTTTTCGCAGCGTCGCGGCGTTCCGCGAGCAACTCGTCCACTAACGATGTGCCGGGCTTTACATATTGCCGGGCGCGGCGCTGGGCTTGCTGAATGCGGCGCTGTTGGGTAGTGATTCGCAGTTCGTCGTTCTCGATGCGGAGGACCACCTCATCTCCGACCTGGATGCCCAGGGCCTTGCGAAAGGACGAGGGGATCACGACACGGCCGTTCAGGTTGACACGCGTTCTAGCTTCCTCCATGGCAGTCTCCATCTCTTATGTCATTATTTTAACATAGTGTCATAGTATCGTTATTATGCCACTCATCGACGGTCGTGCCGTATCAAAACCTACTTCCGCCGAGAACGACAAAAGAGTCACCCAGATTTCCCCACCCCGCGCATCTACGACTCATTTTTGACGAGGCGGGCTAGCGTTCGTAAGATGTAGAAACGCTGTGGCGGCAGGTTGCGGATTGAATGATCGACCAAGTCATCTCCCATTACCGGATCGTTGGCAAGCTCGGGGGCGGTGGCATGGGGGTGGTCTACGAAGCGGAAGATATCACTCTCGGCCGCCACGTCGCCCTGAAATTCCTTTCTGATGATCTTGCCAAAAGCCCGGTCGCACTGGAGAGATTCCGCCGCGAAGCCCGGGCCGCTTCGGCCCTGAACCATCCTAATATCTGCACCATTCACGAGATTGGCGAACACGAAGGGCGCGCCTACATCGTGATGGAGTTGCTCGATGGTGTCGCGCTCAGGCATCGTATTGCTGGGCGGCCGCTGGAAGTCGAAGAACTGGTATCGATCGGGATTGAAATCGCCGACGCTCTCGATGCCGCCCACGCAGCGGGCATCATCCATCGTGACATCAAGCCGGGAAATATCTTTCTGACCAAGCGTGGCCACGCCAAGGTTCTGGATTTTGGTCTGGCCAAAGTGGTCGTGAACACAGACGCCAGCGACTCCCTGCCCACGCAAAGCGACAATCGAGCCGATCTTACCGACGCCGGCAATGCTGTTGGCACCATCGCTTACATGTCGCCGGAACAGGCGCTCGGCAAGCCTCTCGACGCCCGTACGGATCTGTTCAGCTTTGGGGTGGTGCTTTACGAGATGGCTACCGGCCGCGCTGCATTCTCCGGCGCCACCTCCGCGGCAATTTTCGATGGCATTCTGCACGGAGCGCCGGTCGCCCCCGTCGCTTTAAATCCCGAATTGCCAATAGAACTCGGACGCATCATCAACAAGGCGCTAGAAAAAGACCGCGAGCTGCGCTACCAATCCGCCAGCGAACTGCGAGGAGATCTCAAGCGCCTGAAACGCGAAACCGATACTGGGCGAGTAGCGGCTTTCGGTTTGGAGACGGCCTCTCGCCCCGGCCTGCCGGATCAGAGATCCTCTCAGACTTCGTTAGGCAGGGCAGGAGTCGATGAGGCAGCGCGAGCGGCAAAGAAGACCTCGTGGTCGAAGCCGTCGCGGATAGGCTGGGCGGCCGTTGTAATCCTCACCGTGATTGTCGCTGGCATCAGCGCATGGTACTGGCGCTCGCGCCAACTGCGGCAGCTCACGGCAAAAGATACGGTAGTGCTGACCGATTTCGCAAACACCACCGGCGATCCCGTTTTCGACGATACTTTAAAGCAGGCTCTGGGCATGGCGCTGTTGCAATCGCCGTTCCTGAACATTCTTTCCGATGATCAGGTGGCCGCTACTCTGAAACAAATGACGCGCCCTGCCGACGCGCCACTGGTTCCCGCTGTGGCCCGCGAAATCTGCCAGCGATCCGGCAGCAAAGCTTATATCTCCGGCGCCATCGCCAGCCTGGGCAACGACTACGTGATCGGCCTTAAAGCCGTGAATTGCCAGAGCGGAGATATTCTGGCCCAGCAGCAGGTCACCGCCCCTGCCAAAGAGAAAGTTCTCGAAGTGCTCAGCGGCGCCGCCACCAATTTGCGGCGTGATCTGGGTGAATCCTTCGCCAGCCTGCAAAAGTTTGATGTCCCGCTCGAACAGGCCACCACATCGTCGCTGGAAGCGCTCAAAGAGTACAGCCTGCAAATGAAGGCCGCGCGCGAAAAGGGTTCTGCGGCGGCATTGCCGCACGGTCTGCGAGCCCTCGAGCTTGATCCGCAGTTTGCGCTCGCGTACTGGGCCGTGGGTGGCAATTATGGCGATATTCTCGAGTACGGACGCGCCCGCGATTACTACGCCAAAGCTTTCCAGTTCCGTGACCGTGCCAGCGAACGCGAGAAGCTCCTGATCTCCGGTTATTACTATCTTGGCGTCACTGGAGAACTGGACAAAGCCGCCCAAATCTATAGCGAGTGGACTGAAAGCTATCCCCGCGATTACATCGCCTATGGCAGCCTTGCGATGGCGGAGTCGGAGCAGGGATTGCACGAAAAAGCTTTGGAAGCGAATCGCGAATTCCTGCGCCTGGCGCCGGACAACGTCATCGGCTATGTAAACGTTGGCTTTGCACTTTTAGCGCTGCAGCGCATTGACCAGGCCCGCCAGGTGCTGACCCAGGCGGAGTCGCGGCATCTGGACGAGCTGAACATACATGTGAATCTGTACGCCGCGGATTTTCTGTTGAGCGATCCAGCCGCAATGGCGAAAGAGTTGTCGTGGCTGGAAAGCCGCTCCGAATACCGCAGCCAGGGTCTCTCGCAGGAATCCAACACGGCTGCGTACAGCGGACAACTGCGCCGCGCCGATCAACTCACCGACCAGAGCACTCAGGCCGCCTTGCAGGTGAACAACAAAGAAACGGCAGCCATGTGGCAAGCTGATGCCGCCTTACGGCACGCAGGTTTGGGCAACAGTGCGGAAGCCAGACAGGCAGCAGCGGCCGCCCTCAAACTCGCTCCCGAAAGTCCCGGCGTAAAAATCGAAGCGACTCTCGCATACGCTCTGAGCGGCGACACATCCCGCGCCGAAGCCCTATCCAAGGATCTTTCAGCCAGGTTTCCACTCGACACGCAGATGCAATTGTTGTGGCTTCCCACGGTCAGCGCTCAACTGGCGCTCAATCGCAAAAATGCGGCCGGGGCTTTGGAACTTCTTCAGGCCGCAAAGCCATTGGATTTGGCATTGATCCCCTTCACCGCAAACGGCTCCTGCCTGTACGCCCCGTATGTGCGCGGGCAGGCCTACCTTGCCCTAGGAGACGGGGCTTCCGCCGCCGCTGAATTCCAGAAAATCCTTGACCATACCGGTATCGTGGTCAACTGCTGGACCGGAGCATTGGCCCATCTTGGCGTGGCTCGCGCCAACGCTCTGGAAGTAAGAACTTTGCAGGGCCCGCAGGCTAGTGCCGCCCGCGTTCAGGCCCTCGCTGCCTACAAAGACTTCCTCACTCTCTGGAAAGATGCCGACCCGGATATCCCCGTTCTCAAAGAGGCGAAGGCGGAATACGCGAAGTTGCAATAGTCGCGGCCCGGCTTCTATGCCTCGGGTAGCCTGTTCCAAAAAGAAACTCTGTTTCAATAAATGCAAGCTAGAGGCCCGAAACTTACAAAGTAACTTGATTTGCAGCCGGATTGTTTCGACAATAATTTCGACAATAATAGGGTCACCTTGGAAGGGAACAAGTTATTGCCTGTCGCGACGGCCTCGGAGACCTCCGGGGCCGTTTGCATTTGCGGCGGCCAAATCGGCGTTCCCGAAACGAAACTCTATATGACAAATTTTCGCAAGGAGCCATTGCGAACCCGCCGCGCCGGCTGAACCTTCTAGCATGGGCCCGTGGTGTAACGGTAGCACGATACCCCATCAAGGTATTAGGTGAGGGTTCGAATCCCTCCGGGTCCATTCCTTCCTCGTGAAGGAGTGTCTCTCAGGGACAAGTGGAGAGTTCGCTGATGGGGTGCGGCTCTCCTAAAGTAACTTGATTTACTGTGAACGCCGGATCGATAATATAGCTGATACCTTGATGGGGTGCCGTACTACCGGCTCTCGCGAACGGCCTCGGGATTTCCGGGGCCGTTTGCATTTTCAGACGACGGCGGGACCGAGGGTGGCTTTCACGCGGAAATTCCACCTCTCGCAAAGGAAGCGAGAGGCGGTGCACTCCTGCGATCGCAGCCAACGCCGTTAGATAAAGATGAACTAAGATCGCTGTGTCTGACGATTTCTTTCAAGCATTTGCGTCATCTTCAATAAATCTACCAGAGTGTGCAGGGGAGCTTTCGGGGTCTTTGATGCCGGCTCAATCTGTACGCTCAATCCCTGCGAGCGCAATACGTCGTGCATAAGTTCTTGGTCAGTTGAGAGCGTGTCGTTAGGGCTTTTGATCTCCACGAGCTTGACTTCGAGCTTTCCATCCTTCAGTCGAACGTAGGCCCTATCCGGCCATCCATTCTTGAGCGGCGTCCAGCCCTGAGTTCTGTATTTCTCATCAACGGTCATTTCTGACTCAAGCATTTTCCCTCCGCTGATACACCGTCTCACCCGTTAATTATCCCTCTTAGCCGAGCCCTTGGGCATAAGATTGTCTGAGGAGGCGAGAATGCGAACGATTGCGCCCGTGCTTTTGTGGTCTGTCCTGCTCGGCATTACACATCCTGCGACAGCGGCAGATAAGATCAAGATTGAAATCGTTGAATCGGCTGCGACCATCGGGCTGATCCCCCGTACATCTCCGGGCACGTTCGAGCAGATTCGCACCCATTGCGACACACGTGTTGATGTCAACTGCGTTTCGACGGTGACACCTGCGACTGAACCCAGCAGTGCTCTGCTACCTCAGGTTTTGGTTTATACAGCCAAAGCGATTCTTCCAGATGGCTCTCATGCTACGTTGACGTGTTTCCCATCTCGTTGGGAGAAGAAGTGCAAGTGGGTCGAGTCGGCCACTTCGACTGGCGACTGTGCGAAGTGCTATATGGAAGCCATCGCTGGCTTTGCCTCCAATCACGAGAACACGAGTGAGACGAAGATCTGCACGACAAAGAACCTCGGTGTTTATCGAGCGAGGCGCGACAAGGATGACGTGGTGATCTACTCCACGAGCGGCAAACTGGAATATCGAATCACGGGATCGTGGTAACGGCATAGGTCGGCCTGCATCGAGGCAGTGCGATCTGTGTTATGCGGTCACGATTAGCCGGCGTTAGTTCAGGAAATACTGCCGATACAGCGTATCTCTCTGCGCCGGCCTGAATCCCGCATCCCGGATGATGCGGCGCAGTTCTTCCTCTGTCGTGCAGTTGGTCACGCCTGCGGCTCTTACTACGTTTTCTTCCAGCATCACCGAGCCGACGTCGTTGCCGCCGAAGCGGAGGCCCATCTGGCAGACTTTGAGTCCTTGCGTGACCCAACTGGATTGCACGTTGAGGAAGTTCGAGAGATAGAGGCGCGAGATGGCGAGGACTTTCAGGTATTCGACGGCGGTGGCTTCGTCCCAGTGGCGGCCGCCGAGCGCGGTGTTTTGCGGCTGAAAGCTCCACGGGATGAACGCGGTGAAGCCGCCGGTTTCTTCCTGCAGATCGTAGAGTTCCTGGAAGTGGTTGATGCGATGTTCGTAATTCTCTCCCACGCCGAACATCATGGTTGCGGTGGTGCGCATGCCGACCTGGTGGGCGGTGCGGTGGACATTAATCCAGTCACCCGTGAGGCACTTCAAGCGGGCGATTTTGTAACGAACTTCATCGTCGAGAATTTCGGCGCCGCCGCCGGGGATGGAGTCGAGGCCGGCATCGCGCAGGCGGAGAATCGTGTCGCGAATGCTTAGGCTGCTGTACTCGGCGATGGCGATGATCTCGGACGCGGAATAGCAATGCAGATGAACTTGCGGAAAGCGCTGTTTGATTCCGCGCAGCATTTTCTCGTGCCAGTCAATTTTCAGGTCAGGATGCAGCCCGCCTTGCATCAGCACGCCAGTGCCTCCGAGTTCGACGGTCTCGCGAATCTTTTCGTAGATGGTGTCGAAATCGAGAATGTAACCTTCCTTCCTGGCGGGGCCTTTCAGCGGGCGATAGAAGGCGCAGAAGGTGCAGTACTCGGTGCAGAAGTTGGTGTAATTAATGTTGCGGTCGATGATGTAGGTGACGGTGCCTTCGGGATGCAGTTGTCGCCTGACAGCGTCGGCTTCCATGCCGATGCCGATCAGGTCATCGGACTCGAACATCTCCAGGGCTTGCTGTTTGGTGAGGGACATTTGCAGTTCGATTCTAACGGAGGCGGGCAGCTGGCTCCAAATTTGGAATGTGTCTAGTTCTTCCGCATACGAAGATACTGAACGAGCGACAACACTGCGCCGATGACCGCCAGCCCGATGAGGATGGCCATTGCGGGTTTGTAGTATTGATTAAAGAAACGCAGGATATGTCTGCCGTAATGGTATCCGAGGCCGGCGCCGATGGTGTAGCGGACGCCGCGACCGAGGGTCAGGGCTCCGAGAAATTTCCTGGGAGAATACTGGCCGGCGCCGGCGGCAATCAGGAATGGGACGAACGGAAACGGCGGTGGCAGCAGGGCGGGAATGGCGACGGCAAAGAATCCCCAGCGCCCGAAGGCTTTTGAGACTTGTGCCGCGCGTTTTCTTGAAAGCTTGCGTTCCATGGTCTCTTTGCCGCCCTTGCGGGCGAGGGCATAAGTAATGTAGCCACCGATGACCGCGCCCAGAGTTGCCATGAAAGCGTAATAGGGCCAGGGCTCGTGGTGACGGGCCGCCAGCCAGATGGTGAGGACGTCCATGCTGCCGGTAAGCGGGATGATGGAATTGTCGGCGACCCCGAGCAGCACCAGTCCGGGCCCTCCGAGGCGGCGGAGGCGGTGCCAGATAGGGACGGCAAGCAGAGGGATCAAATGAAAAGCCATTCGGGTTTGAAGAGTTTACAGGCTAGGCTCTCGATTACGCTATACAGGCTTTTACGTTGCTGGAAAAAATAATTTTTGGAGCGGCGGGCAAGGCTCCGATTTCAGCCGCATAGCGATAGAAGAGTTGCAGGCCTTCAAGGCAGGCTGCGTCCAAGTGGTAATAGATACTCTCGGTGAGGTAGGAACGTACATCGGCTTCTTTGAGAGCGAGTCGCGGCCCCCACTCGCGGGTAATTTGGTCGAGACTCGCAGGGTCAAGTCCATGGTCGCGCGATTGTTGAAATACGGCGGCCAAGTCCTGCGACGGTGCGCATTCGCGCAACGCCTGCTGACGAACCGCCCAGAAAGCGAAGACGAAAGGCTTGCCGGTGTGGCGAATCCATTCTTCGGCGAGATCAAGCGTGAAATAGCGCGAGCGGTCAATCTGCAGCGCGGGATCTCCAATAACCAGCGCGGCATCGTGCGCGGTCATCATGGTTTCGATATCCGGCGCCATCGGAGTGAATGTTCGACCACCACTCAGCCATTTTTCAAACAGGATCTTGGTCAGCGCCACCGAGGTCATGGAAGAGGTATCTAGAGCCACGGTGCGAATCTTCTCCAGCGGCACTCGGCTGACCAGCAGGATGGAACGCACCGGCTGCCGCGAGGCAATGGCGACTCCTGGCAACACCGTCAACTCCGGAATTTGTGCGTAAGCTGCCGCCGGGATGATTCCGATGTCGGCGTTCCCCGCCTGCAGAGCGCGAGCGCAGGCCGAAGGCAGAGTGTAGGAAATGTCGAACTCGCGCCCGGCGTGGCCGTGCTCGAAATCCCACATGAGGGGAGCGGTGTTGAGGTAGGAAATCGCAGAGATGCGCAGAAGTCTCATTCCTGTTTTGATTTTAGCAGACAGCTTTTTAACTCCTCTTTGTGACGTCTTCCCTTGACGCCGCATTCCAAGAATTACTACAGTCCGCCCAGTCCAGCTAAATGCAGGCGAAGGACTGGAGCATAGACTTGCCAAACGCAATAGCCGTGGTCGCACCCGCAACTCACATTTTGGAATGGCTCGCCCTGTCACTGACATCCGGTCTAGGACCAACTAAGGCGCGGAAATTGATCGAACATTTCGGCAGCGCCGATGCCGTTTTCCACGCCTCACTCACCGAACTGGAAGGCACGGGAATTAAGGCTGTTTCGGCGCAATCGATCGCTACGGGAAAATCGGCGGAACTGGCGCGGGAAGAAATCGCGCGCGCCGCGGCCGCGGGAGTGACGGTGCTCTCGCCGGAAGATCCCTGTTACCCCTCGCGGCTGAAAGAAATCTACGACCCACCGATGGTGCTGTATGTTCGCGGCAATCCAGAAGTATTGACGCAGCCCGGGATTGCGATGGTGGGCACGCGCCATCCCACGCCTTACGGCTCGGGGATGGCGGAGCGGTTGGCCTGCGATCTGGCGGCACAGGGATTGGTGATCATCAGCGGCATGGCCCGCGGCGTCGACACGGCCAGCCATCGCGGAGCGATCGCGGCCAAAGGCAAAACGGTCGCGGTGCTTGGCACCGGTGTGGACGTGATTTATCCCAAAGAAAATTCGCGTCTGTCCGAACAGATTCTGGCGTTGGGAGGCGCTCTGATTTCCGAATTCCGCATGGGCACATTCGCCGCGCCGCAGAACTTCCCCATTCGTAACCGCATTCTAAGCGGCATGTCGGTTGGCGTACTGGTAGTAGAGGCCGCCGAGTATTCGGGAACCCGCATCACGGCGCGTTGCGCGCTCGAACAAAACCGCGACGTTTTCGCCGTACCCGGCAACGTTACCAATAAAAATTCCTGGGGCCCGAACACGCTGATCAAGCAGGGCGCGAAGCTGGTCGCCACCTGGGAAGATGTGTGGGAAGATCTGCCGCCTGAAGTTAAGCTTGCGCTCACTCCAGCACCGTCGCCTGAATCCAGCGGCACGTCTTCCGCATCTCTATTTCCGGATGAAGCGCTTCCTCCGCACGAGAAACGAATCCTGAACTTGCTGAAGGCAGACGAGTCCACGCACATCGATGAATTGGTGGAGAAACTGGAGAATGAGCTGTCTTCCTCTGAGATTTTCGCAGCACTCTTTGAGTTAGAGCTGACAGGTAAAGTAAGGCAAATGCCAGGAAAGAATTTTGTGAAAAGCTTTTAGCTGTCGGGCGTCAGCTTTCTCCCGGTAACTTGTTGCCGCCGTCCCATTCGTGCTAGGTTCAAAGCGAAAACTTAAGAACTGAGGATCCATTGGTAAAGAGTTTAGTCATTGTCGAATCGCCGGCCAAGGCGAAGACCATCCAGAAATATCTGGGAAAGGGATTTACTGTCGAGGCCTCGCTCGGCCATGTGAAGGATCTGCCCAAGAGCACTCTGGGAGTGGATACCAGCAACCACTTCGAGACCGACTACGTCGTAATCCCCGGCAAGGAGAAAGTTCTGGCCAGGCTGAAGAAGCTGGCCGGTCCGATGGACGCGATCTATCTGGCGCCTGACCCGGACCGCGAAGGCGAGGCCATTGCGGCGCATCTGGCCTTTGAGTTGGACAGCAACGGCCATTCGAAAAAAAGTAAGAAGAAGAAAAAAGAAGACGCCGTTCCCCGCATTCAACGCGTTACCTTCAATGAAATTACCAAGCGTGCCGTGCAGGCGGCGTTCGAACATCCCCGCGCCATCGACCAGAATCTAGTCGATGCGCAGCAGGCGCGGCGCGTGCTCGACCGGCTCGTCGGCTATCAGGTTTCGCCGCTGCTTTGGGATAAAGTTCGCCGTGGTCTTTCCGCTGGACGGGTGCAGACCGTGGCCCTGCGCTTGATTGTGGAACGAGAACGCGAAATCAAAGCGTTCGAGAAGAAAGAGTATTGGACGATCGATGCGCATCTAGCAGCCAGTAAACCTCCTGCTTTCGACGCTCGCTTTTTAGGTAAGGGCGAAGAGAAGATTGAAGTCACCAACGCCGAAGATGCGGAAAAGTTCCGAGCGGCAATCGAACACGCCAACTGGTTAGTCCGCTCGGTCGATAAGAAAGAACGCCGCCGCAACGCCGCCCCTCCCTTCACCACCAGCAAGTTGCAGCAAGACTCTTCCCGCAAACTGCGCTTCAGCGTGAAGCGCACGATGATGATCGCGCAACGGCTGTATGAAGGCGTGGAACTGGGCGAAGAAGGCCTGGTTGGTCTGATCACCTACATGCGTACCGATTCGACCCGCGTTGCGCCCGAGGCGATTCAGGAAGTACGCGAATACGTTGGAAAGGAATACGGCGCGGCTTACCTGCCTGAAACTCCGAATACATATAAGGAGAAGAAGGAAGCGCAAGCGGCGCACGAAGCTATCCGCCCGACCTCGGCGATGCGGCATCCCGACCAGGTGAAGCAGTATTTGAAAGAAGATGAATTCAAGGTCTACAAGCTGATCTGGCAGCGTTTTGTGGCGTCGCAGATCATGCCCGCAGTCTTCGACCAGACGACAGTGGACATCGATGCGAAAGCTAAGGACGGCGATGTTTTCTGGTTCCGCGTGACCGGATCGGTGATGAAGTTCGATGGCTTCCTGCGCGTCTATGAAGAGTCCAAGGAAGGCAAGGACGAAGAAGACGAAGAACTGAAACACAAACTGCCAGCCTTGGAAGCCGGGCAAAAGCTCACGTTAAAGGAATTGAAGCCGGAGCAGCATTTCACCGAACCGCCGCCGCGCTACAACGAAGCGTCGCTGGTGAAAGAGCTCGAAGAGCGCGGCATCGGTCGTCCCTCCACGTACTCGGCGATCCTCTCTACGATTCAAGAGCGCCAGTACGTGCAGAAGTTGGGCGGCAAGTTCACTCCGACCGAGATCGGATTGGTGGTCACCGATCTGCTGGTGGAGAATTTCCGCGACATTTTCGACGTGGCTTATACCGCCCGCCTGGAAGAAGAACTCGACGAGATAGAAGAAGGTAAAGAGAAGTGGACCGATACCCTTGCCGAGTTCTACAAGAAGTTCCAAAAAGATCTGAAATATGCCGAAAAGCATATGGAGAACATCAAGCGGATGGAGAAGCCCACAGACGAGAAGTGCGAGCGTTGTGGCGCGCCGCTGGTGATCAAGTGGGGCAAACACGGTTCGTTCTACGCCTGCAGCACTTACGACAAAGAAGATCCGAACACCTGCACGTTCACGAAAGAAAATCCGATCAACCTGCCTGACCTTGATTCGGCCGACGTGCAGGAGACGACGCAGGAAGAGTATTGCGAGAACTGCGGGCGGGTGATGGTGCTGAAGCGCGGACGCTTTGGACAGTTCATGGCCTGCACCGGCTATCCCGATTGCAAAACCACGCGGCGACTCGACCAGGGCAAGAAAGTCCCCGACATCCCACTCGATGAGCCGTGCCCGAAGTGCGGTCGTAATATGATGATCCGCCACGGACGCTTTGGCGAGTTCACCGCGTGCAGTGGATATCCCGAGTGCAAGTATGTGAAGCAGAATTTTATTGGCGTGAAGTGCCCGGAGTGCAAAGACGGCGAACTGGTGGAGAAGCGCGCGCGCAAGGGCAACACTTTCTACGGGTGCGGAAATTATCCGCAGTGTAAGTTTACTTCGGCACACAAACCGATTCCCGAAAAATGTCCGAGTTGCGGCAGCGAATACCTGGTCGAGAAATTTCTAAAGGCCGGACCGGTGATCGCCTGTCCCAATAAGGAGTGTGACTACGAACGTGCGGCTCCGTCCGCGGAGGCGGCCGCGACCACCGCGTAGTCCACAGCAGCCGCGGTGGTATCTGTCTTTGGGATCAATGACCACGCATCTGCAACCAGCGATTGGACACCTATGAATCGGGGGCGCGGCTAAGCAGTAGTGGTGCTAGCCTTACCGGAGGGCAGCAGCTTCAGGATTTCCTGCACAGCGGTTAATAGTTTCTGCGATCCTTTGTCCAACTCGAGGGAAGACTTCTCGAGGAAGGCGAACGCTCCATCCTGTTTCAGCCGGTCGGCATTTTTCTGGGACATTCCTGTCATAACAACCACTGGGATCAGCTTGGTCAAAGGATCTTGTTTCAGTGCCTTCAACACGTCGGGGCCGCTCATTTTAGGCAAGAGCATGTCCAGCAGGATGAGATCCGGTAACTTCTGGCGTGCCAGCAGCAAGGCTTCGTCGCCATCGACGGCGCTGCTCATTTCATAGCCGGCGCGCGCCAGCGCACGCTCCGTCGCTAATCTTAGAAACTTGCTGTCTTCGACGAGCAGAATTCTGATCATCTTGTCCTTGGCTTCTATTATTCCGCTCATGGGTGCGCGTCTCAAGCCTTCGAAATGAGTATTCGCACTCGCTAGGATGACCATCGGCAGAATTCAACAGAAAGCCATCACAGCCGGAGTTACCTTAGAGTTTTCTAAGAAAGCTGGCGGTCGCGCGTCCCTGACCCTCCAGCCAGGTTTCCTCCCATACTTCGTCCTCAGGGGCGGCTTTGGACAGAACTCCGCCCACGCTTACTGCGATTGAAATTGCCGATTGTTTTCCGGGAGCGCCCACCCCGGGGCACTCCCGGCATCATTGGCCCGCTTCTTGGGGGAAGCGCCTGCAGGGCCACTCTCTGGGGGAGGGAATATGAATGCCGCGTTACATGTCTACTAATATAATAGACTTTATATAAATGCAAGCTTTATTTTGGCAATTTAGCGCGACTACGGTTTTCTCTGTATTGTCAGCCTCCACGCTTGAGCCTATTCTCGGAGTCAAGTTATTAAAGGGGGCATCAGACCCCGCACTGGGTGGTCATGGGTTAGCGTCAAGCAATTGACATTCGGACCCTCTACGGCCACCCTTCTTTGTGCCCAAAACGCGATTCTGCAAATTTCGTTCGATCCCCGGTTGACCAAATATCCGCCCGCTGAATCGAAAGACAAGCTCGCTCTCCCTGCGAGGGTCCTCGATAAAATCGCGCGAGTTGTCATGGACAGACCCAGCCTCAAGCAAATCAGCGATGAACTCGAACGCTTGATGCGGGAACAAGTGGAAAGTCTCCAAACGCAGACTTTCTTGGGGATCAGCTCGGAGGAAATGAGCCGCGAAAGGGACCGGCTCAAGCGCATTCGAGAAGTGTCCGCCGAATTTCTTGAGGCCTTGAAGAAGGCTGCCTAATGCGAGGGGTGCCCTTCCAGAATTCATCTAAGTAGATAGCATTTATAGTATGCTTCGCAGCGAATGGCGGAAGCGCTCCCCATACTTATCTCAGTCTCGGCTGAAGGCGCGGGCCAGCGGCTTGATCAGTTTCTGACGCTGCGGCTTGAAAACGTGAGCCGGGCGCGTGTGCAGGAAATGATCGCCAGCGGCAAAGTGCTGGTAAATAATACTCCGGCGAAGCCTTCGCTCAAGCTCCGCGGCGGCGAGCAGCTGCGAGTGCTGGGCGAGGCGCAACGGGCACCGCTGAAGGCCATTGCCGAGGAGATCCCGCTCGATATTGTTTATGAAGATGATGACCTCGCCGTGATCGACAAGCCGGCGGGAATGATGGTTCATGCCGGGGCTGGCGCAACCGACGATGCCCGCAATCGTGGAACCCTGGTGAATGCGCTGCTGCATCATCTCGCGAGTTTGTCGGCGCTGGGCGGGGAGTTGCGCCCGGGCATTGTCCATCGTCTGGATAAAGAGACCAGCGGACTGATTGTGGTGGCAAAGAACGACGCCGCCCATCGCCAGCTGAACTCTCAGTTCGCGGCGCGGGAAGTGAAGAAGAAATATGTGGCGCTGGTGCATGGCTGGGTGAAAAAAGATTCGGGCACGCTCACGCAAAGCATCAGCCGGGATCCAGTGCGGCGAATGCGCATGACCACTCGTCTTGCGGGCGGGCGGACGGCGGCAACCCATTATCGCGTGGTGCGGCGACTGGATACGAAGTTTGGAAAATTCACCTTGCTTGACCTGAAGATTGACACCGGACGGACGCACCAGATTCGCGTGCATGTGGCCGCGATGGGGCATCCGGTGGTGGGCGACACGATGTATGGTGCTCCCAGGCAGGCGCGGGGGAAATCGGCGGTCATCGGGTTATCACGGAATTTCCTGCATGCGGCGGAGTTGGAGTTCCGCCATCCGCGGACGGGAGAGACCATTGCGCAGAAGAGTGAACTGCCCGAGGAGTTACTGGAGTTTCTGAGGAAAGTCGAGGAGCGGATATAATGACAACCAAATGAGGCCCGGCTTTACGAGTGACGTCTTTCCAAGAAAGTCCATCCTGGGATGGGCGGCAATTTTGCTGCTTGTCGTGGGAGCGCGCGAGTTCGGCGTAACGCAGGCTTCGACTGCGGAACCGCGCCCATCTTCCCCGCGCCCATCTTCATCTTCTTCCGTTCAGTCGTCGAACGCTCAGTCGTCGACTCCATCCTCGCAGCCTGCAGCCAGCAGCGCCCCGGCCTCACAGAACTCGAGCGGACAGGTTTCCAACGATTCAGGGGCGGAGAACGGAGATATCCCGAACGGAGACATCCCTAAAATCCGGGTGGGCACCAACGAAGTAAACGTAGTATTTACGGTGACCGACAAGCATGGCAAGCGGGTGACGGATCTGAAGCAAGCCGACTTTCACTTTGTCGATGACAACCGGCCGGTGGCCGATATTCGAAGTTTCCACGCGGAGACGAATCTGCCGCTGCAGGTCGGCCTGCTGATCGACGCCAGTGCCTCGGTGCGGGACCGCTTCAAGTTCGAACAGGAATCGGCAATCGAGTTTCTCAATCAAACCGTGCGCAAGCATTATGACGAGGCCTTCGTCGTAGGCTTCGATGTGACTCCGGAGGTAACTCAGGATTTCACTGACGACACGGAAAAGCTGGCGCACGGAGTCCGCGAACTGCGGCCGGGAGGCGGGACGGCGATGTACGACGCGCTCTACTACGCCTGCCGTGACAAGCTGCTGAAGCAGCCCCAGAAGGGACCGGTGCGGCGCGCGATTATTCTGTTGAGCGATGGAGAAGACAACCAAAGCCATGTCACCCGCGAGGAAGCCATCGAAATGGCGCAGCGTGCCGATTCCATCATTTACACCATCAGCACCAACGTAAGCGGCACCAAGGGCGCGGGCGACAAAGTGCTCGAACGCATGGCCGATGCGACTGGAGGGCGTGCGTTTTTTCCCTTCCAGATTCGCGACGTAACGAACGCCTTTGCCGAGATTCAGGATGAGCTGCGCAGCCAGTATGACGTCTCTTATAAGCCGGCGGACTTCAAGTCCGACGGGCATTTCCGCACCATTGAAATTGTAGCCAACGATCGGAAGAACTTCCGGGTGCGAGCCCGCCGCGGATATTATGCGCCGATGACACAGTGAGGACGATTTCGGGCTCTTGCTCCTGGCCCCTGGCCTCAGTCGTTTCAAGTAAATCAGGTCTTTCCTTTTTCGCACGGACAAACTGAATGCCGGGATATTCTGGGACACCACTGGCGAAAAAATTGGGGATCAAGGCGGGGTTTTGCGTACAGTTGGCGAACGCTCCGGCGGAGGTGCGTGCGGAATTGTCCGAGGCGTTGGCCGAGTGCAGTCTTCTTGATCGAGGCCCATCGCTCGATTTTGTAATGGTTTTCACTCGGTCGCGCGCGCAGTTGACCAGGGAATTCTCGCGCCTGGCGAAGCGGCTGGCTCCGGCAGGAATGCTGTGGGTCAGTTGGCCGAAAAAGAGTTCTGGGGTTGAGGCCGACGTGGATGGAAATATTGTGCGCGAGATCGGGCTACAGGCGGGCTTGGTGGATGTGAAGGTTTGCGCGGTGACGGACGTGTGGTCGGGATTGAAATTTGTACGGAGGGTGAAGGATCGACAAAAATGATATCGAGCCGAAGTCGCCGGCAGTGGGGCCGGTTAGCCTGGCCGACGGCGACTTCCGCTCGAAACTTTAAGCCGCCCTGGTACCCATGACTAGGTGCGCCACAAACGAAATCACTGCAAACAACAGCAGCAGGTGAATCAGTCCACTGGCTACGTGGAACATCAGAAAGCCACCAGCCCACAGAATGAGCAGCAGCAGAGCAATCACTAGAAAAGGACCAAATCGCATCTACGCCTCCTGGCGTTAGCATTCTTACGTTCAACCCAGCAGCAGAAGAACTCTTAATCGTTATACGTCGGCGCGAAGAATGGCAATATCGGCTAAAGGCTGTAAATTGATAAGGCAATCGTAGTATTTAGCTCTAAGAAAGCAGGCAGCCAGCATGGTGCGAGTCGGATTAATCGGATTTGGCTTGGCGGGACAGGCGTTTCACGCGCCCGTGATCCGCGGCGTCGTGGGAATGGAATTGGTGTGCATCCTGGAGCGCAGGGGAACGCGGGCGCAGAAAAAATATCCTGCAGTCCGCGTGGCGCGGACCTTGGACGAATTGCTGGCGGATAAACAGATTCAGCTGTGCGTGATCGCGACGCCGAACGATTCGCACTTTGAACTGGCACGGGCGTGTTTGCTGGCGGACCGGGATGTGGTGGTGGACAAGCCATTCGCGCCGACGCTGGCGGAATCCAACGAACTGGTGCGGCTGGCGGCCGAGCGCGGACGATTGATCACTGTCTATCAAGACCGGCGCTGGGATGGAGATTTTGCAACGATCAAGAAGATCGCGCGGGCGGGACAGTTAGGAACGATCGTCGAATACGAATGTCGATTTGACCGGTTTCGGCTGGAGCCGAAGCCGAATGCGTGGCGGGAAAAAGCGGATCAGCCGGCGGCGGGCGTGTTATTCGACCTGGGCCCGCATGTGATCGATCAGGCGTTGGTCTTGTTTGGCGAGCCGCGGGCGATTACGGCGTCGGCATTTTGCGAACGCGAGACTTCTAAGGTGGATGATTCGTTCGATGTTTGCCTGGAGTACGCCGGACTGCGCGCCATGGGCAGGGCGCGGATCATTGCGTATGCGCCGGGGCCACATTTTTTGATTCATGGGACCAAGGGATCGTTTGTGAAGTATGGAATGGATCCCCAGGAGGCGCGGCTGCGGGCAGATCAATATCCTCAAGGCACAGATTGGGGTGCGGATTGGGGTGAAGAAGCGGAAGAGTTGTGGGGCACACTAAGTCTGGTGGGCGAGCCGAGTGTGAAGGTGAAGACGGAGCGCGGCGACTATCGCGGCTTCTACGCCAACGTGCGGGATGCGATTGAGAAGAAAGCTCCGCTGGAGGTAACTCCGGAACAGGCACTGCGCACGATGCGGGCGGTAATACTGGCGCACAAGAGCAGCCGGGAACGCCGCACAGTCGAGTGGAGCGAGACCGCCGAGTAATCCGGAGTGGCCTGCCGGGAGAGTTCAGTCGCGCAAGAAACGGTCTATGCCCTCTCGAACTGCTCCCACCAGTTCAGGCTCCGTCACTTTGGGGCCACTGCCCCCACGCCGGCAATCGATGCGATAACGGCTTTGCAGCTCTGCGAGAACCGCCTTGGCCAGCGCATCGCAATTGATGAGTGACTGGCAATGAGCGCACTTCAACCTTGCTAAGGCTCGCTCTTGTTGAGGGTTGAGCTGAATTTCGGCCATAGCTTTCCGCCTCAGATGTGACGATTCCTTCCGAACAATTGGGCGCAGGAAGTATCGCACCCGGGCGGGCATATAGGATGTGACGACAATCACATGCGTCCGTGACCGGGTTCTTGAGCGCATGATCCGCTGACTCATTTCGCCACCATACTTGTTGTTCCTGCATCTCCCGCGCCGGGGCCCCCCGCACCACAACCGTAAGTGCGCGGTTCACCTCAGCAACTTCAAAGACCGCAGATTCTCACGACGGCAAGACCATCCGGCTGCGCCGCGCACCACCAACCAGACGACCCGGCTGCAGCGAGAAGGCCGTCGTGCCGCGCATCACTTTCTGCAGCGCGCTCTGGAACTGCTGCATTTCATCGTGCGTGCCCACCGTGATGCGGACGCAGGTGGGCATGATCGGCCAGATGCGGCCGATGAAAACATTTTGCGCGGCCATGGCATCGATCACTTCTTTGCCGGGACGTTTCGTATCCAGCAGGAAGCAGTTCGACTCCGAGGGAATGTAAGAGTATCCATTGCTGTCGAGCCACTGAAAAGTTTCTTGCCGCACGCTGGCGTTGATGCGCTTGCGTTCGGGAAGCAGGCTCGGGTCTTTTAAGCTCGCCGCAGCCGCAGCGACGGCGGTAATGGGCATGAAGTTCCAGCCAGAGCGTTCCGTGATTTTGTCGATCAGATCGGGGCGGGCAATGGCGAATCCGCACCGCAGGCCGGCCATGCCATAGGTTTTCGAAAAAGTGCGCAGCACGACCACATCTTTTCCAGCCTTGACGAAGTCGAGCGTCGAAGGTGCATCGCAAAAATGGAGATAAGCTTCGTCGACCATCACGATGGATGCCTTGGGTTTGTTTTCGACAAGGTACTCGAGATCGGAGTGCGGCGTGAGCGTGCCCGTGGGATTGTTGGGATTGCAGATGTAGAACAACCCGGCATCCGGCGCAGCGGCGATCATAGCCTTCACGTCATGCGCGTAAGTTTTGGTGAGCGGAACTTTGACCACGCGGGCTCCCGTGGCCGCAGCTGCGAACATGCCGGCTTCGTAGCCAGGATCGGCAGTGACGTAGCTTTTCTGCGGCGAAGTGAAGGCAACGACCGCAAAGCGAAGTGGGGGGCTGGAGCCCGGAAAGATGTGTGCGTAGTCCGGATTGAGGCATTCGAGTTGGGCAAAGTTGTTGACGAGGTCTTCGGTGAGATTGTCGAGGTAGCGTCCGCCGAGAGGAATGATGGCGGAAATGGCATCGCGCGCGGCTTGGCCGGGGCCGAGCGGATTCTCGTTGGAATCGATCATGACGGCGTCCTTAGAGAATGGCGCCCTACGGCGGGCGGCAGTGGCCAGCATGGGCTCAGTGACGATTTGGAACGCCGCAGCGGCGGCTGACAGTTGCAGAAAGGAACGGCGGGAAAAAGGCGAGACGTTTCCAGACGGCATGGCGAACCTCCGGTTCATCCAGCGTCCTATAGGCTAAATGTTTTTCGGGTTGAGCGGTAGAGGGATATCAAGATGAGGATTTGCCAAATGTGGTGCGTTACGAATGTTATTCGCGATCTTCGAGCGGCAGGTGCCTCGGTTCAACCCAAATAGTGTGCGTACGAATTGGCTCTCCGAGGATATGCTCCACGTCGAGCCTTACCAGTTGCTCGGGCAACTCATCGACTGTTTCAAGCGCTGCTATCGGAAAAGTCTCCCTAAGCACATCCCTACGGATGCTGCGGTTGGCTTGCAGAGGGCTGACGGGGCGGGGTCAAGCTTGCTTTTACCGTTACGCCGGGCAGTTCATCCCCACGAAAATACTTTTCCTTGGCAGCCTTCATCTCCGGCATGGCTTCATAGGGTTTGCTGTAGTCGTTGGCGGCGTTCCAGAATAAGAATCCGATGCCGCCTTTTTCTTTGGCGGTGGCGACCTGCACTTTGATGTACTCGGGCGAATAGGTCTTGGTGCGCCAGCGGAAGGCTTGCAGCCAGGGGCGGATGACTACGCCGCTACCCTTCGTGATCAACTCGAAGCGCTGCATGGATTCGCCGATGAAGTGCTCGGGGGCGTCGCCGGGGTGCTCGATGTTATCCATGCCGAAGAAGTGCGAGGGATAGATCATGGGCGAGAGCACGTCGCAGTATTTCGCCATGCCGACGATGTCCTGTCCGGTATGGGAGAGATCGACGGGGCGCTGCCACGCCATCACGCCGAAGACGTCGAGCGAGAGCAGGACGCCGGTGGGATGCAGCTCGGCATAAGCCTTCTTGAGGAAGTCGGTGATTACGTCGGAGCGCTGCCACTTATCTTTATTTTGATTTTGCTCCGTCTGGTAGACGAAGCTGGCGTCTTTTTGATCGCCTTCGGCAGGGAAGCGGACGTAGTCGAACTGAATTTCATCGGCGCCGGATTGCGCGACGAACTTGGCGAGAGCGATGTCGAAATCCTGGACTTTGGGTTGCGAAGGATCGGTCCAGACCAGCTTGCCGTTTTCGCGCCAGGGCTGGCCGGTTTTCTTCGACCGCACGGCGAGTTCGGGATGCTCGACTACCATGCGCTCGTCCCGGAAAATCGCGACGCGGGCGATGGCGTGCATGTTTTCGGAGTGCAGAAAGTGTACGAACTTCGGCAGGTCGTGAATATAGATCTGATGCTTGCCGAGCAGGGGATGTTCGAAGGGAATGTTGACGCTGCCGTCGGAGTCTTTGATGTCGAAGACGACGGCGTTGCCGCCGACTTCACGCCAGTGGCGGATGATGCGGAGTCCGTGGTCGCTGGCGGCCATGACGCCGGTGAGGTAGATGGCGCGGACTTCAAAATCTTTGGCGACGGGAACGGTGTGTTCGACGATGGGCGCGGAAAGAATTCCGGGAATGGTGATCTGCTCGCCAGCTTTTAATATGTTGCCGGAGCGATTGCCGTTTGTCTGGCGGATGGCGTCGGCTAGCTCGGACGACGTGAGATAAGAAGTGGTCTTTAAATACTGGTGGGCGAGGCCAGGCATGGTATCCCCGCGCTTCGCGGTGTAGATTTGCGTTCCAGGGAGAGACGAAATATTCGGGGCAGGAATGTCTGCAGGTCTGGCGGTTGTGGAAAGCGTGGCGCTGACGGGCTTGAGTTGTGCGGCTTGTGGGGTTGCAGCGGAAACGGTGGGCGGCGGTGCGGTCTGCGGCTGAGCGGCCTGAGCCTGAAGTAAAGAGAAGCGCGAGTTCAGCCGCACAGCGGCCATGCCAAATAGAATGCACGAGAGAGCGGAGATGACGAGAATCGACGAGCGGCGCAAGGAATCCTCCGAGAACGGCCTGATCGCGATGCTAATGCGCAGGCCAGGCTGATACTAGTTACCACTGGTCATCTCCCCCTTGTGGGGTGTCGCGGGAACTTAAACCCTAAGCACAGGGACCGCGGGGATCCCAGGGTAGGGCGAGTTGTCGTTTGCCTGGCGAACAGGCTCTGAGCGGGACAGTCCCTTCCCTTATGCGCAAATTATTTCTCTCAGGACTCTTTAACTTTGCACCCGGCTCTGTTCTAATCTCGTGGCTGGGGACGTAACTCCTGCCAATAGAGGGTTTTTGCTTCCACAATCCTGCGCCTGAGCGTGGCCAGCGGCTTGCTTAATTGTAAGCACCGGGGACGCGGTATCGGGCCTGGTGGGGCGGCTGATTCCTGGTGACAGAATTTGTCATCGAGTAAAGTAGGGAGTCGCGAAGAAGGCCCGGAAAATCCCTGGAAACGCAGGTAAAAGGCCGAAGATACGGCCTAGAAAAGGGACGAAACGCCCGGTGCAAGCCGGACAATCATTATGAGAACGAACCTCGCAACCGTGCTCGACCCGAACCGCCGCAGCAACGATGCTGGAGAATTTGAAGCCGCCCTGCGCCGTAAGATCGTCGGCCAGGACCAGGCGGTGGAAAAAGTCGCCGAAATCTACCAGATGTTTCTGGCGGGGCTGAACGCGCCAGGGCGTCCGGTGGGCAACCTGCTTTTTCTGGGGCCGACGGGCTCGGGAAAGACTCGTGTGGTGGAAGCCATGGCCGAGGCCTTGTTCGGGGATTCGCACGCCTGCATCAAGATCGATTGCGCCGAGTTTCAGCACTCACACGAGATTGCGAAGCTGATCGGTTCGCCTCCGGGGTATTTGGGGCATCGCGAGACCCATCCGCTGCTCACGCAGGAGGCGCTGAATCAGTGGTTCACGGAAAAGCTGAAACTCTCGATTCTGTTGTTTGACGAAATCGAGAAAGCTTCAGACTCGCTCTGGCAACTTTTGCTCGGCATTCTGGACAAGGCGACGCTTACGCTGGGCGATAATCGCCGCGTCGATCTTTCGCAATGCATCATCATCCTGACCTCGAACCTGGGCGCCAGCGAGATGACGAACCTGGTCGACGGCGGTTTTGGATTTGCACCGAAGGCGGTGGAAGTCGACAACAGCTTCGACGACAAGATTCAGCGTACGGCGGTGGAAGCGGCGCGCCGCAAGTTTACGCCGGAGTTCATGAACCGCATCGACAAGACTGTAGTGTTCAAGACGCTGCGGGATGAGCATTTGGCGCAGATTCTTGAGATCGAACTTGGTATGGTGCAGCAGCGCGTGCTGATGGCCGCCGGGGCGAATCAATTCGTTTTCAATTGCACGGCCGGAGTCAAGGAATTTCTGCTCAAGGAAGGCACCGATCCGCGTTATGGCGCGCGCCATCTGAAGCGGGCGATCGAGCGGCATCTGGTGTTCCCGCTAGCCAATCTGGTTGCCACCAGCCAGGTCAAGCTGGGAGACTTCGTCCGTGTCGATATGGCCTCGGAGACGCAGATGATCTTCGTCAAGGAAGCGGAGAATACCATGGCGCCGATTCTGCTGGAACGCTACGGAGCCGCAGCCGCTAATATGCCTGCCGCTCGCGCGGCGCGCACCGCCGTTAATGGCCGCCGCGGCGACTTGGGCGCAAGCCCCATCGCGGAGAGCAAATAGGTTCGTCGGATTTCAATTTCTCGCTTGACCGCATCTCGCGAGGAACCCTCGGCGCCGGAAATATCCGGCGCCTTTTTTATTTGGTCCGACCTTGTGCAACGCGAAATACAACAGCATTTCGGAACCTACGCCCGAATATTTTCACTTGACTTGCTCTCGATCCGGGTAAACAATGCTCTTCTGCGTCCCCCGCGCAGGCAGGATCAGTCTCCGTAAGATCCGCTCCGTCCGCCTACAAACCCTCAGAGGAGATTTATGTTTGCATTGAGGACGCCAAAGTCCGCTTCCGGCCAGAATCGTACTTCGCAGAAACAGTTAACCCAAAAAACCTCAACCACTTCTCGCGGCGCTCTCTTCGTCGCTGTGACGTTGCTTCTTGCGACCTCCGCGTGGGGACAAGGGAAGGTTCTTTACAGTTTCAGCGGTCCTCCGGATGGAGAAGCTCCCTCGGCAGGGCTGGTTCGTGACGCAGCCGGAAATCTGTATGGGGCGACTCCCGCCGGAGGCAATACTACGGCGGAGCAATGCGAGAACGGGATTAACGGCTGCGGCGTAGTTTTCGAGCTGACGAACTCCGGTGGCACATGGACGGAAAGCATAATCCACACATTTGTTCCGGGCAGCGGCGACGGCATCAATCCTTACGGCAACCTCATTCTCAATAGCGCCGGCAATCTCTATGGCACGACTGAGTATGGGGGAACCACCTGCACTGGTTACTTCTGCGGCGTCGGCACCGTATACGAACTGTCGCCCGCTGGCGGCGGCTTGTGGACGGAGACCATCCTTTACAACTTCCAGGCGGCGGGCGACGGTATCTATCCCGAGGCCGGCCTGATTATGGACAGCGCGGGCAACCTGTACGGCACCACCGGCTTTGGCGGCAACAACGCCATCTGCAACACTTTGGGTTGTGGCACGGTTTTCGAGCTGAGCCCCGGTTCGGGCGGGACCTGGACCGAGCATATCCTGTAAACGTTTCAGGACGGCGCGGACGGAGCCGAGCCCGGCTCAGCCCTGGTCTTTGACAAGGCAGGTAATCTCTACGGCACGGCTGCGATTGGAGGAGACGTGACCTGCAATCCGCCCTACGGTTGCGGCGTGGTTTATGAGCTGTCGCCAGGTAGCGGCGGAAGCTGGGCGGAGAGCGCGATCCACAATTTCGAGAACAATATAGGTGGATCCTTCCCGAGCACAGGCGTGGCCATCGACAATCTCGGCAATCTTTACGGAAACATGTTGGGCGGCGCCAACGGTCACGGGTATGTATACAAGATGAGCCCGCAAACCGGCGGAGGTTTTAAGTTTACCTCGCTATACTCTTTTGACGAGACGCATGGAGGTCAGCCGTACGGCACTCCGATGGTTGCGGGTGGAATCATTTACGGCACGGTTTTAGACGGAGGCGGCGACAACGCGTCGTGCACTCAAGGCTGCGGCGGGGTGTTCCGCTTGACGACCAGCGGCAGCGGAGTCAGCTACAGTTTTCTGGGCTTTGGAACGGCTCCCAAGGGCGCCAACCCTCATGGCAGCTTGATTCAGGATCCCTCGGGCAACTTGTATGGAACCACTACTGCCGGCGGCGCCCATGGGGACGGGACGGTATTTGAGGTTACGCAGTAATTTCAATTTCTCGCTTGACCGCATCTCGCGAGAAACCCTCGGCGCCGGAAATATCCGGCGCCTTTTTTATTTGCTGGCGATGCCTGGAGCTACTGGATCGCGGATCAGAGCGGGACGCAGACGGGACTCAGGCCTGTACGGATGTCCTATTCCGAAGTGCTCTTCCCGATAAAAGCAAATGCCTCCCGCAGAGTGGAAACAAATTCTTTTGCGGACTGCTGACGTTCGGCGGTTTTGGGACTGAGAGCGCGCTCGAAAAACTGCTGCCATTCAGCTGGTGCATCGGGCAAATGAGTGGAAAGCGGGGTGAACCGGCCGTTGATGATGGCGTTGTGCATCTGGCCCACAGAAGTTGCAGGAAAAGGATGCGTCCCGGTCAGCATCTCGTAAGTAATCACGGACAGCGCCCAGAGATCCCAGGCAGCAGATGCGTTTTCACCGTTGAGCTGATCCGGGGACATATACTGCGGAGTACCCATCAGAACACCTGTAACCGTGTCAACTGTAGCGGCGGCCGGGTCGGTGGGAGACATCAGAAACTTGGCCAGACCGAAGTCCAGTATCTTGGCGGCTTCAGCCTGGCCGCTATGGACCAGAAAAATGTTCTCCGGCTTCAGATCGCGATGGATCAAGCCGTTTTCGTGGGCCGCTTCGAGACCAGCGCACACGCCTGCAAGAACCTGCAAGATTGGTTGCGGGGCAAATTTCTTCTGCTGCTCCAATCGTTGGCGCAGCGTGAAGCCTTCGAGCAACTCCATCACGAGAAACACGCGGGTGTCCGAATCCACACCGAAGTCGTGCACGGTAACCAGATTGGGGTGGGCGAAAGACGCTGCCGCCTTGGCTTCGCGCCGGAAGCGTTCCGCCGCGTCGCTACTGGTGACGAGGTCTTCCCGTATCAACTTGACCGCAACGGCGCGTTCCAGGAATGTATCCGTGGCCTTGTAGACCGTACCCATACCGCCCCGGCCCAGTCTACGCTCCAGCCGGTAGCGCGAGTTCAGGAGGCGCTTAAAGGGCACTCGTGTGAGTTGCGCGCCTTCATTGCCGCAGTTGCCCATGCCACTCTCGTAGCACAAACCGCAACGGGGACACTCTTCAAATCCGCCGAGCGCGCTCGTAAGCGGACGCTCCAAGAGCAAAGCCAGCGCACTGCCAATGCCCGAGAGCAATTCCTGGTCCTCGCTGCCATAGGGCTCCTCTGATTTCTTCAGGCCCAAAACCATAAGCGCCTCGCGGCTGTGGGGTGCAATTGCGATGGGTACCATCAGGTCAATGCGCGCATCCCGCAGGAAGTTCGTATCTTCCGAGGGGAGCTGCTGCTTGAGCCATCCACTTTCGGCCAGCGAAATCTGCAAGGGCTTGGCAAACAGCCGGAAGACCGCCATGAGTTTGCTCTCGGCGCTCAGTCCGCGGGGATAGATCTCAGGCGGCGCCGAAGCGATGCAACGATAAAGTGGCTCGGTGGCCTCGCGCATGAGGATTGCGACAAACTCCGGATGCAGCGCCTGCTCTATTCGGGCAACTACGTTGGGCGCAACCTCAGCCAGGTTCGACGACGCACGAATCTCATCCACCGTCTGCAGCAGCAGGTGCTGTGCGTTGTAGTGCTCACGATAAAAATGGCGGTCCAGCGACTCCATCCATTGCGACCGCTTCCGGTGCGCGATTACTCCCGCTACTGCCATGAGCGCATAGGCCCAGCCGTGCGCGGAGAGCAGGACTCCGAATGGCTGGTCTTTGTGGACAATTAAATCGAAGACGAGGATTCCAGCCAGGATTGGAACGGGGATGAGCAGGACGCCGCGCGCCACGGCATATTGCAGGCTCTGGCGCACGATGAAACTTACCTGAAACAGCCGCTGCTTAAGAACCGCGTACGCCACACAAATTGTGAAGGGAACTTGCGAAAGCCCAAACCCAAGCGGTGAGATAGCAATCGCGGAAAGCCAGAATGTCTTTTGCGAGAAGGAGAACAGAATCGATGCCAGCAGATCCCCGAAGAACAAAAGCAAGCCCAGGATCACCAGCCGTATCCGGCGCCTTTCGTTCACCTCCTCGAGCCTGAAATAATTTACGGCCAGGATCACGATTGGGGTCAAGAAAGCAACCAGGGCATCAATCCCCATGATTGCACCCAGCCAGCCCGGCAAGGCGCCGATAGTGCGGTCTGGCGCGAACATCACCATGTAATTGATAGCGGCTGCGAAGACCACGAGAGGAACGGGGAGCACCGCCAGCATCATCCACGCCCATCGGCGATGCAGCAGCGGCTTGGGGAAGGAAAGCGAGAACCACAGCATGGGCGCAACCGGTAAGCCGTTGACATCGAGTATCAGAACGGGGAAGATGAGCCACTGGATGGCCAGTGGCAGGCTTCTCCACACTACCGCGGCATGCGGGGACAAAAAGTAAGAGTTGCCTGTACCCAGGCTGCAGAGGAATATGCCGGCAGCGACGGCGGTGAGGTCACGCGGCCTCTTGAAGAGAACGAGCACTCCCACCAGCAACTGAATCAGGCTGACGGCGAGTTCCACACACCAGCCCAGGAATTCTTTCGAGGTCCAGGCTTGCGTCAGCGTCTGATTGAGAGTCAACTGCAAGTGAACTTCCTGGCCTGTACGCAATACAACAACGGAAACCGGATGGTCGAAGCGGGTGTTGCTCAGCGCGCTTACGACGTCGATCGAGTCTTGCACCGCTCGGCCATCTACATTGACGACTCTGTCATCCGGCTTCACTCCAGCGGCGTCGCCTGGGCTTCCCGGCGTCACATTCGCCACCCGGTTGTCACGAAAGCTGAGGTTGACTCCAGTTGCCTGAGGAAGTTTGAGAGGCAAATAGAGAAAGCCCACCAGAAAGCAGGCGATGAAAGACGCTGCAACCAACCAAATCCACCACGGGATGCGGACAGAGGGCATGTTTTTCTTACTTATGCGATTCGTTCGACGCCCATTATAGGCACAAGGTCAGCAGAATCAGCAAAAGGGTGGGTGAGACAGCGGCCAAGGGTTAACGGCATTGTCTCTGTGCTGCTGCTCGGGATTGTGCCTGGATTGCGCGCAGTCCGGAAGTAATCCGTATTGAACAAAGACGGGTTTTATAGCAAGCGGGATAGGATAGATGGTTGGTTGCTGCAAACCGCAATTGCACCAGTTGAGGCTGCACTGCTCAGCGCTTTCCCGGCGGGGAGTGAAAGGGATCGGCGTGTGGAGTGTCGGGAGCCTCCTCCGGGCTGGGAATATCTAAATTGACGACGATGGGCTCCTGGCCGCTGCGCACGATCACGGCCTCCACCGGCTGGTCTTTGCGAGCGTTCAGCTCTTGATGAGGAACGTAAGGAGGGACGTAGACGAAAGTCTCCGGGACCAGCTTCATGGACGAACTCCAAATGATTTCCCCAGCGAAAGCGGGCGCGGCCGCGGACCACGTAGATCACGGTTTCAAGTTCGCCATGATGATGAGGGCCGGTCTTCGCGTTGGGATGCACTACTACGGTTCCCGCCCAGAGCTTTTGCGCGCCGACTTTGGCGTGGGAGATGGCTTCGGCGCGAATCATACCAGGCGTTTGGGGCGTGTTGGTGTCGAGTTCGCCGCTGCGAATGATACGCAGGCCGTGAGTTTTCCAGTCGGGGGTTTCGTCTCCGGCGCTAGAGGCGAATCGTTCATAGTCTAAGCTTCACCACACATCACATCTTTTTCCCTCGGGCCGCACCATGGCCGCATCGGCTTTGCAGCTCCAGACTTTTTGGAAGTCGGGCAGGTTCGAAAGCGGGCCGATGACGCGATATTTCGCGATGGGATGCGGATCGGTTTGCATCATCAAGCGCTGCGCTTCAATGCGGATTTCGTCGCCGCGGAATTGTCCCCACGCGATGTAAAACTGCTGCTCCGGCGTAAAGCCGTCGATATCGGCGGGACGAGGCTTGTTGGCCAGCGATTTTTCGTAGGCTAGAAAAGCGACCTTCGCGCCGCCGAGGTCGCCGATGCTTTCGCCCAGCACCAGTTTACCGTTGTGATGCACGCCGGGCTCGATGAAATAGTTGTCAAACTGATTGGCTACGCAGGCGGCTCGCGCCTGGAACTGTTTCAGATCCGCATCGGTCCACCAGTTGCGCAGGCGGCCCAGGTAATCGAACTGTGCGCCTTGATCGTCGAAGCCATGCGAAATCTCGTGGCCGATGACCACGCCGATGGCGCCGTAGTTCACCGCATCCACCGCTTTCATATCGAATGCGGGAGGCTGCAGGATCCCCGCGGGAAAAACAATCTCGTTGAGCAGCGGATTGTAGTAAGCATCGGACGTGGGCGGCGTCATGCCCCAGCGGCCGCGATCCACGGGCTTGCCGATGGTCAGGCGATCGTCTTGTTCCACAAATTTTCTTCCGGCAATTGTGTCCTCAAAGAACGCGTCGCGGCGGATCTCGACGTGGCTGTAGTCCTTCCACTTGTCCGGATAACCGATCTTGGGATTGAACGTGGCAATCTTCGCCATGGCCTTTTCTTTGGTGTCGTCGCTCATCCAGGGACGGCTGAGGATGTCGTCGCGCATCGCCGCCAGCAGATTCCGCACCATCTCCTGCATGCGCGCCTTGGCTTCGGGCGGAAAATATTTCTCCACATACTTTTGGCCGAGAGCTTCACCGAGGAGTTGATCGGTCGACTCCACACAGCGCTTCCAGCGCGGTTTCATCTCGGTGGTGCCGCTCAGGTACCTTCCGTTGAATGAGAAATCTTCCTCTACGAATGGCGCGGACAGGGAACTGGCGGTTGAATTCAGCAGATGCCACTTCAAATACACTTTCCAGTCCGCCAGCGAATCTTCGTGCATTTGGCGATCAAGTTCCTGCATGAATTTCGGCTGATCGAGGTTCATGTCGACATCCTGCGGAATCTGTTTGTGCTTGAAATATTCCGCCCAGTCGATATGCGGCGCCATCGCCTGCAACCGCGCGAAGGTCGTGTTGTGATCGGTAGCTGCAGGATCGCGGAGGGTTACATTGTCTAACGAAGCCTCGGCCAGTTTCGTTTCCATGCTCATGATGGTTTGGGCGGCGGCGGCGGAAGTTTTCTCGTCCCATCCAGCGAGCTTGAACATGGCGGCGATGTGGACGACGTATTTTTCGCGGGCTTCCTTGAAGCGTGGTTCCGGTTTCAGGTAGTAATCGCGATCCGGCAGGGCGAGGCCGCTGGCACCTATGTCAGCCAATACCCACTCAGGTTTGTGGGGATCCTGCTGGCTGGCGAAGGCGAAGGGATCGGCGACCAGTATGTCGTGCATGTCGGCGATGACGCGCTGTAGTTCGGCAGTGTCTTTTGCGGCATCGATGCGGGCAAACCACGGCTTGAGCGGCTCCATGCCGCGGGCGTTCACGCGCGACTCGTCCATGCAGGCGCCGTAATAGTCGCCGATGATCTGCTCGGTGCTGCCCTGGGGAGCATTTTTATCTGCAGCGGCGGTTTCGAGAATTTCTTTCAGCTTGTCTTTGGATGACTCGCCCGCGGCCCAGCGCTTGCTCCAGCGCGTCATCGATGCCGGAATCGGATTGTTGGCCCGCCAGGTGCCGTTGGCGAATTCGTAAAAATCATTGCAGGGATCGGCCTTGCGGTCGAGATCGGTGACGTCGATGCCGTGCAGAGACTGCTGTGAGAACGAGAGTTGGGAAAAAAGAAACGAAGAAAATACCAGTACCAGTGACCAAGTGAGTCTGCGCATGATGGCCTCTTTCGGCGAAGGCTCGCATAAAGTGCGAGCGGCGTGCGGCTGCCATTCTAGACGAATTGCGGCGAACGCGTCAGAGCTTCGAGGCAGCGCCGGATTCGAAGTTGCGAGTGAGTCACTCCAGCGTGGGCCGGTAGAGTAGAATCGTCCGGCGTAATAGGCAGGCACCGGTTATGAGAAGAACTTCTTTCCTCGAGGCACTTCTGTTCAGCCAATGGCGCTTGCAGGCTTGGGGTTCGCGCAGGCGGAGACTCAATCGAAGGTAAAAGCTTCGCAGTACTTCTTCGTGCTGTTGAATCGTCCACCCGACGCTCCGCAGCTGAGTAAAGAAGTGGGCGAAAAGCTTCAGGATGAGCACATGGCGAATATCCATAAGGTGGCTGCCGAGCACAAACTTGTAATTGCCGGGCCGTTCCAGGATGACACCGCGCTCGGTGGCATCTTCGTGTTTCAAGCGGACTCAGCGGCACAGGCACAGGAGTGGGCTAATGGCGATCCGGCGGTCAAGGCAGGACGGCTGTCTCCGGAGGTGCATGGGCCGTGGCTGGTTGATCCGGGCGCGATTCATGATCCGGCGCGAGCTGAGGGACTTGAGCAGTACACCCTGGTGCTGTTGAAGAGGGGCGACAAATGGAAATCGGACGCGCTTGGTTTCAATTTCGTGGTGAAGGAGCATCCCGCCTTTGTCAAACAGATGACGGCACAAGGATATTTGGCTGTTGCAGGACTGTTTCCGTTAAGCGTTCCGGAGGAGTTACGGGCAGTCGATATCTTCCGCGTAGGTGCGGAACGGACCGCGGCGCTGTTGACGGATGATCCCGACTGTCAAAGCTGGGCGGCTCAGGACAGAGATTCATCCATGGGGTACGGGCAAAGGGGTGCTGGGCGGCGGGGCAGGCGATGCAATAGATCCAGCGGGGCTGAAGCCCGTATTGATTTTGGAGGCTTTACGCGGCGCTGAAGCGCCGCCTTGCCTGTCGCTTCGCCGGACGAACCTTGTCTAACGCCTGACGCAGATCGGCAATCAGGTCTTCTGCGTCTTCAATGCCCACTGAGTAACGGATGAGGGCCTCCGGAATGCCCGCCGCGGCCCGTTCTTTCCGGGTGGACTCGACGTGACTCGTCGTGGAAGGCGGACCGGCAACCGTCTCCACCGCGCCCAGATTAGCCGCCAGATTGGCATAACGCAAACGCGGAAGAAAAGATTTCACCGATTCGAATCCGCCTTGGATGGCAAAACTCAGCACGCCGCCAAAACCGCTCATCTGTTTGCTGGCAACTTCATAATGTTCATGGGATTTCAACCCCGGATAAAAGACCCTAACTACACCGGGATGTGTTTCCAGGAATCGCGCAATCTTAAGGGCACTTTCGTTCTGCCGCGCAATCCGCAGATGAAGGGTTTTCATTCCACGAAGAAGCAAGTAGGCGGCCATGGGATCGAGGCAGGCTCCCGTGATCTCACGGAAGTGATAAATCCTCGCCACCAGATCGGCGCCACCGCACACCACTCCGCCAAGCGCATCTGCATGGCCACCGAGAAACTTGGTTGCGCTGTGAATCACGAGATCGGCGCCGAGTTTCAAGGGTTGTTGATTGATGGGTGTGGCCAGTGTGTTATCCACGACCGCCATGGCGCCGTTCCGATGAGCCACGGCAGCCAGGCGGCCGATATCGACAACCTTAACGGTCGGGTTCGTAGGACTCTCCAAATACACCACCTTGCATCCTTGACCAATCGCCGTTTCGATCTCCTTATGATCGTTTGTCTCGTTGAGCGCCACCTTAATGCCGAACCGGGGTAGAAATTCGATAAACAGCTTGTTCGTTCCTCCGTAGGTATCCTTCACGGAAACCACGCGATCGCCAGGAGACAACAGTGTGAACAGCGTATTGCTGATCGCTCCCATGCCGCTCGAAAAACTGGTCGCCGCTTCCGCCATCTCCAGATCTCTCACCTTCTCTTCAAAGGCCGCGACGGTCGGATTCGTATTCCGGCCATAGATGTGGCCACGCGCTTTTCCCTTCGCCACAGCAAGCCACTGGTCCACATCTGTGTAGCCGAATGAGACGCTAAAAGCCACCGGAATTTGCGTGGCGCCTTCCCATCGCTTCCCATTTTCACCAGCCCATACTGCGCGGGTCCCAAATCCTGCGAGCCCTTTGTCGCTGCGTTTGTGCTCCCGTCGTCCACGCACGAAGAGTTCCTCCTTCAATTGCCGCGAATGTTCTTCGCGAAAATCGCACCCCACCTCCGGCACCCCTGCACTCAGCCATCACGCCTCCAAAGGCGCTAAATGCTGAGTGCTGAGTGCTGAGTGCTGACTACTGACCGCTGCTCTTCCTGATAGTTCGTCAGTCTAGCAGGCGTTCGAGATCGGTCGAAGCACGCTCCGCTCTGCGTGAGGGATGCTAGGCTTGTAGCATGCACCGGCGTCTGACCAGTCTTCCCTGCCCACCCATCGCACTGCTGTGGGTGCTCTGGACATTTTGCAGCGTCCTCCCGGCCTCAGCCGCCAACTGGACCGTGCATGCCGAGCCTGCACGCCTGGTGAATGGCGGCCCCGTATTGTTCCAGATCAAGCCTCTGCAGCGGCTGGATTCCCTGCATGGAACCTGGCTCGGACACGACATCCCGTTCAGCTTCGATGCCGCCAGCAAAACCTGGTTCGCACTGGCCGGCGCCAGCCTGGAAACCGTTCCCGGAACCTACGCTCTTGATCTGACCGGCGAAACCAAGGCCACTAAAGCATCCAATACAAAAATTTCGTTCACCCGCAAATTTACCGTTGCTCGCGGCAAATATCCTAAAATCCAGGCCAAGCTCAGTGTCGAAGGCAAATTTACTCAGCCCACTCCCGAGCAGCAACAACAAATTGCGGATGCTCAGGAAGTCAAAAAAGATTATCTGAACCGGATCACGCCAGTGCGGGAGTGGTCTGGGACTTTCACCGCGCCGGCCGATGCCGCAATTTCTGATGTCTTCGGTTCGCAGCGCATTTTCAATGGCAAGACCTCGAGTCCTCACCTCGGCTTGGATTTCCGTGTCCCCACCGGAACGCCCGTCACCGCCATGAACGACGGCACCGTACTTCTGGCGCGCCCACTTTATTTCGAAGGCAACTTCGTGGTCATAGACCACGGCCAGGGCCTGCTTACTCTCTACCTGCATCTTTCTGAATTCAAGGTAAAGGAAGGAGATCAAGTAAAACGCGGCCAGGAAATCGGACTGAGCGGCGGCACCGGCCGCGCGACCGGCCCTCACCTGCACGTCGCAGTGCGATGGCAAGGAACGTATCTCGATCCCGCGCGCCTGCTGCGCCTGCGATTGCCGTAACGAGCAGTTAGCAGGTAGCACTCAGCAGTCAGCACTCAGCCAATGCAGGATGCTGACTCAGATTGCTGAGTGCTAATTGCTATCCGCCAGTTGCTAGAGGCTATCTCATAAACTGGTTTTGGGGAGGGCACGGCTTCAGCCGTGCCGCCCTGAGCCAATAAAGACGCGGGCTTTAGCCCCTGAGGTACGCTCGCCTCCAATGTCAAGGATTTATGAGCTGGTTTCTAGTTGCCAACCGCCCACCAGCCGTGGTTAGCAGTCAGCATTCAGCAATCCGAAGTCAACCCCGCATAGGCTGATTGCCGACTGCTGAGTGCTAATTGCTAATTGCTAGCTGCTAATTACTAATTGCTCCCTCCCTCACGCATTCCCGCCCGAGATCCCACTCAGTCCTCGCGGAGAAACTTCGCGCAGCGCGTCCTTCAAAGATTCTTTCAACTCCAAATTCCGAATCAGCCGATGCAGGTAATTGGGATGCACTCCCAATATTCGGGCCGCGTCGGCATAACTCTGCGTCTGCTCCACTGCATCGCGAATCAGTTGCTTCTTCAATTCTTTCAGCGCAGCGTGATACTTCGCCTCGGTCATCTCCGGCGGCGGAGTGCGCTCCAGCAGCGATTCCGGCAGATCCTCCGGCAAAATCATGTCGGAGGATCCCAGCACCAACGCCCGTTCGATGGCATTTTCCAGTTCCCGCACATTGCCCGGCCAATCGTAATTCACCAGGCAGGACAAAGCTTCGGGGGAAATCGGACGCGGCTTTACCTTGCAGTGTTTGGCGTACTTTTGCACGAAGTGCCGCGCCAGCATCGGAATATCCTCGCGACGCTCGCGCAGCGTGGGCATGGTCACCTTCAACACCGCCAAACGGTAATACAAGTCCTTGCGAAACGCGCCATCGCGCACCGCCTGCTCAAGATTGCAATTAGTCGCAGCAATCAGCCGTATATCCACCTTTATGGAATGAGTGCCACCCACCCGCTCGAACTCACGTTCCTGCAGCACACGCAGTAGTTTCGCTTGCAGCGCGGGAGCCAGTTCGCCGATCTCGTCCAGAAACACCACGCCGGAATCCGCTATCTCAAGTCTGCCTTTCTTCATTCCTGACGCGCCCGTGAACGCGCCTCGCTCGTGGCCGAACAAATCGCTCTCCAAAAGTGTCTCCGGAATCGCGGCGCAATTGATGGCCACAAACGGCCGGTTCGCCCGCGGACTGTTGCGGTGCAAGGCGCGCGCCGCCAGCTCCTTGCCGGTTCCGCTCTCCCCTTCAATCAATACGGTTGAGTCGGTCGGCGCCACACGTTTGAGAAATTGGTAAATCTCCCTCATCTGCGGGCCTTCGCCCACCAGGCTCCGCTCCTGGCTTGCCTCCACCGTGAGCCGTTCATTTTCCTGTTCCAGCCACTGCAGCCGCCGGGCATTTTCCAGCGCTACCGCCGAGATCCCGGCAATCGCCGTCACCAACTGCAGGTGCTCTTCGAGAAGCCGGTTGCCAGGACTATTGCTGTCTACATAGATGCAGCCGATCACCCGCTGAAACACCGTCAGTGGCACACATAACAAGGAATGCACCTGAGAAGCCGCCAGGCTTTCCACCTGCCCCAAATCCCCGCTCCCCGGAATGTCCGTACCCAGAATCGCAATCCCCTGCTCCAGCACCTGACGAGCCACCGTGCGGCTCACCTTCACCAGCGGTGTCTGCCCCGCCTGCCGCATGCGCGCGAACATGGAATTAAATTGGTGACCGTCCTTGTCCGCCAACAAAATCGCCCCTCGCCCCGCCGGCACTACTTCAAAAATCAAGTCCAACAACTGCCCTTGCAACTCGTCGAGATCGCGTATGGCATGCACCACGCGGCTGATCTTCAGCAGCGCGTTCAGATTTCGCGCGACTTGCGAGGTCGCAGGCAACTCGCGCAGCAACCGGTCCGGCTGCAGATAAACCACGTCCCGCGGATGGATAACCGTCGTCTCCGCCGTCCTCTGCCCATCCTCAAATTCCACCCGCCCCGGCGCCGCCACATCGTCTTCCTCCAGCAGAAATAAGAAAGAAGTATCGCCCGCCCCAATCTCGTCCCCGTGGTGCAGCCAATGCTCCTCGACCGCAGTACCATTCACCAGGGTCCCATTGCGGCTGTCGAGGTCGCGCACCTGGAATTTTCCCTCCCGGCCCAGGACGGCGCAGTGTTTCCGCGAAACCGAAGGGTCTATGACCGCGACGCCGTTCGAAGCCTCGCGCCCGATCGTGACTTCCCCCTCAGCCAGCGGAATCGTAGAGTCTTTCAACGGCCCGGAAAGCACCAGCAGTCTAGGATGCAAGCTTTCACCTCATGCGGTAGCGTAGTTTGTCATTCCGAACCAGCGTTCTTTGCGCCGTGAGGAATCTGGGCGAGCCCCGCCAAGCGTCGCGTTCTTTGCGACGCATGAATCGAGCGTCTTGGCTCGCTTCCCGATCAAACTGCAACTACCTTCGCCCCTTTCTTATCACAGTTTGCACCGAAATTTACATCCGACCTCAATCCGTTCCATTATCCGAACAGATAGGACTGCTATCCGATCAGATAGCAACTTCCCGAAATGAACCTTCCCCCCACGGACCGCGGCGTATCCCGATGAGATGACTAACACTTTCTACAACTACGAGTTACGCGGAGTTTGCCACTCCCATGGCCACTGCCCGCCGACTGGCATCTGACATGCAATAGGTGAAAATGCGCCACTGCTTGGCAAAAAGCGATGGGGGAAGCGCTTTTGCAATAAGTTTCTTGCTGAGCTGCCGCAAATCAGGGATCCGAGGGGCCCCCTCATCGGATCCCTGATCTTTACCTTCCAGTCGAGTGCGCTGAGGGGCGGGTGCAACATGGGCCGAATCCTATCGGGCCGAATCCTGGGGCAACCCCAATTCCGCGGAGACTAGCGAAAATGAAGTATGTGATCGCACTCTGCCTAACCTTTGCGGCTACGTCGTCCGCCCTCGCTGCCGAAATGTCGCACGAAGAAACCATGGTACGAACCGCCTACGCCAGACTGTCCTACGCCGCCCAACTACGCGTCGTGGCCAATGATGCCATGCATGCCAGCCACCTATCCAAGGCCGAACTCCAGGAGCAAATCGCTAAACTGGCTCGGCGATTTGAGATTGACAACGTGGCGCTCGGTAGCCTCTCCGCGATAAACGCACTGCCTTGGGAGCAAATGGTCACAAAGCCGGACGGGGATTTAATCTATGTTCGCAGCGGAGGAGGTTCACCGGCCATAACCACGCGAAACAGCTTCACGAAGAAGTCGATGTTCTGGGTGATGACCGGCTGGGGCAACCACGCTTTTGAGCAGAGCTGGAACGGAGTCACAGTGGCGCAAGCCGTCGGCGATGTGCCCAAGTCGCCGGACGAAGTGTGCAACTCCTATATCTCCTATCAAGTGACGGCAACGCTGGAGGGGCGCAGCCGCACCTACAATGCAATGTTTATTTTCGGCAAGGACACGAATGGGAACGAGACGATTCACATGATCGACAATGTGGTAGGGCTTGGGTCACTCGAACTGGTTTTGACGCAATCCCTGTACCCTGTTGCCCTTTTGGAAACCTACTATAGAGAAATCCCGGAAATCGCGGATTGGATTGCGGCGAATACTGTCCCAAAAACCACCGATATACAGGACGCCTATTGCTCCCCCACAGGCTGCGGTCTGCCTGCCAGTTGGGTGAACAAGTCCATGGCCGTACCAATCGACCCAGAATCCAGGGAGTTCCTCCGCAGCGGGCCACAATCGAGCATCGGCGGCCAGCCATCGGGGCCAAGTGGTGCGGCTCCGGAGACTGGGGCGGCGACCTGCGCCGCCGCCAGTCCCCCACTTTTCCCCGTACCGTTCGCTGTGGTCTATGACACTAGCGACCACGCGATTCCTGGGCTTAGTACGGGCTCCCACAACGCGATGTTTTCGCTCCAAGGCGGTTGCGTGTACAGCGGGAACGGCTCTCAGCCCAACTGCAGCACGGCTTGCACAGTGGATGAGGTCGGCGACGCCGTTATGCAGGACGTGGGCGCGCACAGGAGTGGGAACTGTCATGTGATGAATCAAAGCTTCCAGGACGGCGTCAGTAGCGGAACTTATACTGGAGCCACTTGCACCGGGCTGGCGGGGTTTGGTGCTGCTGAATGCGAAACCTTACCTGTGCTTGCAACGTGACGATCACCTTCAACGGTGGCTTCTTCTCCGCAACTACGAACGGAAAGGAGGTCCTCACTGCCACCACCACACCGCCCCCCTCAACTTGTGGCACCGTGCCCGACCCCCAACATTTGAATTCGGTTTTCCGTCACACCCGCAAACGCTGGAATATATAACGTCGCTGGCGGTGACGGTGCCGTCACTACGCAGCAATTCACCGCCATCGGCACATATGCCAATGGCGCGACTAACACTCTAACCAACGCCGTGTGGACGTCTTCGAATACCAGTATCGCAACCGTCAGCAGCACCGGGCTGGCGAAGGCCACCGGAACGGCAGCGGGAACGCTCACGATCACCGCCTCCTCAGGGGGGACCAGCGGTTACGCTACGTTGAGCGTGAGCTACAATTCCGACCTAGGCGGCGGCATTGAGTGCGGCGGGGACGACGACTGTGATGCGAATGAGTGTTGTCTGAATGGCTCTTGCACCGTCTGCGGAGAGCAAGGTGAAGGGCGCAAGAACCTGATCAAGCAGATAGAAAAAGTGGACCACCGCTTCTAAGCTCCCCCAGTCAGGGATCCGAAGGGCCCCTCATCGGATCCCTGATTTTTTTGTAAACCTAATTTTTGGCCGCACGGTGGAAGAACTTTTCATGGGCGAGTTATTGATCTCCTTGGGTGTTCTTGCCGGAGCCGCTTCTGTAAACTTCACGACTATGAGCGACGGTTCGATTTTTTCGCCGCCGGGGTCTACCGAGCGCCACATCCCTTGTCATGGCCTGCTCGCTGGCAGCGGTAGGTCAAGTCTTGCCCGGCACCTCCAGTCCTGATCCAGGCTCCGGTTTAAAGGTCGATGTCTCGCTCGTGCCCGTGCATGTAATCGTCCGTGACGCCCAGGGACGGGCAGTTGGCAATCTTAGTAGAGACGATTTCCAAGTCTTCGATCAGGGTAAGCCGCAGGTCATTCAGCAGTTTTCAGCCGAGCGAACCGGCGGCCAAGTCCCTAATGTGGCAGGAACGGCGGGTTCTACGGCCTCGCCTGAAGCCCGCTTCACCATCTACCTTTTCGACGACCTTCACCTCCAGCACGAAGATCTGGTGCGAGCGCGGGAAGCGGCGGACAGGCAGATCGCGCACCTCTCACCCCTCCCATGGGAGCACGCGGCCCTTTTCACCACCTCCGGACAGAGCCGGGCCGACTTCGATGCTGGTACCGAGAAGTTGCGCGCGGCCCTGGCCCTTGAACCGCAGGGCAGGCCGTCCGCCTCGGATTGCCCACACATGACTTACTACATGGCCGACCTGATCGATGAAAAAGGCGACCGCGAAGCCTTGAGTATTGCCGCCGACGAGATAGTGTCTTGCGCCTTTGACGGGAACAGAAAGTCCCGGCGTGAAGCAAGCCAAATGGCCAGCGCGGTGGCTCGCGAGAAAACTGCAATTGGAAAGGCGGAAACCGCAAACTCCCTGGGAATTCTGAAGCGGCTAATCAAGGCCATGTCCTCCGCGCCGGGCCGAAAGCTGATCGTTCTGGTATCGCCCGGCTTTTTCATCTCCGACGCCCAAGCCCAGGCGGAAATCACGGAACTTGCGGCCCGGTCGGACGTCAATGTCAGCGCACTGGACCCTCGTGGGTTGCTCCCTATGGCCGACCTTAATGCGAGCAGGATGATCTACCGGAGCGCGTCCCAGGCCGAGGACGCAGCCCTTCTGGAAGCGCTGACCGACGCAACCGGAGGATTGTTTTTCCATAACAACAACGACGTCGAGGATGGCTTCCGGCGGATTGCCGCCGTCCCGGAGTATTCTTACACTCTGGCATTTTCGCCCCAAGGCTTGAAGCTCGATGGTCACTTCCATAAGTTAAAAGTGACGGTAAACGACGGCGTCAACCTAACCGTGCAGGCCCGCAAGGGATACTACGCACCGAAGAATAAGCCGTAAACAGTGTCTTGAGCGCAAAGGCTAATTCTGAAGAAATATCTCGTCGGACTTTGGCTGGGTTGACCCCGAATTACCTTGACTTCCGCCACCAAACCAGCGATCCTATTCTCTACGCATTAGTTCATTGACAACTAATTAGCAATAAGATAACTACCGCAAATGCCATATTTTGCGGGCCACAGCCTCAAATTCATTGGCATTTCGCAAAACTCGCCGCTGTAAGTCTCGCGCTTTTAATATTTTGCGGATAAGTGATTTGCCTTCAAAGATTTAGCCGGATCAAGAGGATATCGGCAGTCCGCAAACTACTGATTCAAGAGACTTTAGAGGATCGATCCAGATAAAAAATTTAATCTGGATAATCGCTTCAGCTGGCAAATTTTTCCCCGCCGGCGGCAGCAACCACCGGCACAGCAACCGCAGCCCCATCTCGATAAGTAACGCTGTTCCCAGAAATGGCCGGCACGCGATCTCCCGGAACCAGAATTCCCACCAGGTTCAGCGGATCGGCCGCCGATAGCGTAATCGTTCCTTGCGCCGAGTCGAGCTTGCGCAGCGCTCGCACCGATTCCACCGCCACCGGCAAGGCAAACTGCTCCCCGAGAAATCCATCCACAAACCGCCCGCCCCGAATTTCGCCACGATCCTCCAGCCGGCGGAAGGCCATCAGCAGTTCCCGCCACGGCGGCAAGTTCGCCTCCCGCGCCAGCACATCGCGGATCACAATCCCGTAGCGCCGCAGCAGCATCCAGCAAGCTGCTTCCACCGCCCGCGGCCGCTCGACCACTTCATCGGTGTGCAGCAAGGCCCAGCGTCCCGCATTGTGCCGCGGACGCGTCGTCCGCCCGCTCCCCTGCCCCGCCCGCCGCTTGGGATCGATCAGCGATCGCAAATTGTCGAACCCGTCGGCCGTCACCAGTCCCGCGGCCACCAACTCCCAGAGCCCAGTCTCGATTTCCGCCTTCAGCTTGCCGGTGCCACGCACGATGTCCGCAAAGAAAGACGCGCCACGCAGCCGCAGAAAATCCAGCACTCCTTGCGCCCCATGGCTCAACCCGCTGCTGGCGCCCGGTTCCGCCCCAGGATGCCGCGGCGTCATCCAATCCGCATCCTCCCGCACAAAGAAAGTGATCGGCGCAACGCTGGTCGGAATCACTCGCCGTTGCCTCGGAGCAACGCCAGCGGCACCGGCATCGCTTTCACCCCCACGGCTCGCCGGATAATCCAGCGTCGCCGGATGCGGCGACAGTCTTCCCCATCCCACCGCGCCAGTCAGGCAAAGCTGGTCAAGCCATTTCGGATCGTAATCCACAATACGCCGCGCCAGTACCTGCCGCTCCCACGCATTCGCCGGAATCTCAAACCCCTGCAGCTGCCGCAGCACTTCCATCGCACCGCGCTCTCCCGTTACCTGCGTGCCCGGAGCTACATGCTGCCACTGCAACAGCCACTGCATGAATTGCGCCGCCGTCACCGGCTCGATCTGCTTGCGCAAGGTCGCAACCGTGAGCCGATGAATGCGCGCCAGCAACCGCCGCTCACACCATTCGATCTCAAGTTCAGTGTTCGTCTGGTGTGGCGCGGGCGCCCCCGCCCGCGAGGCAGTGCCACTGAAGTTTCCTCGCAGCACGGTCCCGCTCGCTTCCATGCGAAGCAGCGCGCTAAAAATTTCAGATGCCGCAATCCCCAAAATCTCCTCAAGCTGCGTCGCCGTAACCGGCCCCAGGTGCGACATCCATCCTGTAACCAGCGTGAGCAGACCGTCGTCGCGATTCGGAACAGCCGTTTCAACATCAGCCAACTGCGGCTCAAATTGTGCGCCGGGAAACAAGATTGAAAAAGTCCTGGCGCGCTCCGCCGCTACCCAGTAAATCCGCTCGCCGAAACCGGCACTCGCGGCGCGACCCTCCGCGATCAATCGCTCAAAATAGAATTTCCACTGATCGACCCGGAAATGGGAACCCGCTTCGGGCAGCGCCACCAGCGTGTGCAGCACATCGTGGAGCTCATCGGCATCGCGCACATCCGGCCACGCCTCTTCCCGTACCTGCGCAATTGCGGCTTGATCCAACCCTCCAACTTCTTCGAGCACGGATTCCGGGAGCATGCGCCGCATCTGCACCGCTCGAGCCCGGCGCTCTTCCAGCGGCGCGTCGTCGAGATAGGCGTACGGATTCGCATTCAGAATCTCGTGCGAGAACTGCGATGGAACCGGCGTGTCGACCGCGATGCAACGAATCCGTCCATCAGCCAGCCCGGTGAGCAGCGCTTTCAGCCCTTCGATATCCATCGCCTCGGTGAGCACATCCTTCATCACTTCGCCCACCAGCGGATGATCGGGGATCCGGCGCTCGCCCTGGATGTTTTCGAAGCATGCGGCCGCGTCGGGAAAAACCGAAGCAAGCAGGTCATCGGAGCGCATGCGCTGAATCTGCGGCGGAACTTTCTTTCCATTCTGGAAGCGCAGTAGCGCCAGTGCCCGGTTCGCATCCCAACGCCAGCGCGTGGCGAAGATCGGAGAATCGAGTGCGGCCTGCTCCAGAATCGGCTGCACGGTCGCGGCCTGCAGGAAATTGAAAACATCTCCCAGCGGGAAGCTGTGTTGCTCCGCCAGCGCGATGTTCAAACCGTTATCGGTAGCTGCTGCCTGCAACTCAAAGTTGAATCCGACGCAGAAACGCTTGCGCAGAGCCAGTCCCCAGGCCTTGTTGATGCGTCCCCCAAAGGGCGCATGGATCACCAACTGCATGCCCCCGCCTTCGTCGAAGAAACGCTCCGCAATCACCGTCGTCTGGGTTGGAACCGCGCCTAAAACCGCCCGCCCCTGCAGAACATATTCGATCGCCTGCTCCGCGCCCGAATCATCGAGACCGCACTCATCCTTGAGCCAACTCACCGCCGAAGCCACCTCCGGCTGTGTCACCGAGAATCCTACGGGCGAAGTATGCGGCAGCATTTCACTGATTTTTTCCCGCAGCGTTCCAATGTGCTCTGAAAGTTCCTGGGTACGCGCCGGCGCTTCGCCACGCCAGAAGGGCACGCTCGGGGGCGAGCCGTGCGCATCCTGCACCAGCACGCGTCCGGCGTTGGTTTCGATGCGGCGAATCATCCATGACGTATTACCCAACAGCATGATGTCGCCACGATTGCTTTCCACGGCAAAATCTTCATCCACCGTGCCCACCACAAGGCCATCAGGTTCCGCGACCACGGCGTATAGCGAATTGTCGGGTATGGCTCCGCCGCTGGTGATGGCCGCCAGCCGCGCGCCGCGCCGGGCGCGCAGCTTGCCATTCACGCGGTCCCGGTGAATGTACGCGCCATATCGGCCGCGCCGCGCCGCAATGCCCTCGGCCAACATCTCGAGAATCGAATCGAAGGTGGCACGGGTTAAATTCCGATAGGGATACGCGCGCCGCACCAGCGCGAGCATCGCATCTTCGTCCCACTCTTCAGCGGAACATGCCGCCACAATCTGCTGCGCCAGCACATCCAGAGGAGATTCCGGAATCATCAACCGGTCGAGATCTCCCTGCCGGATGGCGCGAACCAGCGCCGCGCACTCCAGCAGATCGTCGCGCGTTGTAGCAAACAAGCGTCCTTTGGGGACCGCCCCACGCCAATGTCCGGACCGCCCCACGCGCTGCAGCGTGACCGCAATCGCCCGCGGCGAATTGATCTGCACCACCAGATCCACCGTGCCAACATCAATTCCCAACTCGAGTGACGCGGTCGCCACCAGCACCCGCACCTGGCCTTCTTTCAACTTCTTCTCTGCCGCCAGCCGCAGCTTGCGCGACAGGCTGCCGTGGTGCGCGGCTACGTTGTCTTCACCGATGCGCTCACCCAGGTGATGCGCCACGCGCTCGGCCATACGCCGCGTGTTCACAAATACGAGCGTCGAACGGTGCTGCTCCACCAAAGCCACCAGCCGGTTGTAAACCTCGTCCCACATCTCGTTCGAAGCCACCGGCCCCAACGGCATCGAAGGAACTTCGACCGCCATATCGAGTGTCCGCTTGTGCCCGATGTTGACGATGACGGGATCCGGCCGCACTTCATCAGAGCCACGATTGCCCGTGAGAAAGTGCGCAACTTCCTCAATCGGCTTCTGGGTAGCAGAGAGGCCGATGCGCACCGGGCGCTTATATGTCAGCGCTTCCAGGCGTTCCAGCGACAGCGTCAAATGCGCTCCACGCTTGTCGTCGGCCACCGCGTGGATTTCGTCGACGATCACGGTCTCGACGTCGCGCAGAATCGCCCGGCTCTTGTCCGCCGTAAGCAAAATGTAGAGCGACTCCGGCGTAGTCACCAGAATGTGAGGCGGACGTTTCAGCATGGCGCGCCGCTCGTGCATCAACGTATCGCCGGTGCGGACCGCAGTGCGAATCTCCGGCATGAGCAGTCCACGTTCGCCCGCCATGGCGAGAATCTCGCCCAGAGGGATCTCGAGATTTTTCTGGATGTCATTGCCCAGAGCTTTCAGAGGCGAGACGTAGAGAACTTCCGTGCGGTCGGCGAGATCTCCCGCCAACGCCTTACGCACCAGCCGATCGATGCAGGCAAGAAACGCGGCCAGGGTTTTGCCCGACCCGGTAGGCGCCGAAATCAACGTAGTCCGCCCCGCAAGAATGTGCGGCCAGCCCTGCTCCTGGGGCTCGGTCGGCGTGGCAAATCGCTGGACAAACCACTCCGCCACCAAAGGATGGGCCCAGGCAAGGGCAGAAGGAAGGGACGGCATTCGGATATTGTAGCCGGAAGATGCGTTTTCGTAAATTGTTCGCTTATGATCGAAAGAGGCGTCCAAGATTGGCAGCGCCTGGAGTGCTAAAATCCGCACGATGACAAAACTTTCCGCTCAAGCCCGCGCGCGCAAGATTAAACTCCTGCTCTTCGATGTAGATGGCGTTCTCACTGACGGCAAACTTTTCTTCCTGCCGGCCCTTGCTCAGTCGCAGCAGGCTGTGTCACAGCAATCTGGCAGCGGCCTTACCAGCCCCAGCCAGATTGAGTTTAAGGGCTTCCATGCGCACGACGGCGCGTCCATTTCTCTAGCTCGGATCGGCGGCATCAAGACAGGGCTCATCACCAAGCGCGTGTCAGAAACAGTCGCGCTCCGCGCCCGCGATTTGAAGCTCGATTATGTCTATCAAGGCGTGCAGGACAAAAGAACCTGCTTCAACGACATCGTGAAAAAGGCGGGACTAAAACCGGAAGAAGCCGCATTCGTCGGGGACGACGTGATCGATCTCCCGGCCATGCGCGCCGGCGGATTGGCGATCGCGGTGAAAAATGCCCGGGCTGAAGTAAGAAAAGAAGCTCACTACATCACACCGCATGCGGGCGGCGAAGGGGGGTTGCGCGACGCGATCGACTTTATTCTGAAAGCTCAGAATAAGTGGAAGCGCGTGCTGCAGGATTACATCGGAGAGCAAAGGCCAAGAGCTGACGGCTAAAGGCTCATGAAAAAAACCCACCGGACGCTTGCTTGGGGCGTGCTCGGGTCAGCATCCGATGGGTACCGTTTCTCCTTACTCACCCTGTTGTTTTCAGGAGTATTTGACAGATTAAACCCTAAAACTTGAGGAAGTTCCGTCTAATTTTGTAAAACTTTGTAATTCTTGCGAAGCACCTCCGATGTGCAACGATCTCAGCAATATACCGTGAGCTGAATTCAGTTCGAAATCACAGGCGTACTGGAGGCCATGAGTTCGGTGAAGCGCGGATTTTTTCGCAGCTGCGTAAATTCCACGTCTTTGTATACGTTCTTCAGATCTTTGTAGCCATCTTCCCGTGCCTTCTTCAAGTACTGAAGCGATTGGTCGGACAATCCCATCTTGGCGAATAGCTTCGCGACCGTATAGTCATATCGCGCTCGATCCTCCGGACTCGGCAATTGCGCTTGCACTCCACCTCGTGAACTGCGCTCGAATACGTCGGGATCGAGTTCCAGCGCATGCTGGTAAGCCTCCACTGCTGAGTCAAAGGCGCGTTTCGAGAAATAAGCTGCGCCCAGATTATTGAAGAACGACGCAGAACTGTTATCCATCTGAATCGCCTTTTCGTACTGCTTGACCGCCGCTCCGTATTTCTTGCTCTCGTAAAAAATTACGCCGAGATTGTTATAGGCGTCGGCGTATTGGCGATCAGACCGGATGGCTCGCTCGAATGACCTTCGCGCTTGTTTATAGCGTTGTATCATGAGTTCCGTAATGCCGATCTTATTCAGCAAGCGGGAATCGCCGGCTTTCTTGGTCAGCGCCGCGTGATAGTAGTCGAGCGCATCCAGATACAGCTTATCCTCGCGAAGCCGGTCGGCTTGCAGTTCAAGAGCCGCGGCGGTTGCGTCGGGCGCCGGAGGATCGATGGCGCGCACCAGAGGTGGCGAGATCTGCACTTGTTCTGGATGTGAAATTTGTGCCAGTGCGGCGGTGGAAGAAATCAGAAGAACAACCAGGCAGGCCTTCCGGTAGGACATACATACCCCCAAAGCGACCACTTCCCACAAGCCCATTCTGCCATAGTTTTCGCCGGTCGGCGAAGAAATTTATGTGTGCTCGCCAAGGCAAATCGGGCTGATGATTCCAAACCCAAATACAGCTTGAGCGGCATTCCCTCAGCGGGGCGTTTGGCCGCAGAACCGGGAAAAAGTGGATACCATACCCCCCTTCCCCCCCCAGTCCCTCAGTCTTTGGAATCATCACACTAGCGCGAAATTCCCCGCAAAATACGTTTTCCAAAGAGCTTAGGTACTAAAATCAATGAAACAAAGGATTTAGGGGCGTGATGATTTGGGGTCACCCGACTCTCACGGCCTCGATCATGATCGCGCGAGCTCCGTCGACGATACAAGGTCAGATGTCACATTTGGGTTGTGGATTTTTCACACGGCGAGGAGGGTTCGCCGATCTGCCCTTTTGCAACGGACGGCGGATACGCGTCGACCGTTTTGCCCAGGCGCATGCAGCATCGTGTCCCACCCGCCGAAAATCACGGCGGGATGGGGCAGCCTCCGTCGTGGTGGTGCATGGGCCAGCCCCCCAAGGATTGTCAATGATTGGTCACGATCATTTTCGTTAGTCGAGGATGTCAGAGGCCTCGCCCAAGCGGAGCTTGGATCGGGCACCCTCGAGGCCTTAGGCTGGGCCACCCGCCCGCACGGGATGACAAGTGATGGGGTTACGGCAGGACGCGAAAAATTGTGTTGCTGTTGAGGGTACCTGTGGGCGTGGTTACCTGGACTGTTCCGGTGGTTGCGCCGCCGGGGACAGTGGTTTTGATCGCTGAACTTGATACCACCTTGAAGGAAGCCGCAGTCCCATTGAATGTCACTGCGGTGGTGCCGGTTAGATTGTTGCCTAGAATAATGGCGGAGGTTCCGACTCTACCGAAGGCGGGATTTGTTTCCACGAACGGGCCGAGGCCGGTGGAAAGGCTAAAGATCGTGCCTTGACCGTGGGTGCCTCCGTTCTGCGTAGTTCCGTAGAAGGTTCCATCAGTTGCTTGTACTAGCCCCCCATAGGGAGCGTCTCCGTCTGTAACATCGAAGCTGTGAAGAGTGGTTAGGGTTCCGCCGGAAGTGATTTTGAAGACTGAGCCGCAGGGGCCGTCGCAAATACCAAAGGCTCCGCCCGAAACAGTTGTTCCGTAGAAGTCTCCGTCAGTTCCTTGTACCAGCGGGGCGTCGGGGTTCTCACCATCGGTGCAAGTGGGTGCGTTCGAACAAAAGTTATAGATGGTCGTGAGCGACCCTGTGGGTGTGATTTTGAAGACGGTCCCGCCGTCGTAAAGACCGCCGAGGCTTGTCGTTCCATAGAAGTTCCCGTCGGTCCCCTGCACCAGTCCCGCCAAGGGTAACGAACCATCGGAACCGTCGAAGCTGTGAAGGGAGGTCAACGCCCCTTTGGGAGTTACGGTGAAGACCGTGCCGCAACCCCGCGTACACGCAGTGCTAGTCCCGCCTTCGGCAGTTGTCCCGTAGAAATTTCCATTTGCGGCCAAGGCCAGGGCGCCCACTGAGCTGTTCCCATCGACTCCGTCGAAATCATGCAGGGTGGTCAGCGCCCCGTCTGGTGTAACTGTGAAAATCGTGCCATCGTAATTTACCCCGCCGCTGTAAGTCGTCCCGTAGAGATTTCCGTTGGGACCTTCTACTAGCCCAGCCCCGGGCGTTCCGTCATCCGTGTAATCGAAGGTGTGCAGCAGCGTGAGGGAGCCAGAGGGGCTGATCTCGAAAACAGTCCCGTCGTTGTAGGCCCCGCCGTAGATGGTTGTCCCGTAGAAATTCCCGTTAGCAGTTTGCACGAGAGCCGAAGGGGATTCGCCGTCTGGGTTGTCATCGAATTCGGCAATCACACTTAATATGCCGGACGGAGTCATTCTGAAAACCATACCGCAGCCAAGCGGACAGTCCTTGGAACCGCCGGATGCTGTGCCGTATAGATTACCGTCAATTCCCTGGATCATGGATGCGCCCGGATAGGCACCGTTTGTGAAGCGAAAATTTATCAGAGTAGTAAAAGTCTGCGCGGTCGAGGGAGCAGCCGCTGCAAGTGAAAGCAAAATCAAAGACGCTGCCAACAAAGCGCTGCGGTTTGCCATGATTCGACCTTTTTACTCCGCGGAAGGCGGGTTTGAGAGATTGCTTCTGGCGACGATTATGCTTTGGAAGTTGGAGCGGGTCAAGATGAAAGAGTTTGCGGTGGGGCGGGCGCGGTCGGTGGCCATTCAAGGGGCTAGGCGAGCCTTTTGCCCGTCTAATCAACCTTCGGGGTGCCCCGTCCTTGTCGCGGTTTGTGGGGGCTGGCGCAGCCGTGCTCTAACACGGCACGGGATGCCCCAACCGTGGCAGTTTCACGGGTGGGCTGCTCCGGACTCTCCCCGGCATGTTCATCGTGGTGTGTTCATCGGCGGGTGGCGCGCTCAAGCCTTCCTTTCGCTTGAGTGGGCAGTTCCAGAGCTGGACACAAGTTGCCCGCTGCTCGTTCGCGCTTTCGCGCCGTCCATTCCGACTCGATCTCAACTCTTCCGTCGCTGCCAGTTGCGTAGTGGCGAAAACTGCTCCACTGCCAGTCCTCCGGACGTTCGCACAGCGAACATCCCCACTCAAGCCAAAACCCGGCTTGAGTGGGCCACCGGCCAGGGGGCTATGGCCCGCTATCGACCGGCGGTACGCCGGCGCTACGAACGATCAATGCGGCACGGGCTGGGCGGCGTCGGGCGGCTTGGGCGGCGGGGCGGGGGATTTGTCGTCTTTGAAAATTCCCGCGATTTTGCCGAAGAAGCCCTTCTTTTTCTTGGGGTCCTGGTTATTTGGATCCTGGTTATCCTGTGGATTGGCTCCCTGCACCGGCGGTAAGGCTTTTTGGCCGCCGCCGAAGAATCGGGAGAACAATCCCGCGACGCCATTTTGCTGGTCGCAGGTCTCGCGCGGTTCGGTGCCGGCCACAAAGGCGGCCACGTAATCGTCGGGACAGGTAGGAGTCGCGAGGCGGTTCGTAGCTTTGTCCAGTTGTACGTCCACGACTCCTGTAGGCTGCGAGAAGCCCTTCATGTCGGCATACTGAGGCAGCGCCGATGCTTTTTTCATGAACTCGGTCCAGATGGGCGCGGCGGTCATCGCTCCGGTGATTCGAAGATCGCTGTAGTCGTCGTAACCCACCCAAACAATGCAGAGCAGGTTGGAGGTATATCCGGCGAACCAGCCGTCGTGTGAACTCCCAGTCTTGCCCGCCGCCGGCAGGGTAAAGCCACGCAACCGGACCGCCGTGTAGCCAAGCCCGTTGTTGATCACGCCTTCCATCATATTGGTCATGATGTAGGCGATGCGCGGATCGAGCACCTGGCGCTGGTCGGTTTTGAAGTTCGCCACTACATCACCCTTGGCATTGCGCACCGAGTTCACCAGCAGCGGAGAAAGCCGCACGCCATTGTCAGCAAACGATGTGTAAGCCCCAGCCATATCCAGTGGTGTAGCGTCATAAGAACCGAGCGCCATGGCTGGCGTCGCTTTCACCGAAGAAATTCCCGCCGACTTCGCCAGTTCCGCCACCTTGTCGTAGCCCACTTCCTCAGCCACTTTCACGGTGGCGTTGTTTAGTGACATGGCGAGAGCGTAGCGCAGCGTCACATCGCCGTGGTATTCCTCCTTGTAGTTGCGCGGCTCATAGATTTGATCGCCGTAGGCGAAACTGGTAGGCGCATCGGTCACGGTCGAGGCCGGCGTGATCACCGTCTGAGAGCCGTCGAGAGCGGTATTCATGGCCGCGGCATAAACGAACGGTTTGAAAATGGAACCTGTGGGCCGCTTGGAGAGCGCGTGATTCAACTGGCTGAAGCCATAATCCCGGCCTCCCACCAAAGCGAGCACGGCTCCGGTGTGGGGATCAAGCACCACCAGGGCAACCTGCGCCTGTGGACCCGGCACCACATGGGTCTCCACCTTCTTGCCCACCTTCACGCGCTTGGTGCGCAGCTTCTTGACCTGCTCGTCGACCAGCTTGATACCGCTTTCAACGGCCTGCGCGGCGGCCTTTTGCAGGTCGGGATCGAGCGTCGTGTAAATGCGATAGGACTGATCGTTCAAATCGTGTTCGCTGAATTTGTTAATCAGCGTGTCGCGCACCATGTCGACAAAATAAGGTGCGTCGCTGGCCTCCACATTGGGCGGCGCCAGCTTTAGCGGCGACGCTTTTGCCTTTTCCGCCTGCTCGCGCGTGATGGCGCGGGTGTCGACCATGGAATCCAGCACCAGGTTACGGCGCTCCAAAGCGCGCTCCGGATGCCGGTACGGCGATAACCGGCTGGGCCCTTGTATGATTCCGGCCAACAGCGCAGCTTCCGGCAGAGTAATGTCCTTCAAGTCTTTGTTGAAATAGGCGCGTGAAGCCTCGGCAAATCCGCTAATGGCAAACGATCCGCGCTGCCCCAGATTGACCCAGTTGCCGTAAAACTCGAAGATCTGCTGCTTGCTGAACTTCTGTTCGAGCTCTTCGGCGAGCAACATCTCCTTCAGCTTTCGCGGTATTGTTTTTTCCGGCGTCAGGAAGAAGCCGCGCGAGAGCTGCATGGTGATGGTCGAACCGCCCTGCTCATGCCGTTGCCGCATGAGATCGATCCACACCGCCTCGAACATGCGGGTGAAGTTCACGCCGCTATGTTCGAAAAAACGCCGGTCTTCGATCGCCAGCACCGCGTCGACCATCACTTTGGGGATGTCGTTGTATTTCACGACCTCGCGCTTGGAGCGCTGTTCGGCGTCGAACAATGCGGTCACCAGCTGCGGCTCCAATTCGTAGGCGGAGAGTTCATTACCCTGGCTCGTGATCCGCTCGACCTCTCCATCTTGGATTTGAATGCGCGCCGCTTCCGGACTGTGGTAAGACTCGGGACCGGGAGTGATCTCGATGCCTCCGCTCACCAGTCGAAAGCTGCCGAGGGGAGATTGGCCCTCCTTGTCGGAATAGCCGGCGCGGCGCAGGGTCGCCGCAATTTCTTTTGCGTCCGCCTTGTCGCCATCGTGCACCGTCCGCGGGAGGGCGTAGATTTTCGCGGAATTGCTGAAGACCGGAGTCCGGAAACGCTGTTCAATAATGCGGTCGTACCTGATGTAGAAGTAGCAAAAGAAGCCACCCAGACCAACCGCCGCTACCAGAAAGACGATCAGCGCCGCCCGCAGCACGGGATCGCGCGGCAGACCACGGCGCGCTTTGCCGTTTTTGTCTCCGCTTTTCGGAATCTTTATCTTGATAGCCACTATTTGACTCGATCGCCCGCTGAAAGAAATCCCTACTGGTCAGACGATGGGGCGCACGAAAAGGTTTTACCGCACCTCTTCGTCCAAACTCATCTCCCGCCACAGGCCAGAGACGCCGAACCGCAGGAGGAATATCTTATTGTACCGTCAGCCGGGGAAATGAAAAGGGACTCGCCTGATGCGAGTCCCTAAGAGATCAACAGCGTAGGGCAAACCGCGTCGAGCTTGGATTATTTCGGATCGGTCACCGCCCAGGGATAAATCACCGCTCCCTGTCCTATTCCCACGGCTGACGTGGGTTCGGTGGGGATGCCGGTTGAGGGATCTATGTCATAGGCTCCAATGGCACTGGCTGCGTGAAAAAATAGGTATGACCCGCTTTGGTCGAAATGGCCTCCATCGGGCAAGCTTAGCGCGCTGAAGGGAGAACCGGCTAAAGGCGTCAAGGTACCACTGGCGAGCGAATAGCCATCGAGGGGACCGTCAAGTCCGGTCGATATCGAGAGGCTGAAGTCATACACGAATTGCCCGTTGGGGGATATCACGACTGCCGTGGGGCCGTTTCCGCTTGTCGTAGGAATCTTTCCCACCTGCGCGAGCACGCCACCCGAATTGATGCTGAAAACGTAGATGTTGGGATCAGCTGGCTTATTATCCCCGGTTAATCCGGTAAGGCCGTCGACCCCAATCATAAATGTCCCAGTGGGCTCTCCCTGCAGCTGCCACATGTTGAGCGACGGCATTGTGGTTCCATTCGACAGCGCGCCTGTGGCGCTATTGATGGTGAATACTTCCAACTTCACGCCCTCGCCAGCGTAATTGCCCTGAGTCGCGTAAAGATACCTGCCCAGGCCATCCATAGCCAGATTCCAGGGCGGAATGGTTGTCGAGAAGGGCGATCCGGGGACCGCAGTCGGAATCCCCGAACTCGAATCGATCTGGAAAACATCGATCCGGCTATTTAACGCGTCCGCCATATAAAGGCATGTCCCTGCGGAATTCGTGATGAGCGGAGTCGTGGGCTGGTCGGAACTGGCTAAGCCGGCCGCATCGGGGACTGGGAAGGGACTGCCGGCCAAAGCCGTCAGGGCGCCGGTGGTGCCGTCGATCGACCAGGCATAGATCGACGCGGATGACGATGTACTGGCGTACGGCATGTACAAGTATTGCTCTTGTGCAGTGACAATGGCCGAATTCGTATAGCCCGTAGGAAGCGTTTGCAAAACGAAGTTGGGAGTGTCGATCAATGCCGGCGTCGTGTTCAGTTCGACGCTGCCCACTTCATTATTGCTCACATAGTAGGCTAAGACCGCGATGCTGTTTCCACCGCTGGTGCCGGTGCCCCCAGTCGAAAGCCCTCCGGTACCGGCCGTGCAACCGGAACCCAGGTTGGGGCCGCTGCTGCAGTTGTAGTGATCGCAGCCGGCCCATCCCATGATTGCCACCGCCACGATCAACGTCAAACCTGCTCGAATACGTATCGTCATAAAACCGCCTCCGCCTCGCTCTGCCGCTGCAGTTTCGGAAACATTCCCAATCTGGATTTAAGCTGAACTTTCGGAACTGGCCCGTGCCGGTTGGCCGTAAAGCCCATCAGAAGATTCTCACTCTTCGCGATCTTAGGAGGAAGGTAACGCGATGGCAACGTTACGAATGTCACTGGCACACTCGACCGGTAAGCCGGGCAAGGGAGTGGTCCGTGGTCAGTGGGTCAGTGGCTCAGTGGCTCAGTGGCTAATCTGGCTAAAATTTTCCGGTCACGAGCCACTGGCCACTGGCCGCTGAATTTAAAAGCCTTTATTTCCGGATGTCGGATTGAAACTCATGTCGAAGGAGTATCCCGGCAGATTGATCGTAACCGAATAGTTAACAGAGAGGTAGACTGCGGAAATGCCCGGCGTATTGATACGCTGTACCGCGATCTGCTTGGCATCGATGGGAAGCTCGTGTTCCTTGACCTTGCGGAGCACATCGTTGCGAACATCTTCGTCCGTCTTCTGCAGGTTGGCGCTATCCATCAGCGAGACGGTCTTAAGGTCGTCCTGAAAGCTGTAATTGGCCAGCATAACCGGGGCCACCTGGAACAGAGCGACCACCACGGCCGCGATCACAAGAAATCCCACACACGCTTTGATGATTCCCATAGTCTGAAATGCGCCGGCCAAAGCCAGGCGCAATCTTCAGGCCTGGGCTCGCAGCGCCCCTCGAAAATGTTCTACTACCGCCGAAATCGTAACATCGCGCACCTCGCGAGTCGAGCGCAGAACCACTTCCACGGTACCTTCGGTAACCTTCTTTCCGACATTGATTCTAAAAGGGATACCGACCAAATCTGCGTCTTTGAACTTGACTCCCGGCCGTTCGTCGCGATCATCCAGAATTACGTCAAAGCCAGCGGCTTCCAGCCGGGATCCGATGTCGACAGCAGCCTTCAACAAACTCTCGTCCTTCACGTTGATGGGAGTAACCACGATTTCAAACGGAGCAATCGACGGGGGCAGCCAAAATCCATTTTCGTCATTGCTCTGCTCCACCGCCGCCGTCAGAATGCGCTCAATGCCGATACCGTAACATCCCATGATCGGCGTAACTTCCTTGCCGTTCTTGTCGAGCACGCGCGCGCCCATCGTTTCGGAATAGCGGTAACCCAGCTTGAAGATGTGCCCGACTTCAACCGCTGTATCAATACGCAGTGGCGCGCCGCAGTTGGGACAGGGCTCGCCGGCCGTCACTCTACGAAGATCGACATAAGCCGTAGGATGAAAGTTCACCCCCGGGGTCAAATTTTTCAGGTGATAGTCCTCTTGGTTCGCACCGGCGATCAGATTCGTCCTACCCTCAAGAGCTTTGTCTACCAACAGGACAGGCAGGTGCGTATCCTTTTTCAAATCTCTTGCCCACTCAATCCCCACCGGCCCTAAATATCCCGCCGGAGATTTGAACAGCGCTTTGATCTCGCCTTCTTCCATCGGACGAGTCGCGACCGCCACCGCTCCGTTAAGCTTCGCTTCGTTCAATTGATGATCGCCACGCAGGAGCACGACAATTCCACGCGACTTCGTCTTGCCGGTCTTTTCATCGTTCTCTTCCGCCATCAGAGCCAGCGTCTTAATCTTGTTCTTGGGAGAGACGCCCAGATACTTGGCCACATCTTCGATCGTCTTCTGTCCCGGAGTGTGTACCTCCAGCGGCTTGCCATCCCCTTCGGCGGCAAGATCGTCCACCGGCCAAAGCTTCGACGTCGCTTTCTCCATGTTCGCCGCGTAGTTGCAGCCATCGCAGCTCACAATCTGATCCTCTCCCGCGGAAGTGCGCACCATGAACTCGTGCGATTCCTTCCCGCCCATCGCACCCGAATCCGCCTCGACCACCATGTACTTCAATCCGGAGCGGTCAAAGATTTTGCAATAAGTGTCGTAATGCTTTTTGTAGGAAACATCGAGTCCCGCCGCATCGATGTCGAACGAGTACGCGTCCTTCATCATGAACTGGCGCACCCGCAGCAACCCCGACTTCGGCCGCGGCTCGTCGCGAAACTTCGGAGCGATCTGGTACCAGATCTGCGGCAACTGCTTGTAGCTGCGCAGTTCCTTGCGCGCAATCTCGGTCATCACCTCTTCTTCGGTCATGCCCAGGCACATGTCGGCGCCCTTACGATCCTTCAGACGAAACAGGTTGTCGCCCACAACGTCTGGCCAGCGTCCGCTGGCTTCCCACAGCGAGAGTGGATGCAGCGCCGGCAGAAAAAATTCCTGGCCAATCTTGTCCATCTCCTGGCGCACGATGGCCATGATCTTGTTGAACGACCGGTTACCCAAGAAGAGATACGAGTAAATCCCCGCCGCGAGTTGCCGGATGTACCCAGCCCTTACCAGAAACTTGTGGCTGGCAACTTCAGCGTCCGCCGGAGCTTCGCGCAATGTGGGAATGAAGAGTTCTGACCATCGATGCATAGAGTTTGAGTACAGAGTTGCGAGCACCGAGTACCGAGCGAACTCGCACGCCGTTACTTATAGGAATTGAGTATTGTAACTGAAGATCAAAGGAACCTGCCTGCGCGCAATACGCAGTAGTGTCAACTCGGTACTCGCAACTCGGTACTAGGAAGTCAGTTGCCGCAGAATCTCTTTCCCCAGCTTCTGCGTCTCGCCGAAAAACTTCTGATACTCGACAAACAGGCGGTTCAGCTCCAGCGATCGGTCCGCCGAGAGATGCTTGCGCAGCATCATGTCACGCACATGCACCGGGTTCGGCAGGGTTGCGTCTTCCGTCAATTCTTCAAGCGCGGTATTGGGATCGTAGTGATACATAGGATTGAATCATATAAGAGATTGAATCATTGACTCATTCAAGGTCAACGCGAATCTCAACTTACTTTATTATGCTTCGCGGTACTCAACGAAGCCGCACAGATCGCTAGCAGTTCATTTGCTTCTTTCAACAATAGCCCCAATTTATCTGCCGGCACAACTACTGTATCAGCCAAGAGTTCGAGCCAGAAAACTGTTTCGTCCGCTTCCTCGACCACTATGCTTATCCTGGAAGTAAACTCAGCATGTGACCGAGCCCTACAAACCGCCCGGTAATTTTGCCGCAACTGCCGTACCGCAGCGAAGCAATTGTTTACCGATAACGTCACCCTCGCGCGTCCGCGGCAGCGACCGAACGACGCCGACAATCCGGACCGCAAACTGCTTGGTCCGCAGTTTCAGGGCCTCCGCCTTGTCCAGCATGTTCATCGGTCTTCAATGATTCAATGACTCAATCTCTCAATGACTCAATTCTTACACTAATTCTGTGCTCCACAAATCATGCAGGTGCACGATGCCTTCCAGCTTTCCGCCCACGCTCACGACCATCAGCGAGGTAATCTTCTTCTCTTCCATCAGCGCCAGCGCCGTCGCCGCAAATTCTCCCGCCGCAATCGTTCGGGGATTCTTCGTCATCGCCTCGCCCGCGGTCAAATCGAGCACATCTTTTCCGCGTTTCTCCAGCAGCCGACGTAAATCTCCATCGCTGATCACACCCACCAGGTTCTGATCTTCCACCACCGCCGTCACGCCCAGCTTCTTGCGCGACATCTCGTAAATCACATCCGGCATCTTGGTTTGCGGCGTCACGCATGGTAGGGCCTCGCCTGCGTGCATCAGCGATTCCACCCTTGCCAGGCGCTTTCCCAGCTTTCCACCCGGATGCAGATTGGCAAAATCTTCTTCCTTGAATCCGCGCTTTTCGCTGAGCGTGACCGCGAGCGCGTCGCCCAACGCCAGCATCGTTGTAGTCGAAGCGGTAGGAGCGAGACCTAACGAGCAAGCCTCCTCCGCGATCGAACAATCAAGCGCCACGTCCGCCGCGGCCGCCAAAGTTGAGGACCGTGCGGCGCGGGCGCCCTCGCCCGCAGACTTCGTAAGGATCTCATCCCCGGTCATCGCAATCAGCGGCACTCGCAGCCGCTTGATCGTCGCCAGCAATGCGAGGATTTCCTCCGTCTCTCCAGACGCCGAAAGCGCCAGCACCACATCCCCGCGCACCACCATGCCCAAATCCCCGTGCAGCGCCTCCACCGGATGCAAGTACAACGCTGGAGTACCCGTCGAACTGAAAGTCGCGGCAATCTTGCGTGCAATCAGCCCGCTCTTGCCCATCCCCGTCACCACCACGCGTCCCGCGCAGCAAAACAACAAGTCCACAGCTTGCTGAAACGCCGCCGCCATCGGGCCGCCAATACGGTCAGCGAGCGAGCGCAGCGCTTCCGCCTCAATGCGCACCACGTTCTCGCCAATACTTTTCATGAAAACGCGATCCCAGACAAGTCGATTTAGTAATTTAGTAATTTAGTAATTTAGTAATTTAGTAATTGGGTAATTTAGTAATTTGAAACCCAAAGCCGATACGTGCGCCAGTGATTTTCAAATTACCAAATTACAAATTGCCCAATTACTAAATCCTAGAAGTGGTCCTCGATGCCGCGCGGCTGTACCGGCTTCTGCCCGAGCACGGCCAGTCCCTTCGCCTGAATCGCGCGGTCCCACGGACCAGCCTGCCAGTTGTCCCGCATCTTCGCCGGATGTTTCCACGGCGGGAGCTCTACCATAAGATTTCGCGCCATCGAGAACACGTACGGTTCATACATCGACCGTAGTTTCGTCAGTTTCTGCCGCGCTTCATCCGTGGTGCGCAATTTCAATCCCGCAGCCGCCAGGGTCTCCCGCAGTGCATCGAAGTCTTCCTCTATCAGCCGTTCCGGGGCCTGGGGATCGTAGCGCGCATTCACCACCTGCGCCAGATCAACCGCCGCATGGCGCGCCATGGCGAAAGTGAGCCGCGCTTGACTGGGATGAATACCTTCAATGCCAGTAATCACCAACGAAGTCACGTCCAGCATGGCCATCAGCGCTCCCAGCCACGATTGGTTGCTGTGCTGGGAACGAAAGAAACTCAACACCGGATAAGAAAGACCGCTCTCCAGCAACTCCGCCGCCCAGCGCTCCCAGTCACGCAAGACTTGGTCGAGAACAACTTGCTCAATTGCCGGATTTTCCGAGCTTCCTGCCAGCCGCACCAACAATTCGGCTGCGGTCGGAGGCGACCCAGCGCGCGCATCGAGCATTGAGATCTGGATCTCACGCCGCGAAAATGAGCCGTACACGACCGGCAAGTATCCAATGACCACACCGAGAAAGGCGAAGCCCATTCCAGCTTCAAGCACCGACAAAAAGCGGGCCGCGCCCGACGTCGGCACAATATCGCCGTAGCCCAGCGTGAAGAACGTTTCGCCGCTGTGATAAAGAATTCTGCCAAACGTAATGGGCTCGTTGCCCAGTTGTTCGTGCCCGCCGATTCCATATTGCAGCAGGCCAAAACCCAGGATCAGGCTCGCCGCCCAAAATACCAGCAGCGTGATCAGCGAGAGCGGTCCGAAGTATCCCAGAAAACTCTGCTGCCGGGAAGAAGTCCGGATGCGCCCGGCAATCCGCTTCCACGGAATCCATGTGCGCCGTAAGAACCAGGCGGTTAGCTTGAAATGCCGCGTCACCCGCCGTGGCAGCACAACCGTTTCGAACGCATCGAGCAGCACCACGCCGATGATGACTAAGCCGAAAACAATTGCGGGAATGTTGACGTGAATGGCCATGCCGGATTCTCAGTCGCAATCTTGATGCGGTGGGAAGAGTAACAGATTCGGCGTCCGGCGTCCGGACTTACTATCGAAACGGGGCGCACTGGGGATTTCAGGAAGCCGGTGGCCGGAAGCCGTTACTGCGGTTTAGCTTGCCCCGCCGGAGTCTGTGCCGGCCGCGTGGCCGGCGCCTTCGTGGCGGATGGCGTGGTAGCGGGCTTTTTCGCCACAGGTTTCTTCTTGGCCGCGGGTTTCTTCGCCGGTTCGTTATCGTCCACCACGGTTTTCTTCGGCGGCGCGGCCGGAATCGCCGCCTGCGCCGTCTTCAGATCCGCACGCAGGCGCACGATCTCCTGCTCCTTCGACGTTGCCAGGTTGTTCACGCGATCGGCCAACTGTTTTCGCGTTCCCTCAAAGCCGTTCAGATCGTTCGACAGCGCCTGAAAATCGTCTTTCGGCCCGAACGCTCCCGCCGATTCCACCACTCCGCTCAGGACGTCATAGAGCGCATCCAGATTCCGGTAGAGCTTGAAGGTTGCGGGCATATCTTCCGGCGCATTGCGCAACTGCCCAATCATCTCGGGCAAGGCGTCTTGCAGATTTCGCTGGATCGATTCCACATCGTTCTGCGATTGCTTTTTCGTGGAGCCGTCCGTCTTCCAGCGCTCGATGCGCAACTTAATCAGGTCGGACTGCGTGGTCTTGGACGTCGCTTCCACCTGCGCCAGCAATCCATTTAATTGCGACACCGAAGCGTAAGACACCGGCCCGCCCTGCGGCGACGCCGGTCCGCTTCCCTGCACCGAGTACGGGCTTGGATGACCCGCCGCCGGCGCCGAGGCGGTTTGGCTCAACGCCGTTGCACTCCAAAGTAGTGAAAACAGCCCGAAAGAATAAGAGATAAGTTTAGGGTTCATGGATTGTGGAGCCGGTGGCGCGATGCGTGAATCAGAATATCGATAAGCCGAGCATACTACAAGCCGCGCACTCCGTTAGATTTCCTCGTAATAGCCTTCAGAACTACAATCTTTCTATGGAGCGCAAAGTCTTCTGGATAGTCTTCGCCGTGCTCGGCCTGCTCGCGGATTTCCTACTGCCTCTTTGGTGGGGCCTCGCCGCCACCATTCCCTGCCTCTTCGTCGCATGGTGGGTCGCCTACCGCAGCGATTGGTTCTGATTTCAGAAAGACGCCCAGGAATTTCTCAGGACGCGGTCTGCGTCATGGTAAACGTGCCGTTTGCGTCCAGGCAGGTGCTGTTACTACTAGCCGGGACCAGCATCCAATTGCCAATGATGGAGCCGTCGCTGAGCGTATTATTGTTGGTGTTCACCACTCCCGTGACGGCTGTGCTCGTAAGGGTGACCTTGTCGCCCGCCGCGCTGGCTATGGTGAAGGAAAATTTGCCCATGGTTAGTTGGCCGGCAGAATTGTAAACTAGATCGGTCAATGAGCCGGACGTCGTAGCGGTGGCAGTTCCGAAACAGTTGTCCGTGCCCGCATTCAGGAATTGAAAGTTCGTAATTCCCAGCGCCCCGTTACTACCCACCGTGAACTGCGTCTGAAAGCTAAATCCGGAAGACTTGCCCACTCCCCCTAGCATCTGCGCTCCCCAGACCCCGCCCTCAGCGGCCTGCGCGGTCGTCGGGCTGCTACCGCAGCCGTTCAGCATAAGTGCGAACAGCAGCAGGATGGCAACTTCTTTCATGTATTTTCCTTGATCCCTAAAATCCGCAGCGAAATTTTATTGCAAGATTGAATTCTATCGCAAGACTACAGAGATGCGCCCCAGCCGGTCAATGGATGTAAGGCTGGCGTCATTTCGCTTGTGCCTTTTGCCACTTGCGCTCAGTCAACAACATAAGCCAGAATGGCTGTCCCGCGGAGATCAGCTTCTATGTATTTGCAGCCCGTCGTACGATGCAAAAATCCAGATTGCCCCATGCCCAGCGCCGCCCGCATTCGCCTGCCCTATCCCAACCCGCCCGCAAGCGGAGAGAATCCGCCGGCCTGGCCGCAAGACGCATGGCAGCTCCGACTGATCTGCCGCGAATGCGACCACTGGTACCTTTACGACAAAAAAGATATTCAATGGGCGCCCTACACGCGTCCGCTGGAAGAAGAAACCCGCGTTGATTTTTTGTGCGTCGAATTGGAATGCGGCGAAACCGGTTGCCACTCCCGCACCCGATGGCATGTGCTCGATAATAGCCAGATGTCGGAAATCGAAGCCCTCGAGTTCGTGCTGCGCGCCGACCCGGTCGCAGTGTGCGAAAACGGGCATCCGTTCTCGATCTCAGGAATTGCATCCAGCTCGGTCAGCAAGGCTTCTTCGGTCTAATAGTCACCCAAACCCGACGCTGTCATCTGAGCGGAGTCGAAGAGCCTGCCCTGAGCTTGCCGAAGAGATCTCTATTCCCTCGAACGCAACGTAGTGTATCGAGGCCTCTTCCCAATGGCTTCAGCAGTTTTGACCAGCCTTCCACTGATGTCAGCCATTCAGTCCTACGCCCCGCGCTTCCCCTTCAACTCCGCCAGCAACTGCTCAATGCGATCCTCTTTCTCCAGCGCCGCCAACCGGTCTTCCATGTTGTCTCCGGCAATCTCCGCCTTCGCCTGGCCCAGTGCTTCCGAATGCGCGACCTTGCGCTTCATGCGGTCGAAGGCCGCGGCTTTCGAGCCATCGCCCATGGCCAGGCGCGCATCGCTGGCCTTGCCCACGGCGCGGGCGCGGCGATGTTGCGCGATCAGCAGATCGGCCTTGGCCTGCGCTTCGGTCAGTTTCTGCTCCAGTTGCCGCAGCGCGGACTTCAAGTTCTCCACCTGGGCCTTCTGGTCGGCTACCTGCTGCGCGAAGCTCTCGCTCATCTCGCGATAACTTTCCACACGCTGCAGAGATGCGCGCGCCAGGTCATCCTGCTTCTTGTCGACCGACAGTTCGGCCTTGCGCATCCATTCAGCCACTTTCTCTTCATTTTCTTTTTGCTTTTTCTCCAGCAGGTGCTGGTCAGCGATGGCAATCGCCACCTGCGTCTTCACCTGCAGTAACTGATTCTGCATGTCGAGAATCACCTGCTTGATCATCTTTTCCGGCTCCTCGGCCTTATCGATCAGGTCATTGAGGTTGGCCCGGACTAATGTGGAAACCCGCTCTAGTAATGCCATGGTGGACTCCTTTTCTTGAACTGCTTCTTGAATTACGTTTCTAGCTTCTAGCTGCAAGCTCTCGATTTCGTTTTGCCGCTTCGCAGTTGGCGCACGTGGTTCGCCGCAGAGTGCTGCCGATGGCCATGCCAATCGCTACACCAATTCCCAGCCAGATTGCGATGTGTCCGGCCATCACTCCGAGGGCAACGCCCAGCACCGCGCCCAATGCAATTCCTAAACCCATTCCTTTCGATTTCCGGTTCATGATTCTTGCTCCGATTTCGCTCGCTTCGCTCGCGGGACAGCCCCTTCGACTTCGCTCAGGGCAGGCTAAGGCGGCTGTCCCCACACGAGCAATCCAGGCTCGCTTCCCACACGAGCAATTGAGACCCTCACTTGGCCGCGTCAACCACCGGCGGCTTCGGCGTCTTGTCCCCGAGTTGACGCACCTTGCCTAGCAACTCCGAGAGTGGCATGCCGGAGAGCGTCTCGAACAACGCCGGCACCTGCGCCGCCATCTTGGTGATGTCGCCGGTAATCTTATTCATCCCCGAGGCATCACCGTTCCCGGTGGAGACGATAGTGATCTTATCGACGTTCGCCAGCGGACTGGCCAACGCCTTCACGATCTCCGGCATGGCCGTGAACAATCGATCGATTACGGCCGCCTGGTTGTACTCCTGATAGGCCGCGGCTTTCACGTTCATGGCCTTGGCTTCGGATTCGCCTTTCTTGAAAATAATTTCGGCTTCCGCCTCGCCCTGTGCGCGTATCGACGAGGCGTGCCCTTCCGCTTCCGCGATCAGCCGCTGCTTTTCGGCCGCGGCCAGGGTTTCGATCCGCTGACGCTCGATCTCGGCGCCTTTCAGGACGGTCGCAATCAGTTCTTTTTCGCGGCGATTGATTTCCGCCTCCTGCACCTTCACCTGCTGCTCTTTCTCGATCTGCTGCACCTTCACCTGCTCGGCGATCACCTGCTGCTGCATGATGTTGGTCTGGATGTCATACGCTTTATCGGCCTGCGCCTGCTGGCGTTTTGTGACTTCCAGAAATTGCGCTCGCTTCACTTCCAGGTCGCGCTGCGACTCCGCTTGCTTGGCCAACGACAAGGTTTCCGCCAGTACTCGCTCCTGATCCGCTTGCGCTTTGGCGACGGCGGATTCCCGCTGCGCCAGCGCGCGCTTGATCGCGGTATCGCGGTCGGCTTCCGCCGTTGCAACATCGGCATCGCGCTTGATGCGGGCCACATCCGGCTTGCCCATGTTAGTGATGTATTCGTTCTTGTCGCGAACTTCCTTGATGGTGAACGAAATCACCTCCAGCCCCATCTTGTTCATGTCCTCGGCGCAGGTTCCGCGCATCCGGTCGGAAACCATTTCCGGCTGCTTGACGATTTCTTCCACCGTGAGCTGGCCGATGATGCCGCGCAGATGGCCTTCCATCACCAGTCGGATCAGCGCTTCGCGCTCCTGATCGCTCTTGGTAAGGAATTGCTCGGCAGCCGTCAGCACCGACTCACGATCGGACTTCACTTTGATCTGCGCCACAGCTTCGACAGTCACTGCCACACCTTGTTTGGTGTAGAGATCCTGCTGCGGCGCCACGTCGAACGACATGAGCTCCAAAGACAGATCTCGACAGATCTGCACCATGGGAAGCACCAGCGTGCCATGTCCCTGCACCACGCGCGTTCCGCCCAGGCCATACACGATGAGCGCCTCGTGCGGCCCTGCTTTGCGATATAGCCTGGCCATTCCACTCATCAAAAATAGAAGGACCATCACTCCCAGCCCCGCGAAAATCCAAATCTCCACCATCCGTGACATCTCTGGCATAACGCCTCCTGTTACTCCATCTTCTAGCCACTTGCGCATGACGCTAACCGCGCGTCACAAAACCGGTCACCATATTCAGATCGCGAACGATTCGCTCCGGGTCACTGTGTCCCAGAAAAACCTCACCATTCGTCGTTCGGATGTGAACCACCCTGTTTCCCCAAACGTAGGCACGGCTGCGACCGATGCCGCGAATTCCATACCCTCGGAGGAAGGCCCAAGGTTCGATCGAGTAGCTCACGATCGATTGTTTGGGAATCGAGCGCAGTCTGAATCCCAGTGTCCGTATCTCGACCCCATTCGACAGAAACCGATACTGAAAGCCGCCCCACGCCATTAAAAGCGCGCCCACTCCGATCACAGCCGCCACGACCAGCGCAAAACGAGCGGGTGCGGTCGGATAGAAAATCACCGATAACCCCGGTCCGACCATAGCGGCCAGAATGATGACGCCCCAAAGTCGCCCGCAGTGCGTTTCCGTGGCTAGCACCTGACCCTCTAATACACTCGGCTGCATATTCAGCTCCCGCGGATCTACTCGCCAGACTTATGACTCATTGCTCAGCTCTTCCCAAAGACGCACATATGCGATTCCCTTTTCGTAGCGCGTGACCACCACTTCGGTTCCTTTGGCGATGGCGCTGCCGTCTTCGCTGCGCGCGCCGCACACCCGGCGCGTCCCCATCTGAGCGTAAATCATCTCTCCCGTGCCGCCCGCGCGGACCACACTGCAGATTCGACCCAGCACGCCCACCATTTCGTAATCGGCGGGATCCATGTTCTCTTCGTCCGAGATCAACACCCTGCTCAGAAACAGGAACACGATCCCTCCCCCCACCAGCCCGCTGGTGATCGAAGCCAGCAACCCAAAGCCGACCCACAGGCCGGAGTAGCGTGTGAGGAGATATCCGGTCCCGCCAAACCAGGCCAGGAACGCGGTCAGCGTGACGAGATTGAACGGCGAAACTCCGCTGCTCTGCTCCGCGCCGTGACTGGTTGCGCCAGGACTTGTTGCGCCGGTTCCTGGCGAGGCATGTCCCGAAGCCGGTGGATGCGGCGCCGAAACCGTCGATGGCATATGCGCACCGCCGACGCCATGTCCGTGGAAATGCGGCAGGTGCAAGCGCCCGGTCCGCGCTCCGCCGAACACGAACGAAAAGAAACTGAAGAGGAAGCCGACAGCGAAACAGATCAAATAAAAATCCGCCCAAGTCATCGAGTAATTCATCGGATTCGCCTTCCTTCTACTCTCGCTGCAAGTCCCCGATCTCCGCCATGAAGATTTTCGCGATGATTCTTTCGGCCTTGGCCTTCCCGATGATGATCGCCCCTCGCCATCAATTCCGGCCTTAGCGCCTCAAGCAGGCGTTCCGCCAACCCAGGGGTATCCAGAATCGCCCCCAGCAGCAGCAAACAGCGGCGCGTATCTTTTTCGCGCGCCGCCTTGATGAGCACCTCGCTCACCTCCGGATCGCTTACGAAGCGCTCCGATCCCTGCAGCAGCCAGACATCAAGCTGTCCTTCCGTCGTTCGTAAATCTGAAGTCAGCTCGGTGTGGTAACCCTCGGGGTCATCCACCAGAAAGCCGGGATGGACTTTGAAGAACTTCGCCAGCAGCGCCCGCGAGGACTGCGTCATGTGCGGTCGCGACCCACCTTCAATCTGCGACAAATACGACTGGCTGATGCTTTTGCGCAGTTCCTGGCGGATGGCCTTCACCATCTCCTGTTGAGTCATGGGACGGTCCAGGCCGCGCAACGAGCCTTCCACTTCGCGCAGGTAGCGAATTTTCTCTCCCAGCTTCATATATCAGATCGCAATATTTATATTGCAATTTGCGATGCTTGTCAAGAAGTGGATTTGGCGTGTTTTGAGAGGGTTGCGAGAGGGCTAGAGTCCGGCTTCGATGCGGGAGCGGGGGTCGAGGTAATCGCGCAGCGCGTCGCCGATAAAGTTAAACGAAAGCACGGCCAGCATCACCGCGAGCGCGGGAAAGAGCACAAGGTGGGGAGCGTCGAACAGGTGGGCGCGGCCGTCGTTGAGCATGGTGCCCCAACTGGCTGTCGGTGGCGGCACGCCGAGTCCGAGAAAGCTCATGGTGGCTTCGGCCAGGATGGCTCCGGCCATGCCGATCGCGGCTTGCACGATCACGGGCTGAATAATGTTCGGGAGAATGTGGCGGGCGATGATGCGCAGGTCGCTGGCGCCGAGAGCGCGGGCCGCCTCGACGAATTCGCGCTCGCGCGCGGCGAGGACTTGTCCGCGAACCAGGCGGGCGTAGCCGACCCAGCCGCCGAGTGAAAGCGCGAGAACGAGATTAAAGATGCCGGGGCCGCGGAAGGCGACAAAGGCAATGGCCAGCAGAATTCCGGGGAACGAGAGGAATGCGTTCATCAGGACGACGTTGACGAAGCGGTCGATGCCTCCGCCGTAGTAACCGGCGATGGAACCGATGATCAAGCCGAGCATGAGCGAGGCAAGCACCACGCAGCTTCCGACCAGCATGGAGATGCGCGCGCCGTAGATGATGCGGGAGAGAATGTCGCGGCCGAGTTCGTCGGTGCCGAACCAGTGGGCGTGGGATGGAGTGTCGAGGCGGGCGGGAAGATTAATGGCGGCGGGATCTTGCGGCGCGATCCAGGGAGCGAACAGAGCGAAGATCACGAAGATGACGACCAGCACAACGCCGGTGGCGGCCAGCGGATTGTGGCGGGCATTTCCGGCAATCCGGCGGCGGAACGAGATGGCGGCGGTGGACATGAATGCAATATTAATTTGCCATGGGCCTTGAGACCGCTGGCTAGCTTGTGTTCTCATTAGGAATGCTGGCCACGGGCTGGCACTTGCGCCACCAACCTCCACCTTAGCCTACACTCTCAGGAGGAAATTCATGAGCAAAGTCTCGTATATTCCGAAAGATTACAATTCCGTCACACCCTACCTGGTTATCAACGGTGCTGCTCAAGCCATTGACTATTATAAAAAAGTTTTCGGAGCGACCGAAACCGTTCGCATGAATGGCCCGGACGGCAAAGTCGGCCACGCCGAGTTGAAGATCGGCAACTCGCACATTATGCTGGCCGACGAAAATCCCAGCATGGGTGAGGGACACACCAGCGCGACCACCGTGGGCGGGAGCCCGGTGAGCCTGTATGTTTATCTGCCCGACGTTGATAGCGTGGTTAAGCACGCCGCGGCGGAGGGCGCGAAGATCCTGAAGCCGGTGCAAGACCAGTTCTATGGAGATCGCAACGGCTTTATTCGCGACCCATTTGGACATTTGTGGGGCATCGCCACGCATGTGGAAGATGTGTCGCCCGAGCAGATGAAGGAACGGATGAAGAAAATGATGCAGGCCGCGTAGTTGGATTTGAACTAGGGGCGGGGCAGAGATGCTCCGCCTTTTCTACCTCACAGGGCGAACGGATTTTCGATGCGGATGCCAGCAATGGTTTGTTGAGGGTTCAAATCCTCGGAGAGAATCCGCACGGCTCCGGACTTGGCGGCAGAAGCGACGATCAGGGCATCCCAAAACCCGATCCTGGCTTTATCTTCGATTTGAAATGCGGCTGCAATTTCGGCGGGCGTGGTTTCGATGCACCAGATTGAGTAGCTGTTCACCACCAGACGTGCCTCTGCCTTGGAAAGCGACTTCGCGATCTTCCGCGTGACGTTTACATAGAATTCTTGCAGTACTTGCAGGCTGAGCGCGCCCGTCCGATGGGTCCAGAGTTCGCGCAGAACGCTTTCAGCTACCCCATGCTTGGCCTTTGCATCGACGTCGTGAGCGTAGATCAAGACGTTGGTGTCGACGAACGTCTTATCGCTCATGCAATTCGTCTCGGCTGGCGCGGATTACACCGCCCAGATGAAAGCCTTGGTCAAGTAGCAAGGCGGCTTGGCTCCGGGCGCGTTCGTAAGCATCTTCCTCACCGAAAACCAGGCGGCCCAACTCGTCGCCCAAGCGCTTAGCTTGCTGCGGATCGCTGGCGGCGCGGAAGCGTTCGGCGAGTTCGAAGAAGGCCTTTTCTTTCTGCTTCCGCGCTTCGATGCCGAGTTCGATGAGTTCCACCAGAACCCGGTTGTCGCTCAGGCGCTGGCTCTTGGCCATGCGCTCTACCTGTTTGGCGATGGGAGTGGGGAGCGATACGCTCCGGCGGACGTGTTTGCTGGTGGGCATGGCATCATTGTACACCAGTTTGGTGCATGAAGCAAAGAGGGCGATCTTCTGAGGCGACCGCCCTCTACTCGCGTCATGAACTACGCTGTTATGCCCGCATCGCGGAGCAACTCGTCCTTGTAGAGATCGCTGACTGCTCGCCTGACTGCCTGATAGCAGAGGAGGTCGGTCGCGATCTTCTTCGGAGCGTAGTCCTTGGCGACAATATGCGGGACGTACTGGTCACAGATTGCTTTTGCGTGGTCCTTCCAGAATTGGACGGGATCTTTTTTCCAAACAATCTCGCCGGTCGTTTTGTCGGGACCCGCCAGGAACCGGAATGCGGCAAAAAGGGGATATAACCAACCGACTGGGTACGAGTATTTCATCTCACGGCGCAGGAATTGGGACGTCGGTATGGTCTTTCGGTATTTCTTGTTGCCCCGCTCGTATTTCTTTTCATTGTAGATCTGGACCTCGGTGATTTTGCCGAAGTAGCCCGGGTAATGGTCCGGGAACTCCATCTGCAACGTGTCGAAGAGCGTGATCAGCGTAGGCAAGATTTTGATCCACTTCTCTAATACCTGCGGTTCCTTCCTCGCATATTCCAGGAACGCATCCAAACAGCGCTCCTTGTGCCCGTATGCGTTGCTCGGTTCTCCCCCCTCGGCTGCCGCGGAGAAGCTGGGGTAGTAGACCATCAGCAGCGTCACGATCTGTTGGGCGTCGACGCCACCGTTCTGACCCTCGTGCCAAGAGATTTCGGGAAAGTAGGACTCATGCTCGAGTGCTTGCTTCAGCGCCTCGAAGTGATTGCGAGCGTCCGCCAGCGATTTCTTTTTTACCTGCACGCTGGTGTTTCTAGCCTCTTTGATGTCGTTGAGGAGGTCGAGCATTTCCCCGGCGGGGACCGACGCGCCTTTCATCTGCGGAATCAGCACCTGCATGTTCACGAAGGTCTCCGCCAAGCGCGACTGGGCCACCTGATCGTCCAACCCTTCGCGCCAGACGTTGATCCTCGCGTTCGTGTTTCCGCCGTCCAGAAGTCCGAAGAATTTTTTTTCTTCTTCGGTTTCGTCTAAGAAGAGCCTCACCCGCTGAGAACGATTGTCGTAGTCGATTTCCTTCGCTAAAACTGTGACCCCGCGGTTGAGAAGGTGAAAATCCTTCCAGTCGTCATCGAGGGTATCCCTAATTGCCTTTGAAACTTCGGAAGTTAGGTTAGGCTCTCTGGGATTTGGGCCGAGCCCGAAGTCGTGTGGATACTGATCCAGAGAGACGACTATCTCTTTGCGGGCGACGCGGCTGCCTGGATCCTCCAGATCCCGGAATGAGTGGACTCGAAACCAATCGGTGCATTTCTTCAGTGTGTCTAGTTGCATGTGCGTTTTCCTTTCGCCTAAATAGGCTGAAATGTTTCGGACTGTCGAACGAGCGAGCAGTCGCTTGGAGATCCCATATGGGATTACCAACGCACGAGAATGAATGGGAAGCTACGGAAGAGAGGAATACAGCCTTTAGAACTGTCCCGCAAGAACCTTTCGGTTGCTTGCCCTTCCAGCAGCTCGGCATCCACCGAGTGCAGCATGTATGTTCCCACAAGGCGCGGCGGAAAGCAATAGGAAAGTCGCGCCACTCCGGCGAAAGCCGTGTGGTGCCTATTGTCTGATCCTCGGGTTCGCCACCGAATACAACACATCCGTCAGAAAATTCACCGCGACGTACGTCAAGCCGATCGCGAGGATGCAGCCTTGCACGAGATAGTAATCGCGGTTCGAGATGGCTTGGATGGTGAGGCGGCCTATGCCGGGCCAGGAGAAGATGGTTTCGGTTACGATTGCGCCTGCTAGTAGGGCTCCGAATTGCAGGCCTAGCACCGTGATGATGGGGATCATGGCGTTGCGCAGGGCGTGGCGGTAGACGACCGTGCTTTCGGGCAGGCCTTTGGCGCGGGCGGTGCGGATGTAGTCCTGGCTTAGCTCTTCGAGCATGGAGGTACGGACCATGCGGGTCAGGATGGCGGCTAGCGCGCCGCCCATGGTGATGGCGGGGAGCACTAAATTAGCGAAGGAGCCGGCGCCGGAGACGGGGAGCCATCCCAGTTTGATGGCGAATAGAAGAATCAGGATGGGGCCTAGCGCGAAGTTGGGGAACGAGAGGCCGAAGAGGCTGACTATGCTGAGCAGGCGGTCGTCCCAGCGGTTGCGGCGCTGGGCGGAGCGCACGCCGGCGGGGATCGACAGGATGATGGCCACGAAGAGCGATGCCAGCGTTAGTTGCAGCGTGTAGGGATAGCGCTGGGCTACCAGGCGCGTCACGCTTTGGTTGTAGCGGAACGAGGGGCCGAGGTCGCCGTGGAGGACGCCTTTCCAGTAATGGAGGTATTGTTCGCCTAGTGGAGCGTCGAGTCCGTAGGCGTGGCGGGTGGCTGCGATATCGGCGGGCGGCGCGCCTTCGCCGAGCATTTGTTGGATGGGGTCTCCGGGGACGAGGTGGATTAGGAGAAAGACCAGGCTTACGACCAGCCAGATTACTGGGACGGTGTAGAGGACGCGTTGGAGGAGGGCTTTCGGCATTCGGGCTTCGGCTATCGGGCTTCAGCTTTGCATTGGAAGCGTCATTCTAAAACAACCTGGATGCTTCGCAGTCGATTGTCATCAATCATTGGGACACGGAGCTGCCCCGGTTCCCCGATCAAGCCGAAGCCCGATAGCCGAAGCCCGACGCCCCGCATTTCAATCTCCGGCCTGCTTCGCGGGCTCGGGTTTGCTGTCGAGGTTTTTCACTTTCTCGATCTTTACTCTGGCGATGCGGTGAGCTTCCATCTCTTCGACGATGTAGCGATAGCCTTCGTAGTCAAAGGATTCGCCGAGGTATGGGATGCGCTGCAGGCGGGCGAGAACGAATCCGGCGAGGGTTTCGAATCCGGCGTCGCGGGGAAGGAGCAGGCCGTGCTGAGTTTCGAGGTCGCGGATGTTGACCGCGCCTTCGAGCACCAGGCTTGACTCGTTGGCTAATGCGGGCTCCGGCGCCGAGACGTCGAATTCGTCCTCAATGTCGCCGACGAGTTGCTCGAGGATGTCCTCGACGGTGATGACGCCTGCGGTGGAACCGAACTCGTCGACCACAACGGCGAGGTGGCGGCGGCGCTGTTTGAATTCATCCAGTAGTTCAGCCAGGACTTTAGTTTCCGGTACAACCAGAACATCGTGCATGATGTGGACGATCTGGGTGCGCGCGATGCGGGTGGCCAGAGGCTGGCCAAGATTGACCAGCCGCAGCCGCACCCAGCGGACAAGCTCTTTGTAGTAAAGGACGCCGACGATGTGCTCGGGGCCGCGTTGCGGGTCGTAGACCGGGATGCGCGAGTGCTGGCCTTCGACTACGCGGTTGAGGGCTTCGTCGAGGGTGAGATCGGAGGGCAGGGAAAAAATATCCGGACGGGCCACCATGACTTCGCGGACCGTAATGCTGTCGAGTTCGATGGCATTGTGGATCATTTCCTCCTGCGACTGGGGAATTTGACCGAACTGGCGGCTGGCGGTGACGATAAGCTTGAGTTCGTCGGGTGAGTGAACCGCGCCACCGCGGCGGGTTTCGCGGGCGCCGAAGAGACGCAACACCAGGCCGCCGGAGCGGCGCATGAAGAAAAGCACGGGGCGCGTAAGGGTGAGGAACGCTTCCATGGGCGCGGCCACGGCGAGGGCGATCTGCTCGGCGCGCTGCAGGGCGAGGGTTTTAGGCACGAGTTCGCCGAGGAGAACGTGCAGGTAAGTGATCAGGCTGAAGGCGATCACGATGGCGATGCCGTGGGCATAGACTGCGGCGTGCGGAACTTCATGAACGAAGCTGAGACCTTCGACGAGACGAGCGACCATGGGTTCGCCGATCCAGCCTAGAGTCAGGCTGACGATGGTGATGCCGAGTTGGACGCCGTTGACGACTTCGTCGAGATGCTGATGCAGGCGTTGGACGATGCGGGCGCCGATGCGTCCGGATTGGATCAGCTGCTGAATTCTGGTATCGCGAATGCTGACCAGGGAGAACTCCGCAGCGGCGAAAAACGCATTCGCTGCCACCAGGAGAAGGATCAGAAGCACGCGGAGCAGCACAAAGGCGATCATTGAGGGGTCATTCTGATGGGTAATTCTAGCATTCTGCGGGGGCTGGCAGTCGCGTTGCGGTGACGTCTTAAAGTCTTCAACACAGGGGGCACAGGGGAACACAGGATGAAACTTTTAGTTGGTGGGGCTAACCTTTTTTGTATGAGAGCGGTCTAACTGGAAGGTGGCGGGAGCTTTAGGCGCCGCAATCTCTGGATCTTGTCGAAATCTTCGGAACAAAAGCAACTCAGGCTGCGTAGAAGAGAGTGCATGGGTAGCTGCAGAGACATTTCCAGCGAGCACTTAGGAGGCAGTTGTGAACGGAAACGGAAATAATAAGAAGAAGCGTCGCAAACTATTTATCTATGGCGGGATCGGGCTGGGGATCGTCCTGCTGATTGCGATCGGCGTGTTCGCGGCGACGCGTGGCGGCACCAAGATTGACCCCTCCAAGCTGGCGAAGGTGGAAAAGGGGGATCTGGCCAAGAGTGTGGTGGCAACGGGGAAGGTGACACCCATCACCAAGGTGGAAGTGAAGTCGAAGGCCAGTGGGATCGTGAAGAAGTTGCTGGTGGATTACGGCGACCGCGTCAAGAAAGGACAGTTGCTGGCGCAGCTTGACAAGGTGGAGATTGAGGCGCAGGTGGCGCAGTCGCGCGCCGCGCTGGATGCGGCTGACGCAAACCTGAATAGCTCGCAGGCCGATTTCGAACGCGCCAAGGTGGATGCGGAAGGACCGGACGTGCCCTTGCTGAAGCGCGCCTATGATCGCGCTGTGGGCATGGCGAAAGATGGAGTGGTATCGGCTTCGGCGCTCGACGATGCCGAAAAGAACTACGAACTCGCGTTGAATAAGCAGAATGTGGCCAAGGCGCAGGTGACGGTGCTGAAGGCAAAGATTGCGCAATCGCGGGCGCAGGTGGCGCAAGATCGAGCCAACCTCACACAGCTGGAGGAACAGCTGAGTTACACGGACATTGTTTCTCCGATCGATGGCATTGTGCTCTCGCGCGATGTGGAAATGGGCGACGCGGTGAGTTCGATCCTGGTGCTGGGATCTTCGGCCACGCTGGTGATGACGCTGGGCGACACCAGCGAAGTCTATGTGAAGGGCAAGGTGGATGAGAGCGACATTGGCAAGGTTTATCTGGGCCAAGCGGCGAGGATTAAGGTTGAATCGTTCAAGGACAAAACTTTCACCGGCAAGGTGACCAAGATTTCTCCGATGGGCGTGGAGAAGGATAACGTCACCACGTTTGAAGTGCGAGTTTCGATTCAGAATCCGGGCGGAGAGTTGAAGGCCGAGATGACTGCCAATGCGGAAATCATTCTCGAGGAACATAAGAACGTGCTGCAGATTCCGGAAGGCGCGATTCTCTACGACAAGGATAAGAAGGCCTCGGTGGAAATTCCCGATCCAAAAGGTAAGGAAGGCAAGGATAAGATTGCGGTGAACATCGGAATTTCGAATGGTGCGAAGACCGAAGTGCTTAGCGGGCTGAAGGAAGGCGATCAGGTGGTGCTGCAGTAAGGCGGGCTTCGGCTTGCGGGCTTCGGCTCACCCTGGTGTCGTGGATTCCGCGATTGTTTCCAAGAACGCACGGGGGGATAAGTCCGTGAAAACGAAATACAAAGTGGCGATGGCATTGCTGGCTGGCGTCTTGATCGGAGTTGCCGGCGCCCGAGCGATTCATGCGCAGCAAGCCAAGACCCCGCCTGGTTACGTGATCGCGGAAGTCGAGATCACGGATCCGGCTGCCTTAAAACAATATGCTGCCCAGGCGCCGCAAATCGTGGCGTCACACGGTGGGCATTATGTGGTGCGTGGCGGCGACGTCCAAGCGCTCGAGGGCGAGCCGCCAAAGGGCTTTATCGTGGTAATCGGGTTCGACAGTGCGAAGAAAGCGCGGGAGTGGTACGACTCGCCGGAGTACTCGGCGATCCGTTCGATCCGGCAAGGCGCAACCAAGAGCCGCATATTTATCGTCGAGGGCGAACCCCAGCGGTGACGGCGCACTTTCGTCCGCAAATCTGAGTTGGAGACACAACGACATGAATAAGCAACACATCCTTCGTAGTCCGGTTTCTATTCCGGCGCGGTCCTCGTTCCTGGCGATCGCTCTGGTCGTGCTGCTGGCCTCTACCTTTGCGTCCGCTTCCACACCGCAAGGAGCATTTGAGAAAACCTTTCAAGTCAGCGGGCCGGTGGATTTGGAAGTACAGACGCGCTCGGGCAACGTTACCGTGCGCAGCGGGCCGGTGGGATCGGTATCGATTCAAGGCAAGATTTTTGTTGGCGATCATTGGCTGTTCGGAAACCGACATACCGATGTGTCCGACATTGAGCAGCATCCGCCTCTACGGCAGGAAGGAAATAGCATCCGCATCGACTATGTGGAGGCGCGCGATATTTCGGTGGACTATGAGATCACCGTGCCGGAGGAGACGACGATCCGCAGCCACACTGGCTCGGGCGATCAGATTATTGAAGGAACTCGCGGCAACGTCGATCTGCAAACCGGATCCGGAGACGTGAGACTCTCGCGGCTAACCGGAGAAATACGTTTGCAGACTGGGTCGGGCGATGTGCGGGCGCTGGGGATTTCGGGTCCGGTACGCGGAGGCGCGGGCAGCGGCAACATTGAGGTGGAAGAAACGGGATCGGGGGATGTGGATCTGCATACCGGCTCCGGCAATGTTTCGGTTCGGGGGATGCAGGGGGCTCTTCGTGCGGAAGCGGGTAGCGGCGACATTTCGGCGGAGGGAACGCAGGCCGGGGCCTGGGAGATCCGGACAGGTTCGGGGAATGTGCATGTCCGGTTGCCGTCGGATGCGGCTTACGATGCGAACCTTTCGACCAGTTCAGGCACTTTGGATGTAGGTCCGGCGATTACGATGACCGTACAGGGGCGGGTGCAGGAGACGCGCAAGCAGATCATGGGGAAAGTGCGCGGCGGTGGACCGCTGCTGACGGTGCGCACGGGCTCGGGCGATATTCATATTGAGTAACAGTGGACAGTGGACAGTGATCAGTGATCAGTGGCCGGTAAGATCAAGTGCTTTGCGCTGATCGCTGGCCACTTGTCTCTTATTACCTCGGTGCCTTGACTCCGGGATTGCTACCAGTTAATTTCGAGGTTTTGGGAATAGTCCGTCTTCCCACCGCGAGGGAATCTTGGCGCAGCGTCCTATTATCACTCTGACCACCGACTTCGGCAGCAACGACCATTTTGTAGGCGTCATGAAAGGCGTGATTCTGGACATTGTGCCGGAGGCGCAGATTGTCGATATCTGCCACTCGGTGCAGCCTTTTGACGTGCTGGATGGGGCACTCACAATTTCGCAGGCTTATTCCTATTTCCCGGCGCGAACCGTACACGTAGTGGTGGTAGATCCTGGGGTGGGCACGGCGCGCCGGCCGATTCTGGCTTCGAGTGACGGATACCATTTCGTGGCGCCCGACAACGGTGTGCTTTCACTGGTCTACGCGCGCGAGAGCCGGATGCACGTGCGGCACATTACCGCCGAGCATTATTTTCTACAGCCGGTAAGCAACACCTTCCACGCACGCGATATTTTTTCGCCGATAGCCGCGTACCTGGCCAAAGAAGTTGAAGCGCTCAAGTTTGGCGAGGAGGTTCAGGAGTACGTTCGCTTTTCGGCGCCGAAACCGAAAGCTGTGGATGAGAACCGGTTGCGCGGGGTGGTGCTGAAAGTCGACCGCTTCGGAAACATCATCACCAACATCACTCCGCAGGACGCTCCCATGCTTTTCGAAGCCGGAGCCAGTGGATTCAAGATTGTCGTGGGCAGCCGCGAGATTACGGAAATCCGCAATGCCTATGCGGAGGGCGCTCCGGGAGAAGTGATTGGAATTCTCGGCAGCATGGGTTTTCTGGAAATTGCCGCCAATCGTGGGGCGGCGGCGCAACTGACCGGCGCGGGCAAAGGATCCGAAGTGAGCATCATTCTGGGTGAGGCTGCCGCGGTAGGCAAAGGCGCGTAGGAGCCTGCTACAAGTTTTTTGGTTTGGGATGGGCGTAGCGCTCCATCTCACCCGTCCATTTAAGAAAACGCCAGAGGCTGGTGCGCTCCCGCCACAAGAATTCCCAAAACTCAAGAAAGCCGATCTGCGTCATCTTGACGCCGCAGTAGGTCTCAATGCGCCACAGCAGATAGGGACTTCGCCATGGAGCCAGGCGATGGCCTTTGGTGGCGTTCCACAGAAAGCGGAGCGAATGGCGCATGGGAGCATGATAACCCAAGGTCTCAGGTCTTGGGTCTCAGGTCTTGGGTCTCAGGTCATAGGACATAGGTGTTGCCTGAGACTATGACCTAAGACCCAAGACCTGCCACTAAGACCGCCGCTTCCAAGCCATGTTAGAATCCTTTCTCCGCCAGGAAACTTCCTGTTATGTCTGACTCAAACACTCGCCAACAAGCCGAAGACCGTTACTATGCCGCGCTGGATTTGATGGGAGATGGGAAGTTGGAAGAGTCTGTCGCGGCTTACCGGGAATCGCTGGCGGTCGATCCTACTTTTACCGAGGCGATGCACGGACTAGCGCGCGCTTTGCAGGATCTGCAGTGTTATGACGAGGCGATCGAAGTCGCGCGGAAAATTACGGAATTAGATCCGGATGATGTGCTCGCCCACACCAGCTTGTCGGTGCTCTATCAGAAGAAGGGGATGATTCCGGAGGCTGAGGCTGAGGGGGCTAAGGCTCGGGTGTTGGGGTGGAAGCAGCAGTTGAAGAAGGGCTAGCTGCGGTTGCCACCTCTTGGCCGCCGAAGGGGTCTCGTCAACTAACCGGGGTTTAAGCGGAACGTCAAGATGTCAGCGTGTGGGATCAGGGCTGTTGAAACCGTGGCCGGAGCGGTACCAGCTTTTGCCTCTTAGAAGATCGGCGTTGCTGCCCAATCATGCGTGCTCGAATAGCGTCCATCGTCTTCCAGTATTCCTCGATTTCAGACGCGCCGCCCTTTGTAAGGCTGACGGACGTACGCATCTTGCGCTCGACAATCTCTTTTTTGATGACAACCAGACCCGATTCTTCGAGGTTCGTCAGTTGGACCGAGAGGTTTCCCTTACTCAATCCAGTCAAGTTTTGCAGAAAAACGAAATCTGCGGATGCGCACGAGGAAAGAACGGTGAGGATCGCCAACCGTGCCGGTTCGTGCACCAGACGGTTAGGTAGAGACACGGTGTTCTGGTCGTCATTCATTGTCTTTGGTTTGACCTCTCGCAGGCAAAAGGTGAACTAGCATGAAGTGATGGTACAGGCCCCACAGCATGACGCTGACGCCAAACCAGCAAGCATTCAGAATTCGCCAGAGCGTTTGCTGCGTCACGTCCGGGTGTCGCAACGGGAGGAACACCGAAACGCCAGTCCAGAGAATCAGAAAACATGCAGAGAGCAGGATCATGCGCAGTCGAACGAAGTGTGACCTGTTTGAAGCCTCCGCGCACAAAAGCGCGAACCAGTACAGAACGGGCGGCAGGTTAGCTCTGTGGTCGGGATCGGAAATCATCCGGTGCGCCACATCGTTAAGCTCGGACACAACCGAGTCCAGGTAACGGCCCACGGATGGCCCGAAAAACAGGATGATTAGAAATATGATTACGATTGCGAGTACGAAGATCGGGAATTTGGCGTTGGGCGGACCGACCCTCCACTCAACCGAACCGAAACGCCGCTCGTAGTACTTGGGAAGATATCGAACAGCAGCGAGAACTAAGCCGATGCTCAACAACACCATCAACAACTTAAGCCACCATGGAAACACAATCCCGGGTACGTTTTCAGCATCGGACAAAGCGAGAAAACCGCCAAACGCGACCCAAGTGAGTCCTTGTAGGGATTGAAAGTTCTCTGTGACGTATCTCAGCCGCTCATATTTCGTGGGGTCGCACGCGGCTGTGCTGCTCATGAACCGGTTTATACCATAAACATACTTCAACGATCAAGTTAGATTGTCGTCAGCAGGGTTGGCGAAGCATCCCCATTACACTTATTGACCTTGTTAGCGCTGTGCATGCAAGAGGCCTAAACATCGTATCTCCTTGCACAAGTACGGCCGGAAGCTGACACCTACAGCTCATACTTCTTCATCAAATGCCGGAATGAGCGGTAGGAAATGCTGAGGAGGTCGGCGGCTTTGGTTTGCACGCCATTGGAGCGGTCCAGAGCAGTTTGTAGCAAAGAGCGCTCGATACTGGCTACGTAGCCCTCCATGCCAACGCCCTCGGGAAGGACTGCACCGGGGGCAACCTCCGAGACACTTCCTCCGCCTACGCCCGCTGCGGCAGCGCGGGCTTTGGGACGTTCCGCCGGCAACTCAACGTGCAATTCGTCCGTCGTCTCCAAAGCAACCGCACGCTCGACTGTGTTTTCCAACTGGCGAACATTGCCCGGCCATTCGTAGCCGCAGAGCGCGTCGAGTGAAGCTTTGTTCATGCGCAGAATGCTGCGGTTGGCGGCGGCGGCATATTTCTTGAGGAAATGATTGGCCAGCAGTGGAATGTCTTCGCGGCGCTCGCGCAAGTCGGGCACGCGGATGGGAATCACACTGAGGCGATAGTAGAGATCCTCGCGAAACTGATTTTCGGCTACAGACCGATCCAGATCGCGGTTGGTGGCGGCGATAACCCGCACATCGATGGGAATCTCACTGGTGCCGCCGACCGGGCGAACCGTGCGCTCCTGCAGCACACGCAGTAGTTTCACCTGCATGGCCAGCGTCATCTCGCTGATTTCGTCCAGGAAGATGGTGCCGCCGCCGGCCACTTCAAACAGGCCGCGCTTGTTCTGATTGGCGCCGGTAAAAGCGCCCTTCAAATATCCGAAGAGTTCGCTTTCGAGCAAAGTTTCGGGAAAGGCGCCGCAGTTCACGGATACGAAGGGCTCGGTGGCGCGCGGCGAACAAATGTGAACCGCGCGGGCTACCAGTTCCTTACCGGTACCGCTCTCACCGTGAATCAGAACGGTGCTGGCGGTGGAAGCGACGGTACGCACCGTCTGCTTTAGCTTCTCCATGGCCCGGCTGGAGCCGATGATATTGTCGAGCGAATTGTGCGAGGCGGCGTCGCGGCGCAGGGCGAAGTTCTGTTTGCTGAGGACCAGTTTTTCGAGCACGCGGTTGATGGCGAGTTTGATCTCGTCCACCAGGCCGGGGCTTTTGCGAATGTAATCGGACGCGCCTCCGGCCTTTACCGCTTCCACCGCGGCCTCGTAGTCCTCCACCGCGGTGATAAGAATTACTGGAGAATCGGGCGAAACGCGATGGGCATGACGCAGAACTTCGATGCCGTCAATGTTCGGCATTTTGATGTCGGTAATGATGAGATCGTAGAGAGCACCGTCGATCTTATTCTTGGCCGCCAGGCCGGACTGCACAGTTTCGACGCGGTGCCCGTCGCGGCGCAGCGCGATGTCGAGCATTTCGCAGATGGAGCGCTCGTCATCGCAGACCAGGATATTAGCCACGCGACCTCCCTTGGGCCGCTGCGGCCGTTAGTTGCGTGGGGGCCGGCGAGCGTGGTGCGGCGATGTTACCGGCGGCCGGAATGCGGTCGGCCTGGCGCTCGGCATCGAACCGCCGCAGTCGCATAACAAACGTAGTTCCCTGCCCGGGCTTGGATCGTGCCCACACCTTGCCCTCGTGTGCCTGCACAATCTGATAGACCACGGCCAAGCCCAGTCCTGTACCGCCTTCGAAGTTTGACTGGAAGGGCTCGAAAATTTTTTCCGTCTGCTGCGGAGTCATGCCTGTTCCAGTGTCCGCGAAACTAACCTGCCAGTCGTCACCGAGGCGTTCGAGGGCGACCCGCAGAGTGCCGCCGTCCCGCATGGCGCGCACCGCATTCTCCCCGAAATTCCAGAAAACCTGCTTGATCCGATCGCCATCGGCCAGGGCCCAGGCTTCGCGGACGGCAAACCGGCTTTCGATGACGATGCCGCTATTCTCCGCCGTCATGCGGTGCCGCATCAGAGTGAGGGTGTCCTCGAGCAAGGGAACCAGATCAGTTTTTTCAAAGCGGTATTGTTTGCCGCGGGAGTAGGCCAGGAAATCGGTAATGATGCCGTTAAGCCGTTGCGATTCCCGGGTCACGATATCGAGTAATTGGCGGTGTTCCTGGTTCATCTCCGGTATGCCGGAGAGCATGCTGACCGAGCCCGCGATGGAGGTAAGGGGATTGCGGATCTCATGAGCGATGGCGGCCGCCAGCCGGCCCACAGCGGCCAGCCGATCCTGCATGCGGACTTCGCGCTCCAGTCGCCGGATTTCGGTGAGGTCATCCAAGGCGTAGACATAGCCGAGCGTGCCGCGCTCCGGCACATTCAAAGTGGCTACGCGGACGCGCACAGTTTTGCGAAACGCATTCGCGGTGTCGAAGCGAATTTCGGCGTGAGCCGGCTGCGACTCGGCATTGGGCAGCGCGTCCAGGAAGACTTTTGCGACCGGCTTGCCCAATAACTGTCCCGCGGTACACTCCAGAAGCTTCTGCGCAGCGCTGTTCACCAGAGTGATGCGGCCATCGAGACCGGTGGTGATCAATCCGCTGCTGATGGACTGAATAATGTTCTCGTGGAGGATCTGAAGATTCTCCAGAGCGCCGCTGGCGTCTTTCAACTGCACCCGCGCCTGCCGCAGCTTGGTGGTCAAGAGACCAGCCAGGTAGGCGATTGCGAGATAGGCAAACAGGTTTACGAAGATGATTGCCTGTAAAGTTTTCAGCCCAGGGTGAGTCGTGCAGTAGGACTTCACCACGCCGTAGTAGTTGAGTTCGAGAACGGTTCCGTACAGAATGAAGGCGAGCGCGGCGACGAGGTGCGCCCACACCCGCGGAAGCAGGATGCCGGCCACGATAATGACGAGAGGATATAGGAAGTTCAGCGAACTGTCCCAGCCGCCCGTCTGATGCACGACGAGACTGACTAGAACCAAGTCGGTGAGCACCTGCAAAGAAGCCTGAAGCCGATGCTCCTGCCAGAAAGAGAGCAGTAGCGCGTAGAAAATCGAAAGGGCAAACCACAACAGGATGGTGCTGATGAAAAGACGCACGGGGAATGGTGCGGGCGTAAGGTGCGCCACGGCTAACTGAATGGCGAGCAGGAAGGTCAGGATCAGTATTCGTACTTTGACCAGCCAGGCCAGCCAATTCCGCTCGTCGAACGTCGATTGCATTGCTATCTCGGGTCTTAGGTCTTAGGTCTTAGGTCTTGGGCCTTAGGTTAATTGTTATGTATTCGATGCGAGGCCTTGGGGCCTAGGCAAAAGACCTAACACCTAAGACCCAAGACCCGGCTCTTTCTAGCCAGCCAGCTTGGCGATCATGGCGAATAGCGGCATGTACAGCGAAATCACGATGCCGCCGACCGTTATGCCGAGCATTCCGATGATTGCCGGCTCCAGCATGGCCAACATATCCTTGGTGGCTGCGTCCACCTCTTCTTCGTAAAAGTCGGCGATCTTCTGCAACATGTTGTCCATGGCGCCCGTGGCCTCGCCGACGCCGATCATCTGAGTCACCATGTTGGGAAACACGCCGCATTCTCTGAGAGGATCGACGATGGTGCGGCCTTCCTCGATGGCTTTCCGTACTTTCATCAACGCTTCTTCCAGAACGGCGTTGCCTGAAGTCCTGGCGGTAATTGCAAGGCCCTCGAGGATGGGCACGCCCGAGGTGATCAAGGTGCCCAAGGTGCGCGTGAAGCGGCCCACCGCGATCTTGCGTAAGAGGCTTCCAATAATCGGCAGCTTGAGCAGCACCTTGTCGAAGTAGTATCGCCCTCGCGGATGCTTGCGAATTTGCTTGAGGCCGAAAACCAATCCGACCGTACCTCCGATGACGACCCACCAGAAACTCTGCACGAAGCCGCTCAATCCCATGACGATACGGGTGGGAAGAGGCAGGGCAACGCCCAGGCCGGCAAAAAGGTTGGAAAAGATAGGCACGACCCACTTGAGCAGGGCGCCGACAATCAAGGTAGCCAGGCTGATGACAGAGACGGGATAGATCAGTGCCGATTTCACGGCGGATTTCAGGCGAACCGCCTTCTCCACATAGATGGCCAAGCGCTGGAGAATGACATCGAGAATACCGCCGGTCTCACCCGCTTCAATCATGTTGGTGGTAAGGTCGTCGAAGACATTGGGATATTGCCGCATGGCATTGGCCAAAGTTGCGCCGCCTTCCACGGTGGTGCGGACGCCGGTCAGCGTCTTCTGGAAGGTCTGATTTTCCTGGTTGGCGGCCAGAATTTCCAGACACTGCACCAGCGGCAAGCCAGCGTCGATCATGACCGAGAACTGGCGGAAGAAAATCGCGATATCCTTGACCTTGACCTTTCCCGATCCGAAGGTAGGCATGGAAAATTCTTTGCCCTTCTCTCTGATCGCACCGGGGGTAATCCGCTCGCGTCGCAACTGCTGTCCCAGAGCCTGTTTGCTTGGGGCGTTCCGCTCGCCGGAAATTTTCTGTCCGGAAGCGTCCTTGCCGGAAAATGTGAAAACTGGCATGTTAAGCTCTCCTCAACTGGTGGTCGCTGATTGTTGAATCCGTCTTGCCGTAACTGCGTACCTTCCCGCTGTCATTACCGTGATGCATTAGCTTTTCGACGCTCCGCGTGCCATGGTCGATCCGGTCGTTCCACCCCGATTCGCAAGACTGGCGCCGCGATTGATCATCTCCTGAAGTTCTTCGGGGTTGCTGGAGCGCTGCAGCGCGGTTTCCAGCGTAACCTGCTTCTGAAAATAAGCCGTGGCCAATGCCTGGTTGAAGGTTTGCATGCCGAACTTATCCTGCCCCGACTGCATGGCGGAGTAGACCTGATGGATCTTGTCTTCGCGAATCAGATTCCGAACCGCGGGGTTGGGGATAAGAATTTCCATGATCATGGCGCGACCCTTGCCGTTTGGTGTGGGCAATAGGGTTTGGCACATGACGCCTTCCAGGACCAGCGAAAGCTGCGCCCGAATCTGGGGCTGCTGGTGCGCCGGAAACACGTCGATGATACGGTTGATGGTGGACGTGGCCGAGTTGGTGTGCAAGGTGCCAAAGGTCAAGTGGCCGGTTTCGGCGATGCGCAGGGCCGACTCAATGGTCTCCAAGTCACGCATTTCGCCGATGAGTACAACGTCGGGGTCTTCACGAAGAGCGGCGCGCAATGCATCGGTAAAGCTTTTGGTGTCGGCATGCAGTTCGCGCTGGTTGACCACGCAGTTCTTGTTCATGTGCACGAACTCAATGGGGTCCTCGATGGTGAGGATGTGGTCATGACGCTCGCTGTTAATTTTGTCGATCATCGCGGCCAGGGTTGTCGATTTACCCGAGCCGGTTGGTCCGGTCACGAGCACGAGCCCACGCGGTTTGTCACAAAGCTTGCTGACGACCGCAGGCAAGCCCAACTGGTTGAAAGACTTAATTTCAAAAGGAATCAAACGGAAGACGGCGGCCGTGGCTCCGCGCTGATTGAATACGTTGGCGCGGAAGCGGGCCAGGCCTTTCAATCCGAAAGAAAAATCGAGTTCCAGACTTTCCTCGAAGCGGTGCTTCTGCGAGTCCGTCATGACGCTGTAGGCGAGTTGCTTGGTCTCGGCCGGCGTCATCTGCGGTAAATCGAGCGGCACCAGGTGGCCATGCACACGGATCTGCGGAGGCGAATTGGTAGTGATGTGTAGATCGCTGCCATTCATCTCCAGCATTCTTTTGAGCAGATCGCTTAACGACAACCCCATAATTGTGTTCCTTCCTCTAGATCGCTGAACGCTTCATCGCAAATCAGTGAATCGTTTCGCGGGCCACTTCTTCGAGCGTGGTCATTCCCGCGGCAACTTTGATTAATCCGCTGCGGCGCAACGTGATCATGCCGCGCTCGATAGCCTTCTTTTTCAATTCCACCGCCGATGCGCCAACCAGAACCAGTTCCCTGATTTCGTCATCCACTTCCATAACTTCGTACAGACCGCAGCGTCCCTTGTAGCCGGTGTTGTTGCAGACGCCGCAGCCCTTGCCTTTTTGGATTTTTACCGTCTTGGCTTCTTCGGGCGAGAAACCTTCTTCGATCAAGGTCTGCACGGGAACATCCACGGTCTCGGTACATTCCTTGCAAATGCGCCGGATGAGGCGTTGGGCGCAGATCAGGTGGACCGAGGTTGCGACGAGAAAGGGCTCAATACCCATGTTCATCAGCCGCGTAATGGTTTCAGGCGCACCGTTGGTATGCAGAGTGGAGAGCACGAGGTGGCCGGTGAGAGCGGCCTTGATGGCGATTTCCGCGGTTTCAAAGTCGCGGATTTCGCCGACCAGGATGATGTTTGGATCCTGCCGGAGGAAAGAACGGAGAGCGGCGGCGAAGTTCAAGCCAATTTGCTCTTTCATCTGCACCTGGTTGACGCCAGCCAACTGAAATTCGACGGGATCTTCGGCCGTCATAATGTTGGTATCGGGCTGGTTCAGGCGGGAGATGGAGGAATACAGAGTGTTGGTTTTTCCTGATCCGGTCGGGCCCGTCACCAGCACCATGCCGTAAGGTTTGAGAATGGCTTTTTCGAACTTGACCAGAGACTCAGGCTCGAAGCCGAGCTTGGTCATATCGAGGCGCAGGTTTTCTTTATCGAGCAAGCGCAGCACGATTTTTTCGCCCCACAGCGTGGGCAGCGTGCTGACACGGAAGTCGAGCTGCTTTTTGCGGCCGCCGATGTTCATCTTCAGCATGATGCGGCCGTCCTGCGGCAAGCGCTTTTCGCTGATATCGAGCTTCGCCATGATTTTCAGGCGGGAGGTAATTGCGTCCTTGAGCTTGATGGGCGGCGACATGATCGCTTGCAGCACGCCGTCAATACGGAAGCGAACCCGGAACTCTTTTTCGTAGGGCTCGATGTGAATGTCGCTGGCGCCGCGCTTGACCGCGTCGGTGAGCACCAGATTCACCAGCTTGACCACCGGGGCCTCGTCCGCAGCTTTCTCCAGCTGGGACAGCTCCATCTGCTGCTCTTCGGCCTGCAGTTCGACGTCGCTTTCGTTCAGCTCCGACATCGACTGCATAACGGTTTCGAGGTCTTCTTCTTTTTCCTTCGTGCCGCCGTACGATTTCTCGATGCCCGCAAGGATCGAACTCTCGGAGGCGACCACCGGCTCGATGTTGAAGCCGGTCATGAACTTGATATCGTCCATGGCGAAGACGTTGGTGGGATCGACCATCGCGATGGTGAGGGACGCGCCCACGCGGCTTAAGGGCAGAATCTGATATCGCTTCGCGGTTTCGAAGGGAATCAGCTTGACCACGGCCGGGTCGATTTCAAAATACGAAAGGTTGATGGCAGGAACGCCATACTGCCGGGAGAGAAAATTCGTGACGTCCTCATCCGTGAGGAAGCCAAGCTTCACCAAGGCGGAGCCCAGGCGGCAGTTTTGCTCCTTCTGGGCCTTAGTCGCTTGTTCCAACTGCTCTGGGGTAATGATCTTCTCTTTGACGAGAAGGTCACCCAGCCGTTGAGACATACGTCGATCTCCTATCCACTGAGTGGACCGATGCCGGGCAACATCGCCGGCATTTGCACGAAGCGCCGCTTTTGTTTTGGGAGAAGAGCGGTGTCTTTGTGTTGACACAAATTGTCAACGCAAGTCGATTACCGTACCAGTTACCGTAGTGCTTGGACTTGTCGCCGCGCCGAGGATGCCGCAGGCGACGCTAGGAAACCCGCGCCAGATGAGGATTTTTTCCGTTCAACCCTGGATCGCAGGCTGGAGTACATGCCCTTCGGTAAGGACGAGCAGGGATTTTCGCGATCGCCTAGAGCTGCCAGGGGCCGGCGTACACTCAACCATGAGGCGAGTCCAACTTTGGCGATTGACGCAAGAAGCACTTTGATTCAGACCTACTACCACGCCCTGTTTCGGGCCTGGGGACCGCAAAACTGGTGGCCCGCACGGTCGCGCTTCGAAGTGATCGTGGGTGCTTATCTGACGCAAAATACAGCGTGGACCAATGTGGAAAAAGCGATGGTGAATCTTCGCTTCGCGAGACGGCTCAGTGTGAAGGGAATCCGCAAGGTGGCACTGGCTGAACTGGAGCGGCTGACCAGACCCTCTGGTTATTTCCGTCAGAAAGCTCAGCGCTTGAAAACTTTTGTCGACTTTCTCGACCAACAATACGGAGGCTCGCTGACAAGAATGTTTGCGCGACCTACGGAAGCGATTCGGGAAGAACTCCTCAACTTGAATGGCGTAGGGCGAGAGACAGCTGACTCCATCCTGCTCTACGCCGGCAACCATCCAGTGTTCGTGGTGGATGCTTATACGCGACGGATTTTTGCACGCCACGCGATCTTGACCGAAGACGCCTCTTACGAGGATGTCCGGAAACTGCTTGAAAAATCCTTGACGCCGCTGGCAGAGTCTGCCGACAATTCGGAGGAATCCTTCAACCCGCAACTAGCGGCAAGTTTTCCGAATCCTCCAAATCCGCCGTCACCGATGAGCGCCGCAAAGCGAACCGCTCTTACTCAGGTCTACAACGAGATGCACGGCCTGATCGTGGGCGTGGGCAAGAACTACTGCAAAAAATCACAGCCTGAGTGTGACGGATGTCCTTTACAAGCTTTCCTGCCTAATCTTAAGTGAATTGGGCTGACCAGCAAAGGAGACAATGTCATGGGATTTTTCGCTTCAGCGCTAGCACTCTTACTGGCCTCCGCCTTTGTCCTTACCAGCCCGGCCCAAAGCCTGCGCCGGGCGGCGGACCAGGATGGATTACTGGTAAGCACCGCGGTACGTCCTTCACAGCTAAGCGAGCTTGCTTACGCCTCCACCCTGGCTCGCGAGTTCAACATGGTGGAGGCGGAAGATGCGATGAAGTGGTGGGTTCTTCGGCCCGACGCTGCGACCTATGACTTTGGTCAAGGCGACGAACTAGTTCGCTTTGCCCAAGCGCACGGGATGAAGGTCCGCGGCCATTGCCTGGTCTGGGGACGCTCGAACCCGGAATGGCTGACGCAAGGTCATTTCACCGCACTGCAACTATCGCGGCTTCTGCACGAACACATCGATAGCGTGATGGGCCATTACGCGGGACAAGTTTTTGCCTGGGATGTGGTCAACGAAGCCCTGGATGAAAACGGAAATGTGCGGAGTTCCATCTGGTACGACGAACCGGGGATTGGATTTTCCGGGCATGGAACGCAATACATCGAGCAGGTTTTACGCTGGGCGCATGAGGCGGATCCGCACGCATTGCTTTTTTACAACGAGGCGGAAGGTGAAGGTCTGAACCGGAAGTCGGACGCGATCTATGCCATGGTCAAAGATTTCAAACGTCTTGGCGTCCCGATTGATGGGGTGGGATTGCAGATGCACATATCGCTTGCGGACGCGGATATTCCCGCGATCGCTGCGAACATTTCCGCAAACATTGCCCGGCTCACGGCGCTGGGGGTGCAAGTTCACATTACCGAGCTTGACGTTTCTCTACCGCTCGATTCCAGCGGTCTGGCGCGAGCGGAAGACCTGTCCCGTCAGGCCGATGTGTATCGCGCCATCGTAAGGGCTTGCCTGAACAGCGCCGGCTGCACGGCAATCCAGACCTGGGGATTTACCGATAAATATTCGTGGATTGGTTCCCATTCCCGCGGCGCCCGCGGACAGGCGCTGCCCTTCGATCGCGCCTATCAGCCGAAAGCCGCCTATCGTGCGGTGTTAGAGGAGATCCTCGCAGGCCGCTCTGCTCGCCATTGATACGCTTGGCGCTATTGCCGCAATGGGATCGCGAGATCTCTCCAGCATCCCAGCCTGCATCTATAATGAGTTCCAGTCCATTCGCCGTATGCAGTGTGCAGTTGCTGCATGGGCTGGGTTGCTCGATTTGGATTGCTGAATTTGGACTCTGAACTCGCGTGCTGCAGACCGCTCCAACTCGACCGTCGAAAACTCCCAACCGCAAGCAGGTCATTATTCTGCTCGCAGTAGCGGTGTTCTTCCTGCTGGCTATTTTGGTTTCACAGACCGCTTTCGATCTCACTCTATTACGTCCCGGGAATAATCAACAGATTGTGGTGTTCTACGCTCTGTCACTGTTGATCTCGCTCCTTTTCGTCGCTCTCACCTTTGTCCTTGCGCGCAATCTGCTGAAGCTTTTCGCAGAGCGCCGCCTGGGAGTGTTGGGCTCGAAGTTTCGCACGCGCATGGTGGCGGGCGCACTGCTTCTGTCCTTTGTTCCGGTCATGGTGATGTACTGGTTCGCTTACGGGCTGATGAATCGGTCCATCGACAAGTGGTTCTCCACGCCTGTGGAAGAGGTTCGCGCCGACACACATGCCATGGCGTCGCTGTTGGGCGAATACGCAGCCCAGAATGCGCGGTCCGAAGCGTCCGCCATCGCGGCCTCCAGCGAGACTCAGCGTGGTTTTTTAGGGCACGGATTCTCGCCGGTGCTCGGCGAGTTTCAGAGTCATGAGATCACGCTGCAAGGGGGATTCGCCATAGCGGTGCAGGGCGGCAACGCCGAGGCCAGCTTTAACGCGCCCGCCGCGTGGCCACTCTTAAAGACGAGACTCCCTCTGGCGGAGGCGGCCGCTGGCCGGCCCGCACGCTTCACATGGAATCAGACCGAATACACCTTGGGTAGCGCGCGAGTAGGCAGCGATGGCGAGATCCTGGTTGCGATTCCGCTTCCCCGCGAATTTTCCCGGACAGTGCAACAAGTGGAGGCCAGCCAGCAGCGCTATTTCGAATTAGCTTATGAACGCAGAATGGTGCGCCGAACCTACATGGGCTTGCTTCTGCTGCTGACTATGATGGTGCTGTTTGTGACCACGTGGCTGGCGCTGTTTCTCTCGAAGCTGGTGACGCGTCCGCTCGCCGCCCTGGCGGAGGCGACGCAGGAAATCTCGCGCGGGCGGCTGGATTACCGTATCGACGTAAGCGCTGCCGACGAAATCGGGGATCTCGTCCGTTCCTTCAATCGCATGGCGGAGGAACTGGAAACCAGCCGGCGGCAGATCGAAGCGTCCAGCCGCGACGCGACTGCCGCCAATGCCGAACTGGACCAGCGCCGCCGGCAAATGGAGACCATTCTGGAAAGCATACCCACTGGCGTCCTGTCGCTCGATGCCGGGCGCCGCGTCACGCATGCCAACCAGGCCTTGCAACGCATGTTCTATCCCGAAGGCTACACGGACGGACAGCACTTGCTGCGCGGGGCGCAACTGGCGGACGTATTCCCGCCGGAAGTGCTGCAGGATCTCGAACCTCTGCTGCGCCGCGCCGATCGCATGGGGATGACCACCAGCCAAATGGAAACGTCACTGCAGCGCACGTCTCTGAACGTGGCGGTCACGGTGGCGCTCTTGCGCCATCAGGACGAACGGTCGGGATACGTGATCGTCTTCGAAGATCTCTCGGATCTGTTGAAGGCGCAGAAACAGGCGGCCTGGCGCGAAGTTGCGCGCCGGGTCGCGCATGAAATCAAGAATCCGCTTACCCCAATCGCGCTCTCTGCCGAACGCATTCAGCGCCACTTGGAGCGCGCCACGGTTCCCGACAAAGCGTCCCTGGAGATTGTCCGATCCTGTGCCGAAACCATTGCCGGTGCGGTTGAGACGGTACGCCGGTTGGTGGACGAGTTCTCGACGCTGGCTCGCTTCCCCGCATCCAATCCTCACCCTGCCGATATCAACGAAGTCATCGAGAGCGCACTGTCCATGTTCAATGGGAGAATGGACGGCATCGATGTGCACACCGCGCTCGCCCCGGATTTGCCGAAGGTTATGGCGGATGCGGAGGCGATCAAGCGGGCCATCGCTAACCTGGTGGATAATGCCGCCGAGGCGATGCAGAATTCTCTGGTGCGCGAGATCCAGATTTCAACTTCGCTGGTGGCCAGCCGGGACGCGGTTGAAATCACCGTTGCGGATACCGGCCACGGGGTGACGCGCGAGCTAAAAGAAAAACTCTTCCTTCCCTATTTTTCCACCAGAAAACGCGGCACGGGCCTCGGACTGGCGATCGTAAGCCGGGTTATCGAAGAGCATCACGGCTCGATTCGCGTCGAAGAAAATCAGCCGGTGGGAGCGCGTTTTATCGTTGAGCTGCCGGTGGTTCCGGAACCCGCGCTTGTCACCTCCACGGTTCAGCATGCATAAGATTCTTATTGTTGATGATGAAACCGGCATTCGCGAATCGCTGCAGGGTGTGTTGGCGGACGAAGGCTACGAAACTGGAACGGTTGAGAGCGGCGAAGAATGCCTCAACCTCCTGCGCCGTGAGCACACCTACGAAGTGGTGCTGCTGGATATCTGGCTCCCTGGAGTCGATGGCCTGGAGACGCTGGAGAGGATCCGCGAACTGGATAACGCGCCCGAAGTGATCATGATTTCCGGACACGGCACGATTGAAACGGCCGTGCGCGCCACAAAATTGGGGGCATTTGATTTCCTGGAAAAGCCGCTCTCCATCGACAAGACGCTGATCCTGGTCAAGAACGCAATCGAATCGAAAAAACTTCGGCACGAGAATGTCGACCTCAAGAAACAACTGAGCGCCAAAAGCGTGATCGTCGGCAACAGCATTCCGATGAAAGCGTTGCGCCAGCAGATCGGACTGATGGCGCCCACCAACGGCCGCGTTCTCATTTATGGCGAGTCCGGAACGGGTAAGGAACTGGTCGCGCACGCGATCCATGCTCAGAGTCTGCGGCAGGACGAGACATTTGTTGAGGTCAACTGCGCGGCCATTCCTGAAGACCTGATTGAGAGCGAACTGTTCGGCCATTACAAGGGGTCGTTTCCTGGAGCGGCCGTCGACAAAGACGGCAAGTTCCAAAAGGCAAATGGAGGAACGCTGTTTCTCGACGAAGTGGGCGACATGAGCCTGAAGACGCAATCGAAGGTTCTACGCACGCTCGATGAGCAGCGCGTTGCCCCCTTAGGCAGCGACGAAACCATCACCGTGGACGCACGAATCATCGCTTCCACCAACAAAGATCTGGAAGAAGAAATCTCCATTGGAAATTTTCGCGAAGACCTCTTTTACCGGCTCAACGTGATCCCTTTCGTCGTGCCGCCACTGCGCGACCGCAAGGAAGACATTCCGCTGCTGGCACGGCATTTTCTGAAAGACCTGGCTGCGACCTACGGGCGACGGCCACGCGAGATCACCGACGACGCCATCGAAGGGCTGATGCGCTATTCCTGGCCTGGCAACGTGCGCGAATTGCGCAATGTGATCGAGAGGATTGTGATCATGAATCCCATGACCACACGCTTGGACCGCAAGCATTTGCCGCCGCTGGTGTACCGGGATGGACACCGGCGCGCCGCGCGCAGCGAGTTCTCCACCTTGCATCAGGCACGCGATGCTTACGAGAAAGATTTCATTCTCAAGAAACTCGACGAGAACCACGGCAATGTCACCCGTGCCGCCGAGGTCCTAGGCCTGGAACGCAGCCATCTCTACCGCAAAATGAAAGCCTTGGGAATCGTAGCGAAAGAGTAGGCTGCCGCAGATCAAGCCGGCACGCTTGTCATCTCGAGCGCAGCGAGGGATCCTGGTTTTTGCTCACACAAACCGTGGCGTAGGCGCAGGCAAGAACCAGTATCCGTCGCTGCGCTCGGGATGACATTGGAAGCTATCTCTCGAAACTATCTCTTCACCATGTGGATTTCGGTGCCGTTCTTGCGGAACTCCACTTTGTCCATGAGCTGGTTGATTAGAAAAATTCCTCGGCCATGATTGGAATAAACATTCTCCCCGACGGTGCAACCCGGAATGGCTTCGGGATTAAATCCAGTTCCGGGATCCCGCACTACGATCAGGATGCCGCGCTCTGCATCGCTGCTGACCACACACTCCACCGTCTGAGTCGGATCCTCTTTGGCGCCGTGAATCACCGCGTTGGCCAAGGCTTCCTGCAGCGATAACTCAATCGCATCTTCTTTCCCGTCGACATCTGTCATCTGACGAACAACTGCCATTACTTCCTGTACAACGGGATCGACGGCTTTGCGGTCCGCGGCAAGAGTTACCCGCAAAATCAAAGTCAGTCGATCGGGATCGAAATCTTTCTCGGGAAGAGACTGCTCAGGAAAATGTGACGATGGCATGGATGGGGCCGTTGTTAGTGATTCAGTGCCGTTATCTTTGATTCTATCCGCCAACCCCGAATCCGACAATCCTCGCAGACCGCCGGTTGGGAATCGGCATTGCGGCCTATCGCTCAGGTTCTCTGTGATTTCTTTCCTGCCGCCGTTCTTGGTTCAGATTCAGGCAGCTCAAGCCGCCCATCCGTCAAGTGCTCCAGCTGCCTTCGCCAATCGAGTTCTTCCACAAAGCCGCGCGATTCGCGCCAGTTGGGCTGCACTTTGACGTACAGCTCGAGATAAACTTTCGTCCCCAGCATCTTCTCAAGCTGCAGGCGGGCCGATGTACCGATTCGTTTCAGCATCTGCCCCTTCTTGCCGATCAGGATGCCCTTCTGGCCTTCGCGTTCGCAGAAGATCGTTGCGGAAATTCGCGTCAGTTTGGCGCCTTCTTCGAAGGTGTCAACGATAACCGTGGTTGCGTAGGGTAGCTCTTCCTCGGTTTCGATCAACACTCGTTCGCGAACGATCTCCCCAGCCATGAAGCGCGCCGGCTGATCGGTGATGTGATCCTCCGGGAATAGCGCAGGGCCGGCGGGCAACGCCGCGGTAACCAGCTTGAGTAATATTTCGAGGCCATCCCGCTTCAACGCGGAGATTGGGATGATCTCGTGAAAGGGATGCAGCTTTTTATACTCCTCGATCAACGGCAGCAGTTGTCCCTTGCCTCCCCGCAAGAGATCGACCTTGTTGAGGATGAGGCAAACTTTTGTGGACGAATGCTTCAGCATTTGTATAGCGAACTGGTCACGCTGATCGAGTTTGCGCGTCGCATCCATGATGAGCAGAACCACGTCGCAGCCTTCCAAAGCCTCGCGCACTTCGACCATCATCTTGCGGCCCAGTGAACTGTCCGGCCGGTGTACGCCCGGAGTATCGATCAAAACAATCTGCGCACCGGCTTGGCCCTTGCTCTTGGGCACATTGACGATGCCTTGGATTCGATTACGAGTGGTTTGCGGCTTGGGCGAAATGATCGCGAGCTTTTCGCCCACGAGAGCGTTGAGCAGCGTGGACTTGCCAGCGTTAGGGCGGCCGAGGATGCAAACGAAACCGGAGCGGAAAGGCATAAAGTGCGGCCTTCGGGCTGCGGCTTTCGGGCTTCAGCGAACACGACGTAAATTAGGTGAACTCCGAAAACTAACGGCCCCAGTCCGCATCCTGACTATAGCAGGGTCGGGCTATGAAGCACGAAGCCAAGAGGTTTTGCCGAAGCCCGAAGCTCGCCTTATATCAGTTTCAACTGCCGGGGCTGCGGCGCCGTAATTCTGACACGCTCTACCTTGCGGTCCGTGGCTTCGAGAACTTCGAACCGCAGGCCGCCATCATCCACGGTTTCGCCGCGACGGGGAATGTGTCCCGCCAACTCGCTGACCAAGCCAGCCACGGTGGCGGATTCCCTTCCTTCCAGTTTTGTTCCGAATAATTCGGCGAGACCGTCCACGTCCATTCCTCCGGAAACGATGTAGGACTGATCGTTCTCCCGGACGATTTCCGGCTTCTCGTGTTCGTCCCGGATTTCTCCGACGATTTCCTCGACTAGATCTTCGATGGTAACCAAGCCGGCGACGCCGCCATATTCATCTACCACAATTGCCATGCGAATATTGTTCTTCTGCATCTCTCGCAGAAGATCGCTGCCGAGTTTGCTTTCGGGCACGAAATACACGTCACGCCGCATCAGCGTCTCGAGAGTGCGCTGGGAGGCTTCGCTGTCCGGCACCTGCAAAACATCCTGAGCATAAACGATGCCCCTGATGTTATGAATGCTCTGCGCATACACGGGCACACGAGAATAGTGTTTGGTCCGCATCATTTCGATGAAGCGTTCCACCGTGGTTTCAACCGGCACGGCAAACATCTCGGGACGCGGCTTCATGGCTTCGCGCACCGTCTTGCCGCTGAATTCAACCACGGACTGAATCAGGTCGCGGTCGCCCTCCTGGATGATGCCTTCTTCCTGCCCAGCCTCGATTAAAGCATCCACGGCCTCGGCGGCACTTTCCGGTTCCTCGCGTGTATTTTCGCGAGTAAGCGATGCCACCGATTGCAGGAAGCCAAGAACAATGGTCACCGGCAGGACTACATAGATCAAAATTCTCACCAGCCACGTCCACCGGATGAGCCAGGCGCCGTTGGTGCGTGAAAAGAACAAAAACGGCAGAAACTGGTTGAAAACGATGATGATCACAATCAGGCTGATGGCCGCCTGCGAGATCTCGTACAGGGTCCAGCGTTGATCGCTGAAAAGCGCGAAACCCACCAGCAGAGAAATCGTCGCAGTGGTCAACTGCTTAAGCACAGACATGGAAAGCGCGGCGCGCGCGCGACTGACGTTCAGAATAGGCTCGACCTTCTGCTCGAAGACGTCGATATTGTCCTGAAATTCCCGCGAAAGAAATTTGCCGATCTCCTGGTAAACACGGTCCACGTAGGAAGCGAGCGCCAGGAGCGCTAACAGAGGAATCAGCGCGAGTGCGACAGTCCAATTCATGCGCTTCTCCGCCTGGCCGCGGGACGGTCGGTTCGTACTTCGCGATGCAGAGGCCGGCCGGCATGCGGTTGCGCCCTCTCGATCAGGCCGGCAGCCAACTTCAGTTGTTGCCGCAATCGGCTCTCCTCGCGAGCCATCTCGCCATTATCCCGCTCATGATCGAAGCCCGCCAAATGGAGAACCCCGTGCAGCACGAGAATTTTTATCTCCGCGGCCAGGGAGTGGCCCAGGCGGGTGGCATTCTCCCGTGCGATCTCGGCGGAAATCGCGAGGTCGCCCGCCACTTGTTTCGCTGAAGCGTGCCCCCGTAGCGGCGAGGGAAACGACAATACATCCGTCGATTTGTCCTTCCCGCGGAAGCGCAAGTTCAAGGCGCGAAGTTCCCGGCTGTTGGTCACCAAAACATTCACGGTGCCAGGCAAACGCACCGCCCGCCTCGCCCGCAGTAGAAAACGTTCGAGCGTTGACGGGCTCAAGCCGGCGATTTTCTTTCGAAGGATAACCAACTTTTTCCTGCGCGGATTCTATTCGCCCGAGGCTTCGCGGGGTCTGCCGCTTAAATCCGGCGACGGCGAATTCCTAACCTCGTTGTGTCGCAAGCTACCGCCGGAGCCGTCGGCGCTTTTTCCGCCGGAAAGCAGCAACATTTGCTGCTCCGCGATATGGGTTTTGTGCTCATCATAGGCGCGAATAATGCGCTGCACCAGGTGATGCCGCACCACATCGGCTTCATCGAAGTGAACGAAGGTCAGGCCTTCCACGCGCTGCAAAATGTCCATCGCTTCCAGCAGTCCGCTGCGGCGTGCGTTGGGCAAATCGATCTGGGTGACGTCGCCGGTAATCACCGCTTTGGAGTTGAATCCGAGGCGGGTGACGAACATTTTCATCTGCTCCGAGGTCGTGTTCTGGGCTTCATCGAGAATCACGAATGAATCGTTCAAGGTGCGCCCGCGCATGAAGGCGATGGGAGCGATCTCGATGACATTTTTCTCCAGATAGCGGTCCACTTTTTCGGGATCGAGCATGTCATAGAGCGCGTCGTAAAGTGGTCGCAAGTAGGGGTCGATCTTATCCTGCAGCGTGCCCGGCAAAAATCCCAGGCGCTCGCCCGCTTCCACCGCCGGACGCGCCAGGATGATGCGATTCACCCGCTTGGCCAGCAGCGCGGAAATTGCCATCGCAACCGCGAGATAAGTTTTGCCGGTACCCGCCGGGCCGATGCCGAAAACCATGTCATGCTTCTCGATCGCCTCGACATAGCGGCGCTGATTTACGCTCTTGGGTTGCACCATGCGGCGACCGAGGGAACGCTGGCGGCCGGCGTCGGCCAATCCGCGCAAGGTTGCCGTCGGGTCCGCAGTGAGCACGCGCAGCATGCTGTTGAGATCGCCATTGTTGAAGCTATAGCCGGAGCGTTGCAGGCTTTCGTAATCGGCAAAGACCTGCTCGGCGCGAGCCACGTCACGCGCCGCACCTTCCAGTTCGATGGCGTTCGACCGCAGGTCGATGGTGACGTTCAAGCCATCTTCCAGCACGCGCACGTTCTCGTCCCGCGTGCCAAATAAAGTCTCGATGTTGGGAGTGATCCCGATACTTTTCTTCATTCAATCTCTTTGACGAACCATAAATACACGTGCTTTAACGACTTCGCAGACAAAACAGGATTATGCTCGGAGACGGGACCAGCCGGAATGCTCATGCCCAGGAGGCAAGTCACTACCATTGCATAAAGCCTACCCCGCGGCGGGACGGGAGTCAATGGCCGGGTAAGTCAATGAAGCTCAACCGTTTGACAGGCGAAGATTGACCGGCGCAGACTGATTCCCGTAAAATCATGTATTCGGTACCCACCGGAATATCTCGCTATACACACAAAGGTAAGAACCAGACATGGCAAATCATTTTTCGGCGCTCAAGCGCGCCCGTCAGACCACGAAGCGTACGGCTACTAATCGCGCGAACGCGTCCCGCCTGCGCACCGCGCTGCGCGGCCTGCGCGAGACCATCGAAAAGGGCGACAAAGCAGCTGCCGAGAAGACCTACCGCGAAACTGTATCCGCGCTCGATAAGGCGATCCAAAAGGGCACGCTACACGGGAATACTGCGGCGCGGTATAAGTCGCGGCTGGGGAAGCGGGTTACGGCGATGAAGTAGGTTGTCTGCCTTGCCTTGGAACGCTAAACGGCAGGCTCGCGAGGGCCTGCCGTTTAGCGTTTAGGCTTTCGAGGTGCGGCAACTCTGGATGACATGGTCGCGCTATAGTGGCACAATTGGGTGGTGAGAACAGATGAGTTCCCAGACTAGCAGCCAAAATAGTGAAGCGGCAATCTTGGCTCGCCTCATCGAAATCGGGCAGGAGGAGCTGCCACGCGGGGCTGCAGAGTACTTGCTTTCGATCCGTTTTAGCGAGCGCGACACAGCGCGAATAAATGAGTTGTCCGAGTTGGCTCGTCAAGGCAAGTTGGCCAATGAAGAGCAGGCGGAGCTTGACAGCTACATCCACGTCGGGAATCTTCTGGCGGTGATGCAATCCAAGGCACGGCGCGCCCTGCAACGTTCGGCGCAATAGCCGACACATTGAACGCCGAATTGATCCGCCTGGTCTGGGATAGAGCACAAGCCATCTGCGAATATTGCCATCTGCCGTCGGCAAACCATCCTGCACCATTCCAGATTGATCACATCATCGCGCAGCAGCACGGTGGACCAACTGCTCCCGATAACCTTGCACTTTCCTGCATCCATTGCAATCGTTTCAAACATCGCTGGCGTTGATCCTGACAGCGGCGAAATCGTCCGGCTGTTCCATCCCCGGCGAGATCGATGGACGGAACACTTTGTTTGGGATGGGCCTCGATTGGAGGCACGTACGCCGGTCGGCCGCACAACGGTGACTTTATTGCGCTTCAACGAACCGGAGATTCTCAACCTCCGAAAGGCTCTTCTAGAAGAAGGCGTCTTCGAAGGCTAGACCGAACGAGACGAAGTCAAGTCGACTGTGTTCAGACTCCAGCCATCGCAAAGGAAGAGGAGCACATTCGCTCTGCTCGTCGGCCTTCACACCGGCAACTGATCCTGCATCCATCCCGGCGCTTCCAGTTTAGCCTCTGTGGTTAGATCCATCACCAGCCGTTCCAGCACCATCCGTTTGCTCACGGGATTAGAGCGCAGAGCCAAATCGGCCTTGGCCACAAGGCGAATTGCGCGCGTGAGATCGCGGCGGGATTTGTAGCGGCGAGCTTGCTTGATGATATCGTCTGCGGCAAACGGAGGGACGCGGAAGCCCTGCCACAGCGCGGCCCAGAGCATGCGCTGGTCTCGGACGTTGCGTTCGAGGATGACTAGCATCTGGCGGAAAGTTTTCGCCAGCATGTAGATGTGTCCGATGGCAGCTTCTTCGCCATCGCCCGAGGACAGCATCGCATCCAGTACTTCGAGCGCGCGGACGCGGTCTCTGGCGGAGATAGCGTCGGTCAACTCATACAGCGAGCGCTGCTTGGCGGCCAGCACCATGGTTTCCACGTCACCGAGGGTGATGCGGTTCCGGGCGCCGACGTAGAGCATGAGCTTCTCCAGTTCGTTGGAGATCATCATCATGTCGCCGCCGAGCGCGTCGACCAATTCGCGGGCGCCATCGGGATCGATCTTTACGGGCACAGCGCGGCTGGCGCAGAATTCGGAGATCCAACGAACCGCTTCGCCTTCCTCCACGCGCGCCAGTTCGACGATGCCGCAGTACGGACCCATGGTTTCGCGGATGCGCTGGTAGCGTTCTTTGTCCTGCATTTCCATGCGGCGGACGTCGGCAGGAATGCTGATATGGTCGGCGACGAATACGATGAGCGCGTCGGGATTCGGGTTCTTGCAGTAGTCTTCAATGGCGGCGAGCTTTTCTTCGTTGGAACCGCGGCCAAAAAGATTCTTCACTCCGCGCACGAAAAATACCTGGAAGGGCGCCATCAGCGAGGGCGTGCGGGCGCGATCAAGCACTTCGGCCAGATCGTTTTCCGCGAGGTCGAATTCGAACAGACTAAAATCGCGGAGATCGACTGGAACCAGGTGTTCGAGGATGGCATCGCGGAAACGTTTGCGGAAGAAAGCTTCATCGCCAACAAATACATAGGCGGGACGCAACTTGCGCGATTCCAGTTCGCTGACAAACCGCTCCGCCTGGGCGAAAGCCCGCATCAGAATTTCTCCCCCGTAGAAAAAAGCCTGCCACAAATTTCAAGCAAGATAAGGAAGCGAGCCAAACGCGCGACTATTGTGTCGCAAAAAACGCGACACACCGCGCGGCTCGCCCGGATTCCCTCGGCAAGCTCGGGACAGGCTCCTCGCTGCGCAAAGAACGCTTGCTCGGGATGACAAGCCAACTCTAGCATTTAGAAGCCCTCCAGAATGTTAGAGACCAGGGTTCGCGCGAAATCCTGCGAGAGCCGCCGGTAGGCTGGGGAGTCTTCCTCGAAGAAACTAGCCAAGTCCTGCGAAACCTCGTACTGCTCGCGAAATAGATAGGACGGATTCTGGTAGAGCACCTTGCCCCGCCGGTCGGTGAGCGAAACCTTCATGCTCACCACCACCAAAACGCTGGCGGCTTGACCGGTTGAGGAGTTATAGGTAAGGGGCGACGCCGCGGTGGAAACCACCGTGCCGCGCAACGTGGCGTCGGCGGCTTCGCCAGGTTCATTCAGGATGCGATAGTGCGTCCGCGTGGTGAATTCGCGCACCACGGATGCCGTAAGAGTCTGCTCGATTCTGTAGGTGGTGGTTACGTTGGTAAACGCGGGCACGGCAATGGTCTTAACATTTTCCGGAAGCTGCACGCTATGGCCGGCCGTGTGATATCCGCAACCGGTGGCCGCCAGCAGCATCACCAGCCACAGGGTGCGACACGGTTTCATTGGATCTTTCCCACTGGCCGGGTTGCGATCATGCTCTCGGCACATTCCACGGCAGTCACAGCTGCAACCCGAAGGTTGTCAATGGCTGCCCAGAGCCAGATTCCATTCGAGCGCGAAGATTCGGTTTTCAGAGAAACCATGATATTCGCCTGACCTGCGGTGTTCACGTTGCTGGGATGTGAGTCGTCGTCCGCACCCGCCAATGTCACGTGATCGCCAGCCAGAGCCTGCGACAATTTTTGCCGATCGACTTTTTGCTCCATCTCCAAAAAGATGCTCAGCGCGTGGCCATGAAACACGGGAGGCTGAAGCGCCATAAGCGCGGGCTGCGGCGCATCGGGTCCGGCAAGTTTTCGATAGTGGCGCCGCACGCGCGTCTCCAGCGAATCGAGCGACAACTTCGAGTTCGGCCCGTAGCGTGCCACCATATTGAACGCCACCTGGGCATCAAAGACATCCTTGGGCAACGACTGGAATGACAACAGATTGACGGTCTGCTGGTGCAGTTCGTCCATTCCTTTCTGTCCTTGTTCGGAGGCGGGCTCGAAAATCGTTGCCGCCGCGCTGCGGATAGCGCCAGCTTTGCGAGCCCGCAACAGCAGGAGCGCCAGGGTCACGGCCGCGGGATGAGCCACCACGCAGGGAGCCGGCTGCAACTCCGGTTGCCACATCTGGCCGCGTTCGCGCTCCACCCAGAGAGAACGAACGGTCGCACCCGCTTCCTCTTCCAATGCGCCGGAGAGATCGATAATTGCACTGCCGGCATCGCGGGCGCGCATCCAGTTCTCGCGGGTGGATCCCGCGTCGGCGGCAAAGAACGTAAAGTCCACATTTGTGAACTGCTCTGCGCGCACGCTCTGGATGAAATTGATCTCGTCGCCAGTGGCTTCGAGCTGGCCGATCGACTCGTCATCGTCCAGCAAGCGCACGTCGACCGCAGGGAAATTGCGCTCGCTGAGCATTTCAGCGACTTCCTTTCCCTTGAGAGTGCCAGCGCCTACGATGGCCGCGCGAAAGAGCTGCCCGCGTGCGGAAGACGACGAGGGCGGTGCCACAATTTTGGACGGACTACTCATGAAGTCTGCGAAGCCTCCTTGTAAGTGGGCGGCGGAGGCTGCTTCCGCCGACGGAAGATCCATTGCAGGCGCCAGAACACTCCAGAGAACGTGTAGAGCAGCGCCACTCCGAATAGCACCGGCTTGGAGAAGAACCAAAGGCCGGCGATCAGCGCGCCAAAAAGGATGATCAAACGAAAGGGATGGCGCGAACTAAAATCAATGTCTTTGAAACTATAGAAGCGCCATGTGCTCACCATCAGGTAGCCCACTGCCGCCACCATTGCCAGCCACGGGATCGCCTTGTACCAGGAATCAAGAGGTACGCCCGACTGAAAGTGCACCACCGCCGCAATCACTCCGGCACCGGCCGGAATCGGCATACCGACAAAATATTTCTTTCCTGGCCGTCCCGGATTCGAAGGCTGTGGGTTCGAAGTAATGTTGAACCGCGCCAGGCGGCTGGCGCCGGCCATCAAAAACAAGAAGGCGGCAATCGCCCCTAACTGGGTTAGTTTGATGTTCAAATCCCAGTCCGTGAGCCCGACCGGCGGCATCAAGTGAAAGCCCCAGGTCCATGCCAGCATCGCCGGAGCCACGCCGAATGTAATCACGTCGGCCAGCGAATCGAGTTCTTTACCGAACTCGCTGCTGGTACCAGTCATGCGGGCAACGCGCCCATCCAGGCCGTCGAATAGAACGGCAAATCCAATGGCTATGGCGGCATTGTCTAAATGCCAGAAGCTGGAGGCACTCGCGTGCACCACTTCGAGGATGGCATAGAAGCCGGCCGCCATATTTCCCGAGGTGAATAGCGAGGGGAGAATGTACATTCCCTTGCTCATGCGGCGCGGCCGCCGCTCGTCGGGTCTTTTTGGAAGAGGAATATCCATCAGCATGCCCTCTCGTCAGCGGAATGACGCGCTGCGCTTGCCAGTTCGTCCGCAGGCTGCAGATAAGCCAGAATGCTCGCTCCGCCACGCACCCGGTCACCCACCTTCACCTGCAAGCTGGCGGCAGAGTTCAGCAGTACGTCGGTGCGCGAACCGAACTTGATCAGTCCCACGCGCTGGCCGCGCTCCAGCCGGTCGCCCACTCTGGGATGAAACACGATTCGTCGGGCCAGCAATCCGGCGATCTGTTTGAAAATGACCACCTGGCCGTCGCCTTCCACACGAACGACATTTTGTTCGTTCTCCTCCGCCGAGGCTCGATTCATCGCGTTCAGAAATTTCCCCTTCCGATAACGCACGTCGCGCACGATCCCGGCAATCGGTGAACGGTTCACATGCACATCAAAGACACTCAGAAAGATACTGATGCGGGCCTGTTTTTCGCCCGCAGTTGTCACCCAGGAAACATCCGTAACCTTTCCATCCGCAGGAGAAACCACGGCGCCCGCAGTCTCAGGAATAGCCCGCTCAGGATCACGGAAGAACCAGAGAAAAAACGATGCAAGCAAGAAGGGCACCAGCGCCCAGGCGGGTCGCGCGAACCAGCCCACGAGAATCCCAGCCACAATCAAACCCAGCGCGTAAAAATAGCCATCACGAACCATGAGAGTAGGACTAATTATAGAGCAGGCGCGGACGACAAGGGATCAGGTTCTGCCTAAGTCCAAATAAAGAAAGGCGCTGACCAGCGCCTGTGCGTAGATACAAGACTGCCGTAGCGGCAACAGCCGCCTGTCGAGTGGCCAGAAAAATTACGCTACGTGAGTGCCGAACTGCTGCCGATACTGCCGCTCAATCGATTGCATCTGATCTTTGAGCCGCAGCTTGAGCTTCTTAAGCCGGACCTCTTCCAGCTTTTCATCTTCGCTGAGATAACGCTTTTGGGTGAGTGAATCTAAACGGGTGGAATATTGCATGTGCTCTTGAGCCAGCTTGCGAAATTCATCATGGTTGGTCAGGAGAGCGTCATTCGAAGTCAGCATCCAGGCAGACCTCCGATAGGGGATTTCTAGCTCAAGCTATCACAGCCCCATAATCGGTTCAATGCCATATTTATAGTGCAGTCTCGTTATGAGAAAGCTCTAATAAAAGGTAAGGCGGTAGAGGATTGCATCCTCCGGCGGAGTGGGGTAATAGCCTTTGCGGGCGCCCGTTTCTACAAAACCAAGCTTTCCATAAAGCGCACGGGCGGCTTGATTCGACTGGCGGACTTCCAGGAATATCGCATTGCCATTCTTGGCACGTGCCCGGTCGATGAATTGACGCAGGAGGCGGGTTCCAACACCTCGTCGTCGGGAATCTGCCGCGACCACAATGTTTTCCAGCTCCCATTCGTTATCGACTCTGTGCGCTACCAGAAATGCCAGCATGCGTTGCGTCGCGCCTGAGGTCGTTTCCATCCGTACTTCGTCAGCTTCCTCAACCACCAAAATAAATCGTTCTGGCCGCTCCGAATTACTGTTTGCGAACATGGCTTCATACTGCTGCGCGGACCAATGCGCAGCGGCCGGGCTCTCATGTTCGAGATCGATCATCGCAGGAATGTCGCCGTTATTTGCCGGTCGGATGCGCAAGCTAGGGAACGATTCTCTCCAGCATTTCTGCGTCGGTGCGGCGGATGTAGTTCGCTTCCAACCGGTCCGGCGCCACCGTCTTTCCGGCCTGAATCTTGCGCCAGCCCAAACGGGCTATATCGGCGGCAGAAATAGGCAAAAGTCTTGTGACCGATAAACCAGCCGCAACGGTCGCTTCGGCGAGGACGCTGTCTGGAGTGACCAGTGTCCATCCTTTCGCCTGGGAAAGGAATTCGCTTCTGCTCAAGATAAACTCTCGTGGAGTTTGGGAAGCGTGAGCCGGGACTTCGTACTGTCCGATATAGACATCGCCCCTGCCGGCATCGAGAGCAGCCATGATCCTGCCCTGCATGCCACTGCTGAAGACGCACACTTCCAATAAGGACACCGATGCGATCGGTTTATTCAAAACCTCGCCCAGAGCCTTTACCACTGCTAAACCGATCCGAAGGCCGGTGAATGATCCCGGGCCGGAGGCGACGGTGAAGGCGTCGATGTCGTGCCGGGTGAATCCGTGACCGGAGAGCAGAGCCGCGATTTGCGGAACAAGTTCTGCGGAAAAAGTGCCGCCGGCCAGAGGGAAAGTCTCGATCGGTTCCACGTCATTTTGGTGGGAAGAACCCTGCTGCGCCCGCGCCAATGCGATGCTGCCATGCTTGCCGGAGGTGTCGATGGCGAGGAGGAGCATGTTTTTCGTTTGTTTCGTCGAGAATTGCGCGGACCGGTGAATATGAATATCCGTGCAATCCGTGGCCAGCCTTAATTTATTCCTGTACCAGTTCCAGCAACACGCCCCCCGAACTCGCGGGATGTACGAACACGTATTTGTGCCCCCCGGCGCCGGTTTTGATCTCCTCCGAGACCAGGCGCACACCGTCTTTTTTTAGACGCTCAACGGCGGCCGGCAAATCCGGAACGCGCAGGCATAAGTGATGCAACCCTTCGCCGCGCTTGGAGATAAACTTCGCGATCGCAGAATTCTCCGACGTGGCTTCCAACAATTCCAACCGGCTCTCGCCCACCGGAACCATCACCACCCGGACCTGCTCTTGCTCCACCGTTTCTTCGGGAGAGAGTGTCAGGCCCAGCTTCTCGTAGATTGACTTCGCTGTCCCCAGGGATTTCACTGCGATGCCGAGATGGTCGATTTGAAACATCATTTTCATTCCTATGTCGAATGAATTGAAGCGGTGGTATTTCGGTCGCGCCGCCCCACCATCAGCGCTATCCACGCCCCGACCGAATAGGCGACGGAGCAAAATGCTGGCAACGTGAAAAACAGCCCTGACAGCCCCGCGCCTTCCCCGCCGTTGCATTTGCTACTGTCTAGGACGAAGAACGAGTTTACAATGTATTGCACCGCGGAACAGCCTTGGGACGAGCGGGGATCAAAGTCTCGCGCCGAATCCCAGATACCGAACGCTAGCCAAGTCAATCCGGGAATCCAAACCCAACAAGCCACGCGCTTGAGCGAAGCCCGGTTCGCGACAAAGCCGACACCTAACCCAATGACGAACACGAAGCATTCGGCGAAGATATCCTTGTGGGGCAAAGATGCCAGTACATTGGCGGCTGTACCTATCACAACGATTGATATCACGCTTACAAACAGTAGCGCCACGAGCGTGTGAAAGGCGAGCACCAATGCTGCCGAACCGATTTTTCCTAGGAGCGGCGGTGGATCGCTCGGCGTCATCTTTGCCCCTTAGTCCCCACGATCTCCTCAACCAGCGTATAAGGATCGCGCTTGTGTTCGGCCACTTCCGCCGCCAGCCGTGCTAGGTTGCCGTCGCCGAGTTGCGTCCGCGCCATCTCCAACATGGCATCTCGCAGCATTTCGAGCAGGCGCTCCTGCCAATTCTCGACGCTTTTGTGCAGCGCCAGATTTTCCTTCTGCAGGTGCTCTTCATAGTCGGAAATTGCTTTCGCAAGTTCCTGGGTGCCAAGCCCCTGACTGGCGACAGTCTTGACGATCGGCGGCGTCCAGCCGTCGTGGCGCATGGCGAGCGACTGCAGCGCCCGAATCTCGCGCTCCACATGCTCAGCGCCGTCGCGGTCGCTCTTGTTGATCACAAAGATATCGGCAATCTCCATGATGCCGGCTTTGATGGTTTGCACGTCATCGCCCATGCCAGGGACGAGGATCACGATCGTGATATCGGCCAGCCGCACGATATCTACTTCAGCCTGTCCCACGCCGACGGTTTCTATCATGATCAGGTCGCGGCCGGAAGCATCGAGCACAGTAGTTACGTCAGCGGTGGTGCGCGCCAGTCCGCCCAGAGAGCCGCGCGTCGCCATGCTGCGAATATAAATCCCTGGATCGGAGAAATGTTCCTGCATGCGGATGCGGTCGCCCAGAATCGCTCCGCCAGTGTAGGGACTGGTTGGGTCTACAGCGATGATGCCCACGGTACGATTGTCTTTGCGATAGAAGCGAGCGAGCTGATCCACCAGCGTACTCTTCCCGGCTCCCGGTGGCCCGGTCAGCCCGAGCACGAGCGCCTTGCCGCTGTGCGGAAACAACGCCTTCAGCAACTCGGACCATCCTGGCGCACGGTTCTCCACGGTCGAAATGGCGCGAGCTAGCGTCCGCACGTCGCCGGAGCGCAGTTGGTCAAGCCAAGTCTGGATGTTCGCGTTCAAACGATCAGTGTAAAGCAGACGCGGAGCAAACTGAAACCGTCACCTCACCGATGCCTATGACGGGAACGAATTACCGACGTTCATTGCCCGCTGACCTCCTCCGAGGTAGATTGAACTGACCGCAGAGTGCGAATCGGCAATTGGAATCCACTTCACAAGCCGCGCCCGCTGCTTCAAGGTGGGGAGCATCATGGCGGGGCTGGTTCCCTCTTGTTTTCTTGCCGGCACTGGCCATTTGGTTTCGCGGTAAGATCCCGGCGTGGTTCTTCATGTGGTCGCTGGCGTTCGCAATCTTTGCCGGACTCAAATGGATTACGTGGTGGAAAGCCCGCAACCGCATTCCACACAGCTTTCGGCGCTCGGTCGCCTACTTGGCGGCTTGGCCCGGAATGGACGCAGAAGCCTTTCTTGATTCGAGGAAGAACGTTCACGCACCTCAATTCCGGGAGTGGATGTGGGCACTGGCGAAAACAGTCTTTGGCGCTGTACTTCTTTGGCAGATCGCGCACAGAGTTCCGGAGTCGCAGTCCTTGGCGCGCGGTTGGGTCGGCCTCCTCGGACTGGTCTGCCTTCTCCATTTCGGCAGCTTCCATCTGATTGCTCTGTTTTGGCAGGCCCGTGGCATGGACGCCGAGCCGATTATGTCGAAGCCCATGCTGTCGAAGACGTTGAGCGAGTTCTGGGGTAAGCGCTGGAATCTCGGCTTCCGCCAGCTAGCGTATGACTTCATCTTTCAGCCGCTGCACAGGAAAACCGGTGTTGCCGTGGCCAGCCTGCTGGTCTTCCTCACCTCCGGCTTGATCCATGACTTGGTTATCTCGCTCCCGGCTCGGGGCGGATACGGCCTGCCGACTGCCTACTTCGTTCTGCAAGGCCTCGGGGTGACGATGGAGCGATCTTCTTTCGGGAGGCGTCTTGGCCTGCAGCACGGCTTGCCCGCATGGCTTTTCATGTTCGTCGTCGCCGCAGCTCCCGCTTTCTGGCTTTTTCATCCTCCATTTGTCACCCGTGTGATACTCCCATTCATGCATGCGGTCCATGCCCTATGACCAACTCTTTGGTAGAACGCCTTTTCGACCTTGACCTGTGGCTGGCTGGTGCCGGTCACTTCGTGATTCTGTTCGCCAGCTTTCAGGTGCCGTCGCGGCTCCGCTGGAAGCAGGATCTGGCTCAGCTTATGCCATTCAACCGCAAGTTGCTGTGGGTGCAGAGTGGGTTCACGGTCCTCACCATCATCGCCTTTGGCACACTGACGCTGGTGCTGCACGCGGAACTACTCAGCGGCGACCGGGCGGCGATGGGGCTGGCGTGCTTTATCGCCAGTTACTGGACCGCGCGCATTCTGGTGGATGCTTTCTACTTTTCGAGTGCAGACTGGCCAAAGGGAATGCAATTCGTCATCGGCCACGTCCTGCTAACGAGCCTGTTTGTCACGCTTGCATCTAGCTATTGGGGGTTGTTTGTGTGGCAGACGTGGCTAAGAACCAGACCGTGAGAAGCTGCTGCGGCCTCCATAAATGAGTTCAAACATCCGCCCACGAAGCGTTGTGTGGAAGGAACCGAAGCGTTCAAACACCTCATCCCGTGTGTCGAAAAAACCCTCGTCAGCCAATACGAACTTGGAGAGATCAAACACGGACGCGGTGCAACCTTCGCTGCAGGTCTTCGCTAAGAAGTCCACGGGCGTGTGATCCACCGCATCGAAGATCGATTCTCCATTGTTGTTGAATGCGTGCTCCGCCCTCTTAGCTAGCTCCGCTGCCGTTCCATAGAGCTCGTCGAAGTCAATCCACATCCCCTGCACGAAGAACTGCGGCCAGACCAGCAGGATTCTGCTTGGTATGAATGCCCGAAACACTCGGAACCGTGGATACCAAAATCGGCCGCTGACCTGAAGTCCACGCGACCTTGTAGGGACGCCGCAGGCGCGGGAAACGGCTTCCAGACAGGCTATTCGCTGGCTGCACGACCCACGCTCCTTACGGAGGGTCTGCGAAGCTGGTTGCAATTCGTCTAGGGTATATATCGGCTTCACAAGATCGACAAGGGAGCGGTGTGCTGACCGGAGCAGCTTCCGGTCGTCCGGAGCCTGGCGTTGCAGACGCATCGCGAGAGCACGGATTGTTGTTTCGTCATGGTCGAGAATCGACGTCGTCCGCAGGTTTGCTGGGGTGGTTGTCGACGCTCCTGCGGATGTGGCTTGCAAGATGACTACTCCTTCAGCAACTGCCGCGCGATCACGAGCCGCTGAATCTCGCTCGTCCCCTCGCCGATCGTGCACAGCTTCACATCGCGATAATACTTTTCGGCGGGATAGTCCTTAATGAAACCGTATCCACCGTGAATCTGCACGCCTTCGTTGGCGCACCTCACGGCAACTTCGCTGGCATAAAGTTTCGCCATCGAAGATTCCAGCGTGGTCTTCATGCCGGCATCTTTCATCGACGCCGCGCGCAGGGTGAGCAGCCGGGCGGCGTCAATTTCCGTGGCCATGTCGGCCAGCTTCCACTGGATCGCCTGAAATTCACCAATTGCCTTGCCGAATTGTTTGCGCTCCTTCGAATAATTGAGCGCGGCTTCATACGCGCCCTGCGCCATACCCAGCGACAGAGCGGCAATCGAGATGCGTCCGCCATCGAGCACGCGCATGGCGTCGATGAAGCCGTCGCCTTCCTTACCCAGAAGATTCTCCGCGGGAACCACGCAATCTTCAAAAATCATTTCGGCGGTGTCGCTGGCCCGCAGGCCAAGTTTGTTCTCTTTCTTGCCGGGGCGGAATCCCTTCGTATCTTTGTCGACGATAAACGCGGAAAGCCCGTGGGTATTGGCGGCGCGGTCGGTCACGGCAATGACGACAATAGCATCCGCATAATGGCCGTTGGTGCAAAAAGTTTTCGTCCCGTTCAGAATCCAGATGTTTCCACGCCGCTTCGCGGTCATGCGGGCGCTGCCGGCGTCCGATCCGGAAGATGGCTCGGTCAATCCCCAGGCGCCGAGAAACTCGCCGGTTGCAAGTTTGCTTACGTATTTTTTCTTTTGCGCGTCATTACCGGCGAGAAAGATGTGATTCGAACACAGCGAGGTGTGTGCGGCGACAATGATGCCCACCGAGCCATCTACACGCGACAACTCTTCGATGGCAGTGGCGTACTCCACGTAACCCATGCCCGCGCCGCCGTACTCCGCCGGAAAAACCATACCCAGCAATCCAAGCTTGCCCAACTCCTTGATGATGGCCAGAGGAAACTCGCAGGCCTCGTCCCACTTCATGACGTTGGGTGCAATCTCGCGCTCGGCGAACTCGCGGACGCTTTTCTTCAAATGCTGCTGCTCGTCATTTAGCTGAAAATCCAAGATTCCTCCACTTCTGCGGCCGCCGGCCTGGCTCGTTCACGCGGCAAGGTTCGCGGATTCGCTGTTTTCTGGATTAGAACATAGCGGCAGAACGGGGAAAAGTTACCTCGGGCGGGAGAAAGGAAAAGTGCGAGAACCCGCGTCACCACTGGGGATCAAGAGTATAAAAACCAGACACCCAACCGACCGGACGGCCTGCCAATAAATGGTTCCAGCAGATTTCTCGCCGCAAGGCTCAACGTGCCACCCCATCCGCAAGAATGAACCGCTCGAACACTTCATTGGAAAGCAAACGCCCCCGCGCAGTCAAGTGGACGAAGTCTCCCGCCCGCTGCATCAACCCGGCCTCGACTAACTCGGCAATTGCGACGCAAGAGTTCTCCACATTGGTCTCACCGAATTTCCTGGCGAGTTCGCGCAGGCTCACTCCGCGGTTCAGCCGCAAGCCGAGGAAAAAACTCTCCTCCAAAGCCGCCAGGCTGGAGACTGCGGTCGGCGGCAACCCGATGCTGCTGACATATTGTTCGAGAGAGTCGGCGGTCGCGAATCGTACTGCGTCCGCATCGGGTGCGGAAGAAGTGAGCATCGAATGCGCGTCCACGCCGAAAGCGATATATGGTTGCCGCGTCCAATACTTCAAGTTGTGCCGCGACTCGAAGCCTGCGCGCGCGAAATTGGAAATTTCGTATTGCGCGATTCCGGCAGACTGGAGTTGTTCGCACGCGGCCAGATAAAAATCTGCCGTGGATTCTTCATCCGGCACAAAGTGCGCGTGATAGCGCGTGCCGCCGGCCAGGAGTTCGCGACCCAGGCGCGAATCTTCGTCGATCTCGAGCATGTAAGCGCTGACGTGCGGGGCGCCGGTCGCGATGGTTTCCGCCAGGGAGAATTCCCAGCTTTTGGCGGTCTGGTGCGGTAACCCGGCAATCAGATCGATGTTGATATTTGTAAGTCCGGCAGCCCGCATTCGAGCAATATCGTCCAGGACTGTAGCGCGCTTGTGGAGACGGCCGACAGCTGCGGCTTCCTGGTCCACGAAGGACTGGACTCCGAGACTGACGCGATTCACGCCGCAGCGCAACAGACTCTCAAGCGCGGCGCCAGTCAGCGTGCCGGGGGCACATTCGACTGTAATTTCCGCTTCCTTACTTACGTCGAACTGCCGCCTCACTGCGCCGAACATTCGCTCCAGTTGCGCGGGCTCAAGCACGGTCGGGGTTCCGCCGCCGAGATAGATGGAATCCACATCGCGTTCCAGTTGGCCGCGCACCTGTGCCGCGATGTACGGCGCGTTTTCAATGTCGGCACAAACGCGATCCACATAGCGCTCGAAAACCGCGCGCGAAAATACGTCGGAGGCGAAATTGCAGTAACTGCATTTAGTGCGGCAGAAAGGCACCGAAATGTAAATCCCGAGCGGCATGCCATTCCATTATCCCATCTGCGGCGGCGGCAAACCTTTTCCATCCTCCGGCCGGTCTCGACCATCTATTTGCGGTACCCTGTTAGCAGCGCCGGTAGCGCTGTTTCCCCGGGATCGTTCAGAAACGAATCGTCAAGAAAATCGATGTCGCAGGAAGAGGAAATATTAGGCAAAGCGTATGACAGCCGCTTGATGGCGCGGCTGCTGAAATATCTGCGTCCGTACCGCTGGCAGGTGGGGATTGCGCTGATTTCGATTGTCCTGAAATCTTTTGCCGACGTGCTCGGACCGTATCTCACCAAGGTGGCGATTGATCGCTATCTTGCGCCCGCGCAAGGTTCGTCTGCCGGCTTCTGGAGTTGGCTCAGCCCGCGGGCCAGCACCGGCATCGCGCAGATCGCGGGAATTTATGTTGGACTGCTGGTCTTCAGTTTTCTGCTCGAGTTCCTGCAAACCTACTTCATGCAGTGGACCGGGCAGAAAGTGATGTTCGATCTTCGCCGCCAGATTTTCCGCCATCTGCAGCGCCTGCACGTTGCCTTCTTCGACAAGAACCCGGTCGGCCGGCTGGTCACCCGCGTCACCACTGACGTCGACGCCTTGAACGAAATGTTCACCTCCGGCGTAGTGTCCATCTTCGAAGACTTGTTCGTGCTCTTCGGAATCCTTGGCGTGATGCTGTGCATGAACTGGAAGCTGGCGCTGATCACATTCGCGGTGCTACCGTTCATCGTTTATTCCACCAAGATTTTTCGCGACCGCGTGCGCGATTCTTACCGCCGCATCCGCGTCGCTATTGCGCGCATCAACTCCTACTTGCAGGAACACATTAGTGGGATGGTGGTGCTGCAACTGTTTAATCGCGAGCGCAAGGCCTACAACCGCTTCTCGGAAATTAATCGCAGTCACATGGACGCGTTCAAAGACGCGATTATGGCCTACTCGGTTTATTACCCGGTGGTCGAGATTCTTTCCGCCATCGCTATTGCCTGCGTGATTTGGTTCGGCGGCGGCGACGTGATGCGGAATGTTCGCGCCAGCAGCGTGTCGGTGCATTTCGATTGGAAGACGCTGATCGCATTCCGACTGGTGCCGACGGTGGCATCGCTGGGCGTGCTGGTTGCCTTCATCCAGTATGCTTTGCGGTTCTTCCGGCCGATCATGGACTTCAGCGAGAAATACAACATCCTGCAATCGGCGATGGCCGCGAGTGAACGCATCTTCAAGCTGCTGGATACGCCGGTGCAGGTGGTCTCGCCTGCGGTTGTCAAACGTCCCGAGGGAGCGGGGCGGATCGAATTTGATCACGTCTGGTTCGCCTATCGCGATGCGTCGGAGGAAAGCGCAAAGGACAGCGTTGGGACCGACTGGGTGCTTCGCGATGTGAGCTTCGCCATCGATCCCGGGGAAACCGTAGCCATAGTCGGCCACACCGGCGCGGGGAAGACCACGCTGATCTCGCTCCTGCTGCGTTTCTACGATGTTCAGAAAGGCGCGGTACGAATCGACGGTGTGGATGTGAAGGACATGGATCTTGCCGACTTGCGCAGCCGCTTCGGGGTGGTGCTGCAAGATCCGTTTCTGTTCAGCGGGACGATCGGCGGGAATATTCGGCTCGGCACGCAGCGCATTAAGGATGCGGACGTGGAGAAGGCCGCGGAAGACGTGAACCTGGCCGACTTCATACGAGCCCTGCCCAAGGGCTTCGACGAAGAAGTTCGCGAGCGCGGCTCGACGCTTTCCACGGGACAGAAGCAGCTCATCTCGTTCGCGCGCGCGCTCGCCCACGAACCGAAGATTCTGATTCTCGACGAGGCTACATCGAGCGTGGATACGGAAACCGAATTTCGGGTGCGCGACGCGCTCGACCGCATGGTGGAAGGACGCACGTCGCTGATCATCGCTCACCGGCTTTCCACCGTACAGCGCGCGGACAAGATTATCGTCATGCACAAGGGCCAGCTCCGCGAAATGGGCACGCACCAGCAACTTCTGGCCCAGCGCGGGATTTACTTCAAGCTCTATCAGCTGCAGTACAAGGATCAGGAGCTTAATGTGGCGCGGGCTCTCTCGCCCGCGAACGGGGCAGGCGGCTTCCAGCAGCCCGAAGTCACCGCGAGCGCGGATGACTAGAGTGGATACCGCCCTGCATTGGCAGCCTCCCGGCCTTACAATGCTCTCTTGCGAATCCTGATCTCAGCGGGCGAGGCTTCGGGGGAAATGTATGGGGCGCAGCTCATGGGAGCGCTGCGCCGGGCTGCCGGCCAAAAACTGGCGGAGCTTCGCGCCTGTACGGGCGGGTCGCCCGTCCCCACACAGGTCTCTCGCTCCACACTAACTTCGCCTGAGTTCTTTGGCGTGGGCGGGGAACGCATGCGCGCCGCTGGCTGCGATACCGTGGTTGACGCCAAAGATCTCTCGGTCGTCGGCATCACTGAGATTCTCAGTCATCTGCCGAAGATCTATGGGCTGTACCGACATCTGATCGCCGAGGCTGACAGGCGAAAGCCGGATCTCGCCATCGTGATCGACTCGCCAGCATTCAACTGGCGGGTGGCGCGGCAGATGAAGAGGCGGGGCGTTCCTGTGGCCTACTATGTTGCGCCGCAGTTTTGGGCGTGGCGGCAGGGACGGGTGCGGCTGTTGCGGGACTACATCGATAAGGCGCTGGTGATTTTTCCCTTTGAAGAAAAGTTTTATCGCGAGCGTGGAGTGGATGCGACGTTTGTGGGGCATCCGTTGGCCGATTTGGCGGAGCCGGGAATCGAGCGCAACGACTATGCCGCGCACTTTCATCTGGATCCCGCAAAGCATTGGATCACGCTCATGCCGGGCAGCCGTGTCAAGGAAGTACGCATGAATCTACCGACCATTTTGGAAGCGGCCGTGGAACTTGGTCCTGACTACGAGTTTCTGCTTCCGGTCGCGCCCACGCTGGACCGCACGTTCCTCAAGCATCTGATTGGCCGGCAAACGGTCACGCTGGTGCCTGAATCACTGCCCGCGCTCTGGCATTCGCGCGCCGGCATTATCGCCAGCGGCACCGCGACAGTGGAAGCCGCCATGATGCGGACTCCGTTTGTGATGGTCTACCGTGTCTCGTCTCTCACTTATTTGCTGGGCAAGCCGCGGGTTAAAGTCCCACACTTTGCCATGGTCAACCTGATTGCCGGGGAGCAGGTCGTCCCTGAGCTGGTGCAGCACGACTTCACGGCTACCAATGTGGCCGCCAAGCTGCGGGAAATTCTCCCGGAGGGAGACACGCGCGACCGGATGCTGGACGGCTTAACTCGGGTGAAGGGCAAGCTCAATCCGCCCCGAAACGAGGGGACAGGGGAAAGGCCGCAGGCTCCGGCGGACCGCGCCGCAGAGATCATTCTTGACTTGACCCCGACTTGGCGCGCACGGTCCATGTCAAAAGCTGGCGGATGATCGGCTAAACCTTGTGCTCACAGCATCTTTTAGTGGAGAATCTTCATCATAGGAATGGTAAGGCCCATTTCCGGGAGACTCTCCTTAATGCAGATACAGCTTCGGCGCGCACAGAGCGTCCGGTTGGGGTGCTCTGCCCTGCTGCTGGTTATTTTTGTGGCGATGCCTTGCTGGGCCGCGGAGAAAGTCCGCCTGCGGGTGGATGACTATCAAATTGAGGCGGAATTGACGCCGCATCTGCATCAGATCGCGGCGCGGGCCAAGGTGAAATTCACGGCGCTGCAGGATTTGAATACCGCCATTTTCGAATTGCATAACGGGATGCGGGTGACCAAGGTTCTGGACGAGAACGGCCAACCGCTGTCGGCCGAGCGGGTGACGCAGGATTCGACGATCCGGGTGCCGTTGCCCGCCGGCCTGACCAAGGACGCTTCCACCACACTTACTTTCGAATACGAGGGCGAGATCGAAAGTGCCGACGACAGCCCTGTCCCCGGGCTCAAGCTCGCCTCCATTGGCGACGACACCAGCTACCTGCTTTATTCCGGACGCTGGTTTCCGGTGAGTGGTTATGGGCTCAACCGCTTCACCGCGACAATCAGCATTACGGTGCCGGCTCACATGGTGGTGATCGGCAGCGGGAAGTCGACGGTGGCGGATAATCCTCCGTCAAAAAAACCCAACAGCAACGGGCTGCCGACGAAGACATTTACGTTCGTATATGACAAGCCGAGTTTTCCCGGCACCATCGTGGCGGGAATTTTTCAGGAATATAAAAGCGATGAAGCGGGGATGGACCTGCACGTCTTTTTCAAGCCTGACCACCAGAAGTTGGCTCCGGAGTATACGACGACGGCGGTTCAGGAATTCACCTATTTCGTGACGCTTTACGGCACGCCTTTGTCGCAAAGGCTCAACGTAGTCGAACTGCCAGGCGACACGGTTCCTTACGCATGGGGGCCGGAAATCGCCGGCATTGCCGGACCTTCGATCACGGAAAAAACGAATTACCGTCTGCTGGCGAATGCTATCGCCCATCAATGGTGGGGAGTGTCGGTGAGTCCCGCCACGAAGGATGACTGGTGGATCACGGACGGATTTTCCCGCTACTCCGAAGCGATGTATGTAGAGAACGCGGCCGGCGCGGCCGGCCTGGAAGAAGCGGTAAAGGATATGTCGGTGGGAGCGCTGGCTTATGACAACGTGCCGCTCTCCAGCGCCAGCAAGCTCGATCCCTTCTCCACGGAATTTCAGTCGCTGGTCACCGACAAGGGCGCGATGATTCTGCACATGCTGCGCTGGGTGCTGGGCGAGGATAAATATCTTAAGACGATGCGCGAGTTCGCCGAAACCTACGCCGGCAAATCCGCCACCATGGACGATTTCAAAACCATCGCGGAAAAGTATTACGGCGAGCAGCTGACATGGTTTTTCTCGCAGTGGCTCGATTCGACCGGCGCGCCGGAATTCAAGTTGAAGTACACAACCTATCGGCTGGGCAGCAATAAGGGTTTTCGGGTGACCGGAGAGGTTTCTCAGGATCTGGATTTGTTTCGCATGCCGGTCGATCTGCGGATTGACACGGACGGCAAAACCGAAAATAAGAAGCTCGAAGTGGTGGGCACGAACTCAGCCTTCACGGTGGAAACTTTTGGACGGCCGCGACGAATTGCAATTGATCCCGACCACCATGTGCTGACCAACTCCTCGGATGTGAAGATGCGCGCTTCCATCCTCCGCGGACAAGCCTTGCAGCAGCAGGGCGACCTCTCGGGCGCGCTGGCCGAGTTTAACAAAGCCCTCGACCAGAACAAGAACAGTTCGCTGGCGCACTACCGCATCGCGGAGATTTTTTTCCTCCAGAGAAACTACCAGTCGTCGGCGAACTCCTACCGTTCTTCGATTAACGGCAACGGAGATCCGCGCTGGACCGAGGTTTGGAGCCATATCCAGCTAGGCAAGATATTTGACATTACTGGCCAGCGCGAACGCGCCATCAACGAATACCGGCAAGCGATTCAGACGAACGACGATACCTTTGCCGCTCTGGAAGAAGCACGCAAGTACCTGCAGAAGGCTTTCGAGCGGCCAAAAAACAAAGAGTAGTTAAACTATTTCAGACATTCTCTGCGCCGCTGGCCAGGGCTTTGCGTTTCACTGCGCCGGAGAGCAGTCCAGGACTGCGATTGGATTGCCGCGGTGCGTCGAATGGCAGGACCTCACAGGGCAGGAAGTCGCCAGCATTTGCCTGACCAGAAGGCAGAGTGCATGGGCGCGCTTGTTCAAGCGGGCGACGAGTTTTTGGACGCGCTTCGAACTGAACCTTATGCAGTTCGTCTTGTGGCTCCTGCCGGCGCAGACGGTCGGCAACCGCATTGGCTGTGATGCGCAATTGCTCGATCCGCGCGACCGCTTTCTGTACTACGCGAACGAACTCTTCGGCGTCTTCGGTCTTCCGACCTTCACGCAGGCACTGGGTCGCATCGTTAACGGAAAACCAGGTACGATTTCGATTCGGCTCTTTCGGTGCGCAGAGCCGTCGCACCTCACAGAGGTGAGCGCTGACCACGAAGGCCTTCGCGGCTGACCTTGCGGCATTACGCCGGTTGTCTTGCCTGCGGCAAACATAGCGGGCGAACGCGGCTTCTTCGATTCTGCCATGAACCCCCGCTTCTTCAACTGCTTCAATCGCCGCCGCCTGAGCGTGGGTGAGTCCCGGCTCAGCGCTGCCCTTGGGAAATATCCAGCGTCCAGCGCCACGGGTTTGGACTAACAGGAACTCGATGGCGCCACGCCGAATGCGATAACAAACGGCGGCGACCTGTTCGCATTCGCGCATCTTGCCCAGTTGGGAGAGCCGAACGGATTTTGGCAGTGGCTGGTGGGTCCGAAGGCGGGACGAAATAACGGTCGTAGGCGAAACGCGAGTATTTCTGGCGCGGGCACTCATCGCCACAGAGTGCACCATACCATTTGCCTCTGCCTAGAGCACACCTTGGTTCGCGATGCGAAGCGTCTCCACGACGGATCGGGATTTGGCGTCCGGAATCTCGCTGCATACTTGCGTTCGACTCCAGAGAAAAGACAGTATTGGTCTTTAGTCTTGAACGCAACAGTAGGCGGCCACAATCGGCACCGGGAGATTGTCGTGGAGAATATGTATTGTCTGCGCTGTAATCGCGAGCTTGGGACCGGACATAAATCGGTGGCCATCTATCTATTTGCGCAGACGGTTGGAATAAAACCGCGGCAGAAGTCCGCAGCGCAGCGCATCTGCTTTTGTCCGCAATGCTCGGTTTCGCTGGCCATGGGACCGCCTCCGGAGGGCGCTCTCAATCTTGCCGCGTGGGAGATGATGCGCGACCTGGTCGGTTCAGATCCCGCTTTGAATCAGGCGGCTTGGCAGAACTTAAGCGCGGTTCTAGGCACGCTGCCGCCCACGGGTACGGAGGGCGCTCGTCTTTCGGCAACATCCGGCGGATATTTCGAGTTCTGATAGGGCCTTAATCCTGGCGTCTTTCCAGAATCAGGATTCGCTCAATTCCTGTACCAGCTAACCTTTTACGCCTTCGCCGGGTCTAAATTAGTAACTACAGCAGGGAACTTCGCATGACCCGGCTGCGTATTACTCATCAGATGCCAGGCGGGATTGAGACCCCTCGCCTGCACGTACCCGGGGCTCCCACGCCTCCCTCCGGAGGCGTGGGGGCACACATCAATATCCATGCGAATGCTTCTCGATATCGTCCGGCAGTCGTTGTCCACATTGTGGGCGCATAAGCTGCGTTCGTTTCTTACCATGTTTGGAATTGCCTGGGGTGTGGGTTCTTTGCTATTGCTGGTAGGTCTGGGAGAAGGGTTTCGCAGCGGTCAGGACAAGAACCTGGCCGAACTGGGTCAAGACATAATGTTCGTCTTCCCGGGCCGCATTCCGGCCGTGGCCGGCAGCTACCAATCAGGACAAATCTACTACCTGACCTATGGAGATTACTTTGCCATTCGCGACCAGGCCAGATTTCTGCGGGCAGTTTCTCCGGTGCTGGAGCGCGACGACATCCGCGCGGTGAGCGATTACGGATCGACCAACGGGCAGGTTTTCGGCGTGGTTCCCGAGTACAGCGATATTCGCAACATGCCGATTGAACCGGGGCGCTGGTTCAACGACGAGGACAATTCGCAGCATCGCCGGGTCGCGGTGGTGGGATGGGAATTGCTGAAGAACATGTTTCCCGGCCAGCCTGCCGTGGGCAGCACGATCCTGCTGAACGACATGGATTTCAAAGTGATCGGTGTTATTCCGAAGATCGGTAAAGAGGGTGAGAACGGCACCAATCATCGGATATTCGTGCCTTTCGACACCATGCGAATGCTTTTTCCTTTGAAAGCGCAAAACTCGGAGAACGCGATTTCGTTCATCAACTACCGGCCTATCAAAAAAGAATTGCACGTGGAGGCGAAGAACGAAGTTCATGCCATCATTGCGCGGCGGCATGGCTTCGATCCCACCATGGATGACGCTTTTCAGGATTGGGACACGATCGATGGAGCCATTCGTGTGGCAAAGATTTTTGACGCGATGGATTGGTTCCTTGGCGTGGTGGGAGTGGTTACGCTTGGCCTGGGCGCAATTGGAGTCATTAACATCATGCTGGTCTCCGTCACCGAGCGGACGCGGGAGATCGGACTGCGCAAAGCTCTGGGTGCAACGCATCGCAACATCATGACGCAGTTCTTTGTGGAAGGCGCATTCCTCACCGCGTTTAGCGGGGGCATCGGACTGGCGATCTGCACTGCTTTCGTAACTTTGCTGGCGCAATTGCCCTCGCCAGACGGATTCGACACACCGCGCATCGTGCCGGCTTCCGCCGTCGTCGCCATTCTTTCATTGTCGGTGGCAGGGATCGTTGCCGGCCTTTATCCGGCACGCAAGGCAGCGCTGCTTCCTCCGGTGGAAGCGCTGAGGCAGGAATAGCTATGCTCGGCGACCTGGGCAAACAAGCTTTCAACGCGCTGAAACACAATCGCCGCCGCTCCGTGCTGACGATGCTGGGCATGGCATGGGGGATTGCCACGGTGGTTCTGCTGCTGGCTTACGGTTCCGGCTTTGAAAGCGCTTTGATGATCGCCTTCCGCACGTTCGGAGGAAACCTGGTGGCAATTTTCCCGGGGCGGACGTCGGTGCAGGCCGGCGGTACCAAGGCTGGGGTGCAGGTGCGATTGACACGCGACGATCTTGAGTACCTGCGCGCGGAGTGCCCCATGCTTACTCGGATTTCGCCCGAGGTGGATAAGCAGAGCCTGGTGTCATTTGGCACGCGCAGCGGAAGTTATGGCGTACACGGCATCTATTCGAGCTACGAGAAGATTCGAGCTCTCGATGTGGGGGAAGGCTCATTCTTCGGCGAGCGGGACGATTTCACGCACTCCCGCGTGGCGGTGATCGGCTCGACGGTGAAGAAAAAACTTTTCTCCGGCCAGAACGCACTGGGCGAGAGCGTGCGCATCGACGGCATTTCCTACAAGGTTGTCGCTGTGCTTCAGCACACAATTTCCAACGGGGATGAAGACATGAACTCGCTGGTTTATGTCCCGTACAGCGCCATGAGCGACCTCAAGAATAGTTATTACCTTGACGGAATCATGATGGATTACGAAGGCGACCATCTCAAAATGGTCGAGGCCGTGCGCAACTCCATGGCCTTTCATCACAACTTCAGTCCCAAGGACGACCGCGCTATCTTCGTCTTCGATGCGGTAAAAGATCTCGCCGACCTGAACATCATCACGGTCGGCATCAAGCTTCTGCTGGGGTTCATCGGACTGCTGACTCTCGGCATCGGCGGCGTGGGGCTGATGAATATCATGCTGGTCTCAGTGACGCAGCGTACCCGCGAAATTGGGGTGGAGAAGGCCTTGGGTGCACGCCGCTGGCACATTCTCATTCAATTCCTCGCCGAGGCTTTGGCGATCACAGCGCTGGGCGGGCTGTTGGGTGTAGCGCTGGCTTATATCGTTTCGTGGTCAGTGGGTTCGCTCACCCTGTGGAGCGCCTTTATTGAAGATGCCAGCGAGGGCGACATTCATCTGTATATCGACTCTGCGACGCTGGTGTGGTCGACGGTGATTCTCAGCTTTGTCGGCGTTGTCAGCGGCATGCTGCCGGCCATCAAGGCTGCGAGGCTGAATCCGATCGAGGCTCTGAGGTACGAGTAGGGCGGCGAGGCACGGTATCCCGGTAAAAGCTCGTGCTCAGTAGTGGTACCGCGCCTGAAGAAAATCAATTCGCCGTTCTCTCACGCTGTAGACCAGGCGGTGCTCTTGCGTAATTCGACGCGACCAGCAGCCCGCCAATAAGTACTTCAATGGCTCAGGCTTCCCGATGCCGACAAAAGGATCGCGCAGGGCAGCTTCGATTAGATCGAAGGCGCGAATGGCAACTTTGCGGTCGGTTTCAATCCAGTAGCGCAAGTCTTGCCGACCCTCGGGATGAAAGACCGCTTCCCGTTCAAGGGTGCGCGGCAAGTCCCATCTCTCGGCGGAGTTTCTCCAGTGGTTCTGGCCTGCCCTTCCGGCCGATCGCTCGCCGCAGCGCGGTGAGCAAACGCTGCGCATTCTTGGGTGACCGCAACAGGTGCGCCGTCTCCATCAGCCCGGCCAATTCATCGGCTGGAACCATTGCGACCTTCCTTTCTCCCTTGCGCACGACGATCACGACTTCACGGTCGTCGGCCACACGGTCAAGCACAGAAGCCAGACTCTGGCGCAGATTGGTATATGTAGTTTCCGTCATGTCTCGTCTCTATCCTTACTGTATAGGATAGCTGTACGCAGGATCTGGCCGGCGAAGATTCTTAGCTTCCTCGGAATCGTCAGCGGCATGCTGCCGGCCATCAAGGCTGCGAGGCTGAATCCGATCGAGGCTCTGAGGTACGAGTAGGGCGGCGCGGCTTGCGGGTCGTGCCACCGGGTGACGACGCGTCAGAACCTCCTCCGGAATTTCCTCCGCTCGCGCTTGCCGTTGAATTCCCTCCAATTGGAATCCAGTTTTCGGAGGCCTCCGTGCATGAATCGTCCGCGCAATATTCGAAGCTGGTCACCGGATGCAATTCCCAGATGGAATAACGCCAGCATTTGGCCGTCTTGTTTGCCAGGGCGCAATTGTCCGAGGGCTTGTTGTGCTCGCTATCTACGAGCAGTTGCCCCACGATTCGCACCTTGTGGCCGAGCGCAGGATGTAGATTGGCAAGAGTCCAGGCGTCGGGATCGAATTGCGCACGGTAGTGTGGAGTCATTTCGACGATCACGCTATTCTGCTGCAGCGCCTTGGGCGGCTTCGCGGGAGTCGTGGAGTTAACCTGGCTGGTCAAAGTTTGATCAAAGCCGATTCCAATGTGAAAGTCGACGTTCGGGACGCCGGTCAATTCGCAATTGCTGCTCTCCGCCCCGGTGGACTCGTAATAGTACAGATAGCCAACGAGCCCAAACTGCTTCCCTTCCCCCATCTCGCTCAATTGGTCTTTGTAGGTCGCGTGGTTATTGCTTTGGCCAAGCTCGGTGGGCGTGTTGGTGTTGAGGGTGTCGAAAGCCGACTGATCGAGGAAGTTAATCCCGGTGGCCGCGGCCGGGGTCAAATTCTTAAGGTAGTTGAGATAGGGATCATACCCGCCGGCCTTGCTGCAGCCGGTGGGGTAATCCTGGTGACAGGCCTGAAAATCTATGATGTTGTCTTCGCATTGAGCCGCTGCGACGGTGACGCCGTTGATCACGATGGGTGGGGGTTGCGTGACCGTGGCGGTCCGATTCGAGGGCGCGAAATTCATTCCGAGCGCCAGTGCCACGGGCGCAAACGGCGCAACATGCCGGGCAAAAGTACTGCCAGTCGTGGAGCGTTGCGTAGGCATATTCATCTCCTTTGTACTCGTGTGCTGCAAATAATTTAGTCGCCGCCTGCACCGCCGGCACCACCAGCTCCGCCTCCGGCTGGGCCACCACCCGCGCCTCCGTTGTCCTTATTCTGGGTAGTTGCCTGAATGCCCTTGCCGACTCCGTAGGTGGTGGCGCTTACACCTAAGAGAGCCAACACATTCGTCGGAATCTGCGGCATGTCACATTTGCAGAGAACCACGAGAAAAAAACTCAGCCCAATGACAAACGTAAAAATCAGCAACTGGAAGCGGCCCATGCTAGCCCCGCCAGTACCTTTTTCCTCCAGCAACTGGCTGATATCGATCTTGCCGCCCGCGATAGCCGCTAGTACGAGAAACCCAAAAAGAAACAAAAGGATCAACCCGCCGTAAGCGAAGGCGAGTTCAAGCTTCTCCATCGGCTTTCCCGGCACCCAGAGCGCGATGGCAAAGGCGATCAGGATGGCCAACACGACCATAATCACAAACTCAAGGGTTTTCATCTTGTTCCTCCTTCGATTCAAAAAGTCCGGTCATCGGCTTTTCAGCATCGCTTGCGCCTTGCCGCCCAGATAAAGGGCGTGACTGCCCGCAAGCGCAGCCACCGTGAGAGCTGGCATCTCAGGCAGTTCCTTCGGGTTGTGGATCACTTGCAGTAGATAGTACCCGGCCACAAAGAGCGTGACCATGAGGGCCTGCGTGCGTCCGGGGCTGGCAGTGGTTGAAAAACCGGTCGGGCTGGCGGGGTCCCGGACATCGCCATCGAGCAGGTAACTGAGACTGATGGCGCCCGTCATCAGCTTCCTCAAGACAACGCAGAACAAGCCGCCAAACAGGATCGCACCCTCCCAGTAGGCCAACGTCATAAGGAAGCGCATGTTGCCCCTCAATTTTCAGAGTTCGTTTGAACCACGCACGCCAGGGCCCAAGAGAAGTGGCGGAAAGCATACACACAGCTTCGATCTAGCGCAACCGTTATTTTGGGTTTGTTACGAAAACCGAACAAGCATCCAAGACGGGCGGAATGGTTGGCCCATGGGGCGGGCACATAGTCTAACTTCGCGCAAGCGATACAATTTCTCCCATGCCCGAAACTGTCAACGCCCGGCTCAATCGGGTGCTCGACCAGTTGCGTCTGTATGAGCATCCTTTGCTGAACTTCTCGGCACGCGGCAAGGGCGAAGGCGTGGAGGTCGTGATTCAGTTCAAGGGTACGTCCGTTCCGGTGCACACTTATTACTTTGATCTGCACCCTCGAGACCTCGATCATCCGCAATTCGAGTGGAGTTTTCAACGCCAGCTTTACGACGCACTGCATGATTATTTTGTTGAGATGTTCATCCGTACGCCGCAGGACCGCGCCGAGCGGCGCCGGGGAGAATCGTGAACCTGCTGCGGAGGAAGATCGAGCAGGAAATTCGCGATGTGGGGCCCATCCCATTTTCGCGCTACGTGGAGCTTTGCCTCTACGATCCGGAGCTTGGTTACTATTCGCGAAACGCCGAACAGTTCGGCAAAGCCGGGGATTTTTACACATCGAGCGACGTACACGCCGTTTTCGGCCGATTACTGGCCCGGCAGTTTGACGAGATGTGGCGCGCACAGGGCTCACCTGAGCACATTGACTTGGTCGAACTCGGCCCCGGTCGCGGGTTGTTCGCGCAAGACGTTCTGGGCTGGTCGGGGAAAAAGTTTCCGGAGTTCTTTTGTGCTTTACGTTATGTCCTGGTCGAGAGTTCGTCAGCCCTGCGTGAACGAATCAAACAAACTCTAAAGCCTCACCTTGATTCTGGAAAAGCTGAACTGACCCCGCTCTATCCTCTCGAAGGAAAATCATCACGCGACGCTCCAACCATCGTGTTCGCCAACGAATTCTTCGACGCGCTGCCCGTCGAGATCCTCAGCTCAAAGGGTTCCCTGCGTATCGACGCACGCGGCGGGCATTTCATTGAAACCTGGGCACGGTCCTCGGCCCAAGAAATGGAATTCCTCGATCGCTACTCAGTCCATCCGGAGCCGGACGAACGGATCGAGGTTTCGCTGGTGGCTCAACAATTCATGGATCGCATTGCCGCCGAGATGCAGCGCGGGTTCATCATTGCGATCGATTACGGCTACACCCGCGATGAACAGCTTGCCGGGCGCCATCGAGGGACGCTCAAGGCCTTGCGCCAGCATTCCATCAGCGACGATCCGTACGAAGCTCCTGGCGAGCAGGACATCACCGCCGACGTGAACTTCACGGCGCTCGCCGCGGCTGCCGAAAGGAACGGCATGCAGACGCATAAATTGGTAACACAATCGCAGTTCCTGATGGGTATTGGCGAAGCTAATCAGTTTTCCGACGCCTTCGAAGAATGCCGACTGCCGCAGGAGCGAGCGAAGGTCGCGCTGCAACTCAAGCATCTGGTCACACCCGCTGGAATGGGGGAGAGCTTTCAGGTTTTGATTGCCAGCAAGGGAATCGAAGAAGAAAAAGTCTCAGCGCTTTGCGGGCTGAGTTTCGGCCGCTCGCGGTAGCGCAGCCTCGGGATACTCAAACACGCCGCGCCCTGACTTGCGTCCCAGCCGCCCCGCTTTTACGTATTGCACCAGCAGCGGCGCGGGGCGATATTTTTCTCCCAGCGATTTGTGCAGATATTCAAGAATATTCAGCCGCGTGTCGAGTCCGACGAGATCGACAAGTTCGAACGGGCCCATGGGATGATTCAGACCGAGCTTCAGCGCTTTGTCGATATCCGCCGCTGAGGCAATCCCCTCCTGCAGCATGTAGAACGCCTCGTTGCCGATCATGGCATTTATGCGGCTAGTGATGAAGCCGGGCGATTCCTTGATCACGACGACTTCCTTGCCCATGCGCTTGCCCACTTCGACGGCCGTCGCGAGCGTGTCATCATCGGTTTCGAGCGCACGTACTACTTCGAGCAGCTTCATCTTGTGCACGGGATTGAAGAAGTGCATCCCGACGCACTTTTTGGCGCGATAGCTCACGCTGGCGATTTCCGTGATGCTGAGAGAAGAAGTATTCGACGCCAGAATGGTAGTGGGGCGGCAGATTTTGTCGAGCAGAGTAAAGATCTCAATCTTCGACTCCATCTCTTCCGGCACAGCTTCAATCACTAGATCGGCTTCGCGCGCGGCTTCATCCACCGAGCCCGCATATTCCAGCCGCTGGAAGGCGGCGTCGGCATCAGGGGATGAACTTTTTCCCAGTTCGACTGCTTTATCGAGATTCGCTCGAATTTCAGTTTCGGCTTTACGCAGCGCGCCCGGCAACAGGTCTTCCAAAATTGTGCGGTAGCCGCCAACGGCTGCGGCATGCGCGATACCCCGGCCCATAATGCCGGCGCCGATCACCGCAATGGTCTTAACCGCTGCCACTACTGCGCCACCACTCTTTCCTTTTCCAGATCTTTGATTGCGTCATTGAGCGCGCTGCCTGCGGTCGCGCAGGCTATCGGCCAGTCGCTTACGCTCTTCGACGTTCATGGCGGGAATTGAAATACAGATGCGGCGCAGCGTAGTTGTAATGTCTTCGACGTAATTCATTGAGCGGATAAGTTCACCAGATGCAGGCATGAGGGCTCCTCTATTTTTGCCGGTTTCGGCCGGTTCCGATAACTGCCCGCCCCGCTCACTCTCAAACAAAATGCGCCGGACGGAACTTCTATTCTGGACGTGTCCGCGAATTTAGTAAAGGCGGGCGCCGGAAGCTTACTTCTCATTTTTATTGACTTTATTAACAATGATCTAGCGGGAACGCCTTATAATTCCTATCGATTCTTTTAATGGGCCTTCTGACCTCACGGCGAATCTAAGGACTATATGGCAGACAAGCCCTTGAAACGCTACATTTTTGCGAGCGACTTCGATCAGACGCTCACCTTCAATGACTCCGGCTATGTGCTGGCGGAGCTAGTCGGCATTCCTACTGCGGATTTCGAACGCAAAGCCAAAGGCATGGCGAAGATCAACCTGGTACAGCAGGGAGCGGAGCTCGCCTATCTTCTGCTGCATGATCCAGAGTTCAAGGCAAAGGTTCGAAAAGAACATCTTCACGAGGTCGGCAAGCGCATTCGCCTGAAAGGCGACATCAAACTGCTCTACCAGATTTTAGAAACCGGAGTAGATGGCCATTTCTTTGACTTCTATGTTCTGTCGGCGGCGCCGGTTGAAGTAATCCATTCTGCGCTCGAGGGTATTGTCCCGCAGGATCACATTTTCGGGACGCAGTTTCATTACAAGGCCACCGGCGAGATTGACACCATCATTCGCGCCACGGCTGGCTACGGCAAGGTTGCGGTCCTAAACCAGTTGTTGGCCGAACACGTCATGGGTCCCGATCACGTGATCTATTCTGGAGATGGCAGCTCCGATATTCACGTGATGCTGCAACTGAATGCGCGGGACGGTCTTACGATTGCCGTCTCGGAGTCGCCACACATTTCGCAGATTGCGAAGCGCACGGTGCTGAGCACCAGCGCTTTGGCGGTGCTGGCGCCCATTCTCGAAGAAGTAGTGGGATGGGAGCGATCCCGCATTCGCAGTTTTTTCGAAGCCAACGGCATGCTGATTCAGGAGTGGGAGCGAGTCCGCACGGACTGGCTCACGTTGCGTCCAGCGATCGTGGAGCCTGCGGAACCGGTGAGTCTGGCGTGACGCTGCCGTGGGTACCCTGGATGAATTGTTTACACAGTCATGCTGCGTGATAAGAGTCTCATTCCGCTGTCTCACCAACATCAGCGGGCGCTGGCATTGTGTGTGCGCATCGACCGCGCTCAGCCCATCCCACAGGCGGATTTACAAGCCTGGCTGGCCGAGATTGAGCAACTCTTCGAACAGGAAATCAAAATTCATTTTGCTGCTGAAGAGGAGTTGATCTTTCCATCTGCTCGACAGTTCGCGGAATTAGTTCCGCTGGTGGAAGAACTGATTGCCGAGCATGATTCGTTGCGTAAAGTTTTTGTGCAGGCTGAGGCGCGCCAGCTGTCCGCGGAAAGTCTGTCTGGCTTTGCGCAACAGCTTTCGGCCCACATCCGTAAGGAAGAGCGCCAGCTGTTCGAGGGCATGCAGCAGTTGATGAAATCCGCAGAGCTTGCAAATCTCGGATTGCACTTGGAGGCCGCGCTGAAAGATGCGGCGCAGTCGTGCTTTTTACCGAGCGAGGCAACCAAATTAAAACCGACGCGGTAGCCGCAACGCAATCATAGCGAAAGTGATTGGCATCATGTCTCCAGCCGGAAACGCGTCTCCGCCAGCCTGTAGAGTTTGCGCCAGACCAAGCGGTTGACCGTCACGACCGTCGCTGAAATCATAATGGTTGCGGCCAGCAGCAGGCGAAAATCGCCGCTGTCGGTAGCCCGGCTAATGCTCGCGCCCAACCCGATCGTCGTGTAAATCTGTCCCTTGAAATTGAAATACTCGGCTACGATGCTGGCATTCCAGGCTCCGCCGGAGGCGGTCACCATGCCGGTGATGAGGTAAGGAAAAATTCCCGGCAAGATTAGCTTCTTCCAGCGCTCGATGCCCCGCATCCGGAATACGGAGCAACATTCCTTCAGATCCGTCGGGATCGCCATCGCACCGGCGATCACATTGAACAACACATACCACTGTGTGCCCAGCAGAAGCACGACAATCGATGCAATGCCAAGCCCACCACCCAAACGGATGAGCACGAGCAAGATCACCGGCAGCAATGCGGTTGCCGGAACGGAAGCTGCAATCTGTGCCAGCGGTTGTGCGATGCGTGCAAGTCGAGGATTGGAGCCGATCGCCACTCCGGCTGGAATCGTCCACAACGCGGCGAGCAACAAAGCAAGGTTGACTCGCAGGAAAGTTGCGCCCAGCCCTAGAGCGGCCTCGTGCAGTTCCGCTTTTTGCAGGCCACCGAGAATGATGGTGACACGCACCATACCGTAGCCGATCCCAATCAGCGCCAATACCGCCAACACGCGGACCAGCCACTCTCGCCATTGAGCCGCAGGTTCTTCTCCTTTGTCTGCTATGTGCTTGCGCGCAAAATGCAGAAGAAGGCGCTGGTTCAGCGGGCGCCAGGTCGTCTGCCGAATCCGGGAAAGACCAGTCGAATGTTGCAGAAAATTGAGCAGCCAGGACCCTGGGGCGTCGGTGCTTTCCACCTGCTCCACTTTGAACTTCTCGGCCCAGGCAATCACCGGCCTCCATACAAATTGATCGAGCAACACGATGACCGTAACCATGGTAGCGATGCCCCATACAATGGAAGCGGTGTCGCCAGCGCTAGCGGCAGTTTGCAGATAAGATCCCAGTCCCGGCAGTCGAAAGTCGCGCGATCCCAACACGAACATTTCACATACCATCAGGGCGAACCAACCGCCGGCCACGGACATCATGGAGTTCCATACCAGCCCAATGGCGGAAAACGGCAGTTCCATCTGGGTGAACCGTTGCCACGCGCTGAAGCGGTAAATCGTTGCCGTCTCTCGCATTTCCTTGGGAATGCTTTTCAGCGAAGCGTAAAAGCTGAAAGCCATATTCCATACTTGTCCGGTGAAAATGAGCAGGATCGCGCCCAACTCCACGCCCAGTTGCCGCCCGGGAAAGAGCGCCACCATGGCCAGCATCACGGGGGGAAGGAACACGAGCACCGGGATGGATTGCAACACATCCAGCAATGGAATCATGAAGCGCTCGGCTCGCAAGTTATACGCGGCGATATAGCCGTACGCCAGCGCGAATGCGAGACTCAATAAGTAGGCTATGGTGATGCGCAAAAGTGAATAACCCGCATAGGCCGGCAGCGCCCAGGGACTGCGCGAAATCTCGACCGATGGGGTGAAGGGACCCAACCAGCCGCGCCCGACAATTACCACGCCATAGAACAGAGCAATCCCCGCCGCGAACATAATTACATCGGGGAGGTGGGAAGTTTCCAGACTCGGCAGTTGCGCCCACAAACGATAGGCCGAGAATCCCCGTAGACTGATGCTCTTCTTCATGGGTTCATGCGACTACTTTTCTCTCAAGCGGAATCCCGATCAGGCTTTTGGCGTGGGCGCTGGGTTTTCGTTCTCAGCGGGGTGTTCCGCGATTTCACCGAGCGGCGCTTCAGTTTGCGTCAATCGGCCGCTCTCGCGGTCGTAATCAAAAATCTCCGCGTATCGGCCCCAGTTCATCGCCGTATCCAACTGCCGCTGCACTTCTTCTTGGGAGAAATGCTCATCGAGAATATCGTGAAAAAATTCATCCGCGATGGAATGGTCCGATTTTCGTTTCAGAATACTGGCAATTTGCTTCAGGATGGTGACATGCTCCAAAGCGGCCTGGCGGAACAAAACCTTGCGCGCCTGAATGTCAGCCTCCGCGAATGCGGCCCCCTGCGGAGAGAGTTGGACATCGCCCTCCTTGAGCCAGGCGAAACCCAGCAGCACGCAGGCCTCAAGGATCGGAAGTAAATCCTCTACGTCCATCACCAATTCTTCGCTCAGGCGAAAGAGATCCTCGCGGCCGCCGCGATCATGCAACAGTTCGAGCAGCCCGGCGATTCCGCCCACGCGCGCATGCGGCAGAATCTGATATTTCGTCGTTCGGACCGGGGCCTGCCTTCGCTTCAAACCTCCCGTCGGCACGACGATTTCCCCCGTGCTTTCGGGATCGGGCAGTGCGTGTTCGACATCCGGTTCGGTCATAATTTTGTAGATGTAATCGACCAGTTCGACAAAACGGCTGGACTTGCGATCGCGAGGATGCGAGAGGCGCACATTGAAATCGGAGCGGATGCGGGCCGGGTTTCTGCCCAGCACCACGATGCGATCCGCCAGTATCACGGCCTCCTCGATATTGTGAGTGACGATGAAGATGGCGCTGGTGGGCATCTTCTTGTTCAGCCACAGCTCCAGCAATTCGCCGCGCAGATTTTCCGCCGTGAGCACATCGAGGGCAGAGAAGGGTTCGTCCATGAAGAGCACTTCCGGCTCGACTACAAGAGCCCGCGCGAAGCCCACGCGCTGCTTCATGCCACCGGAAAGTTCTTTGGGATATGCCGTCTCGAAACCATCGAGACCAACCGTGTCCAGCGTGCGCAGTGCGCGCTTGCGGCGCTCGACGGCCGCAATGCCACGGGCTTCCAGCGGGGCTTCCACATTCTCCAGAACGGTGAGCCAGGGAAACAGCGCAAAACTTTGGAAGACAATGGCCACGTTGGGCGCCTGAACATCAAGTGGCCTGCCATGCCAGAACAGGGCTCCGGACGAAGGTTGAGCGAGGCCGCTAAGAATCCGCAGGAGGGTTGACTTGCCGCAGCCAGAGGCCCCCAGAAGAGCAATGATCTTACCGGGTTCGATGGAAAAGTCCGTGAGGCCCACGACTTGAATGCGCGTGCCGTCCGGTTGCTGATAGGACTTCTCAATCGCCCGAGCTTCGATAATGGGTTCGTTGGGCAAGAAAAACTCTCCGTAACTTCTATACACGATCTCCGTACAGACGGGAAGCGGGCGCTGGCGGAGTGTTTTCCACAAGCCAGCAACCGGCCGGTTCCGTTAGAATCTGCACGATGCCCGCACACTCAAAGCTCACGCACTCCGACGATTACGTGGAGTACTGCCGTGAGACGGCCCGTCACGTCAGAACTCTGCATGACTTGGCCCTGCGGGGCAGAAACAAAGAAGAAATCACGCGACAAATTCATGAGCGCATCGTTGCAGCGGTGGGCCTTCAATCCGGCGACGATTTGGTAGACATAGGCTGCGGGGACGGCACGCTGTTGAGAATGGCCGAGCGTGTTGGAACAAGAAGTGCAATTGGCCTGCTGGCAACTGAAGAAGAAGTTGGGGTGCTGAGGAAGTCTGGCTTCAATGTCAAGCAGGGTTTCACCGACGAGCTACCGATTGGCGACGAGAGCGCCTCCGTGGTGGTGTGCAACAGCGTGTTGCTGGTGGTTCCCAGAGAAAAAATTCCCGCCAGCTTGCACGAAATCTACCGCATCGCCAAACCCGGCGCCCGCATCTTCGTGGGAGAGATTCCCTTTGTTCCCGGCCGGGCTCCGGAGCCAAAGTTTGAGAGCCGCAGAGAAACCCTTTCATATCTGTACCGCACCTATGGCCTGAGAACGTGGTTCGGAATGCTACGCAGGATGATCTATTGGACACTGGTGGGGAAGCCTCCTGTCATACTCGACGGTACGCAAATTTCGTTCTATGCGCAGCCAGGCGAGTTTATTGGCATGGCGGAGGCCGCCGGCTTACAAATCGTGCGCTACTGGCAGCATGAGTATCCAAATACCCGCAACAATTACCTGCTTCAGAAAGCGGGTTAGGCCGCGAAGTTCTCCTGCGAAGGAAGTGGAAACGGCTGAGGCAGCCGGTCCGTCACTTCGGCAAGGTGAGCAAGTTTGGCCGTTAAGTCCGCCGTAAACTCTCCCGGAGCGAGCCGCCAACTCCAATTCCCGCCATCGAGACTGGGCGTATTCATGCGGGCTTCGCTGCCCAGCCCGAGGACATCCTGCATGGGGATGAGGGCAAAATCGGCCACCGAGTCTTGCGCGGCACGGATGAAGGCCCAATGAATTCCATCGTCACAGCGGCCAAGATAACATTCCGCATTGCGGCGTTCGTGATCGGCGGCGCCGGATTTAAACCAGCCAACGGTCGTATCGTTGTCGTGCGTTCCGGTGTAGATCACTTTGCCTGCGGCACGGTGTGGCAAATACATGTGCGCGCCTTCGTCGCCGAAACCAAACTGCAGCACCGCCATCCCGGGAATCTGCAGCCGCTCGCGCAGGGCGTGCACTTCAGGCGTGATGTAGCCCAGATCTTCGGCGAAAAATGGCAGTCCGCCGAGAGCTTCGCGCAGCTTGTGAAATAAATCGTCTCGTGGACCATCTACCCATCGGCCATTGATCGCGGTTGGGTCTTTCGCTGGTATCTCCCAGAACTGATCGAAACCGCGGAAGTGATCGAGCCGAATATAGTCGCAATTTCGCGTCGCCCAGCGCAGGCGCTGAATCCACCACTCGTATCCCTGCGCCTTCATCACATCCCAGCGATATAGAGGATTGCCCCAGCGCTGTCCGGTCTTGCTGAAAAAGTCAGGCGGCACACCGGAAACCACCTCGGACTCGAGATTCTCATTCAGACGAAAAAGATCGCGGTGCATCCATACATCGGCGCTATCGTAGTTAACAAAGATGGCGACGTCGCCCACGATGCGAATCTTGTTCTCCGCAGCATATCGGCGCAGCGCCTGCCACTGTTCGTAGAAAGCAAACTGCAAGGCGCTGCGGACTTTGAGATCGTCCGCCAACTCCTCGCGGGCCCGCTGCAGCGCGCTGCCTTCACGGCGCGCCAGTTCCGCCGGCCATTCATTCCAGCTCGCCAGTTTTTGCCGGGCACGCAATGCGTCGAACAAAACGAAATCATCCAGCCACCAGGCGTTCTCCCCGCAAAAGCGCTCGAAGCGTTCGCGCGCACCCGAGGGCGCGGAAGCGACAAAGCCGCGCCCAGCCTCAAACAACAGAGGCATCTTCGCGGCGAAAATCCGGTCATATGCAACTGGACCAGATTCAGCTGCAAGATGAGAAATCTTCTGGTGATCGAGCCAGCCATGGCTGGCCAGACGTTCCAGGCTGATCAGCAGCGGATTGCCGGCGAATGCCGAGGTGGAAGAATAAGGCGAATTGCCGTATCCTAGCGGACCCAGAGGCAGAACCTGCCAAAGTCCCTGACGGGCAGCAGCGAGTGAATCCACAAAACGATAAGCGGCAGGACCGAAATCACCGATGCCGCCGCGCGAGGGCAACGACGTGGGATGCAACAAGATTCCTGCGGAGCGCGGAAATGACATTCAACTTGATCGCTACTTCAGATTCCCGACTCGCTCCCCGCGCGGGTCAGCGTTTTCATTTCATCCTGGTTGATCTTTATTTTGCCCGACTTCTCCATCTGCTCGCGCAGATTCGTCACGAACAATTGGAAAAGCTCCTGCTCCTTGCCCTGGAGGAGGGAATCGCGAATCTGGTCGCGCTTGGCGGCAAAGTCGGCCCCGGACGGAGCTTGCACCTCTGTTACTGCAATTACCACTCCGTTGGCTCCGCTGTTGATGGGACCGCTGATGTCACCGGGCTTCATGCTGAAGGCAACCGCAGCCTGTCCCGTCATCGATCCGATATCGGGAACCTGTCCATCGGGTGAGACGAACTCGCTCGTCTTCACCGTAGCGCCCAACTCTTTTGCCGCTTTTTTCAGATCATGGTCCGCCTTGGCGCGGTCGGAGAGTTCCGCCGTCTTCTGTGACAACAGTATATTTGAGCGCTCGTTCTTGAATTCCTCTTCCACCCGAGTACGGATCTCGTCAAAGGTTGGTGTTGATTGCGGTTTCACCGCCAGCAAATCGAAGACAGCGAAGCCTTGCGAGGTTGCCGCCATCTGCGGCGGCGATTTCTCCGCCGCTGTGAAAACCGCATCCATGAACTGCGGCGCCGGCCCTAGTCCGGGCACCATATCTTTGCGGCTGAAAAAATCAGAAGTTGTGACGGGCACGCCTTTCGCGGCGGCGGCAGCATCCAAGCCCTGTTTTATGGCCGCCTGCAACAAATCCTCCGCCTGCTTCTGAGCGATCTCCTGCGCTTTCTGCTGTTTGAGGATGGGCTCGATCTGGTCTTTCACTTCGTCGAGCGTTTTCATGTGCGCATCCTGGCGAGCGTCGACGCGGATAATGTGAAAACCGTAACTGCTCTTCACCAAGCCGCCGACTTGACCAATCGGCTGCGAGAAAGCTGCTTTCTCAAACTCCGGAACCGTCCGGCCTTTTCCAATCCATCCCAACGAACCGCCCTCTTTTGCACTGCCCGGATCTTCGGAATACTTTCTGGCGAGGTCTTCGAATTTTGCTCCTGCCTTGAGCTGCTTGAGCAAATCTTCCGCGCGCCGCTGCGCTTCAGCCGCAGCTTTTTCATCAACCTTGCCGTCCGGTCCCGGAAGCGGGGTCTTGATCAGAATGTGGCTGACCTTCGCCTGCTCCGTGACTCGATACTGATCGCGATGCGAGTTGTAATAAGACTGCAAATCGTCGTGCGTGATTTGCACAGCGTTCTGAATTTTCGCCAGATCGATCATGGAGTACTTCACTTTGCGCTTTTCAGGAATAGAATTCGCGTAGTTTTTCTGATGGGTGTCGTAGAACGCCTTCAGCTCTTCCGTCGTGGGATGCAGGCCCTTCTTGATGTCATCCTGCTTCAAGACGGCATATTCGAACTTCACCTTTGTATTCTGCTTGTCGAACTCCTGACGGATCGCCGCATCGCTCACCGATGCACTGCCAGTAATCAGCGCCTGCAATTTGGTGATCAAAATTCCCTTGCCGACGGAATCTTCGAAGGTCGTGGGAGTCAAGTTGTGTTGCTGCAGCAGACCCTCGTATTCAGCCTCACCGATAAAAGTGCCGCCGGGAAAGAAAATTTCCGAATACTGGCCATGCTGCAATTCATCCTTGATTTCCTGCGGAGTGGCTTTCAACCCGAGGTGCTGGGCCTCTGCGACCAATGCCTGCCGGTCTACCAGTTGGTCGGCGGCGCGTTGCGCAAAAAAAGGCAGCAGGATGGAAGCATTCGCGCCTAATTGAGCGCCCTGCTGTTGCAGCATGCCCCGTGCCGTTTCCCGCACTTCATCGGCGGTTATATCCTCGCCGTCCACTTTGGCGACAACGCCCTTTCCGGGCGTACCCATCAAGTCATTTCCCAGATTGCCGGGGATAAAGGCAATCACCATGGCCGCGCAAATCAGCAGCAACAGGCCGCTAAGCACAATTTTCTTGAACGGTCCTTCAGTTTGCAGAAAACGAATCATCTTGTCACTCCGGAGTTATGCGGCAGAATTAGCTATTATAAACTACGTAACCCTCACGTCGGCGGGAAGCGCCGGCTCTATGGCGCTCCGTATCCAAGCCTCTCCAGCAAGCCTCTGCAAATCGCCTATTGAAACGTATCAATAGACGTGTTATCCATCTTGTGCCTGGGAAAATAGTCTGCACAGCTCTTTAATTAACTCTGTAATTCAATGGTACGCAAGGGAGCAACATGATTTTTGGAAAACGGTTCCAGAGCCGATTGTTGGCGCAGTTGTTGGCATTCCTATTCCTTTCGCACATCGTTCTCGCCGCAGACTCCGCTGCTGCCAAATCGCCGGACCAGAACATGGCCGTCGAAAAACTCGTTTTACGCGACCATTGGGCTTTGCAGTCATCCGCCAAAATCGAAGACAAGGGTGAAGTCCTCTCTACCCCCGGCTTCGCTGCTCGGGGATGGCACAACGCTACCGTTCCCACAACTGTGGTCGCCGCGTTAGTAAAGGACAAGACGCTGCCCGACCCATTCTTCGCGATGAACCTTCGCCAATTCGCTGGCGTAACGTATCCCATCGGGGGAAATTTCTCCAATATCGCGATGGAACCGGATAGTCCTTACGCGGTCTCCTGGTGGTATCGCAACCAATTCGCTGCGCCTGCCGCCTACAGTGGAAAGACCGTCTGGCTGAATTTCAAAGGGATCAACTACCGCGCCAACGTGTGGCTCAACGGCAAGCAGATTGCCAACTCCACTGAGATCGCCGGAGCCTGGCGCACCTATGAAATTAATGTCACCGATGCGCTGAAGCCGGGCGGGGAAAACGTTCTCGCCGTGCAGGTCTTTGCCCCAACGGAAAACGACCTCGCCATTACCTTCGTCGATTGGAACCCCGCGCCTCCCGACAAAAACATGGGTCTGTGGCGCGAAGTTTACCTGACCACGAGCGGACCGGTAGCTGTGCGTTATCCTACGGTTATTTCGACGTTAAACCTGCCGAACAATGATTCCGCACGGCTTACCGTTACGGCACAGCTAAAAAACGGCACCGGCCATCCCGTCAAAGGCAAACTGAAAGGGCAAATCGAGAACATCGAATTCGGGCAGGACATCGAACTCGCAGCTAACGAATCAAAAGACGTCACCTTCACTCCGGAGCAATTCTCTCAACTGATTTTCTCCAATCCGCGGCTGTGGTGGCCGGCGCAGATGGGCAAGCCGAATCTTTACTCGCTGAAAATGGAATTCGAGATTGACGGCGCCATCAGCGATCGTTCCCATTCCGAGTTTGGCATCCGCGAAGTAACTTCCGAGTTGAATGCGACCGGCGGCAGGGCGTTCCATATCAATGGCAAAAACATTCTCATCCGTGGTGGCGGCTGGACGCCCGACATGATGCTTCGCGAAGACTCGCAGCGCCTGCACGACGAATTCCGATACGTGCGCGACATGGGACTCAACACAGTGCGACTCGAAGGCAAACTCGAAACTCAGGAATTCTTCGACCTGGCCGACCACGAGGGGATTCTGGTGATGGCGGGATGGTGCTGTTGCGATTTCTGGGAGCGCTGGCCGCGCTGGAAACCGCAGGATTTCGAGATTGCTCAGCAGTCGCTCCGCGATCAGATCTACCGCCTGCGCAGCCATCCCAGCTTGGTCATGTGGCTGAATGGCAGCGACAATCCGCCACCGCCAGATGTCGAGCAAATGTATCTGGACATCGAGAAGCAGCTTCTTTGGCCGAATCCGGTCGTTTCTTCTGCCACGGGCAAAGCCACCACGGTTACCGGCAATAGCGGCGTCAAGATGACCGGGCCGTATGAGTATGTAGCTCCCAGCTATTGGGAGCAGGACAGTCTGCAGGGTCAGCCGAACCGCAAGGCATGCAATCCCGGCGGTTGCGGCGGTGCGTACGGCTTCAACACTGAAACCAGCATGGGGCCTGCTGTGCCACCGATCGAAAGCATCGACGCCATGGTGGGCAAAGATCACCTGTGGCCGATCGACGAGGTTTGGAACTATCACGCCGGCGGCGGAGAATTTAAAACCATCAAAGTATTCAGCGATGCGCTTGCCAATCGCTACGGCAAATCAGATAACGTCGAGGACTTCGCCTTCAAGTCGCAAATGCAGACCTACGAGGGCGTGCGCGCCATGTACGAAGCCTACAGCCGCAATAAATATCAATCGACCGGCGTGATTCAATGGATGCTCAACAATGCCTGGCCTTCGATGATCTGGCACCTCTACGATTACTACCTTCGCCCCGGCGGCGGCTATTTCGGCGCTAAACGGGCCATGGAAGCGCTGCACCCGGTGTATGGGTACGACGATCACTCGATCTGGGTGGTCAGCAGCCAGTACGAAGATGCGAAAGGGCTAAAGCTGACGACGAAGATTTACAACCTGGACGCGGCGGAGAAGTTTTCTCATCAGGATTCTCTCGATGCTGCCGCCGACAGCACGGCTAAGATTCTCACACTACCCGACGTGCCGGGCCTCAGCTCCGTGTACTTCGTCGCACTGCGCCTCACAGATTCGGCCGGCAAACTGGTGGGCTCAAACTTCTACTGGCTCTCTACGAAGCCTGAGACCATCGACTGGACCAAATCCACATGGTGGATGACTCCAACCGATTCTTTCGCGGACTACACCGCCCTCGCGCAACTTCCCAAGGTAAAGCTCAAAGTTATTGACAGCACCGAACGGAAAGGCGACGAATCCATCACACATGTTACACTCGAAAATCCCAGCAAGAGTCTGGCTTTCTTTGTCAGGTTGAAAGTTCAAAGAGGCACGAAGGGCGAAGAAATTCTGCCGGTGGTCTGGGACGACAACTATATCTCGCTGCTGCCCGGCGAGAAACGCGAAGTTACGGCCGCTTATCGCGCCAGTGAGTTGGGGAGCCAAAAAGCTGTGGTAAGAATTAGCGGCTGGAACGTGGAATGAGCGGCGGGATCATAAGTGATTTGCGTAAATTGCGGATCGAGGCCGCTTTTATTTTCTGTTAACAATTGTCATCTTCTTTTAACAATTACTTCCCATTTAAGAACCGCGAGGGACTTAAAACCATCGATATCTAGTTTTGGATTGACGGGCGGGGTATTTTGTGGATGGTCGGCAGACGGTTCCTGTGTCGACTTCAAGATACAAGCCAATTCCTCGCGGGAAGAAGCCATATCCCTGCGAGAAAGTAAGAAAGTAAGAAAGTAAGAAGGATAAGCCGCGCGAACTGGCACTTTTGACAGTCGTCAGCCCAACCTAGAAAAAGTACTACTTATGAGGCCAAAAACTGCAAGTCCCGCTATTAGCACTTTCGACGGTCGAACGCTGATTTGGGGCTGTGCCATCCGAGGTGAACCATGAAGTCCAGACTTTCGAACAGCCTAGCGTTAGTCGCATTGGGTCTGTCATCAGTTTGAAACGGCACGACTGGCCAGTGCTTTTGAACTTGCCGTAAAAACTCCGAGAGGAAATTTTGCATGCGTACGAAGAGCCACTTCGTCAACCTCGCTCTCTCTTTTCTTAGTGTCAGCTGCGCCATCGTAATAGCGGTACTGTGCGCATCTCTGACGGCCTCCGCCCAGGTAGTTCCGCTAGCGCAGCATGTCGTTTTGATTATCGACGAAAATACCTCGTTCGGGACCGTATATCCCAGCGGCATGCCATGGCTGGTAAGCCAGGGGAAAAAATACGGCTACGCCAATAACTACGATTCGGACCATAGCGGGTCGCTGCTGGATTATCTGTATCTGGCCTCGGGCAGTTGCGAATCGAACTATTCGTGTTCAGGTGCGCCGGCGTGCAGCTTGCCCTCGGGGAGCCATAATTTTTACTGCAACGGCAACGATTGCTTCAAGCAGAATAGCTGCGAAGCGACCGTCACTAAAGATCCAATCACTGATTCAAACATTTTTCAGCTGATGGATAATCAGGCGATTTCGTGGAAGGTTTACACGCAGAACTACCTCAATGCAGGCGGCAACGTGAACGTTCCGGATTTCACGTCGGCGAACCAGCCGCCGTTTACGAACTATTACGCACGCCACAATGCCGCTGTGTGGTACGAAGAGATATTGAGCAATAATTTCGGAGCACAGGGCAACATCGTCGATTTCGAACAGTTCGGCATCGATGTGGCGAATGGAACCTTACCCCGCTTTGCCATCATTGTTCCCGACGGATGCTGGGACTTGCACGATAGCTGCTCAAATCTGATCGATGCGGACAATTTCCTGACTACCAATCTCACGCCAATGCTTAGCTTGCCGGATTTCCAAACTGGCGGCAGCGGGCTGGTGATCGTTACTTTTGATAACGGTGCAGACGATGACGCGGGCCAGATCTACACCGGCCTCATGGGACCGAATGTGAAGCCGGGCCACGTTTCCAGCGTGGCTTACAAGCACGAGAACACTTTGCGAACCATGCTGGATTCGCTGGGGATTCAGTCCTACCCAGGATGGTCGGCTACGGCTGCCGATATGTCGGATTTCTTCTCCTCGAGCGCGGGAAGCGTGGTGATTAACTCGCCTCGTAACGGTTCCACGCAAGGGCCATCGATCCTGGTAAATGGCGCCGCCTCCGAGTTGGGCGCACAGATTGACCATATAGAAGTGTGGGACACTTTCAACAACAAAGCGACAAAACTTGGAAACGTCTTTAGCACGACCGTTAATCAGGCGTTCGCTGTAAGCGGGAACGGGCAACATCAGATGACGGTGCAGGACATCGGCGGACCTCCCGGCTACAACATTCTGCACAAGGAAATCACGAATTACACGGAGTCTTCAACCTACGGAGTATTCGTGAATGCTCCAGCAAATAATTCAACTCAGGCTACGCTATTTCCGCTCAGCGCATTTGCGGTTGAGGCGACCGCCGAAGAATCGAGTTCGGGAATCGATCACATTGAAGTTTGGAATGGCAACACCAAACTTGGGGACTCACCCAAGGGAACGAGCATCAGCCAGTGGTACTCGCTGGCACCGGGCAAGTACTCTCTGACGGTGCAAGACATAACCAGTACAGGGCAACGTATTCACGAGAACACTGTTGGTTTCACCGTGGCTTCCAGCTTGGGGGTGTACGTCAACTCGCCCGCGAACAATTCGACCTGGTCGACGACGTCGGTGCCGATCAGCGCCTATGCCTACGAACAAAACGGGTCGAGCACTCCACTCGTCGATCACATCGAAGTTTGGGATAACACGCATGGAGTAAAACTGGGGCAATCCGCGACCGGCGTGGGAGTGAACAGCGTATTCATCAATCAGAACGTGACCTTGCCTGGGGCGGGAACTTACCAGCTCGCGATTGAGGATATCAATCCGAACAACGGCTACAAAGCCATTCACACCACGTATGTCACTGTCACCGTAAAGTGATGTGGCGGGGAAGAAGATTTTTTCGCGGACAGGCGGCACAAGCGAACGGTGAGCTTGTGCCGCTTGGTCCGAAATATGCTCATCCGACGTGTTGCGAGACTGAGAGAATGTTGCCGTCGGGATCTTTGAACCAGGCCACCTTGTCGCCTGAGGGCGCGGTCCATATCCCAAGCTGATCCTGCTCGAAAAATCCGAATCTCTCGAAGTGGACTCCTTTGTCCTGAAGCCCCTTCACCATCTGCTCGATGGCGGTGACCTGCCATCCGAGAATCGTAAACGGAGCGGGCGTGAACGGCGGCGGGACTTTCGACACCCGCACCATGATTCCGTTTGCATCCAGAACCAGGGCGAAGCCGTCATCTTTGACAAACCGAAGTCCAAGCACGCCCACGTAAAAAGCTTTCGCTTTCTCCGCATCTTTGGTTGGAACGAAAGCGGCAATATTCGTTGAACCGAGCATTCAGCTTCTCCTTGCGCAAACCCGCGAGTTCGCTATTATTCCTCAGGCGGTAGCTCGAAGTCGACGAGGTTGCCGCGGAACCCTTTCGTTTTCCACGCACCCACTGCGATGCCCACTGCCATCCAGATGGCTCCGAAGACCAGAGCTTTGGGGCTTAAATTGATCCAAAGAAAAAAACAGATTACGAAGCCCAGCACCGGCGGAAGAAGATTGCCGAGTTTCTTTTCTTCTTCATGCAAGTAATAACGAACGAAGGCTGCGGCATTCACACCCATGAAAGCGATCAGAGCCCCGAAATTGAGCAGATTTGCCCCAAGATCATAGCCTGTGGTGGCTCCAGCCAGGGCAGGAAGCAGAAATGCGCCGGCCAGCGCGAGGACCCCTACAAAAAGAACATTATTGCGTGGCACTCTTCTCTTTGCATCGACTGCGCCGAAGAAAGATTTTGGTAGCGCATTGCTGCGGCCCATGCCATAGAGTAGCCGCGCCGCACCTAACTGCGCTCCCATGCCGGAACCAAAGTTGGCCACCACCAGCGTGAATCCTACAATGGCAAAAAGAGGCGCCCACGCACGTCCAGCCACGAACGTAAAAGCGGTGTCCGTGTTAGGGTACGGCTCCGAAGCCGGCCAGATCAGTTGAGCCGCATACACCTGAAACGCGGACAAAATCCCGATCACGACACAAACGAGCACCGTCGCCAGCAGAATGTTTCGCCGTGGATTCTCGGCTTCTTCCGAGAGTGTTGAGATGCCATCGAAACCGATATAAGTCAACACAGCAACCGACGTACCACCCAGTACCGCTTTAGTGTTCCAACTCGACGGGTCGTAAAAAGGCCGCGTAAAGAATGCGGCTCCGTCGTGAGGATGGCCAAAAATATAACGCGCAGCGGCGACAAAAAAGATCGCGATCACCACGCCCATACCTGCAGCCAAGGCCGTGTTTACGCGTGCAGAAGTCTTCACGCCTTGAACGTTTAATGCAGTGAAAACCAGCGCGAAGAAAACCGCCCATGCGGCATACGAGACGCCGGGCGCGAAAACATGCGCCTGTTGGCTGATCCAGATAATGCAGATCATAGGATTCAAAAGATAATCCATAACCATGCTCCAACCGGTCACGTAACCCAGAGCAGGATTTATCTCCTGCCCGACGTAGGTGAAGGCAGAACCCGCGCTGGGATACGCTCGCGCCATGCGTCCATAGCTGATGGCGGTAAACAGCATGGCCACCATGGCGATGAGAATCGTGGTCACAACGTGGCCGCGGCCGCGGTTGCTGAGCACTCCAAATACTGACATGGGCGCCACCGGCTGGATGACGATAACGCCGTAAAGAATCAAATCCCAGAGCGTGAGAGTGCGACGCAGGCGGGGTGCGGACGACACGGGAGCGGCTGACGTAGTTTCCATGGGTCCGCCTATTGGATTATGGAGGCCTTAAAATGTCAATATTAAAACGATTTTATATACCTTCGGCTCGACTCACTTTGGCCCATAGTCGAACCAATACCCCGGTTGCTCATTTCCGGACATTTGCCGCGTGTTGTATTCAAGAAGATAGTTCAGGTGTGCATCGTCGAGTGGAAATGATCTGCTCACAGGATACGGATAATCACCCATTCTGCTAAAGGGCAGTGGCGCGACGAAATTTCCTTCGGCGGCGTAAAAGTCCATGTCCTTCTCATAGCCGTTAGCCGCGAAAAAATAATCGCGAACCCAGCCCTTGGGCAGACCTGGCAAATGTGCCGGATCGAAGTCGATGCTGACCGAGTCGCCTGATCCAAATACTACCAACTTGTCGTCCATCGCCGTCAGCAGCGGCAGTACATCCCCATAGCGCGTGTAGGTTCCTGCCGGACGTGTGTACGGGCCGGTCGCGCTCGTCTTTTCATAAATGTATTCCACGTTCCCCGGCGGCGTGCCTTCGATCTTGAGCGGGAATCCGTGGAAGGCGAGATTGGCGCGGACGAGTGGAAGCGGCGTCAGGCGCAGGCTTTCGGCTTTGTCTGTACCGTCAAAATTCTGGGGCGTTCGGCTCACCAGAATGTTGTCCCAATAAATCTGCAGGTTCGTTGTGATTCGGATTTTCGGCGTACCCAGCGGCAGTTTGCCGCTGAGGTCGGCGGTCATGGTGCGCGGGCCTCCGGCGGGAAATCCCATGTCCTCAATCACCCGCACCCACGTGCCATTTGCGTTGAGCGCTTCGACATAAGGAGCAATCGCCTGCACGCCCGCTTGGGACGCGGCATACATGCTGTTCGCCGAAAAATATTCGACTTCGCCATGCAGCAGTAGCCACAACGGCCCGCCGTGATAGGCCTCGCCTAAATCAAGCACTAAACTGTGCGGCTGGGCAAAACCTTGGAACCGCGTCAACGCAAAATCGCCGAAGTAGTGATGCGCCAGAAGATCGGGCAACACATTGTGGCCATGTTCATCCCACGCGCCCACGGGCGGGCGCGCGTCTTCGTGTTTGCTCACCACCACCTTGAATTCGGGATAAGGTGGGTTCGACGCGAAATATTCGTTGGGATAAACATCAACATCGGCAGGATGATCGACCGCCAGCAATCGCGTCTGATCGAGATAGACAGCCTCCTCCAGCGGTTCCATAAATCGAAAGCTGAGCTTGCCATCTTTTTCGCGAATCGCGTTCCTATCGATCTTGATGTATTCCACGGGACGCGGAACATCGCGCTGACCGGGCCCAACCCAGTGGCCGACAACCCCCGCGCCCAGCATGTCAGCGACAAACTCGTAGCGTTCGCCATTCCAGACAAACAGCGTGGGGCAGGAGCTGCCGCGCCGGTCGATCTCAAGGAATTTCTGTTCCTTATCGCCGGCGACGTGGATTTCGTCTTGCAACACGCCTGTCGGCCACAACATGCGAACGATGTCGGCTTCTTTCGCGTCGCCAAGGCCAACCGTAAGATATGGTGAGTTCTGGCCGAGATAGCCGTTGGAGCCCGCGATTTCAAACTTCTGCCGGTTGCCGCCGGCGAACACTTCAACTTTCGTGCCGATGGCGCTTTTGTTATCGGCGAGTCCTTTGAGCGAAAGGCGCAGCCAGTGGTTCTGATTGCCGCCTTCATTGCGCAGCAGCACGGCGGGCCCATGATTCTGCGTGATCAGCAAGTCGGTCGCGCCATCGCCATCGTAGTCGCCAGTAATGATGGCGCGCGGCTCTTTGAGTTGAATCTTGTCGAGACCAACGTCGGCAGTAACGTCCTTGAAACCATCAGCGCCGAGGTTGCGGAACAGCCGCACTTCGCCCCTGCCCTCTTTGGTCTCGCCGACGGCGACCAGGTCAACCCAGCCGTCATTGTCGTAGTCGAAGGCGGCTACGCCGTAGGCGCGGACCCAGTTTGTCTCGGGGAGTTGTACTCGATCAAAACTCTTGCCATGATTGTTGCGCCATAAAGTGATAGCGGGAGAACCGTCTAGGGTAAACACCATGTCCATCCAGCCGTCGTGATTAAAATCGAGGACCGCAACGCCCACGGTTGGTCTCGGGGTTGAGATGAGCTGGCGCGATATGAACCGGCCCTCCCGCGGATTTTCGAAGATGGTTTGAGGGAAAGACAACACGCCGCCGAGGCCTCCGCCGATCCCTCCGCCCGTCACGACAAGGTCAACAGCGCGGTCATTGTTGTAATCGGTCCCGATTGCATTCGTACTATACCCGCTTCCCCTGACCCCGATAGCATCGGTCACGTCGGTAAAGGTTCCATTTGCATTGTTGCGCCACATCCGATTCCTGCCATGTGTTTCCGGACGCCGGGCAGCATCGAGGTTCGTCGAGTCCCTTTCCGCTCCCGCAAAAACGCCATACAAATCAAGATCGCCGTCATGGTCATAGTCGATAAAGGTCAGCCCCTCCGTAGCGCCCGCCGACTCCTTAAATCCCGCCGGTCCGGACTGATCTTTAAATGTGCCGTTCTTCTCGTTATGCAGAAGAAGCACATGCGCATCTGCCCCAATAGCAAGGTCTGTGAATCCGTCGTTGTCGTAATCGCCCGCGGCACAGCTTGTGGCACGCAGACTAGGGTCAAGTCCGGCTCGCTTAGTAACATCCTCCAACTTGCCTTCGCCCAGGTTGTGGTATAGCGCGATCCCACCGTTCGGGCCATTGTCAGTGATAAAAACATCGGGTTTGCCGTCGGCATTGTAGTCAAGAAAGCACGCGCCTGGGCCAGGCTCATAGCCTCGCACCCTCTGAATTGCGGGTTGAGGTCGGGAGATAACGCCCGCCTCCGCCGTCACATCCACAAACCGCACCTTGATCTGCGCCGGCGCTTTCAATAATGCCGACGGCGACTCGACTGCGCGCGAATACTGGCCCTGTTCGCCGTAGGCCAGGCTCATGGGCGCGCCGATTTTGTTTTGCGTGATGTACTGGAATTTTTTCAGATGCTCGCGCGCGCGATCGATGTCGGCGGACTGCTGGTAGGCGCGCGACAATCCGAATTCGGCGGAAGCGTGCAGTGGGTTGATCTGAAGCGCGTGCTCGAAGGCAGCGATGGCCTGCGGAAATTGCTTGGCCTGCACGTAGGCCGTCCCGAGGAAATACCACGTGTCAGCGTCATTCGGGTCGATCTCGGCTACATGATGGAAGGCATCGATCGCGGCCTGAGCATCGCCTGCGTTCTTCGCGTACAGGCCGAGGTTATACCAGGCTTGCGGATTCTTGGGATCCTGCTTCAGCGCATCTTCCAAGGCGGCTTTGGCCTCGTCAATCTTCTGCAGGTTCAGGAGGGCGATGCCCTCGTTCAGTCTTGCGATGGCGAGCTTGGGGTCGAGCTCGGCGGCTTGTTGGAAAGACTTCAATGCCTTTTCGAAAAGCTGCTGGTTCATGTAGGCGGCGCCGAGGTTATTCATGCGCGCCGCCTCGACGGGATTCTCTTTCGGTTGAGTTTGCGGCGCGGTCGCGAACAAGCCAAATGCGGCCAGCAACATACTGGCTAGAGCAATTGAGATTCTGGGATTCATCTAATCAAAGATTTAACCACAGAGGGCACAGAGAACACAGGGTAAACCACATCGCCGCGCCCGCCCGCACTCTGCGTCACTTGGTCGATTTCGACGCACCGTATGCGCGCGTGGCCACAATTCCCTTCCCTTCCTCTACCGTCACGGTTTGTCCGCCGTTGATGCTGGAGAGTTTATCCACCTGGCCGCTGGGCCATTGAATCTCGATATTGTCAGCTTTGGTTTGCGCGCCTAATCCGAAGGTGAGCACCAACTCGCTCTGCGAAAGGTAACTCGATCCGGAGCGCAGCATCTTCCACTGTGCATCTTTGTGGCCGTCTGAAGTAAGACGAACAACCGCGCCAATACCGTCGCGATTTGACTTCGTTCCCACCAGTTTAAAACGCAAGCTGTGATTCGTTCCGCCCTCGTTATGGAATAAATAAGCCGGGCCGGAGTTGGTGGTTACCAGAACATCCAAATACCCATCATTGTCGATATCAGCGTAAGCCGCGCCCCGCGCCACTCTACGCGCAGAGAAGGCTTGCCCCATTTGTGCCGTGACTTCCTGAAACTTGCCGCCCCCGAGATTGCGGAAGAGATGCGAGGGTTCGGCATAGCTGACACGTTTCTGCACGCGTTCGATCTGGTCTTCGATGTGACCATCGGCGACGAAAATATCCTGCCAGCCATCGTTGTCGTAATCGAAAAAGAAGCATCCGAATCCGAGTGTGACCAGCGTGGCTCGGCCCACTTCGGATTGCGGGGCTTCGTCTACAAATAAACCATTGCCCTCGTTGTGGTACAGCGAAACCATCTGATTGGCGAAGTTGCTGATGATCACGCTGGGATGGCCGCTGCGGTCATAGTCCGCGGCATCCACGCCCATGCCCGCACGGGCAACACCGTCTTCGCTGAAAGCTATTCCGGAAGGCACTCCGCGCTCCTCGAACGTTCCGTCTTTCTTGTTGAGATAGAGTTTGTTGGGCTGAGTATCGTTGGCGATAAGAATGTCGGGCCAGCCGTCGTCGTTGTAATCGAGTATGGCGACGCCCAAGCTTTTCGAAGTCGGATCGCCCAGGCCGGCCTTTTGCGTGGCATCTTCAAACTTTCCACCGCCCAGGTTGTGCCACAAACGGACTGACGTGCCTTTGTACGACTCCGGAGTGCAGTAAGATTTATGCGCGCCGTCGAGCGTGCAGTATAGGTCGGTTTCCTCGGACCAGCGCACGTAATTCGCGACCACCAGATCGAGTTTGCCATCGCGGTCGTAATCCACCCACGCAGCGCTGGTCGAGAATTCGCTGGGGCCCCACATTCCGGCCGATTTCGTTACATCGGTGAACGTCCCGTTGCCGTTATTGTGGAAGAGATGACTCTGCCCCAGGGCGGTGATGAACAGATCGTCGAAGCCGTCGTTGTCGTAATCACCGACCGCAACTCCAAGTCCGAACATGGGTACGGCTAAACCTGCCTGACGGGTTACATCGCTGAAGGTTCCGTTGCGATTGTTGTGGTATAGCTTTGGAGTCGTTGGTCCGGCGTGGGCGTGTCCGGGCCAGTCTGTGCCGTTGACCAGCAAAATATCGGGGTAGCCGTCGTTGTCGTAGTCGATAAAGGCGCAACCCGGGCCCATGGTTTCCGGTAGCCACTTTTTTCCGAACGCGCCATTGTTGTGGGCGAAATGGATGCCGGCTTGCGCGGTGACGTCGCGGAAGTGGATTTGCTGGGAGTGGCTCGTTTGAGGCGAAACAAATATTAAACACAGAAACGCACAGACACAAAGGAGTCTTGCAGATCCCATCCGAAGCGTCCAGTTCATCGGGATGCTCCCGCGGAAGCGGCAGTGGACGCGGGCCGGGCTTTGCCCGATTGGACAGCCGAGAGCCTGCCCTGAGGCTGCCGATGGGAGGCTGTCACTACATGGGACATCGTGAGCAGCGGCAGCGGCACAGAAACATGTTCATGCACGGCTTGCCGCTCGTTGTTATCCTCCGGATGCGCTTGACGGTATGGTCCTGTGATCGCTTGGGACGACTCATCCGCCTTGAAACGCAGGTAGCGCGCCTCGTGCTCCTTCGCCAGTTTTTCGTCGCCCAGACCGTTGTAGCAAAGCATCAGATTGTAATGCGCTTGCAGATCTTCGGGATCAATCGCGAGAACAGATTGCAGCGTCTTCACCGCCTCAGTATATTTCCGCTGCAGAAAAAGAATCCGTCCCAGATCGTTGAGCGCAACGCGGTCGCGCGGATACTGGTTTAGAACGATGCGCAAGCGGGAGGCGGCGCCGTCATACTTGCCCTCCGAGCGCAGCACGCGAGCATAGAAATAGTTAGCTCGCGCCAGATTCGGAGACAGCGATAGCGCCTTCTCGAGCACGGTACGGGCGCGTTCCATGTCGCCTTCCTGCACGGCGCAGCGGCCGATATTCACCCAGCCATCGGGATTGTTTGGATCGGCCTCTGTCACTTTCTCAAACGCAGCGGCGGCGCCCTTCAGATCGCCTTGCAGAAACAAGCCTATTCCGTAATCGTTCCAGCGCTGCCATTCGTCTTTGAGCGCGATCGTCTTCGGTTGGGAAGCGGGCGCGTTATGCGCCACCACCGGCAAGGTTACTTCGTTCTCCGCCACCGTGACGATTGGCACGTCGGGGATTTTTTCTTCTTTGGCCGAAACTCCCTGGATCGACTTGGTGAATACTAAAGGACGATCGTCGTACTCCGGCGTGACGTTGTGCCCTGACGTCTCATCGGCATCACCCACAAAGGCGAATTGCGTGTTCAGCCATGAAAACTTGCGATAGCAAAGGCGCGCATGCAGTGTGATTTTGTTGCCCGCGCTTTCTGGAATCGACATGCGGTAGTGCACCGTGTCGGCCGCCCCGGGTGGAATCAGCCGCACATAAACTACCGCGCGTGTAGCCCATGCGTTGCGCTTATTGATCGGATTGCCGTGCGCATCGATCTGTAGCGAGCGATAGAAGTGAGCACCTTTTTCCACCGGTCCTTTGCCGTCGCCCTCCACCATGCCGCTCCAGAAAATTATCTGACCTTTATCGTCCGTGCCCTTCAGTTCCAGCCACGTATCGTAGGCGTCGACCGTGCCACCGGGAAAAAAGTGGCCGACCTTTTTAGTGCGGACGACAACATCTATGCGCACCGTGTCGCCCCGTCGCAGCGCAGGCTGCACGCGATTCAGAGGGGCGGTGACCGGCGCAACTTCTCCGCCCGCACCAGGAATGATTTTGGTCTCCGCTTCTTCGCCCACCGCGAACGTTGTGGCCAGCTCCGATTGACTAATTGTCCCCGACTTCAGCGGCGCCTGCGCCGGAGACACAGCAAAGATGTCTACGGTAAGCGCTCCGCTCTTCAGAAACCCTTCTGTCAGTTTTAGTTGTGCAGCATCTTCATTCGCCGTGGGCACCGCAGTGTTGGCGCCGGGAAAACGATGAGAGTGAACGAATCCGTTAACGTTGCCCGCGTCCGTCGATGCCTCCGCCGGCATGTGGCAATCGGCGCACTGTTGCGGCTTTGGCGGGTAATAGAACGAGCGCGCCCCTTGCCCGGAAACTCCGCTGGCCTGCCAGTTGTCGTATTCGTTGAAGCCGCGGAACCAGCGATAGTGATTGACCGGCACGTCGAGGTGCACTTTGTGGCAGGTGGAGCAGAACTCCGCGGTTTGCGTCTTCATGAATGGCTTGAGGAAGACGCGGCGGTGCGGTTCGGGATTCAGCCTGATCACAAAATCGTGCACGGCGCGCGCCACGGGATTCTGCGTAGCCGCCAACTCGTGCAGTTTGGGATACTCCAAATAAAAATCCGCCTGTCCCATCGTGCTCTTCACGTCGGCGATGGAGTGGCACATCATGCAACCCAGCCCAGCCTGCGATTCCGGACGGTGCACAATCTGCTTGATCGGCGTATCCATCAGACCGCTGTAAAGCACCGCAGGGTCGTGGCATCCGCCACACCATTTCGAAGGCTGGGTGCCCACGGTGTCCTGCATGTACTCGATCGCCTTGCGGTACCACTGATTGTTGAACGAAGAAAAATGGTGCGCCGAACTGAACCACTGGTTGTAAATGTCTTCGTGGCAGCGTTTGCAGGAGTCAGACTCCATGAAGAACTTGCTGGGGATTTTTTGCTTGCCATAGACCTGCGCGGAACTGGGAAAGAACGCTCCCGCTGGCCCATCACCTTCGCCGTTCATGTTGTCGGGCGGCATGGCGGGATTCTGAATGCGGCTGCGCGTCTGCCAACTTTCGCGGATGTACCTCGCGCCATATCCGATGGCTGTAAGTAGTAGAAGGCAAACCGCGGCGCGCAAAGCCGCGGTGGTGGCGCCCGAAGCTATATCTCCGCGTCTCCCGAGTTTGTCGGCGATGAGAAGGGCGACGCCGATGAACGAGATTACGATATGGAGATAAAGCCACTTCCATTCCGAGCGCGGCGTGCCGGTTTTGATGAGAATGAGTCCTAGGACCGCTCCTGCCGCGATGAGTAGCCAGCCTGCCCGTGCGAGAAAGCTTCCGCTTTGCAGCAGGCGAAACAGCGCGGGAACAAGCAGAATTGCGGCAATCACTCCCGCCAACGCGTGCAGCAGCACCACTCCTGCATAAAAAACATTTGCCTGCGGGAAGGCGTACAAATACGCGGCAGAAATTACTAGAAACGGCACAAGCCAAGACAATGCCCGACCAACGAAACTGGGGAATAGTGAATTGTCTCGCATTGAAGACGATCCGATACAGGCTGCCGATTTCAGTCCCACAGTGATTGAAATCGCGTGGAAACCAAGGTACGCAGGTGGTCGAGCAAGTGGAATAATGCAAAAATACTATCCCCGGAGACGGAGACCTTCCATTGGTGGAATTCTCCACGCGCCACACCGCTCTTCTAGTGCGGCTGCGACAGACAACACCTGCTCTTCTTCCCAAGGCCGCCCGACGATCTGCACGCCTATGGGCAGCCCCTCGGATGAGCGGGCCACGGGCACCACCGCGGCCGGATTGCCTAACAGGTTGAAGAATTCCGTGTAGCTCCAGGCATCGAGATAGTCGACGGTCTTGCCATCAATTTGCCAACTGCGTTCGCCGTGACGAAACGCCGGGATGGCCGCAGCCGGGCATAACAGAATCGGATAGCGTTGCATCTGCGCGAAGAATTGCGCGCGCGCTGCATCACGACGGATCCAGGCATCCAGAAGCGACCGTCCGCTGTGGGCTGGCTGGGCCGCGGACCATTCGAGAAATTCCATCAGGATCGGACTGAGATCCGATTCGCGGCCGTTGAACATTGGCCGCAGCAGCATGCCACCGGCAACGACGAAATATTTCCACCAGAGCTGCCGCGCTTCTTCCAGTCCTTCCAGCCGAAATGGTTCCACTTGAAAGCCCGCGCTGCGCAAGGCTTCTGTGGCATTGCGCACTGCGGTGCGAGTTTCTGCGGTGACGGGAGTCCGTCCGTCATCTTCAAAATAACCAACTCGAAGCGCCCGGGCTTCGTCTTCATTTGGCCAGCGCACCGGCACGGGGGCGGCATTGGTGTCGCCCGCGTCCGGCCCTTGCATCACCTCGAAGAGAAGTTTCAAATCGGCAACCGTGCGAGCCATGGGACCGACGACACCGATGGAAGCAAACGGCCCCGCAGATACGGGAAAATGTCCCGTCGCTGGGATGCGCCCCGGTGTCGGCTTCAGGCCGCAGATTCCGCTGAAGTGGGCTGGCACTCGAATCGACCCGCCGCCGTCGCTGCCCACGCCTCCGGCGGACATGCCGGCAGCAATCGCCGCGGCTTCGCCGCCACTGGAACCGCCGGGCGTGCGTTCCAGGTCCCAAGGGTTATTGGTGCGGCCATAGAGCAGGTTGTCGGTTTCCCACGCCATCAGCAATTCAGGCGTGTTGGTTACCCCCAGGATAATTGCGCCGGCATTTTTCAGGCGCGTAACCAGGACAGCATCTTGATTCGAGACGAATCCTGCGCGCAGACGGGTTCCGGCCTCGCAACGCAAACCCTCTACGCCGAAAGAACTCTTGATGCTGATGGGAACTCCGTGCAACGGGCCGAGTGTTGCTTTTTTCATTACGGCGGAAGCCGCATTCTGCGCGGCCTGCCGGGCGCGGTCGGTATCGACTTGCACAAATGCATTTAATGTCGGATTCAGTGCCTCAATCTTCGTCAGGTGCGTGTCTACGAGCTCTACTGGAGAGATTTCTTTCTTCCGGATTTTCTCGGCCATGGAAACAGCGGGAAGGAAGGTTAGATCGTTCATGAAGTTTTTTTCCGCAATGCGCAATCGAGCATGCGCTTTTCCTCAAGAGTCAGGGCGCGATATTCGCCCTTCGCAAGATCACCCAATTGCAGAGCGCCAATGGCCACCCGGATCAGGCGCAAAACTTCGATCCCCGTTCCCGCCATCAAGCGACGTATCTGCCGATTCTTTCCCTCATCGAGGACAATTTCCAGCCAGCAGTTTCTCTGTCCTGTCCGTAAAAGTCGAGCCTGCTTTGCGCGCAGCATATCCTCATCCTTCGTCCTCACTCCCCGCACCAATTTTTGAATGAATTCCTCATCAGCGACGGTTCCGACCTGCACATGATAAGTCTTCTCCAGATGAGATTGCGGCGCCGTAACCAGCGCGGCCCACTCCGAATCGTTCGTCAGCAGGAGCAGACCCTCACTGGCCTTGTCGAGGCGGCCGACCGGTGCGAGCCAGGGCGGGATCTTCTTCGTCCCGCTTGATTTATTTCTGCAAAAGTCGCTCAGTAGTGCGTACACCGTCTCGCGGCCCTTTTCGTCGGATGCCGTGGTCAGCACACCGCGAGGCTTGTTCATGATCAAGTAAATTCTTGGTAGTGGCTCGATTATTTTCCCATCGACCGCGATGTGATTCTGCGCTTCCGAAACCGGCGTCTCGGGATCTTTCTTGATCTTTCCGTTTAAGCTCACGCGCCCGGCGCGAATCATTTCGGCAGCCTGTGAGCGCGAACAGTAGCCGAGTTTCGACAAGACACGCGCCAGACCGACCCGCCGGATGACTTCGTTCTCTCGCACCGGTTCATGCTAACCGAGAAACCGATGAACCGCGAAGGGCACAAAGTTGACGAAGGATAACCAAGCACGCCCGCCGCAATGCACAACATCCCAGCTCTTGGTAGGATGTTTGTCGTCGACTTACTGAAGGAGCTTTCATGGCCCACCAACATCCGCCCCGCTTTCTGAAGATTGTGGACGATGCGAAAACTCGCGTGCGCGAAACCAATGTCGAAGAAGTGAAAAAGAAGATAGATGGCGGTCACAAGTTTTTGCTGGTGGATGTGCGCGAAGAAAGCGAATTCGCCAAGGACCATCTGCCGGGGGCGGTGCATCTGGGCAAGGGCATCATCGAGCGTGACATCGAGGCTCGCGTGCCTGATCTTGCTGCGGAGATTGTGCTTTACTGCGGCGGCGGATTCCGTTCCGCGCTAGCCGCCGACAATCTGCAGAAGATGGGTTACACGAATGTGATTTCGATGGACGGCGGCATTCGCGACTGGCGAGAGAAGGGATATCCGCTAACTAAGGGAAGCTGATTCTTAGTTCTCAGTTCTCAGTTCTCAGTTCTCAGTTGTCAGTTCTCAGTTCTCAGTTGTCAGTTTCTGGATTTGTGCTTGACGCAGAGCACGAAATAAATCGCGTGTGACTTGCATCGGTTTTCTTCCTAAAAACCGTTCTACCCACTTATGAATGGTCGCATCTTCTTCTGGTCGCTCACGTCGGCACTCGCCGGATTCCTCTTCGGCTTCGACACGGTCGTTATTTCCGGCGCCGAAAAGACAATTCAGACGCTTTGGGATCTCAGTCCCGGAGTGCACGGCATTGCCATGGCCTCTGCCCTCTACGGCACAGTCGTTGGCTCATTGCTCGGTGGCTGGCCCGCTGACCGATTCGGCCGCAAAGCCACACTGCTTTGGATCGGCATGCTTTACTTTGTCGGAGCGGTGGGCTCGGGTTTGGCGCCGAACGTCGCAATTTTTATCATTGCGCGTGTCATCGGCGGTTTGGGCATCGGCATCTCCACCGTAGTGGCCCCAATGTACATTTCGGAGATCGCACCTGCTAAGCATCGCGGCCGACTCGCCGGGATGTTCCAGTTCAATATTGTTTTTGGCATCCTGATCGCTTACGTCTCGAACGCGCTGCTAGCGGGCATCGGCGCGAACGCCTGGCGATGGATGCTGGGCGTGGCCGCGTTTCCATCGTTCGTCTACGCCGTGTTCTGCTTCGGTCTTCCCGAGAGCCCACGTTGGCTGTTAAGCAGAAAGGGCGACCGCGAGGCCGGCATGGAAGTCCTGCAACGCATCGAACCCGAGGCCTCGAAGTCCGAGGTCGCGGCCGAGGCAGACGCGATTATAGCGGCATCCTCGGAGAAGGCTTCGTCGGGACATTTCTGGACGATGCGTCTTCGCAAACCGATCATGCTTGCCATCCTGATTGCTTTCTTCAACCAACTTTCAGGCATCAATGCGATTCTGTATTTCGCGCCTCGTATATTCGAACTCACCGGCCTGGGCGCAAAGGCCGCCCTGTTGCAGTCGATCGGAATTGGCGTTACCAATCTTGTTTTCACTTTTGTCGGTCTCTGGCTGATCGATCGGCTGGGCCGCCGTACGCTTCTCTACATCGGCTCGTTCGGTTATATCGGTTCACTCGGTCTCGTTGCCTGGGCTTTCTTTTCCGGACACCTTGCGCTGGTGCCAATTTGTATCTTCGCCTTCATTGCCGCGCACTCGGTCGGCCAGGGGACAGTCATTTGGGTTTTTATCTCCGAGATATTTCCCAATCGTCATCGTGCGGAAGGTCAGACGCTGGGCAGTTTCACGCACTGGATCTTCGCCGCTTTGCTCACAACTTTCTTTCCGAAGATGGTGTCTGCCTTCCCGCCCGGGTACGTTTTTTCGTTTTTTGCCGGCATGATGGTTCTCCAGCTCGTCTGGGTAAAGGCGCTGGTTCCGGAGACGAAAGGTGTGCCGCTGGAACAAATTCAGAAGCAGTTGGGCATCGAATAAAGTACGATCTCAGGCTCTTCCTCTTTGATATAAACGGTTGTGGCGTTTTGGGAAACAATTAGGTTCTCATGGACCTCCCTGTGAATTGTCGTCACTTGTCTGGAGTAGACTGATAGGGTTCGCCCAACCAAAAACATGGGAATCCGAAGCTTTCGATGTTGTGCCCTGGTGTCCCTGCTGCCACTGTTCTGGTGTCTTGCGGCCGTGTGTCAGCCCGCATCCCAAAGTTATGATTCGACATCAACTTCATACTCGGCTCCGAATGGTCTTTTGCCGGTTGGGCAGATCGTCAAGAAACTTCAGGAAAAAAACGCGGAGCGGGCCGCTGCACTAGACCAGTACGCAGCGACGCGGGTTTACCACATGCAGTATCGTGGCTTTCCCAGCGACCGCGATGCGGAGATGGTTGTCAGCATGACCTACCATGCTCCGAATACGAAAGAGTTTAGCGTGGTTTCTCAGAGTGGTTCCAAGTTCATCATCGAACACGTTTTCAGGAAACTACTGGAAGGCGAGCAAGAAGCAGCGAACGAAGAGAATCGCCAGCACACGGCGCTGACCACCGAAAACTACGATTTCACGCTGGCAGGCTACGAAGCTGCGCCGGATGGCGGACGATACGTCCTCGATCTGGCGCCTAAGACCAGGAACAAGTTTCTCTATCGCGCGAAGATCTGGGTGGATGCCAAAGATTTTGCGGTGGTGCGGATCAAAGGAGAGCCGGGGAAGAACCCTTCCTTCTGGATCAAGAGGACCGATATTGAACACAGCTATGAGAAAGTGGGCGACTTCTGGCTACCGGCTGAGAACCGAACCGAAAGTGTGATACGACTTGGGGGCGTAGCCAACCTCTCAATCGAATATAAAAACTACAGAATTCTAAGAGCCGAGCCCTTACCAGATGTGAAAGCAGATTCGAAACCTCAAGAATAGCGCCTTTCGCTGCGGTTCAGCCCAAAACCGGCCATTCTCTCGACATTGGTCAACTCCCGCATCGAATTCATTTTGCAGGACTTAGCGCCAGTAGTAAGATAACAGGGCGCACTTTCCCAAGCTAATGAAAACCCATTGTTCTAAGACTTTTTGTCGAGGGTTAACGATTACTCTCGGTTTTTGCTGGCTCGCACTGTCTAGCGCGAATTGCTCCCCAGCAGCCGCCGCAAAATCCAACCCCGGGCAAGGCGAAGGCCTCAAGCCCATTCTGCTATACATCTCCTCAGCTTGGGATACGTTGACGCGCTCTATGTCGGAATGCCAGAGCGTGGTCGATCCAAAGATAAAAGCTGCATCGGTATTGTATTTGCCCGCGGGATTTAGCGAGCCGCCGGCTCTGCGGAAGCTCACACAAAATTGCGATGTACGAATCGAACATCTGCCCATCGAGATTGATCATCTCGGCGAAATCGATACCGGGAAGATTCAACCACCTGGATTGCTCTATCTGGAAAACAAGTATGTGGTTCCGGGCGGGCGTTTCAATGAGATGTACGGATGGGATAGCTACTTCATCATTCGCGGGCTGCTTCGGGCCGGGCGCGTCGAGTTGGCGCGTGGAATGGTCGACAACTTCTTCTTCGAAATTGAGCACTACGGCGCAATGCTCAACGCCAACCGCACCTACTACCTGACGCGCTCGCAGCCACCGTTTCTGAGTTCCATGTTGGTCGAGGTTTACGACGCGCTGCAAGAATCAGGCCATGCGGATCCTGCGTGGCTGGCGAAGGCCTACGCTGATCTGGATAAAGACTACGAGATGTGGAACCGCGATCCGCACCTCGCCGGCGATACGGGCTTGTCGCGTTACTACGATTTTGGAGAAGGGCCGCCAGCGGAGGCAGTGCAGGATGAGTCGGGGTTCTATCGCAAAGTGTCGACTTATTTTTTCTTTCATCCCGCACAAGCGGATGACTACATTGTCGAGAATCGACCGGGAGTCGAGCAAAAGCCAGTCGCGGGTTCCTCTTATACTCTGCAAGTCTGTGGCGTTTCTTCCACGATGGCCCGTGCAGATTGCGAAAAGCGCAGCGAGTTCAAGTTGAGTTCGGATTACTACAAAGGCGACCGCTCCATGCGGGAATCCGGGTTCGATGTGAGTTTTCGCTTTGGACCATTCGGCGCAGGCACGCATCACTACGCGCCTGTTTGCCTGAACAGTCTCCTCTATAAAACCGAGAAAGATATGGAGCAGATCAGCCAGTGGTTGGGGCGCGGAGCGGACGCCGCAAGGTGGAACCAACGCGCCGAGAAACGCAAGCAACTCATCACGCGCTACCTGTGGGACGACACGGCGGGATTTTTCTTCGATTACAACGTCGTTACCGGGCAAAGGTCGTCATATCGCTACGCTACGGCCCTCTATCCACTATGGGCAGGCCTGGCTACACCCGAGCAGGCAAAGCGCGTCGTGAAGAATGTGCTTGCCTTCGAGAAGCCCGGCGGATTACCCATGAGCACAGAAGACTCGGGAGCACAATGGGATTTGCCTTATGGCTGGGGAAACATTGAAATGCTGTCCGTCGAGGGGCTGCGCCGCTATAGCTACAACACGGATGCGGATCGCATCTCCTATGAATTTCTGTCGATGGTGGCGGAAAATTTCCGTCGCGACGGCTATATCGTCGAAAAATACAATGTGGTCACACGCTCCTCCGATGCACACGCGGAACTTGGCTACAAGATGAATGTTGTGGGTTTCGGCTGGACCAACGCCGCATTTCTCGAACTGTTGCACGGCTTGCCGAAGGACGCGGTGGACCGGTTGGATGCGGAACAAGACCATCCCTTGCCGCCGGCGCCGCAGCGACAGTAGCCTATGGACGAGAATCTTGTTGAGTTTGCAATTGCTCAGCCAGTTTAAGTTCGCTCTCAGCCTCTTCTTTTTTTCCCATGTCGCGATAAGCCTGCCCCAGCAAGTGGTGAGTCGTGGGATTATTCGGGTCCATGGTCGCGGCCCTTTGTAATGAGCGTACGGCCAGTTCGAACTCACCTTTCTTTTCGAGGATTTTTCCCATAAGAATGAATGGCCCGGTCGAGGTCGCGTCAAGCCATATCGAGCGTTGCAGGACCCGTTCGGCGTCTTCAAATTTTTGAACACGGGAGTAGGCGTCGGCCAGTTTGTAGTAGGTTGCTGCGTGACCGGGGTTGATGCTCAGTTCTTTCTGAAATTCCGCAATCGCTTCCGGCACCCGAGATTTGTACAAATACAATTCGCCGAGCAGGAAATGAACCAACGGCAGCTTAGGATCGAGAGCCGCCGCTTTTTGCGCATACTCCTCTGCTATTGGATCGAATTCCTGGCGCAGCAACATTCGCGCCGTGAACATATAGCTGGCGGCAGAATCGGGCGCCACGTCAAACATGCGCGCAAAGGCCCCACGTGCCTGCGGATAATTCTTAGTTTGGATGTAGCAGATTCCCAGAATATACGCTGCATCCACGTTCGCCCGCGGATACCAGCCTTGCACTTTCTCCAACAGCGGAATCGCATCTGCCGGATGTCCGCCCAGATAATCGGAAAGCCCCAGCAGTTGCATGGCCTCACCGTTGCGGGGATCCTCAGCCGAGGCCTTCTTCAAATATTCTATTGCCTTGGGAAAATCACTTTTCTTGTAGTACGCCGTGCCCAGTTCGAGATCGAGGCCCTTGGTTTCCGGGGAATCTGTCTGGAGCGCTTGCAACTGCGAAATCGCTTCATCGATTTTGCCTTGCTGCATGAGCAACCGGGCCTTGGTGAAATCAGGAGCCGGAGAAGCCTGGACTTGAGGAGCGGTCGCTTGCGAGGGAGAGGCTGGCTGCGCGAGAGTGATGTTGGTGAGAGCCCACGCGCAGCCCACAATCCACGAGCGTCGCGCGAATGAAAAATGCAGCATGCCTGCGTTCATGAGGTTAGGGTACAACGCATTGCGGTTACAGACCACTAACAAACCGGCTGCAGTTTTAGAGTCTCTTGATCTTTATTGATCCTCTCTCACTTGCTCGTCGCGCGCTGCAATTCCTGCAGATTCTCTTTAGCCAGGGCGTGATTGGGATTGATCTGCAACGCCCGCTCGAAGTGCGTCTTGGCTTGAGAGAAGCGTCCCATCTCGGCGAGAGCGCTGCCTAAGTTCGCTTCGGCGTCGGCATCATTGGGCTGCGCTTGCAAGGCGAGTTGAAATTGTTCGCTGGCCCCTGCGAAGTCATTCTGCGAGGCTAATGCGTTTCCCAGGTTGTAGTGGGCATCGAAATAATCGGGACGTGTTTTCAGGGCTCTCGACAGATAGGAGACCGCTTCTCCCGGCTGTCCGGCGGCGAGCAGCACAGATCCCATGGCATTGTTCGCCGCGGCATCGTCGGGCCGAAGACGAAGCGCGAACTCGTACTCGCGACGGGCATCATCCATCTTATTTTTTGCTTGCAGCATGGCCGCCAGGTTGTAGTGAGCTTCGAAGTCAGCGGGATTTTTCTCCACGTTGTGACGCGCCAACGCTTCCTGCAACAGCATCCGCGGATCACCTTGCGCCGGGTCGTAGTTAATTGGCAAAACCTGCAACCACAAGTGGCACATCTCATCGCTCGATCGATTGCCAGCCCGAACCCGCACCGGCGGATGGTTCGGGTTCAAAGGATTGTCTTCGGAATTGTCGTAGACGTAGCGCAACTCCACGGTGGTACCCTTCGGTAAAAAGACTGGCTCGGCATAGCGATAAACCGCCTGCCAGTTCAGGTTCCAGCGCGGAATGTGGATCAGCTCTTTCGTCGAGCCATCCGGCAAAGTGGCCGCAGCTTGGATGTCTTTTCCCAGATAGTGTGCGTGGGGATAAATCGCCAGAAGATTGACATCGACCGGCAATGTGAACTTATCGGTGACCAAGAAATCGCTCTGTCCGGCAGGAATGTCGAGTTTGATATCGTTTTCGAGTTGCAGCAACATCGGTAGCTTGGTCGCGGGCTGCGAGGTGAAGTAGATCCCGATGGTTGGCTGGATCACCTCGGGTTTGCCCGAGGGTTGCATGTGTGTGTTCAGGATGAGATCGGTGCCTTTGTCCAGGCGCAGCGCCATGCCATCGGGTTCGACGTAAGGGACGGTTCCCGGCTTCCAGAAAAGCAGGTGGCTGTCAGGATCGAAAACCTGCGACTCAATTCGAATCTCCATTCCGCCAAAGCCCGAACCGGGCTCAGCCTCTCGCTTGCGCGACGTTGCGCCGCGGTCGACGAGAATATTGGCGTGATGTACGTAGCGCTTGTCCCCGGGATGAATTTCGATGGCCTTCACCCAGCGGGTTTGCTCGATCGGAACCCGAAAAATAAAATTCCAATAACTGTCGGTGCCGTCTGCCGGAAGAATGAAAGGCTTATCTGCCTTAAGAATCAAGTCGGGTGTTCCCAGCCGCCAGCCCTGAGAAAACTTCGGTTGCGGCGGCAAGTCGGCCACATCGCCCTCGACCGCGCCCTGAGCCACCCAGCGCGCGATGATATCGATTTGCGAATTCGGCAGACGAAGATCATCGGCAAATTTCAGTTCCTGAGGTTCGGGCAGCCATGGAGGCATGGTTCGCGCCCCGGTTACTTCGGCAATCTGGCGAGCGTGTCTCTTAACGTCGGAGTAAGTCAGCAGCGAAAACGGACCGGCCTCGCCAGGATGATGGCAAGTTGAGCAGGAATGAAAAATGATGGGAGCAATGTCACGATTGAAAGTGACTTGAGAACCCTTGTCAGTCGCGGAGTTCGAGGCAGAATGCGCTGAACTCTTCGCCAACAGACTTCCCATAGCGCTCGCACCCGCCAATAGCACGAGCACGCACGCCAGCATCCGCGGCCAGGAGTTCATTCCAGGTCCGAGATATAGCATCCCACTCCCCTGACCTGCTTCACGGCTGGCGTTTTCCCGACCGCCGCCGTTTGGATGGCATCATCGAGTTCGTGTGTGGACGGCGCCGCACGCGAGCGGCCGAGATCCACGTACCGGTTGTCGATTCTTCCATCGTAGATGAGTTGATGGCTCCGGTTAAATACCGCGACCTCTGGCGTGATCTGCACTTGAGCCAGTTTGACCAGCGCATGCTCCGGATCGCGCAACGCCGGTAGGCGGTAAGAATATTCGTGAAGATACTGCTGGATCGTTTGTGAGGTCTCAGTCTTGTCGGGAAATACCAGCCAGAAACTGGCGTCACGCTCATGCTGCTCGCTGATTTGCCGAATGACGGGGGCGTAACGGCTGGAGACCGGACAGTCCCGCCTGAGAAAAACCAACACCACGATTTTGCCAGAAGCCGCTTGGAGAGGATCAACTGCGTTGCCATCAAGATCGAAGGCATTGTGCTGACCCAGCGCAGATTCAGAGGCCACCAGACCAAATAAAAAGATCGCGGTCGAACGAAAAAGATTTGTCCGAAACACGGAGACGCGAGAACCCATAGAAATTTCCAAGCCTACACTTCAAGTGGAATTTTAGGACTGACTGCATCGGCTGTCCATCCGGTTTCGGATTCTTCCGCATCTAGCTTGAGCGAGAAACGAAAACAGGGAGTCCCGAAGGACTCCCTGGTTGTGTACCGGTCAACCAACTAGAACGTGAACTTCAGGGCGAATTCGAGCTGGCGCATACCCGTCGTCGAACCCGGCGAAGAATCGGCTTCGATGTCGGTAATCTGACCGGCTCCGGAGCAGTCGATACAATTTCCCGTACCGGTCTGGTTGGCATTGAAGCCCAGGACCGGATGATTGAACACGTTGAAGGCATCCATACGGAACTGCGCCTTCACGCGCTCAGTGAGGGAGAAATTCTTCATGATCGCAGCGTCACCCCAGAAACCTCGCGGGCCGTGGAAGCTGCTGAAGCCTATGTTGCCGAGTTGCCCGCAGCCCGGCATTGAGAACCCTGGCCCCGTGGGCCGAGTCAGGGTGCAGGTATCCACTCCGGGAACAAGCGACGCTTGAGGATAGGCGAGCGTCGGTATCGGAGTGAAAAAGGATTGATGATGCGTGATGGGGTCAAACGCCCCCGCTCCCACGTGGAACGATCCGTTCGCATCGGGACGGCACAACCCTACGTCGTTAACCTGACCGCAATTGTTAAAGCTGGGCGTCCAGGGCAAGCCGCTGCTCCAGTTGGTGGTACCCGTGATCTGCCAGCCGCCAATAATCAGATCCTCAGCTCTGCTTGAGCTTCCAGCAAAGGTCTTGCCCTTGCCAAAGGGCAATTCATACACGGCATTCGTTACCCAGACCTGATTGCGAACCTGATCGTCTGGTCCGTAGGAATACGGTTTGTTGTTTGGATAGTAGGTGCTGTCATATTTGTCCGCGTGGGCGAACGTATAGTGGGAAAGCAACTGCAAACCGTGGGAGAACCGCTTATCTAGCTTGACCTCCAATGCATTGTAGATGCTGCTGGCGTCGTTGCCATGGTAATTGCCCTCGTCAGTGGAGCAGCACTGCAGCGCCAGGCCAGTCGTTGGATCAGTGATGCTGGGATAGGTGAACACGTTGTAGAACGGCCGACGTTGCACCTGCGCAATGGTCGGCGTGATGCCGGGGGCCGTGCAACCGGTGTTGATGGTGCCGTTGCAGTTGGAAGTAGGACCCTGGTTTTGCACTACCGCCGTACCGGCTCCAATATTGGGCTGGTTGACGTTGTAAGTGTCGCTGTCACCGGCAAAAATGTGGGTTCCCTTGTTGCCGATGTAGGCCACTTCTAGCGACGTGCTGTTGTTCAGTTGGCGTTGTACGGTCGCATTCCACGCGTCCAAGGTGGGCAGGCGAACGAATGTCGGACGGATGTGCGCTTGCGCGCAAGTCTGGCCGGACGCGGTCCCGTTCGGCAGGGTGGCGGATTGCCAACAGGCCGGGCCATTTATGGGGAGCAGCCCGTTCGAGGGGGGCGTCGGGAGAGTAAAGACCGGGGGTCCCTGATCCAGGGTGAAACTTGGGAAATTCTGGCCGTTCACGGCTTGAACGCTCTGGTCGCCTAACACGGGCAGAGTCTGAGTAACAGCATGGCCGAAGTTGGAACCGAACACGCCCATGTCAAAGCTGCGGCCGTAACCCATGCGTACGACTGTCCTGGGGTTGAGTTGGTAGGCAGCGCCGAGCCGTGGCGCGAAGTAGCTCCACTTGTTGTCGATATTGCCATTCAATCCAATCCCGCCATACCCGGCTACGCGAATCACGCCCTGAACGAGGTTGGCGAATCCGCCGTTCCCCGTGCCGTTGACATACTCTGGGAAGTAGACTTCCCAGCGCAAACCGTAGTTGACGGTCAGCTTCGGCGTAGCGCGCCAAGTGTCTTGGCCATACCAGAACATGCGATGCTGCCGTTCCGCAGCGTCAAGGGTCGTGCTGTAATAACGGCTCAGGTTGGTGACGTCACCCAGCATGAAGGTAGCAAAGTCGAGTCCGCCGGTACCTGAGTCGGAAGTAGCGCCGTGGTTGAAGGCGTAAACGCCGGCGCGGTTGGAGTCGCTGGGCACACGCAGATTTCGAGCATAGCGGAAGTCGCCTCCAAACTTGAACTGGTGGTTGCCGTGGATTTTCGTGATGTTTCCGACCCACTGGAACTGTTTCTCGCGCTCGATCAGCGGGCAGTTGCAGCGGGCAACACCCAAGCCGTCGCCAAAGTTGGTGCCAGTGCCGTCCAGGTCAAATTCGCCTAAACCGGAAGTTTCTAACGCTTGCGACGTAAGATTGGCGTTAGGAATCCCGAAGTTCGTCATTGCCGCCACGCCAGCATCCGGTTTCTCCGTCAGCGGGTTGTATTGGAAAAAGCCGAAGCGGAAATCCGCAAGTAAGGTCGAGCTGAAGGTTTTGGTGACGCCGCTGGCCAAGCTGTAGTTGTGAACGGTCGATTCTCCCGACAAGCCACCAGGACCATCACCCACGCCACCTACCTTGCCTAAGCCTGGCATGCCCGACAGACTGAAATAATCGAGGCTGAAGCGGCCGAAGATTTGCACCGTCGGGCGGGCGGCAAAGTCGATGCGAGTATCGAAGCTGTTTTGGTTGTACGGGCCGGCGCCGGATCCCACAAAGTTATTAAGGCATCCTGAGGGGGTCGCAATACTGCAGATGCCGGTGGTGGTTGGCGAAGGGAACGCCGCCAGAATGTTCATCGCTGCGGGCGATATGTAGGGCAGTCCATTATTATTCGGGTTAGGACCGATCGGAATCAGGTATTGGTTTGGAACGGCGGAGATCACGCCGCCGCCGACGGTATTCACATTGCTGGTCCCGGTGCACGCCCCCGCGGCGACATCCCCCATCGATCCACAGAACGCCAGGCGCCCCCCGCCGGTCGTATTGCCAGCCGGGGTCGTGCTCGGATCGTAGAGGTTATTTCCCGAACCGTGATTGAAAATTTGACCCGCGTAGTCGCTGAAGTCGCAATAGTTACCGCCGGCAAAGCAAGTCTGCTGCAAAGTAGCAGTCGGAATCGTGAACAGGTTGGTGATACCGCTTTTCTGGCGTTGAGCTTGGTAATCGCCGAAGAAGAACAACTTGTTCTTGATGATGGGACCGCCTATGGTCCCGGCGAACTCCTGCCAACGGGAATGCGGAATCAGCGGCCCCCCTGGGTTGCTTCCGGGGTATTGCGTGAAGGGATCGCGCGCCGCCGTGGCGTCCGTTCGCCGGAACCAAACTGCGCTGCCGTGAAGGTCATTGCTGCCGGATTTGGTTTGCACCGTTACCACGCCCGCCACCGCTTTGCCGAACTCGGCGTCGTAGTTGCCCAGCGTGATCTTGGCTTCCTGGATCGCGTCCAAGTTCGGGTTCACCACGATGATCCCGAGAATTGGATCTTGGTTGTCGGTGCCGTCGAGTTCGAAGGCTGTGCCGCTAAAGTGCTGGCCATTTACGAATATCTGCTGACCGCCCTGCGGGTTTTCGGTGGCGGCGTGGCTCCAACCCACCAGTTTCTGCGTGCCCGGCGAAAGCAGTTCAAACGACGTAAAGTTGCGGTTCAAGACCGGCAGATCCTCCACGTACTTGGAATTGAATTCGATGGCGACGTCTTCGCGGTCAGTCTTGAGTTGGGGAGCTTCCGCTGTCACTTCAACCTGCTCAGTGGCGGAGCCGACTTGGAATTGGCCGTCCACATTTACGCCGGTATCGGCCGATAGGTTGATGTCTTTGAATTCAAGGCTCTTGAAACCTGCCCCTTCGACGCGGACCGTGTAAATGTCCGGGATCAGGTGCGTCACCGTATAGTTGCCACTTTCGTTAGTCGTGGTCTGGTCGGTCGTTCCTTTACGTTGATTGATGACCGTCACTTTCGCATTGGCGACGGCGGCTCCGGAGGGATCAGTAATCGTTCCCAAGATGCTGCCGAAAACTGCTTGGCCGGATGCTTCGGGGGCCCAAAAGGCAAAAGCAACGACAAGCGAGAATGCTGCCACAGCCGCAAGTGCTGACCTTTTCATGAACTTCCTCCCAGGAATTGCCGACTGCCGTCCACAGAACAGGGAAATCTCTAACAGAGCAGCCTGCAAGTGGTAGTACAAAAGAACTATTGATTTAAGTTAAACTAGGTTTCATACCGTTACCAGGTGTAAGATCCTGAAGTTGCTGTAAGATACAGTAATCAGTTACCCCTCTGTCACATGTCTTTGACGCACGGTTACGATGTTGGGCGGGATCAGTTCTTCCAGCAAGTAGATCGACTTATTAATAGTCATAGCTTGCGGAGCTCCGAATCTCTGTGCAAATTGCTCCGCTACCTCGCCGAACGTTCTCTCGATCATCGCGGCGTACCGGTCAAGGAGTACCAGATTGCAACCGAGGTTCTGGGACGGCCAGCTGGATTTGACCCCCAGAATGACTCGACGGTCCGAGTGCAGGCAGGACGCTTGCGCGTGAAGTTGGAGGAGTATTACTCCCACGAATCCCCGGACGATCCGATCGTGATCGAGTTACCGAAGGGATCCTACGCACTCACGTTCCATGTTCGTCCCGCGACTACACAGTTGACGGAAGCCCCTCGGCTGGGTGAGCGGAAGACTAAACGGCAGCCTTCGAACCGCGGCTGGGCGATCGCAGTGGTGGTGCTCTCGGTTTTGCTGGTGGGCGCTGTGCTGTTTGCCATCCGTGGAAGGACTCAGGCTGGGGCGAAGCAATCCGTTCCCCCCGTATACCAGCTGTTCTGGAATCGCTTCGTCGCTGGTCCGCAGCAGCCCTGGGTGATCTTCAGCAATGGCAGCTTCGTCGGTCGGCCGGAGACCGGCATGCGCTACTTCAACTCTTCAGTCGATTCCGGAGCTCTCATCCTCGATCATTACACCGGGGTTGGAGAAGTGCTGGCGGTCCATCAGTTGGATCGCGTCTTTGTTCTCCTCAATCAGCCGCTTCGAGTGAAGCGCGGCAGTCTATTTTCTCTGGACGACGCCAAGAACAACGATCTCATTTTTGTTGGTTCCCCGGCCGAAAATCTTACTCTTCTGGATATCCCCGGAACTCAGGAGTTTGTTTTCCAGCGGGTCGCCTCCGGGCCGCGCAAAGGCGACTTGGGAGTCATCGACATGCATCCCCAGCCCGGCGAGCCCGGGATTTTTCTGGGTAGCATCCCCTCCCAGCCGACTAGCGAAGACTATGCGGTGATTGCGCTGGTGCCGGGCATTGACCCTGCGCGCTCTGTCCTGATACTGGCTGGAACCACCACTTTCGGCACGCAAGCGGCGGCGGAATACGTTTGCCGGCAGGATTCGCTGGCGGAGTTATTGCGGCGCTTGGGAGTCTCCAAGGCGGCGGACCTGAAGCCGTTTGAAGCGCTGCTGCACGTGAAAGTAACGCACGGAGTGCCGGTAATGACCGATCTTGTGGACGTGCGCAAACGCGCCGGTTAGGATCGTTGGCCCGCTAGATGCCGGAAATCTAGTGAACCGCCGTCGCTGGAGGGGCGAGCTGAGGAGGAGCGAGCTGAGGGTCCAGTTCAGCAGCTTTCCGATACTCCCCGGCTGCTTCGTCTTTTTGGCCCTTCTGGCTTAAAGCCACTCCGAGCTCGTAGTGCGCCAAAGCGTAAGATGGCATCGCCCGAATTGCGGCTTGAAACTGGGAGATGGCTCCCTCGAGGTCGCCGGCGTTGCGCAAGCGGCGGCCGGAGTTGGTGGCGAACGTCGCGGCCTGCAGATCGGTTTTCTTCTTGCTAACCTCGGCGCCGGCTTGGCTTTCGGCCGCTGCTCCAGCGGTATCGCCAAGTTGACGCAGAACCGCCGCCAGCGTCGTGTGGGCTCCTGCGAAATCGGAGTCCAGTCGAATCGCCTCGCGCAACGCGTCGGCAGCCTCCGGCAATTTGTTCATCTGCTTCAAAACCGTACCCAGCGTGTAATAGGCCTCGGCATAGTCTGGCTTAATCTGGATGGCTTCCCGTAGATATTCCGCCGCGCCGGGAAAATCTCCCGACTGCCACAGCGTTAATCCCAGGCTGTAGTAAGCATCCGCCAATTTCGGATCGAGACGAATGGCTTCCTTCCACTCGGCGATAGCACCCGGCAGATCGTCTTTGAGCTTGAGCGCCAGGGCCAGGTCGTGGTGCAGGCTCGCTCCAGTCGGATCAAGCTTGAGCGCCGAGCGGAACTGTGCCGCGGCCGCGTCGAAATCCGTCTTCTGCAAATATGCCGTTCCCAGGTTGCCTTGAAATCCGGCGTCGTCAGGGCGAAGCCGGATAGCCTCGCGAAACTCTTTGATGGCGGCGTCGGCTTCCCCCCGTTGCAGCATAGCCAAGGCTAAATTGTTGTGAGCTTCCGGATCGGACGGCGTCAGTTCGACAACTTTGGTAAAAGCCTTCACCGCACCTTCCGGATCGTTGCGCCGCTGTAATAAGAGACCCAGGTTGGTCTGCAGGGGCGCGAAATCAGGCTTGAGCTTGGCCGCTTGCTGGAAGCAACGCAGGGCTTCATCGGGTTTCCCGGCCGCCTCCAGAGCCGTTCCTTGGTAATACCAAGCCGATGCATCCTGAGGATCCAGCGTCACCGCCTGTTCGAGCGCGGCTTGCGCTTTCTCACGCTCGCCTTCGCCCGAAAGGGTGACCCCGAGATGAAAATAACCCGGCTCGTATTCCGGATTCAGTTTCACTGCTTCGCGGAACTCTTTTTCCGCCTCTTCGAACCGCGACTGCTGAGCCAACAGCGATCCGAGTTCATCGTGTAACTCAGCCTGCTGCGGTGCGAGGCGCGTGGCCTCCTTAAATTCAGCTATGGCCTCGTCCGTCTTATTCCGTAAACTGAGTGCTCTCCCCAGTGCCTGATGCGCCTGCCATTGTTGCGGCGCCAAGTCGACCGCTGAGCGAAGCTCAATGATCGCTTCATCCAACAACCCCTTCGCTTGCAAAGCTTGAGCAAGGTATGCGCGAGCAATGGCAAGCTTGGGACGAAGCCGTACCACAATCCGAAAGCGCGTGATCGCGTTGTCCAGGTCACCTTGCTGTAGCAGGACCTGACCAAGCATGTTCTGAGCATCCGCGTTGCGCGGATCGAGACGGACCGCCTTCTCGAAATTCGCGCGCGCAGTCGACAAGTCTCCACGCCGCATCGCCGCAACGCCAGACTGATATGCTGCAGAATTTCCGCGGTTCGGCGGCGTCTGCGCCGTTCCAGCCGCACTGCACAAGATGGCGAGGACGATCAGTACAGAATAAATTCTTTGACTACAGCGCATTATTCCTGGCACCCACTTTCAGGATAGCGCAACTGATCCTACCGCCCGAGTACAGAATCTGAAAGACGGCATTGACCAATATCCTTTACACCCCTACCATTCGAGCTGAGACATGCGATTTAAATTTCCGCGCCGTCTTCACCCGGGTTACCGTCACTTTGCCTTCGCTGTAACTTTGGCCGCATACGGCATCTTCTGTTCTGCCCAGCAGACCAAGACTTCCCCGCCCGCCAAGCCTATTGCCAACTTTACCGACGTAGCCGAAAAAGCTGGACTAACCATGCAGGAAATCTTCGGCGGCATCGACACCAAGAAATACATCATCGAAACCACCGGCACTGGCGTCGCCATATTCGACTACGACAACGATGGCTGGCCGGATATTTTTCTGGTGAACGGGACCAGGCTAGGAGCGCCTCCCACCGGACCAGCACCCAGCAATCATCTCTATCGCAACAATCACGACGGAACGTTTACCGACGTCACCGCCAAGGCCGGACTCGCCGCAACTGGCTGGGGTCAAGGCGTCTGCGTTGGAGATTACGATAACGATGGCTGGGAGGATCTGTACATCACGTACTACGGCAAGAACCGGCTCTACCACAATCAGGGCGGCGTCTTCACCGAAGTAGCGGAGAAAGCTGGAGTCGCCGGCTCGGGGAAAAGCTGGGGAACGGGCTGCGCATTTCTCGATTATGATCGCGACGGCCGTCTCGACCTGATCGTAGCCAACTATGTGGATTTTGACCTGGCAACGGCACCCGCGCCAGGCGAGCGGCCTACATGTATATGGAAAGGCGTTCCCGTGATGTGCGGCCCGCGCGGTTTGCCGGGCGCTAAGAATATTCTTTATCACAACAAAGGCGACGGTACGTTTGAAGACGTCACCACAAAGGCGCATATCGATCGCACCGACGGGCATTACGCTTTCAGCGTTTCCACGCTGGATTTCGACGAAGACGGCTGGCCCGATATTTTCATTGCGTGCGATAGCACTCCCAGCATTCTTTACCGTAATAACCACGACGGAACCTTCACTGACGTCGCAGTGACGGCGGGAGCGGCGTTCAATGAAGACGGCCGCGAGCAGGCAGGCATGGGATCCACCGTCGCCGACTACAATGGCGACGGCCATTTGGACATCTTCAAAACAAATTTCTCCGACGATACGTCCACTCTTTATCGCAACAACGGAGATGGTACTTTTACTGACGCAACATCCGCGGCCGGACTGGGCTTGTACACGCAGTATCTAGGTTGGGGAACAATGTTTTTCGATTTCGATAACGACGGCTGGCCCGACCTGATCCTGGTGAACGGCCATGTCTATCCCGAAGTCGACAGCCAGCACCTGGGCAGCAATTTCAAAGAGCCGCGCATTCTCTATCACAACAACGGGGACGGCACTTTCGCTGATATTTCAGCCTCAGCCGGGTTGGGCCTTACCACCGTGGCTTCCGCGCGCGGGCTGGCGGTGGGGGATTTGTGGAACGACGGTCGAATGTCCGCGGTGATCAGCAATATGAATGCCCCGCCCAGCCTGCTGGTGAATCAGATTCGGACGTCGAATCACTGGATCGCAGTTCACTTGCGGGGAACGAAATCGAATCGTGACGGCATTGGCGCCAGAGTTTCGGTGAAGACCGAGAACCGCATTCTGGTAGACGAAGTACGCAGCGGTTCCAGCTACATTTCAAATAGCGACATGCGGGTGCACTTCGGATTGGGGAAAGCTACAAAAGCTGAGTGGGTAGAGATTCGCTGGCCAAGCGGGCTGATGGAGAAGTTTACCGGCCTCTCCGTGGACGCGATTCACACCATAAAAGAAGGGACAGGAACGGCAATCGCACCGGCGGTCAAGAAACCCTGATCCGCGTCAGGCGGACATTTCTTCGTGAACCTTCGTGCGCCTCGTGGTTTGCTCGGCAAATTGATCCAGCTTCATTTCGCTGGCTTTGAACCCTTCGTGAACTGCACCGTCCGGCTAATTCCCTGGCCTTCTTTCACAAAAACTAACTGGTTCGCCTTCACATCCTTCAGAGTGTCCACCTGCCCGCTGGGCCAGCGAATCTCGATCACATCCACCTTCTCAGCCTTCCCCAGCCCGAAGTGCACCCGCAAATCGTTTTGCGAAATATAGCTTCCGCCGCTGCGCACTTCATCGATCTGCTGATGAGGTTTCGGCTCCCCAGCGGGATGCGTAGTGCAGATCAGTCGCGCCCCGATACCACTGCGGTTTGATTTTGTTCCGATGGTGCGGATCTTGATCCAGTTGTTCTCCAGCTTCGAATCGCAACGCAATAACTGCGGATAGTCGTTCACCGTGTTGACCACTACATCGATGTCGCCGTCATTATCGAAGTCGCCGAAAGCGCAGCCCCGGCAGGGCGCGGGATCTGAAATCCCTGACCCTGCTTGAAGAGAAACATCTGCGAAATGGCCATTATGCAAGTTGCGGTAAAGCAATTTCCGCTGGGCATAACCTGCTTCGGTTTTCAGTTGCTCGACCTCAGGATAGACATGCCCATTGCAGATCAAAATATCGGGCCAGCCGTCATTGTCGAAATCGAGAAATCCGCAACCCCAGCCCAGAAATTGCGTGTGCGCGCCCAAACCCGCAGTGAACGTGGCATCCTCGAAGTTGCCGCCCCCCAGGTTGTGATAGAGCGAAGGCGTGTCGCCGGCGAAGTTCGTCTTGAGTAAATCCAGGTTGCCATCCAGATCGTAGTCCGCCGCCGAAACGCCCATGCCAGCTTGCGGCTTGCCGTCAGGGCTCAAAGCACAACCGGCTTCGATGGCGACATCCTCGAAGGTTCCATTTTTCTTGTTGTGATAGAGCGCGCTGGCGGTAGAGTCGTTGGCCACATAAATATCGGGCCAGCCATCGTTGTCGAAATCGGCGGTGAGAACGCCCAAGCCGTATGTGCCGTTCGCGCGAAAGATGCCGGCGGCTTCGGAAACGTCGGTAAACGTGCCGTCTGCATTATTGTGGTAAAGAATATTTTTTCCACCCTGCAGGCCAGGCGGCCCGCACGCCACCAGCACACCTTTATAAAGGCAGGGCCCCGATTCCGGCACGGGCGCTGTGGCCAGATCCATGTCGATGTAGTTGGCAACGAACAGGTCAAGATGGCCGTCGCGATCGTAATCGACAAACGAACAGCCGGTATTCCAGCGTGTGCCTTTGCCCGCCACGCCTGCCTTCTGGCTCACATCGGTGAAGGTTCCGTCACCATTGTTGTGGTACAGAACATTCTTTCCGTAATAAGTTACGAACAGATCCTCCCAGCCGTCATTGTCGTAGTCTCCGATGCAAACGCCCTGACCCCAGCCGGAGTGACCTACTCCAGCCTTGGCGGTTACGTCAGTGAAAGTGCCGTCGCGATTGTTGCGGAAAAGATGCGAGACAGGCTCGCTGCCGGACGGAAAACCCTCCAGTCGCCAGCCATTCACCAGAAAAATATCGAGCCAGCCATCGTTGTCGTAATCGTAAAAAGCGACACCGCAGCCGGTCGTTTCGAGCAGATACTTGTTCTTGTGTTCGCCGCCAAAAATCGTCTTCACGTTAAGGCCAGACTCGCGAGCCACATTAAGAAAGTTCACCCCAAGAAGGTCGCCTTCCGAAGAGTCTTTTTTCGAACCGGTTTTTTCGTCTGCTCCGGAAACGGCTTGCAGCCAGCGCGGATTCGCCCGTCTTAGAATGCCTTCCAGCGGCAGCACCAGGCTCGATCGGCTGAGAGATTTCAGGAATACGCGACGTGAAGAAGACAAGAGGTTGGTACCTGCCCGACCCGAACGTGCTAAAATTCGCCCCTAATTCTTATATTCAGTGAACCCAGACTTTGCAAGCTCCGGAAAACGGCAGTCTCTGAGCATACGCTCGCGATCTCTTTGTCACTCCTCTTGGCGCCTTTTCGGTCATCGAGGGACGCCGCTGTTTCTCGCGCTGGCATTGATCTTCAGCCTGGTTACGTTTGCCTCCGCCCAAGCACCGGAAATCGAGCTATCGCGATCGGTACGCACCTGGGAGTTTCTTCCCGTCGTCGGCACCCGTGCCGGTTTGTTCGGCAACGAAGCTGGCAAGTTCGAAGCGTGGGTTTATCCGCTGAAACTTTTTCGCGATTTCCATCTGACTTTCCACGTGTCAAAACGCGCCCTTCCCGCGGAAACTCTCGCCAGAACGCTCACCGTCACGCCAACCTCAGCAACATTGGTTTACGTCGGCGATTCGTTTCGCATTCGCGAGACTCTGTTCGTGCCGGTACGCGAACCGGGCGCTGTCATTCTTTTCGATGTCGACACCGATCAGCCTCTGGAAATAGAAGCGGCCTTCGTGGGTGACTTTGCACTGGAATGGCCCGCCGCGATCGGCGGCACATTTGAAGACTGGGATGAATCTCATCACGCGATCATCTTTGGGGAAGAGACGAAAAAGTTCGCGGCGCTGGTCGGCTCTCCAACGGCAGAACATTCTCATCTTGCCTACGACACGAACTATTCGTCGTCAAATGAAACTTCGTTTCGCTTAGGCGTTACACAACGAGGAAAAGAAAGAAAAATGCTCGTAATCGCAGCGTCAGTCGCGGGCTACGACGATGCCCTGAAAACTTACGAGCATCTGGCTACTTCTTACCCCGCTCTGCTGCGCGATTCATCCGATTACTATCGCAATTACCTTGCCCACACCGTGAACCTCGCATTGCCCGACCCTGCACTCCAGCAAGCCTACGATTGGGCCCGCATCAGCGTAATTCAGGGACTTGTGACCAATCCCTATCTGGGCACGGGACTGGTTGCCGGGTACCGGACCTCGGGGGCGAGCCAGCGTCCCGGATTTGCCTGGTTCTTCGGGCGCGACTCGTTTTGGACTTCATTCGCCCTCAACGCAGCGGGCGACTATGCCACGACCCGAACGGCAATCGAGTTCATCGGCAAGTATCAGCGCGACGACGGCAAGATTCCACACGAGATTGCGCAAGGCGCCAATTTCGTTCCCTGGTTCAAAGATTTTCCCTATCCTTACGCTTCGGCGGACGCGACGCCGCTGTTCATCATTGCGATGAATGACTATGTCACGCAGAGCGGCGATGTGGCATTTGCCCGCGAATCATGGGACCGGATTTGGAAGGCTTACCAGTTTCTGCGCTCCACTTACAACGATCAGGGTTTCCCGCTGAATTACGGCATTGGACACGGCTGGGTCGAAGGTGGACCATTACTTCCGGTGATGACCGAGTACTACCAGAGCGCGCTCGGTACGGAGGCTCTGCGCGCACTTTCGCATTTGGCGGGATTGCTAGGCAAGGACGACGTTCAGAAAGATCTGGCCGCGGAATTCCAGCGCAAACAACTGTCGCTGGATCAGGTATTCTGGTCTCCCGAGAAAAAGATGTATGCCTTCGCGCTCGATAAAAACGACCAGCGCGTGGATGAACCCAGTGTGCTTGCCACTGTCCCTATGTGGTTTGAATTGCCCGAAGCCGCGCATGCGGATGAAATGATTACGCGACTCGCTGACGCCGACCACGAGACCGACTGGGGCATGCGCATCATTTCGTCGCATTCGAAACTCTATGATGCGTCCGGATATCATTACGGATCGGTGTGGCCGCTCTTTACCGGATGGGCGTCGGTGGGCGAGTACAACTATCATCGCGCATTGCCCGCGTACTCGAATCTTCGCGCGAACGCTATGCTAACGCTGGATGGATCGCTCGGTCACGACACGGAAGTTTTGTCGGGCGATTACTACCAGTCCTTCTCCACCAGTTCGCCGCACCAGATCTGGTCGGCGGCCATGGTTGTAAGCCCGATTCTGCGAGGGCTCTTCGGTCTGCACACCGATACGCTGGATCACCGGATCACACTGGCCCCACATATTCCGGCGGACTGGGAGTCGTTTGCGGTCCGCAATGTTCAAGTAGGGCCGGTTAGCGTGGATTTCAAGTTTCACAAGACCATCAACAACATGACCCTCGAGGTGACACGCACTGGGAAGGGAGATTGTTCGGTAGAGTTCTCGCCCGCATTCAGCCTGCGCGCGCAAATCGTCTCGGTGGAAATGAACGGCAAGCCGCTCGAATTCCAGGTTCAGACGAATGATGAGGATCAGCATGTTTCCATGCGATTCCCTATTAATGATGGCCCGAATAGCGTGCTTATCAACACGAAGAAAGATTTTGGCTTGGCGTTGACCAGTGAACTTCCTTCGCTGGGTAGCACAAGCCACGGCTTGCGTGTAATCTCGGAGTCGTGGAATAAAGCGCGGAGCGAGTTGAAAGTTGAAGTTTCAGGTGCGCCGGGCAGAGAGTACGAGCTGGGGGTTTGGAATCCGGCACAGATCAATTCAGTGGAAAATGCTACGCTTACGAAACAAGGCAAACTTCGTATGGAAATGCCGGAAGGACAGGGAGAAGAGTATGTGCATCGAATTATGCTCATCCATTTCCGCCCAAATTAAATGTTTGCGAAATAATGCAGAGACGACGTAACTGGTCGCGCGGTCAAGTCCGCCGCTTACGAGTGTTGGAGAAATAAAGATTACGATTTTGGATGGAGGCCTACTCATGAATCGAACCCTATCGATGGCAATCCTGATGATTCTGTTTTGCACTTCGTGGCTGACTGCTTCGGCGCAGACATCCACTCACGCAGCGGTTGCGGAGGGCCATCCATGGTGGCAGAATGCCGTCTTCTATGAGATTTATCCTCGCAGCTTCGCCGACAGCAATAATGACGGCGTTGGCGATCTGAATGGCATCGCGTCCAAGCTGGACTACTTGAAAGATCTTGGCGTGGACGCGATCTGGATTTCACCCTGCTTCCCCTCGCCGCAGGTGGACTTCGGCTACGACGTTTCCGATTACGAAAATATCGATCCCATGTACGGAACCTTGGCTGACTTCGATAACCTCGCCAGTGAGGCCAAGAAGCGAAACATCCACATCATCCTCGACTTCGTGGTCAATCACACCTCGGATCAGCACAAGTGGTTTCTCGATTCGAAATCATCGCGCACCTCCGCTCATCGCGATTGGTATATCTGGCGCGATGGGAAGGGACCAGGACAGCCTCCCAATAATTGGGTTTCGACCTTTGGGGGTTCAGCCTGGAAGTTTGATCCCACCACGGATCAGTACTACTACCATTATTTCTATCCCGAGCAGCCCGACCTGAATTGGCGCAATCCCGCAGTGAAGGACGCCATGTTCGATGTGACCCGCTGGTGGTACAACCGAGGTGTGGCGGGATTCAGGCTGGATGCGGTTGATACCTTGTTTGAAGATCCGAATCTGCAAAACAATCCCATCGCGCATCCCGGGAAGAACGCCTTCGGAGATCCGTTCGAGGAGGACAAATACAACACGAAGTTGCCCGAGGTACATGACGTGCTGCGCGGGCTGCGCAAGGTAGCGGATGAATACAATGCGGTGCTGATTGGCGAGACGCCGACGGCTGATGTCGCCGAACTCAACCGGTACTACGGCGAAGGCAACAACGAATTGCAATTGCCGATGGACTTCCTTTTCACGGGTGTCGATAGGCTGTCACCTGCGGAATTCCGCAAGCAGATCGCCGCCGTGAATGGCGCTTCGGGCTGGCCCACGTTTGTGATCAGCAACCACGACAGGGTGCGTTCCTACGATCGCTACGGCGATGGCAAGCACAATGACCAGATCGCCAAGTTGATGGCGGCGCTTTATCTCACATTGCGCGGAACTCCGATCATGTATTACGGAGAAGAAATCGGAATGAAGACGACTCCGCCCACGCGCCGAGAGGAGGTGCAAGATCCAATTGGCCGCAAAGGTTGGCCCAAAGAGAAAGGCCGTGACGGCGAGCGCACTCCCATGCAGTGGAATAGCAGCGAAAACGCTGGTTTTACCACCGGAAAGCCGTGGCTGCCGGTGCCGCCAACTTACAAGACGCACAACGTAGCGGATGAATCGAAAGATCCCGATTCAGTGCTTGAGTTTTACAAGAATGTGCTCAAGCTGCGCCATACAAATCAAGCCCTGCTCGACGGAAGTTACACCGCGATCAATGAAAATGACACCAACGTGCTTTCGTATTTGCGAATTTATAAAGACCAGACGTTGGTAGTGGCCCTGAACATGTCGGGCTCGCCGCAGAAGCTCAAACTCGATCTTAAGAGCAACGGGTTCTCATCGGCCACCAAGCTAGTCGCCACCGGCAAATCGACAGCCAAAGGGAATGAAGTTTCACTCGAGCCGTTCGGAGTCTTCATCGGGCAGCTTGCTAAATAGGAACTGAAAGTAAGTGCTTCCCGCGGAGTTCGAATGCGGCTCGTCCACACTTGCACCCAGGAACTTTGCCTGCATCACGGTCGTTTTCCGACATACCACGGCGCGCTCACCGTGAAAATGCGTTCATTGCCGCGCGCCAGCAGCACCCACTCCAACAATCGGCCGCGCTGATTGTGGAGAAAATATTCGTACCATTTGTCTTCTACCAACTCCGGTATAACAACGACAATGCTGCGATCGGGATGTCTTTTCGAGAGATCCAGAACGAACTGTACGAAGGGAACGATCACAAAGCGATAGGGTGAAGGTAAAACCTGCAGCTGAGGTGGCTCCTTACCCGCCGCCTCGAAGGGTTTCTTAACGTATTGTTGCCAGTCGTCTTGCAGCAATTCAGAATGCTCGTTGGGTTCCACGTGTACGGCGATCACTTCCGGAGACAACCGGGCGGCAAATTCAATTCCCTGGCAGGTAATACTGCTCCAGCGGTCAATCGCAATCACCGCAATCGGATGCTGGCTCAGACCGGCCACATTCACGGGATCCTTGCAACTGGTGAGCAGTTTCACGGCGTGATAGTGGCGGCGCACAAGCACGAAGCATCCAATCGTGAATGGAATGAAAAGCAGCGTAATCCATGCGCCTTCTACGAACTTCGCCACCAGCACCACGCCGGTGGTAATGCCGGTAACGGTGGCGCCCAGCCCGTTCACCAATGCGCTCTTCACCCAGTGCGGGCCGCGATTTTTTCGCCAGTGCATCACCATGCCTGCCTGCGAGAGTGTGAATGCCAGGAACGCGCCCACGGCATAGAGTGGGATCAGCCGGTCCGTAATGCCTCCGAAAAGAACCAATACCCCGCCGCAGAGCAATGCCAGCACGACGATGCCGTAGGTATAAACCAACCGCCTTCCCCGGTAGCCGAAGACGTGCGGCAGATAATTATTCTGCGCGATAGCGCGGCACAGCCGGGGAAAGTCAGCAAACGCCGTGTTCGCCGACAGCGAGAGCACGACGAGGATTGCGCCGATCGTCAAGTAGTAAAAAATTCCCTTGCCAAACACCGCAGCGGTGAGCATGGAAAGAACGCTCTGGTAGCCGGGCTGGCCCGGGTCGGTCGCGGCAATCCCGTAAGTCTTGACCAGATAAGAAATTCCTGCGAGCAAAACGGCCAGCAGAAAAATAATCACGGTCAAGGTGCGTTGCGCGTTTTTTACCGTAGGCTCCCGGAAAGCCTTCACTCCGTTGCTCACAGCTTCCACGCCAGTCAAGGCAGTGCAACCGCTGGCGAAGACCTTCAGCAGCAGCCAATAGCTGACCGCTTCGGTCAGGGCCGGCGGAGGCGGAGGGGCGACGACTGGTATGGGATGTCCGCCGCTGAAGATCACGCGGAGCACGCCTCCTGCAATGGTGATGAGGAGTGTGCCGACGAATAGGTAGGTAGGAACGGCGAAAATAGTACCCGCTTCACGCACGCCGCGAAGATTGAGGATGGTGATAACAATCAGAATGCCCAGACAAATAGAAACGGTATGCGGCAGCAAAGCCGGAACTGCTGAAATCAACGCCCCCACTCCCGCCGAAATGCCCACTGCAGCCGTGAGAATGTAATCGGCGAGCAGTGCCGCGGCCGCAAGCAGTCCCGCAGGTGCGCCAAGATTGAAGCGCGCCACCGTATACGAACCGCCGCCGGAGGGATAAGCCGCGATGGTCTGACGATAGGAGAAGTACACGATGACCAACAACGTGATGATGGCCGCGCTGATGGGAACGATATAGCGAACTCCCAGAAGGCCAAGCGGGATGAGAAGACTGAGAGCCGCCTCCGGGCCATAGGCAGCCGAACTCAGCCCGTCCAAGCCAAAGATGGGGACACCTTGCGCCGGACCGATCTGCTCAGCGCGTTCGTCAGTAGTTTTGATCGGCTTGCCGACAACGAGATCAAGAATGTTCATGAGGAATCGTATCCCATCAATTTCTTCAAAACCGAGCTAGTTTAGCAAGGACTAAGACAAAACGGCGCACCGCATAGGGAGCGATTGTCTCGGCAGTCAGGCAATCACCCTATTTTGAGGAAGACGGGAATAGATCACAATCGGTGTGGTTGATCGAGGTCTGAAAAACAAATATGAACCGCAAAACAATTTCTGAGCAACCGGATCAGCAACGCTGGAAGCAACTTTTTGAAGGATCATTGAATAGGCTCAACGGGCGCGCGATTCCGGCCTCCCAGCAACCTATCCTTCGGCACAAACGGGATGGCCTGAATACGCTCGAATCTTCCAAGGCAGCCATCGAAGCCGCAGCGAATTCACTGGCAGCACTGTGGCAGATTTCGACTTCGAAGCGCCATACTGTGTAGTCGAACGAAAAAAAGCCAACTCAGCCACGAACGTCCGCGGCAGGCGTACGGAGAGAAACCGAATGAGCGCTAAATCTTCGGAAGCGATGATGGATCTTTTGAAAGAGCTGGCGTTGCTCAAACAGTTGGATAAGAAATCCGAAAGAGAGGCCGGATCGAACCTTGAGATCTCCGAATTTGAGCTCCGCCGGGACCGGCGACGGGAAATCACCAACCAGATTAAGACTCTCGCGGAACCAGCAAACGAGTAGCAGAATAACCCTGCCACTAGGCACGGCACTTTAGCCATACCGCCGGCATTGCAGTGGCAACCAGCACCGCCCTAGCCCACAAGAGATCGCTTAGTGGGTTAGATGGTGAGCGCGGTAGGAATCGAACCTACAACCTACTGATTAAGAGTCAGTTGCTCTGCCAATTGAGCTACGCGCCCACGGTGAACATCTCGTGGTGTGGACAATTGGTGATTGTAGCATTTCTCGCATGCACGGTCATGGCCAAGCCAGCCAAGGTTTGCGCATGTTGTCGCAGGCACATTTGACCGGCGTTTGCCGCTGATGGCGGACACTTTGTGTTCACAGCTCTGGCCGACCGGACGATTCATGAATCCCCCAGTGGACATCCTTCCGAACGCACCTTCGACACTTCAGTTTTATTTTCCGGGGCATAGCGCCCGCATTACACTTGCTTCCAGGGTTCTCTACAGTCCGAAGTCGGAACCAACGGAGACAACTATGCTGAAGGATATTCTGCGATTCGCCGTGGTTACGGTTTTGTTTTCCTGCGGGCCGCTGTTGGCGCAGAATGGCGCTCCACCATCTGCGGGCAATCCGCCATCGTCTGCTCCGGCACAAACTCGCCAGGAACCCTGCTGGCGGCAAGCCGGCATCAGCCGGACGGTAATGGAAGAGCATCACTCAATTGAAGCGGACGCTCATTCGCAAGTTGCGAGTGTGTGCGAAAACTCGTCGCTCACGCCGCAGCAAAAGCAACAGCAAGTCAGGGAAATCCGCCAACAAGCCCAGCAGAAAATGGATGCGCTCATTACTCCCGAGCAGCAGAGTGCTCTGCATTCTTGCCAGCAGCAGCGAGCCGCGAATGGTTCACCGAATGGTGGACATCATCACGGAGGCGCAGGACCGTGCGGGAATTTCGCAGGAGCGCAGGAGCGTCAGGGTCCTTCGAACGGCAGGGCGGCCGGAAGCAACGCACAGCCTCCAGCGACGGCTCCTCAGAACTGACGAGCATGTTCCGTGAAGGCTCATCTAGTCGGAGCGCTAAAATCTAGGAGCGTTGCCGCGCTTCCGCAGCCAAGCCCCGAGAACCCTCGCTAACCGCCGGACGGCGCGGCGGCAACGGCTCAGACCCGGTCGCTGAGCGCCTCTCCACCGTGCCAATCACCGGAGCATCATCCAACCCATCGGCGTAGGCCATGGAGACAAACCTCTGCTCGGAACATAAGCGATCGATCAGCCGCTGCTGCCCGGAACTGAGTACAGCATGGGGAAGAATAGGAAAGTGTCGAAACATCCATAGAAAATAAGCGCGTTGCAGAAATGAAGGCATTACATATCGCGGTCCGATGGGAGTCTGCACTTGCACCACACCGTCCGCCAGTTTGTCAATCCACATAACCGGGCCACCTAGTTACTAAGTTTGGCCAGAGCAATTCTTGGGCCGCCATTATGGCACTAAGGGCGGGGTCATGGAAAGGATTTTATCAAACATTTCCTAAATAAACCCGCCGGGGGGTCCTCGAGCCTCAGGAAAGTGATTTTTTATCGGAAGGGCTGGAAACTAAGCGGTCTCAGAGCGGAAGTTCCGGCAGAATGTCCATCCTGCGGATCTCGGCGGCTACGCCGAAGTTCTTCCCTGGACCAGGTTCTACGCGCAATATGCGGGCATGGCAGCAAACCCAGCTCTTCTCCCCGGAGGTAAGCTCGGGCGGAAGAATGAACACCAATTCCACGTTCGAGCCCACTACCATGCGGGATTCGGTATAGAGGAACACCCCGTTGGTGCTCACATCTCGAGTTTGTGCGTTGAGTTCCGCAGTCCCGCGGACGCTTCTGACCTGCACTGGCACACTAGCGGCAACTCTGCTGCGGGACCGGCGATCGATCTTAGAAGTCATTCTCAGACATTCTCAGAAATCGTTCTTAGAAGTAATTAATTTCTAATATGTTTTCGCAAGCGGTCAGGAGCGATCAAAACTTCTGCCAAATACATAACGCCAGCGGAAAGGTTTTTTCCTTCCTGCTGGCGTCGACAGTATAAAGCAACTTCTCCCCGATCAGAGAAATGACTTTCTAAATCTCCGGGCGTCGCAAACGCGCGGCAGGCACTACAAGAGCCTGCTCCATGGTGGGAACATTGCTACCTCGCAGCTTCGCTTCAGCCTCGGCTAGCTTGTCAGATTGGTTGGTCTGGTAGTAGGCCTGCACCAGCAGTTCCATGGTGAAAGGATTGTTCTGGTCTTCTTCCAGATAAGTGATGGCTTCATCGAACTTTTTCTGATCCATCAAAAGGGTTCCGGCCGCGCCGTTGTAAGAACTCTGGATCACCCGGTCTCGACTGCCGGCCGCCATCTCCTCAAGTTGTTTGAGAGACTTGTCAGCCAGCGCGGCAGCGCCGGCGTGGGCTGCACGCACGGTCCGGTTGCGCAGAATTCTCGCTAGCTCCTCATCCCTGTCGGACGCGGAAATTGTGCTGCGATGTCCCAGCGCATCCTGTGCGCTCTGCAGATATTTCAAGCCCGTGCCATCCTCTGCCTGATACTCAGCTAATTGCCGGTAGGCCTGCGCTTCCTGTAAGTCTTGTTCTTTGGCGTGAGCTGTTTCGGCGATCTCAAGGAAAAGTTTATCTGCCTCGACAAACTTGCCGTCGCGCACCCATGTCATCGCTTCCTGCATGGTGTAGCTCAGGCGATCCGCCTCATTGTGGGCAAAACGGATGGCCTTGTCGTATTCAACCCGCGCCTGCTCCTGATTCCCCATCAGCGCATACGTATCGCCCAATCCAAGCTGTGAGGTAACGAAATCAGGATCGATCTTCAGCGCGGCACGATAGTGTTGCAACGATCCCTCAAAATTCCCCGCCATACGCAGCAGTTCTCCATAAGAGTCCTGCGGATTCGGCTCCTTGGGCAGCAGCGCAACGTAGCGATCCATCGCCGCCAAAGCCTTGTCAAAGCGCCGATTGCGCGCGTCCACATAAGCCAAGTCGTTCAGCGCGGCGGGAAAATTCTTGTCGATGGCGAGGGCTTTCTCCATCATTCGCCCCGCCTGCTCGCTGCCCTCGGATTCCATCACCCAGTTGCCCGCCAGGTAGAGCAGATGCTTGTCCTTGGGATACATCTCCAGCATGTCGTTCATAGCGGAAATGCCGCCGATGAAGTCGCCTTCCTGCACCTTGACGATCCAGGCAATCATCAACTGCTCGCCGGGCGTCAGCTTGGGCGCGAGAGCCTTCGCCTGTTCGCGCGCCGCGGTCACTTCCTTGGGATCGCTGCTGTTAAAAGCGATCCAGGCCCAAGCCACCGCTAGATTGGGATCCTCTTTTACCGCAGCGCGCCAGTCGTCATTACAGCGATCTAGATAGAGATTCTCATAATCCTGCATGCCCTTCTCATAGAGCGCGCGAGCCTGGGCGGAGGAGGTGGTTATGGGCATCGAAGCCGAAGCCGACTGCTTAAGGTGATGGGCATAAACCGGCGCAACAAAACACACGCCAAGAATAAGGGCAATCGAGATGGAGCGACGCATCAAAGTCTCCGCAACAAACGCTTTGGGGGAATATGAGAGCAGCGTAACATCGCGGTAACCATGCAATGTAGTGACGAAAGGCGTAGGACGGGCGGGGGATGTGCGACCCGCGAGCCGTTGCCCGCAGTAGCCCCGGGCCTAAGCGCTCAGGATTTTTCCAAGAAAGAAGGCCCCTGCCAGAAGAGGCAGGGGCCGAGAATCAGCTGATCAAGGCTAGGAAATCACTAGAACCGGAAAACCGCCGCTAATTGAATTCCGCGTGGCCCACCGCCCCCAATGAACGGGTTGCCGATTCCTACGTCGCCTGTAGCGGTGATGTGATATGCCGCGTTACCGACCTCCCGACCCGCGCCATTCGCAACGAAGCCACAACCGTTGCCGCCGTTACAAATCGGGCTGGTCGGACCTGCAGCATCCGCAATGAACGCCGGAAGGAACGGATTGGCGAAGTTCGGATGATTGAGAATATTGAAGAAGTCAGCGCGAAGTTGCATGCTCAACCGCTCCGTGATCGCCGTTGTCTTGTAGAGTGCGAAGTTCCACTCTTTGAACGCCGGACCGCGGAGGGAATCGCGCCCTTCATTCCCGAAATGCCGGGTACCGGGTATGCAGTCCTGGGCGGTGCCAGTTATCGTGGCCGACGTCAGAGTCGGATTAATGGAACACGGGATGGCGAATGAGTTCAGGTCCAGGAAGTTGGAGGGATTTCGCGAATCATACTTGATCGGCCCGACCACATCTGGCCGATCAAATCCGTTACCGCTGCCGCTGTAGTCGTCCTCGAAGTTGTAGTTTAGCTGGAAGGGCTGGCCATCCTGCAGCGTCAGCACGCTGTTGATGCCCCAGCCATTCTTCAGGCGCTGCCAGTCTCCTCCCATCTTCGGGAACTCGTAGGCAAAGTTCCAGGTGAAGCGGCGCGGGATGTTGAAGTTCGACGGAGCATACTCAAGCTGCGGATTCGTGCTGTCGTTAGGTTGGGCAGCATTCGGTTCGAAGTCTTCGCCATCGCTTGAATTGTCCAGCGACTTCGACCAAACGAAGTTCGCGATGGATGTTATTCCATGCCATCCAGTGATTCGGTAACTCGCCTGCAGCGCGTTGTAGTTCGACTTGCCGGTGGAATTCTCCTGCAGGATATAGAAAGCGTCGTAGGGATTGTCCTCGTAGTTCCGCGGCACTCCGTACGCGCCCGTGATGGCGCCTGTGGTGGCGCAAGTGGCGATCCCGTTCGGGCAGTCTGAAGCCGTAATCTGCGCCTGGCTGGGCTGGCTCAGATCAAAGAACCTCCACAGGCGATGGCCTTGCGATCCGACATAGCCGATCTGCAGCACCGATTTGCCGGAAATCTGCTGCTGCACGTTCAGGTTGTAGTTCTCCATGTAGGGCGTCTTGATGTTGCGATCGAAGCCAAAAGCGTCGCACTCAAAGGCGCATGTGGTCGTAGGCTGAAACAGTGGGCTGCCAGCACTGATGGGCCCGCCAAATGCGCTTGTCGAAAGAATCGGATCGGGCCCAATGTTGTTGTAGGCCGGACCGGGATCGAAAAACGGGGAATAGGGCAGGTGGCCGAGCGCCATGTCCTGCGAAAATGCATCGAAGAACAATCCAAAACCGGCGCGCACCACTGTCCGGCCCTTTCCGCTCACGTCCCACGCGGCACTCACCCGAGGCGCGAAGTCCTTTTTATCCGGGTTGTAAAGGCTGCTCAATCCCGGCTGGCCGACTTGCGTCAGGGTAAAGGTGTCGTCGACAGCATCAAGATTCGTAATGTTGCTGAGCAGGTTGTTCTTCTCTTTCACGACGCCAAAATAGTCCCAGCGCATACCGTAATTAAGGGTCAGTCGCGAAGTCGCCCGGAAGCTGTCTTGCACGTAGAAACCGAAGTTGTTTTCGTCGGTGTGCCTGGTGGAGTCTCCGAAATATTGAAAGCCGCTATCGACGAATCCTCCGAGGAAATCCTGGAGCCCCGTGCTGTTGGGGTCGACTCCGCCGCCAGAAAAGCTCAACCTGCCGCGGAAGTACTTGTCAAAATACTGCTGTATCGAAGTGCGATGGTAATCGACGCCGAACTTGACGTCGTGTTGGTTGAGCTTCCAGGAAAAGTTGTCGAGGACCTGGTCGTTGCTGTCAACCCGATGACGCGGCAAGCTGCTGGTAGATCCAAGCTGAGCCACCCCACTTACCAAAATGATGGGTAGGCCCGAATCAAATGGAGAGGCGCCGTTACATAAGGCCGTGCTGGTCGCTGCACAAAGGCCGATCGAACTCGGGGCGAAACTCTGGTCCGCAGGAAAGAAACCCTCTGCAAACCGATTCCAGCCATAGCGCAATTCATTTACCTTGTTGGAGCCGATCGTCCGCACATAGGAAATCGATACCAACTGCACTCGCGTTGGAGTGTAGGTATTGAACCCCGGCAACTGGCCGCCCGACGCGGTGAGCGCCAGCGGGAACGACTGCACGCTATCGCCAAAAAAATAGCGGCCCGTAAGGTTGTTATTGGCGTTGAAGCTGTGGTCGATCTTGGAGATGAAGCTGGTCAATCGGTTGAATGATGGGGACACCACCGAAGCCGTCCCAAGATTCGAGACGACGCCCGGATTCGGGTTTGACAAGTTGGGCGCCGGCCACGGGTGCCTCGCCAGCAGTTGCTGAATCACGCCAGAGGGGTCAGTCGCATCGCTCGGGCTCAGAGATCCATCTGCGGCGGTGCCAGTGGGCACGCTGGCTACCGTCACGACCCCCACCGGCTCCTGCTGACCTTCGTAGTCAACAAAGAAGAACGTCTTGTCCTTCACGATCGGTCCGCCCAACGATGCTCCGTATTGGTTATTGTGGAACGGGGCCTTCGGCTGGCCGGAAGGGTTGAAGTAGTTGCGCGCGTCGAGGGCGTCGTTGCGGAAGTAGTCGGCGGCGCTGCCGTGAATCTTGTTGGTCCCGCTCTTGGTAACAATGTTGACGATCGCGCCCGCGCTTCGGCCATACTCCGGTGCGAAGTTCGAGAGCACATTCACTTCGGCGACAGCGTCAATGGGAAGGATCGTGGATGGTGTACCGAAGACGCCAGCCTCATTGATGGCCGGATCGTTGCGGTAGCCGTCATTCATATCGGTACCGTCTAGCAAGTAGTTGTTAGATCGGCCGCGCGCGCCGTTCATGGAAAACTCACCGAAAGAGCCGGGTGAGTCAGAAATCTCGTCGGGAGAGCCGGCGACACCAGGGTTCATGTAGATCAGCTTGGTGTAGTCCCGTCCGTTGACCGGCATGTTCTCAACGGTTTGGGCCGTGAGCACGCCGCCAAGGGTGTTGGTGGTCGTCTCCACCATCGGCAGTTGATCCGCCGAGACTTCCACCTTGGTCGAAACCTGGCCCGTCTTCATCGCTGCATCCACGCGACGCTCCCCCGCTATGTCCACAGTGACCCCGGTGGTCACGGACGTCTGGAAGCCAGTCAGGGTCACCGTCACTGTATAAGTGCCGATCGGCAACTCGGGCAAAGCGTAGCTGCCGTCGGCGCTGGTTTCGGTGGTGCGTTCGAGTCCCGTGCCAACGTTCTTCACCGTCACTTTGGCGCCGGCGACTACTGCGCCTGAGGGGTCAGTCACGGTGCCCAGAATTGTGCCACGGAAAGTCTGTGCCGAAAGAGTAACTGCCGCCAGCAGCACAAACACCAGGATGATGCGCGCTCTCATAGAGTCTCCTTAAAGCTGATGGTTTCGGGGGAGTCCGTCCGGTACGGCAGGCCTGCTTTTCAGGCCCTTAAAGAGGGGCTTGCAATTCCTTGCATACGAATAACATGCAGCGCCCCTACCGCACAGAGAACATTATCCAAACCGCATCCCTACAGTCAACCACTGAGTTCTGATCCAAGCGATAGATTTTACGAATAGGGTACTCCGAAGTAACTAGCTGCCAAGCAGGATTCAGGCCTCGCCGTGGACGAAAGCGGTAGCGCAACCGAGTAGGAAGGTTTCGGAGTTAGAAGCTGATGGCTAAACCGCCGCGCACGGAACGGGCCGATTGAACAAAGTAGACGGTTTGGCCGTCCTGACCCATCACCGGCACATAGCCTTGCGCCAGCAGGTTGCGCAAGTCAATCACCGCCTCCATATGAGCCGGAAGGAAGCCCAGGGTCGGAATAGGCTGCCGAATAAAAAGGTTCAGAAATGGATCGCTCTGTCCCGGCGAGCTGTTGAACATATCCACCGGAGTCAACGCCGAACCACTCACCCAGCGGTAGGACGCGATCCAGCGGGTATGAGTACGATGCAACGTTCCGCTGAACTTGGCAGCCACGGCTTCGCGGCGTTGGGCCGTGATCCACTGCAGGGCATCCTGGATCGGGACGTCAGGCCTGGACAAATCGAGCACGCCGCCGTAAGCGAAATCCAGCGTGGCAGTAAGATCGGAATAAAGTTTTCGCTCAAGCACTACGCGCAGCCCGCGCGCGTCCAACGTATTGCCGGTGTAAGTGAAGGTTCCGGAGTAAACGTCTGGCAACAAGTCGCCGCCGGCCGCAGTCACTTCGCCGGTGCCGAGCAACGCTGTATTGTCCACGCCATCACTGAACAACGCGATTTGCATGTTGTTCTTGCCGACGCGCCGGGAGACATTCAACTCCTGGTGATGGGCGCGCTCCAGCTTGGTGCAGAAGTTAGCCAGGCTAATACGAGGATCGGCTTCGCTGGAATCCGCGGATGACGCCGAATCGAAATCTTCGTCCCGATGGTTGGGCAAGGCGGTCGCGTAGTCGTAACCGACTACCATGTCCGGGGAAACGTGCAGATCAACCGAGCCATAGGGCCGGAACGCTGTCACACGCCCTAGAAATTGGATGGACTGCAGTTCACTGCCCAACTTTACCTCGAGCACGTCGCCAACCGCGAAATCGTCGGCCCCAGAAAACGCCACCGACTGGAGCGAAGCATTATGTACGTTCGGATCGGAGGGGGCGAAACGCCGGACGGCAACCCCCATGGACGGCCCCGAACCGTCGGGCAGCACATGCGAATAAGATGCTCGTAAAACCGCGGCGGGCAGGCCATCTCCGTAACCGACATTTCCCTTCAGTCCCACCCGGTCTACGGAAAAAACGTTGCGCTCCAAGGAGAAGCCGGTACTCACGTCCGACCCGGTGCCATACCCGCCGGCCGCCGAACCGCCTAGAAACGACAGACTCCCTTTTATGTCGTTGCCCTGCTTTCCATCGGCCGAGTTCGGATCGTCGAACACCCGCAGCACGGGACGATTCGCCACAGAACGCAGGGTCCATTTCCAATCGTCATCGTCGGTGCCGCCACGCAGCGGACCCACGCGCATGGCATTCAGCAGAGTGTTCAGAGTGATATTCAGGTGAGTGCTGGCGCCGGGATGCAATCCAACTTTGTCGCGCCACGCCGGTAAGAACGATGCGGCGGAAACCTTAACCGTGTATAACCCTGGCAGCAGGTCCTTGGCCGAGTAAAACCCGGCTCCGTCGGTGAATACGGTCAGTGTGCGCGCAGCGGTTCCTATAATTTCCACCACCGCGCCCATCTGCGGCGTTCCTGATCCATCGCGCACGTATCCGGAGATCGCCCCTGGCCGGTCCGCAGCCCACGCAGGAAGCGACAACGCGACAATCACCGCCCAAGTTCCGACCTGGCGAAGCTTCATCCCACCTCCGGGGAATCAAACGAAAAATTTACTCAACAGCAAACGTCGCTGAAGGATCAACCGTCTGTTTGGAGATGTTGTCGTTCACTTTGATTTCGATCCGATATACACCCGGCTGCAGGTTTGCCGACGCAATCGATTTCTGCAGCGTTACCTGTTCGCCGACGTTACCCATCGTTTCGGTCGATTCCGTTTTCTGCACCACCGGTTTGTTGGTCGCTATGTTGACAATGTCAAACTCGAACGTGGCCGAAGGTCTGTGCGTTTTCTCGTCGACGCCCAGATTATAGACCTGCATCCAGAAGTTTACCTTCTGGTCGCGACTGCGCTTGAAGAGCGCGGGCTTGCCATCCGCCGGCGCCACCCGGGGCCGAACCTTGGTCACGCCAATCACGAAGCTGCCCGTGCTTACATCCTTCGTAGGCACGGCCTCCATCTGATCAGCCACAATCAGCGATGAGGTCGACAGCTTGTCGTCGGAGTACTCCGGAACCACGATGCCCCGGCTCCACAGGCCCTTGCGGTCGCCGTTGACATCCTTGACAGCGATCTCGATTTTATAACGTCCCGGCCGCAGCGGAAGTGCCTTCCAGTAGACCGAGGAATTTTCCGCGGTACGGGGCAGCAATTCCGCCGGAACATCGACCTGGGCCGTGTCTTCAAAAGTCTGTACCACACGCCCGGTCAGAGTGCTTACCCGGCCAAAAATATTCACCGTGCCGCGCTGCACCCCATCCTTGTTGGCGAATGTTATGTCGCGGTACTTCATCTGGATCGTGATCGGCACCAGCACGGTGTCCCCCGTCACTTTCACAAAGTCGGAGCGCACATCGAACGGCATCAAGTTGGTGATCAGCTTGGTATTGACGATTTCTTCCAGATCCTTAAATTTGATTGGCGGCGGCGCCTGCAACTTGGCGTACTGCTCCAACCGGTCAAACTCTTTCGTCTGCAAATCTGAAGCCATCGGCCCGGCGCCCAGTTGCTCCAGACCGCTGGTGTTAAAGCGGTCGGCCTTGCTGGACATGCCCATTTGCTCATAGAGCGTCAAACCCGCGTTCGGCGTGTATTTCAGAGCGTCCTTCTCCGAACGGTCAAGCGTCATGTGATAGTCGCCGCACATGCAAGTATCGACGAATTCTATGATCACTTCCTGGCCAATGCCTTCGAGATAGCGATAGCGCCAGGTTTCGAACGGGAATGTAGAGGTTTCGCCGCCACCTTCTTCCATGGGCCGCTCATACGATCCGCCGGAGGGATGCGCATCAATTTCGTCGGCCGGACCATACATGATGTACATGCGCCCGCGGTCGCTCTTCCAGCCGGGAATGCCGGCGGCAAAATGCTCGTTGGCATAGGCAATGCGCCGGTAATGCTCTTCTTTGTATTCGTTTTCTTCGGTGTCGGGAGTGGGATCGCGGCGCTGCCAAAAAGCTTCTATAAAGTTATCGCGCTCTTCGTCGTTGGAAAGCTGTTTGAAGGCAGCCCGTTCCTCGTCGGTGATAATCCAAACCACATCCTCGTTCAGCCACTTCTTGTAAGTCTTGCTGAGTTCGACGTTCAAAGCTCTCTTCTGCGCTTTCTTCTGCTTCTCGTTCGGTTTGCGATGCAGCGGATCGATTTCATCGCCAGGCTGCGCTTGCGCGGGTTGCGCCTGCGCGTCGGTAGCGGCCGTGCCAGACGATGCTGCGCTCGGCGATGCCGCGCTGGCAGCGGGCGGGCTCGAAGCCGCCGGTTTGTCACTCTGCGCTCGCGCCGGGACGCCTAAACCGCAGGCGACCGCCAATATAACCAGAGACGGAAGATAAAAATAACGTGAACCAACCCGAACCATGAGAGGGACTCCTGCGACGGCACAACTTCGACCACCCATTTTAGGCTCTCAATCGAGTGAAAGCAAGGTTAAGTCACATTAAAAGAATGGATTCCGCACCCGAACCCGATCTATCTGGTGGATGCGGCGTTGCCCGCCCGGCGTTGCCCAGCGGCCCGAATATTCGCTTTGATCGTTATCACTCTGGCAGCCTCAGCCGTTTCAGTGCAAAACCCCGCCACTCCCACGCTATAATTGCAGGTTCCCGGGTCCAGTACCCTCGGCTCTTGGTTTCCCAGGCAGGTCTCAGTAAGCGTCTGTGACGGAACTTTCCTGTTAGCGGGATCGTATTAGAAGACGTGTCCGTCAAGTCGATGAACCTGACTGGGATCGAACTGTAAGCCTGAAGGCAAGAAACGCCAACCCCGGGCAGCGACGGAGACCATGAAACCCTGGAAAAAAATCGCGATCGGCGCCGGCGCGGTGGTGCTGTTGGCCATCATCGTCGGGATCACGGTGCATCAGAGCGGCAAGAACGTAGTCACGGTGCAGACTGGAAAAGTCCAGCGCCAGGACTTGTCTTCGGTGGTAAGCGCTTCGGGAGAGATTAAGCCGAAGACTTACGTCAACATCGGCGCCAATGCCTACGGAAAGATCACCCACCTGTACGTTAAGGAAGGGGATCACGTAAAGAAGGGTCAATTGCTGGCGCAGCTGGAGAACGTGCAATCCACGGCGGACGTGAGCGCCAATCAGGCCTCGGTGCAGGCTGCGGAAACGGATGCGATCGCTGCCCAAGCGGCGCTCAACACATCCGACGCCGACCTGTTGCGCGCCCAGGCCGACTATGCGCGCAATAAGCTGGATTGGGACCGTGCGCAAAATCTCTTCAAGGATGGGCTGATCTCAAAATCAGATTTCGACAGCCGCCAGAATGCGTGGGCGACGGCAGATTCCGGACTGGTGCAAGCCAAAGCTCGCGTCGCTCAAGCCAAGGCTCAGAAAGATTCCGCCGACCGGCATGTAGCCCAGGCGCGCGCCAACCTTACCCGTGTTGCCGATGTGCTGCGGAAGACCACGTACTCAGCTCCCTACGATGGCGTCATCACGAGTTTGCCAGTGCGCGAGGGCGAATCGGTGGTCATCGGCATTCAGAATGCGCTAGGTAGCATACTGATGACGCTGGCCGACATGTCGGTAATCACCGCCGAAGTGAAAGTGGATGAGACTGACATCGTCAATGTGCACTTGGGTCAGCCCGCCGAAGTGTCTATCGACGCCATTCCCAAGAAAGTTTTCCACGGCACGGTCTCCGAAATCGGAGACAATGCCATCGTCCGCTCCACTGGCGTGGCAACCTCCCAGCAAACCACTGCCAGCGAAGAAGCCAAAGATTTCAAAGTGGTGGTTACGGTGACCGATCCTCCGCAGGATCTGCGTCCCGGCCTCTCGACCACCGCCAAGATCACCACCGCTTCCCGCAGCAGCGTGCTTGCGATTCCGATTCAAGCACTCTCGGTCCGCACTACCGCGCAGTTGGAGCAGGAGAAGTCGGCTCCAGGCTCCGTGCATGCGGCCGCACCCTCGCCCAAAGAGACGGCACCCAGGAATAGCAATAGTAAAGATCCGCTGCAGGACGTGCAGGGCGTCTTCGTCATTCGCAACAAAAAGGCCGAGTTCGTCCCCATCACTACCGGCATCACAGGTACCAGCGACATCGAAGTGCTGAATGGATTGAAGGACGGAGATGAAGTGATTACGGGAAGTTACAAAGTTTTGCGCACGCTGCGTTCTGGCAGCAGCGTCAAAATCGATAACTCCGTTCCCAAGAAGGAAGACGAATCGTCATGACGTTCCACGGCTTCATCCGTCAAACGGAGAAGCCAGTGACACAGAACAAGTTTCAAACGGCAGTCTGAAAAGACAAGTTTCACAGTGCCGACAGCACACGGAGCCCAGGGAATCGAATTCGACTTCATTCATGGAGAACTCAGTGGCACCGGAGCAGGAGAAAAACATGGCTACCGCCGAAGTAATCAGTATGCCCCCAACCGCCGTCGCAGGCTCGCCGCAATCCTGCATGATCGCGGCCCTGGATCTTTGGAAGACCTACGACATGGGCTCGGAGCAGCAGGTCCATGCCTTGCGCGGCGTTAACCTGCGCATTGAGCGCGGTGAGTACGTGGCCATCATGGGGCCCTCCGGTTCCGGCAAGTCAACCCTGATGAACCTGATAGGCTGCCTGGACACACCCACCAAAGGCGAATATTGGCTCAACAGCCAACTGGTCAGCGAGCTTGACGACGATGAACTGGCCCGGATCCGCAACAAAGAAATTGGTTTCGTATTTCAGACCTTCAACCTGCTGGCTCGCGCCACTGCCCTGCACAATGTTGAACTACCGTTGATCTACGCGGGCGTGCCAACCGACGAGCGCATCGAGCGCGCTAAAGCTTCATTGACGGCTGTCGGCATGGGATCCCGCATGACCCACAAGCCGAACGAACTTTCCGGCGGCCAGCGGCAGCGCGTCGCCGTCGCTCGCGCCTTGGTGAATAAGCCTTCCATCATTCTGGCCGACGAACCCACCGGCAACTTGGATTCGCAAACCGGAAGCGAAATTATGGCCCTTTTCGATAGCCTCCACAGGGAAGGAAATACCATTGTGCTGGTCACCCACGAGCACGACATCGCCGAATACGCTCACCGTGTGGTCCACATCAAGGATGGCGTGGTCGAGCGCGACGAGAAAAAAAGATAAATCTCACTGCCCTTGGAATGCCCGGCCGGAAGGCGCGGAATTTTCGCTCTTGGGGCCTTTTCGAAACGTCGCTTTACGACTAGCTCCAACTGGCGGCGGGTTTTGCCGAATCCTGCATCGCCGCTCCTGAAATCTCCTTCTCCTCAGCTCTCTTCGAAAGCGCCACCGCGACTTGGTCCCGTCCACCTCGCTTGGCCTGATACAGCGCAGCATCGGCCGCAGCCATTAACTCCTTTGGTGACATTCCGTTGGCCGGGAACGTGGCCACGCCTACGGAAAGCGTGACCATGCCCAGGGACTTGCCCTGATGCATAACGGTCAGTTCCCTCATACTCGACCGCAACCGCTCTCCCCGCATTCGCGACCCTTCGAGATCGGCCGTCGGCAAAATCACCACAAATTCTTCCCCGCCAAAACGGCACACAAAATCTTCGGCCCGCACATTCTTGAGCAAGAACGCCGCAGTCTCTCGCAGCACCGCGTCGCCTGCATCGTGGCCGTAAGTATCGTTGAAACGCTTGAAGTGATCCAGATCGAGCATCAGAATTCCCATCGATAGCCCGGCTCGCCCGGCTCGCCGCGTCTCTCGATCCAACACCTCCTCCAGGTACCGCCGGTTATAGAGGCCGGTCAAGGCATCGCGCACCGACTGGGTGCGCAACGCCTCCCGCAGCCTGATGTTCGCGATCGACAATCCCACTTGTCCCGCAAACGTGGTCTTGAACGAAAGCTCTGAAGCTTCCATTTGCGGCGCCTCGTCCGTCGACTGAAAGTGCAATATCCCCAGCGTTTCGCCTTGGGCCAGAATCGGGATGCACAAATATGTATTGTTTACCCCCAAGGCGTGCCCGCAGGGCGCAGTCGTGTCTCCCGCCACTACCAGATGCGGATGCCCCGTTCGCAGCGCCCAACATGTCATCGGCTCAAACTCCCTCATCGGAAGCTGGCATTCGGTCCATGATCCGATCACTTCCGCCAGGCTACGTCCGGTATTCAGCAGCGCTACCGCTCCCCGGGCAGCGGGAAATATCTTGGGCGCGAAGCCCAAAGCGGCTGCGAATACTTCTTCCCTGCTGATGCAGCTCTGCAAAAGTTCGCCCATCTTTGCCAGCATCGTCGCCCGCTCCGAACGCTTCTTTAGTTCAGCCATCATTCTCTCGTTCTGCTGATCGAGTTCATTGCGGGCAAAATCTTTCTCTAACATTTCCTCCTGCAAGCGTGTGTTGACATCCGCCAGTTGAGTTGTCCGTTCCAGAATCTGCTCTTCCAGAAGCTGCTGGTTCTGTTTTTGATTTTCAATGTCAGTGCACGTGCCGAACCATTTGATTATCTCTCCCGCAGAATTCCGTATGGGATTGGCTCGCACCAGAAACCATCGGAAGCTTCCGCCTTTTTCTCGCATGCGATACTCTGCTTCGAAAGGGGTCCCTGTGGGCAGAGCGCTCTCCCACTTTGCCAGGCAGAGGGCCAAGTCATCAGGATGGATGGCAAGCGCCCATCCCATGCCCAGGCTTTGCTCAAGCGTTAGCCCGCTGTAATCGAGCCATCTCCGGTTGGTGAAGTCGATCTCCCCGTTGGGATCTGCGGTCCAGACGACCTCTGGAATTCCCTCCGCCATCGTCTGGAAGTACAGTTCACGCTGCAAGCGCGTATTTATGTCGGCCAATTGCAGGGTTCGCTCCTGAACCTGCCCTTCCAGAATCTGCTGACCTTGCTTCTGATCGTGGATGTCTGTACATGTTCCGAACCATTTCACCATCTCTCCGGCGGAATTACGGATGGGATTGGCCCGCCCCAGAAACCATCGGTATGTTCCATCTTTCCCCCGCAGTCGATACTCCACTTCATACGGCTCACCCACTCGCAGCGCATTCTGCCACCTGGAGAAACAGCTTTCTATATCCCCCGGGTGGACGATCTCTCTCCACGCCGAGCCTCGCAGCTGGTCGAGCGTCATCCCCGTGTAGTCGAAGCATTTCTGGTTAAAGTAGTCGTCCTCACCGTCGGGGGTCGCCGTCCATATAATTTCGGGTAGCGCCTCAGCCATCGTCCGGAAATACAACTCGCGTTCTCGCGAAATGTTGAGATCGAATCTTTGTAAATCGATGAACCGGTCGAAGAATGACGAAGCAATCGCTCCGGCAAGCACGAAAAAAGTGCTCGCGCTGATGGCCCAGACGCCAATCGGGGAAATGCCGATTGCGTGAGTGAGATCGGGGGTGACGCTAGAAGGATAAAAGTTGGCGGCCCACATCCCGGTATAGTGCGTCAGGGGAATCGCACTGCCCAGGCTGAGCGCACTAATGATTTTTCGCCAACTTATCGTTCGCTCATCCCGCACTCGGAAAACCAGCTGCAACGCAACGAACGAGATCGCGATCGCCAGTACGACCGAGAGAACAACGAGTCTGATGTCGTAGAAAATCACAGCCGCACAGCGCATGGCGGCCATGCCGATGTAGTGCATCGCTGCGATCCCACCCCCCATCACCACGCTGCCGGCAAGCGCTTGCTCTACCTCCATCTCTGCCCGGCTGACCACAAATAGAGCGACTGCGGAAGCAGCGATTGCCGCCAACAGTGATACCGCTACGGTAGGCAGGTAATAGAAAACCCGCATGGGCATGGTGAAGGCGAGCATGCCGACATAGTGCATAGCCCAGATTCCCAGACCCATGGCTACGGCGCCACAGCTTAACCAGACCCTCCGCACTCGGCCGTGCGTTGAAGTGACGCGGCCCGCCAGATCCAATGCTGCATACGACGCAGACATCGCCAGCACGACGGAAAGCGCCACCAACCCGTAGTCGTAGCTTCCCTTCATTGCCGTGACCGAATTCATCTTGTATTTACGCTGCTCATGAGACTCGACCCGCGCCGTGGCGAAGATCCCGCGCTTGCCAGCTTCCAGACCGGACTCTCCCGCCGTGCCTAGCCATCAATGCTCTACGCTATACATCGGCGGGATTTAGAGGTTCCGTGTTAGAAACCGCTTAAGGACTGCCACGAGCCCTCTCCGGTTCATGGCAAACGAAAAGGCCTCAGAGAGAGGCCTTTCAGGATGGCGTTAAGATTTAGTGTGGAAACGATTTGCGCTGATGGTTACCGCATATCAGCCGTATCGGCGGGCCGCGTAGGACCGGCCAGGAAGAAATTGTGATCGTAGAGATTGCGGTACATGTGGCCTGCAATCTCAGCCGCCTTGGGCCCAAAGGTAGGCCGTCCGCCCTGCAGAAAAACCACGACGACTACGCGCCCACTGCTGGTATTGGCGTAAGAGGCGAACCAGCCAAAGCGCGTACCGGCGTGGGAGCAGGTCCCGGTCTTGCCCAGGATCTCTTCTTCGTTAAAATTCAGTCCCAGCCTGCGGGCCGTCCCGTACTGCACCGCTCCCGCCATGCCCACGGAAATCTCCGGAATTGCCGGAGCGATGTCCAGTTGCCGTTTAATGCGGGGCTGGAAATTCGTGACCTCTTCCGGCGTTGTCGGGTGCTGCAGGTAATAAAGCGTGCCTCCGTTCGCGATGGCGGAAACCATTGCGCCCAACTGCAGCGGCGTCATGGAAACGCCCTCACCGAAGGAACACATCTTGCCCACGCCTCCTAGTTTTTCGGGAATCACTTCGTCGGGATACGTACCCAGTTGCTCCCCCGGAATGTCATACCCAGCCAACTCGCCCAAGCCGTACTGGTGGGCGTAGTAAGCGACTTTTTCGAATCCCAATTCGCGACCCAGCGCTTCGAAATAGGCGTTATTGGAATGCGCCAGAGCCTCTGTGAGATTCATCCGGCTGCGGCCCCCGAGCGAAACCTCGGTTTCCTTCGAGATCAAACCCTCGCTCAGCGCCGCTAGCGCCACCGAAAGCTTAATGGTCGAGCAGGGTTGCGCACCGCTCGAGAGCGCCAGCCTCTGATTCACCATGGCCAGCACTCGGCCGCTGGTCGGCTCAATCGCCACCACCGTGCCATTCATATTTCCCAAGGCATCGATCGCGGCCTGGCGTACCACCGGATCTTCGCCATCGGTGATGTCGCCGCCAGTGATGCCCTCGGCGTATGAACTCATGAAAAAGCGCTCGTGATACATATGGCGCCGGGGGCCGACGGAGGTCGCGCCAGCCGAGGTCCGCGTCAGGCTCGCGCCGTGACTCAGCCCACGCCGCGCGGCCACATGCCCGGTCGTGCTGCGGCTGCTTGCCAAATGCCGCATCCGGCGCTTTGTGTGCTGGCTCTCACTCACCTTCTGAGTCGTTTTAGGCTTGCTGCCATTCAACGTGCGCGGGTTGACGTGCGCCGCCCACATCGCCGGCGCCAATACTATCCCACTTACGATAACCATCAGACGAAGGCCGCGCATTCCAGACTTGGACATTCTTCTATCCGTTCCCCTAGTTACAGAAATTCGTTTTACAGAAATTCGTTTTACAGAAATTCGTTTTCCAAATTCATCTACTTACATTCAACTACCATCTACTACAAGGTTCAAACCCCGGATTTCCCATCTGTTTCGCTGCACGAAGCCTGCCAGCTGCCGGGATGAACCGGGAAATCCCCCATCTTCGCGATACTACGAGAGTTACGTTGTTTCAGGCAATAGCAAAGTTTTTCTTTGAGAAAACACTAATCTCGATATAACCCATTATGGAACAAGTACTTAAATGGGAATTACTTCCGTTCAACTGTCCTCAGTAACCGTTACCCCGTTACTGAAAAGATACGGCACTCTGCCGCAAAGTTTTTCCCTCTTCTGCCGAGACTCAATCCTCGGACCACTCCTTATCGTGTTCTTCCTTGGTCTTTTCCCCTTTACATGACTTCGCCGCGCTTGCGCAGAAATGCCGGGACATCCAAATCTTCCTGCTCGAAGTTCGCCACCATCGCGTTGCGCATGCTATCCAGCGAAATGACCTCGGCGCCCATATTCGCCGTCCCCACTGACGACGACTCTTCCATCCTCGGCTCCGGCATCATTCGCTCCGGCATCGGTTCGGCAAACGGCGATGCGGAATGCGCCGGCTCAACCGCCTCGGGAAAATCCATTGCGCGCCCATGCGATGCGGCAAACGAGTGCACCTCCGGCAGTCGCTGCACCCGCGGAACCTCGCGAAACCCCGTGGCAATCACTGTGATCTTCACCGCATCTTTCATCTTTTCATCCAGCACTGCGCCAAAAATAATATTCGCGTCTTCATGCGCGGCGCTCTGGATGATGGTGCAGGCCTGCTGCACCTCGGCGAGCTTCAGCGACGCCGAGCCTGTGATGTTGATCAGAATTCCCCGCGCTCCGTCGATCGCGCCCGCCTCCAGCAGCGGAGATGCAATCGCCCGCTGCGCCGCTTCTATCGTGCGTTTGGTCCCGCTCGCGGTTGCCGTGCCCATCACCGCATAACCCATGCGCGCCATGATCGTCTTCACATCGGCAAAGTCGCGATTGATGATTCCAGGAATCGTGATGATGTCGGAGATCCCCTGCACGCCCTGCCGCAGAATGTCGTCCGCCACTCGGAACGATTCGAAGAAGCCCGCATCCTCGGCCACCGCCAGCAGCTTTTCATTCGGAATCACGATCGTCGTGTCCACCGATTCCATCAGCTCCGCAATGCCGCGGTCCGCCTGCGTCATGCGCCGCCGCCCTTCAAATGAAAATGGCTTGGTCACTACTGCCACCGTGAGCGCTCCCATCTCGCTGGCCAGCGACGCGATAATCGGCGCTGCACCCGTTCCCGTCCCCCCGCCCAAGCCAGTGGTCACAAACACCATGTCCGCGCCCTCCAGCGCTTCGATAATTTTGTCCGAGTCCTCCAGCGCTGCCTTGCGTCCCACCTCTGGATTCGCGCCCGCACCCAGCCCGTTCGTGAGCTTTACGCCCAGCTGCAGCTTCACCGGCGCGCGCGAAAGCCGCAGCGCCTGCAAGTCTGTGTTGGCCACGATGAACTCGATGCCCTCCACGCCCGCATCGATCATCCGGTTCACCGCATTGCCGCCGCCGCCGCCCACGCCAATCACCTTGATCTTGGCATCGTTAAGAGGTTCTTCGTTGAAGCTGATGCGAATGCTCGAATCATTTGTCATTTCGTCCACCCTTGGTCTAGATATTTTCTTCCCTGAATTTCGCTTCGTGAACCTTCGTGTCCTTCGTGGTTGAAAAATCTTCCTCCCATCGAACCAGTTTCATTCCCGCTCGCACTCGGTACTAGGTACTAGGTACTAGGTACTAGGTACTAGGTACTAGGTACTAGGTACTAGGTACTAGGTACTAGAGACTTTTTTATCCCACCAACATCGCCTTCAATCTCGATCCCCACCGATCCCCCTGAAACCCTCGCGCCACCCGCGCCCGCTGCCCGTAGTTCACCATCCCGATCACGGTGGCAAACTCCGGCTCAGCCAGAGTGGATGGCATCTTCGCCAATGGCGTAGGCCACGACAGCCGCACCGGCCGCCGCAACACCGATTCCGCCACATCGAAAATTCCCGGCAGCCGCGACCCTCCGCCGCTCAGCACAATGCCCGCGAGACATGCGTCAAACATTCCGCTCTGCCGCAAAGCTTCGCGCATCATCTCAAAAAGTTCGCGCGCCCGCGGTTCGAGGATCTCAGCCACCAGCCGCTGCGGCAGCAGCCGCGAAGGCCGGTCGCCCACCGACGGCACCTCCACTTCATTTCCTTCCGGAATCAAGGTGACGATCGCATTGCCGAAAATCTTTTTGATCTTTTCCGCCTCTGCCAGCGGCGTGCACATGCCCATCGACAAGTCGCTGGTAAAGTGGTCGCCGCCCACCGGAATCACTCCCGTGTAAGCCACCGCGCCCTGCAGGAAAACAACCAGTTCCGTCGATCCTGCCCCGATGTCCGCCAGGCAAACTCCCAACTCTCGTTCGTCAGCCCGCAGCACGGAATCAGCCGCCGCCAGCGGTTCAAACACGGTGTCATCCACATGCACGCCGGCGCGGTTCACCGCTGTAATCACGTTCTGGGTCGCGCTCGCCGCCGCCGTCACCAGATGAACCCGCACCTCCAGTCGCGCCGCCATCATGCCCAGCGGATCGTGAACCCCCGCCTGATCGTCCAAAATAAATTCCTGCGGCAGCAGATGCAGCACCTCGCGCCCATCCGGCAACGGAATCGCCCGCGCCCGCTCCACCGCCTGCTTGATCTCATCGCGCCCAATCTCGTGAGGACGCGTCCCCAGGCTGATGCCGCCATGGCTGTTCACCCCACGCACATGCGCCCCGCCAATGCCGACGATGGCGTGCTCCACCGCCGCCCCCGCCACATCCTCGGCCGCTTCCACCGCCTTCTGAACCGCCGCGACCGCCTTGTCCAGTTCCACAATCACGCCCTTGCGCGATCCCCGCGACTCCGCCACGCCGTGCCCGCGATACCGCAGGCCGCCGTCGGTCACTTCCACCATGAGCGCGCACGTCTTGGCACTCCCCACATCAATCGCCGTCAAAACATTTCGCTGCAGATTCGCCATCTCTTAATATTCCCTATGTTCCCTGATGAAAGTCCCGTATAAATGCGCCTGCACCTGTCTACCTCAAGCTCTCAATCGCTCGGCTCCGCACCGGGCTGACTCTTCGCGATCGCCGGACTCGGCTTCTGCCCGCCCGGATGACTAGCAGGCTTAGCCGTCGCGTGGGCTGGAATCTTTTTGCGCTCGTTTGCTCGATGCCCAGCCACTGGCGCGGCCCGTTGTTTTTCGCCTTTGCCCGCCCCAGTTTTCTCAGCGGACGCTGCCTTCTTTTCGCCTACACTCGTGTTCGCCTGGAAAGTAGTGGATTTATTTGCCTTCGCCTTAGTCCCGATTTTCTTCGGTGACGCAGCCGCCGTTTTCGCATCCAGTTTCTTCGCCGTCAGCTCGAATGCCGGCTTCGGCACCGGACGCTCATTCGGCCCAACCCGCGTCAACAAAGACACCGGCTTCACTCCCGCCGCAGCCGCGGCTTTCGCCATGCCCGGATTCAACGGCGACTGCTTCGCCGTCCGCGCCGCATCCGGATTCACAATGATCTGGTTGTCGTAGCGCAGATCCACCGACTCCAACTTTTGAAATTGCTGCCGCCAACCCTGCGCGTGCGTCACATAAATTTTGTAACGCCGCAAATAATCCGACGATCCCAGATGCACCAGCACATCGCCCGCCGGATCATTCACCCGCACCTTCACATCCTCCAGATCGGTCAGATCCACTTCGCTCAGGTCCTGTGAATAGCGCGCCCCGCCCGAATCCAGCGCCCGCACCATCTCCGCATAAGTCTTCATCCGCGGCGCCCGCGTCGAAAGCGGCTCACCCGGATTCATTCCCAGAATCACCGGAAAGGAATACTTGTGTTTCGGGGTTAACTCCATGAGCGTCCCACCCGCATCGATCAACGCCATGCGCGGCCCCACCCGCGCGAATGCCACCGGCGTACGCTCATGAATTTCAACCTGCAGCCGGTTGGGCACAAACCGCATCACGCTGGCCGATTCCACCCAGGGAATTTGCTCCAGTTGCGCCTTCTGCTGCCCCAGCGGAATGAAAAAGATGTTTCGCCCTATGTCGGCGCCCATCACTTCCATGATTTGCGCCTTCGTCACGTTCTGCATCCCCGTGACTTCAATGTTGTCGCTCGATTCCACCCGGAAGCGCCACGAATGCTCGCCGTAGTGATACAGCGCCGCAGCGCCGAGCGCAGCCAGGAACACCACGGCCGCAGCCGCTACGCCCCACAACAATCGGTTGGCAGTTTTTTTCGGAAGAGAACTTCGGCGGGCAGAGACTCGCTTTTGCCCACGCAGAAATGGAGATTCTTCATCCACTTCCAGGTCGACCAGGCGCGCGTCATCAATCTCCTCGCGCGCGGCTCCAGCGCTGGGTGGGTACAACTCCTCCTGCAAGATGGTGGAACCCGACTTCCGCGCCATCAGTAGGGTCAGTTGTCGCTTTTGAATCGCTGAGCATTCAAACTATAACTTCATTTTGAAATTTGAGATAGACAAAATGTTGGTTCTTTTGCACAGGTGGGAATCGGATTGGACATCATCGAAGAAAAATGTCCGAGGAATCGGAACCCAATCATGTGGCGACAGCCGCCTCCGCAGTCCTGCCTGGGCGAAGCCCGGCAACCCGCCGGAATTTCGCCGTCGGTCATTTCGATCCGTGTCAAAGGACAAATGTACCCTTGCCTGTAACTACAAAACGAGTTACATTTGTAATGCAGTGGAATGAAGTACGAATGGGACGACGCGAAAAACCGGAAGAACTTCGCCAAGCATGGCCTCAGCTTCGAGGATGCCGGCCAAGTTTTTTCTGGCCCCTGCGTCACCTTCGAAGACGACCGTTTTGCTTACGGGGAAGAACGGCTGGTCACGTTGGGCTTGCTGGCCGGGCGTCTGGTGGTCATAGCCCATGCGCCGCGCGATGAGGGAACGCGCATCATTTCCATGAGGAAGGGGAACCCACGTGAACAAAAAATCTATCAAAAGCGACTTGGCGCGGATTGATCGCCTGAAGAACGCCGACATCGACTACTCGGACATCCCCGCTCTGGACAAGACCTTCCTCAAGAAGGCAACCACGGCCTGGCCCCCGGAGAAAAAACAACTGACGATCCGTCTCGATGCGGACGTGCTCGATTGGCTCAAAGGACACGGCAAGGGCTACCAGACGCGGATCAACCGCATTCTGCGCGTGGTGATGGAGAGCCAGCCAAGGCAGCCAGTTCGTCAATAGAAACACCCCGGAAAGCCCCATCACCTAGGCGGACATTTTCCTACGAACAGCCCGGAAGGCTCATCCATGCTCCGTTGGCGTGACACCTTACCTGGAATATAACCTGACTCAGCAACAGAGGCAGAAACAATGGCGATACCACCCAGAATCATCGAAGGAACCACCAAGGAAATCAAAGCGGCACTGGCCGCGATGCCCGACGACGCGGTTGTACGCCTCATGGTTGGTCGACCCAGTCTGTCCATCATCGCTCGCAAGCTGCAGAGCGAGTCCGCGGACCGCGGTATGACTGATGCGCAGCACGATACGCTCCTGGCGTCCCTGAAAAACAATCGTTGAGGAACTTGAAAGACGAGCGCTGATGAGGGTCGTCGTCAAGACATAAATCAGCGCAAGGAAAGCGAACCGAACAGAAAAGCGGACGCGGCTGGTATTCCGCGCCCGCCTTTCCAGGAGGAAGAAACTAATCTACATGCATCGCCGGAATTGAAATCCGAACCTCAGGTTGCGGAACACTCACGCGCGGAATATCGACCCGCACCCGCGGACAAACCACAGAAATCCCTCCCGCATTAAACGCCGCCGGCGCAAAATGCACCCGGGCCACCCGCGCCTCAATCCGCGCTCGCTCGGCCTCCATTCGTGCCATTTGCGCTTCTTCTCGCGCGGATATCGCTTCAAAGCCAGCGAACCCCGCCTGTGTGCGGGCAACCTTAGTCTGGACTCGCGCCAAAGCCGTAGCCAAACGGCACGACGCAGTCTCGTCACGCGCCGCAGCCCTCTCAGCTTTTGCCACGAACCAGTCCGCCCGGCCCGCAGCCAGCGCCAGCACACCTTCCGTCCGCTCCCCAACCCCGGCCGCAACCTGATTCACCACGCGATGCGCCCAAACCGCGCCACCGTCGTGATAAAACCCGTTCAACCCCAGCGCCAGCACCCCAGCCACCAACCATCCCCACCCTTGCGTAGTTTTCATCTCAATATCCCCATCTGCAGATTGGACGAACCCCGCCCCAATCCGTTAGCAATGGAAGATACGGAGATGATAGGACAAAAGTTCAGACCCCGAGGTGACGAGAACCGACTGCACGGCAGCAACGGCCTCGCGGAACATTCTCATGCCCGATCCTCCGCTGTATCTGTTTTGTGGCTTGCTCGCAGGCCGTTGAGAATCGCCCGTGTTTCGTCCAGGTTATGCCGCACGGCGGTTCGCGTCGCGGTCACTTCTTTGCGGAGAAGCGCGGCCAGCTCCGCCAACGCGGCCTCTTCATCGCCCACCCGTTGCTCACAACGTGTGCGGACTAGTTCCCCCACGCTGATTCCGGCTCTGCTGGCCTCCTTGCGCAGCCAATCTTTGAAGGCGGGTGTCGTCAGAACCTGCAATCTGGCTGTTTTCATTTACCATCACCCTTCCGTATCAATATGAGCATACACATGCTCATGTGCTCTGTTCTGCCGCACTCGCGATTCCGCGCCTACAATCCGAAAATTAGCTCCCTGCTCCGACAACTCGCTCCTTCAGCCTCTCCAAAATCATCGGCCCCAACTGCGAAACACTCCCCGCCCCCAGCGTCAGAATCATGTCCCCATCTTGCGCAGCCGCCGCGACCGAACTAACAGCATTCGCGAACGAACTCACATACTGCGCGTTCCGCCCACCCCTCTCGCGGATGGTCCCCGCCAGCACTTCGCCGCTGATCCCCTCAATCGGCTTTTCGCTTGCCGCATAAATGTCGAGCACAAACAGCGAGTCGGCCTCGCCAAACGCCGTGCAGAACTCCTCCATCAGATCGCGCGTTCGCGTGTACCGGTGCGGCTGAAACACCACATGCACTTTGCCAAAGCCGCATGATCGCGCCGCCGCCAGCGTCGCCCTGATCTCCGTAGGATGGTGCCCGTAATCGTCAATCACGCTCACGCCCGCCACCCTGCCCGCGCAACTGAAATCGCCGGTCAACTCCGCGGAACTGGTCAAGCCCCGCACGGATCGCCTCCACGCTAACATCCAGCCCCACCCCCACCGCAATCGCCGCCGTCGCGTTGAGAACGTTATGCACTCCCGGCACGTGCAGCGTAAACTCCCCCAAATCTTTCTTGCGATAACTCACCCGAAAGCGGCTCAAAGGCCGCGAATCGCCGACACCCGTCGCCGCGCTAGAACCGGTTTCGCCGAGCTTGATCAGAAAATCCGAGCCGCGCTTCGTTCCATAAGTCACGGTGCGCCGCTGCGCCTGCGGCAACAACCGCCGCAGCATGGGATCGTCATTGCACACCACCACCATCCCATAGAACGGCACCCGGTCCATGAACTCCAGAAACGTTTTCTTCACATCCCGCATGTTGCGGTAACAATCCATGTGCTCGCGATCGATATTCGTCACGACCGATAGAATCGGCGACAACTTCAGAAACGACCGGTCGCTCTCATCCGCCTCGGCCACCAGATACTGCGACTTCCCCAAACGCGCATTCGACCCCATCGCGTCCACGCGCCCGCCCACTACCACTGTAGGATCGAGCCCGCCCCCGGCCAGCACCGCCGCCACCATCGAAGTCGTAGTCGTCTTGCCGTGCATCCCCGCGATCGCGATACCATACTTCAATCGCATCAACTCCGCCAGCATCTCCGCCCGCTGAATCACCGGTACATGTAACTTGTGCGCCTCAACAACTTCAGCATTCTCCCCCGCGATTGCCGAACTAGTCACAACCACTTCGGCCCCCGAAATATTTTCCGCGCGATGCCCCTCAAACACCGCAGCACCAAGCCCAGCCAGCCGCTGCGTGACTGCGGAACTCTTCAGGTCCGACCCCGAAACCTTGTACCCGAGGTTCAGCAGCACCTCGGCAATCCCGCTCATGCCGATCCCGCCAATCCCCACGAAATGTATCTGCTGAACCTTGGCAAACATAAGTAAACTTCTTCGCCACCGATCTTCACGGATTCACACGGATAAAACCCTGAGACTCAAATAAATAAAACCTAAAAAAGAAGTATCCGTGAGAATCCGTGCAAATCCGTGGCTAACTTTCTTCAATTCCCGCCACCCGCGCCGCCATCGCCGCGATATCCCGCGCCGCATCCGGATGCGCCAACCCCCGCGCCGCCTCGCTCATCTCCGCCAATCGCCGCGCATCGCAAAGCAAAGCCGCAATCGTCTCCGCCAGCCAGACTCCCTCCAACTTCGACTCCTCCACTACCACCGCCGCACCCTCGCGCGCCAGTGCTTCCGCATTCACTCTCTGATGATCATCTGCCGCCCGCGGAAACGGCACGAATATCGCAGGCTTCCCTGCTGCCGTAATCTCCGCCACCGTACTCGCGCCCGACCGGCACACTACCAGATCCGCCCGCGCAAATGCCGCCGGCATGTCTTCAATAAACTTGAAAACCTCCGCCGACTCAGCTACCGCGCCATACGCCGCCAGCGCGTCATTATAGTCACGCTCGCCCGTCTGATGAATGATGTGAATCCCCGGCGCCTGCCGCCGCAACTCCGGCAAGCACCGGATCATCGCCTCATTGATCGCATGTGCTCCCTGGCTTCCGCCAAACACCAGCAGCGTCGGAACGCCGCCGCGTGTCTTATTAATTAAAACCGGAATCTCAAAGAACGCCTGCCGCACCGGCACGCCCGTCACTTCTGCGTGGCGGAAATATTTCGCCGTCTCCTCAAAATGCACTGCCGCGCCAGATACGAACCGCGCCACCACGCGGTTGGCAAATCCCGGAACAACGTTCGGCTCAAACGCCAGCGTCGGAATATGTTTCATCACCGCCGCCAGCATCGCCGGACCGGAAGCATATCCCCCCACCCCAATCACCACATCCGGTGCGAATTCACTCAGCATCCGCCCCGCGCTCCACACCGCTCGCGGCAGGTCGAAAGCCGTCTTCGCCCGCGTCATCAGGCTCACATTCTTCAACGCCCCCACCCGCACCAGTTGCAGCGGATACCCCGCCGCCGGCACCAGACGGTTCTCGATCCCGCGCGCCGTCCCAATAAACAGCACCTCGGCCCCATAACTTTTCTTGAGTTCGTTGGCGATGGCCAGCGCCGGAATCACATGTCCTCCCGTCCCGCCGCCCGCCAGAATGGCCCGCATGAAGTGACTATAAATGATTGAGCAATTGAGTCATTGAGTGATTGGGTGATTGAGTCTTCGGCCGATTCATTCAATCACTCAATCGCCCGATCACTCAATCGCTCAATGCCTTCACTCCGCCTGCTTCGTAATATTCAGCAGCACGCCCACGCACGCCAGCGTCACAAACAATGACGACCCGCCGTACGACATCAGCGGCAGCGGAATCCCTTTAGTCGGCATCATTCCCAGCACCACGCTCATGTTGATGAATGCCTGCAACACCACCATGCTCGTAATCCCCACCGCCAGATATCGGCCGAACACATCTTCAGTCCGCCACGAGGCCCGCATGCCGCGCCACAAAAAGATCGCGAACAGCGTCACCACGGCCATCGCTCCCACCAGTCCCAACTCTTCCGCCGTGACCGCGAAAATAAAATCGGTATGCGGCTCCGGCAGATAAAACAGCTTCTGCTTGCCTTCCATCAGCCCCGTTCCAGTCACTCCGCCAATGCCCACCGCGATCAGCGACTGAATAATGTGGAACCCGGTCTTCTGCCGGTCGGCATAAGGATTGAGAAATGCCAAAATCCTGTCCCGCCTCCAGCTCACATGAAAGATCAAGAAATAAAGCGGCACTAGAGACGCCGCAAACGCATACCCGAAATACCGCATTCGCATCCCCGCCACATAAAGGATGCAGGCCGCGATCCCGGCGCAAGCAATCGCCGTCCCCAAGTCGGGTTGCAGCACAATCAACCCCAGCATCACCACTACAGGCGCCGCTGCCGGCAGCAACGTGTTACGCCAGTCGTCCATCGTTTTGACACGGCCCTCAAGAAAGTACGCCAGAAAGAGAATCAGCACTGGCTTGGCCAACTCCGATGGTTGAAACGAGAACCCGCCAGCGTGAATCCAGCGATGCGTATTGTGCGAGCGATCCAGAAAGAAAACGGAGATCAGCAGCAGAGTGGTGATCCCCAATAACGAAAACACCACCGCCGGAGCTTTGTAGCGCCGGTAATCCACCCGCATCGACACCACCATCGCGACCAGGCCCGCCGCCGCCCAGATCAACTGCTTCGACAAAAATGCATACGGAGACCCAAACCGCTCCCGCGCCATTACCGCCGACGCCGAAAACACCATCACCAGCCCCACAAATACCAGCAGCATGGTGACAGTAAATAGCCAGCGATCCACACTCACCCGCTTTGCCATGGGATTTCATTTCACCACGGCGTCACGAAGACACGTAGAACGAATCGCTGATTGTTGGTTCGATTGTTGATTGTTTTGGTTCATCCCGCTCAGATGCCATCCTGACTTATGATGATTCTGCGGCGGCGAGGTTAATCGGCACCATCGAAACTATCTTGGAAAATCAATGAGGAGCCAGTGCTGAAAACATGGAGTCACGCAGATCGCGCCCCGCGGATGTTGATTCTGATATCAATCCTCTGCCTTGCTTCCTCAATTCTTGCCGCCGCCGCACCCGCGCAGAACGCTGCCCCCACGTCTAGCCCAAACTCGGCTCCCCCGCCGTCCGCCTATGTGGGTAACCAAGCCTGCGCCCGCTGTCATGCTTCCATCTACGACTCTTACATGAACACCGCCATGGCCCACGCCAGCGGACCGGCGATAGAAAATCTCAAACCTGCAGACTTCGTCCACGCCAAATCCGGAGTGCACTATCGCATTTACACGGAAGGCGAAAAAGTCTGGCTGAGTTTCCAGCGCCCCGGCGATCCGGCGGTAAACGACAAGCGGCAATTACTTTACTTCATCGGTTCCGGCCGCCGCGGCCGCACCTATCTATTCGCTGTGGATGATTTCTTTTTCGAGTCTCCCGTCAACTGGTACGCCGACCGCAAAGTTTGGGATATGGCTCCAGCCTACGGCAACGCGCGAGAAATCCCCATGAACTTGCCCGCCTACGCCAGTTGCCTGCAGTGCCACACCAGCGGGATGCAGCCGCCGATCAAAGGCACGGAGAACAAATACTCGTCGCCCCTTTTCACTCAGAATGGCGTTGGCTGTGAGCGCTGCCACGGACCAGGCGCAGCTCACATAATCGACGCCGCTCGCACAAAAACTACATCGATCATTAATCCCATAAAGCTTCCACCGGAACGGCGAGACTCGGTTTGCATGCAGTGTCATCTCGAAGGCAATGTGGCCATCGCGCGGGCGGGCCGTCATGCCTATGAGTTCCAACCCGGCGACCTGCTCGACGATTTTGTCCGTCATTACGTTTTGGCCACTGACCGGTCTTCAGGTCTCGGCGCCAACAGCCAATTCGAGGCCCTCGCGCAAAGCATCTGCAAGAAAAAATCCGGCGACGCCATGTCCTGCATGAGCTGCCACGATCCACACTTTTCACCGCCCGCCGAACAGCGCGCGGCCTACTACCGCGAAAAATGCCTCGCCTGTCACGGCTCCGCATTCGGCGCCAAACATCACCCCGACCGCCACGACTGCACTGCCTGCCACATGCCGTCATCGTTGAGCGTTGACATCTCTCACACCGAAGTCACCGATCATCGCATCCGGCGCCGCCCAGAATTGTCGCCGCAATTGTTGCAGGATTCGTTGTCGCAAGAATCAACTGTTCAAAATTCTTCCCCACGACTGATACCATTTCCATATTCCAAGGAAGCCGACGATGACGTCCGGGATCGCGCTCTGGCATGGCAGTCGCTGGCAGAAAATGGCTCGCAGCAAGCAACCGCCCAAGCTGATCGATTACTGCACCAGGCGGCCAAGCAATTCCCGCATGACCCGGCTGTTCTCTCGGGACTGGCCTACGTCGAGTTGAATCATGCTGCGGAGGATCACGGTGCCGTTGATAATGCGCGGAATTTGTATCAAAAGGCGCTGGCTCTGGATCCGACATTGATCGACGCCGCCGCCAACCTCGGCGTGATTGATGCCCGGAGCGGAGATCTGCAAAGCGCCGTCAAGTTATGGCAAGAAGCATTTGAGCGCGCTCCCGCCGATAGCAGCATCGGGATGAACCTGGCCCGCACATTCTGCCAGTCAGGCAAAATAAAAGACGCGCGCTCTTACGTTTTGCGCGTCCTCCGCTTCAACCCCGATCTGTCCTCGGCCAAGAAACTCCTGCAAAATCTGAATGCCGATCCACCGAGCTGCGGAAATTAAAGAGGGAAGAAATCGCTGATCTATTCAGACAGGTTTGTCATCCTGAGCGTAGCAATTGCTTCGCGAACGCGAAGCAATTGCGAAGTCGAAGGATCCCTAGCGGGCCTGCGCTGTCTGAAGTTTCAAAGGGAGTTTTTGCCACCGGCCAGCCGGGCGTTCCCGCTGCTCGATATCAGGTTTTACCTCGACCGCCTTGCAGGGTGTGAACTGAACGACCTCCACAGCCCAGACTCCTCTCGACCGAAACATCGACTATGCGATTCTAGTCCACCCCTGATGGCCTCACCCCAGCCCACGCACAATCTCCTTAAACATTTGCCCCCGCTGCTCATAATTCTTAAACTGATCGAAGCTCGCGCAAGCCGGCGCCAGCAACACCACATCGCCCGCCTCGGCCACAGCATTCGCCTTGCGCAGCGCATTCTCTAGAGTCTCCGCATGAACAACCTCAACTCCCCCGTCTTTCGCAGAAACGATCTGCGACTCGATCTTCGCCGCCGCTGCGCCAATCGTGTACACGCGCTTCACCCGCTGCCGCAGCAACTCATTGAGCACCGTATAGTCGCTGCCCTTATCCTTGCCGCCGAGAATGAGGTGAACGTTCGCCGGGAACGATTCCAGCGCCTTGATCGTCGCATCCACATTCGTGGCCTTCGAGTCGTTGTAGTAATCCACGCCCCGGATTGTCGCCACATACTCCAGTCGATGCTCCACCGCCTTAAACTCGCGCACCGCCTGCCGGATCTTCTCCGGCTCGCACCCCATCAGCGCCCCCGCACACACCGCCGCCAACACATTTTCCAAATTGTGCGCACCCTTCAGCGGGACCTCGGAAACCTGCATAATCTCGCGCTGCCGCTCTCCGTCGCGAAACAAAATATTTCCTTCGCGGACCCACGCCCCCTGCTTCACTTCTTTCTGCCGGCTGAACCAGAACACGCGCGCCCGCGTCCGCCCCGCCATGGTCACGCAAGTTGGATCGTCCTCATTGAGCACCGCAAAATCTTCCCCTCTCTGATTCTCGAAGATCCGCGCCTTCGCATTCACGTAAGTTTCCAGTGTCCGATGCCGGTCCAGATGATCGGGCGTCACGTTCAACACCACCGCAACCTTCGGACGAAAGGCCTCAATCGTCTCCAGCTGAAAACTCGAAACCTCCAGAACAATCACGGTCTCCGCCTTCGCCCGCTCCGCCAGCGAAATCGCCGGAGTACCGATGTTCCCGCCCACCAGCGTGGGCAATCCGCCCGCGGTCAAAATCTCGCCGGTCAAAGAAGTCGTCGTCGTTTTCCCGTTCGAACCCGTGATCGCCACGATCGGCCCCGGCAAAAACTGTGCCGCCAGTTCGATCTCCCCGATCACCGGCTCGCCCAGCGCACGCGCCTGCACCAGCAGAGGCGCATCCACTGGAACCCCCGGACTAACCACGATCAGATCCTGACCGCGAAAAGTCCGCTCGCCGTGCCCGCCAGTCTCCACCGTAATTCCATGATCAAGCAGCGTTGGAATCTCGTTGCGCAGTTCATCTCCGCTCTTCGTGTCGGAGACCGTAACCCGCGCCCCGTGCGCCTTCAAAAACAGCGCCGACGCCACTCCCGACTTGCCGAGTCCCACCACCAGCACGCGTTTGTCTTTGAGTTCCATCAAGTTCATTTCACCACGGAGTCACAGAGACACGGAGAAAAGCCCAAGAAAGAAAAATCTTCGAAGACTTAGCGCAAGACACAATCCTAAGCATTCTTGATAAACAAAAACTTGGTATTGGTTCTCTCCGTGTCTCCGTGTCTCCGTGTCTCCGGGGTGGATTCCCTCTTTATCTCAGTTTCAGCGTCGTCAGCGCGAACAGCGCAAATACCAGCGACGCAATCCAGAACCGCACAATAATCTTCGACTCCGACCAGCCCATCAACTCGAAATGATGATGGATCGGCGCCATCTTGAATATGCGCTTTTTCCGCAGCTTATACGATCCCACCTGCAGGATCACCGACACCGCTTCGATCACGAATACTCCGCCAATAAACGGCAACAGCAGTTCCTGCTTGATGATCACCGCCACCGTGCCAATCGCCCCGCCCAGCGCCAGCGATCCCACGTCGCCCATGAACACTTCCGCCGGATGCGCGTTGTACCACAAAAATCCAATCGACGAGCCGACCATCGCTCCGCAGAAAATCGTCAACTCACCCACCTGCGGCATTTTCGGAATTTCAAGGTACGTGGCAAAAGTCGCATGCCCGCTCACATAAGTCAGCACCGTCAACGCGCCCGCTGCAATCACCGTACAGCCAATGGCCAGTCCATCCAGCCCGTCCGTTAGGTTCACTGCGTTGCTCGATCCCACGATCACGAATGCCACGAAAGCTATGAAAGGAAGAAACGCCAGCGGCCACAGATGCGGAAATCGTTCCAGGCTTTGCACCACCAGATCGGGATGAAACTGCTTGAGGAACGGCACAATCAGCTTGGTCGAATACATTCCATAGGCCTGCATGGCGATCAGCATGGATGCGATCACAATGCTGGTCGCAACCTGCAGCCCCAACTTCGCCCGCCCGGTCAGCCCCAAATTCCGGCGATGCACGGTTTTCGTGTAATCGTCTGTAAATCCAATCGCCGCAAACGCGCACGTGGCAAACACCGCAATCCACACGAAGCGGTTGCTCAAATCCGCCCACAGCAGCGTCGGCACCACGATGGCGATAGCGATCAGTAGCCCGCCCATGGTTGGCGTTCCCGCTTTTTTCTGATGCGCCTTCGGTCCCTCTTCCCGAATATATTGTCCAATCTGGAATTCCCGCAGCCGGTTGATCACCAGCGGACCCACAATCAGCGCCGTAAATAATGCGGTAAGACTTGCAAACGCCGTGCGAAATGTCAGATAGCGGAAGATGCGGAACGGCGGAAAATAATGTTGCAGCTTCACGAACAACAGCCAGTAGAGCAATCAGCCTCCGTCCCGCCTCAAAGTGTTTTGCCGAGTTTCAAGTCTATTCCACCACGGAGTCACAGAGACACGGAGAAAAGCTAAAGCCCGCGATGCAGGGAAGCGGTTTCGAATACCTCCAATGCCGGGAAGAGAAGATTGATTTTCCCCGCGTATTTCTCCGTGTCTCCGTGCCTCCGTGGTGAAAGCTTTTATTCTCTTTCGCGACGCTCCCGCCAGGTCTCCAGCGCCTTCTCCAGCTTCACGCCGCGCGAAGCCTTCAGCAAAACCACGTCGCCATCCCGCGTCTCGCGCGCCAGCCACTCCCCTGCTTCTTCCGGGGTTGTCACAAACTCCGCCAGAGCTCCCGCTTGCTTCGCGGCTTCAACCATGGCCTTTGCCAGTCCGCGCACCCCAACCAGCAGATCGATTTTTCTCTCCGCAATATGCCGTCCCGCCCTCCGGTGTATCTCTTCGCCCGCCGGACCCAACTCCAGCATCTCTCCCGCGACTACGATACGCCGCCGGCCGGCCATCGCGGCTAGTGCATCCACCATTGCTTCCAGAGCCTTCGGATTCGAATTGTAGCAATCGTTGATTGCCGTGATGTTACCCACTTGAAGAACCTGTCCACGTTTGTCCGCCGGAGTCAGAGTTGCCAGCGCTCCCACTGCCTCCGCGGCCTTCAACCCGCGCTCCAGCCCCACAGCCACCGCGGCTAGTGCATTCAGCACGTTATGCTCCCCCACCAGCGGCAAGCGAGCATGTTCGCGCACGCTTCCAATCACCACGTCGAACTCCGCACCATTTGCCCCCTTCGACTGAATCTTCTCCGCGCGCACGTCCGCAGTCGCGCGCGTGCCATACATCACCACCTTACCTCTGAAGTCCCTCCCAAACTGCGAGACGTATTCGTCGTCAGCATTCAACACCGCTGTTCCACTCGACGGCAGCGATTCGACCAACTCGTATTTCGCTCGCGCAATCCCCGCTAAAGAATCGAAAAATTCCAGATGCACCGCCGCCACATTTGTAACCACGCCAATCTCCGGCTGCGCGATCTTCGCCAACTCCCGAATCTCGCCCGCGTGCGACATGCCCATTTCGATCACGGCTACGTCGTGCTCCGGCTCCAGCTTCAGCAACATCAGCGGCAATCCAAAATGATTATTAAAATTCCCTTCCGACTTCAGCACCCGGAAGCGCCTGCCCAGCACATGCGCGATCGCTTCCTTCGTGGTCGTCTTCCCCGCCGACCCAGTCACCGCGATCAGCGGCTTGCCCCACAACTTCCGCACCGCCGTGGCCAAAGTTTGCAACGCGACCAGCGTGTCTGCGACCCCCAACAACCGCGCCTTGCTCGCATAGCGCCCCAACTGATCCTTCCGCACAACCGCCGCGGCCGCCCCTTTTTCGAGCGCTTGCTCCACAAAGTCGTGCCCATCCAGGCGCTCGCCTTTCACCGCAAAAAAAAGCTGTCCCGGCCCCACGGTCCTCGAGTCAATGGAGTAACCCCGCACCACTTCTTCAGGCGAGAACTCGCCCGCTCCGGAAATAAACTCCGCAATCCTGGCGAGCGTCAGCCTCATCCCTTCGCTCCTGATTGGGCTGCTTCGCACTCAAACCCCGCCTCCCGCAGCGCCTCCCGCGCCACTTCCAAATCATCAAACGCAGCCGCGCCCTCCCGCGTCACCTGCACCTTCTCGTGCCCCTTCCCCGCCAGCAACACAATATCTCCTGGCCTCGCCTCGCCAATCGCCAGACCGATCGCCTTGCGCCGGTCAACCTCCACGCTATACTTCACCCCTGTCTTCTGCAGCCCCACCACCGCATCATTCATAATCGCCAGCGGATCCTCACTCCTCGGGTTATCCGACGTCAGCACCACGAAATCGCTTCCCCGCCCTGCGGCTTCGCCCATCAGCGGACGCTTCTTCCTGTCCCGATCGCCGCCGCATCCAAAAACCGTCAACACTCTTCCCTTTGCCGTAGAAACCAACTCCCGCGCCAGTGCCGTCAGATTCCGCAACGCATCGTCGGTGTGCGCATAATCCACCACCACCGTAAAGGGTTGGCCGCAATCCACGCGCTCAAACCTCCCCGGAACGCACCTCAGCTTGTCGATTCCCGCCGCAATCGCCGGCACCGCGCACCCCCTCGCATAGCACGCCCCCGCCGCCGCCAGAATGTTGTACACGTTAACTCGCCCAATCAGCGCTGAGAACACCGCGATCTTCCCCTCCGGCATCACCAGGTCAAACCGCGTTCCCCGCGTCGTGATCTCCACTTTCTCCGCGTGCAAATCGCCACCATCCCATCCATACTTCAGCACCAGCGAACTGCGCTTCCTGCTGAACTCCGCCAGCTTCGCGCCGTACTCATCATCCACATTCGTCACCACGGCCCGTGGTGCATCCGTTCCGCAGCCCTCAAACAGCACCCTCTTAGCCGCGAAATATTCTTCCATCGTCTTGTGATAATCGAGATGGTCGCGCGTCAGGTTCGTAAACACTGCCACGTCAAACGGCACGCCGTAGACGCGCTCTTGCGCCAGCGCGTGCGACGACACCTCCATCACCGCATCCGTCGCCCCTTGCGCCAGCGCCTCACTGAAAATGCGGTTCAGCTCCAGCGCCTCCGGCGTAGTATGTGGTGCCGGCAAAACCTTTCCCGCCACGTGATACTCAATCGTCCCGATCAGCGCGCTCTTCCGTCCCGCCGCCGTCAGTATCGATTCCACCAGAAACGCCGTCGTGCTCTTTCCATTCGTCCCCGTAATTCCCGTGACCGCGATCCGCTCCGCCGGCTTCTTATAAAAATTCGCACTCACCCGTGCCAATGCCCGCCGTCCGTTCGGAACCACTGCCCAGCCCACATTTGGACGCTGCTTCTCCTCCGCCGAATCCGTTACCACCGCTACCGCTCCGGCGTGAATCGCCTGATCGATAAACCGGTTGCCGTCACTGGATTCACCTCGCATGGCCACGAACACAACCCCGGGCTTCACCCGCCGCGAGTCATATTCCACACCACTCACACCCGGGTCCCCGCTTTGCGCGAGGACTTCCGCTCCATCCAGCAACTGTTGGAAGGTCATTGCTCAGAATTATATGGCACTGGGACTGTCAACTTACGTATAGCTTGGGAAGGGCATGACTTCAGTCGTGCCATAAATGCGGCAAAATCAAATGCGGCTTTCAGCCGCTGAGGTGAGCCCTCGACTTCGCCCTAGGGGTTCTTCAGCAACGGTGACCGTCAACCACCGGGTTACCAACGGCACGTTCCCCATCTCGCCACGCAGCGCTAAATTATTGCTATGTCCACCGGAACCGGCTCAGCCAAGTACCGTTGCGCTCAATGCGAGAGGCCGGAAGACAGCTGCGAGTGCAACAAGTACTGCTGCCTCTGCCAGGCCGTGCTCGAAGTCCGCGTCTGTCAGGATGGACTCATGTACTGCGAAGCCTGCCGCACCGCCTGCGACTACAAAACTTCGGATTAGCTGCCCTAATTACAATCGAACTCAGACCACCACTGCTTCCCTATACTCCCCAAACACCCGCCGCATCGCATCGGAAATCTCACCCACGGTCGCGAACGCTTCGACTGCCGTCAAGATTCTCGGCATCACATTCTCCCCCCTGCGCGCCGCATCCTCGACCGCCTGCAGCGCCGCTTTCCACGGCCCGGCATCACGCCTCGCCCGCAGCGCCCGCACTCGTTCGATCTGTTTCGGCTCCAGCGCCGGATTAATTTTCTGAATCGGAATCGGTTTCTCCTCTTCCACCTCAAACCGGTTTACTCCCACAACAACGGCGTCTCCACGGTCCACTGCCTGCTGCGTCTCATACGCCGCATTCTGAATTTCCTGCTGCACGAATCCGCGTTCGATCGCTCGCAGCATTCCACCCAGCACTTCAATCTTGCCCAGATACTCCGCCGCGCGCTTCTCGATCTCATTGGTCAGCGACTCGATGTAATACGACCCTGCCAACGGATCGATCGTCTGCGCCGCCCCCGACTCGTAAGCGATCACCTGCTGCGTGCGCAGCGCAATACGCGCCGCCTGCTCAGTCGGCAGCGCCAGCGCCTCGTCATAAGAATTCGTATGCAGCGACTGCGTCCCGCCCATCACCGCCGCCAGTGCCTGGATCGCCGTCCGCACAATGTTATTTTCCGGCTGCTGCGCGGTCAGCGTCGACCCCGCGGTCTGCGTATGAAACCGCAGCATCCACGACTTCGGATTCTTCGCCTTGAAATGTTCCCGCATAATTCGCGCCCACATCCGGCGCGCCGCGCGAAACTTTGCCACCTCCTCCAGAAAATTGCTGTGCGCATTAAAGAAGAATGAGAGCCGCGGCGCGAACTTATCCACATCCATCCCGGCCTTGATCGCCGCTTCCACATACGCCATACCGTTGCCCAGCGTGAACGCTACTTCCTGCACCGCCGTCGATCCCGCCTCCCGCATGTGGTAACCGGAAATCGAAATCGTATTCCACTCTGGAACGTTGTCCTTCGTCCAGGCAAACATGTCGGTAATCACGCGCAAGGCCTGCCGTGGCGGATATATATATGTTCCCCGCGCAATGTATTCCTTCAGTACATCATTCTGCACCGTGCCGGAAAGCTTCCGGATATCCCCGCCCTGCCGCCGCGCCACCGCCACATACAGAGCGAGCAGAGTCGATGCCGTTGCATTGATGGTCATCGATGTTGAAATCTTGGTCAGCTCGATCCCCGCAAACAGCCGTTCCATATCCTCGATCGAATCGATCGCCACGCCCACCTTGCCCACTTCGCCCGCGGCCAGCGCGTGGTCCGAATCCATTCCGATCTGCGTGGGCAAATCGAACGCCACCGAGAGCCCCGTCGTCCCGTTCGCCAGCAAATATTTGTAGCGCTTGTTCGACTCCTCGGCGTCGCCCATGCCCGCATACTGCCGCATGGTCCACAGCCGCCCGCGGTACATCGTGGCCTGCACACCCCGCGTAAACGGATACTCCCCGGGATAGCCCACCTCGTTCTCATAATCCGTGCCCTTGAGATCCGCCGGGGTATGCAGCGCCTTTACTGAAATATGGGATGAAGTCTCGGAATCAACCGGAACCGCGGTCGCCGCTCCGCTCGCATGACCTTTCAGATCTGAGCCGCTCATGATTTCGCACTCCGCTATTTCTTACCGAGCTTGTTCTTATCGAGCTTGCTCCGCGCTAATCCTCACCCTACTAATAAATCCCTTCCGCACCACCGGGTCAGTGACCTCCATCACTTCGCACCGGCCCCCTGCGGCGAAGTCTCCGCATTTCCAACTAGTTCGAATCGGCTGAATGGCACCACCAGATCGTGGCTCAGGGTCAGCATGCGAATCCTGAGAAGCTTGTCTGCCGGTGGTGCCCACTGCTCGTTTTCGTAAAGCAGAAGATTCGCTCCCGTTTGCTGCGTGCTGGAGAAGATGGGAAAGCTCCCCAGCAACTTGAATTGTTTGGAGTGCAGCATGTCCCGCAGCGTGCCTTGCACCTCGAAACCCAGCCGCATGCGATCGGAGACGACCACAAAACGAATGCCGTCTCGGCGCAGCAGATCCTCGATGCCGTCGCTTCCGTGAATCAGTTCCTCCGCCCCCCAGCGTTTGTCGATGCGATACGCATACAATGCCTTGCGAAGCACCAGAAAATGCCGATGGGGATCGTTCGCGCTCACGAAAAAAATAAAGTTCCCCGGCAAGTCACCGTCGTAAAGAATGATGCCACCAGGTGCGGCCTGCGTGACCGCCTTTGCCGCTGCCGAATAGCCCGTGACATAAGGCCGATGATAAGACCAGGCAACCCCCACGGAGCTTGCCAGCAGCACAATCGCCGCCACACTGGCGATGGCTCGCAAGGGCTGCCGGGCAAACAAGCGTGTCAACAGCCCAGCCGCAAAATAGGTAAACGGCGGCAGCCAGTACAGCGCGAAGCGCGCGTCTTTTAAACCAATCAGGGAAAATGTCGCATAGCAAGCCGCAATCCAGGACAACATCAGCAGCGTCACTTTCCTTCGGTCCCAGCGGGGGCTGGTCACCAGCCCAAGTAGCGAAAGCGCCAGCAGCATCCATCCCATCTGTCCCGGCAGGGCCCTCCAATAGAACAACCAACTTGATGTGCCCGAGACACCCTTGTCCGTTAGGTTCATCACGGTGCTCTGCCAGTGGGTGCGGTAGACCAGAAAATAGTAGGGGCCGGCGATCAGCGCAACACCCAACCCGCTCCACAAAACCGCCGGTCTCAAAAGCAATCGCCAGCCTCCTAGCGCCATCGCCGAGCCCACGCAAAACAGAGCCAGGTAAATGCTGTTCTGCTTGGTCAGCAATGCCGCGCTGGCGAATCCCACAAACCAGATTAAGGTTGACTTCTTTTCGTGCAGAAGATATTTCGTCCAGCACAAAGTGGCCGCCAAGCAAAGGCTCAGACACGGCACCTCCAGCATCACCGTCTTTTCAAACAGCAAAAGCGAGGGCATCAGAGCCAGCAATGCGGTGGAGAGTGCCGCGGTCCACTCGTCCTGTAACTCCCTGACCATCTCGAACCAGGCCCACAAACCAAAAAGCGCAAAAGCAAGAATGGTGAGCCGCGCCGCGACTACGCCTGGCCCCAGCAGCAGAAAGGACAGTCCTTCAAACCCATAGAACAGCGGCGGCCAGTGGATCACGCCTATTGCCGGGTACTGCGCATAAAAATTGTAGGTGTACTCCACCGGGTGGGCGGGATGATCGTGCAGCAACCCGGCTGCATAGAGTCCAGTCACCGCGTGCTGCGCTTCATCCACGTTATAGCTGAATTCTCCGGTCTTGATTCCGCGCACGATCATCACCGTGCTGACAATCAAGACACCCAGCAAAAGCACTGCGGAACGGCTCGTCCACGCGCAGGCTGGGGCGTCGGGCGCAGCGGTTTCACGATCTTTTTCCAGCACTCGCGTCATATGCCCTGCGTTGCTCTATGATCAATAACTAAATGGTTAATAGAAACAAGTTCATCCCTTCTTCTTCACTCGCCAGAACGAACTCACTCCAAACCATGCAAACGTCACGGTGAAGCAAATTGCAATCGCCACCCGCCCTAACCCCGCCTGCCCCGCATGATATTTCCCGTACTCTTTCACCGTGGCACCGGCAAAACTCAACGCCATGATCAGGAAAATAACCCCCGTAACCTCCAGCCACAGCTGATGCAACACCCGTCCGAATGCCTTCGCCGTGGTAGCCGCGGCGTGGGTCGCCGCCCGCACCGTCCGGCTGCGCTTGGCCTGCGCGGTCGCCACCCGCGCCACCACCCCTAACTTCCGTGCCGTAGAAACCTTACTCACCGCTCGATTTTAACAGTCTCTAGCGCTACAATGACGCAAACCTGTCGCCGCATCAAAACCGTTCCGCGGCTTCAGGCATCTAATTATTGAATGTAAGCGTTGGACGAACGGCGATCGGGGGATTACGTGGACCAACAACTCAAAGATTTGATGAAGGAACTCGGCGAAGCCATCAACGAATCTCTCTCCGATTCCGAACAGATCGCCGAGGTCGTCTCTCGCATCAAAGAGGGCGGCTACGATATCTTTCTGGTCCTTGAAGCCACCATCGGCGTCAGCAAGCAGGGCGAGAAAACCTCCGACAAGACTTCCCTGGTCACCACTCTCTCCACCAATCCTGAATTCAAAGTCAACGATCAGGATCTCAAGTTCCTCAAATCCCTCCGTATCAAAATCGAGGAAGAAAAATAACCCATGTAGTGGATCAATCTGAAATCTTGTACCCATTACACCCCTTCGGCGTTATCCCGAAGTCCCGCGTTTTCATCAGCGGGACGAGGGATTTCCCGTGAGCACACAGCCGCCCCTTTCAAACTGAGCCACTACCCAGAATCATAGGAAGTCGACCGCACCGCCTGTTAAGGTGGTTGTCACCGTAATCCATGCACCGGAAGGGAGAACCGGATGTCGAACCTGGCTCGATTCGCTGTCGCAAGCCTTCTTGCAGCTTTCTGCACAGCCACACCCGGAGCTATTGCGCAGTCGTCGCATGCTGCCAGCGGATCGGCTGACGATTGGCCTTATTACGGTCACGACGCGGGCGGGATGCGGTACTCGCCGCTGGCCCAGATTAATCGCGAGAACATCGCGACTCTGAAAGTCGCCTGGACTTTTCATGTCGGCGATATTTCCGACGGCAGCGGCCACAAGAAGCGCAGCGGCCTGGAAACAACCCCGATCCTGGTGGATGGAACTTTGTACCTCACCACTGCCTTCAATCGTGTGTTTGCCCTCGACCCGGAGACCGGCAAGCAGCGCTGGGTCTACGATCCCATGACTGAGATCGCCGGAGATTATGGCGACGGGCTGATCAACCGCGGCGTCGCCGCTTGGCTTGATCAAACTCGTGCAAAGGGAAAACCCTGCCGCCTTAGAATTTTCGAAACCACTCTCGACGCCCGCCTCATCGCGCTGGATGGCGCGACCGGCGAACCGTGCCTGGACTTCGGCAATCACGGACAAATCAGCCTGCGTGATGTGGCGCGTTATATTCCCGGGCAATATCACATGACTTCCCCACCCGCAGTGATCGATGACGTCGTCGTGGTCGGTTCGGCCATTGACGACAATTCGCGCGTAGATATGCCGAGCGGTGTGGTTCGCGCCTTCGACGCCCGCACCGGCGCGCTGCGCTGGAAGTGGGAGCCGCTCCCGCCCAATGACGCCGCTTCGGCGCCGCAAGTACAGGGAAAGACGTGGCGCACCGGCGCCGGCAACGCCTGGTCCGTTATGGTGGTCGATCAGGAGCGCGATCTCGTCTTTGTTCCAACCGGCAGCGCCAGCCCCGACTATTACGGAGGCCTGCGTCCCGGCGACGACAAGTGGGCAGATTCCGTGGTGGCGCTGCGAGGAAAGACCGGAGAATTCGTCTGGGGATTCCAACTGGTTCATCACGATCTCTGGGACTACGATTCGGCCTCGCCGCCCTTGCTGGCCACACTGCAGCACGATGGCAAAACCGTGCCAGTCGTGATTCAGGGCAACAAGACAGGTTTCCTCTATGTTCTGAATCGCGACACCGGCGCACCCGTGTTTCCCGTGGAAGAGAGGCCCGTTCCGCAAACCGATGTTCCCGGAGAAGTGACCTCGCCAACCCAGCCTTTTCCTTTGGCGCCTCCGGCGCTCGTGCCGCAGAAACTTTCCGCCCAGGACGCCTGGGGCATTACTCCGGAAGACCGCGAAGTTTGCCGCGATCATCTCAAGAGCCTGCGCAACGACGGACTATTCACTCCACCCAGTTTGCAGGGAACGCTGTCAGTCCCCGGCAATGTTGGCGGAATGAACTGGAGCGGCTATGCATACGACCCGCAACGCAGCTTGCTGGTGGTCAACACAAATAATTTGCCGGCCAAGATGGGCGTGATTCCTCGTGATAAATACTGGGATGAAGTGGATAAAGACACGCACGAAGCGGAGTACACCGAGCAGGCCGGTGGACCCTACGGCCTGTTTCGCACCTTCCTGTTTGCCAAGGCGCACCACCTTCCCTGCGCCCCACCGCCTTGGGGAACATTGACGGCCGTCGATATGGCAAAGGGCACGATTCGCTGGCAGGTTCCGCTCGGCTCTCTCGCGCCGGGCAATCCGGCACTCCCTTTGGGAGCGCCCAGCCTCGGCGGTCCCATCGTCACAGCCGGCGGATTGGTCTTTATCGCCGGAACGATGATTGATCCTTCGCTGCGGGCGTTCGACGTGGAGACCGGCAAAGAAATTTGGAAGGCTCAACTTCCAACTAGCGGCGGAGCCACTCCAATGACATACCAGACTCGGAAAGGCGGCAAGCAATTTCTGGTGATCGCCGCCGGAGGGCACCGCGGTGTTACCGAAGAACCGCAGAGCGACTCCATTGTGGCGTACACCCTGCCCTAGGTGATTAACCGTTGGTTGCTGCGGGCGTCCGAATCGCTGCCAACCCCGCGGCCCTGTGCTACCATCTACTGTTTTCTGTGGCAGCGGAGAACCGAACGCAGTCTGTTCGAAAGTCAGAGACAGCCCGATGAAAGACACACTCGGAGTCCTTCTCGCAGGCGGCGCCGGAGAGCGCCTCTACCCTCTTACTCGCGACCGCGCCAAGCCCGCCGTCACGTTCGGCGGAATGTATCGCATCATCGACATCACTCTCTCCAACTGCCTCAACTCCGATTTGCGCCGGGTCTACATTCTCACGCAATACAAGGCGCTTTCGCTGAACCGCCATATCCGCGAAGGCTGGAACATCCTGGGCCGCGAGGTCGGAGAGTTCGTCGAAGTGCTTCCGCCCATGAAGCGCGTCAGCGACCAGTGGTACCAGGGCACGGCCGATGCCGTGTACCAGAATATTTATTCCATCGGCTCCGAGCAACCCAAGTATGTTCTGATTCTTTCCGGCGATCACATTTACAAAATGGATTACGGCAAGATGATGAAGCAGCACAAGGATTCCTCTGCCGACATCACCCTCGCCACCATCCAAATCGATCTGGAAGAGACTCCCCGCTTCGGCGTAGTCGACGTCGACAAAGACGGCCGCATCAATGGCTTCGAAGAAAAGCCCACCGAAACCAAGCTGCGCTCTCCGTGGAACCCGGTGAAAGTCGCCGGCTCCATGGGGGTCTATCTCTTCAACGCCGACGTCCTCATCCCCGTCCTGCTGAAAGATGCCGAAGACGCCAATTCGAGCCACGATTTCGGCAAAGACATTCTGCCCAAGATGGTCGACGACTACCGCGTCTTCGCCTACGATTTCATCGACGAAAATAAAAAAGAAGCGCTTTACTGGCGCGATGTGGGCACGCTTGAGGCCTACTACGAAGCCAACATGGATATCGTTTCGGTTTCGCCCATCTTCAACCTCTACGACCAGGACTGGCCCATCCGCACCCACCAGCGCCAGTATCCGCCGGCAAAATTTGTCTTCGCGGAAAAAGATCGGATGGGCACCGCGCTCGATTCCATCGTGTCGAATGGCTGCATCGTCTCCGGCGGCACGGTCAAGAACTCCATCCTCTCACCCGACGTGCGGGTGAATTCTTATTCCGAAGTCGACTCCTCCATCCTGTTTTCGCACGTCGCCGTGGGCCGCCACTGCCGGGTGCGGCGCTGCATCATCGACCGCAACGTCCACCTGCCCGAAGGCACCACCATCGGCTACGACACCGAAGCCGACCGCTCGCGCTACTTCGTCACCGATAGCGGCATCACCGTAGTCACGCGGGATTACTCGCTGTTCGAGAATCCGGTGACGGTGGACTACTTCACCAGCGAGTAGAGAGCGGGCCTGCGAATCGGGCCTAATGTTCCGGTCGGAACATTAGAGCTTAATGTTCCAACTGGAACTTCTAAAATAGCTTATAGCTATTGCCGGATAAGCCGTTCGTGGTTGGAGGCTTAGGGAGCGGTGCCGATATGTCGGCAGGCTAGCGCCGCGCTGGCATGATCGGTGATGGGGCTGTGGATGGTAAGGTCAGATGTCATAATCTGCCGAAGACCATTACCCGGTCATCTATCGGCAGGTGCTGCTCGCTGCCTTCTTGGCCGCGTCCAACGCATACGCGCTCGATGCGCGGGAGGCGCCTTCGTTGGCAAGCTTACATATTTTGGACGACTCTTCGTGAGCCGCGACGAGGACGTACAGTTGATCGAGCAGAATTGTGACGAACAGATCCGGGTTGTAACCCGGGTTTGTTGTCTTGATTTGGCGGGCTGTGGTGATCGCTTTGTGGGCGTCCTCCCTGGCGTCGGACTCGCGCCCGAGCGCAAGGTCTGCGTGTGCGAGCTGCGCGGAATTGATCGTGATTGCGAAGCCATATTCCGATTGTCCGCCCGGAGGGCCTGCAAGTTTTCCGTATATCCCGTCGGCCTCGATCAATAACGGTCGTGCCTCGGGCCAGTGCCCCGACACGACGTAGAGCCCGGCAAGTTTGGTTAAAGCGAATGCGTATGGCTCTCGAGCCAGCACTGCCTCAGGCTCACGCATTTCGCGAAGGATCGATATCGAACTTTGGAATGAGGACTGAGCCTCGTCAAGTCGGGACTCCTGAAGGTAGATATCGCCTAGCTCGGCATACGTGGATCCCAGGGACATTTCGAAATGTGCCGGCGGCTCATCTTTAAGTTGCAGCCTCAATGCAAGAGACTCCCTCAGTGCGATCTCGGCCTCGGCGAGCTTCACTTCGAGCGTCTTGACCTGCCCGATGTGCTCTAGAATGGCGGCGAGGATCGGCCGATAAACGCCTGGGTCGCTCCTCTCGAGGGGTCTGCAGCCCGCGAGGGCCTCCTCGAAGGCGGCGTCGGCGTAGTGCCCGATTTGTCTATAAAGCTCGCCGATGTTGATGAGGGTTCTGTAAAGATCGGGCCGATTAGCTGGCGGTCAGCGCTGGCGAGCCCCCGCCAGATTCCTAGCGCTTCTTCGAGCTTTTCCTGACCTTTGGAGAGTTGCCCCATATAGGCGTACACAAGCCCGAGATTGCCCAAGGCCCTAACCATCCCTGCGTCCATCTTTTGCCCAGGCTGGCTCATGGTGGCCAAGCTTTCCTCGAGCAGTGGTTTGGCTGCCGAGAAATTGCCGCCGCTCATATAGGCGCGAGCCAAGTTGTTCAGCACCGCCCCGTAGGAATTTCGACAGGCAGGATTCACCGCGGCTAGGCCCTTGTAGATGGGGGCCGCCTCGCCTAGGGCTTCTTCCGCCTCCGCATATCTGCCTGTGTCTGCGTACAGGTCACCGAGCCCCCATAGGGTGATTGCCCTTCCCTCGGCAAAGGCTTTCGGGTCCGCAGGGGCGAGTCTGCTGTACATCTGTAGTGATTCCTTAAGCGCCTTTTCTGCTTTGGCGTATTGTCTCAGGGATGTGTAGGCGTTCCCCAGGTTGCACAGCGCCCCGGCGATGCGGCTGTCGAATTGGCCCGGTTTATCGTCCTCAAGGTGGCGTAGTTTTGTCAGTACCTGCTCGTAGACCAGCGCAGATTCCTGGAGCTTATTCTCATGCTTCAGCATGTCCGCATAAGCGTTGCCGTAGCCGGGGTCGTCTGGGCGGTAGCGGTATGCCTTTTCGAGATGCTCTAGCGATTGAGAGGGCTGAAACTGTAGGGCGTAGAGGACGCCACGGGAATATTGGTCGGCGGCGAGCCGATCCAGGTCGGATTCCTCGCTGTTAATGGCTTGGTCAAGCAATTTTCCCGCCTCGTCGAGCTTGCCTTGCTGCAGCAGTTCGCCTGCTTTCAGCGAAAGGCCCGTGTTTGTCCCTGCCTCAGCCAGACGCCTCGTCAGCTCAACATACTTGTCGCGCCATGCGCCCGCCTCTTTCAGGGCATCCAGAATTTTCGTATCTTTTTTTGCCAGCTGCTGATTGAAGTATTCCATGACCTTCGGAGGGACGCCGGGACAGTTGATCGTGATATTGCCCTGCACCGCTGCAATGTTCGGGCTACACGACCCTTTGCTTGCTTGGGAGATCGATCCGGATACTTGCTGAGGCGTTGTCGGAGCCCTCTCCTGAGCCGGAGACGATAACGCGGTCGTCAATAAGAGTAAGAGGAAGTGTGCTCTTCGGCCTTGATGGCGCGGTAACAACGTCACTCCAAGAACTCTCTTGGCGACTTGCGCACGGAGTCCGCAAGGGCCGGATGATCAGTAAGAAAGGATCTCAGTTCGGAGTGACGGGACAAATAGTTTTCGTCATTCACGAGCTTCGGATCGTTGCGGAGGTCGCTGACGATCTCCGCGTGGTGCGCCCGAAATTCTCCCAGCGCTTGAGCGTCGGATTGGGCAGCGGTCGAGCCACTGTTTATCGTGACGCTGCCTTGGACACCGGCAACGTTCCCGCTCTGAGACCCCGACTGCTGCTGAATGATGCCAATGTGCTGCGAGGCCGGCGGCGAGCTATTGGAAATAATCTCGCGGTAGCCGAGCACCAATCCTCCCGCTAGCGACAGGAGGGCCATTGCGCCGAAAAGTCCTGCTGTCCACTTTGCTCTCTTCGCGCCGTTCCAAGAGAGATAGGCCAGCCACAGCGAGAAGGCTACAAGACCGAGAGGCCTATAGACAACGTTCATCCAGCCTTCGGCTGCGATTGCGCCAAGAATGCGTCCGATCAACGCGCTGCCCTCCGATGCCCGTAAGGCCACAGCATAGCCGTGGCCTCCCCCAGTCGGAGTCCTTTTTACACTTTGGCGGGGGGAAATGCTAGGCGCTTTCGTAGGGTTGATGTGGCACGGGGCGGGGATGAGGGCTAGAAGTCCCTGAGGCCGACGGCAGTCGATGTGGCTATAGGGGTCCTTCGACTGCGCGGAGAAATTCGCTACGCGAATTTCCCGCTTCGCTCTGGACGACAATCTAAACGGAAAAGAAGTGGCGCGGAAAATCGTTCGCTTTCTCTCACTGCTACAATGCCCTGTTTCGAATAACTTGCGGCGGCGGGGTGGTGGCGGCGAACTTAGGGGTGTACATCCGCGTACTGTCTTGTGGGGGAGAGCTGCGGGCGTGGTGGGAAACAGCGGAACAGCAGGTTCCTCCACTGCGCTTCCCCTTCCTAGCGGAAGGCGAAGCTTCGGTCGGAATGACAAAGTCTTAGAATGACAAGTTTTTTTAGTCCAGCAGGTTAGCTTTCCGGGGGAGCTTGGTTTGGAAGACGTCCAGGTAGTTGCGATGCTGGTGCGCCGGTGTGTAGCTGGCGATGCGGCTGCCTGGGAGGAAATCGTTCAGACTTATAACCGGCGTATCTATAACATCTGCTACCGGTTTGCCGGCTCGGCCGACGACGCCGAAGACCTGGCGCAGGAAGTCTTCATCAAGATGTACCGCACGCTGGCGAGCTATGACAGCTCGAAGGGTGCGTTCGTGACCTGGGTGACGACCATCACCCGCAATCTGCTGGTCGACCATTTCCGCAAGACCAAGCAGGACCGCATTACCGACTCGCTGGACGCGGCGTCTTCGTCGCATGAAGATGCCCAGCCGCTCAGTGAGCAAATTCAGGACCAATCCGCGCCTCCCGACCAGCACGTACGCAGCCGGGAGGTGGGAGAAACCGTACATGCGGCCCTGGGGAAGCTTTCGCCGGAGCTGCGTGAGGCAGTGATTCTAAGGGACTTACAGGATATGGACTATCGCGAAATCGCTACCGCTTTGAAGGTGCCGGAGGGAACTGTGAAAAGTCGAATAAATCGTGGGCGGGCGGAACTTGCGCGCCTTTTGCAACGTACCTATAGGCAGGTGATGTGATGCCAGACCTAACCAGTAACGGAATGCAGTGTCAGGAGTTTGACGGCCTGCTCACGGACGCGCTGGATGGCGTTCTGACGGGCGTTCGACTCGACCGCTTCCAGGCTCACGCGCGGACTTGTTCCGCCTGCGGGCCGCTGTTCGCCGAAGTTGAGGCGGGCCGCAACTGGCTGAAGGATCTCACGGAGGTGGAGCCTCCAGTCAGTCTGGTAACGAATATTCTGGCATCCACAACGGGCGTTGACACCCAACGCCTGCGGGTGAACGTAGCTGCGCCGGTTCGTGTTTCCTGGATCGAGAAGGCGCAGGCGTGGGCCTCGGGGGCAATGCAACCCATTTGGGGAACGGTCCGGCAGCCGCGGTTCGCCATGTCGTTCGGCATGGCGTTCTTCTCGTTGTCGGTGGCGTTGAGCGTGCTCGGCGTAAAACCCGCCGATCTGCGCCAGGTGAGTTTGCGGCCCGCCGCGATACGGCACACGTATTACAACACGCAAGCCCGCGTCGTCCGCTACTACGAAAATATCCGGTTTGTGTACGAGGTGGAATCGCGGGTGCGCGAATTCAAGCGCAACGTGACCCCCACCGAGCCCGCACCGGAAACGGATAAGGAAAAGAAAGACCACAAAAACGACACAACTCAACAGCCCGAGCAGAAGCAGGAGCGCAATTACAGACAGACCGAGAACCATCTCGTCCTGGCTAGCGCTCCGCTGGGTCCATCTGTCTTCGATCCGTTAAATCGGTATCCGTCAAATCCGGATCTGCCTGTAGTGTCGGTGACCGCATACGGGAGGTTCGTATGAACTGCGCCACGCACAACGATACGGCGGCGGTCGCGTTTTGCCGCACTTGCGGCAAGCCGCTCTGCGCCAACTGCACCCGCGACGTCCGCGGAGTTGTTTACTGCGAGCCTTGTCTCGCAGCTCGTTTGGAGGGCGCTGCTCCCCCTCCGCAGACCGTGTATCAGCAGGTTATGGATCAGGGTCTCGGTATGAAGGTGCCGCCTCTCCGGCCTTCGCAGGGTCCGAATCCTACGGTCGCCGGCATTCTGGCGGGATTCTTTCCCTTCGGCGTTGGCGCTGTCTACTGCTCGCAATACGCCAAGGGACTCGCACACCTGCTGATCTTCGGATTGCTCATCTTCGCGTGCGACCACGCCGGGAATTGGGATGCGCTATTCGGCATCGCTATCGCATTCTTCTACGTCTACCAGATCATCGATGCGGTGCGCACCGCTCGCGCTCTGCAGGAAGGCCAGCCCGCGCCGGACCCATTCGGCCTGGGACAAGCGTTCAGCATGGGAGAGAAGACCGAATCCAAAAATATCCCCGCCGTTGCGATTGTTTTAATTGGACTCGGCGTGCTCTTCTTGCTGCACACCATGAACATCTGGGACTTCGGCCTGGACCGTTTCTGGCCACTCATCCTGATCTTCCTGGGAGCGTGGCTGTTCGCCAAGCAGTATGGCATGATCGGAGTTCACCCCGAGGGCTGCACTTGCGCCAGTTGCCGCGTGCGCAAAGTTGTCGGGATGCACTGTCGCTGTGACCGTTGCCGTATGCGCAAAATCATGGCGCCGTCCATCGTCTTCACCATTGGCGTGCTTTTCCTGATCCAGAACCTGAACGTGGTCAGCTTCGACCGCACCTGGCCCGCGATCCTGCTGGTGGTTGGCGTGGTGAAGCTGCTGCAGAGTAACGCTTCCTCGGCCGGACATGTCGGCCCACTGCCGGTAGCGTCGACGGTGGCCGCGCCGCCTCCACCCGCACCGCCGCCGTCCAATCCCGGGCCAGACGCTTCTTCCGGGGAGGTGCGCAATGTCTAGTCCAGTGTCCTATCCCGTTCCACCACCGGTTCCGCCGCCTCTACCGCCGCGACGCCACCGGCGTTCGTTTGCCGGACCGTTCGTTCTGATCGTTCTCGGAATCGTCTTCCTGCTGGGCAACCTGCATTTGCTCGCGTGGGCCCGGCTGGGAACGTGGTTCGCGCACTACTGGCCGCTGCTGCTGATCCTGTGGGGAGTCATCAAGCTGATCGAGCATCAGCAAGCGCAACGCGATGGCCTTCCGCCACGCGGCATCGGCGCCGGAGGAGTCTTTCTTGTCATAGTCATCGTCGTCTGTGGACTCATCGCCACCCAGGCATCGCGCTTCAACTGGGGCGAAATCCGCGACAACATGAACATCGACGACAGCGATTTGGATAACATCTTCGGCCAGACCTATAACTTCGACGATCACCTCGAACAGGATGTCCCGTCCTCCGCCACCGGCTTGCGCGTCAATAACGATCACGGCGCGGTGCGCGTCAGCACCGCGAATGACAATAAAATCACTGTCATAGTTCGCAAACGCGTGGGCGCGGAAAGTCAGAGCGACGCCGATAAGTACGATCGGGAGACCAAGCCCCAGATTACTCTCGCCGGCAATGTGATCGTTCTCGACGCCAAGACTCACGCCGCCGGCGACCACGCTGTCCAAAGCGACCTGGATATTTCGATCCCTCGGAAAATGGAGCTCCACATCATAGGGCGCAAGGGCGATGTGTCCGTCACCGGCCGCGACGGAGAAATCGAGATCGCCAGCCAGCACGGCGACGTTTCTGTGGAAGATGTCAACGGCAATGTGAAGCTGAATCTGGAAAAAAGCTCCGCCAAAGTCGAGCAGATCACGGGCGATGTTCACATCGACGGGCGCTTGAACGAAGTCTCTGTAACGGACGTGAAGGGCTCGGTGCAACTCGACGGCGAATTTCAGGAGAGCGTCAAACTCGCTCGCATCAGCAAGAATGTCGGATTCAAGTCTTCGCGCACCGATATGGAATTCTCCAGCATCGCGGGCGAACTCGATCTCGATTCCGATGACCTGCACGCCGACAAAATCACCGGCCCGCTGCACTTGACCACGCGCTCCAAACAGATCCGCCTGGCTGACGTATCCGGGGATGCCCGGGTGGAAGACGATAATGGTGGCATCGAAGTATCCATGCGCTCTCTGGGGAACGTGCAGATCGACAGCCGCAACGGCGACGTGCAATTAAGCCTGCCCGACAAAGCCGGCTTCCGCGTGGACGCGCGCACCCGCGATGGCGAAATTCAGTCTGACTTCCCGGAGTTGAAAATTGACAACGGAGACCACGAGGCCACGGCCAGCGGCAGCGTAGGCAATGGCTCTTCCCACATCGTCATCAACAATCAGCACGACGGCATCGAAATTCGTAAAGCCTCTGCCACGGCAACTCCCGCAGCGCCCGCTCCTCCGGCCACGCCGGCAAAGCCTGCGAAGTCGCTCCCCGCGCCCAAAGCGAAAGTGGAACCGACGGATAACTGAAAAAGTTCGCAGGACACTAAAATTTGGCGAGTACGAGTGCTCTGTGCTGTGCAGAAGTTGCACTCTGTATACTGTAAGCATACACTGTACGGGTGATCCTGAGTTATCGGCACAAAGGACTCAAGAAGTTCGCCAAGGCTGGCTCCAAATCAGGGATTCAGGCAAAACATGCGGAGAAACTCAGACGGCTTCTCACAGCACTCGATGTGGCCAGCAGGCCTGAAGATATGAACGCCCCGGGAAGCAATTTGCACAGCCTAAAGGGAACCCTGGAAGGCCATTGGGCCGTGACCGTGAGTGGCAACTGGCGATTGACGTTTGCTTTTCATGGGGAAGATGCGATTTTCGTGGACTACCAGGACTACCATTGAACGGGGAAACATGATCTACCACCCAGCACATCCCGGAGAGGTTTTGCGCGACTACCTCGGCGAAATGACCGTTGGTGAAGCTGCTGCTCGCTTGGGCATAACGAGGGCTCATCTTTCACGAATTCTCAACGGGCACGCCGGTATCACCGCGCCCATGTCGTTGCGGCTGTCGGCTGCCCTGGGGACTTCCGCCGACTTCTGGCTCAGAATGCAGGTCCAGCGCGACCTCTGGCTTGCTCAAAAAGCCCGTCCGCCCAGGGTTCGTCCGTTCCCCCGCGTTTCCGTCAAACGCGCATCGGCAGCGCGAGCCTAGAAAAACCGACTACCTCGGTCGAAATTACCGTAAGCGGTCTCAGCGGCGCAATTTCTTCCTGGCCAGTTCTTCCACCCGCGCCAGCACTTCATCCTCGCCCAGCTTCGTCGAATCGATCACCACCGCATCCTCCGCCGCCATCAAGGGAGATGCTGCCCGAGTCCGATCCCGCCGGTCGCGCTCCCGCAAATCCGCAGCGACGTTCGCCGCTACTTCCCCAATAATCTTCTGCTGCTCCATGCGCCGCTGCTCCCGCACCACGGGATCGGCGTCGAGAAAAATCTTCAAATCTGCATCGGGGAAAACTTTCGTTCCAATATCGCGCCCCTCCATCACCACGCCGCCGCCCGCGCCCATGGCGCGCTGATGTTCGACCATCCACTCCCGAACCCGCGGATGGACCGACACCCGCGATGCCGCCTCCGTCACATCGCGCTCCCGAATTCGCGCCGAAACATCGTGCCCGTTCAGCAGCGTCCGGTTACCGTCCCGCGTAGGCTCCAGCCGAATGCGAGAATCCTCAGCCAGCTTTACCAGCGCTGCTTCGTCGTCAAATGATGCATCCTTCTCGATGGCCTTCAGCGCCAGCGCGCGGTACATCGCGCCGCTCTCCAGGTTCACATAGCCCAGCTTGCGCGCCAGCCGCGACGCGATCGTGCTCTTGCCCGCGCCCGCGGGACCGTCGATGGCAATAATCAGTTTGCGTGGAGTGGGTTCAGGGTTAGGGATGTCGGTCATTTCGCGAGTAGATTGTACACGGAGCGAGGGACGCGTTCGGCCGGTTTCGGGCCCAACTCCGGAATCTTCAGGCGAATATTATTTCTTAGGCTTGCCGGAATGTTGCGACGTGTATGAACGCCGTCGCGACCCCGTAGAACCTGCCCTCTGCCCTGGACGAAAAGTCTTGCGCGCACGAGGATTTTCGTTTTCTCTCGGCCGTGGAGCGGTAGCGACAAACGCAACCGCCGCTTCCTTCTCCGGCGTAATCTGCAGCATCGACCTTCCACTCACGTGGACAAAACTCAACTCGCGCGCCGCCAACAGCGCATTCACCGCTTCCTTCACCCGCGACCGCGCCACAAACTTTCCGAAAAAAGATTCCAACTCCGTCTGCTCCGCCGCGACCACGCAATCCAGATATTTCGAGAGCAACGCCGAAAGCGCCTGCTGCACCGACAAATTCACGCCCTCGCGCACCGCTTCCGGAGCCCAGCGGTAAAGCACATCCCAATACGAACCTTCGGGAGCTTTGTAATCCACGCGCGTGATCCGCAACTTCCCCAACAACTCGCCGAGCGCCTTATCCAGCGCCGGCAAAGAAACGCTCCCACCCAGCGCCTCCTGCAGCTTTTGCTTTGAGATGGGCCCGTCGCGGCTGATCAGTTCAAACGCATCGCACGCCAGTGGCGAATAAGGAGATCGCGGCCCTTGCTTGGGCGCCAGCTTCGGATTGCGCTCGCCCACCAGTGCATAGAAATATGGAAACGCCGAGGCCGCTACGAGAAACGGGTTGTTCTCCTCGAAGATATTTGCTTCATACGCCGAGCGCTCGCGCAGCAGACGCACCATCAGCTCAGTAGCCTCGGCTGCCCGCGGATCGGAATAAGCGTGCTGCCAGGTCGGCAGCCGATTGTCCGAGCCGACGAATGCGCCGATGAACGTCGGCACCGGCATTGAAGGCCGCACCGGATACATCAGGCAGAATCCCACGCCCTCGACAAACGCGCGCGCCTGTTCAATCGTCCGGATGGGCTTGCCATCCAGCCGCCACTTCTCGCGCCGCAGTTGCTGTAGGTCCTGCTCGGTCATAAACAGCAGTCAGCACTCAGCGTTCAGCACTCAGCTAGCAACGGGTTGTGTCGGCAATGGCCCCAAGGGGCTAAATGCTGAGTGCTGACTGCTGAGTGCTTCCCTTCAGATTCTCTTAAACGCCTTCTGAATATCCTTTACAGAATACCGCAGTACCACCGGCCTGCCATGCGGACACGACATGGGGTGATCGGTTTTCGCGAGTTCCGCCAGCAGCCACTCCATTTTATTTTGCTCCAGCGGCATGTTGACCTTGATCGCCGCATGGCAAGCAATCGAAGCCGCAATGCGCCCGCGAATCTTTTCCAGATTCAAGGACTGCTCTTCCCGCGAAATCTGATCCAGCAATTCATGCAACATGCGCTCCACCGCCGCGGCATCCACTCCCGCCGGAGCGACTTTCACAGCAACGCTGCGCGCGCCAAACGGCTCGGCCTCAAACCCGTTGTGTTGCAGTTCGTCGGCAATCTCCGCAAACACCGCCTGCTGTGCCGGAGACAGCTCCAGCACAATCGGCATCAGCAGCCGCTGGCTCTCCACTTTCTGCGCCGCACGCTGCTTGAGCACACGCTCAAACAGTACCCGCTCATGCGCCACGTGCTGATCGACAATCCACAACCCATCTTCATTCACCGCCAAGATAAACGAATTGCGAATCTGCCCCAGCGGACGCAGCGTCGAAAGCGCAGCCAGCGTTGGTTCCTCTTCTCTTACGTCGATCTCCGGAGCACATCCATTGTCCGGGATGGCTTCTGCGAACTGAGTCTCCAGTCCCCGCGCCACAGGAATTGCGGCGTTCGCCTCGACCGCGATCCCACCTTCGAACTGAAACCGCGCCGAAACCCCGGGAGCCACCGGCGCCTGCAGCGCAAACCCGGCCCCGCCCGCCGGTTCATAAAACGCTCGTGTCCCCGTCTCCCCAACGATGTCGGAAGGCGGCTCCCACTCCCGCGCACCGGGCGTCAGTCCCGAACTCGCCGTGGCGTGAGCATGAATCTCCGTCATAAACTGCGGTGCCGGACGCGCTTTCATCAGCGCCGCCCGCACCGTATCCCGCACAAAATCATGCAGCACCGTCGATTGCCGGAACCGCACTTCCGTCTTCGAGGGATGCACATTCACATCCACCTCGCCCGCGGGCAATTCCAGAAAAAGCAGCACCACCGGATATACCGTCGGCGGAATAATATTTCGATAAGCCTCCGTCAATCCATGCTGCACCAGCCGGTCGCGAATCAGCCGCCCATTCACGAAAACATAAATCGAGTTGCGATTCAGCTTCTGAATCTCGGGCTTTGAAACAAAGCCGTGCAGCCGCATCTCGCCCGGCGTGGGGCGAGCGCCCCGCCCGCCATCATCCTCGTCTGCTGGTTCGCGCCGCCATGGCGGAGGCTGCGGCAGTCCCACATGTTCCAGGTTCTGCACCGCGGCCACCGCAATCAACTGCTCCAGCGTTTCCTTGCCAAACACCTGATAAACGCGCTCGCTATACCCCGCCACCGGAGGCGCCACCAGCATCGCATTCGTCGCCGAGTGCAATTCAAAATGCTTTTCCGGATGCGCCAGCGCATAGTGCGTCACCAGCGACGCGATATGCGACAGCTCGGTTGACTCCGCCTTCAAAAACTTCTTTCGCGCAGGAGTATTAAAGAAAAGATCGCGCACTGTAATCGAGGTCCCCTCCGGCAATCCCGCCTCTTCCACCCGCGCCATCTTCCCGCCGTTGATCTCAATCACAGTTCCCGACGCGGCCCCGCCAGACATCTCCGCCGCGCAGGTTTCCAGCCGCAGCCGCGAGACCGACGCAATTGAAGGCAGCGCCTCCCCGCGAAATCCCAGCGTGGCCACGCTCAACAAGTCTTCCGCGTCTTTGATCTTCGAGGTTGCATGCCGCTCGAACGCCAGCATGGCATCGTCGCGCACCATGCCGCATCCGTTGTCCGTAATCTGAATCAGCTTCTTCCCGCCCGCTTCCACGCTGATCTTGATCCGCGTCGCGCCCGCATCCAGCGCGTTCTCCAGCAACTCCTTCACCACCGAGGCGGGCCTCTCCACTACCTCGCCCGCCGCGATCTGGTTGGCCACCTGCTCGGAAAGTACGTGAATACGCCCCATGAAGCAGTTCTCAGTTCCCGGTTGTCAGTTCTCGGTTCCCAGTTCTCAGTTATTGTCGAGGATGAGCAAGTTTCGCAGATGCCGCGCCGGAAGGCAAAGACAGCTTCGCACGGAAGGCTGAATGTCCTGGCCGAAGCCCGTCAGCCAAAGCCCGAAGCCCCGCCTGCTGGTACTATTTATTCTTGTCTCATGGCTATTCGGAGATTTGAATGATCCGCTCCTTTAAAGGCATGCAACCCACAATTCCGGCGACCTGCTACGTGGACGAGTCCGCGCAAATTATCGGCGACGTCGTCCTCGGCGAGCATGCATCGGTGTGGATGAACGCGGTTGTCCGCGGCGATGTCTACGCCATCCGCATCGGCGCGCATTCCAACATTCAGGACTGCAGCGTGCTGCACGGAATGAAAAACACTTACGGCGTCACGGTTGGCGAGTATGTCACGGTAGGCCATTCGGTCACACTGCACGGTTGCCTCGTCGAGGACCGCTGCCTGATCGGCATGGGCGCGATCATTCTAAACGGCGCGAAAATCGGCGCCGGATCCATCATCGCCGCCGGCACCCTGATCCCCGAGCGCACCGTAGTCGAGGCCGGTTCTCTCTGGATGGGCTCTCCCGGCAAGTTCCGCCGCAAACTCGAAAAAGGCGAAGACGATATGATCATGCGCTACTGCACAAATTATCTGGGATATACGCAAGACTATCTGCGGGAGCGGTGAGTACGGAGTACCGAGTAGCAAGCGAAAGCAATTAGCAATTAGCATTAGCCAGCACATATTCCGGCCAGACTTTAGGGGCCAGATGCTAATTGCTAACTGCTAATTGCTCGTAGCCAACGAGCAACGACTGAAATGATCAAAGCCGTCCGAGGAACCCGCGACCTGCTCCCACCCGAAACCGCGCTGTGGAACTTCGTGGAGTCCGCCGTGCGCGATGTGTTCCGCACTTACAACTTCCAGGAAATTCGCACCCCGATTTTCGAATCGACCGAGCTCTTCGCCCGCGGCGTGGGCGAAGAAACCGACATCGTTTCCAAGGAAATGTTCACCTGGGAAGATCGCGGCCGCGCCGAGAGCGACAAAGGGAACTCCCTCACTCTTCGCCCTGAGAACACCGCCGGTGTGGTTCGCGCCTACATCGAGCACAAGCTCTGGGATCGCGGCCTCAACAAGCTCTACTACATCGGTCCACAGTTCCGCCGTGAGCGTCCGCAAAAAGGCCGCTACCGCCAGTTCTATCAAATCGGGGCGGAAGTAATCGGCCCCGCATCGGCCGGCAGCGAATCTCCGGCGCGCGATGCCGAAGTGCTCGAAATGCTGGCCACGCTGCTCGATCGCCTCGGAATCATCGGCTGGAATCTCGAACTGAATTCCGTCGGCTGCCCCAACGATCGCGCCGCCTTCAACACGGCTCTGAAAAAAGCTTTAGAGCCGGTAGTCGGAACCATGTGTGCCGATTGCCAGCGGCGTGCCGTCACCAATCCTTTACGTGTCTTCGACTGCAAAGTCCCCGCCGATCAGCCCATCATCGATACTCTGCCCCGCATCAGCCAATTCTTAGATGAAGCCTGCCGCACCCATTTCGCAGCCGTAAAAGAAATCCTGACCAAGGTCGGCGTTCCCTTCACCCTGAACGACCGCCTGGTGCGCGGCCTCGACTACTACACCCGCACCGCCTTCGAGTTTACCCATGGCGCCCTCGGCGCGCAGAATGCTATCCTCGGTGGCGGCCGCTATGACGGGCTTTCCGAAGCCCTCGGCGGGCCCGCCGCTCCCGGCATCGGCTTCGCCATCGGCGAAGACCGGCTGGTGATGTCGCTGCAGGATTCAGCTTCCGCCGAAAGCGTTTCGAAAAAGCCAGATGTCTATATCGCTCCCCTCGGCGCCGGCATGAACCCGGAAGCCGCCCTTCTGGCGCGCGAACTGCGCCGCCACGATGTCGTCGTCGATCTGGGAGACGAAACCTTCCGCCTCAAAAAATCCTTCGAAACCGCGGCCAAGGCTGGCGCAAAATATATTCTGATTGTCGGCGGGAACGAAGTGGAAGCCGGCGCCTTCGCGCTAAAAAATCTCGCGACCGGCGAGCAGATCTCAGTTCCACGCGCACAGTTAGCTCAGAAAATCCAGGAGTAGGCATGGGCACAACTGGCTCCACCATCGACGATGTTGCCCGGCGTTTCATCGAAGGCCAGAAAATATTCTTCGTCGCCTCGGCCCCGCTCGATGCCGCCGGCCACGTCAATCTTTCCCCGAAAGGCCTCGACACATTTCGCATCCTCGACCCCGCCACCGTCGCTTACCTTGATTTCAACGGCAGTGGCGTCGAAACCATCGCCCACCTGCGCGAGCAAGATAACGGCAGAATCGTTCTCATGTTCTGCGCCTTCCAGGGCCCGCCAAACATCTTCCGCCTCTACGGCCGCGGCCATGTCGTCGAACCTTACGAGCCGGAATTCCCCGCGCTGGCGACAAACTTCCCGCCTAACGACAGCGTCCGCTCTATCATCGTCGTCAAAGTCAACCGGGTCACCGACTCCTGCGGCTACGGCGTTCCGCTCTTCAAGTACGAAGGCGAACGCCCGCAACTCCATGCCTGGGCCCGCAAACAGGGTCCCGAAGGCTTGCAAGCGTACCGCCAGCGGAAAAACAAATATAGTATTGACGGCCTCCCGGGACTCACCGGCTAGCGCCGTCGCATTCATTCTCTATGTTGAAGGACGTCAATATGAATCTCCGCTCTATGAACCTGCGCCGCCTGAATTTCGCACTGTCCTTCTTCCTGCTCGCAACTGCCATCGCCGACACGGCTCAAACCTCCGCACCCACCGACGCTCTCACTCAGGCTCTAACCGCGAGCGAAAAAACTCTGATCGAGGCCAAGAAGAAAGACGACAAAACCGTTTTCAATCGAATCCTGGCCGACAATTTCACCTTGGTCGGAGTCGATGGCACGCTGCACGAAAAGCAGGAAGCCATCGACGAACTCGGTGATTCCGCGCTGCTCGAACTTACCCCCTATGACACGAAGGTCGTTCCCCTCGACGACACCTCGGCCATCATCACTTATGATGCGGTGGTGCGCGAATCTCCCCAGGAGGATCAAGGCCCGCCGCCACGCTATCAGCATTTCAGTTCAGTGTGGGTAAGGCAGGGGGACCAATGGAAACTCAAGTTTCATCAGGCCACCGCAGCGCACTGGGGCGACTGGTAAAGCTGAACGGCAAAAAGCTGCGTCGTAAAATTTCGCTTGAAGTTTGGCACCCGAACGGTAAAATGTCGATCTTATTGAGGCAACGCGCGGAAAAAATATTCCGAGGAGGGCGCAAATGAAGCAACTCGCCATCGTTTTACTTTCGGCCCTGATGTTAGCCGCACCAGCCGTCGCTCAGATGCAGCCTCCCAATCCCGCACCCGAACTCAAGAAGCTCGATGTATTCGTAGGTTCGTGGACCCTCGACGGCACCATGAAGCCGGGTGCGATGGGCCCCGGCGGATCCATGACCGAGACGGAACAATGCCAATGGATGGAGGGCGGCTTCTATCTCGTCTGCCACTCTGATTACAAAAGTTCCATGGGCAACGGCGTCGGCCTCTCCGTCATGGGATATTCCACCGACGACAAAGCCTACACCTACCGCGAGTTCAACAGCTTTGGCGAATTCGACGACTCCCGCGGCACGCTCGAGGGCGACACCTGGACCTGGACCAACGACGAGAAAATGGGCGGCATGACCATGAAAGGCCGCTTCATCATCAAAATGACCTCGGCCACCTCCTACACCTTCATCTTCGATATGTCACAAGACGGAACGAAATGGTCAACCGTGATGGACGGCAAGGCCAGCAAGAAATAAAGTCGTCGTGCTAAGCAAAACGGCCTGTCATCCCGGGGCAGCCGGGGACCATGGTTCTCAACGGCGCTCGCCACCACGGCGGCTTCCTTTCCATCCTCTGCCGCATCTGAATGTCATGCGCCTCGACACGAAATTCAGAACTACGACGCTCCCTCCGTTCCGCCTGCGCACCCCCGCCGAACCGATGCCGCCGCCGATCAAAGAGCCGCCGAGCCCGATGGAAAATCCCGACGCCCCCGTGCGTGAGCCCGACCCGGAAGAACCGGAACAGATTTAAATCTGCGAGGCGAAACGAAGGACTGTCAATCTCAGCGTTCGACACCCAGCGTTCGACACGCTGAGGAATAATCACAGGCAGCACGCGTTCCCCATTAACGCGCCGTCTTCCACTTGCCCAATGTGAGCGCTGATCCAGCGATTGGCCTCGTGGCGGCCTTTCAGATACAGCTTCTGATAGTTGTCGGTGAGAGCTTCGGTGAAATCCGCACCGGCGCGTGCGTGCACGGCGCTGAGCGTAATGGCGTCCAATTGCATTCCGACGAACGACTGCAGGAAGGTTTGCTTTTTCGAAGCAGCAAGGTCGCGCAGGATTTTGTTGCGCTCGCGCGCGACGTGCACGGGAACCTGTTTCGGCATGGCTGCGGCCGGCGTGCCGGGACGCGCGGAGTACGTGAAGACGTGCAGATAGGTGAAGGGCAGGTCTTCGATGAGGCGGCGCGTGGCCTCGAATTCGGCGTCGGTCTCGCCGGGGAAGCCGGCCATGACGTCGGCTCCGATAGCGGCGGTGGGCATGGCGGCGCGAATTTTCTCGATCTTCTCGCGATAGTGCCACGGACGATACTTGCGATGCATGCGGCGCAACACCGCGTCACTGCCGGATTGCAGTGGAACGTGCGCGTGCTTCGCGATGCGCGGCGAAGAGGCGACAAGTTCGATGAGATCGTCGCTCCAATCCATAGGTTCGACCGAGGAGATGCGGAGTTTTTCGATCTTAGTTTCAGCCAGGATTCTGCTCAGCAGATTTTCGAAAATCGATTTCCGGATGCCGAAAGCCGGAAGCTGGGCGCCCAAATCGCGTCCCCAGCGGCCGAGGTTGATGCCGCTGATCACTACTTCGCGATAGCCCGCGGCTACCAGTGTGTTGATCTCGCGAATAACCTGGTATGGCGGAAGCGAACGGCTTTGGCCGCGGACGCTGGGAATGACGCAGAAGGAGCACCGGTTATCGCATCCATCCTGAATTTTTAGATTGGGCCGGGTGCGCTCACTCTCGTGGGCGCCGGTGGAGTTTTCAGATTCGAAGACGGGAGCTGCAAGCAGTTCGGTGTGGGCGAAAATGTCCGAAACGAAAATCGAGTTCTCAGTTCTCGGTTCCCGGTTCTCAGTAAGAATGGAAAGAGGAATGAATGCCGTATCCGGGCGATATTTGTCCGAGAGCACCAGGTCGGCGAGTTGATGTTTGTGCGAGTTGCCGATCACGGCAGTAACGCCGGCCAGCGCGGCGATTTCCTCCGGAGCGCGCTGCGCATAGCACCCTGTAACAATAATCTTCGCCTGAGGATTCTGGCGCTGGACGCGCCGTACCGCAGCGCGGGCGTCCTGGTCGGCCGAATTCGTAACCGTGCAGGTGTTCAAAATGACCAGGTCGGCGTGGGCGGCGGCGGCGGGGGCGAGGCCGCGGGATTCGAACTGGTGGGCAAGGGCGGCGCCGTCGGCTTGGGTGGCGCGGCATCCGAAGTTTACGACGTGATAGGTAGACACAGAATTATCGTAGCGCAAGTGACGGAATTTTGCGGACACACTTCGACGCCATTCCAGTCGGAGGCAGGTTGTGCGCCCTCGCAGGGAAAAATGAAGCGGTCAGGCAGTGGCGACATTTCGCTTCTGCGTGAAGCACTCGCGACAGAAGATAGGGCGGCCCTGTGTAGGTCGGAAGGGGACGGTGGTTTCCTTGCCGCACTGGGAGCAGGTGGCTCGAGTTTCCACGCGAGAAAAGTGGTGCGCGTTGCCCATGCTGGGCGGGGCGGTGAGGACGGCTACGCGCTTGGACTTGCAGGTCTTACAGCGTTTGGGCTGGTTTTTGAATTGTTTGTCGCGGAAAAACAGCTGTTCCCCGGCGGTGAAGACAAAGTCAACACCGCAGTCGATGCAGGTCAGTACCTTATCCTGAAATTCCATTGAGGATGGCTCCCTTATGCCCGTGTTGCGCACGCCACACGCGGGGAAGGCGGTGACATAGAGCAAAACACAGGTTGTGTACATCCCCCCTCAAACTGCCCCTGGACTCGGCCCGCCACGCACCTGGAACGGGGCGTGGATACAGCTTTTCCTGCTTAAATGCCGAATGAATGATGAGTATTGAATGATCCCTGCTGCAACTCTATCTGGTGGGGGCCAGATGGAGCAGGGACGCCCCGGGAAGGGGGCGTCCCTTTACTGCCCCAGTCTTACTCCTTGAAACTGCTCTATCAATCTTGCTCCTTGCGAACTTTCTTGCGAGCGCGCTTGCGAGCGAGCGCGGCCTTCACGCGTTTTTTTTCACCGGGCTTCAAGTAAAAGGAGTGGCGCTTTACTTCTTTAATAATGTCTTCCTGCTGCACTTTGCGCTTGAAACGGCGCAGAGCGTTCTCGAGGGATTCACCCTCTTGCAGTCGAATTTCCGCCAAACAGACACACCTCCAAACCCGTCCGGAAGGATCGCCCTACTAAGTTACTAGGACCGGATAGTTATTACAAGGATTTGAATGGAAGTCAAGTAGGGAGGGTGTAAAAAGTCGCGCTGGCGATGTTGAGCGATTGAGAGGCAGGGCAATCTAGTTGAGCTTGAGACGGAGCGTTTGGGCAAGCTTTCGCTGCTGGTGATCGAAGCTGTAGAGGCAGTCGACGCCGAGTTCGAGGGCGGCTGCCACGTGCAAGAGGTCCGCAGTGCGGGTGCCCAGTTTTGCAGTGGTTTGCCGGGATAGTTGGCGGGCGCGCTCTAGAACAGAATCCGTTAGGCCCCGGACTTGAAAAATGCCATCGCGACAATCCTTCTCGAACTCGAGCGAGGAAGACCGGGCCTGCGCCGGCGAAACTTCTTTCCGGAAAATTCGCAATCCCATCGCGTTGATAATTTCCAGTTCTCCAAAAGTAGTCACGAAACGGTCAGTGGAAGCAGATTGCATCGTGTGAGCAGCGGCAGCGGAGTTCGCGTCTGGGCTATAGAGCGACACGATAAAGCTGGGGTCGGCGTAGACCTTCAATAACGGCTCCGGTCGGACGAGATTAGTTCAGCGCCGCTGACGGCTAAGACTTTGTCTCCATAGATCGAACGCAGCCGTGCCAGGAAATCAGGGGTTTCCCTGGCGGCCTCGGTACTTTCAGGCACCAATCGGGCGATGACACGGCGACGCTTGGTAATTTGGATCTCTTCGCCTTGGTGCAGGAGCCGTTCGATCTTCTTGAACGCGTAGCGGAGATCGCGGACTGAGGCTTTCTTCATGTGATACATTTTAGCATCACAACTGAGATTTGGCAAATTCACTCGCGGTCTGAAGGGTCATATCCTTCAGAAGATGAACTTCAGGCCTAGCTGGATTTGGCGGGGGGAGAAGGCGGCGTTGGGTTTCATGAAGTCCTGGGGCTGTTGGTAGTAAGCGGGATAAGGGACCTGGTTGACGTAAACGGTATAGGGCGTGAAGGTGGTGGCTTCGGCGGTGAGGCCGTCGGAGGTGATGGTGACGCGCTGGTTGTCGCGGTTGAAGAGGTTGAAGGAATCGGCGGTGAACTCAAGGCGGCAGCCGTGGGCGACGTGGATTTTTCGCACCAGCCGGAGGTCGGTGGAGGAATAATCGGGGCCGGTGAAACCGTTGCGGCTGTAGCCGGGGAGACGGTCGTTGTCGTAGTTGCCGTCCTGGTTCGGATCCCCGGTGACGGTGGCGTTGACTGGGCGTCCGCTGCCGGCAGTGACGATACTGGAAATCTTCCAGTCGTTGAAGATGTGACCGAGGAGCTGGTGTTCGCGGTGGAAGGGACGAGGCTCGACGGAAAAGGCGACGACGAAGCGGTTGCGCTGGTCGGTGACGCTGGGGCCGCGCTCGGCATTGGGCTGGTAGGCGTTCTGAACCGTGGCGGGTTCGCCGGCGACGAGCGCGTCCTGGCCATCGTCGATGGCGTGGGCGTAGGTGTAGGACAGGCGAAGATAGGTTCCACGGGACATGCGGCGGTTGATGGAGAGAGTTGCGCCGTTGTAGACGCTGGAGGCGGCGCTTTGAAATTCGTCGATGGAACCGAGTTGGGCGATGGGGCGTCCGAGAGGATTGATGCAGGGCGGGAACGGACACGTCAGAGATTGCGTGTACTGCCAGGTGGCGAAGGAATCGACGGTGTAATAGCCGTTCTGAAAAATGGAGCCGGTGGAATCAAAGATGGGATAGGTGAGTGCGACCGGCGGCGGGAGATTGACATCGAGAGCGCGGATCAGATGTTCACCGTGGACATAGAGATACGAGACGGCGACGGTGGTGTGCGAGGCGGCCTCGCGCTCGAGAGTAAGGCTGGTTTGCTGGACGCGGGGAGTGACGAAGTTGGGAGCGAAGGCGGAAACGTCATTGGTGACCCCCTGGGTGAATCCAGCAGGGAGATTGCAGCTGGTTGCGGTGAGCGAGCAAGTGACCAGCGGATTGGGATATGTGGGAAAGGCTTGACGGTCATAGTAGTCGTTGTTGTTGAGAAATACTTGGGCGTCGTTGATGCCGTTTTCCGTGGCGATGGCGGAGTTATAGATCTGCGGGATGCGGACGTAGAAGACTCCGTAACCGGCGCGGATGACGAGCGGGTGGCTTTTACCGACGGAGTAGGCGAGTCCGGCGCGGGGGCCGAAATTGCGAGGATTGAAGGGAACCTTGCCGGAGGGTGGGAACAATGGGTTAGATTGAAGTCCAGCGGTGGTGAAGGTTTGGAGGTCCCAGCGAACGCCGAGGTTGACCGCGAGATGGTCGGTGACGCGAATGGCGTCCTGAGCGAAGGCGGCGTAGTCGTTGCTGTTGGGGTTGGAGCCGGCGAGTCCGAAGTTTTGCAGATAGTAGTGCGGAACCGCGTGGGCGTAGGCGCGGAGCGGCGTCAGCGGCAGTCCGGCTTCCTGCGGTTCGAAGGTGAAGGGGTTGACTTTGATTTCGTCGAAGAGATATTCGCCGCTTTGCTGGCTGGGGAAAAAATCGTAGATCCAAGTAATCAGGGAGTCGCCGCCGAATTTGAAGGAGTGGCGACTGGTATCGAGGCTAAGGGTTTCGGCGAGTTGGGCGCGATGTTCGCGCGTGGCGCGAGGAAGTTGATCGGAGCGTCCCATGCCATCGATGATGTCGGTAACTTTGATGAGGGTGTCGTTGGTGTTGGTGTAGGACTGGCGCAGGTCTCGGGAGAACTGGGCGCGGAGATGGCTGATGAGGCGCGGGGTAATGCCTGAAATCAACGCCACCGAGCCAGTGTCGGTAGAGACAGTTTCTTCGCCGTTATCGGAGTTGGAATCATAGGTAACGGGGCTGGCGGGATCGAGGAAGACGTTGTTCGATCCCCAATAGCGGGAAGAATTGAACCGTATGGCAAGTTGGTTGCGCGGGGTGACATTGATATCGACCTTGGCGTAAGCGGCATTGCCAATCTGCGCGGCGGGAAAAGCTCCGGCGAGAGACGTGAGTTGCGCGGCGGCGGCGAAGACGAGGGCTTGGTCACTGGCTTCGTAGTCGCCGGGAGAGTAGGGTCCGGTACCAGCCTGGGGAACGACCTGCATGGTGCCGTCGAGGAATTCGACGACGTTGGGGACGTGGAAGTAGTGCTGATCGAAGCCTCCGAAGAAGAAAATCTTGTTTTTCTCGATCGGGCCGCCGATGGTGGCTCCGCCTTGCTGCTGGCGGCTATGGGGCTTGAAGTCCATCATGGGATCGGTGGCGCCGAATCCGCTGTCGCGGATGTAATAGAGGCCGGTACCGTGCCAGTGATTGGATCCGGATTTGGTGACGACGTTGATGACGGCGCCGCCCGCGCGGCCGTTTTCGGCGCCGAAGGAGTTGGTGGAGACGCGGAACTCCTGCACCACTTCATTGGAAAACTGGTAAGGCATGCGATAAAGACCACGGGCCTGGGCGAAGAAGGCGTTATTGAAGTCGCCGCCATCGACGAGGAAGCTGTTCTGGAATCCGCGCAGGCCGCCGAAGGAAAGATCGCCGTTGGTGGCGGAGGTGAGGCTGCGTGGGTCTTGCGTGACGCCGGGCGAGAGCAACATGAGATCGGAGAAGCGGCGGCCGTTGAGCGGGAGATCGGCGATGGCACGTTCGTCAATCAGCGTGGAGACGGCGCTGGATTGGGTATCGACGAGTTTAGGCGCGCCGGAGACGGTAACATTTTCCTGCGGTCCGGCGACGGTGAGATGGAATTCAAGTTCGGCGGCAGCGCCGACGTCGACGTGCAGCGGTGGAGTCTCCTGCGGAGACATTTTGTCGGCTACGGCGCGCGCGGTGTAGTCTCCGGGAGGCAGCAGATCGATCGCGAAGCGGCCTTCGGCGTTCGACGTGGTGGAGTAACGGGAACCCGTGGCGGAGTTCACAGCGACAATGGAAGCCTGGGCAATGTGAGCTCCGGCGGGATCGAGGACAGTGCCGTGAATGGCGCCGGTGGCGGCGTCCTGAGCTGCGAGTGGAGAGAGTAATAGGCAACAAAGAGCAATCAGAAAAAGCGCGGCACGTGGCATTGAGTCCCACCTTTGAATCGATGAGGCTCGGAGAGTGCGTCGCGCATCGCTTTACCGGAAGCGCTGCGGGAAAAGGGAAACCAAGTCCTGTATAGCATGGGTGGGTGAATTAAGAGTGTGACGGAGCGCAGTTCTTTTTGGGATGAGTGCAGAAGTGGGAATTGGAGGCCGTTTGCTGTGGCGGAGTTCCGCGGAGGGAATCTCCGCAAATGAACGGGTGGCACATCGCTATGTGCCACCCGTTTTCTTTCGGTTAGACGCTGGTCAGTCCATTTCTTCAGGCCTGCGCCAAAGGGGCAAGGTCGAGGTGCCTCGGGCCAAGATGCCAAGAGTGGCAGGTTGAAAGGCGGGAGAAAGAGCCGGAACTCCTGAAATGCTGGCGTGCTCGTCCAAATCATTAGCAACGCCAGGCGGGATTGGTTTACCCGTCAGGATCGGTTTATTGGTTTCGGTTTCGTAGGCGTAGCCAGTTAAGGTGGCAGCGCCGCCGCTTAGAGAAACCCGAGCCCAGGCGTAATGGATATCTCCGCTCACGACGAACTTCAAGCCGAGAAATCCACCTTTGTTGTCGTGCCAAGGGCAGCCTTGGTGAGTGCCGGTAGAGTCGCCACCCCACCACCACATGGCCTGAGTGTCGGCCCGAAGATTCCTGGCCGGACCGATCGTGATTCCGGCGGGTAGCTCGGCGGCGCAGTTATCTATGACGGCAACTTCGTTCGATGCTTGAGCTGGGATGATTACAAAGCTGGCAAAAGAGCAACCTTCGAGGGGGTGCGCTCCGACCCCGCGATGCGCGCCTACGCCGCGTTCGCACGTTCCGGAGGCTCGATAGAAGCCAAAGTCAGGAATACCGTCGTTGTTGATGTCGAATTGAATCAGGCCGCCGTTCTCTGGAATGGCGATGTTTGCCGGGGTGTAAATGATCTTTGCCTCGGCGGGATGTGCTGCTGCGAGCAATCCAACGCTAGCCGCGGCCGCGGCCGCGGCGTAGCCGAACAGAACTTTATCGAGCGTGGGAGCAAGTTGGGTGAGGGAGCGACTGCGTGTGTCTGACTTAGTCGGGAGCATTTCTTATTCTCCTTTCGTGCGTCTAGAAGATGTATTCAGTGGGGCGCTTCGCAAACAGATCGGGGTCAAGCTAGGAAGCCAAGGGCCGGTTACTGGCGGGGTCACGGCATGCCCTCCGAGTTAGAAAGAAGAGAAAATGAGAGCCCGATTGTACGACTCGTTTCTATTCCTGCAATGCTAGCCTGTCGGTGATGCCTGTCACTCTGCCTTGTGAGAGGAGAAGATGGGAAATCTCGCTGCGTCGGAGCAGGCAGCACCCCACCGACAGTAGTGCTGCGGAGGCGGCGCCCTTCTTAGCTCTTTGTTCTTATGGCGATTCCCAGATCGCGCAACTGCGACTCACTGACCGGCGTCGGCGCGTCCACCATCAAATCCACGGCCCGCGCGGTCTTCGGGAACGGAATCACCTCACGCAGGCTTTCGGCGCCGGCAATGATCATGACGATGCGGTCGAGCCCGAGGGCGATGCCGCCGTGCGGAGGTGTGCCGTATTCGAGCGCTTCGAGAAAGAACCCGAAGCGGGCGCGAGCTTCTTCTTCGGTCATACCCAGGGCGCGAAAGATCTTACTTTGAATGTCCTGCCGATGAATACGAATCGAGCCCGATCCCAGCTCAGTGCCGTTCAGCACGACGTCGTACGCCAGCGCGCGCACGGCGCTGAGCGGCGACTGCGGATCGTTCAGCGCCTCCACTCCCGCTTCGAGGAGCTTCATGTCCTCCTCATGCGGCGAAGTAAAAGGATGGTGCGCGGCGTTCCAGATCTTTTCGCCTTCGTCCCATTCGAACATGGGAAAGTTTGTGACCCAGATAAAGCGGAAATCTTTGGCGGGGTCGCCGGTCTTCTTGAAAATGCCGTGACGCTCTGCATACTTCTGCGCCAGTGCCAGGCGCAACAATCCGGCGGAGGCGTAGATTGCCTGCTCCTGGGGAGTGACTTTACTGTGGGCAGCCATGGCGGTCTGCGGCCCTGCTTGTGCGGAGCCGGCGACCAGCACGATCGAGTCGCCATCCTCCACGCCGGCTTTTTTCGCAATCGCAGCCGCCGCCTCAGGAAACTTGTTGGCAATGCGTTTGAAGTCTTCGAAAATCTTTGCTCCACCCTTGGAGTGGAACATGGGCTTGATGTCGTCGCGCTCTTTGCGCGAGAGTTCTCCGACCTTGGGCGTGCGGATGGCGATCAGCGGCAGATTTGGATTGATCGCAAGCTCCTGCAAATTTTCTGGCGTAAAGCATTCGCGAACGTCCGTAAAGGCAGGCAGGCGCAGGTCCGGCTTGTCGATGCCATAGAGGCGGATGGCTTCGTCGTAATCCATGCGCGGAAATGGAGTTTTGATTTCGGAGCCGGCCGCGCGGAAGGCGGCGGTGAGAAATCCTTCGACCACTTCCCAGACGCGCTCGGGCTGCGGATAAGACATTTCGAGATCGATCTGAGTGAACTCCGGCTGGCGGTCGGCGCGCAGGTCTTCGTCGCGGAAGCAGCGCACGATCTGAAAATATTTGTCGAAGCCGGCGATCATTAATATTTGTTTGAACATCTGCGGCGACTGCGGCAAAGCGTAGAACGTCCCCGGCTGCACGCGGCTGGGAACGAGGTAATCGCGCGCGCCCTCGGGCGTAGACCGCGTCATGAACGGAGTTTCAATTTCGAAGAATCCCTGCTCCGAAAGATAATCGCGGATCGCCTTCGCCACTTTGTGACGCGTCTCGATGTTGAATTGCATCACATCGCGCCGCAGATCGATGTAGCGATATTTCAGCCGCGTCTCTTCGTTGGTGAGCGCGGTGTCTGAGGGCAGGAACGGCGGCAGCTTCGATTCGTTCAGGATGCGCAACTCTTCGGCCACCAGTTCCACTTCGCCGGTGGGCATATTTCTGTTGATGGTGTTGGGGTCGCGAAGCTTGACCGTACCGGTAACGGCGATAACGAATTCGTTGCGCAGGGCGCCGGCTTTTTCGTGGATGGCGCTATCGCGCTCGGCGTTGAAGACCACCTGCGCTACGCCGGTGCGGTCGCGCAGATCGACGAAAAGCAGGTTGCCGTGGTCGCGGCGCCGGTTGACCCATCCCATCAGCACGGCCTTCTTGCCTGCATCGGAGGCGCGCAAGGCGCCGCACATGTGAGTCCGTCGTAAATCGCCTAAAAAGTCGAGCAAAGTTTGTCCTTAATCTTTATCTTTAAATCTTCAATTGTTAGAAATAGTTCAGAGTGTCGAACGCCTGAGTGATGAATCAGAGATTATAAACGCTGGGAGTCGGGGCGGGCGCATGAGACCGTGAGGATTTGCTTCCGAAGGTCAGGGACTGGTCCCGAACCGCGAAGCGATTTTCTACTGACTGGCAGCGCCGAAATGGCACCTAAGGCTTGGATTCCGGACCGTGTCTCGCACGGCCCAGCTTGGACTCAACGAAGACGAACAGTGTCAGGGGATCGGCGGAGGGTATAAGGCAGGGAAGTTCAGATTTTTACTGTTTCTCTGAATCGAGCCAACGATCTATCTACGCCGATACTTGAGTCCAAGCGCACCGAGCTTATAGATTGACTCTCAGATTCATTTGAAGGTGAACCCGTGAACGACACCGAAAAAATCGATAAAGGACAGAAAGAGAAGCAAAAGTTCGACTGGATAACGCAGCGGCACTCGTGTTCCCTGCCAAACGTGTTCAAGGAGCTCAGACTGCAGGTGGAACAGGACGTTAAGACGCGCAATGGCCTGCGGCCCAACAACGCTCCTTATGAATTTTCGCTGGCGGACACGGACGGCGGCTTTAAGGTTCTTCTTAAGTCCAAAGAGTTAGAGATGGGGGTAACATTTACCCTTGCCGAACACGCGATTTTGGTTCGCGATGATAAAGGTGTTCAGATGTTTGAGGTGACGCTTTCATTTAACGATCAGGGTGAGTGTCAACTGAAGGTGAACGGCGAAGAACGCGATTACTGGCAGGTGCGGAGGATGGCGCTGGAAGCACTGATGTTCCGAGGGAATTAGTGGGCTGTCATTTCTGTTGCGACCTGTTGCCAGGCTCTTAGAAGCGGAGCGCGATGACATTCCCCCGGATTTCCCATGTTATAATTTTGTATTCTCAGTCGCTTAGAGCGCGGAGGACCGTATCGACAAACGTTTTATCCGAACCAATGACCGCATCCGGGCACGCGAAATTCGCGTGATTGGCGATGAAGGGGAACAGATCGGCGTAATGCCCCCGTTCGAGGCGCTCAGGTTAGCCCGCAGCAAGAATCTGGATCTGGTCGAGATTTCACCCACCGCTCAGCCTCCCGTGTGCCGCATCATGGACTATGGGAAGTATTTGTACCAGCAGGAAAAGAAAGAGCGCGAGGCCAAGAAGCACCAGAAAACGATCACGGTGAAAGAGGTCAAGTTCCGCATCAATGTGGACGACCACGATTACGAGACGAAGAAGAATCACGTGCTGCGATTTCTGGATGGAGGAGACAAAGTAAAAGCTACCATCTTCTTCCGCGGGCGCGAAATGACCCGCACCGGATTGGGCCGAACGATATTGGAGCGGCTGATCAAGGACGTGGAACCGCAGAGCATCGTGGAGTTCCGGCCGCGGCAAGAAGGTAATACTCTTCACGCGATACTGGCGCCGAAGAAATCGGCGGCGGAACGCGAAAAGGAAAAAGAGAAAGAAGCCAAGGCGAAAGCGAAAGCCGAACGTCAGGAGAAAATGTTGCAGGAAAAGATGGCCCAGGCTAAGTTGGCGCCGGAGAAAAAAGAAGAGCAGCCGGCGGCGGCAGCGGCGGGAGTAGAAGCTCCGAATACTGGGTCGCAGGCTTAATTTGGCCGAGGACGGGCGCACGTCGCGCCAATGATTCCAGAGCAATTAAACATCAGGAGTTGAATACCGAAAGTGTGCGGACGGGTACCGCCTGCCACTTGATTCCGAGGAACTATGCCGAAATTGAAAACCCACAAGGGCGCGTCTAAGCGCTTCAAGAAAACTGCCACGGGCAAAGTGAAGCGGGGACATTCGGGCCTGCGCCACATGCTGACGTCCAAGGCCCACAAACGCAAACGCAAATTGGGAACGGCCACGCTGGTGAGCGATGGCGATGTCCGCAAAGTGAGGCGGATGATTCCGTATCAATAAGTCAGGGGTCAGTGATTAGTGGTCAGTGGTCAGAACAAATCAAGGTTCTTCTGACCACTAGCCACTGATCACTGACCACCGATTGAGGCGCGTGAAGAGGCAGTGATCCCCGCAAGGGTCGATCGTCCTTACCTCCAGCCGCCAGTATAGAGAAAGCAAAAAGGAGAACACCATGCCACGTGTAAAACGCGGAACCAAACGCCGCGCCAAGCGCAAGAAAATATTAGACCGCGCGAGCGGCTACTTCCTTACTAAATCCAAACTCTACCGGTCCGCAAAAGAGGCCGTAGAACGCGGGCTGAAGTTCGCTTATTCGGGGCGCAAGCAGCGGAAGCGGCAGTATCGCTCGCTGTGGATTGTGCGCATTGGAGCGGCGGCGAAGCTGAACGGACTGAGCTACAACCAGTTCATCCACGGCTTGAAGAAGGCCGGAGTGGAACTGGACCGCAAGATTCTGGCTGACCTGGCGGTTAAGGACGCGCCTGCGTTTAAGAGCCTGGTGGAACAGGCGAAGGGCGCGCTGGCGTAGGAGCGGGCTTCGGGCTTTGGCTTTCGGGCTCCGGCTGTCAAACCTAATCGTTTATCATTCCGGGCTGATCGCAGCCGCACAAAGGGCGGAGAGAGCAAGCGAGGAATTTGCTTTTCGGAGGCAGTGGTTGAAATTTCTACCACGCCGAAGGTTTGATTTAGCCAATAGGGATCCTTCGACTCCGCAAACCGATTCGCGAAGCGCGGATCGGTTTGTTGCGCTCAGGATGACAATTTCTAGAGAGTGCAGATCAGCGTGGCATATACCGTTTCAAAATTGACGGATTACTCGGCGGTGGCGCTGGAACGCGCCGCTGCCGAGTGCGTTCGCGCGTGCGCTGACGAAGCGGCGGCGGTTCGGAACGAGGCGGGACTGAAGGCGTTTCGCGATCGGTGGCTGGGACGCAAGAACGGAGTGCTGACGCAGATTAACGATCTGTGGCTGAAAGGCGCTCCCAAGGACGCGAAGCGTGAGGCTGGAATTCGCGTCAACGAGTTGAAGGCGCGAATTCAGGAATTGGTGGACGGGGCGCACGTTAGCGGAAGCGGCGACGACACCGACGAGCAGCGCGTCGATATCTCTTTGCCCGGAGTCTGGCGGCCCATTGGCGCGGAACATCCAGTCATCAAAACGACGAACGAGATGGTTCGCGTCTTTCAGAAGCTCGGGTACTCCGTGGCCGATGGGCCTGTAGTCGAGGCCGATTATTACAATTTCGAGGCGCTGAATTTTCCGCCGAATCATCCGGCACGGGATACGCAGGATACTTTGTTCATCGCGGGTCAGCAGGGTAAGCCGCAGCGGGAGCGGTTGCTGCTGCGGACGCATACTTCTCCGGTGCAGATTCGGACGATGGAAAAGATACGGCCGCCGATTCGGATTGTGATTCCGGGGACGGTGCATCGCAACGACCCTCCAGATGCGAGTCATTCGCCGATGTTCCATCAGATTGAGGGACTGGCGGTCGACACCAACATCACGTTCGGCGATTTGAAGGGGACGCTCGATCACGCGATGAAAGAATTCTTTGGGTCGAGCGTGAAGACCAGTTTTCGTCCGTCATTTTTCCCGTTCACCGAGCCGAGCGCAGAGATGTTTGTTTCGTGCTTCATCTGCGGAGGCAGTGGCAAACGGGGAAATGATCCGTGCCGTCCGTGCAAGCAGACTGGATGGATTGAGATTCTCGGTTGCGGCATGGTCGATCCGAATGTGTTTGAGTTTGTGAAGGACAACGGGTATGACCCGAAGCGAGTTTCAGGGTTTGCCTTTGGCATGGGCGCGGACCGGATCGCTTTGTTGAAGTACGGGGTGGATGATTTGCAATTGTTTTTTAACGGCGACGTCAGGTTCCTCGGGCAGCTCGCATAAAAGTGCCGAGGGTCTTGCCAGATACAAGCAAAAGCAGGTTCCTCGACTACGCATGAACTTCATTTCATGAAGCTCATGCTTCGCTCGGAATGACAAGGCTTTTTTGCGGGTAAAGCCGGCGGGACGCCGGCGCTACAAGATGAAACTTTCTACACAATGGATTCGCGACTTCGTTGATCTCGCTGTCGATGACCATCGACTCGCTGAGGATTTGACTGGCGTCGGGATCGCTGTCGAAGGCATCAGCGGGTCGGGGGCGGACGCCGTGTTCGAGATGGAGATTGGGACGAATCGTCCAGACGCGATGAATCATTATGGAGTCGCGCGGGAGGCGGCGGCGATTTATGACTTACCACTGAAGCAGTTGTCAGTTCTCAGTTCTCAGTTCTCAGTTTCAAATCAAAAGCTGCCCTCAGCGGCTAAAGCCGTGTCTTCTCAGACTGCTCATGGCACTGAAATCGCGCCCTTCCCGATCATGGTCGAGGAACCGCAGCTTTGTCCTCGGTTTTCTGCGCGGGTTATTCGCGGGACGAAAATCAAAGCATCACCGGCGAAAATTGCGCGGCGGTTGCGGTTGCTGGATCAGCGGCCTATCAGCAATGCCGTCGATGCGACGAACTATGTGTTGTGGGAGATGGGCAAACCGACGCATGTCTTCGACATGGACCTGCTCGAGGGCGGCAGGCTCATCATTCGAAAAGCGAGAGACGGGGAGAAACTGAAGACGCTCGATGGAGTGGGGCGCACGCTTACGGCGGAAGATCTGGTTGTCGCTGATGCGAAAAAGCCCGTCGGACTTGCGGGAGTGATGGGCGGATTCGACACGATGATTACTGACAAGACGCGGAATATTTTGATCGAGTCGGCATGGTGGGATCCGGTGACGGTGCGCAAGACTTCGCGGCGGCATGGGCTGCACACCGACGCTTCGCACCGGTTTGAGCGCGGGGCGGATTTCGAGTCGACAATTTTGTCGTGCGATCTGGTGGCGGCGCTGATTCTGGAATCGGGCGGCGGAGAACTGATTGGCGATGCCATCGATGTGGTGTCGAGAAAAATCGACCAGGCACCGGTGGTGCTGCGGCTTTCCGAGGTGCAGAGAATTCTGGGCGGGAATCTGGATGCGGGAGAAATTTTCCGCATCCTGAAGAAGCTTGGGTTCGGCTTGATTCCCGAGGGCCAGGCAGACGCAGAGATCCGGGTACACATTCCGAGTTGGCGGTTGGATGTGGAGCGCGAGATCGACGTGATCGAAGAAATCGCGCGGCTGCACGGCTATGACAAGTTCGAAAATACTTTGCCGGCTTATAGCGGGGCGGTGGTGGAACTGCCGAACACGGCCATGGACGCCACTTTGCGCACGCGGGCTTTGGCGCTGGGATACAACGAAGCCGTATCTCTCACGTTTATTTCGCACGCGGACGCGGAGAGATTTTCGTCGGCATCGGTGCTGGAGCTGGAGAATCCGCTAAGCGAAGAAGCGTCGGTGATGCGGACGTCGATGGCGCCGGGCATGCTCGACATGATGGCGTGGAATTTGAATCGCGATTCGGAAAATGTCCGCCTGTTCGAGATGGGACGGGTCTACGAAATGCGCGGCGGGGAGCGGGTCGAGCCGGCGCGCGCGTGCCTGGGAGCGACACTGGCGGCGGTGAAGAGTTCGCTGCCCGTGGGCGGAGCGCTGGATGTCAGCAAAGGCGAACAGGCCGCGGCAGCGGAGGCTTTTCGTGGCTTCAAGGGTGACGTGGAGAATCTTCTGGCAGCGTTTGCGTATTGTGATTTGAGTTTCGATCGGGAGACGGCCGAGTATTTTCATCCCGGAAGATCGGCGCGGGCGCTGATGGATGGGGCCGTAGTGGCGCAGTTCGGGCAGATTGCCGAAAGCGTGAAGTCGGAGCGCAAGTTGCGGCAGGATGTTTTCTTGGCAGAGATTGATCTGGAGCAGTTGCATGCGCGCGGGCTGCGGACGGTGAGGTTCTCGGCATTGGCGAAGTATCCGGCGGTGGAGCGGGATTTTTCGTTTGTGTTTGGCGATGATGTGGAATTTGAGGCAATGCGGCGGGCGGTGATTGGACTGAGCTTGGGTGTTTTGCGGTCGTTCGCTCCGGTGGAAATTTTTCGCGGCGCGTCGATTGGGACAGGAAAGTATTCGATCCTGCTGCGGGCGAAATTGCAGTCGGATGAAGGGACGCTGCGCGATGAGCAGATTGCGCAGTGGTCGGGCCAAATTGTGGCGGCGTTGCAGGGGTTGGGGGGAGTGCAGCGGGCTTAGCACGGGTCCCGTTCCGACCATAGGGATCCTTCGACTGCGGATTTGCTTTGCTATCGCAAAGCAAATTCCTCGCTCAGGATGACAAATCTTAATTGACTTCCTGTGCTAATCTGCCAGCTATGGCGGACGTTATTTCTTCTCTATCCACTCAAAGAAAGCACTTTCTCAGCGACAAGGTTTCGCATTTTACCGAGTCGGTGATTCGGGAGATGACCCGGCAGGCGGCGCTTCACGGGGCGGTGAATCTGGCGCAGGGGTTTCCGGATTTTGCGGCTCCGGCGGAGATCAAAGCGGCGGCGCGGGCGGCGATTGAGGGCGACGTAAATCAGTATGCGATTACCTGGGGCGCGAAAAATTTGCGCAACGCGATTGCGCGGCAGATGGGCGTGTGGCGAGGGATTGCGGTGGATCCGGAAAAAGAAGTTACGGTCGGCTGCGGGTCGACGGAGGCGATGATTTCGACTTTGCTCGCGGTGTGCAATGCGGGCGATGAAGTGGTGATCTTCGAGCCGTTTTATGAAAACTACGGTCCGGACTCGGTGTTGAGCGGGGCGCGGCCGCGGTTTGTGAAGTTGCGTCCACCCGCGAGCGAGAACGGCGAGTGGACTTTCGACGAGAAAGAGTTGCGGGCGGCGTTCGATAAACACACGAAAGCCATCATTGTTAATACGCCGAACAATCCTACGGGAAAAGTTTTCACGCGGGCGGAGTTGGAACTGATTCGCGATCTGTGCGTGGAGTTCGATGTACTGGCGATCACGGACGAGATTTACGAACATATCTTGTATGACGGGACCGAGCACATATCGATGGCGTCGCTCGAGGGGATGCGGGAGCGGACGGTGACGATCAACGGAATGTCGAAGACCTACAGCGTGACGGGATGGCGGGTGGGATGGGCGGTGGGGCCGGAGAAGATCACGAATGCGATCCGGAAGGTGCACGATTTTTTGACGGTGGGCGCGCCGGCGCCGCTGCAGGAGGCGGGAGCGGCGGCGTTGAGTTTGCCGGCGGAATATTACGCGCGGCTGGCGGAGGGATATCGTGTGCGGCGCGATCATTTGATTCCGGCGCTGAAAGCGGCGGGGTTTCAGTGTTTTCCTCCGCGAGGGGCGTATTACGTGATGACAGATATTTCGGCGTTTGGCTTCGCCGATGATGTGGCATTCGTGAAGTATCTGGTGAAAGACATTGGAGTGGCGGCAGTGCCGGGATCGAGTTTCTATCGCGACCCGCGGGACGGGGCGCGGCAAGTGCGGTTTGCGTTCTGCAAGAAGTTGGAAACGCTGGATGCGGCTGCGGAGAAGTTGGGGAAGCTGCGGCGGAAGTGAAGTCTGACTTCCTGTGTGTCTGCGGCATCGATTACGGTAGGGATCCTTCGACTTCGTATGGACTTCGCTTCGCGAAGTCCATACTGCGCTCAGGATGATGGAGTTTGAGGGAAGACCTTCACAATACCTTACTTATTTTGTAACCACGCCGCAGGCTATGCGGTCGCCGGAGTTGCCGGAGGGATCGGTCTTATAGTCGTCGGCTTTGGCGTGGATGACGATGGCGGTGCCGCCGTTGCTGAACAGCGAGTTGGCGCCGTCGCCGAGAGTTACGTCTTTGTCCTCCACGGTTGCGGCGGCATTGCCCTTTGCATCGACGGTAAAGTTCCGCATATCGCCGGCGTGGTGACCTTCGGGATTGTCGAACCCGTGCTTTTTGCCTTCAGGATTGAAATGCGGGCCCGCGGATTTAAAGTCGGGGCCATCGCACTTCGGGTTCTGATGAAAGTGGATGGCGTGCTCGCCGGGCGGCAGATCGTGAAGCAGAAGCTTGAGGCTGACGCCCGAACCATGGGGCATGACGATGATCGAGCCTACATCTTTCCCTTGAGCGTCCTTGAGGTCAACTTTAGTTTTGGCTGCGCTGGGAAGAGCGAAAACAATCAGAGCGACGGCCGTGGCTAGCGTGGGGAGGGTTGTGTATTTCATGGCGGAATTATAGCCAAATTCGCGCCGACAAAGTCAAATCAGCACCAATGGGCCATGCTCGATTCACAGGGGGGTGGAGTATACTGCGTGAAAGTTTGAAATCTTTTCGGGGAAAGTGCAATCATGTCGTTGAACGCGGTGCAACAGGTGGTGGAGCAGGCTCCGGCGGACGATTTTCAGGCGCTGGAAGAGAAAATTTACCGCACGATCGAGATGTACAAAGCAGCGCGGCAGGCACAGTTGACGGCGGAACGTGATGCCCAGCGGGTGCGGCAGCAACTGGAAGAGCGCGAGGAGCAGTTGGCCGCGTTGAAGCGCGAGGCGGTACAGTTGCGGAAAGAGCGGGAGGAGATTCGCGGGCGGGTAGAGAAGATGCTGGAGCAGATTGAGTCGATCGCGGAGGAGCGGGCGAGTTAGGAGGGCGATCGGGCGATTGGGTGATTTGGCGATTGAACACCTAGCATGGTTTTGCGTTTTCAATCGCTAAATCACCCAATTACACAATCGCTAAATGGGAGCGTTGATGGCTACGGCGGCTAAGGATTCGACATTGAAGGATGCGCCAAACGGCAGTGTGCGGGTGGAGATTTTTGATCAGGCCTATAACTTGCGCGGGTCCGATCCGGAATACATTTCGAAGCTGGCGGAGTATGTGGACACGAAGATGCGGGCCGTGGCCGAGGCTACTAACACGATCGATACCGTGCGGCTGGCGGTGCTGGCAGCGCTCAATATTGCCGACGAATATCATCTTCTGAAGCGCAAACAGGAGAGCGGGGCAACCGATTACCAGAAGCGCGCGCATCTATTAGCAGATGCGCTGGATGAAGTGCTGGACCAGAATCGCAAGGCGGGATAGCCTGAGGCGGGCTGGAATCCATCTCATTTTGCTGACGCTGCTGACGGGCAGCGCTCTCTCCCAGGAAACAATACTCCGTAGTCAATCGAACGTGGTGGTGGTTCCCGCGCTGGTAAAGAGCGCGCAGGGCGAAGCTGTGTATGGGCTCGAAGCGAAAGACTTTGTGGTTGAAGATGATGGCGTGGAGCAGGCGGTACATTTGGATGAAGCGGCGGAGGGCCAGCCGGTATCGATGGTGATTGCGATTCAGCGGGGGCGGCGGGCGGATTATGAGTTTCCCCGGATGCGCGGGCTGAGTGCGATGCTGGATCCTCTGGTGGCGGAGGGACATGACTCCGTGGCGATTGTGGAGTTCGACAGCCAGGTGCAGACGATGCAGGATTTCACGGCCAGTTCCGAAAAAATTGCGTGGACGCTGAAGGAATTGCAGCCGGGGGACGGAGGGGCAGCGATTCTGGATGCGGTGGACTATTCGGTGAAAATGCTGGAGAAGGTTCCGAGGGAGCGGCAGCGCGTTCTGCTGCTGATTAGCGAGACTCGCGACCACGGCAGCCAGGCCAAGGTGGAGGACGTGGTGGCTGAGATTGGGCAGAGCAGCACGGCGGTGTATGCGCTGGCATTTTCGCCGTCGCGGTCGAACATTTTGGATACGATGCGGGGGAATAATATGAACGAGATGCATCCGTCGCCGGATTTGCTGGCGCCGTTGATCATGGCGGCCCAGGCGATGAGGAAAAATATGCCGAAGGCGATAGCGTCCATGACGGGTGGCGAGTATGAGATGTTTGCCACGGGAAAGAACTTCGATTTGCGGATGATCGACTTCAGCAATCATCTGCATAGCCGTTATTTATTGAGCATTGAGCCGAAGAGTCCGCATGCAGGGTTGCATCAGTTGCGTGTGAGTTTGCGGAATCAGGGGGATAGGACGGTGCTCGCCAGGAGCAGTTATTGGGCGATAGGCACGTCGCCGTAAGTAGCGCGTCGACCCTAGTCCGTCCGTTCTCCCTGCGGCGCGTCCGGGCTGGCGTCAAGAACCTCTCTCACTTTCGCGACCAGCGCCGAGAGAGAGAAGGGCTTGGGCAGGAACCACAATCCAGGATCGAGCACACCATAGTGGACGATCGCATTGCTGGTGTAGCCCGACATGTAGAGGACTCTGGCATGTGGGGAGAAATGCGTCACTCTTTCGGCAAGCTCGCGCCCATTCATACCGGGCATCACCACGTCGGTGATCAACAGGCGGATGTCACGATGATTCTCGCGGCATAGTGCAAGGCCTTCATCGCTGCTGGCGGCAGGCAATACCCTGTAACCGCAGTGGCCGAGAACTCCGGATGCAAGTCCACGGAGCTGGGCATCGTCCTCGACCAACAGAATCGTCTCGGTTCCGCGCTGCACGCTCTTCGGCCGCTTCTCCCCTGCGGCTCCTTCAACGGGTTGGTCGACACGGGGAAGATATATTTTGAACGTGGTTCCCCGATTCAGCTCACTGTAAACCCAGATGTAACCTCCACTCTGTTTGACGATGCCATAGACAGTGGAAAGCCCGAGCCCGGTGCCCTTGCCGACTTCCTTGGTGGTAAAGAAAGGTTCGAACATGTGAGCCTGTGTGGCCGGACTCATGCCGACTCCCGTATCGCTCACAGCCAGCATCACGTAGCGTCCGGGCTGCAGGGGCTGGTGTTCGCGGGCATAGGAATCATCAAGTTCCGTGTTCTCAGTTTCCAGGGTAAGTTTTCCCCCGTTGGGCATGGCGTCGCGCGCATTCAGCGTGAGATTCATGATGATCTGCTCGATTTGCCCGGGATCGGCTTTCACCGTGCCCAGGTCGCGGCCCGGCACGGTCAGTACTTCGATATCTTCGCCGATGAGCCGCCGCAGCATGGTGTCAAGGCTCAGCATGATGCTATTCAAATCGATCACCCGCGGCAAAAGCACCTGTTTTCGACTGAAGGCCAGCAGTTGGCGGGTAATTCCCGCAGCGCGGTTAGCAGCGGACCGGATCTGAGCGGTAGCGTCCGCTAGCGGGCTACCCACGGTGAGTCCGTCGGTGAGGATTTGACTGTAACCCATGATGACCGTCAGAAGATTGTTGAAGTCATGGGCAACGCCACCCGCCACACGTCCGATCGCTTCCATCCTCTGCGATTGCCGCAGCTTCTCTTCGAGTGCCACCCGCTCGGTCACATCCTGCACCAGCGACGCAACGCCGAGCAGGTTTCCCGATTCATCGACTAGCGGCGTGTTATACCACTCACAGGAAATGGTCCGGCCATCTTTTGTGATGTTGTCATTTGCACTGCGCGTCCCGCCTTTTTGCTTAAGAATCTCTTGTCCCAGCTTGTCTAAATGTTCCTTTAGAGCTGCCGGCACCAGGAAACTCCCATCTCTCCCAATCGCCTCTGCGCGCGAGTATCCAAAGACCCGCTCGGCGGAAGGGCTCCACTCTGTGATTCGCAGGTGGGTATCCCATTCGATCACCGCCAGCGGCGTCTGTTCGAAATGAATCCGTAGTTTCTGCTGGGATTGGCGAAACTCCTCTTCCGCACGTTTGCGATCAGTAATGTCGCGGCAAATACCGAGCAGTCCAATGACCTGGCCGTTGGGATCGCGGTACGGACCCTTGGTCGACAAATAGGTCCGCGCGACCCCAGCCGAGACTCCTAGTTCTTCATAGGTTTGAGTCCCTCCGAATTCGACGACCTTCCGGTCTCCCGCCATAATTTCGCGGCCGGTTTCCGGAGTGAAAAGCTCTGTGTCGTCCTGGCCGATTACTTCCTCAACCTTCCGCCCCAGCAAACGCGCCCCTGCGGAGTTGATCATGAGGTAGCGCCCTTGCAGGTCTTTTACGAAGATAGAATCGGTAGTCCCTTCCGTGATTCCCTGCAGAAGCGACAGATTCCTCTGCAATTCGTGCGAGCTCAGCATTAACTGCTTCTGCACCACAAATAGGCGTCCGCCGGCGGCGGCGAAGGAAACTGTAACCAGGATGACGGACCAGAGAAGCTGCTCCTGCGCTATGCTCAAGACGAGTGGAAAGACAATGGCGGGGGTCAGCAAAGGAGAAAATTGCGCCAACAGCTGCATGGTTGGAGCACGGGTCTCAACCGTCTCTAACAAAAGCGGCTCGGTGTCAGCCCAAGTCGCGGCAATGCCGGCGAGAAGACAAAAGCTGAACGTCCACGGAAGATCGAGCCAGGTCCCTTGCCGATAACTTCCGGCAGCAATGGCGTAGCGGGTAATGTTGGTTGTAACGGCGAAGACGAAGAAAAAAGCTGCCAGCCGAAAGAATAACGAGCGCGCGTTCCGGAGCGGAGTGAGCAGCGCCCGCACAAGAAAACCGAGAGCCAGGAGGCCGAAGAAGAACACAGCCACGTGGAAAGTACGAACGAACATGGCTGGCTCCGAGGACTGCCAGCGGGAGGGGACATAAAGCAGCGACAACTCAAGCGCAAGCACCAGTGTACAGACCTGCACAAAGTCGCAGAGGCGCAGCCAGCGCAGTCCACTGTCCGGGTCTCGCGGACTGAGAAAGAGCGTCATCATGGCGGGCACAGCCCAGAAAAATACCAGGATGTCGCTAGGCCAGAGGGTGTCGGAGGGAGCGTGGCGATAGTCGAAGTAGTAGGTGTAGGCGAATTGACCGAGAAAAGCGAGAACAAGAGACAAGGAAACCAACCGCCAAACGCGCTTGGCAAAAGGGCCCGATCGTCGCGAGGCGGACCAGCAGACGATGGCTGCCAGCAGGGCCGACACTGCTCCAGTCCAGTTACCCCAAAGAGAAGCGAACGGCGTGCCGTAGCGGACGGCAATTAGAGCCAGATGTATAGCAATCAGAATTGCAGCCGCCGCAATTGCGGACTTGCGATCCTTGGGCATTCCTTAACCTCTGCCCCGAGTCTGGCCCCGACGATAGGGAAAAAACCAGACCCTCAGTCTTGGCGATCAGAGTATACACGCACCGCCATCTTCACAGCCGATGCTTGCCGGGCAACCGGCTCGGGCCTTTCTTATCGTTCAACGCGCAATTCTCGATCTGCAGACTCTAATTCCGGAAAGACATGGCAAGCATGAATATTGCGCCAGGGTTACTTTGGTTGCAAGTACTCTGCCAACTATTTGCGTGTCCCCTATTGCTAATTCAGGGGGAATTCTCCTAGCATCCAGAGTGAAAGCCGGCCTGCGGGGTTGGTGATGACGGTAACCGATTTTTGAACCAATGCTGAATGAACGGGGACTCGACTCGAACTAGGATCCGGTGTGCAACGCTCCGCCATGCGGAGATGCCTAAAGGGTCTCGGCGGGTTCCCAACGTCTACCTGACGGTTCATTCTCGGCCCGTCACACGGCACAGTGGGTCGGCTTGATTTTTTGAAATTCAGAACCCAGGGCCAGAGCAGCAAGGACCCAGAGCAGCAAAGACCTAGAGACAAAAGCAACAACTAAGATCAAAAGCAGCGGGCGAGGGTGCCCGCTCCACGACTCCTGCTAGACTGAATCTGGTACAAATCTGCTTTTCGTGCATCCAATAACTGTGTATCCACAATTAATTCATTTCGGACGATTTTTTCTGCCGACGTATGGCTTCCTGGTTTCCCTGGGAGTGCTGCTCGGACTATGGATCAGCGTGCGCAATTCCGAGCGGCTGGGGATTGACGGCGAGAAGGCTTGGAACCTGGGGATTCTGGTGGTGCTGTGCGGGATTGTGGGCGCGAAGGTGCTCTACATCATTAATGAGTGGAGCTATTATTCGGCGCATCCTGGAGAGATTTTCAGCGTCACCACGCTGCAGGCCGGAGGAGTTTTTTCCGGCGGATTGATTGCCGCATTTCTGGCGGCATGGTGGTATGTTCGCCGGCATCACATGCCCGCGCTGGGAACGTGCGATGCGTTTGCGCCGGGGCTGGCGATTGGCCACGCCATTGGCCGACTGGGATGCTTTGCCGCGGGTTGCTGTTACGGAAAAGAGACGCATCATTTCTGGGGCGTGGTATTTCGCAATCCGCTGGCGAATCAGATTACGGGAACTCCGCTGAATGTGCCGCTGGAGCCGACGCAATTATTCGAGGCGGCGGTGGAGCTGGCGAACTTCATCTTTTTGATGTGGCTGCTGAAGCGCAGAAAATTTGACGGGCAGGTTTTTGGCGCGTTCATGTTCATCTATGGCGTGGCCCGGTTCTTCCTGGAGTTTCTACGCGACGATCCAGGGCGCGGTTCGGTATTTGGCGGGGCAATGTCGGGGACGCAGTTGATCGCAATTGGGTTGGTGATTGCGGGCGGCCTGATCTGGTGGCTGCGGCCGGGGGCGAAGGCGGTTCCGGCCCGGACGGTGGAAGCTACGCGGTAGAGTCCTGCCTCATGAAGCCCTCCAGGGACCGACCAAGTGCGGGGAGTCTAGAACTTCTTTCGGAAAGATTCGAAGAGGATATAGCCGATGAGCGCCGCTGTCAGCGCAATTGCAAAGTTGGCAGCGGTGAAGACATCTCTGATTGCCCAAGCAAACCCCCTCCTTGCCCCCATGCCCGAGCGCTCAAATTCTCCCATCAAGAGATTGGAATAAAACAGGAAGATAATGAAAACCACCTCGATCACCGCTCTCCAGACATTTCTCTTCATAGCGAATATCGGCTCCTTGAGCGCGTTATGTAGAAGGCTTTCACTCGACTGAATCCATTATCGCGCTATCCCACATGGTTCCATCGCACATTGCTCCATCCGAGGTCCAAAGTTCGTCCGGAGCGATCGAATCCCTGGATGATGCCAATGATGACACGATTTTACAACTGCAATCGTGGTCATCTGCACGAGATCGTCTTTAATTTTCCACGTTAAGTGTTCCGGGATTGTCTCCATTCTTCGCTGAGCGCAATCGAGATTCCCCGTGTGGCGGGATAGGAATTCCGCGTTTCGGTTGGACGCGACGAGAACGCACGCGACGGAAAGACGCCAGTCCCAAAGTGGGTTTCAAACTTAAAAATCACGATTACTTATGGGCGGGTTAACCAGACAACGCAGTCTCGTACCGACTAGTATCGTCCGCGGGCGATGTAAAGAATTTACGCCCTTGAAGGAGTTTTATAGTGAGAACAACGAAGAAAACAATTCTGGCCGCGCTCGTCTTTGTGGTATCCGCATCGACCGCTTTCGCCAAGCCCGCCACTTCTAACGTAACCATCGATCTGGGAACAGCGACCAATTTTGGACTGCTTGCCGGTTCCGGCATAACTAACGTATCGGCGGAGACGAGCATCACCGGTGACGTAGGCAGTTCTCCCACGCCAACCGTAACCGGACTGGTCGCGTCGCAGGTGCACGGCACCTTGTATACGTCGGCCAACGCCGCAACCGCGCAGGCGCAAGCGGATCTTACCGTGGGCTACAACGAAGCGGCGGGGGCGCCGTGTGGCACGAATTTAACGGGCACGGACCTGGGAGGTCTGACCCTTACCCCAGGGGTGTACTGCTTCTCGTCCTCGGCAATGCTGACGGGTACTTTAACGCTGGATGGTCAGGGCGTTGCCAACGCACAATGGGTTTTTCAGATCGGCAGCACCCTTACAACGGCGACCAATGCAACCGTTGTGCTCACTAACGGAGCGGTCAATTGCAACGTATTTTGGCAAATTGGTTCATCGGCGACGATTCAAACCAATAATACGTTCGTCGGAAACCTTATGGCGCTAACCAGTATTACACTCGATGGCGGCGTGTTGAACGGGCGGGCGCTCGCCAGAAACGGCGCGGTCACGCTTTCCGCTCAGGAGACGGTTGACGCCATCCCGTGCACTTGCAATGTGCTGGTGAGCAGTTCTACGGATGGAACGGTGACGAACATTTCCTTTTCGATGCCGTATGTGGTCGGCCAGTCCAGCCAAACGATAATCGCTAAAGGTCTTACTTCGGCCGAAGGACTTACATGCGGGCCCGACCGCCGCCTCTACCTTTCCCAGAGTGGCGTCTTCGGCGGACCGATGCGAATCATGAGGCTGGATCAAAACGGCCAGAACCTAACCACGATTATTGACTTCAGCAAGGTTCCAGGACTTGCGGGCAGCGGCGGTCCCGCCGGACCGGCGTTCGCTCCCCACTCCAGCGGTCAGCTTTTCTTTGGCACCACGCTGGCCCAGGGTTTGTCCAATACCGGAGTATGGAACGACTCCTTGTTGGGGCCGGCTCAATCTGTGCTGCCTTTTCCTCCCAACGGAAATGCCAACGGGGCAGGGGCAACTGCGTTCCTGACGGCTGGACCTTTCGTGGGAAATTTCCTGGCGGTGGATGAAGCAAATGCCAAGGTCATTCGCGTTCCGCCTCCGTTTAGTGTGGCTCAGGCGGGAATCGACTTCATCACCACCAATTTAACCAGTCCGGTCGGGCTGGCCATCAACGGGGCCGGAAATGTATTTGTCAGCAATACCGACGGAACCATACAGCAGTACGGGCCGGATGGGACTCCATTAGGCCTGTATTGGAATACGGGTCTGCACAACATGAACATCACTTTCGATCCCACCGGGCGAACCCTGATAGTAGCCACGCAAGAGGGTCCAGTGCTCGAAATCCTGACTAACGGAACTCAGGAAGGTCTGGGTATGGTGGTCGGGGGCGACGGTATAGCGATCTGCAAGCACTGAAAACCTGAACCGGGGCGGGCCGTTCGCTTCGCCCCGGTTTGAACCGGCAAGAGCAAGAACGCCTGGGTCCTCCCAGTCGTTTCAGCAAAACTGCGCCCAACCCAGGTGTCTCCACTCGCATCTGTAGGTCGGATTGCCCTTACTATCGCCGTGTTTATATCCCGATATCCTGCGTCTTTTGACGGGGTTTGACCCTCTGCGCCGACTTCCTTACACTTGAGAGTATTCTCCGCCATGGCATGGCGCTGATTTTGTGGAGGGTTTCCTGAGTCTACGATTTCGAATTCTCTGGGTTACGGCCATGTGGGGGCTGCTGGGATCGTGCTCTGTCGGGCAAGATCCGGTACCGCCGACACAGCCTCCGCAGAACCAAGCCTCGCAAAACCAGACTTCTCACGACCAGACTTCGCAGGACCAGACTTCGCAGGACCAGGCTTCGCCGAACGAATCGTCTTCACGGGATTCTGCGCCGCCCCCAGCTCCGCCGATCCCGCCTCCCCCAATCCCATCGCCGCCAACCAAGACTCCACAAAATCAACTTCCGCAGAACCAAATTTTACCGGAGCGGTCTCCCATCGAACTGGACAGCAGCGAGACGCTCTTTTCGGTACTGACGGCACTAAACTCTTGCGGGTACGACCAGGATTTGACTATCTCGGACGCGACCCGCAGCAATGTGAGAGCGGAAGTACAGAGGGTTTTGCAGGGTTCGGAAGAAGCGGAGGCGGCGCGGACGGAGCTGTGCGAGTTTTACCAGACACACACGGCGGACCGGAATACGAATCGCAGTTTATCGCCGTATATTTCGCTTTCGCTGTATATGGATGGTCCTCCGCATTTTAGGCCGCGAATAAAGGAAGAGGATCTGCCGCCGGACGCGGCGGCGATTACGGCTTTCGGCACCGTGCTGGAACGCTTCTACGACAAAGTTCGATTGCACTCCATTTGGGAGCGGCATCGCAGCGACTACGCCGCGGCGATGAACCGGTATCACGAACCGCTGGCCAAGATGGTGTTCGATACCGAGATTTATTTGAAGCAGCCCTCGGCGCAATATTTGGGGCGAAGATTCACAATTTATCTGGACTTCATGGGCTCGCCGAATGAAACCGATGCGCGGAACTATGGTGCGGATTATTACGTGATCGTGTTTCCGGCTCCGAACACGCCGGGGGAAGCGACGCCACGGTCAGCCCTGAAGATGGATCAGATCCGGCATACGTTTTTGCATTATGAATTGGATCGCGAGGCGGAAAAGCATTTCACGGCGATGATGCGGCTGGAACCGCTGCTGCAGTCGGTGAAGCGAGCGCCGCTGGAGGAAAGCTTCAAGACCGACATTTCCCTGCTGGTAACGGAATGCATGGTGCGCGCGATTGAGATCCGAACCAGCGGCAGCAAGCAGTTGGCGGACGAGGCGATGAGGGCGCAGGCGGTGGATGACGCCGTGAAGCAGGGCTACATTCTGACGCGAACTTTTTACCAGGCTGTGGTGGCGTTTGAAAAAGATCCTGCGGGTATTCGGGAGGCGTATAGCGGGCTGCTCGAAGGTGTAGATATAAAGAAGGAACAGATTGCCGCGTCGGAAGTTCATTTTGCCGACAAGAGCTCGCCGGAGCTGGTGCAGCTATCGCGTCCGGAGGAGCGCCGGATGCTATTGACCGCGGAGAAGCGCTTGGCGGCGGGCGATCCCAAAGGCGCGCAAGAACTGGCCCAGCTGGCCTTGGATAAAAAAATTGGAGATCAGGGGCGGGCGCTGTTCATCCTGGCGGAAGTGGCGGTAGCCAACAAGAACCGGGATGGGGCTCAGGACAATTTCCAGAAGGCGATTGTGGCTTCGAAGGATCCCAAGGTGGTGGGATGGTCGCATGTGTATTTGGGAAGGATTCTGGATATGAAGGAAGATCGCGAAGCGGCAGTGCAGGAGTATAAGGAAGCGCTGAATACGGCGGGAGAATTGCCGGAAGTAAAAGCGGCCGCGGAACGAGGCTTGCAACAGGCGTATGAGCCTCCAGCGAAGCCGCAATGATGCAGCCCGCCAAACGCGGATAGAATGCAGGAACGGATTGCAAGCTGTGGATGTGAAAGGCAACGTGGTTCAAGGAGAACGCATGAAGCGAACAGCAATCATCACTATTATTGCAATGCTGGGAATCTCGGCCGGGAGTTTTGCACAGAACAAGCCAGCGGCTCAGACCGCGCCAGCGGGGCAGGCCGCAGCGCCTGTGGGAAAACGTCCGCCGCAAGCCAAGACGCAGCCGGAGTTTGAGGCGTATAAGATTGCTGCGGCGATTACGGATCCAGCGGCGCAAGAGAAAGCCGCGGACGATTTCGCGGCGAAGTTTCCTGACAGCGAGTTGCGGCCTCTGCTTTACAAGTCCGTGATGCACTCCTACCAACAGGCCAACAACGCGGACAAGATGATGGCCATGTCGCAAAAAGTTCTGAGCTACGATCCGGACGAGCCAGAGGCTCTGCTGGGTGTGTCTCAGGTGCTGGCCGAGCGCACCCGCGACACCGACCTGGATAAGGATCAGAAGATTGCCGAAGCCAGGAAAGATGCGCTGCGCGCGCTGGTCACGGTGGACACTGACGTTCCGAGTTCCGGATATCCCCCGGAGCAACTGAATGCATTCAAGGGATTTTTACGCTCCGAGGCTTACGCGATTCTAGGGACGCTGGATTTCAATGCTAAAGCCTGGGCGGATGCGGAAGGGAATTTACGGAAGTCGATTGACGCGTTCCCGCAGCAGGTGGATCCGATCGCGGTGTTCCGTCTGTCGGTAGCTCTGGATATGCAGAACAAATATCCCGAGGCGTTGAAATTCGCCAACCAAGCGGTGGATTTGACCAAGCCGGGTTCGGCGGCCGGGGATGCGGCGCGAAAAGAGAAGGACCGTCTGATCCAGTTGATTGGGGGCATCAGCGAACCGCCGGCGAAACAATAACAATAAGGAAGCGAGGCCGTCCAGGGCAGCCGTAAATCTCAGGGGCAAAGGCCCGCGTTGCTGTTGGCTCTTAGCGGCACGGCTTCAGGCGTGTCCTTCCCAAGACGGCTTTGCGGCAAATCTCCTGGCAGTGCAATCATGAAAGAACGGGAAATTACCGCGCTGGAAACGGCGTTGCGCTACCACTTCCACCGGCGGGGGGTGATTGAGCAGGCGATCACGCATAGTTCGCAGGCGCGCGAGCAGGAGTCGCAGCAAGCCGGCGAGAATAAATATAGAGTCGACGATAACGAACAATTGGAGTTCCTGGGCGACGCGATTCTGGCGCTGGTTACCAGCGAAGAGCTGTTCCAACGGTTTCCGCAGTTTCGCGAGGGTGAACTCTCGAAGCTACGGGCGCATCTAGTAAGTGAGCGGCATCTGATCCGGGTGGCGCAACAACTTGAGCTGGGACACTATCTCCGCCTGGGACGGGGTGAAGAGAAGAGTGGCGGGCGCAGCAAGACAGCGCTGCTGGTGGACGCGCTGGAAGCCATCCTGGCCGCGATCTACCTGGATGGAGGAATGCCGCCGGTCCGCGAATTTATTCTGCGGGAAATTCTTGCGCCTGAACTGGAGCGCATGGAGCGCGAGGGCGGTGCGCTGCCGATGAACGATTTTAAGTCGGCCCTGCAGGAGACTTTGCAAGGATTAGGAATGGCGCAACCCTCTTATGTTCTGGTGGAGGAAGCGGGACCGGAACACAAGAAAACGTTTACTGTCGAGGTGCGGCTGCACGCGACGAAGGGTGACAGCGGCGCGGAGTTCGTGGGACGTGCCCAAGGTTCGACCAAGAAGACGGCGGAGCAGGACGCGGCGCGGCAGTTATTGTCCTATCTGGCTTCGCGGCCGCAATCGGTGGGAGGCAAGCTGGCGCGGGGATCGCGGTCCGCGGAGCAGCACTAGACGTAGTGGGATGTGTGGACTCAATGAATTCTCCTGGCGAACATTTTTCGGGCGATCGGTTATCAGTCGATCAATTGCCTAACGATCGATTGCCTAACGACCAGTTGCCTAACGACCAGTTGCCTAACGACCAGTTGCCCAGCGAAAGGTTGCCGGCTGATCGGCTGCCGGCGGAGCAGGCGGCGGGTCACGCAACGGAGTGGGCCGGTGGGACGGGCGTGACCGGATCGCTGCAGTCGCTGTTGGGAACGGTGGTGATCGCAGTATTTGTGATCACGTTTGTGGTGCAGGCGTTTCAGATTCCGTCTCCGTCAATGGAGAATACTCTGCTGATCGGAGATTATCTGCTGGTCAACAAGCTGTGTTACGGGGGGGGCGGCGTAGCGGACTATTTGATGCCTTACCGGCGGGTACAGCGCGGCGACATCGTGGTGTTTCATTATCCGGTGAACCCGGCGCAGCATTTCGTGAAGCGGGTGATTGGAGTGCCGGGAGACCGGGTGCGGCTGATCAACAAGCAGGTGTTCGTGAATGGAGTGCCGCTGCAAGAGCCTTATGCGCACTTCAGCCGTCCGGCCAACGATTTGTTTCGCGATAGCTTTCCGCGGCTGGATGTGGCGGCGGGAGAGACTCCGGAGTGGTGGCTGCAGCTGCGAAAGCTGGTGGAGGATGGGCAACTGATCGTTCCGCAGGGGCATTATTTTGTGATGGGGGACAATCGGGACGATAGTTACGACAGCCGTTACTGGGGGTTCGTACCCCAGGCAAATATCATCGGGCGGCCTCTTCTTATTTATTGGTCCGTGCAAGAGGGAGAGGGCGAGATTGCGGCTCCGAATTCCATGGCGGGCAAGGTGGCTCACTTTGCGTATGCGTTGACCCACATCTTTCAGATCACGCGCTGGAACCGCACCCTCCGGTTGGTGAATTAAGCTTCCCGCGGATAAGATAGCGTTGCGAAGCAAGATTGGATGGATTGATCACGGTGGCGAAGAAAGATAGCAAAGCGAAAGATAGCAAAGCGAAGGACGACATCGAAGAAAAACCACGGGAAACGACCGTGGAGTTTTTGTCGTCGCTGGCCGCGGTGCTGGTTACGGGATTGTTCATCATCACTTTTGTAGTGCAGGCATTTGAAATCCCTTCCAGCTCGATGGAGAATACACTGCTCATCGGCGATCACGTATTCGTGAACCGCATCGTGTTTGCGCCAAGAACTTCATGGGTGGGACCGCTGCTGCCCTATCGTCAAGTGCGGCGCGGGGATATCGTGGTATTTCTGGCGCCGTGTGAACCGGGCTTGTATGTGGTGAAGCGGATCATGGGTGTGCCTGGCGACCGCATCCACCTGCGCAATGGCAATGTCTACCGCAATGGCGAGGAGTTAAAAGAACCGTACGTGATTCACTCGCAGGATGCGGCATCGTATCCCAATCCTTACCGTGACAATTTTCCGGCTGTGCCGCCGTCGGAGAGCTATAACGTCTATCCGTGCTGGGAGCCGGAGCTGCCCATGCACATTCAGGGCGATGATCTGGTTGTGCCTCCCGGCCATTATTTCGCCATGGGCGATAACCGCGACGTGAGCCTGGACAGCCGCTACTGGGGCTTCATTCCGCAGGAAAACGTTATTGGGCGGCCGATGTTTATTTACTGGTCGTTCGAGACGCCGGGCGATCAATACCGAAAGACGGACATGGGCGACCGCATCGGCTTTCTGGCGCACGTCGTGTTGCACTTCTTTGATGAGACGCGGTGGCGGCGAACGTTGCGCGTGGTCAAGTAAAGATTTTTCCCGGGCGAACCTCCCTCCAACGAGATGAGTTGATCAGTGAGTGGAAAAAAGAGAAAATCGCAAAGTGACCTCGACGAAGCACCACGCGAGACCACAGTGGAGTTTCTGAGCTCTCTGGCTGCAGCGGCTGTGAAAATCGCCTTCGTCCTCACGTTCATTGTGCACGCTTTCGAGATTCCTTCCAGTTCGATGGAGAACACGCTGCTGATCGGCGATCACGTCTTGGTGAACCGCTTCCAGTTTGCGCCGAAGACCGCGTGGGCAGGACCGCTGCTTCCTTATCGCGCGGTGAAGCGCGGGGATGTTGTTGTGTTTCTGCATCCGGATGCGCAGTATACGGGAATGTATGTGGTAAAGCGGATCATGGGAATACCGGGCGATCGCATTCACCTGCGCAATGGAGTGGTTTACCGCAACGGCGAGGCGTTGAACGAACCTTACGTGCTGCATGATCAGGATTCGCCGCGCGATTTGTACCGCAACAATTTTCCTGCTGTAGCTCCGGCAGACCCAAACATTTCTCCCCGATGGGAAGCGGAGTTGCCAGCGCACATTCAAGGGGACGATCTGGTGGTGCCGGCTGGTCATTACTTTGCGATGGGCGATCATCGTGGAGTCAGCCTGGACAGCCGTTACTGGGGCTTCATTCCACAGGAAAATATAGTGGGCAGTCCAATGTTCATTTACTGGTCGTTTGAGACGCCGGACGATCAGTATCTGAAAACCGGTGCGGCCGATCGCATGGAGTTTATGGGTCATGTGGTGCTGCACTTTTTTGACGAGACGCGCTGGCGGCGAACGTTGCGAGTAGTAAAGTGAAGTTCCTATCTTCCAGGCGGCGAGTTGTGGCCGCGGGCGCTGTAATTCTACTCATTCTGTTCCTTCTGCGTCCGGGCGTTTCGCGCCTGAAGTCGCGCATTGCCAATTCCATCAGCCGGGCAGTGGCGCGTCCGATAGAAATCGGATCCGTCAACTTACGATTCCTGCCGCGGCCCGGGTTTGATCTGGAAAACATGGTGATCTACGAAGATCCGGCGTTCGGCGCGGAGCCTATGCTGCGCGCGCCGGAGGTGACTGCCGTGGTGCGATTGACGTCGTTGCTCCGCGGACGGCTGGATATTTCGCGCCTGGAGCTGACGGAGCCGAGTTTGAATCTGGTGCGAAGGGAAGATGGGCGATGGAACTGGGAGGCTCTGCTGGAACGTACGGCGCGCACGCCGCTCGCGCCCACGGCGAAATCGAAGCGGGAAGCGCGTGCAGGATTTCCCTACATTGAGGCGAGTTCCGGCAGAATCAATTTCAAGGCGGGGCCGGAGAAGAAACCATACGCGTTGCTGAATGCGAATTTTGCGGTGTGGCAGGAATCGGAAAATGAGTGGGGAGTGCGGTTGAAAGCCGAGCCGCTGCGCACTGATATGAGCCTGAGCGATACCGGCCTGCTGCGGATGAACGGCACCTGGCAACGAGCCGGAAGCCTGCGCGAAACACCGCTGCAGTTCACTCTCGCGTGGGACCGCGCGCAGTTGGGGCAACTCAGCAAACTTGTAACCGGCAACGACAAAGGCTGGCGCGGCGAAGTTGAGATGGAAGCCACCCTGAGCGGCACTCCGGGGGCAATGCAGGTGGCAGCGGATACGGCGATTCGGAACTTCCATCGCTACGACATTTCGACCAGCGAGGGATTGGGCCTGGCAGCGCATTGCGAAGCCAGGTACAGTTCAGCGGAAGGTGTGGTGCGCGCAATCTTTTGCAACGCGCCCGTGGGCAACGGCATGGTCACCTTGCATGGCGACGCCGGGCCGAACGCAGCACAACAACTAGACTTGGTCCTCAATGTTGAACACGTTCCCGCAAGTGCCGTGGCGCAACTGGCGCGGCGCGCCAAGAAAGATTTACCGTTCGATCTGGTAGCCACGGGAATTGTGCAAGGTAATTTCACCGTGAAAGAAGAGAAGGTCCCGTCACACGGGCCGGATTTTCAGGGGCGGGGCGAGGTTACCAATCTTCGGCTGCAGTCTGCGAGCAGTAAGGTGGAGCTCGCTACGGCAAACGTGCCGTTTACGCTTGCTCCGGACGGGAGCAGCCCCCACGACTCATTGCGCGGGAAACCGGTTCGACGGTTTGATGGCGAGCCTTCCCCCGTTGAGGGAGAGCTACGGATTGAGTTCGGGCCTTTTCCGGTCGCACTGGGACGACCAGTGCCGGCGCAGGCGCGAGGCTGGGTGGGACGCTCCGGTTACGCGATCGCAGTGCGCGGAGATGGAGAAGTTTCACACACCTTGCGCATCGCGAGCCTGCTCGGTTTGCAGGCGGTAAAGGCCAGCGTGGAGGGCGCGGCTCAGATGGATTTGCAGATTACCGGATCGTGGGCGGGCAACGCGTCGGGAGATCCTGCTGGATTTTCTTTGCCGAAAGTGACGGGAACGGCGCAACTGCACAATGTTCGGTCGACGGCGCGCGGGCTGCGAGGGCCGATTGAGATTTCATCTGCGGAACTGCTGCTTGCGCCGGAGGAGGCGCGAGTGGAAAAGTTGAGAGTTCGGGCCGGGGATGCGGACTGGACTGGCTCAGTGGTCTTGCCGCGGGGTTGCGGAACGTCGGGAGCCTGCCTGGTCCACTTTAATTTGAATACCGACGAGGTTGGGCTGAGCGGTATTTACGAGTGGCTGGGTGCGCAGCCAAACCAGCGGCGTTGGTATCAGGTGCTCACTCCCGCAGCACCGGGTGCGCCATCGTTTTTGGAAAACTTGCGGGCGGCGGGAAACGTGAACGCGGGCCGCTTTCGGATTCACAATATGGTTGCGGAACGCGTTTCCGCCGCCGTTGACCTCGACCATGGAAAGCTAAAGGTTTCAGATCTGCGGGCCGATTTGCTGGGAGGCAAGCATCGCGGCGATTGGCAGGCGGATTTCACGGGGGCATCTCCGTTGTACACCGGCGCTGGAACCCTGACGGGAGTTTCTTTGGAGCAGATGGCGAGCGCCATGCACGATCCGTGGATTTCAGGAACGGCCGGTGGAAGTTATCAGATCACTGCGTCGGGAACGGATGCGGCTTCATTCTGGCAATCGGTCGAGGGCGGAGTTCGGTTCGATCTGCGGGACGGAGTGTTGGCACACATTTCCTTGGCGAGTGGTGAAGCGCCCCTGCAGATCGCGCACTGGCAGGCGCGCGCACGGCTGCATGAGGGAAAAATTGAAATCGAGAAAGGACCGCTGATTTCTTCTGGCGGAGTTTATGAGATCAGCGGCACGGCGTCCTTTGGGCAACTGCTGGACTTCAAACTGACGGCTGCAACGGAAATGAAAGCGGCGGGCGCGGGCTCGTTGGTTTATAGCATTACGGGTACGGTTGCGGAGCCGCGAGTCGTCGTGACGCCAGCGGCGGAGACGCAGGCGCGGTTGAAACCGTAATTATTCCCGTTACTTTTCTGTATCACGGGACATAGCCGGCGCCGCGCAGAACTTTTCCTGGCAACGAACCTGTCATTTTGCCTGCGTCGATTACCGGTATGCCATTCACCAGCACATATTCCAGTCCCTGAGAAAGCTGATTCGGATTATCGAACGTCGCGAGATCGCGCACGGTCGTGGGATCGAAAATGACGACATCGGCCCACATGCCTGCTTTGAGAACACCTCGATCGGTCAGTCGGAGACGCTGAGCGGGCAAGGCCGAGAATTTTCGGATGGCGTCTTCGAGCGTTAAGGCTTTCTCTTCGCGGACATATTTGCGCAGGATGCGCGGGAAGGTTCCGTAAGCCCGCGGGTGCGGATGCTCCTGGCCGAGAATGCCTTCGGGCGATGTGCCGGAGGAATCGTTGTCGATGGCGACCCAGGGTTGTTGCAGCGCAAGCGTGACATCGGGTTGAGACATGCCGAAGACGGCGACGCCAGTCGTGGGATCTTCGATGAGGAAATCGAAGAGGGCGTCCATCGGATCTTTGTTCCAGAGCTTCGCGATCTCGGAGAGACGCTTGCCTTCGAGCGGAAGCATTTTGGGATTCTCGACGACGCCGATCATGACGGCTTCAGGGCCAGGAATTTCCTGCCATTCGTTGTCCCAATCTTTGGAGGGCGTGAGCATGTCTTTGCGGATGCGCTCGCGGGTGGCGGGATCTTTGAGGCGCTCGATGAGTTTTGCGGTTCCGCCATCGTGTACCCACTGCGGAATGAAAGCGGAGAAGTCGTTGAACCAGGCGGTGTAGGCGTAGGTGTCGGCGGTGACGTCAGAGCCGGCGGCGCGGGCGGCGTTGATTTTAGCAACGACTTCGGGCATGCGTCCCCAGTTATTTTTCCCGGCGACTTTGATGTGCCAGATCTCCACGGGGACGTGAGCTTCGCGTCCGATGCGCAGAGCTTCGTCGATGGCTTCGAGCACGGAGTCACTTTCGTTGCGCATGTGCGTGGAATAAATGCCGCCGAATTTTCCGGCTTCGGTGGCGAGGGCGATCAGTTCCCCCGTCTTCGCGTATGGCGCAGGAGCGTATTCAAGCGCGGTGGAAACGCCGACCGTGCCGTCTTTCATGGCATCGCGCACGAGAGCTTTCATCTGCTCAAGTTGCTCGGGCGAAGGCTGCACATTGTCGTCGCCGAGCACCATGCGGCGGACTTGCGTGGCGCCGACGTAGCTGGCGAGATTGATGCCCATGCCCTGTTTCTCGATACGCGCAAAATACTGGCGGAAGGTTCGCCAGTCGGGAGTGATGTGATAGTGCTCGTAGCCGGCGCGATCGGATTGAATGATGGCATCGTTGAGCGGGGCGATGGTGCCGCCTTCGCCGGTGATCTCCGTGGTGATGCCCTGATAAATTTTCGAAGCCAGGCGGGGATCGACGAGAATCGTGAACTCGGATTGGCCGAGCATATCGATGAAGCCTGGGGCGACGACCTTGCCCGCGGCGTCGATGGTCCGCCTGCGAGGTGCGCTAGCGAGATTGCCGATGGCGGCGACTTTTCCGTCGCGAATGCCGAGGTCGGCTGCGTACCAGGGCGAGCCGGTGCCGTCGATAATATGGCCGTTGGTGATGACAAGGTCGAAGGTTGCGGCTGGGGTTTGCGCAGATGAAAGGCGGCAGGCGGCGCACAGCAGGGTCAACACGAGAAAGACATTCAGTCTGTAAATTTTCATCGGTCGTCGGCCTCAAAGTACAGCGCCTAAAGGCGCGGTCACAAGACGCATTGTACGGTATGCCTAAAGGCATATCCTGATACGGGGCGTAACTCCCAGCCCCGGTTCTTAGGCCACAACTGCGCGACGCCGTGCGATCGCGCCCAGAGCAATCCAGATTCCGAGAGCGAGCCATTCATAAGCGGTGAAGTGGCCGGGGACTGCGGGCACGACTTTCATCAGCATCATCGCGACGGCTACCAGCAAGCCGAACGTGGCTACAGTCCATTCCACTGCCGATAAATCTGGCTGGCCAGGCAACATTCGAGAGCGTCCCATGGAAATGTATGCGGCGCAGGTGGCGGCCCATCCTATGGCACAGGCGACGGAACCGACTTCGGTGATGGGGACGAGAATTGCATCACCCAGAAGCAAGCACGCGGCAGTGGCGAGTCCGATGCAAAGAACCGCGATGGACGGCGTTTGATGCTGGGCATGAATTTGGCCGGCGCGCGAATCAATTAGGTTGCGGCGTCCCAGAGCAAAAAGCAAGCGGCTGGCGGCGACGAAATTTCCATTGAAGCATTTGAAGAGAGAGAGCAGTGCGGCGGCGAGGATGATGTTGACGATCCAGCGCGAGCCTACGGCGTGTTGAAAGGCGACCGCGGTCATAAATTGTTCGCCGGTCAGATTGTGCCACGGAGCGGCGAAGGCCACGGCAGCGATGACGATTGTGTAAAAGAGGATGCCGACGAGGATGGCCATCCAGATGGCTTTGAGAAAACTCTGGCTGCGGAACTCGGGAGTGGATTCTTCGGCGGCCTTGCTGACGGATTCGAATCCAGTCATAAAGTAAGGAACGATTTGAATCATCAGCAGAAACGAAACCAGCGGGGCGCGAGTGAAGAGCGGCGGGAAATTCTGCGGCGAACCTTTGCTGGCGCCGAGCGCGATGAAAACGATGAACAAGGCCAGCGTGCCGAAGGCGGTCCAGTTCTGGAAGGTCGCGCTAAGCCGGATGCCGCGATAGTTCAGCGTAGTCAGCAGTACGGTGAGGCCGAGGCCGACGATGAGGTGCGGAAGATAAACCGGGCGTCCGGCGATGCGGTAGATCTCGATTGAATCGAGCGCGGGAACGATGTAGCCGGCGATGCGGCCGACGGCAACGGCTTCCCAGGGGCAGACGATGAAATAGGCGAGCATCATCATCCATCCGGTGGCGAAGCTGACGGGTCGGGAAAAGGCTGCCGCAGTATAGGCGATTTCTCCGGCGGCGTCTGGCATGGCGGCCACGAGCCTGCCATAGACCCAGCCGATCGGAAACAAGAGCGCGCCGCCGATGGCGAAGCCGAGAAGCGCGCCCAGAGCGCCGCCGCGCAGCAGCCAGTCGTCCATGACGACGAGCCAGCCAACGCCAACCATGGTGCCCCAAGCCAGGGTGAAGTAATCGGTGAGGCGCAGTTTGCGGGCGAGATGTGGCATGCCTATCAATTCGTTCGGTGAGAGGAGCGCGAATTATAAAGCATGGCGAGATTGTGCGGAGGGGCGCTACGCCTTGCGACGCCCGCGGACCGATGTTAAGGAAGCCCGTCGTTGAGGAAGCCCGTCGAGCGCGGCTCGACCCGACAGCCGAGTCAGCTCTCCGCACATGAGCGTGATAATATCGACAGTATCCTCGCATGATAATGAGCTGCGAATTTGGACACTTCGGTGCTGTTGTACCCTGTCATGACTCGTTGAACAACCGATGACAACTTCGACCAACTTGCGTAAACGCGTGCTCAGCGGCATGCGCCCGACCGGCAAACTGCATCTCGGCAATTATGTGGGCGCGCTCGACAACTGGGTGCGCATGCAGGATGAGTACCAGTGTTTCTTTGAAGTGGCCGACTGGCACGCGCTCACCACGGACTATGCCGACACTTCGCGGGTGAAGGAGAATTCGCTGGAGGTTGTGCTCGACTGGCTGGCGGCGGGGCTCGATCCAGAAAAGTCTGCCATCTTCATCCAGTCGCACGTTCCGGCGCATGCTGAGTTGCACCTGCTGTTTTCCATGATCACGCCGCTGGGCTGGCTGGAGCGGGTTCCCACGTATAAGGAGCAGCGGGAAAATATCAAGGACAAAGATTTGGGAACGTACGGTTTTTTGGGATATCCCGTGCTGCAGTCGGCGGACATTCTGATTTATAAGGCGGATGTGGTTCCCGTGGGCGAAGACCAGGTGGCGCATGTGGAGCTGACGCGCGAGGTCGCACGGCGGTTCAATGGATTTTACGGTGAAGTTTTTCCGGAGCCGAAATCTTTACTCACGCCCGCGCCCAAGCTGCCGGGCACCGATGGGCGCAAGATGTCGAAATCCTATGGCAACACCATTTTGCTGACCGATCCGGAGCCGGTGGTGCGGCAGAAGCTGAAGACGATGGTGACCGATCCGGCGCGGGTGCGGCGGTCGGATCCGGGGAATCCGGATGTGTGTCCGGTGGGCGATCTGCATAAAATTTTCAGCGATCGCGCTACCATGGAGAAAGTTAACGTTGGCTGCCGGTCGGCGGGCATTGGGTGCATCGAATGCAAAAGCTGGGCGGCGGATGCGCTGGTGCAGTTGTTGAGTCCGATGCAGGAGCGGCGCAAGAAATTCGAGGAGAATCCGCGGCTGGCTTGGGATATTCTTGAAGCTGGCAGTGAACGGGCGCGCAAGGCGGCGGGCGAAACTATGGATCACGTGCGCGCGGCGATGGGAATGTCGCTCGCGTATGAGGCGCCGAAGTTGAACGGCAAGTAAGCTAGCGGAGGGGAATGCACAGCTCCTTCGCTGCGCTCAGGATGACAGTAACATTGTCAGGATGACAAATTTTTAGTCATGAGTGAAGAAATGAAACTCGGTGCAGGTATCGATGCCCCGGTCGCGGTGTCTGCGATTGTGGCAGGCGGGAGACCGGCGAATGACGCGGGGAAAAAGGAAGAGAGCGATTCTCCTTTTGCGGTCTCGGTGACCGATGTTTACGAAGGGCCGCTGGACTTGCTGCTGGATTTGATTCGCAAACAGGACATCGACATCTACGACATTCCGATTGCGCGGATTACGGCGCAGTATTTGGCGTATGTGGAAAAGATTCGCGAGCTGGATGTGAATGTGGCGGCCGACTTTATTTACATGGCCGCGGTGCTGATTCACATCAAGTCGAAGATGCTGCTGCCCCGCGACCCATCGGCGAAGGCGGAGGAGTTGGAAGATCCGCGCACCGAGCTGGTGAACCGCCTGCTGGAGCATGAAAAATTCAAATCCGCGGCGCAGATGCTTTTGCAGAAGCAGCAGATTGAAGAAGCGGTGCTGACGAATCCGGCGTTGAAGGAATTCATGGACGCGGAAGGCACCGAGCCGGAGATGGCCGCGGACGTGATTGATCTGGTGAAAACATTTCAGCAAATTCTGGAACGGGTGCGCACGCGGCCGGTGATCAACGTGAACGAGGAAACCGTCACGGTTGGGCAGATGATTGATTATCTGCGGCGGCGGCTGGCGCTGGAGTCGCGTCCCATCCGGCTGAAGCAGCTTTTGCTGCGCGTGCCGTCGCGGCAGGTGCTGGTTTGCATGTTCCTCGCGTTGCTCGAGATGGTACGGCTGCAGGCGATCCAGGTTCGGCAGGACGAGTTGTTTGGCGAGATCGCGGTGCGCAAGCATACCGGCTTCGACGCAGTGATGGCCGAGCAGGCCGCGGTGCGCGATGATTGGAGATAAAAAGACAGTGGGCAGTGATCAGTGGTCAGTTTCAAGACCGGAGATTTTGCTGACCACTAGCCACTGATCACTGGCCACTTTCTTTATGAGTTTAAAAGCTCAACTCGAAGCGATTATTTACGCGGCGGAGACGCCGGTCACGGCTGAACAGATGGTGCATCTCGTCAAAGAGTCGGTGGTTGCCGAAGGCGCGGCGGACGAGAATGAGGTCAAGTCACGGGTGCGGGCCGCGCTGGAAGAACTGGTTGGCGAATATGGCGCATCCGATCACGGGATCGAGATTCGGCAGGTCGCGGGTGGGTATCGCATGTCGACCAAGCCGGAGCAGCACGAGATGGTGCGCAGCTTCGCCAAGAGTTTGAAGCCGCCGATTCGGTTGTCGCTGCCGGCTTTGGAAACGCTGGCTGTGATCGCGTATAAGCAGCCGGCCACGGTGCCGGAGATCAACGAGATTCGCGGCGTGGATTCTGGCGGAGTGATTGCGACTTTGCTGGACCGCAAGCTGATTACCACCGCCGGGCGCAAGCAAGTGATCGGGCGTCCGATACTTTATAAGACGACCAAAGAATTCTTGATGCGCTTTGGATTGAAGGATGTGAATGAACTGCCCAGCATGGAGGAGTTCGAAAAGCTGGTGGCCGAATCGTTTCAGGGAGAGTTGATTCCGGCCGAAGACGCGGCGGACGAAAGAGATTCTGATCAGCGGGCGGAGGTTGCGGAGTCGGCTGTTGAGAAGGAATAGATTTTACTTGGACGTCCGGCCTTGAGGTTGTGCACGGCGGCTAAAGCCGCTGTTTATTGTTTATGAGCTTTTACGGCGCGGCTGAAGCCGCCGCCCTTTCAAAACTAAATCCGAAATCCAGATTGGAAGTTGTCCATGCCTGCTGAACGCTTGCAAAAAATTATCGCCGCCGCTGGGATTGCTTCTCGACGCAAGGCCGAGGAGTTGATCAGCGCGGGTCACGTAAAAGTCAACGGCACGGTGGTGACGGAATTGGGCACCAAGGCTGACCCGGACACCGATCATATCCGCGTCGATGGCAAGCTGTTGCAGGGCGCGCAGCATCACGTCTACCTGCTGCTGAACAAACCTAAAGGTTACGTGACTACGGTGAGCGATCCGGAACACCGGCCCACTGTGATGCAGTTGATTCGCGGCGTGAAGAAGCGGGTTTATCCGGTGGGACGGCTCGATTATGCCAGCGAGGGCCTGCTGCTTCTAACCAACGATGGTGCACTGGCGAACAAGTTGATGAAGGCAGCGTCGCAGGTGCCGAAAACATACGTGGTAAAGATCGCCGGAGTGCCGAGCGCCGAGTCGCTGGATAAATTGCGCGCTGGCGTTTCGATCGCAACCGAGGATGGCCGAAGAGTGCGGACGGCTCCTGCGGGTATCCGGCTGGTGAAAGAAGCCAACAATCCGTGGTACGAGGTCACCTTGATCGAGGGGCGGAATCGCGAGATCCGGCGCATGTTTGAGAAGGTTGGACATCATGTCGAAAAAATCAAGCGTGTCCGCTACGGGCCGCTCAAGCTCGATGTTCCGCCGGGAGAATTCCGTGCGCTCACCCAGGCGGAAGTTGATCGCCTGCAGACCGCTTGCAACAAACCGATGGCGGGGGCAAAGCCTTCCATGGCATGATGGGCGGCAGGCATGAGCCGCTTCTTCGATCTGGTTTCCAAGCCGGCCCGCGACATGGGCACGACGAATGTTCCGGGCGCGACGCCCGCGGCGCTGGAGCGCCGGTCCCCACTTCTCAACCCGCTGATCAAACTCGATTCCAACGAAAATCCATTTGGCCCTTCGCCGCGTGCCATCGACGCCATGCGGAGCGTGCTGGCCGCGGCGGGATCTTATCCTGACGACGATTGCAGTTCCCTGCGCTTGAAGCTGGCTGCCCATCACGGGCTGCCACCGGAGCAGGTGCTGGTCACCGCGGGCTCAACCGCATTGCTGAGCCTGCTGTGCCAGACCCTGCTCGCGCCCGGGCTGAACGCTGTGACCAGCGAGCGTTCATTCATTGTTTACTCGATGGCGGCACAGGCGGCGGGTGCGCATCTGGTCGAAGCGCCCATGCGCAACGACAGTTTTGATCTCGAAGCAATTCTCGCCGCCATCGATTCGAAGACGCGCATCATTTTTCTGGCAAATCCCAACAACCCCACCGGCACGGTGCTGGAAGCGGCCGTGGTGGAGCGCTTTGTGGCGCAGGTTCCCGGCCATGTGGTGGTGGTGCTGGATGAGGCTTACTACGAATTTGCCCAGCACTTCGCAACCCTGCGGGCCGTCAGCTACTCCAAGTCGCTGGATTATGTGCGCCAGGGCGCGAGCGTGGTGGTGCTGCGAACATTTTCCAAAGCGCACGGACTGGCCGGCCTGCGCGTGGGCTACGGTCTGGGCCCGGCGGAACTGCTGGGATATTGCGCGCGCATGCGCAATACATTTTCCGTGTCGTCCGTGGCCCAGGCGGCGGCATTGGCAGCGCTCGACGACCGCAACCACATTCAACGCGTGGTGGAGAACAACGCCATCCAGTCGCGAGATCTCAGCCAGGGACTGTCGGCGCTGGGATATCGCGTGGTTCCAACCTCGGCGAATTTTCTGTTCTGCGACCTGAGAGAAGAAGCCACCGCTGTGGCCGACCGGTTGCAGGATGAAGGCGTGGCCGTGCGCCCACTGGGTTCCTGGGGGGCGCCGCATTGCATTCGCGTAACCATTGGCACGCCAGAACAGAACCAGACCTTCCTGAACGCAATGCGGCGACTAGGATCGCCTGTTGAAAGAGTCAGGTCTCGAGCCTAGCAGCGCGTGCCGGCGCTGCCGATTTTCGGTGTGCTGAACGGAACAGGATGTTTGAGTCCCAGGGCGGCTCATGCCGCCCCTGGGACCGCGGTGGGGGAGGACCCCGTTTTCCGAAGACTGCTCGCTTCGGAACTTTTTGGATCGCAGCCAGCCTAATAGCGGCCTTGTTTGACCCAGAGACGAATCTGATCTTCGACGGAAAACCGGTGCACGGACGAGCCCATGAATTTCGACTCCAGCGAAAAGGCATGAGCCTCAAGCGGCACGGAGAAATGAAGCTTGGTATTTAGGAAGCCGCGGACGAAAAGCTCGGTATAGCGCTCAAGTCCCAGCACTGCGAACTGCACGGCATGCACGAGTCCGTGAAACAGGCTCCGCTCGGTGACTTTTTCGTTGAAGACCACAACGTCGAGAAAAGTTAACGAGTGCATGTGCGTGATTTCCGGAAGATTGGCAAACCCCAAGGCCCGGGCTTCGGCGTAAAACGGCGGATTGGGGAGGCGTTCGCCATTGAGCTCGACAACTCTTACCTGATCGAGCAGGGCAGGCGAAAAATACGGCCACATGAGGGCCTTTTGATACTTAGTGAGCGGGGCGGCCGAGTGGAAATGGCGTTCCCGCTGGTTCCGCAGGTAGCAAGCAACCAGATCGATCGCCTCGCCGATGCGTTCGTCGGTCAGTTGGGCGGGAGCCTCGGAGCCGCCCTCCACAGCAGGAATTTTATTTTCGATGGATGCGTAATATTCGCTGAGGGCGGCGGCCGCCTGGACGGATTTGCGGAGCACATCGCGCTGGCCGAAGCGCGCCAGATCGTCGGTGGAAAAGCGGAGGCGTAACTGGTGCGTGGCACAATGCGCGCTTAGCAGTTCCAGCTGCGCGTGGCGTAGTTCAGAATTCATATTGACGATAGAAATTCTATCGTCAGGGTTCTCCCACGAATACATCTGACAACTCCTGCGACTTCGGAAATACCGGAAGGGGGCCCAATTGCCAATTATTTATACAACGTTATATTGACGATGTCAACACAATTTCGTAAGCAAAGAATCGATTTTGTCGATTTTCTTTACATTGTTATGTTTACGGAGTATACATAACCTTTTCGAGACCCCGGAGGACTACCGTGCCCCGCCCACCCAACCCTGACCTGGAAGAGCAAATCCTGAAGGCAGCGCGCAAGCTGTGGAAAAAGGGAGGGGGCGGCGCGCTCACGATGCGTGCGGTCGCGCAGGCGGCAGGAACCAATACGCCCGCGGTTTACCGGCGCTTCCGCGACCGGGAGGACATTTTGCGGGCGCTGCTGCAAATCATCCGTCTGGAATTTGGCGCCGTGCTGAAAGCGGCTTCATCCCCCGAAGAGGCTTGCGAGCGGTATGTTGATTACGGGCTAAGCCATCCCCACGAGTACGAATTGTTTTATCGGCACGAATACGAGCTGTTTTATTCGGCGCGCTCCCTTCGCGCTGGCGCCAGAAACACCGTGGGGCGGCCGGCGCGCGACGCCATGAGCCAAAGGCTGGTTGAGAAATTCGGTGGAGTGCCCGAGGACCACAAACGTCTTAACTCATCATTGTGGATGCTGGCCCACGGAGCAACCATGCTCATGATCGGGAAGACGATCCTGCCCACGGAGGTACAGGAATCGAGAGCTACCTTCACGGCGGCGGTGGCGGCGCTGTTGCAAAAGCACGATTTGTGAAGCGCGCCACGTGTCCCGCAGCAGTCTCCCATCCACGACCCACGGTCGGCGATCGAGATTCCAACGATTGGAAACTAGCGTGTGGTATTCGGGGGTTGCGGTTCGGCGGAGGCTCGCAGGCCGTTGGCGTCGAAGATGAAAGTGCGGACTTCCCCGGGATTGCCGTGAGTCGGGATTTCTTTGCCGTTGAGCAGGAAGCTGATGCCGGCGGAGTTGCCAGCTTTTACTATGATTTCACGGCTGGCGCGAACTGATGTGTTGGCAGGCGCGATCAGCGTTTCTTGCGCCACAGGTTGGCCGTCGGCGGTGATGGAGACCCAGGAGGTTTGATCAGCGCGGATCACCAGCGTGAAGCTGAGCGGCGGCTTGGGAGTGGTTTCGCGGAGGTGGGGCTTCTCCACTGGAGGGTTAGCGTCTGTATCGGGAAGGCCAGCGGCGGGTTGGTTGGCAGGTGCAGTTGACGCGGAGTGTTTGCCGGCCAGCGACGGAGTTACGGCAGACGGTTTGGTCGAGGCAAGGACAGGCACCGCAACCCCAGGAGCAGGACTGGCTGGGGAAGAGTTGGCGGGCTGCGAAGGCGCCGCAATCTGGCTGCGGCGGCGAAGAGCCCACACGCCCAGCGTCAAGGTAATCACCAGCAGAGCGGCGGCGAGTTTTCCCCAGGGGACGCGGCGGGAAGGCTGATTCGCACCCATGGAGGTTGCCGCTGCAATTTGTTCGGAATCGCTGTCCGGCGGAAGCTGCGGAGAGGACGGCCCGGAAGTGAGGTTCAGGAACGAAAGCGGTGACGAAGGAACCTCATCGCTCCCTTCTTGACGACCCGCGTTCGCTCGTACTTCCTGGGGACGGGCGTGATCAGAACGAACTTCACGGTCTTCGCTGCGACGGGCTTCCTTTCGACGGTCATCTACCTGTATCCGGCGATCAGTAGTTGAATCCCCGGCTTCGTGGTTTGCAAGCCGGTTGCCGCGGAGACTCGCATTGCCCTGATCGTGGTCCTTAGGTCCCTTGCCGGCGAGATTAACATTGGGATTGCGGCGAACTGCTTCAGGACGAACTGCCTCAGAGTGTTCCCCGGCATCAGCCGCGGGCACGCCGGCTGAATTGCGGAAGCTGGGCAGGATGGTTTGGGATTGAACCTGGCTCTCGCGCAAGGCGGCCAGATAGTCGGATAGGGTCTCTTCTTCGTCGAGGCCGACCTGACGGGCGTAGGCGCGGACAAACCCTTTGTTGAAAACGCCGCCGGGAAGCTGGTCAAAATGTTCGTCTTCGATGGCGCGCAGCATGCGCGGACTGATTTTCGTGGTGGTGGAGATGGCGTCGAGCGAGATACCCCGCTGCTCGCGCTGTTTGCGCAGTTTTTCTCCAAACTCACCCAAAATGGACTCCCGGCGGGGGTTGAGGAAGCTTAAGCCCGCATCCCGATGCACACAATCATAGGATAAGTGCGAGGGTATATGCCAGAAGAGGTTGGCGATGGACGTTACCGTGGATAAATGATAAGGAACAATAATTTCAGCTACTTTTTCCGCAGCACAACCGTGAATTGGGTTTTGCAGGTCTTAGCTGGATCGTCGAAAGCGGAGCCTTCGCGGTCGCCCTCGGAGGCGCGGAAAAAGAGCCCTTGCTTCGTCGTCTCGGGAAGGCCGACGAAACGGGCCTTGCCATCCGCGTTGGTGCCGACCGTGAGGTCGAACTTGTGGAGGTTCATGAATCCATAGGCGATGTGGACGCGGATATTGGCGGCATAGACGGGAGAGCCGGCATCGTCGGTAATGGTGAAATCGGCGGTGCAGGGGCCGAGGCCGGCGTCGACCTCCGCGATGGATTTGGGGTCGGGCTTTGAGTCAGCCGGTGAGGCGGCGTGGGCCCGCACTGCGGCTAAGGAAAATATTGCGACTGCGAACAGCGTGGGGAGTGGAGATCGGCGACGAACCATCCAGAGCATACTGTACTAGAGTACGCCAAAGGCCGGCTGGCGGGTCAAGGGCGAAACCCGCCCCTGTCGGCCATCGTTGCTAAGTGAAGATCCCATTGGCTTTAAGGGTACTGGTTACCAACGGTCATTGCCGCCGGGGGGATGCGAATCTATAATTTTTGGAACTGTCACTCGTCCATGCAACGGATCGTAGTCTCGAAACTTGAGTAACGATTCGAAGATCAAGATTCGAAGATCAAGGCTCAACGCAAAACACCTGCGGGCCGCAGCGCCCGCACTAACGGGAGATGAACCAAACCCGCATGTCCGAGGCCGCCGGCACGCAACTAACCCGCCAGAGCCAGGAGCTCAACATTTTTCACGACGTCGCCAAAGCGCTGACGTCGTCGCTGGATCTTGACTCGATTCTGCAAACCATCATGGAGAAGATGGCGGAATACTTCCGTCCCGACACCTGGTCGCTGCTGATGGTCGATGAGCAGAAGGATGAACTCTACTTCGCCATTGCGGTGGGCGCTGCGGCCGAAGCGCTGAAGGATATCCGGCTGAAGGTCGGCGAAGGCATTGCCGGCTGGGTGGCGAAACACGGCGAGCAGGTGATTCTGTCCGACGTGGAAAGCGATCCCAGGTTTGCCAAACGAATCGACGAAGCCACGCATTGCGAGACGCGATCCGTTATCTGCGTGCCCCTGCGATCGAGACTACGGGTGCTGGGCGTGATCCAGTTGGTGAATGCGGACATTTCGCAATTCAACGAGCAGGAAATTTTCTTCTTGCAGGCATTGTGCGACTATGCGGCCATTGCCATCGAGAATGCGCGCTGGGTCGAGAAGATTCAGGAACTGACCATCACCGACGACTGCACCGGACTTTATAATGCGCGGCATCTTTATAAAACGCTGGAGACCGAGGTTTACCGTTCGTCGCGCTTTGGCTATGAGTTCAGCGTGCTGTTCATCGATCTCGACCGCTTCAAGGCGGTGAACGATACCCACGGGCATTTGATCGGCAGCAAGCTCCTGGCGGAGATCGGATATCTGGTGAAGGCGCAGCTGCGCTTGATCGACTATGCGTTTCGTTATGGCGGTGATGAATTCGTGGTGTTATTGCCGCAAACCGGCAAGGATCAGGCGCTGGTGGTCGCCAAGCGCTTGCGCGACGGGATGCGAGCCAGCAGTTTCTGCCGCGATGAGGGATTGAATCTGAATGTTCGGGCTTCGATTGGACTCGCAACTTATCCGCACGACGCGCGCGACGCGCATGACATCATCCGCCAAGCCGACGAGATGATGTATCTCGTAAAGAACACGACCCGCGACAATATCGGGATTGCCCAGCGCGGAGTGATGAAGTGAGATTGGGGAATTGAAAGTTTGATTGAGCGATTGAGCGATCAGGTGATTGCGCGATTGAAAACCATGGCGTCCGGAGTAGGCATAATAATCGACATCGTTGATGCTATAGCCAGAGTCTGGAGTTCCTTACGAGAATCGCTGTTACGCTTGATGACAATTTGGTGCGCACGGCGCAGGAGCTTACCGGGGTCACGGCAAAAACTATGTTGCTTCGTGAAGCCCTCAAAGCCCTCATCCAGCGGGAAAGCGCCCGCAGATTGGCCGCGTTGGGTGGCACAATGCCCCGCCTAAAGAAAATCCCTCGCCACAGAATGCGGCCGAATTGATTCTCGGATCGATCTGGATCGACCACATACCTTCCATAATTGAGAATTTTCAATCGCCCAATCACCCAATCACCAATCGCTCAATTTCAGGTTCACTTCGGCTTTGCGGGCTCCGCATTCTTGTCTTTCACATCCGGCGTCCAGGGATTCGCATTTGCCGGAGCGGTGGGATTTACGCTGAAAGGCCAAATGTAGAGATTCATACCTTGGCTGCCCTTCGTCTCGATGATGGCATATTCCCCGGGCGCAAGCTCTTCGGTGGGCGTTAGTTTGAGCCAGCCCGAGGCGACCTTGTCGATGGTGGTCTTCACGGAACTCTGGTCCTGACTGGTCTTGCCGGTCGGGGCGCGTTTGATCTCACCCACGATGCGCTTGCCGTTTTTCACTTTCAAATGCACCATGCGGAAGCGGTCAAAGGGAACCATGGCCTGTTCGGGCTGCTGAGCCTGCTCCGGGCGCTGAGGCTCGGCGCGCGGCGCGTCCAGGCTGGGTTGCGATGGTTTGGCGGAGGCGGTTTCACCGGGCGGCGGCTGGGATAAATCGTCGTCGTCCATCCTGATGTAGATCGAAGGAACGGCAACGTGGGCACAAGTGGCGGCGTGCTCGCCATCCAGCTCGATGGTTGCCTTTCCGCTGGCGACTACACCGCGCAGAATATTGGTCTTCGAATTGCGATTGATATCACCCTCGTCCTGCTGCAGTTCATCAAGTTGCGGCTGACCTTTAAAATTATCCAGCAAAAACATGCCGGAGAGTTCGGGCAAGTGCAGGCCAGGAGCGACTTGCGGAAGATTGGCCTCTTCGGCTTCGCGTTCGGCTTCGGTTTCCTTGTCGATAAGAGCGGCCTCGGGAATGGCAGGCGCGGAGGTGCGGTCCTTCTCGAATTTTTCCGTAGCCGGCCAGTCCACAAGCGAGGAAGGCAGTTCCTCCCACTCTTCGCGCTCGGCGCTGTAGTAGCGCACACGATCCCCTTTCACTTCATACTTTGTGATCGACTGGTAGGAGCCGTCTTTGAGGATGAGACGGTGGCCGAGTTCCTGGGCAGCCGAATGCCATGGCAGCGCCACGGTGAGCGCAAGTATCGTGATCAAGATGGAATGTGAGCGCGTGATTCGGGAAGCCATGAGTTTCCTGATTTTCGTTTTGCCGTTGTATCTTTCTCGATTATCTTCTTTCGATTATCTTCCGAAATGGCTTTTTGTACCAAGCGCCAACGTCTCACTTCCGTCCATGGCAGCTCTGCGATAGAGTGAGAGCGTGAAGCGCACACTGCAACAGATCGCCGAAGCCGCGGGAGCACGGCTGCAAGGGGATGCGGGCGTCGAAGTGAGCGGCGTGGCGAGCATCGCGTCGGCTACCCCGCAGGACCTCGTGTTTGTCGAAGATGAAAAATATCTTTCGCGGGCGTTGCAGTCGGGCGCGGGGGCGGTGATTGCGGGAGAGTTCGCGGCGGCTTCGTCGGGTAAACCGCTGCTGATCTGCCGTCATCCTAAGCTTTCCTTCGCGCGGGCGGCGCGATTGCTGCAGCACGGGAAGCAGGCCAAGGATGCTGGCGTGCACGCCACTGCGGCAGTGCATCCTTCGGTTCGCCTTGCGCCAGAAGTGGTAGTGGGCGAATGCGCTGTAATTGCTGAGGATGCGGAGATCGGCGAGAACACAAGGATCGCCGCCGGTTGCGCCATTGGACGCGGAGTTAAGATCGGCCGCGAGTGCGACATCTATCCCAATGTGACGATGTATCCCGGAACCACCCTGGGTGATCGCGTAATCGTGCATGCCGGCGCCGTTTTAGGCAGCGACGGCTTCGGCTATGTGCGCGATCCGCAGAGTGGGAAGTATGAGAAATTTCCTCAGGTCGGCAAACTGGTAATCGAAGACGATGTGGAGATCGGCGCCAACACAACCATCGACCGTGGGGCGCTCGACGAAACCCGCATCGGGCGCGGATCGAAGATCGATAACCTGGTACACATCGGACACAATTGCCGGCTCCATGAGAATGTAGTGATCGCTGCCCAAACCGGCCTTTCCGGCAGCATCGTCATCGAGAACGACGTCGTGCTCGGTGGCCAGGTCGGCATCGGCGAACATGCGCGCATTGAAGAAGGCGTGATGCTGGGCGGCCAGGGCGGCGTGCTGCCCAATAAAGTTTTACGCGGCAAAGGCGTGGCCTTCTGGGGAACTCCGGCCCAGCCCGTGCGGCAATATCTGAGGCAGTTGGCGGCGCTAGCGCGGCTATCCGGAAGAGAAAAAGAGAAGAAGTAGCGGCGGCATCGGTCTCCGGCTCTTGCGTAGTCCCGGAAGCCGGCATATATGGCGATCATTGTAGTTGGCGGACATTCGCGGAGCGTGGGCAAGACCAGCGTAGTTGCCGGTCTGATCGCCGCGTTGCGCGAGTACGATTGGACGGCAGTAAAAATCACGCAGTATGGACACGGAATCTGTTCTGCGAATGGGGAGGCATGCGACTGCGCGACCGGCGATCACAGTTGGGCGATTTCAGAGGAAAAGAATCGCGCAGGAGAGTCTGACACCTCGCGTTTTTTATTGGCAGGTGCGGCGCGGGCGCTGTGGGTTCGCACCGAGCAGGGCAGGCTAGCCGAGGCTATGCCGGCTCTGCGCGAGCGGCTGGAGCGGTCGCGGAATGTGATCGCTGAATCCAACAGCGTGTTGAAGTTCATGCGGCCGGATTTGTATCTAACCGTCCTCGATCCCAGTACCGAGGATTTCAAAAAGTCCGCGCAGGAATTTCTGGACCGGGCCGGGGCTGTCATCCTTCATGATCGTGCTAATGCTGAGACCGCGTGGCAACGGGTTTCTCTCAAGCCGGCGGCCGGCCGGCCCATATTCCGGATCTCGCCTCCGCCCTATGTGACGGCGGAGATTGTGGAGTTCGTGCGGACTTTCCTGGCGAACACAACCAAAGCGGATTCACTGCGCACCATCACACGGGCGTGAGAATTCGCGCGTTCACCTGCGCTCAGCGGACTCACAGCGGACATCACCTAACCCACCCATCCGGTTTAGCCCCATATTCATAAGATTGCCCTTAGATTCAATCGCCGGGTCCCCTTTCTAAGACGGAAATCTTCCCCCTCCATCGGGTCTGCACTGTATAGCATTCCATCAGCCACGGGACTACTTTTGCACTATCGGCGAACTAACGGCGGGCGCCACCTCCGCATTTTCGCCAGATTAAGGGGTGGCATGGTCCGTATTTTTCTGGTGGACGATAACGCGATGATCCGCTCCCAACTGAGAACTGCGCTCGAAAAGCAGCCTGACTGGGTAGTAGTGGGCGAGGCCGAAGATGGCCGCCGCGCGGTCGAGCATTGGTCCGACCTCAGCCCCAACCTCACGGTCATGGATTTCGTTATGCCTGAAATGGATGGCCTGGAAGCTGGACGGCGGCTATCCCGACAGCACCCCGACGCTCCCGTCCTGATGGTCACCATCGACCCCTCGCGGCAGCTCGAGCAAGAGGCCAAGAAAGCCGGCATCAAAGGTCTTTGTAAGAAATCTGACCTTCGCTCCCTCTTGGCGGCCGTAGAAGCTCTGCTCAAAGGGAATACATATTTCCACCTAACTCCCGTCGCCGCCTAGGCTTGGGAAGATTTTCCTTTCCCGCGGCGCTCTTCCGATTCGCTGCGTTCGATCGGAAGAATCGCCTTCACCAACGTTCCGTTTTCCTCCGACTGAATCTCCAGAGTGCCCCCCAGTTGCCTGAGCCGCTCCCGCATACCATTGAAGCCGACTCCGACTTGGCCCACCTTGGCGATCCGTTGCAGCTTTTCCGCAGGAATCCCCTTTCCCCGGTCTTGCACTTCAAGCACAATGCGGTCCCCCTGCGGATTAATTCGTATGGTCGCCGTGGCGCTCCCGGAATGGCGATGAATGTTGGTCAAACATTCCTGCACCACTCGAAACAGCGTGATTTCCGTGTCGTTTGGCAGTCGTCTCAGATCCTGAGGAATTTCAAGTTCCACCTCGATCCGGCTGCGCTTCGCGAACCCATCTGTGTACCACCGCAACGCCGACGCCAGCCCCGCCTCATCGAGCAGCGGCGGATGCAGCAGATGCGAGATCGTCCGAATCTCTCGGCTCACCTCATCCACTAACCCGGCATTTTCTGCAACGCACTTCGCCGTCGCCGGACTCAGCTTATGCGCCTCCGACGATACCACCGCAATGTTCATCCCGATCGCCGCCAGCAGCTGCCCTACACTGTCATGCAGTTCGCGTGCCAGCCGTCTCTGCTCGTCGTCGCGCATGCGCAGCAGACGCGCCGATAAGTCCCGCAAACTTTCCGTCGCAGTGCGCAGCTCCGCTGTCCGCTCCTCAACTCGCTTCTCCAGATCGTCGCGCGCCTCACTCAACGAATGCAGCAATTGCCGCTGCTCGTCAACATTCGTTGCCGTCCCATACCAGCGCGTGATATTCCCCGCCTCATCTCGAACAGGTCGAATCCGGGTCAGAAACCAGCGATATACGCCATCCGCGCCCCGCAACGGAAACTCCATCTCAAAGACGGTTCCACCTTCGATCGACGATTTCCAGCGCTCCAGAACTGCCGGCAGCATCTTTGCATCGTGCACCGACCACGCGCCCTCCCCCTCCATTTGCTCCGGCGTCGTTCCCGTGTACTCGTACCACCTCTCGTTACGCCAGAAAACCCGGCCATCGCTGGTCGCGATCCAGCACAGACCGGGCAGCGAATTGGCAAACGCTCGAAACTGTTCCTCACTCCGCCGCAGCGCTCCTTCCGCCTCCTTGAGCCCCGCTATATCCTGGCTTACCCCAACCACTCCGACTGCCGCCCCGTCGTCATCCTTCACCAGAGAGAGTGTGACAAACGCGCTCACAAACCCTGCGTCCTTGCAGCGCACCTGAAACTCTCCCGCCCAACTATTCCCCGCCAGCACGGATGCCATGTACTTCCTGGCCTCCTCTTCAGTTTCTGAACTGACTGTGATTTCCATGATGTTGCGGCCCATCACTTCTTCTGGCGACCACCCATACAACTCCTGAGCGAACGGACTCCAAAAGTTCACGATTCCCGACAAGTCGGTTCCAATGATGGCCGCTTTCACGGCCTTAAGAAATAAATTGGGGAGGCGTACCTGTTCAGCGCTGGGATTGCGTTGCGGCGATTCTGCCATTGGGGATCGGCCAGACATCGATTCGACCACGGAATGATTTGACCACAAACTCGAACGTCAGATTAAGTATGGCATATTCAAGATTCATCTCCCCCTCCCAGAGTTGCTCATTTCAAACCCCTGCTCAGCCTCCAACCTGCTCAGACTTTTTTCGTTCCTTCCAACCTTTTTCTTGCGAACTGAATCTGAACTTCAACCCTTCCAGACCCCGAGGAGTCCAATGGCTCGCCCTACCCGCTCTCTGCTTCAAGCCCTCGCTGCCTTCGTCGCCATCGTCACTCTAACCAACATCGGTTCGGCCACCACCCGCGAGCGCATCCTCTTCACATTCCAGGGCACCCTCGACGGAGCCAACCCCGCCGCTCCACTCGTCGCCGACGCCAAAGGCAATTTCTACGGCACCGCTGCCAACGGCTGCACCTATAACTATGGTTGCGTCTTCAAACTTTCCCACCCCAACGGAATTTGGACCCAAACCATCCTCTATAGCTTCAGCGGACCCGATGGCGCCACTCCCACTGCTTCCATCATTTTGGACTCCGCCGGCAATGTCTACGGCACCACCGCTCTCGGCGGCGCTTTCAACGCCGGCACCGCCTTCAAGTTAGCCCCGACCGATCGCGGCCCCTGGACCGAAACCCTCCTCCACAGCTTCGGCAGTGGCACCGACGGATACCAGCCCTCCGAAATCACCTTCAGTTCCTCCGGCGACATCTACGGAACCACTCAATTCGGTGGCACCGCCAGCGCCGGATCCGATAACGGCGGCACCGTCTACCGCCTCACTTTCGCCGACGGCGCTTGGACTGAAACCCTCCTCTACAGCTTCCCCGGCGACTTCCTCGGCCCCAACGGCGACTTGCCTTTCGGCGGCCTCGCCATCGACCACGCTGGAAATCTCTACGGAGTCACCCAGGCCGGAGGCGCCAACGGTCATGGCACAGTCTTCACTCTCGCTCGCGCCCCCGACGGCAGCTTCACCGAGCGCATCATTCACAGCTTCCACATCACCGACGGCGACCTGCCCAACTCCACCCCCGTGTTCGACTCCGCCGGCAATCTCTACGGCACCACTTACTTCGGCGGCAACGCCAATCTCTGCCCCTCCGACGGTTGCGGCACAATCTACGAGCTGACGAAAAACTCCGACGGCTCCTGGAGCGAAATCCTGCTGCGCGAACTTCAACAAGAAGATGGTTCGGAAGCCATTGGCCCCGTCGTCTTCGACCGCGATGGCAACCTCTACGCCGCCGCTCAAGCCGGAGGCGCCTACTCCTGGGGCACCATCCTCAAACTCACCCCGCGCACTTCAGCGCCCTGGGCCGAAACCATCGTCCACGACTTCACCAACAATCCCGACGGCGCCTCCCCCTCCGGAATATTGGTGGACTCAAGCGGAAGCATCTTCGGAACCACCGGCGCCGGCGGCTCCTCGCAATTGGGCGTAATCTTCGAAATCGCCCAATAGACCAGTCCGCGATAAAGCCTCCTGGAAATGACCAGCGGCAGCTGCGAGAGGCTCATCCATTTTCGTAAGCCTCCCTCAACCCCGCAATCTCAATCTTTCCCATCCCCATCATCGCCTGCATCACCCGCGCCGCTTTCTTCGGATCTTTATCCCCCAACATCTCCCCCAAAGCCGACGGAATAATCTGCCACGACAATCCATACTTATCCTTCAGCCACCCACACCTTGACTTCTCTCCACCTTCCGAAAGCTTCTCCCACAACTCATCCACTTCCTGCTGTGTCTTGCAGTCGACAAAGAACGAGATCGCCTCCGTAAACTTAAACAGCGGACCCCCATTGAGCGCATAGAAAGTCTGCCCCTCAAGCTGAAAAGTCGCCGTCAGCACCGACCCCTTCGGACCGGGTCCCGCATCTCCACATCGAGTAATGCTCAACACTTTCGAATTTTTGAAAATCGAAACATAAAAATTCATCGCCTCTTCCGCTTCCTTGTCAAACCATAAAAACGGCGTAATCTTCTGCATAAGTCCTCCCTCTTCCTGATTAGAAGCCCTCAGGCGCGGCTCGATGCGACCTTCTGTCGTCCTGAGCGAAGCATGCGGATTCGCTTTATGAATCCGCATGCGCAGTCGAAGGATCCCGATTTCCACCCCTGCTCCAACCCCCTCAGGCCCTCAGCTGGCGCAGCGCTTCAGCGCTGCGATAAACGACACTGACTTGAAAGGCGTGGCTTCAGCAGCGCCGCAGTCACCCCAAAAAAATCAACAGCAGGCCGGCGAAGCCACGCCTTTCGTCAGCTCATTTCGTGACATCCCTCAGGAACCAATCCACCACCCGACCGAAGACCGCTTCCAAACCTTCCGGTTCCCGCTGATTCGGGAGGTCCAAGGCATGGTCAGCACCTTCGATTCGCTCAAACACCGCGTCTCGCTGTTTTGCCGCCAACTCGGCGCGCAGCACGTCGAACCCGGCGATTGCCTGCTGCGTGTCAGCGGTCCCGTGTGCGAAATACAGCAGTGCATGCGATTTGAGCGCTTCCGCGATGACCGACGTCTTCATAAAGCTGGACCACTGACGGTACGTCTGCCCCCAACAGAACTTCGTAGCGCTCTCCGGATCTTTCAGAATTTCGCTCCAACACGCATAGACTTCCTTTTCCGCGTCCAATTTCTTGCTGCGCATAAACTCCGCCAAGTGGAATAGATACACTGGTCCGCCTCCTGACAAGGAGGCGGCATGCGTCACTGCCGGCGATACGTTCGAGACCCGCATCGCTACAATGCCGCCCTCCGAAACGCCCATCACCAGTGTTTTCGAAGTATCGACCCCAGGCAGCTTCTGCGCCGCTTCGATTGCGTCCGCAATGGTTGTAGCCCACCGGTCGAGCGTATACTCGGCCCGAAATTCTGGACGGCAAGCCCGAGCGTCGCCCTCATCCGCCGGATAATCGAGAAACTCAACCCCCGGCTTTTCGACCGCCAGCACGCGCGCCCGGTCGCCGGCTACTGCATACAGAACGCCCTGCAGTCCACGACTCATCCGCCCCCCAACGCTGACAAACTGAGATGAGCACCCTGTTCCTTGGACAAAGACGATCAGCGGGACGGGATGGCTGTGTGCTTGCTGAGTTGAAAGATAGAAGGTGATGCGCTTTCCGTCTCTACCCTCTGCCACGTACCGCCGAAATGGCTTGTCTCCTACGGGATAGTCCTCCCCTGCAGCCAGCGCAGAACAGAAAAGAAGATTGAGCGCGAGAATCCAACAGGTCTTAATCATGACGAGCAATAGCATAGACCTTGTTGGAGTGAAGGAGCTAGATCCCTGTCACCGCACTGGAAGAGCGGCGCATCACGGTGCGATGAACAACACTGCCTTGAAAGGGCGCGGCTTCAGCCGCACCGCACTCACCTCAAAAAAATCAACAACAGGACGGCAGTGGTAGCAACACAAAGTTGAGGCCACTAGCGGGCGTCTGAGTCTTGTTCGCGCGACTGAGTCTGTGATCTGTGAAGACTCCCACTCAAGCTAACTCGGGCTTGAGTGGGGCACTCGTCCCTCGTATAGTGCGTGCATGCGCTGGATCTTGCTGCTGCTTTGTCTGATTATTCTGGCCTTCTGCGGGGCGGCCTACGCCGTCTGCCGGTCCTGGCGGAAGATGAGTGCCGGCAAACGGATTATGGGCGTGCTGCTCCTGTCGCCGCATTTTCTGCTTGTCGTCTGTATCGTCGTGTCATTGCTTTGCGGACATCCCCCGCAAGGATCGCGTTGCTTCAACACACAGTTTCTATGCGCCGTTCTCATGGTATTCATCCTGCCGGTTCCAGCTTTGGTAGGCACACTAACGGCGTTTATCTTGTTTAGACGCGCCCGCATGCCTATAAGCTGATGCGCCGGACGCCAGCGCTGCAGCGACCTCGTAACTGCATTATGCAGGTCCACCGCACGCGGAGACTTTATGCCGTCCTCCCTCATTCTGGGAAAATCGGGGAGAGACGGAGTTTCCGCTCTTTAAAAAACTTGTAGCGCAGCCGGACTCTTGCGCTCCCGATGCGGCCTCACCACAATCTCAACATCTTGACCAAGCGCCACCAGGAAGCGCAGCAGGCGCTCGACCGAGAACTGGCGGAACTCGCCGCGCAGCATCTTGGAGACATCGGGCTGGCGGACCCCAAACAATTCTGCGGCTTCTACCTGTTTGAGGCCCCGCTTCTTCAGGATTGTGTCAATCTTAAAAACCAGCTGCGCTTTCACCAAATGCTCTTCGGCGTTGGGCACACCGATGTCCTTAAAAACATTACCGCTTCCAATTTCATAGCTTTGTTTGCTGCTCATTGCCGTCCCCCTCTTGCCATCTGTTCGGCCTCGCGTAATCTTTGCTTGATTAACTCGATGTCCCGCCCCGGAGTCTGCCTTCCACTCTTCGATTTTTTCTGGAAGGCATGCAGAACATAAACTCGGCCAAAGTATTTCAGCGTGTAGACGGCGCGGAAAGTATCTCCGCGATAGTCCTTGATCACTTCCAGCACGCCTGCCCCGCCGAAACCTCTCAAAACCTTGGCGTCCTCATGCTTGCTGCCGGATTGAGCGACGTATAACGCATAGCCCATGTGGTCCTGCACTGGTGGAGGAAACTCCCGGAGATTCTTAAGGCTTGTGCCAAGCCGATCACCGGTTTGAGCGGTGGATCATCAGGCATGCTGGTTGTATTATAGTGATATCACTATATCAACGTCAAGAAGAAATATCTACAATTAGTTTGAGGCGCGCCCCCGACGAGAATCTCAGGGAGGCTCACACCTCGTTCATCCGTGCGGAACTAAGTTGGGCCACCCGTTTCCCCAGGCACTGTTTCGTTACCGAGCCCTTCCGCCCTACCCCCGCCGTCCCCCACAAACTCATAACTCCCGCAATGCGCCAACTTACTCTTCCCATCAATCCAGATCTCCCCACCAATCTTCCGCCACCGTAAACAAAAAGAATAATCCTCGCTCAAATAAGCTCCCGTCTCCGGATCGATAACGCAATCGAACAGCGCATACAGATTCGAGCTCTGCACCACATCACGCCGCGTCCCTGACATAGGCATGCTGTGCACGCTCTTAAAATGCGTTGCCGGATAAGCCGCTATCATGCGCTCGATCGCGCTGCGCAGGATCAACTGAAACCCTCCACCCACATAAATTCCCGTAGCAAAATCTCCTTCCTGCTTCCGCTCCGCCTCAGGCGCGAACGTTCCCACATAGGAGAGCGCAGCCTGCCGCAAACTTTCCCCGCCCTTCACGCAGCGCTGCGGAATCAGGTCCCAGTCAATCGACTTCAGCGGATACAGCGCCCCGGCAAACTCCTTATCAATACTCAACAACCGCTCCACCTGCTCCGGCTCGAAGCTGATATCGGCATCCACAAACAGCAAATGCGTCGCCGCCGCATTGTCCAGAAACGCCGCCACCAGCGTACTCCGCGCCCGCGAAATCAGCGCGTCACAGCCCATCATCGACAACGCCACCTCGAACCCCGCCGACTTCGCATAGCTCATCAGCCGTATCACCGACAACATGTACCCCTGCGTAACCGTTCCACCAAAACACGGAGTCGCGATCAGAACCAGTGGCTGGGACATCCAAATCTCCCCATCAAACCAGAAAACCCTAAACGCAAAACGCTTCAACCAGCATACTGCTTCCCTCCCGCCGCCTGACTCCCAAATCGCTCCATCCAACATTCCGATTCCGCTATTGGATTGATCACGAAGCGATTAAGGCAAAATCCATTGCGTCCGGGCACAACCCTCTGTTAGCCTTCTGATTGGACTTCTTTTGAGTATTTTTTCGTACCATCGTTGCGACCGCGTGTTTAGCCTGCCCTGAGCAAGCGAAGCGCGTCGAAGGGTCCGCGAATCTCGCCACAACCAAAGTCCGAAGCAATTTAGTCCGAAGCAATTTTCTAAGGAGAATCATTTTGGCCGCAAATACAAAGAATCCTATTTTATTTACCTCCGAATCCGTAACCGAAGGCCATCCCGATAAGATCGCCGACCAGATTTCCGACGCCATCCTCGACGCCTGCCTCGCCGAGGATTCCTTCAGCCGCGTCGCCTGCGAAACCTTGACCGCCACTGGCCTCGTCATGATCGCCGGAGAAATCACCACCAAAGCCTACGTCGATTTCCAAAACGTAGTCCGCGGCACCGTCCAGTCCATCGGCTACGACAACGCCCTCCATGGCTTCGACTGCAACACCTGCGCCGTCATCTCCAGCATCAACAAACAATCCGGCGACATAGCCATGGGCGTCGATACCGGCGGCGCCGGCGATCAGGGAATGATGATAGGCTTCGCGTGTAATGAGACCGAGGAGTTGATGCCGACGCCGATTTCGTTGGCGCACAAGCTGACCATGCGGCTAGCGCAGGTGCGGAAGAATGGGACGCTGCCGTTTCTTCGTCCGGATGGGAAGTCGCAGGTTACGGTTGAGTATGATGCGAAGGGAAATGTTGTGCGAGTGGATGCGGTGGTGATTTCCACGCAGCACGCGGAGACGGTGACCAACGACGAATTGCGCGCGGGGATTTTGAAGCAGGTGATTCAAGCGGTGATTCCGGCGCACTTGCTCGATGAGTACACGAAGTATCACATCAATCCCACGGGACGGTTTGTTATCGGCGGGCCGATGGGCGATACCGGGCTGACTGGACGCAAAATTATCGTTGACACTTACGGCGGGATGGGGCGGCACGGCGGCGGGGCGTTCAGCGGGAAAGATCCGACGAAGGTGGACCGTTCGGCGGCTTACATGGCGCGGCACATTGCGAAGAATATTGTCGCCGGAAAATTGGCCGACCGCTGCGAAGTGCAGCTGGCATACGCCATCGGCGTGGCGGACCCGGTGAGCGTACGGGTGGATACTTTTGGGACGGAGAAAGTAAATCCGGAAATTATTCCGGATTTGATTCGGGCGTATTTCAAGCTGACGCCGCGGGGGATTATTGAATCTCTGGATTTGCGGCGGCCGATTTACAAAAAGACGGCGGCTTACGGACACTTCGGGCGCAGCGATCCGGATTTTACGTGGGAATTAACGGATAAAGCGGCGAAGTTGGCTAGCGATGCGGGCGTACGGGAGCCGGTGGGAGCGCGCAAGTAGGGGCTTCGGGCGGCGGCTGTCGGGCTTCGGCGATACGGATAGCGGGTGAGAAGCCCACTTCTCGCAAAAGAGAGAAATGAGGCACCGCTAAGAACCCTGAGAACCAAGGTCCCTCGCTTCGCTCGGGATGACAGACGATTTCGCTTCGCTTGATTGGGACTATAGGACTCACGAAAGTGCAAGTGGGGTGAGGGCCGAAAGTCTCATTCCCTTAAGAGTATTTGGGTATGCTCATCTTAGTCCCGAGTCGTGTATTCTGGTTGGGTACAGGACGATCACCCTACCCTTCGCAACCAACACAAATTTCTTAGCATGAAAGCGCCACAGGAGGCGTATGTCAACAGCAGCACAAGTTAATTCCGATATCAAGAGCCTGGAACTGGCCGAACTGGGCAAGAAACGCATCGAGTGGGCGAACCAGTCCATGAAGGTGCTGCAGATTATCCGCAAAGAATTCATCAAGAACCAGCCGCTGAAGGGGATTCGCATCTCGGCGTGCCTGCACGTCACCGCGGAGACGGCGAACCTGGCGATATGCTTGCGGGACGGCGGAGCCGACGTGGTGTTGTGCGCGTCGAATCCGCTCTCGACGCAGGATGACGTTTCAGCCAGCCTGGTGCGCGATCAGAGCATTCCAGTTTTCGCCATCAAGGGCGAGGATAACGACACCTATTACCAGCACATACTGGCGGCGATCGACCACAAGCCGCACATCACCATGGACGATGGCGCGGACCTGGTGACGATTCTGCACACCAAGCGCACCGACGCGCTCGTAGGCGTGATCGGCGGAACGGAAGAGACGACGACGGGCGTGATCCGGTTGCGGGCGATGGCGAAGGAAGGCGTGTTGAAGTTTCCCATCGTGGCGGTGAACGATGCCGACACCAAGCATTTATTTGACAATCGCTATGGCACGGGACAGTCGACCATTGACGGCATCATCCGGGCGACGAATTTCCTGCTGGCCGGATCGAAGTTCGTGGTGGCCGGTTATGGCTGGTGCGGGCGCGGACTGGCTTCGCGCGCGCGGGGCGCGGGCGCGGAAGTGATCGTCACGGAAGTGGATCCGACGAAGGCGCTGGAAGCGGTGATGGACGGCTTCCGCGTGATGTCGATGACCGAAGCGGCGAAGCTCGGCGATGTGTTCTGCACCGTGACGGGAAACAAGAGCGTGCTGACGAAAGATCATTTCGACTTGATGAAAGATGGTGCGATCATTTCGAACTCCGGACACTTCAACGTGGAGATCGATATTCCGGCGCTGGAAAAAATGTCGTCGTCGAAGCGGACTACGCGCACTTTCGTCGACGAATACTCGTTGAAAGATGGGCGCAAGATCAATCTGCTCGGCGAAGGAAGGCTGATCAATCTGTCGGCGGCGGAGGGACATCCCGCGTCGGTGATGGATATGAGCTTTGCCGACCAGGCGCTCTCGGTGGAATACATGGTGAAGAATTTCAAGACGCTGGAGAAGCGGGTCTATCGCGTTCCGGATGAGCTCGACAAGCGCGTCGCCAAGCTGAAGCTGGAGTCGATGGGGATCAAGATTGATCGGCTGACGCCGGAGCAGGAAGAGTATTTGGCGGGATGGAGTGAGGGGACGTAGGGCTAGCACTCAGCAATTAGCAGTTAGCCTTTAGCTAAGCGGGGCGGCGGGAGCTGCCCCGTTTTTGTTCAAGAGGACCTAGGGCTCCGGAAAAAAGGGAAGCAACTCTCAAAATGTAAGGCGGTTCAGCTCTTTGATGCCAGTCCGCAAAGACGCGACGCAGTGATTCGGCAGCTCAGCTTTTGCGCGGGTCCATTGAAATAGTGTTGCCGCTGCTTGAGGAATTAGTTCGTTCCAGTCGTCCCTCCTCCCTTTGTAGTCGGTTTCTTCGTCGACCGGTTCCTGATGCAGGCAGAGGATCCAAGTCTCGACATTGCGCTTCGGGACCAGCCGCGCAACTTGCTCGCCGCTAGTAATGGCCTGTATCCCGCTCTGCTTTAATTCTCCACTGAGTTGCGTTAATCGACCCTGAACCGTGTGAGCGTCTGCATCGATTACTACGATCAAGGCAGTCGCGGCTCTGGCCCGGCGGTTACGATACGCACTTACTTCCTTCGCAAACCTTGATCGGACCCATTGCTCTGCGCTTCCCGCGCCTGATGGGGAGCGCACGTATGTTACCTGATGTGGTCCCATTCCGTACTTCCTGAGATATCTGCGGACAAGCATTTCATGGCGCTCATCTTCCACGATGACAATCACGAAGGACGGCTTACTCATTCTCCCATCCTCGGGCGATCAGTTCTGAAGGCTGCAAGGCTCCTTTTGGGTCGGACTTGAATTTCTCTGTCCGAACGTGGCCATTGTTCTCACGAAAGAAGCGCAATCCATGCTTCGAAGCCCATTGGTCCAGAATTTCTGGATGATGCGAGATAAGGATCAGCTGGCCACCATGGTCCTCTACCGCTTCCTCTGCTGCCTTGAGCCAGGGCTGTATTTCGCGTAAGGAGATGAAGTTATCCGGCTCGTCGATAAACACTGTGTGTCCCTTGGCTATGAGGAACTGGAGGATCATGTATAAAGCGAGCAGGCAGCGCTGGCCGTCGGAAAGCTCGGATATTGCATAGTTCACTCCCTTCTTTCGGGAAGCCCTGAAGTCGGCTCTAAGCTTTCGCGTGCCGTCTTCGTCCGAAGAAAACCTCAGTGCTTGAAATCCGCCAAGTGCCTCCCTAACACACTTCAGGAACCTCACATTCTCGTCAGGATAGGCTTGCACCAGGTGGCGGTACCAGCCCGCGAGGTTCGCAAGTTCGTCGTCGGGTTCTCGCTCCTCTTTGTCGGCACTCTCGTCCATCTCCTCTGGGTACGCGTCGATCTGAAAACAATGGACGGATTCCATCCATTCAACGAAGCGGCGGACGTGGGAGTTGCTCAGTTGCGCTAGGCGCAACGCGGAAGTAGCAGTCTCTAGCGGTACGGCGGTGGCCTGGCTGCTATTATTTGGGAAAAAATGTATTTCTCCATTCGTTAACTCAAACACGGGCGCGCCGGAGACCGTCAGCCTCTCCAGGTTGACCCAGGGCTGTCTGGTGTCAGTGGCAAAGCGGATCTCTACTCGATACTCATATTTCTGGCCCTCCAAAAAGGCCCCTATTTCAAAAGCTTGGAGGGGCTTATCCTGCCACCGGGTGCGGGTGGACTGCGTGAATCGGCTCTCGTCTCCTTTAACAAACCACTTGAGGGAGCGAATCGCGGTGAGCAGTGATGACTTTCCGCTGCCGTTCGCTCCGAGCAGCAATTGCTTCGTCTCAGGCCTGTACTCAAAGTTGACAAAGCACAGGAAGTTGTCGATATAGATCCGAGTCAGCATGGGTAGATATTATACGGAGGCCATTCTACACGGAGAGCATTCTTGTAGTGGGCCCTCGGCGGCTGAATCCGCGTTCTTAGTTGGGTGCCGATGCGGCACAAGTGAAGCTCGTGCCCTTCCCGGTTTTGCCAGGAGATACGGGAAAACTCCTTCGGGCGGTCGGGCACGGATGGGAGCGTAGGGATCCTTCGACTGCGCATGCGGATTCACAAGGCGAATCCGCATGCTTCGCTCAGGACGACCGTGCGGTTGAGCGTACCTCAGCGGCTGAAGCCGCGATTCCTTTTAGGGTGCTTGTACGGCATGAGTGGAACTCGTGTCTTCCCGATCTTCTTCTTTATGCGGCGCTGAAGGGCCGCTCTTCCACGGAGTCGCACGGGTCCGTGCTGGCGAGTTCAAAATCAAGATCAAGGTCAAAGGCAGCGGACGAGGGCGTCCGCTCCACACGAGCTGAAATCCCCACTTCTCGCAAAGGACGCGAGAAATGGGGCAACCACATGAGCTTTCTGGACAGGGGTGACTGCGGAGGGCGTGGGTTCCCGAAATGGGAATTCTGGGGGAATTGTCTACTTTAGTAGACTTCACGAATGTCCCATGGACATGTAAGAGTGGAGTAGGTTCCAAGGATTGCGCGGCCAAGGGTGGCCGCGTTTTTTATTGGGGCATAGAGCGAAAAGCGGGTCCCTCGACGGCGCCGTCGCTGTCGCTCCGACTTGCTCGGGATGACAAGGGATCGATGAAGGAGAGGGAATGAGAAACAATTGGGGTACGCGGATTAAGAATTGCAAGAAGCGGGGGGAGTGGGTGGAGTTGGTGTTTGCGGCGCGGGCGATGTGGGAGGGGTTGCGGCTGGCGCGGCCTTGGGGAGAGTCGTCGGGGTATGACTTTGTGGTGGATCAGGAGCGGGGGAGGATGGTGCGGGTGCAGGTGAAGTCGACGATATTTAGGGAGGGGACGGGATATTCGTGCTCGATGAAGGACAGCAAGGGTCCGTATAAGAAAGGTTCGTTTGAGTTTGTGGCGGCGTATGTGATTCCGGAGAATGTGTGGTTCATTATTCCGGAGAAGAAGGTGCGGGGGAAGTGGAGCGTGGGGTTGTATCCGAAGCTGGAGAGGTCGAAGTATGGGGAGTACAAGGAGGCGTGGGATTTGTTGCGCGGGAAATTGCCGGAGGTGATTGACAGGATTGAGGCTTGTGCGGAAGAGGTGGAGAGATCCTTCGGCGCAAAGGACGCGCCTCAGGATGACAAAGGTTAGGGCAGGACGGCTACGCGGGCGGCGCCGTAGAGGCCGGCGTCGCTGCCGAGGAGGGCGCGGGTGATGATGGTTTTGCGGGCGTTAAGGCTTTGGGTCTGGGCGGCGGCGGTTTCTTTTCCAGAAGAATCGTTGGTCGTCCTTAGCGGCTCATCGGGAGCGGTGGCGGCGTAGACGAGGGAGCGGGCGCGGAGTTCGGTGAACATGGTGGGGGCGTAGGCGTCCCAGGCGCTGGAGACGCCGCCGCCGAGGACGAACATGTCGAGGTTCAAAACATTGATGAGGCCGGCGAGCAGGATGCCGAGGTAGGTGCCGAAGGTGCGGAAGATTTGGCGGGCGGGTTCGTCGCCCTGGAGGGCGAGGTTGTAGACGGACTGGGCGCCGAATTCGGGGTCGGAGGATGCGGCTTGGGCGAGCGAGGGGGCGGCGCCGCTGGCAATGGCTTCGCGGGCCATGCGCATGACGGCGCTGGCGGACGCGTATTGCTCGGCGCACCCGTGATTGCCGCAGCCGCAGGGGTGGCCGTTGGGTTCGAGGGTGACGTGGCCGAACTCGCCGGCCATGCCGTTCATGCCGTGCCAGATTTTTCCTTCGAGGACGATGCCGCCGCCGATTCCGGTGCCGAGGGTGACGACGGCCATGTTGGGGACGCCGCGGGCCGCACCGAGCCATTGTTCGCCGAGGGCGGCGACGTTGGCGTCGTTTTCGAGGACAACGCGGGCGCCGTCTTTTTGCGTTCCCAGGCGGCGCTCGATTTCGGCGCGCACGGGATATTCTTCGAAGCCGGGAAGGTTGGCGGACTTGCGGAGCATTCCGGTTTGCAGGTCGATGATGCCGGGGATGCCGAGGCCGGCGCCGAGAAATTTTCCGGATTGGCGATAATGGGCGGAGAGGCGCTGGATGGCGTCGCACATTTCGGTGATGACGTGATTGGGTCCGAGAGCGGTTTTGGTGCCGAGGGTGACTTTTTCGAGAAGCTGGCCGTCGCTGGTGACGGCGGCGATGCGGAGGTTGGTGCCGCCGAGATCGACGCCGATGGAGAAATCGGGCATGGAGGCAGATTATCAGAAGTGACGGCGGGTATTGATGATGGAACGCTTTCGGAGGATGAGTTTTCGAATCAACAATTAGCTCGTTACTGCTGGCGCTTGGACGAGCGATCCGCGGCGAATGCGCGGGAGATCCCTCGCCACGCCTGAAGAACGGCTTCGCTCGGGATGACGCCGGGATTTGTTTGTGACTGCAGACAACATGTTATTTCTGGCATTGGGGGCAGTAGTGGCTGCTGCGGCCGGCGATGACGATGCGTTTGATGGGAGTTTTGCAGACCAGGCAGGGCTGGGCTTCGCGGCCGTAGACACGGTGCTGGAGCTGAAAGAATCCTGCTTCGCCGTCGGCGTCGACGTAATCGGAAATGGAGGAGCCGCCGAGAGAGATGGCTTCGCGAAGAACTTCCTGCACTGATGTGAAGAGCCGGGCTAGGTGGTCGCGATTGATGGTGGAGGCGCGGCGGCGGGGACGGATTCCGGCGCGGAAGAGAGATTCATCGGCGTAAATGTTTCCGACTCCGCGCAGAAGTTTTTGATTGAGCAGAGCGCTCTTGATGGGAGTTTTTCGATTCCGAAATAATGGGGTGAAGCGGTCGAGATCGGCCTCCAACGGCTCGATGCCAGCGGCTGCGAAATCGCCGGCGGCGGCGACGCTCAAGCGGCCGAAGCGGCGAGGATCGACGAAGCGGAGTTCCCTGCCGGAGGCGAGTTTGAGAATGGCGTGCGTGTGTTTGAGGATTTCAGATTCGGGGTCGCAGACCTGGAGGCGGCCAGTCATTCCAAGGTGAACGATGAATTGGGAGTTTGTGGGGCGGACAGATTCGTCCTCGGTTCGTGCCGCTTGGGGCAGATGGAGGTTGGATCCCTTACGCGGCGGCTTTGATCCCCGGCGTTTAGCGGGCGAGGGCGCCCGCTCTACATTATTTTTATTATTCTTACTGTTCCGAAGTAGATCGAAGACTATGTGTTTGCCGATGCGGCGGACGGTGAGGATGCGGGTGTTTTCGAGGGCGGCGGCGATTTCTGACGCGGGGGATTTGAGCGGTTGGGGCTTTTCGCCGAGCCAGATGGATTCGATTACCTCGCCGGAGACGCGCTTGGCTAGGCCACGGGCGATGGTTTCAACTTCAGGGAGTTCGGGCATGTGTGGTTAGTTTACAAGGGGCGAACGTCACCTTCTAGCGCAGGCTACGGAAAGAGCTTTAACCACGAAGTACACGAAGTTTCACGAAGGACTATTGACGGCGGCTTCGCTGAAGCGATGCCCTGATACGCACCGTGAGTTGGGACAGGCTTAATCTTTGAGTGGGACGACGGCTTGGCCATCGCGGCAGAAGGTGGCGACTCTCTGGAGATCGCCGTTGGCCTGGGGCAAGGTCATTACCGGGCCGTAGCAGTAGACGGCGTGGCCGGTGGCGGCGAAGTACCAGCGTCCGCCTTTGGAGTGTTGGTCCATGTGGCCGGTGGGGCGGCGCAGTGGCTGAGTGGGATTCACAACCGTCATGCCGAACGTCGTCGTTGACATCATGCTAAACAGCAAGGCTAGGGTCAGGGCCTTCATTGCTGTAAACCTCCTACCACGGTGGCGGGCTCGTTCGAGTCTGAAGCCTGCGCCTTGGAACTTTGCGCTAAATCTTAATCAAATCTCGACGCTGATCTCCCAAATCCGAAGCAGGCATGGGTGGAACCTGGGTCTGAGGAGCCTGGGTCTGAGGCTTGGCAGATTTGCCTGCGCGGCTTGGGGAATGGTGCTGCGGTACGGCCTGGGTTGACGGGTTCTGGGACGACGGAGTCTGGGTAGACGGAGTTTGCCCGTGGGTCGACGGGGTTTGGGTTAGAGGTTGGGCCTGGCGCTGGATTTGTGCCATTTGCTTTTCGTGCAGGGCCTTTCCCTTGAGGGCCCAGAGTTCGGTGCTGTCACCGAGCAAGATCTGAATCAGATTGCGCTGCGATTGGATGGTGGCGCCTTGCTCGACAATGAGCATGGTCATCAAGCCGTAGGAAGCCAGAAAGACGACGATGAGCAAAGGCGTCAAGCTGCGCTTTTTTGCAGGCGGCGCATTATTCTGAACTACATTCTGAACTACCGGAATCCAGTCTTTGTTGTCTTCGTTACCGAATAGAGTCGTCAAACGGCACCCCAGTCTCGCCCGGCAAGCGCAGGCAATCTTAGAGAAGCAGCTTGTGCGCCATTGGCGACCCCTAGCGGAAGGCATTGAATTTAGCGGGGTTAGCGGCGGTACAGGGCATGTGCGTGGCGGGCGCAAGTGCAATTCCATGCACATTATGAGCAAGGGGGATTGTCGTCCTGGCGGACCGAGACGGCCAGAGTGCATAGTGCGAATTACTTTCCGCCGAGCAGTAGTTTTGCGATGGTGGCTAATTGCATGTTGGAGGTGCCTTCGTAGATTTTGCCGATCTTGGCGTCGCGCCAATATTTTTCGACGGGATAGTCTTTGGTGAAGCCGTAACCGCCGTAGATTTCGATGGCGAGCGAGGTGACGCGCTCGGCCACTTGCGAGGCGAAGAGCTTGGTCATGGCGGCTTCCTTGACGAAGTTCACTCCGGCATCTTTCATGCGGGCGGCATTATAGACCATGAGGCGGGCGGCTTCGATTTCGGTGGCCATCTGGGCGATCTGGAACTGGATGCCCTGGAAATCGGCGATGGCCTTGCCGAATTGTTTGCGCTCCTGCGCGTACTTTGCGGCGAACTCCCAGGCGCCGCGGGCCACGCCGATCATCTGGGCGCCGATGCCGATGCGGCCTTCGTTGAGAGTCTCGATGGCGATCTTGTAGCCTTTGCCGGGCTCGCCGATAACATTATCTTTGGGGACGCGGCAATCTTCTAGAATTAGCTCGCAGGTGGAAGAGGCGCGGATGCCGAGCTTGTCTTCTTTTTTGCCGACGGTGAATCCGGGGAGATCTTTTTCGACTAAGAAGGCGGTGATGCCTTTGTATCCGGCGGAGGGATCGAGGGTGGCGAAGAGGACGAAGAGGCCGGCTTCTTTGGCGTTGGTGATCCAGAGCTTGCGGCCGTTGATGACGTAGTCGGTGCCTTTGAGTTCGGCGCGGGTTTGCAAGGCGAAGGCATCGGAGCCGGAACCGGCTTCGCTGAGGGCGTAGGCGCCGACGGTCTCGGTGGCCATCTTCGGGAGATAGCGCTTCTTTTGGTCGGGGCTGCCCCAGCGCAGGAGTGCGTTGTTGACCAGCGTGTTTTGGACATCGACGATAACGCCGGAGGAGGCATCGACGCGGGAGAGTTCTTCGACGGCGAGGATGGCTTCGAAGAATTTGGCTCCGCCGCCGCCGTATTGCTCGGGGATTTCGATTCCCATCAGGCCGAGCTGGAAGAATTCGTGGATGAGAGATTTTTCGAAGACGGCTTTTTCGTCCATTTCTTTGACGTGGGGACGGATTTTGTCGTCGGCGAATTGGCGGATGTTGTCGCGGAAGAGGATCTCGTCTTCGGTGAGGGTGGTCAGGGGCGTGGGGACGGGGGGTTGGAGGATCTCGGGCATATTAGTCCTTATGGCGGAGGAAGTGGCGGAACTTGTGATTTTAGCAGAGTGGAAGGGTGCGAGCGATGCCTCTCTTTTATTCGAACAGCCGCGACAGCCTTCTAAAGAGCTCTAGTTTCAAGCTCTCACCCGCCGCATCCCTTAGACGTACATCAAAGACCGAACCCGCGCCGCCGAAGCAGCACTTCTTAACTGGCTCCGTCATAGCGCGGATTGTTAGCGGCACGAAGAAGGCTAGCCATAGCTTTCTCTTTAGCCAAGTTGTTTGCTCATGCCGTTCGTAGATTCCATTCAGTTCGTAGAGCCGGGAAAGCCCCATCACGGCCGTCAAGGATTGCGGAATTCGTGACCATTTCATGGCATTGTCTTCAGGGCTAGTTTACATCTAAATCTTTGCCAGAAAGGACGCTGAGGACGGCAGGGGTAAAGCTCAGGCGTCCGCAGGTTGCAGCAAAATGCGTGATGCGGGAAAGCCTTCGCTCCGCCTGAAGAGCGGCTCCGCTCAGGATGACAAAGCATTGGAAGATTGCGGGGGAGCAGGCCCTAGCTGCGGCGGGTGTGGACTAGCTTCAGCGTGTCGGCTTGGAGGATGCGCTGGATTTGGTTGCGGGCGTGGACAGACCAGGGGCCGGTGGTATCGAGCTTGATGTAGGTTTGCCAGTGTTTCAGGGCTTTGCGGGGCTCGCGAATTTTTTCGTAGGCGAGGGCCAGGTTGTAGTGAGCGTCGGCGTAGGTGGGGGCGAGTTGCACCGCCATTTTGTAGGTTTGAATGCCTTCCTGCACGCGTCCGGTTTCGTCGAGGACGTTGCCCAGATCGAAATAAGCGAGGGCGTAGCGGGGATCGGCTTCGAGGGCGGCGCGATAGTGTTTTTCGGCGAGCGCGAAATCCTGGCGGTTGTAGTACAGCGTGCCGAGATTGATATGCGCGGCGGCGTGAGCGGGCTGAAATTCGAGGGCCTTCTGGTAGGCGGCGAGCGCTTCGGTTTGGGTCGCGGGATTTTCTTCGAGCGCGATGCCGCGGGCGAACCAGACGGCAGCTTCGTCCTCGCGGGGAGTGGATTCAGGCTCAGGGATGGGAGTGCTGGTGACAACTTTTTCGTGAGGAGAGAAGTCCATTACAAATTGTCCGGCGATGGGCTCAAGCAGTTTGCCTTCGTGCCGGAAGGCGACGCGATGATGCTTGGTGGTAGTGGAAGTGCCGGCCTCGACGAGCGGGTTGCCCATGCCGGAGGCTTGCTTCTGCATGGCTTCGAGCGACTCGCGGATTACGGCGGGGCGCACGCGCATGGAGCAGAGGTCGCGGACTTTTTTGATTTTCAAAAGGTCGGCGAAAGTGTAGGCGGGCGAGGCGGCGATGAGACCGGCGCGCTCCCAGTTGGCCAGCTGGCGCGGCGTGAGATGAAGAATTCTAAGTAAATCTGTTCGACTGTACACGACGGTCACAACCTCTCGCGCCCTGACTCATAGTACCAGCGCAAGAATATACTGGGCGTCATTATGTGCGAGTTGGGGAGTAAAAGGCAACAGCGAATGGCTGTGGAAATCTGTGGAGAACCTGGTTGATTTACATGCAGCGGAAATGGTGCAACACCAGGATTCCTCGCTGCGCTCGGAATGACAAGGTACTTTTTGGTGACGTCTATGGCGTCTCTAGACCGTGACGGCGGCTTGGTATTCCTCGTAGGTGCCTTTGAAGTCGGTGATTTTGTGGTCGCTTTCGAAGTGCCAGATGCGGGTGGCGACTTCGTCGATGAGGTCGTGATCGTGGGTTACGAGGAAAACTGTGCCGTGATAGCGCTGCAGGGAAATATTCAAGGCGTTGATAGCTTCGAGGTCGAGGTGGTTGGTGGGTTCGTCGAGGACGAGGACGTTGGGCTTTTGCAGCATGAGTTTGCAGAACAGGAGCCGCGCGGCTTCGCCGCCGGAGAGGACGCTGGTGGATTTGGTGGCTTCATCGCGCTGGAAGAGCATTTGTCCGAGCAGGCCGCGGATTTCTTCGGCGACGGCGGCGGGATTCCATTGGTGCAGCCACTCGAGAACGGTCATGCCGCCTGCGATGAGGCTGCGATGGTCCTGGGCGAAGTAGCCGATGGAGGCTTCGTGGCCCCAGAGCACTTTGCCGGAGTCGACGAAGGGGCCGTCGTAGCCGCTGGTTTTGCGAAGTTCGGCTTCGGGGGTGGTGGGAGAATTGGCGAGGAGGGCGTTGACCAGCGTGGTCTTCCCTGCTCCGTTGCGGCCCATCAGGGCGATGCGTTCGCCGCGCGTGATGCTGGCGGTGAAGTCGCGAATGACTTTCTTGTCGCCGTAAGATTTACTGAGGTGTTCGACTTCGAGAATGTGTTTGCCGGAGGGGCGTTTCGGCTCGAACTTGATGTAGGGGCGCTGGATGTTTGACTTGGCAAGCTCGGTTACCTGCAGGCGTTCGACTTCTTTGCGGCGCGATTGGACCTGGCTTGAACGCGTGCCGGCGGCGAAGCGGGCGATGAATTCGTTTAACTGGGAAATCTTTTTTTCGCGCTGGGCGTTTTGCGATTCGATCTGCGAGCGGACTTGCGTTTTCGCGAGGACCATCTCGTCGTAGGAGCCGGTGTAGGTGATGATGGTCTCGTAGTCGATATCGGCGATGTGGGTGCAGATGCTGTTGAGGAAATGGCGGTCGTGGGAGATGGCGATGACGACGCCGTCGTAGGTGTTGAGAAATCCCTGCAGCCAGTGGATGGAATCGAGGTCTAGATTGTTCGTGGGTTCGTCGAGCAGCAGGGCCTGGGGATGGCCGAACAGCGCTTGCGCGAGCAGGACGCGGACTTTTTGTCCGCCCTGGAGTTCGGACATTTTGCGGCTGTGTAGTTCTTCCGGAATATCGAGGCCGTCGAGAAGAATGGCGGCGTCGCTCTCTGCGGTGTAGCCATCTTCTTCGCCAACGATGCCTTCGAGTTCGCCGAGCTTCATGCCGTCTTCGTCGGTCATATCGGGCTTGGAGTAGATGGCATCGCGCTCCTGCATGGCGGCCCATAGGCGCTTGTTGCCCATGATGACGGTATCGATGGCGGAGTGGGCGTCGAAGGCGTACTGGTCCTGGCTGAGGACACCGAGCTTGCGGGGACGGACGACGGTGCCTTTTTGCGGCTCGAGTTCGCCGCTGAGCAGATTCATGAAGGTGGATTTGCCGGCGCCGTTGGGACCGGTGAGACCGTAGCGCTTGCCGGGGGTGAACGCGGTGAAGACTTCGTCGAACAGAATTTTAGCGCCGTAGCGCATGGAAACATTGCTGACTGAAAGCATGGTGTCGAGTTTCTCTTCTTCTGGGCTTCGTCTTCGGGCTTCGTTTTCTGAGCTTCTGCCGGGAAGCTGGATCGGGAAGCGGTAACGAAACTGCGGGGAATTTCCGATAAAACGGTACGCAGCTGGTAGTTAATAGAATATCATGGCGCACTTACCAAATGAGCATTCTGCGCGGCGCGGGGCGGTAGGTTGGTTATTCCTGGTCGAGCAAGGTGCGCACTTTCTGTGCCAGCGTATCCAGTAAAAAAGGTTTCTGCAGGACGGTAGTTTGCCCGGGAACATCTTCGCTGACCAATGCTGGGTGACTGGGATAACCGGACATGAACAATACCTTGATTTGGGGACGGACTTGCCGGAGGCGGAGGGCAAGTTCTTTTCCTCCGACATTTGGCATGGCCATATCGGTCACGAGGATGTGGATGAGGTCTTCGTGTCCCTCGGCAATTCGCAAGGCCTCGTTGCCGTCCATGGCAGTGAGGACCTTGTACCCCCGAGCCTGGAGAAAATCGAACGCCACTTCGCGAATGCCGGCCTCGTCTTCGACGAGAAGAATCGTCTCCGCACCGCGTGGAGCATTGGTCGGATCGCCTGGCCTTCCGGCCACAGCTGTGGGAGCTTTCGCATCTCCTCTGGCGTCTTCCTTGGTATCTTCCCTCGTATCTTCCTTGGTATCTTCGGCGCGCGGAAGATAGATTTCAAAGGTTGTGCCCTGCCCCGGTTTGCTATCGACATGGGTCCAGCCGCCGGCCTGTTTGACCACTCCGTAGACAATGGCCAAGCCCAAGCCTGTGCCTTTTCCAGGTTCTTTGGTAGTGAAGAAGGGCTCAAACATGTGAGCTTGGGTTTCAATATCCATGCCGACGCCTGTATCGCGAACCGTGAGTGCCAGGTATCGGCCGGGCCGCATGCCGTCACGAAACTGGGGATGGGCGGCTGTGATTTCCGCGTTTTGGGTTTCGATGATCAGTTGCCCGCCCTGGGGCATGGCGTCCCGGGCGTTTACGGCGAGGTTCATGATGAGTTGTTCTATTTGCCCGGGATCGGCTTTGATGGGCCAGAGGTTTGGAGCGGTCACCACCTTCAGGGCAATGCTTTTTCCGATCAGGCGCTCGAGCATTCTGGCCACTTCGGTCAGGACTTCGTTCAGGTCCATGACCCTGGGTTGCAATACCTGCTTGCGGCTGAAGGCCAGCAGCCGGCCCGTCAGGCTGGCTGCGCGGGTGACGGCATGTTCTATGCCGGCGGATTCCTTGCAGGCAGGAGCGCCCGGAGCAAGACTGGAGCGCAAGCGTTCATTGTGAGCCTGGATGAGCATGAGAAGGTTGTTGAAATCGTGGGCGACGCCTCCGGCCAGAAGGCCCACGGCTTCCATCTTCTGGGAATGACCGAGTTGATCTTCCAGACGCTTGCGCTCGGTGATGTCATACAAAACACCCTGCATCAGGAAAGGCTGGTCTTCGGCGGTGGGCAAGGTGACGGCCTCGTCGCGGAACCAGAGGATCCTGCCGTCGCGGGCCAAGAGACGGTATTCAGCCTGAAACAGGTCACGATTTTTCTGGAAGCGTGCTTCGACGTCGAGAACGCTTTCGCGGTCTGCAGGATGGATACGGTTGATCCAATTGGAGGAATCGGAAAGCCACTCGGCGGGGGAGAACCCGAGCATCGACTCGATCTGAGGGCTGACATAATGCCAGGGGCCGGCGGCGCCGAGTTCGGCGATATAGGTGATGGCGGGAAGACGCTCGACCAGGGTGCGATAGCGGTTTTCAGCGGCGCTGAGATCGGCCTGCGCCCGATCCCATTCCATGGCGAGGGCAGCGAGGCGAGTGGCGTGAGCGATGAGCTGCAGATGATCGGCATCGGGCGCGCGCGGCTCGCGATAGTAGAGGGCAAATGTTCCCAGGATGCTGCCATCCTGCGAGGAGATGGGAGTGGACCAACAGGCGCGCAGACCGTGCGGCAGAGCGAGATGACGGATGTCGGCCCAGAGAGGGTCGGTGGCAATATCGGAGACAATGACGGGCTGGCGGCGATAGACGGCGGTGCCGCAGGACCCGGCGCAGGGGCCGATCTGAGCGCCGTCAACAGCCTGAGCATATTCCGCGGGGAGAGATGGGGCGCAGCCGGTGCGCAGAGTCTTGCCGTCAGAATCGAGGAAGAGAATCGAGCACAACAGGCCGCTGTATTGCATCTCGATGCTGGTGCAGAGGGTGTTGAGAATTTCAGGAAGCGGAGCGTGGGCTACCAACTTGGCCAACATGTTCTCATCGAGCAGCGCCAGAGCTTCCGGCAGCTTTTTCAACGAGGTCGAGGCCTTTTGCGGACCGATGGACATAGATAATGCTTATCGCTCTTTCTTGAAGGTGACGCTCGAACCCGGGGGTTGGTCGAAAGCGGCGCTTCCCGCAACTTCCATTATTCACGAATATACATGGGAGCGTCCTGCATGAACTGAAGTTCAAGAGTTACAGCGGTAATGTGGGGAGTTGCGAGTGAAGAGACTAGCTAGCTGTCCACGGATTGATTAAGGTAATCGCGACATCATCGAAATGGGAGGTGTTGCGGGTCGCCAAGCTCGTACGGCGCGCCAGGACAATACCCGCGATCATGGTGTCGCGCAGATCTCGGGGACGACCCTGCGTCTTCCGCAAGGCCATCAAGGTAGCCGCTTGCTGGGCAGCTTCAGTATCGAAAGGAGCAATTTGCTCATTCATGCCCCTCAAAACTTCGTCGAATCTTTGGTTGAGAAGGTCACGTCGCTTGCTGCTTGGCATAATCTGCAACCCAACTCGAATCTCGAAAATCGTAATGGCTGTTGTCCACAACGACGATCGAGGCTGCCTGTCAAGCCATCCGACGACCTTCGGATTCGGTGAACGCAGCATGAATTCGGACACCACATTTGTGTCGAGAATGGTCATTCTTCGAAGGTAGGCGGCTTGATCTCAAAGCCTCGCAGTTCTTGAATGGGTTCATCAAGACCGACATCGGCAAACAAGGCCGCCAGTTCGGTCCCCAGGCCGAATTCGGATTTCTTTTCTTCCTTGTGCACTGCGGCGCGCAGAATGTCGCGAACCTCTTCTTCCATGCTCCGGCCATTGCGGCGGGCGCGGCGCTGGAGACGGGCTTTGACGGCGTTTTCGAGGTTGCGGACTACGAGTTGGGCCATGGTGATATCATGATATCACAGGTCGCCCTGCCGTTCAATATCACATCTGGCAAAGGAAGCGGGCAGTGCGTCATGTGGCGAGGGTTTTGAGCTTGCTGGCTATGGCCAGTCCTGCGCTCCGTGGTAGATGCGAACAATTTCGATGACTTGGTCAACAACGCGATAGACAACGATGTAAGGTAGGCCGGAGAAGACGAGATCTCGGGTTCCAGCGATCCGTCCTTTGCGGCCAAGGTGTGGGAAGTTTTCCAGACTGCTGCAACCATCGTAGATGGTTTGCGCCACATCGGAAGCGGCATCCGGCTTGTCTTGTTGAATGCGCTGGACGATGTTGTAGAGATCGTCGGTGGCGGGAGTGGTCCAGCGCAGGCGCATCTAAGGTCGCAGGATTTGTTTCAGCTTCTTGCCAACTTCCTCGTGCTCCACGAAGTCGCCGCGCTCGGCGGCAGCTAAACCTATATTGACCGCCTCGATGAAATGCGTGTCGTCTTCGAGGTAGCGGTTTAGGACCTGCCGCGCGAGCTCGTCTGGGTCGAGGCCCTTTTGGGCCGCAATTTGGGCTAGTTGAGCTTCTTTCTCGGGTTGGAGGCGGAGTTCCATGAGTACAGTTTAGGAAGGCTGGGTGAGGCTGTCAAATCACAGTTGGCTTGGATCGCCCTCTGGTGTCGAGCGAATTTTCAGTGTCCCCCGCTCAACCCTCGGACAATCGCACCGACGAGTTGCTTGGCGTCAGTTGGGCATGACGATTGAAGAGAGCGAGAGGATCAGAAGAAGGACATATGCAGCAAGGAGCTTCAATCTCTGCCCACTTTCCGCAAATGCTCCGAGGACGAATCCAGCAATCGACAGCCCTATTCCGAGAAGTGGCCACAGGACCATTGCGCCTGCCGACCATCCAAGCGTGACGTTCAGAACCCAGCCTAAATAGCTAACGAAGAATATCTTCGCTATCCAAAGTACGGCTTTGATCGCCGACCGAGGAGTCCTCTGGCGCGAAGTCCGCCAGACACTTCGAAGGAGCGCGAGTGTTGGTCCTCCGAGTACCAGCGTGAGAGACGCCGTCTTCACTATCCAATGCGGATTCGCCACAACCCACCTCTAGTGTCCGCCGCTGAGTTCGCGGACAATCGCCCCGACAAATTGCTTGGCGTCGCCGAAGAGCATGAGGGTGTTGGGGAGGTAGTAGAGGGGGTTGTCGATGCCGGCGAAGCCGGGGCTCATGCTGCGTTTGATGACCATGACGGTGTGGGCTTTATCGACATCGAGGATGGGCATACCGAAGATGGGGCTGGCGTGGTCGGAGCGGGCGGCGGGGTTGGTGACGTCGTTGGCGCCGATGACGAGGGCGACGTCGGTTTGGGGGAAGTCGCCGTTGATTTCGTCCATTTCGATGAGGCGGTCGTAGGGGATGTCGGCTTCGGCGAGCAGGACGTTCATGTGGCCGGGCATGCGTCCGGCGACGGGGTGGATGGCGAAGCGGACTTCGACGCCTTTCTTGCTGAGAATGTCATAGAGTTCGCGGACTTTATGTTGCGCCTGCGCGACGGCCATGCCATAGCCGGGAACGATGACGACGCTTCCCGCAGTTTCCAGGATGGCGGCCGCTTCCTCGGGCGTGGCGCTGCGCACGACACGCTCTTCTTTACTGGCAACTGCGGACGCCTGCACCTGGCCAAATGCTCCGAACATGACGTTCGTGAAGGAGCGGTTCATGGCCTTGCACATGATCACGGATAGGACGAAGCCAGAAGACCCGTCGAGAGCGCCGGCCACGACCAGCACTTTACTATTCAGAACAAATCCGAGCAGGGCTGCCGAGAAGCCTGCGTAGGAGTTCAGCAGGGAGATGACCGTCGGCATGTCTGCGCCGCCAATGGGGGTGACCAGCAGCACGCCAAAAATCAGCGCCACAAATACCATGACCGGAAACAACATTACGTGCGCGGGGTTGACGACCAGTGCCACCGCCAGTCCGAGGGCCGATGCGAGAACAGAAAGGCTGATGATGTTCTGCCCTCGATAAACGACGGGCCGCTGCGGCAGTATTTCCTGCAGTTTTCCCGCGGCGATCAAGCTGCCGGTAAAGGTGAGCGAACCAATAATGACTTCCAGCGCGATTTCGCCCATTTGAAAGCGCGTGACCGGCGCGGTGCCCACGTAATACTCGGCAATGCCGATCAAGGCCGCCGACAGCGCGCCGAAGGCATGGCTCAAGGCGGTCCGCTGCGGCACAGCCGTCATATGCACCAAGCCTAGCGGGACGCCGACTCCGGCGCCGATGATCAAGGGGATGAGTACCCACTTGTACTGCACCACCTCGGGGTTGAACAGAGTGACGACGACCGCCAGCGCTGCGCCGATTTCTCCAGCGAGAACGCCCCAGCGCGCACTTTTGGGCGAACTCAGGAATTTGAGAGAAAGAATAAAGAGGACGACCGCGGCAATGTAGGCGAAATCGAGATACTGCTGAAGCTCTGACGCGTTCATTGTTGTTTCGACCTGGGGGATTTGAACATGCGCAGCATGCGGTCGGTAATGAGGAATCCGCCCACCATGTTGCTAAACGATGCCGCAACCGCGATCGCTCCCAGCGTCGTGGTCAGCGGGGTCTCGTGCCGTCCGGCGATGATGATGGCCGCCACAACCACGATCGCGTCGAGGGCGTTGGTGAGCGACATTAATGGCGTGTGGAGCAGTGGAGAAACACCCTTGATCAATCCAAACCCGACGAAACCCGCCAGGATGAAGACGTAAAGATTAGAGATGAAATCCGCTGGCATGATAGCTCCTTTGCATTCGTTCAGTGCCCGGTTCGACTAGTCATTTTCAGCACAAACACGTTCGAGGCAACACCATTAATAGATTTCCGTTATCGGGCCAGCCACCACAATGCGTACGGGGCTGCGGCAATCGATAACAACAACCCGATCACTGACTACTGGCCGCGAGCGCCGGGAGTTTGTAAAATTCGCGCACGCGCGGGTTTACGATTTCGCCGGCGCGCGTGACCATGGTTTCGCGGACGATTTCGTCTTGCTCGTTAAGTTGCAGTTTGCCTTCTTTCACGATGTAGGCGAGGAAGGTGGCGATGTTGCGGGCGTACATCTGGCTGGCGTGGTAGGGGACGCTGCTGGCCAGGTTGATGGCACCGATGATGGTGACGCCGAACGCTTTCACGGTTTCCCCGGTGCGGGTGAGTTCGCAGTTGCCGCCGCGCTCGGAGGCCAGATCGACGATGACGGAGCCAGGACCCATGCCTTTGACCATTTCGGCTGTGATCAGCACGGGCGACTTTTTCCCGGGGATCACGGCAGCGGTGATGACGACATCGCTGTCGGCGACGACGCGGGTGAGAAGTTCGCGTTGGCGGGCGTAAAAATTTTCGTCCTGGGCGGTGCCGTAGCCGCGGGCATCCTGCGCGTTCTGAGCTTCGATGGGGAGTTCGACGAAGCGGCCACCGAGGCTTTGCACCTGCTCTTTGGAGGCGGCGCGCATGTCGTAGGCGGAGGCGACGGCGCCGAGGCGGCGGGCGGTGGAGATGGCCTGCAGTCCGGCGACTCCGGCGCCGATGACGAATACACGAGCGGGCGTGATGGTGCCGGCGGCGGTGGTCATCATGGGAAAAATTCGGATAGAGGTTTCGGCGGCGAGCAGCACGGCTTTGTAACCGCAGATGGTGCCCATGGAGGAAAGTGCGTCCATGCTTTGGGCGCGGGTGGTGCGAGGCACGAGTTCTACGGAGAATGATGTGACGCCCGCCGCGGCGATCTGCTGGATCACTTCGGCGGAGCCGAAGGGGCGGAGAAAACCGATCAGGAGTTGATCGCGCCGCAGGAGAGGGAGATCAGCTTTGCCGGTGATGTCATTGGAGCCGTAGCAGAGGACTTGCACAATAACGTCGGCGGCGGCGAATACGGCGGGGCGGTCGGGAAGAATTTTTCCGCCCTTCTCGACGTAGGCTGCGTCGGGATATCCAGCGCCTTCGCCCGCGCCTGACTCGACTGCGACTTCGAGTCCGGCTTTGGCGAGCATGGGGATGACGGCGGGGACGAGCGCGACGCGGCGCTCTCCGGGGTAGCTTTCCTTGGGCACTCCAACAATCACGCGGTTATCCTCTATGTATAGGCTTCCGATGCAAGAAACGGGACCTTTGCTCAAATGTAAACAGTACAGATTGGATTGCAGGTTGGGATGTGATACTCGTCACAATGATTGATGAAGGCAGCATCGAGAATACGCTTAATCGGGCCATGCAACTGCAATTTTGAGCAAGCGTCGAGCCGACTAAAAACAGTATCAGAAAAGGCAGGGCGATGAAAAGCGGCGCGGGAAAAACGAAGGGCAAAACCTTTACCCCAGGGGTCACAGGGGTTCACAGGGTAGAACTCAGTGTGGTTTATGGCTGGCATGGGAGTTTAGAGTATTGACTTGCGCGGCGGAATGACCTGATCTAGGGGTGGAGGCGGAAAATCGTGGAAGGTTCCGGCCGGCGAACGGCGAAGCAGGGGCACCGATGGACATGGACATTGGTGGGCATCAGCCTGTGCATCTTGCTTGCCGGCACGGTAGTGGTTCGGCTGGTGATAGCCCGCGCGGAACCTATTCTGCGCGCACGAGTGATTGAGACGCTGTCGAATCGCTTCCAGAGTCGCGTGGAGTTGACGAGTTTGGATGTGTCGGTGATGCGGGGGCTTGAGGTTTCCGGGAGCGGGCTGAAGATTTATGGCGACGCTGACCCCAACCCTTATCAGCCGGGGGTGCAAGCGCTGATCAGCCTGCAGGAGTTCCACTTTCACACTGGAATTCGAAACCTGTTTCGTCCCACGGTGAAGATCGACACAGTTTATGTGAAGGGGATGGAGTTGAACATTCCTCCCCGGCAAGACCGCCGGGAATTTACCCAGAAGATGAGGTCGCAGACGAGGAAGATTTCAGTCATCGTGGGACAGTTTGTTTGCGAAGATACGAAGCTGCTGATCAACACTTTGAATCCCGATAAACCGCCGCTGGAATTCGCCATCAGCAATTTGAAGATGAAGGATATTGGGCGCGGCGAGCCTTTGCGCTTTGAAGCGACGCTGGTGAATCCGAAGCCGGTGGGAGACATTCAATCGACCGGATTGTTTGGGCCGTGGCATGAAGATGATCCGCGGGAGACGCCGGTGCAGGGGGGTTATTCGTTCAGCAATGCGGATCTGGCGACGCTGAAGGGCATTGGAGGAATACTCTCGTCGACCGGCAAATACGAGGGAACTCTGAGCAGCATTGTGGTGGATGGAACCACCGACACGCCGGATTTTCGAATTGCGACGAGCGGGCACGCGATGGCGCTGCATACGGAGTTTCACGCTATTGTCGATGGAACCAGCGGCGACACGCAACTGAAGAGCGTGAGAGCGACACTGCCGCATTCCTCCTTTACGGCAACTGGCGCAGTGACGCCGATGCTTGGCCGGCGCGGACACGACATAGAACTTGATGTGGTTATGGATCATGCGCGGATTGAAGATCTGCTCAAGCTTGGAGTGCGAACCGATCCGCCCGTGATGGACGGCCCGGTGGAGATGCAGACGAAACTGAGCCTGCCGGCCGGCGAAGGCGATGTGGCCGATCGTTTGAAATTAGCCGGCACTTTCCACGTGTTTGGGGGCCACTTCACGAATGAGAAGGTGCAGGACCGGCTTAACGCGGTAAGTCTACGTACTATGGGTAAGCTCAAGGAAAAGCCGGAGAATGCGCGGGAGAATGTACCGGTTGATTTAGGAGGAGCGTTTACGTTGAAGGGGGGATTGCTGTCCTTTTCTCTCCTGCATTTCCTCATTCCGGGTACGCACGTCGATATGACGGGCGATTATAGTCTGGATGGAAAAACCTTCGATTTTCGGGGAACGGCGCGGCTGGATGCGAAGTTGTCGCAAATGACGACGGGCTGGAAATCCCTGCTGCTGAAGCCGGTCGATCGATTTTTCAGCAAGGACGGGGCGGGAACCGAGGTTCCGGTGAGGATTACGGGGACGGAGTCGGAACCGCATTTTGGCCTTGATTACGGCCACAAAGACGAGCACAAAGCAAAGGATTTCGATTCCGCGGCGAAGCGGTAGCAGACTTCAGTGGTCAGTGCACAGTGGTCGGTGACCAGGGGCTGATCACTGATTACTGAACACAGGCTGCGTTGTTATTCCACAGGTCTTCTCTTTCTCATTACGACACCAGTCTTTGCTCTTTACGACGCCAGTTGCAGCCTTAGGGTGAGCCTCAGCAGCAATTACAGCTATGACCCCATGGATAGGTGAGAGTTTGCCTTCTATTGTGGGTTGTGAGGTGACGCAAGCTTGCCGTCCGCTCAGCGGCGATTGCGCCAGGAAAGGACCCCAAAGTGAGCGCCAGTGCCGTTTCAGTTGCAGCGATGATTCCTGAAGCAAAAAAGGTTAGAACGGATTCCGAACTTATTTCTCGAGCGCAAGGTGGAGACGAGCGGGCGTGTGCCACGATTTTCGACCTGCATAAGCGACGGGTTTATTCAACCTGTCTGTTAATGACCAAGAATGTGGCCGACGCGGAAGACCTGATGCAGGACGCCTTTATACAAATCTTCCGGGGAATCCGCAGTTTTCGTGGAGATTCGGCATTCTCGACATGGATTTACCGGGTGGTGGTCAACACGGTTTTGATGACGCGGCGCAAACGGCATCTGAAGGAGGTTTCCTTCGACGAGCCGGCATCACTCGACTACTCGCCGGTACCGCGGGAATTTGGAAGGGACGATCACAAGCTGATGGGTGCGATTGATCGCGTGGCCTTGACCCAGGCGGCGAACGAGTTACCGGAAGGCTGCCGGAATATCTTTATATTGCATGAAGTGGAGGGCTACGAGCATCACGAAATCGCCGAGCAGCTGCGCTGTTCTATCGGCAATTCGAAGTCTCAATTGCACAAGGCGAGGCTGAAGATGCGTAAGATGCTGGCGTCAGGCAAGAAACGAATTGGGAGAAAGCGGGCGACTCATCGATCGGAAGAAAGGCGGAATCGAAGCTTGTCGGTTGCTCCCCTGGTGCCGGTTCCTTCCTAGGTTTGAGGCCGTGGCTGCGGCCTCGATATTCATTATTCATTTCTTGTAAACGACGTTCAGCTGGCGGTAATTGCCGGCGTCGCCTCCGGGGTTCGGGGCAGCGTCACGGAGATCAGAGTTCCCGAGGAATTGGACTCAATGTCCAAGTGACCTCTAAGCTCGCGCACTCGCTCTCGCATTCCGGACAAACCAATGCCGAAGCCCGTCCCTTTGGTTTGGAAAGCTTTCAATCGAGAATTTAGGCCGTCTTCCTAGAGATTTAGAGCTCGGACTTTTTCGGGTCTTGCAGGAAAGTTTGACCAATATTCACCGTCACGCCAAGAGTTCCCGCGCCGAAGTTACATTGCAGTCTGTTCCTGGCAAGGTAATTCTCCGCGTGAAAGATTTTGGAAACGGAATCGCGCTGGATATCCGGACGGCTATAGTTGGGGCCCCTCGGCAAGAATCGCGACAACTTTTAATGGTACCGTGTCGCGGGATTTCGCGCCATAGGCCTAGGCAACGCCGTCACCCGTCCGGGAATACAGCAAACACCTTATTGCTCACGGATATGCGCCGCTTATATTCAGAACACGCTGAGATTAGAAAGAATCCCGCAAGGCACTGGAGTCGCTGTGGAAGGGGCCAAGACTGAGTACAATCGCCACGCCGTGCCGGTACACCTGGCGGACCTTAACGGTGGAGTGTTATCACTCACCGTGTTATCACTCACCGACCCATGCACCAGATCCTTCCCATTCAATCGACTGCCTAATCGATTTGCGTCCGACTTCGATTGCGGTGGAAGGGTAGGCGCGCGTTGAAACTCCGCATTCTGATTGCAGACGATCATGAGGTGGTACGCCGGGGCTTGTCCGCTTTGTTGCAGATGCAGGAGGGGTGGGAGATTTGCGGGGAGGCCGCGGACGGGCGCGAGGCGGTGGAAAAAGCGAAACAGTTGAAACCGGATTTTATAATTTTGGATATCGGCATGCCAAATCTCAACGGACTGGCAGCCACGCGGCAACTGGTGCAGTACGATCCCAGCTTTAAGATTATCGTTCTCACCATCACAGACTCGGATCACGTTATTCGGGAAGCGTTGGATGCTGGCGCGCGCGGGTTCGTACTCAAGTCCGATGCCATACGGGACTTGGTTTCCGCCATCGAAGCGCTGCAACGCGGACAGATGTTTTTTACGCCGCGAGTAAATGAAATGGTGTTGGCAGGCTTTCTGGAAAAGGGAACGGTCGCGCCGCGCGGCATGCCTCCGACGTTTCCGAAATTGACGCCTCGCGAGAAGGAAGTAATTCAATTGCTGGCAGAGGGCAAGAGTTCGAAGGAAGTTGCGTCGGTTCTCAATCTGAGCACGAAGACCGCGGAAACCCATCGCAGCAATATCATGCGGAAGCTGGGCTTTCACTCCATCCGGGATCTGATTTTGTACGCAGTAAAGAACAACATTATTCAAGTGCACATGGCGCCGGGGGAAAGTTCTGAGAACGGCTCCGCCAGGTAGCTTCCGGTTCGCTCCCTGCAAAAAAGCCGCCAGGCAGACCTCACCTGGCGGCAGTTTTGGCAGAAATTGATTCGAGACGCCTGCAGGCGTGATTAGCCTGCTTTGCGCTCGGCCCTTATCCTTCGTTCTTCGGCTTCGGCATTGGCGTCGCGGGCCTCGGCATCGGCGTCGCGATTTTCCTCGGTGGCGTCTTTGACGGCATCCTTCACCTTGCCCCAAGTATTTTGCACTTTGCCTTCGGCTTGCTTGGCCGCGCCGTGCGCTTGTTTCTCGGAGTCCCCGGTCCACTCGCCGACTTGGCGTTCGACGCGCCCAGCTACATCCTTAACCTTGCCTTCCACCCGATCCTTATCCATGATTATTGCTCCTCTCATGAGATGTGGCCCAGAAGCGGACCACTTGTTTCCTTGCCGATACGAAAGCAGCACACCCTGAGGGACCCGGCGTGCGACCCAAAAGCGGTGAGCTAAACCGGGTTGCGACCTTGGATGAGGCGCACCAGAACGGCGATGATCGCCAACACCAGCAAGATGTGGATGAATCCGCCCAGGGTGTAAGAGCTGACCATCCCCAGCAACCACAAAACGAGAAGTATTACCGCAATGGTCCAGAGCATCGTAATCCCCTTTTTTGCATGCGCTATCCGATCCAGCATTTAGCTTCCACAGACTAGCCAAGGATGGCGGCGGCGAATATCGGGTCGATTGTGTATCTGAGTGATGGACTGGCCTTAAAGATTGGTGGATAGCAACGCAGTTGATTCAATTCACGATGAATGAAATATCCGTTCAGTAGATCTGGACGATTCCGTTGCGCACGGCGTAGAGGGTGAGATCGGCAATCGAGTGCAGATCGAGTTTTCGCATCAGGTTGGTACGGTGAGTTTCCGCGGTCTTGACGCTTAAGTTAAGAGCCGTAGCGATCTCTTTGGTGGTTTTTCCTTCGGCGACGAGCTGAATTACTTCCCGCTCACGAGGAGTGAGAATGTGCTGGTCGGAGGTGTCGCGCTCTTCGCTCGGACGGAGGTAGCCATCGAGCATCATCTGCGCCACTTTTGGAGTAAAGAAGGTACGGCGATTCTGTAAAGCTTCGACGGCGGTCACCAGGTCGCGGCCAGCGTCGGACTTAAGCAGAAAACCTCGCGCTCCGGCGGCGAGCACTTCCCGTACCACTCGCTCCGAATCGTGGATGGTGAGAATCAGGATGCGTGCCTCGGGCCTGGTTGCAAGGATTTGCCGGGTAGCGTCCAAGCCGTTGAGATTGGGCATTCCGATATCGAGGAGGAGCACATCGGGGTCGAGGCGGTTGGCCAGATCGACGGCCTCGCGGCCATCTTTGGCTTCGGCGCAGACCTGCCATCCCGGATGGTCTTCAAGCAGTGAGCGAATGCCTTTCCTCGCCACCTCGTGATCATCCGCGATCAGGATTCGCAACACGCGTACTCCTCCGTTCCCACGGGAGCTGCCGCCGCAGGCAAGTTTTCGTTAAGAATAAGTTGCTCCCACAGCCAAGAGCGGTTGCACAGAATCCGTGCATTAAGTCCATGCAAGCCGGCCGAAAGAGGCTGTTACATGCCTTGTTCGGCGTCTTATGCGGGACGGCTCGGCTAAGGTGTTTGCCGTAGAAGAAAGTTGCGTCGGGAACCTCCACCAGGCTGGAAGATGGCATCCAATACGAGACGGAGGAATTTCCATGCGCTCAGCCGCTACCTGGGGCGTTGCCTCGGTAACTTCGACCTTTCTGCTCGCCGCAATGCTGGTGCCAGCCGCCTTGGCCCAAACTCCGGCGGCCGGTACGTCGGCGCCGCCTGCCACTACTGGAAGTGCGCCAGGTGCGCAAACCACTCCCGGTCAAACAGCACCGGGTCAAAACGATTCCGCACAGCCCAATTCACCGGATGAGCTACCCACCGCGCAAGCGCCAACCGCCGATGATCAGGGGAGTATGTTTGTCTTCAAGAAACAGGTGGAAGAGGTGGTGCTTCACGCCACGGTGGTCGACGAGCAAGGGCACCTAATTACTGGATTGGATAAAAGCGCCTTCTCTGTTACGCAAAATGGAACCCCCGAGCCAATTACGTCTTTCCGCAGGGAGGACATCCCGGTAGAGATCGGCATTGTGGTGGACAATTCGGGATCCATGCGCGACAAGCGGCAACAAGTGAATGACGCGGTTTTAAACCTGATTCGCGCCAGCAATTCTCAGGATCAAGTGTTCGTGGTGAACTTCGGGCAGAATCCATATCTGGACCAGGATTTCACGTCTGACGTAAATCTGTTGCAAGCGGCGTTGCATCAAGTCTCCGCGAAAGGAAGCACGGCACTGTACGACGCGATTGTCGCGTCGGCGGTTCACCTGGAGAACAACTCGCTATTAAGCAAGAAAGTTCTGTTGGTGATCACGGATGGCCAAGACAATATGAGCCAGGAAACTTTGCAGGAGGCTTCGCGGAAGTTGCAGCAGGCCAATGGTCCAACACTCTATGCGATTGGGCTCTTAGGAAGCGGACTACGAGGGGAAGGGCGCGAGGCGCTGCAGCATTTGGCCTCAAGCACGGGCGGGGTGGCATATTTTCCCGATTCGCTGGATCAAGTGAATAACATTACGCGAACCGTGGCACACGATATCCGAAGCCAATACATCCTGGCGTATAAACCACGGAATCAAAATGTGAAGCCACAATACCAGACCCTGCGGGTGGAGGCACATGCCCCGGGGTATGGAAAGCTAACGGTAAGAACACGGAGTGGATATTACCCGCCGGAGGGGACTCGTTAGCGCGAATGCCGCAGCAGCTAAAGTCCTTCGCGGGTGCGGCTTTTGCGGCGCGACTGGAAGTCGCGCCCTTTCAAAGCCGCCGCGAATCGAGTTTTTCCGCCACCTCTAAAGCCGCGGCTTTCAACCCTAGCCGATCTAGGCAACAGTGGTTTCGGGCGCGCTACGAGTCTGCGCAGGCATCTGAATCTGGATGATGTTGTTCTTGATGGCGTAGACCACCAGATCGCGAATCGAGTGCAGGCTGAGTTTTCGCATGATGTTGCTGCGATGAGTTTCCACGGTCTTGGTGCTCAAATTCAGGAGCGTGGCTACTTCCTTGGAACTCTTGCCTTCAGCCAACAGCTGAGTGATTTCACGTTCCCGAACCGTCAGAGTGGGCAGGCTGGGCGCTTCATTCCGGGCGACGACATGCCCTTTGTCGAGGAACCCCGCCAAGACCAGATCGTTGACTCGCGGGGTAAAGAACATGCGCTTGCTCTGCAGGGCTTCGACGGCGGAGACGAGATCGCGAGCGGCGTCGGATTTCAGCACAAAGCCGCGGGCGCCCGCGTCGAGCGCTTCGCGGATGACCTGATCGGAATCGGTGATCGTGAGGACGATCACTTTGAATTGCGGGTCATGCTGCATGAGCTGGCGGGTGGTGTCCAAGCCGTTGAGGCTGGGCATGCCGATGTCAACGATGACTACATCGGGCTTCAGGCGCTTGGCCATTTCCACGGCTTCGCGGCCGTCCGAGGCCTCTCCGCAGACTTCCCAGCCTTCATGTTTCTGAAGGAGGGCGCACAAACCTCGACGCACAATTTCATGATCGTCGGCTAACAGGATTCGCAGTTTCATGGCAGATTGTCCTCCGAAATCTTTCTGGTTCTCGCCGGGTCCGACTTGCAATGACCACAGCCTTCATCCCGAAGCTTGCGGGCTCCGGGCTAATGCTGTAAAGACGCGATGCTGACTGACTGATTCAACGGCTTCCAACAGATCGCGGGCGGCGTTCGATTTGACGACGTAGCCTCGAGCGCCCGCATCCAGGGCCTCGCGCATCATCTGCGGAGAGTCATGCTGAGTGACGAACAAGACTTCCAGCCCGGCGTTCTTGTGCTTCTGCTGAATTAAACGGCAGGCTTCCAGACCGTTCATGCGAGGCATAGTGACGTCGAGCACGACTACGTCAGGCCGCAGGCTCTCGACTTTTTCCACGGCCTCGACGCCATCCGAAGCTTCGCCGACCACTTCCCAGTCGCCTCGCCCCTGGAGTAGAGTCCTCAACCCTTGCCTTACGATTGGGTGATCGTCCACCAACAGGATGCGAACCGCCATACGGTTTTCACTTTTCCGATGCTGCACCGTGTAACCCCATTACTCCTCTACGGTCGGCTCTTTTGAGTTTGCCCTGCCGCAGACCCCCACGCGAATCACCTCAGTGCAATTGCGGGCGCACAACCCCTATTGAGGCTAGCACGCTAGTATGCCGGGTCGAATACAGGGAACACTGTATTCTACATTCTGCACCGGACAGCCAGCCCAAACTGGGAAACTCTAATTCTCGAGCGAAATGCTGCCAGGGAAATACGTTCTCGCATGCAATAGAGCGTCTACCGCCTCGACGATGGAACCAACATCCGATTTCGCGCAGGCCCCGCGAATCCCCGCCCGGCGCGCTTCCTCGGCCAGTTGTTTGGACAGATGAATGGTGACCATAAGAATCGGAATCTCGGGAAACAGGTTCGAAATCTGCCGCGCGACATCCAACCCGTTTAAATCGGGCATCTGAAAATCCAGCAAAATCATGTCGGGGGGATTTTTCTTAACTCTTTGCAAGGCTTCTCCGCCGGTCCGAGCCTCGTCGCAAACCTGCCACGTGCTTTGCTGCTCCAGCAGAGCACGCAGATAGTGACGGACCGCCGGGTTATCGTCGACTACGAGAATACGAACCAATCCGTCCGTCCTTCCAAAATACAGCTAAGTAATGAGCCGAAGAAGTAAACCGCGACTCCCTCAGGGGCTAAAGCCCGCGTCTTTATTGGTTCTGGGGCGGCGCGACTGAAGTCGTGCCCTTCCCAAGACCATTTATGAGACAGCCTCCAGTCTCGCCGCCGATCTTATCCGCCGATCCCGATCTTATCCACGATAGGAGTCCATTTACTTAATCGCAATACCGTGAAGCCCCTAGATTCGAAGTGTAAGTGCCTCTGAACTCACCAGATTCCTTTGTCGCTTCCGGTAAGTTTTAATTCCAGAGCCGCTGCAGCAGCCAAGCCGGGAAGTAAACTCAGGCGTAAGGTGCTTTGCAAATCTCCGTTGAGCAGCAGTCTTTTCCACTCCGAAGCATAGAACCTGGCGGCTTGCGGAAAAATCGGGATCCGCAAGAATTTTCGCTTGAAATAAACCAGTTCGTTGCCGAAGTGGGCGGCATCCGTTACCTGCGATGGCAGGGGGAGATCTTCTCCGCGGTATGTCTTCACATATCCCGAGACGGTGACCAGATAGGTGGCCAAGCCATCCCATAAGCCTGCCGACTGAGCCAGGTTTTTGAGATAGGGATAGTCGACGGAGCCTGAATCCACCAGCCGGGCGGTATCGACGACATCGCATAGACGAAGATAAAAGTGGCGATACATCCGTTGCAGAGTGCTGATGATCAAGCGATCTTCCGGCGCGGGCACGCGAAAAGGCTGGCCGTCGAGCTGCACCGTGCCGGCTCGTGAGACTAGAGAATTCGTGATAGCGACTTGCTCTCCCGTCTGGCCCAGACGCGATATGTGTATTTCGACCAGTTCAGGCAGACCGGGAACAACAAAATTCCATTTATTCGCCAGGCGGTCGCCCCAGCTTCGTTCGTCCGGATGCGCCTTGAAGCGCTTCAACATGACGGCTACGACGTCTGAGGGCTGCGCATTGGTGAAGAGATCCAGGTCATTTCCGAGGTCGGGCCAGTGATCGAGAGACTTGATCACAATGACGTCGCCAGCCTCCTTCAACGCTTCACAAATGGGGAACAGGAAAGAAAGTGCGTGCTGGATGCGCGTCCGCTCTTTCACGATGGCATGATCCACCCAATCAGCCTGATCGTGGCCCTCCGCCAGCATTTTCCGATGCAGCACAGGAAAGGCTCGCACGATTACATGATGTGAATTTGCCAGGCTCCAAAGGTCGGCAAAATCCTGGGGGCTGAATGTGGAAACGATCCGGGAGATATCTGCGTTGTCATCGACGCTCAGCAGCAGCTGAGAGAGCAAGGTTAGACACTTCGTGGAGTTTTTCGTGAAATCCATAGTTTCAACTCGCCCGGGTTCGTGGCAAAGCATTTCGTAGCTGTTATTCGATGTTGAAAGCGCGCATCCGGTTGTGGGACAGAGATGCTTAAATCGAGTATTAGTGTGAGCTGGACTGCGAACTCGCGTCGCTGCCGCAATCGGTGGCGGTGCGGCGCTCAATCGCAGTTCCCTCCTCGTAATCGTTCCAGGTTTCAATCAAAAGAAACGAAAGCGGCTTGGAACTGTCGTAGTAGCGCTGATAAAAATTCAGCGTCTGGTCGAGGGTTTTGCCGCAGGCACTTTGCATGTGTCGGTTGAGACCCCATTTGGCGGCCGAATCATCGAATCCTGGCCAGGCGCCTCCGACCGCGATTTTATCGGGATGCTTCTGCATGGTTTTGTAAAAGTTTTCGAGGTAGGGCTCGCCCCAGTTGCTGCCATCGGCGGCCCATCCACCGGGACCGGGCTGCACCCAGGCGTAGGAGCCGGCGAAATCATCGGCGAACTGTGCGGGGGGCTGGTCTTTGTAAATCAAAAGAGGCGGACTCTCCCAACTGCTGCAGTGTTCGCGAACGCGATTCCAATCGACGTGGCCGCTCTTGGGAAAAATAAAAATGATCGGATGGCCGTTGTAGGTGAGGTAGGAATCTCCATACTTAGCGTCGGGCCCGATGTATTTTTTGTAGGCTTCGTCGAGAGATGCGATCTCGGCGTCGGTCTCCTGGGCGTTTTCATCTTCGGCTTCGTTGTACAGAAGAGCGACCTGGAAATGGCTTTCGCTGGCGGCCGCCTGCATGAGAGCGAAGTTGTGATCGGAATAGGGATTGCTCTCGCCGTACCAGTCGACGACGAAAGCGGAGATACCCATGTGGCGGGCCTGCTGAATCTGCTTGCGCAGAACCGCGGGATCCTCGCTGGAGTAACCCACATCCATGTGGGTATGGTTACCGAACCATGGCATGTAGACGGCGAGAAGCTTGGGAGAAGCTCCGGGCGCCATGGCGTTCTGCGGCAGGACGTGATGGGCGCCGAGCGTAGTACAACCACTCGCCATCACGAACAAAGCTATGGTTAAACTTAGCAACGACCTCGGCAAAGGACGACTCCATTCTTCCGGCCTACCCAAGCTAAGTAAGATGCGGGGGGGAAGAGTGCGGTTGGCGCGCGGGAACAGTGGTGATCGGTTCGAACTGGGCGTTGCTAGCGGACGCCGGATGATCAAAATTGTGGCACGGCCTGGAGTTGGCGAATGGTCCAGCGATCGGCGCCGGGAGTCATGAGAACGACGTAGTGGACGACAACATTTTCGTCGTGGATGGTTTTGTCTCCGTCCAGGATCTGCAGGTGGAATTGCGCCGTGTCATGCAGTTCGATGACGTCGCCTTCGGGCGCGTAGAACACCGCCTCCAGGTGGTGACTTTGGTCACTATAGCGGCGGCTTAATCCAGATTGCTGCTGGCTTGTAACCGTCTGCCGCAGCCACTGGCGGGCTTGTCCAGAAAATGGGCCCTCGAGTGGGTCGAGGGTGTTGAACTGGAGGGCCTGAGCCATGCTGCTCCAGGCAAAGCGATAATCGCGAAGGATTCCGCGCTCGGTCAGGCTTTCGACGGCGCGAGGGCCAGCTTTGTTCACATCCAGTTGGACTTGGACTGCGGCGTCAGCGGCGTAGGAATTGAGCGCGGAGGCGAGGAACAGGATTCCGGCGACTGCGAAGAGATGAAAGTATTTTGGACGCTTGACGGTTCGGCTCATGGCCGGGCCTCCACGCGGATTTCATTTCCCAGGACCACACCAGAGGCGGCCGATATTACTGCGGCGCCGGTTGAATCCATTTGAGCGCGCGCGACACCCTGCTTGATGGGTGCATCCACTGTGTCCTTTCCATGAGGTCCGGTTGCGGTGAAGGTGACGATTGTGCCGTCCGGCAATACATTTCCCGCGCAATCGTGAACCGGTTCGGTTTGGACGAGGATTCCGGTTTTCGTGCGTTGGCCGGTAATGCGCAGGTTGCAGGGATCGGAGGCGACTTGCTGCACAGCGCGCCGCGCGGTCACGTCATCGAGGGCGGCCGTCACCTGCAGTGGTCCGGCTGACTTGCCCGAGGGTGTACGGAACCATGCCACGCCGTTCTGGGTGCGGACTGCGCGAGAAAACAGAGACGCCTCTTTGGCATTTAGTTGGAAGCTTACGTTTACGGGCGCAAGCACCAGGTTGTGATACTGGTCGAAGGGGAAGGCCACGCCGCTGATCGCGTCATGCAGCGCTACGGGAACTCGCGAGGGATGCACGAGAAAAGTCAGGCTGAGCGGCTTGGCGGCGCTCACATAAAAGCTTGCGCTCTTACAAGTGTCCGAGCAAAGAATTGCCACGTAGTAACCGGCGTTGCGCAAATCCTGCGATGCCAGATGGACGTCCTCGCCAAGGGCTACGTCGTTCTTGCGCGACACGCCGGGACCGGTGAGATAGAAAGTTGCTTTGCCGCTTCCGCTGGTGGAGATGGAGATCTCCTGGCCGGCTGCCGGGGATTCAGGAATATGAAGATCCTGGGCTGCACACACTCCCACGCAGGCTGCCGCCAGATAGGTTGCTGCGCAAATTCTTAGCAGGCGGGTCATGCCAGGACTTGTCATTCTAGGACTTGTCATTCTTAGGATTTACCTATGCTGAATTGATTTACGACGACGTGGAAACTGTGCACCGTCGACGATAAGTTTTTTGGAATCTCGACCGCAAAGGGCTCCGACGATAGCGGCAGTAGCGCTCGATCAACGTAGCCATCCGATACCCACACCACCTTGCCGTTGTTGTCATAGAAGCTGGCGATAACGTGCGGAATGTTCACCGTCTGCCCACTCTGATTCAGCAGGTCGCCGTGGAGAACACTCTTGCCCTGTGGATCGGTGTCGATTTTCTGATTCATGACGCCAATCACGGGATCGGCGGATGCGGGGACCAGAGTGGCTTTTACATCCATGTGAACGTTCTTGACGTTTTTCAGATTCAGATTTGGAAAGTCGATGCGGTACGGAGTGACTTGTTTGGGCAGCAGAACGTGAGCGATTTTATCGAAGCTGCTCTCGTCGTCGATGGGATTGCCGGCGCCGTCGAGCAGAGTGGCATTGACGGTGACGAATGCGGGAACGGTATCTTCATTTGTGACTTCGCCCATGACGACTGCACCTTCGGCGGAATCCACGGCGTTCATGGAAATAATTCGGACGTGCGGGGCGTCGACGTTTCCCGAGCCCCACTCACCGTCGGCAGTCGCAGTGACTAAATCCCAGCGCAGGTAGGTGACGGGAACTACCTCTGCAGGAACGCTGGGTACCTGGACCTTCGGCCATTCTGTCTTCCAGATGTCGCCGTCACGAATCAAATGGAAATCGCGGACGTCTTCCAGCGGACCCACGGGAGTGGAGAAGTGCAAACGCACCCGCATTTGAGCTTCGTCGTTGGTGATGTGGAGGGGCCGCACATCATAGCCTTCCAGACTGGAGAAGGAGCGCAGGCTCCCGTTCGATCCGTACCACTCCTGAATGAAAGCCTGTTCCGTCACCCCGCTGGAAGACGGGACATCGGCGAAGGCACGGTCCCAATTGCGGCGCTGCACATCAGACAGAAGATTCGCGAGGGCACGATCGGGAGTGGTGGCTTTGGCGGTGTGCAGAGCCGAGCCCTTGGTCACACCAACCGTGTTACCGCTTTGGGCGGTCACGAATAGGCCCATGATCACCAAGACTGCGGTTACTGCGACGAGAACAATTGGAACAGCATGTTTCATGCAAAATTCCTCAGGCCGCTACGAGGCCACGATATGTTGTTCGCGATTTTCGGCACTAACTGGAAATGGCCCACTCACGACGACGCGCCGCGGATCGGGCAAGAAGAACTCCAGGAAGATCGCGAGAAAACTCACACCGATGGGCAATGTGCCCCAGAGTAGCCCCTGCCAAGGCGGGGGTATCGCGTCGGAAGCAATCTTGTGGGCGGGAGGGACGTCCTCCTTGGCCCAGGCAGTGATGTCGCCGCTGCCGAAGGTTTCAATCTTTCGCCATCCGACGAAGGTAAGCAGCGGCTCGTAATAAGGGTCGTGCACGAAAATGTATTTCAAGCCGTAGCGGTTGGCGTGCTCGAGCATGGCGCGCAGAGCTGACATGCCGGCGGTACCGTAGAATTTCGCATTGGTGAGTTGCGCCGAGCCGTAGTGCGTCATCTCGGGCAGAAGGCGAGCTGAGTTATAGTCGCCATCCACGCTGCCGGCATTGGTATACGTGGAAACCTTTGACAGTTCACTTCCAAAACCAAGGGTGATATAGCGAAAGGAATCGTGACCATCGCGGTTGAGAAAGGCGATGACGGGCTCCACATTCATGGTGGCAGTGGGCCGAAAGGGATTGGCGTTGAGCCAGAAGAGCGCGGTGCCAATCGTCGCCACCGACGCCAGCGCGAGACCTACGGCGGCTTTCGATTGGAAGCGATCGAGAAGCTCCACGGCGAGGACTCCGACCAAGGGCATCGCCATCAGCGTGGCCCAGAAGGTGAAGCGCTCGAAGGTCAGAACTTCGTAGGCGCGTCCCAGCAGCCAGCGCGGCAACGGCGTGGTGCCGCCGAGTCCAAAAATAAAAGTGAGCCAGAAGCCGAATAGCAAAGGCCTCCATCGTGAGAACGATGCGCCGCGAATCACGATGAAAGGCAGAGCCAGAATCAAAGCTCCATACGGAATCACGAAATAGTTGACCGCCGTAATGGAATTGAGCAGGAAATTGGCGCGGCTGTCGTGAGGAATGGGAATCTGGTGAATGGGATGTTGAATGAGGGCCAGCAAATAGGGCAAAAGCACGATGCCTACGCCCGCTGCGACGAGAACTCCAAACACCACCGCTCGTGAAAACACACCGGCGATTGATCCTGCAACGCGTTCGTCACGGGCGTCCAGATAAGCTGTCCAGAGGACGGGGCCGGCAAACAGTACGACGCCGAAGATTAGAGTGACGTGGTGCGCAGCCGCAGCGGTGAGGCTGATGGCCACACCTTTAATGAGAGAGCGCGGTGAGGCCTCCGTCATCCATTGATAGAAATAAGGCAAGGCGTTCAAATAAAGAGCGGCGGACGCGACCGTCGCGAGCTGGCCAGCCTGATACACCAGAAAGGCCAAGGCTCCAAGAAAAATGCTGCCCAAGGCGGCATAGCTAGCGGCGCGATCTTCGACCCAAATTCTGGCGAAGCGAAAAACTCCTACCGGCAGCAGCAGAACAGCGAGTAACTGCACCAGCATGTAGCCCATCTTCAAACCAACCACATTCGACATCAGGGCGATCCACTGGTGGGTGAGAGGCGGATACGTGGTTTGGGAAAAACCACCAAACCATTTTTCGTTCCAGGGATTGAACCAATGATGGGCGTAGTGCGACGCAAAAAACATGTGGAAGTTGGCATCGAACGAACCCGCCGGGAGTTGCATCATCAGCAACGGGCCATGAACGGCAAGCGCTACCAGAACAATTGCGAGAAGAGGGATGGGACGAGAATAAGTATTTTGGCCAGTAATCACAATGGTGGGCTCCTATCGCGCCCAGACTCCGCAGCGAACAGCTTGGATTCCGAAATGTGGGTCGAGGTTTACTTTATTTTATGCGTTTTAAGATAAGTGCCTTTTAAGGAAAGCAGCCTTAGGGGCCGGAGTAGCATCTGATTGTGGCCGCAGAAACTTTGTGATGCGGGAGGTTACCCAAGATTTGTATATAGCATGGTGATTTTGTGAAAAGCCGATTTCCGCTCACGAGCTTTTGCGTTCTTTTACTATTCAGTTCAGCTCTCGCTCAGACGTACGACATAAATGGCCAAGGCGGAACTGCGCCTGGGTCGGCCTCTCCTGGGTCTGCCGCTGGGTCTGCCTCTAACGATCGGAAGCCGAAGGCTTACGCGTCGGATAATGCCCAGGACAACTCCAGCCAAGGCGGGTCCGGACTGGGCTGGGGATCCAGCATCGAGGTTGCGCGGCAGGCGCGGGCTGCGCAGGATGCGCTGAAAAGAAATGACTACGCGGCGGCGGAGTCTTATGCCGAACGCGCGGTACATTCCGCTCCGCAAAATGCCGACCTCTGGTTCTTGCTGGGCTATTGTGACCGGCTGGGCGGACATTATCAGGTATCGGTGGATGCTTTTAATCGCGGGCTGAAACTGCGGCCGGGTTCGGCGAGCGGAATGGCCGGACTGGCGCAGACCTATGCCAAAATGGGCCGCGATGCCGAAGCGGAACAGCTGCTGAAAAAAGTTGTAGAGGTGAATCCGAAAGACGCGAATAGCTGGGCGCTGGCGGGCGAACTAATACTAAATTCCGATCCCACGCAGGCTTTGGAATTTCTGAAGAAGGCGGACATGCTGCAGGGCTCGCCGCACACCGACCTTCTGATTGCGCACGCCTATCAGCGGCTAGGCCAGCCGGATCAATTCACGCACTATCTGAATCGCGCTAAGAGTCGAGGGCCGAAAGATCCTGAAGTATTGCGCGCGATTGCGGGCGTGTATCGCGATCAAGGTGAGTACGATCAAGCCATCGCCACCTTGCAGGCGATTCCAAATAAGACTCCTGATGTTGAGGCTGAACTGGCCTACACCGACCAGCTTGCCGGAAAGCAGCAGGAAGCTGCGGATATATATACGCGCCTGGCGAAAGCTGCGAAGGGAAATATCGGTCTTGATCTGAGTGCGGCGCAGGCATGGGTGAGCATGGGCCAGCCCGATGCGGCGCAAAGCTTTCTGGAAGATGCCAAGCGAATCGATAGCAAAAACTATCGTCTGCATGCGATTCTGGGCGCGATTGCCGAAGCGGACGATCGCTATGCGGACTCCAGCGCGGAATACAGTTTGGCGCTGAACAATCTTCCGGCGCAGGTGCCAGAAGGGCCACTGTATCCGATTGAACTGCGGCTGAATTTGTACGAACTGGATTTGCGCCAGGACGATGAAGCCGCGGCCAGGAAGCAATTGGATGCGGCCTTCGCGGCCATTAATCAGGTCACGGTTCCCACATCTTCCCGTCCTGAATTGTTGCGGCTGCGAGCCGCGATTGAAGCGGGTTCCGGCAACATGGATGCGGCGAATAAAGATTTGCAGGAAGCGCTGTCTCTGGCGCCTTCGAATGTTAATTCGCTTTTGAATTATGCGAGTTTGCAATGGAAGCTGGGGCAAAAAGATGCGGCCCAGGCCACTTTTCTGAAGGTCCTTGAACTGGATAAGAGCAATCGAACCGCTCTGTCGTCGCTGGGTTATCTGGCGCGCGACAACGGGGATGCAAAACTGGCGGAGAGTTATTTCAGACGCGCCATCGAGGTGCATCCCAAAGATTACGAACCTCGTCTTGCTCTGGGAGATTTGTACACGGCGGCGCAAAACTATCCCGCGGCCGAAAAGAATTACGAAGACGCGTATCAGCGCATGCCCAGCAACGCGATGATCATCGCGGGCGGCACGAATGCCGCGCTGGAGGCGCACAATTCAGACTTGGCGAAGCGCTGGCTGGATCGGGCGCAGGGCAAACTGAACGATAGTCCGCAGGTCAGCCGCGAACGCGAGCGCTATCTTACACTGAAAGGCGATTACGCCGGCGCGGCGAAGCTGGGAGAGTATGTGATTGCGAAACTCCCGCATGATCGCGAAGGCGCAGTGTATCTGGCCTACGATCTCTACTATCTGGGCCGTTATGACGAAGCCTTAGCGCTGGTAACCCGGTACGAACCAATTCTTCCGAACGACAAAGATCTGGCGCTGGTTGCGGGATACGTTCATGGCCATAACGGACAGTTGCCGGAAGCGCTGGCCGACTACACGCGCGCGCTGGAACGCGATCCGAAGATTGCCACGGGATACGTGAATCGCGGATTCGTTCTGAACGATCTTCGCCAGCCGGGCAAGGCTGCGCAAGATTTCAAGAGCGCCTTGCAGTTACAGCCGGGTTATGGCGAGGCGCACCTGGGTTTAGCATTCGCCGACTTGCAGATGCATCGTCCGAAGCCGGCTCTCGCCCAGTTGGACGTGGCGCAAAAAATACTTGGCAAATCGCACGCGTTGCATTTGGCGCGGGCGGAGGGGTTCCGGCAAGAGCAGGATTTTGCCCACGCCGAACCTGAGTACAGAATCGCTCTGCAGGAAACGCCAAATGATTTGTCGACTGAGTTGGCTTATGCGGACACGCTGTTCCGCCTGCGAAGGCCTCGGCAAGCGCTCAACGCTTTGGACGTGGCGGAGAAGCTGGGTCCGACGGACGCCAGGGTTTACGCCTTACGGGCGCAGGTCCATGCCAAGGAATTAGATCGTGCGGCGGCGATGCACGACATCCAGTTGGCCGAACAATATGGAAAAGACGATGTCGACATCCTGATGGCGACCGGAAGCGCGCTGTTGAGCATGGGGGATCGAGATGCCGCCATGCAGCGATTCTCACGCGCGCTGGACGCTCCGACCGGGGACCGTCTGGGAGTACGGCTGGCGGTGGCGCAGGTATTCATGCGGCAAGGCCATTATGACGACGTTCACCGGCAGCTCGCGCTGGGTTTCGCCGAGGCTCGCGTCAGTGTGTCTCCGGTGCCGCCGGAAGATATTTTGGAGGCCGCGAACATTTTTCTGGCGGTACACGATTTCGATCTGGCGGAAATGTATTTCGATAAAGCCAAGCTGGCGGGAGCCAATCCGACCATGGTGGAGATTGGTCTGGCCAACACTTATGTTGCCGAGGGGGAGAATCACAAAGCTGAGGAAGCCCTGGCCAGTCTCGGTCCGGTAAGCGATTTTGCCGACGATTACGATTACATGATGGCGGCGGCGAACCTGTACCGGCAGCGGCAGGATACGGTGCATGCGCTTTCCTCGTTCGTGCAGGCCAACACGGTCGCCGGTCAGGACAATCAGGCTGCGACGCAGACCGCGCAAAATGAAATCGCCATCGAGGAAGGCCATCAGATCACGCAGAATGTAAGCCTGGCTCCGGAGGCGTCATTCGCGCCGGCGCTGGAAGATATTAACGTTTACACTCTCGATGCCGAAATCCTTCACGTGACCAACCCCGCGCTTTTGCCTCCGCCACGCCATTCTTTTGAGGATTTAGCGGACTCTCACTACCGGATTCATCTTGGCGGCTTGCCGGTAATCTCCGGCTTTGCAGGGGAAAGCTTTACGACAGGCCGATTCCTTTTTCCGAGCGTGAACGTCATCCAGGACCGCAACACCTACGATACGTATTTCAATGGTGGAATCACTCCGATACTGCATCTGGGAGCAAACTCCATCGCCTTCAATGGTGGCCTTCAGTACGATATCCGGCGGGACACGATCTCTCCGGTGTACATGAGTCAGAATCTTTTTCGGCAATTCCTTTATATATCCACCAGTTATTTCCGCAACTGGGTTTCGTTCAACGGTAGCGGGGTTCGCGAAGCCGGACCATTCACCGACCAGAATTTAAGTTCGCGAGACCTCTCGGCAAGCGCCGAATTTACCGTGGGAAGGCCATGGGGACACAGTTCCCTGCTGACCGGATACACGGTGCGCGATCTTCTGTTTCATCCCCTGGTACAGGAATATTTCAATACCTCGAGTTACATAGGATTTCAGCAGAAGTTCGGCAGCCGGCTGACCGCGGCAGTGCTGGCCGAGGATCTACGGTCGTGGAGAGTCCAGGACACGAATTATGCCATTGCACAAGCGTTTCTGCCGGGAGGGCGCTTCGAGTTCCGCGCCAATCCGCGCTGGGACGTGCAGGGCTCGTTTCTGCTGTCGCGCGGCGAAGGCTTTCATCAATATGACAATGCGCAAAGCGAATTCGTAGTGGCTTACACGCGCGCCCGGCGTGGGGGTTCGATTGAGGACGGCGTGGGAGCGCCGGTAGCGCATCCGTTCCGGTTCTCTTTCGGAGTGCAGCAGCAGACTTTTTACAGTTTCGCCGGAGGCTCCAGGAACACGATACTTCCGGTGATTCACTTCAGGCTGTTCTAGATATTCATGCCGACACCCCGCCCCATGGAAGAAACGACGAAAAGCGATGTGGCCGTCACGCTGAAGGCGAATTCCGAAACCACAAAGGCGCCGCCGAAGACGCTAAACTCCCAACTGCTCGGGGGCAGCCTGACACTGCTTGCCGGGTCCGGGCTGGTGGGAATCACCAATCTGCTCTACAACGTGGTGACGGCGCGGCTGCTGGGCCCGACCGGATTCGCCCACGCCACGGCGGTTTACACGATCCTGATGCTGCTGTCCTGCATCACGCTGGCGTTCCAGGTGGTGTGCGCGAAATATGTGGCGAAGAGCAAATCACCAGAAGAGCGAGTTCACGTTTTTGCCAGCCTGCACCAGCGCTCATGGATTGCCGGAATCGGAATTGGCCTGCTGTTGTTTTTGTTGAAACACCCGCTAACGGCTTACCTGAACCTGCCGGATCCCTTCCTGATCACGCTGCTGGCGATTGGAACGACTTTCTATGTTCCGCTGGGAGTCCGCCGCGGGTATATCCAGGGAATTCACGCCTTCGGACCGCTCGCCATCAATTTCATGCTGGAGGGGCTGGTCCGGCTGGGCGGAGTATATGTGCTCATCAAGCTGGGATTGGGCGTGAGAGGCGCCGTTCTTGCCAGTGTGATCGCTGTGATTGTCACTTATTTTGCAGCTCTGCCGAGCCCAGGTGTTACTTCACTCCGCTTTAAGGGCATCGCCATTTCATTTCGCGAGGGCTTGCAGGCCATCGTTTTCTTCTCCGGCCAAACGGTAATCAATAACTTTGACATTGTTCTGGTGAAGCATTTCTTTCCGCCAGTCGAGGCGGGATTGTATGCCGCTGTGGCATTGGTGGGCAGGCTGGTTAATATGTGCGCGTGGTCGGTGGTGAATACCATGTTTCCGGTCTCGGCCAGCGCGGGCGCCGACGAGCACGAGGCCAGCCCGGTGCTGTTCACTTCCCTCTCAATGGTCTTTCTAATCCTGTCGGTTCTGATTTTTGGGCTGTGGATGGTTCCCAGCTTTCTTTGGAAAACGCTTTTTGGCGCTCAATTTGAAATGGGCAGCTACGGGAAGCTGGCTCCTCTGTTGATTCTCTATGCCATCACGGCGGGAATCTATTCGCTGAGTTCGGTGATCATTACCTACGAAATGTCGCGCAAGATCGCGAACACCAGTTGGCTGCAGCTGGCTTTCAGCGGCGCTCTGGCGCTGGGGGTTTATTTGCTTCACAACACGCTGCGCGAAGTAATCGTGGTGCAGCTGGTCCTGATGATTATCCTGCTGTTCGTTCTAATGATTCCTTTACTACGGCATCAACTGACTCCGAAAGCTCTGGGCACGTACAGCAGTTTGAGCCTTCGCCGCTTGCTGCCGGAGGAAGAGGTAATGTCCGAGTTTCTGAGGAGTGAGTTTCATCATCCTGAATTCGACGACTATCGCAGCGAATTCGATCACTTAGTGCAAAAACCTAACTTGAACAGTTCCCGGGAGAATGCACTGCGGCAGGCTTTGCTGTTTCTACGGCGAGGACCGATGTGGCGGGAACTTCCCGCGGATACGAAGTGGTTCGAAGTCGAACTGAAGTATGACGACATGGACCGGATCCGCTTTTTCCCGCGCGCGCAGTGGCGGCGGATTGCGGATGGCAGCTTTTACATGAAGGACGTTGTGGAGCGCATGCGTCCAAAGATGGAAGAATGCAGGGACGACGAATTTTATCGAAAGCTGCGGCTGCTCAGCCACTCCGTCGAGGATAACCTGATCAATCCGACGGTTCTGCTGATCGGAGTTAATAACACCGGTCCCTTGACGATACTGGATGGCAACCACCGCATGGCGGCGGCAATGTTGAACCGTCCTGAGGTGCTCGAGCGGTTCCGGTTTATCTGTGGATTCTCACCGCAGATGACGCGCTGCTGCTGGTACTACACCAACGTCAACACGCTGCTGCGCTACTTGAGAAATCTTGTGCGCTACTTTTCTTACGATCCGGAAACCGACATTGGGCGGTACCAGGAACCGGATTTTTAGGCGAGGAGTCTGCGCGAGAGGCAAGAGTGCCCGCCGCGCGCGGATTCTACTGCGGCGGCGGAACGCTTGCGGGAGGCGTGGCTGGTTCTTGCACTACTGAATTGTCGCGGCGCAGCAGGAGAATTGGCTCGTGCCGCTGGCGGCGGGCGTTGCGTTCATCCTGGACCTTGGCTTCCACTTTTGCATCGCTGTCCGATGCCACCTGTCCCAGTCTCATACCTTCGGCAGAACTGCGTGTGGCTAATCCCACCGGCGTATTCGCACCGCCGAGCGCTTGCGCTCGATCGTAGAAAAATTGAGCGGTCTCGCGGTCACCTTCAATCTCCGAAAGGTAGCCGATATTGTTGTTGGCGAATGCATTGTTGGGGTCGAGGGCGTAGGCTTTGAGGAAGTCTTGTTGCGCGGCCCGGAGCTCGTTGCGGTTGATTGCGGAAACTCCCCGAGTGTTTAATTCCGCCAGTTGCAGTTCGATGGTCATCTGGGTGTCCAGACGCGTTCGCAAGTTCCTGGCATTCTGCGCGGCCATCTCGGCGACCGGCTTGCCTCGCCAGGATTTGCTAAGCGTAACCACGGCGGCGGCATCGGAATGGACGGCGGCGGCCGAGTCATAGTACTTCAGCGCTTCCTGCGACTCGCCTTCCATTTCTTTCGCGACGCCAAGATTGTTGAGAGTGAAAATGTTGTTGGGATCAGTCTTCAGAGCCTTCTGCAGGAGAAGGTCGGCTTCGGGACCGCGGCCTTGCGCTAGCAACCGCACGGCCTCGACATTGTCGTGGTTGATCAGGAGCGGCGTGTCTGGAATTGCCAGGGCCTCTTTCAGAGTGCGGCCTTCCAGCCGTGGAGAACTTGCTTTGGCGATGGCGGCATCCGTGGCCAGCTGTCCCGCGAGCGTGTAATAGCGTTGCGCGCGGTCCACCTGGCCTTGCAGCTCAGACACGTAACCGAGATTGTTCAGAGTAAAGGGATCGCCCGGGTCCAAAAGGTAGGCCTTATAGAAAAACGTCTGCGCTTTTTCGTAGCTGCGCTTATGGATGGCAGCAACGCCTTCCTGGTTCAGGCGCTGAACGGGGGTCAGGTGGCTGCGCTTCGGCAGAGTGATTTTGATGTCACCGGCGCGCGCTTGCGGGCCCCCTGCAATCGAAATACTGAGAATTCCAGCGGCCAACCAGACTTTCCAGGACATTAGAAAAACCTCATTATTGGGCAGAATTAGCACACCTGAGTTAGCACACCTGAGTTAGCACACCTGGGCGCATACTTAAGATGCAGATACTGGCCGTCCGTTTGGTCGCATATACACGTTTTTTGGTCCAAACTTAGGCTATCTTAGGGACAAAAACGGCATCTAACAGGGGCGTCAAAATACATTCGGTGGGGAGTTCATCGGTGGGGAGATCAAGGGTGGGGAGATCAGTGGGTCGGATCCTTTCAAGTATCGCCAGTGCCGTTTTAGCGGTGGCCATTCTGGGATGTACGGCGAACGCGCAGGCGGTAGCTTCTCAGCTGGCGGTAGCTTCTCAGCCGGTGGTGGGTTCTCAGCCGACGGGAGCTTCTCAGCCTACAGCGCCGCCTGCGGTGACTCCGTCAGGTATCGCTCCGGCCGCGACGGACGCTGACAGCGCGGATATCGCGGTTGATCCGGCGAGCTTGCTTCCCGACCTGCCCACGCTCCCCCCCACCAAGGCTAGCCTGATTGGCGGAACAATCCAGAGAGTGGACCGGGTGCGCGACCAGTTGACGGTACAAGTATTCGGCGGCGGTAAAATGAAAATCTTCTTCGATACGCGCACTCATATTTATGAAGGCAGCGTGCTGGGTTCCGCGCCCGATCTGCGCATCGGCGATCGCGTCTACGTAGATACCATGCTGGATGGCAGCTCGGTTTTTGCCCGCAACATTCGACTGGCAGCCGATGCGATCAGCGGAAGAAGCCAGGGAGTGGTGAAGAGTTATCGCGCGGACAAAGGGGAGCTGGTGTTACGCGATATGCTTTCTCCCGATCCGGTTAAATTGCGGCTCACTTCTCGTACGCAGATCGTCCAGGACGGGCACGCCGCATATGCGAACCAGCTTGTTCCCGGGACGCTGGTCGATGTCAACTTCACTTCCCAAAAGGATGGCCGCGATGCGCAGCAGGTTTCCATACTTGCGGTGCCCGGAACAGACTTTACGTTCGGCGGGGTGGTCGCATCTTTGGATCTTCATATTGGTCTTCTCGTGCTGACCTCAAGCACGGACCACAAGACCTACGAGATCTATCTGGATCCTTCCGCTATTACGGTCGATGACCGGCTGAAGCTGGGAGCCGATGTAACCACCGTGGCTAATTTCAATGGGACCCGGTACGTGGCGCGTAGTCTGACGATCAATTCGCGGTAGTCGGCGCCCACTCTTAACCCGATGGCTGTTCCTAAGCTGATGGGCGATTACTATCGCTCATTCCATTTACATTCCCTTTACATGTTCGCAGGGGTGCAGGTTCCCGGCGGAGCGATGGGGGTTGGCGGCGTGGGCGGAACCAACCACGGAGTGTTCGCGAAATCAAAGAAGTCCAGCAGATCCGGTTGAGCGGCATCGCGGGCCGTCAGATGCGCGCCGGAGTTGATGAAACGATTTTCCACGAACTTTATGATGGCTGTGTGATCCATGGGGATGTGGGAGACGTAGTGTTGCCGCACGAAGGGCGAGATCACCAGGTTCGGCAGCCGGAAGCCGAGTTGTGCGGCGAAGCCTTGCTGCGCGGGCGCATCGGTGGAAACCGCGCAGGGATCGACGGTCGCAAGATCGCAGTGAAGAGTCGCAATTCCGCCGGGGGGAAGACAGGGCTCATAGCTGTCCGCGTTCACCGCAATGGTACTGATATCGGGAATCGTTCCCAAAGAAGAGTCGGTATTATCGTTGGAATGGCCGGGAACGGGAGGCACGTGATCGAAGGGTCCGCCGGGCTCATCGTAGCTCAGGAAAAACACCGAGCTTGCCCAGGAGTTACTTTGCGTCAGCGCATTGATGATAGAGGCAACCTCTTTTTGGCCGTACAGAATTGACTGGCCGGAGCCGGGATGCTCGTCGCTGACCCCATACGCCGCTTCGATGAATGCATAACTGGGCAGCGTATTGTTGGCGACGTCGGTCATATATTGGGAGAGCGGTGCAATGTGGCTGGGGTCGACACAGAATGAATTGGAGGAATCGCCCACCGCCTGCTGTGAGCCGACGGTGGGCGCGGTGCATGCCGTCTTTTGCGGGTTCTCATATAAGTACTGACTCGAGTAAGTGAAATCGGAGAATGTGGTTACGGGAAATGCGCTCGATTTTCCGGTCGGTCCGCAGTCGCCATCTTCATCGGTGCAGCCGCCCGCGGTAACTGAATAGTAGATCTTCCACGAGACGTTGTTCTCGTCTAACTCCTGAAAGATGGTTTCAATGTTCAGCTGGTTGGTGAAGCCATCGTCCACAAAAGGATCTTTCACCAGGCCTTGGGTGGTTCCGCCGGTCATGGTCGCAATGCGGTTGGGAGTGCTCTTGCTGGAAACGGGCGAGAACCAGCGGTCGAAACCGCAAACTGCGAGGCCATGTAGTAGTAGTAATTAAGTAAATCCCGGTCGTAATATCCCATTGCCCGCTGGCCGACCAAGTCGGTGAATTGCCCATCGCCCGCTCCGGATGCGGCGAAGCCCTCTGCCGTGTGCACAAAGCCGTCCATCAGAATCTGACGCGCAGTACTGAAATCGTAGCGGTTGACATCGCCATAACTTTCGAGCCAGGCTGAGCTCATGTCGTCGATGCAGGTGCTGTTGAACTTGAAAAGATTGAACGACTGGCCTTGATCGTCTGGATTTGCGAAGTTGCCGAGCTTGTCGTCGATGCCATCCACGGTATAAGTATTGCCGTCCTCACTGACTGTCCAGCCATTCGATTGCCGGTACGGGTTCAGCATGCCGAAGTAGGTATCGAAGCTGCGATTTTCCTGCAACATGAAACCCACGTGGTCGATGGACTGGAGGGTTCCAGGTTGAGTCACGAGTCCCTGGCAACCGCAGAGTATCCAACCGCAGAGTATCAATGTCGGAACCACAAGGGAAAACCTGCGAATGAAGTTTTTCATGCAAGGCGAACCTCGGCGGAGTTTTGGTGTGTTTATGATGAGCATCGTAAGCGAAAAGTTGGCCGATGAAAGGTTATATGGGCGTGTAAGTTACTGATAGAAGACGCTTTGTTTGCCTCTTGGTACCTGGTCCGCAGGGCGGCATCCGGCAGGTCCTCGGAAAAAAATTGAGAATCCTGAACAGCTAGCGGACGTTCTTGCTCACGGGAAATCCTGCACCCCAGGCTCTTTTATCCTCTCTTGCGAGAACCCCACGTGACGTCGGTCACCGAACCCGAGGTCGGATCCTACAGACATCCACAGGCACCTCAAGCGATTGTGGATAAGCATCTCAGAGTGCCCACTTCAGCGTAAAAACCTGCTTCCTCTGGACTGCCTATAAGTATGTTTGAAGGGAGCAGCATGAACACTGTGAGATTACTGTGCCTGGTGAGGTTTGTTTCTGCGGCAGTGGCTCAAGCGCAGGCGTTCAGCGTAGAGATCGGTAGTTACGATGGTTTCGATAGCGAGAAAGATTACGTACGTCCAATAGGACACCCACCAAGGTTATCTTGTCGCTTTTTAACTATTCCCTCTAAAGTGACCGCAGTTCCCAGATAAAAAAGATCCCAGTTGCGGGGAAATTTATAGGTGGGCGTGCCTTCCCTGCGCTGTTCCCAGATCCGAAGCAAGCTCCTCGGCTCTATTTCCGCCCTGAGGACCAATGCGTCTTACTTTGGTAGTTGCAGTCGTGGTGCTGGCAGCGTCGACCCTGTGTTCGGCCAGTTCCTCCTACGTGGTACCCACAACAACTCTCGCGGCTCAGACTTCGAATAACACCAGCGCCGCGAACACCTTCACGACCCAGTCGAATGACAATCGAGGCGCGGGAAATATAAGTAAGGTTGACGTTCACACCCTGCTTTACCCGGGGGCCACGACCAAGGTTTATGCTCACATGGTTCTTTGGTTCGGTCAGTCGGACCACATGAATATTGGTTATAGTGAGACGAACCCGGCGCAAGTCCAGAGTCAGATTGACGACATGGTCAGCCGCGGCATCGATGGCGTGATTATCGACTGGTACGGGCCGGGCAATACCATCGACCAGGCTACGCAGTACGTAATGGCGGCGGCGGAGAGCCACCCTGGATTCACTTTCGCGATCATGATCGATCAGGGAGCGATTGAGTGGTATTCCTGCTCGGGTTGTACGCCGCAACAGGCGTTAGTCAACGACCTGCAGTACATCGAAAAAACATACTTTACCTCGCCGGCTTACATGACCATCAACGGCCAGCCGATGGTAACGAACTTTAACGTGAGCCTTTCCTACCCTGCGGTTGACTGGACTGCAGCCAATGCAACATTGAGCACGCATCCGGCCTACATCTTCCAGAATAACAGCGGCTTCACTAACGTCCTTACCGATGGCAGTTACTCGTGGGTGATGCCAACAACCACCGACTATGGAATGAGTTACCTGACCAGCTTTTACGACGCGGGCATGGCTTACCCGAGCGAGCAAACTGTAGGTGCGACTTACAAAGGGTTCAACGACACGCTGGCGTCCTGGGGGTCGAACCGCATTATGGGACAGCAATGCGGGCAGACTTGGCTGGAAACATTTTCCAAACTCAACAGCATGTACAGCGCGGGGAAACCGCTGCCGTATCTTCAACTGGTGACGTGGAACGACTATGAAGAGGCCACCGAGATTGAATCGGGCATCGACAACTGTGCGACGCTTACCGATTCGGTGGCCGCGAATTCATTGCAGTGGACGCTGAACGGAAATGAGAATACGGTCGACCACTACACGGTGTATATCAGTTCCGATGGGCAGAATCTGATGCCGCTGACGGATGTCGCAACCGGAATCTCTTCGCTGAACCTTTGTGGATTTCCGATTCCGAACGGGAACTATCAACTATTTGTGCAAGCCGTAGGCAAGCCAAGTTTGGCGAACCAGATCACCGGGGCGACGAGTTACACGGCGACGTGTATCGCACCCCAGCCAACTCCGCCCCCGACTCCGGCTCCTACCCCGGCCCCCACTCCACCTCCCGCTCCCACTCTATCGTTCAGTGCGGCGCCGGTGTCCCTTACAATTCCCGCCGGAATGGCGGGAAGTCTGACCGTGACGGCAAAGCTGCAATCCGGATCATTGAACAGTCCCATTGCGCTCAGCTGCAGCGGCATTCCCAGCACGTTGAGTTGCTCTTTCTCTCCCGCGACAATTACTCCCGGGTCAAGCAGCGCCAGTTCGACACTCACCATTTCAACCACGACCGCGGCTGCGACGAACCCGCCTCAACCAACGAGGTTTGTTCCTGTCTTTGCCTTTGCCAGCTGGTTACTGCCCTTCGGGCTCGTAGGCGTCGGGTTCCTCGGCAAAGGGTCGCGTAAGCGCGGGATACAGGCGCTCGCGCTCTGCGGGGTCATTGGACTGGGAATGATTGGAGCTTCTTGCGGCAGCGTCCGAAATGTGCAAACTGCCAGTGCTGCCGTTGCCACTCCGGCCAGTTACTCCGTTACCATTAATGGGAGTTCGAGTGCCAGCAAGCTTTCCACCACCGTCAACGTCATCGTTCAATAAGTGCTTATTGTTCGCGATGCGCGCCGATGGCCGGTGGAGAGCAGAGCGATGAACCCACCCCAGGGATTTTCGGGTCATCAGTCTTAACAGGAGCGACTTCGAAGGGACCCAGCTCGGCAGCCTGCGGAATCTGGTTATGTGCCGCAAAGCCACGGTTCTCTGCTCCAATTCGAAATGGCGCAGATATTTTAGAACGATGTGCGGCATGGTCATGCGCAGGGCTGCGGAAAAATTTTGTTCCGCCATTGCTTGTTGCTTCGCGGGGTCGGTGAGGAAGCGAACCAGACAAGCGGCTAGATCCCGGGCGTCGCCGGGTTTGCAAAACTCAATGGCCATGCCCTCGCCGTCTGACATCTGGCGAAAATCCTCAAGATCGGAACACACGACCGGCACGCCATAGGCGCAGGCGAGGTGTGCGACGCCGCTGCAACCCGTGGACGAGGAGTAAGGCATGACGGCGACGGAAGAGCTTTGGAAGAGATCGGGTAATCCATTCTCATGCACGTAGCCGGTAAATTCGATTTTTGGATTTGCTTCGCACTTCTTTTTCACCGACTCTACGTAGCCCGCCGCGTTCGGATGGTTCCCTCCTCCGATTACCAATCTGGCGTTGGGCAAAGCTTCCGACACATATTGGAAAGCATCAATCATCAGTTCAAGGCGCTTGTATGTTCCCCACTTGCCGAAGGCCAAAATGCGGTGCTCCGGATTTCCACGCCTGGACAAATCTGGAAATTCGGGCTCTCTGGAAAGGATGCCGTGCGAGCGCAAGTGCACATTATCGCGGCCGTATTTGTCGTGGAGGATTTTGCGATATCCAGGCATGAGCACGGATACGGAATTGGATAAAAGGAGCATGCGAGTGGCCACGGCGCCCGCTAAACGGTAGGTGCGGGCAAAGCGCACCCCCGCATCCTGCAGGTTCACCGTGTCCATCAGGTGGTGCAGCGTCACGTGGGTGTAGCAACCAGACAGACGCGAAAGCAGCGGAGTGAGAAGTCCTGCAAAGGCTATCAGTGGATTGCGACCGAATGTGCTGAAGAGCAGATTGAACCAGACCACGTCAGGCTTCTGTTTGCGGATCGCACTCAGAATGCGAGCGGAACTGGCAGGATTGTCGAAAGACCAGCACCTTTCGACCGCGAAACCTTCAAGTTCAGGTTCCGCGGTGGAGATCGTGTCGGCGAGAACCGTGAGGCGAATAAACGGATTGCTCTGTAATTCGTTCGCAATGTGAAGTCCGTACTCGCTCAGTCCACCCTGGCTGGGTGGAAAAGTTGTAACCAGACAAATTTTCATTCGCTCTCCGGCTCCCAGTCGGCCCGACGACGATCTGTCAAAGTTTGACGATCATGTCTGAACCGTCACGTCTGGACCGTCATGGTTCGATGAGTTCGCCGGACGAGATGTTGGCTGGGTTAGGAGCGGTAAGTGGCGAATGCCGGTGTCCGGTGTCGGGCCCGGTTCGCGCAAGTCTCTGCAGCATTTCGTTTCTGATGCTGGTTTTCATCGCCTGGATCGAATCAGGCTCGACCACGGTCATGTTGCCCGCGAGCTGGGCGAGACGAATGTAGGCTTCGCGGTTACGGCGAACAAACTCCAGGGGATACTCGGGTTTCCTCGTCTGTGCTGCGAACGGATCGGCATCGATTAAGTAGGCAATGTCAGGCTGGGGTACAAGCTTTAGCACCAGCCGGGCAAACATTCTGGCGAACCTGTCCGTGAGCGGCAGATTCGCGAGTTCATCGTAAATATAGCGGTCAAAGATGACGACATCCACGTCACTTTTTCTCGCCTCGCGGACCTTCCGGCAAAGATTCACGGCATCCACGAAATAGAGCCCGAAACGCATCACGGTAACCGGTCCCGAGGTTACGTTTTTGTCGCGGCGATGCAAAGGTTTCTCGGGGCTTCCCACGCCGCGGTCGCCTTTGAAGGCCTTGTAACTCATGAATTCCCGGTAGCGGGAAAAGCAGACGACATCGTCCCAAAAAGTGAGGAGTTTGGTGCGGAGCCCGGAGCGATGGAGCCAGTCTTCTAGACAGGAGATTTGCGTGCTCTTGCCGGCGCCGTCGATTCCGGAAAAACTGACAATCGTCACAGAAATTTGCTCCCGAATACGCTGGGTCTGCGGCTGCTGGGTAAGTCGCAAAACACGGTCTAATGAGCCCCTGGGGGCTTGCTGCCAGTCGCTTCCGTGAGCGCCACGACCGTTCCGACAGCGATACCTGCTCCGATAATTGCGGCAGTTCTGATCACAATCGTACGAACCCGCCGCTGCTTCGCAGGCGCGATGGCTACACCTGCAGGTTGCGAGGCGGCGATTCCAGCGGCATGCGTAGGCTCGGCTGCAGCGGTACCCACCGGCTTTTGTGGAGACGGCGGCTGGACTTGCTGCGGCTGGATCTGCGGCGGCTGCGGAGATTCGGCTTGCTGGCCCTGAGGTTCGGTTGGAAGCGGTGCGCCTGGCGATTGCTCGAAAGCGCTTTGTGGTTGCGGTGGTGTTTGCAACCTGGCAAGGGTGGCTCCTGGACTATCAGGAAGTTCTGCCTGTTTTGGAATGCCAGCGTAGGCTTCGGGCGTGGCGGTCTGTTGCGCCGCAGCCGACGACACCGCGGCGGAGACCGCACCGAGCAGCACTCCGCTCCACGCGATTTGCTTTATGGCTTTTTGCCATACTCCCATGGGCACCCTCCGACCCCAGACGAAGGACATCAACTCGCCGCCTTCAGATTCGTAAGCCCATGTGCCGGGGCGTACCAGGGCTGAGTCTGAACACTGACGGCGGGCGCAACCAGCTGGAAGCTGCGCACGGCGTCGTCGGATGTTGCAAATACTTCGAAAAGCCGATCGACGCGCATCAGTTCCATAATCACCGCCGAGGCGGGCGAAACCGCGGCCAATTTCAGATCTCCGTCGCGCTTCATGGCCTGTTCCAGACAGTACAACAGCATTTCTACGCCGGCGCTGTCCATGTGCTTGATCTGCGAACAGTCAAGAACCACGCTGGGACGATCATTCTGTAAAAGCGGCTCTAACTCATTCAGGAAGGATTTGGCTTCCAAATGGTTCAGTTGTTCTGGCAACTCCATCACAATCACTGGGGCTCTCGTCGGCATGTAAGTCACTCCTGAATAAGACTGCTATTGAACTGCCATGTCTCTGGCATTTGTGGTTTCGGTAAAGCAATGGCTGCTTCGGGCGCTACGATTCGCTCGCTGCTCAACGCGGCAGCCTTGCGCGTCGCAGAACTAAAACGCATAACGCTTGCATCGACAATTTCGACGGTTACGTCGCGCTCAAGATTCCATAACTTATTTCCATTGGCGACGGCGTGGCACAGGTCGAGACAAATTCCGACGGTGGTGTTGGCCAAGATGGAACTGTCCTCAACCACCGTGCCGCCATCCACGCAGCAGTCCCTTTCGATATTGCTTAAACGCGTAATCAAAGCATCCGCCTTAACCTTAGATGCACAACCGATGAAAGCGGGGGCGACAATTCGCGCGCGACGGTGCACTTCAGCCCCTTCATCCGTCCAAACACCCGGCCTCACCTGCTTGCCAGAAGGACCGGTCTCGCAGCTTCGGCGAAGGATGTCGGTAGCGAATCGACGCAAATCGCGGACATGCGCGAGGCGGTTCACATAGTCACGGATGAAATATTTCGGGACGCCATCTCGGCCCGCATCATCGAGGAAGCTCTCGACATCGCCGCGCTGCGCCTTGGCGCAATCGACAACCCATAGATCCAACGGGCCTTCCTGATCAAAAGCACGCGTGACGGCTTGCCGAGCCTCCCGATGAAAACAGAACAGGTCAAGGAGATCGGTTTCCGCATAGGCATTTGCCGAACTGACGAAAGAGTGCCCGATTCCGTTTTGCGAATAATCCGCCAATTCCTGGGTAACTGCGGGGTAGAGATCCCTGACCACTTTTACCGTGACATTCGCGTAGTCAGTTCGAAACTTCGGTATTCGCGTAAACGCCTTGGCTTCGAGCAGGACTGACACGCGCTCGAGGCCGATGGCGACGAAACGCTCGATCATTCGTTCAAGTAATGAACGCCCGGCAACCTCAACGCATTCCAATGGAACATCAAGAAAAGGCTCCTGACCGATCCCCGGCAGTTCGGCTAAACCGGTACGGTCCCGAGAAGATTCTTGATTCCTTCCGCCGATCGTTACAACCGTTCCCAGCCCCACGAACATTTCTTCCCTCTCGGTCACTTCAGCACAGAGCATCTACCGAAGCGTTTCCCATGGCGAAACAAACTCCCCCGCTAATTCTTGGCGAGGAGTTTCGCGGCGCCGGATTTGCACGGCCGTGCGTGACCGGTCTTGGGAAACAACAGGTCTCGCATTTTCATCTTCGCTTTGTGAAGCTGCGATTTCGAGTTTCCAATCGAACATTGGAGTTGACGCGCGATTTCGTGATGCTGATATCCCTGAACTTCGTGGAGGTCGAAAATTTGCCGGCAGCCCAAGGGAAGTTCCTCAATGGCCCGACGCAATGCAATCCGGTCCACTGCTCCGGAGAGATTCGGATCCGCCTTACCCACGTCACGCTTCAGCGATGGCGACTCAGCAGAAACGGGCTCATCCAGCGAAAAGATGGGCGGCGTTTTACGGCGCCGCAACTTCATGAGAACGGTGTTCACCGCAATTCGATAGAGCCAGGTCGAGAAAGCCGAATCCCCGCGGAACGAGTTAACGTTTCGAAAAACTTGCAGGAAGGCTTCTTGAGTCAGGTCTTCAGCGTCAGCCACGTCCTTGGTCATCTGGAGGCAAACGGAATATACGCGCTTTTTGTGCAACTGGAAGAGCATGGCAAAAGCTTCCTGGTCGCCGCACTGCGCACGTTGAACCAGACTGCGTTCGGAATCGTCGCGCTGGGTTTCGGTCCGGGCGGGGATCAAATTCGATTCGGTCGCGGAAATCACGCAAGTGGCCACTGTTGTTCTCCTTACGATCTGTCGCGCTGTGTTTTACTGTTCCCCGATGAATTAGGGAATATTCAGCGTCGAGATTGAGAGTAGCGGACCCCTGCCTCCGCTCCCATAAGGGCGCTCCTGTAATTGAATGCGAGATTTGCTGTACAGCCGATGAGTAATTGTTTAGAAGGGTTTACCGGAACTTTTCTTTGTTGGGAGTGTTGCCGGCTTCTTTTCGAGCAAAACAAAGGCGGCAAGCTCCAATAATCGGAGCTTGCCGCGAGGAATTGATTCACCAGATTAGAATTCCCTCTTCTAATAAAGTTTAAATCCAACCTCGACGCTGATCTGCACACTTACCGGCCTTCCATCTTTCATGGAAGGCTGGAACTTCCATTGCTTGACGGCTTCGATCGCTTTTGCGTCCAGACCCATACCAAGGCCGCGGACTACGCGTATGTCGCGCGGGCGTCCCTGGTCATCGACAATGAGCCAAAGGATGCATGTTCCCTGAGTTTTGGCGATGCGAGCCTGCTCGGTGTACTCCGGATCGGGCGTGGAAAGTGGTTGAGGAGCGGAAATACCGCCACCCACTTTGAATACGCCGCCGCCGATGCCGCCACCACTGCCGGCGCCAACTCCCGCACCATGACCAACCCCTACGCCACCGCCCGAACCCGATCCAATGCCAGCACCTGAGCCGGTGCCATTCGAGGGAGGAGCAGACGGCATGGCTGCTGCCGATGGAATTCCCAAATTGGGCATATTATTTTCCGCCATGCGGACCTGCGGCGGTATCACGACCGTAGGCTCCACAGCCAGCTTGGGATGCGGGTTCCGAAGGATGATCGAAGGCGGAGTGATTTGCTGCATTGCCAGCTTGGGCAATCTACCCTTCGGAGCCTGCAATACGTCGTGATCACCGCCGCCGCCGCCGCCGCTAACAACCTTTTTCGCAACCGGGAGGGCGTAGGAATCGGGCGAGGGTGCAATCAGCGTAACGGTTTCCTGCTGTTGCACCTTTGTCACTACCTGATGGCCGAAAATCGCACCGCTCAGGAGTAACGCCAACAGGACAACGTGCACCACTGCGGATCCGACGAGACCGTTGGAACGATAATTGTTGTAGTGACCCCAAATTGCGTCCGGGCCGAACTGGCTCTGCTCGCGCACCTGGGCGCTCCTTCGCACTGGTAGCGCGCGTTCCCTGCTGGCATACGGTTGGCGCGGGACATACATAGTATTGAGCGGATCAAATGTAGAGAGTGGAGGTAGAGCCTGAGCGGTTTGAGGTGTACCCTGCTGATTCGACATTGACGCTCCTTAAATATTGTCGGGAAATGTTAGTGGGCGCTTTTGGCAACATTTTCCGACCGTGGTATAGATGCCACGAAACAAGCTGCGGTTTGCTCTCGAAGTGCGAAGAATGCGTGTATCAGGCGTTGCGGAGGAGGTCGTAAAGCAATATCTATCACTGCTCTACGTGGTTTACCCGATTGGATATTGTCAGCAGAAATGCCGCACTGTGGTTTCAGGAGGTGAATATGCAAAAAGGATTCGTGATGCGGACGGGTGAGTTCCTTCGCGAAAAAATGTTCGCGAAGCTTTGATTCTGACTTGACGACCGGCGTTGCCTGGTTTCTCTCTACGTTTATCGCTACATTTATCGCTCTGGCGTTTCAGATTGCCAGCGATTTTTTTGCTCAACGATCATCCGGTAGCAATCGCAGGAAGCGGCCTCAAGCTTGGATTTGTTCAGAATGGTTACGTTGCCTCGAGTGTAGGAAATCATTCCCGCCTTCTGCAGGATGCTGGCGGCCACACTGACCGTGGAACGCCGGGTTCCAAGCATTTGCGCAAGGAACTCCTGGGTTAAAGGGAGGGTCTTGCCGGCAATCCGCTCATGGCTCATTAACAGCCACCTTGCCAGTCTCTCCTCAACGTCATGCAGGCGGTTGCAAGCGGCAAGCTGGGTGGACTGAATGCCCAGGATCATCGAATAGCGTTGTAGCTGTCGCTCAAGGGCGGGGCAGTGTGGCAGCAGATTTTGCAAAATCCCGACGTCCACGCGATAGGCCGTCCCATCTCCCTGAGTGATCATTCTCAAGGCGCTGGTCTTAAAACCAAAGATTACCGGCAGGCCAACGAAGCCTTCTTTGCCGATCAATCCCACTTCCACACTCTCACCGTCGGGCTGAACCGTGAGTATGGAACATATTCCATCGTTCAGGAAATATCCCGATCGGATGACCTCAGCAGTCTCATGCAGCACTTGATGAAGCCTGAGACGCACAAATTCCAGCGAGGGGAACATCCGGGCGCGTTCCGCTCGCGGCAGGCTGCGTAGAATGATGTTGCCTACCTCGCGGTGATCACCGTCCGTTTTGTCGAATTCGTTCAGGGAACCACGTACAAGCTGGGCCATGGCCAAGTTCCTTTCCAATCACACAGCGATAACGCCATCCGATTTCGCAGGAACCGTTAGCTTTTAGGTCGCCCAACGGACAGGTGCTAGAAGAGACAATTCAACCATACGCCCTCCCTAGCGCCCTTGTATGTTCCATACAGCACACAATTGCGCGCCCCGGCGTACAGACAGGCCGTATCTTTCGAATCTCAATGAGGAATATCTCTGACGATTCCGCGCCACCGCGGAAAATGATGTAGACGATGTCAGAGAAAGTGGAGGCACCGACTGGGAGCCCCCTTATCTCGACCTTTGTGCTCGCCGGCGCGAGCGTCAAACCGAGTTAGACGCTGCCGCGGCGCGTGAGATGAGTGATAAGTGAAAGCACAAAGAGGACCAGAAAAACAAAAAATATCACTTTCGCAATTCCTGCAGCGGCAACCGCTACGCCGGTAAAGCCCAGGACTCCCGCAATCAATGCCACAACCAAGAATACTAGCGTCCAGTAAATCATGATGCTTTCCTCCTCAAGGTAAGCTTGCCAGTCGACAATAGCTCTGCAGCGCACCGAAACGAATCCCCTTCAATCTGTATTTGGCCAGTCCAGTGCCTGTAATCGTTCGGTATTTTCTTGAGGAGGGAGCAAGTGCCAGTTCCCAGAACCGGCACTTGCTCGATGGGGGCGTCTGTCGAGTAGAACCGCAGGGTAACGAACGACAGCGTTCGTGCCCATACTGTGAATCTTGTATTTGGTCTAAAAATTCCACCGGTCCTTCTTTTAGGAGGACCCGATTCTTCTCGGAGGACTCGATTCCGAGACTGCAGTGCGCGGAGCACTAAGAGGCCGTTACAGGAAACGATGTATGGACGCCCCACCGACTCAGCTGTAAAAACTTGAATACCGGTGTCGGCGCGGTGTAACGACGCTGCTCGTTCTCCCGAAATGCCGGTGGATCTGCCGCTGGCCGCTTCGTCTTTCGAGGTTAAGATATGAAACGAGAGACGAGCCTCTTTCTGACACTAGGTTTACTCTCAGCCATGGCCCCGCCGATTTTCGCGCAGGATCCGGCAAGCCAGCCGGATACTGTGCCTCCTACCTCTATGATTGGGCCGCAATTGATCGCATGGTCCGAGTTACAGAAGCTACAACCCATTCCCCAGCCCGCAGCCGAACCAAGCGCAGCCGAACCAGCTCAGGATGATAAACAGGCGGATCAAAAGCCGGGGCCATCCACTGCGTCCGGTCGGCAGCCGCAGAATGAAGCGCACTCCGCAGTCTGGAGCCCAAGAAGAGAAAAGTAAGAACTAGCGGCTCAGGATTTCGCCAAGGGGCACCGGATGCGCGCGCCTCTGACCTTGGTAGCTGCGTACTCATAAAAACAAAACGGAGAGCCCTGCAAACTTGCAGGGCTCTCCGTTTATGGCAACAGTGAAATCGACTACAGCCGGCCGGCGAGAAGTAGTACAAGCAGCACCACCACCACCAAGCCCAGTCCGCCACTGGGGTAATATCCCCAGCCCCGGCTATACGGCCAGGCGGGCAACGCTCCCACCAGTAACAGAACCAGAATGATAAGTAGAATTGTCGACATCATGTCCTCCGACGATCGATTTGACTTCGTGGAAAAGCTTGCTGTATGCGATTAACGGCTCCCAGACTGCGAGTCGCTGGGCGTTGTTTTCAACTGACCATGGTCCCCCGCCTGACCCGCATACTTCCTCACGGCCGCTTCAAACATTCCACTTCCAGCCGGCGGACGAACCTTGCCCGTCAGGATTGCGTCGAACGGCACAAACTTTCCGTAGAGAAGGTGGGTTTCATCTTTGTCCTGAGTTACCACGGAGCCGGATAAGTCTATGCCCGCGAAAAGTCCACGTGCGCGGGAGTAGGTCAACATTTCCGCTTTCATCTTCCAATCTGTGTCGGCGCCGGCGTCACGTCCTACAGGGCCCGCAGCAGCGGACGCATCCGCGCCAATCTTGAACTTGCTGGCGAGCAGATGCTCCATACCCTGCTGATTCATGACAACCAACACCAGGTCGACCGCCTGACCGCCAAGCTGCAACCCCCAGCTACCACCGGTGATGGTGAGGGGCGCGGGAGCGCTCCAACGGCCATCCTCCAGACGGCATACGGCGACACCTTTTCCGTGGCTGCCTCCGAAGCCGACAGCAATCTTCACCATAGAAGGAACCACCGCGATGCACTTCGCGTCTTTCATCACTTTGTCAGGAATCGCTTTGTCGGGTGTGCCCATAATTTCATCGAGAACGTGGGCGGATGCAACGATGCGTTTTTGAATGCTCGACTCATCCTTTTTGTCATCATCCTGAGACCATCCCATTCCGACGAGTAGGAGGCAACTAGCGCCGAGCATCAGAACCCACTTCAGTGATTTGGAACCAATCCTTGCCATAAAAACGACCTCTTCCGTGCTCGAAGCGAGCAACTGTTTTAGATTTTCGTACGACGATAACCGTAACTTTGCAGCGGTCACGCTTCCATCCGGTTAAATATGTAAATTGCACCCAATGCGCGCCCGAGAATCCCGGTGGCTTAATCCGTATTCATCTCCAGGTGCTAGTGTTTTTAAAATCGGCGCTACAGTTCTTGCAGTATTGATCTGGCCAGTATTTATCTGCCCGACGATAAAAAGGCTTCTTGGAAAAGGCCTTTGTTGAAGATCGAACTAAAGGAAATAAGTAACTAGGCGGCATCGCTGATCTTTGCGGAAAAACACTGCTGTCCGGAGAAACTTCTGCAGCGAGCGTGCAAGCCCTGTAGATCCAGTGTGATGCGTGCGGTTTGGCGTTAAAACGATTTGAAATGAAAATGACGTTTCGGAGCGTCCTTGGCGGCCTCGTGGAGAACCGTGACAATGGAGGATGAACACAGGGCGTACCGTCTTCTCGCAGCTGGTCGAGTTCCTTCCCCACCAACAGTTCCAGAAGTGCGTAGAGCGATATGGTGGTGGTCGCTATCTGAAAAATTTGTCCTGTTGGGATCAGTATCTGGCGATGGCATTCGCTCAGTTGACCTACCGCGAGAGTCTTCGCGACATTGAAGCCTGCCTCGGTTCCATCGGCGGCAAGCTCTACCACATGGGATTCCGCGGCAAGATAGCACGTTCGACGTTGGCCGATGCGAACGAAGCTCGCGACTGGCGAATCTACGCCGACTTTGCGCAGATTTTGATCGCAATCGCTCGCCCGCTCTATGCGCTCGATCCCATCGGCGTCGATCTGGATCAGAGTCTCTACGCGTTGGACTCCACCACCATCGATTTGTGCCTAGCTTTATTTCCGTGGGCGAAGTTTCGCAAACACAAAGCCGCCGTCAAGATGCACACCTTGTTGGACCTGCGTGGCAATATCCCCACATTTATTCGCATTACCGAGGGCAGAGTGCACGACGTAAACATCCTGGACGAGATCATGCCTGAGCCCGGTGCTTTCTATGTCATGGACCGCGCCTATGTGGATTTCGAACGCCTCTTCTTCCTTACCCTCAGTTCCGCCTTCTTCGTAGTGCGCACCAAAGCCAACGTCCTGTTGCAGCGCCGGTACTCCCACAAGATCGATAAGAGCACAGGCGTCCGTTCCGATCACACCGTCATCCTGACCTCGTTTGAGTCTGCTTCCGTTTACCCGGATGCGCTCCGCCGCGTCACCTTTCTGGACGTCGAAAAGCAAAAGCGATTCAAGTTCCTTACCAATAACTTCACTCTCCCTGCCCCTGTGATTGCTCAGATCTACAAGTCGAGGTGGGCCGTGGAGTTGTTTTTCAAATGGATCAAACAGCATCTCAGAATCAAGGCGTTCTACGGCACCAGCGAGAACGCGGTGAAGACCCAAATCTGGATCGCTGTGTCGATGTATGTGCTGGTCGCCATCGCGCGAAAGAGGTTGGACCTGGAAGCAAGTCTCTACCAAACTCTACAGATTCTGAGCGTCAACCTTTTCGAGAAAACGCCCATTTCACAGGCCCTTCAGCCACTCGACATGGAAGCAAATCTACTCAGTGACCCTAACCAACTGATTTTGTTCGATCTTTAACCGGACAGCAGTGGCGGAAAAAGAACCCAACGGGTAAGGAAGAGTTAGCGCACATGGTAACGCGGGCTAACAAGATGCTGTCGCGGTAGTGCCTTAGTTTGAAGCGCACCCGTCCAGTGCTACGCTCGGTTCGCGCACCGTTGAACTGAAAGGAATCTCGAGCTCAACTAAGGTTCCTGGCTCAAGATTGGTCAATCGCAGCTCTCCGCCGAGTTCTTTGGCTCGCTGTTTCATGCCTCCAATGCCAACGCCAACGCTGTCGGGCCGCAATTCAACAATCTTCTTGCCGACTCCCTTTCCGTCGTCGCGCACGGCAACCCCTATCGTTCCATTCCTTTGAGTCAAGCTAATCCGCACGGTGTGCGCCTGCGAATGACGGAAGACGTTGGTAAGAGCTTCCTGGACGATGCGGAAGATTGCGGTTTCTACTTCGGTGGTGAGTCTTGGAAAATCGCGGGGCTGTACTTCCAGAGAAGTTTCGATGCCGCTGCGTTTTGTAAGCCCATCGGTATACCATGCGAGGGCCGAAAGCAAACCTACTTCATCGAGCAACGGGGGATGCAAAAGGTGAGACATGGTGCGGACTTGCTGAATGGCACGATCGATGATGCTGCTGGCCTGGGACCAGGCTTCATCCGGAGGTTGGGATGACTTTTGCAGAAGCATTTTGTCCAGCACCATCTTTGCAACCGCGAGTTCCTGCCCCAGGCCATCGTGCAGATCGCGTGCAATGCGTCGCCGCTCCTGGTCCTGCAGAGTCATGAGGCGGACGGAAAGCCGGCGCAGTTCGTCGGTCCGGCTATCCACCATTTTCTCCAGTTCGGCGGCATTGTCGCGAATGGATTGTTCCAGCACCTTGCTGTCGTGAATGTCGGAACATGTGCCATACCATTTGGCAATCTTGCCATCATCGCGGATGGGAACAGCGCGAGCGCGAAACCAGCGATAAACCCCGTCCTTAGATCGGAGGCGATACTCCGCTTCGTAGTTTGCCCCCGATTCAACACAGCGCATCCAGTCCGCCATGGCCTGGTCCTTATCGTCGGGATGCACATAGTCCAGCCATCCAAAACCATTGGCCGAACCTGGCTCAGCACCGGTAAAGTCATAAAATCGGTCGCTGACGTAATCCCTGGAACCATCCGCCCTGCGGCTGAAGATAATATCTGGCGCGGTGCTGAAAATGGCGTCAAGCTCTTGATTCTTTCCGGTTAACTCGGCATTAAGCCGCATGAGGAGTTCGGCTTTACTTGCCAATTCTTCTGTGCGCTCCATCACGCGCTGCTCAAGATCGCGGTTCAATGTTTCGAGCAGCCGCGTTTTCCGGTGCAGGTCGGCGAACACTCTCACTTTCGCACGCAGGAGTTCTGGAACCACCGGAACCGAAATGTAATCCACCGCGCCATGCTCGTAACCTTTGAGTTGGTCGAGATCGGTGAGATGGACGGCGGAGACAAAAATGATTGCCGTGCGCTGAAAACGCGGGTGCTGGCGAATCATCGCCGCCAACTGGAAGCCATCGAGTTCCGGCATGCTTACATCCATCAGCACCACGGCAATATCGGTCTTAAGGAGAACTTCGAGGGCTTCCTTGGCGGAATGGGCCTTGATCAGCTGCTCACCCAGTCCGCCCAGCATGACTTCATAGCTGAGCAGCTTGGCGGGTTGATCGTCCACCATCAGGATATTGACTGTATCTATTTTGCCCATTCAATGTTCTCGTGTTCAACAAGCACTTAGTTCAATCTACCGATGGAGCCACATCCGCAGCGACGAGAGCAGTTGCTCGGTATTGACCGGTTTCGCCAGATACTCGGAAGCCCCCGCCTCAAGACACTTCTCACGGTCTCCCTTCATGGCTTTCGCCGTCAGCGCAATAATCGGCAATCGCCGGAAGGAAGCGTTCTGCCGAATCACTTGCATGGTTTCGTAACCGTCCATCTCGGGCATCATGATGTCCATCAGAACGATCGCGATGTCCGGAGTGGATTCGAGTTTGGCAATCGCCTCGCGCCCGGTTCCGGCGGTGATCACCGTCATACCCCTGCGTTCGATAACACTGCTGAGCGCGAAAATGTTGCGTACATCATCGTCGACGACCAAGACTTTCTTCCCCACCAGGGCATCGTCGGAACGGTGCAACCGGTCAAGCAATCGCTGTTTCTCCACCGGCAGATCGGAGACGACGCGATGCAGGAAGAGAGCGGTCTCATCCAGCAATCGTTCGGGCGATTCTACACCCTTGACAACGACACTGCGAGCCAGCGAGTGTAACCGAGCGTCCTCTTCCGGAGAAAGTTCTTTTCCCGTAAAGACTACGACCGGCAAATCGCTTAGGGCAGGCGTGTCACCGAAGCGTTCCAACACATCGAAGCCGGATATGTCAGGGAGACGCAGATCAAGAACCACGCAATCGAAAGACTGCTCGTTCACGATCTGAATTGCCTCGGCTCCCGTGGAAACAACTGTCACGTCGATGTCGTTGTAGCCCAGCAATTCCCTGATACTGAGTTGCTCGCCGGGATTGTCTTCCACCACCAGGAGCCTCTTCCTGCGGGGTGTGGCATATTCCTTGATGCGGGAGAGTGCCGATTCCAGGCCCTCAGGCGTGGTGGGCTTGGTGACAAATGCAAACGCTCCACGAGCGAGCCCATGGTGGCGATCTTCGTCAAGCGTCAACATCTGCACCGGGATGTGACGGGTAGCAGGATCCTGCTTCAAGTGATTCAGCACTGTCCAGCCCAGCATGTCGGGCAGGAAAACGTCGAGGGATACGGCCGTGGGGTGATACTCGTGAGCGAGAGCAAGCGCCTCCGCACCGCGCGAAGCTACAAGAACTTTAAAGCCCTTGTCGCGGGATAGATCGCACAAGACCCGCGCATAATGCATATCGTCCTCGACGATAAGCAAAATAGCGTCGTCGGGTTGCAGATTATCGCGGTCGTCTTCGATTTTTTCGACCGCATGTTCCGCCATGCTCGCGACGGCGAGCTGCACTGGCGATGCTGTTGACGGGGACCTGTGCTCAATTAAGGCGGCGTTTGAAGTGGCGGGGCCAACATAGGTCTGCGGCAAGTAGAGAGTGAATGTGCTACCACGGCCGGGCGCGCTTCGCAGCTGGATTTCTCCACCAAGCAAACTAGCCAGTTCGCGGCTGATGGCCAGACCCAGACCGGTTCCGCCGTACTTGCGGCTGGTGCCTGCGTCTGCCTGCTGGAAGGCTTCAAAGATGATGCGTTGCTTTTCGAATGGAATGCCGATGCCGGTATCCGACACTTCGAAGGCCACAACGGAGGCGGCCTTTCCAAGAATCGGATGATCCTCGCTCCAGCCGCTTCTAGCCAGCGATACGGACATCCGCACGCCTCCGACTTCGGTGAACTTGAAGGCGTTCGAAAGCAGATTCTTTAACACCTGCTGCAGGCGCTTCGAATCCGTAACCACGCTGCGCGCGAGATGCGGATCGCTTTGCACCTCGAAACTGAGACGACGATTCTCCGCTTCGTGGCGGAACGGGCGTCCCACCGCATCCAGCAAGCTGGCAAAGAAGACTTCCTCGGCCTCGACGGATACCGTTCCAGACTCAATCTTGGACAAGTCGAGAATGTCGGTGATCAGGTTCAGCAGGTCGGTGCCGGCGCCGTGAATGGTGCGGGCAAATTCGACTTGTTTGGCGGTGAGGTTCGCATCCGGATTGTCGCTGAGCTGTTGCCCAAGCACCAGAATGCTGTTCAGCGGCGTGCGCAACTCGTGCGACATGTTGGCCAGGAATTCTGACTTGTATTTCGAAGTGAGCGCCAGTTCCTTGGCCTTCTCTTCCAAGGCGCGGCGGGCTTGCTCGATTTCCTGGTTCTTGCGTTCCACTTCAACGTTCTGCTCGGCGAGCTGCTGCGCTTTTTGCGCGAGCTGCTCGTTGGTCTGCTGCAATTCTTTTTGCTGCATTTGCAGTTCGGTGGCCAGCTGCTGCGACTGCTTCAACAGGCCTTCAGTCTGCATGGTGGCTTCAATGCTGTTGAGCACGATGCCGATGCTGGCGGTCAATTGTTCGAGGAATGCCAACTGTGAAGTTGTGAAGGCACTCAGCGAGGCGAGTTCGATAACCGCCTTGACGCGGTCTTCGAACAATACGGGAAGCACAATCACGTTGCGCGGAACAGCCTCGAACAAACCGGAGCGAATCGCAATCGTGTTCGGCGGCAAATCAGAGATCAACATGCGGCGCTTTTCCGCGGCGCATTGTCCCACCAATCCCTCGCCGATCTTCAGACGGCGCAGATGACCATCGTCACCGTCGCCGGCGAAGGCCGAAAGCAGAACCATCTCAGCCGATTCCTCGCCGCCCATCTGGTAGATCACACCTTGTTGTGCGCTCACCAGAGGAGCGAGCTCCGACAAAAGCATGCGTCCAACCGTCGTTAGATCGCGTTGTCCTTGCAGCATTCCGGTAAAGCGAGCCAGGTTTGTTTTCAGCCAGTCCTGCTCGGTGTTGCGATCGGTGGTGAGGCGAAGGTTGTCGATCATCGTGTTCAAGTTATCTTTCAAGTCAGCAACTTCGCCGCTGGCTTCCACTTGAATGGAACGGGTAAGGTCACCTTTGGTGACGGCGGTGGCGACTTCGGCGATAGCTCGCACCTGGTTGGTCAAATTATCGGCGAGCAAGTTGACGTTGCCGGTGAGGTCCTTCCACGTGCCGGCAGCGCCGGGGACGTTGGCCTGGCCGCCGAGACGGCCTTCCACGCCGACTTCGCGGGCGACGGTTGTGACCTGATCGGCGAAGGTGGCCAGAGTGTCAGTCATGTTGTTGATGGTTTCTGCGAGTGCGGCCACTTCGCCCTTCGCGTTCACCGTCAACTTCTGAGTGAGTTCACCATTGGCAACGGCCGTGACCACCTTCACGATGCCGCGCACTTGCTCGGTGAGGTTGGCGGCCATCACGTTTACGTTGTCGGTAAGATCCTTCCAGGTTCCGGCGACGCCTGGGACCTGCGCCTGGCCGCCCAGCTTTCCTTCCGTACCCACTTCGCGGGCTACGCGGGTTACTTCAGCAGCGAAAGCGTTAAGCTGGTCGACCATCGTGTTGATGGTGTTCTTGAGTTCCAGAATTTCACCTTTCACGTCGACCGTGATTTTGCGCGACAAATCGCCGCGAGCCACGGCGGTCGTTACTTCGGCAATGTTGCGCACCTGGCCAGTGAGGTTACCGGCCATCGCGTTCACCGAGTCGGTAAGATCCTTCCATGTGCCGGCGACGCCGGAGACGTTGGCTTGTCCGCCCAGACGGCCTTCGCTACCTACTTCGCGGGCCACGCGGGTCACTTCGGCGGCGAACGATCGCAACTGCTCGACCATCGTGTTCAGCGTTTCCTTGAGCTGCAGGATTTCGCCGCGCACGTCGACTGTAATTTTTTTCGAAAGATCGCCGTTCGCAATGGCGGTTGCGACTTCCGCGATGTTACGCACCTGGCCGGTCAGGTTGCTGGCCATGAAGTTTACGTTGTCGGTGAGATCTTTCCAGGTGCCGGCGACACCGGGTACCTGCGCCTGTCCGCCGAGTTTGCCGTCGGTGCCGACTTCGCGGGCGACGCGCGTCACTTCGCCAGCGAAGGCGTTGAGTTGGTCCACCATGGTATTGATGGTGTTTTTGAGTTCGAGAATTTCGCCTTTCACGTCGACCGTGATCTTGCGCGACAAATCACCGCGGGCTACAGCTGTGGTCACTTCAGCGATGTTACGGACTTGACCGGTGAGGTTTCCGGCCATGGAGTTGACGGAGTCGGTAAGATCCTTCCACGTTCCGGCGACGCCGGGCACGTTGGCTTGGCCTCCAAGACGGCCTTCAGAGCCGACTTCGCGGGCGACGCGCGTCACTTCACCGGCGAATGCGTTGAGTTGATCCACCATGGTGTTGATGGTTTCTTTGAGCAGCAGGATTTCGCCGCTGACGTTCACCGTGATTTTCTTGGAAAGGTCACCGCTCGCGATGGCGGTGGCGACTTCGGCAATGTTCCGTACTTGACCCGTCAAGTTGCTGGCCATGGAGTTGACGGAGTCGGTAAGATCTTTCCACGTACCTCCCACACCCGGTACTTGCGCCTGGCCGCCGAGTTTGCCGTCCGTGCCCACTTCGCGGGCTACGCGGGTCACTTCGGAAGCAAACGAGCGCAACTGATCGACCATCGTGTTCAGCGTGTCTTTCAGTTCGAGAATTTCGCCTTTCACATCGACCGTGATCTTGCGCGACAAATCGCCGCGGGCCACCGCGGTTGCGACTTCAGCGATGTTTCGCACCTGGCCGGTAAGGTTGCTGGCCATGAAGTTGACGTTGTCCGTGAGATCTTTCCAAGTTCCGGCCACGCCGGGTACTTGCGCCTGTCCGCCGAGCTTGCCTTCGGTGCCAACTTCACGGGCCACGCGCGTCACTTCGCCGGCGAACGCGTTGAGCTGGTCAACCATGGTGTTGATGGTGTTCTTGAGTTCGAGAATTTCACCTTTCACATCGACCGTGATCTTTCGCGACAAATCGCCGCGGGCCACCGCCGTAGTGACTTCAGCGATGTTGCGCACTTGACCCGTCAAGTTTCCGCCCATCGAATTCACGGAGTCGGTCAGATCCTTCCACGTGCCTGCGACGCCCGGCACATTGGCTTGTCCGCCGAGACGCCCCTCGGTGCCCACTTCACGGGCCACACGCGTGACTTCACCGGCGAAGCGGTTGAGCTGGTCGACCATCGTGTTCAGAGTTTCTTTGAGCTGCAGAATTTCGCCGCGAACGTCTACCGTGATCTTGCGCGAAAGATCGCCATTGGCGATGGCCGTCGCCACTTCCGCAATGTTTCGCACTTGGCCGGTGAGGTTGCTGGCCATGAAGTTGACGTTGTCCGTAAGATCTTTCCAGGTGCCGCCGACGCCTGGCACTTGCGCCTGTCCACCAAGTTTGCCTTCCGTACCGACTTCGCGCGCCACGCGGGTGACTTCGCCGGCGAACGCATTGAGCTGATCGACCATCGTGTTGATGGTGTCTTTGAGTTCGAGAATTTCGCCTTTTACGTCGACCGTGATTTTGCGCGACAAATCGCCGCGAGCCACGGCCGTGGTTACCTCGGCGATGTTTCTTACCTGAGCCGTCAGGTTACCGGCCATGGCGTTAACGGAGTCGGTAAGATCTTTCCAGGTTCCAGCCACGCCCACCACCACGGCCTGACCGCCCAGCTTACCGTCCGTACCCACTTCGCGAGCCACGCGCGTCACTTCCGAGGCGAACGACCGCAGCTGATCCACCATGGTGTTGATGGCTTCTTTGAGCTGGAGAATTTCGCCGCGCACATCGACCGTAATTTTGCGGGAGAGGTCGCCGCTGGCGACGGCGGTTGCCACTTCTGCGATATTTCTGACTTGGCCGGTTAGATTGCTGGCCATCGAGTTGACCGAGTCCGTGAGATCCTTCCACGTACCAGCGACGCCGGGAACTTGCGCCTGGCCTCCAAGTTTTCCGTCCGTACCCACTTCACGCGCTACACGCGTTACCTCGGCGGTGAACACGCCGAGCTGTTGAATCATGGTGTTGACGATGCTGGCGGAACGTAAGAATTCGCCTTCAAGCGGGCGGCCATCCACGTCCAGGCGAACTGTCTGAGTCAGATTTCCCTGCGCGACCGCGGCGATAGCGCGGGTAACTTCGGCAGTGGGTCGAAGTAAATCCTCAACCAAGGTATTGACCGATACTTCCATATCGCCCCACGCCCCTCGAGATTCATGGAAGCGGGTGCGCTCGCGAGTTCTTCCCTCTTTCCCTACGACCTGCCCGACGCGTTTCAATTCCTGCGCCATCTGTTGATTGGCGGCGACGATGGAGTTAAAGGTATCGGCAATCTTGCCCGCCAATCCCGTCCAGGAGCCGGGAAGGCGTACCGAAAAATCTCCATTCCGCATGGTTTGCAGGCCGGCGAGAATCACGCTGAGATCAGCCAGCGCGGGCTGGGCAACGGCCACAGAATCCCCATTGCTCTTGTGTTTATTGTTCTCGCCTTCGTCGAATGCGCCATTGGCAACACGCTAGCCGTGTCTCGGCTATTTCTCTTCATACGATCTCCTGGAGTGAGAGGAAGGTTTTGGCGGAGTTCCGCCTTCTGCGCAGGTTGAACTGCAGGCGCTAACGCCACCGAAATCAGGGCCATCCGAACCATATCTCTGGGTGCGATTTAGGGGGACTTACCGATCCAAGTACTGATTGATAACACGAAAAACTGCGAGATGACTCTAGGGTTTTTACTGTAGGTGCCGCCTCCCGGCAAGCCTCTGATTTCAAAAGACTTCCGCGGCGCTTAGAACCCACGGCACTTCCGGCCTATATGCAAGCCTCGCTCTTTTTCCCTAGCATCTACAGGGATTTCCTTATGTCAACGGAAGCTTTGGGTTATTTACCATCAAGATGGAATAGGACCGTTAAGCCAGCCTGACCTGATTGTGTCCTTCCCTCTTTCTGGCTATGAGGGATGCCATAGATTTACGGCGGGAAGAGATTAAGCATGCGCCTGTTGAGTGTCCGTCTCATCATTTCTCTCATTGTCGGTATCACGCTGGTGTCTTTAGGTTTTTCCTACTACGAGGTACTGCGGGAAAAACGATTGCTTCGAAGTCAACTGGAACGGAGTTCGGAAGAGATCGGGGAAAGCTTCGCAATGAATGTGGAGAAATCCTGGGAATCTTCACGAGCACTACAGCGAACTGTACAGCGCTTTGGAACCCGCGAACACCTGCTGGGGGTTGCTGTTTACGACCGCAGGGTAAGTTGATCGCGATTACTCCCGCATTACTGCCCCTACTGGGGACCGTTCCAGGTGACGTAACCCACGCCATCACGGAGAATCGCGCGCAGAGTTCCTTTGGACGCTTGGACAAATACCGAATACATATTTTTGCCTTACCCCTGCACAAGGACGATGAAGTGTTGGGCGGACTTGCGGTAGTGCACGATGTGGATTACATTCGCGCACAAAACTTGCGCACCTGGCGGGAAGCATTCCTCAGTATCCTCGTGCAGGTCTTTTTCATCGTCCTGATTACATTGTTGATTGTGCGCTGGAGCATCGCCGGTCCCATCGCCCGAGCGGCACAATGGATGCGCGCTCTTCGCATGGGAAGGATTTCGTCACGCCAGCAGATGCCGGACTTGGATTTGTTCAAACCGCTGGCCTGGGAAGTGGTGACGATGGCGGAAAGCCTGAGCCAGGCGAGAAACGCCGCCGAAAATGAGGCGCGCTTGCGGGAAGCCGGGGAATCCATGTGGACGGCGGAGCGGCTGGCGGTGCAGATTCAGACTCGCCTCCATGGCGGCCGTCTGTTTGTAGTGTCAAATCGAGAGCCGTATATCCACCAGCGGGATGGCAAATCCCTCGAAGTGACGGTTCCGCCCAGCGGATTGGTTACCGCTCTGGAACCCGTGCTCACCGCCTGCGACGGCACTTGGATCGCACATGGCAGCGGGGATGCCGACAAAGAAGTGGTAGACGGGCATGATCGCCTGCGCGTCCCTCCGGAAAATCCCCGCTATACCCTGCGGAGAATATGGCTGAGCAAAGAGGAAGAGGAAGGTTACTATTACGGATTTTCTAACGAAGGCCTTTGGCCGCTTTCTCATATCGCTCATACCCGTCCCATCTTTCGCGAGCGGGACTGGCAGCTTTATCAAGAAGTGAACCGCAAGTTCGCGGCGGCGGTGATCGAAGAGATTGCGGACACGGACAATCCTGTAGTGCTGGTCCAGGACTACCACTTCGCATTGCTTCCGCAGCTGCTGAAGGCAAAAAGACCGGACGTGCGGGTGGCCATCTTCTGGCACATTCCATGGCCCAACCCGGAAGCCTTCGGCATCTGTCCGTGGCAGCGCCAACTCGTGGATGGGCTGCTGGGAGCGGATCTTATCGGCTTCCATGTCCAATCGCATTGCAACAACTTCCTGCAAACCGTGGACCGGGTGGTGGAATCACGCGTCGACTGGGAACACTTTTCGGTGACGCGGCAGAATCACAGAACGCTGGTTCGGCCGTTCCCGATCAGCGTCGACTTGAGTGACGATAAACAGGTCGAACCTGACAGCTATGGAAGCGACTATCTCGATCGGACCGGCTTGCTGCATAGCTTGGGAGTCGAAACACCATTCGTTGGAGTGGGCGTCGACCGCGTGGATTACACCAAAGGAATTCATGAGCGCTTTCGCGCGATCGAGCGATTCCTCGAAAAGTATCCGAAATATCAGGGGCAGTTCACGTTCCTGCAGATCGGCGCTCCCAGCCGCACTCATATTAAGCGCTACCACGACCTGATGGGAGAGTTGGAAGCCGAAGCGGAACGAATCAACTGGCGCTTTCAATCGGGCAAGTGGAAACCGATCCTGTTCCTGAATCGGCAACATACTCATGCTGAAATTGACCGCTACTACCGGGCCGCGGACCTTTGCCTGGTGACCTCGTTGCACGACGGTATGAACCTTGTAGCCAAGGAATTTCTGGCGGCACGCCGCGACGAACGCGGCGTACTGATTCTGAGCCAGTTCACCGGAGCCGCGCGGGAATTGCGGGACGCCCTACTGGTGAATCCTTATGACATCGACCAGACTGCTGAAGCCATTCGGGTCGCGTTGGAAATGGATCCCGAAGAAAAGCAAATGCGAGTGCACCGCATGCGTAGAATCATAAGAGAAAACAACATACACCGTTGGGCCGGGAATCTGATCACGGAACTTTGCGAACTCAGGCTCGATGGCGTGGATCTTCATGGCGTGGATCGGCCGCAAGGAGTTCGCGGCAAAGTACCTGCTGCGTGATGCGGCGCGAGGACAGAATCAGCAAGCAATCTTCATCTTCGGATCCTGCAATTGAGTCTTTTCTACGCACTGTAGCCTGGGCGCCGCGGTCGCTGCTCATGCTCGATTTCGACGGAACTCTTGCGCCCTTTCAGAAGGACCGTGAGAAAGCTTTCCCCTATCCCGGTATGACGTCCGTCTTGCAGGAAATCCTAGAGGTTGGAAGAACGCGGGTGGTGATCGTTTCCGGAAGGGACGCAACTGAACTGATTCCACTGCTCGCGATTGAGCCTCATCTCGAGGTTTGGGGACTTCACGGATTGCAGCGCGTGAAGACCGACGGCAGCATTAAAGTCTTAGGATTGGATGAACCCACGCTGAAAGCGCTAGTGCTGGCAGACGATTGGCTGGTTTCTCAACAACTGGAGCGAACGGCCGAATACAAAGCAGGCAGCATTGCAGTGCACTGGCGGGGTCTGAATACCACCCAGGCGGAAGACATTCATCGGCGCGTAATGCTGGGCTGGACGAGCATTGCGAAGCAATCCGGACTGGATCTGCTGCCATTCGATTGCGGGGTGGAGATTCGCAGCAAGAAAGCCAACAAAGGCGCCGCCGTGCGCACCCTTCTCCGCGAAATGGATGCGGACACGCCTGCGGCTTATCTGGGAGATGACACTACGGACGAGGATGCCTTTCAGGCCATCAATGGTCTGGGCCTGAGCATACTCGTGCGTCCAGTGTGGCGGCCGACCGCGGCGCAGCTATGGCTGAAACCTCCTGGCGAGGTTCTGCATTTCTTGACTCGATGGCTGGAAGCCTGCCAGGAGCGCGACGAATCGAGCGATGAAACCGCTCCAGCGGTAAACGTGTGAGCGTTTGCCCGCGCCTACTCGATCGGCAGATCCGCCGTCACCAGGGTACCGCGGCCATTCGAGTGGATGCTCAGAACTCCGCCGAGCTGACGCAATCTCTCCCGCATTCCATTGATTCCCACCCCAGGTGCAGCGAGTAAAGGGCTCGCGGAAATTCCTTTTCCCAAGTCACTCACCTGAACACTGACATGGCTCGCGGACTTGGTGATTCGAACGGTGGCGGTCGCACTTCCCGAATGCTGATGCACATTCGCCAGAGATTCCTGAACCACGCGGAACACGGCTATCTCTTTCTCGCGCGAAAGCCGCCCGAAATCCTTGGAAATTTGGAGAGTGACCTTGATATCGCTGCGCTTTGCAAATTGCTCCGAGTACCATTGAACGGCGGAAGGCAGTCCCATTTCGTCCAGCGTAGGCGGATGCAACAAGTGCGAAAGCTGGCGGACTTCCCCAAGCAGGCTGTCCACTAACGCCGCACTCTCGCCGATCAGCTTTGACTGATGCGCATTGACGCTTCGATCTCCGTCTCCCAGCACGCTTAGATTCATGGATAAAGTGGCCAGAACTTGCGCGGTGCTTTCATGTAGTTCATGTGCCACGCGGCGGCGCTCCTGATCCCTGATCAGCATCAATTGGCTGGTTAGCGTGCGCAGGCTGGTTTCGGCATCTTCGCGTCTTTTGACCTCATCCATGAGTTGGGCATTCTTGCTTTGGAGTTCGGCAGTTCGCGCCTGCACATGCAGTTCGAGTTCCTGGCGTAACCGCTTGTGCTCCGCTACTTCCGTCTCCAGAGCCTTCGCCTTCTGTTGCAACTGCGAGATGGTGCGCAGCCTCTCATCCTCGCTGGCCAGACCCATGTAACTTTCCGTGGGAACTACAGCGGAGTGTTCGTTGCAGACTTTCAGGAACAGCCCCGCGTCTTCCTCCCGCTCGAAACAAGTCATGGGATAAGCGCAGAACAAAGAGAAAGACTCCATCCGAGCCAGGCCATTCCACAGCTGTTCCAGACGGATCGCAGCCTCGGGTTTTCCTTCCGCCCATAGCAGCGCAACCATCTCTCCGAATATGGCTACCCGGGGATGCTCACTGCGTGCGGAGTCGCCGTTCGCGGAAGCAATGGCTTTTGCAATAATCCCTCCGATTACGTGATTAAACCGGTCTTCGTTGGGCGAGCCTTCCAGCATGAAGGTGTCCAGAACGGTTTGCGCATCCATAGCCGCAAATTGACCACGCTCAATCAATCCGGCAACGTCCAGACCTCGCGCCGTGAGCCATTGCAGAAGAGCGTTACGATGCTGCTCGGTTGCGACCACGATGGCGGCGTCGCCCGCCCGCAGCGCATTCCCGACGTATTCGCTCAATTCCTCGAGCAGGAACTTGTCCTGCGTATAAAACTGGACACCGTGCTGATGATTGCCGTGATGCGACCACGAACCCTTATTTACAGGTGTTTGCGCGAACTCTGCGCGCTGGGTGGTGGTGCCGTTCATGGATGCGTCCCCGGAATGCCATTCCACCCAGAGGGCGGAGTCATTAACATTTTTCTACCCATACATAATGCCCGTCCCGCTCAGCGGGGTACATACAGCGATCACCGTATGGGTAAATGGGGATTTTGAAGCAGAGGCGGGGGACAAAAATCGGAGATTCGGTGTTGCCCCCTGCCTCGTCTAGCCAGCCGGCTGCGGTTCCTGATTGGGGAGGTATGCCACGCTTCGTATATCCGGTATTTTTAACATCACCCTCCTGACTGCGATGCAATGTTTGGCCCAAATGTTTCGCAGGGCGATACCTCTTAGATAATCGCATGGCTGTCTTCTAGCATCCTTCATTGCTCTTTGGCAACGACAGGCCGACCGTCTGGTTGTAAAAATTATACAGTTATGACCAATGAAAGACTCAAGTCTACGACCGCCAAAAGACGGGAAAACACGCCGAGGTCGATCCCTGCGGGGGCGCTCCCTGCCGGACGGATTCGGTCAGGCGATCATTCTGGGGCGGTGGTCTAGTGTTTAATTTCCGCTGTCGGGTTGCCAAATCAGAGGGGAGTGTTTACGATGGTTCTGGCCAACCGATATACCGTCCAGACATTGTACTTCCGAGTATCCACTGCACATTTTTCGCTTGGAGGGAATACAGTGTTTCTGGTATGGTCTCAGCAGTTTTGGGATTTGGTTTCTGGCCGGAGTCTTTAGGTCGAAATTAGCTGGAACGCTAAGGATTCTTAGAAACCGCCGCAATCAAGCCACTTCTTCTAACCCTTTAACGCGCCCGCTCGCGCGTGGGTTGCAGTTTCTCGTTGCAGTTCAGAACACCGGAAGCCAATAAAATAATTGGAGAAGTATAGCATGCCAAAGTGTGCATTGCTGATAGTGTGCCTGTTGACCCTCTGCGCCTCCGCTGCTTTTGCCGGAGTAACCGTCACCACGCCCGCCAACAATTCGACCTATCAAGGATCCGTTCCTTATGTGGCTTCGGCTACGACTTCCTGCAACAAGGGTGTAGGCTCCATGGGAATCTACACCGCCCCCGGCGTTTTGGCCTACGTAGTCAATGGCGACTCGATGAATACCAGCTTGAGTCTTAGCGAGGGTACCTATGACACTGTTGTCGAAGAGTGGGACAACTGTGGGGGAGCGTCTACGACTCCAGTCACCGTCACGGTGGACGGGTCAGGATCGACTGGCGTTCATGTGACCTCGCCGGCCAACAACAGCACGGTCGGCTCGCCAGTTAATTTCACCGCAACCGCGACCACTTCCTGTCCCCAAGGCGTCGCGTCCATGGGAATCTACCCGTCGCCCGGCCAGTTGGCCTACGTGGTAAACGGCGCTAGCATGAATTACAACCTGACGCTCAGCCCCGGAACCTATAGCACAGTCGTGGAAGAGTGGGACAAGTGCGGCGGCGCCGCCACCACCCCAGTGAAAATCACCGTCAGCGGCAGCGGGAGTGGCGGAAGTTCGTTCTCCAGCCTTCAGGCCAGTGGCGGATGGGCGGGATACGGCCAGGGACCGCCCAACTTTGTCGACTGTTCGCCTTCGCCGTGCGACGGCATCTCCTTCTGGATGGCGCAGAAGGTGAAGTCGCCCTCCATGGATGACAAAGCCATGGAAGTGAATGTCGGCGGTACGGCTGTTTATTCCGATACGTTGTGGAACAATCACCTGATCGGAACCGATTCCTCGCAAGGCTTGCCCGATACGGACCACACCTTGGTTCCCTCACTCCACGACTTCACTTACGACGTTTATTTTTACGGAACTGACTTAGCGCTTTCGCAGGCCGAGGAGTTCGACATCAATCAGTTCTTCGACAACCTGGGCTTCGTCTGGGGCCACGAGTGCCGTATCGCCGGCGGGAACGAATGGGACGTTTGGAATCCGGTGGCGGCCAAGTGGACCGCCACTGGCATCGCGTGTTACCCGAACAGCAACGCGTGGAACCATCTCACTCTCAAAGTGCAGCGGACATCGAGCAATCAGTTGCTGTACGAATCGATCACGCTGAACGGAGTAACGAGCAACTTGAACTGGACTTTTGACCCTGCCTCTTACCCAGGATGGTATGGCGTGACTATCAACTACCAGCAGGACGGCAACTACAAGCAACAGTCCTACGATATATACCTCGATGAGCTAACTTTCACCTACCAATGAGGGGCTCAATAAGGGCATACCGGCAGATATGCCCTTAATTCTTCCTTCCCTCACCCATCTCGACTAAAAACATGCGGACCCGGGCGACCGGGTCCGCTTTCGTATATGGAGCCAGATTTTCGCCTTTTCAAGGCAATTCTAGACCTGCACCGACAATCCAGGGGCGAAACTGCTCTGGGAACACAGCCCCTGGCCGTAACACGTCGGTAACTTGGAGGTCCTAAAGCTGCCGGTGGACAATATGACCCAGGGCTGCGCTCTCCCGCGATCGCTCACGCAGGCGGAGCTTGCCATTCCGCACAGCGCAGTCGAAAGAATTTCGAACTCTTAGTCCTGTAACCACATGACTTTGCAGTGAAACTTGAAGCCGCAAATGTCACCTATGGATGAACGCAGAAGCGAACGATTTGGGCGATACGAGATCCTGGCTGAACTGGGACGAGGAGCCATGGGTGTGGTCTACAAGGCTCGCGATCCCAAGATTAACCGTGTCGTGGCGGTAAAAACCATCTCGTTGGCGGGGCAGCCACCGGAAGAGGAGACAGAGTATCGCGAGCGCTTCCACCGGGAAGCGGAAGCTGCGGGTCGCCTATCGCATCCTGGAATCGTCACCGTCTTTGACGTCGGCGAGGAACCGGAGACGCGCGCCCCTTACATCGTGATGGAATTTGTGGGAGGCCAGTCGCTCGACAAACTGTTATCCGGGGAAGACCGGAAATTGCCGCCGGATATCGCACTCCAGCTAACGCACGAACTGGCGGAGGCGCTCGATTGCGCTCACGGTCAGGGCGTAGTTCACCGTGATCTAAAACCCGCCAACATTCTGTTAACCGAAGAAGGTCACGCCAAGATTGCCGATTTCGGCGTGGCCAAACTCAATCTTGCCAATCACACTCTATCGGGCCGGGCTTTAGGAACTCCCGCCTATATGTCGCCCGAGCAATTGAACGGCGACAGTGTGGATGGACGGTCGGACTTGTTCTCGTTGGGCGTGGTTCTGTATACAATCCTGACCGGTTACAGGCCATTTCAGGGAAACAGTGCGCTCACGGTTTCCTACAAAGTAGTGAACCGCGATCCTATCCCCGTAACCGTTCTGGAGACTGAGCTGCCGCCAGCTCTTGACTACATCATTTCTAGAGCCATGGCAAAAGATCCCGCACAGCGCTATCAGCGGGGCATGGAAATGGCCTTGGACATCCAGGATTTGCTGGAAGGCCGCGAGCTCTGGAGTAAAGCTAAACAGCCAGCTTCTTTAAACGGCGGGATAGCCCCGATCCCAAGCGAAAAAGACAAGTCATCGACGTCGCAGCGTGCCACGGCAGTCAGACTTCGCTCAACCCAGCGCGCCAAATCCAGTCCCATAAGCGCGGCGGAAAGGATATTGGACAAAAAGGTAACGAAGTATTTCGCTGGCACTTTGTTTGGGGTGGGACTTCTACTTTTTGGTCTTCGGGTCGGTCACGTAGTTTGGCACAAAGGACCGCCAACTCAGAACGGCACGCCAAAAGGCATGGCAGCGCCCTTGCCACTCTCAGGGGAGGAAGCGACGGTCAAGACCGCTCTGGACTTGCCTCCAGCTGTCTCCAGTACAAGCGTTCCATCCGCCCTGCCCTCGAAGCTTGTCGCTAAGAAGACGAAGACTAGGAAGTCCCCGCCAGCGTCGCCGACTCAGCCAGCGCACAGTTCCGCAGCAATAGCCTCTCCAGGACCTGCCGCCACCCTCGATATTGAAGTGGATCACAAATTCGCCGAGGCACATCTGTCGATATGGGTCGATGGCCGCCTGAGCTATACCCGCACTCTGGAAGGCACGGACAAGAAACGTCTGGTCGTGTTCCATCATGTTCAAGGCCATGAAATCCATGCGATGCAAATCACGCCTGGGAAGCATCGTTTTCGCGTACAAGTCACCTCTGGTACGAATTCCTCAGACCAGATCGTGACCGGGGATTTCGCCAGTGGTAATGAAAAGCTGCTGCGGATTTCCTTTGATAACCGCGGAGAGATGAACTTGAACCTGGAGTAATCGGCTTACCGCTGTCTCGTGGAACTCCTCTAAAATTCCAGCATCACTCAGGCAGCTTCCCCAGAGAGAGATTCCACATTCACCGTTGGCTGGCCATGCGCAACTATTAACTATGAACCGAACCAGCGTACTGCGGAGGCGGTACAAGGCACACTAGATTGCCGTACTGAGCAACCATCCGCCGGAAACGTATCATCTCCCGCTTTGCACGTTGGAATCGTAGGAATTGATTCCAGCACGAAAGAGGTAGAGATGTGCAACACAAATATAACTTCGCGCTGCTTGCCGTCGCCCTTGCCTGTACCTTCGCCAGCGCTCAAGCCATGGGCCAAATGTCGAAAGCATCGGACCTTGATATGCAGACCAGCTTCGTCGGGAATTCACTGACATGTTCCCAACAACAATCACCACCCAGCATTCGGGTCCCCCAACCTCTTGTAGAACGGGCAAAGCTCAAATCACGGCTTGCGACTCTTCTGCGCGACAGCCTCTACGACGATGCAAGAGGAGTCGTGAGTATCGAGCGGGAAAAGGAGATAAGGAAGCTTGCAAATAAACTAGGGAGCCAACACGACTAGCCGAAAGACGCAGCCAACAGAGGATTCGGCCGCCACAAATAAGGGAATGTCTTTCGGCATTGCGGCAAACCTAGCTGCTGCAGCAGCATCGAAGTCTTCGACACCGGACCTGTATCGCGATTGTGCTGCTTTGTGCCAGGGAGAACGGGATGCCGCTGCCAGCTGGCCAACTTAAAGAGCGGCTGCGTTATCGATACGGCTTGATCTCAGAAATACCTGGATCCCTCCCAGGCATTCGGAACTCTTTGGGAAGGGTTATCGCCTTTCGATTATTTTCCACCCCCATAGCTGAGGAGCAAATCATCCATGAAGTTTGCGTTGGAACCCTATACACCGCGGCCGCGGAGGCATGAGTAGATGGCTACCGTCCCTCAGCCAATCATTTGGCCGGGCCGGCCCTATCCCCTGGGCTCAACCTGGGACGGCGAGGGCGTGAACTTCGCGCTCTACTCTGAGCACGCGGAGAAAGTGGAGTTATGCCTGTTCGATGTATTGGGCCGACGTGAGACGATCCGCATCCCGCTTCCCGAGCACACTGACATGGTCTGGCACGGATATATGCCGGAAGTGCGTCCAGGCCAATTGTATGGGTACCGAGCCTACGGGCCTTACGCTCCGGAACAAGGCTACCGCTTCAACCCTAACAAGCTTCTCCTCGATCCTTACGGTAAGCAAATCCAGGGAGCTATTCACTGGAGCGACTCGCACTTTGGATACAAGGTAGGACACAAGCAGGAAGATTTGTCTTTCGACCGGCGTGACAATGCGGCGGGAATGCCGAAAAACCGGGTGATTGACTCCGCTTTTACTTGGGGATCAGACGCTGCTCCCAATATTCCCTGGCACAAGACACTGATTTATGAACTCCACGTTAAAGGGTTCACCATGTGTCATCCGGATGTTCCGGCCCACTTACGTGGGACCTATGCCGGTCTGGCAACGGCCCCCGTCATCGATTACCTCACGCGCCTGGGGGTGACTTCCATCGAACTGATGCCGGTGCACAGTTTCGTAGACGATCGCCGGCTCGTGGAACGTGGTCTGCGCAACTATTGGGGTTATAACTCCATCGGGTTTTTCGCTCCTGAGCCTCGTTATCTGGCGACAAACTCGATCCGCGAATTCAAGACTATGGTGAAGATCCTGCATTCCGCGGGACTGGAAGTGATTCTGGACGTGGTATACAACCACACCGCTGAGGGCAATCATCTTGGCCCCACGCTATCGCTGAAGGGAATCGACAACACCACGTATTACCGCCTGAAGCCTGAGAATCAACGCTATTACACGGACTACACAGGCACGGGAAATACTCTGAACATGCAGCATCCACGCGTACTGCAGCTGATCATGGACAGCCTGCGCTACTGGGTTTTGGAGATGCACGTGGATGGTTTCCGCTTCGATCTCGCCGCCACGCTGGCCCGCGAACTCCATGAGGTCAATCGCCTGGGTGCTTTCCTCGACATCATCCACCAGGATCCAGTGCTCTCACAAGTAAAACTGATAGCCGAACCCTGGGACCTCGGGGAAGGTGGGTATCAGGTCGGAAATTTCCCGGTGGGCTGGGCGGAGTGGAATGATCGTTACCGCGATACGGTGCGCTCTTACTGGAAGGGCGATGGAGGACTCGTTGCCGACCTGGCTTATCGCATTACCGGCTCAAGCGATCTTTACGGACATAGCGGCCGACGCCCTTATGCCAGCGTCAATTTTGTTACGGCCCACGATGGTTTCACCCTGCAGGATCTGGTCAGTTACAACGAGAAACACAACGAAGCCAACGGCGAAAATAATCGCGACGGCAATAACGATAACCGGAGCTGGAATTGTGGAGTCGAAGGCCCAACCGATGATCCCGATATTCGGGCTTTGCGGGCCAAGCAAAAGCGGAATCTGCTGGCAACGCTGCTTCTCTCCCAAGGCGTACCCATGATGTATGCGGGAGATGCCATCGGGCACACACAAAGCGGAAACAATAATGCCTACTGTCAGGACAACGAGATCAGTTGGCTGAAGTGGGACCTGAAGCCTGCGGAGCGCGACCTGCTGGCATTTGTTCAGCGCATGATTAACCTCCGCAAGCGGCATCCTGTATTTCGCCGCCGACATTTTTTTCAAGGCCGGCCAATTAAAGGCGCGACTGTCAAAGATATCTTATGGCTCAACCCCAGCGGAAATGAGATGAGCGAAGAGGAATGGCGCAATCCTTCCATCCACAGCCTGGGAATGTTTCTTTCTGCCCAGGGACTGGACGAGACCGACGAACGCGGACGAAAACTTAGCGACACAGATTTCCTCGTTCTCCTCAATCCTCACCATGAAGATGTGGAATTCACTTTGCCGGCAATCCGCACGGGCTCGCGCTGGATCGCATGGATGGATACTTCGCGCGAGGAGGGCCTGCGCGCTGCTGGCACGCATGACGCACTCACAAATTATCCGTTGCAGGCACGCTCCCTGGTGGTCCTGATGGAGCGCCATGTAAACGGCAAGAAGGAAGAGTCGAAGGAAGAGTCGAAGGAAGAATCGAATGAAGCGCCGTCATAACATGCCGTTCGGCGCCGAATACCGTGAGGATGGAAGCACTTGCTTCCGTTTGTGGGCTCCCGCTGCACGCCAGGTCGAGATCTCAATTGAAAAAACCAAAGCGTCGAAGCCGATTCCGCTTGATCGACGTGATCAAGGCTGGTTTGAACTGATCACCGATGCGGCGAAGCCTGGCTCTCTTTATCGTTATCGAATCGACGGTCAGCAGGAAGTGCCCGACCCCGCTTCGAGATTTCAGCCTCGCGACGTGCATGGTCCCAGCGAAGTTATCGATCCCACTGCTTTCGATTGGAAGGATGAGATCTGGCGAGGCCGCAGTTGGAACGAGGCCGTCATTTATGAATTGCATGTCGGCGCCTTTACGAAGCCGGGAACTTTTTCCGCCGCGAAGGAGCGTCTCGACTATCTGGCGGAACTCGGAGTTACTGCGATCGAGTTAATGCCGGTCTCCGATTTTCCCGGCCAGCGAAATTGGGGTTACGACGGCGTGCTTCCGTTTGCGCCCGACAGCACCTACGGCCGTCCCGAAGACCTCAAAGAATTGGTTCAAGCCGCACACGGCCGTGGGATTATGGTTCTGCTCGACGTCGTCTACAACCATTTTGGCCCGGCAGGAAATTATCTGGGCGTCTATGCCCCGCAGTTTTTTACCGACCGTCACAAAACTCCGTGGGGCAACGGCATCAATTTTGATGGTCCTGAAAGCCGGATCGTTCGCGATTTCTTCATTCACAATGCCCTGTATTGGCTCACCGAATATCACCTCGACGGATTGCGGTTGGACGCGGTGCACGCCATTGTTGACGATTCCACTCCTGACATTCTCACGGAACTGGCCACTACAGTTCGGAACACCGTTGCACCAGATCGGCAGATTCACCTGATCCTGGAGAATGAGCGCAACCAATCCACCTATCTTCGACGGACGGCACAGTGCCAACCTCGAGCCTATGATGCGCAGTGGAATGACGATATCCACCATGCATTGCACGTGCTGATCACGGGCGAGAAGGATGGTTATTATTCCGACTATACAGATCGTCCTCTCGATCAATTAGGCCGTTGTTTGGTTGGTGGATTCGCATATCAGGGCGAGATGTCACTTTATAAGAATGGTCAGCCACGCGGTGAATCCACGAAAGGCTTGCCGCCGACTGCCTTTGTCTCGTTTCTCCAGAATCACGATCAGATAGGGAATCGTGCGTTCGGAGAAAGAATCGTCACCATCGCGGACCCGCGGGCGGTTCGCGCCGCGGCAGAGATTCTTCTGCTAGCTCCGTCTCCACCCTTGCTCTTCATGGGTGAAGAGTTCGGAACGCAAACACCGTTTCTATTTTTTTGCGATTTTGAAAAGGACTTGGCCGCCGCGGTTACTGCCGGCCGAAGAAATGAGTTCACGCGCTTTGCCCGGTTCAACGATCCCGCCGCCCGCAGGGGCATCCCCGATCCCAACGCGGAAGCGACTTACGAGGCCTCGCGCCTGGATTGGAATGTCATTGATCAGCCACCGAATCAAGAGTGGCTGCGCTTCTATCGCCAGCTAATAAAACTGCGGCACCAATGCATCGTCCCCCGCCTTTCTTCTTCGTGCGAGATCAGAGCAAGTTATACGGTGCGTGATGGCCGCGGGTTGACCGCGCAGTGGGAGTTCGCCGACCGCTCGAAACTCAATCTCCTGGCAAATCTCGGAACCGCTCCCATCTCCGCGTTGATGCCTAAGGATTGTCCGATCATCTACAGCAGCGCGGACGTTAGAGAAAAAGAGTTTAAACAGGAAACACTGCCACCGTGGTCTGCGGTTTGGTTTCTGGAATCATGATGCCGCGTCCCTACATACCGCGCGCAACTTATCGCCTGCAACTCAATCGCGACTTTATTTTCGTTCAGGCAACAGCCATCGTTCCCTACCTCGCTACTCTCGGCATCAGTCACTGTGGCATCTCTCCGTTTCTGAAAGCCCGGCCCGGCAGCATGCACGGTTACGACATCGTGGATCACAATTCGCTAAACCCAGAGATCGGAACTCCCCAAGAGTTTGATCGCTTTGTGGCCATTCTCCACCAACACGGCATGGGATTGATTGTCGATATCGCGCCCAACCACATGGGTGTGATGGGCAGTGACAACGCCTGGTGGCTGGACGTCAGGCGCGGTTGTTGGTACTTATTTTTCCATCGAAAGTCTAACGGCTCCAGCCGTTCCGTTTCGAGCTTTGCCTCAACCCGCTCGGGAAGTTCGCAAGAAATGGCTGATGCCTGCAGTTATTTCTCTCGCCTATCTTGCCGTTCGCATCAAACCGCTGATCTCGTAGTAAGTCATCGAGTCATTCAATGTAGTTGGAACCCATGCTCAAAAAGCGATGACTCGGTCTCTCATGCAAGACCTGGAGCGTGACTTGGCGACGACCGACATTAGAGTACCTCGAAAAAAAAGCGGCCATTCGGAAGATCCCACGCCGGAAACTCGCAGGCTTACCGCTGTAGAAATCTTCCAGGCCGCGAGCGAGAGCGCACGCGACGAACTACGCCGGTCTAATCAGAAGTTGGCCTTCTCAGGGGTCGCAGGCGGTCTCACCATGGGCCTCACTGGACTTGGAGTCGCGTCTATGAGGGCGCTCTTGGGCCACGAGGGCCAGCACATTGCTCCTTATTTGCTTTATCCGATTCGCACCGTCGATACATTCGAACCGAACGGCAATTCATTTGGGAGCCGGCTTCACTGCTTTCAGGTACGCGACTACCGCGGCCGCATCTTGCTGGCTCATTCGAAATTGTGGCATAGGCGGACGAAGATAACCGCCGCGCCAAATTCCCGTCGTCAACAACGTCACCATTTCCGCGTCCGTCCCCGGTAACGCTCCTGCAATCCTCGGGGCCTGGAGCGGCCAATTTTCAACCGGTTCGGCCGATTTCAGCCAAACCGGCGCACCTTCTAACCATCTGCTACGGTCTGGAGCACCATGGCTATCGCGCGGCGTGTGACACTGGCCGCAAATAGCGATGTCTTCCACTATGTATTTCCCGCGGTCAGAATTCTGGCTGGCATTGCGAACTTCCGACTTGTTAGTCGGCTGAGCCGTTTGCGCGCGACCTACATTGAAGAATGCCACCACGATCAGTAACAGAACGCTTCCGGCCGTACGGGAGAATGTGATTGCTGAAAATTGCACTTCTATTGGTTGACCGGGATCGCCGGGAGGTTGGCGGAGAGGACATATCTACCATCCTCTGCCCGGACATCGCTAAATCACACATTCTGACGGCCATAAAGCGTCATGGACAAACCCTGCGTGCGGTTTTGGCATCTTCTGTGTGGGCCGTTGCGTTCCTGGGGGCGAGACTGTCATACTCCAAGGCACAATTTTTGCAACTTCGTCCGTTTTTGCAACTTCGTCCGTCTGACAACGGAATCCGCTTAACGACAGCAGCAAGCACGCATGACGGAACGCCAAAATTTCTGGGGAGGATGGCAGGAACGCATCTCCGCGCTCCGTAATGTTCCCGCTGTTCTGAAGATCGTGTGGGACTCTGGCCCCGGAGTCGTGGTCTTTGGACTGGTCTCACGTTTATTTTCATCGTTGATGCCAGTCGGGCTTCTGTGGATTACGAAGCTGATTATTGACGGCATCGTGCACGCGGTCTCGACTCACCAGCCGGTGCCTCGCGGATTCTGGTGGTTGGTGGTCGCAGAGTTCTCACTGGCGGTACTAAACAGTATTCTCCTCCGCACGATCGACTACTCGGATTCGCTGCTGGGTGATAAGTACACTCGGCATGTCAGCATCCGAGTGATGAACCACGCGGCTAGCCTGGATCTGATCGCCTATGAGGATCCGGTTTTTTATGATCGTCTGGAACGGGCTCGAGTGCAGGCCACCGACCGGCTGGTGATGATTCAACAGATCGGACGGCTGGTGCAACAGGCGATCACCACGATAACCCTCTCAGTCACGATCATGGTGTTCTCCCCCTGGCTGATGTTGCTGCTGGTTGCTGGTGTGGTTCCGGCTTTCCTGGGCGAAAGCCATTTTGCCTTCCTGGGATACGCGAAGAATTTCCGTCAGACTCCGATGCGGCGGCAATTGGACTACCTGCGGATTCTAGGTGGAAGCAAAGAGGCCGCCAAGGAGCTGAAACTCTTCGGATTGAAGGATTTCTTGCGGGAGCGATTCACCCGTATCTCCGATCAGATCTATGCGGAGAATGTAACCCTCTCCCGGCGCAAGCTGATTGCTGGCGCCCTGCTTTCGACGATCGGAACCATGGGCTACTATTCGGCGTATGTCTTCGTGATCTGGCGCACCGTTGCCGGCGCACTCAGCATCGGCACCCTGACCCTGCTGGCCGGAGCCATTCAGCAGGCGAGCAGTAATATCGAGCAAATCTTCTCCACCTTTGCCGGTATTGGCGACCAGGCACTGTTCCTTACCGATTTGCTGGCGTTCTTCGAAATGAAACCGACGATCCAGTCGAAGCCCAATGCCCTGCGGACTCCGAAGCCTATCGTCCGTGGCGTTGAATTCAGGAACGTCTCTTTCAGTTATCCGGGAAATCCTCGGCGGGTTCTAGACAAGATTAATTTCCAGCTGCATACCAACGAGAGGCTGGCTTTGATTGGCGAGAACGGACAAGGCAAGACGACCATCGTAAAATTGATCACCCGGCTCTACGACCCGACCGAAGGTCAAATCCTGCTGGATGGCGTGGACTTACGCGACTACGATCTGGAAGATCTTCATCGCGAAATTGGAGTCATCTTCCAGGACTTTATGCGCTATGAAATGACGGCCCGGGAAAACATTGCCATTGGCCGCATCGAGGAAATCGACAACCTGGACTTGGTGAAGAGCGCGGCGCAGAAGAGCATGGCGGACCATACCATAGGGCGACTGTCCCAGGGTTACGACCAAATGTTGGGTCGGCGCTTTGAGCAGGGTGTGGACCTTTCCGGAGGCGAGTGGCAAAAAGTTGCACTGGCCAGGGCTTACCTGCGGGACGCGCAGCTGCTGATTCTGGACGAGCCCACCGCCGCGCTGGACGCGCGCAGCGAATTTGAAGTCTTCCACCGCTTCGCAGAGCTTACCGCCGGAAAGATGGCGCTTTTTATTTCGCACCGGTTCTCAACCGTACGTTCGGCTGACCGCATCCTAGTCCTGGAGAATGGCAGGATTGCAGAGGAAGGAACTCACGATCAACTGGCAAGCCTGGGTGGTCGTTACGCGGAGATGTTCGAGATGCAGGCCTCGAGCTATCGCTAGGCGAGTTACAGCTAGGAAAGACAAGCTATGACACCACAAAGTGGTCACCTGGAACTCGTTACTGCGGAGCCGAAAACCCTGCGTGTAGTCTCGAAGGATATGGAACCTGGGCCCGACACACTAAGCCTGAGCGCCGCCGACCTCGCCCGCAACTTGGCATGGGTGCCGGGGCAGCAGGAATCGCGCAATTTCCGCGATCGTTGTGAAGCCCTTCACCGGGCCTTCCGGCCAGTGTTAGCGTCGCTGGAACGTCGTGTAGCCAAACCTCTGCCAGATGATCTCCGGCCTCTTCAGGAAAATATTTACCTGATTGCCGGAGAACTGCAAGAAACATGTGGAACCTTCCACGCTCCTCACAAACTTCCCCAGGTTCGCACTAGCGATGGCAAGATCATTCCAAGAATAGCGGCATTGGCAGTGGAGTATCTCACCGCGGCCGGCTACCAGTTCAGTCAAGCGAGTTTCACCTCTTACATCCAAGCCTTCCAGCAAGTCACGGTGCTAAAGATGGCTGAGCTATGGATGCTAATCCCGGTCATGAAGCTTGCGCTGCTGGAACACATTGCCGAGCTAGGCCGCCGGTCGCTGGAGAATCCCTCCGCGTCGTATCCCGTCGACCATGCAGTCCGCAGCTTACAGGACATTAGACAGGTTTCCTGGAAGGTTATTATCGAGCCGCTGATTCTGTTCGACCGCATTCTGCGCGACGACCCGGCGGGAGCTTACTCTCGCATGGACTACGAGACCCGCGAGCTCTACCGTCAGAAACTCGTAAATATTGCGGACCGCAGCGATTGCTCGGAAATGAAGGTTGCCAGCGAAGTGCTAGCCCTGGCCCGTCAGGCACAGAGGCAAGCGCATGAAGATCCGCGTTTGACTCTGCGCGATTCGCATGTGGGATTGTACTTGGTGGCCGAAGGGCGAGCCATCCTGCGGGAAAGAGTCGGCTTCCACCCTACGATTGCCCAGCGCTTGCGAACTTTTCTACTCCAGCATCCCGATGAGTTCTATCTACCCGGTATAGCCGCCCTAACTTTCGCGATTGTTTCCGGGGTTGTCCTTCTGTTGACCCCGCCAACGACTTCTTTATGGTTGGTTTTACTTTCGATATTAGCCGTTCTGCTGCCCGGTTCGCAGAGCGCCGTCCAGATCATGAATTATCTGGCCACGCTGCTGTTACCTGCGCAAACCCTGCCCAAGCTGGATTTCTCGGAGGGAATCCCGAACGACTGCGTCACCCTGGTGGCTGTTCCCGCCGTGCTTCTGAATGAAAAACAAGTCCGCAAGCTCGCTGACGACCTGGAGGTTCGCTATCTGGGTAATCAGGATCCCAACATTCACTATGCCCTGCTCTCCGATCTTCCTGATTCCCCGTCGGAGCCCCGGGAAAACCATCCACTTGTCGATCTGGCTTCGGAGCTAATCGCCAAGCTCAACGAGAAATATGCCGGACAAGGCATGGGATCGTTCTTTCTCTTCCATCGCCATCGCGTTTACAACCCGCGAGAAAGACTCTGGATGGGATGGGAACGCAAGCGCGGTAAATTGATGGACCTGAACAACCTGCTGCGCGCCAAGTTTGACAGCTTCCCAGTGAAGGTGGGCAATCTTTCCATACTCTCCGGCGTTCGCTTCGTTATCACTCTCGATTCCGATACGGAGCTGCCGCGAGGATCAGCCAGCCGCATGGTGGGCACTCTGGCCCACCCTTTGAATCAAGCGATCATTGACCCCGATAAAGGCATCGTTGTTGCAGGCTACGGCATTCTGCAGCCCCGGGTGGGAGTCAGCGTTCAAAGTTCGGCGCGCTCTAGACTGGCCAGCATTTATTCAGGACAGACCGGCTTTGACATCTACACCCACGCGACCTCCGATGTGTACCAGGATCTCTACGGCGAAGGTATTTTTGTCGGTAAAGGGATTTACGAGGTGGACACGTTGCACCGTGTTCTTGACCGCCGGTTTCCGCGCAACGCTCTGCTAAGTCATGACTTGGTGGAAGGCGCGTACGCCCGGGCAGGTCTGGTCAGCGACATCGAAATCATTGAAGACTATCCTTCTCACTATAGCGCCCACAATCGGCGAAAGCATCGTTGGATGCGAGGCGACTGGCAAATTGCGGGATGGCTGCTTCCGATGGTTCCCGAGGAATCGGGTCGGCGAGTGCCCAATCCGCTTTCCGTGGTTTCAAGATGGAAGATTCTCGACAACCTGCGGCGCAGCCTGGTGGAACCTGCCATCTTCACCTTGTTCTTGCTGGGCTGGTTATGCCTTCCGGGTGGGCCGGCTGCGTGGACTACCGTAACCGTCGCCATTCTGTTTTTGCCGGCTTTGTGCCAGCTGACATTCGATTTCGTAAACGCTGCGATGCTGGGCAAGAAGTCGATCGTACTCGATGCCTGGAATGGATTTCTGAACGCCAGCATTGGGAACTGGTTGACCGTTACATTCTTGGCGCATCAGGCGCTGTTGTCCATGGATGCCGTGGTGCGGACCATGGTCCGCCGGCTGATCACGCGGCAAAGACTGTTGCAATGGGAAACCGCGGCTGAAGCCGAACTCGCAGGTGACAAGCGCACCACGCTGGATATTTACTTGAACTGGACTCCCGCGCTTGCCCTGGGACTATTTCTCCTGGTGTGGCTGGTGCGTCCCGGCGCTGTTTTGGCCGCGCTCCCCATCCTTCTTTTATGGGCGTTCAGCAAACCAGTTTCAGTGTGGTTGAACCGTCCTCCTCTGGTTCCGCGCAAAGAAATGTCCGATCGCGATCGCTGGCTGCTCCGTGAATCCGCGCTCCGCACCTGGCGCTACTTCGATGAGTTCAGCTCGGAAGAACACCATTGGCTGATTCCCGACAATGTGCAGGAAGAGAATTCCAAAGTCGCGCCTCGCATATCCCCGACCAACCTTGGCTTTCTCCTCAACGCACGTCAGGTGGCTTGCGAATTCGGTTATCTCACCGTGCCCGAATTCGCGCAACAGACGCTTCGAACCCTCGCGACAATTTCACAGTTGCCGAAGCACCGGGGCCACCTGCTCAACTGGTATGACACAAAGTCGTTGACCGTGCTAGCGCCAGCGGTCGTTTCCAGTGTCGACAGCGGCAACTTAGTAGCTTCACTTTGGACGCTTCAGCAAGGATCCCTGGACCTTCTTAAGCAACCTCTCTTACCGCGCGAGTTAGGCGATGGCCTTCTGGATCATTTATACGTCTTGACGGGCCAGGGCGCTTTGCCGCGGCGAAAACTCTCCGGAATGGAGGAGGCGCTGAAGCAACCAGACAACCTGCAGTATCTTTTGGACGTTCCCGACTCAGTCCTGAAGGATCTGCAGCAATCGCCCGCCAATTCGAAAAGCGCAGACGTTTCTTGGTTGCAGGAGCACGTGAAAGAACGTATCCGACAGGTTTGCCGGGCAGCGCAGCTTTATGCTCCATGGTTACTGCCGGAGTACGGCGCTCTAAAGAATGATCCCGCAATCTATTTGCAAGGTCGTCCCGGCAACGCTCCCGTGCTCGAGCAGATGCCTGGCTTTATAGATCGTCTTGCAACACAATTACGAGCGGCGCTCGATTCCTGCGCCCCCGGAGACTCAGGTAAGCTTTACGGTGAGTTGCTTGACTTACTGCCTGAGGCGCGCTCCCGCACCATGCGTCTTATTGAAGATCTTAATAGAATCGCCCAGCAGTCAGGCACGCTGGCGGATGCAATGGATTTTTCTTTTCTCATGAACCCGGGCCGAAATCTACTGTCGGTGGCCTTTGAGGTAGAGAAGGGCCATAACCATCCCGCCTGTTACGACCTTCTGGCGAGCGAAGCACGCATCGCCTATTTTGTTGCCATCGCAAAAGACGATATTCCGCAGGAGAGCTGGTTTAATCTCGGCCGTCCCCTGATGGTAGACGAGGGAGCGCCCGGTCTTCTGTCATGGACCGGCACTATGTTCGAATTTCTGATGCCGACGCTATGGATGCGCTTGTATCCAAATACATTGTTGCAGCGAGCGGCGGAGGCCGCCGTACGATCTCAACGAGCCTATGCGTCCGGTAAGAAAGTACCTTGGGGCATTTCTGAGTCAGCTTCCAGCCAATTAGATTCCTCCGGAAACTATCACTACTTCGCTTTTGGCGTTCCTCAGTTGGCGATTCACAAACCCGAGCAGGATGGACCTGTGATCTCGCCATATTCAACCTTCTTGGCCTTGGATATTGAGCCCGCTGCGGCGATGCGGAATTTGCGCAACCTGCAACGCAAACGATGTTTGAGCTCATACGGTTATTACGAATCGTTGGACTTTAGTCCATCGCGTCGCCGCTCATCTCGTGGCTTTGAAACCGTGCGTTGCTGGATGGCTCACCACCAGGGCATGAGCCTTCTCTCAATGGCAAATTTCCTTCACGATGAAGTTGTACAGCGCTGGTTCCATAGCCATCCGCGCGTGCAGGCCACCGAACTGTTGTTGCAGGAGAAGCCGGCTGGCCGCATCGGTTCGTCGAAGCCACGCACCAAAGTAGCGTGAACCAGTCGCAGGCAAGAGCAAAAGGATTGGCCCGAGTACTATTTTCACGCGAGCAACTATGCGGCACCGTCACATTCTTACTCTCGCAGTTATCTTGGCGTTCTCTTCGGGCATTTCACCGATTAATGCTCAAGTCAAAGATTCACAACCGGAAGTATTAGTCATCGACGCAAAAGCTCCTACGCATCCCTTCCCCCATTTTTGGGAAACAATGTTTGGATCTGGACGGGCCATACTAAGCCTGCGCGAGGATTATCGCGGTGACTTACGCGCGGTTAAGCAGATCACAGATCTTACCTATGTTCGCTTTCACGGCATCTTCAACGACGAAGTTGGTATTTACAGTGAAGATAGCCAGGGGCATCCGGTTTATAACTTTTCTTACATTGACCAAATCTATGATGGCTTGCTGGCTAATGGAGTGCGTCCCTTCGTTGAAATCAGTTTTATACCCAACCAACTGGCGGCCAGCCACACCCTTCAGGCTTTCTGGTACCACCCAAATGTTGCTCCTCCAAAGGATTGGAACCGCTGGGACGATCTAGTGAAAGCCTTCGCTCAGCACCTTGTCGAACGCTACGGAATCGATGAAGTTTCGCAATGGTATTTCGAAGTTTGGAACGAGCCCAATCTCGATTTCTGGGCGGGACAACCTAAACAGGAAACTTACTGGGACCTTTACGACCACACGGCCTCCACAATTAAGAAGGTGAATCCGCGACTCCGCGTCGGTGGACCTGCGACTGCACAAGCCGCGTGGGTCGACGCATTCATTAAGCACTGTGTGGAAAAACAAATCCCGCTCGACTATGTCTCCACCCATGTCTATGCCAACGATACGGCGAAAGACATCTTCGGGACACAGGAAGACATTCCTCGGGATCGCATGGTCTGTCGTGCAGTAGATAAAGTGCATAACCAGATCAAATCGTCTAGCATGCCCAGCCTTCCGTTGATCTGGAGCGAATTCAACGCCAGTTACAAGAACGAGCCCGACGTCACCGATGCGACTTATATGGGCGCATGGATGGCAGATACAATCCTCCAGTGCGATGGTTTGGTCGACATCATGTCTTATTGGACCTTCTCCGATGTCTTCGAGGAACAAGGCGTGGTCAAAACTCCGTTCTATGGCGGCTATGGTCTCATCGCCGAGGATGGCATTCCCAAGCCCGCTTTCAATGCCTTTAAACTACTCCACCAACTCGGGGACGAACGCATCCAGCTCGATTCCGAGTCCGCTCTGCTTACTCGTCGAAAGGATGGAACGTTAGTGCTCGCGGTGTGGAACTACGCTCCGCCCGAGCAATCCGGCTCTGCGCGAAAGATTACCTTGCGCTTTAAGAATACCAACCAAAAGCATGCCTCGGTTTCGAGGGTGGACGGCGAGCACGGGGACGTTCACCCGGCTTACGAGAAGATGGGAAGTCCGCGTTACCCTACGCAGAAACAAATTCAGGAACTTCGCGGTGCAGCGAATCTCCGAGCGCCCGAAGCCGCGCGTCTCCAGCATGGCGAGCTAACCATAACTCTGCCCAGCCATGGGCTAGCGGTAATCGAACTCAAGTAACCATCGCTGCAAATTCGTTCCCTGGTTAAGGCTGATACTTCTTGAAGCCGGCCCGATCCATGCCGCGCGTCGCCTCCTGGTTCTTCATGAACGTTTTCCAGACGAAACCCGTCCGGACATTCTCGGCCATCAGCATGGAAATGCCTGCATCAATGCCGATCGTGTCACTGTCGTACCAATTCTTGAGCGGGTTGAACGCGTTCACAAATCCGTAACGGCTCCACGCGCGAGGGTAACGATCTTTAATATTCCTCAGCACGCGCATCACGGGCTGGGTCATAAAAGGCAAAGAACCGGCCGACGCGCTGGGTACAATTGTTCCATCAATCGGCCCCATCATCGGCGGACCTCCCCAGATCACGTAGCCCTTCTGCGAATCGGAGGCGGAAATTCCCCACAGATCGTCGCTGTAATCGGGAAACTGTTTGCCCAGTTCCAGGCAGAAATGCCGATGGGCGTCCGTAGCCAATGTCGAGTTCTCAAAGTAATCGGCGTACTGGTCGCGCTTTCCGCGAAAATCAAACCAGGCCTGCGAATACTGATGTACAAACAACGGCGCGAACGAACCGATATAACGAATGCCGTCATATTCAAACCTGAGGCGCTTCCACGCATTCCACGCCTCCGCTGGCAAGGGATGCGGAAGCGATCCCAAGCCCAGCAGATAGATCATCATCATCTCGCTGTAATAGTCCCAGCGATAGGGCAGAAACCCGAATTCAGGCGTCCACCCGTGCGGCAACAATGAAGTATCCTCGGACAGCCAGCTCCAATCGACCCGGTTAAATATCTGGTAAGCCAGCAGACTGATCTCAGAATGCTCCTCAAAATGTCTTCGGCAGGTGAGAACACCACACAGCAGGATGGCCGTGTCGACGGAAGAGACTTCGGAATCCCAAACTCGCTCGCCGCTGTTGATGTCAGCGAAGTGGTAGAAAAATCCCCGATGGGTCGGCATCTTTTTCCAGAGAAAGCGCAGAGTCTCCAACACCCGGTCTCGCGCATCCGACGATGCAATGAATTCCCGTTGTTCCCCGATACAAAGAGCGGTCAGGCCAAATCCTGTAGCCGCAATACTGGCCACAATCGAGTTGTCATCTTTCGATACGTTGCATCGATCCCTGATCAGCCCGGTTTGCGGACTCGCCTGCTCCCAGAAGTATTGAAAGCTTCGCTTTTCCATCTCCTGCAGAAAATCATCGTCCTCGGGCGAAAGAACGGTCGCAGCAAGCGCAGGCTGGGAAACCTGCGCTGGCTGCGTTTCGGTGATCGATGAAAACACCTGGCCGCTATCGAGAATTCCCAGCAGACCAAGACCACCGATTTGAAAAAGGAGTTCCCTTCGCGAAAGGCGTTTCTTAGGAAATTTATTTTCTTTCGTGCGCATCAGTTAGATTTAGATGCATCCATATCGACTTGGAACAGTGAATAACCATGATAGCCAGAAAACTTGCCGTGCGAAAACTGCGTCCTAGAATGTTAAAACATAAGGGATCGCAATGAATAAACGCAAGACCATCGCAATTTGGGCAGTTGTGATTGTTGCCATTCTGGCGGCTGCTTCAGCCGTTGCCCTGCTAAGTCGCCGTCGACCGGTGACCTTGAAAGGCGCCGTCCTACGTCAGGATGCCGACCCCAACCGCCAACTGCCGCTGGCGGATGTCCAAATCACCGCCGTCAATGCCTTAGGAAGCGCAACCTCCAAGTCCGACTCTTCGGGCTTTTTCACCTTGACGCTGCCGAAAGGTCTTCGGCGCCGTCAGGAAGTAGTTCTCAGTTTCCGGCATGAAGATTATCGGCCCCTCGATGTGAACGATTTCATAGGAGACAAAATCTATATTGCCAGGATGGTTCCCCTTCATCAGGACACGACCGCCGAAACCCGCGCCGGTTCCTCGGTCGCGAACACCCGCATAAGATATTCCGTGAAAGCTACGACCGAGGCCAACGTCGGCACCGCCGTCAGGACGTTTCAAATAATCAACGCCGGAAATACGCCCTGTAACAATCATCCTCCGTGCGCGCCCGGCGGCAAGTGGAAAGCCGCGATCGGCAGTTTGTCGCTGGATGCCGGGGAAGGAAACGAGTTCCGCAACGCCAGAGTTTCCTGCATCGCGGGGCCGTGCCCTTTCACGAAAATCGAACAGGAAAACTCGGCCCAGGATCGGCGCCGCTTCAATATTTCGGTGCTCAACTGGTCCGACACCGTTACTTTCCTGGTGGAAGCTGAAGTGGTTCGTCCCATGACCAGCGACATGGTGCGCGAAACCTACCCAGTAATTTTCGGACGTGCATTGAACTTCAGCCTGCCCGCTTCCGCCGAAGGCCCCAGCATCGAAGCCGAGATCCAGGGTGAGTCTATCGTGTTTCCCCTTGGCCCCGATCTCTTCCTACGCTGGGCGGATTGCCACATGGTGCTCGACCGCGACCAATCCAAGAACTATCGCTGCGAGCTCAAACCCGGCTACCAGTTCCACTAGATAGATTGAGGCTAAGGCACCGCCCGCGCCTCCTACAGTGCAGCGCATCAGGCACCTAGAGCGAAGCCGTAATTCACTTTCCGGCGAAACCGTATTGCGACTCACCGGCCGGCGTTTGAAGATTGTTCGAGATCGGCCATCTTCGATCAGAGGATCTTATGGCATTCTTCAACACATTCAAGAGCGGAGACCTTGTCCCAGCCTATGGATCTTTTTTCGGCTGAAGGACGGAGCAAAGTTGGTGCATTTTGAGCCTGTCCCGAGTTCACAAACGAAAGCACCCAAGCGGTCTAACGGCATTTCAATGAACTGACTGAGCCCATGCGCTTGTCAGACGCGCACGATAGGCGTGTCTCGAGGCAGACCAAGACGTGCCTCACAGAAGTATTCGAAACGGATACCAAAGGTGCGGCGCGTTTTCTGCCAGATAAAGCGGAACCGAGGGCTACGCGCCCACCGCATAAAGAGAATTGCCCAACCGCGGTTGTCCGGATGAGACCAAAAATCATCCAGGCGGAGATCGAGAAAAACATTTTCCATCAGTTGAATGAGCTCTAACCCAATGATCATTTCCTCTTTCTCTGTATGTAGGTCGGCTGTTTGATTCGGCTGCGTGCTGGTGGGCGGGGCGATGGTTTGCCGCATCAATTCATCGAAGAACGGATGCAATTCCGGCGTTTGCCGGAAACGTTCCCAGATTCGGTCGAGCGTCTTGGTGTGCTTCAAGAACGCTTCGCTGCTGCAGCCCGCGGGAGCGAGTACGTCGGCTAACGTCTCGGCAATCGCGACCGGGTCATCGCCCGGTTGGGTGCCGCGCAGCGATACGCGCACGATATGCTGTCCAAGCATGCGATAGCTCTCAAACTGATCCTCGGAGAAGAATTGGTCGGCGGTGGTCTCGTGTGGGAACGAAGGATGAACCGAACGATACTGCGTCACGGCCACATCCTCGTCACCGCTCATCGAGGCTTTCAGATAGATCAGATATCCTAAGCTGCCATTACTGTAGGTGATTGTTCCGACGCTGCAATGGGTAGGACTGAAACCGTCCTTCTGCTGGCGAATGGAGTGGACATCGATATCGATCTTGGCTCCGAAGTCAGTCGCGCAAAGCCGCACCACATTGCCCAGGCTGCCGAACTGCAGGAATTCATCGCATTCCGCATCGCAGGCGATGATGACCTTGCACCGCCTGCGCACAAGCTCATAAATGCCGAGGTTTTCGAAATGCCCTCCATCGGAAACGTTGACGAAGTAATTGGTTTCGTCCGCAACTCCGAACAACTCGCGCAACAGATAGTACAGACTGAAGTTCAATCCGGGCCGGTCCCACAAACGTTGTCCCGGGTTGGGGAACCACCAACCCAGCCTCACGTTGAACATGGTCAGCAGGAAGGCCACCAGCGGAGAGGTGTTGAAACCCATATTCGGGCTGGCTGCGGCTCCCGATATAGCCACGGCTTGGCCGAGCTTGACCCCCTTGGCGAAGTTCTTGGTGGAAGCGTAGCCCACTCGGCGGCGATCCGCGCCGCAATACAGCGGCGTCAGCGAGAACGATGCGCTGTGCCGGGTGTGCAAAGCAAGATCGGAGCTGCCGCTCAGATTCAGTGCGCAATTGAAAATCGGAAACGGTCCTCGATATTCGTTGGCGAACACCTCACTGAGGCCCATGTCGTCGGCGCCGTCGAAATTCGTAAAGGGCTGCGGTTTCCGGAATCCCGGGACCCAGCGTGTCGCTCCCAGGTAACAGCGCACCAGTCGAAATCTGTAAAACTGATTCAAGCCGAAAATATTGATCTCAAAGAACCGCGAGAATAAATATCCGCAAATCAAAGTTGTCCCCAAGCCGAGCCATATCATTAGAGTGCATATGTAAGGCACGGTTTCCCAATAGCCTCTCCAATTCCTGTCAGGGGCTGCGATCAGCGCCAGGACCACGTAAAGCGCGGTCGAGGCGGCAAGCACAGCGCCCAGAATAAAGACGAACCCACCGACCTTCGCCAGTCTTTCGAGCCAGGGCGACTTACTGCGCAGGCCATTGCCGCTGGTCTTGCTGCTCTTGCCGGCAAGAAGTCCGGCGATGACCGTGCCAATCCAGCTGATGATTGAGCTCCATTTGAGGACGCCGAGGCTTAACAGGTAAAGCGTCCACGGCGGGCCGTACACCGCCGCCGTAGTTATCGCGAGATACCCGACGCCAAATATAGCGAGCCAGGCTCCCAATCGAGTCCACCACTCGCGTAGCGATTCCTGGGAGTGGCGCCCACAAAAACCTATAAACAGAACGACGCTGATGGTGTGAGCCGCCAGAACAAGAGGCGGACCGAGCACAAAGGCATACCACCCGAATTGCTCGCGGTCTACAGACCAGCAGGTGAAGAGCGACAGAATGCCCCATAACTCGAGCCCGAGAACAGCCACAGAAAAAGCGCTGATCCAGACCGCGTGCCAGATTTGCCAACCCCGCCGATGCAGGGCAGTCTGGCTGCGCACGTTGGAAAGGGTAAAAAACGCGATGAAGAAAAGTGCAACCCAAGTAACTATTGACGCAAAGACCATCGTGCGCGAGACTGTGGAAGAAATCTGTAGTTCTTCGAAGGCCTCCTTGACACTTGGCCTAGCATCGGCCCATAACAAGCTTGCCAGCGAAAAGGAGAAACACCAGGCTGGGATGATGGCGCACCACCAGACGGCTTTCGCCGACCACGGCTTTCCAGTGCTGCGCGTAACCCGCGGTTCGCCTTCTTTCTGCACGACAGGATTACCGCTGATCGCGCGCCCCCCCGACAAGTTATAAAGCAAGGTCACCAGGATAAGAATCATCGAGACTGTGGCCAGCACGATTGCAAGCGTTTTGCCGTAGCTGAGGAAGAGGAAAGCGCGCTGCCCGAGGCGGGCAAAAAGCAACAAAAACCAAAGCCAGGCGAGGCCGGTGAGTTGAATCAGGAAAGCGTTACGAGCCCAGCTCGCCCACATGCTCCAGGTATCGGCGCTCATGATCCCGAGGCGCGGTGCCAGATAGTTGGAATAGCTGCGCAGGTGGGCGATGGAATCGTCCCAATTCATCAGTCGTCCGAGCCAGTGACTGGTGCGGCGTACGTTGGCCACCAGCCACGATCCAATAAATCCGCCACCCGAGACGGTCGAGAGGAAATCGATCTTACGCAACAAGTCGAATTCCTGCAGCCCTTGCAAAACGCCGAGATTGAAGGTCGCGCTACGGATACCTCCACCGGAGAAGGAGAGCCCGATCAAATTGTGCATCTTCTTCTCTTTTCGAATTCTTTCCATCCAATCGTCGTCGGTCGTGCCCGGGGGATTCGTCCCTCCGCCCGCCCCAGCCGCTGGCGGCGATGTAACTTCTGTGGATGACTCTTCTGTGGATGGCTCCTCCTGGAAACGTCGATCACGCTGCTTCTGGATCTCGTTCAGTTCTTCATCGAATACTTTGCGCCATTTCGCAGGCCATTTTGCAGTTGAGTCTGGACGGGCAGGAAAAAGCTCCGGTTCGTAGAATCGCTTCTCTAGTTCTTCCGTGATCTCGACGGCGTTCTGGACCAAGTCACATACGAAATCGAATACCGAACGAAGAACCTCTTCGGCCTTTTCTAACTCGCGCACTGGACCAGGTTTTTCTTGTCCAGGTTCTGCTTTGGTTTCTTTTTCATCTCCGTCCAGGAGCGCTCGAAAGCGAAGGAGATGCAGCCAATTGGAGCCCGTGTAAGTCACGGAAGCGTTGGCCGAGACTTCCGCCTTCAGCAGCCGCGAGATCCAGTAAATATCGGCCAGGGCGAAGCGGGCAGCCAGTGGGTTGGTTACAGCCCAGCCTCCGGCGGGTCGCGATTTTTTCTCTCCTTGCAGAGACAAATAAAAATTCCCGCGCTCTATGGCCCACTCCTTAAGGCCTTCACGTATTTTCGGGAAGCGCTCCTGGTCGGCAAGAACGCGTCTCTGTTCCTCAGGCGAGCGCTTCTGTTCAGCGCTCGTCAATTCCGGATAGAGACCACGGAGCCACAATTCGAAGCGCTCCGATTCGCTAGGCACATCCGTGTCCTCGGGAGAATCGTTGGTGAATCCGTCGAGAAAATCGAGGGCAAGGACTTGTGGTCCGGCTGTTAAATCTTTCCGATGTATGGCGGGATCGCAACAGCGCGACAGATCAATCAGTTTCCCTAACTTATATTCAGCTATTTCTGGATTTGCTGGCTCAGATGGCTCTATGACAGGCTGAGGTGGCTTTACGAGAGGAAATGGCCGCTGGTTTGAGTTGCGGGTTCTCTCACCTTTAAAGTTTTGGGGATCAGCCCAATCCGGAGGCGCCATGCGCCAGGCCAGGAAACGAATACCGAAATACAGGTAAGCGTTTGCGTAACGCAGGAATGCTTCTGACTGGAAGAGCTTCTTCAGACTCTCAGCCTGAGGAACCGGCTCAGTCTCGAGGGTGACAATTCCGAGCTGGTAGGCGATCTCTAACATTGTTAGAGCGCCGAGCGCTACGTCGAGCCTGCGCCGGCTCTCTTTATCCCGTTTGCCTTTGTCGTTGTCAGCGAAACGCATTTCAGCGTGCGGCCGAAGAAGACGCCGGAGTTCTGCTTCTGCTTTTGCTTCATCCTTTTCCGCTTCCGCCTTTCCCGCTAATTCGTCGATGATCGCCCACTGGTCTTCACCCTGCGGATGAAGGCGCAAATGAAGTCTCTGTTTTCCGCTCAGGTCATTCATGCGCTTAGCTCTCTTTGCCGAGAGACGACGGTGGTGGAGAGGCATGGGCCGATGCCCCTTGCACTGTAAAGCCTTGTTGTAACAGTCTTCGGCGCAGGACTACCGATTGCGGGCGCAGTTTGCGCAGCGGCACTAGCTAACAAAGAAAGAAGTACAAAACCGTTCAGAAGCAGCCTGAAAAGCACACCTCGACCTCTTTTCCTAGAGGAGCGAACTATCAGCACAGACGTCCAAAGATGCCAGATGGGGAAGGAAGCCATCGCGCCCGTCTTTGTGAAAGCGGAGCCAGCTTAGTCACTTTGCCATATTTGTCAACTCAAACATTTGGAAGTTTCGGATTTCGTAACAAAGCGGGTCTATGGTCACCCACTCTGTATTGAGCGACGCCAAGATGGCATCTTACAAGCCTCAAGCTGGGACTGCCGTCAGAGTGATGCTAGTCAGACTAGTCGCTGTTACGAAATCCGAACACATTCTAAGAAACCATCGGGTAGCAGGGCGCTTCTTGACTGACTTGAGAGCCGATTGGAAGTTTCCGAGGAATAATGCCGGCAAGCGCCGCTTATAGGTCTCCATCCGGCCAGTAGCCGTCCCAAATCACAATCCAAACAGGATGACGCGTTGATTGGTTGGCTAAATTCCCGTCCGAATCTTACTGGGTACAGAGCCCTATCGCGCAGTTGCGCGGATTTTGTTCGAGACATCGTGAATTTCTACTACCCGAAAGCAGTGTCGCGGAGCATCGTCGCCGATTTATGCATAACCACACCTAAACGTGTTGCAAAGTCCATCGCTAAATACAGCCGGCGGCATTCATATCTGGAATTCGTGAGTCTCGTGATTCTCCCAGCCCATCGCCGACTGACGGCCCATAAGTCGGACACTGTCTCGCCCGTACATTAAATCTGATCGTTTCAGTTGGCTGTGTGCCGGTTGTGTGCCGGATTTCAGGTACAGGCATTCGCCAGGCGCTACTGAGGGCCGTCTGCATCATGAATGATAAAGGACGTGGGTGTTGAAAAAGTCACGGTGATTTAGCAGGTGAGATTTAGCGGAAGCATGTTAGAAGGAGGAATCCGTCCCATGCTTTGCTGGATTTCTATCTTTGGAGGCCTGCTGATCATGATGGGGCAACACGCCCGCTCCGAACAGAGAACAGAAGGACCCGGCCCACACACTCCCAGGCGAAACAACGTTTCTGTTGACGCTCTTTTTCAACACCCACGGACGTTATCGCCAAGATCGCGCAATCGCGAATTCCCCCGAGTTCCTGACTTCTAAGCCACATCGTCTGGGACTGGGATTAGCAAGGAAGTGACGCTAATAGCTTTTCTCCGCGCGGAGGAACGAGGTTCGTGACTTCCCAGACGCCCGTTTCTGGATAACTTCCGGATAGGCGACCAACCGCCCAGAAAGTCTGCTTGGTACGCCGTATTCGTCACACGCAGGCACCAACGCGAACGCGGTTTGGCACGATTGGAACAGCCCCGCATAGTATTTGATACGATTCGGCAGCATCGTCAATCGTGTCATCTTGCCCGGTTTGGGCTATTTAATCTTCTTCACATCCTCCATTTTCGCAGGGGCGCGGCACTTGCAGTGATTGCAATCACACAAGATCAAACTTCGGTTATCTATCAATCCATATCAGTAATAGACGAGACTCACCGAATCACCGAACACCCACAAGGAGAAATTTATGAAAATAACGAGGCTTGACCAACGCCTCCGAAAAAAGGTCAATTCGATATTAACCATCGTGCCCATCGTGGTTTGCGCCTTCGCGATCGTTTCAACCTCAACAGCGCAATCAGTCTCTGCTGTAACCGCTTCTTCCCCGGCGATCCCTGGAGACGACAAGCCCGGCGATCCCGTGAAGGTGAAGTTCAAGGCACCGACCATTCCAACTCCGAAAGCTGGAGTGGCGTCTGCTTTCAACCTTTGTAACGGTCAGCTGGTTCGATTACCTGAGGGATTTACGGACGCAGATGGACTGAAAATGGACACGAATCTAAAACCGTGCGGGGAACAGTCGAGTTCCACAAGCCAGGTCTCGGGAGGTAACCCGCCCTACCATTTCCAATGGGCTACTGGGGAATTTCCTCCCCTCGGCATGCACATTGGCATGAATGGACTGCTTTATGGCACACCAGCGCCTCCTCCTCTTGGTGGGTACAAGCAGTTTAAAGTCTGCGCAGTGGATGTCAGCGCGAATCCGAATTGCCAAGAGGTGAAGTGGCCAAATGAACCGGCGCAACAGGCCCACAGCAGCCACGCTGCCGCCTGGGCCCTGATAGGTGGAGCTGTATTAGGCGGTGCGTTCGCTGTCCATGAGATGAACAACTCAAGCTCCGGCAGCGGTGACGAAACCGGCACTTGTAGCGGATTGTCTCCTGTAAACGCATGCGGTCCTTGCACTTGTACGGACGACGGCAACAGTTGTAATGATGCCCAGTGTGGCGGCGGCACCTACGGTATGTGCGCTTGGGCCGGACCTGGAAGCCCCGTTGGAAATGCTCCATTTTGCGCGAATGGGCAGCCCGACTAATTGCCTCCGGATTGGAAGTGTCGACAACAGCGGAGGGGACGATTCACGGCGGACTGCAAAACGCTTCGTCGTTAAGCAAGCCGATGCCTGCCGGGATAGTGAAGCCATTATGCCGGCCGGCGTCTCAAACTCGTGGATACGCTTTAGACTCGGGCTGCTGGGGATGGTTGCGTGCGTGCTAGCTGGCGGATTTTATGTGCAAGCGGAAACATTGTCAGGCACGGTCGTTGATCCCCAACAGCTCGTTGTCGTGGGCGCTAAGGTTTCTCTAGTTTGCGGAAACCACATCGACACTCGCAAAACGGACGGCGATGGATATTTCACCTTTACCCAGCAGGCCTTTCCTGAAGGTTGCAGGATTCGCACTGTGTACCACGGCTTCGAAGCCCTCGAACTCCCAATTGGCCAGAAACGAACTCTAACATTACAACTCCGGCTCGCTGAACAAAAGCAGACAGTAGCCGTAAGTGCCGACAGACTTTCCCCAGCTCCCCTGGAGTCGGTGTCGCTCTCCGACAACGAACTCCGAGAGATCTCAAACAATAGTGAAGACCTGATTGCGTATGCGAAGCAGTTAGCTGGAATCTATTCCGGATCTGATTCTCTCTATGTGGATGGCTTGCCCGCCGACCATCCGCCCCCAGCCGACAGAATCGCCGCGATAACCATCAACGCAGATCCGTTTTCAGCTGAGTACGCCGACGGTGGCAATAACCATATCGACATCACCACAAAACAAGCTGAACGCACGTTTAGAGTCACCAGTCTCGGGCTATCTCTGGGAACCAAGGCACCCGACGGCTTGAATCCAAGTCTTAGTACAACTTCGAACACGGCCACTTTCGGAATCACAGGCCCCGTGCCCTACCTGCCAGTCGCCTTCACGGCCAATGCCCATTACACAGACGCGCAAGGGGAGCAACCGATCGAAGCCGTCTTTCCTTCCGTGCCGGGTACTTCGATTTCCTCAGTTGACGCCGCCTCGATTGCAAACACGAATGCATCCTACGGTCTCGGAGTTGATTACTCCAGTCAAGAGACCCTGCGCGTGAATGGTTCGCTCTATGTCGCGACTGCCAGCCGCGCGAACATGGGCGTAGGAGGAATATCCTTACCGGAAGCTGGAGTGAACCAGGACTCGTTGGGTCAGGAGTTTCGGACAACATTCACAAAGACCGGCGAACATTTCGAATCCCATGGAGGCATTTCAGCAGACTGGTTTAACTCGGATCTGAATGCAAATTCTAGCGGCCTGGGAGTGAGCGTATCGGGAGCTTTTAACGCAGGCGGTGCAGACATCAACAAGGAGAACGCGCAATGGTCAAGGTGGACTCTCAAGGATGTCTTGCAGTTCAACTGGAAGAACCATCTCTGGAGTTTTGGGGCGACGGTCACGCGGAGGGGAGATGAAGAAAACATCATTCCCAATCCGCACGGCCACATCTATTTCGACAATTCGGCGGACTACGTTCTAAGCGCAACGACCGGAGCTGACAACGGGACGGGGGTCATCACGCAAGGACAAGGCAAGGTTGAGTATGCGTCTTATGCCGCGGCCCCCTTTCTTGAAGCTGAACTGCTGCGCTGGCAGAGACTGGTACTGAGGGGAGGGGTTCGGGCGGATGTCCAAACTGCCGGGGGCGTACTTTTCTCGCCCCGACTCTCTGCTGTTTCCAACGTGCATGGTTTCGTCGTGAGAGCAGGAAGCGGTATGTTCGTCAAGAACTGGACCAATGACATCTTCCTGAAAGTATTGGAGAATGACGGGAATCATCTCGAGACGTATCTGATAACGAACGCTTCCTTGGCTGATCTCGAAGCCGGAACAGCAACCCTCCAATCTGAGATCGTTTCCAGAATCATGCCTAACCTGAGCCCTACGCGCAATTGGATATCCAAGATTTCTCTCGAGCGTCCATTCAAGAGTTTTGTGCCCGGCGTGGAATATACGTGGACGGATGGGACACACCTCTTGGGTTCACAACGACTCAGTTCAGCAACAGGTTGGACAGATTGGCTGGAATCAAACCGCGCTCAGCAGAAGCATCAGATACACGTTCGTGCGCAATACAAAGTAAAAGGTCAAAGCTTTACGGCACACTACGAATGGATACATTCCCGCGACGACACAGATGGACCATTTTCGTTCCCAGCAGTACAGAATGATATCCGCGGGGAGTGGGGTCCATCGAGCGGCATCGCAGCGCACAACCTTAGCTTGGTTGCAAATTCAAGGTTCGGAAAAGCACTTTCATTCACTCTAGTGGATAATTGGCATAGCCCACAGCCCTTGAACATAACCAGCGGCTTAGATCCCGAAGACAATGGGCTCTACACCGATCGAGCTGGATTGCCCCGAAACAGCGGACGCGGGGCGTACTATAACTCCATGGAGTTGTTTGCCCATCGCAGGTTTGCGCTGCCGAAGGTGTTTATGAGACCGAGGCAAGAGACCTACCTGGATTGCAACGTTCAAGTGCTCAATCTTCTCGGAAACAAAGACTATTCCAGCTTTGGAGGTGTACTTGGATCGCCTCTGTTTGAGCAGCCTTTGGCGGCCGCACCGGGGCGATCCTTCAGGTTTTCCTTCGGCTTTTCGCGTTGAATCAGGCGGAAACGTCAACCACGCTGAATCATCTGACGGAGCAGGCAGGTATATCACGGGAGCAACGTTGGATGTGCCGACCGTAAACCGGGGTCATCGGTGCGTCACGATTAGGTTGTTGATGGCAGCGGCGGTGTGAACAGCAATGGACATTCCCGGACCAAGTTTCCACACGCTCCGGCTGGGGGCGGTCTTCTTATAATGATAGCTTAGATAGAAAGAGAAGGCATTTAACGGGACGGCGATGCCATAGAGTCGAGCCCGTGTCGGGTGTTCGCCGAATATGGGGTTTAGCTCGGTCGCCTTGGGTTGTGCCGCAAGGCCGCGGACGGTCGTCTCAAGATCCCCGACAAGCGCCACCGTGCTGAGTGTGTGAAGCAGGGTGAATTTGTTGTCCAGTGTGCGCCACCTCTTATTGGTGTTTTGCTCCACAGCTAGTGTAGGGGGCATTAAACGTGTTCCGCTCTGGTCACGCGCATCGTCGGTGCTGTTGGGACCGCCTGGAACCGCACTTGGCGCTTGGGGCAGGTCTGGGGGAGTAGTCGCCGCCGCGGAGGGTGCTGCGTGGTTGACTTCGACGAGTAGGCGGTTGTCTTGAGCACGGACATCGAGCCTGAGGCTTCCTATCGAGGAAAAGCTGTCCGCTAACAGCGCTCTTGCTGGGCCTTGCCCGATACAGCTCGACATAGGACTCAGGGCCGGCGCGGAATCAGGAGGGGCACTGCCAACTCGCCTTGCAGTCTGAGCGGTCGCCATGATCGACAGCAGCAACATGCTAGCAAGTGCGAGTCTGAACATCCAGTCAACCCTTCCGAGTGATTTGCAAGTCCCTGCCCAACTCCTACAGTGAGGCGCATGATGAAGGAATGCGAGCCACATAGTGAGTAAGCGGGAATCTTGGTTCAAAAACGACACCGATCATGCACTGGTGTTCTGGATCTATAGCTGTGTAAGCACCCTGCTTGCCAAACGCAGGAAAAGCGTAACGTGCTGATTTACCTATTGGTTAGCTCGTATCTTGGACGAGATGTTCGAGATGAAACTGCAAAAGCGCTGCACACTAGCGGGATTACCGCGTGATTGCGTGACCAGCGGAGTAAAAAATGGCAGGCATGCAGGCATAAGGAGGCTCGAACTCCTGACTCCATCGGTCGCGGCGGATTTTGCCATGAAGTGGACGGGACATCGGCTGTTTCAGGCGGCCCGTCGTTCGTAGCGGTGGTGCAATCCACCGACCTGGCGCACCGCCACCTGATTTCCGGCGGTTGAATCGGTCGTGGCTCGGGCGTGTCCTTCCCCAAGGAGATATGCGTTCCAGATCGGTGATAATTTGGTAGTCGAAATACGAAGCGAGGGTTCGGCGCAGCGAGCAAACCTGCTGTTTCATGCCACGGTAGTCGTCTGTCCAGATTTTCGCAACTGTTTTTTCGTCTAGCTCCTTGACGGCGGCTAAATTTCAGGACGGTATTGAAATCGGCAGGAATGAAGTTGAAGGTGTCAATCTATGAGTTTTGACACGGCTCGGCCGGGCGGGGCGGCCCGATCACGCGGCGTAGTCTCTGGGATCAATACCAAGCTTTCTCATCCTCGCAAGGAGTGTCGTGCGATTGATGCCCAGGCGTGCAGCGGCTCCATTGCTCCCGCCCACGCGGCCCTTGCTCAACGTGCGGTCCAGAAATGGCTAAACCAGATCGGGAAGGAGGATCTCAGACGAAATTCCCTGAAGCGCATCAAGTCGACAATTAGCGGTGTCTTCACGTTGGCCAAGCAACTCGGCTACTTCGATGGCGTGAATCCGGTGCAAGGAACCTGTGTCAACCCTCACGCTCGCGAGGCGGAAGAGACATATGCTTACAACCTAGAGGAGATTAATGCAATGCTAACGATTTTTCCCGAACCGGCCTCCACGGCTTTTGCTGTCGCTGCCTTCGCGGGTCTGCGACGGGGTGAAGTCGAAGGCTTGGATTGGTCCGATTACCACGATGGTGCCCTGTGGGTTTCCCGCAGCATTTGGAATGGCCGTGAGTTACCCACTAAAACTAAAAAGAGTAATGCGCCGGTGCCGGTTATTCGCCAGTTGGCTGATCGACTTGACCTGCACAGGTTACGATGCGGAAATCCTCGAACGGGGTCAATATTTGCAACCAGCCTCGGAACTCGCATCTCGACAAACAATCTGCTCAATCGCCACATGTTGCCGGCGTTAAACCGCTGCCAGCATTGTGGGTTCAACAATGGCAAACCTCACTTGCAGCAGAATCACAAATATGAGCGTGACGGACGATTTCCGTGCTGGCAAGGGTGGCATGCGGCACGCCGTGGCCTGGGAACCAACCTCTATCGGCTTGGAGTTCCCGATAAAGTGATTCAGGCCATACTTCGCCACTCAAACGTCAACGTCACGCTTGGCTATTACATCAAGCCACAAACCCAAGACGTTGTTGCGGCCATGAGCAAGTTCGAAGCGGAAATAGCTGCTCACGATTTTGGGGACACCAATCGGACACTAAATCGGACATCAGGTGCAATGCCCGAATCCGTAAACTGATTTTTTCTAAGAGGTTAGGATGGAGCCGACGAGCGGACTTGAACCGCTGACCTGCCGATTACGAATCGGCTGCTCTACCAACTGAGCTACGTCGGCTTGTACAGTGTTTATGCGGTTTTTGACGCTTCCAACGGTGCGGCCTGTGTCACAAAAATGTCACGAGGCATCAGTGTTTCTTCTTTCTGGTCTTCACCGTCTCGGTCACACGAGAGACTCTAGTTTCCGCATGGCCTTGCGCCCCTGCTTGCGTGATTCCAGCATTATATAGTGCCTGCGCGTAACCGCGCTGTCAGCATGCCGGAGAATCTTGGATGCAATCTCCTGGATCAACCCCCAGATCGAACAAGATCGTTGCAAGCCCGCGCCGCCATCCATGCCCCTCGAAGTCAGACCGACGGCCCGAAGCCAGAGCGCCCTGGACTGGATTTGCTCCGTTGATGAACCCGAGCCTCTTGGCGTAGGAGAAGATCGCTGATGCCGCTGACTTGATCCGTAGCAAAGAGCCGTGTGAAAGGTCTCTCGAATCGAGCAACCGCTGAATATGGACCGTCTGAACATCCCGCAGGCGGAGTTGGCCGACGACAGGCGTAACGTTCAGCTTGATGGTGTCACGGTAGAACCGCAACGTTGATGCTGTGCGCTTGGCCTCGACAAATGGAAGGTAGCGCGGCCAAAAATACCTAAAACGTGGTCAATTCTCTGAGAAACACCCAAGAAAACTCGGAGAAGAAAAGGCCAAAGAAACGATTTAATGCGGGCCTGCCCTTAACAGTTCTCGCGAGACAGTGAAGAGGTGAACATGGACACCAACGACATTCTCACTGCTGAAGAGACTGCTGAGCTTTTGAAAGTCAGCGTCGGCTGGATTCACGCGAAGACGCGATCGCGATCGCGCAACCCTTTGCCCTGCTTTCGGCCCCGGAAAGCATGCGTGGGGATCGACAACTTTCCCAGTTTGGTGGCCCGCGCAATGCCTTCCTGAGAAGATTCAACAAATACAAAGGTCCAGCCCATTCGTTTTACGATATGGACTATCGGGATTACTTCCTCAAGTATCACAGAGGAATGATCGGAGCTTATCTATACGATGGCGAGCACAGCTATGAGAATCAGTTGGAAGGACTTCGAATCGCGGAATCGTTCTTTGCCGATTCCTGTTTAGTATTTGTGGACGATACCAATTGGAGCGAGCCACGAAATGCTACCGCTGAGTTCATCGCACAGAGTGTTAATCACTACGATGTGCTTCTTGACAGGGCAACATGCCAGAATCGTCACCCCACATTTTGGAATGGATTTATGGTCCTGCGGTGCCGGAAGAACGGCGGCGCAAAGAAGGCCACCAATGTGAGCGGTGTATCCCTGGACTAGCCGGGTGACAGGCCTAATGTCGATCAGCAAAAAGCCATCTGATAGGCCGAACCTGCCTGAGCTGAATCGATAAACGTCTCTTGACGTAGTGTATCCGCGGGCACACTATACCGGGAGGAGAGCATTAATAATATGGGTACTCTTTTGCAAGACCTGCGCCATGGCGCGCGACTACTTGCGAAGAATCGCCTTCTTACCCTTCTGATGGTCATCACGCTGGGCTTTGGCATTGGAGCCAACTCAGCCATCTTTAGCATTATCGACCGAGTCCTCTTGCAGCCTCTGCCATTTGACCATGCCGATGAACTTGTAAGGATCTACTCCTACAATCATGCCGGCAAAATCGGTGTTAGTTCTTGGAGGGATGTGGATGACTGGCAGACACACGCTCAGAGCTTTGCCCAGATTGCAGTGTTCAGCGTAGGGCAAGACTCTCTGATCGGGTCAAACGGACCGGAGAAAGTCAATACCGCTGCTGTATCCGCGGGTTTCTTTCAGATGCTGGGTGTCAATCCGATCATCGGTCGGCTATTCTTGCCGGACGATCGCGGGATTAGCGGTAAAAGCCGCGTCGCGATTGTCGGAGAAAGGTATTGGAGGCAGCAGTTTGGTGCCGATCCGTCGCTTGTAGGACGAGTGCTGCTCATCGATAACTACGACACCAGAATCGTCGGCATCGTTCCTGACCGCTTCGAGACGCTGGTGGGGCGCGCACAAATATGGTTGGCATGGTATCCCGAAGAGGAGCCGCGAGATTCTCGTTATTTGCCCGTTATTGCCCGGTTGAAGCCAGGCGTGTCTGTCGTACAGGCAGACAGCGAACTTAGCGTGCTGAGTTCGAGGCTTGCCCAAGCTTATCCCGACACGAATAGAGATATTGGGGCTCATATCGAGCCCTTGAAGGCAACGATCATCGGTGACATCAGGCTAATGTTGCTGATCTTGTTCGCTGCTGTTGGGCTGGTTTTACTCATCGCAAGCGCTAATGTCGCGAACATGCTGCTCGCCAAAGCGGCAAGCCGATCACAAGAGATCGCCATTCGCTTGGCGCTAGGTGCAACCCACCAGGGATTGCTACGCCAGACCTTGACCGAAAGCTTCCCACTCGCATTCCTTGGAGGTGGACTTGGGTTGCTCTTGGCATGGGTAGCTATCAAGGTCCTGATTGTGATGAATCCTGGCGACATTCCACGACTGAACGAGATCGGCTTGGATGGCCAGGTGATCGCTTTCACAATCTTGTTGTCACTGGGTAGCATCTTCCTGTTTGGACTGATGCCAGCCTTGCGGTTATCCAAAGCTGCTTCTTACGAAATACTGAAGGAGTTTGGGCGCGGGATCAAGGGCAGTCGGGCGAGTGCTCGAATTCGCGCCCTGCTCGTAGTCGGCGAACTTGCCCTTTCCCTTGTAGTCTTAGTAGGAGCTGGACTGCTGGTTCGCAGCTTTCATCAGCTTGCTTCTATTGATGCTGGCTTCAACGAGCGGAATTTAATTACGGCAACTCTTTCATTGAGTTCTCGCTACGACAAGCCCGAAGTACAAAAGCTGTTTTACAACCAACTCGTAAACCGGCTTAGCTCATTGCCTGGAGCAGAATCGGCGGCTCTGTGCACAACCCTTCCCCTTGGCGGCAGCGGGATCAGCGACTGGTGGGGATTTGTACAGGAAGGCCACCCCTATAATGAAGAAAAGATTTTCGCTCAGGCCCGACGGATCAGCCCCGGCTATTTGCGAACGATGCAGATCCCACTGCTTGCGGGGCGTGATCTTGACAGTTCCGATAATGAGAAGGCTCAACCGGTTATCCTTGTCAGCCAATCCGTGGCGCGCAAGATGTGGCCGATGGAGAGTGCCATCGGCAAACGACTTATTTTCTCTGCGGTCGGTCCCCCATATGGAGTCGTTGGCGTTGTAGGGGATGTTAAGCGCGGAGCGCTCGATGATCCTGATGACATGTCGTTCTATGTGCCCCTGGCTCAGAATCCATCGCAGTTGTTGGTCATCGTCGCACGATCGACTTTCGCGCCCGCGAGCCTCGCCGGCCCGATGAAGTCGATGGTGCGGGCAATAGACGGGACGCTGCCCGTTGCTGACATTGTCACCATGAGAGATGTTCGTGATGCAACCTTAGCTAAGCGCCGTCTCATCTTGCTCATCTTTGCCATTCTCGGCGGATTGGCGCTCTTGTTGGCGTCCGTCGGAACTTACGGGGTCTTGTCTTATTCGGTGGCGGAGCGCACACAAGAGATAGGCATTCGCATGGCTCTAGGCGCCTCGCGAAAGGACATTCTCCTGCTTATAACTGGCCAGGCGGCAAGGTTCGCTGCTGTTGGGATCGTGCTGGGGCTGGTTGCTGCTTATTTCTGCACTCGCATGTTGGGAGCTTATCTATTCAAGGTCAGTCCTACAGATTCGCTGGTGTTCGCCTTCACTTCGGGGTTTCTCGTGCTCGTATCCTTAATGGCATCTTCAATCCCCGCATTAAAAGCCGCAAGGGTGCACCCGATGCGTGCGTTACGCTCCGAATAAAGCGGTTTAAACATATAGTGCCTGCCTCTGAACCGCCCGCTGAAGCTCCGGGCACATACATTTGCCATGACGTCCAGTTCCCCCTTCCTTTTGAGAGGGCAAGTGTCGGCGCAACCGTTTGCTCCACTTGCTTACCCGAAATTCCTTGTCATGCATCGGTCGTAAGCGAGGCAGTTAGAGTAACCCAGCCAACGGGACACGCGCTGTTCGATACTATTTGGGCCACCCCAGAAAGGAGGCTCGATCCGTTGCGTTACTACCGGTTTTGCCAGAACGAGTTCGATAGTGTGCTGACGGCGTTTGATCTGATCAAGAAATGCTCGGAGACGCGAAAGCTAAGCCTTTTCTATACAAGTCCGCAAGGGGAGCGTGTGTGGTTGGACGACGACACCAACATTAAGCATCATCTTGAGAAGCACCCTAACGCGCTGATCAGTGTAGCCGCCGGCCCGGCACTAAAGGAAAACGCCAGTCGCGGCGTCGAGCTTACAGGCATGGAGGTGAATCGCCTTTACCTCAGCCTCCTTTACAAAGTCGCCAATGTTACCAACGATAGGATGAGGTTGGTCAAGACGATACAAGGCCCCGATGACCGTGGCGAGACTCACGACATAAGTAAGTCGAGACTCGACACACTACCCTACCTATCGTATCTGTACCGTAGGGGCATAGTGGTTTCACTGCCACCGCGGTTTGCTTCGACTGTGTTGTCTCTTCCGGCTCTTCAGCAGTTGTGACAACCTGTAGCAGAAACAGACACTTGTTTCTGGATGCCTTCCCACCCGCCAAGTACTTCCTCAATCCCAAAAGCCAGGTCGTCGATGCGGGGAGCGAGAAGCTGAAAAGATCGCTACCCATTATTGGATTCCCTCGACCATATAGGTCATTGGCAAAGCATTGTGAGCTTTCGGCAGGCGTGCGTAGATCAGAAGCGGTTGCCTTTCACCAGCCAGTAGTCAACTGGTAGCCATCGACGCGGATGAATCCACCATCGAGGCTATCGGAGACTGGCAGCTCAGAAGACATGGGCTCAATCCTGTAACTGTTCAGCCGGACTGGACGACAAATCATCACATCCCAACTGAACAGTTACGGGACAGCTCCGGCCAGGATCCGATCCCCCGGAAGTAGTTTGGGGACGCCCTGAGTCGCCCAAACGAGCTTCTGCTCCCGCTACGTCGGCTTCTGCTTAAACCCTTCTAGTTTATCAAATCATGTTTATCAAATCATGGGAAGCAAACATTGAACACCCGGGCAGGAGACGCCACCTGGAGAGGAAATGCAATACATTCGCCTACGCGTCTGCGCCGCTATGCGGCGCGAGCCGCCACCAGTGCGTCGTATTCCTCCTGCGATTGCACGGGCAACAAGACCCACAAGGTATAAACACCGACGGCGGTACCGAACGGAATATTGAACAGCGAAAGAAATCCCAGAACCAGCGCGATCACTCGAGCCCAAGGTTCCCGCTGCAACAAGCCCCAGCCCGCGATGAATCCGCAAGCCGCCTTGGCTAGGATGAAGATTGCCACCACGCTTAACAGCGGGCGCAAGAAAGCGGTGGGAGCCTCCGGTGCGCCCATTTCATGGAGATGCGCCAACAATGTGTTAGCGACGATGTAGAGGACCACGCCGCCGATCGTATTCATAGCCGAGATCGCCAACCACAGAATACCCAGCAGATGAACATGCTCCTGCACGCGACCACGCCGCGGCTGGAGTGCAGTCACTGGTCCGACGACTGGCTTGCCACATCGGCTGCAAAATCCCTGGCCCGGTTGTACCGCAGCGCCGCATCCATCGCAGAACATAAGTTCCTCCCTGAGGATTCGCCGACTACTCCATACTTCTCAACAGATGATACGCAAACTCCGGGCAAGAGTTCCGTTCGAGTGTTATGAAGATTCGGTCGAGCCTTCAATTTGATCACAGCGCATTTCTACGGATGCACCTCTCACCACAAAACGAAAAGGCCGCCCGGCAACAGGGCGACCTCTTCTTTTTCAAGGGAGAATAGTTCCAACAGAGGGTTTAGATTCCGTCGAAACTTTCTGACAAAATCTTATGGGCCGAAAAAGGGGGGTGTCAAGCAATTTTTATCAAATAAATGTCTTTGCTTTCAATGACTTACGTAATCGGTCAATACTTATGCGAAATGTCCCAATTTGAGACAGAAAGCCGCAAAAAAGGGGGTAACCCGATAATCCTGCGGTACTTAAGGCCTATTTAATGCGTCTGAGGGATCCTGAGGACCGGGAGAAGAGGGCTCTCGCGCCGGCTCCCCCAAGTCCAAAGAAATGAATTCAGTTTGGTCGGCACGGCCGAAAAGTGGACCAGGAAAATAGCGCCGCAACAGAACTCGCGCGCCGCCGAAAGCAACTCCCGCCGCTAGCGATATCGCACCGACGATGATGCACAGAAGAATAATGTTGACCAGCAAGTTGGCAATGTTGTTCTTCTTATCGAAATACGTGTTCTCGTTCCACGTGACGCTGGCATCGTAGTTCACAGCACCCAAAAGCGTTTGGGCAGCGCTCTGCGAAAGTGGGCCAGCGGCGATGGCCACGATGGGTCCGGTACGCTTATCGAAGAATGTGCCGATGTTTTGCACGGCCTCCACCCCAGCTTGCGGTTGAGCGGCATGGTTGGCAGAGTCGATGCGGCGCAAATGTTCAGCCGCCAACGCAGGCGTCGGATACTCGATCAGCATCAGCGTAGCTTCAGCGCCCGCAACCGAGTACTGCCCGAGAACAACTTCGGGATTCGCGCCGAAATCTACAAGATCCGCGGAAATTGGAGACGTGATTGCCCCCAGACCCAGCGGCCCTTCCGCATACTTTTCCGTATTCGCCTCATAACCATGGTGCGGCATGAAGGCAAGAATTGGCGGCAGGTTGCCGGCATTTCCGCTAGGACGCGGCAAAGCGCCCGCCAGTTCACGCAGACTCGCCGCCGACATTACCGACAACTCGTTGAACACTGCATCCACTACGATGTGCCCGCGATAAAACAGCACGCGTCGATCGGCCGATGCACCCTGGTCTCCAATCTCCTCCCGCGCCATCCCAGGCTGCAGGTAGAACGTGTATGCGCCGAAGGCGCCACTGGCATCGGTAAACCTTGCGGCGCGGATCTTCAGCGTGCGCCCATCGTCGCTCTTGAAGGTAGCGGCTTCGAAGTCGGTGAATCCGTATTCCTTCAGCAGCGCCGCGTTGCTGGGATCCGCAGCCGCCGCATCTTTGCTCGGCTGGGCCGCGCCTTGAATTTGCCATCCGGCAAACTGTTTGGGGAGGATCGGCGGTAAAGGCGAATCTGCGCCGGGAGCAGCTAACAAGACGCTCTCGAAAAGAATAACAATCGCTACTACGAGTACCGGCTTGGAAAAAGGCATGGATGCACCGCGTGACACAGATTCCTTCCCTAATTAGACCACAGCGGGCAGGAAAAAGTTTCCAGGAGGCGATTCCCCGGGACCAACTGGTAGCGTTAGATAGAGTCAGGGAGCCGGCAAGACAGGAGGCTACTCTATTAAATGAGGCGCGATAAGGCCAATGAACTCCCGTGGTGTTATGATCTTGGTTTTCTTCCAGAATTTCGGAAAATGTCTTTGATTGCCCGTCACCAGGTAGTCCGCCCGGGCAGCATCGGCACATTCCAGGAAGATATTGTCGTCGGGGTCGCTTGTGACTTCAAGACGCCGAATCGGAGTCACGGAATAGCTGCGCTTCTTAATGATCTGCAGCAATTGCTGCCTAGGCCCCTTGCGAATCCGCAACTCCGGCCGGCCAAGCACTTCAACGTACTCCTCCAGGATGGATCGGGACACATAGAGGCGCGCCGGTTTGGTAAGGGCGAGCAGTAAAACCGTGCGCTGCAGTCCGGTGGGCTTGATGGCAGCGGAAATCAATACATTCGTGTCGATTACCAGCCGAAGGGAAAGCATTACCGCTTCAGCTTCCGCGACCGGGCAGCCTTGATGATCCGGTCAATTTGACGCGAACTCAATTTGCTCGTTCCGTTCCGCTCAGACTCCTCTCCGATGACTCTCAAAACCTCGGGCTCGGGAGCGGCTAACTTGACGTAATCGCGGATGCTGAGCAGGATGGCTCTGGGAATACCGCGCTTTTCGATCACCAGCGACCGGCGCTCGTCATCCACACGGCGCAGAAGTTTTCCGAAATTCGACCGGGCGTTCAAGGCAGATACGACGATGGTGCCGTTCCTGCGGGTTACTGGTGTACTTGCCATGAACTCTCCATTTCAACTATCTGAAGTGTACAGTTCGCGGAGCAGCGGGTCAATCCGCCTCAGGACTGCAGGCCTCTTGCGTTTAGACCGGCGACGACGACACCACAACCGAGGAAAAAGAATACCCTCTGGGGGACCGTGTGAGTTGCTTTCGGCGTATTTATGAGATGGCTGATACTTCCAGCGGTGTTCTTGCCCTACTGTCCAGCGTCCTTATCCATCTTGCTGGCGACCTTAACCCCGCTCAGCCCGTTCACATACTTGGCGATGCCTCGATAGAGCGATTCGGCAATGCGCTCGCGGTATTCGCTGGTGGCGAGGCGATGCTCGTCGGTAGGATTGCTGACAAAAGAAATCTCGGCCAGAATCGACGGCATGTTCGCGCCGATCAACACGATAAACGGAGCCTTCTTCACGCCACGGTCGCGAATGGCTGGACTCTTCATCGCAAGTCCGCTGTGCAGCGAAGCCTGCACGTCCCCGGCAAACTCCCGCGACTCCTCGATCTTTTCCTTGAGTGCAATCTTCTTCACCAGATCCTGCAGTTCGTAAATGGATTTCTCCGACACTGCGTTCTCGCGCGCAGCCACCTCCAGCGCTTCCGGCGAAGACGTGAAATTCAAGTAGTAAGTCTCCACTCCGCGGGCGTCGGGGTCATGGCTCGAATTGGCATGAATCGAAACGAACAGGTCGGCCCGCGCCTGGTTTGCGATTGCCGTGCGCGTTTCCAGCGGAATGAAGGTGTCGTCCTTCCGCGTATAAACCACTTCCGCGCCCAATCGCGTCTCGAGCAGCTTGCCCAAACGCCGGCCCACTTCGAGCACCAGATCCTTTTCTTCCAGGCCGTTCGGTCCGATCGTGCCGGTATCGTGGCCTCCGTGGCCAGGATCGATTACGATCTTGCCGATTTTTAACCCGAGAGCGCGGATCAGAGAACGGTCGCCGCTCGCCGTGGGCTTCGCCTCGCGAATATCCAGGTCGGATGTGCTTCCCGCCCGGCCCGAGGCGAGCGTGCTTCTAGTACCTCGATGTCGCGAGTCGGCTGCCTTGCCTCGGCCAGTACCAGGAGCGCCGGAATCCAGGCTGTCCGACTGGCTGTCGAGATCGTTGTCGATCACCCTTTTCGAGGCGACGACATTCCGCGATGTCACCGATTCTTTTTTTACCGCTCGAACATTTTGCTTCGCGGATTCCGCTGCCGGCATGCCGACGTCATCGTCGTCGTCCGCGTCGACCACTCTTTTCACGACCGCGGTCTGAGCGGCCTTCGGCGGTAAGTCGGTAGCCTTTGTCTCCGAGGAACTCGAATCTCCCTCGCCTGTGAGTTTCGGCGCAACCCTTTGGGCTTCCTCCGCCAAAGAGTTTTCTCCAGCCTCTTTATGCTTGGCTCGCCCATTCTTGCCGTGAATATCGATAATCAAGCGGTAGGGATTGGGCAGCAGGAAGGCATCGTAATCGGAAAGATTGTCGACCTCCAGCACAACCCGCGTACGTCCCGGCGCAAACTGCGCCACACGTACCTTCTTCAGGAATCCGTCATCCACGTCGAAGCTCTTGCCCACCAGCGTAGAGGCCAGCTTCGTACCGCTGAGATCGAAAAAAATACGTGCCGGAGTTGCGATCCGTTGCGATGAGAACTTAACGTCGCTTTCCACATCGATGGCGACGCGCGTGTAATCGGGCGTGGACCAGTGCCGGATGCCGGTCACTCGCGGCAGACGGCCGGGCTGCGGCGCCGGCGACTCGTCTTTTGTCAAAGCCGCGCGCGAGCTTTGACTCTCCGCGGCCACTTCCGTACTCTTCTTCGCAGATTTTGGTGATCGCGCTGTCTCGCTGGCTGTTTGCGCTTCTCCAGCTTTCTCAGCCTGCGCTTCCTGGTCTATTTCCAAGATAGCCTGCCGCGCATCATCGGCCAGCCGATTGCGAGGATAGTGCCGCAGAAACTCCTGGAACGTCGCGCGCGCCGCTTCCGAATCGTTGAGATCGTCCTTATAAATTTCCGCCACCGTAAACAAGCCGTCGGCGCGGTATTTGCTCCCAGGATATTCCCGCCGTAAAAACTTATATTGCTCGATAGCCTTATTCAGGATTGTGTTGTCTTCGAAACGCCGCCCCATTTCCACCAGCGTCTCCGCTACCGCAACTACGCTCGGATCAGCCTTTGTGGAAGTGGGTGCGCCCAGATAAACCGAGCGGTAGGCATTCACCACGCCCTGGTAATCGTGGCGCGTCCTATCGGCAGGAGGCCGGCCGTTTAGCGCCTCGCGCATGCGCTCGGCGGCGGCAAAGTGCTCCCGTGCCCAGGCGTCCGAATGGTGTGCGCGGGCGTGCGCCGGCTGCGTGGCCAACAAGGCCAGCATCAACAACGCTCCCCACAGACCACGCTCCCGCGATGAGCTCTTCAAAATAACCAGCCCGCGCCTTCGTTCCTTCTCGTTGAACCAGTTGGTGGAACCAATGCCCTGGGTGCCTGAGAGATCAAAAAGTAATTAAACAGATGCCGCAAACTTAATCAGTGTTGCTAATGTGGAGCACGCCCCGCGCATCCCGTTGAACTGTAACGGGATCGTGCGAAGCGCCTGTCGGGTCAAAGGCCGAGCCTCCGTAGTACAGGTTGGTGATCCGCCGGACATAATTTTGGGTTTCGGCGTAGTGCGGCACGCCGGAACTGCGCGCCACCGCTCCCGCTCCCGCGTTATAGGCGGCCAGGGTCAGTTTGATGTCGCCGCCATAACTTTCCAGCAACTGCTTTAAATGACGAACCCCAGCGTCCACATTTTGTTCCGGATCAAACGGATTTTTCACGTTCAGCTGGCGCGCCGTCGAAGGCATCAGCTGCATCAGCCCCATCGCCCCTTTGCGCGACACCGCATTGGGATTGAAGTTCGATTCCACCTTCACCACCGCGCGCACCAGGTTGGGGTCCACATTATGCCGGGCTGCAGCCTGCTCAATGGCGCTGTCAATGTCTCCTGCCGTAGTCAGCGTGCCGCCAAAGTTGGCGGCGGCAATCCTGGCATTCGCCGATTGCTTCGATTCTCGACCGATATACTGGCTGACCTCGGCGGCCGCCGACCGTGCCGCTTGCATGGCCGCCGCATTCGGCGGAGGCACAGGCTTCCAGCGATTTTCCTTGGAACTCCAGTACATCAGCTTGCGCCGTGGCGCCTCAGCCTCTTGCGAGTGCCGCGTTTGACTCGCCGGAGCAGCCTCGTTCACGTAGATCGTGCGTCCGTGCTCATCCGTTGCACTGATCTGCGTTGCAATGATCTTTTCAGCAGGTCCATCGCCCTCCGCAGCACGAACCTGGGGCATGAGAGAAAGAGAGGTCGCGGCTACGGTGCTGGCCATCAGGGCGATTTGCAGGCGCTTTCGCATTACCGGGCTTTTATTCCTCATTTTTGGCGAAGACGGACCTCACCCTCGCATCTTGCTACCCGGAACCTGACGGAGAATCTCAACCAGAGTAGAACGATTATAGGCGCGCTAGAAAGCCTGAGCAATCACCCCAAAGGGAGTAGAACCACCGAAGTAATCTCGGTAACCAGCTGAAAACACTGCATTAGAGAGGAATTACATTTTTGACTGTCCGTCGCAATTTCCTGCACACTTGATTTCGACCCGCATAATAGTAACCTTGCCTGCGTGCCCTTTAGGCACTACAAACAAGGTGAACCCGATCTTGGCCGATAGGAAATCTAACGAGGAGATGCTCGGCGAGGTTCTCAGGGATATCGGAGTCCTCATCGTGGTGTTTTTCCCGTTTGACGAATGGATCACATTCCATGAACTTACATGGAAATTCGCGCTCGGATCGATAGTCACAAGCGCAGCTTTTATCGTAGCTGGAATGTGGCTAGAGCGCATGCGCCGGAGGTGACGACAATTGGTTTTTATCATTACATGTCTGTATGGGGCGGCATTATTTGGCGCTGGGCTCTGGTTCGTTCGTCGTGGAGATAGAACCCCAAGGCAGGATGCCGCCGTGCGCGAAAATACGAAAGAAGAAGCCGACCACGAACGCAGAAGCGGCAGGGATCGCAGACAGCAACCCGCCGCTCTCTCTCACAACCCTTAGCGCCGCACTAACCCCCAGCCCCGGCTAGCTGGGCAACGATCTCTCAGGCCTTCTCCAAGGCCAATTCCAACGCATCCAGCGACAATGATCGCAGCAGGTTGCGCCTCATGCCGCGCTCCACCTCGGCCAGCCGGTCGGAAGCCGTGACGATCCAGTCGAAATCGGCGGCCTCAACCAACTTCGTAAGCTGCCCCTGAATATCGGTGTTATGAACCAGCTCAGGAGCGCCCGAACTCAGGAACATCAAATCCCGCAGCAGCGAGTAGAGCGTTCGAAGAAGCTGTTCCGTCTTGTCGCGCCCCTCGGCCCCGGCACGGTAAGTCTCGGTAATCTTGAACAGCGCGGTGTGTTCCCCTCCCAGCAAAGCCGAGTTAAGAATGGTGAGCGCATCGGCGCGGGCAGCCACGTAAGCCTCGACATCGAAACTACGCGCCCGCCCCAGCGCTCCTTCGCTCAGTCTTGCAACCAGAGCGCGCTGTTGCGGCTTCCACTCCGGACGATGTTCGGCCAGATAGCGCTCCACTTCTTCCACCGGCACGGCCCCGAGGGGAAAAACCATGGATCGCGACCGGATCGTCGGTAGCAGTTCGCCCGGGTTTTCCGAGAGCAGGAAAATCGTGGCGAACTCCGGCGGCTCCTCCAGAACCTTCAATAGAGAATTCGCCGCCTCTTTCATGAACGCCGAATCGGTGAAGATATAAACCCGCTCCCGCGCTTCCGCCGGACGGTAATAAATCGTCTCGATCACGCGCCGCACCTGATCCACCTTGATCATCATCTGCGGAGGATCGGGAGGGATGATCAGCACATCGGGATGCGTCTGCACGAACAGCCTTGTGTCTTTCTTGTCGGCCTCGCGCAGACCTTCGCGCGTCTCCACCGCTTCGGCAAACCGCGCATCGAGATCGGCAGCCTGCGAAATACGCCGGCAGTTCGCGCATTGCCCGCAGAAATCCGGCAGCCCGCCCGTCTCAGCCGGCGTCAGGCAGTTCAGCGCCTGCGCCAGCATCAGCGCCAGCGTGTACTTCCCCGCTCCCCGCACGCCCGAAAGAACCACCGCATGAGGAAATCGTTCCCGCGCCAGCATATCGCGCAAGCGGTGAACAGTTTCGGCATTACCGTGAAAATCAGAAAAAGGCATTAGGTCATCACTACGAATACTGAGGGTGCCCCACCCTTGCGTTTTTTGCAAGGGTGGGCATTGATGAAGCGTGCACGAAAGGCTGTTCTAGGGGGCGGATATTCAGTCTACGGGAACGTTGCGCTTTCAATATCGCCCTCCACCTATAGCCCTGGCTCGGGAGCCAATCCATGAGGTCTTCCTCGGGCTCTCTGTTCGCGTACCAGCTATATCGGTCGCGTATCGGAAAGAACGAAGCGCTTCCGGACGGCGCGCGTAGTCACCAAGTTCTTCCCAACCTGAGCTTCCTTTGCACCGCCTCCGCAATCCGCCGATGCGTCTGCTCCGGTGTGCCGCTGGCGTCCACTTTCACCACGCGTCGCGGTTCTCTTGCAGCGATCGCCATATAGCCTTCCCGCACATGCGCGAAAAAGGTGCGGTTCTGCTGCTCAAATCGGTTCTCATCAGGTCGATGTTTGCCTACGCCTTTGTGCGAACTATCGTGGACGCGCTGGTTCCTCCGCCGTGCCCGTCCCACGCTCTTCGCCAAATCGTTATCCAGCAGGATCGTCAGATCGGGCTGCAAATCCCCACACAGCACGCGATGTAACTTGAGCACAGCCTCACTGCCCAGCTTGCGCCCGCTGCCCTGGTAGGCTTCTGTGGAATCGGTAAAGCGATCGCAAAGCACAATCTGCCCGTGATCGAGCGCCGGCTGGATTACTTCCGCAATATGCTGCGCTCTAGAAGCGAACATCAAAGCCATCTCCGCCATCGGAGAGAGACCCTCCGTCGCCGAGTCGAGCAACACGCGCCGAATCTTCTCGCCCGTCGCCGTCCCGCCCGGCTCCCGCGTTTCCACCACCTTATGCCCTGCCGCCCGCAGAGCTGCTGCCAGCTTGCGCATCTGCGTGCTCTTGCCGGTTCCGTCCAGCCCTTCGAGCGTAATAAATTTCCCGCGCCGTGACATCGTCCGAATGATAGCAGCGCTGGTGCGTCCCTGTACCGTTACTCTCTCTGGCTGCTAAAATCTAAAATTCTGCTGTGAGATTCGTTTCGTCGACACCATGGGGGCCCTAGAAAAATGAAACTCTCCAGATTCCTGGGAGTGATCTGCGTTCTCTTCCTCTTCTCTCTTTCCAGTTGGTCATCTACTCCGCCAACCGTTACTATCTTCGTGGACGCCTCTTCAGCTCCCCGCAAAATCTTCCATGCCAAACTGAAGATTCCCGCCGCGCCCGGCGACCTCACTCTCTACTATCCGAAATGGATTCCCGGCGAACACGCTCCCGATGGCCCCGTAATCGACCTGGCCGGACTCAAATTTACCGCCAGCGGCAAAACTCTGAAATGGCGCCGCGATCTGCTCGATGGCTTCACCATCCACGTCGAGGTTCCCGCCGGAGAGCGCGAAGTAAACGCCGAACTCGATTTCCTTTCTCCCGCGACCTTCGAAGGAGGCTTCTCCGCCGGTTCCTCCGCCACCGACAAAATGGCCGTCATCAGTTGGAATCAGGTTCTGCTCTACCCCAAAGGCTGGAGGTCCGACGACCTCACCTATGTCGCCACCCTCAAACTTCCCGCCCATTGGAAATACGGCACGCCCTTGCCCATCGCATCGACCGCCGACGACAATGGCGAAACCCAGATCACATTCAAACCCTCGTCCCTCACCACACTAGTCGACTCCCCCGTAATCACCGGCGAATTCCTCAAAGTCGTCAAGCTAGCCGATGATCCGCCCACCGAGATGGACATCGCCGCCGACAGCGCCGCCGCCCTCGAGCCCCCGCAAGAAGTCTGGGACCACTACAGGAATCTGGTAGAACAAACGAACAAACTTTTCGGCGCGCATCACTATCGCGACTACCACTTCCTGCTCAGCCTGAGCGATCACGTGGCGCACTTCGGCCTGGAGCACCACGAGTCCGACGACAGCCGCGTTGACGAGCGCGGCCTGGTCGATGAAACCGCCCGCAAAATGGAAGCCAGCCTGCTCCCCCATGAGTACGTTCACTCGTGGAACGGAAAATACCGCCGTCCCGCCGACCTCACCACTCCGGACTACGAGCAGCCCATGCAGGACGATCTGCTCTGGGTCTACGAAGGCCTGACGAATTATCTCGGCACCGTGCTCACCGCCCGCAGCGGCTTGCTGACACTCGAGCAATCGCGAGATGATTTAGCCTTGACTGCCGCCGCTCTCGACCACACGCCAGGGCGCACCTGGCGCAACTTGCAGGATACCGCCGACGCTGCGCCAGAGCTTTACTTCGCTCCGCAAGCATGGCAATCATGGCGTCGCGGAACGGATTTCTACGACGAAGATACATTGAACTGGTTGTGGGTGGATGTGATCATTCGGCAGCAAACCAAGGGCGCGAAATCCATCGACGATTTTTGTCACCTTTTCCACGGCGCCCCCAGCACCGGGCCGATGGTAAAGACTTACACCTTCGATGATGTCGTCAATGCTCTGAACCAGATCGTACCCTACGATTGGCGGGGCTTCTGGACCGAGCGGCTCACCAATCACGGCCCCGGCGCGCCGCTCGGGGGAATCGAAGGCAGCGGTTGGAAGCTGGTCTACGACGAAACCCGATCTGAAATGGAACGCGGCGCCGAGAACAACTTTCGTGTCGTGGATGGCACGTTTTCGATTGGCCTCGAACTTCGTGAAGACGGAATCATTACCGATACCATCGAAGGCATGCCCGCGGCCCTTGCCGGCGTTGGCCCCGGTATGAAACTGATCGCGGTGAACGGCCGTCAATACTCACCTGAAGTCCTGCGCGACGCGCTCAAAGCCGGTAAGGGCGGCACCACTCCCCTGGAACTTCTCATCGAGAACACCGACTATTACAAAACCTATAAGCTCGATTACCACGGTGGCGAGCGCTACCCGCATCTGGTGCGCGATGAATCGAAGCCCGACTTGCTGACGGAGATTTACAAGGCAAAATAAAATCCCAACGAGGAGAGCAAATGCATCATGAATGTATCTGTGCCCCTCAGCGTCCTCTGTGTCCCGGCGCCTGCCCTAAGCGGAGCCGAAGGGTGTTTAAGGCATTTTCTCGCGTCCATATTAGAATGCTGAGGTTCACCTCGTTCGGATTCCTGACTCTCGCATTTGGCCTCACCCTCCTCGACGCCCAAACTTCCATCCTCGGCTTCACTCCTTCATCCGCCGCGCACCAAACCGAAATCGAATCCAAATTCAAAACCATTCCCTCCCCCGACGAAGAGCGCCGTCAGCATCACATCTTCACCGCGGAGCCTCACGTCGCCGGCTCTCCGCGCAACAACGAACTCGCTCGCTACATCGCCGACCAGTGGCGCAACGAAGGCCTCGAAGACGTCATCATCCGCCGCTACGATGTTTACGGCAGCAATCCCAAGTCCACCTTTCTGGAAATGACCGCACCCGTCCATTACCGCGCCCTCCTGCGCGAAATGCCCGTCCCCGGCGACCCGGACATGAAAAACAAAAGCATCAGCTCGGCGTGGAGCGGCATGTCCGCCTCCGGCGAGGTCACAGCCCCGCTCGTCTATGCCCACAGCGGCAATCCCGAAGACTACGATCTGCTCCGCAAACAAGGCATCGACGTCAAAGGCAAAGTCGTCCTCGTCCGCTACTCCAACCCTTACAGCTATCGCGGATTCAAAGCCCTCACCGCCGAGCGCGAAGGCGCAGCCGCCATTCTCATCTACAGCGACCCCGCCGAAGACGGTTACAAAAAAGGCAAAGTCGTTCCCAACGGCCCATGGGGACCCGAATATCACATTCAGCGCGGAGCCATCACTTACGATTTCATGGTGCCCGGCGATCCCCTCACTCCAGGCTGGGCCTCCATTCCCGGCGCCAAGCGCATTCCCGTCGAGCAAGCCACGTCGATTCCAAAAATCATGGCGCTCCCACTCTCCTGGCACGACGCCAAACCGCTGCTCGCCGCGATGGACGGCCCCATTGCGCCCGATTCATGGCAGGGCGGACTGCCCCTCAAATATCGCCTCGGCGGCAAGCGCGTCCGCGTCCACGTGAAAATCGAAATGGACAACTCCACCCAGCCCTACTATGTGGTCGAAGGCCGCATCCGCGGCGCAGAGTTGCCCGACGAATGGATCGTGCTCGGCAATCACCGCGACGCCTGGGTCTTCGGCGGAGTCGATCCCTCCAGCGGCACCGCTTCCATGATGGAACTCACTCGCGCGCTGGGAAAGTTAGCGAGATCAGGAATGCGTCCCCGCCGCACCATCGTAGTCTGCAGCTGGGACGGCGAAGAGGTTGGCCTCACCGGTTCCACCGAGTGGGGAGAGCAGTTCGCCGACGAACTCCGCAAAAAAGCCGTTGCCTACATCAACGTCGATGAAGCCACTTCCGGCGCAAACTTTCACGGCCAGGCCGTGGCCTCGCTCGCTCCCATGCTGGTCGAAACCGCCCGCACGTTGCAGGATCCCTCCGGCAAATCGTTGTATGAAGCGTGGAAGAAATCCTCCACGCGCGAGCGGCATGAATCGAAATTGCTGGAAGAAGCCGCCGATTCGAACGTTACTGATTCGAACGTGACTGACTCGAACGTCACCGATTTGAACCTGGCCGATACCCGCATCGGCAGCGGCTCCGACCACACCGTCTTTCTCAATTTCGTCGGCATGCCCGTCCTCGGCCTGCAGTTCGACGGTCCCTACGGCGTCTACCACTCGGCCTACGACGATTTTTTCTGGATGAACCACTTCGGCGATCCCGGCTACCGCTATCACACTCTGATGAGCCAGTTGTGGGGCGTCCTCGCCCTCCGCCTCGCCAACGCCGATCTCCTCCCCTTCGACTTCGCCAGCTACGCCTCGAACATCCGCCAGTTCGTAAATGAACTAGCAAAAAACAACACTGTCATCCTGAGCGAAGCGGCTGTTCCGCGAAGCGGAGCAGCCGCGCAGTCGAAAGCCCGCCCTGAGCTTGCCGAAGGGGATCCCTGCCCCACCTGCGAGCCCTCCGGGAGCACCGCGACTCCCCTCGATCTGAGCGGTATAAGAAGCGCCATCGACGACTTCGAAGCCGCCGGCAAGCACCTCAACGAATCCGCCACCCGCGCCCTCGCCTCCGGTCCCATCAACCCCAAACTCGCCGCCACCATCAACCACGGCGCCATGCAAGTCGAACGCAACTGGCTCAACCCCGACGGCATCCCCGGCCGACCGTGGTTCAAACACATCCTCTACGGCGCACGCTTCACTTACGCCCACCTGGAATTGCCCGGCCTAACCGAAGCCGTCGAAAAACAAGACTGGCCCACCGCGAAACAGCAAGCAGAAATCCTGCGCCAGGCGCTAGTCAACAACACAAAGCTGGTCAATGACCTCAACTCCACCCTGACCGGCGAGCCAATCGAAGCGGGCAAGTAAAGTCGGGACAGCAAATGATCTTGGTAGCGCAGCGCCTCAGCGCTGCACGATGATTCTAAGAGACTGGGGGTATACGCCGAAATCTGCGGTCAAACAATCATTTCCGAAAAGATGTCAGTCGAACTCGAACACTTCCTGCTCCACCGGATTGCTCCACACCGGCGCGAAGGACTGCCGATGCAGTGGCGTCGGCCCATACTCCTGCAAAGCAGCCAGATGTTGCGGCGTGCTGTAGCCCTTGTGCGAAGCCAGTCCGTACTCCGGGAACACCGCGTCCCATTCGCACATCATGCGATCGCGCTCCACCTTGGCCAGAATCGACGCCGCCGCAATCGACGCCGAAAGCGCATCCCCATGAATGATGGCTTTCTGCGGCAGTTCGCAATCCAGCCGCATCGCATCGATCAGCAAGTGATCGGCCGCGGGCTGCAGCCGCATCACCGCCTCGCGCATGGCCAGCCGCGACGCATGATAGATGTTGATCTGATCGATGCGCGCCGCATCCACCGCTGCAACCGCCCACGCCACAGCATGTTCCCGAATGCGCGGCGCCAGCAGTTCGCGGCGCTCCGGCAACAGCAGCTTGGAATCGCGCAGCCCCCGAACCCGGTATCCACGCTCAAGTATCACCGCCGCCGCCACCACCGGCCCAAACAAAGATCCGCGCCCCACCTCATCCACCCCCGCCACCAGCACCGCCCCGGATGCCCACGCATTTTTCTCGTAGCGCAGCGTGCAGCGCAGCTTTTTCAGCAGGCGCAACTTCGCCGCCGATGGAGAAAGAGAAAATTCGGACGCAATCTTGGCACTGCTTGGCATGGAGGAAAACTGTTCCCCACCATCTTCCCTTGAGACGAGACATCCTGCAAGCTGGAAAACAAAAACTCCTGCAAATAATTCCTGACCCTCAACCCAGCCACGCCGCTTCCGGGTCACGTTCTCGCCGCAACGTAACCCCCGCGTAGTAACCATTACTTCGATTACGACCGTACATTGTCCACTCGTACATGTACTGCTATGTTCTCAACAGATCGCACATCAGCGAGGAACAGTTGTGAACCAGGAATCGATCCAGCCGCGAACGGACACGCCGCCCCAAACGGGCGCGCCCGTCGAGAAGCTGATCCACCTGGCTTTGCCAGTGCGGCTGACGCACATGCAGAATGGCGAGCGCAGCGTGCTGGAGCTGGCTTGTACCTATGACATTCATCCCCGCGGGGCGCGCCTGCTCAGCTTCCGCAATGTGAACGTTGGAGATTTGATCACTGTCGAGCGCGGGCGCCACAAGTCTGTCTGCCAAGTCGTCTGGACCGCAGATCCCAATTCCGCGCTGCGCGGGCAGTTCACAGTGGAGTGTGTCGAGGGCAACCGAATCCCGTGGGAAGAAGAGTTGCGTCTAGCGCAGGAGCACTATCTGCCGATCCTCCCGGAAGGCCAAAAGAAAAGGCCGGCTACGAATGTTGTTAGAACAGGCGAGCAGAACCGGCGGCGCAGCCCCCGATTCCACGTTAAAGGAGAAGCCGATCTGATGGAAATCGGCGGACGCTCCACCGTCGAAGGCCGCGTCGAGCAGCTTTCGGAATTCGGCTGCCTGATTAGCGCCAGAGACCTTCTCGTCCCGGGAACCGGCCTAAGGCTGGCCCTCAATATTTACGATGTCAGCGTCGCGTTGAAAGGCAACGTGAGATACACGGCCGAGAACCGTGCCATGGGCGTGGAGTTTCACGAGATCCGGCAAGGCGATCGTCCGTTGCTCGATTACGTAATGAAGCAGGTGAAGAAACGCCGCAACGACTTCGCCGACCTCGAAGTCATCACCGAACCTTTGGCAGCGTCGGCGGGGTGAAACAAAAGAGCGGACCATGCCCACCGTCTAAGGTTCAGCTGGGTTTTTCGACATCGCGCAGGCGAGCCGCTTTGCCCTTGAGTCCGCGCAGATAATACAGTTTGGCGCGGCGCACTTTGGACGAGCGCAAGAGATCCACCTTGTCGATCACTTTGGAGTGAACGGGGAAAATGCGCTCCACACCCTGGCCAAAGCTGATCTTCCGCACGGTGAAACTGGCCTGCGGCCCGTTGTCGCGCTTGATCACCACGCCTTCAAAGGCCTGTAGCCGCTCTTTGTCGCCTTCTTTGATCTTCACGTGAACGCGGACGGTGTCGCCGGGATGAAACGCGGGAATGTCAGTGCGCTGGGTTTTCGCCAGCAGTTTTTCGATGATAAGGTTCGACATGTGATTAGTCCTTCTAAATTCTAAAATTCCGACTCTGAAATTCTGATCTGAAGAATCTGCTTTTCAAAATCTAGATCTCTTGTCTCTCGATACCGTCTCGCCTCATACCTGCGAGATACTGCCGATCTTCCTCGCTCAACGCCGCGCCTTTCAGCAGGTCAGGACGATTGCGCAAAGTCTTTTCTAACGCCCGCTGGCGGCGCCAACGCCGAATTTCTTCGTGGTTGCCGGACATCAACGCTTCCGGAACTGCGAACCCGCGAAATTCCGCCGGTCGCGTGTAATGCGGATAATCCAGCAGTCCGTTCGACCCGCAAGTCGAATCCGCACCACCCAAGCTTTTCACCTTGGCGTCAACGGTAAACGATTCCTGCTGGGCTGACGCTTCATTTCCCAGCGCTCCCGGAAGCAGCCGCATCATTGCTTCCACAATCACGGCCGCGGCGATTTCCCCGCCGCTCAGAACATAATCACCGATCGAAATTTCCCGGTCAGCCAGAAAATCCGCGACTCGCTCGTCTACTCCCTCGTATCGTCCGCAGACCAACACAATGCGGTCGAGCAAAGCCAACTCTGCCGCGACTTTCTGACTAAACCTTTGCCCCTGCGCCGATAACAGGACTACCGACTGCTTCACGCGTCCGGCAAGACGATCTTCCCGTGCTGCCAGGCCCATCGACTCCAGGCACTCAAACAGCGGCTCCGGCTTGAGCACCATGCCTTCACCACCGCCAAACGGACGGTCGTCCACGGTGCGGTGACGATCATGGGTAAACCCCCGCAGATCGTGGACTTCAATTTTAGCCAGTCCCATTTCCTGGGTCCGGCGCGTGATGCCGTAATCCAGCGGCCCACGAAAGAAGTCCGGAAAGATCGTAACTATGTCGGCCTTCATCGCGGAACCCGCACTCAGTTCTCAGTTCTCAGTTCTCAGTTCTCAGTTCTCAGTTCTCAGTTCTCAGTTCTCAGTTCTCAGTTCTCAGTTCTCAGTTCTCAGCAAAGACTTCACTCGGCGGCTGTTCTTGTCAATGCTTTTTCTTCCTTGCGCCCTGCCCTTGCTCCCGCTTCTCCTCAGCGGTTAATGGAGCGTTCACCTCTAGGAGACCCTCGGGCAGGTTCATGCGCACTTCCCTGCGTTTCACATCCACGCTCTCAAGATATGCCTCAGCGAACGGGATTTCCACCAGGCCAGCTGCCACGCGCACCATCAACAGCGGCGCTTCGCCCGCTCCGAACTGAATATCTTCAATCCGTCCAATTTCGCGTCCGCGATCGAGCACTGCGCAACCCACCAGGTCGCTGACGTAATTCCAGCCCGCCTGCAACTCCGCGCGCTGGCTCTGCGGCACCTGCAATTCGCACCCGACCAGGTTTTCGGCTTCGGAAATCGAATCCACTCCCGCGAACTTCAGAACCAGCAGCCCTTTGTGCGGCCAGAGTTCTTCCACTTCAAGTTCGCGCCGAATCTCATTCCCGCGCGGCAGCGCCAACAGCGTCATGCCCACGGCGAATCGATCAGGAATATCGCTAAGAATCTCCGCCGCAACTTCGCCACGCCGGCCCTGCGTTTTCACCACGCGGGCCAGCGTAATGAAGTCACCACTTGTTTCAGGATTTCGAATGATGCGGCCCCCTGCCCCGGCGCCGGCCGTCTGCCGCTCTCCCGTGGTTATCGATATCTTTAGATCGATAACCCCAAATGGATCATTTCAGTCGATAACTTCCAGCGTGTATCTCTTCCGCGCCCGCACTCCCACGGCGCCAAGCAGCGTGCGCAGGGCGCGCACGTTGCGCCCTTGCCGGCCGATAATTTTGCCTACGTCAGCCTCCGCCACTTCCAACTCGATTACGTCATCATCGAGATGGTCGACGAAAACTTCATCGGGAGCATCGACGATCCACTTCGCAATCTGCTCGATGAGAGCGCGAACATCTCCGGTAGCTTCAGTCATTGGGTCCAGTCAATGAGTTCAAATGGGTTCAGTCGATATGAAGGCTAGGCCACAGAAGCCGCTGGAGCAGCCGCAGGCTTGGAGTAGAGCTTGCCAACCCGCTCTGACATTTGCGCACCCTTGGACACCCAATAGTCGACGCGGTCCCGCTTGAAGTCGATGCTGGTGGGAGTGGTTCGAGGATTGTACGTCCCCACAACTTCCACCGGACGCCCATTGCGCGCCCGCGCCTTCTCAATCACGACAATGCGGTAAAACGGTTGTTTGCGCGCACCCATGCGCGACAATCGAATCATTAACACAGATGTATATCCTTGTTCCGGAAGAGTCCGGCGAGATCCAAACAAACTCTTATTATGCCGGAGGTTAGGCGGAATGGCAAGGGAGGCCACTCCTGGGCGCAAGAAAAACAAAACCCCGAGCCACGTTCAGCCCGGGGCGTTAACCTGTCCAGTTACAGAACTATTATCGGCAATATCGAGGTTGAACATTATCCGGATGACACTGAAATAGTGTACACTGTCTAAGTATGAAGAACATTACCCTTAGTGCGGAAGCAAGCTTGATCGATCAAGCGCGACTGGTGGCACGAGCGCAGCACAAGACCTTAAATGCGGCCTTTCGCGAGTGGCTGGAGCAGTATGCAGCGCAGGCCGGAGGAGGTGCCGCAGTGGATGCATTGATGCGCCGTCTCCGTCATGTGCGTTCGTCCGGCCCCTACACCCGGGACGAGATGAATGAGCGGTAGATTCTTTCTCGATACTAATGTCTTCGTCTACACCTTCGACGCCAAAGCGCCTGTGAAGGCAAGGACGGCAGCGCATCTTATCCGCCGCGCCGCCGATAGTGGCGAGGGAATCATCAGCTATCAGGTTGTGCAGGAGTTCTTCAGTGTTGCTTTCCGGCGGTTCGCCCAGCCCATGAGCGTGGCCGAAGCGGAGCAATATCTGGTCACGGTTCTCCGCCCGCTGCTGGCAGTGCACTCCTCGCCTGCGATTTATTTCGAAGCGTTGCGGATCGCGGAGAAACATCGAATCCCATGGTACGACTCGCTCATCGTCGCGGCGGCTCTGGAGGGTGGGTGCGAGAAACTTTACAGCGAAGACTTCCAGCACGAACGGAAGATTGAGGATTTGCGGATTGAGAATCCGTTTACATGAGCGTAGTCCCGCATCTTTTCCCGCCCTGATAAACTCAAATGTTTCGGAGGTCCCGCTTGCAAGCAGCCTACATTCTCTCCGCGGTCCGTACGCCGATTGGAAAGTTTGGCGGATCGCTGGCTTCGTTGGCGGCGGCTGACATCGGTGTGGTGGCTGCCAAGGCCGCGATCGAGCGTGCCGGAATCCAGCCGGAGCAGGTAGAAGAAACCATCTTCGGCAACGCGCGGCAAGCTGGCGGCGGACCGAACCCGGCGCGGCAGATTTCCATTCGTAGCGGCGTGCCGCAGGAGGTTCCCGCATTCACTGTGAACAAAGCTTGCGCCTCGGGACTGAAGTCCATCGCGCTGGCTTATCAGTCAATTCTGCTCGGCGATGCCAGTTGCATTCTGGCGGGCGGCACGGAATCCATGTCGCGGGTTCCTTACTATCTCGACGCGCGCTGGGGATATAGGTTGGGTAATCAAGACCTTGTCGATGGCATGTACCGCGACGGATTCTTCTGTCCCCTGGCGAAGATGGTGATGGGCGAAACCGCCGAAGTGCTGGCCGAGCATTACAAAATCTCCCGCGAGGAACAGGACGAGTTTGCGCTGACCTCGCAAACCCGCGCCGCGCGGGCGATTGCCGCGGGACGCTTTGACGCCGAACTTGCCCCGGTTACGATTGAAGGCAAGAAAGGCGCGACCACCTTTAGCCGCGATGAACATCCGTTCACCGATGCCAGCCTGGAAAAGCTGGGCAAGCTGGCTCCGGTGTTTTCGAAAACGGGAACGGTCACGGCGGGGAATTCTTCGGGAATCACCGATGGCGCGGCTGCCGTGATTCTGGCGAACGAACACTTCGTCAAGCAGAACAATCTCAAGCCGCTGGCGCGAATCGCGGCGGTGGCCTCGGCCGGAGTCGATCCGCGCACGATGGGGATTGGTCCCGTCCCAGCCTTGCGCAAGTTGGAAGACAAACACGATCTCAGGCTTCACGAGTTCGGGTTAATCGAACTGAACGAAGCCTTCGCCGCCCAGGTGATTGCCTGCGACCGCGAATTGAATTTCAATCGCGACCGGCTCAACGTGAATGGCGGAGCGATCGCGCTCGGACATCCTATCGGCTGCACTGGCACACGAATTACGGTCACGTTATTGCACGAGATGCTAAAGCGCAATACCCGGCGCGGCGTAGCCACGCTGTGCGTCAGCGGCGGAATGGGAATGGCGCTGGCGCTGGAGAACGTCGTGTGAATTCGGCACCTTCTGCTATCATTCCATCGTTTTTAATTACACGCCCAGTGAGCGCCGAATTTCGCCGGCGCGGAACTTCTAAGGAGACTCACATGCTTCGATGCAGCGCTCGCATTTCCTGTTTTTTCGGGCTGATGTTAGCAGCCAGTTTCGCGCTGGCACAGGCGGAATTCTCCGCTGAGATCGTCGATCTGCAAAAGCCGGGCACGCCAACCACGGCCAAGATATTCTTCGCCAAAGATAAAATTCGCATCGAATCAACCGGCGGCCAACGCGGCGGAGGCGCGGTCATCGTAAACTTCGCCACGCAGACTTCGATGGTTCTGATGGCCCAGCAGCATATGTATATGGAGATGCCGGCGCAATCTCAAAGCCAGCGGATGGCATATACCAATGCTTTTTTCCGGGCCGGCGACGTGGAGAATGCCTGCGGCGACTGGCAGAAGATGGGATCCAACAAAGGCGGAAGCTGCCGCAAAGTAGGCAATGACAGCGTCGGGGGCCGTGACACAATTAAGTACGAGACTACGAACGCCAGCGGCGAGGTCAGCTACTTCTGGCTCGACCCCAAGCTGCGTTTTCCCGTAAAGTGGCAGGGCAAAAGCAACAGTGGAGAATTGCGCAACGTCCAGGAAGGCGCGCAGCCCGCAAGTTTGTTTGAAGCGCCCGCAGGTTTTACCAAGATGGATATGGGCGGCATGATGCAGCAGCCACACTGAAGCCGGCACGCATTCTAGTTAATGGCCGCGTTGACTCCCGCAAAACGCGGTCGCTATACTTTTTAATGAGGCCGCCCTCAGGAGACAAAATGCCTCTTTCCGCGTTAATCGTGGACGATGAGCAACTCGCCCGCGACGAACTTGCCTACCTGCTGAAAAGCGCCGGCGATGTGAACGTTGTGGCGCAGGGTAAGAACGGTCTCGAGGCCATCAGCCTCATCAAAGAACATAATCCCGATGTGGTTTTTCTTGACGTCCAAATGCCTGGCCTTGACGGCTTCGGCGTCATCAAGAAACTTCTCGACAAAAAAATCCCTCTGCCCAAAATTGTGTTCGCCACGGCTTTCGACCAGTATGCGGTAAAAGCTTTTGAAGTCAATGCCGTGGACTATCTGCTGAAGCCATTCGATAAGAAGCGCGTCGCGCAAGCTGTACAAAGAGCGAGGCTTCAGCAGGATGCGGAAGGATTGCCGGCAGAGAAAATCGATACCCTGGTGCGGATGCTGCAGGCACCCAAAACCCAGAGCTCGAAGATCCTCCTCAAAGCAGTGGGACGAATGTTTCTGGTGGACCAGAAGGAAATCTGCTACGCCTCGATCGAAGACGGGGTGATCACGGTGGTCACTGCCGGCCCGTCCGGGATGGAGGGGCATTCCAACTGCCGGACGTTGGAAGAACTACTCTCCAGCTTGGACCCGGGATTGTTCTGGCGCGCTCACCGCTCCTACCTGGTGAACATTAATCGAATTCGCGAAGTTGTACCCTGGTTCAAGAGTTCGTACCAGTTGCGCATGGACGATAAGAAGCAGAGCGAGATTCCAGTCAGCCGCGCTCAAACCAAGCGTCTGCGGGAGCTTTTCGGGCTCTAAGTTTTCCGGTTTTGCCCGGCAGACCGCCTCGGTCTTGAACCCTTCTGCCCCCTGGCGGTTCAAACTTTCGCCTGATCTCGGTGCGGCGGCGTGCTGGGCTCTTTGTTCGGCTCTTTGTTCGGCTCTTTCCACCGCGGCGAACAGATCTTTAATCAGCGTACCAGTATACAAATGCAGCTCACTTCTGCTCGACCTCGAATCGGCCAGATCGGTCGGGCGCGGTCGCGGAACCCAGTTCAAGTTGCGTCAGTTTCGCTCAGATAACCGTCAAACAGCCAGAGCCTCCAACCCCATACGATCGCGAATTACGAGCGTCGCCCCTTCCAGACGGATTAACCTCTTTTTCTTAAGATTACTTAGCAATCGCGTAACCGTCTCCCGCGACGAACCAATCCTCTGGGCCATCTCCTCATGGGTCATGACGGAACGCAACCGTTGTTCGACCGCCTCGTCGGTTCCGCGCGGAGCACATGACAGCAGCAGTCTGGCAAGTTTTCCCGACGATGAACGAGCCAGCACCAGATCGTGTATGTCGCGATACGCGCCCTGGAATTCACGGCTCAACGATTGCGCCGCGTGCACCCCCACTTCACTCTCGTTCTGCAGCAGGGTCATCAAGTTCTGCCGGCCAATGAAGTTCAATTGGCAAGGCGAACAGGTCTCCGCAGTCATTTCGTAGTTCGTGCCGGAAACCGCGGCGCTTAGGCCCAAAACCTCCCCCGCCTCGGCCTGCTTCAGGATCAGTACCTTACCTTCCTTCGACGTAGTCGACAGCTTCACTTTGCCCGAGCAAAGAATATAAACCCCACGCGGCGTCTGCCCCTCCACGAACAGCACTGCTCCGGGAGGCATCACACTGTGGTAGCTGGCTCCATCCACCGGCCTCAATACTGCAGGTGAAAAACGACAGAAAAAACCCTCCCGGCTGGCCTTGCAACCCATACAACTCTCGATCACGTCTAGACCGTAGGGAACCCTCATGCTCGCCTCCTTGGTTAAACTGCGCGGCTCCTCCGTGTATCCGCCTTCCGGCAACTGTGGCCTCGTTTCCTGCGAGCGTTCCAGCAGGAAAAGGGCATGGGCCCGCGTGTCCTGATGGAGACTGCGCGCCGCGGATATCACCTCCCATGCCGCCGTGGGGTCAGCGCTTCGTTCCCACTCCATCTGGCAGGCGAGCAAATACAAGGGGTCGATCTCGGGCACGGCTTTGCTTAAAGCTGTATCGAGTCCCTGGTCCCGCATGGCCGCTGCCCCATAGTCTGGCACCGCGGACGTCCAATCTTCCTCAGGAGCCAGTGGCCGACCTGGCCTAAGCTCGTTTCGCAAGATCTGGTTGCGCTTCAATGAATTGCTGGCACGCTCGGGTAGCAAGCGAACGAGGTTGTTCAGCGGATAATTCCTGGCGACTAACAAGGTTCACGCCCCCATGCGAGCCCTCTGTCGACGAGGCCGCGGCCCGTCCGTCCGCCTTCGGGCCTACTGAACTTGCTTTAGTTGTCCCGATTAGGAAGATGACGCAGCACTTTGCGTTCCAGAATGGCGCAGCGTAGAAAACCCTCTAAGTCGTAGAGAAAAACCAATCTCGGAAACATGAACTTTTACTGATCCGCACTTCGCTGCCGACCCGTCGGCAAATTGCAAACAAGTCGGCACCCGAACCACAACAATCCCAAAATCGGCCACGCACTACTCCGATGCGGACCCGGAATAGTCTTCGCGCGTGATTCCGAGCCGCTTCATTTTGGACTGCAGTGTGGTGCGCTTGACCCCAAGACGACGAGCTGCCCCCTTCGGTCCCGCCATCATTCCCCCACTCTCGCGCAGAATCCGTATGATGTGTTCCCGCTCTGTGTTTTCCAGCGAGGATTCCACCCCCGGACTTTCTGCCTTGAGTTCCGCCAGTGGCGCTCGCAAGGCCGTTCCTTCCGTCAGAATCACCGATCGCTCGATAAAGTTTTCCAGCTCCCGCACGTTACCCGACCAATTCCAATTCATCAGGGCATCCATGGTCTCGGTGGGGATGGTCTCTATGACACGATCCATCCGGGCCGCAAATTTCCGAACAAAGTATCGCACCAGAACGGGAATATCCTCGCGCCTCTCCCGCAGGGCGGGTACACGAATCGGAAAGACGTTCAAACGGTAGAACAAGTCGCTGCGAAATTCCTTTTCCGCTACGCTGCGGATTAAATCCCGATTCGTTGCCGCGATCAGCCTCAGGTCTACCTTAATAGTGCGGTTCCCACCCAACCTTTCGAATTCATGGTCCTGCAGGACTCGGAGCAACTTAGGTTGCAACTCCGAGGAGATTTCCCCGACCTCGTCTAAGAAAAGTGTGCCCCTATCGGCCAGCTCAAGCCGTCCCACTTTTTGCCGGACTGCCCCGGTGAATGCCCCCTTCTCGTGACCAAATAATTCGCTTTCCAGCAGCCCCGTGGGAATCGCAGCGCAATTCAAAGTGATAAAACTTCTATCCTTGCGCTTGCTGGCAGCGTGAATCGCACGGGCAATCAAACCCTTGCCGGTTCCAGTTTCCCCCAGGAGCAGAACCGTGGCATCGCTCTCCGCGACCACCGCGACCTGATCCAGCAAATTCGTAAGAGCGGGACTATCTCCGACGATTCCTTCGACAGGCAACCGGCTGGTGGCTTGCCCTTCGAGATAGCGTTTCTCCTGTCCCAACCGGCCCTTCAGTTGCTCGATCTCCCGGGCGATCCGGGCGTTCTCCATAGCGATCGCCAGTTGCGCGGCAACCTGGTTCAGAAGGGTCAGGTCGTCGGTGTTGAACGCGTCCGCCCGCGTGCTGCCCAGCACCAGAACCCCTAAAGGACCCTTGGGCCGGATCAACGGGACGCAACATAACGACTGCAGGCCTTCGGTCAAAAAGTGTTTGGTAACCTTGGAGTCGAGCGCCTTCATCTCATCTTTGCTGAATATCAGAGGGGTGCGCTGCTGCAAGGCTCTGCCTCCGGGGTCGTGCGGCGCGCTGATTTCGAAACCAGGACCCTTCCCGAACGGAAAATCGATCGCTTGTCGAACTAACTGCCCAGTCTTTTCGTCGCGCAAGGAAAGCGCCGCATATTCCTGCCGCAGAACCCGGCGCAGATAAGCGGACACCTTGGGAAAGACCTGCCGCACATCCCATTTTTCCGCCAGCAGGTGCGCCACTTCGGTCATAACCTGCCCACGCTTCTTCTCCGCCTTCAGTTTTTCAGAGACGCTCCGAAGCGATTCCTCAAGTCTTTTTTGTTCTGTAATTTCGACGGCAACAACTCCGATTTGTGCCACCCGGCCGGCGGCGTCTCGGATGGGAACGTAATGCTCAATCCAGTGGCCAGCCTCGGTCCTGCTGGGCAAGACAGCGCTAATTTCCCGATTCAGCACGGCTTGCCCTGTGCTTATGACCCTAACGAATTGCGGCTCAACCAATTCCGCGAAATCGCCCAGGATCTCGCGAACATTCTTTCCCAGATGCGCTTGCGCCGGTACTCCGTTCATCTCCGCCATGGTGTTGTTGATCGCGAGATAACGAAAGCCTGTGTCCAAAATGCAAAGACCCACCCCCGAAGCGCTGGAAACGGTTTTCAACAGCTCCTCCCATTCCCTGAGTGACGCGGGGACAGCGAACGAAGCGGCGTTGCTTGTCCGCTTATTCTCGGCGCGAGGCGTCATTTCAGACCTCCGTCGCACACGTCGCTCTTCAGGATTCCCCGCGCAGAGTCGCGCAGCCGCAGCAGCGACTCGAAGACGGCCCAAGGAATAATGGCTGGTTGCGGGAGGAGGGAGACCGGGAGCAATTCCGCCCCTTCGTCGCGAAGGGACACTACATCACTTGGCCCGCGCAGCCTGCAGGCCTGCCCGTCGAACCCAAGGCTCGTCGTTCCTGAGGGGAACATCAACAAAAAAGCTCCTGCGGCTCTACCCCCTCATGAAGAGCCGCCGTACCCGCCTAAAAGTCTAAACGAATTGTAAGCGCAACCGCCAGCTGTACCGTCACCTCTCTTCGAAAAGTTCGTTTTTCGTAAACTCAATATGCCCGGAATGAAACTGTAGCTCCCGTTGCTTCCCGGCAAGAGATGTCCGATCCGCAAATACCCGACTGGCCGCTTTTAAGTCAACCCTTGTCCCCAGGCTTCAAGATCAGGCGGATTGCCTGGAGCAAGGCTCTGTCTCCGGACGGCTTGTCCCGGAGGCTTATTGCTCCCAACTCGAATGCCAGTTTCTGGTCGGCCTGGTGTGCCGAGGCGGCGATGAAGATCATCGGAATGTGACGGCCAGTGGATGCCAAATGGCTCTGGAGCTGAAGTCCGCTCATGCCCGGCAGTTGTACCTCGACAATGAGGCATGCGGTGCAAGACATTTGATCGGACTGAATAAACTCCTCTGCCGATGGGAAAACCAGGGCCCTAAAACCTGACGAGCCGATGACTGCGGCAACCGCCCAACCCACCGAGTCGGAATTATCGATGATCGAAACGAGGGGAACCTCCGCCAAGCCACCTCCTGCAACTTAAGCAAGAGTAAATAACGGCAGCGCCCAATTCCATTGAGCCTTGGTAGGAATGTCTTTACTTTGGTAAAGGAGAGCCTAGCCAGGGTTTATCCCCTTGAGCTTTGCCGCTCTGAACCCGGTATACCGATTTTTTCCGCTATCCTTACCAACTCTGGCAGAGAGTCCACGCCCATCTTTTTCATGAGCTGGCTACGGTGAACCTTTACGGTCGCTTCGGTGGTCCCAATTTCAGCGGCGACTTGTTTATTGAGCAGGCCTGAAACCACGAGGGGTAAAACTTGGCGCTCGCGGGGCGTCAGCGATTCGAGGCGCTTGCGGAACATGGCCGTCTCGGCTTCGCGCCGTCGCCTGACACGATCCCGATCCAACGCTACATGAATCGCATCCAGCAAATCCTGATCGCGAAAAGGCTTGGTCAGAAACTCGACGGCTCCCGCCTTCATGGCCCGCACTGACATGGGGATATCGCCGTGGCCGGTGATAAAGATGATCGGAATGTGGATGTTCGCCTCAGCCAGATCGCGCTGAAGATCGAGCCCGCTTTCCCCGGGTAATCTAACATCAAGGACCAGGCAACTCGGCGCATCCGGCCGTTTCGCTTGCAGGAATTCGCGCGGCGAGCCGAAGAGTTCGACTCTTAGGCCTACGGAGCGGATCAGGCTCCTAATCGCATCGCGGATCGATGCATCGTCATCCAGCACGAATACGATACTAGGCGGCTCGCTCATCTGACGCGTCTGCCTTTGGCACGGTGAATTGAAAGACTACGCCGTGTGAAGACCCGGGAGTAAACCACAAACGTCCGCCATGAGCCTCAACAATCGAGCGCCCAACCGATAGCCCCATCCCAATCCCCTGGGGCTTGGTGGTAAAGAATGGTTCAAAGATGTGGTTCGCTTGCTGGGGATCGACTCCTTCTCCCGAGTCCTGAACCTGGATCAGCACACCATCTGTGTGTTTTGCCGACTTGATGCGCAACTCCCGCGGCCGGTCGGTAATCGTGCCCATTGCATCGACGCCGTTCAGGATCAAGTTCAACATGACCTGTTGCAACTGCACCCGGTCGCCGAGCACAGCGGGAACATCAGCCGTCAGCTCTGTTTGAACCGCAACCCCGCCCTTTAGAAGTTCACTGTCGGCCAGAGTCAGCACTTCCCGGATGACCGCATTCACATCAAGTCGCTCCATCTGAGGTGGGCCTTTTTGCAGCAGTGCGCGAATTCTCCCGATCACGTCGCTGGCCCGATTCGCCTCCCGGATGGTCCTCTCAATGGCTTCGCGCACCTCCTCGAGATTGGGTGGTTGCCCAGCCAACCAGCGCAGTGCAGCATTTCCGTTCGTGACCACAGCCCCGAGCGGTTGATTGATCTCATGCGCGATGGACGCCGTCAACTCACCCATGGTTGCGATTCGAATCACACGGGCCAGTTCAGCCTCCGACTCGCGCAGGGCCTTCTCCGCCCGCTTTCGGTCCTCGATATCGATAGCGGAGCCGTACCACTTAACTACGCTGCCCGCTTCGTCGCGTAGGGGCACTTTCCGAAGAAGCATCAGACGGAATTCCCCATCAGCCCGCCGAAGTCGTGCTTCAGCTGCGAAGGGTCTGCCGCTCGCCAACGACGAGCGCCACTTGCCCACCACGCCCTCGACGTCCTCGGGGTGAATTACGTTGGCCCATCGCCATCCCGAAATGTCTTCCAAAGAGACACCCACGTATTCCAGCCAGCGCTTGTTGAAGAAATCGACATAGCCGTCAGGACAAGCGCTGTGCAACATGGCGGGAGCGGTATCGATCACGAGGCGGAGGCGATCCTCGGCCAGCTTTCGATCGTCAATATCGGTGGTCGCGCCGTACCATCTGACAATGCGTCCTTGGGAATCCTTTAGCGGCACCACTCGCGTTAGAAACCAGCGATATTGGCCGTCCGCACTACGACGACGTACTTCCTGCTCGTCAGGAGCGCCGTTGGCGACGGCTTCGCGCAAGGCCCTCACTGCCCGTTCCCGATCATCGGGATGCAGGATTCGGTGCCATCCATCGCCTTGGGCTTCCTCCTGGGTAAGACCTGTATAGGAGAGCCATTGCGCGTTGAAGAAGTACAGCGAGCCATCGGGTGCGCCGGCCCAGATCTGTTGCGGGATTGTATCGATCACGAGCCGGAGGTGCTCTTCACTTCGGCGTACGGCATCCTCGGCCCGCCTTCGGTCCTCGATGTCGACGCTGGAGCAGTACCACTTAACGATGTTGCCGGCTTGGTCGCGTAACGGCACTTTCCGGTGCAGCATCCAACGGTATTCTCCATCCGCTCGCCGAACTCGTGCTTCAGCCTCGAAAGGTTCACCAGTCGCCAAGGACGAGCGCCATTTGCCTACCATGTCGTCAACATCCTCGGGATGAATCACCCTGGTCCAGCCCCAGCCGCACATGTCTTCCAAAGAAAGACCGACATATTCGAGGCATTGTTTATTGAAGAAATCGTCATATCCGTCAGGGCGGGCGCTCTGTAGCATCGCGGGAGTTGTGTCGACCACGAGCCGGAGGCGATCTTCACTCTCCCGCACCGCCGCTTCCGCCCGCTTGCGCTCGGCAATTTCCTTTCTGAGCGCTTGGTTTACCGCTTCCAGCTGCGAGGTGCGCTCCGCGACGCGACGCTCCAAGTCCTGGTTGAGCTGCTGAATTTCGGCGTTCACCCGCTTGTCGACGGAAGACGTGATGAGGGCGGCCGCGAGCACAATGAAGGTCACGATGACAACTCCCGAGTTGCCGATCGGAGTCACGTTCACGGAGTGAGAAAGATCCGGAGGCGAGGCGGGGAAGAAAGTTGCCGCGGCCATTCCAGTGTAATGCATCGCCGAGATGGCGATTCCCATCACGATGGCGCTGCCAAGCCTTCGCGGAACACTCCATCGGGTTTCCTCGCGCAGACCGAAAGCCATCACCAGGGCAATCAGAGAAAACAAGATTGCGAGCATGATGGAGCAGGTCACCAGCATGGGGGAATAGCGAGTGATGGCGGGCAATCTCATTGCGGCCATCAGGATGTAGTGCAGTCCGGCGATGCCGGCGCCCATAACGAGGCTGCCGGTCAAGGCGTCAAGCCAGCTCATCTTCTCTCGGCTGGTCACATACAGCGCGACTGCCGATGCCAGGATTGCCACTAAGCATGCCACCAGAGCCGTCGGCCAGTGATAAGCGACTGGCACGGGTAAGTGGAAGGCGAACATTGCCTTCAAGTGCATCTCCCAGATGCCGATGCCCATAGCGAAGGCGCCGCCGCTCACCCAGGCCAGTCGAACCCGCCCGCGCGCGACGCTAACGCGCCCCGCAAGATCGAGCGCGGCATAGGACGCTGCGATGGCTATCAGCACTGAGCGCGCCACATCGCCGTAGTCGTAGGAGCCGGAGAGCGCTGCGTTTGCAGAGATCATCACAACGGATCCCTCGCCGCTTTTGCGTACCTCAAGACTTTTTAGGCCGAACCGAAGTGCCGAAATACTGACTGCATGGCCCGGTTACGTGAACCGCCCGTGATCTGTTGCCAGGGGAAACTGAAGCGTCTAACAGTGTACGCCTGTCTCGCCCGGACCGCACTCGAAGTTGCGCACAAGGGAATATAATTTTCGTGTGGCACGCGGGTGGGAGAGTAAATCGGTTGAGCTTCAGCAGGACGATGCCAGGTCGTCCACCGGCGAGAACAAGCCTCGCCTGACGCCCGCACAACGCGAAATCGAATCCCGCAAGGAAGGACTGAGGCTCTCCCGCAGCCGGATTTTAGAGCAGCTCCACTCCAGCGAAAATCCCCGCTATCGAAAGGTTTTGGAGCAAGCTCTGGCCATGCTCGACGAGCAGATCGTTCGACTGGGCTGACCTTGGGTTACCGGAGTGCCTCGGGAGCGCAATCGCCCTGCCGTATAATGGCTTTATCCCAATGAAAGCCTACGTTTACGTTTCGCTCAAAAAGAGTGTGCTTGATCCCCAAGGCAAAACCATTCACGGCGCGCTCAAGAAGATGGGCTATAAGGGCCTGGAAGAAGTCCGCCAGGGAAAGTACTTCGAGCTTACGCTCGATGGCGGACTGAGCCGCGAAGAGGCGCAAAACGAAGTCGAGCGTATTGCCCGCGAAGTGCTCACCAATCCGGTCATTGAAGAGTTTCGCTGCTCCCTCGCAGACTGAATATTTGGAGTTCCCGCATGTGTGGCATTGTTGGCTATGTCGGCAAGAAACCAGTAGTTCCGATTATCATCGAGGGTCTGCGTCGCCTCGAGTACCGCGGTTATGACTCTGCCGGAATTGCCGTTGCCGGCAACGGAGACAAGTTGCAGATGCGCCGCGCGGAAGGCAAGCTGCGCAATCTGGAAGAAGCTATCCGCCTCAAACCGCTCGACGGCAGCTATGGCATCGGCCACACCCGCTGGGCTACCCACGGGCGTCCCACCGAGGAAAACGCTCATCCTCATCGCGACTGCACCGGCAAGATCGTGGTCGTACACAATGGCATCGTCGAGAACTATCTCAGTCTGAAGAAAAAACTGATCGAAGAAGGCCACAAGTTCTCCACCGAGACTGACACCGAAGTCATCGCTCACCTGATCGAAAAACATCTTTTCAAAAGCGGCAACGGTCGCCACCCTACTCTGGAAGATGCCGTTCGCCGTACCGTGAAGGAGCTTACCGGAGTCTTCGCTCTGGCCGTAATTTCCGTCGACGAACCTAACAAGATTGTCGCCGCGCGCAACGGCCCTCCTCTGGTGATTGGCCTGGGCAACGACGAATATTTCGTGGCCTCCGACGTTCCCGCCATTCTCTATCACACGCGCGACATTTTCTTTCTGGCCGATGGCGATCTCGCGATAGTTACTCTGGCCGGAGTGGAACTGACGGATTTCGACGGCAGGCCCATCCAGCGCCAGGTACAGCACGTGACCTGGGACCCCATCATGGCGGAAAAAGGCGGTTTCAAGCACTTCATGCTCAAGGAAATTTACGAGCAGCCGCGCGCCGTCCGCGACACCACCTTAGGGCGCATATCCCTCGATACCGGCCACATCTTCCTCGACGAAATGCAAATCAGCGATGCCGAATTTCGCGCTGCAAAGAAAATCAACATCGTGGCCTGCGGCACCAGTTGGCACGCCGGACAAGCCGGCAAGTTCATGATCGAGAGCCTCGCCCGCGTCCCAGTTGAAGTCGACTACGCCAGCGAGTGGCGCTACCGTAACCCTATCGTCGATCCCGAAACCATCACCCTCGTGATTTCCCAGTCCGGCGAAACTGCCGACACCATCGCTGCCCAGCGCGAAGCGAAAACCAAGGGTTCCCATACGCTTGCCATCTGCAACGTGGTCGGATCGATGATCACTCGCGAAGCCGCCGGAACCATCTACACTCACGCCGGCCCCGAGATCGGCGTGGCGTCTACGAAAGCTTTTACTTGCCAGCTTACTGCGCTCTATCTTTTTGCGCTCTATCTGGCGCAAGTGCGCGGCGCCATGACGCCCGAACAAACCCGCATCGCAGCCCAGGAGCTTACCCTCATTCCGGGCAAGCTAGAGACCATCTTCACTCACGATGAGTCTTGCGAAGATCTGGCCAAACGTTTCCAGCGTTCTCATGATTTTCTTTTTCTCGGGCGTGGAATTCACTATCCCATCGCTCTGGAAGGCGCATTGAAGTTGAAAGAAATCTCCTACATCCACGCCGAAGGCTATCCCGCCGGCGAAATGAAGCACGGCCCTAATGCCCTTATCGACGAAAATCTTCCCGTAGTCATCATCGCCACTCGGGACGTGAACAATCCCGACTCGATGCTGCGCTACGAGAAGACGATGTCAAACCTTAAGGAAGTAAAAGCGCGCTCCGGCGTCGTAATCGCGCTGGCTACTGAAGGCGATGAAGAGATCAAGGAAGCTGCCGACCACGTCCTCTACGTCCCCGCCGCGCCAGAAGAACTCTCGCCAATTCTTGAAATCGTTCCCCTGCAGTTGCTGGCGTATCACATAGCGGTAAGACGCGGTTGCGATGTGGATCAGCCGAGAAATCTGGCTAAGTCAGTAACTGTGGAGTAGTCGATCACCGCAAAGCTCTCCTGCTCGCTTGTGCTCGCTTCTGGATTGAACTTCAGTTCGGCAGATGGGTTTCCCCAATGATAGCCGACAGCTTAAAAGCTGTTGCACCCCTCGATCGTCGCAAACGCAGTCGATATTTTCAGGATGGCATTCGCCCAGGGCTGCATGTGCGGGTGAAGTCGGTTCGCTCCAGACAATTATGCCCTAGCCGCTTATGTCACCGGCTGGCTCGATATCGGTATGGCAAAAATCATCCCCTTTGAACAGCAACGGCTCGCCCTTCTCTTTCGCCAGCGCATAAGCGAAGCAGTCTCCAAAATTAAGCCCCGCTCGATGCCGTCCTTTGCCGAAATCGCGATAGGCTTCGCGCGCGATCTCCGCTTGCTTGCGGGTCACTGACTCAATGCCAACTCCCGCCTCACGAAAAAAATCGTCGAAACGGCGGCTGGCTATCGGATCGCGGCCGCTGTCGATCACAATGGCAGCTTCCGCATAGCTAACCGCGGAAATGCAACAAGCCTCGGCGCGGTCGATCGCCAGCGCCATCTCTGGCGCTTCCGGTTCCGCCCTCAGAATGGCCACGACCGCCGAGGCATCCAGGATCACTTCGGCAGCCCTTTCTCGTCGTACAACATCTCCCCATGATCGATGGAGCGATAGGGCTCCTTCATGTGAGCGGCGCATTCCCTGCCGATCTTCAACAGACGCTCCGCCAGGCTGCCCTTCTTGCCGCGGCGCACCCGCTCTAGCCGCTCCTGCACCGACTTGTCCACTGCAGCAGTCATGCTCTCTCCCGTCAGCCGAGCTAGTTCCCGGGCCAGACGGTGAGTTTGTTCGTTCTTGATATTTAGGGTCATTCTACCTTTCTACCACTATGTTATAGTATTCTACCATAAATGGTAAAGCGCAAAAAAAGCCCGGATCATCTGATCCGGGCCTTTCCTTGCTAAGTTTACCCAGTGAGAGCCGAGGCACTCCTCTAGGTCGTCACTTTGAGGGTGACTGAAGTGGTTGTGGTCACGGTTCCTGCCTTGCCCGTTATGGTGATTTTGTAAGTTCCGACTGCGGCGGTAGAAGAGACCTTGATTTGCATCGTCGCGGTCCCCGAGGCTCCCGTGATGGTTTTGGGGCTGAAACCTACGGTGACGCCCGTTGGCTGGCCCTTAGCCGATAAAGTAACGGTCGTGTCGAAGCCGCCGAAAGGAGTTGCCGTGATGGTGGATTTGCCCGTGGCACCCTGAGCAACGGTAACCGACTTGGGATTTGGCGTGAGGTCGAAGCTGGCCGTGGCAAGGGCGTTGACCAGGGCATCTCCGTTAGGACTGCCCCAACCGGTCGACAAGTCGTAGCCCTTAGTTGTGCCGTCGGTGTTGCCTCCACTGGTGATGTCGCGGAAGTCAGTGTCGTAGCTCGAGCTCTCACCAATAGCATAAAGCTGCGGATTGATGAAGCCGAGCGTGCTGGTCGCTCCGTTCGATTGATATTGTTCATTGGCAAGAGCCAGGTAGCCGGCCCACATGGGCGTGGCAAAGCTGGTTCCACCATAAAGGTTAGCCGAGCACTTCTCCTGGTCAGCGCAGACGTAGAAGGTGAAATTCGCATTCGCCGCTACGTCTGGTCCGTTGCGATACTTCTTGGAACACTTGGAGCAACCGGCAGCCGCCTCCACCTGCCAGGAGGGAATGGTAAAGTCGTCCGGCGAAATGCCGCCGCCCGTGTCCACCCAACCTGTTTCCGACGCCCAAGGACCGCCCGCGCTGGAGGTTTCTAAGTCAGTTCCGCCGACCGAGGTGACGTAAACACTATCCGCCGGCCAAAAAAACCCAGACGACGACCATACGCCACTGTCACCGGCCGCTACAAAGAAGTTCTGGCCCTGCGCCGCGAACTCTGTGAAGTAGACGTCGTCAGTGCTGGGATCCGGAGGTGTCCACTCCCACGAGCAGCTCAATTGCGCGTTCAGCGGGCTGGCGGTGGCCATGCCGTTGAGGATGCCGGCGTCGTCGAGGGTTTGTCCCGACAAGCCGCCGGTTCCAATCCACATCGTCAGACCCGCCATCCCCGGCGCCATGCCGAGCGCCTGAGTCATGTCGATGGTCTGTTCGGTATCATCGCAGCCGCTCTTAAAGACGCAGCTCGTGCTCTGGGTATCGACGGAGTGAAGCGTGATTGGCACGCTGTTGGTCTGGCCAACGTTTTTGTAGTACGTGTTCAGGTCAGCCAGATCGGTTCCAATGAACTCAAACAAGCCAAGCGACTGGCCGGTGCCGGTGAGAGTCGCGGAGGCGTTCCCATCGACGTAGTAGGCCGCGCGCATGTCGCTGCCCAGGAACGAGGCATCGGGACCTGAGCCGATGGTGGCGTTCGAGCGCACACCTTCCGGGGAAACAGTGTTCGGATCGAGACGAGTGTAAGCTGGCTTTGGTCTGGAATAGTTGTCCAGGCCTCCGATGGCCCATAGTTGCATGCCCGTGTCCGTGGTGGGTTCACGGTCGGGAGCGAAGAAGGTGCGGCTTTCGGTAGGATGCTGGTAGACGCCCATGGTCACATGCAGGGCTCTCTCAATGCTCTCCACCGGCCCCCTGACAACCACGTTCATGCGATTGCGGGAGGTCCTAACCAAGGTTAATCCGTTCGCCTTCGCGAATTGAATCACAGAATCATAATCTTCCTGGCTGGGACCAAACCTCGCGGTGAACTCGTCCACCGTGAGAAACTTGCGAAAAGAGGGGCTGTAAGGATCGTAGGCTTCCTTTAGGAAGTCATCCAACCCTGCCTGGTTGCGATGCGGCAGAACAAGAACGATCCGCATGGACTGCGTTGCGGGAAGGTGTCCGACCAAAGGTGCCTGCCCATTGCGAACCACTTCACGCACATGGCGTGTCAGTAGGGATTGCTGGGCCTGGGAAACGATAGTCGCGCCCGACACTATCGCGACGATCGCAAGCAAAAATACATTCAGTCTTCGTATCACGATTTCTCCTTAAGGGTAAAACGGAATTTCCATTTTTCAATTTTCAGGAGAGCAAGCTGGGAAATCCCGATTTAGATTTCTCTCTGGCCTCGGCATAGTACTACGGTTTCACCGCACTCGGCACGCCAAATTTGTAAAATCTTTGGCGAGGGGAGAGATCTCCAGTGTGCAGGTTTTTGCGACTTGTGCGTGGCACCGTGCGGCGTGCACCCCGCCGAAATACCGCTGTGGTGGCTGTCCTTGACGGCCGTATGCACGACTGCCGTATCACTTTCTCCACGGAAACGACCAGCTACACAGACGACGAATTCGATTGCTGCCGCTGCAACAATGTCCGCAAGCGCCATAGCACTAGGGCCAGTGCCGCAACTCCCGCCCACCACACGGCAAACGCAAACTCCACCACCCACTTCGGCGTCGCGCCCACTCTGCGCAACAGGAACGGCAGAAAATTCCACGTCGTAATGTGAACGTAATCCCAAGTGTCCTGCGTCATCGATTCATTATTCAATCCCCAGGCATCCATCTTGCCCAGCGCGAAAGCAGCGATGTTCTTGAAGCGCAACGCGATCACGAATGTGGGATGACCCAGCGTCTCCATCTGGTAGATTTCCAGCGGCAACCAGAAGGCAAGCGAGGCAATCTGAATGATCAAGCTGGCGGCGATGATCACGATTCCACCGCGCCAGATCCATGCGCTCATATTTCCGCGATATCGCAGCAACAACGGTACGGCCAGTAACGCTGCCAGTTCCACTGACGTCGAAACGTAACGATCGCCCCAGGCAAAGTCTCCCGCCCAGTAGGTGTACCTCGCATAAAAGCTGATGTAGCCAAGCAGCAGCAGAACTGAGGCTACTCCATACGCGCGGACCTCTGCCGGCAAGCGTTTCCACAGGACCACAAGCAGCCAGATCGCCAGCACGAGCAGCGGATCGAAAAGAAAGATCGACTTCTCCGGCTTAAACAACGGTCCCAAAACGCCTTCGAAAAAAGGAGTGCTCCAGGGAAAATTCGCCGGCAGTGTCGGATCCTGCGATCGCAGCTGTTTGGCGAATAGCGGCAGGTACGTGTGAGTAAACGACTCGAATCGGTAGAACTGATAAAGCCGCTCGAGCAGCAAGAAAAAACCGTACACTGGAGCCGCGATCTTGCAATAGGCACAGAATCTTTCCAGTAATTTCCGCCCGCGCACTCCTTCAAACCAAAGCACGAGTAGAAGAAAAAAACCTGCCGCCATAATGTCGAGGCAGGTGGGCAGCCTCGTCAGCACATTCAGACCAAGCGCGCCGCAGCCCGCCAACAGCGCCCGCTTGCTTCCCGTCCGCAGCCACTCGTACTGAAAGGAAAATCCCGTCAGGGTCAGAAGCATGATGTAGTTGTTCTCCATCATGTTCTGCGTGTAATGCAGATGCGTCGTGCAAAACAGCAGTGCCAGCAAACCGAAAACGGATTCCCTCACGTTGAAGCGCAACTGGCGAAGCAGACGAAAGCCAACCAGCGCCGTCAGAACGTTTACCAGAATGCTGGTGCTGTAACTGACCACAATGCTGCGCACCGCGGGATCATCGCCGTAGCCGGAAAAAATCTTCCGGTGCGCAATCCAGGTGCCGGCAAGATCGGCGGGCAACATCAATAGCGACTGCCCAATGCCATACCAGCTATAGATCCGCCCACCACGCCCGTGCAATCCAAACTCAGGATATTCGTTGGGAAAAACCTGCGGCTGGGAAGTCCACAGCCAGTGCGTGGTCTGCAGCCGATGCATCGTATCGGCCGTACCTAACTCGCCAGACTGCACCACAAAGGCGAGCAGACCCGCAGCCAGACACAAAAGGAATAAAGCATCACGCACCGAGCGGCCGAGACGAGTAGTCATTGCTGGGATGGTAATACAAAGCCGAGGAGGCGGGCCGAGGCTCCGGCGGCAAAGACAAAGAAGTACCAGCCGCGCTACAATTCTCCCGTCCAAAACGACAGCCCAACACAGACCATCCAATGTGATCAGGGCCGAACCTTTTCCGCTGGGCTGCCAAATCTCATTTGGAGAGGTGTCCCATGAAAAAATTGCTGCTGGCGCTGGTGCTACTCGCATCCGCGACGCTCTTTGCCCAAAGCCCGTTCGATGGAACCTGGGTGGCAAACCTTGACACCGTCAAGCTCCCCACCAAGCCCGAACAATACTCGTTGAACAAGAACATGTATGAGTGCCTGACGTGCGTTCCGAAGGTCTCGGCAAAAGCTGACGGGACCGACCAGAAAATCACAGGACATCCTTATTACGACACCATTGCTGTGAACGTCGTAAATGCCAGCTCGGTCGAGATCATCGAAAAGAAAGACGGGAAGGTCATGTATACCGACAAGCAAACCGTCGCGGCCGACGGAAAAACCCTGAACGACAAGTTCACGGATACGACCGGCACGCAGCCGGTGAATGGAGAAGCGACCTACACGCGAGTGAAGCCGGGCGAAACCGGTTCGCATGCCGTGTCGGGATCGTGGCGCATTGAGAAGTACAAAACTATCTCCAGCAACGGCCTTACCGTAACCTATCAGGGAACGGCGGACGGACTGAAGATGTCGGACCTGAACGGCAACAGCTACGACGCGAAGTTCGACGGCAAAGAATACTCGATCAACGGAGACCCGGGCCACACCATGGTTACGCTGAAGCGGATCAACAAGACCACGATTGAAGAGACCGACAAGCGGGACGGGAAAGTAGTTGGCGTCTCACGCATGACCGTTTCTTCCGATGGCAAGTCAATCCATGTTGACTACAGCGATAAGCAGCACGGGACCACAATGGCGTATACGATGGAGAAGCAGTCGTAAGCCACGAACGGCGCTCGCCTCTAACATGCAAACTCGAACCCAGGGTACCCCCATTTCTCGCGTCCCTTGCGGGAAGTGGGGCTTTTGACTTCCCTTCGAACCGACCCCAGACCACCACGACGGGGCACATTCTCCGTAGAATACGTTCCGTCGAGCGCGTTCTTGCTCCGAAGCGATAGACTGTATCGGTAAAAAATCCATGCCCGCCTGCTCATCCTGTGGCACCGACATACCGGCGAGCGTCCGCTTTTGCTCCGCGTGCGGAACACCAGTCAGCAATACGGACGATGTCGCTACTCTCAACTTTGCCACGGCAACTTCGCCGCTTCCGCCCGGGGCCGCGTCTGCAACCTCGTCTCGGCCCGCCAGCTCTGGCGAATATCTCAGCGAAGGCCGCTTCCTTCCCGGCCGCCTGCTGGCTGGCCGCTACCGCATCATTGCCCTGCTCGGAAAAGGTGGCATGGGAGAGGTCTATCGCGCCGACGACCTCACGCTCGGCCAGCCTGTAGCTCTCAAGTTTCTTCCCGATGACGCCGCGCGCGATCAAGCTCTGCGGGAGCGTTTCAAAAACGAAGTGCGGATTGCTCGGCGCGTTTCTCATCCCAACGTTTGCCGCGTCTACGACGTGGGCGACTTCGAAGGCCACACTTTCTTCACCATGGAGTATGTGGATGGAGAAGATTTAGCTTCTCTGCTGCGCCGCATCGGACGCCTGCCCGAAGACAAGGCCCTCGACATCGCACGCCAACTCTGCGCCGGACTGGCTGCGGCACATGTCAAAGGCGTGCTCCATCGCGACCTGAAGCCCGCCAACATCATGCTCGATGGACGCGGCCAAGTGGTCATCACCGACTTTGGCTTGGCGGGACTCGCCGATCAGCTTCAGGGGGCCGAAGTGCGCAGCGGAACTCCAGCCTACATGGCGCCCGAACAGCTGGCGGGAAAAGAAGTCAGCACGCGCAGTGACATTTATTCGCTGGGCTTGGTGTTGTACGAAGTTTTCACCGGCAAGCGCGCCTTCTCCCAGAAACCCGCCGAGAAACTACCGACGGGCGGCGAAAAACTTCTGAGCCGTCCATCCTCGGTGGTTAAAGATCTCAATCCGATTATCGAGCGCGTCATTCTTCGTTGCCTTGAGACCGAGCCTTCGGCGCGGCCCGCAACCGTCCTCAGCGTGGCGGCGGCCCTGCCGGGCGGCGATCCTTTGGCTGCGGCGCTGGCTGCCGGCGAAACCCCTTCGCCGCAACTGGTGGCTGCATCGGGCGAATCGGCAGGGTTGCGCCCACGAAGCGCCGTGATCTGTCTGGCGGGCGTGCTGCTTGGCTTGGCGGTGGTTACCTATCTCGGCATTCATTACAGCGGACTGGAGAAGATGCGGCTGGAGTTAGCGCCGGAAGTGCTCACGCAAAAGGCGCGCGAGATCATCGCCCGGCTGGGCTATGCCGAACGGCCGGTCGATAGCGCTTCCGATCTTCACTATGACAGTGACTTCCAGGAGTATGTTGAGAAGAACGACAAGCCTCATCCCAACTGGGATGCTGTGCTCGCCGCGCGGCCTTCCCTGCTTGGCTTCTGGTACCGCCAAAGTCCGGATGGCATGATGGCTGAAGGTTTTCGAGACCAGTTGCTCAACCCCGGGATTATCGCGCGCGATGATCCTCCGACGGTTCTTTCGGGGATGATCAATGTGGAGCTTGATCCCCAAGGACGGCTCACTTATTTCCAGGCGATTCCACCGCAGAAGGAAAGTTCGAGTGCGCCGCCAGCTGCGTTTGACTGGAACCTGCTGTTCGCCGCAGCGGGTCTTGACCCAGCACAATTTCAGAAGGCGGAGCCGGTGTGGAACTCATTGGCCACTTCTGACACGCGAATGGCATGGACCGGAACGTGGCCGCGAACGGCGCGTCCACTGCGCGTGGAAGCGGCGGCGTGGCACGGAAAACCGGTTTTCTTTTCGCTCGTCGGCGACTGGACCAAGCCGGATCGCATGAAGACTCCCGAATCCCGCGGAAAGAAGGTGCAACAGTACATCTCGATTGGCCTAATCCTCGGTTTCTTCTTCGGGGTGATTCGTGTGGCGCGGCTGAATTATCGCCAGGGGCGTGGCGACCGGGAAGGCGCATTGCGACTGGCATCGGTGATGTTTGCGCTCGAGATGCTGCTGTGGCTGTGCCGCGGGCATATGGTTGCCGGCATCGATACCCTGGGCGCGCTCCTTATTGCAGTCAGCACGGCGCTGTTTGTCTCCGGCACGACTTGGATGTTGTATCTTGCGCTCGAACCATGGGTGCGGCGGCGCTGGCCGCAAACCATTATTTCCTGGAGCCGACTGCTGTCGGGACAGTTTCGCGACCCGCTGGTCGGCCGCGACATTTTGTTCGGCGTGATGCTGGGCGTGCTGTGGGTGCTCCTGATTCAGACCGGTTCCGCCGCGATGATGCACATGGGCGCTTCGCCCGGACTGGCTTCGACCGAATACCTGATGGGCGGGCGCGAAGCGCTGGGCGCGTGGCTCCTGCACATTCCGGCTTCGATTCTCGGGACACTGCAGTTCTTCTTCCTGCTCCTCGGATTGAAATTTGTGCTGCGCAAAGATTGGCTGGCTGCACTGGCGTTTGTTGCCATCTTCGCGCTAGCTCAGGGTCTTACTTCCTCGTACCTCGCGGTGGCGCTTCCGATGTGGATTCTGGTCTACGCCATTGCCGTGCTGATCGTCTATCGCTTCGGCCTGATTCCGCTGGCTGGCGCCATCTTCACGGTCGACATGCTCTCTAATGTTCCGTTCACCCCGGACTTTTCGGCTTGGTATATGAGCACTTTCGCTCTCACACTGCTCAGCGTGGTGGCGCTGGCTGGGTGGGGATTCTACCACTCGCTTGGCGGGGAGCCGTTGTGGACGCCGGAGATCGAGTAGCAGTTCGCATTTCGTAGTTAGCAGCTTGCAAGGAGGCACAGTGCCGGAATCCTCAACGAACAGCTTCGGTTCCCCGATGCCGGTCTTTCGCGTCAAAGATGTGGACGCCAGCATCGCCTATTATCTGAACGCTCTTGGCTTCGAGTTGCGATGGCGGGCGGGTGACGGATTTGCCTGCGTCGCGCGCGATAAGTGCTCCATCTTTCTTACCGATGACAACCAGAGCCAGCCGCGTATGTGGATATGGATCGGCGTGCACGATGTCCGCGCGCTGCACAGTCAGTATGCGGCGTCTGGCGCAAAAATTCGGAATCCACCCAACAATTTCGAGTGGGCGCTGGAGATGCAGATCGAAGACCTCGACGGGAACGTCCTGCGCATCGGGTCTGATCGAGAGAAGGACAAGCCGCTCGGCGTATGGTGCGATGCCGACGGCGTTCGGTGGAGACATCTGGGCAACCAGAAGTATGAGCGCGTCGATTGAGTACGCCGCAGATGGCCGTTTTAAAACAGCTCGATGCTGACCAGACGGGCGGAAGCAGAGGCGAGGCGGGCATCGCGTGTAACGAGCGTGGCGCCTAGTTTTTCGGTAAGCGCGACGTAGGCGGCATCATAGGCTGAGAAATTATCCCGAAGCCGCCAAATGTGCGGCAAGAAAATGAAGTGGGGATAGCGGGTTACCCGAAGATCGAGTAAGTCCTGGATCGCCTGATCGGCGCGCGGTCCTGAAACCAAACCTTTTCGCACCAGCCGCCCAAGAACTTGAGCAATCTCAAGGTCCAGAAGGTGCGGAGCATGAAGAGACTCGCGGCGCGAGTAAATCCGGTTCTCGATTTCCTGTCCCGGGACGGTTTGAAGAAGCCAGTCAATCGCGGCGGACGCGTCCAGAACGATCACCGCGCCTCACGTTCTTCTCTTACCAGGCGCGCGGTATCGAGTTGAACCGTTACCGCCTTGCGGGTTCGTAGCCGGTCTCGCAGCTCGGCCAGCGTCGGTCGGTCGGCGATCTCCTTAATCTCGGCGAGCAGGTAGTCCGACAGGGACATGCCGGCCATGGCGGCACGGGCCTTCAGGCTGCGATGCAGGGCATCCGGCACGTTGCGCAGTTGGATCATCTTTGGCATGTGCATAGCATACTTTCATGTGGAGCACATGTCAACGAGTAGAATCACTCCAGCGCACCCCGTGGAGCGGGACGGGAAATTGGGCCACGCGCCCGGGTGTAAGATGCCTGTGCCTTGGGGTTCAATCGGAAACTGCAACGGAAAAAGCAGAATTGAATGAAACGGTCACTGTTGGTAGCTGGAGTGGTGGCGGCGCTTATCGCCGCGTGGTCCGTTGGGCGGGTCCACGGGCAGAACGAAATGAAGAAAGTCGTTTATGTCTCCTCGGATCAGGCGAAGTACACGACAAGTGTCAAGGGTGTATCCATGGCCAAAATCTGGGGCGACGCCGACAAGGGCGCGCACGCCACTTTTACCAAGTTCGATCCGGGACAGGATAACGGAATGCACACCCACACGAATGACGTCTGGATCGTGGTGTTGAAGGGCGCATATTTGTACAAGGACGACGCGGGCGAAAAGCGCGTGGCCGCGGGCGACTTCTTACGCGTCCCCGGTGGGCACAAACACTGGAGCGGCGGCGACGCGAAAGAGGGCGCGCTGTTCTACGAGGAGTCGTCCGGGAAGTTTGATTTGATTCCGGTGAAGTAGAGGGCGTTGAGAGCGTCGCGGTGAAGCTGCTGTACGCTCGGCAGTCACCCTAAATGGCCTTGTCATCCTGAGCGGAGTTGGCGGTCGCGAAGCGAGCGACAACGCAGTCGAAGGATCCCTGCCGAGCCGGGACTGCCGATGCCGTCTCTAGGGAGTTCTCCCGAAACAGTCGGGAGCACTGGTGGAAACTCCCTGCGGGGTCGGCGTCGCTGCACGCGGGTAGGGATCCTTCGACTTCGCGGCTGCTTCGCGAAGCGCGAAGCAGTCGCTTCGCTCAGGATGACAGGAGTAAGGCAGTTTCGTGCAGGCGGAGCAGGACTTCCTCCACGCTGCTGGAGCCGGTGGCTTGGAGTTGCTTTCGGATTCTAGCCTCCAATGATGCGTCGCGGATTTCGATGGTCATGGTTGGCTCCTTCGGGTTTAAGGGTACGGGAAAGAGTGGGGTGAATCAATAAAATCCCAGGGGTGGGACCGTGGAATCCCACGTCTCGCAAAAAACGCGAGACATTGATTGGATAAGAGCGAAGGCTCGATTGACCCGGTAGTCTTGATTTGAGGACCAAAGACGCTGGGGAGAAAGGAGCCTTCAATGATGATTATAGGGTGTGATTTTCATCCCAGCTGGCAACAAGTTTCCTGGCTGGATACGGAGACGGGAGAGACTGGGGAACGGAAGCTGGTGCAAGCCTCGGGCGATGCCGAGCGGTTTTATCGGCAACTACCGGCGCCGGCGCTGATCGGGATGGAAGCGACGGGAAACTGTCACTGGCTGGTGGATCTGCTGGCGGAGTTGGGCCATGAGCTGTGGGTGGGCGATGCGGCGCAGATTCGGGCTAGTTGCGTGCGGCAGCAGAAGACGGACCGGCGGGACGCGGAGCATATACGAATCCTGCTGCAGGAGGGACGGTTTCCGCGCATCTGGATGCCGTCGAGTGAGGTGCGGGATCTGCGGCAGTTGCTGCTGCATCGCTACAAGCTGGTGACGATCCGGGCGCGGGTGAAGAACGAGTTGCAGCATCTGTGCCTGAATCAGGGAGTGCAACGCAAGCACAAGCTGTGGAGTCAGGCGGGACAGAAGGTGCTGCGCGAGTTGCCGTTGAAGCCGTGGGCGGCGTGCCGGCGGGAAGACTTGCTGGCCTTGTTGGCCATGCTCGATCAGCAGATCGATCCGTTGGACCGGGCGGTGAAGGAAGAAGCACAACGAGACAAGATGGCGCTTCTACTGCAAACCCAGCCGGGAGTGGGAGCGGTGACGGCGCTGGCCTACGTGCTGACCATGGGCGACGTGAGCCGCTTCCAGCGCGGCAAGCAGGTGGCCAGTTACCTGGGCTTGATTCCGCGCGAGCACTCTTCGGGCGGACGGCAGAAGCTGGGCGCGATCACCAAGCAAGGCAACCGCATGCTGCGAATGTTGCTGGTGGAAGCAGCGCAGATTGCGGTGCGCTTCGATCCCGGACTGCGAAAAGAGTATTTGCATCGCTGTCACCAGAAGCCGAAAGCGGTGGCCAAGGTGGCGGCGGCGCGCAAGTTGGCCGTACGACTGTACTGGATGCTGCGCACGCAGAAGCCGTATCCGGAAGTCGTTCGCATCGAGAGCAGCCCGCGGGTGCCCCTGGTCGGCGCAAGCTAGACCGCGAGATTGATTGGGCGCTCTCGCATCCCGTACAGACGGGATGTTCGCATAGAAGAATCATGGCCGACGAGTAAGGTCGAATCGATGGTTGGTGGAACGACGTTCCGCCGCAGAGTGATTCAGCGTGAGATTTCCAGAGTCTTGGTCCTCTACTACCTCTCTGGCGAAAAAGCGGTGCCTAAAACACCGGCAGGATACTTTTGTCCTTGACACCGCCTTCGCTCTTATCGAGGGGCACCCATTTCCGTGGAGCGGGACGGGAGGAGCGGGCCACCCGCCCAAACAAGTGGCCTTATCGCCAGCACCCACTAGGATCGCCACGCATCGCGGTTTCAGGGAAGGTTTTCAGCGGCTCTCCCAGCAACTTCCTCCCCTCCAATAGCATCTAAACCTTGACAACATTCCACTCAGGTCTTAGCATGGATCTGTTGGCAATCATAAGCGCATTGATTATAAAGCACTTATTTGATTCAGGAAAGATCACAGGAGACGATTATGGCCAAGATTATTGGGATTGACCTTGGAACCACCAATTCTTGCGTGGCGGTGATGGAGGGCGGCGAGCCCAAAGTGATTGCTAATGAAGAAGGAGGGCGGACTACTCCGTCCGTGGTGGGGTTTACCAAGACTGGAGAGCGGTTGGTGGGGCAGGTGGCGAAGCGGCAGGCGATCACCAATCCGGAGAACACGGTTTATTCGATCAAGCGTTTTATGGGGCGGCGCTTCGACGAAGTGACGGAAGAGATCAAGATGGTGCCCTATAAGGTGGTGAAGTCGGGCGACCACGTGGCGGTGGTGGCGCAGGGCAAGGAGTACACGCCTCCGCAGATTTCGGCGCTGATTTTGCAGAAGCTGAAGAAGGCGGCGGAAGACTACCTCGGCGAGAAAGTGACCGAGGCTGTGATTACTGTGCCGGCTTACTTTAACGACGCCCAGAGGCAGGCCACCAAAGATGCCGGGCAGATTGCCGGGCTGGAAGTGAAGCGCATTATCAATGAGCCGACGGCGGCGGCGCTGGCCTATGGGCTCGACAAAACTAAAGACGAGATGATTGCCGTCTACGACTTTGGCGGCGGAACTTTTGACATCTCGGTGCTGGAAGTGGGCGAGGGCGTGATTGAGGTGAAGGCCACCAATGGCGACACGCACCTGGGCGGCGACAATCTGGATCAGCGGATCGTCGACTGGCTGATCGATGAGTTCAAGAAGGATGAAGGTTTAGATCTTAGAGGCAAAGGGAATGAGATGGCGCTGCAGCGGCTGCGAGACGCGGCCGAGCGGGCAAAGATTGAGCTTTCGACCACCATGGAGCACGAGATTAACCTGCCGTTCATCACGGCAGACGCCGCTGGACCGAAGCATCTGGTAAAGAAGCTGACGCGGGCGAAGCTGGAGTCGATGGTGGAAGACATCATTCAGCGCTCGGTGGGTCCGTGCAAGCAGTGCATGAAAGATGCGGGCGTGGACGCCAGCAAGATCAATGAAGTGGTGCTGGTGGGCGGGCAGACGCGCATGCCGCGGATTCAGGCGCTCGTAAAGGAGCTGTTTGGCAAAGAAGGCCACAAGGGAGTGAATCCCGACGAAGTGGTCGCGATTGGGGCGGCGATTCAGGGTGGCGTGCTCGGCGGCGAAGTGAAAGACCTGCTGCTTCTGGACGTGACTCCGCTGTCTTTGTCGATCGAGACGCTGGGTGGCGTGGCGACGCCGATGATTCCGCGGAACACTACGATTCCGACTAAAAAGACGGAAACGTTTTCGACGGCGGCTGATAATCAGACGTCAGTTGAGGTGCACGTGCTGCAAGGTGAGCGTCCCATGGCGGCGCAGAACCGGACTCTGGGCAAGTTCCACTTGACCGGGATTCCGACGGCTCCGCGCGGCGTGCCGCAGATTGAAGTGACGTTCGACATCGACGCCAACGGCATCCTGAACGTGACCGCGAAAGATACGGCTACGCAGAAGGACCAGAAGATTACGATTACGTCGTCTTCCGGACTGTCGAAGGAAGAGGTCGAGCGCATGGCGAAGGAAGCCGATGCGCATGCGGCCGAGGACAAGGCACAGCGCGAGGCAATCGAGGCCAAGAATCAGCTCGACAGCATGGTTTACAACGTCGAGAAGATGCTGCGGGAGTCGGGAGACAAGATCTCGGGCTCGGACCGAGGCGATGTGGAGAACGCAGTGGCTGACGCCAAGAAGGCGCTGGAGTCGAACGACAAAGCGCAGATGGACAGGGCGCGCGAGACTCTGACCAAAGCTTCGCACAAGCTGGCCGAAGAGATGTACAAGGCAGCGCAGGCGAAGGGACAGCCCACGGGTGGACCGGGCGGCCCGACTGACGGTGCGGGCCCGGCTTCGGGCAGCAATGGCGCAAGCGGCCAGAAGAAAGACGAAGGCGTGATCGACGCTGAGTACGTGGATGTGGAAGACAAGAAATAAGGCTGCTAGCTTTCAGCCGTCAGCTTTCAGCTAAAACCGTGGCGCGGGCATGTTTGCCCGCGTCGACGTTTGCAGTGACATTCAGAGTCCTGGAGAGAACCCGATAATGGATTTTCAGGTACACGATCAGACTTATTTTCTCGGCCTCGCCGAAGACGAGAGGCGCTGGCTGTTCTTCGTCTCTACGCCCACCGGCATGCGGCCGATTCCAATCTACGCGGACGCGCCTGAGTCGGAGGCCCTGTTCGTGTTACAAGAGGAGAAGCAGAGAATACCGAACTAGACTTGTCATCCTGAGCGGAGTGGATGCTTCGCGAAGCGAAGCACCCACGGAGTCGAAGGACCCCTTGCCAGCATGCGGTAGAGAGAGACGTGGCAAGGAGTTCCCACGACGCTTTGGTGCGCGGTGAGAACTCCTTGACGCGCTCGTTTTAGTATTAAGAGTTGCGGGGTCTTTCGACTGCGTCGCCGCTCGCTTCGCGAACGGCAACTTCGCTCAAGATGACAGGTTCATGGAGTTGTTGTGAAGGATCACGAATATTTCGTTTATATCGTGTGCAGCCGCTCTGGAACACTGTACATCGGGATGACGAACAGCATTTATCGCCGGGCCCTGGAACACAAGCGCGGCGAGGTCGAAGGGTTTGCCGGCAAGTATCATTGCGACCGGCTGGTATATTACGAGAGCTTTGATGATGTTCATAAAGCCATGGGGCGCGAAAAACAATTGAAGGGATGGATTCGGGCGAAGAAAGTTGCTTTGATCGAGTCGAAGAATTCGCGGTGGGAAGATATGGCGGAGGCCTGGGGAGCGCAGATGGCTTTTGCCGGGGAAGCGATCAAGGGTCGATGAGAGAACTTCTTGACGAGCCGTTGTCGGGATTCACAGACATGGGGTCCCCTTCGGCAAGCTCAGTGCAGGCTTTCGACTGTGTTTCCCTTCGCTTCGCGAACGGAAACTTCGCTCAGGATGACAGACTGTTCTAATGGCAACCACCACCAAAAAAGACTATTACGAAATTCTCGGCGTGAAGAAGTCCGCGTCGGCGGATGAGATTCGCAAAGCCTTCCGCAAGCTGGCGCGCAAGTACCATCCTGACGTAAATCCTGGGGACAAGTCCGCCGAGGAGAAGTTCAAGACTCTCTCTGAGGCGAATGACGTTCTCAGCGATCCCAAGAAACGCAAGATCTACGATCAGGTTGGGTTCTATTCCGACAACATCGATCCCGCCACGGCAGAGGCGTATGCCCGGGGCGGTGGTGCGGGTGGATTTGCCGGAGGCGCGCCGGGGGGATTTCCTGGCGGCGGTGCAGGCGGTCAAGGCGTTCCTTTCGACTTCGGAGGTTTCGATTTTTCCGATCTGGTGGACGGCGGGGCCGGTCACAGCCGGCGAACTGGCGGACATGGTGGATTCAAGGACATCTTTTCGGGAATATTCGGCGGCGGACGCGGAGGCGTGGCCACCGAGGCCGGTCCCGAAGCGGGCTCCGACCTGGAATACCAGGTGAATGTGCCGTTCTGGACAGCGATTCGCGGCGGTGTGATGCGGCTCAACATTACCCGCCAGGACGTTTGCAGCACTTGCCACGGACAGGGTTACATCGAAGCACCGGGAAAATGTTCCGAGTGCAACGGGACGGGCCATATCACACAGACCGGCGGGCGCATGAAGTTCAACGTGGCCTGCCCGCACTGCCAGGGTACGGGCAAGAATATTTCTACCTGCCCCACCTGCCACGGCGAGGGCACAGTTAGCCGCAGCGAGCCCCTGGAAGTGCGCATCAAGGCTGGGACGCGCGATGGCCAGCGCATCCGGCTGGCGGGCAAAGGCAATGCCGGCGCTCACGGTGGCGTGGCGGGCGATCTCTACGTCATTATCCGGATCGGCGAGCATCCTGTCTTCCGGCGCGATGGCGATGACATCTACCTGACCGTGCCGGTGAGAGCAACGGAGGCAGCGCTGGGCGCGAAGATCGAAGTGCCAACCATCGACGGCCGAGCGCTGTTGAAGATTCCTCCGGGGACGCAATCGGGACAAAAGCTGCGCCTGCGCGAGAAGGGCGTGCCTTCGGCTACGAAGGACGGAGTGCGCGGCGATGAGATCGTCGAGATCACGGTGACCATGCCCATGCCGCGGGATGAGCGGACTAAAGAATTGTTACGGGAGCTGGCGAAGCTGAACCCGGAAGACCCGCGGGAAGAACTTTGGAAAAAAGTGTGAAGTGCAGTACCGAGTCGCTAGTACCGAGTACCGAGCAAGCCAGCGAATGTCGAGCTGCCGACGACGGAAGGGCCAAGCAATAGAATTCAGACTCGCGTTGATTTTGCTCGGTACTAGCGACTCGGGACTCGGTACTCGTGATTACCTCAGTACCTCTCCTGTTGACAAAAATTTTCGAAAGTTTTCCACATTTTTCTTGCATCGCTGGAAATTTCCCGTAATCTCTACATTGCGAACTAACTCCAGCGTGATTTCTGGAATCTAAAAAACCGGAAAGCTCGAGCACGACCGGCCCGTTGTGGAGTAGCTGAGAGTGAGTCGCTTGAGGAGGAAGACATAGAAATTGGCAACAGCTATCGCCCCGCGTCAACAACTCGATAATCCCCAACCACCCGCCGCCGTCCCCAACCGGAACCCGATTGCCCCAAACCCGATTGCGCCGAAGAAGTTCGTCCGCCTCACGCTGTGGCCTCTGGTCGCCGCCACCTTCTTTATGGTGTCGGGCGGAACCTATGGCACGGAAGACATTGTGCACGGCGCCGGCTACGGACGCGCGATCCTGATTCTGCTGCTCACCCCGCTGCTCTGGAGCCTGCCGACAGCCTTCATGATCGGCGAGCTATCAAGCGCGCTGCCCTACGAAGGCGGCTATTACGCGTGGGTGCGCCGCGCTATGGGAAATTTCTGGGGATTTCAGGAAGCCTGGCTCTCGCTGGTCGCCTCGATTTTCGATATGGCGATTTACCCCACGCTATTCGTGGCCTACCTGACCCGGATGTTCCCATGGTTCCAGGAAAACAGCCGCGGATGGTGGGTTGCGCTGGCGGTAGTGGTTGCGTGCGCATTGCTGAACATTGCCGGGGTCAAAGTAGTATCGCTGACGTCGCTATGGCTGTTCTTCGCACTGTCGGCACCCTTTGTCGCGATCGTGCTGATAGCTCCTTTCAAAATCGGAGTGCTGGCGAACGCTGTGACCAAGCCGACCACGTCCACCGTGGATATTCTCGGCGGCCTGCTCATCTGCATGTGGAACTACATGGGCTGGGATAACGCTTCGACCATCGCCACGGAAGTGGAGCGGCCGCAGCGGACGTATCCGCGGGCCATGCTGGTTGCGGTCGCGATTGTAGCCTTGAGCTACGTGCTTCCCTTCGCTGCCATGTGGATGACCGGCCTGAAAGCCACCGCGTGGGAGACTGGCTCCTGGGCGGACATTGCCGGGTTGCTGGGCGGTCCGCTGCTGCGCGTCGGCGTGGTTCTGGGGGGAATCATCAGCGCCTTTGGCATGTTCAACGCGCTGGTGATGAGTTATTCGCGCCTGCCGCTGGCGATGGCGCAGGATGGCATGCTGCCTGGGATTTTTGCCAAGCTGCAGAAGAAATCGCGCGCGCCCTGGGTTGCGATTGTCGCGCTAGCCATGGGCTGGGCTATGTGTCTAGGCCTGGGCTTCGCCCGGCTGGTAACGCTCGACATCCTTCTCTACGGTTTCAGCCTGATGCTGGAATTTATCGCGCTGGCCGTGTTGCGCTTCCGCGAGCCGGAACTGGCGCGGCCTTTCCGCGTTCCCGGCGGATTGTTTGGGGCGATTGCGATCGGTATCCCGCCCATGCTGCTGCTGGGCTTTTCCATCATCCGCAGCGAGCATGAGCAGGTCTGGAACATGAGTTCGTTTGCCTTTGGCATGATTCTGATCGCGGCGGGCGTGGTGGCTTATGTGCTCAATCATTTGTTAAAGCCTCAGGGATGGGCTCCGGCTGAACGCAAAGCCGAACCGGCGGCATAAGCAAGGGAACTTAGCCACGGATTTGCGCGGATGAACACGGATTTGGACTTCTTGATCCGTGGGAATCTGTGACGATCCGTGGCTGACTTGTTTTTGTTGTAAATTGGTGACGGCGGAAGTTTGGAACAGTTGTCAGGCCATGACCAAGCGTAAATCCAAAGGCGCGTACATGATCTCGGCGGTGGCCGAGATGTATGGCATCCATCCTCAGACCTTGCGCCTTTACGAGCGCGAGGGCCTGCTCAAGCCGTCGCGCACCGAGGGCAACACCCGCCTGTACACGGACGAAGACTTGCAGCGGCTGGATTTCATCCTGTCGCTGGCGCGCGACCTGGGCGTGAACATCAGTGGCATGGCGATCATCCTGCAAATGCGGGAGCGCATGGAAGAGATGCAGCGCCAGATTCAGGAGTTCGTGCAGTACATCCAAGAAGAAGTATTGACCCGCGCCCACGCCGCCGCCGATCCCGCGAAAGGCGCGATCGTGCCGGTACGGAGATCGATGTTAGCCACGACAATTCAGCCCCCGAAAAAGCGGTAAGGGGAGAGAAGGCGGCACTCAGCACTCAGCAGTCAGCAGTCAGCACTCAGCAATTAGCGGTTGGCCAACTGCTAATTGCCAATTGCTCCCTTCGCGTATCATATGAAGTTCTTCGCCACGGTTCTGGCTGAATGCTGAGTGCAGAGTGCCGCATGCTTCCCTTCAAACTGATCTACAGCGACGCCTACTACCTACCCATCGGCGAACACGTCTTCCCTGCCGAGAAATATCAGCGCGTCCGCGAACGGCTGCTGAAGACCCGGGTCGCCGAAGAGAATGATTTCCTCGAACCGCAACCAGCCACCGACGACGACATCCTGCTCGTTCACACACCCGAGTATGTCGACAAGCTGGCCACCGGCACGCTCAGCGCGCGCGAAGAATTGGCGCTTGAGGTTCCCTATTCGCGCGATCTGGTAGACGCATTCTGGCTGGCGGCCGGGGGATCGATGCTGGCGGCGCGGCATGCGCTGGCCGATCGTGTCTCGGTCAACATTGGCGGCGGATTTCATCATGCCTTCCCCGATCACGGCGAAGGCTTCTGCATGATCCACGACGTGGCCGTCGCCATCCGCCGGCTGCAACGGGACGGAAAGATTCGCACCGCGATGACGGTGGATTGCGACGTCCATCAAGGCAACGGCACGGCGGTGATTTTTGCCGCAAAGCGTGCGCCCGGCGATCCGCTGCCCTCCGCTTCGGGTTCACCAGCAACCACGCAGGGAGTCCGCCGCAAGAATGCGAACGCGGGCGATGTCTTCACCATTTCTCTGCATCAGCACAACAACTATCCTATGTGGAAGCCGCCGTCTTCCATCGACGTGGACTTGCCCGATGGTATTGGAGACGACGATTACCTGGCTTGGCTCGACAACGCGCTCAGCTCCGGACTGCGGCAGTCCCAGCCGGATCTGCTGTGCTACCTTGCCGGCGCCGACCCTTATAAAGAAGATCAACTCGGGGGCTTGTCTCTGACCATCGAGGGATTGAAAAAACGCGACGAACTTGTCTTTCGCGTGGCGCAGGCTCGGAATATTCCGGTGATGGTGACCTTCGCCGGAGGCTACGCTCAGAACGTAGAAGACACCGTCACCATTCACTGCAACACCGTGATCGCGGCCAGGGAAGTGTTCGCCGCGGATAAGTGAGGCCGGGAGGCAAGTCCCCCCGCAAGATATACTCGACGAGATGATCGTCAGGCCGTCGGAAATTTCGCACAATGAGCTTTACGGAATTTTGCTTAACTCCGTGGCGCCACGCCCGATTGCGTGGGTGTCCACGATAAGCCCATCGGGACAGCATAATCTTGCCCCCTTCTCTTTCTTTAATGTGGTTTGCGTCGACCCGCCGTTGCTGGCGTTTGCGCCGGGGCTGCGGCAACCCAAGCAGCCTGAAGCTGGGCGCGGCGAAGCGAAAGATACGTTGCGAAACATTCGCGAGACGCGGGAATTTGTGGTCAATATTGTTACGTACGAACTCCGCGAAGCGATGAATTTGACCAGCGGCGAATACGAAGCGTCGGTGAACGAATTCGAGCTGGCGAAGCTTACTCCGGAGCCGTCGAAAATCGTGCGCCCACCGAGAGTCGCCGAATCTCCCGTGAGCTTTGAGTGCAAGCTTCATCAGATTCTCGACTTCTCGCCCGCGCCCACCAGCGGCAGCCTGGTGATCGGCAAGATTGTCTCGATTCACATGAACGACGCGCATATTAAAGACGGACGGCTGGATCGGAATTCTCTGGATCTCATCGGACGCATGGGCGGGCTGCAGTACACGAGGACGACGCAGCGATTTGAGATGGTTAGGCCGAAGGTCGGGTAGGTCCGATGCTTCGCTGCTAAAATAGTTACTTATCCTATGTTCGAGAATCTTCAGGAAAAACTACAGCGCGCGTTTAAATCCCTTCGCGGGCAAGCCCGGCTTAGCGAAGAAAACATTGCCGAGGCGCTACGCGAAATCCGGCTCGCGCTGCTTGAGGCCGACGTCAACTTCAAAGTGGTCAAAGAATTAATCGACCGCATCCAGGCCAAAGCCGTGGGCCAAGAGGTGCTGACCGCGCTTTCTCCCGGCGAGCAGGTTATCAAGATCGTGCGCGACGAACTGGTCGAAACTCTCGGCAAGGACACGGCGCGCATGAAGTTCGCATCGCAGCCGCCCACGGTTGTGCTGATGGCCGGATTGCAAGGCTCGGGCAAGACCACTACTTCGGGCAAGCTGGCGAACTGGTTCAAGACCGGCGGGCATCGACCGCTGCTGGTTTCGGTGGACGTGTACCGTCCGGCGGCGCGCGAGCAGTTGAAAATTGTTGCGCAAGCGGTGAAGGCGCAGATTTACGAAGGTGAAGTGGGCGAGGCAAACACGCCCGCGCAGCTGACACAAGCGGTGGAGCGGCTGGTGAAAGAAGCCCGCCGCGAGGCTATCGTCTCCGGCTGCGATGTGCTGATCGTCGACACCGCCGGCCGGCTGCACATTGACGACGACCTGATGAACGAGATGCAGTCGCTGAAGAAGCTGCTGAATCCGTCGGAGATTTTGTTCGTCGCCGACGCCATGACCGGACAGGACGCGGTGCGCTCCGCCGATGAGTTCCACAAAAAGCTTTCGCTCACCGGCGTCATCCTCACCAAGATGGATGGCGACGCGCGCGGCGGCGCGGCGCTTTCCATTCGGCAGGTTACGGGGCAGCCCATCAAGTTCATCGGCGTTGGCGAGAAGTACGACGCGCTGGAGCCGTTTCATCCCGACCGCATCGTGTCGCGCATTCTGGGCATGGGCGACATTCTCTCGCTGATCGAGCGCGCCGAATCGCAGATCGACAAGAAAAAGGCGCAGGAGATGGCCACCAAGGCCCTCACCGGCGATGGCTTCTCGCTCGAAGATTTTCGCGACCAACTGCGCCAAGTAAAAAAGATGGGCTCGATCAAAAGCCTGATCGGCATGATGCCCTCGATCGGACCATTTTCCGGCCTGCAAAAAGCCGCCGACAGCGTGGACGAAAAACAAATCAACCGGGTCGAAGCCATCATCAATTCGATGACGATGCACGAGCGCAATCACCACGAAGTGATCAACGGTAGCCGCCGCAAACGCATCTCCCGCGGCTCCGGCACCACCGTGCAGGAAGTGAATAATCTGCTCCGCCAATACGCGCAGATGAAAAAGATGTTCAAGCAGATGGGCAAACCCAGCTTCGCGCGCAGGATGGCGGGGATGAAATTGCCGGGAATGTGAAATCTGTGGTCAGTGGCAAGTGATCAGTGGCCAGTGCTCGAGTGCCTTGTTCTGATCACTGGCCACTGACCAGTTGCCACTGCTCTTATGAAATGGCGCTCTCTAGTAGAATCGAGCCCGGAGACGGACATTCGCCCGCTGCGCGAAATCTTTGCCGAGCGCAAGGAATTGATCGCGAAGTATGTTCCGGCGGAGACGCAGGCGATTCATGCTCGTGCCATCGCAGGGTTAAAGCAACAACGCTTAGCAGCGAATATTTTGTCCGTCGGTGCGAAGATTCCAGAGTTTCAGCTTCAAGATCACGACGGCAAGAGCGTTTCTTCCTCCGACCTGCTCGCGAAAGGACGCCTCGTGCTCTGTTTCATCCGCGGGCGCTGGTGCCCGTTTTGCGTTGGTCAGATGGAAGCCATGAATCTCGTGCTGCCAGAGATCAAGCAAGCGGGCGCAACGCTCGCAGCTATCTCCCCGCAGACCGTGCAGCAGTCATTCTTCATGCGCGACCAGCACAAGCTGCGCTTCCCGCTGCTTTCCGATGCTGGCAACAAAGTAGCGCGGCAGTTCGGGCTCACCTACCGCATTCCGGATGAACAAAAAGCAATCTATCAACCCGCCTTCGTCAACCTGCCTTTCGTGAATGGAGACAACAGTTGGGAGCTGCCTATTCCCGCGACCTACATCATCGACCGCGAGGGCGCGATGCTTTACGCCTCCGCGAACGAAGACTACACGGAACGCCCCGAGCCAGAAGACATCGTGCGGTTTCTAGCCAATCAATCAGGCGCATGAGGCAACGCGGGCGGGGCACCCGCGCCACACCCCAGCTTTCGGTACACTTGGAACATGCGCGAATTCCGAGGCTGGCAACTGACAACCGGCAACCGGCAACTGTTTCTATGAACTATATCTACGGCATCAACGCCGTCACCGAGGCGCTCAAGGCCCGCGGACGGGCTTTCCAGTGGGTGGGCATGGCGAAGGAGCGACACGACATCCGCTTGCAGCGCATGATCGAGGACTGCCGCAAGCTGGGCGTGCCGGTGCGTTTTCTCACGCGTGTGGAACTCGACCGCATGGCCGGCAACGCCGCGCACCAGGGAGTCGTGGCCGTCACTTCGGCGAAACAATATAGCGATCTCGATGACGTGGTTGGCGCCAAGCGTGGCCGCTATTCGCTGGTCATCGTGCTCGACGGTGTGGAAGACCCGCATAATCTCGGCGCAGTTTTGCGCACGGCTGACGCCGCCGGCGCCGATGGCGTGGTGATTCCTGAGCGCCGCGCCACCGCCGTCACCGGTACCGTCACCAAAGCGTCAGCCGGAGCTAGCGAGCACTTGCCGATTGCGCGCGTGACGAACATCGCGCGCACGGTGGAAGAATTGAAGGAACGCAATATCTGGACTGTCGGTCTCGACGAGCGCGGCCAACAGACTTACGACGCCCTTGATTACAACATGGATTGCGCGCTGGTTCTCGGCGCAGAGGGCAAGGGATTGCACGACCTGGTAAAGAAGAAATGCGACTTTCTGGTTTCGATCCCGATGCTGGGCAAAGTGCCTTCGCTGAACGTATCGGTCGCGGGAGCGGTTGTGATGTATGAAATTGTGAGGCAGCGGCGCGCAAAAGACCGCGACCAGAATAAACCGGCATCCGCAGGCGTTAAATCGGGTGTTCAATGAAGTTGCGTAGTCTTGTTCTTTGCTTCCTCTGTGTTCTCATCACCTCTGTGGTGAACGCCTTTGCTCTCGACCGCGAAGCTTTTACTTTTGCCAAGTACGATTTGAATGTCCGCATTGAACCCGACCAGCAACGGCTCGGGGTTCGCGGCACCATCACTCTCAGGAACGATTCGCCGGCGCCGCAGAAGATTGCCGTGCTGCAGATTTCATCTTCCCTAAGCTGGAGTTCGATCAAGACCGGAGGCAAGCCGCTCCAGTTTGTTTTGCAACCTTATACTTCCGATATCGACCACACCGGCGCGCTTTCCGAGGCCATTGTGACTTTGCCGGAGCCGGTCCCGCCCAAGAGCACGGTCGATTTGGAGATCGCCTACGAGGGCGTGATCGTGCTCGACGCGACGCGGCTGACGCGTATTGGCGCGCCCGAAGCGCAGGCGAACAGTTCGGACTGGGACCAGATCAGTCCGAAATTTATCGCCGTGCGCGGCATCGGATACGTGGCCTGGTATCCCATCGCAACCGAGGCTGCGGATCTTTCGGAAGGCAAGAATCTGTTCGAAGTTCTGGGCCGATGGCGTGCGCGAGAAATCGCCTCCGCCATGCACTTGCAGTTTGCCGTTCCGAGTGGCGAAGACGAACCTCCGGAGTTTCTGGTGAATGCGACAACCTGCCCGATAGCGCACGAAGTTCAACATCAGTTCGCGGTAGATTGCACGTACCGCTTGCTGGGAACGCTCGTGCCGGCATTTGTGATCGCCGATTATGAGATCGTGGACCGCGCGGGTATCGCGGTCCACTTCCTGCATGGCCACGACGCCTCTGCGAACAATTACGCTGACGCGGCGGAAAAGGTGATCCTCTTGATCACCGATTGGTTTGGGGCTGCACGCAACAAAGCGGAAACCGCCGATTTGGTCGACCCGAATTCGGCGCCCTACGAGAGCGGCTCTCTTTTACTGACGCCGCTAACCAGCACCGATCCCAAACTGGCGGGCCTCACCGCCGCCCACCAGCTTACCCACGCCGCTTTTTCCTCTCCGCGTCCCTGGATCAACGAGGGCCTCGCTCACTTCGCGCAGGCGCTGTATCTGGAACAACAACGTGGACGCCAGGCTGCGCTGGATTACATTGGACTGCACAGTTCGGCGTTCGCCGCGGCTGACCAACAGACAGTGAAGCAGCCTGCCGCGCCGCGGTCGGAAGACGAAGTGAATCGATCTTTAGTGAACACAACCGACGAGGAGCTTTACCGCAGCAAAGCAATGTGCGTATGGTGGATGCTGCGCGACATGCTCGGCGATCAAGCTTTGAAGAAGGCTTTCGCCTCGTACCATCCGGAAGACGATAGGGAACCGTCCTACATGCCGCGATTGATCCAGGCGCAGACGCAGCGCGATCTGGAATGGTTCTTCGACGACTGGGTTTATCGCGATCGCGGCCTCCCGGATTTCAAAGTTGCGTCCGTATTCACACGCAAGACGCTGCCTGAGGGCTATATGCTGACGATCACAGTGGAGAACATGGGTTCGGCTGGCGCGGAGGTTCCGCTCACAGTAAAGTTCGATGGCGGAGAAATCACCAAACGCCTGGTGGTGCGCGGCAAGAGCAATGGCGTAATTCGCGTGGAGATTCCGAAACCGCCGGAAGAAATCGTGGTCAACGACGGCAGCGTGCCCGAAAGCGACACGAGCAACAACACATTCAAGATCGGGGCGGCCGACGCTTCGAAGTAGTTTGCGGAGGGCTCTTGGCGTACATCCAGTTTCTAGGCGCTGCCGGCACCGTCACCGGTTCAAAACACCTGATCAATACTTCGGAAAATTCGTTCGGCAAAGACGGCCTTCAAGTTCTGGTGGACTGCGGACTGTTCCAGGGACAAAAAGAGTGGCGCGAGCGTAACTGGCGCGATACGCCAGTCCCCGCGAAAGAAATCGACGCCGTCATACTCACCCACGCGCACCTCGATCATTGCGGCTGGATTCCACGCCTGGTGAAAGAAGGTTTCCACGGACCGATTTACGCGACGCCGCCCACTATTGATTTGTGCGGCATCATCCTTCCAGACTCCGGGCACCTTCAGGAAGAAGATGCCGCATACTACAACAAGACGAAAAAATCGAAGCACGCCCCCGCGCTCCCGCTCTACACCTCACAAGAAGCGCTGCGCTCGTTGCAGTCCTTCAAGCCGGCGCACGTAGGCGAAACGGTTGCGCTCTCCTCCGCACTCTCTTTTCGCTTTGTGCGTGCCGCTCACATCCTAGGGTCGTGCATGGCCGAGATCTCGCTCACCACTGGAGGGCAACCCAAGCGACTGCTGTTTACAGGCGACATCGGGCGAGTGCAGGATCATCGCGTTGCCCCGGGAAAAGTCGTGCACTCCGGGCCCACCGAGGGCGAGACTGCCGACATCGTGGTCATGGAGTCGACGTACGGCAACCGGCTCCATCCCAAAGAAGATCCCCTGCCCGAACTGGCTGCGCTCATCACGGCAACAGCAAGGCGCGGTGGCAGCGTCGTCGTACCCGCCTTCGCCATCGAACGCACGCAGAAATTCATTTTCATCCTCAAGCATTTGATGGAGTCAGGTCAGATTCCGCGAATTCCAGTGTTCGGCGATAGCCCCATGGCGATAAAGGCGGTGGAAGTTTTCCTGAAGCACGATGAAGAGTACAGCGACGACACGCGCAGCATGATCCAGAGATACGGCTCGCCGATCGACTGGCCGGGATTCACCTTCGCGTCCACAGGGGAAGAGTCGAAGAAAATCAATGCAGTCCTGATGCCTTCGATCATCATCTCTTCCAGCGGCATGGTGACCGGCGGGCGAATACTGCATCATCTGGCGCAGCGCTTGCCGGACCCGAAGAATCTGGTCTTGTTCATCGGTTTTCAAGCGCCGGGCACGCGTGGATTCACCATCAAGAGCAAAGCTCCCGAGGTGAAAATCTTTGGCGAGCAAGTTCCCATTCGCGCGCAGATTGCTGCGCTGGAGCAGTTCAGCGACCACGCCGATCCTCCCGAACTTCTGCAATGGCTGCGCACTTTCCGCAACCGGCCAGAAATGACCTATCTCGTTCACGGCGAGCCCGACGCCGCCAGCCAACTGCGTGATCTGATGAAGAAGGAACTTGGCTGGAACGTGGACGTGGCCCGGTATCTGGAGAAAGTCGAGGTACGGTAGGCGTGAGGAATGGCGGCGCACTTGTTCGGGTCAGCGGTGCGCTGTAGTAAAGTCTACCAGCTGATCCAGCTTTGCGGCCGCCGCTCCGGAATCGATCGAATGTGTGGCTAAAGGGATCGCTTCCGCCAGGTGGTTGGCGCGTCCCGCCGCTACCAGCGCGGCGGCGGAGTTCAGCAGAACTACATCGCGCCGCGGAGATTTCTTTCCGCCTAATACTTCACGAACAATGGCCGCATTTTCGGCCGCGTCCCCTCCGGAAATGTCTTCGAGCGTGGCCCGCTTCATGCCGAACTCTTCCGGATCAACTTCGTAAGTCCGAACGGATCCGTCGCGAGCCTCGGCCACCCGAGTTGGGCCGGTGATCGTGATCTCGTCGAGCCCATCGAGTCCGTGAACCACGAGCGCGCGATGCAGGCCTAACATGCTGAGCGCTTCGGCTAACTTCTCGACCATCTCGAGCGCGTACACACCCACGACCTGTCCCGAAGCATGCGCCGGATTGGTGAGTGGGCCGAGAAGGTTGAACATGGTGCGCAGGCGCAACTCCCGCCGCACTTTCTGCACCTGCTTCATGGAAGAATGCAGATCGGGCGCGTACAGAAAACAGATTCCGACTTCCCGCAGGCACTGAGCCGCGCGCTCCGGAGACAACTGGATGTTTACGCCCAAGGCCTCCATCACGTCGGCCGAGCCGCACCTCGAGCTGATGCTGCGGTTGCCGTGCTTGGCTACGCGTACGCCCGCCCCGGCAGTCACGAAAGCTGTGGCCGTCGAAATGTTGAAGGTGCCGCTGGCGTCGCCGCCGGTGCCGCTGGTGTCAACGAGAGCCGACTCCGGCAGCGCGTCGCGACCCGTGCCGCTTAAGTCGAGCGCTCCCGATACGGAAGCGCTTATCCCAGCGAGCGAAATCGGTAAAGGCATGGCCGCAGCACGGATCGCTTCTGCGAAGCCGACGATCTCTTCGACCGTTTCACCCTTCATGCGCAGCGCCACGAGCAGCGCCGAGATCTGCGCGTCGGTGCAATTTCCCGCGAGCACTTCCGCCATCACTTCACGCGCTTCCGCGCGGGCCAGCGATTGGCCGTGGTTGGCGATGCGATGGAGGGCGTCGAGGATCATTGTCTGTAGACCATGGTTGCGCACTAGCGTAGCATTTTTGCCGTCCCGTTCCGGAATAGACTGAAGCGGACAAGGGAGAACCAGGGCTCCGCGCGTTTGCCCTAATCTCTCGCCCTTCTATAGAATTAAAGGTTTGCTGCCCTCAGTCGATAGCCGCAAGCAGGTTCCTTCCGATTATTAGCTAACGAACGACGAGCGATTATGAAAATCCATGAGTACCAGGGAAAAGCAATTCTTAAGAAGTATGGTGTGACCGTGCCGCGCGGGACGATGGCGACCTCGCGCGAAGAAGCCGACTCGGCCGCCAAAGAATTGTTCAGCGCCGGAGCCACTGGCGTGGTGGTCAAGGCGCAAATTCACGCTGGCGGCCGCGGCAAAGGTGGAGGCGTGAAGATCGCCAAGTCGGCCAATGAAGCGGGAGAAATCGCTGAAAAGATGCTTGGCATGAAGTTGATCACGCATCAGACCGGCCCCGAAGGCCGAATCGTGCGGCGGCTGCTGATCGAAGAAACTCTGCCCATCGAAAAAGAATTGTATCTGGGAATTCTGGTGGACCGCGCGGAAGGCAAGCCCGTGTTCATGGCCTCGGCCGCGGGCGGCATGGAGATTGAGCAGGTGGCTGCGGAAAACCCCGAGGCCATCCTGAAACAGCACATCGATCCGGGCATGGGCCTGGAAGCTTTCCAGGCGCGTAAGATGGCGTTCAAGCTTGGGCTGAATGCCAGGCAGATCAATCCCGCAGTGCAATTTCTTTCCAACCTGTACAAGGCGTTTCTTGACACCGACGCATCGCTGGTCGAGATCAATCCCTTTATCACCACCACCGATGGCCGCCTCTTCGCGCTCGATGCCAAGTTGACCTTCGATGACAACGCGCTCTTCCGCCATCCCGACATTCGCGAACTGCGCGATATCACGGAGGAAGATCCGCTCGAGGTCGAAGCCTCGAAGTACAGTCTGAATTACATCAAGCTCGATGGCAGCGTAGGCTGCATGGTGAACGGCGCCGGACTGGCCATGGCCACCATGGATATCATTAAATACGCCGGCGGCATGCCCGCGAACTTTCTCGATGTAGGCGGCGGCGCCAATGCCGAGCAGGTCGCGCACGCGTTCGAAATTCTTCTCAGCGATAAAAGCGTCAAAGCGGTGCTGATCAATATTTTTGGCGGTATTCTACGTGTCGATACTCTGGCGACAGGAGTAGTCGAAGCAGCCAGGAAAACGAACATCAAGCTTCCTGTGGTGCTGCGCCTCGAAGGCACAAACGTGGATGAGGGCAAGAAGATCCTGACGGATTCCGGCCTCAACTTCGTAGTTACTGACACGATGAAAGAGGCGGCAGACAAAGTTGTTGCGGCGGCGCGCGGAGTTTAGCTGGCCACGCACATTGTCATCCCGAGCGAAGCGAGGGACCTTGGTGTTTGCCTAGGGCGACAGATGGGCAATGCAAGTAAGAAGTGGATCTGAGGAATCATATATATGGCAATCCTGGTGAATGAGAAAACCCGATTGATCGTGCAGGGCCTGACTGGACGCGAAGGCACCTTCCACGCCAAAGCCTGCGCGGCTTACGGAACGCAGGTAGTCGGCGGAGTAACGCCGGGCAAGGGCGGAACCACGCACGAAGGCTGGCCCATTTTCAACACCGTGCACGAAGCCGTCGAAAAAACTGGCGCCGACACAACCGTAATTTTCGTTCCACCGCCGTTCGCGGCTGACGCTATCATGGAAGCGGCCGACGCCGAACTCGACCTCATCGTCTGCATCACCGAGGGCATACCCACGCTCGACATGGTCAAGGCCTGGGAGTTTCTGCAGAACCGCCGCTCGCGCCTCATCGGACCAAACTGCCCCGGCATCATTTCCCCCGGCAAATGCAAAATCGGAATTATGCCGGGTTCGATTCACAAAGAAGGCTCGATTGGAATCGTATCGCGCTCCGGCACGCTCACTTATGAAGCCGTGCATCAGCTCACTCAGCGCGGCATTGGACAATCCACCGCCATCGGCATTGGCGGCGATCCGATTATCGGAACGAATTTCCTGGATGCGCTCGATCTGTTTAATCGCGATCCCGAAACCGAAGCTGTGATCATGATTGGTGAAATCGGCGGCGACGCCGAGGAAACCGCGGCGGAATTTGTGAAGACGAAAATGAAGAAGCCGGTTGTCGGCTTCATCGCGGGACAGACCGCACCCCCCGGACGCCGCATGGGCCATGCCGGAGCCATCATCTCCGGCGGCAAAGGAACGGCTGCGGAGAAAATCAAGGCCATGGAAGCGGCCGGCATTCGCGTGGCGAAATCTCCAGCAGCCATCGGCGAAACGCTCGTGGCGGCGCTGGCAGTGAAGGTTTAGTACCGAGTACCTAGAACCGAGAAAAAACTTAGACGCCAATTACTAAGGACTACCTACCAACTATGAAAACTCTGCAACGCACTCTTACCCTCGTGAAACCTGACGCCGTCGCCAAGAGCGCGGTCGGCGACATCATCGAACAATTCGAGAAGAATGGCTTCCGCATTCTCGCCATGAAGATGCTGGAAATATCCAAGCATCAGGCGGAGCAGTTTTACGCCGTGCATGCCGGCCGGCCATTCTACGGTTCGCTCACCGATTTCATGTCGAGCGGACCAATCGTCGCTCTGGCTCTGGAAAAAGAAAACGCCATTGCCGATCTGCGCAAGTTGATGGGCGCCACCAACCCGGCCAGCGCCGAGGAAGGCACCATCCGCAAAAAGTGGGCCTCCAGCATTGAACACAATGCCATTCACGGCTCCGATGCCGAGGACACGGCCCGCTTCGAGTTGAGCTTTTTCTTCGCGGGCTACGAACTGGCGCAATAACGAAGTTCTCAGTCCCGGTTCTCAGTTCTCGGTTAAGGCCAGAGATCATGGACCGGAGAATTGAATGGCACTGCCGAGAACTGACAACTGCCTTATGCCAATGGTTCAAATCACGATGCTGCAGGGGCGCACTGCCGAGCAGAAGCGCAAGATCGCAAAACGCATCACCGATGCGCTCGTCGAGGAAGCCGGAGCACGCCGCGAGGGCATCATTGTGGCTTTTAATGAAGTGTCGAAGGAAAGTTACGCATCGGGCGGCGAGTTGATGATTGACAAGGTTAAGTGACTAGCCCTGCGGGAAAAATTGGTGGTGCCGATGCACCCTCTTCGTGGAAAGACACGGGCGGGGTCGCCCGCTCCACATTAGCTATCCCAGCGCTTCGTACAAATGTCCTTCCACGCGGTCCGCAACCTTCGGCAACTCCTTGCGAGCTTGTTGCAGGAAGTGAGGCGAGGTGCGATGGGCTTCGAGCGCTGCGTCGTCCTTGTACTGCTCGTAAATAAAAAAACGCCGCGGCTCGGTCTTATGCCGGTGGACCTGAAACATCAGGCATCCGGGCTCTTTGCGGGATTCTTCCGTCAACTTCGCAAAAATCGGGACAACATCGCCGTCGTGCCCTGCTTTAGCCATCCACGTTACCGCCAAAACCACCATCGTTGCGCTCCTTACTTAGTAAGTCGTCTTAGTGCTCGGAAAAGTGGCAATCAATTTTAGACTTTCCGGGATGAGGCTGTCTGCAACTCCTTCACAAATTCCTCCATAAGAATTGTGTGATCCCGATCCGGACCGGTTGAGACCATACCAATCCTCGCCCCGGTTTCTTTTTCCACGAAAGCCAGATACTCCCGAGCCAGCTTGGGTAACTGGTCGAACATAGTAATACCTTGCGTGGAACTCCGCCAGCCCGGCATCTTCTGGTAAACGCACTCCAGTTTATCGTAACCACTTGCCTGCGCCGGGATTTCCATCGTCTTCTTTCCATCCACGATGTAACTCACGCAGACCGGAATCTCCGCCAGTTCGTCGAGCACATCCAGCTTGGTCACCACCAGCCACGAGATGCCGTTAATCATGCCAGCGTAACGCAACAGTGGCAAGTCAAGCCAGCCGGTGCGCCGCGGACGTCCTGTAACTGCCCCAAACTCGTTGCCCCGCTTGCGCAGCTGTTCGCCTAAGTCGCCTTTCTCCTCGCTGGGAAACGGACCTTCACCAACCCGCGTGCAATAAGCCTTAGTTAGTCCAATCACTGACTCGATCGCATTCGGCGCCACTCCGGTGCCGGTCGCGGCGCCCCCTGAAGTCGCGCTGGAAGAAGTCACGAAAGGATACGTCCCGTGATCGATGTCGAGCATCGTCCCCTGCGCCCCTTCAAACAGAATCGATTCGCCCCCAGCCAGGGCCTGATTCAGCAGCACCGCCGTATCGCACACAAACGGAGCGATCTTCTCGGCCGCGGCGGCATATTCCGTGTACATTTTGTCGGCGTCGAGCGGTTCGGAATTGAATAGCGCGTGCGCGATCATATTCTTCTCGCGCACCGCGTTTTCGATGTGTTTCTTCAGCAGCTTTAGATCGAGCAAATCCGCTACCCGCAGCCCGCGGCGTCCCATCTTATCCTCGTAAGCCGGACCAATCCCCCGCGAGGTAGTGCCGATCTTCACTCGTCCCGGCGCGTTCTCCGCTGCCAATTCGATCATGCGATGGTAGGGCAGAATCACCTGGGCGCGGTTGGAAACAAAAAGATTTCCGTCGACCCTCACTCCCGCCTCGCGCAAGGCGCCCACTTCTTTGAGAAAGGCCATGGGATCAAGAACCACGCCGTTGCCGATCACGCTGCGGCACGCCGTCCGCAACACTCCGCAAGGCACCAGTTGCAGGACGAACTTTTTGCCATTAATGATGACCGTGTGGCCCGCATTATGGCCGCCAGCATAGCGGGCAACCACGGAGAAGCTCTCCGATAAAACGTCGACAATCTTCCCTTTGCCCTCGTCGCCCCACTGGGCGCCGACAATTACCGCGGTCTTGCCTGGTTTCACTGACCACTCCGTTACAGGGATTCGCAAGCGCACAACTGCGTCGCGCGTACGTATGAACACCCGGGGTCGCACACTCTTTGCCCCGCGGCAAATACTTAAAGGCTTATTGGGATAAAAGCGGAGAAGATGTGTACGGAATATCTTATCGCGCCCGTGCGGGGTTGGCAACGCGCAAGGCCGGAATGACCTTGACAGCGGTTCACGTTAAGATGGAATCCGATGCCCAAGTTCGAAAAACACATCTTCGTATGCGGCAACCAGCGGCCACCGGGAAATCCGCGCCGATGCTGCGATCCCACCGGCCAGGCCAAGCTGCAGAAGCTATTTAAGCAGAAACTGGCGGAACGAGGCCTTAAGGGTAAAGTACGCGCCAACCAGTCCGGCTGTCTCGATCAATGCGAACACGGCCCGAACGTCGTGGTTTATCCCGAAGCCATTTGGTATGGACACGTCACCGAGGCCGACGTCGACGAAATCATCGAATCTCACATCATCGGAGGTAAACCGGTCCAGCGCCTGATGCTGGCCGATTCCTGCCTCAACACGGCCACGTGCGAACATCGGAAGATCGATGGTCAGTGATCAGTGATCAGTAAATCAAGAACAATGGACGATACTGCTGGCGCGGTAGATGTCTGGCCACTGACCACTAGCCGCTGTGTTTTGGTAGGCGCGGCAGGAATCGAACCTGCAACCACCGGATTAGAAATCCGGTGCTCTATCCATTTGAGCTACGCGCCCACTGAACCAATTTTATCAATAGTTTAGACGGTTTAGCGACGGCTGTTCAGCGCATCGGGAGAGGCACCGGGTACCAACTCTAGGCGTGGTTGGTGCCGCGGTTGGTACTCACTCGGGCGATGCCGCGCAGTGCCAAACGACGACAAAAGAACCTTAAAGGTAACTCGTAAAGCGAAAAAATAGTTGGAGCGGTCATTGCGGGCACTAGGATGAGTGCGTATGACCATTACAATTACAAAATCCGCGGCAGAACTTTACACCCTAACCTCCAACTTCGGCCAGCCGCTCACTGCATCTTGGGACGACCTGATGCTACAGATTGGCTGGCTGCCTCAACGTCTGCTCGTCGCCGTGAAAAAACAGCTCGACGCTTGCGGCTGGGCGACCATCAACGCGATGGGGTAGGCACCTACCGCGGCACGCCCATCGGACGCCCGCCGTGGGAAAGAAAAAGGCGAGCTAGGAAAAATTAGCCCGCCTTGGTTTTTAAGATCGGTTACTCGCTGTGCAGGCATCCATTCTTCGCGAATTTTCTTGACATGAGCCGCCCAAAGGATGTAAAACCGCTTGGCTTCAAAGAGAGCGAGCGCTCGCTTTGTTAGGGAACACCCACGCCCATGGGGCGGAAATCAATGCCTAAACTGCTTGACGGCACCATCGAGAAGAACAAGCTCAAGATCGAGCGCGCAGCTCTCCAACTTTTTACGCGAAAGGGTTTTCACGGCACCACGGTGCGGGAGATCGCAAATAGGGCGGGCATATCGATGGGCAAGCTCTACATCTATTACGACACAAAGGAAGACATCTTCATCGGCTTGGTTCACCACTTGGGCCGGAAGATGGAAACCATTCGCCAGAAGGAACTCATTCCCCTGATGGCTTCCATGGACCCCGATTCGTTGAAAAAATTGGCCACAGCCATCGGGCGGGTGGTCTCCGAGAATCTGGATTACTGGCGCCTGATGTATATCGATGTGGTCGAGTTTCGCCACAAGCACTTCATTCATAGCTTTCGCGAAATCGCAGGCGGCCTCCGGACTTACGCGAATGCCATGATTCGCGAATCGAAGGTCAAATTTCCACCCGGAGTGGATCCATCTCTCGCCTACACCGCCATTTATCTGCAGTTTTTTACGTACTTCCTGGCCGAGGAACTTTTTGGGGCTAAACGGCACCTGGGAATGAGCGACGAAGAAGCCATCGAGCAGCTCGTTCTGCTCTATACCGGAGGACGCGAAATCCGGGGCCGATGAATTTGACGGAAAGCATAAAGGAGAACGGTATGCAACTGCGGGGCGCTGTTTCACTTTTCACTTTGGCGTTGCTTTTCTTGTTGGGTAGTTTCATGTCAGCGCAATCTCCGACAACCGGGCAGATCACCGGCGTGGTCAAAGATCCTAGCGGCGCTGTTGTCAGCGGAGCAAAGGTCACCCTGACCAGCATGGCCGGAGTGCAGCGCGAGAGCGCCAGCGATGCCAGTGGCCACTATGCGTTTTCGCTGATTCCTCCTGGGACCTATCGTCTTGAGACAGAGAAGGCCGGATTCGGCAAAGCGACGGCGGAAGGTGTCGTTGTCCGCATCACGGAAACGACGAACCTCGACATCCGTCTCGAAATAGCCGCGCACATGGCTAAGGTTGAAGTGGTGGTTCAGCCCGACCTGGTGCAAACCGAAAATGCCGCGCGGGGCACCGTAATCGAACAGGAGCAAATCCGCCAGTTGCCATTGCCCACCAGGAACTTCCAGCAACTGCTGACGCTGACACCCGGCACATCTGGTCCCATTCAGAACTCATCCGAACTGGGGCGCGGCGCGGCGCCAATCTATGTCAATGGGAACCGCTCAACCTCAAATTCGATTGTCATCAACGGCGCCGACGCCAACTCCATTGGCACGGGTTCCACGCCCAATCTGGCGGTTCCAGCGACCGATTCCCTGCAGGAGTTCATTGTCCAGAGCAGCCAGTATGATGCCTCCCAGGGCCGCGTGGCAGGCGGCGTAGTGGCAGCCGTCACCAAATCAGGGACCAATAATTTGCACGGCAACGTTTACGAGTTTTTCCGTAACACCGCGCTCAATGCCAACAATTATTTTTTGAATGCGGCCGGTGTTCCGCGCCCTCCGTATCAACGCAATCAATTTGGAGGCACACTGGGCGGACCGATCGTAAAAGACCGCCTCTGGTTCTTTTTGTCATACCAGGGGAGCCGCGAGCGCAACGGAACGTCATTGTTGAATTCTGTCGGGACCGTATTCGTTCCCGGCAATCTCTCGAACGATCGATCCACCGCGGGTATTGACGCGTTCGCGGCGTCCTTCGCTACTCCAGCCAGCCCCACCACGTTGTGTCTGCCGGCATGCTTGAGTCCCACGGCGCAGTTCCTGCTCCAGGCGACATTACCCAACGGAGCTTACGTCATTCCTTCGGCGCCGAACCCGGGTACTTCCAACGCTCCCGTGGCCGTGCCCGTAGTTGCCCTGTCGAAATTCCGCGAAGATCAGTTCAACACCAATCTGGATCTCCAAGTGTCCGCAAAGAACCGTTTGTCCGCGAAATTCTTCGGAGCGAACAATCCCGCAACGCAGGGCTTATTTAATTTGTTTGGACTCTCGAACGCCTTGCCACTTCCCGGTTTCGGCGGAACCGCAAACCTTAATCAAAGGGTACTCGCGCTCGACGACACCGACGTTCTCACATCGCATTTGGTGAACGACGCGCACTTTGGGTACAGCATCATCACGACCGGCTCTCAACCGCAGGAGCCCTTCACGTCGTCCCAGGTTGGCATCGCCTCGCCGCTCAGCAACTTGTTTGCGGGCATGCCGGAAATTTCGGTGGCAAACTACCTCGACGTGGGCGCCAATCCATTTTCCGACAACGCCGGAATCGAGAAAACCTATGCGGTCGGAGATACATTGAGCTGGCAGAAGGGCCGCCATAGCCTGAAATTTGGTATGGAGTACAAGCATCACAGTCTGGATGAGACTTTCAACCTCTACACTCGCGGCCAGATGTTCTTTCTCGGATTTTCTGGGAATCCGTTTGCCGATTTCCTGGGAGGCTACGCCGGCACGACCGGGCTGACGATTATGGGATCCGGCATAAACAACCGCGATGTTCTGGCGCATGATTGGAACGGATTTGCCAACGATGACTGGCGGTTGGCCGATCGGTTTACGCTCACGCTGGGCGTCCGTTATGATTTTTTCGGTCCATTTACCGAAGCCGATGGGCGCTTCGTGGGATTTGATCCGGAACGGCTGATGACGGCGACGATTCCCGGGTTTCCCGCCGGTGACAATCTGGCGATTACCGGCGGATTCGTCCAGGCGTCCAATGCAAAAAATCCCCTGCCCGGGGTCCCGGAAGTTCAACCGTCGCTGGTTCCTTCCGACAAGAACAACTTTGCCCCGCGAATCGGATTCGCCTGGCAGCCGCTGCCGGTTTCGAGGCGCCTGGTGGTGCGCGGTGGCTATGGAATTTATTACGATCGCGCAAATTCCCGGCTGCTCAACAATCAGATCCTGGACTTTCCCTACTACACGCTGGCACAAGCGCTCTTGACCCCAATCGCCGATCCGTTCGTTCAGGTTCCGCAACCCAGCGCCTTCCCGCTGCAGTTCAACAATCCGGCGTTGTTTCCCTTTGGCGGCCCGCCAGCCTTGATGCTGCAAGCGCCAACTTTGCTTTCCCCCACAGGCATCGCGGTGGTTTCAGCGAATGGCATTTACCCGGACATCCACGACTTCCGCACGCCCTACATACAGCAGTTCAGCCTGGGAGTGCAGAACGAATTCGCCAACAACTGGATGTTGGATCTGAGTTATGTCGGCTCCGCTGGGCGCAAGGAATACCGTTTGGTCGACCTCAATCAGGAAGTCGCTCCAGTCGCGTTTGCGCCAGGCCCATTCAGTCCCGGATTGTCCAGTCTTGCGGTGCAGGGCTTTGGAGTCCATACCATGCAGAGTTCGTCGAATTCGAGCTACAACTCCCTGCAGGCAAGCGTGACCAAGCGATTCTCCCACGGGCTACAACTCCTCGCTTCTTATACCTGGAGCCATTCACTCGATGATTACTCAGGCGATCCCACGGGAACCAGCGACGTGACGGTAGTTCCGGGCAACCAGGCGCCGGGGTTCCTGAATAACTACGCAAGTTCCGACTTTGACCGCCGCCAGCGGTTTGTGTTCAGCGGGATTTATGATCTGCCAAAGTTTTACAAGGGTGCCTCTGGTTTTGCTCGACAGGCAGTGAACGGATGGGAGCTGGCCAGCATTCTTACGCTGCAGAGCGGCACGCCGTTTTCGGTTCTGACCAACGACACTGCTTTTGTTCAGGCGCGCGCCGATTCCGTCCCCAACTGCAATCCGGCAGTGAGCGGAAGCGTCCGGTCCAGGCTGCTTGATTACTTTAATACCGCTTGCTTTGCGCAGGCGACTACGGATTTCGGCAACACTGGACGAAATATCCTGCGCGGTCCCAATCAGCGTAACGTGGATATATCGATTATCAAATATTTCCCCGTCACCGAACGGGTGAAGTTTGAGTTCCGCAGCGAGTTCTTCAACGCGTTTAACATTGTCAGCTTTGCGAATCCGGTCAACGTTCTGGCATCGGCCAACGTGGGGCAGATTGTCGAAACCAGCACCGGACCGCGAGTGATTCAGTTCGCGCTGAAGTTAAACTTTTAGCCCGAAGATGCTCCCGAAGGATTCCATCAAAGTAACTCGTTCCGCCCGGGGCCGCGTGCCCGGCGACGGTGTGGAACTCGCTTTCGGCTATTGGCCGGGCCGCGGTGCGCCGGTGGTTGGCTTGCATGGCCTGACGGCTACGCATATGAACTTCGTCGGCATTGCCGATCGGCTCGCGGGCCGGTGCGCGCTCTTTGCGGTCGATCTCAGGGGACGCGGCGATTCTGACAAACCCGAGGGACCCTATGGCTTGGCTCAGCACGCGCGCGATGTCGCCGCGGCGATGCGCGCCATGGAACTCGGTCCCAGCATCGTTGCAGGTCATTCCATGGGCGCCTTTGTGGCCGCCGCGTTGGCTGCACAAGAGCCTGGCCTCGTATCCGCTCTAGTCCTGATCGACGGAGGATATGTGCCCGACGTGCCGGCGGCGAATTCTCCTGAGCAAGACCCGCATGCCGCGCTCGCCCTACGCATCGCGCATCTGCGGCAGACGTATCCTTCACGCCAAGCCTATCGGGAATTCTGGCGCACTCAGCCTCATTTTCCTCCCGAAGAATGGAATCCCTGGGTGGAAGCCTTTCTGGACTATGAAGTGGGCGGCGAATCGCCGGTGCAAGCCAAAGCGTCGGAGGCGGGAGTGCGCGCCGATCTGGGCGAGGCTTTTCAGCGCAACGCGGTCAACCAGCGGCTGAAATCCATTGGTGTGCCGGCGTTGTTTCTGCGCGCCGAGAGCGGTCTGACGCCCGCGCAGCCGCCGCTGTTTCCAGATGCGCTCGCGGCGGAAGTGCGAACTCATTTACCCCAGGTCGAGGACCACAAGTTCGCCGGAACAACCCATTACACCATCGCATTGGGTGAGCGCGGCTCTTCAAGAATTGCCGATCTCATCTGTGACCTGGCCAGCCGGCCACGTCCCGGGATGACAGTATAAGCAAGCAGCAGCGGAGGGAAGTCGTTGCCATGGCAGATCGAGGCTGGACAGCCGGAAGCGCTCGCGCCAGTGGCGGTTCGCGCAATTTCAAGCTCTGGGTGCCTGCAACTCTCAACCAGGGACGCGCCGCGCCTCTCGTCCTGCTGCTGCACGGTTGCACACACGATGCCGCAGAAACGGCAGAGATCTCCGGCATGAATGAGGTCGCCGATGCGAACGGGTTTCTTGTCGCCTATCCCGAACAGTCGCGGCTGGCCAATCTGCTGAAGTGCTGGAACTGGTTTGATCCCAAACACCAGACGCGCGATGCCGGTGAACCGTCGATTCTCGCCGCGGTCGTCGATCAGGTTTGTTCCACTCACAATGTTGATCCTGATCGGGTTTACGTTGCGGGCGTTTCGGCCGGAGGTGCTATGGCCTGCATTCTCGCCGCCACGTATCCCGATCTTTTCGCAGCTGCGGCCATTCTTGCAGGAGCGGAATTCAAAGCAGCCATCAGTATGTCCGAAGGGCTGGCGGCGATGAAACGCGGCGGGCCGGATCCGGCGCGGCAAGGACAACTTGCGTTTGAAGCAATGCGTGCCGGTCTCCGCAAAAAGGATAAGCGCCGCATGCCGGTGATTGTGTTTCACGGCACTGCCGATACGCGCGTGAATCCCGTCAATGCCGATCAGACCGTCGCCCAGTGGAGCAAAACGAATGCATGTCTCGCGGCGGAGCAGGCAGAGGACGGATTTGCTCTGACTGAAAATGTCACCCGCGGCGAAGTGCCGGGCGGTTATGCCTACCAAAAGCATTCCTACGTCGAGGCTAATGCTCGTCTGCTGATGGAAAAGTGGTTAGTCGATGGCCTCGGCCACGCTTGGCCGGGATCTCCTCAACCCAGCAAATACGCTGACCCCAAGGGCCCCAATGCCAGTGCCGAAATCTGGCGCTTCTTCTGTGAAGCTGGCTCGAATTCAATGGCTTCCGGCCCCTCGCATCCAAAATCGGGTGAGGCGTCAAAATGAACATTGGCCTGCTGCTGCCCCGCCATGCCCGTTATCGTCCGAATCACACTGCCGTGGTTTGCGAAGACTCCCGCCTGAGCTTTCGCGAATTCAATGCCCGAGTGAACCGGCTTGCCAATGCGCTTTCTGGCCTTGGTGTGAACAAAGGGGACAAAGTCACAACTATCCTGCCGAATTGCCTGAGCTTGCTCGAGACCTACTGGGCGGTCGCAAAAATTGGTGCGGTAGTAGTGCCGCTAAGTTCCCTGCTGCGGGAAAAACCCTTGAGCGCCCTCATTCAGGATTCCGACACGGGTACGATTATTGCGAGTCCCGATTGCGCGGGACCGCTTGCCAACATCAGGCATGAGCTACGAAACGTTCCCGGCGAACGCTTGATCCTTACCGGGCCATCGCACGCGGGATTTCAAAACTACGACGAACTGACGGGCCGATCCAGTGAGTCCGAACCTCCTAAAACCGAAATTGTGGATGACGATCCTTACAACATCATTTACAGCAGTGGGACAACCGGATTGCCCAAGGGAATCGTTCATACCCATTACATACGCGCCATATACTGCACGCTTTTTGCTTCGACCTTCCGCATGACTCCGGAGAGCGTGATACTTCACTCCGGCTCGATTGTTTTCAATGGCGCCTTCGTCACGCTCATGCCCGCGATGTATCTGGGTGCTAAGTACGTTTTGCAGAAGGGCTTCGATCCGCGGACCTTCGTAGAAACGGTTCGCCGCGAAAGCGTGACTCACGTCATGATGGTCCCTTCGCAGATTGTCGCTCTCCTGGGCTCGCCGTACTTCTCGACGGAAGATCTCAAGACTCTCGAAATGATCGGCACAGTTGGAGCCCCGCTTCACTTGGAACATAAAGAGAAGCTGAATCGCTGCCTGCCAGGTAGATTCTATGAGCTCTACGGGCTGACGGAAGGATTCATTACCGTTCTCGACAAGAATCATTACGCGTCCAAGCCAACGTCTGTCGGCCCGCCGCAACCGTTTTTCGAAATGCGGATCATCACCGAGCAAGGCCAGGATGCACCTCCGGGAGAGATCGGTGAGATCGTCGGGCGTGGTCCTGCGCTGATGCCCGGTTACTACAAGCGGCCCGATCTGACTGCCCAAGCGATCATCGACGGCTGGCTGCACACCGGCGATCTGGGATACGCGGATGAAGACGGATTTCTCTATCTGGTTGACCGTAAGAAGGACATGATCATCAGCGGCGGCACGAATGTGTTCCCGAAAGACATCGAGGAAATCATCGTGCAGCATCCAGCGGTTCGTGAAGCGGCAGTGTTCGGCATTCCCAGCGAAAAGTGGGGTGAGACGCCACTGGCCGCGGTCATTCTGGAGCAGCCGGGCACCGTGACTGCGGAAGCGTTGCGCGACTGGATTAACGAACGGGTAGATGCGAAAAACCAGCGCGTCCACGCGGTGGCAATTTTGGACGAGTTCCCCCGCAGCGCAGCAGGAAAAACATTGAAGCGCATCCTCCGTGAACCCTATTGGGCTGGACGAGCCGAACAAATCTAGAGTCCGTCCCAAGTGATGATGAGGATTGCAGAATGTTGCTCGGCAATCATTATCGCTCTGAACCATTGAAACCACCGGCCTAGAGGACTTTCGCGCGGGCAATCCATACTTCGCTGTACGTCTCCGGTCTGGCTTTCCGCCATCCTTATATATGAACTGGCTCCGTGTCGTACTGGAGCCGCTCATGCTTCGAAAGGTGGGCCGTTATGCCAGACAAGCCAAATCCATATGGACATATTCCATCTTGCCAAAGTTCCTCACAAATAGCCTTGGGCTGCCCAGCCTGCCGATGGAGCCTGCTGAAATGGAGCGTACCGCGACTGGGACAGAGCTTTGACGAACGGCTAACGCCATCGGATGAGATATGGCTAGCTGAGATGAAAATCAGTTGCTCGGATCCTCGCACGGTGGTGAGCGCAGAGAACCGTAAGAGCGAGAAGGGATAATTTTTTCCGTCTCGCGCCCATCCTGATCCCACGCATCGAAAGCGCGATGCCCGGCGTGTAGATCGTCCTCGTTGCGTGTAGTGCGCTCGACCAAAATTTGTGACCAGCTCGCGGTGGAGTATCATGCGGTGTCGCATTGACCTCCGCCTCTCCATCCCGGCTGGCCTACATCGATTGGATGCGTGGCTTGGCCTGCGTCCTGATGTTCCAGACCCATTGCTACGACTCCTGGCTCAGCCCCAGCTTGCGCCAAAGTAAGTTCTTCATGTACTCGCAACTCGGAGGAACGTTTCCTGCTCCCTTGTTTTTATTTCTAGCGGGAATTTCGTTCGCCCTGGTAACCGAAAAGCTGCGAACCAGGAATCTGCTCCCCGCGCAAATCGCCCGCGCCACCATCCGCCGGGGCGCGGAAATTCTTGCCTTCGGCCTGCTCTTTCGTCTGCAGGAATACGTGATCGCCTGGGGCTGGGCGCCGCTCAGCGATCTGCTGCGCGTGGATATTCTCAATACCATCGGCCTCTCGATGATGCTCATGGGCCTGCTGTGCTGGATCGTGCTGTCGATCGAGAGAGGCCAGCATGCCAGGTCCGCATTGGTTCTTGCGTCGGCCGCGGCCGCGCTGCTGATTTCCTTGCTCACGCCGTTAATCTGGACCTCCTGGCGCCCGCGCTGGCTGCCCTGGCCGCTGGAATCCTATCTCGACGGAGTTCACAATCTGGGCACGCCGCAGGCCGGGCTCTTCCCAATTTTTCCCTGGACGGCCTTCGCCTTCGCCGGCCTTTCCGCTGGATTTATTTTGCAGAGCCAGAGCGGCCGCCGCAGCGAAGTCTCAACTTTCTTTGGCATGGGAGCCGCAGGCTTGGGGTTGGTTGCAGTCGCTCGCTGGTTCGATGCGCAGCCGCGGCAACTCTACGCGGTCTACGATTACTGGCACACCAGCCCGGACTTTTTCTTGCTGCGTGTCGGCATGCTGCTGATTATTCTCACGGCAAGTTATGCCTGGTGCCGCTGGGGTGCAGGACAATGGGGCTTCAGCCCTCTCATTCAGTTGGGGCAAGCTTCTCTTGTGGTCTACTGGGTACACATCGAATTCGTTTACGGTCGAGTTTCAATCCTCCCCAAACACAGCGTCAGCATCCGGACCGCATCGGCTGGATTGCTCATAATTTTTCTCGCGATGCTCATCCTCGCTTTTCTCAGAACGCGGCTCAAGGGACACGGCGCTGAAATTCTGGCTTGGTTTCGCAGCCCCGCCCGCGCCCACTAAAACTCTGTCCCCGAGCGCGCCAACCAAAACATTGTCATCAGAGCGCGCCAATAAGAGTATGTCATCCCGAGCGCAGCGAGGGACCTTGGTTCTCGGATGCGCCGCCAGTGTCGTTGCCCCGCCCTACTGAAACTGCTTCGCAAACTCCACCACTTCGCGCTCGGCCCAGCGGCCGTCATAAGTCGAGTCGCCGTCGCAGTCGCCCACGAACGCGCAGTGCCCCCCGTCCTCGCTCTCGTTGTAGAGGATGTTGCGATTGGAGAGAAGCTTCTGCCGCGTCTCCGGCAAAATGCGTACGAAAGGGTCATTGGCGGCGTGGATCACCAGCGTAGGACGCGCAATCCGATCCACTACATGAGCCGCGGCTGCGCGATCGTAGTAATCATCAGCCCCTTTAAAGCCGCAATAGTACGCGGTCACGCGGTCATCGAAGTCTCGCAAGCTTTTTATTCCGCGCAGCCGCGATGCGTCAAACGTCTCGGGGAACAACCGCGTCTTGCGCCGAAACCGCCGGAATAACTGCAGCAGAAAATAATATTCGTAAATCCGGTTGGCGGGCTCGTGCAGCGCATCCGCCCCAGCCGCCAGATTCACCGCCGGGCAAACTGCCGCAACTCCACGAAATTCCGCTGGACCGTCACTGCCCCACTCCCCCGCAAGTTTGAGAACCAGATTGCCGCCCATCGAGAACCCAATGAGCACAAAACCTCGAACTCCGTCGCACTCCACAAAATTTCTCGCCACCGCCGCCACATCCCCGGAGCGGCTGGAGTTGTAAAGTGTAGGCGCACAATGGTCCATGCCGCCGCAGTTGCGCTGGTTCATGCGCACCACATTCATGCCCGCTGCCAACCCATTCCGCGCAATCCCCAACATGTATTGTGATTCGCTTGATCCTTCCAGCCCGTGCACGATGATCAAGGTCAGCGCGCTGCTCCGCTCCCTCTGCCAGTGACAGTGGCATAGAACGGGAACGCCCGGTTCCACCTCGATCAGTCGCTGTTCGGCAGGTGGCAACTTGATTCGTCGCGACAGAAAAAATGCAGCCAGAGTCTGCACGTGACCGCCTCGCAACCACGAGCGTGGCCGGAACTTAGTGCACACGAACCCTCGCGGCTTGTCAGTCAGACCGTCCTCGAACTTGGTTTCTGGAGTTGGAGATTGCAAGCGTCATCGCGCCCGTTTGCGAAGTTCCCACAAAACGATTCTAATAGGAGCAGTGCGCTGCACGGGAGCGATCCAATGCCGATTTTTGAATATGTCTGTCAGGAATGTCAGCACGAGTTCGAAACCTTGATCTTCGGCCGCGACAAGGCGAAGTGCCCCAAGTGTCAAAGCAAGAAGTTGAGTCCGCAGCTCAGCGTTTTTGCCGTCGCCGCGAAAGGCTCGACTGGCGCAACCTCCCCTACAGGTGGTTGCGGCTCCTGCGGCGATCCTCGCGGTCCCGGCGCCTGCTCCCTCGGTGATATGGACTAACCGGCAGCAGTTACCCAGAGCTAACCGTCCCACCCCGCCCGGCAAACTTTCGACACTCTTCACGTGTGACCGTCGTTACCTTTGTTTGCTCGCCAAGCCCGCCTACGATTCTCTGACCCCCCTTTGCAAACCTAAGGAGCATCGTATGGACCGTCGCCGCCAGTCCCGCGTGTTCGTTGATCTTCCCGTACAAATCTGGGGGATGGACAGTTTCTCCCGTCCGTTCACTCAGCCCGCAAGCCTGCGCAACATCAGCGGCCGTGGCGCGACCCTTCAATGTGTGGACGCCCGCCTGAAGCCCGGAGACGTGGTCGATGTTTTGTACGAAGGCACGAAAGCTCAATTCCGCATCGTGTGGTGCGGCAAGCCGGGCACGGAAATGGCCGGCGAAGTGGGAGTCGAAAATCTTTCCACCGACGTCACCCTTTGGGATGTAGACCCTCTACGCTGCGCCGCCGCCGCGGGCCAGGGCTAGATTCAGTCTTAAGCTTCACCAAGGAAAAACTGGGGAGGGCGGGGGAGGGCTGGAACCCGCGTAAACGGGCCATTTGCAGTATGAAGCGAAATCGCACTGAAGGCAAGCGGAAACCGACTCAGAAGTGCATATTCGCTTCTCGCATGCAGGATCTTTCACACTCGCCGCACTCGGATCGCATAAAAGTTGCAAGTTCTGTCATCCTCCCGCTGGTTTGTCCACGTTCGTAGAGCCTTAGCGTCCTTCGTGGTTATTCCTTTAGAGGTTCTCGCGGAATCACTCCCCGCATCAACCTCAAGCTGTAAACTCACGAGAGATGCAAGTAAAGATACTTGGTTCAGCGGCCGGCGGCGCGTTTCCGCAATGGAATTGCGCCTGCACAAATTGCCGCGCCGTAAGGGCCGGTACATTTCACGGCAAGCCGCGCACGCAAACCCAAGTCGCGCTCACCCAGGATTCCCGCTCGTGGTTCTTGCTGGGCGCGTCTCCCGACCTGCGCACGCAGATCGAGGCCACGCCTGAGTTGCATCCGCGGCAAGGCATGCGTCAGTCGCCCATCGCAGGCATCGCTCTCGCCAACGCCGATCTCGACCACGTTCTCGGACTGCTTCTGCTGCGCGAACTGCAACCGCTTCGCGTCCACGCCACTGCCTCCGTTCGCCGGATTCTCCGCGAGGACAACTCCATGTTCGGCATGCTGCAAAGAATTCCGGATCAAACTATGTGGACCGATTTTGAATCTGGAAAAGAATTTTCTCTGCGCAACGCGCAAGGCGAAGACTCTGGTCTTCGCTGCCGGCCGTGGTCGCTCAGTTCGCACTATCCCGCCTACATCACTCCGAACCGGCAATCGCAACTCTCACCCGGCGAAGCTTCTCTCGGCTTCATCATCCATTCCACGTCCAGCCCGCGACTGGCCTACATGCCAGCGGTCCCTCGAATAGACGACGCATTACTGGAACAACTCGATTCCTGCGACGTTCTGCTCTTCGATGGCACATTCTGGAGCGACGACGAACTCATCCGCGTGCAAGGCAGTGGACAAACCGCCGCGCAGATGGGCCATGTCGCGGTTGAAAATAGTTTGATCAAGTTGGCGGGAGTGCGTCGCCCGCGTAAAATATTCCTACATATCAACAACACAAATCCCATGCTGGACGAATCGAGTCCTCAATATCGCCAGGTGCGGGGCGCGGGCTGGGAAATCGCGGAGGATGGATGTCAGTTCGATCTGTAGAATCTCAACCCACGGCGCAAGCCGCACCGCTGCTGTCGCTCGAAGAGTTACGCGCGCAATTACAAACCACGGGTGAGGAGCGTTATCACCACAAGCATCCTTTTCATCTGTTGATGCACGAAGGCAAGCTCAGCCGCGGGCAGCTCCAGGCCTGGGCGCTGAACCGTTACTACTATCAAAGCATCATCCCCATCAAAGATTCGATCATTCTTTCGCGCGGTCCCGATCCGGTCTTCCGCCGCGCCTGGCGCAAGCGCGTGGTCGATCACGATGGCGACGCCACCAGCGAAGGCGGCATCAAGCGCTGGATCAAGCTGGCGGAAGCCACCGGACTCGATCCCGCACAGGTTCGCGCCGGCCAGGGCATTCTTCCCGCGACTCGCTTCGCGGTCAACGAATACCTGAATATCGTTCGCAGCCGTACTCTGCTGGAAGCAGTCGCATCCTCGCTGACAGAATTATTTTCACCTAAGCTGATCACCTTGCGCGTGGACAAATTGCGCCAGCACTATCCCTGGCTGGCCGGCGGTCTGGATTATTTCGAAGCCAGACTTTATCAGGCTCCGGAAGATTCGCAATTTGCCGTCAACTATGTCTACGACAATGCGAAAACCCGCGCCGAGCAAGAGTTGGCGATTCAGGCCTTGCGCGATAAATGCGACATTCTATGGGCGCAACTCGACGCTCTCTACTTCGCCTACGTCCAACCCGGATGGCCACCCCCCGGCGCATTTCGCATCGAGGCCGTCTAGCATGCCCAGACTTTCTCATCCCGAGCAGAGCATTGCAATTGGCTTGAGGTCCCACGCAAGATTCTGTCATCCCGAGCGCAGCATTGCGATTGGCTTTATCAATCGCAATGCGAAGTCGAGAGATCTTTTTTTTTCTGCCGGTCATCGATCATGACGCCGCCCGAAGATTCCAGTCAGCCGCGCCTAGCCGCGGGATGCCGATGGGGGGCGGAAAGCCAGCCCGGCACTGACGAGCGCGTAGTCCTGTTCCCCGAAGGCGCAATCAAGCTGCAAGGTACAGGCCGCCAAGTACTCGAACGTTGCGACGGCCAGCGCACCTTCGGCGAGATCATCAAAGAATTGCAGTCCCAGTTCGCAGATGCCGACCCCGCAAAGATCCGCTCCGACATCAGCCAGTTCCTCGAGCAACTGCGCCACAAGCGGATAGTGGATTATTAGGGCGGTCTACGTTGCTATAGTGAGTTACGAACTGTCATCATGGTTAAAGTGAAATACGCGCAGCCTCGATGATTCCCAACCCTCTAGCCCTCATCGCCGAACTCACGCACCGCTGCCCGCTGCACTGCGTCTACTGCTCCAATCCGCTGGAACTGGCTGCAGTCACTTCGGAGCTTTCCACCGCGGAATGGATCGACATTTTCCAGCAGGCAGGCAAGCTGGGGATGCTGCACGCGCACTTCACCGGCGGTGAACCGCTGGCGCGTCCGGATCTCACCGAACTCATCGCTGCAGCGCGCGCCGCAGGCCTCTACACCAATCTGATAACGTCCGGCATCGGCCTTGCTGAAACACGCCTGCAGGCACTGGTCGACGCCGGTCTCGATCACATCCAGATCAGCTTTCAGGATTCACGCGAGGCCGCGGCCAACTGGATTGCCGGCGCCAAAGCGCACGCGCACAAGATCGACCTCTCGCGCATCATTCGCCGCCACAAAATCGCATTCACCGTAAACCTTGTCATCCATCGCCAGAACATCGACCACCTCGAAGAGATGATCTCGTTCATCGAGCAACTCGCCCCCGAGCGCATGGAGATCGCCCACACGCAATATTATGGATGGGCATTGCGCAACCGCGCCTCCCTGCTGCCTACGCGGGCACAACTTGAGAAGGCTGTCGAAACCGTCGCCGCCGCCGAGAAACGCCTCGCCGGACGCATCCGCATCGATTCCGTCGTCCCCGACTACTACGCCCGCTTTCCCAAGGCCTGCATGGGCGGATGGGGCCGTAGATTGATGCTCATCAATCCCTCAGGCAAGGTTCTTCCCTGCCACGCCGCCGAAATTATTCCCGGTCTCACTTTCGAAAATGTTCGTGAGCAAACTCTGGAGTCCATCTGGCGGGATTCTTCCTCGTTCCAACGCTTTCGCGGAGAAGAGTGGATGCCGGAACCGTGCCGCACATGCGACCGCCGCGCCGAGGATTTCGGAGGATGCCGCTGCCAGGCCCTGCTCCTTGCGGGCGACGCCACGGTAACCGATCCCGCATGTTCACTCGCCCCTGCACACCACGTCATCGAATTAGCGTTGGCCGAAGCCAATTCCGACGCTGCGGTTTCTCAACCCGTCTTCGCCTCGTCGTTCGTGCAACTCCAACGAACCGAAAATCTCTGGGACTACCGCACCAATCCCGAATAACCGTCTTCGTGAAAAGCCCTCTTACCAGCGCACGCCCAGCGTAATCGGACGCGTATCCGTGGTCGTGCTGTTCGCCGATCCGTGAGTGAGCCGGTACTCCAAATAGATTTCTACTCCGCTCGGCACCTTCCGCGTCACTCCTCCGCCAAGGTTGTAGCCAAATTCGTTTTGATTGGCCGTGACAAAGCTGCCACTCAAAGGAATGCTGGTGTTCCCGCACCCGCTCCACCATTCAAAAAACGGATTGCAGGGCGAACCCGGAACCGCTGTGTCCGAACTCAAGGTTCCGAAGCGATGGTAGAAACCCGGTCCAAACAGAATATATCCCCCCCATAGCTTGGTGACGGGGATGTTGATAACCGGATCGAGGGTGAAAGCAAAAAGATAGCTCGACGCACTCCCTGCCGACGCCAGCACCAGACTGGAATCGCGCAGCGGAAGGTCTTCAAAAATAAAATCCCCGCGCAGGCCAAAATATTTATTCGCATTGCGCGCCACGCCGGCCGTGGCCACGCCACCTCCGCCTCTCACGAATGTCTTGGTCGTGCCGCCGTCTAAATTGGCGCCGAAGCCGACATTGTAATTCCAGTTCTTGTAATCCTTTGGCTTCTTTCTCCGCAAAGATTCCTCATCGGAAGCTTCCTGATCGCCGGAGGTTTGCTGTGCCGCCGGTTGCTGTGCCGCGGGTTGCTGCGCCGCTGGTTGTTGTGCCGCTGGTCGTTGCGCCGCAGGGCTTGCAGGCTGAGGTTCGCCGGTAACCGGCGCTTGGGCGAATCCGTGCCCTGCCAACAAAATTGTAAGAACCAGCAACCTCAACGCACTGGCGGTCGCGAACTTTCCTGTCATCCATTCTCCTCCCATAACCGGGCGTGGTGGCGGACCGTAGCGCTCGGCATGAAGAGGCGAGAGGCGCCGTGAGTAAAGGTTCCGCTTCTGATTCCTCGCAGAAAGGCATTGGCCTTGGTTGCGGCGGATCGCATCATCTTACCAACTTTGATGCTCCTTCTGCCCGGCAAGCCGCCCGCCGCATTTGGTCAGCTTCCGGCTGGCCCATCATCCGCACAAAATCCAAAACCAGCCCGAGGCGATAAGCGCTATGGCCCGATCGCAACACTCAGGCCGCAAAAGTCAGTGTGAAGCAAAGGAAAAGGCCGCCCACCGGTCAGGCGGCCTTCATTTCCGAGCCAGGTCGGCCCGCTGGCTCAATCGGTCTGCCGTTCAAACGCGCCCATGTCGCAGCGCTTGTCATGCTTATATTTTCCCGGACGTGGTGCCCCGCGCTGGTCGGTCGTCAGCAGGTTGCCATTGCCATCGGTGCAGCCACTCGGGTTGCCGGCGTCGATCGTGACGCTCCCTGGGAGCTCAGATATTGTCTGGGTCGGGCCGCCATTGTTCTGTAGCGTTCCGAGTTGGGGATTTTTGTTGTTCATATCGCCAGTGTTACTGAAATTGCAGGTATCGTCGCTGCTCAGGTTGTAACCATTTGAGTAGATGCCATTGGGGTTGGTCAGGCAGTTTCCTCCTGAGTTTTCCGCGACAATGCTGTTCTGAAAGGTCGCCGAGCCGCCATAGTTAGTTACCTGAAAGAAGCCGGCGCCCGCTGCTGAGCTATTCCCGCTGATGGTGGCGTTGTTGATCGTGAGCGTGCCGTAGCTTATGATGCCGCCGCCTCCGTCCGTTGCGCTGTTTCCTGTGATGGTGCTGTTGTTGATCGCCCCCGTGCCGCTGGTGATGTAGATCCCGCCACCCCAGGTGCCGCTATTCCCGCTGATGGTGCTGTCGTTGATCGTCGTCACCGTGCTGGTCAAGCCGCAGCAACCACTGTAGATACCAGGGCCTTCGCCAGCGCTATTCCCGCTGATGGCGCTTTGGTTAATCGTAAGCACAGCCCAATTCAGAATGGCCCCGCCGGAGCCGTCTTGATCGGAAAGATTACTTCCTGTGATGGTGCTGTGGTTGATCGTCAGCGTGGTGAAGTTTTCTATCCCGCCGCCGCCGTAGTTGGCACTATTGGCAGTGATAATACTGTTGTTGACTGTCAGTGTCCCAAAGTTAACTATACCCCCGCCGTAGTTCTGGTTATAGCCGTTGCGGATGGTCAGCCCTGAAAGAATCACCTGCTGGGCACTTGTTCCGGAAATTGTAACCACCGTGTTGACCGCCCCACCATCAATAATGGTCGTGCTAGCGTAGGCGCCGAGAACCGTCAGGCTGATGCTAATGGTGAGGTTCTCCGTATAGGTCGCGGGAGCCACCCGGACCGAATCCCCCGATGCGGCCAGTGAAATAGCATGCCCGATAGTCTTGCAAGCGTACTTCAACGACTTGCAGATGTTGCCGTCATTGCCGTTCACTCCGTCTACGTACCATGTGTTGCTGGCCAGAGCGGCCGGAGCCAAGGCCAGAAACAGGGCCAACACCAGCAATTTTGGCAAAGTTGTCATGAGGGATTTCATGTTCTTTTCTCCTCGCTCAGGATGTTCGTCACTAAACGCACTAATAACAGACCTGCGGACCATTCTTAGCTCGTTACCTTACCTCGTCTACTTCGGCGGAGCACTGCTGTCAGTGATGAAAGTCACCGCGCACTGCACGCGGTTCAGCAGGTCAATTAGTTTAACATCGCAATAGCACTCACAGTCCCCCCGGCCCGTTTCGTCACCAAGCGCCTGGTCGCCACCCGAAAGAGCTACTGCCGCGCCACGCGCTGCCTGGTTCGCTTTCCCTCGTGTAGCCGCAGGTCCGCGTATGGTAAAAATAAGCTTCGATTTCAAGAGCAGACATTGCACAAGACTCCGCCGGAGCACTCATCGGACTCCAATCCCACCCCCGTTTCACGGGATCGCCCTCCCGCGCGCCGCGTCGCGCTGGTGGGCTTCGGAACCGTCGGCCGCGCCGTAGCCAAAATTCTCTGCGAGCGCAATGACAAAGATGAAGATGGCGACAGCCTGCTCCGCCTCACCCACATCTGCAATCGCAACTTCGAGCGCAAAAAGCAGCCCTGGGTTCCTAATCACATAATTTGGACCGACGACTTCCACGCTGTTCTAAACTCCGATGCCGACATCATCATCGAGGTGATCGGAGGCTTAACGCCCGCGGAGGAACTCGTACGAAGCGCCTTGAACGCCGGCAAGTCGGTCGTGACCGCCAACAAGCAACTCATCGCCCGCCATGGCCCCGACTTGCTTCAGCTCGCCAGCGCGAACGGTTGCCGCCTCGAGTTTGGCGCATCGGTCGCGGGCGGCGTGCCCGTTCTCCCCGCGCTGCGCACCGGGCTCTCCGGAGATCGCCTGCACGGCATCGCCGGCATTCTCAACGGCACCTGCAATTACATTCTCAGCCGCATTGAGACCGACCGCATTCCCTTCAGCGAGGCTCTCGAAGAAGCTCAAGCCCGCGGCTATGCCGAAGCCGACGCCAGCGAAGACCTCGACGGCGGCGACGCCCGCGCCAAACTTTCCATCCTCGCGCTGGCGGGTCTGCAAGTCCGCGTTTCCCCGGCAGACATTCGCGCCCGCACCATTCGCGCCATTGAGGCATTCGATTTCGATTACTCCGCCGAGCTGGGCTGCACCATCCGGCAAATCTCGCGTGCGGATTTGAAAGAGACAACCCTGTTCGCCGACGTCGGACCCAGCCTCGTCCCCGCATCTTCGCCCTTCGGACGGGTGCAGAAAAATCTGAATCTGGTTTTGACTTCGGGAGAATATGGCGGCGATGTAGCTTTCCTGGGCGCAGGCGCGGGCGGAGATCCCACCGCCGTCGCAGTAGTTTCAGACTTGATGTTTATCGCGGAAAGTCCTTCGGCTGGAGCGCGCCCGCACCGCCCACTCCAACTCGCGTCGCCAACCATCAGCTGCGACTTTGAAACACCCTGGTATCTGAGGTTTGTGGTGAAAGATCAGCCCGGCATCATCGCGCGTCTGGCCGCGATCCTATCGGCTCACCAACTCAACATCGATGCCGTACTGCAAAAACCCGGCTTCGAGAAAAGCGTGCTCCCTTTCGTGATCACGCTGGAGCCTTGCCGCGACTCGCAACTCCACCCCGCGCTGCAGGAAATGTCCGCATTGCCCTTCGCGCTGCGCCCCTGCCTCTGCCTGCCCATCCTGCGTTAGTCGATTAAAGTGCCCTGTCATCCTGAGCGGAGCGAAGGACCCCTTTAACTCAGCATTACCCGCGACCTCGCGAGGAATTTCCGTAACTGAAGCGCGTTTTGCAGCTCGTAGTATGCGCTTGTTACTTCCAGAACGGATTCTTCAACCCCGCCGGCGCGAACGCGCTATCCACCTTCGCTTCCGTGCCAGAATCATCTGATATTTTTTCATCCAACAATCGGGATGATGGCGCTTTTAACTCTTCCGCGGAATAAGGAACCAGCCGGGGATCAGGATATTCGGATTTCATTAGGGGACCTCCACAAACTTTAAACTGTATGACCTAATCCCATTCAAACACTTCCAGAGCCACGCTGGACCGCAAAATCTCGATGCTTCCCATCGAAAAATCCACTGCCCCGCTTTACCCTGTGCTCCTCAGTGCCCCCCGTGTTAAAGGTTTTGGTTTTCCCCAAATTCAGCCTGCATCCCCAAAACTGCTACGATGTCAGCGTATTCATAACTCAATCCTCAAGGAAGACAAATGAAATACCGCAAACTAGGCCGCACCGGATTCGAAGTCAGCGACATCGCCTATGGACTCTGGGGCATGAGCGGTTGGAGCGGCTCCGACGACCAGCAATCGCTCGCTTCCCTGCAACTCTCCGTCGACTCCGGTTGCAACTTCTTCGACACCGCCTGGGCCTACGGCGACGGCAAAAGCGACGGCCTGCTCGCCGAAACCATGGCCCGCAACCAAAAGCGCCTCTACGCCGCGTCGAAAATTCCTCCCGCCAACGACAAGTGGCCCGCGCTTCCGCAATACAAATATCACGACGTTTTTTCTCAGGACCACGTGATCAAGTACGCGGACCAGATCCGCAAGAAACTCCGCGTCGACTCCATCGACCTTCTGCAGTTCCATGTCTGGGACGACAGTTGGACCAATGATCCCGAATTTCGCTCCACGGTTGAAAAATTAAAAGACGGCGGCTGGATCCGCCACTTCGGCCTTAGCCTCAATCGCTGGGAGCCGGAAAACGGCATCAAGGCTCTGCACACCGGATTAGTCGACGCAGTGCAGGTGATCTACAACATTTTCGATCAGGCGCCCGAGGACAAATTGTTACCCCTCTGCCAGAAACTCAACATAGGCGTAATCGCGCGCGTCCCTCTCGACGAAGGCAGCCTCGGCGGCAAGATGACTCTCGAAACTCGCTTCCCCAAGGACGATTGGCGCGCTCTCTACTTTGGTCCAGAAAATCTGGCGAACACGATTCACCGCGTCGACAAGCTCAAGAAGATCGTGCCCGCAGGCATGACGCTGCCGGAAATGTCTCTGCGCTTCGTTCTCTCTCATCCTGCTGTCAGCACAACCATCGTTGGCATGCGCGACCCAAAACACGTACGTGACAATATCGCCGCCAGCGACGCTGGCCCGCTCGATTCCGGATTGCTCACAGAATTGAAAAAGCACCGGTGGGATCGCACGCCGCAACGCTGGTCGGATTAAGGTAGGTTTCAGGTTTTTCCTACCTACACGCGATCGAATTCCGCTGCGTCAGTTTCTGAGTAGCCGACTAATCGGGCATTGACGCTACGCCTTGGCCAGCTCACACTCATGACCGTACCGAAATGAGGGACCGGATGGCAGAAGCGTCGCCGCGTTTCAAGGCCAGGATGGCCGGTGTCTTTCAACTGCTCGAAGCCATCACGGCAGCGTCCCCCGGGGTGTTCATTCTCGACAGGCTTGTTGTCGCTGGCAACGCCGCGGCTACAGCGGCCAATATCCTGGGACACGAGCGGTTATTTTGGTTGGGATTCGCATCCTTGCTCATGGGAGTTGCGTTTCATATCGCCTGGGCATTTCTCATGTATGAGTTGCTCAAACCTGTGAACAGGAGCCTCTCTTCACTCGCAGCGTTTGTCATTCTCGTGGGATGCGCTATTCAGGCTTTTACCAGCCTTTTTTACATCGCCCCCTTGCTCATCCTGCAAGGCGGTAACTCCTTTAGAGCATTTACGGCAGAACAATTGCAGGCGCTGGCGCTCATGTCTGTCAAATTGAATAATTACGCCAACGATATCTATCTGGTCTTCTTCGGATTCTGGTGCATCTTGATCGGCTACCTCATTTTCAGGTCGACCTTCCTGCCCCGAATTCTGGGGGTGCTGTTGGCGATCAGCGGTTTGGGTTGGGTGACGTATCTCTACCCGCCGGTCGCATACCATCTGTTCATCCCCTACATCGCGGCCGCCTCCGCCCTCGGGGAAGTACCGCTGGAGTTTTGGCTCATCGTGATGGGTTTGAACGTTCAACGATGGAAGGAGCAGGCCAGCGCAGCGGGCATGCGCACATGAAAGCGAGCGTCTAAAGCGGACAGGCTGCCGACGTGATATGCCACCCTGGTTTCTCCCAAATTACGGGTAAACCGGAAGCTGACCCGTTACTAGGAATCCAAGCCGGTTGCCGCACCCTACGATCTCTGGTAGTAGCCACTCTCCGCAGTCTAGTCTGCTTAGTCTCCAAACAAAATAATCCCAAACTCCCAGCTGCCGGCAAACATGAAAAATACTTCGCGCCAGACCGCATTCGTCCTAACGCTTTTCACCATCCTGCTGACGGCGCCCCTCCACGCCCAAAACCCGCGCGGATCCCTGCGTGGCACGGTGCAGGATGCAACCGGCGCCCGCATCCCCTCCGCTAAAATCGTTGCTCAACTGTCAGGCTCCTCCATCCAACGCGAGGCCGCCAGCGAAGACCGTGGCGAATTTCGTCTCGATGATCTTTTACCCGGCAACTACCGCATCACCATAACCGCCGCAGGCTTTGCTTCGGCACAAACCGAAGTCGCAATCACCGTCACCACTGTCCGCGACATTACCGTCACGATGAAACCCGCGGCGACCCCGGAAACCGTCAACGTGCGGGAAAATTCTTCCTCCATCACAACCGAAGCGCTTGACACCTCAAGCGCGGTGCGCGGAGGCGTCGTCGGCTCCAAGGACCTGGAAACTCTGCCGCTCCCGGCGCGAAGTTTCGCCAATATTGCCTATCTCGTGCCGGGAACCGAACCCGTCGAGCCTTCCGACCCCACCAAGGCCCGCATCACCGCTGTCTCCACCGGCGGAAGCTCCGGCCTGAACAACGAGCTATCGGTCGATGGCGCCGAAAATTCCGACGACTGGATCGGCGGCTTCCTGCAAAACTTCTCCCCCGATGGCATTCAGGAATTTGCCGTGCGCACCTCGAACGAAGACGCCGACACAGGTTGGACCACGGCCGGGTCGGTCGTGATTACCACCAAGCGCGGGAGCAACGAATGGCACGGCAGCGGGGCGTTCTTTGACCGCCAGGCCGCGCTGAACGCGCGCTTTCCCATCGAGAACCCGGCGCCGAATCCCAAGCAGCCGTTCTCCCGCCAAAATTACGTGGGAACTTTCGGCGGTCCCATCGCAAAAAACAAAGTCTGGTTCTTCACTTCATTCGAGGGAGTCCACGAAGACGCAAGCATCGCCTACAGCCCCGCCAGCGTTACGCAATTTGATGCGCTCGCGCAATTGGCGTCACAAGGGCTGATCACCGGCGTTCCTTCCATCGCCGTCCCCGCCACCGTTCCCATTCCTTTTCGCGACTACCTCGGTTCAGTACGCTTTGACTGGGCGCAATCCTCGAAATCGAATTGGTTTCTGCGCACCTCGGAAGACAGCTATCTCACCCACAACGCCCTGGTGGAGCAGGGCACGTTGCCATCCACTGGCCTGACCACGCACAACAACTACTGGAATGTCGCACTCAGCAATACCTATGCCTTCAATTCAACCTGGCTGGGCAATCTGGTTCTCGACGCCAGCTTGTTGCATCTCACTCAGACTCGCAACTCCGATCTCGGCTTCGCGCTGGCCTTCCCCTTCAGCTCCACGGCGCTCACCATTTCCGGCTTCGAAACTTTCGGTGACAACCAATTCGCAACCCCCATCACCCTTTTCCCCGACCTCCGCAATCAGGAGAAATACCAATTTCGCTACGACCTCAGCCACGTTGTGCGTGACCATGCCTTCAAGTTCGGAGTCGACTTCATTCACGAACCGGTATTGAGCGGGGCCTTTGCTTCCACGGCAGAGACTCTTGCCAAATATGTCAATAACCCAACCTATTATGTACAGAACCCCGGCGTGTTCGGGACATTCGCCCCACAGTGTTTAGGCATCGCCGCTTCCGACGGCTCAACTTGCACGTACACTCCCGCTGGCGACGGCACCTTTTCGCAGAATGTTCAGCGTCTCGCGTTTTACGCCGAGGACTCCTGGCGAGTCTCGCACCAACTCACCTTCAACTACGGCCTGCGTTATCAAACCACTTGGGGACTATTTACAGGTTCGGGCCGCAGCGAAGCCGATAACGCCGCGTACGTGACCCTGCAGGCATTGCAGATTCCGATTGTGCCCGGCCTGCCGCAGGATTACCACAAACAGATCGCGCCGCGCCTTGGCGTCGCTTACTCTCCCGGCGACAGCGGGAAGACCGTAATTCGCGCCGGCTTCGGCATCTACTACGACGATCTGGCGCAGAACGGATGGGCAACTGCCTTCCAGGGTGTCAACAACTCGAACTTCACCACCGGAACCTGCAGCCTTACCGGAGGTCCCGGCACTTACGCACTCACCGGCGCGGGCTGCCTAGTCGGCGGCGCGACTGCAACCGGTAATCTGGTCGGCTCCCCTTACAAAACGCCCTACGCCATTCACACGACCGGCGGCGTGCAGCACGCTTTCAACCAACACTGGCTGATGAGCGCCGATTACGTTCACGAGCAGGGCAATCACGGCTACCGCGGCTTCCCCTATACCAGCGGCACCAACCTATTCACTCCGCTCATCTCCACGGCGGATCCAAACTATGCCACCGATCAGACAAATGTGGTGCCCAATGTGAACGTGTTCGAGTCCGACAACCGTTCCAGCTACAACGGTCTCATGTTGCATCTGCAAGGCAACATGCGCCGCGTCAGTCTGGTCGCGAACTATCAACTCTCCAAAGCGCAAACCTGGGGATGCCTGCTGGGCGAGCTGTTTGACTATGTGGATGGCGTCTGCAAACTGCCGAGTGGAGCGCTGGATGCCTTCGGACCCGGCGACTACGGACCCTCTGGCGAAGACGTTCGTCACCGCTTCGTGCTGGCCGGCACGGTGCACATTCCCGGCGGTTTTGAACTGAGCACGGTCAACCAGCTCGAAAGCGCCCGCCCCATCACCATCACGAACGCGGACAACACCGGCCGCATCTACGTAAATGGAGCGTACACCAGCCTCGACGAATTCCGCGGCACGCCGTACATCCAGTCAGACTTGCGCGTCACGCGTCCGTTCAAAATCAACGAGCGCTGGCAGATCGATCCCTTCATCGAGTTCTTCAACCTCTTCAACCGTAGCAATCCCGGCGCGAACTTCGCCGTCAATGTAGTCCAGCTCCCGGTTCCCGCCGCCCAGATGGCGCCCAATGCACAAGGCATCACCAATGTCACCAGCATTTGCACGAATGCGGCCTGCTCCCAAACCGCGCCCATCTCCAGCCTGAAGCAGCTCGAGATACCCGAGGGCGCACTGGGAGATTTCTTCGGCCCGGGAACCACGGTCGGAATCCCCTTCGCCGCGCAGTTGGGCGTGCGTGTGACATTCTAGAAGTCACTCGCAAATATGCCAGCTACGCCGCTTGGTCCTGCCGATATTGGGCCTGCTTTTTGCGACTCGCTATCGAGTCGGCGACTACCCAGGCCGCTCCAATGAAAGCTAGATTGATCGCGTTGCCGGCCCAAACGATATGTTTATGGGGAGCAATGAAGAGCAAGGGCGCCCACACCAGGGCACCGAAGCCGATAAGCATCACGGTGAGCAACCGGGAGGCAAGAACAGCCAGAATTCCCGTGAGTATGGCGATGGCAGCAAGCAGGTCAAAGACACCGGTCGCTACCGCCCAGAAATGCTGTCCCGGCGGAATCCACTTGGGAACCATGCGGGCCGTGCCCGAAAGGGAAAAGAAGTGTACCAAGCCGTATGAAACCACACAGATCCCATATAAGAAGCAACCGATCTGAGCCGATCTGAGCGTCCACAACGTATTGCGCGGCGCCAACAATGCATAAGCGACAATCCCTGCCGCCACCAGGGAAAAATCCTGCAGGAACTCGCCCCAAGGGCCAAAGCTGCGCGGAAACCCAACCACGCGAATCAGCCACATCAAGGCAGGCATGAGATAGAGCATGGTCAGCACCACAACGCCAGCCTGCGCGGTCCGCCGCCATTGCATGGCCACTCCTCCCAAAAGCAGACCGACAGCGACCATGTACGCAAGGGCCTCGCGATGGGGAAGGCTGAACGGCAAAGCCTGCACCGGCCACCAGGGACTCGCAAAGATGCTCCAGACCAGGCCGACCGCACCAAACGCGACAGCGCCCAATCCGTACACATGAATACCGAGATTCGACAAAGCTCTGCGATCAAACATCGGCGAACCTTCTTCTTTTATCCCAGCGGCCTCAAAATATCGAACAAAGTATACCCGCGAGGTCGCGATATTGTTTCGACCCTGTTCCATTTTGTATTCGGAAGATTTTTCAGCGGGACACGGCTGAAAGAATTACAGGCTTTGGGCGTGCGGGCGACCTTCTAGATGTTTTGATCCAGCAGGTCCTCCGAAGTCAGTTACGGAGTGAGCTTAAATACGATGCCGCAGCTGCCAAAAATACCGCCCGAGTGGCCGCCCCAAAGAGTTGTGCTGTAGAGGTTGCCTTGTTGATCGAAGATTAGATTTTGAGGACCACTTCCGTTGACCTCATTGAACCGGAACAGGACGGTTTCAGTCCACGTCCCCGATATCGATGGCGTCAGCTGGAATACGGTTCCGCAGCCTCTTGAGCAATTCGGGCTTCCGCCGCCGTACGGCGTGGGCCCATAGAGGCTGCCGTCCGAGCCGATCACCAATGGATTCAGGGGGGATGATCCGTCCGTTCCACCCTGGAAGCTATATAGAGTTGTTTCCGTCCAACCACTTGCACTTGGGCTCAACTCAAAGACCGTGCCGCAGTTGCCGGAACATGCTGTGCCCGTTCCGCCATTGGCGTCGGTGCCATACAGGTTTCCTTCCCCGTCGAAGACAACTCCGTCGAAAGGCTCGGAACCGTCCGGAACCCCTCGGAAAGAGTAGATCGTCTTGTAGCTCCAGCCGCCGTCCGTGCTTGGCGTGAACTCAAAGACCGTTCCGTGATTGCTGGTACCCCCAGCACTAGCCGTGCCATAAAGATTACCAGCCGCGTCGAATGCCAGAGTTCCTAGCGGAGCGTCCCCATCACAGTTTTGACAACCTACGGGAGCTCCGGTGAAAACGTGCAAGGCTTTGGCTGCCCAACCGCTCGCGTTGGGGATGAGCTCAAAAATCACGCCACAACCCACTTCGGCGCCGCAGTTCTCGCTTCCGCCACCCAAGGTGGTCGAACCATAGAGATTGCCCTGCTGATCGAAAACCAGCCCTCCTTGAGGAAGCGATCCCCCGCTTCCCCCAGCGAAGCGGTACAGAGTCTTCTCTTTCCAAGAACCGTTCGGCGCAGGCGATAGCTCAAACACGGTACCGCAACCGCCGAAACCGCCATTTCCACACGCAGTACTTCCGCCGCCTGCGGAAGTCGTGCCATAGAGATTGCCCTCGGCGTCGAAAATCAGAGTTGCATATTCGTCCGGAATAGACCCATCGCTTCCACCCTTGAAGGCGTGCAGAATTGTCTCTTCCCACCCACCACTCGAAGTTGGCGTCAATTTGAAAACGACGCCACAGCCAAAGCCAGCACAAGAGTTCAGGTCCCCGCCGTAGCTGGTTGCTCCATAAAGATTGCCAGCATCGTCGAAAATCAGAGCAGAGCTTGGGGTTGCTCCGTTGGAGTTATTGAATTCAAACAGAGGCTTTTCTTGCTCCGCGCCAGCCACAGCACTTGGAGTCAGAATGGCGATCGCGAAAACCAAGCTGACCACACGCGTGAGCTGTAAAATGTTACGTCTCATATTCATGAATGAATCCGTCTCCGGTTTTCGAGTTAGGACTCCTACCGCACCAGCCACTCGGTCGCCGCGTGCACCCGCACCAGCAGTTGGCTGTAAGTCACCGCAACCGTAATCACCGCCGCCGCCGCAGCGCATAGCGGATACGCGAATGAATATCCCGCCGCCGAACTCTGCCGCGGTTCCGTCCACGCGATCAGCCGCTCCACCCGCGCATTCACCGACTCTGCCGGACTGTGCACCAAAGCCGTAGTCAGTTCCGCTGGTGGCACGAAAGGAGCCAACCGCGACAACTTGATCACCGCCGCAGCCAGATCCAATGCCTCGGACGCATTCGATACTGCGGCATCGTCGGCGGCCATTTCCGTCGCTTCCCGCCACGCACTTTCCAATTGCTCCATCCCCGGAAACGCCACCAGCCGCAAAAGCAATTTCCTGAGATTATCCCTCCGCCGCACATGGACCACCTCATGCCGCAGCGCGCTCTGTAACTCCCGCTCCGTTAGCACAAACTCCGCCGCGCCCGATAACCACACTCGGGGCCGCAGAATGCCCGCCGCAGTGAGTGGAGGCGCAGCCGCCGAGGTCCGCATCACAGCTACCGGCTGCTGGTAATCCCCATCGCAGGAATCAATCACCCGCGCTTCATTTGACCACCGCGCAACCGTTCTCGCAACCCGTACCAATGCCGCTGCCGCGTTCCATGCCCCTGCCAGCATCACTGCCATCCCGCCGCAGCCCAGCATCACCGCCACCGCGCCCATCGACTCCTCTACCGCCCGCGGTTCGAGCAGCAGAAACGATGGCACGGCAAAGACGAGAGTCACTCCCGTCGCAACAACGAATGGGACCATCCGCAGAATGAAAAGCAGGTCAGCGCACCGTCTCGCCGGCTGCTGCTGGCCGTAAACCCATAGCCTCCGCCACACCAGGCAAATTGCCACCGACAGCACACTATAAAGGATGAAGAAAATCGAAAACGAGACTGCGATCCCACGCGCGGCAAACATCACTCAGTCTCCTTCCGGCCCGGGTCGCGTTGCCCCGTCTCGCGCTGCCCGGCTTCTCGAGAATTCAGCTCTCGCCGCTTGCGTTCCACCAGTTTCCGCAAATCATCCAGCAGCTGCGCATCTCGCTCTCCCAGAATTTCCACCAGAAACGATAGCGGCAGCGACGAAGCCGGACTGGCATCCAGCAGTTGGCGAAAGGCGTGCCCCGCCGCTTCGCGATGTAACTCTTCGCGGCTGAACCGTGCCACGTAGCGGAACGCCCTGCCTTCCTCCGATCGCGTGAGCAGTCCCTTCTTGAACAGCCGGTCCAGCGTGGTCATCACCGTGGTGTAGGCCAGATCCTCGTAGCCGCTTTCCACCAACTCCCGTACCGTCGCGCTGCCCCGCGCCCACAGCGCGTCCAGCAGCCGTTGCTCGAGCGGACCCAAATTCCCCCCGGAATTTCGAAAAGGATGGAACATCCCCCTCATTTTCTTCCTCGCAGAATCTCGCATTCTACTCCGTCAGAAGTGCAGATTCACCTGCATGTCAGCCGGAATCGCCACCACTCCGGTTACTCCCTGCGGCGTCGTCGCGAAATCCACATCCTCCGCTCCCGAGCAGCCGGTCATCGATGTAAGACTCCACGGACTCGTTATCTGCTCAAACCACTCATAAGTCTGTGACGCAGAATTATTGGCGCCGTTATTGCACACCCAGCCGGAAATCGCCGTTTGCGGAAAAGAAGTCTGCCCCCCCGGCGAAACGATGCTCATGGCCTTCCACGCATCGTCAGACTCCTGGGACGTGTATTTCGTTCCCGCACAGGTTGGATCTCCCGTCCACGCCTGCATGTTAGCTTCAGTATTGGTTTCATTGTAGTTGAGCAAGTCCGTCCAGGAACCGCCGTTTGTCGGCACCACCAAAAGATGCGCCGGCCTCGGCACTTCGCACCCCAACTCTATATCGGAAAATGATGGGCCGGACGTCAACTCGACCGCCTGCGGCGCCCATCCATACCAGGCCATCGCGTATCCCACCGCCCCAGCCCCCGCGCTCCCCGCGTGCACTCCAAACGGAAAACTCCGAGTCGCCTCCTGCATATAGTTCAGCAAAGTTGCCAGCCGGCATGCCGCATTTTTCAAGTTCGGAATCTCTCCCGTTACTTCCCACCCGGCCGCGAATTCTACCTGCTCAATCGCGAACCCATAGGAAAGGTAAGCGCCCACGTAGTGCGCACCGCCCGGAGTCAGGTCTTCCGCTCCATTAACCAACGCGACCACTCCCACCTTGGTTTCCTTCGGTTCAACGTAACCGTAGGTGGCCTGAATATCCGCCACGTTGGGGCATGATACTGTCACGTCAGTGCATGCAGAGCCGTGGTAGAAGTTGGTGGTGCAGGTGACGCTGGCCGAATTCGAAATGGTGCCCAAAGGGAGTGTCTGAGCTTCACAAAGTCCGGTCCCCACCAAAACCAGACCCACCGCAAGCAGACTAATCCTAATAAAGATTTTCACGGTCCCTCCTGCCCCGGCAATTGCCCCCTGCAACCTGCTGTTCCCACTTTCGCTGACTGGTTCCTCGGAGCCCCGCACTTCAAATTTTGTCACCACAGTTTTGGGGAAACAACAGGTCCACAAACGCCTGACGGGCCGCACCCGAACTGCGGCCTCACCCTTGGGGAAGGGTTCTGCGATTCTAGGCTGACTCGGGCCGCCGGTCAAGGCATACCAGGGGCTGCTTCGCAGCCGCCAAGGCTGCAGCTCCATCGCAACCCGCTCAGGCCGCTCCCTCCTGGCTCCTTTGGGTTACATCTTCTATCGTCAGCACAATCGTCGGATGGCCCGGCTGCAGTTCAACCCGGCGGGCATTCAGCAACATCGTCCGCGGCCCCAGCTTCTGAAAATCATGGCTCACTTCGTAATCCCTCACTTGCGCATTTCGCGGAATGATCTCCTCCACCACGCGCCTTAGCTCCGGAATATTCCATTGTCCGTCGCCCAGTTCGTAAATCGAACTCCCCTCCGTCTCCGCCGCGGTTACCCCGAAAGTCCGGAAAAAAGCCCGATTCGCCGCCGTTACCCGCAACTTCTCGTCCAACAGCAAAATACATCCCTGGGAATTTTCAATCAGCCCGTCGGCGTATTCGCGCGTCTTTTCCAGCGTGCGCTTGAGCGTGTCAATATCCTGCAAGCTGATCACAGCTCCCGTGATCTTGCTGTCCCAGCTCTTGTAAGGACGAATGCGCAAGGCGTACCACGAACCACCTTTCTCGCGAACTTCGTGTTCTTGCGGACTCATGCTGTCGATCGTTTTCTGCACCAACGCCTCCAAATCCTGCAACTCAAGATTTGTCCGGATCTCGCCCAGACGCCGCCCGATATCGCTGGGCTGCAGGTTGAGCAGCTTTTGCGAGGGTGGCGTGAACCGCCGAATTCGCAAATCCAGGCTCACCATCACCACCGGAAGATTCACCGTGTCCAGCAGGTTGACCAGGTCGCTGTTCACCGAACTCAATTCCGCATTTCGGTTCTGCATCTCCTCGTTGAGCGTCATCAGCTCCTCGTTGGTCGACTGCAGCTCCTCCTTGGCGGTCTCCAGTTCTTCGTTGGTACTCTGCAACTCTTCGTTCGCCGATAAAACCTCTTCGTTCATCGATTTGAACTCTTCCAGCGTGGTTTCATGGTCTTCGATCAGCGATGACAGCTGCTCCCGCAACTGCGTAATCTCACGCTTCAGGCTCTGGCTCTCCAGCGTGCTGCGCCCAGCGACGTTTCCCGCACTCTTTGCGTGGCGGCTGCCGGCTTTCTCTGCCGGCGCCGGCGCCGCTGCCCTTTCCTGGAACACAATCACGTAATAGCGCTCCTGTGCGCCTTGCCCCCGCAGAGGAATCACCTCCAGATCCACTTCCCGCGCCTTGCCCTCCGATTGGAACTGCACTCCTTCCTTGCGGGCCGTCGCATTGGTTTTCTTCGCCTTGCTCAAAACCGCGCGCAGGTCCACCACCAATCCTTCCCGCGCCATCTTCGATAAACTGAAGGTCGGCTGCCCCGCCGCCGGCTCCAGGTAAGTTCCCGTCTTCCCCTGGAACTGCACAATCTCCATTTCATCGTTCACCACCACACTGGCGGGCACAAAGCGGTTGATGAGCAATTGCTCCACTTCATTTTCCACCGTAAAAGGCGCCGGAAAATGCAGTCCCGTCTTCGCATCTTCCAGCCGTCGCGGCGAATAGTCCGTGCTCGCGAAGTACGTCGCCAGGCGCGCCGTCGTCTTCCTCTTCTGGTAGATTTTGTCCTTCTTGTCCAGCAGCGAAAAGTGGTCGCCGAATCCTGCCAGGCTCTCTGCATCCCCCAACATCAGGTAGCCGTTGGGTTTCAAAGCATAGTGCAGTGTCGGGATAACCCTCCTCTGCAATAGCGGCCCCAGATAAATCAGCAAATTGCGGCAGCTCACCAGATCCAGGTTCGAGAATGGCGGATCTTTCACCAGATTCTGCCGCGCGAAAATGCACATATCCCGGATCGACTTGTTTACCTGAAAGCCTCCATCGTGATGCACAAAAAATCTCTTCAGCCGCTCCGGCGAAACTTGCGATATCCCCGTCTTGGCATACACTCCACTGCGCGCCCGATCCAGCGCCGTTTCGCTAATGTCGGTGGCGAAGATCTGAATGGCCGTCGCCGCCTGCGAAATGTTCCGGGTGTGGGTCCACAAATATTCCAGCATGGTTATGGCAATCGAATACGCCTCTTCCCCCGTCGAGCACCCCGCCACCCACACCCGAACCGGATTATCCGGCTTGCGGCCCTCAAACAATTTGGGATAAACATGCTTGCGCAAGGCCGCGAACGCTTCCGGCTCCCGGAAAAATCCCGTCACATTAATCAATAAATCGCGATACAGTTCGTCCACCTCTTCCGGCTTCTTGGCTATGTAAAGTAAATACTCCTTCAGCTTTTCAATCTTAAGCAGATCCATGCGCCGCCGGATCCGGCGATGCAGCGTGGTGTGCTTGTAATTGGTAAAATCCACCCCCGTGGACTCCCGCACCAGCCCGAACAGCGCCTCCAGTTCCCCGCCGGCTATTCCACGAACGTCATCTTTTACCCCCGATAGAATCCGGGTCACGTAAGGATGCTGCCCGATCCCCCCCAACTCCCGCGCAATGTCCTTGGGCGTAAGGATGAAATCGATGCAACCCGCGTGGATCGCACTGCGCGGCATGCTGTCGTATTTGGCCGACTCTTCATCCTGCGCAAACGTCAACCCTCCCGCATCCTTTATCGCGCGGCAGCCCTCCGTCCCGTCCGATGCCGTTCCCGATAACACCACCCCGATTGCCCGTTGCCCCACCTTTTCCGCCAGCGACCGAAAGAAATTATCGATGGGCATATGTTGGCCATGCACCACTACTCGCGCCTTCAAGCGCAGCGCTCCGTCCAGAATCGCCATGCTGGCATTCGCCGGGATCACGTAGACTTGGTCCGGCTCCACCACCATCCCATCCGTAACTTCTCTGACCGGCAGCTTTGTCGTCCGCCCCAAAATCTCCGGGAGCGCACTTTCATGTTTGGGATCAAGGTGCTGCACCAGCACAAACGCCATCCCGGTTTTTTCCGGCAGATGGTGCAGAAGTTCGGAAAATGCTTCCAAACCTCCCGCCGATGCCCCAATGCCGACGATCGGGAATAATTCTGGCAGCCACTGCGGACCATTCTTCGCAACCGCCCGACGACTGAATTTGCCTTCCTTGCTGGGAGAACTCTTCATAGGCTTCCTGTGCAACTGGAAATTTAAAGCAGGGGGACCGCTACTCCATTGCAGCTTCGCCCGAATCCGCCAGGCGACGGAAACCGCAAGCGGAGAAGACGTTGGGGATTTTAGTTCTCTGCAATTCGATAATCAACGAATACAGCTAACAAAACGCCTCACGGCACTTCTTATTTCCCAAAACAGGAAGGAATCGCCCTCCCTGGAAACGTAGCTTGAGGACTCTCCGCCGCCACCGGCATGACTCTGACCGCCACCTTACGCATCATCGTATCGAAAAGACGAAGGATCGAAGGATCTGTAGGAAAAAGAATGAAGGATCGAAAAAACATTCTCACGCCGGAACCACCGCAGGCGGGCAATCTTTGGCGGAAAATCCAGGGTGGGAAACGGAAATCGAAAACACCTCAAACCTTGAACGCAACAACATGCAGAGCGTCGGGACTTCATGCAGCCGGAGCACATGATTTGAAAACACCCATCAGCGCCACGGGGTTTATGAGCGATGCCGAGCGCACAGCGTCGCGCTGAGTCGCCGCGCCAGACTCCTGTCGTTCGAGCATCGGGGTCCAGTTTGAGCGGGAGTGATCGCGCACCTCGGGTTGCGTCGAATGCGTAAAATGAAAGAAGATGCTGTAAGAAATCGAGCAACACGTGAGGTTGTGTCCATGGAAACCCCAAACAAAGCGGATTTCAAGCAAACTTCAGGCGAGGCAGAAGCGCATATCAAAAGTGCCCACCAGATTCTAAAAGCGCTACAAGAGAAGATTGGGGTGCATCCGGAAATCGGCGCTGCCATCACCAAACTGGAAATGGCGCTGAATGTTCTGGCAATAAAGACTGGCGGAATGCTGTAGCGGCAGGCGTGCTGATAGAGCAATCGGCGTCGGCAGCCAATTTTGGCGGTCACCGCTTGTTTATAGTTTTTTCCAGTCCGTGAGCGCCACCAATTCGTCTAGGATTTCCTGCAATCTCTGAAGCCGACGTTCATGATCTCCCGCCGAGCCCGGAATCTTCTGACGACTCCCCATGTACAGCCGATTTGCTTCACTAATTTGCGCTATTTCCTCTCGCAACTTTGCGATGCGGTCTTTGATGGGACTTTGCATGCGGTTAGGCTAGCAGAGCGCAAAGCCCCGGGTATATCTGAACTAGGGCGCAACGCCGTTCATTTCAATGTTGGGAACTTGAAAGCTGCATGAAATCGTTCGCGCCGATGAGCCGGAGAACCATCCGCACGAAAACCGGAAATCGACGGCGGGTGGGGTCATGCACGATAGTTGGTGCGGAAAGCTGATACTGCACGCCACTCGTCTCAATCTTGCATCCTCCAGCGGCTATTACGTTCCTGACCCACTCACTTTCTCGACCGTATGTGAGCGCAATCAAAAATCCCTCCGGCGCTCGAAACACATTGACTGGCGACCGGTAAATCTTGCCTGACTTCCGACCTACATGCGTGAGAATGCCGAAGCCGGGCAGTCGTGCGGCGAATCGGCTGGTGATTCGATTCGTGACGGCCAAGTTGAAGGCGGCTACCCACCTTTTGCGGAACCTGATCAGAAGGACGGGAGTGAGCAGAACTACCAGAAGCAGGATGACCCAAGTTGTGATTACCATGGCCAACCACCTTGCTATCACCTATAGGTCCTTACAGATCGAAGCATCGCCTGTTTCGAACCCTTCGCAAACTTCCGCTGGAGTGACCCATGAAAACGGATCCCCAATCTAGCGAACATCTGCCGGGGGCGAGAAAACGCGAGAATCTCGTACCGGACCCTATCATCGCCTCGACTCCATTCAACCGTGAATCGCCACAGCTATCGTCCATGGCTCGATGATCTTGGAACCCCGATCAGCGTTCAGCAGCGGGCGATGCGTCACGGGGACACCGGGTGACGATGAACATCTACGGCGATCCGGTGAACGATGCTCTCAGGGAGGCAAGCTCGAAAATTGCAGCGCGGGCTATCAGTCAGTTACCGACCAAAAGTGCGGGCTAACCTTTTTTAAATCTGGGGTGGGAAACGGGAATCGAACCCGCAACCGTCGGAGCCACAGTCCGGTGCTCTGCCAGTTGAGCTATTCCCACCGCCATGCCGATTATACAACCGCCAGCGACGATGTACTGAATTTCAGATAAGAGGTTCCCATGGACATTCCGATCCCAGCCTCGCAAAGGACGGCGCGGAAAGTCCGGCCCGGCAGTGCCGCAAGATTTGCAAGGTGAAATAGTCGCGGCTGCCCTGAGCAAAGTCGAAGGGTACGGTGCAAGTTTCTCACCCTGGCGCGATTGATCACTCCCCCGCCAACAATCGGCACCACGTCGCACTTAGCAGATCTATGAGAATGGAAGAAGGAACGCCAAACAAAACCATGGAAAAGTTATCGAGAACTCCCGAAAGGAAAAGATAAACCCGCGCATCTATCGTCAACCGCGCGATCGGTGCTGCCGCATCGGAACCTTCTGCCTCCTTCACCCGCGCCCCACACCCACGTATTCAAATCCCATCGCCCTCAGCCGCACCGAGTCCAGCAGATTCTTCGTATCGACAATGATCGGCTTCTTCAGCAGATGCTTGATGCGCTCAAAATCCAGCGCTCGAAATTCCGGCCAGCCCGTTCCCACCACCAGCGCATCCATCCCTTCGGCCGCCGCATACGCCGTCTCGCAATACCGCACCGAGCCGTTCAACCGCGTCTTCGCATCCGCCAGCGCCACCGGATCGTACGCCCTGACCCGCGCCCCTTTCGCCACCAGCGTTTCCGCCAACCGAATCGCTGAAGATCCCGCCACCGAATTCGTATTCGGCTTGAACGCCAGCCCCAGAATCCCTACATCCTTGTTCTCCACTGAATTCAATGCTGCCGCAATCTTCTCCACCAGCCGGTCCGCCAGGCTGTGGTTCACGTCCCGCGCCGCGCTCAATACTTTTAGCGAAACCCCATTGGCCAGCGCCAACTGCGCCAGCGAATCCATATCGGACTCCGCAAATACTCCGCCCATCCCCGCTCCCGGCTGCAAACAGCGCGGAGCAATTTTTTTATCCAGCCCCAGCGCCAGCGCCAGGTTCACCGCATCCGCGCCCACCCGCTCACACAGCGCCGCCACTTCGTTGATGAACGAAATCTTCGTCGCCACAAACGCCGTCGCCGATTCCCGCACCAGCTCCGCCGTAGCCTGGTTGGTCACAATCACCGGCACCCCGCGCATCACCAGCGGATGGAAAATCTGTTTCAGCACATGCACCGCTTCATTCGAAGTCGATCCCAGAATCAACCGGTCCGGCCAGTTGAAATCCTCCACCGCGCATCCATCCGTAAAAAACATCGGCTGCGATACGATCGTCCCCTGCAGCCCCGCATCCTTCAAACTTTTCTCCAACGCATTGGCCGTACCCACCGCCACCGGAGTGACAATCGTTAAGATCGGTGGCTTCGGCGCCATCTTCGCAATGCGCATCACCACGTCGCTCAAATTTTCCGCTCCATCTTCCGCCAGAAAAATCACCTGCGCCTTGCGCGCAAACGATTCGATGTCGGTCGAATACGCCAGCCGCCCCGCCCGCACATTTCGCCGTATGATTTCTTTCAGGTTCTTTTCGAAGAATGGAATGTTGCCCTGCGCCATCTCGACCATCCGCGTCCGATCGGGATGACAACACGAAACTGGAGTCCCAAAGTCTGCCAGACAGGCCGAAATCACCGTTCCCAGAAACCCCGAACCGTAAACCCCTATCTGCATTCTTAAGCCCCCAGGTCGTTTCTGAAACCCGCGCCCGAAGCGGCTACCGGCGCGGGTATCGCACTTCCCTGTCTTCTATTTACAGTGCACCCCGCATCTCCGCAACGCACGGGAGGGAAATGTACTTAGGGCCATGTCGCATAGGTAGGAGTAACGTAACGGGCAGGTAACCGCACGAAGGTGACCTAATCGAGGGAGGATTCGACCGAACTCCAGGAAGGGCACGAGTTTAAAGGTTGCGGAAAAACTCAACTTCAAGCAGGTTCGGGAAGGTATGAATTTAACGGTTGCGGAAAACTCGATTTTGCTCTTGCTTTTGGGTGGCGCCGCGGTTTACCGCTGCGATAACTGCCATGTTTTCAATGCCGGCTTTAGCCGCTGAGGTAACCCATGAAGCGGTGGAAAGCATTCTCCCGTTCAGCGGTTCGAAAACCCACCAATTGCCAACGAACTCACCCCTTCAGCCCGTGCCAGAACGGAAAAATCTCGGCTCCAATCCCCGCCAGCGTCTTCCCGGCCTCCGCCCCCGGATCTCCATAAACCTCAAAACTGCTGAGGCTCGCAGTCTCAAGCATCTTCGGCACCAGGTTCCGCACTACCGGCCCGCTCATGTGCGCCAGCACCGCATCCGGATCCACGTAAGTCTCCACCAACCGGCACCGCTTGCGGTCCGCGCTCAAGAACCACTCGTAGCCGAGCGCGCCCGCTTCTTTCACCGTACCCGCAATCATCTCCTGCGCGACGCTCTGGAATTGTGCAAGCTTTCCATCGTTGATCGCCAGACTCACCACGAAGTGCACCTTGGGGTTAGTCATTACACTCTCCACTTGAATTTTCAGAAAATTACATCCGCAGCATTCCGCGCAGGAAGGGTCACAATCGAAGAATGATTCATCGAAAGAATGATTCGCAGAAAGCCCAGCCTAAGGCGCAACCAGGCTTCCGCCGAGCATGACCGGAGCCAGATCTACCCAGCAGTTCAAAGATTCCTCCCGCACAAACGTCAGCCGGTCCAGCAGCACTCGCCGGCTTTCGACATATTCCTTCCAGCTTTCCCGGGCAACCTCCAGCGCTTGCTCCGCCGCCGCTTCGCTCGGCATCTTCGCAATCGTCAAATGCGGAATATATGCCCACTCTTCCACAAACTCGAGCGCCTGAGTATTTAGCTGTTCATGCAGTTCACACATCCGCATCGCCCCCTGAGCCACCCGGATGTAGACCGTCGGAGTGGTCGGAGCAAAGCTTTCCATCCCACCCAGCGTCACTTCAAAAGGCTCCGCCCGCCCGCAAATCTCCGCCAGCACCTGCAGCGCCGCATTCTCCGGCCCCTGCAGCGGACGCGGCGGCAGCAACGTGAGATGTGCCGCGAACAGCGGCAACTCCGGATGCAGCTCCCGCCGGAGGTTCTCCACGAACTCTCCCACCGGACCTTTCACGTAGGCCACCAGCGCATACCGCAAGCTCTGCATATCCAGAGAAAAATTATAGCGCGTTCCGTCGTTTATAATTGCTTCAGTCATTGACTCGTGAGAGTCATTGTCATTCACCAGCCGTTAACAATGTCGGGGCGTAGCGCAGCCTGGTAGCGCACCTGCCTTGGGCGCAGGGGGTCCGCGGTTCAAATCCGCGCGCCCCGACCAATTTAGAACGCAGTAGTTATTCGGGTCTTCGCTCCGGCCCAAATTCTAAGGCTGGGAGTCAATCAGGTAACATTATTTCGCTTCCCCAAATGGCGCCGACTCGTGCCGGGGCGTCTCAGCTGATTGGCCGCTTTCCAATAAGTCTCAAAGCAAAAGACCCTCCCAGCCTAAAATCCGGCAAGCACCGTTTTCCCATTGACAACATTATACCTTGTAGTACAAGGTACTAGACATGAAGCAGCGCGATGCGAGCAATCAAGAGCCCGCAGACAAATGGGAAGTACAGCTCCGCAAAGGATGTCTTGAGTTAGCCATCCTGGCTGCGTTGTGGGACGGGAAGCTCTATGGGCTTGAGATTCTGCGGCGGCTGGAGAGCGACTCCGATTTGATCGTATCGGAGGGGACGGTTTATCCGCTGCTCAGCCGGTTGAAGGTGCTCGGGCTGGTCAGAAGCGAGTGGGTAGAGTCCGATGCCGGACATCCGCGGAAGTACTATGCGCTCACGCCGGCCGGCAAACAGCGGGTTCACGAGATGGCTAGCATGTGGGCGCGGTTCTCGACGAGCATGAGCAAGTTGCTCGCTCCACTCACGAGGGGGAAATAGATGACCACAGCAGGCGATGAAAAGCAGAGAATCGATGCCTACCTGGGCAGGTTGCGCGTCCGATTGCTGGGTGTCAACGAGCAAGAGGTCCGCGAGATCGTCGAAGAGCTGCGCAGCCACATTATGGACAAGGTCGCAGCAAGCGGAGAAGCGACGGCCGCTGGAGTTGACGCGGCGCTCGCTGCGCTGGGCAATCCGGAAGAGTTGGCCAACGAATACATGACCGATAACCTTCTGGCGCGGGCACAGGCTAGCCGGTCGCCGGTGCGGATCTTGGAGAGTTTGTTCCGCTGGGCAAGCTTGAGCGTTGCTGGCTTTTTTGTGTTGGTCGCCTCCATGATGGGTTATTTCCTCGGAACCGTTTTCCTTCTAGTTGCTGCGTTGAAGCCGTTTCATCCACAGACTGCAGGACTATGGCTTTTGCGGGACAGCGCCGGCGACCCCGAGATTTCTCTTCGGCTTGGATTTGGCAGTGTGCCCGCCGCAGGCAGGGACGTACTCGGCGGGTGGATCGTACCGATAGGGCTCCTGGCGGGCTGCGCGCTCGTAATGCTGACCACGCGCTTTGCGCTCTGGTGTGGACGGCAATATCGCAGATCGCACCTGTTGCCGCGAAGCTGATCTAGCCGAAACATCGCGGGCGAAAAGGAGGAGATAGTCATGAGTGGACCTACCAATAGCGGGGGCTCGGGAACAGCCGTTCAGGAAAGTGCTCCTTCGGAGCCGGGAAATGGTGCGGCGAACTGGCGACACAGCAAATGGCTGGCGGTTGCAGAGTTGGTTGTCGTTGCCCTAATTTTTTGGGCGGATTTCCGGCATCTCATCTTCTTCAGTAAGACTCCGTACCTGCTGCTGTTTGGATGGATCTCGCTCCGGGTGCGGAAATTGCGCTGGCGTGACGTCGGGCTTAGTCGATTTCGCAACTGGAAGACTACGCTTGGATTGGGCATTGCGGCTGGCTTGCTGTTGGAAGGATTTGAGTTGTTCGTCAGCCAACCCATATTGGTGAAATTACTGGGCAAGCAGCCGAACTTCGAGGATTTTCGCCCGTTGATCGGGAACCTGAAGATGACCCTGATCTTCGTTGCGTTGGCCTGGATTCTTGCGGCCTTTGGCGAAGAGATGGTCTACCGCGGATACTTGATGAACCGCGTTGCCGATCTGTCGAACCGCACGCGCCGCGCCTGGATCATCAGCTTGATTGTTGTTCATGTTGCATTTGCGCTGGCCCACGCATATCAAGGCTGGACGGGCGCAATCGACGAAGGTCTGATGGGACTCTTGCTGGGAGTGATCTATCTGCGCACCGGGCGCAACCTGGCCGTGCCTATCATCGCGCATGGAATTGGGGACACCATCGACTTTATGTTGATCTTCCTCGGGAAATACCCCGGCATGTAGGGGCACAGCGAGGGACCTCAATCTTAAGAGGATTGATATTTCTTGGTGCCATCGAAGGGACTCGAACCCCCACACCGTTGCCGGTACATGGACCTGAACCATGCGCGTCTGCCAATTCCGCCACGATGGCAATACTGGACTGCAATGCAGCGGCGGCCCCAAGGCCGCCGTGTCAGGAAGATCAACGTTTCTATTCTACAGCCCCGCCACCGCCTGTCAAACGCAGGTAGTGTAGTTATCTTTTCCAGAGGGACGGGGCGTGACATGTCGCATATTGGAATTTCCCTAGTGGTGTCCGTCGATATGCTCAGACGCGGGGAACAGGGGAGACCGCCGTTTCCTGGGCAACATTCATGACCTGCAATTTGGCTTCAGCCGTCACCTGTCCCGGTATTGTAAGAGTAAAGGAGAGAGTCCCATTTTCATGTATCGGGATACTATAACGTGAGAAGTACACGCGCCAATCGCCCATTCCAAACGAAACTTACCGGAACTTCGCCCCGCGCGATGACTTTGTCGTTGAATTTTCCCTCGAAAACACCCCTAAAGTTTACCGCTTCATTCTGGTCGTTCTCGAGTATCGAAACGAATGTTATCGCTGGCAGCATAATAGGAAGAGTTGTAGTAGGTATGTGATCTATGACGTTAAAGATGCTAATTCGGTTGGAGGACCGATCAACCGAGGCCGTCTGAGCGCACAATGCGAATTGAACCCTCATTTACTCAGCTTGTCGCAGACAGAGAACTCCAGAGCAGTGGTGGGAACGGCCTCAGCTGAAATAACAGCACGGATCGTATCTCCCCACTCCAAGCCAGAGAGATCAATAGAAGAAATCTGCTTCCACAACGCCTCGTCCTGAGGATCGGCGCTAGATAGGGCAACGAGATAGACGTAAGCAGGCACCAACTCAGCGGGGCTTTTCGCCGGACGCGCCAATGTTTCGCGTAGAGCAACTACGATCTCTCTACTATTCATGTTGTCCAGTACAGTCTGAACGGCCACATCCTTGCGCAAGCGGTCCAATAGGAATGACGGGGTGTTTGCTACGAGCACAGCTTCCTTAGCGGAATCCGTAGCCAACGAAAAAGGCCCGATTGACGCCGTCGCATTCATGCTGGTTTCCATCGCTGCAACCTGTAATACGTGGCGTAATTGCCCTCATCTTCAAGGTACGGGCAGTCGCCAACTGAGTGAATCATTTCGTAGCCCTTCCCCCATTTACTCCAGATGAGCGGAATGATGGACTGGCTTCCCATTATTATTTCCACAGACCTTCGCGCCACCACGAACCCAGAGTGAACAACCTCGCCACGGGCGTTGGAGTGGAGCACGATGTCGCCCGCACGCGCCTCTTTTTCTGGAATGGGATCGAATCCATCGGCGTCCAGGATCGGAAGAACAGAATGAGTCACCTGCGTTCGGCGGCTGCTGAAGGTCAGACCGTGGCAGTTGTAAACAGGGCACGCTTCACTCACCCTTTCTGCCTTTGTAAATCGCGCAAGCGGCTCCGCAAGCTGGTCCCATTCCATCCGCGAATGTTCCCAGACTTGAAGATTGTCGATTGCAGTATTGGCCCGTGTACGCAGTTCGATGCTGCTATTCTCGTATCGTCCAGAGGAGTTAAGAACCGGCAATTTTCCGCTCCCTGGGGGAAGAAGGACGTATTGTGGCAGCGGGACATGGCGCTGTCAAGCGGTAACTCTCTGATTATCATGCGCCTTCCTCACTATCGACGCAAGTGGGATGCGCCGTTACGAAGGGGTGTTGTACCCAAAAAGGGACTAGCGTCCCAGCGCGAAAATGCCGCGCCAGAGGTCCGCTTGCCCGGCGATCCGGCAGACGCGGCGAGACGGGGGATTTCCTTTCGCCGTTTGGCACTCAACTCCTTGGCCCTCGCTTTTCCGCCCACCAGCGCAAGCATCCGAACAAGCTCTAACGCCGTCGCTCACCCCTTCAGCTTCAACGGACTCGCATGCTTCGGCTCGTAAACCCCAATCTTCCCGCCGCCAGGAAGCGTAAACGTAGCCAGCTTTCCCCAGCGCTGCTCGGTCACATCCGAGACTTCCACTCTCTTCGTCTTGAGATCCTTCAACGTCGCCGCGATGTCATCGCACATCAAGTAAAGTTCGTGCCGGTCGTTTTTCTCCGAATCATGCTTCTCGTAACCATGAAACGCGGCTTCCAGTGGCGGCATGGCGAAAATCAACCAGCCGTGGCCCGCATCCACCGACGAAAACTTAAGCACATTGCTAAAAAAGGCCCGGTCGGCTTCCGGATCCTTGGTATGGATCACAACATGCGCGCCATTGATCATTGCTCTACCTCCGAACAACAGGCCCACTCACCAGCCGGAAGCCGAAGCCCGAGGCCCGAGGCCCGAAGCCCGATTTCCCTACCCCAGCTTCGCCGTCATCGAAATCTTCGCGTTCAGCACCTTCGACACCGGACACCCTTTCTCCGCCGCCTCCGCATACTTCTGAAACGTCGCCGCATCCGCTCCCGGGACCTTCCCCACTACATCGATGTGGCTCGATGTAATCGTCCAGCCCGCGTCCTGCTTCTCCATCGTCAAAGTCACATTCGTGCTGATGCTCTCCGGCTTCAGATTCGCTCCGCCCAGCTGCGCCGACAATGCCATCGAAAAACACGCCGCATGCGCCGCCGCAATCAACTCCTCCGGATTTGTCCCCGGCCCATTTTCAAACCGTGAGGTAAACGAATACTGCGTGTCCTTCAGCACTCCGCCCGGAGCCGATATCGTTCCCTTCCCATCCTTCAATCCACCCTTCCACACCGCGCTAGCCTTGCGTTCCATCACGTTCTCCAATCATGAATAGAAAATTCAATTCCACTCTAATTGTAGACGCGGACCGCGTAGCTTGTCAGGGAGGAAGATTAGGGGCACTGATCGAACGGGTCGCTGGATGAGTGCCAGATTTGGTATTAGTCCAGAGTGCCCGGAGGGCGCCGCGATAATAGCCCAGCGCTTCAGCGCTGGGGAAAAACTAAAGAAGGGAGCAAGTCCCTTAGGGACGGCACAAAGTTCCTCGGAAACTCCGGGCCCTATGGATTCGGACCGACCCTCCGGTCCACCTATGGGGAAAGCCAGTGGTCGACGCAATCCTCGCCTTCAATAAAAATCCGAGCAGCTCAAATAAAACCCGCACACCACACAACTCAACTTGCACCGGCTCTCCTTCAATTCCGCCGAGCAATTCGGACAAAATCTCTCCGCATGCCCCGCCGCCGGCCGCACCGCCTCCTCCATCTTCCCAGCTGGAGGATTTCCCGCAATCTGCTCCCGCTCTTTCAAGCTCATCCGCGCAACATACTCCCGCCCACTCCCGCACGCAAGTGGATACCAATCTCCCCGTACAAGTTTTCCCGGTGTACCTCTGTCTCCCCCGTGTTAAAGGTTCTTGAATTTCCTCTCCAAAGCAAAAAGCCCTCCGGTCTAAACAGGCCCGAAAGGCTTTCCCGCAATCCACTCCCTAACCATCCCTGAGCCCCGCAAAAAACCACCCGAAAAAATTTCTTCTTTCCACAGATTCTTGCGCTAGAATGCCTGTGCACTGAAGAGCAACTGTTCTCCCTGGCCGAGAACGCTGCTCTTGGCCTTCCCCCAGGAGGTAGTAGATGTACCGGCCCTATTCCAGTTCCCTGGCGGACTCTCGTCCGTTCATGGATGTCCAGTCCCTGATCCGCAACCTCGTTCAGGATTTCGTCACGTCTTTCAACACCGGCAACTACGACCAGGCCGCCGCCCTCTTCGCTCCCGACGGCGCATTCCTGGCCCCGCACTATGACGCCGCCTACGGCCCCAAAGCCGTCGAGCGTGTCCTCCACCAGTTCGGCGACGCCGGATATCAAGACCTTCGCTTGGAGACCGTTCGCGTCGAAACCTCCGGCGACCTCGCCATGGAAATCGGCCGCTACTCCGTCGCCATCCACCAGCCCGACGGTACCATCCGCGCCGACCGCGGCAAGTACGTTAAAGCCTGGCGTAGGCTGGGCGCATGGCTCATCGTCGCCGATAGTTGGAACTCCAACCTGCCTGTCGCGCGATAATTCGACGCCCCGTTCCGGACGATTAGTTCGGAGGCCGCCCCATGACTGATACCTGCGTCCCGCCCGTCCCGCTTCCTCCCGCGGCGCCGCCGTACACGCTCGGACTGGCCAGAAATTGCCCGAACGCCGACGCGTAAGCCAATTGATAACCCGCGTAGCCCGCTACTCCATTTGTCGTCGTCGAATAACTCATATCCAGCGCCAGCAAAACGTCGCCCGCCGGATACGTCGGCGCCGCCCCGCTGCTGGGGCCATTCGTATAAACTTCCAGGGTTTGCACACATACCTTCTGCGCCGGACTGCCCACTCCGGTCTTGCACAAACTCACCAGGAAAGGCATCAGCCCGGGAAATCCCCCGGCGCAGTAAGTCGACCCCGCCGGCAACGCCGCAATCGGTCCCGTCAGCCCCGCAGCGCAATCCATCACCGTCGTTCCCGTCAGCGTCTGCAACAAACATCCCATCGCACTCCCCGCCAGATTCGTCGTGTACTTGCTGCAGTTGTACGCCCAGTCACCGGACGTGCATCCCGCCCCCGCGCTCAACGGAAACCCGCAATTGTTCGTCCCCACTCCCTCCAGATTCAAAACATCGTTCACCTGATATCCGTTCGTCCCCATCATCTGGAAATTGTTATCGTGCGCCAGCTGCGCCTCCTGGTCCGCATAACTGCAATCCGCCGGATCGCCCGCACAATTCAAGTCCGTATCCAGGTTCATCGTCCCGCCCGCCGACGCCACGAACCCATCCAAATCCTTCACCCAACTTAAGTACTGCGCCCGCTGCTGTCCCGCCGTCGATCCATAGTTCGGCCACAGCCCGGACTCAATCCCAATCGGCGACAACTCTCCCCCCGCCGGAGATCCCACCCGCACATATCCAACTTTCCCGTTGTAATGCGGAATCGCCGCCGCAATCACCTGCTCTGCCCAATTCCGCAGCGGCAACTCCGAAGGAATCGGCTCCGACTCGTACAGTTCTGTCAAACTGCAAGGCCCAAGGTTCCCGGAATTAATCACGATCGGACCGCTCCCATTCGCCGCATAGCAACTCACCGTCGACCCGCACTGATAGCTCCCGCCGCAATACCCATCCTGCCGCGGTGCGTGCGCCCCAATCTTCACCCAAACCACCCCACCATCGCTCACCGGACCAGTCCCCGCAAAACTCGCCGCCGTTGTTCCCGTGCGGCACGTATTGTCATACCCCGCGCCGCTCCAGCATCCCGCCTGTAGCTGCCAGTAATTTCCCGACTGAAAAATATATTCTCCCGGCAAGTACGCCGCGTTCTGCGCATAAGCCAGATAAGAAGCGTCCGCCTGCGCCTGCGACCATACGCATGCCGGCGTCCATGTATTCGTTCCCCCCTCCGTCGCCTCAGCCAACAGAAGATTCGTCGGATAGCTCGCCACCACCGCATCCAGTGCCGTGAAATCAATCGCCACAGCGCACGCCCCGCTCCCCGTCTCCGTGTCCAGATACAGTGGGCTCGACGCCGAATTTCCCAGCCCTACGATCACGCTCTGCCCGCTCAGCAGCATATTGTTCTGCGCCAGCACCGCCAGATAAGCCGCGCTATTGGTTCCCGTCGGTTGCGGCACCTGCACCGCATAAATTGCCTGCGGCAACCCCTGTGCCCCTCCCGGCTGCAAACTCTGCCCTCGACTCCATCCCACCAGTGCCAGCAGGATCACCACTACTTTCGCAGCCAACTCGAACTTGCTTAAACCACACTCTCTTGGCGGATACTTCCCCGCATCTCCATCCACCGTCGCCATCACATCGTCCCCTTTCTCAGCAAACCTCAAATCGCAAACCTTCTAATCGCAAAACTTCTCATCACAAAACTTCTAGCCGCAAAGCTTTTAATCGCAAAACTTTTAATCGCAGAAAAAAACTTTGTCATTCCGAGCGCAGCGAGGAACCCTGGTTTCCCGTCCGCTCCCAAGACCTCACCTTCCGCGCCGTACCGCGAAGCCCAATCTCCACCCCCCGCAACAACCCCCACGCCTCCTGAAACTTCCCATACTTCTGCCGCTTACTCTTCGGTGTGAAATGAATACTGCAGTTCTTCTTCCCCATCGCCTCGAACGGAATGATGTACCAGTCGTCAATCGGTATCAGCAGGATCGCGAAAAAATCCACCGTCCCCGGCGCATAAGGCTTCCGCTTCGGCCCCATCACATTCAAGCTGTAACAATCCCCCCGCCGCCGGTAAATCGTCGACTTCACCTGCACCCGCACCACCCCGCAATCGCTCTCCACTCCTACGTCATATCTCCCCCCAATCCCAAACGGCCTCGACACTTTCATATCCCGCTCCAGAGCCAGCATCATGAAGTACAATTCGGCCCACTCCCCCCGCTCCCTGCACCCCTTGATCTGTCCACCCATCCGCTTCCGGTTCTTCATTCGCTTCTTCCCCAAATAAAAATCGCGGCCCCGTAAAAGGCCGCGATTCAAGATTCCGCCGGACGCTCAACCCGCAAACCACACAGGCCGCCCATCCAAAATAAATTCTTACTCTATACCTCTATTATAACATATTGCATATCCAAAATGGGACACAATAGCCCAAAATATTTTCCCTTTCCCTTCATGCAGATACCCAGATTTGTATCGTGTCACCCCCTTGACAAGATTTCGTCCCGCCGGCATCCCGCCGGCTTTCTCAGCCGACAAAAAACAATTTGTGATGTCATTCCGAGCAAGAAAGCTCATCCGCGAACAGCAGGTCTGGTACATGTCCTATTTCCTGGCGTGATGCAACGCCTCTCTCAGTTTGAAGAATCAAGGAGTTCTACGGGGTAACCTCGCCAGGTGACGAACGGCACATTGCAGCGACCGGGAGCACATTCTAATGTCGCGAGCAGAATGAACCTGAAACCTGCACATCCCCGCCAGAAATCACACCCTCCAGACCTGGCTACTAACGCACCCGCCAGCCGCAGCCAGATCGCAAAACGCCGAAGCAATCGCATGGCGCTCCACGCTTCTGTCGGGTTATCCGGGGAAGATCGGCAGAAATGTTCCTTTACCATGCAGGCCAAGGCCACGAAATTGAATAAGCACGGCGCTGCCGTTCAACTGGTTCGGGAGCTTCTGGTGGGCTCGGTCGTGTCTGTGAATAACAGGCAAGGCACCAAGCTCTCGGCCCGCGTGGTTGCGCAGTTAGCGGCAGTGGAGGGCGTCTCCAGGTACGCAATCGAGTTTGTCGAGCAGGACGAACGGGCGGAAACCTTTTGGGGAATCAGCTTCCCGCCGAGCACCTCAAACGCCTAACCCGCAAACGTGGCCGGAGGACGGCCCATCCATTGCGTAAGGGTTTACCTCGGGCGTGGATGGCGTGGGGGTCCCTTAAGCTTGCTCTTCGTGACCTGGACGCTCAGAGTAGCCGTCGCGAAACTTCCCTCCGAGTCATTGATCTGGGCCTGGATTGTCTGAGTGATGCTGGCCCCTGGCGCGATACTGGCGCCGTTGAAGGTGATCGTCGCGATCTGTTGTCCCGCCCCCGGCTCAGAAATCTGGACGTAGTTGGGGTCGCCAGACCACGCGTACATACGGAGCCCGTAGAAATCCTGCGCCTGTGGCGGCATCGGCTCTACCCCATAAGTGGCCGAGGCGGTGGTCTGATCCTTGTAGATGATTACGAAGGAAGGCCCAACGATCTGCACCGCCGGTGTGCGAGGTACAATTTCGCCAGTCGCGTGGAACGCTACGCCTGAATCGCCTTGGTTCACGCTTTGGTACGTGAGCATCAGCTTCATTTTCTGCTCGGTCACATTCCCGCCGCCGGTGATAGGCGCTGCGAGTGCGAGAGCGGACGACCCGATAGTGGTAAGTCCACCTGTTTGGGGGAAGGCGATCTGGTCAGGCAGGGTTTGATACGCTGTGCAACCGGCCCCCTTAGTCGAAGCTTCAGTAGGCTGGTGGAGTGCAGCGCTGAGGTCATTCCCAACAAAATAGCCACCGAGGGTGATGAGAGGAGGAAACTCGGTGGCAAGCACGCCACTTATGACAGCGGCAACAACACCAAAAGCGCCAGCGATGATTTCGTCGAGCGTGTTGACGTTTTGGCTCGATGTCGTCACACATCCGCACGTTGAATCGGTCACCGGGGAACAGGACTGCCCGTTTGCATCTTCCCGCGGCACCAACTGATCGGAAATTGTGTCGGTAAAACTGACGGAAGGAAAGGGTTGGTCATCGTAACCGGAGACAATGGTCTGCACGATATTGCCCGGAGGTTTCGTGGGAAAAGCCAACGAGATACCTGTCAGGTGGATACTGGGGTAACCCGGAACGACTCGCAGGTTACCATTACTCTCAAAAGTTGATTGAGCCAGTTCAGTTAGCAGCTCGTCGGCAAAGAACACGGCGAACCCGTCGTTCGCGATGATGTCGGGCAATGGCGCTTTATTTCGGAGTAGGTCTTGGGGCGTGCCAGCTAGAGCGATCGCGCTCCAGATCAAGACCGAGAGCCTACTGCTGGCACCGTTAGGCACAGAGGGACATGGCAACGTCCGGATATCCGGGTTCTGAATCCCGAGCTGGACGAGGTACTGGCGCAATATTGTCTTGATGGTCACCGCCGTTGCAGAACAATTGACCGTTCCGGGGAGCAACGCGGTGACTGCGGCGATCGGCGGGTCCAACTGTTGTTGCGGCCGTCCTACACAATTGCATTCACGTTCGTTCTTCGGGCCGCTGGTCTTGCAGCGACCGGATCCTCCACCGGTTTGACAAGCCGCACCCTCGTTTTCGCATCCGTTCTGATTTGCTTTACATTGAGCCTTCGCCGCAGGCGGACCCAAAAGAGCCGGTAACACGACAACCGACAAAAGCAGACGGATTGCCTCCTTAATCCACAAGTGGTTATTCACGAGTCGACCCTCCTTCCGAGAACGGATTCAAGCTGCCCCTGGCGTGAACCGGGGATGCTAGAAATCTGGCTACCCTGTGTTTGAACCGGGGCCGGGAGGACGGCCCATCCATTGCGTACTTTGCGAAGGGTGTGATTCAACGCCCTTCAAAATCGCCCCCCTCAATCCAACTGCGGCCGCGACGATCCCCCCAGCAACGAACTATTCATATTGAAAATATTGTGGTGCCCCTCCGGTCCGCCCCACGCAAACATCAGCGACACCATCGGAAACGCACCCGCCCGCAACGTCAGCCCCGCCGCAAAACTGTGCTTCAAATCGCTGAATCCCAAATCCCCCCGCGTCAGCGCCACCCGCCCCTCATCCGTCATAAATTGAAACCCAAACGGACCCCAGATCGAACGCTCAAAACTCTGCTGCAACAACAATAAATTCGGCGCCCGAAACCGGTAATCCTGATAACTTCCCAGCGCCATATTCCCATCGATGTCCGACCCGCCCAGCGTCTGCTGAAAATAAAATGGCACCGCACTCGTCGCCGAATTAATCGACTCCGAAACCAGCAGCCGCAGATTAATCGACCCATTCAGATTCCGCGTATGCGGAATCTCCGGACACTTGTCATTCACCTGCGCGCACGAATCGGGGCCGTGTTGATCGCTGCTCGACCCGGCGGACTTGGCGTTGCCGTAGAGATAGAAGGTGTGATTCAGATCTGCGGTCCAGCGCAGAAACGAATTCGTCGAACTCGACGGCGCAAAGAATTCCTGGAAGCTTCCCATGTAGTTCAGACTCAGATAATCGCCGGTGTCGGGCTTAATACGAAATCCCTGACCCAGCTGCACGAATCCCGGCTGGCTGCTCAGTCCGGGCGCGGTCGCATTCGTATAAACCGTCTCAATCGAAGGCGAAGAATCCCCGTTTTCTCCTCTCACATTCACGAACCGCCCATCCAGTTCCCCGAGCAGCGACAGACCCAGCTTGCGGATGGCCGCCCACTCATACACCGGCTTGATCACATTCCCTCCCACAATCGTTTGCGTCATCCCAAACACCGACGCTCCGGCGAGCGTCGTGTCGTTCCCCTCGCCGAAGTAGTTCAGCTTGTTCAGCGAGATCGACTGTGCGTAGAGGTTGAAAACCGTGTAAGGATGCGTAAACGGTGCCGAGACTTTCTCCTTCCCACTTGTCTTCGGTATCTCTCCGGGCGTTGGAATGACGACCTCGATCACCGGCTTGCTCGGGTGTGGCGTATGAATCAATTTCATGTATCCGCCGGCGCGCCAAGCCCCCCCGCTGGTCGCTCCGATCGCGTCCGCGTCCCAACTGAGCCGCCAGTTTCTTGTGTTCTTGGTCCAGACGAAAGCCCCGCCCAGGCCGAATCCATTCTGCGAAGGCATGCTGCCGGCCGCGATGTGCAGCGGATGGTCGGTAAACAGGGTGTAGCCGCACATCGGAATGGCTTTGAAGCTGAAGCTGCACGCCTCCTCTACACGCTCGCCCTCGCGCCGCAGTTCCGCATGCAGCAAGCTCTCCTTCGGATCTTGCGCATCTTGCGCGAGCGCCGCTCCCGATGCCAAGCAGAGCATAACCACAAACCAACGCATGACAGCCTCCTGCAACCTAGCTCAGTAGCGTCCTAATTCGCCTTTTTTCACCACAGAGGCACAGAGTCACGGAGAAAACCTCGGACCTGTAAAAACCAGAAGGGGATGGGTTTGCCATGCAGTTGGCCTTCTCTGTGTCTCTGTGACTCTGTGGTGAAAAAACTAAATCAGGACACTACCCCTAGCTCTATCCTTTTTTCTTTTTTCCCTTGGAATTTTTTCCCCTGGAACTGGACCGCGCCCTCCGCTCCGCCGCTTCATCCGCGACCGCCGCAATCTCAATGACCGGCTTCCGCTTCGGCGCTTTCCGGACCCGTTGCGCCGCTGCCTCGTCGTGCGCGGCATGAATCCCCTCTGTAACCGCCCGCACGTAGCGCGCCGCCTCGCCTTCGGTCTGAATGGCGTGACTGAAGATTTCGCTTCGGTACTTCGACGGCAGACTCGTCTCCGCTTCCCGCAGATGCTTCACCTGCGCCAGCAGCAACGACGACACCGCACGGTTCGGGTTTCTCACGCTCTTCGGACGAGGAACAATGATCGGTTCCATCTGTCTACTCCTCTTCTTCTCTGATCAACCTCTCCGTTCAACTACTCATCTGGAAGTCCGGGCAGTCGTCGCGCATCGCATTCAGCGACAGCAGATTGTTCGCCAGATTCCCTTGCCCGTTATTCGGTTCGATAAAAACGTCCGCATTGGCTTCGCGCGCCGACACATGCGGATAGCTCCCCAGAAAGAACTTCGTAATCGTGGCAGGAATCGAAGCGTGGTCGAACACCCGGTTCACCACCGTTCCCTTCGGAATCCACGGTGAAATCAAAATCGCGGGTACCCGCACTCCCAGCCGGTCGAACCGAAACGGCAACCCCGTCCCCGGATCAACCTGCGTGGACTGAAACGTGTCTTTCGGGCACGCAGGTGGCGGCACATGATCGAAGATTGCTCCATGCTCGTCATACACCAGCAGCAGCGCCGTGTTCGCCCAGTTCGGCCCGTTCTTGATGTGCGTGTAAACCTCGGCGATCAACGCCTCACCCGCCTGCACGTCGTGATCCGGATGCTGATCGCTCGCCACTTCCTCCCCGTCGTCGCTATCGTGGTCGCTGTAATTCGGTTCGACGAACGAATAATCCGGCAGCAATCCCTTGTCGCAGTCGCTCAAGAACTGCGCATACGTGCCGAACACTTCCGTCTGATTCTTCAGCAGGTTGGCAACCTCCATCGACGAGCTAGCCGTGTCGTAGTAATAGACTTTCGCCGAGTGCTTCGGATTGGCGGTCACCAGCCGCGAGTAGATGCTCGTGAAGGGCTCGATCACGTCAAACGGATCCATATCCACCCGCCCAAACGAAGTCCCATAATGCGCGAACGCCCGGTTGCAAATCGTCGGCCCCGGTATCGACGCAAACCAGCGGTTGAACACCGCGAACTGCAAAGCCAGCGTGGTCAGCACCGGCAGATCGCTCTGCTTGAAGTAATACATTATTTTCTGCGAGTGCCCCACGTCCTCCTGCTGATGGAAGTAGCTGTTCACGAATCCCTGCATATTGGCGACCCGCCCCGGCCCGGTCGCGCCGCCATAGATCTGCACATCCACCGCGGGAAAGTGATGATCCGGATCGGGATCGAGCTGCCCCTGAAACTCCGCCAGCGCCTGCGGCTTCACCGGATTTTTGTTCGCATCGAGGTTGGTAAACGGATCGGAATCGATATACCCATCAATCGCCGGATTCACCGCCTTCAGCGATCCCAGCATGTGGTCGAACGACCGGTTCTCCATCATCAACACCACAATGTGCTTAAGCTGATCCAGTCCAGGTGGCATGGCATGCTCCCCATCTCTGATAGTGCGGCAGCCTACAAGAACGTTTCAGTTACCGCCTTAGTAACTCAATATCACTAGCTAATAGTGGAACAGTAAATTCAACGCCGTCAGGGCGGTAAAGCAACGCGTCATCAAGCGCGCCGGGATTCTGCGCAAGAATCTCTCTAACCACGCCGCTCGTTCCCGTTAGATCCGGATGATTATGCAATGCTTTGATCAATCTAACTCGTTGTCCGACTCTAGCCATTCCAGGCCGCATAAGGTTGTTTCAATAACCATGCCCTATTTGTTCTTAGCAACCGATACTAACGGAATCTGCTCTCTACGAAAATCCTTTAGTGCGGTTGTGAGTTGGTCGATCTTACCGTTGAATTCGTGCTCAGTAACCCTGCCGTCAAACAAGAAAGTCGCAACCTGACCTAGTGCGAACTCTAGAGAAAGAAATCTCTGCTCGATTCGGTCTATGTGAGTGTACCAAGTTGCCCTGCCATCGCTTTTGAGTACTAAGCCGTTGGTTTCGCCGCCGCAACCATCGACATAACGCTTCGCCTGCTGTACCAAAAAATTTCCGAGCATCATAGCCTGGCTAGCGATATGCGCACGCGTCTGTACTAGCAGCGGCGCCAAATATCTCAATAAAGACGAATCTCCCAGTCCGATATATTCCATCCCGCTTGCCAAGCTGACGATTTTGCGCTCTGTTTTCAAAAAGGCAAAATCCGGTGCGACGCATATAGCGCAGAGCATCTGAAGTCCATCGGGATCAGAATCTACGACATCCATCTCGTTTAGGAGTGTTTCAATCACACCGTGTATCTTGGCGCAGGACCAGGGAGGAGGGACTAACCTCATAGCCGCGCCAAACTTTCCGTAGAACGATTTCATCAGGTTAGGATTGCCCGCATAAATGAATGCCGCTTCCCATCCCGCTCCGCTGTGTCGATAAAGCTTAGTTTCGTAGTACTTGTGGTTCGCGGGGTATGTAATCTGAGTATCAGAACAAAGCACTATTCCATCCTCGCAGAGAAAACCGATTCCGATAGTCACGGCTTTCCTCCTTAAACAAAGGTCGCCTTCATATAGCTGACAATTCTCGTGGCGGCTTACGGTACATTTAATACCCTCCGCCGCTATGATAAGTAAATAATCCCGAAAGAATTAGAAGAACAGGGATCCGAGGTTGGCACAAGGCGGAGGAAGTCGCCATTATCGGAGCGACTCATTGGATTTCCTACGAAATCAGAAGGGAGATCGCGGAAGAAGAGAAGGGGCGGACGGACGGAGGATCCGCCCCTACACGAACTTCTAGCTGCACCCGCTCGTGCTCCCACAACTCCCGCATCGATAACACGAACCATTCCGTGTCATGATGCTGCCGCAGAAGCTGCAACTCGGAGCGTCGCCCATGTCGATCAGGCCGGCTAGCGCATCTGCAGCGTGCACCGAACCCGCTCCCGGCTCCCGGCTCCCAACTTCCGGACGCCGCATGCCGGACGCCGCATCCTCCGGCACCTGGCTACTGGCCACTGACGGCCTGAGTCTAAGATTCTCGAACAACATTCCCTGCTGTCCGGTGAGGAATCGCAATTGCAACCAGCGGAAAATGTAATCCATGATCGACTTGGCAAAGCCAATATCGGGATTGCTCGTCCAGCCGCTCGGCTCAAACCGCGTGTGCGCGAATTTCTCGCAGAACAATTTCAGCGGCACTCCGTGCTGCAGCGAGATCGAGACCGCCAGCGCAAAGCTGTCCATCAATCCGCTGACCGTCGATCCTTCTTTCGCCATGGTGATGAACAACTCCCCCGGCTCGCCATTGGGATAAAGCCCGACCGTGATGTACCCCTCGTGCCCGCCAATGTTGAACTTGTGCGTGATCGACGCCCGCTCTTCCTGCAGCTTGTGCCGCACCGCCCGCGGCGGCGCATTCATATCCTCCGCCTGCTCCTGTGGCCCGGCCGCCCCCGGCCGCGGATCGTCCTTCGAAGAGTTCGCTGTCTTCGTCCCCGCCGCCGAAAGCGGTTGCGACTTCTTGCACCCGTCGCGATAAACCGCCACCGCTTTCAGACCAAGCTTCCAAGCCTGCAAATACGCTTCCATGATGTCTTCCACCGATGCATTCTCCGGAAGATTGACCGTCTTCGATATAGCTCCCGAGATAAACGGCTGCGCCGCCGCCATCATTTTCAAGTGTCCCATCGGAGCAATCGACCGCGTCCCCTTCGCCGGCTTAAACGAACAATCAAACACCGCCAAATGATCGTCCTTAATATGCGGCGCCCCCTCAATCGTTCCCGTCGCATCGATATAACTCACAATCGCATTCGCCTGATCGTGATCGTACCCCAGCTTAAACAACGCCGTCGGCACCGTCTGATTCACAATCTTAATCATCCCCCCACCCACAAGCTTCTTGTACTTAACAAGCGCCAAATCCGGCTCCACACCAGTAGTGTCACAGTCCATCATGAAGCCGATGGTGCCGGTGGGGGCCAGAACTGTTACTTGACTATTGCGATAGCCGTGTTTTTCGCCGTGGGCTAGGGCTTCGTCCCAGCTGGCTTTGCTGGATTCGTAGAGTGGAGCGGGGACGTTGGATTTATTTATGTTGTTGACGCTGGCGCGGTGCATGCGGATTACGTCGAGGAAAGGTTCGCGGTTGATGTACCAGCCGGGGCAGGCGGCGCCGGGCATGTTCGCGGCTTCGGTGATGCCGAGACGAGTTGCGACTGTTTCAGTGGCGGGAGTTAGGGGCTGGCATTGTTCGGCGATGTGGCACGATTGCAGGTAGGCTTCGCCGCACATGATGGCGGTGACGCAGGCGGCGTAGTCGCGGCCGGCATCGGAGTCATAGGGAAGGCCTGCGGCCATTAACAGGGCGCCGAGATTTGCGTAGCCCAAACCTAGCGGGCGGTAGTCATGCGAGTTGCGCATGATCATTTCGGTGGGATAGCCGGCGTTGTCGACGAGAATTTCCTGGGCGGTGATTAAAATATCGACGGCATGGCGATAGGCTTCGACGTCGAAAGTGCCGTTGGGCGCGAACTTCAGAAGATTCAGGCTGGCGAGGTTGCAGGCGGAGTCGTCGAGGAACATGTACTCGCTGCAAGGATTGCTGGCGTTGATTCTTGCGGTGTTCTTCGAAGTGTGCCAGCGGTTGGTTGTCGTGTCGTATTGCATTCCGGGATCGCCGCAGTGCCAGGTGGCTTCCGAAATTTTCTTGAGCAGATCTTTGGCTTTGTAGGTGTGCATGACGCTGCCGTCCTGCACTTTTTTGGTGGAGAAGTCGGTGTCGCGAATGACGGCGTACATGAAGTCGTCGGTGACGCGAACGGAATTATTTGCGTTCTGGAAAAAAATGGAGGAGTAGGCGTCGGAGTCGGGATGCGAACCGTCGTAGCCTTGCGCAACTAACGCGTGGGCTTTGGCTTCTTCTTTTTGTTTGCACTCGATGAACTCGACGATGTCGGGATGGTCGACGTTGAGGATAACCATCTTGGCGGCGCGGCGAGTTTTGCCTCCGGACTTGATGACTCCGGCGAAGGCATCGAAACCTTTCATGAAGCTGAGGGGACCGCTGGCGGTGCCTCCTCCGCTGAGACCTTCGGTGGAGGAGCGCAGCGGAGAGAGATTGGTTCCGGTGCCGCTGCCCCACTTGAAGAGCATGCCTTCGGTCTTGGCTAGAGTCAGGATGGAATCCAGCGAATCTTTTACAGAATTTATAAAACATGCCGAGCATTGCGGATTGCTGTAGCCGGTGACGCCGAACTCGACTTGCTGGGTGGCGGGATTCCAGTGCCAGTTGCGGGCGTCGGAATTCGGCTCGATGCGGTCGCAGCCTACGTTGAACCAGACGGGCGAGTTAAAGGCGGCGTATTGGCGGACAAGGATGTGGACGAGTTCGTCGTGGAAGGTGGCTCCGTCTTCGGGAGTCTTGAAGTAGCCTTGGTCCAATCCCCAGTTGCGGATGGTTTCGGCGACGCGGGTAACGAGGGCGCGGACTCCGGTCTCGCGCTCGGGGGTGCCGATTTTTCCGTGCAGATATTTGGAGGCGACGATGTTGGTCGCGGTCATGGACCAGTCTTTGGGGACTTCGACGTCTTTTTGCTCGAAGATCACGCCGCCGTGAGAGTCGGTGATCTGGGCGAGACGGAGATCCCATTCGACTTCGTCGTAGGGAGAAACGCCGAGCTTGGTGAAGAAGCGGCGGAAGGAAAGGCCGGGTGCGGATTTTTTCGTTGCAGAGCCGTTAGTTGCAGAGGTGTTGTTTGCGGGGACAGGGTTCGCGGGTGTGGCCGCGGGGGAATTGACGGTGGTAGTTTTGACCTCAGGCATTGCTTTCTCCATTAATAGTTAGATTCTAATGTTCTTCTTGGCGACTCTTGCCGGCGGCCGTCTTTGGCGGAGTCGGGCCGACCGTTTCCGCTTTATCTCAGATCGTTGCTCCTTGCGCGGCCGAGCCTGCGCTCGGGTGCGCGCTATCGAACGGGGCTGCGATCTTTGGCATCGCACCTTCTACTGTGTAGCGTACGAACTGTGTTCCTAGCTCGGTTAGCTCATATTCTTCTTCGTCGTCGAATGCCGATTTTAGCGTTTGGGAATGTACGCCTCGACGAGATGGCCGGGTTTTCTTAATCCAAGTGCCGTCGTAGTTTTTCTCCCTGTGTTGCCGAATCACTTCCCCGGTGCTCAGACCACGAATCAGGAGTTTAAACAAGTCTGCCTCAGCTGAATCCTCACGTGCCCTCTCGCCGTAGATTCCATTCCACATCTCCATGCGTGTACAGCCTCGGTGCTTATAGATCCAATTCACTACTTTGAAATGCAACTCCGAGTACGTTTCGATCCACTGAATGAACATGCGTACAACGTCGTCATCGCAAATCCTGCTTGTCGCGGCAGTAGTCAGCAGGTTTCGAACGTAAACGCGCTTCTCTTCGCTCTCCGCGGCAGACCAGTCGCGGAAGCACTTCTTAATCAGACTTAGGTATTCGGGGCTTTCAATGCGTTTCTGGGTCTCCGCGTCGTTAAGATCGATGCGGGACAGAATCTCAGCAATAGTTATGCCAATTTCCCGAATCTCGTCTTCCTGAAGCTTTAGCCAGCTCGCGGCGACTTTGTTGTAATAGTTTTGTTCTGCCTCAGACCAAGCCCCGGCGGCCCCGCCGAAGGCACCGCCGACGAAGGGGATCCCGCCTAGCAGCGCAAGCGCAAACCGGGCGACCTTCGGACCGTAGCCCCTCGTTAAAGCCTGCGTCATTTCCTCTTTGATATCGCCGATGTCTTGGGTCACTTCCTTTGGCACCTGCTCCGCAAGAACTTCGCGTATTGGAGCTTCTCCTTTCGGAAGTACATTCTCAAAATCGGTCAGCAAGAGACACGATCAAGCGACTCAGTTCTTCTAAGCTCAGGGGCTCGTCCTTCCGCGTAAAGTAGATCCCTCCGCTGGGGGCCAGTCTGATCCGAAAGATATCTGATTGCTCATCAACGAGGCCGGTGATTCTTTCGCGCACTGCCCAGTGAAGTTCCAGCCTTTGGCCGTCTAGAGAGATTGCGGCGGTCACTTTTGAGGCAGGGAACTTCGACTTTCGTAAGAACAGTGAGCGGGACGGGACGTCGATTTGCTGTAGCCCCCCGACGTGCATCGCCCTGTTTCGGACCGCGTCTTTGATTCTTCCCCAGTTCGTGAATTTCGCACACTCCAGTGTCTCTGCCTCAGCTTCCCGCGGTTCGTCGTAGCCAACGCTTCTCATCGCCCTCTCCTTATCCTGTCTTTCTGTCGAACAGTGCGGTACCATGCGAGCCGTCAGGCAGCAGGGGGTGGGCATTCATGAAACTGACGGCCACGTAGCTTCCTGCGAGTCGGTCGTAGATGGTGAAGTGATCGATGGATACCTCCTCCACCACTTCAACGCTTCCGTAGCCTTGGTCCCATCGGACAATAACGGCTTCGCCTACCTTAGGAATAAACATTTAACTTACCTCCTAACCGCGTGTGTCTTCTCTCGAAGCTATGACGCGCGGGTTATAGTGTCTTTCTCCAACTTGTCAATCGTGTCTTGCGTTCGTTGTTTCTCTTGCCACAGTGCTGGTAGTTCTGCCGAGGGTGAAGTGCGCGCGGAATCGTCCTGGAATTTGACGAAGTTTCTCAGCTCCGCGATCTTCAAGCTGCGTTCCATCTTTCCTCCTGACGCTATTTGCTGTAATCAACGCCCACGGATTTCAAACACTTAACGGGCGTTCCGTTCTTGTCGTCCCCGAATGCTGCTCTTGCTTCCGTTGTGACGCAGAGCATACGAAGCGCTGCTTCCGGCTTTCCCGCTATCAGGAATAGGCGGGCGGTGTCTCTTTTTTCACACTCGTGCTTGGCATCCGTGTCGCGAAGGTCTGCTTGTGATACGCAAGGAGTGACAGGACCGCTTGCGACGGCGGCTTCCGAGGTCGCTTTCGTCTGCGCGAGGGCGAGGAGCGGCAGGAGTACAGCAGCAATCAGCACGACGATTTTCATTGCTTAGGTTCCTTCCTGCCCTTGCTCCGAAATTCGGGTCTGGCTCGGGGGCTAAAGCCCCGGATCAATTCTGCTTCTAACGCGGCGCTTAAGCGCCGCTCTTCCACGGTGCTGCTTGCGTCGGTGGTGCTTGATACATCTAAACCTCAAAGGCTAGGGAGCGTGTGTGAGATCAGGCGTCCCTCCGGGACGCGGCCTCGATTTACGGATTTCCCCGGCGCTGAACGCGCCGGGCTATTATCAAACGCCCCTCCGGGGCTCGAATCTCTGTTCCCTTCGTTCATAACCATATTGCGGCGGCATCCGCGCGACCTTTTATGTTTGGGCTCCTGATTTTTCAAATAATAGGCCGCCGCAAACCAGCAACAACGCGGCTGAGCCGATCAGTTCGTTGCCTATAAAGAATCCCATCATGCTGGCGCCAACTCCCGCCTCAAGCAGCACGGCCAGACCGCAGAACAGAACGAGCGTCTTGCGCAATCTGGTTTCTGTGAGACCAGCCAGTAGCGCGACAATCGCAGTTACGAGCCAGTGCCACCCGAGCGAGAGAAAAACGACCCGGAAGGCTGCCTGAAGGCCGGGACCCAGATTCGACATGGCCAACGCCGGGGAAAGCTTGCTGTAACCGGCGAAGCAATGAAGCGCAGCGCTGGCGACGAGCACCACACTGCCCAAGATGACGAAAACGCGTGCAGCTTTGTTGCGGCCGTTGATCGAAACCTCCCAATGAGCCGGGTTCTGTAAAGAGCTTTTTCTCCCCCTTTGGGGTGTGTTGCTCGGGGGCTAAAGCCCCGAATCATTCTCGCTTCTATCGCAGCGCTGAAGCGCTGCGCCACCCAAAATCACGACCAACCCGCTCCTAACAAGGCTCTCAGCTTTCCGGGCGTTCGAGGAGAGCCAGGGTTTCGCGTTTCAGAAGCGCTATTTGCGCGAGGTCCTGATGACCGCGGGCGGCGAAGCTTTCTTCCATCTCGGCCAGGTGCAGGAAATTTTTGGCTTCGACCAGGTCCAGGCATTTCCGGACTGGATCGAGCGCTTCCTCAGCATGGGAGAAAAAGAGCGCGGAAATTACGCGGTAACGGGTGGCCATGAGGGTCGACTTGGAGGCGCTTTCACGGCGGCGCGTCTCCATCTGGTCCAGGTTCGAGAGGTTCTCGACTAGCGCCCAAGTTCTTGAGTCGTTCATTTTGGCTCCTGTGCTCAGGGGCTAAAGCCCAATTTCTTTCTGCTTCAGACGCGGCCCATTCGACTTCGCTCAGGGCAGGCTGCTGAAGCGCCGCTCTTCCACGGTACTGCTTGCGCCGGTGGTGCTTGATACATCTAACCCTCAGTGGCTAAGGAGCGTGTGTGAGATCAGGCGTCCCTCCGGGACGCGGCCTCGATTTACGGCTTTCCCCGGCGCTGAACGCGCCGGGCTATTATCAAACGCCCCTCCGGGGCTGCGAATCTCTCGTTCCCTTCATTCATAACGACATGCGGCGGCGCGGCTTGAAGCCGCGCCCTTTCAAAGCTAACTCCGGGGTCTTGCCATGCCGGCACCTTACCAACCCGCCCTCCGGTTCAGAAGCCGGAGGGAAGGGGGTGAGGACAATGGAGATTTGTGTTGGCTCCGGAGTTGAGATGCGGGAGCGAGTGTCCAATCTCCGTTTCTCGATTGTGTGCCGGGGCCCGGTCTGCGGTGCCGTCGACAGACGCGGGCGAGTCGCCCGCGCCCACACGAGGGTTCTGATCCACACGACAGTTTTGAGCCGCAGGGTCTGTGACCGGCGCCACTTCCATGGACGACGAGAAGGCGGCGGGGATACCCGAGGCTTTTTCGGCGGAGGAGAGCATCCATTGATTGAGGGCGCTGCAAATGCTGCGGCGCTGATCCTGATCTTCGATGACGACGAAGCGGAGGAAGCAGCTACCGGAGGAAAGGCGGGCGCGCATAGGATTGATGCGGGTGAACATGCGGTCGAGGGTGAAGGCCATGTCGTCATCTTCGGAGAATTGGAGGACGGCGAGCATGCGGTGGACGGGAGTTTCCTGGGCGGCCAAAGCCGCATCGGTGTGGGGCGGAGAATCGCAGCGCTGAAGCGCTGCGCCACCCAAAGGCGACGCGACCGAAATATCACTTGCGGTTGAAGTCGCGGGCGAGGGCACCCGCGCCACATTCCCAGCAATCTCTTCGGCGATGGCGAAAATGCCGGGTTTGCTGGGGACGACAAGGAGACTGTGAGGGGAATCGCAACGGAACCAGCGCGACCACTGCAGGCGGCGCGGGTCCATAGGACGATCAAAACCGTGCCGGGCCAGAGAATCGGTGACAAGGCGGGTTAGAGTTTCCATCCAGGGCTCCTCAAAAATCGGGCTTCGGGCTTCGGCTTTCGGGCTTCTGCTGCCGGAAAGTGGAAAACGTCAGCCTAGATAAAACTTGGTTCGTACATCTTTAGCTTGTCGTCCGCCCCGGGGGAGGGTCGGGGGGAACGGCCACCGCACTGTGTAATATCCGGCTTCGGGTTTTTAGGCCCGAAGCCTTTATTTGTTATGGTTTACGGGGGTAGCGCCCAGTCACCTCTGGCTTGGCGCCGATCCCCGTCTGCCGCTCTTCTTTACTTTTACTGATTTACTCACTTGCTTACTCACTCGGCGGAAGCCGCCCCGTTCCCGCGAGACGACTTTCAAAGCCTATGGGATTGCAAAGTTACTCCCGCTTATTGTGCCTGTCAAGAGGGAAACACTACAGGTTGTATCTCCAGCAATGACGGGCTTGGTGCGGGGGTGGTGGATTTGTTTTCCACAAGGGGAATTCATGGTGTATTCACAAAGGCCAGTGGCCGGTTGCCAGTGGCCAGTAAGTCGCGGTGGTCTCTTGCGGGACGGAAGGTCCCTCAACGGCTAAGACCGGCATTGAAAACATGGCAGTTGTCGCAGCGGTGAACCGCTGCGAGCAAGGTCGAGTTTTGCGGCGACCGCCTAGAGAGAGTTGATGCCAGAGGCGAAGTTGCGTCGGGTGCGCTCGGATTGGGGAAATTTGCGGGTGAGTTGGGGGGTGAGCGACAGGGTAGCGGGGATCTCGCGCGAACGAGGCTGGCTGGGTGGCCACATCTGTTTCTTTGGCGGAGTGGTGGGCCGGTCGAGAGTCTCTGCCGAGTCGATTCCAGGTTCCACGGCTGGTTGGGCGAGGAAAGGGACATAGATATCCTCGAAGATTTGACGAGGCGCGATGCGGAGAACACCGTCGGAGGATTCGACGAGGTAGTCGCCCCTGCGACCGGAGTGCTGACGACCGAGCACGTCGGTGAAGGCGAGGCTGGTGGTGAGTTGCTTGGCTTTGACCAGAAAACGGGTGCGGTAAGTGATCCATGGCGTAGTTGCTTTCATGTGCTGACCAGATCTTCTTCTCAAATGGTTGGTGGCGGTGGTTGACGGTTCATCTCGCCGGTTACAGTCTCGGCTGAGTTCGATTTTTTTTGAGAGGGCGAAAGAGAATGTACGAGCGAAAGGGCGCGGGGTCAATTCAGTATTTTTGGTGCAGTTGAGGAAAATCTTGGTCGGGGATTTTTGGGGATCGAGAGGGGGCGAAGCTCTTAGCGAACAAACGCCGCTAAGCCGCTTGCGGGGCGGGGTTCTGCTGGTGATTCAATGCGAGCGGGGAAACATGTGCGGGCGGGGTGGCGGAATCTCCACAGAGCTTGCACAGGAAATGCAGAAAGGGATGGGCGGGGTTTGGAGGTTGGTGGTCAGTCTGGAAGGTTGAGGGCTGAGTTTTTGGAAGGAAGGGTGCGGATGTCGACTGTTATTGTGAGTGCGGCTTGGCTGCGCGCGGCACACTGTGACTTTCGAGTGCCGTGACTTCTTGACAGCGTGCCCGGTCCGAGCGAGACTCCAATTATCGTCTCCTGAAATTGAAAGTGAATGCGGGCGGGCCGGATCGCGCCACGGCCGCCTTGACGCAATGCAACGCAACTGGCACGCGCCATGGATCACTACTCGATTCTCGACCACAGTTCCGCATCGCCTGCGATGGAGGGAGAGATGCGGGAGAGCAGCGCGAGCGGATCCGAGGCGCAGAGTGTTTTGGCGGGAATCGCGGCAGGCAACGGGCATGGGCCGCGAACGTCGGGAAGCGAGGCGCGCTTAGCTGGCGAAGATGCGGGGCGGTCGCTGGCGGAAATGGCGGAGCGCGATCTCGATGCCGCGCTACAACTGCTGGCTGACCGCGCGCAATATATTACCGGGGCTAGCGGAGCTGCCATCGCGCTGCGGCGGGGCGAACACAATGACATGCTGTGCCGGGCGAGCGCTGGGGGGAACGCGCCGGAACTGGGAGCGCTGCTCTCGATGGATTATGGGCTGTCGGGAGAATGCGTGCGGACGCGGCAGCTTTTGCGGTGCGACGATGCGGAACGCGATCCACGGGTGAATCGCGAGGTATGCCGCGAGTTGGGGATTGCCTCGGTGGTGGTGATGCCGATCGTGAGCGGCGAGCAGGTGCTCGGGGTGTTTGAACTTCTTTCCGGCAAGCCGCGGACCTTTGAGGAGCGGGATCTTTCGGCGTTGCTGCGGCTGAGTGAGATGGTGGAAACCGCGGTGAAACATGCGGTCGCGATGCAGATTGCGAGTGCGCATCCGGAAACCGCGGTGGTGGAGGTGCAACCGGAAGTGGAAGTGGAAGCGGCGGAAGTGGTTGCGGTGGAAGATGCGAAAGAAGATCCGAAAGTTGAATCGGCGGACGTGGTGGTGAGTTCGGCGACTGCGGCCGTGCCGGTGGCGCTATCTCAAGAGGTCTCATCTATCAAGCAGGAAGAGGGGTTGGCTGATAAAGCAAGATGAGGGGGTAGCGGCGCCGAAGAAAGCGCTGTTCTGGACAAGCGCCGGGCGCGGCCAGGGCGGCGGAGAGCCGAATGAAAACGCCGGAACGATTGCGGTGCCTCCGGTGTTGAGAAATCTGCGGAAGTGCCAGGCCTGCGGCTTCCCAGTGTCGCAGGGGCGCGCGTTCTGTGTGGAATGCGAAGAAAGACAATGGCGCGGGCAGCGAATTGCGCATCCGGCAGTCAGATCGCAGAAGGACCAGGGTAGTCCGGCGCCGCGAAGGGATTCTAAAGAGCCCGCGGTGCGCGGTTATGCGAGGGGAACTTTTGTTCGGGATTCTTCTGCGGAGAAAGTTTCCGTCGGGGCCACGGAGGTTACGACTGCGGAGGCTAGGACTGCGGAGCTCAGGGCTACGGAGCTCAGGAGCGTGGAGACAGGGGCCGCTGCACTGACAGTTTCTGCGGCTGCAGCGGAAACCGGGGGAGCGCGGAATTCTGTTTCCTCTGCGATAAAATCGGCGCACGCCGAAGAGGCTGTGGCACCGCAGACCACGGGGGCAACGTCATCGTCATCGCTGCCGGATGTGGCATCCGAGGCGCCAGCCGAGGTGGTTGGTTCCGACAATTCTGCTCCGTTCTTGAGTTCGGCGCTGCAGTCGGAGTCGTGGTTTGCATCCAACAAGTACATTCTGGGAGCGCTGCTGGTGGTGGCCGTGGTTATCGCTGCGATCGTCTGGCTGCACTGAAAACTCTTCCTGCCTTTTGGCTTCACTGATTGGTAGTGGGCTGTTCTGAATTTTGGCTATAAAATGCCGCCGTGAATCACGCAAAGTTCAAGCTCTCTTTCTGGCATCCGTTCGGACCTCACGCTGAGGAAAGCATGTCTGAAATCATAGATCGCAAGCGTGCGGAAATACGAGCGAGCGGCTGGACGCTGTGGTCCTTCGCATACCGCCCTATGCTCGCGGATTGGCAACGTGAGCTAGACGGCGCCACGCAAGATGGAGTGTTCGCATTTTGCTCGGAAGGCAAGGGGGCCGTCGATCCGGTTCGCGAGGGGAGCCTAAGCACGGCAATTAACTGCCAACGCTACCGATTCGTGGATAATGATGCGAAATGGCTTCCAATGCCAGATGGCGTTAGAGTCCCTCATCCATTTCAACCCGGCAGGGAAAAACTAGCATCTAGTTTTGTCGTACGGCAGATCTTATGCCCCGTCGAACCATTTCAACGTCCAGCCGTAGAATGGTTCTCCCCGAACAAGGGGCCGTGGTGTGACACCCAGATTCCAACCCGTGGCGTATATCTCATCCGGCAAGGTGGCGCAGTCGCGATGAGAAGTGTCAGTGCTGTGCTAGAGCTAAGGCCGCCCTACCTAGCCGTGTGTTCGGCTGATGAAGATTGATATTCTCGATGCACTTTCTATGAGGCCAATGTTTACAATCCACGCCGGGGAATATCTGGTCGGCCTTCATATCCAACAGAAACTGGGATTAAATGTTTGGATACCCGCCAAGGATGCAGGCATCGACTTGCTGGTAACCGACCGCGAAAACCGCCGTACCGTCTCGGTCCAAGCAAAATATGGGAAAGATTTCCTGCCGTGGGAGTCCGCAGCGCTGCGGGAATCGCTGCGCTGCCTCAGTTGGTTCACGTTGAACAGAACGAAACTCAAAGAGTCTCAGGCTGAGTTCTGGGTTTTTGTACTGCATAGTTTCAAAGGCAAGCCAGACTTTGTTGTCGTTCCTAAGGCTGAACTGCACCAACGCATGACGAAACTCCACGGCGCTGATAAAACGCTTCAAATCTATTTTTGCACTACAGGAAGCAAGCGTTGCTGGGAGATAAGAGGGCTGAGTCATGACCTATCACAGATTGAAGAGGGCGTCCGCAATGAGCCCTTGCGGGACTTCACGCAATACCTCAACGCGAACGGCTGGGCAGCATTAACAAAGAGACTGACGTCGTGAAAATTCAAAGCAGCCCACTACCCGCTGATTCTTTTCCGTGAATCGAACCCCAGCAACGGATTACAATTCTTTTCCTGACTTCGCATGGGTGTTTCGGAGGGTTGATCGTGGCAAGAGTAAATGCGGCCGTACGGTGTTGTGTATCGGTCCTGCTGCTGACTGTGTTGGCTATGGCGCAGAGCGCTGAACAGCGAACCTCGCTGTCGCTGGAGCGGGTTCGCAAGCAGCCGCAACTGCTGCTGGCCTTCGTGCACGACCTGCCGAAAGGTGGAGACCTGCACAACCATCTGGATGGCGCGATTTACGCGGAAGATCTGATCGATTTTGCCGCCGACGGCAGCCTGTGCGTGGACCGCACATCCTCGCGCCTGCTGGCGCCGCCTTGCGATTCGTGCGAGAGTTATACCGCCAAACCCGCGGCGCGCTGCGGTTATGGCGACCACGTACTGTACAACGAGATGATCGACGCCTGGTCGATGCGGAACTGGAGGCCGGGCGACGAATCGGGCCACGATCATTTCTTCGCCGCATTCGACAAATTCGGGTTGGCGTCGCATACGCACGTGGCGGAAGCGATCGCCGCGGCCACGAATCGCGCCGGCATGGATCACCTGCAATATGTTGAGTTCATGCACACAGCCGACGCCGGCGCAGCCGCAGAACTGGCGGGAAAAGTGGAGTGGACTTCGGATTACGCGAAGATGCGCGATGCCCTGCTGAGCGCCGGCATAAAAGACGCGGCCACGGAAACCAGCAAGAGACTGGCCGCTGACGATGTGCGCGCCAGAGAGATTCTCAAATGCGGAACCGCGGAGGCGGCTCCGGGATGCAACGTAGACGTGCGCTATCTTTATCAGGTGCTGCGCGGGTTGCAGCATCAGATCGTGTTCGCGCAGATTCTGCTGGGGTTCGAACTGGCATCGTCCGATCCGCGATTTGTCGGGCTGAATCTGGTGATGCCCGAGGACTGGTATGTGCCGCTTCACGATTTCAATGAACACATGGCCATGATCGATTACTTGCACAGCGTCTATCCCAAAGTGCACATCGCACTACACGCCGGCGAACTAGCCTTGGGACTGGTGCCGCCGGAGGATCTCACGTTTCACATTCGCGCGTCCGTTGAACGTGGCCATGCCGAGCGCATTGGCCACGGGGTTTCCGTGATGAACGAAAAAGATCCGATCGCGCTGATGCATGAAATGGCGGAGCGCAACGTTCTGGTTGAAATCTGCCTGACTTCAAATGACATCATTCTGGGCGTAAGCGGCGACGACCATCCCCTGCCGGTTTATATGAAGTATGGGGTTCCGGTAGCGCTGGCGACCGACGACGAAGGCGTTAGCCGCTCAGATATGACGCACGAATATCTGCGCGCGGTCGAGACCTATCATTTGTCCTATGCGGATTTGAAGCGGATGGTGCGGCAAAGCCTGGAGCACAGCTTTCTGCCCGGGCAAAGCCTTTGGACGGATACAAAACTAGTGTTCCGCATGGCTCCGGCTTGCGCGGGGGATGCGGCAAATCCGGAGAAGCCTTCTGCGACGTGTACAAAATTCCTCGCAGCCAACGAACGCGCGCGGGAGCAGTGGAAGCTGGAGAGCGAATTGGCGAAGTTCGAGAAAAAAAACTAGAGGGCATCTCATGATGAACAGGATGGTGCGATTGAAGAGGTTGCGGAAAAGTCTATTGACGGGATTAAACGTCCCTCAGCGGCTAAAGCCGGCATTGAAAACATGGCAGTTATCGCAGCGGTAAACCGCTGCGCCACCCAAAGGCAAGAGCAAAATCGAGTTTTCCGCAGGCTCTGAAGTCGTGCCCTTTCCGAAACCATTTATGAGATAGCTTTGTAACATTATGGAAGATCAATTCACACTCGCGGAAACCGCGGCCCAGTCGGTGCTGCAGCGGAGTGCGTTGCGTCCGCGCATCGGACTTGTTCTGGGTTCCGGCCTTGGCGGATTTGCCGATTCGCTGAGTGAGCCTGCACGAATTCCGTTCGCCGAGATTCCCGCCTTCCCGCGCTCCACCGCGATTGGACACGCTGGACAGATGGTAATTGGCAAAGCCGGCGCCGTGCCCGTTGCCGTGATGCAAGGGCGCGTGCATCTCTACGAAGGATATTCGCCGCAGCAAGTCGCGTTCCCTATGCGGGTTTTCGGGCGCATGGGAATTCGCGCCGTAATCCTGACCAACGCGGCGGGCGGAATCAATGTGAACTATCAGCAAGGCGTGCTGGTGCTGATCCGGGACCACATCAACCTGCAGGGAACGAATCCGCTAGCCGGGGCCAATGATGAGCGTTTTGGGGTGCGCTTTCCGGACATGACTCAGGCCTACGCAAAAGACTACCGAGCGATCGCACAGGAAGAGGCTGGCAAGCTTGGCATGAGGCTGCATGAAGGGGTTTACGCCGCCCTGCTCGGTCCGAGCTACGAGACGCCGGCCGAAATAAATTATCTGCGAATTATTGGTGCGGACTTGGTGGGAATGTCGACCGCCTTCGAAGCGATTGCGGCGCGTCACATGGGAATCAAAGTGCTCGCCATCTCCTGCGTGACTAACATGGCTGCGGGGATTCTCGACCAGCCGCTCTCGCACCAGGAGGTGATGGAGACCGGGGAGCGCGTGCGGGCCGGGTTCGAGGCGCTGCTGCGCGCGGTGCTGCCGCGCGTGGAGAGATCGCTTTGAAATGTCATCCCGACGCACGCAAGAACCAAGATCCCTCGCTTTGCTCGGGATGACACTTCGGCTGGGATTACTTCCCAGCGCGCGGAATGAATAACTCCACTGGCGGCTTTACGCCATAGACGGCGGCAAAACTTCCCTGATTCACCGCCAGGGCAAAGTGTCCACGCGAGTCGATATATAGAAGAGGCTGGCCCAGCGCCACATCGCTGAAGGTCCGCACGAATTTGATTTTCATTTCTTTGCCGGCAATCTTCACCGGAACTTCCTGGCCGCGGGGGTAGCCGAGTTGCAGAAAATCTTCCGCGTCGAGGTTCGTGACCAGATTGCCGAACGGACCATCGGTGGCAATCACCTCCGCCGTAACTCCGCGATCGTTGAGTTGAGCCGCTTTCAACTCCAAATGCACCAGCGACGAAACCGGCATCTCCGGACCAACCTTCGTCCAATCGTCGCCGCGCGCGACATGCGCGCCCACGGGAGAAAAAATATCGCGCCCATGAAACGTCGATGACATCTTGGTTCCGATCATCCAATCTGGATTTGTGATTTCGTGTACGGCCTCGATGCCGTCGCGCTGCTCCACCAGCGTGAGCAGGCCGTTATCCGGCAGCACAAAATACTGGCCGCGCTTTGACTTGGCCACGATCGCTTTGCGCGTGCTGCCTACGGTGGGATCGATGACAACGTCAAAGACCGTGCCGGCGGGATAGTAAGGCGTGGCGCCATAAAGAAAACGCGCGCCGTCGAGAATGGAGAACGGCGTTACCTGATGCGTGAGATCGACGATGCGCACCTCCGGCATGATCGAATACATCACGCCGCGGCAAATCGCGACGGAATCATCCACCACGCCGAAGTCAGTCATGAAGACGATCGTCTGGGGATATTTCGCCGTCTGAGCCCCGGCCAGCGAGGAAAGCGCCAGTAGCAGGGCTGTGAGGAGAATGGGAAGGGTGCGGGTTACGCCACTTCGCGGCTGAAAACTCATGCGTGTAGTCATCGACTGAAAGGATACTGAGATTGACTGCAGGCCGCAAATCGGCCTGCGGCATCTATAATGTCCTGTCAATTCATTGCACGAACGCAAGGAGGTTTTTATGCCGGAAACTATCCCTGAGAAGTATCGCGATCTGTTTCAGAAGCGCGCCTTCGCCAGTCTGGGCACGCTGATGCCGGATGGCCGTCCGCAAGTCACGCCGGTGTGGTGCGACTATGACGGCGAACACGTCATCTTCAACTCGGCCAAGGGACGGCAGAAGGATCGCAACGTGCGCCGCGATCCGCGGGTGTCGCTGGCCGTCATCGATCCGGAAAATCCCTATCGGTATCTGGAGATTCGGGGGCGCGTTGTGGAGATCACGGAGGAGGGTGCGAGCGCTCACATCGATAAGATGGCCAAGAAGTATCTGGGCGTGGACAAATACCCCTACGGCCAGCCTGGCGAAGTGCGCGTGCTCTACAAGATCAAACCCGAGCACACCCAGGTGATGGGGTAGGCGGGGGAAACGATTCACAACTACAACCTTTGCTTTCTCGGTTTCGGCAATGTCAACCGCACGCTGGCGCAATTGTTGCTGGATCGTGAGCAGGAACTGCGCGAGCGCCACGGAATTGCTTTCCGCGTTACCGGAGTCGCGACGCGCCGGCTGGGATGGATTGCAGACCACACCGGTCTCGATCCGCGCGCCTATGTGACCGGAACCTGTCGCCCATACCAGGTTCCGACTCGAGCAACATCCGCACCTGGCTCTCCACCGCCCGCGCTGACATTCTTTTCGAAGCCACGTCGCTCAACGTAGAAAATGGCCAGCCTGCGATCGATCACATCCGCGCCGCGCTCGAGCATGGAGCCCACGCCATCACTGCTAACAAAGGACCCGTCGTCCACGCCTACCGCGAGCTCCGCGACCTCGCGGCCGCCCGCGGCAAGCGCTTCCTGTTCGAATCCACGGTGATGGATGGCGTTCCTATCTTTTCGTTTTTTCCCCAACTACCTTTGATTCATCTGCAGGGATTTCACGGCATCCTGAATTCGACGACGAACGTGATTCTGAGTGAAATGGAAAACGGCCTCAGCTTTGATGAATCGTTGAAGAAAGCGCAGGCGCTCGGAATCGCCGAAACCGATGCCACGCACGACATTGACGGCTGGGACGCCGCGGTAAAAATCGCCGCGCTCATCACCGTGCTGATGGATGTGCCGGTGCGCCTGGAAGAGATGGAGCGTGAAGGCATTCGCGGGCTGAGCGGGGAGGCCGTGCGCGCCGCCAGAAAAGAAGGCCGTCCTTACAAACTAGTCTGTCGCGCGAGAAAAACGGAGAGCGGAGTCGCGGCCAGCGTTCGTCCCGAACAAATCCCGCTGACCGATCCCATGGCGCAGGTTAGCGGCGCGTCGTCTTATATTTATTTCGAAACCGACATCTTTCCCGGCCTCGCCATCACGGAAGAAAATCCTGGGCTTTACGCGACTGCTTACGGGATGCTGGCGGATTTGGTGAGGGTGGCGCGGATTGACGTCCTCCAGGGATAACGAAGCTTGGATAAGGAACCGGAGTGGGCGACCGGTGTGCAAAAGGCTGCATTTTCGTTAGGCTATGATATAGAGTTCGTCTAGTCCTATAGTTCGTCTAGTCCATGGATCGCTCCGCTATCAGCGACCAAATCGACAGAATCCTGCGCAGCCAGAGCTTCGCCAGCAAGAGTCAGCTCAGGAAGCTGCTCGAAGTTCTGTTCAGCAACATGGATTCGCAAACCACTCTAAAGCCTGACCGGGTGATCAAGGAACTGTGGCCAAACGAGAGCAAGACAAAGGGATCGGCAGACGTAGCGGCAGAGATGAACAGGTTGCGGCGCGCGCTGGAATCCTATTACAACGGCGAAGGTAAAGCCGACCTCATCACGATTAGCCTTCCCAATCGTTCCGTCCCCGCTCCCGATGGTACGCAGGAAAAGCGATGGATCGTAGCGAAACCTCGCGGGGCTAGCGAGGATCGTCCGCCGGTTCCAGCAGTGAATTCCCGTAGAGGTCTAAAGATAGCGGCAGCGGCCGCAGTAGCCGTCTTATGCATGTGCATGGTGGGCTACGTTTCCTTCCGAATGCTGGCAGTGCATGACCAGCCTCAGTCCGGGCGCCTCGACGGTTCGACACTTACGATTCTGAATGCGGAAGGAAAGGAACTATGGAGCAAGAGCTTTCCCGAGGGATTTTCGCCCGACTGGTACTACGCACAGGGTATAGCGACGCGCATCTGGTTTGGCGATCTGGATGGTGACGGCCACACTAGCGTTCTTTTCCTCTATCTCCCGGCCGTTAGCCCCATGTCGCACTCGACGACGCTGATCTGTTATTCGGACCGCGGTAAAGAGAAATGGCGTTGGACGCCGGGCAGGGAGTTGCCGGAGCTGCATGGGACACCAGCCACGTATAGGATGGTTGCGCTTGGCGTTCTGAAGGCAACGAAGAAGACGCCTCCCCGGATCGTGGTTTCAAGTATCCATGATCCCTGGTGGCCTAATCAGATCGCGATGCTCGATTCCAATGGCAAAACCATCTCTGAGTACTGGCATTCGGGGCATCTGGACCACCTTACCTTGGCCGACCTCGATGGCGATGGGCGGCAGGAGATCGTAGCCACGGGAATCAGCAATGGCTATCACCAAGCCACACTGGTGGTGCTTGATCCCGACCGGCTCTTCGGCGCTTCCACCGAGGCGGCGCGGCCGGAGCTTCAAATCCACGGCATGGGGGCTGCCGAGGAGAGGCTTCGCCTGTTGTTTCCCCGGAGCGATTTGAATAAAGCGCTGTTCGAGTACAACGCGGGCGCGGAGACCACCGCCGAACATGGGAGCATTCGACTTTCCGTGCAAGAGTGTTTGCAACCCCCCGGCTGCCCCATCTGGTATGAATTCGACAACCATTTCCATTTGGTGACGGCCTACGCGGATCAGCAATTTCGCAGCTCTCATGCGCAATTCTATGCGAAAGGCAAAGACGCCCACCCGTTCAGTTCGGAAGAACAGGCCGAATTCCAAGAAATCCGATGCCTGGCCGGCTGCAAGTCCGAGTTCGTCGCCCTCCAGACGCCCTGACACGCCGACTTTATACCGACTTCATATCATCTTTGCTCAAAAGCCCTGCCAGAGGTGCGATCTCGTGCTAGCATCGCCGAGCTTGGAGCGTTGCTAAGAGGGGCGCGGAACCCCGTCCGCAGCCTCGGTTCCAGGAAAAAATCCCGGTTAATTAAGAGGACATTATGGAACTAACGCGCAACTACGTGCTGCCCTTGGCAGCCCTGCTGGTGCTGGCGGTCATTACAACCCAAGCGGCGCAGGCGCAGACTTTTAAAACGTTGTTCAGCTTCGACGGCACGGACGGCGCCAGCCCGTACGCGGGACTGGTCCAAGGCACGAATGGGAACCTCTACGGGACAACGGAAGCTGACGGGGTCAACGACAGGGGCACGGCCTATGAGATCACTCCGAGTGGAACGTTGACGACGCTTTACAATTTTTGCTCCCAGAGCGGTTGCACAGACGGTGCCAGCCCATACGCGGGGCTGGTCCTAGCCACTAATGGAGATTTCTACGGAACGACCTACGTTGGCGGGGCCGAAGACGATGGCACGGTTTTCGAACTCACCCCGAGCGGCACGCTGACCACGCTTTACAGCTTTTGCTCACAAACCAGTTGCACCGACGGCGCCAACCCTTACGCGGGGCTGGTCTTAGCAGCGAATGGAAACTTCTACGGAACAACGGTATTCGGAGGGGCTCACGGCTATGGCACGGTTTACGAAATCACTCCGAGCGGCAAGCTGACCACGCTTTACAGTTTTTGCTCCCTAAGCGGTTGCACGGACGGCAGTGGCGTCACTTCGGCGCTGATCCAGGCTACCAACGGGAACTTCTACGGGGTAACCTGCGAATCAGGATGCTTCGGCACCGGCGGATATGGTACGGTCTTCGAACTCACTCCGAAGGGCAAGCTGACCACGCTGCACACCTTTTGCTCGGTGAGCGGTTGCGCAGATGGCTCCTACCCCACTGCTGGGCTGGTCCAGGCTGCCAATGGGAACTTCTACGGGACAACTGCTAATGGCGGGACCAGCAACTGGGGCACGGTTTTCGAAATCACCTCTGCCGGCAAGCTAACCACGCTTTACGACTTCTGCTCCCTAACCGGTTGCGCGGACGGCGCCCACCCCAACGCGGCGCTGACCCAGGCTCCCAATTCGAACTTTTACGGGACAACGTGCGGCTCATTCTGCAACGCCCCCGGCAGCGGCACGGCCTTCGAAATTACCCCGAAAGGCGCGTTAACCACGCTTTACAACTTCTGCTCCCAAACCGGCTGCACGGACGGTGCCAACCCAACCGCGACGCCGCTCCAAGACACCAATGGAACGTTCTTCGGGACAACCTATTATGGTGGTGCTGACAACGCTGGCACGGTCTTCAGCCTGTCTGATGGGCTGGGGTCTTTCGTCAGCTTCGTCGTCGGCTCAGGCGAGGTCGGACAAACGGTTGAAATCCTTGGCCAGGGCTTCGAAACCACGAGCAGCGTCTCGTTTAACGGAACCTCTTCGACCTTCAAGGCCGTTTCCAACACCTACTTGACTGCCACGGTGCCCAGCGGAGCGACTACAGGCCCTGTGACCGTCACCGAAACCAGCGGCACGCTTAAGAGCAGCAAGACCTTCGACGTGACACCGCAGATCAAGAGCTTCAGCCCACCCAGCGGCCCGGTGGGGACGCCGGTCCAGATCAACGGAGTCAGTCTCACTCAGACCACCAATGTCACGATCGGCGGCGTGAAGGCGACCTTTACCGTAAACTCCGACCTGCAGGTAACCGCAACTGTGCCTGCGAATGCCACCAAAGGGCAAATCGTTATCACAACCTTAGGAGGATCCGCGACCAGTTCCGGAAGCTTCGCCGTTACACCCTTCATTAAGAGCTTTACCCCCACGAGCGGTCCTGTGGGAACATCGGTGACGATCACCGGAACCACTTTTAACGGTGCGACCAAGGTAACCTTCAACGGTACATCGGCGGCGTTCGACCTGGAAACCAACAGCCAAGTAGTGGCGACGGTCCCGAGTGGGGCAACGACGGGACCGATTGCTATCACCACCCCTGAAGGGACTGGGACAAGCTCCACAAATTTCACCGTGACCCAGTGATCTTGCTGGCCGTTCGGGATGAGAATACAAGGCCGCCTCTCGTCGGGCGGCCTTTCTCTTGCGCAGGGTTTTGTTTTGGGTTCCAAGAGATTGCGGGGAAGAACGTCACAGCAGGAACGATCTGCGTAACGATTGGCGTCGGCATGATAAAAATGAAACATGGCCATGCCGACCATTGGGACCGACCCCGCCGCCTTCGACATCTCCCACGTCCGCGCCCAATTCCCCTCACTCGCGCAAACCGTCAACAGACATCCCGCCGTCTTTCTCGACGGCCCCGGCGGAACGCAAGTGCCGCAGCGCGTGATCGACGCTGTTTCCGGCTACCTGCGACGCGACAACGCCAATACTGGCGGAGCCTACGCGACCAGCCGCAACACCGATGCCATGCTCGCCGAGGCGCGTGCTGCTATGGCCGACTTCCTCAACTGCGGCGCGGACGAAATCGTTTTCGGTCCAAACATGACTACGCTGACTTACGCCATGAGTCGCGCGATAGGCCGCGACCTTGGCCCCGGCGACGAAATTCTGGTCACGCGACTCGATCACGACGCCAATGTATCGCCGTGGCTTGCGCTGGAAGAAAAGGGCGTCACCATCCGCTGGGCCGAGATTCACGAAGAGAACTGCACGCTCGACCTCGCCGACCTGGCCAGCAAAATCAATGACCGCACGAAGCTGGTCGCGGTCGGCTACGCATCGAACGCCGTGGGAACGATCAATCCCGTGAAGGCCATCGTTCGCCTGGCTCACGCGGCCGGTGCGCTCGCTTACATCGATGCCGTCCACTACGGCCCGCACGGCCTCATCGATGTCGCCGCGCTGGACTGCGATTTCCTCGTCTGCTCCACTTACAAATTCTTCGGCCCGCACATGGGAGTTCTCTTCGGCAAGCGCGAACATCTGCAGCGCCTGCGGCCCTACAAAGTGCGTCCGCTCACCGACGCCGTCCCCAACCGCTGGGAGTGGGGCACGCTCAACCACGAATGCATCGCCGGCATCACCGCGTGCGTGGAGTACATTGCCGATCTTGGGCGTCGCGAGATCCCCACTTCTCGCAAAGAACGCGAGAAATGGGGCACCCAAATCCAAGCTGGTATTCGCCGCGCCGCCATCGTAGCCGGGTTCGAGGCTATTCATCGATATGAACATGCATTAATGGATCGCCTCATTGCCGGCCTCGCGAAAATTCCCGCTATAAAAATTTATGGCATCACCAATCCCGCGCGCTTCGCCGAACGCTGTCCTACGCTGGCCTTGCGCGTGATCAATCAAACAGCAGAGCAAACTCCGCTGGCACTCGCCGCCAAACTCGGCGAGCAGGGATTCTTCACCTGGGATGGGAATTACTATGCTTTGAACCTCACGGAGCGGCTCGACGTGGAAAAATCCGGCGGCTTCCTGCGCATCGGCCTCGTGCATTACAACACGGTGGAGGAAGTGGATCGGCTGCTGGCTGCACTCGGGGATATTGTGGGACGGTAGCGGCTATCGGGAGATAAGAATCGCGACTCTCGCAATGGCTTAGGAAAGCTGTTTCGGAAAGGGATCGATTTTTTCTCAAAGAGTTTCTGGAAGGGCATGACTTCCAGTCGCGCCACCCAGAATCAATAAAAGCGAGGGCTACGTCCGCTGAGGGACGTTGCACACGCCGATGAACACCCCTTCGATGAACACGCGGTCGCGGGAAAGCGTTTGCCGCTACGGCCAGCGCTTGGCAGTATCATCCCAACCGGCGGCGCGCACCGGTTGCGCGGCGGCGACCACCGGAGGCGAGGGGATGCGAATGGGCGACTGGGGGCCGTTCACGGCCTGGGCCAGCGCGGGCTTCATCATCTCGGCATTGATTTCCTTTTCTTCGGAGAGCAACGGAGCCACCAGGCGCAGCGCTTCCACTTCCTTCTCCAGCCGGGTCAGCTCCATTTCCTTCTGCCTCAGAACCTCATACACATTCTTCATACCTAGGCACCTGCGAGTCGTCGATGTTTGCAGCTTTTCTGGCACTTTATCAGACTTACCTGCATTGTCAAGCCATTAAAACGCGGTGGATTTTACCGGTTGAGTTTCCCAGCGGTCCCGGCGAGTAAGCGGGATCCCTTATCCAGCAAGCCTTTCACGGGATATTCACAGGCTGGCAACGCGGCCACGAGTTGGTTGCAGCGGCTTGCTGCGGCTACAGAATGGCGAAAACGCGCGCCCAGCCTGTCATTCGCGCGGGAGGGCTTCAGGAGCTGCACAATATCCGGTCACCCGCCTGTGCACGGACTGCACTCGATTGAAAACAAGTGAGATAAAGCCGCCATGTTTTCGTTGACGGAAAATTTAAAAGGAGTACAACAAGATTGTTCTTTGACAGTTTCTTAAGTTTTTCCGGTTGGTGCGGCGTCCGGGGCTCAAGCGTAGTCACTCTTCCATTGAAAAATGAGGAGAGAAGGCAAGCGAGGGTCTATAGCAAAGCGCTGGTCGAGGAGAACGGGAGACCCAGTCGAAGGCAGGATAGAGTTCCGAGGCGTTGAGTAGGTTTATCCGGTTGGCGGTGAGCCCGGAGCCCAAGCGAAGATCGCATGCAGAGCGCCCGCAAGGGAAGCGGCACAGCAGGTCAAGCAAGGGTCTAACGCGAGCTACTGGCCGAGAGGAATGGACTCAACACCACCTCGGAACTCTTTATTTTTTGCCCCCCTCTGTTTGTCCCCGGCTTTCTATCCCGCCGCTTCCTGCTCTGCTGTGCCGATTGTCTGCAATTCGCGAACTGACATGTGTCCGTGCTGAGAACTAATTCTGGTGTTCCCTGTCACTGACAACCGCTGGTTCTGAATGTTTAATAATGGGGCTATGGGGTTGGAGGTATTATGGCCAATCATCACGCGCCTCTTGAAGTGATTGAGAATTTCATGGCGCAGAAGCGCATCGCCATTGCAGGAATTTCGCACGATCCGAAAGACTTCAGCCGGCAGCTTTTCGACGAACTGTGCCGCCGCGGATACGATGTTGTTCCGGTGAATCCCAACGTCACGGAGGTCGAGGGTCGGCCCTGTTTCGCTCGCGTACAGGATATCCAACCTCCCGTCGACGCCGCCTTGCTGATGACTTCTCCGCAGGCGACCGACACCGTGGTCAGCGACTGCGCCGCGGCCGGCATTCAGCGAATTTGGATGTATCAGGCTACAGGCCAGGGAGCCGTCAGCGAAAAGGCGGTTGCCTTCTGCCGCGAGCGCGGGATGCAGGTGGTTGCTGGCGAGTGTCCGTACATGTTCCTCCCCAACACTGCCTGGTTCCACCGTTGTCATGGATTTATTCGCTTGCTCACTGGAAAATATCCGCGACGCTCAGCCGCCACACTCGGAGCCGCGGAATGAGAGGCGGTCGTCTTGTCATTCTCAGCGGTCCCTCGTGCGTCGGTAAGACCCCGCTTCACAAAGCTCTCGGCCGTTTTTATCCGGAACTGAACGAGTGTTTGCGCAAGCTGGTGCTCTTCAACAGCCGAACGCCGCGTCCCGGCGAGATCGACGGAAAGGACTATCATTTCCGCGCGCGAGCGCAGGTCGAGCAATTACGATCGGACAAACGCTACGCTGTGCTCGAGGTTCGCGCCGATCTGCAAGCGTTGGATATTCCCGAACTCGAATCACGCTTGCAACAAGGCGATGTTCTTTTCGAAGGCAGTTCTTTTGTAGGCCGCGCGCTGCAGACCAATTCCCGCCTCGCAAGCGTGAATCGGCTCAGCATTTTCATCTCGCCGCTTTCGAAAGAAGAGATCGCCTATCTGAAAGCTCCCGAGCGAAACGTGTTGCTGCCCGACCTGCTTGCCGACGTAATGCGGCGCAAACTTCTGCGGCGAACCACACGGCAGAAAACGCACCTTTCATTGAAAGACCTGGAAGACATCGAAAAACGCGCATCCAGCGCCTATCGGGAACTTCAGGAAGGCTGGCATTTCGATTACGTGATTGCGAATCACGATGGTGAAGATAGCGACAATTGGGAGGCATTCTATTATCCGATCGGCGACGCTCGCAAGACTCTCGAGGCCGTGGCCGGATTGCTCAAGGGGACGGTTCCATCCAACGCAGAAACATGGGACGCGGACCTGTTGCCGTCAACCTCTTGACTTCCATCAATTATCCCGCAGCAAGTTATTCACTCAGATTTCGCCGACGAGAAACTGGAGACCGGAAGCCAGAAAACTGCTAGCCCTTCTTTCGCGAGACGATTACCCACACCGTTCCACGCCCCTCGCAGAAGCGGCAACTATCCTGCCCTAATGATTTGCCGGTTCCGCGACATTCGAGGCAGTTGGCCACAACGTGTAATTCCTGCAACGAACTCTCGGGTAGTTTAGCCGGATCCTTGAAGGTTTCGGCTTGATGGTGATCGCGCAGCCAGAAGACGAGTTTGCCTTCGAGGTTCTCGCGGTCTTTGCTGTTGAGTTGCGCGCAGCTTTGAGGCCACCAGTCGTGAATGCAGCTATAGCAAACCAGGACTCCGGCATCGAACAAAGCACCAGGATCGGAGCGTCGATAAAACTTTTTGCACCAGGAACAGGGACTGACGCCGAGCAAGCCGAACGCATCTTTTAAGCGTTCGATCTCCAGGGTGTGCGTCACAATATCTTCCTTGCGTGCGTCGGATTCATCAGGCATGGCCGGCTCCGGAGACAGAGGTATATGGGTTCAGAATATATCGGGATGCCTGCTCAGGGTTATGAAATCGCGCAGTCGAACCGACGCGATCATTCTCTCTAGAAATCGGCAGCTGAGAACTGTTCTCAATCCACGTGCTCGCCCACCTCAAAACCTTCTTCCGCCATGGGCAACACATCGCGCTCGCCGGCGACCCACACATAAAGAGTCGGCAGCAAGAAGACGCTCATGATCAGAGCCGCGATCAACCCTCCGACGATAACAATCGCGAACGGCCGCTGAGAGTCGGAGCCAATGGCGTGCGACAGAGCCGCCGGCAGCAGGCCTAAAGTTGCCACCAGCATCGTCATCATGATCGGCCGGAGACGCAACACGGCTCCTTCCACCGCGGCATCCTCGACGGTAAATCGGCGCGCCCGCAGCTGGTTGATATATTCCAGCATGATGACGCCGGTCTGGACCGACACGCCGAACAAAGCCAGGAAGCCTACGCCGGAAGAAACGCTGAAGTTCGTGCCTGTAAACCATAAGGCCAGCAGGCCGCCAATCGGCGCGATGGCAATGTTTGCCATAATCAACGTCGCCCACTTGAACGATTTGAACATCGTATAGAGAAGAATGAAAATGATGAGAATGGTGATGGGCAGCACGATGAGCAGCCGCGCGTTGGCCCGCTTCTGGCTCTGGTATTCGCCTTCCCAGTAAATGCTGTAACCAGTGGGCAATTTGACCTGGTCGTTCACCTTCTTGATCGCCTCTTCCACGGTGCTGCCGAGATCGCGCCCGCGCACGCTATATTTAATGGCAACATAACGCCGGTTGCCTTCGCGATAAACTTCCGACGCGCCATCGCTTACGCTGATCTTGCACAACTGCGCCAGCGATACGCGTTCTCCGGCCGGGGACAGCAGTCGAATGTTTTCAATCGCCTCTTCCGTATCCCGGTACTTCGGCAGATAGCGCAAGGTAAGGTCATAGCGCGCCTCGTCCTTCAGCACCTGAGTGAGCGCGTTCCCGCCGACCGCGGTCTGAATCGCATCCTGCACATCGGCGACATTGATCTGATAACGCGCGGCTGCAGCCCGGTCGACCGTCACGTTCAGATTAGGCTGGCCCAGCACGCGAAATACTCCCAGATCTTCAACTCCTTTGATCCCGCGCATGACGTTGACGACCTCGTCGCTCTTGGCCTCGAGCACTTTCAGATTATCGCCATAAATCTTGGTAGCCAACGCGCCTTTTACTCCGCTGACAGCCTCTTCCATGTTGTCTTCGATGGGCTGGGAGAAGCCCCACACGACGCCGGGAATTTTATCCAGCTCCCGTTGCATAGCGGCAATCAGTTCGTCTTTATTCTGATGAAATACGGGACGCCAATCTTCCTTCTGCTTGAGGTCAACGAAGAATTCGGTATTGAAAAATCCGGTTGTGTCGGTCCCGTCGTCTGGTCGACCCACCTGGCTGGTGCATTGCGGAACTTCCGGAAACGAACAAAGTATGATGCGCGCCTGATTGGCCACGCGAATGCCTTCGTCAGGCCCGGTGCTGGGAGCAAGCGTGCCTCGCACCCACAGCGCGCCTTCATCCAGGTGAGGCAGGAATTCAGAACCGATGGCGCCGCCGAACGCGAGAAAATTCCCGAAGGCCACCATAATCAGGACCACGCCCACGGTGATGGCGCGATGCCGAATGGCCCAACGAACCGCGACGCGATAGCGCTCAATCAAAAAAGACATGACTGGGTTATGCCATTCGCTCGCACCTTTCTGGAAGGCAAAACTGGCCAGCACCGGCGCAATTAAAATGGAAAATATCAGCGCCCCCAGCAGGGCAAACGCCACCGTCCACGCCATGGGATGAAACAACCGGCCCTCGACCCGCTGCAGCGTGAAGATGGGCAAATAAGCCGTGATAATGATGGCGATGGCATAGAACACCGGCCGCTGCACTTCGTGCGAGGCCTCGCTGATTCTTTCACTGGGAGTTTTTCCGTTTTCGCTTTTGTATCCCAAATGGCGGACGATGTTTTCCACCATCACCACCGCGCCATCCACTACCATGCCGAAATCCAGTGCGCCCAACGACAGCAGGTTTGCCGGAATGTGCCGCAAGTCCAAACAGATCGACGCGAATAATAAAGAAAATGGAATGGTCGCCGCAACAATCAGCGCTCCCCGAATATTTCCGAGAAATAAGAAAAGAATGATCGAGACCAGGATCATTCCTTCCGTAAGGTTGTGCAGGACGGTGTGGCTGGTGAAGTGAACCAGATCGCTACGATCGATGAAGGGAACAACCTTGACGCCGGGCGGCAGAATATGGTCGTTCAGTTCCGCCACTTCCTTATGTATGCCCTGCAGGGCGGTATCCGCCGCGGCGCCCTTGCGCAACAGAACGATGCCCGACACCACATCGTCGTTATCGATGATCTTCCCATCCTCGCGGTGAATGGACCTGGCAAACTGGCCCAGCCGAATCTTCGGACCTTGCGAAACCACAGCAATATCTTTCACCCGAAGCGGCGTGCCATTCTTGGTCACGATCACGGTCTCGGCAATATCCTGCGAGCGGTCGACCAATCCCACGGCGCGCACGTTAATCTGCTGCAGACCCTCCTGAATAAAACTTCCGCCCGCGTTGGCGTTGTTGTTGGTGAGTTGCTGCTCGATTTGCGCCAGGCTCAGCCCGTAAGCGATCAACTTATTGGGATCGACTCGTACCTGATATTCGCGCGTAGGACCGCCGAAGCTGGCGACATCGACAACATCCGGCACGGATTTAAAACTCTTTTCGATGACCCAGTCTTCGATGGACTTCAGTTCCATCGCGTCGTACGCCGGATTGGTGCTGTGCAGCGTGAAGAAATAAATCTGGCCAACCGGGCTCCAGTCGGTACCCATCTGCGGATTCACGCCTGGCGGGAGCGTAACCTGGCTCAACCGCTCCAGCACGCGCTCGCGGTTCCAGTCGTTGTCCGATTCATCGTCGAAAATCAGCTTCAGATCCGACAGTCCGAACAGCGAAAACGATCGCAGATGCACCACGTGCGGAATGCCGTTCATCACCACTTCGAGCGGAATCGTGACCTGCTGCTCGATTTGCTCCGCGGAAATCCCCGGCCATTGGGTAATCACCTCAACGTAGTTGTCGGCCACATCGGGATAAGCCTCAATCGGCAGATCGCGGAATGCAACAATGCCCCCGGCAAAAAGCATCAGCGCAAACGCCAGCACCAGCAGGCGATTGCCAAGAGCAAAATCAACGACTCTGCGAATCATCTATTGCTCCACCGTGTTTTGCAGAACAAGCGCATTCGAAACCACCTGATCTCCCGGCTTCATTCCTGAAACCACTTCCTGCATATTGTTGGGAAGCATCTTTCCCGTCGCCACTTCCATACGTTTGAAATGTCCCGCGCCCAGCGGGGCATAGACCCACTCGCGATCATGCAAGTGCAGAATCGCAGTCGATGGAACGGAGGCATAGGTCACCGCTTGCTTGCCGTAAAAAGTCGCCGTAACGAACATCCCCACCCGCATCATTCCGGGATTCGCCACTTCCAGCCGAACCTTCGCGGTGCGGATATTGGGATCGAGCACCGGCAGGATGTTGTCGATGCGCCCCTTCAATACCTGGTTGGGATACGCGCTAAGGCGAATATCGGCAAACTCGCCGACTTTGACCGCATCGAGATCGTTCTCGTAAACATCGCAGATGATCCACACATAGGAAAGATCGGAGATGGTGAAAGGATTCGGCGATCCCAGCCCTTGTACACCGGAGGCATTCGTAATCTGCTGATCGCTGATGATCCCCGAGATCGGAGCGAGGATATCGACAATGCCGGAGGGATGATCTTTGTCAATGCCGAGTGTGCGTAGCTGCTCGTTGGCTGCGTCGAGATCCGCCTGCGCATCCTTTTCGACATCCTCTGCCTGCTCGACAGCGCTCTTGGCGACAGCTCCTTTGTCATAAAGAATGTTTTGCCGCTGCAGATTCAATCGCGCCAGCAGTTCGTCGTTCAGCGCCTTGCGATAGGTCTGGTAGGCGCCGGCAACATCGTTGCTCTGCACTCGCAGCAGTAACTGACCTTTCTTCACAACGTCGCCTAACCGCGCCTTCACCTCCACCACGCGTCCTGAGGCCACCGAAATAACCGGCACCGCGCGCGCAATATCGGGCTGAACTACGCCGGTTACATTCAGCGCCGGCGCAGCCTTATATGCAACCGCCGTCGCCAACGGAAATTGCTCGGGATGGTCGGCCTTGAAATTGTTCGCGTCCAAATCGGCCTGGACGTTTGCCGGAGGCGGAGCTTCGGCCTTCGGGTCCGCCTTGCCTTCATTGCATCCGGCCATAGCTAGAGTCAGAGTCAGCGCCAGCCCAACTCCGCCAAACTTAAAGTAAAGTTGCTTCATTGCATAACCTCTTTGCCCACGGCCTGATTCAACTGCGCCGCCGCCGTCAAATACGAACCCACGAGATTGACATAGTTAAGTTCCACGCTTCGGTAATCGCTCTCGGCGTTAAGAAAGTCCAGAAGCGAAGCCCCGCCATGCTGATAGGAAAATAAAACCGTGTCCCGCACCCGCACCGCCTGCGCCAGATACTTCTGCTTGTAAGGCCGCAGCAGCGTCAGATTGCTGGCCAGCGTCGCGTATGCCGAATCCACATCGCTGAATACTTGCGCCTCTGCCGCATCCTTTAACTTTTCCTGGCGCGTAACGTCCAGCTTGGTATGCAGCTTGTTTCCCTGGTTGCGATCAAAAATGCGCAGCGGGAAATCCACGCCCACGCCAAAATAAAAATCAATCGGAGGATTCCGCCCCACATCAAAGCTGATCGTGGGATCGGTCGATCCGTTCGCCACCGCCAGCTTGTAGTCCGTGTGCGCCTTGTCCACGGCCTGTATCGCCGCCTTCAAGTCTGGACGATTATCCAGGGCGATCTGCCGGTAAGCATCGAGCGCGTCGACCTGATCGTTGAAATCGAACACGCCCACCAGATCGAACTGCTCCACCGGCGTGCGGTCGTTCAACAGCATCAGCATCTGAATCTTCGCCGTGCGCAAATTCACGATCGCGGTCTGCACGTCAGACTCGTACTGCACCCTCTGCAACTCCAATCGATCCAGATCGATCTGCGCGATGTCCCCGGCTTGATATCGGTCGCTGCTGATCTTCAGCACGTGGTCGTAGTAATCCAGATTGTCCTTCGAAACCCGCAGCACCGCCCTGGCCTGCAAGGTCTGCACAAACGCGCTGCGCAAGTTGAACAACAGCCCGCGTTCCAGATCGTCCTGCTGCGAAACCGCGATTGCCGTTCCCTTCTTCGCGCTTTCCGTCCGCAACTCGCGCTTGTGCGCCCGCTCATACAAATAACTCACGGTCGCGGACGGCAGAAGGTAAGCAAACGGCCCGTGCTCTGGCCCAACATTAAAAGGGGCAATCTGATCCGAAAGCAGTCCTAAACTAGGATTCGGCCGCAGATGCGCGGTGATCTCATCCGCCTGCAGTTCGCTGATATTTAGTTTCCCCGCCAGCAGCGTAGGATTATTCAGCTCCAGCCGATCCTTCACCTGCTCCCACGTCCAAGCCTGTGGCGCAGCCTGCGGAGCCGGCTGATTTGGAAGCGCCGCCTGCGCCGCAGCCAGCCTCACCGCTGCGCCCAGTACAAGCGCCGCGCTGCACGTTCTCCACCTCCAAAATGTTCTTCCCATCAATAACTCCATCGAAACTCTTCGCCTTCCCGAGCGTAAAGACATAGCTTGCCAGGTCTGAGGGCAGAGTTGCGCCTGATAGTGCCGTGTTCTGATAAACGACCCTTGATCCGCATCCGGCCGTCGCTTTAGCTTCAGCAGCCCGTCCTGAGCTCGGCCTAAGCGATACCGCTTCCGTCGCGAACAAGACGCCTTCACGCTGAGGCTGTAGGTTCAGGGAACCATCGCCATCTCGAAATGCATCTCGCGCAATGCACTTATCTCCAGGAGTATCCAATTTCCATCGTAAGGATTTCCTGAAGATGAGAAACGACCGCTGCGGAATTATTGCTGCTTGCGATCAGCGATTCGGCAAACGATGATTCAATCAGGATGATTCGGCGAACTACCCGAGGAGGGAACACGGAGGAGCGCGCCCGGCATGCAAAGCGAAGGGCTTCGCCAGTGTTGGCAAACAGAAAGCAGAAACTTCAAGCAGCCCAGCTTGCGGAGCGGGCGGCCACTCGATATGCGCCACCAGCGCCGGTGGCCCTTGCAGGCGGTTGATCCAGGCCGAATGCTTGTCTCCACCCGTCTGCCGCACCGCTCGCTTGCTGGTAGAAGACTCTTCCATCTCGGTACGCATGGCATGCAGATCGTCCGTCGCCGAGATCACCGGAAACAGCAGTACCAGTACGCAGCCCAGCGCCAGCAGACACTGCAGCGCCCTCACGCTGCGCGATGCCCGCGCCCCCGCGCACTGGCGCCACAGCCAGTAAGCCGGCAGCGCCATCAACACCCACGCGAGATTGAGCAGCAATTCCATACAGGCACAACGACACGGCAAACGCAGCCACTAGTTTTTCAGAAACTTTAAATTCAAGTCAACATGACCATCGTACTAGAAGTGGTCAGTGATCAGTGGTCAGTGACCAGCAAAATCAGTTTTCACTTGCCGCCGATCACTGACCACTGGCCACTGCTAAGGCCCCACCACCACTTGCAACGGCGCTGGAGTCTGCATCTGCTGTTTGTAGATTGCGTTCCGCTTCGCGACCTCGCCATTCACGTTGACATATACCAGGTAAGCGCCGTGCGGCAACGCTTCGCCAAAGGGCAGCGCCATCGCGATGGTGCCCCGCTTCAGCGGAAAACGCTGATATCCAATCTCCGTGGCACGTCCATTCTCGGCAACCGCCTTCACGTCAAACGTCAAATCCATATCGTCCGCCGTGGTGTTCGACACCTCGACACTTCCTTCAATGCGGTTTCCCGCCACATGCGCCGGAACCTTCCACGCCAGCGTGATCGCCTCCACCACTTTGATGGTGAATCCGCGCTGCACGGCCTGCTGCGGTTGCCCGCCATCCTTTACTGACACGACAAACTGAAATTCACCCGCGCGCTCCGCCGCCCCGTGCAGCTCTCCGTTATCCTCAAGTCTGATGCCCGGCGGCAACGTGCCACTTTGCAGCCGCCAGCGCAGCACCGGCACGTAGTTGCCGCGCCCATAAAATCGCACTTCATACGGCCCGCGCGGATACGTCACCGGCAACTCCTCGGGCTCGATTACCAGGCCATCGTCTTTCGCTTGCGCCGGCGCCGCCTGCCCCAGCGCCCCTGCACTCATCCCCATCACCAGCATGCACGCAAGAATGCAGCCCGCGCACTTTGTCGTCGTTGTTATCAAATCAAAATCCTCTAATCTTGTCGTCCCCAAGCTTCGTCCCCAACGAAAATGAAGGCTTCTCCGGAGCGATGCGGAAGGGATCAGTGCAACTTGCATGCGCTGCCGATAATCCCCGCGCTTGGCTCCGCTGAAAACGTTTTCCGGCCCCCACCATGCTATCGGAATTCCGGAGCGTCTCCTGACAATTCCGCCGCGTTCAAACCATTATCCTTGAACTGGGATGCGCAAAGCGGAATCCGGAAGGCCGCTCTTCTCCGAATGTAAAGATATGTATTTCTTGCACTTGCCTAGGAATTTTTCTTTCGCCGACCGCTACTTATTTCCTTGGTTCGGGTTGAAGCAAGTGAATTCAACTGTGCTAACCTCAAAATCAAAGGTCAACAGATCTAAGTAGATTCGCTCCCAGGGGGAAGTTATGTCGGTACGCAACGGATTCGCTTTGCTCCTCGCACTTTCCGGACTCCTATTTCTGGCCGCCTGCGGCAGCAGCGGCGGCGGGATAACAAATCCCGTAGCCCCGCCCAGCGGCAATTTCAGCACCAGCAATCTGAATGGCACGTATGTCTTCTCCGTCTCTGGCACTGACATCAACTATGGGACCCCCTATGCGATGGTTGGCACCCTGACTGCCAACGGCAGTGGTGGGATCACCGGTGGCACTATCGACATTAATGACGTAGCATTCTTCGAAGACTACCCGACCCCGCTGACGGCTGCCGATCTTCCGATCGGCAACGCCTCCTACGGAGTTAGCGTTGACGGACGGGGGAAGATCACCTTCACTACCTCCAACGCCGTATTCCCTACCGTAACGCTCGATTTCGTTTTAAGCTCCAGTTCTCACGGACTCGTCACTGAATTCGACGCCTATGGCACGGGCAGCGGAACGATTGACCTGGAATCGGCCGGCACTACGCCCGCCGGCGCCTACGCCTTCAGCTTTTCCGGGGGCTCCTTTAGCCAATCTCCCATCCCGTATGCCGCGGTCGGCAACTTTACTCTGGGCGCCGGCGGAGCCATTTCTACTGGCCTTGTAGACTCCAACGAGGGCGGCCTGATTCCCAGCCTTCAGGGTTCGCTCACGGGCAGCGTAATCATATCTTCCACTGCGCCCTCGACGACTCTAACCTTCCCGCAGTTTGGCACGCTCACGTTTGACGTGTTTCCGATCGATGCCACGCATCTGAAATTTATTGAAATGGACACTACCGCGACCCTCTCTGGGGATGCATACTCCCAAACCAGCACAGCGTTACCAACCGGGACCCTTCCCTTCACTTTAGAGGGCTCAACAAATGAAGGCGCCCCCTTTACCGCTGGCGGCTTCATGGTTACTGACGGCGCTGGCAACATCACCAGCGCGTCCAGCGAGGACATTGCCGAATACACAAGCGCCGGGACTACAAGCGTTTTGTCGGCGGCGTCCTTCACTGGCACTTACGCCGCCCTACCTACTGGCTCAGGCCGGTATGCTCTAAGCTTCCCCAGCTCCTCGGGCTTCGTTCCGGCGGGTTCAACTTTCGCTGCCTACCCATCCAGCGGCGGCGTGCTCCTGTTGGAGGCCGACAGCCTCGGAATCACGACCGGCGCAGCTTACGGTCCCCAATCTACCCCGGTGCCCACGTTCGCGGCAGCGCAAGGCTATGCCCTGAATCTCACCGGTGAGAACGTAAACGTTGGCGAAGTGGATAACATCGCGGAATTCACCACCAGTAGCTCTGGCGATACCATCACGGGCATCATTGACGAAAACACTGAGGCCGGCAATGGCCCGACCTATGGCCTCGCGCTGACCGAAGGCACCTACACTTTGCCCGACACGAACGGTCGCGGCCAGATCTCAGCCACTGCTGACACCATCAATGGCGGACTCCTTCTCAACTACTACACCGTGGATGGCACAACCTTCCCGTTTATAGAAACGGACGGTGGGCAAGTCGCGACAGGCGTATTCGTGCAGCAGAATCCCACCGCGGCAGCTGGTGCGGTAGCTATGCATTCCCACATGTTCGTCCCGCGGCCCTTGTTCCACTCACGCGCGGCTCGGCAGAAGAAGAACTAGGTCGCCAATTACTGCAGAAATCATGCGGGCGCGGCTTCCCAGCCGCGCCCTTTCTTGTCTGCCTAATCGCAAGGCGTTCAGGTCTCATGACCTTAGTTACCTTTAACGAATCACCACTCTTCAAGCACAATCACTCTAAGATTTCGGCAAAGGTAGCGCCGCTGTCTCGGCGGCTGTCGTGCGGGCGTCTCGCCCGCACTCGCCAAGAGCCGGCAAGATGCCGGCGCTACGGAACCTGCGGATTTGCGGGGAGAATAAGATTGCTCGGCCAACGCTTTTTGCGAATTTTTATTTTCGTCATGCTCGGCGCTTCGCTGGCGGGGGCACGCGACATTGCGGTGGTTTCCAACAAATCCAATGCCGTGAGCGCGATAGCGATCCCCGATTTCATCAAACTCTGCAAAGCGCAGACGGCTCACTGGCCTGATGGCAAGCCCGTCACATTCGTAATGCGCCTGCCAACCTCGCCTGAAATGAAGATGGTCCTTGAGAAGGTCTATGGCATGTCGCAGAGCGAGGTCACCAGCCTCATCGTCAGCGCCAACCACGGACGCACCAACCACCCCGCCATTATGGTGGTAGCCACGGATGAAGACCTGGTCAATCAAGTGGCGTCGCTGCCTGGGGCGGTTGGGGTGGTGGACGTCTACTCCATCAACAGCAGTGTGGCCGTGGTCAAGATTGGCGGCAAACTTCCACTCGAACCCGGCTACTTGCTGCACGGCAATTAGAAAGTGGGCCGTGATCGGTAATATCAGTGATTAGTAATTAATGGCGAATCGTGATCAGTGGATTAACCAGGCCACGCGGTGCAGGAAATTAGAAGTGAACAGTGATCAGCGATCAGGAGATGGGGTTTAACTGGCCACTGACCACCGGCCACTGACTTTATGGCAGCTCCAGGCAAGAAACGTGAGTCCGCCCCGCCCGCCCCGGCCTACGTCCGGCGGTATCCGCGCTTTGCCGTTGACGTGCGGCTTCAAGTCCGCATGTTCCAGGACGGCGAATTCCGCACTTGTTGGGGACACTCGACCGAACTCGGGCAGGATGGCATCGGAGCTACCCTCACGGGAGAGCTCGAAGCCGGCGAAATTGTTTCTCTCGACATTCCTTTGCCGCTCAGCCCCTATCCCTTAAAAGTTCGCGCCATCGTCCGCTACCGCCAAGGCCTGCGCTATGGTTTTGAGTTCCTCACGCTTAGCGAAGCGCAGCGCGAAACCATCCGGCGCGTCTGCGAAATGCTCGCCAGCAAGGCTTCAGGCGTCTGAGACTTTCAAATTACCAAATTACAAAATTTCCCAATTACTAAATTCCAGCCATTACCTGAGTAACTTTGGAGTAAACGCTCTCCCGTTTTACTATGCCCTTTGCTGGGCTTCAGAGGGGGAGCCTCCAAATGGGTGGACGTGTCACCCGGTCAGGGCAGGCCAAGGACCTGCTGCGGGCCAAAACGTTGCGCCAGGCGCTCGAGTGCGGAGCGTCCCCCACATTCATTGCGGCGGGCATACCCGTCGCCAAGCCGCCATCTTCTTTGTCGTGGAATCCCGTCGAGTCCGAAACTGCCGCGACCAATCAGTGTGATTCTCTCGAGATCCGGCGGCAGTGCCTCGAACAGCTCTTTCAGAACTCGCCCGACCCAATTCTTATCGTCGACGCCTCGTTCCGCACGCAGTGCGTGAACCGAGAATTTCAACGCATGTTCGGTTACACCACCGCGCAGCTTATGGACCAGCCCATCGACGCGCTCGTCTTCCCGGCCGATCGCGCTCTCGAAGCCCAATGGATCGTCCAGTGCCTGCAACGCGGCGAACACATCACTCTGGAAACCCAGCGCCGCTGTCAGGATGGCACGCTGCTCGACGTTTGCGTCTCCACCTCGCCGCTTATCGTGGACGGCCGCACCGTCGCCTTCTACGCCGTCTATCGCGACATCTCCGAGCGCAAGCGCGCCGAAGCCCTCAGCTCCGCTCTCTATCGCATTGCGGAGAAAGCCGGGTCCGTGCTCGACCTGCAGCAGTTCTTCGCCGCCATTCACGGCATCGTTGACGAACTCGTGTGCGCACGCAATTTCTCCATCGCCATTCACGATCCCGAATCGCAACTGCTTAGCTACCCTTACTTCGTCGATGCCCGCGATTCGGCGCCCGCGCCCGCCAAACTCGCCCATGGCCTCATCGAATACGTCCTCCGCACCGGCGAGCCCCTGCTCTGTACTCCCGAACTCGCGGAGCAATTGCAGAGCCGAGGAGAGATCGAACTCTCCGGCCCGCCTCCAATCGGCTGGCTGGGCGTTCCGCTCAAAGTTAACCAACATATTTTGGGCGCGCTCGTGGTGAAAAGTTATTCCGAAAGCGTCCGCTTCCGCGAACGCGACAAGGATGTCCTCACTTTAGTCTCGCAGCAACTGGCCGCCGCTATCGACCGGAAACGCAACGAACAGGCGCTGCGGCGCTCCGAACTGTGCTACCGCTCGCTGGTGCAAACCGCGGTCTACGGAATTTATCGCTCCAGCCGCGAAGGCCATTTTCTCGACGTGAACCCCGCACTCATCGGAATGTTGGGATACAGCTCCGCTCTCGAAGTCCTGGCTCTCGATCCGAAAAGAGATGTCTTCGCCGATCCAGGCGAATACACCCGCTTGATCGAGGAATTCCGCCGCACCGGACGGGTCGACGGTTTCGAAGTCCGCTGGAAGCGCAAGGAGGGAGCGGCCATCACGGTGCGTATCAGCGGCCGCGCCGTGGCCAGTGAAGATCAGCCGTCCGACGTTCTCGAAGCCATCGCCGAGGACATCACGGAACGCCGCGTCCTCGAAGACCAGTTCCGTCAGTCCCAGAAGATGGAAGCCGTCGGCCGTCTCGCCGGAGGAATCGCTCACGATTTCAATAATCTGCTCACCGTCGTCAGCGGCTACACCGAGGTTCTGCTTGACCAGCTCACTCCCGCTCACCCGCTCCATGCCAAGGCCGAATCCATTCAACAAGCTTCCGATCGCGCCACCACGCTGACCCGGCAGCTTTTGGCGTTCAGCCGCAAACAGCTTCTTCAACTCAAGGTCGTCGATGTCAACGCCATCGTCGAAGACATGGAGCGTCTGCTTCGGCCGCTCATCGGCGAAGATATCGAACTGATCACTCAACTCGAGCCCTCCATCGGCTGCACTCGCGCCGATGCCGGACAACTCGAACAAGTCATCATGAATCTGGTGGTCAACGCCAAGGATGCCATGCCTCGCGGCGGCAAGATCCGCATCAGCACCGCCAGCGTCATCCTGGACGAGTCCTATCGCGCGGAGAATATTTTTATCAAACACGGTCCATACGTCATGATTTCTGTCTCCGACACCGGACAGGGCATGGACCGCGAAACCCAGGCCCGCATCTTCGAGCCCTTCTTTACCACCAAAGAAAAAGGCAAAGGCACCGGCCTCGGATTGTCGACGGTTTACGGAATCATCAAGCAAAGCGGCGGCTATGTTTTCGTGCAGAGCGAGCCCGGCCGAGGTACTGTGTTCACCATTTATTTCCCGCGCGTCGACGAACCGACGGAAGCTCTCGGCGCCGCTCCGGCAACCCTCGTGGCGGCCGGCGGATCTGAAACCGTCCTGCTGGTCGAAGACGAAGAATCGGTTCGCCAGCTCATCCGCGAAACTCTCGAATCCCGCGGCTATCACGTCCTCGAAGCCGGCAACGGCCAAGCTGCCCTCGCGCTTGCTGCCAGTCGCTCCGAAACCATTCACCTGGTCATAACCGACGTCGTCATGCCCGGCCTCAGCGGCCACGAACTCGTTCAACAACTTCTCAGTGCCCGCCCCGCCACTAAAGTCCTCTACCTCTCCGGCCACGCCGAGGAAACCGTCGCCAATCCGCTCGCCCCCCAAGGCCCCAAAGCCTTTCTGCAAAAGCCCTTCACCCTGCAAAACCTCTCCCGCAAAGTGCGCGAAGTGTTAGGCGCTGCTGCCAACTAGTTTCGTCGGGTGTAAAATTCTACCCGCAACCCGGTCCGCGCTTCCATCATCCAAGCAGGTGAATCTATACCCCCACTCTCGTCATCAGTACAATAAGAATCCTGGAGGAAAAAAATCATGGCACATGAACTACCGCCTTTACCTTACGACTATGCGGCGCTCGAACCCGTCATCGACAAGCAGACGATGACGCTTCACCATGACATGCACCACGGTGCGTACGTCAAGAATCTCAACGCGGCAATCGAAAAACATCCTGAACTTGGCAAGAAAAGTGCGGAAGATTTAATCCGTGACCTCAACGCTATCCCTGAAGACATTCGCGCCGCAGTCCGCAATAACGGCGGCGGCCACGTCAATCATACCATGTTCTGGAAGATCATGAAGCCCAAAGGCGGCGGCGATCCCACCGGCCCCGTCGCTCAGGTCATCACCAAGACCTTCGGCAACTTCAAAGATTTCCAGGCTAAATTCAACGATGCCGGCGCCAAGCAATTCGGCTCGGGATGGGTGTGGCTCGCAGGCAAGCAAGGCGGCGATGTGCAAGTCATCTCGACGCCTAATCAGGACAATCCGATTACGCAAGGCCTCTATCCCATTTTCGGCAACGACGTTTGGGAGCATGCCTATTATTTGAAATACAACAACCGCCGTCCGGAATATCTAACCGCATGGTGGAACGTAATCAACTGGGACGAAGTGAACGCCCGCTACGAAGCCTTCAAGAGCGGCAAGCACGTCCAGGAACCGGCAATGGCCCGTTAGAGCAGAGTGGATTAGCTTGTGTGCTGTCCCGCGAAATAAAAAGGCCCCGCGTCTGGGGCCTCTTTATTTTATAAATTGAAGCCTGCTGCAACCCTAGGCCGCTGCAGTCTCCACATACGCATCCGGTTCCGCTTCGAATTCTTTCCTGCACTCATCCGAACAGAAAAAATATTTCTTGCCCGCAAAATGCGTATGGAACTCACCTCGGTTATCGTCCACCTTCATCCCGCAAACTGGATCTGTGGTCATTGATCCCTCCGACTCGAGATTAACTTTCGTCTTCAGCCATTCTTCTTGCAACAATCTTTCCGTTCTTCACTCTTCGCCGAATTCGCTGACTCGGTTATATTTCCGCTCCACAGGTTTTTCGCTCAGGAAATCCCCTATAAAATTCTTCCACGCCGCGTGCAGCTTATACCCACTGCACATGCTGAGTTGCACATGCTGAGTGGAACCTGCAATTCCATTGTGGCAGAAGAAGGGAAGTTGGCTGAAGGGCAACTGCTGATTTCTAGACCGACCGCTCGCGCACCGCCGTATTGGCCAGGCGATTTGCTTCGGCATTATTCTCGCGCGGAACATGAGAGATGGAAAACTTGAGGGCGCGAGCCAGCTTGCGGCACGTCCAATGCAAGGAGTAGAGACGTGAACTGCGGCAGGTGTACTCGCCGCGCATCTGGCGGACCACGACTTCGGAATCGGAAAACACATGCAGAGCTTTGGCGTGCAGGGAGAGCGCGCACTGCAAGGCTTCCATCAACGCGACGTATTCAGCGACGTTGTTATCCTGATGGCCGATCCATTTGGCAATGCGGATGGGACCACTTTCGCAGCCATCGATGATCACCCCAATTCCGGAAGGACCCGGATTGCCCAGGGAGCCACCGTCCACATAAGCTACGAGTTCAGACATCAGTATTTCTTTTGTACTACTAGCAAGATGCGCCGATAATGTTTCCGCGTCAAGACGAATATTTGATACTTTCTACAATTTTTCGGTTGCCGGGAAGTTGTGCAAGGCTTTGTGCATAACCAGTCCTAAATGGGAACTAGTATTCGTAAGGGTCAGCAATACAATACGTTGCATTTGAGCTTATCCACAGGGTCAGACTTGTGGATTGCACCAATAGTTTGCGTTGACATTTATGAACGTTCTGTTAAGGTTGGTTCCGTCGACGGTTGAAAGGGACAGCGAAATAAAACTTGCTGACCCGAAGTAGACTGGGTGATCAGTCAGGCGGGGCAACCCGCAGGACAGCCAGACCTGAAAAAACCGACGGATCTGCGAGGTTCAGTTGGGGTTTGGGACTGCGAAAGCAGTGATCGCATCAAGGGGCTGTGACGGTACATGCGTCCACGCTGTTGGCTCCCTCGCAGGAGGCGGCGGCTAGAGCATAACCAATGTCGCGGCCCTTTCAATTTTTTCTCCCACCTGTTGTACACCTTCTCATTGAATACTTCTCGGATTCTTCCAGTTCTATTTGTCCCTTCCTATTCGTCACAGAACTCACATTTTAGCGGAGAAGGATCGCCACTGCGAGAGCGGCGAGGGCGAGTTTGACTAACCATCCCAGAGCGTGTGAGGTTGCAATGGCGGCGGTCAGTTTCATCCACAGGGCATTGACGATCGTCAACGGTAGAGGTCCGATGAGCCAGATCGCCACAGCCAACTTTAAGGTTCCGCGGTAGGAGGCGAGATGCAGGCCGCTACAGACGAGAACAAAAACACCACAGGTAAGAAACGGCAACACGCTGGACCACAGGATGGCTTTGTTTTCTCCCTGGCCGCCTGGGTATCGCCAGATCTCGGGATGCCGGTCGTAGCGTTTGTAAAGCCAGTCGCCCATGAATAGCCAGTCCGTCAGCGACGAGACGAAGCCACTGGCCAATACCGCCAACGCAATGCGACCCCAAGCCATTTCTGCTGACGGCCGTCGCGCGTTAGTGTAGCGCGAGGATGAGCGGCATTCTATGCGGCCAGTTCTCCGGCGATGATTTCGTCGACGTAACACCAGATCCAGGCTTCTCCTGGTTCGATCGAACGCATCACGGGATGCTTGCTGTGATGAAAGTGTTTGGTGGCATGTTTGTTCTTCGACGAATCGCAGCAGCCCACGTTCCCGCAGACCATGCACAGTCGCAGGTGCACCCAGGTGTCGCCAATTTTCACGCATTCTTCACAGACATGCGTGTCGCTGGTCCTGATTTTGATCTGATCCAGATGTTTGCATTTCGCGGACATTAGCAATCTCCTAATCTCTCTCAGAAACTTTAGAATTCACAGTCGTTCGAGTTCCTTGCGATTCCAGTGCGCGAGGTCAGCTGCCGCCTCGTATCTGCTCTGCAGGAAACGCAGCAGCGCTTCACGAGGAGAAGCGGATCGGCGCACATCATCGTACATCAGAAGAAATTCGTGCAGTTGCGGATGATAGAACGCGGCCGCAGGCTGAACCGATTGCTCCGCAAGGCCAGCCGGCTCAGGCGCGGCGTAGGCGTAGAATGCAGGACCTTTTATTTCGCCGCCGCCAGGCCAGAACCCGGCGCTGATCACTTCATGGGAATAAGCTTCGCGGGTGACAGGATCGGCGCCGACGCGCTCGGGAGCACGGCGTCCGGAGAAACGGGTGACGCAGAGGTCGAAGCTTCCCCAGAAAAAATGTACGGGACTGTCTTTGCCAATGAATCGTGAACGGAACTCCGCGAAGACGGTTTCGCACAAAATCAATATCTGCCAAAAACGATGTGCGTATTCCGGATCGTAAGAGGCATGTTGCGTGTCGCTCTCGAAGCGCATCGGGTTGGGCACCTCGCAGGGCATAGTCCAGATTTTTACTTCGATGCCCAGCAAGTGCAAGACGGACATGAATTCGGCGTAGAAATCGGCGACCGACTGCGGCTTCAGGGCCAGAGTCTTCGACGAACCCCAACTGGTCTGGATGACCAGTTTGTGCTCGATGAAGTCGAACTGAATTTCGAAGATTCCGTCGCCGTACGGAATCGCCGAAGTGGTGAGGCCGCGGGCGTTGACGTAGAGGGCAACTTCCCACCAGTGATTGACGCGCGGGCTTAACGCGAGCCGCACCTTGCCGACGATCTGCGTCCACATGTGGAGAGTGTCGTAGGTGTTCTGCCAGGCGTCGAGGGGGAGCTCGGGCCAGGAGTTCTGATTGTTGTTGTAGGCATGTGCGGCCATGGAAACCTCGGCTTCGAATCAGGAAATAGTAACACTCCTTGCCTTTGATGTTGGGTGGCGCAGCGCTTTCCAGCGCTGCGATCACAGATGCACAGTGGCCGCGGGCTTTAGCCGGTGTAATCCCTGGCCGCTGCTACTTTTTCTTCGGCGGCAAATACTTCTTCTCAATCGAGGCCACGACCACGTAGTTCGGATCGACCATTTCGTTCAGATGAATCTTCCCGACTTGTGAGAGCAACTCATAAGCGTCGAGTTCCGACAACCCATAGTCCTTGTGAATCCAGTGCACAAGCTCAGTAAACGCGATGCGCAGCGCGTCGTCGAGCGGACGGTAGGCGCCCACGGTCATGATAGCGTCGTCGTTTTCAAACTGCGGCCAGGCGATGGTGCGGCCTTTGATCACGCTCAACTGAACACGGGCTTTCAGTGGGACTTCGATGGCCGTCCCGGCGATTTCTCCGTCGCCCATGGCGGCATGGCCGTCGCCGATGTAGAACAGGCCGCCCTTCACGTTCACTGGAAAATAAACTGTGTTGCCCACGCTGGCTTCGGGCGAATCCATGTTGCCGCCAAATTCGGCGGGAACCACCGAACTGCGCGCCTCACCCTCCGCCGGCGCTACGCCGATGCATCCGAAGAAAGGATGCAGGGGAATCTTCACCGAGAAATCGGTGTCATGCGCGTTAAACGTGGCCGTGTTCGCGGCGTGATCGATGTGGTAGTACCAGATGCGCTCGGCCAGCGGCGGATGCAGCATAGGCGTGTAGTTGGTCTCATTGAGCGCGCCGAATCCGGGAGCGAATGCGCCAACACCAGTGTCGCCATCGACTTCGAGATCGAGTATCTTGACGGCGAGCGTGTCCCCAGGCTCCGCATCTTCGACGAAAAATGGTCCGGTCAACGGATTGTCGCCTTTCACCATGCTGAGCGTGTCGCCCGGCTTCCTGAGTACGTTGCCGAAGCAATCGAGCGTGTTGGTATCAAGAATGTCGCCCGATTTCAAATGAGCCACTGGCCCGGCCGTGGCGAACAGGTACTTTACGTTGGCGGTGGTCGCGGTGTAGTGGACGGTGTTCTGCGCAAGGGCTGAACCGGCGAATAGAGCAAAAGCAAGAAGACGAGCGATCACAAAAATCCTCCGGGTCGATGGTCAATTGTAGCGGAGAGGCGAGTTTCACATCTCCGCCTTTGTAAAAGGATTGGGATTCCGCGATCCCATTCTTAAAAGTTCGCAAGAATTAGGTTGCGCCACGGGGTGAATCAGGCATAATGGCGGGCACCCAGAGGAACGGGCTAGTGGTTCCCGAATCCGCTGCGATGGAAGAAACGCTGGTTCCGGCGGACTGAGTGCGCTTAAGCTGCGAAATCTAGGGCGAGGCTTCGGGCTCGCCCTTTTTTGAGTGGTCTTCCATTCCAGAATCAGGACGTGCATCCTTTAAATTCCACTATCCGCGTAAACTGAAGTGGGACCGGGGGCGAACTTCGTATGCCAGCACAGCTTCCTGATTACACCCACGAGGGCCGAACCGATGATGCCGGTGCACGAAGAACTTCTGCGAGAATTTCAGGACTTTGCCCGTAGCGCCCCCACAGACAAGGGGGTGATGGAGCTTATCTCCAAGCGTCTGCACGAAAAGATGACGCGCTACAACTGGGTAGGGTTTTATCTGGTCGACGCAGCAGACCCGGGCGTCCTGCTGGTTGGACCTTTCGCCGGCAGCTTCACGCCCAATGCCCGCATTCCACTCAACACCGGTCTGTGTGGCGCCGCAGCCAGCAGCGGGCAGACTGTAGTGGTGCATGACGTCACGAAAGATCCACGTTATCTTGCGGGATCGCCGCTGGTGAAGTGTGAAATCGTTGTCCCCATCTTCGTAAGGAATAAGCTGGCAGGTGAGCTGGATGTCGAGAGTTATTTTTTCACCACCTTCACTGAACCGGAAAAAGAATTTGTGGAGGCATGCGCCGGGGTCGTCAGAAAGTATTTGGAGAAAGCGTAGGCGGTCCAATCCTGGGTAGGCGGATGCGTAAGGGCCCACTCGAATTGCTCATGGCTAGAGGCGGAGGAATTATGTTTTCGGTCTTGCCGAAGCGGCGCGACGGAGCAAGTCGGAAGACTTCATTCGCCGGCAGTATTCCTCAAACCTCGGGCGCGGTCCATTCCAACGAAGGTCTTCGACAGTTTCGAAGACGAGGACATCCAGGCGGAGTGTCGCTAGAGTGCGAAATAAAAGCGCATCGTTCCACGCGCTGAATAGTGATTCCGACAACGCGCGGGCCTTGCGGATTGAGGGATGCCATTCTCTCCAATCTTTGGGAATATTTTCCAGGTGGGGGTACTGAGACAAGGTAAGAGCCGCAGCTTTTGCGCCCCATCCGGGCAAACCTGGAAAACCATCGGCGCTGTCGCCGACCGCGGCGAGGTAGTCGGGAATTGATTGGGGATGCACGCCGAACTTGGCTACGACGCCGGCTTCATCGCGCAAGATATTCTGTCTGCGATCAAGCTGGACGACTCGAGTGCCGACCACGCACTGGCTGAGATCTTTATCTGGCGTACAGATGAAGACCTGATTTACGAGATCATCTTTCGCAGCCTTGCTGGCAGCGGAGGCGAGAGCATCATCTGCCTCGTAGTAAATCATCGGCCAGACCCGCACTCCCATTGCTTCGAGCGCCTCCTCAAGAATCGGGAACTGCGAGAGCAGTTCCGGAGGCACGCCTTCGCTGGTTTTATAACCGGGATACAGATCGTTGCGGAAGGACTCGACGACGTGATCGGTGGCGACACCAACGTGAGTTGTGCCGCGCTCGATCATGGATAATACGGAAGCCAGGACACCGCGAACGGCGGCGATTTCCTGGCCGTTCACATCTTTGGCTGAGGGCAAGGCATAGAAGTGGCGGAAGAGTTCGTAAGTTCCGTCGACTAGGTAGATCTCCATGGGGGTGCGGTTAACTTTCTGCAGAGCGATGGTAAACGAATTTATCCAGATTTGAGAATTGTGCGCCGGACGGAGTGCTTGAAAACGGACACTGGTTTTTCCCGAGTTGTGGAGAGCAAGAGTACCGAGAGAGCCGGCGGGACGCCGGCGCTACAACGAGCTAGTGACCTTCGCGGCGGCGGAGGTAGTCGATGAACATTTGTTCGACGGGTTTGTCGTAGGTTTTGAGGACGTGGCGGATGGTGTGGCCGCTGACGAAGTGGCAGACTTCTTCGGCGAGATTTTTGGCGTGATCTCCGGCGCGCTCGAGGGACTGGGTCATGAAGATGATCTGCAAGCTGGCTTGGCGGGCGATGTTCTCGGGATTCTCGATATGGCGGAGAAAAATGAGGTTGCGGAGGCGATCGACCTCGGAGTCGGCTCGGAGAACGTCGACGGCTTTGCCAACGTCGCGGGCGGAGAAAGCTTCGCCGACGTCGGTAAGCATTTTTTCGAGAATTGTGGCCATGTGGGTAAGGTCGCGGGTATCGTCGGAATCGATGCGTCCGGCGGCGGCCTGAGCGCTGTTGGCGAAGCTGAGCAGGAGGTCGCCGATGCGCTCCAGGCTAATCATGAACTTCATACAGGCGAGCAGTTCGCGGGCTTGGGCGGGATCGACTTCAGTGATGACGGTAGTGACCGCGCTGTCGATTTCCATGTCGATCGTATCCAGTTCGCGCTCGCGCTGGCGCAAGGAATTCAACAAAGGAGCGGAACCGGTGGCGATACCTTCGGCGGCAGCGCCGGCGGCTTCCTGGGCGAGATGACAGGCTTCAATGGTGCGCCGGACGATGTGGTGATGGGCCGGTTCGGGGGAAAGGCTTTCAACACGTGCGGTACTCATGAGTTCTCCCTGTGGCGCAGACGGGGGAGTGCGCAAAGCGATTGAGTCTGATTTTGCTCCAAGCATAACTAAATGGTCAACGCCTAAGCATAGTTTTTCTTTGCGGGGGGTGGGTTAAGGGGCTGTGAATTTTTGGTGATTTTTCTTGTTCCTGGCATGCGTGAACTACACACGAACGAGCGATTCTGAGCGTGGGTGCGACGCCGCGCATCGTGTGGAACAGGGTGGTGGCGATTCCGGCTTCGGCGGCGGTGGCGGCGGTGATGATTCATCCGGGAGCGTAGAGATTTGCCCCGGCGTTGGTGCGCACGGTTACTGCGCATGCGTCATCTGAGCCGCGATTATCTGCCACCCCTGTGGTCTTTTCTGGCAAACCAGCGTTATTCGAATTTGCCTCGACTCCGGGCCGGCAGTGTTGATGACTCCCATCAGGACGCTGGTGTCGCCAAAGACTCTCACATTTGTTTCACCCGGCGTGGCACCCGCAAACCCGCCGGGCCCCGTGCGTTCCGGGATGATGTCTTCTTTGCTTAGCAAACCGCCATTGAAGCTGCTGCCGATGAAATCATCGGCAATGATCCGGCGTAACGAAGCAGTATCGCCTTTGCCGTCCGCTGCGAGCCAATCGCGTTCCAGTTGTGCCACTTGATCTTCGGGCTTGCCGTTCGAGGCGGCTTGACCTTGCGCGGAACTCAAAGTTGCAGCGAAGCAAAAGATCAGAGCGATATGGGCAATAGATCGCAAGGAAGCCATAGATCTCCTCCGGGGTGTCTCTGATAAATCGACACCGATCCCGTTTAAATAGTTCCCGTCCATGAATCCGTTATTTTCGTGGAGAGCCGACATAGCCAAAAGGCAGGCTAAGCGGCGGGGAGGGTAAATAGAAAAGTGGCGCCGTGGGCCAGTTCACTTTCGGCGCGGATGGAGCCGCCGTGGGCCAGCATGATGTGTTTGGCGATGGCGAGGCCGAGGCCGGTGCCGCCGGATTCGCGGGAGCGGGCTTTATCAACGCGATAGAAGCGTTCGAACAGGCGCGGCAGGTGCTCGGAGGCAATGCCGGCGCCGAAATCCTGGACGCAGAATTCTACAGCGTGCGGAACCGGGCGTGCGCCGAGGACGATGCGGCCGCCGGAAGCGCCGTATTTCAGCGCGTTGTCGATCAGGTTGGAGAAGACTTGATGGATCGCTTCACGATCGGCGAGAACCGTAGGGAGGCTTTCTGGAACGGGCAAGTCCGCTATGCGAAGATCGATACCGTGATTGCGGGCGATCTCGCGGAAACTTTCTTCGGCGTCGTGGAGAAGTTCGGCGGGAGGAACAGGCTCGACATCAAAGCGAGTTTCGCCGGATTCGACGCGGGCCAGGGTGAGCAAGTCTTCGGTGAGGCGGGACATGCGGGAGGAGTTCTTGCGGATGATTTCCAGAAACTCGCGCGTGGGCGCGCCGTTTTCGGGAGTGCTGTCCAGCAAAGTTTCCGCGTAGCCCTGAATCGAAGTGAGAGGGGTGCGAAGTTCGTGGGATACGTTGGCGATAAAATCGCGACGGGTTTTCTCCACCCGCTCAGTTTCGGTGAGGTCGCGAAGCACGGCAACGGCGCCTCCGTTGGGCAGGGGCGCCGCGGTTACGTCGAAGGCGCGGCCGGGAACGATGGAAGTAGCGCGGGCGGTTTTGACTTCGCGGGTGGAAGTAGCTTCCTTGACGGTGGCGAGAAAATCGGGATCGCGAATGGTTTCGACAACGGGCTGTTGCAGGCGAGTACCCTGCGGGACCAGCCGGTTCATGGGCTGATTGGCCCACTGCACCAGGCCATCGGCACTGACGGCGATGACCGCGTCCTGCATGCTGTTGAGCAGGGTTTCGAGCTGGCGCTGGCTGGATTGGACGGCGGCGAAACTTTCTTCGACGCGGCGGGCGGTCTTATCGATGGCGCCGGCAACGCGCCCGATTTCGTCCTGCGAAGGTTCCTGGATGCGAGCCTGGAGATCGCCCTGGGCGATGCGGGCGGCCACATCGACGATGCGTTCGAGGCGGCGAGCGCTCCATTGGGAAGCGGCCGCGGCCACAATCAGCGCGAAGAGAAATGTTATAGCGGAGGCGAGTTCGAGCCTGCGGCGGACCTGCGCGGAAACGGCCTCGACATCGGAGAGCGGATAGGCGAGGCGGACGGCTCCGCCGGAGACGGGCACGGCAACATAAAGGAACGGAATACCCAGGGCAGCGCTGCGGCGTTCATTGCTGCCGATTTTGCCGTCGAGCGCGGCGACGAATTCCGGACGCGCAGAATGGTTTTCCATGCTGGCGGGATTTGACTCGGAATCGGCCAGGACTTTACCCGTGGGGTCAATGATGGTGACGCGAGCACCGGCGGATTGGCCTTCCTGCGAGGCAATGTCGGCGAGGGAGTGGCCGCGGTCGGTTTCGACGCGGTGAGCGAGGAGTTGCGTCTTCTGGGTGAGGTTGCGCTCGATTTCGTTGCGCAGCGAAGCTTCCCACGCGCTGCCCAGCATGACGTCAAAGGTCACCGCGGCGGCCACGATGACTACCAGGAAGGCCGCCAACAGCTTGAAGAATATCCGGTTTCTCACTTCTTACCTACTTTAGAGACTCTCACTTTGGAGCCTCGAAGCGGTAGCCTGCGCCGCGGACAGTCTTAAGATAGCGCGGGTTCTCCGGGTCCGGCTCGATTTTTTCACGGATGCGGCGAACATAAACGTCGACCGAGCGTGGGGTCACATACGAAGTGTCGCGCCAAACCGCATCCAGAAGATGATCGCGGGAGAAAACGCGGCCGAGATGGCGCGCGAAGTAATCGAGCAGGCGAAACTCGGTCGCGGTGGTAGGGACCGCTTGGCCGCGAACGGTTAAGACCATGGCGGAAGGATCGATCTGGATTTCGCCAACCTTGAGCGGGCTGGGCGGAAGCGGACGCTCAAAGCGGCGCAGCACGGCCTTGACCCGGGCGACGAGTTCGCGCGGGCTGAAAGGCTTGGCGATGTAGTCGTCGGCTCCGATCTCGAGTCCGAGAACGCGGTCGGCTTCGCTGCTTTTTGCCGTCAGGAAAATTACCGGTACGGCCGCCAGCCCCTGAGTTTGCCGGACGGTGCGGCACAGATCGAGACCGTCCTTGCCGGGGACCATGATGTCGAGCAGGAAGAGCGCGGGCCTCTGGCGCTCGGCGTCGGCGATTACGGTCGAGCCGTTGGGATACACGCGCACGGCAAAACCTTCGTTCTCCAGGTGATGGCGAACGAGGCGGGAAATATCGGGATCGTCTTCGACGACGAAGATGCTGGGTTTCACGGATTTATTGTAACCAAGGGAGTTGCGAGTACCTAGCACCGAGTGGCGAGTTTGCCGGTGTGGGTGCGGGTTTTCATCGGATTGTAACAATCAGGTTGGCGGCAGCGTCTACGTGGAAGCGTTTGCCCGGAGGTATGACGGTGGTGGCGCTGTATTCCGTGATGATGGCGGGGCCGGAATATTTTTTGCCGGGCTTCAATGTATCTCTGGAGTAGATTGCGGTCGTGAGTTTCTTGCCGTCGAACAGGACTGGGGCTTTGGGAGTGGAGGGCAAGCCTAGCTTTGCTCGGCCTAGATGGCCGAGGGCGCCCTTCCCTACATGGTTCATTTCCCTTACATCAGTTTTCGTGGCTCGCAGCGACGATGATTTTACAATTGCGCGGAGGCGGAGAGTTACTAACTCTACCTCGCGCGTGGCGTGGGCGTAGCCGTAGCGGCGCTGGTGCTCCTTCTGGAAATCTGTCAGCAGATTTTTTGTGAACGGCAGGTTGAGTTCGTATCCCTGGCCGCGGTAGCGAATGTCCACGCTGCGCCGATACTGCACTTTTCCCAGCCAGGCTTCTTCGTGAAAATCTTTCGCCGCTCGTTTTTGCAACGCGCCGAATTCTTGAGCCAGACGCGCGTGCGGAAGTTTGTTGGAAGCGCGCCATAGGACGGTGCGTGAATAATCCTTGACGACGTCGCTCACCAGAATGCCAAGAGCCGAGAGTGCTCCGGGCAGAGCGGGCACGATGACGTGCGGGATGCTCAGGGCTTCGGCGAGGGCACAGGCGTGCAGGCCTCCAGCGCCCCCGAAGGCGACGAGGGCAAAGTCGCGTGGATCGCGGCCACGCTCGATGGAAACTACCCGGATGGCTTTTTCCATGGTGGCGTTCACGACGCGCACCACGCCGGCGGCAAATTTTTCAAGGGTAAGCGCGCTTCCCTGCTGCTTCAGCCATTCGCGGGTGATGCGGCGGGTACGGTCGAGATCGAGAGTAAAGTCGCCTCCGAGAAAGTGCGTAGCCTGCAAGCGGCCGAGAATAAGATTGGCGTCCGTGACTGTGGGCTGGGTGCCGCGGCCGTAGCAGATGGGGCCGGGATCGGCGCCGGCCGATTCCGGACCGACACGCAGAACTCCGGCGGCGTCGAAGCGGGCGAGCGAACCTCCCCCCGCGCCCACGGTGTGGATGTCAAGCATCGGGACGCCAACGGAAAATCCGGCAACTTCGGCGTGGCTGGCGGTGGTGATGGCGCCTTCCACGAGAGAAACATCGGTGGAAGTGCCTCCCATGTCGAAAGCGATGATGCGCGGGAACCCGCTGGCGCGGGCGCGAGCAGCGGCACCAACTACACCGCCCGCGGGGCCGGAGAGAACGGTGCGAACCGGTTCGCGCGCGGCAGCGGACAGGGCGGTGATGCCACCACTCGATTGCATGACGAAAATTCTTGGATGGGCGCCAGCGGAGACATTGCCAGCAACGTCTCTGTGGTAGCGGGTTTCCAGATTTTCCAGGTAACGCTGCATCACCGGCTGAAGGTAAGAGTTGATTACTACAGTCAAGGTGCGCTCGTATTCACGGAACTCGGGGAGAATCTGGTGAGAGATGGAGAGCGGAACGCCGAGAGGTTTGAGGGCCTGTGCGATCGCTAATTCGTTCCTCGGATTCGCGAATGAGAACAGCAGCGAGATGGCGAGGGATTCCGGGTGCTGCGCCGCAACGCGGGATGCAAGCAATCTCAAATCCGCAGGCAGAGGCGCGGTCAGGATTTCGCCGCCGCTGGTGGTGCGTTCGTCGATGCCGAAACGGAGATCTCTCGGGACTAACGGTTCGACGCGGTCGAAGAAGAAATCGTAAAGCTTAGGGCGCGCCTGGCGGCCGATCTCGAGGGCGTCTTCGAAGCCGGCGGTGGTGATCAGGGCCGTGCGTGCGCCTTTACGTTCGAGCAGCGTATTGGTGCCGACGGTGGTGCCGTGCAGCAGAACGAGTTCGCCTTGGCCATTGATTTTGCTGAGGGCTTCGACGATGGCTTGGGAGGGATCGGCGGGCGTGGAGAAGACTTTCAGGACGTGCAGGCGGCCGGTGGTATCTGTCCAAACACAATCGGTGAAGGTGCCGCCAGTGTCAATGGCGACGCGGAGCAGTTGAGGGCGACGGGGCATGGAGTTGAACCGGAAAAGTAGAGTACCATTTGCGGCTGCGAGATAGGATTTATCGTCGCTCCGGTTTGGTAGTGGTGCCGTTTGGCAAACGGCACCACTACCCGCGCGGTTTTACCGGCTTCCGTTGCCAAATGTTCCCATGATAATCTGTACGTTGCTGTAGGCGCGTAGCTCAGTTGGTTAGAGCGCTACCTTGACACGGTAGAGGTCGCTGGTTCGAGTCCAGTCGTGCCTACCATTCTTCTCTTAGCTTTATCGGTAATGACGAATTTTTCTCCCCCCGGCCTTCACCCATTCGGTTCACTGCTTCTGCCTATGATTCCGGCGGCGATCTGCTGGCGCTGAAATCCTCCAAAACGAAGGGGATTTCTGATACCTATACTTACGACGTGCTGGATCGGGCGAGCACCGTGACCTACGTGACAGGTAGTGCGTGAATCTTTCCAGTGCGGAACGGAAAGGACGATTTCGCGGTTGACCATGAACACACAAGCCACGCCACCGGCCGAACAAGATCGCCCGCAATCCGGCCAAGGCGCACCGCAAGCGCGGAGCGGTGGCTGGCTGCCTCTGTTTCAAGGCATAAGGCCGGTTACTCGCGCGGGAGCAATCCGCGATGCCTTGGCCGGATTCCAACTGGCGGCGATGAACATTCCGCAGGCGCTGGGCTATACCAAGATTGCCGGCATGCCAGTGGTCACGGGGTTTTACACGCTGTTGCTTCCGCTGCTGGCATTTGCGATATTCGGTTCCTCGCGTTACCTGGTGGTCGGAGCCGATTCGGCGACCGCTGCCATTCTTGCCGGGAAGCTGGAGGGTATGGCGCCCGTCGCCAGCGCGAGATATGTGGCGCTGGCAACGACGGTGGCTCTGCTCACCGCCGGATTTTTGTTGCTGGCGCGAGTACTCAAGCTCGGCTTCCTAGCCGACTTCTTATCGCAGACCGTGCTAGTAGGGTTTCTCACTGGAGTGGGACTTCAGGTTGGCATCGCTGTGCTGGGCGAGATGGTCGGCCTGGAAGTGCACTCCAACAGGACACTTGGTCAGCTCTTCGAAGTGTTCCGCAGCCTGCGCCAGGTTCAGCTGCCGACCGTGGCTATCTCGGTAATAGTTGTGACTGGCGTCTTTGTCTTCAGCCGGTTTCCTCCCAAGGTGCCGGGCCCACTGATCGCGGTCGCCGGCGCAATAGCCGCGAGCGCAGCCTGGGATTTCGCTGGGCGCGGCATCGCCATCGTCGGGCCGGTAGTTGGCGGGCTTCCGCATTTAGGTTTGCAGAATGTGCACTGGAAGGACGCCGTGCCGCTGCTCGGCGTGTCCGGCTCCTGCTTTGTGATGATCGTTGCCCAGAGCGCGGCTACCGCACGTTTCTACGCGGGACGCCATCGTCAGCACTTGGATCAAAGCGCAGACCTGGTTGGTCTGTCGGCGGCCAACGCGGCGGCGGCGTTGAGCGGGACATTTGTGGTGGACGGAAGCCCTACTCAAACCGCGATGGTCGAAAGCTCCGGCGGTCATAGCCAGCTTGCCCAGGTGGCCACCGCAATGGCGGTTGCAATCGTCCTGCTCGTTCTGACCAAGCCGCTGCAATACCTGCCACGTTGCGTTCTGGGCGCCATCGTATTTTTCATTGCTGTCCGTCTAATCGACGTGCGCGGCTTGCTTGAGATTCGGCGCGAGAGTCCTGGAGAATACGCTCTGGCCGTGTTTACTGCGGCCGTTGTGGTTCTGGTGGGCGTGGAGCAGGGCATCCTGCTGGCCATGGTGCTGTCGCTGCTCCGGGTTGTGCGGCACAGCTATCGCCCTCACACCGGAGTCTTCGTGGTAAGCGAACGTGATCCCTGGCAGCTGGTGCCGGCCGTTCCCGGGGCGGCAACGAAGCCGGGTTTGGTGATCTATCGCTTCGGAGCGGCGCTCTTCTATGCCAATGCCAGCCTGTTTGCGGAGCAGATTCGCGGCTTGGTTGGGCCAGCTCCTTCGCCCACGCGCTGGCTGGTTATCGATACCGAAGCGATCACGAATGTGGATTACACGGCGGCCCGGATGGTGCGACAGCTTCAGAAGGAACTGGTTCACTGCAGCGTCGTTTTGGCGCTCGCACGCGTCTCGGTCTCTCTGAAGGCGGACTTAGACCGGCACCTCTTGACGGAGATCATCGGTCCGGCGCGGTTTTTCGACCGCCTGCACGATGCGCTGGCGGCATTCACAGAACGCAAAGACCCACCGGTAGCAACCTCGTCAGGGAGTGAATCAGTATCGAGCGAGAATTCGTTCTGAGCCCTGTCAGGAGCGGAATTGGCGTCTTGTAAGCCAGGACAGGCCTAACGCAAATCGGCACAATCAAGATCAACAGCCGTGACAATCAATAGCCGTGACTATGATCACTGAGAATCGAGACACACTGCGGATAGGATATGTGAAGTAGGAAAAGTTCGTCCTCGTACCTTGCACAGAGGGAGGTTGCCATGCCGCTTAACAAGTTGCGGATGTTTCTTGATAGTCACCAAATCAAGTATTTAGTCTTCTCTCACTCAGTCGCGTATACGGCACAGGGCATCGCCGCGCTTACGCACATCTCAGGAAAAGAGTTAGCCAAGACAGTGATTGTAAAGCTTGACGGGGAGCTGGCGATGGCCGTCGTGCCTGCGTCCCGCCATGTCGATCTCTCGCTGTTGAAGCGTGCCTTGGGCGCGAAGACGGCGGAACTTGCCTCAGAACAGGAATTTCAGGATAAGTTCGCCGATTGCGAACCCGGTGCCATGCCGCCGTTCGGAAACCTCTACGGGATGGCCGTCTATGCGGACGAGAGTTTGTCCGCGCTTAAGGAAATCACATTCAATGCGGGAACGCATCGCGACCTTTTGCGCATGGATTGGGTGGATCTGGTAAGGCTCGTGGAACCCAGGATCATCCCGATCACAAAAGCGAGAGTCGTCGAGGCTGCCGCCTAGGTTGTGGCGCTCACGGTCTTCCGGTTCGAAGGTTCAACCAGCAGTGCATCCGGAAATCCCGGGCTGCGCTTCAGCCAACCTGCCAGACGCTGTCGAGCACGGTGCCGTCGACCCATTTGACGATGGCGACGGTGCGGTCACCGTGCTTGGGACGTTGCGGCGTGCCTCCGCAGATGCGCTCCACTTCCGCCTTGATGTCTTGCAGCGGGCGGATGGGAAGCTTCGAGCCCTTGACTGCATCCATCAGATCCTGGCGGCGCGGGTTGATGGCGATGCCGCGCTCGGTCACGACCACATCGATCAATTCTCCGGGCCCGCACAGCGTGGTTACCTGATCGACGATGACGGGAATGCGGTCGCGGAACGAAGGCACGGCCAGAATGGTGCACCCTGCGCCGAGGCAGTTCTGCCAGCCGCCGATGCCGTGCAGCAGGCGTCCGTCGGAGTGGGTGACAACGTTGGCGTTGAAGTCCGCATCGACCTCGGTCGCGCCGAGCACGACGGCATCCACCAGGGACGCGAAGTTTCCTTTGCCGTGGTAGTTGTAAGAAGTAAACGGAGAAGTCGCGACGTGGCGCGGGTTGCTGGCCATCGACTGTACGCCGCTGAGGTCGAACGTCTGCCCGTCGAGGATGTAGTCGGTGAGGCCCTCGTCCAGCAGTTCGACGAGATACTTCGTCGAGCCACCGCGCACGAATCGCGCTTTCACGCCCGCTTCCTTCATCATCCGCTTGAGGTAGCTGACAAAGGCCAGCGCAATCCCCCCAGCGCCCGCCTGAAAGGAGAAGCCGTTGCGCATGATGCCGGCGTCGCGCAGAAAAAGCGCCACCAATTCGGCGATGCGCAGGCGGTCGGGCGAGCGCGTGATTTGCGTAGTGCCCGAGACAATTTTGGCGGGATCGCCGATAGAGTCGACGGTCACGACGTGGTCGACGTTGTTGCCTTGAATCTGCCAGGGAATGCAAGGGAATGGAACCAGGTTGTCAGTGACTGCGATGACATGATCGGCGTAGATGGAATCGGCCAACGCAAACCCGAGAGAACCGCAAGCGGACTGGCCATGTGAGCCATCACAATTGCCGAAGGAATCCGCGGTGGGCGCAGCGATTACTGCAATATCGATGTGGACTTCGCCGTCCTGAATGGCCTGCCAGCGTCCGCCGTGCGAGCGCAGAACTCCCATGCCGCGCATTTTCCCCTGCGTGCAGTAATCGCCCAGCGGTCCGTTCATACTGCCTTCGATGTGGTGGATCACGCCTGAGGCCATCAGTTCGATGGCGCCCTGCTGCGCAGGGAACGATGCGCTGGGAAACCATGTAATATCTTTCACGCCTACTCTTGCCGCCGCCTCCAGCGCCATCAGAGCGACGCGGTCGCCGTCACGCAGATGATGGTGAGAAGAGATGACCATGCCATCCCGCAGACCACATTTGCGGAGTGCGGTTTCGAGATCCGCAACGCGCTTGTCGCCACTCTCAGGGTAGTCGGCCGCGGAACGAATGGGCGGTGCGGCTTTACATCCACGAGGCTGGTGCTTGCCAACACCCAGGTAAGGGACCTGGGGACGACCGTTCGCAATCTCCGGGACCATGCGCCCGGCGGCGTTCAGCGCTAGCTCCGTTTTTTCGAGAATGGGCATGAGGACCTTTCACCTAGCGTAGCTCGGAACATTCAGGCAACCAGTCCCATCGCCTGGGCCCGCGCCATTAGCTTGAGGGCTCGCTGCACGACCGGCACGTCGATCATCTTCGATCCGAGGCTGACCACACCCAGGCCTTTGTGCTGAGCCTCATAGTATGCGGCGACAATTTTTTGCGCCTTCTCGATCTCCGCTGCCGTCGGTGCGAAGGCCTGATGAATCACTGCAATCTGCAGCGGATGCACGCATCCCATGCCTTCAAAGCCCATCGCGCGAGAATTCAAGGCCCACGCGTGCAAGGCGTCCAGATCACCGACGTCGCCAAACACCGAATCGATGGCCTGCACTCCGGCGGCGTGGGCGGCATTGACCATACGTTGCCGCGCGAAGAGCGACTCGGCGCCAGTCGAGGTCTTCGCCACGCCGAGATCTGCAGTGTAGTCTTCCAATCCAATCGTCAATGCCGCGATCTCCGGGCTCGCAGTCGCAATCTCGTAGGCCTTCTCGATTCCGAGGGCCGATTCCAGGATGGGCATCAGCCAGATGGGGCGAGTGATGCCGTAATTTGCCTTGATCTCCGCGATTTTCTGACTAACGTCTATCACTTGTCCCGGAGACTCGACCTTGGGAATGAGGATCAGGTCGGGAGATTCCGGCACGATCTCCTCAAGATCTTCCAATCCCAGCGGAAGCTGGTTGATGCGCACCATACGCTCGCACGGCAGAAAGTCGACGCCGCGCAGCGCGTTGCGAACCAGCAATCGCGCCGCATCTTTCTCGCTGGGATGGACGGAATCTTCGAGATCGAGTATGACGGCGTCCGCTCCGTGCAGCGCGGCGTTGATGAAATATTTCGGCTCGCTGCCGGGCACGTACAACCGCGAACGCCGCATGCGGTCGCGCGGAGAAGGATGAGGCAGAGAAAGTCTGTCCGGAAGCACGCGCGTGCCCTCACCCAGTCCCGCTCGCCTGCACGCGGCTTCAATGCGGGCCGCGATCACGAACGGGAGCGCCCCCTCATCGTGGATGGCAACCAGCGCATGTTGCACGTCGAGGGCTTCGAGCACTTCCTCGGCCTGCCGGCGGATTGAGTCTCCGTAGTAAGGTTTGACTCGCGATTCGAGTTCGATGACGATGCCACCACTCCGGCGTGGCTCAATCCGCACTTGTACATCCGAGCGAATCTCCGGGCCGAAGTGCCCCGCTTCGCCCTCATGCCCTGCAATCCTTTCCATCCCGACAGTCATGAACGTCCCTTCAACCGATTGCCATTGCCGGCCGCTACGCACTCAGGTTCGGCATGTGTGCTCAGGTGTTGTTCAATTTTGGCCAGAACCGCGTCCGTCATCTCAAACGTGCTGGCGGCGCCCTGGCTGATTGCTTTCGCCCCACCCGCGATACGCATCATGTCATATGTGCGCACTTTACCTTCCTTCACCACCGCGGCAATGGCATCACGGATGCGACCGGCCTTTGCAACCTCGCCCACATGCTCGAGCAACATGACCGCCGAGAGGAACATGGCAATGGGATTGACGATCGGCGGATGCAGCTCCGCATACTTCGGCGCAGACCCATGCGTGGGCTCAAACACCGCAACTTCGTCACCGATGTTGCCCGACGCGGCGAAGCCCAGGCCTCCGATTAATCCGGCAAAGGCATCGGAGATGACATCGCCAAACAGGTTCGACGCGACGACTACGCCGTAGTCTTCAGGATTCTTCGTCAGCCACATGGTCTGCGCATCGATGTTGGTCGACCGCAGCGCAATCCCTGGATAGGCCTTTGCCACGGACTTGGCTTCCTCTTCCATCATTCCGGAAGTTTCGCGCAGCACATTCGGTTTTTCACAGATTGTCACCGACTTGTAGCCGTACTTTTTGGCCCAGTCGAATGCAGCCTGGCAAATCTTTCGCGCCGCCGTGCGAGTGATGATGCGCACCGAGATTGCCAAGTCCGGCCCTGGAGTCTTGGCAAACGGTTTGAACTTCGCATGCGTGGCCAGAGCGGCACGCACCGGCTCGGGTGGATTGGTCCACTCGACTCCTGCATAAAGCCCCTCTGTGTTTTGCCGGAAGACCACCACGTTCACCAGCGGCTCCTCAAATCCGCCACTGGTCTTCTTACGAATGAAGTTCAGCGGATTGCCCGGAAACGAAATGCAAGGCCGGATGCAGGTGTCGAGATGGAAGCGCTGCCGCATGGTCACGATCGGGCTGAAATAGGAATAACCCTTGCCCTTGAGTTCGGGTTTAAGCTCGGCTTCTGCTTCCTTCTTGGGCTTGGAAGTGATGGCGCCGAACAATCCGAGCTTGTGCTTCGCCAGCAGTTCAACCGTGCGCTCGGGGAGCGCGTTGCCCTCTCTACGCCAGCATTCCCAGCCGATCTCGGCGTGAATGTATTCGGCATCAAAGCCGACCGCTTTCAGAAGCCGCAGAGCTTCCGGCAGAACCTGGTTGCCAATTCCGTCTCCGGGCATTGTGACTACCGTGTATTTCGCCATGACTCGTTCCCTTTCTATGTCAGTCCCAACCTCTTCGCGATCAGATTCTCGGCGCCTCCCGCAATCACCAGCGCTTGCGGCACGCTGCCCAGTGGCGGAAAGACAAATTTCTCGCCCAGCCACGTGATCGTGCCGGAGGTGAAATCAATATTCACGTCCTCGCTCGGGATAATCGTTTTTTCCTTTGCCGCAAGCTTCGTGGCGAACTGCTCTCGCAGCCGGTGAACGAACTCGGAGTTCTCCAGGCACAGAAAACCGTTGTTGTAAGCGTTCCGCAGGTAGGTTTGCGAAAAACTGGCCGCGATCACCAGTGGAATTCCTTTTGCCTTGAGGCAGGTGACCGCTTGCTCACGGCTGGATCCTGTGCCGAAGTTGAAGCCGCTGACGATCACGTCTCCGCCGCGAGTGCGCGCGGCAAACTCCGGATCGTAGTTCTCCATGACCACTCCAGCCATCATCTGCGGGGTCATGTCATCGCGGTAGGTGTAGTCCTTGCCGTAGATGGCGTCCGTATTGACATTATCCTGCGGAAGAAATACCAAGCGGCCGTTCACACGCTCCGGGAAGCCAGGAAGGATTTCTACTTTTTCGGACGAACTCTGTCCGTTTGCCGGGAATTCCGTGAGCCGACGTGCCGGAGTGATATCTGCAAAGGTATAGGGTCCGGCGATATATCCTGCGACTGCCGATGCGGCGACGACTTCCGGACTGGCCAGATAACATTGGGCATCGCGCGATCCCATGCGGCCCTTGAAATTGCGGTTGGTGGCTGAGATTCCGACTTCCCCTTTTTCCAACAGTCCGACGCCCAGGCCGATGCACGGTCCGCATCCCGGCGGCAGCGGGTTCGCGCCGGCATCGAGCAGCGTCTGCCAGATGCCGAGCCTCTCCGCCTCTTGCTGCACCCATTGGCTTGCCGCTCCCAGATAGAACTTCACACCGGGTGCTACTCTCTTGCCGCACATGACCCAGGCTGCAGCCTCCAGGTCTTCCACTCGCGAATTCGCACAGGAAAGCAAGTAGGCCTTCTGGATGGGCACTTTTTTCTTTTCTACGACAGCGAGGGATTGCATCACCTGCACCGTGTCGGGCCCGGAGACGTGGGGCGTTATCTCTCCCAGGTCGAGAGTGATGCACGCCGCGTAGCCAGCATCGGCGTCCGGGCGCGGAGGATTTGCCGCCCAGTTGTCGAGGTCTTGTTGCGTGAAGCGCTCAACGCCCTTCTCCTTTAGGCGCCGGTGCACGCCGCGCAGATACGCAATGGTGATCCCATCCACCGGGAACCATCCCACCAGCGGGCCCCACTCGGTACTCATGTTGGAAATGGAAAACCGTGCGTCCATCGACAAAGCGGCCACCCCGGGGCCGGCGAACTCAACCGCGGCGTTGAGCGCTTCGTCGTGGTTGAAAAGCCCGCATAGAGTGATGATCACGTCTTTGCCGCTCGCGCCTCTGCGCAGCTTGCCCTCGAGCACAACCTGGATCGACCGCGGAATCTGCCACCAGAATTCTCCCGTGGCCCACACCGCGGCAGCGTCGGTGCGCACGATGGGCGTTCCAATGGCTCCGAGCGCCCCATACATATTCGAGTGCGAGTCGGAGGCAACGACGAACGATCCCGGTACAACGTAACCGCGTTCCACCATGATCTGGTGCCCGATGCCCGCGCCCGCAGGATAGAAGTCGACTCCACTTTCTTTGGCGAAGGCTTCAATCGAGCGGTATTTCTTCAGGGTGGCATCATCCTTATTCTGAATGTCATGATCGAGCGCGAACACAAGCTGCCTGGGATCACAAATTTTTCTTGCGCCAATCGCTTTGAACTTGCTCATCACCGCCGACGTGTTGTCGTGAGTCATCACGTGATGCGGCCGAATGGACAAGAAGTCGCCCGCACGCAAAGGCCGCTTCGGTCCTTCCCCCATGTGGGCTTGCGCGATTTTTTCAACGATGGTCTGGGCCATATTGAACTCCTGTAAATCAGCGGATTGACCGCGTCATCGATGGGACGGAACCAGTACAGCCTTCCGGCGCTTCTTGCCCTGCACTCTCGATTTAGCTTTGCTTCTCATGGGCATTTTCTTCTGAGCGTCAGCTTTCATCAGCGCCATCAGCTTCCGCACCGAATCGCTGTCTTCCAGATTCCAGATCGCCTCTTTCACTTTTTTTTGCGCTCCCGAGGAAAGCACACCTTCGGCGAGCGCGCCGAACTTTTCTTCCACTTCCCGATCCGTTAGCGGATTTCTCGGATCGCCTTTGGGAAAATCAAGCTGCTTGCTGAACCTACGTCCATCGGTCGTTGTAATATTTACGATCACTCTTTGCAATGCTGGGAAAACTTTCTCGATCTCCGGATCCGCTACCACTTCCACCTTCTTCAGTTGCGCCCTGATCGCTGGATCCATGATTTTTTCCATGGTGAACTGCACCGGCGTAACCTGGCGATCCACCAGCGCCGCCGCAATCACGTGGGGCAGCGAGTGGTCGGCCGTCTCGCGAGTGCGCGGATCGTACTTGCTTGGGTCGGAGAGAATGTCGGCTGCCCGGGCCAGTGAGCGAATCTGAATCTTCTCCACTTGCTCGGGATGAAGATCGTTGCCTTTGACCAGATCGAGCACGGCTGAGATCGGCGTGTGCGTCAGCGCTTCAGTGGGAAACGCCTTCATCCCACACTGCGTGATGCGCCACGACTCGCCGAGGCCATCCGTCAGAAGATTCAACTTCCACTCCGGACCGAAAACGTGAGTCAATCCTTCTTTGCCGTCCACGACGTGCTCGGGTCCGGAGTAGCCTTTCTCCGCCAGCAATGCCGCAAATACGCCGCTCTGCGTGGCCATCGGATCGACCGTGTTCTTCATCATGGTCAGCTTGCCCGCGGTGACCGCCCCCAGGGTGCAGTGGCGGCTGGCGGAAATGCCGATGGCGTGCTGAATCTGCTGCCATGACAAATGCAGCGCGCGCCCGGCAACCATGGGAGAAACGAACGCGGTCAGCGTAGCGTGATGCCATCCTCGCTCGCGAATGCCCGGAAACGCCGCTTCGCAAAAGCGCATCTCGAACTCGTGACCCAGAACCAGACCGACAATCAGTTCCTTGCCGCCGCTGCCGGCCCGCTCGCAGCACGCCAGCGCCGCAGGAAAAATATCTGATGGATGCGAGGGATCCTGCTTCCAATAAATGTCGTTGTAATCCATGCAGCGGATCATCAGAGCGTTGGCTAATGCCGCGGAAACGGGATCGACCCGCTCGCCCGTGGCAATTACCGTTGCTGGGCCTTGTCCTGCTATCTCGCCAAGAACTTCCAGAGCGATCTTCACGTCGTGCTGCTGGTAGCCTCCGAGCGCGCAGCCCATGGAATCCAGCAGGAAACGCTTGGCTTGGTAGATAGCGTCTTGCGAGAGATCCTCATACCGCAGGCTCGCGGCCCAGCGGGACATTTTAGCGGTGACCGTTTCTTCCGGTGCGGCAATTGAGTTCGGTGCGGACAAGGATTTTCTCCTTAGGGTTTCACCTTAATGTTCTTGGGATTCTTAAAGGGCAGGAACGCCATAAAGTCAGCATGATGCACGATGAAAGCCTCGGTCGAGCGCTGGACCAGATCGCCCTCAGCGGCGTGCGCGGCGATGATGTGGCAGACAGCGTCGGGAATACCACACTCGAGCGCCAGTGCAACTCCAGTGAACGGATGCCGCAAGGCCTCGCCGCGCTCGCTTTGCCGGCTCTTGCCATCGGGTCCGAGTTCATATTCCAGCAGTTTACCCACGTCGGCCAGAATCGCTCCTGCGATTACCGTGTCCGAATCGATGGGTAAGGCTCGCCCCATGAACTCCCGCATGGCCGTAGCGCTGGCGCGCGCGATGTGGACCACGCACCGCTTGTGCTCCATGAACGTAATCGGGCAGTTCGGAACCAGAAGCGTGAAAGGGATGTGGTCCAGATCTTCGGGCTGCAGAGAGCTGCGCTCAAGGGCGTTGATCCAGACTTGCGTCACTTGCTCTCGCAGTTCCAGATTCTCAATCCAGTCGATTTCTGGCCACAGGTGTTCGACGATCTCGCGCACTTCCGCTCCAAGTCCAACGGCTTCAGGCTAACGCGCGCCGGACCGAGAAGCGACGACCTGTGTCACAAGGGTATGTGACCCAACATACCGACAAAACTCTTGTTCGCTGCTCTCCTTGGTCTGGATGGAGCCTGCTCTCGCCGCTTGGAAGCGCCGATCCGGCTGATTTTCGCAAAGGAGGTCCACGCGTGGCCGCACAATATTATTTCTGCCCCGAGTGTCACAAGAAGGTTTCTACTTTCCTCAGGCTGTTCGACACGCTGTACGGGTTCTCCAAGGCCGACCCCCAGAAGTGTCCAGCGTGTGGAGGTGTGCCTGAACTGCATGTGTCTCTCGATTTCCAACTGGGATTTGGCGATGGCGATTTCAAGGTGATCAACGCGTTCCTTCCGGACAAGCTGGATTCCTGGCTGGGCGCGGAGGAAGAAGAAGTTACGCTCTATCCTTTTCTCGTCGTGCTGGAAGGCGCCGGAGGCCGGCAGTTCAACTGGATGCCCTACTGGCACGTGGTAGGCAAGGACGCACGCTTCGGCCAGCATGCGCTTTGCCTCGACCACACCCAATTCGAAAGTCTTGTGGCGCAGTCCCAGGAGCGGATGTTCGCAAACTAAACGCCGCGGAAAGGACTTACGACGACGGCCTGAGATGCCGTAGATCGCGCTATCCGGGCGTTACGTAGGGCCCACACGATAGCCATTCGTATGCTCTCGGCCTTCGAGGCAATCCTATCGAGGGAGGCAGCCGTCCTTAACCTACGCAACACCAAGAACCAGAGCGACGATTCATGCAAGATCTTGCAGCCGGGGAACCGGGACAAGGTTGTTGTGGGTGAGGTTTTCCGGCATGCCAACCTGCCTGGAAAAATGGCGGAAGCGAGTGGGGGTCGAACCCACCGGTGACGGGGTGACCCGCCGCCCGCCGGTTTTGAAGACCGGGACGATCACCGGACCGCATGCGCTTCCGCAAAAAACTTATAGGGATTCTCGCCAATCAAACGCGAGTGTTGCTTGTTATTCTACGGCTGCGGCACGATTCGCAGATACGGCTTGGGCGATTTCCAGCCACCGGGATATTTCTGCTGCGCTTCCTCGTTCGACACCGAGGGTAGGATGATGACCTCGTCGCCCTGCTTCCAGTTCACCGGCGTGGCAACTTTATGTTTCGCCGTAAGCTGCATCGAGTCAATCACGCGAAGGATTTCGTCGAAATTCCGCCCTGTGCTCATCGGGTAGCTGAGCTGCAGTTTAATCTTCTTGTCCGGACCGACCACGAATACTGTGCGCACCGTGGCATTGTCGGCCGCAGTCCGGCCCTCGGAAGTAGTTCCACTCTCGGCCGGCAACATGCCGTAGAGCTTGGCGATTTTAAGCTGCGGGTCGCCAATCATCGGATAATTCACCTTGGCGCCCTGCGTCTCCTCGATATCCGCCGCCCACTTTCCGTGACTGCTCACGGGATCGACGCTCAGGCCAATAATTTTCGTGTTGCGCTTGGCGAATTCCGGCTGCAGCCGCGCCATATAGCCAAGTTCGGTAGTGCACACGGGAGTGAAATCTTTGGGGTGGGAGAACAAAATCGCCCAGCCGTCGCCGATCCATTCGTGAAAGTCGATCGAGCCCTGCGTGGTTTCGGCGGTAAAATTCGGCGCCGTGTCGTTGATCCGGGGAATTCTTGGGATTGCTTCAGTGGCAGTCTCTGGACTCATGATTCTTCTCCTCGTACGTACTTTTCGTTCGGGGCCCTTAAAGTTGCCGGCCAGCCTCTCAAACTCCGGTGAAACAAACATTGGATGAAAAACGAAACCCACCCGCTTCATCGGGTGGGTTGGAAGAAATCCTGCTTGCTCCCTACCCACACGACAGCGGACACATGCAACAGCATGGCGCGCCGGCGCTGGAAAGGGAAAACATGCAGACAGAATAGAAGTCTGCGCAAGCTGTGTCAACTGCGAGATATGGCCCATGCCGACGTTATGGAAGCTTTCCTGCATCGTAAAGCGGCTGCCAGCATCTGTAATTCTTGCGCGCTGCGCTCTGCGGTCAACTCTTTACCCGGGAAACTCTGATGACTAAGACAACGCGGCGGCTGGCGATGGCACAGTGGGACGTTTTTTCTTCCCGTCCTCTCGAAGGCAATTCTTTGGCGGTATTTCCCGATGGCCGCGGACTAACGGACGCCGAAATGCAGTCGATCGCCAAGGAGATGAACCTCTCCGAAACCACATTCATTCTGCCCCGCGATGCCCCCGCCGAACGCCAGCACGGCGTGCGCGTGCGCATTTTCACGGTGCAGGAGGAACTGCCCTTCGCCGGTCATCCTACGCTGGGAACCGCCTTCGCCTTGCGTGGGCAAAGCGGAGCGCAACAGATCACACTCGAATTGAACGTCGGTAAAGTTCCCGTGCATTTTGAAGACAATGCGGGAGAACCTGTGTTCGGCGAGATGACGCAGATCGATCCAACCTTCGGAATGCAGCATGATCGCGAAGCTGTGGCGCGCGCTACCGGATTGAGCGCCCAGGATTTCGATGATGCTCTGCCCATAGAAACTGTCTCCACCGGAGTTCCTTTCACCGTGACGCCGCTCAAATCGCTGGCCGTGATTCAAGCTTTGCAGATCGACCTGCACCGCGCTGCCCGGTATCTGGAAAAGACTGGCGGCAAATTTTTTTATTTCGTCACCCGCGAAACTGTGGATCGCGGCGCCCGCCTTCATGCCCGCATGCTTTTCTACAACGGCGAAGACCCTGCCACCGGCTCGGCCGCCGGCTGTTCCGCGGCGTGGATGGTTGCCCACGGCGTGGCCAAGCCGGATGAACGCGTGCTGATTGAACAGGGGGTCGAGATGAAACGTCCCAGCCGGATTTTCGTCGGTGCCTCGCAGCACGATAACCGCGTAGTTAACGTACGCGTCGGCGGGCACTCGGTTGAAATTATGCGCGGCGAAGTTTTCCTCTAGTCGGTCACGCGCAAGCGTTGCAGAATCATAACTTTCACAACGTCGTAAAAATAGCAATAGCCAAACCTTCCCATTTGCTTCGACGATACTTTACAGCGCTCATCGTTTACCGTTAGCATCACTTCGCTTCTATCCTTCGCGAACAGAGAAATTTCCGATTGGCTGCGGCTCACAACCGGCGGCTCTCGGTTACAGGCGGTGAATGAAACCTAAGCGCACGATCCTGTGTGTTGACGACAACGAACAATCTCTTTCTCATCGCAAAATCATGCTAGAGACCCGCGGCTACCGTGTGGCCAGTTATTCCCGCGGTGAACTGGCGCTGGAACGCTTCAAGCAGGGAGGCATCGACCTGGTCGTAACCGACATGGCGATGCCTGGAATGGATGGTCCGCAGTTGATCGCCGCCATCAAGACTTTGTCGCCCCAGGTTCCGGCAATCCTGATTTCCAGCAAAGTCCGCGTCTATGACCACGATTCTCAGGCCGATGTGTTCCTGGCCAGAGGAATGTATGCGCCCGCCGATCTCCTGGAACGCATCCGTCTGCTTCTGGTGCGCAAGCGTGGGCCCAAGCGAATGCAGCGTTCCACGCCGCTGCCGCGGCAAGTCGGAGCGGCATAAAAACCTTTCACCGCCGAATACGCAAAGGACGCCGAGAAACTTCTTGGGATTTAATCTGGGTTTAATTGTTAGAGATCTCGGCGTCCTCCGCGTGCTCGGCGGTTCATCTTCTGCCCCTAGTCGTATCGTCCTCATGCATGGTCTTCGTCGTGTAAGATCAAGGCTGGCATGGGCGCATTCATTGAAGCCATTGATTTACACAAAACTTATCGCGTGGGAAAGATCGACGTGCCCGCGCTCCGTGGCGTTTCCTTCAGCGTGCAAAAAGGAGAATTTGTCACCATCGTCGGCCCTTCGGGCAGCGGCAAGTCCACCCTGTTTTACCTGCTCGGCGGCCTGACGCGCGCCGATTCCGGCAAAGTTGTAATGGACGGTGATGACTTCGCCACGCTCTCCGATGCGGAGCGCACCCGCATGCGCAAGCGCAAAATCGGATTCGTTTTCCAGAAGTTCAACCTGCTGCCCACGCTCGATGCCCGCTCCAACATCGCCATCGCTCAGGAAATTTCCGGCAACGGCGACCGCGATCCTACATTCTTCCTGCGCATATGCGATTTGTTAGGCCTCAGCAAACGCCTCAACCACCGTCCCTCGGAACTTTCTGGTGGTGAGCAACAGCGCGTAGCCCTGGCCCGCGCTCTGGTCAACAAGCCCGCGGTAGTCTTGGCCGACGAACCTACCGGCAATCTCGACACCGAGAACTCGACCATCGTCCTGAAAATGTTACGCCAGTCCAACCAGGAACTCGGCCAGACCGTGCTGATGATCACCCACAACCCAGAAGCCGCCAAATTTGGAGACCGTATCATTCACATGCGCGATGGCCATGTTGTGAAGCCGGAAGAGGATCCGCAATGGTCGCCGCACTGACGGCCTCCTTACTTTAGACACCTCACGACCGGCGCCGCGCGTGACCGTTGCCCCGGCGGAATACCTCATTTATAATCAAGTTCGTCGAGCGGGAGTAGCTCAGTGGTAGAGCGCGACCTTGCCAAGGTCGATGTCGCGGGTTCGACCCCCGTCTCCCGCTCCAGATTTCCCCCGGCCTGCTCAGGAGGTTTCGTGAAACCTCGGCCTGCCTGTGTTCTGCCTGTCCTCCCGGCAATTGTTCTCGTCGCCATCGCAATCGTTCTGCTGGCCTGCGGCGGCAGCAATCGCTCGCTTCAATCCGTTAGCGTGAGCCCGACCGCCGCCACTTCACCGGCGCAGTTCACTGCCACTGGCATCTACCGCCAAATGCCCACCAGCGTCGATATCACCAGCACCACCACCTGGTGCATCGGCTCGACCAGCGGCCTGTGCTCAGCCGATGTAGTTGCGTTCGCGGAAGTGACCGCCGGATTGGCCGAGTGCGAGTCTGGCTTCTCGGGAACCGTCACCGTCCTCGCCGGACAAGCCGGCCCCACCCCGGGCGTGAATCAGCAGGCTCAGTTACAGCCCTTCGGCTCGGCCCAGCTCACCTGCCCCTGATTTTCTTCCCAGCCTCGGACCAGGTCGGGTAGACTTTTTTCGCCGGTAACGCTACTTTAATGAACAGGGGCGCGGTACCCAAGTGGTAAGGGAGAGGTCTGCAAAACCTTTATGCGTCGGTTCGATTCCGACCCGCGCCTCCAATCTTTCAATAGAGATTCCGTTCCTTAGGTTGGCCTTTTACCTCTCAGACGAGAGCCCTCAATCGGGATTAATCTCGATCTGCCGCGGCGGTAAGGCCGGCATCTCGGGATGCTGCGGGTCGCGCCATATCACATGAAAGCACTCGCCCTCGCTCAGCGGACGCCAGATCGTTCCATCTTCGTACTTGATCGAACCAGGGAAGAAGGCCCAGCCCAGCACCGCCTGCGCGCCTTCAGCGCGAATTCCAGGCTTTTCCAGAGTTTGTTCCGCTCCCGGCGGAATCGGCTTGGTTGACGACCACTCGCCCATGTAGGGACGCCGCAAATCCTGCGGCGTGTAAAACATTTCCGGTATGAGTTGCAACCTTGTGATCGTTTTGCTGCCGGTGTTCTTCACCGTCAGCGTGAACTTTTCCGGCTCCTTCCAGAAATCTCCGCCGAGAAATTCCATCGGGCAGGAACGCGGGGGCGGCGCGGCGATGGTAAAAACCGCCATCATCCCGTTCTCCATATGATCCTCCACATGGCAATGAAACATCCACGTCCCAGGATTGTCGGCGATCATGTCCACCGTCTTCATGCTTCCGGGAAGAAGTTCGATCACGTCGGTATTTCTGCCTTCGAATGTCACACTCTCCCCATGCCAGTGCGGAGTGTGTAAGTCAATCTGATTGCCCAGCCCCAGCAAATACCAACGAACCCTGTCGCCTTTCTTCATCATCAATCCCGGAAGATTGCCGAAGATGAATCCGTTGATCGCGTAAAACTGCCCTGCCGGTTTGCCTGCCATCTCATCGAAGACCATGAACGAAGTCACAAATTCGCGGTCCACATCGTTCGGAGACCCATCCGGATTCGCTTTGCCCTTGGCGGTAACGACAATCGGCCCCAGCAATCCTGCATTGATCTCAACGCCGGGATCGACATGGCCGTGATACCACCACACAATCGAACTCGATTGCCCCGGCCCCGGACCACTCGCTTCCGTGGCAAACCAGCGATACGTAAATTTACGCCCCGGCGGCACGCGGTCCCCCTTGCCGAACGGAATATAGAAAGACCCTTCGCTGTTCTTGTCATAACGCAGCCCGTGCGGATGCATGTTGTGCGGCTGGCGGGTGCGGTTCATAAACGTGACGTCGACTTCATCGCCAACTTCGGCGCGAATAATCGGCCCCAGAATCCCCAGCCACTCCGGCTGCGGCTTTTTCGTGGTGAACGTATCGTCGGTGTATTCGATGTAGCGCGTCTTCTGCCATTCCAGCTTCGCGCTCCAGGGACGCGGAACCGGCAATGCACGCAGCAGGTTCATCCCGCTCGGCGCATAGTTCCACGGAACATCTTCCGCGGCGATGTAGTAGTGGCGGGTGGTGGCGAAGCAGGCGGAAGCGCAACAAATTAGCAGGCAGAGTGCCGTAGTGCGCAGAGTGCTCACATTGCCATTATCCCATGTGAGTCGTCATTAGCGACCTAGGTGAGTTGTCATTCGGCGTTAAATGTCAGTCGCCATCCTGAGCGCAGCGAAGGATCCACGCACCAGTCCCTCGCCCGCCCAGAATCACAATACGCTTACGCTCTTAATTAAAATTCGCCTGCACATACTCGTCCGTACCCGTACTCAACGTGATCGTGCAGGTCGACGAGGTGGACAGGTTACAAGGCCCGGCCGTGTTACCCTCGCCTGACCAATCTTTGAACGTATCGTTGTTCGGCGTCTCCGTCAGCGTCACGACTGTTCCCGCGGGGAAAACGTAACCGCAGACATCGGTCCCAGCCCAGGTGTAGTCGGTGTTGCAACTGATGCCGGGAGGACTGCTGGTGATCGTCCCGCCGGGGCTGCTCACCGCAACCGATAAATTCACCGGCTCGCCCCAGCCTCCGCCGGGGGAGTATGTGCCCGGAACCGGAACCTGGCTGCACTGTAAGTTTGTATTTGGCGTAGGTACGTTAGCAGGCGGCGTCATCCACGGCGGATTGGTGAAGTCAAAGAACTCAGCCATCGTCGCATGCGCAGTTTGCGCCGAGTTGTAGGACGCATCGCGGTTCGTGAGTGGAGCCAGGCCGAAACGGTCCTCGACCATGGCCAGCACCGCCGTCGTATCCATCACATCGTGAGAAACATAGTTTTGTTTGGCAAACGGCGAAATCACGATCAGTGGAATACGATAGCCGGTCCATGAGAAGCTGCACATCCCAGTTCCAAGTTGACCCGCTTCCTTCCCGCAAATGTCGGTGGAAAAAAGATCCGTTGGATAGCTGGGATCGCCGGCATCGTAGGGACCATCCCCGGGAGCGGTTGCCGGCTGCGGGGGCACGTGATCGTATAAACCGCCCCACTCATCATAAGTGAAGATCAGGGCGGAGGTGCTCCAGCTTTTGCTCGTCATCAGCGGATTGATCACGCTCCCATATGCGTAACTCTGGCCGGACTGGACATTCTCTGGGTACTCGTCGGAATCGGAGGGATGCTCGTCGAGCCCTGCATCCGACGCTGGTTCGATCAGAGCAAACGCCGGCAGGGTACCCGCAGCCGCATCTGACTGAAACACCGTGAGCGGCTGAATGTTTGCCAGCAGCGTGGGATTATTGAGAATCGTATTTTCGTAGTCGAACTCGTTGATGTAGGAGTTCTCAACCAGGCATGCCGATTCTTCGGTGCCGCTCATGGCCGAACAACTCTGACCGGTCTTATTGACCGTGTCCTCGGCGTCCACGTAAATCTTCCAGGAAATGCCCGCGTTCTGCAGCTCCTCGAAGATCGTCATGGATGAAAGTTGGTTGCCAGTGTTGGTGGAACCTGCGCACTGCGAGGGGGGGCACCCGGTACCGATCGGATAGGCAAGCCCGTGGGACGTCGCCGCCAGCATATACATGCGATTGAGCTGGGTACGCGACATGATTGGAGCGAACCAGCTATCTGAAGTCGCGAAGTTAGAGGCCATGAAGTAGTAATAGTTCAGATCGTTGCCGTCGTAGTAGCCCATGGCGCGCACGCCCTCAAGATCCATGAAGCCGTTGCTTCCGGCATCGTACGCGGCGGTAAAAGCGAACCCGTCCAGCGGCGGGTTGCTCAGATCAACGGGGTTGCTTCCCGTCGGATCAGCGTAGTCCCATTGGTTGTGCGCCTCATTCCAGAACGGACTCTGGTTTTCCATGCAGGCAGACTGCAGGTGGAATGAACTGATCGGGTCGCTCGCATCGGGAGAACAGCTACCGCTCCACGTCCCCGCAGCGCAACCGGGAACGGTTGGAGGCAATGGCGTTACCCCATTGACCGGCGGATTGAATTGCGCCAAGCCATTGAAGGTCTGGCCATTAGTACCGTATCCATTCGCCGACCAGTAGGAGAGCATCGCGCCGAAGTAATGATCCAGCGACCGATTTTCCTGAGCGAACAGAATAATGTGACTCAACGCCGCGTAAGGGTTCGTGGGGCCGAAGGTCGCGGTCACGGTCTGCGCCGCGGTCAGCGTGAAAGTGCAAGTCGTTGTTCCCGTGCAACCCGACCAACTGGTAAAGCTGCTATTGGCTCCAGGAGTCTCAGTAAGAATGATTTGGGTGTTTGCGGGAAAACTGCCGGTGCAGGTGCCGCTCGTGCAACTAATTCCGGCGGGACTGCTCGCGACCGTTCCCTGACCTGTGCCCGCCAAAGTCACCGTCAGGGTATCGTTGGTAACAACAACAGCAGCAGTGAAAGTCGCGGTAACACTTTCGCTGGATGCAACCGTGACGCTGCAAGCTCCAGCCCCGGAGCACCCACCTCCGCTCCACCCCGTAAAAGTGCTCCCTCCGGTCGGACTTGCGGTCAGCGTAACCTGCGTATTCGGAGCAAAGCTCGCCGAGCAAGTGGGCGTGCAACTGATTCCGCCCGAAGAACTCGTAACCGTGCCCGTGCCCGTCCCCGCCAAGGCCACGGTTAACCCGTCCCCAGCATTGAACGCGGCGCTCACGGTGGCGGCGGCCGTTAAAGTGACGGTGCATGCACCGGTGCCAGTACAACTCCCGCTCCAGCCACTAAAAAAGTAGTTCGCGCCCGCAGTTTCGGTCAGCGTTACTTGCGTATTCGCCGCAAAGCTCGCCGAGCAGGTGCCGGGACAGCTAATTCCTGCCGGGCTGCTCGTGATGGTTCCAGCCCCCGATGCCGGCGCAGTCACCGTCAGCTGATAGGTCGTAGTGGGAGCTGTGGGTGTTGCCGTCTTTAGCCCTTGGCATCCGGCCAGAATGAGAGCACTTAGGGCACATAACGCTACCGAACCAGAACCATACCAGGACTTCATGGCGACACGACTCCTCAGAAAACTGAGACTTAGATGAACTTACCTGCCCTGCGGTTGGTTCATGCCCAATCTCGGCGTCTGAAGGGCCGTTCTGGCCGCCGGAAGGGCTACGAGCCTTACTTACTTCTCCTGCCAGGCCGCAGCCATCTCACCGGAAATTTCCAACGTTTTCTTTGTGAGGATGTAACGCCGTCCATCGAGTTGGCGTAGGAACGTTCCAACTCCTGCGCAATAATTTTCCCCACCGCACTCAAGCTCTGCCCCACAAACGGGGCCACCGACGCACACAACCACGTCCACCAGAACGAACAGCGAGACTTCACGGCGCGCGCTACTCCCGAAGCGCGATCTTGGATGAAATTATGGCTGGCGCGGTTGTTTTGCTACCGCGAACGCGCTCCCAGAGCGCGAAGTCTCAGGTAAGCACTGTAGAGTCGTAGCCAAAGAGCTTTCCAGCTCCGCGAACGGTGCGCGAATTAATTTGCGCTGCGGCGCGATTCGCAGTACCTTGCTGCTGAGTCATTCGCAGCGAGGTGCGCCTTGCCGATTTCCGCCGTCGACACGATTTCGCTTGCCATCGAACACACCAAACGGCAACTGTTCCAGCCTTTCCGCTTTGGTCAATGGACCCGGCTCGCAGTGGTCGGGTTGCTGGCCGGCGAACTCGGCTCCGGAGGCGGGCTCCGCGGCTCTAACTTCCGCTTCCCTCAACATCCCGGAGCTTCGCGGCATTTTCTAGCCACGGGATTTTCCGGCGATGGATTTTCGGGAATCGATCCCGTGCTGCTGGCCGGCCTGATCGCTGTGCTCGTGATTGCCGGGCTCGTACTCGGGGTCATCCTGATGTATGTCAGTAGCGTGATGCGCTTCATACTCTTCGATAGTGTCGTAGCCAAAGAGTGCCGCATTCGCCAGGGATGGAGCCGCAGGCAGGGTGCGGGATGGCGCTACTTCTTGTGGCAACTGCTCTATCTTGCGGCTATGCTCTGCGGCTGCCTTGTCCTGGTGGGTATCCCACTGGCCTTTGCCTTCGGGATGGGATGGCTGAAAGCACCAAAAGAACATCTGCTCCCGCTAATATTGGGCGGCATTGTTCTCTTCTTTGTGCTGCTGATCTTCATCGTGGCCATGACGGTAATCTTTGTGTTGACCAAAGATTTCGTCGTGCCGCAAATGGCTCTGGAAAATATCGGCGCTCTGGAAGGATGGCGGCGGTTGTGGCCGATGATCGAATCCGAAAAGGGCGGATACGCCGCCTACATTGGAATGAAGATCCTCATGGCGATTGGCGCGGGGATCGTGATTGGCATCGCAACTCTCATTTTGGGTTTGATCATCGCTATACCGACCATTGGCCTCAGCATCCTTGCCGTTCTCACCGGCCAGACGGCCGGGCTCACCTGGAATGTTTATACGATCACGCTCGCCATCGTGGTCGGATGCGTTCTGCTGGCAATTTTTCTATATTTGATCGCATTGATTTCTGTCCCAGTCATTGTGTTCTTCCCCGCGTATTCAATTTATTTTTTTGCGGCGCGCTATCGTGCGCTGAGCGCCGTGCTTTATCCTGCACCGCCGGTTCAGCCACAAATTCCCGCGCCTCCATACCAACCTCCGCCGCTGCCTCCTGCCGCCGAGCCTATTGGATAGGCTCGAAAGCAGCTCCCCGAGGGAACTCTCGCGCCGCCACAGGTGTCTGATGTTGCAGACACGCGCGTGCTAGAGAGAAAAGAGAAAAGAGAAGCGGAGGAGCTTTCCATGTCTTTCTCAATGGCAGGCGGGGGTGCGCGCGGTCCCGAAATCAACGTTACGCCGCTGATCGATGTACTGCTGACGTTGATCATCGTCTTCATGGTGGTTGTGTCGATGGACAAGGAGCAGGGAGAAACTGCGCAGATTCCGCAGCCCGATCAGAAACAGACGCAGAACATTTCACAGCCACGCACGGTTGTCATCCAGGTGGTGTGGACGAAAGAAGATCAGCCACCAACGGTGAAGATCAATCAGGACGATGTGCGCTGGGAAGACCTGGAGACGCGCCTTGCGAAGATTTACTTAACGCGCGCCGAGAAAGTAGTCTTCGTGCGCGGCGATGCCGACGTCGACTTCCAGTACGTGGCCGACGTGATCGATGTAGCGCATCACGCCGGCGTGCAACGCGTGGGACTGCTGACCATGGATCGGGATGTGACGGGAGAGTAAGCGATGCTCAGTTACGGCGGTGATCTACAGTCAGTTATGCATTCATTTCTGCTTTTCAAGCAACGTCCCGAGAACCTGTTCCTCCACGCTCACGTACCGCAAGGTCGCGTGCATGATGAGTTCAGCGATGTCGTTGCAGGCCGTTCCCGCAGTATTTAGCAAAATTACGGAGCTCAGCCTGGCGACGTCTGGCTGCTTGCCCTTCGTCACTTGCTCCTCGTCGGTTCTCAGGAGTTGGACGCTGGCCGTGGACGCATTTAGGGCGAGATCGTCCAAGGTGGCCAAGAGGCTTACCAGGCTGTACGCCGACGCCCCGTTCTTCTGAATGCCCCTGATAATCATGTGCGCCGTTGAGGCCGCCTCCATGTAGTTTGTGACGAGTTTGGGGTTAATCCTGTCGAGGTGAGGCTTGGCGTTCCTGACGGCCTCATCAAAGCCGGAAACCTTTTCGTCGGCCTTGGTTACCAGTTCCGACACTTCCTCTTTCGACGGCATGCTGGGCTGCTCAGCCGGCTTGTCCTGGCCCCAAGCGAACACCCCGAAAAGCAGAACAACGAGTAAACTCCTCATCCCAGTCTCCATATCGCCTCGCAACAATGCGGTCGGATCGGCCCTGCCGGAGGAAGTATCCCGCGGCGTCTCGGCTTTTCCGAGTGAGCTTTCTTCTACGAATTCCGCGCCCGGTTCTTGATCCAAATCGGCGTCCCCAAAAACCCGAAGGCTGCCCGAATCTGGTTCTCCAAAAATCGCTGGTAGGAAAAATGCAACTTCACCGCGCGATTGGTGAAGAGCACAAACGTCGGCGGAGCGACAGAGGCCTGCGTCATATAGAGAATCTTTACCCGCGAGCGCATGGGCACGGAGGCGCGCTCGAAATCCACCGTTTCGATAAAGCGGTTCATCGCCGAGGTGGGAATGCGCTTGCGCCGATCGGTGGCAACCCGTTCAAGCAGCGGAAAGATTTTTTCCGTGCCCTTGCCGGTGTGAGCCGAAATGAAAACTATAGGGGCGTAGCTTAGGAATTTAAGATCGTAGCGCAGGCGCTCTTCATAAGCCTCACGGTCGCCGGGGCGTTTGCTCTCCCGCATGCGCATGGCCTTCGACGGCCTGCCGGCTTTCAACTCGCCACTCGTTACCAGATCCCATTTATTGACCACGATGATCATCGAGCGTCCGCTCTCGTGAGCGTAGCCGGCGATGGCCGCATCGAGCTGGCTGACGCCTTCGGTCGCATCGATCACCAGCAGCGCAATGTCGGCGCCTTCCAAGTGCTTGCGCGCCATCACGACAGAGAGCTTCTCCGCCATCAGATGAGTCTTACCCTTGCGTCGAATGCCGGCAGTATCGATGAAGCGAAAGCGGCGTCCGTTGTGTTCGACAATCTCGTCGACCGCGTCCCGCGTCGTCCCTGGGATGGGCGAGACAATGGCACGGTCAGAGGCAGTCAGACAATTCAGCAGCGTGGACTTGCCTACGTTGGGATGGCCGATGATAGCGACCTTGGTTTCGTAGACCGGCTCAGTTTCGGCGGCTGATTCATCCCCCAGTTTTGATGGTTCTTCTTGTGGATCCTCTGGGTTCTCGGTGTCCTCTGTGGTTATTTCTTTAGGCGGTAAAATTTCAAACACAGCATCCAACAGATCGTCGATTCCGCGCCCGTGCTCAGCGGACACAGGGAACATCTGCTTAATCCCGAGCCGATGAAATTCGTCAAGGATGTTCGCTTGCTTCTCGGTGTCAGCCTTATTCACCGCGAGGAAGAGCGGACGTCCAGTCTTGCGCAGCAGCCGCACCAGTTCAAGATCAGGCCCCGCGACTTCCGCGCGCCCGTCAACCACCATAACAATCGCGGCGGCTTCATCGAACGCAACCCGAGCCTGACGAAAAATCTCCGCCGGAATGAAGTCCTTGTCTTCCGGGATAATTCCGCCGGTGTCGATGATGCGGATGCGGCGTCCGCGCCACTCCGCATCGCCGTAAAGCCGATCGCGTGTGATGCCCGGCTCGTCCCCCACGATGGCGCGGCGCGAGCCCACAATGCGGTTGAACAGCGTGGACTTGCCTACGTTGGGTCGCCCCACGATGGCAAGCGTCGGAACGCCGGCTGCGGTGGTCGCGAGAGTGCTGGTCGAGTTGTAAGTGGGTTGAGTCAAAATAGGTCTTAATGTGGGGACAACCGCCCTCGGCTGCCCTTGGACCGCAAGGCCCAGAGTTGTTCCGCCTCGTGATAGCCCAGAACTCGTATTATAGAGACTTCCGTGGCTTTGAGTTCCCAACCCGCATCTCCCGCAACCCCCGGCCGCCCCGCTCCCAGTGGAAAGGAGGCTTCGCTGTATCAGTTCTTCGCTCCGGGCGGAGTGCTGGCGCGCACTCATCCCGCGTATGAATTCCGCCGCGGGCAGTTGCAGATGGCGCAAGCTGTCGAACAGGCGCTCGAAGAAAAGCGGCACCTGATTGTTGAGGCCGGTACGGGTACCGGAAAAACTCTGGCATATCTTTTACCGGTGATCCGCTCGGGCAAGCGCGTGATCATCTCAACCGGCACAAAGAATCTGCAGGAACAACTTTTCTATAAAGACATTCCATTTCTGAAGCACGCGCTGTTTGGGGAACCGGCATCCGGCTCCCGGCTCTCCGTCTGCTATATGAAAGGCCGCAACAATTACTTGTGCCGCAAGAAACTCTACGACCTCACCGACCAGCCCGTACTCAGCGGGTTGGAAGAGATCGAGCAATATCGCGCCATCTCCGCGTGGGAGAAGACGACCGGGACCGGCGACCGGGCCGAACTCGCCGAACTTCCCGAGACCAGCGCGCTTTGGCCCAAACTGGATGCGCGCGCCGATGCCTGCACCGGGCAGAAATGCAGCGAGTGGGAGCGCTGCTTCGTCACCGAAATGCGCCGGCGAGGAATGGAAAGCGACATTATCATCGTCAACCACCATCTGTTCTTCGCCGATCTCGCCCTCAAGTTGCAAGCCGAGGGCGCGCCCGACGCGGGCATCCTGCCCGAAGCCGCGGCCGTGATCTTTGACGAAGCGCACGAACTCGAAGACGTAGCCGGAAACTACTTCGGAATCTCCGTCAGCAACCTCCGCGTAGACGATCTGGCGCGCGACGTCGAAGCCTCGATGCAACATAACCGCATGCTTTCCGCGTCGCTTGCCGGAGCACTGGGCAGTCTGCGGGAGAAGTCGCAGTTTTTCTTCTCGCTGCTTCCGCCGGGCGATGGACGCTTTGCCTTCGAGACCCGCCGCGAATTTTTGGAAGAAAACGGAGACGAGTTCCTTGCCCTCAATCAGGCTCTCACGCGGCTCGCGGGTGAACTCGAAGCCCTGCCGCAGAAGCCTGAGGAAATCTTCAACTTTGTGCGGCGCGCCCAGGAACTGCAAGTGCAGCTTACCTTCGCCCTGGAGTCCGAAGATCGCAACACCGTGTTCTGGATCGAACGGCGAGGCGGCCGGGGAAGAACGAATTCAGCCCTCAGAAACCGCGATGCCGAGAAAACCGGCCGGCAAAACGTTTTCCTGCAAGCCACTCCCATCGATGTTGGTCCCATCCTGCGCGAATGCCTTTGGTCGAAACTCGAGAGCGCGGTCCTCACTTCCGCAACCCTCGCGGTCGGCGGAGGATTCGAATACATCCGGCAGCGGCTGGGGTTCGAGCATGCGCGCGAGTCTGTGCTGCCCTCGCATTTCGACTACGAAAATCAAGCGTTGTTTTATGTTCCGCCCGATCTCCCCGACACCCGCTCGGCGCAGTTTACGGCGCTGGCTGCCGAGCGCATTCGCAAGCTGCTTCAAATCACCCGTGGACGCGCCTTCGTGCTCTTTACCAGCTATGCCCAGATGAACGATATCTACCAGCGCCTGTTGGGCGAACTGGAGTTCCCCGTGCTCCGCCAGGGCGACGCGCCAAAAAGCGCGCTGCTCGAGGAGTTCCGGCTCACGCCGAACGCCGTGCTGTTTGCGACTTCATCGTTCTGGCAGGGTGTGGACGTGCAAGGTGAGCAGCTGAGTTGCGTCATCATCGATCGCCTGCCCTTCGCCGTGCCCAGCGACCCGGTCGTCGCCGCCCGTGTAAAAGCAATCGACGCCGATGGCGGCAACGCATTTTTCCAGTATCAAGTGCCCGCGGCCGTGATCACCCTGAAACAAGGCTTCGGACGCCTGATCCGCTCGCTCCACGATCGCGGCCTGCTGGTGCTGCTCGATAACCGCATCCTGAAAAAGCAATACGGCCGCGTCTTCATCGAGAGCCTCCCGAATTATAAAAAGACTACGGAGATGCGCGTGGTGGAGGAGTTCTTCGGAGTAGCGGAGTAGTCTGGTGCTCTCAATCTCTCTTCACACATACTCCCGCTCCGCCCTCCGAATTTCCCGATACCGTGCAAATACTTTTTTCTCACTCTCCAACCCCAGCGCCGAGCGAATCGAGCTTCCCCGGAAAGTATGGGCCATCATTTTCCAGCCCCGGTGCATTACGAATCCCGGGTCATGCAGCAGAACCACGGGGAAGTGATGCACCTTCATCCACCGCTCGGCCTTCCAGCGCATGAATTCAACTTCTTCTGCCGGCAGGTGTTCAGTCCGCACCACGGCGGTGGTGCCGTCATATTCTTCGAGGTGCTCATTCATGATCAAACCTTGATCGCGAAATTCTTTCGTCATGGGCGTGCGCGGATACGGCGTTGGGTGCTGGATGTACGGCCAATCCACGTAGCGCCGGGCGAATTCAAGGTTGGCTTCGATCGACTCCCGCGTGTCGCCCGGACTGCCCACGATCAATCCCCCAACCACATACATCTGATTGCGGTGCAGGTAATCGATAGCCTTGAGCGTGGCGTTTCCGGTTTCGTGCCCGTTCGTGCGCTCAGTATTTTTGGCCGAGGCTTTTAGAAATTCCAAATCGTTTTCCAGAACATTTTCAATGCCCAGAAAAACATAACGAAATCCGGCCCGCCGCATCAGCGGTGCGAGAGTTTCGCCATGGTTGGCAATCGCGGAGGTCATGGCTTGCACAAAGTAGTCGAGCGTATGCAATCCCGCGGCGATGATGGCCTCACACAGCGCCTCGAAGCGCTTCACGTTCAGCGTAATGTTGTCATCCACCAGGAAGATGGTTCGCGCGCCATGGTCGCGCGCGTCCCGAATGTCAGCCAGCACCCGGTCGAAAGAGTAAGTATGAAAGTTGCGCCCGCGCATCTCGATGATGGAGCAGAATCTGCAATCGTAAGTGCAGCCGCGAGAAGTTTCGATCACATCCACCTGGCGCCCCAGCATCGTGTATCCCTGGAGCACGCGCGCGTGGCGGTTCGGCGGACGAATCTCTTTGTCTTCCAGCCGGTGCGGCGGCCGCGCAGGATTGTGCACCCACCCCTCATCCTTCCGGTAAGAAAGACCGCCGATCCGCTCGAAACCGGAGCCAGCCTCGATCGCACGCAACAGTTCGCGAAAAGTAACTTCCCCCTCGCTGCGCACAAGATAGTCAATCCCCATATCCTCGTAAGCTTCGGGAGCCAGGCTGGGATCGTATCCGCCCACAACAATCTTCACTCCCGCCCGCAAAGCGCGCACCAGTTCGATAATGCGCCCCGCGGTACGTCGCTGAAACGTCATGATGGAAAGTCCGACAACTTCCGGTTCGAGCTCGCGGACCAGCCGCGTGACCGTTTCACGAACCTGACGATGAACCAGGATCAAGTCAGCCACGGCCACGCGGTGATGCGCATCCACGTTTCCCGCCAAGGACGTGAGCGCACCATTCGGCATGCGAATAGCGACCGGTGGCATGTGCTCGAAGGAGTCGGGCATAGACAGCAAGAGGACGTTCATTCGGACCTGTCCTAACTGCTTCGCCCTAATCCGCAGGCGCGGGTCGAACCCCGTGGCGAAGCGAATGGCCGTAATTGTACCGCAGCGTGCAGCCGCAATGCCGCACAGCCCACAGCTAAATTCTGCTACTTGTGTTCTTCCGCTATCCCCACGCTTGGCAATACGCCCACCACGATTCCCGAAGCCTGCCCCTTAGCGTGATAAACCCGCTCCGTCGCTTTCACGAAATCCGCAGGCTGGGCGTCGGGAATGTTGACGAAGGTCTGCGGATTGCGATCGGTGAGCGGGAACCACGAACTCTGGATCTGCACCATGATGCGGTGGCCACGGCGAAACGTATGGTTGACGTCCTGCATGGTGAAGTTAATCTCATCGACCTTGCCGGGCGTGAACGGCTCCGGCTTTTCGAAACTGTGGCGAAACTTTCCCCGGAAAGGCTCGCCGCGCACCAGTTGCTGATAGCCCCCCATGGTGAACGAGGGCGGAGGCACGTCGGTGCGAGGTTTGTTCTTGTCCTCCGGCTTAGGTTCGTCGAACTTACTGTCGGGATAGTCTGTCGGATACACGTCAATCACTTTTACATCCCAATCGGAATCGGTTCCCGTCGTCGAGACGAAAAGTCTCGGAGAGACAGGACCAGCAATCGTCACGTCTGCCTGCAGCACCGGCGTTTCATAAACCAGCACGTCCGTCCGGCTGTCCGCGAATCGCTGGTCGGAGAGCATGTATTCCTGCGGCACACTGATCGCCGCGTAGTTTACGAAAGGCACGGGCTTGGCCGGATCGCTGACGTATTCATCGAAGGCGGGCGAATCGGAGGCCGGCGGCTCGAACCCAAGTCCGCCGTTCGCTTGGAAATATAGTGTCCTCGCTTCGGCCTCTTTCGGCGGCCACGCGGAATAGCGTCGCCATACATTCGTTCCAGTTTCGAAAACGTAAGCTTTAGGAAGCTTCGCGTCCCCATTGCCCTTCAAGTATTGCTCGAAAAACGGAAACAGAATGTTTTTGCGGTAATACTCGCCCGTGTTAGACGAGAACTCGACCCGGCCCAGGTGATCCCCGTCATAACGGTACCAGCCGCCATGAACCCACGGGCCAACCACGAGGGCATTAAATATCCCCGAATTATTCTTGTCGATGGCGTGAAACGTGCTGAACGGACCTTGCAGATCCTCGGCGTCAAACCATCCACCAACCGTCAGCACGGCGCAGTGGATATTCTTCATGTGCGGCGCCAGGTTTCGCGCCTTCCAATATTCGTCGTAGGTATCGTGATGCATTTGGTCGTCAAGCAGCTCGCTCTTGCCTGCAAGATACTTTGAAAGATTCCCGATCGGACCCGCTTTTAGATAGAACTCGTATCCATCCTTGGTGCCGTAATCGAAAGGCACAGGCGTCTTGGCCGGCAGTTGCGGATTCTCCTGTGGCTTGAACGAACTGTAAAAACCAAAGTTGGCGTTTAGCATGAACGCGCCGCCATGGTAGGCATCGTCGCCCATAAAAAGATCGGTCATGGGAGCCTGCGGCGATGCGGCTTTCAGCGCCGGATGCGAGTCGATAATGCTGGCGGACGTAAAAAATCCAGGGTACGAAATCCCCCAGATGCCGGCGTTCCCATTGTTGTTGGGCACGTTCTTCAGCAGCCAGTCGATGGTATCGTAAAGATCGCTGCTGTCGTCCACATCTTGTTTGGATTTCTTGTTGTCGATGTGCGGACGCATTTCGATGAACGTTCCCTCCGACATATAGCGGCCGCGGACGTCCTGGAACACGAAAATATATCCCGCCTTGTCGAAGTCAGGCGACGGCCCAAGCTGCTTGCGATAAAGATCCACACCGTAGGGCGACACGCTGTAAGGAGTGCGATCGATCAGAAACGGATACGGCCGCGAACTATCCTTGGGCACGTAAACGGCGGTGAACAGATGCACGCCGTCGCGCATGGGAATTCTGTATTCGTACTTGGTGTAATGCTCCTTGACGTCAAACTCCGGCGCATCGGGCTTGTTCTGGGCGGAGAGACTGGCGGCTAGGAACGAAACCAGCAGAGTTGCGAGAACGCAGTTGCGGCGCGGCATAATGGCTCCCTTGCGGATAAAGGCCGAATAGGCAAGCTACAGTCGCGCCCCGCCCCCAGTCAAGCGGGATTGCCGCAGTGAGCGGTACAATGGATGTTTCGCAAGATAGAGCGGTCCGGCCATGATTTGCGGCGAACCGCTGAGGGATACATGTTCGAAGTGACGGTTGACGATACTTTTGCCGCAGGACACTATCTGCGCAACTACAAGGGCAAGTGCGAAAACCCGCACGGCCATAACTACAAAATCCGCGTCACCTTGGCCGGGGCCGAGTTAGACAAGGCCGGACTACTGCTCGACTTCAAGGATCTTCGCGAAGTGATGAAGCACGTCATCGACCGGCTCGATCACCAGATGATCAACGATATTGAGCCGTTCACGGTAATTAATCCCTCCGCGGAGAATCTGGCCAAATATTTTTATGACGAGTCGAACACCCGATTAAAGAACGCGACCAACGGCCGCGTGCGCGTGAAGAACGTCACCGTATACGAGACGGACACGACGACGGCTACTTATTCGGAATCGTAGCGCTGCCGTCCCGGCGGCTGTCCAGCGGTCGCTACTCGCAAAATGCAAGTCACCGAAATCTACAAATCGCTGCAGGGCGAGTCGACGCACGCCGGGCTGCCGTGTGTGTTCGTGCGGCTTACGGGTTGCAATCTGCGCTGCTCCTGGTGCGATAGTGAGTATACGTTTCACGGCGGCCGCAAGATGACTTCAGAAGAAGTTTGGGATGAGGTCAAGCAGCTCAGCCCAAACGGCGGCTTGGTGGAGATCACCGGCGGGGAGCCTATGCTGCAGGAGCGGGAACTATTGCCCCTGATGGAGAAACTGCTGCAACATGAATATCGAGTACTGATCGAAACCAGCGGCGAGCGCCCCTTGGCGCGGGTTCCCGCGGGAGTCATCAAGATCGTGGACGTGAAGTGTCCCCACTCCGGCGCACCCCATACTTTTCTCCACGAAAATCTGGCGGCGCTCATTGCGCACGACGAAGTAAAGTTCGTAATAAGCGACCGCACAGACTACGAATTCGCCCGCGAGTTCGTGCGCCAACACGATCTGGCCGGGCGCGTGAACGCCATCCTATTCTCTCCCGCATTTCGCAAGGATGCCACCGGCACGCGCGACAGCTCGCACTGCCTGCTCGATCCCCAGGAATTGGCCGAGTGGATGTTGGCGGATGAAGTTCCAGCCCGCCTGGGACTTCAGTTGCACAAGTTTATCTGGGACCCGGCGTTAAAGGGTGTTTGAAGGATTCTTGGTTTGGCCATGACTCACCCCACAAAATCCCGGGCAATCGTGCTCCTGAGCGGAGGCATGGATTCCTGCGTATGCGCCGCGCTGGCTAGCCGCGATCACGATGCCGCCGCGTTACACGTGAGTTACGGACAGCGCACCGAACACCGCGAGCGGCAATCCTTCCTTGCAATTTGCCATCGCCTCAACATCCAAAACAAGCTCCTCGTTCGCAACGACGCCCTCCGCGCCATCGGCGGCTCCGCCCTCACCGACGAAAACATTGCCGTGCCCATCGCGCCCCCGGCGGATCATCGTATTCCGGTCACCTACGTGCCCTTTCGCAACGCGCATTTTTTGTCGGTCGCGGTCAGCTGGGCCGAGGTGCTCGGAGCCAAGAAAATCTATATCGGCGCCGTCGAACCTGACAGTTCCGGCTATCCCGATTGCCGCCCCGCGTACTATGAGGCGTTCAACCGGGTCATCAGGACCGGGACGAAAGAGGGCAACATCGAAATTGTCACTCCCCTCATTGCCATGCGCAAAGCGGAAATTGTGCGCCTTGGCCTTGAACTGAATGCTCCGTTGGATTTAACTTGGTCATGCTATAGCCATGAGGATCGAGCCTGCGGGCAGTGTGATAGTTGTGTATTGCGCTTGCGGGCGTTCGCGGATGCGGGAGTCAACGACCCGATTCCCTATGCCACGGCGGAGAAAGTTTAAGCGACTGCTGATTTTTGATTGTTGAAGGAAAAACACCGCGTTCCAATGCAGTTGTTTCTTCATCAACAATCAGAAATCGAGATTTTAAAACTTGGTAGGCCGGGAGGCCACGATGAAGAAGCACTTCGCAGTGTTTGCCCTTGTTCTCTTAATGCTGGGATTGTGTGCACCCCCGGTTTTCGCGCAGGGTGCCTCAGGCTCGGTCAAAGGCGTTTGTAAAGACGCCCAAGGTAATCCCATCGCCGATGCAATAGTTCTTTGGGTCAACCAGGATAATGGTCAGAAATACACCATCAAGACGAACAAGAAGGGCGAGTATTTCTCCTTGGGTGTTGGGCCGGGCTCCTATACGGTTAGTCTCTACAAGAATGCTGACGACGCCAAAGCCGATAAGAAGATTTTTAGTTTTAACAAGGTTCAGGTCACCCTCGACGAAACCACCCTCGACTTCGACATGAAAAAGCAGTCCGAAGAGACCGCCAAGGGACAGGGCTTGACTCCCGAACAGATCAAAGCTCAGCAGGAAGCGCAAGCCAAGCACGCAAAGGAAGCCAGCACGGTTAAGGCGCTGAACGAAAAGCTCGCGGCGGCGAAAGTAGCCTCCGATGCCGCAGACTTCGAAACTGCAATCGCCCAACTCAATGCCGCCAATGAGATCGACCCCACACGTGATCTGGTTTGGTTCAAGCTCGGCGACGCTTATCGCATGTCGGCACCCAAGCAGACCGATCCCGAGGAGAAGAAAAAGCGCCTCAATTCGGCCGTGGATGCCTATCTGAAAGCAGTGCAACTCAAGCAAGCCGCGACCAATGAAAAAGATCCCACTGCTATGCAGACCCTCGCCGCCTACTATAACAACCTTGCGGAAGCCTACAGTAAGGACGGCAAGATTGACGACGCGGTAAAAACCTACCAACAGGCGGCCGATTCCGATCCCACCCATGCCGCGCAGTATTACTACAACATGGGAGCGGTTCTCACCAACGCCGGAAAAGGCGATCAAGCCATCGGCGCCTTCGATAAATGCATCGCAGCCGATCCCACTCGAGCCGACGCCTACTATCAGAAGGGCGTGAACCTCATCGGCAAAGCTACCTTGCAGGGCGACAAAACCATTGCTCCGCCCGGAACCGCCGAGGCCTTCAACAAATATCTTGAACTACAACCGAACGGCCCCTACGCCGACGTAGCCAAACAGATGCTGGCTACCATCGGGGCCAAAGTTGAAGTCAACTACGGCACGAAGAAGGCGAAGAAATCGAATTAGATCATTTTCTGATCTATCCGCTTTTTTAGACGCGCCTTGCCATACACCCGGGCGGCTCAACCAGCCGCCCTTTTTCCTTCCTCTGCGGCTTTCACATTACCAAAGGCTATGTACTTACTGGCCCTACGCTCCGTCCGCCAGCGCGGTAAAGTAGAGACATCAGGTCAACCTCGGTTGGCCATTCTCCATTCTGTGGTGTGTGCAATTCCCTAAACTAAATTCAGTTCTGAGGATGGAATGGCAGCTCCTGGCATCGCAGCAATCTCGGTTTCTCTCGAAGGATATTCCGGCAGCGGCAAGGTGGCTACTCCAGCCTTGCTCGCGGCCATGCTGCGTGCCGCGGAAAAAATCAGCGACTTGATTTTTTCCCCCGGGCGTCCGCCCCAGGTCCAGGTCTACGGCCAACTCATTGCGGTACAGGTGCCCGGACTTTCAAACCTCACCGCGGATGACACTCGTCACATTGCCGCCGATCTGATTGGCGACAACAAGCAAGCCCTCGCTACCCTGCGTGAGCATGGATCCTGTGACATCTCATACGGTTTGCCCGGCGTCGCCCGCTTTCGCGTCAATATTTTCATCCAGCGTGGCAGCTGCGCCGTTGTAATGCGTGTGATCTCCACCTTGATTCCGGATTTAGCCTCGCTCGGCCTGCCCGCCCACCTGGCCGATGTCGCCAAACTGCGCGATGGCATTGTGCTCGTCGCCGGACCCACCGGATCGGGCAAGTCATCCACTCTCGCCGCGCTCCTCGATTGCATCAATCGTGAGAAGAATTACCACATCATCACCATCGAAGATCCCATCGAATTTCTGCACAACCACAAATGCTCCACCATCCATCAGCGTGAACTTCACAGTGACACAGCAAGCTTTGCTCACGCCCTGCGTTCCGCCCTCCGCCAGGCCCCAAAGGTGATTCTGGTGGGAGAAATGCGCGACCGCGAAACCATCGAAATCGTTCTCGAGGCAGCAGAAACTGGCCACCTCGTTCTTTCCAGCCTCAATACCATGGACGCGCCCAAGACGGTGGAACGAATCGTCAGCTCCTTTTTACCCGACGAACAACAAAAGGTACGCGAGCGCTTTTCCAAAACATTCCGCTACATCCTGTGCCAGCGTCTGCTGCCCAAAACCGACCGCAGCGGCCGCATCCCCGTCGCCGAAATCCTCAAATCGAATCCGCGCACCCGGGAGTGCATCGAAAAAGGCGAGCGCGAAGGCAAGACCTTGCTCGACGCCATGAAAACCGGCGCCGCCGAGGGCATGCAACACTTCGACGGCGAAATCGCCCAACTGGTGCGCGACCGCGTGGTCAATCTCGAAACCGGCCTTTCCTACGCCAGCAACCCTACGGTGTTAGGTCAGGAACTGGTCAGATAACATTTTGATCGGAGTCGGCCGCAATTCCCCTGCGTATCGTGGCAGCACTCGCGCGGCGCAATTTGCCCCAGTCCGTGCCGCTGCCTCGCTTGTGGTTCGATTTCTTTTTCCCTGCCCGCTGGATTTTAATCGCATAGGCGCCTACGAGTACTCCGTCTTCCCTCCAGCCGAGATCCCTCAAAGCGACTCATGCGCATGCATGTAAGCGCGCAGAATAGCGTTGATGCGCGTCTGATAGCCACGCTGTTGACGGAACCAGCGCAGTAAGTCGGAGTCCAGCCGCATGGTCACAATTTCTTTCGGCGCCGGCATTACGACCTTGGCGCTCTTCCAGAATTCTTCGTCCGTGGAATGCGCGTCGGGGTCGGCCGCAATCCCCTTGCGTATCGTGGCGGGACTCACGCGGCGTAGCTTGTCCCAATCAGTGGTACCGCTGCGCTTGTGGTTTGACTTTTTCGTCCTTGCCCCGTTGGTTTTCAATCGCATAAGCCCTCGACGTGCTGCCAATAATAGCGCCGTTCATGCGGCTCCGCGCGCCAAGCCGAGATGATGCGCCTCTCGTCGTCTTTCCTGTCGCTGTAAATGACAGTAATCTCCAGGCCGCCCACGAGTCCGATGGCATACACCCGCTGTTCCCCGTAGGCGAACCGGTCATCCACTCTTTCGACCGTCGGACCTTCGAAAATCCGCGCCGCGTCTTCGAAGGCAAGCCCATGTAACTCAAGGTTGCGGCGGTTCTTTTCTTTGTCCCAACTATACCGCATAAAACGTATTTACACAACGTAAATACAAAGTTTTGGGGATGCCCCATTTTTAGCGTCCTTTGCAAGAAGTGGGGATTTCGCGCCTACGAGTGCTCCGTCTTCCCATCCAGCAAATTCAGCGCGTGCGGCACCAGCTCTATCACCGCTTGCAGCGATTCCACGGCGCCGCTGGGACTGCCCGGCAAATTCAGAATCAGCGTCTTGCCGCGCACTCCACACACTCCACGGCTCAAGGCGGCAAATGGAGTCTTCTTGTAACCTTCGCTTCGCATGCGCTCGGCCACGCCATCGATCACACGCTCGCAAATCGCTTCTGTCGCCTCCGGAGTAACGTCGCGCTCCGCAATCCCCGTCCCGCCCGTGGTCACAATGAAGCGCACTTCCAGAGCCAGGTGGACCAAAGCGTTCTGAATCTGCATTGAATCGTCTTGAACAATTTGCTTGGCCACTACCCGAAAGCCTGATTTTTCCAGCAACTCGGCGACCGCCGGGCCGGAAGCGTCGACCCGCTGCCCGCGCGCGCACGAATCGCTCACCGTGATCACAGCCGCGGAAAAGTTTACCGAAAGATTCATCTCAGTTGTCGAGGAGGACGTCGTCCTCCTCTTCGGTTTTTACGCTGGCGGAGGGCGCGCTGCTCGCACTGCTGACATCGGCGCTCGAAGCAGTTCTGTCGGTGCTCTCACTGGCCGCCTCCGCGCCGCCATCGCGCTGCGATTCGTCCAGCAGCCGCAAGCCCTCCATCAGCAGTCCTTGCGTGTTGAGCTGCGTGGTTTCCTGATCGGTCTTGCCCTCGAAGTTGAGTTCGAAATTACCCCCCGTCCAGCGCAGAACCTTGAAAACCGCCTGATCGCCCAACAGAGATCCGTAGGTCGCGTGCTTCACCTGTCCCTCGACAAAAAATACTTCGCACTTCTCGCCTTCGTTATTCAGTTTGAGCTGGCAGCTCTTGCGCCCCATTTCCAGCGACTGCATCAGATCGATCACATTCATCTGCGATAGGTTCCCGCGAACCACGCCGTCGGAGGGCGCGGTCTTCGCCATCTTTTCCAGAGCAATGCGGTCCACCGTGCGCTTGATGCGCCGCGTAGCTTCTTTCAGGAAAAAAGGTTTCGCCAGATAATCATCGGCGGCATCCTGCGGAGATAGACGCTCATCAATGTCCGCCCGGCTCGCCATCAAGATCGCGGAAAAATTCGCTGTCGCCGGACGGCTCTTCAGCTTCTCCACCAGCTGACGTCCATCCATCCCCGGCATCCGATAGTCGCACACCACCAAATCTGGCGGATCATCGACGGCCTTCAGCAGGGCGTCGGCTGAATCGGTAGCCGAAACCACCCGCGCAAACGGAGCAAGCGCATGCTGCAGCATCCCCAGAATCATGGGGTTGTCGTCAATCAAAAGGAGTTTGACATCATTCGCCATTATTTTTCTTTACTCGCCTATACTCGCCACTCTTTCCGCCACTCTTGCGCTGTAATACGATCTCGCGAATCTCAATCTCCCTGTCGAGCGCCTTCAGCATGTCAAAAAGCGTGAGGGCGGCAACGCTGGCGGCCACCAGGGCTTCCATTTCCACACCGGTTTCAGCGGTGGTGACAGCTTTGGTAGCGATCGCGACGCCATTTTCGCACAGCGTCATGGTGACATCAACGAGCGAGAGCGGCAGAGGGTGGCACATCGGTATGAGGTCGGAGGTGCGTTTGGCGGCCAGGATTCCGGCGATGCGTGCCACTTCCAGCGGGTCGCCTTTGGGATTTTGCGGCAGCGCCCGGAGGACTTCCGGTTTGATGAGAATAAAGGCGCTGGCCTCGGCCTCGCGTTTGGTGGCAGCTTTGCCGGAGACATCGACCATGCGCGCGCGGCCGGAGTCATCGTAGTGGGAGAGCTTCTGCGCCATGCGGAAACCTTATCTTACACGGTATGCAAAGTCGCGCGGAGAGGCAGCCCGGCAATGGTATTGTCTGAAATCAAACTCTGTTACCGCGGCATTACGGCTACCCACTCGCCTGCGAGGATGTGCTCGCGATCAGGCGGGATTACGATGAGGCAGTTCGAGCGGGTACGGGCTGCGATATCGCCCGATCCCTGCCATGGGACAAGTTCCACTTGCGAGTCTTCGTACCGGCCAGAGAGAATGGCGGGAAGGAAGCGCTTGAGTCCTGGCTGAACGCGGATTTCGGATTTCAGACGCGCATGCAGGAAACCCAGCGGGCGCGGAGACATTCCGGAAAGGGCCTCGATCAGAGGGCGGGCGAAGAGTTCGAACGTGACCATGGTTGAGACTGGGTTGCCGGGAAGGCCGAAGAAATATTTCGGCTCCGGAGCTGAAGCCTCGGAGCGGGCGAGTCGCCCGCTCCCACACGAGCTGACTCGGCCGAAGACTACCGGCTTACCGGGTTGGATTTTTGCTCCGGTGAAGAGGAATTCGGCTTGCATTTCCGCCAGGACTTGTTCGACTAGATCGTAGCGACCCATGGAGACGCCACCGGTCATCAGAAGCAAATCGGCTTGCAAGCCTTGCTCGATCAATTCGCGCAGGCGGCGCGGCTCGTCGGGAGCGATCGGCAGCAGCACGGGTTCGCCGCCGGCTTCCTGGACTTGCACGGCGAGCGAATAGCTGTTTGAGTTGCGAATCTGCGTGGGACCAATTTCCGCATCGAGGTCGACGATCTCATCGCCCGTGGTGAGCACGGCGACGCGTGGACGAACGAAGACCTGCAGCCGCGATTTACCCACCGAGGAGGCGAGGGCGATGGCGGCCTCGTTGAGACGTGTACCGCGATCAAGCACAAGGCCGCCGCGCCTGGCTTCGGCACCTTGCGCGACAATGTTTTCTCCCACCGCAACCGTCTTTGTCTTTGTGATTTCGACGCAGTCTTTCTGCAGGGATGTGTACTCAATCATCACCACGGCGTCCGCGCCCGGCGGTACGGGGGCACCGGTCATGATGGAAAACGTCTCACTGCGATTGAGAGTGGGGACTTTCCCGGGTGCTGGGCCAGCTTTGATTTCTCCGATCACTTTTAATTGGGCCGGAAGGTTCTTCAGATCTTCGGCGCGCACGGCATAACCATCGCGCGTGGACCGCCGGAAGGGAGGGATATCGCGATCGGCGGCAACTGGCTCAGCGAGAATTCTTCCCGCGGCGTGCAGCAGGTCCAGAGTTTCGTGGGAACCGGGGGATAGGCGGGATGCATGGTCTTCGACAACGCGGCGTGCATCTTCGAAGCTTAGGACTAGGGGTTGGGTTGGCGATGCGGCCATGCTGGGATGGTGGGGCAGCCAATTCCGTTTCATGGTTCTGAGCCTTACATAATTGTAGCTGCCAATTCCGGTTTGGGGCGCAATCAGCCCACCATTGCCATCACACTATGAGGTGATTTACGTCACAGCCCAACGCGCCGCCGGCTTCTACGGTTACTGCGGCGGCCTGCTTGTGCGACAAATCGGGCTTTCGATCTGGTGACTTATGGCAACTACTCTGGTACCGGCCGAGACGCCGGTTAAGACGCCGGCTCCTCCGGCAGCGAATTTCCTGGCCTCGGCAGTCGTAATCATCGTGGTGGCCATTGCCGCTGTCTTCGTGTTGAGAATTTCTCCATTGTCCGCGCCCTGGGCCCAAGGCTACGACCCGACCGGGCGCTGGTGGCTTTCGACCATTCTGGCCGCGCTGCCGATTGTGGTATTGCTCGGAAGCCTGGCGCTGGGGCACGTAAAGGCGCACTATGCGGCGCTGGCCGGATTGGCGGCCGCCCTGCTCACCGCCATCTTTGCCTTTCATATGCCGGCACGTCTGGCGGGAGCGACGGCGATCTATGGCGCCGGTTACGGGCTTTTTCCGATTGGCTGGATCGTGCTGAACGTCATCTTTATGTATCAGCTTACGGTCGAGTCCGGACAATTCGATGTGTTGCAGCACAGCCTGACGGGGATCACGCAGGATCGCCGGCTGCAGTTGCTGCTGATCGCTTTCTGCTTTGGCGCATTCTTTGAGGGCGCGGCTGGATTCGGTACACCGGTGGCGGTGACCGCCGCTCTGTTGATCGGACTGGGTTTCAAACCGCTGCAGGCTTCCGGATTGTCGCTGATCGCAAATACCGCGCCGGTAGCCTTCGGAGCGCTGGGCACACCCATCATTGCATTAGCCAAGGTAACCGGTTTCAGCGAGATCACGTTGGGTGCGATGGCAGGAAGGATTCTGACCCCGTTCTGCATCCTGGTGCCTTTCTGGCTGGTGTGCGCCTTTGCCGGGTGGAGCGGAATGCTGGAGGTATGGCCGGCGATTGCCGTAGCCGGGGTCTCGTTCGCCGCAACACAACTGTTCATGTCGAACTTGCATGGCCCCTGGGTGGTCAATGTCGTAGCATCGGTTGTCTCCATGAGCTGCCTGATCGGATTCCTTTTTATCTGGCATCCCAAGCGCGTGTGGACCTTCGAGGGCGAAGCGAGTAAAACCGACCACCATGCCACACACGGTTTCACTCGGTCCAAAATCGCGCGAGCCTGGGTGCCATGGGTCATCTTGAGCGTGATTGTATTTGTCTGGGGCACGCAAACCGGCAAGAACCTGATGAACACGCCGGAAAAAACCTTTACCTCGATGGCTCACTGGAACACTCCGCCGAGCAAGATGACCAATCCACAATTTCCGGTCACCAACCTTAACAATTTGGTGCTTCGTGTTCCGCCGGTGGTCTCCAAGCCGACCAAGGAAGGCGCGGTGTTCGGGTTGAACTGGTTGAGCGCGACTGGAACAGGCATTCTCTTGGCGGGACTTCTTTCGGGGCTGGTGATGGGGCTCAGCTTTAAGAAAATCCTTGCTGTGTATGGACGAACCATCGTAAAAGTCCGCTTCTCGCTGCTGACGATTGCAGCCATGCTGGCGATAGGAATGTTAACCCGCTACGCCGGCCTGGACGCGACGATGGGACTGGCGTTCGCGCGCACGGGGCATCTCTATCCATTTTTCGGAACTCTGCTGGGCTGGTTGGGCGTGGCTCTGACCGGGTCGGATACTTCGTCAAATGTCCTGTTCGGCAGCCTGCAGAAAATTTCGGCACAGCAGGTGAACGTTTCTCCCACTCTGATGGCCGCAGCCAACACAACCGGAGGGGTGATGGGCAAAATGATAGACGCGCAGAGCATCGTCGTCGCCAGCACGGCAACCCAGTGGTATGGGCATGAAGGCGACATTCTGCGCTATGTCTTCTGGCACAGCATTGCGCTGGCCGCGCTGGTGGGGATCTTCGTCTTTCTAATGGCCTACGTATATCCCTTCACGCTGATGGTGTTGCGGTGAGAGAGGCATGAGTTATGAATGCCATCTTTGAAACCTTCAAGCTTCGCGCCGAAGCCGTGAGCGCGGAAGTCCATCACTTCCCCCGGAAGAACGAGGCTCTGGACTTCATCCTGCATTATCTTCACGACGCTGGAATCAGCGATGCCCCGCAGGCTCACGCGGTGTGGGCGTCGTGTCCTTTCCTCGATGGATTTGACCAAAAGCAACTTTCTTCCAGGATGCCCGGCTTGACCTTCGATGTGACTCGTGGAGTCTCCGCCGATGCGAAGGTGGGAATCAGCCAACTCGACTGGGCAATTGCGAATACTGGGACACTGGTGCAGGACGCCGCACCCGTCGACCAACGGCTAGTCTCCACCCTTCCCTTAATTCACATCGCGCTAGTTCGCAGCGACCGCCTCGTGCCCGACCTGCCCGCGGCTCTCACCAAAATACGGCCCGACCAGACCAATTACATTTCCTTTATCACCGGACCCAGCCGCACCGCCGACATCGAGCGTGTGCTGACCATCGGCGTCCACGGTCCGGAGAAGCTCATCATAGTCTTTTTTGACGACGTTTTCTTTGACGAGGCTCCATCGACGATTCGGAAATGCGTGAACTAATGGAAACGAAATTTCGCGAGTCCATCGATAAGGCGGTGCATAACCCAAACCTCACCGGGGCGCTGGGACGATTTTCCGAGGCCTACCGGGTCAGCCGCCTGAAGGCTTATGAAGGCTACGACTTCGAGGCACTGCGGACCCAGATTGCCGAACGAAAATCCTACGCGGCTTCGCATCTCGACGAACTTGCCGATCTCTTCACCAGGAACGCCGAAGCGCGCGGGACAAAAGTATTTCGTACGAACGATCCCGCCCAGGTACGCGAGTACATCCTGAATCTGGCGCGAGAAAACGGAGTAAAGAGCGTCGTCAAATCAAAGTCCATGGCTTCGGAAGAGATTCACCTCAATAAACATCTAGAAGCCGCCGGCATCGACGTGGGCGAAACCGATCTGGGGGAATGGATTATTCAACTGGCGGGACAGACGCCATCCCACATGGTCATGCCCGCCATTCACATGACCAAAGAAGAAGTGGCGACGGTTTTCAACCAGCAGGTGGAAGAAGGCCAGAAGCCGGACATTCCGAAACTGGTGAAGTTCGCGCGGGGCAAGTTGCGCACCAAATTCCTGAATGCCGAGATGGGCATTACCGGAGCGAATATCGCGGTCGCGGAAACCGGAACGCTGGTCGTTGTTACCAATGAAGGCAACGCCCGCCTGGTCACGACTCTGCCTAAAATCCACGTCGCCATTGTCGGCCTCGAGAAATTGATGGAGAAGTTCGACGACGTGGTGCCCGTACTGACTGCTCTGCCCAAGAGCGCAACGGCGCAGTTGATGACCAGCTATGTATCCATGATCAGCGGTCCCGTACCCAACACCGACGGAACGCCCAAGCAGCTGCACGTCATCCTGATGGACAACCGGCGTACCGAGATGTCGCAGGACCCGAAGTTCAAGCAGGCGATGCAATGCATCCGCTGCGCGTCATGCTTGAACGTCTGTCCGGTCTTCCGCCTCGTCGGTGGGCACGTCTTTGGCAAGATCTATACTGGCGGCATTGGAACGATTCTCACCGCCTGGTTCGACGCGCTTAAAGCGTCGGACGACATTCAGAGCCTGTGTATTCAGTGCGGCAACTGCACTGAAGTGTGTCCCGGCAAAATCGATATCCCTGGGTTGATTCTCGAACTGCGACGCCGCCTCGCGGTCGAGAAAGGCCAACCTCTCGCACAGAAAGCAATCTTCTCGGTGGTCAACAATCGGAGGATTTTCCACTCGATGCTGCGCGCGGCGTACGTGATGCAAAAGCCGCTGCAGAAGGGCAATTTCATTCGTCACCTGCCCTTTTTCCTTTCGGAGACGACCGAATTCCGCAGCCTCCCCGCGATCGCGGAAGCGCCGTTGCGCGACACCATCAAAAAGATCCAGCAGCCTGTGTGCCAAGAGAAAATCGCATTCTATGCGGGATGCCTGATCGACTTCGCCTATCCCGAGATGGGCGAGTCTCTCGTAAAGATACTCAACAAAGCCGGCATTGAGGTTGTGTTTCCCGAGGGTCAGACCTGTTGCGGAGCGCCCGCGCGCTACAGCGGGGCCTATGAAGTCGCCGCGCAAAACGCGAACGATAACATCAAGGCTTTGCTGGCGAACGACGTCACTTATGTTGTGTCGGCATGCCCCACGTGTACGGTCGCGTTGAAGCATGAGTTCATCAGCACATTCGAAAGCCTTGGACAAACTGATTCGCTGCCGCGAGCGCGCCAATTGTCCGATAAGGTCATCGACTTCTCCAGCTTGGTCAAGCAACTGGTTGATCAAGGCCGGCTAAAGTTCAAAGAAGGCCAGCAACTGGGAAAAATTACCTATCACGACTCTTGCCATTTGAAGCGCACGCTGCACGCCAGCGAACCGCCGCGGCAACTGCTCACCCAGGCCGGTTATGAAATCGAAGAGATGTACGAGGCCGATATGTGCTGCGGCATGGGCGGGACATATTCCCTCAAGTTGCCGGAAATTTCGGCGCCGATTCTGGAGCGCAAACTGGTCAATATCAAGAACAGTGGCGCACCCATCGCGGTGATGGACTGTCCGGGTTGCGTAATGCAGATCCGCGGCGGCCTGGACAAGCAGAACTCAACCATAAAGGTTGAACACACGGCTCAGCGTTTGGCCGACGAACTGGAATAGCCAGCCTCCGGCTCCCTGCCAACGGACTGAGGGTTTTTATCGGGAGAAATGCAAATGGCGGTTGCCGAGCCAATTCGCCTTCAACTCTCTTCGGAGGAAATCAAGGCCGGGCTTGGCTCTTCCATCGACGCCTCCCGCATCCTCATCCGCCCCATCGAACTCATCGCGTACGCTTCCGATGCCAGCTTCTATCGTCTGATCCCACAAGCCGTCATCCAGGCAGAAGGGATGGAAGAAATACGAGCCCTGTTTGGGTTCAGCCGCCAGCAGCGCATCCCCATGACTTTTCGCGCCGCCGGTACAAGTTTGTCGGGGCAGGCGGTTTCCGACGGCCTGCTGGTAGACATTGCCCGCCACTGGCGAACCCTGAAAGTGGAGGACGGGGGAAAACAAATCCGGCTGCAGCCGGGAGTGATCGGCGCACGCGCCAACCTGGCACTCGCGCCGTATCGCGCGAAAATCGGACCTGATCCGGCTTCGATAGCCACCTGCACGATCGGCGGAATTCTTTCCAATAACTCCAGCGGGATGTGCTGCGGCGTCGAGCAGAATGCCTATCACACCCTCAAGTCCATGAAATTCATGCTGCCCTCGGGCACAGTCATTGACACCTCCCGGCCCGACGCCGACGCTGAGTTTCATGCGCGCGAACCGGAGCTGGCGCGTGGCGTTCTGAATTTGAAGCAACAGTTGGAACAGGATGCCGGCCTGCGCGATCGAGTGCGCACCAAGTACCTCCGTAAAAACACCACCGGATATTCGCTGAATGCCTTCCTCGATTTCGGAACTGCCGTCGATATCTTCCAGCACGTGCTGATCGGATCCGAAGGAACTTTGGCGTTTATCGCGGAAGCCGTTTTGAACACGGTCCCCGATCTCCCGGTGAAGTACACCGGTCTTTTGTTGTATTCGGATTTGTACGCGGCAGCCGATTCGATTGTCCCTTTACGCAACGCCGGAGCCAAAGCGCTGGAGATCATGGACCGCGCTTCGCTGCGATCGGTCGAGAACCAGGCAGGAATACCGGCCTCGATCAAAACGCTTCCTGATGGCGCCGCCGGACTGCTTGTGGAATTCCAATCCGCGGAAGAGAGCAGCCGTTCAGAGCTGGAAGCGCTGGCGAAGGACGCTGTCGCCGGACTCAAGCTGTTCGAGCCCGCGCGCTTTACCCATGCTCCCGCCGAACAGGCATTGCTGTGGAAGATTCGCGCGGGCATGTTTCCATCGGTCGGCTCGGTGCGCCAGAGCGGCACCACGGTGATTATTGAAGACGTCGCATTTCCGGTCGAGGTCCTGGCCGATGCGGCCTACGATCTCAACCGTCTGTTTATCAAACACAAATATTCCAACGCCATCGTCTTCGGCCACGCCAAAGATGGCAACCTGCACTTTGTGATCACGCAGAGTTTTAACGATCAAGCCGCGATCGATCAGTACTCCCGTTTTATTGACGATTTAGTCGAAGTAGTAGTTCATCGCTACGATGGCGCTCTCAAGGCCGAACACGGCACCGGCCGGAACATGGCGCCGTTTGTCGAGACGGAATGGGGCAGCGAAGCTTACCAGATCATGCGGCAGCTGAAACGCCTCGCGGATCCCGAAAACCTGCTCAATCCCGGAGTAATCATCAACTCCGACCGCAAGGCGCACCTCGCCGATCTCAAGCGAATTCCGTCGGTCGAGCCCGAGATCGACAAGTGCATTGAGTGCGGCTACTGCGAACCCAAGTGTCCCAGCCGGGACCTGACGCTTACGCCCCGGCAACGCATCGTGGTACGCCGCGAGATGGCCAGGCAGCTGGAGGCTGGTGCTGGCTCGGCCCTGTGGAACGCCCTGGATCGTGAATTTCCGTACATGGCGCTCGATACCTGCGCCACCGACGGCCTTTGTGCCACGGCATGTCCGGTAAATATCGATACGGGCGCACTGGTGAAGCGCTTCCGCAATCTTCGCGCTTCCCCGGGCGCGCATGCGTGGGCGGCGCGCATTGCCTCGAATTTCAGTTCCGCGGAAATCGCGCTGCGCTGTGCACTACGGCTGGGACACGCGGCGGAAAAGGTAATCGGCATCGGCGGCATGCGCCGGCTTTCGCGCGCGATGAAACGATTTGCCGGAGAAAACCTGGGCGAATGGATGCCCGATATGCCTTTCGCAGCAGGCAGAGTACCCATCACTGGGAAGCAAGGCGCTCACGCGGTTTACTTCCCGGCGTGTATTTCCCGGATCATGGGCCGGTTGTCCGCAGAGCCCAAAGACCGGTCTCTGATGGAAGTAATGGTGGAGTTGGCGCGGCGCGCGGGAATGCCGGTGTACATTCCATCCGATGTGGCGGGAACCTGTTGCGGTATGCCCTTCTCTTCCAAGGGATTCACTCGCGCTCAAGCCATCGCGGCGAACACCGCAATCGAACGGCTCTGGCGATGGTCCGACCAGGGCAAACTGCCCGTCGTGATCGATACCAGCCCTTGTACTTACTCTCTTAAAACAGCGCGACCTTATCTGACTCCTGAAAACCAGGAGCGCTTCGATCAACTGACGCTGCTGGATGCCATCGAGTTTGTACACGATGAACTGCTGCCCAGACTAACGGTGCAAGCAACAACTCACCGCGTCGCACTGCATCCAGTATGCTCGGTCACGAAGATGGGGATCACAGGAAAGCTGGAAGGAATTGCGAAAGCTTGCAGCCAGGAGGTATCGATTCCGGCAAGCGCAGGTTGTTGTGCATTCGCCGGCGATCGCGGATTTTTGTTCCCCGAACTGACGCAATCCGCCACTCGGCCGGAAGCAGCCGAGGTCAGGTCAGAACATGCCGACGCCTGTTACTCGAGCAGCCGAACCTGCGAAATCGGACTGACCCGGGCTACCGGCCAGGTCTATCGTTCTTACCTGTACCTGTTGGAGAAGGCAACGCGGTGAAGCGCAGGCGCGAATTCCATCAATCAAATTCCATCAATCCACGCGCCCAAAAAAAAGCGGCGGCAGGATGTTACACCGGTAGTCAAGAGGTCGAGCGAGTCAGTTGAGAGACAAGCGGCAACGGGATTCTCTCCCTGTCAAGTTGCCGACCAACTGGAAGTCATCGGCGGCTCGCGTCGAGATGCCGGGCGGGGCGCCGCTCCCGATCGGCTTTGAGCTTAGCTTTCGACACCGGCGGGTGCAATGCCAGGACGTCTTCGATCTGCTCCCGCAGCCAGCGGTTTGCCGGATCATTCTCTACGCTTTCGTGCCAATACAAGTGGGCTTCCAGACGGGGCGCGGGAAGCGGGAAAGCGTGTATCTGGTTTATCGGCCCATTGTTCAGCAGCCGCGCGTGGCGCTCGGGCAAGGTCAATAACATGTCGGTCTTGTTTACCACCAGGCAGGCTGTAAAATTGTGCTGGCTGCGCAGAAACACCTGGCGGCGAAGTCCGCGCCGGCTAAGTTCTACATCGATCAGGCTGGGACCCTGGCGCCGCGAGGACACTTGAATGTGGCGCTGAGCCAGGTAAGTATCCAGATCGAGAGTGCCGGCGATCGCGGGATGGCCGTGACGCGCAACCACTACGAACCCTTCATTCAAAAGCCATTTCTGCCGGATGCGATCGCTTATGGTCATCGGAATTTCGATCGCCAGATCGACGGAACCACTGGCCAGTTCGGTCTCGAGGTCCCTGCGTTTGACCCGCGATGTCGTGATCGACATTCCCGGCGCGGCGTGCGCCAAACGGTTCAACAATGGCGGCAGGATCAAGGCCTCGAGGTATTCCCACAGCGACAGGTGAAAACTCCGCCGGGTGTTTTCGGGAACGAAGTTGTGACTCTGGCTGAGGTTTGCCTCAAGGATTTGCAACGCCTGCCGGACTTGTTCAATCATGTTGCGGGTGAACGGAGTCGGCATCATGTGCGCGCCCTGGCGGACGAACAAGGGGTCCTGCAGAAGATCGCGCAGTCGCTTCAGCGCGTGGCTGATGGCGGGTTGGGTGAGGTTCAGTTGCTGGCCCGCGCGCGTGATATTGCCCTCGCGATAGATGGCCTCCAGCACCACAAACAGGTTCAGATCTACCTGGCTTAAATGCACGCTGCATATATTACAAGATTCGTGGAATTCATTTGGAGAATTATGCGGGACTGGTTAGGCTAAGTTGCTTCGGAGAGGGCCGGTTCAACATGGATTTTTCTTCATCACCGAGAGCCCAAAGCTATGTTCAGCGCCTCTCTGCGTTCATGCACGAGCAGGTATCGCCCGCGGAGCCTGAGTATTACGCGCAATTGCAGAATGTTCCCGACTGGCGCAGTTGGAAGCAGCCTCCGGTTATGGAGACGTTGAAGGCCAAAGCGCGGGCGGCTGGACTGTGGAACCTATTCCTTCCCGATGGGAAATATGGCGCCGGGCTAAGCAATGTGGAATACGCGCCTTTGGCGGAGCTTACCGGGCGGTCTTTGATCGCGCCCGAAGTTTTTAACTGCAACGCTCCCGACACGGGCAACATGGAAGTTCTGGTGAAGTATGGCTCGGAAGCGCAAAAGCTACGCTGGCTCGCGCCGCTGCTGGCGGGCGAAATTCGCTCCGCATTTTGCATGACAGAACCGGATGTGGCTTCCTCCGACGCCACCAACATGCAGGCCACGGCTCTCATTGAAGGGGACGATGTCGTCCTCAACGGCCGGAAGTGGTGGAGTTCAGGCGTCGGGCATCCTCACTGCCGGCTGCTGATCTTCATGGGGCTGACTGAACTTTCTGCCCCGAAATACCAGCGTCATTCGATGGTCCTGGTGCCGCTCGCTACTCCGGGAGTGAAGATCGAACGTATGGTGCCGGTGTTTGGTTCTTATGACGAGCCTTTCGGTCATGGCGAGGTTAGGTTCACTAATGTTCGAGTGCCACGCGACAACATAATTGCCGGAGCGGGCCGCGGCTTCGAAATCGCGCAGGGCAGGCTTGGTCCCGGCCGCATCCATCACTGCATGCGCACGCTGGGAGCGGCGGAACGCGCGCTTGAACTTTTATGCCGCCGCTCGCTGCAGCGCGTGGCCTTCGGCAAGCCTTTGGCCCAACTCGGTGGGAACGCCGACGTGATTGCCAATGCACGAATCAAACTGGAGCAAGCCCGGCTTCTAACTCTGAAAGCGGCGTGGATGCTCGATGAAGTTGGGACCAAAGGCGCGCGCAGTGAAATCTCCCAAATCAAAGTCGCGGTTCCAAACATTGCTTTGGAGATCATCGATCAGGCAATTCAAATGCACGGTGGCGCCGGCGTCTCTGACGATGTTCCCTTAACCGAATTGTTTGCCGCGATTCGCACTCTACGCATTGCGGATGGGCCCGACGAAGTACATCGCGCTCTGATCGCCAAGCTGGAACTGAATAAATACAAATCCAGGATTATCGCTTCGGCCTGAGCGCCCGTCGAACCGCGATCGCCGGCGCTTCGACGGCAGATAAGCGCCCTCCTCAGAACGACAAGCGCAGGCCGAGTTGCACCTGCCGCTTGGGAAAGGCCGAAGTGAAGCCCAGCGGCGTGCTCGAAGTGGCCGTCCCGCCGCCCGGAAGCGCCGTGCCTGGCCGGATCCCGCTCACGTTGAAGGTGGTGAACCCCGGGGTCAAACCAAAAAGCGGACTGACCTCATTGTTTACGCTGGCAAAATTCGTCCGGTTCGCAATGTTGAATCCTTCCGCCGTGAACTGCAGGTTAGCCTTCTCGCCCAGTTTGTGCGCCCAGGTCAAGCGCATGTCAAAGTCATAGTAGTCGGGTCCCAGACCTGTGTCTCGTGGGGCCCCGATGGGACGTTCATTTGTTGTATGGTTGTCACCGTTCACTTCTCCGCCCGCCAGCAGGTTGAAAGGATGCCCGCTGTGCGCCGAAAAGATGGGAGCCAGCTGAAAGCCCGACAAAATATTTTCTTTCCACGGACTGTCGAGCACACCCGCAATCACTACTTTGTTCCGCTGATCGAACTCGGAAAGGCTGCGATCCAGGTTGATGTTTGTCGGATCTTGTGGACCGTAATCGGAGTTGTAATCCGTGGACGTGTCATAGCCTTTGCTGAATGTGTAGTTGCCAAACAAAGTGAAGTGCTGGCGGAAGCGCTTCTTGACCTCCACAATAGCGCCTTCGTAAAGCGCGTAGGCCTGCGAGCTGTACTGGTTGTTCTGCACCACCAGCGGATTTACAAAGCACTGAATGTTTGGGTTATCACAGGGCAGGCCGCCAGGCTCAGTTCCTCCCAGCGGGTCGGCGCCCGCGGCTGTGGTGTTCCAGTTGCGATAGGAAATCGTTTGACCATTGGCCAGAGTCAGCGTGGTGAATGGCGCCGGCAGCAGGTTGGTATCGATCGCGATCGGGAGCCTTTGCGTGTGGGTGTAGATTCCGCTCACAGAAATCGAGAAGCCAGTTCCGAGCTCACGTTCAATTCCAAAGGAAGCCTGTTGCGCGATGGGCGGACGATATCCGGGTTGATTCACGAAAACTACTTGCAGCGGACCGACGGGACCGCCATTCGTAACATTGATGCCAAATGGGGCCACAGCTTTCGGCGTGATGCAGGCCGCATTCCCCGGGGTCGGGGTTGTGCATTGAATCAACCCCTCCGCAAACAGCGTCTGGAAAACGGTGGGCGCGCCCGCTAAACCTAAAGCGGGAACCCCGGCGATGGGATCCACGTAAATAGAAATTTCGCGGTTGCATGGGCTGGAGCCGGTACCGGGGATTATCGGTACACCGAACTGGGAGAATCCGCAAGTCGCCGTCAGATTTGCGACCTGGCTCGGTCCTCCGATGTTTTCGACTGCGGACTTATTCTGGTTAACCACCCCCAGGCTTAAGTCGACGTCGGGAATTTGAACGTCCACGGGTCCGTAGAAAATTCCGTACCCGCCGCGGACCACAGTCTTGTGATCCTTGAATGGATCCCAGGCGAATGAAACCCGGGGCGCAAAATCTTTCTTATAGGTTGTCAATGGGGCGAATTGCGAGTCCAGTTCGTAGCGGAGACCGTAATCGAGCGTGAAGTTTGGCGTGACCTTCCAGGAATCCTGCCCATAGAACGCGGTCAGCGGCCGGCTGTAATAGGGGTAAGTGGGATTTCCGAACCCTTGCTGGTAAACCTGAGGCAGGCCAAACGATGCCGATTGCAGCGGGTTGATGGTGGTGGTTGCTAGCTGTGGGCTGATCAGAAATCCAGGCAGAGAACCGAACACGAAACGGCCGGGAAAGAAGGTGTGCGATTCGGTGTGATTGCCGCGGAGTAGTTCGTAGGCGCCAAACTTGAGATTGTGATGGCCGCGGGTCACGGAGAAATTGTCCGCGAATTCATAACGCCGCAGGATGGTGAGGTTGGGTATGAAAATGTTCGTTCCCAAATTATTGATGAAGCTGGGAATCTGAAGCCCAACCTGTCCCGGCTCGTTCGGAATCACGTTAAAGCTGTTGTAATCCCATTGCAGCCGGGCCTCGTTCCCAGCGGTTGAACTGAACTGGCGATACCAGGCGGCTTGCAAATTATTATCGTAGGTGTGCAGCGAACTTCCCGCCGAATAAGCGGTCAACGACTGCACATCTGGAGACTCTTCGAGATCGTGCCCATACCTGTACGTTACGGAGATCTCGTTGTTCGTATTGAAGCGGTGATCTAAGCGGCCCGACGCCAAATACTCCCGCGAGTCGTAGGGGAAAAGTCCGCCCTGAGTTTCGAACTGATCTATCAGGAAACCATTCAACGCGCCCTGCCCCGCAGTTATGAATGGGTTCGCACCTCCGGGATTCGGGTTGACCGTCAAAATGCTCTGCAGAGCAAAGCCGCAAACACTCGGCGGCAGGGGTACGCCGGGCAAGCAAGGCCCCGGCACCGGTGATGGGTTTGTCTCCAGCGTGCCAATAATGGCATTCTGCGCCGCCGTCGGACGAAAAACATTCGTGTCGGTCAACAGCGGAACCGCGTTCTGCGCATTTTGCCGCAAGCCCTCGAATGCGGCAAATAGAAATGTCTTATCTTTCTTGATCGGGAAACCCACTGTGCCGCCGTATTGCTGGCGGCTCAAATTATCCTTTATCGGCGAACCCAGAGTGTCGGGGTTGGCAGGATTGAAGGTCTGGCCGGGCTGCAAGGCCTGGCTGAAAGAGAACGGATTTGCCGCGTCCAACGCATCGTTGCGGAAAAACCCATAGAGCGTGCCATGCACTTTGTCGGTGCCGGACTTGGTCACAATATTGATCGACGCCCCGGTGGCTGCGCCCAGGTCTGCAGCGTAGTTACTGCGATTGATTTGGAATTCCTGCACATCGTCCTGGCTCACCGTCAGGCGCACGCCCCCGCTATCTCCCGAGGTCTCGCCCCCATCCACCGTAATGCTGTTTCCCCGGCCATTGCTGCCGTAGAAGGACAGTCCGCTTTGCGGTGTTTGTTTGACTCTGAAATCCTGGTCCCCCGCCAGCCGGGTAGCATCGGAGACCCCGGGTGCAAGCAAAGTAAATGTAAGATAATCGCGCCGGTCAATCGGCAGGTCGGCGATGTACTGTTGCGAGATTCTGTCCGCTTGGCTCCCTCGTTCAGTCTCTACTTGGGGGGGTTGGTCCGTTACCTCGACAACCGTTGCAACCCTGGAAGGATTCAGTTTGAAATCGGAGATGACCGTCTGCCCGACCTCGACCGTGACTCCCTTTCGAATCTGTGTGCCAAACCCTGCCATTTCCGCGCTGACGTCGTAAGTTGCGGGCGAAAGCCCGGTCACTCGGAATTGACCGGTGGAATTCGTCGTGGCTGTGCGCTTCAGACCAGTTTGAGTATCGGCCACAGTAACCGTAGCTTTCAGCAGAACGCCGCCCGCAGAGTCGGTCACCGTCCCGGTAATTTCTCCCGAAGAGCCCACGCCCTGTGCGTAAGCCATAGAAGTTGCGAGCAAGAAGCACGCCAGGATCAGGATACTGATGCGTGAGACTGCGGCGATGCAGGGATAGAAAAATCCGCGTTTCCAGTAGCGCGTCCGTTGACCTGAAGCCGCACAATTACCACTACTGCTCCGTTCGAGACTCATATTCCCTCTGCCTCACCAGGCTTGTCTTAAATCGCAATAAAGATCCCCCGGCGGCTCAACCGGCGGCCGGACAGATTTCTTCCAACCCGACAGCTTCCAGGACAGAACGCCTTCGCGCTTCTTCTTGTTTTTGTTTTTGTTTTGAATTTGCTGAATGAGTACGGACAAAAATTCCCCACGCTCCTTGCTTCAGGGCGCCGTATCTCCATAATGGCGCGTAGCGTATCCGCATTCGCAAAATTCATCAAATGAATTGTTTTGATAATGCAGTATGCTTGCCGAGAATCCGGATAGGAATTAGTTTCGCAGCGGAAAATTGGCTCATGACATTCCTGTTCGGGGATTAACTCTTTTCAGCGCGCGACCAAAGGAATTCACGAATATGGTTGTGAGCCACCTGAGTCTGATCCGTAAGAAACAGATGACTCGCATGATCGAGCAAAAGCAGCTTTGCACCGGGAATCCGCGCCGCAATCAATTCCCCGTTGCCGGGTGGCACCAGTGCATCCAACTTTCCGTGGATAACCAGCGTCGGTGCCGTGATCTGCGCGATGCGACTGTATGCCTCCCACGCCAGAATTCCCTGCAGTTGAGCGGTGTAGCCTTCGAGCGAAGGCAGGCATTGCCGGCGCAAGCTCACATCTTCCTCAATTTTCTCTCGCGGCGTATCCGCATCGTAGATGTAGGGAAGTATGGCTTCCCGCGCCTGCTCCAGCGACATGCCACGGGCCATCAGAATGTCGGACACTTTGCGCTCGGCCCGCACCGCCAAAGGTCCGCCGGGCGAAGTGCAGCCGAGAATGAGTGAGCGTGTTCTCGCCGGATATTGCAGAGCGAATTCTTGTGCCACCATGCCGCCCATCGAGACTCCGAAAACATGTGCTCTGGAAACTCCGGCTGCGTCCAGAACCGCGGCCGCGTCCGATGCCATCGTGGAAATTGAATACGGACCGGGAGGAACGTCGCTTAATCCCACGCCTCGATTGTCCATCGCCACCGTGCGGAAGTCTTGTGCAAGTACCGGTCGTGTGCGATGCCACAGGCTCGAGGGGTATCCCAGGCCCATGATCAGCAGAACCGGTTCCCCTCGCCCTTGTTCGTCCCAATAAAGCTTTGCTCCTTGATTCTGAACGAATGACATCGGAGTCTTTCCCTCAAACCGCATACTTTTCGCTGGCCAACAACCGGCGCGCAATCTGGCGCCGCAGTTCGATCGAATTCACCGGATCGTGAATGGCATATGCGCGCAAACGGGAAAGATTCCCCCGCAGTTCCTCGCCCTGGGAACAGGCGCTCAGCACCGTTCTTGACGAGAGTTCGATTTTGCCGATGGCATCACGCAAGTACACGGCGCAGGCATCCGCCGCATTCGCCCCGCCACCGGCCGCCGCCAGTTTCCGGCTGCGCAGCAGGCTCGATTCCATGGCAAACACTTCCATGATGATGTCAGACATATTCATGATGATCTCCTGCTGCTGTTCGAGCTTCGCGCCATGCTTCTGGTGTGCGATCCCCAGCGTCAGCAGAGCAATTTTTTTCGCATTCTGAACCAGGCTCAGTTCCGGATCACCGGCCACTTCCGCAGGTTGCGCTCCGGCTTCTTTCAAGACAGCACGGGCGGCATCGAGCAGAGGCAGAATTCCCCGAGCCGCACGCTTCAACGGCATGCCCGTGATCACTAGCCGGTTAATCTCGCTGGTTCCTTCAAATAGACGATTGATGCGCGAATCACGATAGGCCCGCTCGACTACGTAGTCTTGATGGTATCCATAGCCTCCGTGGATTTGGACTCCCTCATCGACCACGTAGTCCAGCATTTCGCTGACGTAGACCTTGATCATCGAGCACTCGGCGGCAAATTCCTCGATGGCCTTCAGCTCTTGCGTACCGTCCGGCGATGCCGAGGATGCGACGTGCATTTGATTCTCAATCAGCCCAACCACACGCCACGTCATCGACTCCGCCACGAAAATACGGATCGCCATTTCAGCCAACTTATGTTGAATCGCACCAAACTCGGCAATCGCCGAGCCAAATGCCTTGCGCTGTTTGGCATACTTTATACAAATAGCGAGCACGTTTTTCGCCGCGCCGACCCCCGCGGGGCCCAGCTTCAGGCGTCCAATGTTGAGGATGTTGAATGCGATCACGTGGCCGCGCCCGATCTCGCCCAGCACGTTTTCCACCGGCACCGGGACGTTATCGAGATACACCGCCGTGGTGGAACTGCCCGTGATACCCATCTTGTGTTCTTCCGCGCCGCTGCTGACGCCCGGAAAATTCCGCTCGACCAGAAATGCGGTAAATTTTTCGCCTCCAACCTTGGCAAACACCGTAAACAGATCGGCGGCGCCGCCGTTGGTAATCCACATCTTCTGGCCATTCAAGATGTAGTGCTTGCCATCGGGCGCGAGATCGGCGCGAGTTCGTGCGGCCAGCGCATCGGACCCCGCCAGTGGCTCGGTGAGCGCATAGGCGGCCAGCATCTCGACTTTGGCCAGCTTCGGCAAATACTTACGCTTCTGCTCCGGAGTTCCAAAGTAAACCACCGGCAGCGTGCCGATTCCGGTGTGCGCCGAATGCCAGCCTCCGTAAGAGCCGTCCCGTCCCATACGCTCGGCCGTTACCATCAACGAGGGCAGATCCATGGCCATGCCGCCATACTCCTCCGGGATCGCCATTCCAGTCAGACCCAATTCCACCGACTTGCGCAATACCGCCATCGCGACACCTGGTTTTTTTTCGCGGATCGCTGGAAGATTCGGCTCGACCTCGTTGGCCCAGAATTCGTCCACCATGTGGGCGACAGCGAGATGTTCTTCGCTAAGATCTTCCGGGGTGAAGATGTCTTGCGGTGCCGACTCTTCGAGCAGAAATGCGGTTCCTCTTGTCGTCTTGTGCGAGATGTCTGTTAATGTCGTCATGGAAAACTCCTATGCCACCTTTTGAGATTGACAGTCTAAATTCCCTGAAACAGTTCGAAGGACGCGAATTCCCCGCGACCGAGTGGTTCGTCATCGCGCAGGATCGCATCCAGAAATTTGCCGACGCCACCGAGGACCGCCAGTGGATTCATGTGAACCCGGAGCGCGCCCAAAGCGAGTCGCCCTTCGGCGGCTCCGTTGCGCATGGCTTTCTCACTCTTTCGCTCCTGAGTCACTTTCTTAAACAGGCAATCCATATCCGTTCCGGCGTCGCGATGAGCGTCAACTATGGACTGAATAAGGTTCGTTTCCCTTCGCCCGTTCGCGCCGGCTCGGCGGTTCGCGCTCGCGTCACCCTGCTTTCGGCCAAGCTCCCGGAAAAAGAATCGGGCGAGTCTATGAAAGAAGAGGTGGCCGAGTTTGCAGAAAAAGAGGTAGGCGAGTTTACGAAAAAAGACTCGCGCGGGTTTGTGGACGCTGCATTCCTCATTCACGTCGCGAGCGATTCCGCGGAAAAACCGTGCTGCGTGGCGGAGTGGCTGATTCGGTATTACCCGCAGTGATCCTTGCTTCATATCGTCCCGCTTTCCGCGCAATGCCATGAAGCGCGCAGCAAAGTATGGATTCTCTGCGGCATGGCTGCGAAGCGTTCGTCCCGCGTAAGCCCTTGCGCGTAACGGTAGTAAATCTGCTGGATGATGACGGCAACTTTGAAGCGGGCAAAAGTCAGATAGAAGTTCATGTCGCTGGGATCGCAGCCTGTGGCGGCCGCATAGCGTTGGACCAACTGTGCGCGCGTCAGTGTGCCCGGCAGCGTAGTCGGCGCGCTCCGAATTTCCTGGACCTCTTCAGGATCTTGCGGATCAACCCAATATGCCAGCGCAGTCCCCAGGTCCGTCAGCGGATCTCCCAGCGTGCACATCTCCCAATCTAAAACCCCCACGATCCTGGTCGCATCACTCGGATCGAGCACTACATTGTCATACTTGTAATCGTTGTGGATCAGTGCGGTTTGATGGCTCACCGGCATTCGTTGAACCAGCCAGGTGGAAATGCTTTCGACTTCGGGCAGGTCGTGCGTTTTCGAATTATGGTAGCGCTCGATCCAACCTTTGACCTGGCGTTCGAGATAGCCTTGCGGTTTGCCCAGATCGCCAAGCCCGATCGCGGCGTAATCGACACTGTGGAGACGCACCAGGTTATCGAGAAACGCTTCGCTTAATTTCCGCGCCGTCTCCGCCGGAAAGGGCACATCCGCGGGCAGGTCGCGGCGAATGATCATTCCGCGAATCGGCTCCATCAGGTAGAAAGGCGCATTGAGAATCGAAAGATCGTCGCAATAAAGAATCGCCTTCGGCGCCACAGGATGAGCGGTGTGCAGTTTAGACAGCACGCGATACTCTCGCGACATGTCATGTGCCGTCCGCACTTTGCTGCCAAAAGGCGGGCGGCGCAGCACGACTTCCCGGCTCCCTAGCCGCACCAGGTAAGTCAGATTGGAATGGCCGCTGGGAAATTGTTCAACCGAAACCGGTTCGCTGTGAGCAAAGTGGCCGCGCAGAAATGGAACGAGACGGGCGAGATCAAGTTCTTCGCCGGCCCTCACGGTTCCCGCTTGATCGCAGAACGCCACCATACTCACAAATCCTGTATCGGCTACCAATACGTCAGCGTTGCATCCTCATCGAGATGCGGGTGTGTATTGAACGCGCTCAGCGTCAATCTTTCGCCCGACGCACGAAACTCGCTGAAAGACGCGTTGCGCGACATCCAGGACATCTGCAGCGTGTCCTCCGGAGACAGATGCAGCGCGCACCGCACCGCCGCTCCAATCGGTCCCGCGGAAGTGAAGATCACCGCGCTCGCCGCCGGAGTAATACCGCGCATCACTTGCACCAGCCCGCGCTCCACTCGCAAACAGAACTCAGGCCAGGATTCAATGCCGTCCGCAGCAGTTTCCCCCGCCACCCACTTGCCGGTTACTGCCTCGAACAGTTTTTGAAAAGTTCTGCGCCGCTCCCCGGGCTCGCAGGCACTCTCATACTCGCGGCTCAGGTCGCTAATCCCGGAGTCCACTTGCTTTAATTGTGGAAGGCACATGCGCATCACGGCCTCGGCTTGATATTCATCGAATTCGCTCATCACCACGATCTCGGGAAAACTGTGACCCGCGTGGCGAAAGACTTCGGCCACGATCCGCGCCGTCTCCTGTTGCCGCAAGCGCGGGCCCGCGTAAGCGTTGTGAAAAATCATGCCCCGCCGCAACCAGTACTTTCCCAGCAATCTGGCTTGCGCCTCGCCATTCGCACACAACTTGTCGTAATCCGCCTCCAGAAAAGACGCTTGCCCGTGGCGCACCAACGTGATGTGCCTCATGCCGAATTCGTCCGCTCGAGCAACCCGGCCGCACCATGCTCCTTGTCAAACTCGGCAAAAGTTTTGCCCGCTTCCGCCAGGCGCTTTAGCAGAGGAGCCGGTGCCCACGGTTCTCCGTGGAGCTGGTGGAATTCGCAAACGCGTTGGTAAACGTTTTTCAATCCCACCGTGTCGGCGTGCCACATGGGACCGCCTCGATAAGCGGGAAAGCCATAGCCGTTGAGATAAATGATGTCGATGTCGACCGCGCGCAGCGCATATCCTTCTTCCAGAATGCGCGCGCCCTCGTTGACCAGCGCATAGATGCAGCGATCGACCATCTCCGCGGCGGAAATTTGCCGCTGCGGGATTCCGGCCTCCGCGCTCCACTTCCGCACCAGAACGGCGACTTCGGGATCCGCGCTCGCACGGCGGTTCTCGTCGTATCGATACCATCCCTTCATCGTTTTCTGGCCGTAGCGCCCCAGTTCGCAAAGACGGTCTTCGGCGAAGGGCTGGCGGATTCCTGGTTTTTCCAGGTGCCTGTACTCCTGGCGAATGCGCCAGCCCACATCGAGACCCGCCAAATCGCCCGTCGCTAGCGGGCCCATGGCATTTCCGAAATCGAAGAGCGCCTTATCCACGGCTTCTACATCCGCTCCTTCTTCCACGAGAAATTGCGCTTCGCGCCGATACGGGCCGAACATGCGATTACCAACGAAACCGCGGCAGTTCCCTACCAGTACTCCGATCTTGCCCAGCTTCCTGGAGAGTTGCATGCAAGTGGCAATCGCTTCCTTGCTCGACTTTTTCCCGCGCACAATTTCAAGCAGGCGCATTACATTGGCCGGACTGAAGAAGTGGGTTCCGATTACCGCTTCCGGCCGCGACGTGGCCGCGGCGATTTCGTCGATGTTCAGCGTCGAGGTGTTGCTCGCCAGAATTGCTCCCCGCTTGCACGCGCGGTCCAAATCCGCAAACACACTTTTCTTCAGCACCATGCCTTCGAAAACCGCCTCCACCACCATGTCCACATCGGAGAATGCATCGTAGGTGAGCACGGGCGTGATCAGCCACAGGCGCTCATCCATAAACTCCTGGGTGAAGCGCCCACGCTGCACCGAACTGGCGTAGTTCTTGCGGATCTTTCCCATCCCCAGATCAAGCGCCGGCTGATCTACGTCCTTGAGCAGCACCGGAATGCCCGCGTTGGCAAACACCATGGCGATGCCTCCGCCCATGGTTCCGGAACCGACAACCGCGACGCGGTTCACCGGCAGCAGCGGAGTTTCTTTCGGGATGTCAGGAATCTTCCCCACCTCGCGCTCGCCAAAGAAAACATGGATGAGCGCCTTCGACTGATCGGAGAAAAGACAGTCGGTGAAAAGTTCTCGTTCGGCCTCGCAGCCTGCTTCGAACGATAATCGAGTCGCGGCTTCCACCGCCTCGATCGCCGCTAGCGGAGCTTTCATCCCTCGTTGTTTTTTGTGAGCGGCGTCGCGTGCCGCGGAAAAAATCGCGCCATTGTCCGCTATAGTTCCCAGGTTCTCCGTTCGTTGCCGTGTTTTCGGCACACGCTTGTCTGCGATTTCGCGCGCGAACGCCACTGCGCCCGAAAGTAAGTCCCCTTCGATCAAACGATCAATCAGTCCAAGCGCGGCAGCATCGCGCGCCGAAACCGGCTTGCCCTCAGCACACATCTCCACTGCCTTGGCGACACCCACAAGCCGCGGCAGACGCTGAGTTCCGCCGGCTCCGGGAATAATTCCCAGTTTCACTTCCGGCTGGCCAACCTGCGCCGTGGGCGCTGCCACCCGGTAGTGGCCGGCCATGGCCAGTTCCAGTCCGCCCCCAAAAGCCGTGCCGTGAATCGCCATCACCACCGGCTTGCCGCTGTCTTCGATGTGAAGCAGAAGTGGTAACAGTGTTCTACGGGGTGAGTCGCCGGAAGTCATCTTGCCGAATTCCTTGATGTCGGCGCCGGCGACAAACGTACGGCCAGCACCGATTACGACCGCGGCTCTGATAGCATGGTCGGCATTCACCTCATCGATCGCCGCCCAGATTCCCTCCGGCACTCCGGGACTGAGCGCGTTCACCGGTGGATTGTCGATGGTAATTACTGCGACATCGTTGTCTTTGCTGATTTTGACAAGGTCGTTCATTCGTCGCTCTCACCAGCTTCCCGAACTCTCGCTCCGGCGAACTTCTAATGAGGAGCGGAATCCGTCAGATACTTTTTTCGCAACTCCCGCTTCAAGACTTTGCCGGTCGCTGTCCGAGGTAAGCTCTCGCAAAAGTCAATCGATTGCGGACACTTGTAATGAGCCAGACGCGAGCGGCAGAACTCGATCAGTTCCGCTTCACTCAGCTTGCATCCTGGCTTGGCCACCACCACGGCTCTCGGCACCTCACCCCACTTCGCGTCGGCCACGGGAATTACGGCGGCTTCGTAAACCCCGGGATGAGACGACAGAACTTTTTCAACGTCGAGCGACGAAATATTTTCTCCGCCGCTTACGATGATGTCCTTCTTGCGATCCACGATCAGGATGTAGCCGTTCTCCGCGATCACGGCCATGTCGCCGGTGTGAAACCATCCGCCTCGCAGAGCTTCGGCCGTGGCTTGTGGCTGTTGCCAATAACCTGCCATCACTCCGTCGCTGCGGGCAATGATTTCCCCCATCGTCACCCCGTCGTGCGGCACATCGTTGTCTTTGGCATCGACCACTCGAAGCTCGCATCCCGGAAAGGCCCAGCCGGTCATGGCTTGCACCGCGTACCGCTCCTCAGGCGTGCATTCCATCTCCGGTTTGAGTTCGGCGGTGGAAAGCGAAGGCGAACACTCGGTCAGTCCGTATCCCGAGAAGCATTTAAATCCCAACGTCTGTTCCGCATCCCGGATCAAGGTCGGAGAAGATGCCGCGCCGCCAATCGACGCCCACTCCACACTGCTCAGGTCATACTTGGAACGCGCCGGCGACTGCGCCAATGCGGCGGCCATAATCGGCACCAGGCTCAACTGACTTACGCGCTCTCGTTCCACCAATCGAAATATTTCCTCCGGCACGAAGCGCGGAAGCATGACATGCGTCCCTCCCACCATCGTGACTGTATGGGCCGCTCCCCAACCGTTAGCGTGAAACAAAGGGATCGTGTGCAGCACCACGTTCTGGTAGGCGATGTGATAGTGCAATGCGATGTTCATCGCATACAGGTACACGTTGCGGTGCGTGAGCATCACGCCTTTCGGGCTGGCGCTGGTTCCGCTGGTGTAGAACATTTCCGCCACGGAGTTTTCGTCGAACGCCATCAACTCCTCTCGATAAGGCGCGGCCGAGGCCAGCATCTGCTCGTAAGTATGATCGGAGAGCCAGGCCGCTTGCGGAGTTCCATCCATCTGGTGGAACGCGCTCACCGTTCGCAGCTCCCGCCGAAACGTATCCACCAGGCCAACAAACTCTTCTTCCAGGAACAGCACCGTCGCGCCCGAATCATTCAGAATGTAGGCAAGCTCTAACCCTGACAGGCGGATATTGAGGGGAAGCAAAATGCAGCCCGCATCGAGAACTCCGTAATAAGCTTCGAGCAGGCGATGGCAGTTCAGACTAAGGAATGCAATGCGATCGCCCGGCTTCACTCCGGCGCAGCGCAGCGCTCCCGCCAAACGCCCTACACGATCGCCAAACTCGGCATAGGTAAACCGATGTTCCTGGCACACTACGGCCGTCTTGCCCGGAAACTGCTGCTCCGAGTAGCGCAGAAAGCGGACCGGGGTCAGTGGTAGATTCATGAAAGTTTCTTACCAGGCTGACTGGCCTCCATCGACGACCAGCACGTGCCCGGTCACATAGGCCGAAGCGTCCGACGCCAGAAATACTGCCGCACCTTTTAGATCGTGATCGCCACCAAACCGGCCCGACGGAATCTTCTCCAGGAGCGAATCTCTCCGGTGCTCGATGACCCAATCCGACATGTGCGTTGGGAACCAACCCGGGGCAATCGCATTCACCTGTATGTTGTGCGGCGCCCACTTGCATGCCAGGTCTTTGGTAAAAGCGATCACACCCCCTTTGCTCGCGTGGTATCCGATCGCCTGCAGCTCCGCCGACGCCCCGCCCAATCCCGCTACGGATGCGATGTTGATAATTTTGCCCGACCTTTGCGCGACCATGGCCTTGCCCGCCGCCTGGCTAAATAGAAATGTGCCGGTCAAATTCGTGGAGAGGACTTTATCCCATTGCTCCAGCGTCATTTCTTCCACCGGAGCCGCCCATGACACTCCAGCGTTGTTGATCAGAATGTCGATTCGTCCGAACTTCGCCAGGGTCGCGTTCACGACATCCTGAATCGCGGCCTTGTCTTTGACATCGCAACCCAACGCCAGAGTTTGCACGCCCAGGGCACGCAACTCGTCCGCCGCTTGCTCACAGCGTTCCTTCTTGCGCGCGCAGAGCACCAGGTCGGCGCCCATCTCCGCCAGACCCTCAGCCATCTGACGCCCCAGTCCGATCGATCCGCCCGAGACCACGGCCACGCGTCCGGTGAGATCGAAAAGCTGCTTAACATTCACCTGGATCGCCTTTCCACTCGTGATCCCACAAAAGTGATAGTTAATAACATATTATAGTTACTAACGTCAACGGATCGTGCGAGCGTCGTCAAACTCTTGGCAAGCCGACAAGGGGATAAGGCACGCTGAATGCCGCAAGGGAATCAGTCCCGCAAGCGCAGCACAACCCGTCCTGTGACCTCACCGCGGCTGAGTTGCCCAAAAACCTCGCCCACGTCGGCGAGCCGGCGTGTCGTCAGCTGGCAACGGACGGTTCCGGCGGCTCCCATCGCCAGCACCTCGCGCAGATCTTCCCGTGTGCCCACGGCGGACGCCTTAATCTGGATCTCGCCAGCCGCCATCAGAATCGCCGGAAACGAAATCTCTTGTGCGGGCAAGCCCACCACCAGCAGCGTCCCCGTGGGGCGTACACAGTAAAACGCCATGTCATAGGCGGACTTGGCCGCCGAGGTGACCATTGCCACGTGCATCCCGCCGATCCGGCGCACTCCCTTCACCACGTCGTCCTTGGTTGCATTCAGGGTACGAACCGCACCCAATGACTTCGCCAGCGCGAGTTTTTCCTCGGCGACATCGATCGCCGTCACTTCCGCGCCCGCGGCGCGCCCAATCTGCACCGCAAGATGGCCGAGCCCGCCAACGCCGAAGACCGCCAATCGCTGCCCGGCTCGAATCTTCGCCTGCTTCAGAGCGCGATGAACCGTGACTCCTGCGCACAGCAGCGGCGCCGCCTGTTCGGAGGAAAGACCGTCGGGAATCCTGACTACGTAGCTGGCCGGAGCCTTGCAAAATTCCGCATATCCCCCATCCACCATGACGCCCGTGATGCGCTGCTGCAGGCACAGGTTCTCATTGCCTTCCCGGCAAAACTCACATTGCCCGCAAGTCCACTGCACCCATGGAACTCCGACCCGTTCTCCTACCTCCACACTCTGCACCGCCGACCCTCGCTCCACTACGCGGCCTACAATCTCGTGTCCCAGAATCAGTGGCTTCTTTACGATCCCGGCTAATTGCGTCCAGTCACCGTCAGCCACGTGCAGATCGGAATGGCACACGCCGCAAACTTCGACCTCGAGCAGGACCTCGTCCGCGGCCGGTTCCGGTCGAGGCACGTTCTCCAGCGCCAAGGTTGATTTGAATGCGTGCAGAACAGCGGCCTTCATCGGCTCCTCTATCTAGAAGTGCACTCCTGATCGAAGAAAACTTTAGGGCCGGATGCCGCGCAAAAAAAACTCCAGCGCGCTCCGTACCCGATCGGTGAGCTTGTGCGGTCCGGTCAAATCCACGGCCCATTGCCGCACCACCGTGTTGTAGAGTCCTTCCATGAATTCGGCCAGGTGCACAACCGGAAATGCGCGCGTCACTTCGCCGCGTTTCTGACCCTGCGTCAGAATTTCTCGCAGCAAACTGACGGCAGCCTCCTCGTGACCGCGCAATTCTGCGGATCGCACCGGGTCCATGGCGCCCGACAACACCACGGCCTGCCAAAGCTTTTTATCGCCTTCGACCTCGCGCGCCATGGTCAGGTAGAGTCGGCGCAAGCGCTCGTCCGTCCCTGCCTGGTTCGACAATTCCAGGTGCAGGCGCTCGCAGATACAGGCATAGCCGCGCTCTCCCACCTCGCGTAGAACTGCGTCCTTGCTGGGGAAATATCGGAAAAAAGTGGGCTGGCTGATTTCGAGCACTTGCACAATATCGTCGATCCGCGTGTCATCGTATCCGTGCTTGCGAAACAGCTTGATCGACGTGCCGATAATCTGCTGCCGCAGGCGTGCCTTCTTCCGCTGCCGCAGCCCAGCCTCAGGCTGCTCTCCAACCTTCCCCGCCGCCGTCCGTGTCACGAGCGCACTGGCCATTTGCCGCCCCCTTTCTCGTGCATGAACCGCCGCACGCTAGCCGCCGTTCTCACAAAGTGATAGTAACTATAACAAAAGGCAATAATTGACATGACTCATCCATGAGTCTAGGATCAATTTTGCCGATGAACGAAAGGAAAGGTTCATCGTGCAAGCCTTACAAAACAACAAACGGAGAGACTTCGTGCATTTAGCGTATCTAGACGATTCAGATACCAAATCGAAGGTTAACAAGTGGCAGGTAATGGCTGGTGTCATCATTGAAGATGACAACTTCACTCTGCTAGAAATGGCGATGGGTGTGGTGCGAGAAATTCTTTTGCGCAGCGGCAATCTGGAGCATTTTCATGAATTTCATACGTGTGAGCTATTCGGGGGCCACGGAATCTTTCAGGGCATCGAAGAGAGGGAGCGCATTAGTGCGATCTGGAAATTACTTTCGCTGCTAAAAACAGGCTCCCTCCCAGTTGTGTACGGAGCAGTCGATTTGACTTCTCTTAATAAACAAATCTATGCGTCCGCCGATCCTTTGGACATATCGTTCAGGATGTGCCTTGCCGGTATCGAGCAGTGGATAAAAGCCGATATTGTCAAACGGTCATGTGCTGGTGACGATATGACCAAACTCACGCCAGAAGAAATTGGAACTAGGGTGCTAAAAGCGGGATACTTTCATTCGCTAGTGATGGTGATAGTGGATGATTGTGAGGACAAGAGAAGAAAAAACGCTCTGCACAAGTCGTATTGCCATCTCAGGCCACCTCGTCGATTTTCGGGGCTACAAGACTTGTTGAGTGGTCCTATGTTTCACTTCCACGACGACATGTACTTCGGCGATTCCAGGTATTCAATGGGGATTCAACTTGCGGATTTGTGCGCCTATTTCATCGCGAGACATCTAGATGGAGATGCGGCAATTGAAAAGTTTTACAAAAAGATTGAACCGCACATAGTTTTTTCAGAGCAGCACCCGGCTTCCCCGAAAGCCGCTGAGTTAAATTCCGCGAGGCAATTAGAAGATGGAAAATGAAGCCGAAAAATTCGACGCGGTCGTGCGTAGGTTGCTTTCAGTCTCCCATGAAGAAATACAGAAACGAGATAAGGAATGGAGGCGAAAGCGAGCAAAGAAAGAGCGGGCTAAGACTTCGCCCGCTTTCCGCGCTTCAAAGACCAAGGTTTAGTTAACCGTTTCTCCCACCTTGCCAGTTAGTTCGGCAAAAGTGAGCCGTTTGCCCACGAGTTGCGAAATGGTTTTATTGAACCTGTCAGCATCACTGACTTTGTGCTCTTTAGTTGCACGGTTGTTGAATCGGAACACTTGCTCATCGATGTAACGGAACAAATGAAACGGCTCTACAGCGACGTAGGTTCCCGCAAGGCCGCGCTTCAGGAGCGACCAGAAATTCTCCATGCCGTTAGTGTGTATGCGGCCATTCACGTATTGCAGTGCATGGTCAATGACTTCGTGCTCATATTCCATGTGCAAGCCTTTGTATGCGCCATGCTCATCGGTGAAGATCGCCGAGCCAGCTTCGACATGCCTTTCGATGATGGGCTGCGAGGTTTCCTGCACGCGGTTTGGAACGACTTGTGCGCGAACCTGACCACCGCGTTCCAAAACTCCCATGACAACCATCTTGTCGCGGTCGCTGTGTCCAGTGCCGGAGATGCGGCGAGCCTTTACATTCTTGTGCATGTTCCGCGCTTTGCCGCCGATGAAAGTTTCGTCCGCTTCGACTTCGCCAGAGAGCTTTGCTCCGAGGTTCTCATCCTGCATCGCAAGGCGAATCCGGTGCAACATGAACCATGCGGACTTCTGGGTAACCTTCACGTCTCGCGCAATCTCGTAACTACTGATTCCATTTTTACAGTTAGTGACCAGCCAAGTTGCGGTCATCCACTTCTCAAGAGGAATCGCGGAATCTTCCATGACGGTCCCGACCTTGATGGAGAACTGCCGCTTCGGATGGTGAGTGCTGCACTGCCACAGGCGACGGCTCGGATTGAATTTAACCTTATCCGATCCGCAAGTCGGGCAAAGCACCTTGCCATCGCGCCAGCGACGGATCGCCAGATAGTCAATACAGTTATCAGGATTCGAGAAGTAGACGATTGCTTCTTGCAAACTCTTTGGTTCGCGCATGGCTGCTTTCTCCATGAACGAACTTTAGCAAATTAATGTGGATGAGTCAAGTAAATTATTACCTAACAAAATAGCGACTAACGTCAATTTGAGGACAGTCCAGAGGGAGCATCGCCAGATTCTTGGAACTTTTTGGAACGTTTCCGAGGCAGGACTCACTTATCGCGGAATGCTCGACCCGCTAGGAACCAGCAATTAGTTCCACCCCCAGCGTAGCAAGAGCGATATCTTCATTCGACGAAAGGCCGCTGACCGCGACCGCGCCGACTACTTCGCCGTTCTTCCAGACCGGAATTCCGCCGCCCCATCCCACATATTTCGGATCCCCATAGTAAGCAATGTCGTGGCCCTTTTCCGGATGCTTGACCTTTTCGCCGATCTCCTTGGTCGGCTTGCGCTCGCGCGCCGCAGTCCAGGCCTTGTTCATAGCAATGCGGATGGAAGAAACAGGAGCGCCGTCCATGCGGGCAAAACAGATGAGGTCGCCATGCGAGTCGGCAACGGCGACCGCTGCGGCCTTCCGCATTTGCGAAGCCTTTTCCACGATGAGATCGATAATTCGCCTGGCTTCGGCATAATCGATGGTTGGGAGGGTTCTCATAGATGGGAGCATACAACCGCCAAGAAGCGGCGGCAACGCTGGTTAACCAAACCGCCAGCACAAAACCAGTTCAGGAATAAAAAAGACGGGCGGGAAAGTTTACTTTCCCGCCCGCAGAGTTGCCGTTGCAGCTTAGAAAATAAACTTCAATCCGAACTGAACGATACGGAAGGTGTTGTTGACCGTGTTGGTCACTACACCAAAGGTTGGACTGGTTGCAGTTGAGTTCGGCGGCCCGAATTGCGGATGATTGAACAGGTCGAAGAACTCGGCGCGGAACTCGACATTCAGCCTTTCCATGATCGTAGTGCGCTTGAAAACCGCGAAGTCGAAATTGACCACGCCTTGCTGCCGAAGCGAGGCGTCCACGCGGGGTTCGTTACCAAAGGTCCAAGGATTGTTCGGTGTACTAATGGAGCCGTTGTTTCCGCTGGGCGCGGTAAAGCAGGACGTGTTGAACCATTCGCTCACTCTGGAGAGTGAACTTCCTCCCACGTTCTTGTCGCAACCCGGAACATAGTCAGGTCGGAGAGTGCCGATTCCAAAGCCCGCTTGCGTGAGGGCATCGCCGCCTCCCCAACTCAGCTTCACCGGGAAGCCGCGTTGGAAGGTGGTGATGCCGTCTAACCCCCAACCCGAGACGATTGCGTTGGCAAAACCGCTCATGTCAGAGAGGAATTTCCTGCCATGTCCGAACGGAAGATCAAGCACGTAGCTGGCGACCAGGCGCTGCGAGATGTCCTGTGAGGAGAGCGACCGTTCTCCGCTAAGGTTATTCCAGTCCTGGACCGCTCCTACACCGCCCGTGGTTCCGCCTTCCAACCAGGAGGTGAGCGTGTCAGTGTTGGACATCAGTTTAGAGTTGGTATAGGCCACCAGCAGCGTGCCCCCGCTCTGGAAGCGCCTGGTCATGGTCGCCTGCAGAGCGTTGTAATTGCTGCCGCAGCAGCCGAAACCGTTGAGGTTCAATCCCGCGTACTGCGCGTACGGGCGGTCCAACTGGCCTGGCAGCAGCACTCCCGGTCCCAAACTGCCGGGCAGACTCTGGCTGAAGGGGTAGCAATTGTTCGCGACAGCATTTTGGCCGGCAAGGCAAAGGCCCGTCCCCGTGATGGTCTGTGCAATGGCTACGGGCTGACCAGCCGCGAATTGACTCGCCGCCTGCGCGATAAAGCTGTCAGGAATTTGGTTGATGTTGGTATTCGATTGCTCAAGATGCACACCGTGCGAGCCGGCATACGCCACATCGGCAAAGAATCCGCCGGGCAATTGACGCTGGAAGTCCAAGTTGTACTGCTCCAGATACCCGTACTTCTGCACGGTATAGCCAGTTGCCGAGAAATTATTCTGCGTCAAAATGTACTGGGAGACATTCGGCTGCGGATTGCGACCCGGCACCGGCGTTAAATTGTTGGCACCCGTTAGGGGTAATCCAGTGGCGGCGGAATATGTTCCCTGATTGAACGGTCCCGCACCGGCGCAGGTAAGGTCATTGTTGGCAACCCAGGCGCAGGTGTTGGTGTTGAGGCTTGCAGCAGGGGTATTACCGTGATCGTTACTGGAGAAGAAGTTTGATGTCGCGCTGCTGACCGGGTCTACGTACGGATTGGCATTGAACGACACGTAGTTCGGAATGAAAAAGATCCCGTAACCGCCGCGAATTACAGTTTTGGAATCCGCCGCATAGGCGAATCCAAGTCGCGGCAGAAATTCCTTCTTCGAGAGCGGCAGATTATTCCGGCTCGTATTCACGCCGGTTCCCACCAGGAAAAGATCGCCTGGGCACGCCGCTCCGGGCGTGCCACCGCATCCAGTAACTGAGGCATTGGTGGCGGCGGGGTTGAAGTAAGTCATCTTGTCGTAGCGCTCCGACCACGGCCCCTGCAATTCGTAGCGAGCACCGATGTTCAGGGTCAGCTTTGGAGTCGCATGCCAGGTATCGCCGAAGTAAAAAGCGCGATAGGTCTGTTTGCCGGAAATCGGACCAGATATTACCAGCGAGCCGCTGGTCTGATTACCAAATGCGGCACCTTGCCCGTTGCCATATCCGAGCAGGAAGTCGGCGAAGTCTTCGCCGTTACCCGCGCCTGCGCCCTGCACGTTCCCCGCTCCCACTACGCCCGGCGTGGCCGACGTCCACGATCCTCCGAAGGAGATCAAGCCGCCGCCCGTATTCGTCTGCAGGTAATTATCGTAGCCTTCCTCGAGTTGCATGCCCCAGACATAGTTGTGGTGCCCTCGGATCATTGTGACCTGAGGCGAAACATTGAACTGCGTGTTGAAGTCGCCGATGGCGCTTTGCCCTTGGCTGCAACCCACTAAGGAATCATTTTGGCCAAAACATGGGGTCAGTGGTGTACGCTCCTCGTTCGGTACAAGGGCGTTGTACGCCGACGGCCAGCCTTCCTGTGACATGTCAAAGCCGCTGTTGATGGGGTCGCGCAAGTAAATGAAGCGGCTGATACTCGCGTTTAGGTTGAAAATGGTGTTGGAACTGATCGCATAGTTGTAGCCGAGGGCCAAGCTCTTGCTCTTCGTGTTCTCCGCGCAACGGTCCTTGCAAAGACCCGTGCCAAACGGATCCTGCGCCAGGCTCAGCAGCTTCCAATAGGTGAAGCGTCCGAAGATGGTCTGCTTGCTGTTGATCGTTTGGTCTACGCGGCCTACGTACTCGTCAGTATCTCCGCCCGTGCTGGCGTCTTTGAGAAAGTTAAGTACCGTCCCTCCGGTCGTAGGATCTGCGATCAGCTTATTCAAGAGATAAGCAGATGTCGGATTGATGACTGAGGAAATGTTGTTGTTGGCGAAAGGGATACGAAAGCTTGTCGGAAGGGCTGGGGGTACCGCTGTGAGACCCGTGTCGCCGTTAGTGAAGGCGATTGGATTATAAAGCTGGTGGACTGGCAGCCCACCCGACGTGTCAGAACAAATATTAATGCCCGATCCATGGGGATCGGGTGTATTGAAACCGCTGAGGCAAAGGTCTGAGAAGTCCCCACCGCGCTCGGCTGTCGTTGGGACTGTGGTGTTAAACGGAGTGCCCTGCCGAAGCCGGAAACCCTCATAACTGAAAAAGACGAAAGTCCTGTTCTTGATAACCGCTCCACCAACCGCTGCGCCAAACTGGTTCTGCGTGAAAGGCACCGGCTTGTTCGGGGTGCCTGCGTCAACTTCGGATTGCTTGTTGAAAAATTCGTTGGCGTTCAAAACCTTATTCCGCAGGTATTCATACCCTTCACCGTGCCAGGTGTTGGTTCCCGACTTGGTGCTCATATTGATGACGCCGCCGGCAAACTTGCCCCACTCCGGACCGAGATTGTTGTCCTGAACCTTGAACTCCGAAATCGAGTCCTGGGTCGGAACCAGAAATGGCAGGTTGATGTAGCCAATATTCAGGGGTTGACCATCCAGATACTCCGCACCCTCATTGGCGAAGGCGCCGCCGATCTGGTAGTTGGCAAAATCGAAGGGATTCTTGCCCACAACGTTGCCTTGCGTGCTGCCTTGCGGAATCACCGACGGAGTGATCGTCGTCAGGTTAAAGATGTTGCGGCCATTCAGTGGCAACTCGTTGGCCTCGCGTTGATCGACCACGGTGCCGAGCGAGGAACTCTCAGTCTGCAGCAAAGGCGTCGCCGAAGTCACTTCCACGACCTGACTCACTTCGCCGACCTGAAGCGCGGCATCGACTCGCGTGTTCTGCTGCACATCGACCGCGATGTCTGCCCGGACGAAGTGCTTGAACCCTTGCTTTTCCACGTCAATCCGGTACTGGCCGGGAAAGAGGTTCACAAAGTTGAACAGGCCGTCGGCGCCGCTGGACTGCGTGCGTTTTTCCTGTGTGCCGAGGTTCGTCAACGTTACTTTGGCGTCCGTGATCGAAGCTCCGGAAGCATCGGTGACTGCGCCCGCGATCGAGCCATAGGTGTTTTGTCCGAAGAGTGAACTGGAGGTGGCGACAAGCATGGCTATCGAGACGAGGAGGCTCCACAGTATGCGACTTGGCATAGGTGACTCTTTCTGTTTCAGAAATTTCCCCACAACTGGCCCCAAAATAACGGTGGGGGATTCTTATCCACCAGAGCGGCCGTTGTCAAGTAGAAAATGGATTATTCTCACTTGAATAATCGTTAACCCTGAAACAGTGTTATGCTTCCCCGGTCATGCCCGCGACCATGCAGGACATCGCCCGGGATCTGAAGGTTTCGGTGGTAACCGTATCGAAGGTGCTGCGAAACCAGGGACGCATCAGCGACGCCACGCGCAAGCGAGTGCTGCGCCGCGCCAAGGAATTGAACTACCAGATGAACTGGGTAGCGCGCAGTCTAGTGACGCGCCGCACCTATACCATCGGTTTGCTCTTGCCGGAATTTGCCCACCCTTTCTTCGCGGAGATCGCCCGAGCTGTGGCGCAAACCGTCCGGCCCCACGGCTATCACGTGGTGATTTCATCCTTCGAGGAAGACCCTGAATTGGAGGCGAGCGAGATTGACTCTCTGCTGGCTCGCCAGGTAGATGGCTTGATCATCGCTTCCTCGCAAGCGCCCAGCCATCTGAATATTTTCAAACGGGTACAAGAGCGCAAGACGCCCTATATTCTGATTGACCGCCCCATCGCGGGTCTGAGGGCTTGCTTTGTCGGAGTCGACAATCATGCCATTGGCAGGTTGGCCACCGAGCATCTCATCGCTAAGGGTTGTTGCCGCATTGCCCACCTGCGCGGTCCCGAAGTGCGAATCGCTGCAGAGCGCATGGAAGGCTACCGCCGGGCCCTGGTGAAAGGCGGCTTTCGTCCACAATCGGAGTACATTGTTTCCGGCGGCCACGGAGATAGCAGCGGATATGAAGGGATGCGGCAACTGCTGGCTGTCCGGCCTCTTCCGGATGGAGTCTTCTGTTACAACGACCCGGTAGCCATCGGCGCTATGAAGGCGATCCTCGAGGCAGGCCTGAAACTGCCCCAGGATATTGCGGTCGTCGGCGCAGGCAATGTTCGCTATTCCGACGTGCTGTCGGTTCCACTCACTACCATTGATCAGGGAACCTGCCGGATCGGCGTGCTCGCGGCCGAACTCTTGATCGCGCGCATCGGATCGAAGTGCTCGATACGCCCGCGACAAATACTGATTCCGCCAAAGCTTGTGGAGCGGGAATCTACGCGGCGGCTCCCGTAACGCTCATCGAAGGGATGCGCACAGGTAAAAAATCTACCCAGAGGATGCGCGATATGGCATTCCCGCGATAAGCTGGGCTCCTGAAGGAATTCCAAGTTGCTGAACACTTTGTTTCGGGTATCTTTGTTTCGCTTATCTTGCTTTCTCACCCTGGCGCTGTGGGCGACGGCTCTCTCTGCGCCAATTTTCGACGTCCACTTACCCCGTGGCTTGGATTTCACGCTGCGGAATTCGCCGACTCCCCAAAAGTATCTGATTGAAACTATGCCGGGCGGAGTTGCCCTCCTGGATTACAACAATGACGGCTTACTGGATATTTTCCTGGTAAATGGTGGGCACGTAACCAGCCCCATGCGAACTCCCGAGAATTTCGATCGTCACGACCCGCGCTACTGGAATCGGTTGTACCGGCAAAATAAAGACGGAAGCTTCACCGACGTAACCCAGCAAGCCGGCCTGGCCGACGCTGGCGACGGCAACTACGGCATGGGAGTCGCCGTCGGCGACTATGACAATGATGGCTACCCCGATCTCTACGTCACCAGCTACGGGAAAAATATTCTGTATCACAACAATGGCGACGGCACTTTCACCGACGTAACCGCGAAAGCTGGCGTGGCTGGCGGCGGCTGGTCGGTTTCAGCCGGATTCTTCGACTACGATAACGACGGGAAACTCGATCTTTTCGTAACCCGCTACATGGACTGGGATACGAAACACAACAAAGATTGCGGCGGCAACTATCATACTTATTGCCCGCCGGAAGAATTTCCGGCTACCACCAACATTCTCTATCACAACAACGGCGACGGCACTTTCACCGATGTAAGTCAGCGCTCCGGCATCGCCGCCAAGAAAGGACGTGCGTTGGGCGTGGCTTTTGCCGACTACGATGGCGACGGATTCACCGACATTTTTGTAGCCAACGATGGGATGCAACAATATTTATTTCATAACAACGGCAACGGCACTTTTACGGAAGTCGGCATGGAAGCTGGCACGGCTCTTTCCCAGGATGGACGCCGGCTCTCAGGCATGGGAGCAGTCTTTCAGGACTATGACAACGACGGCCGGCCGGACATTATCGTAACCGAGTTGCCCAGGGAAATTTACGGTGTCTACCACAATGATGGTGACGGTTCGTTCACCTACCGTAGTCTGGAAACCGGTCTCGGCCTACTCTCCAGCGGAAGTTCAGGTTGGGGCGTTGGCCTGGAAGATTTCGACAATGACGGGTGGAAAGATTTATTCGTCGCCCAGGGCCACGTATTGGACAACGTAGAACAAATCGACCCATCGCTTCACTATCTCGAACCACCTTTGTTAGCCATGAATCACAATGGACGCTTCGAACGCGCCGATTCCGGAAGCACGGTCCCGGCTGCCGCGCGTGGAGCCGCTTTCGGTGATTTGAATAATGACGGCTGGCAGGATGTGGTAATGACAACGCTCGGCGGCCATCCTCAAATATTTATGAACCGTGGCGGCAAGCTGCACTGGCTCGTGATCACGCTCCGCGGCACTCGCAGCAATCGGGATGGATTCGGCGCCCGCGTACAAGTGAACGGGCAGACAAGATTCGCCACCTCTTCCGGAAGTTATCTTTCCGCCAGCGATAAACGCCTTCACTTCGGACTCGGCTCCGCTGAGAAAGCGAAAGTGGAAATCGCGTGGCCATCCGGAATCCACCAGACCCTAAACGACGTTCACGCCGATCAGTTTCTGGAAGTGCGTGAGCCGGAGAAACCGTGATCCACACCCTATTGATTTTGTGGTTCGCCTGGCAGATCGCCTCGCCGCAGGCCGCCGAGCACATGCAAGCCGGAATTGCCGCCGACAAGCAACGGCAGTTCGAGGTTGCCATCGGAGAGTTCAAGAAAGTTACCGAACTCGATCCCGCACTCCCCGATGGCTTCGTCAGCCTCGGCCAGGCTTACATGGAAAATGGCGATTACGGATCTGCGATCCCGCAGCTCAAACACGCATTGGAACTGAACCCTGACTTGGTGCCGGCTCATCAGCTGTTAGGCTACGCGCTGCTCACCCAGGGCTATGCCAGCGAAGCGATTTCACACTTGCAAATTTCGCCCGACAAAACCGCATTAGGCATTGCGCAGATTCAAACTGGACAACTCCCGGAAGCGGTGGCGAATCTACAGGCGGCGCTGGCCGCCCATCCCAATGATCCCGACCTTCTGTATTACTTGGGCCGCGCCAGCGGCCTGTTGGCCAAACAATCGATCGACACTCTGTTAGCCGCGTATCCTGACTCCGCCCGTGCGCACCAGGCGATGGCGGAAAACTACTTCGTGCTGCGCCGCATGCCGGACGCGGAAAAGGAATATCGAGAGGCCTTGCGCCTGCGGCCCGGCCTTCCCGAAGCTCACCTCGCGCTGGGCGAAGTTTATGCCGGAGCTTTCCAGTGGCCGAAAGCGGAGGAAGAATTTCGCCTGCAAGTCAAACTGCAGCCCGGCAACGCTGAGGCCGCCTACCGTCTGGGCGAAGCTTTGCTCGAACAAGGTAAGGCGCATGAGGCGCGCGCGGAGCTTTTGCGGGCGGATCGATTGCTGCCGGATATGCCGGAAACCCTCTATGCACTGGGGAAAGCGGCTTCGCTCGAAGGCGACGCCCAGGCAGCCGAGAAGGCTTGGACCAAACTTCTTTCCATTGAGAAGCAAAGCTCTCTCGCGGCACAAGCGCACTTCGGCCTGGCAGCGCTTTATCGCAAACAAGGGAAAACCGCTGAGGCCCAGCGCGAGATGCATGAGTTCGAAAGCTTGCAGAACAACTCAACTCAACCGCAGACATCTGCACCGCAAGATCCAAAACACTGATGCCGTTGCACGTTACTGATCGCCAGAGCGAAGATCGACAGAGCGAAACCTGCATCGCCAGTCCCTAACTCAGTTTCGCCAGTACCACGAAGCCACGCGCTGGGATGACCGCGCTTATCTGCCCGCCACTCGCCTGCAACGTCGCGCCGCCGTTGCCCACGTTAGCCCCTCCATAGATGGTGGCGTCGCTATTGAAAATCTCCTGCCATCCTCCCGCCGGGAGCCGCCACGAATCGGTACCGATGAGATAGCCCTGATTAAAAGGTGTGTCATTCAGACTGGCCATGATCAGCAACTGCTGGCCAGGAGAGCTGCGCGTGAAAGCGATCACGCGATTCTCGTTGTGCTGGTAGATAACATCGATTGCTGTCGACCGCGCTGCCGCCGAGCTTGTCACCAGCCGGATCAAATCCTGATAGAAGCGGAACAAAAACTGCCCGTCCCCCGTGCGCTGTCCAATCAAATCTTCCTTATTCAAGAAGAAAGTGTCATATGTGAAATATTTCGCCGCGCCAATTTCTTCTCCCATCAAAAACATTGGCGTTCCGGCCGAAAGCGCTGACAGGCCGAAAACCCAACGGCTGCGTGCCTCGGCACAGGTCCGCGTAGCGCCAATCAGCGGCGCATAATTCACCGCCGTCACAATCGTGCGCTCCGTGTTGGCATCGTTCCCCGCCTCGTCGTGATTTTCGTGATAGACGATTTTGTTGTATTGCGTAGCCAGCAACGCGCCGGTGAAGTAGTCCATGTTGAGCGGCGCCGTCGTGCCGTAACCCGAATTCTTCAGCAGATTCGCGTAGCTGTCGCCGTAGTTGCCGTCGCCAATTAAATGATGATAAAAATCGGCGTACCAAACCGCATCGAATCCCACCCCGACCTGATCGAGCGATTGCGTCATCGCACTCCAACCCGTGTGATCCTCGGCGATCAGGAATGCCGCCGGATTCACCGTCTTCACCGTTCGCGCCAGTTCCCGCAGAAACTTGATTCCATAATTATTCGCACTCCCCACCGACGATCCATCCCAGTTCAGCGTGTTGTTCTGATGAATGGCATCGGTCAAGATCCACGCGCAGCCCATCGAGGTGAAAGTCGTCGAGCAGCGCCGCCGCGCTGCTGGTGAACATCTGGCGCACATTCTCCTCGCTGAAACGCGGTGTGTAACCGGATGACCCGTTGTTCAGGTATCCTCCTGCCAGGTTTCCGGGATAGTCCGCCGGCTGCCCTTGATACCAATACCAAACGTTATCCTGCGGCGCGATATTCGGGTCCGAATCGTATCCCCATTCCGACCGTTCGTTATCGCTGGTCGCGAAGTGGTTGTAGACCACGTCCAGAATGACGGCGAGGCCACGCTGGTGGCACGCGCGCACGAAGTGCTTCAGTTGATTCCCGCCGCCTGCGCTCGTCTGCAGGCAATAGAAAAGAGACGTCCCATATCCCCACTGCAGATCGCCATCGAATTCCAACACAGGCAACAGCTCCACCGCGTTCACGCCCAGGTCCGTCAACTTGTCCACAAACGCCATCGCATCGGCGAAGGTTCCGGAAGCAGTCGATGGAAATCCAAGCGAACCAACATGCAATTCATAGATGATCAGATTCTCGATGTTCTGCGGCGGCAGTTTTCCAGCCGTGTATTCGCTCGCCCAAAACTCTTGCGCGGGAATCAGACTCTCCTTCGCGATTCCCGTGTCATCAAAGTCCTGAGTAACTTGATCTGGATCGGAAACTACCGAACAACTTACGATCCCGTCTAAGTCGAGATAAGAACCTGCATAATGCGCGCCTCCAGGATTGGTTCCTCCACGACCCACCTGATTGCGGGAGAAGATATCTACCTTATAAGTCAGCTCACCTTGCTCATTAGTGATCCGGTACATGTACAAGCGATTCATGTAACTATTAAAGTTAGCGAGTCCAGGAGTGTTCGCGGTATCGCTTTCCCAAATGCCACCGCCTGTCGATACCAGTGGCACCACTGCAGCTGACAAATCCACGCCTGTGCCATCGTCAGCGATATAGCCCGTTGGCGTGCCGCTTGCGAGGGCAAACGGTGCAAAGACCACCTCGGCGTTCTGGGCATGCGGCGCCCACACCGCGAAGCGAATCCCCGTCGTCGCCGATCCCGGCGGTACGTATTTCTGCGCGCCGAATCTTCGGCCGGTTGCGAACCAGTAATCTTGCTGGGTTGCGCCCGCCGCCAGACTAAAGCTTCGATACCGCTGGCTCGAATTTTCATCCGGCACTTCCGTTGCCACCACCCAGGTATTCGGCGCGCCCGCGATATCGGCGACCACCCCCCACTGGAAAATGGTTCCCGTCTGCCCCGAATCGAACGATGCCGCCGCGGTGAAAGCGTCACAGCCAGTCCCATCCTGCGTGGCCGCCATCGCCACTTCTGTCCATTGATTGGAAAATTGTCCGCTGGCATCCCAGCTTCCGGACAGCCGAACATTGCTGAATAGCTGGCGCTTTACGCCGCTGTGGAATGTAAAGTTGACTGTAATTTGCGCCATTTGCGATCCTCCTTCTGGATGGAACTCATCCGCCGGCGGAGCACGAGGATCTTACCCAATTCGCATGCTCACGTGACCAATGCTCACGTAACTAACGGAGCGTTCGTGATTCCGGCCGTGCCGAATACCCGCCGGTAGCGCTCGATTTCGGCGGGCGTCCCCAGCGCCTTCGCATAATTATCGGAGAGCTTCACCGCCGTTCGGCCCTCCACGGTGGAGACTTTGCAGATCAGACTGATGGGATCAAATCCACCGCCGCCGCTGGGATCGCAGCCGCGGAAATCGTTTGTGAGCAAAGTGCCCCAACCCGCGCTGAACCGAATCCGGCGGCCTGGAGCCCACTTTTTCTGGTCGTGAAAATCAGCAGCACTGCGGAAATCCGCGCTAGTCGCGCCCGCCTGCAGTGCACCACCAAAATACGCGTGTAGACCCAGTATGTCGTCAACGTCGAGCGCGTCGGAGGCGATGATCAGTTTGTCCTGCGGCTCTCGACCGTGGGCCTTCAGCCATTCGATATATTCATCTCCGGCTATATATGGATTCTTGCTGTCGATGCGCTGGCCCGTCCAATCTGCCACCCAATTCGGCGCGCCTTCCAAAAATTGTGTGGTGCCGAAAGTGTCAGGCAGCATGATCCTGAGCGCTCCCTCGTAGGTCCTCTGCCACAGATCCAGCACATGGTATTGCGAAGCTCTCAACTCATTGTCATCTGTCGCCAGCGCAGCGACAACCATCGGGATTTCGTGCGCATTGGTGCCAATCGCCTCCAGATCGTGCTTGTGTGCCAGGAAAGCATTCGAGGTCCCGATAAACCCGCGCCCCAAGTTGGAAGCCATGGCGTCGACCACATATTCCTGCCACAAAAAACTGTGCCGGCGTCGGGTTCCGAAATCCGCCACACTTAGACTGGGAACGCCGCGCAGGCTTTCGATCTTGTTCCACAGCTTCGTTTTCGCCCGGGCATACAGAATGTCGAGACCAAACTCGCTCAGTCTCTTCAAACTGGCCCTGGTTTTCAATTCGTCAACGATCGAGAGCGCATACAGTTCCCACATCGCCGTCTCGGTCCACAAGCCGTCGAAAGCGAGCTGAAACTGGCCGTCCTTCACCGACAGCGCGTAGTCCGATAGTCTAAAATCCCGCTCCAGCCATTCCAGAAATGCCGGTTCAAAGATCCCGCGACGCCCGTAGAACGTATTGCCCGCCAGCCACACCAGTTCAGATTTTCGAAAGCGCAGTTTGCGGACGTGCTCCATCTGCTGCGCGATCTCCTGCACCGGAAATAACTCCGCCAGACGCACTGCAGACGAGCGATTGAAGAGCGAGAACGAAACCTGAGTTTTCGGGAAATGCTTCCACACAAACTGCAGCATCAGCAGCTTATAGAAATCGGTATCGAGCAACGACCTGGTAACCGGGTCCAGTTCCCAGTTATGGTTGTGCGCCCGCTCAGCGAAGTTGACAATCATCGGCGCCCGTGGCTTGCAGAGAAATCTTCAGGCTGAGCCTCAAACCGCAATTCCCTTCTAGGCTCGGTCATAAAAACGAAAGAACAGCGACTGCTTTGACACGGGCTCTGCTTTCTCGCTGAGCGCAGCCATCTGTTGCTGGTTGAGCGGGGTGAACTCCCGCGCCAATTGCACGTTCTGTTCCAGCTGGGCAACCGAATCGCAACCAATAATGACCGTACTAACCGGCAATGAAAGCGAGTAATACATTGCCTGCCGCATATCCAGCGTTCCCGGCGTAGGCGCCAGCACCATCCCCTCCCATGAATGCTTCTGCTGCTCAATTGGCGGTGGTGTCCACGACGCAAGAATGCGGCCACGCGCCGGCACTTTCATTCCGATAATGCCCATCTGCTTCTCGACGGCCAGAGGCAGCAGTTGCTCGGAGAAGCTGTAATGATGCGGGTCGGCGGCATTGACCGCCATCAGGATCGTATCGAATGGATAGCGATGAATTGCTTCGATCAGCGCGTCCGGCCGGTAGTGTCCGGTAATCCCCAGATAGCGCACAATTTTCTGATCTCGCGCTTGCAGCAGCGCTTCCATCGCTCCGCCCTTGGAAAATATCTCGTTGATGTCCGTCATCGTTCCGATATCGTGCAGTTGCCACAAGTCAACGTGATCGGTCTGCAACAGCTTCAGCGAAGTTTCAATCATGCGCATGGAACCATCGCGCGTCCGCTCTTTCGTCTTGGTAGCCAGGAACGCGTCGCTGCGGCGGTGCTTCATCACCTTGCCAACGTATTGCTCGCTCCAGCGATCCGGACCGCCATAGATCGAAGAGGTATCGATGTAGTTCACGCCGAGATCGAGTGCCCGTTCGATGATGGGAACCGCGATGCCTTCGTTGTTAGCCTTCTCAATCGCAGCTTGGCCGCCAAGACTGAAGATGCCCACTTTGTATCCCGTCTTTCCCAGATTCCGAGTTGGCATCGCGTCTGCGGTTGCAGTAAGGGCAGGCACGGAAGGCGCATTTGACTGCCCGCTCACAACCTCCGGAAGGGCTGCGGAACCTAACACAGCAGCCCCCAGGATTCCTCCCGCCTTCAGAAAACTTCGGCGACTACGGCTGGATGATTTGTCTGATGAATGCTTGCTCATGACGCTCTCCATGTACTGCGTAGCACTCTACGATAACGCCAATGTGCGCCGGAATCTATGCCCAAGTCGAAAATCAATCACCTCGGCCCGCGAGACCCATGCCCGCCAGCACTCCCCGCATGTAAGCAAAGCTTGCGATAACTCCCGGCATCGGATCGTCGGGATGAATCTCATACTCCAGATCGACGAACCCCTTGTACTTCGTTGCGACCAGCGCTTCAAACATCTTGCGCACCGGCATGATTCCGTCTCCGACCGCGACCTGACTTTCTTTGCTCTCGAAGTTCGTAAGATCTTTCATGTGCACATTGAACAGCCTGGGACCTGCTTCGTGAATGGCCTGCACCACATCGGTCCCGGCGCGAACCGTATGCCCCACGTCGATGCAGCACCCGATGCGCGGATCCATGCCCTTCACCGCCTTCAATACATCCAGAGGTGAATGCCACAACTTATCCTCGGGTCCGTGATTATGGATCGCGATGCGGATGTCGTACTCCTTGACGACCTTCTCGATTCGCGGCAAAGCTTCCGGCGCAGGATCGCCGGCGACAATCACGCTGATCCCTGCTCGCTTGCAATATTCGAACTTCGAGCGGATATCCGCATCCTCATCTTTCGTGAAATAAATGGCTCCGGCGGCGTGCAGCTTAATGCCCGCTGCGGCGTAATCCGCGAGTGCAACCGCCTCTTCTTGCGGATCCATCGGGAGATGATCTTTGACGTCCTTCGCATTCAGCGCGAACACATTCAGTTGCTTCATGAAGCCGATCAGCTGCGCGCGCTTGAAGTTACGGAACGTGTAGCTGGCGAGGCCTAACCGAATCGGCAATGCTTCGGCAGACGATAACCGCTCTTGAGTCTGTGCTAAGACGTTGGCCGGTGCCGCGAACGCTGCCGCAACCAGCGCGCCGGAGCGGACGAAATCGCGGCGGGAGACAGCATTTTTGATGATCGGCAAATCGTCAGACATGTGGAGCCCATCCCTTCTCGTACTCGCGCCCCCACATCTTCATCGCATCTGCATCGTCCTGAATCCGCCCGTCTTTCGTGTCGAGATGCAGTTCCCGGTTAACTTCCCACGCGATGTTCGAAAGTTGCAGCATCGTGACCGCAACGTTGCCCACAGAGACAGGAGCATTGAGTTTCTCGCCCTTGCGGATTCCCGCGATGAAGTTCGCGAAGTGAGCGTCGGTCATCGAATCGCGGCCAATCAGATCGGAAGATTCAGTCGTGCCGCCGACTTTGAATTCGCTTGTCTTCTTTCCCTTGAGGTCGTAGATCTCGTAGCCATCGCGATCGATCAAGACCGTCCCCGTTGTTCCCATGATGGTCGAACCGCGATCGCGCCCGTAATATTTCATTCCCTGGCAGCTCTTGCCCTCCCATGAAATCATTGCGTCGTCATACTCAAAGCTCGTCACCAGCGTGTCGTAAAATTGCCAATCGTCTTTGAACTGGTATCTGCCGCCTGACGAAGTAACTCGCTGCGGATAGTCCACGCCCAGCGCCCAGCGGCACACATCAACTTCGTGCGTACCATTGTTGAGCGTTTCACCGGTGCCATAAATCTTGAACCAGTGCCAGTTATAAGGATGCACATTGTCCTTATACGGACGCCGCGGCGCCGGCCCCTGCCACAGGTCCCAATCAAGCTGCGGCGGCACCGGCGCTTCTTTGCCGATGCCGATCGACTTCCTCGTATTGACGTACCAGCTTTTCGCGAAGTACGGCTTGCCGATAATTCCTGCGTGGATCTTCCCCACGATCTCAATGGTGTGCGGTGATGAGCGCTGCTGCGTGCCCATCTGCACTAGCTTGCCGTGCTTCTGCTGCGCCTGCACTAGCATCTCGCCCTCTGCCGGATTGTGGCTGCATGGCTTCTCAACATACACGTGCTTGCCCGCCTGCAATCCGGCGATTGCCATCGGCGCATGCCAATGGTCAGGAGTAGCAATCGTGATCGCGTCTACCTCTTTCAGCTCGAGAATTCGACGAAAATCTTTCTCCACCGCCGGAGCTTCGCCCATCTCCTGCTGCGCAGCGTCGGCGAACTTCTTAAGAATATTGCCGTCCACGTCACAAACATGAGAGAGCCGCGCGGCGGCCCGGTTCGCCTTGAGCGACGAGAGATGTGCATAGCCGCGTCCATTCAAACCAATCACCGCAAAGTTGAGGCGGTCATTGGACCCCATGATTTGCGCATAGCTCTTTGCCGTGGTTCCCACGGCAAGTCCCGCCGCGCCCACCGCCAGTGCATCCAGAAACTCACGTCGTGTGACCATAAAATTCTCCTGTGCCGATCTTCTCGCCGCACCAGTAATCAACAGGAAATTCCAGCCTTCGCCAGCGTCTTCTTGAGTCCGTCCATACTGATTCGCGTTGACGCCTCGGGCGTTCCTGCCCCGCGCCAGTGGGTCTCCAGGCTAAGCCCGTAACGGAAGCCATCGCGCTGCAAAGCCTGCAGTTGCCCAACCCAGTCCACCATGCCGCCACCTACCGGAGCCCAATCGTATTTGTGATCCGGCTTGCTCACCACATCTTTGCAGTGGCAGTGCCCCACGCGATCTTTCGGCAATAATTCGTAGCCGGTCGGATAAGGCTTGCTTCCTATGGCCGCGGCGTTTCCAGGATCCCAGTTCAGCATGAAATTCTTGTTCGGAATCGCCTTCAGCACGGCAGCCGCTTCTTCACCCGTCGCCGTGTTGCAGGACATCTCGTTCTCGAGCAACAGGACGACATTATCTTTGGCGCAACGCTCCGCAGCCTGCCGCAGCTTGGCATTGATTGCCGCCCGGTACGGCTTCTGATCGTCCAGCCTCCAGTAGTCGAAACAGCGAATCCTGTCCGTGTTGAAAGATTTGCAAAGCGCAATGCAACGCTCCAGCAGCTTATCCTGCGCGCTGGCATCGAACTCCGCATGGAACTGATCGCGCGATTCGCTCTGCGCTGACCGCGGAGCCCCCGGCCAGTCCGTCTTGAACAGCGGACTCGCAATATCCGTGACTCGCAGCTTGTGCTCCCCGAGAATCTTCCTCGCATCTTCAACCTGTTTCGCGTCGAGTTCGGTCACGTTCTTGTTCCACATCGAACGCAGCTCGATCCAGCGCAGGCCAAAATCACCGGAGACGATCTGACATGCCTTCTCGAAGTCCTGCGTGATCTCGTCGTTGATCACCGCCAGCCGGAACGGGCAGGTCCCTGCCCCTTCCGCCACCGGATTCATAACTAGCGAATTCATGATCGAGGATGCCGTAACTTTCTTGCCGAATCGCGGCATAGCGGCACCCAACCCTGCCAGTCCTAAACCCGCAAGCACCGTGCGCCGTGTATAGTCCACGCTAGCCTCCGCTATCCAGATCAGTCTCTATTCAGCGCTGCAATTTACCGCCGTAAGCCCACAGCCCTAACCCCGGATTCGGAATAAAGAAAACCTTTTCGCCCTGCACGCGGTTATATCCGTGGTGAAGCCTCTGCGGGTTGTAGCTCGCCAGCATGGTTTTCAAATCGCCATACTCATAGCCAACGCCTTCAACTTCTTCCCGGCTGAGATGTCCCGGGCACCACCGGATGGTGAACCGTCCTTCGGAAGATCCATGAATAAGATGAGCAGCCGCGCTCAGGTCACCCGCGAGATCCCCATGCGCGCTGACCGCCGCCAGCGTGGCCGGAGTTCCACGATAACCGTATTTCCGGATCAACCCGTCGATGGCTGGGTCTTCGCCAAATTTCTTAACGCCGGGCGCAAGAATAATCAGCTCCGCACCGTCAGCCATCGCCATTCGCGTGCGATACACCGCCTTGTTGCCCAGCCACGTGCTGTGAAATTCATGCGGATCGAGATAAACCACCGCCTTCCGAATCGGCGCGTCCAGTATCTCGAAATTCACTTTCAGGCTTAGCGCGGCGGCGCGGTGAAAGCACTCGGCGTCGTCGCCAATGAACAGGCCGCGCACTGCCAGCCGGTCGTCTGCTGCGCGTCCCACCACGGTAAGCGCGTACACAATCGGCAAGTCTCGCAAAAAACAATCGGACGCGTAATTGAGAACCTTGCGCACCGGGTTCTCGGCACGCCCCATGATGCGCTCCATTCCGTAAACCGCACCCAGATAATGGCTGCGGTTGATGCTCTCACGGCCTCCCGTGCCCACAAGAATGTTCTTGTTGTAATTAGCCATGCCAATAACTTCGTGCGGCACAACCTGGCCAATCGAAAGAATAAGGTCGAAGCCCCCATGCGCAATCATCCTGTTCACTTGTGCCGGCCACGCATAGTTCAGCTTGCCCTCCGATTGCTCGTGGATGAATCCCGCCGGAACCTCTCCCAGAGTCTCCACATCGGTTCGCCAGTTGTGGACGCGAAAAAGCTCCTGAGGAATAGCTCCAAACATTCGCGTGATCTGTTCCGGCCGCATAGCCGCATGCGTGCCGAGAGCCGGCAGAACTGCATGCAGCCGATCGCGATAATATTCCCATGCGTAACGCGTCAGCTCGCCCGCGCGCGAGTGTACGCGGCTATGATCGGGTGGCACCACCAACACGCTCTTCCGTTCCCCCAGCTGCGCCAGACTTTCCACCAGCAGATCGCGCAACTCATCCAGAGACAGATCGGCCAGAGATAGATCGCTTTCAACCCCGCCCGTCGCGCAGTAGAGACTCATGCCTCGAGTTCCACCTTCCTCAGTCCAGGAGCCAGCAGACACAGAACAATCAAAGCCAGCAAGTAAGCGCTGGCCGCGATGCCGAACAGGCTGGCATAACTGTGCGTCAGTTGCAGGATGTGGCCTGCGTAAAACGCAAAAAGCGCGCTGCCCACCGATCCCGCCATTCCGCCCATGCCCACCACCGATCCTACCGCCCTGCGCGGAAACATATCCGACGACGTGGTGAACAGATTTGCCGACCACCCCTGGTGCGCGCCCGCGGCAATACTGATCAGCGCAATCGCCGTCCACACCGACCTCACGCCCGAGGCCGTGTAGATGGGAACCACCATACCAGCGCACAACAACATTGCCGTAAGCCGCGCATAGTTGGCTGAGATTCCCATGCGGCGGAAGGGCGCCGGCAACCAGCCTCCGCCGATGCTGCCAATGGCCGACACGTTATAAACAATGATGAGCGGCAATCCCAAGTGCGAAAGGTTCAGATTGAATTTCGCGCTGAAGTACGACGGCAGCCAGAACAAATAGAAATACCAGATCGGATCGGTGAGAAATTTCGCAATGGTAAACCCCCAGGTCTGCCGGCAGCGTAGCAATCGCCGCCAGGGCACCACCGGAGATGGCCCCATCTCCTCGGCTGCCTCCTCATAGATGTGCCGAAGTTCTCCGGCTGTCAGCGTAGCGTGATCGCTGGGTTTACGATAATAGCGAAACCACCACAAAATCCAGAGCACACTGAACAGGCCGGTCGTCAGAAAGGCCGCGTGCCATCCCCAGCGCAGCGTTACCCAGGGCACGATTGCCGGGGCCAGGATCGCTCCAACATTTGCTCCCGAGTTGAAGATGCCCGTCGCCAGTGAGCGTTCGCCCTTCGGAAACCATTCGGCCACGGTCTTGATCGCGGCGGGAAAGTTGCCCGATTCGCCAATCCCGAGAAAGAAGCGCGCAAAACCAAATTCCAGCACCGTGCTGGCCAGCGCGTGCCCCATCGCGGAAAGGCTCCATACCGCCATCACCAACATGTAGCCAACACGCGTGCCCAGCCTGTCGATCAGCCGCCCGGCAGCCAGCAGGCCGATCGCATAGGCAATCTGGAACGCGTCCACAATGTAGCCGTAACTCACCTCCGTCATGCCGATGCTGTGTTCGAGCGTGGGCTTGAGGATCGCGATCACTTGCCGATCCATGTAGTTGATCGAAGTGGCGACGAACAGCATGGCGCAAACCGTCCAGCGCACCCGTCCCAACTTGGTGCTGAGAGGTACGCTGGGAGGTACAGTAAGAGATGCGTCGCGCTCCGCTTCGCTGTCCAAAGGCATTCTGTCCGCCACGCTCCTACAATCGATACGCTTTCTTCACCAATCGATAAGCCAGATCCTGCGCCACTTCCAAAGCTTCTTCTTCCTCCAGCCGATGCTCGGCGACCAGCTTCGCCAAATACGCGCAATCCATGCGGCGCGCCACATCGTGCCTTGCGGGAATCGAAAGGAAAGCTCGGGTATCGTCGTTGAAACCCACCGTGTTGTAAAAACCCGCCGTCTCGGTTACCCGCTCGCGGAAGCGCATCATCCCCTCCGGACTGTCATGAAACCACCACGGCGGCCCCAGCCGCAGGCACGGATAGTGCCCGGCCAGCGGCGCCAGTTCCCGGCTGTAGGCCGATTCATCCAGCGTGAAAAGAATAATCGTCAGCTCGCGCTCGTTGCCGAACTGATCGAGCAAAGCGCGAAGCGCCTCCACATAATTCGTCTGCATCGGGATGTCCGCCCCAACGTCGCGGCCGTATCGCTCGTAGAGTTTGCGATTGTGGTTGCGCACGCTCCCCGGATGAATCTGCATCACCAGCCCGTCTTCGACACTCATGCGCGCCATTTCCGTCAGCATCTGCGCGCGGAAAAGTTCTTGTTGCTTCCCGTCCGCTTTGCCGACGGTCACGCGGCGAAACAATTCCGCCGCCTCTGCCGTGGAAAGGTTCGCGGTGTACGCAGTAGGGTGCCCGTGGTCTGTCGCGGTGCACCCCAGTTCGCGAAAGCGCAGGCGCGCCACTCGCAGCGCATTCAGATAACCCTTCCATGTCGAAGTATCTTCCCCGGTCTTCTCCCCCAGCTTCGAAACGTTTTCGGAAAAGTCATCGAACTCAGGGTCGACCACCGGGTCCGGCCGGAAAGTCGGCAATATCCTGGCCTTCCAGTTCGATTCGCGGATGACCTTGTGCCCGGCCAGCGAATCGAGCGGAGAATCCGTGGTCGCCAGCACTTCAAGATTGAAACGCTCATATAAAGCTCGCGGCAGAAACTCCGGCGTCCGCAGCTTTTCTGAAATCGCGTCAAAGTAAAGATCGGCAGTCTTTTCCGAGAGTCTCTGCTCCAGCCCGAAAAGTTCCTGGAAGGCGTAGTCCAGCCACAGTCGCGTCGGCGTTCCGCGAAACAACTCATAATGACTGGCAAAGATACGCCAGACCTTCCGCGGATTCTTTAGCTCCGGCTGCCCAATCTCCAGATCTTCCAGCGTGATCCCCTGGCTGTAGAGCATGCGAAAAATGTAGTGGTCAGGCTGCACCAGGAGTTTTGCCGGATCCTGGAAAGGCTCGTTCCTCGCAAACCACGCCGCCTGCGTATGCCCGTGAGGACTAATCAGCGGCCGCTCTCGCACACACTCGTAGAGCCTCCTCGCTATCTTTCGCGTGCCGGCCTCGGCGGGAAACAAACGATCGGGATGGATCAGCATAACTCCGACTCAACCTTATTTTCTTCGCATCGCGAGCGGCTATCCAGGCGGGCGATCCCCGTCCCGCCCACCAGCATACACGCCCAAATCAGCGTCCCAAATATCGGATGCGGCCGGTAAACGCACGCCCGTTGCCGTCGATATAAGTCGGGAGCGGATGCGTTTGATCGAGCACCCCATTTGCCAGTATGTCGTTGGCATGGTTGGTAATGTTGTCGAAACCCCCGCGCAGCGCCCAATAGCGCCCGAACAGATGAAAGCGCTTTTCAAATTGCAGATTCACGGAATAGTAAGTGGGAAGGCGAAAAGTTCCCGGAGGATAGCCGGGATAAATCTCCGCCTGGTCGGTGGTCGCAAGAAATGGCAGGCCAGTGCGCGCCTCAGCGGAGTAAACCATGTCCACCTTATGCAGGACGGGCAATCTGAAAAACGGCAGAATGCCCCATCCCACAAAGCGATTCGGCGTGTCCCACGGATAAGGGCCGGGAAGCTGCGGGCTCAACAGCGGAATATCCAGACTGAAATCAAACACCTGATTGGTATGCGAACTCGACCGCGTGTACGCGCCGAAGATTTCGTAGGCCTCGCGAAAACGATGGCGCAAGCTGATCTGGAAGGCGTCATAGTGGTCGTCGCGTCCATTCTGCAGCAGGAAGTTGCCGTCCACCGCGCCCTCCAGCGTGTTGTAGGCGAAGCCACGCGCGCCCCGTTTCTCCAGGAACTCCAACTTCAGAAAGATGGCGGACGGCAGTTTCGTCTCCAGGCCAAGGCTCCAGTTCAGGTACCGTGGCGCGTCGAGCGTGTTCCGGTCCACAACAAACGTGGTCGGCACCGGAATCGGCGCACTCGTCGGATTTCCATTGGCATCCGTCGGCTGCCCACTCGCATTGAAAAAATAATCGACTCTCTGCCCTTCGAAAGGTTGATGAATCAATCCCAGGCTCGTTGTGTCATAGATGACGCCAACTCCCGCCGACAGCTTGGTATTGCCTTGCTCGTCCAGAACGTAAGTCCCTGCCAGGCGCGGCGAAAACAGCGGGGTTCGCACGATTTCATCCCAGTCGAAACGCAAGCCCGGCTCGATCAGCAGACGATTCGTGAGCAGCCAGCGATCCTCGGCGTAAGCGCTGGCCTCGGCGTTGTAAACTGTCGAGTAACTGCCTCCCGAGAACACCGAATAGCGCGTGCACGTTGGCGACGGCGCCACCGGCACGCCATTCGCATCGGTAGGACAAGGCTGGAACGGCTCGTTCGCCTGCAGATACGATATCGGCTGCCGCAGAAACTGTGCGTCATAGTTTAACCGGTCCAGGTCCGTGCCAACTTTAATGTCGTGGCGTCCGTGCCATTGCTGCGGCGGAAGGTAAAGATTCGCCAGGCCCTGCACTCTCCGCCCCAGCGCGTTCTCGTTCAGATAGTAGTTGCCTCCGGCTCCCAGCGGCGCCTGGATATAAGGACCGGTTCCGTGCGGAGTCAGCGCCACGTTGTACTGGTCTACGCCGAATCCGCTTTCCAGCAGCGCTCCGCCGCGCAAATAATATTGGTCCTTGAGCGAACCAATGTAGGCGGTCTCCGCGTCCGTTGGCGTTGTCGGCTGCGGCATGAGCACCGAGAGCCCGTCGTATTCGTCGTGATAGTAGTTCGACAGAAAGCTGACCGTCACGATGTTGCGCGTCGTCAAATTAGTTTGCAATTTCGCCAGGTTGTCCACGCGCCACACGTGATCCGCATCCGCGCCCGACGGCAGTTGCTTCGTGATGTTGTTGTCGTACTCCCCATCCAGTGCGTCGATGAACCACACCTTCCCCTTTCGAATCGGCCCGGACATCGTCACAATGGGCACCCACTGGCCGAGCGAAATCCCCTTGACGTCTTGCAGTCCGGGGGTGAAGTCGGTGGAGGTAAACCGAAAGTGATCGTCGCCCATTCGCGTGTTCAACCCGAGCACGCCGCCCGACCCCTTGCCAAACTCCGCTGGCTCGCGGCTCGGGGTCACCTCAATCGAGCGGAATGACTCGATGCTGCTTCGCACCACCAGCGCGCCATTCGTCGGCTGCGTTACATTGAAGCCGTCCAGCAAAAGCAGCGTTTGGTAGCTCTCCGCGCCCGCCACATGCGGCTGCCCGTAAGCATCCGGCGTAACTCCTGGGATAAAGGTCAGTGCATTGCGGTAGTCGTGCGCCCCCGGATACGGAATGTCGATAATCTCCGCCGCCGTGAGTTCTTCCTTGGTCGACACCTGTGCCGGGTCAATCGCTGGCTTGGATTCCGCAACATTCACCACTTCACGCGCCTCTTGCTGATGCGTAAGCGTCACGTCCACATTGCCCGTAAGCGCGACTTGCACGTTGGGCTCGGATATTGCGTAGTAGCCGGTCTTCTCCACCCGGATTTCGTAAGCTCCGGAAGCAAGGTTGCTGAATTCGCAGTGGCCTACGAAGTCGGTTTCGCAGCGCAAAGCAACGGCGGGCGGTGCTGGTTGTAACTGTACCCGCGCAGATGGCACGGCCACGCCGTTTTCATCGGTGACCGTAACCGTGAGTTTCTCCCTCGTGGCACTACGCTCCGCCGAAGCCTGCTCGGGAGACGTGCGTATTGAAGCAGGTTGTGAAGCAGATTGTGAAGTGGAAGAACAGGATGGATTCGATGTTTGCGCCGCCCCCGCTGGCGCGCATAATACTGCCGCGAACAGAAATATCCATTTTACGGATGCGCTCCGCCCGGCCATGCTTCGAGTATGAAATCATTCGGCCCGTGCAGTCCAGCAAAACGGCCCACTCGTCCGTCCACCGCTGCCGCATCCCAAAGCTCTGCCAGCCCCCTCGGGCAGCTGCCTCCGCCCCGCTTGTTCGGATTTCGTAACATAAATCACTTTTTCGCGCGGCCAGCATGATTTGGTGAAAAACTCATTGCAACTGAGGGGGACGAGTGGCTCCAACGGACTGCCCGCGCTGCGGCGGTACCGGATTTGTTGCCACGCCGGTGGACATCAGCGGAAAGTCCGAAGGCGTCGCATTTATCCGGCTGAAGTGTCCGGCCTGCGCAGGCTCCGGAAAGAAAAGCTCAATCCCGCCTTCTACCGCGGGCTGACCGCACGGCCTGTGGTGCTTGCGAAAACGTACGAGCCCGGGCGCCATGTTTCCCGCCCTGAAGTGGCGCTCCGGGCCCTACGTTAAAACCGTCCGGCCCCAAATTAAACTTTGTCATTCCGAGCCCTTCGCAGCCGCGCCAGCGGCGAGAACGGCGAGAGCCTGCCCTGAGCTTGCCGAAGGGAATCTGCCTCTCCGCTTGCCACTCACGCAATGCCAGCCGTTTTGCTCCGCGCCCGCCGCCCAGCCAACGCCGTCTCCACCCGATTCCGTCCTCCATCCTTCGCCCGGTAAAGCGCTTTATCCGCCGCCTTCACCACATCATCCGGCGACGAACTCTTCTCCCCGAACTTGCCACTCCGATGCTGGCCGTAACCGAAAGTGTCGCCGGCGCAGTCGCCGCAGCCCGCGCCAGTTGCCGTATGGCCTGTCCCCGCGTCCGTCCGCCCCGCGCGTTCCGCCGGTCCGGACCGCGCTCCTCCTGCCGTCGCTCCTGCCCCCGCAGCCGAAAGCTGCTGCCTTCGATCCGCCCGCGCAAATCTTCCAGATCATCCAGAACATCCTTCGTAGTCTTGCCCGGAAAGACGATGGCAAATTCTTCACCTCCGCATCGGTAAGCCTGACCTCCACTCGTTACCCGCGCCAGTCGCGATGCCACCAGCCGCAACACTTCATCCCCGGTGTCGTGCCCGTAAGTATCGTTGCAGCGCTTGAAGTGGTCGATGTCAACCATCGCGATCGAATAAGGAGGCTCCAGCCGCAGCAACGCTTCATGAAACGCCCGCCGCGAAGGCAGCGTTGTGAGTTCATCGTGATAAGCCAGCAGGTAGGAAGTCTCGACCATCGAAACCGCCAGTATGAATGCCGCCGTGGCGAAGTACGCCGAAGGAATGTGTCCCACGCCTCCGAAGCGCAGCGCCAGAGCGCTCGCGGCCAGCGCCCACAGCAGTCCACTCTCCACCGGCTTGCGGAAAAGCAGAAAGCGTATCAGCAGAATGATCGCCGCCGCCGCGAACGCTATCACCGTGGCGAAAGGCAAGTGCGGAGGAACCGCATGATGTAAAGCCCGCGGCGCGCTCGCCAGCGGATCCGGCCGGCACGCCACCGCAACAATGACCGACTCGACAAACAGCATCAACGCCGCAGGCGCGATGCTGGAGAAAGTGAATCCCTTTTCCTGCGCCAGTGCGAGCAGCACGAAGTCCAGCGGCAACAGCAATCCGACCGCCGCCAGCGCCGTGCTCCCCGGTCCGCCCGCTGCTATATGCCCGGCAGAAAAATAGGAGATCGCCCGTTCCGCAAGAAACAAAACCAGCAAAGCAAAAAAGATTCGGCTGGAGTGAAATCGCCACGCGATCAGCAGTCCCGCAATCAACGCCGCATAAAACGCAAAAGTGATGAGCGCCGCGCTCGGCGCGATCACCCCCGTCTGCAGCAGGATCGCAACCGCCAGAATCCATATAGCTGGAGTCAGCAGCGACTTCATCGGAGTTTAGCCCTGACGATTTTTTGCAACATGGGATGTGCGAACACACGTCTGCCAATCGTTCCCCTCAGGTTATATCCGGATCCCGGCGGAGAGTAATTGACCGAAAGGGTTCGGCGCGGGACCTCCATCTCCGGACGACGAGAGCTCTGGGGAACGACGAGAGCGTTTGGGTGCCCCTCGATAAGAGCGAAGGCGGTGTCAAGGACAAAAGTATCCTGCCGGTGTTTTAGGCACCGCTTTTTCGCCAGAGAGGTAGTAGAGGACCAAGACTCTGGAAATCTCACGCTGAATCACTCTGCGGCGGAACGTCGTTCCACCAACCATCGATTCGACCTTACTCGTCGGCCATGATTCTTCTATGCGAACATCCCGTCTGTACGGGATGCGAGAGCGCCCAATCAATCTCGCGGTCTAGCTTGCGCCGACCAGGGGCACCCGCGGGCTGCTCTCGATGCGAACGACTTCCGGATACGGCTTCTGCGTGCGCAGCATCCAGTACAGTCGTACGGCCAACTTGCGCGCCGCCGCCACCTTGGCCACCGCTTTCGGCTTCTGGTGACAGCGATGCAAATACTCTTTTCGCAGTCCGGGATCGAAGCGCACCGCAATCTGCGCTGCTTCCACCAGCAACATTCGCAGCATGCGGTTGCCTTGCTTGGTGATCGCGCCCAGCTTCTGCCGTCCGCCCGAAGAGTGCTCGCGCGGAATCAAGCCCAGGTAACTGGCCACCTGCTTGCCGCGCTGGAAGCGGCTCACGTCGCCCATGGTCAGCACGTAGGCCAGCGCCGTCACCGCTCCCACTCCCGGCTGGGTTTGCAGTAGAAGCGCCATCTTGTCTCGTTGTGCTTCTTCCTTCACCGCCCGGTCCAACGGATCGATCTGCTGATCGAGCATGGCCAACAAGGCCAGCAAGTCTTCCCGCCGGCACGCCGCCCACGGCTTCAACGGCAACTCGCGCAGCACCTTCTGTCCCGCCTGACTCCACAGCTTGTGCTTGCGTTGCACTCCCTGATTCAGGCACAGATGCTGCAACTCGTTCTTCACCCGCGCCCGGATCGTCACCAGCTTGTAGCGATGCAGCAGCAACTGCCGCAGATCCCGCACCTCACTCGACGGCATCCAGATGCGCGGAAACCGTCCCTCCTGCAGCAGGATTCGTATATGCTCCGCGTCCCGCCGGTCCGTCTTCTGCTGCCGCACGCAACTAGCCCGAATCTGCGCCGCATCGCCCACCCACAGCTCATGGCCCAACTCCGCCAGCAGATCCACCAGCCAGTGACAGTTTCCCGTCGCTTCCATCCCGATCAGCGCCGGCGCCGGTAGTTGCCGATAAAACCGCTCGGCATCGCCCGAGGCTTGCACCAGCTTCCGTTCCCCAGTCTCTCCCGTCTCCGTATCCAGCCAGGAAACTTGTTGCCAGCTGGGATGAAAATCACACCCTATAATCATCATTGAAGGCTCCTTTCTCCCCAGCGTCTTTGGTCCTCAAATCAAGACTACCGGGTCAATCGAGCCTTCGCTCTTATCCAATCAATTTCTCGCGTCTTTTGCGAGAAGTGGGGCTTTTCATGTTGCCTGAGTCATCAGCCTGACCATCTACGCATTTCCGCCGATCACCGAAATCTTGTCAATAGGCAAACCCCACTTCTTCCGACCTAAGTCACTGACATCACTGCCCAAATATTCGAAATTATCACCTTCACAAACCCTACCTCCGATGTAAAATCAGCCTTGGAGGGGGGAAGACTGCGCCTCAGATAAGGAGTTCTCATGTTGGATAGTTCTTACTTTATCGACATACCAATCGGCCCTGATACCAGAATCGACTGCATCACCGCTTCCGCGAATGGCAACCAAGACGATCTGCAAAGGCCACAGACCAGCGACTTCATTGAACGTTTAGACCCGCGATGGCTGGTGAGGAAGAAAGACAAATCAGCCCGCTAAGTTGAAATCCTTCTATGCCGGGATGGCGAAATTGGTATACACAAGCGGTTTGCTAGCCGCCTTCGCCTAGAGGGCTGCTAGCCAAACCGCTGGGGAAACCCGTGCGGGTTCGAGTCCCGCTTCCGGCACCATCGTAATCAGAAATCCCCTAGTGACAGGGCGCGCTACCAGTGGTACGCTTTGTTTTAGCGGGTGCTTCCGCCGTAGCCTCTGCGCAGGATCGCTTCGCCCACCCAAACCATCTAACCTAGATGGGAGCCACATTATGGCATACAACGCAAAGCAGGTAGCAAACGAGTTCTTGGTATTCGCGGCCAGAGACGGGAAAGAGCTCACGCCAATGCAACTGCAGAAGCTCGTCTACTTTGCCTACGGATGGTACTTGGCGATAACCGGGCAAAGACTACTAAACGAGCGTATCGAAGCATGGCAGTGGGGGCCAGTCATCCCGTCCCTTTATAGCGCATTCAAGAAATTCGGAAGTGACCCTATCACGGATTTAGCAAGAGACGCCGGAGCGCACGCCTACCGCGTGCGTAGCACCAGTCCCATAGAAGACGACCAAGCCATGCGGATAATTGAGCGAGTGTGGGACATCTATGGAAAATACACGGCCAGCCAATTATCCGGGATGACGCACGAACCAAATTCTCCGTGGTCACGAACATCGGAGAAGGACATCAAGGGGACCGACATCTCGGATGAAGTAATCGCAGATTACTTCCGCAAGCTGGCAAAGAATGAGCAGCAGTCCGCAACTACCCGCTAGTCAACCAAACGAGCCGATTGGGATCACGGTTGATAATATCGTCCCAGCGCCAGAGGCGAGTTCCCAAGTAACGGTGCTTTCCGTTTAACTCGAACTCAAGCAGGTGGAACTCGAAAAGAGCCAGCTATTAAATCAGGAACTCCTAGACAACATCGTCAGGCGTGGTAACTGGGGAAACCGGATTTTCTGGCTCTTGCTCGGCTGGCTTATCGCCGTGATTGCAATCGTGGTTCTCCAAGGATTCAGTATTGCCGGATTCCGCCTCAGCGATTCAATCATTATCGCGTTCATCGGAACAACTACCGCAGACGTTCTGGCGCTCGGATACATCGTCGCCAAGTATTTGTTTCAAACGCCGAAGTAATCAGGATTTCCTGCGTTCTGTTTCTGTCTTTTTCTTCGCCGGCCTCACCTTGAGCACGTCCGCTAGGGCGGGCATTCCATCTGATCGAGCAAGGGCGCCTCCGGTTTGTGGGAGATCCTATCCAGTTTCTTCACGCCCCGATGAGTGTGCAAGCGCCCGGTTTTTCCACCCACCACAAAAACCTGTCAATAGGCAAACACCACCCCATCGCACTCAAGTTGCTGAGAACATTCACCAAATATATTTGCAAAAATGTCCCAGCCGCCCCCTCCAATATGATATAGTATACATATAAGCTAAATCTTTAAGAAAACAAGGCGTGGCCCCTGGGCCGCGCCTTTTCTTTTTGTGCGAAACGAGGCGCACAGCACATGCCGAAATGCAAGGACTTCAACAGCTTCAAAGAACGCGGCGAATGGGTCGAAGTGCAATTCATCGCGCAAGCACTGCGCATGGGTTTCAGAGTATTAAAGCCCTGGGGAGATCAATCCGCCTTCGACATCGCCGTCGAGCGCGGCCGCGAGTTCTTAAAAATGCAAGTCAAGTCGACCAGCTATCGTGTCGCCAACGGTTATCTCTGCGGATTCAAACCCAACCGCAGCGGACACGTAAAATACACCACCAAAAACGTCGACTTCTTCGCCGCCTACGTCATCCCGCAAAACGCCTGGTACGTTCTGCCCTCCCGCATCGTTTTGAAAACCAAAAGCCAGGACTTGATGCTATGCCCCATCCACCAACCCAAGCGCGACCTCTACCATTACGAAGGCTATCGCGAAGCCTGGAATCTGCTGCGCCGCCCGCCCGGCACTTAGATTGGTCGCGCGTAAACAAACGGCCTCGCCTCCATACTTCTCCAGAAATAGACGAGGATGATCACACTCGCGATCGCCGCATACGCGCACCACAGCGACGTAAACGCATAGCGCTTGAACTCCATCACAATCAGAAGAATCAGTAGATTCGCCCCGCCGAAAATAATCATCATTCTGATCTGCGAGAAAAATAACGATCCGCAGGTCGCAATCACATAGAAGATCGCGACTGCCATATTGTTCGTCGCTTGATTGATATAGACGATGCTGTTTCCTTTCACATAGACCTGCGTCGGGAACGCCGTCAACGCCCACAGAATATAAAGAGCCGTGCCCACCCCGATCCCGAGGAACGGTAACATGCGCCGGCGGCTTCTGGCATTCGGCTCGAACAGCACCACACTGAGCGGCAACAAAAACGGAAGCAGCCCCTGCGCATAAAGCATAAACGCCGCTCCCATATCATGCGTCACCGCCGGCGAAAGATACCCGTCCAGCCCCAGCCACACAAATCCTTCAATGAATTGATGAATAGCAAACAACACCGGCAACGAAGCAAACAGCACCTCGCGCCGATGTTTTACCTTCGTCACCGTAACGACGCCGATTGCGCCCAGGACGCCGCTGCCGACGAAATTCGCTGTGGCTGAGAAACACATGCCGGTTTTCTCCGTTCGCAGCATTACATACTCATGGCAGAACGCAAAAACTTTTTTGTGCCGAAGCAAAATGTTATCCAGAAAGCGCGCGCCTGTTGTCGGAGGATTTAAGGCGCACTCTCGCTGTTTCCCTCCCGTTTTGCACCCTCCGCTCCGTTCCCGGAAACACTCCCTTTCGTGCGCCGACGGTTTCCGCTGCGTTTGAGCTTCCTCTAATTAGAATCACACTGTAATTAATGGCTCCTTATGAGAATTCTGATTGCCGAAGACGATGCGGCGCTCGCCAGTTTTGTGCGCCAGGGATTGCAGGCGGAACACTACACGGTCGACGTGGCCGAGGATGGCGAGCGGGCGCGCGCCATGGGCAGCGAGATCGACTACGACCTGGTGATTCTCGACCTGAATCTGCCGCGGGTCGATGGCGTGGCCGTATTGCGCCATCTGCGCCTGAAGCGGCCCACTCTGCCGGTGCTGGTGCTCACGCTGCGCAGCCGGGTGGAAGACCGCGTCCAGTGTCTCGACACCGGCGCCGACGATTATCTGCCGAAACCGTTTTCCTTCAGCGAACTCTCGGCCCGCATCCGCGCCCTGCTGCGGCGCAGCCATCTGCCGTCGGAGTCCGTACTCGAAGTGGAAGACCTGAAGCTGGATCGCGTCGAACACCGCGCCGAGCGCGCCGGCCGCCGCATCGAGCTGACCTCGAAAGAATTTTCCCTGCTGGAATATTTAATGCGCAACGCCGGCCGGCAAGTCTCCCGCGCCATGATCATCGAACACGTTTGGAACCTAACTTTTGATACTTCAACCAACGTGGTGGATGTCTACATTAATTACCTGCGGCGGAAGGTGGATGATGGACATCCGCGGAAGCTGATCCATACCGTGCGCGGGGTGGGTTATGAGCTGAGCAGCGATGCCGGAGTACCGGCATGACGCCGACCTCGGCCCAGGCTCCACGGTCCGATGTCTCGCGATCCCATGCCGCGCCAGCGGACGATGCCCGGCAGAAGGCGGCAAAGCGCAGTCCTCTGGCGCAACTGCTGCACGCTCTGAACCAGCCGCTCACCGGATTGCAGTGCTCGATGGAGGTGGCGCTGGGCCGTCCCCGGACCAATGAGCAATATGTGCAGGGCTTGCGCCAGGGGCTGGAACTTACCGGGCGCATGCGGGCCCTGGTGGAGGCGATCCGGGAGATCGCGGAGGTGGAGGAAGACCGGGCACTGCAGACGGAGGCGCCTGCGCTGGTGGGTCTTCTGCAGGAAGCGGTGAACGAGCTCCTGCCCGTGGCCGAGGCGAAGAACGTGCGCCTCGCGCTGACGCTGGAGAAGACGGGCGCATCTCCGTCAGGACAAGCTTCGTCAGGAGAAGCTTCGTCAGGAAAAACGGAGTTGGCGATAACGGGAAAACAACCGGCGCTGGCGCGCGTGATCTTCCGGCTGCTGGACTCGACTCTGAGTCTGGCCGCGCCGGGAACAGCGTTGCGAATTGAAGCCGGATCGGGGACAGGCCCGGCGGGGATTCGGATCGAGTGGCAGGCGGAAGGCCCACGATCGGCGTTCTCCCGGCCGGAACTGGGATTGTTGATTGCACAAGCCCGGCTGGAGCGAGCCGGAGCCGAGTGGGAGCGAGCGGACAATGACGCGGACAACGACACTGACCATGACCATGGGGAGACGCTGAACATCCGGCTGCCGGGGTTTCGCGGGTTGAAGAGGAGCGGGGAATGAGTGCATTGACGTTTTTTCCAAGTCTGGCTTCGGTGGCGGGAGGGGCGGTGATTGCGAGCCCCAGCAGTGCTTTCCGGGAGCAGGTGGTCGACCGTCTGCATGGCCGCTGCCGTCCCCTGCAAGAGGTGCTGGGCGGGGCCGACGCGCTGGCGAAGCTGGAAAACGGAGACTGGCAGCTGCTGTTTCTTGACCGGCGGGTCTCCGACCTTGAGACCGGAGAGCTGATCGCGATTATTAGGAAAAGGTTTCCCGGAATTCAGGTGGTGCTGCTCGACTCCGATGCCGGATTTTCGGAGGACGAAGACAAAGACAACGGGGAAGCCGTGGCGCCGCGGGAGCTGAACTTGCTGCTTTCAAACCCGGCCATCGCCGGCGGAGCGCGGCCGATGGCGGCGGAAGCTTCGCATCCGAAAAAGCCCAGTGAAGCCGCGCAGTTCGCGCCACTGCCCGGCATGATTGGGCGCAGCGCAGCCATGCAGCGGGTCTATCGCCTGGCGCGGCTGGTGGCTCCGCGCTCGACCACGGTGCTGATTGCCGGGGCCACGGGAAGCGGCAAAGAGCTGGTGGCGCGCGGGCTGCACCTTCTGAGCCCGCGCACCGCGAGGGCTTTCGTTGCCGTGAACTGCGCCGCGATTCCGGAAGCGCTGCTGGAGTCGGAACTGTTTGGCCATGCCCGGGGAGCATTCACCGGGGCGGTGCAGGCGCAGGTGGGGCGCATTCCGGCGGCGCATGGGGGAACGCTTTTTCTGGACGAGGTAAGTGAACTGCCGCTGGGCATGCAGGCCAAGCTGCTGCGTTTTTTGGAGGAGAAGGAAATACAGCGGCTGGGCACCGCGGAAGTGTCGCGGGTCGATGTGCGGGTGATTGCGGCGAGCAACGTAGATCTCGCGGGGCGAACCGGCCGGGGAGAATTTCGCGAAGACCTGTTCTACCGCCTGTCGGCTTTTCCTTTGGAACTGCCGCCGCTCAGCGAGCGCCGGGAAGACATTATTCCCCTGGCGGAGCACTTTCTGGCTTGCATGGCGGCCGCCATCGGCGGGATCTGTCCGCGGCTGAGCGGCGAAGCGGTGGCCGTTCTCGAAAGCCATCCCTGGAAAGGCAATGTCCGCGAGCTGCAGCACGTCATGGAGCGGGCTTCGATTCTGGTGGAAAACGGGGACACGGTTCTGACCGAGCACCTCTACTTCCCGTTCCAAGCCGGGCCGGCGCATCCTGGCAACCGGAGCCTTTCGTGTTCCAGCCTCGCCAGCTAAGAACATTCTTATCCCTCCCTCCCACTTCTTGGCCACCACCGTGCAAAGCTTGCCTACAGCTATGACGTCTTTGCCTATCGTCCCTCCGAGTGAAATGGGCTCGGCAACCAAATTCGGAGAGTCCGCGTCCGGAAGGAGGTCCGAAAAAGGTTCCCGAAAAGAGTCCGGAGAGGATGAGCAGTTTCTGCGGGAAGCCTTCCGCTCTTTTGCGGAAACCGCAACCTCGCTCGAACGTTCCTACGGCCTGCTGCGCACCGAAGTGGAGCGCCTGCACGGGGAACTGGCACAGACGAATGCCGGCCTGGAGCAAAGTCTCGAAGAGAACCGCGCCATGCGGCAACACCTGGACCGTATTCTGAATGGGCTTCCCTGCGGCGTGCTGGTGGCGAAAGCGAACGGCGAAATTTCGCTGCTGAATCCCGAGGCCCAGCGGCTGCTCAGCCGGGTCGGCGGGGCGGAGGGGGCAGAGTGGAATTTTCCTTCCCATTGCGAGCCTCTGCCGGTGGTGCCGGAGGAAATACGCCCACTACTGGAGCGTGCCCGTTCCGAGGCGGGCGAGCAGGAGCAGCGCTTTCCAGATCGGTCTTTTCAAGAACAGTATTTTGACGACGGCGGTGAAGCCGAGTGCTGGCTGGCGGTGAGGCACGCGGCGGTCCCGTATCCCGCAAAAGCAGACAGTGAAAAGCCCGGCGGCAACGAAAAGAAAGACGCCAAAAGCCAACCCGACCCGGTCTCGATCTTCATCCTGCGCGACGTGAGCGAAGCCAAACGAATGGTGCGGGAGCGGGAAAAACTGCGCCGCCAGCAGGCGCTGGCGGAGATGTCAGCCATTCTGGCGCATGAGATCCGCAATCCGCTGGGCAGCCTGGAATTGTTCGCCGGCTTACTCGCCGATGCCGGGCTTTCCGGGGAGTCGAGCCAATGGGTGGAGCAGGTGCAGGCCGGCCTGCGAACTCTGGCGGCGACGGTAAATAATGTGCTGCACTTTCATAGTTTGCCCGCACCCAACCGCGTGCCTACGGACTTGGGCCGCCTGCTCGACTGGGCGGGCGGATTTCTGCTTCCCCTGGCGCGCCAGGCGCGCGTCGAATTATGCCTGCGCAACCGCCTGCAAGGGGTATTCTTCGCCGCCGACCGGCATCGTCTGGAGCAGGTGCTGCTGAATTTATTTCTCAACGCGCTTCGCGCCATGCCGGGCGGGGGCTGGGTCGAAGTCACCGGACAGCAGATCGATCGCGGGGCCGCCGGGGCAGTGTCGATTTGCGTAAGCGACACCGGACCGGGAATTGCGCCGGGGCAGGCGGCAAAGATATTTGAACCCGGGTTCAGCACGCGCCCCGGCGGAGCGGGGCTGGGGCTGGCAGTGTGCAGAAAGATTGCCGAGCAACACGGCGGCCGGCTCGACGCCGGGAACCGCGCGGGCATGGGGGCGTGCTTCACTTTGACATTTCCGTTGCCGGAAGAATTTCGGCAAGAGGTGGCGGGATGAATCGAGTGCTGGTGGTCGACGACGAAGCGGGGATGCGGGCGGCGCTCGAAGCGCACTTCCTGCGGCGTGACTGGCACGTGGATACGGCGGCGAATGCCGGGGAGGCGCTGGAAAAATTCCGCCGCGGGCTGCATCCGCTGGTGGTGACCGACATTCGCATGCCCGGAGAGGACGGTTTTGCGGTGATGCGGGAGGCGCGCCTGCTGGCGCCGCACACGGCGGTAATTTTGTTGACCGCATTTGCCAGCGTTCCCGATGCCGTCACCGCGATGAAGGGCGGGGCCTGCGACTATCTGGTGAAACCGGTGTCGTTTGAACGGCTGGAAGAGGCGGCGGAGCGAATCCTGGCACAGGCGCGAACCCAGGCCGAGGCGGCGCAGGGCCTGGCGGGCCACGCTCCCAACTGGCTGCGGGCGCTTGACCGGGCGCGGCAGGCGGCAGCGAGCGACGCCGACGTGCTGATCGAAGCCGAGAGCGGCACCGGGAAAGAACTGGTGGCGCGGCTGATCCATCGTTTGAGCCCCCGCCGGGATCGTCCGTTTGTGGCGCTGAATTGCGCCGCGTTTCCCGAGACCCTGCTCGAAAGCGAACTGTTTGGCTACGCCCGGGGCGCCTTTACCGGAGCCGTCACGGCCAAACCCGGCCGTTTTGAACTGGCCCACCGGGGAACGCTCTTGCTCGACGAGGTGGGCGAGATGCCGCTGGGGCTGCAGCCGAAGCTGTTGCGGGTTCTGCAGGAGCGGGAGTTTGACCGTCTGGGCGACACCCGCAGCGTGCATGTCGATCTGCGGGTTATCTCGACCACCAACCGGGCGTTGTCGGAGATGGTGCGGGAGGGAAAATTTCGCGCCGACCTTTATTACCGCTTGAACGTGATCGCTCTGCGGCTGCCGCCTTTGCGCGAGCGCGGGGAAGACATCCGCGAACTGGCGGAACATTTCGCCCGGCTGTATTCCCCGCAAGGCAAGAGCTTTCGGCTGAGCGCGGAATTTTTGGAGCGCCTGGAAACGCACGCCTGGCCGGGCAATGCGCGCGAATTGGGAAATTGCGTGCGCCGCGCCGTGGCGTTGGCCACCGGCACGGAAATCGGACGCGAAGGCCTGGAAGGTTCGGCGTGGGATCGGGCCGACGCGGCGGCCCGCGGCGATCAGTTGGGCGACGATCGCGGGGACGATCAGTTGCGGCCGGGGGTGTCGCTCGAGAACATGGAGCGCAAGCTGCTCGAAATGACGCTCGAAGCCACCCGGGGCAACCGCTCGCGCGCCGCCGAGCTGCTGGGCGTGAGTCTGCGCACGGTGCGAAATAAGATCCGCTGCTACGGGCTGCCCAGCTGGAGCAGCTATGTGCATGATTGAAGCCAAAAAGATTGAAACCGGAAAGATTAGAGCGGGGGCATGGCGATGATGATTGACGATCCGATGACCGAGGCGCTCAGCCGCTTTCTGGACGTGAACGTGGCCCGCCACAAGCTGATCGCGGCGAACCTGGCGAACATCGATACGCCGGGGTATCGCACCCGCGATCTCGATTTCCAGGCGGAGCTGGCGCGGGCCAACCTGGGGAGCGAGTGGGACAACGAAGGCGCAGTTTTGAGTTATGCGGCTTACGCACCGGTGGCGCGGACGGTGCGGGGATTGCTCGAGCGTCCGGATGGCAATAACGTCAGCGTGGAGCGCGAAAGCCTGCTGATGGCCGAGACGCAAATGAAGTTCAACTTGGGAGTGCAGCTTTTGAAAGACGAGTTTCACACCATATCGCAGGCTATCAACTCAGGAGGCGCATCGTCATGAATCTGTTTGGCATGCTCGAAGTCAGCGGTTCGGCGCTGGGAGCGGAGCGTTGGCGGGCCGAGGTGGTGGCGGCGAATATGGCCAACGCGGAGACCACGCGAACGTCCCAGGGCGGGGCGTACCGGCGGCAAATGCTGGTGTTCCGGGCCCAGCCCATGCCGCGATTTCCGCTGCTGCTGGCGGGTCTGCGCAAAGCGGTTCCGGACGGAGGGGTGCGGGTGGAGCGGGTGGTGGCGGACACTTCGCCGATGCCGCGAAGATATGAGCCGGGGCATCCGGATGCGGATAGCGGCGGGTACGTGACTTATCCCAATGTGAATCCGACGATGGAGATGGCCGACTTATTGAGCGCGGTGCGGGCCTATCAGCTGAATGCGGCGGCGGTGCAGGCGGCGAAGAGCATGCTGCAGCAGTCGCTGCAGATTCTGACCTAGGCAAAGTTAGAAAGTTAAAAGGCAAAAGTTAAAAGGCAAGAGTTCACGTGCAAAGGATCAGCCCATGAGCAGCCCGGTATCTTCGTTGCGCATTCTTCCCGCCGAGCTCGAGAGCGCGGCGGCGGGCTTTCCGGCGGCGTCCAGCGGCGGGTTTGCCGATAGCCTGCAGAGCGCGATGGGCGAGATGGGACAGTTGCAATCGCAGGCGGAGACCAAAGTCGCCGGAGTGCTCGAAGGCAGCGGCGGCGATGTGCATACCGCCCTGATCGCGGTGGAAAAGGCCGACTTGTCCTTTCAGCTCATGATGCAGGTGCGCAACAAGATTGTTTCCGCCTACCAGGAAATTTCGCGCATGCAGTTCTAAGGAATTCAGTGGCCAGTTGCCAGTAGCCAGCGGCCAGTAAGAACCACAAGAATGAAATGTGCTAAGCACTGATCGCTAGGCACTGATCACTGTCCTTGCAAGGCAAACCATGGCCGACGACAAACCGCAGTCCTTCGAAGATGTCCTCGGCCGCCTGGGAGTGTTCTTCAAGGGCCTGAGCTTCTATCAACGGCTGTGGATGGGAGCGGGGGTGGCGCTGGTGGGGGGGACGCTGTGGGTGTTTGTGACCCTGCTGGGGCAGCCGAAGTACGTGACGCTGTATTCCGGGCTGCGGCCCGAGGATGCGCAGGCGCTGGGCGCGAAGCTGGCGGCGAAAAATATTCCGCATCAGATATCTCCCGACGGAGGGAGTTTACTGGTCCCCGAGGACAAGCTCGATGCCAGCCGCCTAGAGACGGCGGCGGCCGGGTTGCCGCGCAGTGCGCGCCTGGGATTCGAATTGTTTGACACCCCCAACTGGGCGGGATCGGATTTCACCGAAAAGGTAAATTATCAGCGTGCGCTGGAAGGCGAACTGGAGCGCACCCTGGCGACGCTGAGCGAAGTGGAAGGGGTGCGGGTTCATCTGGTGCTTCCCGAGGAGTCGTTGTTCACCGAGCAGGAGCACGAAGCCAAGGCCGCGGTGATTCTCAAGACCCGCAGCGGACGGCTGTCGGAGCAGGCACAGCTGGCGATTCCGCAACTGGTGGCCAGCGCGGTGGACCGGTTGCGTCCGGAAAATGTGACCGTGGTCGACGCCGACAGCAACACTCCGCTGCTGCACGGGCGGGAGGGTGGGCGCACCTACGCTCCCGACGAAGAACTGGCGAAGACGATCGTGCATACCCTGGAACCGGTGGTGGGAGCCGATCATGTGCGGGCCAGCGTGCACGTGGAGTATGACCTGGGGACGAGCGAGGAGACGCAAGAGACCTACGACCCGAAGACAGCGACGGCGCTAACCCAGGAGCACTCCGAGGAAAGCTCGACCGGCGAGGCTCCGGCGGGCGTGCCGGGCACGGCCAGCAACGTCCCCGCCGCCACCCCAGCTCCCGCCAGCGGCACTCCGCCGGCAACTCCGGCTGCGGTAAGCCCGGCTCCGGTAAACCCAGCCAGCGCCGAGCATTCCACCTCGAAATCGGATTCGACCACCTACGCCATCGGCAAAAGCATTCACCGCAGCGTCGAGCCCGCGGGCCGGGTGCGCCGCATCGCGGCGGCGGTGCTGGTGGACGATGCCGTGGAATGGACCGAACTGGCGGGCAAGCGCACCCGCACCCGGCGCAAGCGGACGGCCGACGAAATGAAGGAAATCGAGCAACTGGCGCGGGCCGCCATCGGGGTGAATACGGAGCGCGGCGACGTGCTGGCGGTGGAGAATCTTTCCTTCCAGGAGATGCCGCTCGAAACCCCGGCGGCGCCGACCAAGACCGAACATTGGCGCCGGCTGCTCGAGCCCTGGCTGTGGATGCTGCGCTACGCCGGGCTGGCCGCGCTGTTCGTGGTGGTCTATTTCCTGATTTTGCGGCCAGTGAAGAAGCAGGCGATGGCCGCCTTCCGCGAGTTGCCCAAGCGAATCTCGGCCCGCAATTCGCCCCAGACCCTGGCTGGTTCCGCCACCTTGAATGCGCTGGAGCAGCCCGGCGCGCCGCTTTCCGGCGGGCAGCGCACCAGCGAACTGAAGAAGCTGCTGACCGACAAGGTAAAAGCCGAGCCCGCCGCAGCCAGCCGCCTGGTTGAATCCTGGGTGCGCGAGAACCAGGAAAAATGAACACGCCTCCGCCCACCGGTCTGCGCAAGGCAGCCATCCTGATGGTGTTGCTGGGGGAAGACGCGGCCAGCCAGATTTATCGTCATTTGCCGCCCTCCGAAGTGGAACAGGTCACAGAGGAGATTACCGCGCTCGACTTTGTCAATCCCGAGACCGCGCTGCTGGTGCTCGAGGAGTTTCAACGGCTGGTGATCACGGGAGACTACGTCAACCAGGGGGGGACGGAATACGCCAACAAGCTGCTGGTGAAAGCCTTTGGCAAGGAAGGGGCCAGCGAGTTGCTGCGCCAGGTCACACAGGCGGCGGAGGTGAGCGGCGCGAAGCTCGATTCGCTGCGAAAAATCGATCCCCAACAGCTGGCCAAGTTCATCGAAGGGGAGCACCCGCAAACCATCGCGCTGATTCTGGCTCACCTGGAGTCGAAGCAGGCGTCGCTGGTACTGATGCGGCTGCCGGCAGAGTTGCGGGCCGAGCCCATCAAGCGGCTGGCGCAGTTGCGGCAATTCTCCCCGGAGATGGCGCAGCGCGTGTCCCTGGTGCTGAACAAGCGGATCGAGGCCTTAGGGGAGCAAACCCGGCGGGCTTACGCCGGATTGCGCGGAGTGGCGGACCTGATGAACCGGCTGGATCCGGCCTCGGGCAAAACCATCCTGGAGGCGATCGAAGGGGAGGATCCTAAGCTGGCGCTTTCCATCCGCAACCTGATGTTTACCTTTGAAGATCTGCTGACGGTGCCGGAAACCGGAGTGCGGGAACTGCTGGGGCAGATGGATAAGAAGACTCTGGCGACCGCCTTGCGCGGCGCGTCGGAAGAATTGAAGAACTATATCTTCAAGTCCATGTCGTCGCGGGCGGTGGAGATGCTGAAAGAAGATATGGAAGTGCTGGGGCCGGTGAAGCAGAAGGAAATCAATAAGGCTCAACTGGAAGCGGTGGCGATCGCGCGCAAACTGGAGGCGGAAGGCAAGCTGTCATTGAACTCGGAGGGGGACGATGAGTTCGTCACCTAGCCGGGCGCCGGTTTTTCCGGCTGGAAACCGCGAGCCGCCCGAAGCCTCGCCCTTCCCCTACAGCGAGGCCGTGGCTGCGCCCGGCCAGCGCAACTTTACGCTGCTGGGACGTCCGGCAGCGGGCGGGAGCGAATCGGATCCCGCGGCGCTGGCAGCCCGGGGAGCGGACCACGAAAGACAAGTGCGCGAGTTGGGCCGCCAGCAAGGCGTTGCCGAGGGCCGGGCAAAGTTCGAGGAGCAGCTGGCGGCAGAGCGGGCAGCGGTGGCGCAGGCGCTGCGGGATTTTGCCCGCGAGCGCGCCACCTACTATCAGAAACTGGAAGAAGAGGCGGTGCGCCTGGCGATGAGCATTGCGCGCAAGGTATTGCACCGCGAGGCGCAGGTGGATCCGCTGCTGCTGATGGGCATCGTGCGGGTGGCTCTGGAAAAAATCGAAGGCGCGACCGGAGTCGCGCTGCTGGTGCATCCCGAGCGGGCGCCGGAGTGGCGGCGTTATCTGGCTGCGCGCATGGATGCGGGCGACTTGCCGGAAATTGTCGAAGATCCCAGCCTGCGGCCGGAGCAGTGCGGGCTGCGAACTTCGATGGGAACCGCCGACCTGGGTCTGGAGGTGCAGCTGAAAGAAATCGAGCAGGGCCTGATGGATTTGCTGGCGGCGCGGCCGCAGGGGAATCAGGGGAATCGATGAGCGCGAGGAATCGATGAGCGCGGAAGCGGTAGGACTGCTGGCACCCTACTTTGCCCGGCTGGAGACTTGCGCGGAATTGCGCTGGCGGGGGCGCGTGACCCAGGTGATCGGGCCGCTGGTCGAGTCGACCGGACCTTTCTGTTCGGTGGGGGAAGTATGCGAGATCACCGATTCGAAGGGACGGGTGATGCCGGGAGAAGTCGTGGGATTTCGCGGCACGACTGTGCTCTCCATGCCCTTGGAATCGCCGAGCGGAGTGCGCAACGGCGATGTGGTCTGCAGCTGGGGAGCGCGTCCGGCGATTCGGGTGGGAGATGGCTTGCTGGGGCGGGTGATCGACGGCGCGGGCGAACCTCTGGACTCGCTGGGGCCGGTGCGGGGACGCGAATATCGGGGGCTCGACGCGGCGGCTCCGCTGGCGCTCGGCCGGGTGCCGATACGCGAGCCCCTGAGCTGCGGGATTCGCGCGGTGGACGCTTTTCTGACTTGTGGGCGGGGACAGCGCGTCGGCATTTTCGGAGGCAGCGGAGTAGGCAAGAGCACGCTGATCGGCATGATGGCGCGCAATACCGGGGCTGACCTTACAGTTCTGGGGCTGGTGGGTGAGCGCGGCCGTGAAGTGCGCGACTTTCTGGAGACCCTTGGAGTCGAAGGATGCCGGCGCTCCTGCGTGGTGGTTTCGACTTCCGATCAATCTCCACTGTTGCGCATCCGCGCGGCGCTGGCGGCGACGGCGGTGGCGGAATATTTCTGCGCGAGGGGCAAGCAGGTTCTTCTGGTGGTGGATTCGCTGACCCGTTTGGCCATGGCGCAGCGCGAGATCGGGTTGGCTGCGGGGGAACCGCCGACGGCGAAAGGGTACACGCCTTCCTGCTTTACCCTGCTGGCGCGCTTGATCGAACGCGCGGGGCGGTTCAGCCAGGGCAGTATCACCGCGTTTTATACGGTGTTGATGGAAGGCGACGACGAGCAGGATCCGCTGGTGGATGGAGCCCGGGCGCTGCTCGACGGGCACGTGATGCTGGACCGGCAGTTGGCGGCGCGCAGCCACTATCCGCCGATCGCGATATTGAACAGCGTAAGCCGGCTGATGTCGGCGGTGGCCTCGGCCGCTCACCTGCAGAAAGCGCAAACCCTGCGGCGGCTGCTGGCGGCGTATGCCGCGTCGGCGGATTTGGTCCGGATTGGGGCCTACCAAAAAGGAAGCGACGCCACTTTGGACAAAGCTCTGCTGCTGATTCCCGAACTCGACCATTTTCTGATGCAGAAGCCGGGCGAGGCGGCTGCGCTCGGGGAGACGATCGAAAAATTGCTGGCGCTGCCGGGCTGAGGCGTTACCGGGTGAGGCGTTACTGGGTAAGAACTTACCGGATAAGATCATGGCATTCCGTTTTCCCCTCGAAGCCATTCTGCATTTTCGCCAAAGCATCGAGCATCAGCAGGAATTGCGGCTGCGGGCCGCCAACCAGCAGGTGGCGCGAGGCCAGCATGTGATCGAAACCATCGACGCGCGGCGGCAGGCGCTGCAGGCCGAACAGGCGAGAGAACTGGGAGTGGGAGTGACGGCGGCCGAACTGCGATTCGGATTGCAGTGTGAGGCCGAACTTCTGCGGCATCGGGGGGAATTCGAAATACAGCTGGTGCGGCTGCAACAATTGCGCGAGCAGCAGCGCGAAATCTTCCAGCAGGCGCGGCGCAACCGCGAAACCATGGAAGCGGTGCGAGATCGGCAGCTCGGTTTGTATCGGCAAGAAGCCGCGCGGCGGGAACAGCGCAATCTGGATGACCTGTTTCTTCTGCGGAGAGAATACCTGCGGCGTAGCTAAAGTTTGCCGGGCAGGTGGTTACACTTTGCCTAGCTTCGGGTGGCGAGACGATTTCTCTCTCCATCGGCAAAAGTCAGATTCGCTTGAATCGAAGGCCTTTGGCAACATTCCTCAGCTTTAAAGCCCGGCTGAACTCATGGCTACCGGAGTGCATTGAACCACGGCGAACCCGCGCGGAAGTTGGCGGGAAGAGCGCCGTGAATCCGATACTGGAATCCATCTCGAACAGCATCGCTGCGCTGCCGGCCGCGAGTTTCATGGCTCCGCCGGTTGCCGGGCAGCGCGGAACCGGAGGTTTCGCGGCGACGCTGGCCGCCGCACAGGGCAGCACAGCAATCAGTAACTTGAACGCGAGAGCCATAGTCAATGTCAATCTGCAGCCGCGGAAGCCACTGAGCGCTGCTGGTTCGAGCGCTGCCAGTTCGAGCACTACTGGTTCGACCACTACTGGTTCGAGAACGGCTGGTTCGAGGACGGCTAGTTCGAACCTCGCGAATAATGTGGCTCCGGTGCCCTCCGTTCTTACCGCGAGTGAACTGGCGTGGCCGGGTTCGCAAACCAGCCAACTGCCGAGCCTGATAGAAGCCGGGTCGTTGCAAAATGGGGGCGTGACCGGAGAGAGCATTCCTGCACTACCGGCATTGGCGGCTCCGGGGCCTGGGCTGAACCAACCGGCGCTGAACCAACCGGCGAACTTCCTGGCGCCGGGGAGCGTTGGCGAGCCGGTTGGCGGCGCGGCCACTGCGTACGCGGGCAGCGTTTTGCCGTCAGACGTTTTGCTGTCAGACGTTTTGCTTTCCGACCAGATCAGCGGCCAGGCAAACGAACAAGCGGATTCACTGGGCGGGGCGTCGGGGTGGGCGAGCCATGTTTCAGCGCTGCACCAGCCGGCAAGCTCGCTGGCGCCGGGGAGCGCTGTCGAACCAGTCGGCGGCGTGGCCAAGCCTGCCGCCACCGACGCTTTGGTGGGTAACGCGCGGCCACCGGTCGTAGTCCCGGCCCCTGCGCAACCGCAACCGGAGGCAGCTGCTATTTCATCTTCATCCAGCACGGCTCCAGGCAATCAGCCGAATAATTCCGAAATTGAGTTGGGGCCGACGGAACCGACGGCAGTGGCTGAGAATACGCAGCCGTCGGAGCTCTCATTCATCAGCACCAGCATCAGCATCAGCATCAGCACCAGCACCAGCACCAGCGAATTGCCTCCTGCAGGCGCGGTCTGGAACGCCACTGCGGACATTCCGGGAAGCGGGGCTCAGGCTAGCGGGTTTGCCCTGGGAACGGCGCAATATGCAGCTCAGAGATTTCCATCGGCTGCTGAACCAACTGCAGGCGCGACCGCTCCCCCAGTTCTGCTTGCAAGTGCTCTTCCCGAGGCCGGTCCGCTTGCAGGAGCGCAGCCCTCGCTGAACGCGAATCTCCAAATTGCTCAAGATCAGATTGCGCAAGATCAGATTGCGCAAAACCAGGTCGCGCGAGATCAGGTCGCGCAAGATCAGGTCGCGCAAGAACTGCCTGTGCAAGTGCAGTCCGCGCCAGAAAATGCTTCGCCAGCCGTGGCGACAAGCTCTGCGCCTCAAAGTAATGTCCCGCCGCCCGCGGAAATCGGAAACCTGCTTTCCGCGATGGCGGGTGCGCCGGCAGCCGCGCCATCTGTCTTAAACTCTAACTCTCAAGTTCCGGCGCTCAGCCAGCCAGCGTTGCGCCCGGTTGCTGGCAGGGTGATCGCTCCAGCTCTGGCCAGTGTTCGCGGACCAAGTGCCAGTTCAGTTCCGACATCTGCTTTAGGAACCGAGCCGGCGGCGGGCAATGGATCGCCGCTGGCGAGCCAGTCGCCGTTTTCAGTTTTCTTTTCCAGTACATCGTCCAGTGCGGGGCCGGGCACGGAAGCCGCGGCGGGGGCTTTACCAAAAATGATTCTCCCCGCCGCCAGCGCTGCCAGTCACACTGGTATCACAGCCAATTCCGCTGGGACAGCCGCGAATTCGCAGAGCTCCGGATTGCAGAGCAACGCGGTTCAGCCGGCCGCATCCCAGACCATCGCATCCCAGACCATCGCATCTCAGACAGGCGCATCGCAAACCAACAAGGATTCGCTCTCCGCCAGTGCCAGTGGGAGTTCCCCAGCGGGACAGCCATTGCATGCGGAGTCGACGACGGCGACTCCATCCGTGGCCATCGCGCAAGCCGCAACCGCAGCCCCGGCGGCAGCGCTGACCTCGGCCCCGGTGGCTGGGATCGCGGCCGCGCAATCCGCCACTGTTCCCCTGCCGCAGCCGGGCCTTTCCCCCGGAGCAGGTGCTGCCGGCCCCGCAAGCCCGGTCCCGGCAGCTCCGCAAGCACTGCCCACGGCGGCACCGGGGCCGGTGCAGGTGGCGCAAATGGTCGATCGCATGGGCCAATCCGAGATGCGGGTGGGCATGAATACTTCCGCGTTCGGCAATGTCGAGGTTCGAACCGTGGTTCACGCCAGCGATGTAGGGCTGACGATCGGAAGCGAAAAAGGGGATTTACGCGGAATGCTGGCGAACGATATGCCGGCCATTACGAATAACTTGCAACAGCAGAATCTTCGGCTGAGCAGCGTCAGTTTCTCGCAGGGATTTTCATTCTCCAACCAAAACTCCGGCGGAGGTGACGCGCAGCAGCGTTCTTTTGTTCCGGCACCGGCGGCCGCAAGTTATGGGTCGCCAGAAGCGCTGCCGGCGGACTCATCCGAAGTTCTGTCCATCGGGGAATTTGGCGGCGCGGGTAACAGTCTCAGCATTCTTGCTTGAAGGAGAAATTTTATGAGTACGACTCCGGTTGTTCCAACCGCTCCCACCACCGGCACCACCACCGGCCTGCCCAGTGGACAGAGCCTGAACAACATGTTTCTGCAACTGCTGGTAGCGCAACTGCAGAATCAGGATCCCACCGATCCCGTCGACCCTTCGCAGTTTGTGGGGCAGCTGGCGCAGTTCAGCGAACTGAGCGAGGTGACGTCGATTTACACGTTGTTGCAAGGGTTCGTGCCGGCATCGGGAACCACCGGCGCCACCGGTGGATCCGCACCGGCGACCGGAGCTTCCAGCAGCGCGGGAGCGGCGGCGGCAATGTTGGCGGCGAGTCCCGCACTAGCGTCAATTCCTTCCAGCCCGATCTCATCCTCTGCAACAACATCGGCTGCGACAAATTTGTCGAACTTTGTGTCACCGTCAATATCCGCACTTACCGGTGCAACCGCCGGGGCCATCCCCAGCAAGATCCAAGGAGCGTTCTAAATGCCTGATTTTTCTATTCCACTCTCCGGACTCACGGCCGAATCCACAGCATTGTCGGCCATTGCCAATAACCTGTCCAACCAGAACACCACGGGCTACAAAGATACCAGCGTGCTGTTCAGCGACTTGTTTTACCAAAGCCTGGGAACCACCGGGGCGGGAGACCCGATTCAGGTCGGAGCTGGCGTGGAGGTGGGTTCGATGCCCTCGCTGTTTACCCAAGGCAGCATCAGTTCCACGGGGGTGCCCACGGATGTGGCGATTCAAGGCGATGGATTTTTCGCGGTGCAAAACTCGAGCGGTGTGATCGACTACACGCGGGCCGGAGATTTCTCCACCGATGAAAGCAATTTCCTGGTCACCTCTGACGGACAACAGGTGCTGGGCTATCCCGCGGTCAACGGGGTGGTTAATACCGGGGCGGGGATTGCGCCGCTGCAACTGGGCGCCGGGACGATCAGTCCGCCAACCGCAACCGCCAACGTGGATCTGACCGCCAACCTCAACGCCGCCGCTGGAGTGGGCAATACGTTTTCAACTCCGGTAACCATCTACGACTCGCTGGGCGCCAGCCACACCCTGACCTACAACTTCACCAACACCGCCCCGAACACCTGGAGTTACAGCCTGAACATTCCGCCGGGAGATCTGAACACCCCCGTAGGAGGAGTTCCTCCCACGGGGGTTCTGGCCACAGGCACGCTGACCTTCAACGGAAATGGAGTACTGATCGGCACCGGCGGAGGAGCCGGCAATCCGGTTTACACGGCGGGAAATGTGGGAAACGGAACTGTCTCCGGATTGGGGGTAGACGCGGGGAGCGTTCCGCAGACGATAACCATGACGGCGACGAGTGCGACGCAGTTCACGGTCACCGGCTCGGTAACGGGCGCATTGGGGACGGCTACGGTGGGAACTCCGTTCACCTCCGGCCAACTGAATTTTACGATTGCGGCGGGATCAACCGCGTTCGCGGCCGGCGATAAGATCACGGTAGCGACGACGCCGCTAACGTTGGCCAACGTCACGGCGATTCCGATCACCGGCTTCGCGGACGGCGCCACCAATCAGACGTTCAACTGGAACCTGCTGAACGGCACGAATCCAGAGATTGCGCAGGTGGCATCGCCCAGCACGACTTCGGCGACCGAGCAGGATGGCAGCAGCAGCGGTTCGCTGGTGAACTTCGCGATCGGTGGAGACGGCACTATTACCGGCTCGTTCAGCAACGGCAAGACGCAGGCGCTGGGACAAATAGCGCTGGCCAATTTTGCCAACGTCAACGGCCTTCAGCTCGACGGCACCACGGATTATTCGCCCACGCTGGCTTCCGGTCCAGCCGTAGTTGGAGTTCCGGGAGCGGGCAGTCTGGGAACGCTTTCGGGTGGATCGCTGGAGTTGTCGAACGTGGATATTGCGACTGAGTTCGCCAATTTGATCGTCGCGCAACGTGGTTTCGAAGCCGACGCCAAAGCGGTGACTACGTTCGATCAGATCACGCAGGACACAATCGCTCTCAAGCAGTAAAAGAGTTGTAGAAGCGTCTAATCCGTTGCCGGTCTCCGGCGGCGCGCAGCCGCCGGAGAAGGATTCTACGCGCCTAAGAAATTCGTCATGAGGTTCTCCTCAGCACAATCAGCGAGGAGGAGAACTTCCGCCATCGTCAGCGGGCAAAGATTGCCCCGAAGATGGGCGGTTGGTCGATCTATCGGGTTGATCTGCAGGCCGTTGGCTGAGCGCTCGCCTCTCGCCGCGACCCCTCCCCTTCGTGCTCACCCGCGGCTACTGGATTGCTTTTTCCTAGGCAAGTGCCCGCCAAGAAAAATCCCGCAAAGCAAGCACATAGGGGGCGGGGACGAATTTTTTTCTTCGTCCTGGCGGCTGCGCTGGCCGCGGCAGCAGCCTGGTTTTGGAGCACGCGTAGCGTCGATTCCGTCATGTCGGGGGCGATTGCGCCGGTAAAGAGCACACTGCATTTGGAAACTTTTGTTCTGAACCTGGCGGGTCCCGATCAAAGGTCGTACCTGCGGGTAGGCATCGACCTGGGGTTGGGACGCGAGCTGGGAAAAGGGGAGAATGCGCCGCCCGTCGCCCAGGTGCGGGACACCATCCTGAGTGTGCTGGCGCAAGCCCGGGTCGACGATCTGCAGGATGAAAAGGGAAAGACGAAATTGAAAGCGGACGTGTTGCACGCGCTGCAGCAACGACTGCCACGGTTGGCGGTCGAGGAAGTGTATTTTACCGAGTTCCTGATTCAGCGATGAGCACCGGTGAGGGGGAGAGATGGCAACGGCGGCGCGAAGCGCTCCGGCGCAAACCGCGGAAAAGCCGGCGAACGAAGCGGGCGGGGCCGCGGCCCGGGCAGCGGATGCGGAATCACTGCCGGATGCCGTGTGGAAGCCGGTGCTGGGTCTGGGCTGCGAACTCACGGTAGATCTGGCGATGCCGGACTTCAAAATCGCGGACCTGCTGAAGCTGCACAAAGGTTCCATCGTCAACGCGCACTGGCGCGTGGGCCGGGACGTTCCTCTGTGCCTGAATGCCACGCCGATTGGCTGGATTGAGTTTGAGGTAGTGGGCGGCAATCTGGCGGTGCGGCTCACGGAATTGGTTTGAAGCGGGCAGGCGATCGGCCGGCCGGGATGGTGAGTTTCATGGCGACACGGGCATTGCAGTTTTCCACCAGCACGCTGCGGTCGCAGCTGGCGGCGTTATGGGATCGCCTGCTGCGGATCAGCCGCCGCGCTCCCCGGAGGCTCCGGCTGTGCGAGAGTTTGCCGCTGGGGGAGCGGCGTTTCGTGGCGGTGGTCGAGTTTGAAAAGACGCGCTTCCTGGTGGGCGGGACCGCGTCATCTCTGGTGCTGCTGTCACGCTTGCAGGATTCCGCAGCCCGGACGGACGACGAAGCGGAATCACACCCGCCGCGCTTCGAAGAGGAGCGCTGACCATGTTCGCCCGCATTTTCACGAACATATTTCCGAACATGTTCACGAACGTATTTCCGCGGGTTGCCCCGGTCCTCGCCTCCGCCGCATTCCGTCCCAAGCACGTGTCCGGCCTGAACTGGACTGGACTGGGCGGCGCCAGTGGCTCGGTGCCATGGAACATCGTAGTTCTGCTGACTCTGCTGACGCTTTTGCCCGCGCTGCTGGTGGCCCTGACTCCGTTCACCCGGCTGCTGATCGTGTTTCATTTCTTGCGGCAGGCGCTGGGCACGCAGACCGCGCCCAGCAACCAGACTCTGATCGGCCTCGCCCTGGTGTTGACTTACTTCCTGATGCAGCCGGTGGGCGCATCGATCTATCAGGCGGCGGTGGTGCCCTTTCAGCAAGGCCGGGTGGATGCGATGGAGGCGGTGGAACTGGGCGCGCCGCCGCTGCGCCACTTCATGCTCAAGTACGCCCGGGAAAAAGATCTGGCGCTGTTTCTCGAACTGGCCGGGGCCCCGCGTCCGGCGCGGGCCGAGGACGTGCCGATGAGGGTGGTGGTGCCGGCGTATATCGTCTCCGAGCTGCGAACCGGATTTCAGATCGGGGTGGCGTTGTTTCTGCCTTTTCTGGTGATCGATCTGGTGGTGGCGGCGGTGACCACGTCGATCGGCATGATGCAGCTTCCTCCCGTCATCATTTCGACGCCGCTGAAGATTTTGCTGTTTGTGATGGTGGATGGCTGGAACCTGCTGGTGGGATCGCTGATGAAGAGCTTTGCCTGAGGAGTTTCGGGGAAGCGGGGGAGATTTTCGATGGGATCGGACCAGATTGTAGCGCTGCTGCGGCACACGATCGAGACGGCTCTGTGGATGGGAGCGCCGCTGCTGATGGCGGCCGTGGTAGTGGGCCTGCTGATCAACGTGGTGCAGGTGCTGACCTCGCTGCAGGATATGACGATCTCGACCGTGCCGCGGCTGGCGGCGGTGGCGACGGCGGTGCTGCTGCTGATGCCGTGGATGGTGCGCCGGATCGGGATGTTCACGCTGCAGCTGTTTTCCGACTTCCGGCCATTTGTGCGGTGAGGAGCAGTCAGCACTCAGCACTCAGCACTCAGCACTCAGCAATCAGCAATTAGCAATTAGCGGTTGGCAATTAGCGCCAAGAACCGAGAAACGGGAAATGACGGACGGTCTGCATCTCGAGGAACTGTTGGCGGCCGCAGTGTTCACCGGCGCACGCGTCTCCGGGCTGATGGTGTTCTGCCCATTTCTCGGCAGCGATGCCGTGCCCATCCCAGTAAAGGCCGGGCTGACCCTGCTACTGACCATTCTGCTGCACCCGTTGCATGGGCCGGTGGGGCTGGCGCTGGGGTCGTGGCAATGGGCGCAGGTGGCACTCGGTGAAGTCGTGGTCGGGCTTCTGCTCGGGCTGGTGGCGAACTTTCTCTTCGAGTCAGCCTTGATGGCGGGGCAGATTTTGGGAGTGCAGATCGGATATTCGCTGGCCAACGTGTTCGATCCCCAGACTCAGGCCGACACGCCGGTGCTTTCGGAGTTTCACCGCATGGCCGCGCTGCTGATTTTTCTGCAGCTCGATGTGCATCACTGGCTGTTGCGGTCGCTGGTGCGGAGCTTCGCGTACCTGCCGCCGGGCAGCGCTGGGGTGACGCTGGCGGTTGCCACCGGCCTTTTGCATGCGGCCGGGGGAATTTTTTTGGTGGGAGTGCAGATCGCCGCACCCTCGCTGGTGGCCACGCTGATCGCCGATGTGGCTTTGGGCTTTCTGGGCAAAGCGTCGCCGCAGCTGCCGGTGATGTTCATCGGACTGGCGGTAAAAAATCTTTTGGGATTGAGCGTGCTGCTGGGGGCGATGGCGTACTGGCCGCGCCTGTTCAACCAGCAGTTCACGCGCCTGATTCACGTTTCCGAACAGCTGCTGCACCTGGCACGGTGAGCCTCCATGGCGGATGAGAGCAAGACCGAGAAAGCGTCTCCGCGGCGGCGGCAGAAGGCGCGCGAGCAGGGGCAAGTCGCCCGCAGCCGCGACCTGACCGCGGGCCTGGGTGCGATGACCGCCATCGTGTTTTGCGCCTGGCAGATGCCCGCCTTTGCCGGCGAGTGGCGCAGCCTGATGCGCCAGGAACTGACGATGGCGGCGACCCGCCCCGAGCAGTTCGTTCCGGTGTGGCGCAACGGCCTGGTCGTATTTCGCGGCGTCGCGTTGGCCGCCGGCATGAGCTGGCTGGTGGCTACGTTTGGCGGCCTGGCCCAGGGTGGAGTGGTGTTTGCGCCTTCGGCGCTGGCGCCCAACTGGAAGCGTCTGGATCCGGCAAGCCATGTCGAGCAGCTGTTTTCGCTCGCCGCGCTCAGCCGCCTGCTCAAGTCTCTGTTGCCGACGACCGTGGTCATCTACTTCGCCATTGGGGTGCTGGTGCGGGACTGGAGATTTTTCCCCGCCTTGCTGCGCGCCAGCCGCACCACTCTGGCGGCCTTCGCCACCGGACGGATGTTTGAAGTGGCCTGGAAAGGCTCGCTGGTGCTGCTGGTTTGGGCGGGAGCGGATTATTTTCTGGAGCGCCAGCGCCATGAGAACGACATGAAGATGAGCAAGCAGGAGCAGAAAGACGAGTTCAAGGAGACCGAGGGGCATCCCGCCATCAAGCAGCGCATCCGGCGGCTGCAGCGCCAGAGCCGCCGCCGGCGCATGCTCAAGGACGTGGAGCGGGCGGCGGTAGTGATCACCAATCCCACGGAATACGCCATCGCGCTCGAATACCGCGTGGACATGGACGCCCCCGTGGTGGTGGCCAAAGGCCGCAACCTGATCGCGGCCCAGATCAGGGAAATTGCCCGCTGGAACGGCATCCCCATGGTCGAGAACGTTCCCCTGGCCCATGCCCTGTACCGGGCGGTCGAGGTGGGACAGTCGATTCCGGCCCAGCTGTATACCGTGGTTGCGGAAATTCTGGCGGCCATCTGGCGGGCGCAAGCCCGGGCCTCACAGAATCAGGCCGCGCAAAATCCGGCCGCGCCAGCCCAAAACTCCGGCGGCCGCGCGGCGGAGAGGACATAAGCCATGGCCGCAACCACCACGACCGTAACGGCTCCTGCCTCGCGAAAGAAGAACGCCGCGTCGGAATGGGTGATGCCGATTGCGGCGGTGGGTTTGATCTTCGTGATGCTGGTGCCGCTGCCCAGCTTCCTGCTCGATCTGCTGCTGGCGGTGAGCATGACCATCAGCGTGCTGGTGCTGCTCTCGGCGATACAAATTCTGCGGCCTTCGCAGTTCTCCGTGTTCCCCAGCTTGCTGTTGTTGCTCACCTTGTTTCGGCTCTCGCTGAACCTGGCTTCCAGCCGAAGAATTTTGCTGCACGGCAATGAGGGAGCGTCGGCGGCGGGGCACGTTATCGAGGCCTTTGGCCAGTTCGTGGTCGGGGGCAACTACGTGGTGGGATTCGTGCTGTTCATGGCCCTGATCGCCATCCAGTATCTGGTCGTAGCACACGGGGCGGTGCGCACGGCGGAAGTCACCGCGCGCTTCACCCTCGATGCCATGCCCGGCAAGCAGATGGCGATTGACGCGGACTTGAATGCCGGCCTGATCAATGAGGGTCAGGCGCGCGCCCGCCGCGAACAGATTGCCCACGATGCCGAATTCTACGGCGCCATGGACGGCGCCGCCCGCTTCAATCAGCGCGACGCCATCGCCACCATCCTGATTACGGCAATCAATATTATCGCCGGATTTCTCATCGGTGTCTTTCAGCTCGACATCCCCTTCCGCGAGGCTTTGAAGACCTACACGGTGCTGACCGTGGGCGATGGCCTGGTGACCATGATTCCTTCGCTGCTGGTGTCGATGGCCGGGGGCATTGTGGTCACCCGCGCCTCCTCCGATGCCACGCTTTCCGTCGATGTGGGGCGGCAGGTGCTGTCGCGGCGCCGCCCCTTGATCATTGCCGCGGGCGTGATGCTGGCCTTGGCGGCGATTCCGGGATTGCCCAAGTTTTCCTTCTTTCTACTGGCTGCGGGGACGGGATTTCTGGCCTGGCGCGCCCCCAAATCCGGCGAGGAGCCTTTGGCGGCGGCCGCAGCGGCGGTTGCAGCCGGGGACAAGAAGACGGGCAAGGATTCGGTGGAAGATCTGCTGAAGCTCGACGAACTCAGTCTCGAAGTGGGTTACGGACTGGTGGCGCTGGTCGATCAAAATCAAGGGGGGCAGCTGCTGGCCCGGGTGAAAGCCCTGCGGCAGAATCTGGCGCAACAGCTGGGCTTCATCGTCCCGCCCATTCACATCACAGACAACGTCCGGCTGAAGCCGAAGGAATATACCATCGCCCTGCGCGGGGTGGAAGTGGCGCGCTGGGAGCTTCACCAGGACAATCTGCTGGCCATCAGTTCGGAAGGTTCGCCGCGCCCGCTGGCGGGGGTCGCAACCAAGGAACCGGCCTTCGGCGCCGCCGCGGTGTGGATTCCGGCGGCGTTGCAGAATCAGGCGCTGGCTTCCGGCTACGCGGTGGTCGATCAGACCTCGGTTCTGGCCACTCACCTCGCGGAAGTAGTCAAGCAGCACGCTCACGAACTGCTGACCCGGCAGGAAACCAAACGCCTGCTCGACCGCCTGGCCGAGAGCCATCCCAAACTGGTGGAGGAGCTGGTTCCCAAGGTTCTCAGCCTGGGCGAAGTGCAGAAGACTTTGCAGCAACTGTTGCGGGAGCAGGTTTCGGTCCGCGATCTTTCGACGATTCTCGAGACCCTGCTGGATATCGCGCCAGCCAATAAGAATGCGGTGCTGCTGGTCGAGTCGGCCCGCCAGGCGCTGGCCCGCGCCCTGGTGCGGCCGCTGCTTTCAGAGAACGGGGGGCTGCGCGTAGTCACGCTCGATCGCGCGCTGGAGGAGGAACTGAGCCGCGCCTTCGGCGCACAAGTGCCGGCGGGCGCCGCCAGCCTGCAGCCGCCGTTTGCCCGCCGCATTCTCGATGGCCTGCGCAAGCTTGCCGGAGAGCAGGTGGCCGTGGCCAGTCCGGTGCTGCTCTGTGCGACTCCGGCGCGCTATCACCTGAAGCGGTTGCTCGAACCCTTCCTGCCAAAAGTGGTGGTGCTCTCGCCGCTCGAGGTTCCTCCGGTGGTCGAGGTGCAGTCGCTGGGAGTCTTGCGGTGACCTGGACCCAGAAAAATCGAAGCCCGAACGGGGAAGCGGAAAAAGGAATTATGAACAAGAACACAGCCGAAGCCTATACCGCGTGGCAGGACAGAGATAAAGATAAGAATAAAGAGGAGCGCGACCGCATCCTGCTCGAACAGCTGCCCCAGGTGCGCTATCTGGCGCGGCGGATTCACGAACGCCTGCCCCGGCAGGTGCCGCTCGAAGATCTGGTGCATGCCGGCGTGATTGGCCTGATCGATGCGCTCAACAAGTTCGATCGCTCCAAACACGTGCAATTCGGCTCCTATGCCAAGTTCCGCATACGGGGTGCGATCCTCGACAGCCTGCGCGAGATGGATTGGGGACCGCGGGAGTTGCGGCGCAAAGCCCGGGGCATCGAAGAGGCGCAGCGCAAGCTCAGCCTGGAACTCAGCCGCGCCCCCACCGAGGTCGAGATTGCCGCCGAGTTGAAACTCGAATTGCGCGACTTTCAGCAGCTGCTCACCGAGTTGGACGGCCTGGAGGTGGGCAGTCTCCATCTGGAGTCTCCGTGGGACGGAAGAGATGAGGACCTCTGCGATTATCTGCCCAGCGCCCCGGAGGACACGCCGTTTTTCCGCTGCATGCGTTCCGAGATGAAGCAAATGCTGGCCCGGGTGATTGCCGAGTTGCCGGAAAAAGAGCAGCAGGTGCTGGCTCTTTATTACTTTGAAGAACTCACCATGAAGGAAGTGGGAGCGGTACTCGGCATTGGAGAGTCCAGGGTCTCGCAGATCCATTCTTTGGCGGTGGTGCGTTTGCGGGCGCGGCTGGAGGAAGTGATGAGTCCGGCCAAGCCCAGCAGCCGGGCGGCACAGGCGGGCGGGCAGTAAAGAGAAAAAGAAAAGAAGAAAAGAAGAAAAGAAGAAAAGAAAAAAGAAAAAGAGAAAAAGAGAAGGCGCGCGAGGAAGCGGCATGCAGAACGAACTGAACCAAGAGGAAATCGATGCCATGGTACGGGCCGCCCGCACGGGCGGAGGGGCTGATTCCGGCCACAAAGAACCGAACGTCGAACCCTGGGACGTGCACCGGGCGGGGCAGATCGGGCGCGAGCAACTGGCGGCCATCACCCAGTTGCACGAAAGCTTTGCCCGCAGCCTGACGCTGGCGCTGGGGACTTACTTGCGGGTGGTGTTTGCCGCTACCCTGGTATCGGCCGAGCATCTCACCTACCGCGAGTTCACCGAGCGCATCCCGGAAACCACTTATCTGGCCGCCTGCAAACTGGATCCCATGGGCGTCCACGGCGCCCTGCAGCTGGACCTGAAAGTGGCTTTCCCCATCATCGATCTGCTGCTCGGCGGCGAAGGCAAGGGCATCGCCGCACCCCGCGACATCACCGAGATTGAAGATCAGATTGTGGAGAGCGTGGCCCGCATCGTGTGCCGTGAACTGGGTGCGGCGTGGCAGGCGGTAGAGCTGCAGGTGAGCTTTGAAAAGCGCATGGAGCTGGCCCAGGCGCAGCGTCTGATGCTGCCCAACGAAAAGATACTTTCGCTCAGTTTCGAAGTCAGCCTGCTGGAGGTGCGCGGCGGTCTGAATCTGGCCGTGCCCGTCTCGCTTTCGCACGCTCTGCTGCGCAAAATCTCCAAGGCATGGATGGACAGCCGCCCGCGTGGACCGGCGGAGTGGCGGGAACGGCTGCAGCGCCGGCTTTTGCAATGTCCATTTCCGGTGGAGTTGGGGGTCAACGGTCTCAGCGCCGCGGTGAGCGAACTGGCCGAGATGGCGCCCGGAAAACTGCTGCCGCTGCGGCGCAGCGCAGCCCAGCCGGCTTCCCTGATTGTGGCCGGAGTTGAGATGTTCGGCGCCGCGCCAGCTCGGGTAGGAAACACGCGCGCCGCCCAAGTGCTGGCGCGCCGGGTAGAAACCGAAGTCATTCCCGGGGGGAAGGAGACTCGCAAGCGATGACCGACTCGACTGCGGATACTCTCGAAACCAAGTCGCCTGACTACGTCCAGATCTATGCCCAGATTTGGGTTGACAGCTTCTCCCAGGTCATCGCGCAGATCACGGGCGCCCCGGTTCCCTGCCAAATCCTCCGGGAAGCGCCTGCGGACCTTAAGCCGGCAGCAGAAGCGGAAAGTGAAAACCAAGATAAAGATGATAAAGATAAAAATAAAAATAAAGACAAAGAGAATCTGTGGGTAGTCGTCACCTCCGCCGGAGCCTTGCGGGGAGAAATGAGCTTTCGCCTGTCCCCGGCCAGCATCCTGCGGCTGGGGCAGGCCTTCATGAGCGAGCCGCCGGCGCCCGACTCGCCGCTCACAGCCGACCACCGGGAGTCCGTGATCGAACTCCTGCGCCAGGTTTCGGGCATCGTGGCCAGCGGCGCCCGAGCGCGCTGGGGGGAACTTCAGTTAAGTCTGGAAGGAGCGGCGGCGGCACCCTCGTGGGCGGCGGCGGAGAGCTTCTGGCTGCAGGCCGGAGCGGAGACACCACCCAGCATGCTGCTGGAATTCGGCTTGAGCGCGGCGCTGGTGGCGGAGCTGCGGGCGGGAAAAGCCGAAGCGGCCAAAATCGAAACCGCGAAGGCCGCCATCGACTCTTCCCCTGAGATTCAACCCGCTGACTCCGAGCCGGCGGCGGGCGCACTCGATCTGCTGATGGACGTGCAACTCGCCGTGAGCATGCGCTTCGGGTCGAGGCGATTGCTGCTGCGCGAAGTGCTCGACCTGAGTCCGGGCGCGGTGGTCGAACTGGATCGCCGGGTGCAGGAACCGGTCGATCTTCTGCTCGATGGCCGGCTGATCGCTCGTGGGGAAGTGGTGGTGATCGACGGCAATTACGGCCTGCGGGTAAGCGAAGTTTCTCCGCAGGCGCCGGCGCCAGGGCGGCACGATGGATAAGGCGGGCAGAAGCCGGAAGCCGTGGAGGGTGGCTTGGCGCGACTTTCGGCAAAAGCCGGTGGTGAAGTGCAGGTGCTGCGGGCGCATCCAGTCGCGCGGAGTGTGGTGGCCCCTGCGCCGCCGGGGTCGCGGTGTGCGCATGCGGGGAGCGTGGTATTGCCAGGCGGACTGTCTGCAGTGGGCACTCTCGGAGGTGCTGGGGCGGGAGCCACCGGGCTCCCGGCGAGAGGCGGTGGTGTCGCACCGGGTTCCGCTGGGACTGCTGTTACTTTCGCGGCAGCAACTAAGCGCCGCGCAGCTTCGAACCGCACTCGATCTGCAGCGCGCCTCCGGCGAGGGCAGAATTGGGGACTGGCTGCGGCATCTGGGTTTTGCCAGCGAGCTGCAAATCACGGCTGCGGTGGCGCGGCAGTGGGCGTGTCCCGTGCTGAAAACCAGCCCGTCAGCCTTTGCGGCGGGCCGCTTCGTGGCGCTTCCCAATTTCCTGCTGGAGTCTTTTCAGATGATCCCGGTGGGATTTGCCGAGGCCACGCGAACCCTTCTCATTGCCTTCAGCGAGAGTATTGATCACACGATGCTATATGCGGTCGAGCAGATGCTGGGATATCGCACGGAAGCGTGTTTTGTGTGCCCCAGCATTTTGCAAAAAGGTTTGCAGGCGCTGGGGCAACGTCATGCGGCAAAAGATGTGGTCTTTGACCGGCTGGAAGATGCCGGCGAATGTGCCCGCATCATCGGCAGCTACGCCGCTAAAGTGGCAGCCGAGGAAGTGCGCCTGGCGCCATGTGGCCAACACATCTGGATCCGCCTGGAAGGGCGGCAGCGCGAACCCGTGAATCTGGTGCTGCGCTCTCCGGGCGCCGCCTCGAGCCCGGCGGTGCCCCCGCTTTGGCATCTGCCAGCGGCTGCGGTTTAAAGTCCTGCCCGGATGTGCCGATAACCTTTAAGGCGCGCGCCCTTGGCCTTGGCCGAAGCAGAGGGAAGGCCGCGACAGGATCAGAGGAGACCATGAACAAGGTGCAAGTTCTCATCGTGGACGATTCCTCGGTGATGCGAAAGATCGTGGAGCGGTCCCTGCGCCAGGCAGGCATCGAGATCGAGAAAGTCTACGAAGCGGGCAACGGCGCGGAGGCTTTGGTCGTAATGAAAGACGCCAAGGTTGACATCATTCTTTGCGACATTAACATGCCCGTAATGGATGGCCTGGAGTTCGTGAAGCAATTGGCGGGCGTCGAGAATGCCAAAGGAGTTCCGGTGGTGATGATTACCACCGAAGGCAGCGAGGGCCATGTGGTGCGGGCGTTGTCGGCCGGAGCCAAAGGATATCTGCGCAAGCCTTTTACTGCCGATCAGGTGAAGGAGCACATTCTGCCGGTATTAGCGGGGAAATTGTGAGTTTGCACGCATCCAATCCGAGTGCAATCGAAAACCATCAGAGCTGGCAACCGGTGCTGGTATTGTCCGCCCAGGAGGTGTTTGAGACCATGCTGGGAAGCCACTTGGAAGCCGTGTCCGAACCCCCTCCCGAGGAGGCTTTGGATGTGACCGCCATGGTGGGACTGGCGGGTTTGCTGTGCGGAGTCCTGACCATCCGGTGTTCTTCGCGGGCGGGGGCGCGGATGGCGTCGAAGATGCTGGGCATCGACGCGGAGAAAGCGGCCGCCGAGATGTGGGACGCGATGGGCGAAATTTGCAATATGGTCGCGGGAAATTTCAAGAATAAAATCTCCGGCCTGGGCGATGGCTGCATGCTCTCCGTCCCCACCGTGATTACCGGCGGAGATTATAGTTGTCATTCTGTGGGGAACGCGACTACTCTGCAAGTCAATTTTTTGTTTGAAGAAGAGCGGATCATCGTAGCCATCGAGATGCACAGTTAGAGTTTTCTTGGACGCACATGGCATGGGATGGGAAGGTTTTGCCGGGCGAATTTCAAACACCGGGCAAAACCATCCTCTGCCGCTATTTGAACCTAAGAATTTTCTTCCCTTTCTCCGCCCATCATCCCTTCTTTCTAAACACTTAGGCGAAGACCCAACAATCCTGCTCTCACCCGCGATGGAACGCCGCGTGCTCCTCTCACCCCGGAGCAACCACCATGGACAGCGGTTACTACGCAGCTAGCGCCGGACTTGCAGCACAAACCCAGGCTCTCGAATTAGTCGCTCATAATCTGGCCAATCTGGCGACCACCGGGTACCGGGGCGAGCAGACGACGTTTCGTTCTCTGCTGGCGGGGAACGGAGCGGTGCAGACGAATGCATTGAATGCAGCCGTCAATAACTTCGGGGTGCTGAGTGGCAGCCGGCTGGATCTCGCCGCGGGCAGCCTCATCCCTACCGGAAACCCTCTCGATGTCGCAATTTCGGGCAGCGGTTTTTTTACGGTGCAATCGGCGCAAGGCGCGCTCTACACCCGCGATGGCAGCTTCCACCTTACGCCCACCGGACAGTTGGTGACGAGCCAGGGAAATACCGTGCTCGGCGAGCAGGGAGCAATCATTTTGCCCACCGGCAATCTCGCCATCAGTTCCGACGGAACCATATCGGTGGATGGAGCACTGGTGGACAAGTTACGTTTGGCGGAATTCTCGCCGCAAACCGATTTGACCGCAGTGGGAAATGCGACTTACAGCGCGCCGGCGGGCTCCGCGCTGGTCGCCGCCGACACCTCGGTGAGCCAGGGGATGCTCGAAGGTTCAAACGTCAGTCCGACCGAAGGCGTGGTGCAGCTGATCACGGTGCAGCGCAACACGGAAATGCTGGCGCGCGCACTGAGTGCGCTCGACGGCCAGCTGAATCAGATTGCGGTGCAGGATCTGCCGAAAGTCTGAGCCGGCCGAAACCGAAACTGCTGGCTCAGAAGCCAAGGAGAGCAAACATGATTCGCGCGCTTTACACCGCCGCCAGCGGAATGACTGCCCAGGAACTCAACCTCGACAATATCGCCAACAACCTGTCGAACTCCAGTACGGCGGGCTTTCGCAGCCGGCGGCTGCAGTTTGAAGATCTCATCTATCAGAACCTGATCATGCCGGGAGCGGCGGCCACACAGCAGACCACGGTGGTGGCCGGACTGCAAGTCGGTTTGGGCACACGCTCCGCCGCCTCGGAGGTAATCCAGTTGCAGGGCGACTTCAGCCAGACCGGCAACCCTCTGGATTTGACCATTCAAGGGCAGGGATTTTTCCAGGTGCTTTTGCCTAATGGCCAGACTGCCTATACCCGAGCGGGAAGCTTTCACACCGACGGGCAAGGCAACCTGGTCGACCAGGATGGCGACGCGGTGCAGCCTGGGATCACGATTCCGACGGGCGCGACTTCGATCACAGTGGGTTCCGATGGGACGGTCAGCGTCACCCTGGCGGGGCAGACGGCGGCGCAGCAGGTGGGCTCGCTGCAGTTGGCGTTGTTCAACAATCCCGGCGGGCTGAACAGCACCGGCAGCAATTTGTTTCTCCAGACCACGGCGTCGGGCGATCCCGTGGTCGGGACGCCCGGGGGTAGCGAAGGGCTGGGCAGCATTGTGCAGGGCATGCTGGAGCAGTCAAATGTAAGCGTGGTCACCGAATTCGTGAATATGATCGTGGCGCAACGTTCGTATGAAGCCAGTTCGCGGGTGGTGAACGCGGCGGATCAGATGCTGCAGACCATCAATAATCTCGGCCGGTAACGGCCCAGGAGCGGATTTTCATGAAGCGGCTGCTTAGGGCGATGATGATGATCACTGGGGGGCTGGCGGCAGTGCCTTTACCGGGCTGCGCCCAGGCGGCTTGCGGCCCAGTGGTGGTGCGAGCCGAGGTGGAAGCCGCGCCGGGAGAGCTAAGCCTGGCGGATTTGCTGGCCCCAGGAACTTGTCCTCAGGTGTATCGCGAGGCGGCGCAGGTGAGTCTCGGCACCGTGCCTCGGGCCGGAAGCGTGCGGGTGCTCGAGGGCAGAGAGATCCGCAGACTGATGGAAGGCTTCGGAGAGCTGGAGCAGAACTTGGCGAGCGGCGGCAGCCAGCGGATTCCCGAGCGCAGCATTCCTGAGCGAATCATTCCCGAACCAATCATTCCCGAGCGAATTTTGGTGCGGCAGGCCCGAGCGGTTAAGACTTGTGCGGAGATCGCTGAATTCTTATCGTCTGCCGGCCGTTCGCCGGGAGGGGCGGCGGGCAACCGATGGCGGGAGGATCTGGACTGCGCCGCCTCGGGCAACATCCCGCAGGACGCGCCCCTCGAACTGCTGAAAGCCAGCTGGAATGTTGGCTTGGAGCGCTGGGAATTCGGGTTGCGCTGCGGCCGTCCCGCAGATTGCATTCCCTTTCTGGTTTGGAGCCGCGAGAAGATTTCGCCGGACGTCTTTCCCCAGTCTTTCCCGGGACGGCCGGAAACTGCGTCGGCGGACGCCAGCCCTATGGCGCGGCTGATCAGGACTGGACAGACGGTGATGCTTACCTGGGAACAAGCGGGCCTTCGCATCGTGTTGCCGGTAACCTGCCTCGAAGCGGGCGGGCTCGGCCAATTTGTCCGGGTACGGTTCAAGAATGCTCCCGGAACGCTGCGAGCCGAAGTAGTAGGTGCCGGAAGCGTGCGGGCGAGTCTGTGAAGACGCCACTCGATGCCGGGAGAAGAATAATCGGGATAAGAACAATCCGGAGAATGCTGGGCTCGCTTGCGGTGATTGTTGCGGTGATTGCCGCGCTCATTTCCGCCGCGGAAGCCAAACCCAAGGACAAAGCTGCGACCCCAAAGCGAGATCCGTTGGCCGAATACATCCATCGCGTGACCGGACCGGGGCCGGTTCCCGCCGCCACGACTCCCGGCAGCCTGTGGATCGACAACGGCCGTCTGGCCAATCTGGTGGCGGATTACAAGGCGTCGCGAGTGGGCGATCTGGTGACCATCAGCATTGCCCAGAATCTATCGTCCACCAGCACCGGAAACGTGGCCACGAGCCGCAATTTCTCCGCCAGTTCGGGGATTACGGCGTTGCCCGGACAGTTGAAAACAGCGGGTGTGGCCAACCTGTTTTCGCCGACCTCGGCGCAGGCTTTGACCGGCAAGGGGCAGGCGACTTCGACCACCGCGCTGACCACCACCCTCACCGGGCGGGTCGTGGCCGTATTGCCAGGCGGAACTCTGGTCATCGAGGCGGAGCGGCAGCTGCTGATGGATGATCAGCGCGAGACCGTGATCCTGCGCGGCCTGGTCCGTCCCGGCGATTTGGACGCGACCAACACCGTCATCTCGAACAGCGTGGGCGACTTGGAGGTTGAGGTCAAAGGCAAAGGGGTCATTAGCGAAAGCACCAGGCCACCGAATCCGGTGATGAAATGGATCTTGAGGATATTTAATTTCTAGGGGATTTTAGGAGAACACTGTGCGCCGGGTCAGTCATTGCTTCGCATTTGGCTTCGCCTTCGCCTTTGCTTTTGCGCTGAGCGGAATGGCGCCCGCCGGGTTGCTTCTACCCGGCGCCGCCGCCCAGAATCCAGCCCAGAGCGCGGGCCCGAGTGCGGAACAAGGTTCAGCCCAAACTGCGGAACAAAGTGCGGGGCGGAGTGCGCACCAGAGTGCGCACCAAAGTTCGGACCACAGAGTGCTGATCCGCGACGTGGCCAGCGTGGAGGGGATCCGCAACAATTCGCTCATCGGTTACGGGCTGGTGGTGGGGCTGAAGGGTACGGGAGACAAGCAGCAAACTTACTTCACCATTCAGACCCTGGCCAGCATTCTGCAGCGCATGGGAGTCGAGATTCCTCCGAGCGTCGTGCAAACCACGGTGCAGGTGAAGAACGTGGCGGCGGTATTCGTGACCGCCAGCCTGCCGCCATTCGCCAGTCCGGGCATGCCGCTCGATGTCATCGTTTCGTCGGCGGGAGATGCGCGCAGCCTCGAAGGCGGACTGCTGTTATTGACGCCGCTCTACGCCGCCGATGGCCAGGTCTATGCGGCGGCGCAAGGCCCGCTGGTGGTGGGCGGCTATGCCGCCGGGTCGGGAGCCAACTCCAAGCAGTTGAATCATCCCACCGTCGGACGCATCCCCAACGGAGGCCTGATCGAGCGCGACAGTTCGCTCGATCTCACGAAACTGCACGCGGTTTCGATTGTGCTCAACGAAGCCAGCTTCACTACGGTCGAGGAAGTTGCCACGGTCATCAACCGGGAACTGGCGTCGCCGGCGGCCACCGTCATCGACAGCCGCCGGGTGGAAATCGCGATCCCGGTGGCGGGCAACGCCAACCTTCCCGCCCTGCTGGCGCGCATTGAAAACTTTGCGGTCCAGGTGCGGCGCAAGGCGAAGGTGGTGGTCAACGAGCGCACCGGCACGGTGGTGATGGGTCAGGATGTTCGCCTGGGCGCGGTATCGATTCTGCACGGCAGCTTCTCGATTGAGGTGATCACCACCTACACGGCATCGCAACCGAATGCGCTGGCCGGGGGGCAGACCGAGGTATTGCCGGAGACCAAAATCAAGACGGCGGATAGCCCGGCGCGCAACATCGAGTTGAACGAAGGTGCCAGTGTGGAGGAGTTGGTGACGCGCCTGCAGGCCATCGGTGCAACCGCGCGCGATGTGGTTTCGATCCTGCAGGCGATCAAAGCTGCAGGCGCCCTGGAAGCTGAATTGGAGGTTATCTGATGAGCACGATTTCCGGTCCCTCGTCTTCTGGTCCCTCGCCCAATACTTTCAATATTTTGCCGGCGGCGAATGTCTTGCCGCCTTTAGCCGCCCCCGCCTTGGGCCCCGGGCCCAAGGCTGCCCGCGAATTTGAAGCGCAGCTGATCGGCACGGTGCTGGAGTCCCTGGAAAAGACCTTTGCCACCCTTCCCGGCCAGGATGCGATGGCGGGCCAGGACGACTACAACTATATGGGTACGCAGGCTCTGGCGTCGGCTCTCGCCGCGGGCGGCGGTTTCGGGATTGCAAAGATGATTACCCAGCACCTGGCAGCCCGCCAGGCGGCGCACCAAGGTCTCATGCGGCCGAAATAAGCCGCTTCTCAAGAACCGCTAAAGCTTAGCTAACTTCTGCCGATGGAACAGGATGAGGGAACCGTCCGGGAAAACGGGTGGAAGCGGTAGCACAAGAATTAAAGTTTCCTAAGGGTTTGCCGATAGTTGAATTGCAAGGGAATTCAGCGGAGGAAACAGGCTATGAGAATCGATTCGAATCAGGAAGCGCAGGGGGCTGCAAACAGCGAGCGAGCCGGCAGCCCACCGCCGGCAAGTGCGAATCCTGCTTCGGCGAGCGCTGCGAGCGGGCTGGGTTCGAGCGCTTTGGGTTCGAGCAATTTAGGTTCGAGTGCTCTGGGTGAAGATCAGGCAGAGCTTTCGGGCTTCCATCTTGAGGTTCAGGGCTTGATCGCGCAATTATCCGGGCTTCCGGAGACGACGCCGCAGAAAGTCAGCGCCTTGCGGGAGGCGGTCGTCACCGGGAGCTATCAGCCCAGTCCGGATGAGGTGGCGGGCGCGCTGTTTTCGAATATGGTGGTGAAGCTGGCGGCGTGACCTGGGGCGCTGGCCAGCAGGGGCGGAAGGCATGGCAATCGAAAAAGCCGACCTGTCCGGCAGCCTGAACCGGAATGAAATGGCGCCGGTGGTTTTGACTTCCACCGCGCAAAATCGCGGCGCGCCCAATGCGGAAGAAAGGCAGCCGCGCCGGCGCGAGCCCTCCGCAGAGAAAGATTCCGAGCCTCCAGCCGAAGGAACGGAAAACGCTGAAGATACTGATAAGACTGAACAAACTAAAGAAACTGAACAAACGGAAGATACCGAGAATAACACCAGGCCGCCGCACCGCATTGACCGTCTTGCCTGAGTCGACATGAGTTTAGAGGAGTTCATTTACGCCGTCCGCGACCGGGCCGAGACTTTGCGGCGAACCCCGGAACTGGAGCGGACGCGCCTGGCGCTGATGCGGCAATTGCAGGCCAGCCTGCTGGCCAGCCGCAACGCTCTGTTGGCGCTCGATCTGGCCGCGATCGGGCAAGGGACGCGAGAGCAGGTCGAATTGAGCTTGAGGCTGGGTGAAAATATCGGCATTCTAGCAACATCGGCGGTCAGAATCGGCCGGCTGATCGAACCGCGTCCCGCTTCCGGCTGCGCCGCGCTCGCGCCGGAACTCGAACCCGAACTCACAGCAGACCTCAAGCGCGCCGAACTGGACGTTATGCAAGCCTTACGCTTGCAATCCGCGTTATTGGCGCGGGCGCGGGCGAAGCTGCGCGTGCTTGCGAACATGCTGGCGGGCCCGAGTGTCAACTACGGTCCACCCTGCGCGCCCCGGAGCGCGCGGCCGCGAGCCTTCGCTTTCAAAGGCGGGGAGATCTGAGCGATGTCGAGCCTCAACGCCAGCCTGGCAAGCGCCTTGAGCGGCTTGATCGCGGATCAAGGCGCGCTGGCGGTGACCACCAACAACGTGGCCAATGTGAATACTCCGGGCTATTCGCGCGAAGAACCGGTGCTGACAGAGAGCAATCCGGTGGTGGTCGATCCCCTCACCTTCGGCACCGGAGTAACGCTGCAGAGTGTCAAGAGCATCACCGATCCCATCCTCGAATCCCAAATCCAGCAGCAGACCCAGTCTCAGGGCCAGTTCAGCGCGCTGGCTTCGGCCCTGCAGCAGGTGCAGGTCAACTTCACCACCAGTACCAGCGATATTGGGACTGAGATTTCCAATTTCTTTGATAGCGTCAACCAGCTTTCCACCGATCCCTCCGACTTGTCGCTGCGCCAGGGCGTGCTGACCGCGGCGGGCAACCTGGCCACCAGCTTCAACACCACCGCGAACAGCCTGACCCAGCAACAGACCAGCCTGGACCAGAGCGTGGTGCAGCAGGTAGGCCAGATCAATCAACTCACGGCGCAGATTGCGACACTGAATGGCCAAGTCAGCAGCTTGCAGAATGTTGGAGAGAGTGCGGGAACTTTCGTCGACCAGCGCCAGCAGGCCATCGACCAACTCTCGTCCCTGGTGGACGTCTCGGTTATCCCCAGCGACAACACGCTCACGCTTACCACCGCCAACGGCACCCCGCTGGTGACCGGCCTGCAGAGCTTTCAGCTCGAGACTCAGACCAATTCTTCCGGCCTGCATGACGTCTATTCCCAGGGGAATGACATCACGAGCCAAATCACGTCGGGGCAGTTGGGGGGAACAATACAGGCGCGGGACCAGGAGATTCCGGCAACTCTGACCCAATTGGATACCTTGGCGGCCGGCTTGGCCAATGCGGTGAATGGGGTGCAGGCCGGCGGGTTCGATCTGAACGGCGTTGCGGGAACCAATTTGTTTAACCCTCCCGCGGCGTCCGGGGTGGGGGCGGCGGCGAATCTTTCCGTTGCCATCACCAATCCCGCGCTGATTGCCGCCAGTTCCGATGGCACGCCGGGCAGCAATGGAAACGCGGAAGCGATGTACGCCCTCAACAGTCAGAACATCATCAGTGGCCAAAGTCCCACCGATTACTATTCCGGCATTGTCTTCAACGTAGGCAACGACGCCTCCAATGCCTCGGCACAGCAGAGCGCTTCAACCCTGGTATTGCAGCAGCTCAACGATCAGCTGGCATCGATTTCCGGCGTGTCACTGGACGAAGAGGCGGCCAACATGGTGCAGTACCAAGACGCCTATTCCGCGTCGGCCGAGGTCATCACCACGATCAATGACATGATGTACGCCGTCACCCAAATGTCTACCCTTACAGGATAAATCCCCGATGCGCGTTAATCCCGATCCCTATCCCGATCTGCTGGCGGCTGTGGCCCAGACGCAGCAGCAGATACAGACCGACGAGCAGGAGATTGCTTCCGGGCAGAGCGTCAACCTGCCTTCCGACGATCCCGCGGCGGCGGCGCTGCTGACGCAGAACGCGGAGCAAACCGCGCAGGCCGACCAGTTTCAGCGCAGCATTGGCAGCGTACAAGGCGAAATCCAGAATGCGGACTCGGCCTTGAGTTCAGTGACCACGGCGTTGCAGCAGGCCATCACGCTGGGAGTGGAGGGGGCCAATGGGACAGTCAACAGCACCGATCGAGCAGCCATCGCTACGCAAATCCAGGGCATTCAAAGCCAATTGCTCAGTCTGGCAAACCTGAGCTACCAGGGCAACTACGTCTTCGGGGGAACGGCGAACCAAACCACTCCCTATGTGCTGGATTCCAGTTCTCCATCCGGGGTCACTTATCAGGGGAATGCTGGGGTAAACAGCGTAACCCTGGGCAGTCAGTTCAGCTTGCAGACCAACCTGCCCGGCTCGCAATTGTTTTCCGCACCCAGCGCCGATGTGTTCCAGAGTATTCAGGACCTTATCACCAGCCTGCAGAGCGGCACGGGCATCAATACGGCGGTGACCGAGGTCGGTGCCGCCAACGACTATATCTCTTCGCAAAGTGTGTTTTACGGCAACGCGCTGAACCAACTCACAGCGCAGCAGACTTACTTAGGCACCGAAACCACACAACTGGCGCAGCAAGAGAATACCGAAGGTGGCGCGAATCTGCCCGCCGTGATCAGCAATTTGACCACTGCGCAAACTTCCCTGCAGGCGACGCTGGAAGCGATCGGGCAGACCGCCAACACCAATCTGTTTGAATATCTGAAATAAAGAAAAACCGCGGCTATAAAGTTTGGCGCGAAGCGCGAGCCCACTCCGCCGCCGACTGCACCCGCGCCCGTTGCGCTTCAAGCCGTGCCCGCTCGGCCAGCAACTGGCCATGGATGGATGGCAAAAGCTCACGAATCCTTTCCACGTTGCGGCGATACTGCTCCAACTCCTGGTCCAGTTCGGAATCGGTTCCCTGGATGGGAAGAGGCTCGGCGCGCAAGCGCGCGCCCACGCGTGACAGTTCGGAAAGCAGTACGGAGATGTGTTGAGGAGCGGCTACACGCCGCAGTCCTGAGGCGGCAGTCATAGCGTCGAGCCAATGGCGGAGGCGTTGGTTGGTTTCGAGCAAGTCTTGAGCACGGGAAAGCGTCGCTAATGGCATCACGCGTTCCAGTCCGTGGAGAGAGTGGTGGAAGTGGAGATCGACGGAGATTCCGATGAGGGCTGGGAAATTTGCGAATCTGGTTTGGCGGTTGCGCGTTCCACCTCCAGCCAGGCTTCATGAACTTCGGTTAATTGAGAAATCTGCTGCTCGATAAGGATGGAAGATTGTTTCATTTGAGCTTCGGTCAGTCCGGCGCGCACCAGGCCGTAAAAGCGTGCCAGGTTCCGGGCCACTTCTCCGCCGCGCTCCATGTTAAGCGAGCCTTGCAATTGGGCAATCACCAGCAAGGCATGGTTAATCTCCCGGGTGCGGGCTTCAATGGCGCCCTTATCCAGTGCGATGACCGCCCGGCGAAGGTCTTCGATGGCCTGTTCGTAGAGGGCGATGACCAGCCGCACTGGGCTTGCGCCCCGCACGCTGGATTCGCGGTATGAAGATCTGGCATCCATTTGCTATAACCCCGAAGTGAGCGTAGGTTCGCTGGAGACCAGGGCGCCTGAAGCGGAAGTACCGGAGCCCAGCGTGCCCAGCGTCTCAGTGATTTCTTGCAGGAGCAGGGGATAGGACTGCAGGGAAGCGTTGACCGAGTCATACTGCGCGGTCAAGGCCGCCGTCTGGGTCGTCAAATTGGTCTGGAAGTTCGTAATGGTGGTGCCAAGGTCGGTTCCTTCCGCCTGGTCCTGGGCCAGATCCACGTTGAGGGGCCCTGACGCCGGTGCGGTCAAGTTGGTCAGATCGGTATTGAAATTGTTGGCGAAGCCCGTGCCTCCGGAATTCTGAAAAAAGCTCTGCACGGCGGTGGGGTTAGTCGCCAGCACGTCGGCAAAGGTCTCGCCACTAGCGTTCGAACCGACGGTGAGAGTGCCGTCGTTGTTCATGTTGATGCCGAGGGAGGCCAGGTTGACCAATCCGCTGTTGCCGCCAATCGCGTAGGAGGCGTCGGTCAACATGCTGGTTTGCAGCGAGCGCAGAGAAATGTCAGATTCGAGGGGAGGTGCGGGAATCGTGCCGGTCGGATCCACTACGTATTGCGAGTTGATGGTGCTGACTACGGAGTTATAAGCGGAGACGAAATTGTTGACGGCATTCGTGATCTGGTTTTGATCGGGTCCGACGGTGAGTTGGACGGTCTCTGGCGGAGTGCCGGGGGATTGGCCAACCAGACTCAGCGTAACCCCCTGAATGGCTCCGGTCACGATGTTGCTGCTGCTGGTGAAAGGCACGCCATCGATGGTGAGGGAAGCGTTGGTGCCGCCGACGGGGGTATCGAAGTTCAGGTTGGCGATGGGAATGAGGTTGGTGGTGTTGGTTCCGAAGGCCACGTCTCCCGGTGTTCCGGAGGCAGAGCTGGAAATCGAGAGATGGTATCCGCCGGCATCGTTGACGACGGTGGCGGTCACTCCCCAGCTGTTGGCGGTGCTCTGGGTGTTGATGTAGTTGGCCAGGGTATTGAGCGTATCGTTGCTGCCGGCAGTGATGGCGAGGTTTTCTGTTGTGCCGCCGGACCCTCCGAGTTGCAGTTGAATGGTTCCTGTGGTTTGGCCGGCGGGCAAGATCGAAGTACCGGCGCTGGCCAGATCTTCCGTATTCGCCGTATTCTCAGCTCCCGTGGTCGTGTTGGTGGTAATTGCCAAGGCTCCGGCAGTGCCTGAACTCTGACTGAACAGAGCGAGCCTTGACCCGCTGGTATCACTTACTATGCTGGCGGTGACTCCCCAGTTGTTGGCCGTGCTCTGAGTATTGATGTAGGCGGCCAGCGTGGTCAGAGTGTCGTTGCTGCCCTGGGTGATTGGAATATCGAAGGGTGTGTTGCCACTGCCCCCCACCTGCAACTGAATGTCTCCGGTGGTTTCTCCGTTCGCCAGGATGGAGGCATTGGGGCCGTCGGCGATGGGGTCGGTGTAGAGCGTGCCGGTGGTGGCCAGATTATTCACCACGATGCTGTGAGTTGCGGTAACGGCGTTGGTTTGTGCGGTCGCGGTTAGGACTGAAGAGTCCGAAGACGTAGCGGCCTGGGCTGCGAGCGCTCCGGTCGGATCTGCGAGTGCGGCGACGGCGGTCTGCAGGCTGGTGAGATTATTTTCTTCTCCCTCGAGGAGCCCCTCTTGGGTCGCGAGAGTGGTTTGCTGCCCCTGCCAGATGGTCAGTTGTCCGCTCTGCTCGCCGATAATTTGCGACACCACGGAGCTGACATCGATTCCTTGTCCGGAGAGGATAGTCGACGGATTTAAGCTAACTCCCATGGTCTTTTCCTCCTGCACCGGGGAGCGGCTCTTTGGCCACGTCCTTCTGAGCCAGTTCTTGCGAAATCTGGCTGGAGAGGTTAAGCATTTGCTCACTCGGTACTTGCAAGATCAGACTGCCCCGGTTTACGAACTCGTAGACCGCGATCTGATCCGAGGTATTCCACTTGCACTTTGACGGCATCTTCCGGACTGGAAACCTGCGCGGGCGCAATTTGCGCCGAGGTGTTTTCCCCGTTTGAATCGTTTCCCGCGCCGGGAATGGCGGGAGTTTCCGCGCGCACACTTCCGCGTTCGACTGGATCTTCAGTCGAAGGTGGAAATATGAGAGCGGAACCCACACTCATATCGAGTCACCCAAATTAAGTATCGAAAGGAGGCAGGACGGCCTGCCTCCTAACCAGTTGGACTTACTGCAACAGTTTCAAAACCAGTTGCTGTTGCTGGTTCGCCTGAGCCAGAGCCGAAATGCCGGTCTGTTCCAGGATGGAGTATTTGGTCAGGTTGGCCACGACCGATGGAATATCGGCAGCCGTGATCGTGTTTTCCGCCGAAGTCAGGTTTTGCACCTGGCTGTTAATGACGTTGCTGGCCGCGGTGAGCCGGTTGACGCTAGCGCCCAAAGTGCCGCGAACGCTGGCGATGTTGGTGATGGCCGAATTGATCAAGGTCAACGCGGTTTGGGCGTCGGTCTGTGTGCTCAAGTCGGTGGTAGCCAGGTCCACGGCCGCGGCCCCGCTGCCGTTGGTAATCGCCGCCGTAGCCAATCCGCCAATGGTTACAGCGATCTGCGCCGATCCGATGGCGGTTGAATCGCTGAGGAAGATGTTGGTGGTGGTTGAACCGCTGGTGTTTGGGTTGGTATAGGTTCCGAGCGCAGTCTCGGTGTTGCCCGAACCCACGGCAACGTCGTTGTTGTCGTTGGGATCGGTGATAATCAGTTGAGTTGCTGTGCCGGTACCGCTGACGGTGCCAATGTAGGCGTGAAGGCCAGCTGCATCCCCGGTGCTGGTGGTGGAGTTATAGGGCGTGTTGATAGCGGCGATGAGGTCGCCAACGGTTTCGCCGCCGGCTGCGCCGGTGGCGGTGAAGGTGAAGGTTTTGCCGCCGGCGGTGAATTGGTCGACTGCGCCCGTGGTCAGAGCGGTATCCGCCGTGATCGGAACGCCGCTGCTGCCTTTGTTGCCGATCAACTCGTTGGTATTGACGGTTGCCGCCGCCGTGGTTGTGGTATTCAGGAAGTTGGTGGGAGCGCCGGAAACGGGTGCGCCCAGCACGGTGTCGTCGGTGACGACCTGGAGATCGGCGCGATTCAACGGGTCTGTGATTTGGAGTTGGCCGCCGACCACCGCCGCCTGTGCGCCGGCAGTATCGGCGCTGCTATTAATGGCGTTGACCAGGGTTTGCACCGTAGGTGCGACGACTTCCGGAGCGGGAGTGAAGACTCCAAGGTTGCCCGCTCCAGCTGCCGCCAGGGCGCCCGTAACACTGAGGTCGTTGTTATTGCCAGGATCGACGATCTCCAGTGCGCCGGCCGAATTCAGAAAGGCATACGCCCCGGTTTGGTTGCCCGTGACGGTGACGCTGCCGCTGCCGTCAGCGCCGGTGTTGATGGCGGTTATGAGCTGGCTGATTTCGTTATGCCCGGCGGATGCGGCTCCGAGCGTATAGATTCCGGTTTTGCCGCCGACCGTGATGTCAACGGCGACTGAGGGAGTCAAGATGCTGGTAGCTGTGTACCCGGTGACGCTGCCCACGTCCTCGTTCGGGTTGGTGACAGCGACGACTGGATTGCTGAAGGAACCCAAAATAGTGGCGGCGCCGGCGGCAAGAGCCCCGGTGGTAGTTACGGTGAGGTCGCCATTATTGTTGGGATCGACAATCTCGATATTGCCGGCGGCGTTCTGCGTGGCTTGCACGCCGGTGAGATCCGTCGCAGCGTTAATGGCGGTCTCCAAGGTGGCCACCGTCGTGATGCCGCCCGCACCGCCCGTGAAGGTTTGACTCTTCCCACCAGCAGTGATAGTTACGGTGCCGCTGGTGAGAGCCGCGGCGCCGGCTGCGGTGGTGGTAAGGGAGCTTCCCACCTGGTTGGGATTGGGAGCGGTCGCCGTCTGGTTGGCGGCAGTGAAAGTGAAGGTGATGCCGCCGGCGGTGATCGCGGTGGTGTCGCCGACCGTGAGCGCGGTATTCAGCGTGACCGGGGCGTTAGTGCCACTGTTGACGCTGGCTGCCTGATTCACGTTGGTTGAGGTGCCGCTCTGAAATACCGATTGTCCGTTGTAGGTTGTGGCGGTGCCAATCTGATTAATTTCAGCTAGGATCGAAGCGTATTGCGCCTGGATGGCGGTGCGTTGCCCGTTCGAAACCGTGCCCGTGGCCGATTCCGTGGCCAGCGTGACTGCGGTGTTCAGCAGGTTGGTGACCTGGGCGAGCGCGCCATCGGCGAGCTGCAGCTGTCCGACACCGTCATTGGCATTCGACACCGACTGGGTGAGGGCGCTGATGTTCGCCTCCAACCCGTTCGCAATCGATAGACCGGCGGGGTCGTCGGCCCCGCTATTGATGCGCGACCCTGAAGCTAACTGTTCGAGAGTATTATTCAGGGCGCTGGCTGTGAGATCGAGTTCGTTTTCCGCCTGTAGAGACGGAATGTTATTCAGGATACCGAGAGGCATTGTAATTTCTCCTTTACTTGAATTTGGTCCCGCCTGTTTGGAACCTTTTCTCCGCTATGAATCTCTGCGAAGTCCTGTTCCACTTTTGTGCTCGGAACCCGAATGTCTGTAGTGTCCATCGGCGATTGTTCGTTGGGCTTTAGCGCACTTCTTTCGGGGCAGTATCTGTCAGTCGCTGTCCCTCCGTAACGCCGCCGCTCCTGGCGCCGGATACGCCTGAATCCTGCTTCGCCGATAACTCCTCCTAGGAGCCTGTGCGTACTCCGCAGAGTGTGGTCATCCAGCGCAGACAGGGGAAACATGATCCGGCTCACTCGTCTCAACAATCAGGCCTTGACGGTAAACTCCGACCTCATCAAGTTTGTCGAGCAGTCCCCGGACACGCTGATCACGCTGGTCACGGGAGAAAAGATCGTGGTGCGCGAGAGCTCGGAAGAAGTACTGGCACGGCTCATCGCATTCCGGCGCTCCGTATTACAAGGCCTCTCTTTCGTTTGGGATAGTTCTTCTTCGCACACCTTGCTCCCGGATCGTCTCGAAGACGGCAAAAGGGAGCCGAAGAAGTGAATCTGGACAAAGCAAGTCTGGCGGGGATCATTCTGGCGCTCGGGGGAATCCTCGCCGGACTTATTCTCGAAGGCGGGAACCTCGGCCAGATTCTGCAGCCCACCGCCGCCATGATCGTGTTCGGCGGCACGCTGGGAGCGGTGATGCTGCAGTTTCCCTTGCCCATCATCCGGCTCGCGTTGCGGCAGCTGGGTTCCGTTTTCGTCAATTCTCATCGAGATCCCGAAGCGACCATTCAGCAACTCGTGCAATACGCGCAAAAGGCTCGGCGCGAGGGCATTGTTTCTCTGGATGCGGATTTGGCGGAAATCGAGGATCCCTTTCTCCGGAAATCTCTCATGCTGGCGGTTGACGGCACCGAGCCTCAGGAGTTGCGCAAGATGATGGAACTCGAACTCGACAATCAGGCAGAGTACGAAGAACAGGTTCCACAGGTTTTCGAATCCGCCGGCGGCTTCGCTCCCACCGTGGGCATCATCGGAGCCGTCCTAGGGCTGATTCAAGTCATGCAGCACCTGGACAAGATTGACGAAGTGGGGCGGGGAATCGCCGTCGCATTCGTGGCCACCATCTACGGAGTGGGATCCGCCAACCTTCTTTATCTGCCGATTGCGGGAAAAATGAAACTCCGCATTCGGCAGCAGCAAATCATGCGGGAAATGACCCTCGAAGGCGTGGCATCGATTCTGGAAGGCATGAATCCCCGCATGTTGGAGACGAAATTGTTTGGCTTCCTGGTGGAGGCGAATCAGAACCCGGATCACGCCCAAAAGGCCGGCCGATGAGACGCCGCAGACGCACCCGCGCCCCCACCAACCACGAGCGCTGGCTGGTTTCTTATGCGGATTTCATCACTTTGTTGTTCGCCTTTTTTGTCGTCTTATATGCCTCCTCGCAGGTCGATCAGAGAAAGGTCGGCAAACTCGCCCTGGCCATTCAAGTGGCGTTTCAAGAAATGGGTGTGTTTCCGGCCTCAACCACGAAGATCCCGCTGGATCTCAATGACCCAATGCCTTTCAGCACGGTGCAGGCGATTGAGAACGTCGAGCGAAATTCTGAACTCGGGCGCATCGCTTCCTCGCCCACCGATTCTCTGGCGGGCTCTTCCGGCGAAACGGATATGGCCACCTTGCGCAGCGAGTTGGAACAGGCGCTGCAGGGAGAAATAGCTCTGCGCCAGGTATCACTGCACCGCGATACCGATGGCCTGGTGATCAGTCTGCGGGAATTCGGCTTCTTCGACAGCGGTTCGGCGACGGTGAAACCCCAGTCCCTGCCCGCTCTGGATCGCATCGCTTCGATTCTGGCCATCCGCACCTGCAGGCTGCGCATCGAAGGCCATACGGATAATGTCCCTATCCATACTGCACACATGATCTCGAATTGGGAACTTTCGACGGCTCGGGCCACCGAACTGATTCGTATTCTGATCATGGATCACGGCTTCGCGCCTGCCAGGCTTTCGGCCGCGGGCTACGCCGAGTATCACCCCATCGCCAGCAATCTCACTCTCCAAGGGCGAGCTCAGAACCGGCGTGTCGACATCGTCATCTTGAATGAACCCAGCTTAACCGAACCGGGCTTGGTGGCTGCTGGCAACCCGGAAACCGCAGCCAGCGATAGCAAGCAATCCGGAAACCGGTCTCCGAATCTGCCTTAAACGGCCCATTCTCGCGTGAATCATCCTTATTAGCTCTTTCCTGCAGACCATTAGCGTTCCGGCTAAAGTCCCGCTTCCGGGTGCCGATGATTTCAGAGGTGAGACTCCGCCGTTGAGGGCTGTCTCGGCAGCAGTGAAGTGTTTGCCAGGAGCACAGCTACAGAACACGAGGGTGACACACGATGGAATTGAGCACTCCTAAATCGAAAGGCGGATCCCGCGCCCACGAGTCTAAGGCACACCAGGAGTTGCTCCAACTGGTGGGCTTCCGTGTAGGCGGCGAAGAGTTCGTGGTCGATATTTTGCGGGTGCAAGAGATTATCCGTACTCAGCAATTGACTCGTGTCCCCGATTCCCCGGACTGCATGGAGGGAGTCATGAATCTGCGCGGGAAAATCATTCCCGTCATAGGCCTCCGCAAGCGCTTCGGTCTCGAAGAAGTCCCTCCCGACAAGCAAAACCGCATCGTGGTGGTTGAAATCCAGGGCGCAGTACTCGGTTTCGTGGTGGATGCGGTCTCCGAGGTCCTCCGCATCCCGGCCGATTCCGTGGAGCCACCTCCGCGCATTAGCCTGGTCGAGCGGGAGTATGTTGCGGGGGTGGGGAAGGTCGGTGACCGTCTGCTCATCCTGCTGGACACCGATCGGCTGATGAGTGGCCCTGAACAGGAAATGATTGGCGCCGCCACTCAGGCTTAAGTAACGACCTGAATAGAGGAGCAAACCTGCGTGAGTGATGACCTTTTACATGATCCTTCGCTGATCCAGGAGTACCTGGTCGAATCGGAGGAATTTCTTCAGCGTATGGACCAGGACATGGTTGCCCTGGAGGCAACTCCCAATGACGTGGAGTTACTCAACCGTATCTTTCGCGCGCTGCACACCATAAAAGGTACTTCCGGTTTTCTCGGCTTTGAACCCATCGTCCGTTTAAGTCATCGCGCGGAAGATGTTCTGAACGCCTTGCGCAAGGGCGAAGCTCAACTGACTCGCCCCATCATGGACGCTCTGCTGGCCGCGCGCGACTACTTGGGCAAGATGCTCCAGGATATTCGCGCGGGTGGTTTGCAGCAGTATGAGTTGGGCTCGCTGCTAAGGGACCTTGAAGCCGCTCAAACTGTCGAACAAAGATCTCCCACTCTGGGACAACTGCTGGTCAATAAGGAAGTGATTTCTGTTTCAACGCTGGACGCGGTGCTGGCGGAACAGTCGGCCTCTGTCGAGCCGGTCAAGCTTGGCCAAATGCTGGTGGACAAAGGCTTCGCCTCTCCGGCGGAAGTCGGCAATGCGCTGGTCCGCCAGAAGGAGATTTCCCAGCTTCACACCGCCGTCCCTACGATGCGGGTGGACGCGGCCAAGCTGGACGATCTCATCAATCTCATCGGAGAGCTCGTGCTCGAGCGCAACCGCTTGCTCCAGCTCAGCCGCGATTCGTCGTCGGGCAAGCTCGCCATCAATGAATTGAGTTCGTCGCTCGCTCAGTCCTCCGCACGCTTGAGTTTTATCACCGAAGAATTGCAGTCGGCGGGCCTCAAGACCCGCATGGTTCCCATCGAAACTGTCTTTCGCCGCTTTCCCCGTCTGGTTCGCGACGTAACCGGCAACCTGAAAAAGGAAGTGGACCTGTCTCTTGTCGGACAAGATACCGAACTGGATAAGACTATGGCCGAACTGGTGGGAGATCCGTTGGTCCACTTGGTCCGCAATTCCCTCGATCATGGCGTCGAACTGCCCACGATCCGGGAACAAGCCGGTAAACCACGCCGGGGCAAGATCCGTCTGGAAGCCCGCCAGGAAGGCGATCAAATTGTCATCAGCATTTCCGACGACGGCGCAGGAATGGATCCGGCGAGAATTGGCCGCAAAGCTGTGGAGAAGGGGTTGGTGACGGCCGAGCGTCTGCGCGGAATGAGCCAGCGCGAAATTCTCGACTTCATTTTTCTTCCCGGCTTCAGCACCGCCGAACAGACCACCGATCTCTCTGGTCGGGGAGTGGGCATGGACGTGGTTCGCACCAATCTCAAGAAATTGAATGGCACGGTCGAAATCGAAAGCCATCTCGCCCAAGGCACCACCGTCAAGCTTCGGTTGCCTCTTACTCTCGCCATTCTGCCCGTGCTCCTGGTGCAGGTCGGGAAGGAAACTTACGCTTTGCCTCTGCGCTCGGTCGAGGAGACGGCGCAGATCGATAGCAAGCATGTGCACCGCGTGGAAGGCAGCGAAGTCCTCTGCCTGCGTGAGGAGACTCTGCCCCTCTTGCGATTAGATCGGATGTTCCCGCTGCCGCCGGGTATCACGCCGCTGCCGGCCGAGACCTCTCCTTCCAACGCAACCTCAGGGGATGAAGGTCGGAAGGTCGTGATTCTCGGAGTGGCAGAAAAACGGTTCGCACTTCTGGTCGATCAGTTGCTCGGGCAGGAGTCAACCGTGGTCAAACCTTTAGGAGTTTTCCTCCACGGGTGCTCCAGTGTGGCTGGCGCCACCATCAGCGGCGACGGCCAGGTTCGCCTGGTTCTCGACCCCGCAGGCCTGCTGGCAAATCTGCGCTCTGCCTTGCCCATGATTCAAAGGGCTTCCGCGTGACTACCGCACCTTCCCTGCGAGCGGTACCCACCATGGATGGGCCGCCTGAACCTGAGCTGGTGCGTATCCGCGACATGATTTATCAGACCGCGGGAATTTTTCACCCCGACAATAAGCTTCGTCTGCTGCAGGATCGTTGCGGCCGCCGCATGAAAGAACTCAAGGTGCAAACCCTGCGCGAGTATTCCGAGTGCCTCATCATCCGGCCCACCCGGCAAGCGGAACTGATTGCGCTGTTGAACGAGATCACGATCGGAGAAACTTCATTCTTCCGCAATCAGCCGCAGCTTGACGCTCTGCGCCGCATCGTAATCCCTAAAATCCTTGAGGCTAAATCCAACCTGCCTCTGCGCCGGCTCCGCATCTGGAGCGCAGGCTGCTCCACCGGGGAAGAACCTTACACTCTCCGCATGTTGATGCTGGAGGAGTTAAGCGTCCAGCTCAAGGATTGGTCGACGGAAATTCTCGCCACCGACCTTAACGAGCGCTCTCTGGCGCATGCCCAGGAGGCGGTCTACGGCAGCTATAGCACGCGCAACCTCACGCCCTCCTACCGCAATAAATACTTTATTCCGCAGGGCGATAAACTGCAGGTGAACGCTGTGTCTCGCTCCAACATCAGCTTCAACCGGCTTAATCTGTCGGACGACTCGCGCATGACATTCATGAAGAGCATGGATGCCATCTTTTGCTGCAACGTGCTCATCTATTTCGATCTGGCCTCCAAAAGACGCGTCATCCAGCACTTTTTCAATAACCTGCTGCCTCATGGATATCTGTTCCTGGGCCACTCCGAGTCTCTTTTTGGCGTCAATGATGACTTTCGCCTGGTCCACTTGCCCGGAGCTACCGCCTATGTAAAAGGCGAACGCACCCCCGCGGGAGGTAAATCGCTATGACCGCCGCAACCGCAACCAAACAGGCATTACTGCAGCGGCTCGAAGGCTTGCGTCAAATTCCAACCATCCCGGCCGTGCTCGCCCCTTTGCTCCGTTACCTGCAGCAGCCCGTGGAACAGCTCGACGTGCAAAAGGTCACCGACCTTCTTTCCCAGGACAAGTCGCTGGCGGCGCAGTGCCTGCAGATGGCAAACTCTCCGCTTTTTGGACGATCACAAAATGTCCAGTCCCTGCGCGGAGCAGTCGTCAGCCTGGGCTTCCATCATGTCAGCGATATCGCCATGTCATGTGGCGTGCTGAACATGCTTCCTGGCGATAAGGCCAGCCTCGATCCGGTGGTTTTCTGGGAGCATTCCCTGGGATGCGCCTTGGTCTCGCGCCAAATTGCGCGCAAAATTAATTTTGGCGATCCCGGGAAAGCATATCTTGCGGGCCTGCTTCATGACTTGGGAATCATCGTCAACCTTTGGGTTTTGCCCAAGGAATTCCGTACCGCTTGGGAAACGGGGAAAAACGAAGGCATTCCTCTGCATGAGGCGGAACAAAAGTCCATGGGATTTACTCACTGTGACAGCGGACGTCTGCTGGCCGAACGCTGGGGGCTCGCCCCCGAGCTGATTGAGGTGATCAGTTATCACCACTCTCCGGAAAAATCGGCAGACTACGCGGGCCTGGTCGCCTTGGTGCAATTGGCCGATTTACTTTGCCGCATGAGTGGTCTGAACTACGGCTATGTGGAAGAACGGCAGGTGAATCTAGCCGAAGAGTCCGGTTTCGGCCTTCTCGCCCAGCATTCCACAGCGTTGAAGGACTTTGACTGGGCACGGCTGACGTTCGAACTCGATTCCTACATGGACGAAGTCCACAGTCTGGTGCGCGCCATTTACCGAACGTGAACCATCAACACACCAACTCGCCGATACGCGTGCTCATCGTCGACGACAGCGCCTTCATGCGCACGGCGCTATCTCGGATGGTTGCTGCCGATCCCGATATCTCGGTTGTGGGCACTGCCAGCACTGGTAACGAAGCTCTGCAACGGGTGCCCTCCCTCGATCCCGATGTGATTACTCTCGATGTGCAGATGCCAGGCCTGGACGGATTGCAAACCCTCCAGCGCATTATGGCCGAGTTCCCCCGGCCCGTGATCATGGTTAGTTCGGTAACTCTGAAAGACGCGGAAACCACCTTCAACGCTCTCGCCGCGGGAGCCTTCGACTATGTACCCAAAGAACTTTCCTCCGCTTCGCTGGACATTCTCCATCTTCAGGCTGATTTAATTGCGAAGATCAGGGCGGCGGCGGAATCGCGGAATGCTCACAAATCTGTCATTGTCCCGCGAAAACCTCCCCGGGCAGTGGCCATGCCGATGCGGGAATCGTCGCTCTGTTCTCCCGCCATCGTTGCTCTGGGCATCTCGACCGGTGGCCCCAAGGCCTTGCAGGATATTCTCCCGCTTCTTCCGGCGGATATCCCGGTTCCCATTCTGGTCGTGCAGCACATGCCTGCAGGTTTTACCGCTCCCTTTGCCAGGAGGCTGGACAACCTCTGCGCCGTCGCGGTGTGTGAGGCGGTGCATGGCGAGGCCATCTTGCCGGGAGTAGTTTACATTGCTCCGGCGGGAACACATTTGACGTTGGAGCGCGGCAGTTCGCGGACCGTCGTTTGTCTCTCCGACAAACCCGAGCATCAGTTGCATATTCCCTCCGTCGACATCATGATGCAATCGGTCGCTTCCGCCTTTGGCTCGCTGGCCATGGGCATCATCATGACCGGAATGGGATCGGACGGAGCGCAAGGAATGAGTGCCATCCATCGCGAAGGCGGTCTCACGGTGGGTCAGGATGAGCCCAGTTGCACGGTTTACGGTATGCCTCGGGCTTGCGCGGAAATGCGAATCCTTGACCGGGTGGTGCCGCTGTCCCAGATTCCCCACGAAATTCTCCACGCTACCCATTACCGCAAAGCCAGCGTGAGCTAAGCGGATGCGCCAAAATCGAACGGATTCCTATCCAGCACTTCGCGCACTCGTTGCAGCAGCGTCGCTATTGAAAAAGGCTTGGCCAGGTACTCCTTGCGGTAAGGTGAGAGTTGGCACAATGCGAGCTGTTCCATATAGCCACTCATCAGCACGATCCGAACCTGGGGATACAACACGAAGAACTTCTGTGCCAGTTCGTGGCCGCTGATTCCGGGCATAACGACATCAGCGAGCAACAAATCCACTGGCACGGGGGACTCGCGGTAAGCGTCTAACGCTTGGGTTGCGCTCTCCGCAATCACTACTTTGTAGCCCGCCGACTGCAGAACTTCTGCCGTCGCCTTCCGTACTAGGGCTTCATCTTCGACCAGCAGAATCGTCTCTTTCCCTCCCCTCGCGCAGGTATCTGGCAGCCCCGCCGCAATCGCCGCTTCCCAAGAGAATACCGACGCAGGCTCTGACAGATTCTCTCCGCTCTCCGGTGCCGCATCCTCAGCTCTGGCATGAAAATTCAAACTTGGTTCGCTCCTTAAAACGCAAGCCACGGCCAAATCAACAGCACATCGGCAACCATTCCATTCTTTCCTATTCGGAGACTTCCAAACAAAAGAAAACTAATCACTTAGTCGTGAACTACGAAATGCCAGCGAAATACATCCCGGAAATTAGCTTGCCCTTTCCGGAACCTCCTCGCGGAACGATTCCTAAAGCGGGAAACGCGGAGACTGCGGCCCTTGCTCGCGGAAGCCTTTCGTCCGCTTATTACTTTGGGCTGGTGAGAATGGTTTCGTTTGGATCCAGCAAAAGCTTATGGGTGCCCGCAGGCGCGGATAAATGAAACGAAGTTTCCTGCCCATCGGCAAACACGCGGCCCAGCAATACTGGCGGTCTCCCGGATACCACCGCATAAACAGGAACCGATGTCACCAGCGTATCCGAAGAATCTTCCTGCCGTATGACCCCGGTCGCGGCCACGCCGTTCGCCTTCGCTGTAAACTTTACGCCGTGCAACTCCAGCCGCGGCAATGAAGTGCCGTTCACCCAACCCTCGAGAAACCAGTCCAGCGAAGCCTTCCCTTCATAACGCAACGATGGTGGCAGAGACTCGGCGAAAACCTGCAGCAGTTGTCGGGTGCTGATAGCTTTTCCTTCGTACCGCTCGCGAAGTTTGCGCAGACCCTGCACGAAGGGATCTTCGCCCTCGTTGGGGCGCGGACTGGTTCCCTTATCTTTAGTTTTATCCTGATTCTGCACGGCGGCATCGTCTAACATGCAGCGCAGCATGTGGAAGAGCCACGTCCCTCGGCCGTAGCTGATGGCTTCATAGCCCTCTGGAGAATGCGACGAGAAGAGACGGCTTCCCAAGGTAACCGGGCCGGCATCTTTCGGCAGGTTGCCCTCTTTATTCCTGGTCAGCAAATCTTGCCGATATTTTTCCATGATCTGCCGGAAGCCCGCCGGGTTCTTCTCTTGCAGAATCATCATTGCGCAATAGTTTGCCAAGCCTTCCGAGAACCACTGATCGCGGTAGGTGCTCCAGGTGACCAGGTCTCCCCACCACTGATGCGCTGCCTCATGCGCCGGAACCTGCTGGTCGATCAATTCGGCCAAAGGATTCACGTGAAGTTCCTGACGCTCCTCTGGCGAGAGGAATGCGTACGAAGACAGGAAAATCAACCCCGGCCATCCTTGGCTCTCCCGCCCAGGAAGCTGTGTCAATGCCAGCTTGCCGTAAGGGAACGGACCGAACCGGTCGGAATAGTAACGAATCGCCCGGGCCGCAAATTCGGCCACCGCGGCAGCATTCCGCGCAGGCGAGAGGGGAATCGGCATCATCAAGGGAGGGGGAACTTTACCCCGCGATGGTTCGGGTACGGGTTCAATTTGCGCCGACGTGTTCGGAAAGTCTCGTTCGACGCCGACCGTAGCGTAGGTATCAACGTGGACATTTCCCGCCAGCGCGGTGGCTCGAACATATTTGCCCAGATCGAATCCGGCAACCGGCAGGGGCCGTTCTGAAACCCAGCGTCCCACTTGATCGCCCTCCACGTTCGTAGAAATGTTCGGCGTAGAAATGTTCTGCGTAGAAATTTGCACCGGCGTAGCCACTGCCTTCGATACGGGCGCCGGTTTACCCGTCGCAACCAGCGTCCAGCCCGGAGGATAATGAAAGGTAAGATCGAAATCGGACATCGCCAGTCCGCGGTTGGGATACCAATTGCCGCGCGCCCCCACGTAGAGCAAGCCTTTGCCAGCTTCAGCCAAAACTTCTCCGCCGTAAACGAAGCGCAGTCCGATCTTTTGTCCCTTGCGTGCCGGTTCCGACAGAATCACAGCCACCAGGTCATTCCCGCTGCGTGCCAGCCGCGTACCTTCGACCGCGGGATTCTGGATGAATTCCACAGCGTGACCGTCCTGTTCTACGGTTTGAATCTTCAGAAAGCGCGACAATTCGAAGACCAGAAACTGCGATCGGTCGCGCACCACTTCCAGATTCAGCTTCACCTCCGCATCCAGTTCTTTAGGAGGCTTCACTTGCGCGTCAATGACGTAACTGCGCACGAAAATCGAATCCTCGCGCGACTCGGTTTCTGTGGGCAGAGTCTGCAGAGTCTGCGCCAGAGGCGGGCGGGCGGGGCCAGACTCTGGCACCGAAAATGAAGTCCAGACGTCGTAATCGACGGCTCCGTTCGCGGCAGACTTGGCCTGTCCCGCCTCCACTTGTTCGCCGGCGGTTGAATCGTAAAGAATGTCAAAGACGCCAAGCGTGTTTCCTTGCAGCCGCGCATGCAGCAGGTGATCGGTTGAATCCGCGCGCTTCGCGGATGAATCCTTGAAGACCTTTCCATCCGCGGCCGGAAGCATTTCGCTGAAAGTCGCCAGCAATCGCATGGCGTCCACTTGCGCCAGATCGCGCGCCGTTGCATCCCATCGACTGACAAAGCCCGCGGCATCCTCCGGCGCCCTCAGGCCAGGCTGCAATTCAGCCGCTGTATTGTCATTGAAGCGGAAATAAGCGGTCGTGAATCGCTCCTCAAGAATCGCCATCCCCGTAAACAGGCTCATCGACCGCCGTTCCACCTGGTCGCGCGGGACCAGCAGCACTTCACCATCGCCTTCAAAAAATGCCCCGGTGATTTTTCCCAGCACGTCCCGGGTAAACGCGATGGTGCCGTCTTCGAGAGTGATGTGAACCGCGGATCGATCGATCGAGCTGTCGCGCACCCGGAAAACCCGCGTGCTGTCGAGACCGATACTGCTCAGTTGCAAATAAAGCGACTCCGCAGGTCCGGGCCGGTGCGGCTCTGCCTGAGTTGGCGCTGCCTGAGCGCCGTAGGCTGGCGTCCACGGAAAAACCGCCAGGAAAACAGCCAGCGTAATGCCGCATCTGGTGAATCCGGCCGACACTTTCGTCACGTAGGAGTGGGTGCTCACTGTTGCTAGAATGCGCTTCAATGGGGCTTCGTGTCACTACTTTCGCAATGCTCTGGATGGTGACTGCCTCCGCGGCATCGGCTGACACAATCCATTTGAAGAACGGCAGCACTATTCTCGCCGATCATGTCCGCGAAAATGGCAACCGCTACGAATACGAAATCGGCGACGACAGTTATGCCATCCCGAAGAGTTCCGTGGAACGGGTCGAGGCCGGTGGTATTCCCGCCAGCGCTGCGTCTTCTGGGGCGAGCAAGGGTGCCGGGGATCTTCCCGTGTTCACCCCGGTCGACAGCCTCGCCACCGAGGGCGACCTGCCTAAGACAATTGTCAAGGACGGCAAGGTTGACCCCGAAGCCCTCTCGAAACTTGAAGGCAAAGGCAATGCCGAGTTGAGCGCAACCGCGGAGTTCATTGCCGGCAAATTTGAATTCGACCATGGCAACATCGATCAAGCCCGCCGCTATTTCGAAAACGCTCTCCACTTCCAGCCGGAAAATTCTACGGTTCTCATTTACTACGCGGCCCTCCTGGTGCGTACGGGAAACCCTTCGCAGGCGCTCTCCTATGCCCAGCGCGCGGTGAGCGCGTCTCCTAACTCGCCCGATGCCTACACTGTGCTCGGCTACGCACAACAGGCTTCGGACCGCACCCGCGACGCGGTCGCTTCATGGAAGCATTCTCTCGAGTTGCGTCCCGATCCCGCCGTCCAGCAATATCTGGCAAAAGCGCAGCGCGAACAAAATGTCGAGACCGATTTCGCCCAGCGTGAAAGCGGCCATTTCGTCCTGCACTACGAGGGCAAGCAGACTTCGGAATCATTCCGTGAACAAATCTTGGCCGCCCTCGAATCCGATTACGATGACCTGGCTCGCGATCTGGGCACGCCACCACGGGATAACATTCTGGTAACGCTCTATACCGAGCAAGCTTTCTTCGATGTAACCCGCGCCCCCTCGTGGTCGGGAGCGCTCAATGACGGAAAACTTCGCATCCCCATCAATGGCTTGAATGCCATGACGCCTGAGTTGGCGCGAGTGTTGAAACACGAACTGGCCCACACCTTCATCAATCAGCTTTCCGCCGGCCGCTGTCCGCCCTGGCTGCACGAAGGCATCGCCCAGCTTATGGAACCCAAATCCCTGGGCAGCGACGGGCGGCAATTGGCTCAGTTGTTCAAATCGCAAAACAATATTCCGTTGAATGTGCTGGAGGGAAGTTTTCTTCGCTTTTCTGGCGGTCAAGCCTACTTGGCTTATGCGGAATCCCTGGCTGCGGTTACCTATATCAACGACACTTACGGTATGGGCGACATTCAGCGAATTCTGCAACTCCTCAGCCAGGGCAACTCCACCGAGGCCGCACTGCGCGCCACCATCCACTCGGACTACGGCCAACTCGAATCCGAAGTCGCCAAATACCTCGCAGATAAGTACGGCGACTAACAACTGGAAGCTCTCTCATAAAACGTCTTGGGAAGGGCACGACTTCAGTCGCGCCGCCCAGAACCAATAAAGACCCGGGCTGTGGCCCCTAAGGGAGTCCGATTTCCTGTGAGATTTGCCCGCTGTCATCGCTTGTGCTAGTTTCAGTTTTAAGACTTCCCTTCGAATGTGTCCCCTATTTCACTCCCGCATCCCTGAAGTTATTCCAGCCGTAGAGGCCGTCCCGTCCGAGTTTCCCGTGATCAACGGTGCGGAGATTGCCGCTACTACCTACGGAGCGCGAGTCGCCGGCGATTTTTACGACTCTTTGCGGGTCAGCCCGGAACGAATCTTATTCGGCCTGCTCGATGTCGCTGGGCGCCGCGAGAACAATCAGCCCATCCTCTCGGCCGCGCAAAAGGTTTTTCGCACTTTGGGCTCCGAACTGTTTGCACCCTCCGACGTCAACGAATCCGACGCCATGGTGATGCTCTGTCTTCAGCTCAACCGCCATCTGATGGAAGCCGCGGGGGGCGTTCACTCCTGCCCGGCATTCATGGGCTGCTATAACGAGAAATTTGGCACCCTCTGCTACACCAACGCCGGGCATACACCGGGGCTCCTGCGCGACAGCACTGGCATGGTCGAACTTCCGTCCACCGGCTTGCCGCTCGGCCTGTTCTCGCACGCCGTCTGCGACGCTCCCACGGTTGGTATGGAGAAAGGTGCGGTTCTTCTGCTGGTTTCGCGTGGCGTGGTTGAGGGCAAGTGCAAAGCCGAGCAGGCTGAAGATCTGGAATTCGGCTTGGAACGGGTAAAAGAACGCCTGGGCACCGCCAATTCTTATAATCCTCAAGCCCTTTGCGGCTTAATTTTGAATGCCGTGGGCGAGTTCACCTGCGAGCCGCTGGTCCCGGATGACATGACCGCCCTGGTATTTGCGCGGAACGCTTAGTCGACACCTTTGCGATGCAGGTCATGCAGAACGAAAGCTATGGCAGCCTCGCTTTGACCAAGTAGAACCGGCCCTCGTTTTTGTAGGGTACGAAGGTAAAGCCCTCGGAGCCGTACCCAGCCAGATATAGGGCATTATTTCCCTCAACCGGGCGCATTCTGTAATCGGCAATCGAGTTTCCTTCGAGATCGGTAATCTTGATCACGTTCTGATGGGAATCGAAGTTGAACCACCTGTCAAATTCGATGGCGAGCCGTCCGGAATAGAACTTGATACTCCTCGCCAGGAGATCGGGGTCGCCAGCATCCAATCGCAGCTTGCGAACCACCTCACCAGCCGGAGAAATGACGTATACGAGCGCGGGAGATACCGTGCCATGCAGAAGATAGACATTGCCATCGGAACCAGCGGCAACATCGCCCCGGCTCACGAAATCCGCGCCACCGACGGTGCCTATTGGCCGAGATCTCCAGTCGGCTGGCGAAGCTTTCTTACGGGCCTCCTCGTCTTCCGGCTCATAGATCTTTTTTAGCAGCCGCCCGTCCCCAGCGAACACCCCCGTAAACGGAGTGAGATTGTCCATCCCAGTCGTGGCCGTCAGCAGGTATTCGCCCGACTTAAAAACGGCTAAGAGCCACGGAGTCGTGGAAGAGTCTGTTGCCAACTTCGTCTTCGCCTTCACCGAGCCGTCTGGCGCGAACTCCACGACAAAAACGCCGTCATGCCCCACCGCTGCCTGGAAGACCCTGCCGTCCGCCGTTGCGAAAACGCCTCTGCCCACAACCTCGATGCCCCCGTCGGTTCGATCATATGGGAAGGCGCCCAGGACTCCGAAGCTCCCCGCTAGATTCCCCTCTGGCGATATCTTACGGATCGGAAGCGCGGCCCTCTCCCGCCCGGGTTTCTCGGACTCATTACGGCGCACATAAAGATTGCCTGCACCATCGCAGACGCCCCCGCGACTCTGAGTTCCTGGGTGCGTCATGGGCACGTCAATTTTCGTAGTTTCTCTGAGCTCTACAATAGGCGTCGGGATCTGTTGGGCGCAAAGCATCCGTGCGATGCCGCAAACACCAGCAAGAAAAATGAATTGCACTCTCATCATTGGCCTCCTGGCCTGCCCCGGCCGTTTTGCGGGTGACAATTGGTTCTCTTGGAAAGAAGATAGACGGGTTCCGGGCCATCGTAAAGAACCCCGTCCCGGAAGCTGGCCTCAATCAGGGGGAGCTGCCATTGATTCCGCCGTCGGGGTCGCCAAATGCGCGATTGTGCGATCAACGCATCCCCGGGCTGCGCTGCCTCGAAGAACACATCGTAGGTCCAGCGTCCGTCCCTGGACGTTCCGTCGAGCGGATTGGGATTGAGAGCCGCCTTGTAGTGGAACCAGTTGCCGTAGGGATCGCCGTGATGATCGTCGGTATAGTGCAGGCTTATGGAGAATACACCCAGTTCTGGCAGGGTGTGCAGTTCGTTGGGCTGAGAGACTCCGTCGTGGTTCTCATCGATCCAAAGCAGAAGTTTTGAATACACTGGGTCCCGGCTGTCGATGATCCCATCGCCGTTCCCGCCGTTCTGGGGCTTGTCGAACTCCGCGAGGGCCAGGTAGCCGTTGGGTTCGCCGGATTCCGGTTGGGCTGTGAAGTTGCCGAACAGCTCTTTCCCGTTGTCAATCTTCCCGTCGTGGTTCCGGTCGAGCGCCAGGAAAGCGTTGCCAGAATCCGCAGCGGTCCATGCCATTTTGATCGGATGTCCATCCCCCGCGATATCGAACATCACCCGTCGGCGGCAGAAGTTAAGTGGAAGCCTTTCCCAGCCGTATCGACGATAATTGGGGATGCGTACTGGCAGGTGCAATCGTCAACACAAAATTGACGGTAGCCGCAGGTTACTTGTCCGTTACAGCAAGTTGGCGGGTCGCAGCTAGGGTCGGGGCCTAGGTTGGCAGTGGTAAACTCATAACCAGTTTCCGAGCATACCCCAGAGCCCTCATAGCAATAGTAGCCTAGCGCTCCGGGCCCCTCGCAGTAGGCCTCCGCTATGGGCACGCCGTCGCAGTCCGGCGGATCATCCGCAGGCACGACCGCTAGATTGCACCCCTGCCCAAAGGCCCTGTGGCCGAGAAACAAGATCGCAACTACCATTCCAAGTCGGCACGCAAGCAAAGGAGTGTTCATCCTCCCTCCTCAGGAGCAACAGGCAGACCATTTTTAGGCCCTTATAGCACCAATTGCTCCCGGAACTTGAAACGTTCTTATTTTGTTACGAAAAACGAACGCCCGCATCTGCCATAAAAGCCATCCCTCGGATTCGCAAGGGCCTAGGGGGCACCATAAAAGCTCTGTGCCGGGGCAGTCTAAATTCTTTCTTACGAAAAGCGAACAGAAGCCCAGCTAGTGCCAGTCTGAAGTAGTAAAATGTTTCCAAAGGCCGAAGCCCACTTTCGCCCGCAAGCCCGGGCAGCGTGGCGGCCCACCGAAAATATTATGAAGAGACTGCTTCCGATACTCCTAGGTCTGTCGCTTGTACCGGCGTTCGCCGCCGCTCAGGTCGTCGAAGAAATTGTCGCGCGCGTGAACAGCCAGATCATCACCCGCTCGGAGTTCCTCCGCAGCAAGGATCAGCTGAAAGATGACGTCAAACAGCAGGATCCAAACAACGCCGACAAGCTTTTTGCCGAACGCGAAAAAGACATCCTGCGCGACCTTATCGACCAGCAGTTGCTGCTTGAAAAAGGTAAGGACCTGGGCATCACCGGGGACACGGACTTGATCAAGCGCCTCGACCAGATGCGCAAGGACATGAAGCTGGAAACCATGGAGGAGTTGGAAAAGGCCGCAACCGCCCAGGGCATTTCCTACGAAGATTTCAAGCAAAACATGCGGAACCAGATCATTACGCAAAAAGTGATCGGCGAAGAGGTCGGCTCCCACCTGAACATCACCACCGAAGAGCAGCAAAAATGGTACGACGAGCATAAGCAGGAGATGGAACAGCCGGAATCGATCCGGTTAAGCGAGATCCTGATCGCTCCGCAAAAAGTAGCCGACAAGCCGGCGCCAGATAAACCCGCGCCGGATAAACCCACAGAAAACGCCGCTGCCGATCCCAACTCCGCCGGCAGCGACAGTGCAAACCCCGAGGCCGCCAAACAGGCTGAGGAGGCCACCGCTCTGGCTGCCGCGGAGGCTAAGGCTAATGAACTGCTCAAGCAGATCCGGGCCGGAGCGAACTTCGACGATATCGCGAAAAAGAATTCTGCAGGTCCCTCGGCGGCACAAGGCGGCGACCTGGGCGTCTTCAAGCGTGGAACTCTCGCCAAGGAAATTGAAGACAAAACGTTTGCCATGAAGTCGGGTGAAATCACTGACGTGATCCGTACCAAGCAAGGCTACCTGATCTTGAAAGTTACCGATCACCAGGTGGCCGGCATTCCTCCCTTGAAGGATGTGACGGATAAAATCCAGAACGCTTTGTACTTCGACAAGCTGCAGCCCGCGCTTCGCGCCTATTTGACTAAGCTGCGCGAAGAGGCCTACATCAAAATCCAGGAAGGTTACGCCGATTCCGGCCGCAGTCCGAACCAAACCGAGCCGGTTGAAACCGCCGCCGCCAAAGAAACAGACGCCAAGAATCTGAAGAAGAAGAAAAAGAAGTTCCTGCACGTGCTGTAGGAAACGCAGCTGTTCTTCCTCCCGGATTCACTGCCGTCTTGCTTTCTGATTTACACTCTTGGAGAGAATGAAAGATTTTTATATCAGCGAGTGTACCCGCCACGAAAACAAGATCATCACTTCCAACTTCGTCGTAGTTTCAAAACAAATCAAGCCTAAGAAGACCGGTGAGCCTTATCTCGCTCTAACCCTCGGGGACCGCAGCGGGCAACTCGAAGCCAAGATGTGGGACAACGTGGAAGAAGTTCTCACGGCTTTTGAACAGGACGACTTCCTCAAAGTCAAAGGCCTGGTCAACAAGTACAAGAACCGCTTCCAGCTCACCATCCACAAGCTTCGCAAGTTGGGCGATTCGGAAATTGAATTCGCCGATTACCTTCCCAAAACCACGAGAGACATCGACGAACTCTGGCAATCCCTTACCGATTTCGTCACTTCGTTCCAGAATCCTCATCTCCAGGCGCTGGTACGAGCCTTCATGTCTGACCCGGAAATCGCGGCAGCCTATCGCAACGCCCCCGCCGCCAAAACCCTGCATCACGCCTATATCGGCGGCCTGCTCGATCATGTGGTCTCGCTTTTTCGCTCCTGCGACCTGATCTGCCGAAACTATCCCCAGGTCAACCGTGACTTATTGCTGACCGGCGTTTTTCTCCACGACATCGGCAAGATTCACGAACTGGTTTACAATCGCTCGTTTTCCTATACCACCCGCGGCCAGTTGCTCGGGCACATGGTGATCGAACTGGAGATGCTACAGTCCAAACTCGCGCTCGTTCCCGGTTTTCCGCCCGAACTCAAGACCCTGCTGGAGCATCTCATCATCAGCCACCATGGCGAATACGAATTCGGCTCGCCCAAGCTGCCTATGTTTCCCGAGGCGCTCCTGCTGCACTATATGGACGACCTGGATTCCAAGATGGAAGCCATGCGCGCCCACTTCGAGCGCGAGGCCGATCTGGAAAGCCCTTGGACCAGCTACAACGCTTCACTCGGACGTCCGCTGTTGAACAGCGCGAAATTTCTCGCGGCCAAGCCTCCTCCCGTGAATTCTGCATCGCATTCTGAGCCAGAGGATGACGCTGTGAGTGTCGCTGAATCTCCCGAAAAAACTCCCACCCTGCCCGGATTCGAATCGTAGCTGCAACGCGGGAGAAGTTCGGTCATGCTCGACTTTAGCCGATTCGCAATTCTCACTTTCGATTGTTACGGCACTCTCATTAACTGGGAGGACGGCATTCTCCGCTGCCTAAACCGCATCCTTGCAGCCCACGGCGAAGACAAAGACACGGACGATGCTACGCTCCTGCAGCTGTACGGAGATTTTGAAGCCAGTGTCGAGCAGGGAGAGTATCGCTGCTACCGGGATGTTCTTCACTCCGTTGTTGGTCAGTTCGGAGAACGGTTTGGATTTGCACCCAGCGACCAGGAAGCCGGCTCGCTGGCGCAATCCCTCAAAGAGTGGAAGCCCTGGCCGGACACCATCGCTGCGCTGCGCGTACTTGAGACCCGCTTTAAGCTGGCTATTATTTCCAACGTGGACGACGATCTTTTCGCTGCCACCCGTCCTCAACTGGAAGTTGACTTTGCTCAGATCATCACCGCTCAACAGGCGCGAGCGTATAAGCCGTCATTGAAGATATTCGAACTCGCATTGAGCCGCGTCGGAGTTCCGGTGCATCGTGTTTTGCACGTGGGCCAAAGTCTCTACCATGACGTGATCCCAGCGCAGTCGCTTGGTCTGGCTACGGTTTGGGTCAACCGTCCATCGGCCAGAAGCGGAGTCGGAGCTGTCAAAGCAGCCGAAGCACGCCCGGACTTGCAGGTGGCCAGCCTAACCGAGCTTGCCGCCGCTTGCGCACAACCGTGATCCCTTAGAGGTTGGGTGGAATCTTCACCATCCTCGCTCGAATCGCACACATCACAAGTTGCGCCTTGTTGTGCACGCCCAGCTTCCGCATCAGATTGGACTTGTGCGTGTCCACAGTCTTCCTGCTCAAGCCCAGAGATGTTGCCGCCGCGCGCACCGTTTTTCCTTCGGCGAGCAGGGTAAGGACTTCTCGCTCGCGCCCGGTCAAAGTACGTCCTTGCTGCGGCGGCGCCGATCCGCTGGCGCGCTGCTCGTCTGCAGGACGTGCTTCCGGGGAACTTGTTATCTCTTTTGCAATATCTGCGTGGGGGAACACACAGTTTTCCTCCTGATTATTTGGCCAGAGAAGCAAAAGCAAAAACAAAGTGGCGAGCGCAATTCGGCAGAAGCGGCGAAGAGACTAAACGCGCACCGCCATTCTAACAATCATTTGAACCGGCTGTAAAATGTGGAAATCTGGGAACGCGCCTAACTTTTCGGTGGGCCCGGATGGCTCTATTGCTCACAATACATCATCAAATTGCGTTGCTGGTTTAATCCCCTAAGTTTGGTGCGCTCCCTGCCGATATCGTGGACATGGCACACGCTCAGACGAGTTCCTTCCGTTGTCCGGTTTGCCACGAGCCTGTAAGGATCGCACACCCAACGTTGAATTCAAAAGGGTACCTAGTCCACAAAGAATGTGAACCGAAGCGGGAGACGGTCCCCGTCCCCGCGAAACCGTCCAAATAACCAAGCTATCCTTGGGCCGTTTCCTGAATCCGGCGCTCTTTCGCTTCCAGCAGTTCATTGAGCTGCCGAACAAGCTCCATAAACTTCTTGGAGTCCTGCTCCTTTGCAATCCGTTCGCACAAGATAGCCATGCGTTCTCTTTCGTCTGGAGTCATGGCAGCCTGCCCCCCTCTGGCAAGATGCGGACGCGGTAAAGCCTACCAGATCGCTAGGGGATTGCAAGCCTAATAGCGCGTCTGCTGGAACCTGTGGGCAGCAATGAACTCATCCACCACCAACTTTTCTCGCAAGTCGTCCAGCCGCGTTGCCATCTTCCACTCCCGGCAACTCCAGAGTGGCTCCGCATCAGGTAGAATCGAGCACTTATGCTGCGCTACTTCACCGCCGGAGAATCGCACGGCGAAGCTTTGGTCGCATTCCTTTCGGGCCTGCCCGCCGGCCTTAAAGTGGACCAAAGCTTCGTGGACCGTGAACTTTGGCGCCGCCAGCAAGGCTACGGCCGCGGCGGACGCATGAAGATTGAGCGTGACTCCGCCCATATCCTCTCCGGCATCCGCCACGGCATGACGATTGGTTCGCCCATTTCCGTTCAGCTCGACAACCGGGATTGGAAGAATTGGCAGGAGGCTTTGCCGGTTGCCGAAGGCGATCCCGCTCTTCATAAGCGGGTAGCGTCTCCCCGGCCTGGCCACGCAGACTTGGCTGGCGCCTTGAAATACAATTTTCCTGAGGCGCGCTATGTCCTCGAGCGTGCATCGGCCCGGGAATCGGCGGCGCGAGTAGCCGTAGGCGCAATCGCCAAAGTCTTTCTGCGCGAACTGGGCATCGAAGTTCTGAGTCACGTCGTTGCCGTCGGCAACGTCGCCGCGAAGAAAGAAGTTTGCTGGGAGCAGATTCAAGCTCTATACAATCAGGAAGAAATCCTGCTGAATTGTGCAGACCCTGAAACTCAGCAACGCATGAAAGACGAGGTCGACAAAGTTCTCAAGACCGGTGACTCGCTGGGTGGCGTCTTCGAAGTGGTCGCCCACGGCGTTCCACCCGGCTTGGGTACGTACGCGCAGTGGGACGAACGGCTCGACGCTTTGCTGGCCGCCGCGGTCATGTCGCTGCAAGCGGTGAAGGCGGTTGAAATCGGTTCCGGCATTGCCGCCGCTGCTTCTCCCGGCTCCGCGGTTCACGATGAAATCGGATATGGCCAGCCCGCGAATTTTACTGCGTTCACTCGCACCCGTAACAACGCCGGTGGAATTGAAGGGGGAGTTTCCAACGGAGAAGAAATCCGCGTGCGCGGCTATCTAAAGCCCATCTCCACTTTGCGGCGGCCACTCCAGTCGGTAGATTTCGCCACCCGTGAACCGGTTCGAGCCGCCTATGAGCGCTCCGACGTTTGCGTCGTCCCGGCTGCCGGAGTCGCCGCCGAGGCCATGGTCGCACTCACTCTGGCCCGCTGTGCTCTCGAGAAGTTCGGCGGTGACTCCATGGGAGAGACCTTGCGCAACTTCCACGGTTACCGCCGGCAACTGGAAAATTATTGATGGACAAATATTGATGATCTATCCCATCGTGAAGTTCGGAAATCCCGTCCTCGATAAGCCGGCCGAAAAGGTCACAGTCTTCGATGAAGAACTGAAAAAGCTGATCGATGACATGTTCGAATCGATGTACGCCGCCCGCGGCGTGGGCCTGGCTGCTCCGCAGATCGGAATCTCCCGCCGCATCGCCGTGGTTGATGTCACCTTCAAGGAGGATCCCGACGCCAAACTCGTCCTCATTAACCCCGAGATTATCCATAAAGAAGGCCGCCACGCGCAGAGTGAAGGCTGTCTCAGTATTCCCGATTTTCGCGAGAACGTGAGCCGCGCTAAGGTGGCTACCATCCGCGCTCAGGATCTGACTGGCAAGATTTTCGAGAAGACTGCCGACGACTTGTTGGCTCGCGCGTTCCAGCACGAAACCGACCATCTGAATGGCAAACTCTACATCAGCCACATCAGCGCACTGAAACGCGACTTAATCAAACGCAAGATCTGCAAGCTAGTCAAAGCCGGAGAATGGTAGAAGAATTTGTAATTGAGCGATTGTGCGATTGGGCGATTGACGTACTGGATTGCTAATCAGTTCAATCGCCCAATCACCCGATCGCTCAATCGCCCAATGCCTCAATCCCTCAATCTCGTTTTTTGCGGTACGCCTCGCTTCGCCGTGCCCACGCTCGGCAAACTTGTCGAGGCCGGATTTCACGTCCAGCTTGTGGTGACGCAACCGGATCGGCCCAAGGGACGCGGCCTTGAACTGGTTTCTTCGCCAGTCAAACAATCTGCTGTGCAGTTGGGATTGCCCATCGTCCAGCCGGAAACCATCAAAAACAACCCCGGCTTTCGCGCTCAACTCGATGCTCTGAAACCCGATGCAATCGTTGTGGTCGGTTATGGCCGCATCATTCCGCAATGGATGCTCGATCTTCCTCCTCTCGGTAACATCAATCTGCACGCCTCGCTCTTGCCGAAATATCGCGGCGCCGCACCCATTCAGTGGGCGATTGCGCGAGGCGAAATGACCACCGGAGTCACCACCATGCAGATTGATGCCGGCCTCGACACCGGTGACATTCTTCTGCAGCAGGAAATCCCCATCGCTCCCAACGACACCGCGGAGACGCTCGCGCCGAAGTTGGCAGCGGTCGGAGCGGACCTCACCGTCACCACGTTGCGGAGTCTGCCAGCCGGAACGATTCATCCCTGCAAACAGGACAACGCTCAAGCCACACTCGCACCCATTCTCAAGAAAGAAGATGGACGCATTAATCTTTCTCATACGGCTACGGAAATTCTGAACCGATTACGAGGCTTCCAGCCGTGGCCGGGTGCATACTCGAAGTTCCGCGGCAAGAATCTGCAAATATGGCAGGCAGCCGCGGTCGAGCGGTCGCTGCCCTTGTCGGAATTGAAAGTTGAAGGCAATCGCCTTTTCGCGGGATGCGGCCAGGGCATGTCCTCGAAATCATCGAACTGCAGCTGGAGGGCAAAAAGCGGACTTTCGCCGCTGACTTTATTCGCGGTTATCGCCCGCTGCCCGGCGAGAAGCTCGGCCTTTAGGACAGCACGATTTTTCTGGCAATCGCTCCTTCATACTTGATTTAGTGACAACCAAAAACAGCAACTCGCAACCAGCAGTTTCTCCCGCTCGTGCTGCGGCTTTCGATATTCTGCTGCGCGTCGAGCGCGAGTCTTCTTATGCCTCCGAACTGCTTCATTCGAGGACATACGACCGGCTCACGCCTGTCGATCAGTCCCTGACAACCGAACTGGTCATGGGCGTTCTCCGCTGGCGATCGCTGCTGGATTCACAAATCTCCGAAGTCTCGTTGCAACCACTCTTCCAAACTCGATCCCGAAATCCTTACCGCATTGCGCCTCGCGGTTTACCAACTCCGCTGGCTCAGCCGCATTCCAGCGCGCGCAGCGATTAATGAAAGCGTGGAACTCGTCAAGCGCGCCCGCAAACGCTCCGCTGCCTCCTTCGTCAATGCCGTTCTGCGTAAGCTTGCCGCCAGCGTACAGCCCGGCGTCGAAGCTCCTCCACCCACCATCACCGCTGCCTCCGCTGACCAGCTTGCCGCCAGCTCTGCCCATCCCCAATGGCTCGTTGACCGCTGGATTCAGGCCTATGGACTCGAAACCACGATTCAAATTTGCCGTCACAATCAATCAGTGCCGGTGACCGCAATCCGCCTTCGTCATCCCGATGCGGAAGAACAGCTACGCGCCGAAGGAATCGAACTCGCTCCCGGTGCTTTCCTCGCCTCCGCGCGGCGAGTGCAGCACGGGGACATCACCAAGACCACCGCTTTCCGATCCGGCCGCTGTGTAATTCAGGACGAAGCCTCGCAACTCGTCGCAGCTCTCGTCGGCCACGGAGCGAATATTCTCGACTGTTGCGCAGCCCCAGGCGGAAAGACTCTGGCCATCGCCGATCGCAATGCAAACTCTCCCATTACTGCTGTCGATCTTCATCCGCACCGCGCGCGTCTGCTGTCGCGCTTATTGCATCATCAAGATCAAAGCGAAAGAAGTGCAGTCCGCGTGGTCACCGCCGATGCACTCCATCTTCCCTTCGACGCCACCTTTGATCGTGTTCTCGCGGATGTCCCCTGCTCGGGCACCGGCACTCTTTCCCGTAACCCGGAAATTAAATGGCGGCTCGCGCCCAATGATCTCTCTGATTTGCAGGCGCGCCAACTCGCGATCCTCCGTTCCGCTATGACTCAAGTAAATTCCGGAGGCCGCCTGACCTATTCCACTTGCTCTCTGGAACGGGAGGAAAATGAAGATGTGATTGAGAGTGCGCTGGCGAGAGACTCAGCGTTCCGAGTGATCGACTGCGCCAACGAGCTTGAGAAACTTCAACAACAAGGCGAACTGATCTGGAATGATTTTTCTGCCCTTACTCGCGGACCTTATTTGCGCACGCTCCCCGGCCTGCACCCCTGCGACGGCTTCTTCGCCGCCATCCTGGAAAGAATTTAGACCGGTTGCAGAGTGCCATCTACAACTGTCATCCCCGTGTACCAAGTGTCATCCCGAGCAAAGCGAGGGACCTTGGCTTTTGCCCGCACCGGCGACAGTGCGAAGAGATCCGTTCCATTTACCGCACTTCAAAGTTCACCGTGGCGCCGGCCAACACTTTCTGCCCAGCTGGCGGTGTCTGCGTAACGATGATGCTCGCCGGCGATGGCTGAGCCGGGATGATGGAGATGGAAGGCGTATTCGGCGGAGTTGCACTCGCGGCCGCAGGAGCCATGCTGACATTCCCCAGTTTGAAGCCCGCATCCTGCAAAGTGCGGCTCACACTGCCCAGCGGCTGACCCGCGAAACTCGGCATCACATAAGCCGGAGGATCGGATGCGACGGTTACCAGCAAGCTGGTTTTCGGCGCTGCCACCTGCTCCGCGTTTGCCGGCGGACTCTGCGCCAGCACTTGGTCGGCCGGCGTTCCCGGCAACTGCATCTCGGCCGTCGAAGCCAAATCCAATCCGCGCCGCCGGATATTCCATTCCGCTGCGCGCTCACTTTGGTTGGTGACATCCGGAATTGCCACGCGTTGCGGTCCCAGGCTCTGAGCCACGCGCAGTTGCCATCCCCGGCGTACTTTCGTCCCGGGCAGCGGCAGCTGCGTCATGATGCGTCCCTCGGGAACTTGCGGGCTGTAATACTGCCGCTCCACTTCGATCTGTAATCCCAGGCCGGCGACGGAGCGCGCCGCATCCACCGGCGTGAGTCCAACGATTGCAGGCACTTGTACTTCCTGCCCGTGAATCGCAAATCGCATCGCCGTCAATGCCGAGACCAGCGCCACAACTACCAGAGTCAGCGCCAGTATCGCAAAGCGAAAGAAAGATTTCATAACCAGTCGAAATCAGTGCGTCTCATCCGCGCCCGGAAGATTATCCGGCGTGTCGACTTTCTGCGCCACCCCTCCGAATGTCTCCGGCGGTGGTTGAAACTGCCCCGGATCTTTTCCCGCCATCGCGGCATTCATAAAGTTCATCCAGATCGGCAGCGCGGCACGCGCTCCGGTTTCTTTGGCGCCCAGCGTCTTCTTTTCGTCGAATCCTATCCACACGCCACAGGTCATTGCGGGCGAGAATCCCACGAACCACGCATCCGTGAAATCGTTGGTCGTGCCCGTTTTTCCGGCCGCCGGAAAAGGCAGCTTTGCTGCCGCCACTCCCGTCCCATGCAACACCACCTCCCGCAACATCGCGGTCATGATTCGCGCCGTGCGTGCGCTGATCACGTCCTTCACCTCCGGATAATCCTCCTCCAGCACTCGCCCTTCATAATCCGTCACCTTGGTGATGTAACGCGGCGTGACCCGCACACCATCGTTCGGAAACACGCTGTACGCCGAGGTCTGCTCCATCAGCGTGATCTCCGCCGAGCCCAGCGCCACCGGCAAGTATGGCGGCAGCTTGGCTGTGATCCCAAAGCGCTCCGCCGTTTCAATCACGCTCTTGATCCCGACTTTGCTGGCCAGTTTCAGCGCCGGAATATTTCGTGACTGCGCCAGCGCGCGGCGCAAGGTAATGATCCCTTCGAATTTTTCGTCATAATTATGCGGAGAGTAAGGCCCGGAGCCCGTCTCGAAAGTAACCGGCTCATCCAGAATCGTGTCGTCCGGGCTCCCGCCTTTGTCGATCACCGTGGTGTACACGTAGGGTTTGAAAGACGATCCCACTTGCCGCAACGCCTGAGTCGCACGATCGAATTTCGACTCGCTGAAGTCCCGGCCGCCCACCATTGCCTTGATCCCGCCGGTCGTGTTGTCAATCGCCACCAGTGCTCCCTGCGCGCCGGAATCCTCTTCCAGGCTCACCCGGGCCGCGCCATTCGTGTTCAGCGACAGTATCCTCACATAGCAGATGTCTCCCGTCCGCAGCAGATCCTGAACCTTGCCCTGTGTCCAAGCCACGTCCGCTTGCGATATCGCAGCCGAATAACGCCCGAACTTCAAGGTCGCGATTCCAATTCCCGATGAAGTCACCAGCGCGTGAACGTATCCATTCACCTCCGGTTCGTCATCCCAATCGGGATGCTGGTACTTATCAATCGCCATCCCTTCGGCCACCACGTTTTCCAGGTGTCCTTTCCAACCATGTCGCCGCTCGTAGGCCGCCAGACCATCTAAAACGGCATGGTTCGCCGACTTTTGCAAATCGACATCCAGCGAGGTGTACACCTTCAATCCACCTTCATGCACCTGGTCGGCCCCGTACTTGTTTTCCAAATACCGCCGTATCTCCTCGACAAAATAAGGCGCCAGCGAGTTGGGATCGTGTTGCAGATGCAAAGCCACGGGCGCGGACCGCGCGTCCGCCGCTTGCGCCGCCGTAATTTTTCCATCTTCCAGCAAGGCATCGATTACAAGATTGCGGCGCTTCATCGCGCGCTCCGGATGGTTGATCGGCGAATAAATCCCCGGACCCTTGGGCAGACCGGCAAGCAGCGCCGCTTCCGCCAGCGAAAGTTTTCGCGCCGGCTTGCTGAAGTAGTATTCCGATGCCGCCTCGAACCCGTACACTCCATGCCCCAGGAAAATCTGATTGGCGTATAGCGTGAAGATCTGCGGCTTGGTGAAGCGCCGCTCGATTTGAATCGCCAGCATCGCCTCCTGCACCTTGCGATGAAAGGAGCGGTCGGGGGAAAGAAAAAGATTGCGCGCCAGTTGCATGGTCAACGTCGATGCGCCCTGCACCTTGCCACCGGACTCAATATCGCGGTATGCCGCTCCCACAATGCGCCAGAAATTTATTCCCGAGTGCCGGTAAAAATCTTTGTCCTCGATCGATACCAACGCATCCCGCAAGACCGGCGCGAAATCGTCATATCCAGCCACCACCCTGCGCTGCAGGGCAAACGACCCAATCACCCGCTCGTGGTCGTCGTACAACTCCGTAATCGAACTCGGCCGGTACGCTTCCAGAGCCTCCACCTGCGGCAAGTCTGTGGTATAGACCAGCAACAGTCCGGCGGTCGCTCCCACCAGGGCGGAAACCAGCACCAGCAGGCCGAACAACACCCGGCCCACAAACTTCCGTCCGGCAATTTCCACCGGCGGAAGATCTTCATAGAGCGACTTCATGGCGAGATGGCTTCAGAATAGCAGGGCATCAGGCACCGAAGCGATATACAGTTCGTAGGCCGGTTGTCCTCCCGCATACAGTCAATCCTCGTCGTCCAATCCTCGTCGTCGCAGGCTTCCATTTTTAAAGGAATTTCCTTGATTGGCCGATAAAGACTATTGGTCGGGCTTATCCCATTCAGCCGTCGAAAGGTAGAAGGCGTGCGTTTTAGGCGACTTTGGACTCCGATGTTAATGCTGGCGCTGGTTCAGATTGCGCCTGCCCAGGATTCGGAAAAAGTCCGCTTGATTGGCGTCGGAACGACATCGCCCTTAGCGCTGTATTCAAAGTGGTTTCAAGTCTTCGAGAGGATCCACCGCCCGGATGTCAACATCATTTATATTCCCTCCGGCTCGGAGGCGGGCATCGAAATGGTGACTTCCGGCGCAGCAGATTTCGGTTCCACCGACGCTCCCCTGACCGCGAAGATGACCGCGAAGCGTCGCGCAAAAGGAAATGTATTGCAGATAGCCACGGTCCTCGGGGCGATTGTGCCGATTTATAACCTGCCAGGCGCCGTCAAAACGCTCAGATTTTCGGCGCAGGCTCTTGCCGGGATCTACCTGGGAACCATTACCCGATGGAACGATCCTGCGATCTCTGTTTCGAACCCAGGTGTGGACCTGCCATCAACCAACATTGCAGTCATTCATAGCACCGAGGGACGTGGCGCCACTTTTATTTGGTCCGATTACCTGAGCAAGGTGAGCGTCGAATGGAGGACCAGGATCGGCCGTGGCACGTCGATCGAGTGGCCGGTCGGCAAGTGGGCGGATGGGAATGGTAATCTCGCCAGAACGGTCAAGGAGACCCCGTACTCTATCGGCTATGTTGAACTCGTCTATGCGCTGCAGAACCGTCTGCCCTGCGGACAAGTGCAAAACGCCGCTGGAAACTTCATCGCCGCCGATGCTTCCAGCATCACAGCGGCGGCAACCGCGGCTGCGAAGGTCGCGCCCTCGGAATTTCGCGCCTCCATTACGAATCCCCGTGGAGAAAATTCTTATCCCATCTCCACCTTCACCTGGATTCTCGTTCTTGAAAACATGCAATCCCCTGCCAAGCGAGAGGCGGTAAAGGACTTCCTGCGATGGGCGTTGGACGAAGGACAAAACTATGCCGAAACCACTGGCTTCGCCAGGCTGCCGAAGGCAGTTGTTGAGGAAGAGTTAAACGCAGTCGAGAACATTCAATAGCTGCAAAAAAGAAAATCGCGCGCCGCAAGGCGCGCGATGAATCTCCAGTCAATTATAAAGAATGCCTAGCTCGTCCGGCTCTTTAACACCTCGATGGCCTTGTGCAATTGATCATCCTGCGTACTCTTCGGCTTTTCCTCTGCTTCCGGCGCCGAAGGTTCGGCATCTTCATCGTCGGTGATCACGTTGTCCGCTTCGTCGGCCACTAAAACATTAGGTGTCACCGCCGTCTCCTGAATCGCCTTCCCGCTGGGCGAATAATATTTCGCCACCGAGAGAATCAGTGCGCCTCCGTCCGGCAGATCAATCGTCTTCTGCACCGATCCGTCACCGAACGTTTTGTCGCCCACCACGTCGCCGCGGGCATTCTCCAGAATCGCCGCCGCCACCACCTCAGCCGCTCCGGCCGTTCCCCTGTTCACCAGCACAGCCAGAGGAAGCGCCGTCACTGCTTTCGCCGGATCGGCGTTGAACGCCTCTCGCGGAAACTTCTGCCCCTGCAAATAAGTGATGGTGCCGTGGTTCAGGAAAAGATTGGCGGTGGCAACGCCCTCGCTTTCTTCCCCATCCGACGTATTCCGCAAATCCAGGACCAGCTTCTTCGCGCCCGATTTTTCCAGCGACTTGATCTTCGCCGCAATCTCCTGCGCTTTGCCCTTGGTCAAAGCGTCCACTTTGATGTAGCCGATGTCATCCTCCAGCATCTTGTCGGAAACCGGAGGAATGCTCACCACGTCGCGCGTGATCACCATCTTTTGTGGCTCGGCTTTGCGCGCCCGCACCACAGAAACATTCACCGTCGATCCCGGAGTGCCCGCCAGCGCCTCACGAATCTCCGGCAGCGACATGTCCCGCGTGCTCTCGCCTTCAATCGATTCAAAGATGTCCGTCGCTTCAATCCCAGCTTTCTCCGCTGGCGATCCCGGCAGCACAGAAACCACGTCCGCATATCCAAAGCGCTTGGATACCGTCGCCCCAATCTCTCCCTTGGCCGCCGACTTGTGCGCCTTGAATGCCTTGTAGGCCGCGGGCGTCAGGTAACTGGAGTTTGCGTCCAGCGACTCCACTAAGCCATGCAGGGCGCCGTCAGTCACCTTGGGAATGTTCGGATCTTCCACGTACTCACTCTGTACCCGTGACAGAACTTCGCTATAGACCTGCATCTGCCGGTAGGAGCCGTCGCCCGAGGAGGCATGCACCCCCCCCAGCGAACCCACCACCACAAACAGCAACACGGCAAAAGACGAAACCAGAATCGCAGCTTTAGTTTTCATGGACATCGATATTTTTCGTTTCCGGAAAAAGAGTTACTTCCTGAGGACCTTGCAACCATTATATCTGGTAGATGCTCGTTTTCGCCTGCCGGCTGCACCGATTCGCGCCTCGCCGGTAACCTTCCACAAATTCGCCATGGCACACGAGAATTAGACGTTTCAGGCTGAGCTTCGTTTACCAGGATTTACCTACGCCGGAGGCTTGAAATTCAGCGTTATCAAGCTCTTCACCGAAACCGTTCGGCCATTTAATGTATAAGGCTTGAATCTCCACTGTTTCACGGCGTCGATCGCCGCCCGGGCAAATACCAGCGATCCCTGCAGAAACTTCGCGTCCTGCACCGCGCCGTCGCGCCCGATCAGCACCTGCAACACCACGCTACCTCGCTGCCCGCTGGCTTTTGCCGCGTCGGGATATACCGGATCAACCGGCTGCGTCAGCAGCCCCCACGCCGCAGGCTCCGGCAAATTTACCGGCTCAATCGATGACATCGCGGCCTCGACCGGCATCGCGCCGCTAGCCTCCGGAGTCGAGGAAGCTGTCTGCGACCTTAGGCTCGACGGGATAGCGGCGTCAGTCCCCGCCGGAACCACATGCTGCGGCGAGTTTTGCACCGGAATAGCGATCGGACGCGGCGGCGGCTGTGGAGCCGCCTGCTGTACCACTGGCGCATTCTCTTGTGCCTGAACTACAGTGGGCGCCCCGCCCGGCGCGGCCATCGCCACATCCCCCGGGCTCGATGCATTCGGTTCCTTGACCTGGCTTTCCACACCCTGCGTCTGTTCGTTCTCGACCGGCGCATTCTGGCCCGCATTCTGGCCTTGGACGGTCGAAGCGCTCTCGCCTGTAACGTCTTGTCCGCTGACCGCGTCCGCTCCCTTGCTTGGTTTTGCAGTAGGGTCCACCACCGGCAGTACGCGAATCTGCGACGCATCCGTCGTTGCATCCGGAATATTCGCCGCTACCGGAAGCTTGTACTCGTTACTATCCTGTTCGAAAGTTTCATGCTGCGTGACCGCCGCTGGCACCGGTACCGGCGGTGGGTTCAGCCAATTCCTTCCCGCATGCGTGCTGTTCCGGTAGATGGTGAGTAAACTTCGGCGCGTTCGGGGCATCGCCGCCAGCACCACACAGGCTACAGCCAACGCGCTCACCAGGATAGCCTTGCTTCGCCGCGGCCCCGGCCTCACTGCAGAATCGGCGTCTTCCTTCGCTTCTCCCTCTATGTAGGAGAAAAGCGCGGCCTCCGATTCCGCTTCCCGTCGCGACTCTTTTTTCGGCGCCTCACCACTTTCACTTGACGGCGCTCCTTGCAATCCGAACCCCGCCATTTCTCCAAGGCCCAGGAACTCGTTCTGTCTCGGAGCCTCCGCCGGCGAGGGTCCATTCGCAGCGGGCACACTCGGCCTCGTCAACCGGGCCTGCAGCGATGCCCAGCCATCCAGCGCTTTCCGGGGATTAGCGGGCTCTGCTGGCGCACTCTCCACCGAAGCCGCCATCGGCTCGAGTTCAGTAAGCGCATCCACTTCCGGCGCGGACGCCTCTGTTATCGATTTCTGAATTTCACACTCCGTCACGAATTGCGCCCCAGGCGCCGTGCTTGGCGACTGCAGGAATTCGCCCGCCCGAAAGGTTTTCTCCGGCTCTGGAGTAACGGGAGCGAAAACGGGAGCGGGAGCCGATGCCGGAGCCTGCCCTGAAACCGATGCCGCGCCCGCCGCGGCAGCGGCAGCCATAGCAGCCGCTTCCTTCACTGCCGGTTGACCTGCACTCTCTGCCGGCCGCGGCGGCGACTGCTTCGCCCGAAGCAATTCGCATGCCGTACTCATCGTGTCCCGCACCTGTTCCGGCCGAATCGGCCTTACCAAAACGGAATTCGCTCCCGCCTGCAAAGCCTCCGGCAGCTTGCTATCGTCGCTCACGATCGCCAGCGTCAGCGGACGCTGCGCCGCCTTCAAATCCCGCGCCGTCTTTAGCAGGAACGTCGCCTCCGGCTGGTCCTCCCAGTCGGTGATGACTATCTGAAACAGTTGGGTCGTAACCTTTTCCACCGCATCCACCGCGCTGTGGCAGTACTCCCCCTCGATTCCGAGATCGGTCAGCACCTGCCAGATCGGCCGGACCATCTCCTCATTCGACGAGAATAAGAGGCAGCGCAAGGGCATACTATTCCAGACTAGGCAGCCCCGGTAACCACGGCAAGTTACCGAGGTGGACGACACTCAGGGCAGGATTCTTCCCAAGTACATGTCCCCAAGTCACCGCCGCTGGACCTTCCGCTCCGCGCCGGAAGCCAGCGTGATTTAGAATGCTCGGTCCCGATAACTGCAGCGTGACAGCAGCATGCGCCGCGCCAGGCCCGATGCAATCATGACCCCACGCGAACAAAACTACTGGCTCATCGCCGCCGAGATGCCCACTCCAGACGCCTCCCGCTCTTTACCACAGCGCGTGGATGTCGCCGTAATCGGCGCCGGTTTCACCGGCCTTTCCGCCGCCCGCACCCTGGCGAAGCGTGGCGCGAAAGTCGCCGTGTTTGAATCCGAAACCATCGGCTGGGGCGCCAGTTCGCGCAACGGCGGCATGGTGCTCACCGGCATGAAGCTGGCCGTGAACAAACTCATTTCGATGTACGGACGCGAACTCACCCGCCGCATGTACGCCGCATCGCTCGCAACCATCGATTGCGTCGAGCAGATTATCCGTGACGAAGCCATCGACTGCGGCTTCTCCCGCTGCGGTCATCTTGAAGTAGCCTGCAAGCAGAGTCATTTCGACGATTACGCCCGCCAAGCCGAAGTGATCGCCCGCGAGTTCAATCACCAGCTGCGCGTCGTGCAGAAACATGAGCTGAATTCCGAAATCGGATCGCCCATTTATTACGGCGGCTTGGTCGATGAAGTCAGCGCCGGAGCAAATCCCGCGCGCTATGTCGCCGGCCTCGCCCGCGCCGCGATGAACGCTGGCGCGGAAATCCTCGAGCACACTCGCGTCGAAGGCTTACAACGCGAATCGAGCCAGGGCGAATCGGGATGGAAGATCACAACCTCGCGCGGCACGCTGTGGGCGCGTGATGTCTTCGTCGCGACCAGCGGCTACACTAGCCAAGCGACTCCCGCGCTGCAAAAGAAAATCATCCCGATCGGCTCCTTCATCATCACCACCGAGGTCCTGCCAGAAAAACTGGCGCACCAACTCAGCCCGCGCAACCGCATGATCTACGACTCGAAAAATTATCTTTATTACTACCGCCTTACCCCCGACCGCCGCATGTTGTTCGGCGGACGCGCCGCCTTCTTCCCCGAAAACGATCAGACCATCCGCCGCAGCGCCGAAATCCTGCGCCGCGGCATGATCGACGTCTATCCTCAACTCCGCGACAAGAAAGTCGAATACGTCTGGGGCGGCACGCTCGACTTCGCCTTTGACATCATGCCCCACGCCGGCCAGCTCGATGGCATGTACTACGCCCTCGGCTACGCCGGCCACGGCGTCGCCATGGCCACCTATCAAGGGCAAAAGATCGCGGAGCTAATGTCGGGGGATAAGCCAGAGAATCCGTTCGTAGGCATCCGATTCCCCGGCGCGCCACTCGGCCTGTACAACGGCAAGCCGTGGTTCCTGCCGCTCGCGGGGATGTGGTACAAGTTTCTGGATTGGGTGAGCTGAAGAAGCTAGCAGTCAGTATGCGATCTCGTGAACCGATCATGGATTTCTTCCCGATCGAATTTGAAACCGGGAGGGAAAGGACGGCTTAACTGTCGCAGACGTTTAAGTGCGCGCCACCGGGAATGCCTCCGCAACTGCTCCAGTGACGCCTGCATAGCCCTCTCCAGATACACGAGAACGCGCACACCACAATTATATCGGATGGGAACTGAGGCGAATAACCCCATACACCATCGGCCCCAGCGCCATCGCAATCGCACCCCCAATCAAAGCAAACCGGTCGCTCCCGAGCAGAGCCACCAACGCCATCACCACCGGCGCAGCCACCACATACACCAACCCCATTCGCCCCCCCGGAATCACAAACACGCGCGGCATCTCCGGACGCGTGCGCCGCAGCTTCCACGCCGAAAGCACCGTCAGCACCGTCGTCGCCGAGCGCAACCAGATATACACCGAGATCAGCTGCCCCAGGCTCTGCCACGCCAGCAGCGCATAAATAATCGCCGAGACGACTATCGCCAGCCACGGCGTTCCATACCGCGAATGCCTGCGCGTCAGCGCCGCGGGAAGGTACCCGTCCTCCGCCATGGCAAAAGGCATGCGCGTCGTCGTCAGCACCGTGCTGTTCAGCAGCGCCACGTTCCCCACCATCGCCGCCAGCGTCATCCACGTGCCCAGCCAAGGCCGTCCAAATAATGATCCACCGATGATTCTCGCCGCGTCCGAAAAAAATCCGGTATGCCACTGCTCCCAGTTCCCCGCCGAAGCCAGCCCCGCAAGCGTGGGCAGGAAATACGCCGCAATCGAGAGCGGCACCACCAGCGCCAGCGCCCGCGGGTAAGCCCGTTGCGGATTCTCCACTTCCTCCGCTACGGTCGAAAGTTGTTCATACCCCGAATACAACCACAGCCCCAGCGCCAATCCCACACCAAAGATTTTGAACGTGGCCTGGTGCGGCGGAATCAGCGGCACAAACGGATTGTGATGCCATTTCATAAACCCCATCACAATCATCGTCATCACCGGCACGAAGATAAAAATCTCCAGCGCCGTCGCCACCTGCCCCACCATCTGAATGCCGCGCACGTTGATCCAGGTAATCACGGCAATCAGCGCCACGGAAACAACGTAGTGCTTCCATCCCGCAATCCCGGGAAACAAGTAGTCGGTAAAGAGAACCGCATAAGCTCCGCCCAATAAGAACGATGCCGACCAGTTCCACCATCCCGCGAGAAATCCCCAGAAGTCGCCAAAGGCCGCGCGCGTCCAGCGGTAAAAGCCGCCCTCCACCGGCATTGCGGTAGTCAATTCCGCCGACACCAGCGATACCGGAATGCACCAGAAAAACGGCAGCACCAGCAGATAGATCAGCGTCATCCCCGGCCCGGAAGTCGTGACCATGTCTTCCAGCCCAAAGGGACCGCCCGTGGTGTAGGAAAACATCACGAAGACGAGATAGAACAGCCCCGCCTTGCGCAGCGCGGATGATTTGTTCTGAGTGTTCAAAGCCTTGTGGTCAAGACATATTGCGGTGAAGACGTGCGGAGTCCCAGTTTCTCGCGTTTGCGAGAAGTGAGGCCTTTTTGATTCTCCACCGAACCTGAAATCCTACGCCGCCAACACTCCCGTCAGCGCACCTTCCAGCTCCAGCAGTTTTCGCTTCACCTCGAGCCCGCCGCCGTAACCGCAGAGCGTGCCGTCGGACGCGATCACGCGATGGCACGGGACCACGATCGCGATCGGGTTACGATTGTTCGCCATGCCCACGGCGCGAAACGCCTTCGGCTTGCCCACCGCACGCGCGATCGCCGCGTAGCTGCGCGTCTCGCCATAGGGAATCGCCAGCAGCGCCCGCCAGCAGGCCAACTGGAAATCCGTGCCCCGCAGATCGAGCGGAAAGCTGAACTCCCGCCGCTTACCCGCGAAATATTCCTCCAGCTCACGAACATAGGGCCGCATCAGGCGGGAAGATTGCTCGAACTTGACTCCCTTATTTTCTTTCCGATTTTCTTCCCGAAGATTGCGTGGATTCGGCCGAATCGATTGCTGTCCCGCCAGCCTGGCGTCAAATTCCAGCGCGACCAATCCTCGCTCCGAAGCCGCCAGAAATAATGGCCCAATCGCTGACTCCATCCCTGTGTACCGAAGAAGTTCCATGCGAGTTGACCTCCGCCAGCCAACAACCATACCAGACCAACACCCATTTTCATCCCGTTCCCCGCCGCCGTTTGCCAAATTGATCCGGGGTAGCTGGTTTGCTAAAGTCGTCGTCATGTCCGAGCGTGTCATGTCCGAGCCTTCGAGCGAGCAGATACGCGAATTGCTCGACTCCCTTTATCGCGTGGATTCGGGACGAATCCTGGCAACTCTGATCCGCTTGCTCGGTGATTTTGATCTTGCCGAGGAGGCGATGCACGAAGCCTTTGCGGCTGCGCTGAGCCTGTGGCCGAGCAGTGGCGTACCCGGCAACCCGCGGCCATGGCTGATTTCGACGGCCCGGTTCAAAGCTATCGATACTTTGCGTCGACGGGCACGATTTGATGCGTCTCAAGACGAGCTCGTGCGATATCTCGAAGCGCAATGGAGTTCGGCGGAAGGGACCCGTGAAGATGATGACTTCCTTGAAGATGACCGGCTGCGGCTGATTTTTACCTGCTGTCATCCATTGTTAGCGCCGGAAGCCCGCGTTGCGCTCACCTTGCGTGAGGTTTGCGGGCTCACCACCGAGGAGATTGCAAAGGCCTTCCTCACTACTCCACGTACGCTGGCGCAGCGCATTGTGCGCGCCAAGGCAAAGATTCGAGAGGAACGGATTCCCTACGAAGTGCCGACGCCGCAGGAATTGCCGGAGCGGCTGGACGCGGTGCTTCAGGTCATCTATCTCGTCTTTAACGAGGGTTACTCGGCCGCGGCGGGAGCGGAAGTAACGCGGGCCGAGCTAACCGGCGAGGCGATTCGACTCGGCCGCTTGCTGGTCGAACTTCATCTGACCGGGCTTCCTTTGGCCGAACATCATTTGGCCAAGCTTGGGCCAGAGCCGGAAGGCATGAGTTCGGAAGTCATGGGTTCAGAAATAATGGGGCTGCTTGCCCTGATGTTGCTGCAGGAATCCCGTCGCGCCGCGAGAACTTCTCCGACCGGAGAGCTGATTTTGCTGGAGAATCAAGACCGCTCACTCTGGAACAGGGAGCAGATCGCCGAGGGAGTGGCATTGCTGGAGAAAGCCCTGAAGTACCAGCCGAGGTCCGGGCAAAGCTCCCGCCGCTTCGGCTCTTACACAGTGCAGGCTGCGATTGCAGCCGTTCATGCGGAGGCGGAATCGGTCGCTCGGACCGACTGGCGGCAGATTGTTGCGCTTTACGACCAATTGGTACGAATTCAGCCTTCGCCAGTTGTACAGCTGAATCGTGCCGTGGCCATTGCCATGCGCGATGGTCCAGAGGCCGGTCTGGCGCATATCGACGCGGTGTTGGAACCTTCTTCTGGAAAACAAGGCGAATTGGCAAATTATTACCTGGCGCATTCCGCCCGTGCAGATATGTACCGCAGGCTCGGCCGGACAGCTGAAGCTCGGGCATCTTATGAGAAAGCGCTGGCGCTGACCCAACAGGAACCAGAGCGGCAATTCCTGCAAGAGCGGATTCGGCAGTTGAAATAAAAAAGACTCGTGAGAAGCCGATGCGGATATTGATAATGTTATTTATAATACGTATGAAATTACAGCAAAAAGCCCATTCGGATTGAATGGGCTTTTGCCAATATCGCACGTCCCCAGGTGGAGGCTTTCGCCCACGTTTCCCGGCGGCTCGCATTTACTATTATAGGCTCTGCTTTATAAATGTCAAATACAAAAGCTATTCTCAATGCGATCAGAGATGGCCTATCTCCAGCAAGAATAGGTACTTACGAAGCAGCAGTCCCCATCACGGGGGACGGTGATTCGCGTGCGGTAGCTCTCTACGCGTGGAACGCGCAGGTTTCTGCCGGTCTCTTTATTCCTTTGCATTTTTGCGAAGTTGTAGTGCGCAACGCAGCAGCTGACGCACTGGAAGCGGTCTACGGTACTCGCTGGCCTTGGAATCCAGTATTCATTCTCAGCTTGCCAGATCCTCAACATCGGAATATTTACAATCCGCGAGCAAATTTGAACAAAGTCGCCTCGCAGCAGCCGTCCACAGGTAAGGTCATTCCAGAACTAAATTTTGTATTTTGGCAGCAGCTGTTTACGCATCGACACGACGTGCGACTGTGGAACCCCCATCTGAAGCGTGTTTTCCCAGAGCACGATCCCAAAAAGGCCATGATCTCAACACGCAAATCTATCTACGCAGATTTGGAGGTGATTAGGAAGCTACGAAACCGAATCGCCCATCACGAGCCGATATTCACAAGGAATCTCAAGCAGGACCTTGAGCGCATGCACGAGCTGGTTCGGTTGAGGTCAAAGCTGGTCGCGTCATGGATGATGATCAACCAAATTGCCGATATTGTAATTTCGCAGCCCCCTCTTTTCAGAGGTGGCAAACTTTGGAATCCATCCCACGAAGAGATTGCTGAAGTCGCCTATCGCCTTTGGGCCGAGAAAGGTTCAAAAGATGGCGGCGCCGATACAGACTGGTTTGAGGCTAAAAAGCTGCTGGGTCTGTCGAACTGATTACGCAGTTTTTAGTTTTCAGTTTTCATGCCGACGATCGGTTGCGCACGGACTGCCGGGCGAGCTGATAATGCGCGACGCTCAATCCAGATGGATGAGCAACCGCCCACAGGAAACGGAGCCGATTGTCTGAAGCAGGCCAATTGGCTACGTGAAGAAAGGGAACATTCGGTAGGACATCAATGTTGAACGGATATTCAGGCTCCGGATGGAGCATGCCGAATACGGTGCTGGCAGCGCCATCGACCGCAATCAAAAGAATCGCCGATATCTCTTTCCTACGTGGCACAATCTTCCCATCTGCCGTGAGCTCCAGGAACACTGAATTCTTAAGATCTGCGTAGCGATTGGGGTCGGCTTCAGCTTTGCCGATTTCATGCCTGAAGAACTCTTCGGAGGTGAAGGCCCAGAAAGCTGTTGCAGAATTTATGAGGACCGATGCGCCCACGTGACTTGAAACGATTGAAAGGACACGAGGCATCGGATGGCGCCTTAGCTGGTCGGTCTTGCTGCCGGCTTTACGCCAGAAATTCCGCGTTAGGAGTCCGATGGCACCGCCGCCCGGGCCCGTTATTTCGGTCGGTATCCCGGAACGCCGGGTAACGGCTGCCTGACTTATCGCAGTAGCTTCGACTACGAATTCATTTTGCGGAGTGCGCTTGGTGAACGGATTCATCGAAGCCCAACAGATGAAATCCGCGCCTCCAGTACCGGCCTCCTCGTGAACTTCCGGGTGGACGTTCCGGTAGCTGAGCACATGGAACGTAATGGCTTCTGCAACCGCTGCTTCGTAGTCCCTCTTTCGATCTGCTTCGAAACGCGCGAGGTTCTTCGGATGCTTGTCCCTCAGATGCTCCGAATACCAGATCACGATATCGTCGAGCCTAATTTCCTCATTCATTACAGGTCTAGTGTACAGCGCAAAACCGGGGACGGGCCCCTCGCTTTCAGGTAGCCGTGGATTTATCATCGTACGATTCGGAAGGCTCAGGAGGCCCTCAGATGATCATTAAGGGATATGTTCGCGACAGGGAGCCCAACAAAAAGCAGCCCGCGCTGGAGCTCTACTTCAATGACCGTTCAGCACTTCCAAAGGGTGACCGCGAGCCCATTGTGCTCGATCTCAACGGGGTCTGCTGGCAGGGTACGATAAATTCGACCAATCCCACCAACCCTCCTTTCGTACACACCTACCTCATCCAGGGTATAAACAGAACTCGCTGCAACGAAGTCCTCCTGAAGCTGGGGCTGGCGGAGAACGCTCGGATCGAGTTCGATCTCAAAGGCAATACTTTTCGCTTGATGAGCATTGTTGACAAGAGCCATTGGAGGCCGGGGAACGCTCCACACGAGAGATAAAGGCTGGTGAAACCTGGGACTGTCCCCAATTGCTGCCAAAGCGCGGAAGAAGAAAAATTTCTTGGACGATTTGTCGAATTCCGGTCCGGCCGTCCGACTATATCGTGAAGGCAGGGCACCCGCGGCTCTTATATAAAGTAGCGGCCCTGATAGCGTGTCCGCACAACACTCAATACTCAATACACAAGGAGAACACCATGCGCTTCATGATGATCATGTTTCCGAAAGTCTACGAAAACGCAAAGCCCGGCTGGGCGCCCGACCTCAAAAGCATGGAGGCGATGGGCAAGTACAACGAGGAATTAGGGAAAGCCGGCGTGCTGCTCGCGCTCGACGGGCTGACCCCGCCCGCGACGATGAGCGCGCGTGTCACCTTCAAAGGCGGAAAATCGAAAGTTACCGACGGTCCGTTTACCGAAGCGAAGGAAGTGGTCGGCGGCTACTGGATCATTCAGGTGAAGTCGCGCGAAGAGGCGCTGGAATGGGCCTCGCGCATCCCCGGAAAGGATAACGAAATGGTCGAAGTTCGCCGGATGTTTGACATGACCGACTTCGATCCCGAGACCCAAAAGTATATCGAAGAGAAGTTCGGCGACGACGTCGCCGCTGAGATGCGCCAGTAGTAAAAAAGCTCTCCGCGCCGTGTGCCCCACTTCTCGCAAAGGACGCGAGAAGTGGGCCCCCGCGCAATGCCATCCGGGCCGAGAGCGCTAACCGTACGTGAGATCGGTGCTCTGTCCGACTTCGATGATGTAGCCGTCAGGATCGCGGATGTAGCAGCGTATCTCGCCGTATTTGGGTATCGGTTCCGTGATGAACTCGGCACCTCGACTTTTCCATAATTTGTAGCACGCTTGAATATCCGCAACGCGGAAATTCATAAAGCTGTTGATGTGATTCGGGTCGGGGACGCTAAGCGTTACCGTCGGCTTATCCGGGGTCGGCCCGCCTCCAACGTTCAGAATCATCCAGATATTCGCCAGCTGAAGGTACGCAGGCGCGTTGCCATCGCCCAGGCTCAGAATGCGAGCGCCGAAGACCTTTTCGTAGTAGCGAGCCGATTGCTCGATGTCGGTGACGGTGAGAAATTGCGCGATGCTGATCCCCTCTCGCGGGGGCATCTCATAGCTCTTCTGTTCGATTTGTACGCTGTTCATTGACGACTCCAATTCCGACACAGGGCTCATTTTAGACGAGGAATTAAAAGATGACTCGAGGAATTCAAATAAAAATAGTTCGCCTCGGCTGTCGATTTTTTCCGTTAGCGACGACTATAGGATGAACGGTCCGGCGCGCAAGGCTGTGCTGCAAGACCTTTACAGGAGAAGATATGCCGCAATATTTGGTTGCGATTCACCACCCCGACGACTACGACCCGTCCGCAGAGGACGAAGCCATGCACCGCGATATCGGAGCGCTCAACGTTGAGATGATGGCTGCCGGTGCCAGGATTTTCGCTGGCGGCCTCACCCCGGCCCGCAACGGGAAGTCGCTGCGGGCGCAGCCCGATGGTAAGGTGCTCATCACCGACGGGCCGTACCTGGAGACCAAGGAGCACATCGGCGGTTTTTGGATACTGGAAGCCGCTGACCTGAACGAGGCGCTGGCCTGGGGACGTAAAGCTGCCGTCGCCTGTCGGGCGCCGGTCGAGGTGCGCCCGTTCTTGGGAGGACCAACGGCCGCAACTAGGCGGCAGTAACAACGCCGCTGGTGGTCACTGATGGACCATTTTCTGAGGCCAAAGAAGTGGTGGGTGATTATTGCCTCATTGAGGAAATCCAAAGAAGAAGCGATCCAATGGGCCGGCTTGGCCCACTTTCGGGAGGAAAACGATGCGGAAAAAGAAGGTTGGCGCAATCGCAATCAAAAGCTTCGCACTGCTTGTTGTGCTCAGTACGGCGTACCTCGGTACGGGGAACCAGGCGACGGCGCAGGATGCCGCGACAGCTTATCCGAACATGGCCCCGATCGACCAATACCTCATGACGGATCAGGGTGCGGAAATAGCCCTGGCGCGAAGTGCGGCACCGGAGTCCATTGCACGCGATGCAGAGGTCCTGGTTCTTGGACGGCATGGTTTCGAAACCGCGGTCAAAGGCAAGAACGGTTTCGTGTGTATCGTGGGACGTGGGTGGACGTCCGCGGCTGATGCTGACTTCTGGAATCCGAAAGTGCGGGTTCCGATGTGCGTGAATGCGGCAGCCGCGCGTTCCTACCTGGTGCGCGTGACCAAAGAGACCGAGTGGGGACTGGCGGGGCGTACGCCAGCTCAGATGACCGAGTCCATCACCGCTGCCATCGCCAAAAAAGAACTGCCGCCCATGGAATCCGGAGCCATGTGCTACATGATGTCAAAGCAGGGATATGGCGGCGACACCGTCCCCCACTGGCCTTCCCACCTCATGTTTTTCTTTTCGGACACCGACCCGGCAATTTGGGGAGCCAATCTGCCGGGTTCCCCTGTCGTTGCTGTGAGCGACCCCGTGGTGGAGCACCTGACGCAGTTCGTGATTCCTGTGCAACGGTGGTCGGACGGAACCGAAGATCGCTAAGCCGAACTGTGCAAAGGGCGGACAAGCTCTGGTAAACAACCGCCAGTACATAAGAGAGGACAATCAAATGAGAAATGTAATCTTCGCAATCAACATTACCCTGGATGGCTGCTGCGACCATACCAAATTCAATCCTGATGAAGAAGTACTTGAACATTATTCGCACCTCCTGCGAGATGTTGACCTGCTCGTCTATGGCCGTAAAACCTATCAATTGATGGTTCCCTATTGGCCTGATGTCGCAAAAGACCCTTCTTCGACAAAAGCGGACAAAGAATTTGCTCAAGCATTTGACTCCAAGAAACATCTTGTCTTCTCGCGATCATTGGATAGCGTCGAAGGAAAAAATACGAGAATTGTTCGTACCAACCTTCGCGACGAAATCCTTAAATTGAAGCAAGAACCAGGCAAAGATATTCTGGTCGGCGGTGTGGATATTCCTTCACAACTTATACAGCTTGGTCTAGTGGATGAATATCGTTTTGTCGTTCAGCCAATCGTCGCCGGAGAAGGGAGACGGTTGATGGAAGGTGTCAGCCTGCGGGAGAGATTGCGGCTAAAACTTGTCGAGTCAAAGAGTCTTAAATCAGGATGTGTTGCGCTTCGTTACTTGAAACGGTGACAGAAAAATCCGCGCGGTGAATGCCAGTAAAAAAAGTGTTGACACATATCCGCTATTGATATATCAATAGCGGATATATGCCTACTGCCAATCGCGTTCCAGATGATCTGCAGCACCTGCTCCCACTGACTCCCGCAGTCTTGTTTATTCTTTTCGCCTTGGCCGAGGGGGAGAAGCACGGCTACGCCATTATGCAGACTGTCTCGCGGATTTCTGGCCACCAATTCCGTATGGGTCCTGGCACGCTCTATACGACAATCCAGAGGCTATTGGACTTGGATTTGATTGAAGAAACCAAGAACCCCGGCGGTCAATCCGACCACGAAAGCCGGAGGCGATATTACAAGCTGACCCGCACCGGAAAGTCAGTCCTCGCCGCCGATATCAGCCGCATGGAATCTGTGGTGCGCCTGGCACGTGACCAGAAGCTAGTGCCGAAAACATCGGAGTGATCGTATGACTAGCGCTGTTCGGGTGAGCTGTGGCCTCTACAAAATGCTGTTGTTCGCGTATCCCAGCGATTTTCGCCAGCGGTTCGAAAGCGAGATGGTAACCACATTTTCTGATCTGCTCCGCGACGAATGGCAACACAATGGTCTGCCGGGAGCCGCGCGAGTGTGGCGGTCCGCAGTCGGGGAAGTGTTTTCCATAGCCGTGCCACTTCAACTGCGAAGCCCGATCGTGATTGCGGCGTCGCTATCGTTGCTTTTGTCGACTGCCTTATTTATGGCGGTGTTTCGCGCCATGACGCATGTTTGCAGCGGGGAATAGTCCGCTGATGTGAGCCAAAGCAATTTCCAATTCGGAGGTTTCCATGAGGACGAAGACGCTTGTGGTCGGGTTGGTTTTTCTGACCGTGATCGCGTTGTCTCTGACGGTGAGCTTTTCGCTCGGGCAAGCAAAGAGCAACGAAAGCAACATCCCAGTCGAGATACAACGCCTGACTCAGGACTGGTATACGGCTTTCAGTAAAGGTGACGGTGCGGCGATGGACCAGATGGAAGTCCCCAATCTGGTACTGATCAACCCCAGTGGGACGGGTGATATCTGGCACAAAGACGGTCCACGTGCTGGCAAGGAAAAACCAAAAACGGCGGTCTACACCGTAGGACAGTCCGAAGTCCGTCAGTTCGGAAATACAGCCATTCTCACGGGGTCTTTCACAAGTACGAGCAAGAACGGCGATAGGTCGGACGAACTCAATGAAACTGTCGTCTGGATTCGCATGAACAATAAATGGCTCGTGGCATCGGCGCAGTGGACCGATGCAAGGTAGGAGGCTGATGGCCTACCCTTGTTCTTTGAAGGGTGGGATTCCCGAGTTTTGATCTCGCGGGCATCACCGACACAGGCGGTGCCCCGTCCTTCGCGTTCTCGGCGAAGGGCCTGCCCTGAGCGGAGGCGAAGGGACAGGCACCCCTCGATCCCAACTTCCGGCCGCCATTCGAACGCATCAGCGACCCAGATTCCTCCGACGAGGCTAAGAAAAAAAGAGTAGCTGTCGATTTCCGGTCTCCCGAACGACTATCTGATAACAGATATCTGACAACAAACGATGAGCTACGGCTCTGAGTCACGGCAAACAAGGAGTCACAGGAAACAAGGAGGAATGGATGAAATACATCTGCTTGGGATACCTCGAGCCCGGCAAGTTCGAAAACATGTTTGAGAGCGAGCGCAACACCGTGCTGGACGAGTGTTTCAGCTACAACGACGAACTGCGGAAGAACGGACATCTGGTCGCTGAGGAAGCTCTTCAGCCCGCCAACACAGCGGTGACCGTGGGTTGGAAGAACGGAAAGGTTGCCGTGACAGACGGTCCGTACGCGGAAACGAAGGAGCAATTGGGTGGAATTCAGGTGCTTGAGGCGCGAGATCTGAATCACGCAATTCAACTCATTTCCCAATGTCCGGGAGTGAAGTTGAACTGTGGAACAATCGAGATACGTCCCGCCGCGGATATAAAAGAAATGATAAAGGAGAGCGAGCGGCGGCGGCGAAAGGCAAAGGACACCTCGCGATGAGGGCGGCCACGAGTACCGCCCCCCAAAGTTGACAGAAACCGCTTTTTAGCCCAAAGTGTCTGCGGCGTGCTTATGCCCTTTCGTCTGTCATCCTTTAAGAGGGGTCTCTGGATCACCGTTGCCGTGGTGCTGGCTCCCGTGCTGTTCGTGGGCGTCGTAGCGTCAGCCGCTGGCGATTGGCGCGAGATTGGCGCCACTGCCGGCGGCGATCAGGTTTTGGTCAGTTCAATCTCTCCTCAGAAAAACGGTCTGCGCAGCGCCTGGATCCGCATCGAGTACAAAGAACCCACCAGACTTCCCCAGGGAGGCCCGTTCGTCGAATTGCGCGCCCGGGTTCGCTTCAACTGCATCAGCGGCAGCGCCACGCCCAACTCCGAGTGGTTTTACTCCGCCGACCACAGCGGCAAACTTGTCGTCAGCAAAAAGACCCGCCGTGACGATCAGTTCGGCCAGTTCTCGGAGGGCAACTTCGGAGAGATGGCCAAAGACTTCGTTTGTAAACAGAAATAAGCCAACCCTCAGAACACTTCCGCCTCCGCTCTAAAGGTCACGCCGCGCCGGATTTCACCAATTCTCCCCTACGCATTCCGCCCCGAAACAGCTAAACTGATTAGTTCCGGTTTTCAGCCCGAGCCCCGCTGTGCATCCCTCGGCCGGAGATCAAATCCCATCCTCCGCTCAACCGATGCTGGCAATTCTCGGTTCATCTTTCTTCAGGAAGGCCATCATATGTCTCTTAACAGTTTCAACTCCCGCTCTCCCCTCAAAGTCGGCAACAAAGAATACGAAATCTACCGCCTCGCCGCCCTCGACCAGCAAGGCATCTCCACCAAACATCTCCCGTACTCCCTGCGCATTCTCCTCGAAAATCTCCTCCGCACCGAAGATGGCCGCAATGTAAAAAAAGAAGACATCCGCTCCATGGCGGCGTGGAATAAAAACTCCAAGCCCGATAAAGAAATCGCCTTCACCCCCAGCCGCGTTCTCCTCCAGGATTTCACCGGCGTCCCCTGCGTCGTCGACCTCGCCGCCATGCGCGACGCCATGCAGCAACTCGGCGGAGATCCCGCCCTCATCAATCCTCTGCAACCCGTCGAACTCGTCATCGACCACTCCGTCCAGGTCGACGAATTCGGCACCACCTCCGCCTTCGACATGAACGCCCTGCTCGAATTCCAGCGCAACAAAGAGCGCTACTCTTTCCTCCGCTGGGGCCAAACCGGATTCCGCAACCTCGCCATCGTCCCTCCCGACACCGGCATAGTCCACCAAGTCAACCTCGAATACCTGGCCCGCGTAGTCTTCGTGCAGGAAAAAACGAGAGAAGACGCGAACGGCCACCGCGTGGCCTATCCCGACACTCTCGTAGGAACAGACAGTCACACCACAATGATCAACGGCCTCGGCGTTCTCGGCTGGGGGGTTGGGGGCATTGAAGCCGAAGCGGCGATGCTCGGGCAGCCTGTTTCCATGCTGATTCCCCTCGTCGTCGGCGTAAAGCTCACTGGGCGGTTGCGCGAAGGAGCTACCGCTACGGATCTTGTTCTGACGATCACTGAGATGTTGCGAAAGCACGGCGTCGTTGGAAAATTTGTCGAGTACTTTGGTCCCGGCCTGCGCGATCTCCCGCTCGCCGATCGCGCCACCATCGCCAACATGTCGCCCGAATACGGCGCCACCTGCGGCATCTTCCCCGTCGACAAAGAAAGCCTGAAGTATCTCAAGCTCAGCGGACGTACCGCCGATCAAATCGCCCTCGTCGAAGCCTACTGCCGCGAGCAAGGCCTCTTCCACGACGACAAAACTCCGGAAGCGGAATACTCCGAACTTCTCTCCCTCGATCTCGCCACCGTCGAACCCAGCATCGCCGGCCCCAAGCGCCCGCAAGACCGCGTCGTCCTCTCCCAAGCCGGCGACTCCTTCAACAAAGCTCTGCCCACGTTGATCAAACCAAAATCCGCAGCAGCAAAGACCGCTCCAACTCCTACAGCCGTAAAAGCAAAATCGCAGTGGGAACAGGAAGGCGGCAGCCCCGCCGCCATCGGCATCGAAGATCCCAACATCCACGAACACGTTCCCGCCAGCGTAAAAGATTCTCTAAAACACGGCAGCGTAGTCATCGCCGCCATCACTTCCTGCACCAACACTTCGAACCCCTCCGTCATGATCGGAGCCGGATTAATCGCCAAGAAAGCCGTTGAAAAAGGCCTGTCGATTCCACCCTGGGTCAAAACTTCCCTCGCCCCCGGATCCAAAGTTGTCCGCGACTATCTCGAAAACGCCGGCCTCACTCCCTATCTCGAAAAACTAAAATTCCACATCGTCGGCTACGGATGCACCACCTGCATAGGTAACTCCGGCCCGCTCCCCGAAGAAGTTTCCAAAGCCATCGACGAAAAAGATCTCGTCGTCGCCAGCGTCCTTTCTGGCAATCGCAACTTCGAAGGCCGCATCAACTCCGAAGTCCGCGCCAACTATTTAATGTCGCCGCCGCTGGTCGTCGCCTTCGCCCTCGCCGGACGCATCGACACCGATCTCCGCAAAGACTCCCTCGGCAAAGGCAAAGACGGACAGCCCGTCTATCTCGCCGATATCTGGCCCACGCAGCGTGAAGTCGAAGAAGCCGTCGAGCACTCCGTCACCGCCGAAATGTTCTCGAAAAGTTACGCCGAAGTTTTCGCCGGAGACGAGCGCTGGCGCGGCCTCTCCGTTCCCAAAGGCCAGACCTACGCCTGGGAAAAAGATTCCACCTACATCCGCCGCGCTCCGTATTTCGAAGGCATGAAGATCCAGCCCTCACCCGTCGAAGACATCAAGAAAGCCCGCGTCCTCGCCGTCCTCGGCGATAGCGTCACTACCGATCACATTTCTCCCGCCGGATCGATCAAAAAAGACGGCCCCGCCGGAAAATATCTGCAGGAGCACGGCGTCAAGCCCGCCGACTTCAACTCCTACGGCTCGCGCCGCGGCAATCACGAAGTCATGGTCCGCGGAACTTTCGCCAACGTCCGCCTGCGCAACAAACTGGTCGCGACCGAAGGCGGCTTCACCCGCCACCTCCCCACCAATCAGGAAATGTCGATCTTCGACGCCTCCGAGAAATATCAATCCGAGCGCACGCCCCTGATTATTCTTGCCGGAAAAGAATACGGCTCCGGCTCCTCCCGCGACTGGGCCGCGAAAGGCCCGCGCCTGCTCGGAGTCCACGCCGTAATCGCCGAAAGTTACGAACGCATCCACCGCTCAAACCTGGTCGGCATGGGAATTCTGCCGCTGCAGTTCGAGCCAGGACAAAATGCCGAATCGTTGAAACTAACCGGCGAAGAAGTTTTCGAAATCGCCGGCATCCGCGAAATCATCGAGCACTTTGCGGCCGGACGGAAGTTGAAAGTTCGTGCGGCGTCAAGCGCAAGCAGCAGCGGAGGTGGGAAAGACAAGCCGATAGAGTTCGACGCAATCGTCCGCATCGACACCCCGCAAGAAGCGCTGTACTACTCTAACGGCGGGATTCTGCAGTATGTGTTGCGGCAGTTGCTGGCGGGGAAACCGCAGCCGGTCGGCGTATAGGTCCCTGGCGCTCCTCTATCAACAAAACACGTAAGCGCACCAAGCCGACGCCCGCAGAGACCATCGCCCGCCTTGCCGATCGGGGCAAAGACGTGTCCCGCTTCTTCACCAACGCCGGCCGGATGATGGCCCCAATCCAGTTCCTGAACGTCGATCTCGCGCCCGGCATGTTAGAGGAACTGGACCGGGCCGCGAAGGAGTTGAATATCAGCCGCCAGGCCGTGATCAAAACCCTCATCCGCCAAGCGCTCGACCAGCAGTATCTCGCACGTGAGCATCGCCGCTCCGGCCGCGCGTAGTTTAGCCGTCGCTTCCTGCAAGGTCGCCTAAGGTTCGGGCTAAAGCCCGGTTCTCTATTTCGTTTGCTTACCCGGCACTAAAAGTGCCGGGCTATTTTCGGTCGCCGCTCCGCGGCTGATTTGCGGGAGGCGTCTTTTATCGCAGCGCTGAAGCGCTGCGCCACCCAAAATCCTCTATGTCGTCCCTACGGGACTTTGTTCCGTCCTTTTGGCCTGACCCAGCGACGACAACGAGGCCGCGGACAGGATTACAAGGTGGCCCGTAAGACTGGCAAGCTGGTGGAAAGCGCCGCAAAAAGTGATCGGTGGCGCAGAAAACGCACGTGGGAGGGTAGAGAGGGCCGGGACCAGGAGCGTTCGCCTGACACGGTCATTGGTCACTGGTTTCCTACCGCCCAAAACCCGCTCCCTCAGCCCCAATCCGGGACCCGGGGGTGCGAAACAGGCTTCGGGCGCGGATTTTCACAGTTGACATTCTCCGTAGAGAGAGGAGAATACTTTCCATCAGGTTTCCCAACCTAGACACAAGCGTTTGTCCTCCCGGTATTGTGCTGGGTATGAACGAGACCTGCGAGGAGAAACTATGAATAAGGCCGATCTAGTCGATAAGATCGCTGGCGCTTGCGAGATCAGCAAAGCGCAGGCTACAACTGCGATTGACACTGCCGTGAGCAGCATTACTGGTGCGTTACGCAAAGGGGATCGAGTGGCTTTGATAGGGTTCGGCACTTTCTCGATATCACAGAGAAAGGCGCGGAACGGGCGCAATCCGCAAACCGGCGCCACCATCAAGATCGCCGCCCGCAAGGTCGCGAAGTTTTCCCCTGGGGCCGAGCTGAAAAAAGCTGTTAACAAAAAGTAAGCTGAGAAATTCGCCATCACGAAAACGGCAGGGGGTCGGCCCTGCCGTTTTTGCTGCCGCTGAAATGCGATAGAAATAGGGCTTGCGGCTACAATGTCGTCAACATGATTGCCCATCTGCGCGGAACGTTGCTGTTCAAACATCCCAATCAAGTTGTGTTGGAAACCTCCGGGGTCGGCTACGAAGTAAACATCAGCGTGCCTACGTTTTCTGAACTGCCGGCCAGCGGCTCGGAGGTTGCGCTGCACATCTACACTCACGTGCGAGAGGATTTGATTGCGCTCTATGGATTTCTTCGCCCCGCCGAGAAGCAGCTGTTCGAGAAGCTGATCACGGTCAGTGGCATCGGGCCGAAGCTGGCCATCACTATCCTGAGCGGAATGGCCGCGAACGAATTGGCCGGCGCGATCCGCGGCAATGATCTGGCACGACTCACGAAGATTCCCGGCATTGGCAGGAAGACTGCCGAACGCATGGTGCTGGAATTGCGCGATAAACTGCCGGAGACGGTCGGAACCTCAGCCGCCACCGTTCCTGTGATCAGTGCGACGGAAGAAGATGTTTTGTCTGCACTGGTGAACCTGGGCTATCAGCGGGCTGCAGCCGAGAAGGCACTGGCGAGCGCGGTGAAGAGTGGGAAGAGCGGTTCTTTCGATGCGATGTTCCGCGAAGCGCTGGCAGGACTTTCGAAATAATCGCCGCGTCAAGGTATTGCTGCAGTTCGAATTTACAGGGCGCTCTGTACTCTTTGCACGACGGATTGCCAATCGCCGCGCTTCGGCTGGCGGAAGAGACGCAGCGTGGGATACCAGGGGCTATCCTCACGCGCCTGGAGCCAGCGCCAGTCGGGTGCGAAGGGCAGCAGCACGCAAGTTGGCACGCCGAGTGCGCCAGCCAGATGGGCTGTGGAATTGTCGATGGTCACCACCATGTCCATCGCCGCGATCTGCGCCGCAAATGTGTCGATATCCAGAAATTGATTGACCGAGCGATCGATGAAAATGGGTGAACCGGCAACTGCTGCCTGCTTCTCCAACTGGTTCTCCAACACGTCGTGATCCCCATATTGCAGGCTGACCCACTGGATATCGGGCCGCGCGAACAGCGGAGCCAACAACGATAGGTCGATGGAGCGGTCGCGACCCGTCTTCCGGTTGTTGGTGTGCCAGGCCAGCCCGATCAACCGTCTGCCATTGGAGTACATGGAGCGAAAACGCTCTCTTGCGACTGGATCGGCAACGAGGTAGTGCGAGGTGGTGGCGGCGAAAGCCGCGTTGGAAGCCCGGAACAGGCCGGGCAGACTGCCGCTGGGCAGGTGTGCGGCAATCTCGAGTTCCGGGTCGTTTTCCGGAGCTTGCCCAGCCAGATTGCCGGAGACGACCTCAATGCCGGGAAAAGAACGGGTGAAAAGAGGCTTGAGGCGGGCATCGCAATCCAGCACGCAGCGGTTACCGGTGCGGATCACATCCGGGATAAGTCCCGCGAACATGATTTCGTCACCTACGCCTTGCTCGCGCCAGATCAGCAGACGTCCCGATGCCAGCTTCTCGCCCGCCCAGAGCGGTTGCGGATAGACGCGCATCGGTGTGTCGTGATCTTTGGTTTGCCAGCGCCATTCAAAGTTCTGCCAGCCGGCGGCGAACTCACCTTGAAGCAATTGAGCCAGAGACTCGCTGAAACCGGCTTGTGCAAGGTCTGGCTGCAGGGCCCGAGCCAGTCTGTATTGCACCAGCGCATCATCCAGATTGCCTAAGGCGTGCAGGAGGCAGCCCGCGCTGTAGTGGGCCCTGGCGTAACCGGGCTGAACATTCAATACCTGCTCATAACATGCCATTGCATCCTCCAGCTTGCCCAACGCCTGGAGAGCGTTCCCCAAATTATGTCGCGCCTCATATTTCTCCGGCTGGAGCGCCAGCGCCCGCTCATAACATGCCACGGCTTCGACAAACTTGTCCTGCGCCTGCAGTGCGTTCCCCAGGTTATAGTGCGCTTCGGCTAAACCAGGACGGAGAACCAGCGCGTGCTGGTAGCACGCCGCAGCATCCTCCCATCGGTCCTGCTCATAGAGAACGTTCCCCAAGTTGTAATGCGCTTCGGCTAGGTCCGGTCGGAGAATCACAGCGCGCTCGTAAGATGCCGCAGCTTCCTCGAGCCTGCCTTGCGACTGAAAGACGGTGCCCAGATTGGAATGATAGGCAGCTTCTGCCGGATTGATCGCAATTGCTCGGCAAATTAGCTCGACGGCAATCTCATGACCGGCGGCTTGATATGCGACCATGCCGAGCAAATGCAGGCTGTCGGCATGATGGATATCGATTGCCAGAATCTGACGGTAAATCCGCTCTGCCTCGTTCAAACGTCCGGCCTGGTGGTGCCGCAGGCCGTTTCTCAGCATGTCTTGAATTACTGGAGATGTGTTCTGCCCTCCAGTTCGAGCCCGCCCCTTCGCGAAAAGATGTTGACTGCGATTCATATAGCTTCAGCTTGCGGGGTCGACGTTGAAATTCTGTGTAACCGCGCCACAGAGCATGGCGGCGGCTGAGAACTAATTTTGGAACGTACCTCGGTTAGGCCCAGTCCGAGAGAGAGTTGTCCTCGTCCACCGTACCCACCTGTTCTTTTTGTTTCTTCCGGCTGCCGCGGCTCTGATTTTGCTGCTTCCGTCCTTCTTCGCGTGCCCCCAGTTGCACGATGCAGTCTTCTTCATCGGCCTCGCCAGCTATTTCAGAGGCAAACTCGAGTAGTTTCCTCCGGGTGCGCTCGATTTCCCGTTTAGCAGCGGCCTTGTCCGCAGCATAGAGAGCATCCAGTTGCGTGTTGGGATTGATCTGGTTGGGATGAATGTGCATTGCTGTGCTCCTTCGTCAGAAGTCCGCGGAGCCGGCAGCACCCGACGTTGCGCTCCGTGGAATGTTGGAGTTCATTGAGCAACCGACGTGCCGAAAATATCTTCTCAAAGCTGGAGCGAGCCCTAAGTGCGCATAGCGGGCCTCCGCCTTACCTCAGCGCTGCCTGAAAATGTATAGTGAGGATTGCTATTTTGACGTCAGGGAGCGATTGCGTGCCCCCCAGTTGGGCTGTGCCGCCGACAATCTTCCAAAGGAGGGCAATACTGATTTGATGTGGCTGGTTCTATATATCGCGTTGGGCGTGGCTGTAATCGGCACTTTGTCTTCGGCCGTATTTCTTGGCCTCGCAGCAGTGGGGGTGCTGCGCTTTCACCGAGACGCGCGGCGGCAACTCCGCTCCATTCCTGACGACGCGCACCTGCCCGCAGTTTCCGTGCTCAAGCCGGTGCATGGTTTGGAGGCGCAGCTCAAAGAGAATATCGAGAGTTTCTTCCGGCAGGATTATCCCGATTACGAGATTTTATTTGCCGCGGATGAAGCGGATGATGCCGCGCTCGCAGTGGTCCGCGAAGTTTGCGCTCGCTATCCGCACATCCGGACCCGCATTGTGGTGACCGGAACGCCATGGCCGAACCCGGTGGTCTATAACTTTCATTGCATGGCAGAGGCGGCTGCGCACGAAATTTTGGTCACGACGGACAGCGACGTGGAGGTTGATCCGCGCTATCTGCGCGAGATTGTGCCGCCCTTGCTTGATCCGCAAGTAGGCATGGTGACGTGCGTATATCGCGGCAAGAATGCGGCGGGATTTTTCTCCGGCCTCACGGCCATCGGCATGTCGGTGGAAATGACGGCGGGAGTGCTGGTGGCGAATCTGCTCGAGGGCATGAAGTTCGGATTAGGGCCGACGACCGTGGTCCGCAAGGATTCGCTGGCCAGCATCGGCGGTTACACGGCATTGAAAGATTACATCGCTTACGACTTTGCCGTCGGCAACCTGATCGCAAAGGCCGGCTACCGCGTCGTTCTCTCCGGCCACGTCATCAATCATGTGGTGAATCAGAAATCGTTCCGCCGCATGTGGCAGAACCAGCTGCGTTGGGCGCAGACCACGCGCTACTCGCGTCCTAAGGGCCACTTCGGCAGCGGGCTGATCTTCTCCATGCCTTACGGCCTGCTTGGATTCACATCTTGCGCGCTCCTCGGTCACTGGGGCTTGGCAACTCTCCTGCTGGGTGCGGCGGTGCTGAACCGCCTGGCCGAAGCGTGGCTCGTGGGCTGGACGGTGGTTCGAGATCCGGAAATACGGCGCGCCCCCTGGCTCTATCCCCTACGGGACTTGCTCGGCTTTGCGGTCTGGTTCGCCAGTTACTTGAATCTGCGCTATGTTTGGCGCGATAGCCGATTCGAACTAAAGGGGACGCGAATCGCATTACGGCAGACATCGTCGGATGGCCGGTAGTTTTTCTCCGGTTCTGCGAATCTATCTTGTGAATTTCACGTGGAGGTTTTATTGCGCGTTTTAGTCACAGGTGCGGCTGGGTTTATTGGCAGCAATCTTGTAGATCGCCTACTTTCGGCGGGGCACAACGTGGTAGGGTTCGACAACTTTTCGACGGGGCAGCGGCGATTCCTGGAAAGTGCGATCAGTCATCCTCAGTTCACTCTCCATGAGGCAGACTTGCTGGACCGGGAGAGTTTGGCGCGAGCGATGCTGGGTGCTGAACTCGTGGTCCACTTCGCCGCGAATGCGGATGTACGCTTCGGCATCGAGCATCCGCGAAAGGATCTGGAACAGAACACGATTGCGACCTGGAACGTACTTGAGGCTATGCGCGAACAAGGTTGCAAACGGATCGTGTTTTCATCGACGGGTTCGGTCTACGGCGAGCCCGATATTTTCCCCACGCCCGAGACCTGTCCGTTTCCCATTCAGACTTCGCTGTACGGAGCCTCCAAACTGGCTGCGGAGGGCCTGATCCAGGCCTATTGCGAAGGTTTCGGAATGCAGGCTTATATCTTTCGATTCGTGTCGATCCTCGGAGAGCGCTACTCGCACGGGCATGTGTTTGATTTTTACCAGCAGCTTGCCGCACATCCCGAACATCTTCATGTGCTGGGCAACGGCCACCAGCGCAAATCGTATTTGTACGTGCAGGATTGCATCGACGCTATTCTTACCGCTCTAGAGAAGGCGGATGGTAAAGTAAACATCTTTAATCTGGGGACTGACGAATACTGCGAGGTCAACGACTCCATCGGCTGGATTTGCGAGCATCTCGGGCTTAATCCGAAGTTGACTTACTCCGGCGGCGAACGCGGCTGGGTGGGGGATAGTCCGTTCATCCTGCTTGACTGTTCCAGGATCCGCGCCCTGGGTTGGCGGCCGCGCTTGACCATCAAGCAGGCGGTTTTGGCTACGATCAAGTTCGTAAGCGCTGACGTCGCAACGTCTAAAGCGGTGTTTTAGATACTCTATAGGTCGACCCCTGAGGAAATTTCGTTTGATCATCACACGAAGTCCGTTGCGAATTTCGCTGGGTGGAGGGGGCACCGACCTTCCATCGTATTATCGAAAGTATGGCGGATTCGTGTTGTCGGCGGCAATCAATCGCTACGTTTACATTACGATCAACGAGGCGTTTCGTCCGCGCATCATCTTGAAGTACTCCAAGCTGGAAGACGTAGAACGGTGGGAGGAAATTCAACATCCCATCATCCGTGAAGCACTGAAGCTGACCGGAATTATGGGGCCTTACCTTGAGATCGTCAGCCTCTCGGATATTCCGGCCGGGACGGGGCTGGGATCCTCGGGGAGCTTCACCACGGCATTGCTGCGCGCGTTGCACACCATGAAGCGAAACTTTGTGCCGCCTCAAGAATTGGCGGAGCAAGCCTGTCACATCGAAATTGATTTACTGAAAGAACCGGTCGGCAAGCAGGACCAGTACATCGCCGCATTTGGCGGCATCACCTGTTTCGAATTTCTGCCGGATGACCGCGTAGTTGCGGAACCTTTGAAGATTGCCTCGGAAACTTTGGCGAATCTCGAGGACAGTTTACTGCTGTTCTTCACCGGAGCATCGCGCTCGGCGGCAGAAGTCTTGCGCGATCAGGACACGCGAACCCGCGACAACGCCAGCGAGATGCTGGACAATCTGCATCTTACCAAGCAACTGGGTCACGAAAGCCGGGATGCGCTGCTGGCCGGCGATCTGCGCAAGTTTGCCGAACTGATGCACGTTCACTGGGAGCACAAGAAGAAACGTTCTCCGGGAATGAGCAGCGGATTCATCGATGAAATGTATGAACTGGCGCGGGCTCATGGCGCTCTCGGCGGCAAGCTGATTGGCGCGGGTGGCGGCGGCTTTCTAATGCTCTACACTGAGGATAAAACTCGACTTCGTTCTGCTATGCGAGGTGCGGGTCTGCGTGAGGTTCGGTTGCAGTTCGACTTTAGCGGGACTTCCGTCCTGGCGCATTCCTGAGAATCATGCTACCTGTGGCCATACTTGCCGGCGGTTTGGCGACACGTCTGGGACCCCTGACGGAAACAATCCCAAAGTCGCTGATCCCGATCGACGGCGAACCCTTTGTGGTACATCAGTTGCGCCTGCTGCAAAACAGAGGCATCCAACATGTCATACTGTGCGTTGGCCATCTGGGCGAACAGATTGAGCAAGCCATCGGCGATGGCAGCGCTCTCGGAGTTAACGTCGCGTATTCCTACGATGGTGCGATGCCACGGGGAACGGCAGGAGCGATCAGAACCGCGCTCCCCAAACTGGGTGAAAACTTTTTTGTGATGTACGGCGATTCCTACCTGGCCTGCGACTATGCCGCAGTGGAGCGGGAATTCTTACGGCGCGGCAAGTTGGGACTGATGACGGTATACCGCAATGACGGACAGTGGGATGCCAGCAACGTGGAGTTTGAGGACGGACGTATTTTGGCCTACAGCAAGAAGAATCGCAGCGCTCGTATGCGCTACATCGATTACGGGCTAGGCGCGTTTCGTGCGGAAGCCTTTGCCAGGACCCGCGCCACAGATCTGGCCGATGTTTACGCGGAGCTATTGCAGGCCGGCGAAGTTGCCGCCGTGGAAGTGCACGAACGCTTTTACGAAATTGGTTCACCTGCGGGATTACAGGAAATGAAGAACTTTCTGAGCCAGCGAGGAGACGCGCGGAAATGAGCCGCCGCAGCCATCATCGGAAAAACTTCGCCCAGGATTTTCTCGCTGAAGCAACTGAGATCATCGCGAGGCTGGATGTCGCAAGCATTGAAAAAGCTGCGGGCCTTCTGGCCAGCACTCGATCCGCGGGCGGTCGACTTTTTATTCTCGGGGTGGGGGGAAGTGCAGCCAATGCTTCGCATGCCGTCAATGACTTCCGAAAGATTGCGGGCATCGAGGCGTACGCGCCCACCGATAATGTGTCTGAGCTTACGGCGCGGGCCAATGATGAAGGGTGGAGTTCGATATTCGATAGTTGGCTGCAGGTCAGCCGGCTGCGGGCCGACGATTTGTTGCTGGTTCTGTCGGTCGGTGGCGGAAATGTCGAACAAAATGTAAGTCCGAATCTGGTGGCCGCTCTGAAGTATGCGAAGTCGGTCGGCGCAAAAATTATCGGCATCGTGGGCCGCGACGGCGGCTACACCGGCACGGTTGCCGACGCTTGCGTGCTGATTCCAACCGTAAATCCCGCGCATACCACTCCGCATACGGAAGCTTTTCAGGCGGTCATTTGGCATCTTCTGGTTTCTCATCCCGCCGTCAAGATGCAGGCGACGAAATGGGAATCGATGTCAGTGTCCGAAAAACGCCGTGCCGTTTTCCTGGACCGCGATGGCGTAATCAACCGGGCTTTTGTGCGCGATGGCAAACCGTTTCCGCCGCCAACACCGCAAGATTTGGAAGTGCTGCCTGACGTTCCCGAGGCGTTGCATGAACTGAAATCGCACGGCTATGAGTTGCTGGTGGTGACCAACCAGCCCGACGTCGGGCGCGGAAAGCAATCGCGTGAGGCGCTGGACGCGATGCATCAAAATTTGCGTGCGCTTCTTCCCCTCGACGACATTCTGGTTTGTTGCCATACGGATAAAGACGAATGTGACTGCCGCAAGCCGATGCCGGGGATGCTGCTCGAGGCAGCGCGAAAACACAACATCGATTTGGCGGCCAGTTTCATGGTTGGCGACCGCTGGCGCGACATTGAGGCGGGTTATAATGCGGGATGTAGGACTATTCTTATCGATTACGGCTATTCGGAGAGACCTCCAGACCGTGAGCCCGATTTGCGCGTTAGCTCTCTCCGCGAAGCGGCTGACTGGATCATCCGTTCCACGCCAAAAGGAGCGCATCCCGCATGAAGTCTGTGTCTGACCTGCGCGTGCAAATTTTCGCGGACGGGGCCGACAAGGCCAGCATGCTGGAGCTTTATCGCCAGCCGTATATCAAGGGCTTCACCACGAATCCCACCTTGATGCGCGCCATCGGCATTACCGACTATCAGGGGTTCGCGCTAGATCTGCTGGCGACCATTCAGGACCGCCCGATCTCGTTCGAAGTGTTCGCCGATGACGAAGCGGAGATGGAAGACCAGGCGCGACACATCGCCGCCTGGGGCAAGAACGTGTTCGTCAAGGTTCCAGTGATGAATACGCGCGGCGCGCCTACTTACGATCTCGTGCGCTCTCTTTCATTGGATGGAATCAAGCTGAATGTGACTGCGCTGCTCACGCTGGAGCAGGTGCGAAGCGTTTGTGGCGCACTGCAGGGTGACACGCCCGCATACGTTTCCGTGTTTGCGGGCCGCATCGCGGACACCGGTCGCGATCCGGTGCCGCTGATGCGCGAAGCTGTGTCCATGGTGAATGAAGTGAACGCTGAGTTGATCTGGGCGAGTCCTCGTGAACTGCTCAATGTTTTCCAGGCGGATGAGATTGGCTGCCATGTGATCACAGCGACCACTGACATTCTTAAGAAACTTCCACTCGTGGGCAAGGATCTGCACGAGTTCTCGCAGGAGACCGTGCAAATGTTCCACAGGGACGCGGCGAAGTCGGGATTTTCGCTGCCGACCGCGAGGCAGGGGATTGCTATAGTCTCCCGCCAGTAACAGTCACGATCGACCCTCCCTCTCAAACACGAGCAACTCCTCGATCTCCCGTTGCAGCTTCTGCCGCTGTCGCTTCATCTTGGGAAAGAATATTGCGCACCATACCGCGAGAAGCACGAATAATGGTCCAAACTTCAGCAGAAGTCGCCGCGGGTCGTCGAGCGACTTGATGAGTATTGGCGCGATAACCAGCGCCATGCCCAAGAAACAATAGGTCAGTCCCGCCTTGCGCCAGACGTGGCGGGCATAGTCGCGCCGCTTCTCGAGTTCACTTCGGTAAGACTGGAGAGTGGTGTTCAGCGTCGCCGGCGCTGGCTGTCCCCGCCAAAACCGTTTTGATCTCTGATACGCAAAATAGATACACCAGAGACTGAGCAGGCCCCACCCCATGCGCGGAACCACCGCGTGGACCCTGGCGACGTTCCACGCAGCATATATGAAAAAGATGAGAAAGAGGATTATCTCGTAGACAGCTTGAAAACGGAATTTCTGCTGACGCTGTTCCGCCTCACGGCGTAGTTGATCTGCTGACATTTTGAATGCCTCCGTGGTTTGGTTTTTCCAGATATTTCGCGAGTCGTTTATAGGGAAGTCATTTGGCATGAAGCACTCCTTCTTCGAACCAGCGTCTCAGGATGTTCTTGATCCGGTGAACTTTCATCGCGACGTTCGCCGGCGATAACCCAGTGATCTCACTGATCGAGCTGGCATCCATCCCTTCGAGATAGGAAACGATGATCTGACGATCGAGCGGTTTCAGGCGCTGGATCAGCGTCGAGAGACGCTCGAGCGCTACAGTCTGACTGGCGGTGAGTTCAACCTGATCGCTGCCGGGCATAGCCTCGACGTCCTCGATGCTCACCAGCCTGTTCCTGAGCCGGCTCTGCCGAATCACGTGCCCGGTGGCTACGTTGTGAGCCACACGGTACGCCCAGGTTCTCAACGAACATCGCTGGTCGAAGGACGCGAAGCTGCGCCAGAGATGGAGATGAATCTCCTGGAGCAGGTCCCGGCGCGCCTCGGGATCAAGCTCATAAGCTCGCGCCAGCCGGTCGAGCGAAGAGCCAAGGGTGTCCGCTGCCTGTTCGTACAGGGAATCCTGGCTCGCCTCTCCGCCCGATATGAGTTCAGGTACTTGCACAGCAAAGGTAGTCGTTGGCCAATGAGCTTTCTAACAGATCTAATAGTTTAATTTTGAGCCTGGCAAATCGCTCGGCCCGTTCCGAAGCCGGTGGGTAGAGCGGACATGCAAGCCTCGGGGAAGTGAAAGACGAGTTCGCACGCAGAAATGCACCGATTGGTGAGCGACTACCGATTGTTAATGAGGATCACCTTCCCTGACGCTTCGCTCGCAATGTGCAGCGGTCCTGGCAGCAACGCTTCCACCTTGGCGCGTTCGTGCTGCGGCACAAAAAGAAAAACTCGCTGCGGAGAATTCCACGCCTGTTGTAGTTCCCGATCGTTCAGAAAAATGTGTGGCGCATCCGGATAGGTCGACCCCCACCACATGGAAGTCGTGTTCCCGTTGACCAGTTCAATCGGCCGGCGCAAGTAGAACAGCAGGGACGAGCCAAATGACTGGTCGCCATAAATCATCACGCGGTCTGCCGGCCTGAGTTCAGGGGCGATCTCCCGTGCCATGCTGCGCGATCCCAGAAACGGATCAAAGCGCACGAGTGCGATGTGGGCAGCGATCAGGAAAACAGCCATGGTGGCAGCCGTCGTCCACGTCGCTGCGAATTGTGACCCGCGGCGTCGCAACCAGAAAGCAAAGGCAGGACCGACCAACAGAATTATCCCGGCCAGGATTGCGGGAAGTCGCAGCGCGGCAAACGAGTCGCCTGTGAGATCGAGCATGTGGCCCATCGAGAGCGTTTCGGCCTGCAGATTTGGTTTGGCGAGCACCGTGCCAATGTCTGGCACAAACGGCACGTGGCGCGAGCTCCACAATCCCGCCGCCAGTACCGCCGAGATTGCGATGCAGATTGCCGCCAGCACACCCGAACTCCACAGAAGCCAGCGCCGCGATCCCGATTCTTCTTCGTTCGCGAGCTTCGCTGCAATCAGTAGCAGGATTGGAAAGTACGCGGGGAACGTGTAGTACTCCTGGTTGGTGGAGAACGAGAAAAAGACAAGCGTGACTCCCGCCCAGGCCAGACAGAGCAATTCAGTCCGCGAGCGAAAGTTTAGTGGCGGCCGCGGCGTTTTAGCCAGGCCGGGCTTCCTGCGCGCGATCCACTCACCAATCGGCCGCCGCAGCGCCACTGGCAAGTACAAACTCCAGGGAAATAGCCATACCAGGTGAAGCGTCCAATAGAGGGAGTCAGTTTGTTTGTTGTAGTCCTTCGGGATGCGCTTGCCTAAGAAGCGCATGAAGTGCTCATTCACAAAATAAAACCAGAAGAAGTGCGGATTGCGAATGCCCGCGAGTATGTGCCAGGGCGCGGCGATCGCCAGGAAAAGCAACGTGCCTGTGAAGAAGCGGAACTCACGCCAGCGCCGCCACTCCCCGCTGATCGCGATGTATAGCAACAGCGCCAACCCGACGACGACAATGGCAAGCAGTCCTTTGGTGAGCACAGCCAAAGCCATGCAGGCGTAGCCGGCATACCATCGCCACGCGTCGCTATCTTCCAGAGCGGTGACGAAGAAGTAGAACGACGCAGCGATGAAAAGACTAAGAATGGATTCCGGAATCAGAATGCGCGTGAAGAGATAACATCCGGCTCCCGTGGAAATGAACAGTCCCGCATAGATAGCGGCGCGGCCGCCGAATGCGCGCCGTCCCCAGCGCATGGCCAGCAGCACCAGGAGCAACATGGAGACTGCGACCGGCAAGTGTGCGGCGAACTCGTTCACGCCGAAACACAGATAGCATAGCGATACCGCCCAGTACATCAGCGGAGCTTTTTCCAGATAGCGGTTGCCGTTGATTTTTAACGTAACGAAGTCGTGCGTGACCAACATCTCGCGCGCGGCCTCGGCGTGAGTTGAATCCGCATCGTCTTGCAGCCCGGGAGAAAAGAGTGAGCCTACATACACCAAGGCGAACAAGAGCAGTACGCCGACAACGTAGGCGCTCGCGAACCTGGTTGGCCGCGCTGAAATAGCATAGATTGAGGCAGGGCTTTTAGTCGTCAATGGGACAGAGTCCTCGAATCAAACGCCGACAAAGCTCGGAGGCAAGAGCACTATATCCGAATGTATCACCCGTGGAGCGGCGCTCGCGGCGGTACACTGCACTTTCGGCGAATCGCTCCTTCATTTCCCTATGTTAAACTTTGGGTTTGAGTGCAATAAAACTCTCTCCATCTGCCAAGAGCGGGAGTGCGCGGTGCGCTGGTTTTTCTGCCTTTTCTGTTTTTTCATCTTGAGTATCAATCTCTGCGGTGCGGCTGCGCCCACGGACTACTACAACCACGTAGTGTTCGACAACAGCATCACGCCCGATTACTACTATTACAGCAGTGGAAGGGCGGTTTTTCCCAGCACAATTGAGTTGTTGTCGGGAGCGCTTCCGGTTGAAAAAAAGAATTTCTTCACGCCACCGAATGCCCTTCGCCTGCACTGGCGCTCCGTGGCGGGCGGAAGCTGGGAGACGGAGCTGCGCGTGGTCAGCATGCGCAACCGCCTGACGGAGTTTCGCGGCGACACGCTTTACATCTGGTGCTATTCGCCGGAGGCAATTCCCGCCGCCGATTTGCCATTCATTCAACTGGAAGACGAGGAGCATGATTTTACCGTCCCGGTAAAGCTGGACGCCATCGAGGGTGACGTTCCGGCGAAACGATGGTTTCAGGTCAGGCTGCCGCTCAGCGAGTTTGAGACTGCTTCGATCCATCCCTTCCAGGCGCGAGAACTGCACAGCCTGTACTTCAGTCAGGGCGCTGCGGACGACGCGCCTCATACGTTAATCATCGACGAGATCAAAATTGACGACAGAAGCGCGGCTTCGCCGGTTGCAGCCGACGTAAGGGCTGCTCCTCGTGCGCCGAAGAATGTACACGCCAAAGGTTACGACCGCCACATCGACATCAGTTGGGATCCGGTGAAAGATAGTGAGCTGCAAAGCTACGCCATCTATCGCTCTGAGGATAAACACAAGTTCCAGCCCATCGGTATTCAAAGTGCAGACATCTATCGCTATACAGATTTCATAGGTCGCGCGGGGGTAAAGGCAACTTATAGGATTAAAGCGGTTGACCGATCTTACCGGCAGTCCGCTTTGTCGGAGGCCGCGAGCGCATCAACCAGAGAATTGTCCGACGATGAACTGCTCACCATGTTGCAGGAAGCCTGCTTCCGTTACTACTGGGAGGGAGCTCATCCCGTCGCGGGAGCGACGCTCGAAAACATTCCTGGAGATGAGCGCATTGTCGCGACCGGCGCTACGGGATTTGGCATTATGGCGCTCGTCGTGGGAGTGGACCGTGGGTTCATCACGCGCGAGCAAGGACTCGAGCGGCTCACTCAGATTTTGGATTTCCTGGAGAAAGCTCCACGCTACCACGGCGCCTGGTCCCACTTTCTGAATGGAAGCACGGCGCAGAGTATGTTGGTGTTCGGCATGTTCGATAACGGCGGCGATCTGGTGGAGACGTCGTTTCTGATGGAAGGACTACTGGCGGCGCGGCAGTACTTCAAAGGCGACAGCGAAGCCGAGCAGAGTATCTTCCAGCGAATTACCCACCTCTGGGAAACCGTGGAGTGGGATTGGTACCGCCGGACTCCACAAAATAACGCACTGCTGTGGCACTGGTCTCCGCAGTGGTCCTGGTTCATCGATCACCGCTTGACTGGATTCAACGAAACCATGATCACCTACCTGCTGGCCATTGCATCGCCCACGCATGGCGTTCCAGCGAGCCTTTACTACACCGGTTGGGCGGGACAGTCGGAGGCTGCAATCGCCTATCGCAGCGGATGGTCGGGTTCGACGGCAGGAGATCGTTATTTAAACGGCCACACTTATTATGGAATCAAGCTCGACGTAGGCTCGGGCACGGGCGGCCCGTTGTTTTTCACGCAATATTCGTTCATGGGATTCGATCCCCAGGGCATTCGCGACCGATACACCGATTACTTCGATAACAACCGCAATCTCGCCCTCATCGACCTGGCCTACTGTGAGGCTAACCCCGGGCACTTCCAAGGCTATGGGGCTGACGATTGGGGACTGACGGCCAGCGACGATCAGTTAGGTTATCTGGCCCATTCTCCCGACCCTACGGCTGACGATGGCACCATCACTCCGACTGGAGCCCTTTCTTCGTTTCCTTACACACCTGAGGCCTCGATGGCCGCCTTGAAGTTTTTCTATCGAGAGTTAGGCGACCGCTTGTGGGGAGTCTACGGTCCGCACGACGCTTTCAATCTGAGCCGGAATTGGTTTTCTCCCGTGTACATGGGCCTCGATCAGGCGCCCATCGTGGTCATGGTGGAGAATTATCGCACTGGCCTCGTCTGGAAATTGTTCATGTCCAACCCGGAGATCCAACCCATGCTGGACAAGATCGGATTCAAGCCGGACAATGCCGCAAAGGCTGCGGCAGACTCGCAGTAGTTCTCGGTTGGTGCAGAGTTCTATTCCTCCCAGAGAATTTAATCTCCGGACGAAAGTCAGTTTTGGTCGGCGAAATCCCCGAGTTGTATGCAAGATCTTGCAAACAATCCTCCCTCCAAAGTGTATTGCAAAATAATTGTCAAATCTGCGTGACAAGTTGATTGGAATGCGGTCGAACCGAGTTATAATCCGGCGGCCTTGAGATTTCAAAACAAGGCTCAAGAAGAGTTTGCTCGGCGCGTGACGGCCTGGCGCAACGCTTAACGCTACAAATTCGCGCGACTGTGGGTGCGTTGAATCTCAGCCCATCTTCATCTCGGGTGTTGCTTTCAAAATCAAATCTCAGGAGAGACAAAGGACAGACATGAAAATCCCTCGAAGCTTTATCATCTTTGGCGTGCTGCTGGCTGTGTCATTGGTCGCACAAGCCCAAACTTGGACCACCCTAACTCACGCGCCCTCTTCTGAACTGGGCACGGCTCTTCTGATGACCGATGGAACCGTCCTGGCGCAGGGCATGGCCACCAGCGGCTACGCCACCGGAACCTGGTATCGATTGACGCCAGATGTTACTGGCAGCTACCTCAACGGCACCTGGTCGACCCGGGCGACAATGCCTACTGGGTACTCGCCTCTCTACTATGCTTCGGCAGTTCTGCCCGACGGGCGGTTGGTTGCTGTCGGCGGGGAGTACAACAATAATGCCGACGAGGAAACTGACCTGGGGGCGATCTACAATCCATCCACTAACACTTGGAAGTCGATTACTCCGCCTACCGGCTGGACTCACATCGGAGATGCCGCCAGCGTCGTTCTGGCAAATGGAACCTTCATGATCGGAAACTGCGGCGTTGCCGGTACCGAGTGCACCAATCAGACCTACCAAGCGCAGCTGGATGCGACAACTCTGACTTGGACCATCATCGGCTCCGGCAACGGGAAAGCCGATCAGAATTCGGAAGAAGGTTGGGAACTGCTGCCCAGCGGCGACGTTTTGACAGTCGATGTTTGGGACGTAAAGAATTCTGAACTTTTTAACCCCACTACCAGCACATGGTCTAGTGCGGGCAGTACGATCGTAACCCTGCCAGACAGCAGCTGCGAAGAGATCGGACCGGCAGTGTTGCGTCCGGACGGCACAGTCTTCGCAGTGGGAGGAACCAGCAATACAGGGGTCTACAGCACCGCGACTGGAACGTGGGCGGCGGGGCCAACGATCCCAAGTTCAGACGGCGTTGAGGATGGTCCAGCGGCGATTCTGCCCGACGGCAATGTCCTGTTTTCCGTCGGTCCAACGAGCCCCTGTTACGCAAGCGGCACGAAGTACTACGAATTCAACGGAACCACGTTGACTTCGGTCCCCAGTCCCATTGGAGCCGGCAGCAATCCAACTTACACTGGACGCATGTTGGTGCTCCCCACGGGGCAGGTGCTGTTCACCGACGGAACGAAGACCGTGCAAATCTACACCGCAAGCGGTACCTACGAGAGTGCGTGGCAACCCACGATTTTGAAGGTTGAGACCACTCTGACCCATGGCACCAAGAACAATAAAATTGAGGGCAGGCAGTTCAACGGACTGTCGCAGGGAGCGATGTACGGCGATGACGCTCAGATGGCAACGAATTATCCTCTGGTTCGGATCACGAACACCGCCACCGGGAACGTCGTCTATTGCAAAACTCACAATCACAGCACCATGGCAGTAGCTACGGGAGCGGAGAAAGTCACAACGAACTTTGACATTCCTGCAACCATCGGAACCGGGGCCAGCACTCTGGAAGTGGTGGCGAACGGAATTCCGTCAGTGGCAGTAGCTGTAACTATCGACTAAGCAGGTTTTTTGTGTCGGGCCGCAATCTTCGATCCCGAAGGTTGCGGCTTTTTTGTTCTTCAACGGGCGTGGATTCACGCCGGACATGTATCCGCACGAAACTGGAAGCTGCCGCCGGAGATCGATCGTTAGAGATTTCGCTTGAGCTCATTTTCCGATGCAGAAGGTACTGAAAATCAAGTTGAGGATGTCGTCCGTGGTGGTAGCCCCGGTAATTGCGTCCAGTGGTCGAAGCGCGTTGTAAAGATCAAGCAGCAGCATTTCATGCGGGATTCTGCCCGCTACCGCAATGCTGGCCGCTTCAAGCGCGGCGAGGGAATCTTTTACGAGGCGCTGGTGGCGAATATTCGTGAGGAATCCGGTTTCGGCCTGCGCTCCGCTCTCGCCGCCGATCTCGCCGCCACTCTCGCCTCCGATGTGGCGCAAGATTTCGGACCGCAGTTCAGGAATGCCCTCGCCGGTTAGAGCGGAAGTACGAACCCTTGAAGATTGGCCACCGGCCACTGCCCACTGACCACTGATTGCCAAGTCGCACTTATTTCCGGCAAGGATGGTTGGACGATTCTGCGCGTGCCGCAGCAGTTCCTCATCCTCCACGGATGCGGGCTGCGAAGCGTCCAGCACAATCAGAACCAGATCGGCGTCGGCCAACGCTTCCATGGATTTGCGAATGCCGATGGATTCCGCTTCGTCGAGCGCCTGCCGGACTCCGGCCGTGTCGACCAACTGGATGGGAATGCCGCCGATGGCGACGGTCTCGCTCACCAGGTCGCGCGTTGTGCCGGGAGTCGCCGTGACGATGGCGCGCTCGCGCTCGACCAGGCAGTTGAACAAACTCGACTTGCCCACGTTGGGACGACCGACGATGGCGAGCGTCAAGCCCTCGTGCACGATTTTGCCGTAGGCAAAACTGGCGGCAAGTTGATCGAGCGGTTCGCGCACCGCAGAGATACGCTCGAGGATGGCGTGATCGGGCATGACTGAAACATCGTCCTCCGCGAAGTCGATGCCAGCTTCGAGGGCGGCAATCAGCTCGACCAGCTTCCGTTTGATTGGCTGCAGGCGCTTCGAAAGGGCGCCCTCAAGCTGTTGCGCGGCAACCTTCGCCTGGTAGAGCGTCTGCGACTCGATCAGATCGCGTACCGCTTCGGCTTGCGTGAGATCGATGCGGCCATTGAGGAAGGCGCGCATGGTGAACTCGCCGGGTTCGGCGAGGCGCGCTCCGGCGGCGATGCACAACTCGACGATGTGACGGAGGACGACCGGAGAGCCGTGGGCGGCGATCTCCACAACGTCATCGGTGGTGTAGGAGTGCGGCTTGGCGAAGTATGTGACCACGACTTCGTCGATGCGGGAGGCGAGAGCCGAGCTTAGCTCGGCTGGACAGTGGGGGGCGGCTGTCCCCACATGTTCCTGGGCTGGTTCGAGTAGTTCTCCGAAGGTAGCCCGTCCCGGCTCCATCTGGTGTTTCAGCCGTAGCATCGGCTCGGCGATCTCACGCGCTCGCGGGCCGGCAATGCGGACGACTCCAATCCCCCCGCGTCCGGGCGGCGTGGCGATGGCGACAATCGTGTCGTCGAGGTTCACCGGGCGATTGTAGCGGGTAAACTGGAGTACAACCAACGGCCGACGCAACGGAGAAGTTTTCGCGGCCTGAAGTTTGAAGTTAAAGACCTGAAATCTGAATTTAAAGAGAGGAACGACAACTTGTCAGTCGCCGACGAACTGCTGAAAGCCAACGAGCAATTTGTAAAGAACTTCAACCTGGGAGATCTCGCCGTTCAGCCGCGGCGGCGGTTGGCCGTTCTGGCCTGTATGGATTCTCGAATCCTGTTTGAACGTTGCCTCGGACTCAAGCCAGGAGATGCCCACATGATCCGCAATGCGGGTGGCATCGCCACCGAGGACGCGCTGCGCTCGCTCATCGTTTCCCATCACCTGCTCGACACGCAGGAGTTCATCATCATCAACCACACGGATTGCGGTCTGCTGAAAGTGCGGGAAGACGAACTCAAGAAAAAACTGGCGGACAAGATGGGAACGCCTTTCGGTGCGCCGGCGCACTTCCATGCGTTTGATGATCTGGAAGAGAATGTCCGGGAGCAGGTACGGCGGGTGAAAACGCATCCCTGGATTCCGAAGCATATTCCGGTGCGCGGCTTTGTTTACGACGTGAAAACGGGAGAGCTAAGAGAGGTCGAAGCGGCCTGAGAAGTCCTATCTATCCACGACCTTCTCAATCTCCGCCTTCAGTTGTTCGTAAGGCAGCGCCCCAGGATGGTACATCGCGACCTTGCCCGTGCGATCGAGCAGCACCAGCGTAGGCGTGGTGGAAGAGCCATACACGTCAAAGTTGTACTTGCTGATGGGAACCGGCATGTCGAGCAGTCCGGCGTAGAAGCGGTGGCGAACAGCGTCAATATAGGCCAGTTCATCGCTGGGCGAAGCATTTTCGACTTGCGCCGTATAGCCGTAGAGCCTGGTGGGACCGACGACGGTTAATCCTTTCGGCGCAAATTCAGAGCGCAATTGCGTAATGATGGGAGCTTCGGCTTTGCAGTCCCCACACCAGTGCGCCCAGAAAAAAAGCAGCACGGGCGAACCTTTGAGTTGCGCGAGCACTGGCGGTTTCGATCCCAGAAATTGGTCGGTGCGAAGCGCGGGCGCCGCCTTGCCTTCGAACGAAAGCAGGTTGAGATTTTTCTGCAGACGTGCGCGGATCGAAGTATTGCCATAGGTCCGCAATGCGCTTTGCAGCACGGCGAGGGCTTGACTACGCTGGCCGCGAGCTGCCAAGGTCTGCGATTGCACTTCAATAGCTGCGCCCAGCGCGAGCGGCAGATGTGGTTCGGCATCGAGCGGACGCCGCTTGAGTTGCTCAAGCGCCATGGCACTCGTTTGTTTCGCGTACGCCGATGCCAGATCGTAATCGCGAGCGCTAAACGCAGCCCGCGCCATCCAGGAATAGGCCTCGATGTATTCTGGCGTTACGCCGTTCTGGGATTGGTAGGCTTTCAGTTCTGCATCGGCCGCCGAAAAACTGTTTTGGGCCAAAGCCCCTTGGACATCCTCAACAATTCCCGCCAAAGCCAGGAAGCTCGAAGCCAGGAAGCCCAGCATCACCAGAACACTGCGCAATCGCATATCTCGATCATGTATCTTCTGCCGCCCGGATGGCAAATCGAGGGTTTCCGCCTGCATTACGTAAGCCGTTAAAAATGCTCCAGTTAATGCCCATACAAAGAATTTTTGTACCAATTTCGAGGCACTTGAAATACAATTCTCTTGCGTTTGACTTTAGAGTTCCTCGCAGTACCCAGTTTCTCCGCTTACCAGCGCGTGACCTGCCTGCAGAAGAACCCTTCCAAGTTTCAGCGCTATATCACACAAAAGGAACAATGCAACACCATGGAAACAGGAACAGTGAAGTGGTTTAACGACGCCAAGGGCTACGGTTTCATCAGCCGCCAGAACGGCGAGGACGTATTTGTACACTTCTCGGCGATTCAGGCCAGCGGCTTCCGCAGCCTGCAGGAAGGTCAGCAAGTGCAGTTTGACGTGGTCAAAGGCCCCAAGGGCTGGCAGGCCGAGAACGTGAAGGGTGCATAAACCACTTCGCAGCTAACAATCCGAAAAAGGGGCGGCCAGCCATGGCCGCCTTTTTATTGCGCGATTGGGCAATCGGATCATCGGATCAGTGGGCGATTGAAAATCGCAGAGCCGCATCTTGATCTTCAATTTCGGTCCTTGGGTCTTCAATCACCCAATGGCCCGATCACTCAATCGCTCAATTCTTGAATGGGTTTTCAATCACCCAACCGCCCGATCACTCAATCGCACAATTCTTCAATGATTCTCCCGGATCAGAACCACGTCGGCGTCCGTATGCCCGCGAACCAAGGCCAACTGCTTGCCATCGACCGACCAGTGGAAGTCGAAAATGTGTTCGGAAGTGAAATCCGTAAGCTGTTTGCCTTTGGAACCGTCCAGCGGCTGGAACCATAGGTTATCCACGCCATTATCGCGCACCGGATAAATCACTCCTTTGCCGTCGCGTGCAAAGTGCAGCAGGCCAAAGCGCGGGCGTTCGAATTCCATTATCTTCGCGGCTCGACCACCATCGGTTTCCAAGACCGCCAGCATTTCTTTGTGCTCTCCCGAGTGCTCCAGCGTGGGAAATGCGGCGAGTTTTCCATCGGGCGAGATATCAAAAAGGCCGTTGCTCGGCAATTCCGAAATCACTTGCGAAGCTCCGCCATCGATCGGCACTTTGGCTAGTTTCTGTCCGTTGCCTTGCTCCATGAAGAACACCCACTTACCGTCCTGTGTGCACACCGGGTTGACGTCGAGCTTGCCGTTCGTAATCGGCTTGAAATTGCCTTCCGTATCCATTCGCCAGATGTTTTGAACGCCGCCCTGAAGTCTTCCAAAAACGATGGCGCCGCTCGCGCCGCAAGCCCAAGGGGAGCCTCCTGTCATCTGACCCGGAATCATTGTCTTCTTACCCGTTGCCGGATCGATTTGATTGAGCACGTTCGCCTGATCGGAGATCAGCAGGTTCTCCCGCGTCCAGGTAAAGTTGGTGTCGTCTTCTGCCGAGGTGATCTGCTGCGCTTGCGCGGCCGGTGCTCCGGCAGGCATCACCTGCAAATTCCAGCGGTTCTCGTACTGCACAGTGGCCAGAATGCGTCCGCTGCTCGCGACGCTAAGATCAGAGTAACTGCTGGTATCACGCGTGACCGCCGAATACACACCTTTGGGATAGGACACAAAACCAATTTGCGTGCGGGTGTAATTCGAGGCCTGTTCTTTCCCCAGCACCACCATACCGCTGCCATCGGGCAGCCACGACGGCGTTCCGGCGATGCGCTCGTTGCTGCTGTAGAAAGCCTTACGCTGGCCGTTGCTTGCATCCAGCGCTACCAGCCTGATCAATCCGTTCCCCACATCGAGCACTTGGCCAACAATAATTTTCCCGTCAGGTGACCACGCCGGCTGGTATAAGGCGTCGCCGATCGGCCCGCTGTCCAGCACTCTTTCGTCCCCGCTCTCGACCGTTCGAACGATGAGCTGGTATTTGCCATGTTCCGGATGGTCGTAGCGCATAAACGCAAACTTCTGCCCATCCGGCGAGAACGTGATGTTCGAATCGACGTCGGATACGAGCTTCTGCGGCGTACCGCCTAGAAGAGGAGCGCGGTAAAGAAATTTCAGATTCGGATTTCCCACGTCGCTGCGCACCAGATAAAAATAGTTCCCGTCGGGAGAGAAAAGCAGACCGGTGTAATACTGATCGGCCGCCGGTTCCACCTGGGCGTTGCTGTTCGTGGGCACATTTCTCAGCCACAGGCTTGCCAGCCCATGGTCTCTTGTCACGCTCAGGATGTACTTGCCATCCGGCGAGATCGCGACGTGCACCGCGTCGCCGGTGTCGGTAACCTTGGTTACGGAAATATCCTGGAACGGAATGGCGTGACTGCGAAAAAATATCGAGTACGCTAGGATGCCCGCCAGCACTAAGGCAACACCAGTACCAAGGAAACGAAAGCGGGATCTCGCTTTCTCGTGCTCGGTTGCGGCGGCAACGTTCTGACTCCCGGAGGATGGCGGATGAACCAAACCGCCGCTCGAGGATTGAGACCCGATCGGGACGGAGTAGTCCGATGCCGTCTTCGAACCTGAGGCGGAGGCCGAGGTCCTTCTTCCCGATTCCGTATCCCGCTTCAGCCGTTTCAGATCGCCGCGCAGATCGCCGGCCGATTGGTAGCGCAGGTCGCGATCTTTTTCCAGAGCCTTGCCCAGAATTTCTTCCAGTCTCGGCGGCAGCGTGGGATTAAGTTGCAGAGCCGGAAGCGGATCAAGCTCCAGAATCGCGTGAAAAATCACCGCCGACGTCGCTCCGGAAAACGGCAAGCGTCCCGTCGCCATTTGATAGATCACCACACCCAGAGAAAACAGATCGGTGCGGGCATCCAATTCTTCGCCGCGCGCCTGCTCCGGCGACATATAGGCGATCGTGCCCACGGTCGCGCCAGGACTCGTAAGGTGTAATTGTCCGGGTGAATCCTGCGTGGCTCCAATGGTTTCCATCGCCATCTCAGGACGCGTCAACTTGGCAAGGCCAAAGTCCAGCACCTTGACCGGCCCGCGCTGGGTGAGAAATATATTCGCCGCCTTGATGTCGCGATGGATGATCCCTTTGGCGTGCGCGGCATCGAGAGCATCGGCAAGCTGAATACTCCATTCCAGCAGGCGATCGATCGCTAGCGGGCCCGCGCTCAAGCGGCGGTCAAGCGTCTCCCCCTCCAGCAACTCCATCGCGATAAAGGACTGCTCGCCAGCCTTTTCCACCGCATAAATAGTGCAGATGTTGGGATGGTTTAACGCCGACGCCGTGCGCGCCTCCAGCAGAAAACGGTCCAGCGCGTTTTGATCGCTCGAGAGTTGCGGCGGCAGGAACTTCAGCGCCACTCGGCGGCCGAGATCAAGATCTTCGGCTTCGTAGACAATGCCCATCCCGCCGCTGCCGAGTTGGCCGGTGATGCGGTAGTGCGAAATGGTTTGGCCGATCATGACGGGAAGGAGTGTCCATCTTAGGAGGGATGGGAAAGGCAGTCAAACCGGAGGAATGGAGCACCTGAAACAGGGGGGGACAGCCGGGCCAATGAGCGAAATCGCCTTGATAACGACAGTGACCTTGAAAAGTGCTACAGTTCGGCTCAGGATCGACTCTTCTAATGAAGCCGCAGGAGTGGGCAATGTCCCGATCATCGCTACTTATCGCAGTGTCCGTCTTGGTCTCGTTCTCCTATGCGACAGCAGGCGACGTTCCATTTACACCCGCAGGAATAGCATCTCTTAAGGGCAAAGACATCTGCGAACTGCAAGGAAAATTCTATTCAAAAATGGGTGTTTATCTGGACGGTCAAAAAGATCATGTCGTCGAGTCTCTGGAACGGGATGGCATGGCTGTTGTGTTTCTGCTAGGTAAACCTCTGTCCGACAATTGTGGGATTGTGGATGCCGTGCTGGATTTGACGCCGCTGATTAAAAGCGGAGAAAACCCAGAGTTCAAGTGCCACACCGATACTGAAGGCGGCACAACTTGGACGAAGTGGGGCCACGTGATCGGGTTGGCGGATAATCAACGTGGCACAAAACGCTTTGTAAAGGCACGTTTAGCGTGGCGAGTGAATGTTGCAGAAAAGAGATTCGAGGCCATACACGACAAACCTGTGCGCTGCGATACCACTGGTTACACGGACTAGGTTAAGCCTTGATCCCGCAATGTCAGTTGACGAGAAATCCCCATTACGCTCAAACCCCTTAGTCATTGTTGGCGATATATCGCCATCACATCCACCTGACTCGTTACGCCGCCGCCTCTTCCGCCGCACTTACGGTATCGAAAAAGCGAAAGAACTGCTCCACCCGCGTGACCTTCAGCGCATTGTGAATGCGCTCACTCACACCCACCAGCGCCAGACTCCGCTCGCCATTCTGCCGCGTCACGTAGGCTCCCACCAGCGCTCCGATCCCCGCCGAATCCACGTAAGGCACGTTGGTGAAATCAATGATCAGCGACCGCGAAGTATCGGCGCGCACCGTGGCCTGGAACTCAAAAATGGTGGTCATTACGAGTGGGCCGTCGAGACGGAGAATACGCTGTCTGGGCTGCGTTCCAGGCTGGTCTTCAATACGCAGAGACTCTTGCGCCATGTGGAAAATATTAACTCGCGCGTAACAATGGATTGTTAAGGGAGTATTAATTTCCGCTGGGCTCAGGTCTTGGGTCTTGGGTCTTGGGTCTTGGGTAATAGGTCTTAGGAGATTGATTTTCAGTGGCTAAGAGTTCTCAAGACCCAACACCTAAGACCCAAGACCTAAATCGCCGCCTGTTCCCGCCTCCGCGCCTGAATCTCAATGAAGACGTTCACCAGCGACACCGCTGCCGGCGTCACTCCCGGAATGCGGGAGGCCTGAGCCAATGTGCGCGGCTGTACGTGGCTTAACTTTTCCTGCATCTCGCGCGAGAGCCCGCTGACCGAGTGGTAATCGAACCAGCCCGGGATCGATCGCTGCTCCGACTTTTTCATCCGTTCCATGGCGCGCTGCTGTTGCAGCAGGTAGCCTTCGTACTTAATCTCCGTTTCCACCGACTTCAGTTCGTTGCGGATTTCGGAAGAAATCGCAGCCACGGATTCATGCGGATTCACACGGATTTCTTCTGTTTCTCTTGCTCTTGCAAAGAACCCAGGATCCAACTCACGGAGAATCGGCGCCAGCTTCTCGATGATGATCTCGGGGCGCTTAAGGATCTGGGCCAGCGTCAGGCCCACCATTGTGGCCGAGCTTTGTTCGCTGCGTTCGCCGCCCGTTGCTTCCTCGGAATGTGTGGGGGCGGGCGACTCGTCCTTCCAAGCCTGGCTTAGCATTGACGTGGTTAGCCGCGTTTGCTCCAGCAACTTCTTTATTGCCGCCAGCCGCTCCTGCTTTGCCTCAAAATCATTCCACGCCTCATCGGAGATCAGGCCCACACGCCGGCCGTGCGGCGTTAGACGGCGATCGGCGTTATCAATACGCAGGTGCAGGCGAAATTCCGCGCGAGACGTGAACATTCGGTACGGCTCATTCGTTCCCTTCGAAATTAAGTCGTCGATCAGGATCGCGGTGTAAGCCTCGGTGCGGTCGAGGATCAGCGGCGGCTGCCCCTTCACTTGCAATGCCGCGTTGATGCCCGCCATCAGGCCCTGGCAAGCGGCTTCTTCATAGCCCGATGTGCCGTTGATCTGCCCCGCGAGAAACAGGCGCGCGATCTTTTTCGTTTCCAGAGTGCGCTGCAATTCGGTGGGATCAATCGAGTCGTACTCGATGGCATAGCCGGGGCGCAGCATCTCCGCGCTTTCCAGGCCCGGGATGGATTTCAAAATTGCCAGCTGCACGTCTACCGGTAATGAGGTGCTCATTCCGTTGACGTAGATTTCGTGCGTGTTCAAGCCCTCGGGCTCGAGGTAGAGCTGGTGCATCTCCTTGTCCGGAAATTTGACGATCTTGTCTTCGATCGACGGGCAATAGCGCGGCCCGATCGACTGAATCTGCCCGCTATACATCGGTGAGCGATGCACATTCTCCTTAATGATGCGGTGCGTCTCGGGCGAGGTCCACGCGATGTAGCAGGGCACTTGCGAATCGTGATGCGCCACCCGCCGGGTACGAAAACTGAAAGGTGTTGGATCGGCGTCGCCCGGCTGCAGCGCGAAGCGCGACCAGTCGATGGAACGTCCGTCAAGCCGCGGCGGCGTTCCCGTCTTCAGGCGGCAGCCGCGCAGTCCAAGCTTCTTCAGGGACTCCCCGAGCAAAACTGCATTCGGTTCGCCGGAGCGTCCTGCGGGATATTGCTGTTCCCCGCAGTGAATCAGCCCGTTGAGGAAAGTGCCGGTGGTGATGATGACAGCTTGCGCGCCCACGGTGCGTCCGTCGCGGAGCTTGACTCCAAGAACGCGGGCTTCGGGCGTCGGCTGTCGGGCATCGGCAACTGCGGATTGACTATCGTCGTGCGCCGAAGGGTTGGCCGAAGCCCGAAGCCCGGAGCCCGTAGCCCGCCCCACAATCAGCTCCGCCACTTCCGCCTGCTTGATCTTGAGATTCGGCTGAGATTCCAGCACCTCGCGCATCTTGAGGCGATACGCTTGCTTGTCGCACTGCGCGCGCGGCGACCATACCGCCGGCCCGCGTGAAGTATTCAACAGACGGAACTGGATGCCAACCGCGTCGGTGATCTCGCCCATGATGCCCCCGAGCGCGTCGACTTCGCGAACCAGGTGACCCTTGGCGATGCCGCCGATAGCCGGATTGCACGACATCTGCGCGATCAAGTCGACATTCAGCGTATAGAGCGCGGTCTTCAGCCCCATGCGCGCCGCTGCCATTGCGGCCTCGCATCCGGCATGACCGGCGCCGACCACGACTACATCGAATTGCTCGGTGAACTGCATCAGTGAAATGACCTAGCAAGACAACTTGGCAAGACAATCGAATGGAATTTATTGGCCAGTCTTTCTGCTTTCATTCTAACAAGTTGGCCGCGTCCGTGATCCCAATCACTTGCCGCACCTCAACCTCGACCGTATAGTAAAGTTTCATACCAGCAACCCCAGGGGGCCATCATGAATAGCACTCAGTTCTTCGAGCGATTGGAGGAATCGATTGCCCGGTACGACCTGCTTTGCCATCCATTCTACCGGGAATGGGCGGCGGGCGAGTTGTCGCGGGACGATCTGCGCGAGTATGCCCGCCACTATTACCATCACGTGCAGGCGTTTCCCTGCTACTTGGCCGAGTTTGCTTTGCGGCTGGACGAAGGCGAACTGCGAAGGGCGGTGCTCGCCAACATGCTTGACGAGAAGGGCCGGGCGGGCAAGTCGGGCAAGGAGGCTGTGCCGCACGCGGAACTTTGGCTCGACTTTGCCGAAGGTATGGGAGCGAGCCGAGATATGCGCTGGCACTCGCCAGTCCAGCAGATCAGCGATCTGATGCGATACTTCCACAGTGTTGCCAGCGAAGGCACGCCGGAAGAGGCGCTGGCGGCGTTTTACGTCTACGAGTCGCAGGTACCGCGCATAGCCAAAGAGAAAGAGCGTGGGTTGCGCGAGATGTACGGGGCTGACGACAAGACCTGCGGCTATTTCGAGCTGCATGCGACCGCCGATATCTACCATTCGAATATCTGGCGCGAACAACTGGAGAAGCGCATAGCCACGAACCCGGAAAAGGTGGAAGCGGCGCTGGATGCGGCCGAGAATGCCGCCAGGATGTTGTGGCAGGCGCTCGATGGAATCGAAGCAGTGCGGCTGAGTTACACCATGTAATCGTTGAGCCGATATGATCCGCCTCATGGAGACTGCGGCCTTTCGCACGTTCGCCCAGATTTCCTTCGACTTCGCTTAGGACGGGCGCTCACGGCGCAAAGAACGCTTTTTTGGAACGACAATCGAGTGTGAAGATAAAAATTGCGTGGGTGGGCAAGACGAAACAGCCAGCGATTCAGGCGCTGACGGACGAGTATCTGAAACGGATTTCGCGTTATGTGCCGGTGGAAAGTTTGGTGCTGCGCGATGAGGGCGCGCTCCTGGAACTCTGTGCACGGGCAGCGCCCGGCAAGAGCGGCAAGACGAATCCCAAATCAAGCGGCGGCAAGTCGACGCTGGTGCTGATGGATTCGCGCGGAGAGCAGTTTTCGTCCGAGGAGTTTGCGCGTTTTCTGGGAGAGTATCAGGATCGTAATCCGCTGCCGCTGGTATTTGCCATTGGTCCGGCAGATGGATTCAGCGAAACCGCCCGCCGTGCGGCGCAGCATACGATTTCGCTGGGAAAAATGACGCTGGCGCACGAACTAGCCCGCGTGGTTCTGCTGGAGCAGGTCTACCGGGCGTTCACGATTCTGAAGGGGCATCCTTATCATTCGGGACACTGAGGCAGGTCCTACCTCCCGTTCGTCGTGCGGCCAACAGCAAACCTCTTAGCATTCTCTGAACTCCAACTTCGTGCACTTTCGTGAGTTGCTGTCTCGCCTGTGCTCCACCTACAGTTCGGAGGTAGGATAATATCGAGTTCACCAGTGCAATTATCAGGGAGAGCGGATTTCGGGGAGTGATGATGAAAGATGTAATGGAACTACTGCGAGCGAAGGAACAAGAGTTATCGAAAGTAAAGAGGCAGGTCGAGGCGCTGCGGATTGCATTGCCATTGCTGCGAACGGAAGACGACCCGCTCGTGCCTGTGCCAACTGCCAATAGGGTAGCCGGGAATTGAGTTAATTCCGTCATCCGGAGTCAGGGTTTGTTTTGCGGCGGTCACTGCATTATCCCTCACTGCCGACCTCGCCTTCATACCCAAAGAAAGAGCGAAGGATAAGAGTGTCCGGCCCGCAAGAGCGCCAAATTCTCACTGCGTGACGGTAGCCTGGTAGCTGACCGTTTGCCACTGGCCGTTGCGGCGAACCCAGACGCGGGTGTAGCGATAGGGTCCGCTGAAATCTTCGCCGAGCTGGTGGCCTTTTACGTCGGCGCGAGCGGTAACGACGGCGGTGTCGCCATACACTCGCACGACCATATCCGTAATGTTCATGGCTTCGTAGCGGAGTTGGCCGCTGCGGCGGGCTGAGATGGTCTCCTGCTTGGTCGTAACCTGGCCGAGCGGGGTAATTGCGACATAGTCCTCGGCGAGGGTTCGCAGGGAAAAATCGGAGTCACGGCGCAGGCTGGCTTCTTTGGATTGGCGCTCCATGTCGACAATCTGACGGATGGTTTCCTGCTCGGCGGAATCGAAGCCGGGCCTGGGATGAAGGGCAACATGCTGGGCGGAAAACGCAGGCGTGGCCAAGAGAACGCAAAACAATAACACTGCACTAATGTTAATAACGGCTTTGTTGATCACGACGAGACCTCCGCAGTCTGCCAGGGGACAGAGATCTGCTTGCATGCCGGATACGCAAAGTTGGATGCACGAGTTCCGTGGAAAGTCGTACTTTTGCAGATGTGTCATAACCCGAAATAACGGCGGGGAGCACCACGGGGTTATCAGAAAGAACGACACGATATATAAAGAGCAGTCTTCCGGGGGCTTTTGTTTAGGTTTTTCTGGCTCCGACTCGATCTTTCTTTCCACGGAACTTAGTTCGCCAATCCTCGTATCAAGACTCGGGGTGGTGTGTATGAAGGGTCTCGGTTTCTGGCTTGTCTTGTTGGTTCCTGGCTTGCTCCACGCGCAACATGCTCCCGATGCTTCAGAGCAACATTCGGCAAAACAGGAGTTCATTTCTGGAGGCACGATTCGCTTGCACCTGGAGGCCGGCGGCTACACTATCAGCCCCCGCGATTCTGAGAACATCGTTGTGACCTGCCGCGCTCATACGGAGGAACAACTCAAACGCGTGAAGGTAGAGATCAAGCGGACAGCCGCAAGCGCCGACGTTTACGTTTCCGAAACCCCGCACAACAACTTCCAGGCCAGCATCGAGGTTCCTCGCCGTTCCAATCTTTGGGTCAGGCTGTCGGCGGGAGAACTGGTCGTCGAGGATGTGGAAGGCGATAAAAATCTCCAGGTTTTTGCTGGCCGCATTCAGGTAGACGTTCCCCACTCCGAGCTCTATGGGCACCGCGATGCTTCGGTGACGACCGGCAGCATCGAGGCCTCTGCGTTCGATGTCTCCAAGGGCGGGCTGTTCCGGTCGTTCGATCAGCAAGGTCCGGGGAAGTACCGGCTGCATGCGCACGTGATTGCGGGAGAGATCGATCTGCGGGGGAGCAACTGAATATAAGGGTTAAGGAGATTCGCGATCAAACCCCTTGCGCATTTGCGGAGTTTATGTGGAACCATCAGGGCACAGCTTTCTTCGAAGGCAGTGCGGCAGACGATAAAACTTCTAGTAGAATCAAGCATCCTGCAATCATGAAAGACGTACGCCGCGGGCTGATCATCGTGAACACGGGGCCGGGCAAAGGTAAGACCACCGCGGCTATGGGGACGGCTTTGCGCGCAGTGGGCCAGGGTATGCGCGTGTTGATGCTGCAGTTCCTGAAAGGCTCATGGCACTATGGGGAGTTGGATGCGGTGCAGGCCTTTGGCGACAAGTTTGTGATGAAGCAGATGGGGCGGGGATTTGTGAAGGTGGGCACGGAGAAGCCCGATCCGGAAGATGTGAAGATGGTCGAGGACGCGTGGGCAGAGAGCGAAAAGGCAATCCAGTCAGGCGCGTGGGATCTTGTGGTTCTGGATGAAATCAATTATGCCATCAGTTATGGCATGCTGGACGCAGCGAAAGTGGTGGAGAGCCTGAAGAAGAAGCCGGAGATGGTGCATGTGATCTTGACGGGAAGGAACGCACACCCCACAATCGTTGAAGTCGCCGATACGGTAACGGAGATGCGCCAAGTGAAGCACGCTTATGAAAAGGGCGTGATGGCGCAGAGGGGGATCGAGTACTGAGTACCTAGTACCGAGTACTGAGCAAGTCGGTTTTAACTCGGTACTAGGTACTCGGTACTATCAACTGACTTATGGCTTGGTTCAAGCGTGAATCCGGGGAGCTCGATACATCGGGCAAGAAGACAGTCCGCACCGAAGGGCTGTGGGTGAAGTGTGAGAGCTGCCGGCAGATCATCTGGAAAAAAGATCTGGAAGAAAATTTGAATGTTTGTCCGAAGTGCGAAAAGCACTTTCGCATTGACGCGCGGACCAGGCTGGCATTGCTGCTGGATGAAAATCAGTATGAAACGCTGGACGGAAATCTCTCATCCACCGACCCACTGAAGTTTGTGGATCTGAAACCCTACTCATCGCGATTGCGGCAGGCACAGCACGATACCGGGCTGAAGGATGCCGTGATCAATGCGCAGGGCAAGCTGCTGGGACGCCCGGTGGTCGCCAGTGTGATGGAGTATGCGTTCATCGGCGGCAGCATGGGCGCGGTGGTGGGTGAGATGATTACGCGGGCGGTTGAAAGAGCGTTGGACTCGAAGACGCCGTTGATTATTGTTTCGGCTTCGGGCGGGGCGCGAATGATGGAGGGCGTGGTCAGCCTGATGCAACTGGCCAAGATTTCGGCTGCGCTGGCTCGGCTGGATAAGGCGAGGGTTCCGTACATTTCCGTTTTGACCGATCCGACGACGGGCGGGGTGACGGCATCGTTCGCCATGCTGGGTGATTTGAATATTGCGGAACCTGGCGCGCTGATCGGGTTTGCGGGGCCGCGGGTGATCGAGCAGACTATTCGACAAAAGCTGCCGGCGGGATTTCAGCGCAGCGAATTCCTGCTGGAGCATGGCATGCTGGACGCGGTGGTGCCGCGCAAGGAACTCAAGCCCTACATCGCGCGGGCCATGGATTTTATGGTTGCGTGAAATGGCTGTCCCGCTGTGAACCTTCAGCGCCGTTGAAACCTGTCGTCCCGAGCAAAGCGAGGGATCTTGGTTCCTTGCCGGCGCTAATCTCGTTGCCGCCGCAGGCAAACACCGGGATCCCTCGCTCCGCTCGGGATGACAAGTGCGTTTTAGTGACGGTAGCTGAGAGCTTCCCTATGTCCTACCAATCCGCAGTAGCGCGCATGTTTGCGCTGGGGCACGAACTGGCGCAAACGCCTGCGCACAAGTTCGATCTGTCTCATATGCGGGTGCTGTTGCAGGCGATGGATCATCCGGAGCGGCGCTTCCCGAGCGTGCTGATCGCGGGCACCAATGGCAAAGGTTCGACGGCGGCGACGCTGGCTGCGATTTTGCGGGCTTCGGGATTAAAAACGGGTTTGTACACCTCGCCGCATCTGGTGCGGATCAACGAGCGGATTCGGGTGAACGGCAAAGAGATCAGTGACGACGAGTTTGCATCGCTTCAGGGCGAGGTGGATCGAGTTGCGGAAAAGTTGGTGGAGCGCACTGAGTTGCCGTGGCATCCCAGTTTTTTCGAAATGATGACGGCGATTGGGTTCGAGCATTTCGCGCGCCAGCAAGTGGACCTTGCAGTGCTCGAAGTGGGCATGGGCGGACGGCTGGATGCGACGAATGTTGTCGAACCACGGGTCAGCGTGATCACGGACATCTCACTTGATCACCAGAAATATCTGGGAAATACGGTGGGCGAGATTGCGCGGGAGAAGGTGGGAATTATTCGTCCGCAAGGAGCGGTGGTGACTCTGCCACAACAGCCGGAGGCCAATGACGTGATCGGAAATACGATCCTGGAACTGGGGGCGCGAGCGGTGAACGCGGTTCCGTATGTGCCGCCAGTTTCGCCGGGCAGTGGCGAGTACCTAGTACCAAGTACCGAGGAGGAGAATCGCGCTGGCGACGAAGAGCCTTTAACCGCAAAGAGCGCGGAGGAGGCCGCGAAGATCGCAAAGAAGTATGTGTCTCGCTATCCGCTGCAGGTCATGGGCGAGCAGATTCTGGTGGAGACGCCGCTGGTGGGGCGACATCAGTTGCGCAATGTGGCATTGGCCATTGCGACGGCGGCGGAGTTGCATCAGCAGGGATTCAGCGGCATCACGGCGAAGAGTGTCGAGAGCGGTATCCGGGAGACGCAGTGGCCGGGACGGTTTCAGGTGATTGCGGCGCGGCCGGGGTGGCCTGAGATGGTGATCGATGTGGCGCACAATCCCGCGGGCGCGTGGGCGCTGCGTTCAGCCCTTTCGGAGCGGTATGAAGACCGTCCGCTGATTTTTGTTTTTGGCGCAATGCGGGATAAGGCAATCTCGGAGATGGCAAAGATTCTTTTTCCGTTGGCGGATCGAGTGATTGCGACGCGGCCGAACAATCCGCGGGCGGCGTCGCCGCAGGAGATTCAGGAAGCAGGCGCTCGAACCGGGGTGGAGTTTGAGTTGGTAGAAGACGTGCAGCGCGCCGTCGATCGCGCCCGGGAACTCAGCGGCGCTGGAACGGTGGTTGTGATTACGGGATCGATCTACCTGGTGGGCGAAGTGATGGACAGGATTGGAGCGAAGGTCTGAAGCAGCGCTCGCGGGCAGTTTCCCCTAAAATGGAAGTGTGCCGGAATTGAATTCGTCATCGTCAGTGGAAGTGGAGCGAGACGCGGGCGCGGCTGCGGTGGCTGCGCCGCGGCAAAGTACGCACGCCATTCCCGGGAAGAAGTATGGCTGGCTGAGCCGGCTGCGGTCGTATTTGATTCTTGATCCGCTGATCTGGCTGTACACGCTGGTTCTGGGGCTGCTGGCGCTTCCCGGCGGACTGTTCGACCGCGGCGGACGCCGTCTGCATTGGTTTTCGCGGACCTGGTCGTGGCTCATCATGAAAACGATTTTGTCGCCGGTGAAGGTCACCGGCCTCGACAAGATCGACTTGGCGAAGCCGCATGTTTACGCGGTGAATCACGCTTCGGCGATGGATATTCCGGTTCTTTATGTTTATCTGCCGTTTCAATTCCGCATTGTCTTCAAGAAGGAATTGTTGTCGTATCCGGTTGTGGGCTGGCAGTTGAAGCGTTCGGGGCAAGTTTGCATCGACCAGCAGAAGCCGACCAATTCGATTGCGGCAATCCGTTCGGCCGTGAAAAGTTTGAAGGCAGGCATGCCACTGGTGATTTATCCCGAGGGCGGACGCACTCCGGATGGCGAGATCAAACCGTTTCTGCCCGGAGCTTTTTTTCTCGCGATCAAGGCGCAGGTGGATATTGTGCCGGTGGCTTTGGTCGGGACCTTCGAGCTGCTGCCGATGAATACTTATCACATCAAGTGCCGGCCGCTGGAGATGCGTGTGGGCGAGCCGATTTCGACCATGGGGCTGACGGTGCGGGATCTGGAAGCGGTGTCAGCCAAAGTGAAGAAGTCGATGGAGGATTTGTATTATGCGGAAAGCCCGGTGTAATTTTCGTTTCCTTCCGTGACTTTTCTTGTCCCCTGCCGTTATTCCTGTGTAAGACTACTCCGCGCGGAGAATTCGTTGAAGGCTCTGAAGAAAGAAGCGGACGAGCGGCTTCTGATCGAGGCGGCGCAGAAGGATCCTGCGCGTTTTGCGGAGCTTTACGAAAACAATTTCGAGCGGGTGTATGCGTACGTGGTGCGGCGGGTGGGAGATCGCGCGGAAACTGAGGATTTGACCTCCGAGGCATTTCATCATGCGCTGGCCAACTTGCGACGATTTGAGTGGCGAGGGATTCCGTTTGCGGCGTGGCTGTTCCGGATTGCGGCGAATCTGATTTCGGACCGCAGGCAGCGTAAGAGCCGGGAGCAGGTGGCGGACGAACCGGAGCAGATCGAAGCTGCGCCGGCTAGCAACGCGGACTTAGAAGAGGTGGAAAGGCGGGCAACTTTGTTTCGGCTGGTGGATACGTTGCCCGCGGAACAGCGGCGGGTGGTCGTGCTGCGGTTCGTAGAGCAAAAAAGCATTAAAGAAGTGGCGCGGGAGATCCGTAAGACCGAAGGCGCGGTGAAGCAGTTGCAGTTCCGCGCGCTCAGCAGTCTGCGGGCGCGCATGGAGGGTGCCGATGCCTAAGCGCTCTCTGCAGTCTGGAAATAAGGACAATAAGAAGATCGAGCAGCTGCACAAGGCCGTCGAAGCCATGCTGGCTCGAAAGGGCGGACGGGCCCCGAGAGTTGAGGCGGAAATCGAGCCACTGGTGCGCATCGCGGCAGAATTGCGCAATCTGCCGAGCGCAAGTTTCAAGGCACGATTGAAATCAAAACTAGAAGGGAAAAAGACTATGGCCACCGTTGCTGAACCTGTTGCAGCCGTTCGTACGACTGCGTCGGCAAGGATCGCGTTCCGAGATCCTGCGAAAGCGATTGAGTTTTACAAGCAGGCTCTTGGCGCGAAAGAGATATTCCGTTTCGAAGTTGGCGAACGGGACCTGCATGCCGAGATCATGATCGGCGATTCAAGCCTCCACATTAGCGGAGAGTGGCCTGAGGGCGGCCGCTTCAGCGCAGAAACGCTGGGGGATTCGCCGATTTCGATGTCTGTCCATGTTCCCGATGTGGATGCTTTTGCCGAACGCGCGACCGCAGCGGGAATGAAAGTGATACGTCCTTTGAAGGACCAGTTCTACGGCCGTCGCGATGTGACGTTGGCCGATCCGTTTGGCTACCTGTGGGTCGGCGTGCAGGTAAAGGAAGAAATGTCGGTGGAGGAGATGCACCGGCGCATGGAGCGGCTGACAACCGGCCCGGAGGGCGGGCAAATTTCAGCGAAGGACGAGTTGGAGAAGGCGGTGAATCCGATTCCGCGCGGGTTCCATCGGGTGACGCCTTATATTGTCACGGCGGATGGAGATGCGATGCTGAACTTCGCTAAGAATGCCTTTGGAGCGGAGATTATGTTGCGCGCGGAAGGCGGCGGGGCCGGTGGAATCCACGGCGTAGTTCGGATTGGCGACACCATGCTGATGATGGGCGGAGGCATTCCTGGCAAGCCGTTCAAGGCTGAAGCGAAGCTGACTGCCTTGCACGTTTATGTCGAAGACACGGACGCGGCGTATCGCAAAGCTCTTGATGCGGGAGCGACTTCGGTAGGCGCGCCTCAGGATCACGAGTACGGCGAGCGCGGGGCCAGCGTGAAGGATCCGTTTGGGAACTTCTGGTACATCGCCACGCACAAGGGCGAGAGCTACGTTCCGAAGGGGCTGCACAATGTGAATGTGTATCTGCATCCGCTGCGGGCGGAGCCTGTGATCGGCTTCCTGAAGCGAGCTTTCGAGGCGGAGGAGATCTCGAAGTATGCATCGCCGGATGGGGTGGTTCATCACGCAGAGATTCGCGTGGGCGATTCGGTGGTCGAGATGGGCGAGGCGCATGGGCCTTATCAGCCGATGCCTTCGATGTTTTATATGTATGTGCCGGATTGCGACGCGGTTTACCGGCGGGCGCTGGCGGCGGGCGGAAAATCGCTCCACGAACTGGCCGACCAGCCGTATGGGGATCGCAATGGGGCGGTGACTGATCCGTTTGGGAATATTTGGTATTTGGCAACGCATGTGAAGGATGTGGGCGTGTAAGAAAGCTTGTGCCAATGCGGACGGTGGGAAGCGCACTCGCCGTCCGCTGCTCCGAACTCCAAACACACCACGTTCCGGATTAGAATGCTTGCGGGGGCATTTTTACCGTTGAGCACTTCCGTCCAAGTCATAGTCGGAGTGCTGTTCGCACTCGGATATCTTGTCTCACCCGCGGTGCTGATTTGGGGCTGGACACGATGGGCTGTCTCACCGAAGCTGCGTACGATTACCTCTGTACTATCCTTGGTTGGGTTCATTTTTGCTACAGCTTCGGCTCTGCTTGCAATTTTATCCATAGCATACGCTCAGATTCATCATTTTCCATATTACGATCCTTTGCTACTCAGGATATTTAGATGGGGAGCGCTACTTTCTCTCTGTGGAATTGTTTTCGGAATCGGCGGCATGTGGAGGCCGAGTTCTCTACGGTGGCACGCCCCGGTTTCTGGACTCGGAATGCTGACATTCTGGATAATGGCGGCGTCGGGCGAATAGAGCTTAGTTCGACCGGAATCTGGCTGGCCCTGGTTTGACCCTCCTGAATCCCTCCAATAAACTGAAATATCTACACTTCTGTAGGTCCCAAACTTATGGCAGATAGCATTCATGTGAAGCTTCCGGACGGGAGCGTGAAAGATGTCCCTAAGGGGACGACCGCGCTCGATATAGCGAAGTCCATCAGCCCGCGGCTGGCGGATGCGGCGCTGGTTGCCAAGGCACGACCCTTCTTTTCTCAATTAGATGCCCGGTCCGAACCAAGCTCCAACGGCGATCTGATTGATCTCACCAAGCCGCTGGAAAAAGATACCGACCTGCGCCTTTTGACTGAAAAAGATCCGGAGGCGCTGGAGGTTTACCGGCATTCGTCGGCGCACTTGCTCGCCGCCGCCGTGCTGGAGCTTTTTCCTGAGACCAAGCTGGGCCATGGTCCGCCGACGGAGAGCGGATTTTTCTACGACTTCTACCGGCCGACTCCGTTCACTTCCGAAGATCTGGAAAAGATCGAGAAGAAGATGCAGGAGTTGGTGCAGCAGAATATTCCTTATGCACGCGAATTTCTGCCTCGCGACCAGGGGCTGGCGGAGTTCAAAAAAGAAGGCGACTTCATGAAGTGCCATTTCATCGAGCAATTTACCAAGCCCGATGAAAAGATTTCGATCTACCGCACCGGCAAGTTCACTGATTTCTGCCGCGGGCCGCATATTCCTTCGACCGGGAAGATCAAGGCTTTCAAACTGTTCAACGTAGCCGGCGCGTACTGGCTGGGCGATGAGAAGAATCAGCAACTGCAGCGCATTTATGGGACTTCGTTTTTTTCGAAGAAAGACCTCGACGCGCACCTGCAGCAGGTGGAAGAGGCGAAGAAGCGCGACCATCGCGTGCTGGGTCAGCAGCTGGATTTGTTTTCGATTCAGGAGCTGGCTGGGCCGGGACTGATTTTCTGGCATCCGAAAGGCGGAATCATCCGCAAACAGATGGAAGACTGGATGCGCGAGCAGTACCTGAAGCGGGGCTACTCGCTGGTCTACACTCCGCATGTGGCACGGCGGCAATTGTTCTTTACCTCGGGGCACGAGGGCTATTACGCGCAGAACATGTTCGATGCCATGGAACTCGACGACGCCGAATACCGGCTGAAGCCGATGAACTGCCCCGGGCATATTTTGATTTACAAAGATTCGCTGAAGTCGTATCGCGATCTTCCGGTGAGGCTGGGTGAGCTGGGAACGGTTTACCGCTACGAGCGCTCGGGAGTGATGCACGGGCTGTTGCGGGTGCGCGGGTTCACGCAGGATGATTCGCACATCTTCTGCACGCCGGAGCAGGTCGAAGGCGAGATTACCGGTTGTCTCGAGTTTGCTCTGGATGTGCTGAAGGATTTTGGCTTCGATAAGTTCCAGACTGAACTTTCCACGTGGGATCCCAACGACCGCAGAAATTTCGTGGGCAGTGAAGAACAATGGATCCATGCCACGCAATCGCTCGAGAAAGTATTGAAAGGGCGGAATATCGAGTACAAGACCATGCCTGGCGAGGCGGCGTTTTACGGACCAAAGATCGACATCAAGCTGGTGGATGCGATCGGACGGTTGTGGCAGCTCTCGACGGTGCAGGTAGACTTCAACCTGCCGCAGCGCTTCGAACTGGAATACGTTGCTGAAGACGGTTCACGCAAACAGCCGGTGATGGTGCATCGCGCGCTGTTTGGCTCGATCGAGCGCTTCTTCGGAGTGCTGATTGAGCACTACGCGGGCGCGTTTCCGGTATGGCTGTCGCCGGTGCAGGTGGCGATGATCCCCATCAGCGAGCGGCATGCGGAGTACGCGAATAAAGTTGCGGATCAACTTAAGGCCATCGACGTGCGCGTGGAAGTGGATGCGCGCAACGAGAAGATGAATGCCAAGATCCGCGAGCACGCCATGCAGAAGGTGCCATTTTTGCTGGTCGTCGGAGATAAAGAGGCCGAGGCCGGCAAGGTGAACGTTCGCACTCGCGGGAAAGAGAAGACTGAGGACATGGCTGCTGGGGAGTTTGTGGAGAAGATTCGGAAGGTGATTGCGGAGAAGAGTCCGGGGCTGTAGATTCGGTCCTTCGAGCGCTACTACACGGCGCTGTCATAAATGGTTCGCATCGAGTTGGTCACGAACATTTCCGCGCCCGTCGAACGATGCTTCGATCTCTCGCGCAGTATCGACTTACACATGGCCTCGACCGATTGGACTGGGGAGCGCGCAGTTGCAGGTGTGACTTCCGGCCTCATCGGTCTGGATGAAGAAGTCACGTGGCGAGGACGCCATTTCGGGCTCAGAATTCGGCATACCAGCCGAATCAGCGCCTTTGATCGACCTCGGCATTTTCAGGATCGCATGGTCCGAGGCGCTTTTAGGTCGTTCTGCCACGATCACTACTTCGAAAATGTTGCGGCCCAGACTCGCATGAAGGATCTCATGGTGTTTGAAGCGCCGCTCGGGTTGCTTGGAAGGTTGGTCGAGAGCGTACTCGATCGCCACATGAGGTCGTTACTCGATTCTCGGAATCGCTGCATCAAGCGCGTGGCGGAATCCGATGAGTGGAGAGATTTCCTCACAGTCTGATCCGCGGGCGACGTCCGCAGGGTTCCGTTGAATGACACACGATGTACCATGTTTGCGTGCATAAATTGGCGGAACGCGTGTTGGGGCATATTCGGCGGGAGGAATTGCTGCGGGCCGGAGAGCGGGTTGGGGTTGCGGTTTCGGGCGGGCTTGATTCGGTTGCGATGTTGCGGTTGCTGCTTGACTTGCGCGGGGAGTTGGGGATCGTTCTCTCGGTCGTTCATTTCAATCATGGGCTGCGGGGTGCGGACTCGGACGCGGATCAGGAATTTGTGGCGCAACTCGCTCGTGAGCATGGGGTAGAGTTTCAAGTCGACTGCGGCGATGTCCCTCAGCTGGCTGCAGAGGAACATTGTGGTATTGAAGCTGCGGCACGTGAACTGCGCTACGGATTCTTCGAGTCGCTCCTAGACCCAGATAACAGCTCCGAAAACGATCCAGGCTCATCTCCCGCGCCGCCCTTGAACAAGATTGCGACTGGGCACACGCTCGACGATCAGGCTGAGACTGTGCTTATGCGGCTGATTCGCGGGACGGGACTGCGAGGGATGGGAGGAATTTATCCGCGCATCGTGGTGGAACATGAGGATGGCGAAGGCCACGGAGAAATTGTCCGTCCGTTGCTCGGAATCAGACGGAACGAACTGGAACAGTATCTGGCAGATGTGAAACAGGCTTGGCGGGAAGACTCAAGCAATGCCGATGCGAAGTTTACCCGCAATCGCGTGCGCCGGCTCGTGCTTCCCTTGCTGGAGCGGGAGTTCAATCCCGCCGTGGCCGAGAGTTTTGCCGAGCTCGCGGAGATCGCCCGCGACGAGGAAGATTACTGGGAGAACGAAATCTCCGGCTGGCTGGGAACGGTGGTGCAGTGGTCGGAGCCGGAATGGCTGCGCACACTTCCTGGTTTCGGCGCTGCGCCATCGCTGGTGCAGATCGCGGCCTCTCAGCCTGAAGCCGACCCTGAACTATTGGCGAGAATTGAAGAATCCGGCGCACGGATAGGGATAATGAATGCTTCGGTAAGCCGGCCGTGGCTGCTCACCGAGCCGCGGGCTGTGCAGAGAAGAGTGCTGAAGGCGATCGGCGAGCAGTTGGGGATTCCGCTGGAGTTCAAGCACATCGAAGAAATTCTGCGATTCGCTGCGGAAGACGGTCCGGCGGGTAAAGAGTTGTCGCTGCCCCTCGGCTGGAGACTCGCGCGGGAGCCGGAAGCTTTAGTGTTCGTCACGCCTGACCTGCGCCGGAACGAGCCTGTGCCGGATTATGAATATCCGCTGGCCGTGCCCGGCCGCGCTGTGGTGCCGGAGTTGGGGGGAGTAATCGAAGCGTTGCGAATTCCTCGGGAGGCGGCTCCACAGGAGCAGGTTGCGGAGTATAATCCGCAGCAACTTCTTCGCGCGGATTTATTGCCGGAGAGATTGATGGTGCGGAACTGGCGTCCGGGCGACCGGTTTTGGCCGGCCCACACAAAGTCGCCGAAGAAGGTGAAGGAACTGTTGCAGGAGCGGCACGTCGCGCAGCGGGAGCGTAGGCTTTGGCCGGTGGTGGCGAGCCGGGATGAGATTGTATGGATGCGCGGCTTTCCAGTTCCGGCACGATTGCTGGCCAAAGCGGGGCAGGAAGCGGTACTGTTCCGAGAGATGCCGTGGGGGGTCGACGAGGGTGCGATCTAGTCTCTGATCGAGCAGAATCGGGTCTGGCAGTTGGGAAGCATACGACCGGGAGGCAAGCCACTTCATGAACGGGCTGAAAGCCGAGTCACTTCGCCAAGTCATTGCGGCCGAGCAGATCCAAAAACGAGTAAAGGAACTGGGCCGCCATATCTCCGATGATTACCGGGGACAGACGATCCAGGCTCTCGCGGTTCTGGAGAATGCTTTCATGTTCATGGCCGACTTGGTGCGGGCGTTGGACGTTCCCGTGGTATGCCAGTTCATCAAGCCCAAATACAGCAAGCAGGCAGGCTCCCACGCCGCAGAGATTGTGGAGATCTTCTTCAGCCACGAGCCGGATATCCGCGGCCAGCACGTGTTGCTGGTCGAGGGGCTGGTGCATTCGGGCGTGACCAGCGAGTTTCTTATGAACGACTTGCGCGCCCGGGGAGCTGCTACGGTGAAGTTGGTGACGCTGCTGGACCGCCAGTCGGCGCGCCGCGTGGCCTTGCAGCCTGATTATTTTGGGTTTCTGGTAGATGAGGCCTTTCTCGTAGGCTACGGACTAGGCGCAGTGGAGCAAACCAACCGCAATATCCCCTATCTGGCTGCGGCCCAATTTCCGCAGATAACTTAAGTCATGGTGAAGATGACGCGCCTTTTTCTCACAGAAAAGGTAGAATAAAGTCCTTAGGGATTTTCCTTATCCAAATTGGCCGAACGGCATCTAATTTAGTGGCAGGAGCCTCGGAAGGTTCGCGCAGTAGGTAGGATCCCGGTTTCTTTAGGAGCGTCTTGGTGAATTCGACAGTCAAAACCGTAGCTTTCTGGCTGGTAATTGGGTTGTCCGCCCTCCTCTTGTGGGAGGTAATTCAGCAGGGCCGCGGTGGACAAAAAGAAAAAGAAGTCAGTTTTTCGCAGTTCATGAGTGATGTGAATCAGGGGACCGTTCACGAAGTCACGGTGGACGGCCAACAGGTCCACGGAAAAGCGCACGACGGTTCCCCGTTCCATACCACGGTTCCTGCGAACTATCCCGACATGTTCAAGACGCTCAATGACAAAGGCGTGTCGGTAAATATCAAGGATGTGAACAGTGGGAGCTGGCCGCTGCAGTTGCTGGGAACATGGGCGCCGCTGATTCTGCTGGGAGCGTTGTGGTTCTTCATGATCCGGCAGATGCAGACCGGCGGCAATAAAGCGCTGTCATTCGGGAAGAGCCGGGCGCGATTGCTTTCGATGCAGCAAAAGAAAGTCACGTTCAAGGACGTGGCTGGCGTGGAAGAAGCCAAAGAAGAGTTGCGGGAGATTATCGAATTCCTGCGCGAAGCGCAAAAGTTCCAGAAGTTGGGTGGCAGGATTCCCAAGGGAGTGCTGCTGGTGGGGCCTCCGGGAACCGGCAAGACGCTGCTGGCCCGGGCGGTTGCGGGCGAAGCCAACGTTCCATTCTTTTCGATCTCTGGTTCGGATTTTGTGGAGATGTTCGTGGGCGTCGGCGCCAGCCGGGTACGCGACCTGTTCGAGCAAGGGAAGAAGAACGCGCCTTGCATCATCTTCATCGATGAAATCGACGCCGTAGGACGGCATCGTGGCGCTGGCCTCGGTGGTGGTCACGACGAGCGCGAGCAGACATTGAATCAGTTGCTGGTGGAAATGGACGGCTTCGAATCGAATGAAGGCGTCATTCTCATGGCGGCGACGAACCGGCCTGACGTGCTGGATCCTGCATTGCTGCGGCCGGGGCGCTTTGACCGGCGCGTGGTAGTGAGCCGTCCCGATGTGCGTGGACGCGAAGAAATTCTGCGGGTGCATACCCGCAAGATTCCTCTCGCGGAGGATGTCGATCTCACGGTGCTGGCGCGCGGCACACCGGGATTTTCCGGCGCCGACTTGGCAAACATGGTGAATGAAGCGGCATTGGCGGCGGCACGGCAGAATCGCAAGGCCGTGCTCATGTTTGACTTTGAAGTCGCCAAGGACAAAGTCCTGATGGGGGTGGAACGCAAATCGCTCATTCTTTCCGACGATGAAAAGAAGGTCACGGCCTATCACGAAGCCGGGCACGCGCTGGTGGCAGCGAAGCTGCCGGGCTCGGATCCCGTACACAAGGTCACGATCATTCCTCGCGGCATGGCTTTGGGCGTGACCATGCAGCTGCCCATCGACGATCGCCACAACTACACCAGAGAATATCTGAAGACCGATTTGGCGATTCTGATGGGCGGACGGCTGGCCGAGGAGTTGTTTCTCAACCAAATGAGCACAGGAGCGGGTAACGACATCGAGCGAGCCACGGAAATGGCGCGCAAAATGGTCTGCGAGTGGGGCATGAGCGATCTGGGACCGCTGACCTTTGGCAAGAAAGAAGAGCAGATATTCCTGGGCCGCGAGATCAGCCAACACCGCGATTACAGCGAAGACACCGCCATCAAGATTGATGGCGAAGTCCGTAAGCTGGTGAACAACGGATACGAAACGGCAAAGAATATTCTGCAAGGGAATCCCGACACACTTCAGAAGATCGCTGCGGCCTTGCTGGAGCGGGAAGTGCTGGATGCCTCTGAGGTAATGCTGCTGGTGGAGGGCAAGGAACTGCCTCCGATGAAGTCTCCCTCCAAACCCGACGATGGCGGAGTGCAGCAGGTACTGAAGCCAGAGCCGGGACGGGGAATCGCGAAGGGCGGAGAAAGTCCGGCGCGAGCTTAATTTCGTGTTTACAAATGTCAAAGGGCGGCCTCAGGGCCGCCCTAAGTTTTTGCTGCAAATATTTTATCCGTTCACCGTTTGCATCATGTGTTCCGGGTAACGAAGTCCAGCGGCGGCGCCGGAGGGGAAGATTTCGTCGATGCGCCGCAGGTCTTCCGCGTTTAGCTTTACTTCGAGCGCTGCAACGTTCTCTTCGAGATACTTCCGGCGTTTGGTTCCAGGGATCGGGACAATGTTTTTGTCCTGAGCAAGCACCCACGCCAGCGCCAATTGCGCGGGCTTGCAGCGCTTTTCCTTCGCGATTTCCTCGACCCGGCGCACCAGGTCAAGATTCTTCTGGAAATTTTCGCCCTGAAAGCGCGGGGAGAATCTGCGGTAGTCATCTTCGGGAAAATCCTCGAAGCGAGTGAACTGGCCGGTGAGAAAGCCGCGTCCGAGCGGGCTGTAAGCTACGAAGCCGACGCCAAGCTCGCGGCAGATTGCAAGGATCTCATCTTCAGGTTCGCGGCTCCAGAGCGAGTACTCGGTCTGCAACGCGGTGATGGGATGGACCTTCACCGCGCGGCGCAGCGTTTGCGGCGAGGCTTCAGAAAGACCGATGTGACGGATTTTCCCTTCCTGCACGAGTTGCGCCATTGCCCCTACAGTTTCTTCGATGGGCGTGGCGGGATCGACGCGATGCTGGTAGTAGAGGTCGATCGTCTCAACGCCCAGCCGCTTCAAACTTCCTTCACAGGAGCGGCGAATGTAGTCAGGCTTTCCGTTTACCCCACGGACCTGGGGATTGGCAGGGTCACGAACGATGCCGAACTTCGTAGCTAATACAACTTTGTTGCGTTTGCCTTTGATCGCGCGGCCAACCAGTTCTTCGTTCTTATAAGGGCCGTACATATCCGCGGTGTCGAGAAAGTTGAGACCGAGTTCGAGAGCACGATGAATGGTCGCGATAGATTCGTCGTCATCGCGCCCGCTGTAAAACTCCGACATGCCCATGCAGCCTAAGCCGAGGGCAGAGACTTTAAGACCACTGCGTCCCAGCTCGCGAAATTGTATTTCACGAAATTGCATGATGATTTCCTTTCGAGGAACTTCTGATTTTATGAAGGTGGCTACTTAGTAGATGCGAATGAGTGGCTTCTGGGATTCAGTGACCTTGCCGATAGAGCGCGCCGGAATTCCGGAGGCCTGCATTTCGACGACAAGTTGTTCGCAATCGCCTTCGGCGATCGAGATGAGAAGGCCGCCGGCAGTCTGGGGGTCGAAGAGCAGAGTCTTGAGTTCATCGCTGATAGCAGATTCATACCCCACCACGCATTCGGCGAATTCGCGGTTCGCCTTCAGGCCGCCCGGCACTTGACCTGAGCGGATGCACTCCAAAGCGCCGGGCAGGATGGCAATATCTTTGGATGAAATTCGTAATGCGACATTGCTGGCCAGAGCCATCTCGCGCGCATGGCCGATCAAGCCGAAGCCCGTGACGTCGGTCATGCCGTGCACGCGGTATTCTCTACTTCCAATCAGTTCCGCAGCTTGCTTATTCAGCTTGGTCATCGATTGAACCGCGGCATCGATCCATGCAGGTTCAGCTTTGCCGTTCTTAATCGCGGTAGAGATCACTCCGGTTCCGAGCGCCTTCGTAAGGATGAGAGCGTCTCCCGGCTGCGCCCCGCTGTTGGCTAAGATCTTGCTGGGATGGACGAGTCCGGTCACCGCGTATCCGAATTTGGTTTCTTCGTCGCGGATGCTGTGGCCGCCGATCACGGTGCATCCGGCCTCGATCATCTTGGATAAACCGCCGGCGAGGATACGTTCGAGAATTTCGAGGTCCGCTTTGTCGGGGAAGCAGACCAGAGCGAGTGATGTGAGGGGCTTTCCGCCCATAGCGTAAATGTCGCTCAGGGCATTCGCAGCGGCGATCTGGCCGAAGGTGTAAGGGTCGTCAACGATGGGGGTGAAGAAGTCGACGGTCTGCACCAGCGCCTGATCGGGCGCGATTTGATACACTCCGGCGTCGTCGGCGTGATCGAAGCCGACCAGGACATTGGGGTCGTGTTGCCGGGCTAATTTCCCAAGCACCGTGTCCAGCGCCGCCGGACTCAGCTTGGACGCTCAACCCGCGGCTTTCACCGACTCCGTAAGGCGAAATGGCTTTGTTTCGGCCATGAGTCATTGTACCGAGTTGCGAGTGGGAGTTAGGTCAACGAGCGGGAAACTTTCTACCACGGAGGCACGGAGACACGGAGGCACGGAGAAATTATTGGCTTGGATTCGGTATTTTCCTTCATTTCTCCGTGTCCCCGTGGTGAGAGATAGAATTCGTTACTTCACCGCGACATCGGTGACCTTGATGTCGGGATACTGATGGTTCCACTGCGCAGATATGCTTTCAAACGTCAGTCGAAAGGTTTGGCTTTGACCGGGGGCGAGAGGTAAGACTCTGAAGTCCACGGCTTCGGGATACGGGCCGCTGGTTTTCAGCACTTGCAACGGGATATCTTCCCGCTGGGCGAGTTGTCCCAAATCATCTTTGAATTGGACTTCGACCGTGACGTGCGTGACTGTTTTATCGCCTGCGTTGGTAACAGTTCCGTCAACATAGCTGACGGTTGCTCCTACAAAATTCTCCGCGGCGCTCATTTTGAAATCGGAGAGTTTAAGATTCGCGGCGTAAGGTGGCGGTCCGGACGCGCCCTTCGGCTTGCCCCGGAGAAGAAACGCAGCAACCAGCGCGATGACAATAACGACCGCAACCGCAGTGGCAATAATGCGCCGGCTGGAATCGCGATCGTCGGTCACCGGAGTTGGCTGGATCAAGCCGCCCATGCAAGTCGATTGTACTCTGGACGCTAGTTGCCGGTCTTTGACTTGGCGGCGTTGGAGTCGCCGGTTCTGAAGAACGCGGCCAGGAATAGCACGCCGAACAGCAGATCGATGCCGCCGAGGGCGAGATCCTGCGGATGCAGGCGATTTTGCAGATAGAGCACGAGCAGGGTAGCGCCGTAGCCAAATTTCTCCAGCACCGAAGGAATCATCATCGGCCGAAGTCGCACCGGGTCCCTGGCAATCACGATGAATGCGACCTGGAAGGCCAATCCCACGCTCACGAAGCCGTAGTAAAAACCGGGGTGCGTGATCGGCGGCGGATCATTGCGGCCGATCAGATCAAACATGAAATACAGCGGCGTGAGCACCAACACGCCCCAAATGGCCGCAATCCAGAATACGATCCTGGCGAATTTCATATTCCGCCTACATCTTCGCGATTATTCGCCGCCCACAGTGAGCCCCTCGATGCGCAGCGTGGGAGATGCGACCGAGCCGCGAAATTCCAGATCGTTCGCAATCTCGGAGATGTTGAAGAAGATTTCCTTCAGGTTTCCCGCCACGGTGATTTCTTCAACCGGATAAGCAAACTCTCCGCCTGAGATCCACAAGCCGGAGGCGCCGCGAGAATAATCGCCAGTCACCAGGTTCGCACCGTGGCCCAGGAACTCGGTCACGTAAAGACCTTCCTTGATTTCAGAAATCAACTGCTTGGGTGTTCTGCTTCCGGGCTGCAGAAAGTAGTTGCCGGGACCGATGCCTGGCGTGCCGGCAAGGCCGCGGGACGCGTTGCCCGTAGTCGCAAGCCCCAGTTTTTTCGCGGTGTATGTATTCAGAAGATAAGAACTCAACACGCCTTTCTCAATCACCACTGTTCGCCGCGTAGGTACGCCTTCGCCATCGAAGGGGCTGGTGCCGAAGCCGCCGGGGATGGTGCCGTCGTCGATGATGGTGACGTTGTCGCCGGCGATTTTCTGTCCCAGTTTGCCCGCCAGGAACGAAGCGCCGCGGTAGACCGAGTCGCCGTTCACGCCTTCGAAAATATGTTCGAGGATTGAGGTGGCGACCATGGGATCGAAGATGATCGGAACTTGCGCGGTCTTGGCCTTGCGCGCGCCCAGACGGCGCAGAGTGCGCTCGGCCGCGACCCTGCCGACCTGCTCCGGGGATTCGAGTTTTGCCAGCGTGCGCGCGACCGAGAACCAATAGTCGCGCTGCATCGCGCCGTCTTCGGTCTGTGCAATGGGAACGGCTGACACGGAACAATACGACCGGCGGTATTCGCCGACGAAGCCGTGCGAGTTGGCCAGAACTTTGTGGCCGGTGGCGGCGTCAAACGATCCACCTTCGGAGTTCTTGATGCGCGGATCGAAGTCAAGTGCGGCCTTTTCGGCGCGGCGGGCGTAGTCGATACGGTCGGGGCCGGGCAGCGAATAAACGTCTTCGTGATACAGATCGAGGTCGCCGGTGAGCGAGCCGAGCTGAGAAGCCTCAGGAATTCCGCCGAACGGGTCTTCCGAGGTGATCTTCGAAAGCTCCAGCGCCGACTTGACCATGCGGTCGAGGCTTTCGCGGGAGAAATCGCTAGAGTATGTGCTGGCCGCACGCTGGCCATTAAAGACGCGGACGCCGATGGATCGCGATCCGGATTCTTTGAGGGTTTCGACCTGGCCTAGCCGGACGAGCGTAGAGAATTCGTCGCCCTCGCGCACTACGCATTCGGCGGCACTTGCCCCGCCGTTCATGGCGCGGTGGACGATGTCCTGGGCTAGGTCGCGGAGGTCAGTTTCTAGTTTCGGGTCGCTGGTTCCTAATTCGGTTGAAGGCATAAAGTCTTGATTTATCTTATCCCAAATAGACTCCCCGTTTTCTCGCGACCAAGGTTGGTTTGCCATTCGAGCCGGCCCCGAGGCATCCAATGCTTTCGATTGCCTGTAATGCACTTATACATTACAATCGATTTATGAAATTCGTGAGGTACATGCCATGACCACCCTGACCGTGACTGCGCGGGGGCAAGTTACATTTCGGAAGAAGGTGTTACAACATCTCGGCATCAAGCCCGGGGAAAAGATCGCGTTGGACCTGCTCCCCGATGGCCGGGGCATGATCCGGGCGGCACGTCCGACGGGAAGGATACAGGACTTCTTTGGTGTGCTTGCAGGCAAGACGAAAAAGGTGGCAACCATCGAAGAGATGAATGACGCCGCGGCTCGCGGCTGGGCTGGGAAGAAATGACGGGCAAGAAGTGAAAATCGCGGTGGACACGAATGTTCTGGTGCGGGCGGCTGTACGTGACGATCTCGAACAGACCGACGCCGCGACCAAGCTCATGACCCGAGCCAAAATGGTCGCTATCGCGGTGCCCTCTGTGTGCGAGTTTGTTTGGGTTCTGCGGAGCGTTTATCGCTTTCAGTCATCGGATATAGCCAAGGCAATTCGTACTTTGCTTGCAGCGGAAAATGTGGAGACGAACCGGCCGGCCATTGACGCTGGCCTATCCATACTCGAGGCAGGCGGGGATTTTGCCGACGGCGTGATTGCCTACGAGGGCAGATGGCTCGGCGCGGAGACGTTCGTTTCGTTTGATAAGAAAGCGGTGGAGATGCTCACCTCGGCTGGGGTATCGGCGCGGGTTTTGTGAGCGGGATACTAGCCCCGCTTTACAAGAAACCGGACAACCAGCGCTGAAGGGATGGCTCCAGCTAGAAACCATGGAATATAAAATGCAAATTGCCAGGTGCTATATTCCCACCTCGGCGCGCCTGCGAACCAAACAGGGCTCCAGTAGAGACAGTATGCAAGTACGGCGGGCACGACGACGACCCAAAGCTTCCGTATATGCGACGGGGATACCTGGCACAGAATCCAGACGCTGGCGGATGAAAGTGCAGCTATCAAGAGTGCACCGGAAGTTAGCGACAGGGATTCGATCCATTCCTTCATTTGGTCCCCCGGCGCCGCTGCCGACAACGAAAGGTCCCTCGACCGCGCAAGACCTTCGCTTTGCGAAGCTCATGCTCTCGTCCGGGATGGGGACCCGAGAGGCGCGGCTTAAAAGCCGCGCGCTTTCAAAGCCTATCACTGCATAAATCCGCCGGGATCTTTCTTCGCCGTGCCACCTACGGTCAGGCGATCGATTTTTATTGTCGGAATACCCACGCCTACCGGGACGGCTTGTCCATCTTTGCCGCAGGTGCCGACGCCTTCGTCGAGCTTCAAATCGTTGCCTACCATCGAGACCCGGGTCAGAACATCCGGGCCGTTGCCGATCAGCGTCGCACCTTTAATGGGCGCGGTAATCTGGCCGTCCTCGATCATGTAAGCTTCCGAGGCTCCGAATACGAACTTGCCGTTGGTGATGTCGACCTGGCCTCCGCCGAAGTTCACGGCGTAGATGCCGCGCTTCACTGAGCGGATAATGTCTTCGGGATTGTCCTGGCCCGCGAGCATGTAAGTGTTGGTCATGCGCGGCATCGGGATGTGTTCGTAACTTTCGCGGCGTCCATTACCCGTATCGGAAATGCCCATCAGGCGCGCGGAGAGCTTGTCGCTCAAATAGCCTTTTAAGATTCCTTTTTCAATCAGCACAGTCTCTTGCGTGGGCGCACCTTCGTCATCCACATTCAAAGACCCGCGGCGCCACGGCATCGTTCCATTGTCGATGACTGTGCACTTCTCGCTGGCTACGCGTTTACCGATCAGGCCGGCGAAGGCAGAGGTCTTCTTGCGATTGAAATCAGCTTCCAGTCCGTGTCCAACAGCTTCGTGGAGCAGAACACCGGGCCATCCCGGGCCGAGAACCACTTCCATGTCGCCGGCGGGAGCTTCGCGGGCATCGAGTTGAAGAATGGCTTGCCGCGCCGCTTCCTTGGCAAAGTACTCGGGATTCTTGTCGCCGAAGAAAAAATCGAGAGCCACGCGTCCGCCTCCGCCCGAACCACCGCGAGCCGAATTGTTTTCGGTTTTAGCGATGCAAGACACGTTCATGCGGGCCAGCGGCTGGGAATCTTCGGCAAATGTTCCGTCGGAAGCGACGACCAGAATGTTCCGCAGTTCATCAGAATAACTGGCGCGGACTTCCTGAATACGCGGGTCGTAGGAACGCGCCGCCTTGTCGGCTCGCATCACCAGCTCAACCTTGGCTGTGATTTCGGCATCGACCGAGGGCAGAGTCACGGGATACAAACTGCGAGCCGCGGTCTGCTGAAAGCCAGCTACAGGAGTTTTTGCCGGGGCGCTGGCAATCAATGCCGCGGTGCGCGCGGCGTGCAGGATGCGGCTGGCGGAAAGATCGTCCGTATAGGCATAGCCGGTGCGCTCGCCGGAAACTACACGCACTCCGCAGCCGGCGGAAATGCCCTGCGAGGCCGACTTGACCATGGACTCATCCACCATCAGCGAGGTGGAGGAGAGATATTCGAAGTAAAGATCGGCATAGTCGCCCCCGGCGGAAAGCGCGGCTGCGAGGTAGTGTTCGAGATCGTTTTCTGTGACCCCGTAATGATCGAAGAAGAAGCGCTGTCTATCTGAAAGAAGTTGTTTGTCCAAGCTTTTACCCACGAGATTTAGATGCCGCCGTGTCAGGAGCGGACTCAGTTGTGCGGATGCGTTCATTATCCCACATGCAGATGAGGAGGAGCGGCGCAAACATCCACAGCCGCAATATGACGATGGTCACATGTCACAGACGGCCGGAGTTGCGGCGGCGGACAATCTGGAATGGGCGGTTCGAAATGCTGTCGGTAACGCCGCAGGCTTTGACTCGCACCGTGCAGGATTTTCTCAGCGAGTCCGCCGGCGCGGTGGTGCTGGAAAACGGCGCCGTTGCCTTTGACCTGGCGCAATCCAAGTATTCCATTTCCGGCGAGTACAACCGGTGCCTGCTTCATCTGTGGTCCGCAGAGCGAAACTCCGTGCGCCGTGTGCTGGAGGCCGAAGTCAAGAATGGCACGCTGCGGCTGGCCGTGCAAAGGCTTGGCCAGGCACGGCCTTCGAAGCTGGAGATTTGCCGGGAGCGTGATCGCCGCTCGCCAACCGCCCGGCGAGTAGCGCGGACCGCTTACGAGCAGAAACTTCGGAGGACGCTGGACCGCCACTTTCCCGAGTTCAGGGTAGCGAGACTGACGACCGGCGTCGATCTGGAAAAATCCTTTGGGCCGGTTTATGCGCGAGGTCTGATACGGCGCGGGCGCTCGGCATTTGCCGTACTTGGGGTTAATGCACAAGAAACGCAGTCATCCATCGACGCGGCTCTGACCTTCGGCATTCTGTGGCTCGATGTTTGCCGCCAGGCGCAGGCGGCGAACGTTCTGGTGGAAGGGCTCAAGCTCTTTGTGCCGAATGGAACCTCCGCACTGGCGCGAGAGCGGATGGCGAATCTGAATCGCGATGCCGCCAAATGGTTCTTGTTTGAGTTGGACGAACGGCACGATGCGCTGCTGGAAATCGACTGCGCGGATCGCGGCAACGTATCCACACGGCTGGTGCACGCCGCCGACGATGAGGCAGCGCGGGCGCGATTTAGAGAGTCAATCGCCCGAGTGCAGGAGATTCAGCCAAATTGCGAAGTCAGTGTCCTATCGGCAGCGGAGATCGTTTTCCGCTGGCGCGGGCTGGAGTTCGCCCGGGCACGGTTGGGAGGCATCCCGGGATCGTTCCTCAGCACGAAAGAGATCGTATTCGGCGTGGGCGCGGAGGAGCGGGTTCTAGAGACGTGCAACGAAGCCGCATTTGCGCAGCTGGCGCACTGCTTACGCGACGTTCGCCATCCCTATGGTCCGCGTCAACATTCGTTGTGGCGCCTGCGTCCCGAGCGATGGCTGGAGTCCCTGGTGGCGGGAGATGTGAGCGTGGTGGACGGGCGGCTCGATACCTTATGGCAGTACTCGCAGGTTCCAGCATTCTCCGCTTCTGACCGTGCCATGATCGATGTGCTGACGGCCACGCATGAGGGCAGGCTGGCGGTTGTAGAGCTCAAAGCGGATGAAGATATCCACCTGCCTCTGCAAGGCCTGGACTACTGGGCGCGCGTGGAATGGCATAATGCCCGCGGCGAGTTTCCTCGCTTCGGATATTTCGGAGGCACGGAACTCTCCGCGGAAAAACCGCTGCTGTTTCTGGTTGCACCTGCATTGCACGTGCATCCCGCCACCGATACGTTGTTGCGGTACTTCTCGCCGGAGATCGAATGGGAATTTGTGGGCATTGACGAGCGCTGGCGCGAGGGAGTAAAAGTCGTGTTCCGAAAACATCGTCCAAAAGTCTGCAATATCGTTCCTGCCCTTACGGCCTAAACACTGTTCCCCTCCCGGTGTTCCGTTTTCGTAACAATTTAAGAAATTCTGTATGCCCTGACCATTTGTGCGATAAGATGCCGCGCATCTGTGGATCGGCTTCACCGCCGATTGTTCTTAAGCGACAATCAACGAGGACAATAAAATGAAGAAGAATGTCTCCCCCTTTTCGGCATTGCTTGCGCTTGTCTACGCAACAATGCTCTTGTTGTTCACAATCCCAGGACAAGCCCAGCCCCAGCAACTATTGACGCGTCATGTGCGCGACGAGGTTGCCAATGGGCGGGCGCAGTTCGTCGGGCAACTCCCGGCGACCCAGACCCTGCGCTTTGACATCGTCCTGCCACTGCGTGATCGCACTGGGTTACAAAATTACCTTCAGGAAATTCAGGATCCCACCAGCCCCTCCTACCACCAATTCCTTACGCCGCAGGAGTTTACCGTGCGGTTCGGCCCCAGCCAGCAAGATTGGGACGCCTTGGTTGCCTTCGCGAAATCGAGTGGCTTTGAAATAATCAACGGAAACCTGGAAGAACGGGACCTGAGGCTCACCGGCTCGGTGGCGAACATCGAGAAGGCCTTCCATGTGACCATCGGGACCTACCAGGACCTCACTGAAGACCGCACCTTCTTTGCGGTGGATCGAGAGCCCACCGTCGACCTTCCCTTCCAGCTTTGGCACATTACCGGTTTGGATAACGATTCCAGGCCACACCCGTTGTATGTGAAGAAGAGCGACTACGCAAAGGCCCATGGACTCGATCCCGACAAAGTCGTTTCGAATGCCACCACCGGCTCCGGCCCCTCGTCTTCTTTCCTAGGCAGCGATATGCGCGCGGCCTATTACGGCGGCACGGCGCTTACAGGGACCGGCCAGACGATCGGCCTGTTCGAATTTCTGGGCACCGATTTGGCCGATTTGAACACGTATTACAGCAACGTAGGGCAAACCAAACCTTACACTCCCACTCTCATCTCAACCGGCGGGTATAGCACAAGTTGCACCGAAAGCAGCGGATGCGATGACACCGAGCAGACCCTCGACATGACGCAGGCGATGGGCATGGCCCCGGGCTCCACAATGCTCTATATGTACGTTTGCGGCAACGCCTCGAGTATCAGCGACACTGCCTGCATCAGCGCGATGGTTTCGACCGCGGATGCTCCATTGTCCAAGCAGATCAGTTGCTCTTGGGGATGGACACCGGCGGACCCGAGCACTCTGGATCCGTATTTTGAACAGATGGCATCGCAAGGCCAGAACTTTTTTGCCGCGGCTGGCGACAGTTCGGCATGGTCTGCGTCGAACGAAGCCTGGCCGGCGGACGATGCCAATATCGTCTCGGTTGGCGGCACGGACCTGACAACCTCCAGCGCGGCTGGCCCGTGGAAATCGGAAACTGCCTGGGCAGACAGCGGCGGCGGCATCTCACCGGATTCCATTCCGATTCCTTCCTGGCAGAAGCTCTCGGGCGTGATTACCTCCGGCAATCGGGGATCTACGACCTTACGCAACGGTCCGGACGTGGCGGGCAATGCGAATTTCACTTATTACGTTTGCGCCGATCAAACCACGTGTACGGCGAATGAATACGGTGGAACCAGCTTCGCGGCACCCATGTGGGCTGGATATCTGGCTCTGGCCAATGAGCAGGCGGCAACCAACGGGGACACGATCGGCTATATCAATCCGATCATCTACCCGGCGGCCCTGACCTCAAGTTATGGCACCTATTTCCACGACATTACCAGTGGCAGTTGTGGCACCTATTCGGGAATAACCGGCTACGATCTGTGCACCGGCTGGGGCAGTCCGAATACGACCGGGGTCATCAACCTGTTGGCTGGATCTGCGACGCCGAGCTTCACACTCTCAGCATCGCCGAGCAGTCTCACGATTACCCAGGGCGGCAGCGGCACCAGCACCATCACGGTAAATGACTTGAACGGATTCACCGGCAGCGTAACCTTAGCCGCCTCCGGCTTGCCGAGCGGCGTAACGGCTACGTTCGGCACGAACCCCACAACCGGAACCAGCGTGTTGACGCTGACAGCGAGCGCCACGGCCACTACCGGAACGTCCACGGTGACCATCACCGGAACCTCCGGCAGTCTGTCCGCAAGCACCACGCTTTCTCTCACAGTCAATTCAACGGCGACGCCAGCCTTCAGCGTCAGCGCCTCGCCCACGTCCGTGACCATAACTCAGGGCACCAGCGGAACCAGCACCATCACCGTCACCAGCACGGGTGGTTTCAATTCCGCAACCACGCTGAGCGCGTCCGGCCTGCCTTCGGGCGTAACCGCCACGTTCTCGACGAACCCCGTAACTCCGCCAGCGAATGGCAGCGCGACCTCAACTCTCACGCTGACCGCTTCCGCAAGCGCAACGGTCGGCACCGCTACGGTGACGATCACCGGAACCTCGGGTTCAACCAGTCACAGCACCACGATTACCCTGACGGTGAATGCTTCCTCTGGAACGCCGAACTTCACCATGTCACTGTCGCCTTCTTCTTTCACGGTCGATGACGGCGGCAGGGTATCTACCACTCTCACCGTTACCAGCGTGAATGGGTTCCATTCTGCAGTCACGTTGAGCGTGAACGAATTCCCCAGTGGCGTATCGGCGACGGCCTCGGCCAACCCCGTTACGCCTCCGGCAAATGGCAGCGTGAAGGCAACCATCACGTGGAGCGCTACCAGGCGCGCGCCAACCGGAACCACAACCATCGAGCTGATTGGGACTTCGGGATCGCTCGAGAACGAGATCCCCGTCACTATAACTGTGGCGCCCTGAAGAACTGATCAGCTGGATTAAACAATCGAGCCGGCCCGAAAAGGGCCGGCTCGATTATTTGAGCAACGCCTAATCAGCTACCCCCGCACATTACTCCCGTTACTTGCAACGAATCTTTCCCGTTGACTACAAACAGTATGAGAAGTCTCATGCAGAGACCTTTAATGCTCACGGGGGCCATTGCAATGATCGACGCTGAGAAAATGTTTGTTGTTCGCGAGTGGGTGAAGCCAAGGCAGAAGGGCGAAGAGGAGGGGCGATTTACCTACCCCGGCAGATTCGCAACCTACCATGAGGCGAACGAGCGAGCCAAAGAGATTGGGCCAGCATGCTTCCCTCAGTTAGAAACGGAATAGCCCCACCGCTGACCTTGCCCAAAGAGTGCCTCCGCTACCGATAAAATCGAGGTAGAATACCAAGCGCGTGGCGTCTGGAGTACTCTGAAACCGAGGGCAAGGTGTGCGATGGGGAGGGACGCGATGAAGGGGAAGGTGGTGCTGGCCGCGTGCGCCTTACTAATGGCCGGGTTGGCGGTGCGCTGGTTTATGGCTCGCGTAAAGGCCACACCTAGCTCCTACACGGTGCGCGTGTACGAGGGCCCGAATTTGTCTGACTACTTCTGGGCCGAGCTTCACGACGCGGACAACCCTATGACGCTCCTCCGGGACGGGAAGGCGATAGCGCGGATTCCCGCAGAGCGCGTCGATACCTTTTACCGCGGCGGCAACATGATCGTCCTGGGCTGGCACCCATACGACTGGACCTACCGCCTAGAAGCGGGCGGATGGACCGCTCCGGACTGGAAGCCGGGGGTAGCGGGAACCTGCGCCCCGCTGACTTGCGCTGTAATGATTTGGTCCGCCGATGCCAACCACCTGGCGCTAGACCTCGAGGCGCGAACGGGCCGCAAAGCGGCGCCGTTTCCAAAATAAAAGAGTAGTCCAGGCCATGCCCTTGAACCGGAATAAACCGGGAACGGACGGGACGTTCCCATTTTTCTGATTAGTCCTTCCACGCGCCTAACAGACGGCGCACGTCGACTAACTGGCCCAGGTGGTAAGCGTCGTGATCAGCCAGTAGCAAGGCCTCCCGCAGAATAGTCTGGCCTTCGCCCCAAGGAATGCGGGTGTACAGATCCGTCTTCACATTTGCAATCAGAGCCTGCATGGCTTTCAGGTCTTTACGGAATTGTTGAATGCTTTTATCCCACGCCGCCGAACTCGGCGGCGTGTCCGTCTTCGGCCAATAATCGTCAGGCCAATTCGGAGCTTTGTATTTCGGATTGCGGCTGAACTCGAGAATATCCCACTGGGCGATCCGAAGATGCTCCAGCAGCATCCATGCGGAGTGCGGAAGTCCCTCGGGCTTCACGCCGCGCAACTCCGCCGGCATATTCTTTACAGCGTCGTTAAAGCCAGCATGGGCGCCCTTGCCTTCGAGCAGTGCGACCACGTGCTTACGAAACATCTGTTCGGTTGATTCCTTCTCGCTCGCCATCTGGTCCTTTCTAATTTGATCCGGAGCGAAGTGAGGGATCCTGGTTCCTGCCCACAATCTCCTCTTCCGGACTCTCGCCTCGTAGCACTCGCCCAATTCCTCTTACAATGCGGCGCATGGGTAAGACGCCTTTACCATCCGCAAAGAATATTTCACCGCTGCGGCGGCCTCGGTAGTACCAGCGCTTGAGCAACGCAAGATGCTCCATGGTTTCCAACGCGGACCCTGATCTCGCAGGCGGCACCGAATCGAGTACCTGTTGCACCCGCGATTCCATCGATTGAGACTTTGTGTGCTCGGCCGGTTGGATGCAAAATACGGCCGGTCCGGATACCGCTCCGCAGTCGACACGGAAAAACGTAACCGATTCCGCGAGCCGGCAAGGTTGAATGATCAGCCCAGAAAGGCGATCGAGGCGGCGAACAATTTCAGAGAGCTGATTTACCGCCGGTTTCAGTTTTTCCAGGCGGACGTGAATTGCGGCGGCATCCTCAAATGCCAGATTGGCCGAGGCAGCGTCGCGCTGAGCCGAAAATTCGCGGGCCAGAGAATCTCCCCCAGAATCGAAGTAGGCCTGCACCCGGTTCACTTCGGCGGAATATTCCTCGTCACTGCAACCCTTGAAACACGGTGCCAGGCACATCTTCATTTCGGAATAGATGCAGCCGGGAAAGCTAGGATCGGGATGCAGATCGTCCACGCAGCGCCGCATCTTGAAAAAATCGAGCGAGTCGTTCATGAATTTCTCGGCAGCTGGGCGGGAGGGAAATGGTCCGTAGTACAGGTTGCGACCACTGAGGCGTCCCAGGCGCGTGGTGATGGAGGCGCGCGGATATTGGTTTTCAAGATGCAGCTTCACCAGCGGCGCGAAGCGAAAACGCAAGCGGTTCGAGTAAGTCTTGGGAAAAGTGGAGCGCAGGACTTTATAAAGAACGAATCCGGATTCGAAATCCGACCCGGTCGGCGTGTACTCGATCCAGCGCACGCGCTCGCGCAGGTTGAGTTTCTTCGTACGCTCTTCCACCGGGCCCAACAGCCGTTGCAAACGCCGGCGAAGATTGGCCGTCTTGCTGACATAAGGCTCAGCCTGTGCATCCTCACCACGCAGCAGGAAGACGGCCGGCGCAGCCGGAACCGCGGAGAAAATCTCTGCGTCGCGTTCAGGGGCGAACTCCAGGCACTCAGTCAGCACGATTCATTGTAAGCAAGTCTTTACCACAGAGTCACAGAGACACAGAGAAAACAACCACGGCTTTAGTTCTCCGTGTCTTCGCGACTGGCGGGGCCTGATCCGTGAACCGGCAGGCTCACAGGCCTCCGTGGAGCGCTCCGAAATAGTGGGCCAGATTCAGCGACATGATCAGGATGCCCGCCCCGAGGGCGAGAACGTGCCGGGTCTCGCGCAGATTAAAGCTGCCGACTCGACAGACGAGCAAGTAGCCGATTGCGACGTTGAACAGACCCCAGGCGACATTGACCATCGAGGTGGACAGGCCTACTCCGGGCGGCGATGCGAAGGGGCTCTGAAAGGCATGCCCCGAAATTCCATTGCCGAGATGGGGTAAAGCATTTGCGAGAAACGCGCCCCCGAAGAAGTAAGCGACATAGTGGTACCAGCGCATTAGTACTCCCTTCTCACTGAAGATTGTGTCGCAGCGGAACTGTGCGATAACGATTTACCGAAAGCTGGCGCTGCGGAATGTCTGGCGGAAGTCGGCGCCCTCCATCTTGATGATGCGGCACATTTCGTGCAGCCGCGAGAGCATGCGGTCGCCGATGCGGTCGCCCAGACTTTCCGCGCGAGCGGCCCGCGAGGCTGATCCACTTACCCCGCCGGCGGGCTGATCCTCAAAATTTGTGGTGATGATGGTGGTGCGGTTGTCGTTGTAGCGCGTGTTCAGGATCAGGCTCACCGTGTCCCAAACCCATTCCGTCGGCTTCACTGCACCCAATTCGTCGAGCACCAGGACGTCAGTCTCAAACACGGGACGAAGAACATCCAGTTCCGTAGTCTGAACCGTGGCGTTATACGAATTCTGGATCTCTTTCAGCAGTTCCCGATAGTCGTAGAACAGGCAAGAAATGCCTTTGTTAAGGATGAGTTCCTTGGTGATCCCGACTGCCAGGTGAGTTTTGCCGGTGCCAATCTTGCCGATGATCAACAGCCCCGTGCCATCGCGAGGATCATACTCCTGCGCGAACTTGGCAGCGGACAGATGCGCGAACGCCAATGACGGATTAGCCCCGGGAAAGTCCGTGGTATAGCTGGCAAGTTCACAGTGCTCGTATCTCTTCGGGATGCGCGCCCCAGCCAGCAAAGTCTGGTTCCGCGCCCGCAACTGGCAATCGCACCGCGTCACCCGGCGGTCTTTGGGCGCGCTCGGGCGTGCGGGAAGCGTCTTCCAGCCCGTACCTTCGCACAGGGGGCATACCTCCGCTGCTGTCTTGGCCACATTCAAACTGCGCAAACCTTTCGAGAAGACTCTATCGTTTGACTTTGCACCCTCAGGCCTCCTTCCTGCAAGTGTCAAAACCCGAGCGCCTGTGTACAACCTGTGAAGGCGTGACGACGGCTGTGGAAGGATGAGGAAAAGCAGTGGCCCAGGTGTAACGTGACCAATTCGTCAAGAACTATTTTTCTAGGAGTGAGATTTTTGATCGTGTAGAGCGGACACCCCTGTCCGCTGCCTTTGATTTTGATTTTGACTCCTGCTTATTTTTTTGGTTTTCTCTGTGCCCTCTGTGCCTCTGTGGTGAAGAAGCCTTTGCCTCTGATTCCGCCGCCCCTTCCGGCAACATCAACTCCCACCCTTCCCGATACTCCTCACACTTATACCGCTCCGGATGCCGCGGTTTCTCCGGCAAAATCGTCATCGCCTTCTTCTGCTTCTTCCCACCCAACAAAACCGCAGCCGGAATCAAATACCACACATCCTTGGGAATCACATACGCCGCAAAAAAGTCCACCTGCTTCAGCGTGTAAGGCTTGCTGCCCGCACTCGGTTTAAACTGGCACAGATACCCATACTGCGTCCGGCAGTCCGTCGACTTCACCTGCACCCGCAAAATCCGCTCTCCCGATTCGATCCCCACGTCATAAGCCGACGAATCTCCCCACGGCTTCGACACCTTAAATCCATTCCGCACCGCCCGCGCCATAAACTGCAACTCCACCCACTCTCCCCGCTCCTTGAATGTCCTGAACCCAATGCACTTCGTCATCCCGCTCCCCATTTGTTCTGTCATCCTGAGCGAAGTGGGATCGTCTGCAAGACGATCCCACGCAGTCGAAGGATCCCTACACCTCAGCAGTGTCGCCGGGCAGGGATTTTGATTTTCGTTCGCTCGCTGCAATAAAAAAGGCGCAGCCCATAGGCCGCGCCTCACTACTTGGTTTGTCATCCTGAGCGAAGTGGGATCGTCTGCAAGACGATCCCACGCAGTCGAAGGATCCCTATACCTCAGCAGTGTCGCCGGGCAGGGATTTTGATTTTCGTCGCTCGCTGCAAAAGAAAAGGCGCAGCCCATAGGCCGCGCCTCACTATTTGGTCTGTCATCCTGAGCGAAGTGGGATCGTCTGCAAGACGATCCCACGCAGTCGAAGGATCCCTACACCTCAGCAGTGTCGCCGGGCAGGGATTTTGACCTTCGTCGCTCCGCTGCAATAACAAAGGCGTAGCCCATAGGCCCCGCCTCACTATTTGGTCTGTCATCCTGAGCGAAGTGGGATCGTCTGCAAGACGATCCCACGCAGTCGAAGGATCCCTACACCTCAGCAGTGTCGCCGGGCGGGGGATTTTGACCTTTCGTTCGCTCGCTGCAATAAAAAGGCGCAGCCCATAGGCCGCGCCTAACTTTGCTTGAAGTTTTACCTTCTAATTACATTATATCACATCGAGAGTCATAAATGGGACATGTTTTCGAAAATATTTGCCCAATGCCGTCAGTCACTTGCCGTCAATCGTGTATTTTTTGCCCTTGACAACTTTTCCCCAACGCGGCTCTCCATCGGAATACTCCCACTCACTCCACGCTGTACTGAATCTGGATTCCGCGTTTCGCCATCTCCTCCAGAAACAGGTCGGCGGGCACATCGCGTTCCTGCAGCACCCCACCGCGTTTGCTGATCGCGCCCGACGCCAGCATCTGGATCACGATCGATGCCGGGAACGCCGTCGTTCGCATCATCGCGCTCATGTCCGTCTTGGCGTCATAGTGATCCACCAGCGTGAAAGTGGCCACCCGGCCCTTGAGCCGTCCACCCAGCAAGCCCCGCACCCCCGGTGAGCGCAAGGACTCGTGCGCCTCCAGCCGCATGATGCATACATCCGGCCCCTTGCCCGCAAATTTTCCTTCGAAAATTTTCGACATCACCGCCCGCGGCGTAATCTCCGTTCCCTCCACTCGCATCTTCTCGCTGGAGAAAAGTCCCAGCGCTTTTAACTCGCACAGCAGATCGTAATGGCCGGGATAGCGCAGCGTTTTCTCGAAGCATTCACCCACCCGGCCGGCGAATGTCTCCGGCAAAGTCGATGTGCCGCCAGAGGTCTGGAAGGCGATCAGCGGCGCGAATCCCGGCATGTGAAATTCCTCCGGTTCGGTCAGCGCTTCCACCGTGATCAGTTTTCCTTTGCGCAGAATGCGCGCCGGTTCCACATATTCGTTGATCAGACCTTCCACCGAAAACACCAGCTGGTAGTGGAACGGCGGCATGGGCTTTTCCGGCAGCCCTCCCACATAAAGTTTCAGCGCATCGGCACGCCCACCCAGGCGCCGCACCAGCTCCCCGCCAAGAATCGACGCCATCCCCGGAGAAAGCCCGCAGTCGGGAGCGATCGCCACATCGCGCTTCTCCGCCTGGCTGGCCAGCGCCAGTTCCTGGCGAACCACCGTATTGTTTCCGCCCAGATCGGCAAAGTGGCAGCGCGCCTCAATGGCCGCCTTCGCCAGTCCAAGATTCAGCCGGTAAGGCACCGCGGAGAGCACACCATCATGTCCCCGCATCACCCTGGCCGCGGCCTTTTGACTGCTCGCGTTGAGCGCGACCGCGCGCACTTTCTTGTCGCCCGTGATCTTGTTTACCCGCGCCGCAACCTCGCGCGCCCGTTTCACATCGCTATCGGCAAGCGACACCGCCTCCACCTGCCCCTGCCGCGCCATGTCAAACGCCGCCGCCGACCCCATCATCCCCGACCCAATCACTAGAAGCTTCAAGTCCGCACCTCTCAAATTGCAAACACTCCACTCTACGCTTCCCGCAACCCCCTCGCCACTTGCGCCAAGCAGCGACCCGTCTGGGCCGGGCGACCCATGCCGAGACCGGCCGTAGGGAAGAAGATACAGAACGGACCACCACACCCCAGCCCCGGAGGGGCGGCATACGATAGCCCCGGACGTAAGTCCGGGGTAAGCCCAAAAAGCCAGTAGCTAACTAACGATTGTCATGCTGTCTCTAACGACGCTGCACCCTGTCAAGCGTTTTGTGGCGACACTCCGGCATCGACGCCGAGAGCAGCGCCTTTTCGCTCTAGTAGAAAGCTTTTGACTCCCAGACCAAGGTCGTCACTCTATTGAATCTCGCAGCGGGACTTCAGGTCCCACCATCCATCTCTTCGGCACTTGCGCCCACGATTACTCACTTCGAACTCCCCGACTGTTCAGGGAGGCAGGCTGCCCACTCAAGCGCTCGGCTCTTACTCGCCGGCCACAGCATGACTCGGGCTCACCTGCATGACGGCCTGACATAGCTGCGCGTACGTCCAGTCCTCGCGCAACATCAGGTACAACCGCGTGGCCAACTTTCTGGCCACCGCCACCTTGGCGACGCTGCGATTTTTGCGCACCGCCAATCGGCGATAGAAGCGTTCAGTTGCGGATCCAGCCGCGCCGCCGTCTGTCCCGCTTCCACCAGCAAAAAGCGCAGAAACGAACTGCCCTGCTTGCTGATCTTGCCCAGCCGCCGTTTTCCGCCGCTGGATTCTTCGCTCGGTATCAGCCCGAAATAACTGCCCACTTGCTTCGCCGATCCGAATCGCTCCGCCGGCCCCAGCGTCAGCACCATCGCCAACGCTGTCACCGGACCCACTCCCGGATGCGTCATCAGCCGCACCGCCTCCGACCGCTGGCGCGCTTCTTCCGCCACCCGCCGGTCCAGTTCGACGATCTCCGCCTCCAGCCCATCCAGCGCTTCCAGCAAGCGCTTGCGCCGCTGGGCTGCGTACGGCAGCAAAACCAACTGCTCCAACTCCGCCCGCCCCGCCTTCGTCCACAGCTTGCGTTTTTTCTGCACGCCACAACTCAGCGCCATGGCCTGCAGCTGATTCTTGGTGCGCGTCCGCGCCTGCACCTGCTTGTGCCGATGCACCAGCAACTGCCGCACATCCCGCACCTCCAGGCTCGGCACCCAGATCCGCGGAAACCGATCTTCCATCAGTAACTGTAACAAGTGTTCCGCGTCCCGCCGGTCCGTCTTCTGCTTGCGCACCACCGAAGCCCGCACCCGCGCCGCATCCCCGAACCACAGCTCGATGCCCAACTCATGCAACAACCGCTCGAACCACGGATAGTGCCCGCAAGCCTCCATCCCCACCCGCACCTCCTGGCCCGCCAGCGACCGGTAAAACTGCTCCGCCTCCGCGCGGTGCTGCAACCGCTTTTCTTCCATCTCTCCCGTTCGATTGTCAAAGATCGCGACCTGCTGAAATCCCGGATGAAAATCACAGCCTATAATCAGCATTGACGTTGGCTCCTCTCCGAGCCTTGGTCTTGTTCATCGCATACCAATCTACTCGCGACGGGCCAACGTCGTTATGCAATCAAGCGAAGCCGGGAGGAGAGCAGAGCGAACCTCACTGCGGAGTCGAAGCATCCCTACCCTCACCCGACTCCATCCACGGGTACCACCCCGAAGCCAAGTCAATCCAATCCGGATTGCGGCGTTCGAATAGCGCGATTTTCCTGGCGCGCGAAGACGTGCAGAAGTGTTGCGCTGAACGAAGCGGATGATCACAATAGCACTCTGTCATGCTGAGCGGAGTAGTGACGATCGCGAAGCGATCGTCACTGCGAAGTCGAAGCATCCCTACCCTCACCCGACTTCATCCACGGGTACCACTCCGAAGCCAAGTCTTTCCAGTGCGGATTGCGGCGTTCTAGTAGCGCGACCTTCTTGGCGCGCGACCATCCTTTTAGCTGCTTCTCCCGGGCCAGCGCCTTATGCACATCGTCGTACGATTCCCAGTACAGCAATCGCACAACTTCATAGCGCGCGGTGAATCCCTCGTAATGATGGAATTTGTGTTGGAACACGCGCTTATGAAGATTGCCACTCACTCCAATGTATAGAGTGCCTGTCAGGCTTCCCATGATGTAAACGCAGTAGTAGCGTGGGTCGCGCATCAGGGCATGATTGGAGAATTCGGGCTGGGGTAGCTGTGACGGATGTCACAGCAGAAAGAAAATACCCTCCGCATTTGGGATGGGGGTAGGGATGCTTCGACTGCGCCGGGAGGACCTGACGGTCCTCCCGGCTTCGCTTGATTGCATAACGACGTTGGCCCGTCGCGAGTAGATTGGTATGCGATGAACAAGACCAAGGCTCGGAGAGGAGCCAACGTCAATGCTGATTATAGGCTGTGATTTTCATCCGGGATTTCAGCAGGTCGCGATCTTTGACAATCGAACGGGAGAGATGGAAGAAAAGCGGTTGCAGCACCGCGCGGAGGCGGAGCAGTTTTACCGGTCGCTGGCGGGCCAGGAGGTGCGGGTGGGGATGGAGGCTTGCGGGCACTATCCGTGGTTCGAGCGGTTGTTGCATGAGTTGGGCATCGAGCTGTGGTTCGGGGATGCGGCGCGGGTGCGGGCTTCGGTGGTGCGCAAGCAGAAGACGGACCGGCGGGACGCGGAACACTTGTTACAGTTACTGATGGAAGATCGGTTTCCGCGGATCTGGGTGCCGAGCCTGGAGGTGCGGGATGTGCGGCAGTTGCTGGTGCATCGGCACAAGCAGGTGCAGGCGCGGACGCGCACCAAGAATCAGCTGCAGGCCATGGCGCTGAGTTGTGGCGTGCAGAAAAAACGCAAGCTGTGGACGAAGGCGGGGCGGGCGGAGTTGGAGCAGTTGGTTTTGCTGCCGTACGCAGCCCAGCGGCGCAAGCGCTTGCTGGAAGCGCTGGATGGGCTGGAGGCGGAGATCGTCGAACTGGACCGGCGGGTGGCGGAAGAAGCGCGCCAGCGGTCGGAGGCGGTGCGGCTGATGACGCATCCGGGAGTGGGTCCGGTGACAGCGTTGGCGATGGTGCTGACGCTGGGGCCGGCGGAGCGATTCGGATCGGCGAAGCAAGTGGGCAGTTATTTCGGGCTGATACCGAGCGAAGAATCCAGCGGCGGAAAACAGCGGCTGGGCAAGATCAGCAAGCAGGGCAGTTCGTTTCTGCGCTTTTTGCTGGTGGAAGCGGGACAGACGGCGGCGCGGCTGGATCCGCAACTGAAACGCTTCTATCGCCGATTGGCGGTGCGCAAAAATCGCAGCGTCGCCAAGGTGGCGGTGGCCAGAAAGTTGGCCACGCGGTTGTACCTGATGTTGCGCGAGGACTGGACGTACGCGCAGCTATGTCAGGCCGTCATGCAGGTGAGCCCGAGTCATGCTGTGGCCGGCGAGTAAGAGCCGAGCGCTTGAGTGGGCAGCCTGCCTCCCTGAACAGTCGGGGAGTTCGAAGTGAGTAATCGTGGGCGCAAGTGCCGAAGAGATGGATGGTGGGACCTGAAGTCCCGCTGCGAGATTCAATAGAGTGACGACCTTGGTCTGGGAGTCAAAAGCTTTCTACTAGAGCGAAAAGGCGCTGCTCTCGGCGTCGATGCCGGAGTGTCGCCACAAAACGCTTGACAGGGTGCAGCGTCGTTAGAGACAGCATGACAAAATCGCACCTTGGGGAAAGGGTTCTCGACTCCGCGCTAGCGAGCCCTTCCACACTGCTATAATCGAGAATTGCGCTCATGTACACGAAACGCCTGATTCGTTCCACCACAGTTTTATCCATCCGCCGCAACGGCAGCGTAGTCCTTGCCGGCGACGGACAGGTCACGCTCGGCGAGTCCGTCATCAAACACACCGCGAAAAAAATCCGCCGCCTCTACAACGACAAAATCCTCGCCGGATTCGCTGGTTCCACCGCCGACGCCTTCACCCTTTTCAGCCGCTTCGAATCGAAGCTGGAGCAATACCACGGCAATCTCGGACGCGGCGCAGTCGAACTCGCCAAAGACTGGCGCACCGATAAATACCTGCGCCACCTGGAAGCGTTGCTGCTGGTCAGCGACAAAGAGCAAACCTTCCTGCTCAGCGGACAAGGCGATGTGATCGAGCCCGATGGCGGCGTAGCCGCAATCGGCAGCGGTGGCCCCTACGCCCAGGCCGCCGCCGAAGCGCTCTCCCGCCACACCGAACTCTCCGCCCGCAAAATCGCCGAAGAAGCCATGAAGATTGCCGGCAAAATGTGCATCTATACCAATGATCAGGTAACGATTGAAGAACTTTGAAAGCCAATTCTCAGTTTTCGGTTCTCAGTTCTCAGCAAAACCTCTGCTGCGCGACTGAGAACTGAGAACCGGAAACTATATTTATGGCCATCTATCTACCATCCAGCGCCGAAGAAGAACAACTCGCCCTCGACGAACTCACTCCCCGCGAGATCGTCGTCGAACTCGACAAACACGTCATCGGCCAGAAGGACGCCAAACGCGCCGTCGCCATCGCCCTCCGCAACCGCACCCGCCGCCAAAAACTAACCCCCGACCTAGCCGAAGAAATCATCCCCAAAAACATAATTATGATTGGGCCGACGGGGGTGGGGAAGACGGAGATTGCGCGAAGATTGGCGAAGTTGGCGAATTCTCCGTTTTTGAAAGTGGAGGCTTCGAAGTTTACGGAGGTTGGGTATGTGGGGCGGGATGTGGAGTCGATGGTGCGGGATCTGGTGGAGATTGCGATTGATAATGTGCGCGAGGAGAAACTGGAAGATGTTGCCGACAAGGCCGAATTGAATGCGGAGGAGCGGTTGCTGGATATTTTGTTGCCGCCGTCGCCGCCGAGCCGGGCGGGGGAGGGTACGACGACTGCGGGCGGAGTGGTGATCGATGCGGGGACGGCGCTGGCGGAATCTTCGTCGCGGACGCGGGAAAAATTGCGGCAGCAGTTGCGCGAGGGGAAACTGGACGAGCGTCAGGTGGAGATTGATGTGCGGGAGCGGAATTTTCCGTCTTTTGAAATCATGACCAACCAGGGTGTTGAGGAGATGGACATCAACATCAAGGACATGCTGCCGAACATCTTTGGGGCGCGGACGAAGAAGCGGAAGATGAAGGTGAATGAGGCGTTCGAATATCTGATTCAGGAAGAAGAGCAGCGGCTGATCGATATGGATCATGTGACGCGGACGGCGATTGACCGGGTGGAAAATTCGGGGATTGTGTTTCTGGATGAGATCGACAAGATTGCGGGGCGGGAGGGCGGGCATGGTCCGGATGTTTCGCGCGAAGGGGTGCAGCGCGACATTCTGCCGATTGTTGAAGGGACTACGGTGAACACGCGGTATGGGATGGTGCGGACGGATCATATTTTATTTATTGCGGCGGGAGCGTTTCACGTATCGAAGCCGAGCGATCTGATTCCGGAGCTGCAGGGGCGGTTTCCGATTCGGGTGGAGTTGCAGTCTTTGACGATGGAAGACTTTGTGCGGATTCTTACCGAGCCGAAATCTTCATTGGTGAAGCAGTACACGGCTTTGCTGGAAACTGAGGGAGTTAAGCTGGAATTTACTCCGGAGGCGCTGCAGGAGATTGCGCACTTTGCGTTTCGGGTGAATGAGAGTACGGAGAATATTGGGGCGCGGCGGCTGCATACGATTATGGAACGGGTGCTGGACGAGTTGAGCTTTGACGCTCCGGAGAGAAAAGGGGATCACGTGGTCATTGACGCGGATTATGTGCGGAAGATGTTGACGGATATTGTTAAGGATCAGGATTTGTCGAGGTATATTTTGTAGGCGTCGGCGAAAATGGGGAACGTCCCGTCTGTCCCCGGTTTACCCGACGCGCCGCCGCCGCCGCAACCTACCCATACAGAGATTACGGAACTGCTCACGGCGCTTGATCGTGATCCTGACGAGGACCACGAGGAATAAGGCTTTTTAGCTGCGTTCCGCGACTCGCTGACCTACAATGTTCGTCAGTGCTTGCGCCCTTCACAACAGCGGCTAAGGAAGAAATGCTCTCTGCGTTCGCGCCGTGGTGCGCGGAAGCGTGCATCAGCGCGTTCGAGTCTGAGGGCAAAAAACCGCATCAGGGGGTCGCGGGCAAAAATCCTGCACTGTATCCGGGCATCACGTGGTCTAACTCCACAACTGCATTAGGGTTGCGAGTCCTCGCAGTCGAAAACCGTGTTGGGTCCCGTTGTACCGGCAAAGAACGGGACAGCGAGAGCGGCCTGGATAACTTCGGATTTAGATACTACGGCTCCACGATGGGCCGATGGATGTCGCCGGACTTGGTGAATGTCACCGAGGATCGAGTTGTCAACCCAGCAAATACGCTCAACAAGTACGTTTATGGCGGGAACAATCCGCTGAAATACATCGACCCGGATGGTCGGGACATCACGTACTTCTACGATCCGGGCGGCGTGGCAGGGCACGCAGTGCTCTACGCATACAACCAGGCGTCAGGAGATTTCGCGATTGAGAGCTTTGGTCCCAAAGTTAGTGCGCCGGTGTGGAAGGGCGAATCGAACTTCGATATGGATGAATTCAGTTCGGCTCAGGGTCTAAGGGACAATTACGCATCGCTCACGATCCAAACGACTCCGGAGCTAGCGCAGCAGGTGATCGATTACATTCGGGCTAACCCGGACCCATCGGTCTGGTCTTTCACGGGTCCGAATTGCAGCAGCGAAGTCGCAAAGATTCTAAAACAGTTCAAACTGGACAACCAGAGTAAATGGGACATACGCCAAGGGTTGACACCCAAGATTCTTTGGCATTCGCTGATGTCGCGGTATGACCCAAGCCAAAATCACTGGGGATCGACGCCAAATCGAGGGCAAGACTATGGTAACCCCCGATTCGACATGTTCAATTTGCTGTGGTTCAGTCTTCCCCAAGCCGAACCTAAGGCAACCGTCACGACGACATCAACGAACTGCGTGACAGACGAGAACGGCAAGAAAACGTGCGACACGCAGTGATCGGCGCACCAATTGGGAGACCGACGTCTCTGGACCCAACGATTGCGAGGAGAGCGATGACGAAGAAGATTCTTGTGCGCGCTACTCTCGGGACTTTTCTCGGAATCTTACTCTTCTGGGTCTGGTACAGCATCGCCGCCAATTACGACTACGCCGCTCTAGCAGGAACATACGTGTTCCATGGGAACGGGGAAACCTGCACGTTGTACCTTCGCCCAGATCGTACCTTTGTTCAGCAGCTCAGTCGTTCCGGCGCAACCCTAAGCTCCCGAGGGAACTGGCATCGCTACGGTGAGGCGCATGTTTCGTTTTCCAACGAGTTCGTGAAGTTATCCGGGGAGGAAGCCAATGCCGACGGGCAGGCACACGGCCAATTTGATAAGACGCTCGGGCTGATCCCGAACCTCGTCTTGGCGCCTCTTCCAAACGGTCCTCGATTTCATAAGAAGTTGTTTAATTAGCTGCGCAGGCTTGTCGTGTCGGCCCTTGCTGTTTGGGGTACCGATCCGTTCCTGATTCCGAGGGAAATGAGCCGCTGATCCGAGTCGGTTTTAGCCGCGCTTTCCGGTCCCGATTCTGCTGCTGATTCCCGACCCGGCGGTGTGGCGATTCCGGCACGGTGAGGGGTGGCCTTTTCGTGTTCCGGAGGGTGGTTGCGGGGTAGAGGTTTTAAGCCGTGCTGCGCACGGGATGTAAGGGAGACACTCCACCCCTGAAAGGGTGCTGCACGGTAACTTTCGGTTACCGTGCGCGAACCTGTTGAAAGCAGAGCAGCTAAGAAAAAAATCCCACCGTCAGGTTGCTGTAGAGCAACCGGAAGTTAACGCAGGCGAACTTGTTGATTCTTAAGCGCGGCTGCTAGTCTCGGCTGTGATGGGGAGAGAGGAAGCCGGGACATGGTGAAGCCGCCGCTGCGCACGAAATCCATCGGTTTCAAAGTGAGCGAGGAAGAGTACGCGCAACTGGAAACGGCGGCGCAGGCCGACGGTCGGACGCTGGGCGAATGGTGCCGCGAGGCGATCCTGCGGGGAGGGTCGGCCAGCGATGCAGAGAGGCACGATCCGGCGCTAGCCGAGATCGTAGGCGTCCGCTTGCTGCTGGTAAACGTGTTGCGGCCTCTGGCGGCAGGCGAGAAGCTGGCCCCGGAAGCGTTCGACAAAATGCTGGACCAAATCAGCGAAGTGAAGCACGAACTCGCCGCCAAGTTGCAGCAGGCGGCCCGGAAGAAACCGCAGCTGGAAAAAAGCAGCGGCGAGGAGAAGCGGTGATCCCATTTTTTCCGCTGGGAGTGTACCGAGCGCGGGAGCCGCGTCAAGGGTCTGCGCTGCGCTCCGATGAACGCGCCAAAGACGCGCGCCCTTGACCCGGCTCCCTCTCCGCTCTCTGCTGCGGCAAAAACCTGAGCGGGCGAGTCGCCCGCTCCCACACACACACACAAGCGCTTCAGGTGATGTAGTCTGTGGTTCTGCATGAAAATCCTACGAGTGCTGTTGCTGGTGAGTGGGTTGGGTTGGCTATCGGGGTGCGCTTCGATTGGGCCGCCGGAGGCGCCGTCGCTGGAGTTGCCGAAGCCGCCGACGGATTTGCGGGCGGCGCGCAAGGGCGACAAGGTGACGCTGACGTGGACGATTCCGGCGCGGACGATGGAGCGGCAGACGGTGCGGTATCTGGGAAAGACGGAGGTGTGCCGGAGTGTTGCGGGGACTTTGAAGGTATGTGGGACGGCGGTGGGAGAAGTTGCGGCGCCGCCGGATTTCGAAAAGGCGAGGAAGGCGTCGTCGAAGAAACTGACTGCGAGTTTTACCGACACTTTGTCTGCCGCGCTGGAGCAGGAACATGCCGCGGAATTTGCCAGCTATGCAGTGGAAGTGATGAATGCGGCGGGGCGTGGGGCGGGGATTTCGAATCAGGTGCGGGTGGCGCTGCTGCCGACGGTGGCGCCGTTCGGCGATTTTGCAGCGCGGGCAGTCAATCAGGGTGTGAGGATTTCGTGGGAGTGTCCGGAGATGGCGGGGGGACGAAGCGGGGTCAAGTATTTGTTCCGGATATATCGGCGGCTGGAATCGAGCACCAACTGGAATAAGGTTACGGACGTGGAGGCTACGGATTGCGCGGTGGATGGGAAGGATAAAGTCGTCACGTCATTTATCGATGAGACGATCGAGTGGGAGAAGACATATTTTTATCGCGGGGCGGTGGTGAGCGTGGTGGAAGCGGCGGGAAAGGCGGCGGTGGAGGTGGAAGGGGACGACACGCCGGAAGTGAAAGTGTTCGCGCATGATGTGTTTCCTCCGGCGGTGCCGGGGGGATTGCAGGCGGTGTTTTCGGGGCCGGGGCAGGCGGCATTTATCGATTTGATATGGACGCCGGTGAGCGATGCAGACCTTGCGGGATACAACATTTATCGTCATGAGGCGGGAGGGGCGGCGGTGAAGTTGAATTCGGAGCTGGTGAAGACTCCGGGGTATCGGGATGGGCAGGTGGTGGCGGGGAAGACTTATTTTTATTCGGTGACGGCGGTGGATGAGCGAGGGAATGAGAGTGGGCGGTCGGAAGAGGCGAGCGAGGGAGTGGGGAGCAATTGAGTCATTGAATCATTGAATCATTGAATCATTGAGTCATTGAGTGATTGGGTGATCGGGTGATTGAAGGAACTTGAAACCGATTGGTTGACGTGGAATATTTTTGCGAAAAGGATGGCTCGATTTAGAGGAGTCGTGGTTAGATAGAAATCATGAAATATTGCCGGTTTCAACTGAATGGAGAGGCTCAGTATGGGCTGGTCGAATCGGTGGCGGGACGCGATTCGATTGGGAGGATTTTGCTGACGGCGCCGGAGGAATCCGATGGCGACGTGGAGGGTTTGCGCACGCGGCGGATTGAAGCGATTGCGCTGGATGAGGCGACATTGCTGGCGCCGGTGAGGCCGACGAAGATTGTTTGCGTGGGACGAAACTATCGGGAGCATGCGGCGGAGTTGGGGAGCGAGGTGCCGACGGAGCCGCTGCTGTTCTTTAAACCGAACTCCGCGCTGCTGGCGCCGGGCGGGGTGGTGAAGCGGCCGAAGATTTCGCAGCGCGTGGATTATGAAGGCGAGCTTTGCGTGGTTGTGGGAAGGAAATGCCATCTGCTGGCGGACGGTGAGGATGTGCGGCCGTATATTCTCGGCTACACCTGCCTGAATGATGTGACGATGCGCGACATCCAGAGAAAAGAGGATCAGTGGGCGCGGGCGAAGGGGTTCGATACGTCGTGTCCGGTGGGGCCGGTGGTGGCGGATGGGGTGGATCTTGATCCCTGGGCGGGAGTGGGGGTGGAGACGCGGGTGAATGGGACGGTGCGGCAATCGGGGAATACGAAGGATTTTATTTTTCCGCTGGACGTGGTGATTCGGTTTATCTCGCAGGCGATGACGCTGTTGCCGGGGGATCTGATTGCGACGGGGACGCCGGCGGGGGTGGGGCCGGTGGTGGCGGGAGATGTGATGGAGATTAGCGTGGAGGGAGTGGGGGTGTTGAGGAATTCGGTGGTGGATGAGTAGGTTGGGGGCGAACCAAACCGCGGCGATTAGTTCGCGGTGAGTATTGAGCTTGATGAAGGGGGTAGGGATCCTTCGACTGCGCGAGTCGATTCGCTTCGCTCACCGACTTGCTCCGCTCAGGATGACAGACGCGGCTGGTGCAAATCGTCTATTGCAACCTGAAGCGTTCGCGCATGAGGCGCTGGAGGCGGGGTTTGTAGAGGAGGTCGTAGGCGAGTTCTTTGTCGGGGAACATGGCGAGGGCGGCGCGTTTGGCGCCGGCGGCGAGTTCGGAGGCTTCTTCGACGGTGAGGCTGGGATCCTGGCTGATGACGGAGGAGACCATGCTGATCATGACTTGCAGACGGCGGATGAGGCGGGCTTCGTCGTCAGCGGAATTTTGATTGGCTTCGGTTGCGGCGAGAGGCGGGTTCTTTTCGTGATGTGATTGTTCCCCGGAATTCATTTCAGTCCTTTTCAGCGTTCATCTTCAGCGTTCAGCGACAACCGTTCGTGGTCCCCAGGCTTGGATGATGCGTCGTGGCGCGGCGCTGCAGGCGCTTTATCCAGCATCTTGCGCCTTTTGGAGGCAAAATGAAACGGCCCGAAGGTGCTGGGGGTGGGGACGCCGTGAGTGTAGATCAGGGCTTCCGGCGCGGTGGAGCGGCAGACTTCCTGGCGCGAGGTTTTGCGGATTTTATGGTTGGGCGCGTGGAAGGTCCCGTCGGCTTGGAGGAATTCGCCTTACTGGAGGCTGCCTTTGAAGTTCGGCGTGCGCCAGGGACCTTGCCGATGCGAGGATCGCCGGCGAGGACGAGGTCACAGGCGTGGAGCGCGGAGGTTTCGAAATCCTGGGCATCGACGGGTAGAACCTGCCATCCGGTCACCTCCTTGCCGAGGACCTGGATGGACCGCATGTGGGGGAACTCGAGGCGCAGGCTCTGGTGATGTTCCTGGGTGGTGGCCAGCCAGACTCCGTTGTCCAGAGGAGTGGACGGCTTGTCGCGAAGGATGAGGACGATTTTTTCCTGAACATAAATTGCGAGGCAGCCGAACATGGGGCGAGTCCAAGGGGATAAGGGAGCGAGGGCGTCGAGCACGAATGCAAATGGGACAGGCTTGCGTTGTTTGATGCCGAAGAGGGCGTCGTTGGGCGTGAGTGAGGATCGGTTGCGACGGGGTTTCGACATGGGATGCCTGGGTCGGGAGGATTTCCCAATGATGACTGTAAATCAATAGCGGCATCGAGTCCCGCAAAACAACTCGGGGGGAAGAGTTAGAATCAGAGAAAAGCGGAGTCCGCGCCCTGTTCCTGGCGACCGACCCGAGAATGGGAGATCACATGGCAGAGGAAACGAAGGCGATGACGGAAGAACGGCGGCCTGATCCAAATGAGAAGCTGGTGAAGGTGTTTGACAGCGAACAGGAGTCGGAGGCGATGGTGGTGAAGGGATTGCTGGATTCGGCGGGGATTGAGAATGATTTGAAGTCCGGGAGTTTTTTGCAGGACGCGTTTCCGGGGCTGGGGGGAATGATTATTCTGGTGCGGGCAGAGGATGAGGAGAAGGCGCGGAGTTTGATTGCGGAATCGCGGCAGGCGGGAGCGGTTGTGGACGAGGATGAGACGGAGGGTTGAATCGTTCTGGCTTTTGCGAAAGTGGAGTGCATGCGGGTTCCGTCCCTAGCGGGACTGGTTCCGGTTTCCAATTCTTACCCGGCACTGCCGTGCCGGGCTTTCACGTTACGCCCCTTCGGGGCTGGAGCCTGACCGTAAGGCGGGACAGCCGCCGGGACGGCGGCGCTACTAATTGCTTCCTTGCATTACGGGGGTGACGGAGTGGCCGTCGAGGTAGAAGGTGACGGCGCCGTTGAGATCGGTGCGGTAGACGCGGACTCCGGCGGCTTGCAGGCGGGCGAGGACGTCGGGTCTGGGAAACCCGAACGAGGTTCGGAAGCCACACGAGATTACGGCGAGGCTGGGCTTCACGGACTGCAGAATTTCTGGCGTGGTGGAAGTGGCGCTGCCGTGGTGGCCTACTTTTAAGAGGTCGGCGTGTTGCGGATGCAGGGCGGCGATGCGGCGCTCGACGGCTTTTTCGGCGTCGCCTTCCAAGAGGACGGAAGTGTCGCGGTAGCTGACGCGCAGGACCATGGAGTCGTTATTTTTGGGCTCGAGGCCGACGGGCCAATCCTGCGGGGGAAAAAGGACGTCGACCTTGGCACCGCCGAGATCGAAGTCGTCTCCCTCCCAATGGCGTACGACGGTTATTCCCAGCGCGTGCGCTTCGGCGATTAAATTATCCAGCGCTCGACTGGGTGGAAGCAGACCTATCCATAATTCTTTCGGGCGAAAATCTTTAAGGATTGCGGGCATGCCTCCGATGTGGTCGGAATGGCCGTGGGAGATGGCGACGGCATCGAGGTGGGAGATGCGGCGGGTCCACAAGTAGGGCGCGACTACGTCTTCGCCGAAATCGAGTTGCGAACTGGCGCCCCAGACGGGGCCACCGGCGTCGATGAGCAGGGTGCGGCCCTGGGGCGTGACCAGCAGGATGGAATCACCTTCGCCAACGTCGATGGAAGTGACCTCGAGAATTCCGGCGCGGGTTTGCGGCTTGGGTGGAAGGAAGGCGAGAGCTAAGGAGGCGGCTAACAGCGCGCCGACTCCGATGAACGCGAGGAGGGCGCGACGGCGGGCAAATATCATGGCGACGATTAGCGCGGCGGAAGCTGCGGCGATCATTATTAGAGATGGTGTGGGGACGCGAAGATCGGCGAGGCGCAGACTACCCAGGCCATGCACGGTACCGGTGATGGCTGCGAGCGCGCAGGCGGTGAGCAGGGCGGGAATTTTGGCGAGGAGCGGAGAGATATATCCCAAGCTGATGGTTAGGATGGCGGTGGGCATGAGGAGTTGGGTGAGGGGAACGACGGCGATGTTGGCGGGAAGGCCGATGGTGGTGGCGCGGTGGAAGTAGTAGGCCATGGGGAGGGCCAGGCCCATCTGCATGACAAGTGAGACGAGCAGCAGTTCGAAGGCGCGCAGGAAAAAAATTGTTGTGCCGCGAACCAGACGCAACGACCAGCGCGTGCCGATGAAAGGCGCGAGGCGGCCTGCGATCAGGCGCAGATCGACACGGAATTGCGCGACGCGGGGAGGCAGGGTCGCGCCGTAATCGTCGGCGTCCCAGTGGGCGAGGGCGCGGCGGTAGAGGCGCGAGGTGCGATCGATGAGGGGAAGGCCGAGGGCGGCGACGATGAGCACGCAGAGGAACGTCATCTGGAAGCTGGCGGTGAAGAGTTGGCGGGGATCGAAGACGAGCAAGCCGAGGGCGGCGGCTCCGAGGGCGTTGACCATGCAGCGCTCGCGGTAGAGCAGGCGGGTGCCGAGGAAGATGGCGCACATCAGGGTGGCTCGCCATACGGGGGCGCCGACTTCGGTGAGAAGAGCGTAGGCGATGCAGAAGAGGATGGTGAGCAGCGTGGCGGGAATGTCGGTTAGGCGCAGGCGGCGCAGGGTCCAGAAGACGACGAAGGCGAGGATGGTGACGTTCATGCCGGAGACGACGAGGACGTGGTAGGTGCCGGAGCGCTGGAAATCGACTCGGGTGTCGCGGTCGATAAAGGCCTCTTCGCCGATGACCATGGCGTCGATGAGAGCGGCTTGAGGCGCGGGCCAGAGGGCGTGGATTTTGGCGATGATGCTGGAGTGAATTCTGGTGCGCCAGAGTTCGAGACGGTTGCCGGTGAAGCCGGGGAGGAGTTGGACGTCCTCGGCTTTGGCGGAGGCGAGGGCGGCGATGCCGTTCGCGGCGAGGTAGCTTTGATAGTCGAAGCTGCCGGGATTGCGGAAGTTGCGGGGAAGTTTAAGCTTTACGGGAAGGCGAATGCGTTCGCCGTAGCGGAAGAGGCGCATTGCGGGTGGTTCGTGGATTGGCGCGGGCGGTGATTCGGCGTAGATGCCGAGGCGGATGCCGGAATGTATGGGGAAGCGCGCGGCGTTTTGGGTGACGATCTCTTCAGTTTCGACGTCGAGGGTTTGGCTGACTTCGTTGGGAGATGTTTGGCGGAATCTGCCTTGGCGAGTGACGTGGGCGGTGATTTGGATTTCTGGGCCGTAGGCGAAGGGGTCAAGGCTGGGATCGAGGGGGCTGGAAGGTGCTCGGAGTTGGATATGGAGAGCGCCAGCGAGGAAGAATGCGCCTAGAGCGAGACTGGCGCCGAGCCATTTTCTTCTGGCCAGAAAGTAAAGGCTGGCGGCGAGGAAGGCGGTGGCGGCGGCGATCCACCAGGAAGTGGGGCGCGCGAAGTAGGTGCCGGCAACTATTCCCGCGGAATAGGCTAATGCGGCCCAAAGCATGGGTTGGCGTGGAGGCTTGAGGTGGAATTCGGTGGGAGCGGGCTGGGCGTTCGGGGGCGGGAGTGTGGGCGGGGGCGTCATGGTGTGGGGCTGAAAAGAACAATCCGCCCAAGTACCTCAGGGGCTGAAGCCCTCATCTTTAGCAAGCACAGATCGCAGCGCTGAAAGCGCTGCGCCACCCAAAACCGAGCCCGGTCCGCCCGACGCCCCCAGTTCTTATCCCGCGGCCCAAGAGCAAAAAATCCTACGGTATTAGCGGATTAGGTGGAGGACGCTTTCGAGGTGGTAGGTTTGGGGGAACAAGTCGACGAGATGGATCCGATCGACGCGATAGCCTGCGGCCTGCAGGGGTATAAGATCGCGGGCCAGGGTCGCGGGATCGCAGGACACATAGGTGATGCGTGGCGCGCCAACATCGGCCAGCAAACGCGCCACGCGATCACCCAAGCCGCCACGGGGCGGGTCAACCACCATCAAATCGGGCTTACGGAGCACCCGGGGGAGGACTGCGCCATTTCCGACTGCGCCATTTCCGACTGCCCCTTGTCGGACCGCACTTTGCCCGGTTGTGGCAGGTTCGGCCCGTCCCTTATGTCCGAGTTCGGCCAGATATTGCTCGGTCCCGGCGTTCGCCACCTTTCCATTAACAGGCAGATTGTATTGAAGATCTTTGGCGGCTGTCTGTGACGACTCAACAGAAACGATGTGACGGATGCTACGGGCTAGGGCTGTGGAAAACAATCCGACGCCGGCGTAGAGATCGAGGGCGAGTTCGCCGGAGCGGCCGGCGGTGACGATGCTGATGAGTTCGTCGATCAGGAAGCGGTTGGTTTGAAAAAAGGAGGCGGCGCTGACGCGGTAAGCGGCGTGCTTGGTCTGATAGGTCAATTGGGAAGCGCCGACCGTGACCAGCAGCTCATGGACGCCCTTCTGCGGTTCGCGGAAGGCGACGACGCCAGCAATCTCCGGCAGGGACGCGCATAATTCTTCGGCCCAGGCGCGAACGGCGGCGCGTCGAGCTTCGGGGGCGCACAAGAACTCGAGCAGGAGGTTCGATTCTTTTTCGTCAGGATCGCCGTTGGGGGCGGGGTTGGCGAAGAATTCGACTTCGCGCACGCCTTCGACGGCTTGACCGGCGCGTCCGGATTTCCACAGGGCGGCGATGCCGCGGTTGATCAGCGGGGAGCTGATGGGGCACTCTTCGACGGGGAGGAGTTCGTGCGAGGCAAACCTGAAATATCCGGCGGCGAAATCGGGGCGGGCGCGGACTTGCAGGCGGGAACGGTTGCGATAATTCCAGGGCGGCGAAGGGTGGACTTGGATTTCGCAGGGCAATTCGAGCCGGGCGATGCGGCGCAGGTTCTCGCGCAGGATTTCTTGCTTGATTTCGAGTTGGTGGGGGTAGGTGGCTTGCTGGTAATGACATCCGCCGCAGCGGGCGAAATGCGGGCAGGGCGGGGGGACGCGATGAGGCGAGGGCTCGGTAATCGCTTCGGCGTGGGCGCGGGCGAATCCGGACTTTTCCTCGGTGAGTGCGGCTTCGATTTTCTCTCCGGCAAGAACAAAGGGGACGAAGACAGCCTTGCCGCGACCGCGGTGGTCGGCAGGAAGGCGAGCGAGTCCGTCGCCACCGTAGATGAGCTTTTCAATGTTTAGGAGCAAGAGTTCATTCTACGGCATGGGAGCGAGCGAAGAGCGGGGTTGCGGGTTGTTAATGGCTAGAGGCCATCTAGCTGTCTCATAATGAACGAAGTGAGGTGCCGGCTCCCACAGGGGCGAAAGCCCGCGTCCTTTTTGGTTCTAGGCGGCACGACTAAAGAGGCTGCGCAAAAACGGTTTTCGCCTCGCAGCGCCTAAAGGCGCGATTGATAACGCGGCACTTACGGTATGCCTGAAGGCATACCCTGACACGACTCGAGTTTTTCCGCAGCCTCTGAAGTCGTGCCCGTCCGGAAGCCCCTTACGAGACAACTTCAGCTTCTAGAAAATGGGCATGCGTCTTACGGATTGTTGGAGCCTTGAGGAATGGCGATCTTTTGCTTCCTGTAGCTGTTCTCGACCGGTGTGAAAAGTTCAAAGAGACAGGGCGTTAACTGTCGCTAACAGGCGTTAGCGCTCCTAACTCATTCCGGGGCGATGAGTGTTATCGCGATGTTTCGACAGCAATCGCCAATCGCATAGGTTCCGGTTCGTCGACAACTTGCGCCCTGACTCCAGATGAAAATCATTTCGCGATTCTACGAAGGGATGGGATGGGTGTAGACTGGGTGCCGTTTGTCGATCAGAGAGGAGATACCGCATGAAGAGCAGCAAGATTTTTGCCGGTGTGGCGGTGGCTTTGCTTAACGTCGCCCTGTGCACGGTCGCGGTTGGGCAGGACCACGCAACCGCCAAGGAAGTCATCACCAAGGTAAGGGAAGCAGCCAGCGCCCTGTCGAAGACAGGCGACCTGGCGCAGTTCAAACAGAGGCAAGGTCCGTGGGTATGGAAGGACACTTATATCTTCATCCAAGACTGCAGCAAGAAGATCATGGCGGCTCACCCGATCAAGCCGGAGATGATAGGCCAAGATCTCTCCACGGTTAAGGATGCGAAAACGGGGAAAAGCATCTACCCAGACTCGGATGCCTACTGCAAGAGCGTACAGGCTTCGCCTTCCGGCACTTGGAACGAGTACTGGTGGCCGAAGCCCGGCGAGACCGAGCCGGCCCGCAAGATCACCTATCACTTGAGCGCCAAGGGGACGCCGTACATTGTGAATGCCGGGGTCTACGACGACAAGGCGACGGTCAAGGAACTAGCAAAGCTGAGCAGCATGAAGTAAGCGTCGGCGCTCGCGCATCCCGTCGCAACAAGGAGCAAGCCGCCCGATGTCTGGCGGCTTTTCTTTTCTTGTTTTTTTGCATCACATTTACTTCTTGGGAGTTGAAACGCTCAGGGGAAAAAAGGCGATCAGATACTTGCCTTGATCGCTGTCGATGGGATCGAGCTCTAACAACTCCACACTGCGCGACATAACGAGTTGTGTGCGGTAGTAATAAACTTTTCCCGCTTCTGCCGTGAAGTGGGCGAGCTCCACACGCTGCGCGAACAGAGAGGACTGCAAAGTAACGCACACATGGCGCTCTCCGGGATCGACGGGGACAGAGAAATAGGAATTGCCGTGGTTTGCGCCTACCCATGCTCCGTCGATTGCGAGCTTGACGGTTGGATATCCTAAGGTGATGGTGGTGCCGGCATCGTGAAAGAAGTAAACCAGGGCCTTGCCCGGGTCGGGCTGCGCCAGCGTGTGTGGGGACTCGTTTAGCTTCACCTTGAAGCTGACATTTTCGCGGCCGCAGGCTGCGGTGGAAGCGACAGGCGGGGCCTGGGCAAATGCGGAGAGCGCAGCCAAGCCAACGAAGCCAAGGGCCGGCGTGAGCAGACATTTTCTTAGCACAGTTTCTCCACGCGTGAAACTTCGACCTGGGAAACACTTACACGAAACAGATTATGGAGCGGGAGTTGTAAACGCGCACTGCCTTTTACGAATCTTTACTTCGTGATGCTTTCACAGTTGGCGGCGATAGCGGATTTCGTTTACGGTGACTCCCCAGACCGTGTCCTTACGCTGGAGGCCGTCGGGCGTCCATTGATCCATTCGATAAAAACGATCCGCACGAACATTACCCATCAGCAGCCACAAGAGCGCATTTTCAAAGCCCAGTGCGACGAGCCGTTCGCGCGCTGCCGATATGAGGGCCTTCCCCATACCATGGCCCCAGTAGTCTGGATCAACATACAGCGCGTACAGTTCGGCGTAGCCCGCCAAATCCGAATCGCGCGATGGGGCCGTGGTGGCAAAGCCGCAAATCAATCCCGCTTCAACCGCTACGATGGTATGCGGCTTCTGAGGATCGCGGGTTGCGAAGTCATATCGTTGCGCCCGGTCTTCGGGGCGAAGTTTGTCGAGGTACTCGTCGGGAAGGAGACCTCGATAGGCCGACTGCCATGAACGAACATGCACACGAGCCACCGGCATCGCATCTGCAGGATCGGCGGCTCGAAGAAGCATGCAGAAGTATGGCACGAATGGCGGTGCTAGTAGGTCCACATAACCCGCTTTACAAAACCAAGCAGGCCTCATCGAAGGGTAGACGCGGACTGCGGGGGAAAAGTTTGGTATGGTCCCCATAGCCAATGTTGCAGAGGAGGTTCGATTTCCATTTGCCGTCAGGAAAGAATTCGGCGTTGACCTTGGCGGCGTCGAATCCGGACATGGGACCGCAATCGAGGCCAAGAGCGCGGGCAGCAAGAATGAAGTAGCCACCCTCGAGCGAACCATTGCCGGAAGGCAGTGGCTTCGATCAGGTCAGGATTACCCACGAACATTGCGCGCATATCTTTGTGCGGAAAAAGCTTTGGAAGCTTTTCATAGAACTCGGTATCCCAGGCAATGATAACGGTGACCGGAGCGGCCATGGTCTTGTCGACATTGAGGGGGGCAAGAGCGGGGCGGAGACGCTCCTTGGCTTGGGGTGTGGTGAGGAAAACGAAGCGTGCGGGCGTGGTGTTGGCGCTGGTGGGGCCGAACGCGGCCAACTGGTAAACCTGACGCAGCAACTCGGACGGGACGGGATGAGGGAACCAGACATTATGGGTGCGGGCCTCGCGGAAAATCTGGTCGATGCAATGGTGGGAGACTGCAGTTTTTGATGTTGCGGAAACGGCGGCGGGTGCGTCGGGCATGTCGGGTCTCTCTTAACTTAATTGGACTTAATTGGGCAACTTGTTACCGACGATTGGATTGTGAGGCAAGGCGCTGGGATGCAAAACTCTGACAGAGGCGGGATGCTGATGCGGGGCAATCGTCTTGCTGGTGAGGAGTGTGACGGAGATTTTTCGTCAACAATCGGTTCGTTTAGGGTGTACGATTCTCCTGTCTTCTTCGAAAGCGACTGAGTAAACGGCCTTATCTTAATCTTGGCGAAAGCTGTCAGGCGAAAACTGTCAGGCGACCCGGGAGCCGACGAAAGTGTTTCTCGGTCGTACCCAGAGTGGAGAGGCATCTCGCCCTTCGCCGTGGGTTCTTGGCCGGCAACGAGGAGGAGCAGTGTCACTCCGTTTGCAATGTCCCATCCTGCCATATAAGAGACTCAAGATACTTTTCCGGCTGGTGTTGTGTTTGCTTCTGTGGGTAACGCCGGGACTCTCACAAAAGACGCCACCAGAAGACAGCAGCCTGCCCAAGTATGAACTTGACGCGGAGATGAAAACCAAGGGTGTGGTCGATGAAGTGAATCTGGTGTCGGTCGGGAAGAGGAAAGATTTCACGGAACTGATCATCAAGAACGGCGACGACAAGATCCAGATCTATGTGTGCCCCAAACCGTTTGAAGATGAGATGGGCATCAGTTTCAGCAAGGGTGACCAGATTACGGTTACCGGCTCGAAGGTAAAGCACGAAGGGGCGGACGTGATCCTCGCACGAGAACTGGGGAAGGGCGAAGACACGCTCCTGTTCCGCGACGCCAAGGGCGCGCCGGTGTGGGATGCGCGAACCGGCAAATGAATGCATGTGGACGGGGCCTCGTGAAACTCTCGGAGCGACCCCAGTCGATGAGTGCGCGGCGATTTCACAACAGTTAACCGCCGCAATGACCACGGAACTCGCGTTTCACCAGTGGGTCACGACCAGCAGCGACAAAATGTTGATAACGGAGAACAGCACGAGAAACATTAGAATCGCGCTTTGACCGTGGATGTTCACACCCACTATCGCACTAAGGAAAGAGCTCCCGACCCCAATCGAAGCGGCGATCTTGAGCGGTTGGCGGGTAAGAGTTCGTCGCGCCCAAATCGCGGAGGCTACTATGGCAGTCAAGAAGCCGCCGACCGTTGCAGCCACGCTAAGGATGACAGCGGCGTTCAGAACGTTGCCACCCATCCTCAAGTTCTCGATCCTATCGAGTTGCGTGAAAGTGATAGTTCCTGCAGCGGCACAGGTGTATCCGGTCACGGCTGTCCACTTAGCTCTGCTAAACGCCAACATGTGTGGAATTGTACTCCGCTCCGAGGAACCCGATAACTGGGGTCAACACGATTACGCTCATTGACCCCCAATGAGTGCCGTCGCGATTTTACGACGGCTATGGCTTGGACGGCTCACCATGATGCGGTATACAGTGTTTGTCGGTAGTTTCGGAGGGATCGCGTGCAACATTTATTTTTTCGTTGTAGAGGCGCAGAGGCGGTTTTCGCGGCTGTATGCATTGCTCTAACCACAAGCGTGCTGGCGCAGAATTCGGCGGGACCACAACCCGTGCCGCTGCCACCGCCCATTGTTGCGCCGGCTGACAAGCCTTATCCGGGCACAATTTCGCTGCTGGTCGATGTCACAAGCCTCACGGATCGGGTGCTGAATGTGCAGGAGACGATCCCGGTGAAAGAGCGCGACATTACTCTGCTCTACCCGGAGTGGCTGCCTGGGACGCATTCGCCGTCGAACCCGGTGGACGCACTTGCCGGGCTTGTGGTCACGGCGAATGGCAAGCGCATCCCGTGGGTGCGCGACCGGGTGAACATGTACGCATTTCATATCGAGCTGCCGCAGGATGCGACGAAGCTGGATATAAATTTCCAGTTTCTGGCCTCGCTGGATTCAAAACGAAGCCGCATTTCCTCGAAGTTCGCCGACGTTACATGGAACAGCGTACTGCTTTATCCGGCGGGGTACTTCTCGCGGGATATTAAATTCGAAGCTGGGATCCGTTTGCCGGAGGGGTGGAAATTCGCCAGCGCGCTGGAGGTGAAATCGGAGAAGGGGAACCTGGTTCGGTTCAAAGAGACGACGCTGAATACGCTAATCGACTCGCCGCTGTATGCGGGGGTCAACTTCAAGCGGGTAGACCTGTCGACGGGGCCGGACAACCCGGTGTACCTGGATGTCTTCGCCGACAAACCGGGCGATCTGGAGATCACTTCGGAAGAACTGCAATACCACAAGAACCTGGTGATCGAGGCGCAGAAGCTTTTCAATTCGCATCACTATGATCGCTATGATTTTCTCTTTTCCGTCAGCGATACGGTCGGCGGCAAAGGCCTGGAACACCACCAATCGAGCGAGGATGGCACGCGGGCGAATTACTTTACGGACTGGGGTGCGGGAGTGGGCGGGCGGGCTCTTCTGCCTCACGAATACACGCATTCATGGAACGGCAAGTTCATGCGGCCGGCTGACTTATGGACGCCCAACTTCAACGTTCCGATGCGCAACGACCTGCTATGGGTTTATGAGGGTTTGACGGACTATTACGGCAACGTCCTGGCAGCGCGTTCCGGGATGCGTACGCCCGAGCAGGGCCGCGATGTATGGGCACAAATCGCCGCGAACTTCGAAATCAGTCCGGGACGAACGTGGCGATCTTTGGACGACACTACCAACGAGCCCATTGCTTCGTCTCACGCAGCGATCCCGCAGACTTGGGGAAGCTGGCAGCGTTCCTACGACTACTATCCGGAGTCAGATCTTATCTGGCTGGAGGCAGACACGAAGATTCGCGAATTGAGCGGGGGAAAGAAGTCTCTTGACGATTTCGCGAAGCTCTTTTTCGGGATCGACAATGGCAGCTACGTCACGGTTGGTTATACGCTAGACGACCTGGTGAAAGCATTGAGCACCGTGCAGGCCTACGATTGGGCGGGATTCTTCCGTGCGCGGGTTTACGAGGTTAACCCGAGCGTTCCGGAGAACGGGTTTAGGCAGGGCGGCTATCGACTGGTATACAACGATAACGAACCGGAGTGGCTGAAGAAGGCAGAGATGGTTCGCGGAGCGAGCTTCGCTACATCGTTAGGCTTCTCAGTAAAGGCAGACAGCCCGGAGTCACACGGCAGCCTGGATAACGTTGGATGGGACAGTCTGGCGTTCAAGGCTGGGATGACGCCGGATATGCAACTGCAAGCGGTGAACGATCAGAAGTACACTGCCGCGGGGCTGCGCGAAAGCATCCTCGCCGCAGAAAAGAGTAAGGAGCCGATCAAGCTATTGCTTAAGCGCGGCGACGAGTTTGTCACAATCTCTCTGGACTACCACGGCGGAATGCGTTATCCGCACCTGGAGAGAGTAGAGACAACGCCTGACCGGCTGGACGCGATCCTGGCGCCGGCGAAATAGAAGTGAAAATCGAATTGCGGGTAGCAATTGCGAACTGTTCAGCGGGCGGCGTTTTGTCGATCCGCGATTGGTTCAGTGCGCGATTGGAAATGTGAAATTTACAAGGCTCGCCCGGCGGCCGCGGCGGAGGACCAGGCCCACTGGAAGTTGAAGCCGCCGAGATGTCCGGTGACGTCTACGACTTCGCCGATGAAGAACAGACCGGGGACTTTGCGGGCTTCCATGGTTTTCGCCGAGAGTTCATCGGTGTCGATGCCGCCGGCAGTGACTTCGGCTTTCTCATAACCTTCGGTTCCTCCCGGAGTGATGGTCCAGGCATGGATCTGTTTTTCGAAGTCGGAGAGGGCGTGGTTCGTCCAGAAGGCGGGAGGGTGCAGATCGAGCCAACGGTCGGCGAGGCGGTGAGGGAGGGATTTTCGCAGTTCGGAGCGGAGCGTGGCGGGAGTTCTTGGCGTGTTCGGATCGCGAAAGGCGGCAGCGATTTCGCGGCCGGGCGCGAGATCGATTCGGATGGGCTGCGAGTTTGTCCAGTAGGAGGAGAGTTGGAGGATCGCGGGGCCGCTCAGGCCGCGATGGGTGATCAGCATTTTCTCACGAAAATGCTGGGCGTCGCATGAGGCAATCACTTCGGTCGAAACTCCGGCGAGATCGCAGTAGCGGGAACGATCGTCGGGGTTGAGCAGCAGGGGCACGAGCGCGGGGCGGGGCTCACGGATGGCGATGTTGAACTGACGAGCGAGGTCGTATCCGAATGAGGTTGCGCCGATTTTTGGAATCGAAAGGCCTCCGGTGGCGACAACCAGAGCGGGCGCATGAAATTCGGCGTCCGCGGCGTGCGCGATGAATTCAGCCGTGCGGTCGACTTGACGAATTTTCCTATTCAGAAAGATGGTCACGTTGGCGTCGTGGCATTCGCTTTCGAGCATGCCGAGAATGTCGCGTGCGGAGCGGTCGCAGAAAAGCTGGCCGAGAGTTTTCTCGCGGTAGGGGATGCGGTGCTTTTCGACGAGGGCAATGAAATCGGCGGGAGTGTAGCGGGCCAATGCGGATTTGGCGAAGTGGGGGTTGGAGGAGAAAAAGTTTTCCGGCTGGCAGTGAAGGTTGGTGAAGTTGCAGCGTCCGCCGCCGGAGATCAGAATTTTCTTTCCCAGGCGGTCGGCATGTTCGAGCACGGCGACGCGGCGTCCGCGCTTGCCGGCTTCGATGGCGCACATCAGGCCCGCCGCGCCGCCGCCGAGAATGATTGCATCGAAGGAATGGATCATGTTCGATACGGACACGTGATCACAAGGAAATATTTCACAGAGTGTCTTGACGGGCCATCCGGCCGGCTGCCTCCGAGTACCAACGGCTCTCACAACGCCGGAGTGCGGGGAAACGATCTTGGGAGCATACCGCAGAATCCGGCGAAAGTTGGCTCTGGGGGCGTGATATAGTACGTCGGCCCGAAGTGCAAGCCTTCGGTGCTCTGTCCAATAAATCCCCTAACCAACTGGTTAACGAAAGAGGATCACTTCATGCGAGGCAAGACACATTCCATCGGATTGAGGGCCGTTCTAGCAGTCTTTGCCCTGACTTTGTTCGCGGCGGAGACCGCGGCCAGCCAGGAGAAGGTGCTGTACAGCTTTTACAACAGTGGTGGAGCCGTCTTACCCGTTGCCGGCGTAATCTCCGACGCCTCGGGCAATCTCTACGGGACCGCCTTTTACGGCGGCACTTACGACAACGGTATGGTATTTGAGCTGACGCCGACGGCGACCGGCCGAGTTGCACCGCTTCACGGGCGGGAACTGGTCGGAGAAAGTGTTGCATTCCTTCAGCCAGAACAGCGCAGACGGACGCTATCCCAATGGCGGCGTGATCATCGATGGCTCCGGCAATCTCTACGGCGTGACGGGCGCGGGCGGCGGTAAGCCCAGCAGCGGCATCGTTTTCGAACTGACGCCTGCCTCGGACGGGAGCTGGACAGAGAGCGTGCTGCATAACTTCAATGACCAGCAGCCGGATGGGATCGGTCCCTCAGGCACGCTGCTATTCGACAGCTCCGGCAATCTCTCGGCGTGACCATCGCCGGAGGTACTCACAGCCACGGGACAGCGTACGAGTTGAGCCCTGCCGGCGGGGGGAGTTGGACCGAAACCACGCTGCATAACTTCAGCAACAATGACGGGGACGGGTACAACCCAGTCTCTGGGCTGATGCTCGATGCCTCCGGCAATCTTTATGGGACGACGGGGTCGGGTGGGTTCTATGGGCAAGGATCGGTGTACGAGATTACGCCGTAGACTTCGGTTCCCGCCGAAATCGATAGCCGAAAGGGAAGAAAAGCCGCTCAATCGTGAGCGGCTTTTTTGATTTACCGCGCTTTGATCTAGCGGTGTCGATCTTGAGGTCGATGTAGACCTGGGAGCGGTCGTCGAACTGGCTGACGGACTTGGTGTCGCTTTTGTGATTGTTGTACTGGGCGTAGACTTCGTAGTCAACGTTCGAGAGGCCGGAGAAGCGGTAGGTGCCGTCCTGTCCCACGATATAGGTTTTCACGGCGTGGGTGCGGGTATTGGTGAGATAGACGATAGCGCTGACGACGGGATTATCCTGCTGATCGAGCACTTTGCCGGAGAGCAGGCGGCCCCGCTGCGCATCTTTCTTGTCGAGAGCACTGCCGATCACGGAGAGCACGAGCAGAAACGTAGACGCCAGGAGCGCGGCGCGCCTGAAAGATAGTCTGGGAAACATGCCGATCTGGTTCCTCATCTTTCTATTTTCTAGTTTTCTGCTTCTCGGTTTTTTTTGTTTTTCTGTTTTCGGCTGCGCTGCTCGACGTGGAGCTAGCGGGCTAGATGTAATCCGATGTCCACGCGTTCATCATACTCTACGTGAACCGGGACCTCCTCGATGAGGTGAACGGGGCTGCCATCTTGAGTTTTCACGCCTTTGAGATCGGCGCCCACGATGTAGTCATTCTTGCCGGCGGCAACGCGCAGGGCAAATTCGCCGTGATGGTCGGAATAAAGCTCCCACTTGGGCTTTTTGTCAGAGGCGCGGCGGATCCTGACTTTAACGCCGTAAGCGGGGTGGTCGTCCGGTCCCCAGACCGTGCCAAAGATGAGGGCATAGGGGTCGGTGGGTTTCAGCTTCTTGGGCGCGGAATCCGCAATGGCCAACTGCGAGAGGTTCGGGGCAAGTGCGGAGAAAACAAGCAAGAGCAGCAGGAAAAAGGAAGACCGGCAAGCAGAGAGGCGAAAACGGGAGGCGCTAGGCGTCGTCACCGTCTTCGGTCTCCACTTCTTCTTCCTCTTCCACATAGCCTTCTTCAACCGCCTTCAACTCCAGCGGACTGGTGGTGATGACTTCGAAGTCGGTGCCACACTCGGGGCAGGAGACAATCTCGCCCTCATCGACTTCTTCTTCTTCCACATCCAGGTTAGTTTCGCATTCAGGACAAAGAACCATGATTTCTCCACTCCCCCTTCGTATGATCCTTAGATACTACTGATAATATTTAGATTCTTCCAAGCGACAGGTCAAGGGGGCGGTGCTGTAGACCGGAAGATTATAATTTGGCGTTAAGCCGCCGCCGGGCTTGACATTCCATCTGCCGGAGCCTACATGATTCCAGCCCTGAAAAACAAATCGTGGTATGCAGTCGTCGCGATGATGGCTGTAGCAACATGGTTCAGCCTGCCGGCTGTAGCTCAAAGCCACGCAAGCTCGATGGCATCTGAGAGCAGCACAACCGAAACCATGGTTGTGGATTCGCGGATCGCCGCTGCGCTGCAGCAGGTTTCGGCGGAACGCATCCGGGCGAATATTGAAAAGCTGGTGAGTTTTGGCACGCGGTCTACTATTTCGGCGCAGGACGCGGCGTCGACCGGCGCGGGACGCGGGGTGGGGGCGGCGAGGGAGTGGATTAAGTCGGAATTCGAACGTTATTCGAAGGATTGCGGCGGATGCCTGGAAGTGAAAACTGACACGTTCACCCAGCCAGCCGCCGACCGGATTCCGCAGCCCACGGAAATCACCAACGTTTATGCGATTCTGAAAGGGAGCGACGCAGAGAACGCAAAGCGCATCGTGCTGGTCACCGGACACTACGATTCGCGCAACAGCGACATTCTCGATGTGAAGAGAGATGCGCCGGGGGCGAACGACGACGGCAGCGGAACCGCCGTCAGCCTGGAATGCGCGCGGGTTTTGAGCAAGCTGAAGTTTCCCGCGACCATTATTTTCTTGACCGTGGCAGGCGAAGAGCAAGGACTGAATGGCAGCCAGCACTTCGCGAAGATGGCGAAAGAGCAGGGCTGGGACATCGAAGCGGCGCTGAACAATGACATTGTTGGCGGAGACAAGAGCGCGGAGCAGGATCGCTCGGTGGTGCGGGTATTTTCCGAAGGCTTGCCGGCCGCGGCCACGGAGCAGGAAATCCGGCGGATTCGCGGGCTGGGCGGGGAGAACGATTCGGCCTCCAGGCAGTTAGCACGATACATCGCCGATGTGGGCCGGGCTTACGATGCGGGCGTGAAACCGATGCTGGTGTTCCGGTTGGACCGGTATTTGCGCGGGGGCGACCATTCTTCATTCAATCAGCAGGGATTTGCCGCGGTGCGATTCACGGAATTTCGCGAAGACTTTCACCATCAGCATCAGAATGTGCGTAGCGAGGGCGGAATTGAATATGGCGATCTTTCGAAGTTTGTGGACTACGATTATGTGGCGCACGTGGCGCGGCTGAGTGCGGCTACGCTGGCGTCACTGGCGTCGGCGCCAGCGCCTCCGGCAAATGTGCGCTTGCGGACCAAGGATCTGGAGAATGACTCGACGCTCACCTGGGAGAATTCGCCGGGAGGATTGGCTTCCGGGTACGAGGTTCTGTGGCGTGGGACGACGAGTGCGGAATGGGAGCATGTGGAAAAAGTTGCGAACGTGACGCGTGCAACTTTGAAACTTTCCAAGGATAATGTCATCTTTGCGGTGAGGGCGGTGGATGCACAGGGGCATTGGAGTTTGCCGGTCGTGCCCTTGCCGGAACGCTGAGTTCGGTATCTACTGCTAAGAGGAGCGGGTGCTAAGAGGAGCGTGTTAGCTTGCGCAGTCGCGGTCGAGAAATGACGTTGAGCTTTCCGCCTTTTACGCGGGCGGTAATCTGGCTGCTGGGGATCAATACAGCGGTGTTCCTGGGGCTGTCGGCGTTCGGCAGCCGGGCGGTCATCCAATGGGTCTACGCGAATCTTGGCCTGGTACCGAGCGAGGTGGTCTTCCACTTCGCGATCTGGCAGATCGTTACCTATAGCTTCATTCACGTCGGCTTCTGGCATTGGTTCGGCAATATGCTCGGAATCTGGATGTTCGGCTCGACCTTTGAAAGTTCGTGGAATACGCGGCGGTTCCTCGAGTTGTTTTTTACGGGCGTGGTGGGAGCGGCGCTTACAACGATTATTCTTTCTTTCGCGCACATCCTGAGCACTCCGGGAACCGTGACGGTGGGCGCTTCTGGCGGCGTCTTTGCCATATTGATGGCTTTTGGCTTGGTTTTTGGCGAGAACGAAATCATGATGATTCCGTTCCCTTTCCTGATCAAGGCGAAATATTTTGTACTGATCCTGATTGTAGTGACGGTGGCTTTTGCCATCGGCGGCGGCGGAAGCACGGCTTACCTGGCGCACTTGGGTGGTTTGCTGTTTGGATATCTCTACGTGAAGTTTGCGCCTGCGCGGGGAATGTCAGGGAAATTTTCGATCTCGGAGTGGTATTACGGATTGAATAATTCCTATTACCGCTGGAAGCGGCGGCGGGCGGCGAAGAAGTTTGAAGTCTACATGCAGAAGCACGACCGGAAAGTGGAGTTTGACGAACACGGGAATTACATTCCGCCGGATGATGGGCCACGCAAGGGCAATGGCGGGGGAAAATCGGGATGGGTGAATTAAGGCCGTGGGCCACGGATTTGCGCGGATTCCCACGGATTTAGGCCGCGAAGAAGGCGCGGAATTCCGTCAACACGGCGGGCGGCAATTCCGGACGCTTCGTTTTTCCTTTGAATCCTAAATCGTGGCCTGCGCCTTCCACTGTTAGCAATTTCGTTCTTGCTGGAATCAGCTTAAGAGCTTGCTCAAGCTCGTCAATCGTGGCAAAAGGATCGCGAGTGCCCTCGACGAACAGGGCAGGGGTGTGCAGATTGAAAAAATGCTGGGTGCGGAGCTGTGCAGGTTTGCGAGGCGGGTGGAGAGGATAGGACATTAGAAGCAGGCCGGCTGCGAGCGGCGGTTCCGCTTCCTTTTGTTCGGCACACACCATGCTCGATTGCCTGCCGCCATAGGAGTGGCCACCGAGGAAGACGGGGCCATCCGTCATATTCTTCAGGGCAGTGACCGCATTCTTCAATCCGGCACGATCGCGTTTACCATCGTAGGGAGCTGGCGGGCCGTAGGACCGATCCTGACGAAAGGGCAGATCGCAGCGCAGCACAAGAAAGCCTGCTGCGGCAAAATCTTCGGCAATGGCAAGCAACAACGGAGCCTGGCAATTCGAGCCCGCGCCGTGAGTCAGAACTAATCCCTGGCCGGTGGGGCTTGCGGGACGATGCAGAAAACCGCGGACGAATGGGTCGACCGATACATCGGTATAAATTCGCGGGCTCGATTCAGGCAACATTGTGATGGATGACGTTCATTTTTTCTGGCGTCGCTGCGCTCCGCTGAGCAGCCGAGGACGGCTATCGCCACACGATTTTATACGCGGACCTCTTCCAGCGTTTCGTAAACCTTCTGGATTTTAATTTCGTTTCCCAGACGAGCCCAGCAGCGCAGCACCTCGGGATCTTCTTGAGCGGTGCTGCGAGCCTGGTCGGAGTTCCAGTAGCGCAGCAGCACGTAGAGAGAATCGCCGCTGCGGTAAAGAAGATCGCGGCCGTATTGTTTCCTGGAGACGAGAGAACTGAGTTCGCGCATGGTCTCAAGTGAAGCCGCTTCCATGCCGGGCAAAGGCTCCCAGATCGCGACGGATAGAAACTCCTTTGACATACCCGCGATTATAGCTTCTGGGGGCTATTGCGGCGCTTGACTTTGGAGTGAGCGGCGGCAGTGACCTCTTCGGCGGTGACGGTGTGCAGGCGCATGAAGTTGGTGGAACCGGATGCCTGGCGCGTGCCCGCGACGACTCCCAGCACGTCGCCGGGCTTAAGCAGGCGGCGGTCTAATAGTTCTTTCTCGGCGACGATGACCATCTGCTCGGCGGAGAGCGCCGGCGCGCACTTCATGGGATGCGCACCCCAGTAAAGGTTGGTGCGCTGAGCGACGGTTGCATTGGGAGTGAAGGCGTAGATGGCGGCTTGCGGGCGGTATTTGGAAATCATGCGAGCGGTATTGCCGGTCTCAGTGAAGACGGCGATAGCGCCCATGGGCAGATCTTCGGCGGCATGGGCAATGGATTCGCAGATGGTTTCAGCGACGGAGAGACTGTGACGGTCGCGGCGGCGGCGCTGGGTGAACTCACCCATGTTGCTCTCGGCCTCGACCACGATGCGGGCCATCATGGCGACGGCCTCGCGGGGATAGCGGCCACTGGCGGTTTCCGCGGAGAGCATGACCGAATCGCTGCCGTCGAAAATGGCGTTGGCTACGTCGCTGGCTTCGGCGCGCGTGGGGCGCGGATTCTCGACCATGGACTCGAGCATTTGCGTGGCCGTGATCACCGGCTTGCGCCATTGCGCGGCGCGGCGGATGACATGCTTCTGGATGACGGGAACTTTCTCGGGAGCCATTTCCACGCCCAGGTCGCCGCGCGCGACCATGATGCCGTCAGAGGCTTGGAGGATTTCTTCGATGTTATCGATGGCCTGCGGCTTCTCCAACTTGGAGATGAGAGGAGTGTCGGAGCCGAGCCCGACTACGATTTGCCGAACCATATTCACGTCGGCGGCGGTGCGGACGAAAGACAGAGCAACCGCATCCACGCCGTGCTTCAGACCAAACTCCAGGTCTTTGCGATCTTTTTCGGTTAAGGCGGGAATCGATAAAGCAGTGCCGGGCAGGTTGATCCCCTGATGCTCGCCGAGAGTGCCGCCGTTCAAAACGTCGCAGACTACATCTTTGCCGCGGACGGTGCGCACGCGCAATTCGATGAGTCCGTCGCGCAACAAGATACGGGCGCCAACGCTGACTTCGCGGGCCAGATCCTGGAAGGTGGTGGAAATGCGCGTGGCGGTGCCGGTGATCTCGCGTGGAGTGATCACTACGGTTGAGCCGCTCTTCAGCAGCACAGGTTCGTGGCGTGCCAGGCGTCCGGTGCGGATTTTGGGGCCTTGCAGATCCTGCAGGATGCAGATGGTGCGCTTTTCTTTTTCGGCGGCCAGGCGCAGGCGTTCGATATTGCGGGCGTGATCCTCGTGCGTGCCGTGGGAAAAGTTGAGGCGGGCAACGTCCATGCCCAGGCGCATCAGGTCACGCATGGCGGCTTCGGAGTGGCAGGCCGGACCGATGGTGCAGATGATCTTGGCGCGGCGCGGGGTTGGGGTAACGGGGGAAGTTCGCCGACTAAGAGATTCTCCTGTTGCGAGTTCTGATTTGCTGGACTTCACTTTTACTTCCTCGATGCCCGAGGCTCGCGTAAGGAAGAACCAAGGTCCCTCGCTTCGCTCGGGATGACAACACAATCGGAACGACACAATCGGAACGACAACAATCGGGATGACAATAAGCTGGCGGCCTAATTCGCAACCTTGGAACCAGTGATCGCAGTCAACTCTTTTCCCAGCATGGCGCGGGGGAACAGCATGGCGTTGAATTCCGCGCCCACGAGAATAACCAGGGAAACCATATACATCCAGACCAGCAGCGCGATGGCGGCGCCGAGCGAGCCGTAGATGAGGCTGTAATCGGCATAATGCTGCAGGTACCAGCCAAACAGCAAGGTAGTGGTGAACCACATGGCGGTGGCGAGGGTAGCACCCGGGATGACGCTATGCCAGGGTTGAGTGCGGGGGACAGCATTGTGATAGATGAGGGCAATCACCGCAATGCTGGTGAGGGTGGCGATCAGCCAGCGGACGCAGGCCCACATCAGCAGGATGTAGGCGCTGAATTCATGCGCGGTGTAGAAGAGGATGGTGGTTTCGATCTTGCTGCCGAAGGCAACCAGCAGGGTGGAAAACGTCATGGGGACAAGAGCGAAAACTACCAGCAGGAATGAAACCGAGCGCTCTTTCACCAAGCCCCAGATTTTAGGCAGCTCGTAACAGCGGCGGAAGCCTTCCATCCACGAGATCATGACGCCGGAGGCGGTCCAGAGGGTGAGCAGGGAAGCCGTAATCAGCAGGCTGACTGGGCGCTGCCCGGCGCTGCGCAGAAAGTTCATTGCGGTATTCGCGCCCGCAGGAAGAATACGCGACAGGGCATAGGAGACTTCGCGCAGGTACGGCGCGCCTTTGCGCGATGTGGCCAACACCGACCCCACGACCAGGAGCGCGGGAAAGAAAGTAAGAATCGCGGAGTAAGCGGAAGCTTTGGCGATGGAAAAGGCGTCGTGCTGGAAAGCACGCCAGAAAGCCAACCGCAAAAGGCGCAGGAAGCGAAGCATGGCTGGCCCTAGCTTAGGGCGAGTGGGCGCCAGACGCAACGAAGGAAGCGGGGCAGGTTCCTCGAATTGCAATCGGTCTGGGTTGGCGTGCATAAATAAAGAGGCGAGCCAAGCCGCATTTGTTGGGTCGCAAAGAACGCGACCCTTTGCGCGGCTCGCCCAGATCCTTCGTTCGCGCAAAGAACGCGCTCTCTCAGGATGACAACCAAAAGGGGTTCGGGGGCGAACGGGTTCGCCCCCGATAACTTACCTTAATTTGGCCTACTCCGCAGCCAGTTCCTCGGTTTCGCCCTCGTGGCGCATCATTTCGAGGGCGCGTTCGGCCTCTTCGTAAGCCGCCGAGACTTCCGCCTGTACCTTGGCCGCGGCCTCTTCCATTTCTGGCGAGAGGCGGACGTTGCGGTAGTACTCCATGCCGGTTCCGGCAGGGATGAGGCGGCCGACGATGACGTTCTCCTTGAGTCCGCGCAGGTGATCGACCGCTCCCTGGATGGAAGCTTCGGTGAGCACGCGCGTGGTCTCCTGGAAGGACGCCGCGGAGATGAACGAGTCGGTCGAGAGCGACGCTTTCGTGATGCCGAGGAGCAGCGGGCGTCCGGTAGCCGGCTTGCCGCCTTCCTTGATCACGCGCTCGTTCTCCTCGCGGAAGCGGAACTTGTCCAGTTGCTGCTCCAGCAGGAACGTGGTGTCGCCCACGTCCTCGACCTTCACCCAGCGCATCATCTGGCGGACAATCACTTCGATGTGCTTATCCGAGATGTTGACGCCCTGCAAGCGGTAGACTTCCTGGATTTCGTTCACCAGGTAAGACTGGAGTTCCTTTTCGCCGAGCACGGCCAGAATATCGTGCGGGTTGAGCGGGCCGTCCATGAGCGGTTCGCCCGCCTTGACGCGTTCGCCTTCCTGCACGTTGATGTGAACGCCGCGAGGCACGGAGTACTCTTTTTCCGTGCCGTTATCGGCCTGCACATAGAGTTTGCGCTGGCCCTTGGAGACTTCGCCGAATTTCACCGTGCCATCGATTTCGCTGATGACCGCGGTTTCATGCGGCTTGCGGGCTTCGAACAATTCGACTACGCGCGGCAGACCACCGGTGATGTCTTTGGTCTTGGTGGTTTCGCGCGGGATCTTGGCCAGCACGTCTCCCGGGAAAACCGTGTCGCCGTCCTGCACCATGAGGTGAGCGCGGGAAGGCATGAGGTAGCGCTTGCTGCCCTTGCCCTTGACCACGATCGCGGGTTGACGCTTCTCGTCGGGCGAATCGGCCACGACGTGCCGCGACAATCCGGTAACCTCGTCGACTTCTTCGTGGAGAGTAACTCCCTCTTGTAAGTCTTTGAACTGCGCGGCGCCGCCGATTTCGGTAAGGATGGCGAAGGTGTAAGGATCCCACTCCACCATGACCTTGCCTTGCTGCACCTGATCGCCTTCGTTGACTTTCAGTTTCGCGCCGTAAATCACGGAGTAGCGCTCGCGTTCGCGGTTCTTTTCGTCGACCACTGCGATGGAGCCCTGGCGGTTCATGACTACCAGATCTCCGGACTTCGACTTGACGGTTTGGAGTCCGATGAAGCGCACGGTGCCGTTGTTCTTGGCATCGAGGCGCGACTGCTCGGAAACTCGAGACGCCGTGCCGCCGATGTGGAAGGTACGCATGGTGAGCTGCGTTCCGGGCTCGCCGATCGACTGCGCGGCAATGACGCCGGTGGCTTCGCCGAGTTCAACCAGGCGTCCTGAAGCCAGGTTGCGGCCGTAGCACATGACGCAAACACCGCGCTTCGACTCGCAGGTGAGCACCGAACGAATCTTCACGCGTTCGATTCCAGCGGCTTGAATCGAGACCGCGAGTTCTTCGGTGATCTCGTTGTTGATGTCGACGATGACGTTGCCGTCGTAGTCTTTGATTTTTTCGAGCGAAACGCGGCCCACAATGCGGTCGCGCAACGGCTCAATAATTTCACCGGCTTCGACGATACCCTGGACGTAAATGCCGTCCACGGTACCGCAATCGTATTCGCTGATGATGACGTCCTGCGCCACATCGACGAGACGGCGAGTGAGGTAGCCGGAATCCGCGGTCTTGAGCGCGGTATCGGCCAGACCCTTGCGAGCGCCGTGGGTCGAGACGAAATATTCGAGCACCGTCAACCCTTCACGGAAATTTGCCGTGATGGGTGACTCGATAATTTCGCCGGAAGGCTTGGCCATCAAGCCGCGCATGCCGGAGAGCTGGCGGATCTGCTGTTTCGATCCGCGAGCGCCGGAATCGGCCATGACATAAATCGGATTGATGAAGCCTTCCTTGTCGCGTTTCTGCATTTGACCGAACATCTCGTCGGCAACTTTTTCCGTGATGGCGGACCAGATTTCGATGACCTTGTTGTAGCGCTCACCGTTGGTGATGGCGCCGTCGAGGTACTGTTGCTGAACCGCGACCACTTGTTTTTCGGCGTCCTTGACCAGGGTCTTCTTGCTGTCGGGAATGACCATGTCGTCGATGCCGATGGAAAGTCCGGCTTTGGTGGCGTACTTGAAGCCGAAGTCTTTTACTTCGTCGAGCATCTTGACCGTGGTTTCGAGCCCGAAGCGGAGGTAGCCGTAGTTCACCAGCGCGCCGATACCTTTCTTCTTGAGCAGGCCGTTGATGTAAGGCATGCCTTCGGGAAGGTGATCGTTCAGAATGGCGCGGCCTACCGTTGTGTTGACGAACATGCGCTCCACATGAACCGGCTCGGTGTGGATGATGTCCTGATCGTCGTAGGCGGTGGTGAGGTCGATCAGTTCGCCGGTATAGCGGAGGCGGATCGGGGTGAGCGTTTCCACTTCGCCCATCTCCAGCGCCAGCAGGACTTCTTCGATGTTGGCGAACACGCGGCCTTCTCCCTTCGCACCGGGCTTGCCTTTGGTCAGGTAATAAAGACCAAGCACCATATCCTGCGTGGGCACGGTGATGGGTTGGCCAGATGCGGGCGAGAGAATGTTGTGCGAGGCCAGCATCAAGACGCTGGCTTCGACCTGCGCTTCCGGAGACAGCGGAATGTGCACAGCCATCTGGTCGCCGTCGAAATCCGCGTTGAACGCGGTGCAGACCAGCGGGTGAATACGAATGGCCTTGCCTTCCACCAGGACCGGCTCGAACGCCTGAATGCCGAGGCGATGCAGCGTAGGAGCGCGGTTCAGCAAGACAGGATGATCTTTGATGACTTCTTCGAGGATGTCCCAAACGATGGGCTCCTGCTGTTCCACCATTTCTTTGGCTTGCTTGATGGTGGTGACGTTACCGGTTTGTTCGAGCCGGTGGTAGATGAACGGCTTGAAGAGTTCGAGCGCCATCTTCTTGGGCAGGCCGCACTGATGCAGCTTGAGTTCGGGACCGACCACGATGACGGAGCGTCCGGAGTAGTCGACGCGCTTGCCGAGCAGGTTCTGGCGGAAGCGGCCTTGCTTGCCCTTGAGCGTGTCGGAAAGCGATTTCAGCGGACGGTTGTTGGCGCCGCGCAGCACGCGGCCCCGGCGTCCGTTGTCGAACAATGCGTCGACGGCTTCCTGCAGCATGCGCTTTTCGTTGCGCACGATGACTTCAGGAGCGTGCAGGTCCATCAGCTTCTTCAACCGGTTGTTGCGGTTGATGACGCGGCGGTAGAGATCGTTCAAATCGGAGGTGGCGAAGCGGCCGCCGTCGAGTGGAACGAGAGGACGCAACTCCGGTGGAATGACCGGGATCACGTCGAGAATCATCCAGCTGGGCTTGTTGCCGCTGCGGCGGAAGGCCTCGACCACTTTCAGGCGTTTGGTGTATTTGAGGCGCTTCTGCAGCGAGCTCTCATTCTTCATCTTCTCGCGTAGTTCGATGGACAAGCCATCGGTATCGATGCGCTTGAGAAGTTCCTTAATGGCCTCGGCGCCCATCATGGCCTTGAAGCCGGCGGGACGGTATTGCTGGTCGAGCTCGCGGAACTTGGCTTCGTCCTTGATCACTTCGCGCTCTTTGACCGGAGCGTCGCCGGGCTCGACGACTACGTAGGCCTCGAAGTAAAGAACGGACTCAAGGTCACGCAGAGAAATATCGAGCAGGTGGCCGATGCGGCTGGGCAGGCCTTTGAAGAACCACACGTGCGAGCAGGGCGAGGCCAGCTCGATGTGGCCGAGGCGTTCGCGGCGAACTTTCGAGAGCGTGACTTCCACGCCGCACTTGTCGCAGATGACGCCGCGATGTTTCATGCGCTTGTACTTGCCGCAGAGGCATTCCCAGTCGGTTACCGGACCAAAGATGCGGGCGCAGAACAAACCGTCGCGTTCCGGTTTGAAGGTGCGGTAGTTGATGGTCTCGGGCTTGGTGACTTCGCCATGGGACCAGCTCCGGATTTTTTCCGGAGATGCGAGGCTGATCTTGATGGCATCGAAATCGGCGATCGTGTTTTGCATTTCGAACGGGCTCGAACGAAACAAGGTGTTCCTCCGCTTCCTGCGGTTCTCACGCGTCCGCTGACGGAGCTCTAAAGCAAGTTCCCAGTTCTCGGTTCTCAGTTCTCAGCAAAAACCGAGTTGAACTCTCGCCTTTCATGCGGCATTGAGCTCATATGCCGCAGAGGCAGGTATTTCAAAATCTCGTTCCCAGATCCCGATCCCGTCTCAGCCGTAACTGAGAACTGAGAACCGGGAACTGAGAACTGGTTTCATCAGTCTGCTGCCGCGCTGGCTGCGGGACGCTTCTCGCCGGTCTTGATCAGTTCCACATCAAGACAGAGCGATTGCAACTCGCGAATCAGCACGTTGAACGACTCCGGTACGCCCGGTTCCATGGCAGCTTCGCCCTTGACGATGGCCTCGTAAATCTTGGTACGGCCGTAAACGTCGTCGGACTTCGCCGTCAGCAACTCTTGCAGAATGAATGCCGCGCCGTAAGCTTCGAGCGCCCAGACTTCCATTTCTCCGAAGCGCTGTCCGCCAAACTGCGCCTTGCCACCCAGCGGCTGCTGGGTGATGAGCGAGTACGGCCCGATGGAGCGCGCGTGAATCTTGTCGTCCACCAAGTGCGACAGTTTCAGCATGTAGATGTAGCCCACGCAGACCGGCTGTTCGAACTGATCTCCGGTCATGCCGTCGTGCAGAGTAGTCTTGCCCGACGTCGGCAGGCCGGCGTGCTCCAGCAGCGCTTTGATCTCGCCTTCCTTGGCGCCGTCGAAAACGGGGGAGCCCATGTAAACGCCGCGCGCCAGGGTAGGAGCCAAGGCTTCCAGTTCGTCGTCGCTCATGTCGGAAATGATGTCGGCGAGCTTCGAGTCCTTGAACAGGGCCTTCAGTTCGCGGCGAATCGCTTCCGTGCGGGTGTTCTCCTTAAGCAGGTTGGTGATCTTCTCGCCCAGGGTAAAACCCGCCCATCCCAGGTGGGTTTCGAGAATCTGGCCCACATTCATACGGCTGGGTACGCCCAGGGGATTGAGAACGATCTCGACCGGTGTTCCGTCTTCGAGGTAAGGCATATCCTCTTCCGGCAGAATGCGGGCGATGACGCCCTTGTTGCCGTGACGGCCGGCCATCTTGTCGCCAACGCTCAGCTTGCGTTTCATCGCGATGTAGACCTTGACCAGCTTGATCACGCCCGGCGGCAGTTCGTCGCCCTTGGTGAGTTTTTCTTTCCTCTCGTTGACGATTTTTTTCAGGACGTCGATCTGGCGCGAGGTCATTTCCTCGATCTCGTCGATCTGCTCATTCACCCGCGGATCCTTGTCGGCGTACTTGATGCGCTTCAGGTTGCGGGTGGAGATGCGCTCGATGGCGTCGCGGTCAAGAACGTTGCCCTTGTTCAGCAGGCGCTTGTTGGTGCGCTCGTCGTGCAGGTCGGCTTGCACTTCCTTGCCGCCCAGGATGTTTTCCAGGCGCTTGAGGCGCTCGTCGGTGAGAATGCGGATTTCGTCGGACAAGTTTTTCTCCAGCTTGCCGATTTGCGCCGCTTCGATCGATTTCGCGCGTTCGTCTTTTTCCTGGCCCTTGCGGGAGAAGATTTTTACGTCGACGATCACGCCCTCGATGCCCGGAGGACAGTAGAGCGAAGCGTCGCGCACGTCGCCGGCCTTTTCGCCGAAGATGGCACGCAGCAATTTCTCTTCCGGGGTGAGCTGGGTTTCGCCCTTGGGGGTCACTTTGCCCACCAGGATGTCGCCCTGCTTGATGCTGGCGCCGATGCGGATCACGCCCGCTTCGTCCAAATTGCGCAGCATCGATTCGCTGACGTTGGGAATGTCGCGCGTAACTTCTTCCGGACCAAGCTTGGTATCGCGCGCCTCGATCTCGTACTCCTCGATGTGCAGTGAAGTGTAGTAGTCGTCCTTCACCATCTTCTCGGAGACGAGAATCGCGTCTTCAAAGTTGTAGCCACGCCAGGGCATGAAGGCGACCAGCACGTTGCGTCCGAGCGCCAGCTCGCCGTGATCGGTGCAGGGGCCGTCGGCGATGACTTCGCCCTTCAGCACGCGCTGTCCTTTCTTTACGATCGGCTTCTGATTGATGCAGGTGTTCTGGTTCGAGCGTTTGAATTTAGTGAGCTGATAAATGTCGCTGCCCACTTCACGCGAAAGCTGCGTGGGATGGTGTTCGCCTTCGACGCGCACGATGATGCGGTCGGAATCGACGGAATCGACGATGCCGTTGCGCCGGGCCAGAACCACGGCGCCTGAATCGCGCGCCGTAACGCCTTCCATTCCGGTACCGACGATCGGCGCTTGCGCGCGGAGCAGCGGCACGGACTGGCGTTGCATGTTTGCGCCCATCAACGCGCGGTTCGCGTCATCGTGCTCGAGGAACGGAACGAGTGAGGCGGCGACGGAGACCAGTTGTTTCGGGCTGACGTCGACGTAATCGACTTCATCCCGGCTCACCAGCACGAAGTTGCCGGCCTTGCGGGCGTTGACCAACTCGGCCACGATGCGGCCTTTGTCGTCAAGCTCCACGTTGGCCTGCGCGATAGTGTGCCGGTCTTCTTCCCACGCGGAAAGATAGAAGGAGAACGGATCGATCTGCGCGGGCTTCTTGCGCTTGTCTTTCAAGTCCGCATTGATCTTTTCGATCTCATGCTTCTCCATGTGATCGCCGACTTTGTAATCGCTGTCGCCGGTGTTGACCACGGTAACGTAGTCGATCACGCGGCCGCCTTTGATTTTGCGGTAGGGCGACTCGATGAACCCGTAGTCATTGATGCGGGCGTAGCAGCTCAACGACGAGATCAGTCCGATGTTCGGACCTTCCGGCGTTTCAATGGGGCAGATACGGCCATAGTGCGTGGGGTGTACGTCGCGCACTTCGAATCCGGCGCGCTCGCGTGAGAGACCGCCCGGCCCAAGGGCCGAGAGACGCCGCTTGTGCGTGATCTCGGAGAGCGGGTTGGTCTGATCCATAAACTGCGAAAGCTGCGACGATCCGAAGAATTCGCGGATCGCAGCCATCACCGGTTTAGCGTTGACCAGGTCGTGCGGCATGGCGGTGGACATTTCCTGGTAGACGCTCATCTTTTCTTTGATGGCGCGTTCCATGCGGACCAGGCCGATGCGGAACTGGTTTTCCATCAGCTCACCAACGGCGCGTACGCGGCGGTTGCCGAGGTGATCGATGTCGTCGACCGACCCAATGCTCTTACGCAGCTTCAGCAGGTAGCCGATGGTGGCGTAGAAATCGTCGGGATCGAGGGTGCGCTTATCCAGACTGGTGGCGTCTTGATTCTCGAACAGCTTGATATTGAACTTCAGCCGGCCGACCTTCGAGAAGTCGTACTTGCGTGGATCGAAGAACATGCCGTGGAACAGCGCCGTGGCTGTGTCGAGGGTCGGCGGATCGCCGGGACGCAGCTTGCGGTAGATTTCAATGAGCGCTTCCTGCGGCGTCTTCACCGAATCGCGCTTCAGTGTCTGGCTGATCACCGTGCCCACGTCGTCGCGCTCGGGGAAGAACAGGCTCATCTCGACCACGCCGGAGTCGAGAATCTTCGAGATCTTGTCAGCGCTGAGTTCGGTGTTAGCTTCGAGCAGCACTTCGCCCGTGGTCGTGTCAACCACGTCGGCAGCAGCCCATGCGCCTTCGAGATCGGTGACGTCGACTTCGATCTCGGAGATCTTCGCCTTCTGAATTTCCTTTAGAACCAGCGCATTCAGCTTGCGGCCGGAGTGGGCAATTTCGTCTCCGGACTTGTTCTTGATGCTGTGCGCCAGCTTCATGCCGAGCAGGTTCGTGGCTTTCTCGCTGGTCGGATCGAGCGTCCAGAAAAGCTTCTTGTCTTTGATCGCAATGCGATCCACGGTGTAAAACGAACGGAGAATATCCTCGCCCGAGCGCAGGCCGAGAGCCCGCAGGAAGATGGTTCCCAGGAATTTGCGCTTGCGATCGATGCGGACGTAGAGCACGTTCTTCTGGTCGTATTCGAACTCGACCCAGGAACCGCGATAGGGAATGATTTTGCCCAGGAAATAAGTGCGGTTGTTGGCGGTCTCGAAGAACACGCCCGGGGAGCGGTGCAACTGGCTGACGATGACGCGCTCGGTGCCGTTAATGATGAAGGTGCCGTTCTGCGTCATGAGCGGCACGTCGCCGAAGAAGACTTCCTGCTCTTTGATGTCACGGATGGAACGGTTTCCGGTCTCGGCGTCTTTGTCGAAAATGGTGAGGCGCATGGTGACCTTGAGCGGCGCGGAGTAGGTCATGCCACGCTCTTCGCACTCGGCCACGTCATATTTCAACTGCAAGCCCACCGGATCGCCGCACTTGTTGCAGAAATCGGGCGTATTGGCGTTGTAGGTGCCGCACTTCTGGCAGAGCACGTCGCCGGGATGAAACGGATCGGTGATGACCGTGTTGCCGCAATTCTTACAAGTGGTACGCAGATGGTGTAGTCCCTTCAGGTGACCACATTTGCACTCCCAGTTACCAATGGCGTAATCCACAAACTCAAGTTGTGATACGTTGCGGAAGTCGGTGATGGGGAAGACGGACTGGAACACGGCCTGGAGTCCGCCGTCTTCGCGCTCGCTAGGCAGTTTGTCCATCTGGAGAAAGCGGTCGTAGGAGCGCTTCTGGACCTCGATCAAGTTCGGGATCTGGATGGTGGCTGGAATTTTGGAAAAATCAAAGCGTTTACGGAAGGCATTATTCTTCATCGTCAAGAAACTCCCAATGTCAGGCGCAGCCGAGCGCTGCGATTACCCGCGGAATGTGGGGCGCCAATCGCGCCGCGCTGCTTAGCTGTTTTAAAACCTGGCTGTTTCGAACCTGTGAAATCTGCTGTGATGCCTGGAAAACACGACGGGGCGCCCGCAGGGACAAGCGTTCCCGCAGACGCCGTGCAAGGCGTTTCGCCAATCTGAATTTGTAATCTTTCGCGCCAGTTTCCTTCGGCCGTTTCCGTCCCGCCTGCCCGCGGAACAGTGCCAAGCTTCCCTGCGGGCCTCGCCCGCGATGAGTGAGGTCAGGGGAAGCGGTGTTATATAGATGCTAACACCACCGCCCCGGCTTCACAACTAGAACGTGAATATTTCCTTGACTTGCGCCGGTTGAAGTGCGAATCGTGTGGCGCGGGCACCCTCGCCCGCGAGACCGTCATGATGCTGCCGGCAAAGCGGGCGAGGCGCCCGCTCCACACAAGTCCAACTATTTCACCTCGACAACCGCACCAGCCTCGGTGAATTTCTTCTTAATAGTCTCGGCTTCGTCCTTGGAAACGCCTTCCTTGATGTTCTTGGGCGCTCCATCCACCAGTTCCTTGGCTTCCTTCAAGCCCAGGCTGGTGACCTCGCGGACGGCCTTGATTACATTGATCTTGTTGGCGCCGACTTCCTTGAGGACGACGGTGAATTCCGTCTTCTCCTCAGCCGGAGCGGCCGCGGCCGCACCACTGCCGCCAGCCATCATGACGGGGGCTGCTGCCGCCGCCGAGACGCCAAGACGCGCTTCGAGCTTCTTTACCAGTTCTGCCGCATCCAGCAGCGACAAGGCTACGATTGAATCTTCCAACTGTTGCAAGTCTGCCATGTTAAGTTCTCCACTCTTCAAGTTATGAATTTGCTTGCTTTCGTTATCCCTGGGTCGGGTTTCCAGTGCGGCAGGCCCGTTTCCGGGCGCCAGACAACGCCTGGATCAGAACCGCGCAACCCCTGACTTGCGGATAACCTTGCCATTTAGTAATTGAGCAATCGGGTAATTGAATAATTTGAAAGCCGTTGAGATGCTCTTGGGTTTTCAATTACCAAATTACGCAATCACACAATTACTCAATTCCCCACGAACTTGCCCTTCTCCACGCCCTGGCTGAGTACGACCGCGACGTCGCGCCCGACGGCATTCATCACCGTCACCAGCCGTTGGGCCGGCGCATTGATCAGGAACAGCAGCTTCGCCATCAACTCGTCCTTCGACGGCATGCTGGAAAGCGCTTCGATCTCCTTGATCGAAATCACGCGGCCCTCGACGACGCCCACTTTGAAAGTGAATTCGGGCACGTCTTTGGCGTATTTCGTGAGCGCCTTGGCCATGGCCACGGGATCGCCCGTGGTGTAGGCGATCGAGGTCACACCGGCCAGGTTCTTCAGGCCTTCCTCGATCCTGGTGCCCTTGGCGGCGCGCTCGACCAGGGTATTTTTCACGACCTGATATTTTGCGCCCGCGCCGCGCAGAGCCTTGCGCAGTTCGTAATCCTGGGCCACGGTCATCCTGCCGAAGGTGGCGACGACCGCGTTCGAAACATTCTTCAGCTCAGCACTCAGCTTTTCGACTTGCTCTTTCTTTCTTGCTTTGGTAACTGCCATTGTCGAATCCTCTCTAGATGGAGCGCCGCTCCTTCAGCTTGCACTTCAGGGCAAGCTAGGCGGCTACTGGGCCGGCTAGAAGCCGGCGCTACTAAGCCTTAGCCGCAGTCTCGATCGGCGCCGTATCCAGCAGAATTCCCGGCCCCATGGTCGAACTCAGGGTGCAGCCCTTGATGTACTTGCCCTTGGCCACCGAAGGCTTGGCCTTGATTACGCTGGTGATCAGCACGGTTGCGTTGTCAATCAGCTTGTCGGGCGAAAACGAAATTTTTCCCACCGGGCAGTGCACCAGCGCGGTTTTGTCGGTGCGGAATTCGACCTTGCCGGCCTTCACTTCCTGCACCGCCTTAGCCACATCGACGGTAACCGTGCCCGTCTTCGGGTTGGGCATCAGCCCCTTGGGTCCAAGAATTTTTCCCAGACGTCCAACGGATTTCATCACGTCCGGAGTAGCAATGAGAGCGTCGAAGTCGGTCCAGTTTTCTTTTGTGATCTTCTCGACCATCTCTTCGCCGCCCGCATAATCGGCGCCTGCCGCTTCCGCTTCTCTGATCTTGTCGCCGCTGGCGATGACCAGAACTTTCTTCGACTTGCCCAGGCCGTGCGGCAGAACGACCGTGCCGCGCACCATCTGGTCGGCGTGTTTGGGATCGACTCCCAGCCGCAGCGTGACCTCGACGGTCTCGTCAAACTTCGCGAACTTGACTTTTTGCAGAAGCGGAACCGCGTCCTGCAAAGTGTAGGGGCGATTCTCTACCAGAGAATGCGCTTTGGCGATATTCTTTCCTTCTTTTTTCATTTCTCTCTATTCCTTGTCTTCCACCGCTCAATCGTTATTTCGATGAGCCGTGGTGTTTTCGACTTGTAGCACCGGCCTTAAGCCGCCGGGACGGCGGCGCTACCCAACCACTTCAATTCCCATTGAACGCGCGGTGCCACGAACGCTCTTAACTGCGGTCTCAACGGACGCGGCATTCAGGTCAGGCATCTTCTGCTTCGCGATCTCCTCCACCTGCTTCAAGGTAACCTTGCCGACTTTATCTTTGTTCGGCGTACCCGATCCCTTCGCAATGCCCGCGGCGCGCTTCAGCAGAATCGAAGCCGGCGGGGTCTTGGTGATGAAGGTAAAGGAACGGTCGCTGTAAACCGAGACGACGACCGGTATGATCAGCCCTTCCATTTCCTTCTGGTTGGTGCGCGCATTGAACTGCTTGCAAAACTCCATGATGTTGATCTGCGCCTGGCCGAGCGCGGGACCGACTGGAGGAGCCGGGGTCGCCTTGCCCGCCGCGATCTGCAACTTTACAAAACCTGTAACTTTCTTTGCCACTTCTTTAGCTCCTAGCTTCTAGCTTTGGCTTCCAGCCTTGCGGTAAGCGCCAATCCGATCGTCGGAACCAGCCTCTTTTGGACCGGGTCGGCTGCGAGGCCCAGCCCTTCAATCGTATGTACGCCGATGACTTCCATATCGTTGCGTTCGGCAATGACCACTGTGTCAGGACCTGTAAAACCGTTGCTTCCTACCCAAACCGCCGCCGTGTCGCGTTCGATGATGGAGCCATCGATGGCGCGAAATCCCATGCGCCGCAACACCTGCGCTCCTAAGCGCTCGATGCGCTCGCGATGAATCCAAGAGAATGCGGCACCGGTATCAACCATCGCCTCAATCTCTTCCGCTCTTTCCGGAGAGCTCGGATTCCACACTCGCAGCTTGGCGCTGAAACTGCCCATAGCTACGCCACCTTCTCCACCTGATTAAACTCCAACTCCACCGGGGTGGAGCGGCCGAAAATCGTTACCATCACTTTCAGCGTCTCGCGATCCTCGTTCACTTCGTCCACAATGCCCTGGAAGGTCGCGAACGGCCCTTCCGAGATGCGGACGGTTTCGTTCTTCTCGAACTTGACCTTCAGTTTGGGCTTCTCGCGGCTGTCGGCGACTTTGTAAACGATGTGCTGGACTTCTTCGTCGGAAAGCGGCGTGGGCTGCTGTCCGGTTCCCACGAACCCGGTCACGCGCGGCGTGGATTTCACCACATGCCAGACGTGATCGTCCATGTCCATTTCCACCAGCACGTAGCCGGGATAGAACATGCGTTCGGAGGTGTACTTCTTGCCGCCGCGCACTTCGGTGACTGACTCGGTCGGGATCAGCACTTTGCCGATTTTTTCCTGCAGCCCGAAGGCGGCTACGCGCGACTCCAGCGACTCTTTGACCTTGCGCTCAAATCCGGAGTAGGAGTGGATGATGTACCACTTCATGTTCGGATTGCGAGGCGGCTCGCCGCTGGGCGCAGCGGAATCCGCGGTGGGTGCTGGCTCAACCCCTGCTGCCGCTTCGTTTTTTTCTTCGTCCTGCATGATCAAGTTAAACTCCGGTCCGCGCGTTCTCTCTTTAATGTCCGATCAATTTAATGTCCGATCAATGTCCGAAATAGCTGTACAAGAATGAAACGCCCTTTTGAAGCACGTTATCGACGATGAAAAAGAACACGCCAAAAATGAATACCGTGACCACAACCACGGCGGTCGTGGCCTGCACTTCTTTCCAGGATGGCGCGGTGACTTTGCGGGTTTCGGTGCGCACGTCGTTGTAAAAAGTTTTTACCCGCTCCGGCCAGGACTTGATCTGGTCGCCGAAGTTCCCCCCGGCCGTCGTGATTGAGTTTGCCATCTTCTTTTTTGTCTCCACTGCCATACTGCTCCTAACCCTTCCCGGCTTCCGTCCAAAATCTGGCAGGGGCGGAGGGATTCGAACCCCCAAGTTCGGTTTTGGAGACCGACAGTTTAACCGTTGAGCTTACGCCCCTGTAACATTGAGTGATTTTGTGATCGGGTCACTGAGTGATTGAAAAACCTGTTATGCGGGGGTTTTCAATCGCAAAATCACCCAATCATTCAATTATTTCACTTCTTTATGCGGCGTGTGCTTGCGGCAACGGTTACAGAACTTCTTAAACTCCAACCGTTCCGTCGTCGTCTTCCGGTTCTTGGTGGTCGAATAATTCCGCTCTTTGCAATCACCGCACTGTAACGTAACAATTTCTCGGGGCATCGCTCACTCCTGAAATTCAATGCAGAAGTCAAAATTCAGAATGCAGAATTGACCCTCGGCATCGATTCAATCTCGTTTCTTACTTTTGCATTCTTACTTCTGACTTCTGCCTTCCCTTACTGCACAATCTCCGCAATCGTTCCGGCGCCCACCGTGTGGCCGCCTTCGCGAATGGCGAAGCGCAAGCCCTTCTCCATCGCCACCGGCGTGATCAGTTCGATCACCAGGCTCACGTTGTCCCCGGGCATCACCATCTCGGTACCCGCCGGAAGTTCGGCTACGCCGGTCACATCCGTCGTGCGCAGATAAAATTGCGGACGGTATCCTTTGAAGAATGGCGTATGCCGTCCACCTTCTTCTTTGGTCAGAATGTAAACTTCCGCCTTGAACTTGGTGTGCGGCGTGATCGATCCCGGCTTCGCCAGCACCATGCCGCGCTCCACATCTTCTTTCGCAATGCCGCGCAGCAAGAGTCCGGCATTGTCGCCCGCCATGCCTTCGTCCAGTTGCTTCTTGAACATTTCGACGCCGGTCACCACCGTCTTGCGCGTCTCGCGGAAGCCTACGATTTCCACTTCCTCGCCCACTTTCACTTTCCCGCGCTCGATACGGCCGGTCACCACGGTGCCGCGGCCTTGAATCGAAAAAATATCTTCAATCGGCATCAGGAACGGCTTGTCCAGCTCGCGCGCCGGCTGCGGCACACTCTTGTCCACCGCCTCCATCAAAGCGTCGATCTGCTTCTCCCACTTTTCTTCTCCGTTTAAAGCCCCTAAAGCAGATAGACGAATCACCGGCACATCGTCGCCGGGAAACTTGTAGCTTTTCAGCAACTCGCGCACTTCGAGCTCGACCAGATCGAGCAGCTCCGGATCGTCCACCGCATCGCACTTGTTCAACGCAACGACGATATACGGCACACCCACCTGCCGCGCCAGCAGCACGTGCTCGCGGGTCTGCGGCATCGGACCATCGGTCGCCGCGACGACCAGAATCGCGCCATCCATCTGCGCTGCGCCCGTGATCATGTTCTTGATGTAGTCGGCGTGGCCGGGGCAATCGACGTGCGCGTAGTGCCGGTTCGCCGTCTCATACTCCACGTGCGCCGTCGCGATGGTGATGCCGCGCGCCTTTTCTTCCGGAGCGTTATCAATCGAATCAAACGACCGGAACACGATCTTCGGATTATGTTTCTGCAAAACCTTGGTGATGGCCGCCGTCAACGTGGTCTTGCCATGGTCGATGTGACCAATCGTCCCCACGTTGCAGTGCGGCTTATTACGATCAAATTTCTCTTTCGCCATTTCTCTTATTCCTCAGGGGCTAAAGCCCCGGATGATTACGTGCTGCATGCGGCACGGCTGAAGCCGTGCCCTGATACGAACCTAAACCCCACAACTAGTAATACTGATACAGCTTCTTAAACTTGTGCCGCAGCGCGGCGCCGATGCCTTCCAGCTTCGACAGATAAAACTCCCGCATCTGCGCCTGATCCGAAACCGGCAGTGCTTGATACAACTGCCACGCGCTCAAGTCCGCCTGCGATCCAACCGCTTCGAGCGCACGAGCCGCCAGCACTCCATCGAAATCCCGAACCCGAATTCCTTTGCGGTCCAACTGCTTCAGGAAGCGCTCTGTGTTTTCGGGCAGGAACGCCTGCTCGACTGCGGTCTGCAGTTTGGCAAACTCTTGTTCCTTCTGAACTTTAATCGTCGCCTGCTCGAAAGCCATCTTCACACCTGAACCAAGATTCTGGAGCGGGAGACGGGAATCGAACCCGCGACCAACAGCTTGGAAGGCTGTGACTCTACCACTGAGTTACTCCCGCCCTTAACTGCTCGACGCTCTTCGCTCTTTGCTCTTTCACTAATCTATGGAGCCGATGACCAGGATTGAACTGGTGACCTCTCCCTTACCAAGGGAGTGCTCTACCAACTGAGCTACATCGGCTCAAACCAGCCGTCAGCTGTCGGCTCTCAGCCTTCAGCTAAAAGCCGCTTACCTCGGATCGCTTTCGCGATCCGGATGCAGCACGTCTTTACGCCGCACCCAACTCTTGAAGGCGAACATTGCCAGAATCAAAAGCGTCAGCGACCGGATCCTGAAATCGCTTAGCGTGGCGAGCGCCAGCGCACCCAAAACCGCGTACGCAATCAACGCCATGGCCAAGCGACTCATAATTTTCAGATCCCTCGCACAAAACGCTTCGGGATTTCGCCGCCGGGCTCCCGCTCCGCTCACGCCCGCCAAACGGCTCAACTTAATCTGGTGCACAGGGAAGGATTCGAACCTTCGTACCTCGCTAGGAGGGACAGATTTACAGTCTGTTGGCTTTAACCACTCACCCACCTGTGCACAAACTGCCGGGCGATGCAGTCGTCGCGCTTATCCGTCTGGCGACCGAGACAGCACACTCGCAAGCTTTCGCCGTCGCCAGCCAGTCCTAACGCGAAGCAAGTTTTCGCAAACTGGGTTTCGCAAACTGAGTTTCGCAAACTGAGTTTTCGCAAACCAGGGAAACCAAGAATCGCGCTTAACGGATTACCGCGCGAAGATCACTACAAGCCGGATAAAGTTCCGAATGGAGTGCGTTGGAAAAACCTGTTGCGCCGCCACTTACCGATTCTGCCGCCTTGCCGGAAATCGCTTCCTGAAACTCACTTCCGGACTTTGCGCATACTGGAGCTGGCGAAGGGATTTGAACCCCCGACCCCCTGATTACAAATCAGGTGCTCTACCGACTGAGCTACGCCAGCATTCGGGGAACCTGCGCCCTACAGGCACAAGTATACCCCTGATCCCTGCCAGATGTCCGGGACAATTAGTTAAGTTATCACAACCAGTAAATTTCGCGCAACAAGCTGCCTTGACGGGTGTCGGTCTAATGGAATTAGACCAACACCGCCTTGACGCAGACGATTCCGCGGATCAACGACTAGTATAGCCATGTTACGCCAACCATCCTGGTGTCAGGGCTGGCATTTACCTCGAGGATGTAATTGCAGAGGCGGGATTTTTTCAGCCGCTCACCGGGCAGCGCCAACTGACTGTTCGCTCCGCCAGATGAACAGTCCGTGCGACCCCAGCGCGAGCAAGCCTATTGGGGCTGGCCCGCGAGCGGGTGCGGTAAGAGCTGCATCCGGGCCTGCGCTTTCCTCACCCGATCCTTTCGTCTGGCCGGCGATGATCGGCTTATTCGGAACGGTTTCGTAAGCGTAGCCGCTTAGGGTCGCAAGAACGCGTAAATCCTTGCAAGTGACGCTCAAACGTGCCCAGCCGAAATGGACCTCGCCATTAATCAAGAACTGCAAACCGAGATAGCGAGTCGCGCCTGCGGACCACGGACCATTGCACACACTGTTACTTTCGCGAACTCGTCCGGTATCGATAAAGGTAGTCGCCATAATGTTTGGGCCCGTCGTAAATTTCGCGTTGGGTCCAATCGACACACCGGGCCGCAGCGCGGAGGCGTAATTTCCGTTCGTCCGGTGAAACCCCTCGACCTTGTTGGCCGGATTAGCCGGAATAACCGACAGCACTCCCGTGTGATCGAACCCGTAAGTGCGCGACCTGCGGTATATATCCCGGAAACCGAAATCGACGATTCCGTCGTGGTTCAGGTCAAGAGGAACGGTGTGATTGGGCGTGATGTTCGTGTCGGCTGGCGTGTAAACGATCTTTGCTTCAGCCGTCTGTCCCAGCACCAGCACTCCCACTCCGGCTGCCCCCGCCGCGAGGGCGTATTTGTTGAGCTGTTGCTGAACTGAATCGGAAAGGCTGGCTGACTTGCGGGGCCGAAGAAAACGCTTCATAAGTCCTCCGCACAAGGCGTTTAATTATCCGCCTCCCTCGGATCGAGAGTCAACGTTGCGATTTCATTTCTTAAGTGACTTTATCGGGCCTTTACACTCTGTCGAGCCCGCACTCTACCCGAGCTTCTCCGCCATTCTCCGCACAGTGTTATGATTTCAGCCCTGACCGCATTCCATGCGAATTAGGCGCACGCTCCCTATCTTCTTGACGGTTATGTTGGTCGCCGCAGCGGTGATCCTTGCCGTGCAACTACGAAAGCATGCTCCGCCGGAGCCGGCCCGTCTGTTGCCGGGAGCGGATGCGTTTTTCTACGTAGACCTGGGCAAGATTCGAAAAGTGAATACGGGCAAAGAATTGCCCGCCGTCAGCCACGATCCGGAATACGAACGCTTCATTCATGAAACCGGATTTCAGTTCGAGCGCGATCTGGATGAAGCCGCCTTCGCGGTCCACTACCCTGGCAATTGGCCCGGCGGCGGAACGGGTGGATCTGCTCCGGAGCCACGATTTTCTGAAGTGCTGAAAGGGGAGTTTGACGGCGAGCGGCTGACAGCTTATCTGCGGCAGATCGCGCAAGCGGTTGAGAACTATCAATCGGTCGACATCTTCACCATTCGCGTGGAAGGGAGATCGCTACGCGTGGCAGTGCTGAACGCCGATTTAGTTGCCGCTTCCAATCACGACGATCCTGCGGTCATGCGGGGAATCGTCGGTCGTTCCAGGCGGCTGGCTTCCCCGTTCGGAGGGCCGGCACTGCTGCGTCAGTTTTACAAACACGTTCAGTTCGCCAGTCTGGCATGGGTTGTGGCACGGGTTGACCCTTCGGCATCCGAGGCTGGCGGCTGGAGCGCGCTCTTCGCAGGGCCTGCGACCCTAGTGGTGTCGGGAACATACCGCAGCCCACTTCACTTGAAGGCCGACGCGGTTCACCTCCGGGCCGAGGCTTTCACCAGCAACCCGGAAGAGGCACGCGCAGTCATCGATAAAGTGAACGTGTTCGTCGCCTTAACCCATACCGGGGAAATTGCTGTCGGGATGCACGGCACGGATCCTGACGTTAAATCCTTCTTTGAAAGCATCGAAGTAAAGCAAGAGGGCGACCGCGCCGTGCTGAATGCCGCACTGCCCTTTGGATTCTTGCGGAAGATGCTGGCGGAATCCGGGCCTGACCGGACTCAGCCATCCAGCTCTTCTCCAGCAGCGCCGGCGAAATCACGATAGGCAAAGAGGTCAGCCAAGGCGTGCAACTAAATGCCGCGCCAATCGTCTGATGTTAGGAGCGATGTTACGAGGAGAACTCCGGCAGGTACAATAAAAGACGCATGTCCAGCCTACCACTTCCGATTGCCGCTTTTTTCGCGGGGCTGATTTCATTTCTCTCTCCCTGCGTGCTGCCGCTGGTACCGGGATATGTTTCGCTCATCTCGGGGGCGGGTGTGGACGAACTGAAATTGTCACAGGGCCGCCTGATGCGGCGGGTGATGACGAATTCCGTAGGGTTCATTCTCGGTTTCAGCGTGGTGTTCATTACCCTGGGAGCGATCTCCACAGAAATCGGGCAGATCGCCGCGCAATACAAACACACACTGGCGGTGGTGGCGGGGGTAGTGATTATTTTGTTTGGCCTGCATCTCACGGGCATTCTGAAAATCAAAGCGCTGTATTCCGACACGCGGCTGCACGAATTGAAAGGTGGCAGCACGCCGATCGGCGCGTTTGTGATCGGCTTTGCGTTCGCTTTCGGCTGGACTCCGTGCATCGGACCGATTCTTGCCGGCATCCTTACCTTAGCCGCCGCGCAGGATACTTTATCGAAAGGCATGGTCTTGCTGGCGATTTATTCCCTGGGACTGGCGGTGCCTTTCCTGCTCACGGCTTTGTTAATGGAGCGGTTTCTAAAGTTTTACAGCCGCTTCCGTTCCCTCATGCATGCGGTGGAAGTGGGGTCTGGGGTCTTGCTGATGGGGCTTGGAGTTTTGCTGGTGCTTGGCCGTTTTACCATGATTTCGAATTGGCTTTCGTTCCTGAATCGATTTGCTTTGTAGATGGTACGCAAGTTTTCGGATGTGAATGGAGTGTTCCCATGAAACGTAATCCTCTTGTGCTGGTCGTGGTGGCATTCGTGGCCGCGTTCATGCTGTATTTTGGCTACCATCAGGCGCGACGCACCGGTCCGTCGTTTGTGCCGCATCTCAAGCAATCCAGCGTTGCTCCGGATTTTTCTTTGCAGTCCCTCGACGGCAAAACGCTGCGTCTTTCCGACTTTCGCGGCAAAGCCGTGCTGCTCAACTTCTGGGCGACCTGGTGCGGTCCGTGCAAGATCGAGATGCCCTGGTTCGTCGAATTGCAAAATCAGTATGCGGCGCAGGGATTCCAGATTGTCGGCGTCGCGATGGATGACGCCAGCAAGGAAGACATCGGCAAGTTCGCCAAGGATATGGGGGTGAACTATCCCATCCTGATTGGGAAAGAATCGGTCGGCGACCAGTACGGCGGGGTGCCCGCGTTGCCGGAGAGTTTCCTGATTGGACGGGACGGCAAGATCGTGGACACGATTATTGGTCTGAGAGGCAAGGCAGAAATCGAGGATGCAATCAAGAAGGCGCTGGATACGCAAGCGGCCAAGAGCACAGCATCGGTGCTATCGGTACGGGAGAACGGACCTGCTCCGAAGTAATGGCGCACTGGGCCGGTAGACGTTCTACTATTCCCCTGGGCATGTTTGCTTCGCCACACAAAGAATGAATCGCAGACCGAATTATCGCGGCAAGATGGAGACATCGACTCGGTGGCCGCTATTCTTCATTGCTTCACTGTTGGTTGCGATTACCGGGGTTGCTCAGGTGCCGGGCAAGGCTCCAACCATCTCGATGGCCGCGGTGCCACTTACGACCGCGCAACGCGCTCAAGCCACCATGGTGAACCTGAATTTCCGAGTCCCCCCCGGCTACCACATCAATTCCAACACGCCCAAGTCGGAGTTCCTGATTCCGACCGCCTTGAAGATGGACCTGCCGACCGACATCATCCTGGGGAAAATTCAATATCCTGCGGGTGAGGATGCGAGTTTCCCTTTCTCGCCGGACGAAAAACTTAGCGTATACAGCGGAGATTTCACCATCGCCGTGGCGGTGCATCCGCTGCAATCCGTCGTGCCCGGAAAATATGTGATGCATGGAGTGCTGCGTTATCAGGCTTGCGACAATGCGGCCTGCTATCCGCCGAAAACTTTGCCGGTAAGTTTTGAAATTAAGGTCGTGAAGGAACCGGCAGCGCACAAAGCCAACCCCGCGCAGAGTCCGCACGTGCATAACTAGCAGTCTCTAATCGGTTCTTGGCGCCGCGTTGGCGACGGCGAGAATCGTTCCGGCGTAGAGCAGGGTATCAAAAAAATAATTCAGCCCCTCCACCTTCACGTCCGTACTCGGGTCCAAGAGCGATGTGGCCAGTATTGGCCCATAGATGAAGATGACCAGCAGTACGATCCACGCGCCAAGGTAGGTTGCCGCCATCCGCGTTTTCTTTGCCAACAAAATGCATGCCCCGCAAATCAGCAGAATGGCGCCGGTTAGATAGCTGATGATCATGCGGCCGGGAATCCAGACGGGCATGAATTTTTCCAGGGGAACGCCCGGGACATTGAGGGGAAAGATAAAGTGCTCGACGCCGTAAAATATTGCGGCGATACCGATCACGATGCGGCCGATCATGATCAGCTTGCTGCCGCGTACATCCTTGGCGCCAAGCGCAGCCCCGGCCAGAACCCAGCCTCCACAGCCAAAAGACAACTCGCGCATCATAAGGGTCCAGATGATCCGGTCGTGAGGTTTAGCCAGCGTTCCGGGCAGGTCCATCATCGCCACGAAAATAAACATCATGCAGCCGAACAGCAGCCCTGACCACTGCACTTGAATTTTTGTAGCGATGCTGAGGGACGCCGCGATCAGCGCTACTCCCACGAAATATGCCCAAAACAATTTCCAGGGCATAAATGAGGGAACCATGGCCGCGAGGCCGGGGGCAGCGGAAAGATGCAGCGCGCCGAAAACCGCCAGCGGCATCGCGAAACACATGTAGCCCAGGGCGGCGACCTTGTCGAGCACTCGTGCCCGCATCAGGTCCGCCCGCGCGGCCCATAAGCCGATCAGAAGGAGCAAGACGCCCGCGGCGGTCATTGAGAACACGGTGCGGGAAAATTCGAAGAGCAGAAGTCCGGGGAGGGCGGTCATTGTCGTTAATAGGGTCATGCGAGAGCCTTAGCCACGGCGCGCGAACGAGAAATGATAACGCTTTTAGACTGCAGCAGGGCGGGAAAGGGTAGGAGGGTTCCGAACGAGTTCGTGGACCGACGGACGCCCTCGTCCGTCCCTGGTGTGGTACCCAATCCTTTGTATCGCACCTTCTTGGTGATTCCCAAAGTGAAACCTTGATGACAATTTCCTTCAGCACAACCTTGTTCATCACTGACTCCTGCCACTAGGCTGCCTTCAGGGCCCGTGGTGTAACTGGCAGCACGTAAGCCTGTCCAGCTTTAAGGTGCGGGTTCGAATCCCGCCGGGTCCACCGTTTCCCTTCTTTGGTAGGGAAACTTGAGAGGAGCCTCAGGACAGGGAGGCTCCTTTAAGTAACCTTGACTTCGGAGTTCTGGCTGCCGATAATGTTAGTGAAGCTGGACAGGCTTACGCCCCGAGTGGAGTCGCGCTCGGGGTTTTGTTTTTCTACCCCTTCCCCTGCTTTTTCTCCACCTTCGCCCAAGTATCTTTCAACGCCACGGTGCGGTTGAACACCGGCTTGCCGGGTTTCGAGTCCAGATCGACGCAGAAATATCCGAGGCGCTCGAACTGGTAACGGCTGCCCACTGCTGCGTTGGCTAGCGAAGGCTCGAGCTTCGCGGACCTGATTACTTCGAGCGATTGCGGGTTGAGATTCGCAGTGAAATCCTGCCCTTCCTCTACGTCGCCAGGATTTTCTTTGGTGAACAGGTTTTCGTAGATACGCACCTCGGCGTCGACGGCATGCGCCGCCGACACCCAGTGAATCGTCGATTTCACTTTGCGTCCGTCAGGCGAATTGCCGCCGCGCGAGGCGGGGTCGTAGGTGCAATGCACCTCCACCACGTCGCCCTTGTCGTTCTTTATCACGCTTTGGCACGTGATGAAATACGCGTAGCGCAGGCGCACCTCGCGTCCGGGCGAGAGGCGGAAGTAGCCTTTCGGCGGAACTTCGCGGAAGTCGTCTTGCTCGATGTAGAGCACGCGCGAGAACGGCACCTTTCTGGAGCCGGCGCTCGCGTCTTCGGGATTGTTCACCGCGTCCATTTCTTCGACGTGAGTTTCCGGATAATTGTCGATCACAACTTTCAGCGGACGCAGCACCGCCATCACGCGCGGGGCACGCTTGTTCAGGTCTTCGCGGACAAAGTGTTCGAGCATGGCGAGCTCGATCACGCCGGTGGTCTTGGACACACCAATCGCGCCGCAGAAATTGCGCACTGCCTCGGGCGTGTATCCGCGGCGCCGAATGCCGCCGAGCGTGGGCATGCGCGGATCGTCCCAGCCACTGACGCGGCCCTCCTGCACCAACTGCAGCAGCTTGCGCTTGCTCAAGAGCGTGTAGGTGAGGTTCAGGCGGTCGAACTCGATTTGGCGCGACGGAAAGATACCCAGCTGCTCGATGAACCAGTTATAGAGCGGACGATGATCTTCGAACTCGAGCGTGCAGAGGGAGTGCGTGACTCGCTCGATGGAATCCGATTCGCCGTGCGCGTAGTCGTACATGGGATAGATGCACCACTTGTTTCCGGTGCGGTGATGCTCGGCGTGCAGAATGCGGTACATCACAGGATCGCGCAGGTTGAGGTTGGGCGAGGCCATATCGATCTTCGCGCGCAGAACGCGCGAGCCATCGGGAAACTCTCCGGCGCGCATCCGCTCAAATAAGTTCAGATTCTCTTCGACCGACCGGCTGCGATACGGACTGTCTTTCCCCGGCTCGGTGAGCGTGCCGCGATGCTTGCGAATCTCCTCGGCGGTTAGATCGTCGACGTAGGCCTTTCCATCTTTGATCAGTTTGACGGCCCATTCATAGAGCTGGTCAAAATAATCGGAGGCGTAGAAGAGGCCGTCCCAGTTGAATCCGAGCCAGTTGACGTCGGCCTTGATCGAGTCGACATACTCGGTTTCTTCTTTCTCGGGATTGGTGTCGTCGAAGCGGAGATTGGTATGTCCGCCGAATTCATCGGCCAGGCCGAAATCGATGCAGATCGCCTTGGCGTGCCCGATGTGCAGATAGCCGTTGGGTTCGGGAGGAAAGCGCGTCTGCACACGGCCATTGTGCTTGTTGGTCTTGAGGTCCTCGAGAATGATGTCGCGAATGAAGTTCGACGGAGCGGGCGGAGGCGAGGCAGCCACAGCTTTTTCTCCAGCGTCGGTTGGGGTGTTCGGATTCATTACTACTTGATCTTATCGCAGGGCGGAGCACTGGCGGGTCACTTTGCGGACGCCGCATGTACTTTGAACCGCACTTTTTCCTTGTGCTGCAGAAAGCTGACGATCTCGAAGAGGTTCCGAGCCTGCGGATTTCCGGAAGGGCCGAGCATCCGCATCAGGCTCTTGGGAGAGTGGTGAGTGCTCTCCGCCAATTCGTTAAAGCCCACGGTGGCGTGAATGTAGTCGCGCAACACGGTCTTGCCCGTTTGGACGTCTCCAGATAGAAAGCTCTCGACTGCTTCAAGCAAGAGGTCTTTGCGGAAGGCCCGATCACGCCGTGCCCGCGCCTGAATCGTTTCCTTGAAATCTCGTGTAAGCGCCACTATCGAGCCTCCTGTTTCTTTCTATCCTTATAATCCTGCCAGCGGCTGCGGGCATTTCGAATGTCCTTTTGCTGATGCTTCTTGGTTCCACCGCCCAGCAGCAGGATCATCCGGTCGCCGTCCCTGGCAAAGTAAATCCGGTAGCCAGGACCGAAGTCGATCCTGTACTCGTGTACTCCGCCGCCAGCGCCCTTTACATTAGACAGGTTGCCCTGCGACATCCGCGCCAGAGAGACGGCTACCTTCGCTGCGGCTGGCGCGTTGAGGCTGTCGAACCACTCGCGTAAGGGCTGCGACCATCGGGTTCGAGGTATTCGAGAACCTCAACATGTCCTAATGGTAACACAAATGTTACCTTTCGTTTACCCTTTTTCGAGGACAATTAGTCATCTGCTTTTCTCTTGTCGATATAAGAGGAACCTCTTCGCGCATAGAGCCTCCCTGATGTATGGTCATTACTGCATCATCGCTAGGGCCTGCTCGATTCGCGCCAGCGTCGTCTTTCTTCCCAGAACCTCCAGCGTCTCAAAAAGCGGCGGCGCGTTCTTGCGAGCGCAAACGGCGACGCGGATCGGCTGAAACATTTGGCCCGCCTTTACTCCCAGTTCCTGAGCGGCGGCGCGCAGAGCCTGGTCTAGCGGATCGTGTTTGAACTCGACTTTCGCCAGCACCTCGCGGGCTCGCGAGAGAACTTTCATCGCCATCGCCGCGTCTCCCTTTTGGGGGATAAGTTCGGCCGGGTCGTAGGGCGGTAACTGATCCACGAAGAAGAAGTCGGCGGCGGTGAGCACATCGCGCAGCAGTTTGATGCGCTCGCGAATTAGTGGCGTGATTCGCAGCATCTTCTCCAGTGTGACGTCGAATCCGGCGGCACGGACGATGGGCAGCAGACGGGCGCTCAACTCCTCGACTGGCAGGCTGCGAATGTGCTCGGCATTCAGCCACACTGCTTTCGGATCGAACGTTTCTTCAGGTGGCCACGGTTTCCCAGCGCCCCCTGCAACGTACTCTTTCAACCCAGTGTCGTCAGCACTCTCCTTGAAGTTCACCACTGCATTCGAGCGGTTGATGCCTTCGAGCGAGAAGATATCGGTTAGTTCCTGCAGGGACATATTTTCGCGGTCGTTCTTGGGCGACCAGCCGAGCAGGCAGAGGAAATTAATGAAAGCCTCCGAGAGAAATCCGGCGTCGCGGTAGGTGGTAACGCTAACCACAGGACCGTGGCGGCGCTTGGAAAGCTTGGTGCCATCGGGCGCGACCAGCAACGGCAGGTGCGCAAACTGCGGCGGTGTGCAGCCGGCAGCCTCGAAGATCAGGACGTGCTTGTAAGTATTCGAGAGATGGTCCTGGCCGCGGATGATGTGGGAGATGCGCAGGTCGGCATCGTCGGCACAGGAAGCCAGATGGTAGGTTGGCATGCCATCGGAACGGAGTAGTGCGAAATCTTCGATGTCGGCAGCAGCCTTTACTTGCTCGCCATAAACGGCATCGGCAAATCGTACCGACTGCCCGCCGTCGCGGGGCACGCGAAAACGCAAAGCGAAAGGCTCCCCTGCAGCGGCACGGCGGTCACTTTCCGCGGGGGTAAGTTCGCGGGCACCAGGATTGAACAGCCAGGTTCCCTGCGCGCCGGATTTTTCCGCATCTCCCGTATGGGCGGGCGTGAAGTCGCGATAGGCCAGGCCTTTCTCGAAGATCGTCCAGGCTGTCTTGCGGTGCAGGTCCAGCCGTTCAGACTGTTTGTATTCTTCGTCCCAACCCAGGTTCAGCCACTTTAAGCCATCGAATATGGAATCTACGGAAGCCTGGGTATTCCGCTCAACGTCAGTATCGTCAAGGCGAAGGATCATGGTGCCGCCCTTGTGGCGGGCATAGAGCCAGTTGAAGATGAACGTGCGGGCGCTGCCTACGTGGAGAAAACCCGTGGGCGACGGAGCGAAGCGGACACGCGGCTTGGGTGAAGCAGGGTCGAGGATTTCAGGCATAAGTAGCCAAATGTTGATGGTATGGAGGAGAGGAAAGTATCGTCAAGCCAACAAGATAGGTGATTCCCAGATTAAGTATTATACGGTTCTAGGTGCAGTTTAAAGGGCATTGTACTTAAATCTTGTTGTGTTCGTACTCATGATGTGAAAACATTAATCACTATCTTCTCCTGGAAGCACTGGCGCAACTCAACGGAAATCTAAGTCTGGCCCCATGAATAGTATTTCTACCAGCATCGTTGTCATTCCGGGCGTTGTTGCCTCGTTGCTGTGCCTGCTGTTCAGCTATCTCTACCAGCAGAGCCGGCAGCTTTATTTTCGCGCCTGGCAGATTGCGTGGGCCTGCTATTCCATTCACTATGCGCTGGATGCCTTCCGCTATTACCGGCCACCGGCGCTGGCTGCGTTTTTTGCCAGTTCGTTGTTTTCGGTAGCGATGGCAGTGAGTATCTTCGTCTCCACGCGCCTGACCCGATCTTCTTTCCGCTTTCGCTGGTATGACTGGGCCTTGGCCTCGGTGGGAACGGTGCTGGCCTGCGTCGATTTGCGGACCCTTCTGTTGAGCGGTCCGCTTCCGATAGATCGGCGTCCCCTGAGCCTGACGGTACTTTTCTTGAGTGCAGTACTCTTGTATTGTTCGGCGGTTTTCTACCTGCACGCTCACCGCAAAGGCTCAGTCGCGTTTCAACTGTTGGCTTTTTCCCTGGCGCTGTGGGCGGTGTTGATGGGCGCCATTCAGATCGCGAATCCATGGATGGAAACGTTTGGGGCAGTGGGCCACGTGCTTGGTCCCGTGCCGCAGATGTTGCTGGGCATCGCCATGGTGATGGTGCTGTTTGAGAACGAGCGCAACGCGGTGCAGGAAAATACGCTCGCTCTATCCACGTTGGGCGCGGATCCGCGGCGGCTTCTCTCCGCCGACGATTTGCTGCCCAGTATGCAGTCGGCTCTGGAGCGATTGGCCGGCGCTTTGTCCGCCAGGCGCGCCGTCATTTACGTCGCCGAACGCTGGCGCGGCTTGCTGCCTTCGGTGCAGCGCGGATTCTCTCCCGAATTTCTCGACGTGTTGACCAGCAGCGGCGCCGGAGAATACATCTGTGACCGAGCCCACCATCAAGGGGGATTGTTCACGGTCCGCGATATTGATCAGATGACAGAGCCGTTACCCTTGGGCCCTGCTGGCACCTTCGCCGGCTTTAAGGATGCTCTCGAAAAAGCGGAAGTCCGCAATCTTACCGCTGTGAGTCTCCAGACCCGCGAGCATTCATTCGGCGTGATTATTTTTCCTCATGCCCAGCGCAAGGCGTTTGGCACTTCCGGTCCGCGTCTTATGGTAGGACTGGCACTGCAGCTTGGGCTCACTGTCGAAAACTATCTGATCGCGCATGACGCTCACCGCCGCACCCAGGAGTATGAATTGCTCACCGAGATCGGGCAGGCGATCAGCTCGCGGCTGGATCAGGATGAAGTGCTGCGCACCATTCACGCCGAGCTGGGACAAATTTTCAATAACAGCGATTTCTACATTGCCTTCCAGGAAGGCGATGAAATCCGCTTCGAGCTGGAAGTGGAGGATGATCTTGTCCTGCCCAAGCGAAAGCGCAAACTGGAGAACGCGTTCACCGAATACGTGATTCGAACCGGTCAACCTCTGCTCATACGGTCCGACCTGGAGAAGACGCGGGCCCGACTGGGTATTACTTTCCGGCCCGAGCATCCCGCCAAATGTTTGTGCGCCGCGCCCATCCTGCTGGGCAGCAAGCCCGCCGGGGTGATGGTTGCCATGAACACGCAACGCGAATATGTCTTTGAGCAGCGCGACCTGGACGTGATGGTGACCGCTGCCGGACAGGTATCGGTTGCGGTAGAGAATGCGCGCCTGTTCGCGGAAGAACAACGGCGCTCGCGGCAACTGGCGTTTCTCAACAATATTTCGCGCACCGCAATTTCGAGCGACGACCCGGTTCACATGCTGGGCCAGATCGTGGGCGAAATCCAAAAGAATTTCAGCTTCGATCATATCGGCATCGGCCTGCTGGATTACGGTACGAAGGAAATCGAAATCAAGGCCGAAGCCGGGGCAACGGCGCACGCCATGGGCAGACGGATTCCGCTCGGCATTGGCATCCTGGGGCGGGTCGCTCGGACGGGCGAGCGGGCGCTGGTGCAAAACGGCGTGGAAGGCCAGATTGGCGCGATTCTGCCGGAGTCGCGGTCGGTGCTGTGCATCCCCATCACTTACGGTGAAACTTTGCTGGGCGCGTTGAACATTGAGAGCCGCAACGAAAGCGCATTTTTTCCGCAGGACGTTCTCATCCTCAACACGCTGGCGGATCTGCTGGCCACAGCTTTGCACAACGCTTTCGTCTTCCAGAAGCTGCAGCAGCAATCGATCACCGATGGTCTGACTGGAATCAAAACCCGGCGCTTTTTCTGGGAAGCATTGTCGGCCGAGTGGAAGCGCGCTTCCCGCTCGGGGAGACCGTTCTCCGTGGTACTGATCGACCTGGACAAGTTCAAGGAAGTGAATGACACATTGGGCCATTTCGAAGGCGACCTGGTGCTGGCCCGCGTAGGACGGCTGCTGGAGCAAAAATCGCGCCAGTCAAACGTTGTCGCACGTTACGGCGGGGACGAGTTCATCATTCTCATGCCTGAAACCGGGCCGGAGCAGGCGCAGGTCCTGGCCGAACGCTTGCGCCAGTGGATTGCCACCGACCCGATGCTCAGCGAACATCACATCACGGGCAGCTTCGGCGTAGCCAGTTTCCCCATGCACGGTTTTTCTATTGAAGACATCATCCGCATAGCCGATGCGGGCATGTATGTTTCGAAGCGTTCGGGCGGCAACCGGGTATCCGCAGCGGAAGAATTCGCCGGGGGCGAGGAGTTTGCTCCGCAGCGGCAACAGATCTCCACGTATATCGAAGGATTTCTGCAGCGCGAGCACAACGGGCCGGAACATCTGGAAGAACTGGGTTCGATGTTGGTGAAGTTTTGCGGCGGCGAAGAAGATTGCAATGTGCCGTTGCTGAAGGAATCGATCGAAGTCCTCAGCCGGGCCGCGGAATCTCGCGAACTGCGAACCGCGGGCCACGGCGATCTGGTGGCGCGCTACACGGAAATCATTGCCCGGGCGCTGCAGCTGCCTCCGGAGGAAACCCTCGATCTGGTTTACGCCGCCCGCATCCACGATGTCGGAAAGATTTTTGTGCCCGAACGCATTTTGAACAAGCCCGGTCCGCTCACCGACGACGAATTCTTCCTGGTCAAAATGCACGCGCGGGTGGGGGCTGAGATTGCCGGCATCCTCCCGCACAGCGCCATGATGCGGCAGGCCATCGAGCATCATCATCAGCGCTTCGATGGCACGGGCTATCCCGATGGCGCGAAGGGTGAGCAGATTCCTTTGTGGGCGCGCATTATCGCTCTGGCCGACGCCTATGCCAACATGCTGACGGAGCAATCGATTGCCGCGGCGCGTACTCCGGAGCAGGCGCTCGACGAGCTTGCGAAGATGAGCGGCACCGGCTTCGACGGTATGCTGGTGCGGTTGCTGTTGCGGGAATTGAAGTCGGAGCGGGCTTCGTCGGCTAAAGATGGTTTCTAGTTTCCCGTTTCTGGTTTCCAGCCTTTCTGGCTTGTCCGACTTGCAACCAGAAACAGGAAGCTTGAAACTACCATTATGTCCATTCCTCTTTCTCTCTCTCTCCCCGGCAAAGTTGCTTTGATCACGGGCGGTTCGCGTGGCATCGGCGCGGCCACGGTTCGCCTTTTTACCGCGGCTGGCGCGAAGGTGGTGTTCAGCTACCAGAAGGCGCGGGCGCAAGCTGACGCTCTGGTGAAGGAATGCGGCGAATCCAACTGCCACGCCATCGGCAGCAGCCTGAATGACCCGGCTTCGGCTCGCATGCTGGTTGCGGAGGCCGCGAAGCATTTTGGCAGGATCGATATTCTCGTGGCCAACCACGGAGTCTGGCCCGTGGAAGATGTCGCCATCGACAAGATGAGCGACGAGCAATGGCGTTCCACCATCTCTATCAATCTGGATGCTGTTTTTGGACTGGTCAAACACACCGTGGCTCAGATGAAGGCCCAGCCGAGAATCGGGGCGGCGACCGGGCACATCGTGCTCATCAGTTCCACCAGCGGACAGCGGGGTGAGGCCTTCCATTGCGATTACTCCGCCAGCAAAGGCGCGCTGATCAGCATGGTCAAGGGGCTTTCCACGGAACTCGCGTCGGCGGGAATCTATGTGAACTCGGTTGCGCCGGGCTGGGTCGATACGGACATGTCCAAACCCGCGCTGGACGACCCGAACAGCGGCGAAGAAATTCGGCGCACCATTCCAATGGGACGCGTGGGTAAGCCGGAAGAAATCGCGGCGCCGGTACTGTTCTTGTGTACCGAGTACGCCAGCTTCATCACCGGCGAGGTCTTCAACGTAAACGGCGGAGCTGTGCTGGCGGGCTAGCCGGTCTGGCCTTAATTTGGGCGGTGCGCGACGCACGCGGTTTTTTCTGCATCCAAGCAAAAGTGTGGAAGTCCGCCGCATGGCCGCAACTCTCCGCAAGCAGCTACAATTCTTGTTCCGGGCTTCACTACCGATCGGCTGAATGAAACGTCTGCTCCTCATCGTCACACTGGCATTTACGGCGGCTACGTCTGTCTGCGTCGCGACGCACGCGGCGGCACAAACGAGCGCGCAGGGCCCTGCAAGCTCCGCCCCGGCCAAGGATGCTCCGATCCCGCTCGACCAGAAAAACGCCAACCAGGCGCGAGAGCTTCTGGAGCAGGGCATTAAGGCCCTGGGAGGAGAAGCTTACCTGAATGCTCACGATATCGAGGAGCAGGGACGGGTCTACAGTTTTTACCATGGGCGCCCCACGAGCAATGGGGTTCTCTATTGGCGTTTTGTGGAATTCCCCGACAAAGAACGGATCGAACTGACCCAGCAGCGCGATATAGCCTACATCTACGCTGGCAATAAAGGGTACGAAGTGACTTATAAAGGTCCACGCGCGGTGGAGAAGAAAGATCTCGAGGACTACCTGCGACGACACAAGTTTTCACTGGAAACAATCCTGCGCACCTGGGTGAACGACCCCAAGGTGGCTCTTTTCTACGATGGCAATGCGCTGGCTGGCAGCCTCGCCGCGGAGCGCGTCACGCTGATCAATTCGAAGGATGAGTCGGTGAGCGTTTACTTCGACATCGATACTCATCTGCCGATCAAGAAAAGTTATACCTGGCGCGATCCGGCGGACAATGAACGCAATGTGGAAGAAGAAACTTTCGACGGATACCGCCTCGCCCAGGGAATAATGACGCCCTTCGGGTTCACTCGCTACTTCAACGGGGATATGCAAAGCGAGCGCTTCATAATGTCGGTCACATACAGTCAGAGTCTGAACCCGGCGATGTTCGATCCCGACTCGGGCTACAATCCGTTGAAAGTTCCGGACAAAAACAAGAAAGACTCCCACAAGTAGAGCGGGCGCGAAGGCTTTACCTAAAAACGCCCGCTTGCCGGCCCCGGCGAACCGTAGAGCAAGGGCGCGGGTAGATTGATCTGGATTAAAAAAAAGTGCAGATTTGGACGCTAAATCTTTGAGGAGGCTGGGGTTAGCTTCGAGGATTTTGCAAAAATCCGGGTAAAATATTGACCGAAAAGGAGTTGCGCGCAAAATATTGGAAACGGCGGGGTTAGGGAGAGTAGCGTCGGTGCCGGCGGAGTGGGCGAACAATTGCTGAGGGGCAATATTGCTGGTAAGCATACTACTTATAGTTTATCGCATGGTGGGAAGGTTAGATGTCACAGGCGGGGTGTGGAAAAGGCTTGAGAGCGGCACCGCGGGTGCTACCGCAGGCGCAGTAACGTCGAATTTACATTTCGATGATGGAGCGCAGGTTTGGCGACTCGCTCCGCAGCAAGACTGACGTTGCGGTGGTCAGCGAAACGCGTTGTAAGATCCTGTGTCTTGACCTTGTGGTGCTCATTCACGGGATTTGCAAACTCGGCGTCGATCCTGTGTTCCGGCCGATTGAAATTATCGTATATCTCATCGCGGCTTAACGTCGTTAATGTGCTGTTGTTTCTCGAGGTTCTTAATTTGCTCTTCAAGTTGTGGCCATTTCTTCATGCTACGCGTGAGTTCAGTTGGTTCGGACTCGTCTGGGCGCTCCGTACCGAAGTAAACCGTAATTTGACCGTCCGGCAAATCAGGGCCTGCGCTGGTATTGGCCTGAATGTCAATATTGTCAAACGCCGAATAGATGCTATGGATGCTGGGCGTGAGTGCAGTATAGCCCCCGCTATTCCAATCGTCTGGCGTCCATTTCTTGCCGCCGCGCTCAACTAGAACTATGCCAGCCATTGGCTGCGCTAGAGTGACTCGCTGTACGTCTCCTTTTACTGTCCAACCCGCCTGCCCAAATAAACGAATAAACTGAGCAGCGTATACGCAGGTATTTTCATCCCCATTCGGACACGCAATTTGTATTGTCTGAGGTGGCTCTGTTTGGCTGTGCAATGCGTCCTTGAACCCCTCCTTCTCTTTCTCAGTAAGAACATGTCTCCGACTCGACGGCCATACGTAGAGTCCAAAAAGAGCTACCGCTATTACCCCGGCAATCATCATGCAGAGAAATCGTATCCATCGCCGTGCGACGGCGGGTGCTTCTTGCACAAACCCCAGCTTCCAAATGGGATGTATGAGGCAGGCACCCATTCCGACTAGGACGACCCCCGTCACTGCGCGTCCGACCTTCGGCGCTATCAGCAGAAGTCCTAGCGCCATAAAAGCCGCCAAGAACCATCCGGTATCCCACCGCCGTTTGTGCTCGCTCGGATGGCTAACCATGAGTTCCCTCGCCAACTCTCTTGCTGCCTCCCTCCTGATCCTCCGGCCCTCTCGGCCCCAATGCGGAATTCGGTCAGCCATTGCACGTACCTCCACAGAGCCAAGAGTCTATTCTTGGTCCCATGAAGGATAGCCTTTTCAGGAATCGAAGCAAGGGTAGGCTCCTACCAAAGGCTCCAATGGCTCAATATTCTATTAGCCATCAGGGTTCCCTTTGTATCCTAAGCCACGTACTGTGGCTTTTTTACCACAGTCATCTCTGGGCTGTTGGCTGTAATCTATTCATTCACCGGGACATAAGCTGACGCTTTTGATTCAAGAGCAAACCATCCGCTCGGCCGTGGCGTGCAGTGGCGTTGGACTGCACAGCGGCGCACCCGTATGCCTGCAGATTCTTCCGGCGCCTCCCGGAACGGGAATTGTGTTTCGGCGAACCGATTTGGATGACTTCGAGATCGAAGCCAACAGCCGCAACGTTGCCCGCGTCAGCTATGCCACCAGCCTGATGAAAAAGGGCGTGCTGATTTCCACCACCGAACACTTGCTCTCGGCGTTCACCGGACTGGGCGTGGATAACGCCATTGTGGAATTAGACAATCTCGAACTCCCCATCCTCGACGGCAGCGCCCTGCCATTCGTGGAACTCATACAGAAGGCCGGCATTCGAAAGCAGCGGCGTCCGCGGCGGTATATGAAGATGCTTCGCGAAGTGGAAATGCGCGAAGGCAACAAGTTCATTTCGGTTTATCCCGCCGACAGCTACTCCGTCTCCTACTCGATCAATTTTCCTCATCCCCTCATTGGCAAGGAAACTTTTCAGGTCGAACTTTCCAACGGCAGCTATCTGAAGAAGATCGCGGCAGCCCGCACTTTTGGTTCGCGCGAGGACGAGAAGGCCATGCGCAACATGGGGCTGATCCGCGGAGCGTCGAGCGAAAATTGCATCGTGCTCACGCGTGAAGGAATCGAAAACGGTCCACTGCGCTTTCCCGACGAATTTGTCCGGCACAAAGTTCTGGATTTGGTTGGCGACCTGGCTCTGCTGGGCAAGCCGATCCTGGGAAAGATCGTAGCCGACCGCGCCGGCCACGCCATGCACACCGCGTTGGTCTCGCGTATTCTTCGCGACCAGACGCTATGGGAGGAAGTTACGCTGCCGGAGGAAGATCGCGACGCCGCGAGTTCCTACAGCTCGCAAGCGGCAGCCGGATCAGCGCTCTGAAGGCTCCTAACCTTAGATCAGATCCAATAACTGATTGATTTCAAAGGCTAGTCAGCCGGCTCGCAAGGAAAGTCGCCGGACTCAGGAACTGGCTCCGGTTGTTCTGCAAGGAGGCGGTGCAGTTCGGCGCGAGTTTGCTCGACAAGCGCCGCGGCAAACTGATGCGCCGACCGCTGCCGTTCGGCGGATAAGTCTCTTACCCGCATGTTCAGGAGAGGGATATCTTCCTCAAACCAGCGCAGAGTTTTCTGAATGCGGGCAACGCGATAGGTGGTGGGAAGCATGGCAATCTCCGGTATCCCTACAGATTGCCACGGCAAGGCGCCGGGGCAAATTACCAATTGAATACCTGGAGATCAATGTCCGGAGATCGATACCCGGAGACGGCGCGGCGCGGAATTATTGGGTGGCGCGGGGAGCTGGCCCAGTGAGCTTGTCTTTGGATCCAGGAATTTGTTGCTCCATCTGATTGTTGAGCCAGCCCTCAAGCAATTCCTGTGAACTCGGAGGCACGTTGTGAAAACGCAATCCCACGTATCCTTTCAGGTCGGCCCAAGCGATTTCCGTTTCCACTTCCAGAACCGGGCTGGTTCCTGGCAGTGTGAATTGCAACTGGGGTTTGGCAGTCTTGGGAAGGGCATGGTGCAACAAGAGAGCGATGCCGCCTTCGCTAAGATTCGTGCTCTCGGCTTTTAATTCTTTGTCGCCTACGACCAGGCGGACCGGCATTTTTATGGGATGACGGAAGTAGCGGCGGCGTTCGCGCAACATAAAGCTGAGAGCGGCATTGAAGCAGCGGGAGGCGTTCAGAACGGAGAGCGGCTTATGGAGCACGAAATTTGTGCCCATGTTGAAAGCCTGCTGAGTGGTGGTTTTCTTGCCGTTAACCACGGCGAAGGTTACAGAGTTTTGGTTGCTGGGCGTGGCCCGCAGACCTTCCAGGACTTCGACTCCACCGGGCATGTCATCGCAATCCACAATGACGGCATCGAATTTTTCCGAGATCAGAATCTCGCTGGCTTCTTTCGCCTCCTGGCAGACTTCTACGTCGATGGAAAGTTTTTCGAGCGTCGGGCGTAAGACCCGGAAGACGTCGGGATCCCGGCTCAGCAGCAGAGACTCAAGCATGGTCTAATTCTAGAATCAATCCGAAATCGCCGAAAGTGACCAAGGTATCGGATGATAAGTCAATGCTACCAATGGTTTATCTTTCTCTCGGCTCTAATATCGGCGACCGCGAGGGACATCTGCGAGAGGCTCAAGAGCGACTTAGCGGGGTCGGCCGAGTTTCGGCTGTGTCGTCCTTCTATGAAACCGAGCCGGTGGAATTCACCGAGCAACGCTGGTTTCTGAATTGTGTGGTCGGGCTCGAGACTGGCCTAACGCCGCAACAACTGATGACCTCGATATTGGGCATTGAGGAAGCCATGGGCCGGCGGCGGGTGCAAAAAAAAGGTCCGCGCATTATCGACATCGATATTCTGCTGTTCGGCGATACTATCTTAAATTCTCTGGAAGTTACAGTTCCCCATCCTGCCATGCATGAGCGCCGCTTTGTTCTCGAACCTTTGGCAGAGATCGCGCCGGGGGTGCGCCACCCGGTGTTGAACAAGACGATTATCGAACTGCGCGATGCGCTGCCCGCCGGTCAAACGGTGCGAAGGCTGAAGACCTGAGCCACGGATTTCACGGATTGACACAGATAAAGCAAAGGCTTTAGGGATGATTCTTAATTCCAGTTTATCCGTAGAATCCGTGAAAATCAGTGGCTAACTTTTTACATCAGGGCACGATAATGCGACTGCCCGCTTCCTGCGGCGTCAACACGGCTGATTCCTTCTCCGGAAACTGTGCGAAGAGAAAATCAATGAACGCGCGCGACCTGGGGCGTCCCGAAGTGCGTCCCTGGCCCAGCCGAAGCAGAAACACCAGAGCTTTGAGCACGTCGGAATCCCGCAGATTGGAATAGCCCATCTGTTTCTGCTCGGCCTCGCGGTATTGCTTTACCATCTCCTCCACCTGCGCTGCTACAGCATGTTGCGCGGCGCTAGCCAGAGGCTGTTCGTAGTGCAGACCGGAGTTCACCAACCGCTCATAACTGCTACTCATGGCGGAGAGCGCGGCGATCAGATCGCGATCGTTCAGGCTGCGGTCGGCACGAGCGGCTTTGGCGAGGGCATAGCTAAGGCCCATGAGAAGATGCTCACGTTCGTAAGTAAACTGGTCCGAAATCTCCACCTGCAGAAATAACGATCGCGCATCAAACTGCTCCGCCGGGCGCGGCTTTTCATGTTCACGCGATTGCTGCAAATACGGACAATCGCTGGGGCAATCCAATGTCACCTCGCGTTGCTCGCCACAACACTGCGGGCAGATTCGTCCGTGGACCGCGGGACAGAAGCGTTTTTCCTTGCGAACTTCACAGATGGCGCAACTCAAATTGTGATTCTCCTCTTCGCTATTATGGCACCGCTACGCGAGCAACGTTGCAGGCCGCTGCAATTGGCAGTTGGCAAATAGCAGTTATCGCCTCGGCTGGCACAACGTTAGCGGCAACGAATTGCTAACCGCTAATTGCCAATTGCTGATTGTTAATCGCTCTCGACGACCTGTTTTGGGCCATTTTGGAGTCCCGATTGCAAAAAACCATGTAAAAATGGCCCTTTTGTCATGCTATATGTGTGGAACCCGCGTAGAATAAGGGTGTTTTCCACAGGGCCCTGATGTACCATCAAGCCCACTGGAATTAAAATTCAAACTTTTCCGAGGAGGAAGAAATATGGCTTCAGGTTTAACCAAGACCCAACTCGTCCGTCATCTGGCCGAGAAGACTGAACTTCCCAATAAGACTGCTGCGCTATTTTTGGAGCAACTCGCCGACGTCGCTGTGAAAGAAACAAAAAAGAACGGCGTATTCGTCGTGCCCGGCCTGGGCCGGCTGGTGAAAGCCCACCGCAAAGCGCGCGTTGGACGTAATCCGCAGACGGGCGAGCCCATCCAGATCAAGGCGAAGACCGTAGTGAAGTTCCGCGTCGCCAAGGCTGCCAAGGACGCAATCGCTCCTAAAAAGCCGTAGCGTTGTGTTGAGATCAAGCGCGAAGGCCGGCTTAGGCCGGCCTTTGATTTTCTACCCAGGTTGTATTTCCCATCTATGCTGAACTGGATCGTAATCGGCATCGGCGATATCGCGGCCCGTCGCGTCATTCCGGCGATTCAGGCCGAACCCAGAAGCTGCTTGTACGGTCTGGTCACGCGGGATCCCGCAAAGGCGGCACCTTACAATGCACGTGCCTGGACAAGTCTCGACGAAGCTCTCGCCGATCCTGCAGTGCAGTCGGTTTACATTGCGACCCCGGTTTTCCTCCACGCACCACAGACGATGCAATCTCTTCGTGCGGGAAAACATGTGCTGTGCGAAAAACCTATGGCCATGAATGATGCCGAAGCTCGCTCCATGGTGAAGCTGGCAGAAGAGACTGGGCGCACTCTTGGCGTGGCCTACTATCGCAGAACGTATCCCAAACTGCAGCGGGCCAAACAACTGATCCAAGCCGGCGCAATCGGGAAGCCGGTTCTTGCCGAACTCACCAGCCACGGATGGTTTGACCCAAGAAGTTTTGACAAAAGTAATCTCGATCGCAGTTGGCTGATCGATCCCATGAAGGCGGGAGGCGGCCCGCTCTACGATATCGCGTCGCACCGAATTGATGTGCTGAATTTTCTTTTTGGCCAGCCGTTACGTGCCACCGGCTACTTGTCGAATGCGGTGCATCACTATGCGGTCGAGGACAACGCGACCGTGATGATCGATTACGCAGGCGGAGTGCGCGGCCTGGTGGACGTTCGCTGGCATTCGACGGTGAAGCGGGACGAGTGCCGCATCCGCGGCACCGAAGGCGAGATGGAGTTGAGTCCACTGAATGGTCCCGAGCTTATCTATCCCGGCGGCCGCGAGAATCTCCCGCCTCACCCCAATCTGCACTATCCGATCATCGAAAACTTTGTGGAAGCCGTGCTTGGCAAAACGGCTCTGCTGGCTTCCGGAGAGTCTTCTTATTGGACGGACTGGGTGATCGGGCTAGTGCGGCGAAAAAACGCCGCCGATCCGACCTAAGTTAGCCACGGATTTGCGCGGATCGTCACGGATTTTCTTAAAGAAGAATTATCCGTGAGAATCCTTGTAGATCCGTGGCCGTTTGTCTTATTGCTTCGCCTTCGCCTTCACCGGCTCTTTTTCTCCCACGCGCTGGCTGACCTCAAATTTCATCTTGCCGGCTTTCTTGTCGGCGTCTACAACGATGTGGTCGCCGTGCAGAACGTCCCCGTCCAGAATTTTCAACGCCAGTGGATCCTGCACCAGCTTCTGAATAGCGCGCTTCAGAGGACGCGCACCGAAGTTGGCGTCGTAACCCTGCGTGAACAATAGTTCCTTCGCGGCATCAGTGAGCTCGATCGAGATCTTGCGGTCGGCGAGCAACCGCCGCACATCTTCAAGGCGCAGCTCGATAATCTTTACCAACTGCTCTTTGCCGAGTGGACGGAACACGATAATGTCATCCACACGGTTCAGGAATTCCGGCCGGAAGTGCCCGTGCAGCACATTCATCACCTGTTCGCTCGCCTTCTCGAAGTCCTCCGGTGTACGCAGGTTTGCGGCCTGCAGATAACTGGAGCCGAGATTCGAGGTCATGATGATGATTGTGTTCTTGAAGTCCACCACGCGGCCTTTGCCGTCGGTGAGGCGACCGTCGTCCATGATCTGCAGCAGGATGTTGAACACATCCGGATGAGCTTTCTCGATTTCGTCGAAGAGCACAACCGCATAAGGACGGCGGCGGACCTGCTCGGTAAGCTGACCGCCTTCTTCATATCCGACGTAGCCCGGAGGCGCGCCGATCAGGCGGGCGACCGAGTGCTTCTCCATGTATTCGGACATGTCGATGCGCAGCAGAGCGCGTTCGTCATCAAAAAGAAATTCTGCGAGGGCACGCGCTAATTCGGTTTTACCAACGCCGGTCGGACCGAGAAAAATGAACGAGCCAATCGGACGCTTGGGATCGCTGAGTCCGGCGCGGGAACGGCGAATGGCATTGGCAACGCGTTCGAGAGCCTCGTCCTGTCCGATAACACGATTCCGCAGGCGCTCTTCCATCGTGACCAACTTCTTCACTTCGCCTTCCAGCATCTTCGAGACCGGAATGCCGGTCCATTTCGAGACGATGCGGGCGATATCTTCTTCGTCCACTTCTTCTTTCAACATGCGCGGTGCGCCGGCGCCTTTGCCGTCGATGCCTTTACCGTCAATCCTGGCGGTCAGCTTGTTCAACTCTTCTTCGGCTTGCCGCAACAACCCGTAGCGGATTTCGGCGACGCGTTGCAGATTACCTTTGCGCTCTTCCGTCTGCTCTTCGAGCTTGAGCTTCTCGATTTTTTCTTTCAGTTCGCGGGAGCGGGCGATGAGATCTTTTTCTTTTTTCCAATTGGCCTTGAGGGCATTGGATTTCTCGCGGATTCCGGCCAGCTCTTTCTCAATGACCGCCAGACGATCTCTGGAGTTGGTGTCGTCTTCTTTTTTCAGCGCCTGCTTTTCGATTTCAAGCTGCGTGGCCCGGCGTTCGAGCTGATCGATATCGGTGGGAAGCGAATCGATCTGAATGCGAATCGAGGCGGCGGCTTCATCGACCAGGTCGATGGCCTTGTCCGGCAGAAAACGGTCCGATATGTAACGGTGCGAAAGCGTGGCCGCGGCCACGATCGCCGAATCTTTTATGCGAACTCCGTGATGCACCTCGTAGCGCTCTTTCAATCCGCGCAAGATGGCAATCGTGTCCTCGACATTCGGTTCGCCGACGAAAACAATCTGGAAACGGCGCTCGAGGGCAGCGTCTTTCTCGATGTATTTGCGGTACTCGTTGAGGGTGGTCGCACCAATGGCACGCAACTCTCCGCGAGCAAGAGCCGGCTTCAGCATGTTGGAGGCATCAATGGCGCCTTCGGCTGCGCCTGCGCCGACGAGAGTGTGCAGCTCGTCGATAAAGAGAATGACCTGTCCGGCGGAGTCTTCGATTTCTTTTAAGACGGCCTTGAGCCGGTCTTCAAACTCTCCACGATACTTTGCGCCCGCCAGCATGGCCCCGAGATCGAGCGCAACTACGCGTTTGTTCTTGAGCACTTCCGGGACATCGCCCGAAATGATGCGCTGGGCGAGGCCTTCGACGATTGCAGTCTTCCCCACGCCCGGCTCGCCAATGAGCACGGGATTGTTTTTCGTGCGGCGGGAAAGAACCTGGACCACGCGACGGATTTCTTCGTCGCGGCCAATGACCGGATCAAGCTTGCCGCGGCGGGCCTGCTCGGTGAGGTCGCGGGCGTAGCGCTCAAGCGCCTGGTACTTCGCCTCGGGATTCTGGTCGGTCACCTTCTGCGAGCCCCGCACCGAGGTTAGCGCCTTCAGAATCGCATCATAGGTAGCGCCGTGACGGGCGAGGATCTGCTGCGCGGCGTCCTGCTTGAGGTGGGTGATGGCCAGCAGCAAGTGCTCGGTGGAGACGTACTCGTCCTTAAAGTTCGAAGCTTCTTTGAAAGCTTGCTCCAGCAATTTGTTGGCGGCATTCGAGAGCGTGGCCTGTGCCGCTTCTCCAGAGACCTTGGGCAGCTTCTCGATGTCGCGATACAAGTCGCTGAGAACAGCTTGCGGGCCGATGCCGATTTTTTCCAGCACCGGCGAAACAATACCCTCTTTGTCTTCGAGCAAGGCCGCGAGGAAATGGAGCGGCACAAGTTCAGGATTGCCATGCTCGGATGCGAGATTGTTGGCTCGCTGGACTGCTTCTTGCGCTTTTACGGTAAATTTTTCCCAACGAATAGGCATAGAAACTCCATTTGGTAATTTTGTAATTTTTGGGAACGAAACGGGGCACCAAGTGACCTTTGGCTCAGCCACCCTCCTCCGCACAAGACCCAATGGCCTGCAAGAACTCCGCCGTGGTTCTTCCTTGTCCAATGAGGGCATTGAGTTCCTCCGCCTGTGTCACGTCTTTGGCTTTTATCTTCCCGTCAATTTCGAGCTCAAAGCGCACCTTGCGTCCGCGACCTAGGAGCCAATGTTCCAGCAGAACATAGAGAACTGCGCGCGAGGCATTGGGCGGCACACCCTTCCGGTGGGCGCTCAGGTACTTTTGCGCGTCAGGCTCTAGTTTCTGCCGCATCTTTTCTTGATCGTCCGCGTTTGGATCATCTGGACGGGCGATGAGAGAAACCTTCACTAGAGCGAACGTGGAACTGCGATCGCGGAGTTTTTCCAGGATCTTGATCTTGTCGGAAAAGCTCAGCGACGCGAACCGCGCACGCATTTTTGGTTTACTCATGGGTGCCTTCCAAGTACCTGCTTTCGAATTCTCTCCACTTTTCAGTTAGCCCGTTGCCTTCAACGATCCTCTGCAGCTTTTTGCTGATTCACCGCGTCTTGCTCGACAAACTGCAGAATTCGGTTGTGATCCTTGGGGCGCCCAGTGCGGAGCGCGATGGCAACGAGATGTTCGGCTGACATAACCCAGGTCCGACATCCTTCTACTGTCGTGGCACCGCTTCGCGAGCGCTTCTCGTTCCAGTCCGTCGCTCGCCGGAAGAAACTGAACGGGCCAGCCGCCAAAGACGATATATTCATCGTCCCACAGCGCCGCCTCGGGTCTTCAAGTAATCGTAAATCGGGCTGAGACTAAGCAATAATCCGCCGGAGGTCGTCGGAAGGACCACAAAAATATCCAGGTCGAGGGTGGCAGCAGGTTCAAGATAAAACGTTGCGCCAACCGCCCCTCCAATGGCGTATTTGCCGATGATGCCGTCAGCCTGCATCTGGTTAATCAACTCGAGGGTTTCTTTCACGGCTTCATGGCCCTGCTTGCATTGTGAACCAACTTTGCGGCGAGCCAAGCATTCGTCGATCAAAACAAAACGGGAGGCAGCCAGTTTCTGCCGCCTCCCGCTGATTGTAGACCGTCGAGCTTCGCTCGACTGGGCGGACGAGGCGTCCGCGCGTCCACGAGCGTTGCCAGACTTTACGCGGCTTTGCTGGGTCTTTTCGCTTCCAAGGTCTTCTCCTGGTCTTGTCGCCGCCGATGTTTACCTTGATCTGCTTGGGCTTGGCTTCGGCCTTTTTGGGCAGAGCGATCTTCAACACGCCTTTGTCGTAGGTTGCCGAGACTTTCTCGGAATCCACGGTGGTGGGCAGAGTGAAGGTGCGGGTAAAGCTGCCATACTGGCGCTCCACACGGCGATAATTCTCTTCTTTCTCTTCCTTTTCGATCTTGCGTTCGCCGTGTACGGTGAGGGTGTTGTTCTCGATGCGCACATCGATGTCTTTTTCTTCGATGCCCGGGACTTCGATCTTCAAGGTGACATTGTGCTCGTCTTCGTAGACGTCGACGGCGGGGGCAAAGCTTGAGGTAGTCAGGGATTCATCCCGCCCATCTTCCTTAAAGGACTCGCGGAACAGGCGGTTCATGCGGTCCTGCAGGGTGGAAAACTCACGGAAAGGCTCCCAACGGGTAAGTACGGTCATAATATTCTCCTTCTGTGCTTGGTTTTTCAGAATTTCGGCATTGCCGTTTCAATAGCTTAGATGTTTATTTCAGCACAAAAGGAGCATAAAATATGAGTGTATTATTGTCAATATAAATAATTATATTGTTTTCTTTATGTTACAGATGCAATAACGCACTTCAGGTAGGAAGTTTCCGGGATATTCAGCAGGATCGGATGGTCTTTGGCTTGTCCCCGAGCTTCGATCAGACGCAGATTGCGCCGAGCGTCCCGGGCTGCGTCCGCGAGCATTCCCAGGAAGTTCGGGAAGCTCACGTGATAAGAACACGAGCAGGTGACCAGAATCCCCCCGGGGCGAAGCATTTTCAGGGCGCGAAGGTTGAGTTCTTTATAGCCGCGGAGGGCGGCATCCAGGTCGCGCTTCGATTTGGCGAAGGCCGGGGGATCGAGAATAATCGTGTCATAACGCTGGCCGGACGAGGAGTAGTCCTTCAGCAGGTCGAAGGCATTGGCTTCAATCCACTCGATTTCTTTGTCTTTGTCCTTGTCCTTGAGCTGCGCGTGATTGAGTGCGGCGTTCTGTTCTGCGACCTCGAGCGCCGGCCGCGAGCTGTCGACGCCGGAAACCTGCGCGCAGCCCGGCGCCACGTGGAGGGCGAAGCCGCCCTGATAGCAGAAGACGTCGAGAGCCTCGCCGTGGGCGTATTGGGCGGCGGCAGCGTAGTTTTCACGCTGGTCGAGAAAGGCCCCGGTCTTCTGGCCTTCGAGCGCCTCAAACTTAAACTGGACGGCGTTCATGTTGAAGACGGTAGAAGTTTTCTCTCCTTGCAGCAGGCCAGAGGCGCGCGGAGGCAGTTCTTCGAGTTGGCGCACGCGCGGGTCCACGCGCTCGACGATAGAGGCCGGGTGCAGCCGATCCGTCAGCTCGGCAATCACGGTGGAGCGTACGAGCTCGCTGTCCATGGCCTGGGTGAGAATTTGCAGCGAGAGAATATCGTTGTAGCGGTCGACGATCAGGCCCGGGAGGAAATCGCCTTCGCTGAAGATAACGCGGTAAGCATTCGTGTTTTGGACAAACGGCTGGCGATAGGCGATGGCATCGGCGACGCGCTGGCGAAGCAATGCCGGGAGATCGGGCACCGGATCGTGCGAAATCAGGCGGATGGCGATCTGCGAAGAGCTGGAATAGAGCGCGCTCCCGAGAAACTGTCCGCGATGATCGGTGACTGCGACGAGCGACCCGGGCATAGCTCCGTCCGCGGAAACAATGTCTGAGCGATATACCCAGACATGGCCATCTTTCAGACGCGATGCGCCGCGGGGAGAAACTTTGACAGTGCAGCTGGAATCGGAGGCGGTTAGCTTTCGGACCATCCTTCGATGTTAACCGACAATGTTGAAGTACAACGGCGGGCCGCAACATTCGATGGCAGCGCCTCGGTTAGCTGGCAATGTGCTGCGTGGGTGCGGTCGCGGGCACTTCAGACTTGGCGGAGGTGCGGGAACTCATTTCGTAGCGGGCGGCTTCGAGGTCAACGTGGAGAGAGTCAAGAGCATTCATGGGCATTTCGGTGCCCCAGGTTTCCATTTCAGCTTCCGACCAACTTCCGTTCAGCCGGATGGCCCCGGTAATGTCTTCGGGAAACGCATGGCGGTAATCGCCTTCGCGAATGAGGATGTCGCCGATAAGGCGTCCGGTACCCATGTCGAAAACTCGACGGCTGGCTTGGCCGCCGGCGTTGGTCAGGCACAGAAGAACTTCGCCGTCCGCGGCATATTCCTGACGGTAATACCAGGCCTGGGGTGCGTCGATTTTGGGATGATGGCGGCGCGAGCGTTTGTGCTCGGGCTCTAGAGCCTGCATTTCGTTGGCGGGGTTGAAGTACAGGATGCGCTGGCAGGAATCGCAGATCACGGTTTGCTGGCCGGTGCGGACATCGTTATAAATCTGCGGCCGCAGCATGACCTGGCAGGCCATGCATTTGTGATCGCGAACTTCGGAGATGCCGCTGCCGCGAAATTTTGCCACCCGCTCATAGTGCCGCAGCAGGTCTTCGTTCACTCCGGCGCGCATCTGGTCGCGTTTGCCGCGCCATTCGGTGAGCTGCTTTTCATCCTCGGCCGTACGTTTGCGGGCTTCCTCTTTTTCCTTTTCGATCTCGGCCGCTTCTGCTTTCAGTTCGGCTTGTGCCGCCTTTACTTGCTTATCGCGGGCGTCGGCGTTGACCATCAGCTCGAGAATCTTGTCCTCGGTGGCGGCGATTTCTTTTTCCGCAAACTGGATCTCGTGTAACAGAGCTTTGTACTGGTCGTTGGTTTTTACGTCGAGGGACTGATCGCGGTACTTGGAAATTTTTCCCCGGAGGTCAGCGATCGCGGTGTCGTACTTGCGGCGGGCGGCTTCATCCGCTTTGACGGCGGCCTGAGCTTTTTCCAATTGCAGTTTGGTGTCCGCCAGTTTATGTTCAATGGCCGCGACGCGTTTGGGAAGTTCGGCGATTTCATCCTGCAGGCGGCGGATTGCCTTATCCGCCTCTTGCAGGTGCAACAGGTTTTCTATTTCTGGAAGCATCCGGGGAGAACTCAGATTTAATTCTAACACGCGGAAACGCGGGTTTCGTACGACGATCGGGGCAAAGCGCCACAGCAGGCCCTTTCGGGTGTAAACTCTTTCGTTCCGTCTTACCTCACTTATCTTTTATCTTTCCCGAGGTTCACAGGTGAAACAATTTGCCTCTCTCGCTGCCGTAGTTGTCGCTCTCACTTTTCTGTCCAGCCAGGAAGCGGTTTGGGCGCAATCGCCGTCTCCGGTGAAGCCGCTTACCATCGAGGCGATTTACGCTCCGGGAGGTCTTGGCGGACGTGGTCCGGAGACCCTGGAGTGGAGTCCCGACGGCACCAAGCTCTCATTCCTGCAGCGTAACGACGAAGGCGAGCACGGCGAACTCTGGTATGTGGATGCGGCTACGGGCGAGAAGAAAGTTCTTGTCAGCGCCTCCAAGCTGGCTTCGCTGGCGCCCGACTATAACAAAGTGAAAGATGAGCGCGAAAAAGAACGGCTGACGCGCTATCACGTGGCGCCCTACCTCTGGGCTCCGGATTCGAAGCACCTGATTTTCGATTCGCAAGGCCAGCTCTGGATGTTCGATCTGGCCACCAGTACCGCGGTGCAGTTCACCTCAGCACCAGACCCTAGCGGCGACCCCAAATTTTCCCCCGATGGCGGCCATGTTTCCTACGTTCGCAAGCACAACCTTTACGTCCGGCCCGTGAGCGGGAGGGACGAAAAGCAGCTCACCAAAGATACGAAGGACGATTTATTCAACGGCGATATCGATTGGGTTTATGCCGAAGAACTGGCCGTGCGCAGCAATTATTTTTGGTCGCCCGGCAGCAAAGACATCGTCTTCCTGCACATGGACGAAACCAGGGTGCCAACTTATCCCATCACGAATTGGATCCCCACCCATCCGACGGTCGACAACGAAAAATATCCCAAGGTCGGAGACCCTAATCCCACGGTGAAGCTTGGAGTCGTCGATGTGGAGAAAGGGAAAGTTCGTTGGATTTCGCTGACGGACGATCCAGAGGCTTACATCCCACGCTTCGGCTGGGTGCGCGATGGAATCGTGTGGGCGGAGGTTCTGAATCGCAACCAGGACAAAATGGATTTGTATTTTGTCGATGCGAAATCGGGCAGGTCGCGGATTGTTCTGACGGAAACAACTCCTGGCGCCTGGATCGACTTCGAGCATCTGGAGGTTCGTTTCCTGAAGTCCAGCGGCGCATTCCTGTGGCCGAGCTGGCGCGACGGCCATAAGCATCTCTACGTCTACAGCTTTGATATGCAGAATCCGATGGCAGCGGACGCAAAACTGGAGCGTCAGCTTACACGCGGTGACTTCGAAGTGCTGAGCATCGAGGGAGTGGACGAAGCGGCAGGCACGGTGTTCTTTCAGGCCAACCCGGGTGATCCCCGGCAACAGCAAATCTGTTCGGTGAAGCTGGACGGAACGGGCATGCAGCAACCGACTCATGAGGAGGGAATGTATTCTGGCAACTTTTCCGACGACGGCAAACATTACGAGGAGACATTCATGGGTCCGTTGACCTCGCAGCGGATGTCGCTGTGCACGGTAGGTGGGGCGTGCCATCCGGTGTGGCAGGCGCGCGATGAAGTGGCGGAGTATGGACTCCGGGCTCCAAAATTTCTGGAGTTCAAGGCGGAGGACGGCACCACACTTTACGGACGTCTATTGCTACCTCCGGATCCTCCTGCCAATGGCAAAATTCCGCTAGTCGTGAATATTTACGGCGGCCCGGCGGGACAGACGGTCCTGAAAGAGCCCACGAATCCGTTCGATGAAATTCTCGCGCGCAAAGGCTTCGCGATCTTCGCCGTGGACAATCGCGGAACTCCGGGACGCGACCGCAAATTCCAGACGGCGATTCGCCACGAGTTTGGAGTGATCGAGTTGAAAGATCAGCTGACCGCGCTCGACCAGCTTTTCGCGCAGTATCCGCAACTGGATAAAGACCGCGTGGCGATCTGGGGATGGTCGAATGGCGGCTCAATGACGCTCTATGCCATGACGCATTCAGACCGCTTTCGTGCCGGAGTTGCCGTTGCGCCGGTCACCGATCAGATCAATTACGATTCGATCTATACTGAGCGCTATATGGGCCAACTCAAAGACGACGCAGCCGGCTATCGCGAATCCGATGTGACGAGTGCGGCTGCGAATCTGCACGGGGCTCTATTGATAGCCCACGGCACCGGTGACGACAACGTGCACTTTCAGAACACTGTGCAGATGGTCAATGCGCTGATCAATGCCGGCAAACAATTCCGGCTGATGATCTATCCCAATAAAACCCACAGCATCGCCGGGAGCGAGTCGCGTGAACATCTCTTCCACATGATTGAAGATCACTTTGAGCGGGAACTGAAGTAGGGACGACGCAGCAGAAAAGACGCGCCAGGGCTTGCTATTTCTTTTTGTCCGGTTTCCGCGACGAACTTACGCGGTTCCCGGTTGTCTTTCTGGAGTCTTCTTTCGAGGAGCTGTCTTTGGATGACGTTTCCTTGGTGGAGCTTTCCTTGGGAGCGTCACTTTTCGATGAATCTTCCGCCTTCGACTTTTCTTCCTTCTTCGATTCCGAACTGCCGCCTTCGGAAGAAGCGGGCGCGTGTGACTTGTTCGCGTAGTCGGTGACGTACCAACCCGATCCTTTGAACTGCACGGCGGGCGCGGAAATCATCTGCTCCACCCGCCCTCCGCACTCCGGACACTTCTTCACCATCTTGTCGGAAAACTTCTGGATTTTTTCGAAGCGATGACCGCACTTCTCGCACTGATATTCGTAAAGAGGCATGGGTAGTAAGACAGTTGTGAGGAAAATTTGTTTCAACCTGATTCTAGGGGCGCGGGTTCGATTGCGTCAATTCACTCGAGTGCGGGTTCCGGGGTTTATTGCCCGGCATCCTCGCGGAATTGTTCTACCAGGCGCTTCGGAGCCGTGTTGCGCCAAGCCGCGCGGACAGCCTTCTCAAGCGTCTCCTTGCTCGCAGCTTTTAGATTCACGCTAGTCGCGCCGTGCCGTCCCCATCCGCCCTTGACTGGCACGAACACTTCCGGCTCCGCTTTCGAAAAATAGTGCTGCTGCTCGGGGGTGAGTTTGACCATGGCCCAGCCATTGGCAGGATGTCCGAGGGTGGCGAAGATCTTCCCGCGCACGCGGAAATCCGGATGGTCCATGTGCGAGCTTTCGATGGCCTCAGGCTGAGACGAGGCCAGGTGGCGAAAATCATTGGCGGTCACGGCAAAACCTCCGGAGACGAAGCCATAATACGAATAGCATAACTGTTTCAGGCGTCATGAAGTTACGGTCACGGCGGTGGTAGACTCCGGCCATGAAGCATGCTGCCCCGAAACTCAACGAATCTGAGAGCTCCGGAACGATTCAGCCGGAGAACGAATTGGGGGCGCTCGCGCCGCGTCCAGCGCTGTATCTCGTTGGCACCCCCATCGGCAATCTGCAGGACATCACGCTGCGTGCTTTGCGCGTGCTCAAAGAGGTGGACGTCATCGCCTGCGAAGACACACGTCAGACCCAGAAACTGCTCAACCATTACGGCATCGCCACCCGCACCGTCAGCTACCACGAGCACAACGAGATGACGCGCGCCGCAGAGCTGGTGAAAGACCTGCAAGAAGGCACCAGCGTCGCGCTGGTCACAGATGCTGGAATGCCGGGAATTTCCGATCCCGGCTTCCGGCTGATCTCGCTGGCCATCCGGCATCACGTACCGGTGGTGCCGATTCCGGGCGCTTCGGCGTTTCTGGCTGCGCTGGTCGCCAGTGGACTGCCGGCGGATTCTTTCCGGTTTAGCGGATTTCTTCCGGCCAAACGCGGGGAGCGTCGGGCCGCGCTTGAGACGATAAAAACCTCGCCGCGCACCCAGGTTTTCTACGAAGCCCCTCACCGGATCGTGGAAGCACTTGCGGATGTAGTCGAGGTTCTGGGAAACGACCGGCATGTGGTGATTGCTCGCGAAGTGACCAAGCTGCATGAAGAGTTTCTGCGCGGCCGCGCGAGCGAAGTGCTGGAGACACTCAAGGCGCGCGATGGAGTGAAGGGGGAGATTACTCTGCTGATCGGGAAGGTGGAGGAAACGGACTCGCAAGCGCCGCAGCGCCGGGCGTGAGCGTCCGGCAGAGGGTTGAGCAGATTATTTCTGAAGAGAAAGTTGACGAGAAAGCCGCACTGAAAAAAGTGGCGAAGGAGCGCGGGATTTCGAAGAGTGAGGCGTACCGGGAGTGGCAGAGGAGCAAGTGATATGCGACGGAAGGTGCTATAATCAACATTGATTAACGTTAATCAATATTGATCTACAAACGGAAAGGTGCGAATTCATGAAAAGCGTAGTACATCGTATTCCTCTTACAAAAGCCCGCATCAACCTTGGGCAGGTGGTCCGGCGGGCTCACGTCAATCGCGAGTACTTCATTCTTGAAAAAGACGGCATTCCGGTTGTGGGCATTATGCACGTGGATGATTTGGAGGACTACCTGGACCAGCAGGATGAAGGGCTGAAGGAGCAAATCAAGACAGGTTATCAGGACTATCTTGCAGGCAGAACTCGAGACGTGAGTGAACTCCTGGCGGAAGTGCGACGGCCCGCCAAGAAGGCTAAAAAGCAAGCGGCGCGATAGCTGGATTCAGCGCGCTGCTTTCACGCAGCAGGGCAGATAACGGAGTTTCCCAGCCATGCCCGCGGATCGAGCTTCTTTCAGAGTCTTAACCACACCCGGCTACCAACGGGACTTCCGCGCAATCTCGCGTGGACGCCCTGCGGTAGTGGACGCTATGGAGGAATTGCTCGCTATTCTTCGGCGTGACCCACACAACCGAGGCGGGCAGCACCAGATCAAGAAACTCACCGGATGCAAAGTGGGCGAAGGACAGTGGAGAATTCGCTGGAAGGAATATCGTTTGCGCTATGATATTCTTGGCGGCGATGTAGTGTTGTACTCGTTTCGGCATCGCAAGGAAGCCTACTAGCTCTGTTCGGCTTTCAGATCGCGAATAGCGAAGCGCGCGATCTGACTAGAGTTCACTTCCGCGCCAACTCCCGCTTGACCGCCTCACTAACCACCTTCCCATCCACCCGCATCCCCGCACCGGAAAACCGCGCCATGGCATTCTTCATCACCGCGCCCATGTCTTTCATGGTCGGAGAGCCCATCTCGGCGATCGTCGTCTTTACTCCCGCGGCAATTTCATCCTCGCCTGCAGCTTTGGGCAGATAGTTTTCGATCACTACGATCTCAGCGGCTTCTTTGTCGGCCATCTCCTGGCGTCCGCCCTTGGTGAATTGCTCGACCGACTCCTTGCGCTGCTTGATCAGCGTAGTGAGCACCGCCTGCGATTCTTTCTCATCGAGCGGCGCCATCTTATCGATCTCACGATTCTTGAGCGCAGTCTTGACCATGCGCAGGGTCGAAAGTCGCTGCTCTTCGCGTGCCTTCATGGCGGCAGTGATGTCTTGCTGAATCTGTTCAATTAGGCTCATGCAGAAATTATAGACGGTGCGGTAGCGCGGGATGGTGCTGTGACGGGAATCACGCACAGCAGAGCGCCATTCCAGTAGACTTGTAAATTACTCCTACCCCTAAGGGAATTCACTATGCTGCGCAAGAACCGTCTTTTCACTCCCGGACCAACGCCGTTGCTGCCGGCGGCGCAAACTGCCATGGCGTCATTCACGGCGCACCATCGCACCGCCGACTTCCGCGCGCTGTTCCAGTGTGTCCTCACCGACATGAAAGAATTCATCGGCACGAAAAACGATGTGCTGGTGCTGGCTTGCTCGGGCACGGGTGTGATGGAGGCGTCGGTCTCAAACCTTACCTCGCGGGGCGACAAGGTTCTGGTACTCACCGCGGGAAAGTTCGGCGAGCGCTGGACCGGCCTGGGCAAGGCTTTCGGCTGCAACGTAGACGTTCTCTCCTCACCTTATGGCACAACGTTCGCGCTGAATGACATTCGCGCGAAGCTTACTTCCGACGTGCGCGCAGTCTTTGTGCAGGCGACCGAGAGTTCCACCGGCGCGCGGCACGACATTCGAAGCATCGCAAAGATTGTTCGCGAACACGATGACACGCTCCTGATCGTCGATGCCATCACTGGCCTCGGCACTACGCACCTCGATGTGGATGGCTGGGGCGTGGATGTGATTATCGGCGGTTCGCAGAAGGCGCTGATGATTCCGCCCGGCCTGGCATACTGCGCCGTGAGCGAACGCGGGTGGAAGCGGATGGATGACACGACTTCTCCGCGCTACTACTTCGATCTGCGCAAGGAACGAAAATCGGCGGCGAAAGGCGAATCGTCCTACACACCCGCAACCTCGCTGTTTGCGGCGCTGGGAGCCGCGCTGGAGTTTATCCGCGAGATGGGCAACGGCGACTTAGCCAAGGGGCGCGAAGTACTGGTCGACAATGCCGAACTGTGTGCAGAGATGACCCGGGCGGGGGCTCAGGCCCTAGGCTTAAAGTTGTACGCGGCCTCGCCCGCGGCAGCACTGACTGCGATATGTTCGCCCGACGGAATTGATTCCGGGAAAATCGTGAAAGAATTCCGCGAGTCGTTCGATGCGGTGGTCGCCAATGGCCAGGGCGAGATGAAAGGCCAGCTCTTCCGCATCGCTCACATCGGATACTACGATTACCTGGATACTATCGGCATTCTGGGCGCCCTCGAACACATTCTCGCCCGCGTCACCGGGAAGACTGTTGCATACGGCGCAGCCTTAAGGGCGGCCCAGGAAGTCTATGCGCGCGGGCTCTCCAGTCATCCGCAATTGGTGGAGGCTTGAGGACCGCGAACCGCGGTCCTCAGCCTAGTTGACGGTAAAGTTCATCGCACTCGAAGTCTCCGCCAAAGTGCCGCCGCTGCCGTAAACGCCCGTGCCGCTGGTGGCCGGGTTGGTTACTGTAATCGGCACGGTGGCCGGGGTTGCGATATCCGCAGCGGCGATCGTGGCAGTAAGTTGGCTCGCACTCACATAGGTTGTGGTTTGAGCAGTACCGTTCCAATTGATCGTCGCCTTGCTTGAAAAGTTGCTGCCGTTGACGGTCAGGACGAACGCAGTGCCACCTGAATTCGTGTTGTCGGGAGCAAGCTCGGCGATGCTGGGCATCGACCCTGCCACCGCGGGAGTGGTGGCTTTGGAACTGTAGCCGCACGCCAGCGTGAAAGCGATGAGCGCGGCTAGTAAAGCTGTTGACAATGTCTTCATGACTATTCCTCCGTGGGCGATTGCCCATTTGTGGAGTCTATGAAGGCAGCGACGCAAGCGTGTCAGCGCGTTGTCAAATGTGTGTCAATGTCTTGTCGCGAGGTGTAGGCGGCCGGGCTGGCTATTGAACTCATTAAGAAGTGTCGTAAGAAAGGGTGTGGGTATCCGTGAAAATTGTCATAGCGGAAAAGATCTCCGCATCAGCGGTTGACCAACTTCGAGAACCCGGCTGGGTGGTTCTTACGTCGGACCAGGTCGAGGGCAAACTTACGGCGGAACTGGAGTCCGCCGACGCACTAATCGTGCGCTCGGCGGTGCAGGCCGACGCGGCACTGCTGGCGCATGCCAAAAAGCTGCGCGTGATTGGCCGTGCCGGCGTTGGCGTGGACAACATCGATCTGGATGCGGCCACGCGCCAGGGCATTGCGGTAATGAACACCCCCGGGGCAAATGCCGTGGCGGTCGCGGAACAGGCCCTCGGCATGATGCTGGCCATGGCTCGTCATCTTTGCCGCGCGGATGCCCTCATGCACGCCGGCAAGTGGGAAAAGAAATCACTGCAGGGAACGGAACTCCGAGGCAAGACGCTTGGAATTGCCGGCCTTGGCCGCATCGGCATGGAAGTAGCACGGCGGGCCCGTGTCTTTGGAATGGAGCTGGTGGCCCACGATCCTTTTGTCTCCATAGCCGTGGCTAAGGATCTCGGGATTCGCTGCACCAGCCTCGACGAGCTTTATGCCGCGGCGGACTACATCACCCTGCACGTCGGCCTCACTCCACAGACCACTGGCATGATCAACGCGGCCGCCATCGGGAAGATGAAAAAAGGCGTCCGCCTGGTGAACTGTGCCCGCGGCGAACTGGTGAACGAAGCCGATCTGGTGGAGGCGCTGAAACAACGTCACGTGGCGGCAGCGGCGCTCGATGTTTTCAACCAAGAGCCTCTGAAAAACTCACCGTTACAGACGATGGAGAATGTCATCTTAACGCCGCATATCGGCGGCTCCACGCAGGAGGCCCAGGAAGCCGTGGGCGTGCAGATTGCCCAGCAAGTGCGGGAATATCTGAAACATGGCGTCATTCAAAATGCAGTCAACGTTCCCTCGGTTTCGGCGGAAGAGTACGCCGAGATGCAGCCCTACATCGTGCTGGCGGAACGTATGGGAGCCTTTCTGGCGCAGATCTCCGCAGGATCGATTGAAGAAATTTCACTGCGCTACAGCGGCCATATCGCCGAGTGGAAGACGGAACTGATTCGTAACGCGGCCATCAAGGGCATCCTCAACCAGGCGCTCGATGAGAAGGCAAACCTGGTCAACGCGGCTTCCCTTGCCGATCTTCGCGGCCTTCACGTCCACGAGTCGCATAAGGCGAAAGCTTCCACCGGCGGCGCCGGGAGCGTGCTCTCCGTCTTTCTGAAGAGTTCATTAGAGGAGCACATGGTGAAGGGCGCGGTTCTCCACGGCACTGCGCCGCGCCTGCTGCACATCGATGACATCGATGTAGAAGCGCCGCTGGAGCGCAACCTGATCTACCTGCGGAATCGCGATGTTCCGGGCGTGATCGGCAAGGTGGGCACCATCCTGGGCGAAAGCGAAATCAATATCGCGGACTTTTCCTTAGGACGCCGGAATGATGGAGCCACTTCGGAGCCGCGCGAAGCCATTGCCGTAGTCCACGTGGATGGCCGCGTTCCAGACGATGTGCTGAGAAAGCTCGAGGAGATTCCGGCAGTTCGGCAGGCTAAAGCTGTGCAGCTATTCTAAGCCGGCTGGATGGCCCGCGCCTCCGCGCCTCGCTAAAACTCACGATTGCGCGCTATCCTGCCGCAGCTTGCGGCCCTCCGCCAGCAGAGCCATCGAGTGCATCAAATTCTGCAGCGTGACAATACCTACCAGCCGCTGATCCTCCACCACCGGAATGATGCTGAGATTGCGCGCCGTGAGTTTGCGAAAGGCAGAGGTCAGTGACTCTTGCCGCATGGAAACCTCGAAAAGCTTGCTCATCACGGCCTGAACATATCCGTTGCCTTCCGCACGCAGGGCCTCCAGAATGCGCTGGCGGGAAATCACGCCCACCATATCGCTGCCGCGAACCACAGGGAAATCATCCTGCAGGGAATGTACGGCTTTGTCCAGGGCATCTTCGAGCGTATCCGCAGGCGAGAGGGTCGAGAAGTCGGTGAGCATTACTTCTTCCAGCCGCACATTATCCAGGACAGATTGGAAAATGACAGCGCGTTCTTCCAGTTGCGCCGCCGAAAAGATAATCACACCGACCATAGTGAGCCAGGTATTGCTGAACAAACCCGCCACCATCAGGACCATGGCCAGCGCGTGGCTGATCGAGACAGCCCGGCGGGTCGCCAGCGCGGGATCCATACTCCGCGCGAAGTAGGCCCGAAGGATGCGGCCTCCATCCAGAGGATATGCGGGCAGCAGATTCAAACCCGCCAAGTAAAGATTGGCCCACACCAGGCTGCGCGGCAGGTTGGCCGATTGCAAGAAAGGCCAGTGCCACAGGTTCACGCCAGGAACGGTGGCGTAGATCACTCCGGCCGCAACCAGTGCGAACGCCACGTTCACCAGAGGACCAGTGAGCGCGATGCGCAACTCGCGCTTCCAGGCTGCCGCAGCGGATTGCGGCGCTGCCACGCGCGATTCGTCAAACACGGTTACGCCGCTGAGCGGCAAAAGAATCACCGCCTTGGGAATCAATCCCGCGCGCCAGGCTACGAGCATATGCCCGACTTCATGAGCTATGACGCAGGCCAGCACGATTCCCACCAGGGCCAGGTCCCGCGGCCCGTTGGCCGACGGATGCACGCTGTATTCCGTAAAGAAAACAAATAATGGCAGGATCAGGAACGTCAGGTGAAGGCGAACTTCCACCCCGAACAGCCGCCCGACGTGAACCGAAAAACTTCTCATAGGTTTTGACTACTACAGTTATTTTACATGGTCAGATATATTGGCCTCGGTACTCGAAGGTTCAGAGCCATGCGCGTCATCGCCGGCAAATATCGGGGGCATCCCCTGCGCTCGTTGAATGGGAAGGATATCCGTCCTACTTCTGATCGCTTGCGCGAGACGCTGTTTAACGTGCTCACGTCTGGCAATCCCACTGCGCTCGAGGGTACGGTATGGTTGGATTTGTTTGCTGGCACGGGAGCAGTGGGGATCGAAGCGCTTAGCCGCGGAGCCCAGCAAGTCTTCTTCGTAGAAACCTCGGCTCCCGCCACAAAGGTGATCGAGCAAAACCTGCAGAACCTGAAAATCGGGGACGGATTCAGAATTCTGCGCGACGATCTGGCTGGGATCCTGTGGCGACTGCAGCGCGAACACGTCGCCGCCGACATTGTATTTCTCGATCCACCTTATCGGATGCAAGATGCCTACGAACGCACCCTGATGGCGTTGGCCGATTCATCGCTGGTATGGGCAATGTCGCTGGTGATCGCGGAACACGAAAAGAAGTTCGATCCAGGCGCTGAATTCGGCTCGCTGCGAAGAGTCCGCAAATTGGTGCAAGGAAACAGCACTCTCAGTTTTTACCGCATTGGCGGACGTCCGGATCTTAACGACGAGCGACCTTGACGCTGACGCTTAATTAGGCTCAGAGCGCCGCATCTCTTCCTGCAGTTTTTGCAATAACTCGGCCCGCTGTTCGGTACTCAGTTCCCGCTGCAATTCTTCCAAAGCCAGCGCCACGATGTGGTAGTGATGTGCGCCGGAGTACTTGGGATCCGTCGTGATATCGAGCCACAGCTTGTGCATGAGTTCGACGTCCTGCGGTCGCAGCCGAGGATTGTGCGGACCAATCGCGTACTCGCGTACGGTTCCGTCGGGAGCGCAGACTTCCAAAGTCAGCCGGGGACGCGGCTCCGGCATGCGTTCCCAGGCGTCACCCGTGAGCTTGGCTTGCTCATCGGCCGTCAGTTTGTTCGAGAGCCCGCAGATGACTCGTGTGGAATCCAAGCGCTGCGCGGTCACCATGATGGCTTCGAATACGTCCGTCGCCGGCACTACCAGCAGCGAAATCGGCTTTCCCTCTTTCTCGGCGACGGCCACGGCGGCGGTAAATAGTTCCTGCTCGTAGTGGTCAAACACCTGGCTGGCCTCAAGCACAGCGCTGCCGCTGAAACTATGCTCGCGGTGGTAGAGCCGTGCGCTCATTACCACTACATCCTGCTTGATCGTATTGGTGTGGCCCAGGATATGGCGCAGGTAATAGAGATTGCGGGGATCGCGCACCGCGACCAGAATATTCCCCGGCCGCACGCCCATGGCTCCGCTGCCCAACTCCTGGTTGCTGTAGACCCGAAATTGATCAAGCTGTTCCGGCTTGCCGTGGCGCTCCTTGGCGACGTGGTGCTCCGAAATGGTGAAGATGGTGAAGAAAACGCCACTGAATATCACGCCGGCAATCGTGGCTTCATACTTGGTGAATAAATTAACCACCGCCGTCATCAGCAGGACTGCCGAGATCAGGATCAATCCCACCGGAAGCTCGGTTTTGCCAATGTGCAGATTCCCCGGCACTTTCCACGCCCGATTCCCCGGTTCGGTAAACCGCAGCACCAGCACGGCGATGGACTTCATGGCGAAGCTCCAGATCACGCCAAAGGCGTAGAGCGCCGCCAACACATACACGTTTCCCAAGCTCAATACGATGGTGAGCAGTTGGAGTCCCACGATCAAGTTGATGATGCGGTAACTCGTCCCGTAGCGGTTGTGCGGCTTCTGGAACCAACTGGTGAGCACTCCGTCTTCCGCTACGCGATTCAGAACGCCATTGGCGCCCACGATGGACGTGTTCTGCGCCCCTGCCAGAATCAGCACGCCCACCAGGACCACAAAGGCGTGAAAGAGCAGCTTCAGGCTCTGCGGCCCAGCCAGATACATGGCGATTCCGCCGATCAGATTGGCAAAGAAGTCCGGCCGGACCTTGTCAGGAATAATCATCACGGCGAAAAATGAGACCAGCGACGTAAACAGCAGGCTGTAAATGAAGATGACCAGCCCGGTCTTCTCCAGATTCTTCAGCTTGGGATGTTCGATCTCGCGGTTGACCTGCGCCAAAGTTTCCTCGCCGCTCATGGCCAGCACCGAGTGCCCGAAGCCGACAAAAAGGATGATCCAGGTGATGCGCCCGAAAAAGGTTCCGTTCAGCCAGCCCAGCGATTCCTTGTTCAGCGGGATGACGCCGGGATGAAGCGGGTTGGGCGGCAGCTGAATGGGTGCGCGCAAAACTGTGATGGTGCACCAGATCAGCAGAATGACCACCATCACCGTGGTGATCGCCATGATCTGCAAGGCTTTCTGGCTGGACTCGTGCATGCCCTGCGTATTCTTCCACCAGAAATAGGACACCACGATAACGGCCAGCCCGGCGGCAAAGTGGTCGTCGGAAAAATGCAGCGGGCGGTGCATGTACTCGCCCATGTCCTTGATAAACCCCGCCAGATATTGGCCGGCGGATACGGCGCTGATGGGACCGGTCAGCACGTAGTCGAACAGCAACGCCGAGACCGAAAACTTGGCCAGGGTTCCGCCCATCGCTTCTTTGACCACGCGGTAGACGCCGCCGCGAACAAACATGCTGCTTGATTCAATGTAGAGCGCCCGCACCGCATAACTGAACAACATGACCCCGAGAATGAACCAGGGAGCGCTTTTGCCGATGACCTTCTCGGCATCACCGCCGGCATAGTAAGCGGAAGATGCGAGATCAGAGAGGACGATGGCAGAAGCTCGCCAGAAAGAAATGAAGGTCAACATCACCGTGGTGGCGACGAAGACCTTTATGGCCGGTTTGGAACCCCCAACGGAAGTAGCCATGCTTCAGAGGAATGCTCGACTGCGATAGGAATAAACTTTGAAGATAGCACAGGCAACGCGGTTCGAGCGCGCCACGGCGCTCTGAGAGCCAATTGAGGACTCGCGGTTATTTGTTGGAAACGGGCTCGCGCCTCTTCGGCGCGAAGTACGTATGCGTGATGCGGTCGTGCCAGCAGAGCGAGTCTTCGTCGAGGAAAACCCAGAGATATCCCATGCCGAGCGAGACGGCCGAAAGAAAGGATGCCAGGACGCGCCAGCGGCGCAGCCGACGCGATACCCGCCTTTCATCGAAGCGGAGCAGTTCCAATCCCGCCAGGCGAAGCCCGGGAGTTGTCCCCGCGTAGACCACCAGCAGGTATTGGTAAACCGCCCAGAGCACGAAGCCCAGGCCCGTGAGAACGCCGATAATCTGCAAGCGCGGCGGACGAATAGCGGTCAACTTCCAAAAAATGAAGCCGAAAATCGCGCAAGCCGCCGCGATGATCACATCGTCAATGAGGGCGGAGAGCAGTCGCCGCTCCAGTGGCGCACTTTGCAGGGGTATATCGATGCCCGGACGCTTCTCCAACTCGGGTTGCGGCTCGGGCTGGATCGTGATTCCACCCAAGGCCGGCGGCGGCGGGACAAATTCCGGGACTTCCAAAATGCGCGGATGATCGACCACCGGCTCGGCCAATTCGTCGAGCGCGGGCAGGGGGGGCGTCCAGGAGCGCGGGAACTCGATAATCTTTGCGGTGACGGTGGCCGGGGCCTGGGTGGAGGCAATCGCCGCCTGGCCCGGAACTTCTTCTGCGTAAGAAGTTGCTTTGGTGTCTTGAGCGGAATGAGTCTCGGGAGCGTTCAACGGCCCAGAGGCAGGAACCGGCTCACGGAACTCGTCCAGCGCCAAAGCCTGGTGCGAGGTCAGCAACTGCGGCAAAGCCGAAGACTCCGGTCGCACACGAGTTGCCTCGTCCTCCTCAAAGCGCAAGCGTAGCGAGGGATAGCGCGGGGGCCGCGGTTTGCGCCGGGACTGATATCGATTCAGCCGGGCAGCGACTTCCTGCCGCCAGGCGGCGGAATCTTCAGGAGCTGGCTGATTGTCCCCCGCGGAGAAAGCAGTTTCAGCCGGTGACTGCAGGCTCGGCTCGCCCATACCCTGGATTTCCAGCCTTGCCGGCGAAAGCTCGGCATCGGAACCCGCGCCGGAAGCGCACTCGCAAATGTCACCACAAAGCGGACAAGGCATGAATAAGTCTTATGAGAGCACAGAAGTCGCAGCCGGCCAGATAACCGCGAAGACTACGCCGGAATCCAACCCATCGAACACCTTTGCCTCGTGAGGCGCTGCCGTGCTAAGTTCACCACGACTGCTGCCGCTAGAGGCGTCCGAGCGCTTCTTCGTGCGTTTCCGGATGATTGCGTTCAAATGATCTGCTTCCGATGACTCTTCGCAACAGATTCCTTATCACGGCAGCGGTGCTTTGTCACCTGCTTCTCGCTCCGCCGTTAGTTACCAGCCAGTTGCTGCCTGCGGATGGCTCTTCTGTCAAGCCTCATGGCGAAGCGTCGTCGGAAAAATCGGCGGCGGCTCCCGCCACGCCTTGCGCTCGCGCATTCGCCGAACAGTCCAATCGTCCAACCGCCTGTGCCATCCAGCAGGAGAGAGAAGGCGTTGTTTATAGGCTGCACGGCGCGGTGGAAATCTATTACGACACTTATGTTCTGCGGTCCGATGAAGCCACCTTCAACTCTGACACCAACGAAGTCACCGCCAGCGGACATTTCGCCCTCGATGGCGGTCCCAACGACGATCACATTCGCGCTTCTCATGGCACTTACAACTTTGCGCTGGAAACCGGCAAATTTTACGACGTCACCGGAACCACTGGCATGCGCTACCGTGCCAACCGGCCCATTTTGACTTCCACCGCTCCTTTCGCATTCACCGGCAAAGTAGTGGAGAAACCCACTCCGGATCACTACCTGGTGTACGAGGGCACAATCACCACCTGCGAGTTGCCGCATCCGAACTGGCTGTTTGACGCGCGCAAGGTGGAGGTCGATGTGGGCGGCAACGCCAAAATCTACCGCAGCACCTTCGACTTGCACGGCATCCCCATCCTCTGGTTCCCCTACGTCACCCATCCCGTGGAGAAGGAGTCTCGCCAGTCCGGGTTCCTGATGCCCTCGGTGGGCCGTTCTTCCACTAAGGGCAATATTGTAGGCGAGGCCTATTACTGGGCCATCAACCGCATGATGGATGCCACCCTAGGCGCGGAATATCTTTCGCTGCGTGGCTGGTCGCAGCGCGGAGAGTTTCGCGTGCGACCCAGCGAAACTTCCTATGTCGACTTGAATTATTTTGGAGTCATTGACCGTGGCATCGGGACGCCTCCACTCAAGGAAGGCGGCGAAAACGCCCGGCTCAACGCGGCTGGAACTTTGGACGGCTACCGTGGGGTCGCCAACATCGACTACTTAAGTTCATTTCTGTTCCGGCTGGCCTTCAACGAAGTCTTCAGCCAGGCGGTGTATTCGGAAGTGAAGTCGCAGGCTTTTTTTTCCAAGTCCAGCAACGGATTCAGCCTCAACGGATTTGCGGAACGTTATCAGAATTTTCTCAGCACCACGCCGGGGCAGGTGATCACGATTTTGCACGCCCCAAGTTTCGATTTTTCCGGCGTGGACCGGCCGCTCTGGCACTCACCGTTCTATTGGTCCTTCGATGCCTCCGCAGCGGGCCTTTCGCGCAGTGAGCCCGAGCAGTGTTCCACAATAGGCTTGGTGCAATCGTGCACGCCGCCTTTCCGCACGGCAAATCTGCTGGGGCGCTTCGACTTGAACCCCGAAATCTCTGTACCACTCTTGTTTCGAGGATGGTCTTTGCGTCCGGATCTAACGTTGCACGAAACTTATTACACGGAACGGCTCGTCGGAGAGGTCGGGCAGAACCCCGGGCAAGCCACAAGCGATCCGATTGACCGCCACGCCCTGGATACATCCGTGGAATTACGTCCGCCTGCGCTTGAGCGCGTCTTCGACAAGGAATTCATGGGCAAGAAGTGGAAGCACGTCATCGAGCCACGCGCCGTTTACCGCTTTGTAACCGGAGTAAATAACTTCGGAAACATCCTTAAATTCGACGATCGCGACATCCTCACGGACACCCACGAAGTCGAGTACGGCTTCGTGACCCGCCTCTATGCCAAGCGTCCGTCAAATCAGGCGGAGGATTGCAGCAAAATTATGTCCGCTCTCACGGTGGGCGGCGCAGCGCCGGAGTCGGCGATTCCCTGGCAACACACGAATCCCCTGGCGGGTCCAGCGTGTCAGCCCGGGCCGCAGGTGCGCGAGGTCGTAACCTGGGAACTGGCCCAGAAGTACTTCCTTGATCCCACATTCGGCGGCGCATTGATTGCTGGTCAGCGCAACGTATTCACCACCACCGCCGACCTCACCGGAATTGCCTTTCTCACCGAACCTCGCCATCTTTCCCCCCTGGTTTCGCGATTGCGCGTGGAAACCAGTTCGCGTACTGACGCGGAGTGGGATATGGACTACGACTTTCAAAATAACCGCACCAACGCCAACACCGTGTTGGTTAACTACCACATTGGCCAGGTAACCATGGGCGGCGGCGATGCGTTTCTGCAAATTCCCACGCAGACGGCAACATCTACCGCTGCCCAGCCAGCCGTCTTTAATCAATTTCGAGCCGCCTTGGGATACGGTAGCCAGAACAAGCGCGGCTTCAGCGGCGCCGGCAGTTTTGGCTTTGACGCGGAGGTCAGCAAGCTGCAATTCGTTAGCACGCAAGCCACCTACAACTGGGATTGCTGTGGCATGACGTTGGAGTACCGCAGCTACACCATTGCCAATGTACGCAACGAAAATCTCTTCCGCTTTACGTTCACTCTCGCAAACATCGGTGGTTTCGGCAGTTTGCGGCACCAGGAGAGCTTGTACTGACGGATTTTGGCCGCCGCAGTGCGGCGCAAAAGCATCTAAGCCTGCTACCATGACGCCTATGTTCGCCGTTACCATCGAACTTGAATCCAAGAGCGTTCAGCTGGACGCGACCCTGAAAAAGCTGGGACGGACCTTAGTCGCCTACTCCGGCGGCGTCGATTCCGCTTATTTGGCTTGGGCCGCTCATCAAGTCTTGGGTGACAAAATGCTGGCGATCATCGCGGACTCTCCCAGCCTGGCACGCACTCAACTCTCCGATGCAGTGGCGTTTGCCAACGAGCAAGCCATCCCGCTGGAAGTGGTCGCAACCTCTGAACTTGACCTCCCGGAATACGTGCGCAATGATGCGCAGCGCTGCTTTTTTTGCAAAGATGAACTCTTCACGCTGATGGAAGAACTGCGGCAGGCCCGCGGCTTCGAAGCCATCGCGTACGGCGTCAACCTGGACGACCGCGGCGATTTCCGTCCCGGCCAGGAGGCCGCGGCCAATCACCACGTGGTTGCGCCGCTCCTCGATGCCGGACTCACCAAAGATGATATCCGCGCTCTCGCGCGTGCGGCGGGACTGCGAATCTGGGATAAGCCCGCTTCCGCCTGCCTTTCGTCCCGCATTGAATACGGCCGCCCGGTTACACGCGAGGCTCTCGCCATCGTAGAAAAGGGTGAAGATGAGGTTCGCGCCCTGGGTTTCCGCCAGTTCCGTGTCCGTCATCATGGAGAGATGGTTCGCATTGAAATCGCACGTGAAGAATTGCCACGGGCTCTCGATCCCGCAATGGCTGCGCAGTTCGCCAGCATTTTCAAAGCGCTGGGCTTCAAGTTTGTGACCCTGGATCTGGAGGGCTTCCGTTCCGGATCCATGAACGCCCTTCTGCGCGCGGAGGATTTGCTTCGGCAAACGGGTTGAGACTGCCCACTCATTATCCTCATCCCTCCCCTTCCTGCGCCCCATCGGCCGCTATGAGATAATCAACGTTTAACCCTCATGTTCAGGCGGTTTTTCGTGACTCTATTTCGACGTGCTTTCGTTCTCCTGCTGATCGTTTGCCTGGGCTGCGCTGCCCAATCCGTCTCACCCGAATTAGCCCAAAAGATCGAGCGTCAGGTGCGTGCATATTACAAAGTCCCGGCCGAGCTTAAAGTGCTGGTGGGGACCGCATCACCGAGCCCGGATTTTCCTAATTTCGACTCATTAGTGGTCACCATCGACAACGGCGAAAGAAAGCAGGATCTGAACTTCCTGCTTTCCAAAGATCATTCCTCCTTGATTCGTGTGAACAAGTTCGATCTGAACAAGGATCCGTATGCCGACACGATGAGCAAGATCGATACCAACGGGCGACCCACGCGGGGAGCGAAAGCATCCAAGGTGGTAGTGGTCAGCTTCGACGACTTCGAGTGCCCGTTCTGCGCGCGCATGCATCAGGAACTGTTCCCGGAAATTCTTAAGGAGTACGGCGACCGGGTCACTTTTATTTACAAGGATTACCCAATGGAGATGCATCCCTGGGCAATGCACGCGGCCGTGGATGCGAACTGTCTGGCCGCGCAGAACAACGATGCCTATTGGGATTTTGCGGATTACATTCACGCCAACCAGCACGAGGTGAGCAACGAAAAAACACCTGCGGCGCGGCTGGATGCGATCGACCGGCTTACTTTGCTGCAAGGCCAGAAACACAATCTTGACGTCGTGAAGTTGCAGTCCTGCGTCAAGGCGCAGGATGAGAGTGCGGTGAAAGCTTCCATGAAAACAGCGGATGCGGTCGGGGTGGATGCGACGCCTACGCTATTCGTCAATGGCGAAAAGATCGACGGCGCCGTGCCTCCAGGCGAACTGCGTGCCGCTCTGGACCGTGCCCTCAAGGATGCTAACCTGCCTGTACCAAATCACGCGGCCACGCCGGCGCCGGCCGCAAGGTGATTCGCTGGCATCAGAGAGGTTGGGCCGCTGCGCAAACTGATAATTTAGGAGAGAAACTCTTTTGAAAAGAAATTCGAATTTTGCCCGGCTCGCAGCGCCGCTTGCTGCCGCCCTTCTGCTCGCCACCATGCTGGGCTGCAAATCGCAAGTTAGCGGAGACGTGATGGCCACGGTCGATGGCCGCAAAATCTTCCGCTCGGATGTCGATAAGTACTACGACAATCAGGTGGCTAGCGCTCAGCAGGCGCCCGCCGGGGAACAAGCTACTATTCTTCGCCTGAACATTCTGCGGCAGCTCATTGATGACGAGATGGTGATGCACCGCGCGGAAAAGCTGGGGCTTCTGGCCACCGAAGAAGAAGTCGATCGCAAGCTGAATGAGATCAAGTCTCCTTATACGCAGGAGGAGTTCGATCAGCGGCTAAAAGAAAAAAAGATCACCCTCGAAGACTTCAAACGCGACATCCGCCGTTCCATCACCGTCGACAAGGTGATGAATAAGGAAGTGTCCTCCAAGATCAACGTAACCGATCAGGACATCAACGACTATTTCGGGGCGCACAAGTCCGAATTCAATCTCATCGAGCCGCAATACCACCTGGCGCAGATCATCGTCACACCCACACCGAACCCTCAAGTACACAACCAGAACAACAAGGCGCAAAACGAAGCCGACGCCCGCAAGAAGATTCAGATGATTGCCAACCGATTGGACAGCGGCGACGACTTCGCTACACTCGCCATGACTTTTTCGGAGGACCCCGACACTTCCGGCAACGGCGGCGACCTGGGAACAGTTCCTGAATCGTCTCTGCGCAACATCGATCCGGGCACGCGCGAGGCGGTGATGAAGCTCAAGCCCGGGCAGTACAGCACGATCATCACGCTGGTTGATCCGGTAAGCAAGCAGGCGGGATTCCGCATCGTGAAAATGGTTTCGAAAGAGCCCGCGGGACAGCGCGATTTATCCGATCCCCGCGTCCAGCAAGCCATTCGCTCGCAACTGCATGACCGGCGGGAACAGTTGCTGAAAGCCGCTTACTACGAGGTGTTGCGCGATTCCGCCAAAGTCGACAACTACTACGCTAAGAAAATTCTGGATAGCAACGGCCTGATCAAGTAGGGCAGCAATTTAATACAATCACTCTACGATTGCCAGGACGTCGCCCGCATTCACCGCCGTACCCTCGCTCACCAGAATCTTCCGAACCATCCCTTTCTTAGGCGATTTAATCTCGTTCTGCATCTTCATCGCTTCCACCACAGCAACGCCAGCGCCAGATTCCACCTCGTGCCCTTCGCTCACCAGCAAGCGTACGACCTTACCCGGCATCGGCGCGACAATCTTCTTCGGGCCCTGATCGTCTCCGGCCCGCGTGCGGCCACGCAGAGAGCGCGGATCGCGCACTTCCGCAGCGAACCTCGTGCTGCCCACCCACAAATGCAAATCGTTCGCCACCCGCTCCGACTTGATTTCATAAGCCATGTTCCCGATCCGAAGCGATAGAACATCGGGGCGCGCGAGAACGGCATCAACTTGCAATTCGCGCCCATCCAGACGGCAGGACCAGCGCCCCTCGACGCGGTTAAGCTCAAGCCGGTATTTCTGGCCGTCGATGGTTACGTCGTAGAGCATGAGAATCAGTCGCCAGTGATCAGTGGCCGGTCATCACAGATCACGCGGCATTAACGCAAAGTTTCGCCACGACCAGCATTCTTCCACTTTGAAACTGCGTAGTCGGCTGCAGGCGAACCGCTGTCGACTGCGCGCTCGCCAGCGGCGGCCGCAGTTGAGCCGAGCGCAGCGAACATGCCCGCGGCAATGGCAGCCACTTCCGCAGCTCTTGAGTCAACCGGCTTGACCTCGGTCCGCTTCAACATCCGATCGAGAAATCCTGTATCAAGTTTGGCAGCCCTGAAATCCTGATCCCGCAAGATGCGCCGAAACAACGAAATGTTCGTCTTGATCCCGCCCACAAAATATTCGCTGAGAGCCCGCGTGAGCCGTGATATGGCCTGATCGCGGTCGGTGCCGTATCCAATCAGCTTGGCCAGCAGCGGATCGTAATCAATCGGAACATTCCATCCTTCATACATTCCACTATCGCGACGGATGCCCGGGCCCGATGGCGCCAGCAGCAACGTGATCTTGCCGGGGCTGGGAAAATAATTGTTGTCGGGGTCCTCCGCATAAATGCGGCACTCGATGGCATGACCGCGGATGCACACGTGGTCTTGCGTGAACGGCAGCTTCTCCCCGGCCGCGATACGAATCTGCAAATGAACCAGATCCAGCCCGGTAACTAATTCTGTTACCGGGTGCTCCACTTGCAAACGCGTGTTCATCTCGAGGAAATAAAAAGTCTTCTGCTGATCGACCAGGAATTCGACTGTGCCCGCATTCGTATAGGCCGCGGCCTGCGCGACGCGCACCGCCACTTGGCCCATCCTGCGCCGCATCTCAGGGTCGACGATCGGCGAAGGCGCTTCCTCCAAAACTTTTTGATGGCGGCGCTGCAACGAGCATTCGCGTTCGCCCAGATAGACCGTATTGCCGTGTTCGTCAGCCAGCACCTGCATTTCAATGTGTCGCGGATTAACTATGGCCTTCTCGATGTAAACTTCGCTGTCACCGAAGGAACGTTCCGCCTCACTGCGGGCCGCGTCCAGAGACGACCTAAGTTGCTCGGGAGCGTGCACCAACCGCATGCCCTTGCCGCCACCGCCGGCGGCCGCCTTTAACATCACGGGATAACCGATTCTCGCAGCCACCTGCTCCGCCTCCTCGAACGACTCCACGCCGTGCGAAGTGCCTGGCACGAATGGAACGCCCGCCTTCTCCATGGCTTGCCGCGCGCGCGTCTTCGATCCCATCGCTTCCATGGCGGCGGCCGTCGGCCCGATGAATTTCACTCCCGCATCGGCGCACGCCTGCGCAAACTTCGCATTTTCGGAGAGGAATCCGTACCCAGGATGGATAGCATCCGCGCCCGACCGCCGCGCGACCTCTAGAATTTTGGCTATGTTGAGATACGATTCGGAGGCCGCGGCAGCTCCAATCGGATAAGCTTCGTCGGCTTTGCGTACATGCAATGCAGCGCGGTCTACGTCAGAGTAGACCACCACGGCGGCAATCCCCATTTCGTGGCACGCGCGCAACACGCGTACCGCAATCTCTCCCCGATTGGCGATGAGAATTTTCTTGAACATCTGTCCGCTTTGGCAACCGTGCGACAAAGTCCCGATTTTACCGGAGATTCTTCGCTTGTAGCGCAGTCTTCGCTTTCACCCTTGATCCTGTCACAAATAAGTGTGACTTGGGTCACCTTCAAGAAACCGTTGGACGTTGCGACTGCTTCCCAGTCTGCAGCAGCAGGAATATTGCCAGGATGATCAACTCGGGTTCGATGGGGTGACGATACCGAGCATGCGGAAACACAAAATAATAAGTTGTGGGGTACGTCAGGATCAGTCCTGCGAAAAGCCAAGCCCCACACACCTTCTGCCGCAAAGCTCTTCCCGCTCCCCAGATCGCCAGCACCGACGTTGCCAGAAAAAGCGAATTGCGAAAGTCCCAGGGAGCGCGGCTGTCGCTCTCTTTGGGCACGCCATTCCAGTAGTAAAAAAATCTCTTCAGGCTGACCACTGCGAAGCGCCCAGGATTTTCGCGAACCCAGCCGAATGCCAAACGCTTGCACTCCGCCGCGTAGGCCAGTTCGCCCATTCGTTGGAATTTTTCAAATTCAAGTTTGTTAAGATTGGGCTGCAGATAAGCCATCAGCATTCCCTCAGCGCCTTTCCAATTACCCAAGCGGAACTGAAGGCCGAAATCGTCGCGCAGAAAAACGAATCGTCCGAACACTTCATAGTTCCGCACCAGCCAGGGCGAGAGCACAAGAAAGAAAACCGCCGACGAAAGCACGACGCCAGCTAATGAAGGCAACCCGTTCTTGAATCTTTGCCGCCATATCCAAAGCCCGCAGAACGGCAAAAAGGCGAGCATCGATGGATTCGCTAACGCACCCACGCCCCACAAGCCCGCAAAAATCATCCAGCCCCGTAAGCCGCGCCACTCTTGCAGTTCCAGCGCCACCAGAAAAATGAGACTCAAAACCAGCGGAGTAAAGGTGGTGTCCCAGATCCAGTGAACCGACCAGTACCAAATGTAAGGGTTCAGCGCCCATCCCCATGCCGACCAGCGCGCCACGCGGGCGCCAAACGTTTTGCTGGCGATCAGAAAAATTGGAATGGTGGTAAGCGCCGTGAAGAGGCTGTTGATGGTGAGCAGAACCCAGGCGGAGGCATAAGTGTAAATGCCAAAGATCTTGAAAACTCCGGCCATCAGATACGGATAAAGCGGCGGTTCCCAAGCCGTCGCGCCAGTATTGCCTCCATATGGATTGCTGAAGCCTTGTCCCAGAGCGATGGAGCGGGCGACGCGTCCCATTTCCCAGCCAAATGCGAAGTGATCTTCTATTGGCCGCGTGCGATATTGGCGGAACACGCCGATCATCGCGACCTGCAGCACAAACGACCACAGGACGAGCCAGAACACAGACCGGGGAATCGGCGGCAGCGACGTTTTGTCCATCGAGCGGAAGTGTATCAGGAGGCGCGAAGCCGCGGCGGCAGGCGGCGTTACTCTTCCGGCAGCCGAGAGAAACTCACTGGAAACGGGGGTTGATGTTCACTTCCCTTCGTCCATCGAGAACTGGGGCTGAAGCGGTAACGAAGCAGCGTCCAAATAGCGAGCCAGCCATCCGAGTGGCGAATCTTTTTGCCTTCGCCCGCCGAGCGCGGCGCGTAACTGATGGGAACCTCTGCGATCTTCTCGCCCATGCGGCTGAGCTTTGCCGTCACCTCGGGACAGAACTCGAAACGGCGGCACTCCAGACTAATCTGCGCGATCAACGATCGACGGAAAACTTTGTAACAGGTCGCCTCGTCGTGGATGCCCGCTCCATAGAGCAGATTGGCGAGATGAGTCAAAAGCTTCGCGCCCAGGAAAAATCGGAGCCCGCGTTCCGGCCGGTCCGGACGCACGCCGTAGACAACGTTCGCTTCGCCCTGTTCCAAAGGCCGCAAGAGTGCCGGGTAGTCCTGCGGATCATACTCCAGATCTGAATCCTGAATCAGGACGTATTCGCCACGGGCGTATTGGAGAGCGGTGCGAATGGCCGCACCTTTGCCGCAATTCTTCTCGTGGAAGACTACAGTCACATCCTCGGCCAGCGGCATGGCCTGGAGCTTCTCGCGGGTGCCGTCAGTGGAACCATCATCCACGATGATGACCTCTTTTTTCACCGGCGAGGCATGAATGGCCTGCAGCAACTCGTCGACGTGCGCGGCTTCGTTGTAGACGGGCACGATCACGGACACGCATCCGGTCCAGCGGTCATTACTTGGCGATCCGGTAGTGGCAGCACCGTTACGCGGGGATGCCTCCAACGCAGCTGTATTTATGGCCATGCGGAATGCCCGCTTAATTGGGGGCGATTCCAGCATAATATCATTTGATTCCGCACACTCGCCGCCAGGGCCTTACCTATTGCCTTCGGCCATGTTGGGGAAATCTGTCTTGGTGATCTGATACCCCTATCTCTCTCGGCGTTTTGCAATCAGAGGGTTAGCCTGGTATTGCGCGGCGACTCCTGCTCCTTCTTTATCTGAATATCGCGTTCTTTATCTGAATTTCACGTTCTAGCAAAAATCCACCGCAAATTACGTCCGATAAAGGAGCTAGCTTGCGTGGGCCTGGCTGCGAAATCTTAGTCCGCACTGGGCCCGCTAGCATGATCGGCGGTTGGGGCTGTGGATGGCAAGGTTGGATGTCACAGTCCGTCAAATTAAAGTCGAAGACCTATAGTTCCCAGCTTCACCTGTCCCATACACAATCGTGTCCCATCCGCCGGAAATCGCGGCGGGATGGGGCAGCCTCGGTCGTGATGGCGCATGGGCCAGCCTTTCACGGTTCCTGCGACATATACGGCGAGCTGGCCGCCGCCGCTGCGATGTTCGAAGCTTCCGGTTTAGGCTGCTGCTCTTCGTAGATCTTCATGTATTCGCCAAACGAGGGGAACAATCCTTCGCGTTCTTCTAAGGGCTGAGTGGAACCCTCCGGAGCAGTGATAAATGCGCAAAACTTTTCCTGCATTTTGATTTTAGGATTGAACTGGTCCAGCCACAGGAATTGTCCTCGCTCGTTGATCTCGAGGAACCACCAGTTTCCATGCAGGTCCACGGCGAAATCGATGGAACCGAAGCAGAGGCCGGATTTTTTGGCAAAGGCCACGATTCCAAGTTCGACATCGGATGGGGTGGGGACGATTTCCACCTCGATGTTTCCCATTCCGGCGTCTGGGCGCCAGTCGAGCGCTTTCAGCGGATTATGCAGCGCATAAGAATAAACCCTCTCTCCCATGAGGACGGTACGGATGTCAAACTGTTTGACCACCATGTCCTGGTAAATGCCGGGAGCATAGGTGAGCACTTCATCGGCCGGCAACTGATCGCGAGTCAGCTCGAAAGTTTCGGTAACCGACACGCCATCCTCGCTCTGCGGTTGCCATAGATGTGACGTGAAAGATTTGCAGATGGTCCGATTCCGGTTATGGTCGAGGAAATCCTTTACGCCTTTGGGAGAATTTGACATCAGCGCCTTGGGGACTCTCAGCCCGGAGTTCCGGGCAAACTGCAATTGAACCGATTTGTTGTTGATGAACCGCGATGCCGAAAACCTGTTGATGACCCAGACCGGCAGGGTTTCAAGAACATAAGCAACGGCGTGATGAAAGGAACGGTATTCCACTTCGGCAAATTTTTTGTCAGCCTCGTCGACCTTCGGATTGCCCACAGGTTGCTCAAGCCTGCGGATCCAGATCACGTCTCCGGGTTCGACGACATCGGACCCCAGAGCGACCTTGGGTTCCTCGTCAAGCAGCATGGAGGCTTGCTGCTCCTCGGTCCAGGAAACGCCCGGCCAGCAGACTACCTGATACCCAGCTCGTTCTAAAGCCCACTTGATCGGGGCAGTGTGGTTGTCGGTCTGGTGCGCAAGAATTATGATTTTCATTGTTTTCTTCCCCCAGCGAGTTTGGAACGGCGGGTCCCGCACCGTGGATTTCAAGGGGTTGTCAGGTCAGGATTAGGGTTGGGAACAGCGGTCCACCACCATGCCAGATTAGTGGACCGCTGTGATGGTTACTCGTCAGGGTAGAGAGGGCTGGTCATGTGAAGGGTCACTTGATTCCCTTGCCCCAGTATCTTCTGTAATTCCTCGGCGCTGAGATGACGGGCATTTCTGCGGCCAAGTACGCGATTGTCGTTCTTGTTTTGCATACATTTCTCCTTTCCGACATTTGGTCTTCTTGTCGTAATCGAGCCTTGCGAGCTTAGCGCGTAGCGAGCAGGCCGAAAGTCATGCCCTAAAGTGTAATCTCTTGTTTGCTGAGAGGCCAGAAAAAGCCATTCACGGGCTACGAACTAGAGGGGGACAATCGAAGTCATGGCCGAGAGAGCGACATTAGCGATGCCGCTCAACTCAAAATGGATGAAGACGTAGATGTTTGGAGTGAGCCGTCCCACAATTTGGCGATTTCCCCCGAGTTACGGGTAACGCCGACGTTATTCCGGGCTGGCCGTTGATCTTATTTCGGCTGATCCATGGTGATGCCTTGCTGGCCGGGCTGCTTTTCGGCTTTGGCTTTCTTGGTGCTGAGGGTTTTGTCGACCCATTGGTCGGCGGTTTTGAGGTCTTCCTGGCGGGCGGCGAGGTCGTCGCATTCGACGTCGGCTTTTTCGCGATACATCAGATTCAGATAGGCCATGGCGTCGTCGTAATCGGGGCGAAGCTGGATGGCTTTATTCAGGCTGTCGATGCCTTCCTGAATTAACGGCGCATTCTTGACTTTCAATTCGGCGCAAACTTTTTTCTGGTCTTTGTTCTTGGGATTCAACTCCTCGTCCGGCTTCAGGCCGAGTTTGGCGCGCTCTTCCATGCGGGGCTGATAGCAGGCGGTCCAGTCGATGACGCCGACGGAGTAATAGGGTTCGGGGTCGTTGGGGTCGATGTCGGCGGCCATGCGGTAATATTTTTTGGCGTCGTCGAACTTCTTCATATTCAGATACAGGTAAGCGATGCCCTTGGCGGAATTCACTTTCTGATCACGCGCCGGGTTCATGTCGAGCACGTGCTGGTATTGCTCGATGGCCTGTTCCGCCATTTTGTTGTTATCGGGAGTGTCGGCGCCGGGAATGTATTGCTGCGCGAAGGCGGTGGCCAAATACATTTTGGCGTTAATCAGGGTTGGATCGAGGGCAACGGACTGCTGGAAGTGGTCAATGGCCTCTTCGTACTTGGCGTTTTTGTAGGCGGTGACGCCCTTGTTGAGCTGGTCGCGGGCGCGCAGTTTGCTGCAGCCCACGGAGGATAAGATTGCCAGCATAGCGGCCGCCAGCGTGAACAGTCGAATAGATTTATTCATTGCGGTATAAGTCTCCCTTGCCACAGCATCCTAGGCCCAGAGACACCAAATTGACAAGCGCTGACCGAACGTTAGCACACGCGCACGGGATTGAATGGCTTCCCGAGCGCGTGCTGAATGCGATGCGCGGCCTTCTTCCGGGCTCTTGCGTGAAACGTGGACGAGCGGCTTAGCCGCCCGCTTCGATTTTCGCCGTAATCAGACCGACCTTATCTACTCCCGCAGCATGTGCAATGTCAATCACGTTGGCGACATCGGCGAAGGGGATGGCGTCATCGCCCTTCACGAACATTACCTTCTCGGCGCGGGTTTTGTAGATATCAGCCAGACGGCCTTGCAGATTGTCCCAGGTGGCATCTTCCTGATTGATTTTTAAACCGGGATCCTGTCCAGCGCCGCGATCGATCAGTTGGACGACGATGGTGCGGTCGGGCGTATTGTTCTTGGGTGCGTTAGGCGGAGGCGGCTGAGGAACCAGCGCATCCAGCCCTTTCGGCGTCAGTGGCGTGATCACCATGAAAATGATGAGCAGCACCAGTAGCACGTCAATGAGCGGAGTGACGTTAATATTCGCGCTTTGGCCTCCGCCGCTTCCCATTGCCATACTCATAATCGATCTCCTCTTACTTCACACACTTCGCTTCACTCACTTCATTGCCCAGGCGCCGGAGCGGCGGGCGGAGCGTTTGGAGTACTCTTCCTCTGATCGGTCAGCAGACCGAGATCATCCACACCTGCGGCGCGCACGCCGTCCACTACCTGGACCACATTGCCGAAGTGGGCGCGGGCATCCGCCTTCACGTAGACGCGCTTGTCAGTGCGGTTGGCGAGGCGATCTTTCACCTTGCCGGTCAAGCTGTCCACCGGAACCTTATCGGCGCCGAAGTAGACTGTCCCGTCGCGCATGATGGATACCAGGAGAGCATCTTCCTTATCCGCATCAGCCATCGGCGTGGGATTATTTACTTTGGCCATATCCACGCTGATACCTTTCTGCAGCATGGGGGTGATGACCATAAAGATAATCAGCAGCACCAACATCACATCAACCATGGGAGTTACGTTGATATCGGAGTTGACTTTGGCGCCTTCGTTTCGTTTTGCCAGTGACATAGCGTGATTCTCCTAACGGCAGCGGCCAGTTGCCGGTGGCCAGTTGCCAGTGAAACCCGTCAGCCGGAGCCAGGACCGAATCGAATTCCGCCTGGGTTGGGAAGGCCGACGCTGGGAACGATTCCCAGCGTCGGACAGCAACTCATTGCGGCTTCGTCCCCGAGACTCCGAGAGCCCTAGGAACGGCGAACGTCCCGCCGCTTCAGGAAGTAGTCGATCAGTTCGCTCGACGAATTGTCCATCTCCACATCGAACGCTTCGACGCGGCCGGTGAGGTAGTTGAACATCATGACGGCAGGGATGGCCACCAGCAGCCCGAAGGCGGTGGTCACCAGCGCTTCCGAAATGCCGCCTGCGACTGCGCCCAAACCGGTAGCCTTCTGCTCGGAAATACCCTTGAAGGCATTCAGAATGCCCATCACGGTGCCGAACAATCCCACGAAGGGGGCTGTCGAACCGATGGTGGCCAGACCGCCCAGACCACGCTTGAGTTCGGCGTGGACGATGGCTTCGGTGCGCTCCAAAGCGCGCTTGGAGGCTTCAATGGTCTCGCCAGGGATGGCTCCGGGGCTGTCCTGGTGAGCCTTGAATTCCATCAAGCCGGCGGTAACGACCTTGGCCAGATGGCTCTTCTTGTTGCGCTCGGCGACTTTGATGGCCTCATCGATGCGGCCATCGCGCAGAGCTCCGGCAACCGCGGGAGCGAAGGCGCGAGACTGCTTGCGGGCCGCGTTATATGCCATGGCGCGGTCAATCATGACGCCAATCGACCAGCCCGACATGATGAACAGGATAACGACCACGATCTTCGCGATGATACCCATTTGGTGCCAGAGCGAGATCGGATCCCAACCCACTGCGCCACCCTCCTGCACAATCCAGGCGGCTACCCGGGGAACATGATTGAGAGCTGCTACTGCCACGTTAGCTAACATGAGTTGCTTTTCCCTCCTCGGAACTTCTTAGACTTTGATGCGAAATCGAAGACAACTGTCAAAATCTGGCGAAACAAAGTTGCTGCGCGGTTCCTGAAGGATCCGCCTTCGGCCCTGAATAACCCTTCTTTGGATGCCACTGCGCTTGCTGTAGCGCCGGGTAGAAGGTCTCTCCCGGCCACGGTTTTAAGGTGGGAAGGGGAGGGCCGCTTTTCTTTACAATCGCTAATGCAACCGCTTCATGCGGGCCGGGACTAACCTCCGGCCAGAGTGAAGTTGACCTGGACCTCGGTATCCACTTCAACCGGCTCGCCATTGAGCAGATACGGTTTATACTTCCACTGCTTCACGGCGTCAATCGCCGCCGGGGCCAGCATTGGATGCCCGCTCACCAGGGAGAGGTTTTCGATGGAACCATCCTTGCTGATCACCGCTCTCAGAATAACTGTTCCCGAAATGCGGGCCTGCCGCGCCAAAGGCGGATAGGTAGGATTGACTTTGCGGATTAAAAGGCCCGACGTAACGCCCATCGAAACACGGACGCGTTGAGGAGTAGCGACCTTGGGCACGGCCACGGGAGTGGAACTGATAATTCCGCCGATCACGCCGCCCATCTGTCCGCCAGGAATGCCTCCCGGCACGCCACCGACCACGCCAGCGGATGCCATTGCAGGCGGGGCCTCGTCTTCCTTGATCATCTGAATCTTTTGGGGGATCTTGGTGGGGGTGCGCAGGGCCCCGTTAACGATATCGGTCTGAATCTGCTTGACGATCTTGACCGGAGCGGCGGCCGGAGGCGGTGGTGGAGGGGGTGGAGGCGGCGCCACCAGGAACGTCATCAATTGTTGCTTGGGTAGGGCTTCGGTGAAGATCAGGGGCATCAGAACCATGAGGCCGATCAAACCTATCTCAAGAATGATCGCGAATGTCGTGGTTCGTCCCCGCTTCGTCTTCAGCCTGCCACCAGATTCCAGAAGGCTATCTTCAAACATGATTGTCTCTCCCTGCTTAGAGCCCACGTAAACTTAGACACCGAATGACTCCGCTTTGCTCCCGAAATCGACTTCGCTGCGGATCCAGGCCGAATTAAGCCCTTCCCGCAATAAAACTCGCGCAACAAAGGCGTATCACAAAATCACCGGCAATGCTATCCGGACGATTACTTGGCCCGGACAGGCATTGCAGCCGGGCGCTTGCCCTTGCTGATCCGCCAATCCTGATAAGCCACTAAGATCGGTGCGGCAATTGCGATCGACGAATACGTTCCTATCAAAATGCCGATTACCAGGGCAAGGCTGAACCCGCGAAGCACCTCGCCGCCGAATAAATAGAGTGCGAGTACGGTAAGGAAGGTTAGGCCGGCTGTCAAGATGGTTCTGCTTAAAGTTTGGTTGATGCTCCGGTTAACGATCTCCGACAGTTTCTCGCGCCGCATGAGTTTAATGTTTTCCCGGATGCGATCAAATACCACGATCGTGTCGTTATTAGAGTAACCAATCAAGGTCAGGATGGCGGCGATGACGGTGAGCGAAATGTCTTTGTTGAGCAGCGAGAATGCGCCCACGGTGATGAGAGTGTCGTGAAACACAGTGACCACGGCGGCGACGCCGTAGATCCACTCGAAGCGGAATCCCAGGTAAATCAGCATTCCGGCCAGAGAATAAGCCGTGGCCAGCAGAGCCTGCCGGCGCAATTGAGCACCCACCTGCGGCCCCACGATCTCGACATTGCGCACGCTGAAATCCGAGAGGTAAAAGCCGTCGGGCAAAGAGGCCGCTACCGCAGGATCGACTCCGCCCTTGAGTTGGCCGAACGAACTCAGAACGCCGCCCTGTCCCTTGTCGCGGGCATCCACGATCGCCTGGGCTTGCTGGGTATATTTTTGATCCGCATCGGACCCCAGGTGCAAGGGATCTTTGTCCATCAAATAATTCTTGATGGCCAGAGAACTGGAATTATTCAGGTCCAGTTTGCCGGCGGGAGCGGCGGTCTCAAGCGTGTTGATGATCCGGGTCTTGCCTTCGTCCAGTGCCTTCTCGCTGGTTTCCTGGACGTCCAAGTCGATCAGCACTTCGTTGTTGGAAGGCTGGTCGTAGCGCTGAATCTTGGCGTTGTGCAGACCGGCCCGATCCATGGCGGCGCGTAATGCGTTGTCATTGGGCGTGTGCGAAAACTTCACGTACACCAGGGTTCCGCCGCGGAAGTCCACGCCGTACGGGATGCCATGCCAGAACAGCATGGAGCATATGCCAGCCACGCTGAAGACGAGCGAGAAGGCCAGAAAATACCACTTCTTGCCCAGAAAATCGATGTTGGTATTGCGAAAGAACTCCACCTAGCCCCCTAAGAATCATTTGGCGATTGAGCGATTGGGTGATTTGGCGATTTGAAAACCTGGCCGTCAAATCTTCCCGGTTTCAATCGCCCGATCACTCAATCGCTCAATGGCTCAATTCCTTAAATGCTCAATGCGTCGCCGCGCTGTTTGCGGCTCAGGATCCAGTCAAAGATCACGCGCGAAACGAACACGGCGGTGAACAAGTTCGCCAGCAGACCGAACGTCAGCGTCACGGCAAATCCCTTCACCGGTCCGGTTCCGAACAGGAAGAGGATTGCCGCCGAGACGATGGTGGTGACGTGGGTATCCACGATGGTGATCCAGGCATGGCTGAAACCCTGATCCACCGCAGATGGCGGCGTCTTGCCGTTGCGCAGTTCTTCCCGAATACGCTCGAAAATCAGCACATTGGAGTCCACGCCCATACCGACAGTGAGAATCACTCCAGCGATTCCGGGCAGCGTCAACACAGCTTCGAAATAGCCCATGAATCCGAGCAGGATGATAAGATTCAGCAAGAGCGCGACGTCGGCATTAATGCCCGCCGCGCGGTAGTAGATGAGCATGAAGATGAGCACCGCGAGCATGCCCACAACCGCGGCACGAACCCCGGCGCGGATTGAATCGGTGCCCAGCGACGGTCCGACCGTGCGCTCCTCCAGATACTTAATACCTGCGGGCAGGGCGCCGGAGCGCAGGATCATCGAGAGATCCTTGGCCTGTTGCTGGCTCATGCTGCCACCGCTGATTTCGCCGGTGTCGCGGATCGCCTCTTTAATGTTGGCAACTTCCTGCACCCGGTTATCGAGAATCACGCCAAGCCTCTCGCCTACGTGAGCGGAGGTGAAGTTATAGAAGCGCTGACCGCCCTCGCCGGTTAGCTGGAAATGCACGCTGGGCAGGCCGTTCTGATCGGTGTTGGGCTGCGCATCGCGTAGATCCTTCCCTCGGACAGCGGAAACGCGCGACACCAGATACCAAGCTTCTTCGCCCGGGGCTGCTCCCGGAGCGCCATGCCCAGGCAGCAGAATCGCATCCGCCGGCAAGACCCCGCCCTTATCCTGCCGGGCGGCGTCTTCGCTCGGATAAGGCCCACCTAAAACCTGCTTGATTTCAAGCATGGCGGTGGACTGCATGATGTCCTTCACCCGGGCTGGGTCATCAACGCCGGGCAACTGCACCAGAATCTGGTATTGGCCGAGGCCATGTTCCTGAATGGTCGGCTCGCTCACGCCCAGAGAGTCAATGCGATTGCGGATGGTCTCGATCGCCTGGGTCACGGCCTTATCTTTCAGCTCGCTGAGCATCTGCGGCTTCATCGACAACACAAAGGTGTTGTCCGCCCCGGAAGTAAGGTTGTACTCAGGGAGGCGCTCGTTCGCGATATCCAGCAGATCCTTCCGCGACTCCGCCGGAACGCCCTTGAGGACGACGCGGTCAGGATTGTTCTGCGGATCGGGCTTGGAGATGTCCGCGAAAGCAATCTTTTTCTTATTCAGCTGCTCTTTGAGGATTTCGACCGCATTGTCAGAATCGACGTTAATGGCGTCGTTCACCTGCACCTGCAGGATCAAGTGCGTTCCGCCGCGCAGATCCAGGCCAAGATGAATGCGGTTGGTCATGGAGGCGAGCAGGCCCTGGCCCGAAAAGCTCTGAGGAACGCCGAAGATCCCGAACAAAAAGACGAGCAGGACCCCGACGATGAGTAGCCACTTCCAAAGCAGATTCTTATTCATGACGAAGACAAAATCCAAATGTTAGGTTATGCCGCAATTATTTCGTCTTAACTTCTTCCTCGGTGGTAGTGACCTGGGTCACGGAGGCCTTGGTCACTTCCAGCAGGATGTTATTGGGGGGAACGCGCAGATGGACGGAATCATCCTTGAGCGCCATGATCGTTCCCCGCAAGCCTCCGCTGGTAACGACTTTGTCGCCAGTTTTGAGCGCATCCAGCATGGCCGTCCACTTTTTTTGGCGGCGCTGCTGGGGAAGGATCAGCAAAAAATAAAAGATCGCAAAAATGAAAATAAGCGGGGCGATGCTCAACCAGCCCATTCCGCCACCGCCCGCCTGCATCGCTAAGAAAAGCTGCATATTTGCCAAAATAATTCACCAGATGACTTCGTTGCTCACGCACTTCCGGACCGATCGTCCGCGAACCGCCGCCCACGCCTACTCGCTCCGCGGGCCTGTCATTTCATGACGGGGTACTGCTCGATTCCGGCCGGATCATCAACCTCAGGCTTGAATCCGGGGAGGTCTTTCCGGGAAGGTCACGGTTTCGGGTCGAGACCAGAAGCTAGAAAAAACGTCACTCTTCCCCAAGTGGAATAGAATGACGCACCCGCCGCATAGTGTCAAGGTAGAAACTCAGGTTATGCTGGGTATTTAAGACCTGAGCCAGCACTTCATTAGAAGCATAAAGGTGCCGCAAATATGCCCGGGAATAGCGCTGGCACACGCGACAGCGGCAATTTGGGTCGAGCGCACCGGCGTCCTGGGCATAGCGCGCCTGCTTGATGGAAATTTTTCCCTCCGAAGTGAACAGCAGGCCATGACGCGCCGCCCGTGTAGGCAGGACGCAATCCATCATATCTACTCCCAGCTTGGAGTACTCGGCAATCTCCTCCGGCGTGCCCACTCCCATCAAATAGCGCGGCTTATCGGCGGGAAGATGCTCGAGCGTGGCTTCGACCACCTCGCGGGTGCGCTCCCGAGGCTCGCCGACGCTTAGACCACCGATGGCGTAGCCGGGAAAGCCGATCTCGATGGTGCGCTCGGCGGACTCCTTTCTGAGCGCCAGATCCATGCCGCCCTGAACGATGCCGAAGAGCGTTTGTGTGGAGCAGTGGCCAGTGGTCAGTGGCCAGTGGTCAGTGTTCTGTTTCGTGTCGTTCCCAGCTTCATTCTCCTTGTCGCTCCGAGCCAAGGGAGGAATCCTGGGTTGCTGAGAACTGAGAGCTGAGAACTGAGAGCTGCCGTGACTGGTAGCTGACCACTGGCCACTGACCACTGCCTTCCACGGCACTTCATGCTTATGTTCCTCAAAATACTTCTTGCTGCGCACTGCCCAGCGCAAAGTCAATTCCATCGAAGCCTGGGTGCGGGCGCGGTCGGCGGGGTACTCTGTGCACTCATCGAAAGCCATAATGATGTCGGCGCCCAACCCGATCTGCGCGGCCATGGCGCTCTCTGGGCTGAAGAAATGCGATGAACCGTCAAGATGGGAGCGAAAGGCAACGCCCTCCTCAGTCACTTTGCGCAACTCATTCAGGCTGAAAACCTGGAAGCCGCCCGAATCAGTTAAGATGGCCCGCGGCCAAGCCATGAAACCATGCAGGCCTCCGAATTGGCGCACGGTTTCCACTCCCGGACGCAAGTAGAGGTGATAGGTATTGCCCAGAAGAATCTGAACCCCGAGATCTTCTAGGACATCCTGCGGCACGGCTTTGACGGTTGCGGCAGTGCCCACAGGCATGAACACTGGGGTTTCGACTTTCCCGTGGGGCGTGAGCAACCGCCCGGCACGAGCGGTGCCTCCGCGAGCCTCGATGTGGAACTCGATGGACATTGTATTGGCGTTCGTTTTGCGATTGTAGCAATGGGACCGTGATTGTTTGCGGGGTTAGCGGTCGATGGCCTGCAAAGTCACGAGCTCACCCCGCGCCCCGCCGTCCTCCAGGATTAACTTGCCGACGCTTATTGGCAGTTTGAACCGTCGCGGCCCCGCGCTGCCGGGATTGAAGTAAAGGACTCCGTCGCGCGTCTCCTGTTTGGGAACGTGACTGTGGCCGCTGACCACGACCGCGAATCCGGCGGCGTTCGGCCTGAGATCCAACTGCGCCAGATCGTGCAGCACGTAGATGAAGATGCCGGCGACTGCGAGAACTTCGTTCTCAGGCAATTTCCGTGCCCACGCTCCCTTGTCGATGTTGCCGCGCACGGCAGTGACGGGAGCAATTGTGGAAAGCTTCTCGAGAATCTCGGGCGAGCCGACATCCCCGGCGTGAATGATGTGTTCGGACCCGCGCAGAGCTTCGATTGCCTCTGGACGCAGCAGCCCGTGAGTATCGGAAATGACGCCGATCAGGATAGGCGGTTCTCAGTTCTCAGTACTCATTTCTTCATCTTCTCGACAAACTTGCCAATACCGCTCGCCGCACGGTGCTGGATGTTGATTGAAGTCCCGACGGTGATCTGATAAACGCGCGTTTGGCTCGCTTCCTTATCTACTTGCTGCCAGATGCCAGCACCACCGATGCGCCGAACTCGATATTCGTCCCTCGCACGTGCGCCCCGATCGCGGCCAGCACTTCCCTATGAATCCGCGGCCACATGTCCTTAGGTACACGATCCAGCATCGGCCGGAATGGTACAGCTACCGCCTGCGCCTGCTCCCACACCTCTTCCGGCGTACCCGGCCACGTCCAGGGCACTGTCTTTGTTTCTTCTGCAACGGCACGAAAGCCCGTACTGCGCAGCAATGCCGAAAGGCTCTCCGGCCGCGCAAAGCGAAACGGATCCGCACCGCCCGGCGGCAGCAGCGGACCACCCACATGACGATGCACCACCCCCATGGTGCTTTGCCAGTAAGGCTGGTCGAACGGTCCCCACGCTGCAAAGCACGCGCGCGCCCCCGCCGTCAAAACGCGATGCAACTCGCGCAATGCCAGAACGGGATCGGCGAAGAACATTACGCCGAACCGGCAAGTGGCAAGATCAAAGCTGTTGTCGTCAAAGGGCAGCGCCTGAGCATCAGCCTGCCGCGTGGAAAAGTTATTTAGCCCACGCTCCTGGGCTCTTCCTTTTGCGATCTCCAGCAGGTCGGCGCTCAGATCGAGGGCTGTGACTCGTCCCTGCGTCCCCACCCGCATTGCGATGCTGATGGCGGGCTCGCCCGTGCCGCTGGCCAGGTCCAGAACTCTCATGCCGAGTTTCGGCTGCGCATATTCCACCAGCGCCTCGGTCACGGCCTTGCCCATTACCGCCGACTTCGCCTTCCACTTGTCGGAGGCGACCAGGCGGTACTGGCTTCCCCAGCCAGCTTCACCTTTGGAGGGTTCCGCTTTGGAAGGCGTCGTCATATACGCAGAGCACGATGAACTGTTCGTCCCAAGGACGGGATTACGCCTTCTTGCGACGGGGAGCGGCCGAGGCAATGCGGTGCGGCGGCGTCTTGGTTCTTGTTTTCGCAGTTTTTATTTTCGCAGCGGCCTTAGCCCGCGTCTTCGGTTTCAATTCCGAAGGCTCCAGCCGTCGGGCCGTCTTCCACAGACGTTCGAGATCGTAAAACTTCCGCGCCTTCTCGGAAAAAACATGGACGATGAAATCCACGTAATCGACCAGGATCCACTCCGCCTGCTTATATCCCTCGACGCTCGACGGCCGCAGTCCCGTTGCTTTCAGGCGCAGTTCTACTTCGTCCGCAATCGCCTGCACCTGCCGCGGATTTGTACCGCTGCACAGCACGAAGTAGTCGGTGAATGCTCCTGACCCCTTCTCCATCTCCAGTATGGAAAGTTCTTCAGCTTTTTTGTCTAGGCAGGCCTGAATGGCCGCCGCTACCTGTTGCCTCGAATCATTTTTCTTCATGCAGAGAGTCTGTGCTTGGTCATTGGTCGTTGATCGTTGATGGTTGATCGTTAGCCCAGCATAAGCTGAGTTCTTCATTGTAAACGACAGATTGCTTCGCGCGTTGCCCGGGCGAAAGATGATGTTTTAGCTCCCTAATTCTGATCTCTTCAGAGCGTGCGCTTGAACAAAGGAATGGCGATCCCCAACGTAATGGCTGCGAACATTGAAAGAAACAGCATGTCGCCCCCCACCGCCGCCAGGGTGGTCTCTTTCAGCAGCAAACATTTGAAGCCATTCACGGCGTAAGTAAAAGGATCCACTCTCGCGATGACCCGCAACCACGGCGGAAACGCCTGGATGGGATAGATCGCTCCGCTGGGAAAGAATAGCAATGTATTCAGAATGCCGAACATGGCCCGCGGCACCAGGGGATCTTCGATGCGCACCATCAGCAGGAACATCATGGTGTTGAACGCCAGCGAGGTCAGCACGATCATTACCAGCAGACCCAGCATCGTGACCGGATTGAAAATCGTGCTCACGCCTGCAATGAGAGACCCGATCACGCAGATGATTACGCCCGTCATCACCGCTTTGATGGCTCCGGCCAGGTTGAGTCCCAGCACCAGTTCGAGCTTGGTGATGGGAGTGACCAGGTAGCCTTCGTGCACGCCTCGCGCCTTGTCGTCGATATAGAGCATGCCGCCGCCAATCATTACCGAGACAAACATCGCCAGCGCGAGCGAGCCCGGCAGCAGATATTTCATGTATTCGATGTAAGGGTAAAGCTCGACGATTTCGAGCGCGGTCTGCTGCAAGATACGCGGCTCGACCGTGGGCTGATTCAAGGAGTTGACCAGATCGGTGAGTTCCGACTCCAGCGCAGAACTCATGAAGTTGTCGCTGTTATCCACCACCACGCCAATTTGGGGATGGTTTTCTTCGTAAACCCGCCGCGAGAACTGGGGCGGGATGATCACTGCGCCGTCGAGCTTTCCGTTGCGCACGTCTTCGACAGCTTTTTTCTCGTCGCTGTAGTAGACGGGTACGAAGGTGCGAATGTTCGCGCGTACCGAATCGAAGGCCTCGCGAATCCTCAGCGCCTGCGTGCCGCCGTCCTGATCGACGATGGCGAGCCGGGCGTCGCGAATCTTCCCGCCGAACGCAGAGCCCAGAATGACAAGTTGTACCAGGGGAAAAATCATCGACGCCAGCATCAGCGCCGGCGAACGAAAAAATTTGCGCATTTCGCGCTCGACAATCGCCATCATCCGGTTCATAAGTTCGACCTCAGGCAGTTCATGGCCGCAGCCCCGGACTTTGCGGCATCACGAAGGCATAGGCCTTCTGCAGTTCGTCGCGCAACTGCCTGCCGGTGTAATGCACGAACACATCGTCAAGCGTAGTGTTCTGCACCGAGAGCGACTTCACCGCAACCCCCGCTTCCACGGCCATTTCCACCAGTTCGGTCGTAGTGCGCGAACCGTTGCCGGTAAGCACTCGATACATGCCTGCGCCTTCATGCTGCACCGACGTGACTTCGTCGAGCGTGTGCAGCCGCTGCTCCCAATCTTCCGGAGGATTCTCGAACTGCGCCTCAATCACATTCGACCCGGGCACGCTTGCCTTCAAGGCCATCGGCGTGTCCAGTGCGACCAACTTCCCGTGGTCTACGATGGCGATGCGGTCGCAGAGGCGGTCGGCTTCGTCCATGTAATGGGTTGTAATAAGGATGGTGAGCTGCCGATGGCTCTTGATGTTGCCGAGCATTTCCCACACCGCCACGCGTGAAACCGGGTCCAGTCCGGTCGTAGGCTCGTCGAGGAAAAAGATTTTGGGATGATGCACCAGCCCGCGCGCAATCTCCAGCCGCCGCCGCATGCCGCCGGAAAGCGTCTTCGTTTGGGCATCGCGCCACTTGGTTAAATCGACCAGCCCGAGTAACTCCTCAATGGAGCGCTTTCTTTCTTTCGCGGGCACGTCGTAGAGCTTGGCATAGATGTTGAGATTTTCTTCCACCGTGAGATCGAGATCGCTGGTTAGCGCCTGCGGAATCACGCCGATGGTTCTACGCACGGCATTCGGATCCTTTGCGACATCGTGTCCGGCAATGCGCGCCATCCCTGACGTGATCGGAATCAGCGTGGTCATCATGCGGATCAGCGTCGATTTTCCCGCTCCATTCGGCCCCAGCAGGCCGAAGATCTCGCCCTCTTTCACATTGAATGAAACATTGTCGACAGCGGTGAAGTCGCCGTATTTCTTAACGATATGCTGCACTTCGATGGCGTAGTCCCCAGCGGCAGAAGAACTGGCGCCATTCGGCTCGATCTTAATTTCGGCCATCACTGCTGCCCCGCTGCCGCCGCGCTCTGCGGATTGCTCTCGCCCTTCATCTGGGCTGGCGACACCAGCACCTCGGCAGTCATTCCCGGCACGAAAGCGCCTTTCGGATTGTCCAGCCGGATCTTCAACACGATAGTTTTGATATCCCGCTTGCGGCGGCTCACATCGCGCTGTGTAGCGAAATCGCCTTCCACTCCTTTGAAAAATACTTTGCCGCTGGTGATCGTGCCGCCGGGCAGGCGCACGCGCAACACGTCGCCGTAGCCGATGTGGTCGGCGTAAGTCTCCGGGATCGCGGCCCGCGCCCAGGTGTCTGTCAAATCGACGATGGTCACAATGGGTGCGCCGATGTTGACCACTTCTCCCTGCCGCGCCGCGCGCACCGAAACTGTGCCGGTAACCGGCGCGTACACGTTGGTGTAGCCGAGCCGCACCGCAGCCTGATTTTTCTGCGCGATGGCATTCTTGAGATCGGCCTCGGTGGATTGCACCGTGCTCTTCGCAGCGTTAGCTTGCTGGGTGCGCGCAATGGCGGAGGTCAGATCCGCATCCGCTGCCTTGACCAACTCCTGCTGCGCTTGCACGGTGGCTTGCGCGGCCTGCAAATTGGTTTCGGCTTGTACGCGGTCCTGGTCGGACTGGACGCCGGCCTTGGCCAATTCGATCATGCGCCGGCTGTCGCTCGCAGTGCGGTCAAGCGCAGCCTTGGCCTGCAGAAGCTGCGCCTTAGCCGAATCAAGTTTGGCGCGCGCATTGGCCACGTCGCTCGAAGTCGAACCGGAAGTGGATTGCTCGGTGTGCTGCATCTCCGCCACTTTGTGTTGCAGGCTGGTGATGGTCGCGTCGGCCGCGGCTTCCTGAGTTTGCAGTTCGGAGGGATCGAGAACGGCGATCAAGTCGCCAGCCTTCACCGGTGTGCCTTCATCCACCAGTAATTTCTGAATGCGGCCTTCCACCTGCGCGCTGACAATCACCTGATTCGAGTCGACCGTGCCGATCAGCACCAGGTCTTTGGAGTGGTCGGTGGAAAAAAAGTAATAGGTGGCGGCGATCACAAAGATGATGCCGAGAAGAACGAAGAACTTGTTACGAGCACTCATTGGCGCACTCCTGATTTGCGAGACGAAGGCGCAGCGCTGGAACAGGGGAGAAACAGCGCGGCGGAAATAAAATCCATAACTGCGGCGCGTCTTTCAGCGATGCGCTGCGGCGACAGCGGGTTAAATCGAACGATCCGCCGCATCACCGGAGCGCTGCTGAAATAGAAAACGATCATCGCCACCATGGAAGAAATAAAGTGCGCCGCATCCACTTTGCGAAATTCGCCCTCCGCAATTCCTTTGTGCAACAATTTCCCGACCCGCCGGTATACAGGCTGGAAGTATGTCTTTACCAGCCTTTCAATGTGTTCGGAATGGCCTTCTCGCGCGCGCATCATCTCGCGTTGCATCAGCTTGGGATAAATCTGGTTGGAGGCAATGAAATCGAAATAGGCTCCCACGTAGGCCATGATCTTTTCGCGGGCCGGCAAGTCGCTGTCGAGCACCCGGAAGACACTTGTCTTCATGCCGGAAAAGGCGCTATCGAGCACCGCGCCGTAGAGCGTTTCCTTGTCTTTGAAGTAGTAATAGAGCAGAGCCTTGTTGACGCGTGCTTGGCGGGCAATGGCGTCGGTGCGAGCTCCGGCGATGCCGTTTTCGGAAAATTCCTTCGCCGCAGCCTGCAGGATGGCGGCACGGCTTTCCTCGGGTTGGCCGCGGGAGCCCATGCGGGGATGACGATGGCGAAGAGGAGCTTTCGGCATAACACTAATTAACCAGTTAGTTAGATTATACAGCAAGCCGCATGCAAAGATCAAAATCCCTTTACGAATGTTTACCCGCCCGCGACAAATCTATAGATCGGCTAATAATTTCTGTACTATACTTAGTGCGATTATTGGGAGCCGTGAATCCAGCCACGCAGCAGCGTGCGCCAGGAATATTAGGCTCCGACCCCGGGCTGCCACACCGGAGGATTTATGCGCTCAGCCTCTTCGTCTCTACGTCGGCTCTACAGCGTACCCATAGCAGTGATCATCGTGGCTGTGGCTATCTTTTCCACCGGCTGCGGTTCAAGCAGCATGTCGAAGACTCCGCCCCTCACCGGCAACACCGCCGTAACAGTAATCGTATCGAGCACGGCCAACGATCAACTGGCAGAGTTCGACCTCGGCTTTCAAAGCATTACCCTGACCAGCCAGTCGGGCAAGACGGCCACTCTGATGTCGCTGCCTACGTCAGGACCGCCGCTGAATGCCGAATTCATGCACTTGAACGGCACGGCTCAGCCACTGCTGACTGCGACGATTCCGCAGGACATCTATACAAGCGCGACCATAACGCTCGGTGGCGGCGCTTTTGTCTGTCTCGCCTTTGGTCAAGTCGATGGAGAACAGACCCTGAGTTCGGCCACTTACACCCTCTTCCCTCCCACGGCGACAGTAAACTTCCCATCGCCTCTCACCGTGACGGGCACAAGCATGGCCCTGGCGCTCAACCTGCAGGTATCGCAGTCCGCGACCATAGGGGACTGCGTGAACGTCGCCGGATTCTACGGCTTTTCGATAACGCCGACTTTCGCTCTCACGCCCCTCACTTTGGCCACCTCACCCACGAATTCGGCCAATGGCAAAGTGATGGGTGTCGACGGAGAGGTCACAGCCGTTAGCTCGGGCGGCAACAGCTTCACGTTATCGATACCCAACTATGTGCCTGCGCTGACAGGCCTACCAGTTCCTGTTCAGTCCGACGCCAACACGATCTATCAAGGAATTAGCGGCGCTTCCGCCCTGGCGGTCGGCTCGTTCGTGAATATGGATGGCGCGATCCGAGCCGACGGTTCTCTGCTGGCCACGCGAATTGCCGTAGAGGATCCCTCTGCCGTATACGTATTTCGTGGCCCGCTCATGCAAGTGGCCTCTTCGGTGTCGGCAGTTTTCATGCATGCTCGCGAGATGCAGGGCGCTGGCATTCCTGGCTATCCGTTCGGCGTGGGTGCGCAATTTAACTATGGCAGTACAGCCTTTCAGACCTCCGGCCAGCTCTCGAATCTGGGAAGCCTGCCCTTCGTGCCAAGCTTTAATGGCTCAAATATGGTTCCGGGCCAAGAGGTGTATATTTCAACAACCGCCCTGCCAAATAACGGGCCCTACCCGTCAGCGGCCACGATGACCCTTATGCCGCAGACGATAGACGGCATGGTCGCCGGATCCTCGACCAGCGGCGGCTTTACGGACTATACGGTAACGCTGGCATCCTACGATTTGTTTCCGGCGCTTGCCGTGCAACCAGGACAGACTACAGTTGAGAACAATCCCAGCGAGGTCGAAGTCTACGTCGACAGCAACACACAACTGCTCAACACGCAAACACTAGCCGCGGGCGGCACATTTCGCTTCTATGGATTGGTGTTCAACGACAACGGCACGCTGCGCATGGATTGCGCGCAGGTTAACGATGGAGTGGCGTTGACGGCGCAGCCGTCAGCGTCGCAGCAAAGTCACATGGAAAAAGGTGCAGTGCAGGAGACGCGCGGTGAAGGAGTAGGCACGCTGCAGCGAATTATCAGCGTGAGCACTCGGCAGCCGTAGAGTTTGTGCAAGCCGCTGGTTTTACCGCGCTCCGCCGGCAATCGACGGCACCAGCAGGACTTCATCGCCCTCTTGAAAAGCGTAAGCCGGCCCGCCCAGAAAGCGGATGTCTTCCTCATTCACATATATGTTGAGGAAGCGGCGCAGCTGTCCGGCTTCGTCGCGCAGATGCGGCTTCAGGTCGGGAAATTTCTCGTCGAGGACGGAGAAAAGTTCTCCCAGGTTCGCGGCGCCGCACGCGATTGAGCTTACGCCCGCGGTGTGCCGCCGTAGCGCGGTTGGAATTTGTACCGTGATCGCCATTTCGTCCTCCGCCTATGCACCCACCGCCGCCTCTTGCGCGACCTCGACCGTATCCAGCGTTTCGTGCAGATACTTTTCGAACTCGGCCAGCTTGGGCGCGATGGGCCGCTCGATTTCATAAACCCCGGCCAGCACATCGGTCGTCTTCAAGCCGTTTCCAGTGATGCACAACACCGTCGTTTCCTCCGGCAGAATGCGGTCCTGGCGATAGAGCTTGCCCGCGGTGCCTACGGTCACGCCTCCGGCAGTTTCGGTGAAGATGCCCTCGGTCTCGGCCAGCACACGGATCGAATCGATGACTTCAGGATCGCTCACGTCCTCGCTCCACCCGCCGCTGTGCTTGATCGTCCTGATGGCATAATGCCCGTCGGCGGGATTGCCGATGGCGAGCGAACGCGCGATGGTCGCCGGCTTCTGCGGATCAATTTCTGAACTGCCCGTCTTGACTGCGGTTGAAATCGGAGAGCATCCAGTGGCCTGCGCGCCGAAGAATTTCACTTCTTTGCCTTCGACCAAGCCGAGCTTGCTCAGTTCGTCGAACGCCTTCTTGATTTTTGTGATCAACGATCCGCCGGCCATGGGAACGACAACGTTATCCGGCAAGCGCCAACCCAGTTGCTCGGCGATTTCAAAGCCAACGGTTTTCGATCCTTCAGCGTAGTAGGGACGCAGGTTCACGTTGACGAAGCCCCAGCGGCGCTCTTCGGCAATCTGCGAGCACAGTCGGTTCACCTGATCATAGTTGCCTGCGATGCGCACCACATTCGCGCCGAAGACTTGTGTACCCAGGATTTTTGCCGGCTCGAGATCGGAGGGGATGAAGATCCAGGCTTTCAGTCCCAGGCGCGCCGCATGCGCTGCCACGGCATTGGCCAGGTTTCCAGTGGAGGAACACGCAACCGTATCGAATCCAAAAGCCTGCGCCTGGGCCAGCGCTACGGCTACAACGCGATCCTTAAAGCTCAGCGTCGGCAGGCAGATGGCGTCATTCTTTATGTAGAGATGATCCGCGGCAGTCTTGGCATCGCCGTTGCCGGCCAGCCGCGCCGCAAGACGCGGCGCCTGAAACAGCGGCGTAAACCCAACCGGCAGTCGCGGCTCAAAGTCTGCAGGCAGCGGCAGAAGCTCGGAATAGCGCCACATGTTCGGCGGCCGTTGCGCAATGCGCTCCCGGCTAAACGTTCCTTGGGCGATGGAGGCCTGGATCGAATCGTAGTCGTAAGTGATTTCGAGCGGAGAGAAACACTCGTCGCAAATGGAGCGAGGCTGGTTGCCCCAACTTCGTCCGCATTCCCGGCAGCGCAGTTCGTATTGAGCCATTGGGCTACTCGCTTTCTGTTACAGCAAGTAGCTGGGGACGAGCGGCCTGGGAAAAAGCGCCCTAAAATACGAAGGCCTCTTTTTCCGGGAAATGGGAAAAGAGGTCGGAATGCAAATGGAAATAAAGCTCGCATCCGAATCTCATGTTCCCCGTTTCCGGGCGGGAGTTGGCACCTGGCGGTCGGGATATATGATCCCGATCCGGTTGCCGTGGCGTCACAGGGCTCGTCCCTCAGCCACTCTGCATGAAATTCCGCTTTGCCCCGAAAGGCAAAGTTGTCCTTATGATGCTACACACTGGGATGCGCCTCGTCAACAATAGTTTTTAGCCTTGTTTTTAGCCCATAATTCTGTCACGCAGCAGCGAACTCCGTCTGGCTCAGGCTTGTGATCTGGCAAGCGTGATTCCTTGGCGAACGGCCGATGACGAACGACTAACGACTCTTGTACAGTCCCATTTTCTTAATGTAGTCCGCCACGGCTGGCTCGACGAAGCGGCCAAGAGGCTTTCCGGCGGCAGCGTTCTCGCGAATTGTGGTTGACGAAATGGGCTGGTAGACCTCACTGAGCAGATGAATGGTCGCTCCGCTTAGCACCAAGTCTCCGGTAGCGGCTTGCTTCTGAAATGGCCGGGTGGCTTCCATCCGCGGACGAAGCCTGCCCGGCAGGGCATTAGCCACATCCGCCAAAGAAAATCCCGGCCTGCTGGCAACCACAAACTCACACTCGCGAAACAGTTCCTCGGACTGGTGCCACTTGGCGATGTCCGCGAAGGCATCGATGCCCATCAACAGAAACAACCGATCCGCTTTCTTGAACCCTTCCTTCAGGCGCTTGACCGTATCAATGGTGTAATTGGGCTTCGCGGCACGCTCTTTCTCTTTTTTCCCCACTGCGCGGCCTGCGTCAAATTCTTCTGGCGCTTCGAGCAGCGAAGGTGCGAAATCTCTTTCCTGGGCTGTAGCCAGAGCAGTCATAGCATAGCGGTGCGGGAAAGCCGAGAGTGGCTGAGCCTGCTTATGCGGTGGCATGTTCGCGGGTACGAAAAGAATCCGGCTGAGCTTGTAGTGTTCCCGTGCCGCGCGCGCCAATGCCAGGTGCCCACGATGGATGGGGTCGAAGGTGCCGCCAAATAGTCCTATATTCATGCGCCGCTAGTGTCTTCGTTTCCAGCCCCGGTTGGCAAGTTCAACCTTTGTGCGCCTGCCTCGGCATTGGCCGATGGTCCATTGTCTGTGTGGCCCAGCCTCCACCCGCCAACAAAACAGCCCTCCCGAGAATTTGGGATGAACTCCTGTAATCTCGCGCATCTAAGGATCAATCGTTAGCATAACGTTGATATGCGGGTAAACCTCCCCCTACTCAGCATTCAACCTACCCGTGCGCCTATACTGCGCTACGGCGTAGCCGTGCTCAGCACCACTCTGGCGCTGATTCCCGCCCTGCTGCTTCCTAATATCACGGAAAGCCGTCTGGCCGTGTTTGCCGTGGCCGTGATGGTAAGCGCATGGTATGGCGGCTGGAAGCCCGGACTCGTCGCCACCTCGTTCGCCCTCACCGTGAGCGCCTACTTCTCCTTCTCTTCCGAACAGACCCCGGCACAATTTCGTTCCACCATGCTGCGCCTGTCCCTGTTCGTCGTACTGGCGGCTCTTATCTGCTGGCTGAATGCCGCTCTGCGGGCGGCTCAGGAACGCTTGCGGCGCTCCGAGACTGAATTTCCGTTCCCTGGTGACCAACGCTCCTTACGGCATCTGCCGCTGCAATTCCGCCGGCCAATTGCTGGATGTAAATCCCGCACTGCTGAACATGTTGGGTTATTCCTCCACCCAGGAACTCGTGGGAAAACATCTTGGAGGACTTTACGCAGATACCCAGCAATGGTTCGAGTTGGCCGATCGCCTGCACTCCGCCGCGCCCTTCAACGGCCTGATCGCGGAATGGAAGCGGAAAGACGGACTGGCCATGGTAGTGCGCGTCTCCGGTCGGGCCGTTTCTGACGGCGACAAGCGAACCGCATTCGAACTGTTCGCCGAAGATGTAACCGAGCGTCGCGCTCTGGAGCAGCAACTTCGGCAGTCCCAGAAAATGGAGGCCGTCGGCAGGCTCGCCGGAGGCATCGCCCACGACTTCAACAACCTGCTGATGGTGATTTCCGGTTACTCGGAATTTCTCCTGGATCGCCTGGGTCCCGATCCGACGCTCCGCGGTCCCGCTCAGGAAATCGCCGGCGCCTCGCAGCGCGCTTCTTCGCTCACCCGTCAGCTTCTCGCCTTTAGCCGCAAGCAGATGCTGGCACCCAAGGTCCTTGATTTGAACGGCGTGGTCACCGAAAACCTGAAGATGCTCACTCGCGTCATCGGCGAGGATATCGATCTCATCATGGTACCGGCTGCTTCGCTCGGCGCCGTGCGAGCCGACGCCGGCCAGATCGATCAAGTCATCATGAACCTCGCCGTGAACGCACGCGATGCCATGCCCTCCGGTGGCAAGCTCACGATCGAGACCTCGAACGTTTCACTCGACGAGGAGTACGCCCGTTTTCACGCTCCACTCCGCGCCGGAGATTACGTGCTGCTTTCCATCAGCGACACTGGCCTCGGCATGGATTCGGAAACTCAATCCCATATCTTCGAACCTTTCTTCACCACCAAGGGGCCGAAGGGAACCGGGCTGGGACTCTCCACCGTGTACGGAATCATCAAGCAAAGCGGCGGCTACGTCTGGGTTTTCAGCGAACCTGGCAAAGGCACCACGTTCAAAATTTATTTGCCGCGGGTCGCGGAGAGAGCGGAACCCGCGCAGGTCGTGGCCTCTAACGAGGCTGCTTTCACCGCTCCCGGAACCGAAACTATCCTCCTGGCAGAGGACGAAGCCAATCTGCGCTACCTCGCCCGGCAGTTTTTGGAGAAGCAAGGCTATACGGTGATCGAAGCGGCGGACGGAACGAGGGCCATGCAGATCGCTCTCGCGCACCAGGGTGTGATTCACCTGCTGTTAACCGACGTGATCATGCCCGGCATGAACGGACGCGAGCTTGCGCAGCGGATTTCGGAAATTCGTCCGCAGACAAAAATACTTTACATGTCCGGCTATACGGAAAATGTAATCGGCCACAACGGCACGCTGGATGCGGGCGTACGCCTGCTTCAAAAACCCTTCACTCTCCGCGAGCTGAAAAATAAAGTTCGTGAAGTGCTGGATTCTATTCCCGCGGGACGTGAGGCTGATGTGCCAGTCGCTGCCGCTCGCGATTTGGCGACGCAGGGCACGGAACAAGCGCCGTTGTCGCGTGCGCCCCGTTTTCAAGTTCAATTGCCTTTGAAATATCGCCGTCTGGACGAAGAAAAATGGCACCCCGGCGAAACCAGAAATATCAGCCGCTCCGGCCTTCTGTTTCAGGCGGAGGATCTCTTGCAGCCGAATGTACAACTCGAAATTAATCTGGTGCTGCCGGCCGAGATCGCCGGGCTTTCGCCCACGGAAGTGGTTTGCCGTGGAGAAATCGTGCGCACCGTCAAAACCGCAGGAGAGGAGATGCCGCCCGCCCTGGCGGCGAAGATTCTTCAATATCACTTCCAGCACGGCTCGCAACTGCCGCGCGCCTGAATCTAGAGTACCTAGTCCCGAGTACCGAGTTAAACTGCGCTTCTCGGTACTGGGTACTGGGTACCGGTACTAGCTATTCGCCCCTTCGGCCCGCGGCTGTGCCTGCTCGCGCAGAGCGTCCACTTCCTTGGCCATGGCGTACTTCAACTCTTCGATTCCTTTTCCCGTCACCGCTGAAATTTCATAAAGCTTCAGCTTGTGTTTCTTGCAATAACGTTTCAGGGCCGCTACTTTGTCTTTGTTGGCCACGTCGATCTTCGACGCAACCATGATCATGGGCTTATCTTCCAGGTGCGCGCCAAAGCTCGCCAGTTCGCCGAGAATCACTTCTACATCCTTCACCACGTCGGAACGTCCACTCGAGTCGGACACATCGGCCAGGTGAACCAGCAAACGCGTGCGCTCGATATGCCGCAAGAACTGCGTACCCAGCCCAGAGCCGGCATGCGCGCCCTCGATTAAGCCCGGAATGTCAGCCACCACAAAGCTGATTTCATTATTGAGATCGCCCACCGCAACCACACCCAGATTCGGCTCCAAAGTAGTGAAAGGATAATCCGCAATCTTTGGCCGGGCCGCCGAGATTCTTGAGATCAAAGTCGACTTGCCCACGTTCGGATAACCGACCAACCCCACGTCGGCGAGCAACTTCAGCTCAAGCCGATAGTTGTGCTCTTCTCCCGGCCGTCCCGGCTCATGCTCGCGCGGAGCCTGATGCACGGAAGTGGCGAAGCGCGCGTTGCCCCGGCCCCCACGGCCGCCACGAGCAATTACCATCCGTTGGTCCGGACCGGAAAAGTCGAACACTTTCTCGCCGGTTTCTTCGTCATACACAATCGTTCCCACGGGAACCTTGAGCAGAACGTCCGCGCCTTCGCGGCCGGTCTTGTTCGAACCTTCGCCGTGCCGTCCGCGCTCCGCCTTGTATTCGGGATTGAAGCGGAAGTGAACCAGCGTATTATGCCGCTCACTGGATTCCATGATCACATCCCCGCCCTTGCCTCCATCGCCGCCCGAAGGCCCGCCGCGCGGAACATATTTTTCTCGGCGGAAGGCCATGCAGCCATTGCCACCGTCCCCCGCCTTCACCCGAATTTTCGCTTCATCGATAAACATGATTACGCTAAGAGAGATCTGTCATCCCAAGCAAGAAGCCTGTCATCCCGAGCCCGAAGTCTGTCATCCCGAGCCCCGCGAGGGACCTTGGTTCTTGTTTGCACTAGCACCAGCCGCAGGCCAACACCCGATCCCGCTAGGTTGACAGTCCGCACTTGCCAAAACAAAAAGCCCCGTCCCGAAGGCGAGGCTCAAGCCGCGTCGCACAGCTCACCGCGGCCCGCCAAAAGCGCAAAGCCGCTTCAGCAAACGGACGCGATTACTCCATCACTTCCATCGGCTCGACCATCACGAACTTTCCCATCGAACCTTTGTTCAGGAACTTGATTCGGCCCGTAATTTTGGCGAAAAGCGTGTCATCTTTGCCGCGGCCTACGTTGAGCCCCGGTTTCACCCGCGTTCCCCGTTGCCGCACAATGATGGTTCCGCCGGGCACGATCTGCCCGCCAAATGCTTTGAATCCTAGCCGCTGCGCGTTCGAGTCGCGGCCGTTTCGTGAAGTTCCTTGCCCTTTTTTATGTGCCATCGATCAACTCTCAGTCTTCGATTTTAGAGATAGCGGTTACTTCTTTTTCTTAGCGGATGACTTCTTGGCCGCTTTCTTTGGAGCAGTCTTCTTCTTCGCATGCCCCTGCGTCGTGTGTCCCTTGGCGCTCTTCACCCCAGAGTCAGCCTCGTGCTCGGCTGCGGCCTTCTTCACCTTCGGCTGCTTTTTCGCAACTTCCGGAGCCTTGAAGCTCTGTCCATCGAAAGCAATCTCGGTAATGCGCACTGCCGTGTAAGACTGCCGATGCCCGCGCAACTTCTTATATTGCTTCTTCCGTTTGTAATGAAAGACCAGGATTTTCGGGCTGCGTCCCTCTTCCACCACCTCACCGACAACGCGCGCTTCCGCTTCTGGTTTGCCGATTTGTCCTTCTCCGCCCGAGACCGCCAAAATGTCGGAGAAGTCCACCCGGCCATCGGTTCCCGTAGCCAGTTTCTCCACTCGAATCACATCCCCGGGCGCCACCCGGTACTGCTTTCCACCGGCGCGGATGACCGCGTACATACGTCTGCCTCCATCAAAATGTCGTGAAAAACCAGTTCATCAGGCGCGCTTCACGCGCACACGCGTGCAATCACTGGCGCCCACTGAACTTCCTCTGCTTGCTGTGTTTTCCGCCCCGGCGCTTCAGCAGCCAGGGCAGGCGTCCCCAGAACGGGTCGGCGTGTACAGGCAAACTCAACTATTTTAGCGTGTGCTGTGGAAATCGGTCAATGCGCGCTTTGCGGATTGCCCATCCATGTGCGAGAATTCCGCCGATCTTCGTTGCACTCCGAGGTTGCAACCTAAACTTGCACCCTAAAAGGAACTCAACCATGAAGCGCCTTTTCGCGGTTTCGCTTTGCCTGCTAGCTCTCTCATTCTCCAGCTTCGCGAAGGCCCCTAAGCCTGCCGCGAAAAAAACTCCAGCCGGCCCCGCTCCCGACAGAGCCTACATGCAGAAGATCTGGGACGGTTGGTCCACGCTCGATCCCGCCAACGTGGCCAAATACTATGCCAGCGGCCCGCACACCTTCTTCGATATTGCTCCCTTAAAATATGCCGGCTGGGATGAATACCAAAATGGAGTGAAGGCCGAGCTCTCCGGCTACAAGAGCGCCAAGTTCGCGGTGAACGATGACCTCGACATTCACCCGCATGGAGATTTGCTGTGGGCCACCGCTACCATAAAAGAGGAGATGACCAGTAAGGCCGGCAAAATTGAAATGGGCAATTTCCGCTGGACTGTAGTCTTCGAAAATCAGGACGGCAAGTGGCTCATCGTTCACGAGCACGTCTCCGAACCAATTCAGTAAAATAATTGCTTGTCGAAAAATCTGCTCACTGCTCTCGCCGCGTTCGTGGCGCTGACCTTCTCTGCCGCCGGAATCGCATCCGCGTTCACCGCACGCTCCGTTCGCAGATGGTATCCCTCGCTTCGCAAGCCGCCGGGTAGTCCGCCCGCATCGTACTTCGGCCCGGTCTGGACCGTCCTTTATTTGCTGATGACGATCGCTGCCTGGAACGTATGGCGACTGGGCGACGGCTGGTCCGGAGCGGCGCCGGCAATTACGATTTTTCTGGTTCAACTCGCGCTGAACGCCGCATGGTCGGCGATTTTCTTCGGATTGCGCGCCCCCGGCTTGGCCCTGATCGAGATCGTCTTTCTGTGGGCGGCGGTTCTCGCTTGCATAATTTTGTTCTGGCGGATCTCAATCTTCTCCGCCGCCCTTCTGCTGCCTTACCTTGCATGGATTTCTTACGCCGCATACTTGAATGCCGGAATCTGGCGCTTGAATCCGGCGCATTCTCGCTGGTAGAAAAAACGCACTCAGGCGACTTTTTCATTCGAGCTTCAGATTTGATTCAGCGATAATTACCTCAGTAATCCCGGTAACCTCGGATCGCTTGCAGAAACAACTGAGCTGCGGCAGGGTTAATACAAACTGAGAATGTGGGGGATTTACTATGCGAGACCGAATCGTCTTTCTGATTTCCTTTTTCCTGTTGGCCAGCGTGGCCTGGGGCCAGCAGCAGCCATCGGGTGGCACCGCCCAGCCCAGCGCGGAGCAAAACATGCCGGGCATGGACATGCCGGCTCACGACATGTCGAATATGAAAGGCATGTCCATGGGTAGCGATAACAATAAAGACGATAAAGATGCCGACGCCGGCATGCACGCCATGCATTCCATGGAAGGTCACATGGATATGGGCCCGCACATGAAGATGACGGCGCTGCGTCCCGCCAAACCCGGCGACGCCGAGCGCGCTCAGCAGATAGTGGAAGCCGCGCGCAAAGCTTCAACAAAATATATCGACTATCATACGGCGCTGGCCGACGGCTTCAAGATTTTCCATCCTGAAATTCCGCAGAAGATGTATCACTTCACCAACTACCAATATGGGTTCGAAGCTGCTTTCAATTTCAATCCCGAGCACCCCACATCTCTGCTCTATGAAAAACATGGCGACGACTACAAACTGATCGGGGTGATGTATACGGCGCCCAAGCGTCTCGGCGAAGATCAACTGGACGAGCGCGTTCCGCTGAGCATCGCGCAATGGCATGAGCATGTAAATTTCTGCGCCGCGCCCGCAGGACGAAAGAACGAATATCTGACCCCGCATCCACAGTTCGGTTTGAGGGGATCGATCACCACCCAGGAAGCCTGCGATGCCGCGGGAGGAACTTTCCATCCCGTAATCTTCAACTGGATGGTTCACGTCTACCCATTCGAAAAAGATCAAGCCAGCATCTGGTCCGTCGAGCGCCAGCACGGCGACGCAGACTAGTTCTCGGAGTAGCGCTGGAGTTGATCTTGCGCGCGAGAGTTGCTTTTGGGTGGCGCAGCGCTTTTAGCGCTGCGATCTTCGTTTGTTTTCAGAACCGGCTTTAATCGCCGAGGTTAATGCTGCCCCTCACTCCCAGACAGAACACACCGCTGCTGTTCCACGCTCTCGAGAACGAATTCACTCCGCTTTCTTGCTATCGGAAATGCACAAGCTTCGTCCAATAATGTGTAATCGGAAGTTACCAGAAACTTCGCACCCAAACCACGGAACTTTCGGTGACCCACTTTCGTAATAATAGGAGTAGGCAGCTGGCGTAGAAAGCTGGCAGGATTTTCTTGACGCAGGATTTTTGCGGGGTTAGGGATTCTTTCACTCTCGGTTGGCGGCCCAGATGACAGAACCCCTATGCACAGCGAGATAAGCCTTGCGGCTTGTCTGCCGAACCCCAGCGAATGCATTGTAGGCGATTCGCGGCAAAACACCAACGTTTTCTCGCGCAAGTCGTGAACCGGGCCGCCCCAGCCGCTCCCCGACGAGATTCGGGGAAGAAATCAAGGAGCAGTCATGAAGTTCGCGACAGTTTCGAAGAGCATCGTACTGGGGTTGGCGCTGGTACTAGCAATGAGCGCGTTTGCCGCAACCAAAGCCAGTTTGCAACTTGCCAATCCTGTCACCGTCAACGGAACAACCCTGAAGCCAGGGGACTACAAAGTTCAGTGGGAAGGCAGCGGCCCCAACGTCGAGTTGAACATTCTGCAAGGCAAGAACGTGGTCGCAAAGGTGTCCGCGCATGTAGTGGAACTACAAACGCCTGCATCCTCCAACGCGGCTGTGACCCGTAAGAATGACAGTGGACCAAACTCCCTGGCCGGCCTCCGCTTCGAAGGCAAGAAGATCGCTCTGGACTTGGGTGAAGCCAGCGACAGCATGCAAGGTGGCGGTTCCAGCAAGTAACTTTCAGCAATCGCCAATAACGGGAGCACGCACAGTGCTCCCATTCTTTCCGCCCTAGTTAGGCGAAGCCAGCACGTCGTCGTAGTAATTAAGCAGAGCCCGGCGCGGCTTCGCCTTCAAACCCTTCATCGGAACTTTCTGCTCCATCGAAGCATCCCCCGTCAGCTTGGCGCGCCCCACAAAGGCTACGTTACCGTCCGCCAGTTCAAAGTAAATCGGCACTGGCATGCGAAAATTCTCACTCACCTTCGACTGCGTCACTTTGAAGCTGAACACCACGTCCCCATCCGCCCCGGTATCAAAGGAATAATCCAGCTTGTACGAGGGCAACTGCGTGCCATACACATATTCGTTGAAGAACCAGTCCATCTTCTGGTTCCCCTCCATGTCCATATCTCTGGTCATATGTTTTTCCACCATGGCCTTGAAGTCTTCCGTGGTAGCCACCTTGCCGCTGTAAGTTGCGACGAAATCGTGCATGGTCTCCTTAAACCGCTTGTCGCCGGTCTGGCGATCCCACATCATCATCCGAATCATGTGCAAAATGTACGCGCCCTTGGGATAGATAAGCCGCCGCGTCAAGTCGAAACCAGTCCGCGAATTGCTCATGCGATAACCCATGGTCACCGGCCCGGCATCGACCGCGCGAAATCCGTCGGCGTTTCGTTCCAGCAGCAACTCCCGCTCATCGTTCCAAAAACTGATGAACTTCTGTTGACTCCTTTCAATGTTGAATAGGTAGATCGATGCAGACATATCGGCGAAGCCCTCGCTCATCCACTGATCGTGATACGAACTGAAGCCAACCGTGTGCCCCCACCATTGGTGAGCGACTTCGTGCGGCGTTACCACTTTCCAATAACCGCGGTCACCAAAATCCATCCCGAGCTGGTGCCGCACCGTGGTATCGAAGAAGTAGCACATGGGAATCCACACCAGCTCCGGCCACGATTGCCCATACCGGCAATCCGTTTGCTGCGTAATCTGCAGATGCTTGAACAATGATGGCCCGAAGTAATCGGTGTAGAGTTCCACCGCCAATTCGCCCTCGGCCAGCGCTTTCTTGTTTAGCAGGGTCGTGTTCATCGTACCCAGCGCACCGCCCGCGCCCATATGCGAACCTTGCATGGGAAGAGCATCGCCATTAGCTACCCGCTGCAGGTTTTGCACCCAGTTCGGCGGATCCTGATTGGCCAGCGACTGCACCAGATACTCAGGCTTGGTCAGCTTCACTTCTTCCATCTTGAACCGGCCAAAATTAAATCCTGCAACCGTCTGCGGCGCTTCGCTCTTCCAGACGCTCACGTTCTGTCCACCGTCGTTGCTCTCGCTCACCAGTTCGCCGGTAGCCGCCATCTTCATGCCTTTGGGAATGCGAAAAGTCATGTCGTACAGCGCATATTCTCCGAGCGACGCACCTGGATTATTCGGGTACCAGTTCTCCCGCGATACCGGATAATAATTGCCGCCGCCCTCATCACTCACCGCCTCTTTTCCGCTATATGTGGTTGTGATGGTGTACTTCTCACCCGCCGTCAGCGGCTGCGGCAAAATCACCGCGAAGTCGGCATCGTCATTCTTGTCTTCCTGGACAAACGACAGCGGCTGTCCATCGGCGCTTACACTCTGCACTCGCAACGTGCGGAACAGATCGAACGGGACTACCCGCAAGCCATTGATCTGCGACACAAATGTGGTCGTCGCCTTCCCGCTCAAATTGGCGTTCTTCTCAATGGTTGTATCCAGTTGCTGATGTTCAATCCGGATCGGCGTGCCCACCGTGCCTCTTTTGTGCCGGCCGGAGAGAGGAAAGCCCGCCCAAACACCATACTTATTCTCGTCATAAGTCATCAGTCCAACTTCTTCTCCCATGACGTATCGCGCCCCTTGCGGATCGATCACGAAAATTTCTTTGTCGTTGTAGCGCTTGCCATGCACAAACGCCACAAACAACCCGCCGGGCTCCGTGCTGAGCACGTCCTGGAGGATTCGAACCTCGAGGTTGTGCTTCAGAGTCCGGCCATGACGCATCGCGTTCTGGCTATCCCTCAGCAACCCGGCGTCGCATCCACCCGAGGCTGGAGTAGCTCCATTCTTGATTTCCTCATAGGTCGAGTCGGTAAATCGCAGCGCCAAATGGCTGAAGTTTTCGCTGAATTCGTTTTCCTTGGTCAGCAACTTCAGCATGCCCAGTTCGGAGGGCGGCGGCGCGATCACGAAATTTCCGTCCCCCACAAATACCGCGCCCGTCACTTTGCCTTGCACTGGCGCAGTAAAGCACACGGTGCCAGAGCGAAGATGAAACGTCCCCGCGTCGCGCTTGAGATCCACATTAGTCACGCTCACCGCTTCCCCGCTGAGCGCGAGATTGCGCAAGGCCTGATAAGTGGGGTCGGAATTGGGCGCCAGCGGCTGAGCATTCTGTGCCGCGAAAGACAAAGCGGCTAGCATTAACCCGATCAGGGCGAGGAAGAAAGTTGTGATGGATGCAAACGTCCCCGCCAAACACACTACGGCGCAGCGCAGGGACCGACCGAATAGCGGCATGAAGCCTCCCGGGGGGGGGAAGGAAACTGGTAATTATGCCGCCTTACAGGAAAAATGCAAGCGTTCAATTTCGGTGGAAAAGGCACATGTGGGGACCTCCAACAGAAGATGCTCATGTGGGGACAGCCGCCTCGGCTGTCCCGCTGAGCACAGCGAGGCGCACTATTTCCATGAATCGGCCTTACGGGTTCTGAATTTTCTCCAGATCCGCATTCAGGTGTATGCTGCTTCCGCCCGTGATCTTCAGCTTACGTTCCCAATCCTTGAAGCCAGCTTTCTTAACCGTGACGGTGTGATCTCCCTCCGTAACCTGCACATCAGAAGGCGTGTTGCCGACGAAACTGCCATCTATCTCGATGTCGGCACCCGGCGGATCGGAGCCGAGTTGCAGTTTGGCCGAGACAGAAACTCCGTTGTCCGCCGCCCCGTTCCCCGTCGCTTGCGCCCCAGCGTCAACCCGTACAGCGGGCTGAAATTTCGCGATATCCATCTTCACATCGCCGTTCACATACGCGGTAATTTCGGTCCCCTTGGGAATGCTGATGTCTTTGCCATGCATCAAGAGGAAAAGCGGCGCGGCAGGGAAAAACACAATGCTTGTCGCCACCATACCCCCAACCATGCCGCCGGTGTGCCCGCCACCCTTGGCGTCTTTGACCGCTCGCAGCGCGGCCTTTTCGCCACTCACCAGCTTGACGGAATCGATGTTCATATCGAGCTTTCCGCCGCGAGCCATTCTCCTCTTGGCCTGCGCCTCGGTAACCGTTGCAAAGGCTAGCCCTCCCTTTGGAATCACAAGTGTGCCGTTCACAGTGATGTCATCCAAAACCTCAAAGTCCACCGTGTCGCCTACGTGCGCATCGGCCGAAGAGATAGTGCGATTAATCCGCAGCCTTACGGGCGTCCCCTCTTCGAGCACGAATCCTTTTGCCGAAGTAAAGTTTGTCTGCAGAGCCTGTTCCGGAACCGCTTGCCCTGCCGGTGTTTGTGCCGTGGAGGGGGCAGGAGTTTGCGACGACGCAGTTTGAGCAACCAAAGAGCAAGATAGAAGCGACACGGCAAAAGCGGCAGGCAGAAAATTCTTCAAGGCGACCCTCCGGTCACAAGAATTCAGAATGTTTGGGGGCCCAAGAACACGCCATTATCCTCTGCACTGAAGAATTGTCAACCAAATCGTCATCGAAACCTGAAGACTCGGAGTGCTTTGATCAATTAGAAAGGGAGCGCCTCAGCGCTCCCTCCCAAAACTGGCAACTGACCACTGCACTTAGTACTTCGGCACCTTCGGATCCACTCGCTCCGCCCACGCATTGATCCCGCCCGCCAGGTTGTGCACTTTCTTAAAACCCGCCTGCTGCAGGAACGCGACTGCCTTCGCGCTGCGACCGCCCATCTTGCAATGAACAACAATTTCGCGGCTCGAGTCCAGTTCATTCACGCGCTTGGGTAAATCGTTCAGCGGAATCAGATGTCCGCCGATGTTGCAAATCTGATATTCGTGCGGCTCGCGCACATCCAGCACGAAGAGATCTTCTTTCGCGTCCAGACGACGCTTCAACTCTTCCACTTGAATTTCCGGAACTCCATTCGCCACCGGTTTTTCCTCCCCGCGAATTCCGCAAAACTCGTTGTAGTCTATCAGCTTCGTGACCGTAGGATGCGTTCCGCAGACCGGGCAATCCGGATTCTTCCTCAGCTTCAGCTCGCGGAACTTCATGCCCAGCGCATCGATCAGCAACAATCGCCCAATCAGCGGCTCGCCCACTCCCAGAATCAGCTTGATCACTTCCGTGGCCTGCATCACTCCAACCAGCCCCGGCAAAATGCCGAGCACTCCACCCTCCGCGCACGATGGAACCAGCCCCGGCGGCGGCGGCTCGGGATAAAGGCAGCGGTAGCACGGCCCATCTTCCGTAGCAAACACGCTGGCCTGCCCTTCGAAGCGAAAAATCGATCCGTAAACATTCGGCTTGCCCGTGAGCACGCACGCATCGTTCACCAGGTAGCGCGTGGGGAAGTTATCCGTGCCATCGGCGATAATGTCGAAGTCGCGAAAAATTTCGAGCGCATTCTCGCTGCTCAATCGGGTATCGAATTTCCGCAGATTCAAGAATGGGTTGATCCCCGTCAATTTATCCGCCGCGGAATCGAGTTTCTTCCGCCCCACATCGGCGGTCGAGTGAATGATCTGCCGCTGCAGGTTGGTGTAATCGACCACATCGAAATCGACAATACCGAGCGTGCCCACGCCCGCAGCCGCAAGATACAAAGCCAGCGGCGAGCCCAGTCCTCCCGTGCCAATGCACAGCACGCGCGCCGCCTTCAGCTTCTGCTGCCCCTCCATGCCGACCTCGGGCATGATCAAGTGGCGCGAGTAGCGCAGGATTTCGTCCTTACTGAGTGTCACTGGAATTTCTGTGGTGATCGTAGCCATAAAATCCTCGATTGAAATCTTGAATTGCCAGGCGTGCGAATCAGAAGAGTGACGATCAACAAACCGTTTGTCATCCCCAGCAAAGCGAGGGACCTTGGTTCTTGTTTGCCATCACTTAGTCAGCGACTCCAGGCAGAAACCAAGGTCCCTCGCTCTGCTCGGGATGACAGTAAAGAAAAGCATCGAAATAATTTAAGAGAGCGAAGAACTTTCCGTCCCTCCTGCAATGGAAGGCACTATGGAAATGCTATCACCTTCCTTCACCTCAGTTGCCTCCTTCTGCAGATAGCGAATGTCCTCATCATTAACGTAAAGGTTAACGAAGGCCCGCAGCTTTCCGTCCTCGGTATACAAATGACGCCGCAACTCGGGATGCTGCGTCAACAGCGCGTTCAAAGCTTCGCCCACAGTCAAGCCCTTCACTTCCACCGTGGATTGTTTTCCAACATATTGCCGCAAAGGTGTAGGAATGTGAATCTTGCTCATAAGTGTAAGCATAAAAGATGCGCCGGAGGTTGGGAAGATTCACTTGCCGGTGGCGATCGACACCCATATGGGACAGCCGCCACGGCTGGCCTTCGCCCGGAGGACGACTCTTCGCTGCTAACATGAAACCGTGCCCCCGCTTCTCGACATCCGCAACTTAAGTATCGAATTCCCCACCCGATCTCGTGTGGGAACGGGCGACTCGCCGGTTCAGGTTCTTCCCGCCGTCCGCGACCTCAACTTCTCCATCGCTCCCGGCGAAGTCCTGGGCCTGGTCGGTGAATCCGGTTCCGGTAAATCCATCACTTCCCTCGCCATCATGCGTCTGCTTCCGCCGCAGGCACGGGTTTCCGGCGATATCCTCTTTGCCGAGAATGGCTCCGCCCGGAATCTTGCCACTCTTCCAAACGACTCCATGCGCCAACTGCGCGGCTCGCGCCTCGCCATGATTTTCCAGGAGCCAATGACCGCCCTCAATCCCGTGATGCGCGTTGGCGACCAGATCGCCGAGGCCGTGCTCGCTCACGGCTCCTGTTCAAAAAGCGAGGCCCAGAAACGCGCCGTTCAAGCCATGAATGACGTCGCCATCCCCGAGCCCGACCGCCGCGCCCGCGATTATCCTCATCAACTCTCCGGCGGCATGCGCCAGCGTGTCATGATCGCGATGGCCATCGTGAACCGACCACAGCTTCTCATCGCCGACGAACCCACCACCGCGCTCGATGTCACCATCCAGGCCCAGATCCTCGATCTGCTCGCGGACCTGCGCTCCCGGTTCGGCTTGGCCATGCTTTTCATCTCGCACGATCTCGCCGTGGTCTCGCAGGTTGCCCACCGCGTCGCCGTGATGTATGCCGGAAGCGTCGTCGAACTGGCCGGCAAACATGAAATCTTTCACGCTCCCGCGCATCCTTACACTCGTGGCCTTCTGCAAGCCGTGCCCGACCTTAAGACCCAGCGCGGCCGTCCCCTGGGAACCATCGAAGGCACAGTCCCGCCGCTGCACGCCATGCCTCCGGGCTGCGCCTTCGAGCCGCGTTGCGGATTCCGTATCCCCGAATGCACCCGCGCTTTCCCCCCGCTCGCGCAGGTTGCGCCGGAGCATTGGGCCCGCTGCCCGGTCGTCAATTCGAAATAGCGATGGCGGAATAACCGCCGCCCGTGTATTCTCTTCCGTCCCACTCGTTCTATAATCGCCATCCGTCTGGTGTCTATTGCGCATACTGCTACTTAGCGACATTCATGCCAACCTCGAAGCGCTGGAGGCCTGCCTGGCCGGGGCTCCCGCCTACGACCTCGTAGCCAACCTCGGCGATGTCGTCGGCTACGGCGCCTCGCCCAACGAAGTCATCGATCGCTCTCGCGCCCTGGGCAAAATTTTCGTCCGCGGCAATCATGACAAGGCCGCAACTGGTTTGCTTGAACTCGATGACTTCAATCCCATGGCCGCCGCTGCCGCTATCTGGACCCGTGACCAACTCACTCCAGAACATTTCGATTGGTTGCACTCACTGCCGCAAGGCCCGCTCCCCTTGGAGGATTTTCCCCACGTGCAACTGGTGCACGGCTCACCCGAGGATGAAGACGCCTACGTGGTTTCGATCGGCGACGCCCTGGTCCCGCTCATCACGCTCACTACGCCCATCACCTTCTTCGGACACACCCACCTGCAAGGCGGATTCTTCGCCAACGGCTCCAGCGCCGATGGCTTCCGTCCCGAATACCGCACCGTCGGCCAAGCCGAGTCCGTCTCCTTGCAACTGAAATCTTCCACGCGTTACCTGATCAATCCCGGCTCCGTCGGGCAACCCCGCGACGGGGATTGGCGCGCCGCCTTCGCCTTGTTCGACACGGAAGCCCAAATCGTCCACTTCCATCGCACACCATACAACCTAAAAGCCGCACAAGACCGCATCTTCGCCGCCAATTTACCCTCGCGATTAGCGACTCGCCTGGCCGCCGGCCGCTGATGAACGCTGGGACTGGGGCGTTCACAAAAGCCCTTGTCATCCCGAGCATCGCGAGGGACCTTGGTTCATGCTTACAGCGACAGACAATCCAGGGCGCCGTTGTAAACTCGTCAGCATGCCATACCCTCGCAGCGCCGGAACCAAGTCCCTTTTTTCGCAGCGTGAAAATGCCTCCCGCGAGAATCCCCCCGAGCACTACCTCGTCGCCCACAGCGACGGCGGCGCCCGCGGCAACCCCGGACCCGCCGGCTATGGCGTCGTCATCCAGGATGAGTCGGGGAAAAAGGTCGCCCATCTCAGCGAGTACCTCGGCCACCAGACCAATAATTTCGCCGAGTATCAGGGCCTCATCGCCGCCCTCGAATACGCCCTCCATCACGGCCCCAAAGCCCTCAAGCTGATTAGCGATTCCGAACTGCTGGTCCGCCAGATCAAAGGCATTTACAAAGTCAAGAACGCAACACTTCAAGATCTCCACGGCCGCGCCAAAGAATTAATCGCTCAACTCGAATGGTTCTCCATCGGCCACGCCCTTCGCGAACACAACACCGAAGCCGACCGCCTGGCCAATCAGGCCATGGACAAAGGCACGGGACGAAGTGTGGCGCGCGCGCCCTCGCCCGTGATCGCCGACGCCGGCAAAGAACGTGTGGCCACAGACGGCTCGCCCGTGCATGCATCAAGAGACTCAAGTCTTATCCCGCAGGAACTGGAAGGCGTAATCCGCAACGGCGTTGTGGAACTGACAAATGGCAAGCTCCCCGAAGGCACCCGAGTCCAAGTTCGAGCAAAGAGAAGCTAGAAGCAGTTCATTCCGCCACCGAAGTATGGTCGTGCACAATCTTCCATCCCTCCGGAAACCTGCGAAACACCAGCGTGAAAAGTCCATGCGGCGTTTTCCCATCGGACATCGTCAACTGCCACGCCCCGCGCGCAAACGCCGCATCCGACCCCAGCATCTCAATCCGCAAGCCTGAGAATTCCAGTTTCCCCATCTCATGTCCCGGACTCGCATAGGCCGCCCGGTAACGGTCAATCGTGGCCTGCCATCCGTCATGCTCTTTCGCGCCAGAGAAAAATGTCAGCTCCGAAGAATTCCAGTAGCCCGCCATGAAGCCCTCCAGATCGTGCCGGTTCCACGCCTCCTGCTGGACTCGCAATACATGCTCGATGGCATCCTTCGGCCCGCCATTGCCGGCTGCCGTGACCTGCGCGCGGATCCCACCACTGCTCGCAAGCAGCATGATCGGAAGAAAGAGAAGAAAGAAGAGAAGGGAGCGGACTAATGCACGGCGCATGCAAACCTCCGCGTCTGGCAACCCAGAGCGCACCAGTTTCGCACGAGAGATGAGTTCTATGGAAGATTTTGAAACAGGCCGCTGAGAGGTTTACGCGCGCCCCTTCTTTGCCGCGACCGCTTTCCCCGCGACCCCTTTCCCCGCAACTTCCCAAGGCCGCTTCGGACGATTCACCGGCGCTTTGTCGTCGTCTTTAAGCCGGTCGTAATGGTAGGAATCGCTCACCGTCCCCAACGACTCGTTATAAAGGCTCGGCAACCCAAGCCCAACTTTCAGCTCTTCTGCAAACGACTGCAGCGCTTTCAGATGATCGGCTGTCGCCGGAACTTCCGTCTTCGAGTTCTTCAAAAACTGCTGGTATCCGCGATTCACCAGCTTCGAAATCTCACTGCCAATCAAGTATCCTGGGTACGCGAAAATCTTTACCCCATCTTCGTCCGTTTTCTGAATCGCGGCCGACACGTTATATTTCCTCAGGAAGACGCGCCCATTCGTTCCCGGCGCTTCCGTCACATCGAAGCCGTGATCCCGCAACCACGCCAGCGCTTCTTCGTAAGTTCGTGCTTCTATCGCTTTAGGCATTTTCTCGTTTCCAATCCTTCATTTAGATGCAGCCTGCGCAAAAACCGCGCACACCTTATTCCGCTGCATCGGACTTGCAATCTGTGTCATCTAAAGACACCATACTACATAGCCTGTTTGGCCCGTTCTTGCATAATTACCTTAGTCACGGGGAAATCGTTCGATCATGAGTCAGAGTTCAGCCCGGATGGCCGCAACATTCTCCGCTCATCATGCGCCGAAAGCCGCGCCGGAAGCCGCAATGGAGCGCCCCGGCCAGAGTTTGCTGGACCGCATCGGCAACACTCCGCTGCTTCGTTTTGATCGCTTGATCACACATCTGCCCGGCGTCACACTTTTGGGCAAGGCCGAATGGTACAACCCCGGCGGTTCCGTCAAAGATCGGGCCGCCGCCAACATCGTCGTCCAAGGCCGGCGCGATGGCAAGTTCGCTCCCGGCAAAATCCTGCTCGACGCCACCAGCGGCAACACCGGCATAGCCTATGCCATGCTGGGCGCAACTGAGGGATTTCCCGTAACCCTGTGCCTGCCGACCAATGTTTCAGTTGAGCGCAAGAAAATTCTGCAGGCCTACGGAGCCAACATTCTCTACACCGATCCCGGCGAAGGATCCGACGGCGCCATCCGCATGGCCCGCGAACTTGCCGCCAAGCATCCCGATTTATATTTCTATGCCGACCAGTACTCCAACGATGCCAACTGGCAGGCCCACTATTATGGTACGGCGAATGAAATCTGGCAGCAGACGGAAGGCCGCATCACTCACTTCGTCGCCATGCTCGGCACCAGCGGCACTTTCATGGGGGCTACGCGCCGCCTCAAGGAACTGAATCCCGCAATCCGCTGCATATCCCTGCAGCCCGATTCGTCTTTCCACGGCATCGAAGGCGCCAAACACATGGCCAGCGCCATTGTTCCGAAGATTTATGACCCGTCCCTCGCCGATGAAAATATCGAGATCGCAACCGAAGACGCTTATGCCATGGCTCGCCGTCTCGCCCGTGATTGCGGACTGCTCGTGGGCATCTCGGCCGCCGCTGGCGTCTTCGCCAGCCTTAAAGTCGCCGAACAACTCGAACCGAGGAGAGACCAGCGTGCAGTCGTTGTCACCATCCTGTGCGACTCCGGCGACAAATACTTGAGTGAGAGATTCTGGACGGAGGGGTGAACCAAAGGCAGAAGTCAGAAGTGAGAATTAAGAAGTAAGACATCGGAAGCGCTCGATTTTACTTCTGCATTCTGACTTCTGCATTTTGATTTCTGACTTCTGCATTCCATTCCATGCTGAAAATCGCACCCAAACACTACGAAGCCCTCCGCCGACACGGCGAAGAAACCTACCCGCACGAATGTTGCGGCATTCTCCTCGGTCACATGGGTGACGACGGCATCCGCGTAGTAACCTCGACTGCGCGTTGCGGCAATACACGTACCGATTCGCCGCAGAACCGCTACAATATCGATCCCCGCGAGCTGGTGCGCATCCAGCGCGAAGGCCGCGAGCGCGGGGAGGACATTGTCGGTTTTTACCACTCGCATCCCGACCACCCGGCGCAATGGTCGCAGACCGATCTTGCCGAAGCGCACTGGATCGGCTGCTCCTATGTGATCACCAGCGTGGAAAAGGGAAGCGCAACGATCACCAATTCATTCGAACTTGCGGGCACGGAAGAAAACGATAAGCAGTTGATCGACGAGAAGATCCAGGTCATCTCGGCAATCGCGCCGTGATGAAATCCGAGGCATGCCCGGCGGCCTGCGGATCGAGGTTTGCGAGGACGGCAATCACATATCCAGATTGCGGGCAGATCTTTAAATCGCCGTTCATGCCCGGTGCCCCTCCGCCGTGGCCAAAACAGCGAACGCCGTCTGCCGAAGTTTCATCTTCGAAGCCGTAAGCGTACTTGGTCCCGCGCGCATCAACTTTGCCAGTAGTGAGCAGGTCCACATACTTGGCATCGAGCAATTTATTGTTCTCCAGCGCGTTGGCGAACGCGAGAAGATCCTCGACCGTCGAATAACCGCCGCCTGCAGAGGTCCCTCGATAAGGAAGCGTGCCCACATTGGGGTGCAACCCTGTTCCGCCAAATTTTGTGTAGCCAACGGAACGATTGGCTACGACCTGATCTTCTGGGAAAGAGTCTGTCGAGCTCATTCCAGCAGGCTTGAAAATGTGTTCACGCACATAGTCGTAGTAATCCTGTCCACTGGCTTTTTCCACCACCAAGCCCAGCAACAGGAAACCGTAGTTGCTGTATTCCCAGCGGGTGCCGGGTTCGAAGCCCAGGCCGCGCTCGCCGTAAAGCTTGACATAGTCCTGCAGCGTGCGCAGCTCCAGGCGGTGTTTGTCGAACTCCGGGCCGAAGAAATCGCCGGTGCCGCCGGTGTGGGTGAGAAGGTGATGAATGGTGACTTTGGACGCCAGCTCTTTATTGGGATAGTCGGTGAGATACTTGCCGAGCGGATCGTTAAGATTGATTTTGCCAACCTGCACCAATTGCAGCACCGCCGTCGCGGTGAACATCTTGTTCATGGAGCCAATGCGAAATTTTGTGCTGAGCTGGTTTGGAATTTTCTTGTCGCGGTCGGCCATTCCGTAAACGGCGGTGAAGATTGGTTTGCCATTTTTTGCAACCAGGGCGGCGCCGGAAAAATGATCCGCGGCGGCAGCCTGGTCCAGATAGGTACGAAAGGCCTTCAGCGCTTCCGCCTCGGTCATGCGGGGTATGGAAAAATCGGCGGGGCGCGGAATGGCGCGAAGTTCAACCTCTTTGATGGTATGCGGCTCTGCGGAATCGACCTCGACGACGATCTGGGCAAACTGGTCGGAACTGCGCTCTTGCACGGTAGCGGAACATTTTGTGGCGGCACATTCTCCGGCTTTCTTAAGTTCGAAGCCGCCGGTCTGTTCGCGGAAACCCATTGCCTCGTCAATTTCATTGGCGCGGGCGGGATAGTTTTTCTGCAGGAAGGTGAGATACGTCCCTTTGTCTCCGCTGTTGAAAGCGGCGAGCCAAGCCGAAAGTTGATGGGCTGCGGGCGTATCGGGAAGTTGTACTTGCGCCGGCAAGCATCCGGCAGCGAGCAGAATGACAACGGCCAGCAGGAGCACAGTCCGGGTTTTCATGCTTGGTAGTGTAATCCCGTCTTTCCCGTCTGTGTCTCGCAAGTTTTTAGCTCGAGGTGAACTCCTTGCTGGACGCAGCTTTTCCGCGCTTTTTCACAGCGGCGCAGCAGTCCCAAACCAGCTCCATAGCATTCCCCGGGGATTTTAAAGTCGTGAAAAGCCGCAACCATCACATGCCTTGCAGGAAGTGCGGCTCTCCGCTCTGCACCAATTCCGGTCACCCGCCTGTGGACGGCCTGCACTCGCCTGAAAATACGTGGGTTATAAACACACAATTTTCGTTGACTCTAAGAATAGAAGGAGTAAAACCATAATCGTTCTTTGATAGCTTCTAAAGTTTTTCCGGTTGGTGCCGCGTCCGGGACTCAAACGCAGTCACCCTCTTCATGAAAATGACTAGGGAGGGCAAGCAAGGGTCTATAGCAAAGCGCTGGTCGAGGAGAACAAGAAGAAACGTCGAAGGCAGGATAGAGTTCCGAGGCGTTGGGTAGGTTTTTCCGGTTGGCGGTAAGCCCGGAGCCCGAGCGAGATCGCACGCGGCACCCCGCAAGGGAAGCTGCGTAGCAGGTCGAGTAAGGGTCTAAAAGCGAGCTACTGGCTGAGACGAACGGACCCAACACCACCTCGGAACTCTTATTTCTGTGCCCCAAAACTCCCGCTTTAAAACTGCATCAGAAACCACAGCTATGCACTACAGCCACCGGTAGCGAGAAGGCGAACGGCGAATACTGTCAGGATTTCAGGGCAGTCTCTTCGGGTAGATACTCTTCCAGCCGAGCGGCCAGCCAGGTCACGAGTTGTTCGCGTACTGGCGCGGGAACCTGGACAAATTCCATTCCCGCCGATCCAGTTGGATCTCGCCAGCAAACCTCCGCAGTGATTCTGACGGGTAACTGAGTACGTGGCAGCGTCAACCGCAAAGCGACCCTGTCTCCCACCTGTAGAACTGGCGACTTGGCGAGTGCTATGCCAACCTCGCTTATATTAATCGAGGTCGCCGTCGTCTCGGCTTGGGAACTCGTCGACATATAGACGGGAATTTGGAGGGGACAACGAAATGAGCGCCGCTTTTCGTTCACCATGAGCGGATAGGATACTTTGAGCGTACGAGCCAGAACTGTTGGCGACAGCGGTTTGACGAGCACGAAGCTGGCGCCGGCACGGAATGCGCTGGGCATTTCTTCGTTGCAATTCAAGATGGCGAGCACAACAGCAGCCTTGTGAGACGTCATCTCCCGCGACTTCTTCAGTAACTCCAGCGCTGCGGCCCTGTCCTTGAAGTCCACTACGAGCGCTTCAAATTTGGAATGGCAGAGTTTGCGGGTAGCGGAGGCAAATTCGGAGCAGATATCGACGTGCATCGCCATCTTGCCCATAAACTCGCAAAGAGTATCGATGATCTGAATATCTGCACTCACCAGCAGAACCCGGACCCCGATCGCAGGTGATCTCTCTTTTCTGGAAGCAACCTCGGTTCCGTGGACCAGGGTATCGCTCATACTACAAGGGCCTCGGGTATTTCCATCTCTCCATGTTCAAAGGCGGTCACGAACGCGTCCACTACTGCGGGGTCAAAATTTGATCCGGCGCTTGAGACCACGATTTGCCGAGCTTCAAATGGGGTGACTGCACGGCGATATGGCCGATCGCTAGTTAAGGTGTCATAGGCGTCAGCCACCGCCAATACTCGCGCTTCAATCGGTATCTCACCACCTTTGGAAGGACCATAGCCTGACCCATCGTACTTATCGTGGTGGGCAAGAATAATAGGAAGCACCCGACGTAGAGATCCTCCGACTGGTTCCAGCAGCGCGACTCCTTTTTGCACATGCTTTCGCATCTCCGCCATCTCCTCCGGAGTCAGGCTGGCCGCCTTGTACAAGAGTTCGCGACTAGTTTCGAGCTTGCCCAGATCGTGGAGAAGAGCCGCCGCCCGCACATCGTCGATACGCTCCTGATCAAATCCCATGCGTACGGCAATCGATGAGGCGTACAACGCTACTCTGTAGGAGTGATTGTGGGTGTATTTGTCGTTCGATATGAACTGCTGCAGAATGGCCAAAAGCCCAAAATAAGTTTGCCGAAGTTCACCCAGATGCCTCTCCTTCCTGTCATACAACGTGCCCATGGCATACGCCGTGATCAGAAGCAAGCCTGCCCACGTGACCAGTTCGGACCACTGGTCGTAACTCATCGCAAACCGCGTTGAGCTGTCGAAAAGCCCGGTATTTTTCCACAGAAGTATGAGCACCATGAAGATGCTGGCACTGGCTGTGAGCACGGCGTGTCTCCGGCCATAAACGTAGGCCGAGAAGATGGTGGGTAGCGTGTATAAACTCAAAATCATGCGGTGAGAAGCTACCAGCCAGTTGAACAATCCCGCGATAACGAAAAGCGACAACACCAACCATAGTTCCTGATTAATCCTGGTCAGACCGATTTTGAAGCTGGATTTTGTGTTCGGTGCATCCCCGCGAAGGCTTCCTCGCCGGCCCAGAACGCGCTCGTTAATCAGTGTTGATTTCATTTCATTTTCCATATCGATTTCCCTCAATCACACTGCGGCAATGGCTCCCCTGATCCCTCTATCGGTTGGTTCCGCCAAAAACCTTAACTTTCCTAAAGCAGCCACCTGTCAGTCGTCGCCGGCGACTTAAAGGGGTCTTTCAAGTTGACCGATGCTCTCGGGATTTGTAGTCTTAGCTGGCAACTCGGAGCGATCCAACTCATGCGTGAAGTCATCTCCACCAAAGACGCCCCCCAGGCCATCGGCCCTTATTCGCAAGCCATTAAGGCGAACGGATTCGTATTCACCTCGGGACAGATCGCCATCGATCCTGCTACGCAGCAAATCGTCACCGGAGACGTCGCCGCGCAAACCGAGCGCGTGCTGCGCAATCTGTCGGAGATTCTGGAAGCCGCCGGCAGCGGCCTTGGCAAAGTGGTCCGCTCCACCGTCTTCCTGAAAAATATGAACGACTTCGCCGCCATGAACCAGGTTTACGGCAAGTATTTCAGCGCTGCCCCGCCCGCGCGCTCCACCGTCGAGGTGGCCCGCCTGCCGAAGGATGTCTTGGTGGAAATCGACGTCATCGCACTGGCGTGAAAATTACTGAATAGACAAATCGGGGAAGAATTCGAAATACCCTGTGCACACCTGTGTCCCCTGTGTTAAAGATGTTTAATAAATAAAGATGTTTAATAAATAGAGGAGTTAAGAATGGCAAAGTATCTCGTAGCAATCTCGATCATTCTCGCATTGACGGCAGCGTTCGTCCTCGCCCAGACCACAACTCCCAAAAAGCCCAACACCAACGCACCCACCAAAGTCACCGGCGATGGAGTGAAAACGCCCTCGGGCCTTACCTATTGGGATATTCGCGTGGGCACAGGCGACGTTGCCAAGGAGGGCAGCCGCGTCCGCGTTCACTATACCGGCTGGCTCACCAACGGCAAAAAGTTCGACAGCTCCGTGGACGCAGGCCAGCCTTTCGATTTCAGGATCGGCAACGGTGAAGTCATCAAGGGATGGGAAGAGGGAGTTGCAGGCATGAGAGTTGGCGGCAAACGCCAGCTGCGCATCCCTCCCGATCTTGGATACGGCGCCCAAGGCACTCCCGGCGGTCCCATCCCACCTAATGCGACTTTAATCTTTGATGTGCAGTTGCTGGGTGTGCAGTGAGGCTTCAGGTCTTAGGTCTCAGGTGTTAGGCAAATCCCAAAGCCTATGACCCAGCACCTGGAACCTGAGACCTGTTTGTGGAGTCCTTACGCTTTGACCACTTTGCCGCTGCGAATGCACGCCGTGCATACTCGCATACGCTTGGTGGTAGCGCCCACGCGGGCGTGTACTGGGCGCAGATTCACGTTCCAGCGCCGCTTGGTGACGTTATGGGCGTGGCTGATTCGGTTTCCTGATTGCGGCTTCTTGCCGCAGATATCACACTGTTGGGCCATGACGGCGGTAAATCCTTTCAAGAGCTTTGAGCGAAGCTACCATTCTACCGGATTCGGCCCTTGCCGACAATTCGCCCCGGTTGACACGGCAAGTTAAACTAATAGCAGCGTCACTTGCAGCAAAACGAGGAGCAAGTTTATGTTGAATCGTGGGAACTCGACCTTGGTGGAAAGCGCGTTGGTTCTGGCTCTGATGGGAATTCTGGCTGGAGCCATCGGAGGCTTGGCCATCGGAGTCGTAACCAGCCCGAAGACCGCTTCAACTTCCAGTTCCACCCACTAGCGCGCCCCCCGTGCCCCGCTCCTATTCCCCCGTATGCGATACTGAAATTTATGCAGTCCCCGCTTCAGTCGCCCACTGCGGCCACGGATCCCAAGTCGGTTAAAGTGAACCTCACCACTGGCACCGGCGTTGACATCGATTGGAAAGATGGCCACATTTCGCACTACGGCTTCATCTATCTCCGCGACGCCTGCCCGTGTGCCATGTGCAATGAAGAACGCGACAAATCTGGCCGCAAGCCCGGCGAGCCGGCCAAACTCGCTCCCGGCATGTTGCCCATGTTCAAAGCCGCCGCCAAGCCTCTTTCAGCCGAAGCGATCGGCAAATACGCCATCCGGTTCGCATGGAACGATGACCACGACCTCGGCATTTATTCCTGGAAGTACCTGCGCGAAGTTTGCCCCTGTGAGGAATGCAAAGCCGAGCGGACGAGAACTGTCTAATTCTGGGCAAGCAAGTCTGGACATGCAAGTCTGACATGCAAGAAGGAACTTTCAGCAAAACTGCAAATCGTGTGGCCATTCGCCGCGCCGCGCACCAGCTTCTCGATCAGCCCAAAGTCCTCGACGATCCTTTGGCTCTACGCATCATCGGCTCCGAAGCCGCGCACGACCTTCGTTCCAACCCGAAAGAGCACCATGCTTTTTCCCGCGCCTTCCGCGCCTTCATGGCGGCCCGCAGCCGCTACGCCGAAGACGAACTTGCCCGCGCAGTGGCGCAGGGCGTTGGGCAGTTTGTAATCCTGGGCGCCGGACTCGATACCTTCGCCTATCGCAATCCTCATCCCGGCCTGCGCGTCTTCGAAGTCGATCATCCCTCCACCCAAACCTGGAAGCGCGAGCAACTGCAAGCTGCCCACATTCCGGTCCCGCCCTCTTTAACCTTCGTCCCCATCGATTTCGAACAGCAAACCCTCGAGACTGGTCTCGCACCCTCCGGACTCGACACCAACTCGCCCACATTTTTCTCCTGGCTGGGCGTAACCCCCTACCTCACACGCGAAGCCTGCATGACAACTCTGAGCTTCATTGCAAGAATGCCTGCGTGCAGCGGCGTGGTATTCGATTTCGCCGTCGATCCCGCGCTCCTCAATCCTGGTCAAAGACAAGCGCTCGCGGCCCTCTCAAAACGTGTGGCACGCTACGGCGAGCCCTTCCAACTCTTCTTCGATCCCGAAAAATTGCAGAACGAACTGAAGGGCATGGGATTTCACCGCACCGAACTCCTGCAAGGCAAGGAACTCAACGCCCGCTACTTCAAAGACCGCACCGACGGCTTGCTAGTCCGCGGCAGCCTGGGGCATCTGATGAGCGCGTGGGTGTGACATCGTCCCAAAAGACGAAGGCCCCGATTCCTCGGGGCCAATCAAATCTGGGCATCTACAGCACCCTGCGACAATTTCAGTATAGATCGCCCAAAGCCACAGTCAAGTTACTTTTGTAGGGAAGCTATCCCTGCTTTCGCTCCCCACAGAACCCGCGCTCCGAAACCGGAGCGTGGACCCGGCGGGATTCGAACCCGCATCCGCCACCGTCGCAGGGTGCTGTGTTGCCGTTACACCACGGGCCCTGAGTAAGAGTCTATCCGCGATTTGGGAGGTATGATCAACAGCTGCGGGTCCAATCGGAATTTATTGATTCCAAAAGGGGAACGAGTCGCAAGTCCTCAATCCTGTAAAATCTAATCATCACCTCCGGAGCCACTTCCGCATTGTCTTTTCTCGATCAACTCAACCCGCAGCAACGCGAGGCCGTCGAAACTACCGAAGGCCCGGTGCTAATCCTCGCGGGCGCGGGCAGCGGCAAAACGCGCGTTATCACCTACCGCATCGCCTACCTGATCGACCACGTGGGCGTCATGCCGGAATCTATTCTGGCGATGACTTTCACCAACAAAGCTGCGGCCGAAATGGGCGAGCGTGTCGAAAGCCTGGTCGGCGGACTCAGCATCGCCAAGCCGGTTATCTCGACGTTCCATTCTTTCTGCGTCCGCGTTCTGCGCCGCGACATCGAGGCCCTGCAGATTCCTTCCGCCACTCCCGGCCAGCCTCCTATCGGCCATACGAAGAAATTCGTCATCTACGATGAGAGCGATATGCAGTCCGTGGTCAAGGGAATCATGAAGCGCCTCGGCGTCGATGACAAGCAACTCACGCCGCGCATCGTGCTCTCTCGCATTTCCTGGGCGAAGAATCACATGCTCGATCCCCAGGAACTTTACCTGCAATCGGCCGATCCCAAGACGGAAAAAATCGCCCACCTCTTCGAGGAATACCGCAAAGAACTCCGCAAAGCCAACGCCCTCGACTTCGACGACCTGCTGCTCGAAGCCACGCGCCTCCTGAAGTCCGCCGCGCATGTCCGCGAATACTACAATCGCCGTTTCCAGTATTTGCTCATCGACGAATATCAGGACACCAACCGTCCGCAATACGAACTCATGCGCATGCTGGCCGGCGAGCGTCACAATGTTTGCGCCGTTGGCGATGAGGATCAGTCGATTTATTCCTGGCGCGGCGCCGACATCCGCAACATCCTCGAATTCGAAAAAGATTTTCCCGAGGCCAAGATCATCCGCCTCGAGCAAAACTATCGCTCCACGCAAAACATCCTGCAGGCCGCATCGTCCGTGGTCGCCAACAACATCCGCCGCAAAGGCAAGAATCTTTGGACCTCCCGACAGGGCGGCACGAAGATCGGCTACTATGAAGCCCCCGACGGCGAAAACGAGGCCCTCTTCGCCGCCGACCACATCGCAAAATATCTGCGTGAGGCCGGTCGTGCCGATAATCCGCGCGGTGAAACTCCCCGCGCCGCCGTGCTCTACCGCACCAATTCCCAGTCGCGCCTGTTTGAAGAGGCCATGCGACGCTACGGCCTCAAATACAAAGTGGTCGGCGGATTTTCTTTCTACGAACGCTCCGAGATCAAAGACATGATCTCGTACCTGAAAGTCATCCAGAATCCAGATGATTCAATTTCGCTCCTGCGCGTGATCAACACCCCAACTCGCGGCATCGGCAAAGGCACCATCGACACACTGGAACGCCTCGCTCTGGAGACGGGTCTGTCTTTGTGGGGAGCAGTCGGCGAAGCCATCCGCCGTCAACTCCTCCCCCAGCGCGCGCTAGCGGCGTTGAAAAGTTTTCAGCAGTTGATTCTCGACGCGCAAGCGGCGTTGTCGGGAACGTTCGTAGAGCAACTGGGCACAAGCGTGGAAGAGAGTGCTGCTGGAAGTCCCGAAGGGACGGCATTCATTAGCCCCGGACGTAAGTCCGGGGTGAGCGACAAAGATGGAGAGAGTCCCTTCAGGGACGGCACCGACATAGCCGAAGCCAACACAGATCTAAACGCCGACGATGCCGCCGCTTTCGATCCGAATGAGTTCGAGAACACGGCGTTCGATTTCGGTGGGGCCTACGGCGACGACGAACTAGAGGTAGGCGACGAGGTTGCTCCGGCTCCCATCGAAATTCAAGCGATTGCGGATCCCGCACAGCCATCGACTCCAGATTCATCCCCGTTCCCGGCTCCCACCGTGTCCACCGCCGATCTCCTCAAATTCCTAATCGACCGCACCGGCTACATCCGCCTGCTCGAAGCCGAAGACACTCCCGAAGCCTTCTCCCGCATCGAGAACCTGCGCGAACTGGTCAATGCCGCCGCCGACTCCCGCGACCGCGGCGAATCGCTCGATCAGTTCCTCGACCACGCCGCCCTCATCGCCGATACCGACGACTACGACGAGCGCTCCCAGATCACGCTCATGAGCCTGCACGCCGCCAAGGGCCTGGAATTCCCGCTGGTTTTTCTCAGCGGCCTTGAAGAAGGCCTGTTCCCCCACTCGCGCACCATGCTGCAGCCCGATGACGTCGAAGAAGAGCGCCGCCTCTGCTACGTCGGCATGACCCGCGCCATGGACCAACTCATTCTCACGCGCGCCGTCTATCGCCGCCGCTACGGCACCGACCTCCCCGAAGCCAGCGTCCCCTCGCGCTTCCTGGAAGAGGTTCCAGCCCCGCTGATCGAAGAGCTAGGCAGGCGACGCGGCGTTACGACCCGTGTGGGAGCGGGCGACTCGCCTACTCGATCGCGCAGCGACGACCATACTTCCACTCACTATTCCTACGAAGACGAAGACCAGAGCGCTAACTGGAAGCGCAACGGCGTCGCGGCCTCTCGTCAGAAGGCGACAACTCCCGCCAAACCCTACAACTCCATCGAGAACATCGCCGAGTTCTTCGCCAGCCGCGGTAAAAAGTTCACCATACCGAAAACGGCTCCCGAAGAGCCCACCGGCAAGCGCGGATTCCGCCCCGGCCAAAAAGTCCGCCATCCCAAATACGGCGAAGGAACCGTCTATCAGCGAGAAGGAGAAGGCGAAGAAGCCAAGATTACTGTACAATTTCCTCGCTTCGGCTTAAAGAAGCTGGTGGAAAAATACGCCCAGTTGGAGCGCGCCTAAGAAGACATTTGGTAATTTTGTAATTGGGTAATTTGGCAATCTCACGGTGACCCGGCCCTAAATTACAAAATTACCCGATTACCAAATTACAAAATTTAGAGTCCCAAGAAAGCATTCATGGCAAACACAGCAACCCTGACCAAAGAAGAGCGCAAGAAATCAAAACGCACCGCTCGCAAAAAAGCGAAAGCGGAAAAGCCCAAGAAGCCCCGCGACTACGCCCGCGGATCGAAAAAGCGCAAAGTGAAGAAGTTGGCTCGCGGCCAGTCGAAACGGTAAGGCGTCAATCGACATGAGGCGCTTGGCATTTAGTCGGGAAGGTTCTTACTTGTCTGATAGGAATCAGAACTGGCTAAATGCCAAGTGCTAATTGCTGAAGGCTAGTTTCCAGGAGACAACTACCTCTTGTCACAACCATCCACGGAACCCACGGCCACGATACGCACCTCCGACAATCAGCTTTTCTGCTGCAAGTCGATCGACAAGCTGATCACGGAATCCGAGGCCCCGGGCCAACGCCTGCAAAAAACCCTCGGCCCCTGGTCCCTGACCGCGCTGGGCATCGGCGCCATCATCGGCTCGGGAATTTTCATCCTTACCGGCACCGCGGCCGCGGGCGAATATTTCCAGGCCCCATCCATCCTGCATGCGCAGGCGCTTGACGTAATCGTGAATCTACTACGCACCGGCAGCACGGCGGGAGCGCTCATGCACGGACGCCCGCCCGCCGGGCCATCGATAGCGATTTCGTTTTTCCTGGTCGCGATCGCCTGCAGCTTCGCCGGCCTTTGCTATGCCGAACTCGCTTCTATGATCCCCATCGCAGGCAGCGCCTACACGTACTCGTACGCCACGCTCGGCGAAATTTTTGCCTGGATCATCGGCTGGGATCTCATTCTCGAATACGCGGTCTCGAACGTCGCAGTCGCGGTTGGCTTTGCCGGCTATGCAAAAGCGCAACTGGCGGTATTCGGCCTCAGCTTGCCGGAAAAATTTGCCAGTCCGGTCTGGGCTGGCGGGCAGTGGACGGGCGCCTATTTCAATCTCCCTGGCTTCCTCATCGTTTTCCTTCTCACGCTGCTGCTGGTGCGCGGAGTGAAGGAGTCGGCGGAGACCAATAACGTCATGGTGCTGGTCAAAATCGGCGCCATCCTGACCTTCCTGGTAGTCGGCGGAATGCTGGTGAAGCCCGCGAACTGGCATCCCTTCGCGCCTTCCGGCTTCGCCGGAATCGTTACCGGAGGGGCCATCGTTTTCTTCACCTACATCGGATTCGATTCCGTTTCCACCGCCGCCGAGGAATCGCGCAATCCGCAAAAAGATTTGCCCTTCGGCATCATCATGTCGCTGATTGTCTGCACGCTGCTCTATGTGGGCGTGGCCGTCGTCCTGCTCGGCATGATGAAGTACACAACCTTCGTGTCCGGTGCAGCCGCCGAAGCTCCCGTGGCCTACGCCATGAAGTATCTGGGCGTGCACCCGCTCTTCCGCTCGGTCATCGTGATCGGAGCGCTGACCGGCATGATCTCTTCTTTACTCGTGTTTCAGTACGGGCAGGCACGCATCTGGTACGCCATGTCCCGCGACGGCTTGCTGCCGAAGCTGTTCTCCGCGGTGCACCCGAGATTTAAGACGCCGTACATTGTCTACCTGGATCGCCTGTTTCGCCGTAGGAATTCCGGCAGGCCTCGTTGACATTGGAGATGCCGCCGACCTCGCCAACATCGGAACTCTGTTTGCTTTCGTTCTGGTTTCGCTGGGAGTGATCATCCTGCGCCGCCGGCAGCCCGATCGCAAGCGCGCCTTCCGAGTCCCCTTCGTCCCCTGGTTCCCGCTGATCTCAATCCTTTTCTGCGGCGGCCTCATGTTCGGGCTCACCATCATTACCTGGCTCCGCTTCTTCTTATGGCTCGGCTTCGGCCTGCTGATCTACTTTTTCTACAGCCGACACCGAAGCGAGTTCGCGAAGAGGTAGAGAATTGGTTCTCAGCCGTCAGCTCTCAGCCATCAGCCAAAACGCTGTGTCATCCTGAGCGGAGCAGACCGATGAGCGGAGCGAATCGGTCTGCGTAGTCGAAGGATCTCTACTGGCGTCGCTGCTCTCGGCGCAGAGAGATTTCTCGCTTTAGTTCCGTGCCTCCGCGTCTCCGTGGTGAATCGCCTCGCAAATCTTCCTCCAAAAATCTACAATCACAAAATGATGTTCTCCGCCCTCGATCGATTGCCGAGCAGCTTTCTCCGCCAGCTTCCCAAGGCGGAACTCCATCTTCATCTCGAAGGCGCAATCGAACCCGCTACGCTGCTCGAACTCCGCCAACGCCGCGGCGACCGCGTCACCCGCGCCGAAGTCGATCAACTCTACCTCTACAACGATTTCCAAGGCTTTCTTCTCTCCTTCAAGAACATCACCGAACACCTGCGCACCGCCGAAGATTATGAACTGATCGCCTACCGCCTGATGCAGCGCCTGAAGGAAGAAAACGTTCTGCACGCCGAGGTCTATGTTTCGGTCGGAGTGTGCCTCTGGCGCAAACAGGATTTCGCCGCCATCTTCGAAGGCCTCGACCGCGGCCGCATGCGCGGCGCTCGCGACTTCGGAATCTCGCTCCTCTGGATCTTCGACGCAGTTCGCCAGCTTGGTCCCGAGGCCGCGCAGAACGTCTTCGAGCTAGCCGTCCGCTATCACGATCGCGAAGTCGTCGGCATCGGCATCGGTGGCGACGAACTCAAAGCTCCGCCCGAACTTTTTCGCGACGCCTACGCCTGGGCCGCCGACCACGGCATGCGCCTCACCGCCCACGCCGGCGAAACCGGCCCTCCCGAATCGGTTTGGGGAGCGCTCAACCTCCGCGCCGAACGCATCGGCCACGGCCTCACCGCCTTCCACGATCCCGATCTCGTCGAAGAACTCGCCCAGCGCCAAGTCCCCGTAGAGATCTGCCTCACCAGCAATCAGCGCACCGGCCTCTGCCCCAACGTCGCCGATCATCCGGCGAAAAGTTATTTCGATCACGGCCTCATGATCACGCTCAATAGCGACGACCCAGCCATGTTCTCGACCACCCTCGCCCGCGAATATCAACTCGCCCAGCAAACCTTCGCATTCACCGATGAGCACCTCCGCGAACTAGCCCGCAACTCCTTCGAAGCCTCATTCCTCCCCGCGGAAAAGAAGTTGGAATTTCTCAACCTCTTTGACGCCGCTGCGGCTAGGTGATGCTGGCATGCAACTCCGTTTCCGGATCACGAGGAACTGGCCATGAAGAGTTTGAAAATCTCTCTGATCGCTACCTTCGCGGCAACGGCCGCGTGGTTTCTGCGTATCCCGCAAGCGATTTGGCCGGCCCATCCCCAGGTGGCCGACCTCCTGCTTGCCCTGGTCACCTGTGTTCTGCTGCAAGTCGCATGGAAGAACGCGAAGAAGGAACCTTCGTGATGATTCCGAAATGCAATCGAAAATCAGCAGCGCGCATCGGACTTACTGAGAGCTGAGAACCGCATGCCTCTCCACATCGGCATTGTCGCTTGCAGCACCGAAGGGGCCGCGCTCTGCTACCGCACCATCTCGCTCGAAGGCGCACAGATGCTAGGCAAACACGATCATCCCGAAGTCTCGCTGCACTCGCACTCACTCGCCAAATACATGCAGTGTGTATATGCGAATGATTGGGCAGGCGTTGCCGAACTCATGCTCTCGTCCGCGGACAAACTCGCCCGCGCCGGCGCCGACTTTCTGATTTGCCCCGACAACACCATCCACCAGGCCTTCGACCTGATCGAGCATCGCTCGCCGCGCCCCTGGCTGCACATCGCCAGAGAGGTTGCCAAAGAGGCGCAGTGCTGCCAGTTCAAACGCCTTGCCATTCTCGGCACCCGTTACTTGATGGAAGGCCCGGTCTATCGCGATGCGCTGAAAGCCGCCGGCATCGAGCAACGCATTCCCGGAGCCGAGCAGCGCCAGCACCTCGACCAGATCATCATGGACGAACTGGTCAACGCCCAATTCCTCCCACGCTCGCTGGCGTATTACTTGGAAGTAATCCGCTGCTTCAAAGACGAGGGTTGCGATGCCGTCGTTCTCGGCTGCACCGAAATCCCGCTCTTGGTCTCGCCGGAATCTTCCCCACTTCCCACCCTTGATTCCACGCGCCTGTTAGCCAAAGCCGCAGTACAAAAAGCAATAGAAGGCTAGCAAGACTCCGCCAGCAGAAATCATGTGGGGACAGCCGCCCCCGGCTGTCCACGAGCGCAGCGAGTTGTGGCGCGGGCGCCCCCGCCCGCGAACTCTAGCCAGGCAGATGATGTATAAACTCACTTGAATCCATGCTGAAATTCCGCCAACTTCCCGGCTCCTACGCCATCGTCCGCCTCGACCCGAACTCCCCCGTCCCCGACTGGGCCACGAAAGGCGGCTTCACCTCCATCACCCGCACCGCCGACGAACTGTCTCTCGTCTGTCCCGTAGAAAACATTCCGGAAGAGTTCCCCACCAGCCCACGCTGGATTTGCCTCAAGCTCGAAGGCCCATTCCCCTTCTCGCAAACCGGAGTCCTGCTCTCCTTCATCGATCCCTCTCGAGCAACGGAATTCCCATCTTCGCCATTTCGACGTATGACACGGATTACGCTCTCATCTCAAGCGAACACATAGACCGAGCCCTCGACCTGCTTCGCAAAGCGGGCCATGAACTACTTCAAGGATAGAGCAGCGTAGCGTTTCTGCACCGCGCCCGTAAGAAAAAAAAGCCGGAGGATCCCGCGATCCCCGGCCTGAACTTTGCGATAGCCTACGGCCTTATTGTTTTACGTCCGTTGATGCGATATCGAGCGTCAACATGAACCCGTTGGTTCCTTTATATTCGAACGGTTTGGGCCCGGTCTTATAGGCCTCAAGTTCATTCGGCATCATGATGAAACCATCGTTCCGCGGCGTGCCCCAGTATTTCAGATTATGCATCACCACTGGATCGGAAGTATTTCCCGCAAACCGGTGCAGTCTTACCTCCGCGGTTTTGCCGCCGTCGATAGTTGCGTGGGCTTCATCTTTGTTGAATTCCCACGTGTCAATGTTGCCCACTGCTGTCTGTAACGAGTTCCACTTTACGGGGAAAACGCTCGGCAGAATCGCTCCCAGGGCGGCCTGTTGTTCCTTCGTCATGTCCTTGTCAAATGTAACCAGCGCCCAGTCAGTTTTTCCTTGCGAAAAATCCGCCCCCAGGTCGCCGGTGATCCAGAATTTCGCCCCATCAAGATTAACCGAGCCATAGTGTCCGTGGTTTACCTTGTAGGCATTGTTAAACTTGCAGTAGTGGGCTGCCATGCCCTGCTCGTGGTGGGCGGCAGGTTTGGGATTGAAGTAGCACTGACAAAACATTGGGCAGCTGCAGGCCTCAATGGTGGTCGCATTCAGCGCCCAGTCGGGCTGCGTTGTGTCAGCGTTGCTCATGGCGAGCAACACAACGGCGAGAGAGATACCCCAAGCTTTGAACATACCTAATACCTCCTCGGCGGAGGATTATGCACGCGCCGCATCGCTTTTGCAACTTGATTTTGCCACTCCCAAACGCCGGTTTCTGCCGTTCACTCTTAAAATTTCCCCAAACCCTGTTGCCCAACCTGACATTCACGTCATATCCATGCTGTAATAGAAGTATTCAATCCATGCCCTCAGCCCTTACCACCCTGCGCCGCCGCGCTAAAGCCCTGCACCGCAACCTGCGCGGGGCCTCTATGGCCGCCCGCGCCCTGTCCTCGACCGATCATCCCATCCTCGCGCACATCATCCCCGTACGCCGCTGCAACCTGGCCTGCACTTACTGCAACGAGTTCGACGATTTCTCGAAGCCCGTCGCGACTGATGAAATGTTTCGCCGCATCGACAAGCTGGGCGCGCTCGGCACCACCATCGTCACTATCTCCGGCGGCGAACCTCTGCTGCATCCCGAGCTCGATGACGTCATCCGCCGCATCCGTTCAAACGGAATGATCGCCGGCCTCATTACCAACGGCTACCTGCTGGTCGCGGACCGAATCAAGCGCCTCAACCGCGCCGGACTCGAGTGGCTGCAGATCTCCATCGATAACGTGAATCCCGACGAAGTTTCGAAAAAGAGCCTGAAAGTTCTCGACAAGAAACTGCAACTGCTCGCCGAGCATGCCGATTTTCACGTCAACATAAATTCCGTAGTCGGCAGCGGCATTCACCATCCCCAGGACGCGCTCACCATCGGCAGGCGTGCTCTCGAGCTCGGATTCACGTCAACCATCGGCATCATCCACGATGGCAGCGGCCAGCTTCAGCCGCTGGGCGAAGAAGAGTGCCGTATCTACGACGAGATGAAGTCGTGGGAAAAGCGCAGCTTCACCCGCATCAACGCTTTCCAGGACAACATTGCGCAAGGCCTGCCCAACGATTGGCGCTGCCGCGCCGGCGCCCGCTATCTCTACATCTGCGAAGACGGATTAGTCCACTACTGCTCGCAACAGCGCGGCTATCCCGGCGTGCCGCTCGCCACTTACACCCGCGACGACATGCGCCGCGAATATCTCACGGAGAAATCCTGCGCCCCGCATTGCACGGTTTCCTGCGTGCACCAAGTTTCGATCTTCGATGGCTGGCGCTCGCCGCAGCATCCTGCGCCATCAATCTCTGCAGCGGAACCGGCGGGCGCACTGGTGCAAATCAAGTAGGGGACGGGCCACCGTTACCGGCATCAGGAAAATATGACACCGCGGTTTAGCTACTTATTTTTTCGGCTGCGCCGTCGGCGGCAAAATCCCATTCAGGCGCAAGTCCTGGGCGGCTTCCGCGTAATGGTCAGCCCAGGTGTTGGCCAGGTACAGTGCGGCCATGGCGCGGGGAAACTGTTTTGGCCCGAAGAGCTGGATGCTGTCGCCAAGCTTCGAGTCGTCCATCTTGCTCAACACGTCATTGCAGAAGTCGAAAGAAGCTTTGGCCGCGGCCAGGAGCTTGTCTTTCGCATCGGTGTCCTTGACCACTTCCGCCTTGGGGGCGGGCACATCCGTCGCCTTGGCGCATAGAAAGAAGTTCGTGTCGGCGATGTGTGTGACCAGATGCCCGAAAGTCATCTGGTCCGGCGTCGGTTTGAAACTAAACTTATCCGCCGGCATGGACTGAATCGCGCCCAGAATATTGCTCTGGGACCGCGGAAGCATGATGCGGAGGGATGCGCTGACAGGATCCTTCACCGGTGCGCTCGCTTGCGGCGCGGCTGCGGACGAAGGCGCCATTGCGCTCTGCGCCCATCCAGAACCTATACAAACACCCGCGAACAGTAACGTGACAAGGATGCGTTTCATCGAAAATCTCCTTAATCTGTCAAGATTCCAGCCTTCGGCCGTGATTTGAATTTTTCCTCGACTAACGAAATGCCGCCCCAATGGCCGCACCCACTCCAGTGACAACCACCCACCAGCCAAAAACAATGCCATAAGCCGTGCCCTGTTTCACTTTGCTGACGCAGGTGAAGCCGATTGCGGTCAGAATCAGCGTCCAGATCAGAAAAATATCCAGCGCACTAGCCAAACTGTGCAACAGCGGAGAATCCAACGCACTCACAAAGTAGCCGGGATTGGTGGCCACCGGGTTGTCCAGAGAGAATGAGTCGGCATTCGCCCCCGCCGCAACCGAAGCCGTCGCCAGTATGAGCTTGAGCACCCCGGGCAGGCTGGCATACATCACGATGGCGAAACTCGTTTTGAATTTTACGTCCGCTCCAGCGGCTAACTTGAATGTGCCAAAAAGAACCGCCGCTATTATGAGATTGAACACCAGAATCACCACTGGATACGCGTACAGGAAATACTGCGTGCCCTTCGCTTGCCTCTCCAATGCCTGGTCGCGCTGGTCGGCAGGCAGCTGGTCCATACGCGCCGCGGTTTTCGCCGATGCCTGAACCTGATTCTCAGCGACCTTCCGGTAGCCGATCTTTTGCCCGACGACATAGAAAAACGCAAGCGACATGATCGATAGCAGCAGCCACGGCGCCCACCAACTCGCGTTGCGCCGCAAGTCGGTAAAGGTTTTCGAGGGTGCGATGAAAGTGTTAACGATGCGCGCGCCTTCGGAGAGCGATGCGGACTCAGGTGCGGGCACGGGTGCGGATACGGGTGGGAGCGGAGCGGCAGCCATTTTGGCCTCCTGCGGAATGCGAAAGAATTCTAGCCGGGAAGCGGCTGCGAGACAAGCAGGCAAATTAAAGTGGAAGTTTTAAGATGGATCAAGGCAGGATGGATCGAGGCAGGATGGATCGATGCAGAACGTGACGCCCGCTGCGATTGCAGCCCTCGGCCTGGAACTTGCTCCTGCGGCTTTATTCGGCTTCCGAGCAGAACACATCGCGCGCGCCCTGGTGCGCTGGCCTCTGGCTCTGCGCGTCACTCTGCCTGCCCTGTTCGCCGTTCCCTACGTGCTGGTTTCGCTCTCCGCACACATCTTTCGCTGGGAGTGGTTTGCGCTCTATGCTTTGCTGCCTGTAGCGATCGCCTGTCTGCTCCTGCGCGCCGCTGCCGCCGACCCAAACCAGCGCGGCGACTGGCGCGATGCCTTCATTTTGCTGCTGCTGGGCCTGGCCGTAGATCTGCGCTGGTTCGAGAGCGCCTGGCCCGCCGGCCTGCGTGCCTTGAACGAATTGTTCTTGGTTGACGCCGGCTTGTACGGATTCCTCGCCATCCGCCAGTTATCCGGAACCGGATTCGATTTCCACCTCAAGTGGAGCGACTGGAAAACTGGCCTGCGGGAACTCCTCTTGTTCGCGCCTCCCGTGATCCTTCTCGGACTTGCCCTCGGCTTCATTCATCCCCACCGCAATCTCCCCGGAATCGGCAGCGCACTCCTTCGCTGGGTTGCAATATTTTTCTTTACCGCCGTTCCCGAGGAACTCTTCTTCCGCGCCTGGGTCCAGAACTTGCTGGAGCGCCGCCTCGGCCGCCGCGCCGCCCTCATAATCGCTTCCATCCTCTTCGGACTTTCGCACTTCAACAAACGCTCCGCACACTTCAATTGGCGCTACGTCTTGCTGGCCACCATCGCCGGCATTTTCTACGGACGCGCCTGGCGCGAGCATCGCCGCGTGCCTGCCTCAACCATTACTCACGCCAGCGTGGATTGGCTTTGGGGCCTCTGGTTTTAGCGATAGGGATGCCGCATTGTGAGGTTCGACAGCCTCCATTCACGATGGCGTCATCCTGACCGTAGCCCAGAACCCCGAGCCAAAATCCCTGTCCCTAACTTGGCTTTTAGGTCTGCCCTAGTGATAGTCTTCTGGAATCAGTCTTCTGGGGTCCATGAAAAATTTCACACGTCGCCAATTCACCACGACCTTGGCCGGCACCGCCGCGGCCGCTATCGCCAGCACTTCTTTCCCGCGAGTCGCACTCGCACAAATCGCCTCGGCAAGTTTGCTGCGCTTCCCGCCGAACTTCCTCTGGGGATGCGCCACCGCTTCCTATCAGATCGAGGGCGCGGTCCACGAGGACGGACGCAAGCCCTCCGTCTGGGATACTTTCTCCCACACCCCCGGCAAAACTTTTCAGGGAGAAACCGGCGACGTCGCCGATAATTCCTACCACCTCTACAAAGAGGACGTGCAGTTGCTCAAGAACCTGGGCGCCACCGGCTACCGCTTTTCCATTTCGTGGTCCCGTGTCTTTCCTGACGGAACTGGCCAGCCGAACGAAAAAGGCATCGCCTACTACCAGCGCGTCGTTGATGAACTACTCAAAAACAACATCGTCCCCTACATCACACTCTTCCACTGGGACCTGCCTCAGGCTCTCCCCGGCGGATGGCAATCCCGTGACACTGCCAAAGCCTTCGCCGATTACGCCGGATACATTTCCCGCCAGCTCTCCGATCGCGTCACTCATTTTTTCACCACCAACGAGTTCGTCTGCTTCACCGACCTCGGCTACCAAACCGGCAGGTTCGCCCCCGGCATGAAGTTGCCCGACGCGCAAGTGAATCAGATTCGACACCATGCCATTCTCGCCCACGGCATGGCCGTGCAAGCGCTACGTGCCAATGCGAAGTCCGCGATTCAAGTTGGCCTTGCGGAAAATGCCACCGTCTTCGTCCCGGTCATCGAAAGTCGCGAGCATATCGAGGCCGCACACCGCGCCACTCGCGAGGAAAACGCCCCGTTTCTCACCGCCATCATGGAAGGCAAATACACTGACGGATATCTTCAGCGCGAAGGCGCCAACGCTCCCAAGGTCGAGCCCGGCGACATGAACATCATCGCTACTCCCCTCGATTTTGTCGGCCTCAACGTCTACACCCCGGAATACGTCCGCGCCGATTCTTCCCCCGCCGGCTACGCCGTTGAGCAACGCCAGGCTTCCTTTCCGCGCATGGCCTCGGACTGGCTATACATCGGTCCCGAAGTAATTTATTGGGCCGTCCGCAACGTCAGCGACATCTGGAAACCCAAAGCTCTCTACATCACCGAAAACGGCTGCTCCGCCGACGACGTAATCACCTCCGACGGCCGCGTCGAAGACACTGACCGCGTCATGTATCTGCGCAATCACCTGACGCACCTGCATCGCGCCGCTTCCGAGGGCTATCCCATCAAGGGATATTTTCTCTGGAGCCTCATGGATAACTACGAGTGGGCAGACGGCTACAGCAAACGCTTCGGCATTCACTACGTCAACTTCAAAACCCAGCAGCGCACTCCAAAATTAAGCGCCGAGTGGTACCGCGCAGTAATTTCGCGTAACGCGGTCGAGTAGGCAGCCTGGAGTATGTAGGGACAGCCGCCCTCGGCTGCCCGCGTTGCGAAGCAACGCCAGCTTGTGTGGAACGGACACTCCTGTCCGTTGCCTTTGACCTTGCGTTTGATCTTGCCTTTGACCTTGGACGCTGCTTCACTTTTACGCTATGGCTAAACAGGCTGCCCCATCCTTTCGCGTTTTTTTTTTGCGAAAGGGAGGGCACCACCCCCGGCTGGGATTGTGAGTGATATGCCGGTTTATCGTCAACAGACTACTTTGACCTGATCTCGGCCGGATCGGAGCGAAGTAGGTCTTGGACGACAGCCAAAACCAGTCGAGCAGCAGACTCCACGTTGTCGGTATCTACAGCTTCCGGCACGTCGGTAGGAGCATGTGTCTCGGCTCCGCCGTCCGAGCCAACATCCGTTGCGACCACACCGGCCTGAACAAAGACCCGATGGTCCGAACCGGTGCCACTCTGCACAATCACTTCACGGCCCAGACCTGCGATCGACCTGGAAACGGCGGATTGCAACCATTGGGGAGCATTCGAGCTTGTCCATAGCGCACGATCACCTGGGCTCAAAAGTCTCCACCTCTGATTCGGGTCTTTAATGTCATTCGTGGCTTTATCCATGAGTTCAGTAGGCAACTGGTTTTCAATCCTGTCCTGAACCCCTTTAACACCTCCGCCAGTGTCGACATGGATAGATTTTTCGCCGCCGATTTCATCGATGTTGAACAATAACTCGCAGTTCTTCAGCTCGGCTTCGTGCTTCTGCAAATATGCTTTCGAGCCAAGCAAACCGGCCTCTTCAGATCCAAAAGCAACAAAGCGCAGGGACACGTCCGGAGGCAGCTTAGAACTACGAAAATAGCGTGCTAGTTCGAGCAACGCAGCTACGCCGGTGGCATTGTCGTTTGCTCCCGGCCCCCTCACGGAATCGTAATGGGCGGACAGAATGATTTCCCGAGCGCCCGGCTTGGCCGCCAGTGTACCGACGACATTTGACGATTTCGCAGTACTGAACTTGCCCCGAAAAGTGATTTTACCGGAGTTGGCGCCACTCGCCCTCAGCCGTTCGAAATCACCGGCTGATAAAGACAGCACCGCTCTTGGTCTCTTGAACACCGACGCAACTTTGAAACTGTTATTGTCGGCGACGACCACGATCCTGTCGTCCAGGTCCATCTTGAGAATGGTGTGCGGGTCAGTTGCAGTCAAAACAAGGACGTCACCTGAAATAGGATTCGTCGCCGAGTATGGATTGAAGGCGAGTTTGACGATGTCAGAATGTTCGGTCCCAGTTTCAAGCACCGCGTCATCGAGAGTGAACGAATGGAAGGTGAACGGCTCGATGGTTACCGACAGTCCTGCTTTCTTCATCTGGGACATGACATAGCGAGCCGCTCTTCGTTCGCGCGCGCTACCGGCGTCGTGTATTCCAAAAGAAGCAAGTTGGCGAACATGCGCCATAGCTCGACTCTTGAAGCCAGAGTCGAACGCAGGCTCTGATTGCGACTTCGATTGAGCAGTAGCACAGGCAAGAAGGGCCGTGCAAAGTGCTGCGCATGTGCCAGTCCGAAACTTGCGAGTCGTGGTCACAATCGACTCCCGCCGAAGACCGTGATTTTTCATAGGAATATCTCCCAATTGTCCGGAGCTGGCGTTTAGAGCTCTTGGCTGTGGCAACTACTGCCCCTGAGACCGATTGAGTGTAAGTCTCCATCATCGCTCCAAGTGAACACTACTGCTTGTGTCCACATCCGAAGCATGACTCCGATCCGCATTCTCGTCCAGACGGTCTTCGGCGGACGCTTATGCTTTATCTTGCCTCTTTGGGCTGCCCAATAACGGGGGGAACGCATGGTCACGCCGGCGGCAGCCAACTACTTCGGCCCCGCACTAGCCCACCGTTTACGCACAGCAAAAAGGCGCCACGGACTCGTGCACTACCGGTTCGCCGAATTCCCATTAAATTTAGCGCGCCGTTATTCCTGCCGCCCCCAGTGCCAACTTGCCCAGCCCGGAAGCTTGCGGGGAGGCAGCATCGGGTTCCGGTTGATCGACTGAATCCTCTTCGTCGCCTCCAGTATCTCCGGTCACAATGGGCTCGAGGGAAACCGTCTCATACGCGTAGCCGGTGAGGGTGATTGCTCCTTTGTCTGTAACCGAAAAACGCGCCCAGCCAAAATGCGCCGCCCCTTTGATGTTGAATTCAAAACCCATGTACTCATTCTGAATTCCGAGCCACGGGCCGCCAGTGCCGGGATTGCCCGAACAGGTACACCAATTGATCATTTCCCCCTGACCGCCACGAAACTTACCGCCCAGTCCGACCGAAATTCCGGCAGCGAGAGGTTGCGTTGCTCATCATTTTATTGAACTTGATGGCCCCTACATCGAAGTAGCCACAGGTGCCACAGATCTCGAGGTTACTGTGGAAATCGTAGTCGGGAATGCCATCGTTATTTAAATCGAGACGAGAACCGGAAGTGATGACCCGGCTGGTGGGGGTATATACGACTTTGGCGTCTGCGGATTGGGTCATAGCCAGCATGCTGACTCCCGCAGCGCCTGCCGCAGCCATGTAGGCAAGCAAATGTTTATCGAGACGGTCATTCAAATTCGAAGGCTGACGCCCCGTGGAATCGAGGGTGGATGAGTGAAGTGCGGGCATTGGTTTCGTCCTCCGATCAGTTTTTGGAGCTGCAGGGGGCTGGCGGAGGAATTATTCGGTCGTTGCTCGCCCGCGTCAAGATGAAAGATTCTGCATCGTGGCTCGCGCATGATGTGGCTTGCGTTGAGCCCGTTGGGCTGATGAGATAACCGTGTCGGGGCACTGGCCCACACTTTACGCTACGGCAAAGAGCCTGCCCCGAGCGGCGCCGTGCCCTTTTCATCTGCCCTGTCGTCCTGAGCGAAGCTGAGAAATTCGCGAAGCGAATATCTCAGCGCAGTCGAAGGACCCCTATAGCCACATCGACTGCCGTCGGCCTCAGGGATTTGTATCCTCATCCTCTTACCCCATCCCCTCACCAACGAGGAGGAAAAACTGTCCGGGTTGTCCCCGGCCATTCAATACCCCAAAAAGACCGTTAAATTCCAGCTGTGGCCTCCCGTGCCACGCTTCCGTCCTTGGCCATCAGTCCGCCCATGAAGTGAGCCATCGATTCCAGCTTCCGCAGATCCTCCGCCGTAAAGTCCGGCCCCGCCGCCGCTAGCCGCGGAGCCTTGCGCGAGACTTGAATCACGCCAATCACTTCTCCATTCCTGGCCAGAACGGGGGCAGACATCAGCTTCTGAATCACCTGATCGTCCAGCCCGCTGTCGCCCAGCTTGACCAGTTCAAAAATGCTGAAATGCTTTACCTGCGCAAAGCCGTTAAAAAGTTCCGGCTCTTTAGTCCGTGCCGTGCGGGCCGCTACCGCCGAACTGGAAAGAGGAATCGCCCCCGCCGTTTTCAGCTCCGGGGGATATACAAAGTTCAACAGACTTCCGCCCAGTTCCAGCAGCGCGACTTCCGTCTCCCTTACCTGGAAGATCCTGGCCACGCAGGCGCAAATCGACTCCGGAGTGCCGTCCGTCGAGTCCATGCCCGCAAATGGTTCGATTTCCCTCATCTTCCCGAGCTTGCCTGCAGAATGGACAACCGGCAAGGTAACTAACGTGGCCCCCCACTTGATCCCCTTGTTTCAACAACTTCGGCGGAAATGGAAAGGCCTGATGAGACCCCCAGGGCAGGAAATCGCAACCACGTCCAACCCGCTCACGGAACCGGTGTAGTTCGGTAACGCAAATATCCCAGCCCTACGCGCAAATGATGATGCAGCGCATCCGGCACGCAGACGGCAACGCAAAGCCCAAGCAATCCCTGCGCCAAGCCCAGCGCCCACAGGTTCCGGTATCGCCGGAACAGTGCGCACGAAACTATCCCCCACAGCAGCGTCGCTGCCGTGAGCACAAGATTCGGCAGATGCGCCGCAGCGAACAGCGCACCCCCGAGAATTACAGCCGCCGTCCCGCTGCTCACCAGCCGCAACAACCGGTCCATAAAATAATCCTGCAGAAGAAACTGCTGGTAGATGGTCCACAGCACATACCCGGAAATGTGGCCGAAATCCGCTTTAAAAAGCGGGTGCAGCGTCCCAATTTTCGCCGCGACCAACACGCTCACTGCCGTAAGCGCAATGGACGCTGGCAAAATCCAAAGCGATTGGACGAAACCACGCCTGCCGAACCCAAGTTCATCCCGACTCTTTCCCCGCGCCAGCACCACCGCCAACGTCACTACCAGAGCAATCGGCGACAGGAAGCGCTGCAGGTGCTCCGGAGTCCAGATGATGCCAACGATGAAGCCATAGCCGAGAATCAGTTCAGCCAAGTCGCGGCCCGGGCTGGAATTGGTGCGTGACATGAACTCATGTGGAGACGGCTCTCGCTGCCTAGACCGATATTTCCGGCGTCGCCTCCAGCAGGCTGCGAGTATATGAATGTTTCGGCCTCTCCGTGATCTCTTCGCTCGCACCCACTTCCACAATCTTGCCGCGATACATTACCGCAATGCGCGTCGAAAGATACCGCACCACCGGCATCGAGTGAGAAATGAACAAATACGTCAGTCCGAAGTCGCGCTGCAACTGCGCCAGCAAGTTCACAATCTGCGCCCCCACGCTGACGTCGAGCGCCGACACCGGCTCGTCCGCCACAATAAATTTCGGACGCACCGCCAGCGCCCGCGCAATCCCAATGCGCTGCCGCTGCCCTCCGCTGAACTCATGTGGAAACCGCCGCAGGATGGATTCCTCAAGTCCTACCGCGCGCAGCAGTTCGACAACGCGCCCACGAATCCCATCCCTCCCAGTTCCGTGCGGATTTCCGTGAATAATCAGCGGCTCGGCGATAATCTCCTCCACTCGAAACCGCGGATCGAGCGAGGCAAACGGATCCTGAAAAATGATCTGCATATCACGCCGCAGCCGCCGCATCTCGCCCCGGCCGGCGCCCAGCAAATCTTGCCCTTCGAATCGAATGCTCCCGCTCGTCGGCTCGATGAGCCGCAACATCAATCGCCCCAGCGTGCTCTTGCCCGATCCCGATTCGCCCACCAACCCAAGCGTTTCACCTGCGTGAATCTCGAGCGATACATCGTCGACGGCGCGCACCTCGCCTCCGCCTCGCAGCTTCCCGCCCAGCGCGGATTCACCTCGCGAATAAATCTTGGTCAGATTGCGGACTTCGACAAGCTCCATTGCTTCTATTCCAGACTCCAGAATACGGAATGATTTTGCTACCCGGCAGCGATCATCGGCACCGCCACCAGCGCCGCCAATAGCCCGACAAACCTCCAGCGCGTGAAATGTTCTTTCAAGAATATGCGCGCCAGCAGCACTGTGACAGCCGGATAAAGTGACGAAATGACCACCGCTTCATCCAACCGCCCCGTCTGACTGGCACGCACAAACAATATCGTGCCGAGCGAGTCCACGCAGCCCGTCACTATTCCCCAGCGCACTCCCGCAGCCGTGATGTCGCGGAATTTTCTTTGCATCAGAACTATCACCCCGGTGATGAGCAAGCCTCCCGTTCGAGTGAACGTCGCGATCCAGAGTGCCGACCCGCCGCTGGCTTGCCGGACGCACAAATAGAATCCCGCAAACCCGGTGCCCGCCAGCAATGCGAGCCCAATCCCCTCAGGAGTATTGCCGTCCTCCGCGCGCGTGATCAGCCAGAGCCCGATCGCAGCCAGAAAAAACCCAATGACCGGAATCTTTCCCGGCATCCCTTCGGTAAACATAGCAACCGCAGTCGGAATCGCCGCACTGAGGACGGCCGCGACCGGCGCGGTTAGTCCCATTCTTCCCGATGATAGCGCGCGGTAAAAGATTGCCAGCGCCGCGCCTCCAGACACTCCGCCGGCCAGCACCCACAGCACGCTCCGACCCGAGGGAAAAACAGCATGAGTCGACGAGGCCAGAGTCCCCACCAGAACCAGCCCACCGATGTTCACCACCGTGGTGAACAAAAACGCATTGGCGCGCCGTGTGGCGTAGCCGCCAAGAAAATCGCTGGTCCCCCACGCCAAAACCGCTGCCAGCCCGTAGACAGCAGTCGAGAATTGAGGCGTGGCCGGCACAATCGTCGAGGGTAACACGCGGGTCAAGACTGCGATTCTGCGATTATGCAGTTGCAAGATCATGCATCTTGACCGAATCATTCGCCAGTGCCAGACTCGTGGTTGGCAAAATGCGGAGGCTTCTGATGCGGCTCGGATGGTTCCTTCTCTTTCTCAACTTCTGCGGTTTCTCGTCGCTGGCTGCTCAATCCGAAACTAGGGGGATAATGCAAGCGACACGAATGGTAACGGCTCCCGCCGAGTTAACGGCTCCCGACGGAAAGGGCGGTGAGCTTGGCGCGACTGTTGCTATTAGTGGCAGTGTGATCGTTTTGGGAGCGCCTGACACCTACGGCGGCTTCGGTACGTCCGGCACGGCCTATCTTTACGTGGAACCTTCCGGGGGTTGGACCAGCATGCAGCCCACGGCAGATTTATTGGTGACGGGGTATGAAGAATACGGTGCTTCGGTCGCAATTAGCGGCGACACGGTCGTCGTGGGAGCCCCACTTAACATCCTTCTCTCGGGTTTTCCGGGTGCTGCTTTCGTGTTCGTGAAGCCACCCGGGGGCTGGGCCACCATGGCGCCTACAGCAACCTTAACCGACTCCAACGGATCGGATGCGTTTGGCACTACAGTCGCCATAGATGGCGACACGATTGTGGTAGGCGCTCCCGGATCCAATATTGGCTCAAATACGGAGCAAGGCGCAGCCTATGTCTTCGTGAAGCCATCGGGCGGCTGGACGAACATGACCGAATCCGCCAAGCTGACTGACACCGACGGCTATACACAACAACTTTTTGCTAACACCGTGGCGATCAGCGGATCGACCATCGTAGCCGGGACTGGGAACGGCGACCAAAATTCTGCCTACGTCTTTGTTGAGCCTGCTGGCGGCTGGATCGACATGACCGAGACGGCCGAACTAACACCTTCAGACGGGGTGTTGGGTGATCACTTTGGTTCGGCGGTGGGTGTGCGCGGAAACACTATTGCTGTCACGTCGCCGGCCAAGGAAATTGGATCCAACGCCGGGCAAGGGGCAGCCTACGTGTACGTCAAGCCCACAGGCGGCTGGACGACTGCGACACAAACCGCGGAGTTGACCGCGTCAAACGGGACGACCGCCAGCCGACTGGGACAGTCCGTGTTCGTAACAGATAATAGCGTGCTGGCGGGCGCCGAGGATGTGATTAGTGGCCACGGCGGGGTGTGTGTCTTTATCCAACCACCGACTGGCTGGGAGAATATGACACAAAATAGCGAACTGGTGTACCCCGCCGCGGGAGGGGAGGCGGCTTGGTTCGGATCGTCGGTAGCTCAAAGTGGAAGGAATATAGTCATAGGCGCTCCGGCGCTTGGAACGAATGCGCCGGGTGCGGCGTACGTGTTTACACAATAGTGATCTTTCCGCGTTGTGCTGCAAGACAGCAGCGATGGGCCTCGATACCCCGTTGGTTCTCAGCGCTGAAACCGAACCAATCCCTGTCGAAGATGGTAGAATCTCTCTCAGATCGTACTCGCGAGTTTAGGCACTCCCAGACCCTTGATCGAACTGGCACCGTCGATTCTTTCGGCTGATTTTTCCCGCCTTGGTGAGCAAGTACACGCCGCAGGCGAAGGCGGCGGCAGTGTCATTCATGTGGACATCATGGATGGACACTTCGTCCCCAACCTCACCATTGGTCCGCCGGTTGTCAAATCGCTGCGTAAGGTCACGAAGCTGCCGCTCGATTGCCATCTGATGATCGAGAATGCGGACGAATTTATTCCGGCGTTCGCCGACGCAGGCGCGGATTGGATTTCGGTGCACCAGGAAGCGTGCCGGCACTTGAATCGCACGCTGCATCTCATCAAGAGCCATAACTGTCTCGCCGGCGTGGTGATTAATCCGGCCACTCCGGTGGATACGCTGTCCGAAGTGCTCGACATTGTGGACTACGTCCTCGTGATGTCAGTGAATCCCGGTTTCGGGGGACAGAGGTTTATCCCCGCAGCTCTGCACAAAATGCGCCGTTTAGCTGAGATTCGCGGCCAACGCCGCCTGGCCTACCGCATCGAAGTGGATGGCGGGGTAGCGCTCGACACGGTGGCCGACGTGGTGCGGGCGGGTGCGGAAATTCTAGTGGCAGGCAACGCCGTGTTCGGCAGCGGCGATCCAAGAAAGAATGCGGAAGCATTGCTAAAGTCGGCGACCGAAGCGCTGCTGCTGAAGGTCTAGCAATACGGTAAGCCCTACAAATTGGAAATTTCTAGTCGAGGTCTTATGTCACGTCGAGTTTCATTCATCGCAATCCTGGCTATGCTGCTCATCATCACGGCCGCTTGCAGCAACAAAAAGTCGGTCAATCCTTTGGCCAACGTGGGCTCGAAGCAGCCGGACAAAGTCTTGTTCGACAAAGCCATGGACGCGATGAGGCACAACCGCTTCGATGTGGCCCGCATGACCTTGCAGACCTTGATCAATACCTATCCCGATTCCGAATTCATCGCCCGCGCCAAGCTGGCGGTGGGCGATTCCTGGTACGCCGAGGGTGGAACCGCTTCGCTGGCTCAGGCCGAACAGGAGTATCGCGATTTCGAGACTTTTTTCCCCAACATGCCGGAAGCCGCCGAGGCGCAGTTAAAGATCGCCAACATCCAGTACCAGCAGATGGAAAAAGCCGATCGTGACTACACTCACGCCCAGCGCGCCGAGGACGAATATCGCAACCTGATCATGCAGTATCCGGATAACCCCAAGCTGGTGAAAGAAGGCAAAGAGCGTTTGATGGAAGTGCAGGAAGTGCTCGCCGAGCGCGAATTCGATATTGGAAAGTTCTATTACCTGCGGCTGTCCTACCCCGCATCCATCGCGCGCCTCAAAACTCTGGTGGAAAAATACCCGCTCTACAGCCGCGCCGATGAAGCTCTATTTCTCCTGGGGCAGAACTATGAAGGTCAGATCGCGCAAATGCGCGCCCGGCCCACCTGCGTCAAGACCAGCCCCCGGCCGGGCTGCGTCGGCGAGCAGATCAAGGCCAACATGATCGAGGAACTCACCCGGGAAGCCGCCGGAGCCTATTCGCAAATCATTACGCGCTATCCGGTGATGGAGCGCGGCGAAGACGCCAAGAAGCGCCTCGCAGCTCTGCATCAGCCCATCCCGCGTCCGACTAAAGCGGCGGTGGCCTTGAACCAGAAAGAGGAAGACAGCCGCCGCGAGAACACCACTCTGACCAACTTAATAAACGTTCTGAAAAAGGGTCCGGACGTAGCCATGGCCGCGAAAGTCGGCGATCCCACCTTGGTAGATCCCACGCCTGTGGCCGCCAGCAAAGAGTCTGGAGCCACTGCCATGAGGGCCATGGGCATCGGCGCCGGTGACCACAGCGTAACCGTGGAAGCGGCGAAGGGAGGAACTCCAGGCGCCAACGAGCCGGTCCCGCGCTCGGATTCCGCTTTACCGGCCGCAAACAGCGATCCTTTCGCCCATCTGAATACTGCGCCCGATCCCAACGAACTCAAGCCGGCTACCCCCGCGAATGAACTGAAACCCAGCGGAACCCCCGATCCTAATGAATTAACCCCGACTGCGGATGCCCAAAGTTCAGCCAGTAGTCAACCTTTACCCCCGCCAGTCCAGGTCAACGAAATCCAGCAAGGCCAGCCCGCATCGAGCAGCTCTGCCACTGCGGCTGCCAGCTCCAGCCTCGCCAGCGATAAGGATATTTCGAGCAGCAAGAAGAAGAAAAAGAAGGGACTCAAGAAGATCCTATCGTTCTAGAAGTGGCCCTACGCCTCGCTCTACGGCTGCACCATCGTCGAACGGTAGGTCAAGTCCAGATTCCGGTCGAACTGCGCCGCGCGGTTTGGATTCGATGCCCTCATCTGCGCAAGAATCGGCTCTAAGAACCGATTGTATTTTTCCAGCCCTGGGAGGTCGTGGCCCGCGAGTATCTTTTCCACCGCCTGTGTGGTCGCGGGCGTGATCAGTTCTATCCTGCCCACAAACACACGCACTGTTTGCGATGGTGCGGGATTAATAGTCAAAGGCAGAATCGTGTTTAGAAAACTGTTGGGCACGATATAAAACAAACGGCTGCCCTCCTCAAACCACGATTGGCGCCAGGTTTCGATCATGGCATGAGCCTCGTCAGGATACAGGCCCTGACTGGTTAAGACGTCCTGCAGATCACGGCTCAGCGACTCAAAGGTCGCGGTCAGTTCGGGGAGATCGAGCGATATTTCGCTCGGCACTGCTCCCCCCAGGCGGTAGCCAAGCTTGTCTCCGCGGCGCTCAAAAAGAATCACGCTGGGGATCTCATCCTGCGCCAGATTTGTCAGGCGCACTTGTCCATCGGACGTTACCGTAGCCGAGATGGGCACGGACACGGTGGACACGCCACGATAGAAGAGAAATTTTTCCTGCTGGTCGCCAGCCGCAGTCTTCACAACCAGGGGCGCAGCCCCAGTTTCGCGGGCCGTATAGTATTGGTTGTCTTCTGGGTCTCCCGGCTGATGCCCGCGCGGAAAACTGGCAGCAATGTTTGGAGACACCGTAACCGAATCCCACGCAATTCTGCCAGTTCCTTTCCCTCGAAAGAGTGCGTCACGATTCAAGATTTCTTTCGCACTCGGTTCGACCTCGCTGGCATGCGGATACCACTCCGTAATGATGCCTTTGGAAAATCCAACCTTCACCGATACCGTCGTTTCGCGAGGAGAATAGAAATAAAGTACCGGCGTCTCCATACGAACTGTGCCCATTAACCCAACCTTGAATTGAGCGGCGCCAATATGCTCCACAAAGGGCGGGAGATCGGCCGATCCTTTTAACGTCGACCACTTCAGCGCCTGCCCGTTCCTGCCTGCGATGGAAGTAAAGGTGCCCCATTCGTGCGCAACGAGATCAGAACCGCTGAGTTGGCCTTGAGCGTTGAAACTGCCGGAAAGAACAAGGCAAAAGCAAAGAAGTGCGAGTCCAGCGACGCGGAAGCGGACGGAAGCAGAGGGCATGACGGCCTCCGGGGATGTGCACTTGCCACTACATTTCTACTCCTGTGTTAGACACCCGGCGTCAGAAAAAGTTAACCGCCGTTTCCTAGAATCTTGACTGTATTAACCCAAATTCGTCTGCCCGTCGGATCCAGATCGGCTTTGCACGCACTAGACGCTGACCCCTAGTAACCAGGTAACATCCCGTCCGATCATTGACTTACGTCGCGGGGCAGGTTACCTTCGCGATATCTCCCCTCATAAGAGGAAAAATTTCCTTGGCCCGGAAGATACTGCTCGCCGACGACAGCGTGACCGCCCAGAACATGGGGCGCAAGATCCTCGCGGATGCGGGTTATGAGGTTATTACTGTCAATAACGGTTCGGCGGCGCTGAAAAAGATCGCCGAACTGAAACCCGATCTCGTCATCCTTGATGTTTACATGCCCGGCTATAGCGGACTTGAGGTCTGCCAGCGACTCAAGGAGTCGCAGGAGTCGGCGCGAATTCCCGTGCTGCTGACGGTCGGCAAACTGGAACCGTTCAAGCCCGAAGAGGCGCATCGCGTCCGCGCCGAAGGTTTCATCGTCAAGCCGTTCGAAGCCAGCGAATTGCTCGCCGCCTTATCCAAGCTCGAAGACAAAGTGGTGCCCCGCGCCGAACCCTCCAAGCCCGGACGCTTTGCGCGTGCCATTGCTGCCGCCGAAGAAGCCGGACGAATCAGCCGAAACGACGGCGCCGGCGAGGACAACGGATGGAAGAGCCGCATTTCATTTCCTCACGAGAAAACGGCGGAAGAGAAAGTTGCCGATGAGGCTCCCGTCTACAATCCTGTGAATCGCGATCTCCGCACCGTGGTCGAAACCCCAGCGGAGAAGTCTCCACACAATCGGCGAGCTACAGATAAGAAAAGGGAAGATCGACCGCACGAAATTCAATCGCAGGAAGTTCAACCTCAAACCGCGGAACCCACCGTGGATGTCGCCGCTCTCGCTTCACCAGGACTGCCCAAAGATGTCACTCCGGAAGAAGTGGCCGCAATTGCCGCCGCCGCTGCCCAAATTCAGCTCGTCGCGGCAACCAGCAGGGACCGGCAGGCTTTGGCAGACGAAAATGCCGCAAGCTTAGACTCGGCTGCCTTCGCTCCTGCAGCCAATCTGCAGCCGGAAGTCGTCCCGGAAAATCGGGAGAGCGCTGCCGGCGAAGCCGAAGCGACAAATCGTGAAGTTGACGAAAAGTCGGAGGAATCTCAGGATGTGCCCGTGACCATGGCGGCCGCCAACGAATCCATGGCCGCTGAATCGACCGCAGCCGCGAGCCAAGGATCCTCGCGATGGTCCGCAGTTGCAGTTGCCCTGGAAGCCGAAGAGGCCAACATCTCGCTCGACCAGGAAATGCAGAAAGCCTTTGCCGCCTTCGCGGGCGGGGAAACTGCTTCTGCGAATGTAACGACCTTGCCTGCTAGCGCGCCGCCGGAGAATTTTTCTGCACCCGCCGCCGCAGAACCCGCCGCAGCAGAAATGGACCGGCCTACCGAGGCGCTCTCGAGTCCGGATCCTGCGCCGGTCTCCCAACCTGTGCACGAAATGAGCGCCGAAGTCTCTGAATCCGAGCCGCCGGTCGCCGCGCCATCAAACACACCTGCGCCGGATTCTTTCGTCGCCGCCGAGCCCGCAAACGTCCCTGATCTTGCAAGCGCTTCCATCTCGCAACCCGAAGCCGAATTCGTTGCCCCTGTCCCTGCAGAGCTCTCGTCACCAGAGCTACAGCCTGAGCCGCCCTCCGGATTCGCGGCGCCGATCAATGAACCAATCAATGAACCAGTGGTCGAGTCTGTAAGCCCTGCCCCAGGGACTGCATCCGCGCTGCCGGAATTGCCACCCGCGCCCGACTCCGCCATTGTCGAGGCAACTGCATCGAGCGACGCCTTTGCCCCCGCGGTTCATACCGAGATTCACACCGAGCCTGTCCCAGAGCAAAGAAAAGAAGAGCAAAAAGAAGACCAAAAAGAAGAACACAAAGAAGAATCCGAAACCGTGGATGTAAAGACCACCGCCGCCGCATGGGCGAGCTGGCGTCAGATCCGCGACACGGACCCCATACCCGCACTCGCGGAACCCGCACGTCAGGAATTCGAGGCGCCCGTTCCCGTCGAGTCCGCCGCAATGGCCGTCGCCGCAGGCGCCGAACAGCCTATGCAGGAAACTGCCGCACCGCCAGCCGAAAATCCTTCCGACGTCGCCAGCATCGTTGACAGCGTCTTGGCCGATCTTCGCCCCCGCCTCATGGCCGAGATCACCCGCAAAATGTCGGAAAAAAAGTAGCAATCCCCGTTCGTGGACACAAGCGCGTTTAAGCGTTACTGATCTGGAATCATGGCCGGAATTGCTTCCGTCCGACTACCGCACTCCGTCCACCAGGAACAAATCCGACAACTCTCTGGAGAACGAATAGCCATAAGTCTTGCCGTCCGCCGTCACGCGCGCATTCACAATGGTCGTCACTCCGGCAACATCGCTCGGAGCCAAGGTCGTGATCAGTTCCCGCTTCCCGGTCGCAAGCTCAAGCTGGTAAAGCGGCGCTGAAGTTTTGTCGTCGTGATAAACATAGACTGATCGTCCGTCTGCGGCCCAGGCAACCCAGATGTCCTCCGGCAACCAGCCCCGAATCAGCCGCGGTTCTCCGCCCGCAAGTGGATACAGCCCGCCCCGCTCGCTCAGGTCGCGGGCAAAGAATGTTCGGCCATCCGGCGAAAGGTTGTGGCCTTCAAAATGGTTCCGCCTGACAGAAATCACAGGCGTCACGGCGCGCGGGGCACCGCTCGGAATATCCTGGATATACATCTTCCATCCGTGGCCATCGTCGCCAGCGTAATAAATTGCTTTTCCATCTGGCATGAAGCCCATCGAAGTCGTTTCCTGCATTCCGGGTGCATTGACTTTCTGGATTTCCCCCACGCCCGTGGGCAACAAAACGAAACCCACCAGGTTTACGGTCGTGGCGTTAATCGCCCATACCTGCTTGGCGTCCGGCGAGAGGATTGGCTCGCCGTACTGTCCGAGTTTTATCGCGGGGGACCCGTCGGTTTTTCGAAGGAAAGCCAGGCCCGACGCGCCGGCTGCCGAGCCCCAGTCATCGAACGAGATCAAACTGCCGTCCGTCGAAATGTCCCTCAAGGTTGCATAGTCGAGCCAGCTCAGATCGCGTTCCTTCTTATCGGCCGTTCCGCGGAATTGCAATCCGCTTCTCCACGATTCTTTCGAAAGCAGCACTCGCCCATCGCGCGACACATCGTGAAGCCGGAGAATGCCCGGCAGTCGAAGAACCACGCGCTGCTTCCCATTGAGCCCGAGACCAACCACTTCATTCGCCCATCCCTCCGTGCGAGTGGCCGCCACCCAGACTTCTTCACCCGACGGAGACCACGCCAAACCTTCCGTACTGATAAACGTCACCGAGCGGAGCAGTTGCTTTCCATTGCGGTCCACGGCAATCACCCAACCCGCATCGCCATCGACCGAACTAAATTCGACAAACGCCACAGCGTTGCCGCGCGGCGCGATTCGCAAGTATCCGAGCGGGTGGGTGCTCTCATAGAGCGCCTTCCCCTGAGGGAACTCCACGCGGTACTTTCCCTCAACCTGCAGGATGAGCGCCATCTCGCTGCCGTCGGCGCTCCAATCGGCCGCCAGCACACCGTCGGCAACTTCCCGCGGCGCGCCCCCCGCAAGGGGCACCAGACCCAGGGTTCCCTGGCAAAGCCCGATATAGCGGTCCTTGCAGCCCGCCGAAATCGCCAACTGAGAGGCCGATACAGCGAACAACGTGGAGTTGCCGAGATTCAATGGGCGCGACTCAGGAGCATCGGGCTGGGTGGAGTAGAGTTGGACCGGCTCGCCATTCCAGCTGGCGCTGTAATAGATAGAGCGGCCGTCCGGAGCAAAGCGCGCCGCATAGACCAGTCCGCGATCAAACGTCAGCTGGTGATAAGTCGGCAGTGGCGGCAAACTGCTGCGTGCTCCCAGCATCCAGCTACCCGCAGCCACCAGCGCCAGCAAAAGCGCTCCGGCCGAAAGCGTCATCACCCACTTGCGAGACGTTTTCTCTTCGGCCGTCTTTTCGGCAGTCGCAACTGCAAACCTGGCAGTGCCGGTTACCGCGCTGGTGGAAGAAGTTCCCGACAGGCTTTCAAGATGGAACGCCAAATCCCGCGCCGATTGAAACCGTTGCAGCGGGTTTTTCTCCAGGCATCTTCTGACCACGCGCTCCAGCACGGGCGAAATGGGTTTTTCGGTAAGGCTCAACTCCGGCGGGTCCTCTTTCAGGATCGAGGTCATCGTCTCGGCTGAAGTATCTCGCCGGAAGGCGCGATGCCCGGAGATCATCTCGTACAAAATCGTTCCCAGGGAAAAAATGTCGGAGCGGGCATCGGCAGGCTCACCCCTGACTTGCTCAGGGGACATATATCCTACCGTGCCCAGCACGACGCCGGCGGAGGTGGGCATCACCTCCATCGTCGCGCCCTCGTCCGAAGATGCCTCCGGCCGCACCAGTTTCGCCAATCCAAAATCGAGAATCTTTACCCGCCCATCGTGGATGACGAAGACATTTTCCGGCTTCAGATCGCGATGAACGATCCCTTTGTCGTGCGCCGCCGCCAAGCCCTGTGCGATTTGAGTGCCGTAGTCGACGACTCGCCGCACCGGCAATGCCGATTCGCTCAACTCCGCCCGCAGGGTCTGACCCTCCAGGCACTCGGAGACCAGATAAGGCGCACCCTCATAGGTGCCGATGTCGTGAATAGAAAGAATGTTGGGGTGGTTCAGGGCCGCAATCGCCCGCGCCTCGGTTTCAAATCGCTGCAGCCGTTCGGCGTCTCTCGCCAGCTTTTCCGGCAGGACCTTGATGGCAACATCCCGACCCAGCCGGGTATCTTTGGCACGGTAGACTTCGCCCATGCCGCCCGCGCCGAGCGGCGATTGAATTTCATAAGGGCCGATTCTTGTGCCAGAGGCGAGAGGCATTCGTGGACCATTCTAATGCTTTCCCATCAGGGCAAGATCGAACCCACGCATTCCAGGCGACTGATTCATGTCGAAGAACGGCATCGTCGGGGTATCGGATCACGGCGGTTGGGCGGTGCTGGTGACGGTGACGCGCGATGGGACGATCCTCGACCGCCGCCGGGTGGAACTGGTGGGCGAGGGCCTGCCCAAGATTCCACACCACAGCGAAGCCCAACGGCTCCCGCTCGACGAGGCCGTGGAGCTGGTAGAGCGCGTGCGCGTATCGGCGGAGAGGCACGCGGTGCTTGCCTTTGACGCTCTCACGATGGCCGTGCCGCGTATCCTTGGTGTCGCTCTTCGCGAGTGCCCACAGATTCCACCCACGATTGCCAAGCGAATCAAGAACTACCGTGCGCAAAACGTCGCTGACTGGGTCATGTACCGCAACGCTCTGGCCTCCGCGGCCGAGGCACGGGGTTGGCTCGTCCACTGGTACGACGCGAAGAACGTGCTGGGTGCGGCGAGCCAGGCCTTGCGTGTAGAGAACTTCGACACTCACTTCCTCCAGGTGCGGAGAACCATCGGGCCGCCCTGGAACAAGGATCATAAGCTCGCAATGGCGGCGGCCATAGTCACGGCCAGCGCGTTTGAGGAGTAAGCCCTGAAACCTGGAATACGGGCGCTTTCAACTACCGTTTGACCCTTCTTTTCCCCCGCCTGTAATATCAAACTTCATCGGCACTTTGCTTTTTCGAATGAAAGTCCTGATGTGTGGTTTTACCCTGTGCTCCTCCATGTCCTCTGGGTTAAAGGTTTTGCTGATTGCCAACTGCTAATGGCTAGTTGCTGACTTCCCCATGCCCCACGACTTACCCAAATCCTACGAACCCGGCGCCATTGAAACCCGCTGGGCCGATTACTGGATCAAAGAAAAACTCTTCTCCGTTCCCACGCCGCCCGAAGGTGAGACGCGCCCCGTCTTCACCTTGCTGTTGCCGCCGCCCAATGTCACCGGACGCCTGCACATGGGCCACATGCTCAACCAGACTCAGATGGACATCATCGTCCGCTGGCATCGCATGCGCGGCTTCGTCACCCTCTGGATCCCCGGCACCGACCACGCCGGCATCGCTACACAAATGATGGTCGAGCGCCAACTCGCCAAAGAAGGCAAGAAGCGCCGTGACCTGGGCCGCGAAAAATTCATCGAGCGCGTCTGGGAATGGAAACAACTCTACGGCGGCGCGATTCTCGACCAGATGAAGCGCCTCGGCGCCTCCGTTGATTGGGACCGCGAATACTTCACCATGGACGAAAATCTTTCCCGCGCCGTGCGCGAGGTCTTCGTCCGCCTGTATGAAGAAGGCCTGATCTACCGCGGCAAATACATCGTCAACTGGTGTCCGCGCTGCGAGACTGCCATCTCCGATCTCGAAGTGAAGCACGAGGATGTCGCCGGCAAACTCTGGGAGATTCGCTATCCCGTAATCGGCGGCTCTTCTTCAGAAAAGCCCGAGTTCATCACCGTCGCTACCACCCGCCCCGAAACCATGCTCGGCGATACGGCGATCGCGGTAAATGCTAAAGACGAACGCTACATGCATCTCCACGGCAAGCATGTTTTGCTGCCGCTGATGAATCGTGAAATCCCCATCATCGTCGACGAACTCGCCCAGCCCGAGTTCGGCACCGGCGCCGTAAAAGTAACGCCCGCCCACGATCCCAACGATTTCAAGGCCGGCCAGCGCCACAACCTGCCGCAAATCGACATCATGGACGAGCACGCCCACATGAACGCCAACGCGGGTGCGTATGTGGGTTTAGATAGATACGAGGCCCGCAAGCGCATCCTCGCCGATCTGCAAGAGCAAGGCTTTCTCGTCGCCGAAAAAGACTACGCCCTCGCTCTCGGCAAATGCGATCGTTGCGGAACTGTCGTCGAGCCGCGCCTCTCCGAACAGTGGTTCATCAAAATTCAGCCGCTCGCGCAAAAAGCAATCGAAGCCGTCGAAAGCGGCGAGATCACCATCGTCCCGGAGAACTACAAACAGATTTATCTGAACTGGATGAACAACATTTACGACTGGTGCATCTCGCGCCAGTTGTGGTGGGGGCATCGCATTCCCGCCTGGACCTGTCAGAATTGCAAACACGTAATCGTCGCCCGCGAAGAACCCCTCACCTGCACCAAATGCGGGAGCACGAAGCTTGAGCAGGTTTCCGATGTGCTCGATACCTGGTTTTCCTCAGGCCTGTTGCCGTTCACCACTCTAGGCTGGCCGGAAAAAACGCGCGACCAAGCCGTCTTTTATCCCACCACGCTGCTCATCACGGCCTACGAAATTCTTTTCTTCTGGGTCGCGCGCATGATCATGTTCGGCTGTCACTTCATGCAGGGACACGAACAAGATCCCACGATCAAGAAAGCGAGTGGCTGGGAAGGGAAAAAGGACGACAGCGTCCCGTTTCGCCAGGTTTACATCCACGCTCTGGTTCGCGATGCCGATCGCCAGAAGATGTCGAAGACCAAAGGCAACGTGATCGATCCCCTCGAGATCATCGAGCGCTTCGGCACCGACGCGACGCGATTCACCCTCGCGGCCATGGCCGCTCCCGGCACCGACATCGCCTTCAGCGAAAGCCGCACCGACGGTTACCGCGCCTTCGCCAACAAAATCTGGAATGCCGCTAGATTCATGTTCATGAATGTGGACCGAATTGGTTTTGTGTGGGACCGGGTCTCGGACCCGGTCATGCCAGGACAAACTCCCGGCTGTTCTCAGCGTGGCATCGAGCAATTCCACCTCACCACGCTCGAAGACCGCTGGATTCTCTCCCGCTTCAATCGCGTCACCGCCGAAGTGAACGATGCCCTCGCCACCTACCGCTTCCACGAAGCCGCCAACCGCATTTACGATTTTTTCTGGGGTGAGTTCTGCGACTGGTATATCGAACTGATCAAGCCACGCCTGAACTTTGAGGAGGGCGCGGATGAATCCCAGGCCCGCATCGCTTGCAGCAATCTAGTCAACCTGTTCGACGCATCGCTCCGTCTGCTGCATCCGGTAATGCCCTTCATCACGGAAGAAATTTGGCAAGCGATTTACGAAGGGCATCCCCCGCTCAAGTCAATTGCACTTGCGGGATATCCGCTCCCCGACGAGAAGCGGTTCGATCTAACCGCCGAAACCGAAATGGCCATCCTGCAGGATCTAATCGTGAACGTGCGAAATGTTCGCGCAGAACTAAAGGTCGAGCCCAAGGTAAAAGTGCCGATCGAAATCTTCGCGCATGAGCCCAAAATTCGCCTCATGATCGAGCAGAACCGCGCCGCCATCGAGCGCCTGGCGAACGTAGAGAAAATAACATTCGTAGAAAGCTCTCTATCCAAACAAGCCGGGGCCCGCAGCACCGCCCGCTTCGATGTCCACGTCGTCTATGAAAGAAAGATCGACGTCGCCGCCGAATCGGAACGCTTGAAAAAAGATCTGGAGAAAATCGAAAAAGAGTTCGCCAACAATCAGCGCCAGTTAAGCAACGATCAATTCCTCGCGAAAGCTCCCGAGAAAGTCGTCGAAGGCCTGCGCCGCAGAGCGCAGGAACTAACCGGCCTCCGTGAGAAAATGAAAAGCCAACTGGACGAGTTAAATGGCCCCCAGACTAATATCTAGAAACTGGCCACTTCCCACTGATCACTGGCCACTGCTTTATGGACTTTAACAGCCGACGCATCACCGCCATTATCGAGAACGCCCTGCTCGAAGACCGCGCCACGCGCGACGCCACCAGCTATGCCTGCATCGATCCCAATCAGCGCGCCTCCGCCACCATCCTCGCCAAACAGGATTGCATTCTGGCCGGCATCGGTGTCATCGCCCGCATTCTCGACGTTTACGCCGCCCTCGACGGCGCCGTCACTTCGCACTATGAAGTCACCACCCATCCCGAAATTTTCGATGGTGTGCGCCTCCATAAAGGCCAGTCTGTCGCCGTCATCCGCCACAACGCGCGCGTCCTTCTGTCATGTGAACGCGTCATCTTGAACTTTCTGCAGCGCATGAGCGGCATCGCCACTCTCACTCGCAAGTTCGTCGACGCCGTCTCCGGCACCAAAGCGCGTATTCTCGACACTCGCAAGACCGCTCCCGGTCTGCGCGTGATCGACAAATACGCTGTGCGTTGCGGCGGCGGCCAGAATCACCGCCTCGATCTTTCCGATGGAGTCCTCATCAAGAACAATCACATCGCGCTCGCCGGCGGAATTGTCCCCGCCCTGGAGCACGCAGTCCGCAACCGCCGCGGCTCCCAGCCCATCGAGATAGAAGTCCGCACGCCACAAGAACTTGACGACGCGCTGGCCCATGGCGCGGAGGCCATCCTGCTCGATAACATGTCTCCCGAAGACGTGCGGCGCGCGGTCGAACGTTGCGCCCAGCTTGAACGCCGTATTCCCCTGGAATGCTCGGGCGGAATTCGTCTGGAAAATATCCGCGCCTACGCCGAAACCGGCGTCGATTTTATTTCAGTCGGTCTCCTCACTCACTCGCCCTTAGCCGTGGATATGAGCATGCGTGTCGTACCAGCGTAGAAATAGAAAAGCGCACTCTTGCGTAAGCCTTCGCTCTTTCATGGCCAACGCCATATTTGTGCTTTTCCTCGCACTCCCGCATAATTCCGTCATCAAGCGGACGAAAACAACTCGAGGGACTCGGATGTCGCGAGTAAAAGCGTCCGCCCCCCACGAACTCGCCACCGATGTTCGTCTCGGCCGCATCGTGCGCCTGTTGATGGAGCACGCCACAGTCGTGGTCAGCGGCACCAAAATCGCGCAGGAAATCTCTTCGAACCGCTCTGAGGTCTGGCGTCTGATTCAGCAACTGCGCGGCTTGGGGGTCGATGTGGCCGGGCATCCCGCTACCGGATATCAGCTCAAGTCGGTTCCAGATCTGCTGCTGCCTGAGATTCTCGGCCCGTTGCTGCGCGGCACTATTTTCGACACTCACGTTCATCACTTCTACAAGATTGGCTCGACCAATACGGCGGCCATGGCGGCCGCTGCCGATGGCATCGCCGAGGGCAGCGTGTTCCTCGCCGAAGAGCAGACTGCTGGCCGCGGCCGCGGCGCCAATTCCTGGGAGTCTGCGCGCTCCGCAGGCATTTACTGCTCCGTGGTTCTGCGGCCGCCGTTGCCGCCTTCCGACGTACTCGTGATCTCGCTGGCGGCTGGGTTGGCGGTGCACGCCGCAATTGAGCAGGTTAAATCGAATCTAAGCGTCGATTTGAAGTGGCCCAACGATGTGCTGATTGCGGGCAAAAAAGTCTGCGGCATTCTCACCGAGATGAATGCGGAAGTCACCCGCGTTCGCCACGTCGTAGTAGGAATCGGAATCAATGTGAACCAGACGGAATTTCCCAGGGAACTGGAGTCCGAGGCGATCTCCCTGCGCATGGCCACAGGCTCGGAATGGTCGCGAGTCGAGTTAGCCGCGGCTTTGCTAAAATCGCTCGATCGGGAATATCGTCTCCTGATTGAAGAGACGGATGCGCGCCCATCGATTCTCCGCCGCTTTGCTGAGCGTTCCACGTGGGCGCAAGGCAAACAGATTTTCGTCGAAGAAAATGGGGCGCGAATCGAAGGAACCACGGCCGGTCTGGACGAACGCGGTTTCCTGCAAGTCCGCACCGCGCAAGGATTGCAGAAGATTTTGAGTGGCACGGTGAGAGAGATGAAATAGCAGTCAGCACTCAGCACTTAGCATTCAGCCAGCACGGTGCTGTCATGGCTGAGTGCTGACTGCTAATTGCTAACTGCAGCATAGCCAACCATGCTCTTCGTTCTTGATGTCGGCAACACCAACACGGTCCTCGGAGTCTTTGCCCGGGTTGCGCACGTGCATCCCAACGCAGACCTTGATGAAACTCCGCGCTACGAGCGCCTCGTCGCTAACTGGCGCGTCGCTACCCGGCAAGGCAGCACAGTCGACGAGTACGGCGTCCTGTTCCGCAATTTATTCTCCATGGCCAGCCTCGAGGCCTCAGGAATCCACGGCATCGTGATTTCATCCGTCGTACCGCCGCTCGATCCCGTTCTCCGCCAGGTCTGCGAACGCTACTTCAATTCGAAGCCGCTATTGATCGAGCCCGGCGTGAAAACCGGCATGCCCGTGCATTATGACAATCCCGCCGAAGTTGGCGCCGATCGCATCGTCAACGCCGTCGCCGCGTTCGAGAAATACGGTGGACCCTGCGTGATCGTGGACTTTGGTACCGCCACAACTTTCGACTGCGTTTCCGCGAAAGGCGAGTACATGGGTGGAGTGATTTGCCCCGGCATCGGCATTTCGGCCGACGCACTTTTTCAGCGCACTGCGCGCCTGCCCCGCGTTGAGATTCGCAAACCCTCCCGCGTGATCGGTACCAACACCGTCGGCAGCCTGCAGTCCGGCCTTTACTACGGCTACCTCGGCCTGGTCGATGGCATCCTCGAACTCTTGCTCGGCGAACTAGGCAAAGACACGAAGGTGGTCGCCACCGGCGGCCTCGGCCCCATGATCGGTACGGGATCAAAGTACATCAAGCAAGTGGATGATTTTCTAACTCTCGAAGGCCTGCGCATCATCTGGGAGCGCAATGTAGCGGCCCGTCCCAACCTCACGCCGAAAGCTGCTCAGAAACCGCCCTCGCCATTATCAAAGCCCGCGTCCCGCACCTCCCCCGCAAAATCGAATGGCGGCAACGATCGCGCTCCTTCCAATCCGCGTTCCACCCGCTGACCCGCCGTGGACGATCAAACTAACGACGATCAAACTAAGGACGATCGAACCAAGGACGATCAATTCAATTACTTCAACTACTTCACCGAAATTGAGGAGCAGTTCCTGCGCCGTCGCGGCGGCGGCCTGTTGCTTACCACGCTTGACTGGGCGCTGATCGAAACCTGGAAAGATGCCGGCATTCCCCTCGAAGCTGCTCTCCGCGGCATCGACGCTGCCTTCGATCGCTACGATCAGCGTCCCTCGAAAACAAAAAAAGTAAACAGTCTGGCCTACTGCTCGCAGGAAGTATTGGCGGCCGCAGAAGACATGAAAGAAGCCGCAGTCGGCGCCGCCTCAACCAATCCACCATCAGCCAAATCGGCCGCTGAGCAAGGCTTTGCACCCGAGACCATCGCGGCATTCCTGCGCCGCAATGCGGATCTTCTCCACACGGCGAAGCTGCCGCACACCACCGGAATATCCGTGCACGCAGTCGCCGAGGACTCCGCTAACTCTCTGCGCAAACTCGCGCACGAAATCGAGAGTACGAAGGCAGCGTCAAGGCTGGAGGATTTGGAGCGCCATCTCACTGTGCTCGAAGAAAAACTTTTTGCCGCATTGCTCGCCGCCGCGCCCGACCAAGAAATCGTCACCGTGCGCGCCCAAGCCGATCGTGAACTATCCCCCTACCGCCGCAAAATGTCTGCGCCGCAGATCGAGCAATTGCAAAAGCAATACGTCCACAAGCGCCTTCTGGAAAAATACAAGCTCCCACGCCTCAGCCTTTTTTACATGTGAACTACTTGGGCTTTACTCCCAGGATCACCAACTCCTTGTACGAGGCCACGAAAACTTTTCCGTTGGCTACTACCGGAACCAGGTTGCTGTTCGTGCCATTCGTTACCCAGGCGCCGGCGGTTCCCATGAAAAGTTGCTTCATAGTCGTTCCTCCCAGGTCGGGATCGAAGGCGTACAGGGAGATCGCAGTCTGTTTTCCCTTCGCCCGCGACAGAGCCCAAATGATAGGGTTGGCGGTGCCGTTCGAGGACACACTAGTGAAAAAGCCAGTCCCCGCCGAGTTCAGGGCCGGAGAACTAGTAACCTCCGTCAGCGACGGAGACGGTGAAGTCAGCAGCTTCCACACCATGATCGTGCTTCCTCCACTGCTCACCACCCGGGCAGCGCCATCCTTGGGATCCACAAAATAAGACGGCCCGCACCAGCAACCACCGATCGTATAAGTACCCAGCACATTATTCGTGTCCGTGGAATATCCGCCAAGGTCATCCTCATTCATGAAGAACATCGATCCCACCTTGCCCGCTGCCACTGCCAGATGCGGAATCGAACCGGGCTGGTCGGGAAGCACCATCACTCCTCCCGAACCGAAATCGAAATCGTTTTCATCCAGGTATCCGACATTGTCGGGGGTGAATAAATCGAGCACTGTGGTTAAATCCGACGATACCTGCACCACGCTCTCCTGAATGTTGGTAACGCCGTCATAAGTGTTTCCCGAGGGATCGGAATTGGAAGTCACGAACAGGACGTTACCCGAGTCGTCGGCGGCAGGCCCATATCCCGACATCCAGATCGAGGACAAGAAATACTGGCCAGTATCGGTGGCTTGTGTGTCCATAAGCTGGTTCCCGGGCAGAGGCGTCAAAGTTCCTGTTTGCCAGCCCAGAACCCAGCCTCGTGAGAGATTCGGCGAACGATCACAGAAGCTGCCGAAAGCCGCATACACGTTGCCATTTGCCAGCAGCAGAGCCGGACGCTGGCGCTGATAAGTGGCATTGAACGTAAACGTGGCTCCTCCGCTAAGTGTGTGCGACCCTGTCACCAGTTGCGGTGTCACTTTGTCGGTCAGACTGCCAAGATCGAGAGCGTGCACAAAATACGCGGGCCCCGTCGACTGCTGGGTATAGACAATCGCGTACAACGTGTTGCTGGTAAGGTCAATCACCGGGGTCGAGTTGATACCCACGTCCGGATTATTCTTGCCGCAGCCCAGCGGCTGCACCACCGGCGGCCCGAAATTCGGTTTCAAGAGCACTTCCCCGCTCGTCACATCAATGGCGTAAATAGAATTGTTGTCGGTGGCCACGTAAACCACGCTGTGAGTCGTTCCCTGAAAGTGGCCGGCCGTGATGCTCACATTGGGCACCACCAGCGGCTGCGCGTCTACCTGGTCGTCCAGGACCACCGTCTTTAATACTCCGAACGATGAGCTGCGTACGGCGGTCGGAGTGAGCACGGTCTCCTGGGAATTCAAGCCCGTGCGGTAGTTATCGTAGTGGTACGTGGTAACTGAAACCTGTGCCGCGGTAAGAAGGCTACTGGCCAGAGTCAGTACAATCAAGGCAGAACTGTTGCGGACAATGCCATACCTGGGGTGACGGAACATGCGTGATTGCTCCTGAATGCTTTTAGGGTCAGAACGCCAACGGCTCGCGCGGGGAGGGACCATAGGAGTTTAGGACCTTAGAACCCGTGTGTAAAGCGGATTCCGACGACCCGGAGCGATCCTCGGAGCCACGGGACATTTTAGTAAATCAAGATAAGTTTAGAGTACATTCGCTTTATGTTCGCTGAGGCGGCGTGCGGGATGCGGCCATGCAACTCTTATGTTGTTTTCGGGTTCAATATGTAAGGATGTTCTCGTTTGGAGGAGACCTTGAAAGTATCGCGCTTATTTCACAATGGAAATCGTTTTGGCATGGCTGCGGCCGTAGTGGCCGCGAGCTTAATGTTGATGGCCGTCTCGGCCTTTGCCCAAGAAGGTGCGATGAGCCCCTATCAGGACGAACAGGATGGCGTCAGCGCCGGTGGCAAGTGGATGGAGTTCCGCTCGGAAGATAAGATGACCGGCGCGAAAAAAGTCCGCTTCGAGCTGCTGGCAAACAATTATTTTCGGCAGGACCCGGATTACAAGCCGCGGGTCGAGGTGGTATGCACCAACGGCAAGTATCAGTATGCCGACTTCAATATGGGCGGGCGGCTGGGACGGCCGGATTATCCCGGCTTCTGGGGCCAGCCTAAGATGGAAGTCATGGTCCGCATCGATGGCAGCCATGACCACAAGGGATGGAACTGGGTTCGCGGCCGCTTCCTCGCCATGGACAAGGGTACGGTTCGCGGCGTGATTGGCGCCCAGGTGTTCAATCTGGAAGTGAGAACGAGAACTGGTCCGCAGATCGCCGAGTTTTCGCCCGCAGGCTTGAATTTGGATGAAGTCAAGCACGTCTGCGACCTCACCCCACATAAGCCGTAAGTGATTTTCCGCTCGTGAAGGGGGCTGAGCCGGCCGGCTTAGCCCTTTTGTTTCCACCGCAAGACTTCCTTCACCCCAAATCTTCAGTCACTTGCACCGCCCATCATTCTCCTGTTTCACTGGAACCATTCGGAGACTAAGCTAAGTCTGACCTCGAGGCGGAAACATGATGGAAGGCGCGGTATTTCTACTTTTTGTAGTGGGCGTTGGGGTTTACATAGTGATCCTCTACAACGGATTGGTGCGTCTACGCAACGATAACGACCGCGCCTGGTCTAACATCGACGTGCTGCTCAAGCAGCGTCACGACGAGATCCCGAACCTGGTGGAGACGGTAAAGGGATATATGCAGCACGAGCAGCAGACGCTGCAGGCAGTGACCCAGGCGCGAGCTGCATCCATGAATGCCGCCAGCATCGCCCAGAAGGCGCAGGCGGACCTGGCGATGACCGGCGCGCTACGCGGCCTCTTCGCGGTTGCGGAAAATTATCCCCAGCTCAAGGCGAACGAAAATTTTCTCAAACTGCAGTCCCGCATCAGCGAACTGGAGGACCGCATCGCCGATCGCCGCGAGTTTTTCAACGACGACGTCAACACCTACAACACCCGCATCGGCCAGATCCCCGAAGTCTTCGTGGCCAGCTACATGAATCTGAAACCGCGCGCTATGTTCAAAGTGGCCGAGGAAGACCGGCAGCAGGTTGAGGTGAAGTTCCAGAGCGCGGCGGGGGCATAGCCGCGGGCGCAAGCGGCACTCGTATCTCCGCAAATTTGGCGCTTGAAATAGTATCGACAGTGTCTGATAATTCGCCGCATGACCCTTTCTCAAGGGTGGAAGAATACGGTGGATGCGGGTGTGACAGACGCGACCTGGGACGCGCACGACGCCACTATCCAGGCCGAGATCACGGCCTACAATCTCAAGTTCCTGAATAATGCCGGATATACGGCGGTCGATTGGAAAGTTTGCAAGGCGGTGGTTTGGGTGGAGAGCGGTGGTCCCAGCTCCTCAGCTTGGACGCACAGAGCCATGCAGATCGGCAATACTGGCGATCAGGGACTGGGTATTCTTCAGCGGGGTGAGGACGCTTCTCTGTTGATCATGAGCCCTCAGCTTGCGGCCGCAGTCAAGAATACGGCGCAGGTCGCCTCCGGCCCCGCTCTGAATATTAAAGCTGGAATTGCCTATCTGTTCACTCGCATGTCCCTCTCGGAAATTCGCTCGGTCAACACTGAGAATCCCCCCACGGTCCGTCAGTACACGGTTGTCTCTGGCGACGGTCTCGGGGTTATTGCGCGTAAGGTCGGCACCACTGTTGAGGTGCTGGAAAGTCTGAACCCGAGCGCGAAGGGAACCATCCATCCCGGGAACGTTCTGAAGTTCACCAAAGCCAGGCACCAGCGTGTGATTGTAAACTGGCGGGATTTCACATCGATGACGGTTATCGCGGATCGTTACAACGGTGGCGGCGACCCGGACTACGCTGCCAAACTGGTTTACGTCCTCGATCTGTTCAAGAAGCTTCAGCGTTCCGCCGCTCCAAAGACTCCATGAAGCGCATCCTTGTGCTGTTCTTGGGCTTGGCGGCAAGCGCGCAAGTCGTCTCGCGAGACCAGCTCTATTCCGCGTTGCTCAATGCCAAGGTGCTCAACCCAGACCGTGAACTGATTCATTTGTCCTATACATGCAATCTGCATATCGATGGCGGTGAATATCCGGTTGCAGATTTGCAGGAGGTGGTAAAAAGCGATACCAGCCCGCGCGGCGTCAATCAGATCGTTGTTCTCGATGCAAAATTGAAGCCGGTGAAGGAAATCGAGTACACAAGCCATCGGCCTTTATTCTGCGTGGACAACAGGCTTTACGTTTACGGCGACCTTACCATCGACGGTCTGCTGCCGGAGGGAAACGTTCTCACGTTTTCCAAACAAGGGCACGTGGTTAAGTTGAGCCACATCGAGGCCCACGACTATCCAGTTCCGATCACGCGCGACCGAAAATCCCCTCCCCAGTAAACCGCCCGCAAATCGTAATAATTCCATGGTGCACCCTTACCTCGTTTCCCGCAACTAACCCATATAACGCGAATATAACGCGAATTTCGGAAACTCGATGAAAGGTGGACTTCTGATGAACAACTTGATTCGATCGATCCTAAAGACCGCAGTGTATTTTTTGGACCAGACAAACAGCTTCACGAGCGAGGTGCGCGACCGCGTTTCCGACGGCATGGGCCGTGCCGCCGACCGCGTGTCTGACCTGCGCGACCAGGCGCAAGACCTTTACGGCGGTGAAGACCATACCGTGCGCAATGTGCTGACTTTCGTTGCTGGAGTGGGCGTTGGCATCGGTGCTGCGCTATTGTTCGCGCCCGCCAGCGGTGAAGAAATCCGCGGCCAGATCGGCGATAAGGTCCATGACATCGGCGACCGGGTCCGTGAGCGTTTCTCGACGCGCACCCCAACCGGCACCGAAGGCCGCTAGCCTGTTTTTGAATACTCTGGACCACCCGAGGCACTTTCCGTGCCCAGTAGCGGTGGTGTGTCAAGTAAAAGTCTGACTATCTCGTTATTAAGGAGAATTTTGCATGAACTTTTCTGGAGCACGTTTATTTAAAGAATCCGCACGAACGGTAGTCCTAACCGGATTACTCATTGGGGGCGGTGTCTTCGTCAGCGCCCAGAGCAGCAATCAATCCGCTCCGGCGGCCGACAACACAAAAATGAATCAGGCCGACCGCAATTCCAACCAACCCACCGCGGATCAGCAGAAAATGAATCCGTCGGATCGCGACATCACCCAGCAGATTCGTAAGTCCATCGTCGCCGATAAGTCGCTTTCCACCTACGCTCATAACGTCAAAGTCATCACCCAAAACGGCATGGTCACGCTCAAAGGCCCGGTGCGCACGGAAGAAGATAAGAAAGCCATAGAAGACAAGGCTGCTCAGGTGGCTGGCGCAGATAAGGTAACGAGCGAAATTGAAGTCCAGCCGAAACATTAACCACGACCAACGATTCTTAAAGGAGACAATACATGGCAGGCAAAAATACGGCAGTATTCGGAATTTATCCGGAGTACGCAAGCGTTGAAAATGGCGTGGACGCACTGAAGGCAGCCGGATTCCGCAACACGGACATCTCGGTTCTCTTCCCCGAAAACGTAGGCACGAAAGATTTCGCCCACAAAACAGAAACCAAAGCACCGGAAGGCACCGCCGCCGGCGCAACTACCGGAGCAATTATCGGCGGCGGCTTAGGCTGGCTGGCCGGCATCGGCGCCCTCGCCATTCCAGGCCTTGGGCCCTTCATCGCCGCCGGCCCAATCATGGCGGCTCTAGCTGGTGTGGGAGCGGGTGGCGTGGTTGGCGGCATCACCGGGGCCCTCATCGGCATGGGTATTCCCGAGTATGAAGCCAAGCGCTACGAAGGTCGCGTGAAGGATGGCGGCATCCTGCTCTCCGTGCACTCGGACAATTCCGAATGGACCAAGCGCGCCAAGGAGATTCTCGAGCACACCGGCGCACAAGATGTCTCCTCCACCGGCGAAGCCAGCGCGGACTTCTCCAAGACCGATAAACCCATGCTGCGCGCCAGCTAGCTCGTAGCGTTAACAAATAATAAGAAAGGGAGCCTTCGAGATTCGAAAGCTCCCGTTCTCTTTTTGCTAACTTCAATTCTCTTCGCCTTAAGACTTACTGCGGCAGCAACCCGTAAACATCCAGTTCGGTCGAAGTAGGGACGAACACCTTCCCGTTCGCGATGGTCGGCACCGTAAACTTCAAGGCTTGTCCTGCCGTATCGCGGCCGTTTGCCGCCTGAGAGCTGTTGTAAAGCTCAGTGGCTAAGTTGGTCGCGTCATAGGCATACAGGATTGACGGCCCCAGAGGGACCCCCTTATCGTAACTGTAGTTCGAGTTGTCTATTTCCCAAACGATGCCGTTGGTGTTGCCGTTTGCTGAAACCGATGGCGTCGCACCATGCGTTATGAAGACCGTCGATCCTGTCGACGTCGGCGTCGTAGACATCGTTGTCACACTCGCGTTCCAACTGTAGGCGCTGATGGCATACCCGTTACAATGGTAGTAAATGGTGCTGTTCCAGTACGCCGGAGTTGAGAAAATATTGTTGTCCCCATTCGTGCAGATTTGCACGGTCTCAAGAACATTATTGGAGCTCGTGTTAAAGCCCCCCATGTTATTGCGGTTGAGGACAAAGACATTTCCATCTTTACCGCCCCCGAGAGTTACGCTAACCGTGGCGCTGCCCGGCACGAGAATATTCGACCCGCTTCCCAGGTCGATGTCGCCGAGAGCCAGATTGTAGGTATCGTCCGGAGTAAAGTAACTCATTACCGACAAATTGGCGGATTCCAGTTGTAGGAACGAGTTGTTATATAGCATCGATAGCTCGTTGTTGTTACTGTCTTGATCACCCGTATCGGTGCCGCTCATCAGATATACGTCGCCTGTCGTGTCATCGATCGCAGGAGCGCCGTCGCTGGCCCAGAACCCGCCGCCTTGCCAATCCGGAGTGTCGTTGAAGATTGCCGTCTGCTGCAAGCTCGTCTTGTCGTAAGCCAGCACCCACCCATGGTCACAGCTTCCGAACGGAATCTCAATCGAGTTCGTCACTGGGTTTAGAGCCAGACCCATGCGCTGATAGCAGTCCGTCCCAAGGGTTACAACTCCGTTCACGCTATCCGGGCCGTTACCTGGGACGTTGCCATTGATGGGTACCGGACCGCCAAACTTGTCAGCGCCGGTCGTCACATCCAGAGCGTGCAGGAAAAACGGGGTACCGTTCGGCCCGGTGTTCGAGGTCTCCACCACCAGGTACATCGTATTTGTCGTTGCATCGATCACCGGAGTCGACAGGATGCCGACATTGGGATTGACACCATAGATGTCATCCTTGACGACTGATGGGCCGAGCGTGCTGGGCCCGACGTGCCAGAATGTCTGCGCAGTTTGTGACGATGTGGCATCTGCGTCGAACGCGTAGACACTATTATTTTGCGTCTCTACAAAAACCACATCGTACGTGCCACCATTAATGCTCAATTCAGACATATATAACGGCTGCGCGTAGATCTGCCCATCCACCGGGTACGCCAGCAGCTTGCCGAACTGGGTTGAATTCACGTTCGAGGGCGTCAGGTTCACTTCTTCCAGATACTGTCCATCGCGGGCGTCGTCATTATGGTAAGTGAGCACTGCTGCATGGGCAGTATTAATCACGGTAAGTTGAGCGGTAGCGCTGAATGCAGGCTCCGCCACGCTGGTCGCGGTAACCGTGTGGCCTCCAATAGCGGCCGGCGCGGAATACAGGCCGCCCGAGGTAATCGTGCCGGCAGTAGCATTGCCGCCCGCAACGCCATCCACCGACCACGTCACGGAAGTGTTCGTCAATCCTTGGATGGTGGCAGTGAATTGCTGGCTGCCCGAAGGAGCGACTGTCGCCGACGGAGGCGAGATCGTAAATAGAATAACGCTGACCGCTGCGCTGGCCTTTAGAGCGGGATCCGCTGTGCTCGTAGCTGTAACCGTATAGCTGCCGGCCTGAGACGGCGCAGTGTAAAAGCCGCTAGCTGAAATCGTGCCTCCTGTAGCCGACCATGTAATCGCCGGATTGGTAACTCCCGGCATGGTGGCAGTGAACTGCTGAGTGGCGTTCCCAGCCAGCGCTGCTGTCGTGGGCGAAACTGAAATGCTGGTAACCGTGATTGAGGCACTGGCGGTCATTGCTGAATTAGCGACAGTCGCAGCCGTGATCGTATGCGTACCGAGCGTCGTGGGCGCGGTGTAAAGTCCCGTCGCGCTGATCGTCCCAACCGTCGCGTTCCCGCTGGCCACTTGATCGACAAACCAATTTACTGCCGTACTCGCTACATTTGCGATGCTTGCGGTAAATTGCTGAGTACCGCTCGCAGCAACAATGGCCGTGGCCGGCGAAATACTGGCGACCGGCGCGGCGGTAACAGTCACGGCGGCCTTTGCGCTCGCTGTCGTGCTGGCCATGCTGGTAGCCGTCACAGTGTGAGTTCCTGCCTGGGATGGCGCGGTGTATAAACCTGCGGTGCTAATGGTGCCCACCGTCGAGTTTCCGCCAACAATAGTGTCGACGGACCACGTCACTGCGGTATTCGTGGTGTTCTGAACGGTGGCGGTGAATTGTGTTTGGGCGCCAGCAGCCACAATTACCGACGATGGGTTGAGCGTGACGCTCACTGCGGACTGTGTCGGCGTCGACGTGGGTACACCTGCGCAACCCACCAATATGAGAGTAATTGCCAAACCTAGGCAGCGGCCAGAAATCCTGGACGGAGTACCGTTCATAGCGGAGTGCCCTTCCTTAAATGCTGCTTATCGGGGTAGCGCAACTAAAAAATCAAGCTATAGATGGCTTTGGCTGCGAAACTGTTGCTGCGCAATTTGAGCCGGGATATTCGACTCTTTTCATGATCAGTTCTCTGGAAGAAGCGCGCACTAGGGGTTTCACCTTAGGACGGGGATTGCCGCAAGGTAGGGATCAAAGGTAGGAATCAAGGAACGTTTGGTGGGCCATCCTACGCCAGCAGGCGCGCCGCATCCTTGGCGTGGTAGGTGAGGATGATGCTGGCGCCAGCGCGACGGATGCTGAGTAAAGCCTCCATCATGACGCGGTCGCGCTCAATCCACCCATTGCGGGCGGCGGCTTCAATCATGGCGTATTCGCCGGAGACCTGATACGCGGCAAGGGGCAAGTCGAAGCGATCGCGGGCGGCGGCAATGACATCCAGGTAAGGCATGGCGGGCTTGACCATGATCATGTCGGCGCCTTCTTCGATGTCCAGTTCGATTTCGCGCATGGCTTCGCGCAGGTTGGCTCCATCCATTTGATAAGAACGGCGGTCGCCGAATTGTGGAGCGGAGTCCGCGGCTTCGCGGAACGGTCCGTAGAATCCGGAGGCGAACTTCGCGGCGTAAGAAAGAATGGGCGTGTTGATGAAGCTGGCTTCGTCGAGGGCGGCGCGGATGGCGGCGACGCGGCCGTCCATCATGTCCGAAGGGGCGATGACGTCGATGCCGGCGCGAGTAAGCGAAACCGAGGTGCGGGCAAGAAGTACGAGCGAGGCATCGTTGTCGATTTCGAACTTGGAAACCACACTGGCAACGATCGATGCCAGTTCGTCGATCACCTTTTCTTTTTCCTCGCGGCTCCTCACCGCCAACCCACCGCTCCTCGCGGCCACTCCCTGCCTGGCACTCAAAGCATCTCGGGCCGCCGCACCCAGGGATTGGGGAGTAGTTCCCGGCTTCACAATTCCGCAATGGCCGTGCGACATGTATTCACAAAGGCAAACATCACCCATCAGGATCAAATCCGGGACTTCCCGCTTCATGGCGCGCGCCGCCTGTTGCACAATGCCGTCATCTGCCCAGGCTCCAGTGGCGACTTCATCCTTCCTGTCGGGAAGGCCGAAGAGAATCACAGACGGAATCCCCAGGGAATGAACCTCCTGCGCCTCCTTCACCGCTTCATCCACCGAAAGGTTAAACACGCCGGGCATGGAGCGAACTTCCTTGCGCACACCCTCACCCGGGCAAACGAACATGGGATAGACGAAGGCGTCGGGAGTGAGGCGGGCCTCGCGCACTAAGTTGCGAAGCTGGTCGGTTCGGCGAAGACGACGAAGACGGGTAACAGGGAAGGACATAAGGCACCAGGGATTTTCCAAGTGTGGCGCCGGTTCCAAGGTCACGAGCCGACGACCCAGTAATTAGCCGCGCCAAAACTCGGATCAATTCTAGCAGGAGGGATCAACCAGAAAGTGATGCCGGTCACAGTTCCTTGCCTAGATTCCAGGGGTCCCCTCAGCGGGAACGGTGACGACGGTGACGAAAGTAACCAGCTTAACCCCGAAAGCGATCTGGGAATCGCCGGTTTTATCCATAAAATGGAGACGGATGAGTCTGTTCCAACGAAATCGCTGGTTTATCCTCGCAGGCGGAATTACGCTCGCCTTCGCAGTGGCGTCGCTCGCCATGCCGCGAGGTGGCGCACTAACCGCAGTGATTGATGTCGGATACCTGGTTTTAACGCTCACCATCGGCGTGGCCACGTTGGCGAATGCATGGTTGACACAAGGCGCCAGTCGGCGCTTCTGGGCGCTAATGGCATCCGGATATATTCTGTGGGCCTGCAATCAAGCGGGGTGGGCGTATTTCGAAGTGTGGCGGCACGCCATCGTGCCCGATCCCTGGTCCATGGATATGTTTCTGTTTCTTCACCTCATTCCCATGATCGCGGCCGTTGGATTGCGTCCGCATCGCGCCGAAGGAGAACAGAAATCCCGCGTGCGTGCGCTGGACTTCCTCCTGCTCCTGCTTTGGTGGGTATTCTTATATGCCTTTGTTGTTTTCCCCTCTCAGTATGTCTCGGTAAATGTGGCGCAGTACGACAGTAACTTTGGGGCTCTCTATTTGGTCGAGAACGGTGTACTGGTATTAATGCTGGGGATTGTTGCCCGAGGAGCCTCTGCCGGCTGGAAAAGAGTGTACCTGAACCTGATGGCGGCGAGTGCTCTTTATGCCGTCGCTTCGCAAGCGGTGAACTTTGCGGTCGCAAGTGGACTGTATTCCACGGGGAGCCTTTACGACATTCCCTTGATTGGGGCCGTGGGCTGGATGGCGGCGACTGTCCTGTCGGCCCGCCATTGGCAAACCGAGGCCGTACCGCGCCAGGGTACTGACAAGTGGGGTGCAATGGCCTTGCGCCTGGCCATGCTCGCCATTCTTTCCTTGCCGGTGCTGGGACTGTGGACCTTCCGTTGGGATGGTTCGCCCCCGCTGACTCGGACATTCCGCCTGTTCACTGTTCTGACCGCGATGCTGGTGCTCGGCATGTTCGTGTTTGTGCGGCAGTATCTGCAGGATCAGGCTCTAATCCATCTGCTGGAGGATTCGCGGCGCAGCTTCGAAAATGAGCAGCGTTTGCAAAGCCATCTGGTACAAAGAGAGAAATTGGCCTCCTTAGGCCAGTTGGTTGCAGGCGCAGCCCACGAAATCGACCATCCCCTCACCGCTATCATGGAATATTCGGAGAAACTCTGGTCGAATCATCGTTTGACTTCCGACCAGGATACTTTGGTTCGCAAAATTGTTCATCACTCGCAGCGGACTCGCGAACTGATATCGAGCCTGCTCAGTTTCGCGCAACAAAGCTCCGGAGAAAAGACAATGGTCGACCTGCACACCCTGTTACAACGCAGCGTGCAGATGCGCGAACTGCAGCATCACGATCGGAAAATCCGCGTCGAAACTGCGCTGCAGCCTGATTTGCCCAGGGTCTGGGGTGACGGTCACCAACTTTTCCAGGCCTTCGTCCAGATCGTCGAGAACGCTTTGGATGCGCTGGAGGAGGCCGGCGGAGGAGTGCTCCGCGTCAGCGCCCAGGCTCAGGGCGACGAAGTGATCGTGCAGTTCTCCGATAGCGGGCCCGGCTTGAAAGAGCCGCTTCGCGTCTTCGATCCTTTCTACACCACGAAAGCGATCGGCAAAGGCACAGGCTTGGGTCTGAGCGCAGTCTACGGCGTGGTGCGCGAACATCGCGGACAGATTACCTGCCAGAATAAGCCCGAGGGCGGCGCTCTGTTCATGCTGCGCCTGCCCACCGCCATGGAACTCGCCCCGCAAGCGGCAGGAGCGAAAGCTTAGCTCTACCCCCTACACATCCTTCCTGTAACATAAATTCCGATGTCTCAACCTCTCATTCACAACTCCGTGCGCGTGCTGGAGTTCGATGCTCTCCGCGACCTTCTGCGCGGATACGCCTCTTCGCCATTGGGTCAGGCGCGAATTGCCGCTCTCGCCCCCTCTGTCGATTCCACCTGGATTGCAGACCAACAGGAATTAGCCGGGGAAGTGCGGGAGTTCCGTCGCGTGGGCGGACGCTTCGATTTCTCTGGACTCCTCGACATCACAAAGTTGATTGAGAAGTCTCGCATCGACGGCGCCGTGCTCGAAACCACCGATATCCGCGATGTTGTGCTGCGTCGTCGACCGCGCCGCCGAGTGGCGTGAGATTGCGCTGCATCCTCCCGCCAACATGCGAACCGATTGGCGGCGCACCCAGGCACTCTCGGAAACAGTACCCGATTTCACCGAGTTCCTGCGATTCTTCCGCAACAAAATTCAGCCCGATGGGACGCTGGAAGATCGCGCTTCACCCGAACTGGCGCGGATTCGCCGCGACATCGAAAGGCAGCGGCGCGAGATTCAGCAATCGCTGCGCGGATATTTGCGCAAGTTGGCCGAGGGCGGCGCCGTGCAGGACGAATTAATCACAATCCGCGGCGAGCGCTTTGTCATCCCCGTCAAAATTGAACAAAAACGCCGCGTGCAAGGTGTGGTGCATGGCGCAAGTTCCAGCGGCCAAACCGTGTTCGTCGAGCCTCTGGAAACCATCGAACAGAATAACGAACTGGTGCGATTGCTCGACGAACAGCTGGCTGAGATTCATCGCATATTGCTCGCCATGACTCGCCACATCGGCGAGCAGGCGGACGCAATCCTGGCGTCAGTCGAGGTGCTCGCCGAGCTGGAATTGCAATTTGCCAAAGCGCGCTTCGCCGAAGACTACAACTGCGTCGCGGTCCAGTTGAGTGGTGCTCAGCAAGATCCAGGTGGGGACAGCCGCCCTCGGCTGTCGGCGAGCGCAGCTAGCTTGCTCCTGCACCATGCCAGGCATCCGCTATTGGAGCGGAATCTAAAGCTCAAAGGTGTGGCCGTTGTCCCAATCACCGTAGAACTCGAAGGCGACCACCGGCAGTTAGTCATCACCGGCCCCAACACCGGCGGCAAGACGGTAACGCTAAAAACCGTAGGCCTGCTGGCGCTGATGGCGCAGTCGGGAATTCCGGTTCCCGCCGATCGCGCGGAAATCCCCGTCTTCGATGCGGTGCTTGCCGACATCGGCGACTACCAATCGATCGAGCAGAACCTTTCGACCTTCTCCGCGCACGTCACCAACATCGATTTCATTTCGCGCACGGCCACCGCGCAATCGCTCGTCCTGCTCGACGAACTGGGCTCCGCCACCGATCCCGAAGAAGGCGCAGCCCTCGCCGTCGCGATCGCCGGATACTTCGGCCAAATCGGATGCATGACCGTCATCTCCACCCACCACACTTCATTAAAAGTTTACGGCGCGAATACTCCCGGCGTAATCAACGCCTCCGTGGGCTTCAACGAGAGCACTCTGCAGCCCACCTACGAGTTAAAGATGGGAGTTCCAGGGGCATCGGCGGGAATCAACATCGCACAGCGGCTGGGCTTGAATCCCGCGATCATCGAGTCGGCGCGGTCACGCCTGGGCACCCAGGCCCGCGACGTGGGCGAATTCCTGGACAGACTCCACGCCAGCCTGCGCGAAGCGGAAAACGACCGGCTGCGTCTGCAGTCCCGTGAACAGGAACTGGAAAAAGAGAAAGCCTATCTCGCCTCTGAAGGGAAGAAAGAACAGCAGGCCAAGATTCGCGAGATGGAGAAAAAACTGGAGAGCGTGTTGCGCGACTTCGAATACCACGCGCGCGAAGAGGTGAACGCAATCCAGGATCGTGCCGCCGCCCAGAAGGTTTCAAAAGATGCCGAGCGGCGCGTAGCCAAACTGCGCCGCGAATTCCGCGAGCAGTTCGATTCCGCCGTAGTCGCGCACGCCAGCGGAGCCGATCAGGGCGATCCTCACGCCGAGCCGCAGGTCGTGAAATACGTCTCCCAGGGCGATACCGTCAAGTTGAAGTCCACCGGCCGCGCCGCCACTGTGTTGCGCAAGTTGGATGATTCTCACTTTGAAGTGGCCATGGGCGCCATGAAGATGAAGATCGCGCGCGACGACATCGCCGCCGTGATCTCCACCGTGCGTTCTACCGATTCCCCAGTGAAGGCGGCGCGATCGCGCGGAATTTCCGTATCGCTCGAAAATGAAGGCCAGAACGCCCCGTCGGAAATCAATGTCATCGGCTACAACGTCGACGACGCCACGCGCGAAGTGCAAAAGTTTGTCGATCGCGCATTTCTCGCCGGACTGCCCCGTGTTCGCGTGGTCCACGGCAGCGGCATGGGCATCCTCCGCAAAGCCCTGCGCCAGGCCCTGCAGCAGCATCCCCACGTGGAGTCAGTCGCCGAGCCTCCGCAGAATGAAGGTGGCGGCGGGGCCACGGTGGTCGAGCTGCGGGTGTGAATTTGTGCTGTCGAAAAAAGAAATCCTTGGTCTCCTAAGTCAGAATAATCGACATGGGCGTAGCGAGGTGTCTTACGAGCCCTCGCGAGATAGCGTATCCTTATATGGATGCCCGCCCATGCCGACATTATTGTGAGCAGTCCAGACTCGACGGAAGTCAAGCTAGTTGTCGAGGCCAAGCTCCGCGTCCCTGACATGGAAGCGACGGAGAGTCAGCTTAAGAATTTCATGTTGTCGATGCGCTGCCCTTTGGGATTATTGATGTCGCCGGAACGCCTCTGGGTCTATATTGACCGCTTCACATCGGACTCCGAGGATTCCATTGAGAAGCTGGGGGACTTTGATATTTCCGAACTGGTGAAATTCAGCTCGTTCGCCATTGCCGACGGCATTGCGTTTGAAATTGCTGTGCAAATGTGGCTTGAGAAACTTCCTTCGATCATTAGCCCAAACCGACCGAGCGACCCTAAGCTGCGCCAAATCATAAGTCACTACATTCTCCCTGCTGTTGAAACCGGCATTGTACGCGCCGCAGGGCCCCGATAGATTCAGCGGGCACAGATGAAACATGTTTTTGTTGAGACGAATTGGGTAGTTGACTGCTGTGCGCCCGCTCATAGGCGCGTCTTGGCGGCGGTTAAACTCCTCGGAGATGCTAATTCAGGAAAGATCAGTCTCCATCTGCCAGTACCATGTCTCAGCGAAGCGCGGTCTGTCATAAGGACTAAATTTCAACCTAACGAAGCTAATCGCCTCCGCGAATTTCTGAAATGGGCAAAGACGGAAGGACATCTTGAGGCTGCGCAGGTGGAGTCCACTCGCCAAGTGCTGGACCAATTCGAAGGGCTCGTAAAGCAAGATTTTAGACAATCTGGAAGCCAGGCTGGAAAAGCTAAAGGCGGAACAAGGACTGGAAGTTTTTCCTTTGAACGGGCAGATGCTGGAAAAATCTGTGTCCTTGGCGACAGAGGTTGAGCTTAAGCCGTTCGACAACTCCATATTGGCCGCCATTTTGGTTCGAGCCGACGACCTGAGAAACAAAGGAGAGACCGACCTTGCGTTTTGTGAACTGGACGGTGATCTCCAGCCGTGGGATAAGAACGGCAATGCCAAGCCTGCGTTGACGCGTCTCTACGATGATGCGCGAGTCTGGGTATACGGCGATTTTACCCTTAGTAGGCCTGAGCCGCGGGACGATTGGTAATCCCCGTGACAGGTCCACAAACCGGCGCCCAAGTCCCGAAGGACAAGAACTTAACTCTGACAATAACAACTATGCTTTCCTAAACGATCCTCACCTCATTCTCTGTTTCCACAGCTTCTCCACAGCAATCCGGCTCCGGTATATTCCCATCAGCGGCAATCTGGCTCACAATTCTAAGGGGAGAAGTGTCTCCCAAGAAGCCCTAATCCATCCATGCCCACTGAAGATTTCAAAGAAACCGTGAAACAGCAGGCGGACATCGTCCGCATCATCGGCGACTACATCAAGCTGAAAAAAGCTGGCGCGTCGAACTATTCCGGACTCTGTCCGTTTCACGGCGAGAAGACGCCGTCGTTTTCAGTCCATGCCACGCGGCAGTTCTATCACTGCTTCGGCTGTGGCATCTCCGGAGACGTATTCAGCTTCGTACAAAAAGTCGAGAACGTCACTTTTCCCGAGGCCGTCCGCCTCGTAGCGCAGAAGCTGGGAATTCCGCTGCCCAACGCTACCTATTCGAGCCCGGCGGAAGCCCAGGAAGCCAAGCTGCGCGCACAATTGATCGACGTCCAGGAGAGGGCAACGGTATTTTTTCAGGAATGTTTGAAGCGCCCCGAAGGAGCGCGTGCGCGTGAGTACTTGCTCGATCGCGGTCTCGGCCAGGAGACGATTGCGACCTTCCGCATCGGTTACGCGCCGGATTCCGGATTCCTGCTGCGCGACCGCCTGGCGGCCGAGTTCAGCGAAGAAGTCCTGCGCGCCAGCGGCCTGTTCTCGTGGAAGCAGGAGGATGGGCTTCGGGCTTCAGGCTCCGGGCTTCGGCCAGACAGCGCTCAGGAGGACGAAGATGCGCCGAAGCCCGAAGCCCGCATGTACTCCAAATTCCGCAACCGAGTAATGTTCCCCATCGCCAACGACGCCGGAAAGATTATTGCATTCACTGGCCGAACCTTGGCCACCGATGAGAAGTCCGGTCCGAAGTATTTGAATTCGCCGGAGACCGGGATCTATTCCAAGGGCCGTGTCCTGTTCAACCTCGATCGCGCCAAAGAAGCCATCCGCAAGCTCGATTACGCGATCCTCGTCGAAGGCCAGATGGATTGCATCTCCGTCTACGCCGCTGGATTTCATAACGTGATCGCGAGTTCAGGCACCGCCTTCACCGAACTCCAGGCAAAGCTCCTCAGCCGCTTCAGCAAGAACGCAGTCGTCAACTTCGATCCTGATACCGCCGGAGCCAAGGCCACAGAGCGCACTCTGGGCTTGCTGGTGGGAGAAGAATTCCAGATCAAAGTCCTCACTCTGGAGCAGGGATTCGATCCCGATCTCTACATTCGCCGCAAGGGCAAGGACGCTTACGGCGAAGCCTTACGAGGTTCGCAGAAATACTTCGACTATCTGATCGACCGCGCGCGCAGCCATTTTCCCGTGCGCAGCGCCGAAGGCAAAAAGCAGGCGGTGAATCATTTGCTGCCCCACATCCAACGCGTGCCCAGCCGCATCGTGCGCGACGAACTGGCCCAGGAGATCGCACAGAAGCTCGGCATCGATTCCGCAGTATTGCGGCAGGAGTTGCGGCATGTGGCAGCGGAGCGTTCGGCGGCCACGGTGAAAGATCCGGCGCTGGCCCAAGCCACTGACGCCGAGCGTATTCTCGTCCGAGCCCTCGCTTCAGCACGCCAAATGCAGCCCGGAGTGCACCTTTCCGCTCGCGACGGCGCCCGTGACGTTATCAAAGAAGAAGAGTTCGATCCCGCCCGCCAGGCGCGCTACGTCTTACAGAATGAAGCGCTCCATAACGGCCTCGCAACCGAGTCCCTGGTCGAGGCGCTTCTGAATGCCGGCGCCGAAATTGCCGATGTAATGGATGTGCGCTGCTCCGACAGCGAGCGCCGGATGCTGGCCTCAATTTTGTTAAAAGATGACGACGAAGAGCTCACCGCCGAACGCCTTGAAGGCGCGGTCCGCGCCCTGCGCCGCATTCACTTGCGCCGTCGGCAAGAGCAGGTGCAGCGTGAACTGAAGAAGCCGGGCGTTAGCGACGATAAGGAACGCATGCGAGAGTTGCTTCTGGAAGTGGAGCGGGTGAGCCGCGCTCTGAGAGATCCCAGCTTGGGCGAAGACGGACTTAGAATCCCGCTGGGAAACCAGAAAACTGCGTGAAACAAAACAGCTCTTTGAACCATCTAAGTATTTAGCAGAGTTATAGATAGCGGCGGGTTACGGGTTTTCGGCGGGGCAAGTGATAGACCGGCCAGCACTTATGTGCTAAACTCTGTAAGTTTGTGCTAGGTGCACAACTCCGCGCTAACCCATATTCCCACCTGTAACGACATTACCATACGCTCCCCCGAGAGCGAATTGATGAATTTGAGGAACACTTCTTGGCTCTTGAAGATAAGTACGACGACATAAAAAAGCTGGTCGATGCCGGTAAAGAGAAGGGCTATTTAACCTACGACCAGGTAAACGAATTAATACCGCATGATGTGGTTAGTCCCGAAGACCTGGACGACCTGCTCACTACCATCGGCACGCAAGGCATCGATGTGCTCGAGGGCCCCAAACTGCCTTCCGCCGCGCTCGATAAGAAATTCGACGAAGGCGAAGAGGGCGAGGACGTTGAACTCGACCTCACTCCCGGCGCTCTCGAAAAAACCAATGATCCCGTTCGCATGTATCTGCGCGAAATGGGAACGGTCCCCCTGCTCACGCGCGAAGGCGAAGTCGAAATCGCTAAGCGCATCGAGCGCGGCCAGATCCGCGTGCTCAAGGCTTTGTCTCGTTCGCCGATCGTCATTCACGAACTCCTTGCCATGGGCGAAGACCTCAAAAAAGGTGTGCGCTCCATCAAGGAGGTCGTCACCTTCGACGAAGAGGAAATCACCGACGAGATTCTGCAGAACCGGTTGAACGAGTTCACCGGCAAGATCGACGCCATGGCGAAGCTCTACAAAAAAGTCGCCGTGGTGCAGGAAAAATACGCGGCCGTATCTCTGAAAAAGCGTCCCAAGGACCATCGCCGCGCCCGCCGCAACTTCGCCCGCGCCATCGTCAAGGTTTCCATCGCGGTGCGCAAACTCGGTTTTACCAACGCCGAGCGCAAGCGCCTGATCGACCGGGTAAACAAAACTGTCGACAGCATGCGTTCGCTCGACCGCCAGGCCGGCAATCTCGAGCGCAAGGCCGACGCCACGCGCAGCGAAGATCAAAAAAAAGAATACCGCCGCCAGGCCCGCGCCGTACGCAGCGAAATTGAAAAGCTCGAAGTCGAAGCCGGCCTCTTGTTCCAGGAGATCAAGCGCACGCAGCGCGAAATCATCCAGGGCGACATGGACGCCGAGCAGGCCAAGCGCGAGCTCATCGAAGCCAACCTGCGTCTCGTCGTTTCGATCGCGAAAAAATATACCAACCGCGGCCTGCAGTTCCTCGACCTGATCCAGGAAGGCAACATCGGCCTGATGAAAGCCGTCGACAAGTTCGAATACCGCCGTGGATATAAATTTTCGACCTACGCCACGTGGTGGATTCGGCAGGCGATTACTCGTGCAATTGCTGATCAAGCGCGCACGATTCGCATCCCGGTGCACATGATCGAGACGATCAACAAGCTGATCCGCACCTCGCGGCAACTGGTGCAGGAACTGGGACGCGAACCCACGTCGGAAGAAATCGCTAAGAGAATGGATATTCCCGTTGCGAAAGTGCGCAAGGTGCTGAAGATCGCGCAGGAGCCGATCTCTCTCGAAACCCCGATCGGCGAAGAGGAAGATTCGCATCTCGGCGACTTCATCGAAGACCGCGCCGTGGTTTCGCCCGCCGAGGCCGTGATCAACGTGAACCTCAAGGACCAGACGGGACAGGTCCTGCGCACGCTGACCCCGCGCGAAGAAAAAGTAATCAAGATGCGCTTCGGCCTGGAAGACGGCAGCGAGCACACTCTGGAAGAAGTCGGCCAGTCGTTCGCCGTAACCCGCGAACGCATCCGCCAGATCGAAGCCAAAGCGCTGCGCAAGCTGCGGCATCCGTCAAGGTCGCGGAAGTTACGGGCGTTTATGGATGGAGTCAGGGACTAACTGCCCACACTTGTCATTCCGAATTGGGCCGCAGGGCCCGATGAGGAACCTGCTTTTCGCGTCATTAGGCAAATGACGTTGACATTGCCTTCTTGGCTGGTACGATTGACTTGGCAAACGTCGTCCAGTACCACTAAGTGTTTGGCAAACAGCGTTCAGTGCGGAAGCCCCGAGTGATCCTCGGGGCTTTTCGCTTCCTTGCGGCGATCCCGCCGCGACCCCAGTTCAACCACCCTATTGATAATCAATAAGTAACCCGTAACCTCATTCGGTGTACCCGTAATTATATTACGGGCCAAAATAGCTTCGTTTGGCAAAGAAAGCAGAACCCGACCTTCGGACCAAGTTCGGTCGTCGTGTCCGCGCGCTCCGCGAGACGCGAGGCCTAACCCAGGAACAGCTGGCAGAACGGGCTGAGATCTCGGTGGACTTCCTCAGTCTCATTGAACGCGGGCGCAATTCCCCCTCGTTTGAGAACCTTGAGGCCTTGGCGCGCGCCTTGGGGTTAGCTGTGGCTTCTCTCTTCACATTCTCGCAGGCGGATAGCCGATGAAGCTGAATGGCACCTTCTCTCTGATAAACAGGGGACGCATCGCGGAGGGCGCGGAGTGGTCAGAGTCTCACAGCGCCATCGTGCGCGCGATATTAGCGATGTCGTGGAAACCTGGAAGCGCCGACTTTCGAATCCCTCGTATTGTCACAATAAAATCTGGAAAAACCTACACAAACCTGAAGGGCAAGCAGGTTCTGTCACCGAAGAAGAGCCCGGTCACGTTGAGAAACGGTGTACGTCCTCTCAGGGACGCCTTCAGGAAGCTGATGGAAAAGCAGTGGAAGTGCGAGGAGCCCCTGAAGTTGGACGCGTATTTCAAGACTCGCCGAGGCGGTCATGAGAGCGAGACCATATTCCAGTATCCTAGCTTAGAAAGGATTCTGGAGCCGTTGCATGAAGGGCTGGGCGATTTCGATTTTTGGCTCCGTAGCGAAAGCGGATTCAGGACGGTGGTCGAATGGGAAACTGGGAATATCTCCTCGTCCCATCGGTCCCTCAACAAGATGTGCTTGGCGCTCTTAGGAGGATTGGCCGAGGCTGGCGTGCTCATTGTGCCCTCGGCACGATTGTATGTGCACCTCACGGACCGAATTGGGAACATCAGGGAACTGCAGCCTTACTTCTACTTCTGGAGCAGCGTCGGACAATTGGTTGAGAGAGGTCTGCTGGCGGTCATGGAGGTGGAGCACGATACTCTTTTCGAGAGCACAGATCTCAGAGACTTCATTCCGCGTGGAAAGGAAGGCAATAGTCGGCGCAAGGGTTAGGGAAACAGGGGCAACTTGGTGGGGGTCTGTTCGTTCACCATAAATCGCTCCGTCGGCGAGTTCCATTTGGGATGGTCTCCGTTCGCCAGGTCTAGCAAGCGGCGTTTTGCGGCGTCACAGTCATTCACGTCACAAGTGATCCACCTTCTCCCTAGGCTCTCTGCGACGTAGGCCGTCGTCCCTCCTCCGGCAAAGGGATCGCACACTAGGTCCCCTGTCTTCGTTGTGAGCTTAATGACTCGTTCCAGAATGACGGGAGCAAGTTCGTTTGCGTGTCTGTACTTGTACTTTCGGTGACGGACCGGAGGTATGTCGTCCCAGACGTCGCTTAGGTTTAGCCCTTTAGGATTCAAGTATTTCTTGTGTCCACCGTAGTCTTTTACGTCTTTGCCGCAGTGTCGGCACGCCTGAATTGGAATGCGCACGGCATCTCGGTCGAAGACGCGAGGCGTCTGGCCTTTCACGTAGTACAGCATGCCATAGTGGCTCGGCGATAGTCGGTTTGGTATCGGCAGGCTGTGAGCCTTATCGATTGCTATCCAGTGCTTGAAAGTAAGACCACGAATTGAATTCAAGAACGCGCCATACTCGACCAGCCACTTCGGGAGGTTGTACACGAAGAGGCTCCCCCCGGGGGCCAACACCCTGGTGCCTTCCTTTAACCACGCCTTACTCCACTCAAGGTACTTTTCCTCTGGAAGATCGTCAGACCCTGCGCGGCCATATTTCTTGTTAAGGTTGAAGGGAGGGTCAGCGAAGAAAGTGTGGACCGAACCGGTTCTTAGAGATTTTAGGACGTCCAGGCAGTCTCCCTTAAAGATTTGCCCGAGTTCCGTTTGATGGACTAATTCCATGGTCGTTATACCCGTAATGTTATTACGGGTTCGCGCCGTTAGCAAGTCACGATTGGTCGTGTTGTGGATGCGACATGTGGAAATCTTCGCACTGCCGGTTGCCGACCCTGCCGAGCTCGCCACAGGTCGTACTGCGACTGGATATTCATCCACATCTCTGGCGTAGTGCCCAGGGCGGCGGCCAGCCGGATGGCCATGGCGGCGGAGATTCCGGCCTTGCCGTTGAGTACGCGCGAGAGCGTCACACGCGTAATCCGCAGATGGGCCGCTGCCGTGGTCACGGCCAGCCTCCCGTCCGTGGAATTCCGCTCTTGCAAAGAGCGTTTGGTATTGCTGCGGAATTCCTCCCAAAAGACAGCAATCCTACTTCTAATATATTGACTGACTTTACAAGCTATGTCATACTAACGTACATAAGTATGACTGAGAAGCTCGAAACTGTATGGTTCACGACGAAGGGGCAGGTCGTCATCCCGCTTCGCCTGCGCAAACAATTCGACATCGAGGACGGGACAAAGGCCGTGGTCCAAGCCACACCGGAGGGAATCCTTCTCAAGCCCATGACCGCGGCGCTCATCAAGCGCGGGCGCGGCATCCTCAAGCGCACGGCAGGAGGCAAGCCGCTGAGGGAAGACTGGGCCGAGCACAAGAGGCAGGAACGGGCACTCGAGGAGCGCCATGCCGGCTAAGGTGCTCGACAGCTTCGCACTTATCGCCTACTTCCGCGACGAGCCGGGCGCAGAGACGATGGAAGATATGCTGGTCTCCGCCGGTAAGAAGGACAGCCCGCTCCTGATGACCGATGTGAACTACGCCGAGGTGAAGTACTCCATTGTGAAGAAGGACGGTGCGGAGGCGTGGGCGGAAGCCGCGAAGGTCCTTCAGGGCCTGCCGATTGATTTTCATTCCACGACCCGCGCGCTGGCCGATACCGCGGCCGACTTCAAGGCGCGTTTCAAATTGAGTTTGGCCGATGCCTTTGCCGCCGCGCTGGCGAAGGAAAACAGGACTGAACTCGTCACCGGCGACCCGGAATTCAGGCCGCTCGAAAAGGAAATCAAGGTTCACTGGCTGAAATAATCGCGGCCCAGTGAGAGCGCTGGGCCACCCAAATCCGGCACTGGCATTCGCGGGCGAGGGCGCCCGCTCCACACGGGGGCGTTCCCCTTGTGGAAATCGTCATGAATTTTCGGCGGGATGACCTTGCTTTCCGCTTGCCATTCTCGTTTCAATGGAAAGATAAGGCGGCATTCGCGAATTTTTCCACGAATGCCGCCTTTTTCATTTCGAGGAAGCTAAATGGGTAAGCGAAAACCGAAAATTATTGGCAAGAAACTTCGTGGGGAGTGGGCTGAGATGATCTTCATGCTACGCGCCACCGAGCATGACTTGCAGGTCAGCAAGCCGTGGGGAGACTCGAGGAGCTATGACTTTGTGGTGGGACGGCCGCGGCATTTTGTGGCGGTGCAGGTTAAATCCACCACTTTTGAGTTGGAAGAGGGTTGGATGTGCACCGTAGGCACTTGCGGCCAGCCCTATCCGCCCGGGTCGTTCGACTTTCTGGCGGCTTACGTGGTTTTCGAGGATGCGTGGTACATCATTCCTGAGGAGGAGATTCTGGGAATGAAGTCGGTCTCGCTGCATACAAAGTGCAGCCATTCGAAGTACGAGAGGTATAGGGAAGGGTGGGAGTTGCTGCATCGGGATTTGAAACCTGAGAGCGGAGCGGGCGAGGTCGGGGACATTCAGGGCTGCGCCGAAGATTTCCCGGTGGAGTGGGGCGATTGAAAAGGGGCGGCTATTTCTTTACAGCGTCTAAGTTATTGAAAAAACGACGCGGTCATTTTTGGTGCCAGAATTCCAGCGTGTTTTCCTCAGTCGTCCACAGGGAAGTCTCATCGTCCACAGTTTCTGCACAAGGGGGAAATGTTTTTCTGTTGCGGCTCGCGACAATATGCCGCACAGTGGGTTCACCGAATACGTGGAACCTTAGCAAGGCTTGCCGAACGATGATTGCGGCGACGCCAGCGGCAGACCGGCGATTCTCGAGGGTGAATCGCCGGGGGAAAATCGGAAACGCGCGCGAGCGCGAGCTGGTTGCCCGGGCACTGCGGCCTCCTCCACAACCCGCTCGATGAGCTGGGTTGGGCCGCCGACCACCGCGGAGGTTGCTGGGTTGTGGTTCTCCGAATCACGGCTCGGCAATCGTAACGGTAAATGTGGCGCTCGCTCATGAGGTGAGTGCTGTCGGACCGGTACCTTCGTCCCGCCGCTCCTAGCGGCGGGATGGCAGGCCTGAAGGTCTACGAACGATGCGGCTCGGGGGTGGCTGGCCCCCGGGCCGCATTTGTTTTGTCGACACCGTTTTCGCCACGGATTGGCACGGATCGACGCGGATAACCCTGCCCCCTGACCCTGACAAAAAAACCTTTTGTTAGGGACCCGTTTTCACAGGTCTCCACAACATATTGCACAGCCTCCTCAGCGTCTGCACAATTCATTGGGCAGTTGACAATTACGGTAGGTGAGAGTTAGTGCCTAGCAGGTCCAAGCTCGGAACAGATCGAGAGGCGCGTGGATGCCTTCTACGCGCTGGTGCGAAAAGATCACGCTGAGAACACTCCTGTTCGGTTGCTTTCAGGCCGAGGTTGGGAGGTTTGTTCTTTGGCTCTTTCGGTAATCGCTTTTAGAGGTTCCGATGTTAACGCAAACACGGGAAGCGTCTGGGTCGGATGACGAGGCCGATAAAATTACAGGCTCGTTTTAGTATGACCCTCCACAGAAAAGTTAGGTTCTTCACAACTTATCTTCATCGCTCGTCTGCTTTCGCCTTGGCGTTTCTTTCTTGCGCATTTAAGCTGTGTTCACCAACGTGGTCCCTGCTCTGGGTTGGCGGCTAGGTTCACGGGGTCGGGCCGCTCTTTACACGGACTGATTACCTAACATAATATTCGCTTTGTATTCGCCTTGCGCCCGATGCGAGGCGTTGGTCTTGGTGTGTGTGCAAATGGCGACCACTGATTACAGCATCAGCACTCTTCCCGCGAATGTAGAAGCGGAGCGCTCCATTCTGGGCGCGATTCTGCTGGATAACTTTGCCTATAACCAGGCGGCGGAGCATTTGCGGATCGAGGATTTTTCACTCGACTCGCACCGGCGGATTTATTCCCGCATGGTCGACCTGGCGGAATCGTCGCGGCCGATCGACATGATCACGCTGATCGAGGAATTGGATCGGCACAAGGATCTGCAGGCGATCGGCGACGTGGGTTACGTATCGAGCCTGCTGGATGGCGTGCCCGACCGGCCGAGCATTGAGCATTACGTCAAGATCGTGCGCGACAAAGCGCTGCTGCGAGGGTTAATTCATGCGGCGAATACTGCGATTGCGCGGGCGGCCGATCAATCCGATGCGGCAGAGGAAGTGCTTAGCGATGCCGAGGCTGCGATCTTCCAACTTTCGGAAAAGCGCATTGGGCGCGGCTTCATGGGCGTGCAGGAGATTGTGCGGGAGTCGTTCGGGTCGGTCGATGCTCTGCTACAGCGCGGCCAGCGCATTACTGGACTGGCGACGCACTACACCGATCTCGATGAGATGACGAGTGGGCTGCAGCGGTCAGACCTGGTGATTATTGCGGCGCGGCCTTCGATGGGCAAAACCGCGTTTGCCATGAACATTGCCGAGAACGCGGCGGTGGAAGACAAACAAGTGGTGGGAGTCTTCTCGCTGGAAATGTCGCGCGAGGCGTTGCTGATGCGCCTGCTGTGTTCGCAGGCCAAAGTGGACGCGCACAAAATGCGCACGGGATCGCTGTGGCAGGATGACACGCGGAAAGTGGTGCGAGCGATGGAGCAACTGGCGCACGCACCAATTTTCATCGATGACACGCCGGGAATTTCATTGAGCGAGATGCGCGCCAAGGCGCGGCGCTTGAAGCAGTCGCAAGGCAAGCTTGATCTGATCATCGTGGATTATCTGCAACTCATGTCGGGGGGAAGCAAGCGTTATGAAAATCGTACGCAGGAAGTTTCTGCGATTTCGCGCGGACTGAAGGCGCTGGCCAAGGAACTGACGGTGCCCGTGATCGCGCTCTCGCAGTTGAGCCGCGCTCCGGAGAGCCGAGGCGGCGACCACCGTCCGCAACTCGCCGACCTGCGCGAGTCGGGATCGATCGAGCAGGATGCCGACCTGGTGATGTTCATCTTCCGCGAAGAAGTTTACAAGCAAGATGATCCCGACCTGCAAGGCAAGGCGGAGATTATTATTTCGAAACAACGCAACGGTCCTATCGGCCGAATCAATTTAGCGTTCCTGAAAAATTGCACCAGATTCGAGACCATGGTGGAAGGTGGGCTGCCGCCGGAAGAGTGATTGTGACGGCTACAGGAGTTACTGTAGTTTCGTGTTGTAAGTAGCTTAGGCGCTTTGAGTTGCGAGCACGGGTCGGCCTGTGGAAAAGCTTGTGGAATGGCTGGCGGCCAAGGAAATTCCTATCGTCAAACCCTTTCCGGGAAATGTCAGGGCGCGATTTTCAAGCTCTTAAAGCCCTGAATAGTAACCAGTTAGACAATTAACGCCGCATTAACACGGTGAAATCTCGCCCAGAGGTTCCAAATTCCCAAAACGGAGATTTGCACATTTGGCGGTTCCTGACATTTGAATTCCGTGTGCCTGAGCGGGGCAAAGCCATCGGTAGACACCAACTGAGGCGTGTGGGCAGGGGAAGATGCCAATTCCCATGAGGCTGTTTCTGAATAGCTTCGGGATTGCCGACAAACCACCGAGAATCTTTGGATCCGCGTGGAACATGCTGCGTGGGCTATAATCACGCGCACGAATGGCGCTTAGGTCCGGAACAAGACTAGGTCCTTACGAGATCCAATCGCCGCTGGGCGCGGGCGGCATGGGCGAGGTGTACCGCGCACGCGACACGCGGCTGGGGCGTGATGTCGCGATCAAGGTGCTGCCAGAGGCGCTGGCGCATGATGCCGACCGACTGCGGCGTTTCGAACAGGAAGCGCGCACGATTGCGGCGCTGAACCATCCGAACATCCTGGGAATCCATGACATTGGTGCGCACGACGGTGCGCCGTGGTCAGCGAATTTCTTGAAGGACAAACACTGCGTGAGAAGCTCGTATCAGGGCCGCTGCCGGCGCGGCGCGCCATCGAGTACGCGCTCGGCATCGCGGAGGGACTCGCGGCGGCACACGAGAAAGGAATCGTGCACCGGGATCTGAAACCGGAGAACCTATTTGTCACTCGTGACGGTCGGATTAAAGTGCTGGATTTCGGGCTGGCGAAGCTGGTTAGGCCGGAGGAAAACCATGAACCTGCAGTGACGCTAACGGACCCTACTTTGCCGGGTATGGTGATGGGTACCGTAGGTTACATGTCGCCGGAGCAGGTGCGGGGCGAACCGATCGACGCGCGATCGGACATTTTCAGTTTCGGTGCAGTGTTGTACGAGATGCTCACCGGCAAACGCGCTTTCAAACGCGAGACGTCCGCAGAAACGATGACCGCAATTTTGCGCGAAGAGCCACAGGCGCTGAACGATACGGGCTGGCAAGGTCCGCTGGAACTGCAACGGATTCTTGCGCGATGCCTGGAAAAGAATGTCGCGCGACGATTCCAGTCGGCCAGTGATCTGGCGTTTGCCATTGCATCGCTGAGCGGAACCTCGATCGCGACGACGGCCGCGAAGAGTGTGGCGCAGCCGAAGTCGAGGCGAGCGTGGCTCCCGTGGGTCATAGCCGCTGCACTGCTGGTGGGAACTGCGGCCTGGGAAATGGTTCGGCCGGCGGCTGCACCGGCCAACCCGCTTGAAAAAGCGCATTTCACGCGCCTGACCGATTTCGAGAGCGTGGAAGCGGCGATCTCGCCGGACGGCAGGTTCGTGGCTTTTGTCTCCGATCATGACGGGCCCTTTGATGTATGGCTCACCCAGGTGGGTACCGGACGTCTGATTAATCTGACCCAGGGGAAGGCGGGCCCTTTACCTGGGCCTTTACGAAACGTCGGTTTTTCGGGCGACGGCTCGGAAATTTGGATCGGCGGTGGTGATGTGGGTCTGCGGCTTCGGCTGATGCCCCTGACGGGAGGTACACCGCGTAATTTCCTCGGTGAGGAGACCGCCAACGTAGCTTGGTCACCGGACGGCGAGCGGATTGTCTATCATACTTTCCGTAATGGCGACCCCATGTTCGTGGCGGACCGCGATGGCGCCAATGCGCGGAAAATATTCGGGGACCAGCCGGGGATTCACAACCATTATCCAACTTGGTCGCCTGACGGCCGCTGGATCTATTTCGTGCACGGGACGCCGGCGACGAGGGAGATGGATTTATGGCGCATAGACCCGGATGGCCGGAACCCAGAGCGCCTCACGCAACGCAATACAGACATCGCATATCCCACGCCGTCCGGTGAAAACACAGTGTTCTACGTGGCACGGGACGGCGACGGTTCAGGACCTTGGCTGTGGGCGTTTGATGTGAAACGCAGGGATTCGCGGCGTGTGAGCGTCGGTCTCGAGAAATATACCTCGGTGGAAGCCAGCGCGGACGGCCGTAAGCTGGTGGCCACCATCAGCAATCCCGTCGCGGGACTTTGGACTGTTCCGATTCTTGATCGCGTCGCCGAAGAACGCGACGTAAAACCGTTTACAGTGCCGAACGAGCGTGCGCTGGCGCCCCGTTTTGGTGGCTCCTCGCTGTTTTACTTGTCTTCCCTCGGCGCGGGCGACGGACTGTGGCGCCTTCGGGACGGACAGGCGACTGAAATCTGGAAGGGCGCCGATGGTGCGTTGTTGGAGACGCCTGCGGTTTCGCCGGATGGAAGTCGCGTGGCCATTGTGCTGCGGCGGAACGGGAAACGCCAACTGCAAGTCCTCTCTTCAGACGGAGCCGAACTCCAGCCCATTGCGGAGGGAATTGTTGCCCAGGGTTCGAGCTGCTGGTCGCCGGATGGCAGGTGGATGGTCACTGGTGGCAGCGACGCCACCGGTCCCGGGCTTTTCAAGATTCCGCTGGAGGGCGGATCGCCAGTTCGCTTGGTCAGCGGGCCGGCACTCAATCCAGTCTGGTCGCCGGATGGAAGCCTGATCGTATATGCGGGTACGAATGTAAGCACCTTCGCTCCGCTTCTGGCCGTACGCCCGGACGGAACCAGCGTCAAATTGCCCGAGATCACCGTGCGGCGCTTGGGCGAGCGCGTGCGCTTCTCGCCTGATGGCAAGAGCCTGATCTACATGCAGGGACTGCTCGCATCCCAGGACTTCTGGCTACTCGATCTCGCCTCCATGAAGTCGCGTCCCCTCACCAGGCTGCAAAACCGTGCCACCATGCGGACCTTCGACGTCACCAGCGAGGGGAAAAAAATCGTCTTCGACCGCTTACGCGAGAACGCGCAGGTCGTCATGATCGATCTTCCCAAGGAATAGCGTTATTCCGTCAGGACCTGCTAGTAGTTCCCGAGGGCTCTCTTGATCCGCCCGGATTAGGGGCTAAGCGGAAATTATTCCCCTCGTCAATCGCTGTCTTCGCCGACCTTCAGCACGGCCAGGAAAGCTTCCTGGGGGATATCGACGCGGCCGATGCGCTTCATTCGTTTTTTGCCTTCCTTCTGTTTTTCGAGGAGCTTGCGTTTGCGCGAAATATCGCCGCCGTAGCATTTGGCGATGACATTTTTGCGAATGGCAGAGACGGTTTCACGGGCGATAATTTTCGCGCCGATGGAAGCCTGGATGGCTACTTCGAACATTTGCCGGGGAATGAGTTGCCGCATTTTCGAGACCAGCGCTTTGCCACGCTCGTAGGCGAAATCGCGATGCACAATGATTGAAAGCGCATCGACCGGTTCACCCGCCACCAGGATGTCGAGCTTGACCATGGGCGACTCCCAGTAATCCGCCAGGTGATAGTCGAGGGAAGCGTAGCCGCGCGAGACTGATTTCAGGCGATCGTAGAAATCGAGAACGATTTCATTCAGTGGTAACTCATAGTGCAACATCACGCGCGAGGAGCTGACGTATTCGAATGTCTTCTGCTTGCCGCGCTTGTCTTCGACGAGTTTAAGAATTCCGCCGACATATTCTTCATTGGTGAGAATTGTAGCCAGGATGACCGGCTCTTCGATTTTGGCAATCTCGCTGGGATCGGGCCAGCGCGAGGGGTTATCGACCTCGATCATCACGCCATCGGTTTTGTATATCTTGTAGCGCACGCTGGGTGCGGTGGTGATGAGTTCGAGTTCGAACTCGCGTTCCAGCCGCTCCTGAATGATCTCCATGTGGAGCAGACCCAGGAATCCACAACGGAAGCCGAAACCCAGCGCCACAGAACTTTCCGGCTCGAAGAAAAAGGAAGAATCGTTGAGGCGAAGTTTTTCCAAGGCTTCGCGCAGGCGCGTGTGCTCGTGCGCGTCCACGGTATATAGGCCCGCGAACACCATGGGTTTGATCTCTTCAAAGCCGGGAAGCGCTTCGAAGGCGGGATTGGCGTCGTCGGTGATGGTGTCGCCGATTTTTGTATCCGCTACGTTCTTGATGTTGGCGATGAGGAATCCGACCTCGCCAGCTTTCAGCTCGTCAATCTCCACCGGCTTAGGACACTGCACTCCGAGGGTCTCCGCGTCGAAGGTTGTGCCGTTCGACCACAGACGAATTCTCTGGCCCTTGCGCAACGTGCCTTGAAAGACGCGAGTGAGAATCACCACGCCGCGGTAGGCGTCGAACCAGGAGTCGAAGATCAGCGCCTGGAGACGGCTATCTGGATTGCCCTTGGGCGGAGGGACGCGCTTGACGACGGCTTCCAGAACGTCGGGGACGCCCTGGCCGGTCTTGGCGCTGATGAGCACGGCATCGGAAGCGTCCAGCCCGACGGCGCTTTCGATCATTTCTTTGGTGCGGGGAATGTCGGCGCTTTGCAGGTCGATTTTGTTGATGACGGGAATGATCTCGAGGCCGTTATTGATCGCCAGATAGGCGTTGGCGAGGGTTTGCGCTTCCACTCCCTGGGAAGCATCGACGATGAGCAACGCGCCTTCGCAAGAGGCCAGCGAGCGCGAGACTTCGTAGGAAAAATCCACGTGGCCGGGAGTGTCGATCAAGTTGAGCTGGTAAGTTTGGCCGTCGTGCGCGGTGTACATCATGCGGACGGCGTGGGCTTTGATGGTGATGCCGCGTTCGCGCTCCAGGTCCATAGAGTCGAGCACCTGGGCCTGCATCTCGCGCGCGGTGAGGGATCCGGTTAATTCCAGCAGGCGGTCCGCCAGCGTGGATTTACCGTGGTCGATATGCGCGATGATGGCAAAGTTGCGGAGGAAAGCGGCGTCCATAAGTCAGTTGCCAGTTGCCAGTTGCCGGCTGCCAGTAAAACCTAGTCGAAACTGACAAACTGGCAACTGCTTTTGAGAGTTGCGGGCTGATCTTTGATTTTAGCAGGCGGGGAGCAGTTCTCGGTTCTCAGTTCAGTTCTCGGTTCTCAGTTCTCGGTTCTCGGCTGGGTTACGAAGCAGCCTGCTTTTGAGCTTTCTGCACAGGATTGCGTTTCTTCGATAGAATCCTGCCCTGTGGTTATGGGAGGAAGAAACATGCGCAAAGTGGCGGTTGGTAGCCTCTGGATGCTTGCTTGTTCTATCGTTCTCGCGGGCCAAACTATTTCTCCGCAGGTGCGCGGATTTGTGAAAGTGGATGCGCCGGTGGTGGCGCTCACGCACGTGCGCGTGATCGACGGTACGGGCGCGGCCGCACGGGACGACCAGACCATCGTGATCTCTAAAGGGAAGATTGAGTCGGTTTCTGACGCTGCGTCGGCGAATGTTCCCAAAGACGCGCAGGTGCTGGAACCTGCATGGCTACAGTGTTATTCCGGGCCTCGTGGGGATGCATGACCACATGTTCTATCCCATGGGCAACGGCATCTTCGGCGAGATGGGATTCAGCTTTCCGCGCTTGTACCTGGCTGGCGGAGTGACGACGATCCGAACTACAGGTGCGATCGAGCCTTACACCGATCTTGAGCTTAAGAAGCAGATTGATAACGGCGAAACGCCTGGCCCGAAGATTCATGTTACCGGGCCTTATCTGGAAGGTCCCGGTACTTTTGCGGTACAGATGCACCAGCTCTCCGGGCCTGACGACGCAACCAAGACCGTCAATTTCTGGTTAGACCAGGGCATCGACAATTTCAAAGCTTACATGTTCATTACTCCGGCGGAGCTTTCCGCCGCCGTGGCCGCGGCCCACAAGCGCGGCGCCAAAGTTACCGGACATCTTTGCTCCATCGGTTTTCGGGAAGCTGCCGCTATTGGCATTGACGACCTGGAACACGGTCTGCTGGTGGACACGGAATTTTATCCGTGGAAAAAAGCGGGGGAGTGTCCTGAGAAACATGACTACGATTTCATTTCCAAGTTGGACGTGCCGAGCGGCCCGCTGCACGACATGATTGTCGATCTGGTGCAGCGCCACGTTGCGGTTACATCGACGCTTCCGGTGTTTGAGATGTTTGTGCCGGGACGTCCTGCGATGCAGCAGCGTGTTCTGGATGCGCTTTCTCCCGACGCCCGCAGCGCGGTGCTCAGCAACAAGGTTCGGGCGGGGGAGCTGGATGCGATCCGGCAGCGATACCATGCAGAAACATCGCCATGGCCGGCCGCCTTCAAGAAAGAAATGGAATTCGAGCATGCGTTCGCGCAGGCCGGAGGGCTGCTGCTGGCTGGCCTCGATCCCACCGGCATGGGAGGGGTGATCGCTGGTTTCGGAGATCAACGGGAAGTCGAGTTGTTGGTGGAAGCGGGAGTCACTCCAGTGGAGGCAATTCATATCGCGACCGCAAACGGCGCGCAGTTCCTGGGAGAACTGGACCGCATTGGAACGATTGCTGCGGGCAAGCAGGCGGATTTGGTAGTGATCAAGGGCGATCCGGCGAAGCAGATCGAGGACATCGAGAAGGTTGAGACCGTGTTTAAGGACGGTGTGGGGTACGATTCGGCGAAGTTGATTGAATCGGTGCGGGGAGTGGTGGGGAGCCGATAGTACCGAGTCGCGAGTACCGAGTACCGAGTCGCGAGCCGCGAGTACCGAGCGTTAAAAGCTTGCGAGGTTCACTCGCAACTCGGTACTCGGTACTTCTTCAACTAGGATCTGAGTTCGCATGCTTATTCTTGCTTCCGCATCGCCGCGCCGCCAGGAGTTATTGCGCAATGCCGGCATCGGATTCACGGTGCAGGCTGCGGACATCGATGAGACGCCGCTCGCGGGGGAATCACCGCGCGATTGTGCGGAACGGCTGGCGCGGGAAAAAGCGCTGGCGATTTTTCGAAGCCATCCTGAAGATTATGTACTTGGCGCGGATACGATTGTGGTCGTCGATGGCACGATCCTCGGCAAACCGCGCGACGGAGACGATGCTGCGCGCATGTTGCGAATGCTCTCGGGACGCACGCACGCGGTGATTACTGGAGTGTGCATTGTGCGTACGGGGGTGAGTGACGACGAAGAACTGACCGCTTCCGAGAGCACACTGGTGACTATGAGCGAAATTTCTGACAATGAGATCCGGGACTACATCGCGACCGGAGAGCCGATGGACAAGGCGGGAGGGTATGCGATCCAAGGCATCGCCTCGCGCTGGATCCCGCGCATTGAAGGCGACTACGGCAATGTGGTGGGACTGCCGGTGGCGCTGGTTTATGCCATGCTGAGGAAGCAGGGAGCCGTCTGAATGGCGGACACCTCACTCCCCGGTAGGTCGATTACAAAGGCGCATGCAAAAAAGAGAAAGCGACGCGGACGGCAGACCGTCTAAGATTTCTTTTCTTCCTCTTTTGTCTCTTTCTTTTCCGCGTCAGGCTCTTTCATCGCCGACTTGAAGTTGCGGATGCCTTCGCCGATACCCTTGCCGACGGCGGAGAACTTGCTGGTCCCGAAGAGCAGAAGGGCGATGGCTATCACCAACAACCAATGCCAAAACGAAAACTCGCCCATAACTCCTCCATCTCGGATCTCTCAGCAAACTATGCACGAGCCAACCGAGGTACCACAAAATTCTAGGCCAGCTTACCGGCGGAGTCAAAGAAGAAGAGCTCAGACACTTTCGATCATTCCGGCGAGAAGCAAGGCGCGGCGCGGGAGTTCGGAGATCACGATGAACTCGTGCACCGCGTGCGCACCTTCGCCGACGCCGCCCATGCCGTCGAGCGTGGGAATGCCCATGCCCGCGGTGAAGTTTCCGTCGGAGCCGCCGCCTACGGCTGCTTCGTCAAGGTCCCATCCTATCTGGCTGGCAATCTTGCGGGCCTTTTTGTACAGCGACGCCACTCCGGCAGTGCGCTCCATTGGAAGGCGGTTAATACCGCCCGTCATTCCGAGCTTGCAGCGCTTGTCGAACGGTTTGAGGGAGCGCAGTTTGCGGTCGATGCCCGCGGCTTGTTTTGCGCTTCTGATGCGCACATCAAGTCTCACCGACGCTTCGGCAGCAACCACATTCGTACGGGTTCCGCCTTCGATGATGCCCGCGTTCACGGACACGCCTTGCTTCAGATTATTCAGCTTCGCGATTTCCGTGATCTGGCGCGCCACTTCAAGAATCGCACTGTGGCCTTTTCCGGGATCGAGTCCGGCATGCGCCGCGACGCCCTGCACATGCAGAGCGTATTCGCCCACGCCTTTGCGCGCGGTCTTGACGGCGCCGCGAAGCCCGGCGGCGGGCTCCAATACCAGCACTCCGGCGGATTCTCTTGCCAAGGCCTCAGTGATTTTGCGTGACGAATGGCTGCCCACTTCCTCATCGGAAACTAGAAAAACCGTAATCGGCCGCGGCAGATCGCCGTGCCAGGCTTGCAGCGCCTCGATGGCATGCAGCATGAGCGCGATGCCTGACTTCATATCGAGCACGCCCGGCCCGCGCAGGCGTCCGCTTTCGAAGGTGCACGGCATGTTCGCCAGCGTGCCCAGGGGATACACGGTGTCGTAGTGACCGAGCAGCAAAACTGGCTTGCGGTTCGTCGGACTGCTGAAGTCGATCTGCAAGCTGTCGCCAAAATCATGGCTGCGATGGAGTTGAGTTCGCCCGCCAAGCGCTTCGAACTTGGACGCGAGGAAACCGGCGATGTGGTCGACTGCTTTTTTGTTATCGCTGGGGGACTCGATTTCCACCAGTTCGCGGATAGTCTCAACGGTCCGGTCCTGCTGTTCGGTGAAGTAGAGCAGTCGCTCGGTCCTCGCCTTCCGCGGTATCGCTGCCACACCTGTTTTCCTAGTCGACACATTTGCCTTTCGCTGGCCGGAGTTCGCCGCCGCGTTGTGAACGCGACGCGGTACAGTATAATCTTCAGGCTGTTTGAGATGAATCCATGATTGAGACCACTCCTCCCGTGAGCGACACTGCGGCGGCATCGAAGACGGGGCTCGACATTCACGAGATCCTGAAAATTCTGCCGCACCGCTATCCGTTTTTGCTGATTGACCGGGTGCTCGAGTTGAAACGGAAAGAAAGCATCGTTGCGATCAAGAACGTCAGCATCAACGAGCCGTTTTTCAACGGACATTTTCCGGGGTTGCCCATCATGCCGGGCGTTCTGATCGTGGAAGCGATTGCGCAGGCCGGCGGCGCGCTGCTGCTCACCGAGGTCGAGGACCGCACCGACAAAATGATGGTTTTTACGGGCATTGAACGCGCTAAATTCCGGCGCCCGGTGAGCCCCGGCGACCAGTTGCGCATTGCGGTGGAAGTGAAGGGCTGGCGCGCTATTCCGCGGATGATCGCAGCGAAAATGCACGGTGTCGCATGGGTCGCGGGCAAGCGCGTAGCGGAAGCGACCGTATCGTGCCAGCTGATCGACAGCTCACGCGGGCGCGGTGACGGCTCTGACGGCGCGGCGGAATGAAACAGAGTCCGGCGGCAATCATGAATGTCGATCCCAGCGCGATCCATCCTGCGGCGATCCATCCTACGGCAATCATTGATGCGCGGGCCAAAGTGCCAGCATCGTGCAAGGTTGGCCCATACTGCGTGATTGGTCCGGAGGTGGAGCTTGGGGAAAATTGCCGTCTGATATCGCACGTGGCGATTGAAGGGCCAACAAAAATCGGCGCCAACAATGCCTTCTTCCCCTTCTGCGCCATCGGGATGGCGCCACAGGATATTTCCTACCGAGGCGAGGCGACGCGCCTGGAGATTGGCGACCACAATGAGATTCGCGAGTGCGTGACCATCACTCGCGGCACGGTGAAAGGCGGCGGGCTGACGAGAGTTGGCAGCCACGTTCTGATCATGGCCTACGCGCATATTGGACATGACAGCGTGATTGGCGACCACTGCATGCTGGTGAACGGAGCGACACTGGGCGGGCATGTAACCGTCGAAGAATGGGCCGTGGTGGGAGCGCTTTGTCCGGTACACCAATTCGTACGCATAGGAGCGCACTCTTACATTGGCGGCGGTACGACTATCACACAGGATGTCTTGCCGTTTTCGATGACCTCAGCGGCGCGCAACACGCACGCTTATGGGATGAACAAAGTCGGACTCGAGCGACGCGGCTTTTCGCCGGAGCGCATTCGCAGGATTCATCATGCCTACAAGACTTTGCTGGCGTCGAAGATGAATACGTCGCAGGCGTTGGAGAAGCTGAAGGCTGAGCCGGATCGGGGTTCGGATGTGGACATGCTGATCCAGTTCATCGAGGCGGCGGAACGAGGAGTAATTAAGTAAGGGTCAGGCGCCGACCCTTCCGTCGAGAGCGCCGGGATAGGTCAATGAGCGCTATGGCGATTTGTCAATAGTTATCGCTGGCTATTTCATCACCAGTTTTCAGTAGAGACACTCCCCTCGGTTTCGGTCAATTTCGAATGCTGCTCAAAATGCTCTTTCCATTGCGAACCGTTCTTCCAAGCAGTTCTAATGTGAGAATTCTGCCCAGCCGGTATGCATTTGTGGAAGTGTCAACTAGGCACTTTTTCAGTTCAACCTGTAAAACATCAGTATTGTAGAGCTCGCGAGTGTTCATCTGGCACGGGTCGAGTAGACTACGAATCTCCTCAAGTCCAACTAGCCGGTTGAGAGGTAAGGTCGCATGTGGATAGAGCGCTTTGACGTGACGGTCTCTCCCTCTGAATTTTGCCTGGATTAGAAAGCGGCGCGCGACCAATCGGCTGTAGTGCAAGAGCACCGGCCCGAACTGATGCATGGTTGTAAACCTTAAAGGTGATGCGGGGCTACTCCCAAGCAGTGGGAAACGAGCCAGTTGTGAGTTCTCATGCTCAATGAGTCGACGACTCATGCGGTGGTGCACTCTTGCGGAGATCGGTGCCAAAATTGCTAATTCCAAAGGTCGCTTAAACCCATATGGGCTAATGCAAGGCCAGACGTGATCTGTAGCACTCACTGCCCTGCCTAGCCATTTCTGCTGCCGAAGCACAAGATAGACGGCATCCATTGATACCGTGTTTGGAAAGTCCTCCAGGCCACTGATGGTTTGGCGAATGATCTCGGTGTAGTGATCAGTCAAGCTCGCAGGGTAGTTGAAAGCCAGGAGACCGGGGACTTCACCCTCGAAGGTAAAGCGGCGTGCCGCTAACAGGCGACAGTCGAAATGGCGCTGGCGTCCCGTGTGAGGAAAGAGGAGTTCCCACCAGTGGCCTTTTAGAATTTCTCCGATTGCACCATTGAGGCTGGCATCGAACCCATCCGAATTAACCAAATGGCCTTCCAGGGTAGGGCCGTAATACAATAAGTCGCACTCGCCGTCGCAGTAAGCGAGGGACATCTTGGATAGATCCCACCAATGCTGGGTAGACCTGCAGCCCGTGAAGCGACGATGATGCCGCAATCCCAGTTCCTGCGCTATCTGAGTCGACGCGCGCACATCATGATTATCGTCATATCCATTGACCACAACATCGAGATTTAGGTTGGCCCGTAGCATCGCCCCAACGAGGCCCCGGGTATCAAGACCGCCAGTGAAGTCCAGTAGTGGCTTTGGAAAGTTTCTATAGACCGTACACAATGACTCCCGAAGAGCAATCGCCACCTGGTCCACGTCTACTTTAGTTTCGGCACCTCGGCGGAGCACAGACTCGATACTCCAATATCTCTGCTGCAGTCTTAGACCGCCGTCCGTAAAGCGATATATGCAAGCATCACTTAACTTGTTGACTCCTTTAAACAAGGTTCGCGTCGGTTCATAAATATTCCCGGAGCCTAGGAACTGGCGGCAGCCCTCGGGGTCCCACTCTGAACGCGTAAGTGCAGCCAATACGATGGACGAAGTCGAAACAACTTGTGTGTCGCCGATTTGAACAGCATAAATGTGCAGGATGCCGAGGCGGTCAGTAATGACCGCTAGCTCACCCGATTCGCGATCTCCCGACGCTACGACGAATTGGCCGTCGAGATCGTGAAGACAGGCATCAGGATCAGTCAGAAACCGTGGATGGTCTAACAGTTTTCGGAGGCCTTCCTCTCCAGAAATGCCCTGGTAGAACCAAGTGCCAGTGCCACAAAGCCAGCGGCTTGTGGTTTTTGCCCAAACAATATCGCTCGACCGGGCTTTGGTTCGGGGAAAAACGGCGACCGACAACGTGTCGCTTGGGACACTGCTACAAGGTCGTAGCTTGAATAGAGTGCTGAACAACGACAAGGCTCTGGCAAAAAACTGGTTAGCGGGTTCCCTCTTCGAACTCTGGACGATCAAGAGGTGACTCATGCATTAGTACCTTGCCTCAACGAGAGCCGCTGTTACGAAACTCTTGCTTATCCGAGATTCTCTTCGTTTCGAAGACGCCACACATTCTACACCCTCGTGCATCGAAACTTGGCCTGAGGCTACAGATTGCGATGTTTGCCTTCCTCGCTCTGGCCGCAATCCTCAGGATTTTTCATGTAAACGAAGATCGTTGACGCTATCAGGCGTCAGCGCTTATTGGACAAAGGGTGGGGTACTGAATGAAGGCCGGTGCTAGACTGACTCCGCGCCTTTCTGTTGGGGTCTCACCTCATGCCCTCCCAAAATGAAAAAATCGGGCTTATCGCCGGCAACGGAAAGTTTCCCTTCCTCGTGCTGGACGCGGCGCGGGCGGCGGGATACGAAGTTGTCGTGGTCGCGATTAAGGAAGAGACATTTGCCGAGATCGAGGACCATAATGCGGCTTCGGTTCACTGGATATCGCTGGGCGAGCTATCGAAGCTGATCGAAACTTTCCGGCGCGAGGGAGTACGGCGCGCCATCATGGCGGGGCAGGTCAGGCACAAACAAATTTTCTCCGCCATCCGGCCAGACTGGCGGCTGGCCAAGCTATTACTTTCGCTGACCACGCGCAACACCGATAGCCTGCTCGGCGCCGTGGCCAAGGTTCTGGCGGACGAGGGCATTACGCTGGAAAATTCCACGTGGCTGCTGGAACCGCTGCTGGCGAAACCCGGCGTGCTTACGGGGCGCGGGCCCAGCGAACAGGAACGGAAGAACATCGATTACGGCCGCGGCGTTGCCCGGCAACTGGCGCAGCATGACATCGGGCAGAGTGTGGTAATCGCCGAATCCGCGTGCGTGGCGGTGGAAGCGATGGAGGGGACCGACGCGACCATTGAGCGCGCGGGACACATTATGCGGACGCTGCACGGCGACGCTTCCACGCTCAGCCGCGATCTTACTGTAGTCAAGATCGCCAAGCCCAACCAGGATATGCGCTTCGATGTTCCGGTGATTGGAGTGAAGACGATCGAAGTGATGCAGGCCGCGGGCGCGACTTGCCTGGCAGTGGACGCGGGAAAGTGTCTGCTGCTCGATGGCGCGAAGATTATCGATGCGGCGAATGCGGAGGGGATTGCGGTTGTGGCGGACTGACGTCTACTCCGAGATTTTCAGTTCATGGTTCTTGATTTGAGTAATCTGTTTTAAGGGAAGAGCTAAAGATATGACATCCCGGGTTTTCGAACCTGCTCTGATCGCCGAGCAACTTCGCCGCGCATTCGAAGGGGACGCCTGGCACGGTCCGGCGCTGCTTGAGTTGTTGCAAGATGTGGATGCGGCCACGGCTGCGGCCAAACCGCTGCCCGATGTTCACAGCATCTGGGAGCTGGTTCTGCACGTGGCGGTTTGGGATGCCGCGGCTTGCCGCCGGTTGAACGGTGAGAAAACTCAACCCGAAGGGCTGGATAATTTCCCTTTGGTTGCAAAACCCAGCGAAGCGGCGTGGCGCAAGGCGGTGGGAGATGCGAAGCGCGGGCACGATGCGCTGGTGAAGATGGTTGCGGCTTTGCCGGAATCGCGGCTTCGGGAACGCGTTCCGGGCAAGAAATACGATTTCTACTTCATGCTGCATGGAGTGGCTCAACACGAGCTGTATCATGCGGGGCAGATTGCTATCCTGAAGAAGGCCACAAAGGAAAATTGAGTGATTTTGCGATCGGGTGATTGAGCGATTGAAAAGCATTTGTGGAATCAGGGTCTTCAATTGCCGAATTCCTTGATCGCAAAATTACCCGATCAGACCGCAGGCTTTACGTTTACAATTCGGTGTCCTGCTGGCAACCAGCCACCTGAGAGTTTTCCTGCAAGCTGATAATCCGATTTCCGTCGCAGTCGTGGGGGTGGGAGTTTTTGGACGCAACCATGCGCGGGTTTATCACGAGTTGGAGCAGCAGGGTGAATCCGTGCGGCTGGTGGGCGTGGTCGATCCGAACCTGGACCGCGCGGACGCGGTAGGGCGCGAGTTCGGGTGCCGAGCTTTCGGTTCGGTCGAGCAGATGCTGACTACGCACAGTGAAGTGCGGGCCGCGTCCGTGGCGGCGCCGACGGTCCATCATCTGGAAGTGGCGCGGGCGCTGATGGAGGCGGGAGTTGACGTCCTCATTGAGAAGCCGCTGGCGGCATCGCTGGCAGAGGCTGACGAGTTGGTGCAACTGGCGGCTACTCACAAGCGGGTGGCGCAGGCCGGACACCTGGAGCGCTTCAATCCCGCGGTGCGCGCCACGATTCCGCTGCTTACGCAGCCTATGTTCTTCGAGGTGCACCGGCTGAGCGTGTTTACTCCGCGGTCGCTCGACGTTGATGTGGTGCTCGACTTGATGATTCACGATCTCGACATCGTGCTGTCGTTTGTCAATTCTCCGGTGAAGGAAGTTCGCGCTGTCGGGTTGCCGATTCTTTCCGGGAAGGTTGATATCGCTAATGTGCGGCTGGAGTTCGAATCGGGATGCGTGGCCAACTTTACGGCCAGCCGCGTTTCGACTGAGCGCGTGCGCAAGCTGAGATTTTTTCAGCCGCGGCAGTATGTGTCGGTGGACTATGGGCGGCAGGAGGTGCTGGTTTTTACGGTGGGGCAGGATGGGTCTGGGTCGAGCACTCCGACGGTGAATCCGCAGATTGGGGTGGGCAAGCCGGCGGTGACTTCGGAAGAGCCGCTGCACGCTGAGTTGAGATCGTTTCTGCATGCGGTGCGGGAGCGGTCTGCGCCGGTGGTGCCGATCAGTGATGGACGGCGGGCGCTGGCGCTGGCTCTCGAGATTGTGGCGGCGATTCGGGAGCATGGAAAGAACGTTGGGCTTGCCGGCTTGGCAAAGACGTAAGCATGGGCGAGAAGCGGACGAGGGCGTCCGCTCCACACGTGCGGTACGAATCGGTTGTGGATTTCTGCACGGAATAAAATCTGGTGGGAGCTGCGGGCGGCATTTGGCATTTGCGGAGAATTCCTCATTTTGGGGTGTGCCCCCCCACCCCCCCGTACCCTTGAAAGTCCTGCTGGGCGCGGGGTCTGGAAAAAAGTGCCCGCAAAATACGTCTTCTAAAAGACTTGGAGGCAAAATTCGTGAAACAAAGGAGTTAGGTGCTGTGTTCACTTGGCTCCATTTACCGTCAGTGCTTCGACAATGATGAAGTGATTTTTGGCGGAGAGCAAGGTTGGATGTCACAGGGGGGCTGTGGATTGTTTGCGCATCGACCGTTTTACCCCGGCCCATGCAGCATCGTGTCCCACCCGCCGAAAAGCGCGGCGGGATGGGCCAGCCTCGGTCGTGGCCGCACATGGGCCAGCCCCTCACATCTGCCGCGACGAACGACGTACTATGGTCAGGTGGGCTTAGTTAAGAAGTTACAAACTCGAACCAAAGAGCTTCAGGATATTTGGAAACCGCTAGGGATTGTTTCCTCTTTGGTAGCGGCAATTGGGTCCGTTCGACACTATTACACGAGAACGGGACCGTACTTTTTGGGGTCGGCAGGATTGCTGGTCTTAGCTCTTTTACTCCTCTACACCGTCCCGATTGCTTCGGTTCGTTTGTTCGTGAGGCGACTAGTTGGTTTGCGATTGATCTTCTTATCTGTGCTCTCCTCACCTTTGGTTCGTTATCGATACTTTTTGAAGGATACGTCGAAGCGCCGAGCGCAGTTGTCTCGATGGCGGTCGTTTGGGCGTGGGTTTCGTATTTCGCGATTCTTGATTGGCGGTTTGAAGGCACACCAGGAAAGCTTGTGATGGGGCTAAGGATTAGGGGCAGGGAGTCCGAGCTATCGCTTCTAAGTTGCGCGGCTCGCAATCTTTTGACACTCGTAGTGCCCTTCGCATTGGCAGGAGGCATACTTTCCTTGTCAGCCAAGACAACCTTCAGGTCCGCTGAACTCTGGTCCGCTGCCCTAGCCATCCTGTTGTTCTTTCCGTTGTCGATCATTTTCAATGGGGGGCAGTCGCTCGTCGATATCGTTCTAGGCTTGTCGGTCCTGCCCAAGAAAAGCAGGAAAGATCAATTTCCCGCCGCAGCTACAGTTCGAAGCGTAGGGTTGCTGCTGCTTACGGCCTCTCTTGCTGGAGTGATCTGCGGCTTCATGCCTTCACTTTCGCAGGCCGCTATGAATCCAAGACGCGAAACCCCAAATCCTCCCGTTGACGAGTTTCACATTTCTACGCAAGAGGAAAGAAGAATAGCCGACGGCGTCTGGGCTCACCTGCAAACGCGCGTTCCCGTTCCTGAGGGCATGCTTCAAGACGTTAAAGTTTATTCCGCGTTTGGAAACCTCCCCATCTCCGGGGGAAGCGACGCCCTGATCTACGAGAGCCCTTGTGGTTCGTCGTATCGGTCCGGGCATACCTATAGGGTCGTTCGCCTGCAATTTGATTATCGAACCCCTGCGTTTTTAGCAGATGACATGTTGACATCGCTCTTGGCAGGGCGCATCAATTACACGGGAAGGCCGTCATTTCTAGTTGCGGAGGTGGCAGTGCGTGAACACTTCGGAGTCTTCCTGATGGAGATGCCTCAAGTTTACATATTTTGCTTAGGCGGTTCAGATGGCATTCCGCAGGACAGCCTTGTTGAAACGAGCCGGTCAATGCGGGTGCAATCCTCGATAAATGAGATAGCGTGGCTCCTCTTGGGAGAGCTCGACAAATACTCGTCCGTCGAACACCTTCCAATATTTCCTTGATTACCTATCGAGAACTCACCTCGACCGAAATGGACGGGTGCCCGCTCAAGGGGGCTGCCCGGCCCAAGGGGTAATCCTACTCCCGGGGGTGCCCCGCTCAAGCTTCGCTTGGGCGGGGTTTTTCTGGCGGCGCCGTCATCTTTAGCGTAAGAAAAATTCCCAAGCGCTCTCGTCGCCGAGCCGTCCACTGAGACTCGATCTCGACCACTCCCGTCTCGCCGCTGGCATAGTGACGGAAACTGCTCCATCGATGGTCCTCCGGGCGCGCAACCAAGCCGCGCTTCACTGGATTTCGATGGATATACCGCAGCTTCTCCACGAATTTGTGCTCGCTCCAGACATTGAAATCGTAATAGCGCGCCTGCCAGAACGAATCCGGGGCTCGGAGGGCGAGCCTTCGTGCCACTCCCTGTTTCAATGATTGCATGGCCTGCGCCAGATTGCCGCGTTCAGGTTCATTCATAAGGAGATGAACGTGTTCGGGCATCACGACGTAGCCGTAGACGCACAGCAGGTGAGACTGCCGAACCCGTTCCAGCGCGGACTCGAAGGTTTCGCAGGCCTGAGTACTCGCCAAATTGGGGCCTCTTCGATAACAACTGAATGTGAGGAAATGAACTTGCCGAGACTCGTGGAAGCGTTTCAATCCCCAAGGCATGGGAGAACGTTATCCGGACGCAGGCCGTTAGGTCTGTGACGGATGACCATCAAAAACCCCGCCCAAGCGAAGCTTGAGCGGGGCACCCTCGAGAGCAGTATCCAAGGCACGCTTACAAATGTTTACACACCTAAGTCGCACGCCATTTGTTCGTGAGCAGAATCGCTTGAAAGATGCGAAAATGAAGGGAGCTTTGACTGTGGCGGTTGCTGCGGCGTCCGTGGAAGGTTGGATGCAACGTGGCTACGGGAATGTGTGTCTAACGGACAGGGCTTACTCGGACAAGCTTTACTCCGTCAAGCCGGGCTCGGGACAAATTAGTTCATGCCAATTACGCAAATTCCATTCCAGGATCCGGTGGCGCCTCCCGAGAAGCCACAGCCGGAGCAGCTCGGACTCTACGATACGAAGGGATGGGAGACGGCTTACCGCGATCTGGATGACGATGCGCGCGTGCCGCATTTGCTTATCCAGTTGCAGGACGATTTGGCGCGTTCGCGGCGGCGCGAGGCGGCGTGGATTTCGATCGTTACCCACCTGGTTCTCCTCATACTGTTGTTCAATCTCGACAAGCTGGGAAAGTATTTTCCGTGGCTGCATCCTGTTGTGGCCGTATCCAGCACTGCAAATAAGGATCTGACGTTTCTGGAGCTTCCGCCGGACTTGCAAAAGGTGCCGCACCGGCCGAACACGAACATTGCGTCCGACAAGGATCGCATTGCGATGACGCGGCATCCTCAACTGGACATCAAGGAGCTGCGCAAGAGTTTAGCGACGCCGCCTCCGGGAGCGCCGGGGTTGAGCGCGCCGCAAGCGGAGCAGCCGCCAGCAAAGTCGGCAGCAGGATTTTCGCAGAGCCAGCCTGCGCCGCAGGCCCAGCCACCGAATCCGCAGGTCGCGCAACTGCAAACGCCAGTCACGCCAAACATCAGGAATGAGTTCCAAAAGTATGCCGGTTCCATGTCCGCGGGCTCGGCAATTGAGGAGGCGACCCGCGCGGCGGCGGCCAGGCGCGGCGCGGGGCAGCAGGGCAACGGCGGCGATTTTGGGTTGAGAAGCGGGGCTCGCGGCCGGCAGGAAGGCAATCTTGAGATCCTTAGCGACACCATGGGTGTGGATTTCGGTCCATATCTGCAGCGCGTGCTGCAGAATGTACGGGAGAATTGGTACCGGCTGATTCCGGAATCCGCTCAAATGAAGAAAGGGAAACTGGCGCTCGAGTTCGCCATCATGAAAGATGGCTCCGTGCGAGGGCTGGCGATAACGCAGGGTTCGGGCGATGTTACGCTGGATCGGCCGGCGTATGGAAGCATCACCGCGTCGGATCCTTTTCCGCCGCTACCCACCGAGTTTAGAGGGGAGTTCCTGAGTCTGCGTTTCCGCTTTTACTACAATCCCGATAAAGGCGAAATGGAACAGTAGGCCGGCCTCGACTTACCATACCCTGCAGCGATTCTGGTTGACCATCGGCGATGTTGCCTTGCAGTGGAACGCCTCCTGGAATTCCGGCATGTTGGAGACTACGCCATTCGTACGATATTTTTCGGGAGAGTGCGGATCTACGGTGGCGCGCAGCCGCTTGGTTTCGTCGCGGGTTTCTCCGCACCAGCTTTGTCCGTAGCCAATAAAAAATCTCTGGTCGGGCGTGAGACCATCGATCGGTTGCAGATTCTGTCCCTTGGTGTCTTCCTTCCAGGCCATGTAAGCCAGGATGAGCCCGCCCAGGTCGGCTGTATCCTCGCCGAGCGTCAGCTTCCCGTTGATTTTGATGTCATCGATAATCGTGTAAGTGGAATACTGATCTGAGATGCAGCTGGCGCGCTTCACGAATTCTTTGCCATCTGCCTCCGTCCACCAATCGCGCAGATTGCCTTGAGCGTCGAACTGGCGGCCTTCGTCGTCGAAGCCGTGCGTGAGTTCGTGGCCAATGGTGCCGCCGGTGTCGCCATAGTTGGGAGCCGCGTCCGAGGTGGGATCGAATGCGGGTGGCTGCAAGACTCCGGCGGGGAAATTAATATCGTTCATCTGCGGGTTGTAATATGCATTCACCGTTGGCGGAGTCATGTCCCACTCGCCGCGATCCACGGGCTTGCCGATCTTGGCCAGTTCGCGGTTGAATTCAAATTTCCGGGCGCGTTCCACGTTGCCCAGTTCGTCGCCGCGCACGATCTCCAGCTTGCTGTAATCGCGCCATTTGTCGGGATAGCCGATCTTGTTGGCCATCCCGTGCAACTTTACCAGCGCCTGCTGCTTGGTGGCTGCCGACATCCACGGGAGCGAGCTAATGTCCTGAGCCATGGCTGTGTCGATTTCTTTTACCATCTTCAAGGCCTGCTGTTTGGCCTCCGGACTGAAATACTTTTCGACATAAACCTGACCCAACGCTTCGCCGAGATCGTTATCGACATTTTGCGTGCAGCGCTTCCAGCGTGGTTGCAGCTCCTGCTGGCCGCGCAAAGTTTTTCCGTAGAAAGCGAAGTTCTCGTTCACAAACGGCGACGAGAGAAACGGAGCATCCTTATGCACCAGGTGCCACCGCAAATAGACTTTCCAATCCGCCAGGCTTTCCTTTCCGAGTTCCTCATTCATGGTTTTGAAGAAATTGGGCGAAGTCACATTCAGCGAGCTCAGCGAAGGCAGTCCTACTTTCGTGAAGTAGACCTGCCACTGAAAGTCGGGACTGATCTTCTCGAACTCCGCGCTCGTCATCTTGTGGTCGAGATTCTTAGGATCGCGCCGTTCCACGCGCGTCATGGAACCCTTGGCCAACGCGGTTTCGATGCGCATCACGGTTTGTGACTCCGCGGCCGCCACGTCGGGCTGATCGCCCAGCAGTTGGAACATCTTCTGCACGTGCGCGACGTAGGCTTTGCGCAGATCGACTGATTTCGGATCGTCCTTCAAGTAGTAATCGCGGTCCGGCAAACCGAGTCCTCCCTGATCGGCCTCGGCAATCACTTGACTGGCGTCTCTGTAGTCTTGCGCAGAGCCGAAGCCAAACAACACGTTGTCATCCGCCATGGCTGCAGCGACATCGGGAATTTCTGCCTTGGAGGCGAGCTGGGCAATTCGGTCCAACTGCGGCTGGAGAGGCTCGGCCGCTTTGGCATCGATGGCCTTCTCATCCATGCAGGAGGCATAGTAGTCGCCAATCTTCTGCACCGAGGCATCGCGCTTGGGATCGGGCGCGGCCGCGGCTTCCAGGATTCCGCGCAAGCGGTCGCGATTCTCATCCTGCATCTTCGAGTACGTATCCCACGAAGATTGATCCGGAGGAATCGGATTACTCTTGATCCATCCTCCGCAGGAGTACTGGAAAAAATCCACGCAGGGATCGATGGTGCGGTCCATCGAAGTGACGTCGAGGGCGGGTTCATGGGTGGATGGGGCGGGGGTTTGTTGAGCGCTGGCTAGGGAAAAGAGCAATGCGACCGCGATGGCAACAAGATAAATACGCAGGAATGCCATGAAAACCTTCCTTCTGTCTGCCTTTGGTAAGCTCTGGCAAACCATTACGCTGAGAATCGAAATTCCTGGACCCAAGAAAGTACTACATTTCTGGAAGAATCCGAAAGGATCGTTTGCGGCTCGTCCTATAAATGGAAAAATCGGTCGGACGCCCTATCCCTTGCGCAGGTGGATCGATCCATCTCCGGTATGAATCACCAGCAGATTTCCGCCGCCGTTCAGCTTGCCGCGAACCTCGTTCTGGCGAATCTTGCCCGAGGTGGTGACTGGCATATCCAGATCGATGTGTCCATCGCCGGTGTGCAGATCCACGTCCGCCGCCAGGTTTTCCGGCACTTCGAGGGTGACTGTGCCATCGCCGCTTTCCAGCCGCCAGCTGGTAGACAAGGCCGAGCCGGTTGTGGCCCGCGCTTCAACGCGGCCATCGCCGGTCTTGAGTTCGAGTTCGTCAAAGCGCCCGTTGGCGTGGATGTGGCCATCGCCGGTGGTCGCCCGCAGCTTGCCATCGACGCTGTCGATTTCCTGCGAGCCATCTCCGCTGCGTAGCTGCATTTCGCCCTTAAAGTTGGCGAGATCGATCTTGCCATCGCCGGTGTGCAGGTCGAGGCGGCCCTCGCGTGGCATCTGGATATTGATCTCCACGCGATGACTCGTAGAGCCCCAGTTGATGATGACTCCGCGGTGCGGATAGTGGACGTCGATCTCGACCACGTTGCCGGTTTGGTGTTCCTCGATGCGAATGCCATCTTCGCCGATCTTGTAGTGCGTGGTGGTGACTTTGGCTTCGATGGTGTTCTGGTCCCAGGTGGAGACGTGGATGTTGGCGTCCGAAGTTTCCACGCGGAGATCGGGCTGGCCGGTGAGCGTGTAAGTTTTCGACCAGTCGTCGGCCCGCGCCGGCAGGGCCGACCACGCGCAAACAAAGCCGCTGAGAATCAAAGCTATGAACAACCAGCGTTGCATACCCATTCGTTTCATAACATTCCTCCGCCGGGCGGGCACACTGCCGCCCAGGCTCTTAGACGTGATTACGTGGGAGAAGTGAGTTTGGTTCCATGGAATTGTGCTCCACGCATCCATCCGGTTCGTTGCGAGTCCTATCTGCAGCCGCAGCTTCGCTCCGTGCTTGAGCGACTCGCCGGCGCTGAACGTTCAACCATGAGCGACGACGCAGCGTAGTGTAGCACCATCGCGCGCAGTTTCTGCGCGGCGTACAATACAGGCGTGGTTCATACCGAGCGCCACCACGATTCCGACCACAAGCACCATCGGCACGCGATCTATGCCACGGAAACTTCCGGTTTGCTGGTGATTGCATTTCTGCTGCTGGTGCTTACTGTGATTCGCTATTGGCATGCCATTTACTGGAGCGTGCGCTGACGGTGGCTGGGGCGCAGCCGGAACCGCTGCTGGTGGTTGTGCTCGGCCCGACGGCCAGCGGAAAGACCGCGCTTTCTCTGGCACTGGCGGAGCGCCCCGGCATTCATGGCGAGATCGTGAACTGCGATTCCGTCGCCATGTACCGCGAGTTTGATATTGGGACGGCCAAGCCCACGGCCTCCGAACGCGCCCGTGCGCCGCATCATCTGCTGGATTGCGTTGCCCCGACAGACCAGGTGACAGCCGGCGAATATGCGCGGCAGGCGCGGCAAGTGCTCGAGGAAATCAAAGCACGCCGGCATTTGCCAATCGTCGTGGGCGGAACTGGACTTTATCTGCGGGCGCTGCTTGAAGGACTCTTTCCCGGGCCGCAGCGCTCGGAGGAACTGCGCGAGCGATTGCGGGAACGAGCCGGCAGCCGAGGGTCGAATTATCTTCACCGCATTCTGCGCCGTCTTGATCGCGCTGCGGCGGAGACAATTCATGCGAATGATGTCCCCAAGGTGATCCGGGCGATAGAGGTTTGCCTGGCTTCGCGGCAGAAGATGACGGAACTCTGGCAGGAGCGGGGGCGCGAAGCTTTGCGCGGCTTCAGCATTCTACGGCTCGGGCTCGACCCGGATCGTCAGGCGCTGTATGAGCGAATCAACCGCCGCGCTTTCAAGATGTTTGAAGATGGGCTGGTGGAGGAGACGCGGCGGATGGTTGAGAAGTATGGCGGTGCAGCCTGGCCACTTTCGTCGCTGGGTTATAAGCAGGCGCTGCAGTTTATTCGCGGAGATCTAACGCGGGAGCAGGCGCTGCAGGCCGCGCAGCAGGCGCACCGCAATTATGCCAAACGTCAGATGACGTGGTTTCGGCGCGAGCTGGAGGTTCACTGGTTGCGCGGGTTTGGGGATGAGGTGCGGATTCAGCGGGAGGCCATAGCCAGGACGGAAAAGGAACTCGCCACGGATTTCGCGGATGAACACGGATAAATCATCAGAATGCTGTTTCCGCCATTTCTGCTATCGTTTTCAGCATGCATCGAACACTTCGCTTTCTGCTTTCCATTCTCTTGATCGCCACCGCTGTGTTTGCCAAAGATAAATACCAGCGTCCCGGTCCCATCCATCCCACTCACGACGGTGAAAAGTGGGCTGAGAAGACTTTGCGTAAGCTGACTCTGGAAGAGAAAGTCGGACAGGTGTTCATGATCTGGTGCCGCGCCAGCTTTCTCAACGTGGAGAATCCCGAATACCTGCAGTGGCGCGACGACATGCAGAAGTATCACGTTGGCTCGTTCGCGATGACGGTGCACCTGGATGGTCCGTATCTGCTGCGCAGCGAGCCTTACGAAGCGGCAGAGTTGCTGAACCGGCTGCAAAGCGATTCGAAGCTCCCGCTGCTTTTCGCCGCCGATTTTGAACGCGGCGTCCCCATGCGGCTGATGGGCGCCACTGTCTTTCCGCACGCCATGGCTTTCGGTGGGGATGGCAAAGTAGAAGACGCCGAGGCTTTCGGCCGTATCACCGCGGAAGAGTCACGCGCCATCGGCATTCATTGGAACTTCTTTCCCGACGCGGACGTGAATTCGAATCCAGCCAATCCCATCATCAACACGCGTTCGTTCGGCGAAGATCCCAAGCAGGTGGGCGATCTGGTTACGGCTTATATCAAGGGCGCGCATGAAGGCGGAATGCTGACTACGGTCAAACATTTTCCCGGGCATGGCGATACGGCTACCGATTCGCATCTCGGCGTGGCCAGCGTGAACGGGGATCGGGCTCATTTGGATTCGATTGAGCTGCCGCCGTTCCGCCGCGCTATTGCGGCGGGTGTCGATTCGGTGATGGTGGCGCATGTCACGGTTCCCGCGCTCGATTCCGATCCGAATCATGTGGCGACGATTTCTCCGGCGATCGTCTCGGACCTGCTTGAAAAACAACTCGGCTTCAAGGGAATTATCGTCACCGACGCGCTCGATATGGCGGGTCTGACGCACCTTTTCGCCAATGATATTGGCCGGGCCGCGGTGGAGGCGTTCAAGGCGGGCAATGATTTATTGCTCATCCCGGCCGACTTTCCGGCCTCGTACAACGCGATGCTACAGGCAGTGCAGTCGGGCGAGATCGCGCGCGAACGACTAGATCGCTCGGTGCTTAAGATCCTGAAGATAAAGGCGTCGTTGGGCCTGCAGGATGCCCGACTGGTGGATGTGAGCGGCTTGGACAAAGTGGTGGGCAAGCCGGAGAATCTGGCTTTGGGCCAACGGGTGGCCGACGATGCGGTCACGCTGGTTCGCGACAATGGCAAGGTTCTGCCGCTCAAGTCTTCTGTTAAAAATCGGGGAACCGGGCAGGCTGCACTTCCGTATACAACACAAGAGGAGACACGCAATCAGATCGTGGCTGTGTTGTTCTCGGAAGATGTGCGGACCGAATCCGGGCATGCGTTCGCACGGGAATTGCGGGCGCGGGTTCCTGACGCACGCGTGATCTACCTGGACCCGCGCTTTGCGGCAGGGATGAGCGACGAGGTATTGAAGGCAGTGGACGCAGCGCAGACGGTGATAGCCGCTGTGTATGTGGTGCCGACAGCGGGTAAGGTGGGAAACAGCGTTGCCATGGCGGATGCGACGGGAGTGCTGCTGCAGCAATTGCTGGATCACGCGGCGAGCAAGACTGCGGTGATCGCCATGGGGAATCCCTATCTGGCCGCAGATTTCCCGAAGATTGAGAATTACATGTGTACGTTTTCCAACGCGACGGTTTCGGAGATAGCGGCGGTCAAGGCTTTATTCGGCGAAATCGCGATTCACGGGCATCTTCCCGTCAGCATCCCTAACGTCGCCGAGCGGGGCGCAGGCCTTGAGCGGGCCGTCCAAGTTGTTAATGGAGGTTCTGAACATGGTTTTGAACATGGTTCTGAAAACGGGCAAAAATAAATTGTCTACACTTCTTTTGGCTGGAGTCACTCTGGGGGCGGCCGTGTTCCTCGGCAGTTGCAGTGTCAACGTTAAGAAAGAGGGCAACGGGCAGGACAAGCAGGTGGATATCAATACGCCTGTGGGCGGAATTCACGTCAGCAAACAGGCGGACGTAGCGGATGTGGGGCTCGCCGTGTATCCGGGCGCTCGGATCAAGGAAAAGGATTCCGATGGCAGCGATAAGAGCGCGAATGTGAACATCTCCGGATTTGGCTACGGCCTGAAAGTTGTGGCCTTGGAATATGAATCCGACGATGCGCCCGCAAAGGTTCTGTCGTTCTACCGGGAGCAGTTGAAGAAATATGGGAACGTCCTCGAATGCCATACGTCGAGAGGGAATTGGAACGTAAACGCGGGGAAGAAAGGCTCGAATGAGTTGACCTGCGAAGGCAGCGGCGGCAGCGACATCGAACTCAAGGTTGGGAAACAGGACGATCAGCACATTGTCGCCGTGGAACGGGAAGGCAAGGGGTCGAGTTTCTCGCTGGTTTACGTACGCACGCATGGGAAAGATGCGGATATTTAGAAGCAGGTCTTGGGTGTTAGGTCGTGGGTGTTAGGTCGTGGGTGTTAGGAACCATAAGGCCTAAGACCTAAGACCTAGGACCTTAAGATCCAACTTACCAAGGTTCGAGGATATTTCAGGAAGGAATTTATGTTGAGATCAATCGTGACCCGGGGGATTCTTCTGGTAGGCATTGGCATGGCTGTGGCGTGTCTCAGCCCCGCTGCGCAAGCTCAAAATCAAGGCAGCAATCAGGATAAGCATGTGGATATCCAAAGCTCCGCCGGAGATTTGCATGTGGGCAATGATGCGGATGCTCGAAAGGCCGGACTGCCGCTTTATCCCGGCGCACGCGTGCGGCACGACGATGAGAATGGCGGGGCGGCGAATCTCAGTCTCTTTACCGACGCATTCGGCGTGAAATTGGTGGTTGTGAAATACGATTCCGATGACGCGCCGGGCAAGGTGATCGATTATTACCGCGACAAACTCAAAAAGTACGGCAAGATTATCGAGTGTCACACTCGCGAACACGGCGGCACCCACGCGGACTTTGACGACGACGAGAATTCTAAGGACGAACATTCCAAGGAAGTTAAATGTGAAGGTGACAATACCGGTCCGGTCACCGAGCTGAAAGTTGGTACGGAAGATAACCAGCATGTGGTCGCCATCGAACCAAAGGCGCGCGGCGGATCGACATTCGCGCTGGTCTACGTACACACTCGCGGCAAGCAAGGCGACATCTGAGGCAGAGATCATCCAAGGGGGAGAACGCAAGCCGTCTGCTTGCGCCTGCCGCTTACGTGCGATACTTTCAAAGTTAGTCCTGCTTCAGGCTCCGATGGACCATCCTTGCTACAAGTGTGGGCTCAGCGTCGAAGATGGTAAGCCCTTCTGCGCGCAGTGCGGAGCACCGCAGATTCGCGTGGCTATGCCGGAGCCCGCGGCGGCGGTCCCGGCAAGTGTCTCGTCCCCCGAACTTCCAATTTTCGCCGCTGACTCGCCGATCATTCCCGGCAGTTTGAGTGCTTCCGCATTTTCGACCGGGATTGTGTGGCCGGCGGCTATTCGAGCGTGCGCGATAGCAGCTTTGATTGCGGCGCTGATCATGACTCTTGGGCTGATGGTTCCGCTTCTAGCCGTTTTGGGGGCCGGATTTCTAGCCGTCAATCTTTATCACCGGCAGAGCCCTGGATGGGACGTCAATACGCGATCGGGAGCGAAACTGGGAGCGGTATGCGGCGTTTTGTTTTTCGGAATTTCGGCTATCTTCGAGACGCTGGCGATGGCGCTGTTTCACACCGGAGGGCAAATTCGCCAGAAGATGCTGGAAGCGTTTCAGCAAGCCGCTTCGCGCTCCGGTGACCCGCAAGTGCAGGCCGCTTTCGAGACGTTAAAAACGCCGGAAGGAATCGCCGTCATGCTGGTGTTTGGGCTGGCAGTGTTGTTTCTGGTTTCGATTGCCGCGGGCAGCATTGCCGGAGCGTTGACCGGGACCTTCCTGGGGCGCCGTAAGCGGTTGTAGGCGCGCCCAAAACGCGTGGCAGAACCGGCCTTGCCGGGGGCGGCGTTGGCCGCGTATGATGCACCGTTTGCCCTCTTACGCCATGAACAAACCGGCACGCGGATCACTGCTCAGCATCGAGCACCTCGAGGATAAGGAAATCCTGAGCCTGCTGAAGCTGGCGCGCCGGATGAATCCGCTCAAGGCGCGCCCGCTGCTGCGAAACAAGCGCATCGTGCTGCTGTTTTACGAAGCATCGACGCGCACACGATCTTCGTTTGAAATCGCCGCCAAGTCGCTGGGCGCGATCACCACTCTGGTGCAATCCTCGGGATCGAGCATCGAAAAAGGCGAGTCCTTGCTCGACACTGGCTACACGCTGCGCGCAGTGGGGGCGGACGCGATTGTGATTCGCCATCCGGCCGCGGGCGCGCCGCACCTGATGGCGAGGCACCTCGATATCCCGGTGATCAATGCGGGCGATGGCATGCACGAGCATCCATCGCAGGCGTTGCTCGATGCCTTCACGATTTTGAAGCACAAGAAATCGTTCAAGGGTTTGCAGATCGCGATTATTGGCGATATCTACCACAGCCGGGTGACGCGCTCGAATTGCCATCTGTTAAGCCGGTTCGGGGCGAAGATCACGCTGTGCGGGCCGCCGGAGTTCGTTCCGGAGGTGGCCGCGACGCTGGCGCCCGGGCTGCGCGTAACCCGGCATATTGAAGAGGCGTTGCGCGGCGCGGATGTGATCATGCTGTTGCGCTTGCAGAAAGAGCGGCTTGCCGGCCAGAAGATTCGGCTGCAGGACTATATTGCGCGATACCAGATGACGGCGGCACGGGTGAAGCTGGCCAAACGCGATGCGATCGTTATGCATCCGGGGCCGATCATCCGGGGGCTTGAGTTGACGGCGGAGGTGGCCGACGGTCCGCAATCGAGGATCATTGAGGAAGTACATAATGGTGTCCCGACGCGCATGGCGATCCTGGCGCGGGCATTGGGGAAGGCGAAGTGAGCTGCGGATCTGCACGGATTTTTGCTTAGGGGAGAAACCGTGCAGAGACTGAGTGCTGAATGCTGAGTGCTAAGAACCAAAAACGAGAAAGCGCAACCTTGCTGATTAAAGGCGGCCACGTCATCGATCCCGCGGCGAAGATCAATGCGCCTATGGATCTTCTTGTGCGCGACGGGCGCGTGGCTGAGATTGCGCTGCCCAATAAACTTCGCGGCAGTGCTGAGGAGAAGTTTGACGCGCGTGGCCTGATCGTTGCGCCGGGATTCATCGACCTGCACGTTCACCTGCGTGAGCCCGGACAAGGCTATAAAGAAACGATTGCGACGGGCACCGCTGCTGCAGCGGCTGGAGGTTTCACCTCAGTGTGCACGATGCCGAATACCGTGCCGGTGGTTGACACGGAGGAATGGGTTGAGTGGTTGCGGCATCCGGAGCGTGGAGCGGTGGTCAATGTTTTTCCGATCGCGGCGGCGACGGTGAACTCGCGGGGGGCGGCGCTCACCGATTTTGCCGCTCTGCAACGCGCCGGCGCCGTTGCCGTAACCGACGACGGGAAGCCGATCCTGGATGACGAAATCATGCGCGCAGCGCTGCGACTGGGCGCCGAGTTGAACTTGCCAGTGGTGCAGCACGCCGAAGATACGCGGCTTACGGAAAATGCGTCCATGAACGAAGGGCCCACCAGCTTTCGTTTGGGACTGCGGGGGATGTCGGCGGCGGCGGAAGCGAACATTGTGGATCGCGATGTGACGCTGGCGCAGCAGATTCGAGAATCGCGGCTGCATGTGGCGCATCTTTCCACTTCTGACGCGCTGAAGGCGGTGCGGCGCGGCAAGCGGGCGAAGGCGCGAGTGACTTGCGAGGTCACTCCTCACCACTTCACTTTGCTGGACGAAGATGTGGGCGAGTACAACACGGATTTCAAGATGAATCCGCCGCTGCGCTCGGCGGCGGACCGGGAAGCGATTTTAGTTGCGCTGGCTGACGGCACGGTGGATGCTATCGCCACGGACCATGCCCCGCATGCGACGCACGAAAAGCAGGTCGAGTTCGAACGGGCCGCGTTCGGGATCACTGGACTTGAGACCGCGCTGGCCTGGCTATCACGAAGCTTCACCGCGAGCACAAAATTCCGCTGACACGAATCGTCGAACTCTTCACCGCTGGTCCGGCACGCGTTTTCGATCTGCGTGGGCGGGGATCGCTGGCCCGTGGCTGCTTTGGCGATGTCACGATTTTCGATCCTAAGAAGCGCTGGACGTTTGAGGCGGCGAAGTCGCGGTCTTTGTCGCACAACACACCGTTTGATGGCTGGCAGTTTACGGGGAGAGTGGTGGCTACGGTTGTGGGTGGGAGGATTGTGTACCGGGGTGATTGATCAGTTCGGGAACGTGCCAGCCTGTCCGGTTTACAATGAGCTGTGAACCTGACGCTACTGAAAGGCGAACTCTTCGTAATAGCGGTTGCCACGCCTGCGGGCCGATTTAAGCTGTTCCAGATTAAATTCAAGCGGGACGGCACCATTCTCGTCCCGTTCCCATATTACAAGGATCCTTCTGCGCAGCTAATCGAAGGTAGGCTGAAGGCAGACCAAACGTACGCGGGTGGCTTAACGGTGTGCGGCCCGGTTTCAACCCATCGCGTCAAGTATTCCCATCATATAGGCGGAGAGGCCCACTTCTCGCAGGACGGCAAGATTCTGACGCGCGTTCGAAAGCAGGCCAATAGTCTGCCGCATTATGGCGGCCATTTATTCACAGTGCAGTTGCAAGGGCTGGCCGACTTTGCCAGGCTCGTACCCCGTGATGAGAGGGATCGGAAACGCACCGTAGTGTGCCTTGAGTATCCAAATGACGTGGTGGCGCTCAAGTTTGTGGCGCATCTGTACTCAATGAGCCAGGTCGCACGCATGGTCTTTTCCTCCGGTAAAAGCGGTCCGTGGCTGAAGTTCGTCGCCGATGGCAAGGTGAGGCTCGGCGTATTTTTATATGTGGGGGAGCTGCAAGGGACTGGGCACCATGTCCTGAGCTTATCGTACGAGCAGATCCCTTCGGCTACAACGACGGGGTCGTCGATATTCACCTTCATGGGAGGGTTCGACCATTTTTCAACCGCGCTCGACCATTCCAAAGACACGACTTTCCTGATGTTAATCAGCCCAGCCGGCCGGAATGCGGCGGAAGCGGCGTACCAACACGGAACCGTGGACTACAAGCCGGAACCACTCCTCTGACGAATTGGATACCCGGTCGTTCGACCCATTCCTAGCCCACAATCCCCATCTTCTTCCCCACTCTTCCCAGCACTTCCAGCGCCTGCTGCAATTCTTCTTTCGTGTGCGTGGCGGTCATGATGGTGCGGATGCGGGCTTTGCCTTCGGGGACGGTGGGGAAGGCGATGCCGGTGCCGAGGACGCCTTCTTTGAAGAGTTCACGGGAGAAGTCCATGGTGAGTTTGCCGTCGCCGATGATGATGGGGGTGATCGGGGTTTCGCTGGCGGGAGTGGCGCGGCCTCCGATGTCGAAGCCGAGAGCCCCAAGTTCTTTTTTCCAGAAGCGCGTGTTCTCCCAGAGTTTTTCCATGCGCTCCGGTTCGTTTTCCAGAACATCGAATGCCGCGATGCAAGTTGCCGCGACCGACGGCGGATGCGAGGTGGAAAACAAGAATGGACGAGCGCGATGGTAGAGAAAATCAATGAGATCGTGGGAACCGCAGACGTATCCACCGAGGGCGCCGATGGCTTTCGACAATGTTCCGACCTGGATATCGACGCGGCCATGCACGTTGAAATGATCGATGGTGCCGCGGCCGTTGCGACCGAGGACTCCGGAGGCGTGGGCGTCGTCGACCATCATGATGGCGCCGAATTTTTCCGCGACGTCGCAGAGGCCGGGCAGTGGGCCGATATCGCCATCCATGGAGAAAACGCCATCGCTGATCAGAAGCTTCTTGCCGGGATCGTCTTTTACGCTGGCTAGTTGCTCTTCGGCATGGGCTACATCTTTGTGGCGAAAGACGAGAATCTTTGCCTTAGAGAGCCGCGCGCCGTCGATGATCGAGGCGTGGTTGAGCGCATCGGAGATGATGAAATCGTCTTTGCCGAGAACTGCCGACACCGTTCCAGCGTTCGCCGCGAAGCCCGACTGGAAGACCACGCAGGCCTCGACGTTCTTGAAGCGCGCGATCTTTTCTTCGAGCTCCATGTGGATCTTCATGGTGCCGGCGATGGTGCGCACGGCGCCGGACCCGACGCCATATTTACGCGTGGCTTCGAGGGCGGCCTGGCGCAGTTTGGGATGCGTGGTCAGTCCGAGGTAATTGTTCGAGGCGAGGTTGATGACCTTCTTGCCGTCGAAGGTACAGACCGGGAGCTTGCTCGTCCTCGAGGACGCGCAGCTTGAAGTGGGTGCCCTTGGCCTTGAGTTCGTTGAGCTGGTCGGTGAGGTAGGAGAGCGGGTTGGTGCGGGTTGCGGTGGTCATGATTCCCTCAGGTTTCTTTGCCACGGATTTACACGGATCGACACGGATTCGAAGACAACCCGGTCGCCTACTTCAGGTTCAGAATATAATCGGATTCCCGGTCGCGATGCTGGCGTCGCACAACTGCTTCATGTTGTTGAAAAACTCTTTTTCCGAATCGGCGAGAATGTCGCTGGAATGAAGGACGGTCTCGACCTCCTTCAACAATTTTGTCGCGACTTTGCTGGAGAGCCAATCGCCGGTGTGGGTGCCGTCGTAGAGAACTTTTTCCAGCAGGATGGGAAATCGGGGTCCCGGGCTGCCTTGCAAGTGGCGCAGAAAGCTTCGCAAATTTTGAACGCGCGTGATGTTGCCGAGGAAGAGCGAGAGAAGAAATCCTTCGTGTTCGCAGGACTCGCCGAGCCACTTGTCGTGCGCCTCCCATTCTTCTTCGGAAGGATCACCCGACAAGATCGGCTCACCGGACTCATCGAAGGTAAGGCGGTCGGGGAACGGATGTGGTTTAGCCTTGCCGTCGCGGATGCAGGTGCAGCGTACGAATCCATCAAGGCTCATTGGTTTACCTCCTACTACTCTTGTCCCCGCATCGTTGCGGTGAAAAAAGTCGCGGGCGAGGGCGCCCGCGCCACACGGGGTCAGCGCACGCCGTTGGGATACACCAAAATTTTACTCGCTTCGCCGGTCTTCAAGCGCTCCATTGCTTTGGAAAAATCCTTCATCGGAATGCGGTCGGTGATCACGGGATGCAGGTCGAGTTTGCCGGCCTTGAGCAGCGCGGTCATCTGATACCAGGTCTGGTACATGCGCCGTCCATTGATGCCTTGCACCGTGATGCCTTTGAAAATAATATCTTCGGAAAAGTTTACGGAGATTGGTTTTGAGGTCAGGCCGAGGAGGGAAATTCTACCGCCGCGCCGCACGATGGCGAAGGCTGTGCGGATGGAATCGGGATGGCCCGCCATCTCGAGTACTACGTCCACACCCAGTCCGCCGGTCTTTTCCATCACGATCGCTTTCGCATTTTCTTTTGAGGGATCGATCACGTAGTCAGCCTTCATCTCACGCGCGATCTTGCGGCGATGCTCATTGACTTCGATGGCGAAGACACCGGTCGCGCCGACGGCGCGGGCTACGGCGATGGCGAAAAGTCCGATGGGTCCGCAGCCTGTGATGGCCACGGTTTTTGCGGCAATCTCACCGGCGAGCACGGTATGGACGGCGTTGCCCAGCGGATCAAGGATCGAGGCATACTCCGCAGGAATGGCGGGATCAAGTTTCCAGATATTCGATTCCGGAATGACGACGTACTCGGCGAAGGCGCCGTTGGCGTCGACGCCGATGATCTTTACGTTCTGGCAGATATGAGCTTCGCCGGTACGGCACTGGAGACATTTGCCGCAGGCGACGTGCATCTCGGCGGAGACGAAATCGCCTTCTTTTACGCTGGTGACTTCATCGCCGAACGCGGCTACCTCGCCGCAGAACTCGTGGCCCGGAATGAGCGGCGGGTGAATACGGCCCTGGGCCCAGCGATCCCAGTTGTAGATGTGCAGGTCGGTGCCGCAGATGGAGGCCATCTTCACTTTGACCAGCACGTCGGTGCGCCCAAAGGCGGGAACTTTAACTTCGCGAATTTCCGCGCCCGGCGCGGCCTCCGGCTTGACGACCGCGAGCATAGTGGATGGCATAAAGGCTACCTTATGAATTCAGACTCAGACGCAAACTCATGATTCTAGCACTGTGGGAATCAGTAGTGGGTTTGAGCACCGAAGGAAAACCCAATTGACCACGAAGGACACGAAGGGCTGATCGGCGCATGGGGATGGGGTTGCCACGGTTCTCGCGGTAGTCCTTTATGGGGCGGAGCGATTGGCCGTTTAGCTCATGGGTTTATAAGTCTTGGGAGGGGCGGTTTTGTAATCTTCCGACTTGCCGCGTGGGATGCTCAGCGTCTTCCAATCGTTCGAGCGGAGATGTTTGGATAAGAAAATGATTTGCCCGGTATGGGATGCATAGTGTGCGATCTGGCGGTTGATGGCCTGGAGCACAGTGTGGGGCTCGCCGCGGATGGTCACGGTGCGCATCACGTCTTCGGGCTTGAGGGCATCGAGCGTGGCAAACACCTGCGCCCAACCTTCTTCCCACCAGCGCAATACATCGGCTCGGGTGGTTGCGGCATTCAATTCGAACTCCTGGTCGCGAAAACGGTTGGGCTTCTCGCCATCGGTAGTGAGGAAATCGGTGAAGCGCGAGCGCATGTTTCCGGCGAGGTGTTTCACCAGGATGGCGACGGAATTCGATTCCGGGTCGAGCGTCACGAATAGGTCTTCGTCTTTGAGTTGGGCGACTGCGGCCTCGGCCAGGCGCTTGTTGCCGCGGAACTGGCGGCGAGCTTCGTCGATGTAGTGAGTTGCGAGATCGGTCATAAAAACCCTGCCTCCGAGAACTAGAGTAGCTCTCGACGTTAAAGTTATTCAACCGATCCCCAGCCGCCACCGCCAGGGGATTCAATTCTGATTCGGTCGCCGCGACGAAGGCGCGTACTGAACTTCCCTGGCATGGTTTCGACCGAGCCAGCGTTGCGGATCACGCTGGTCTTTCCCGATGAGCCGTCGTTGCCGCCATTCAATCCCCAGGGCGCGAGCACGCGGCGCTCAGAGAGCAAAGTCACTTCGCAATCGGTGAGCACTTCAATCTCGCGGACAATTCCGTCGCCGCCGCGATGCTTTCCCGCACCGCCGCTGGCTGGCCGGAGCGAGTATCGCCGCACGCGCAGCGGGTAGGCATACTCTAAGGCCTCGGCGGGAGTGTTCAGCGAATTGGTCATGTGAGTGTGCACGCCTGAGACTCCGGGCTTGGTGGGGCGCGCGCCCATTCCGCCAGCGATGGTCTCGTAATAAGCGAACGGGTTGCCGGTACGAGGATCGTCTCCACCGATGGTCAGATTATTCATGGTGCCGGAGGCGGCGGCGGGAATGCGGTCCGGAATAGCGTGCGAAAGAGCGCGCAGCAGGACATCGACGATGCGCTGCGAAGTTTCGACGTTGCCACCGGCTACGGCCGCCGGTGGGCGGGCGTTCACGATTGTGCCTTGGGGAGCGATTACGCGAATGGGACGCATCAACCCGGCTGTGGCGGGAACATCGTCTGCCAACAGACAACGGAAGACGTAGAAGCAGGCGGAGTAGGTGATGGCTTCGACTGCGTTGACGCTGCCTGCCACTTGCGGATCGCTTCCGGTGAAATCGACGGTGACGAGCGGCTGTGTGGCGACGGGTCTTCGACCCGTCTTGGCCGGGCCCCTTCGACTTCGCTCAGGGCAGGCTCCGACTTGGCCCGATACGCTCAGCGTCACAGCGATTTTCACTGGCTTGTCGGTGATGCCGTCGTTATCCAGAAAGTCTTCGGCCTGATATTTGCCCGGCGGCACTCGCAGCAGAAAGGCGCGCATCAGTTCTTCGGAATACTCCAGCAGATCTTTGGCCGCGCGCCTGGCGCGATCGACACCGTAGCGCGCACATAGCTCGCGCAGTCGTTCGGCTCCGGTGTGACAAGCTGCAATCTGCGCGCCCAGATCGCCTTCGCGCTCTTCGGGCGTGCGGACATTGTTCAGCAGGAGAGCGAGGATATCTTTTTCCATCACTCCTGACCGCATTATTTTCACAGGAGGAATGCGAAAGCCTTCCTGATAGATTTCGCGGCAGAGACCCATCGAGCCGGCGAAGGCGCCGCCTACGTCGGCGTGGTGGGCGCGCGAGGCCGCGTAGAAATCGGGATGAGCGCTGGCACTCCGCGAGCGAGGGCCCCTTCGACTGTCGCTCAGGGCAGGTCCGCGCCACAGATACACGGGGGCGACCAGGGTGATGTCGGGAAGATGTGTGCCTCCGCGGAATGGGTCGTTCAACATGACCACATCTCCGGGCGCCATCTCGCAAGAGGCGATCGCGGCCTGTACTGACATGGGCATGGAGCCCAGATGCACGGGCATGTGGTCACCCATAGCGATGACTTCCCCAGCGCTGTCGAAGAGCGCACAGGAGTAGTCGCGCCGCTCTTTGATGTTTGGAGAAAACGCGGTGCGGCGCAGGGCGGCGCCCATTTCCTCGGCAATCGAGTGGTAAAGATTCTTGAAGATCTCGAGCTCAATGGGATCACGCCGCATGGTCAAACTTGTCGGTGATTTTGGCGAGGCCGTTGTAGCCGAAGAGTCCCTTTTTCGTCTTGGGTCTGACTTTGTTGTACTTTGGAAGCTGATGATAGCGGTTAAAAAATGCGTCGAGAAGAGATGCTTCCAGATGCCTCCACGTTTCCAAATGTCGGCGGGGCCGACACGTTGCGATATGTACTTCGAGTGTCCTCACCCCATGCAACGTCCCGAACGCCTGACTTGCCTTATTTACCGCTGAGGCTGCTGGTCTGCCTGCGCCTGTCTTCGTTGTGCCGATGTAGATGATTCGAGAACGGCCATTTTGGTACTTCCAGAACTTCTTCTCCGCGAGTGCCAGAATATAGACCATGTGTTTGATCCACAGTGGACTCCGCGTTATTGTCAGAAGTGAAGTCTTGGAACTCTTGATCTTCAGCCGGCGCATAATGGGGAGTTTACACCCGCGACTTCGACACCGCACGGTTTCTGACGTGGCTAATTCGGGCAAGGACCCGACGTGGAACGCGGCTGCCGTTATCGATTCGCGTGACCCAGGACGTTCCCGCCACGAAAATTGTTGTCGAAAATGCAAAATTGTGTTGACACTGCGTTCATACTGCCGCAATATCTTGTGTTAAGGACGCTACCCGTACCACAAGTTGGGTGGCTTTTTGCAATCGGGTCCCCGAAGTTGCAAGGGAAAATCGTTCACGGAGGAACCTTCATGGCAACCAAGAAGAAGGCAAAAAAGAAGAAACACTAACTAACCGTCTGCGAGACGATACTTCGCAAGGGCCGAGATTTTAACCAGCCTCTCAAGAGAAGCACCTCTTGAGAGGCGTTTCCGTTTGGGGCGCTGAATGCGGCTTCCGCCGGTGGTTTGGCTTAGCCGAAATACTTCGTATCCATCGTCCCGGTGTGTCACAATATTGAAACCGTAAGTCGACGATGTGAGCATGAGTCCGAGAAAAAAAAGCGCGGGCAAGAATAGTAAAGATAAAGATAAGACGGATGAGGTGTTCATCCCTGACAAGTTGTATTTCCGCATCGGGGAAGTAGCCACCCTGTGCCGCCTGCCCGCCTACGTGCTGCGCTTCTGGGAGAGCGAGTTTCCGCAACTGAAGCCGGTGAAGAGCAGCACGGGGCAGCGTATGTACCGCAGACGGGACGTGGAAAGCGTCCTGCGAATCAAGCAGCTTCTTTATGAACAGGGGTTCACGATTGTGGGCGCGCGGCAGCAGCTGCGAAGCGAGATGAAAACCGACAAAGGGCAATCCGCGATTCCATTCCCGGCGCAATCTTCCGCCGAAATCCAACACATCCGCCAGGGGTTGCGCGAGATCCTGAATCTGCTCTCGGCGCGGCGCACGGGATAGGTGGAGCAGGTCTTAGGTCTTAGGTCTTAGGTCTTGGGTTTCCTAACACCTCAGACCTACGACCTTTATCCTTCATGAGGCCCGTTCCGCCGCTGGCTTCTTCACTTTGCCTGCGTTCGCCGCGTCCAGGCGGATCCGGCTGGCGCGCGCGGTTTCGTGAAGCAGATCGTCAGTGGCGCGAGCCTCATCGCCCGCCATCACCGAACCGGCAGCTAATGCGAAACGCAACGCGTCCGCCTGATCGTCGAAGTACAAAATGACTTGCCCGGACATAAATTATTCCCCCGAGTTGAACTACTTTCCCGTGTGGCGTGGAAAGATCTTCGACGAGCGGCGCGACGAGCGTGACGCAAGTGGAGCTTTCCACGATTGTCGTGGAGTGGACTTCCGGTCAGAAGTGCTTTTCTTGGTTCGGGGCTGTCGGAAGTGCATGCGTAGAGTGTGATCGACTCGAGATATTGAGTGAATGGTCGGGACGGGCAGATTTGAACTGCCGACCCCTCGCACCCCAAGCGAGTGCTCTACCAGGCTGAGCCACGTCCCGACGAGGAAGGAACCCGCTGCATCGCATCCGCAGCGGATGGGGTTGACACAAGGATTTTACCACCTGCCCCGCATTTTGGTTGGTTCGGGCTCGATTTTCTCTTTTCTCTTCTCTTCTCTCTTCTCTAGTCTCCCCCCCTAGGGATGGCAGGGCCAGGGAAGAGGGTTCAATTTAGGAGCAAACTCGAAGTCCAGGGGAGTGGTGATTTGCACACGAAGTTTTATGTGGGTCAGGGCGCCCGTCTTCGGATCAGTCTTGTAAGACGAGATGGCAACTCTTAGCGATCCCTTCTTCGCACGATCTACTGCGTTCGTGTAGTCGGAGAGTGCTTTATCTGGGTCCTTAGTCCTGTAAGACCACAGAACATTGCCGACAAGATCGAAAATCCGATCGTAGTCCGATCGACTGAGCAGGAAAGTCATCTCATGAGGGTGAGCTAAAGAAGACTTGACGGTCTCGCCGTACCCCGGGCCAAGGGTCTGGTTTCCGTTGAACCGCAGCGGCAGATTTACAGGGTAGATGTAGTCCTTCGTGTTGGCTTCTGCAGGAACGATGTCCAGGAACCAGCCGGGCTCTTTCTGGCTCTTTACCCTGAATAGCAAGCCGCCTCCCAACTCCCGCTCGAAGTCGTCCCCGGCACTGAGCGAGACTTTAAAAAAGACGGATTGGCAGGCATAAGACGATTGCGCTCGAGCACTGATCGCTGCGAGCAGGGGCGTCGACAGCAAAACAGCCAGCACTTCGCACGCGCGACGACTAACCCACATCGACATAAATTCTACTTAGCCTTTTTTTCGCTTACGCTTCGGTACAGGTCTCTCTTCCAGAATGGCGAACTGAATTTTTTTTTCCACGGGATCGATGCGGTCGACGAGCACGCGAATGCGTTGTCCCAGGCTATAAGTCTTGCGCGAACGCTGGCCGATAATCTGGCGCGTGTTCTCGTGGTAGGTGTAGTAGTCGTCAGTGAGCGTGTTCAGCGGGACCAGGCCTTCGATGAACAGGTCGGTGAGTTCGACGAAGAAGCCGAACTTGGTGACGCTGGTGATCAGGCCGTCGAAGTCTTCGCCCACGCGGTCCTGCATGAACTTAACTTTTTTCCACTCCATGAGTTCGCGCTCGGCTTCGTCGGCGCGGCGCTCGGAGTGGCTGGATTCTTCAGCGATATTGTGGAGTTCGTCGAGTGGGATGGGGCCACCGAGCGGGGCGAGCGCTTCGCGGTGTGCGGCGTGGTCGCGGCGTTTAGACCAAGGGGAAGGGGTGGCGTCCGGATCTGGCGGGCGTTCTGCCCTGTCCGGCGAGACCCTTCGACCGAGCTCAGGGCAAGCGCCCGCGCTACTGGCGAGCGAGGAAGAAACTCCAACCGGCACTTCACCATCCATTTTTTCTGCGGAATCTTTGAGTACTTCTTTCAAGATTCTATGCACGATCAGGTCAGGATAGCGACGGATCGGCGAGGTGAAGTGGGTGTAGCTTGAGGCCGCAAGCGCGAAGTGGCCGACGTTTTCTTCGGAGTAGCGAGCCTGCTTGAGCGAGCGCAACATTAAGTAGCTGAGGATACGTTCCTCCGGCTTTCCTGCGATTTTGGCGGCAAGTTTCTGGTACATGCGGGGGGTGATGTGAACATCTTTCGGTACTTCGATGGTGCGGGCTTGTTTGCCAGTGCCGCGTGCGGCGCGGCGGTCGCTCTTGAATTGCACGCGCTGAATGGGCAGCGGACCGACGCCGAGAGAGTAGCCGAACGTCGCGGCGATTACTTCGAAGTCGTAGACGCGCTTGGCGTCTGGCTTTTCGTGAATTCGATATAGAGACGCGATGCGTTTGGATTCCAGATATTGCGCGACGCACTCGTTGGCCGAGAGCATGAACTCTTCGATCAAACGATGGGCGATGTTGCGCTCTGAACGGGTGATGCTTTTCATCAATCCGAGCTCGTCGAACTCGATGACCGGCTCGGGAAGGTCGAAGTCAATCGAACCGCGGCGCTGGCGCTTGCGATTGAGGATGACGGCGAGATCGCGCATGAGTTCGAAGGTGGGGACGAGAGGCGCGTAGCGTTCGCGCGCGGCGGCATCGCCTTCGATCACGGCGTTGACGGCGGTGTACGTTATGCGTTCGGCGGAACGGATAACGCCCTCGGACAATTCGTAGCCCACAATCTCACCGTGAGGATCGATTTGCATCACGCAGGAAAGCACGAGCCGGTCGAGGTGCGGACGCAGGCTGCAGATGTCTGTGGAGAGCTCCAGCGGGAGCATGGGCACGGCACGGTCGGGGAAGTAAACGCTGGTGCCGCGCAAATGAGCTTCCTGGTCGAGCGCAGAACCGGGCGTGACATATTGGGCCACGTCCGCGATGTGGACCTGCAATTCGAAATTGCCGTTGGCGAGATGGCGGACGGTGACCGCGTCGTCGAAGTCGCGGGCGGTTTCACCGTCTATGGTGACGATGGGGAGGGCGCGGAAGTCGCGGCGGCGGCGAAGTTCCTGCGCGGGAATGACGGCGGAAACGTTCTGTGCCTCTTCCAGTGTCGCGGCGGGGAAGTGGTGGGGCAGGTGAAATTTGCGGATCGTGATTTCAACGTCGACGCCGAAATCGTCCTGGCGGCCGACGATTTCGAAGACGCGTCCGCGGGGATTCTGTGTGGGCGTGGGCCAGTCGGTGATTTCGACATCGACCACTACGCCTTCCAGATCGTCCCCTTCGGCATGCAGGGCGGCTTCGAGGCCGAGGACACGGTCTGGGGATTTCTTTTTACGTAGTGCGGGCGTCTCGCCGGCTGCTTTGGCCAGAGGAATCTCCATGCCATGCGGGATCACGATTTCCTGCGTGATCTTGCTGTCGATTGGCTTCACATAATTGTGGCGGCTGCCGTAGTGAAAAATTCCAACCACCGTGGGGTGGACCCGCACCACCGAACGCACGATGCGGCCTTCGGCGCGGCCATCAGGGCGGGTGGCGACGACATCGACCAGGACGCGATCACCGTGCATGGCATTACCGATGGCGTGAGGCGCGATAAAGATGTCGCCAACCAACCGCGATTTCATCGACGGACTCAGCGAACTGGCGTCGGGAATGACGAAGCCGAAACCGTCGCGGTGCATAGTGAGGCGTCCGGCGACGAGATTCTTGTCGTTCTTGTTGGCCGCGGCTTGCGGCAGGGCGTAGCGATCGGAGTTCAGCTGAAGCAGTTCGCCGGCGGCGACCAGCTTCTGAAGATGAGCATTGAGGTCACCACGAGCGTCACCGTGCAAGCCGAGTTCGCGGACGAGTTGCTTGAATCCCGCGGCACGCTTGGGCTGGCGGGCGATGTGTTTCAGGATGGTGGAGTCGGAGAGCATGAGAAGTGTCAGCTATCGGTCGTCAGCTCTCAGGATAACCCACCACCGGTGGCTCCCACTTATTTTGGCGGTGGCATCGCCGAAGTCTCGAGGTTATGCATCACGACGATCTGCCATCGAGCGTCGTTTTTCACCATCACGAAGTTCAGCAGTCCTTCTCTCTCCGGACGGGGATTTCCTTGCGGGTCCATCGCGCCGGTCATCTTCCAGCGGACATCAACGGCTGCGATATCGGGGCGCAAGAAGCGAGTCTTGATGTCGGTGTATTCCTGATGGCTTTTGCTGAAGATGGTCGCGAAAACTGGCGCGTGAAACTCTTCAATTTTCGGGCGACCGCTCGCGCCGCTGCCACGAACATTGGTAAAATCCGCGTCCTCGGAAAATACCGCGGCAAACGATTTTGCATCGTGGCGATTCCATGCGTCCATGAAACGATCCATCACTTCCCGGATCGCGTGCTCATCGGTCTCAGTGCGGGTTTGCGCCATGAGCAGAAGTGGAAACAACAAGAAGCAAATTACGATGATCTTCATGTCTCGCCTCCCCTGGCAACGACTAACGACTTGCGGCCTACCACGTATCTCCTCCGCCGGGTGGCGGCCACGCGCCTAGCACTCGCCGAATCATCGCGATCTGGCCAGTGTGATAACTGTTGTGCGCCACCATTTGCCAGAGGACCGCCTCGAGGGTGCCAGCAACCTTCGTATCTCCGGCATGCACGCTTTCGATCTGCCGATGCATTTCCTCGGGAGAAGAATTCGCCAGCTCGGAAAAATCGGCCAGCAAACTTGCGAAATGATTTTTCAGGCGATTCCATTCCTGTGTGTCTGCAGGAGACGGCGCTGGCGGGAAGCTCTCGGAGTTGTGCTCGGGATAGGTGGGCCGCTGGCCGCGAATGCGGCGCAGCTCGTAGTCCATCCAGTAATTCATGTGGAAGACGAGTTGAGCGATAGAGTGCGGAAAGCCTGCGACCTGCCGCGCGGCCAGGTCGGCGGGAAGATCTTCGACGCAGGCCAGAGGATCGGCGTGTGAGGCTTTACCGCGGAGCAGTTCCGTTAGTGCGCGTGAGGACATGGGAAGCGGGTTTTAACGAACTTCACAGCTGGCACTGGCGGAAACCAGGATCCCTCGCGCCGCTCGGGATGACAACATGCTGCGCCGGAATGACAACGTTCGGCGCGGGATGACGGCGTGCTCCGGTCGGGATGACAACGATGCGATGTTTCAGCCAAACAACTAGCGCCCGGCAAAATATTTCTCTTCCAGAATTCTGCGATGATGCAGTTCATGACCGGCGATGATATAAGCGATTCCGCGCACGCTGACCTCGTTTTTGTTGGCGATGCCGCGGCGCATCCAGGCAGCCTCGTCCAGGTTCCGCAGCAGGGAGAGAGTGGCTCGGCGCACGGCGATGAAGTCTTCCACCAGGTCAGCGAGCGGACGATTTGCGAAGGGACCGTTGCGCACGTAGTCGTCCTGCTCGAAGCCTTCCATGGGCGTAGCGTCGGCGCGCGAGATGCGCAGGGCACGGTAGGCGAAGACGCGCTCGCTATCGCAGATGTGTCCGAGAACTTCTTTGGCGCTCCATTTCTCCGGCGCGTAGCGGAAGTCGCCGTCTTGCTCGTCGCGACCGGAGAGCAGCATCATGGTATCGCGGCGTTGCTGGTCGAGCGTGATAAGAATGTCATCACCCTCCACCAGAGAAATGTAGCGAGCATAGTATGGCGCATATTCGTCTGGCTGGGGACGAGCGACGGTAAAGGCTGGCGGGTTGATCACGGCTGGTTCCAACATGAATTTGCTCCCTGAAGATGAACGGTGCTTTGGACAAATCTTGAGTGAAAAGCATACTCCGACATGCTGTGAAACGGTTAATCCGAGGATACGGTTCTGGGAATCCTTACACGGTTGGAGAGTCGAAAAGGGACGGTTCGGTGGCGAGGTCGGCGAGCCAGGGGTGACACCGAAGTAGGTACCAAGCTAGGAAACTCTGTTGAAAATAAAGCTTTTCCACAGTGCTCAAGATGAGACGGCGGAGTACAATTCGATTTGGTCACGCAAGTGCGGCACGTGATCCCTAATCCCAACAAGGAAAGGAACTAAGTAACCCATGTGGAAGCCGACGAATCAGCCTCAGACCCCAGGTCGCCCAGCGGAACCGGAGCGTCCCAGCATGCATACACCGAGCGCGCCTGCCATGATGGCGAATGAACCGGCCGTTGCGCCGCGTCCGGCGACAGCAACCACCACCACTACCGCGGACCAGGCAACCATCGGCAAATCGCTGGTGATCAAGGGCGAGGTGACTGGATCGGAGTCGCTCTACATCGATGGCCGGGTGGAAGGCTCGATCAGCCTGGCGGGAAACCGCGTTACCATCGGGCGGAACGGCGTAGTCGCCGCCAACATTAATGCCCGTGAAATCGTAGTGCTCGGCAAAGTGCGTGGCAATCTGACGGCCAGCGACCGGGTCGATATCCGGAGCGATGGATCGCTCACCGGCGACGTGGTTGCAGCACGCATCTCCATTGAAGATGGGGCGTTCTTCAAGGGCGGCATCGACATCCGCAAGGGTGGCACGCCTGTGCAGCAGAAGCCCAACGGCAAGGATGAGAGCGTGCCCGCTCCGGAGCCGGCGGCGGTTGGAGCGCGGGCATAAGTTTGCGGTAGCGGTTTCTGCGGCGTTGTACAAGGCGTTCTACAAGGAAAGATCAGCGGCGGAGTTCGCAGGGGATGCGAATGTCCGCCGTTTTGTTTTTCGAGTCTCCACCTCAGGTTGCAGTGTTCCATCGAAGGTTCCTCCGCCAAGGACCTGTCAACGTAGCGATAAAAGCGAGAATGAGACTGTTTAGTGTTTAGTTTTGCTCAGACGAGAGCCAGAATCTAGCCCAATATCTCTGTATGGGTGACCTTGATGCCCTACGTGTTCGACGGGAGGGACTATGTTAGGTATGGGTGTGGTCGGAACAATTATTGTGATACTGGTGATTGTGTGGCTGGTGCGTCGCGCGTAAAGCGAGGCCTATCTTCTTTGCCTAGCAGGATTGTTGACAGTACAGGCCTTAGCGCTCATTGATCGCTGGTCATTGAGTGTTAAGGCGATTTGTCGCCAGTTACCTTTACCTGTTAGGCGCTGCATTCTAGAATAGGGTTCTGGAATTATGAAGCACCTCCCCGTGGCATTAGCTCTTCTCACCCTGACAGCGCTCGCGTCTGGACAAGAAGGCAAGTCTGAAACGCGGGTTCAGATCAAGAAGATGGAGATCCCACGCTACCTTCCCCTTGCGCGACAGGCTGGTATAAGCGGCGATGTGACCCTTCATCTAACGGTGAACAAGGGCGGTGAGGTAACGACTGTTGACGTGGTGAGCACACATCCGAAAAACTGGGGAGAGGGCTTTGCGTCGATGGCAATCGAAGCCGCCAAGCGATCTCAGTTTTCCTGTGCATCATGCGCAAACGATACGTTTGAGCACACCGTGACCTATCAATTCGACTTTCCACCCATACCGAAAAACGCTTGCACGCTACCGCCGCCGCCCATTCCGCCGTCTAAAGTAGATTCTGTCTCCCATGTGACAGTAAGGCCAGAGGCGTGGCCCTGCGTCCAACCATGATGGTTGAAATCAGCGACAGCGCTCATTGAGAGTTGGCCGAGCCGGCCGACGAGTGTTCTGGCGATTTAACATCACTTGAGATTTTCCGTACCGGCCTCAACTCGGATGTCTCTTTTTCTGCATCGGTTTCGAATGGAGGTATCGAGAGATGTCATACGACCAGGGAGGCCGGTTGGTTAACGGGAAGATTTCCTCAGGTGTTCCGTAGCCACGAGTATAAGCCTCCTGGGTGACCTCGCAGGCTTTCGTTTCTCTCAATATCCAAGGGCTGACGACCGGCAATCCTCTGCAGCAGCAATAGAGAATGTATTCCTCCGACGAGCCATAGACCGTGGGAACCAGGTAGGATCCATTGCCATAAGGACTGAAGGCAATGAGATACAGCGTTAGACACTTCGGACATTCCACACAATGGCGAATACGCAACACGAGAAATACCCCGGAGAGCAGAATTGGCCCCACAACTTCACGCATTCCTGCTGAGTGAGAGCTGAGTGAGCATGTGGTGTTCCAGGTTCACAACGATTACGTGACACAACAGGCCCAATCTTTGAGATCTCGAAGCAGAGTGGCAGACTAACAACCTCTTGGGACGATCCCAAAACGGCTAAGCGCCTGTTTCTCCAACTTTTCACACACACAGGCGAGAGGTTATGAAATTCGAGAACGTCAGCAACCAAGAGTCAGGCCGCTCAATTGTGATTGATTTTCAGATGCTTTAACATACATACTGGTTGGTATGTCGGCAGCACGCAAGAATCCGAAACGTAGAGCGACCAGGCTGCGCGATTCTGAGCGCACGCGGGAGCGCTTGCTGCAGGCGGCATCCCGCGAGATCTACAGATCAGGTTTCCAGAGTGCCAGCCTGGACACCATTCTGGCCGTAGCTGGGGTCACCAAGGGAGCGCTGTACTACCACTTCGACAGCAAGGAAGCCTTGGGGTACGCCGTCGTCGATGAGGTCATCGCCCCCGACGTACGCGGCAAGTGGGTGCGGCCTTTCCAGAGCGGCAAGGACCCTATCGACGCTTTGATCGGCGCTGTTCAGCGTATACCGGTTCGGCCCGCGGATGTACGGGGCGGCTGCCAACTGAACAATCTGGCGCAGGAAATGTCTCCTCTGGACGCGGGATTCCGGAGGCGGCTGGCGGCAATCTTCGATGCCTGGCGGGAGGCGGTTGCCTCCGCGTTTCGAGAGGGCCAAGCGCACGGAAGCGTTCGCCGCGACGTGAAACCGGCTGACGCCGCCGCCTCACTGATCGCGATGGTCGAAGGCTATGGGTCGCTGGCAAAGAATGCTCAGGATCCGAAAGTGATGAAAGCGGGGATAAAAAACATCGTGAGCTGGGTGCGATCCCTGCGCGCGCCGGGCAACCGCAAGCGAGGTTGATCGCATCGGTGTCTCAAGGAGCAGTTGTGGCACTGTTACATACCAACTGGTTCGTATGCTCGGACAATCAGCATTGCGATCGGGCGAAGCGCTTCAAACTACATCATGAAAAGGAGAGCGAATAATGACAATGACAAGGATCGCAGTGTCGCGCAGAAATCTGCTGGCAACGGGAGCCTGCGCGCTGGTTGGTGCCGTGAGCCTGCCGGGACCGACAAGTGCCAGCGCAGTGGGAAGGCAGAACTTAACGAACGAGGAGGTAGTTCGGAAGTGGTACGCAGCCTGGGAGAAGAAAGACTGGGGCCCAGTGGATAGCCTGCTCGCCGATAACTTCACCTTTTCAAGCGCGGCCGGCGACGACCACATCAGCAAGAGCGCTTTCAAAGAGCAATGCTGGAAAACGCAGATCAATTTCATCAAACATTTTGACCTGGAGCGGGTCTCCACTGGCGCGGACGACGCTTTTGTGAAGTATCTTTGCCACACCACGAACGGTAAATCGTTCCGGAACGTGGAGTATCTCCGAATCAAGAACGGAAAGCTGCAATCCATTGAGTGTTATTTCGGCGCGCAATCCAGCTTTCCGTCAGCAGTGAGCGCGGGGCAGAAGTAACCTACGGGCCTGGAAGGTAAGGCGTGGGGTGCCGATCTGCCGAAATCACCGGTGATGCTGAATCCACAATTCAAAGACGCTCAACCAATCGACGTGTTTGTCGTTCCCGTGGGCAGGTGGTCAGACGGATCCGCTGCTCCGGTTATGTAGGACCATTTCATCTAGAAGCAGTGCACTCGTCAATTTCACTTCAGGTAGCAGGAAGTCGAAACGAGAGAGCAAGGGGTTTCATCATGAGCGCCCGCGAAATTCAGGATGAGAAGGCCATTGCACGTGAGATGTTTGTTCAACAATCTGCTCACGCTAATGTGGACGTTTCGGCTAGGCCACTGCGGGGAGCTACGATTTGCTCCACCAAGAGTAGTCGGGATTACACTCTTGAATCGACAGCGGACGAGTTCTGCGAAGCTGCAGATACATCATTGCTTCCGGTAATCCGAGTTGATGCTGCAAACCTCATGCGAGTCTTGCGGCAGTTGGAGGTTATAGCAAAACGGCAGGCGCCACGAATCGCGTTCAAGGCAAAGGGTAGCATCCTACTGTTGGATTTGGCCGACATCTTGGCAGTGCAAGCCGAAGGTAATTACGTTTCGTTGCTACCCCGAACCAATTCCTATTTGGTTCACGAGTCTCTCTCGTCCATGGCGGAGAAGCTCAAACCCTACGGTTTTATTCGCATCCACCGCTCGGTCGTCGTGAATATTTCGGCGGTGGAGGAGATCCAACCTTTACCAACGGGAGAATACAGGCTGCGTGTAAAAGGTGGGAAGGAATACTTGGTAACGCGTACATACAAACACAACCTCAGAGATCTGGCTCAACTGTGGGTAGGCTCAGAGCGGCTTTGCGGCTAACAGGCAGCAAGAGGTTTGACCTCGTTATTCCGTCGTGGCATTCCCGAATCGTCCCTTACGAAAAGTCAGCCCGTAAACAGCGCGGCAGAATGAAAGCGCAAGCAGTTCCGGGGCAGCTGCCGCTGGACGGTTGTTCCACAGCCTGCGCGAATGTTCGGAGCGGGTCGAAACCCACTGGACCGCTTGTTGCAACACCAGGTGGACCTGTTCTGAGCAAACCTCGTAAGGCCCGACCTCAACTCGGATGTCTTTTTTTCTGCATCGGTTTCGAATGGAAGTATCGAGAGATGTCATAGGACCAGGGAGGCTGGCTGGTTAACGGGAAGATTTCTTCAGGTGTTCCGTAGCCACGAGCATAAGCCTCCTGCGTGACCTCACAGGCTTTCGTTTCTCCCAATATCCAAGGGCTGACGACCGGCAATCCTCTGCAGCAGCAATAGAGAATGTATTCCTCCGACGAGCCATAGACCGTGGGAACCAGGTAGGATCCATTGCTATAAGGACTGAAGGCAATGAGATAGCGCGTTAGACACTTCGGACATTCCACACAATGGCGAATACGCAACACAAGAAATACTCCATGGAGACTAGTGGCGCGCCGATCGATGCTTCTAGACTTGTTCCGAAAGTGGTCGGAAGCAATACCCACTTGACCGGATTTAGACATAGCCATTACGATCCAGGGAAATGAAGAGGGTGGCTTCGGGAATTCTCCCTATGATCGCGGTCAACCGGAAGGTTCCGAAGGCTCTTCATCAGCAGATCTATGACGCTTATCGCGCGGCAATTGTCGATGGCAGCCTGCGGCCCGGGCAACGAATTCCGTCGACCCGAGTGTTGGCCTCCGAAATCTGCGTTTCGCGCTTTCCCGTTCTCAATGCGTACGCCCAGCTTCTTGCGGAAGGCTATCTGGAGAGCCGCGTGGGCGCAGGAACCGTCATTGCTAGTTCCCTTCCGGACCAACTGACGACGAGCCAGCCCGCTGGCCGCACCCACGCGCCAACCCCTTCTGGACCTCGGCCGTTCGCGAGGCGCTGTTCGATCCTTCCCCGGGTGGCTCGCATGCCATGGATGCAGACTTGGGGAGCATTTCGGGTAGGGCAGGTGGCGTTCGACGAATTTCCGCTGCACGTCTGGTCCAACCTGGTGGCGCGCCGTTGCCGAAGTATGGACGCACAGGCATTTCATTACGGCGATCCGATGGGCTCCCGGGGGTTCCGCGAAACGATCGCAAACTATCTGAAAACCGCGCGGTCGTTGCACTGCGAAGCGGAGCAGGTCATGATCGTCGAAGGTTCCCAGCAGGCGCTTGAGATTTCGGCTCGGGTCCTCCTCGATCCTGGGAACAGTGTGTGGGTGGAACAACCCGGTTACCGACTGGCGCGAGATGTCTTTGCCCTGACCGGCTGTCGTCCGGTGGCCGTACCGGTTGATAATGAAGGTCTGGATGTTGCTGCCGGCATCAAGCAATGCCGCAAGGCGCGAGCCGCATTTGTTACGCCCTCCCATCAATTTCCACTGGGCGTGACCATGAGCGCCTCACGCCGCCTGCAGTTGGTGGATTGGGCACAGAACTCAGGGTCATGGATCATCGAGGATGACTATGACAGCGAGTTTCGGTACGAAAGCCTGCCGATCGCATCCTTGCAGGGGCTCGACTCCAACTCTCGCGTGATCTACATCGGAACCTTCAGCAAAGTCTTGTTTCCGTCGTTGCGGGTCGGATATATCGTTATTCCTTCGGACCTGGTTGAGCGTTTTCACGCCATCCGCCGGGTCATGGACCTTAGCCCCCCACGCTTCTATCAGGAAGTGCTCACGGACTTTATTCGGGAAGGGCATTTTGCGCGCCACATCCGGAGAATGCGGGTTCACTACGGCGAGCTAAGGAGTGCGTTGGTCGTCAGCCTCAGTAGAGAGCTGGGCCCTTTGGTCGAGGTGCTCGGGGACGAAGCTGGCATGCATGTGGCTGTGGCGCTGCAAAACGGGAGTCGCGATGTGGTAATCGCGGAGCGCGCTGCCCGCCTGAACCTTTCGCTATGGCCGCTGTCTCCTTCTTATATGGGCAAGGCCTCGCGCCAGGGCTTCATCCTGGGTTTTGGCGGGACTAGCTTGACGGAGATTCCCAATGCTGTACGCAAGCTCCGCAACCTGCTTGCCACGAGGTAAGAAGTCCCGAGTTATAAGTTTGCGGTAGCGGTTTCTGCACGGCGTCGTACAAGGCATTGTACAAGGAAAGATCGGCGGAGTTCGCAGGGGATGCGAACGTCCGCCGCTTTGTTGTTCTGTCATCCCTGCACTTTGTGGAGGGCTTCTGACTTCGGCTCCGGGTTTAAGCGGGGTTGCAGACGGTTCGGGTGGGCGCTTACTCAGAATCGGCCGACTCTGGGTCGACAAGTGACATGGCGATTTTTCACCAACAATCGGCCTGGGTGGATGTGCAACTAGTGGATGCGCAACTGAGGGTCGCTAAGGGCTACCTGGAGAAGCCGGAGACAAGTGGGGCGGATATCGCATAAAGGGCCTCCCCTCACAGGCCCTTGTGATCCTGCACATATTCGGTTCGACCCTTGCTCGCTACACTTGAATTGGTGAGCCATCGACATTTTCTTGGACACCTATCAATTGAGTTATTCCGGGAGGAGATTTTATGCGTCTGTTGAAAGTGGTAGTAATTCTCTTCAGCGTGCTGGCGGTCTGCATGCTCGCCGCGGCTGCGGACAAGAATCTCGGCATTCAGGACAAGTACCACGTCACGTTCGATGCGCCCATACGAGTGGGAACAGCGTTGTTGCCGGCAGGGGACTATGTAATCCGCCACACCATGGAGGGGCAGGATCACATCATGGTCTTCCAGAAGGGCAAAGAGTCACCGGTAAAGGTGAAATGCACGCTGGTACCGCTGCCTCAGAAGGCGCTCGTGACCAAGACGATTTACGTGCAGAGCGCAGCGAACGAAAGAGTCTTGCAGGAATTGGTTTTCCGTGGCGACACCGCCAAGCACGTTTTCTAGAAATCGCTCGCAATTTCTGCATCAAGCTGCCATGGGACCTTACCTTGTTTCCTTGGTATGGAGGGTCCCATGTTTCTGAAAATGATAAGTGCCGTCACTCCGTAGCGGCTGAGTCGGCGGCTGTTGTGCTTGCAGGCGATTCCACGCATTGTCTAAGTTATCGTCGGGCCGCTTCTGCTAGCTCGACCTATTGCGCAAGATGGGCTTGCCGCCGTTGTGAAAGGTTGCGAGGCATTCTTCTGTCAAGGCTATGGCTGCGTTCCCGCACCCATGATTTCTTTGCCCTCGCCTTCGGCTACTGCGGGGTATGCAGTTGCTCTGCGGCGGCGGAGGTCGTTGGGTAATTGCGACTTCAGAAGCCAGAGACCCACGGCGGTCGCGGCGGCCCAGGTTAGCGAGATTAATGCTAGTTGCAGCAGGTCGGTGACGCGGCTGCCGTGGCCGTAGGCTGGCAGCGGGACGCTCTTTGCGACTTCCAGGCTGATGGCTCCGGCCACTACCGCCGTCAGGGCGGATTTTCCTAACTCATCCCAGCGCAAGGTTCGCAGCGAAACCATTTTGCGGTAGTGCAACAACCAGGCCAGCGCCAGCAGGTTTGCTCCAATGCCGATGTCGGAAGCGTAGGCCAGGCCGACCACTCCGCAGCGGTGGAAGAGAAGAGAATAAATCGGCAACGACGCGCTGGTGATCAAGGTGACTGCGACCATGGGAGTGAGTGTGTCGCCGGCAGCGTAGAAGGCGCGGGCGTAGAGTCCCTGGGCAGACCAGAGGGCAAGCGATAGCGAGAACCAGAAGAAATATACGGCCGTGGTTTGGGTGTCGGAGACGAGGAAGCGTCCGCGGCGGTAGACAAGGTCGATGAGGGGGAAGGCGGCGGCCATCATCCACCCTGTGGCGAGGAATGAGGCGGCGGCGACGCGGTAGACGGAGTCGTTTACGGTGGTGGCGAATTCTTTCAGGCGTTTCTCGTTAAACAGCCGGGCGAAGAACGGCAGAGAGGCTTGGCCGGTAGCTTGCCCTAACACGGCGATGGGCACGGCGAACAGACGTTTGGCATAGTTGAGGCGGGCAATGTCGCCAATGCCGCTGGAGGCGTAGTGGCGCAGGATCCAGTCGTCGGCGGTGACGAGCGAGACGCCGAGCATGAGCGGAACCGACAGCTTCACCCACTCGCGGAACGCGGGATTGAAGATGTCGAACGACGGCTTATAGCCGGTGCCGATCTTTACTGCGCCGAGCACGCTGGCCAGGAACGGACCTACGATGCTTCCCGCCAGCGCGCCATAGGCTAGCGAGGCAATTCCGAAATGGCGGCCGCCAAGAACGCCGCCGATAATAATCAGCAGGTTGTAGAGCAGCGGGCCGAAGGCGGGAAAAAGAAACAGGCGGTGCGAGAGCAAGACGGCGGAAACCACCCCTCCAACGTAGAAGAAGATTTGCGCCGGGAGAAGAATGCGGGTCAAGTGGACGGTCAGTTCGACTTGCGCGGGGGAGAAGCCGCGAAACATCCAGCGCACGAATTGCGGCGTGAAGATCTCGGTAAGGATGGTGCCGACAATCATCACTGCCGTCATGACGGTGATGACTACGGAAAAGGTTTTCCTGGCGTCGGCATCGCGCTTCTCGGCGAGGAAACGGGTGTAGATGGATATGAAGGTGATAGAAGCCGCGCCTCCGGCCACGATGTAGTTGAGCCAATCGGGCAGGGTGAAAGCGGCGACGTAGGCGTCAGTTTGCACTCCGGCGCCGAAAGCATAGGCAATGTAGGCTTCGCGGATGTAGCCGATAACGCGCGAAAGCATTACGGTCCCCATCAGCAGCAGCGTGGCCGAGAAAGCTGTGTGCTGATGCGACGGACGGAAGAACTTTAGAAGTCTGGTCATGGGCCGCAGATTTACGCGAGCAAATTTCTTTCAAAGCCTACCAGACGCCTACTTCCACAGCCGGGGTTTATCGCGAATCTGAGTGACGATGGGTTCCTATATCGATACTCCACCGCCGCGAGCGTAACTCCCGGTGAGTTCTAAGGTGAGAGCAACGAATATGTATTCGACGGCAACGATTCTGCCACACAGTGAATGCACTCTTCGATCCGCTACTGGTCGTTCGCAACATCGTAGGCGGCGGAAAGAGTGACGTCGGCGTGCAGAGGCACATCTTCGGAGGAGCGGCCGACTTCCACGGTATATCTGCCCGCGTCCGCGTGCCAGTGTTTTGCGGCGGCGTCAAAGAAGGTAAATGCGCGAGGGTTGAGCGGAACCGAGACGTGCCTGGTTTCGCCAGCCGCGAGGTCCACGCGGGAGAAGCCTTTCAGCTCTTTCGGTGGGCGAGGGACTTTCGGATCGGCCTCGGCTACGTAAACCTGCGCCACGTCTGCGCCCGCGCGCTGGCCAGTGTTGGTAACGTCAAAGGTTACGTTGTAGCGCGCGCCGGTCGAGGATTCGCCGGCAGGCTCCACTTGAATGTGGCTGTACTGAAAAGTGGTGTAGGACAAACCATAGCCGAAGGGATAAAGCGGCTGGACATGATTGTGCTCGTAGCCGCGGTAGCCGACAAACACACCTTCCTTGTAAACCACGCGGTTTGTTCCCGACTCAGGATAGTAGCTGTCGTGAGCCGGATTATCCGCCCAGCGCCGTTCGAAGGTGACGGGGAGATGTCCGGAGGGATTGACGGCGCCGAAGAGGATTTCAGCGAGAGCGGTGCCACCGCGTTCTCCGGGATACCAGAGTTCGAGGTAGGCGGGAACGCGATCGAGCCAGCCGCCGGGATCGACGTTGCCACCGGAAGTGACGGTGACGATGGTGTTTTTATTGGCTGCGGCGAGTTCGCGGATCAATTCTTCCTGACCGAAGGGAAGGCTGAAGGTGCGGTCCGATCCTTCCGACTCGCTACTGGAATCGAAGCCCGCGGCGACGATGACGACATCAGCTTTTGCAGCCAAGCTCTTGGCGGCGGCAGAAACGATTTTGTGCTGGTCGATGATGCCGATGCGCAAATGTCCGCCGACGGGGAAATTCTGGTAGGCCTCGGCGACAATCTTGTGCGGTCCCGCAGAAAGATTCAAGGTCGCGTGGTCTTGCAAGGCGGTGGCATATTTCCAGGTATCAAAGATAATCTTGTCATCCACAAGAAGCCGGTAACCGTTGCCTTCGCCAGAGTATTCCGCGGCTACGATGTACGAAGAAGCAGCGGGTGCAACGTAGAAACCGGTCCAGCGGCGGGATGAGGCTTTTTTCCCTGCTTCAAGCAATTGCAAGGCTTCGTCCAAATCCGCAAAGTCGTCCCAATCTTTCGCCGCAAAATCGAGGCGCCGGACCGTCCGCGTGGAAACCGGGTTGCCGGATAGATCGGCGTTGGCAAAAGTTTCGAGCTTCAAACCGGGCGCGCCATTTTGTGCAGCTGTGGCGAATTCGGTGGAGTTAGCGAGGTCGATCATCGAGGGAAGGCCGCGCTCGTAGGAGATCGTGGCCGATGTGCCGACGTAGCTGGCGATGCCCTCGAGAATGCTGACCGCTGAAAAGGGAACGGCTTTCCCGCTGCCGCCAGCGACCGGCTCCGCAGGCCACGCGTCTGGACCGACGACCAGAATGCTCCTGATCTTTTGTTTATCGAGAGGCAAAACGGAACCATCGTTCTTGAGCAGGACTATACTTTCCCGCGCGCCCTCGAGAGCGACGCGGTGATTTTCCTCGTTGTATTTCGAGAGCGAGAGATCGGTTTGCTCGCGGTCGAGCCAGCCGAAGCGGGCCGCGGTGGTCAGGATGTGGCGGACTTTCTCATCGATGACAGACTCCTTTACGCGGCCGTCGCGGATGGCTGGAAGCAGATTTTCTTTGTTCATGTACTTGCCTTTCGGCATTTCGAGATCGAGACCGCCATTCGCCGCGCCCACCGCATCGTAGGTTGCAACCCAATCCGACATCATGACGCCCTGAAATCCCCACTGCGTTCTGGCCACATCGGTATTGAAATAACCATTCTGCGTAGAGTGCTGGCCATTGACCAGATTGTAGGAATCCATGATGGCTCCGACGTGCGCGTTCTTCACGGCGGATTCGAAAGCCGGCAGGTAAATCTCACGCGCCGTGCGTTCGTCGATGATGGAATCGCTATCGTGCCGGAGGAACTCGGAATTATTGCCGAGGAAGTGCTTCACCGTGGAACTGACGCCCTGCTGTTGCATGCCGGTGATATAAGCGGCCGCGACTGTGGCTGCGAGAAAGGGATCTTCGCCGAAATATTCGAAGTTGCGGCCGTTCATGGGAGCGCGGTAAATGTTAACACCTGGTCCGAGCATGAAGTGAATGCCGCGGGCACGGGCATCTGAGCCGATGCCAGCGCCGACTCGCTCCGCCAATCGCGGATCCCAGGAGGCAGCGAGCCCGATGCCAGCCGCGTACACGGTGGAGGGAAACTTCTGGTTGCTGCGGACGCCGAGCGGTCCATCGGACATTTGAAGCGCAGGAATATTGAGACCTGGCATGGCGCGGACGGCGAAGCCAGTGCCGCCGATGTAATCAAGTTTCTGATCAAGCGTCATCTTGCTGAGTAAGGCGTCGACCCGGTGATTAATTTCGGCATTGGACGGAATGGGGGCTTGAGCGAACGAGCTGCAAGCTAGAAGAAGCGAAAGAGCGAGAAGGAATGCAGACAGCAGGAAGGGGGAACGTCTGTGCATGACAAACCCTCGGACCAGTGCGAAATGCACCCTCGCATGAGGATGGCGGCGTGAAAGACGTTTGTGCGTGGCCGCGCCACGGGACAAGTGTACACGTTTTGGGGAGTCGTTCGGGCTAGATCTTCAGCACAACTTTGCCGTAGTTCTTGCCTTCCTGCAGCAGCTTGTAGGCTTCAATGGCGCGGTCGAGCGGGAAAACGTGGCCGATGACAGGAGTCAGTTTGGATTGTGCGATCCATTGGGAAAGCTGGGTCCAGGCGGGTTGCATGATCTCGGGTTTTTGCGAGAGGTAGCTCAACCACAAGCCCTGGACACTGGCGGATTTCGCATACAGAGCCCGGACGTCGAGTTGCGGAGGCTTGCCGGTGGCGGTGCCGTACTGGATGACGCGGCCGAAGTCGCGCAGGCAACGCAGGCTTTTCGCGGTGTGCTCTCCGCCCAGCATTTCGAAGACCGCGTCGACGCCCTCGCCGCGAGTGAGATTCTTCACGGCTTCTTCGTAGTCTTGCTGTTTATAGTTGATGGCGTGTTGCAGACCGAGTTCTTTTACGCGAGCAAGTTTTTCGTCCGACGAAGATGTACCGTACATTTCGATGCCGAGAAGTTTTCCGATTTGGACTGCTGCGGTGCCCACGCCACCGGCGACGGCATGAATGAGCACGCGATGAGTCCGGCCAGCAGGCGGAGGCTGAGTCATGCCAGCCTGCCAGTAGCCGAGATAGGCGGTGAAGTAGTTGACGGGGAAGGCGGCGGCTTCTTCGTCGGTCCAGTGATCGGGAACGGTCCAGAGCATGTGGGGATGGGCTGCTACTTTTTCGGCGAAGGCTCCCCATTGGATGTAACCCATGACGCGGCGTCCGGTAGTTTCTTCGGAACCGGCGAATTCGCGACCGGCAATCAGGGGTGGCGGGGGCGTTCCGGGGTAGCCTCCCTGCGTGGTCATGTAGTCGGCGAAGTTCAGCCCGCCGGCGGCGACGCGGACCAGAGCTTGTGGCGGCTTCAATGTGGGTTCAGGGGTGTCCTGGATGGCGAGGGCGTCAGGGCCCGACAGGCTGGTGATCACCAAGGCTTTCATGGAGGAAAGTTTAGCAGCTTAAGGGTTACTCCGAGATGCCTACGAGTTGGTACTTCCGGGTTTTCTTGTCGGGGAAGAGAAACTCGTAGGCTCCGTAGACATCGTAGGTGTGGACGTCTTTTACTTTAAGTGGAATAGTCCTGGCTTTATAGTCGCCGGGCGTCAAGAGCGAGCTTTCGCCATCGATGCCTTCCAGTTCACATTTCTTGCCGTCGAGCACGACCTTCAACCTTATGAGGCCGCGGCCATTGACTCGTGCCGAACTTACGTGGACGTTGATGGTGTAGTCGGCCGGGTTAGGCTCTGCGCCCGCCCAGGCTAACGCGGACAACAGGATCGCGACCGGGATCACGGCAACGACCGCGAGATTCTTCATGGCATCCTCTTTCCTTTCCGCATATACCCTATCAAACCGTCACAGCAGGGGAAAGTTGTGCCCGTGACCAACCAGACGTTGCAAGCAAGGGCTCAACCGAAGGAGTGCGGTCCGTACATGTTTCTTCGCCGACTATTTGCCGTCGGGTATATACTTTTGGCGATGGTTTACTGAACCTTCCCAGCCATGCCTCCAAGGGCCGGGGACGGGGCGTACATTCATCCCCCTAATTCTTGCGCGCCCCGCATACAGATTTGCCCATTCCCGCCCGGGGCGGCGCGGAGAAGGCACCGGTGTATTGCGGCAGATGCGTAGCGGCACTGCGCCGGGGGAGGTCATACTGTGGATCTGATTCTGGTACGTCTTCTTTTTGTCATAGTAGTTTCGGTTGCATGCTATTTCATTGAGCCCTTCCGGCTGTCCCGAGTTCAGGATGCGGGAGTTGGCGCCCTGGTTGGGGCGGGCATTGTGCTGTTCGAATGGAAACTTCGAACGGTGAGCCTGAAGCGGCTGATCGGCGCAGCCATCGGGAGCCTACTCGGTATCTGCGGGGCGTACCTGTTTGCCCTGGTGATTCGCAGCAGTGTGCCTACCGGCAACACCCAAAGTTTCCTGCAAATCCTGGTGATGTTGCTCATGGCTTACGTGGGCCTGATCGTGGGCGCGAGCAAGGGCGACCTGCTGAACCTGGCGGCCTTGGGCGGGATTTTTGGCGGGGAGAAGCAAGGCAAGAAGAGTTACAAGATCCTCGACACCAGCGTCATCATCGACGGCCGCATCGCCGACATTGCCGAAACGGGGTTTCTGGATGGCATCATCGTCACACCGCAATTCGTATTGCGTGAATTGCAACTGGTGGCCGATTCGGCCGATTCGCTGAAGCGTAACCGGGGGCGCCGCGGGCTTGACGTCCTCCAGCGCCTGCAGAAAATGGCCACGCTGCAGATTCAGATTGTTGAAGATGACTTTCCGGCGGTCCGCGAGGTCGATCTGAAGTTGATCGAACTGGCCAAGGTCTACGAGGGCAAGATCATCACCAACGATTTCAACCTGAATAAAGTGGCGCAGTTGCAGGGGGTCGCGGTCCTGAACATCAACGAGTTGGCGAACTCGCTCAAGCCCATCGTGCTGCCGGGCGAGATCATGAAAGTGTTCATCCTGAAAGAAGGCAAGGAATACAACCAGGGTGTGGCTTATCTCGACGATGGCACGATGGTGGTTGTCGACAACGCGCGGAAGATGATCGGCAAGACGATCGACGTCTCGGTCACTTCGGTGCTGCAGACCACGGCGGGAAAAATGATCTTTGGCAAGTGGGATGAACGTGCCTTTAGCCGGTCGAGCGCGCCGGTCCAGCCCCCCGCGTCCGTAATTCCGGGTGCGGCGGGGCCTGCGACGGTGCTGCCAGCCGCACTGGTGGAAACCAAACCCGGCCAGCCTTAGGGCGCAGGAGTGGCAACCGATGACACCGAAATGGTGCCGCCAGTCAGAGTTCCAACGATTTTGACGCGCTGCCCGGCCATGCGCTTCAAGGCGGCTTCGTCGCCTTCGAGAATATAGGCTTTCTCGCCATCGACCAGAGCGAAGTGCTCTCCACTGTGGACGCAAGCCCGGGTGCAGTCGGCCGCACTCATCCCCACGGCGGCAGAGTGCTTCGCGCCGCAATGCGTGTCGGTGAGCATGCCCTCGTAGTTCTGAGATGGGAGGGCGGAGGATTGCGCCGGTTTCGCGGATTCCGGCTCCGGGGTGGCGTTGCCGGTGTCCGCTCCAGGGGTGGCCAGGCAGAATACCAGAACTGAGATGATGACGGTGCCGACTGCCATCCCCATCCAGACGCGGTTGTTCATCATTTTCATGATCTGTTGGTGCCAGCTCCGGGCTACGGGGTTGCTTTAGCTCGCCACTATCAGCTAGCGGCATTATTGGTGAAGTGCAAGTCTCGTGCCAGCTTTGAGTTTTTTCTGGCAAAGCAGCTAACTCCATAAATGACCGCGGCTTGCCAAGAAGCGACGCAATGGAAATCGCCGGCTTCCCGGAATTTGCCGTGCAAGAAGTTCGTAGGCCGGGGATTAAAGCTTTAGCGGTCTACTGTATTTCGTGTAGATAAGAAGGCCCGGTAACTTTGCGTCGCAGTCACTTGGCCATGGGCGCCGCTCTGGAGATTGCTTGACACATTTGAACTCTTGCAGTCGGCACTCGTATACTTACAGCCCGCGATGAAGGTAGTTGTCATAATTCCAGCTGCGGGGCTTGGAACCCGCATGGCGCCGGTACCGCCAGGCGACAAGGGCAAGCCCAAGACTCCCTCGAAGCAGTTCACCGAGCTGGGTGGAACGCCAATTCTCATCCATACGCTCCGAAAGTTTGCCGCCGTAGAGGCGGTGAGCGAGATTTGGATCGCATTGCGAGACAACGAGATTGCGGGATTTCGCGCCCGCCTGGAAAAACAGGCCCGCGACATCCTGAAGAAGAAAGTCGAGTTTGTAGTGGGCGGCGAGCACCGGCAGCAATCGGTGGAAAGCGCGCTTAACGCGGTGGCAGCGGCAGCGGATGATATCGTTCTGGTGCATGATGCGGTGCGGCCATTTGTGACCACCGAAATCATTGAGGAAGTGATTGAAGCGGCGCAGAAATACGGCGCGGCGATTGCCGGGCTGCCGGCCGTCGATACGGTGAAGCAAGTCGAGCGGACAGCCGAGGGCGCTCTGATAAAAGCGACGATTCCGCGGGCGGGTATTGTGATGGCGCAAACCCCGCAAGGATTTCGCTACGGCGTCATTAAGAAAGCTTTCGATGAGGCTACGGCGGATGGATTTCTCGGGACGGACGAATCGTCGCTGGTAGAGCGATCCGGGCATGAAGTGGCGGTGGTGATGGGCTCGGCGCAGAATATAAAAATCACAGCGCCAGCGGATATGGAGCTAGCGGAGTTCTACTTAGGGAAATGAGCCACGGATTTTCACGGATTTTCACGGATCAAGAGCACCCCTGCCGCGTAGACTTGCTTCTGATGGATGCGCAAACGACCCGCCTGAAGCATTCCGAACTGACTGAGAAGATCATTGGTGTCTTCTACGACGTTTATAACGAGCTCGGGCACGGATTTCTTGAATCGACCTATGCGGAGGCGCTTGTTGTGGCTTTGCAAGAATCAGGACTCAGAGCCGCCCGGGAAGTTCCAGTGCCCGTATGGTTCCGCGGGCGAAAGGTAGGCCAATACTACGCGGACCTGATCGTTGAAGACGTCGTTCTTCTCGAGCTGAAAGCTGCGCGAACTCTTGAATCAGCGCACGAGGCCCAATTGCTGCACTATCTGCGCGCAACGGAAGTCGAGGTGGGCCTGCTGCTCAACTTCGGCTTGCGTCCCCAGTTCCGGCGTTTATTGTTTGACAATGAAAGAAAGAGAATCCGTGAAAATCCGCGTGAATCCGCGGCCAAGGTTTCCGCATGAGAATCGGGTACGGGTTTGATTCGCATGAATTTCGTGCGGGGATTCCGCTGAAGATTGGCGGAATCACTCTCAAGCATGATAAGGGACTGGGCGGGCATTCCGATGGCGACGTGCTGCTGCACGCCATTACGGACGCACTGCTCGGTGCCATGGCCGCACCCGATATAGGAGCGCTGTTTCCGCCGTCTGATCCGCAGTGGAAGGGCGCGGATTCAGTCGTCTTTCTGCGCGAAGCGCTGAAACGCGTACACGACGCAGGATACGGCGTGGCGAACATGGACGCCAGCCTGATTCTGGCTGCTCCGAAGATTGGACCGCACGCGGCGGCGATTCGGGCGCACGTGGGGCAGTTGCTAGGTGTGCAGCCTGATTGCGTTGGGTTGAAGGCGAAGACGCCGGAGGGACTTAATCTGGAAAATGCCGCGGTTGCGCACGTGGTGGTGCTGCTGGAGAAGCGGGGAAATCCGAAAAAACCAAGCAAGAAGAGGACGAAATAGCTTTACCGCAGGCGTTCAAATCGCATCTGACTTGTGCCGCATTGCCGCTTCGATCAGCGCGTGAAAAATGGCGCGCGAGGGTGCGTCTTCATCCACGGAGCGCTCGGGATGCCATTGCACGGCGAGGACGAAGTGATCGGGAGCGGTTCCTTCCAAGGCTTCGATGATGCCGTCCTCGAGGCAGCGGGCCGAAATGCGCAGGCCGTTTCCGAGGGCGTCAGCCGATTGGTGATGCGATGAGTTCACAGGGATAACGAGTGCCTCAGGGGCTAAAGCCCTCTCTCCTCTTGAATTCGCGGCGGCACGGCTGAAGCCGGGTCCTTCCCGGCCGTTCCCGTCGATTATTTCCGCCAGCTTTGAACCTTTCTCAATTTCAATTTCATGGGCAACCGCGATTTTTTTCCCGGCTTCGTGATTGACGCGGGTACGCAAGTCTTCCGGCAGGAAATCCGGAATGTGTTGGACAAGCGATCCGTGGTGGTAAACGTTGAGGCTCTGCAGTCCGTAGCAGATGCCGAGGATGGGCTTACGCAGGTTGTAGGCGTCCTGCAGTAGAAGTTCGTCGACGGAGTCACGGCGAGAATCGGCAACGGCGGTGTGCGACGAGCGTATCGCGCCGAACTTGGCGGGATCGACGTCGGCTTTGCTGCCGGGCAGCAGCACTGCGTCGCAGCGCTCGACGATTTTCATTGCTCCAGCTGCCGTGAGGTCGAGCGGAATGCGCACGGGGTCGCCTCCGGCAAGCTTAACGGCGTATTCGTATTGAGGAATCGCGCGCTCCGCATATTCGGAATCGCTGGAATGGGGCATCGGAATGGCAATGCGCGGCGGCGAAACATCGGCCATTAGCTGACCCTCTCGATGTCCGCCAAGGTTTTTGATTGGCGGTAGTGGCGGATTTCCATGGTCAATGCGAGGACGAAAATAATGCTTCCGGCGACGAGGGCGGCGGGCAAAGCGATCTGGCGATAGGCGATGGTCATGTCAGGATGGATTCCACGCATCGCTGAGACGGCTACTGTTCCAAGGATTCCGAAAAACAGGATAACGGCGAACGAAATCAGAGTGCCGATGAACGTCACCAGGAAAACCCGCACCGGGATCGCATACCATCTGGGTGGGCGCGAGCGCGGTTTCGGCGACATACGTCTAACCTACACCATTCGGGGCGATTTCTTCTCACAGGTCTTGATACCCAGGCGTTCGAATCATTCTCCGTTCGAATCGTGGCTCCGTTCGAATCATGGCTCCGGAATCGGCTCGATCCGTCCCAGCAGGAAAATATACCCCGCAATACCCATCAACAAAATTACCGTGGCGGTTACGAAAGCGGCGGCGAAGGAGTGCGATGCGGAGACGATATATCCCGTGGCGATGGGCGCGGTGATCGCGGCTATTTGGCCACAAAGGTTCACCGCGCCGGCGAGGGTGCCGACGCTCTCCCGCGGCGCGATCAAAGAGGGAATGGTCCACGCCACGGGGGCGGCGGCGGCTAACCCGCCGAGCGCGAGGCTGATCCAAACCAGCGCTGCGGCGGCAGTGTGAGCCCGAGCCGCCCCGAAGATCGCGAGACCGAAGGCCATTCCGGCCACCACGGTCGTCTGACGAACCCGGTGCGCGTCGTAACCATGCTTGATCAGGGAGTCCACCAGCCATCCCCCAACCAGAAGATCCGTGACAGTTGCAAACAACCAAGGGACGCTGGTGTAGAAGATTGAATGGAACAAGTCCACGTGAAGTGAAACGGAAAGATAGCTGGGCAGCCAGGTTAGAAGCAGAAAAAAAGTGTAGTTATAAGCTCCCCATCCCAGGGCAAGTCCGTAGACCTTGCGCTGGGTTAAGAGGTAACCGAGCGAACTGCCGCTTTGTGCTCGCACTCGATCTTCGGGTTGAGCCCCGCCACGCAGGACAAATTCCAACTCCTGAGCGGAAAGTTTCTTGTCCTCGCTGGGATTGCGGTACACGAAGTAAAACAAAAGAAAATAAAGAAAGCTGATGAAGCCGGTGGCGGCGAAACTCCAGCGCCATCCAAAATACAGGAGCAGCAGGCCGATCAACGGAACTCCGATGGCGGTGGAGAATTTCGCTGCCGCATCGGTGATCGCCGTTGCCAGACCTCTTTCCTCTCGCGTAAACCAGTAGCCCAAGGCCTTGGCATTGGCGGGGAACGTGGGAGATTCGCTGACTCCCAGGAGGAGACGCGCTCCGAAGAACCAACTGAGAGCGGGGGCCACAGCCGCAGCGAAGGAGGCAACGCTCCACAGAAGCGCGCTCAGACGCCCCACCCGGCGCACTCCCCAGCGGTCGAGCAACACTCCGGCGGGCATTTGCATTAAGGCGTAAGTCCAACTGAAGGCGCTGGAGAGATATCCAAAGGCGACCAACGATAAGCCGAACGAGTCATGGAGCGCGTCGCGAGAGACCGACAAGTTGATCCGGTCGAAGAAGTTGACCAAAACGCCGAAAGCGAGCAGGAAGGCGATCCGCCATCGCCGAGTTTCTTTCATGGGTGGTCACCTGCCTTCGGTAGGCAGCATTCTAGCTGTTTGAATAAAATGTTATCTTCATTCGACAACACAGTATCAGCGCCAGTCGCCACACCCGGATTAGGAGCACCCTATGAAACTGTCGCAGTTCGGATTCCTTCGCAGTCTTTCTTCTGTCGCATTTCCATTTTTCAGCTGTCTTCTATTCTGCTCTCTCGCCGCAGCACCATTGCAAGCCGCCGAGCCTAGCGTGCGAAGCATAGATTCCGGCTGGCAGTTCCGAGCCGTAGCCAATGTCGACAGGTCTGACGTGAAGGAATGGCATCCCGCGCAGGTTCCGGGAGTGGTTCAAACCGACCTCCTGAACAGCAAGCTCATTCCTGACCCCTTCGATCGGGATAATGAATTTCATCTGCAGTGGATCGGCCTCGCGGACTGGGAGTATCGAACTACATTCCGAATGGATGCGGCCGCACTCGCGCACGACCATCTCGACCTGGTGTTTGACGGGCTGGACACTTTTGCCGATGTTTATCTGAATGATCAGGCGATTCTGCAGGCGGACAATATGTTCCGCCGCTGGCGGGTACCGGCAAAGACGCTGCTGAAGCCTGGGCCGAACGCTCTCCGGATCGTTTTCCATTCTGCGGTCGAGAAGATGATTCCCTACGTCAAAACGCTACCCTACATTTTGCCTTCCATCTCAACCCACAATTATGGAAACGAAGAGAACATCGCTACCGCTCCTTACACCCGCAAAGCTCCATATAACTACGGCTGGGATTGGGGACCGCGCTTCATGACCGAAGGCATTTGGCAGCCGATACGTCTTGAAACATGGGATGCGCTGCGCATCGATAACTTTCACATTCATCAACACAGCATTACTGCTGACCTTGCCAACGTTACGGCGGAGATTGATATCGACGCGGGCAAGGCGACGATGGCCACGCTTACGTTGGCTCACGATGAAATCTCCGGACCGCAAACTTCCGACGGAACTCAAACCCTGCAACTCAACGCCGGCATCAATCACATTTCGTTTCCGCTGCGCATCGCCGCGCCGAAGCTCTGGTATCCGGTGGGGTACGGGGCGCAGAGCCGCTACCGGTTTTCCGCTTCGATCCGTATCGGCCGCGAGGCCGCAGCTCACGCCGAGACGAAAACCGGACTGCGTTCTGTAGAACTTCGCCGTGTTCCCGATCAATGGGGAAAAAGCTTCGAGTTCGTGGTGAATGGAATTTCGGTATTCGGTAAGGGCGCCGACGTCATTCCCTTCGACAGCTTTCCCAACCGCGTCACTCCCGAAATTCACCGAAACATTCTTCAGGCTGCCCGCGATGCGCACATGAATATGGTCCGCGAATGGGGCGGCGGCTACTACGAGTCCGACGATTTTTACGATATTTGCGATGAGCTCGGCATTATGGTCTGGCAGGAATTCATGTTTGGGGGAGACATGATTCCCGGCGACGTTGCCTTTCAAGAGAATGTCCGGCAAGAGGCTATCGACCAGATCAAGCGCCTGCGCGACCATCCTAGCATCGTCATCTGGTGCGGCAATAATGAAGTTGAAACCGGCTGGTGGCACTGGGGCGATCGCCAGGAATTCAAAGCATCGATCTCTCCCGACACCCGCGACCGCGTCTGGCAGGATTACGTGATCATGTTCGCCGACATTCTAAAAAGCGCGGTCACGCAATATGCCGACCCCGTCCCCTACTGGCCTAGTTCTCCCAGCGCCAACTTCGAGGAAATTCCGGACAATCAGCACAACGGCGATATGCACTACTGGCAGGTTTGGCATGCGCAAGCGCCTGCGTCAGATTACACCCTGCAATTCCCCCGCTTCATGACGGAATACGGATTCCAATCCTTCCCGGAGATGCGCACCATCGAAACGTTTGCCAAGCCCGAGGACTTCGACATTCGCTCCACCGTCATGCAGGCGCACCAGAAAAACAAAGGCGGCAATGAACGCATCCTAACTTATATGCTGCGCGAGTACCGCCAGCCGAAGGACTTCGCGTCCTATGTTTATTTGAGCCAGGTGCAACAGGCAGAGATCATCAAGATCGGGGCCGAGCACTTACGCCGGCAACGTCCGCGCACCATGGGTTCGTTGTATTGGCAATTGAATGACTGCTGGCCGGTAGCTTCCTGGGCCAGCATCGATTACTACGGTCGCTGGAAGGCTCTGCACTACTACGCCCGCCGCTTCTATGACGATGTGCTGATCTCACCTTTTTTGCACGACGACAAAGTAGATGTTTACGTTGTGTCGGACAAGCTTCAGCCACTTTCAGGGACGATCCACATGCGCCTGCTTGATTTCTCCGGAAACTCTTTGCTTGAGCAAACCAAGGAAGTTCAAGTTCCCGCGCAATCGAGCGCAATTTATTTTACCGTCGATAAAGCCGCACTCTCTGCGAAAGGCGACCCTCACCGCACCTTTCTGGTGTTTGATCTGGAAGTGGCCGGGAAGAAAGTCTCCCGGAATCTCATCTTCTTCGATGTAACTCACGACCTCGACCTTCCGGTTGCTCCCAAGATCGAAACCACCTTCAATCAATCCGGAGGAGATTTCACGATTACTTTACAGTCGCAAAAGCTCGCCCGCAGCGTATATCTATCCTTCGGTGACCTTGATGTACAAAGCTCCGATAATTATTTTGATCTGCTTCCGGGGGAAGCAGTGATAATTCGTCTCAAGTCCTCGGCGACGCCCGAGCAAATTCGCGGGGCCATGAAAGTAACATCGCTAACCGAGGCTTTCAATTTGCATTGATGCCTGACGGACTCGCACGAGACAGAGCGTTGCGTGGGGAGCGGCAACGGACGACTCCGTAAACGCTCTAATAGTCGTCAGGCGGTTCTGGCTCGCCTGTATAGTTGATGAAAAATTGTGCATCATACGGCGTGGAGATGGGCGTGAACACGGCTGGTGGCAGGTTGAAGTTGAAAAAATCCGAAAGGCCGTAGGGGCAGATGGTCGGGCTGCAGGTGGAGTTGTTGGGGCCGTCGAGAGCGTAATAATCGGCGTAGTGATAGGCGGGATAGATTTCGCCTAGCGATTTGCCGCCGCTGCCGAAGATGTATTCGATGAAATTGAGGGTGCTGCCGAAATCGTGGCAGTAACGCGAGGTCGGGCTCATTGGGCAGGTGGTGACGCTGTTGTTAGCGGCGGCGCCGGAAATGTAGCCGGGCCGGGGTGAATAAGCGGAAACTACCAGCAGCGGCACCCGGAATCCGTACAGATATTGCGAGCCAATGCCTCCGGTATTGATATAGCCCATGCTGGGAGGCGCAACGTGATCGTAGAGGCCGCCCCAGTCGTCCCACGTCACGAGGATGACGGTATTGCTCCAGTACACCGGGCCGTTCAGCGGATTGCAGGTGCTCCCTGCCATGCCCTGGCCGATGGCATTTATTATGCTGCCCACCCATGATGGGCCCAGCGCCGGCGCGGGATTCTGCGCATCGGCATTCCCCCCGTGATCCGACCAGGCGCCGTTGGGAATGACCCAACTAACCTGCGCCAGATTGCAGTTCTCGATGTCTTCGAGAATCTGCGCGGGGTTGGGCGGATTGTTTGCGGTGCTTTCGTCGATCACGTAGTTCCAATCGGGATTCTCCGGCGTCGCCACACAACCATCTCCGGCAACGGTGGAGTTGCAGATGGTCTGGAATGAATTGGGTGCCGTCCAGTAGTCGGTGTGGTCGTCGGTGTAATAGCGCCAGCTAATACCCGCCGGATCAAGCACGTTCGCGATGGTTGGGTGGTTGAAGCAGGGATAGCCCGGCGTGGCCCCAATCAGGTTCGGATTTGTCCATCCCGGCGATTCTTTGGTTTGGCCAGGGCCCAGCTCGTCGGCGATGTTCGTGACCGCGCCGAAGCAGCCGGCAGGTGAGTCGAGCGGCGTGTTCTCGGCCGCGAACCACTCGTAGTAGGGAGTGCTTTCGCCGTCGTTGTACACCGGAGCAGAGCTGCCAGCGAAAATAAATTGGTGCGCCGGGAAACTCGGCCCCTGATTGGTTTGGAACATGTAGTTGGCGAAGCCGAATTGCTTGGCGATATCGAAATAGGGCTGAACTTCGTTAGCAGGGTAGCTGGTGCTGCTGTTATCGGCGTAGGAGTACATCGGGTTGGTAGGAGCGGTGCAGTTTGGAGGGAGAACTACTTGAGTCTTGTAGGCGCCATCCATGGCTCCCTTGTCGTACATGGACGTAAAGTCGGAATGCTTATGGCCGAGGCCGTAGCAGGTGATGATGGGCTGGGCTGTGAGCGGGACATTAGGTTGCCCTTCGTACTTGCCGGTGGTGGCGATGTTGACCCCAGGCAGAAAACGTGGGTCGCTCCCGAAAAGATTATCTGTACTGCGGTTTTCCTGAACCAGAATGATGACGTGCTGGATGATGCCTTGCTTGTGCGCAGGCTGCTCCGCGTATAAGGCAGTGGCCGCGACGACGGATAGGAGCAGGGATCTGCTTGCGAGATTCAAAGGAGTCCTCCAGTTGTGCTGTCCGCTCATGGTCGTTGTCTCCGTACTCCTGACGCGGCCCTATTTCGTCGCCGCGTCCCCCTTCGGCTTCAATCCCAGGATCACTAATTCCTTATACGAAGCCACGAACACTTTGCCGTTGGCGACCGCCGGAACCAGATTGGTGTTCGATCCATCGGTTGGCCAAGTACCGGCAGTTCCCTCGAAAAGTTGTTTCATGGTGGTCCCTCCCAGGTCGGGATCGAAGGCGTAGAGCGAAACCGTCGACTGTGTCGGGCTAGGCCGCGACAGCGCCCAGATGATCGCGTTGCTGCTGCCGTTCGAAGACACGCTCGTGAAGAAGCCAGACCCCGCCGATTTCAGCGGGGCGCTGGTCACTTCCGTCAGCGATGGAGTCGGCGAAGTCAGCACTTTCCAGACCCTGACCGTGCTTCCGCCACTGCTCACCACCCGGGCCACGCCATCCTTGGGATCGACGAAATAGGCCGGCCCACACCAGCAGTCACCGATGGTATAAGTCCCCAGCACATTGTTGCTATCCGTCGAGTATCCGCCGAGGTCGTCTTCGTTCATGAAGAACATGGATCCCACTTTGCCCGCGGCCACTGCGAGATGCGGAATCGAACCCGGCTGGTCGGGAAGAACCATCACTCCTCCCGATCCGAAATCGAGATCGTGTTCGTCCAGGTCTCCCACATCGTCGGGCGTAAATAAATCCAGCACCGTGGTCAAATCCGAAGACACTTGGACTACGCTCTCCTGAATATCGGTAACGCCGTCATAGGTGTTTCCCGACTTATCGGAATTTCCGGTGACGAACAGGACATTGCCGGAGTCGTCGGCTGCCGGGCCGTAACCCGACATCCAGACCGAGGAAAGAAAAACGTCGTCGGTATCGCTGGCTTGGGTGTCCAGCAGCTGGTTTCCGGCCAGAGGTGCCAAGGTTCCCGTCTGCCATCCCAGAACCCAGCCGCGTGATAGATTCCCCGCGAGGTCGCAGAAGCTGCCGAAGGCGGCGTACACGTTACCATTCGCCAACAGCAGAGCGGGCCGCTGCCGCTGATAGGTGGCGTTGAACGTGAACGTAGTTCCGTTCGTGAGCGTGTGGGAACCGGTTACCAGTTGAGGCGCTACTTTGTCGGTCAGACTGCCCAGATCGAGCGCGTGAACAAAATACGCGGGGCCCGTGGATTGCTGAGTATAGCTAACCGCGTACAAAGTATTGCTGCTCAGGTCGATGACAGGGGTCGAGTTGATACCCACGTCCGGGGTATTCTTGCCGCAGTTGAGTGGATGAACCACGGGCGGCCCTAAATTCGGACTCAAAAGCACCGTGCCGCTCGTAGTATCGATGGCGTAAATAGAGTTATTCTGCGTGACCTCGTACACAACCGTGTGAACTCCCTGGTGGGTGCCGGCTGTTATATTCACGTTGGGCACCACCAGAGGCTGCGCGTCGGCCTGGTCGTCAAGCGTAATCGTGTTCAGAACTCCGAATGACGAGCTATGGACGGCGGCCGGAGTGAGCACCGTTTCCTGGGAGTTCCAGCCCGTGCGGTAGCTGTCGTAGTGATAGGTGGTCACTGAAACCTGCGCGGCAGCCAGAAGGCTGCTGACTAAAATCTGCGCGATCATCGCAAAACTGCGGTAGACAAAGCGATTCCTGCGACGGCATAGCATGGGTAACTACTCCTCAATGTCGTACGGTTAACGCCAGTAACTGGAGTGTAGGACTTAAACCGGAATTTGCTTTTTGGCTTTGAAAACGACGTGATCGTCCGGAACCTTACCCCTCCCCCCAAACCGGCTGCTATTGTGCGACCGTTCTCTGTTCGCGTCAATATGAAAGAATTTGCATTCGGGTCGTCTGGGGTTTATTTGGATCCCGCTGTTTCAGATACTGGAGGAGCGTGGGTTCAAGGTCTATTTGGGGAGTCCATCGGAAGTAGTGGAGAAAGATCTTTGCACCTTGGACAGCGAAGGCGTGCAGCGCCAATTCCATGAGAATTATTCGTTCCTGTTACAAGTACGACCCTCTGTCTCAGCTTTGGATCAAGCAAAGCGATTACCCCCTTGCAACGCTATCCTTTGCACAGCGATGGGCTGCAGTCTCGCGATTGTACTGCCGATCCCGAGCTTGTGGACCACCTCCAGCACGCGATACGGCTGCTTCGAGTGGCCAAATCCGTTTGACAAACTGAATACGTCCACCGGCAACCGCAGGGCTCACAACAGAGACGTGCAGGCGTCACAGAAATGCCGGTCATCCTGAAGTAACTTTTGAAGGGACCACTATTGTTCCTTGGAAGGAGGTTCACATGAGCACCGCAACGATCCTTCCGTTCTCAGCGGAGTCAAGTGGAAGCACAGCAGCTATGGAACGGTACCGGCAGGCTTATCAAGTGGCTCGCACAATTGCAGATTTCGCTGAAAAGGCGAAGTTAACCGGCCTCGTCTTGGGTGGTGTGCTCGTGGTTGCATCGAGCCTCGCGGGCCAATGGGGTTGGGCGCGACATTCGGGTTTTTCGCTATCGCTGTCGCTACTTGCCTGCTCCGTGTTCCCGGTATTGGCGGGGTATCTCTGGGAAAAGGTTCTTCAGGCACTGGGACGTCTGGTGGAAATGAGTGTCGATGCAGCCGTGAATTCGTCGCCTTTCCTCTCGGATGCGCAACGAGCGTCGGCGATGTTTGTGCGGCAAGAACTTGTGACCAATATCGAAGCAAGAACAGCGTGAGTCTGTTTTCACCAACCGGGGGGCGCCCCGCGACCCCTCAGTTTCCGGATTTCGGAGAATTCGGCGTTTGTCTAAGTGCTGGGATGCGACTCCCGATCGGAGTCTGCGGAAAGGGAAGGTGGCCCCATGAGTCTCAGTCAGCTAGCCCGGTCTATAAAGGAGTCGGCAACCCTCAAGTTGAATGAAACGGCCGCCCTGCTTCGCGAAAAAGGCGAGCCGGTCATTCACCTGGGAGGTGGCGAGCCGAAAAGCAAGTGCCCGGTCGATGCCGTGATCAACTGTGCGGCCGTGCTGAACACGGGAGAAATCCGCTACACCGCTCCTGACGGAATTCCCGCACTGAAGAAGGCGATCATCCGCTACACCGAAGAGCATTACAAGAAACTTGTCTCGGCGGACAACGTAATCGCATCGGGCGGCGCGAAGCAGGCACTGATGGTGCTGCTGCACGCCATCCTCGATCCCAAGGAAGAAGTGATTTTCCCGGCACCTTACTGGGTGAGCTATCCGGAGATGGTCAAACTGGCGGGCGGAGTTCCGGTGCCGGTCACGGCCGAAGATGGAACCTTCTTTCCAACCATAAAAGAAATCGTGGAGGTGGTCAGCTCTTACACCAAGGCCATCATTCTGAACAGCCCCAATAACCCCTCGGGCGCGATGTACTCGAAAGACTTTGTACAAGAAATGGTTGAGTTCTGCGAGAAAAAAGGCCTCTATCTCATCATGGACGACATTTACAACCGGCTAGTCTTCGACGGCAAGACTGCACCGATCTGTTATGAATTCGCCAAGCAGCCGATTGAAGAATCGAAGCTGATTGTCATCAACGGAGTCTCGAAGATGTACGCCATGACGGGATTCCGCATCGGCTGGGCCGTCGCCAGTAAGCCGTTGATCGAAGCCATGGCGACCATTCAGTCGCAGCAAACCTCGGGACCTTCTGCGCCGGCGCAATGGGCTGCCGTGGGCGCGCTTAACGGAGTGCAGTCGTCCGTGGACAGCCTGCGCGTAATGCTCGAAAACAACCGCAACGTCATGATGGACCGCCTGCGGGCCTTCGATGGAGTGAAGGTTTATCAGCCGGAAGGCACGTTCTATTGTTTCCCCGATTTCAGCGCTTATATGAAGGACTCGCAAAAGCTCTCCAATTTCCTGCTCGACAAAGTGCGCGTCGTCACGGTGCCGGGAAAAGAATTTGGATTCGAAGGGCACCTACGGCTCAGCTACTGTGGGGCGATCCGTGACATCGCCGAAGGTATGGATCGCATCAAGTGGGCACTCGATACGAATTCCGCAAACGAACTCTATCTTGGCGACCGCAAACTGGTGAGGGAGTGGGTATGAACATCTATCTCGACGTTCAATCTCCCGCGGTAAAAGAGGCCGGGAAGCTCGCCTCAAGTTATGGCCTCGAAAATCACGGACTCGTGAACCTGCGGCGCGTCTACTGGAATTTGCCCACACCTGCCCTTTATGAGGAAAGTATTTTTCGCTCAGAGGCAAGCCTGTCGCACCTCGGACCGCTGGTGGTTTCGACCGGTAAACATACAGCCCGGGCTGCAGCTGACAAGTTTGTCGTTCGCGAACAATCGACCGAAGAGAAAATCTGGTGGGGCCAATACAATCGGCCTTTCACCAGCGAAGCCTTCAGCGCGCTTTTTACGCGTCTTCAGGGTTATCTACAAGGCCGCGATGTATTTGTGCAGGACTGCTTCGCGGGCGCCGACCCCGAGCACAGCTTACCGGTCCGCATCATTACTCAAAAGGCCTGGCACAGCCTGTTTGCGCGGACGATGTTTCTGAAAATCCGCAGCCATGACGCGCTCCAGCGCCACATTCCGGAGTTCACGGTGATTGCCGCACCTTCGTTCCTGGCCTCGCCCATGGTTGACGGCACGCGCTCGGAAACATTCATCGTCCTGAACTTCCGTGAAAGGCTGGCCATTATTGGAGGCACCAGTTACGCGGGCGAGATCAAGAAGACCATCTTTACCGTGCTGAATTTTCTGTTGCCGCTGCAAGGCATTCTCTCGATGCACTGCTCGGCGAACGTGGGCGCCGAGGGCGACGTGGCCATTTTCTTCGGCCTGTCGGGCACCGGAAAGACCACGCTTTCGGCCGACCCCAAGCGCCGCCTCATCGGAGATGACGAGCATGGCTGGAGCGACAACGGCGTGTTCAATTTCGAAGATGGCTGCTATGCGAAGGTGATTCGCCTCTCTGCGGAGGCCGAGCCGCAGATCTATGCCTGCACGCGGCGATTTGGCACGGTCCTGGAGAACGTCACATTCGACCCCGTCTCGAGACGGCTCGATCTAAACGACTACACTGTAACGGAAAATACGCGGGCCGCGTACCCGCTCTCTTACATCGAGAATTGCATGCCGGAAAAGCGCGCAGGACATCCGAAGAATGTCATCTTCCTAACCTGCGACGCTTCGGGAGTAATGCCCCCGATCTCGAGGTTAAATCCCGATCAGGCCATCTATCACTTCATTTCCGGCTACACCAGCAAGATTGCCGGCACCGAAATCGGACTCGGCACAGAACCGGAAATCACGTTTAGCACCTGTTTTGGCGGGCCGTTCATGGTGCACCATCCGCTGGCTTATGCGGAGTTGCTGAAAAAGAAGATACAAAAGCACGGCGCCAACGTGTGGCTTGTCAACACCGGCTGGACCGGCGGCCCGTTCGGCATTGGCAAGCGCATCAGCATTCATCACACGCGCGCCTTGCTCAATGCCGCGCTCAGCGGTTCTCTGCTCAAAATGGAGTACAAGAAGGATCCGATATTTGGGTTCGACGTGCCCGTTCAATGTGAGGGAGTACCGTCTCAGATTCTCGATCCAGCAAATACCTGGCCGAGCCGGGAAGAGTATTTCCGTAAGTACGACGCGCTGGCGGCCCGCTTCATCGAAAATTTCAAGCTGATGATGGCCGAATGCCCCGAGCACATCCTCGAGGCTGGCCCGAAGCGGTTAGCGACGGCACCGGTTCATTAGAGAAAGTCGGCGGGGTTAAGGAACGCCGTTCTCTTCAAATCCGGGCGGAAGAGTCCCATTCTGTCGCAACGGCGCTTGCGCTGGAGGAAGATGCCGCGAGGCTCGCCTCCGCCGGAAGCAAGGCTAACTGCTGCATCATGCCGAGTGTGTCCCCCTCCTCCCATTCCTCCACAATTTTTCCGTCGGCAATCCGGTCAATGCATATGCCCGTGATGTGTACTTGCCTGCCTGTCGCACCGATTCCCATAAACGTCCCAATATGCGTTCCGGTAAACCTCCAGCGACTGACGACTCTGTCTTCTTCGGCGATCTGATCTTCAATGGCCCATTGGGCGTCGGGAAATCCAGCGAAAAGAGAGAGTAAAAAGTGCCGATGCTCTTCGTTCCGCAGTTCCCCCATGGCGGGCGCCCGATAAACAACATCGGAATACAGTTCTGGGTAGAGATCTGGATTATGCCGGTTCAAACACTCGTCAAACAGACGACGGACGACGGCCTTGTTGGCTTCGCTCATATCGTTCTCCTATCGGTGGACCATTGGCTTGGCCGATTCTAAAGGCCGTGTCGCCTCCGGTCTGTTTCTGCGGTGAAGTGTTCTGGCGCAGACAATTACAAATAATTTTCCAACGTGCTGCGCGCTCTGTCAGTGATGCGGGTCACCTTCTCGACTTCGTCTCGACATTTGGCAACCACTTTCGTACCAGCGGGGCCTTGACTGGGGCGCACCACAAGGTGTGATTGCCGTCATAGCTCGGTTTAGGTCAGAAGTGGTTAACTCGGCCTGAGAGTATCTCCATGTCGACTGAGCTGATCGATACCAAAAGCCTTCCCGAAAACGCCTACAAGCGGGGTTCTGCTCGCACTCTTGCAGGATGATGCCAAGAACCAGGCATCGTATCTCACCTGGCGCGACGGCGTATCGCAGGCAGAAGTGGCGACTATTTTGCGCCGTGACTTTTTGGTTACTGAAGAGCGTGCCGACAAACTCTCCGGCGCATGGGGACGGCATCCGCTGCTCGGCCGGATGTACCTGCCCGCGTACCGCTGCGGGACCGAGAGAGTCGCGGAACTGCGGCGCAAATATGCTCCCAGCGATATTCTTCCAGTCCTTTATGGCTGCGCGGGATTGGTCGACAGTGAGACGGTGGAGGCGGCATGTGCGCAGCCGACCTGCTCGAGCCGGTAATTGGTTGCAGAAATTTTGCCGAGACAAATAACGCACGAACGAGGACGTTATGACTGTCACATTGAGAAAAGAAGTCCTGAAAACGAAGCATCGCGACGGCGCCATCGTGCTCGATGGACATTCCCTGACGATCGAGGACGTTGCCGCCATCGCCCGCGACCGGCAACCTATCGACCTGCACCCGGATGCGATCGACCGCATCAACAAGTGCCGCGACCTTCTCGAACGCAAGATTCGCACCCGCGAAGTCATGTATGGCGTAAATACGGGGATTGGTGAACTTTCAGAAGTCGTACTCACACCCGAGCAGGTCGAACAGTATCAGAAGTATTTGCTCTATTCCCATGCCGCCGGGTGCGGCGAACCCGCCAGTGAAGAGAACGTGCGCGCCGCCATGCTCTCGCGGCTCAACACACATTGCTGGGGACATTCGGGCATACGGCTCGAGATCATCCGCACATAGGTCGAGATGCTCAACCGCGGTGTGACGCCGGTCGTTTGCCAGAAGGGATCGGTTGGCGCCTGCGGCGATCTCTCTCCCATGGCACAGATGGCGATCACTCTCATGGGGGAAGGTGAAGTCTTTTACAAGAGCAAGAGGCTGCCCGCAAAAGAAGGAATGGCGGAAGCCGGAATACCAACGATTGTCTTCCGCGAACGCGACGGACTCGCCGCGATCAATGGCTCAAACTTCATCAGCGGGATGGGATGCCTCGAACTTTACGATGCCGAGCGATGGCTGAGGACCCAGGACGTTGCACTCGCCATGACTCTCGAGGCTCTTAACGCCAACATGCAGGCCTACGATCCTCGCATCCATTCCGTGCGCGGGTATCCCGGCGCACAGGAGTGTGCCGAGAACATCCGCAGGCTTACCGAAGGCTCGGAACTGCTGAAGTTGCCCGGCAAAAAAGTTCAGGATGCGTACTCGTTGCGTTCGAGTCCGCAAGTGATCGGCGCGGCTCGCGACGCGTTCAAGTGGATTCGTTACATGCTGGAGATAGAACTCAATCACGCAGCAGACAATCCCACATTCTTTCCGGGTGAAGAACTTGTTCTAACCGGCGCGAACTTCCAGGGCACGCCGATGGCTTTTGCGCTGGAACTGCTGGGCATGTCTGTAACCACGGTGGCCGCGCTTTCGGAGCGCAGATTGAACCGGTTAATGAATCCACATCTCTCGATGGGATTGCCTCCGTTTCTGACGAAGGGTGCCGGCATGTTCTCCGGCTTGATGCTGTCACAATACACCGCAGGAGCATTGGTCTGTGAGAATCGCGTGCTAAGCCATCCCGCTGCGACCGGGTCCATCCCGGCCGCGGCCGATCAGGAAGACTTCGTCTCGATGGGGATGACCACTGCCATCAAGACCCGGCAGATCATCGACAATGCGTGGTACGTGATCGCCATCGAGTTGATGGCGGCGGCACAGGCCTTCGATTTCCGGTATCCAGTGAAGCCTTCGCCCGCGAGCGAAGCCGCCTATGAGTCGATCCGGAGCTACGTAAAGAAGCTGGACGAAGATAGGCCTCTTTTTGACGACATCAACCGGCTGGCGAGTGCTGCGAAAGAGGTTGAAATTCTGCAGGCAGTGGAAGGCATCGTCGCTATCCTGAACTGAGAACTGCAATTCGGGTCGGATGCGCTCATTTGGAGCCGGAGATCTGCCAAACAGTAATCGACCACGGTGCCATCCACCCACTTCACGATCGCGACCGGTTGTCGCCGCGTCTGGGCCGTGCCGGCTTGCCGCCACAAATTCAAAACATAGTCGATGAAGCTATGCGTGGCATTGCGACGGGATGTCCACTCTCTAGGTGAAACCCTCGCCATGTTCTAGCACGCGAGGCGGGCAACCCGTTACGTGAGCGCCTTCTTCAGAAACTTGAGCGTTCGCTCCCACGCTGTCTTAGCGCATGCTGGGTCGTACACCTCGGGGCGGGCGTCGTTCATGAACGCGTGGTGCGCCTCGTAGCGATAGATCTCAAACTGTGATTTCGACTGCTTGAGCGCGGCCTCGAGGTCATTCACCTTGGCGGGTGTGCACCAGTCGTCCTTGTTCGCAAAGTGGCAAATGAGGGGAATTTTGATTTTCTTCAAATCGGCGACGTCGAGGGGTGGAACGCCATAGAAGCAGGCACCAGCGTCCATCTCCGGCACGCGCAGTGCCGCCAAGATGGTCAGAGCCCCACCCATGCAGAACCCGCCCACGGCCACCTTCTTCGAGGATTCTTTTAGGTACTGGACGGCGCCACGGATGTCTTGACCAGCGGCATCGGGGAAGTTGAGGTTCGTCATCAGGTGGTTTGCTTCGTCGGCGGCCTTGGTGACCTTGCCCCGGTAAAAGTCCGGCACGAGCGCCCGATAGCCAGCTTCGGCGAGCCCATCAGCAGTCTTCTTGATCTGATCGTTGAGCCCCCACCATTCCTGGATGACGACAAAGCCGGGCGCGCTTGATCCTGCTTTGGTAGGGGCCAGATAGCCAGGACAGGTCTTTCCGTCCGGTCGCTTGAACTGAATCATCTCACCCATCGGATCTCTCCACTGTCCATACTGCCAGCCTCATACTATAACTTTGTGGCTTTTTTCGCCGGGGATGCCGTTTTAGGTATTTTGATTTGACGGACAGGGAACAGTGCGAAGATTTATCAGCATATCCTCGACGGTTTTGCGCAAATTGAATTCCGGCTTCCAGCCCCAGTCTTTCCGGGAACATGTATCATCGACACTCTTCGGCCAGGAGTCGGCGATTTCTTGACGCTCATCCGGCTTGTACGTACATACGAAACCCGGCACGTGCCGCTTCACTTCGGCTGCCAACTCCCCGGCGGAGAAGCTCATTGCCGCGAGGTTATATCCCAAGTGTGTGCGCAGCCGCGGACGCGGCGCTTCCATGAATTCAATGGCCGCGCGGATGGCATCGGGCATGTACATCATCGGAATGACAGTGTTCCTGGAGACAAAGCATTCGTAACGGCCCTGATGAAGTGCGCCGTGGAAAATGGCCACGGCATAATCGGTTGTGCCGCCGCCGGGAGGCGTTTTCCAACTGATGAGGCCCGGATACCGGAGACACCGCACGTCAAGCCCATATTTCACGAAATAGTAGTTACAGAGAAGCTCTCCCGTCACTTTAGTGATGCCATACATGGTATTGGGGTCCATGACGGTGAGTTGGTGCGTGTGGATTCGAGGCGTATGCGGCCCGAATGCCGCGATCGAACTCGGCCAAAAGACCTTGTCCATCTTGTACTGTAGGGCAAGATCCAGCACGTTCCTGAGGCTCTCGATATTGACACGCCAGGCGAGCTCAGGATTTTTCTCTCCAGCAGCGGAGAGAATGGATACGAGGTGGTAAATGGACCCAATGCGGTGCTTCCGGATAATACCCTGCAAGGATTCGCGATCAGTAACATCGGCGAGCTCGAAGAGTCCCGAACCCGCTTCCAGACGCTTGATGTCACATGCAACTACATTCTGTGTTCCATGGCGCGCCCGCAGCGCAACCACCAGTTCCGAGCCGATTTGGCCGGATGATCCGGTGACCAGAATCTTTCCTTTTGCGTTTGCCATTGTGAATGTCTCCTAGGTGTCCCTTGAGCAAAGGATATCCGTCGATGCCGCCATCGTCGCTTCTACCCGTGACAACGACTTGGAGAAAGCTAGCCTCGCGAAAAACGCTGCGACAATCGTTCGAAGCCAGCGGGTGGGAGCCTGACCAGCAAGTCGATAAGCTATGGACATCTGCTGTTACCTCTGCCTCTGCTTCCACCGGCGAATTCGGGCCTGAATTCAACTGAAGCCCAGGACAGGGTGCGGCGCATACGGCTCCTCGAGAGAAGCAACCTCTTCCGGCGTCAGGCGGAGCGAGAGCGCTGCTACGGCGTCCTGAAGATGATGCGGCTTGGTTGCGCCAACAATGGGCGAGGTGACCGGCTTGCTGAGCATCCAGGCGAGAGCAAGCTGGGCGCGGGCAACGCCACGCTGTTCCGCGACCTGACCCAGGCGGTCCACAACTTTACGGTCAGCTTCTTCGCTCTGCGAGTACATGCTCTTCCCGAACTGGTCCGTTTCGTAGCGTTTGGTGTGTTCACCTTGCCATGGACGAGCCAGGCGGCCACGCGCCAGAGGGCTCCAGGGAATGACTCCGATACCTTCAGACTGGCAAAGAGGGATCATTTCGCGCTCCTCTTCGCGATAAAGCAGGTTGTAATGATTCTGCATGGAAACGAAACGGGTCCAGCCGTGAAGGTCGGCGAGATAGAGAGCCTTGGTGAATTGCCACGCATGCATGGACGAGGCGCCGATATAACGCACCTTGCCGGATTTCACCACATCGTGCAGCGCCACCAGAGTTTCTTCGATCGGTGTTTCGTAATCCCAGCGGTGAATCTGGTAGAGGTCGACATAGTCGGTTTGCAGCCGGCGCAGGCTCTGGTCGAGTTCGTAAAAGACAGCTTTGCGAGAAAGACCCCGGCCGTTGGGTTCGTCGCGCATGACGCCATGGAGCTTGGTGGCAATGACGACGGCTTCGCGGCGGATATTGGCCTTTAAGAACCGCCCAAGCACCTCCTCGCTGGCCCCGCCTGAATAAACATTAGCCGTGTCAAAGAAGTTGATTCCGAGATCAAGCGCCTGACGAAAGAAGGGTTCGCTCTCTTCTTCGCTCAGAGCCCAGGCATGGCTGCCGGGTTTAAGTTTACCGGTAGCAGGTGCGCCATAGCTCATGCAGCCGAGACAGATGCGGGAAACCTTGAGGCCGGTCTTGCCAAGGTTGATGTAGTTCATTGCTGCTCCTGAGAGGGCGCCAGCGGCTCAAGCCATTGTGGCCCGTCGAGATGTGTGCTCCCTCTGAGAACGCCTCGAGCAGCCTTGCAATGAACGAGCGTGGGTGCTCTCGATCCGTGACACCTCGGAAGGCTGCACATGAGCGCGGTGGGCAAGTTCGAGGATTAGTTCGCGATCCAGCAGCTTCCAGCCCAGGCCAGCGGCAAGCTCCTGCCCGATGGCAGCGCCCCCACTGCCATATTCACGCGCAATGGTGATTACCCGAACGGTTTTCATGTTATGAGAACCCTCACTTCAATTACTGTCCGGGCACGTCGAAACACCCTTCTTAGCCAACTTAGCCAAGGAGTCTGCTTATATGCCCTGCTCCTAATCTTCGAAACTTTTTGCCCCTCCTTGGAATCGGTTCTTCGCCTGCTTCCACAGCCACTTAATCACACGAGCTGGTGGGTCTCATGGCGCTGATAATCCCGCCACACGATCCGGTCCCTGCGCACGTCAACCACCACCGCCTTCACCGTGGTGGAGCCGACATCCAGACCGACCAGGTAGGCGATGCCGTTGTCGCTCATGGCTGTTTGCGCCCCCTAACGCTGGACCTATCCGCCTTCCCGCTCATCGGATCACTCACGTGCAAAACGAAATTGGCGGTCACCGGCGGTCTCGATGGGCAGGAAGATCATCTCGGGAAAACGGCTGACCACCGCCGATTGCACTCCGTCCGACTGGGACGACGGCATGCAGCCGAACGGCTTCAGGGCCAGCACCATGTGGCAGAGGTGATGGACCGTGTAGTAGACATCGGCGGGTGGGTCATCCAGCATTCAAGGAAAATGCGAAATCTACGTGGAGCCTACATAATTAGGATGACTGTCTGGTATGCATCTGGCTGTGACGGTACTCACATCTGGTGGTGCGACGTTTAATGGAATCGGCTCAGTGCAGACTGGAACAGTCACCGGAAGCCCTCCATCCATGTCGGTTGGTGACTCGCGGGTTGGGGAGAAGTGCCAGTTCTTTACGCGTGTGTTTCGACACGCCTGCGTACGGGCCTCGTCGCCCGCTACAGCGCCGAAACCTTTAAGTTAGAGAAATTCGGACGCCAGCGCTTGGCGTTGGAGTTAGTCGAGCGCTTTGTGAAAGCGCATGACAGCAATGGTGAGCAGGCTGATTCCCAAGGCGGCCATAGCAAGCATCTGCGGCCAGAGGATCTCCATACCAATACCTTTCAGATACGTGCCGCGGAGCACGACCAGAAAATAGCGTAACGGGCTGAGGTAGGTGAGATATTGCAGCCACCGCGGCATGGTGCTGATGGGGAATCCGAAGCCGGAGAAGGTGATGGCGGGCATAATGAAGAAGAAGGAGGTCACCATCGCTTGTTGCTGGGTAGACGAGACGGTCGAGATCAACAGGCCAACACCTAACATGCACAACAAGAAAAGAATCGCGCCCGCGAGCAGCACCAGAATCTGACCACGAAATGGAACCTGGAACCAGAGCGTTCCTACGGTGCCAATTAGCGAAACATCGAACAGGCCGATCAGAAAGAAGGGCAGCGTCTTGCCGAGGATAAACTCGGCCGGGCGTATGGGCGTCACCATGATCTGCTCGAGAGTGCCGATCTCGCGTTCGCGAACCACGGCAAAGGCCGTCAGCGTAACCACGAGCACGAGAGTGAGACTGCCGATAATTCCGGGCACGAAAAACCAGCGGCTCCTTAGGTCGGGGTTGTACCAGGGCCGCTGTTCGAGCTGCACCGAGGGGATTTCCTCGATCATCTGCGGTGAGATGCGGTAGATGCGGTCTTGCTGGTAATCCTGGGAGAAGCCGCCTGCGATCTGCGTGACATAGCCCGAAGCGATCAGGGCGGTGTTCGAATTAGTCGCGTCGACAATCACTTGCAGCGGCGCAGTCTGACCTTTACGCAGGTTCTGGGCGAAACCGGCATTGATCTCAAGACCAACGGTAGCTTTTCCTTGGTCGATGAGATCGCCGATCTGGCGGTAGTCCGTGAGTTGGTGTTGCACGTCGAAATATGGGCTCGAAGTAAAACGAGAGATCAGTTCGCGGCTCTCCTGGCTGTGGTCGAGATCGAGCACGACGGTTGGAACGTGATGAATCTCGAAGGTGGCAGCGTATCCAAAGACCAGCATCTGGATAATTGGCGGGCCGAACAGCACGAAACGGGTGCGCTTGTCGCGGAAGACCTGGATGAACTCTTTGATCAACATCTGTTTCAGGCGCGCCAGCATCGCTCATCGTCTCCTTACGCCAGCCTCTTGTGGAATGTGCGGGTGGCGAGTACTGCCAGCACGAGTGTGAATACGGCCAGGGGAACCAGGTCGGTGTAGAGCAAAGCCGTGGGCGTCCCTTTGAGAAAGATCTTCTTCAACACCGAGACGTAGTAGCGCGCCGGAAGTATGCGAGTGACCCACTGCAGCACGACGGGCATTTGCTCAATCGAATATAGAAATCCAGACAGCAGAAACGCTGGAAGGAAAGTGATGAGCAGCGCGATCTGACTCGCCGCGAGCTGACTTCCAGCGATCACGGAGATGAAGAATCCGAGCGAAAGCACGACCACCATGAACATGGCGGAGCTAATCAGCAAGGTTAGAAAAGAACCTCGGAAGGGAACTTGGAACCAGTAGATGGCAATCAGGGCGCAGATGATGACATCGAACATTCCAATGATGAAATAGGGAACCAGCTTTCCCAGCATGATTTCAGCAGGCGTGACCGGAGTTGAAATTAATTGCTCCATGGTGCCGCGTTCCCATTCGCGCGCTATCGTGAGCGAAGTGAGGAACGCTCCGATTACCGACATGACCAGGGCAAGCACGCCGGGAACAATGAAGGCGCTGCTCTCCAGATCCTCGTTGTACCAGGTGCGCGTTTCAACACTGACAGGAGCAGGCTGGACAGGTTTGCCGCGGGTGCGAAGCCACTCGAGTTGGATGTCCGACGAATAGCCTTGAACAACGGCTTGCGAGTAGCCAATGAGAACGTTAGCGGTATTGTCATCGCTACCATCGACGAGCGCCTGTACCTGGGCAGGACGGCCGTCGTGGAGACGCTGAGAGAAATCCCACGGGATAACAATCCCTATTTTGGCGTGGCCGTCGTCCAGCGAGCGGGCCAGCGCGGGATAATCGTTCACAACCCGCACAACGTCGAAATACGCGCTGGCCTGGAAGCGCTTCAACAGATCCTGGCTCTGCTGGCTGCCGTCGCGGTCGTACACGTAAACGGGCAGGCCCTTGAGATCGAGATTGACACCGTAACCGAACAGGAGCACCAGAATCACCGGCATGATCACGACAATGATCAGACTGCGCGAGTCGCGGAGGATCTGGACGACCTCTTTCCGGGCCACGGCCAGAAAGCGAGTGAAGCTCATGCTTTCCATTCCTTTCCCGAACTGCTCACAGTTGTAAGAGAAACAAAAACGTCTTCCAGGCTGGGATGTATCTTCTCGACGCGGCCAACCGTGATGCTGCGATCCGACAGATACTTCTTAACTTGCGGGATCGCAACGGTAGCATCCCGTACAACCAGGTGCAGAGCGTTGCCGAAAACCGCCGCGTCGATCACATCCGGCGCGGACTGCAGAACTTCCAGCGCGCTGCCCAGCGGTTCGCACTCGACCACGAACAGTTCGCCTTTCATCGATTTCTGCTTCAGTTCGGAAGGTGTGCCCAGGGCGACGATTTGTCCGCGAAAGATGAGCGCGAGACGGTTGCAGTATTCGGCCTCTTCCATGTAATGCGTGGTTACGAAGACGGTCACGCCCTCCTCTGCCATGTGGTGAATAAGGTCCCAGAACTGGCGCCGCGAGATAGGGTCGACGCCGGAAGTGGGCTCATCGAGAAAGACGACGGGCGGCTTGTGCAACACCGCGCAGCCCAGGGCGAGACGTTGCTTCCACCCGCCGGGAAGCGTAGCGGTAATTAAATTCTCCTGGCCTTTGAGGTTCGCCATCTCCAACACCCATTCGATTCGTTCTCTGAGTTGGTTTGCGGGCACGCTATAGAGACCAGCAAACAAGCGTATGTTTTCGATCACCTTGAGATCGTTGTAGAGAGAGAACTTTTGCGACATGTAACCAATATTCTGGCGCACGGATTCGGGTTCACGGCCTACGTCATATCCGGCAACTTGGGCGCGTCCGGATGTGGGAGTCAGCAGGCCGCAGAGCATGCGGATGGTGGTGGACTTGCCGGCACCGTTCGGTCCAAGAAAACCAAACACTTCGCCTTTGCGAATCTCGAGATTGATGCGATCGACAGCGACAAAATCGCCGAACTGCTTGACCAGATCCTCCATGACGACAGAATTGTTGATCTCAGGCATGGATTGATGCTCCACTGCTGACCGCATCGACAAAGAGATCCTCGATCGAGGGAACGACTTGTTGAATGGTGCCGAATGGAACCTGCGCGCTGTTCAACCGGGCCTCGAATTCGGGGATGCGGCGGGCTGCATCGTCAACCACAACGTGCAGACCGTCGCCGGTCAGCACCAGACTGGAGATCCCGATCGCGTGCTCGAGTTGGTCCCGCAATCTGCGTGGATCAGACGAGGTGACAGACAACACGCCTTTGCCCAACCTGGCCTTGAGATTTGTAGGCGTATCGCAGAAGAGCAGCTTACCCTGATGGAGTAAGGCGACGCGGTGACAGCGCTCCGCTTCGTCCAGGTAAGCTGTCGAGGTGAGGATCGCCACACCCTCCGAGGCGAGTTCATAAAGGATGCGCCAGAAGTCGCGCCGCGAAACGGGATCAACGCCCGTGGTCGGCTCATCCAGCAGGATTACCTTGGGTCGATGAATGAGCGCGCAGACCAGACCTAGCTTTTGCTTCATGCCACCGGAAAGCTTCCCGGCCAGACGCTTGCGGAATTCTCTCATGCCGGCTGCCTGTAACAGTTGGGTGGAACGCTCTTTGCGCTCAGCCTTTCTCACTCCGAACAGGTCGGCGTAGAAGCGGATGTTTTCATCGATAGTGAGATCTTCATAAAGCCCGAAGTGCTGCGGCATGTAGCTGAGATGGTGCTTGGCACTCTCGGGATCGTGAACAACATTAAAGCCAGCGACACTGGCTGCCCCCTCATCGGGCGGCATGATGCCCGCGAGCATGCGTAGGGTTGTCGTCTTCCCGGCGCCGTCAGGACCTACCAGGCCAAAGATTTCTCCAGAACTCACATCAAAGCTCAGGTGATCCACCGCGCGCACGCTGGGAAAGCTCTTCGTAAGTCCTTCGGCGATAATTGCGGATTGAGGTTGCTCGGTCATTAGTTATTACTTCTGCGGCGCAATGTCCTACTGGCGCGCGGTTGGGCTGGCTGTGGCAAGATCGATGTGAGCGTCCGCAGGCATGCCAGGTTTGAGTTCGTGATTGGGATTGTCGATGTCGATCTTGATGCGATAGACGAGCGTGACGCGTTCTTTGTAGGTCTGAACGCTTTTGGGCGTAAATTCGGCGCTTGAGGAAATGAATGAGACGCGTCCGCGGTACTGCTTGCCGAGATAGGTATCCGTGGTGACGGTTGCTTCCTGGCCCCAGCGGATGCGGCCCAGATCGGTTTCGGTGATATACGCGCGCAACCAGATGTGATCGAGGTCGGCAAGAGTGACGACCGGAGTACCAGGCACGACGACCTCTCCGAGTTCAGCCTGGCGCACGGTGATCACACCGTTGGAGGGCGCGCCGAGGGTTGTGTAGTCCAGGTTGACTCGCGATAAACCCAAATTGGCGTGGGCCTCTCTGAGGTTGGCGCGAGCGATCACGATATCCTCTTTGCGGCTCCCCTCGACGGCTTCGTTATAACGCTGTTCAGCGGCCCGGAACGTTGCTTGCGCGCGTTTCAGGGCGGTATCGGCCAGGTCGCGGTCCTGGGCAGAGACTTCATCTTTGCTGAAGAGGCGCTGAGCGCGGTCATAGTCGAGCTTCTTTTCCTGTAGATCGGCTTGTGCATCGAGCATGGTTTGCAGCGATGCCTTTACTTCCTGCTCGCGAGTTCCAGCGAGTGTCAGCGCGAGATTGGATTCGCGCACGTGAACCGTGGCCTCGTCGATCCGAACCTTCTGCAGGTAATCGGCATCATCCAGGCGGGCAAGCAAGTCACCTCGTTCAACCGATTGGCCTTCCTCGACCGGCAGATCGACGATGCGTCCCTGGACCTTGAAGCTCACCAGGCTTTCGTGCGCTTCGATATTGCCCGAGAGCGTCAGGTGGTTCTCGGGTCCGGACTTCTTGGTGAGGCGCGCGTAATAAACGCCGGCAGCGATCACCGCAGCCAGCAGGATCAGAACAGGTATACGTCGCTTCATAGCTTCAAACCTCGCGGGGCGCGAAAGTTAGCTCCATGACCATGAATTACAGCCCGGTCGACAAACTGCTTACGGATTGCCCAGATACTGTCCAATGTTTTTCTCCGTGTCACCAACGGCCCGCGCCAGCGCGAATTTCGCATCGGTATGGCTGGAGACGGCAAGAATGTAGTTTTCCTGCGCGCGGGCAAGTTCGTCCTGCGCGGTGACCACTTCAACGTTGTTGGTCGTACCCGACTGGAAACGATCCTGTGCAAGTTCGAGTTCACGCCGCGCGAGATCCTGCCCCTCTTTGGCGACAGCGACCTGTTCCGCCGCCGATTCGAGATTTAGCAGCGCGTCGTGAATGTCCTCTTCGACGCCGCGACGCAAATCAGCGATTTGATCGTCGACGCGCTTGACACGGCTGGCAAGTTCCTCCGCCTCGCCGCTGCGGTCGCGATCAAATACCGTAAAGTCGATCTGGCCTTGAATGACGCCTATGCCCTGTACGCCTCCAATGCTGCGGCCAAGTCCGCCATAGTTCCCGTTGATGCTGAGCTTCGGATAGTAGCGGGCACGACTGGCGCCTTGCTGCTCGACCAACCCCAGGCGCTGGGTGGCAAGCGATAAGTAGTCGGGGCGCGTGAGGAGTGCGGAAGGCACAAGACTCTCGGCTTGGAGTGGCTCGAAGGGCTGATAGAGGAGCGCCTCGGCGAGTTCCAAAGGCGTGCTCGGCCTCATGCCCAGATTGCGTGCGAGGGCAAGCAGCGATTGCTTGTATTGGTTCTGCGCAACCAGCAGAGCCTGCTTGTCGTTCGCTAGCTGTACCTGCGAGCGCAGTACGTCCACACCCGTTGCAGTCCCAGCATCGTGCTTATCTTTTGCCAGTTTGTACAAAACATCCGAGTCGGTCACCCGGGATTGGGCGGCATCGGCGCGGGCCGCGGCAGACTGTGCGTTGAGATAGAGGCTGGCAACGGCACGGATGATGAGATCGCGCGCATCCTGGTAATCCATTTTGCTGGCATCCAGGGCACGCTCGCTGGCTTTCCAGCCGCGATAACTCTGAAGATCGACAATGTTCTGGTCCGCATAGAAGCGAAAATCGTAATTGGAAAACGGTCCGATGACAGCAGGAAAGCCAGGGGCCGTGATCCCGAAGGCGATCAGGGAGCGATTCTGATAGTTGGCGTAGCTTTGCACCCGCACTCGCGGAAGCAACGCGGCCGATAACCGCCGCATGCGAGTGCCTTCGGCTTCCTCGACCTGAGTGTCGGCGACGAGCACGTTGAGGTTGGCCCGCAGCGCCTTCTGAATGGCATCGCGCAACGTGAGGCGGTAGGGCGTTAGTTCCTGGGCTGCGCTCAGCGCGCCAAAGACGGGCATCGCTAGCGACAGGATGACGGCAGCACGAAGATTGCGGTTCATTGCTTTTGCTCTTGACCGGAGATGGCGATTGCCCTCCAGAAATGTTTAAAGCTTTCTTCGATCCAGGTTTCGAGCGCAGGCTTACCGTGCAGCGACCAGAGCAGGAGTGTTCCCATGAATGTCTGCTGAAGCTGCGTCGCAACTTTTTCTTTTTTCAAGCGAGGGTCGATCTCTCCGCGTTTTTGCCCCGTGGCCACAACCTGGGCAACGATCTTGCGGCCTTCGGACATGTTGCGGTCGATAAGCCCACGAACACTCTCACTCGCCAGAAAAGAGGAAATCAGGGCACGGGCGAGGTCGGGACTGCGCCCAGGTTCCTCCCCGACGCGAAGGAACAGATGATGCAACACCGAGCAAATGGTCTGTTTGCCAGATTCGGCCAGCGTTAATGCTTCTCTGACCTTGCCGAGCTGAATTTCAGCCATCACACCCAGCACGTGATCCTTGCTCTCGAAATAGTTGAAGAAAGTACCCTTGCCGACATCCGCCGTTTCGGTGATCTCTTCCACCGTGACGTTGGGAAAACCGCGTTCGGCAAAAAGCTGGAGCGCACAGCGGAACAAGCGCACGCGAGTTTCAGCAGCGCGACGCTGGCGGCGTCCCAGCCCTGCCAAGTGAGGCAGCCTTTCGGAAGCGAAAGCTTCAACGAGTGCGACAGAGTGAGATGTATGATTTTTCATCATTAGTGACTGATAACCATAAATGACTATCAGTCATACTGTTACGCTGAGCCCGGGCTTTGTCAAGGTCACCTTGCAGATATTTGGCGCAGCTATGTGGGACCCATTTTTTTGGCGACCCCTATTAAACAGATGAGCAGTCTTTCCAACCATTTGCCTCCTTAACCGGTCGCGGTAGAGATACCAGTTGTCTGGGGGAATCACGTGCCAGTGATTTGGATCACTGAAGAGCCTCCGATGAGAGTGAAGAATTAAGCTGGAACTCCGACTACGAGGAGCAGTTATGGTCATCGCATCCGAGTTGAAGGCAGGGACAGTGATCCGCATCGACCGACACATTTACAGAGTGCTCGAAGTGGAATCGAAGGCGGGGGCTGCGAAATTAGGCGGAGTGGTCAAGACCAAGCTCAACGATGTGAGGAGTGGCCGCATGTGGGAGCCGCATTTCCGCCCGCAAGAACGGCTCGAAGAGCTGGAACTCGAACGGCGCACGATGGAATTCCTGTTCAGCGAAGACGACACCTGCACGTTTATGAACCCGAATACCTTTGAGCAGATTGAGGTCCCGAGAGTCATCCTCGGGCCGGCAGCGCAATTTCTTCAACCCGCGATGGAGCTGCCGATAGAGTTTTTTGCAGAAGAGCCAATCAGCGTCGTCTTCCCCGCCGTAGCCGAAGCCCGCGTGCAGCGCACCGCGCCGCCGGTGCACTCGCAACAGGACAGTGCCTGGAAGCAGGCCACGCTGGAGAACGGTCTCTCCATTCAGGTTCCTTTATTCATTGCGCCCGGCGAAGTGGTGCGCGTCGAGGTAAGGACAGGTCGCTACGTCGAACGAGCGCACGCGGAACGCAGGCGAAGCGCGTAAAGATCATCCTTCGGAAACCAAAGGAGGAGGACAACCATGCTCGAGATTAAGGCGGTTCGTATGGAACTTCCGGCTGACGCCAACATCATTGTTGGTCAATCGCATTTCATCAAGACAGTGGAGGACCTATACGAGGCGGTGGCTACGACCGTGCCCCAAGCCAAGTTTGGCTTAGCGTTCAACGAAAGCTCCGGAGCATGTCTGACGCGGTCAGAAGGAAACGACCAGGCGCTTCGAGATATTGCTGTAAGCAGCGCTCAGGCACTCGGGTGCGGCCACACGTTTGTGCTGCTACTGCAGAATGCCTACCCCATCAATGTGATGAATGCGATCCGAAACGTGCCTGAGGTGTGCTCGATATTCTGCGCGACCGCCAACCCCGTCGAAATTGTCGTTGCCCAGAGTGAGCAAGGCCGGGGTGTGCTCGGCGTCATCGACGGCAGCTCTCCGAAAGGGATAGAAGGGCAGGCGGATATTACGTGGAGGCATGACCTTCTCCGCAAGATCGGTTACAAACGTTAGGGCGTAGAAACGATGCGATGCGATCTTCCGCATCATTCCGAAGCAGCGTTGATTCGTCCCGAGCCCTCTCGTGTTGAAACGCACTACAATTTGTTCATCACAGGATACATGGGAGGTTGATCATGCCCGTTTACGACTACCTCTGTAAAGACTGCAATAAGACGTTTGAAAAGATCATCACACTGACAGAGCACGAAAAGGAAGCAATCTCTTGCCCCTATTGCGGCAGCAAACACGTGGAGCAGGAGGCGACTGCATTCTTTGCGGTGACCTCCAGCAAGAGCTGAATATATCGGGGCAGACGATCTGTCTTTATTTTGTCGGATGTGAATCTGCACGCTGCGATAGGCCGGGAACAAGTCCAAGCTGCGCCCGCCGAGCAAAGGGAAACTGGTGTGATGGGACGCACAGGGAATGGTGACATTAGTCGCAGCGGGGATCTGCGCGCCATGTAACGATGGTGCGTCGCTTCGCGGGCTCGCTGCGAGTAATGGCATCAGCAGAAGTTTAGTCATCGCGCAATCGGCCGCCTCTTCCCCAAGGGGCCGTCATGGAAAACCTAGGGCGCATTATCGTAGAGCATCCGTTGGAACCCTACTACAACGGCGAAGCCAATCAGTTCTTTCTGATCCGGCGAGGCGAGGTAGCACTCGAGGTTCTTACGCCCAAACATCCCCCTCTCATGATGGGGAACGTGGATGAGGGCGGAGTGTTGAAATGGTCCTGGGTTGTTCCCGCTTATCGCCGGCATTTGGACACGTGCGCGGCCGAGCCGGTGCCGGCCAGCGACTCTTCTGAACGCGCGCCATATTTACGCCATCCATCAGCCTCAAACCCTCTGAGCAAAAGGAGATACTTACCATGACACAAGACACTCTCACTATTACTGACAATCGCACGCACCTCACTTACGACTTTCCTATCGAGAAGGAAACCGTCCGAGCTATGGACTTACGCCAGGTCAAGACCGGCCCGGAAGACTTCGGACTCATGACCTACGATCCGGCTTTCATGAACACGGCATCCTGTCGCAGCAGCATCACCTTTATTGATGGCGAACGCGGTATTTTGCGCTATCGCGGCTACCCTATTGAAGTGCTGGCTGAGCACTGCAGCTTCCTCGAGGTGGCCTATCTGATTCTCTTCGGAGATCTGCCTAACGAGGTTGAACTAAAGAACTGGGTGAAGGAGATCACGCACCACACCATGTTGCACGAGTCCACAAAGAAGTTCATGGAGGGCTTCCGCCACGATGCCCACCCGATGGCTATGCTGGTGAGCACAGTGGCGGCATTGTCCACCGTCTATCCGGAAGCTCGAGACATCCACGACCCTAACAACCGCCTCCTTCAGATCAAGCGCCTGGTTGGGAAAATGCCTTCAGTTGCGGCAATGTCCTACCGGCACAGTCTAGGCTTCCCCTATGTTTACCCGGACAATGATCTGAACTATGCCGAGAACTTCCTGAACATGCTGTGGAAGATGGTCGAGCCGAAATACGTTGCCAATCCAGTGTTGGCACGGGCGCTCGACATTTTGTTTATATTGCACGCCGATCATGAGCAGAACTGCAGCGCGAACGTGATGCGCTCCGTGGGCAGCTCGCATGCTGATCCTTACCTGACCACGGCCGCAGCGGCCGCGGCCCTTTCGGGACCATTACACGGTGGGGCAAACGAAGAAGTCCTGAAAATGCTGGACGAGATTGGCTCGAAGGACAACGTGCCTGCCTACGTCAAGAAGGTCAAGGACGGGCATGGCAAGCTGATGGGCTTTGGGCACCGGGTTTACAAGAACTACGATCCACGCGCCAAGATCATCAAGTGGACGGCCGAGCAGGTGTTCCAGGTCACGGGGCGCAATTCGAAGCTCGACATTGCCCTCGAGTTGGAGCGGATTGCACTGGAAGATGATTATTTCGTCAAGCGCAAACTGTATCCCAACGTGGACTTTTACTCCGGGATCATCTACCAGGCCATGGGCTTCAAACCGGAGATGTTCACGGTGCTGTTTGCCATCCCGCGCACAGTCGGCTGGCTGGCGCAATGGCAGGAGATGCTGGGCGATTCGGAGCAGAAGATCGCGCGTCCGCGGCAAATCTACACGGGACACGATGTGCGTAAGTTCTTGCCGATGGAAAAGCGTGCTCCGGTCGAGGCGGCGGCTTAAGAATCGAGGAAATGTGGAACAAGTCGCAATAGGTTGAGCGCACGAAGCTGGAATGACCGCACCCGAGTCACGTTGAAGTCAGGTGGAACCGCCTCAACGGCGCAATGGAGCAGGATATGGGAGTATCGGCGAAGTCTCTGTTGAGGCAGGCGCCTTCCCAGGTCCAGGGTGGACTTCCTGGGGACGCTCTTGGGGGACTACCCGAGGCGTGACTTTCAGGTTCGATTGTGGGACGGCACCACGTGGGGCGCGGAAAACCAGCCGCGCTTCACGTTGGTTCTCAAACACCCAGGAGTGTTGCCTGCAATGTTTCGCTCGCCGTGGTTCCCCTGTTGCGAAGCACGCCTGGATTCGCAGTCGAGCGCCAGGAGCGGTTGCTGCATCCTCCGGGCGCGCTGGCTGAAGAGCACTTTTCAGCAGGACCGATCGCGGCCAAATCGTGTCAGCCGCGCGATGAGGAAGCAAGTTGTCCTTCTTGCCTCGGATCAAGCACGATGGGTAACCCGCTCTGATCTTTGCAGGTGTGCGATCAAGACTATTTTCCCAGCGTCAGTTTTAGTTCCCGCAAGAAATCATAGACCGCCGACGGCGGCAGAGTCTTGAGGTCGCTTCGATGCTGTTTCCGGAATGCGGTCACGAGACTGGGAGCATACTCCATTCTGACACGGTCGCAATTAGCTTTGAACACCTTGCGCAACGTCACATTTTTTGCCAAATTTGGTCGCGCATACTTAATCCGGATCGGCCATCGTCGCAAGACCTCCGGTGGGAGGTGCGCCAATGACGACGGGTTCGCAGCGGCCATCACCGTAACATTGTCATAGAATCGTTTCATGCCTTGCGTCCCAATCTTGAAACTCTCAAAATGACGCGGGTCAAAGGTCATATCATCAATGTAGAGCACGGTCCTCCATGGTCCCTCGGCCATGCGTCGCGCATATTCTCTGATCTGACCGAGATGGTCCGAAGAGATCAGGACGAGCTTCAAACCATCAATCTCACGAACGAGCGCCTGGAGCGAGAGCGTCTTGCCAACACCACCCTCCCCTTCGAGGAGAGTGAACGGCATATGACTTCCCTTCACGAACGCGGTGAGCAATGTTCGAAGTCGAGCCACATTCTTCTCCTGATCGATGACTTGATCGCTCTTCGCTTCCTCAATCTCGACGGGTTCAAGCTCTCCCTGGACGCCGGCTTCAAAAACCTCGTACTTGGTGAGCGGGTCCGCGTTCTGCTCATGCATGAACGCCACCACATGACCGAGTTCAGCGCCCCAGTCCGGCGAGACAGCAAGTCTCTGGTACAGCTTTGTCTCGGCTCGTCCGTCAGCGTCGCGAAGGTTCAGGATCTGTTCTCTTTGGGAATCTTCGAGATCGGGCATCTCTCGCATCTCACCGATGAAATCCGACACCACGCCGGAATCGGTCCGGGCAATCCGCCGAGGCGGAAACCCGGAATACGTAGGCACACGAATAGGACGCTGAGAGAGGGCTTCGTGCACATCGACAAGCAAGGCCTGATAATTCCTGAAGATCGCTTCGACATCCGTCTGGTAGATCAGCTGGAGTGAGCGCAGAAAGTCTTCGGCATAGTCCTTTAATTCCACGCCGGCGTGATCCAAAGACTCTTTCGAGAGAAATGGATGCTTCACGAGCGTATGGCTGGCCAGTTGACGGAGAAAGAGATCTTGATAGGACGACCGAATGACCAGCGGCGTCTTCCCCGTGTAGGTGAAGATCATGACCTGTTGCTGTTCGAGATACAGGCTGATGGCGTCCGCTGCCAGTTGACATTCATTCTTACCCTGACCAAATACGACTCGGAACGCGGGCTCAACCTTCTGGTATAGCTGCTCCAAAGCGGGCACGCTGCGATTGTCTTGAGCCTCGATAATGCTTCTCGATAGAGACCTCAATTCGTCCTCGAGCCGCAACATCGCCCTCGAGAACGGCATTGTGTCAAGCCCTTTGTAGTTCCAGGCTACCGGGCTATAGGTGATGATGTTATTGAGCGAAAGGGTGAACTTCCAGGTATCCCGCAAGAGATTGTCTGTGCGGGTGCCGAAACCGCTAAGGACGTCTGCCAGATACTTCATTCGAGGTCGCCGCTCTGGGTCCGATCTGTCCTCGCCGTCGCCGACGTTGATGGGACGCAAGGCCGCCGTTATCGCTGCGCACCCATTACTTTTCTGTCAGGCAGTACTCTCCAAGTTTCTTCTCTGGACTGACAGCTTCCTCCGGATAGATTTCGACGTCTTTGCATTCGTAGATTCCGAAATGTTTTGGAAGTTCAACCATCTGATATTTGCCATTGTTCAGCGCCGCACAGCCGGGCTCCCCCTGGTTGCACTGCAGTGCGTACGCCTTGCCGGCTTTCAGGATGTCCACGACTATCACGCCGTTATTCAGCTTATTTCCCTCTACCGTGATGTAGGACTTCTCCTGAGCTACCCCTTCCACTGACCCAAACGAGAGGAAGAGGCCAAGCAACATGCAGAAGATGATTTTCTTCATACGTACCCCCTCGGGGTCGAAGTTGCGTGATCGATCCTGCCCACCTACATTCTTGCGCACCTGGCAAGTCGTTGTCTGTGACACCAGGCACAGAGTTCGATCTGAAGCACCCGTCACGACTTATTTGCGACGTTCATCGTCACATCGCAGACGTGGGGGTATCCCTTCGCGTTGGAGTCTCGGGTGGTCTGGGCATTGCGGGAGACCCCTTTTCTCAGCGGAGTCTGAGGTCTGGCTCGGCCACGGCGAGAGGCATTGAGCAGAAATCTCGGCCGGCGACGGGTCTCATGCATTTACTCGTGTGCGGATCTTCCCGAACTCATAGGTTCCCAAACCGCGCTGGGATGCCATTTTCAAATAAGGCAGAGATGAAACTTCCAAATTCCAGTAGGCCTTGGCCACATAAGCGTCGAGCGCCACCGGATCGGTTCCGGCCACCAGCGTCTTTTTGAGCAGGACATCGTCAAGGCTGCCTCCAGTTGGGCCGTTCCGAATGAGCACGCGATAGCAATCGATGATAGTCAGAGTCGGACGAATGAAATCAGCGAGGTCCACCAGGCTCTCGTGGATCTTCTGGTGCAACTGATGGCGTGGTCCACCTAGGATGCCGTACCAATTCTTCATCCCCAGAGTCGTGCCGGTCAGGCTATGGTGTTTGGCGATGGGAACGTTGATGATCTTGTCGGCATTCAGGAAGGGATCGAAAACCGGCCAGTCCCGCAGAACCTCTCCTTGCAGGTCTACGTCTTTGAATCGGGCGGGATCGGGCAGGATCACTTCGGCACCTTCGCGGCGCGATGCTTCGCCGATACCCGACCTCTCAAAACACCGGCGCGGGTCGTTACAACTCACGTCCGTCACAATGACCCGTTTTGCTCCTGCGTTCCAGCACTGCCGCACGATCTCTGCGACGATCCTTGGATTGGTGTTGGCCGCCTGTTCGGGAGTGCGGTCCCAGCCGATGTTTGGCTTCACCAACACGATGTCGGCGCGGGAGATGAAGCGATGGATGCCGCCCAGTTCTTCGATGGCAGTCCGCGCCAGTTGTTCAGGATCATCTCCCTGAATAACCGCCATCTCAGGCAGAGCCGGATCAGCCTCCACCGCGTGACTGCGCTTCAAATTGATTGCCAATTCTGGCTCGGGGCGCTGGCTGTGCTCGCTCAGCCAGAATCCGAGGCCTGCAGTTCCGGCAGCGACTCCTCCCAGGCGGAGCAGTTTGATTAACGCTTCACGACGGTTGAGTATGGCGCTCTCGATCGACTGCATAGCGCTACCTCTTTGCTTTTGCGCGATAACTAAATTCTAATCTCGTTCTAGTGGCAGCATCTATGCGAGCCGTCACAATGTCGCGTGCGAAACAACCGACGCCTGCCGTAAAGGCGGCACTGACGCTGATTGGATTCAGTGCGGTGATCGGCCAGATCGTTCTCATGCGGGAGCTCATTGTCGTCTTCAACGGCAACGAGATTTCGCTGGGAATTATGTTAGCCACCTGGCTCTTCTGGACGGCCGCCGGGAGCAGCCTGAGCAGCGGTTTTGCACTGGGCGGGAACGACGCTCGCCGGACGGTCGCCGCGCTCGAATGCCTGCTCGGCGTCAGCCTGCTGCCGACGATCTGGGCATTGCGTGCCTCCAGAACTTTCTTTCAGACAGTGCCGGGCGAGTTGGTTGGTCCGGTGCCGATGTTGCTTACATCCCTGGCATGTCTGAGCCTGTTTTGCGTTGTCTCCGGGGCGCTTTTCGTGGTTGCGACCCGGATGTACGAACAGGACTGCGCCGTCTCTGCTCGTGTCGCCACCAGTTCGGCTTACTTGCTGGAGGCCGCTGGTTCCGGCGTTGGAGGGATCGTGGCCAGCATGGTGTTGCTGCGTTTTCTTGAGTCCTTCCAGATCGCGACGATTGTCGCCCTCCTGAACTTGTGTATGGCAGCGGCCTTGTTGTTCCGGATGAGCCGCAAGCCGCTTATGGCCATGACTGTTGTCGCGGCGCTTTTCGCCATCCCACTCCTTATATATGTTGCACCGTCATTGGACAGGTCCGCGGAGGCGCGTCTGTGGCGGGGATTCCACTTGGTAGGCTCCCGCGATTCGATTTACGGAAATCTGGCGGTCATTCAAACCGGTAATACGGAAACCGGCAATATTCGCAGCATTTATGACAACGGCGTGATCCTTGCCAGCGCTCCGGACGAGAACTCCGCCGAAGAGGCGGTTCACTACGCGCTGCTGGAGCACCCGGCGCCGAGGCGCCTTCTGATGATCGGAGGCGGCGTGAATGGTAGCATCGCCCAGGCGCTGAAACATCCCACGGTCGAGCGGATCGACTACGTTGAGCTGGATCCCGCGCTCATCGACATGGCGCGGCAGTTCTTCCCAGCGCAGTCCGCTCCTGCTGTCTTGGATCCTCGGGTACACATGCATTATGCGGATGGCCGGTACTATCTCAAAGCGACTAGCAACAGGTTCGACGTGATTATTCTGAATGTGCCCGACCCGCAGACCGCGCAGCTGAACCGCTTCTACACGGCCGAATTCTTTCGTTCTGCTCGCGATCACTTAGCGCCAGGCGGACTGCTCGCCTTGCAGCTGCGATCGTCGGAGGATTACATCAGTCCCGACCTGGCGGAATTCCTGCGCTGCATTCATCACACCCTACGGCAAGTCTTCCCGTACGTTGCCGCCGTCCCAGGCGAAACGGTCCACTTCTTCGGCGCTACGCGACCCGATGTTTTGACGGACAATCCCCAAACGGTGATTGCAAGATTGCAGGAGCGGAATCTGAAGACACAGTATGTTCGGGAATACTTCATCCCATTCCGCATGATGCCCGATCGCATGGTGCAGGTTCGCGAGCAGCTGCGGCCGCTGACCTCGACGCCCGTCAATCGCGATTTCGAGCCGATCGCGTATTACTTCGACGTTGTGCTTTGGAGCACGCAGTTCAAGTTGGGCTATTCCCGCTGGTTTCGGGCCGCAGCGCACATTGCTTTCACCGATGTCATCGATACGGTCCTGATTGTCTTACTGTTAGTGGCGGTTCTTCTGGCGTTTGTGCCCGCTCGCGAGCGACGTGTCCGGTCTGCCGCAGCGTACTGCATGGCTGCAACAGGATTCACACTGATGGCTCTGCAGATTTTCCTGCTGTTGGCATTCCAGTCCCTCTACGGTTACGTTTACCACCAGCTCGCAATCCTCATCGCCATGTGCATGGCAGGTATTGCCACCGGAAGTTGGCTGGGTATCCGCCACATTCGTTCCAGCGATAGTCCACCGTACCGCACGGTTGCAACTATCCAGTTCCTGCTCGCCCTTTCTGGTCCTGCGTTGATATTTGTGGTTAGCTTGCTGTCGAAGATTTCTGGGATGGCGGCAGCATGGTTGGCTGCCCAGTTTGTCTTCCCCGCGTTGGCTGCTCTTTGCGGAATTCTGGGCGGCTACCAATTTCCCATCGCGACGGAGATCTACCTTCATGACAGCAGCGCGCGATCGAGACTGGGTACACTCTATGCCATCGATCTGCTGGGCGGATGCGCGGGCGCACTTGTGTTGAGCAGTTACCTCATCCCAGTGTTTGGCTTTTGGAAAACAGCATGGCTCAGTGCGGCGGTAAACCTGGCGCCGGCTCTCCTGGCCGCGCGGCTAAGCCGGGCGGCAAAGGTGTCTCGAGCATAAGCGCTTGCGGCTTGTTTTCGCCGAATACCACTGCGGTGAACATGAAGATGTCTGTGTTCTCATCCTTCCAGCAGCCGGAGCGCATACCCGCTTTGGCGCAGGTTTCTTCCAGGAACCTTTGTCGGCCCCATCGTTCTTCCACCGGCACCTGGGGAAGCAAAAGGCCTTCGTATGCGCCGTTCTTCATCAGCAAACCGTGCTGGCCAACCTTGATCGTTCGAATATCCTGCACGCGCCGAAGGGGTGACAACACTGAGATTTCATATTCCAGTTGCGGCAACTCAACGGTTGATACCGGCTGAAATCGGGGATCGCGCAGGGCGGCCAGCGTGGCCGTGTCCCGCACGGTCATGTATAGAGGCTTTTCCGCAGAGGTATAGCCAATGCACCCCCGCAGTTCTCCCGATTTACGCAGGGTCACGAAAGCACCGCGTTCCTCATTCAACACTTCGCTTGCGCTGGCGGTTGGTTCATACGCCTTTCTCTCACGCACCGCGTACTCCGCCGACTTGCGGGCCAGCGCGAGCAGTTCGTTTTTCTCGTGGCCCGTCAGAGAGAATTGCGGTTCCACTGCTGCCTTTCCGCTTTGAGTTTTCAAAAAGACGTCCGCGCTGTATCCGACGACGCGCGAGTGATCGCCTGTAGTATCGCCTGAATTGGCGTACTTGAGCACCAGAGCCTGATTCGCTCCCATGCGCTCGGCAGCAATCATCGCGGCTACGATGGGGGCGCCGCCACAGGCTTCCCAAATCCGCGCCTCGAAGTTCCGCGACATGCTGAGGTAGTCCCACGCCTGAAGTGCATTCAGCGTTTTATGGTCGATCCTCACGGCTTCGTCGTAGGGGTGATAGTGCGATAAATCGGAACTGGCCACAATCAAAGTGTCGCTACCCGGGATTAGCTTCGCCAGAGCCACGCCCAGAGCACGGCTGCTTTCATAACTCTGGTCTCCCATGACGACGGGCACGAGTTCGAAATCACCCAGCACCCGCTGCAACCACGGCAACTGCACCTCAAGCGCATGTTCCGCGCCTTTTGCTGTGGGAGCGTGCCCCTGGCTGGAAAATTTGATGGTCGGACTCATCTCCAACAGTTGTTTTGCGAATGCCTTGTCCACCGGAACTATCCCCAACGGCGTCGCATAAGCATCGCCTTCATAGACGGAAGTGAAATCAAAGGCCTCGTAGTGCGACGGTGCAATCACGACCACTCGCGAAAACCTGCGCCCTTTCAGCGCCGCGTAAGTATAGGCAGCGACAGAGCCGGAGAACTGATAACCGGCGTGCGGTACAACCACCGCGAGGATCGGATCGTTGATCGGCGGCGGAGAGGCATGCGCCAACATGTCATCAATCATCGCCGAAAGCGTTTTTGGATCGGCCGGATAGAAGCCGCCGGCTACAGCGGCCTGTCTCACGTTCTCTTGCCTCGCGCTCTGAGGATCGGCAGCACGGACGTGCTGCAGTGCTGCAATCGCCAGGATCGCGATGAATAGAGCTGCCAGCCAATACATTTTGAAGCGCATCTTGATATTCATATGCGAAAACTCCTCTCGCGCTCTCATGCGTGCCAAACACCGGGAATCCGCTGCCCGCAGAATGGGCAACTGCCCTTGTGGATCAGCATCTGACTCGCCGTGAACCCTACGCGTTCCACCAACATGCGGTGGCACTTCGGGCAGTAGGTATTTTGCGCGGGATGTCCCGGCACATTGCCGATGTATACGTAGTGCAACCCCTCGGCGTCGGCAATTGCCTTGGCACGCTCCAGCGTCGGCACCGGCGTTATGGGCAGGTTTTTTAACAGGTATTCCGGATGAAACTGCGTAAAATGGATCGGTACATCCACGCCCAGGTTTGTCTTGATCCAGCGTGCCAGGCCGCCGAATTCGGCATCGCTGTCGTTCAGCGTCGGGACCACGAGGTACACGATCTCAGTCCATTTGTTCATCTTCCGCAAGGTGACCAGCGAGGCCAGCACCGGCTTCAACTCAGCGACGACCACATCTTTGTAGTAAGACTCAGAGAACGCTTTCAGATCGATCTTGACCGCATCCATCTTTCCGTACGCCGTCTTCAGCGACTCCTCTTGCATGTAGCCATTCGACACCACCACGCTGCGCACGCCGGCTTCGTGCCCGGCGTCGGCTGTATCCATGATGTACTCGCTGAAGATCACCGGCTCGCTGTAGGTGTAGGCAATGGTCGGACAGTCGTGCTGTTTGGCCAGTTCGGCAACCAACTTCGGGGGTGCGTAGTCAGCAGGAACCTGCTCCGGACGCACCTGGGAGATGTCCCAGTTCTGGCAAAATTTGCAGTTGACGTTGCAACCCGCCGTGGCCAACGAGAAGGCGAGCGTCCCCGGCAGGTAGTGGAACAGGGGTTTCTTCTCGATCGGATCAATGTGCGCGGCACACACCCGCGAGTGCACTAGCGTGTAGTAGCTTCCTCCGCGATTCTCTCGCACTCCACAATAGCCTCGTTCCCGATCTCCCACTGTGCATTCGCGCGGACACAGCTTGCACTTGATCTTCTTGTTTTGAAGTTTCTGATAGAACTTTGCTTCGACGGTGAATCGCGAATCATCCTGCTTCTGCGGACCAGCCCACGAGGATGGCGCGAGGAGGAGCTGGGCAAATTCGCAGACGCCTAGAGCTGCTCCTGACGCAAGAGTACACTGCAGGAACGAACGGCGATCGAGGGCGCACGACAATGGACCTCGCTCACCACGAACGGCAGGAGTCTGGCCTTCTCGCGCATCGAGCTTACGCGCCATGTTGAACTCTCAATCGCGCACCCCACCTATACCTCGACCACCGCGATTCTCCTGGGATCGTTCGTGCCCAGTCGATGCTGCGCATCGGCGGCGGTCGCGATGTAGTGTGGCGCTCTGCCATCGTCTTCCAGCGTCTTCAATCCCTTCTCGGCTCGCTTGCGCTCGATGATTTGCCAGCCGGTGTAGTCGAGCGCGACGGGATCTTGCGAAACGAGCAGGGCATTGTTCTTCCACGTGTATTCCGGCTTGTACCCTGGTCCACCTTCGTACGATGCGGTGGTCGCATCGCAGATGGTCAATCGCATCCTGGTTCTGATTTCAGGCAGCATGTTCAAGTCTGCGATGTACGGATTGCAGCCGTTGGGGTGGTACTTGTTGGGGTTATGAATGACGCCGTACATATTTTTCAGGGCGATGGTTACGCCGGCGCCGTCATGGTCTTTCAGCACCGGGACGTTGATCAGGACGTTGCAGCGTTGCGTCAGAATCTTCGACAACCGGCTGCCAACACTGCCATGTGTGACCAGCTCTTGTTCGTAATCGACTCGATCCGTGCCGAAGCATTGCACGCGGCTTCCGCCCGTCGACACATGGAATCCAGCGTGTTCCAGTTCGTCGCTGTCGCGGTCCCAGACCACGATATCGTTCGCCTTAACTCGGGCCTCCTGCAATCGCTCGCAAATGGCTTCGACGAGCTGCAGGTTAGTGGAGAGTCCGCGTCCTCCAAGTGCATTCACTTTCAGTCCCACCGTCTCACCCGGGCGGACCAGCTTCTTCCACGTATCAATCGGATTATCGCGGTCGAAAAGAGCCTGCATGGCACGATCCAGGAGGCTCAGCATCCGGGTCGAATCCACTGTGGCGCCGGTGCCGCGCAGGGTGGCATCGCGCGCGATGACAACCCTGGATTTCGCGGGCAGCGTTTCTTGTTTTGCTGCGGCGAGCAGTCCCATCCTGCTGCTTGCGCGCAGAACCGCAGCGCCAGTAAGGCACTTCTTCAGAAAATCCCGCCGACTGGTGCCGCGTATTGCGCTCATAAGGGCTCTCCAGTGAACCCGCGACCAGATCCGAGGATACTCAAACTACCTATACCGCAATCCCTGTGACTTTTCAGTGACGAACAGCACTCCTACCGATCATCGCCTGGAAAGCCGCAGCTCAATACCGTGCCCTAGTTGCAAGAGTGCCTGCTGCGCTTCCGCAGATTCCTCAAAGGCAACGATTCGCACCAGGCAAGCTCCTTTGCGGAAGATTAGGCTCTGGCTATACAAGCGTGCTCTGTCTCCCAGTTGGATCGGCTTCGCATCAACAGCCGCCTCTGATTCGAAAACCTTCGCGGCGCCATCCACGTTCCCCATGGTGTAGATGTCTACTACTGCGTCGACCTTGTTCTGGAATTTGTAATCGGCCGTAGAAACTCTCTGCACTCCAGCCTTCAAGTAGCGTTCCGCCTCGCCGTCGATGTACTTCCACAGGTCTGCAGCCTCGAAGGTCCGTGTATCTCCAGTCTTCATCCAGCCCGCAACCTGATTGGACGCAGGAAAAAATGATGGCTCAGTCCCCGGTTGACGCTTGCAACTGCCGCCCAGGAGCAGCGCGACACCGAGCATGACCAGCAACACTCTGCGAGCTCTCACCTCGGCCTCTCCTTGCCCCGGTTGAGCAGGATCTGGTTCGTTCGCGATCGGCTCTCGCCGATGCTGGTCACGTAAACTGCCGGGCGATCCTGAACCGGGCAGGCGTATTCGCACGCCCCACAGCCCACGCAGCGATGAGGATCAACCAGCGGCTGTTTTACCTGCTGCCGATGGCCCTCCGCATCGGCGACTTCGGCTGGTTGCAAATAGATGGCCTTGGGCGATGTTGGACACCACTCCTCGCAGACAATGCACGGTGTCGCCATAGCCCAAGGCAAACATCGCCCGCGATCGTAGAATGCCGTGCCCAGACTGATGGGCTTTACATCGCTGGCGCCCTGCGCCTCCCAGCCCTTTTCTTTCGCCGTGATCTCCCAGATTGCGCCGGTAGGGCAAACCTGCGAGCACAACACGCAACTGGTCTCGCAGTAGCCGATCCGCGGCACCATGACCGGCGTCCAGAGGCCTTCCAAACCGGCTTCGGTGAACGCGGGCTGCAGCGCGTTGTTTGGACACACTTTCATGCACTCACCGCACCGTATGCAGCGCGCCAGGAAGTGCTCTTCGGCCAGTGCGCCCGGAGGACGCAGCAACCGCTCCTGGCGCTCGACTGCGAATCCAGGCGTGCTTCGCAACAGGGGAAGCACGACTGCCCCGGCCGCCAGTCCGGTGAGCACTTTGCGTCTCTGCAGGTTCGCACCGATCGGCTTTTGGGCAGGAAACAACTTGAACTGCAGGCCATGCTCCGGACACGCATCAATACAGTTCAGACAGAGATGACACTCCGGTTGACGCCACGGAACTCCGCCGATCGGATCATCGCCGCCTTGGCAGTGCATCAGGCAGCGATTGCAGTCGTCGCAGCGCCCCGGGGTCTTGACGAGTCCAAGAATTGACCAGCGCGATACGATCCCGAGCAGCGCGCCCAGTGGACAAAGCGCCCGGCACCAGAAACGGGTCACGCGAAAATTCAGCGCTAGAAGAAAGATGAAGATGAGTCCGAGCCAAACACCTTGTCGAAAGTACGGCGGTTTGAAACTGAGCAGCAGCGCTCCGAAGATGAAATGCAACCCGCTGCCCGTTAACTGCACCATTGCAGATCTGCTGTGTTCCAGCGCGCGCACCCCGGCGGTCAGCGCATAGTTCGTTGACGGCAAAATGGATAGGCTGAGCGAGCGCACCAGCAACGAGAACGGATCCAGCCATCCCACGACCCCAGTGCCCAGTACGGCCGCTACTAAGGCCGCGGCCAAAAGGTAGTACTTCGTCGTCTGCCAGCGCTTGTATCGGTTCGATTCAATCAGTTGTTTCCCCCGTTTGCGCTCGGATCTCAGGCTGCTGAAGAAGTGATGGATTGAGCCCAGAGGACAAATCCATCCGCAGAAGAAGCGTCCGAGCAACATCGTCGGAATCAGAACTACCAGACTCCACAACAGGCCGTGATAAAGAACGCGGCTGGAGAGCGCATTGGACAGCGCCACCAGCGGATCAAATTGGAAAAACAACTGCACTGGATAAGGAAGCCGGATCTCACTCCCACCAGCATGCAGCGATCCGCGGAATTCCGTGCGTAGCAGAAGGAAGAGGAAGAGCGAGAAGAAGGTAATCTGCGAAAGCCAGCGCAACCTTGTCGGCCTAAAACGCACTTCGTACTCCTTGCATCTTTACAGACAGCCAATCGGCGCAGCACACACTGAGCGGTTGATACTTTTTGAACGTCCGACAGCTGGCTTTAATCGTCAGTGACCGGCGCGCCGTTACCGAGTAATCTCTAGAGACGCCGGGGTTGTGACCGACTGGGACCGCCGTTGAACCCGCGGTTTCACGCAGCTGCTGTATTCGGCTTGTCCTCAGGCGGCGCTTCGATATCCTCCAGCCTCTGCATGCGATGCAGGAATACGTATGCGGCGAGCAAAGTAAGCATCAACAGCGATAGAATCATCACGAACAACGCAAAAGCAGTCACATTTCGGATGGGGCGAATGATCTCACGATCTTCCTGACTGGCTACGACGATCCAGGGAAGGTCGGGGTAAGCGTCCTTCAATCCGGTATCGGCGAACCCGATGAGATAGGACTCGCCCTTGGAAAGCCTGGTGAAGAGGTATCCGGTTTCGCGACCCCGCAGGTTCCCGAGAGAGTCGCGGATCGCGGCGTATTCCTCGGACCGCATCTTCAACGCGGGGGTTACGCCGGGTGCTTCGATCACGGTTCCATCGCTACGCACCAGGAACAGTCGCCCGGTACTTCCGATCTGCTCCCGGTTCAGTTGAGCAAACAGGGGAGAGACATCGACCAGAGCCGTGACCGCGCCGATGAACCTGCCTGTGCTTTCCTGCAGGATGGGGTAAGCGATGCTGATGTAGTACAGCCGGTTCTGTTCGTCGTAGCGCAGATCGGCCACGTCGATTGCACCCTGCCCTTGGGAATACAACACAGCCCAATAGGCGCGATCCGTCTGAAAGTAGTGCGTGGGCTTATCCGTTGCGGCGATCGTGGCACCGACGGTATCCGCAACTGTGACTTTCAGCAAGCTCGGATTTAGCTCTCGCATGCGACGGAGTTGGTGGGCTAAATCGGACGTGAGGATGTTGCTCGCCAGGGCATCACTCTCCGAGCTGTTCCATTTCAGCTCGATGGCTGCGAGTTTACCGCCGATGGCGTCTTCTGAAAGACGCTCGTACTGGCGGTTCGCGGAAATGACGGCTGGAACGAGACTAGAGTTGTTGGCGATCACACTCACATTCTTCACGCACTCTACCACGAATGCGGAGGTGAACTCAGCCGAGGTACGTGTAATGGAACGGATGTTTTCGCCAGCCATCTGGCGAATTTGGCTGTCTCCCTGCAACGCTACATAGAAGCCGAACACAGTGAGCGGAACGAGAATCAAAATCAGAGCGCTAAGCACTCTTTGCAGAGAAGCACGCAGTTCCAGAGAATCGAGGGACATAGGATCCTCCTCTTTTGTGGCCCGGACGGGCCGTCGCATGGATCAGACCTGCTGCGCCTAAGAGAAATGAAAGAAGCAGGTCAGCAGCTCAAGCCTAGCCGGTCCAAACCATTCTGTCTGTGACTAGCCGCACAGGGGCTGCATTGGCGATTAGGGTCGCTAGCTTTTCAGATGAGGGGTTTGCCGATTAAAGAGTCCAGCCCCGTTGGCGCCGAGCAAGCCGAAGACCTCACCGGCGCAATCTGCTCGCCGTCATAGTTCTCCCAAAAAACCCCTCAATTCACCTTTTCGCGCCCCTGTGAACGCCGCCGCAGCTACAGCCGTTGCAGCCGGTTCGTTCAGAAGGTTGATCGTCCGCGTGATCTCCTCAAGCGAGTACGCATAGGTGTCGCCGCCGGGCTTGGCCTTCGGCAGCACCACGTCGCAGATTGCGTTTTGCGAATTGAGCTCGCCTTGCCGCTTGGCGTATCGGAACGCACCTGACAAGAACGCCTTGATGTGAGCCAGCGTCGTGCAGGTTAACGCAGCCGCCTTTCGCTTGCGCCTGAACCACCTCACGGATACAATCTCCACGACTTATCTTCCCCCAGGTAAGCGAATAAGGAAGCGAATATCAGTAGTACCGCCCGGCGAGATACACTCATGAAGCGCCACTTCTTGTTGCTTCGGCACTCACTTCTTTTGCTTTTCACAATGGCCACGATTTCTGCCGTTTCGCAAAGGGCCGCTGCAGTGACCGAACAGACCCTCTACAACTTCAACCCGCTACAAGCCGGCTCTCTGCCAGACGGCGGAGTGGTCGCCGACGCGGCGGGCAATTTGTATGGCGTTGCCGCTAATGGCGGCGCCTTCGGAGCGGGCACAGTCTTTGAATTTTCTCCCAATCAGGAGGGAGGCTGGGATCAAAAGACTCTCTATAACTTCACGGCTGGTAATGACGGAGGAGAGCCTGAAGGCGGCGTGATCTTCGATGCAGAAGGAAATTTATATGGCATGACCACGTACGGGGGGTTGGCAGGAACCGGAACGGTTTTTGAACTCGAACACCATCCCGATGGCACCTGGTCCGTAAAAGTCCTGCAGGATATCGACGTGAATGACTATGCACGCTCCGTATATGGGCTGGTGTTTGACGGAGAAGGTAATCTCTATGGCACGATCAGTAACGGCGGACAATACGGCGGAGGAGTGGTCTTCGAACTCTCCCCCACATCAAGCGGCCCCTGGAAGCAAAAGATTCTCTACAACTTTCATTCTAATTCCCATTATTCCGGTGGCGCCGGGCCCGCAGGCCGACTGGCCGTCGACCAGGACGGAAATCTTTACGGTGTCACCTTCGAAGGCGGCTACGGTTGTTTTCCGGGTGGTTGCGGGATAGTTTATGAACTGTCGCCAACTGCGAGCGGCGAATGGGAAGAAACCATTCTGCATAAATTTACTGGAGGCAGCGATGGCAAGTATCCGGATGGAGGCTTAATTTTCGATCGCACCGGTAATCTCTACGGGACCGCATCCGAGGGCGGTCTAGTCAATGCCGATTGTTATTGCGGCACGGTTTTCAAGCTCGCCCCGGACGGCAACGGGCAGTGGACGGAAACCACACTCTATGCCTTTCAAGGTGCTTTTCAAGGGGGCAGCGACGGCGATTCTCCTTGGGCGTCCTTATCCATGGACGCGGCAGGTGATCTCTATGGTGTCACCAGCGACGGCGGGGGGCTCGGATATTGTGGCAATGACGGATGCGGAACCGTGTTCGAAGTAAGTCCCAACGGGTCCGGCGGGTGGACCGAGCAGGTGCTATTGCGTTTTTACAACGCGACGATAGGATGGAACCTCAGCAGTGGTGTTTATCTCAGCGCCGATGGCCAACTTTTTGGTGAGACCTGGAACGGACCGGGGTCTCAGGGATCCCTGTACGCTTTGACTCCTAACTCCGGGCAATGGAATTACACACTAGTTTCCAATTTTTCCGATACCGACGGATCCGCCCCGGAAACCGCTCTGGTTGCCGATTCCAAGGGCAATCTCTACGGCACTACTTTCGCCGGAGGCACATCAGATCTGGGGGCCGTCTTTGAACTTTCGCCCACCTCTAAGGGCAAGTGGAATGAAACGATGATTTACAGCTTCCCTGAGGGTCATCCGGTGAACGGAACCATATATCCAACCGCTCAACCCTCATCTCTGATCGTCGACACTGCCGGAAATCTTTATGGAGAAGCCGTCGGAGGCGGAAGTAAGAACGATGGCATGATCTATAAACTCTCTCCGCTGCCCGACGGAACCTGGCAGGAAACGACTCTGTACTCATTTCTCGGCGGCGTCGGTGGAACCTCCCCTTCCGGCGGGTTAGTGATGGACAGCGCCGGCAATCTTTACGGAACCACTCAATACGGAGGCAAGGGCACGATCCAAGGGCAAAGGCCAACCGGCTATGGGCTCGTCTTCGAATTAAGCCCGAACGGCAACGGCACGTGGACCGAGAAAACGCTCTACGAATTCGGAGGCTACCCCTCAGACGGCTCCCAGTCCGTTGGCGCAGTGATCTTCGATTCCGCCGGAAACCTTTACGGCACCACCAGCCAGGGCGGCGATGGTAATTGCACCCTCACGAACGGCACTGTCATCGGTTGTGGCATCGCCTTTGAGCTTTCCCCTGCGAACGGCACGTGGAACGAAACTGTTTTGCATTCCTTTCTGGGTGGCACCTCCGATGGCCAGTTGCCGTTAGCGGGCCTCGTGATCGACCACTCGGGAAATCTCTTTGGGACTACAGTGCAAGGGGGATACAACAACACCCAAAACGGTCCGTCCGGCACCGTGTTTGAGTTGTCCCCGGAGGCGAGTGGGGGTTGGAAGGAAAACCTGATCGCCGAGTTCCCCGACTCCGACAGTGAAGCGGCCCCGGCGGGCAATCTCATCTTCGATGCCCGTGGCAATCTCTATAGCACTACGGCAGCCTACGGCGGTTCCGTTTTCAAGTTGTCCCCGAATTCCGGCGGAGGATGGAACTTTGAGACTCTGTATGCCTTCGGCACTGAAGGCGGAGGTCCGCAAGCCGGCGTGATCTTTGGCCCCAACGGATACCTTTACGGTACGACGGCTTTTGCCGGAACCCACAATGCAGGCTTTGTCTTCGCGATTACACCCTAACAGGTTGCGGAAGAATACGATTCGTCAGATTCGCTCTAATGATGACGCCGGATTGGCAGGAATCGCTAGTTCCACAATACCTGCGGCAAGCGCACGCAAGATATTTACGATGCCAGCCCGGATCTCCGAATTTTGTGCCAAGCGGTCAGCGCCAGTTTGGTGGGACGTGGCTCCTTTCGAGGTTTACAATTAAGTTAGTGATTCGGGAGTTGAGCTCGTGGCTAAGCAGGCACCAGCGCTTCTGACGCTCCAGCAGCTTGAAAGGCTCGTCCCGGCCCTGCACAGTCGTGGGTACCAGGTTGTCGGACCGACCGTGCGCGACGGAGCGATCGTCTATGACATCGTGGAGACACTCTCTGATCTCCCGGTGGGCTGGACGGATGAACAAGAAGCCGGACGCTACCGCTTGCGGCGCCGCAATGATGAGGCGCTGTTCGGCTATGTCGTCGGTCCTCAAAGCTGGAAGAAATACCTGCACCCCGCCGAAGTTCGGCTGCTGACTGCGGAGCGTAGTGGCCAGACCTTTCACATCTTGAACAACGAACCGGCTCCGCCCCGGCGGGCGTTCCTGGGCGTTCGAGCCTGCGAACTGGCCGCCATCGCGGTGCAGGATCGCGTTCTGCAGGGCGATCGCTATCGCGATCCCATCTATGCGGCACGCCGCGAGGGAATCTTCATCGTAGCGGTGAATTGCACGCAAGCTGCGCCAACTTGCTTTTGCACCTCCATGGGCACGGGACCGCGCGTGCGCGGAGGCTACGACCTGGCGCTCACGGAACTGATCGGTCCGGGCAGGCATGAATTCGTGATCGAGGCAGGCAGTGACGCTGGCGCTGAGGTGCTGGTGGAATTGGCGCCGTCGGCATCTGTGGCCTCGGAAGCGGTCTGTCAGGAAGCGGAAGCGGCCGTAGAACGCGCCGCCTCACAGATTCAGCGCCGCATGGACACAACCGGAATTCGGGATTTGCTCTACGCCAACTTCGATCATCCCCGCTGGGACAACGTCGCCCAGCGTTGCCTTACTTGCGCCAATTGCACCATGGTCTGTCCCACTTGTTTCTGCACGACCGTGGAGGATGTTAGCGATGTAACCGGCACGCACGCCGAACGCTGGCGCAAGTGGGACTCCTGTTTCACGCAGAATTTCTCCTACATTCACGGCGGCAGTGTCCGCAGCTCCGCCAAGTCGCGGTACCGGCAGTGGATGACCCACAAGCTGGCATCCTGGATTGATCAGTTTGGCAGCTCGGGCTGCGTGGGCTGCGGCCGCTGCATAACCTGGTGCCCGGTGGGCATTGATATTACAGAGGAGGTCCGAGCCATCCGGGAATCGCCGGCCTCTTCGCTAGTCTCTTCGAAGGAAAGCAGCCATGGAAACTCTTGAACGCATCATCGCTGAACATCCTTTCTTCGCCGGTCTTGAGTCGTATTACACAAATCTGCTAACCGGATGCGCCTCTAATGTGCGGTTTGACGCGGGCACGTACATCTTCAAGGAGGGCGAGGAAGCCAACGAGTTCTACCTGATCCGCTCCGGCAGAGTTGCATTGGAGATCTTTGCGCCCCAACGCAAGCCGGTCATGCTGGCGACCCTGGGCGAGGGAGAGATTCTGGGCTGGTCGTGGTTGCTGCCGCCCTACCTGTGGAAGTTCCACGCGCATACCGTCGAGTCCGTGCGCGCGATTGCCCTTGACGGCAAGTGTTTGCGGACCAAGTGTGAGCAGAACCACGATCTTGGCTATGAGATGTTGAAGCGCTTTGCCCAGATTATGGAGGAGCGGCTGGAGGCGACGCGTTTGCAGTTGCTCGATGTTTACGCAGTCAGATGACGACGATGGCCACAGCAGCCACTAACGATCCCATGCTCCCGCAGCCCTGTTCCGTGCGGCAAGTGGTCAAGGAGACTTCCGACACTTTTACGCTGACGCTGGAAGCGCCGAGCGGAGGGCGGGGGAACTGGTTCCAGCCAGGACAGTTCAGCATGTTGTGGGTGTTTGGCGTCGGCGAGTTGCCGATTTCTATCAGCGGCGACCCGGCTGAGCGCGACCGGCTGGTCTACACCGTGCGCTCCGTCGGCCAGGCAACTCAAACCTTGGTGAGTCGCGAAGTGGGCGAAGCGGTTGGCGTCCGAGGTCCATTTGGAACAGGCTGGCCGGTGGAGCAAGCCCAGGGCCGCGACGTGCTTGTGATAGCTGGTGGAATCGGTTTGGCCCCGCTCCGTCCCGTGATCTACGAGGTCTTGCATCACCGCGAAAAGTATGGGCGTCTGGTGATTCTCTACGGCGCGCGCAGTCCCCGCGATCTGCTCTATCGCAAGGAACTGGCTGCCTGGGCCCGGCAACGCGAGACTCAAGTGTTGGTGACGGTCGACTATGGCGGCTTGAGCTGGCGCGGCAATGTGGGCGTGGTTACCACGCTGTTCAAGTATGTGCGGCTGCAACCGGCGCGTTCGATGGCCTTCGCCTGCGGACCCGAGGTTATGATGCGGTTTGTCGCCCGCGATCTGGAAACTCACGGGCTCGCCCGCGAGAATATCTACCTTTCCATGGAACGAAACATGAAGTGTGCCGTCGGCTTCTGCGGACACTGTCAATATGGGCCGCACTTCATTTGCAAGGACGGCCCTATCTTTTCCTATAACCGGCTACGGCCGCTATTGGAGAAATATGAGCTCTAAGATAAGACGCAAGCCACGCATCGCAGTCTTCAAGTTTGCTTCCTGCGACGGTTGTCAGTTGAGTTTGCTCGACGCGGAAGATGAACTGCTGGGCGTCGCGAGAGCTCTCGACATCGCATATTTTCCCGAGGCCTCTTCTGCCATGCTCAAAGGGCCCTATGACATCGGATTGGTCGAAGGATCGATTACCACTCACCACGATGCCCAACGCATCCAGGAGGTTCGGCGGCAGTGTAAAACACTGATCACTATAGGGGCTTGTGCCACCGCGGGCGGCATCCAAGCTTTGCGAAACTGGAAAGATGTCGATGAATTTATTCGCGTCGTGTATGCAACTCCGAAATACATCAACACGCTGAAACTCTCCACCCCGATCGCCGAACATGTGCCCGTGGATTTCGAACTGCGCGGCTGTCCCATCAACAAGCACCAGCTTGTTGAGCTGGTCACGGCCACGCTGGCGGGGCGCAAACCGAACGTCCCCACGTACAGTGTCTGCATGGAGTGCAAGCGCAAGGGCAACGTCTGCATTGCGGTGGCGCAAGGCGTCGCGTGCCTGGGACCTGTTACCCAAGCGGGTTGCGGCGCGCTGTGCCCGAGCTTTGATCGTGGCTGTTACGGGTGCTACGGCCCGATGGAGAGCCCCAATACGGGATCGCTCAGCAATCAGCTGCACATCCTCGGGCAGAACAACGCGGAAATCACACGCACCTTCCGCAGCTTCAATGCCTGGGCCTGGCAGTTCCGAAAGGCTGGAGAAGAGAGTGAGCGCACGTGAGCAAGCAACAGACTAGGACGATCAAGGTTGACGTTTTGGCGCGAGTCGAGGGCGAAGGCGCGCTTTACGTCAAGCTCAAGGGCGATCAGGTTCAGGACGTAAAGCTTAAGATCTACGAACCGCCCCGTTTTTTCGAGGCTTTTCTCCGGGGCAGGCACTTCTCCGAACTCCCCGACATTGTGGCCCGCATCTGCGGAATCTGTCCTATCGCGTACCAGATGAGCGCAGTACACGCCATCGAGTGCGCTCTCGGCGTCGCAATTGACCCGGCAGTGCGGCTGCTGCGCAGGTTGTTCTACTGCGGAGAATGGATTGAGAGCCACACACTTCACGTCTACATGCTGCACGCTCCGGATTTCCTCGGCTATCCCGATGCCATCGCGATGGCGCGTGATCATCCATCGATCGTGCAGCAGGGCCTGCGCCTGAAAAAGGCGGGCAACCGGATCGTGGCCTTGATGGGCGGCCGGGAAATTCATCCGGTTTCGGCCGCAGTCGGCGGCTTTTACAAAGTGCCGTCCAAGAGCGCACTCAAAGAACTTGTGGATGAGCTCAAATGGGCTCTCGACGCTTCGCTGGCCACAGCCCGCTGGGTTTCGGGGTTCGACTTTCCTGATTTCGAGCAGGATTACGAATTTGTCTCCCTGTCCCACCCGGAAGAATATCCATTCAACGAAGGCCCGATTGTATCCAATCGAGGACTTGATATTGATGCGTGTGAATATGAGGAGAATTTTACTGAGCTACACGTGCAGCACTCGAACGCTCTGCATTCCGTCGTGCGCGGCCACGATTCCTACATGGTCGGCCCTATGGCCCGCTTTAATCTGAACTTCGACAAGCTGCCGGATGTAGCCCAACAGGCGGCACGAGATTGTGGACTTGAGGTGCCTTGCCGCAATCCGTTCCGCAGCATCGTGGTGAGAGCGATCGAGTTGGTTTTTGCCTGCCATGAGGCACTGCGTGTGATCCGCGAATACGAGCCGCCTCCCGCGCCGCGCGCAGCCACACCCGCCCGGGCTTCGACCGGGCAGGCCGCCACGGAAGCGCCCCGAGGCCTGCTCTATCATCGCTACGTACTCGATCAGGACGGGCTCATCGCTTCCGCAAAGATTGTTCCTCCTACTTCGCAGAATCAGAAACGGATCGAGGAGGATCTCTGGCACTTTGTCAGCCAGGTTGCGACTCGGCCGGCTGAAGAAATCACCTGGAAGTGTGAGCAGGCGGTGCGCAACTACGATCCCTGCATTTCTTGCGCGACTCATTTCCTCCGCCTGCATCTGGAGCGTGATTAGACGTGGCTCTTCTCATCATCGGCTGTGGCAACTTGGATCGCGGGGACGACGCGGTCGGTGTGCTTGTCGTGCGCCGACTGCAAGCGCTTGGCATCAAAAACCTCGGTGTCGAAGTGATAGAGCAAAGCGGCGAGAGCTTTTCTTTGATGGACTCCTGGACCGGCCGTGAGCACGTCATTCTAGTCGATGCCACTGCTCCCAGCGGAACGCCTGGTCAAGTTCGACTATGGAACGCCCGCGCCGACAGGCTGCCTGATGTCCTGCCCAGCTCTACCCATGCTTTCGGCGTGCGCGAAGCGGTGGAATTAGCGCGCGTCATGAACTGCTTGCCGCAAACCCTGGTTGTTTATGGCATTGAAGGCAGGCACTCTTTCTTGGGTTCCCTACCCTCCCGGGAAGTCAAGCGCGCGGTGGTATCCGTGGCGGAACGGCTAGTGATGCAGGTTTCCGGCCAGTTGGTGCAAACTCCACAGGACCTCCGCCAGAGAAGGGGATTCGCGCACAAATAGTCGATCAGCTTTGCAAAGAAAAACAATAACGTCGTTTTTCTCCGGCGGGGCCCACAAAGTGCAGGCAATCCGCAGAAAGTTGGGCGTTTCCGGCAGCCCTAGCAGCCCGTGGTGAAACACTGAATTAGCTGATGTACTCGACCAGCATCTCTCTGCCAGCCTTATCGTAGAACGTCATAGTCATCCTAGCGGTGTCCACAGTCCACTTCTCTATCCCGCTCTGCGCCAGGCCCCTGGACATCTCCAAGTAAGTCGTCTGGCGCAGCTCGTGCCGGCGCAGGTGTTGAAGAAACGTCTCGCGTTGACCGGTTTCAGCGACGGGAAGCACCTCGTGCACCGCTGGGGAGACGACCCTGTGGCCGCCCTGCCCGAAGTATTCCGAATGGCCGTCAGCCAAGTAGGAATCGTCGTGTTCGACGCCGAGCGCCTTAAGCGCCCGCACATACTCCGGGAGTGTCCTCGCGCTACCGAGGCAGGCGTGGAGGTCGTCGATTTGTTCGATAGTAAACATGACAGATGCGGCCTGCGATACCAATCATCGTTGCTCAGGCCCTGGTCCCCGCGGCGTGCGCGCGGCGGTAATCCCTGACACTTGCCAAGGTCTTCGTTAGTCTAGCGTCCGTGGGTGAAAGTCTGGATTCCTAAGAAGAATTTGTTCCACGATCCACAGCGATAGTTCGTGAGCGCGCAACCACCCGAGCCATTTGCCCTAAAGCAGTCATCGCCTTCGCTCCTCATCTGTGATGTTGATCACAGTGATCTATGACCTAACTCACAGACTTCCTAGTACGACTGCACTATTATTGTGCGCGCCGAATGCCAACCTTACTAATAGAAAAGGAGTATCTGCGCATGGACGATTGCGGCATCCGATTTCCGTTACTGATCTTCTGGAGGAATCGAAATTGGGTTCGCTCGTGTGGCGTTTTGTGGTCATTGCTTTGCAGGCGGCGCTCATGCGTCCCCGCCTCTCTGTGGATACGCTCCGCCAACGGACTGAACTACTCCTACAAGCTTCTTAACTTTGACGACCGCAGAATAACGCAGGATGACTAAGGAGAATAATTCGATGAAAGCCGTATATAAAGTTGTAACTCTAGCGTCGGTTTTACTAGTTTTCGCTTTCGGATTGTTGTACTCGGCAAGAACTGTCATTGCGGCTTCCGCAGGCCAGGTCACGGGTACCGTCAAGCTTGAGGGCACAGCTCCACACCAGCGGCCGATCGACATGTCGAAGGACCCAAGCTGCGCCGCAGCTCACAAGGACAAGCCCGTCACTACAGAAAACGTGGTTGCGGGCGCGAACGGAGGGCTGGCGAACGTGGTCGTGTATGTAAGCCAGGGCTTGGCCGGTAATGAAGCTCCTTCATCGCAGCCGGCGCAGCTGGAACAAAAAGGCTGTCAGTACTTCCCACACGTGGTGGCCGTCGATGTGGGCCAGCACATGAAGATCCTGAATGACGACCAGGCTTTGCACAACATTCACCCGCAAGCCACAAAAAATGCCGCGTGGAACAAGTCGCAGATGCCGGGAGGCCCGCCTCTAGATGTGACTTGGGCCAACGAAGAAGCCGTGCCGGTCAAATGCAACGTCCATCCTTGGATGCAGGCCTACATTGTGGTCGTGAAGGGCCCCTACGGGGTTACTGACGACAGTGGTTCCTTCAAGCTCGAAAACCTAGCGCCGGGCAATTACACCCTGACGGCGTGGCAGGAAACTTACGGAACTCAGACACAGAATGTAACGGTTGCCGCCGGTAAGCCGACTACCGTCAGTTTCACGTTCAAGGCGAAGTAGAGAAGCGAAGCAGAATTGCAACCGGGGCGGCATGACTGTGGGGCCGCCCCGGAACATTAGGGGATTCCGACGACTATAAAGCGAGGAGCTCATGCCCGGTAAAATTTTTGCCGTCGTAGTGGTGATCATCACGCTGGCTATCGGCTATTGCGTAATCGCTCACGTGTGGTGGATGCCGGTGGATATTTCACTCCACGGGCCTAATATCGACCACCAGATTGAAGAAACCGTATTCGGCGCAGGCATTCTGTTCGTTGCTGGACAACTGGTGCTGGCGGCATTTTCTTTTCTGTACGGCGATAGCAAAGGTACGCGCAAGATGAAGTCGTTTCCCGGGGGCGCGAAAGCTCTTATTGTCTTCGCTTGCGTTGTGGTGGGCATCGAGATTCTGGTGCTTTCGTTCGTTGGTTCCAAGGCTTGGGGCTCGGTCTACTTCACGCCGCCGGACCCGAACTCGGTGCGCATCGATGTTCAGGCTGGGCAGTTTGCCTTTTACTTCCGTTATCCCGGACCGGATGGCAAGTTCGGCCCGCTTCACCCGGAACTCATTAATGAGGGCAGTCAGAATTTTTTTGGCCTCGATACGGATCACGATGCGGATGCGAAGGACGACATCGTCACCGCAGAGCTGGCAATTCCAGTGAACAAGCCGGTACTGCTCACTCTGCATTCCAAGGATGTGGGGCACTCCTTCGATGTGCGGGAGCTTCGTGTGCAGCAAGACTTTGTTCCTGGGATCGTGATTCCGATTCACTTCACTGCGACCCAGACCGGAAGGTTCGAAATCGTGTGTACGCAACTTTGCGGTCTCGGGCACTACAACATGAAGGCATATCTCGATGTCATGTCCCAGACTGATTTCGATAGTTGGATGAAGCAGCAAGCGGCCATGCAGTAACTGAAATGTGTCTGTTTCCGGAACGGAAGCGGACGAATATTCTCTGGTGGGGTGAGATCACATGCACGATATGTCGACGCACGCGCCGGCGCACCATGCACCGCCGCAGGGTTTCATTCGCAAGTACGTCTTCAGCGTGGATCACAAGGTAATCGGGATTCAATACATAACTTTGAGCCTGGTGGCGGCATTCATCGGGATGGCGCTTTCATGGGTGATGCGCATTCACCTGGGTTGGCCGACGGCCGCCATTCCTTTCTTGGGGACGCTCTCGCCCAATGGCGCCCCCGGAGGGATCGTCACGCCGGAGTATTACTTGTCATTGATGACCATGCACGGCACGATCATGGCGTTCTTCGTGCTAACAGCGGCGCCGATGGCCGGATTTGGTAACTTTATGCTGCCCATCCAGGTGGGCGCGGCGGACATGGCGTTTCCCCGGTTGAACATGTCATCGTTCTGGGTCACGTTCGTAGGTTTTGTTTTAGCCTGTGCGACTTTTCTTATCCCCGACGGCCCACCGCTCTCCGGCTGGACTGCGTACGCGCCTTTGAGCGCAGTCGGCTCGGCTGCGGGTCCGGGTCAGGGCTGGGGCCAAAATCTTTGGGGACTTTCGATCGCCGTCTTCTGTGTGGCATCGCTCCTCGGGTCGCTGAACTTCATCGTGACCACCATCGATCTGCGCACCAAGGGTATGACGCTATCGCGGCTGCCGCTATCGACTTGGGCATGGTTTATTAATGCATGGGTAAGCTTGCTGGCTTTTGCGGTGCTGTTGCCCACTTGCCTCTTGCTAGTGCTCGACCGCCTCGGTGGAACCAGCTTCTTTATTCCTGGCGGGCTGGTGATGAATGACAAGATGCTGCCGCACTCCGGCGGTTCGCCGCTCTTGTTCCAGCACCTGTTCTGGTTCTTTGGACATCCCGAGGTTTACATCATCATTCTGCCGGCCTTTGGCATTGTCGCGCACGTTATGCCGACGTTCATCCGCAAGCCCTTGGTAGGCGGCTGGAAGGTGATCACCTTTGCCATGGCCGCGATTGGTGCACTTAGCTTCGTGGTTTGGGGTCATCACATGTTCGTCAGCGGGATGAGCCCTTATATGGCAATGGTGTTCTCAGTACCGACGCTGATCATTACCATCCCCTCTGTCATTGCGGTGCTGGTGTTCGCGGCCTCGCTTTACGGCGCGAACATTCGCTTTACCACTCCAATGCTGTTCTGCCTGGGCTTCATCTCGCTCTTCATCAGCGGTGGAATCGGCGGATTTTTCCTGGCGCAGCCTGCGGTCGATTCCTATCTGCACGCGACCAGCTTCGTGGTGGGCCATTTCCACTTCACCATGGGACTCTCCGCCATATTTGCCACCTTCGCCGGTTTCTATTATTGGTTTCCGAAGTTATGGGGCCGCATGATGAACGAGAGGCTTGGCAAACTTCACTTCTGGATGACGTTTGTGTGCGTGTACCTCGTCTTCATGACCATGCATTTGATGGGTTTCACCGGCGCGGTTCGCCGCTACTCGGCGTTCGCGGACGACTTCATGCTCCCGCTGATGCCCACCAACCGCTTCATCTCCGTCGCCGCGCTGCTGCTGGGCGCGGTGCAGTTCATCTTCTTATATAACGCGATTTGGAGTCGTTTTAAAGGACCCAAGGCTCCAGATAATCCCTGGCAGGCCACTACTCTGGAGTGGGATACGAGTTCGCCGCCACCGTTCGATAACTTTGGTGGACGGCAAATGACTATTCATCACGGCCCGATGGAATACGACGGCGATGCCTCGGTGATGCAGACTTCAGAAGAGAAGGCCATCGCGGGAACCTAACGAGCTGTTGGTTTTAGCGACTCGATCTGAATCAATCGGAGGAATGCCGCATGAACGAATTCGTGGTGAACATCGAAACTGGGCGTGGAGGACACGGGCACGACTTGCTGATGGAGAGTTCTCCTTATGGCATCGATAAAAAGAAGCTGGGAATATGGCTCTTTATCGTCTCCGACGCACTGACCTTCGCCACGTTTCTGTTTGGTTATGGCTACATGCGCGTGGGCAGCCAGAATTGGGGGACACCGTTCGGGTTCTCGACGATCTTGAACGGAATCGTCATGACTCTCATCCTGCTTTCCAGCAGCCTTACCATGCTGGCGGCGGTGCGGGCCACTCAAGCCGGACAGAAAGCTTCAGCCAATAAATGGCTGGGGCTCACCATGCTTCTGGGTACGGTGTTCGCGATCTTGCACCTGCGGGAATGGTTCAAAATGATCGGCGCGGGCTGGCGGCTGTTCTACAACCCCACCGGCGGGGCGGTTCAGTTTGGCGCGTGCTTCTTCAGCGTAACCGGACTTCATTTGGCCCACGTGATCAGCGGCGTCATTGCGCTCCTGATTATCACTCGTGGCTACAACCGCGGGCGTTACGATACCAGCCACGTCGAAACCGCGGGCCTGTACTGGCACTTTGTCGACCTGGTCTGGATGTTCGTTTTTCCCATGATGTATTTAATGAACGCCGCCCGTTGAGGAGAACTTCGAGGAGGAGGAACGCTGCATGTCATCGAATCAAGAACTGAGCATGGCTTCTAACGCGGGGATCGTGATCGGGCTGATGATCATCGTGGGGATTGAAGTGGTTCTGACCTATCAGCACTTGCCGGTGCGAACCTTGCTCGCCTCCTTGCTAGCCTTGGCATGTGTAGAGGCGTTTGTGGGCGTCATGTATTTAATGCACGTCAAGTACGAGAACCGGCTTCTGTTCTGGACCATATTTCCCGCCACGCTCTTCGTGCTTGTGCTGCTGAACTACCTGTGGCCGGACGCTTACCGCATGGCGAGGATGAGTCTGGGGAGATGACGCGCTTGCGGGCGTCGCTCTCCGCCGCGAAGGAGATTGAGTGAACTCTGCAAAACCGACGAGTGTGTATCTCAAGCCAGGGCTGGCCGGACTGGCCTTTCTGCTCTTGATCAGTCCCACCTATTTGCATGCCCAGGGTTGCGCCATGTGCTACCAGAGCGCTGCTGCCTCGGGCGCCCGTCTCATCCACGCTCTGAAGAACGGCATTGTGATTTTGATGATCCCGCCTCTGTTGATGACAGGCCTTTTCGCACGCCTCGTGTACCGCAGGCGCAACCTGTGTAATGAGGAGTTGGCGGATCACCGCGAGGTTTGACAATTTCTACCGCGAGCGCGCGGGCTAACAAGATCCTGGGATAAGAAGTGCGCACGCATCAATTGGGGAACATCGTTAACCTGAAACATCAAGGAGTCTAAAGCTATGGCAACCACGATGCCCGAACCGCCGCAAATCGCCGGCCGCTTGCCCGGTGAAGGTCACTCTGGAAATGGTGGCGGCCGAAATCTGGTTCCAGCTCAAAGCAATTTGCCTGCGGTTGAGGACCACTCGCCGGAACTGGCCAAGACCGGCGTATGGGTGGGCATGGGGGCAATCACCATGTCATTCGCCGCGTTGACCAGCGCTCTGGTCGTGCGTCAGGGTGCGACACTGGATTGGCACCACCTTACTCTGCCACCCATTCTTTACGCCAATACGGTTGTGCTACTGGCCAGCAGTGTCACCCTGGAGATCGCGCGCCGCCGGATCTTTGGATCCGCCCGCGGGCTCGAACGCCAGATTGCGGCGCCCATGCGCTGGCTGGCGATGACCTTGGCGCTCGGCCTGCTTTTCGTCGCCGGTCAGTACATGGCCTGGCTTCGATTGAAAGCGGAAGGTTTATATCTCGCCACCAACTCGAACAGTTCATTTTTCTATGTCTTCACGGGGGTACACGCCTTGCACGTGCTGGGCGGTCTGGCTGGATTGTTTTACGTCATGCGCAAGCTCAATGGCTCCATTCTGCGCCGGAGTACGTTTGCCGCAGCCTCGCAATATTGGCACTTCATGGGCATGCTTTGGCTGTATCTGCTTTGGGTGCTTTGGATGAATCTCTAATGAAACCGACAGGCGGCGTGGTGCGCTAACACAGGAGAGCATGGCGACGAATCCCAAAACGATGCAACCGAGCTCGACCAATCGCTTCACTTCCAAGCTCCGGGACTATTACACCCTGACCAAGCCTGAAGTGAACCTGCTGATTCTTATGACCACGTCGGCGGGCTATTATCTTGCCTCCCGTGGACCTCTCAGGATTGCCGGCCTGATGAACACCCTCGTGGGTACGCTCCTGGTCGCCAGCGGTACCGCAACCTTGAATCAGTGGATGGAGAGGGTTTGGGACGGTCAGATGCGCCGCACCGCCACCCGGCCACTGCCTTCCGGCAGGCTCAGTGCTCGCGAAGCCTTCATCTTTGGAATTCTGCTGAGCATAGGCGGAGGGTTGTATCTTGCCGTCGCCGTCAATGGATTAGCCGGCTTGCTCGCAATCTCCACCTTGCTTTCGTATCTGCTTGTCTACACTCCGCTAAAGAGGAAGACGCCGCTGTGCACACTGCTCGGCGCTTTTCCAGGTGCCATGCCCGTTCTGATTGGCTGGGCGGGAGCTTCGGCCAGTATCGGCCGGCACGCCTGGTTTCTCTTCGCCATTCTCTTTCTGTGGCAGTTCCCGCATTTCCTCGCGATTGCCTTAATGTACCGCGACGATTACGCCCGGGCCGGCTATAAGATGCTGCCACAGTTTGATCTCGATTCCCGCTTCACGCGGGCGGAGATTGTTGGCTTCACGGTGATCCTGGTGCTCACTACGATGCTTCCACTTGTCGATGACGGAGGTGCGATTTATCTGGGTGGCATGTTTCTGGCGGGCGCCTTTTTGCTCTATCACGCAACAAAATTAGCGAGATCAACTTCCAACGCTTTGGCCAACCGTGTCCTGCATGCCTCGGTTATCTACCTTCCCATCGTCCTTGCAATGCTTGTTACCAGGAAGGCCTGAATTTCTTTTGGCAGGTTAGAAGTATCTTCTTAATCGCTACTCATCAGGACTCATCAGGGCGACTGATTAGTTAGTCGGGACGATTGTGGGCAAAGAGCTTGACCTGCCATGTATGTACGCGGACGGTGTAACTGATGTTGCTGAAGAGTAAGGTCAATTCTCCACCTCGGGATGGCCGGAGACGAACTGCGATGCATGGACTCTCCCTGGCTGCACTTTTCTCTCTCAATCCGCTATTGTTTCTGTTTGGCTTCGGCTTTCGCTGCAGCTTTTCTTGCCGTGGGGAGTCCGGTAAGCGATCCCTGTTGCTGCAGCGATCCAAGGAATACGCTGACGGCATCTTCATCAAGCCAGAACAACAGTCCGCCGCTCGCCTGATAGATGGCCACGTCGAAATCTTGCACGGTGCCGTTGATCGTAATTTTGAACGGATTGGGCTTTGGATTTGTAGATAACATGGTATAGCGCCCAACGTTGATCTTGTCGGGAAGCGGAGTTCCCGAGAAGGCGACGCCGGAATTCGTCGCCCCGGCACCCAGGGTCAAGAACGGATCGCTTAGCAGGCCCGTTCCCTTCAGGACGCCCTTCGTAACCGAGCCTTGAGCCACAAAGTCGAACTCGCAGCAGAAGTCGTTGAAATCCTGTGCTCCAAAGGCATAAGCGCCGGTAAAGCTGGCGGCTGCTGTCTCGGTTTGGGGAACCAGAAGTCCGGTGCCGCCGGGTAGAGGAGCGTCCATGTCGGCGACCAGTGCGCCTCCTAATCCACTGGTTGTGTTGTTCGGATCGTTCAGGTTGAGATTAGGGTCAGTCATGTATAAGCCCAAGGTACTGACGTCTCCTAAATCGCCGGCCGTGATTGTCAGACTCCCATATCCGTTGCTGGCAATCGAGTAAGTGCCTGTTATCGGAGCTGCTGGCAACTGAATGCCGTAGAGTACTTCGTTGTCATCCGCCACTCCCGAGAAGCTGGAAAGAGACGGCGAGGTGGAGAACATCCCGACTGTGGCGTAGTTAATCGGATAGGGACTGCCTTCGATTCCGAAGAGCGAAGTACCCAGCGATCCGGTGCCGGAATTGGTAGCGTTTACACCCTGACCGAATGCCGATCCGACCGCGGAATCGGTGGGATCCACATCGATGATCCTGATTGCTTCCGGACCGACAACGTAATAGTTGAGCGCGACGGGCGTTCCCTGATAGTTGAGAGTGCTGGCGATGGTCCCACGCCCGAAATAATCGAATGTTGAAAGGGTTCCGGTGAGTGGCGTGGCTGTGGTCACATCGCCATTGTCGTTTGTGTCGAGTAAACCGCTCTGCAACGTTGTGCCACCGGCAATCGAAAATACGCCGCCGTATTCGACCGGGCCGTAGAAGTTGTCCACCCCGGAAAGGATAAAGGCGTAGCCTCCGCTCAGCTCGCCCGGCAGGGTTTGCAAGTCCATGCTGCCGCTGGAAGTTGCGCTTCCATCAAACTGTATGATCAGCGCGTGATTGCCGTTCACAAACTGGACGCCGAGCGTTTCGACGCCGCCCACGCCGAGATTGGAATTGTTCGTGGTCAGAGTGAGTGTTCCCAGGCCGGTGGTCGGATCCACCGTCAGCGCAGCCGTTGCCGGCAGGATTGCGTCGCCAGATGGCTCCGGTGAGGTGTACACGGAATCCGTACCGTCGTTATAGTCTTGTTCGCCGGCCAGGACATTGCCGTTAGCGTCAATTTCCACCGACCCGACGAGAGCGTAAAAATTCGGGCCGAAGGCTTCTTGCCCGCTCAGCCAGAATACGTAGGTATTGGCTAATTCCCGGTTGGTCAGACTAAAACTCGCCGCCGTAGATAAGGTTGCAATCGAAGCTGTCACGGTGTAAGGTCCGCCAATCGTTCCATTCGCCGTGAACGTCGTCGACGTAGCCGTGCCGGCAGCGTTGGTTATATCCATTTCTGTAGTTGATCCATTCGCGAATGTGCCGGTGGCCCCCGTCGTAGGAGCTGCGAACGTGACCACCACGCCGCTCACCGGATTTGCGGAAGCATCCAGGACGGTTGCAACCAGCGGCGCTACAAATGCCTTGTCAACCTCAGCCGTTTGCGGCGTTCCACTCGTTGACGCAATCGTTGCCGGCGCGCCCGGCGCATTTGTGAGACTGAAATTTGCCGAATTGGACACACCCGCTACGGTGGCAGTCACCGTATAGGCACCTGCGATCCCATTCGCGTTGAATGCCGCTGAAGTGGCAACACCGTTTGCATTGGTGGTTGCCGTCGTCGTGTTCGCCGTAGTGTTGGCGAATATCCCGCTAGCTCCGGTTGCCGGAGCCGCAAAGGTAACGATGGCGCCGCTCACAGGGTTCTGGCCACTATCCGAAACGGTGACTACCAAGAGTGCTGCGAAGGCTGTGTTGATGGCCGTACTTTGCGGGGTTCCGCTCGTAGCAGTGATGGCCGCCGGCGGTCCCGCTGTGTTTGTGAGATTGAAACTGGCGGGCGTTGGCACTCCCGAGACGGCAGCCGTTACTGTATAGGCGCCGGCAGTTCCATTTGCGACGAATGCGGGAGACGTGGCCACGCCGGTCGAGTCAGTCATTGCGTTTGCAGTGGTGGAAGTCGAGTCGGAAAAAGTGCCGCTGGCTCCGGTCGATGGAGCAGTGAATGTCACGCTTATGCCGCCCGCCGGCGTCCCATTCGTGGTTACGGTCGCAACTAGCGGCACTCCAAATGCCGCGTCGATGGCATGGCTTTGCGGAGTTCCGCCGGTCGCAGCGATTGCGACGATGGGGGAATAATTACTGGTAACAGGATTGTGATTACCGATTCCCGTAGTGCAGTTGGTGAGCACCAAACAGAATACGGGAAGCAAGCCGCGGCAGAGTTTGCGATTCATCGCATCTCCCCGCTGGGCGTAATCTTCTGGCCGGCTCGCTCTCGCGCCTGTGGCGACACAGGAACTCCGTGCTCGTTCCGAATCGCATAGACGTCGTCTTCAACTTTTACAGTCCGGGCCAGGAAAACTTGCTTGCCCCCAAATATCTTCATAACTCCGGTGACCTGAATCTGCTGGCCGACGGCGAGGCAGAGTGCGCCCTTGCCCTGCAGGGCGAGAGTCCCCAAACTTATGTCAACCGGACCGGAAACCGTTGTCAGCAGGATGTGGGCGCCCACGATCATTTCAGGAGCAGGCTTCGCGAGCACGTTCGAGACGGTTCCACTGAGCGTAAGTTCCTGCGAAATGTTGTAGCTGAACGGACTTGCGGGCCTGGTCGCGGCGACCGCCGTTTGAGCTTGAATTGGCCGTAGAGGAAAGATCAAGGACAACAGCGCCAAAGTGCACATTCCCGCGAATAGCTGTTTCATCATTGGGCTCCGAGTTGCTTTCGAAAGATCCATATGCGGATCAGAAAGTGGACTGCCTCACTCCTTTGGACTCTCCGCGCGAACGTTAGCGGCCGAAGAGTACGAACTGGGCAATGACCGGAGCTCCTGCTGTATCCATTGAAGCTCGTTCTTGCCGCGGACGACCGCGTTAAACTCTTCCGGGGTTTTGTAAATCACGACGGCCGCATCGGCGGGAACCGCTGCCTGCAGTTTTTCCTTTGCAGCCTTCGGCGTGTTGGGTTCAAAGATTGCGTCCTGCAGGCGAAACTTCTTAGCTTGTATTTTCGGCAGCCACTCGATCGGCTCCAGCAGCGCGGCTTTCTTTAGAAACTCTGCTTTGACATACTCCGCACGTTCGTCCTCGGGCACGAAGGGAGAGGTTGCCATCCAAGTGGGCCAATCGCCCCACGGGTCCAGCGCATCCAGCACTTTAATTCGCGGATCGACCGCCGAGGTTAGGATGCCGATACTGGCGCCCGATCCTTGGGTGAACATTCCGACTCGGTTCATATCGAGATCGTCGCGCGTAGCAAGATAGTCCAGCACCATCTGCACGTCGTGCGCCGAGGTCGCTAAGCACTCCTGCAGCTCGCTGATGAACCACTCCCGCATCGGACGGTCGTGATAGCGATGGCCCGTAAGAGCGGATACGAAGCCCACTGCGGCAAAACCATCTTTGGTCACCGCATTTTGGAAATTCTCATCCTTGAAGCGGTCGGTGCCTGCAGGATAACCGTAGAGGTAAAGAATCACCGGCGGTTTCCCGACTCCCTTGGGCTTCATCACATAAAGGTCGAGTGGATCGCCGAAGCGCCACTGCACCTGCAGCAACTCGACGGTATAGCCTGGATAATCGTTGATGTAGCCGGTCAGCGGGGCAGCTGGTTTCAGATTGGTGGTTCGGAGCGCCGGGGTCGTCCAATCCTCTTTAACGCCCTGAAACCGAGTGTCGGCGGGATCGGCGATCGGCGGAGACGCCGGAACGAATTGCGCGGCACTAATTTGCGGCAAGAAAGTCGGTAACAAGAATAAGAGCGCAAATTCAAACGTCAGCGTTCTCATGAAGACCAAGAATCGGAACTCGCGATGCATCTTTTTCCTCAATATTTGACTGACTCCACCGGCAAGCAGCCGACAGAGCCGTAGCGCTCGAAGGATAAGAGCGGCGAACTCCATTTCTTGTGGCGGTTCGCCCTCTGAACTATTTCTGCTTAAGAAAGGGCGAGCCGTTTTACGAGCACTCGCCCTTTTTATTCAGTTGAGCCAGCAGGCAATCCTACGGGACTGAAACACAAGCATTACCCGGAGCCTCTTGCGCGAGTTTGGTGGTTGTGTCGGAGGTCGCCGCGGTGCCGCTGTTGGTCAGGATGCAGCCACCCGCGTCGCCGCCTTTGTCTCCCGTGGTTGCAATGTTAACCGGAGCCACACCCTCTTGCGTGTAGTGCGAACGCAGCAGTGGAAGCCCCGGATCTGTCGTCGACACCTTCACCGCGGGGACGAAATCTGGAACGGTATTGACTACGTAGGTCTGCGAGCCAGTCGCCAACAAGTCGGCGGCTGCCAGTGCAGTTCCGTTGCTCACAATGCGCAGGGTTGACCAGGCGCGATAAGAGCCGTTGCGGAGGTTCGGGAACGACAAGTGTCCGCTCCAGATCGCTGATTCCGCGCAGGGAAAGTTTCCAGCGCAGGATGCCGGCAGCGTTGCATTCGAAGGCAGAGTACCGGCAGTGGCTGGCTGTCCGGGATCGATGGTGCTTCCGTACTTGTGGAAGATTCCATCAATTCCGTTAAGAGTTAGGTAGCCATAGCTGGCGCTGTCTGCAATCGATGAAACGTTTCCATAGCTGAAAAACGTGTAGCCGATGCCGTCGGTGCCATGGTTCGTACCAGAGTTCTGGACGGATTCCACTTCTTCGCCGGTTCCGATAGCGCGGTAGCGCGACCCGCCCGACGTGCAGGGTTTAGCGAGTGGGTTTTGCGCGGCGACACCGGTTTCCTGACTCGCACCGGAAACATTCCAGTAGCGGAACACGGTGTATTCGGTGGTATTCATCGTTCCGGAAAGAGGTTCACGAAGGTACGCCTGAATCGCAGAACTAGGTGCGCCAAAGGCGTCGGCGTTGCAGTTAGCTCCGCTAAACACCGACTGCAGTTCCGCATCGGTGGCGTTGGTGACAGAGGCGAGCGCTCCGGTCCTTTGAGTGATGAAGACGATCGGAGCTGCGCCAACGGAGCTAGTGGTATAAGCGGGCACGGCCGTCCCCGTAAAGGGATCTTTCCCGCTGATGGCGAATGCCAGAACGTGGGCAGTGCTTGTGCTGGCCGGGTATGCGCTAAGTATGTCGCTGCCTTCGAGGTTGGCAAGAGCGGCCCCAAAGGCGGGGCAGACGCCGGAGTTGTTAACTCCATATCCAAGGCCGGCGAGCCCATCGGTACCACCGCCGAGCTTCGAGTTCGCACGGCAGGTAGCGAACAGCGCATCTTCCGGGCGGATGTCTGTGGCCGCCGCATTTACCAGTGTGCTTCCGCTGGTGAACAGAGCGCTCACCGTGGCTGGCGGCGTTGAATCTGAGGAATTGTCACCCCAGAGAGTTGAAGCGATCAGGTTAGCGGGAGCCGGGAAAGTCGTGATGTTTACATTGCAATGGGGTTGAGCGAAGTAGCAGCGGTCTCCGACACCGGAGTCTACCTTGATATAGGCCCACACGTTAGTGGTGGCGGCGCTGTCCCACACGATCCACACATTACCGAGATCGATCGCGGTCGAGCCGCCCTTCGTCGTGGGCCGTCCATCGGAAAGATTAAAATTCTTTGCGGTGTAGTGGAAACAAGGGGCGGTGCCTCCTGAGACGCAACTCCCGCTCTTGTAAGCGGCGAGCGCCATCGACTGCCACAGTGCTGAAGAACCCGCCAAAACCACTTTGACGGTTTGTGCCTGTGTCTGAGGCACCACGCCAGCGATCGCAGCAAACAGCAGCGCTGCGAGGATTGATTTCATGCGCGTCATAGATATTCCTTTCTGAAGTTGGATCTGGGTTTTGAGAAGCATCACTTTCAGTTCCCGTGAGGCGGCTTCTACCGCACACACAGTTCGCATCGAAATAGCCGCGATTCGTGGTCTGCTGATGTGTTACTCGACTTGAGCCGCCCAATAAAACTTGCTTGGAGGGTCAGGCGGAGCATACCTGCTTGTTTGTTACGTCAAGATGAAGAATTTGTGAAATGTTCGTGACTGGTTATCGCAACTCTTAGCGGCTCAAGTCACAAGCTGTTCATCAAATTTTCACGTTCTTTTAATCTCTTACAGCTTTCGCTTCCTGTAACATCCGCCTTCGTTTCCCAAAAGCCTTCCAAACACTTCAACGCCGGAGAGGTGTCATTGAGATCGGTCTCGCTCCTCGATCTGTGTCGCACCAGCATGTTTGTCGCGCTCGCGCTTCTACTGCCGTGGCTCGCTGCTGGTCAGGACAAGAAAGAAAACGATAAAGCTGCGATTCATGGGACCGTCACCGACCAAACGCAGGCAGTAGTGACAGGAGTAACGGTTGTTTTGAGCAACGGAGCAGGATTCAAGCGAGAAACAATAACTGACGACAAGGGTGCATATTCATTTCGCGGTCTCGACGCTGGCACTTATACCCTGACCATGACTGCGCCTAACTTCGCTGTCAAAGTGTTGGATTACGTCGCTGTACCTGCGGGCCTCGATTTGACCATGGACGCCTCACTGGAACCGGCGAGCGCGAAAACCGAAGTAAACGTGGAATCTGGCAGTATAGGAAAAGTGGAGACCGAGACCGCCAGTGTCTCCGGCACGATCACGGAAAAAGAAGTGGTGTCGATTGGACTGAACGGCCGCAATTTCACCCAGCTGATAGCGCTCGCGCCCGGCGTCAGCAACCAGACCGGCCAGGACGAAGCTAAGGTGGGAGTGGTGGGTAGCGTGAAGTACAGCGTGAACGGGGGTCGCGTTGAGTACAACACATTCGAAGTAGACGGTAGTGACGTGCTCAATACCGGCCTCAATGGGGCTTCCTCCACGCTAATGGTCTATCCCAGTCTCGATGCCATTCAGGAAGTGAAAGTCCTGACCTCGAATTACGGTGCTCAATTCGGGCGAACAGCGTCAGGCACAGTGCAGGTAACCACGAAATCCGGAACTGAAAAGTTACACGGCAATCTGTATGATTTCATCCGCAACGAAGCCTTTAACGCGCGCAATTATTTCGATCCTCCGGGTCGTGCGCCGCTCTATCGTCGGCAAGATTTCGGTGGAACCATCGGCGGCCCGCTGACCATTCCAGGGGTTTACAACACCAACAGGGATAAAACCTTTTTCTTCTTCTCTGAAGAGGTGCGCCTGGAGAAAACTCCCACCGACTATAACCAAGCCGTCCCTTCACTGAAAGAGCGGGGTTTGGTGATGGCGGCACAGGGAATTCAGGAAAATCTAAGTCCGCCCAACGCCGAGGGATTGGTGTCTCAGGTTTTCGACTTTAGCGACGTCTGCCCTTTAGTCGGAACGCCGCAGTCACTTAGCTTTAGCAGGCAGAACTTCCCGGATTGTCCTTCTTTGGGCGGCAATCCCGAGAATCTTCAACCGATTTACAACTTGCAAGGTCAACAAATTAACGGACAGCCCGCGGGTATCGGCGTCGATAAGAACGCTTTGGCGATCTTACAGTCGAATCTGATTCCATTGCCAAACGCCGCGACAGGTTGCAACTTCGTGGTGGCGAACTTGGATCCCACAGATCCAAACCATTGTTATAACGCCGCCGTTTCTCCCTCTACCTATTGGCGCGAAGAGTTGTTCCACATTGATCGCGCGTTGACGGCGAAGATCAGGGCGTCGTTCCGCTACATCCATGATTCCTGGAATACAAGCGTGCTAACTCCGCAGTGGGGCGTTGTGCGGAATACATTTCCCACCGTGCAAAACAAGTTCACCGGGCCGGGCACAAGCTTGGTGGCTCGCCTGACCTACACGATTTCGCCTACGCTCCTGAACGATCTGGTCCTGAGCTATGTTAACTCGAACATTACATTGGTTGATCAGAACGGACCGGGAGGGGCCCAATTTCAGCGCAATCCAACATTGGGTCAACCGCTGGTGACGGACCCTTCCGCACCAGGGCAGTGTAATCCTCAACTTAGTTTGGACCCCGCCAGCGGTATCCCGCAGTGCGCGATGGGATACCTGTTCAACAACGGATTTGGCGGCAAGATCCCGGGAGTTAATCTCTTGGGAACGAATGCGGCATACGGAGGACGAGGCTTCGCGGCTGATCCTTCATTTATGCCATGGAACCATACCGATCCGACCTACGCCTTGCGCGACGACATAGGAAAATCGATAGGAAAGCATACTTTTCAGTTCGGAGGACAGTATGTTCTTTCTCAGCGAAATCAGACTAATAATGCCATTGGGGCCGCTTCTGGCGATGTGCAAGGGTTGTTGACTTTCAGCAATCTGGCACACAGCACAGGAAACGCCTTCGCCGATTTCTTAACCGAGACCGAATTTAACGGAGTCACCAGCGGGTATATACAAAGCTTTACCCAGGATTCTGCACAGCATCGTTACTATCAGACTTACCAGATTGCTGAACCTTACTTCCAGGACGACTGGAGAGTAACTCACAGGCTGACACTGAATCTAGGCTTAAGGGTCAGCTTGTTCGGCACTTATCGCGAGAAATATCACCACGCATGGAACTGGGAACCTTTAAGTTTTAATCAGACACGATTTGCGGTAGATCCATTTAGCGGCGTGCTTCTCGACAAGAATAATTCCTCTGCCCCCGTAGCGTTTAATCCCGTCACCTTCCAATTGGATAGCAGTGTTGTGAAGGACCTCGGTCTGGTTCAATGCGGTATAAACGGGACGCCCGCAGGCTGTATGCAGGGGCATCTTTTTAATCCCGCGCCCCGTGTTGGTTTCGCTTGGGATCCGAAGGGCGATGCCAGGACTTCGATTCGCGGGGGCTACGGGATCTTTTTTGAGCATGGCACGGGCAACGAAGCGAACACGGGTTCGCTAGAAGCCAGCTCCCCTATTGTACTGAGCATGACGCAGCCACTTCCTCTCAATTATGCCTGCATCGGCAACGTCGGATATGGCCCGGCCTTTGATCCTTCTAACAGCGCTTGCACGCTGGACCAGTCGCATCCGGCTTCGCCCGCTGGATCGGTTTATCCGCTCGATGTTACTGGAATCCCCACAAAGGCAATATGGCCCTACGCGCAACAGTGGAGTTTCGGAATACAGCGGGAACTGCCCCAAGAGGTTGTTGCCAATGTTACGTATGTCGGCAGTAAAGGTACGCACTTAACCATCGAGCGCCAACTCAACCAATTGCCGCCGCTGCCTGCCAGTGAGAATCCGTTCGGTCCAAACGAACCGTTGACCTTATCCGATTGCGACGTTTCTCCTATAGCGGGAGCCGGCCATCCCGGAGATGGCACCGTTCCATTCCTACTGCAAAGTGGGACGATTGTTACGCCACAGAATCCCGCCTATGTGCATTTGCAGGCGGCGTGCACCTCCCCATACATCCCGAGTATTACTTCTCTACCCCGTCCTTATCCGGGGTTGGGAAGAATTCTATCTCTGCAAAATGTAGCCGATTCCAGCTATAACGCATTTCAGTTCACACTACGGCGAGCACGCGGACCTCTCACCGTAGGTCTCTCTTACACCTACAGCCACTCGCTGGACAACGCTTCGGACAGAAGCGATCCGGTTCTGGTGGATTCTTACGATTTGCGTGAGAACTGGGCGAGTTCAAATTTTGATGAGCGTCATCTGCTCAATTTCAGCTACTTGTATCAGTTTCCGAATTTTGCCCGTTGGTTCTGGGACTCGGCTATCGCACCTTTGGCGCGAGATACGGCTGTCGAATCTGAGACGCCCGACACGTTGTCGGCCACCACTAACTGTTGTTCCACGGCCATGAACCAGATCTTCGGTGGCTGGGAAGTCTCCGGGGTTACGCTGTTTCAATCAGGTACGCCGTTCACTGTCATCAACAGTGCGGGCAACACCGGGATCTCCCTCACTGATAATGCCGGAGTTTCGAGCGGCCTCGGTATCGCCGCCTCCTACCCCGATGTGGTGCCTGGATTGCCCAAGCCGGGGAACAATTATCAGAGCTTCGGTCCGCTTCTGGCTAATCCGGCGGAGTTCGTGGCGCCGCGAGGACTGACTTTTGGCGACGCCGGTCGAAACTTCCGGAATAATCCCAGCCGCTTGAACTTCGATATGGCACTGCTGAAGCACTTTAAGGTAACTGAGTCCAGTGAGATTCAACTGCGTGCAGAATTTTTCAATATCTTTAATCACACTCAATTTCGGATATATGACTTAGACAATCCGGGCAGCAGCGGAAATAACGTCGTCAGTTGTTACGCCGGTCCCGTATATTCCGCCGGCTTTCAGGGCAGCGGAGCCGATTGTGTCACCGGGGCGTCTTTCTTGCACCCGCTCGATGCACATCGCGCGCGAACCATACAGTTTGGTCTCAAGTGGAGTTTCTGAGGTCTGGGAGATCATGGAAAGATCTTTAGCTCATCGCGCACCCAACGATACGAACTGTAATCGGTTTTCTTTCGGCGTTGAAGTGAAGAGTGTGTTTCTTTTTCTGCTAGCCAATCTGATGATTTTGTCCGCGTGCGGAGGTGGGAGTTCAAATCAGTCGCAAAGCAGCGGCTCACTTTCGGGCAATTGGCAGTTTGCCATGGCGCCTCCTTCAGATAATTCATTCCAAGGCGGCATACAGGGCGGATTTCTTTTGCAAAGCCAAAACGGTTCGGTCACGGGAGGGGTAAACTACTCAATCCTTCTTCCGCCGCAACAAGGAGGATCCCCTTCACTTTGCAACGGTGGGTCGGCGCCAGTTACTGGAACTATCAACGGCCAAGTCGTAACCTTCGTTGCATCCGCAGGCCCGCAGACCTTCACCTTAGCCGGAACTCTCAGCACGGATAACTCGACTATGCTGGGGACTTACACTTCCACCGACGGCAACGGATGCGGAACCGCTCAAACTGGACTGCAATGGAGCGCAACATCTGTGCCGCCTTTGACCGGAGCAATCCAAGGCAACTTCCACAGCTCCCTCGACCCCGTTCTGAGGGACCAGGATTTCCCGGTGACCGGATCTCTTACACAAGGGGCGAATATTGGCGCGAGTAATGCAACCGTTACAGGCACGCTAACTTTTCAAGGATACCCATGTTTGTCGAGCGCGTCGGTTAACGGTCAAATCAGCGGCAATTCCATTATTCTGCAGATTATCGCGACCAGCGGATTGAATGTGGGTCAGATTGGCGCGCCTGGAGGTTTTACTAACCCCTCTCCCGTCACCTTGGCTAGCTCCGCTGCCGGAGTTGTTCTGCAAGGTACAAACGGATACGCCATCTCAACCAGCGCCTGCCCAGGCGGGATACTTGCCGGAGATATTGGTGATGTCTGCTTGGGAGTGGGAAATACGACTAGCTGCACCCAACCTATAACATTGGCTCCCGCTTCGATCATATTCCCCACGCAACAGGTTGGATCTGCGCCCACCTCGCAGACGGTCACGCTCACGAACAGCGGGCTTTCCGGTACTCCACTTACGGGATTATCGTTATCGTTTAATCCTCAGTCGGGCAATACTGATGTTTTCGGGCTAAGCGACTTCGATGGACTCGCGAATTTTACGGAGCAGGACAATTGTGCGAGTTCACCTGGATCATCATTCTCTCTCGCTCCACAGCAGAGTTGCTCCATTACGGTCTCCTTCTCGCCCCAACAGAGTTGTCCCTGGCTGCCATCGACGGCCCTTGGAGGAGAGCCCCCGTCCGCCTGTCCATTTCCACTAAAAGCAGCGGTAACCGTGAACAGCCCTATCAGCGCGGATAATGACACGGCATTTGCCGTCCCCGTCAGCGGAACTGGCTTCAGCGCGCTCGTGCCCTCGACTCCTGAAATCAATTTCGGAGCTGAAGCTTTGACCGAAATGAGCGCGCCTCAGCTTGTGTCGTTTATCAACCAAGGTGCAGGTCCAGTCCAGATTCTGCCCGCCTTGAATACTCCTTGCGTAAACCCGGCAAAAGGATTCCTCACGCTTCCCCGGCCGCCGGCACCAGGCCTGATTGCGGGTTTGCAAGTGGTCACGGGCGAAATCAATCCGATTCCTAACAGTGCCGATATCACCTACAACTGCGACAGCGATCTAACTAGCAAGCAGCCCAACTTCCAGATTTCCGCCGATGGCTGCTCGGGAACATTACTTTTGCCGCAGGCCTCTTGCAGCCTCGAAGTTACATTTGCTCCACAACCCAGCACGCCTTTGAGTCCCGCGCTGGACTACTTTCTTCAATTGAACACGCTGGAATGCACCAGCACTATCACTTCTAACTGCGAAATCGATAGCGGCCGTTTTCCGGTAGAGTTAACCGCGAACTTGCCAAGTCCGCTCAGAATGACCCCCGGTGCGGGACTGAATTTCGGGATTCAAACGCGAGGCCAGGTTGGTGTTCCCCTGTCGATCACGCTCTTCAATGACCCGAAGGATGCAAACGCCGGCACCGTTAACTTCACCGGCAATCTTGTGAAGGGTGACTACACGGAAAGCGACAATTGCGGGTCGAGCCTGGCTCCGGGAAGCAGTTGCACGATGACGGTTACCTTTCAGCCCAAGATCGTAGGATACGATCCGGGAACGATCACCATTACTTACACGGTTGGACAAACCCAGACCGTTTATCTGCAGGGCACGGGGCAGTAAGTTGACGATCAGGAGACTAGTTGTGGCGATTGAAAGGCAGACTATGTTGCTTCTTTCGGCGGTGGCGCTGGCTGTTCTCACCGGATGCGGAGGAAGCAACGTTAATGTACAGAATCCCCCTGCTCCAGCTGCGTCAAACGTCTCAATCGCTTTTCAACCAACGCCGCCGGCGGGGATTTCCCTCAGCGCAACGACGACACTAACGGCGGTCGTCAGCAATGACTCGAGCAATGCTGGAGTGGACTGGGCTCTGCTGTGTCAGAGTAATGCCAATTGCGGCACGCTTCTTCCCTTGCATACGGCCAGCGGCGCGGCGGCAACCTATACGCCGCCTCCAACCATTTCCAGGAACAGTCAGACTTTCACCATCGAGGCTTTTGCGACCGCTGATCACAACCAGAATGTCGTTACTGCAATCACGGTTACCGGGTTCGCAAGCAACCTCAAAGGCACTTATGTTTTCGAGACAAAAGGCATCGACGCCAACGGACCTTTTCAATTGGCGGGTGTAATTATCCTCGATGGCAATGGTGGACTCACATCAGGGGAGCAAACTCACAGCGATTCTTTGCAATCCGTATCGGATCCTATTACAGGCGGATCGTACTACATCGGACCTGATGGTCGCGGCAGTCTGACGATTAATACGGCCGACCAAAACATTGGCCAGCAAGGCATAGAAAATCTAAGTCTCGTTTTTCTTAATAATGCAGAGGCGCTCATTGCAACCCTCGATAATCCAAATCTTCAACCCAGCTTTGAAACGTCTTCGGGAACGCTCGACTTGCAGACAAGCAAGAGTGCGCCCACGGGTGGCTATGCCTTTGTTGTTAATGGCATCGACATCAGTTCCCAACCGATGGCGATGGGCGGCATTTTAAGAATCGATTCGCCGAACACAATTTCTGGAACTGGCAGCGTGGCTGATCAAGATGACGCTGGCACGGTGTTTCCAGGCGCTTCACTCTCCGGGACTCTGACGAATCCAGACTCGTTGGGATCGCTGAAGTTTAATCTTACGGCAGCTTTTTCTCAGAGTCCTATCCAATTGACCGGATACATCGTCGACACCCAACACATAAAGCTGATTGAGACTGACAATGATGGCTCCGGCACAGGCGTCGGTTTCACGGCCGGACTCGCCATCAGCCAAGGTGCTGCCACGGGCACGTTTACCAACAATAACTCATTCTCGGGAAACTACGTGCTCGATATCTTAGGTCAGGATCTGAGCGGCCTTCCGACCTCATTGGCTTCGGTGGGTGAATTTACCGCTGATGCAAGCGGCAACCTGAACAATGGATACGACGATGAACTTCTGGACGGTCTTGCTATCGAGATCAGCGACTCATTTACTGGAACCTATACCGTGGATCCGACTGGAACTGGCCGCGTCGATTCATCGATTAATTTCAGCAGCAATGGTCCGGGTCCGGAAGTCATTTTTTATCTCACCGGAACTGCGACTGCTCCGCTGGTCCTCGACGCTGATGCCAACTTCGGCGCGCTAGGAGTGGGATTAGCCAATCCACAAGCGGCCCCGCCATTGTCATTGAACGGAAAGTATGGACTGTACTTTACCCAAGGCAGTGGGTCACTCGAAAATGATGGCACCGGACAGGTCTCTGTGAATGCAACATCGAATACATTGTCTGGCGTTATCGATACTAATTTGAGTTTCTCACCTGAACTAAACACTCCTATAACAGGCACCTTCAGTACGATTTCTAGCACCGGTCGTTCCACGGGGACATTGACTAACACTTTCTTTCCTACGCCGGCCAGTGTTCCGAACACAATCGCGGTAGCGTTTTACATTGTTGACCCGAGTCATGTCTTTTTCCTCGAAACCGACTCCTTATTATCCGGTGAGCTATCCTTCGGATACTTTGCCGCGCGAACTCCTGTCTGTCCAAGTTGCCCTTAACTCATCAGTGACATCAAGCGGGCAAATCGCCGAATTGACCGGAAACATGATCACGCCGAAGTGGCGCCCGCCCTGCTTCGGCAGGCAGAGCGTGCCTTCGCGCAGACGGAGAATCTTCATCATCCATGAAGCCATCCGCCGGATTTGATCTTTAAGAAACTCACCCATCGCTTGCCGTTCAGTTGGATCGAGCGACGAAGGTAGCTCAGATTTCAGCCACTGCAATCCGGCTTCCCCTCCCCGTTGCCTTCGCTCTACTCATCACCACCGTGATCCCGTCACCAGCTTAACGGGGCGATTGCAGCTAACGTTTTTTTTCGCCAGAGGCTAAACACTATGCCTGCGCCAATGCGAAGATTATTTTGATTATTATTTGACCCGTTTGCGAAACCGGTCAGATAGTAATCAACCTGCAAAGCACGCAACGCCACACGGCTTGTAAGCTGTACGTCAACGCCGCCGCCCAGTGTGGTTGCGAATGCGTTCTCTGATCCGACCAGGCCGGCGGTTCCAGACGTCACCCCTCCGCTCGCGTGGGCCGCTCCCACCAGTAGCTGGCCAAATGGCATGATGCGATTGGCATGATGCCATGAATACCGCGGTCCCAGCATGAACGCAGTTAGAGTGAGACCAGCTGGGTTTCCTGCTATGGTTGAGGCGTGCTCGCTACTTATTTCTCCTACCACTGTAAAACTGGAACCGAAGTTGTAACCTAACCACCCGCTGCCGCCATCCATCGAAAAACAGCCACAGACGCCAGGTGGCGCATTACCTCTTACATAGCCGTAATTCGCGCCAATCTCCATTTGATCGATGGTCTGCGCGGATGCTTTGGACGGGCTCAACGAGAACAATCCTATTAAGGTGGCAAGCAGGATGGCGGCGTGGATTGACCTTAACATTCCTATTTCTCCTGGGATCGAATGCCGACCGGAAATTCTCATTGCACCACCACCGTGACTGTGGTCGAGGCTTGTATTGAACCGCTCGTGCCAGTGATGGTGAGGACATAGCTCTGCGGCTGCGGGCTTGAGGTGCGTAGGAATCCGCCGCCGCCGCACCCAGTCAGCGTGAATGCCACGCATGCGAGAGAAGTTAGCGTCAAGCCTCGCTTAAACCTCCGCGAAAGACCTTTGCGCCTGAAGCCCATGCCGCACAAGCCCATTGCGATGGCCAATGAGCCGAACGGGGTCTTTCGCTGCGGATCAATACGGGCGGCGACCGCTGCCAACTGACTGGTCAATACGGTTGGTGCGCCCGCATTGCCTGGGATCACGGTCAGCGGATTGAAGCTGGCCGTCGCTCCGGGCGGAAGTCCGGTGGCGGACATCGTCACAACGTTGTTGAATGCCCCTCCAGCCGGAAGAATGCTGGCGTCGATGTTGGTGGAGCCGCCCACCGGCAGAGTGACCGACGTTTGCTGGGCCTTCACCATGAATGTGGGTTCCACGGAGCTGCCGATGTAGATGGTTTCCGGAACCACGGGCGATGTGGAAGTTACAAAATGTGCATTTCCCGAATAGACCGCCGTCAAGCTGTCCACCCCGGCCGGAAGGTTCGTGGTGGAGAATGTGATCTCCCCGGAGGAGTTCAGCTTGCCGCTACCGAGAAGAGTGGCGCCGTTATAAAAGCTGACCGTCCCCAGAACAGAGCCGTTGGGCGCCGGGGTGACGGTGGCGGTGAGCAAGACTGTCTGCAGGACGTTGGCGGGATCGGGAGAGACAGTGAGCACCGTCGCGGTACTGGTTAAGGCTGCGATCGTTTCCGCGATCGCGCTCGATGTCGAAGTCGCAAAACTGGCATTTCCCGAATAGACCGCCGTCAAGCTGTCCACGCCGACGGGCAAACTCTTGGTGGTGAACGTAGCCACTCCGAACGAGTTCAGCTTGCCGCTACCAAGAAGAGTGGCGCCGTTATAAAAGGTGACCGTCCCCAGAACAGAGCCGTTGGGCGGTGGAATGACGGTGGCGGTGAGCGAGACTGTCTGTAGGACGTTGGCGGGATTCGGAGATGCGGCGAGCGCAGTCGCAGTACTGGTTAAGGCTGTGATCGTTTCCGCGATCGCGCTCGAGGTCGAAGTCGCAAAACTGGCATTTCCCGAATAGACTGCCGTCAAGCTGTCCACGCCGACGGGCAAACTCTTGGTGGAGAGCATAGCTACCCCGGACGAGTCCAGGGTGCCGCTGCCGAGAAGAGTGGCGCCGTTATAAAAGCTGACCGTCCCCAGAACAGAGCCGTTGGGCGCCGGGGTGACGTTGGCGGTGAGCGAGACTGTCTGCAGCACGTTGGCGGGATTCGGAGATGCGGCGAGCGCGGTTGAGGTGGGTGTGGAGGCCGGTGAGTTTCCGATCAGAGCTACGGTGGTAGAACGGCTGGAAGAGCGGTCGGCATCGCCGGGATACTTAGCCATCACGTTGTGCGTTCCCGCGGGGAATACCGCAACAGCCGTGGCGGTGGCGGTCTCCGTCCGCGCCTGCAGCAGAATCGTTGCCGTGTTAGATCCGCTGTTGGATGTCGCGATATCCAGCAGGCCGTCGCCGTTAAAATCCGCCAGAGCCACAAACGTAGGGTTCTTGCCAACCGGAACGTCCGTCTTCGCCGCGAATGTACCGCTGCCGTCGCCCAGCAGGACGCTCACCTGGCCGTCTTCCGCGGTATTCGGCACCACCAAATCCAGGATTCCGTCGCCGTTCAAGTCCCCCACCGACACTCCGTCCGCGCCGGCGTCGACGGCGTAGCCTACCGCGGGTTGGAACGATCCGTCACCATTGCCCAGCAGCACATAAACATTATTGGAGGTACCGGCATCAGGAATCACGAGGTCGAGGGTTCCGATATTTCTCAGGTCAGCGGACGCCAGCCAATAAGGAGATACGAAGTCCGGCAGCGACACGGTCTGCTGCGGCTGGAAGGTGCCATCGCCATTGCCCAGCAGCAGGCTCACCGTGCCTTCACTGGCATTGGAGACAGCCAGATCCAGCAGCGTGTCCTGGTTGAAATCCCCAACGGCGACGCCTTGCGGATTCGAACCGACCGGATAGCTGGTCTGCGCCCGGAAGAGGCGTGCATCGCCGGTGCCCAAGAGGATGCCTACCGTGCCATCCTGGCTGTTGGCGACAGCCAGATCGGGCCAGCCGTCGCGATTAAAGTCTCCTACGGCGACAAAGCTTGGAAAAGCTCCGGTGGCGAACACAGTTTGCGTCTGGAACGTGCCATCGCCGATGCCTAACAGCACGCTCACCGAGCCGTGCGCACATTCCTCATCCGCACACTCATTGGTCACAATCAGGTCCGGCTCGCCGTCCCCATTCACATCCGCCACGGCAATGGCTTGCGGATTCACCCCAACGCTATAGTCCAGGGGCGATTGAAACGTGCCGTTCCCGATTCCGATGAAAACACTAACCGTGCCGCTGACCGTGCGACTCACAACGGCCAGATCGGGAATTCCGTCGTGGTTGAAATCCGCACTCACCACAAAGTGGGCCGAATTTTCCGCCAATGGCGACTCCCAGGCCGGGTTAAACACCGTGGCGAGCGTAGCCGGATTTAGCGAGGCGGACGCCACTAAGCCGTTGCCATAGCTGGTATCGAGAAATGAGACGTCCCCAGTCGCCCTCGGTTTGCCATAAGCCGTCACCGTGCTCTGGAGCGTGTAGTTGCCAACGGCGCCGCTGGCGGCAAGGGTAGTCTGGGAGCCATAATTTGCAGCGCCCGCCACCGTAACCGCCAGCGGCGCCGATGCGCTTCCCTCCGCTCCGACGATGCCCGAAAACACCGCCTTAATGCGGTAGCTGCCAACTCCCAGCGTAACCTTGATTGCAGCCACGCCGCTGCTGGTCACCTGAGCCATGCCGAAAACCCCGGCACCATCGCAGTGCGCCGCCATGGCATCGCAAAAAGTTACTTGTCCGGTCGTTACCGGGAAGAATCTCCCGGTTACCGTCGCCGTCAGCCTCACCGCCGTCTTGGCCTTCACGCTAATCGACGACACAGTCAAAGTCGTCGTGGTTGGGTTGCCGCTGTCAGATGCCAGCGACGGCGAGGCAAAGACGAACCCCAAGGAAATCAAGAGCGCAGCGAGAGTTTTAATGCCAATCATATTTGGGCACACCGGTCTGGGCACACCTGCTCCAAACAACGGTCGAATTTCAGCCACCTGTTTCTTAAGAATGAGGAGATTCTCAGAAAAACCGTTCCCCTCGCATCGGGAGCAAGCAGATTGCCACTCGCAATTTGTCAAAGGGATGAGCTAACGATATTCGTGTGAACGGCTGTTCGCATGCGGACCGGAGTTCCGATTTAGGAACAGATTTAAGAACAGAGTAGTGCCGGGGAAACCTATGCCAACTGGAAAATGATGTGCAAGAAGATAGTGGAATCGGTGGGTTGGCCAGCGCTCATGGCCGGCCTGAAGTGAATTTGTTCGGCAGCCCTGACCGCGTTGTCGTCGAGGCCGTGACCTAATCCGCGCACTACGCGCACCACCCGCAGATCGCCGGACGCTTCCAGAACAACTTCCAGGAGAACTTCGCCTTCAATCCGCAGACGGCGGGCTTCTTGGCTATAGATGGGGGTCGGTTTGGAAAGGATTTTCGCAGGCACCGTCGGGGCGGCGCCTTCGGTCGGATGAGACCGCGCAGCCGGTAGAACCGGACCATTGGCCTCGTCAAAGCCGCTGGGTTGAACCGCGACTGAGGATGGGCGAGGGCGGTTCACGGCAGTGGCGGAGCCGTTGCCAAACCCAGAACTTGCGGCCACGCCCGGCGTGCCGCGTTCCGGTGTGAACCTGGAATGCAGCGCGCGCGCCATGATGGGAGTACCCGAACTGGGAGTGGAGAATACATTTGTGATCACCGCTGGTTGGGGAATCACGGGCGGGGAGTTAAGAGGCAACAGTTCTAACTCCTGGGGCGCAATATTGACTGCGGGAGCAGAAGCGTCTTCCACCTTCCCAGGAGCTTTCGACTGTGGAGCAGGCGGATGCAACGCGTCAGCGGAAAGATCCGGATTCGCGGCCAGCGCCCGCTTCCCGGACAACGGCTGCGGCCGCTGATTGACCTGAACCGGAGCGCTCACCAGTTGCATGGACCGAAAACCGTGGTGGGGAAGCGAAATAGCTGTGGGATATAACAGGCGCACCCCTACGAGAAACGCGACCGCTACGGCCTGTGCTCCGGTGCCGATACCAAATGCGGTCCAGGAAGTTGTCGCCTTAGGGAGGAGAGAGAAGCGAATTTCTTGGGCGGCAGATGAACTCATATCAGTGGTTCGCCAGTTCTTGAAAACGCCTGATGGTATTGCTACGTGATCTGAGCAGCCGTGAATCGGTAACCCTCGGGTTCAAAACCCTGCAGGCAAGCCAATTTAACGGCAACTTCTATTACCTGGCTGCTGCCGTCACTTCGATGCCGGACCCATAAGTGCAACCTTTTCTGCGTCCTCACTCGCCAGCCTCGTCAGGTAAGGGAAAAAGGGCGTGATCTCGAACGGCATTTTCTCGCGGGCCAGGGCCAGGGTCACAGGCCGGGTCTTCGCCAGTTCGACCTCGTCGTTCCAGGGATCGAGCTTGATTCGTCCGCCCAAAGGAAGCGCGGCGATCTGATCGATGCGGTGTTCGTCGAGCGGGGGAGCGGTGGCGAGCAGGGCGGACATGCGGACGCTTTCCCCCGCCGCCATGCTATTGCCGAGATGGGGCCGGATCAGGTTGGGCAATTCCGGCGCCCTCTGTTGCAGCGCCTTCAAGAATAGCCCGGCGGTTGCCAGCCTTTCCTTGTAGGGCGAGTTTTTCAGCAATTCCATCGCTTTCGCATCTGCCGCTTCCTCGTCGCTGGGCCGGTGCTTGAAGTCCAGGCGCTGAAACGACTGTTCGTCGGGGAAAAACATGCGGTCATTGAAGGCCAGTTTGGCGTCGAAGTGGTGTCCGAGAACGATGTGGCTAAGTTCATGGGCCAGCACCATGGCGAGCGAAGGCTCATCCGGCAGCACGTCCAACAGGCCGCGGCTGACTACGATGGTATGCCCGATGGTAAACGACTCCAAAGGGGCGGTGAGCAGGACCCGGCAATGGACGTCGGATTGAAGATCGATGTTGTTGGTGAGCAAGAGATTGTTGACCACGGTCTGCAGCACCCGGTCGACGTCGCCCGGCGGGGCCAGCAGGCCGACGTTCTGCAGGCGCTCGACCGCATTGTCCTCCGCCTGACGTTCCCACATCCGTTCCGCCAGCACCGGGGTCGCATCCACGGCCGCCTCACTCTGATCTTTTATGGGCTGTTGCGAATCCACCAGAATCTTGGTGAACTCCTGGTTGCGGCTTTTTGCCATGCTCTTCAAGTCGTAGCCCCACAGGCGGGTCTGGGCTTTAAGGTGCATGTGGCCGGAACTGGTCTCCAAGTCGGACTCCTCGCTGTAAACGTAAGCCGGGAGCCAGAGTCCGGGCTTCAGGTTCAGCCGCCAGCTGTCGAAATGCAGATAGAATTTGTTCTGGGCAGCGCGCGAGAACGTACCGTTGAAGCGGACAATGTTGTAGTCCTGGTCCTCCACCCAGATTCGCCCTTCGAAGCGGCCCACCGGGGCCCCCGGTTTGGGCTGGACATCGATGACGAAGCAGCGCACTTCCCCTAGAAATTCGCGGCGGACGAAACTGAAGTCGTAGTATTTCTTGTAGAGATCGGTGTCGGGCACAACCATCTGGGCAAAACCCAGAGGCTGGAAGTGCAGGGAAAAAACTCCCGTCAGTTTGTTCAGCCGGCTCCTGCCGAACCCCGGCTGCCCGATGAATGAGGTGTCTTCGGGGCCATCGGCCATATCCAGGCGGCCGAGAAAGTACTGGTCGTTCACCGGGGCGGGATTCCCGTTGGCATCCGATCTCAGATTCTGGAGATAAGTCTCGACCATGGGCCGCAAGTTGCGCATTTGGGCCAGAAGCAGATGCTCCCGTTCCACCATGCGGTCAATGACGTCGTCGAATGTAGCCGGTGCGGAGGGCGGCACCGCGGCTGCGGTGGGAACCGCAGCATTGTCCGGACTGGAGGCTGACGAAGGAGAAGCGTTGGCATCAGGATGCTCCGGTTCCACCACACGGTGAATGACTTCGTCGAATGTGGCCGGTGCGGAAGGTGTTGCCGCGGCCGCAGTGGGAACCGTAGCGGCATCCGGGCTGGACGCCGACGAAGGGGAAATGTGGGCATTCTGAGCCACCGCGGGAAAGATCAAGGCCCCCACCAACAACATTGATAGCCAGCCCAAGTAACAGATGCGCATACGGTCTTCCTTTCAATTATCGGAGCATATTTGGTTTGCTGAACTGTCCTGGTAACGTCTTCAGCGAGCCCGCACGTGGAACTGAACATGCGGCCTGCCGCACACCAGGCAATGCCGCAAACTCATAAGCAGGTTATCCGCCATTTGTGAATTGGAATTCTCTAAGCTACCCGGTTGCACACCTAAACGGACTCGGCTCGAGTGCGTCAGACCAGTGCCTCAAACCCAGGAACAAGCGGGAGTTCGCTCAAATTCATCTGGACCGTAATAATTCGCCCTGGGCCGCGTCTTTACTTATGAAAACAGTTACAGGAGGCGTATCCTGCTGAGCGTATTAGAGGAACCGGCAATCGCCATTCCGGATGAACTCGAGCGAGCTTTTCGGGTACACCACGGTCTTGTTTTCCGCACAGCCTACCGGATAACGGGGAACGCTGGCGATGCGGAAGATGTCTTACAGACGGTTTTTCTGCGATTGCTGCGCCGCGGACGAGATGCCGAGCCGCTGGGGAATTCCGAAAGCTATTTGCGCCGGGCGGCGATCAATGCGGCTCTGGATGTGATCCGATCGCGGCAGGCCGACCAGACCGTGCCCATGCCTGAGGATGCTTCCGGTATGGCACCGGCCGTGCGACCCGACAGCACGGCACTTCGGCAGGCTTTGGGACGAGCGCTGGCTCAACTGCAATCCCGAGCAGCGGAAGTTTTTGCTCTGCGTTTTCTTGAAGGCCTCAGCAACCGGCAAATTGCGCAAACGCTTGGCATTTCACAAGTGCTGGTGGCGGTGATTGTGCATCGCGCCCGGCAACAGCTGCAGAAGGAACTTCGCCCTTATTTAGGAGACAGATCATGAGCCATCATAAGTTCGACAAGCTGATTTCGGAAGTTAGCAACGAGCGAGTAGACGACGAAGTAGTTGCGCGCGCGGGTGAGCGGGTGTGGAGTTCGATCGCGGGGTCGGCAACTGCGGAACTCAGCTCCAGGCTGCAAGGCTGCGAGGATTTTCAGGCGCTGATTCCAGCGTATCTGGACAAGAACTTGCCCGAGCCTCGCAGATTGCTGCTGGAAGATCACCTGCATCAGTGTGTTGGGTGCCGCCACGCGGTTGAGCAGGCCCGGGCTGGTGAATTTCAGCCGGTGTGGCAACCGAGAATCTCAGGCAGAGGGTTTCCGGTGTGGCGCTGGGCGATGGGCGCAGCGGCGGTGCTGGCCGTGGGACTGGTTTCAATCGCGCTGCGCAACGGTTTTTTTCCGGGACCGCACGCGGTTCGCGGAGCGGTGCAGAATGTGGATGGCTCACTGTACGAAGTTTCTGACGATCAAGTTCGGGTAATTCCCGCAGGCTATCAAATCCGTAACGGTGACGAGATCAGAACCGCGAAGGGTGCGAATGCGGTGGTGCGTTTGCTCGATGGATCGTTGGTCGAGATGGGTGAACGTTCCGATCTCTCGGTGTCTCGAGAATGGAGAGGAACCACGATCCGGCTGGATGGCGGGCGGGTTATCGTGCAGGCAGCAAAGCAGAAGACGGGCCGGCTTTATGTCGCCACCGACGACTGCATGGTGTCGGTAAAAGGCACAATCTTTTCCGTCAACCGCGGGACCAAAGGCTCGCGAGTGTCGGTGATCGAAGGCGTTGTTCGGGTGGCGTACGGCGACCGCACCGTTGAACTGACCGCGGGCGAGGAAGAGACATCGAGCGCCAGCGTTGCGAAAGTTCCAATCCAAAACGAAGTGGCGTGGAGCCGCGACTCGGGGAAATATCTTGCCCTCCTGGGAGACTTTGCCACTCTGCAACATCAGTTCGAGGCGATTCCCGGACCAGGCTTGCGTTACAGTTCCGATCTCTTATCCTACGTTCCCGATCACACCGTCGTCTATGCGGCGATTCCCAACCTAGCGGCCACCCTGGAGGAAGCAAGCCAGCTTTTCCAGGAAAGGCTGCAGCAGAGCCCGGCGCTGCAGAGTTGGTGGAAAGAACAGCAGGGTAACCGTGGACCAAAGCTCGGCGACATGATGGAACAGGTGAAAAACCTGAGTAGCTACCTGGGCGACGAGATCGTTTTCGCGATGGCGAAGGATGGTCCAACATACAGCGCGCCCGTAGTGCTCGCAAAGGTCACGCAACCCGGCCTCGAATCTTTTCTGAAAACAGAAATGCGCCAACTCAGCAAGAACGGCTCGGCACCGACGGTTCAAATCGTGCGCGATCCCGCGGCGGCCGGGTCCTCGCCGAACCGGCCGCTTCTCGTATACGTGAACAACGGCATGCTGGTGGCGAGTCCGGATGTCGTGCAACTGCAGCGTGCAGCGGCGCGGATGCAACAGTCGAGTAGCAGCACCTTTATAGAAACGCCTCTCTATCAGCAAGTGGTTCATTCCTATCGGCAAGGCGCAGGCTGGCTTTTCTGCGCGGACATGGAACAAATTGTCGCGCACCACGTACCTAGTGACAGCAAGAACCAACTGCCCCCCGGAGTCGAGGACGTGCGATACCTGACCATGGAACGGCGTGAAGTGGGAGGCAAGACGGAAACGCGCGCGGCGCTCACGTTCGCATCCGAGCGGCACGGGGTAGCGTCATGGCTGGCCGCGCCTGCGTCCATGGGTGCGCTGGACTTCATCTCGCCGAATGCCAGCATGGTGAATGCCGTGGTGATCAAGAATCCGCGCAGCATCATGGAGGAGTTGTTCCAGATGATCGGCGCGAGTGACGCGAACTTTCCTCAGGATCTGGCGAAGTTCGAAGCGAAGGCCGGGGTGAGCGTACTGGATGACATCACCGCGCCGCTAGGCGGAGAATTTGCCGTAGCCATGGATGGCCCGATGCTGCCTACGCCGCGCTGGAAGCTGGTTTTCGAGGTTTACGATCCGGCGACTTTGCAATCGACCCTGGTGAAACTGGTCGCTAGTTTCAATCGGGAAGCGACGGGGCCATCGGCTGCTTCCTTGCAATTGACGACGCAGCAGGCGGGCTCCCAGACGTACTACGCGATTCGCAATCAGAAGCAGACGGGCTTCGAAATCGATTACACCTATGTCGATAGTTATCTGGTCGCAGCGCCGGACGTCGCGACGCTTTCGGAGGCCATTCGCGACCGGCAGTCGGGAAATACCTTGACTCATTCGCCGACATTCCAGGCGCTGCTGCCGAGCGATGGTTATACGAATTTTTCGGCGATCTTCTATCACAACATCGGGCCGGTTGTCGGTCCGCTGGTGGAACAGATGGAAGCGGCGGGCACGCTCACGGCGCAGCAAAAGCAATCGATCGCCGCGTTGCAGGCAAACACCGCACCGGGCTTGATTTATGCTTATGGCGAGCCCGATCGCATCGTGGTAGCGAGCGACACCGGTTTCATGGGCTTCGACCTCGGCACGTTGCTGACGATGGGGCACGGCGGCGCATTTCTTCCGCAGATGCTTTTGGGAAACAAGGTAGCCCGTCCGGCAGCGACGCAATAACTCTCGACCTATTACAAATGAGCACGGCGATCCAAAACGGAGTGGCAGAAGGCTCGAATGAACAAGCCGCTGCTGCTCCGCGACCGCCGGTCATCGAATTGCAGAATCTTTGTGTCCGCTTCGGGAAGCGCGAGATTCTGAAGAACCTCGCCGGTTCCCTGGGTGGCCGCGCCATAGGATTGCTGGGACCGAACGGCGCCGGCAAATCGACTCTCATCAACACTCTCCTCGGCTTTTACAAGCCATGCTCAGGCTCGGCCCGAGTTCTGGGGTACGACATTCGCAGCGAGACCCGGAGCATTCGCAGCCTGGTCGGCTACATGCCCGAGAACGATGCGTTCATCTCGAAAATGAGCGCGGTTTCCTATGTGCAGATGATGGCGGAACTTTCCGGCCTGCCTCCGGCGGCCGCGCTGGAACGCGCGCACGAGGCTCTTTTCTGCGTGGGGCTGGCCGAGGCGCGATATCGCGAGCTCGGGACTTATTCGCTGGGCATGAAACAACTCGCGAAGCTGGCGCAGGCCATCGCTCATGGCCCCAAATTGTTGATTCTCGACGAACCCACCAACGGTCTCGACCCCTCAACGCGGCAGCGCATGATCCGCATGATTCGCGACATTCGCGACAGCAGGCAGTTGCAGATTGTTCTCTGCTCTCACCTACTGCGCGATGTGGAAGACACTTGCGAAGAAGTATTGATTCTGAAACAAGGCCGGATCGCGCACTATTCGAATCTGGCGGAAGAGCGCAAGGCAAATAAGAGATTCCTGGAGCTGGAAACTTACGACACAAACAGTGACTTCATCGAAGCCATCGAAAAGCTTGGCTGTGAATGCGCCGTGACCGCGAATCGACTGAAAATGATTCTGGTGGAGGGCGTGGAGATTCGGGATATCTATCGCCTGGCCGCGGAGCGCGAGGTTCGCATCCGCCGCCTCAACTTCCGGCGCGACACGCTTGAGGATATTTTCCTGAAAGCGATGGAGAGTTGATGAGAGAGTTTATTAGAACGACGAAATCCAGCGGACCGGAGAACTCCCGTGGCGGTTTATAGGCGCACATACACATCGTACTCGGGCACGCTAACTCCAGCGTGGTCGCGCTGCCTGGTTCTCTTCCGCTATTCGAGAAGAAACTTGTTTCGCTCCAAGCTCCAAACCACGCTTTTCGTTCTCTGCTTTTTCTATCCGTTGCTTTGCCTGATGGGTATTTACCTTGCTCACAACTTAAGCTTCCTCGATCGATTCGGTGCCGGCAGTCAAATCGCCAGAATCGACAGCCAGTTTTTTTTCGTATTCATCAGCGTGCAGGGCGCGCTGGCCTTTGTGCTCACCGCATTCGCCGGGCCGGGGCTGATCTCGCCCGACATCGCCAATGGCGCGCTCCCGTTATACTTCTGCCGCCCGTTTTCCCGAGCCGAGTATGTGCTGGGCAAAGCTTCCGTGTTGGCGATTCTGCTTTCGCAAATCACGTGGATCCCGGGCCTGGTGCTTTTCGGCGTCCAATCGAGCCTGGCCGGTCCGGCCTGGACTTCGGATCATCTTTGGATCGCCGGGAGCCTCATCCTTTCTTCGCTCATCTGGATCTCGATTCTCTCTCTCCTCGCGATGGCGCTCTCGGCGTGGGTCAAGTGGAAAGTTGTTGCCGGAGCGCTCTTACTCGCGGTGATGTTCTTTGGAGCCGGCTTCGCACAGGCCATCAATGCCGTCATGCGAACGCAAGCCGGTCACTTCTTCGACATCACCTATCTGATGACCACGGTCTGGACCTCTTTATTCCGGCTGGATAGCGACCGCTCAATCACATCCGGCGAAGCGTGGATCGCCCTGCTCACTTACTGCGGCATTTGCCTCGCGCTGCTGGTACGAAAGGTGCGGGCTTACGAGGTGATCGGGTGAGTGACCGTATCATCTTCGAAGATGTTTCGAAATTCTACGGCGAGATTCTCGGAGTGAATCGCGTCAATCTGTCGATTCCACCCGGCGTGACCAGCCTGGTCGGGCCCAACGGTTCGGGAAAAACCACGTTGATGAATTTGATGACCGGACTGGTGCATCCCACGCGCGGGCGAATCGAAATCCTCGGCCTGCATCCGAACGAGCCCGACAAACTTTTCAAGATCCTCGGCTATAGCACGCAGTTTGATTCTTTTCCCAAAGGTCTGACCGGATTTCAGTTTGTCGGTTCCTATCTTCGCGTTGCCGGCATGGATTCTCAGGCCGCGGACCAACTCGCCTGGCGCGCTATTGAGCGCGTGAATCTTACCGATGCCGCGCACCGCAACGTCGCGGGTTACAGCAAAGGGATGCGCCAGCGCATTCGCCTGGCGCAAGCCTTGTGTCATAACCCGCGAGTCCTGGTGCTGGACGAGCCTCTCAACGGGCTTGATCCGTTGGCGCGCGCGGAAATGATCGCGCTGTTCCGGGCGGTTGCGACGGAAGGATGTTACGTCATTATTTCCAGTCACATTCTCCACGAAGTGGATGCCATCTCCGATCAGGTCATTCTACTGAGCAATGGTTACGTTGTGGCAGAGGGTCAAATCCACAGCGTGCGCGAGGAGATTCGCGAGCATCCCGCGCAGATTCTCATCCGCTGCGACCGGCCGCGAGATCTCGCCGCCAAGATGATGGAGTCCGAGCACACTATCGAAGTTCGCATCCACAACGACGAGCGTGGCCTGCTGATCAAGACCCGCGATCCCGACAGTTTCTATCTCATGCTGAATCATGTGGCGTTGAACGGAGTTGAAATCGAATCCGTCGCGCCGGCCGACGACGATGTGAATTCGGTGTACGAATATCTGATCGGCGCGGAGGAGGCGGTGCGATGAGCAGGCTCTGGTGGGCCCAGATCAAGGCAGTCGTGCGCCTGGAGATTAAGAGAACTTTGTTTGCGCGGCGCGGCCTTTGGATTTACGTTCTCGCGCTGTTGCCCTTCCTGCTCTTTGTTGTTCATGCAGCGGTTGTCTCCCACGATCGGGATCAGAGTATCCGACTTGCTGCCCGCAGTCAGAAACATCCGACTTATCAGGATCTGCTCGCGATCAAGCCGGACATGACGCGCCAGGAGGTGATCGCTCGCCTGGGCAATGCTCCAGCGCGTTTTCATTGGCGTGGTCAGAGGGCGGCCAAGTCGGGCCAGTTGGAAAACACGTTCCACGAAATCTACCACTATTCCGACGGAGTCAACGACTTGTTCGTCGATCTCTCGGATGACAAAGTTGTCAGCGCTAATATTCGCGAGGGCTCCAGCATCAGCGCCGACTCGGTGGTTTTCGCAGGAGTGTTTCAGTTCTTTTATCTGCGCCTCGCAATCTTCTTCGGCTGCCTGGGAATCTTCATGAATCTGTTCCGCGGCGAAATCCTGGACAAGAGCTTGCATTTCTATTTCCTCTCGCCCATCCGCCGAGACGTGCTGATGATAGGAAAGTTCCTGGCTGGCCTGCTGGCTACTTGCATCATTTTTGTAACCAGCGAACTGCTTCAGATCTTTGTCTTCACCAGCCAGTTTAGTCCGAACGTTCGCGACATCTACCTCTATCAAAACCATGGCATGGCGCAAGCTGCTGCTTATCTCGGCGTGACCGCTCTGGCCTGTCTGGGCTACGGCGCTTTTTTCCTTGCCGCGGGAATGCTCTTCCGCAATCCGATTCTGCCCGCAGCTGCGATCTTGATTTGGGAAAGCGTCAATCCCTTCCTACCAGCCCTGCTCAAAAAATTCAGCGTCATCTATTATTTGAAGTCGCTATGTCCCGTAGAAATCCCTACACCTCTCGGAACTCCGCCACTGCTGTCGCTGCTGGTATCCAATCCTGATCCGGTCTCGACGCCAGTTGCAATCTTCGGGATAGTGATCGTGGCGGTGACGGTTTTGTACGCGTCAAGCTTTCAAGCTCGGCGGATGGAAATCAATTACACCAGCGAATAACACATTTGGGTTCATTAAAACAGGATGTCGCGGCGTCCTTAAAAGTCCTGGTTCGATTCAAGCTCCTTAACTCGTGAAGAGGTTCTTATGCTCGACCAGCGCAGATACTCTTTCCAGACTCCGGATCAACCCTCCCAGTGGTCGTCAGGCTCTGGCGCAAATTAAGTGCCGCTGCCGATGCGGCATCGCGATATTTTGCCGCCGAACTTGACCATTTGCCGCTATTATTCCTGTTCATCACTTTTTCGGGCGAATGCCTGGCAAGCGGCGGCAAATCGATGGCCGGGTGCGAAAATTGAATGTTTCCTGAGGTTGAAACATCCACAAAGGAGAACGATGAACTCAGAAAGAAAATACCTGGTGGTCGCGGCCGTCGGGCTGTTTGTTTTCATGACGCAGTCAGTAGCCCAACAAGCTGCCCAGCGCGTCGTGATTCGCGCCGGACATGTGCTCGATGTCAACTCGGGGAAGACGCTTAGCGATCAGGCGATCGTGATCGAGGGCGACAAAATTGTCAGCGTTGGCCCGGCGTCCGCCACGCCAGCCGGGGATGCCACCACGATTAACCTTCCCAACGCCACCGTGCTGCCGGGGCTGATTGATGCCCACACTCATCTCACGTTCAATCCGAGCTTCGGATACGAGACGCTAGGCATCTCGATTCCCCGCGAGGCGTTGATTGGAGCGCACAACGCGAGGGTTACGCTGGAGGCCGGGTTCACAACCGTACGCAACGTGGGAGCGCGGGGCTACAGCGACGTGGCTCTGCGCGACGCCATTAACGCCGGCGATGTACCCGGACCACACATGCTGGTCAGTGGTCCGGCGCTCAGCATTACGGGCGGACACTGCGACAACGATCTTCTGCCCTACGAGTATCACGCCACCAGCGACGGGGCGGCAGACGGTATCGAGAGCGTTCAGCACAAGACGCGCGAGATCATCAAGTACGGCGCCGATCTTATCAAAGTCTGCGCCACCGGAGGAGTGCTCTCCAAGGGCGACGATCCCAACGCTTCGCAATACACACTGGAAGAGATGAAGGCGATTGTGGCCGATGCGCACCGCCTGGGCAGAAAAGTAGCTGCGCATGCGCACGGCGCACAGGGCGTGATCTGGGCATCGGAAGCAGGGGTGGATTCGGTTGAGCACGGGCATCTAATGAACGATGCTGCCATTGCCACGCTCAAGAAAAACGGGACGTATCTGGTGCCCACCCTCTACCTGATCGATTGGCAAAGGGAGAATGCAGCGAAGGCCAACCTTCCGGAATTTACCCGGCGCAAGATGCAGATGGTCTCAGAAGCGGGAAAAGCAAACATAAAGAAAGCAATCGAAGCCGGGGTGAAGATTGGCATGGGCACCGATGCCGCGGTCTATCCGCATGGCCTGAACGCGCACGAACTGGCGGTGTACGTGAGCCTAGGCATGACGCCGCTGCAGGCCATTCGGACGGCGACGATCAACGACGCTGACCTGCTCGGCTGGTCGGATAAGATCGGAACGATTGAAGCCGGGAAATGGGCCGATATCATTGCGGTGGATGGCGATCCTCTTCAGGATGTGACCACGCTCCAGCACGTGAAATTTGTGATGAAGGGCGGGGCGGTGGTGAAGAATGAATACGGGAAGTAGATATTTCCTTCGGTCCGCAAAGCCCAGCTTATTTAATCAGATCGCTAATTCGTCAGATCGTCCGCAAGCAGCTGTCGGACAGCTCTGTGAGCTTCCAGTATCGAATAGCGGTGGTCCATTGCCCCAGCGAGATCGGTGTTCGCAAACGCAATTCTACCGAACGGCGACTGGCGCAGGATCTCTCGCGGCGCGGGCCGTCCTTCCCGGCCGAAGAAGAATCCGGGCTGCGGGCTTAGGTACGCATGACCCCAGCGGTTAAGGATAATTCCAGCGATATCCCGCTTCACATTGAATCCAGAGGCTGCAAACATTTCGGTGAGTTGTTCGCGAATTTGTCTCTCATACTGCCTGAAAGAAGTTCCAAGCAATTCCTCGCGGCCGAGGTTTCCTTGTTCCGCGGTGGAGCGGCCCGGATAGGAGTACAGAATCTTCAGCGAGAGCACGATGGGAGAGTCTGGACCGATCCTGGAATCCCCGACTCCGGTGAGTGCCAGCTTGCGCACTTCCATGTAATTGCCGATTCCTTCAAACCAGCGGCAACCGCTCATGCCCATCTTGTACAGAAATTGCCAGTTTCTAACCGCAACATTGGCCATGAGGCATGGAGAACGGTGGAACTCCGCGTATGCGTTGCGATGCGATTCTGGAAGGTCTTGAACAATGTGCTTGGTGGTCCAGCTTCCTCCAGCCAGGACGGCCGAATGCCCCTTCACCCGATATATCTTGCCGTCCTTAAGATAAGAGATGCTGACAGAATTCGATTTGCCTGGTTCGCCGTCGTGGTGGACAGAAATTGCCGTCGACGATAGGCGAACCCTGACGCTGTTTTGCGGAGTGTCCAGTGCGGCAAAGTTGACGTTGTTGGCGGTGACCGCGGTCACTGTGTCCGGTCCTGCCAGGGCCCCTGAGATTAGATTCTTCACGATCAATCTTGCAATGGTGGTGTTGCCGCCGGGGAACATCTGGTCTCGGCTGCCTTCACCGGTTAAGGGATGCAGCATTTCGTATGCATAATCCGAGTATGCCGACAGGCCATCGGGGCCAAGGCCGGAGCCGCCGCCCTCCACTGGTGAAAGAAATTTTCGGACCGTTTCCCGGCTCAGGCCGAAGCGCTCCATGTAATGCTGTTCCAGCGTGATTGAATCGAGATATCGGGAAATCGCATCGCCTTCTACTTTCGGATGGACAAAACGGTCTTCTTGCACCGGCGTGCCCTTCTGCCAGCGAAGCCACTCGGTTCGAGTTGCTTCGGAAATGGGAGCACCTTTCAGATTTTTCCCCACAGGGTCGATCAGCCACATCCCGGGCTTTCGTCCGAATTTCGCTCCAAACCAAAATCCATATTGCCCATGCTCCAAGCCGATTGCTTCATAGGGAGTTTGAGAAAGGGGCATCTCGGGTGACGGACCAGCCCATTTTTGATAATCGAGCTTCTGTGCTTTCAAACCGATACTGTCGTAAAACTGGGCCATGAAGCTGTCTGGAGAATGAAGCTGATAAATAGCCGAGCCCTGGTGTGCGATCAGCCGTTTGCCATCCACCAGAAACTCATTTTGCTTCGCCTCACCACCGAAAATTGGATGGTTCTCGAGTACGAGGCACTTCATTCCGGGACGCGCTTGCCGCTGGAAAAACAGAGCGGCGGCGAGCCCGCTAATTCCCCCACCGACGATCACACAGTCGTAAGTCTCCCCAGTATCGATAATGTTCTTGGGCAGTTGGTCATATACTCCATCGCGGATAGTATGTCCGGCTTGCATGACTGCCAGCGTGTTCCCGTTGGACGCACTGTATTCTCCGACTCCGCCATACCCGGTAAATTCGTCGCCAGACGCCAGGAGTTCCGCAGGGGTAATTGGGTCGAGAAGAAGGGCGCCGGACGCCAAAAGCGCCGAACCGAGGAAATCACGTCGCGTGATGGAATCGTTCATGCCCAGCCGTGTATCGCCGGACGTCGTTGGCTTTAGAGTCATTGGCTTCGTTCGCAATTCATTTTCACATACCTCGCCATGTCCCGTGATTTTAAGTTGAAAAACGACTTCGAGCATCGGTTTCAGTTGTGAATCCGAGGCTGTTCGCTGTATCGTTTACGTTTCTGGAGGAACGACAACTTGCGAACGACTACACTCGTAATTCTGATTGCATGTCTTATCGGCTCAGCGGCAGGCCAGAAACACTCACCGAAGCAAACGCCCGATTCCAGTCAAACACAGGGCAAACAGAACCAGGTCGAAGCAACGGGTGAACATGCCGGTGACACTCAGAAAGACAAAGACGAGGATGAGGATCTGGGACCATGGAAGGGGCTGCAATATCGATTGGTCGGTCCGTTTCGTGGCGGGCGGGTGGTCGCGGTGGCGGGTGTTGTCGGTCAGGATAACGTCTATTATTTTGGCGCAGTTGCCGGCGGCGTGTGGAAGACGACCGATGGCGGCCTCAACTGGAAACCAATCTTCGACAAGACGAAGGATGCCTCGCCAGCGATCGGCGCAATCGCAGTTTCAGAATCCGATCCGAATGTCATTTATGTTGGAACCGGAGAAGCCTGTATTCGCGGGAATATCATCGGCGGTAATGGGGTCTACAAGTCGATCGACGCAGGCAAGACCTGGAAGTTCGCCGGCCTTGCCGACACGCATGCGATCGGGCGGCTCGCGGTGAATCCCAGAGAATCCTGACATCGCTTTCGTCGCCGCGCTCGGACATCCCTTCGGCGATAACGAGGAGCGAGGGATTTTCCGCACGCAGGATGGCGGTAAGACCTGGCAAAAGGTGCTTTATAAGGACACAAAGTCCGGCGGCATCGACGTGGTCTTCGATCCCAGCAATTCCAACATCCTGTTCGCGGCACTGTGGCAAGCCAGGCGAACTCCGTGGAGTCTCGACAGCGGCGGCGCTGGAAGCGGCCTTTACCGTTCCAGCGACGGCGGAACAACCTGGAAACAATTAAAAGGCCACGGACTGCCGGAGGGTATTCTTGGCCGCATCGGGGTGACGGTATCAGGCGCAAATCCGAACCGGGTGTGGGCGGTCATCGAGGCAGAGAAAGGCGGCATCTATCGTTCGGATGACGGGGGCGATTCCTGGCACCTGACTACCGACGACCACCGTTTTCGACAGCGGGCGTGGTATTACTCGCATATTTTCGCCGACCGCAAATCGGCGGACACGGTGTACATCCTGAATACGGCGGCGTATCGGTCCAATGACGGAGGCAAGACCTTTAGCCGGCTGCGAGCGCCGCATGGAGATAATCACGCGCTGTGGATCGATCCTACAAATCCCAAGCGGCTCATCAACGGCAACGATGGCGGCGCCACGATCTCCATCGATGGCGGCGACACGTGGAGCAGTGTGTATAACCAGCCCACGGCGCAGTTTTATCATGTGATTACCGATAACCGGTTTCCTTACTACATGTATGGCGCGCAACAAGACAACTCCACGGTGGCCATCGCGAGTGCAAGCGCGGAAGGCTCGATTGATCGCCCCGACTGGTATGACGTGGGCGGTGGCGAAAGCGGTTACATCGCACCCGACCCGAGCGACCCAGAGATTGTGTACGCCGGTTCTTACGGCGGTGAGATCACGCGCCAGGATCACCGCACCGGCGAAGAGCAGGCGGTCAATCCCTGGCCTGTGAACCCGATCGGGTGGGCGGCGGGCGACGTCAAACACCGCTTCCAATGGACAGAACCCATCGCCTTTTCGCCGCACGATCCAAAGACGATGTACTTTGCGGGCGAGGTGCTGTTCAAGACAACCGATAGCGGCATGAGTTGGACGATCATCAGTCCCGATCTCACGCGCAACGACAAGTCAAAGCAGGTGGCCTCAGGCGGTCCGATTACCAAGGACAATACTGGTGTCGAGGTCTATGACACGATCTTCTCGGTGGTGGAATCGCCGGTACAGAAAAACCTGATTTGGGCGGGGACCGATGACGGATTGGTTCAGTTGACTCGCGACGGTGGCGCGAACTGGGAGAACGTCACCCCTAAGGCCATGCCGGATTGGGGTACGGTCAGCATGATCGAAGCTTCCTCGCGCGACGCCGGAACCGCGTATCTAGCGGTCGAACGCCACAAGTCCGACGATTTCGCACCCTACGTCTTCAAGACGACAGATTTTGGAAAGACTTGGACCAAACTAATAGCGGGCATTCCGGCGAACGATTATGTCCATGCCGTGAGAGTCGATCCGCGGCGCCCGAATCTGCTTTTCGCCGGAACCGAACAGGGTGTATACATTTCGTTCGACGATGGCGGGCACTGGCAGCCACTACAACTGAATCTGCCGGCATCCCCTGTGAACGATCTGGTGATCAAAAACACCGACCTGGTGGTTGCAACTCACGGGCGCAGCTTCTGGGTGCTGGATGACATCACTCCGCTGGAGCAATACCAAGATACGATTCCGCAGCAGGAGGCCTACCTGTTTACGCCTGCGGTTGCGAGTCATACGGTCTTTCGTGGTTCCTTTTTCGCCCCGAGCGGCAGTGTCGGGAAGAATCCTCCCGCAGGCGCCGTGATTAATTATTGGTTGAAGACTTCTCTGAAGAAGGCTGACCAGCCGAAAAACGAGGCTGCAAGCGCCGGGGGCGCTGCCGCGAAAAGTGAAGCCACTCCGGCATCCTCCACCGAGACCAAGAAGCCTGACGCCGATGAACCTCCGAAGATCACGATCGAGATACTTGATTCCTCCGGCAGGGTGATCCGGAAGTATCCCAAGAAAGAAGAGTCCGCTGGCGACGACGAAGAAGATTTCTTCAGCCGCGATCGTAATGCGGGAAGCCTGCCAGCGGATGCGGGCCTGAACCGCTTCGTATGGGACCTTCGCTACGAGGGAGCGACGAAAGTGCCAAAAGCGCCGCTCTGGGGTGGCAACACTGACGGTCCGGAGGCACTCCCCGGCACCTATCAGGTGCGGTTGACCGTGTTAGGGAAAAGCTATACCGCACCGCTTGAGATCAAGGCCGATCCGCGTCTGAAGGTCGGACAGGAAGACATGGCCAAACAGTTCGATCTGCTTCTGAAGATTCGGGAAAAAGTCACGGAAACGGACGATACCATCATTCAGATTCGCGATGTTCGCGAGCAGATCAATGCGATTAACACGCGCCTGAAGAGCGACCCACGCGCAAAGGTCATTGCCGACGCCGGGAAGAACCTCGATACGAAGATGACGGTGGTGGAAGAGGCGCTCATTCAGACCAAGGCGAAGAGCGGCCAGGATGTCCTCAATTTCCCAGTTCGGTTGAACAACCACCTGGTTGCGCTGAGCGGCGTGGTGGGCAGTGCTGACTCGGCGCCCACGAAGCAATCCTACGAAGTATTCGATATGCTGAACAAGGATATCGATGAACAATTGACGAAATGGAAGGACATCGTCGCTGGCGACCTGGCGGCGTACAACACACTGGTGAAGCAGCAGGAGGTTCCCGCACTCATATTGAAGCAACCAGAAGCAGGAAAATGACAGAGCGCGCTCCAACCGAAGATCCGTAGCTCTCTTTCAACAATCAGAGCTTCTACCGTTTCCGCGTCTCCCGTGATCTACTCGAAATGGAAGGTGCGACATCCCGAAAGAACATGTAACCGGCTCAGTCCTCGCTTTCACGTAAACTGAATTTCCTTTGAAAACTTTGGGGCACATTCTGGCGCGGTATACAGCGTGGATTTTGCATCTGCTCGCACCGCTCGGGGTTTGGGGAGTATTCGCGATTGCGTTCGCGGATTCTGCGCTGCTGGGCATGCCGGTGGATGCGATCGTGGCGTTCTATGTTTATCAGGATCATAGGGGATTGCTGTTTTATGTGTTGATGGCGTCGCTGGGGTCAGCTCTGGGGAGCATCCCGCTGTATGTGATTGGGTACCAGGGCGGCGAAAAAGTCTTGCGCAAGCGGATTTCTGAGGAGCGCTTTCTGCGGATACACGGATCATTTGAGCGGCATGAATTTTGGGCACTGATGTTTCCGGGAATGTTGCCACCGCCGATGCCGTTCAAAATTTTTGTGCTGGCAGCGGCGGTGTTCGAGATGAGGTTCCGCGATTTTATGGCGGCGATTTTTGCGGGAAGGTTTGTCAGGTTTATGATTTTGGGTTTGTTGACGTTATGGTTCGGGCCGCAGGTGGTGGGATTGGTGGCCACGTTGTTCCGGCGGCATATTTTTTGGGTGCTGGGCGCGATTGCGGTGGGAGTGGTGGTGTGGCTGGTATTACGAGGTCGCGGACACAGAGAGCCATCGCTGGGGGAATAAAGTGCGAGTCGATTAATGAGCAAATCGGTAATGCGCAAATCGTGCAGAAAGCGCTGCATCCAAAGTCATATCTCACAAAAACACGCGTCATCTCGCCGCGTTCGACGGGACAGCCGAGGGTGGCTGTCCCCACATAAGGCTTTTAAGCGGCGGCGACGTGATCGTCTGATTTTTGGAAGCGACCCGCGAGCGAATGCAGGATCACCGGCGTCGCGAACATGGCGGCGGTGAAGAGTAAGTCGCCCTCGACAGCGCGGCGGAAGAAAGGCAGGCCGGCGGCATAGCAGGTCAACAGTCCGGCGAACGTCATCGGATACAGGTCTCCCCAGGCGGCCCAGACGGCGAAGTTACTGACCAGGAAAAATACAATCGATCCGGCCAGGGCCGAACCCATGATTCTGAAGGCTCCGGCGTTTTGGCGCAGGGTGGTGCCGAGCCATAACATGCCGGCGTACCAGGCGAAGGTAACGAAGTGATCCCAGGTAAAAGGATAGCGGTAGAACAGCATGGTCAGAATCACGTCAGAGGCGGCTAGCAGAGCCAGGGGCAGCCATAAGTGGCGGCGCGGACCGCGTGCGCCGAAAAATAAGAGCGACGCTCCTACGGGAGTGAACGCGAAGGGATGAGGCAGAAATCTCACGGCGACGGCGATGATGACGAATAGATAAGCGAGCATGGGAACCTCGGGAGACGCAGAAGTTATTGTCGGCGCTAGAGTGCAGCGGCGTCAAGGGTTTGTGTGCTTTCGAAAAAGTTGTTAGCGCTCGGGAACGGTAACTCGCTTTGAGCCGAGGCCATAGACATCGCCGACGACGCGTAGGTTGCGGTCGAGCTGGACGCCGGCGCCGAGGGCTTTGCGGGATCCACCGCGGCTGACCAGGCTGGGCAATTGCGCGAAGCGGAGATCCTGGAAGTCAACGATGTAACCTTGCTGAGGTGGGTCGAGTGTTTCAGTTTGGGTGATGGGATATTGAGCCCAGTCGAGGTAGACGCGTCCAAGATAGGAACGCTTAGCCGCCAGGGTAATCGGCGTTTCTTCCGGCTTGTAAAGTACTTGAAGTTTGTCTTCGGGATCGACTTCGGGACGGAGCGAATCGACGGGGGCGAGGACGAAGAAATTCGTGGTTTCGATTACTCCATACCAGCGGAAAGGATTCGCTAGTCCGGGATAGGCTGAGGCTCTGACCGGGTCCGCGCCGTTGTAGGTGCGGGCTTCGAGGGCATTGACGGCGAGGCGGTGCTCGTAATCGCGCACCACCCAGAGGAGCACAACGGCGACAAGGGCGAGCAGTGGCGGCGAGGCGGCCGCGCGGGCCGCGCGGGCGGACGCCAATTTCTTTATCGATTAGCGAGAAGAGAGATGGGGTTATCAATCCGAGCAGGAGGAAAGTAAACATGATGGGCTCGAAGATGAAGACGATGTCCCAGGAGTACCACTTTTCGGAAAATGGCCAGAACGGACGGACGCCGTAGTTGTTGGTGAAGTCGAGCAGGATGTGGCTGAGGCCAGCAATGCAGGCGTAGAGGAAAAGCAATCCCCAGCGCGGGGGAAGATTTGGATTTTTCAGTTTGCGGCGACGGATGCGCCAGACGAGATAGACGAAGCCGACGACCACAGCGGCGTCGAGTGGAACGCCGAGGAATGAGTGGGTAAAGCCGCGATGATGGGCGAAGCCAAAAGCGGGGCCGCCGATTCGGCCGAGCACATCGAGGTCTGGCGCTTCGGCGGCGAGCGTGAGCGTGAGCGTGGCCAGCGCGGTCTTGCGGTTGAGTCCGGCGCGTCCCAGGCAGGCGCCGGTCAGGAAGTGGGTGACGGGTTCCAAGCGGTCAAAAAGGATTCTATGGGGATGGAGGTAGAAATGCCAATGACGGGAAATTACAGTAGTGGGAGTTTCCGCGGTGGAACATTCTGATTCAGCCGAAAGAAGTTATTGGGATCATAGTGTGTCTTAACGGCGACCATACGTTCCCATCGTTCCTGATAAGCCTCGGGCACTCGATCCTGCTCATCGCCGCTCATGAAATTTACGTAAACCCCCGGTTTCATAGCCGGCCGAAGCTGGTTGAAGAGTTCGCGAATCCAGGAAATGTTGCCGGCGTCGCCGGACGCATCCGACCAGTTGGCCAGCAAATTCATGATGAAAGGAGCGCCGCGATCGCCGAAGGCGGTCTCGTTCGCGGGGATCCGCGCCGCCGCGCCACCCAGATAGGCAAGCTCAATCTGGGTTTCCGATGAGGGCATAGTGGCAACTGCCTCCACCATGCGATCGATACTGCTGTCGTCGAGGGTAGTGAAATAACCAGATTTGGTGTAATAGCGCCGGCCATGGAGGAAATCGGAATCTGCCATGGTTTGTAAGTTTAGGAATGACACAGTCTTGCTGCTCACGGAATCCGGACTGCACATGGAAAGCGCGTGTTGCATATAGGAACGCCCAGCTTCGGGGTCCCCCGTCCAAATCAAAGAACTGCTGGCCGCTGGCCGTCCGCGAAGCGCTGTCGGTACTTTCTTTGCATGCGGGGCAAGGCGCAGATCAATGTTCCACTTCAAGTCGAGTGGAGCTTCGGCCATGAAGTCTCTCCAGCATTCGAGGAGTCGGCGAATATCAGCCTCGGGAGACAGTCCTTCAGCGAGCACCACAGAGGTGAGCGGATGGAGTTTCACTTCGAATTCTGTTACCACTCCGAAGTTGCCGCCGCCGCCGCGCAAAGCCCAGAATAAATCGGGATTCTCATTTGGGTTGCAGCGTACGATGGAACCATCCGCCGTTACGAGAGTGAATCCCTCGACGTTATCGCATGACAATCCAAAACGCCGGGTGAGCCATCCGGTCCCTCCGCCCAGGATCAGTCCGGAGGCACCGGTATGAGAGACGACGCCGGAGGGAAAAACCAATCCCACTTTTTGCGTTGCGGTATCAATCGATCCCAACAGACAGCCGCCTGCGATCAACGCCCGGCGGGCTTCGGGATCAACCGTAACCTGGCGCATTCTCGATAAGTCAATCACCAAGCCGCCATCGCACGTGCTAAACCCTGCAAGGCTGTGACCTCCGCAACGAACTGCGGTAAGAATTCCAGTCTCGGAGGCCGCTCGGATTGCGTTTTGCACGTCGCTTACATCTGAGCAGCGCGCGATAAGGCCTGGCGTGCGAGCGACCATGCCATTCCAAATGGCACGCGCGTCTTCATAGCCGCTAACACCGGGGCGCAGTAGATCGCCTTTGAATCGCCGGTAGAGCGAAGAGTAAACCTCTTCGCTGGCTTCGACCATCTGTGCTCTCCTCGCAGAACGTGCTTTTAAGAAGTCTTGCGCCACCGGCCTCGCAGATACACGAGCGAGATCAAACCTAGGAAAAGAGAAAATGCTGGAACGGACCAGCGCAATCCGTCGACAAAGAAGGTTGTAATTGAAATCGCAAGCAGCAACAGAATACCGACCACGGTAAAAAACGGATGACACCGCAGACGCATGGGCAAACTCATTAGCCGTTGGCTCGTGATGGCTTGGCGAAAACGAAGGTGAGTGTTGAGAATCACCAGCCACACGAAGAGCATTCCGGCCACCGCGGTCCCGTAAAGCATGAGGAAAGCATTCTTAGGGGCAAAGATGGCCAGTAGAATTGCCGCAATAATCCCAGCGGTTGAAGCCAGCAGCGCGCGATGCGGAACTCCGTTACGGCTTACCTTGCCCATCCATTCGGGGGCATACCCTCCTCGGCCGAGAGAGAAAAGCATTCGAGTTGAAAGATAGAGGTTGGTATTCACGCTCGAGAGTGCGGCCGTGAGCACGACGAAGTTCATAATCGCAGCCGCGAAAGGTATATGCGCCGCAGCGAACGCGGTCACGAAAGGACTGCCTGAAATCGCGGACGAACTGCTGGTCTGGTTCCAGGGAACCATCGTCACCATAATCGCGATCGCCAGCACATAGAACAAAATGAGTCGCCAGACAATGCTCCGCATGGCGTGCGGAATGGTGACTTCCGGATGTTCGGCTTCTCCGGCAGTGACAGCGATAATTTCCACTCCCATATAGCTGGTGACAGTTATCGTGAGCGAAAGCCATACGCCTTTCCATCCCGCCGGAAGAAATCCTCCGTGCTGCGTTAAGTTGGCCAAGCCAATTGCGCTCCGGGAACCAACGCCAAGAATCAAAGATAGTCCAACAATGATGAAGGCAACGATGGCAGCCACTTTGATCATCGCAAACCAATACTCAAATTCACCCAGGCGGTTGACCTGCATGGAATTGAGCGCCACCAGAGCGGCTGAGATCAACACCACCCAAACCCATTGCGGAACATGCGGAAGCCAAAAAGAAATGTAGATGGCGGCGGCCGTCACTTCGGCGCCGATGGCTATGATCTGCGCGGCTCCGTAAGTGGCTCGAACCGAAAACCCGGCCCAGGGATTTAGATATTTCTCCGCGTAAACTCCGAATGCGCCGGCGACAGGATGGACGACCGCCATCTCCGCCAGCGCATAGGACATAATCAGAGCAATGCCTGCGCCCAAAAGATAAGACAGGATGACGGCGGGTCCAGCCAGGCGAATGGTTACGCTGCTGCCCAAGAACAAACCGACACCGATGGCGCCGCCAATGGCCATCATGGTGAGCTGCCTTTGGCCCAAGCGGCGGTGGAGACCGTCCACTTCCGGCGTCGGAGACGGCTTCTCGCCGGCAAGTGTGACCTCGACTGCAGAGCGTTGATCAGTCATAGCTGCCGACACTGGCAGGGTCAGGGTCAAGGACCATCAGTTCGATATTCTTCTCGAGAACTTTCACGACTGCCTCCACATCGTCCATCGTGTTGTACACATGGAACGATATCCGCAAGCCGTCGTGACGGTTCGATGCGACAATGCCGCTTTCAGCGAGCTTCTGGACCAATGAGGTCGAATCTTTACACTGCAATACCACCAGTGGCCCCGCGCTATCGGCGGGTGTTTTGGCGCGGATGCTCAGATCGCTGGCGTGGCCCAACAGCGATTGCGTGAGTCTTTTGATCTGCGCGGCCACATTCTCCATGCCGATTTCTTGCAGCAGCCGGAATCCGGGCACGGCCGCATATACATTGGGCACGGAAGGGGAGCCTGACTCGAATCTTCGCGCGGTGGGAGACAGATCGATATGTTGAGGATCGAAGGCGAACGGCTTGGCTTGCGCAAACCATCCGGTGACCGTGGGAACCAGCGATGAAATGAGTTCTCTGCGCACATACATGAAAGCAAGGCCGGGAGGGCCGAGCAGATATTTGAGAGTGCCGGTTACAAAGAAATCCAGGTCCAGGGCTTTGACGTCAATCGGGCGGGTTCCGCAGTCCTGGTAATCGTCGAGCATTACGAAAGCACCGGAGCCGTGGGCGATTTGTGTGACGGCGTTTACCTCGGAACGAAATCCGTTCTTGAAACAGACGTGGGTGAGCGGCACGATGAGCGTATTGCGGTCTACCATCTTTTCGTAATTCACTGCCGGAATGCAATTGCCTTCTGCCTTCACAAAGTTCACCTCGGCGCCACGCACACGCTGCGCAAGCCATACATGACCCATGGTAGGAAACTCGAACTCACCCATTACGACTTTCTTCCGCTCCCGGAAATTCAGCGCGCTGGCAACGCTATTGATACCCGCTGAGGCGCTGGTCACGATGGCAACCTCATCCGGGCTGGCGTGGATGAATTGCGCAAAAGCGGTTCGCGCCTGCTCATAGTGATTGACCCACGTCTCCCAGGGCGAGCCTTGCTCGTGCCAACTTGCGATGTAGTCCTCCAGACCGGCCTGCACCGCATCTGACAGCGCTCCCTGGGAGCAGGTGTTGAGATAGATTTTGCGCCGGAAAATTCTAAAGCGAGAACGAATCTCCAGGATTTGCTTTTCGGTCAGCATAAGATTTTTCGTTGAGCCGCGTGAATGTTGAATGAGCAGCGCCCAACCTATACCCCGCCGCCGCAAGCGTCAAGAGCGCGCTTTCCGTCTTTGAGGATAGAATATGTCCGCTTCGTTTGCAGGGATAAAGGGAGAAACAGAGGATCACGATGTCCACAGCCGCGAGCGGCGCGGTGTGGCAGGAACTGACCTCGATGGCAGGAATATGCCCGTATCTTTAACCAACTCCAAGCTGATCTTTGACGCCTTGAAGGAATGCGACATCCGCCTGGTCTCAGCTTTGCCGGAAACTTGGTTGGTGCATCTCATCCGTTTGGCGGATGATGATCCGGAGATGACTCTGGTACGACTGGCGAAGGAGGAGGAAGCTGTCGGCGTCTCGGCTGGAGCATACTTTGCCGGAGTGAAGTCTGCCATGCTGATGCAGAACCACGGTTTTTTGGCATCCATAAACGGTATTGTCTCCCTCGCACATCTGTACAAAATTCCTTTGCTAATGCTCATCAGCTACCGCGGCTCCTTTGGTGAACGCGACCCGTGGCAAACGCAAGGCGGCAACGTCACCGAACCGCTTTTGCGGGCGTTGGGCATCCCTTACTCTTTTCTTGATGCTGTGGAGACCGTCAAAAAGCGCATCCGGCAGGCGCAGACCCTCGCGGAAAGCAGTTTGCAGCCGGTTGCCCTGCTTTTGACGCGTGACCTGATGTGGGAGGAATGATGCTGCGCCTTGATTGTCTCCGGTCGATTTATTCGGAATTGCAGAATTGTCTGGTGGTCACCATCATGGGCGCAGTCGCGGCTGAGTTGCAGTCCCTAGGGCACCGTCCTAATTTCTTCTACCTGCAACATGCGATGGGACTGGCCTCATCCATGGGATTGGGACTGGCTCTGTGCCTGCCGGAGCAACAAGTGATCGTCATCGATGGCGATGGCTCACTGTTGATGAACCTTGGCAGTCTTAGTACCATGGCGCGGTATCGTCCCAAGAAACTGGTTCATGTTGTTTTCGACAATGAAAGCCTGCTCTCGGTCGGCGGTTTCCCGACGGCGACCAGCGCAGGTACGGATCTGGAGGGAATCGCGCGAGCCTCCGGCATTCCGCGAGTGACCACCGTCCGTAGTGTGGAGAGTTTTAAAGCCGCAGTGAGCGACGCTGTGCGGGGCAGCGAACTGACAACCATCATCGCCAAGGTCGAAGCCACGGGCCCCACCGCCTATGTCACCGACCTGTCGTTGCTGGAAAATCGGTTTCAATTCCGCCGGCATATTCAGGCGCTCAAGAAACGCTAAAGATCGGATAGCGTTATTCGGATTTTGATCGAGCGGAAGATAGCGCCGAACGCAAAGTTTGTGAGGTACTCCAATGTCTCTTGTGTTGACTAAACTGCTCGAAGAGCTAGCGACCGGCCGGCTGCGAGTCGTGGATTTGACGCAGCCTTTGAGTCCGCAGACGCCTTTGCTGCCACTGCCGCCGCAGTTCAACAACACGCCTGCGTTCAAGATATGGGAGCTGTCGCGGTACGATGAGCGCGGTCCCGCCTGGTATTGGAATGCGTTTGAGACCGGCGAGCACACCGGTACACATTTTGACGCGCCAGTCCACTGGGTCTCTGGGAAAGACCTTCCGGATAACACCGTGGACCGCATCCCGCCGAAGAAATTTGTCGGTCCCGCTTGCGTGGTCGACGTCAGTGCAGAGGTGGCAAAAAACCCAAACTATCTTCTGACCGTGGAGCGCATCCGACAGTGGGAAGAGCAATACGGCCGTATTCCGGCGGGCGCATGGGTTCTCTTGCGTACAGACTGGTCGAAGCGGACAGACCCTAAGGAATATATCAACCTAAAGGAGAATGGACCTCACACTCCGGGATTGGCCAAGGAAAGCTCTGGCTTTCTTGCCCAGGAGCGAGACGTGCTAGGCGTCGGCGTGGAGACGGTCGGGACCGATGCCGGTCAGGCCGCCACCTTTGACCCGCCCTTCCCCAACCACTATCTAATGCATGGAAGCGGCAAGTTTGGGTTGGCCGGTCTCTCCAACCTTGATCAGCTTCCGCCGACCGGTGCCATCGTTATTGCCGCGCCACTGAAAATCGTCGGCGGCTCCGGTAGTCCTCTGCGGGTCATCGCCATCACACCTTGAAGCTCACTTCGGAGGAAAACCTTCGAAGCATCAGCCAGGAGGCTACTCTGAATCCTTCTGGGCCTGGAGCTCGCGCAATTTGAATCGCTGCAATTTGCCCGTGGCAGTTTTGGGAAGCTCGGAGACAAACTCGATCCATCGCGGGTGCTTATACGCGCCGATCCTTTGCACGACCCAATCCTGCAACTCGCGGACGAGTTCGTTGCTGGGGTGGAAATTTGGATTGAGTACGACGTAGGCTGCCGGCTTCGTCAGTTTGCTTTCATCATCACGCGCGATTACGGCCGCTTCACGAATTGCCGGGTGCGCGATCAGAGCGCTCTCGACCTCAGGGGGACTGAGCCAGCGGCCATTGACCTTGAACAAGTCATCGGCGCGCCCCACGTACCAGAAGTACCCATCCTCATCCTGGTAGTACTTGTCTCCCGTCCGGAACCAATGACCCTCAAAAGTATCTTGGGACTTCTCATGCTGGTTCCAGTAAGCGGCGCAGGTAGAGTCTCCCTTGATCAAGAGAGTGCCGATTTCCCCGGGAGCCACTGGGCGGCCATCGAGGTCGACAAGTTTTGCCTCGTAGCCGGGAATTATTTTCCCGCTGGATCCAGGACGCACCTCTCCCGGCCGATTGGAGATGACCATCTGCAGGGTTTCGGTAGAGCCCAGGCCGTCCAGGATTTCGATACCGAAGCGCTGTTTGAACCGCTCAAACAAGGGAGTGGGAAGAGATTCGCCCGCCGAAATAGCGTGGCGCACGCTAGACAAGTCAAACTCCACTCCACTCTCAGATTTATGTGCCAGCAAGGCCGCATAATTCGACGGCACAGAAAAGAACAGCGTGGGCTTGTGGCGTTCGATATCAGCGAAGATCCCGGCCGGAGCCGGGCGTGCCGGGGAGAGGATGGTCGTAGCTCCGCAGCCCAGAGGAAAATAGCCGGCATTGCCCAACCCGTAGGCGAAAAACAATCGAGCTACGCTGTAACAGCGGTCCTGCTCAGTCATTTGCAGAATGCCTTTGGCATATAACTCCGAACACACCACCATGTCGTGATGGAGGTGTATGCACCCCTTCGAGGCTCCCGTACTTCCCGAGGAGTAAAGCCAGAAGGCTGCATCATCTTTGCTGGTGGGCTCAGCCTCCAATTCCGGAGTCGCTGCCGCCATGAGGTCCGACAAACTAAGATGGCCAGGCTTCGATTCACCAACAACCACAATTTTCCGAATGTATCTGAGTCGATCTGCTGGTATTAGTTGAACCACGGCCAACAAGGTTTCATGCACCAGGAGAACGCGTGCGCGTGTGTCGTTGAAAAGATATGCGTACTCGTCCGGTCTCAAGAAGGTGTTAGTGGGCACGGCGACCGCGCCGATCTTGATAATGCCGAAGAAGCAGGACAGAAAGTCAGGAGTGTCCGGGAGCAAGAGAACAACCCGCTCCTCCTGCCGCACACCAAGTTGGCGAAGCGCATAGCCAGTCCGGTTGGTTCGATCGAGCAGTTGTTGATAGCTTATCCGCTCATCACCGCTCTCAATAGCAATCTTGCTTCCCCTGCCTTCGAGGACGTTACGATCCACGAAATAGGCTGCGGCATTGAATGTCTCCGGCAGAGTGATCAAGGTGGTGCCACTTTCTCGATTAGAGTTTCAGAATCGGTTGCGGAGTATAGCATGGCGACCCGCTCATTACTGCGATCAGTGTGGAGTCTGTTCAGCACGGTATAAGAATTATTACGCTCTGCAACCAGAGTCTGTCATACACCGGCAATAGTGGCGCTTTCACGCGATATCGGGCGTGAATGGGTACCGGCAAATGGCTCACTACCAAACTATCTAGGCGACAGTATTGTCAGCGCGTTTGCGGCCATCGTGATTTCTGCGGGGAGTATTCCGAGAAGTTCGCCGTCTGCCTCAACGTAAATTTTTGCCTGAGGCGAATCGTTCGCAGTAGGTAAGTATTGGCAGGCTGCTTTGCTGGCGTGGGCTAGATCGATGCCGGACACGCGCCAGTGCCGGCCGAGGAGTGCGCGGGTGACGTAGGAAAGATAGGCAATGCGGCTGGCGGTGCGGCAGAGGATGAGGCGGAGATCGTTGCGGTCGAGTGCGGCACCGGGAGCGAGTTCCCGCAGCACTCCGCCGAAATGGCGGATGCGGACACCGAGAAGTTCGGTGAGAGTGGCGCGCTGCGGATGGTCCGAACCGGTTTCGGTGTACTCCACCTGAAAGCGCGTCATGGCATACGTGAACCAGAGATTCCATGCCTTTGCGTAATAGGCGGCCATGCCCAGGCGATGCTTGGTTCCGGAGTGGAGTTTATAGAAGAGGTGGGCGTCAACTCCGACGCCGGCGGCGACGATGAAGTAGCGAGTGCCGGGCTTCCCTTCGAGATCCTGGTATTGAATACGGCCCAGGGCTACGCGGCGCGGCTTCGAACTGAGAGCCGACTTCGCGGCGGCAGCGACATTCATGGGCAGGCCAAGATCGTGGGCGAGCGCGTTGGCGGTGCCCATGGGAAGCACCGCTAAAGCTACTTTAGTATTCGCCAGCACCTGGATGATGTTGTGAATGGTGCCGTCGCCGCCGCAGGCGAAGACGGTGTCACATCCAGCCAGTACGGCTTGGCGGGCCTTTTCTTCGGCATGGGCGGGGGAATGAGTAAGGATCAGGCTCGCCTCGACGCCGGCATTGCGGAGCAGGGCGAGCGCGGAATCTAACTGTGACTGGAGCTTGCGGCTGCCGCCAGAATCTGGGTTATAGAGCAGAGCTGCTTTGCGCATGGGCAGATCGAGATCGAAGATGGATTGTACTTTGAAGCTGAGCGATTTTGTGTGAATTGATACCAGTCCTGGCTATCGCTGTTGAGTCCGATCTTTGCGAATCGAGTAGACCAGGTGCGGGAGGTTCGCCCGCATGACTTCTTTCCATACATTCATGCCGATTTTCTCTGCCACGCGGCGCGATGGCAGATTCTCGGGACGGATGATCGAGATGAGACGGTTGACTGGGAAGCGCGCGAATCCGAAATCGCGGCAGGCGCAGGCAGCTTCCGTAGCCAAACCTTGACCCCAATGATCGCGGCGGACGTGGTAACCAATCTCGACTTCATTCGCGCCATCTATGTCCTGAACGGTTAGGCCGCAGTCGCCGATGAGTTCGCCGGTTGACTTCAAAATCATTGTCCAGAGGCCGTGGCCGTCTTTTGCGTAGCGATAACGGTTGCGGGCGATCCAGTTTTCGACGCCTGCGCGATCAAAGGGGGCAGGATAGAAACGCATGGTTTCTGGATCGGAGAGGACGCGCGCCAAAGCGTCTGCATCGTCTGGAGAAAACTCACGGAGGACCAGGCGTAGGGTCTCGAGGATTGGCATGGCGTGCGAGGGTGTTTTCGCGATCCTGTCCGACTATAATCTGCGCGATGGCTTCCCCGAACAAAGATGTTGAAAAAAAGATTGAGGCGCTTCGCGAGAAAATCCGGCACCACGAATATTTGTATTACGTTCTCGATCAGCCGGAGATCAGCGATGCCGACTTCGACAAGCTGATGCGGGAGTTGAAGGAGCTTGAGGCGCAGCATCCGGAATTGCTGACGGCGGATTCTCCTACGCAGCGAGTGGGAGGAAAGCCGCGCGAAGGCTTTGTCAAAGTGCGGCATTCTTCGCCAATGTTGTCGCTTGACAATACTTACAACGAGGAAGAACTGCGCGACTGGGAGCGGCGCGTGCATGAATTGAGTGGCCGCAGCGATGTGGATTACGTTTGCGAACTGAAGCTGGATGGCATGTCGCTGGCGCTGATTTATGAAGATGGGAAGCTGGTGCGCGGGATCACGCGCGGCGACGGAACGGTGGGCGAGGACGTGACGCTTAACGTGCGCACGGTGCGGTCGGTTCCACTTTCAATTTCAAAAGAAAAGCTGAAGAAGGCGGGCATCCCGTCAGATTTTGAGGTGCGCGGCGAATTGCTCATGCCGACTGCGGCTTTCAAGAAGGTGAATGAGGAACGGGAACGAAAGGGCCTCGCAACATTCGCCAATCCACGCAACTTTACGGCGGGTACGGTGCGGCAGTTGGATGCAAATATTACGGCGGAACGCCGCATGGACTACTTCCCCTATATTTTGCTCGAGAACGGGCGTACCTATTTTGATCGGCACTCGAAGACACTCGATGCGCTTGTGGCTGCCGGATTCAAGGTCAACCAGAATCGCAAACTGGCTCACAACATGGAGGAAGTGTGGGAATTCATCCAGCAATGGGCGGGGAAGCGCGAGTCGCTGGCGTATGAGATTGACGGCATCGTGGTGAAGGTGGATCGCACTGCGTTGCAGGATGAACTGGGGTTCACGGGGAAAGCTCCGCGGTGGGCGATTGCTTATAAATATGCGGCAAGGGCTGGGATTACGAAGCTGGAAGATATCCGCGTGCAAGTGGGGCGTACTGGAAAGCTGACGCCGGTCGCGATGCTGGCGCCGGTTTTGATCGGCGGCACAACCGTGAGGAACGCCACGCTACACAACATGGATGAAATCGAGCGGCTGGGCGTGAAGATTGGCGACTGGGTGCAGGTGGAGCGCGGCGGCGATGTGATACCGAAAGTGGCGAAGGTGATTGAAGATAAGGATCACCCGCGCGGTACGCGAGTATTTGAAATGCCGGAGACATGTCCGGAGTGCGGGACGAAAGTCGTGCGGACCGAAGGCGAGGTGGATTACCGCTGCGTCAATGCCAATTGTCCGGCGAAGCTGCGGGAGACGATTCTGCATTTTGCTTCGCGCGGGATCATGAATATCGACGGCATGGGTGACGCGCTGGTGAATCAGCTTACGGAGCGCGGGCTGGTGAAAAATGTTGCCGATATTTACGAGCTGACGAAAGACGACCTGCTCAGCCTGGAACGGATGGGCGACAAATCCGCGCAGAACATTCTTGATGAGATCGAGAATTCGAAGAAGCTGCCGCTGGAGCGGGTTATCTATGGACTGGGAATCCGAATGGTGGGGGAACGGACGGCGCAGTTTCTGGCCGAGCATTTTGGATCGATGGAAGAACTCGAGAAGGCTGGCGTGGAAGAATTGCAGGCTGTGAATGAAGTCGGCCCGCGCATCGCCGAGAGTATCGTCGAGTTTTTCAGCATCGCGGCCAATCGCAAGCTGGTCGAGCGCTTGCGTGAGGCGGGGCTAACCTTAACTGGTCACAAAAAGCAGCGTGGAACCAAGCTCGCGGGCAAGACATTCGTGCTAACTGGGACGCTGGCGCATTTCACTCGCGATGAAGCTAAGAAGATGATCGAGGACGCCGGAGGGAAAGTTACGGGCTCGGTCAGCAAGAAGACGGATTACGTGCTGGCGGGTGCGGATGCGGGGTCGAAGCTGGACAAGGCGAAAGAGTTGGGGGTGAAAGTGATCGATGAAAAGGAGATGGAGAAGGTGCTCGGGTGACGCAACTATGTCTGGGTCCGATTATGCAGACGAACGGCGAGCTGTCCTCTAAGGCGGGTCTCGGAGAAATTCTCTTTCCAGATATTCCTTTAATGAGTTTCCATAAACGACCGCGTCGTCGTTTTGGGCAATAGATAAAACGACGCTGCTCTCCAGATTTGCCGTGCAGGCCAAATAGCGATGACCGTAGATTGGCAGCAATCTCGTTTCACGGGGAAGGTCAAAGCCTTGTTCCGCCAGGGTGGTTATCAATTTAACTCTCTCCTTGTCAGTATCTTCGATTAGTTTGTTTACGATTTCTAGATCCCGCGGATAGGAATAGACTCCCACAGACTCCCGTTGCGGCTCACCGCAGTGACCGTAGACATTCATAGTGGGTTTGTCGGTCCCGTTCATTCCTTGCAGAAACGTTCTGAAATCGTGCGGAAACGCCAGCGCTAGAGCATGCTCAACCTCTCCGATCTCTTTGCCTGACAAGCCCGGATTCCAGCGGGTACCCCGTTGGAATTGGAAGCCGTATAGAGTGGGATCGATAGACCGCTCGCTCCACCTCATTTCTGTGGCGCGCTTGAACTCCGCTAGGAAATCGCCGGTTAGCATACGCCCTTTCACAACCTAGCTGTGCTTCATTAACGCCGCCGTCATCCTCTTCCAAGTCTCATCCAGCGTCTCCGGAAGAATCCGCGTCTCGCACACGACCGACACGAAATTCGCATCCGCTACCCAGCGGGGCAGGACGTGCATGTGGATGTGTCCGGCGATGCCGGCGCCGGCGGCTTTGCCGATGTTCATGCCGAGATTGATGCCGTCGGGGTGGTAGAGTTCGCGCAGCACGGACTCCATGCGCTGTGAGAGCTTCATCATTTCGTTCGCGGCTTCTGGCGGTAGCTTTTGTAGTTCGTCCAAGTGTGCGTAAGGGACGATCATTACGTGGCCGGGCGTGTAGGGATACGTATTCAGAATGACGAAGCAATGCTGGGCGCGATAGACAATGCGGGTTTTAGCGTCATCATTGGCGGCTACTGCGTTGCAAAAGACGCACCCCGTCGCCTTCTCGGCGGTGGAGACATAGGCGTAGCGCCAGGGGGTCCAGAGGTAATCCATAGCAAGGGGCAGGGTAGCAGATGAGAGGTCTGTTACGAAACCCGAACAATGAAACGTTCTATTCACACATGCAAGATTTGCGTTTGACACTGTTTGCGAGGCGTTGCTATAGTCGAGGAGTTCCCTTTGGACGCGGGTTTCTGTAAAAACGTCCGGCAGCTGGGATTGTCCAAGCTCACTCGCCAGGGTGAGCCCACCACAACCAACGACTCACTCCAGCAGTCCGCCAAGCAGATCCCGCATCTTTACCCGCACCGAGTGCGAGGTTTCAGTAGAGAGGCATGACCTTGTCCGACCACACCACCGCTCACAACTCCGAATCTAACAGCGCCGTTGCAACCGAAACAGAACCGACGGCGTCCGAGCCAACCTTAACCGAACCACCCATGATCGAACAGAACACGGCTGGACAGAACACGGCAGAGACGAATGTGACCGAGCAGCATCCGACGGAGCCAAATCAAGCTTCCGCTCCGGCAGCACAGGCCTCTGAGGACGCTCCGCGTACGGCCGGCGCTTCCGACGACAAACATGCCGGCGAGGATTTTGCCTCGGCCTTGGAGAGCTTCACCACGGAGACCGAAGAAGCCGTTGGAGAAGACCGCGTGATCAAAGGCACGGTCTTAAAGCTGACTTCGACCCACGTTGTAGTGGATGTGGGCGCCAAATCGGAAGGCATGTTGCCGCTTTCGGAAGTGCTGGATCAGGAAGGCAAACCGAAGGTGAAGCCGGGCGACGAAATTGATGTGATGCGCGAGAAGGGGCACACCGAGGAAGGCTACATCAACCTCTCGCACCAGAAGGCGGCGCGCATTCACGCCTGGGACGAGGTAGAAAAGGCGCACAACGAAAAGCGGCCGATTCAGGCAACGGTGATTGAGCGAACCAAGGGCGGCCTCACGGTCGACATTCTTGGCGCGAGAGCTTTTCTGCCAGGCTCACAAGTCGATCTTCGGCCCATCCGGAACCTTGAGGGGATGAAAGGCCAGACGCTTGAAGTGACGGTGATCAAGCTCAACAAGAAGCGCGGCAACATCGTGGTTTCTCGCAAGGAATTGCTGGAAGGCGAGCAAAGCGAGAAACGCAACAAGACGCTGGAACATCTGGAAGAGGGTTCTGTACTGACTGGTGTGGTGAAGAACTTGACCGAGTACGGAGCTTTCGTGGATCTCGGCGGACTGGATGGATTGCTGCACATCACCGATATGTCGTGGGGACGTCTGACTCATCCGCGCGATCTGGTGAATGTCGGCGATCAGATTCAGGTCAAGGTTTTGAAGTACGACAAAGACAAGCAGCGCGTATCGCTGGGATTCAAGCAGCTAACTCCCGATCCGTGGCTCGACGCGGAGCACCGCTATCCGGTGGGCGCGCATGTCTCCGGACGAGTGATCAGCGTGACCGACTATGGCGCCTTTGTGGAACTGGAACAGGGAATCGAAGGGTTGGTTCACGTCAGCGAAATGACCTGGTCCAAGCGCATGAAGCATCCTTCGAAACTGGTGAACGTGGGCGATCAGGTCGAATGCGTGGTGCTTAATGTGAATCCCACGGAGCGGCGAATCTCGCTGGGTATGCGACAACTCGCGACAAATCCCTGGGATGCGCTGCACGATAAGTATCCCGTGGGCATGACGGTGGAAGGCCGGGTACGAAACCTGACCGATTTCGGTGCGTTTATCGAAATCGAAGATGGAATCGATGGCTTGGTGCACGTCAGCAACTTAAGCTGGACCAAGCGCGTTAAACATCCGTCGGAAGTGCTGAAGAAGGGCGACCGCGTGAAGGCCGTGGTGCTGGCGATTGAACCCGACAAACGGCGTTTGTCGCTGGGCGTGAAACAGCTTCAGCCTGATGTATGGGAAACGTTCTTTGCAGCGCATCACGTCGGAGACGTGGTTCATGGCAAAGTGCTGCGGGTGGCGGCTTTTGGAGCCTTCGTGGAAATTGCGGAAGGCGTGGAAGGCCTGTGCCACAAGTCGGAAGCGGTGGATGGAAACGGCCAGCCCCTGCATCTTGAACCGGGCGTGGAACACGACTTCAAGATCATCAAGATGAGTGCTGAGGATAAGAAAGTCGGTCTCAGTATTCGCGCGGTCGGCGAAGAGGCTTCGCGGTCCGAGGTGGAAGCTTACAAACAACCGGTATCGAGCACCAGTTCGACCATCGGCGAGTTGATCTCGTGGAAGCGCGCCAGTAACGAAAACAACTAGCTGCCTTAGATTGCCGATCCGGACCGCCGCAAGGCGGTCCTTTTCTCTTTGGGCCGCCTCCTGCTTGGCACTTCCACTGGGCTGGTCTAGAATCGTTCGTTTGCCTTCCGACATCTGTTCTCTATGTAAGGAGTATTTTCTTGGCTGAAACCATTTATGAAGTTGCCATCATTGGCAGTGGGCCCGCCGGCTATACCGCCGCCATTCGCGCCGGCCAGTATGGGCTGAAAACCGCTCTCATCGAAAAAGACGGGTTCCTGGGCGGGACCTGCTTGCACGTGGGTTGCATACCGACCAAGGCGCTGCTTTTCAATGCGGAGCTCTGGGATCACCTGAAAGAGGCCAAGGAATTCGGCATTGAGGGCGTGGATGGGCGCAAGCTGAATTGGGCTGCCATTCAGGAACGGAAGTCGAAAATTGTGGCCAAACATGCCAAGGGCCTCGAATTCCTGATGAAAAAAAACAAGGTGGAGACGGTGAAGGGCTACGGCAAACTGACTGGGCCGGGGCAGAACGGAATCCTCACAGTCGAAGTGGCGAACGATGGCAAGACAAGCCATCTCAAGGCGAAGAACGTCCTTCTCGCCACCGGCTCCGAAGCTCGCCTGCTGCCGGGTCTCGAGGTGGACGACCGGATTCTCACCAACATTGAGATTCTCAGCCTGAAAGAAATTCCGAAATCGCTGATCATTGTGGGCGCCGGAGCGGTGGGCGTGGAGTTCGCCTCGATCTATCGCTCTTTTGGTTGCGAAGTCACGATTGTCGAGATGTTGCCGCGGCTTGTTCCCGTGGAAGACGAAGAAGTTTCCAAAGAATTGGCCCGTGTCTACCGCAAGCGTGGAATCAACTTCCATACCAGCGCGAAGGTTGAGAAGATCGACAAGACGAAAACCGGCGTTTCAGTCACCATCAGCGTTGACGGCAAGCAACAGAAGGTCGAAGCGGAAAAAATCCTGATTGCTGTGGGCCGCAAACCGCGCACGGAAAATGTCGGCCTGGAGAAAACAAAAATCAAGCCGGACCGTGGTTTCATCCAAACCGATTCCTGGATGCAGACCGCCGAGCCGGGGGTTTATGCCGTGGGCGACATTGTGCTTGGTTCGCCGCAGCTTGCCCACGTCGGCGCCATGGAGGCGCTGGTGGCTGTAGCCAAGATTGCAGGCAAGCCCGGCAAGCCAATTAATCCCGAACACATCCCAGGTGCCACATACTGTCACCCTGAAATCGGCAGTGTAGGCCTCACCGAAACCAGGGCGCGCGAAGCTGGCTACAACGTCAAAATCGGCAAGTTTCCCTTCACCGCGAACTCGCGCGCATCAATCGTAGGCCAGCACGAAGGCTTCATCAAAATTGTTTCCGACGCCGACTACGGGGAAATTCTCGGCGTTCACATCATTGGCCCGCAGGCGACCGAACTGATCGCTGAGGCCGTCGCCGCCATGGAACTCGAAGCTACAGTCGAAGATTTGATCTGGACCATCCATGCCCACCCGACTTTAGCTGAGGCTATGCTGGACGCGGCGAACAGCGTGTATGGGATGGCGATTAACGCTTGAAAATTCTTAGCCACGGATCACACGGATGAGCACGGATAAACCAGGAGTTGATCTTGATCCGTGTCAATCCGCGCAAATCCGTGGCGACTCGACCTTGATCTCCGTCGTCCAACTCGGCACCCTCGATTACGCCACTGGCCTGCGCCTGCAACAGCAACTCGTAGAACTGCGCAAAGCGGAGAAGATCGGAGATGTCCTGCTGCTGCTCGAACACTCGCCGGTCATTACACTGGGCCGCAACGCCAAAGCCGCCAACGTGATCGCTTCGCCCGAACTCCTCGCCCAGCGCGGCGTCGAGCTTTTCGAATGCGACCGCGGAGGCGACGTCACCTTCCACGGACCCGGACAGATCGTCGGCTACCCAATCTTTGACTTGCGCGATTTCGCCGCACCCGAGGGCAAGCGCAAAACACTCGGCGCCGTTGAATTCGTGCGCCGTCTGGAAGAAGTCCTGATCCGCACCTGCGCCGACTTCGCGATTCCCACGAGGCGTGTACCCGGCCTGACAGGTGTGTGGACGGATGCGCCAAGCGACGATGCACATGTGGGGACAGCCGCCTCGGCTGTCCGGCGAAGCGAAGCGAATCCGCCCGAGCACGGACCCGAGGCCAAAATCGCCGCCATCGGTGTCCACATCTCCCGCTTCGTCACCTCGCACGGCTTCGCACTCAATGTAAGCACCGACCTCAGCTTCTTCAACCTCATCGTCCCCTGCGGCATCACGTCAAAGCCAGTCACTTCGATGCAGCAAGAACTCGGTCATTCGCTTGACTTGAACACAGTCGCCGAATCTATCTCCCGCAATTTCGGCACAGTGTTCTTGAGTCAAATTCTCTGGGTTGAAACTATCGACGCCTTGCTCGGTCACACGGTCGGCGTCCCCATGAAGCTGCCCTCCGAAATCCGCCAAATGCAGGCGGAGGACGACACCAGTTGTGCGTAGTGCCACTCCCTGTCGCGACCATCTTGCCCTCGCTGATAGGAAAACGTGCTTTCCGGCGAGAAGCACTTCCGCCAATTAGCCACTCTGCGATAGCATTAACAATTGGGTTCTTAGCGCTCTAGACCATGGCGATCAAGAAAAAAAACCCGAAGCACAGCTCCAACGGCAATCGTCGGCACAACGGAGCGTCCCAATCTCGGCCCAACAACCCAGACCTCCGCACCTACTCCATCTCCGACCTGCGCCTTGAGCATCCCGACCTCAGCGTCCGCCAAGCGATCGAGAAAGACAAGGACGGCACCGAGCACGTCCACTACGAAGTCACCGGCAACCTCAGCGCTCCGGTCCCGCCCATCCGCGACTCCAAGTATCTCGACAAGAAGCAGTGCATCGAGATCTATCGCTACATGCTGCTCAACCGCAAAATGGAGATTGGGCTGGAAAATCTGTACAAGCAAGGCAAGGTCGTCGGCGGAGTTTATTTCGGTCTGGGCCAGGAAGCGTGCTCGTGCGCCTCGGCCTACGCGCTTGATAAGGATGACTGGTTCGCGCCCATGATACGCAACCAGGGCTCGCTTCTGGTGCGCGGCTTCGGCGCCAGCGACGTCATGATGCAGTACATGGCCAAGGCCGACTCGCCCACGCACGGCCGCGACGGCACGTCGCACTTCGGCGACATCGAAAAGCGCAACATGGTCTCGCCCATCTCCATGCTCGGCGATCTCATTCCAGTGCTTTCGGGTGTCGCGCTCGGCGCGCGCCTGCAGGGGCGCAACCTCGCCGTCATGACCTACATCGGCGACGGAGGCCAGTCCACCGGCGTCACCTACGAAGGCATCAACTTCGCCGCCGTGCAGAAGCTTGGCCTCGTGCTCTTTGTCGAGAGCAATCTCTGGGCCTATTCCACGCCATCGGAGATGCAATACCGCGTGAAAGATCTCGCCGAGCGCGCCATCGGATATGGCATCCCCGGTGTCATCGTCGACGGCACCGACGCCTGCCAGGTCTACGACGCCGCCCGCGACGCCGTCGAGCGCGCCCATCGCGGCGAAGGCCCTACGCTGATCGAAGCCAAAATGATGCGCATGAAAGGCCACGCCATTCACGACGCCGCCGCGTATGTGCCGAAGCCGATGTTCGACTTCTGGAAGAAGCGCGACCCGATCGCGCGCTTCGAGAATTATCTTGTGAAACAAAAGAACTGGCTGACGGCGAAAGAGAATGCGGAACTGATTTTAGAAGTCGAGCGAGTGATCGAAGCCGAGCGCGAGATCGCGGTGAACTCGCCGATGCCGACGCCGGAATCGGCTGAAGGAGGAGTCTTCTGTGAAGACGGCTGCCACGAGATTAAGCCGAAGTATGGAATGCCGAAAGTGAAGAAGGGGAGCGGCGGCTTCAAGGAGACAGAAGCGGCGGTACATTTGAGGTAGGTGAGTGCGGGTAGGTATGTGAGGGTTTTTGTAGGGGCCCTTGCTGAAAGTCGTGTTCCGGGAACCTCCGGACCCATGGTCATGACAGGGCGCGCTGAATGGACAGTAGACAAGCGCAACACAATCTTATTTATTGTCGTATGCGCTTTTGCCGTGGGGATCCTGGCCTTCCTGCACCGGCGTTCACAGGACGCGGAATGGCCGGTGGTGGAGGGAGTTGTTCAGGAGACTCGAATCGTCGTTGACCACAGTCTTCAGACAAAATGGGGCGGCGAACTGACGTGGAAAGCCGAGTACAGAGTCGAATCTCTTGTCGCGAGCCGCAAACACGATATTTGGGTAGATTCGGGTGTTCGTGGCGAAAGCCAAGAGGGCGTTCGATTGGCGCTGCCACACTCACGACTTAATTGCAGCGTGCGGTACGACCCTGAAAATCCTGTAGCCTCGAGAGGTGATTGCCGATGAATAGTCCTCGCAAATCGTAAAGGTCAAACTCCCCGATAGATGTCTCTCCGATGCCCAACAGTGAGCACAAGAACGAGTAAAACTCCGCGATGGATCTGATAAACCACTCGATAGTCGCCAGCACGGATTCGCCATGCGTCAGGTACCGCAGCCATCCTCTTGCATCCCACGGGAAACGGATCGTCACGCAGAGCCTCAATCTTGGCGGCCAAGCGCCTCTGCGCTTCGCGGGGCAATTTTTCCAATTGCCGGAGCGCAAGCGGCTTGAACTGAATCGTGTAGGCCACAACCGCCCCCGATCCTACAGCTTGAGTTGTTTCTTAATCTTCTCCCAGGGAATCGTACGCGGATCTTTCAGCGCCTCTCGCGCTGCGGCAATGTCCATTTCGTCTTCTAGCTTTTCGAGAAGCTCAACGTCTTCGATAGGCACCACCGCCGCGACAGCCTTCTTGCCCCGGTGTACGATAACTCTTTCGCCCCGATATTCAGCGCGGCTTAGAATGTCGGAAAAGTTTTGTCTGGCGAGGCTGGCGGTCAGTTTGGCTGGCATAGGTTTATCCAATAAATCTGTACTAAACGTATAATAACACATTTTGTACAATTTGTACTGATCTGAAATGCGAGATGATCCACGAAAATCCGTGGCAAAGAAGTTGGACTAACCCTATGCAGCTAACCTACCTCGAAGCCATCCGCCAGGGAATCTGGGAAGAAATGGACCGCGACCCAACTGTCTTCTGCCTCGGCGAAGACATCGGCGTTTACGGCGGCGCTTTCAAAGTCACCGACGGTTTTATCGACCGGTTCGGTCCCGAGCGCGTCATCGATACGCCCATCGCCGAGTCCGCCATCGTAGGCGCGGCTTTCGGAGCGTCGCTCACCGGCATGCGTCCCGTCGCCGAGTTTCAGTTCATGGACTTCATCGGCTGCGCCTTCAACCAGATTTCCAACATGGTCGCTAAGACCCACTATCTCTGGGGCGCGCCCGCACCGCTGGTCCTCCGCGGCCCTAGCGGCGGATACGTTCACGGCGGCCCGTTTCACTCGCAGAATCCAGAGATGTGGTTCGTCCACAATCCCGGACTGAAAGTCATTTGCCCAGCCACGCCCTACGACGCCAAAGGTTTGATCAAAGCCGCCATCCGCGACAACAACCCGTGCATCTTCTTCGAACACAAATATCTCTACCGCCGCATAAAAGGCGAGGTTCCTGCGGAGGATTACGTCGTCCCCATCGGCAAAGCCAACATCGTCCGCGAAGGCCGCGACCTCAGCATCATTACTTACGCCGCAATGGTGCACACAGCGTTGGAGGCTGCCGAGGTTCTGAAGAACGACGGAATCGATCTCGAAATCCTCGATCTGCGCACCGTTTCTCCACTCGACCGCGAAGCCATTGCGCACACCGTGAAGAAGACGAACAAAGTCATCATCCTGCACGAGCACTCCCGCACCGGTGGCCTGGCCGGCGAAATCGCTGCCATCATCAACGAGGAGGCCTTCGACGACCTGGACGGTCCCATTGTCCGCATCACAGGTCTCGACTCCGCAGTTCCCTTTTCTCCGCCGCAGGAAGAACATTACCTGCCCAAGGTGAGCGACATAGTGCGCGAAGCCCGCAGGCTGAAAGCATTTTGATTGTCAAAACAATTAGGAATATATAGAGAAGTGAAGTGAAGCGAGGCGTCGCCTGGGCCGCTCAAAACTAGCGCCCAACCTGCTTCTTCTGCCACAATGGTCGCTTCCCGGAGGGGATCCATGGGTAAGTTCATTCTCGGCGTCATCGTCACCGTTCTTGTAATCATTCTTTGCGGGCTTGGATTCGCCATGCTCGGTTACCTTCCCACTCCCGCCAACGTTGCACCGCCTCGATGGGAGCATCGCTTGGCCAATACCGCTGTCGACGCGTCTATGGAGCGCCACGCTCCTCACGTCACCAATCCCATCCCGCCCACCGACCAGAACCTTGAAGATGGCATGAAACTTTACAGTATGAACTGCGCCCTTTGCCACGGCGACCTTGACCGCAAGCCCGCCTCTCTCTCTAAATCTTTCTACCCGCCCGCTCCCAACCTGGTCTCCGATCCGCCCGATGATCCCGAGTGGCACGTCTTCTACACCATACGCACCGGCGTCCGCTACACCGGCATGCCCTCCTGGGAAAAAACTCTGAGCGAGCAAGACATGTGGAAGATCACCAGCCTGCTCTCGCACATGGAAAAGCTGCCACCCGCCGTTCAGGATTACTGGAAAACTACCTTCGGCGTGGCCGCACCAACCGGCGAGGAAGAGAAGAAATAGAGCACTGCAAGCGTCGTAGTCTCGAAATGGACCACGACTCGAACTTTGCCCAAGTTTCGACCGCACTCCTCCAACCGCTATAATATGCGTTTGCGTGCGTCCCTCTGTCCTGAACCGTGGGCCGCGTGGAAGGAAATCATGCCGACTGACATCATCATGCCTCAGATGGGCGAATCCATCGTTGAAGGCACTATTACCAAGTGGCTGAAGAAGCCCGGCGACAAGGTACAGCGCGACGAACCATTGTTCGAAATCTCCACTGACAAGGTCGACGCAGAAATTCCCGCGCCCGCCTCCGGCGTTCTTCAGGAAATCAAAGTTTCTGAGGGCACAACGGTCGGCGTGAACACGGTCGTGGGCACAATCGCGGTGGATGGCGAAGCCGCAGCCGCGCCGGCGAAAACCGCAGCCGCGCCGCCTGCGGAAAAGAGGGAAGAGAAGAAGCCCGCCGCAGCAACTCCCGCACCAAACTGCCAGCGCTCCGCCTGCACAACAGCCGGCAGACGAAGGAGCAGAGGAAGCCCGCTCCTCTCCACTCGTCCGTAAGATCGCCCGCGAACACGGTGTCAATCTTTCGCAAATTACCGGCACCGGACTCGGGGGCCGCATCACCAAGCAGGACATCTTGGCTTTTATCGAGCACGCGGCGCCAGTTGCTCCTGCGACGACGGTTCCGCAGCCGACAGCAGATGCAAAAGCTGAATCGCGGCCCGCCGCATTGCCCGCGCCAGTCGCCTATCCCGGCGATCTAGTCCCCATGACCAACATGCGCAAAATCATCGCCCAGCGCATGATCGAGTCGCGTCGCACCAGCGCCCACGTCCACTGCATGTATGAAGTGGATTTCACCCGCATAGTCACTCTGCGGGCCAAACACAAGAACGGTTTCGAGCAGCGCCACGGCGTCCGCCTTACCTACATGCCGTTCTTCGTGCGCGCCGCCATCATCGCGCTCCAGCAATGGCCCATTCTCAACGCTTCGCTCGATGGCGACAATATCCGCTACCATCGTTACATCAACGTTGGGATCGCCGTCGCTCTCGACTGGGGTCTCATCGTGCCCGTTCTGAAGAATGCCGGAGACCTTAACTTCCTTGGCCTGCAACGCGGGATCTCTGATCTCGGTGAGCGCGCTCGCAGCAAGAAGCTCAAGCCTGAGGATGTCGAAGGCTCGACTTTTACCGTGACCAATCCCGGCCAGTTCGGTGCCGTCTTTGGCCTACCCATCATCAATCAGCCCAACTCCGCCATCATGGGCGTAGGCGGCATCACCAAGCAGCCCCTGGTTGTCACCGACAAAGAGGGCAACGATTCGATTGCCATCCGCTCGGTCGTCCACCTCACGCTCGGCTACGATCACCGCCTCATCGACGGCGCCGTAGCCGACCAGTGCATGGCATTGGTGAAGAAGACACTCGAGAATTGGAGCGAAGAAGTCGGCTAGCGTACATCAGGCCGAAGGCTGGGTGGTAGTGGGCGCGTGCTTGCACCAGGTTGAGGCGTTGAGGCATTGGACCGTTCCGTCTATTATCTGAGAAATTCCTTGCCGAAATTTTTCAGGATCTACGATCTCCCGTGCCGAGACAGCGTCAACGGTCGCCAGTGCATTCTGCAGAAAGGACATCGCTGCATCCTTTTTCTCAGCTCCTGACTTGTTCCCGAAGAGGCTTTCGATCCCGTTCACAAGCGCGGGGACAAACGCAATTCCACGCAACAATTGAGATAAGAAATCCATATTCCGTCCTCCTTGCAATATGAGCGCCGGGTAATCAAAGTAGCGGCCGCCGCCCAGCGCGGCCGCCGCTCATCTTTAGGTAAGGCTTGCCAAAATATCGTTGAGGTTGGTCAGGTTGGGGTCCGCTGAATCAGTCGATCTAACCATCAGAGTCAGGCAGACTTTCAGTTCATTGGCTTTGGTTAGCGCCAGGGAAAGCATTCCCGGCATATCCATTCCCTCGGCGTTTGCGTCCGCAAGTGTGTTCGCGGTTGGAGACGTCATGTTCTTCAGATTGGTGATGATCGTGGTACTCGGTACCGTGCTCATGGTTTTTTCTCCTGTACTTGTTTTAGCTTTTCGTTACTTCAGCCAGTACTTATGTAGCGCGATCGCCACACTAATCACAGTGCTGATCGCCCCATTCACTAGCCGGTTATGCACGCTGTTGCGCAGATCGTTTCGTTCCAGCACGGAAACTTTGTCCTCCGCCAGTTTCATCCGTCCCGGTTGTCCGTTCCCCACTAACGTGTCCATCTTCGTTTCCAGGCGCACCAGCTTATCCAGCACTTCCCGCTGGAATTCGATGTCGATTGCCTTCAACGCAAATTCTCGATCGGTAATTCCCATGCCTGTATCCCTTCCCACCAGAAACTGCTTTTCACAACGGATAGTCAACGTGCAACGCCGCCGAATACCGTGAATATTTCGGTGGCGAAGAACTGTCATATAGCCGAAGAAAATAATCCTGGGTCTCCGCCAGCCGGGCAAGGCTAAAGGTCTCCGTGCTGAACCTTCCCAGTAAGTTCCGGTCGTTAGCCTGCCCCCAGCCGTAGTCGTTTTCCCTAACCTCAATCCCGCACCCGCTTGGTGGCGCCATTCCCGCATCCACCTCCACCGTCGTTGACGTCACCGCCGTAATCTGCGCTTCCGTCAAATCTGCCTGGTAGTACGTGCCCACCTGCGCCGTCTGCAACAATGGAGGCATGTCTTGCAGCGCAATCGTCGTCGCACTGGCCGCATACTCTAGCGCCAGCGGCGACGCCAAATCGTTGGCGAACCCAATCGTATAAAAACTACGGTCATCCGCAGGATCTGCAACCTGCATCTCCACCTGCCTCACGATGGCAACAAACGATGCCCCGCGGGAAGGAACATTTACCGTGATCGCATCTCCGGGAAAAATATCGTCTGCTCCGCCAGGTAAAAAATCGCTCCATGTCTCATAAATTCCAGACCACGCCGTTCCCGTCGCGTCGTCCAGAATCGCTAGAGCTGCATTCTCGCAATCTACGTCCGTGCGCGCCGCCGGCATCTTCGCCACCCGCACGGTTCCTCGAGTTCCATCGTCCGTACCATTCTGCAGCGACAGCACACTCGCCTCATTCTCCACTTGGGCCACCGCGCGCCCCGCGCCCCGATAACTCGCAACAATCAACTGATTCAGCGCCGGCACATATTGCGGGTAAAAATCCAGCGAGGGATCGCTCGTGATCTCGCACGCTGCCCCGTCCGAAAGTGCTCCTACGAGTTGCGTCACGTAATTAGCGCTGGGCAGCGCCGTTCTAACCTCTGCCAGCGAAATGTGCGCCACGTATGTGTAGGCCACGCTGCACTGCATGTTCACCGCATTTACCAGTACGTACGTGCAGAATCCCGGTGCACTCGTAATCACGTCGTCGTACAACACCGCCGCGGGCGCAACCAGCGTCGCTGGATTACTTGGATCGATGTCCTGCACTTCCAGTACAAAACGCACGTCGGCCGTCACTGCCGCACCACCCCATCCACTTCCCGCCGGATGCAGTGAAGAGTGGTAAGTCTCCCCAAGACGGTAAACTTCCATCGAATACAGATAAGTCGTAAAGAAATATTGGTGCCCGGGCGTGGTTGCCATCACCGGCCCTGTGACCGACCCACTAATCAACGCCTGAATGGTCGACCCCGCACCGGATGGCGTGACCTGAAACCCTGCCAAACATCCCGCCGACGAAATCGCTCCTGCGTACAAACCACCTATTACTCCTTGGGATGCCGCCGTAAAGCTCACATCTCCGTGCTGCAATTCCAGCGCCCCGCCGAGTTCGATTTGCTCGATGAAGCTCACCGTGGTCTGCCCATCCACTCCGGTTCCGCCCGCAATCTGCAACGTCTGCGCCACCACCGAAACCGCCGACGACGGATCGTTCACTGTCCAGGTCGTCGGATCTAAACCTGGCCCAAGATATTCCTCGTCGATCAACGCCGGTTTCGCCTGCGCGAACGGCATCTGCGATAAATAGAATTTCAAACTTTCTCCATCGCCTACAAAATAGTCGCGCACATAAGCCTGGGGTTCATCCAGCCCAATTACGGTCACATCATTCACCAGCAGATTTGGACTGTTCAGCCACAATCCGCCCGGCGAGAAGTTCGGATCGCTCTCGTTCAGCGCGTACGTAGCCGTCCCCACCGGCTCCACAATCAAAGCTCCGTTCATAGCGCGGAAACTGCCCCTGGATGCCAGAGCAATTTCCGCAGCATGAAACGAAAAACTCTGCTGCGGATTCACGGCATAAGTCGCGAGCGTGTCCACGTCCTGCACCGCGCTCATGTCGAACCCTCCTGGCAACAAGTCTTGCGCCAGTTGCCGGAGCGCGTTACCCGCGCTCCGGTCAACGAAAGGGGATCTATTCGGCAGCGCCTTCTGATCCAGCAAAACTTCGTCGCTCAGCGCCGCTACGTTGTACCGATACACTGGACCTTGCTCTCCCCAACCCAGGTACTCGTATTGCGGCGCTGCGATTACGTAGCCCGTGAAAACATCGCTGCCGTTCGCTTTACCTAAGGTGACCCTTGCACCCACCTGCGGAATTACGAAGCCTGGTGAATTCGCTACCAGGCTGAACTGCAACTCAGCCGGCTGATTTCCTTTGCGCTCAACTTTGGGCAGCTTCGTTCCGTCCAACGCTGCCGTATAGTCTTGCGGTCCTTGCCCCTGAAGATTGTCGATAGTTAGCTTCATTTCAGTTATGGGATGCTGCTTTCCTCGCCTCCAGACACAACTCCACTTGTCTGCAACTAAGTAGTTGCAAGACGCTAGAGCGATTCTGATTCGGACTTTGTGTAAGAGACAGTGAGTTTAGATTGGCACAACTTACCTGACAAATATGTCAAGACTTAGCCACTGAAGGAGCTGTTTCCCAGCGTGGAAAATTAGTTGATTTAGGTCCAACAAGCTCTTTTATATGTCTTTGGTTTTCAGTAAACGGCCGCCATGGTAGCCGGAAAGTAACTTCGATAGCACAACACCGTTTGCCCATCATTAGTATCTGTGTATGGCAGAGCAAGAAATGAAGCATGCAACGCCACTGCGCTTAGCGGTTTTGCTACCTCCGGGAAATCTTCGCGAAGGAACTTCTGCGACGAACCCGTGCCACTCCCGGTTGTATTCGCTGTCGCATTCGTTTTGGCCACGCCTCCGCTTTTCGGCGGGGTCCATCCCCCGCCTGGACTCATGCTCACCCCGTGCGACCCTGCTCCAGGATTCGCGCTGAGCCGTGGATAGTAGAAGCAGACCCGCCCTCCCGATTCCGGTTCGACGACAAACACCGCCGACCACTCTTGGAAGAACGATCCTCCTTCTCGATCTACAAATGCACTCACCACTTGTGCTGACGATCCAATCGCCGGCACCCCTGCCAGCAGCGGTTGAGCCAGAATCACCGAACTTGCTGTCTGCTCCACTACCCGCCCCACGTTGAACGTTACCCGCCGGACATAGTTCGCATCATTGTTCACCGCGGCGGAATTGCTTACGTACGCCGCCGAAATGCCGGATCCCACATAGCCAATCTGCTGCTCATAGTCCAAATCCACTGCGATCAGATTACCCAGCGCAAACCCACTCACCGCACCCGCGCCAAGAACAAGTTCACTCGCCGTTGATCCCGTCAGGACCGCGACCGCTGGAATCGGCGGTCCACCTGAAGGCGCCGGCGTCGAACTCGAACTGGTTGCCAGCACATTCATGTGCTCCGACCCTCCTGCCAGCGCCATTTGCAGCTTGCCCCACTCCCGAAAGTCGAACTCTACTCTCGCCTCGATCGGTCCCCGGAACTGTAACGCGGGAAAAGTGCTCATTCCCGATCGCACTACGTCGGTCGGCGTGTCGTAGAATCGCTCGAAGTTGTCGATCCAGCCCAAATCCAGCCACGGCACAGGCGGCGAGTCTAGCGGGAACGCCCCACTGACCGATGGATCGAAAATCGTCGGCGTCTCAGTGATCCGATTTACCGGCGCAAAGTACGCACGCATCTGCCGCGTAATCGGAACCATCGCTGAGCGTAACGGAGAGGTGCTCATAGAAGTGTTACCTCTGAGAAGAAGAAAACTGTAAGCTCTGCACGCCGTTCTGCACGCCCATCCTGATAAGCTTGCTCATACATCGCGCGGCGCACGGCACGTCCCTGATAAGCAGCTGTGTTGTCCTCCACTCCGCTCGTTGTCGCCTCCTGAAACGTCGGTTGATTCCAGAAGACGCTCGTGCCCAGATCTGCGCTTGGCGACTGCGTATAGTCGTACTTCTCGGTATTCGTTGGCTGGCAGATTCCTAGCAGTTCGTCGTCGAGCTGCCCCAGCACTCGCCCACGATCCACCATGCTCTGCACCGCCCCCAATGTGTAATACGAGATCACGCACTCCAGGCTCATCAGTGCCGCATTGCCAGCATGCCCGTCGATCACGGTTGCCGTACCCCACTCGATGTAGAACGCATTCGGCTGTGGTTCCGCGCAGGAGGGCGGCAAGTTCTCGACCGCAACCACCGCTGCCACGGTTGCGCCGTTGATGGTCACCGTACGCGCAGGATTCAGTCCGCCAAGCCTCTGTTGCAACGCGAGCAAGAAACTATCTTTGGCAAATTGCATGAACACTCGCTTCTAGCTGCTAGCTCCCAGCCCCAGGCTTGAAACTCCAGCTCGAAAATCCATGGTTCTTTAAGATGGTTCTGTAAGTCTGAGAAGGATTCTCTGATCGGATCTGAGGGAGAAAAGCGAATTAAAAGCTGATCCCTCACTCCACTGCCGTGACTACATAAAAATATGCCGTCCCCGCAAAATTCTCAGTCACTACCGCCTCAATGTGGAAGAGATCGCCGTCGTACTGCAGACCCAGGGCGGCACTGAACAAGTCCTCCGCTGAAGCCATACCCAGCGTGGGCAACTGCACTTCAATCGCTGAAGCCGGCAGCGTAAACTCGATCCTCCGGCTCGGTCCTAAATTGCCCGTTGGCATGTTGGTTGCTACGACTGGCGCGATAATCACATCCTGCACTCCCGGATCAACCAATCCCAATTGACCGGCCGCGTCGCTCGCTGTCGCCGTCCCCGGCAATAGCAAGCTGACCTGGTCCCCGCCCAACGCCGTCAACATCGCATTCGCCGCGCGCACCAATGCGTCCCCACAGATCCCGCTTCCCATAATCCCTCCTGGCGCGTCGGACACTGCAAACCGCCAACAGCGAACGACGCATCTATCACGCACCCTTTATCGCCACATACGGTGCCAACAAACTGCGCACCATGTCATCCAGCAAAGTCGGCCCGAAATACTGCAGCCGCATCTGGTTGATCTGGCTCGATTGCACATTCAGTCCCGGTGTCGCCTGCGCGTTCTTCACGATCTGTGCGCACGCGACCTGCACTGGCGTCGGTATCGGGCTCCATCCCGCGTTGTAAATCACGTCCACTTCGTTGAAGAACAGTCCCAGCGCATTCACCGGAAAAGTGAGTTCGCCGCTCTCCATCCAAATATCGATCGTCGTAGGATCAATCGTCGTCCACATGCCCGGCAAAGAGAAAACCAGTGCGAACTCCAGACTCATCTCCGGAAACGGCCATTCGCCTCTTCGTGGAATTCCATATCGCCCTTGCAGCGTGACGATCGGCGTAGTCAACGGCGCCACGGTCACGAGTGGCCAGTAACTCAACCGCACTGTATTTAATTCCGGCGGCATCTTCAGCCGCTCTTCATATTGGTTCACTCCCAGCGTCACCCGCCGGCAGTGCGCATCGATGATCCCTGAAGCCGCCGTAATCCACGATGGATCCGTCGCCGCATCCAGCCCATACGTCAAGTAATCCGTTGTCGCGAGATAGTTCATAGTGATTCCTGGTCGTGAGTTGCGACCTGTCATTTGTAAGCTGCCAGCTGTCAGTGACTTTCCACTGCCCGCCAACCCCGGCCACTCCGGGTTGACTGGCAACTGGCCCCTGACAACTGGCAAACTGTTGTTACTTACCTTTGTATGTTTACCTGGTAGTGCGCGAAATTCGCCCCCTTCACCACAGGTGCGCCAAACTTCACCACCACCATTTGCTGAGTCAACGCATTTGGCAGTCCAAGCTTGAATACTCTCGGATTCGGATCGCTCAGCCAGTGATACTCGATCAGGTCCTCGGTCACGATGTACGCCGGCAGTACCGCTGTTCCAGTTCCTGGAGTCCCCGTATATGGAATTGTCCAGTCGGGAATCAGCGGCAGATCTCCAGCCTGCGTGCTTAGTGCCTTCACGTGAAATCCACCCGTGATTTCTACGGTATTGAGCACCACGTTGTAATCCGTTTTCATTTCCCGGTCGATCAGGTCCAACAACACCGGATTGGAGTAAATTGCCGTCGGACGCACTGCGTACGACGAGTTCGAAACCATCTGCGCGATCGTGCTCTTGATGGTGTCCACGATCAGTTCACTGGTCGTGACCGTGGTCACGTTCCCACCGGCTACGATCTGCCCGATCACGCCAAAGTACTGCAGCGTCGTCGGAGTGCTCAGCGACGTGTCGGTGCCGTTCCACAGCGCAACGTCATGCGTGCGCAGCAGTCCGTCAACCGAATCGGCCAGATCCTTTGCCTGTAAGTACGCGAACTGGCTTTGCTGCGCCGTTACTTCCAGGTCGAACAGGTTGTAGTTAATCTGCGACACCAGCGCCTTCAGTGGCACCGCCAGCTCGACACGTGTCGGCGACCCCACGGTTGGTGCGATGTTGCGGGGATCGACAAATGCCTGCGTCGCCGTCGGCGAGTTGATCGCCGTCTCTTCAAAGAACCGTGACGGATGCCCGGTGGCAGGCACTTGCTTGATCCTCTGCCCAAACGTACCCCGCCGGCGCACAATGTCGAAGATTTCCGTCTGATAACGGTCAATCTCAATCGCGCCCGGCCCAAGGTAGTCGGCGGACGCGTACAGATCTACAAATTGTCCTTGCATGTTTTCTCCTCCGTTAATTTTTCCCGCGTTTGGAATTCGATTCTTGTTCTCCCACAAATAAAAAAGGCACGACCAAGTCGCGCCTGCCATTTGCCCGAAGCCCGAAAGCCGAAGCCTTACTCGATAATTCCCGCCCTCGCCAATTCCGACTTCACCGCGATCCTCTGCTCCACACTCAGCCCTTGCAGTGTTTTGTCCAGTACGCCCTTGTCCACCTTCTCACCGCTGGAATCACCGCAGCTCTTGGCCAGGATCGCTGACACCAGCGGTGGGAGCGTCTTCCGCGCCATCCGTGCTGCCTGCGCTTTCAAATCCGCGTTGGATTTTTCCAGCTCGGCCATTCGCTCCTGCAAATGGCGTGCGCCTTCGCCCCGCGCCGCCATCTCATACGACGGCCGTTCTTCCACCGCCGCCACAATCCGGTCCACCTTCGTGTTTAGCGCCTCCTGCTGCGCGTCCAGCCGTCCCAACACACGATCCAACGATTCGGCCGCTACCGCCAGCCGTTCCGCCGTCGTCGTCAACTGCTGCACCATCTCTTCATTCATTGCCTTCTCCTCCTCGGTGATCTACACCGCAAGCTTTCTTACTCATTACTCGGTACTAGCTACTAGCTACTCAAGCTCAATCCACGTATCCCGGTAAGCCGCTTTGTCCCTCCGCAAAATCGCCGCCCCCGTGAATGTCACCTTCTCCAGCATCCACACTCGCGCTCTCGCATCCGCCAATTGCACACCAGTTACCTCATAAGACATCCCCAAACCTTTGGCTTCCGCCACGATCGCAGTTTCGGCCCGTATCGTCGACACCAATGTTCCGGCTTGTTTTTGTTTATTCTTTGCACCCAGCGCTTCCGCCAAATTAAGAATCTGCCCGGCCGCTGCTCGCAACGAAGATCTCAAGCCTTCCATTTGTGGTATTCGTTCCCAGTCTCGAGCTACTCCATGCAACGTATTCGATTGCGAAAATCTTTCTCGGCAGGACTCGATGCTCCGGCGACCAGCGCTGCTTCCCGATTTCGCAATCTCTTCCACGATCTCAGGAAAATCTCTCGCAAACAGATATCCGCCCAGTTCCACGTTTCGCCCCACAATCTCCGCTCTCGTGATCACCCCCACCTTGCAGCGCACATCGTGCCTGTCGAACGTAGGAGAATAGTCCACGCCCATCCCCAATAGCGAAGGCAATGCCGCTTCCGCCGCTCGTTTCGTAAGCACCACCAGGTGCCCTCGTGCACCCGAAGGCGCCCGCTGCGACGGTACATCGACCATCGTCAATACTCCCTGAAATGGCGTCCGGTTCGGATGCCCCACCACCTCCGGCATCGCAACCGCCATACTTCTCAAATCAATCATCGCTATTCCCCTTTACCGCGTAGTCGAAGGATCTCTTTCTTGTCACTGCTGTACCCGGAAGTTCCCACACCAGCCTTCCTTCGATCTAACTTTCCCCGGCAGTCCCCAAATCCGGCAGCCCCCGCATCCTTCTCACTTCATTCACTGTCAGCACCCCGTTCTGCAGCAAGATCTGCTGAATCTGCGCCTCTTCCAGCGGATCCTGCGTGTCCAGCTCCGCGAACACGAATTCAAGATCATTCCATCCCAGTCTTTTTTGGATCGCATCTCGCGTCAGATGTTCCGCCAATAACCGCGCCGTCGGCACAATCGCCTGCCGAAACGCCATGTCGTTGTACTCCTGTGCGGTCGACCGGTTTACGTCTGCCTCTACCCCCAGGTAAAACGGAGGCAGATCGAAAGCGTCCGCGATCACCCGCAGCAGAAACTCCTGCCACTGCAATCGCAGGTCGGCATCAGTGCCCCCGCCGAACCGCAGCACTTCCGGTTTGCTTTCGACTGATAAGATAGGCACCCGCCCCGTGCCTTCAATCTCGTCCTGCCACCAGCGAATCAGCCGCTCGTGATGTTCCGGCGTCAAGTCCTGCAGCCACAGCGCATACTGCACCACAGAGTTCGAGGCCAACCGCGACGCATACCGGTGCGCGCCCAGGAACGCATTGATCGACTCAAACGCTACTTCCAATCGCCCCAACCCAAATGGCGTGTGCGTCCGCGGATTCAGCCGGATGTAGATGAGTTCATCGTCATCCAGCGTGATCTGGCTCTTCGAGCCTGACTGATCCGTAACCTGCAAGTACCGCTGTCCCTGCGGCGAGCCATTCCAATCCAGATTCATTCGGATCGATGACCCATCCACCGGCCATAGCAATAGTGGTCGCTTCGCATCGCCGGACGTCTGCACCTCGATCGCCCCATACCCGCCCACGATAATGTCTTCCAACACTTGCTCGGAAAACGAGCGGAACGAGTCGTCGGGATTCGGCGCATGGAAGTTCTCCGTGAGAATCTGCACGCGCTCGGCGCCATCCGGAATCGCCTCCAGGGCAATCCCCTGCCGCGGCTGAATCCGCCATCGCATCCCCGCGATGCGGTCCTTAATCGTGTTAATCGCCCGTCGCGGCACTGGAATCTCCGAAAACCGCCGCAAGTTGTAAGCCGTCGGCTTCGGCATGATGTCGCCCGGCGGTCCATACGCGTTGAAAATGGATGGCAACGGCAATGTCCGCCGTTTCTTCTCGTCCTTCACCAGTGAGGACGAAGAAGCCGCAGACACTCCCGCAATCCGGCGCACCGCGCCGCGCAACGTCTCTTTAATATTCATAGAAGTTGTTCTCTAAAGATTCATGTGGGGACAGCCGCCCCGGCGCAGCCCGACCCCGTCACCCAAATAAAAAAGGGCCCCCATGCAGAGGGACCCTACGTCGAATCAGGTTTCAACTTCTGCTCAAGCAGAACCCTTGAGCCTATGTCACAAGATTCCAATCGGCACAATAACCACAAGGCCGCCCATAACTAGACCACCGAAGAACAGCGGAAAACGCGCTGTTCTCGCGCCGAAGATACCGGCAAGCAGCGCAAGAAAGCTCGAAGCAAAGCACCAGATTGACCACTGTATCCAACTAAGTCGAAACATGAACAAGAATACGATCAGCAATGGAACCGCGAGCGCCACTGTTAGCGCACTACATCCCACCAAAGATACCCAGACTCGCCAGCGTGACACTCTTTGATCGCGTCGCGCGAGCGCAAATCCAACCCAGGACATCACGGTCAGCAAGAACGGCATTGCAACCAGTATTAGAAAAGCAACATCCTGCACCATCATCGGCAGTCGATGCCCAATCCGCGAAGACACCACCAGCGAAACGATGGCCAGAGCTCCGAAAATCCACTCCCATCGTGGCCAACCGCGCCCTGCCCTGTTACCTTCTACGTTCGCCATGGTCTCGTTCCCGAATTTCACGCCCGCAACTCCCGCCGCGCCACTTCCGCAATCATCGGCATCTCCGCCGCCACTGCAATGCGAATCCTTTCATCCTCCATCATGCTCAGCGCAAACTGCACGCTCTCTGCTCCTCGATCCAGGTCGTCATCGATCACAGCCGTTAGCACGGGCGCCGCATCCGTCATCTTCGACATAACTGGCACAATCCGCGGATAACGTGCAGCCAGCAAAACCGCCGCATCCACACCCGCCTTCAGCGACACAGCATGAAACAACTTAATCTCGCCCGCCACTCGATATCCGAAATCAAAGTGAAACGGATCGCCCGGCTTCGTGTAAGGCGCGACCGAAACCGGAAGAAGAAACTTCGCGACTCCCGCCCGCTCAAACGCCTCCCGCATCATTCCCAAAATCCTCTGCCGCCCGCTCGCCTCGCGCTTGCCCCCAACCATCGCTGCTTCCAAATACATCGAAGCCATCGCCTCGATCTCCCGCACAGGATCCTCCGCCAAGCATCCCTTTGCCGGAGAAAGCTGAATCACATTCGAAAACGAATCCTCTAACCTCCGCAGCAAAACTTCCCGGTCATGCGTCGTCGCCAGTTGTCCGCGAATCTCACGCTCCAGCGCCGCCAGCATTTCCACATCCGCCTGCGGATCCAAACACCGCACCCGCCGCCAATCCCGCGTGAAACGCACATCCGCAAACCCGCCACCGTTCGCCCCACCCTCAACCATCACGACGCCAATATTGACAAACTCATCCTTCACCGCGTCCGGCACATACCGCAGCAGGAAAAACTCGAGTTGTCGCCGATGCGCCAATGTGTTCTACCCCGTGTTCCTCCGTGCCCTCTGTGATAAAGGTTTTAGCTTAAGCCTGTTCCCTCCACCCCGGAAACGGCCTCCGCGGCGATACCCGAAACGCTTCAATCAACTCTCGCACCACTCCTCGCCGCCCAATTAATGTCCGTACCAGTTTCTCCAACTCATCCCACTCTCCGCCGTACCATTCCGGAGGAATCTCTCCCGCCAAACTCCATACCACATCCTCTTCCATCTTCTCGATTCGCGAAAGCCACGGCTCAAACGACTCCCATCCCCGCACACCCTCATACACTTCGTTCCGCGCATACACCCCGCGCAGCGGATAATCCGGAAAGGTCCACTCCCCCGCATTGAAACAATATCCCTGATCGATAAACGCCGCCGTGTACTTCCGCTCCCGCAACTTCCTCCAGAATGCAGCCTGCCGTCCGTTGGCGTTCCCTGTCCACTTGTCGACCACCAACATCCCGGCAAACGTCTCCAGATTCCGCACCAGCCCCAACATCTCCGCTGGAAGATAATCGAACACCTGCCCATCCAGCGGACTCACCGCGTACCGCGATCCGAATTGTAATCCCGCCTGGCACGGGATGGTGTTATGCGCCAACTGAATACTGAGTTCAGCCGTGTGCTCCACCAGCCATTCTCCCACCTCTACAACTTCCGTCAGTGGCACCGGCAACCCAGCCCTCTCTGCCAGCCGAGTCGCCAGCATTTCATTCGTCAGCACCCGCAAATGCTGCGGATTGTTCCGGAACTTCACCACGTAGAACTGCCCATCGGAGCAGCGCATCAAATGCCCTTGCGCCCCGCCCCGCATTCTCCTCACGTGTTGGACCGCTTCCACCAATATTTGTGTGGCGCGGGCGACCTCGCCCGCGTCTCTCCACTAAAATTCCAGCCAACTCCAAACCCCACGGCCCCACAAGGCCTGTCATCTTACTCCAACCCGCGACGATTTCTTTGTGACCGATGCACTCTCCCCGCCTGCCACAGTCCCAGCGATGGCTAAGCTGTTCCTCTCACAGCTTCAAACTCGTTATCTGCAGCGCCCTCTTCTTTACGGCGAGTCCCGCGTCTTTCCTGCGTACCGCCAAAGCAATCGCCATTGCCATCACGCAATCGTCATGCGCTCCGCCCGCCGCCGCAGCATTCCCGTCCGGATGCCGCACAAACGTCCGGCACTCTTGCAGCAATCGCGGACTGTGAAACAATTTCGGCTCCGCCATAAACACTGCCACCATATTCTCGATCATCGCCGGACGGCTCGCTGCCGAAGTCAGCCACCCCAATTTCCCATCTTGCTCGAAGATGTTTTCGTATTCCTGGTCCCGCAGATGAGCTAGCACTCCGTAACCATGATTATTTCGTTCCACCGCCAACAGCGCCCCCCCGTAACTCTTACCAAGTTCCACCACCCGCGTCGCCAATTCAAGCGGCGGAAAATGTCCGCGCAATTCTGCGCACTGCAACCCAATCGTCTGTTCAATCACCTCCGCGCAAGCGTAGTCTCCCTGTGAACCACCTCCCGCCGAGTCCACTCCAATGATGTACCGCCGCCCTTCCTGAAACGGAAACCAGCTCAGAAGCCTTCCGTTATCCTGAGACTGCACCGCTTGCCCAGCGCCCGCAACCGCCGCATCGATCACCGCCAAATCAAACACACAATCCCCAGAAGCCAGAAAACACGAACCCGCATCCTCCGCATACTCTTGCCCCGCCAGATCTCGTAAAGTCGCCCATTGCTTGCGACGCCACGCGATTTGTTCTTCGTCAAGCCCGTGCAACTTTATCAATTGGATTTCTTCCGGCACGACCTGCAGCCCTTCCCCGTTTCTCGTGGCCTCTCGATAGCTCCCCTCATACCACCAGGGGAAAAAGTGTTGCGTGTAACCGATCTCGTCCGCCTTTTGCCATTCGTCATAAAACACGCCGGCGGCGCCATTCGGCGTAGACTCCAGCACAATCTCCCCGTCCGGCGCCACCGCAGCCCGTACTGACGCCAGCGTTTCCGCGGCGTCGCGGGGCCAGCGGGAGACCTCCGAGCAGTGGAGGTAATTGATCGTCATCCCGCGCCCCGCGTTCGCATCCGCCGTCTCCACCCGGTACTCGCTGTCTAGCCGCGGAAACACGAGTTGGCGGACATTCGCGCGCGAGTGCATCAGCGCGCCCTTGCGCAGTCCTCCGGGCAGTTTTTCCCAGAAGCGCCGCACAATACCAAAAATCGCCTCAGCCGATTCCGGACTGTGCGCCACCTGCACCGCTACAGTTCCCGGCCGCGTTATCGTTTGTAAAAAGAAGCGCGCCGCAATATATGTCGTGATTCCTACCTGCCGCGCCTTCAATACGATGTTTTGCTTGCCGCATCTGCGGGAATATTCCCGCTGCGCCCGATTCAATTGCAGGTATCGGATCCCACCCTTCTTCGCCCGGATCTTCAGTATTCCCTGAATCAGCGCATCCCGCACACTCTCTTCCCCAAACTGCTGGTCGAGAGATGGCCCAAATTGCTGCAGCAGATAAAGATCGGCCTCCACAGTTCACCTTTCGGTCCGCGCCTACACGACGCCCTATGCCTCTCGCCGCTGACAGCTGTTCTTTATACTTCCGATGAGTCTTCCTTCCTCATCCTCGCGTACTGCCGCAGCCCGTCCCGCAACATCAAACTCCGATCCGTCAGCTGGTGCAGCCCTTGCCAGTCTCGCTTCAAATCGAGATTCGGGTCATAACCCGATTGCGCCAGGAACCTCCAGCGTTGGTCATAGGATCGATTCCGTTTTGCTCCGTGAAATAGATGGTTCACCAGACCCGGCAGGTATCCCACATTCCGCCGGATATATTTCTCGGCCCGCTCCTGCCACTCCTGGCACAGATGGATATATGCGGGCGAGTATCCCGAGTACAAAGACCGGTGCACCTGCCCCACCAGCGCCGATGCCATGTGCCAGTCCCCCTGCCCTAGGATGGCATGATCGATCAGCATGCCAACATTTTCTAGCGCGCTTCGCTTTGCCGCCCACGCGAATCCCGGATGCCAGAACTGCCCACTATGCACGCTGTAATATCCATACGCTGGCTTCTGCGTCATGAATGCGCGCTCATGCGGACTGGGCCGGTCCGTCACCCACTTATAGAGAAATCCCGGAGTCGTATTCAGCGGCTCGTAGTTCGGCCCCACATCCTGCGCGTGGCTGAACATCTGCAGCACGTCATAATGCTGCAATAGCTGCAGAGTCTCCTGCGCCCAATCCGGACGGTTGAACTTCACGTCCGCATCGATCCATGCCACGTACTTCGCATTCGTCGGCAAACGCTGAATCAGCAGGTTCAGCGCGTTCTCCTTGTGCCAGATTTCATGCGTCGTCCGCAATTGCAAATGCCGTGGATTCGCCGCCTGCGTCACTTCAAATTGCCGGTCGCCAAAGGCCACCTCGGCCGTGTAAAGGATCGCCCCCGCCGCCGCGCACTCGTGCTCGAACATCCAATAGTTCCAATAGCGTGAGCGCCAGCGCAATGGATTCTCCAGCATCGTTACCACGTGCAGCCTGTCGGGAAATGCTTGTACCCCCGGCTGAGCCTGCGACGGATGCTCGATAGAGTGCGCCGATTTGTCCCACACGTGATGTTGCAGCTTCCACTCGTCACTCACAATTTCATCTCCCGTTTCCTTGTCATCCTGCCCCGCGGCCCACTTCAAGTTCTCTACGGACTCGCTTTTAGCGCGCACTCTTACTTCAGCAGTCCGCCGCTTGCCCATCGCGCGAACTTCTCATGCAAATGAATATGCAATCCGGCTGTTGCGTGATCCAGTTCGGCATTGCCAGTCTTCGCCGTCATGGTGGCGTTGTATGAACTCACGAACTCACTCGCCGTCAGCGGAGGCCGCTTCTTCGCTTGTCTTGCCGCCCTGTTCATCATCGCCGGTGATGCACTCGGATTTACCAACGGCACGATCGCCGCCATCGACTCCACTTCGGAAAGCAATAGCCCCACTACAGCGGTGACCTTCGCCTGGGTCGCCACGTCCGTGATGTGCAGAGCTGGCAGCAATCCGTTCAACGTCGACTGCACCGCACTGGTCGCACTTTCGATCTGATTGAGCAATCCCGGCTGTGCCGAAGCATCTGCCTTCTGATACTGCGTGATCAGCGACTGCATCAGCTGCAAATCAGCCCCCACCTGCGTTCCCGCGCTCTGGATTGTCTGCAGGTCGGAAGCCGCAACAGTTTTCCCCTGCAGCGTCGCCACCAGCGTCACTAGGTTCGCCGTCGCCGGCATCAGCGCCGCCACAATCTGCTCCGCCTCGCTGATCCACGCCGCTGAGCACGCTGTCCACATCATCGTCGCGCACAGCACAACCGCCCCCAACAACTTTGCAATCCCTACGTTCTTCATTACTCATCTCCTATGGTTCAACGTCTCTTTGCAAGCAAAAAGGCACGGCTTTCACCGTGCCTTTGAACCTGTTCTTTGCCGATCCGATCATTCGCCTTGCATAGTGTCCCGCTCCGCCGTGCTCTGAGAATCCAGGTCACATGAGCTTTCCTCTAACTCAGTCCGGCCACGGCCCAGTCAAACCACATGACGCCTCGCAGATATACACACTTTGCGTCTGCGCCGAGTCGATCGCCGGAACATTCGACCCCATCGATGTGCCATCCGATGCATCTTCCCCGTTCCCTGCGTAGAACACGCTATCCGAACGCAAACCGAAATTGTGGTAGTCCGGCAGAGTGAGAGGCATAGAGGTCGCACTCATCGCACCCGCGAAACCCACGCACGCGGAAGTCGAGATCGCGCCAGTGCAGTAAGGCGTTGCCGGAAAGTAGAGCACTGGCGAGGCTCTCGGATCAAAAGGATTAGTCCCGTAGGGCGTGTAGTTCCCCGAGGTCCGAGTTGGCCAAGCTACGTGGTCGAAGGTGAAACTGGTGATATCGAAATTGAAGGTTTCCGTTGGCGTTCCTTCGCCCAATGGGTTGTTGAATAACCCCCCACCGAGGATGATATTGTTCTGCAAAAGGGAATTGATTGCAAAGTTTGGCCCTTCCGAGGGTCCATTGGTTGAGGTAATGGCGTGGGTTGAATCGGTCACAAAGGTCATGTGAGTCATGCTCACGTTCGCCGGTCCTCCCTGACCTTTGGTAAGAATGCAGTTGCCGGAATTGTCCACCGCGTTTGCCGTCACGGTCCACGGATATGTAACCGTTAAACTGGCAGGCGCAGTTGCGGACGTTGCCAGAGGACCGATACCCGCAGGTACGGTATAACTGGCTCTGACTTGAGTGGGAACATTGAATGCCGTAACTGCGGTACAGCCGCTGATCGATACCGCATCGCCGGGATTGATGTCGAAGACTTGGAAGCCGATGCTCGGTGGACCGGCAGGACAGTCCCCGCCATCAATCGAGCATGTGGCAACAAACGTCGCTTGCGTGCCTGCGGAGTTTTCTGTAATCGTTCCCTTCCACTGCTGAAGGTTGGAATCCAAATAAATACCCACGCTGGCCGCTCCCGCGATCGCGCAACCGGGATTTGTGGCACTCACGTTGTAGAGCAGATCGTTGGCAAAGGAAAACCGTGTCGGAATGAACGAAACTCCACCACCATTCCCGAGGGTACTGCCGGAACTGTCTATCTCGAACCCCTCACAGCTATTACGGGCGATGTTGTTTTGGTAGGTAACATCCGAAATCACGGACTGATAATTATTACTGCCTGCGTAGGTGGTGGCAGAAGAATTGCGAACATTGAAATCGTGGATGGGACCGCTCTGCCCACCGGAGCCGTCCGAGTTCTCGAAGATGTTCCCAGACACCAACAGACGCTGTCCCTCTTTAATCTCCCATACGTTCTTTCTTACCAACGAATAACTGGTGCTCGTCGTACATCCCCAATAGGGATTGGTATGCGGCACGGTGCCGTTGCCTTTGGTTCCACAGGTGGAGTCGGTCTCTCCCAGCCAGGTATAAGGGAAAGTGAAGCGGTTGCGTCTAAGCTCCACGTCCTGACCGGGCACTAACCCGGAAATAGTCGGCGCATAGGTGAACCCGCCGATGAAGAACCCGCTCGATCCCCCCTCCAGCCAGTTGTGGTCGATCTTAAGCTGCCCTCCCCAGGCTGCCCCCAGCGCGTGCCCTTCCGATCCCGGACGTAGAATTTGGCTGACTTGAGAATCGACGATGGAGCAATATTCACAGCCTAAAAGGATTCCAGTCGTCACCTCATTCGCTCCAGCGCTCAACGTCGTCCAGTCGCCATGGGACCAGACTTTACGGAAATGGATATGGGTTGGAAGCTGCGAGAGGCTGGTTTCATTACCGTTGTCCACCAGCGACACGATGCTGCTGGTCCCGGTGTTGCCCACACTCATTCGCGCTTCCATGTCTTCAATCAGCCAATGATCGGGAGCAATGGTCGTGCTCGTACATGAAGGCGGGATGCTGCTGCTACTTGTTCCTAGCGGGCTGCAAGTTTCAAGCGCCGTCTTATTCGTGCCTGAGGTTTCCACCGTCCACATATACTGCGCGTCGTCGTAGGTTGATGTGTTCGTGGTCGTTCCATTAGCGAGGGTGAATGCGCCTGCGGAGATCGGAGTCTGCGTCGTTCCGAGCTGGTAATACATCACATCGCCAGCGCAGTCCGGGTTGTCAACACCGATATCGGTCGAGGTCGAGAGGTTATCCTGTACTCCGTGAGAACACACGGTTCTACCATTTGGTAGGCTCGAGTCCATCGTCGAATCCAGGATCAAGAAATTAGTTGCCGGCGTGCTGCTCGTTTGCGGAATCACTAGGCCGCTGCTAGACGTATACAGCCCTGGCGGAATATCAAGTTTCATACCCACCCCGGTTGTAGTGCGGCAAGCCTCAATGTCGTTTATCGCGCTTTGCAACCCAGTGTTCGTTGGTGATCCCGTCCAGTAAGGCGTGTGGAAAGCACAACTCGGAGCGGGACCCGTCACCCAGGTGCTCGGCAAAGAAAGTTCGTAACTGAAAAGCGAATCGCCCTCATGGTTGTTAACCCATACTTGAGGAAGTATCGCCAAACCAACTGGCGCCGCCGCTCCTAATCCGATAGAAAATTCTCCCCCGCCAGTGGCTCCGCCGTATGCTGCGTAACCCTGGTACACATGCGCTCCAATTTCCCAGCCGCTCCCGTAACTGTTCTGGTTTACCCCATTGATGTCGAACTCATACGCCGTTCCCAGATTCTGCCCCGCATCCACCACTGGCGAATTCTTTGTCGGACGAAAGTCCAGCGTCATGCTCGCCGCCGGCATTGTGTAGTAATCATTTCCGTCCGTCCCGCTCTCCTGCGTCCCCGCAAGCAGCCAGTTCACTAATCCCGTATTCGTCTGGATCGTCGCCCCGCTCGCCTTGAAATCCTGAATTAAATTCGTGATCTCCGTACCACCCACCGGATCGTCATTAGTCAGTTCATTCAAATGCCAGAAGATTCCCCACGGCACGCCCCACACCGATTCCTTCCAAACCAGCGCCTGAATCTTTTGATTCAAGATTGCCGGCGTCACTCCCGACGCTCCCATCCATGAAGGGTTCACTCCGAAGCTCGTAATGTTCTCCACATTAAATCCGTCCGCATAAGTGTCTTTCACACCCAGGTCTTCTTTCAGCGCTCCACGTGCCCCCGTATACGGCACTCCCTCTGTAATTCCCTGCATCGTCGTCGTCTCATATCCTCCGGGATACACATACACCGGCGTTGCCGGCAACCCTGTCAGATTCGTCGTCATCCACTGCCGCGACAACGTGATCTCATCCGTCGTCAGCTGCGTCACGTTCAACAGCATGTGATACACGGCAGTCTTCACATCCTGCGCGCTCACGTCCGCCAGATCCTGTGACAACAACGCCGCCGCCGTATATGCCGAACACCCCGTTCCATAAGGCCCTTCGCACGGCGTGAGAAACGAATACGTGTATTTCCCCGTCGCCGCCAGCGCCTGCGCCAACCCCAACATGGTTCCCTGCGCCTCGCCCTGCGCCAGGTTGTAACTCACGCTGTCACTCGCCCCCGTTACCGTAATCGTCAGCGTATTGTTGCTGATGTTTAAGACAGCCGCAGTCCCGCTTCCGATGTATTGAATGTCGAGCGCGTCCGTATTCACGTAATACGTGTGCGAGATCGAATGTGCAGTCACATCCCGCCCATCATTTACCCATCCCTGAAACTCCGAAATCAAAGTCTGCGCCAGCGGATACCCCACCGTAATCGCCGTTCCCACCGGAACTCCCGCCGCATCCGCCACCGGCAGCACCGTGCCCGCGTAGTACGTATCCGCACCCGGCGTCATCCCCGAATCATCCACCGTCAACGTCACCTCGGCTGGATATCTCTGATACACCTGCACCGCCGGCGCCGTATCCGCCGCTATATTGCCCGCACCCGCGATCGGTCCGCTTCCGCTAGTCCACTCCACATCCGTCGATCCCGCCACTGCCAGGCTCGACGCATAAAAATGGCAGTACGAATACGTCACCGCTCCCGTGTTATCCACCAGCGCTCCGTCTCGATTCGCGTATCCCTTGTCATTCACCATCGTGATCGCCGTCGCCGCCCCATCGAACCGGAAGCCGTCGTAGTTCAGATGCGCCTCCGCGTTATAGATCTTGATGTCGCCCGGTCCTGGCGCACTCTCATTCACATAAAATCCCAGCGGCTGCGTCCCCTGTGGAATCATCGAGTCCGCTTCCATGTTCGCGAACACCAGATGATCGCTGGCCCCCTGCACATAAACCCCGTACTGATCGAACCAGTTCACCAGTAAATGCTGGAACGTCAGCCACGACTGTCCGTTCACGTTGATCACCGGCACGTTGCTCAACGCCATGGGCACGATCGGCTCGTTGTAGTAGATCGCCGGGGAATCTACCGAATACACATACACGTAGCCGTTCGCGAAATAAAAATTCCATTGCGCCGTCAAGTTCGACGACACCGCCGCCACCTTCTGTCCCCAGATCGAACCGAATAAACAGAAGTTAACCGTCGAGTAAGTCGCCGCCGGCAGCGGGGCCTTCCACGCGTTTCCGGTTACGTGTACCCAGGCCGGCGATGGCACCGAGTAATATCCCGTCAAGTTCGGTGCCGCTCCAGTCCCATACGCATCAAACGTGATCTCACTTCCAGAACTCCCTGAAGAAGACGGCGCCAGACTTTCATTCCAAACATCGCCCCTCTTCAACAAAACCGAGTCCCCTGGCTGAAACGTCTGCCCATTCACATGCGCAATCGTCTGCCAAGGCGTCGACGAGGAAGTCCCATTGTTCCCGTCGTTCCCCGTGCTCGAACTCACGTAGTACGTCGTCGCCCACGTCTGCGCGCTGCACATCAACAGCAAGAGAAATGTCACGCACAAACCTGTCATTTTGTGCGAAGCAAGACGATTCGCGAAGCCAATCGTCTCGCGCAGTCGAGGAATTCCCGGCCTCTTCACACCGTCACCGGCTTTGATACAAACTCTCACGTCCATCTCCCGCGTCGTTTTCTCTAATAGAAAAAGCCATCGGCTCTCGCCGATGGCCCGCATTTGCTTCCCGTATCACCCTTCGCGTTCCGCCTCGTCCTCGACCCCGTCGGCACTATCTTGACCGTCGTCGTCCACCAACCCCGCATTTGCCGACGGCGCTGGGCCCGGTTGCGTCACTCGGCTCTCCGAAGCCGCAGGCGTAGGTAGCTGCCCGCCCTCGGAGTCCGTTCCGTTCCAATTGGTGACTTGTGGATTCCGGTCACTCTGCTCAAATGCCTGCGTGCTGGATGGTTGTGCTGCTTCCGGATTGATCGCACTGCTCATGATGTTTTCTCCTTCATAAAAGATGTGACTCATAAACGCCCATGTGGGGTCAGCCTCCCTCGAAAAACGGACACTCCCGCGCCCAATAAAAAAGGCCACCGGCTTTTTCGCCGATGGCCATTGAGGCCTCGCTTCCAACCCTGACAACTGCGGGCAACTTTGAGATTCGGGTATGCCTTCAGGCGTACCGTAACCACTACGTTATCGATATCGTCTTTAGGCGCTGCGATGTGAAAGCATGAGCCCTAGTGAATCTCCCATGCCATAACCGTCGCCTCCGTCGGATTATCCGCCGGAATCGTGATCCCATTGTTCAGCGTTCCCCCCGCCGTCACACTCGCCGCCGTCCCGCTGCTGCCGCCCAGGAATGTGAACCCCGCCGAACTTCCTCCGTAAACCTGCGCACACGAAATCGTACAACTACTCGTGATTGCCAAATAATATTTTCCCGGTTGCAGCGTTGCACTTGCCGCCCAATTCAAGGTCTTCCACCCCGTGCTCGCGGCAAAAGTCGTTCCCGCTGTGTTCCCAATATGCGCCACAATGTTTCCCGAACTGTTCAGCACTCCAATGTCATATGTGTTAGTCGTGTTGTCCGCAGTCGAAACGTAATATGTCACCTGCGTCGTGGCCAGTGGGAACGTCAGCACTGCGCCCCACAGCTCCGCCTTATTCGCCGTGCTCGAAAAACTGATCGCCGTCCCCGTCGTATTGGTTGTGAACCAGGGAATCGCATACGATGCGCTGCTGCTCACACTCGATCCCGGCATATCGAGAAACATCTGCACCGTAGTACTGCCTGAACTCGCTTGCAGCACTCGTCCCAGCACTTGCGTCCCAGTCGGCTGCGTCGCTCCCGCATCGTGGCATAGAGGATAAAAACTGAGGTTCGCCGTGCTGGAAGGCACAACGTAATCGCCCACCACAGTCGCAGTCCCATCGAAGCTGCAGTAAGCCGACCCCATACGCGCAATCGTAGCTACCCCCGACGTCCCCGCATTAAAGATCACGATTCCAATCGCCCCGCTGACCAGCGGGCTGCTGGGTTTCACCGCGCAGCCCGCCGTCGTAAGCACCGCCAACCCATTCACCACCGTGCCGTTGGTCGTGTCATTGCACAGTTCGTAGCTCTGATTGGCGAATTTTCCCAGCTCGAAACCGCTTCCACTCGACGAATTTCCCGCCGCATAAACCGTCCCCGGTCTCAGGCCGCTGCCACTCCCCGCCCCGTTGAACGAGCCGACGTTATAAACCTGGTCAGTCCACGGCTTGAAATTACTGCTCGCGTCGATCACCCACTTCAGCCCGCTGTTCACCCAGAAGCCCAATCCTGGCGCCGCTCCCGATGTCGAATTCTCGCTGCGCACCACCGCGTAGCCGTCGGTCGTGTCATACCCCAGCGAAGTCCGCTGCCACGTCGAGCTGTTCGTATAACTGGAGTACACATGTAAATTCTGTGCCGTAGTTCCGTTGTATTCGCCCAGATCGTTCGCATCTTCCTGAAACAGATTCGAAAAAAACGAACTGGTCCCGGTGGTTGCTATTTTTTGTGGACTGCCCGCGTTCGCCGAAATATAAAAGTTCCCGTCGTTCGATATCCCGAGCGCCGAAGTTCCCGCCCCCGCCCCCGCCATCGCCGTCCCCGGAATCGGCGAACTTACCATCCACGGCCCTGCCACCAGCAGCTGTCCGTTCACCGTGACATTCCCGCTGAACGCGCCTGATGCCGCCGCAATCCCATTACTCCCCGTATAGGTTAGCGTCGACCCACTATCCGTCAATGCGCTGTCCCCGCTCACCGCCGCCCCATTTGCCGCATACATCGCCACTTGCGCGGCCGCGCCGCTGTTTACCGTTCCAGATCCGCCTCCCCCGCAACCAGTGCAGGTCCCCGTCACCGTCAGATTCCCATGGATGTTCACCGGTACGTTGAAGGTCTTACCCGAAGCCGTCAGCCGCTCCAGATAACTGGCGTTATCGCCTGCGTTTCCGATGTAATTGGAAATGGCTACCGGGGAACCAAACGCCAGTTGCTCTGCTCCCGGAACCGCGGCCACATCCAATCCAATGTAAGTATCCCCAGGATCGTTTGGCGGACGAAATCCGATCGTCGCCAGCGTCTTCGCAAAATTCGAATCGACTAAAGTAATGATGTGATGCGGCTGTATATTCCCAATCCCCGTCGTGGGATATTCAAAGTTGATTCTCCCCTTTACTCCGCTTCCCGTGCCGCTGTTATAAGTCCCGTCCTGAAACAGCAACCCCCCGATCGGCGGGTAATTTCCATTCACTTTGCCTTCTAGGCACTGCTCCCAAGCTCCGCCAAACCACGAGCCTACCGCCGCCGCATCTCCGCAGTTTCGTACCTGCAGCGTGGGCAGTGCATTCCAATCCACCGAGACTACGTCCCCCGGTTCCATATCGAAGGAGGCAGGCGGGATAGAATAGTTGCCCGATCCATCTCCCGAAAACACCACACTCCCCGGCCAGAAAGGCAATATCGGCTCCCAACTAAGGGCTTGGATCGCGTAACTTGCCGTGTTCGACCCCCCCGCGTCCGTGTAAGTGCAAACCAGGCCCGCGCACTGCGCCTGACTCGTCGCTACACTTCCGCATGCGGTCACACTCCCTCCCGTACACGATCCCTTGACCGGAAAGCTGGGGGCATTCGCGCTAAGACTGGTCGACGTTTGCATCCGAATGATGTCGTAAACCACCGTATCCTGGGGACTCTGCGGAGGGATGTGCGGCCATTGCACCGACACATTGCCCGCTCCCCCGTTGGTGTAAGTTACCCCGGCAAAAAGCGGCGCACTATAAATTCCCGCAGTCGTGTCGTGGGCAACAACAAAATAGTTCAGTTGCGTCGATCCCGCTGTTCCGCTGAAGGCAAACGAAACTCCATGCCCCGCCGGCTGTTCTCCCCCGCGTACCGTCAGAGGCTGTACATTGCCCTGATAAATGATCCCGGTCGCTCCAAATGAACTGCCCAGATACGGATTGGGGCATGGCCCAGAGCCTTCCTCCATATAGATATTGTCCAGCTCCGTGCCCCCGTAGTTGCCCAGGATCGTCATGGTATCCACACCCCACATCCCGAAGCCTTGCATCACCGAGTCCGTCACCCGCGTCACATTGTTGGCGTAGTTTGTTACTCCATTGCCCCCGCATTGCGGGCTGATATTGGCTTTGTCGATCCAGATCACCGGTGCCCCCCAGTTCGCCGCGTAAACGTACGAACCACAGTGGTTCGCCGTGCACGTAATCGCCTGCGTCCCGTCCGCATCCAGGCCGCGGATCGTTGCCGCCTCGTCGTCATCTTCCACAATGAACTGGTTAAACAACCCGCCCCCGGCGATATAGGAAGACTTGATGTCATCGATCGTTCCCGGCATCACGTTGTCTTCAATCGCCGCGTTCTCAATCGCAATGGTCCCCGGGCTCGCCACCGCGGCAATGTTGCCCCCAGTCTGCGCGTACGTGATCGTCGTTCCCGAAGCCGTCACCGGTCCATGGTTGCCCCAGTACGCCACGTTGTCGGTGAAATTGATGTTGACCCGGTCCCCCGTCTGAATCGTGCTGCACGCCGAAACCGTAGTGATCGTTACCACATTCGATTGCCGCTGCGTGTTCGCGATCAGGCAGCCGTCGGCATGCACCGTCGAAGTAAAGTTCACGCCCCTCAGGGTAAGCGCCCCGTAGTGATTCGAATTCACCTGGTCGCCCAGAAATATGCACCGGTCCCGCGTCGAGCACGAAAGTAGAGTGCCGTGCCCTTCAATCAGCGAGCGGCTGCAGTGCGCAAATATCGTTCCATACACCGCCAGCGCTCCCGAGTTTGCCCCCGTCGCCGGCAAGACAATGTGCGCATTAGGATTGGCCGCGTTTCCCGAGGTAGGCAGGCCGCATGCATCGTTGATCGCTTCTTGGATCCCGCTCGACGCGCTGCTGATCTTGTATCCTGCCGTATGAGAATAGGTCGGAGTAAAAATAATCGTTCCCGATGCCAGTCCCTCCACGCATGTTCCTCCGGTCACCATCGCCGGCTCCGGCGTCCCTTGCACACTCAGGTAGATGTAGTACATCGAGTACCCGGACGTATCCACCCCCGTGGGACACGGCGTCAGCGTCACCGTTGCTTGCGTTGCTGCCGTCAAGCTCCCACTCGGACTCACACTCCAGTTATCGCTTGCCGTCACATAGCGCACGCCACTCAGGTTATTCACCGTCAGCTGGGAACCCACCGGCTGCACAATGCTCTGGCTTCCCGTCGGACTTATCGTTACGCCACCCGGTCCGCCGCTCGGCGTAGCCGGAGCATATTGCCCCGAGGTCGATGAGTAGGCCAGCACCTGCCCGTTCGCCGGAGCACCCGCCGCCACCGGCACGCTCTGAATCGCTGTCGCGTTCGCACTCGATCCGCAAGGTCCCCACGCCCCGCTTCCCAGCAGGCAATTCAATCCCGAAGCCGTTCCGCTGCCCAACTCATCTGTCGGCACCAACCCACTCACCAGGTCCGCCTTCACCGCCACGCTTGAATCCACATACTGTTTGGCGGCAGCCTGCAGTGGGGCGGTTGGATTGCCGCTCAATGTCAACGGCCCCGTCATCGCTCCGCCCGCCGTCGCAAGATAATTTCCCGCTCCTACCGCGGCCACCGAATTATCCACATACGACTTGTTCGCCACGTCGCCCGTATTTACCGGCGTCGGCACATTTGGCGGCACGGAAAAACTCTTCGTCCCCGTCACCGTCTCCGTCCCCGCCAAATGCACCACCGCGTTATCGTTCGCCTTCGCCGCCAGCGCCGTGTTCACATACTGCATGGAGACCGGCTGCGCCGCCGTTCCCGTTCCCGGCGTCGTCCGCACCTGGGCCAGAGTTGCCGGAGAACTTGTCGGCACCACCCAATACTCCGTTCGCACCTCCCCTGGCTCCAACTGGTAAACCACCGTGTAGTACACACCCGCAGGCGTCGCTCCCGCGTTCGGCTCCAGTGCAGCATTCAAAGCCCCGCCCGTTCCCAGCGTCACATTCAACACTCCGGGAGCCACCCCCGCCCCGCTCGCCGTCACAAATGCCGGCCACGTTATCACCAGCACTCCTTGTGCCGCCGACCCATCCGCCATGTAAACCGTGTCGATCACGCTCGTTAGCCCCCCACCGCTCTGGGGGGAGGGCGAAGCCGCGCGCGCTGCGGGTCCCTTCGCGCGTGGCTCTGCCTCTGAGGAAATAGCTGGCTTCTCCGCTTTCCCCGCGGAACCTTCTGCACACGCCGCAGGCCGGACGCCCCATCCCGTCACCACCACCGCCAGTGCCAAATAAAAAAGCCGCCCCGCTGGACGGCGTGCCTGAAACATACTTCCTCCTCAAACTCAATCTTGTAACCCTGAGCGAAGCTTGTACTTTGCGAACGCCAAGCACAACCGCAGTCGAAGGTCTGCCTTGAGCCCAGCCGAAGGGATCTCTTTCAACCTCGTCCCTGCAAAAATTCTTCCACGCTCCTCACATAAACCTCGGCAAAGTCCGCCACAGGCCGTCGCCCCTCAATTAGTTCCATCGCATCTTCCACCGTCCATCCCATCACGCCCAGCAGTGCCAGCGTCATCATCGGCGCACGGTGTACTCCCGCCGCACAATGCACAAATATCTTTGTTTCGTCCTCTTCCAACGCTGCCAGCGCAAACTCTACGCCCCGCGCGAACACCTCCGCTGGCTTCGGCTCAAAATCGTCATCCACCGGATTCCAACAAACCGCGATTCCATGCGCTCCCGCCAACAGCGTGTCATCGAACTCGATCTGCATGTCGATGATGTGCGTGATCCCCGCGCGCGCTACTGCCGCCATGTTCTCCCTCGTCCAGATTCCGCCACCCACTCCAATCCGGCCCGTCACCCACGTAATGTCGATCCCCATCTTAGGTCGTGTAACCCGGACCTTTCTCCCCGCTGTATTCTCCCCTGAACTTCCGATCTCCGCACCTGGCGCCGCAGAAGTCGCTTCAAGCAGTTTCTTGCCGCTCGATCCCACCCGTGGCGAAATCGAGATCCCAGGCGTTCGACTCATCGCTCCGGTATCGTGACTCCGGTTCATTCTACGGCATCCTCGCTGTCTTCGTGCCGCCGCGCCAGTCCCTGACTTTCATTTTCATTCGTCCGGTTTCCTGATCACGCTGACCTTGTTTTCCCAATTTTCGTTTCCCCAATCTTCTTCCCGTCCCCCCGCTCCCCGCGTTTCTGACTTCGTCGCGAGTGGCAGATCTTCTTCACAAATCACCGGCTCCGTCGGCAACCCCATCCGCTTTAGCAACGTATAAGCCAGCGAATTTTCCGGCTTTGACAGAGTCTCTGCCGTCGGTGGATACAGGCCCACCGCTTCAAACAAATACTTCGCCGGGGCCACTTGCCCCTTCTTGGCTGCTTCCACAAACGCAGTGGCAATGTCATTCGCCGATATTCGCACCAGGGTCGCGACGTTCTTCCGCACTTCCTCAAAATCCTTCGGTTCCTTGGTCGGCGGCGTGCCCGTTTTCTCTGCCTGACTCACCTCAGTCTCTTTAGCGCTTCTGCGCTTGCTCTTCTCCCCGCTCTTGTCCTTTGATTTTCTCGTGCCCAACGCTCCCCTCCACTTCTCCTCGGCCTTCAGCCGCTTTGGAGTCTGGCAAGCGGGCCTCAGCTCTTTAACTCGCAGGCCACCACGACGCCATCCGTGAACCCGCGAAGCAATACACCCGAAGTCCCCCGGCAAGCTGTCGTAATCGGGTTAGATTGTTGAACGCGAGGACCCAAGAGGAGCGGAACTACCGCGACCATCAACCCCGGCACCCCATTGCACTCCAAAAATACGAAAGGCGCGCTTTTCAGCGCGCCCTCATTAAGAGTATTCCTTTTTTCTTAACTCTATAAAACCATTATATCACAAAGCATAGGGTGTTTGGGACATTTTTTGAAATTTATTTTCTGTTTGTTTTCAAATACTTCCGCAAAAATCACCCCCTTCCCCCTCTTGACAACATTTTTTGAGAACATTTTTCGCTCCCTTCCATTTCCACTATTCGTAGCGCTCCCCCGTCGTGTCGGGCAATCGCTCCAGTAAATCCGTTTTCAGCAGACTCTCGCTCAGTTCGTCGATCAGCTCCGGTAGCCTGCGTTCGAGAGTCTTCCGGGTACACTGCAGAATTCGCGCCGCCGTCTCGTGGTCATACTCTTGCAGCACTACCCGTGCGATAAGCTGCCGGTCGAAACTCTGCAACCTGCCCAAACAGCGCTCTATGTCGTGCAGAAAAATCACCTTCGCCTCAAACGTCGTGGCGGTAAAGGCGCTAATCTTCGCCCGAAATAACTCCCGGCCCAACAGAGAAGGCACTCGTCCCGCTTCCAGCGACCATTGCATATAACGTCGCAGCAAAGCAGTCGTTTTCTTTCTGTATAGCCATATATCGGGGTCGCCTTGCCAATCATGCTCCGTCGCACTCCCCAACTTAGCCCCGTTAGCCATTTCTATCGGAAAGTTGTGTGCTGGCACGCTCTGCCCACGCCCGTTCGTGGAACACGAACTGTTGGAGACCTCCTCCGCCTGCGGTCGGACCGGCACACCTTCCAACCCTTTCGCCCGGTCGCCGTTCCCCTCCGCCACAATGCATTCCACGAAGTGAGTCATGCCACACCTCCTGCCGCGTCCCCGCCTATCCCCTGCGCACCCTCGTACTCCTCCCACCTCGGGCCTCTCGGCACCTTCGCGTCCCGTATTTCATAGGACGCCGGCGGCAGTTCGGCCATCGCCCTCCCACAAGCCAAACAATAAATTTGCCCCCCGCCCACCGGACGCAGCCACAAACCGCCGCAACGTTCGCAATATTTCAACTCCAAGCCCAACTGGCTCGTCGAAATGGCCTTCGCTTCCATCGCCCCTCCTGAACCCGGCTCCCGCAAATCGCGAAACCTGGCGGTTGTGACGCTTTTGCTGGACTACCGACGCCCGCCGCCGAAGCAAAAAGCCCTGCGCTCGATCCCCGCTCCCCGAGCGGACATCGAACGCAGGGCTCGTTTTTTTTACGACGACCTGCTTGCGCTATTTAATTGTTCAGAACAGTCGCAATGCCACCGCTTGCCTTCCGGCCCTATACCTCAGCCGAAGTGCCGCCCGCCAGCATCGATCCAGCTTCTCGCTGCCGAAAAAATCCCTCCTCGTAGCCCGACTTTAGTACCCGGCCGTTTTGCACTACCACGCTGATCCGTCCACTGAAATTCAAAGTCTTCAACAAGTGCTCCATCGCTGCGGACAGCACCTCGGCCGCCCTCACCTTTCGGCGAAATTCTACGAAGGTCTTTCCTTCGTTCGAGTTATCCATGCTGCCCATACCTGATCGCTCTCCCCAAAACAAAAGTGAGTTATAAGCTAAAACAACCGTATAGCTCTTGATTTTTGCAGTCAAGGTCGTTATACCCAAAGGGCTGTGGAAATCTTTTTTAATTAGCGCATTGCTATATCCCGTGCTATACTCCCGCCTATGAAATTCCGAGTTCTGCAGGACAACCTCCGCAATACTCTTTGGGAGCGCATTGAGGAAGGCGATCTTACCGGCCTCCGTCTGGCACAACAGACGGGCTTCAAGCAGGCCCACATCTCCAACTTCCTCAATCGTAAGCGGGGCCTCAGTCTTGAGGGCATGGATCGCGTTCTGGCCGTTCAACATCTCTCGGTGCTTGATCTGCTCGATCCCTCTGAGGTCAATAAGCGCGCGTCCATCCTGCCGCCCAGCAATGACGAGTTCCAGAATGTCCTTCTGACCGATGGAACTATCGCCGCCACCCAGCCCTTAATCACCAGCATGGACGTCAAGGAGATTCTGAAGTTCAAGAAAACATTTCTCAAAAAGCTCAAGCCGGAAACTGAAGGTGATCGGGAGCATTGGGAACGCTTCGTTGTCATTAAAGTCGACGCCCGCGAAGGCATGAGCATGTACCCGCGTCTTCTACCCGGTGCCACACTGCTCATCGACCGCCACTACAACTCCCTCAAGCCCTATCGAAAGGGCGAGTTCAATATGTACGCCGTCCTTAAAGACGAAACCTGCACCGTTAAATACGTGGAAACCGCCGGAAACCAGTTGATTCTGCGCCCCCACAACCAGGCCTATCCCATCGACATCATGACCATGGACGACGGCAAATCCGCATCCGATTATCTTGTAGGCCGGGTCTGCTACGTAGGCATCGAAACCTAAAAGAAAAGTGATTCTCGGGTCTCTGCAAATCCACAACCCAATCACTGAGAATCGAGAACCACCCTACTCCGCATTCAAACTGTCAAACATCTTCCATAATTTGTCCGGGGTCGCACGGTAAATCACATATCCGACGCCCGCATCCGTAGTCTCGTGAAATAGCAATTCCGCGCGCCCATCCCCGTCCGCATCCACCACGTCAATCAGTTCCAGCCGCGGCGTCACGTCCAGATGAAATTTGTCGGTCACGCCCGAATACAATTTGCGCAAGTTGCCATAGATGTCGGTTCGCGCCACGAGCGTAACGCTATACGGCTCGCTCGCCGCGGCGGGTGCTCCCGGAGCCGCGGGAATGTGCGCTTCTGCGCTCAAAATCATCACCGGCTGATCGGTGAGCCACACATCAAACCCATGAAATTGAATATTCTCGAACACTGGCTGCGCCTGCTTTGCCTGCGCCTTGTGGCTCCCGGCCACCGCCTTGGGAGCGACCGGCCGCGCCGAAATCTGATTCTTGGCCAGCGCCCCAACATAAGCCCTGACCTCATCCCCCGCCGCAGCCAACATCTGATTCCGCCGCTCTTCCTCTTCGCCACTCTTCCAAAAAAATTTATAGGATTGCGGATCCGGTCCCGCTTCATCGGATATTGCTGCCACCATCCGCAACGGCCCCGCGTTTGCACGGCTGGAAGCCGCCCCAGTGTCTGCCTTTCCGTCTTTTTTCGCAGCCGATACTTCATCCGCTTCGTCTGGCGGCGCGGCTGCCGTCGGCTTACCCCGCCGCAACTGTGGCCGATAGTAATCTCCCGAGCCCTGATTTGAAGATGTCTGACCGGAAGATGTCTGACCGGAAGACGTCTGTCCTGAAGACGTCTGTCCTGCCGCCCCATTCGCTGCCGACGGATTCGCCCCTTTATCCGCACCCGCGGGCCCCGCAGGCGTCGCTGGTTTGCCGCTCGAATCCGCAGCCTTGTCCGCAGCCGGCGCATTCGCGCCCTTTGCCGCGTCTTGTCCCGAGTTTGATCCAGTCGACGAACCACTTGCCGGCTGCGAAGATGGCGAAGCCGTGCCGCTCGTCTTCTCTGACGATCCTGGGCTTGCTGAACCCGAGCTGCTACCCCCGGCAGAACCCGCGTCCGAACCCGCCGCTGGCTTGGACGCATTTTTCCTGGTCAGCCGCGGCGGTTCATCTCCACTGTTGCCCAGTCCCACCGGCACGTCTTCCGCTTTGCGAGTCGTCTTCGGAGCCTCAGCTCCCTTTGGCAAGTAAGTTCCCGTGCCCACCCACGGATTTGCACTCGCTACGCTCTTGCTGTGCAACGCGCCATTAATCGTGAACAAGCCTTCCGAATCGCCCGATTCTTCAGCCTCATACACCGTTCCCGCTTCCAGCGCCATCGGCACCGGATCCGCCTTGTACGCGCTGGCATCGTAGAACTTGCCGTCGATCAGAATTGCGACCGGAACCAGCGTCCCTTTTCCGTTGCTGTTCAGCTCCAATATCCCCACCGCTCGCGGCTCTTTACCCTTTTTCGGTTTCTTCTTTTCGGGAGGCTTTTCCGGCGGAGTTTCCTCCGGACGCTTCAGCTGCGGTCTCCCCTGCGCCGCGCCGGGCGAAACCATCACGGCCGGGAACACAAGAAGAATGACGAACCACCCCAATCTGCGGTATAAGGATTTTCTGGAGATAACTCGTTCCCCCCTCGGCTTTCCGAACGCCGAGATCGCGGACGCACTCTTCAATCCTGATTGGCTCGAAATTGATTTATCTGGAAATGAGGCGCTCATGAATATCAACATCAATGATAAGGCTCCAGACTTCACTTTGCACGACGAGAACGGAAACGATGTCTCGCTCAAAACCTTGCGCGGCCAGGTAGTCGTCCTTTATTTCTATCCTCGCGCAGACACTCCCGGATGCACGGTCGAAGCCTGTGCCTTCCGCGACACCTACAAGCAGATTCAGAAGACCGGCGCTGTCCTCCTCGGGATTTCTCCCGACACCTCCAAAGCGCAGAAGAAATTCCAGGAAAAGTTCAAACTGCCGTTTCCCCTGCTCGCAGATGCCGACAAGAAAGTCGCCGAAGCCTACGGCGTCGTGCAGGAAAAAAATATGTACGGCAGGAAAGTGATGGGTATCGCCCGCACCACGTTCGTCATCGGACCCGACGGCAAAATCCAGCACATCTTCCCCAAAGTAAAGCCCGAAGGCCATGCGGTTGAGGTTCTGGCTTACCTGAAAGAATCAGCCAAGGGTGCGGCCTAAAATCGTTGCGCAAACAAACACCTTGCATCGGACGCAGATCCCGATTCTGAAACTTTCGCGGGGCCTTAAAATGTCGCTGGCATGAACAAGCACGCAAGCGAAGCCCCACTACTCGCAATCCGCCCGCTCCCGCGCACTTTCTTCGCCCGCAACCCGCGTCGCGTAGCCCGCGAGCTGCTCGGCAAGGTGCTGGTGCGGGACTGCGGAAAGCTGCGCCTGGTGGCCCGCATCGTCGAAGTCGAGGCCTACCTCGGAACTAGCGATCCCGCCGCCCACGCCGCCGCCGGCAACACACCCCGCAATTCAGTCCTCTTCGGCCCTCCCGGCTACGCCTACGTTTATTTCATCTACGGTAATCACTACTGTCTCAACGTCTCGTGCGAGCGCGAAGGCAAAGCCGGGTCAGTTCTTTTCCGCGCTCTCGAACCCCTCCTTGGCATGGAACAAATGGCACGCTCCCGAGGCATCCCCGTCCCCGACCCTCGCCATCTTTATCGACTAACCAGCGGCCCCGGTCGCCTCGCCCAAGCCTTCGGCATCACCCGCGCTCGCGACAACGGACGCGATCTAGCCTCGCCCGCATCCGGTTTGTGGATTGGCACGAACTCCTTCCGCGCCACGAATATCCAAATCACCCCGCGCATCGGCATCACCAAAGCCACCACCCAGCCTCTCCGATTTATCCTTGCTGGAAATCCCTGCCTTTCGCGCACAAAGGTACTCCACGCCCAACGTTCGCGCACGATTTGACAAGTGGGTGTAGACTGTCGCTCGGGTCAAAATGTGCCAAAGACCGCACCGATAAAGGCATTTGACCGATTTGCCGGTGAGTCTCGGCGGGGCGCGGAAAGATCTGCGAAACTAGATCTGCGAAACTAGATCTGCGAAATAAGATCTGCGACCCGAATTTTGCCATCTCGATGGGAACGCCGCAAAGAAATTTTGGCGGCATCCTCCCCGGCGAATGAATCATCTCATGCACTAGGAGCCCGTTTGCGCCGTTTTTCCGCAGTTCGTGTTTCCATCGCAGTCTTAGCAATCCTGGCCGCTGCTGTCCCCCCTCTATTGCGAGCCGTCGATACTGCAGTAGTGCGCTCCAATGCCACCGCTTCTCCGTCCAACATTGTCATCGGTTTCGTGGGTGGTTTTGTAGGTCATGACAATTCCCATCATGGCGCGGTTCAGTTCGCGCAACGCATCCAGCAAGCCGTTCCCAAGGACACTTACATCCGCGTTTTCGAGAACCGCCGCCGAAAACAGGCTTACTCTGAAGTGCTTCGTCTCCTCGACACCAATCACGACGGCGTGCTCTCCCCCGATGAAAAATCTCGCGCTCACATCGTCCTCTTCGGCCACAGTTGGGGAGCATCCGCAGCCGTGCTTCTGGCGCGCGATCTCCGGCGCCGGCATATACCCGTTTTATTGACAGTGCAGGTCGATAGCGTGGCCAAAATATGGCAGAACGACTCGGTGATTCCTGACAACGTCACCGAAGCTGTGAACTTCTATCAGACCCAAGGCATCATTCATGGCAGGCGCCAGATCACCGCCGCCGACCCCGCCAGAACCGAAATCCTGGGCAACTACCGCATGGATTACTCGAAATCTCCCATCGAGTGCCCGGAAGCCTCGTGGTGGGAGCACGTCTTCACCCCCGGCCACATGCAGAGCGAGTGCGATCTCCATCTCTGGACGCAAATCGAAACCCTGGTGCGGCAGCGCCTCTCACCTCCCGCTGCCTCTGCCGCCATTTCCCCAACCGACCAGGCGCAGCCAATCCCTTAAAACTACAGCAAAATATTGTCGATCAACCGCGTCGTGCCTACGAATGCCGCTACCGCCACAACCACCCCACTCTTAACTTTCTCCACCGGCTCAAGGTTGTCTGCATCTACAATTTCGAAATAATCGAGACGAACCGATTCTTCTCCCGCAATTTCTTTCCGTCCTGCAGCCACCAGCTTTTCGGCAGCGCATTCCCCACTCTCCCACAGCTTCCTCACCCGCATCAGCGATCGATGCAGTACCAGCGCCTGGTTTCGCTGTTGCCCATCGAGATAAGCGTTGCGGGAACTCATGGCCAATCCGTTTGCCTCCCGCACAATCGGACACGCGACAATCTCCACCGCAAAGTTCAGGTCCCGCACCATTCGCCGGATGACCGCCACCTGCGCCGCATCCTTCTGTCCAAAAAAGGCCGCATCAGGCTCGACCACGTGAAACAGTTTTGCCACAACCGTAGTCACCCCGCGAAAATGCCCCGGCCGCGAACGCCCGTCCAGCTTTTCGCTCAGCCCCTCCACCGTAACCCAGGTCACCGCGCCCGCTGGATACATTTCCTCCACCGATGGCGCAAAAAGAAATTCCACCCCTGCTCTCTCCAGCAACTCCCGGTCGAGATCGAATCTCCGGGGATATTTCGCCAAATCCTCACCCGCCCCAAACTGCGTAGGATTTACAAAAATCGAGGCCGCCACCACATCGCACCCGGCCTTCGCCGCCCGCACCAGCGACAAGTGCCCATCATGCAACGCCCCCATCGTAGGCACGAATCCCAAACGCTTGCCGCCACGCCGCACTGCGCGGCACGCAGCACGCATGTCTTCGATCGTGTTGCAGATTTTCATTACGCTGGAATTTTTATCAGGAGGAAGGGATCCAATTGATGGCAACGTGTGCGCTCTGCAATTCGCCGGCAACAATCCCTCGGTTGCGTCGCAGTGCGATCTTATCTTGCTCCGAGCTTGTCGCCTTCGCATCCACCAGAATCGCGACCGCGCGCCCGTACGGCCACGCCGACACCGGCAACTGCGCCAGAGCTTTCAAAACTTCTTCCGGCTTCACAATCTGTTCTTCATTCGCCGCCACGTCACTCAGCAGCCCCACGGCCTGCGGACGAACCACAAGATACGGATTGCTCCAATGCTTGCTCGCCTGCAAAACCGGAAATTTCGCCGGATCCGCGGGAGCTACCGCCTGCAGCTGGGAGACCGCGTCCGGCACGGCTTTCGCCTCTTGCCGCGAACATCCCGTCAGCAAAAGACACACCCCCGAAGCGCCCACCCAGATCTTTCGCCACCGGCCCCGGACAAGTGCCGAAAAACTCACCGCACCACCATCGGAACATCCGTCTTCACCGCCCAAATCAAGGCAACCACCCATCCAATCACCGTCCAGCCCAGAAGCAGGTTCAACAGCAGGATCGCCGTAATGTCCCGCTTGCTCCTGGCCAGAGCAATAATCGACGGCAGAAAATACATCACAAACCCAAAGCCAAAGAACGGCAGAAAAAAACCTGGCAGAAGGTGCATCATAACTACCTCCTCACTAACCTAAGCCTAGCACCGCGGCACGTCATCTTTAAAGTCGCACGGAATGCATCCCGACGCGTGCAAACCCGGGAGCCGATTCGTATCAGGGTATGCCTTCAGGCATACCGCGCCAGTTGCCTTTTAGCGCGCCTTCAGGCGCTGGATTTTGCTGAATCTGGCTTCATCGCCAAAGCGTTTCACACCTGCATCGCTCTCTTCCGCGCCAGCACCATATCCAACCCCGCCTTCGTCTCCTTCGGCAGATGATAAGACTCCTCATCCGACGGATACTGCAGTAACTTCACGTCCGCCCGAAACCCTTGCACCGCCTGGCTGATCAGCCCAGCCGCATCGCCATATCGCCGCACAAACTTCGCCGCAGGCGCAAACGTCAAATTGACCAGATCGTGGAACACCAGCACCTGCCCATCGCACTCCGGACCAGCCCCAATCCCAATCGTCGGCGTGCCCACCTCCGCCGTAATCATCGCCGCCACTTCCCGCGGAATGCCTTCCAGCACAATGCAAGCTACGCCCGCACGATCCAGTGCCACGGCATCGCGCATCAGTTGCTCAATGCCGCTCAAATTTTTCCCCTGCACCTTGTATCCGCCCATCACATTGACGGACTGCGGCGTAAGCCCAATATGTCCCGCCACCGGAATTTCCGCGTCAATGATGCGTCGGATCAAATCGGCACGTTTTTCCCCACCTTCGATCTTCACCACCTCGGCCCCGCCTTCTTTTACAAAGCGCGTGGCATTGCGCAGTGCGTCTTCGGAGTCAATCTGATAAGACCCGTAAGGCATATCCGCCAGCAGCAGCGCACTCTTCACGCCCCGCCGCACCGCCTTCACGTGATGCAGCATCTCATCCACCGTAACCGATAGCGTGTTCTCGTACCCCAGCATGGTTTGCGCCAGCGAATCGCCCACCAGAATCATCTCGATCCCAGCCTCGTCCACCAGCCGCGCCGTGGCATAGTCGTACGCGGTCAAGCAAGTAATAGGTTCATGTCGGAGTTTTTGTTCCCGCAGGGAAGCGGTTGTGACCTTCGGCCGGATCTCGTCCCGAACAGAACTGCCGGGACGCCCGCCAATCGGGGTAACGCTCATGTTGTCCTCCAGTGCCCCTCCGGCTCGGCCGGATAGAGCCTGTTCAGCATCTTCTTGGATGCTAGCGCTATTGTAGCGGCAAAAAGGTCGTTCGTCGATGGTCGTTTGTCGTCGGCGGCGACTAGAGAAAATCACGGGATTTCTCAAGCCCACAGCCGGTGAACCGTCCGCGTTTGACGAATTGTGCCACGGGACGAAAGCGCCAGCGATGCCGGAAAAATTCCTAACGCCTCCGCCCGGCGTTCGCCCGCAACCAGGCGGTATAGGATTGTTCGTCAATTGTTCCCGCTGCCAACCCCATAACCGCTTGCGTAGCATCCGACTCGCTGGCCCTGAAGTCGAGGCCGTGAAGCTCCAGAAAGAGAACACCGATCACGAAGCCGGTTCGCTTGTTGCCATCGATAAAAGGATGATTTCGGACAATACCAGCCGTGTACAAAGCGGCCATCTCAATGATATCGGGAGCACTGGAATAGGCGTGGTGCTGGCGCGGTCGCGCCAGGGCTGACTCGAGAAGCCCCTGATCGCGCACTCCCACGGCGCCCCCATGCAGGGCCAAAAGCCGATCATGGATCGCGAGCACGTCACGCGGCTCAATCCAGAGCGGCTCTTTGCTTTTCGCAGCCACTTTTATTTTGCCAGAGAGTGCAGGGTGTTGCGATAGCGGCCCATAATCTGCTCCGCCTTCTCCATTTTCTTCTGGAACGCAGGATCGTACGGCGTGAGACGGTAATCTCCGCCGTCAGCGTCAATCAAAAAAACCTGCTCCCCCTCGCCGGTCCGCAGACGTTGGATGACTTCCTTGGGCAGAACAACACCGAGCGAGTTGCCAAACTTGCGGATCTTGAGTGGAACCATTTCGCCTCCTGCGTTATTACAATTGTAATAACGCAGGAGGAGGAACGCAAGGCTGCATTTAGCAGACAGCCAACGATCAACACTACCGGCCAACTAAGACCTACGCTCCCACCGCCTCCTGCCCGCCCAACGGCAAAAAGTATTGCGTCCCCTTGATCGGCTCCGTCACCTTCCGCAGCAACTCCTGCAGATCTTCGTTGCGGTCCACAAAATCGATATCCGATGTATTCACAATCAACAAATCCGACGACGTGTAGTGAAAAAAGAAGTGCTCATAAGCCTTCACCACTTCTTCCAGATACTCGTCGCTCACCGCCCGCTCGCCCGGCGCATTCTTTTTCTTGAGCCGCTTTTTCAGCACTTCCGGCGTCGCCTGCAGATAAATCACCAGGTCCGGCGTCGGCAGCTTATCCCGAAAGTGGTTGTAATAACGGTTGTAAGTATCAAGTTCCTGATCGGTCAGATTCAAACAGGCAAACAGCTTGTCTTTTTCGATGATGTAATCCGCAACCACAGTCTTCTGCGACCCTCCGCCCAGGTCGAGCGCCTGCAACTGCTCAAAGCGCCGCACCAAAAAAGCAAACTGCGCCTGAAACGCCGCCCCCCGCTCCCCTTCGTAAAATGCACCCAGAAAAGGATTCGACTCCGGCTCCATCACCCGCTGCGCATTCAGCCGCTCAGCCAGAATGCGGGCCAGCGTGCTCTTGCCCACTCGGATCGGGCCTTCCACTGCAATGTAACGGGGCAGTTCGAAAAGATTCGCCATGGCCTCGCAAATATTTCGGAACTGGCAGCATATCTCGGATAGCGCCCAGTGGCAATTGCGCGAAGAGTTAACAGGTAGGGGAAGGCAGAAGTCTGAAGGATTTGAAGCGTTACGATCCCGCAAATGACGGCCGAGCCAGCAACCAGCCGTCAGCCATCAACAAAATAGATTTCGTTCTCTGTGTCTCTGTGGTGAAATCGCGCTCACGCCTTCGCCGCCGCAAACGCCTGCTTCGCCGCCACAATCGTCTGCTGCACATCCTGCTCCGTATGCGTCGCTCCCAGGAACGCCGCCTCGTACTGCGACGGCGGCAGATACACTCCACTATCCAGCATCGCCCGGAAAAATCGCCCAAACGCTCCCGTATCCGACTTCGACGCAGATTCCCAATCCGTCACCGGCCCCGTCGTAAAAAACCACGTAAACATCGATCCCACGCGGTTGTAGCACAGCGGCACCCCCGCATCTTTCGCCGCCGTCGCCACGCCCTCCACCAAATCTTTACTCAACTTATCGATCCGCGAATAAATCTCCTGCTTATGCTCGCGCAGATGTTTCAACATCGCGCATCCCGCCGCCATCGCCAGCGGATTTCCCGACAGCGTCCCCGCCTGGTACATCGGCCCCAGCGGCGCCACCAGATTCATAATCTCGCTCGGGCCGCCATACGCTCCCACCGGCAACCCTCCTCCGATGATTTTGCCCATCGTCGTCAGGTCAGGACGAATGTTGTAAAGCTCCTGCGCTCCGCCGAAGGCCACCCGAAATCCCGTCATCACCTCATCAAAAATCAGTACCGACTTTTCCCGTTCCGTAATCAGCCGCAGCGCCACCAGATAATCGTCCGCCGCCGGAACGCATCCCATGTTCCCCACCACCGGCTCCACAATCACGCACGCAATCTGATGCTTGAATTTTTGGAACGCGTACTCCACCGCCTGGACGTCATTGAACGGCAACGCCAGCGTGAATTGTGTGAACTCCTCCGGAACCCCCGCCGACCCTGGAATACCCAGCGTCGCCACTCCCGAACCTGCCTTTACCAGCAACGAATCAGAATGCCCGTGGTAGCACCCTTCGAACTTCACAATGTATTTGCGCTTGGTAAAAGCCCGCGCCAAACGAATGGCAGACATCGTGGCTTCAGTCCCCGAACTCACGAACCGAATCTTCTGCACGTGCGGAAATGCCGAGATCACCAACTCCGCCAGATCGGCCTCCGCCGGCGTCGAAGCCCCAAAACTCGTTCCATTGCAAGCCGCACCTACAATTGCATCCAGCACATCCGGCGCCGCATGCCCCAGAATCAGCGGTCCCCACGATCCCACATAGTCGATGAACTCGTTTTCATCCGCGTCCCAAATCCGCGAACCCTTGCCCCGCACGATAAATGGCGGATCCCCGCCCACCGATCCAAATGCCCGCACCGGTGAGTTCACTCCTCCGGGAATCATGCTTTCAGCACGCTGCTGCAGACGGCGCGACTGTTCGACCTTTCGAGACACTGTGGACGGCATCAAGGCTCCCACCAAAAATGGATTTCCGGCAACTGTGGGGACAGCCGCCCTCGCCTGCCCTGAGCGAAGTCGAAGGGGCTGTCCGTCGAGCGAAGCTCGACTCTTTGCGACCGACTACTATACCAGCCTCGCTCCCAACGAATTAATCAGATATTCATCGCGCCGCCATAATTTTGCAACATCGCCCCAGTAACCTTAAGTCATCAAGTTGCCCTTCTAACCGGGAGGGTTTCAAGGACGGCTTCGGGGGCTCCGGGCCGTCCTTTTTTGTTACACTCTCACTTCAGGTAAGCTCGCACCAGCCCGATTAGATCTTCGCCCAACTCCTCGGGCGATTCCATCTCCTGATCCGGATTCATCATGTGCAAACGAATGTGATCTTCCAAAATTTCCGCCATCAGTCCATTCACCCCCCCACGGATCGCGGCCAGCAACATCAAAATATCCGCGCATTCATCCCCTGCCGTGAGCGCCCGCTCCACCGCTGCGAACTGCCCGCGGATCCGTTTAATGCGGAACAATAGCTTCTGCTTCTCTTTTGAAATTACCGGAATCTTATCCTGCATTTTTTCGCTTCCTTTACGTTTTTGATTGCCAGTACCCTAGGGGGGTATGATATAAGATACTTGGTCCGGAAATCTAGCCCAATCAAACCCCATGATTGAACCCTACCGAAAGGAGGACAGAATCGATGGTTTGCATGTCTCCACTCACAACACCCGTGGCGATGGCGACGACCCAGCTCACCCGCGAAATCCGTTACCAGCTTCCCGCTCTGGGGCAGGAACAAAATACGGAAGCGCAACCTCTACGCATGAACTGGGTCGTGGTCACCGGCAGAAACGGCAGACGGAGCCTGCGCATGCAGTGGCTGAGAGCAGCACTGTTACGCACCGGCTAAGAACCCTGTAACACTCCTTTAACGGGCACTGCGTAGTCTCAGGGGATGGGCGGAACGAGCCGCCGGGTATTGCAACGGTTTACCGATGATTAACCATAGTTAACTATCTTGGAGTTTGATTCGCCCAACCCAACGGTGATTAATGTCACATCGGATGGTGACATCAGGCACAGAGCTGATTTCCCTATTCCTCTAACTTGTAATTATGAAATTGAAATTCATTTTCAATATGGCGCCGGCTTTATCTTCGCCCCAATCCGATCATGGAGTCGTCACGAAACCCGTATTCACGGCCAATCTGCGCCCCCTGCGCGCAAGCCTGGCTCTGCTCCTGATGTTCGCGTTCTCTGTTCTCCCAGTGTTAGCCCAGCAGCCCGGCGCACCCTCCCCGGCGAAGTCCGATGCTACGCTACAGTCCGACCCATCCAACGTAGCCGATCCTCCTCCACCAGACGAATCCACCGAAGCCATGTTCCCCCATTTCAAGGACTCCCGCTTCTGGCTCTCCGGTCAGGCAAACTTCATCTTCCAGACCCATCCCCCATTCCCCGCCGACTACAGCGGCGCCCATAGCCTCAGCCCCAACTACGAGAAAGCGACGTCCCGGGTCATGACCCTCTACACCGGCGTGCGACTCAACAATTCCACCGAACTCCTCGTCGACATCGAAGAAGCCGGCGGCGCCGCTCTCAGCACCGGCCTCGGCCTCGCCGGCAACACCGATCTCGATATCGTGCGCAATCCTCTCCTCAGCAAAGCCCCGTACTTGGGGCGCGGCATGATTCATAAAGTTTTCGCCCTGAGCAAAGATAAAGTCGAAAATACCCGCAGCTATCTCTCGCTCTTCGACGAACTCCCGCGTCGCCGCCTCGAACTCCGCTTCGGCAAATTCAGCTTGCCCGATTTCTTCGATATCAACTCAGTCGGCTCCGATACCCATCTGCAATTCACCAACTGGACCACCGACAACAACGGCGCCTGGGACTACGCCGCCGACACCCGCGGCTACACCGTCGGCGCCACCGCCGACTTCGAAGACCGCAACTGGGGTTTCCGTTTCGCCGAGGGGCTCATGCCCGTCGTCGCCAACGGGATTAACCTGGTATGGCGTCCCTGGCAAGCCCACGCCGAGAATTTCGAATACGAATTACGTCACGGTATGATTCCAAAGAAAGCCGGCGTCGTCCGCCTACTGGCCTACACCAACTACGCCAACATGGGCATTTATCACGATGCGATTATTCAGTTTGAAGATCACTCGGCCCCGACGCCAGAGACAGTCCCAGACATCACCAACCACCCCTGGCACATCACCCGCAAATACGGATTCGGTATCAACCTCGAACAGAACCTCACACCTCATCTCACCGCCTTCGCCCGCTTCGGATGGGATAACGGCAAGACCGAGTCTTTCGCCTACACGGAAGTCGATCAAACCTTCGCCGAGGGATTAGGCGCAAACGGCGCATGGTGGCATCGCAAACAAGACCGCGCCGGCATCGCCTTCGTCTCCAACGCTATCGCTAAGGATCATCAAACCTACCTCGCCGATGGCGGCCTCGGCTTCCTGCTCGGTGATGGCGGGCTCAATTACGGCCGCGAAAATATTCTTGAGACCTACTACACCGCCCACGTCTGGCGCGGTATCTACGTCGCCCCCGGCCTGCAGCATATCAATGACCCCGGCTACAACCGCGACCGCGGCCCCGTCCTAGTCCCCTCATTCCGCGCCCATATCGAGTTCTAGCTCGGCCGGATCATTCTGATTTGTGACGGCGATCTCGACAGTGTAAATTTGGGTGGCGCAACGCTTCAGCGCTGCGGTAGAGTCCCCCTTTTTAGGAACGGCTTTAAGCCGCTGAGGTAAACCGGCTGAGCGGCACTACCTACCTCTCCACCTTCACGCCTTTCCAGAACGCCACATACCCCCGTATCTGCTTCGCCGCATCCTTCGGCTCGGGATAAAACCAAGCTGCTCCCGCATTCCGTTTCCCGTTCACTTCCAGATCGTAGTAACTCGCCGTCCCTTTCCACGGACAAACGCTATGCGCCTCACTCGCCTTGAAATACTCCTTACGAATCGCCTCCGGAGGAAAATACTGGTTCCCCTCCACCTCTACCGTCGCATTACTCTCGGCCAGCACAGCGCCTTCCCACATTGCTTTTGCCATAATGCCCATATAGATTCCTGACAGGCGCAACCGCTTCACAACGTTATGAGGACAAAAGAGCCGCTAACCAAAACGCGTTTCAACGGACACTCCATGGTCGCCCCGCTCGCCCGCGTCCTCGTCTGTTCTCCACGCAGCGCCGGATGGAACGAATCCGATTACGTAGCCAAGTGGCAGGAACTTGGCTTTCACCACGCACCCAACTTCGCCACTGCCCAATCCCAACATGACGCTCTCTGCCGCGAATTGAAGTCTGCCGGTGCCGAACTCATCGAACTGCCTCCCGCACCCGCACTCTCACTCGACGCCGTCTACGCCCACGACGCCTCTCTCCCCACCGACTACGGCTTGATCATCATGCGTCCCGGCAAACCAAACCGCCTGCCCGAAGGCCCGCACCACGCCGCTTTCTGCGAAACTCTGCACCTCCCCACCCTCGGCGCCATCACCTCGCCCGCCACCACCGAAGCCGGAGACATCCTCTGGCTCGACTCTAAAACTCTGCTCGTCGGCCACGGCTACCGCACCAACGCCGCCGGCATTCAGCAGTTGCGCAATCTACTCGCGCCTCACGCCGTAGAAGTTATCTCCGCTCCACTCCCCTACGGTCCCGGACCATCCGCCTGCCTGCATCTCATGTCCCTGATCAGCCTGCTCGACCGGCGCACCGCCCTCGTCGATCTCCCCTGGCTCGCTGTCGAAACCGTCGAGCTCCTAAACTCTCGCAGATACAAATTCATCGAAATCGATCCCTCCGAGCGCGACACTCTCGCCTGCAACGTCCTCGCTCTGGGAAATAATCGCCTCCTCGCCCTAGAAGAAAATCCCAAGACCAACGCCCGCCTCCGCCACGCCGGATTCGACGTCCGCACTTTCCCCGGCGGCGAACTCTGCATCAACGGCAGCGGCGGACCAACCTGCCTCACTCGTCCCCTGCTGCGTCGGTAGCACTCCTGCTAAAATAATCCTGCATGCTTCTGCCTTTCGTCCGCGAACTCTTCGTGGACGTAGAAAAGCTCCCCGCCTTCGCGCGTGTTGCCTCCCACCTCAAGGAGGGCACGGGGCGCATTCGTGTATCCGGCCTCACTCCCACCGCGAAAGCCTTGCTCCTCGTGCTGTTTCAGCGCGCCGCCGCACGTCCGCTCATCTTCGTAGTCAACGACAATCGCGCCGTCGAAGACTTCATTCCTGTCCTTCGCGGCTTCTGCGAACTCACTTCCGCTTGCGATCCGGAGTCCATCGTCTCCCTCCCCGCTCGCGACGTGCTTCCGTTTCAAAATCTCTCTCCTCACCCCGAACTCCAGGAAGAACGCGCCACCGCTCTGTGGAAGATCGCCACCGGCTCCGCCTCCATCGTCGTCTCGCCCGTCGCAGCCACAGCCATCCGCTTGCGTTCCGGCGATTACTACTCTAGCCTCGCCCGCACCATCCGCCGCGGCGAGCCCTTCGATCTCGACTCACTCCTCGCTCATCTCAACACCGTCGGCTACACCTCCACCGACGTAGTCGAGATGCCCGGCCAATACGCCGTACGCGGCGGTATCCTCGACGTCTACTCCCCCGAAGCCGATCGCCCCCTCCGCATCGAATTCTTCGGCGATGAACCCGATTCCATCCGCAAGTTCGATCCCACTTCGCAACGCTCCTCCACTCCCGTCGACGAAGCTCTTCTTCTTCCGCTCACCGAAACTCCAGTCAGTGAGCATCTTCTCGGCGCAATTCACACCCGCCTCAGCGGCAAGCGCATCGCGGGTAACGAACACATCGTCGAAGCCGCCGTCCGCGCCGGTGGTCTCAACGTTTTCCCCGGCTGGGAGTTTTACACTCCCGTCGCCGGAGCCGACAGCTCCATCTTCGATCTCATTCCCCGCGCCGCCGTTTTGCTCGATGAAACCGACCAGCTAAAACAGGAATTCGATCGCTTCTGGACCCGCGTCGCCGATGTCCACGAGCGTAGCGGCGTCGGCAATCTCGTCCGCCCCGAAGACCTTTATTTGCCGCCCGACGATTGGTGGCAGAAAACCTCCGCGCTTCCCGGTGCGGATATCGAGCACCTGGGCATCACCCGCAGCCTCGACGACTCATCTGAAGTTTCATTTCTAACCCAGCCCTCGCCTCGCTTCCACGGCGCAGTTCCCGCCATGCTCGAAGAAGTACAAAAGCTCAACTCCAATGGCAAACGCGTCCTCTTCGCCGTCCCCAACACCGGCGAGGTCGAGCGCCTGGCCGACGTGTTCACCGAATACAACGTCTCCTTCCGCCTGGGAAGCCGCACCCGTGGCGGTGAAAGCTACGCCGACGAAACCAGCTACTTCGCCGGCGAAATCCTCACCACCACCCTCGCCACGGCCTACGTCCCCGATGGCGTTCTCCTTCCCGAAGCCAACCTGGCCGTCTTCGGCTCGCGCGATCTTTTCGACGAATCTGACGCGGTCGCCTCGCGTCCGCAGCGCTCAAAATCCAAAGTCTCCGCCTTTCTCTCCGACTTCCGCGACCTCCAGGTCGGAGACTACGTCGTCCACGTCGAGCACGGCATCGGCCAGTATCAAGGTCTTAAAGAAATCAATCACGGCGATGGCCCCGCCGAATTCATGCTCCTCGAATTCGCCGACGCCGCCCGCCTCTACGTCCCGCTAACCCGCCTCGATCTCGTCCAGAAGTACCGCTCCTCCGAGGGTGCCAAACCAGTTCTCAGCCATCTCGGCACGCAAGCCTGGTCCAAGACGAAATCCCGCGTCAAGAAGGCCATGAAAGACATGGCCGACGAACTTCTCAAGCTCTACGCCGAGCGCAAAACCGCCGTCGGACACGCCTTCCCTCCGGGCAACGAATGGTTCCGCGAGTTCGAAGACGCCTTCGAATTCAACGAAACCGAAGATCAAGCCCAGGCCATCAAAGACGTAATCAAGGACATGGAATCCTCACAGCCCATGGACCGCCTGCTCTGCGGCGATGTCGGCTATGGCAAAACCGAAGTCTCCATGCGCGCCGCTTTCAAAGCCATCAACGACAACAAACAAGTCGCCGTGCTCGCGCCCACCACCGTCCTGGCCTTCCAGCACTTCGAAACTTTCAAACAACGCTTCGCTCCATTCCCTGTCACGATTGAAATGATCAGCCGCTTCCGCACTCCCAGGCAGCAAAAAGAAATCCTGCAAAAAACCGAAGACGGCAAAATCGACGTCCTCATCGGCACCCACCGCATCCTCTCCAAAGACATCAAATTTTCCGATCTCGGCCTGCTCATCGTCGACGAAGAACAGCGCTTCGGCGTCCGCCACAAAGAACGCATCAAGCAAATGCGCAAGCAAGTGGACGTGCTCACCATGTCGGCCACGCCCATCCCCCGCACTTTGCACATGTCTCTCGTCGGCCTGCGCGACATGAGCGTGATCGAAACTCCGCCGAAAGATCGCATGGCGATCCAGACGGTCGTCGCCAGTTGGGACGAAAAATTGATCCAGTCTGCCATCGAGCAGGAACTCGAACGCGGCGGCCAGGTCTACTTCGTCCACAACCGCGTCGATACCATCTGGGAAATCGCCGCCAAAATTCAAGCGCTGGTCCCACCAGCGCGCATCATCGTCGGCCACGGACAAATGTCCGAAGGGGAGCTCGAAAAAGTTATGCTCAAATTCATGCACCACGAAGCCGACATTTTAGTCTCCACCACAATCATCGAAAACGGCCTCGACATCCCGCTCTGCAACACGATTCTCATCAACCGCGCCGATCGCCTCGGCCTCTCCGAACTTTATCAACTGCGTGGCCGCGTCGGCCGCTCCAACCGCCGTGCCTACGCCTATCTCATGCTCCCGCCGGAAATCGAACTCACTCCTATCGCCCGCCGCCGTCTCGCCGCGCTCAAAGAATTTTCCGACCTCGGCGCCGGATTCAAAATCGCCGCTCTCGATCTCGAACTGCGCGGCGCCGGCAACATGCTCGGCGGCGAACAGAGCGGCCATATCGAGGCCATCGGCTTCGAGCTTTACACTCAAATGCTCGAACGCGCCGTCCGCGAGATGAAAGGCGAAGCCGCTCCCGAAGAAGCCGAAACCCAGCTCAATCTCGGCCTCAACATCCGCATTCCCGCGGATTACGTTCCCGAAGAAAACCAGCGCCTGCAAATGTACAAACGCGTCGCCCGCGTCGAAACCGAATCGCAACTCACCGACGTCGCCGCCGAACTGCAAGACCGCTACGGCCCACCCCCGCCCGCCGTCCGCAACCTGCTCGACTACGCGTCACTCAAACTTTTGTGCATGAAGGTCGGCGTCAACGCCATCGAGCGCAAACGCGACTCCGTCACCCTGAAATTCCAGCAAAACGCCGCCGTCGATCCCGAGCAGCTAGCCCGCTTCGTTTCCGCCCAGCGCGGGGCACAGTTCACTCCCGATGGCATGTTGAAGTTTGCTCTAAAAGCCACGGCCGCAGAAGAAGTCCTCCGCGCCCTTCGCACAGTCCTTGAGCAACTGGCCAGCGCAGAAACAGCATCAGAAGTACGAACTGCCAGTGGACCAATTTAGTTGTGAGAGTTCTTAACCAATGTCGCACGCGCCACGTTCTGAAAGTCGCGCCACAAAGTCCCCAAGCTCTAAAGCCGCTGAGGCAGCCTTCGATCTTGAGATAGAATCACCAGTTCGCTAAATTCCACGCAGCGCCGCCTTTATGAAGAAGATGAAAGTCCGCAAAGCCGTTTTTCCCGCCGCCGGCCTGGGCACCCGCTTCCTCCCCGCAACCAAAGCCCAGCCCAAGGAAATGCTTCCGCTGGTCGATAAGCCCATCATCCAATACGGCGTCGAAGAAGCCATGGCCTCCGGCTGCGATCAGATCCTTATCATCACCGGCCGCGGCAAGCAGGCCATCGAAGACCATTTCGACGTCAGCTACGAACTCGAGAGAATGCTCGAAGATCGCAAGAAACTTGATTTGCTCAAGATCGTCCGCTCCATCTCCGACATGATTCACGTCGCCTACGTCCGCCAGAAAGAAGCTCTTGGTCTCGGCCACGCCGTTCTCATGGCTCGCGAACTTGTAGGCAACGAACCCTTCGCCGTCCTCCTCGCCGATGACGTCATCGACGCCAAAGTCCCCTGCCTCAGACAAATGGTCGAAGTCTTCGACCAGAAACAATGCTCGGTGCTCGCCACGCAAGTCATCGAAGGCAAAATGATTTCTTCCTACGGCGTCCTCGACGTCAAGCCCGTCGACAGCCCCTTCGGCGACCGCCTTTTTGAAATCAAAAACATGGTGGAGAAGCCCAAGCCGGAAGACGCCCCTTCAAACCTGGCGATTATCGGCCGCTACATCCTCACGCCCGCCATCTTCGATTGCCTCGCTAACACTCCCACCGGCGCCGGCGGCGAACTCCAACTCACCGACGGCATGCGCCTCCTCCTGCAAAAAGAAAAAATGTATGCCTACGTCTACGAAGGCCGACGCCACGATACCGGCGACAAACTAGGCTTCCTGAAAGCCACCGTAGAATTCGCCCTAAAGCGCGAAGACCTAGGCGCCCCCTTTCGTGACTACCTAAAGGGATTGAAGCTCTAAAAGCATCTAAGAAAGGAGTTTCTAAGAAAGACAGAAGTGTCATCCTGAGCGAGGATTGTGCTTCGCGACAGCGAAGCACAACCGCAGTCGAAGGATCCCTATCCGTGGACGTTCACCACCAGCGTGGCGAGGAATTTCCGCAACCGGCGCAACGTCAATCGGTCAGCTTAGATTGCCGCACGCCGGGTGCCCCATCCTAGCCGAGTTCTTTGCGGCTAGGGTGGGGACTTTGACTTGGAACTACTAGCTCTTGCCCTCCTTCAGCTTCTTCGACTTCTCCTCCACCCCCCGCGCCAACTTCTCCTTGTGCCCCTCAAGCTTCTTCGCAATCGCAGCATCCCCCAACCCAATCATCTGCGCCGCAAGAATCCCAGCATTCGTCGCCCCCGGCTTGCCAATCGCCACCGTCGCCACCGGAATCCCCGCAGGCATCTGCACCGTTGCCAACAACGAATCCATCCCCTGCAACGACGTCGAAGGAATCGGCACTCCAATCACCGGCAGCGTAGTATGTGCCGCAATCACTCCCGCCAGATGCGCCGCCCCGCCCGCTCCTGCAATAATCACTTGAATCCCCCGTCCCGCAGCCTTCCGCGCGAAATCCGCCGTCCGCTCCGGCGACCGGTGCGCCGACGTCACATCCATCTCATACCCGATCCCAAACTCCTCCAGCGCCTTCCCCGCCTCGCGCATAATCTCCAAATCAGAATCACTCCCCATCACAATCGAAACCAAAATTTTTCCCATGATTCCTCTTTTACTAAAATGTTCTACCCAAAGCTTGTCCTCCTGAGCGAGGATTTTGCTTCGCGCCAGCGAAGCAAAACCGCAGTCGAAGGATCCCTATTGGCACAGCACTGTCGCAGTCTGAACGGTTCGTGTCGGGACAGCCGCCCTCGGCTGTCCGCAGAGTGCGGGTGCCCCTCGTCTCGCCTCTTTTGCGAGACATGGGATCTCCTAACCCTTCTTCACCGCTCTTCCCGCAATATCCCTCCGATAATGCGCCCCCTCAAAACGAATCTTCCCACACGCCTCGTACGCTCGCGACACCGCGGTCTCCAACCCCGCAGCCCGCGCCGACACTCCCAACACACGCCCGCCACTGGTAAAAAAATCCCCATCGTGCCTGGAAGTTCCCGCGTGAAACACCTTAACTCCCTCAACTGCTCCAGCCTCATCCAGTCCCGAAATTTTCTTCCCCGCCTCAAATGTCCCCGGATACCCTCCCGACGCCATCACCACGCACACCGACGCATCCTCCGACCACTTGAAGTCCCCTTCGCTCACGCGCCCCGTAATCGACGCCTCCAGTGCATCCACTAGATCGCTCTCCAGCCGCATCAGAATCGGCTGCGTCTCCGGATCGCCAAACCGGCAATTAAATTCCAGCACCATCGGACCGAGCGCCGTCATCATCAGCCCGCAATACAGCACGCCCTTATATTCCGCTCCCTCCGCCTTCATCCCCGCCACCACCGGCTTCGCAATGTGATTCACCAGCCAATCCCGCATCTTCTCATCCACAATGTCGGCAGTAGAATAAGCGCCCATCCCTCCAGTATTCGGCCCCGTATCGCCATCGCCCACGCGCTTGTGATCCCGCGCTGCCACCAGCGGCGCAACCCGCTCCCCGTCGCTCAAAACCAGAAACGAAAGCTCGTCGCCTTTCAAAAATTCTTCCAGCACCACCCGCGCGCCCGCCTCGCCCACCATCTTGCCGCTCAACATCTCGGCCGCCGCGCTGGCCGCCTCTTCTTTGCTCGCCGCGATCACCACGCCCTTGCCCGCCGCCAGTCCATCCGCCTTCACCACCACCGGCGCATGAAAGTGCGCCAACGCGTCTCGCACTTCCTCCATCGAATCGCAAATTGCGTACGCCGCCGTCGGAATCCGATGCCGCTGCAGGAATTCTTTCGCAAAGCTCTTGCTCGCTTCCAGCTGCGCCGCCGCCTTCGTCGGCCCAAACACCGGCCACCCCCGCCGCGTAAACTCGTCCACCACCCCCAACGTCAGCGGCAATTCCGGACCAACCACCGTCAAATCCGCCCGTACCCGCTCACCCAATGCCACCATTGAATCCAGATTCTTCAGGTCCACCGGCAGGTAATCCGCCTCGTCCGCAATCCCGCCATTCCCCGGCGCGCAATACACCTTCGACACCCGCGCCGACTGCCGCAGCTTCCATACCAGCGCGTGCTCTCGCCCACCGCTACCTAAAACCAGAATTTTCATATAAAAGAAAGTCAAGGTTAGGGGAGACGAAGAACCCTGTCAAACGCACCGGAGCATTCCACCGCGGAGACACGGAGAAAAAAACAATTTAAATCTCTGGCGCGGGAAGCCGTCGTCATCTTCAGCCATCTCGAGCTCTTGCAAACCCAAGACCTAAGACCTAAGGCCCAAGAGCCTAGCCTTGCTCTTCTCCTGCCTCCGTGGCTCCGTGGTGAATAAGAGTTAACCCCGCTTAACTCCATCGTATAATTCTCCTCAGATGATCACCGTCTCCAAAGAAGACTATCTCAAAGCCATCCTCGAAGCCGAGAGCGAAGGAGAATCCGTCATCTCCGCGCGCCTTGCCGATTGGCTGAAGGTTTCCGCCCCTGCCGTCACCATGGCAGTGCGTCGCCTGAAGAAAGATGCCCTCGTCCGCGTTCAGGCCGATGGACACGTCCGCCTCACCGCCGCCGGCCGCAAAATCGCCCGCAAGCTCACCCTCCGCCATCACCTCATCGAACGCATGTTGGCCGAACTTTTCGGCATGGAATGGTGGAAGGTCCACGACGAAGCCGAACGCCTCGAGCACGCCGTTTCCCCCGACTTCGAAGGCAAGCTCCTCGCCAAGTTAGGCAAAGGAGGCATTTGCCCTCACGGCAACATGAGCGAGATGGAAAGCCCCGCCAGCCGGCGCCATCGTGGCTTGCTCCTGCTCGCCGATGCCCAGCCAGGATTCACCTACACCGTCAGCGGAATTTATGAGCGCGACCGCCGCCTGCTCGAATTCCTCGAAGCCCGCGGCATTCGTCCCGCGGCAAAATTGCGCATCCTCGAACGAAACTACGACCAGACCCTCACTCTCTCCACCTCCTCCGGCAACGTCTCCCTCGGCCGCGCCGCCGCCGAGCGCGTCTGGTTATCCCCCTCCAAGTAGCTCTGTCATCCTGAGCGAAGCGGATGGGTCGCGTAGCGACCCATCCGCGAAGTCGAAGGATCCCTATTCCCGCTAAAACCGTTGCCCCACAAGGCATTTCGTCTGTTGAGCCAAGTATCGGGAAGGGCACGACTTCAGTCGTGCCGTCAGACTCAACAAGAATTGCGGGCTTTAGCCCCAGAGGTCTTCGCGCCTGATCGGCAAGTTTTCTTACTTAACTATAGTTTATTTCTTCGTGTATACTTACGCTAATCTCTACTGGGGTTAGATCCTCGCCGAACTCATCGGTGGAGATGTCCTGCACAAACCACCGCGCACTCGAACCGATGAAGCCCGTCGCCACCGAAGCCGAAGTAGTAATCACTCACGAAGACGTTGACCGTGCCCACGACCGCGTCCGTGTCTCCGCCGCCCGCGCCCGCCGCGGCTTTTCCTCCAACGCGCGTCTCCTGTGGTTGCTTGTCGGTCCTGGCGTACTCGTCATGCTCGGCGAGAACGACGGCCCCAGCATGGTCTCCTACGCCGCCACCGGCGCTAAATTCGGCATCGGCTTTTTCCTCCCTTTCGTCGCCCTCACCTTCTGCATGGCAATCGTCGTCCAGGAAATGACCGTCCGCCTCGGCGCCGCCACCCATCGCGGCCACGCCGAACTCATCTTCGACCGCTTCGGTCCTTTCTGGGGATGGTTCTCCATGATCGACCTCGGCATCGGTAACTTCCTCACTCTCATCACCGAATTCATTGCCATCCGTGCTGGCCTCGGCTTCTTCGGCGTCCGCCCCTGGATCGCAATCCTCATGGCGCTCGTTATCCTCTACGGCGCACTAATGTCTCACCGCTACTGGACCTGGGAACGCATCACCCTCGCCGCCGCCATCTTCAACCTGATCTTCATTCCAGTCGCGCTTATGACCCACCCCAGTTGGCACTCCGTCGGCCACGCATTCATCACCTGGCACCCGCTTCCCGGTTTCAACAAGGACGTCCTCCTCATCGTCCTTGCCGACATCGGCGCCACCGTCACTCCCTGGATGCTTTTCTTCCAGCAAAGCGCCACCGTCGACAAAGGCATGACCATCAAAGACATTCGCTTCGGCCGCATCGACACCGTCCTCGGCGCCACCCTCGCCACTGCCGCCGCCATCGCCACCATCCTCGCAACCGCCCCGCTCTTCGCCCATCAAATGACCGCCGACAACTTCCAGGCCGCCGAATTCGCCCAAGCCCTTCAGCCCATCATCGGCCGCTTCGGCGCATCTCTCTTCGCTCTCGGCATGGTCGAAGCCGGCATCGTCGCCGCCATCACCATCTCCACCTCTTCCGCCTACGCCTTCGGAGAAGTCACCCACAAACCCCACAGCCTCAACCTTCCCATGGGCGAAGGTAAATCTTTCTACGCCGTGCTCACTCTCTGCGCCGCCGCTGCCGCCGCTATCGTCCTCATCCCCGGCCTCCCGTTGGTCTACGTAGTTCTCATCGTCAACGTAGTCGCGGTTCTCGCCATGCCTCCGGCGCTGGTATTCCTGTTCATGCTGGTCAACGACAAAGAAATCATGGGCGACCTGGTCAGCCCGCTGTGGGCCAACGTCCTGTCCACCGGAGTGGTATTCACCCTGACCTCCGCCGGCATCCTCTTCGGCATCAGCATCATCGCCCCCAACATCTTCGCCGCTCTGGGAGGAAAGTAGGATTTCCCTATGGTCAAAAAGGAAAGCGCGCACATCTCCACCGCCGATCAAACCCTCGTCCTCTCTTCGCTCGAACACGACCAACTGGTCGGAGCCAAGAAACACCACATCCCCCGCCGCCATTTCAAAACTCCCGAACTGATCGTCCTCTGGGCTCTTCGTCTCTACCTCATCTTCATGATGGCAGTCGTCGGATATCAAGTCTGGATGGCCCGCTAAATCAGCCTCTGTGTGATTCTCGTCCCGTGGAAAGAACTGGCCCGTGATCGCATAGCGTGGCCCTTCCGCCAACAAGCCGGCCCCGTCAGCAGTTGCAGATTTCCACAGCCTGGCACCTCGGTAACCTCACAACCACTTCCAACTGCCGCGCTTCCGTCATATTCTGATAACGAAAGCGCGGCACGCACGCAGCTGCGAATCACTCACCCTTCGTATGGATTCACTTCGTATCTATTCTCTAGCGGCCGCCGGAACCGCCGTTGCCCTGGGCGCCTACGGGCTCTTGCGGCGCAAGCCCAAGAACGCCGCAGATCTCGAGCGCGAGCGCCGTACCTGGCTCGACGGCATTGGACGCATCACCGACGGTACCGTCATCGATGTGCACGAATTGCCCGTCAGCGACGGCCATCATTCCACCGTATTCCTCGTCTACAAATACGATGTCGCGGGTGTTTCCTACGAATGCTCGCAAGACGTGACCTACCTGCGCCAGTGGATCAACCTGCACTCCTGCCGGCTCGGCTTGCCCACCTCGGTGAAATACGATCCCCACAATCCCGGCAATTCGCTGGTCGTATCGGAAAGCTGGATGGGGTTAAGGCAGTAACCAGTTGCCAGCCGGGTCCAACACTGGCAACCGGCAACTGGCCGCTGACAACTGCTTCAGATCTGGTAGTCGTCTTGGAACAGTTCTTCGGGGGAGATATTAGGAGTTGACGTTCCTTCGTCGATTGTGAGGTTCGGTTCCTCGCCCAGCGTCTCATGCGAGTGTTGCTGAAACCTCTCCCGCAACTCGTGCACTTCCGTTGCCAATTTGATAATTACATCGGACAGCGGGTCGCGGATGTCCTTCGGGTCGGTGATGATCACACGTTTGCCATCGCGCAGAACAATGTGTCCGGGCACGCCTACGATTGTGGAATTGGCGGGCACACTGCGCAGCACCACCGACCCCGCCCCCACCCGGCAGTTGTCTCCAATCGTGATGTTCCCTAGCAGCTTCGCGCCGGACCCGATCGAAATATTGTTGCCCAGGGTGGGATGGCGCTTGCCCTTTTCTTTCCCGGTCCCACCCAGCGTCACACCCTGATAAAGCGTCACATCGTCGCCGACGACGGCCGTCTCTCCGATCACCGTTCCCATGCCGTGGTCGATGAAAAGCCGCCGTCCAATCTCTGCCCCGGGATGAATTTCAATTCCAGTAAGCAGGCGCGCGAATTGCGAATTGAGTCTCGCCGGAAAACGCATGCCATGGCGCCATAGCCAGTGGCTCAAGTGATGCGCCCAGACCGCGTGCAGACCCGGATAGCACAACAGCACTTCGACGTAGGAACGAGCCGCCGGGTCCGACTCAAAGACAGCCGCAACATCCTCGCGCACGGAATGGATGAAGCTGATCATTAGCGGTTCTCAGTTCTCAGCTCTTAGAAAAACCACTGAGAGCCCGGAACTGGGAACTTCCTTTCATCCCACGAACGTTAGCCTAGAGAAGGGAAGAGTGCAAGGGCAAGAAACTGAGAACTGACAACCGAGAACTGGTTCCCTCTAGCTGCCGGTCTGAAATTCGCCGCTGTGCGCAATAGTGATACGGAGGTATTTGTAAGGATTGACCGGAGTGTCGTTAATGCGAACTTCGTAGTGCAGGTGCGGACCGGTCGAGCGTCCGCTCAGACCAACATAGCCGATTGTGTCGCCACGATGCACGTGTTGTCCCGGTGTGACCGCGAAACCGGAAAGGTGGCCATAGCGGGTGGAGATGCCGTGGCCATGATCCATCATGATGAGCTTTCCGTAACCGCCCATGAAATCGGCGAAAGTGATTACGCCATCGGCTGGGGCAATAATCGGGTGACCGTAGCTGCTTCCAATATCCACGCCGCTGTGAAACGCGCCCTCACCATTGAACGGATCGATTCGTTCGCCGAAGCTGGCTGTGACCTGGCCATCGACTGGCCAGAGGTTGGGCGCTGCATTGGCGCGGTACCAGTCGGCAGTGGTGGCGTTCCGAGTCATGCCCAAGCTGATGCCAACGGTGGCATCGCCGGTTAGAGCAGACGTGCGCAACACGCTCAATTGGTCCAGCGAGGAAGTGACGTCGGCGTCGTGAATTTCCTGCTGCGTAGCCGTCACCATCGTGGGTTGCGACTTTAAACCGTATAGTGCGGATACTTCACTGGCAATCGACCCCAGCGAAGCAACTTGGACGTCACGTTCCTTGGCCACTTCTTCCAGCCGGGAATAGCGATCCTTCAGCTGCTCTTTTTCGGTACGCAGTTCGTTATAGCGGGAAACCTTCAGCAGCATGCGGGTGTAGGAACTGGCAATGCCCGTTAGGCTAAGAAATCCAATCGCCGCCCCCACCACAAATACATACAGGTAATGGACTGGAATGGAGATCTTGCGCAACTGGCCGTCGTCTCCCCGGGCCACGAAAAGTATGTAGAAGCGTTTCTGCAAATGCCTTCCTTCTTCCGTTTTGTAATAATCAGGGCCGGAACTCCAGGCAATGTTCTGAGGTTGCAGAAAGCCTGTTCGGACAACCTGATTGTTCCGGGTCACGTCTTCCCATCTTGGGAATGGAGATTTCTAACGTGCCCTGCCGCCTTAACGGAACCAACGGCCGAAGCCTCCAATACTTCCCTTGTCTGCAATTCGTAATGAATGCAGAACTTAGCTCGGCCAGAAACTTGTATGAATGTCTGGTAAAAGGTACCAAACTGAGTTCGCCCTGTCAACGGGAACCCGCCGTATTAAACGTTACTTAAGGCGGGTAATCATAAGTCATCTCCGGACAGGTTACGGCAGCCTCGGAGGTGCCAGAATGGGCACTGATCCGAAGGCCCATAGCTTCGTGACTCCGCCCCGGTATGCTGGTGTCCCTATATCTGGTGTCCCTATATATTGGTTAGCGTGGTACTCGCCGAAAGATCTCTGATCGCACAAATCCGTCGCCTAGCCAAGACACGCCTAGCCAAGACACGCCTAGCCAAGACACGCCTAGCCAAGACACGCCTAGCCAAGACACGCCCAGCCAAGACACGCCTAGCCAAGACAAGGGACAATCCCGCTGTCCTGGCTGGGATTGGAGACGACTGCGCCGTGCTCCGCCTGGCCCGGCGCTCCGGCAAACCGATCGACACTCTCGTCACCACCGACTTCTCCCTGGAAGGCGTCCACTTCCGCCGTGACTGGCATTCGCCGGAATCGGTTGGCCACCGCTGCCTGGCGCGAGGTCTCAGTGACATCGCCGCCATGGGCGGAGAACCTCTCGCCGCTTTTCTTTCGCTGGCTTTGCCGCGCGGCCTGCCACAGAGTTGGGTTGACCGCTTCGCCGGCAGTTTGCTCACCTTGGCGGAGAAATACGCCGTGACCCTCGCTGGCGGCGACACCGCGCAGTCGCCCAACGGAATTCTTGCCGACATCGTGGTCTTGGGCACCGTCCCCAAAGGCAAGGCGCTGTTGCGTTCGGGAACACGGCCCGGCGATCGCATCTATGTGAGCGGAGAACTCGGCGCCTCGGCCGCAACCCTCCGGCAGATGCAGAAAGATCCCAGGCGCAAGCTCAATCCACGGGACTACCCTCGGCATTTCTTCCCCGAGCCCCGCATCAAGCTGGGCCAGGTTCTTCGCGAGAAAGGTCTCGCTTCAGCAATGATCGATACCAGCGATGGCCTCTCCACCGACCTTTCCCACATCTGCGAAGAAAGTGGCGTCGGCGCCGAACTGCAGGCAGAACTGATCCCCAAATCAAGAATCGGCAGGGCGCTACAGGAAGTTGATCTCGAATTTGCTCTCCACGGCGGGGAAGACTACGAACTCCTGTTCACCGCTCCCCCCCACAAGCGGGTCCCCGCGCGTATTGGCGGCGTTCCAATTACCCAGATCGGCCAGATCACCCGCGGGCGAAAGATATTCCTGACGAACCATTCCGGCGCAGCGCACGAACTCCAACCACAGGGGTGGGAACACTTCCGCAAGTAGTGGGTACCTTAGTTACCCGGGTCACCATCTATGTCTATACCTTCCTGCACAAAACGGTACTAGAGTAGGGACATGTCGTTCCCCAAAACGTTCTCCAAAATTGTCTCCCTCCGCGTTTCTCTAATCTTGCTGGCGATCGCTGCCACCTCGGCACCGCTCGCCGCCGAAAAGAAACTGCCTCCTCCGCCGCCAGCCCATGCCAAAGCTCCCGTGCCCGCGGTCACCGACGAGTACATCCACAAAGAGTTTGGCGAGAACTGTTCGCTGCTGGGCGGTCCTCCGCAGTTTGTCGGCGACCTCGATGGCGACGGCGTGGATGATCTTATCGTGGCTGGCCGCTGCAAAAATCCCCTCGCCGACCAGGCTGAATACGGCTTTCGCGTAACCGATCCCTATGACAGCGCTCTGGGCTTCGGTGACGTCAAAGTCACATCCACATTTGCTTCGGACGTGCCCGACCGTAAGGGCGTCTGCCTATTGATCGTCCACGGGGTTGGCCCCGAGGCCTGGCGTTCCGACAAACCCAAGCCCAAGTTCCTGCTGATCAACCTGCCCTTCAAGACTCTCAGCGTGAAAAGGCTGGAGATGAAAAAGAAGACCGTCCTCGGCATCTACATGGAAGAGAAAGACGAAGGCGAAGCCACCTCTTCGGTCGTCTTCTGGGATGGCAAGAAGTATCGCTATCAGTTACTGGGCGCGGATCTGGAGTAGGATTCGGCCCGGTAAGAGGCGAGGAGTTATACTCGCCTGTGAACGACTCCGGGAACTTCGCTAACTGCTACGCGGACGTTGTGCGCTCCAACGCATATTCCGCACTCGAGTTCGCGAACACCTATTACCTCGCCTACCGCGATCTTCCGGCGATCATTTCAGAGCACGTGACGGGTAACAAGGCGCTTGATTTCGGTTGTGGCACCGGCCGGTCGACGCGTTTCCTGCGAAGACTCGGGTTCAATGTGAACGGACTCGATGTCTCGGAGGACATGCTGCGGATCGCGCGCGCCACGGATCCTTCCGGCGATTACCGTCTCGTGCCCGGCGATAATTTCGACGAATTTGAGGCCGCGGCCTTCGACCTTGTGCTCTCCGCCTTCACCTTCGACAACATTCCCGGGCCGGTGAAGGCAAGAATCTTTTCCGACCTCGGAAGGCTGCTGAAGCCGAGTGGAACCATCGTCAGCATAGTTTCATCACCCGAGATTTACACCCACGAATGGGCTTCCTTTACGACCAAAGATTTCCCGGAGAACGCCGCAGCCCGCAGCGGCGATGTCGTGCGCATCGTCGTTACCGACCACCAGGATCGGAGGCCGGTCGAAGACATCCTCTGGACCGACGAATCGTATCGGGCGGTGTATAGAGAAGCGGGTCTCCAAGCCATCCAAGTCCTCAAGCCACTGGCCAAAGGCGACGAGCCATATCCGTGGGTAAACGAAACTAAGATCGCTCCCTGGGTGATTTACGTGTTGCGGCGAGAGGTGTAACGCCGCAGAAAAAGTTGGCCGGTCGTGCGCGTCGAGTCTCTCCTGCCATGTGATCTCCCTCACACCTGCCTGCCCGCCCACCCGCTATAATCCTTCCGCCATGAATATCGAAGAAAAAATCGCAGAACTCAAAAAGCGCAATCAGCTCGCCGAAGAAGGCGGAGGCGCAAAGCGCCGCGAGCGCCAGCACAAAGAAGGCAAAATGTCGGCGCGCGGGCGCATCGAGTTCCTGCTCGACGAAGGCACCTTCGAAGAAACCGACAAGCTGGTCACGCACCGCTGCACTGACTTCGGCATGTCCGAGCAAAAGCCTTATGGCGACGGCTTTGTCACCGGCTACGGCCGCATCGAAGGCCGTCTGGTCTACGTCTTCGCGCAGGATTTCACCGTCTTCGGCGGTTCGCTCTCCGAGACCAACGCCGGCAAGATCGTCAAGATCATGGATCTGGCCGCGAAGATGGGCGCGCCCGTGATTGGCTTGAACGATTCCGGCGGCGCGCGCATCCAGGAAGGCGTGATGTCGCTGGCCGGATACGCCGACATTTTTCTGCGCAACACCCTCTACAGCGGCGTAGTGCCGCAGATTTCCGCGATCATGGGCCCCTGCGCCGGCGGCGCCGTCTATTCCCCCGCTATCACCGACTTCGTCCTCATGGTCGATAAAACTTCCTACATGTTCATCACCGGCCCCGACGTCATCAAGACCGTCACCCATGAAGACGTCACCAAAGATCAACTCGGCGGAGCCATGACCCACAACGAAACCTCAGGCGTGGCGCACTTTCTCGCGCATGATGACGCCGAGTGCCTGTCGATGGTCCGTGAGCTGTTGAGCTTTGTGCCCTCGAATAATCTGGACGATCCCCCGCGCAAACCCTGTACCGATCCAATCGACCGGGCCGATGCCGCACTCGACAAAATCGTGCCCGCGCAATCGAATCTTCCTTATGACATGAAAGATGTGATCCACGCCGTGGTCGACGACTCCTACTTTTTCGAAGTGCAGGAGCACTACGCGAAAAACATTGTCGTCGGATTCGCCCGCCTCGATGGCCGCCCTGTGGGCATCGTGGCCAACAATCCGGCTATGCTCGCCGGCACGCTCGACATCAATGCCTCGGTCAAGGGCGCGCGCTTCGTCCGCTTCTGCGATTGCTTCAATATCCCGTTAGTCACCTTCGAAGATGTCCCCGGATTTTTGCCCGGCACCGCGCAGGAATACGGCGGCATCATCAAGCACGGCGCCAAGCTGCTCTACGCCTTCGCCGAAGCCACCGTGCCGAAGGTCACGGTGATCACGCGCAAAGCCTACGGCGGCGCCTATTGCGTCATGGCCTCCAAACACATCCGCACCGATGTGAACTACGCGTGGCCCACCGCCGAGATCGCCGTCATGGGCCCTGAAGGCGCGGTGGATATCGTCTACAAGCGCGAACTGGAAGCGGCGAGCAATGGAGCGTCAGGCGCCGAGAACCGCGAAGCGGTTCGTCAAAAGAAAATCGAAGAATTCCGCGACCGCTTCGCCAGCCCCTACGTCGCCGCCGACCGCGGCTTCGTCGACGCCATCATCCAGCCCCACGAAACCCGCAAAAAACTGATCCAAGCCCTGGCCATGCTGGAGAATAAGCGGGATAAGAATCCGCCAAAGAAGCATGGGAATATTCCGCTGTAAGTAAGCATTAGAAAGCTGCAAAGAACCTAGCTTGTCTATACGACACACACCCGCGGTCGAGTAAACTCGCTATTAACAGAGGTTGGGTCCCCCGAATCGTCAGCCCCGGTTTTGCGATGGTGGACAATCAATTCTTCGACGAATCAACCGAGCAATCGCAGATCAAAGCCCGGATCATTCAGAAGTACTTTTGGGCTTGGGCGAAGGTCATCATTCCGAGCGCCAAACAGCACGATAATCGCATTCTCTATATCGACCTCTTCGCAGGGCCCGGACGATACAAGGACGGGACTCTATCAACGCCACTGCTCGTGTTGGAGAAGGCGATCGAAGACGCCGATATGCGGAGTATGCTCGTTACGCTGTTTAACGATGCCGACGCGGATAACGTTGGGCGGCTTCAGTCAGCGATCGACAATCTTCAAGGAATCGAAAAGCTCAAGCACAAGCCCAGAGTTTCGAATCAAGTCGTGGGTGAGCAAATCGCAAAGATGTTTGAGGGTCTTAAACTGATTCCTACATTTTTCTTTGTCGATCCTTGGGGGTACAAAGGTCTTTCCCTGCGCCTGATCAACTCGGTGTTACAGAACTGGGGCTGTGACTGCGTGTTTTTCTTCAACTACAACCGGGTGAGCATGGGATTAAACAACGAGGTTGTTAGACAGCATATGGATGCTCTCTTCGGACAGGAGCGCGCCGACAACTTACGCACCGAAATAGCGGGCATGAGTCCGGCTGAACGAGAAAACCTCATTGTAGAAAATCTTTCGCAGTCGTTAAGGGATATGGGGGCGGCTTACGTATTGCCGTTCACTTTTAAGAACGACCGGGGAACACGAACGAGCCATCATTTAGTCTTTGCAACAAAGCACTTCAGAGGTTATGAAATCATGAAGGGCATCATGGCGAAGGAAAGCTCCGAGCACCACCAGGGCGTAGCCTCGTTCGAATACTCACCGGCATCCGAAAGGTTCCCGATTCTATACGGGCTGTCGCGGCCAGTCGATGAACTCAAGGGGATGTTGCTGGACAAGTTTGCCGGCGAAATACTCACAATGAATGACATCTACACAAGGCACTGCGTTGGAACCCCGTATATCGCTACCAACTATAAGCACGCTCTCGCCGAGCTAGAGGCGGAGAGTAAGATAAGGGTTGAGCCTTCCGCAAGCGAACGCCCCAAGCGGAAAGGTGCGGTCACCTTCGCCGACCATGTGCGCGTAACTTTCTCGAGGAAAAGATGATATGAGTGTGCATTCTGATATCGAATGGACCGACGCGACTTGGAACCCGGTGCGCGGCTGCACGAAGATCAGCCCCGGATGCAAGCATTGCTACGCGGAGACATTCGCTGAGCGGTTTCGCGGAGTCAAGGGGCATCCCTACCAGCAGGGATTCGACCTGCGCTTAGTCCCTGAGAAACTGACCGAGCCATTCCTCTGGCGTTCCCCTAAGCTCGTGTTTGTGAATTCGATGAGCGATCTTTTCCAAGACGGTGTGCCCGACGATTACATCGAGGCAGTCTGCAGAGTCATGGTCAAAGCGAACTGGCACACGTTTCAGGTGCTCACGAAAAGGTCAGAGAGGCTGCGGAAGCTGCTGGTTGGACCCTTGCGATCTGCCGCCAAACAAGAGCACATATGGTGGGGAGTCAGCGTTGAGGACCGGAAGTACGGTCTGCCGCGCGTCAAAGATCTGCAACAGGCGCCTGCAAGCGTCCGCTTCCTGTCGATTGAACCGCTGCTCGAGGATCTGGGCTCGTTCGATCTCTCGGGAATTAAATGGGCCATCGTTGGGGGAGAAAGCGGCCCCGGAGCGCGTCCCATGCACGAGGACTGGGTGCTCTCACTACGTGATCAATGCCGCCAATCGCGCGTGCCATTTTTCTTCAAGCAGTGGGGCGGCGTGAGGAAGGCGAAGAATGGAAGGCTGCTTAAGGGTCGAACTTACGACGAATACCCGCGCCGCGTTACCTCGCCAATTCCGGAGAAAGCGAATTGTTTAGCCTACGCGCGCGAAATCCTGAATCTGTTTCAGCCGCTCGTCTCGGCCAAGACACTCATCCAGGTCACGGCTTAAGGCAACGACTCAATCTTCCCCATATTCTTCCGAGCCCATCGGCAGCATGGATCCGTGACGAACATGCAGGATCCGCACCGACTTATCCACAATTACAAACAGAACTCGATAGGTTCCGCGATTGCCGGCGCCAAGCAACATCTGACGGATTGGCACGTCGAAGTGGGCGCTTTCAGGCGCGAGCGGACAGCGCTCGGGAAAATGGGAGAGCGTCTTGATACTCGCGCGTGCGCTAACACTCCACTGAGTCGCGGCCCGCGGAGCACGTTCCCGAATATAACGATATATGTCCCGAAGATCAGCCTTGGCTTCCGGCGTGACCATGACGCGATAACGCGGCGCAGCGCTCAGGGCTCTCTTTCCAGTTCATCGAATACTTCATCCACCGTCTGTCCCTCGCCTCTCTTGGCCTGGGCCAGACCGCGGCGAATTCTGGCGATCGCATCGAGGTGTTCGGCGACTTGCTGGTAAGTGCTTGGATCAAGTACTACGGCTTCAGCTTTTCCGTTGATAGTAAGCACAAGCGGCCGCCCCGTCTTCTTCATATGCTTCATCAGGTCGGACGAATTGCGTTTAAACGTTGTAAAAGAGTGGATGTCCTCGGCCACATTAACCATGCGTCGATATTACATCTTATTCGCATCGTATTCAATGCTTTAAAAGTGAACGCTTTGAATATCAAATTTTCTGCAGCCTCTGCACCTCGTGCACGCCCGGAATCTTACGCAACCCCGCCATGATTTGTTCCAGATGTTTCAAGTCGGAAATATCGAGGACAATCTCCACGCTGGCCTGGCTGTTGGAAGTATGCGCCCCAATGTTCCTGATGTTGCTTTGCGCGTCGCCGATCACGCTCGTGATATTTTTCAGCATCCCAAAACGATCGTCACAGTAAACGGTAAGCTTCACCGGATAAGCCGTGGGCGTGCTCTCGTCGCGGGCCCACTCCACATCGATCCGGCGCTCCGGCTCATACATCAGGTTGGTGACGTTGGGACAATTCACCGCGTGTACCGCCACTCCCTTGCCGCGTGTGATGTAGCCGACAATGCTTTCGCCGCGAATCGGATTACAACAGCGCGCGCGGTAAACCAGCATATCGCCCTGGCCCTTGACCATGATGGCGTTGTGATCGCCAAAAACCCGCCGCACCACGCTGGCGATGGCGCCCGGCTTCGAACTTAATCCCTCCGCTTCAATATCGCCCGCCATCGATGGCGTTGCGCCCGAAGGCAGCAGCCGCGCCAGCACCTGCCGCGCCGAATATTTCCCGTAGCCGATGCCGGACATCAGGTCGTCCACCTTGCCCAACCCGTAACCCGACGCCACCTTCTGCAATTCTTCGTCTTTGATTTCTTTCAGCGCAATGCGATACTTGCGCGCTTCTTTCTCAATTACCTTCCGGCCAATTTCAATGGAACGCTCCCGCTGGTGCACGTTGAGCCAGTGCTTAATCTTGTTGCGCGAGCGCGACGACTTTACCAGCCCCAGCCAGTCGCGGCTGGGCTTGTGTCCGGCCTGGGTAATAATCTCGACAATGTCGCCGGAATGCAGCTTGTGCCGCAGCGGCACCATGCGGCCGTTCACCTTCGCGCCCACACATGTGTGCCCGACTTCGGTGTGAATCGTGTAGGCGAAGTCGATCGGCGTAGCCTCACGCGGAAGCACCACCACCTTGCCCTTCGGCGTGAAGGTATAAACCTCTTCCGGATAAAGATCGACTTTCAGCGCCGTAAGAAATTCATTGGGATCGCTGACATCCCGCTGCCACTCCACCACCTGCCGCAGCCATGCCAAACGCTGCTCGTCCTGCGCCGAGACCGGCCCATCTTTGTATTTCCAATGAGCCGCGATGCCTTCCTCGGCCATCTTGTGCATTTCTTCGGTGCGAATCTGAATTTCGAAAGGCGTTCCATCCTCGGTAATCACCGAGGTGTGCAGCGACTGGTAAAAGTTCGGCCGCGGCATGGCAATGAAGTCTTTGATGCGCCCCGGCACCGGACGCCAGATGTTGTGAATGATGCCGAGCACCGCGTAGCAATCTTGCAGCGACCGCGTGATCACCCGCATGGCAAAGAGATCGTAAACCTGATCGACGGAAATGCGCTGCCTCTGCAGCTTCTTGTGAATGCTGAACAGCCGTTTAATCCGGCTATCCACCTTGGCCTGTATGCCCGCCTCTTTCAGCTTGTCGTTCAGGATCTGTTGCATCTTGGCCAGAAAAACTTCGCCCTGTTTGCGCCGTGCATTCACTGCCTTCCCCACCAGCTCATAGCCCTCGGGATCGAGAAAGCGGAAGCCGAGATCCTCCAGCTCACCGCGAATTTTTCCCATGCCCAGCCGGTGCGCGATGGGTGCATAAATCTCAAGCGTCTCTTCGGCGATCTTGCGCTGCCGGTCGGGCTGCAAGTGCTCAAGCGTGCGCATGTTGTGCAGCCGGTCGGCCAGCTTGATCAGCACCACGCGAATGTCGTCGACCATGGCCAGCATCATCTTGCGCAGGTTCTCGGCCTGCGCCTCCTCGCGCGTCGCGAAATCGATTTTGCTGATCTTGGTGACGCCCTCCACGATGTGCGCGACCTGCTCGCCAAATTCCTTGCGGATGTCGACGATGGTGACGGACGTATCTTCGACCGAGTCGTGCAGCAGCCCCGCGGCTATGGCAACCGGGTCCATCTTCATCTCAGCCAGCACCAGAGCCACTTCCAGGGGATGCACCAGATAGGGCTCGCCCGAGGCGCGGCTCTGCCCTTCGTGGTGTTTCAAGGAATAGTCGTAGGCTTTCTTGACAATGGACAGATCGTCCTGCGGACGGTTTTCCTCAATCCGCTTCATCAGCTCGCGGAACTTGGTAAGCGTAAGAGCGGTAGTCGCGATCTGTTGGCGCAAGCTCGCCATGTACGATTATAGCCCGCGATGCCTGCGTGGAGCGGGCGCCCCCGCCCGCGAAGCTGCTGGAGCAGCCTACGGAGTCTGCTCGCGATCGAGTGCGCGACAACGTCTAGTTGTCGTTGAATGGGAAGAAGCGGGCAAAGACGCCCGCCCCACACGAACCGGCATGTGACGCCGGTAATTTGCCCCATGAGGTGGGCCCGCCTAAGCTCTCGATGGGATCTGGATTCTCCCGCGCGAGGTGGGCATGGTCGGTCAAACGAGCTATGGGCTGCGCAGTACGTCCGTTTTCTTGACGGTCGCTGTCCTCGTTTCAGCATTGGCGGCGCCGGGTGTGGGCCAGACTGCCGCTCCCCCCGTCACTTCGGGCGAGCAGCTGCCGGTTCCGGGACGTCCCGTTCCCGCGGACCACTCGCAGCTTTCCGAGCACAATATCGAGTGGGTGGAGACACAGCCGCCGCAGGCGCAGATGGAATTTCTGCTGGGAGCGGCGATCAATCACGATCACGGCGCGACCAACATGATCAACAAGATGGTCGAGGGCTGGTACGGCAAGGTGCATTACACGCAGAAGTTCGATGATCTGTCGATGACGGCGCTCTACTCGAACGATCTGCGCGTGCGCGCAGCGGCGATCGAAATTACCCTGGCAGTGGACAACCTGCCGAAGACGGAGGAGACCGCCGAACGCCTGATGGCATCAGCAGAGAAGTCCCCGAGTTACCGGACATTCGCGACCTGGGTGCTCGGCATGCTGGCGAACCGCGGCGTCGCGCCGGAGAAGATCCACGAGTTTCTGCGGTCGTACCTGCATGATCCAATGGAAAAGACGCGCTACTGGACCGTCGAAGGTCTGGCGCACTTGGGAACGGATGACACGATCAAGGATTTCCTGGATGTCTTCCGCAACGATCCATCGCTCGAAGTGCGGGAGCGCGCGGGCTGCAGCATGGCGAAATCCGGCATGCTAACGCGCGAGCAGCGAATGCTGGCGGTTCCGGGATTGATCGATCTGGCGTACGATCCCTCGCTCGATGCGACCACGCGGACGTGGGTTTATCAGGCGCTGCGCGAGATCACGAACGAGCACCTGGGAAACGACCCGGCGGCGTGGCGGAACTGGGACAGCACGGCGGGCGCGAAGCGGCGTGATGAATTCCGGCAGGCCGAACAGTGGTCGGTGCTGGGCAACAACTAGGCGGAAAAAAATCGGCAGGAGCAACGATGCCGTCACTCCCGCCAAGGCCCAGCTTTACGGGGATCGGCATAAGCGCCCACCGAAGCCCTCGTCTCTCTCCACTTCTTACTTCCGGCTCGCCAATGCCTCCGCATGAGCCTGATTCACCGCATGCGCCAGGCCATCGCTGGCGAAGATTTCCTCGTAGGCGTGCTCGCCGTGAATGGATTCATCCAGGCCAATTTCTTCCGACATCTCGCTGACTTTCACCGGGGTGAAGGCATCGATAATCCGGAGCATGGCATAGGTGAAAACGAACGCCCACACCGAGGAGAACGTTACGGCCACGACTTGCTTCAGAAGGAATACTGGATCGCCATAGAGCAATCCGTTTGCACCCTCCGGGTTATAGGCCTTGCTGGCGAAGATGCCCAGCATGACGATGCCGAGGAATCCGCCTACACCGTGGACTCCCCAGACATCGAGTGCGTCATCCCACTGAAATTTGTTCTTCATTTCGACCGCGTAGTAGCAAACTACCCCGGAAACCAGACCGATGATGACCGCTGTGGTGGGGGAAACGTAGCCGGCCGCGGGAGTGACGGTCGCCAATCCGGCGACTGCTCCGGTCAGCAGACCCAGAAACTTCGGTTTTTTTTCGTTGAACCATGCCACCAGCAACCAGGCAACGGCTGCGAACGACGCCGCGACATCGGTGTTAAGAAACGCGGTCGCAGTCACCGAATCCACGCGCATCTCACTGCCGGCATTAAAGCCGTACCAGCCAAACCAGAGCAGTCCGGTGCCCAGGGCCACGAGCGGGATGCTGTGCGGGCCGCGATCTGCGGTATGGCGCTTTCCTACGTACAGCACGGACGCCAGCGCGGCAACACCCGCAATGTTGTGCACCACAATGCCCCCCGCAAAATCCTTTACTCCCCACTGCTGCAGAAAGCCTCCGCCCCAAACCATGTGGACGAATGGGAAGTAAACGAAGGTCAACCAACCCGTGAGGAACAACATGTAGGCCTTGAACGTAACTCGGTTGGTGAAAGCGCCCGAAATCAGCGCCGGCGTAATGATGGCGAACATCATCTGATACGCAATGAATACAAAGGCCGGGATCGTGATATTCGGCGAAGGCGTATTGAGATCGATCCCGCGCAGAAATGCGTTGTGGAAGTTGCCGATGACTCCGTGCCAGTCGCCGCTGAAGCACAGCGAATAGCCATACAAATACCAGATCACCGTCGTCCAGCCCATGGAGACAAAGCTCTGAATCATGATGGCGAGGACGTTTTTGCGCCCCACCAGGCCGCCATAAAAGAACGCAAGCCCGGGCGTCATCAGCATGACCAGGCTGGTGCATAAAATCATGAAACCTGTATTGCCAGTATCGAGATGCAACATGGAATCTCTCCTGGAGTGAAAATGGCTTGAAAAGCGGATTGAAAAGATTTTGAACTGCCAACCGCTCTCCGCCGGAGTCAAAGAACAAAGAACGACGACGATCGGCAGCAGCACAAATCACCGCCTCGCAAACGCCGGCGGACTACCAAATTCTTTAACCTGGGAAAAGAAACAGTATGAAAGATGCTTAAGAAAGAGCCTTTCGCCCGTTCGATCAATCCCCGTTCGATCAATCAGAGATCCCACGGGCGTCAGAGCGAAGGACGGCCTTCCGCGGCTGACTCGGACTAAGGAGGACCTCTAGTCCTCCAATTTAGGAGACTATGCCTTGGCGGAAGCGAACTCTGTGAAGACCATCACAGTTGCAAGTGACGCGATAGCAGCCTATCTAGCCCTCTTCAGGGTTGGCTCGCATCGCGCTTAAGCTTCGGCGTCAGCTTCCGTATAACAAACTCCTGCAGCAAATTGCCGATCGCAGTCGAGCCAATCCCGATCGCTGTGTTATCGAAAGTTAACGCCGCACTGTCCCGATCGATCTCCGGATAGTAAAGGTTTGAAATACCGCCCGCAGCCAGGCTTCCCAGAATCCCTGAGTAATTTGGCTGCCAGTGCCCATTGTCGCCCTTGCAAATCACTGACATGCCTATGGCATACAGAAATCGTGATTGCACGCTTCCCGTTCCTTTGTAGAAGTAACGGGGGTCTTGTTTCAGCAGCGATGGAAGAATGGCGCCTCCAATGAACGTGCCCGTAATCGTATCGGCGTAGTTGGCCCCGAAGCGCTTGGCATAGCCTTCCGTCCCTTGCCCATACTCGAAGAAGTGATTTTGCGCCTGTTCCACTCCCGCAGTCCCTCCCACCACCAGGAAGGTAAACGGATCCACCACCGTCCTCGCGGCCAGCTTGAACTTCTGTTTCGCAGTCAGCGGAGCTGCATGCGGAACATAGCTGACATAGAAATTTGGAATCATTCCCAGCACGCGCTGCTTTTCTTCAATCTTCAGCTGTTGCGCCGCGACTTCCGCCACCTCCGCCCGTGAGAGTCCAACCTCCACTTCGGTGATCGCAGCCGCAACCTCCAGAGCCATCGGCGGGAGCGTCTCAATCTCCCCCGGATGCAGCATGCCTGAGAATGTTCGCGTGGCGAAGCCCGTTGCAGTCACCGTCAGCTCGAACGCTCCAGGCGCGATCTCGGCAAACGAGAATTGTCCATCGCCGCCCGATAATACCTCTTGCTTTGGCGGTTGATCTCCTCCAGGTGGATCTGCCCTGCCAAGCCTGACCCGGGCTCCCGCTACCACCGCTCCACTCTGATCAACCACTGTCCCGCTAATGCTTCCGGAGGCTCTCTGATCGGGCGGTTGCTCGCCAACCGGGGTCGTCACCTCGTGTTCGGGACCAGGCACGGGCGTTGCCAGAGGGGCTTGCGTCGCCTGGGAAAATCCATGCACCGCCATTCCGCACACTACGAGTGCCAGCGACCATCTCGTAAACATTAAAAAGACATTCCCCCCTACCATTATGCGATGCATCGGATTGTTAAAACAAAGTGATTACACCAATTATTTTTTCCGGATTGGCACAGCCCAGCCATTTGTGGGATAGCTTATAAGGCTTTCTTCCATTTCGGCCGTTACGAAGGTTGTAAATCCCTCCGCAATTTGTTCAGCCGCTCCGCGAACTGTTAGAGTGGCAACCAGTACTCATGAATTCCAGAATCCTTGTCAGCGGGGTCTCCGGCCCGATTGGCGCCGCTCTCCTTCCTTCCCTCCGTACCAATGGATGTTCAGTCGTCCGCTTGGTGCGGGGCCCGGCTCAGAGCGACGAGCAGATCTCGTGGGACCCGTCAGTCCCGCTCCCGCCCCAGACAGTATCCGGCTTCGACGCCGTGATTCATCTCGCGGGAGAAAGCATTTTCGGTCGATGGACCGCGGCCAGGAAATCGAGTATCCGCGACAGCCGGGTGGTCGGGACATTCAATCTCTCATCCGCTCTCGCCCAAGCCGAAGAGAAGCCAAATGTTTTCGTCTGCGGCTCCGCCATCGGCTACTACGGCAACCGCGGCGACGAAGTGTTGCGCGAGGAAAGCGCGCCGGGCACCGGCTTTCTCGCCGAGGTTTGCCAGGACTGGGAAGAAGCCACAACACCCGCAGTCCAAGCCGATATTCGCACCGCACATCTCAGGACAGGCATTGTGCTCAGCCCCAAAGGCGGCGCTCTCGGCGCCATGCTGACCCCGTTCAAACTCGGCCTCGGCGGCAAAACCGGCAACGGACGCCAATGGATGAGCTGGATCGATGTTCGCGACATGGTCGGCGCCATCCATCATATTTTGAAGAACGACCTCATCCAGGGACCGGCGAACCTGGTCGCGCCCAAGCCCGTAAGGAACGAAGAGTTCGCAAAAACCCTGGCCAGCGTGCTCTCGCGTCCGGCAATTTTCCCTCTACCGGCGTTCGCCGTGAAATTAGCCTTCGGGGAAATGGGCGAAGAGTTGCTTCTAGGGAGCCAGAAAGTGGAGGCCAGCAAACTGATTGCGAGCGGGTATCCCTTTCGCTATCGTGAACTGAAAGCTTCGCTGCAAGCGACTCTGGGCCGTTTACCCGCCTGATATGCGATCTGCCGGAATTACATCAACAGCTCATTGCTGCGCCGCATGATGGGATGCTGCATCTCCTGCAAGTCGTTCTTCACCATATTGAGACCGTAGACGCAGCCCTCGAATTCGCGCGAAAGGTGCGCGAACAGCGGCGCAACCTTCGCGTATTCGAAGTGTTCGAACTTCGACACAATGTAATAACTTTCTTTCCCCGCCTTCATCCATTCCACAAAATTCTCCAGACGATGGCGGCGCAGCCGGATGTGGTTGATGCTCTCGGGAAACATCCCGGCAAAAAACAGCGCGTAGTCTCCAATATGTTTGCGCACCTGGCGCTCGCGATCGAACGAAGGCGCGGGGCCGTAGATCGGATCCGATTCCAGCATCATCTCGCCCAAATCATTCAGCGGACGGTCGGCCGCGTCGTGAATCTTGAACAACTGATCGGCTTCGCAGAACTCGGTGAGCAAGTGTGAGACATAGGCCACCACCTGCGGATCGCGAATGCCAATCTCTTCGGCATAGTGGCGTCCCACCAATTCCTGGAAAAGCTGCCGTAGTGGATGAGATTCCGGAATCATTAGTTTGGCCCCCTTGATATGCCGTCTTACAACCCACTCTCCCACAGTGTTAGTAACTAGTTACCCTATCCGCGCTGCAAAAGCAAATGACTTTTGTTTATAGCGCGAATCTCTTTCGTCAATCATTAGAGGACGCTATCGCCGCCGGAGTTTATCGCCAATTTTTGTTGGCACACGCTCGCGTCGGCTGCTAATTCCATCGCCTTAGCCCGCTAAAATGATCCACAATGATCCCCAAGGAGGAAATCAACCAACCATGGAAAGATCCAACATCTCCAGCGGCACACCCTGGGAACCGATTGTCGGTTACTCTCGTGCAGTCAGGATCGGTCCTCACGTGTACGTGTCGGGCACCACCGCGACCGCGCCCGACGGCAAAATCGTAGGCGTCGGCGACGTCTACGCCCAAGCCGTGCAGACTCTCAAGAACATTGCAAGCGCCTTGCACAAAGCCGGAGCCACCATGCAGGATGTAGTGCGCACCCGTATGTATGTAACGAACATTGCGGAGTGGGAGAAGGTCGGCAAAGCTCACGGAGAATTTTTCTCCAACATTCGTCCCGCTACCTCCATGGTCCAGGTGAGCACCCTGATCTCGCCCGAAATCCTGGTCGAGATCGAGGCCGATGCTTACGTCATGGCGAAGTAAGCGTAGAATTCCTCAATTCCAAAATTCTCTCGCTTGACTGATCGTTGAATAAGGATCGTCAGCCGCGAATCGTTAACGGAGGATCGTTAACTGGAATATCGTTAACTGAACTATAAACACTTGAGGAGCCAACCGTGAAAACCCATGTTTGGATCGTGCTTCTTGCCCTCGTGATTTCCGCTCGCGGGCAACAGCAACCGAAAGACAGCCGTGCCTCCGAATCTTTTACCGTCATTCGCGCCGGCTCTCTGATCGATGGCAAGTCCGACAAGCCGCGGCACAACCAGGTCATCATTATCCACGGCAATCGCATCGAGAGTGTCACCGATGCAGCCAACGCCAAAATTCCCGCCGGAGCCACTGTGATCGACTTGTCGGCCGCCACTCTGCTGCCCGGTCTCATCGATTCGCATACTCACATCTTCTTGCAGGGCGAAGATCCCGCGCAGGGCGGCTACGATGTCAACATCCTGAATGCGCCACTCGCCCTGCGCGCCGCGCGCGCCACCGTTGCTGCCCGCCGGGCGTTGGAACAAGGTTTCACCACGCTGCGCGACGTCGAAACCGAGGGCGCCGGTTATGGCGATATCGGCATCAAGATGGCCATCGACCAGGGCTATATTCCTGGCCCACGCCTGTTCGTTTCAACCCGCGCCATCTCGACCACGGGCGGTTATCCGCTGGAGGGCTACGCTCCCGAACTCGACATGCCCAAAGGCGCTCAGATTGTCGACGGCCCAGTCGAGGCCCGCAAAGCCGCGCGCGAGCAACTCGATCATGGCGCCGACTGGATCAAGGTCTACATGACGCATCGCTCGTGGGTCGGCAAAAATGGCGAACTGGTCTCCCAACCCACGCTCACCGTCGAGGAGTTGCACGCCATCGTGGACGAGACTCACGGCTGGGGCAAGAAGGTCGCCTGCCACGTCTACGGCGGAATCGGCCTCCGCCGTGCGCTCGATGGCGGCTGCGATTCCATTGAGCATGGCCTCGATCTCGATGACGCTGCCATCGCCCAGATGCTGAAGCAAGGCACCTGGTATGTGCCGACAATCAGCGCCTACTACCACGATTGGGCCCCGGCCGATACTCCCGCCGGCCAGCGCGACCGCCTGCGGGTTTCCTTGCACGAGCCTTCATTCAAGAAAGCCCTCAAGGCAAACGTAAAAATCGTCTTCGGAACCGATATGGGCGGAATTCCCTGGACCGAGCCCATCGCGCAGGAATTCTCCCGCATGGTCGAGCTCGGCATGCCTCCCATGGATGCCATTCAGAGCGCAACCTCGCGCGCCGCCACCATGCTCGACATGGACGGAAAAATCGGAGTCCTTGCTCCCGGCGCTTTTGCCGACGTGATCGCCGTCAGCGGCGATCCGCTCCGCGACATCAAAGCCCTGGAGAATGTGCAGTTCGTCATGAAAGACGGAAAAGTTTTCAAGACAGGGTCTAGCCAGTAGGGTCAAGCCAGTAGCGAACCCGGCGAGACTGCAATTTCCCGCTCCCGGAAGGCCGGAGTAAAAGATTTGTTGAATTTTGCTTCAATTCTCTTGACATCGGCTTCGCCGTGAGCATAATTCATCAATCCGATTTGTTTTTAGGAACTGGCTCCGGGCGAGCGCGAGCCAGAGGGGGCGTTTATGAGTGTTCTGGAACTTTGTGACCGGGAAATCGCGTCGGTTCCGCTGGAAGCTACCGTAGCCGACGCCATCAACAAAATGCTCGACCATCACGTCGGCGCGGTCGCCGTCGTCGACTCCGAATACCGGGTCGCCGGAATTTTCACCGAACGCGACGTGCTCCGCAAAATGGCCCTCAGCCGCACCGACCCGCAATCCACCTCCGTCCGTGAACTCATGACCACGCCGGTAGAGATGGCTACCCGCCGCACCGGCGCGGGCGAGGCGCTCACTACCATGCTCGAGCGCCACTTCCGCCATCTCCCCGTCGCCGACGACGACGGCAAACTGCTCGGGATTCTTTCCATCCGTAATCTGCTCGAGTGGCGCGTCGACGATCTCAGCCGTGAACTGGAATCGCTCGAACAATACGTCTCCAACGACGGCCCCGGCGGCTAGAAACCGACCCACCACCTTGTCATCCTGAGCGCAGCCAATGCTTCGCGAATGCGAAGCAGTGGCGAAGTCGAAGGATCTCTTGCAAGCCTGCGCAGCCATCGGCTCCGCAAGGGATTTCTATCAACGTCCATTGTTAGTTCCGTATGTTAGCTTCGTATGTTAGCTTCGTAACGGCTGCGACTCGGAATGACGCTCCAGCCTGTGGCACACTACTTCCATGCCACAATTGACCCTGGGCGACTTCGAACTCAGCATCTTCTCCGACGGCACTTACCCGCTCGATGGCGGCGCGTTTTTCGGTGTCGTTCCCAAAGTCATGTGGTCGCGCAAAGTCGTAGCCGATGAAAAAAACTACGTGCAGGCCGGACTCAACTCACTGCTCATCCGCACAGGTAAACAAAATGTCCTGGTCGAAACCGGCATGGGCAACAAGCTCTCGGAGCGCATGATCAAGTTCTATGGCCAGCCCGCACAGCTGCTCGCGAATCTTGCGGCTGCCGGAATCGCCCCCGAAGACATCGACATCGTCATCAACACCCATCTTCACTTCGACCACTGCGGCTGGAATACCGTGCGCGACAAAACCGGCAAGATCGTCCCCACATTTCCACGCGCAAAATACTACGCCCCGGAAGGCGAATGGCAATACGCCCGCAAGCCCAGCGATCGCGACTCCATCAGCTACATCCCCGACAACTACGACCCGCTAGTCCAAAGCGGCCAGATGACCCTGCTCAAAGGCGGCGAGCAAATCGCCCCCGGCATCTCCGTGAAAACTTTCCCCGGCCACACCGCCCACATGCAAGCCGTAATCGTCGAGAGCGCAGGACGCACCGCCTGCTACATCTCCGACCTCATCCCCACCACCGCCCACATCGACATCACCTGGGGCATGGCCTTCGACCTCTACCCGCTGCAAACCATCGAGAGCAAGAAGCACTACTACGCGAAAGCGATTCCAGAGAAATGGCTGACCGTCTTTACTCATGACCCCAACACGCCCTGGGCCTATGTGGAGAAGGATGAGTCGGGGAAGATGCTGGCGCGAGGGGCTTAGGACAGAACAACCGACGCTGCCCCGTCCAGGCTGGCCCTTCTTCCACGTTACTGTTAGAAGCCACAAATCCTCACTCATCAACAATTATCCGCAGCAATCCACAGCTTATCCACGACAGAGGAACGTTTTGTACTTTCGTTTCCCATTCGCCATGGTGCAGGCTAGAACACAAGCTGAAAGCTAACCGGTTGGAGGTGGCATTGTTTAAAGCACTAACGCCCGAACTCGAAACGTTAGCCAAGAAGTATTCTCGGCAGGTCCTTGAACTCGAGAGCCTCTTTGATCGGAGGACTAACCTTTACCTCGACTACGCCAACCTCAAGAACTGGTCGTCAAAGCTCGGCTGGCAGATCGACATGCGGAGGCTGAAACAACTCCTGCAATGTTTTGACACGGTAAACGAAATTAAGGTTTACTACGGAACGATTGCCGGCAATGCGGCCTCGGAAGGCCGAATCGAGAAGCTTAGAAACCTCGGCTTCACGGTGGTAACAAAACCTGTAAAGCTGATCAGGCTTTCCGTGGACGTTTCGAGTCTTTCCAGTAGCAGCGCGACAGACATCCTTCGGAATTTCATCGCCTCCGAGCTTCTGAGACAGCTTAAGGTCGAGTCGGTGGAGTATCTCAACGACCTGCTTAGGGGTCTGAACAAGCAAGGGATCACGCATCTCGAACACATGAAATGTAACTTTGACGTGGAGATTGGCCGCGACATGCTCCTCGACCACGTAAATTTGGTGGCGGGGTTCTCTCTGTGGAGCGGAGACAGCGATTTTGCTGATCCCGTCGCCCAGCTCTTGCGTGACGGCAAAAAGGCTACGCTCTTTGCCACGGCTCGCAGGGTGTCCAGTGAATTGAGCGAATTAGCGAAGGATGGGCTGGCGATCTATGATATCAAGAAGATTCGGGAGTTCATTTCAGCCTAAAAGCCAAGAGGACTCCTTGCGGAGCCCTCAAGCCAAGAGATCGGCCTACGAATAGGCCAGTTTTATAGTAGGGAATTGCGAACAGCCTGTCAAGTACCTGTCAAGTACCTAGGATGTTACTGCAACTTTACTGATCCGACAAGCCCCCACCCTTTCTTTCCAATATCATCGGGGGATCAGCAACTGCACTTCAAAGAATTCCTCCACCCTCCTCAGCATCTCCACCGCGCTCTTCGACTCGTAGATCGCCTCCGCAGCCCCGCTCCGCCCGGCACGCCGTGCTTGAACCAGGAGGCGCGCTGCTTCATATTGCGAACCGGTTCGCGGGCGAGGGCGCCCGCGCCACACGTTCCCCGAGATTGTATACTTCCACCGAGGCCTCCCATGCAAGCGCGCATCACCGGCACCACCATGCCCGTGCTCGAGTTCGCCCTCGAGCCCAACGAGTCCATCATCTCCGAAGCCGGAGAACTTTCCTGGATGGGCAGCTCCATTCAGATGACCACGCACACCCAGTTCGGCGGCGGTGGAGGCCTGTTCGGCGTGCTTAAGCGCGTGGCCGGCGGCGGCTCCATCTTCATGACCGAATATCGCGCCATCGGCGCCGCCGGCGAACTGGCCTTCGCCACCAAACTTCCCGGCCACATCGTTCCGGTTGAAGTTTCCGCAGGGCACGAATATCTGATCCACCGCCACGGATTCCTCTGCGGCACTCCGCAAATTCAAATCGGCCTGGGCTTCCAGCAATCGCTGGGTGCGGGAATTTTTGGCGGCAGCGGATTCGTGCTGCAGCGCGTCTCCGGACAAGGCACCTTCTGGCTCGAACTCTCCGGCGAACTGGTCATGCGCGATCTTCAACCCGGCGAAACTCTCCGCGTACACCCCGGCCACGTCGGCGCGTTCCAATCCAGCGTGTCGTTCAACATCACCACCGTCCCTGGCATCAAGAATTTAATCTTCGGCGGAGACGGAATCTTCCTCGCCGCCCTCACCGGTCCCGGAAGAATCTGGCTGCAAACCCTCCCCATCTCCAAACTCGCGCATGCCCTGTATGAATACATGCCGCATGAGACGAGCAAAGAAGCCGTGCAGGGCGGCGTAGTGGGAGGAATTGTAGGATCGATTCTCGATCAGATGAAATAGGAAACCAGTACCGAGTACCCAGCAAAAGCAGTTCCAGGTACTAGGTACTCGGTACTAGGTACTGAGCGCTCAACTTCGTTTCAAAGAAACCCTCTACCCGCCCCAGAACCTCCACCGCGCTCTTCGACTCGTAAATCGCCTTCCGTAAGCCAGCTCCGCCGGGCACACCGTGCGTGAACCACGAAGCAAACTGCTTCATCTTGCCGACTGCGTCCGGCAGTTCTTCTTCGATCAGCATCTGGAAGTAGGTGCGGATCATCTGGTACCGATCGGCCTCGCTGGGCTCGTCGTAGGCTCGTGTGGAAGCGGGCGACTCGCCCGCTCGGCCCTCGCCCATCCCCGCGCAATACTGCTCAATCTGCCGAAAGATCCACGGATTCGACGGCGCCGTGCGCCCAATCATCACCGCATCGCATCCCGTCTGCGTAACCATGGCACACGCATCTTCGGGCGTGCGAATGTCACCATTGCCGATCACCGGAATCTTCACCGCATCTTTCACGGCGGCAATCCACTCCCAGCGCGCCTGCCCGCTGTAGCCCTGCTCCCGAGTCCGCGCGTGCAGCGCCACCGCCGCCAGCCCGCACGATTCCGCCATGCGCGCCAGTTCCACGCACACGATCTCGTCGTCGCTCCATCCCGCCCGAAACTTCACGGTGAACGGAATCTTCACCGCGCTGCGCACCGCTTCAAAAATCTTCCCAATCGCCGGCAAATCGCGCAGCAGCCCCGACCCTCCGTTGCACTTCACCACTTTCTTTGCCGGACAGCCCAGGTTCAAATCCACCAGGTCGAAGCCCAGCCCTTCGACCATGCGCGCTGCCTCCGCCATCACCTGCGGATCGCTGCCGAAAAGCTGCGCCGAAATCGGATGCTCGTCCTCGTAAAAATGGAGATAGCGTTTAGCCTTCTGGTCCTTCTTGCGAAGCACACCATCAGCCGAAGTAAACTCGGTCATGATCAGCCCGCAGCCGCCCAGGTTCCGAATAAAACGCCGGAACACCGTGTCAGTGACGCCCGCCATGGGAGCAAGTACAGTTGCGGGAGCGATCGCGATCGTGCCAATAGACAGGCGGCCGGGAACTGGCCGCAGTTGCTCCCCTTGGCGAACAGTAAAGTCCGCGCCACCTGACCCCGTGTTGTCCCAGATTTTACGCACGGTCCTATTCTACTTGCAGAAACGTTCTACTTGCAGACGCAAAACAAAGCCCCCGCCTTGCAGCGAGGGCTTAATTCCAGGTGTACTAATTCCAGGTGTATCCGTGGTAAATCCGCGCAAATCCGTGGCAAAGATTAGTTCTTCGACCCCGCCTCAGGCTTCCCAGGCGCTGGCGCATTCTTCGCGTATTTCCGGCGGAAGCGCTCCACGCGCCCGGCGGTATCCATTAGCTTCTGCTTGCCGGTAAAGAACGGATGGCAGGCCGAGCAAATTTCTACGCTGATATCGCCCTTATGGGTCGACCGGGTAACAAACGCATTGCCGCACGCGCAGTGCACACGAACTTCGTTATAAGCGGGATGAATAGCTGCTTTCATAGGGTTCAAACCTCGATACGAATCCTTAGATTCTACCGGAATGCCCCAGGATTCAGCAAACCAGCCGTAAGCTTCCTCAAAACCTGAACAGATACGACACTTTCACAAAAACTTGCCGGCTGTCGTTCATGTAGCCCCTCGCAGTATATAGTCCGGCCAGGCTTTCCGGCCCTGGCATCAACTCGTGATCCAGATTCTGCAAATCGCTGTTGTAGCCCACGTAAATCGCCGTTCCCGGATGCACCAAATAAGTGAGCAGAAAATCGGCGTTGAACTCTTTCTCTGTCGGCAGGTAGGTGTACGGATAAACCGTATTTCCCGGCGTGTTCGCCAGCAATGAGTTGTACTGCAGAATCACGCGGAGCGAGAGTTGCGGCGTGAATTGCCAGTTCCATTTGCTGCGCACGATGTGGTTGTCGAAAATGCCTTTGCCGATGCCGGGCGTCTGCGCCAGGGCAAGAAGATAGGTGCTATCGAAGGCTCGCAAGCGTTCAAAAAGATAAGTATTCTCAATCTTGAGCGGCGTTATTGGACGGAACGTCAGCGTGCCGGTTGCCGTGTCCTGGCGTGCCAGGAATGGCTGGTTCAGAGGCGCCCGAGCGATTGGAGACGCCACGAAGTTCACACCGTCTCCCCAGTGATAGGTCGCGCCCACGCTCACCTTCGGGAAAACCTGCGTTTGCACCCAAGCGCCACTGCTGTGTTCATGGTAGGCCCGGTTGGGGATCGCTGGCTGGCAAGAAAAACCTAGGAAACAAAAATCCTGCGGCCTCAGACGCTCACGAAACTCGTCATAAGGATCCACATAGATGTGCGTCTGCCCTTTTCCTTCAATCCTTAAATAAGGGTCATAATACGTATCCAACCGATTGCCTTCGTGATCGAACACATAGCGCTGGCGCAGCGATGGACCCCAGGCTAACAGCCAGCCCTTCTTCGGGCGGAAGCGGTAATAGGCCAGGTTGTAGACTCCGCGAAGGTCCACGCGGTTCACGAATCCTGGCACGGTCACGAACCCCGGACTGATGTCCTGGTAAATGCCGTCGTAGTTGAAGTGTAGCCCGTTGCGCAGGACTTCGACTGTGTCGGCTGGGCCGGCGTAGTAGTTGCCATTGCCGGCATTGCCCGAACTAAAAGGCGTCTGATTCGCTTCACAAGTAGAGAATAGGTTGGCGGCATTCAGCCCCAGCAGGTGGCTGGAACTGGTAACCGCCTGCCCTTGCACCGTCCAATTGGCATTGAGCTTCAGCCACGCATCGGCGCCCCCGACGCGGTTGTATTCGCCTGTTGCCGGACATTCCCAGTCGGTATAAATCGCCCCCACGCTCGACTGCTTGAAAATGTCGCGGCTCACGCGCGCAATCGTGAAATACGAGCGAATGCCATAAAGATTGTCCAAACAGTCGGGGTCAAGCGAGTAACTAGGGCAATAATTTGGAACGGCCAGCCCCGGCGCCCGGTCATCGCTGGCCATTAGCCCGACCGAATACGGACCCTGTTTGCCGGTCAACCGGATTCCCGCCGAAGGATCCTGAATGTTGCGGGTAAAAAACAAGTCAATCGGCGTGCGGAAATAATCCTCGTTCTCCAGAAAGAACGGCCGCTTCTCCGGAAAATATACTTCGAAGCGCTGATTCACCGTGATCTGCGGATCTTCCGATTCCACTTGACTGAAGTCAGGATTGGCCGTCATATCCAAGACAAAGTGATCGTGGATAACGAACTTCGCGTCCATCCCGGCCTGGCCCTGCGCCGTCGCATTCTGAAAAAACGGATTCTCAGGATCAACCGTGTCCAGCGCGCGAAACCCGCGCATTATGCCATAAGGAATCAGTTCGATATCGCGCCCCGGCGAAATCCCCTCCAGCCCGAAAAGAGTAGCCTCATACCTCAGCCGGCCTTGGACTTTGCGGGAAACATACGGCCAAAATGAATCCTCGTTCTTGCGCACAATGCCGCGATACAAAATGATTCCCCACTCCTGCTGTTTGGTCGCCGGAAAACGCAGGCTCTTGAACGGAATCGCCATCCACACCACAAAGCCGCGGTTCGTAACCTTGCCCCGCGAATCCCACACCGCGTCCCAGGAAACGTCCCAGTTGCCCCCGGTCTCTTGCCGTGACGCTTCGGTATAGATCGCATCCCACTGCACGCCCAGCGGCGTAGTCTGAAACTCATAGGCTCGCCGCCGATCATGAAAGGTATCGAACAGGACTGCGACCTCATCGTCGTCCTGGATATCCTCGCGCGGCGACATCCGCGCCCGCACTTTCTTGGGATCGTCGAAACACAGAAACACCACATAGATATTCTTCTGGTCGTAGCCCACATAGGCATCAGTCTTCTCGGAGACCTCTTCGCCATCATGCGGATTGCGTTGCACAAAACCGGTGACTTTCGCCATCTGCTGCGCAGTCTCGCCCTGCGGCGCCATGCTCAGAAAATCCTCCAGCACCGGCGCGCGGCTCAGTCGCGGAATGCTCAATGCCGGAGGAGCAATTTCCGCCTTCGGCGCCGCTCGCACCTCCGGATTCTTGATGGCCGGCTCCGGCTCTTGCGCCAAGGGCGACGGATTCTGCAGAGACGGATTCTGCACAGGGGGTGCGGGTTTCTGTCCCGGCGGCGCTGGATTCGTCTCTGGCGGCGGAGTCGGGTTCTGCGGCGTTACCTGCTGATTTTGTCCAGCAGTCTCCGGTTGCGCCAGCTCCGCACCCTGCGCCGCGGAGGGACTTTGCACTGCCACTGCCGTCTGCGGATCGGGCATACTCCACCCACGCTGCACCACGCTCGGCAGCACAAACACCACTGCCAGCATGGATCTCATCAGCCACTCGACTTGAAAATCCTGAGCCCGCCCCAAACCCAAATCCTCGCAATTCCTCCGCTAACACCAGTCGAGGAAACCAGCAACGATACACCATGAACCCGCCTCACAGAACACGAAACGATTGTTTTAAGGTTTGGCGAACAAGATTGGGAAAGTAGTACTTGGCGGGCCAGAGTCTCTCTAAAGCTGTCCCACAAACGGCCTCGGGAAGGGCACGACTTCAAAGCTCGCGGAAAAACTCAAAAATGCGTGTAGTAGCGTGGAAGAGCGGCGCTTCAGCGCCGCGTAAAGCCTCCAAAATCAAAACGGGCTTTAGCCCCCGTGGTCGGATTTTGTGTTCGACTGCGACTTTTTCCGACCTCTTCAGTCGTGCCGCTCAGTCCCAATAAAGACGCCGCTTTATAGTCATTCTAGAACAACGAGGTTTCAGAACAACGAACTCTGCCTTCGGCTCGGCGCGATGCCAAAATGTTCGTATGCCAGTTGCGTCGCCACTCGCCCCCGCGGAGTGCGGTTCAAAAATCCAATCTGCATCAGAAATGGTTCGTAGATTTCTTCGATCGCATCCGGCTCTTCGGCCAGCACCGCCGCCAGCGTACTCAACCCCACCGGCCCGCCCTGATACTTTTCGATAATCGTCAGCAGCAGCTTTCGATCCACCTCGTCGAAGCCGTATTGATCCACTTCCAGCATTTGCAGCGCCGCCTGCGCCGTGGGTAAATCGATCCTGCCCGCCCCCCGCACCTGCGCGTAGTCCCGTACCCGCCGCAAAAGCCGGTTCGCAATGCGCGGCGTTCCCCGCGACCGGCTGGCAATCTCGATCGCGCCCGCTTCATCGACCTCAACTCCCAGGATCTCAGCCGACCGCTCCACAATCACCCGCAAATCCTCCGGAGTATAAAACTCCAGCCGCAACACAATCCCAAACCGCGACCGCAACGGAGCCGAAATCAAGCCCGCCCGCGTGGTAGCGCCCACAAACGTAAACGGCTTCACCTCCAGCGTATGCGTGCGCGCCGAAGGCCCCTGCCCAATAATAATGTCCAGCTTGTAGTCTTCCAGAGCCGAATACAGCAGCTCTTCCAGCACGGGCTGCAGCCGATGAATCTCATCGATGAACAGCACTTGCTTGTCCTGCATGTTCGTAATGATCGCCGTCAGATCGCCCTTGATCTGCAGCAGCGGCGCCGCCGTCGGCTGAAAATGCACGCCCAGTTCGTTGGCAATAATATTGGCCAGCGTCGTCTTTCCCAGCCCCGGAGGCCCATACAGCAACACATGATCCATGGCTTCGCCCCGCGACCGCGCCGCCTCAATCGCCACCGCCAGATTTTCTTTAACTTTCGCCTGCCCAATAAACTCGCCCAACCGCTGCGGACGCAACTTCAGCTCAAACGAAGAATCGTCCTCCACCGCCGCCGCCGACACCAGTCGCTCAGGGCTGTAATTCAAGTTGGGATTATTTTTGGCGGCCACTGGCCGGATATTACCACGACCCCCAGTCGCAGCACCTGCTCATGTGGGGACGGCTCATGTGGGGACGGACGCCTTCGTCCGTCCAGCGAGCGAAGCGAGCCAGCCTCCTATAAGTACTAAAGAAGCACTGAGAAGACCTACCTAAGAAAACTCTTGACACGATGTAAAGCGTGCTTTACATTGTGAATGTCAAGCATACTTGACACGGAGAGTCTAATGGACGCCAACAGAAAACGCTACCTGAAAGAACTTGGCAGCTCGATGGCCGCCTACACCGCCATGGTTGCAGTCTCTACCTCGCTAATGAAAGGCCATGAACACTCACCCCTGCGCTACCTTCTTGCCGCGCTGCCGGTGATCCCCTCAGCTTTTGCCATTTTGGCCGCCCTTCGCTTTTTCCGCGGTCTCGACGAACTGCAGCGCCGCATCCAGTTCGAAGCCATGGCCTTCAGCTTCCTGGGCACGTGCCTTATCTCGCTCAACTGGGTAGTCCTGCAGCGTGCCGGCCTGCCTCAAGCCGACTTCGTCTGGGCCATTCTCCTGATGCTCGCCCTCTACTGCATCGGAATCCGCATCGCCTGCCGGAGGTACCAGTGAAAAACAGCGTGCGCGACTTGCGAGCCCAACTGGAGTGGACCCAGGCCGACCTCGCCGCCAAACTCGGCGTTTCGCGCCAGACCATCAACGCAATCGAAACCGAGAAATACGACCCGAGTCTGCCTCTGGCGTTTAAGATCGCCAAGCTGTTCCATCGGACGGTGGAAGAAATCTTCAAGGCCTGAGGATGTTTCCATAAATTTGTCTATACTCTCGTTCTCTGCTCTCTGTCGGCAGCAGTTTCATGGATAACCTCGCCTATAGACTCTGTTTGACAATGTGACACATAATGTGTCACATTACCAGCATGCCTTCCGTAAATCTGCGCCAGCTGCGCGACACCAAGAAGCTCAAAACCTGGCTGCGAGCGGGAAAGACGGTCGAACTGCGCGAGCGGGATCGAGTCATCGCCCGTATTGTTCCGGAGATCGCACCCGCGGCATCGGGAAATTGGCCGGATTTTGACGCGATCGCGAAGGAGATTTTAGGGGACCGCAAGCTCTCTGGCTCCGACTTGGTAATTAGGGAGCGTGGACGTTATTGAGCACATATCTCGACACCAGCTTTCTCGTTTCGTTGTACTTGAACGACGATCACTCGCGGGAGGCACGCTCGCGGATCGCTTCTGCCCCTGCCTTGTGGTTTACGCCCCTTCACAGTGCCGAGTGGGAACACGTGGTTGGCCAGCACCTTTTCCGGGGAGAGCTATCGTTGTCGGAAGCGCAACGGGTGACCGCCAAGCTGGAAGAACACCGCGCCGCCGGACGTTGGCTCTCCGTGCCGATACCGGAGGACGCTCTTGAAGTATGCAGCAACCTGGCTCGCGAATATGGTCCGAAGCTCTGGATGAGAACCCTCGATACCCTACACGTCGCCTGCGCGCTGGAACTCAAAGCGGAACGATTCTGGACGTTCGACGACCGGCAGGCGAAAATAGCGAAAGCCACAGGGATGAAGTTACGTTAAACCATCTTCCAGATCGGCTCCCAGTCTGTCTTGCAGCATGGCATGTTCTTCTGTTTGCAATTACAGTCCTGTTTGGAAGAACGATAGCAACTGACGGAAATCCTCTGTTTTGCGTCGACCTCCCAGCATCATTACCGCTCGTGGCTCGGGATGACGTCCTAACTGTGGTCCTCGTAGGCGCTATATCGACAGGTTGGTGGTACTTCGTAGGTCAGGTTGGGCGCGCCAGTTGGGCTGGCAGGATGAGTCGAACGATGTCGTTTGCGGGTGCGCTGCTGCTGCTATCGATACAAGCCGCCGCCTGGTTTGCAATGATTAGCGAATCCCGCCTCATATCTCAGGAAGCGGACTTCGGTCCGAGAGACGTCCTCATGTATGCACTCGCTGCCGTCCTTCTACTAGGTGGGCTTACAAGTGCGGCGTATGCAATGTCATCTGTCGTTCGACCCCGCCAGGACTAGACGCTCTACTCTTCCTCTTCCTTCACCTCGCCCCGCGCCGCCTTAGCCTTCTCCACAATCTTCTCCTGCAACGCTGCCGGCACCGTGTCGTAGTGGTGCATCTCCATATTGAAGGAACCGCGCCCCTGCGTCATCGAGGTCAAGTCCACGCCGTAGGTCAGCATCTCGGCCATGGGCACCTCCGCTTTCACAATGGTGTTGCCGCCCTTGTTGTCCATGCCCTGGATGCGTCCCCGCCGGCTGTTCAAATCGCCCATGATCGAGCCCGCAAAGTCGTCCGGCACCGTAATCTCGACCGACATCACCGGCTCCAGCAGAGTCGGCTTCGCCTGCTCCATCGCCTTTCTGAAGGCAATGCGCCCCGCCATCTGGAACGACATGTCGTTCGAATCCACGTCGTGATACGACCCGTCATAAAGAATCACGCGAAAATCCACCACCGGATATCCCGCCAGATACCCGCGCCCCGCCGCATCCTTGATTCCCTTCTCAATCGCCGGAATATAATTTTTCGGGATCGCGCCGCCAAAAATATCGTTCACAAATTCGAACTGCCCACCCCGCGGCATGGGCTCCATCTTGATCTTGCAATCGCCGTACTGCCCGTGTCCGCCCGTCTGTTTCTTGTGCCGCCCCTGAACGTCAGCCTTACCCCGGATCGTCTCCCGGTAAGGCACCTTCGGCGCTTTCAAAACCACTTCCGTGTGGTAGCGCTTCTTCAGCTTCGCCACCACCACTTCGATATGCTGCTGTCCCGTGCCCGCAATCAGAAATTCCTGCGTCTGTGCGTCCCGGAAGAATCGCAGCATCGCATCTTCTTCCATCAGCTTGTGGATCCCCGGCCCCAGCTTGTCTTCATCCGCGCGGCTCTTCGGCTCAATCGCAAATGTGATCGCCGGCTCCGGCAGCTTCACCCGCGGATACAGAATCGGCGCAGCCTTGTCTCCCAGCGTGTCGCCCGTCAGCGTGTCTTTCAATTTCGCCACCGCGCCAATATCTCCCGCGTGCAACTCCGTCACCGGAACCGCCGTCTTTCCCTGCATGATGGAAATATGCGACAGCTTCTCGCTCGATCCCCGCGAAAAATTCTGCACCGTCGCTTCATTCTTCAGCACACCGGAAAAAACCTTGAAGTACGAAATCCTTCCCGCAAACGCATCCGAAACCGTCTTGAACACATACAGCGACATCGGTTCCGCATCCGTCTCATGCCGCTTCGGCGCGTCTCCGTTGCCCGACCCTGCCGGTTCGCCCTGCACCCACTCATGCTCCGAAGGCGCCGGAGTGTAATCGACAATGAAATCCATCACCCGATCCGCGCCAATGTTGCCCAGTCCCGAAGAAAAAATCACCGGGAAAAGTCTGTCTTCGCGAATCGCATTGTGCAGCGCCGGAATCAGGTCTTCCTCCGCCAGCGTTCCTGCGTCGAAGAACTTCTCCATCAACTTGTCGTCGCCCTCGGCCACCAACTCCACCAGTTGCTCGTGCGACTCCTGCACCTGCGCCCGCATGTTGGCCGGAATCTCCGTCTCTTTCCCCTTACCATTCCCGCCCAACTCGTATGTGTAAGCCTTCATGCGCACCAGGTCGACTACGCCCGTCAAATTCTTCTCGCTGCCAATCGGCAGCTCGATCGGAATCACATTCCTCCCAAACGCGTTGATCAAACTCTCCAGCACGCGCTCCGCATTCGCCCGGTCGCGGTCCATGCGATTCACCACAATCAGCCGCGGTGTCTTGTATTCGTCGCAATCCTTCCACACCCGCTGCGTCACCACCTCAACCCCGGCCACGCCGTCCACTACCACAATGGCCGCATCCACCACCGGCAGCACCATCCGGGCTTCGTGGACGAACATATTGAACCCCGGCGTATCGATTACATTAATCTTCGTCTTGCCCCACTCCACATAGGCCGCGGTCGCCGCAATCGACATCTTGCGGGCAATCTCTTCCTCGTCATAATCGGTCGTCGCCGACCCATCGTCCACCCGTCCCAGCCGCGGCGTCGCCCCCGCGGTGTAAAGCATGGCCGAGAGCAGCGAGGTTTTCCCCGCATGCCCGTGCCCCACAATCGCAACATTACGTATGTTTTCTCCGGTATAAACTTTCACGAGTAGGCTCCTACGCAGGCGTGGAAAGAGAGAAGGCCCAGATTCAGAATGAAGAACAGTGCAGTATACAGGCCAGCCCAACATACCTGCCAAAACCTAGGATGCTACCACGCGGGCAGCGGAAGCCTCAACCCGTGAAAGCGTGCAAAGAAGTTGAGCCCGGTGTATCATCCTCTCCGCATGTTAGGCAACCGTACCAACGAGCAGTGGATCTCTCAATACGCCTCCAGCCATCAGCATCCCATTAACCGGGCTTGCCACACGCTGGGCATCCCGACCATACTGCTCTCGCTCCCACTTTTTCTCGGCAGCATTTTCTTCCACCGCCTGTGGCCCTACGCGCTCGCACTATTTGTCATCGGATGGATCTTCCAATTCATCGGCCACGCCTTCGAAGGCAAACCGCCCGAGTTTTTCAGCGACTGGCGTTTCCTGTTCGTCGGCGTCCGTTGGTGGTGGGCCAAAATCAACGGTAAAGCTTGACCATCATGTTCCCCCAGCTAGCCCGCTTCACCGATCTCGGCCTCCTGCTCCTACGCCTCATGGTCGGCCTGGTCTTCGTCACCAGCGGCTACAACCACCTCAAAGATCCCACCGCCCGCGCCAAAAGCATCGGAATGCCCAAACCCTTCACCATCTTCCTCGGCATCGCCGAAGTCGCCGGCGGCCTGGGCGTCGCCTTCGGAGTCCTCACCCAACTCGCCGCCTTCGGTCTCATCCTCATCATGTTCGGCGCCATCCAGAAAAAGATTTTCGTCTGGCACACCGGCTTCTGGGGCGAGAAGTCCTCCGGCTGGCACTACGATCTCATGTTCGTCCTGATGAACCTGGTCATCGCCTTCACCAACGGCGGCGCCTACGTGCTGATGAAGTAACCGCTCCTTGCCCGCCTTGGCTTGCACCGATTCGGGATTCTGTTCTATGCTAGCCCCACCTCGGGGTTCGGATTCACGCCGCAACCATGCTTCGCCTGACCGCCAGATTGTTGTTGTTCTTCGCGCTCGTGGGCAATCTTGCCCCACTGGCGCTGGCGGCTACGGCTCCGCCGCCTCACGCTTGCTGCCTCCGCAAGGGAGTTCATCACTGCCAGGATTCGCTGGCTTCAGAAAACGGACAACCCGTAATCCGCGGCGCCAATTGCTGCAACGGCGATTGCTGCCGTGCCGTCACCACCGCGCAGTGGGCCCACCCGCAGCCGCGGCTTGCGGTCTCGTTCCAGCAAAGCATCACTGCGCGCTTCGTGGGAACCCAATCCAACTCCCCAGCCACCGCCTCCGCGGAACTCCATTCCTCACGCGCACCGCCTGCCTCCTGAAGCTGTCACCCTGCTTGCATTAATTTCGTCTGCTCACTAGGTGCGCGTTCTTCGCTGCAGCGTATCGCTGCCCACGCCCCAAGATGGCGTCGGCGCCTCCGGCGAAACCACCATAACCCGATACGGAGAATGGAGACACTTTATGAGACAAGTCGTTAGCTTGACAGCTATTGTTTTTCTCCTGGGTACCGTCGCCCTCGCCTCGATTTTCGGCTCCGTTCGCGGCATCGTTCACGACCCGCAACACCGTCCCATTCAAGGCGCAATGGTTATGCTGAAGGCTCAGAACTCGGACTGGACCCAATCCCAGGATTCCAACAGCAACGGAGAATTTGAATTCACTTCCGTACCCATCGGCAATTACACGGTCACAGTCTCCGCGCCGTCCTTCCAGCAAACCCAGCAAGACGTAATTGTTCAGTCTGACACCAGTCCGGTGCTCCATTTCAGGTTGGCTGTGGCAGGCGTGAAGGAAACCGTCGCCGTCTCGGGAACCCCGGTGGAAGCGACCACGGACAGTGTCACCCCGACGACCATGCTGAACCGCGAGGATATCCAGGAAACCCCCGGAGCCGACCGCACCAACGGCATGGAAATGATCACAGACTACGTTCCAGCTGCCTATGTAACGCACGACATGCTTCATATGCGCGGCGGCCATCAGGTCGAGTGGCTCATCGACGGCGTCCCCATCCCCAACACCAACATCGCCAACAATCTCGGCCCTCAGATCGATCCCAAAGACATCGACTACCTCGAAGCTCAGAGAGGCAGCTACGACGCCGACTATGGCGACCGCACCTACGGAATCTTCAACATCGCTCCGCGCACCGGTTTTGAACGCGACCGGGAATGCGATCTCGTCACCACCTTTGGGAACTTTTATCAAACCAACGACCAGATCAGTTGCGGAGGACACACGTCGCGCTTTGCTTACTATGCCAGCTTGAACGGGAATCGAAGCAATTACGGACTTCAAACTCCGGTTGCGCCAGTCGTTCACGACGCCGCCAATGGCTACGGAGGTTTCGCCTCCTTCATCTTCAATCCCGATCCCAGGAACCAATATCGTGTGGTCGGATCCTTGCGCCAGGACTATTACCAGATCCCCATCGACCCCAACCCCAATTCAATCGGAAACTCGATCTATCCCAGCTATGGCCTGCGCGATGGCGAGCGTGAGCCTGATGGCTACGTCACTTTCTCCTGGGTCCACACCTTCAACCCGGATACTCTGCTCACCGTTTCTCCCTTCTACCACTACAACGGCGCGGACTATCAAGGCGGACCGAACGATTTTCCCGTGATCTCAACCATCACTCAGACCGCCAATTACGCCGGCATGCAGGCCGCCCTCAACGCGACCTTCTGGAAGAACGATCTGCAAGCCGGTATCTACGGGTTCGGCCAGCACCAGTACAACTACTTCTATAACCAGTACACCGACGGCACTCCCAATGTCGCTCCTTCTTCCATTGGCGTAAATGGAGGCGTCACCGCCGTGTTCATCAACGACAAATTTAAAGTGACTCCGTGGTTGACCTTAATCGCCGGCCTTCGCGAAACCGCGTTTGACGCTTCTATTTCGGAGAACGCAATCGACCCCCGTCTTGGCGTTGCGGTCAAAGTTCCGCGCCTGAATTGGGTGTTTCGCGGCTTCTACGGCTACTTCTACCAGGCTCCGCCACTTTCAACGGCAACCAGCGCGCTGCAAAATTTGGCCGCCGGTCAGGGTTTTGCTTTCGCTCCTCTGCACGGTGAGCGGGATATCGAGTGGCAGTTTGGCGTCACCATTCCCTATCGCGGCTGGACCCTCAGCGCCGATAACTATGAAACCCGAGCGAGGAATTGGCTGGATCATAACAACATCGGAGAATCCAATATCTTCTGGCCCATCACCTGGGATGCGGCCTTGATTCAAGGCTGGGAACTCACGCTGCGCTCCCCCAGCATCGCGCATCGCGGCCAATTTCACCTGGCTTACGCCAATCAGATCGCGCAAGCCACCTCTCCCATCACCGGAGGCTTGATCTGCCCCACCAGCCCCCCCACCCCGTCCTGCGGACTCGATATTCCGCCCGGCCTTGCACCGGTCGACCATGATCAGAGAAACACATTGAACGTCGGCTTCAACGCAAATCTTCCCTGGCACAGCTATGCCTCAACCAATGTGTACTACGGCTCGGGCTTCACCAACGGCCAGCCCGGAGTGCAGTATCCCGGCGATTATCTTCCTGGACACACCACATTTGATCTCGCTGTCGGGAAAAGCTTCGCCGAGAAATACACCATCTCACTGACCGCGCTGAACGTGGCCAACCGCCGCGTGCAGCTGGATAACAGCCTGACCTTCGGCGGATTTCACTGGAACGATCCCCGGCAAATTTATGCTGAGTTCCGCTACCGCTTTCACTACTGAACTGTGGAGATGCTCATGTGGGGACGGCCGACGCCCGAAGCCCGAAGCCCCGGGGCACAACGATCGGAGATAATAGAACACTAAATATGCCCAATAAACTCAATTCGCTCCGCCGTCTCGTTTTGTTCAGCCTGTGCGCCCTGCTCATTATTTCCGCCGCTTGCACCCGCGGAAAATCAACCCCCGGCGCCACCAACACTCAATCCTCCTCCGCCAAGCGTTATCCCCTCAAAGGCAAAGTCATTTCCGTGGACAAGAACGCCGGCACTGCCAACATCGACAACCAGCCCATCCCCGGCTTCATGGACGCAATGATCATGCCCTACACGTTCAAGCCGCCCTCCCAGATCGATCAACTCCAGCCCGGCGATTCCATCACCGCCGATGTCGTCGTCGACTCCGACAAATACTGGCTGGAAAATGTGAAAGTCACCGCCCATTCGGAAACTCCCGCCACCAAGCCCACCGCCTCCGTCCACATCCCCGAGCCCGGCGATCCCGTCCCCGACTTCAAACTGATCAATCAGAACGGAAAAAATATTTCGCTGCATCAGTATCGCGGCCAGACTCTGCTGCTCACTCTCATCTACACCCGCTGCCCCTTCGCCGATTTCTGCCCGCGCGTCAGCCACGAGTTCGCCGCCATCGATCGCCAGCTGCGCGCCGATCCCGCCCGTTACGGCAAGACCCACCTGCTCAGCATCAGCTTCGATCCCGCCCATGACACTCCCAAAGTTCTGCGCGCCTACGGACTCTCCTGCGCCGGCAGCAAAGACCCCGCCGTCTTCACCCGTTGGGAATTCACCGCAATTCCGCAAACCGAGTTACCCGAATTTGCCGATTACTTCGCTCTCACCTACAAAGAAGATGCCGGCCTGATCACCCACTCCCTAAGCACCGCCGTCATCTCCCCCACCGGAAAAATCTTCAAGTGGTATCACGGCTCGGACTGGCAAGCCTCCGACCTCCTCCAGGACATCGCTGCCGCCTCGCATCCCGCCAGCTGAAGACCGCGCGCGAAATAAAAAAGGCGGCCCCAGGCCGCCCGCTATCTTTCCTTTCGACGTTCTATCCCTGTGATCCGTGCAAATCCGTGGCGAAAGAATTGGTTAGATATCCAGATTCTTCACATCCAGCGCATTCTCTTCAATAAACTTCCGCCGCGCCTCCACGTCCTCGCCCATCAAAGTAGTAAAGATCGTCTCGCACTCGGCAATGTCTTCCAGCTTCACCGATAGCAACGTCCGCCGCTCCGGATCCATGGTCGTCTCCCACAGCTGCGGAGCCGTCATCTCCCCCAGACCTTTATAGCGCTGCACATCGTACCCGCGGCTGCCTTCTTTCTTCACATATTCAAACAACTCTCGCGCCGTGGCCTTCTCCACCGGCTCGATCACCGCGCGGGTCTTCGATGCAGGCGCAGCCTTCGCGATTTTCTTTCCGGACTTCCCATCCGACTCGCTCGCATCGTCCCCGCCTTCATCCTCCGCAGCATCGTCGGCGCCACTCGCCGCCGCAGCCTTGGTCACCGCTTCCACCACGAACGGCGGTTCCATATACGGCTCGATCTGCTTGAACTTCGAAATCAGCTGCCGGAACTCCGCGCTGGAGGCCAGCTCCCAGCTGATCGCGTGCTCCGACCCCTGCGAGCTCACAAACCGCACTTCCCAAAGATTGTGCTCTTCGTCAAACACCGGCTCGACACTCTTAAACTTCCGCTCTTTCTGCAGCCGCTTCAATTCTTTTTCCAGCTTCTCGATCTTCTTCGGCGGAGTCTTCTTGTCGCCCTCAAAATCCGCATGCTTCGAAAAATCCATCTTCGGCAACAACTCGGTCACACTCTCGTCGCGCAACCGCTTGTTCACCTTGTCAAAGAAGTTGAGATATTCCTTCAGCACGCTCATAAAGCGCGTCAGGTTCGCGCCCTCCAGCTTGGCCGCACCTTCGCCGTAGCGCACGATCAGCCCATCCGCCGCGCGTTTCAGCATAACCTTGTCGAAGGCATCGTCGTCTTTGATGTACTGCATCGACTTGCCCTTCTTGATCGAATACAACGGTGGCTGCGCAATATAAATGTTGTTGCGCTTGATCAACTCCTGCATATGCCGGAAGAAAAACGTCAGCAGCAGCGTGCGGATGTGCGATCCATCCACGTCCGCATCGGTCATCAAAATGATTTTCCCGTACCGCACCTTCGTCGGATCGAAATCGTCTTTCGCAATGCCCGTGCCCAGCGCCGTAATCATGGCGCGAATTTCCTCGTGTGCCAGCATCTTGTCGTAGCGCGCTTTTTCTACGTTGAGAATTTTTCCCTTCAGCGGCAGAATCGCCTGGAACCGCCGGTCCCTCCCCTGCTTCGCCGTCCCGCCTGCCGATTCGCCCTCCACCAAAAACAATTCGCAGCGGTTCGGATCTCGCTCCGAGCAATCCGCCAGCTTGCCCGGCAACCCGCCCGAATCCAGCGCTCCCTTGCGCCGCGTCAAATCCCGCGCCTTCCGCGCCGCCTCGCGCGCCCGCGCCGCGTCCACCGCTTTATTGATGATCTTCCGCGCCACCGGCGCGTTCTGCTCGAAGAACGCTCCCAGCCGCTCGTTGATGAACGCCTGCACAATTCCCGCAATATCGGAATTCAGCTTGCCCTTGGTCTGCCCTTCGAACTGCGGCTGCGACAGCTTCACGCTGATCACCGCCACCAACCCTTCGCGCACATCGTCGCCCGTCAGATTTTCTTTAACGTCCTTGAACAACCCCATCTGCTGCCCCGCATAATTGATCGTGCGCGTCAACGCCATGCGGAAGCCCGATAGATGCGTGCCCCCATCCACCGTGTTGATGTTGTTCGCGAAGCTGAACACCGACTCCGAATACCCGTCGTTATACTGCAGCCCAATCTCCATGGCCACGCCGCTGCGCTCCGCTTCCATGTAGATCGGTTTGTCGTGCAGCACCTGCTTGCCCCGGTTCAAATGCTTGATGAACTCCGCGATGCCGCCGTTGTACTTAAAGTCCGCATGCTTGGCCTCGCCGCTCTTCGCGTCCGTCGAGCGCTCGTCGGTCAGCGTAATCAGCAATCCCTTGTTCAAAAACGCCAATTCGCGCAGCCGCTGCGCCAGCGTGTCGTAGTTGTATTCCACCGTCCCCGTAAAAATGCTGCGATCCGGCAGGAAGTGAACCTTCGTCCCGCGCCGCTTGGCCGCGCCCACCTTCTTCATCTTGCTCGTCGGTTCGCCCTTGGAGTAGGTCTGCTCCCAAGTCGCTCCGTCGCGCCAGATTTCCAATTCCAATTCTTCGCTCAGCGCGTTCACGCACGAAACACCCACTCCGTGCAATCCGCCCGACACCTTGTACGTCGACGAATCAAATTTCCCTCCGGCGTGCAGCGTGGTCATCACCACCTGCGCCGCCGAAATTTTTTCGCCGTCGATGTCCATGTCATCCACGGGAATTCCGCGCCCGTCATCAATCACGGTGATGCTGTTGTCGATGTGAATCGTGACTTCAATCTTGGTCGCGAAACCCGCCAGCGCTTCGTCCACCGAGTTGTCGACAACTTCATACACCAGATGGTGCAGCCCCAGATCGCCCGTCGATCCGATGTACATCGCCGGACGTTTGCGCACCGCCTCCATACCGCCGAGCACTTTGATCGAGTCGGCGTTGTAGTCGTTCTTGCCGCCGCCATTATTTCCCGCGATCGGCGTGACAACTCCGTTTTTTGTTTTGGTTTCTACGATGGGAGTAGTGATTTCTTTGGTGGCCATTCCACTCCGTGGAGCATGCCCGATTTGTCACCCAAAACTTCAGTCAACCGAGACTTCAAACGCACTCGCAGAATCGCCTTCGCACGGCTCGGCACTGCCCCTGCGAAACCGACTTCAAGTGATTGAAATTTCGTGTACTTAGGTTCGTTTAGCGACTATCAAATTATACCACGGAAAAACCCCTCCATGGACCTCCGTGTCCCCCCGAATCCGCCCGGTAAATGCCGCGTTTACAACGCATTCTGAGGCCCGTTTCACAGGGATTTCAGCCGCCTCACCGCACGCCGAAATCTACTGCTGCGGACGTTCCATTTCCGGCACCTCCGATCGCTCCACCACCATCTAACCCCCTGACCCTGATAAAATAAATCCACAGGAGTCCTCAACCAATAATGCCAGTACCCGTATCACAGATGTGGACCGTAACGTCCTACGTCCTGCGCCAGAAGCTCGCCGGCCGCAAGCAATACCCGCTCGTCCTCATGCTCGAGCCTCTCTTCCGCTGCAACCTGGCCTGCGCCGGATGCGGCAAGATCCAATATCCCGCCCACATCCTGAAAAAAGATCTCACTCCTGAAGAATGTTTCCGCGCCGTCGACGAATGCGGCGCCCCCATGGTCTCCATCCCCGGCGGCGAACCGCTCATGCACCCGCAAATCGGCGAGATTGTCGAAGGCCTGGTCGCCCGCAAAAAATATATTTATCTCTGCACCAACGCCCTGCTGCTGAAAGAAAAAATTCATCTTTTCCAGCCCAGCAAATACCTCACCTTCAGCGTTCACCTCGACGGCCAGCGCGACGAGCACGATCTCGCCGTCTGCCGCGAAGGCGGCTACGACATCGCCGTCGATGCCATCAAAGAAGCCCTTGCCCGCGGCTTCCGCGTCACCACCAATACCACGCTCTTCGACGGCGCCGACCCCAAGTCCGTTCGCGCCTTCTTCGACGACATGATGGAGCTCGGCCTCGAAGGCATGATGCTCTCGCCCGGCTACTCCTACGACAAAGCGCCCGACCAAAAACATTTCCTGGGCCGCGCCCGCACCCGCCGCATGTTCCGCGCGATTCTCTCCAACCGCAAAAAGAACTGGCGCTTCAACCTCTCGCCGCTCTTTCTGGAATTCCTGATGGGCAAGCGCACTTACCCCTGCACCCCATGGGGCATGCCCACCTACAACATTTTTGGATGGCAGAAGCCCTGTTATCTGCTTCAAGATGGCTACGCCGAAACCTTCGCCGAACTTCTCTCCACCACGAATTGGAGCAACTACGGCACCGAGTCCGGCAATCCTGCCTGCGCCAATTGCATGGTCCACAGCGGCTACGAAGCCTCCGCAGTGAATGCCACGTTCAGCTCGCTAGGCGGATTCCTCGCCACAGTAAAAGCCACGCTGTTTACGAGTTATCGCGATAAAGAAGCTCTGCGCCTGTTGGACGAACCACAAGCCCCGGTTCACCCGCTAGTCCAGATCGCGACAAACGATTCCCTGCAAGAAACCCGCGCGTAGGAAGAATCGGCTGAAGTAAGATTATGTCGGGACAGCCGCCCTCGGCTGTCCGCCGGGCGCAGCCCGGTTAACTTGTCCCGGAGAGTCAAGCTATGACAGGCAAAGAATCCGGACAAACAGAATTAAAGAAACGGTATCTTCAGAAGGCAATCGACGAATACGAATACTCTCCCGCGCCGGAATACGAGAGATCGCGGATGGGTTCAAGAGCTGCTGAGTCCGGAACCCTCGACCTCGATTACCACGCTCCCGAACGGGACGTTGACCTATCCAACAATGGCAGTGGTGCATGGGTGAAGGCGCGCGTTTGGGTCCCAAAGGAATGGCTGGACTCAAATTAATCGGCGGCCAGGATTGGAAGAAATGGAAACCTTATGACAGGCAAAGAATCCGGCCACATCGACCACGAATCCGCGCAAGCCGTGCCCCACGCCAATCCCGACGCGCTCGAACTCGCTCCCGGCACGCTCCACGAGAAACTCGAAGGCTGGATTCCCCAACTCGCCACCGACGAAGAAATCCGCATCGCCCTCGAAAAAGCCTTCGACTACCGCGGCGACGTAACCGTCACCCGCAAAGACGGCAGCAAAATCGAAGGCTATCTCTTCGACCGCCGCACCGCCGCCACACTGCAAGCTTCCGTGGTCCGCCTCTTCCCGAAAAACGCCAACGAAAAAATCTCCATCTCCTACGCCGACATCGCCGCCCTCGCCTTCACCGGACGCGACACCGCCGCCGGCAAAAGCTGGGAAGCCTGGATGAAAAAATACGCCCAGAAAAAAGCCGCCGGCGAAACCAACATCGCCCTCGAACCCGAACCCTTAGACTAACTTCCTGCCTCGTCACCCAGCCCCTTGTCATCCCGAGCCCTGCGCGGGACCTTGGTTTCCCGAGCCCTACCTGAATCCTTTTCCCAAAACTCCCGCTCTTCCCTACGTAGGAGGGAATTTTGAGCCCTACCGTAACCGTGTCTCAACTCCGAAGCCACCCATCCGCCCCAGCCCAACTCGTAGACGTGCGTTCCGGTTCTGAATTCGCTTCCGGCCACATCCCGGGCGCCGTCAACATTCCGATGGATCAGATCGAAGGCCGCCTTGACGATCTCGACCTCAATCTTCCCATTGTTCTCATCTGCCAGACCGGCAACCGCGCTCGCATGACTGCCGGGCTGCTCGAGCCTTGCCAGCGGCAGATTACAGTTCTTGAGGGCGGCACGAAAGCATGGCTCGAAGCGGGCCTTCCCGTCGTGGCCAGCAGGAAGACGCGCTGGTCGCTTGAACGCCAGGTACGCCTGGGAGCAGGTGTGCTGGCGCTGACTGGCGTCATCCTGGCACTCTCCGTCAATCCGCTCTGGATCCTTCTCTGCGGATTCATTGGCTTGGGCCTGACCTTCGCCGGACTCACCGACATCTGCGGGATGGCCATCATCCTGGAAAAGATGCCGTGGAATCGCCGCAGTCATTGCCCGGTCACCCGTCCACATACGGAACAACCGCGAACCTGTCCGTGACGCAGATCACGCATGAGGGAGGCTCAGCAGTGCAACAATGGATTCGTGGACTTCGACGCATTAGCCCGGCAGCACAAAGACTCCGTTTATCGGCAGATGATCCGCGTGTGCGGCAACCGGGAAGACGCAGAAGACGTGCTGATCGAAGCCCTACTCAAGGCCTACCGCCATCTCGACCAATTGCGCGAATCGGCGGCTTTTCGTGCGTGGCTAGTGCAGATCGCGCGACGCGTCTGCTGGCAATTGAAGGAGCGCGAATCGCTGCTTCCGCTCCTGCAGCTCTCGGCCCTGGAGGAGGAAGGCCGCGAAGTCGCCGGATCGGATCCTCCTCCGGACGTGCAGCTTGCTCAAAGGCAGATGAGGGAACTGCTGAAAGAGGCTGTAGATACGTTGCCCGCGCTGTACCGCCCGGTCTACGAATTATGCGATGTCGAAGATTTGCGCGGCGACGAGGTTGCGCGCAGATTGGGAATCTCTCGCGCCGCCATGAAATCGCGCCTGCATCGCGCCCGCGATCTGGTCAGGAATCATCTCGACGCCGCACTCACTCGTCAGGTTTTGTAATAGTCACGGGCTAAAATTGGAGGTCATCATGGAAGTCACCGTAGAACATCTGGGAGCGTTGCAATTTGAAATCAAAGCGCGTCAACACGCCATCCTGTGTGACCAGCCGCCGGAGAATGGTGGCCACGATGAGGGCATGACCCCGCCGGAACTTTTGCTCGCTTCATTGGGCTCATGTGCCGGCTTCTACGCAGCCCAATATCTTCGCAAATTCAAGCTGGCGACCGCAGGCACCCGCGTCCGCGTCACCGCCGATAAACTGAAGGATCCCGCTCGTATGGATAACTTTCACATCGAGATCGAAACTCCGTCAGCGCTGACCGAGCAGCATCGGGCCGGAGTGGAAAACGCGGTGCATCACTGCCTGATTCACAATACGCTGCTGCACCCGCCGAAAATCGTAATCGAAATTGCGCATCCCGTCCCATCCACGTGAAAACCAGCGTTCATCTGGCCGGATGTCCGTTCGCCCCAAAACTCAACCCCGCAATCAACTCCTCCACTTCGTCCACCGTTCCCCCGATAAACGTAAATGACACCGCATACCCACGCGCCAGAATCACCAGCGTCGACTGCCGCATCACTCGCGTCCCAATATCTTTCTCAAAATCTCCCCGCGCCACCGTCTTCGCGCCCACCTCAAATTCGTAAGGCTCGCCGTCCACATCGAATCCCTGCGCTTTCGCGATCTCCGTCACCGGCCCAAAATATTGCCCCGCTTCTTTCAGCCCCGGATACGCCGCCACACTCTCCGCCGCAATCAGAATCGACGAATTCACATCTTCACCCCTAGCCTGTGGTGGCCGCGCGAATGCTGTCAGAAGCACACGTCCCGCTTTGCCCGCATCTGGCGTTGAGTCTCCCTCCTCCCGCGCGTTCATCTCCTCCGTCCGCAACACCCATCCCGCCGGAATTTTGCACGTAAATCCGAAACCTGAATTGCGATAGACGCTGTTGCTGACTGATCCCGGGTCGAGCCGGGCATCGGCCCCAGGCGCGGGTTTTCGGCTATGTTGTGCAGAAGAAGAAGAAGAAGACGAAGAAGTCGATTGCGCCCGCGCCGCTGGAACCGCCGAAAACATCAGTAACGCAGCCACGGTCGTCAAAACTAAAATGTCGAAGCGGGAATCCATCCCTTCAATGTTACAGCAGCGCTCTCAAGGGCAGGTCAATTGTGCAAGGGTAAGAATAGAGTCGCCGCAAGGATTGCCAAAAAGAGTAGCCACGTTGCACTCGACCCGCGGAGGCGTGGAAAGCTGGTCCACCCAAGCTCCGACGGTGAAGGCTCCCGACGCCCCAGACGTGCACTGCGCCAAACCATTGCTGCTGATCGTGACCGCAGTGGTCGCCGTACCGTTCGCCTCGATGACTCCCCAATTTGCCTGAACTGGACTCACGGACGTCGGAGGCAGACTGTCGGAGGCAGACTGTAGGTAGCAGTGGCAGTGTATTGAACCTGGCCGCTAGCCGGCGCAGTAGCTGCGGCTGGGCTCACTGTGAGAGATAAAGCTTGTCGTTGCGGACTAATGCTGCTGCAAGCCAGGGTGATCGAAACCGCGACCATCACCAAGATTAATCGGAGGAGCCAGCTAGGATGAGTCATTTTGACCTCCTGACAGGGGCAACCCGAACCCGCGAAAAAAGTTCCGCTAGGGCAGGGTCCGCCGCGCAGGCTTTGCCCCGGCCGATTTGTAGTCTGCCGGATAAAGCACCACGCATCGGTCGCGCCCTTCGCCGTCGCTCTCCGTGCGCAGGTCCGCTTCATCCCGCAGCGCCAGATGCACCATGCGCCGCTCCCGCGATGACATCGGCGCAAAATGAAACGGAGTTCCCGTCTGCCGCACTTTCTCCGCCGCCACGCTCGCCGCCATCCGCAACTCCTTCAGCCGCAGCGATCTCTGGTTCTTGCAGTCGAAGCAAATCTTCTCGTGCTCCCCGGACTGCAGCCGCAAAATTTCAAACGCCAGCAGCTCCAGCGCGCGCAGCAGCTCTCCGCCTCGATCCAGCAGCAGCGCTGAATCCGGTCCCGAAAAGTCCACGTAAATCTCCGGCTTTTCCCACTCGCTCATCGCCGGAGGATCCACCACTATGCGGTACTTAAGATGCAGCCCGCCGTTTGTGACCACAGCCTTCAAAAATTCGTTGATTCGATTCGCAGCCGCAACTTTATCCATAAAATCTGCTTTCAACTCTCGGCCCTCATCTCTCAGTTTGGCCGACGCATATATTTTGGGTTGGCGTTTCTACAAACTGCGCAACCAGCTCTCGAGATGCCCCTATCCAACCTGATCTTCGAAGCGCCCGGCTGAAAGCCGATAGCTGACAGCTACTTATCCTTCTTCCTCGCCCGCTTTTCCATCATCTCGCGCATCTCTCGCCCCAAGCTGGTGCGGTTCATGATGGCCTGCTGCGCCATCGAAATTAAATTCGTCTCCGCATAATACAGATTCAACCCCGCCGCAAAGTTAAAGAACAGGAAGCCCATCATGATCGGCATCATCCAGTTCATCATTTTCTGTTGCGACGGATCCATCCCCGCCTGTGGCGTCATCCGTTGCACCAGGAACATGCTTGCCACCATCAGAATCGGCAGAATGAAATAAGGATCGCGCGCCGAAAGATCGCTGATCCACAACCAGTGCGCGTGCCGCAAATCCAGCGCAATCCCCAGCATACGGTAATACGCAATCAGGAACGGAAACTGGATCAGCATGGGCAGGCACCCGCCCGCCGGGTTCACCCCTTCCTTTTTATACAGCGCGCTGATCTCCTCGTTCATCGCCGCCTTGCGCGGATCGCGCAGGCTGTACTTCTTATATTTCTCCTGAATGGATTTTATCTGCGGCGCAACCCGCTGCATCTTCAGCATCGACTTCATTTGCGTGATCCGCAGCGGCAACAGCGCCACCGTGATGATCAGCGTCTGAATCACAATCGCCCATCCCCAGTTGGGATAGACGTGCTTGTAAGTCCACTTCAGCCACAAAAATAGCGGCCGCGAGATCAGACCCCACCATCCGAAATCCACCGTCCCGCGCAGGTCGGAGTTGCCATTCTTAATAGTCGGTACATTCACCGCTTCCAGCGACGACAGTTCTTTCGGCCCCACATACAAACGCTCGCTGGTCGCGCCCCGCAAGTCCCCTACCGCCGTGCCCAGCACGTCAACGTTCGTGGTCTCTCTGGAGTCGGCCTTCTGCGGATCGCGCGCCACCTGCAACAAATTTCGCAGCGTCACCATCGCCGCCGTGTTGGGATCGTCGGGAATAAAAATCGCGGTAAAGTATTGATCCCCCGGCCCCGCCCACTCGAACGGCCCACGAATCGTATTCCCGCTGCTGACGCTCTTCAGCGGCAGACGCGTTACATAGTTAGGGAAAAAGATATAGCCGCTGCGTTCCGTGGAAGCGTCGTTGTGGTAGTCGATGCGCCCGGCGGCGAACGAAGCCGGCGTGCTCTGATCGCCGAATCCCGCCGGCCACGCTGGCGCCGCAAAAACCTCCGCCCCCTTGTAGACCACCGAGCTTTCAACTTTCAGAACATAGGTGTCATCGAAATGAAAACTCTTGCGCACCACCACATCCGCATCCGCATACTCAAAAGTGATCTCAGCCGGGGATCTCAACGTGTGCCCAGCGAGTTCTCCTTTGGTCGACGTTACCGTGACCTTAGCGGTTTCCTCGCCCAACAGAATCGGGTCTATCTCGCTCGGCACGTAGAGCGCGGAGTTGAGGCGGTTGCGCAGCGTCTCGTCGTAAGTCCACAGCGACAGCGGATACCCATACTTCTGCGCCGCCGCACTATCCACCAGCTCCAGCGGCCCATTCTGCGCGTCGTTATCGAACTTTTTCAGAATCCACGACTTCACCTGCGCGCCGCGATTGGTGAATGTGATCTTATAAAGATCGTTCTCGATTACGGTTTCAGCTTCCGCCGCGGCCTGCTTGCTCGCTACAACGCCCGGCTTGCTTTTCGCCGAAACTCTGCTCGCCGCGGCCGCCGTCGCAGCCGCCGTCGAAGGCGCAGCCGCACCTTGCTCCGGCAAAGATGGCAAAGAGGAAGGCAAAGGCGAAGAGGAAGATTGTTTCTCTGGCGCAGCCGGCGTCTGCGGCAAATATTTCTTCAGCAGCGGCTGAAAAATAATCAGGACCACGAACGTCAGCAGAAAGACCAGAAGCAGTCGCTTCTCCGCGCCGGGTTCTTGTTGAGGATTTTTAAAGTCGGCCAAAGTTTAATTACTCTTTCAAATTCTTGTTGCGCACGCGCCACCGCACTTTTCCGAAGACTGTTCTTCCCGCCGCACCACCGGGTCATAACCCGCCCGCGCCAGCGGATGACAGCGCAGCAGGCGCCCTAAAGCCATCCATCCCCCGCGCAGCGCCCCGTAGCGCTCCACCGCTTCCATGGCATATTCAGAGCAGGTCGGCACGTAGCGGCAGGCCGCAGGCAGCATGGGCGAGATGGCCCACTTGTATGCCCGCAGCAATTGCAGCGTGACGAATTTGGCGCACTGCATCAATTTTCGTTTGGCGCGGCCGCCCCCGGCCGCGTTGTCGCCTTCCCTGACAATTTCTGCTCAATCACTCCGAACGCCCGTTTCACTTCGTTCACCACATCGACGAAATCGGCGGCGAGCAAGCCCTTTTTCGGATTGATCACCACATCCGCCGCAACCCCCGGCGCCGGAAGCGTCATCCGAACCGCCTCCCGCAATCGCCGCTTCATGCGGTTCCGTTGCACCGCCCCGCCCAACACGCGCCCCACCGTAAATCCCACCCGCAGCCCGTGTGGCGCGGACCTGCCCTGAGCGACAGCCGAAGGCGCCCCCGCCCGCGTCTTCGTCTGCATCTCCGCGCCCGCAGCCTCCGGCCTCGCCCAGTAAAATACCGTCATGCTCGCCGAAAAATGCCGCCGTCCCTGTTTATAGACCCGCTCGAAATCCGCATGGCGCAACAGCCGTGCCGCGCGCGGAAATCCTGCCGTCTTCTTGGTTGGCATTCTGGAATCCAGCCGGGTTAACAGCACCGCATCCGCCTTCGTGCTCTGTGGCTGCAACCAGAGACCGGACGTCTCAACTCTGAAAGTGAGCGGCACCAGAAAAGCTACTCGCGAAATCCGGGCTTTACCGATACCCGCTTCCGCCCCTTGGCTCGGCGGCGCGATATCACCTTCTTGCCGCCCTGGGTCTTCATGCGCGTGCGAAATCCATGCTTCTTGCTTCGCTTGCGCCGGTTAGGTTGGAATGTACGCTTGGGCATGAAAGATAGCTACTCCTAGTTCCCTCGACAATGTAAAGGCAAACGGTAAGTATAAATGACCAAGTGCCCTCACGGCAAAGGGCAGTGTCTCAGTTCGCCAGATGTTCATGTGGGGACAGCCGCCCTCGGCTGTCCGGTCGAGCGCAGCTCGACGGTTTTTCCCGTTCAAGACTTGTCCCTCGACTCTTTGCCAGCGACCGCTCATTTCGTAACTGCTCCTCGATATTTTTTCCCGCGCTCCCGTTGCACCGCTCTCGCGGCAGTTACATCCTCGACACTTGACACGCGCCCCACTTCGCGTTCTGAATGAGCCTACACAAAAATTTTCCGCTCAAGATTTTCGTGCGACGAAAAAAATTTCGTGCTACCATGCGGCACTGTTCAGTTTTAAAATCTCTTTCACCATGACAACCGCGCCCATTACACAAAGCGCATTCCGCAGTACACTAAGAGTTCCACCAGCAAGTCGGTAAATAACGTTTTTGAACAGGCGCCCTCAGCCAGCCGCCGGGACGCCGCGGCGGGTATTTCATAATTATGTCAGCGACAAGCACAACACTCTCCCCCAATCCGTGGATGCGCATTCTCGACGCGCTGGAAAAAAAAATCAACCGGCATTCCTATGACACCTGGCTAAAGCCCACCCGCTACAGCCACTCCAGTGGCGGTGTTTTATTCGTTCGCGTGCCCACGGTCGAGTTCCGTCACGCCGGCGATAAATACGCCGACCTCATCCAGGAAGCCATCGACAACCTCGGCCTCGAGTTCAACGACGTCAAATTCGTCACTCCCGAGGACGATCCCTCCGCCACTCCCATGCGCCACAACGGTGGTCTCTCCGCTCCGCCCGCTGCGTCCGCCCCCTCGCAGGCGCGCTTCGATTGGGATGGCGCCGCCCAACTGAATCCCCGCTACACCTTCGACGCCTTCGTCATCGGTTCCGGCAATCAGTTCGCTCACGCCGCCTGCCAGGCCGTCGCCGAGCGTCCCTCCAAAGCCTACAACCCGCTGTTTCTCTATGGCGGCGTCGGTATGGGCAAGACCCATCTCATGCAGGCCATCGGACACGAAGTCAAGCGCCGTCAGCCTCAGGCCGCCATCTGCTACGTATCCAGCGAGAAGTTCACCAATGACATGATCAACTCGCTGCGCTACGACAAGATGACCAGCTTCCGCGACAAGTTCCGCGGCGTCGACGTTCTTCTCGTCGACGACATTCAGTTCCTCGCCGGCAAAGAGCGCACTCAGGAAGAATTCTTCCACACTTTTAACGCTCTGCACGACACCATGAAGCAGATCGTCATCGCCAGCGATCGCTCTCCCAAAGAACTCGCCGAGATCGAAGACCGCCTCCGCAGCCGCTTCGAGTGGGGATTGATCGCCGACATCCAGCCTCCCGACCTCGAAACCAAAGTCGCCATCCTGCAAAAGAAAGCCGAGCAGGAAAAAGTAACCCTCCCCACCGACGTAGCCCTCTACGTCGCGCAAAATATTCGCTCCAATGTCCGCGAGCTCGAAGGCGCACTCATCCGCCTGGTCGCCCACTCATCCCTGATCGGCGCTGAGATCACTCTGCCATACGCCCAGCAGGTGCTGAAAAATTTCATCGACTCGCAAGCCCGCAAGGTCACCATCGAATCCATCCAGAAGATGGTCGCCGAGCAGTTCGGCCTGCGCCTGGTCGAAATTAAAGCCAAAGACAATTCGCGCGCCATCGTCTACCCGCGCCAGATCGCAATGTATCTGGCCAAGCAGATGACCGAAGCGTCGCTCCCGGAAATCGGACGCCAGTTCGGCGGAAAGCATCACACCACCGTTCTACACTCCGTCGAGAAAATTGAAGAGGCTCGCAAGAACGACAAAGATTTAAACAGGTTGCTCAATAAATTAACCGAGCAATTGGGCGGATAAACGCACTATTTTCACGTTTTGCACCGTGCAGCGCAGTCTTCCTTTCAGCGCTCTGTGAACCGGATGTGGAAACTGTGCAACGCTCAGGTGAAACCAGGAAAGCGGAAATCTTCTCGTAGGGTCTCCGCCAGGTTCGGGACCGATTTCTCACACGAGGGTCTGGTCCTCAAAGCGGTGACAATAGGCCGGTTGCAAAAGTTTTCCACTTCTCCGGCCCGCCTACTGTTACTACTGGTTTAATAGGTTTTGTATTTGATATAAGGGTAGTACTAAAAGTAGCAAGCCCATTTTGAATTGAAGCTGGAAGCTGTCTCATAAATAGTTTCGGGAAGGGCAGATTCGTATCAGGGCACGGCTTGAGCCGTGCCGCTAAAGGTCGAAATAGATTTTGGGCTTTAGCCCCTGAGGGAGCCGGTACCTTACTTCTTTCGGTTTATGATGAGATGGCTCCTGGCATTTACATTGGGGCAGATTCGTATCAGGGCACGGCTTTAGCCGTGCCGCTAAAGGTCGAAATAGATTTTGGGCTTTAGCCCCTGAGGCGCTGGAGATCATTATGCCGGTGGAAGCCGCCGTCGCGGTAGGAACCATGGAGATCACGGTCAGCAAAGTCGAGTTGCTGCGGGAATTAACCGCCACGCAAGGCGTGGTCGAGCGCAAGACCACGATTCCCATTCTGTCCAATTATTTATTCGAGGCCGCCGATGGCAAACTATCGCTCACCGCCACCGACCTCGATCTCAGTCTGCGCACCTCGTGCAATGCCAAAGTAAAAAAGGAAGGCTCCTGCACCATCCCCGCGCGCAAACTCCACGACTACGTAAAACTCCTGCCCGACGCCGACATCACCATCAAGTTGCTGGATAACCACTGGGTTAGCATCCGCTGCGGCCGCTCCAACACAAAGATGGTTGGCATGGCAAAATCCAACTTCCCCAGCCTGCCCGCATTTCCCACCGCTGGCGTCGTCAAAATTCCCGGCCAAGTCCTGCGCGGCCTCATCGCCCGCACCGGCTTCGCCATCTCCAGTGAAGAGTCGCGTTACACGCTGAACGGCGCTCTCATGTTGCTGAAGCCGGAATCCATCACCATGGTCGCCACCGACGGCCACCGTCTCGCTCACTGCGAGCGCAGCGGCGAGAAATTCGAAGGCATCTCCGGCGAGATGAAAACTCTCGTCCCCAAAAAAGCCATGGACGAACTAAAATCCCTGCTCGACTCCACCGACGCCGATACCGTCGAGTTCGCCAAAGACGACTCCACTCTCTTCTTCCGTATCGGTTCGCGCCTGCTCACCTCTCGCCAACTCACCGGCCAGTTCCCCAACTTCGAAGCCGTCCTGCCCAAGGACAACAGCAAGAGCATCACCCTGAACAACTCCGACCTGAACTCCGCCATCCTTCGCGTCGCCCAATTCGCCGACGAACGCTCGCGCGCCGTCCGCCTCAAACTGGAAAAAGGCGAAGTAAAAATCTCCGCATCCTCCACCGAAGCCGGGGAGTCCGAGGATTCCATCGAAGCCCCCTACGACGGCGAAACCCTCACCATCGGCTTCAACGCCCAATACCTGGTCGACTTCCTCAAAGCCGCCGGCACCGCCGAAGTCCGCCTCGAACTAAAAGATTCCCAATCCGCCGGCCAACTCCGCCCCGCCGAAGGCGACGACTACAAATACCGCTACATCGTCATGCCCATGCGGATTTGAGGACTGGGCCGTCCCCGGCAGGGGTGCTTCGCGCAAGACCCATTTGGCACGGCATTGGTAGCTGGGCCTTTCTTTCATCTTTACTCCCCCCAGACGCTAGGGTCGAAGCCCTCGGGAGGCTCTACCCAAGGTGTCGTTCCATTCTCCGAAATCTGCCATGTGCCCGCAGGTCCGTCGTAATTGAAAATCCAGCGCGACAGAACATCTCGGCCGAGCAGGCAGTGGTAGAGGATGTGCGGGAGTTCGCAGCATGAAACCTCGATGACTTCAATCGTCTTCAGGCCGCACCGCGGGAATTGTAAGGAAGCTACATAAACGTCCGCCTTAACGATCGCACCCACTACTCGAAGATCTGCTTCATTGATTTTGGACAAGCCGATCCGCCGAACGGCCTCTGGCGATAGGACTGTCCGTTGGGCGCCAGTGTCTATAAGGGCATCCGTTTCGGTTAAGGGAACACCACCTATCAATGACACCGGCTGGCGTCTCCCTGGGAGGTTAAGTATGGGAGGGCCGACCTTTATTTTTAGGCGAGGACCGTGCAGTTTAAGATCGCGGGCGTTGCGAATTGGTGCGCGGTAAATCGGCACGGCTAAAGAACAAAAAATACGGGTTCGTGTTCGAGTATCTGCTTGACTAGGAAATCCGTTTCTAATCCATATTGCGTCGCCCCGGCACGATAGGCAGCCTCAAAATTGGGATAAAAACCCAGTAGGCCACCCTCCTTAATAACTACGTATTCACCCGTCTTATGCGCGAGCCATTCTGTCTTGTGCTTATCGAAGTACTCGAGTTCTGCCGCCAAGCGGGCCCGCTGATCCGCAGCCATTTCATCCTCCGAACGCCCGCCACAGAGTTTAGATGACAATTCATGGACTCGTAGCGTATCGTAGTGTGATTCTTAAGAAGCATGCTTTTTAAGAAGCATCTTGCACTCATGTCCCAACTTAGTCAAGCACTTTATGAAGCGAACTGATGAAGATCAACAGTTCGGAGCTGACTTCGCAATACGGTTGAGGCCCTTCTACGAAAGGGCGCTCGCTGACGGGCACACCGAAAAAGAGTTCGCCCGCCGCCTTGGCGTAGACAGAGGCGGTCTCCAACGGTACCTAAGAACAAGCGCAATGCCGAGCTTTCGAACAATCGTGCTGGCTTACCGGGAATTTGGAATCGCTATCCCATATGCCGGCACTGAGCCCGTACGCCTTATCTCGGGGAGAGCCAAGCGGCGCAAAATTTCAGAGTTGCAGATGGATCTACCCCTCACGATAGAAGCTCTCCAGGGTGAGATAGACATCGTCGTCAAGAAGAAAAGCCCGCAAAGAATCAGATTACAGCTTCGGGCTCTAAAGCGCGGATAATCCTCCCGCGGTCGGGCCCCACACCGCTGTCATACCACAATAGAAATGTCCCCGTCTTAACCACAATAGAAATGTCCCCTGATTTTGATTTCATGCTGCGCCGAAAAGAGAGCGCGTGTCTGGGCGGAAAAGCCCTTTCTCCAGGGATGATTGGCAGCTGGAGGAAGGCTGCGACGTAGGATCGGGGAAGGGGGCGCGGGGGAAGGGGCGGCGCCCCTTCTCTCGCCCAGCGCTGTAGAGGCATTCAACTCGCGGAAGCCCACGCGCTGATCGCGATAGTGAATCGCGACTTCTCCGGCTTGGTTTTCCCGCACCAGCACGCGACTCTTGGCCGGCGCCCAGTGCCGGCTTTGCCGTTCCAGTTGCAGGAGTCGATTGTGGTAGCGTACCACCCAGTCCTCGCTCACCACGCGTTCTTCCTCCAGCCAGAAGACTTCATCCAGTCGCCGCGGGGTTGGCCGTCGCCGGTGATAATCGGCTGGGGCCACGGCCGCATGCGCGTAACGCCGGTTGTGCTCGGTGAGATAGCGATCCTCCAGATACGCGTTGGCCTGGTCATAGTTCGCGATCCCGGCCAGCCGCAGTTTCTTCACCAGCCGATCCTGATGGGTGCCGTGCGCTCGCTCCACCCGTCCTTTCGCTTGCGGCGAACTAGCCGCGATGATGCGGATGCCCAGCTTCGCGCACATCCGCCCAAACTGCGTCACCGCCGGCTCGCCGCTCGCCCGCTCTTCGGCGTTTGGCGGACGTACGTACACGTTCTTCCAGTCCGTGTACAAGGCTTGCGGCACGCCGTAGCGCTCGATCCATCGCCGCAGCACTCCCGCCGCCGCCCAGATCGTTTCCTCTTCCGAGAACCAGCCCAGCGCCTTCGTCGTCGCGTCATCGACCATGTGCATCAGACAACCGCGCGGCCCGCGCTCTTCCAGCCACTCATGAAAGCTGCCGTCCAACTGCACCAACTCGCCGAAGTGCGCCTTCGCTTCCCGCCGTTGCCGATACGGTTTCCGTCGCCGTTGCCGCTGCCACCACCCCGCCTCTTTCCGCCACCGCCGCAACGTCTCGGCATGGACTGTCATTCCGTCGTCGCTCGCCAGATGCTCCGCCGCCAGCGTCGCACCGAAATCCTCATAGCGAGCTTGCACCCGCTGCAGCACCGCTGCCCGAAACTTCGCCGTGTGCGCCCGGTTCGACACGCGCCCGCAGTTGCCATGCTGCAGCGCCTTCGCTCCTCCTGCCCGATATCGTGCCCACACCCGTTTCGTCTGCCGATAACTCAACTCCAGCAACTCCGCCGCTTCCCCCAACCGCAAACTGTGTGCCTTCACCCGACCCATCACTTCCACTCGACTCAACTCTTTCCTGCTCAATCCCGTTCTCCCCAATCTCGGTTCCTCCTCGCCGAAGGAACTCTAAAAGGGGACACTTCTAATGTGGTTTCTCGGGGACACTTTTAATGTGGTTCAACATCGGGCCCCACACCGCTTGACCAAACCAATTCCGCGACTTACATTTATCTCCAAATTCAGGCTCGGAGAAAACCCATGCTCGACGGTTTCAAGAAATTCATCCTGCGCGGCAATGTCGTGGACATGGCGGTCGGCGTGGTCATCGGCGCTGCCTTCGGCGGCGTGGTCGCGGCTCTCACCAAGGACTTACTAACGCCTCTAATCGGAGCGCTCGTCGGCAAACACGGCGATTTTTCCAGTCTCGCATTTACCATTAACAGCGTTCCGTTCCCGATTGGCGAGTTCATCAACGCCTGCATCTCGTTCTTCCTGATCGCCACCGCCATTTACTTTTTCGTAGTCACTCCCGTGAACGCGCTTGTCGCCCGCATGAACAAGGGCGAAAAGCCCCCCGATCCCACCACCAAAAAATGTCCCGAATGCCTCAGCGAAATTCCCATCGACGCCCGCCGCTGCGCCCATTGCACCCAACCCGTCCTGGGCCGCGCCGCTTAAAGCCGCCGCTGGTTTTGGGTGGCGCAGCGCTTCCAGTGCTGCGATATGAGCCCCCGTCTTGACCCAGGGGCTTCAGCCCCTGAGGTACGTCCAGGATCCAAAGAACGATTCAAAAAAACGATTCAAAAAAAGAGTGGCCCGCCACGGCCGCCCGAGACCTGTTCGCCAACCTTGCCTACGACAGCCCCTCATCCGCCGACGGTCCATACACCGACGGCACCGGCACCCCATTCAGCCTTAGATAAACCCCCAGCTGCGCCCGATGATGGATCATATGATTCATCAGCATCCGCCGCAGCGCCCCAATCCTCGGACCGTCATAAATTTTCTTATCGCCCGCCGCCAGCGTCCAGTTCTTCGCCAAGTCCGCATCGCTCACGCCGGCAATCGCTGCCCGCAACGCCGCCACATTCTTATCGAAGAGTTCCACCACATGTTTCTGCGACTCCGCCACCGTTGGCTTCTGCCCCGCCGGCCGGTTCGCAAAGTTGAACGATTCCACCTCGATCATCTTCAGCCCAAATCCCGGCAACTCCGCCAAATGCCCCGCCAGCCGCCCCAGTCCCATCGATTTCTCATGCGGCTTCCACGTCAACTTGTTTTCCGGAATCCGCTCCAGCGTCTTCCGCGTGCTCGCCATCTCCTGATCAAATTCCGCCAACAACCCTTCACTCAATCCCATCGAATCCTCCTAAAGATTTCGAACCAGCAAGAATCACGCGTGGACAGCCCCCTAGCCTGCCCTGAGCGTAGCCGAAGGGGCTGTCCGCGGAGCCAAGCTCCGCAGCCTTCCCCAACCTTGGATGTGCCCCCACCCCGCTCCGCTTCTCTAAGTTTCTTACGCGAAAAGTTTCTTACACCAGATTGATTCGGAGAGCCCCCGCCCGAAACGCACATTCGCGCCACTTTCTGCCCGCTAGCAGCACCCGCCTGCTTGTTTCCCATTCACAGCATATCCACAGAACCCGCGCAACATTCCACTGTTACCAACTCGATTCGCGCTCGTCTCCACACCTTGCTTCGCAGAGAAGTTCCACTTTCACCCATTCGCCGCCTCACCTGGCACAACCCCGAAAGCACTCCACCAATTCTCTCCCACCCATTAACTCGCCAGATTCGTACTCACCCGGATTCACACTCACCACCCTGTGCATAAAATCTTCCGCCCCAAAAAAAGAAAAGCGGCCCGCAAAGGCCGCCCATCCCGAAAACCGAGAACTGAGAACTGAGAACTGAGAACTGAGAACTGAGAACTGAGAACTAGAAACTAGAAACTGGTCACCCCTCCTACCGCCCCGCCACCGCCGCCGCACTCATCAACCCAGCAATCTGCATCCCTTCAATCCGTGCCAGCACATTCTCCATGCTCGCCCCCGTATCCGTGCACGCATCCACATACGGATGCCGGCTCCCATCCGCGTGCATCACCAGCACCGGAGTCTCCGCCTGCGCCTTCTTCACCATGTAAGGCAGATGATGCCGGTCATTCCGCGTCAGGCTCGGACCCAGTACCACCAGGTCGAACGTGCCCTTTTGCAGCGCCTCCACCACAGCCTTGCGCCCTACGGCCTGCTGCACCGTGTGCCCAGCCTTCTCCAACGCCGCCGCCGGAGCCACCTGCTCCTCCGCATCCCCCTCCCCATACAGAATCCTCAGCTTCGCCGCTTTCGCCATTGCACCCATCCTTGCTCGGTACAAGCACCTCCATACCGGCAAAGCCACAGTAGCAATCGCCCCGCCCCCTGAGAACGTCACCGAAGACCAGCAACGATTGGAAAACAGTGGTCAGTGCCCAGTGCCCAGTGACTGGAGAACCCGATCTCACTGCCCACCGCCCACTAGCCACTGCCCACTTTTTCTCCCTTCCCCTCCAGCCCCATTCAGCGCTACACTCTTGGCCCAGAGGGATTCTGCCATGCTTCGCTCGCACTTCGTCGTCCCTGTTCTATTCCTGCTCGCTTCCGTCTGCTCCGCGCAGCAGCCCAACCAACCTTCCTCCACCGCTAGTTGTTATCTCGACGACGGACGCCAGGTCTACATCCGTTACAATGCCATCTCCGCGAAAAACGACAAGCTTCCCAATGGCAAACCCTTTACCCCAGGCGGCGCTCCCATGACTCTCTTCACCGAAGCCCCACTCAGCTTCGGCGGCGTAACCATCCCCATCGGCGCCTACACGGTTTATCCCATCCCCGCTAAAGAGAAGTGGACCCTCGCCGTCAATAAAAACGTCACTGCCGGCGCCGCCTACGACGAAAAGCAGGACATCGCCCGCGCACTCATGGAAACCGATCAGATAAGCGAACCCTCGAATGACTTGGAAGTAGCCTTCGCCCACGTCGGTGAGAAGTGCACCCTCCGCATCTATTTCGGAAAGAGCGCCTCTTTCGCCCCCTTCATCGCCCACTAGCGAAGAAATGCTTATTTCGCTTCCGACTTTGACTTTGCCCATGTGGGCCGGACACTCCTGTCCGACGCCTTTGACCTTGACTTTGATTCTGATGTTTGACCTTGACTTTGACCGGGAAGGGCACGGCTTCAGAGGCCGCGGAAAGACTCGATTTTGCTCTTGCTTTTGGGTGGCGCAGCGGTTTACCGCTGCGATAACTGCCATGTTCTCAACGCCGGCTTTAGCCGCTGAGGGACGTTCGATCCCGTCAATAGACTTTTTCCGCAGCCTCTTCAGTCGTGCCATTAAGTCGTTGAAAATGTGTCTGCGCTTCAGCGCCTGAGGTACGCTTTCCGAAACCTCCTGGACATCGAATAAAAGGAGTATGACTACGCGGAGCGAAGACGGCGTGGATGTACAAGCTGGCTGGGGACCAGCACGCCGCAGTATGCTCCTTACGGCATTATCACTGCTGATTGCACCCAAGCTCCCAGCAGTAGCCACCACGGAGGATCATCCCATGACGCCGCACGAACCAAGACTCGACCAGCCCAACCCCAATGCGCCTGCAGAGCTCTCTCGATTTGCTTTCCTCATTGGCCAATGGCGCTTCGACGCCAAGTTCAAATCGGCCAACGGCGAGTGGCAGGCAGTTTCACGGAACCTGGTTCGGTCACTACATCCTTGATGGCTATGCCATCGCCGACGAATACAGGATGATTGGCTCGTCCGGAGAACTGATCGTGCTCGGCATGAATTTTCGCGTCTACGACTCTGCCCGGCAGGTTTGGAACATCAAGTGGCTAAACGCTCTCGACGGAACATGGACGGACCTCACCCCGGAGCTGTTCGGCGGCGCCCGCTTCGACGGCCAGTCCGTCACCTATGTCTTTAAGTCAGAGCTGGCGCCCAGTGGCCCTTTACTCGCGCCACCTATACAAATATTTCCCAGTCGCATTTCACCTGGCGCGGCGAAAAGTCCGACGACGCGAAAACCTGGACTGAATTCATGGTCGTGGAGTGCCATCGTTAGTACGGAGTAAGAGGCGAGTCGACGTACCGCTCCCGGAATCCCCAAAGCGATCCGTTTTTCCCCGCGTGCCCCATACCTGGAACCAGCGATCGCAGCATCACCCCGCCACCGTAGCTCGCGCTATACAAATTTCCTGCCGCGTCGGCAGTGGGCTACTTTGAATTTCCCGGCCATCTTGCGAAAGCAAGGTAATAGAGGGCGCACAGATTAGCTAGGGGAATCAGCATCAAGAAAGATAGCCAAGGACTGAAACCCGCCTTTTTGAAAATCTGCCAAAATGGGAGAATAACGCCGAAGATCACAAATGCGATGACCAGCAGATGCATAGGTTGGTACAAGCCCTCAAACATTACGCCGCTCTTTCCGCCCTCCGTTGCTCGTAGGCTTCCCAGAAGGCTACCAAATCCTCCACGCTCCACAGCCGATCTGTCACGCCAGCGGCCACTGCTGGAGACGTGCGAAGTGTACGATGAATCTTGATGAAATTGTAGGCGAAATAATTGAGGGCTGCGGCAGCGGCGTGGTTCGCCAACTTAGCCCACTACCTGCCGCGTCGAATGTCAGCATCCGGTTCATTTTTTCTGCGACAATTCCCGCATGCGATTCCTCCTCATCATTCTCCTCGCCACCACCGCCCTAGCCCAACTCTCCCGCCAAACTCAATCCTCCAACACCACCGAGAATCTCCGTGGCGTCAGCGCCGTCTCGCAAAATATCGCATGGGCCTCCGGCACCCACGGCACCTACCTCCGCACCACCGACGCCGGACGCACCTGGCTCCCCGCCAAAGTCCCCAACGCCGCCACTCTCGATTTCCGCGGCATCGTCGCCTTCTCCGCCGACGAAGCTTTCCTCATGTCCGCCGGTCCCGGCGACCAGTCCCGCATCTACCACACCTCCGACGCCGGCCGGCACTGGCAACTCCAATTCACCGCCACCAATCCCAAATCCTTCTTCGACTCCATCGCCTTCTGGGATCGCACTCACGGCATCATCCTCGGCGACCCCATCCCCGACGAAACCGGAAAACTGAAATTCGAACTCCTGATGACAAACGACGGCCAAACATGGACCCCGATTCCGCCCGCTCAACTTCCGCCCGCCCTCGAAGCCGAAGCCGCCTTCGCCGCCAGCAATTCCTGCATCGCCATCCTCCCAAAGCTTGTCATCCCGAGCGCAACGAGGGACCTTGGTTTCCCCAACGCGACCAAGGCTGCTGACACGGCACAACCGTCGAAGAGCGGCGCTTCAGCGCCGCGAGAGCTGGGAAAAAATAATGGGGCTTCAGCCCCTGCGGTCCCCGACCCCAACATCTGGTTCGCCACCGGCGGCCGCGCCGCCCGCGTCTTCCACTCCTCCGACCGCGGCCGCACCTGGCAAGTCTTCGACACTCCCCTCACTCACGGCCCCGATTCCGCCGGAATCTTCTCCATCGCCTTCCGCGATGCCACTCACGGCGTCATCGCCGGCGGCGACTACAAACTTCCCGACCAGGACGGCCCCAACCTCGCCTTCACCAACGACGCCGGCAAAACCTGGACGCTCTCTCAAATCTTCCCGCAATCCTATTACTCCGCCGTCGCTTATGATCGCCGCCCGCTAACTCCCGCCAGCATCCATTTGGACGACAACCAGGCCAACCTCCGCCTCTTCATTGCCGGTCCAAAATTTATCTACGATTTCCGTCCGCCCGCCGACCCCACCCGCATCAGCCCGCCCAAAAAATCCGCCACCCTATTCAACGCCGTCAGCCCCTACCCCACCGGCGGTGCCCTCTTCGTCGGCCCCAAAGGCTCCATCGCCACCATCCCCTAAGTTCCACCGCTGAAGACCTAAGTCAACTCGTGGCGACCGCCGCCCCAGGAGGCTGCGGAAAAACTCGATTTTGCTCTTGCCTTTGGGTGGCGCAGCGGTTTACCGCTGCGATAACTGGCATGTTTTCGATGCCGGCTTTAGCCGCTGAGGGACGTTTAATCCCGTCAATAGACTTTTTCCGTATCCTCTTCGGCTGTCCCGCCAGAGCAAAGCCCGCCCGCATTCGACCGACTCACCCACGCCACTTTTTCCGCAACCCCGCCCCACCCCCCACCATCCAATCCTGAGGCAGTGTTCCAAAGTTCTTTCAACTGTGACTCCCTAACTCAGAATTTGGAGTACACTCCTAAGAACGTTTCACCAGTTATGTTCATGCCGCACCCCAACCTTGCCGACGACGTTAACCACGCCATCATTCAATCCGAAATCGAAGGCGGCGTCTTCCTCAACGATCTTCCACCCTCCACCATCCTCGAAATCCAAACTCTTCATCACCGCTACATCGCCGTTCTCCTCGGCGGCAGCGAAGCTCTGCTCTCCGGCCATCCCGAATTCTGCCCCAGCCCCGTCCACGTCGCCATCGCCGGCTCCAGCTGGGGAGGCTCCATGCTCAAACTTCAATACGTCGGCCGCGGCATGCACCTGGAATTCCGCCATCCCGAATACGCCACCCCCATCATCACTTCCCCCATCCAGGAAATCCGCGACTACCCCTCCCTCTAGCCCAACCGCCACAATGTCGAGATTTTCTGTGTGTGCCCCTGTGTTCCTCAGTGTCCTCCGTGTTTAAGATTCTAAAAGCTCAGACACCACCCTGAATCCCCCCATTGACTAACCCCGCCATCCCCACTACCATTCCCCCCGAAGCCCGAATTCCCATGCACATCACCACTCGCGAAGTCAGCCACGTCACCATCGTCGACATCAACGGACGCATCACTCTCGGCGACGAAACCGGCCTGCTCCGCGACACCGTCCGCCAACTCATCGCCGCCGACAAAAAGAAAATCGTCCTCAACCTCGCCCACGTCGACTACATTGACTCCTCCGGCGTCGGCGAACTGGTCAGCAGCTTCACCGCCGTCCGCAACGCCGGCGGCGAACTCAAACTCCTCGCCCTCACCAAAAAAGTCCACGACGTCCTCCACGTCACCAAGCTCTACACCGTCTTCGACATCAAAGACGACGAATTCACCGCCGTAAAATCCTTCGACTACTTCTTCGCCAAATAATCTTGTGTGGGAACGGGCGACCCGCCCGTTCAGGTTTTGACTTTCCTGCTGCCTCCCCCAAACTACTTCCCACTGATGCTCTGTCATCCAGAGCGGAACAAGTGCTTGCGCGCCGAGCGCAAGCACTTGTGTAGTCGAAGGATCCCTGTAACCAGTCCTCATCCGACCTCAGAGAGGTTCCGTCGGACGTCAGTCGGCGTCAGATTCACAAGGTTTGCCTCGCGATGGACGAACATTACCGATGTGGCAACGGCCGACCCGCCCGTTCAGCTTTTGCTCCCGCCCGGTACTCGGTACTCGCTACTAGGTACTCACCCTCCAAACTACTTCCCATACTCCCGCACCACTCCATCCACCGCCACCGCCACATACCGATGCCCCTCCACATCCCGAAACTGCACCACCTGATGCCCATCCCGCGCCAGCTTTCCCCACCGGCTCGCCTTCTCCGGATTCTGCTCAATCGCCTCCAACCCCCGCCCATCCATCCGAAACCCCACCATCCTCAACCGCCCCCTCCCCACCCGCTTCACCGCAATCCTCTGACCCTCCACCGCCACTTCCTCCCCATTCATCAACTGCCCCGCCACCATTCCCAGACTCTTCTCGCTTTCAGTCACGCCATCTCCCACCCTTCGCCAAGAATCCACCCACCCCGCCCCAGCATAATTCGTAAATTGCCGCCGTTCATTCCACCAATTACTATCTCGATTCCTGACCGCCGATTCTCGTGCATTGCAGAACTCGTGGGCCATTCAGCGCCGCGTTGTACCCCCCAAATGAACTTCGGGCTTCAGCCCCAGTGCGGAATAAACCCATGCAATCCACGAATCAAGTTAGCTGACCCCAGCGTATTTCATCCTCCGATCCCATTTCCCGAGCACGCTTCTGAGTTCCCCGCGCCGCTAGCCCGTCCGAAACCACCCGCGCGATCCCACTCTTACCACTTTGATCCCCCTTCCGCTCCACACAAAAAGCCCAACTGAGACTGTCAAACCGCTTGCCAAGCCGGCGAGTTGGCTACTGGCTGATGCGGTTGAATTGCAATTGGCGTTATCAGAGGGCAGAAGTTGTTTGGGTCGCATCGGCTTCGATGGCAAACCGTCATGATCTATGCTCTAAGCACGAGGTAATCTGATCATGTTCACAGGTTTCTCTGAAGGTCGGCGATAATCAAACAGAAAGGGAACTTTGCACACGGGGCATGCAAGACTCAACTGCTCCTCGCCCGTGGATGACTCTTGGAGATATTGAAATATCTCTACAAGGATGGTTTCCAGGCACGCCGGTGCAGTTCTTACACGAAGAGTTGAATTTAGCGGAGCGGTATATGTCATTTCTTCAAAGGCTTGGAACTCAACTCCAGCGAAAGCTTCGGCTCAATAACTCAAATTACGCCGCTATCCCACTCCTCGAGAACCAGCCACTTACGCCGCGGACCGAGTCGACGCAATCAGCCCATTCAAAATACGTCCCAACTCCGCCGTCTTTTTCAGCAGAGTATTACATTGCTGATTGGGCAAATAGCCAAGACTCTCCGCGATCATCAACTGTGTCTCAATCTCAACCAATGACCCCCGCGCATGGCTTAAGAACCTATGAAACTCCTTCTGAGAAAAATGCGCCTGCCCCTCAGCAATGTTACTGGGCACCGAAACCGCCGCTCTCCGCAGTTGACTAATCAACCCGTACATCTCATTCCGCGGAAACAACTGGGTTGCCCGATAAATCTCCGTCACCAAATCCATCCCCTTGCGCCATGCAATCAGATCCCTATAAGACTGGCCCATCCATTGATCGTCGCACTTGCTCGGTAGCTTAGGCTGTGACATCTGAACATACTAAAAAAATACCCCCAGTGCTCCCAACCGAGAACCCCCAACCGAGAACCGAGAACTAAGAACCGAGAACTAAGAACTAAGAACCGAGAACTAAGAACTAAGAACTAAGAACTGAGAACTGAGAACTAAGAACTAAGAACCGAGAACTAAGAACTGAGAACTAAGAACTGAGAACTGAGAACTGAGAACTGAGAACTGAGAACTGAGAACTGAGAACTGAGAACTGAGAACTGAGAACTGAGAACTGAGAACTGAGAACTAATTCCCACTACTCTTCAGCCTCTCCACCACCCGCTCGTAATCGTCGACGGAAGCATACTCAATCACAATCCTCCCCTTTCCATTCCGATCCTTAATCCTCACCCGCATCCCCAGGATACGTTCCATCGCCAGCTGCGCCGCCCGCACATTCGGATCCATCCACCGCGCCGTTCTACTTTTTTTCAGCGGCGCTTCTCCCGGCATCGTCTGCCCCGGCAGCATCGGCAAAAACCCATTCAGCCGCGCCACCCGGTCTTCAATGTCATCCCACTTCAGCTTTTTCGTCACCACTTCTTTCGCCACTTCGACGATGTGATCTTCTTTCTCCAACGCCAAAATCTCTCGGCAATCGCTGAAAGTCAGCCGCCCCTCCAGCAGATATCCCATCACCTCCTGCGGCAGCCGCAACAGCCGCATGTAATTCGCCACCGTCTCCCGCGACACTCCAATCCGGTCCGCAATCTGCGCCTGCGTCAGCTGAAATTCCTTGCTCAATACCCGAAACGCTTCCGCCTGTTCCAGCGGATTCAAATCCTCTCGCTGCAGATTCTCCAGCACCGTCATCTCCGCCGCCTGCTGCGGCGAAAGCTTTCTCACAATCGCCGGGATCGTCCGCTTCCCCGCCATCTTCGACGCCCGCAGCCGCCGCTCCCCCAGCACCAGGATGAATCGTCCCTCCTCTTCCCCCGGACGCACCACCACCGGCTGTACCACTCCGTTTTCCTTGATCGAATCAGCCAGCTCCCGCAACATCTCTTCGTCAAACACATACCGCGTCTGGTAAGGATTCTTCTCGATCAACTCCACCGCCAGCGCCGTCACCATCTGGTGATGCGTCATCGCCTGCGCCTGAATGGTAATGACTTCAGCAGTCTCGTCCCCAACCGAGGCCTCGTGTGGCGCGGGCGCCCCCGCCCGCGAAGCCGCCGCAGCCGCCTCCTCCGAGCTCATGTCATCCCGAGCAAAGCGAGGGACCTTGGTTTCCCCCGCATCACCACTGCTGTGAATGCCACCACCTGCGCCGCCCGCGCCACCACTCGGTACCCGCGCCTCGGTACTCACCACCACCCGCGGCCCCGGCAACAACGACGCCAGCCCCCGCCCCAAAGCCTTCCGCTTCTCCACCTTCTCGTCCTTCTTCTCCGCCGCCACCGTCGTAGTCATCAGTCTTTGCCCTCGTCCTACCCTGTGAACCCCTGTGTTAAAGCTCCTGATCTTGCGCCCTCACCCCAGCGCGCAAGCATTCCAGATCGAAGATCCCCGTAGCCTTCGCCTACCCGCCACTCCTATATATTGATGTATGTCAATGTATATATCGACACACATCAATATACTTCACGCGCTCTTCGCCGCGTCCGCATCCACCACCGCCGCCATATGCCGCCCCAGCAGCTCCTTCGCCAGCCGTATATAACTCTCCGCCCCCTTCGATCGCGGATCGTACACCAGCGCCGGCTTCCCATGGCTCGGCGCCTCCGCCAGCCGAATGTTCCGCGGCACAGTCGTGGCGCACAGCTTCTCCCCAAAGAATTTCTTCAGCTCTGCGATCACTTGCTGCGCCAGGTTCGTGCGCTCATCCAGCATGGTGAGCACCACGCCTTCAATTGCAAGTTCCGGATTCAACTCCACGCGAATGCGCTCGATTGTGTCCAGCAGCTCGCTGATGCCTTCCAGGGCAAAATATTCCGCCTGCATGGGAATCAAAACCGAGTCGGCTGCCACGAGCGCGTTCAGCGTCAACAGATCGAGCGCTGGAGGACAGTCCAAGACTATGTACTGGAAGCGATCACGCAGAGGCGCGATCGCTTCCTTCAGGCGATACTCGCGGCGCTCTGCGTCTACCAGTTCGAGGTTTGCGCCGATCAAATTCTTGTGCGAAGGAATGATCCAGAGCTGCTCGAGTTCTGTAGTGGCGAGGGCTTCCTCGCTGGAGGCATCGCCCATGAGCAAGTGATAGGTGGAGATGCGTTCCGGATCTTTCACCAGGCCAAGGCCGCTTGAGGCATTCGATTGCGGATCGCAATCGATGAGCAGAGTGTTGACTTCAGCAGCCGCGAAGGACGCGGCTAGGTTGATGGCAGTCGTAGTCTTACCCACGCCGCCCTTCTGATTGGCAACAGCAATGACGCGTCCCATAAATTGTCGAGGAGCCAGAGTCTCTGGCAGCATAATGTGGTTTGCGTTACGAATGCAAGGTCAGATGTTGTGCATTACGAGACATGCTTGTGCAAAACCACGGGCAATGTTCCGGTTGGAACATTAGTTTGGATTGCGCAGGGGCAGAGCGAAGAAATGTTCCGGTTGGAACATTGGGAACGATCTCCCCAAAAATAGGGCCTTCAGGTTCCGCGAGTGGAATTGTGGCCAGTGTTCCGGTCGGAACACTAGGGCTTAAGCACGGTGTAAGCATTGGTGTTCCAGCTGGAACATATTGCTTAATGTTCCGGTTGGAACATTGGGGCTGATGTGGACGTGCAGCTCGGCGTATACTGGTTATTGCGTATCATTTTGAGACAAATCCACTTTGGCGGTTAAAGCACCGTATTTTAATGGATTTGTTACAGTAAAATTACAGTTGTTTCCCACTTAGTTACTTTCCTTGGTCCAAGGTGCCGATCAGGAGGAGGCGGGATTTGGACTCCGGGACGGGGATTGGATCCTGCCAAGAGAGGGCTGGGCTGGCGGAACGGGCGTCGTTTAGTTGGGAGGAACCTATGAGGAGGGCCAGGCGGGCGGTGGGGGCCAGGAGACGGGCGGCTAGCGGGAGGATTTCGGCGAAGCGCTCGACGGCGCGGAGGGTGACTACGTCGAAGGTTTGGGTGATGGCTTGGGCGCGGGCGTTTTGTATATCGATGTCCGTCAATGTAAGGGCGCGGGCGACTTCACGGAGGAAGATGGCTTTCTTTTGATTCGACTCGATCAGTGTGAGGGCGATGTTGGGGGCCCAGAGTTTGATCGGGATGCCTGGGAAGCCGGCACCAGAGCCGAGGTCGGCTACTCGGGCTTCGGCAGCGTCAACGTCGAAAGCTTTCACCGCAGAGGACGCCGAGGACGCGGAGGCAGAACGGGGGAACAGATGGCGGGCGGCGAAGAGGGATTCGCCGAAGTGGCGGGTGACTATTTCTTCTGGATCGCGGATGGCGGTGAGGTTGATGCGGGCGTTCCAGCGGAGGAGTATATCGATGTACGTCGATATATGTTGGAGTTGGGCTTGCGACAAAACAGCAGATTCCCTTCGACTCCGCTCAGGGCAAGCCTCACCGGGCCTTTGGCCCTGTTCGGAATGACAAGGGTTTGAGACGGGGAATAGGAAAGGCTGGAGGAGTTCGGCGATGCGGGCGGGGTGCATCTTATTCTGGCAGGCCGAGGGGCGGAAGTGATTTGACGATCTCCACTGTTTCCAGGCTGACGGTGATTACTTGGCCGATGAGGCGGAGGATGTATTGTGGATCGTCGGCGCGATTGGGGTCGTTGGTGATGCCGCTGCGCTTGTCGGTTGAGACCTGATATTGGTCGATGATCCATTCGAGGGCGGAGCGATTGCCGAGGCGGTAGTCGTAGGTTTCTTTGGGGATGCCGCTTAGGGTCAGGAATTGGTTGTAGATGAGCGTGGTTTTGTCCTTGCCCAGCTTCATTTTTGTGACGCGGTAGTCGAGTTTCTCGCCTTTCTTCTCTACTTTCGTGAGCTTGTATTCGGGTTGTTGTTCGTAGTTGACGTGGATTTCGGCTAGACGCTGGCCGGCGGCCACGAGTGCACGGAAGTACCGCAGCCTTATTGGGATCAGTTCTCCCGCGTCTTGCATTCTCTTGATCTCGGACAACACAGCGTTTTTTTCCTCGCTGGACAACTTCTTGTAGCGGCGTTGGTCCGTGGCGGCTCCAGTTGCCTGCGAGCTTCGCTCTCCGGCAACGGCCTTCGGCAGAGTGGAGTTGGTTTCTTTTTTTTCGTTTACCCCGGACTTACGTCCGGGGCTATTATCTGCCGTCCCTACGGGACTGGAGTTTGCCGCTTGCGGCGTCTCGTCGATGCCCACGAAGGGGACGCGGGGGAGGTCGCGGCGGAGGTTGGCGGCGTAGCGCTCGCGGTACTCGGGGTGGTGCAGAACGGCGTAGATGTAGTCGAAGATGTCCCACTTGGTGATGGAGGGGTCGTGGTAGTGGGCGCGGAATTGTTCGAGGGCCCAGTCGGTGATGTTCTCGCGGCGGTGTGAGCCGTCTTCGGCGTAGGTGTAGAACGGGAAACACTGGGTGCCTGATCCCGCTCCTACAAGGTGAAAGTCGACCAACGTAAAGGCCGAGAGGGCGAGGAACGGTTTCTCAGATCCCGGTGCAGTGATGCAGATGACTTTATTGTCGGTGGGGCTGACGGGAAACAAAAGCTCAAGGCTGTAGACCTCTTCGTCGAGAATCCGGTCGAAGAACACGTTCGTAGCGACGTAAGGCCGGTAGAGCGTTCGCCGAATCTTGCCGTCGTCGAACTCCGCGAAGCGTCCTCGGCCCAGGTCTTGCTTTAGATCGCGGCTCCAGCTAATGCGGGATTCGTCGTAACGGACGAAGTCGTCTATGGACTCAATGTTCTGTCCAGAGCGTTTCCACCTGTCGACCTCAAGGTTGTAGAACTCTATTGCGCTTCTTACATTAGTGGTCAGTTGGGTTCGGTCGAAGTTGTAGGTCCAGACGTCGCGGTTGGTTTTCAAGCCATTTGAGAACGTGTTGAACACGGACCTCTGGCTAGGGTCTTCAGCCCCAAGCGGCAAGAGTTCTCCGTAGTCTTTCTGGATACCTTCGGTCAGCCAAATAGCGCTTGCGTCCGGTTGGAGCTTCCGCCAAGCGATTTTTCCAATATCCTCGTGGTTGGACAGAAACTGCTGTTTGGCGCCAAGCGTCAGGAAGTCGTCCACCGAGGACAGGTGGACCGTGGGGTCGGACGCAGGCTGGATTTGCCCCTTTACAAGAAGGGTGATCCCGACGCCCACCCGGATCGCATTTTCAAAGATATTTCCACCCTCTTGCTGTCGTCTTACTCCGGAAGTTCGCGCATTGCCTTTTAGGTCGAGGTGGTAAATGGCGGAGAATGTCGCCGCAAGGTCACGCCTCATACCGTCGAATGCGAGACCATCCAGGAACCCATTGTTGGTGATGAGCGCGACTACGCCTTCATCGCCGATCCGATCGCTTGCCCAACGAAACGCCTTTACGTACATGTCGGACAACGCATTTTTGTTGGTCGCCGATGAGCCTGCCGCGTATGTATCCGCAACTCGGCCGTCGACTACTGGATAGGTCCGATTCTTGTTGTTGTCGTTTTCGTTGACCTGCCACGCGTTGTATGGCGGGTTGCCGATGATCACGAAAATTGGTGACTCCTTCTGGCGCTTTACGCGCTCGGCGTTTTCGGCGGTCATGAAGCCGAACGATCCCTGCCCGGATTCCGCCAACTCGAATGTATCCACCAAGCAGATTCCGGGAAATGTCTTGTACTCGCCGGTGCGGTCGAAGTAGGCGTGTTCGATGTTCATGCTGGCGATGTAATAGGGCAGGAGCATGACTTCGTTGCAGTGCAGTTCGTTTTCGTACTTGTATTGCAGGTCGGTGGCTTTGATCTCCTGCATGATACGGACGATGAAGTTACCGGTTCCGACGAAGGGATCAAGAATGTGGACGCCTTTGTCGCCGAGAGAGCGGCCGAATTCTTTTTGGAGAATCTCTTCGACGCTGCGCACCATGAAATTGACGATGGGCTGAGGAGTGTAGACGATGCCGTGGGTGTCGGCTTCTTTAGGCGAGTAGCCCTGGAAGAAGCGCTCGTAAACTTTATTGAGAAACGCTTGTTTCTCGGAGAAGCCGGTCGTGTTTTCGGCGCTGACTTCGATTGCTTTATAAAAGCGGTCGAGCGGGCGAAGGAATTCGTTGCGATTGAAAGCGCGTTTGGTCAGTTGGACGATGACCTTTTCAATTTCGACGGCGACGACGTTGCGGTTTGTGAAATCTGAGTTATCGAAGATTCTCTCGAAGATGCGTTCCGTCAGCAGGTGCTGGATCAACATGCGCTCGACGGCTTCTTCGGAGAGATTGGGATTGATGGCCTGACGGCAGAGAGCGTAGAAGTCTTCGAAGCTGCGAACGAAGGCGGGACTGTGCTTGCGCTCGGCGTCGATGATTTTCTTTACGGCCTCGGCGAGTTCGGGGATGCGGTCGGAAAACTCGCTGACGGCCTGTTCCCACTCCTCGATGTGAGGGGCTTTGTAGTCGAAGAAATGGTTGACTAGCTGGGCCAGGTAGTCGGGCTTGGAGATGTCTTCGTCGGCGACGCGGGCTCCGGCCTGGTAGAGGACGGCGCGCTCGGGAGCCTGGAAGATGATGTTGTCGCGGGGGTAGCCCTTGTCGAGTTTGGCTTTGATTTCGCGGTCGAGGTCGTCTTTTTCGTCTTTGGCTTCCCAATAGCCGTGAGCCAGGTGGAAGGCGTCGAGTAGGGCTCCATCGACGATGACGCGGGTTTTGGCGCGCTGGATGGGGAATTGGGGAATGAAAGTGAGATGGAGCTTTCTTCCGCAATCGGCGAGGAGTTTGGCGAAGGCGTCGCTGACTTGGGCTTCGTTGCTGAAGTGAAGTTGTCCGACTCGGTTGAGGGCGGCGTAGTAGTTCTTGACCGCGGCGTGGGTCGGCTTGAGGGCTAGGGACATCTCTGGTGGGTAAGTTTACATCCAGAGCGGGGTGGCGGGGATGGCTGAAGTGATGCGATACAGAGGGTGCTTACCTAACGGGAGGGGACTGTGGAATCCCACGTCTCGCAAAGTGCGCGAGACGTGGGGCAACCGGAGTCTGGCGGGGGTAGGGATGCTTCGACTGCGTGGGATCGTCTTTGGACGATCTCACTTCGCTCTGCATGACGGGGGCATCGGGACTATTGGCAGATGTTCCATAGGTCCTTCGTCGGGAGTCCTCCGCTTCGCGGACGACTCCGCTCCTCAGGATGACAAATCTTCGCTGGTCCGTGGCTTTTGGTTTGTGCTTTCTCCACATGCCTTGTCACAAAACAAGTTCAAACGACTACGGGAATTCCAGGGTTACGAATTTGGCGGGCTGGTGGCCGGTGTTGGTGATGGTGTGGGAGTAGTTGCCGGGGAGCCATTTGGAGTCGCCGGATTTGAAGTGTCCGGGCATGGGGCCTTGGCCTTGGACGTCGCTGCGGAGGTCGAGATCGCAGACGGCGACTAGGAGGTGCGGGCCGGTGTGGTGGTACAGGGGGACGACGGCGCCGGGTTGGAGTTCGAATTCGGAGACGCGGATGGCGTCTTTGACGAAGAGGATTTGCTGGGTGCCGCCGGGGAAGGTTTCGAGGGCGCGGTCTTCGTCTTTTTTGGGATCCCAGGGGCTGGGGGAGTTGCGGAGGGATTGGTCGTCGAGGATCTCGATGGTGACGTTGCGGAAGGGTTGGTCGGTGGGGTTGCGGGCGATGTGGGCGAAGGTGGCGGGGGAGAAGCGGGTTTCGCCGTCCTGAAGCTTGACGGTGACGGGAGGCTTGTCTTTGACGGCGTTGATGACTTCGGTGGGGCCGAGGGTGACGTAGATGTAGTCGTGGCGGTGCCAGTGCATGAGAGTTTCGGAGTGGGGAGGGACCTCGACGTTGAAGACGCGGACGGATTTATTTTCGAGGGTGAGGTGGTGGTGAGGCTCGGCGGTGATTTCGACTTCGGGAGCGGCGGCTTGCAGGGCGAACAGGGCGAGGCAGATTAAGAGGTAATGTTTCATGCGGGGGATTGTAGCATTGGTGCGTCGGGGGCTGAAGGCCGGGTCGCGGGCGGAACGCTTATCGCAGCGCTGAAAGTTGTGTGCGCCACCAAAGAGCGTTTTGGGTGCGGGCGGAAACCAGGGTCCCTGGCTTCGCTCGGGATGACAATGGGGCTCTACGGCTAGGGGCTCCGCGGCTATGCGTGCTGGACGTTATCGCTTGAAGCGATTGATCAGGTAGAGCACGAGAGACAGCACTACGCTTAACAGGAGCGAGGTGGCCAGGGGAAAATATACCGTAGTGTTTTTGCCGCGATAGAGGAAGTCGCCGGGCAGGCGGCCGATGGGGAGGTGGGTGCGGCCGAGCAGGATGAGAACGAGGCCGGCGGCTAGCAGGATGACGCCGAAAAGCACTAAGAGTTTGCCGAATTCGGACATCGGGCGAGTCGTCCCTTCAGAAGGTGGCAGCATGTACCGGCGAGTTTTTGCAATCCGCGCAAAGTTTGCAATAATCGTTTGCAATAATCGGGTGCAATAAAAGCGCCCGCGTGGGTAATGGAAACTGCAAGAAATATTACATCTCTCGCCCCTCCGTCGACGGCCGAATTTGCAACTAACTTTTGCCAGCCACAACGTCGGGTAATCAGCTTCAACCCAGATCTGCACCGAAGAAAGTCCTGCAAGGAGGTTCATCGTGACATCCCCCAAAGTTTCTATGGTTCGCTTCGCCTTGGTTGCCTTTTTTGTGGCGTGCGTTCTTGCCGGCGGAATGCCTGGCGCATTTTCCCAGAACGTTCTTACCTACCATAACAATAATGCGCGTACGGGGCTAAATTCGTCGGAGACGACGCTTAACCTCAGCAACGTGAATTCCACAACATTCGGCAAGCTGTTTGAGTTGACGGTAGATGGGCTGGTCGACGGGGAGCCGTTGTACTTGTCGGCGGTGCCGATTCAGGGCAGTGGGACGCATAACCTTCTTATTGTGGTCACGGAGAATGATTCGGTGTACGCGTTCGATGCGGACACGGGGGCGCAGATTTGGCACATCAGTACGCTGGGAGCGGGCGAGACGCCGTCGGACGATCGGGGATGCAGCCAGGTTGAGCCGGTGATTGGGATTACGTCGACGCCCGTGATCAGCCGGCCGGCGGGATCGAATGGGGTGATCTATACGGTGGCCATGTCGAAGAATACGACTACGGGAGACTACTTCCAGCGGCTGCACGCTCTGGATGCGACGACGGGCAGCGAGATGTACAACGGGCCAGTCACGATTGCGGCGAAGTATCCGGGAGATGGCGACAGCAGTTCCGGTGGGTATGTGATGTTCGAGCCGGGACAATATAAGGAGCGGTCGGGGCTGCTGCAGGTGGGCAATATGATTTATCTGACGTGGGCATCGCATTGCGACATCCGTCCGTATACGGGCTGGGTGATGGGATATAACGCGACGACGCTGGAGCAGAAGACGGTGATCAATGTGACGCCGAATGGGAACGAGGGCGCGATTTGGGGCGCGGGTGCGGGACTGACGGCGGACAATCTGGGCAACATCTTTTTTCTCGATGCCAACGGGGTCTTTGACACGAGTTTGAATTCCAGCGGCTTTCCGAGCAGCGGGGACTACGGGAATGCTTTTATCCGGCTGACGGCTAAGGGCGGGCTGGCGGTGGCAGACTATTTTGAGATGTACAACGGGGTGCAGGAGAGCGATGGCGACGTGGACCTGGGCTCGGGGGGAGCGATATTGCTACCTGCGATGAAGGATTCTTCGGGCACAACGTGGGACCTGGCGGCGGGCGCGGGGAAAGATTCCAATCTTTATGTAGTGAATCGCAACTCGATGGGAAAGTTCAACCCGAACAATAATGACACAATTTATCAGGAGCTGGCGGGAGCGTTGCCGGGAGGGATTTGGTCGATGCCGGCGTTCTCTAATGGGCGGCTTTATTTTGGGCCGGTGGGGCAGCCGATTCTCGAATTTCAATTTAAGGATGCGAAGCTGTTGACCACGCCGGTGGCGCAGACGAGCACTACGTTCGGGTATCCGGGGGCGACGCCGAGCGTTTCATCCGATAAAGGTGCGAACGGGATATTGTGGGCGACGGAGAATACGAATCCTGCCGTGATGCACGCTTACAACGCAAACACTTTGGTCGAGCTCTACAACACGAGCCAGGCGCCGAATGGGCGCGATCAGTTCGGGGCGGGGAATAAGTTTATTACTCCGCTGATCATTAATGGCAAAGTGTATGTGGGGACGACGACGGGGGTGGGAGCGTTTGGGCTGCTGAGCGGGAAGTGAGAGTCAGGCGATAACCTCAGCTCTGCCTTTGGCCACTGATCAATCTTCACTAAGCCGGGTTTTCCAGAGGCGTAGGTCCGATGGCTGCTCCACGGCCATAGTTCGGGCTCCTGCGCTAGACCCTCCTTCACTGGATTGCGGTGCATATAACTCCTCGAAGATTTGCAGAAATAAATCGCGCCGCTCCGGCGTCGCCAGCCAAGGTTGGCGGTGATAACAACTACACGTCAGAAAGTGTAAATAGTCGTGGCCGGAGTAGCGCTTCAGGCCGGTGGGCATCTCTTCACCTTAGTCGCTGGGCTGGATAATAGGATGGAAAGATTAAGTCAAAAGCGTGTGGCGTTCGCATTCGGGAATCCCGCCCTTGCACAAAACTGGGGAAGCTGGCTTAGTGAAGATTAATCAGTGGCCAAAAGCGAGCTGAGGCGACGCCCTGCAGCATAGCTGTCGCTGCTGCCCGCATTTCCGAATCCCACCCTTGCACAAAACGCAAGGTGGGCCACCCTCGAATTTTCGTGCGAATCCCAGTTGCGCGGGGCTGCTAGACTTCTCGTGTTCCGATGTGGTGAATCTTGCGTACTGGCGGGGAGAGAGATGGCACGAATCTTGGCGCGTCGTTTGGTGGGGCTGCTGTTTACCGCGTGGTGTTGCGTATCGGTTGGGTCGGGGCTGTGGGCTCAGGGGGATTCTGGTGAGCGGATCTTCTTCGATGCCAAAGTTTTCACGGGAGATCCGCAGAATCCTTATGCGGAGGCGGTGGCGATTCGGGGCGGCAAGATTGTTGCGGTGGGCAATGTTTCCGAGGTGATGAAAGTTGTTTCGGCGAGTGCGGAGCGCGTCGATCTTGGGGGCAAGAGCCTTTTCCCGGGGTTCATCGATTCCCATAGCCACTCGATCGATGGCGGCCTTGGCCTGATTTCGGCCGATGCCAGCGAGAAGGTGAACACGCTTGAGGAGCTTGCGCCTTTTGTTGAGGACGCGAAGAAATCGGGTAGGGGAATGCGCGGCGACATACTGGAGATTCAGGGCATGCCGCTGGCCTTCTGGTCGCATCTGGACGTGCTCAATGCGGAGTTCGGCACGGGGGTTTACGGGAAGCAGTACGTTTTGCTGCGGGGGATGGATGGGCATACATCGTGGGCGAATCGGGCGCTGTTGCAGCGGGCGGGGATCACGGCTGAGTTTCTGAAAAAGCTGTCTGCGGGCGAGCGCAGTTATTACGGCTTCGATAAGGACATGCAGCCGAATGGATTTTTGGTGGATGCAGGCGAGGAGAAAATCGAGGCGCTCTTGCCGGCGTACAGCGACGAGCAGTTGTTGACGGGGGCGCGGGCGGCTTTGGAATACAACTACAGCCTGGGCATCACGGCGTGGCTCGATCCGCTGGCGGCCGATTATGTTTTGCGGGCTTACAAGATGCTGGCGGACCGGGGCGAGCTGACTTCGGAGGTGGTGGCGTTTCCGCGGGTGCTGGCGAAGGATCCTGAGGCGGAGCTGGCGGGGGTGCAGAAGACACGCGAGGCTTACAAGAATGTGGCGAATCTGCACGTCACGGGGATCAAAGTATTCGCGGATGGGGTGGTGGAATATCCGTCGCAGACGGCGCATTTGAGCAAGCCGTATAAGAACACGGGACGCAATGGGGATTTGTTGTTTGAGCCGAAGAAATTTGCGGAGTTGTGCGTGGCGGCGGATAAAGCGGGATTGATTATTCACGTGCATGCGATTGGCGATGGGGCGGTCACGGCTGCGCTGGATGGGATTGCGGCGGCGCGAAAAGCGAATGGAAATTCCGGGCTGCCGGATACCATCACGCATGAACAGTTCGTGCAGCCGGAGGATTTTCCGCGATTCCGGGAGCTGGGCGTGGTGAGCGCGTTGCAGCTTTTCTGGGCGGAGGCGAGCAACGACACGATTGAGATTCTGAAGCCTTATATCGATGCGGAAATTTATAAGTGGCAGTATCCGGCGCGGTCGATTCTGGACAACGGTGGGATTATTTCGGGGGCGAGCGACTGGCCGGTTTCGACGGCGAATGTTTTTCGGGCGATTTATCAGGCGGAGACGCGGAAGGGCGAGGAAGGCGTGCTGGATGCCTCGCAAGACATGCCGCGCGAGGCGATGTTTTATGCGTACACGCGGAATTCGGCGCGGGCGATGAATATGGAGGGCTCCATTGGAAGCATCGCCGCGGGCAAGCGCGCGGATTTGGTTTTGCTGGATCGCGATGTGTTGACGATTTCTCCGGAGGAGATGCGGGAGACCAAGGTGGTGTGGACTATGGTGGCGGGGAAGACTGTGTGGCGGGCGAAGTGAAGGGGAGAGACGGCGAACGACTGATGCTGCTGAATTTCCCCTCACCAACCGAAACTAGGAGGACGATTCTTTGACGGTCTCTTCGATTTGCGCTTTCAGCAGTCCTTCTAGATATGTGGCTAGCTCCGTAATGTGGTACTGACCCTTTTCATAAGCGTGATCGGCAGCCCGAAGACCCGCAATGTAGGGCACTCTGTTCTCACTGATGCGCTCTGGTACGGTTTTCTGGCCGCCCAAGATTCTCCCCTGCTTCATACATATGAGGTAATAACACGCGGCCCTCGCAGTTCTTCCGTTGCCCTCGATAAAGGGGTGAATATAGTTCAGGTTCCACAAGGCAAACGCCGCAAGTGCAGTGGGATGATCAACGATGGTCCAATTTTCATGTATGACGGAGAAAAACGCATCCCTGAGTAGTGGAACGGCGTTGAAATGCGGTGGGACATGGTTCCCTACTCTTATGGGACCTTCGCGGTACCGTCCCCCTAGCTGACAGATGTTTGAAACGGCCGCATAATTTAGTGCCCACAAGGTGTATTTGTCGAACGCTTCGATCCCCTTCTTAAGTCCAATTTCAATACAGTTCGACAGGAGATCGTACTGGCGCAATAAGTTTTGTTCTTGGATTCTGACGTAAAGTGCGGGATCGTCTTTTTCTCTAACGGACATAGACATGTACGGACTGCTGTCTCTAGGGCAGCGGCAGCAGTCTTATATGCTCTGAGGCCAATCTGACGCTGTCTTTTGTAATTTTATTTTCTAAGCTCTGGGGAGCATTGCCGAACGCAAAGCTGATCCGCTGCTCGCGAAGTTCGGCCTCCGAAACCGGAATATCCTTGGAAGATTGTAGTAGTTTCTCCAATTCTGGATCGGGCTTTGGGGTACTGAAAAACTGTTGTCGATCTGCCATGACACGGTCCCTCCCGGAGGGCGATCATACGCCTTTTCTTCCCTCATTGTAGCTCCTTTTTTCCACAGTGGTCCTCAATTGAGTAACGGCGATGACGACCGCGGTCTGCCTTGTCAGTCCCATTTTGGAAAAGGAGCGCAGAAGAGGCTACACTGCACTCGACGCATGTCGCTGACCGATCAACTCGGGTTTCGATTCGCCGCGCCGGAGCGGCGGGTGTGGACGGTGCGTGCCTTGGTTGCGGCGGTGCGGGCGCATGTGGAGCGGGAGTATTCCGACGCGTGGGTGGAGGGAGAGATTTCGAATTTTCGCGCGCCGGATTCCGGGCACCTTTATTTTACGCTGAAGGATGGGAACGCGCAGATCCGGGTGGTGATGTTCAGTTCGAAGGCGCGGCTGCTGCGGTTTCGTCCGACGGATGGAATGCAGGTGGTGGTGCGGGGGCGGGTGACGATTTATGAGGATCGCGGCGAGTTGCAGATTGCGGCGGAGTATATCGAGCCCAAGGGCGCGGGAGGGCTGCAGGTTGCGTTCGAGCAACTGAAGGCGAAGCTGGAGGCGGAAGGATTGTTTGCGGCGGAGCGGAAGAAGGCGATTCCGACTTTGCCGGCGCGGATAGGGATTGTGACCTCGCCGCAGGCGGCGGCGCTGAGCGACATTCTGAATATTTTGCAGAGGCGGCATCACACGGCGAATGCGGTGATTTATCCGGCGCAGGTGCAGGGGGATTTTGCGGCGGCGGAAGTGGCGGCCGGGGTGCGGTATTTCAATGAATGCCGCGGTGACGAGAGCCGCGCCGTGGAAGTGATTATTGTGGGGCGCGGTGGGGGGTCGGCGGAAGACCTGGCGGCGTTCAATGATGAAGGGCTGGCGCGGGCGGTGGCTGCGTCGGAGATTCCGGTGATTTCGGCGGTGGGGCACGAGACGGACTTCACGATTGTGGATTTTGTGGCGGATTTGCGAGCGGCAACGCCTTCGGCGGCGGCGGAGTTGGTGATCCGTTCGCGGGTGGAAGTGGAGACGCAGGCGGAGGCGGTGGGGGAGCGGCTGGTGCGGGCGATGGAACGTCGGCTGCTGGAAGCGCGGCATGCGCTGATGGAACGGGCGCAGGATGGGGCGTTCGCGCGCATGATGGATTTGATCCGGCAGCGGCAGCAGAAGGTGGACGATCTGACTTACCGGCTGGAGCGCGGCGAGCGGCAACAGTTGGAACAGATGCGGCGGCGCTGGGAGACGGTGGCGGCGGCGGTGCGGCATTACGATTTACGGCGGGTGCTGGCGGGGATTCGGGGAGAACTGGAAGCGGGGACTGCGGCGATGGCGGCCGCGATGCGCAATCAGTTGCTGCAGAACAAAGTGCGGCTTGAGCGCATGGGCAGGGCGCTGGAGGTGTTGTCTCCCTTGGCGATTCTGGAGCGGGGGTATGCGTTGGTGTTCGATGCCTCTGGACAGTTGGTGAAGGATGCGGCACAGGTGAAACCGGGGGATGAAATCAGGGCACGGGTGGCGCGGGGAGAGATTCAGGCTACGGTGAAAAAGGCGAGAGCGAGACAGGCGGACGGCAAGAAGGAGCAGTGACGGAAACGCCTTGCTGAGCCAGTGGCGGTGCGGAGGGAAAGGGATCCTTCGACTGCGGTTGTGCTTCGCTGCCGCGAAGCACAACCTTCGCTCAGGATGACAGGGAGTTCTAGGGCTGCATTAGAATGTAGGTTCGAGCATTTGAAATTCTTGCTGCGGGAGATCCGGTGACGCAACTGATGGCGCCATGGTCGAGAGTGTCGTTTACGGTGCTCGACATACTGCTGGTGGCGTTGATCATTTACGAAGTGCTGGTGATGATCCGGGGAACGCGTGCGGCGCCGATGCTGGCGGGATTGGCGGCGGTTGCGGTGGCGTTCTACCTGGCGCGGATCGGCGAGCTGGTCACGTTGAACTGGCTGGTAAGCCACTTGCTGCCCTATGTAGTGTTCGCGCTGATCGTGGTGTTTCAGTCGGAGATCCGGCACGTGCTGTCGGATGTGGGGCGGCGGGTGAGCTTTCTGCGCGGGTCGGCGGTGGAAGGAGATTCGTACGACGACATTGTGCTGGCGGCGAATTTATTTTCGCAGCATCAGACGGGCGCGCTGATGGTGATTGAGCGCGAGATTGGATTGCGGACTTATATCGAAAGCGGTGTGGCGATGGATGCGCGGCTCTCCTACGATCTGCTGGCCACGATTTTCCGGCCGAGTGCGCCGCTGCACGATGGAGCGGTGATCATCCAGAAAGACCGGTTGGCGGCGGCGGCGTGTTTTTTGCCGCTGTCGATGAATCCGGTGCTCTCGACGCAGATGGGGACGCGGCACCGCGCGGGGATTGGAATTACGGAGGAGACGGACGCGATCGCGGTGATTGTTTCGGAAGAATCGGGCGCGATCAGCATGGCGGTGGGGGGAAAGATTGAACGCGATCTTACAGTGGAACAACTGCGCGAGCATTTGGGCACGGAACTGCGGCGCTATATGTCGCCGGTGGCATTGCCGACCGTGGTGGCGCAGAACGATGAATCGGATGGGGGAATACGGGCGGAAGCGCCGATGAGCGCCGATCGGGATTCCGATTCGGAGATGGAGCGCCCGCTGTGAAGGACTTCTTCAAGCGCTGGGTGCTGCATAACTTCTGGCTGAAGGTTTTATCGCTGCTGATGGCGACGGGCTTATGGCTGGCAATTTCGCCGGATCAGGAGCCCGCGGAAGTAGCGGTGCGAGTTCCGATTGAGTTCAATCATGTTCCCGCGCAGCTGGAAATCAGTTCAGTGACGATTCCGGAGGCGCAGATCCGGGTGCGCGGGCCGGAGCGGTTGATCCGGGAGCTGCGCACGACGGATATCCATGCAGAACTGGAATTGGCGGACGCGAAACCGGGGGAGCGCACGTTCGATCTGACGGCGCAGCAGATTCGCCACCAGCGCGATTTGCACGTGGTGCAAGTGGTACCGGGGCAGGTGCATCTTAGTTTCGATACCAGGCTGACGCGCGACGTGGAGATTCATCCGCGAGTGACCGGCAGTTTTGTGGCAGGAGAGCAGATCGCGAGAGTGCTGGTGGATCCGGAGAAAATCACGATTACGGGGCCGCGCCATCACGTGGAGACGCTGGACGCTGCAACCACCGATCCGGTGGACGCTTCGGGAACGCGGACGCAGGCTACCTTTGTGACCAATGTGTATGTTGCAGACCCGCTGGTGCAGGTAGTGCAGCCGACGCCGGTGCGAGTGACGGTGATCATGGGAAAGACTACGCCGGCAGGGAGCGGGCATTGATCCCCTAGCTTTATAGTAGTCAGTGATCATCCTCAATTGTTTAATTGCGTCTTCGATGTTTCGGTTCGTCTCAGGAATCCGCACAAACTTATGAGCAATCAGACGCGTCAATTGTTTGGCACGGACGGGATACGCGGCGTGGCGGGCGAATTTCCGCTGACCATGGAAAGCACTTATTTGATTGGGCGCGCGCTGGGGCATGATTTGATGCGAGGGACGGCGAAGGCCGAGGCGGTGATGGGGCAGGACACGCGGGAATCGAGCGCGTGGATTGCCGACCGCGTGGCGGCGGGCATGGCGGCGGTGGGAGTGGTGGTACACAGTGCGGGCGTGATTACGACGCCGGGAGTCGCGTTCCTGGCGCGGTCGCGTGGATTTGCGGCGGGAGTGGTGATTTCGGCTTCGCATAATCCGTGGACGGACAACGGGATCAAAGTGTTTTCCGGCGATGGATTCAAGCTGACGGACGCGCGGGAGCTGGCGATTGAGAAAGAAATTTTTGCGTTGTTAGGGAAGCCGGGGGCGGCCGACGATACGGCGCTGAGGATTGCCGGACCATCCCTGCCGGGCGAGACGGCGCTGCGAAAGGCGTATATCCAGTGGTTGGCGGGGAGTGTGTCGTCTGACTTGAGCGGGCTGCGCGTGTTGGTAGACTGCGCCAATGGCGCGGCGACGGCGGAGGCTCCGGAATTATTTCGCAGCTTGCGAATCCAGGCGACGTTTATACACGTAACGCCGGATGGAAGAAATATTAATGATGGATGCGGGGCGTTGCATCCGGAGACGCTGGGCAAAGCCGTCGCGGAATCGGGCGGGAAGTTCGACCTGGGGGTTACGTTTGACGGCGATGCCGACCGCGCTCTGTTTTGCGATGGGGAGGGCCGAGTGGTGAATGGAGATGGCGTGCTGCTGTTGACGGCGCGCGATCTGCAGGCTCGGGGGAAATTGTCCGCGTCGACCGTGGTGGCGACGACGATGTCGAATATGGGAGTGGAGATTGCGCTGAAGCGGTCGGGCATTGGAATGCTGCGGGCGAATGTGGGCGACAAATATGTTCTGGAAGAAATGTTGAAGATGGGCGCGACTTTGGGTGGAGAGCAGTCGGGGCATATTATTTTTCGCGATGGCGAGGCGACGACTGGAGACGGTCTGCTAACCGCGTTGCGCGTGATGGATGTGATCGTGCGTTCGCGGAAGACGCTGGCGGAGTTGGTGAGCGATCTGAAAGTGTTTCCGCAGAAAATTCAGAATGTGCGGGTGCGGGAGAAGATTCCGTTTGCGCAGGTGCCGGAGGTGCAGAAGGCGATTGACGCGGCGGAGCGGGAACTGGACGGGAATGGACGCGTGGTGGTGCGTTATTCGGGAACTGAGGCGCTGGCGCGGGTGATGGTGGAAGCGGAATCGGAAGAGAAGATGCGGGCGCTGGCGGCCGGGATTGCGGGGGAGATTCAGAAGGCGTTGGGGGCTTGAAGACGCTGGAGAGCTAAGATCAAGAATGGATTTTTCCAGAGCTCTACGGAGCAATGCTCCGACAGCCACGCTTTTGGTTCGGCTGATGGTCGGCTGGGTGTTCTTGTCTGAAGGCATACAAAAATTCTTATTTCCCGCGGCTCTGGGTGTGGGACGGTTTATCAAGATCGGCATTCCGGCTCCGCATTTCTTTGCGCCCTTCGTTGGAGTTGTGGAAATTGTTTGCGGCTCACTTTTAATACTTGGATTGCTCACCCGGATAGCCGCCCTCCCTCTGCTGATCGATATTAGTGTCGCAATCCTGACGACAAAGATTCCCATGCTGGCAAAATCTGGTTTCTGGGCTGCCATGCATGAGGCTCGCACCGACTATTGTATGTGGCTCGGGTCGCTGTTTATCCTGATCGTGGGCGCAGGTTCTCTGTCGCTGGATGCGCGCCTGTCGCACAGAGACAAGACACTTGAGTGACTTGCCTGCCAAAGATCATCCGGTATCGCTCGCTGAGCTGGCGTTTGTTTTTTTTAAGTTGGGCACGATCGCGTTTGGCGGGCCCGCCGCGCATTTCGCGATGATGGAAGATGAGTTCGTCCGCAAGCGTGGATGGATTAGCGAGGAAGACTTTCTTGATCGCGTGGCTGCGGCTAGTCTGATTCCCGGGCCAAGCTCGACCGAAGTGTGCATTTTTATCGGGCGTTCGCTCGGCGGGTGGAGAGGTCTGATTGTCGCGGGCGCTTGTTTTATTATTCCTGCCGCAGTTCTGGTGACGTTGATCGCCGCCGCGTATGTGCATTTCGGTTCGCTGCCGCAGGTGGAAGGAATACTCCGCGCCATCAAGCCTGCGGTGATTGCAATCATTGTTCAAGCGCTGTGGAACCTGGGGAAAACGGCTGCGAAAACGTGGGTGCTGGCTTTGATTGGGGTCGCGGCTGCCGTGCTGAATTTTGTGGGCGTGAGTCCGCTGCTGGTTTTGATTATTGCGGGCGCAGGCGCTGGAATCGTGCGGTGGGTGCAGAAGAGTGGTCGTAATCCGACCGCGCTCTGCGGGGTTTTCTGGTCGAAGGTGTTCTTGCCTGCGGGCCTGACCGCGCTCGCAGTTGCGGCCGCGGCGCCGGTCAGGCTGGGGCGCTTGTTCCTTTCATTTCTGAAGATCGGGTCACTCGTCTTCGGGAGCGGATATGTGCTGCTGGCGTTCCTGCGGGCGGAGTTTGTCGATCACCTGCATTGGTTGACGGAAAAACAGCTGATCGATTCGGTGGCGGTGGGGCAATTCACGCCGGGGCCGGTGTTTACGACGGCGACTTTTATCGGCTATCTAGTGGGGGGCTTGCCGGGGGCGGGGGTTGCGACTCTCGGGATTTTCCTGCCAGGATTTATTTTTGTCGCTATCAGCGGTCCTTTGATTCCGAAAATCAGGCGCTCGGCCGCAGCGGGAGCAGTGTTGGACGGAGTGGTGGTGGGATCGCTGGCGTTGATCGCGGTGGTTGCGTGGCAACTGGGGAAGGCCTCAATCACGGATTGGCTCACGATTTCAATCCTGGCTATCAGCGTGATTTTGATATTTCGATTCAAAATAAATTCTGCGTGGTTGATTTTGGGCGCGGGGATTGTTGGGTGGATTGCGAAGGGCTAGCTCGTAAGCGTGCTGTGCGGTTCACTCGAATATCGGCGTTATCCTCGCCAGCACTTCACCCATAATCGAGTCTGGAATGCTTTCCAGCTTCTTGCCGGCGCGCGCGGCGAGATCGAGGGCGCGGGGCTGGTCGCAGGGGATAATCCCCGTTGTTTTGGTTCCGGCTCCGGTCAAGGACACTGCGAAACCTGCCATGCGGGCGAAGTTGCCGCCGCTCGTGATGGGCAGAACTACGGGGACTTTGGTGACTCGGTTGAAAGGCTCAGGGGAAACGATCAGTACTGGGCGGCGGCCTTTTTGTTCGTGGCCCGACGTGGGATCGAGACTCACGAGCCAGATTTCGCCGCGCTTCATTTCTCGTTGCCCCCGGCTCGTCCCATCAGATCAGCTCGCGACCGACGGGCTTGCTGTCGAGCCATTCCCGTTCTCGTTTCGAGGCTTGTTTCGGGCGACGTGCCTTGGGGTTGCATTGGGCCAGCAGTTCGGCGAGGGTGTAGCGTGGGCGCGGCTGTGGCTTCACTATGAGGCGGCCACTTTCCACCGCGATGCCGACTTTGGCGCCGGGGTGCAATTGCAGGATGTTGAGCAGTGCGGGCGGGACGGCCAGCATGACCGAGCCGCCGACCTTGCGCAAGTTGGTAGTGTGCATAGGTCCTCGTAGTTATATTTAAGTATAACACGAGAGGAAATCCTAAAGGGGGGCGCGTTTCTCCGGTTGGAGCTCCAGCGATGTCCCTCCGCAGCTCCCTCCACTGATTTCTCTTCGCGTAAGTAAGAGTGTGTTTCGGCTCGCTTGTGGATTTAGCTCGATCAACTGATCAGTAGCATCGTAGCCGCGATCGCCAGCACTTCCACCTTCTATGTGCAGGACATAAACTCCGGCAGGTATCGCCTCGAAGGCGAAGTCCCCATGGCTACCAGAGGTTGTCGCATAGATCGCACCGCTGGTTGGGTCCTGCAGTTTTAGGTCTGCTCCGACGATCGGCACATCTGTCCGATGGAGAAGATTCCACAGCGGCGAACCGGCTTTGCTGTTCTGGGAGTCGATTAGTCTGCCTGCAACCCTCTGGGTGGCGGGCGCATCGTCTCCCCACTCGTAAGTTAGCTTTCCCTTCGCCTTTCTCGTGGGACGATCAGCCACATGAAAGCACTGATACGCGGCGCTGATGCCGAGTAATTGAGCGTCCAGCCAGTAGTCGCCCGGTGGAAGATCTGTGATGCTCACCTCTCCTTCCGGTGAGGTGAGCAACGTAAACTGTTTGCCCTTGCCGCTGATCTGAACTGCAACGCCCGTCAATGGTTTACCAGCATGGCTTACCGCTACCACAAAATTCCCGCGCGTCTCGACTCCGTGGTCGAGACATCCAGCCATGGAACATGCATTCGCATGGATAGCGAGGCCACAGTACGTAAGCGCGAGTGCCGCGACAGTCAGCCTTCGGACCATTCTCATAATCGGCCCCATCTACCGGGAAAATGTATCAAGATCGCTTCCAGAATGGAAGCGATGCTAATCCAAATCCCGCCAGTTCGGACCTACTCCCATTTCTACTGACAGCGGGACGGCCAACGTGTGGACTTTTTCCATTTGCTCTCGGACTAGAGATTGCATCGTGTCCACTTCTTTCTCTGGGACTTCGAAGACTAGTTCGTCGTGGACTTGCAGGGTCATTCTGGATTTCAGGTTGCGCTCTTGCAGCGCCGTGTCAATTCTGATCATGGCTACTTTGATCAGGTCGGCGGCGGTGCCTTGGAGCGGGGTGTTGACGGCAGTGCGTTCGGCAAAGCCTCTTTGATTTGCGTTTTTGCTGTTGATGTCGGGGATGGGGCGGATGCGGCCGTGGAGGGTTTTTACTTTCAGGTCGCGGCGGGCTTCTTCGAGAGTTTTGTCGATGAAGGCGCGGACGCCTTTGTATTTTTCGAAATAGTTTGCGATGAAGAGTTTCGCTTCAGCGGGCTCGATGCCTAATTGCTGTGACAGGCCGAAGGGCGAGAGGCCGTAGACGATGCCGAAGTTGACGACTTTGGCCTGGCGGCGATGGTCGGGCGTGACCATGAGCGGCGGGACTCCGAAGACTTGCGAGGCGGTGAGGGTGTGGATGTCGTCGCCGCGGCGGTAGGCTTCGACCAGCAGCGGATCGCGCGAGAAGTGGGCGAGCAGGCGGAGTTCGATCTGCGAGTAGTCGGCGGTGAGCAGGACGTGGCCGGGCTCGGCGATGAAGGCGGCGCGGATGCCGCGTCCGAGTTCGGTGCGGATGGGAATATTTTGCAGATTCGGATTGGCGGAAGAGAGGCGGCCGGTGGCGGTTCCGGTTTGGCCGAAGGTGGTGTGCAGGCGTCCGGTGGAGGGATTGATGAGCGCGGGCAGAGTGTCAACGTACGTGGATTTGAGCTTGGTGAGTTGACGGTAATCGAGAACTTTTCTGGCGATGGGTGATCTTCGGCGAGAGTTTCGAGAACATCGACGGCGGTCGATATAGTGCGGCCTTTGCCGTATTTCACCGGCTTGGGCAGATTCAGTTTGTTGAAGAGAACGTCGCCGAGCTGCTTGGGAGAACCAATATTGAATTCGCTTCCGGCAAGCTGGTAGATATCTTTGGCCTGGATGGCGATCTCGCGTTCGAGTTCGGTTGACATCTGCGCAAGCGCGGCGGTGTCGATTTTTACTCCGGCCTGCTCCATGCGGGCGAGAACGGGAACGAGTGGGAGATCGATTTCTTCGTAGAGCTGGGTCAGCCCTGCCTGGTTGACTTCTTCGCGAAATACGGAAGCCAGCCTGCCGGCGATGTCGGCGGCTTCGGAGAGATCGTTATTGGTTTGGAGCTGGCTGAGCTTGAGATTGAAGCGGCGGAGAGCGACATCCGACAAGCGGTGCGAGGAGTAGGTGGGATCGAGCAGGTAGGAATACAACATGGGATCGTGCTGGACGCCTTGCAGGTTGATGCCGAGAGCTTCGAGGGCGTGAATCGCGGCTTTGTAATCGTGAATTGTTTTGGGCGTGGCCGCGCTGGTCAGGATGGAGCGAAGTTTCGTGGCAGCGCTGGTGGAATCCAGTTTGACGATGGCGGCCGAGCCGGCGGCCGCGGAGATGGCGATGCGAGAAGCGGCTGGCTCTGGCGATGCTGTGGGGGATGCGTCGTCGCTGAGCGCGAGCATTCCGGATTGCGGGATTGCTTCAGCGATTTCTTCTTCCTCTATTTCTGGAAGGGAGCATTGGACTGTTCGACGGCGATGGCAAGCGCGGCTTGGGGCGCGAGAGAGGCGAGAATGGTTTCCACGTCCGCGGCGGACTCGGCCTCGGTGTAGTGAGTTTCCGCGATCTGGACTTCCGGCAGCACTTCTTTCAGCAGCGAGGTGAATTCAAGTTCGGTGAAGAGCTGGCGGAGCAGAGCGAGATCAGGCTCGCCGGCGCGCATGGCTTCGACGTTTAGCTCAACGGGAACGTTGGTGTCGATGGTGGCCATGCTCTTGCTGAAAAGAATGGTGTCGCGATTGTTGAGCAGGGACTCGCGATAGGTTTTCTTTTCGACTTCAGCGGCGCGCTCGAGCGCGCTTCTCAACGGTGCCGAAGCGCCTGATGATTTCGACGGAGCCTTTGTCGCCGATGCCGGGAGCGCCGGGGATATTGTCGATGGCATCGCCACGGAGGGCCATGATGTCGATGACGCGCTCGGGAGGGACGCCGAGAATTTCTTCGACCTTGGCGGCGTCGCAGATCAGATTATCTTTCGGAGGATTGAGAATCTGAACATTGTCGTTGACGAGCTGCATCATGTCCTTGTCGCTGGAGACGACATAGACGCAGTAGGCCGCGGCTGCGGCTTTGCAGGCGAGGGTGCCGATCACGTCGTCGGCTTCAAAGCCGGCGAGTTCGAGAATAGGGATGCGGTAGGCTTCGAGGGCGCGGCGGATGTAGGGAATCTGCTGGGCGAGATCCTCCGGCATGGCGGCGCGGTTGGCTTTGTAACCTTTGTATTCGATTTCGGTGAAGGTTTGCGTCTTGATGTCGAACTTGCGGATGGTGGTGATGGCTTCGGCTTGGGTATCGCGGAAAGTTTTCGCGGCGACATCGAAGACGGCAGCGAGATAGGCGGGAGAAAAATCGTCGCGCAGCTTGCGCAGCATGTTGACGAAGACGAGAACCGCAGCGGTGGGGATTCCGGACTTGGTGGACATCCCAGAGCGCTGGCGCGCCATGGCGTGATAGGCGCGGAAGATGAACGACATGGTGTCGATGAGGAAGAGGCGGGGTTTGGCGGAGTCGGCCTCTTTTTTCGGGGCAAGCTGCTCTGGGGCACTCGGAGAGTGCTCGCTGCTGGGTTCAGATACTGGAGATTTTTTTCGCGGGGGCAAGCAAATAGTTTAGCAGCCGAAGGGAGCGCCAGCGGCTGGGGGCGACATTCATACTGCGACGGTTGCGGCACGGCTGAAGGCGCGCCGTGATGCAAACCGTGACTTCTAGAGGCTAGAAATCGACCGCGAAATCTGCCTTTACGGTCTTCCTGCCTTCGCCGGGACTGTTGCGGAACACGAGATAAAACTTGGCAGGCTGGCTCAGCGAGGAGGGAAGGCCGAAGTTTATGTCTTGATCGTGAGAAGAGTCCACGGAGAATAGTGCATCTATCGGACGGCGGTTGATGAAGTCGGTGTATTGCTCCTCGTTCATCAAGAGAAAACCGACGTTGGTATTCTCATCGGCGGACTGAGTTCCGTCCGGAAAAGATTGATAGTGTCCGCGCAACTTCGGGGTTGCCGCATGGGCGGGGATGATGAAGGGAAAATCTACGGCATTGGCGACGGAAAATGTTCTATGCAGGATGACGCCGCTGGTGCCCACGGGCGAGGGCGCGATTAGATCTTTGGGATTAGGCTTGCCTAGGGGGTGAGGCACGGGCGGCTTTTTGTCGTGGCGCTGCTGTCGGTGGGGCCCATCAACTGTTCAAGCGGGCTGACGAGCGTTACGGGTTTGTCGGAAGCGGGAAGCACCGCCGGAGTGGGGTCGGCGTCCTTGGTGTCGGTGGCTTCCTTGGTGTGAGACAGTGCCAGCTGTTTCAAGCTTGGAATCTGATTTCCGTAATGAACGAAGGCTGCGATGAACAGCCCAAAGATTATGAGCCAAGGCAAAACTGCTCTCATGCTGACCTCAAGCGACGCCCCACGCGCGCGAGGTTATTTTGCCAAGCTGGAAAGCGGGCCGCAAATGCCTAAAGTCACTTGCCGGGCTTGCCGTATTCGGTGGTGTAGTGCAGTTGGATTTCGCCGCAGGTGCCCTGCTCGGCGGAATATACGACGCAGGTGTCGAAAGGACGGGAGTAAACGTGGAGGCTAACGGCGCGCCGATTGAATTCGCGGGGATTAAAGACGCGGTGGACGGGCTCCAGCGGATCGACGGTGCAAGGATGCGCGACATTCATCTCGAGGGTTTCGAAGGACTGGATGGTAGATTTGCCGGCGGAGATGTCCTGATGGATTACGTGAAAATTCTCGACCAGCAGACGGCCGATGGGGACGGCCATCCAGCAATTCTGGTCGCGGTGGTTGTGAACGGAGCTGGCCTGGCCGACTTCCCAACAAATGGCGAGCAATTCGTAGAGAGAAGTTTTGTCGATCAGATTGCGAGTGTAGTGCTGGCGGTCCCAGGTAAGATAGGGCGCGAGTGACTCAGGGTTGAGCGGGGCATCCTGCAGAAACGCGCGGAGTTGCTCGGTGTGGTCGAACGCTGCTTCCGGGAACTTACGGAGTTCGGAGATGAAATCGTGGACTGAGACTTGTTTTGCCGCGGTGGCCATGGGTGCTCCCGGAAAAGTATAACGCAACGGCTAGAAGCTATTACCGCGAAGGACGCGAAGAACAGCGGGAGATGCAAAGGTTAGGCAGCGGTGCGCGGCTGGCGTCGCACCCTTCGATACGCATCATTCGATGAACATGCAGTCTCCATAGGAATAAAAGCGGTAGCGTTCGGAGACTGCGTGGGCGTAGGCGCGCTGGATGTTTTCTTTTCCGCCGAAGGCGCTGACCAGCATGAGCAAAGAGGATTGCGGCAGGTGGAAGTTGGTCAGCATTGCCTTGACCACCTGGAATTCGAAACCTAGTTCGAGATCTGGATAAATGAAGAGGTCGGCGGCGGCGGCGCCCGGAGCGATGGTTCCTCCGCCGGCGCGAATCGCGTGTTCGAGGGTGCGCACGGTGGTGGTGCCAATGGCGATGACGCGACGTTGATTCCGCAGAGCGTGATTGATGGCAGCGGCGGCGCTGGCGGAGATGGAGTAAGGCTCGGAGTGGAGTTTGTGATCTTCGACGCGGTCGACACGGATCGGCTGAAAGGTTCCGAGGCCGACGTGCAGGGTGATGTCGGCGGTTTCGACGCCGCGCTGGCGGATGCGGTCGATGATTTCCGGGGTGAAATGAAGTCCGGCGGTGGGGGCGGCGACGGAACCGCGCGGGTTGGCATAGACGGTTTGATAGCGTTCGCGGTCGCGGGAAGAATCGGGGCGCGCGATGTAGGGCGGGAGTGGAACGTGGCCGATGCGATCGAGGGCGGCGAAGAAATCATCGATGGGATAAGAGCCGATGGGATAAGAGCCGATGGGATGAGAGCCGATGGGATGAGAGCCGACCGGCTGGAAGCGGATGCGGCGCTCGCCGAATTGCGCGCGGGAGAGGACTTCAGCCTGGAGCTCGTCGCGCTCGCCGAAGAACAGGCGTTCGCCGACGCCGATCTTTCGGCCGGGGCGAACCAGGCATTCCCAGTCGTTGGGGTCGGTGGAAAGCTGGCGAGTGAGTAAGACTTCGATGCGGCCGTGGAGGAAATCGCGGGCTGCGGGATTGCGCGGACTGACGGGCTGAGCGCGAGCGCCTTCGCGGCGGCCGTAGAGCCGGGCGGGGAAGACGCGGGTGTTGTTAAAGACCACAAGATCGCCGGGCTGCAACAGGTCCGGGAAGTCGCGGAACTGGCGGTCAAACCAATGGCCGGTGGTGCGCTGCACATGCAGCATGCGGGCGGCGTCGCGGGCAGGGAGGGGTTCCTGGGCAATGAGGTCATCGGGAAGATGGAAGTGGAAGTCGGAAACCAACACGGGTTCAGATTATAGGAGGAATGCGGGCAAGGGATGGGCTGAGGCGGGGGCCAAGATATTCTGCCAATCTCTGGTAAATTTGTTTGTCTGTTGCGCGCAAGGTGCGATACTATGCGGGGGCAGAGCTTTAGCCGCTTTCGTCACTCCCCTAAGAGAGTATTCCATGTCCGCTGAACGCAAACACAGGGAAGAGATTGTTCGCTACGGGCGCATGCTGCACCAGCGCGGGTTTGTGGCGGCGATGGACGGAAATTTGTCGGTCCGGCTGGACAGCGAGCGAATTCTGGTGACGCCCACGTGCATCAGCAAGGGGGCGATGCGAGCCGGGGACATGGTGATTGTGGACCTGGAAGGCGAGCGGGTGGCGGGACGGCGGAATGTGACCAGCGAGATTGGGATGCACCTGCTGATTTACCGCACGCGGCCGGACATCACGGCGATTGTGCACGCGCATCCGCCGACCGCGACCGGGTTCGCGGCTGCGGGTATGCCGCTGACGGAACCATTGGTGTGCGAAGTGGTGATGGGGTTGGGATGCATTCCGCTGGCGCGTTATGGTACGCCGGGGACCTCGGAATTGGCGAAGACGCTGGAGCCGTATGTGCCGCACTATGATGCCATTCTGATGTCGAATCACGGCGTGGTGACTTATGGGGATACGGTGGAGCACGCCTACATGAAAATGGAGACGGTGGAACATTTCGCGCAGATTGCGCTGGTCACGCATCTGCTGGGGCGGCAGCAGCCGTTGACCGGGGTGGATGTGGAAAAACTGATGCTGGCGCGCACGAAATATTTTGGTGGCAAGATGACCGCCTCGCTGCCGATGGCGATGGTGCGGGAGCCGGAGAAAGTTAGCTGAAGAGCCAGGCACTCCCGCGGTAGGTCTGCTGTTCAACTTCAGAGGAAATCAGTGTTGCGGCGGTGTGCGGATTCCGCCTCTCTTCGCTTGGCGGGACAGCCCCTTCGGCTTTGCTCAGGGCAGGAGGAGGCTGTCCCCACATGATTTCTGGTTGTGCTTGGCTTCCGGAGTTCAGCGCCTCCTGGTTTATTCGCCTCCGATGCGGAAGCGGAATCCGGCACGGAAGTTGATGGGGAGCGCGGGATAGCCGACGACCTCGTTGTAGCGGCGGTCGAGAGCGTTCTCGATATTGGCATAGGCGGTGATGCGGGAGTTGATGGTGTACCATCCGCCGAGATCGGCGCGAACGTAGCCGGCAGCGTGGTAGATGTTGAAGCCGTCGAAATCATCGTCGGGGCGGCGGCCGACGAAGCTTCCACTGAGGTTGGCTCCCCAACGGCTGGCGAGATAAGACAACAACGTAGTGGCGGAGTGCTTGGGACGGCGCAGCAGCGGCTGGCCGGGGTTGTATTGCGAATCGATGGGAGCGGGATCGCTGAGAATCTCAGTGGATGTGTAAGTGTATGCGGTATTGAGCAGCAGCCTGCTACGCAGCTTGGCCTGCAGTTCGATCTCCGCGCCCTGGGCGAAAGCTTGATTCACATTGAAGTATTCACCGACAAAGGTGCTCGGGTTGACCGTCTCGTAGTTGATCTGGTCATGAAATAGATTGTTGAAATAGGTGGCATTGAAGACGTATTTTCCCTGCAAGAAATCCTGCTGAATGCCGGCTTCGAAGGCGCGGACGCGCTCCGGCTTGAGTCCGGGATTGGGAACGGAATAGGGCGGGCCGGCAAATGTTTCCTCCAGGCGGGGCTCTTTGAATCCGGTGGCGTAGGAGAAGCGCAAGCGGGTGCCGGAGAAAATTTCTCCTCCGTGCAGCGCCAGCAAAGTCAGCGCCACGCGGGGCACGCCGGTGTTGCCGAATACGCTGCTGTGAACGAAACGGCCGCCAACCACCGCCGAGAGCCTGCCTAGCGTGAGTTGCTGTTGCGCGTATACGTCCTGGTTGAGGCGCTGGCCGGAAGGGGACGGCGGGAAGTCGAGATCCCCCACGACGCCGTTTTCGTTTTCGATGCGATATCCGAAAGTGGTGTGAGCCCAGGCGCGCTCGGAATAGTCTCCCTGATATTCAGCTCCCACGCGATTGATGTGGTCGTACTCGTGAGCGGGAAAGTCGATGGGACCGTAAACCGGGCTGACGCGGGCGGGATCGCCATTGAGATTCACGTCGTTGTAGCGGTAGAGATAATCGAATCCGGTGAAGCGGTGCTGCCAGCCGGAAGGCGCGGCTATGGCAAGTTCCGCGCTGCCCAGTAAGCTGTTGAGCTGCGACCATTCGCTGGGATCGGGCGGCAGAAGAGGGTCGCCGTTGAAACTCCATTCGCCGGGAAGTCCGGTGTGACTGTTGGAGTGACGCATGTGCAGGCGCAGAGACGTTTTGTCGTTCAGCGCGAGGCCAAAGTTTGCGCCCTGGAGAGAATCGGAATAGCCGTCATTGATTCCCGATCCGTTGGTGTTGAACTGGTCGCCGAAGGCGTTGTAATCGAAGTGGCCACGAGCGCCGGCCAGGGAAGCGAAGCCGTTGGCGGTGGAGAAGTTTCCACCGTCGGCGCCGAAGCGGAGTTCGGGCGTGGGCGTGCTGCCGGTGCGGGTGAAGACCTGGACCACGCTGGTCATGGCATCGGAGCCGTACAAGGTGCTTTGCGCGCCGCGGAGGAACTCCACGCGGTTGGCCTGAGTGAGAGGAAGCGTGCCGAAGTCGAACGTACCGCCGGGTTCGTTGATGGTGACGCCATCGACGATGACTTTGTTATAGGTGGAATCGCCGCCGCGCACGAACAGGGAGGACAAGCCTCCGCGCTGGCCGGCGGTGTTGATGACGGCTCCGGGAAGAAAGCGGACGGCGTCGTCGGCGGCCGTGGGCTGCATGGTTTCGAGTTGACCGCTTTCCAGGGTTGAGATGCTGGAGCCGCTTTCCGCGGCGAGTTCCAGAGTTCTGGTTGCGGTCACGACGACGGTTTCCGAGGCTGTGGCGAGGTGGAGCTGGATCGAGATTACATCGGGGGGAGTGGAAACGTCTTCAGTCTGCGGGGCGAAGCCCGGAGCCAGGATTTCAACCCGGTAGTTGCCGGGGGACAAGTCGCCGAAGTCGGCGATTCCTTCGGCGGAAGTTGTGGAAGTTTTCGGAGCAGCGTCGGTTCCCTTGGAGAGCGTTTCCTTGGGACTCGTTGCCTTGGAGATCGGTCTTTTGTAGAACAAGGAAACTTCCGCGCCGGAGACGGCGGCGGATTGGGGGTCGATGACTTTGACTTTGAGGTCGGCAGCGGATGCTGCCGCGAGAGCAACCAAGAGTAAAAATGAAGCGCGAAGTGCGCGCATAACCATCCTCCTTTTCACGCGAAAGGGGTTAAGGTGGACGGTTCACGCCGGTCTCCTGGCTTGGCGAGTGAGGATGGAAGAACAGCACTCAGCAGTCAGCACTTAGCATTCAGCCAATGCGGACTCTAGCTGAGGCCCATCCGAAATTCTTTGCAGGCGGCCTTCCCGGAAATTCTTCCAGTGACCAGCTGCGATTTTCTCGCTTACAGTTGCGCGGCAGCGCGGGAATTGCACCCGCTTCCCTGTCTTCGCCACGGGGCAAAGACGCGCAAACCGAAGGACATTTCAAAGAACGGAAAGTAGTGGAGAGAGAAATTTACCGGGCGGAGTGGTGGGAAGTCAAATTGCGCGGGACCAGGGTTGTGTCTTAAATGACCAGTGTTTAAGACACTACCGGGACCAGAGCGAGCCAGTTTGCAGGTCGTGGCCCAAGAGAACCGTCGAGCTGCGCTCGATGGACAGCCGAGGGCGGCTTTCCCCACGTTAGGCTCTCTCAGCGCTAGGCAGCAAACTCAGGTTCGCTTGTTTGTCGGCTCTCCGACGAAGACCAGGCAGCCGTTGGGATTCGCCGATGTGGAATTCGGTCATGCCGTAGTCCCGGTCAAATAAATCGCGGATTTTGTAACGGTCTTTGAATGTCTTCACGTGCTCCCACAGCGAGGCAATGTTGGAGACTTCGATGTAGATCTCGGTGTGTCCGCGGACGCAGCGCATGACTTCTTCGGATGCGGCCTTCATGAAGTGGATGGTCTGGCCGTCGCGCTCGACGATGGCATATTCGGGAGACTTCATCAGAGGGGTGAATCCGAGAACGTCCTGATAGAAGGCGAGGGTCTCTTCCATGTCAGCCGCGGCCAGCATCGGACTTATTTTCTTGGCGATATAGGGTGCGGTCATGACTGAACCTCCATGTTCGGAAAATCCTTACGCAAAATAGGGAAATGCGGGCGAACTGAGTTCCGGCTGAACTGCAAGCGTGGCCTCGAATTCCCCGACCCTAATCTATTTCCAAAAAGGCGAGGAGAAAAATGACGCAAACAATCGACACCGCCGACCCTATTACCAGCAGCCTTCCCTTACCCTTCGCGATGACGCCGAGTGCCACAGTAATGACGACCAGCCACTTCGCGATTCGTCGAAGAATTAGCCACGGGCCGGGAGCCGGCATCAGGCCGTGAGGGCTTCCGCCACTGTGAGTCCACGAAAACCAGAAGCTCATGGCTGCCAGAGCTGCGAGTGTTCCTACGATCAGGGCTAGTCTCAGGCAGTACGAACGCCAGTCTGGATGTTCTGCCGCTTTGTTGCGCCTGAGTTCGTCTCGCGACGCAATTCCTAAGATCGAAAAGGGAATCAAAAAGAGGATCACTGTGATCACGTACATTTAGACCTCCGGGCCCGACCAATCTTCATCCTTCCCGGTATTGCGGGTACTCCGCCGTGCCGACCTTACTCAAATTCCCTTCAGCGAATTCGCGGACGCGGTCGAGAGAATCTTGCAGGTCCTGTTGATAGCGTTCGACATCCGCGTCGGTGGCATCCGGCGGAACCGGGATGAGTTTGCCGAAGCGCAGCAGGACGAGGGAAAACGGTTTCGGAATGATGAGGCGGTCCCAGGTGTTGAGGACCCAGGCGCGCTCGACGGCGATGTGAAATGTGCTCATGGGAACGCCGGAAGAACGCGACAGGGCGACTGGGCCGGGCTTGACTTTGTAGCGCGGGCCGCGGGGACCGTCGAGGCTGAAGGCGACAGACCAGCCGTGCTGCAAGGCGCGGCGCAGGCCGAGCAGGGCGCGGACGGCGTTGCGGCTGCTGGAGCCTTTGACGGCGACAAATCCGAATTTGTGGATGATGCGTCCCATGTATTCGCCGTCGTAGCTGTTGCTGCTCATCACGCGGATCCCGCAATTGCGGAAAAGATAAGTCGCGGGGATGATGCAGGCGTGCCAGAAATTGAGGACGAGCGGGCGCTGGCCAACGATTTGTTGCGCGCCTTCTTCGCGGGAGACGCAGACGCGCAGGGTGGGACCGATGAGGCGGATGAACCAGTATCCGAAGAAAATGATGATGCGTAGGATGATGCGCTGGCGGAGGGTGAAGCGGTGGGGAGTGGCAGCTGAGGTCGGGGCTTCGTCAGTGGTGGCTTCCGTCACAAAGTTATTGTAATGGGAAGGCATCTATCGCAGCGCTGGAAGCGCTGCGCCACCCAAAATCGAAATCATTGCGGCTCTAGCTGTCCAGATAAGCGTCGATCCACTCTTTTACTTTGTGGCGGCGGTCATCGGCGGGGTCGAAGCGGATTCCGAAGGACTTGGTCTTACGCCAGGTGACAACTGCGCGCGCTGTAACGCGAGGCAGGGTGAGAAGAGAAAAAGAGATTTCGACGTTGGTCCCGGCGGGCATATCCTCGGAGCTTTTTAGAGACATGCCGCCGGAGCTGACGTCGAGGCTGGAGGCACTCAGGCGATGACCGTCGGGACTGACGACGGTGACCTCGGTCATGATGGGGATGCGGGCGTAGCGCCGGAATTCGTGGAGCACGAGCATGTGCGTGGCGCGAACCAGTTTGAGCGCCGCGGGGCGCTCCAGAGGCTCCTGAAACATGGCATTGATGCCGTACTTGGAATAGCGCATGGCTTCATGCGCGCTGCCGCCGAGGCCGTAAAGAACGATGCGGCTGTTGGAGGGCGAAGTGCGGGCAGCCTCCATGACAGCGTCGGCGCCGGGAGCGAGATTGAGCACGCAAGCCTCGAATTTCTCCTGGCGCAGGCGCTCGGCCGCGCTCGATGACACCAGCACCGTCTCGATTCCGAATTGGCGAAAACATTCAGTAAGCAGAAATCTGGAAGACTCTTTGAGATCGACGAGGGCGGCGCGGGCCGTCGCCTTTTTTGCGGGAGCAGGCGCCAGAGCGGTACCGAAGGCTTTATCCATAGGATCAGGGCCGATTTCCAGTACGAAAGTTTCATTGTGGCGCGGGACGGGGGAGATGGAAAGACACCTAAGGAGCAGGCTGCGAGGTACAAAAGTGCCATTACCGAGGTTGGACTGGCGGGTAGAGAAGCGGGGAAGGGCGTAGATCGAAGGAATCCTGCGGGAGCATCCTAAGAGAAGTGCGCGGCGAATTGCCTTAGTTGCGCGGGCAACGTTTCTGGGACTCTCTTCACCAGGAAGCCAACCTGGGCCGCTTACCTTCTATTCGGACCAGCGCCGGAACAACAACGCGCCGTTGGTGCCGCCGAAGCCGAAGGAATTCGACATGGCGTATTCGAGCTTAGCCTTGCGGGCGAAGTTGGGGACGAAATCCATTGCGTTGGTTTCCGGATCCTGATTCACAAGGTTGATGGTAGGAGGCAGGATCTGGTCGCGTAGAGCGAGGATGGTGATGCCGGCTTCGAGGCCACCGGCGCCGCCGAGGAGATGGCCCGTCATCGACTTGGTGGAGCTGACGGGAATCTTGCGCTCGCCGAAGAAGTTGCGGATGGCGTGAGCTTCGAGGGTGTCGCCGATGGGCGTGGAAGTGCCGTGGGCATTGACGTAATCGACTTTGCCGGGGTCGATGCGGGCGTCGCGGACGGCGTTTCGCATGACGCGGAAGCCGCCTTCGTGTTCGGGAGCGGGCTGCGTCATGTGGTAGGCGTCGCCGGACATGCCATAGCCGGCGACTTCGGCGAGGATGGTTGCGCCGCGGTTCTTCGCGTATTCGAGTTCTTCGAGCACGAGAATTCCGGCACCTTCGCCCATGACAAATCCATCGCGATCCTTGTCCCAGGGACGGCTGGCTTTTTCCGGATCATCATTGCGCGTGGACAGCGCGCGCATGGCGGCGAATCCGCCGACGCCCATGGCGGTGATGGCCGCCTCGGAGCCGCCGGCGATCATCACGTCAGCGTCGTTGTGCTGGATGATGCGAAAAGAGTCTCCGATGGAATGAGCGCTGGTGGTGCACGCCGTGGCCGTGGCTTCATTCGGGCCCTTGGCTCCGAAACGCATGGAGACTTGGCCGGCCGCAAGATTGACGATGGCCGCGGGAATGAAGAACGGGGAAATCTTGCGCGGACCGCCTTCCATGAGGGCCGTGTGTTCGCGCTCGATGATGTCGAATCCGCCGATGCCGGAACCGATGTGTACGCCCACCCGCTCGGCATTTTCCGGCGTAATCTTCAGGCCCGACATTTTGAACGCTTCATCCGCCGCGGCCAGCGCCAGATGGATGAAGCGTCCCATTTTCTTGACTTCTTTTTTTTCGATGAAGTTCAAGGGATCGAAGTTCTTGACCTCGGCGGCGATCTGGCAGGCGAAGTTGCTGGAGTCGAACTGGGTGATGCGGGCCACGCCGCTTTTACCCGCGAGCACGGCCTGCCACACCTCTCCGGTGGTATTGCCTACGCCACAGATCAGGCCGATGCCGGTAACTACGACCCTGCGTCCCAACCTACTTGCCACCTTTCGAATGCTTGGAGATGTAATCGATGGCGTCCTGCACGGTGCGGATCTTTTCCGCGTCTTCATCGGGAATTTCGATGTCGAAGCCTTCTTCGAAAGCCATGACCAGTTCGACCGTATCCAATGAATCCGCGCCCAAATCGTCCACGAACGAGGCGCTGGAAGTGACTTCGCCCTCGTCCACACCCAACTGCTCTACGATAATCTGTTTTACTTTCTCGTCAACGGCTGCCATGTTTCTCCTCGCTTAAACTTGAATTAGATTTTAAATTCGATGTCTGGGACTCAAGATCGCCAAAGTAAGATCGCCAAAGTAAGATCGCCTAAAAGTAAGATCGTCTAAACTTTTCGCCTGCCCGACGCGTGCGCCTGCTTTACGGTTCACGATTCTGATGACACGGCAGCGGAAAAAGGCGAACGTGTAGTGTAACGGTCCCGGTAAATGGCTGTAAAGGACGTTCCGGACTAATGAGGCCGGAGCTGTGGTATACCTTCAGCATCCTAAACGTGGCCGCTTGTAACGGTCAAACCAGATGCGAGCAGTTGTGCAGCGAGTAAGCCGCGCGCAAGTCGCGGTGAACGGCGAAATCACGGGCCAGATCGGCCTGGGACTGCTGGTTTTGCTGGGCGTGGGGCGGGACGATACCGAGGCCGACGCCACGTATCTGGCGGAAAAAATCGCAGGCTTGCGTGTGTTTGAAGACGAGCAGGGAAAAATGAACCGCAGCGCGCGGGATGCTGGCGGCAGCGTGCTGGCGGTTTCGCAGTTCACGCTGTACGGAGATGTGAGGCGCGGCAAGCGGCCGTCGTTCGACGCCGCAGCGCCTCCGGAGAAAGCGCGCCGGCTGTATGAGTTCTTCGTGGAAAAGATTCGCGCCGCTGACTTGCGTTGCGAGACCGGGCGCTTTCAGGAAACGATGAAGGTGGAACTGGTGAATGATGGGCCGGTGACCATTTTGCTGGACTCGGCGAAAAGCTTGTAGCTTCGCCGAGTCCAGCGTTCACGTCTGGCGGTTTATGTTCCGCTGCCGGACAACTGAATCTCCGGAGGCACGTCATCGCCGAAGTTGACGCTGATCTTCGCCGCCGCGTGGCCTGTGGCCGTAGGAGCGAATACCACCGTAAGCTGGCACTGCGCACCCTTGGCCAGGCTATTGCCGCAGTTGTTCGTCACGCTAAACTCCTTACCGAACGGGCTTTGCGCGATGTATATGCGTCCCACCGACAGAGTTTGCGTGTCCGTGTTAGTTAGGGTTACGGTTTGCGTACTGCTTGACCCCACGGCTACGCTGCCAAAGTTCAAGCTGCCCGGGGTTTCGCGAATGTATGTTCCGGTGCCGGTGAGTGCTACCTGTTGGGTTCCGCCGGGAGCGCTTTCGGTAATCGATAGCGTAGCCGACTCTGGATAGTACTCGGTGGACGGCACGAAGTAGACCGAGATCGTGCAGCTCGCTTCCGAGGCCAGACTCGACGGGCAATTATTCGTCTGCGAAAAGTCGGCCGCATTGCTGCCGCTGAAGGCGAAAGTGGGCGCGCTGACTGCCGCGGGTCCCGCGTTGGTTAAAGTCACGGGCAAAGGTTTCGATTTTCCCTTGATGAGTTTTGTCCCGAACGCAAGCGTGTCGGGGGTTACCACGACCGGGGTTTGCAGGAAGACATCGATGCAGCTTACGCCCAGGCACGAGTTCGCCAGCAGAAAATCAGGCTTGCCGTCGTTGTTGAAGTCCGCCTCTACCATTCCGCCTGTGCTATATCCCGCTGGGGTTGTGCTGTAGAGAACGGGAGATTGCCAGGTGCCGTCGCCGTTTCCCAGGATCGAGAAAATGGAGGTTCCCAGGTTGTCGCCGGCGTTCCCGAGCGTCCAGAAGTCGAGTTTCCCGTCGCCATTCAGGTCCGCTATCCCGAAAAGATAGCTGTAGTACTGGAATTCAATGGTTGGCACCGACACGTACACCGGATCCTGGAAGGTGCCGCCAGGATTGCCATACATGATGCCGATGCCCGTGTTTCCGCCGGAGAGAGGCGTACCCAGTCCGACCAAGTCGAGGATGCCATCGCCGTTCATATCCATGGCGGCGGCCACGCCGAAGCTGGCGAAGTAATCCGTACTAAAGGTGAGCGTGCCGTCACCGTTTCCGAACATGATGGTGACTTGATAGGACGAGTTCTCCGAAACCGCGACGTCCAGCTTTCCGTCTCCGTTGAAATCGCCGATTACCAGGGCACCGGGATCGACGCCTCCCGTGGGTGAGGCAATATAGGGCTGGAAAGTGCCATCTCCATTGCCCAGCAACACGTCCACCGCATTGTCGGTGCTGGCCGCAGTAATCAGATCGAGCTTTCCGTCTCCGTTCATATCGGCCGCTGCTAGATAATACGGTTGAACACCGGTCAGGAAATTCTTGGCGGTCTGGAAAGTGCCATCGCCGTTGCCCAGCAACACGGCAACATTGTTCTCGTCGTTGATCGTGGCCAAATCCATCTTGCCGTCGCCGTTGAAATCAGCGGCGATCATGGTTCCCGGGCTGGGAAGAAGCGCGGTGTAGATCGGCGACTGAAACGTGCCATTCCCGTTGCTCAGGGAAACGAAAATATACCCGCCATCGCAGACCGTACCGGCGACGTCTGGCTTGCCGTCTCCGTTGAAGTCGGCCACAATTTGCGGTTGTAGCACCGTCTTGTCACAGTTCTTGGTTTCGTTGGTGACGAGGGAATTGAAGCCGACGCTGGGAGACGGCAGCGCGACGTTGAAGATGGCGATATTCGACTTCCCGCCGCCCGGAGCCGGGCTGGACACAGTTACGTAGGAAGTGCCCGCCGCCGCCAGATCGCTCGACAAGATGGCGGCCTGCAACTGCGATGCGCTAATAAAGGTGGTGGCGCGCGGGCTGCCGTTCCAGTTCACCACCGAGCCGCTGACGAAGCCGGTGCCGTTGACGGTGAGTTGAAAGGCAGCCGCGCCAGGCGCTGCAGTTTCCGGCACGAGTGGATTGTTCACGAAGGGAACCGGGTTGGTTTGCGCTGGGAGAAAACTGCAAATCGCAAGGACGCCCAGGAGAACACAACAGGGGAATCGCATACATCTGCCTCCAAATTGAATTTTGAGGTGGGTTGAGGGAGGGCTGTATCTTCGGCTCAGAAACTTCGCCTGTCAAGATGAAGAATCTTGCATACTTGGTCAGGGCCTAAACTCTGAGGGCAATGCTTAGTCAGTGAGCGGCGAGGATTGCATCGGCTACGCGCGCGGCTTCCACGGCGGCTCTCACATCATGCGTTCGCAAGATGTGAGCGCCCTTGAGAATTAAAGCAGTTTGCGCGGCGAGATTTCCGTAAAGGCGGTCGGCAGGGGGTGCGTCTTTTCCATCTTTCGCCAGCATACGGCCGATGAAGGATTTTCTCGAAGTGCCGGCCAGAAGCGGCAATCCCAGAGATTGTAATTCCTGAAAACGAGCCAGCAGCGGATAGTTCTGTTCGAAGTTTTTCCCGAAACCAAAACCGGGGTCGAGGACGATTTTTTCCCGGCGAACGCCGACTACCACCGCGGCTTCCACCCATTCCCGAAGTTCGCGCTTGACCTGCAAAACAATATCGCCGGGCGGCGGCAGCGTGCGCCACTCTTCGGGACGGCCACGCATGTGCATCAGGATGGCTCCGCATTTTAACTCGGAGATGGTCTTCGCCATCTGCGGGTCCCAGCGCAGTCCGCTGACATCGTTGACGATCTCGGCTCCCGCGGCTGCAGCGGCGCGGGCGACGCTGGCCTTATAGGTGTCAATGGAGATCACGGCGTCGGGGCGCATTTTTTTCAGTTCGGTGATCACCGGCAACACGCGCCGCAACTCCTCCTCCGCGCTCACCGCAATCTTTGGAGCGAGAGAGCCATCCGGTTTCTGTCTTTCGTTTCCTCTTGATTCCTGCGCTGCACCTTGCACAGGTGAAGAGGCGGCTGCCACGCTGGCGCCGGGTCGGGTGGATTCTCCGCCAATGTCAATGATGTCGGCGCCTTGGTCGAGTAACTGGAGCGCGTGCGCGGCGGCTTTCTCAGAATCGAGGTAGAGGCCGCCGTCAGAAAAAGAATCCGGCGTAACGTTGACGATGCCCATGATCAGCGTGCGCTTTCCCAACTCCAGGGTGCGCGCGGCCAGGCTCCACTGAAAGACAGCTCTCATGCGGCAAATTCTAAATGAAAGCGAAAGGCGGAGAAGCAGCGCTGAACGAATTCATGATCCGTACGAGGAGTGCGGGCGGGCGCGGAGCGCTGAAATCAGGCTATCGGCGCCGGATTGCGGAGTCTCGCGCACGCATCGCGCGAAGCGCGCCGGGGCCCGTGCCGGTGGGTGGCTTGCGCATGCCGTCGAGCAAATCCTTCAACACGGTTGCGTTGTTGTGTTGCTGGTTCTTCGAGGCATACAGCAGGGTGACGCGCTTACGCTTGCGGGCCAGGCTGTAGAGTTTTTTCAGATCTTCTATCGCTTCCGAACGGGCGAGTTCTTTCAGGTAGCGCTTGCGAAAGAGCAGCCATCGTTCCGGTTGCGCATGAAACCACTGGCGCAGTTCGTTGGAAGGAGCAAGATCGCGAAGCCATTCCTGCAGAGCGATCTCAGACCTTCGAAGGCCGCGCGGCCACAGACGATCCACCAGAACGCGTGCTCCATCGGAAGGCGACACCGATTCGTAAACTCGCTTCACGGCAACTGGCATGGCTTTGCAGCTTTCCTCTATCATTGTAAGTGGCTCGAGATGGCAGTGGTTGTGGAAAGCACGGCATAAATAGGGCGGCTTGAACGACGATGCCGGCGGCGAGGATGCAATTGATGGAGCGGATGGAACGAACGAAACGATGGGATGGGCGGCGTGAGGGAGAGTTGGGACACTCTGCCGGCGCTGGATTTGCGGGTCTTTCGTATGCATATGCATATGCGCCCTATGCCTTGCGCTCGCCGCACTCGCGGGCTGCGATGTGGAGCGTCGAAAATCGGATGCCGAACTAGGGCTCAACCCGCAGCAGGCCGCCGGACGCAAAATTTATGACAACTACTGCGACCGCTGTCACCGGCCTGATTCCACGAGGGGTAAGAAGGGTCCGGGCTTGAAAGGCATATTCCAGCATCAGTATCTTTCGCAGACCGGACTGCCCGCGAATGACGAGCGCGTCACTGACATTATTCGCAACGGCCGCCCGGACATGACAGGCTACAGTCAGGTGCTGAGCGCGCAAGATATGCAGGATTTGCTGGCTTACCTGCACACGCTGTGACATGAAGCAACATGACAGTTCACATTAGGTTCCTCCTGATCGCTTGCGTGCTTCAAGCCAGTCATTCGATCTCCGCCGCCGATAATGCCAAGGGATGGTTTGAAGGAGACTGTAGCGGCTCCACATTTCGCATAGCCAAACTCGCCGGGGCTTCTCCGGGCGAATATCTCGTTCTGCGGTTGAATAGCGGCTCTCCCCTCCCCACTCCTCTATTCGAGGGCGCTGGCTGGTTGGACGTGCAGGGCAAGCGCTGCCTCGGCGCCGATAAGTGCGAGGCAGGTACCCAGGCAAAGATCTGGTTGAACGAAATGAAGGGAAGGACCAAGCGAATCTCAGGGAGGTATACGATCGATTTCAGCGGCCAGCATCTTGAGGGACAGTTCAGAGTCAAATACCGACGAAGGAATCCTCCTGATATTTGTGAGTGAGAGCGCTGGGTCAAATTTGTGATGGGCCAGCACGTGGCCTTCCGTGGGATAATCCCCGAGTGAAGAGTACGGCGTCATCTGAGCTTTTTCGCAATCTTCCATCGGTTGATGATGTGATGCATGTTCCTGCCGTTTCAGAACTGGCGGCGAACTACGGTCACGATTCTGTGGTCGACGGCGCGCGTGTGGTGCTGGCGCGCTTGCGGCAGGAAATCACTTCGGGCCTGCTCGACAGTGACGCGCTGGAGCTTGCACTTAGCGGCTTGGCCGGAGCGGTGGAGAAACAGCTGCGCCAGGCGCTGAGCTATTCTCTGCGGCCGGTGATCAACGCAACCGGGGTGATTTTGCACACCAACCTCGGCCGCGCTCCGCTGGGCGAAGCCGCAATTGAACATATCCGCGAAACCGCCGCGAGTTATTCGAATCTGGAGTTCGATTTGGCCGCTGGTGCACGCGGCAAGCGGGATGTACACGTGGACCGGCTGTTTCGGCGGTTGCTGCAGGAAGAAGGAAAGGACGGGACGGCGGTGGTTTCCACCATCGTGGTAAACAATAATGCCGCCGCCGTACTTCTGGCGCTGAACACTCTGGCGGACGGGGGAGAAGTTATCGTCTCGCGCGGCGAACTGGTGGAGATCGGCGGGTCGTTCCGTATTCCCGATGTGATGGCGAAGTCGGGCGCGATCCTGCGCGAGGTGGGCACGACGAACCGCACGCGTGTTTCCGACTACGAGCGAGCCATCACGGAACGGACGCGGCTTCTGCTGCGGGTGCATCGTTCGAACTTCGAGATCACGGGTTTCACCGAGCAGGCGTCTATGGCGGAACTTGTAACTCTGGCGCGCAAGCGGGGCATTCCGCTGATGGAAGATTTGGGAAGCGGAGCGCTTTTGGATCTGCGCTCGATCGGAATCGAGGGCGAGCCGGGCGTGTTGGACAGCTTGCGCGGCGGCGTCGACATTGTTACTTATAGCGGCGACAAACTGCTGGGTGGCCCGCAGGCAGGATTGATCAGCGGCGGGGCGGAATTCATTGCGCGCATGCGATCGAATTCGCTGTTCCGCGCGCTGCGCGTGGATAAGCTGATCTACGCCGCGCTGGAAGCAACGCTGTTAGCGTATGTACGGCCGGATCACGATGCGATTCCGACGTTACGCATGATGCGGCTTACGAAAGAAGAGGTCGGCGAGCGAGCCGCGAAAGTGGCGGCGCGAGTCGATGGGTCGAAGTTGAAAGTTGAAATCGTGGATGGGGAATCGATTCTCGGCGGCGGGGCTGCGCCATCTTCGGTGCTACCCACGCGGGTGCTGGCGCTGACTTGCGAAGGCCTGAGCGCAGACGAACTGGCCGCGCGTCTGCGCGGTTCAGAGCCTCCGATTATCGCGCGGGTCGAGGAAGGCCGCGTGTTGCTGGATTTGCGGACAGTTTTTCCGGAGCAGGATGCCGCGGTGGCGACGGCTCTCCGCCGCATCGTCGCGTGACGCATTCGCATCGAAGCACTGTTGGCTACGCTCTACACCATCGGACATTCCACGCGCACGCTGGAAGACCTGGTCGAATCACTGCACGCGCACGCGATTCAGACGCTGGTGGATATTCGCGCCTTCCCGATGTCGCGGCGGCTGCCGCAATTCAATCGCGAATCTCTGCAGAAAAGTTTGCTCGCGGCCGGAATTAGCTATGTCTGGATGAAGGCCCTTGGCGGCTATCGCAAGAAAATTCGCGAGGATTCGCCGAACATCGGGCTTCGCAACGCGAGCTTCCGCAATTACGCCGACTACATGTTGACCACGGAATTCGCAAGCGCGATGGCGGAACTGGTTGCGTTGGCCGAGAAGTCGCGCACCGCCTACATGTGCGCCGAGCGCGTATACTTTCGCTGCCATCGCATGCTGGTCTCGGACTGGCTGGTTGCGCATGGCCATGAGGTGATGCACATCGACGGTGCTGGTCCAGTAAAACCTCATCGCCTGACTAAGGAAGCGCGCATGGTAGACGGTGAGCTGGTTTACCGTGGTGACATGTTGTTCTAAGGTGACATGTTGTTCTAAGAATCAGCGAATTATGATCGTTGGCACAGGCATTGACATCGCTGAAGTTCCGCGGATCCGGCAAGCGATCGCCCGTTTTGGCGATCGTTTTCTGCAGCGGGTTTACACTGCGGGCGAAATCCGTTATTGCGATTCGAAAGCGAATCGCGTGGAGCGCTATGCCGCTCGCTTCGCCGCCAAAGAAGCGGCCATGAAAGCTTTGGGCACTGGCTGGAGCCACGGCGTGCGCTGGCAAGATTGCGAAGTTGTGCGCATGCCGGGTGGACGTCCGAGCATTACATTCCACGGAAAAGCCGCGGAGGTTGCCGCCAGGCTGGGCATGAGGAATGCCGCGCTTTCGCTTTCGCATACCGCGGAGCAGGCCATCGCGCAAGTCATTCTCGAAAGCTAGAGTGGTTTCAAAGACGAAACACCCTTGGCATCCCGAACGAAGCCAGGGATATTGGTGTTTGTCCGGGGCAGCGATATTTGGTGGCGCAGGCAAGAACCAAGATCCCTCGCTGCGCTCGGGATGACAGTTTGTAAATGGGGACAGTTTGTGATGGGGCGGTTCGTAGTGTGGGCAGTCGTAGTGGAACACAGCACTTCGGTGTGCCTTCTGCTAGACTGGCGCATTCCATTTGCTCATGTCTGCGACCATTCAGGCTGTCATGCCGGTATCTCGCGCCACCGAGATCCCCGAGCTCACGCTTCTCGCGGGTCTGGGGCTCACCAGCTTTGGGGCATTGTTGCTGGAGTTGGCGCTCACCCGATTGTTCTCGGTGGTGCTTTTCTATCACTTCGCGTTTCTGGCGATTTCGATTGCGCTGTTGGGGTTGGGCGCAGGCGGAGTATTTGCCTACCTGCTGAAGAACCGCCTGGCCAGGACTGAAACACGCACGCTGGCAGCACGCCTGTGCATCGATAGCTCGATCGTCGTGTTGTTCGCGCTCGAAGTTGTGCTTCACGTTCCCGTGACACTAACTGTTTCGGGAAGAAATTTTCTTCATCTCACAGCGATCTACATCAGCGCAGCTCTGCCTTTCTTTTTGACCGGCGTGCAATTCTCTGTAGTATTCGCGCGCGAATCACGGCGCATTCCTCGTTTGTACGCTGCCGACCTCGGCGGCGGAGCGCTGGCCTGCCTGGCCGTGGTTCCGCTGCTCAACTGGGTGGGAGGGCCGAATACGATCGTGGCAGCGGCTGCCGTCATGGCAGCGGCCGGGGTGGTCTGGGCCAAACCCTTATCAGGCGCGCGCCGAGCAGCTGGTGGCCTGGTGGTTGTATTTGTATTGTTGATCGCGGCGAACCACTCGAACCGGCTGATCGATGTGGTCTATGCGAAGGGCATATTTCGCGACAAGGCCTGGGTGGAATTTGCGCGCTGGAATGCGCTGTCGCGCGTGGAAGTCGATCGCCAGGGTCAAGCGAAAGCCATTGTGATCGACGCGGACGCTTCCACTTACATCATGAATTGCGACGTGGCGCACTGGCACGGAACCGAGTGGGAACGTGACTTGATGTCGGCTCCGCCGGCGTTGGCCAACGTTCTGCGGCCGCGCGGCGATTTTGCCATCATCGGGCCGGGAGGCGGTGTGGACGTGTTGCGCGCGGTGGCGAATGGCAGCTCCAGCGTGACCGGTATTGAGATTAATCCCATCATCGCCAATACCATCATGCGCGAAAGATATGCCGGCTACGCGCAGCATCTTTACGAGCGTCCCGAAGTTCACATTCACGTTACCGATGGCCGCTCTTATCTGCGCTCCACGCCGCAGCGTTTCGACGTCGTACAAATGACGCTGGTCGATACCTGGGCTTCCACCGCTGCCGGGGCTTTCGCCCTGAGCGAAAACAATCTCTACACGGTCGAGGCTTTCCGGGAATATTTCGAGCATCTCAAACCGGATGGCATGATCGCCATCACGCGCTGGGAATTCCGCCAACCGCGGGAAGCATTGCGGGTGGTGGCAGTGGCGATGGACGCGTTGCAAAGTCTGGGCGTAGCCCATCCGGCGCGCAATTTTATAGTGGCTTCGCAAGGGCCGCTCGATGAAGACGGAATTCCCGTGGTCGTGCTGGCCAAGAAAACCGCCTTCACGCCGCAGGAAGAGGCCGCGGTGCGGGCGCACTTCAACCGGTATGACGAGCTCGATCCAATTTACCTGCCTTCGCAGGCGGAAGCGGGACTGCACAATCCGTTTGCCGATCTGATCGCGAGCAACGATCCTTACCGGTTTGCACGGAGTTATGCATACAACGTGGCGCCGGTCAGCGACAATGCGCCGTTTTTTTTCTTCACGCTGAAGGCCGGACAAATTCTCGGCCCGGAGGGGATCCGGAATGGCATTGACTGGAAGGTGAATCTGGGAGTGTTGGTTCTGCTGCTTGTGCTCGTCATCTCGCTGGTAGCTGTATTGGGATTTCTGATTCTGCCGCTTGCCCTTCAGACCGGCCGTCAATCGCCGCTTCCGCTGCTTTATTTCGTGGCGGTGGGCCTGGGGTACATTCTGGTGGAGATCGCATTCATCCAGCGCTTTGTGCTTTTTCTGGGACATCCAACCTATGCGCTCACGGTGGTAATTTTTCTGCTGATGCTGTCGAGCGGCGGCGGAAGCCTGTTTTCGCGCCGCTGGCTGCCTAGCACGGAACTGGCCTGGATGCCGCTGCTGCTGGTGATCGTCGCGCTCATTGCCAACTTATTTGTTCTGCCTCGGGCGCTGCCAGCCTGGGTAGGTTTCGGATTTAGCTACCGCCTGGCGATCTGCGGAATATTGCTGATCCCGCTGGGCTTCGTAATGGGAATGCCGTTCCCCACGGGACTGCGGGCACTGGCGGGCTCTATTTCCGATGTATCGGTCGGAGCGGCTGCGGTGGGAGCGGCTTCCGAAGACAATGCCGTGGAGTGGGCTTGGGCGATGAACGCCGCGGCCAGCGTATTGGGCTCCGTGTTGGCCATGGTGATCGCGATTGAGTTTGGTTTAACCGTGACCCTGGCCTGTGGAGTTGCTGCCTATGTACTGGCGCTCGCACTGCTGCCAACGCTTCGCTCGCGAAGCGCTTAATCGGTTGCTCAGTTTGTTATGATGCTGCGAGGGACGGCCCGGGGGTTTGAGCTGTTCCCTTGCGTCGCGGAAGATGGCGCGCGGTGGCCTGAGGAAATCATTTGCCGAGTCAGAAGCAACTGAAATGGTCGCAGCTTCGCGTGGGGCTGACGGTAATTTTCGCCAGTCTGACGCTGGCCCTGCTTTTATTTCTGATGTCCGGGACCGGCGGCTTCTTCTCCCACCGAATCACGCTGGTGTCGTTCTTCGACAATGCCAGCGGATTGCGCGTGGGCGCGCCGGTTCGGCTGAGTGGCGTGGATATCGGCAACGTTGCGGCCATCCGTGTGGTGCCCGATAAGGACAAGCAGATCACTCCCGTCGAAGTGGTCATGAAGGTCAGCACGAAATACGGATTCAACCTGCGCCGCGATTCTGTCACGTCTCTGGATACCGCCGGCGTGCTGGGCGAGACATACCTGGATATCGATAGTTCGCAGGCCATCGGCGTGGTTGCCAAGGATGGAGACACGCTGCCCACGCAAGTCCATCCCGATTTCAACGAGGTGGTGCGATCCAGTCAAAGCACGCTGCAGAACATGGATGCATTGCTCAAGCGCGCCGACCGCATCCTCGCCTTTGCGGAAAGTGGCAAGGGCTCGCTGGGAAAATTAATTTATGATCCCACGCTGTACGACCGCTTTTCGCAGACAGTTACGGAATTCAAAGGCGTGGTGGATGAGATTGCCCAGGGAAATGGCAGTCTTGGCAAGCTGATCAATAACAACGACGCCTACAACAAATTCGTTGCCACTCTCGACCGGATCAACCAGGTTGCCGACGATCTGCAGGCGGGCAAAGGCTCAGCCGGGAAATTCCTGAAAGACCCCTCACTCTACAACAATGCCAACGACACGATTGCGAACTTGAAAAAGGTGAGCGAAGACATTAGTGCCGGCAAGGGAACTCTGGGCAGATTAACCAAAGACGAAGAACTGGCCGACAAGCTGAACACAACCATCACCAAGCTGGCCGCGATCACGAGTGAGATCGAGGCCGGCCAGGGCACAGTGGGGAAGTTGCTCAAAGACGAAACTCTTTATAACAATGCCAACCACATGCTGGAGGAAAGCCGGAGCCTGTTGAAAGCATTTCGGGAAAATCCTAAGAAGTATCTCACCATCAAAATGCACGTTTTTTAAGAGCTTCGGGCACGCATGCCATCCCGAAACATCCGCGGCGGCGCAGGCAAGAACCAAGGTCCCTCGCTTCGCTCGGGATGACAATACTGGGTGAAATGTCCAAACGGCTTCAGTGTTCGCGACTTCAGTGTTCGCCGATGCCGAAAAGCGCGCCCAGCATCAGAATCGCGAGCACACAGCAGTACAAGGAGCGCGCTCAGCATGGAGTCTTTATGAGACTACCCGCGGAGCGGATGTGGACTCAGCCTGCTCGTGCGCGTGATAGCTGGAGCGCACCATGGGGCCGGACTCAACATGGCGGAAGCCGAAGCGCAAAGCCTCTTCCCGCAGCTCGCGGAATTCCTGAGGCGTGTAGAAGCGGGCGATCGGCAAGTGGTCGCGCGACGGGCGAAGATATTGGCCCACAGTAAGAATGTCAACGCCGCGGCCGCCGAGGTCGCAGAAAACCTCGACCAGTTCGCCGCTGGATTCACCCAATCCGACCATCACGCCGCTCTTGGTTACCATGCCGGGAGAAAACTTCTTGGCGTTCTCGAGCAGGGTGAGAGTGCGCTGGTAGCGCGCGCCGGAGCGCACGGCGCGATAGAGACGGGGCACGGTTTCGGTATTGTGATTGAGAACATCGGGTTTGGCATCGAGCACAATCTTCAACGGCTCTTCCAGACCCTGGAAATCCGGAATCAATACCTCGATGCGGCAATCTGAAATAAGCTCGCGAATCTCGCGAATGGTTTCGGCGAAAACTTTGGCTCCGCCAACATTATCGTCGTCTCGGTTCACGCTGGTCACGACGGCATGCTTCAAGCCCAGAGTGGCAACGGCTTCCGCCACACGGCGCGGCTCATCCCAGTCAATGGGCTCGGGCCGGCCCTTAGGCACGGCGCAGAAGCCGCAGCGCCGGGTACAGATATCGCCCAGCAGCATGAAGGTTGCAGTCTTGTGGTTCCAGCACTCGCCAATGTTGGGGCACTGCGCCGATTCGCAAACCGTATGCAGACCCAGCCCTCGCGCCAACTTTTTTAAGTTGTGAAAATTGTCGCCGACGGGAGCTTTGGCCCGGAGCCAGTCCGGTTTGGGCACTCGGAGGGACGGACCGACTTCGATCTGAATCAGTTGGGAACTACCAGCCATCCATTTGATTTTATCAGTTCAGACCTGGGCGGCGGGCAGAGGAGCCATTGTCGACTTCTGGCTTGCCGACTAGTCAGCGTGGCTAGCCGGTTCTGGGCGCTGGAACTGAAATGGAAATATTAAATTTATTGACCAACCGCTTCGTAGTTTCCCGGTAGTCGACTATCCAACTACTTACGACTGTCCCGTGGTCACAAAGGGCCGTTCTCTAGTATTGGTCGTCAGAGTCTAGAGCTACTTCACCGGCTTCGGTGCTTCAGCGCGGACATCCGCCACATTGTTGTTTGCTCGCACTTCGTCGACCACTTGCCGGACTGCGATGACCACGGACTCCGGCGATTGCGTCATGCCGTGGTCCGCATCTACCACCACTTGCCGCCCATGCGTTGACAAGCGTGCGAGGCTGGCCTGCAATTGATGTACTTGGACGTCGTGATATTCCGCTGCTTCCTTTTCGAAACCGGGAGGAGCCCAATACCTTCCAGCGGTCAGCACGACGAGCGGGCGATCGCCCAAGCTGCCGGCGTTCCGTGCCGCGTTGTCGATATCGGGATTTCCGCCGCCGGTCCTCGGAACGATTCTGCCCTCGTCGGTTGCAGCGCAGGCCTGCCGCATATCCGTCTCATACGCCTTCGGCTGTGCTTCGAGCTTCGACAATATGCTGGCTTGCTCGGGGGTAAAATCCGTCGGTGGGAAGTGCCGCTCCCCGCTCGTCACAAAACGTAGCACACCGAACCGCGTCATTATGGGCAGAGCCATACAAATCAGGTGTCTGGTGCTGCCCGACATGCGATTTACGGGTGCTAACGCGAAGTCCGGCTCGCGCATGTCCGGACTTGCGGAATCAACCAACACCAAACCTGCCACGTCCGTGGGGTAGCGCGCCGTGTAGATGCGAACATATTCGGCCCCTACCGAGCCACCAGCCATCACGTAAGGCGGCAGAACCCCCGCCCGTTGTAGCGCCTCGTGCAGGTCGCTCGCAACACTGGCACTCGTTCGCGGAGAGGAGGGCGGATCGCTCCACCCTACACCCGCGCGGTCGTACCAGCAGGTGCGAGTGAACGCCGCCATCTTGGATTGTTGCAACAGCCACTCATAACCGGGTGAGTTGCCTCCGGTTTCAAGAATCACAGTCGGAGTACCCTGACCAGAGCAGTAGAGGTTCAGAGTGCGCCCACCAATGACAACCGCCTGTCCAACTCGTGGAGGCAGTTGACTGGCATCCCTCGCTCTCCCGACCTGCTCATATGTAAAGCCCACCAGGAGGGCCAGCACCAGCAGAGTCAGAAATAGGTACAAGATTCTCCGAACCCACTTTCTCATGTGCCCGACCTCCTGCTATGAAATGACCGAATCACAATTCGGCGCACACATTCACTACGAAACGCTCTGGGTTACTGGCGGATAGGCCAGGGGAATAAAAAGCTTCCGAATGCAATAAGGAGCGGCACCGCTCCGGCGATACCCCCTACTACCCACTTCCACATTCCCGAACGCATGATCCACTGTCGCAGCAGAGAGACGACGGCGTCATACAGGAGCGGCGCCGCGCCCGATGCGTCACTGGATTCATCGAATATCCAAAGAAGTTCTTCCTCGAACCGCAGGCGAAAGGCGGGTGGATGCAAACGAACGAGCCAACGATACAAGGTGCGGTTCATCGTGCCCTCTCCGGACGGATCTTGAGATGTAGTCTCGCTTCGCGCACCACGCCTTCGAGTCTGGCGATCTCCGTAGCCAAGAGTCCACGGCCAAAGCGTGAGAGGCGATAGTAGCGGCGCCTTGGATCATCGCCGGCAGAGCGTGGGGACCGCCCTTCCACGATGCCTTGATCGAGCAGTTTTTGCAGATTGTCATACAACGTGCCGGGGCCCAGCTTGTAGCGGCCTTCCGACTGACGGGCCACCTCTCGCATAATCCCGTATCCGTGGCGATCTTCACTTGTGAGGGCGAGCAAGATATGCAGCGCGGCAGGGGAAAGAGGCACGAATTGATCAAAATCTTCCTTCATAATCGGATTCCGTTATATCGGAATCCGACTATTAAGGTCAAGTCTTATCTTTCCGAATACGCTGGTCGGATTACCGGCTGCTCGGAGTCGAATGCCTTAGCAGGCTATGACGCTCAGGACAGAAGAGGGGCTGGTCCGGATTGATCGTGTCACTGGGCAGAACGGTGTTAGGGCGTATCCGCTCAGCCTACTTCCGCCAGGCCGTAGGTACGCTGCCAGCGCGTGCGCAGTGCGACGAGGGCGCGGCTGATTTCCACCTGCGTGACTTCAGAATTGGGGCCAGCCATCACCGCCGCGGCTTCGCGCTTGGCGAGTTCCAGCAACTGCCGGTCGCGAATCAGATTGGCCACGCGGAAGTTCGGCATGCCGGCCTGCCGCGTACCGAAGAATTCTCCGGGGCCGCGCAGTTCCAGATCGAGTTCGGCGATCTGGAAACCGTCATTGGTGCGCACCATGGCGTCGAGACGCCGTTCCCCTTCTTCCGTCACTTTGCCACCCGTCATCAATATGCAATAAGATTTCGCCGCGCCGCGTCCGATTCGCCCGCGCAACTGGTGCAACTGCGCCAGGCCGAAGCGTTCCGCGTGCTCGATCACCATCACGGTTGCGTTCGGCACATCCACGCCCACCTCAATCACGGTGGTCGCAACCAGTATCTGCAATTCGCCTTGCTGGAACATGCGCATGACCTGATCTTTCAAATCAGCGTCCAGGCGGCCGTGCAGCAAGCCGACTTTCAGATCGGCGAAGATTTTTCCGCTCAGCTCGCGGTACATCTTGATCGCAGCCTTCAGTTCGGTTTCTTCGCTTTCCGCGATGACGGGATAGACAACATACACCTGATGTCCCTTCGCCGCCTGCTTGCGCACAAAGTCCCAAACTTCGGAGGAGCGGTCGTCGGTAATTCTTCGCGTGACAATCGGGGTGCGTCCCGGGGGAAGTTCGTCGAGCACGCTGATATCGAGATCGCCATACAGCGTAAGCGCAAGCGTGCGGGGGATGGGCGTCGCCGTCATGACAAGAACGTCGGGTTCGGCCGGAGCCGGGGCGGGATCAGCCGAGCTGCGCCCGGGACGGGCAGGAGTGCCCGTTGCCACACGAGTATCGCTGGCCTCGCCGGATTTCCTCATCAACTTAAGCCGCTGCAAGACGCCGAAGCGGTGCTGTTCGTCAACGATCACCAATCCCGGCTTGGCGAATTCGACTTTCTCTTCCAGCAGAGCGTGCGTGCCGATCACGAGCTGCGCGTTGCCCTGCGCGATGTGGCGGCGGATTTCGCGTTTGCGGTCGGCTTCCAGAGAGCCGGTCAACAGGACGATGCGGTACCCGGCGTTCTCCAGAATTCTGCGCGCGGAAAAGTAATGCTGCTGCGCGAGAATCTCCGTGGGCGCCATCAATGCCACCTGATAACCGTTTTCGATAGCGATGATCGCCGCCTGGAAGCTGACGATGGTCTTCCCAGACCCCACATCTCCCTGCAGCAAACGCCGCATGGGAAAAGGCTTTTGCATGTCATCGGCGATTTCCTTCAAGACCCGCTTCTGGGCGGCGGTGGGATGAAACGGCAGAATTTTCTTGATCGCCTGGCGGACCCGGTCGTCCAGCCGAAACGCAATTCCCGTCTCCGTCTTTTGTTGACGTCGCCTGAGTTCCAATCCCAGCTCGACAAAAAACAATTCTTCAAAGATCAGGCGTATGTGCGCGGGCGTGCGGGACGATTGCAAATCTTCGAAGCTCTCGCCGGCCTCGGGCCAGTGCACTTTCCACAGCGCCTCGCGCGGCGAAAGCAGCGCCAGACGCTGGCGTACGGCTGCCGGAATGGTTTCTGCGAGTTCGGGAGTCAGATCGTCGAGCGCGGTGCGGATGACCCGGCGAAACCAGCGAGCGGTTACGCGCCCTTGTCCAGCCGACTCATAGATGGGCACGATGCGGCCTACCTCCAGCGATGCAGCCGCCTTGGCATCGGCGCCGTCTCCGCCGGACTCACCTAACATTTCAAACTGCGGCTGGATGATCTGCAGTTCTCCGTGCTGATCTTGTTCCACCTTGCCGTAGAGGGCGATCAACTCGCCGGGTTTGAACTTATCCTGCAGGTAAGTGGCGTTGAACCAGAGGCATTTCAGCCGGGATCGTCCCTGACCCACGGTCAACTGAAAGATGGGCATGCGGCGGGTACGAAACAATCCCGAGTTGCGGACCTCGCCAATCACGGTAGCCATTTCGCCGGGACGCAATTCCGCAATCCCGCGCGGATTCAGCCGGTCTTCATAACGAAAAGGCAGGTAATTCAGCAGGTCGCCGACCGTGACAATGCCCTTGGTCGCGAGAATCTCCGCCAGCTTCGGACCAATTCCCTTGACGTATTGCACGGGCGTGGTGAGTTCAAGCATGGCAGAGGTTCTCAAGGAATGTTAGCAGCAAGTCATGGCGGAAATACCTTGTCCGGTATTTGGCAGTTTTGCGCTCGCAGCCAGTTTGACGTATAAACGTCAGCACCATGGTGGAAGCAGTGGAAGGGCAAGTTCTGACGGAGGCTAAACCTGCTCGCAGTTCAAGAGGTTGGCAAGTTCTTTGGTTCTTGCTGCATGTGGCCGCGGTTTACGCCATAACGAACTTTGGCACAGTGCCGCTGTCTGGGTGGATCCGAGGGACGCTGCTGCCCCTTTTACAGCAGCCTACGGCATCGAGTAGCTTTGAATTTCTCTTTTCTCACATATTTGTGTTCAGCTTCGCGCCGGCGTTTGCTGTCGGTCTAATCAATGCCAGATTCAAGCACAAGGTCGCCCAGTTTGTTTGGGTCGTACCGACTGTGATCCTGGCATACAAATTCCTGACCTTCCCATCTCCATCGGTTTTCCACAGTCAATTCTCCTCAGCGTTCCATCAGTACTTCGGGGGCGGGTTTATGATTCCCGAGTTTCGGGACTGGCATCAGTTTTGGACACTTGTGGGATCAAACTCTGACATGATGCGCGGCAAGGCACAGCTTGATTTCACCGCCCCCTTCTATGCCGGCATTGGGTATAGCTTGGCGGCGTGGATGGGCCGTCGGACAGACCTGAGCCGGAAGGTGTCAGAGAAAATGAAGGGGTGGGAAGACTCGCGGTTCGGGACTCCCCACAAGGAAACAGAGGACGAAAATCAGGCTGGGAAGCTAGATGCTTAGTTGACCGGCCCGTGTTACCCAACCCGCTTAGCCTCAACTCGGCGTCTAACAATTTGTGCTGCTTAAGCTACTCCAAGCTCTGTTGGCCATCATCCTGGGCAACCTGGCCTATTTCCTGCTTGCGGCACATCTGCCGCTGCCGCGCCACCGGCCGTTTCAGGTGGACGCGGGCCTGCTCCTGGATTTTTTCATCTGCCTCGCGTTTTACGTCCTCATCCGCACTTCAGCCAAGCGGAAGTAAGGAATCCCTGACACTCTGGCAGGGGAAATGCCTGATTACTTTAGGAACCTGCCCAAGCGCTTCGGTCACGTTACGATATCCCCTGACGTATGAACAAAATCGCGGTCCTGTACGATGCGGGCCAGGCGGTGCTCTCCACCTTTGATCTGGACGAGGTGTTGCAGCGCATTCTGGGCATTGCGCACGACTATTTTCATCTGCGGAATGTGGCGATTGTGCTGCTCGACAAGCAGTCGCAGGAGTTGTACGTTCGCTCGCAGATTGGCTGGGACGAAGGCCAGGACCGGCATCGGCTGTCGCTGGGGCAGGGAATCACGGGAGCTGCGGCGCTCAAGAAGCAGCCGGTTTATGCCCCCGACGTCAGCCAGGATGCGCGCTATTTCTGTTCCGCCAAATCTACGCGGTCCGAGCTGGCCGTTCCTTTGATGGTGAATGACGAAGTGGTGGGCGTGCTCGATTGCCAGAGCGACCGCGTGGACCACTTCGATCCCGAAACGATCGATCTGCTGACGCTGTTCTCCACCCAGGCGTCGATAGCCTTGCAGAATGCGCGGCTCTATTCGCTGGAGCAGGAACGGGCGCGTCAACTGCAGGCGATCAATGCGATTGCACAGCAAACCACCGCGGTTTTGGATCTGGAAGATTTGCTGAGTCGAGTTTGCCAGCTGATTCAGGATGCCTTCCACGTATCGCATGTCTCGCTTTTCCTAAGGGAAGATCACGATCTGGTGCTGCGGGCCCACCATGGAACTCTCACTCCGCGCATTCCGGAAGGCGGCCGTTTTGCGGCGACGGCGGAACCTTGGGCGAGCATCCTTGCCGATAGCTGTACGGCGATGGACAAAGATCTGTGCAGGGCGCCCGCCCACACGAAATTCTTCGCCGAAACCGCCTCACGCATGTGCATTCCGCTGGTATCGTTCGGACAGACGCTGGGAGTGCTCGCGCTCGACAGCGCCAAGGTGGATGCCTTTCGTGAAGGCGATCAGCAGTCGCTCGAATCGGTTGCCGACATTTGCGCCACCGCAATTCAGAACGCCCACTATGTTGACCGGGTTAAACAGCTTGCCTACCTGGACGGCCTGACCGGCATTTTCAATCGTCGATTTTTTGAACTTCGCATCATGGAAGAGATCGAACGTGCCCGCCGTTACGGAACGGGTATGGCCGTGATCATGGCCGACATTGACGAGTTCAAGCGGCTGAATGACGAGTTCGGACACGTGCTGGGCGATGAAGTGCTGCGCCAGGTTTCCTCTCTGTTTCACCAGCAACTGCGCAAGGTGGATGTGGTGTGCCGCTATGGCGGCGAGGAGTTCGGCATCCTGTTGACCCAGGTCAAGCCCCAACAGGCCATGGCGGTGGCGGAAAAACTCCGCAAAATGGTGGAGGGCTGGCAGTTTCCGGGCGTGCCCCGGACCGTGACTATCAGCGCTGGCACGGCAACTTTTCCGCAACACGGCACCACCCGCGACGGGCTCGTGAGAGCCGCGGATAGTGCCCTCTATGCCGCCAAGCAGGCTGGACGCAATAAAGTCTGCCTGGCCTCACCGGTTCGCCGGCTCGCGGCAACTTCTTAGGGCGCGTGGGCGGCTCGCATTGGCCCAAACACACTTGTCATCCCGAGCGCAGCGAGGGATCTTGGGGTCTGCTGGCAGTGACGGTATCGCGGCGGAATGAACCAAGGTCCCTCGCTGCGCTCGGGATGACAATTTCCGGCGAGGATGACAGTTTTCCATGGGAGACAGCAGCAGTGAAACTGGTCTATGCGAAGTTGGGTTAGATGTCGAGCCAGTCGCCCTGCATCTGGTGCCGAAGGCGTTCCATCTCCTGCTGCAGTTTCTGGCGGCTCTTTTCGAGTTCTTCCCGAACCCGGGGCGTGAATTCCTGCCTCATTTTCTCCGCTTGCTCCCTCATTTGTTTTTGCTGCGAGCACAGAGACTTGCGGAACTCCTCCGAGGCTTTGCGAGTTTCTTCGCGCGCCAGTTCCATCTCCGGTCGAAGTTTCGCGATTTCATTTTGCAATTCGCTGAACTCCGTCTGGGTCTCGGCATCGAATTCCGGCGCTTCGAAGCTCTCCTCAATAACCATGCCGGAATCTTTGCGCTCGGGCAAAGTGAGGGTGAGGGTCTGTAGCTTCTTGTCGCGGATCACGCCCACACTGACGGATCCGGCACTGCGGTCGCGCAGGGCGTGAGTGAAGTCGCTGGTGTCGTGAACCGGCTGATCGCCCACGCGAGTAATCACGTCGCCGGCGCGCAGGCCCGCCTTATCGGCGCGGCTGCCTTTTTCCACCGACCGCACCAGCACTCCATTTCCGTTCTTGGCCCCAAAAAACTCGCCCAGCTGCGGCGTGAGATTCTCCACCATCAGTCCGCTGCGCATCGACGAATGCACATAAACTACGCCAATGTTGGGAATCTCGATATCCGGCATGTTGGGCATCGGTGGAATGTTGGGGATCGGAGGAATCTGGACATGGAAGTCTTTGTCCATAAACTTGTCCTTCGAAAGATCCCCCCATTCCTTGCTGCGATTAGCCAACTGCACCTTGATGGTCAAGGGCTGTCCATCGCGGCTCAATCCCAGCGTCACCAGGCGTCCTGCGGGAGTTTCGCGGATCATCCGATGCAGCTGTGTCTTGCTTTCGATGGCGGTACCGTTCAACGTCAGAATAACGTCGTGTTCTTTGATGCCAGCCTTGCCCGCGGGAGCGTCCTGATCGACCATGGTCACTTCCACGCCTTTTTCTTCCTTTAGCTTCAGCGCGCCCAGCCGGTCGGAGGTAATATCCGCAATGTCGACGCCGAGATACGCGCTGCCGCCGGAATCTTCGCTGGGAATGCCGTAGGGTTGAGGCGATTCAACCGTCCATCTTTGTGCCGCTTGCGACAAGTTGAGCAGCAATGGCAGCACCGCGATGGTCGTCAAAACTTGTTTGCGCATGGCTAGTCTCCTGAATACTCAGGTGTTGTCAATCTGAAGCGGGCGCTTTTTGCCCGCTGAAAAGCCGGTCTGTTACTACTTTGCCCGCCGGAAGCAGATATCGCCGGTCGTCGTCCTCACCTTCAGCACGGGACCGCCTCCGTTCAGCTTGCCTTCGGCGTGGAGCGTTCTCGGCCCCCACTGATCGCCTTCGCTGGCAACATGAATGTCGGGGAAGTCGGAGGTGATGTGATGACCATTGCCCAAATCGACGCTGGCGCGAACCGAGAGCGCGACATCGGGCGCGATGTAAACGGTAATATCTCCTGCAGAAGTTTCGAGCCTGGACTCGTTGGGCGCGGCATCGGTTTTCACGAACTTCACGACAATGCCGCCAGCTCCGGTCTCAACCCGCGCCGAGGGAACTCCGAAGAGTTCGATCCCACCTCCGCCGGTGTGAGCCTCGACGTGGCCTTTGGCGGAGGCGAGGTGAATGCTGCCCCCGCCCGTCTGAATCTCAGCTGGGCCGGCAATGTCTCCCAGGTCGATGTTGCCGCCGCCGGTTTCCGCTTTTACTCTGCCGGTGCACTGACGGACCTCAATGGCTCCGCCACCGGTCTCGATGCTGGCGCCCTGCGTGGCCGAAACAATCTCGATGCTGCCGCCGCCGGTTTCCGCAATGATCTTTCCATTGGCGTGATGCACCACAATGGATCCGCCACCGGTGTGCAGGCCAATATCGCCGTTGATGGTTCCCACGTCGATGGATCCGCCGCCCGTCTCGGCGTGCGCGCCGCCGCCAATGTCATCGAGCCGCATACTGCCGCCACCGCTCTCTGCCTCTACGCGGCCAGCTACTGCGCTGGTATCAATGTTGCCGCCCTCGGTTTCGATTTTCACTAAAGTAATGTCGCGAGGGACATTGATGGTAAAGTCTCCGGAGAACTTACGCGGCCGTCCGCCCTGCCAGTCGCCCACGATCCAGGCCGTATCTCCGCGCACGTAGGCGTTAAGCTTGTAGGACTCGAACTGCCGCCTGGCATCCTGCTCGGATGAGGTATAAGAACGGGTGTGAATGTCGTAACTGATGCCCTGCGGCGAGCCGCCTTTGACGATCACCGAACCCACGTCTACTTTAACGCGCAGAACCTTTGCTCCGGCCAGCGAACCGTTGATTTCCTGACTCCAAATTCCGTCTCCCTGCCGGGAGATGCGTGTTTCCTGTGTTGAAGCCAGGGGCGCAAGCATGGCTAGCACGCCCAGCAGGCCGACGAATTGTAGCGAACGTTTCAAAATGTTTTACTCCGATTTCTGTTCGAGCATTCCAACTGCGATCTTAATTAATCCAACTGCGATCTTGATTAGTCAATCTCCGGCAACTGCGCCAGCATGGTGCGGGCTTGCGACTTGATGTACTGGCTCTGATCTTTGGCTGCCAGCGTCATCAGCACTCCACGCACGCTGCCGTCGGCCTTCGCCGGCTCGATCAGCCGCAGAGCTTCGGTCCGCACGCCCGGGTTGGAGTCGTTCACCAACGCCTCCAGTACGGCATCGCGCACCCGCACATCATCCTTCACAAAACTACCCAGACCGTCCAGAGCCTTCAGCCGCACTCCCGGATTCGTGTCGTAGCGCAGCGCGTAGATCAGCGCATCGCGGACTTGCGAAACATCGGGCTTTTGCGTGAGCAGATCGACGGAATCCATGCGCACGCCCGAATTGTAGTTATTGCGGGCGGCAAACAGCAGCAGTTGCTGGATGCGCTGATCGTTCAGCGATCCCTGCGTCTCCAGGGTTGAAACCGTGTTGTACTTAATGGCAATCTGATTCGTGCCCGGCTCCTGCGTGATGGACTGGATGCCGGTAATGGAAGCCTCGGCGGGAGCGGGAGCGGCACCCGTGGCCGTGGCCGAACCCGACGGTTGATGAATGAATACCTTGTAGGAAGTTCCTACTCCCCCGGCGAAGCCCAGAATTAAAATCGCGGAGGCCAGCGCGGGCGAGAAGCGAACTTGCCGCAGCCAGGTCGCCGGATCGAACGCCAGCCGACGCCAGAATCCGCCCTGCTCGGCCGTCTCCAGCGCTTCCTGCAGCCGCATGCGCGACGCCGCGACCAGGTTGGCCGTGGGCTCCGCCACGCTCTCCCGCGACAACAGAGCCTGAAACTCCTGCTCCGCCTTCAGTTCTGCGGCGCAGTCGGCGCAGCGCGCCACATGCTGCTCCAGTTCATGACGAGCATCATCCGCCAGCTCGCCGTAAACATGTAGCGTTATATTTTCTCTAACCCATTCGCACTTCATAGAGTCCACCTTGTAAATCTGTAAATCTTGGGTCCCAGGTTGCAGGTCTTAGGTCTTGCGCCTAAGTCCCGACACCTAAGACCTGAGACCTCATCTCATATCCGCCAACTGCCCGCGCAACTTCTGTGTCGCCCGGAACAGCGTGTTCTTCGCGGTCTCTTCCGTGGTATGCAAAATCTCGCCCACGGTCCGCAACTTCAATCCGTGATAATGCTTCAGCTCAAACACCATGCGCTCGCGCGGAGTCAGTTTTTCCAGCGCTCCAGAAATCCTCGCCCCGAGCTGCCGCCGCATCAAATCCCGCTCCGGATTGGCTCCTGCCCGCCCATCCGGCACTTGATCGAGCAGGTCGTACTCTCCGCCGTTGCCATCTTTCGCCACCGGCGCATCTTCTTTGCGCACCGTCTTCTTGCGCAGGTGATCCAGGCAAAGATTGGTTACGATGCGATAAATCCAGGTATAGAACGAACACTCGAAACGAAAACTTCCAATGTTCTTATAAGCCTTGAGGAAGGCGTCCTGATAAACATCCTGGGCATCGTGCTCGGTGCCCGTCAGATGCAGCGCCAGGCGCAACACCGCCTGATCGTAGTGACGCACCAGTTCCTCGAAGGCGCCGCGGTTGCCGCTTTGCGCCTCGCGGATGAGGATCGTATCGTCGATACGGCGTTCTTGCCCAGCCATGCGGCCCCGCGTGGGGTCCAGACTCCCGCTGACTCTCTCCACCCTGTCGCGCTCTGTTCTCGAGTGGGCCCGTGTACCAACCGCAAGCGTTACTGCCAAAACCTCGGCCGGCATGTTCGTATCGTGTCCTATACCGCCCGGTGTCGATGCCGTTTCCGGGCTTGCATAGGAATAGACGGTCCGTCAGTAGAACCGTGAGCAGGAATTATAGGCTGGGCGGGATTTTTATGGGGGCTAGGTGATTCTTTTGGAATGGTTTAGCGGGAGACAGAACAGTTGAAACCCTAGCTTGTACTGGGTTTGGCACGCAAAATGCCCCATATTTCGTGCAAGGCTGGAAAGGCACTCGATCCCCCAAAGCGCCCGAACGGTGTCCAATCCGTATATGCGACCCTTCTTACAAGGCCGTCGAAGTATCGGATTCAAGGTTGCAGCGCTCGCGATCATGGTGTGCGTGGCGACCACCGACGAGCGCACCTGGGCGCTCATCGGGGTAGCAGAGGCGTTGGGAAACGCGAGACCGCAAAGTTAGTCCAGCGGAAAATCTTGCGCTCTTACTCCGCCTCCGCTTCCTTCTCGATAACCACTTTTAAATGTGCGGTCACGTCCTTGTGCAGCTTCACCGGCACGGTGAACTCCCCCAGGGTCTTCAGCGGCTCGTGAAGCTGGATCTGCTTCCGGTCCAGGTCGATACCCTTCTTCACGATGGCCTCGGCAATGTCGCCAGACGTGACCGAACCGAACAACTGATCGTGCTCGCCCGCCCGCTTTTGGAACGTAGCCGATAGCCCCTCAAACTGCTTGGCCAGCTCTTCGGCCTGCGTCTTCTCCTTGGCCGACTTGCGCACCGAGGCAGCCTTCATCTGCACGATAACGGCTTTGTTGCCGGCCGTGGCCTGGATTGCCAGTTTACGCGGCAAAAGAAAGTTGCGCCCATATCCTTCGGCAACCTTCACCACGTCGCCGCGCGAGCCCAGTTTGTTGACATCTTCTTTGAGAATGACTTCCATGATATGACTCCGATGTTAAATATTGTTGGCCACGGATTCACGCGGATGACCACGGATAAACCAAAATATTCAAAAGCCCTATCCGTGAAGATCCGTGCAAATCCGTGGCGAATGCCTTTACGATGCCCGCCCGGCAAACGGCAGCAGCGCGATGTTGCGGGCCTGCTTGATGGCCGAGGCCAGCCGGTGCTGGTGCGGCGAGCACACTCCGGTCAAACGCCGCGGCACAATCTTGCCGCTCTCGGCCACGAACTGGCCGAGCAGCCGGTAATCTTTGTAATTGATGTCGGCGATCTTTTCCGTGCAGAACTTGCAAACTTTCTTGCGGCGGAAAAACTTGCGTCCACCTTCACGCGGCGGACCACCCGGCCCGGAACGGCCACCGCCGGCGCCACCTCCTCCGAATCGCGGACGGTCTCCTCCGCCGGAACGCTCCCCGTAAGGCCGCGACGGCCGCTCGGTAGCTGGTGCTTTCGTCTCGTCAGTCATAATGCTCCTTGTAATCAGTGGCCAGTGGTCAGTGACCAGTGGCCAGTCAAATTTTCTCTCTGGTCACTGACCACTGGTCAATGACCACTTTTCTCTAAACTGCCGCCGTCGGCACATCGGCCGTGGCCGGCTCGGCCGCCGCCGGCGCTTCTTCCGTGCTTGCCGCAGGCTGTGCGCTGGCCTTCTTCTTGGCATCGCGAAGCGCCTTGATTTTATCCAGCCGCTTCTGCTCCTCGTCGATGCGAACGGTGAGGAACTTGATGACCTGCTCGGTCACGCGCAGCCGGCGCTCCAGTTCGTGGATCACCGTGCCCGCGCCTTCAATGGTCATCAGAACGTAGATGCCCTCGCGGAATTTGCGCACCACGTAGGCCAGACGGCGCTTGCCCATGCGGTCCACGTTCTTGACTGTTCCCGAGGCCGAGGTCACGGTGGTCTCCAAATGCGAAACCAGTTTGTCCAGATCTTCGTCCGCCATATCCGGCCGGACAATAAACATCAACTCATAAGTACGATTCATTTGCAGTCTCCAAATCTTTGCCGCGGATCTTCACGGATGGCCGCGGATAAACCGGAAGACTCTTATAGATCATGATCCGTGAGTATCCGGGCCAATCCGTGGCTAATCTTTTTCTTCCTCGTCCGGCTCTTTCTCTTTGCGGTTGAAGCGGTTCATCGCCGCCGCCGGACCTTCCTTCAAAATCAGCTTCACCGCCTCTTCGGCGGTATCGAGCACGCCATCGATCACCGCGAGATCCGCCTTGCGCATCGGCGCCAGCAAGTAGCGCTGGCCATCTTCCACCTTCCGCTCCGGCGCCACGCCGATCCGGATACGCAAAAAATCCTGCGTGCCCAGCGCTCCGATAATCGACTCGATCCCGTTATGCCCCGCCGAACTTCGCCGGGTATGAATCCGCAACGTGCCCAACGGAAAATCCAGCTCGTCCTGAATCACAATCAGATCCGATTCCGGCTTGGCTTCGTACTCCGCTACCAACTCTCGCACCGACAGCCCGCTGAGATTCATGTAAGTCTCAGGCTTCGCCAGCAACACCGTCTCGCCTTCAATCACAGTTCGTGCCGTCAACGCCCGGCACTGTCGGTTCCGAACCTCAACGCCCAGGTTGCCGGCGATGCGATCCACCGCAAGAAAGCCTACGTTATGCGGCGAAAACTGATACTCGATTCCAGGATTGCCAAGACCGACGATCAGTTTCACGCCACCATCCCGTGCGGAACCGAAACCGCCCACGGAGGGACGGACGCCTTCGTCCGTCCGCCGAGCGAAGCCAGGCGCACCTGGAACACGAAGTTATTTCTTCTCCTTCTTCTCGGCTTTCTTCTCGCCCTTCTCCGGCTTCTCGGCAACAGCCTCGCCTTCTTCCTCGGTTTCCGCCTTGCCCTTCTTGATAACCTCGGGCTCGGCCGGAGCGGCTCCCGCTTCCGCCGCCACCGCCTCCGGAGCAGCCACAACTTCTTCCTTCACGCTGGTCACGTGCGCCACCGGCTGGTTCGCGTCCGTAAGGAATTTCAGTTTTTCGTTGTGCGGCAAATCCGACACGCGCAACACTTTGCCGAACGTAAGATGGCTGATGTCGACATCGATGTGGCCAGGAATATCGCCCGGCAAGCACTCGATTTCCACTTCGCGCAGCATCTGTTCGAGAATGCCGCCTTCGGTTTTCACGCCTTCAGCCGTGCCCTGCAGCATGATCGGGACGCTTACGCGCAACGCCTTGTCCATGGCAATGCGCTTGAGGTCGATATGCAGCAGATGCCCCTTGATGGGCTCGTACTGCCAATCGACGATCATCGCCTTCGACTTCTCGCCACCATTCAGGGCCAGATCAAAAATGGTGTTGTGGCCGCTTTCCGAGCGCAAAATGCGCAGCACATGCCGCGGATCGACGCTCACTGCCAAAGAGTCCTTGCCCGCGCCATAAACTACCGCGGGAATCTTGCCTTCGCGGCGCACCCGCCGGGCCTGATTTTTCGTACCCGCTTCCCGCGGATTCGCTTCCAGAATATTTTGCTCTAATGTAGTTGCCATAATTTCAATTCCTGCCTTACATGAATAATTTGCTGACTGAAGTCTCTTCGTGAATGGACTGAATCGCCCGTCCAATCAACCCCGCGATCGAAAGCACCATAATCTTGGACTCGCTCTTTGCGTCCGTGGTCAGCGGAATCGTATTGGTTACCACAACGTGCTCGATGGCGGAGTTATGAATGTTTTCCACCGCCGGATCGGAGAGCACGGCATGCGAGGCGCAGGCATAAACCGACGTTGCTCCATTTTCCAGCAGAGCCGCCGCCGTCTTCACCGTCGTTCCCGCCGTATCGATCAGATCGTCAATGATCAGACAGGATCGCCCTTTGACATCGCCGATCACATTCATCACTTCGGCCACATTCATTTCCACCCGGCGTTTATCCACAATGGCCAGCGCCGCATCGACTTTCTTGGCGAAAAACCGCGCCCGTTCCACACCGCCTGCGTCCGGCGAAACCACCGTCAAATTCGGCAAAGCTAACTTCTTAAAATGATCAACCAGCACCGGCGAAGCAAACAAATGGTCCACCGGGATGTTGAAAAATCCCTGTATCTGCGGCGTATGCGGATCGACAATCAGGGCTCTGTGAGCGCCCGCCGTGGTCAGCAAATCGGCCACCAGCTTCGCCGAAATAGGAGCTCGCGGCTTATCCTTTCGATCCTGCCGCGCGTACCCGTAATACGGAATCACCGCCGTGATGCGCCGCGCCGAAGCGCGTTTCAACGCGTCGATCATCAGCAGCAGTTCCATCAAGTGTTCGTCCACGGGCCGGCACGTCGGCTGCATCACAAATACGTCGCAGCCACGCACGTTCTCCTGAATCTGGACGTACACCTCGCCATCCGCGAAACGCTTCAGCATGGCCTGGCCACGTGGCATGCCGAGGAAGTTACAAACTTCATCGGCCAGAGGCTCGTTCGCCGTGCCGCTGAAAATCTTGAACTTCTCGTCCACCCGTGCTCGCGGCTTGCGTTCCGATTTTTCCTCGGGCATGGGGGGAGCCTGCTTCTCGGCTTTCTCCGTCTTTTCCGCTTCCGTGGGCGTCACCAAAGTGGCCATAGTTAGTTCTCAGTTCTCGGTTCTCAGTCGTTGGGGCTCAACCAGTTCTACTGAGAACTGAGAACTGGCAACTGAGAACTGTTTTTTGGCTGGGCCGCTAGGATTCGAACCTAGACAAAGTGCTCCAAAGGCACTTGACCTACCATTAGTCGACGGCCCAGTAGAAGTTATTGTTGATTTTGGATGGCTGTTGAAACCCGGTTCAACCAGCACCCTCATTGTCAATCAATAATCAAAAATCAACAATCAAAAATTTGCCTGCCCGTCGCACCTAAACATTCTCTTCCAGTACGCCCGCCGCGTCAGCGTGGCCGTCGCCTGCGCCGCCCACCCCTGCTGGCGGAGCTTGGTCACCGCCGCGCGCGCCGCCGGTTTCGAGGCGAACAGCCCGTACAACGTTGACCCGGAGCCCGACAGCGACGCACCCTTCGCGCCCGCGCGCTCCAGCGCACTCTTAGCTTCACTCAGCTCGGGATACTCAGGAAAGACGACTTGTTCAAAGTCGTTCTTGATCCCGGCCCGGACAAGCGCGAGAAGCGGATTCTCGGCCCGGCCCCTTCTAAAAGGAGCACCGGAGTAACTCTCGCTCAGCCACGCAGAAAGCCCACGGCCAAGCTGAACCATTCTATCGGATGATCCGCGCAGCGTCAATTTTCGATCCCACTCCGCAAACGCCTTTGGAGTCGACACCCCTACCTCCGGCGTCACCACCACGCAAGGCGTTCCCGGCAGGTCCTCCAGCGGATACACCTGCTCTCCGCGCCCCACGCCCAGCACCGTCCCGCCGATGAGAAACAGCGGCAAGTCAGATCCCACTTCCGCCGCAATCCGTAGCCGCTCCTCCCCCGGCAAAGTCTTCTTCATCACCCGCTCCAGCGCCAGCAGGGTTGCCACCGCGTTCGAAGAAGCCCCGCCCATCCCGCCCTGCACCGGCAACCGCTTATCAATCTCGATGACGACTCGGCCCTTGCACTTCATCACCCGCATCGCTTTCTCGACAACGCGATAGCAAGTATTCGATTCATCCCGCGGAACTCTGGGGTCGCCGCAATGAATCTCAATCCCGTTGCCACGGCTCACGCTCACGCCAATCAAATCGTGCAGCCCAATCGTCTGGTAAACCGTCAGCAGTTCGTGAAAACCATCCGCCCGCGCCGCGCCAATGCGCAGCCCGAGATTAATCTTCGCGAAAGATCGTAGCTGTACGGTCATCGAAGCAAGATGGTAAGAAGCAAGATTGTAAGCCATTCATCGTCGCATGGCGGACCTCGGCATGGCAGACCTCGCACATTCGGGACTTGACTCTCTAAACGGATGTGCCGCGCTGGTACTCACTCTTTAGTAATCTCGACACCGCAAGCACATTAGCGCACCTTAATTATGTGATTCCAATCACACGAACCGCGTCAATGCGGTCCTCCCGGATTGGAATAAGGGCAACACAAACGAGAGTCCGTCTCGGCGGCCCGTTGCAGCATTGTCTCGCAAGCCAGTGCAAACCGTTGCCCGCGACCAAGCTACTTCGACGAAGAACGTTCGACCTAAAATTCAAGCCCGCGTTCCACGCCGACTCCAAGAAGGGCGCGTGGAACGGGCGGTGGGCTATTCAGGGGTTTTGTTATGCGCAGTTTGATTGCTCGTTGCCGTTTGCTGGTTTTCCCCCTTGTCCTTACAACCTTCGCCGCGGCTCAAAGCGATTACAAGGTAATCTCCGTTGCCGATGGTGGCAGCATCTCAGGCACCGTCAAATGGACGGGGCCCGTCCCGCATCAACTGGATTTTCCCGTCACCAAAGACCCTCAAATCTGCGACCCAGACGGTAAGAAAAGCGTCAGCCTCGAACGCCTGATCGTTGGACCCGAGGGTGGCGTCGCCAACACCATCGTCTACCTCAGGAACATTTCCGCCGGCAAAGCGATGGACTTGCCCGAACAGAGGCGTCACCTGGACCAGAAGCACTGCCACTACATTCCGCACATTCTTCTGGTGCCGCAGAACGCCGAGTTGCAAATGCGAAGCTCCGACGCCACGCTGCACACCATCCACATGGACGGCGCAGCCACCTTCAATCTGCCGTTCCCATTTCCTAATCAGATCATCCCGCGCACCATGTCGACGCCTGGCCTGGTTAACCTGCACTGCAATGGCGGCCACGTCTGGATGAACGCCGAGATGATGGTCGTTTCGCATCCTTATTACGCCGTCACTGATGAGAGCGGACGCTTCGAATTCACCAGCGTCCCGCCCGGCACCTATCAGATCGTGGCCTGGCATGAAGGCTGGGGACTGGCCGGCAAAGAGCAGGCCTACGACGTCCTGACCGAACGCACCGTGCAGCGCCCCATCTTCACCGAGCCCAAAACGTGGGAGAAACCAGTCACTGTCAACGCCAATCAACCCAGCACAGTAAATTTTGTGATTGGAAATAAGTAGAGGTTGCTCCGGCACGTGTGGGGCGGATACTCTTGTCCGCCAGCTACCGGCAGCATAGAAAAAGCCCGACGACCGCGTCGGCCTCAACGGGAAACTAGAAACCGGAAACGAGCAGCTGCTACCCGCGCCGCTTGTACAGCACGGCAAACTCATACCCCGCATTCGCCGGAAACAGCTCCGCCACTTTCCGCAACCGCTCGGCCAGCGCCGAAGGCGCCAGCAGCGGATAATCCCGCTCCCGCAGATCGTAATAATCCACGTCTAAATAAAGCGACAGCAGATAAATCGAAATGGTATCGGAAAACGTGGCCTCGAAATATTCGTTCTTGAAGCGCTCCGCCTCCGCGCCACCGGCCAACGCCAGCTTGCGCGCCTCCCACGCATCCAGAGAGGTCTCTCCGCGCGTGCCCGCCTGCACCTGCTTCCACGCCAGCTCGCTGAACTCCTCGGAGACTCCGGCCGCTTCCACCAGCGCATGCCCCACATTGATATAGAACTCGAACGCCACCGAAAACTTGTCGTCCATCAGCCGCGTGGAAATAAACACGCACTGCGAATCGCCCAAACTGAAATTGCGATGGCACACCGCATTGTCGCTGAGCGCCACATCATAGCGGTCCGCAATCAGAATCTCTTCTCCCTGCGTAATCGTGAGCGGCACAAAATAATAAGCCTTGCGCTTCAGCGCCCCCGCCGCCTTGGTCGGCACCGCCGCAATCATCCGCTCCAAATCAAGCGAGCTGATGGATGCCTCGCCCGCCACGGCATAGCACACCCCATTGGCCGCCTGCGATACCGGCGTCATCCGGACCACATCCGCGGGGCTCCGCGTTATAGCTGGCGCTGCCTGCGACATAACTTTATCTTTTATACACTACCAGTGCTCGTGTGGAGCGGGAGCCCCGCTCGCTACCTGTATGACTCTCACTATATTTACTGAGGGCCCGCCTTCCACCCCATCCAATCCAGCATCCAGCGCCAGGTTACTTCATGGTCTCGATTCACCGGTGGCGACGGCAGCGGTCGAGCCGGAAATGCCACAGCCTTCCCTCGATACGCATCCACGAGCTGCTTGAACACTCGACCTTGTTCCTTAACTTTGCCATCATTCGTCAGCAGGCCCAGGCTGTATTCCAGGGAGTTGAACTCGAACTTCCGGTCCACGTCGTGACTATCCCAATAAGTGAACCAGCTCACTCCTGAATCAATCGCGGCCAACACCGCCTTCTCCAGCCATTCCGCCTGCTGCTTTTCATTCAGCGCTTCGATGCAGGTGTTGAACTCCTCGGCCCACACCGGCTTTCGCGGGTCGCCGGCATACGATCGGATCAAGGTTGCCATTGCCGCCATCAGCTTCGTGCTCGGCGGATCCATCGCCCCTCCGAATTTTAGCGCGCCTGACCAATAAGGATAGCAATGCATCACCGGCATGCGCCTCGCCGCCAGCGCCTGCGGAGAAAACGTGGTTGACTCAAACCACGGCAATTCATCCACGCCATTCACGTGAACTCCCTCGGGATACGCGCTCTCCATCAGTGAGAACATTTTCGTCATCCACGCATCGCCAATGCTCGGTTCCGTGCTCCAGCAGGTGTTGATCTCGTTCCCTAAGTCGAAGCCAATAATGTTGTTCTTCCTCTTCATCACGCCGGCAAGCTGTCTGATAAATATCTCCTGCGCGTTCCAAATTTCAGCATCGGCATAGAATGCGGTTCCTGGTTTGTTAAAGGGAGGCAGGAAGAACCATCCGCTCAACTGCCCGGTGAAGACCGTCACTACCGCGTCGAGGCTGCGCTTGCCCATGAGCCCAAGCACTTGATCCAGCCGCTCCAGATGAAGCGGGCTCACCCATTTAGGATTCGGCTGAAAATAGGGCCAGATCAAAAGGATGCGCAGATGGTCCGCGCCCAAAGCTGCGATCGCATCCAAGTCACGCTGGATCGGACTCGCGTCCCATTCATTCCAGCAGAACCACCAATTCTTAGACGGTGTATAGTTCACGCCGAAGCGATGACGGTCCAGCGCAAGACTGCGGCTCGGCTGAACGGTTTGCGAGTTGGCCTCCATTGCGCCGAGACTAAATTGGTTTGAGACTGCCGATGCTCTGACGGCAAGTGAGCCCGCGATCGCAGCACCCATCGCCTTTGAAAGAAAATGGCGTCTATTCATAACTGCCGACTATACGCGACGCTTCCCGGAGGCGTGATGCTGCAAACTTGACCCGCCCCTCCCACCATCCTAAACTTACACTCCGAGGCCGCCGCCATGACCCTTACCCTGAAGCCTTCCCTCGCCGCACTGATCTTGGCTTTCATTCTTGCCCCCGCGCTCCACGCCGCCACCCCGCGCCTGCTCGCCTACTACGGGTATTGGGACAAGTGGAACGTTCCGCCCTACACCGCTTCCACCATCCCCTACCAAAGCCTCACCCACATCGTGCACTCGAACATCGGGCCGGCGAACAAAGCCGATGGCTCGCTCGCCGTGCCTGCAGCATTCCTTGATCCGGAACTCATCTCCCGCGCCCACGCTGCCGGAGTGAAAGTTGAAGTCTGCATCAGCGGCTCCGCTTACCTGTTCGTCGTCATTGACGCCGACCCCACTCTCCGCGCCACTTTCGCGCAGAATATTGCTAACTTCGCCATCGCTAACGGCTATGACGGCGTCGACTTCGACTACGAAGTCCCCTATAGCCAGTCGCAAGCCGACAATTTCACCCAACTCATCGCCGCCGTTCGCAGTCTCATGCCGAAGGGCCAATACCTTATCTCTGCTGCCGTTTCGTCGAGCCCCGGCGGTTACGGCGTCTACGATTTTCCCGGCATGACTCCGCTTCTCGATTTCTACAATGTCATGACCTACGACTTCCACGGCGCTTGGACCAACCACGCCGGCCACAACTCGCCGCTTTATCTCAGCCCGCTCGATCCCGGACAGGAAGGCAGTCTCGATACCTCCACCGGCGAATATCTGAACACCTACGCCGTTCCCGCCGAGCAAATCAATCTCGGCACCGCGTTCTACGGATACGCCTTCGATGTCTACGGCCTATGGTTCTTCTGCGCGAACGACGATCTCTGCGGCAACCAGGGCGCACCAACTGTCACTTACTCGCAAGTCGAGCAGCTGCTCAAAATAGGCGGTTGGTTCGAAAATTGGGATGACCTCGCCGACGCGCCCTACCTCCTCGATCCCAGCGCGCCCACGTTTGGCTTCATCACCTACGACAATCCCACTTCGACCTCCAGGAAAGTCAGCTACGTCCTGAGCCAGCGCCGTCTTGGCGGCGTCTTCATGTGGGAGCTTTCACAGGACTACAACGGCACCACCCAGCCGCTGCTGAACGCCATGCATTCCGCCTTCGTCGACGCTGCCAAAACCCAGGTCATCGCGCCGTTGCGCTAACGCCCTCGCAATCGCCTCGGCTAAGGACTTTCTTCTCTTGCGTCCAGCGTGGCGTTGCGAAACAATTCGTGACGCCGCTTTTTCTCCCGCGCAGGCCTGGCGCGACGCCAAGCCATAAGGACTGAGCCCATGTTCAGGCAACTGGTCAAATTTCTTCGTCTGAGCTCTGCATTCTTATTGGGAGCATTTTGCGCTTCCGTATTCGCGCAGAACTCGCCTGCGTGGCCGCAATGGGGCCAAAACCCGCAGCACAGTGGCTTTCTCGCCGTTGCCGGCCAATCCCTGCAAGCCAAATTATCCGATCAAGTCTTCGATCCCTTCACCGCCCAGGAGATGGCGGAATCGGGCGGCGGCCTGCTCATGCACTACCAGGTCCCACTCGTGAACGGCAACAATGTCTACATGATGTTCAAGACCGGTACCTACAATTCCTGCGATCCTCCCGGATCGGGCCAGCCTTTTCCCTGCGGGCCGAATGATTGGAACACCGAAATCTGGAACGAGGCCGATCTGCAGTGGCAGAACGGACAACTCGTTCCCGTCTGGAATTTCGCCACCGACTGGATTCCCGTCCCCAACGACTACGCCCTCGGCGGATGGGAGCCACTGTTCCAGCCCGCTCTCGCCGGTACCTACATATATGTGCCTGGCGCCGGCGGAACAATTTATCAGCTCAATCAGACGACAGGCGCGGTGCTGCAGCAGATCAATCCCTTCGGCAGCACCGAAGACCCAACGAAATTCGTCTCCGGCGGATTGACCGCCGATAATCGGGGAAACATTTATTACAACGTGATGCAGGTCGTCCTCGCCTGGCCGTGGGACAGCAATGTGGTGAATGCATGGCTGGTGCAGGTGACGCCCAGCGGCAGCACGAACACCGTCACCTACATGTCGTTGCTGCCCGACGCCCCCACAAAATGTCTGGGAACGTTTTCTCCCAGCGAGTTGCCGTTCCCGCCCAGTGCGAACGCGGTGCCTCCGAATATGACTTGCGGATCGCAGCGGCCCGGACTGAATATTTCTCCTGTGATCTCCCTCGATGGCTCGACCGTGTACACCGTGAGCCGCGCGCACTTCACGGGACGCAACTCGTATCTGGTGGCGGTAAATACCGCTGACTTGAGCTTGCAGTGGTCCACGTCACTGGTGGGATTGCTGGACGATGGTTGCAACATCCTGTTGCCCCCCGATGGTCAGCCGGATGGTTGCAGCATCTACGGCGCGACTGGGATCGATCCCACGCAGAATGTTGAAGGAGCGGGAATCGTTTCGGATCAGGCCTCCGCTTCGCCCATGGTGGCTCCCGATAGCAGCATCTTGTTTGGCGCCAACGATGCCTACGACTATGGCCGCGGACATCTGCTGAAGTTTAATTCCGCCGGAACTTACCAGGCGAACTACTACTTTGGCTGGGACACGACTCCGGCAATTTATCCCAACAACGGCACCTATTCCGTGATCCTGAAAGACAATCACTACGACAGCGGTTCGTATTGCCAAAACCCCACCTGGTGTCCGCCCGCGCCGCCAGGACCTTACTACATCACCCAGCTTGATTCCAATCTCGTCCCGCAATGGCAGTATCAGGACGCGACCATCAACAAGCAGCACCCCGATGGATACGAGTGGTGCGTCAACGCTGCTGCGGTCGACGCCAACGGCGTGGTTTATGCCGACAATGAAGACGGCTATATGTACGCCATCCAGCAGGGCGGAACTCCGGTGCAGAAGATTTTTCTGGAGCGCGCCATCAGCGCCGGGTACACGCCGACCTCCATCGGTGGAGATGGCACCATCTATGGCGAAAACGCCGGACATTTCATCGCCATCGGAAATCTTTTTGCCACAACGACCGCGATTAATTCGTCGTCGCAGAATCCCTCGGCCTATGGAACCGCTGTGACCTTCACTGCGTCGGTCACTGCAAGCGCGGGCACGCCGACCGGCAAAGTGACTTTCAAAAGTGGCAAGGCGACTTTAGGCACAGCAAACTTGAGCAGCGGCAGCGCCGCCTACACAACCTCCCCGACCCAACTCTCCGCCGGAACGGATTCCATCACCGCCGTCTATAGCGGCGATGCTACGCACGCGGCCAGCACCTCGCCTGCGTTTCTGCAAACCGTTACCAAAGCGGCCACGTCGACGGCGCTTAGTTCATCCCCTAATCCTTCTACGGTGAATCAGAGTGTAACGCTTACGGCGGCGGTCGCGGCTCCTGCTGGATTGCCCGTCCCTACGGGCAAAGTGCAGTTCGCCAACGGCAAGAAAATTCTCGGCACCGCGACCCTGAGCAATGGAATCGCGACGCTGACCACCACCTTCACGCAGACTGGCTCTTTTACGCTGAAGGCCACGTATCAGGGGGCGGGAGATTATCTCGGGAGCTTCGGCACCTTGGTGCAGTCGGTGGAGTAGCCGGAAGAATTTCAGTCACTTCGCGGGTGGTTACCTTCGTGCCTCACTCACTGGAGCCATTCCCGTCTTCATAGTTTTGCCTCACACTGCTTCTAGACCAGTGATGCACTTAACCAGACCAAAAATAACCAGACGCAGTCAGACTCGTATTTCCGGTGTGCTGCCCGTGCGGGTTCGAGGAAAAGAAGCGTCGGGCGCGCGGTTCGAAGCGTTGGTGCATACGCTCGACCTCACAGCTACCGGCGTGCGCCTGGGTGCGATTCGCCGTGAACTGAAAGCGCTCGATACGCTGGTCGTCCTCTTCCGCAAGCGCCGCATCGAGTTCACAGTGATGTGGACCAGATTGATGGTTGAACCCGCACCGGACAAGAACGACGCGCCTGGCGAGTATCAAGTGGGCCTGCAGATGGTGGCGCAGGAAAGCGATCCCTGGGGATTGGGCGGGCCTCATTCCAACACGCCTCTTGCAGCACGAGCCGCCGCTATTTTAAGCGCAGCATGAAATCAGCATAAATCTAAGGGGAATCATGAAGAACTTCCTAAGCAAGCTTTGGTCCGATGAAGCAGGTCAAGACGTCGCGGAGTATGCCGTGATGCTAGCCGTTGTCCTTGTCATTGTCGTGGGCACAATCCAGTTGATCGGCTCCAACGCCAGCAATGTCTTCTCAAACGTAGGCAGCGCGATCCAGTAGGCCGGTTGGCTGAGCAATTTTCGAGTATACCGCCACCAAGCTTAAGCTTTAACCTGCGTCTGCCGCTGCTTCCGCATCCGCAAGAAAATCTCCCGGTGCCGTGTAGCCTTTTCTAAATCTCCGTTCGGATGCGTATACAACGCGGCGAGCCAGCGGTGGGCGGCGATTAGGCCGGGCAACATGCTGAGAGAGGTTTCGAAGGCGAGGGCCGAGCGGTCGCGGTGGCCGAGGCGCGCCAGCGCCACGCCAAGATAAAAATGTCCCAGCGGCAGGAAGTGCTGCAGGCCGACGGCGAGCAGCGCTTGTTCGGCGGCTTCTTCGTTGCGGCGCTGGCGCAGGCGGACCACGGCTAATCCGAGATGCGCCTCGGGACTGTCGCCATCGATTTCGAGGGCGCGCTGGAAGGCGCGGTCGGCGTCGTCGGTGCGCTTCTGGCGCAGATAAGTTTCGCCGATGCGCAGGTGGAGATCGGGCAGGTGCGGGTCGGCGCTTTCCGCTTTGAGCAGGCAGGCGAGGGCGGCGTCCATGTCGCCCTCTTCGAATTGAATGATGCCCATCAGCAAATCGGCCCAGGGGCGCGGCTTGGGCTCGGCGGCAGAATCGGCTGCGGGAGAATCGGCCGCGGGCTGCGGGCTGCGGGCTTCGGCTTGTGCGGCTTCGTCTGGGGTGACTGCGTCGGCGGCGATTCCGTGCTCGGCTCCCGGTTGAGCTTCTTTGGCTCCCTCTGCGGCTTCCTGATCCGGTTCTGGCTTCGGCTGCGGACGCGGCTTTGGCTTGAGTACTAGCAGCTTCTGCAGGAGATCCTTCGCCTCCGCTCGCTTCCCTAGAGCCAGGTAACACTGCGCGAGATGCTGCATGAAGCGCGCTTCGTCGGGATTCTTCTCGGTGAGTTCGGCGAAGATTGTCAGGGCCTCGGTGTAGCGGCGCGAGTCCATGTAGGAGCGCGCCAGGTTGTACTGCTGCTCGCGGACGGCGGTGGCGACGGCTTTTTCCTGATCTTCACTGAGCGGCTGAATGTAGCCGAGCGCGACGAATTGTTGCAGAACGGCTTGCGCGGCGGCGGGGTCCATGCGGAGATCGGCAGGATGCATTCCGCACTCGCCAAGTTCGGCCTCCCAGCTGGGGATGCGCGTAATCTGCGGAGGATTTTCGAAGGCCTGCACCAGGACGCGGCCATCCATATCTTCGCCGACGGGCAAACCGAACAAAGTAAGAATGGTCGGCGTGACATCAAGCAGCGTTGCTCCGTAAATTCTTTCGTCCTGCTTGATGTGATCGCCCTTCATGCAGACTACGCCGAACTGGCGGTGCTGCACGGCGGGACCGGCAGGCTCCATCGGAATTCCGCGGGGCCGCAGGTGATCGGAATGAAAACCGTGATCGGAAACCAGAATGACAGTCGCCTCGGGACCGGCGAGATCGAGCAGCGTCTGCAACATCATGTCGTGAAAGCGATACGCGCCGTTGACTACATCCTTATAAATTTCGAACTTTTCTTCGGGAATGCCTTCCATCTTCGGCGGATGGTAGTGCATGAAGCCGTGGCAAAAATGGTCGATGCCGTTGTAGTAGACGGCGAGAAAATCCCAGGGCTCGTTTTGCAGAATCCAGGTGGCCGCGTTGTGGATGGAACAATTCTCCGACAGAATCTTGGCGAACGATTGCAGGCCTTTATCTTTTTCCTGATCGATTTCCGCGGCGCGCGGAATCCACGGCAGAATGGCGGCTTCGCTCACCTCGGCGGGATGCATGCGCAGCTTGGCGAATTCGTCGCGCAGCTTTTCGGGGTGCACCGCTCCCGGCGGCAGCGGCCACGGTTTGTCGGGCGCGCCAACCGCGTAAGGAAAAAGATCGGAGACGGAAATGCCGTTGATTGGTTCCGCAGGATGTCCGGCAAACCAGCCCAGCACGTGCGTTTTATATCCTCGCTGCGTAAGGATGTTCCACAGCGCTTTTACTTTTCGCGACGTGCTGGTGACCGGGCGGACGCCGCCGGTTTGCGGATCGGGCTCCATGAAGCCGAGGATTCCGTGCTTGTCCGGACGCTTGCCGGTGGCGATCGAATTCCACAGCATGGGCGAAAGAATCGGACGAAGCGTGGCGATATTTCCGATCACGCCGTGGTTGACGAAATCGTCCAGCGTGGGCATCAGGCCCTGATCGAGAAGAGGATTGATGATCTTCCAGTCGGCGGCGTCCCAGCCGATGAGCAGAACTTTCTTGGCGAGTGCTGTCATGCAGGTCCAATGCGGGGATGGATATCCCTGGGGGAGGACAAGTGTACTACAGGTCCTCGCGGGAAGCACTCGGGTTCTTACTCCTGGTCGAGCTCGGGATTGGGTTAGTGAGGAGGAATGCGAACGTTCGGGGCCTTCGCCGCTCCCTTCGTGATGTTCTTGCAGGCTTCGCCCTGAATCGTACCCGCGTCACCAAAGGCGACCGAGAAGGCGTCGCAAAGCAGTGGCGCTCCGCCATTACCGCTGAAGGTCAGCGGGTTGGAAAAACCTCCGGCGCTCAAATTCTGCTCAAGAACTCCTTCTTCCGTATTGTTCGAAACGGTCATGTCAAACATGATGAGGTCGCTCTTCACGCTCAAGCGAACCCCCGGACCAGTATTGCTGCTGACCGACGCGCCGCTGCCGATCGTCAGTGACGAGCCTTCCAGCGAAATGCCGCCGCGCGCAGTCGGGTCTGCGTTCGCGCTGCCATTCTTGGTAACAACATGCGGTCCGTACATTTGCGCAGCAGAGGATTGGCTCAGCGCCATCCCCACTAAAGAATGTCCGGCGATGGTAGTGACCGCATTCTTTCCCTGGGAGTCGATCCCGGAATAGAAAGTAATGGAGGACGCACCATTTACCGAAATGCCGGTGCTGGCATTGTTCGCGATGTTAAATGCGCTCCAGAGAGTTGCCGAAGCCGCGTCGTTCAAGATTATCCCGTAGTTGTTGTTCTCAATTACGCCCGGGGTAGCCGCTGCTCCACCATAAAACTGAAGCCGGCCACCCTCCATAGCAATGCCCGGGCCCGAATTTCCAGAGATGGTCAGCACGCCAAAGTTCAACTGTATCTGCGAGCCGTCGATCTGAAGTCCAGCGGCCCCATTGCCGCTGCCGCCGCTAAATCCATTCCCGGTGATAAGAATCCGTTGGGTGGGGTAGGTGCCCATTGTCATCTGCGACGCATTCGCGACAAAGATTCCGTCGCCCTCATTGTTCGTGAAGCTCGAATTCTCGATATCAAGCTCAGACTCCATGTCTAGGTCGAGTCCGTCCGCTACGCTGTTTTGCACCGAGCAATTCTGCATGAAGACGGCGCTCGAGGAGGATGTGATGTACACCGATGGCGAACCTCCCTCAATGATCAGATTGTCGAGGGTAACGTTGTGCGATCCGGAGATTAACAAAGTGATGCCCGGCGGGTTGGCTGCGTTGACGATGGTGGCAACGTGTCCACTGGCAGCCTGAATGGTGAGCCGGTCGAACTGAAAGACATTCACGTTTTCATTACACGTTCCGCCAACTGTGATGGTGTTGGGACCGGTGAGAGAGAGGGTGCTTAGTGCAGCGCCGATGCTGCTAAAAACCTGGTGGTTGGAGCCCGAACAATCGACCGTGACGTTGGCGGCGAAAGCGGGCAGAGACAGGAACCAGGTAACGAAAACTAGAGTTGCAAAATGCGTTCGGCGAAGGTGCAGAGCGAGCATACGAGCCTCCAGAGCGGACTGATTGTGGAAGCGGACGAGAAGGCCAACAACAACGGCGTCACGCACTATAGGACGCACCCAACCGGATGTCAACTGGAAGTTGGCTAGTGTCCTAAGGCTTGAGTCCTAAGGCTTGAGCGAATTCCCCATCATCAAGGCAAACAGCAGAGGCAGATAGATAACCGTGGCTTGCAGAACATGCCGCGCCAGCATCTTCGATCGCGGAGCGTTAATCGGCATCTTTAGGAACGCGAGGCGTGCGCCGAAATAAAATAGCGCGACGCCAAGAACGATCGCTCCCACCATATAAATCTTTCCCGCCATCCCGAAAACACTGGGCAAAAGGCTCAGCGGAATCAAAATCAGGGAGTAAGCGACAATACGGCGCGCCGTGGAGCGTCCATCTTCCTCGACCACCGGCAACATGCGAATTCCGCCCGCCGCATAGTCTTCACGGTAGAGCCAGGCGATGGAGAAGAAATGTGGAAACTGCCAGACGAACAAAATCGCAAACAGAATCAAAGTTCCCCATTCGAGTTGGCCGCGCGCCGCGGTCCAGCCTAAAACTCCGGGCATAGCTCCGGGAAAAGCGCCGACGAAGGTGCAAATGGGCGAGATTTTTTTCAACGGCGTGTAAGCTGCGAGATAGACCACGGATGTGAGGAAGGTGAGCAATCCGGTCAGCGGATTCGTGAAGATCGCCAGATAGATCGATCCGCCCAGCGTCGCTATCAGGCCGGCAGTCGTTGCATGGAGCAAGCTCATGCGGCCCGTCGGCAGCGGACGCTGCGCCGTGCGGCGCATGTGCCCGTCCACCTTATATTCCATCACCTCATTCAGCGCCGCCGTTCCGCTGGACACCAGGCCGATTCCCAGCAAGCGCGTGAAAAAGTCCCCAGGAGAGCGACGAAACTCCCGCTTTCTGCGCCCCGAAATAATAACCGCACCATGCCGTCATTACGATCAGCGTGGTGACGCGGGCCTTCATCAACTCGGCGTAGTCGCGCAGCAGTGAACTGGCTTGCTTGCTATGGAGTGACATGGTTTGGGTCATCGCGCTCATCGGATAATTAATGGTGTGGTTGTCCTACCGCTCTCTTTTACACACTCGCGCCAACTGAGCCCACCGAGTTTAGCAAAGATGGCAGCTCCCACAAAAGCCGCCCAGAAACCCACGGATTGCATAGGTACTATTATGGCTTTGGAAAGTCAAGTCCAAAACTTAGAATGAACCGCGCAACGAATCCGTAAAAGGCTCTTTTTGCTGACAAACATCTTAAACCAGAGATTCCATGAACTAAGAAAAAAAGATTATTGTCCACTGAGCGCGAAGTTCACCGTGATCTGGGTTTCCACGTTCACGGCTTTCCCATTCAACAAATAAGGGCGATATTTCCATTGTTTCACCGCATCCATGGCGGCCGGAGCCAGCAGCGGATGTCCTGAGATGAGGCTGAGGCTTTCAACGTCGCCCGTCTGATTAATCAGCGCCTTCAACAGTACGGTCCCTGTGATCCTCGCTTGTCGCGCCCTCTCAGGATAAATTGGCGGCACTTTGCTGACGATAGACCCTCCGAGATACGCCTGCAGAGACGCGCACCCGTTGTGCAAGCTGTGTTCCCGCGGCCTGCGGCGTGCCGGAACTCACTTTGCTCTGAGGGATCACCAGCCTCGGAAATGCCGCCGGCCGGGGCTTTCTCCTCCACAACTTCGCCGCTGCTCAGGCAGGTAGCCGCTTTCCCGTCGGCGGAGGCCCGCACCGTGCCGCTCTCGTCCGAACAGAACGCGCGCTGACCCGAATCCGGGACCGTGGGTTCAGCCACCAGTTGGTAATGAGTCGTATCGCATCCCGAAATGGCGAACACATAGCCGTTCTTCTTGCCACTCACTAATTGCGAGTCATAAAGGTAGTAACGTCCATGGCCCGGTTGTTTGTTCGTGCTCCCCAGAGCGGAGAGCGTGCAGGCAAAGCCGCGGGCGGACTGGTAGGAGTTCTCGGCAGCGACTACCGAACGCATCGACGCGATTGTCATCTGTTCATTCTGACTGCGCTGGCGCTCCAGCAGACTCTTCAGGAATGCCGGATCGGCGAGAGGCAGCCGCATGGCGAAGCTAATTTCATTTAAGCGCCAAACGTCGGCTTCCATCTTCATCGAAAATATGAAGCGAAGAATGAAGGGAAGGGTTTCCTCCTTTCCACCGCGAATCATGTGCAATGCGAGTTCAATCTGATCCTCGTCGCCGGCAAGCTCGTCGCGTTCAACGGTCATGTTCATACTGTCGTAACTTCCGCCAGGAAGATCTTTGGCGGTGAACAGCGTTGAGCCGGTGTCGAAGGTCTCGACCTTGTCTTTTCCCTGGGCTTGCTTCGTCAGCATGGAGAATGCGCCGAGAGCGCTCTGGCCATCGGCTCCTTCGAGGCTTTGAAAAGCTCGGCGCGTGACATCGGGAAGATGTTTTTCCAGATGGTTGGGCGCTTGACCAAAAAACATTTCGATCAGCGCCTGGCGTGCGGTCTGCGGAGGAGTCCCCTGCGACGCCGCGGTTTGAGCATGAACGTGGGCATGAACGGAAGTTGAGACTGAGAGGGCGAGGGCGAAGGCAACAGCAGATAAGGGGCGCATCGAAGCCTCCCACAATCTTAGGGAGTGAGTTTAACAGAATTAGCGCATCTGCTAAACACTCTGCTACTCGCTGCCGGAAGAACTGGGAGAGCTGAAAATTTCCGGTGGATCAAAAAAACATTGGTGCCACAGCGCGGCATCCGACAACGTGCCCGCTTTCCATTGTTGCAAGGTCGCGAAAGTCGCGGCGATCATTCCTCCGTCGACGGAGTCAAAGATTACCACGATACCCGCCAGTTCCTGCTGCTTCTGCGCCAGTTCCGCATAGTCTTTGTCCAGCACCGACTTGGCGAATTCCAGTCTGAGCGCCGGCCCCGAATCCTTAGCGTGCTCGTCGTTGTTTTCCACCGAAACAATTTTTACCCTCATTCCTCGCAGCGGAGCCCAATCTCCCGGGAAAGGCGCGGTTTCTTCCCGGGAGACGTGAAATATCTCCGCCGCCGTGGGCACGGCAGCCGCGGTTGGGGGCACATCGTTCTCGGGCACGCTGTCGGGCATCTCCAGGTTATTGCGCCAAATCCATCCCCGGGACAAGCCGGAAATCCGCACGTGAACCCAGTCCCGGTTAAAATCCAGCATCTCGAACTCATCGTGAGCGCTGGCCAGAAATAAAGTTTTAGCAGTCAGGCTCGCCGATGCCACCACCGGTGTGCCCGACTTCTTCACCGCGACCAGATTTTTTGGGTGCGCCTGATTCTTGAGAATTTCCTCCAGGCTGTTCGCCTCGGTTTGCAACGGGCCGCCATCTTTGTCTTCAGGTTTCTGAGGGCTAGTCTGCGCAGCGCCCTTCGGCTGCTCCAAACTCTGGGCCAAAGACGATGAGTAATTTCCTCGAACCTCTGGGAGTCTGGGCACGGGCGCTGAAATAGTTGCGTTGGTTGAAGCAGGGGGTGGCGAAGCGGTCGGACTAGCCGCCGGCTTCGCCATTGCGGTGGCGGGAGAACTCGGACGCGCCGGAGCCGGACTCGCAGCCGCGAGTTGATCCGCCAGTTGATCCAGCACGTCGGTTTCAAGACGGCCGTTCGAAGTCAATAACTGATATCCCGATTTCGATGCCACCGGGTCGGCGTACCAGGCCGTAACCTGCACGCTCACGCGCACCACCGAGCCCCCGCTGGGGGTGGCGCTGACTTGAAACTTGGATTGATAATAGCCGCGCTGAAAGCGTTCCAGCGGACGATCCGACGACGTAGCGAAACCATCGAGAACGGGAAGGCGTCCGGAAGTTTGCATTCCCGTCAGAGCTTTTTCTATCGCGGCTTTTGATTGCGGGAAAGTGCGTTCGTATCCGCCCTGCGCGTGGACGCCGGCGGCGCAGACCAACACGGCCGCCGCCAGCCGCGAGAAAATTCGGAACACCGGAGTGCGCCTCTTCATGGCAACAGCTCCAACTGATCGCGTTGTACCCACCCATGCTGTCCTTCGTGGGTTTCCACCCCGTACCAGTAAGGCGTGGAGATCACGATCAGGACTTCCGTGCCGGTGCCCAGCAACTGCAAAGTGCTCGCGGTGTGGAACGGGGCAGACTTCAGCGGCGCGCCCGGCGACTTCACCAGACGTTCCACTTGCCCGCGCAGACTTTTCACGCGTTCTTCAAGAGTTTGGCCGGGCGGCGTTTGGCCTGCCGGCGCCGGTTCGGACGACGCGGGTGCAACCGGTTGTGCCGCTTGAATCGAGCTACTCTCTGCGACTTGAACCGAACTCGTCTGTGCGGCCCGAACCGAGCTACTCTGTGCGACTTGTTTCGGTTGCCCCGGCCAGGGATTGGCGGGCGAAGGTGGGGGATTGTTTTGCGCCTCTAGACTCCGCTTTTTCGCCAGTTGCTCCTCGCGCTCTTTCTCGGACTCGACATTCTGGCTCTTCATAGTCTCGATCTCATCGAGGTGTTCCCGAATGTCCTTGTACTCTGCACTTTCCACCGATCCGTTGGATTGGTGCACGATGTGGCGGAAGTCTTCCTTGAAGAGGGCTTCGATGCGCAAGACCGTATTCTTCTCACCTTGGGCCTGCACTACATAGCGCACCGCCAGCGTCCCCACATCGCTGGTATCCTTAAAGTTGCGCGGGATCGATCGCCTGCTCCCTGACTTTGTAGAAAACTTTCCCGCCTTGATCCCAGGATGGAAATACCCGCGAAGAATCGGCGGCTTTCGCGCCTCCCACGAACTCGTCCTTGTTGTATTCCTTGGTTCCCCGGATGACGCCGTTCTGGGCCACTTCTCCACCACTTGCTCCACTTCGCCAGCTGGCATCGGGATGTTGACGATCAAGGGCTCGCCATAAGGCAACTTGTCTTTGGTGCGGCTGGCGACAGGAATCGCGGCCATCAGCAAGGCCAGTAAAACCAGCGGGATCAATTTGCGTGACCACGTGAACCGCGCAAAAACAGGCCGGCAGCGCCGCTTGACGCAGATATTCATCGCCTTACGATTCATGGCCCATGAAACCAACCGGCGACTTCGCAAGCCCATTCGCCAACCTACCCCCGCTCTCGGTTTCCTGCACAGAGTCTCGTATGCTGGGCACGAAGCTGTCAACCCCGTCCTTCGGTTCGACCACCGGATCCCAAAAACCTCAGCCGTCAAGACTGACGTTGTAAAAAAATTGTAAAAAAATTCTTGCAATCCTCTTGCACTTCGCCTTTCGACCGTAGTAGGATTCACCCCCGGTAAGGTGGTAGGACCGTGGCAGCACGGTTCTCCTCCGAGGCGAAACGAGAAAGGGGTTTCTCTTTTTGCCTGATCTGCTCAGTGGTTTCCGCTGTCGTGGGAATGCGGTTCAAGAAAAACCAGATCCTGATTCGAATGCCGAGGAGTCCGGCCATGAATGTTACGAAGCGGTTGCAGACGTTGCAATTTGTTCACTTTGCGACTTCCCTCTCTGCAGTTTCTCTCGTTCTCGCAGCCTTAGTCATGACTTGCAGCCAGCCTGCGAACGCTCTGCCAGCCTTCGCCCGGAAATATGGCTTGCGCTGTTCGGCCTGTCACGAGTCGTGGCCCATGCTGAATTACTTTGGCCAGAAGTTCAAAGACAACGGCTATCAGCTCATGAACGATCGCGATGCTCCGATCTGGCAGAATCCCGGCTACTGGCCAGTCATCTTCCGCATCACCCCATCTGGCACCGCTTCAGCACCGGCAAGGTGCTGGTGGATACCTATTCGGCGGAAGTCTTGACAGCCACGGGCCGCCGTGCAGCGCATCTCCTGTTCCGGCTTTGACTTGAGCGGTCTCGACTTCCACACCGGCGGAACCTTGGAGAAAAACATCTCGTTCTATCTGCTTCCATCCTCCGATCCTACGGCTCGTTTCACTTCGAAACAGTCATGGCCCGCTTCGATAACATTTTCGTAGCTCGTGGCTCAATTTGAAGTTGGAAAGTTCGAACTCGACAATCTGCTTTCTGAAAAACGAATTCTGACGCTGACTGGCAACGGCGGTATCTACCAGCTCTACCACTTCCGACCGCAAGGCGATGGAAACATCTTCGGACAGATGGGAGACAATCAACTCGGTCTCGAAGTGCTGGGCCACTCCTTCAACGACCGCACGCGGTATTCCGCGTCGCTGCTCAGTTCCAATGACGGCAAGTCGGACTGCCCTACGGGAATGGCTATACCGGATTCTTTACCGGCAGCCAGGCTTTCGACGCCGGCAAGGCTGGAGTGGAACGCATCGGCTTCTACGCCATGGTCGGCGAAGCTCCAACCACATGGCTCACTTCCGGCGGCGGAGTCCTGCAAATACTGCTGCCGAATCGGCAACAAATCTTTCAGCCGCGAGGGCTTTGTCGGCCTTTTCTACTTTGGCCCGCATGTGGATCTCACGGTTGTAACTCAACACGGCGCGGATAATGCCTGGTTCGGTCAGGGCTACGGCGATCTCCCGGACGGCGTTGCCACCCTGAACAACACGACCGGAACCACGCTTCCCGCAGGGTCCCAAAATCCGACCTGGAATGGCGTGTTCTTCGAACCTCATTACGTCTACAGTCCGCAACTGATCTTCATCGGCCGGTATGAAACGACCGGATGTCGCAACAAGCGAATGGAAACTCCGGATGCCGCAACTCCGTCTGCGTCCAACTTCGGCAATATCTCGACCTACACCATCGGCTACCGCTACAACCCGTTCATGACTAGCCGCGCCGGCTTTGCCTGGCACAACGAGTACAACTGGCTGCATCAGGACGGTACGGGTCCAACTCTTGGCCTCAGCAGTGCCAACATCAACACCAGCGAAATACTGATGGGATTTGACTTCGATTTCTAAGCCTTTGATTTCGAGAGGAATGATATGCGAACAAGATTGCAGAAGTGGACGCTTTTGCTTGGCGGAGCTGCGGTTTTGGCGCTTTCCGTCGCCTTCTTCGGCGCAGCTCTCGACATTCGACATAGAAACGCGCATGGCCGCGGAGAGTCATATCGGAAACATTACCGGTCATGCCAAAGACGCCAAGGCTGACTACCGCCGCTACTGCGTCGGTTGCCACGGCCCACTGGGCGATGGCAACGGCGAAAACGCCGACTGGTTTCTGACGCCCATGTACCAAAAGCCGCGCGACTTCCAGTTGGGTATCTTCAAGTGCCGCTCCACTCCAACCGGAACCTTGCCGACCGACCAGGATCTTTTCGACGCCATCACTCGCGGCTTTGACCGCTCGAACATGCCGCAATGGAACACTCTGAGCAAGCAGGAGCGTGCCGACCTGGTGGCTTGGGTTAAGCACTACTCTCCGCGCTGGGCGAATGAAAAACCTGGCCCACCCATCTCGATTCCTCCCGAGCCCGAAGTCACCCCCGAGCGTATCAAGGCAGGCCGCGACGTATTTGCCCGCGTGCAATGCTGGAAGTGCCACGGCGTGCAGGGTATGGCCAATGGGCCTTCGGCTTCCACTCTCACCGACGATCTCGGCCGGCCGATCGCGCCTTTCAACTTCACCGAAGGTTCCCGGCCAAAGTGCGGCGACACCGATCAGGATATTTATCGTATCTTCATGACCGGCCTGGACGGCACTCCCATGCCGTCATTTGCTGACAACATCAAGCCCGATGAGGCTTGGGACTTGGTCTTCTACCTGCGAACGTTTATGCAGGGGCACAGCAAGGAAAAAGAGCTGGCTAAGCAAATGGGGCTGAAGCCAGTTGATCCGAACGCTCCAGCACCCGCAGCGTCGGGCCAACAGTAAGAGCTACAATGGCATCGCAAGGGCGACGAAAGTTTTGTAGCTCGCAAGGAGAGAGAAAATCTATGAGAAATCGATACAACTATGCTGTTGTACTATCGGCAGTAGTTTTGCTATGTTGCGGCGCGCTGCTTCTGAATCAGAACGCCAACGCCGCTGGAGGAGGGAAAATCACCGGCACCGTCAAGCTCGACGGCACCGCCCCGCACATGAGGGGCATCGACATGTCGAAGGATCCTTACTGTGTCAAGGCTAATGCTAGTGCGCCCGCTCACATGGAAAACGTAGTCGTGGGTACGGGCGGTGGCTTGGAGAACGTCGTTCTCTACATCTCCGATTGGAGCGGCCCCGCTCAGCCCGAAACCGCCGAATTGGTTTTCGATCAGAAGAATTGCCAGTACACACCGCACGTACTTGCCATGGACGTCAACCAGAAATTTAAGGTCGTTACCAGCGATCAAACCACGCACAATATTCACCCCAATCCCAATCCGATGACCGGCAACATTCCGTGGAATCAGTCTCAGCCGCCCGGAGCTGCGCCCGTCGTGAAGAGCTGGAAGGCGGTGGAAATGATTCCAGTGCAGTGCAACATTCATCCCTGGATGCACGGCTGGTTCGTAGTAGTCAAAGGTCCGTACGCGACCACTGATTCCAGCGGCAATTACACCATTGACAATGTTCCGCCTGGAAGCTATGCGGTAACAGCGTGGCAGGAAGATCTCGGCACGCAAGCGCAAAAAGTAACCGTTGCCGCCGGCGGCGCGGGGTCCGCTAACTTCACTTTCAAAGCTAAGTAGGATATCGAAGCTCGAAACTAGAAAAGCAGTGTCGCGTAAATCGTATTGCGTAAATCAATGAATCGCCGCAGTTGACCCTGCGGCGATTCGACAATAAGCCGGATTTGACCGGCCAAAGGCGGGGGATATGGCGAAGATATTCGCGGTGACCATCATAGTGATCGCAATTGCCTCGGCGATTCCCATCGTGATGCATATGTGGCCCATGCCACCGGACATCTCTGTCCACGGTCACCTGATTGATGAGCAGTATGCCGATACGATGGCGGAGGCTGGTCTTTCGTTCCTGGCCTCTCAGTTGCTCCTCGCTTTCTTCATCTGGAAGTTTTCCAGCCCCAAACCCGGCGACAAAATTAAGAGGTTCCCCGGTGGCGCTGCGGGATTAGTGATCGCCGCCTTCCTGTTGGTGGGCACAGAGTGTTTGGCTTTGGGTGTGTTTGGCGTAAAGGCATGGGCCAGCGTCTATTTCACTCCCCCCGCAGCCGATGCCGTGCCGGTTCAAGTGCAGGCCGGACAGTTCGCATTTTATTTCCGCTACCCCGGCCCCGATGGCACGTTCGGCCCGATTCACGCCGACCAGATCAGCGAGGCCAACGCCAACTTCTTTGGTCTCGATACCACCCACGACCAGGATTCCAAAGATGACATCGTAACCGCCGAGATGGCCATTCCGGTCAACCGCGAGATCCACCTGCTCATGCATTCCAAGGACGTGGGACACTCTTTCTACGTCCCGGAATTACGGGTCCAGCAGGATTTCGTGCCCGGCCTGGATGTCTCGATTCATTTCACGGCAACCAAAGTCGGCAAGTACGAAATCGTCTGTACCCAGCTCTGTGGCCTCGGGCACTACAACATGAAGGCCTATCTCGAAGTGAAGTCGCAGGAAGATTATGACGCTTGGATCAAACAGCAAGCGGCATTGCAGTAGCTTTTGAAAGGGCGCTGGCTTTAGCCGCGCCGGCTAATTAGCTATTGGGGTTTAGCCCCTGCAAGATCTGGATAACGTCTGGCTTGAGGTGAGCACAATGCACGACATGTCGACCCACGCAGTGCCGCACGGAGCTCCGACCAGCTTCATTCGCAAGCATGTCTTCAGCCTTGACCATAAAGTCATCGGCAAGCAGTATTACGCGCTGGCATTGCTCGCCGCCTTGATCGGAATGTTCCTTTCCTGGCTCATGCGCCTCCATCTGGGATTTGCCAATTTCGCCATTCCAGGCTTGCACCTCCTTTCGAGCAACGGTGCGCCGGGCGACGTGATGACCCCGGAGTATTACCTGCAGCTCATGACCATGCACGGAACGATCATGGTCTTCTTTGTGCTCACCACCGCCCCGTTCGCCGCGTTCGGCAATTTCTTTTTGCCCATCCAGACGGGCGCCGAAGACATGCCCTTTCCGCATTTCAACATGATGTCGTTCTGGGTCACCTTCGTGGGCTTCTGGGTTCTGATTGCGTCGTTTGTTGTGAGCACCGGCCCAACTCTCGGTGGCTGGACGCAATATGCCCCACTGAGCGCCATCGGTGATGTCGGCGGCCCGGGCGAAGGTCTCGGCGTCGTTCTCTGGGCAGCTTCGATTGGCATTTTCTGTATCGGCCAGTTGCTGGGCTCGCTAAACTTCATCACCACCACGCTCGACATGCGCTGCAGAGGCATGTCCCTGATGCGGCTCCCGCTCACCGCCTGGGCCTGGTTCATTACCTCGGTCATGGGCCTTACCGCATTTGCCGTGCTGATGCCCGCCTGCATCCTGCTGATTCTCGATCACGTCGCTGGAACCAGCTTCTTCGTGGCCTCGAACCTGGTCATTAATGACCACATGTTGCCGCATTCCGGCGGATCCACTCTGCTGTGGCAGCATCTCTTCTGGTTCTTCGGACATCCCGAGGTCTACATCGCGATCATCCCCGGCATGGGCATCACCTCCCACATTCTCATCACCAACATGCGTCGGCCGATGCTCAGCCACAGAGTGCTCATTTATTCCATGGGATCCCTGGCCGTCCTCAGCTACATGGTCTACGGACACCATATGTTCGTCAGCGGGATGAATCCCGTTTCCTCGCTGGCCTTTTCGTTCCCCACACTGATCATCACCATTCCCTCCACTATCGTCGTCCTGATCTGGCTGGGCAGCCTTTATGGCTCCAGGTTGCGGATCAACTCGGCATCGCTATTCGCTTTGGGCTTCATCTCGATGTTCATCAGCGGCGGCGTGAGCGGATTTTTCCTCGCCCAGCCTTCGATTGACATCATGCTGCACGCCACTTACTTCGTCGTCGGCCACTTCCACCTGGTTATGGGAGTCGCCGCCATGTTCGGCATCTTCGCCGGAACTTACTTCTGGTTCCCCAAGATGACCGGCCGCATGATGAACGAGACCTTGGGCAAGGTCCACTTCTGGATGAGCTTCGTGGGCACGTACTGCATCTTTATGCCGTTCCACTACCTCGGAATCGCCGGCAACGTGCGCCGCTACCAGGCCTTTACCGACGATTACCTGATCCCGCTGATCCCGGTGCATAAGTTCATCACCATCGCGGCACTATTCACCGGCCTTGCCCAGCTAATTTTTCTTTACAACCTGATCTACAGCCGGTTCAAGGGCGCAATTCCGCCGAACGACAATCCCTGGGAAGGCACATCGCTGGAGTGGAGCACGGCCACGCCTCCGCCCCACAATAACTTCGGCGATCACATGCCGGTGGTTTATCACGATCCGTATCAATACAGCGTCGAGGGTGCAAGCAGCGACTACATCATGCAGACCTCGCCGGAAAACGTTCATAGCCCAGACGAAGAAAAATAATCTTCGCGCCAGGTAGTACAGAATTGGAGAGTCAGCAGTATGGCAACCACGGTTCACGAACCGCCAAAAATCGATCTCGACCGTCTACCCAGCCAAGGTTCCGGCAACGGTGGCTGGAGAAATCTGGTTCCCGCCGGCGGAGATTTGCGGCGCGTCAAGCCATCCTCTCCGCCTCCCGCGAGCACTGGCATCTGGGTAGGCTTGGCGGCCATCACCATGACCTTCGCCGCCTTCACCAGTGCCTTGATCGTCCGTCAGGGAGCGGCGCCCGATTGGCAGCACTTTACCCTGCCGCCAATCCTCTATCTGAATTCACTGATCATTATTGCCAGCAGCGTCACCCTGGAAATATCGCGCCGCCAGATCGCGACCTTTATGGTCAGCTCTAAGTCCGCCAGCTCTAACACAGAAGGAACAGCTCCAGCCCGCTGGCTTTACGTAACCCTCTTCCTAGGACTTCTTTTCGTTGCCGGGCAAACCTTCGCCTGGCTGCAACTTAAATCGCAGGGATTCGGCCTCGCCACCAACGTCAGCTATTCCTTCTTTTATGTGCTGACCGTAGCCCACGCCGTGCATCTGCTTGGCGGTCTCGGCGGCCTGGTCCGCGTGATTAGCAAACTAAACCACTCCGTGTTGAAGCGGAGCACTTTGAATGCTACTGCACTCTATTGGCATTTCATGGGTGCGCTGTGGCTGTATCTGCTTTTGCTGCTTTGGATGAAGCTCTGAACGACGACGCTCTAACTCAGTCAAAGGTAGGAGGCAACGTGAGTCAAGCTGACCTTTCCATTCACGGGCAGGTGTCGCGAACCAGCGCGACGGAGATCATGACCGCGCCCGCATTCGCCGTCCCCGCCAAAAAGATGGCGATGTGGCTTTTTATCATCGCGGACTCCGCCACTTTCGCGGGTTGTCTGGTCGCCTATGGATTCATACGCAACGGCACTCCCGACTGGCCACGGCCATTCCACAGCATTACCAACGTTGCGCTGATGACGCTCATCCTCCTTACCAGCAGCTTGACCATGCTGATCGGAGTAAGGTCTGCACAGCGAGACGACAAAGGCGGGGCCTTTCGCTGGATTATGATTACGGCCGTGCTCGGAATCTTATTCGCCGTCCTTCACATTCGTGAATGGATGGGACTGATTTCCGACGGGGCGACGCTCTTCCACAATCCCTGGGGCACACCTCTGTTCAGCTCGTCGTTCTTCTGTATTACCGGTTTGCACCTGCTCCACGTGACCGGCGGTGTAATCGCGCTGATCGCCGTGGGTATCCGCTACCAGGGCGGACGCTACAATGCCGACGACCTCGAAGTCACGGGGCTTTACTGGCACTTTGTGGACTTGGTTTGGATGTTCGTCGTGCCGCTCATCTATCTGATGAATCTAAGTCACTAAGATTTGAGTTACTAAGTCAAAGGGGCAGGAGGAACTATGGCTACCGCCGAAACGCACAAAACTGGTGGAATCGGAAAAGATGTGGCTGTCTATGTTTGCCTGCTGGTTCTGGCCGGGATCCAGTTCGTCATCGCCTACCAGGACATCACCGCGTCGCAGATGTTCGTCCGCATGCTGACCGTCGCCATAATCGAAGGCGGACTTGCGCTTTTGTTCTTCATGCACTTGTCGGAAAATCGCGGCCTCATGTGGTTCGTTCTGATCTTCACCGTTGCCGTTATTCTCGGCATGCAATATGGATGGACCGATAGCTTCCGCCTGGTCAATGGCGTACCATGGGCGAAGTAGATTGCGGGTAAAGATGAGAAAGTGGAAATCAATCGGGATGTTAGCAGTTGCTCTCGCGGGACTCATCGTTCTACTGGCGCCAATCCCAGCCTCTGCCCAAAGTTGCGCCCTCTGCTATACCCAAGCCGCATCTTCCGGCGCCCGCATGATTCAGGCCTTGAAGAGCGGCATCCTGATCCTGATTGCTCCGCCCACTCTAATGTCCGTCGGAGTAATCTTCGTCTGCTACCGCAAACGAAATCAAACAATGAAAGACGCCGGTGAATCAGACCAGGACTGGACGAAAGACAACTCAGACAATTCTCGAGACAACGACTGGTAGGCCTGGGTCGAGATAAATCGGATCGACACAAATCGGATTGAGACTAGGTTCGTATCAGGATATGCCTTCAGGCATATCGCGTACGCGGCCTTCGGAATCCGCCTTTAGGCGCTGCCATTCGCAAGGTCGCGACTCACTTCTTGAAAACTACCCCACCCTTCATCACAAACGATACATTTCCCAGCACGCCAATATCCTGCAGCGGGTCGCCCGAAACCGCGATCACATCGGCCAGATAGCCCGCCTCCAGCGCCCCAATCTGCCCCTCCCAGCCGAGCAATTTCGCTCCATTCAGCAGGTCAGCCTGTATCACCGCCAGTGGCGACATCCCATACTTCACCATCAGAACCAACTCCCGCGCCTGCGTCCCATGCGGAAACGGCCCAACGTCCGATCCCACCGCCATCGGAACGCCCGCCTCAATCTGCTTGCGAAATTCCTGTGTTTTGAAATCCAGCATCTCGCGTTCGCGCGCCGCTTGCGCCGGCGTCTCCCCATGCTCCGCGAAATATTCGAAGATGGTAAACGTCGGCACCGCGAAAATCTGCTTCTCCCGCATCAGCCGCATGGTTTCATCGCTGAGTTGATTGGCATGGTCAATCGATGCCACTCCCGCCTGCGCCGCAAACAGCGTTCCCGGTTCCCCGGTCGCATGCACCGCCACGCGACTGCCAACTCGGGCCGCTTCCTGCACCGCCGCGGCCAGTTCCGCTTCCGTATATTGATAAACCGTGGAAAACTTCCCGTTCTTCACCGTATCCGGCCCAGTCTCATAGATCTTGGTGAAGTCCGCGCCTTCCTTATATTGCTGGCGCATCACACTTACTAACTCATCCTTGTTATTCGCATAAGTGGCGTTCGGCAGCACGTGCTGTTCCGGATTGAACTTGATCGCATCCTCATGTCCACCCAGGATGTTGATCGCGTTCCCGCTGATCCGCAAGCGCGGCCCCGGAACCAGCCCTTCATCGATCGCATTGCGCACCGCCGTATCCGCCGACCCCGCGCCTTCCGTCCCCATATCGCGCTCCGCCGTAAACCCCGCCATCAAATCGTCGCGCGCCGCGAGCAACGCCTGAATCGTGCGCTGCGGTACCGACTCCTGCACCGTCTGCAAGTCTTCCGCGCCCGGATGCAGAAACAGGTGTACGTGTGCGTCGATCAGGCCCGGCAGCAACGTCCTATCGCCAAGATCAATTACCTCCGCCCCTGCCGGATGTTTCACCCTCGAACCCACTTCCACGATTCGCTCGCCCTGCACCAGCACCTCGCCCGGCGACACTACGCGGCCATTCCTTACATCGAGCAGATGAGCCGCATGCACCACGATCGCGTGCTGTGTGGCAAGCTGTGTTTGTGTCTGCGCCGCGGAAGTCAGCCCTCGCAGCATCAGGAATAACACCATTAATGAAGATAAGAACAGCCGATGCTTGATCATGATTTTCAAGGGGATGGTAACACCTTGGAGGAGCAGAGACTACTCGGATCGAGAGTAGATGAAAAAGATTGCTTACTTCGCCTTCGAAAAATCTTCCACCGCAAACAACTGTCCGCCGCGCTCGACGACTCCTACTCCGATCGAATCCATATCGGAATCCAACATATTCGCGCTGCCCGCGCATCATTCCATTTCAACGCGGGCAATCCCTGAGCCCGCCGGGCCCGGTTCACCGAAGTGAATAATTGCACCTCAGCCAATACTTGCGCTGGTTTGCGCCCGCACCGTCAAGAACGCCGCCAGCCCGAAAACCAATAACACCGCCACCCGGGTCATGATTCGCATCTCGATCTCCCTGCAGAATCTTAACCCGGATTTTTTCGTTTTCTCTCGCGCCCGGCCTATCGAAAGTGCGGCTGCCAAAGATTACCCTGCCAAAGATTTCACCCTGGTAACTGCCATAAGTGCGGGTGGTTCACTTCGCCGCACCTTTTTGTTCCTCCGGGGGCGCCGGCGGCTTGGCAAATTTCGCGTCGTCCACCGGAACGTTCTCCTTCACATCGCTCACTTGAATGGTGAACCGCCCGCCCGGCCTCGCCAGCGTCCAGCGATATGGGATTTTCACCCCGCCCGCTTCGCCATAGTCCGCGTAATCGATTTGCGTCGGCAGCCGTCCCAGAGGACTCTCTCCAAATCGCACCAGCCGTACCAGCAAACCCGATTGCTCATCGAAATAAAGCCGCAGCGGTGGTTTCCCTTCGCGCTGCCCCACCACCAGATAGCAGTCGTGGTCTCCAATTTTCTCGGTTCCTCGCGTTTCAACTTTGCTGAACATCTCTTTCAAGTGCGCCGGAAAATGCAGGTCCGCGTCGATCGACGCTCCATCGATATCCGGCCCGTGCATATCCCGCACCGGACGCTTCGGAGCCCCCAACCACCCTTCGTGCCCGTCAAATGCCGTAATACTGTCTCCCTCCGGCAGGTGTGTGAACGATACCCGCTTGTCCGGATCCTTCGAATAAATCTCGATCGGAATATTCCTGTCGCCAAACGTAATCGTCCCTTTCATCACTCGGCTCGTAACTTTGTCGATTGCAGTCGCTCCGCCCACCGCCTTCAAATATTTCTCGAACAGCTGATCAGCCGCCGGCCCGCTGGGTTCTTTCGCCTCCGCACCCTCTGCCGGCTTCTTCGCTTCGTCCGGGCCTGGCTTCGGCTCTGCCGTCATCACCGGTGGTATCGCCAGCGGATCCGTATTGCCGCGGTGGCAGGAATAACAAGTCACTTCGCGATGGCCTTCGAAGTTATCCTTATTGATGGCAAACATCATCTCCATCATTTTCCGCGCCGTCTGCTTGGTCTTCTTGTCGTCTTTCTCAAATGCACCCTGCACGTGGCAGAACTCGCACTCCACGCCCAATGACGTGGTAATGAATTGCATCGCTGGAATCAATTGATCCGCTGGAATCCCCTTGAGAACCTGGATGTTTTTGAACTCCTGCTCCGTCGTCTTCGTCGCATTTGTCATCTGCGAAGCCCCGCCCGATTGCGCCTTCGCTCCTCCGATCGCAACTGCACAAATCAACACGATCGCAGAAATCCCCAAACACAAAGTGAGGACGGTCGTCCTCGACTGTCCCATCGAGCGAAGCCCGATACGTTTCTTTCCCCTCATTCTTATCGCCTCAGTTTGGAATCTGGGAAGTCTATCAAACATCCCTACCCCTCATCGCCGGTCAGCATCATGGTGAACAAAAAACTGCCACTTATCCATCCCCGCCGGAATCGCCACATCAAAAAATCCCACCATCATTTCCTGCGACGTCTGGTCGCCCCACGTCACCCACTTATCGGGATCGGGATTGTGCGGATTGTTCTTCGAATTGTCGTACCACGCCACGGCTCGCAGCTTCGTCCCCGCCTTTAATTCCCGCGGCTCCGCCAGCTTGTAACTCAACTGCCAGTGAAAGTGATAATTCACTCGCAGCAAAGTTTCCACGCTCCCGTCGTCATGCACAATGTCATACTCGAACCGCTTTCCCCGCAAATGCATGTGAGGAAAAAGACTGAGCAAAGTCGCATCGTTCGGCAGCGTCCCTTGCACTTCCACGCGAAAATCCTCCGCTCCCGGCGGAATCATCAGCGCATGATTGTTCAACTGCAGCGTGACCACCCGCCGGTTCGGCGGTTTCTTCGCGAAGACCAGGCCCACACTCGTCTCGTCGCTCGCGGCCTCGCCGTTCGTGGTGTAATGCATCTGGAAAACCAGATCCGATCCCGCCGGAACGAACTTTGCCATTCCATCCGCCCATCGATCCGGCGCACTTCCCGGCGCATACACCAGCAGCAGATCGCTGGTGGTCTCGTGCGCCTGCCGCCGCTCCTCCGGATCGCTCAACATCGATGCCGTGAACGGCTCGCTCACCGGCGCATGCCGCAGCCACGCCGAATCCGGCGGCCGAATGTACACCACCGCATGGTGGACATGCGCCGCGCTCGACGGCCGCACTTCCACCATCTGCACCCACCTGTCCTCGGTAAAGTGCGTCGGAACAATCTCGTAGGTATATTCCACTTCGCCGTGCGCCGGAATCTGCACCGGCTTGGGCATCTTCACCACCACATCCGGCTGCGGAATATTCCATCCTTCATTCCATTGCCGCGGCGCAGGCGCATCGCGCGCATCTCCCGCAACCGCCCCAGCGTCTGCCCACGCTCCAATCGTCCTGATCTGCTCCGCGCTCAACGATTGATCGTTGGAAAACTTCCCGTACCGCGGATCGGCGAACCACGGCGGCATCATTTTCATATCCACTGCAGCCGCAATTTTCCCCGCCCAAGGCTGCGTCTGTTCGTACGTCACCAACGGCATGGGCGCAGGTTCTCCGCTCCGGTGGCAGCTCTGGCATTTATCCTGAAGTATGGGAAGAATGTCTTTATAAAAGGTTGGCGCCGGAACATGCGGAGAATTGTTCTTCTCGCGTGCCCCAGCAGTGCCCCGCGACTGCCACGCCGCTCCCATCAGCAAAAGAGGAACCACTGCCACGAAAAGCATTCCGAGTTTCTTCACGACCTCAGAAACTCCAGCGTCAATGCCCAAGCCTGTTTTGCCGAGTGCGGCTCGTACGCCGCACGCTCGTCACAGAAGAATCCATGGTCCGCGCGCGAGAACTCCGCATTCACAAAAATCTTTTTCTGCTCGCTCAAGGCGTCAGTCACCGCTCGTCGGTGCTCCGGCGTGATGTGCTTGTCCAATCCTCCCCATATAAATAATGATGGAGCCTGCAGCTTCGAAGCCCGCCCCAGCAATCCGGGTGCAATTCCCCCGCCGTAAAACGAAACCGCCGAGCGCAACCCGACCACGCTGTTCGCAATAAATGAAACGCGGCCGCCCATGCAAAATCCCACACACGAAATCTCGCCCGCGTTTACCTGCGCGTTCGAGCGCAACCAATCGTAGGCCGCGCGTATGTCCACCTCGGCCGTCTCCGTGGTCACCGCCTGGTAGTGCGGTATCACCGAAGGAAAATCCGTATAGCTTCCCTCAAATCCCGGTGGCGCCGTACGATGAAATAGCTCCGGAGCGATCGCCACATATCCTTCCGCCGCAAATCGCTCGGTCACGTTTCGTATGTGGTGGTTCACCCCAAACGCCTCCTGAAAAACGAGCAGCCCCGGATGTGGACCGCCCTCGCCCGGACGCGCCACATAAGCCGCCATCCGCGTTCCATCCGCCACGGCCAGTTCCACTTTTTCTTTCACAATTGCTGCTTCACCCATAACGATTCCCCGTAACCATTAAAATGATCAGCCGCTCGGCGCATTCGCCGCGCTTCCGACCTTTCATTCCCAGTCTCGCACAATTGACGCTCTCACCGCGCACGCCCGCCAGCAAAAATGCTAAAGTAATCGGTCCATCTTATCGACCTAACTTTATCGAAATCATGTCTGCCCCCAACTCCAACTTCGTTCGCGCCTGCAAATCTCAGCCGGTCGATCGCACTCCCGTCTGGTTCATGCGCCAGGCCGGACGCTACATGCCCGAATACCGCGCCGTTCGCAAGCAACATTCCCTGCTCGAGATTTGCAAGAAGCCCGAACTCGCCGCCGAGGTCACCATCACCGCCGCCGAATTTCTCGGCGTCGACGCCGCCATCATCTTTGCCGACCTCCTGCTTCCTCTCGAAGTCATGGGACTGCCTTTTCATTTTTCCGCGGGAGAAGGCCCAGTGATCGAGAGGCCCGTCCGCAGCCAGCAAGATGTCGCCCAACTTCGCACCAACCGCGCTTCAGAGCTAGGCTATGTCTCGGAAGCGGTCGCCCTGGTCGCCAAACATTTTGCCGGCAAGCTTCCCGTCATCGGTTTCTGCGGAGCGCCTTTCACTCTTGCGAGTTACATGATCGAAGGCGGCGGCTCTCGTCATTATCTCCACGCCAAAAAAATGATGTACAACTCGCCCACTCACTGGGATGAGCTAATGCGCAAGCTGGTCGACGTTACCGCCGAATATTCCGCCGCGCAGGTGCGTGCCGGAGCCGATGTCATCCAGATTTTCGACAGCTGGGTCGGCTGCCTCAGCGTGGAAGATTATCGCCGCTACGTTCTGCCCCACGTCAGCAGCTTGGTTAAGCGCCTGCAGAAAACCAGTGCGCCGATTATTTATTTTGGCACCGATAGCTCCACCCTGCTTCCCGCGATGAATGAAACCGGAGCTGAGGTCATCGGCCTGGACTGGCGCATCCCGCTCGACCGGGGCTGGAGCGATCTCGAACATCGTTGCGCCGTGCAGGGAAATCTCGATCCCGTTCTACTATTCGCGGACTGGAAAGAATTGAAATCGCGCGCCCAACAAATTCTGCAACTCGCCGCCGGACGCCCCGGCCACATCTTCAATCTCGGCCACGGCATCCTCCCCGAAACCCCGGTAGAAAATGTGAAGAACCTCGCCCGCTTCGTCCAGGAATATCAGCGCCCATAAATATCCGCGATGCGTACTCACAGAAAATGCGATGTCATTCCGACCGGAGCGATCCGCTCCCGAAGGGAGCGGTTTGCGGAGCGGAGGAACCTGCTTTTCTTTTGTAGCGGCGAAACATTCTCCCTCCGAAGCCAACTTCCATGATTCGAATCGCGATCATCGGCGGCGGCATCTCCGGACTCGCCGCCGCTTTCACGCTCGAAGAACATCGCCGCGCCGGCGCAGTCGAATACACTCTCTACGAATCTTCCCCCAACCTCGGCGGCGTTCTCCGCACCGAGCACATCCAAGGCTGCATCGTCGAAGCCGGGCCCGATTCCTTCATCAGCGAAAAACCCTGGGCCGCCGATCTCTGCCGCACCGTCGGCCTCGGCGATCAGCTCATCGGCTCCAACGACGCCGATCGCATCACTTACATCCTCGTCCGCGGCCGCCTCATCCCCATGCCCGACGGCCTCATGTTCATGGTCCCAACCAAAATCCTGCCCACAGGATTCTCCCCGCTTTTTTCCTGGATTACCAAGCTCCGCATGGCGCAGGAATTATTCCATCCTCCGCGCGCCGCCGAAGCCGACGAAAGCGTAGCTTCGCTCGTCGAGCGCCACTACGGCGTGGAGATGGTCGATCGCCTCGCCGATCCGCTCCTCTCCGGCGTCTACGGCGGAGAAGCCGCCAGCCTCAGCGTGCGCGCCGTTCTTTCCCGCTTCGCCCAAATGGAGCGTACTCACGGCAGTCTCGGCCGCGCCATGCTCGCCGCCAGAAAAAAAATGCCGCGGCCCGCAAACAAGCCCGCCCCGCCGCTTTTCACTTCGCTAAAAAACGGAATGCAGCAGCTTGTCGAAACCATCATCCCTAAACTCAACCCGCCTTCGCTACTCACGAACTCTCCAGTGCAATCCGTCGAACCGAGAACCGGCGGCTGGAGCGTCTCAGCGGGCCTGAACTCAAATCACTTCAACGCCGTCATTCTCGCCTTGCCCGCGCTCGCCACCGCGAAATTGCTCTCCGCCTGCAGCCCCGAACTCTCCGCCGAACTCGCCGCCATCGGCTATAGCTCTTCCATCACCGTCGGCCTCGGCTACGATCGTGATGTCCGCCAATCGCTTCCGCCCGGCTTCGGATTTCTCGTCCCGCGCAGCGAAGGCAAGCGCCTGCTGGCCGCAACTTTTGTCCACAATAAATTCCCCCACCGCGCTCCCGAAGATCGCGCCCTGCTGCGCTGCTTCTTCGCCGGAGCGAACGCGGAAAATATCTGGCAGCTTTCCGACGACGAAATTGTCGCCATCGTCCGCAACGAATTGCAGCAGATCGTTGGCCTCCGTGCCGTGCCGCTCTTTGCCCGCGTCTATAAATGGAAGTCCGCCATGGCGCAGTATGGCGTCGGCCATCTCGACCGCCTCGACCGCATCGAGCGCCTGCGCCAGCAGTTGCCCGGCCTCGCCCTCGCCGGCAACGGCTACCGCGGCATCGGCGTCCCCGATTGCATCCGCTCCGGACAGGACGCTGCAAGGCAAGTCCTAAATCTCTAGCACGCCGCGGAAAAGCTCACGACTCGTATCAGGGTATGCCTTCAGGCATACCGCAAGTACAGTATTTCGAATCGCGCCTTCAGGCGCCGCTCCGCTGAGGTCGACTTTTCCGAAACCTCCTAGGGGAAAGCTGGGGTGACGGAAGTATGCCGCGGGACTTGTGCCCGCGAGCGGTGCGAAATGCAATAGTTTAGAGTAGGCCCACAGGCGCGAACCTGTGTCGGAATAGCTTCCGGTTCGACCGTTATCCGCCCAGAAGCGAAACCCAGCCACTCCAGGCGGTGAGCGCTATGGCTGATTGCGTCAATTAGCGCATAACCTTGGTCGCCTTAGGCGGACACCGAGTTCGCTGGCGCTATAGCAACCGATGTTTGTTCAGCAGGGCCCGGAGTTGTAGGAGCAGTAATTTTAAGAATCGTTCCCGACTGGTCGGATTGGATTTCTAGTACCCCGTTTAGCTCGCGCAAACGTTCTCGCATCCCAGCTATACCCACTCCAGAGTCGGCAGTACCGTCGCGAAGTCTCTTTAACAGCGCAGGTGGTACTCCCTTTCCATTGTCCCGGATGCTCAGTTGCACCGTTGAGATATCTCTTTTCAAGCTTATGCTTGCGAATGTTGCTTCTGCATATCTGTGAATATTCGTAAGTCCTTCCTGAACAGCGCGAAACAGTGCAATTTCGAGACTCGTCGGCAGCCGCATGCCAGACTCAGATGGCAAGTCAAGCGTAACTGTTAAACCGCTGCGGCGAGAGAACCCCTCCACAAATAAACGCGTAGCCGAGCCGAAGCCGAGCTCATCCAGCAGCGGCGGGTGCAACAAGTGCGATATGGTCCGGGTCTCGGTGAGACACTGTTCAACAAGACCCACGCACTCGGACAAAAGAACGGTTTCGGTCTCAACTTGGGCTCGAAGAAGGCTGAGATTGATGTTCAGCGCTGCTAAGTATTGACCCAAACTGTCATGAAGTGCTCTGCCAATACGGCGGCGCTCTTCATCCTCCACCGCCATGATTCTGGCACTCAGCCGTCTGGCAGATTCGTTTGAGCGTTCTAGTTCAGCCGTTCGCTCGCTTACCCGTTCTTCGAGTTCCTCGTTGGCTTCGTGCAATGCCCTCTCAGCTTTGTCGCGCTTAACCAACAGGCGTCTGTTCGATTCCCCTAAGGCAATAATGACGGCGGAGAACGTTAGAAACCCGAACATACCGAAGGACTCGATGTGGTTTTTCCCAGAAATGGAATGATAAGGCGGCAAGAACCAGTACCAGATTCCGAGTGCCTCAATTCCAACAGCCAAGATCGAGGGGCCCAGTCCGCAGTACCACGCAACGAAAATGATCGCCAACCAGACGGTGTGATATGGGTAGTGCGATCCAAACTCCGGGCTCAAAACTGCTCGGGACAGCAGAGCCGCACTCGCCGCGAGTACCGCCAGTCCATAGTAGATTGTCGCTGTCGCTTGGTAGTCCTTCCGAGCGCGGAAAGTCAACGACCAGAAATAGGACATGGGCTGCATTGTCAAGGCTTTGAATGGAGCACGTATCGCGAGACGATACTTTCGCAATTAAAACACTAGCGGTACAGAGTTGCAAGCGGCGAATTTGGGTCTTTGCCCACGAATGACCGTCTTGAGCCAAGGCTCAATTGACGAAACATCGCCATAGCACTCAAAACCTCGGAATCGGCTCCAGCGCCTGTGCTGGCGATGTCCAGGGCCGCCGATCACCCGAGCAGATCACGGTCTACAAGCTCCTCGGACATGTCGTCCAGGACTTGGCAAGCGATTGGCGCTCTATTCACAACCCGACGGCATCCTTGAAGCCTCAATCTTTTCCGGCGTCATCCCGAAGGCCCGCGTTTTCACCAGCGGGCCGAGGGATCTCCCCCAAAGCACACCGCTGCGGCTTCTTGCGATGCATTTGCCATGAAGGCTTGGCCCGAGAAGGATCACAATCAAGACCCCGTTGCGCCCGTGCCTTCGTGACGAATCCGATAAAGAAGATACCCCACCACCGCAATATTTATAATCAGGACCAAACTTTTAATCGCACTCGGGTGCCGGTGGATTTCGTAAACCTCCACCGGAACCAGCGAAGTGGTCATGATCACGCTGAGCCACTCCGCCCAACGTTTCACCAGCCAAAGCCCGATCCCCTCGGTTAGAAATAGTCCCGCATAAATAAAACTAACAATCCCCAAACTTCTGATCTTTTGCGGCGTCAGCGCGCCCGATTTTTGCAGTGCCCTATCGACATATCGGTTGCCCGGATCCAGTCCGAGCCTCGCAACCAAATGTTCCATCACGCTGGCTACATCCTTATGGATCAGATGCAGCGCACCCAGCCCGACAGCGATCAACAAAGCCGCCTTTAGCAACTTGAACAATGCAATCAGCCGCAACAGCCTGTTACCAGCCCATTTCATGGGAGGGATCAATATACAGCGAGGTCACGTGCCTGGTTTCCAGTTTCTAGTTTCCAGTTCCGGCACCTTCGCACGAGAACTGGAAACTAGAAACTGGAAACTATAAACTGCGGTCTTCATCTATATCTATGCCGGAACATCAGCCTTCATCAAACTCCGCTCCCGCCGCAGTTTCCCTACCATCAGCTTGATTTCGTCATAGGTAATTTCCGGCGGCAAAATATCTTTCAACGGCTTCAGCCGATCCATCCCCACCTGCGCGCACGCCGCCTCAATCACCGATTGTTTCTCCTTGCTCACCCAATCTGATCTAAACTCCACCTGCCCCGTCTCCAGCAAATTCGCAATCGCGCTCACCACAGTCGAAACCTGCCGCCCTCGAATCTGCGCAATCTCTTCCAGCGTCTTACCTTCGTTCAACAGCCGCAGAGTCTCATCCCCAGGCTTCGCCGAACGCTCAGAGCCGCTCGCACGCAATCCCGCCCGAAATTTTTCCAGCGCATCCAGAATTTCCTGCCCGTAAAGTTCCGCCTTACGCTCGCCGATCCCCGGAATTTCCAGCAACTCCGCAAAATACTTAGGCTGCCGCCGGCAAATTTCTTCCAGAGAAGAATCGTGCAAAACAATATAAGCTGGAACGTTTTTCTCTTTCGCGATGGTGCGCCGCCACTCGCGCAAATACTCCCGCAACTCCTCCGCCTCGGAACCCGCAGCCGGAGCCGCAACTGGCTGCAGCGGCAGCCGCTTTCTGCCGCTTGCCGCGCTCTTGCTCGAAAGCGCGGGTTTCACCAGCCACTCCGCCACGCTCCCGCAAACATCGCAAGCCTCACAACCCTCCCACTTCGGAGTCTCCCCAAAGTGCGTGCAAATTTGCCGATGCCGGCACTTCTTCGATTCCACAAACTCCCGGATAATCCGATAGCGCTCCCACGCCCGATTCCGCTCCTCCGCGTCCGTAATCTGATTGGCGAAAAATCCCAGCAGCCCCGCATCCTTTTTCTGCCACAGCAAAACGCAGTCCGCGCTTCCGCCGTCGCGCCCCGCCCGTCCCGCCTCCTGGTAGTACTGCTCAATCGATTTCGGCAGCGACAAGTGAATCACCGCCCGCACCGCTGCCTTGTTGATCCCCAACCCAAAAGCAATCGTTCCCACCAGCACCCGCACTTCGTCGGACATCCACCGTTCCTGGCTTTTCCGTCGCGCATCGGCGCCCATCTTCCCGTGATATCCCACCGCCGCAATGTCTTGATCTTCCAGGAAATCCACCGTCTCCTCGAGCCGGCTGATCGTCGGAGAATAAACAATCACGTTGCTGCCCGCGTAGCTATGCAGCGCCTTCACCAGCATCTCCATCTGCTCAAGAGACTCACACTCGCGCACCAGATAGCGCAGATTCGGCCGGTAAAAGCTGGCAATATATTTATCGGGATTGCGCAATTGCAATTGCGCCAGAATGTCGTGCCGCACGTGCCGCGTGGCGCTCGCCGTAAATGCCGCAATCGGACGATCCGGAAACTTCCCCCGCAACTTATTTAACTGCCGGTACTCCGGACGAAACTCATGTCCCCACTCTGAGATGCAGTGCGCCTCATCGATCGCGAAAAATGTAACCGGCACCTGCTGCATCCAGCCCATGGTGTCGCCGCGCGCCACTCGCTCCGGCGAAACATACAGCAGCCGGTAAGCCCCATCCCGCGCCTTCGACATCACCTTATTCTGCTCGGTTTCGTTCATCGTGCTGTTGAGCACCGCCGCCGGAATTCCCATCTGCGCCAATTGCGCCGCCTGATCCTGCATCAGCGCAATCAGCGGTGAAATCACCACCGCCGTTCCTCCCGACACCACCGCCGGCAACTGGTAACACAGTGACTTGCCGCCCCCGGTGGGCATCACCACGCAAGTGTCATGCCCGGCCAGCAGGCTGCGCACAATCCGCTCCTGCAGCGGACGAAACGTGCTGTACCCCCAGTACCGCTTCAGCGGCGTCAGCAAATCCGTTTCCGCGCTCATAGAAAAAAGTATAGGCCGAGGCGAAGATTAGGAGAAACTGAATCTCAGACTTTTTATTCGGAAGTTCTAAAAGAGGAACTACCCTGTGCCCCTCTGTGTCCCCTGTGTTAAAGGTTTTTGAACTCCATACTTCGCCTCGGGATATCTCGCCGCAAACCCCACCCACACCACTCCAATTACCACAAAGCACAGCACGCTGCCCTCCGGCCCAACCATTCCTCCCGTCAACCATCCCGGCCCGTGAAACGACGACTTCAGCAGATGCCCCGGGAAAATCGTCCCGCTGTCCGGTACGGAATAAACAAACGTCTCGCCCCAATCCCACGCCGCGTGAAACCCCACCGCAAACCACAAGCTTCCCGTACGCCGCAACGTCAAACAAAAGAAGAAGCCGATCGCCGCCGCTGCCAACAGCCCAGGCCACTCCTCGCCGCCGTTTCTGATGTGGATCAAACCAAACGTGCATGACAGCAACACCGCCGCCGGCCAGAAACCAATCACCCGCGTCAGCGTAAATTGCGTATACCCGCGCAACAGAAATTCTTCGAAGAACCCGACCAGCAAAAACATCACCGCCCAGAACACCCCAAACCTCACAATGCGCGCCCCATGCATCGCCAGATGTCCCACATCAAAAACTCGTACGCCATACATCAAAGCCATCAGCAGCGAGATACTCGCGAATCCCCAAACCGCGCCCACCCAAAATAATTTTCCAAACGCCTGCCGCCCCGGCAGACCGTAGGCTCCCCATGCTCGCCCCTCCACTCTCCACAGCAACAAGGCCGGCGCCAGCGCCGCCAAAAATAGGCCAAACTCCTCCAGCATCATCGACCACAATCCGTCGCCACCCAATTCGACCGACCCAAGCCAACGAATCACCACAAACTGCAGCAGATAAAACATCGCCACGTAAAACGCAAATCCCCATCCCGCCTTCAGCCCGTCTGGACCAAGAAACACCGTCCGCACATACGACGGCTGCACCGCCGAAGAAAAGTCAGGCGACTGCTTAGCCGAAGGGTCGGGCATCAACGCGCCGTCGTCGTCATGCACAATATTCATCTCGCCATGTATTTCATTGTTCATCTAGCAAAGTCTCATTGAGCAAAATTCATTCGGCAAAGTCCCGGCCTGCCCACGCAAAGTGATCGCGGCTGCCCTTCGTGCAACCTCGGGCCCTTAGTGGTTAACGATCTTAAATTCCGCCTGCCCCGCCCTGCAGAAGTTTCCGCAAACAGCCCCGCTCATGGTAAAACACTCGGCTCACCCTTATGACCGGATTTTTCACACGCCAACGCTTCGGCCGACCCCAGTTTCTTGCCGGAGCCTTGCTCCTGCTCTTTCTGGCGCAAGCCGTCTGGCTCGTCCATTCCGAGTTACGCATGTCAGCATCCAACGGTCTCAGCGCCTCCGAAGAAGTCCGTATTGCCGCCGGCTGGCGGCAAATTCACGGCGGTGAAATCGCAGGTGCGCTCTTTCCCGATCCTCCCGGCGCACTTCCCATGGAAGTCTCCCGCGATGACGCTGGCTTCGACGCCGAGCACTCCCCACTCATCTCCCTGGTGACAGCCGCGCCCCTGCTGGCCTGGCCGCAGGGCCTGCTCACAACCGAATCGCGTTGGCGCTGGCTCCCGCGCCTTCCGTTCCTCGCCTTCGGCGTCTTCCTGGGCGCGTCCTTGTGGTATGTTGCCCGCCGGCTCTGCGGCAATACCGGAGGATTTCTCGCCCTCACTCTCTACTGCTTTTCTCCCGCCATGCTGCAAGCCACCGCCGTCTGGCACGCCGAGCCCGAAATCCTCGCCGCCTGGGGATCCTTCGGATCCATTTTCACCGCCATCGCCGTAGCCCACACTCTTTACGCTCCGCGCGAAGTCGTTCTCTGGAACTGGCGTCGCATCGTGTTGCTCGGAATTTCCCTCGCGATCTCCGTCGGATCCCAGTTCTCCATGATCGTCGTCGTGCCCATCGCTCTCGCCTTCCTGCTCTATCTCGCTCCCATCCGCCGCGGCGCAGCACTCATCATTTGGTCCTCTGCGTGTCTCGTGGCTCTCCTCATCCTCTTCGCCACCTACTTCTTTCACGCCCGCGCCTTCCTCAACGGAATGCAGCACGCCTCGTTCTGGGGAGCAACCTGGCGCAGTTTCACCGTTCTCGCCGTCTATCGCCAGGTCGGATCGCTCATCCTGCGCGCCTGCCCCGCCTTCGCTCTCTTGATTCCAGCCGCCCTCGTAACTTACTTCGCTTGGCCGCGCACCCGCTACTTCGGCAATACCGCCCCCCTGCTGGTCGGACTGCTCTTCATCGCTCTGGGCATGGCACATCCCCGCGTCGCCGGCGCCGGATTCCTTCTCGCTTCCGTTCCCTTTCTCTTCATTTTCGTCTCCGGCGTCCTCGCCGATCTCATGGAAACTCCCTACCGCGCCCTGGTCACCGCCTGCGTCTGGGCATTGATAGGAGCCTACATCCTCTGGAGCCTTCAAGCCCTGGCCAAAATTCCGCGAGGATGATTTTGGGTGGCGCAGCGCTTTCAGCGCTGCGATTAGGAAGCCATTGGTATTGGGGCTTTAGCCCCTGAGGGACCTTAATCCCTGGAAACGCCCTCCGCTACAATTCTCTACAATTCCCGCGCATCTCCCCGGCAGGAGCACCGATCTAACTCCATAGGAAGTCCTATCTGGAGGTGCGCCATGCCCGTCTCCCCGGAGTATCATGATGTCGTGAGTTATTCTGTGACACACTCCTCGCGGCGCTCGATTCCGGCCTTGCCCGCGGCGGCTTTGCTCACGCCAGCTCTACTCGCGCTCGGAGTGTTCTTGTTCCCGCTATTTCTGATCTCTACCAGCCGTGCTCAAATCAGCAGCGCCGGCTCCGCTCATTCCGCCTCTGTAGCGCCTCCGACTACCATGAGTGTGCCGCCGCCGACCGCCATAGGTGTAGCGCCTCCCACTGGCATATCACTCGGCCACGGCGGCTTTACGCCTGCCGCGTCCGGTTTCACCAACACCGCCAATTCGCACTCTCCTAACGGTTCGCACGGCAACGGACACCACCCGCACCACACCGCCAACGGCACTGCCTACTATCCGTATGTCTATTCCGTGCCCGTGCCCTACGCCGTAGACACAAGCGACGCCGACAGTTCCAATAACGATGACGACGACGATCCCGAATATCAAGGCGGCCCAACCATTTTCGACCGCCGCGGCTCGGGCTCAGATTCCTACGTACTGCCACCGTACCCGGGACCCGCCCACGCACCAGCAGATGGCAACGATCTGGCCGAGTCCGCCCCCGAACCTCCGCAGCCTCCCACGACGCTGGTCTTCAAGGACGGCCATCAACTCGAGGTGAACAATTACGCCATTGTCAGCCAAACGCTATACGACTTAACCCCAGGCCATCCGCGAAAGATCGCTCTCGCCGATCTCGATCTCATAGCCACCCAAAAGCAAAATGACGACCACGGCGTCGTCTTCCAAATACCGCCGACTCCACAGGCCAACTAACCATGCGCCCATTCGCAACCTTCGATGAGATCGTGTGGTCGCGGGCGACCCGCCCGCGAACCGCCTGCGCCAGAAAAACCTTCACAGGAAATATTTGCAGTTTATTAATGACCTTTACCGTCCTCGCAGCGCTCACGCCGCGAGCTGCGGCCCAGAGAACTGCCGGAGGACGTGCGTCCGCGCCCGGCCACACCGCCATTTCGCACTCACCGGCAGGACATTCCCGCTTCCGACGCAGCGCCCATGCACCCGCATTCCGCCGTTCATCTCCCTACGCTTCCTCTTTCGGCTCCCTGCCGTTCCCTTTCTTCGGCGACTCCTTCGATCCCGATGACATCTATTCCACCGGATATCCCGTCGCCTCCGATCCTCCGCCATTCCTGATGCAAGCCGTGCAACAGCTAGCCGGCTCCGGCCCCGCTTCCATGGGACAAGCCATGGGACAAGCCATGAATGCGCCAGCGAACTATCAGCCTTCATCAACCGATCCGCTGATGATCGAACTCCAGAACGGCCGATATGTCCGCGTCAACAGTGTCGCAGCCAACCGTGAAGCCGAGCCGCTTAAGTTGTCGCCCAATCATTCCCGAGCAAGTTCCACTCCACCGCCGATGATCACCGCGAGTCCGTCGCAACCGCTGCCCCCAGCAGTCCTGATTTTTCGTGACGGCCATAGCGAAGAAGTTCGCGACTACACCATCGCCGACGGCGTCCTCTACGCCCGCGGCGACTACTACACCGACGGCTACTGGAACAAGAAGATCGACTTGACCTCTCTCAACGTCCCCGAAACTCTGCAAGCCAACAACCAAAGAAACGTAAAGTTCGTTCTGCCCTCATTCCCCAACGAAGTAATCACGCGCCCCTAAATTTTTATGTGGGGACAGCCGCCCCCGGCTGTCCAGTCGAGCGCAGCTCGATAGGTTTCTCTTGCTGCGTGCTGCTCATGTCTTTGGGTGGCGCTGCGCTTCCCGTACTCCGATAGAGCCGTTCGTCCACATGCGCAGCAACGCTTCCACGTGGTACAGTTCGGGCCATCGATGTCATGAACACCGCAAAATGGGAGCGAAAGATGGGTAAACCTAGCCGCTCGAAAATAGCATTCGCAATATTGATCCTGCTTGCTGCGATCACCGCGTCGGCCCAGACCTTCACAACGCTCCTGGATTTTGATGGAACGAATGGCATCTACCCGTTGGGCGATCTCGTCCAAGGAACTGACGGGAACTATTACGGCATAACAAGCAGCGGCGGGGCCTTTAGCTACGGCACTGTGTTCAGGGTCACACCTTCCGGTCAACTGACGACGATCTACAGCTTTTGCTCTCAACCGAACTGCAGCGACGGTAGCTACCCGGAAGGTGGACTCCTTCTGACTTTGGACGGCGCTTTTTATGGAACGACCGCCTATGGTGGAGACTCAACCTGCATTGCTCCCTACGGATGTGGAACTGTATTCAAGGTAACTGCCGAAGGGAAATTAACAACAGTCCACGTATTTGAGTCGAGCGACGGCGCTGTTCCTTGGGCTGGACTTGTGCAATATAGGGGAAACTTCTATGGGACAACGTCTGCTGGTGGTGAAGTTCCCTGCGGGCAGTTTTCTCGCGGGTGCGGCACTGTATTCAAAATGACGCCAGCGGGCGCAGTTACTACGCTGCACGTTGTTGATGGCTCTGACGGCGGTTATTCGGTTTCCCCTCTCGTACAAGCAAGTAACGGAAGCTTTTATGGTTCGACGCTCGAAGGCGGAAACCCTGATTGTAAGGGATACCCTGGCTGTGGAGGATTGTTCAAGGTTACACCTTCAGGTGTTTTCCAGACGCTGTATCTGTTCGGAGCGAGTGGGCTTCCCGACGCGCCGTTGATCCAGGCCAGCGATGGAAATCTTTACGGAACGACAATAAACGGCCTGGTTTTCAAGCTTACACCAGGGGGGAAAGTGACCACGCTGCACGATTTTGGTAGCGGTATTCTACCAGCGTCTGTTGTGCAAGGAACGGACGGAAACTTGTACGGCTCTACATTCTATGGTGGAACGGCAAACCTCGGGACCGTGTTCCAGTTAACCTTGGGTGGAGTTCTGACGTACTTGCAGGACTTCAACTTTACGAATGGCGCCGATCCCCAGGAGCCCATACTACAAGCAACCACTGGGAGTTTCTATGGCGCGGCCTCCTACGGCGGCCAAGACGAGACGAATTGTCCGGATGGTTGCGGCACGTTATACAGCTTGTCGATGGGTCTTGGGCCATTTGTATCTTTGACCAGCACACTAGGTAAGCCGGGACAACAAGTCGGAATTCTGGGCCAGGGATTAACCGGAGCCACGAGCGTCTCCTTCAACGGCACTTCAGCAACCTTTAAGGTGCGCAGTGGCACCTTTCTTGTGGTCACAGTTCCCACCGGAGTGACCTCCGGGTACGTCACCGTGAATACGCCCAGCGGAACGCTAACCAGCAACGTGCCTTTCAGCTTGCTCCCGTGAGCTGTTCTGTGAGATCGATTATTTCTGCGAACATTGCGCCGGCCACGTTCAATACAGAGCTGCGGAGGCCAAGTAGGCGTCGCCGCACCTCTGCCGTTAAGCCTTCCCGCGTCCCCTCCACGTGATACAATAATTGTTAAATCGAAACCAAACTAACCACCTGTAGATGCAGCCGCTTAGCCGACATTTGCGCTCACTTTGGCAGACCCGGAATTCGGACGTCGCAGAAACTCAAAGATCAATTGTTCAAGCTGAGAGCTAGGAGCTAAAAGCTAGAAGCCGATTTATGCCTGACGATCAAAATCCCGAACTCCCCCTGACCCCACCGCCCGGCGGCGATGGCAGTCCCGGCGCTCTGCACATTCAGCCCGTCAACATTGAAGACGAGATGAAGAAGTCGTATCTCGACTACTCCATGTCGGTCATCATCGGCCGCGCTCTGCCCGACGTCCGCGACGGACTCAAGCCCGTGCATCGCCGCATTCTCTACACCATGCAGCAGATGGGCCTCCAGCCCAATCGTGCCACCCGCAAGTGTGCCCGTATCGTCGGCGACGTCATGGGCAAGTATCATCCCCACGGCAACCTCGCCGTCTACGACGCTCTCGTGCGCCTCGCGCAAACCTGGAGCCTGCGCTACCCGCTGATTTTCGGACAAGGAAATTTCGGCTCCGTCGATGGCGATCCTCCCGCGGCCGATCGTTACACCGAAGCCAAACTCGCTCCAGTTTCCACCGCGCTGCTCGAGGATCTCGACAAAGAAACTGTCGACTTCCGCCCCAACTACGATGGCAGCGAAGTCGAGCCTGACGTTCTTCCCGCGCGCATTCCCAACCTGTTGATCAACGGCTCCGACGGAATCGCCGTCGGCATGGCGACAAAAATTCCGCCGCACAACTTAACCGAAATCATCGACGCCACCATCACCCTCGTCAACGACCCCAACGCTCAGCTCGCCGAAATTCTAAAGTCCGTTCAAGGACCGGACTTTCCCACCGCCGGCATCATCCACGGACGCGCCGGAATTTTCGAAGCCTACCGCACCGGCCGCGGCCGCTTCATGATGCGCGCCAAAGCCGCCATCGAAAATGTCACCAAAGACCGCCAGGCCATCATCGTCACCGAAATTCCGTATCAGGTAAACAAGTCCGTCCTCGTAAAACGCATCGCCCAACTCGTCAACGATAAAGAAATCGAAGACATCTCCGACGTGCGCGACGAAAGCGACCGCGACGGCATGCGCATCGTCATCGAACTCAAGCGCGGCACCGAGCCCCAGATCGTTCTCAACCAGCTCTACAAACACACGTCCATGCAGGAAGGCTTTTCCATGATCCTGCTGGCGGTGGTCAACGGGCAGCCCCGCGAAATGGGCCTCATCCAGGCCATCAAGCACTTCATCCATCACCGCGTCGAAGTCGTCCGCCGCCGCACCGCCTTCCTTTTGCAAAAAGCCAAAGACCGCGAGCACATCCTCGAAGGCTATCTCAACGCCCTCGATCATCTCGACAACGTCATCGCCATAATCCGCGCCAGCGCCAACCGCGCCGACGCAAGAGAAAACTTAGTAGCCTACTTCGGCGGCAAGAAAATCGATATCAACACCACCGGCCGCGCTCCCAAACTCGATCCCGAAAAGCCTTTCACCACGCGCCAGGCCGAAGCCATCCTCGAACTCCAACTCCACCGCCTCACCAAACTTTCCATCGACGAAATTTCCAACGAGTTAAAAGAAGTCCGCGAGCGCATCGAAGATTACGAATCCATCCTGGCCTCCGAAAGCAAGCTTCGCAAAGTCATCATCAAAGAACTCGAAGAAGTAAAAAACCTTTACGGAGATGACCGCCGCACCCGCATCGAAGACGAAGCCGCCGAAATCGTTCTCGAAGATTTAATCGCCGACGAGCAAGTCGCCGTCACCTTCAGCCACTCCGGCTACATGAAGCGCACGCCCATCTCCACCTACCGCATGCAGCGCCGCGGTGGCACCGGACGTACCGGCATGAAGACGCGCGATGAGGATTTCGTCGAGCACCTCTTCATCGCCTCTACCCACGCCTACATCCTCATCTTCACCAACAAAGGCCGCGTCTACTGGCTCAAGGTTTACGAAATACCCGACGTCAGCGCCGCCGGCCGCGGCAAGCACATCGGCAACCTTATCGGACTGCAGCCCGGCGAGACCGTTCGCACCATGCTCGCCGTGCGCAACCTCGAAGAAGAAAACAAATACATCTTCTTCGCCACCCGCAACGGCCTGGTAAAAAAATCCGAGCTGCGCGAGTTCATGCACGTCCGCTCCAACGGCATCAACGCCATCAACATCGAAGCCGGAGACGAACTCGTCGCCGCCCGCATCACCAACGGCACGCAGATCGTTTTCATCGCCTCGCACGAAGGCATGGCCGTCCGCTTCGACGAAAACCACGTTCGCCCCATGGGCCGCGCCGCCTACGGCGTGAACGGCATCAACCTGGAAGAAGGCGACTACGTCGTAGGAATGACCGTGACTCCCAAGCCCGGGACAGACGCGGGAGCAGCCACAGGCCATGTGGGGACAGCCGCCTCGGCTGTCCCAGGCGCTTCAGCGCCCGCCGATGTCGATGCCGCCATCGCGAGCGGTGAAGCCGTCGACCTCACCCAAAAAGGCACGCTCATCCTCTCCGTCACCGAAAACGGATACGGCAAGCGCACTCCCGCCGACGAGTACCGCCTCACCAACCGCGCCGGCAAAGGCGTGATCAATATCAAGACGACGGAGCGCGTCGGCAAAGTAGTCGCCATCGCACTGGTCGACGAAACTTCGCAAGTCATGCTCATCAGCCACTACGGCAAAATCATTCGCATGGATTCCAAAACCATCCGCGAATCCGGCCGCAACGCCCAAGGCGTCCGCCTTCTGCACATGGAACCCGGCGACCGCGTAGCCGCCGCCGTAGTCTTAGCGCCGGATGAAGAGCCACCCACAAACGGAGGCCTGCTGCAGTAGGCAACTTGGTTGTTGATTGTGTAGAGCGCGCGCCCTCGCCCGCTTTGCTATTTTTTCAAGTTGTCATCCCGTTTCAAGTTGTCATCCCGAGCGAAGCGAGGGACCTTGGTTTCTCCGCCACCATCGCTGCGGCTTGCGGGTGCAACAACTGCACTACTTCACTCCCTGCTTCCGATTAATCTCCCACGAAAACTCCGTCACAAAATTCAGCAGTGTCCCCCATCCCACCTGCTCCGCTGCCGACCGTCCACCGTTGACAAACGCGTTCTTCGGACTCGGCTTCCACGCCGTCGAAATCATCCCTCCGCCGAACGCTCCCGCATATAACGCCAACTGCGGCCTCAGATGCTCCTCGCTGCGATCATAAGTCACTAAGTTCCTGATAAACGCATGCCGCGTCCGCCGCCACAGCCCTTGGCACTTGCACTGGTCATAGCGAACTTCATATCCCAGCTTCGCATTGCCCAGCGCCGCCAGGCTGTTCGCCGCAATAAACTGACCTTCCCGCGAACCGAACCTCTCCGCATACCCAGCCCATCCATCGTCCCACTGGTAAGGCACTCCGCGCGCCTGGTCAACCCCCGCCGCAAACATTCGTTTGATGTAAGCTTCCGGAGTGATCAGCGTCTGCCGTAGATAAATCACCTCCCGCTCCTCCCGCGTCGGAGCGACCAGCGGCCGGTTCCGTCCTACATACTCTCCCGCGATCCATCCCGACTCCCAGTCCCGCGCCCGCAGTAGCTCCCGCTTCGTCTTGTGCTCCACAAACTCCACCGGATTCGCACTCTCATCTTTCTTCTGGCTCACTTCGGGCGCATTTGGGGGTTCTTTTTCTTGTGATTGCCCCGAGCTCTGCGGATTATTTTGAGAAGAGTTTTGCGCCGGCTCACTTCCCTGCGCCCATACCAATCCCCGGCCGGCGAGCAGCAAACACATCATCACCGCCGCGCCGCAAGCCCGCTCCCCAGCCGCCCAATATCGCATTCCTCTTAACCCACCCTCCGCGAACTCCAAGGCCTCTCCCCTGTGAAACCTCTGTGCCCTCTGCGTTAAAGCGGTTAACCTTCCATCCGATGCTAAACTTCGTTGGATGCATCCCTCTACAACCGCGTTGCAGGCCAAAGCGTCGAACGCATCGCCACCCTCAGCGGGGCCATCATCCTCGTCCAACTAAACTACGCCATCGCCCCAAGATTCTGCCGGGGATTGTTCTCCCGGAAATCGCCGGAAGAATAGCCTTGAATTTAGAGGGTGATCGCGCGTGAAGATAGATAGGAATGAATCTACTGCCGTGACGCTTTATCCGTGAAAATCCGTGCAAATCCGTGGCGAGAAATCTCCCTACCCTCGCTCAAACGCATGCTTCTTCTCCAACTCCTCCACCGCCGCCTGCATCGCCGCTTCAAATCTTTCCGCCTGCCCCATCAACCCCTGCAGTCGCTTCCGCCCACTCTCCCTCGATCCGCACAAGTCCATCCCCCGCCACCAACCGCCCCGCGATCTCCAGCAGATGAGCCGGCGTCGTCTCCAAATACTGCGCATCCGTCGGATCTCCAATCCAGATTTTGGGTGCCCCATTTCTCGCGTCCTTTGCGAGAAGTGGGGAATTTGAATATGTTGGCAGCGAATCCTTGTCATTCCGAACCGGGGCGGAGCCGCGGTGAGGAACCTGATTTCCGCCGCCATCACCACTGCCGCCGCCACTCTCGGTACTCGGTACTCGGTACTCGGTACTCAGCTTCGTCTCCCAATAAACCTTCCGCTCCACAAACGTCGCAATCTCATCGTCGGCGGCCTTCCCAAATACCCACTTCTGCCGCTTGAAGTCGTAATGCCGGCTGGAAAACGCCACCGGTTTTAGCTTCCCCGACTTCAAGAACTCAACCTGCCTCTTATCCACTTCCTTGCGCAGCGCGTTGATCACCGGCGCCTCCGCATCCTTCGGCTCGAGCGATGCCATCACCTCCCGCACCGTCGCCGATAAATTCACCGCCATCGGCGCATGCAGCCCATCGGAATTCTCCAGCCGTATGTCCCCGTGCAACACCCAAAAATCCGCCCCCGAAGTCGACCGGTGAAACGGCCACTCCAACTCAATCGTCAACGGCAGCCCCGTCAGCGTCACCCAAATCTTCTTGCTCTGCTCCATCATGCCGTCTTGCCCTCCGCATTTAGCACCTATTGAACCTGCCCTTGTCATGCTGTCTCTAACGACGCTGCACCCTGTCAAGCGTTTTGTGGCGACACTCCGGCATCGACGCCGAGAGCAGCGCCTTTTCGCTCTAGTAGAAAGCTTTTGACTCCCAGACCAAGGTCGTCACTCTATTGAATCTCGCAGCGGGACTTCAGGTCCCACCATCCATCTCTTCGGCACTTGCGCCCACGATTACTCACTTCGAACTCCCCGACTGTTCAGGGAGGCAGGCTGCCCACTCAAGCGCTCGGCTCTTACTCGCCGGCCACAGCATGACTCGGGCTCACCTGCATGACGGCCTGACATAGCTGCGCGTACGTCCAGTCCTCGCGCAACATCAGGTACAACCGCGTGGCCAACTTTCTGGCCACCGCCACCTTGGCGACGCTGCGATTTTTGCGCACCGCCAATCGGCGATAGAAGCGTTTCAGTTGCGGATCCAGCCGCGCCGCCGTCTGTCCCGCTTCCACCAGCAAAAAGCGCAGAAACGAACTGCCCTGCTTGCTGATCTTGCCCAGCCGCTGTTTTCCGCCGCTGGATTCTTCGCTCGGTATCAGCCCGAAATAACTGCCCACTTGCTTCGCCGATCCGAATCGCTCCGCCGGCCCCAGCGTCAGCACCATCGCCAACGCTGTCACCGGACCCACTCCCGGATGCGTCATCAGCCGCACCGCCTCCGACCGCTGGCGCGCTTCTTCCGCCACCCGCCGGTCCAGTTCGACGATCTCCGCCTCCAGCCCATCCAGCGCTTCCAGCAAGCGCTTGCGCCGCTGGGCTGCGTACGGCAGCAAAACCAACTGCTCCAACTCCGCCCGCCCCGCCTTCGTCCACAGCTTGCGTTTTTTCTGCACGCCACAACTCAGCGCCATGGCCTGCAGCTGATTCTTGGTGCGCGTCCGCGCCTGCACCTGCTTGTGCCGATGCACCAGCAACTGCCGCACATCCCGCACCTCCAGGCTCGGCACCCAGATCCGCGGAAACCGATCTTCCATCAGTAACTGTAACAAGTGTTCCGCGTCCCGCCGGTCCGTCTTCTGCTTGCGCACCACCGAAGCCCGCACCCGCGCCGCATCCCCGAACCACAGCTCGATGCCCAACTCATGCAACAACCGCTCGAACCACGGATAGTGCCCGCAAGCCTCCATCCCCACCCGCACCTCCTGGCCCGCCAGCGACCGGTAAAACTGCTCCGCCTCCGCGCGGTGCTGCAACCGCTTTTCTTCCATCTCTCCCGTTCGATTGTCAAAGATCGCGACCTGCTGAAATCCCGGATGAAAATCACAGCCTATAATCAGCATTGACGTTGGCTCCTCTCCGAGCCTTGGTCTTGTTCATCGCATACCAATCTACTCGCGACGGGCCAACGTCGTTATGCAATCAAGCGAAGTGGGATCGTCCGAAGGACGATCCTACGCAGTCGAAGCATCCCTACCCTCAGAATAGTCCCCGCGTCAGGACGTCCCCGGTGATCCCCTGTGTACTCCGTGTTCTGAGATTTTCCAGCAGAGGGCGCCAATCGCCGATAGCTCCGCCCGCGCCCCATAAAAACCAGAAACCAGAAACTCGCCATTTAGTACTAGGTACTCGCAACTCGCGACTTCTTCTTCCCACTCACCTTCGCCCCCATCCGCAACAACTTCCTCACCGTCCCTGTAGGCAAACTCTTCATCTGATCGTGCAACTCCGTCACCGCATCGAAAAATCCCGCCATCGCCGCCAGCCGCTCCCGCGTAAACTCCGCCCCGGCTTCCTTCGGATCCAGCTCCTCCAAACTCCGCCGCAACATCTCCCGCGTCGGATCGATCTCCCGCCGCTTCCTCTGCTCAATCACCAGCCGGAACATCTCCCACACGTCTTTCATCGACTCATAATGCTCCCGTCGGTCGCCCAGCACATGCACCGCCCGCACAATCCCCCAGCCCTCGAGTTCGCGGATCGACGTGCTCACATTCGACCGCGCCACGCTCAGCGTCTCCGCAATCTCCTCCGCCGGCAGCGCCCGTGGAGACAGATACAGCAGCGCATGAATCTGCGCCACCGTGCGATTAATCCCCCACCGCGTCCCCATTTCGCCCCAGTGCAGAATGTACTGCTTTTGCACTCCAGTCAGTGTCGCCATATCAAAACTTTCAGTTCAGACAGAATGTACAGAACGCACAGCCCCCTGTCAACCGCAGCCCGTCATACTTGAGAAAAGTTTTTAAGTTGTGTCATCCCGAACGAAGTGAGGGACCTTGGTTTCGCCAACCCCCGCTCCGCCGCCGGCCTCGATTTTGGACAGCGCAGCGCTCCAGCGCCGCGATAAGAGTCAGATACTCACTGCGGCTTTAGCCGCTTGAGGTGTTACTCGGTACTAGGTACTCGGGACTCGCCACCTGTCTTCTCCGCAGCGGCCTTTTTCTTCGGCAGCTTCTTCGCCGCCTCCGCCCGCTTCCGCTCCTGATACCGCCGATCATGAAACGACTGGTCCGACGCTTGTTTCTTCATACCATCAGCTTGACACACCCATCCAAACATAGCCAGCCCCGATCCAGTGCCGATCATCCCGAGCTCCATAAGTTTTCGTTATTCCGATCCCTATCAATTCTGTCATTCCGAGCGGCTTCATCGCGAGGAATCCCTATCCGAAAACCTCTTCCCCCCTCAACCTGGAATTTCTTGTCAATAGGCAGAAACTACACGATCGCACCTATCCCCATGAAACCACAGCGCAAATATTTATGGCTATCATGTCCCATTTACCCATTGCTTTATGATATAATAGATATATAAATAATCGAATCAGACGCGGCCCACCCGGCCGCGTTTTTTATTGTCAGCAACTTGTCCCGCAATTAAGTACGGACATTCCGAACAAAAATAAAGATTGTCATTCCGAGCGGCCTCATCGCGAGGAACTGCTTTTAAGCCGTCGATCACCCGAGCTCTGGCGCATAACCAACTCAAAAATCGCACCACAACCGCACCACAACAAAGGAAGCCCCATGCCCCACGGCCCCAACATCCCGCACCCCAAACTTCGCGGAGAGTGGGCCGAACTCCGTTTCATGCAATGCGCCACCGAGCGCGGATTCCGCTGCAACAAGCCCTGGGGAGAATCCGCCCCCTACGACGTCGCCACCGACCACCACGGCCTCTTCCGCCGCGTCCAGGTCAAATGCACCCTCTACCAGCGCCACTACTCCTACGTCTGCACCATCTGCTCCAGCCACGTCATCTACCGCCCCGACCAGCTCGACTTCTTCGCCGCCCTCGTCATCCCCACCGACACCTGGTACATCCTCCCCATCCGCGCCACCCACCGCCAACCCACCGTAGTCCTCTCCCCCCACCTGAAAAACTCCAAATATGGCCCCTACGAAGAAGCCTGGCACCTGCTAACAAAATAACTCACGGAGCCGCGGACGCATTCGTCCGCCGACCCGCAAGCGACTTGTAACCCAGTCATTTCGAGCCGCCGCCACAGCCCTCTTTAAGTCCTGCCATTCCAAGCGCCGCCGGAGCCCACCTTAAGTTCTGTCATTCCGGGCGCCGCCGGAGCCCTCCTTAAGTTCTGTCATTCCGAGCGCCGCCCGAGAGCCCTCTTTAAGTTCTGTCATTCCGAGTGCCGCCCGAGAGCCCTCTTTAAGTTCTGTCATTCCGAGCGCCGCCGGAGCCCTCTTTAAGTTCTGTCATTCCGGGCGCCGCCGGAGCCCTCTTTAAGTTCTGTCATTCCGAGCGCCGCCCGGACCCTGAGCGAAGCCGAAGGGGACGGCAAGTCGAGGAACCTGCTGTTTTTATTGAAGACTGCACGGCCCGTGCCTTTGGGCGGTGCGGCGGTTCAATCGACGTTGTCATTCCGAGCGGCCCCATCGCGAGGAATCCCTTCCGCCATCCCACCGCCGGACCCCTCGCTAGTCGAAGCCGACCCCCGCCATCGCCCCACCAGACCCTCCTCCTCGCCGCCACCCACTCCCAACCCAACATCCTTACTCGCCTCCTACCGCCAAAATTCCAAGTACTCCCGACATAAAGAAGCTTGAAGCACGTTGATGACGGAACCCTGAAACTTTCACGCATCGCACAGACTGAGGCTTTTGCGCTAAGATTCGGAGGTCACAGGCCGATCCCCTCAAACTGATCGCCTCGCCCTATGGAAAAGCCCGATAAGAAACCGTGGTTTCGAGACTACCTAATCTCCGACGCGGAAAAGCGACTGAAGACGTCGTTCGGCTCGCTTTCGGACAAGATCCGTGCCGTGGAAATGACGCGTTTTTATATAAAAAACGTCGTCAGCAAACTTACGCCGGGGCTAGTTCCCGAAGACGAACAAGAAATAGATGACTACATCGTCGATGGCACAGCGGACGGCGGCGTCGATTTTATCTATCCCACCGAGGGACGCGTGCTTATTGTCCAGGCGAAGTATCGTTCGTCGGATAAGTACGAGAGCGCCGAGGATCTCACCCACTTCTGCGAGGCAGTCAGCCGACTGTACGAGACGTTCAAGAAAAAGCAAAAGCTAAATCGCAAGGTGACAGAGGCGCTCATCGACATCGACTGGGAAGGAGACTACTTTGAGCTCCACTTTATAACTCTTGCCAAGGTTTCTCAAACTCTCCGGGACCGCGCGGCGAAGGGGCTTGCCAGCGTAAAAGGCCTTCCAGATCTCGAGGACCGCAGCGAACTGTCTCTGTTCGATGAGCAGGAGCTAAACATCAAGCTGCGGGAAGCTCTTTCGGCCGGCGAAATCCTAGACCAGTTTATCGAGATTGGGTTCGCTCCTAGCCCTGACGGGGTACCGTGGATACGCCTCGAATCCAAGGGAGGCAGGGATCTCTACATTGGCCAGGTCAGCGGTGCCCAGCTTGCCGAGATGTACAGGCAGTACAAGTATCGGCTATTCGCCATGAACATCCGGGACTACGTCGGAGAGTCAACGACGAACAAAGGAATCGTGGGGACGGCCGTGGACCTGCCGGACGAGTTCGTATTTTTCAACAACGGGGTTTCGGCGGTCGCCACCCAAATCGAGCCAGATGAAGAAAAGCAACTGCTCCGCTGTCATAGGTTCTCGATCATCAACGGCGCGCAGACAGTTCGATCGCTTAGCAAGGCGCAGATAAAAGAGAGCCTACCGCTCAAGGATGTGCGCGTGATTCTGAGAGTGATGGACTTTTCCCTCAGCAAGGATACAGACTTCCTTGCAGACGTCACCCGATTTAACAACACGCAAAATGCAGTGAAGATATCCGACTTTAGAAGCAACGATCCGGTCCAAAAAGATCTTCATCGTCGGTTTTCTGATCTAAACCGCGCCGGGAAGCCATACTTCTACAAGAACAAAAGAAGCCGTGAGAGGAGTGCGAACAAGGTGCCCATCGGCATGGAGGATCTAGCGAAGACCGTTTACGCATTTCGGTACGGACCCGACGACATGGCCGGAGGCACCAGGTATCTCTTCGACGTCTCCAATAAGGGAGGGTATACGAAAGTATTCGGCGAGCCAGTGTCCCAAATGAAGGACGACGAATTTAAGTTGTTGGCCGGCACATACTTTCTGTGCGATGAAGTACATTCGATGTGGAAGGAGAAACGTGAAACAGATAACGAAGAGGGCAAGAACTCGCCCGGCTTAGAGCGCCGGTGGGTCGTCTACTATGCAGTTGGCGAACTCCTAAGAATGGTCTACGGACAGGACGAAGCCGAACTCGATTCAGATCTCCGAAAATTGAGCAAACCGAATACCTGGCTCGACGACGAGACACATACAGCCAAGAAAACGCTGATCGAGATATTCAAACTGGCCGGGACGGCCTTGAACAAGGCGTACAACCAAGCCTCAAAAAACCAAGATTTTCGCCACCGGAACTGGTTTCGAAACCCAGAGACGCTCGCAGATATTAAAGCTGAGCTCGGGGTAATCCCAGAGTACAGAGGCCTCGAAGGCTTAACCCTCTTCGCGGCCCGCGGCAAGGCGCCCACCGGAACCTCCCGATGAGCCATTCTAGTTTCCCCCTTGCGCTCCCGCCCCAAAATAATTAACGTGTATACAACATCGTAAATACGCGAACTGCCGTGGAATTCACCTGGGACGCGCGGAAGGATCGGCTCAACCAGCGAAAGCACCGCATCAGCTTCGACACCGCACTCCATGTGTTCGACGATCCCTACCACGTCACCACGCAAGACCGCGAGGTCGATGGCGAACCGCGCTGGCAAACCATCGGCATGATCGGAGCACACAATGTGCTGCTTGTCGCGCACACAATAGACGACGAAGGCGAAGCAATACGGATTATTTCCGCCCGAAAGGCAACTCGCACTGAACGGAGAATCTATGCCGAAGGCAATTAGAAAATCGAAGATCGAAGTAAAAAGGCAAAGGGTGACCGGACAACCGCTGACTCCCCGCCAAAAAAGAGAACTCGCCGCCCTCGCCGCCATGCCCGACGACCAGATCGACACCTCCGATATCCCTGAGCTCCCGCCCAATGCGTGGAAAGACGCAATCCGCGGCCGGTTTTATCGGCCCTTGAAGCAGGCTGTTTCCATGCGCCTCGATGCCGACGTGGTCGCCTGGCTGAAAAAACGGGGCAAAGGCTACCAGACCCGCGCCAACAACATCCTGCGCCAGCGCATGCTCGACGAAACCAAGCGCGCCTGAGCTCCGAATCAAAGCTCCGGAATCAAATTCGTAAACTTTCGCTTGCACTCTTCCCCATTCATCTGCTATAAACAATTCACCGAGAGCAGACGTGTGGCTAAGCCGGTCGTATTTTGTGAAACTCTCGGTCTCGTCCGGCATCTAAGCGTTCAGAGAGCAGCAATACAGTTCTCAATCGTCCCGGCCACGGGACTTCATTCGGAAAGCAATTAGGGTTTGCCTAAGCCGTTCCGAAGGGTACCTTCAAAGCAAGGACCTCCAAGTAATAAGATCTTTTCTCAATTTCTTGTCTTCCGTGTCGGCATGCGCCGAAAGTGGCGCCTCATTCCGGACGGAAGGCTCATACTGTTGCGCGTTTCAGAGCGCCTAGTCCAATAGCTCTTGTCATTCCGAACGGCCTTATCGTGAGGAATCTGCTTTTGGTTCTTGCTGGCAGCTCTCCCGCCCGCTCCAGCGAATTCCCAATGTGGAAATCATCTGGAAATTCTGTGGGAAGCGACGATTGACGGGATATACGCCGCACTGTATGGTTGTAAAGTTTCGAGGACAGTCGGAAATGCTTTCGAGCATTTTCGCCTGGACTGAATTCGCACCGCCTCGGCGGACCGCGATTCGGTCTTTGACAACTAGGTTGAACGTGCCAGTCGTGAGAAGTCGATTCGGGCATAAGTCCGAGCGATCTCACAAGTTAGACCACCACGGTCTTCAAGCTTTTTTGGATTTCGATCCAAGAGAGCAAGAAGCTGAGTGGTGGCGCCATCCCGGCTTTCGAGCCCGGCGATGGCAGTCTGCCAACTACCCGTCGGCAGACATCAGGTTTCAAACGAGAGTTTGATCCTGGCTCAGAATCAACGCTGGCGGCGTGCCTAACACATGCAAGTCGAACGAGAAAGGGGAGCAATCCCTGAGTAAAGTGGCGACCGGGTGAGTAACACGTGACTAACCTACCCTCGAGTGTGGAATAACATCGGGAAACCGATGCTAATACCGCATAACATCGCAAGATCAAAGGAGCAATCCGCTTGAGGAGGGGGTCGCGGCTGATTAGCTAGTTGGCGGGGTAACGGCCCACCAAGGCGAAGATCGGTAGCCGGCCTGAGAGGGCGCACGGCCACACTGGAACTGAAACACGGTCCAGACTCCTACGGGAGGCAGCAGTGGGGAATTTTGCGCAATGGGGGAAACCCTGACGCAGCAACGCCGCGTGGAGGATGAAGCCCCTTGGGGCGTAAACTCCTTTCGACCAAGACGATAATGACGGTACTGGTGGAAGAAGCACCGGCTAACTCTGTGCCAGCAGCCGCGGTAATACAGAGGGTGCAAGCGTTGTTCGGAATTATTGGGCGTAAAGGGCGCGTAGGCGGCGCGGTAAGTCACCTGTGAAATCTCCAAGCTTAACTTGGAGCCTGCAGGCGAAACTGCCGTGCTGGAGTATGGGAGAGGTGCGTGGAATTCCCGGTGTAGCGGTGAAATGCGTAGATATCGGGAGGAACACCTGTGGCGAAAGCGGCGCACTGGACCATAACTGACGCTGAGGCGCGAAAGCTAGGGGAGCAAACAGGATTAGATACCCTGGTAGTCCTAGCCCTAAACGATGATTGCTTGGTGTGGTGGGTACCCAATCCCACTGTGCCGCAGCTAACGCGATAAGCAATCCGCCTGGGGAGTACGGTCGCAAGGCTGAAACTCAAAGGAATTGACGGGGGCCCGCACAAGCGGTGGAGCATGTGGTTCAATTCGACGCAACGCGAAGAACCTTACCTGGGCTCGAAATGTAGTGGAATCGGGTGGAAACATCCGCGTCTCGCAAGAGACTGCTATATAGGTGCTGCATGGCTGTCGTCAGCTCGTGTCGTGAGATGTTGGGTTAAGTCCCGCAACGAGCGCAACCCTTATCCCTAGTTGCCATCGGGTCAAGCCGGGCACTCTAGTGAAACCGCTCAGGATAACTGGGAGGAAGGTGGGGATGACGTCAAGTCCTCATGGCCTTTATGTCCAGGGCTACACACGTGCTACAATGGTCGGTACAAACCGTCGCAAACCCGCGAGGGGGAGCTAATCGGAAAAAGCCGGCCTCAGTTCGGATTGGAGTCTGCAACCCGACTCCATGAAGCTGGAATCGCTAGTAATCGCGGATCAGAACGCCGCGGTGAATACGTTCCCGGGCCTTGTACACACCGCCCGTCACATCACGAAAGTGGACTGCACTAGAAGCCGGCGTGCTAACTCGCAAGAGAGGCAACCGTCCAAGGTATGGTTCATGATTGGGGTGAAGTCGTAACAAGGTAGCCGTAGGAGAACCTGCGGCTGGATCACCTCCTTTCTAAGAGAGAACGTCATGGCACTCGCGCGTCTTCGTTCCGATACGAAATCGCAGTCTCGAAAGAGATTTCGAATTTCTGAATAACGAAGATTAAAAATGCGTGGGATGTTGCCATGTACCCCAAGCCAAGTCCACCACTAACCTGAGGATGCGGCAAGGGAGTCTCGTTCGGACCTCTCTTTCTCGAATCTCAATTTCCATGATGGTCAGCTCCGGCTTAGCTGGAGCGCACGTTCAACCTTGTCCTCGAATTAAATTTTGAGCACTCAGCATTCAGCATTTAGCACTCAGCCGGTTGGGCTGATGCTGACGTCTGAAATGCTGAAGGCTCAGGTATAATCTGGGCTCAGGACGTCCAAAGAAAAACAAACGGGCCTGTAGCTCAGGTGGCTAGAGCGCACCCCTGATAAGGGTGAGGTCGATAGTTCAAGTCTATCCAGGCCCACCAGAAAATCAGGTTTCTAGTTTTCAGTTTCCGGTTTCCAGTGTTTTACTGGAAACCGGAAACGGGAAACTGGAAACCGCAGTTGGGGCTGTAGCTCAGCTGGGAGAGCGCCTGGTTTGCAACCAGGAGGCCACCGGTTCGATCCCGGTCAGCTCCACCAGAAAACTTGGCGGACGGTCGAAAGCTTCGCAGAATTGCGGGAGAGCACGACCGGGAAGGGCACGACTTACAGTCGTGCCGCAAAAAGCCTAGGAAAGAAACAGGGCTTTAGCCCCTGAGGGTGCGGAGGCGGCAGGTGAATAGGCTGATCGATTCAATATTCGGTTTAGGCGGCTTGCTGGTTCCGATTTGCGCGATTCTCGTAGGCGGCGCAATCGCCATCACTGCGATGCTCATCCGGCACAATGAACGCATCGCCAAGATCGAGCGCGGCATCGATCCCGACGCTTCGCCGCGAGGCTGAGTGCCGATACTGTTTATTATTTTCGGTCTGGCGCTCACATACGTGGGATGGAGAACGAAGGACGGAGATGTTCGCTGGCCGGTAAGGTCAACTAAGTTCGGAAACGCACTTTGCTTGATCGGCGGTTTGACATTTCTTCTCGGAGGCGTTGTCGCGGAGGTTTTTCAAGTCTTTGGCCACTCGAGATGAGGATTCAATCTAATGTTGGGCGTCAAACGCGACAACCGTGAATCAGTTCACGGCCGAATGAAAGTCGTTTTGACGCCGAACATTGGGTTGGAGGAATTCTGGAGTTTGCACACTCTGGAATAAGTAAGACCCATACCCGCACACGCGGGGTAAATCAGTCTCGCTGTGAACCAGCAAGCTGACGAGGACGATATTTGACAACTGAATAGATTGGGCAAAATACAAGGCGTTGTAAATTTTTATGAGTGCCTGAGAGAAGCTGCTGGTGTGTGAAGGCAGTTTCTAGTTTCAAAGTTTCCTGTTTCCGGTTCACGCTGGAAACTAGAAACTAGAAACCGGAAACTTGCTGTCACGCGATGAGCAGCAATAAAGGCCCATAGAGTTTAAGCGGCGTGTGGTGGTTCTGCTCGAGATCAAACAGCAGGTCCCTCGACTTCGCATCAATTTCGCTTCGCGAATTTGATGCTTCGCTCGGGATGACAGGGTGGGTGAGATTGAAGCAAGAGCTGCCGTGTGTCGAGTAAATTTTGTGGTCAAGCTACTAAGGGCGCATGGTGGATGCCTTGGCAGAAGCAGGCGATGAAGGACGTGGCAAGCTGCGATAAGCTTCGGGGAGCCGCAAGCAGGCATTGATCCGGAGATTTCCGAATGGGGAAACCCACGGAGGTGAACCCTCCGTACGGCGTGATGAATCCATAGTCACGCACGAGCGAACCCTGGGAAGTGAACCATCTCAGTACCAGGAGGAAAAGAAAGAAACCTCGATTGCGATAGTAGTGGCGAGCGAAATCGCAACAGCCTAAACCAGTCTCACCTTCGGGTGTGACCGGGGTTGTAGGGTCGACAACAGTAGAGTTACCAATTCAGTCCTTAACCGAAGCCCTCTGGAAAGAGGGGCCATAGAGTGTGATAGCCACGTAGGTGAAAAGGAACTGAACTCGAAGTCGATACCTGAGTACCGCGGAGCACGAGAAACTTTGCGGGAAGCTACGGGGACCATCCCGTAAGGCTAAATACTAGCTTCTGACCGATAGTGAACCAGTACCGTGAGGGAAAGGCGAAAAGAACCCCTGCGAGGGGAGTGAAATAGTACCTGAAACCGTGTGCCTACAAACGGTGGGAGGACTATGCGGCGCAAGCCGAAAGTCTGACCGCGTGCCTATTGCATAATGAGCCGGCTAGTTATTCTTGTCAGCAAGGTTAAGCGAAAGCGAGCCGCAGCGAAAGCGAGTCCTAATAGGGCGAATCAGTTGGCAGGAATAGACGCGAAGCGGGATGATCTACCCTTGGCCAGGCTGAAAGTGGGGTAACACCCACCGGAGGGCCGAACGGGTGTTTGTTGAAAAAAGCTCCGATGAGCTGAGGGTAGGGGTGAAAGGCTAATCAAATTCCGTGATTGCTCGTTCTCTCCGAAATAGCTTTAGGGCTAGCCTCGTATGATTTGTCGTGGTGGTAGAGAACTGAATGGACTAGGGGGCTTTCCAGCTTACTGAATCCAATCAAACTTCGAATGCCATAGAACAACCAATACGGGAGTCAGACGGCGGGGGCTAAGCTTCGTCGTCGAGAGGAAAACAGTCCAGATCGCCTGCTAAGGTCCCAAAATACAAGCTAAGTGGGAAAGGAAGTCGGAACGCCCAGACAGCCAGGAGGTTGGCTTAGAAGCAGCCATCCTTTAAAGAAAGCGTAATAGCTCACTGGTCAAGCGGTCCGGTGCCGACAATTTAACGGGGCTTAAGCTTGTTACCGAAGCAGCGAATGCATACCTTAATTGGTATGCGTGGTAGGAGAGCATTCTCAACAGTTTGAAGGTAGACCGAAAGGACTGCTGGACGGTTGAGAAGAGACCCTGCCGGCATAAGTAGCGATAACGGAGGTGGGAACCCTCCGCGCCGAAAGTCTAAGGTTTCCTGAGAAAGGTTAATCCGCTCAGGGTCAGGCGGTCCCTAAGGCGAGGCCGAAAGGCGTAGCCGATGGACATCCGGTTAATATTCCGGACCTCCCTTGTTTTCGTTAATACGATGGGGTGACGCAGGAGGATAAGCAGGCCGTCCTATGGCTATGACGGTCGATGCGCGTAAGGTGTCTTCGATAGGAAAATCCGTTGAAGAGCTATCACTGAGGCGCAAAGCAGTACTCCGTATGGAGGAAAGCTGCCGATTCCACGCTGCCAAGAAAAACCTCTAAGGAGAAAGTAAGGGAACCGTACCTCAAACCGACACAGGTAGACGAGGAGAATATCCAAAGGCGCTCGTGAGAACAGTTGGTAAGGAACTCGGCAATATAACCCCGTAACTTCGGGAGAAGGGGTGCCCCGGTAGAGTTCATAGCTCGAGGGGGCCGCAGCGAAATGCGCACTGCGACTGTTTAACAAAAACACAGGTCTCTGCAAAGTCGAAAACGACGTATAGGGGCTGACGCCTGCCCGGTGCTGGAAGGTTAAAGGGAGAGGTCAACCGCAAGGTGAAGCTTCGAACTGAAGCCCCAGTGAACGGCGGCCGTAACTATAACGGTCCTAAGGTAGCGAAATTCCTTGTCGGGTAAGTTCCGACCTGCACGAATGGCGTAACGAAAGTGCGACTGTCTTGCCGACTGACACGGCGAACTTGTAGTGCCGGTGAAGATGCCGGTTGCCCGCAACTAGACGGAAAGACCCCGTGCACCTTTACTATACCTTAACTATGAACTATGGCCCTTGCTGCGCAGGATAGGTGGGAGGCTTTGATTCCAGGCTCTCGGGCTTGGAGGAGCCAACGGTGAGATACCACCCTGCGAGATCTGTGGTTCTAATCTACTTCCATAATCTGGAAGAGTGACATAGTTAGGCGGGTAGTTTGACTGGGGCGGTCGCCTCCTAAACGGTAACGGAGGCGCGCGAAGCTACGCTCAGGCTGTTTGGAAATCAGCCGTTGAATGCAAAAGTATAAGCGTGGTTGACTGCGAGACCAACAAGTCGAGCAGGTACGAAAGTAGGCTTTAGTGATCCGGTGGTTCTGCATGGAAGGGCCATCGCTCAACGGATAAAAGGTACGCCGGGGATAACAGGCTGATCGGAGCCAAGAGTTCATATCGACGCTCCGGTTTGGCACCTCGATGTCGGCTCATCGCATCCTGGAGCTGTAGAAGGTTCCAAGGGTTAGGCTGTTCGCCTATTAAAGCGGTACGTGAGCTGGGTTCAGAACGTCGCGAGACAGTTCGGTCCCTATCTGTTGTGGGCGCAGGAGATTTGAGAGGACCTGTCCTTAGTACGAGAGGACCGGGATGGACGAACCTCTTGTGTTCGAGCTGTCATGCCAATGGCACCGCTCGGTAGCGAAGTTCGGTAGTGATAACCGCTGAATGCATATAAGCGGGAAGCACTCCTCAAGATGAGATCTCCCAACCCGTAAGGGATAAGAAGGGCCCAGGAAGACTACCTGGTTGATAGGCTGGAGGTGGAAGAGTGGCAACACTCGTAGCTTACCAGTACTAATCGCCCGTTCGGCTTGACCATAAAATTTACTCGGTGCAGAAACAGTTGTCAGTACTCAGTTGCCAGTTCTCAGTTAGAACCTGAACTGGAGCCAGCAATGTTGTTGAAGTCGTTCGAACCTGGATGACTGAGATGCAACACTGATAACTGTTGCGCCGACGCTTTCGTAAGGAAGCAAAGCCGAAGTATGGTGGTTGAAATCGGAAGTAAACAAATAAGAAAGTAAGCCACACCAATCTATTCAGTTGTGAGGCATTGTCCTCACGATCTTTGAAAAGCTAGCTCTCAGCTGTCAGCTTTCAGCTCTCAGTTTTCTGAGGCGCGAAAGGGATAACTGGGATTCACCAAGTTTGCTGTCGAAGCTGACAGCTAACGAGATGGCGTAGAGATCCTTCGCAAAGAGCGCTCAGGATCTCGGCAGCAGGCTCCCATTTGCCGCCTTCGGCGGCTGCATTCACGCCTGCTAAACGCCTCGATTTGTCGGTGATCTTACCGCGGGGGATCCACCCGTTCCCATCCCGAACACGGAAGTTAAGCCCCGCAGGGCCGATGGTACTGCACGCGCCAAGTGTGTGGGAGCGTAGGTCGTTGCCGGCATAAATAAAGGCCGTTGAGAGAAATCTCGACGGCCTTTTCCTTTTTGTGATTAAATCCCTGCAATGCCGAAAACTGTCCGTAGCTATTTCCAAGGTGGGGTAGCACAAGAGCGAGCGTTGGAGGCGTGCCGGAATTTACTGGGCGCGAAGGACTGGAGTGTGGGAGAGAGATTGGACCTCTATGATGTGTCGCGCCGAGCGTTTGATGCGAGACTACAAGCAGACGCTGCGATAAACCTGTTTCGTCAGGTTTATGACCAGCTTGTGCGTCCTGCCCGTGCAGGCGGCTGGGGCATCGGCCGCAATGCGGCCGGACCCCTTTGGACTGCCGAACAGACATTTCAGAACCTAAAAGCTGGGCTCGCAGACTTTTCCTGGGGTGGCCCCGTAGACTTGCTCAACTTCCGCAGCGGGAGCAGTCAATCTAGTATTTTGCCCACCCTCGAGCGAATGAGAAGCCTCAAGCCGGTCGCAGACTGGCCCACGATGGCGGTTTCAAAAGTGCTGCACTTCTACAACGCAGAGTTATTTCCCGTTTATGATAGCGAAGTTATTTGGAAAAAGGTGCTGACGCGTTTCAAGGAAGAATTTAGAGGTTTCTGCGTAGCACTCAGTCGGCCTTGGGATTTCGGAGATACGCCGACATTTTACAGAAATTACATGGGCTGGGGTACACACCTGTTAGAGGGTGCACATCCGCAATTTATGAGTGTCTTCGAGGGCTGGCTTGCGAAACAACCAGGGGCAAATCTATCGACGCGAAGCTTCGAGGCTTCACGGTTGTTCGCTACTGCCTACGAATACACGATAATTGGCGCCTACGCAGAACCATAAATTACCCTCAATCGTGGAGGCTTATCTATGGGTGAGAATGAAACACACGGCTACGAGACAGCTGCCTGGGAGAAAGCAAAACTGGAAGCGATTCGAGCTATTATCGCCCAGGCGCGCCGCGGTCGTCCTCCCACGATTTCTTATTCCGATCTAACCAAGCGTATAAACAGCATCCTGTTCGATCCGCACGATTCTCGATTTCATCTCTTGCTTTACGAAATTTCCGACGAGGAGGATGCCGCGGGTCGAGGCCTGATAAGTGCCCTTGTCGTTCATAAGGACGATGAGCGCCCTGGCCAAGGCTTTTGGGATATGGCAAGAGAGCGGGACAGAGACGTGACGGACAGGGAGCGCTGCTGGGCTCAGGAAGTCGAAAAGGTCTTGGCGCATTGCCACAGGCATCCCTCGGCTGCATGACTCGCAGCAAGACGAGATCCTTCGCAAAGAACGCTCAGGATTTCGGCAGAGGGCTCCCGCGCGCAAAGAACGCGCGCTCACGCCTTCTAAGCGCCTCAAGTTAAGCCCCGCAGGGCCGATGGTACTGCACGCGCCAAGTGTGTGGGAGCGCAGTTCATTGCCGGCGTAAATAAGGGCCGTCGAGAGAAACTCGACGGCCTTTTCCGTTTTGGGATAGATGCCTGTAATAAAACAGTACCGACTCTCGTTGGGAGAACGTGGAAGAAGACGATGGAGTTATATTAGCGGCTAAGAAAACTATCCCCAATGAAAGACTCGCTCGGACGCAGAGAATCGGCCAGTCAGGAGGAGATTATGTGCATCACCTGTGAGCAAGAACTATGGGACGAGCACCGGGCGCTCGATCGCGAGTTCTTCAAGCCCTGCAAGATATGTAACAAGTTCCCTGGCGCCAGCTCCGAAGGAACCTGCTACCACTGTTACGCGATCGGCAACACGATCGACGAGTGCCCCGAGTGCGCGGGCAAACCATGGAGTGAAGAATTCCTGGAGGCCAAGGGCGAAATCGAAGGCCCGGACAGGCTGCTGCTTCCGTTCTAGGCCCGGGAAACGGAGGCCCCTGGGCTGCTGGCGAACAGCAGGTTCCTCCTGTCTCGCTGCGCTCGCGCGTCGGAATGACAAGGGGTTGGTGGTTGGGACAGGAAGTCAAATCCCCACCCTTCGGCTTCGCTCAGGGCAGGCTCTTGCCGCGAAACACGATGCGGTGGGAGCGCATGCCGCCGAGATCGCGGCAAGGATGGGGCACCCTCGGGCTCGTTCTTGTTCCTATGGTTGGTTCTGGATGTCTACTTTTTTTTTTGGGGGGGGGGTCTACTTTCGTGGGTAATGGCGCTTCCCAAATTGGCACAATTTTGTTGACTGCGGTAGTTTTGGGTGAAATCATTTAGCTATAGTCGGAGTGGATGATATAGCCCATCTTCTTGGTGCTCGGAAGGGGTTGGGTTGGGGATGCTTCGAGGAAGCAGTGCTGTGGGGGTAGGGATCCTTCAGCGACGATAACCCCGGCGCTTCAGGATGACAAATCCAGATAAGGGAGCGAAGGGACATGGATGGCGATGGGGTGGGGGCTGACGATGCGGGTGGGATCACGATTTGGGGGATGGCGGGGGAATCAAAGTCAAAAGCAAAGTCAAAGGCAACGGACAGAAGTGTCCGTTCCACACTTACTTGCAAGCAACTGGGGGAGATTGCGGAGGCGGAGTTTATTGCCAAGGCGGTGGGGATGGGGTTTGTGGTGGCTCGGCCTTGGGGGGACAGCGAGCCTTATGATTTTATTGGTGAATCCGAAGAAGAGCTTTATTTTTTGGCGGGTGCAGGTGAAGTCGGCGCACGTGGTGGGGGCGGATGGTGGGTGCAGCTTTCGGGCGCACGATCATAATCAGAGGTCGTATACGGCGGATATTGATGCGCTGGTGGCGTATGCGCGGCCGATGAACGCGTGGTATGTGATGCCGGTGCGGGTGGTGGAGGAGTTGAAGTCGTTGATGCTGTATCCGGAGAGCCGGGGGTTGCGGTCGCGGTTTGAGAAGTGGAGATAGGAATGGGAAGTTTTTCGGGCGGTGCGGCGGAGGCGATCGTAATCTTGCGTCAGGGTCGGGGTGGATCAGAAGTCAAAATCCCCATCCTTGCCGCGAAAAACGTTGCGATGTGAGCACATGCGGCTGAGAGCGCGGCAAGGATGGGGCACCCTCGGCTTATCTGCCGCTGGCGGACGGCAGATTCCTCCTGTCTCGCTGCGCTCGCGCGGTCGGAATGACAAGAGGTGTTTCCAGTTTGGGGCGATTGCTCCGATTGAGGACTCGAAGATTACTTTCTTGTAAGAAATGGCACGGTTGGACTCATGCGATGGCTGGGGCTGCCGATCTTTCCTTAGGTAAGAGGTAAGGAGCGTGTTATGGGTATTTCCATCTCCAGTTCGCTCTCGACCGCAACGTCAACCGCTGTGAACTCGTCTGCGACTTCGGCGGCCGCTCGCACTCCACAACCAACTACAAAGAGCTCGGGGGATACGGTGACGCTGACCGAGTCGCAACAGGTGTATCAGCTTTATAACCAGGGGCAGCAGGTGTCCCAAATCGCGACCACTCTCAGCTTGCCGGTTGAGACTGTGAACAGTTATTTGGGGATAACTGCGAGCTCGAGCTAAAGAAGCGCGAAGAAGATACGATCGGCGCGCTTCTTATTAAATCAAAGTCAGTTAAATCAAAGTCAGACAAATCAAAGTCAAAGAAGTCAAAGGCAAAGGCAGCGGACAGGAGTGTCCGCTCCACACATGCAAGACCACACGAGCAAGACAAAAGGCCACGTTCTGAATGAGCGTGGCCTTTTGTTGTGAATCAGGCAGCTGCTTGTTGTTGATAGGCAGGGACGAAAGACTGAGCGACGAAGGTTTCGAATGGGGTTGGAGTGGTGTTGCGCGCGGAACGAGGTTCGAGAGCGCGCATGTATCCGGAATTCAGCGCAGCGGACATTTCGAGGAGGAGGCCGACGAAATTGTCGGACATTCCCATCTGAACCATGGCGGGACGAATTTGCTCGTCGGGCGCGTGGACGTATCCGAGTTTAGGTTTGCCGATAGCCTTGCCGATGATGGCGGTGGCTTCGGTGTAGTCGAGATCACGCTGGCCTTGCAGTTCTTGCGTCTGCTTGCCACGGAAGGCGAGCTGCAAGAGAGCGTCGGCGGCGGCCGCTCCGATGTCGCGAGCGGCGATCATGGGAAGTTTGAGGCCGGGGCGAATGGGTCCGATGGCGGAGCCCATCATGCGGATTGCTCCGGCCTGGCCGAGAGTGTTTTCCATGAAGGATCCGGCGCGCAAGTGGAGGACGTTGGCGGAATCGATCTGATTGAGTTTTTGTTCGAGGTGGTAGAGGCCGACGACGGTGCCGGTGCCGGTGGATTTGTCGGCTCCGATGCTGCTGAGCGAAACAATATTTTTGACTCCGGCGTTTCGAACGGCGGTGGCGATGGCGTCGCCGGCACGATTCTCATAACTGAGAGCGTCATTGCTGGCGGGGTTGGGCGGAATCATGACGTAGGCTGAGGCTGCTTGTTGAAAGGCTTTGGTGAGTGCGGCCGCGTCGGTGACATCGGCGATAAATACTTCAGCGCCTTCGGCCGCGAGAGGTTGCAGGTGGGTTGCGTTTCTGCCGACGACGCGAACTTGCTGGCCGCGGCTGAGAAGAGTTTTAGCGACTATGTGGCCGGTGTTGCCGCTTGCTCCGAGAACAACGTACATAGGAACCTCCATAAAGTTGTTGGATGCGGCAGGGTGGGTTTGGACTCTAACATGGAAGGGCAGAACGGCGCCGGTCATGAGAGGTCATGACCGGCGCCGTTGTTTAAATTACTGAGCCGGGGTTTCTGCGGGGGTGGGTTGTGGATTGGTTTTGACTTCGGCGTTGACTTCGGGAGCCGCGGGCGGATTGATTTTCACTGTGGCCAGGATTTGTTCGAGGCGATGAAAAACTTCGTCGCGGTTGATGTGGATGGGGCTGGGTTTGGCTGTGGCTTCGGTTGCGGTGTCGAGTTTGGTGGTTGCGACTTTCAGGGCGAACTCGTAGCAGGCACCGTTCTGAAAGACGTGATAGTACTTCGCGGCTTGATCGCGAATACCGCTGGTCGATTCTCCGGTGGAGTTAGTTTCGGCGGAATCGAGTTCCATATCGCCGATCATTAATTTGAGTTTGGAGATTGGCGGCGTGGTTAGCTGCGCGATGGCCTGGATATTGGGATCGGCCGGGGACGCGGGGTTTGGCTGCGGGACGGAGAATTCGCTGCACTGATCGGCAGTGAGAGTTTTGTTGACGCTGACGTTGAAGAAGGCCGAAGCCAGGTCAGAGTTGGGATAAGCGGAGTCGGGAAGTGCGACGGCCGCGAGCGCGACTCCGCCGGGCTGCACGAAATCCATGGGAACGGGACCGGAGGAGACGAGTTCGGCGGCGGCATCGCCGGTCTTGAGAGCGTACTTGCGCGGGTAGTCAAAAGATATGCCGGTGGCATCGCTCACATAGGTTACGGTGGGCGGGACTTTATGGACGACTTTCTTGTGCACGGGCTTGGAGACGGCTTGCTGCACGGGCGGTGCGGGCGCGGGCGTAGGTGCGGTTGTGATCGGCGGAGTTTGAACGATTGGAGACTGGTTGATGGAGCTTACGGGCTTGGGTTGGTCGTTCGAGCATCCGACGGCTAAGGAACAAACGATCAGAAGCGCGGCGAAGATCAGAGTGCTGGTGGTTGGGTTGAAATGGTTTTTGTCGACATTTGCTTGTGCGAAATTCGTTTTGGCGAAATTCGTCTTACCCCAGGCAACGGAATTGCGAGTTGATGGGGTGTGAAACAGGTTGATACGGGTCATGGTTGGTCACCTCCTGCTGCTGAGCAGCGCTTAGGGAGAGTGCATGGAATGGGCCAGCGGACGGGGCGTTGATTCTGTTTGAGTTAAGGCGAGGATAAGGTTCGATTGTTGTGGTGATGCGGACACTGTGTGGGGGGCGGGACACGGAGTGAAGGTCTTTGCAGCGCTGATTTACGGTTCGACGATTGCTCCCATGTAGAGGATTGCCTGAGTCTGATCGTCGCAAATGACGAAAAAGAACGGACGGTTCACAATCATTCGGAACGGCTCTGGACGCGGTCCTGTAGATATGCCACCAACAACGCCGCCGACTATTCCAGCGGAGACGACTTCGGTCCCCTTCTCATCGACGGTCAGCAATACGACTTGTAGGACACGAGTCAGCCTAGCCCCTTCGGGATTCGAGACGGCGGGAGCAAAAGATGAATTCGCAGCAAAAGAGCGTTTTATTCCCAAATCACCGAGAATCGCGGTTACATTCCCGCGGTATGAAGATTGAAACCGTGGAAGTTCAAGATAGCCCTCACGGGACTTGAAGGCCGAAGTCCAAGCAGCCCAATTATCGGCAGTAAGGGACTGTTCGAAATCTTTGAGCGAGGAATCCTCATCCGGTAGAAAGACGTACATTGCTGCGTGGTGGTAGGCGAGACGCACAGCTTGAAACTTATCTCCGCGAAGGTAACGGAAACTCCCACCTTTTTCCATCATTGGGACTTCCTTCTTCTGGCCCGAAAGGAGGGTAAAATCGCCGGGATGCGTTTTGCCCGGCCAGAATGGATTGAACCAAGTGCCTTTGAACCATGTGGTGTCCAACAGAAGGAAGTCATCCTTCTGCCAAGAGTCGAGGACATGCGTCAACTTGCCGCCTGTTTGTTGTGCCGCCCATGCGTTTATGGTCTTTACTGCAGCTGGACCTCTATCTGGAACCGATGCGGTGTGGAACAAATAAAACTTCTTGCCAGTCTCAAAGAATTTAGAGCGGAACGCGACAACTGGCTGCACCCACAAGGATCCCGCCAAAACAAGGTGCTCAGCGGGTAGCGAACAGCAAATCGGTGGAGGAGCTTGGTCATTCGGGCGAGTTTTGGACAGATGTTTAGGCGGGGGCTGGGAATAAGAGAGAGCCTTTCGCAAAGCGGAGTTTTGTTTGTTGATCTCGTCCGCGGAAAGGTTCTCCAAATCGAATGCATGCAGGATTTCTTCACGCGCGTTCGTTTCGGCACCGTTCTGCAAAAATGCAAAATCGGTCGAGAGCGCGGTCGGGGCGGTTATGACGTTGCGGTCGGGAGTTTGGGCGAGTGACTGGCGGAAGAACTTGAACGCGAATCGCGTGTTGTCGTTGACCAGAGTGTCGTAACGTCCCTCGTCCTGCGCAAAAACCCGAGGCACGGTTGACAATGCGGTGAGTAGCGCCAGCAACCAGATGTTTCGGGCCATGTCTCCCTCCGAACCTTACAGGGTGCGACTCTCCGTCAGGTGCAATGATCGCATTGATAGAGGGGTCGAGGAAGTTACCTTCGAGCATCCTTGGAAGTGGTAGGGAGCGCGTCCGCAAGCCGTTCCGTGGCTAAGCCCAAGCTTCAACCGAAAACCAGAGCCGGCAAAACGGTCGCTGGCGATGCGGCTACATCAGTCGCAGGGACGGCGTGCGCGGAATTTTAGGTTATGGCCGCGAGAACCTTTAGCACAGAGGACACGGGGTAACACAGGGTTCGTGGGGATTATTCGAATTGTCTGCGGAAGGAATCCAGTTGTTGCTGCATGTTCGCGAGTTCCCTTTTTAATTCCAAGACTTCGTTTTCGAGATGGTCCAGGCGGTCATCGGTGGAGGAGTGGGTGAGTTCTGACGCTCGCGAAAGCGCGTGCGCCCCATCATGCGCAACATCGGCTGGGGGCGCGTCGCCGGAGAAGAGTTGCATGTAGCGGGATTCTTTGGTGCCGGGCTGGCGCGGGAGTACGGCGGCGAGTGGGGGCTGGCGCTGGCTGAGGCGGTCGAGGGTGGAGACGATGTCGTCGAGGGCTTCGAAGCGGTACATGCGTTCGGTGCGGCTGCGGAGTTCGCCGGGAGTTTGCGGACCGCGGAGAAGCAGCACGCAGAGGATGGCGATCTCGCGGCGGTCGAAGTTGAAAACTTCCTGCAGACGATGTTCGTATTTGGTGACACGGCTATCGGCGCCGCTGGCGGGGCCGGCGAGACGTTTTTCCTGCAGGGTGGCGAGTGCGTCGCTGACGGAATCTTCGTCGAGCGTCATTACAGGGTCGCGATTATTTTTCTGATTGCAGGCATTCACGAGGGCGTTGAGGGACAGAGGATAGTAATCGGGCGTGGTGATGTCTTTTTCGATGAGCGAGCCGAGAACGCGAATTTCGATATCGGTGAGGGGATCCACGAGGTGGATTGTACTGCAGAGGAGTGGTGGGATGAACAAGGTATCCTAAGGGGCGGGCGAGGTGACGTGATTGGCTTGGCGTGAAATGGGCAATCTGGTGGTGGCTGCGATGCCGGCGGGGCGCGCAGTCGCGTGGATGCTTAAATTTCTGAAGCCGGTCGCCGTAGTCGGAGTTGCCGCTTTTCTTCTGATCAGATTTCCGCGGATATGGCCGGCGCTGGGATTGGAGCGGATTGAAGAGTTTGAAAAAAAGATTGCGGCCCGAAAAAGCCTTTGCGTTTTTCTGGTCGGCCTTTCGCTGTTTGTGATTCGAGGAGCGGGGGCGCTTCTTCTCGGAGTGCCGCTGCCGCATTATCACGATGAATTCAGTTACTTGCTGGCCGCCGATACGTTCGCGCACGGACGGTTGACGAATCCTCCGCACCCGATGTGGGTGCACTTCGAGACGTTTCATGTGATCTGGCATCCGACATATATGTCGATGTATCCGCCGGGACAGGGGCTGATACTGGCGTTGGGCGAGGTGATGGGGAGCGCGTGGATTGGGCAATTGCTGGCTTCGGCGCTAATGTGCGCGGCGATTTGCTGGATGCTGCAAGGCTGGATTCCGCCGCGGTGGGCGTTGCTCGGAGGCGTGCTGGCGGTGGCGCGGCTCGGGCTGCTGAGTTACTTCACGAACGGATATTGGAGCGCGTGCCTGCCGGCGGTGGGAGGAGCGCTGGTTTTGGGGGCATTGCCGAGGATGCAGCATGGCACGCGCAAACGGCATGCGGTAGCGATGGCGATTGGATTATTTATCCTGGCGAACACGCGTCCGTACGAAGGATTTCTGTCGAGCCTGGGAGTGGCGATTGCTTTGCTCGCATGGATGTTGGGGAAGAACGGGCCGGGGGTGCGGGTTTCGCTGGTGAGGATCGTGTTGCCGCTGGTGCTGACACTGGCTCCGCTTGCGGTCTGGACTGGTTACTATTACTACCGGGTGACAGGAAGCGCTTTCCGCATGGCGTATGACGTGAACCGGGAAACATACGCGATGGGGCGTTATTTCATCTGGCAAAAGTCGTGGCCGCAGAAGATTTACCATCACGCGAAAATGCAGGCGCAGTACGAGCGTGAGTTGCGAGAGGCGACGGAGAATCAGACGCTACGCGGGTTTATCCGGCGCGGCGGGGTGAAGCTTTATTATTTCTGGCTGGATTTCCTGGTTCCGCCGTTGCCGTTTGTATTGATTGCCCTGCCGTGCGCGGTGCGGGACGGGCGGCTGCGAGTGCCGTGGATGATCGGCGGGATATTCGTAGGTGGGCTTGCGATTGAAGTGTGGTTTCTGCCGCATTATTTTGCTCCGGCGGCGGCGCTGCTCTATTTATTTTTAATGCAGTGCGCGCGGCATCTGCGATGGTTGCAGTGGCGCGATCGCGCTGTGGGACTGGCTTTGGTGCGGGCGGTTGCGTTCGTGTATGTGGGGACAGTGGTGTTGAGGATTGGATTGGCGGTGGGGAAGGTGCATCCAGAAAAAGAGTGGCAGCATGGAGATATGGGACGCGCGTCAATTGTGAAACAGTTGGATGCGTTGCCGGGGAAGGATGTGGTGCTGGTGAGATATGCGCCGGATTTCGATCTGGACCGCGAGTGGGTATTTAATGCGGCGGATATCGATGGATCGAAGATTGTGTGGGCACGGGATATGGGAGCGGGGAAGAATCAGGAGTTGCTGGATTATTATCGTGGGCGGAAATTCTGGATGGTCGAGGCGGATGGAGAGGCGAAACTGGAGGCGTATGAGGGGCGGTAGGGCGCTTCTACCCCTCAGCAGCGACACTCCAAAGAACCCCACTTCTCGCAAAGGACGCGAGAAATGGGGCACCCGATGCAGATGCGGGACGAGAGTGCCCGGACCACACGATTCGGGTATAGTCTTGCGAAGAGAGTTGATGCCAAGACTGGAGCGGACATGCGGATGCTGCTGAACTGGGTGCTGAGTGCGCTGGCGGTGTGGATAGTGTCGCGAGTGGTGCCGGGAATTTATGTGAGTGGACCGGTGGCAGCGTTGATTGCAGCGCTGGTGATTGGGTTCATCAATGCGACGGTGGGAGTGGTGCTGAAGATTTTGACGTTTCCTTTGACGCTGGTCACGCTGGGATTGTTCTGGCTGGTGATTAATGCGTTGATGTTGAAGTTTGCGTCGGCGCTGGTGCCGGGATTTCAGGTGCGTGGATTTCTGGCGGCGTTTCTGGGCGCGATTGTGCTGAGCCTGGTGAATATGATTTTGAAGTGGCTGGTGCAGCCGTCGGGCGATAGGCGCGATTAGGCAGTTGGCAATTAGCAGTTGGCAATTGGCGCTAGCACTCAGCACTCAGCATTCAGCATTCAGCCAGACACGCTTCCCAGGTCGTTCTGAAAACTTTGGCTGCGATGTGGTTACGATTTCTTCTTGCGCGGCTTTAGAGACTCCCAGTCTTCGTTGGTGAGGATGCGTCCTAGGTTGCTGAATTCTCCGGCGCCTTGCAGGAATTCTCCGCCGTCCATGCGGATGACCTCGCCGTTGATGTAGCCGGAGCCGTCGCTCACGAGGAATGCGGCAAGATTCGCCAACTCTTCCGTGGTGCCAAAGCGGTGCAGCGGGTTGCGGTCGAGGGCCAGGGGCTCGAGTTGAGGGAGCGGCAGAACGCGCGAGAAAGCGCCTTGCGTTGGGATGGGGCCGGGAGCGATGGCGTTCATGCGGATTCCGCGATTGCCCCACTCGACGGCGAGGCTGCGGGTGAGGGCTTCGACTCCGGCTTTGGAGACGGCGGAGGGAACGACGTAGGCTGAGCCGACTGGGGCGTAGGTTGCCGAGATGCTGAGGACGGTGCCTTGGTGTTTGGCTTTAAGCCAGCGACGTCCGCAGGCCATGGTGGTGTGGAGCGTGCCGAGGAGCACGATGCCGATGACGGACTCGAAAGCGCGCGGGGAAAGTTCTTCGGTGCGGGCGATGAAATTTCCGGCGGCGTTGTTGACGAGGATATCGAGCGGAGCTTCGCTCCAGATGGAATCGAACATGGCTTCGACGGCATCGAGATTGCGGACGTCGCAAGGGATGGGGTGGATGGGGCCTTGGGGGCTGAGTTCCGCGGCGGTTTGCTCGAGAACGTCTTCGCGACGGCCGCAGATGTGGACTGTGGCGCCGAGTTCGAGGAAGCGCTGAGCCATGGCTTTGCCGAGGCCAGTGCCTCCGCCGGTGATGAGGATGCGTTTGTTAGCGAGGAGATCCGAGCGGAACATAAATGATCGAGTGATTTGGTGATCGGGTGATTTAGCGGTTGGACGTCAAATGCCCGAATAGGGATTTTAAATTACTCAATTACAAAATTACCAAATCACAAATTGCAGGCCAAGCGGAAGCCGTAGTCGGCGTAGTGGAAGTCGGGAGGGATGCTGGAGCGGGCGGAGCAGCGGGAGACTTTGACGTGATGGCGCCAGGATCCGCCGCGGGAGGATTTGCGCTGGCCTATTCCCAAGCGAGGTTCGGGGCCGCGGGGATTGCGGTCGGGCGAGGAGGCGTAGTAGTTGGGATCGTACCAGTCGCTGCACCACTCGTGGACGTTGTCGCAGAGGTTGTAGAGGCCGAGGGCGTTGGGGGAGTAGCGGGCGACGGGCTCGGGTCCGGTTTGCCAGCGAGTGGCATAGTCGGGAAGAGATTCCGGAGGTTCGTTGCCCCAGGGGAAATTGTTTTGTTCGAGATCGCCGCGGGCGGCGCGCTCCCATTCGGCTTCGGTGGGAAGACGGTAGGCGCGGCCGGTTTGGGAGGACAGCCATTGACAGTAATGGTCGGCTTCGAACCAGGAGACGCCGGTTACCGGCTGTTGGGGATGGTTGAAATTTTTGTCGTTCCAGAATGGCGGAGCGGGTAAGCCGGTGACGCGCAGGTAGGTTGCGTATTCTGCGTTCGTGACTTGAGTTGCGGCGAGTGCGAAGGCGTCAATCCAGACGCGATGAACGGGACGTTCGCAATCCTGACCGAGGGCGGAGCCCATGAGGAACCAGGCGGCGGGGATGGAAAGCAGTCTGGGCTCGAGGCAGGATTCGGGGTCGGGATGAGAGTGCGAATGAGCTGCCGACATTGCGTAACCTTGCATAACCTGCTACTGGATAAAGTTTATCAGCGTCGGTGGAGGAGTGTTCTGCTGCGAGCACGGGCGCTTGACAAAAGCAACCTTCCGGTTCAATATGGCGTTATACGACATGTCGGTTAATGGACTATGGAAACATTCGCATTAAGTGAACCGGTATTGCTGGTGCTGCTGAGCCTGGCGGAACAGCCGCGGCATGGCTATTCAATCCTGAAAGATGTTGAATCCATGAGTGGCGGCCGCGTGCTGCTCAGCACGGGCACTTTGTACGGCGCGCTGCAGCGCCTGCTCGATCAGGGCTGGATCGAGGGCGTGGAAGAGCACAACCCCGCTCGCGACCGTCGTACCTACAGGCTCACTTCACGCGGGCGGCGGAATCTGCAAATGGAAATTGAGCGCATGCGCCACCTGACCAAGCTGGCTGCTTTGCGCGTGGCCCGCAAGGAGGCGTAATCGTCGTGACTACGTTTTACTGCTGGTTGTTATGCCTGTATCCGGGGAGCTATCGCCATGAATTCGGCGAAGAGATGACGTCCGTCTTTGGCGAAGCACGAAATGAGCTTCCGCGAGCGCTGCCTGCGAAGATCAGCTTCTACCGGCGCGAATTTTGCGGACTCTTATCGGGTGCCCTGTGTGCGCACTTTGACCGTCTGTTCGGCCCTGCCATTCCATTTCGGAGGTTCAATATGCAATCCCAGTTTCGTTTTCCGCGCTCCACCGTGTTCCTGATGGTCGTGATCTTCGCCGGGGTAGTGCTCACTATCGCGAAGGCGAGCAGCATTGCTGGCGACACCTCAGGATCGGGCTGGCCGTCGTTGATATCCGTTATGGTCTTAATGGTGCTGAGTATGTGCATAGCTGCCGCAGTTGTCGTGGGGATTCTGCACACCCTACGGCGTAGTGGCATACATCGACTGGAGAACGTACAGGGCTCGATCTCTTCAGCGGAGTCGAACCGCTGGCGGTGAGGGGTTCTTTTTATGATCTCGGCAACTGCCGACCCATCGTGCGTGCGCTGGGTCGAGTCTATTAGAGCCACTCAAACAAGCAGGGTCCAGGAGTCAAACGACTAACGTCCGCGCAAGGCGTGGACGATGGCGGCGATATTGTTTTCCTGGAAGAGGCGGATGGCGGCGATTCCGGCTGCACCGGCGTGGAGGCAGGATTCGGCGTTCTGCAGAGTGATGCCTCCCAGCGCGAGGACTGGGATTTTCGAGTGGCAGGCTTGGTGGAGATTTTCGAGTCCGGCCGGGGTGGTTCCGGGGGCGTCTTTTTTTTCGAAGACGGGGGCGAAGACGGCGACAGTGGCGGAGTCTACGGCGGCTTGGGCTACTTCTTGTGGGGAGTGACAGGAGATTGAGATCAGCGGATCTTGTGGTGAGATTTCGCGGGCGAGTCGCCCGCGGCCACACGCTGCGTGCCATGCGGTACGAACATCTTTTGGGGAGATATCGTTGGCGGGGAGATGAACGCCGTTGGCTTCGGCGGCCAGGGCTACATCGGTGCGGGAGTTGATTAGGAGAGCAGTTCTCAGTTCTCGGTTCTCAGTTCTCAGTTTAAGGATGATGCGCATGGCTTCGCGGGCCAGCGATTCCAGGTCGCGCGTGCAGAGATCTTTTTCGCGGAGTTGGATGTAATCGATGCCGGCGCTGGCGGCTTCGGCGATTTTGTCGAGCAGACGATCGCGGCGGGTGCGTTCGTCGCCGGGAAAGGCGGTGCGGTCGGTGATGTAGTAGAGGATGCAGCTATCAGCCATCTGCTTTGAGTTTAAGACAAGAGAGACGGGTGTCGTGATAGAAATGCCTCGACACGCCGAGAGTGATGCGAAAGAAAAGGGATCCTTCGACTACGCATAATTGTCCTTCGGACAATCATGCTTCGCTCAGGATGACAGAGCGAAGTAGCTTATGGTCTGGTCTTGGCGATTTCGGGGAGGACTTCCTGCTCTTTTTCTTTCTTGGGCGGCGGGCCGCCGAGGTGGTGTTCGGTGAGGCCATCGCGGAGGAAGGTGAAAGCGTCTTCGGGAGTGTCGACGAATTTGAAGAGGTTGAGGTCGTCGGGAGAAACGGTGCCAGCGTCGACGAAGGCCTGAAAGTTCATGATGCGATGCCAGTACTCGCTGCCGTAGATGACGACGAGAATTTTCTTGGCGAGTTTATCGGTCTGGGCGAGGGTAAGGATCTCGAAGAGTTCGTCAATGGTGCCGAAGCCGCCGGGAAAAATCACCAGCGCCTTGGCGAGATAGGCGAACCAGAATTTACGCATGAAGAAATAATGGAATTCGAAGTTGAGCGCGGGGGTGATGTAGGAATTGGGATTCTGTTCGAAAGGGAGATTGATGTTGAGGCCAATGCTTTTGCCTCCGGCCTCGTGGGCGCCGAGGTTGGCGGCTTCCATGATGCCGGGACCACCGCCGGTGGTGACCACGAAGCGGCGGCGGCGGGCGGGGATTTGAATGGACCATTCGGTGAGCATGTAGGCGAGGCGGCGCGCGTCTTCGTAGTAGCGGGCCATGTCGACGGCGGCGCGGGCGCGCTTCAGATTTGTTTCCTGGTCAGCGGCTGCGATTTTTGCGTCGTTCTTTTCGGCGGCGGTCAGATTCTTTTTGGCGGCGTCGCCTCCCTGAAAGCGCGCGGAGCCGAAGAAGACGACTGTGTCCTGGATCTGTTCGCGGCGAAAGCGGGCGAGCGGTTCCTGATATTCCGCGAGGATACGCAGAATGCGGCCATCAGGGCTGTTGATGAAGGGCTGATTCTCATAGGCCAGAGGGGCGGATTTGAGCTTATCGACCATGTTTGTAATTCGCGTTCTTTACTCGGACTACCTCGGCGGCTAAAAGCCGCAGTCAATCGTCGCATTTACCGCAGCGCTGAAGCGCTGCGCCACCCAAAAAGCTATTGGTGATCGTGATAGTGGAGGGCTTCCCAGAAGCCGATCCAGATGTCGAGCAAACCCAGGCCGCTGCACAGGCCGCGAAAAAAGCCGGTGGAGATCAAAGTACGAAGCCAGGGATAGGTGAGCAGGAGATAGTTATCGGTCCACTCCGGAGTCCAGGGCAGGATCAGGAGCAGGACGCCGGCGACGGCGCTGATCAGCACGAAAAGAAAGACCGAAGTACGATGCAGCCAGAGTTGCAAGCCGGACTGGGCGTGGGGCGCGGAAGGTGGCGGGTGGAGCAGCCACGCGCTGTTGTCGGTGGGCGCGGGAGTGGGGTCGGCCGGAGCGGCTGGTAAGTTTTCTACCGGCAATTTGGGATCGGGGGTCACGGAGCGCTCCGCTGTGGCAGGCCTTTGACGCGGATAGGCTGCGATGGCGACAGAGGTTGCGCGAGGAAGAACCAGGGTCCCTCCCCTTCTCTTCGCTCGGGATGACAGGGGCGCGCGGGATGACAGGGGCGCTGGGGATGGCACGCGTGTGAATTTGGAGCAAAACCCATCGGGCTATTCTACGACTTCAGGGGCTTGATGCGCTCGGCGACATCGCGGTAGTCGATGTTGCGGCCGTAAACCTCCATGAAGTGCTTGAGGGCGGAGGGTTTGTCGCCAGCGAGTTCGCAGGCGGAGGCGAGTTCATAGTGAAGAGCGGTGCGGGTTTCTTCGTCGATGCCGGTGGCATCGAGCGCCTTTTGATACCAGCGAATCGCGGCCTCGGGCACGCCCTTGTCGAGGAAGCATTGCGCTAGCCAAGTATAAGTCTGCATGACTTGCGGGAAGGGATGTCCGCGGTCGACGGCCTGGCAAGTCTTCTGGAGTTCGCCGATGGCTTCATCGAGCAGGCCCATTTCGCGGAAGGCGATGCCGAGGTTGTAGTGGGTTTCGGGATCTTCTTCGGCGGCGGCGGAGCCGGATTCGAGATCTTGTTTTAGCTCGCCGAACATTTCGGCAAGATCGACGCCTGCGTCCTCGCCGAACGGCGAAGATTTGGCGGCGGCCGGTGCGCCGGGGATGAGCGTGGGAATTGGCGGAGCGGCTGGGGCCGCCGACTGCCGGGCGGGCGGGGCCGAGGCTTGCGAAGAAATTGTGGGCGAGCCGGCGGCTGCCGCGGCTGCGGCTGCGCTGGCGGAGACAGGAATGCTGACCGGCGAAGCTGGCGCTGGGGTGGGCGCGGGCCGCTGCTGTGCGGGGGCGGCGACGGGCGGCTTCGTTTCCAGGACCGGCTGAGGCGCAGGCTCGGGTTCGGGAAGAGGAGCGTCTTTGAGGAAGTCTTCGCCCAAAGAAGCTTCGAGATCGGCCACGAACTCGCCGATGACCTCAGCTTGGGGCACGCCGAAAGTTGTGGGTGCGGCCTTACCGACAGGCTCAAGTTCATGCTCGACGCCGTGCTGGGGTTGCGAGGCTGCTTCCGATGGATGCTCGACCGGAGAGATGGCTTTGTGCGCGACTGCTCCGGGAAGGAAATTTTCGCCCAAGGAAGATTCGAGATCGGAGACGAATTCTTGAAGCACGCCCGGCGTGGGTGCAGGCGTATGCTCGACCGCAGAAGGCTCGGGTGCGGGGGGCTCAGCGGGGGGCTTAGCGTGGAGCAGGGGCGGAGCTTCCAAGTGCGCGGCTTCCACCGGAGCGACTGGGCCAGGCGGTGCGGGAGCAATTTCTTCGACTACGGGTTCTTCGACTACGAGTTCTTGGACTACGGGCGGGGCTTGGTGAGCCGGGGGTGGAATTTCGGCGACGGCGGCTTCGGCAGAAGGTTCGTCGATGGTGAATTCGGAGACGGACTCGACGGCGGAAACTTCTTCCACGGCAGGAGCGGGCTGGGACGCGGATTCGATTTCAGTTCGAAGCGCGTTTAACGTGGCTTCGTCAGTGGTGAGAGCTTGAAGTTTTTCGAAAGCCGCCGTGGCCTGTTCGGGCATGCCGTGCTCGAGGTAGAAGCGAATCTCTTCGACGCTTTCGGCGATTTTTTCCGGATCGGGCTTTTTCTGCTGGGGCTTGGTTGATTCCGGTTTCTGTGTTTCCAGTTTGGCGGCAGGGATTTCCTGGCCGGCCTCTGCGTCGGTGATTTCGATTTCCGTGGCTTCCGCGGGAGGCTCTTCGGCTTCGATGGTAATGGCATCGTCCCACTCGGAGGAAAGATCGATCTCGGCGGGAGCGGCTTCAGACTCGGCGACGGCTGGCGCCTGGTGGACTGGTTCCTGATTTTGATCTTGATCGGCGTTTTCATCCGCGACGATGGCGAATTCAAGTTCTTCCGCGGACTCGGCTGGAGCGGCAGGCCACGGGGCCGAGGCAGACGCAGCGACGGTAATTTCTTCTGAATCTGTTTCTGGCGCTGCCGTGGCTAAGTCAAATGCGGGGGTTGCGGAAAGCGAGGAGCGCTGCTCGTAGCGATCGGCGAGTTCGCCATAGCGGGTGGCTTCTTCGGGATATCCAGCTTCGGAGTAGACGCTCTGCAAAGTGCGGCAGCAGACGCCAGCCTCACCGAAACGTGCGGCCCGGGTGTGTAAAGCGGCGAGCCGCTGGTTCAGGCGCAGATCTGAAGGCGCCTGAGGCAGAGCGGCCATCAGCGGGCCCAGAGCCTTGGCGGGCATGTTGTAGGAAATGAAAAGTTCCGCGTCGGTAAGGGCGGAGCGAATGGCGAGAGCGACGGCGTCGGGATAATGTTGATGGACGGAAGGAGCGGTGGCTTCCAGTTCGTCGACAATGACGGCGGCTTCTTCGGCGGAAATCAGTTTGTCGGCGGAAGGTCCACCGAGCTGGCTGACCACCTGCTGGTAATTGTTCATGTGCAGGGGATTGCCAGGCTCCATGGTGGCGAGCTTCTGGTAGAGATCGCGGGCGCGGGGAAGATCGCCGGACTGGACCGAAGCGTGAGCCAGCAACTCGATGACTTCGGTGATGTGGGTGGACTCGCCGGCTTTCTGAAAGAGATCGAGAAGCTTCTCGAGGGAAGCGGGATTGTCGCGCACATGGCCGATGACGGAATGCAGGTTCTTTAAAACCCGGTCGGAATCTTCGGCGAGCAGGCGGTCGGCGTGCTGATCATAAACTTGGAGCGCATTCTCGTACTGGCCGGCTTGCATGAGAGCGTCGGCGAAAGTGGAAATGGCGGCCAGGTCATTGTGGACGCTCAGGAGTTTACTGGCGAGAGTGCCGGCATCGGACAGGCGGCCGTTTTTGAGATAAGCCTGGAGCAGATCTCGCAGGCCCTCGGGATTGGAATCGAGATCGGAAACTTTTTGCAGAGCTTCGATGGCGGCTTCGGCGTCGCCGGCCTGAAGCAGATTGCGGCCTTGCATGAGCAGGGCGTAGCTGTTGCCGGGATCGAGCGTGAGCATGCGCTGCAGAACTTCTTCGGCGGCGCTAAGCGAGCCTTTGGCGCGCAGGGTTTCGGCGGCGGCGGAGAAAATCTGCCAGGCGTCATTCTTTTTTCCGAGGCGGACGTAGACTTCCGCCAGGCGGACGCGCATGGTGGTGTTTTCCGGATCCATTTCCAGAATTTTCTGGAAGATGCGGACGGCGTTGTCCAGTTCGTTGGATTTCAGGAATTCTTCAGCTACTTGCAGGTATTGGGCGCGAGCGTCGTTGAAGAGTCCCTGCTGAGTGTAAAGTTCGGCGAGCTTGAGCACGCTCTCGAGCGAGGGCTTGAGCTTGCTGATCTTCTTATACATGGCGATGGCTTTGACCGTGAAACCCTGCGTGGCATAAGCATCGCCTACGGTCTTGAAACAGTCGGTGGCTTTGTCGGCATCGCCGAGGCGGGAGTAGAGGTCGCCGATGGTGTTGGTGACGGTGAGGTCCTTGGGATCGGCCTTGATGACTTTTTCGTACTCAGCGATGGCGTTTTGCATCTTGCCCTGCTGGACATACTTCTCCGCAGCGCTGAGTGCCTTCTGTTTGTTGAACCCGAAACCGAACGCCATAAGAGTACGAACTCCAGCCCCTGGTGTGCGAATGACGGTTCCTGGGAGTGTTGTCCGGGAAACGCCACTTGGCCAAAATCCTTTTCAGGCATGGCCGGTTGGACAAGAGCAATTGTACGGCTGGAGGGGTGGAATCGCATGGTTACCAAGGGTTACCGAAAGGGAGTGTACAACCGGGTTACGTTGGGAATCAGGGGCGGAACCGGCGGTTCGAGAGCCTTTGAGCGGCAAATAATGAGGTTAGCGGTTTAGTACGAAAGCGTTATGTGGAAGCGGGGCGGAAGAGTGTAACCTTCCCGCTGCGAATTTGTGGGGAAATCTCAGCGAAGGGTGATCTTGATCATGACATGGATTAGAACCATACCGATGTCGGAGGCCGACGAGAAGCTGCGGCAGGCGATCGAGGGGCAGCGGGCGCTGTATCCCAAGGAGTACGGGCAGCCGGTGCATCCCGATGAGTCGGGCGGGTCGACGATTGTGGGTTCGCACACGCTGATTCCGGAGGCGCTGTATCACGCGTTTGGAACGTTTGGGGCGCTGATGTCGCCGGAGTTGCCGCTGAGCCGGCGGCAGCAGGAAATGATTACCACCATGGTCTCGGTGACCAACCGGTGCGTGTATTGAATCGAGTCGCACGCAGAGTTTCTGCGTAGGGTGACGCTGGACCGGGAGCTGGTGGAAGCGCTGGAAAAGGATTACACGACCGCGCCCATCACGCCGCAAGAGCGGGTGATGGTGGATTATGTGGTGAAGCTGACCAAGGACGCGACCAAGGTTTGGAAGGATGATATGGAGGGGCTGCGGGCTGTGGGATTTGATGATCGCGGGATTTTGCAGATTACGCTGATTGCTTCGTGGTTTAACTATATTAATCGGGTCGCGGATGCGCTGGGGGTGGGGCGGGAGTGAAGGCTCGGGCTACCGGTCGGTGAAGTTGCGCCGGCCTGCCTTGCTGGCGTAATGGTAAATTGTCGCCACCTTTCACCTCAGGAAGTGATGAATGCGAACAATCCAGATGATTGCTAGGGCAAGAATCAATAATGCAAAACCCGCCAACACACTCGCGGCTCCCATGGATTTCGCACTGCCGCTCTTGTGCCGGAAGTACCGGTCTCCAACTTTAAGCAGGAGCAGACCTGAACCCGCGAGGCCGAGCAACACTGCGGATAGAAGCATTTCGCGCGAATGATACCCCGGAACGTGATAGTTGTCGATAGCAGGCGATTTCACCACTAAACTTGCCTAGAGGCAAGGCTTCGGCTTTATTTCTCTGCCACCTCCACTCTTCACTGCATGACCGAATCTTTAGCAGAGTTTGTTCTGACGAACTTTCAGGCGCACCGCGATGAGCGCGCTTACGGGCAGCGGTGTGGATACCGAATGGAGTGGTTCACTTACGGGCAGGTTCTGGGGATGGCGATTGCCTTCTGCCGGGAGCTGGAAGCGCGGGGGATCGGCAAGGGTGACCGGGTGATGCTGTGGGGCGAGAATTGCGCGGAGTGGGTTGCGGCGTTTTTTGGTTGTGCTTTGAGCGGCGTGGTTGTCGTTCCCATGGATGACGGGGCGTCCGGGGATTTTGCTGCGCGGGTTGCGGGGCAGGTCGAGGCGAAGCTTTGGGTTTGTTCGCGGCGGCACGCGGCGGAGGGCGTCGTTGGGACTTCTGCCGTTGTCCTTGAGGAGATCAAAATCCCCACTTCTCGCAAAGGAAGCGAGAAGTGGGGCACCCCTGACCAATCGTTTGCGGCTGTCCGTCGCGATGACATCTTGCAGATTGTGTTTACTTCGGGGACTACGGCTGAGCCTAAGGGGGTGGTGATCACGCATGGGAATGTGTTGGCTAACATTTTGCCGCTGGAGCGGGAGATGCGGCCTTACCTGAAGTATGAGCGGTGGGTGCATCCGGTGCGGTTTTTGAATTTGCTGCCGCTGAGCCATGTGTTCGGGCAATTTTTGGGAATGTTCCTGCCGCCGCTGCTGGGCGGGACGGTGATTTTTCAGGAGGAGCTGAAGCCCTCGGAGATTATCAGCACGATTCGGCGGGAACGCGTGTCGGTGCTGGTGAGTGTGCCGAGAGTTTTGCAGTCGCTGAAACACAAGATTGAACGCGATCTGGAAGATGGCGGTGCGGGCGAGAAAAAGATCGAGAATTTTCGACGGCGCTTTCGCTCGTCGGAGGGGAAACATTTCTTGCGGCGGTGGTGGATTTTCCGCGACGTTCACCGGCAGTTCGGGTGGAAGTTTTGGGCGTTTATCTCTGGCGGCGCGGCGTTGGATAGTGAGACGGAAGAGTTTTGGGGACGGCTGGGGTATGCGGCGATTCAGGGGTATGGGCTGACGGAGACTACGTCGCTGATCAGCGTGAATCATCCGTTCAAGTTGGGAAAAGGATCGATTGGGAAAGTGCTGCCGGGACGTGAAGTGAAGCTGGCGGAAGATGGCGAGATTCTGATCCGCGGGGGCGGGGTGGCGGCGGGATATTGGGGAGCGGGGCAGGCTGACGGACTTAGTGGTGAGGTTACAGATAAAGAAGGTTGGTATCGCACGGGAGACGTGGGCGCGCTGGATGAGGCGGGGAACCTTTATTTCAAGGGGCGGAAAAAAGAAGTGATTGTGACGCCGGCGGGGCTGAATATTTATCCAGAGGATCTGGAGGCGGCGTTGCGGCGACAGCCGGAGGTTAAAGATTGTGTGGTGGTGGGGATTGAGCGTGGGGGAAATGCGGAGCCGTGCGCAGTGGTGATTGTGCGAGATGATGCGCGCCTGGATGCGGTGGTGGAACGGGCGAACGAGTCGTTGGCGGAATTTCAGCGCATGCGGATGTGGGTGCGATGGCCGCAGGAGGATTTTCCACGCACCAGCACGCAGAAGCCGAGGCGGAATGTGATTGCGGAATTTGCGGCGGGGGAAATTCTGCAAAATCAAAATGAAGAAACGAAGGTTGGGAGCGATAGCCCTGTAATTGAATTGATCAACCGCATCGCGGGCCGAAGGTCTGACGCGACGCTCGATTCCGATCTTTCGTCGGACCTGGGATTAAGTTCGTTGGAGCGCGTGGAGTTGATCGGTGCGCTGGAGGATCGATATCAGCTGGATCTGAGCGAGACTGGTTTTAGCGCGGCGCGGACGGTGGGCGATGTGGAACGGATGTTGAGCGGCGAGGCACGGACGCGGGCGGAATATCACTATCCGGCGTGGGTGTTGCGGTGGCCGGTGACGTGGGTGCGATGGCTGGCACATTATTTGTTAATGAGGCCGGCGATGCTGCTGCTGGGCTGGCCGCGGATCGAAGGGCGGGAAAATTTGCGAGGGTGGAGTGGGCCGCTGCTGGTGGTCTGCAATCATATTGCCGACGTAGATGTTGGGTTCGTGCAGACGGCTTTACCGGCGCGGCTGCGCAACCGGATCGCGACGGCGACCGGTGGAGAGGCGCTGGAGGCGCTACGCACACCGGCTGCGGGCAGAAGTTTTTTCGGTAGAATTTATGATCGGATGCAGTGGGGGTTGGGTGTTTCTTTACTGAATCTTTTTCCTCTGCCGCGTGAGGCTGGGTTCCGGCAGAGCTTCGCATACGCAGGTCAGGCTGTAGATCGGGGATACAGCGTGCTGGTTTTTCCGGAGGGGCGGCATACGGTGGATGGCAAGATGAATCCGTTTCGCGCGGGGATTGGGCTGTTGGCGAATAATCTGAACATTCCCGTGCTGCCGATGCGAATTGTGGGATTGTTTGAAGTGAAGCAGGCGGGGAAACAATTTGCACGACCGGGGAAGATTGGAGTCCGCATTGGACGGCCGATGCGATTTCCGGCGGGCAGCGATCCTGCGCAGATTGCGCGGGAGTTACAAGTCGCGGTGGAAGAGTTGTAGCGAGACGCACAATTTCTCGCGGGATTCCCGCAGCGGCTAAAGCTGCTCTATGATGGAGCGCTTATCGCCGCGGTGAACCGCTGCGCTACTCAAAATGAAGTGCCGCGATTTTATTCTTCGTCTTTATTCCCGGTCTTTATTCTTCGTCCATGCCACCGTCTTCTTTGTGCAGGTCTGTGTCGATTTTCACTTCCGGCAGGCTGGCGCCGGTGAGGGCGTGATTGAGGGCTCGTAGATCCGTGGTGCGGATCGCATCCCAACGCTGCATGACGTCTTGTGCGTCGTGTTCGGTTGCGGCAACGGCTTCTGACTGTGGGGCCGTTGGCTCCGCATCTACCTGCCAAACCTGACCGTACAAGGTGGCGACTTGTCCGTTCACTCGGGAGAGAGTGATTTCGTTGGCGGGCGGCGCTGCGAAACCTGCCGGCGCTCCGAGAATTCCCACGAGTTTGTTTTGGAAGGCCTGAACGGAATCGTGAACCGGCCCAGTGGCTTGCTGGCTCAACTTTTGCAGCGGATCGCGAATCGATCCAGCCTGGAGAGATGCTTGTGAAGTCTGGCTGAGAAGAGATGCCAGGCGGGTTTCGAGCTGGAATTTTTTCTCGAGTCCGGCTGCCGAGGTTTTTACGCGCGGATCCATCTTTACGACGAAGGGCGCGGTGAGACTTTTGCCATCGACGGTGAGGCGTGCGGTATAGGTTCCGGGCAACGCGGTGGGGCCGAGCGGGAGACGAGGCGTGTCGCCGGGAATGGCGGAAATGGGATATTCGTGACGCGTGCTCTCGGGCGCAGGATAGTGCAGATCCCAAACCCAGCGGTGCATGCCAGCATCGGCGGACAAAGAGCGGAAGGGCCGAAGCCAATACAGAGGGATGAGTTGTTTCCTCAGTTCCTCTTCCGTGGCATCGGGTTTATCGGTGCTGGAAAATTTACGAACGAGTTGGCCGCGAGCGTCGAGAATCTCGAGGGTCACGGGAGCCGAAGAAGTGTGCGCAAGATAATAGTCAATCACAACACCGTCGGGTGGATTGGCGCCAGCGGGTTCGTCGGGCGGAGGTGGTGTGTCAGTGTAGTTGTCGCGCTGAATGCGGAAGGCCGGGGCTGGAGTGAAAAGATGAGCCTCGTGGGTGCCGGCGAGGGTCGATACTTCGCGCAGCGGGGCAATGTCATCCAAAATCCAGAAGGAGCGGCCGTGAGTGGCGACGATGAGGTCGTTGTCGTGAATCCAGAGATCGCGCATGGAGGTGCGCGGCAGATTGAGTTGCAGAGATTGCCAGCGGTCACCATCGTCGAATGAGACCCACACTGCATTCTCGGTACCCGCGAACAGCAGGCCTTTGCGCACGGGATCTTCGCGGACGGTATCGACGGGGCCGAATTCGGGAAGACCGGCTGTGATCAGCGTCCAGGTCTTGCCGCCATCGTGAGTGCGGTAAATATAAGGATGGTTGTCATTGATGCGGAAGCGACTAACGGAAGCGTAGGCGGAGTCGTCGTCGAAATGCGAGGCGCAGATCTGCGTGACCTTGCTCCAGGGCGTCAGTTCCTTGGGAGTAATGTCATTCCACTTTTTGCCGCCATCGCGAGTTTGCCAGATGAGGCCGTCGTCGGTGCCTGCCCAGAGCCTGTTGATGTTTTTGAATGACGGCGCGAGGGCGTAGATTACACCGCGCTGTTTCTCGGCGCCTTTAGGAACTGGATTGCCGACGCTGGCAGGAATGCCGGGACTTTCGCGGGTGAGATCGTTGCTGATGGTCTGCCAGGAATTTCCGCCATCGGTAGTTTTGAACAGGACGTTGCTGGCGAAGTAGAGGCATGCAAATCGAGAGGCGAGAACATCGTCGGCTCGGTGCGGTCGGTGCGATATTTCGGATTGCGAAGCGGGATGGGCGTGACGTTCTGCACCTCTCCGGTGGACCAGTGAAACTTCGAAACTTCACTTCTACCGCCGCCGTAGATGATGTCAGGATCGAGGGGATCGGGTGCGACGTAGCCGTATTCGATTACGCCGACGGGATGCCAATCGCGGAAGGTGATGGCGCCGTCATTGCCGCGGCTGGAGATGCAGACGGAGCCGCTCTCCTGCTGGCCGGCGCAGACACGATAGGGGAAATCGGAAGTTACGGCAACGTGATAAAGCTGCGCGGTGGGTTGGTTGTACCAGGAACTCCAGCTCGCTCCGCCGTTGACGGTGACAAGCGCGCCTTGATCACTGACGAGAAGAATAATATTTGGATCGTTGGGATTGATCCACAGATTCTGGTAGTCGTCGCCGCCGGGCGCGCCGCGGAATCCGGACCAAGTTTTTCCACCGTCGGTGGATTTCATGGTTACGGTGCTGGCGCTGTAGACCACGTCGGCGTTCTTGGAATCGACTCTGGGAATGGCGAGATCGCCGCCGCCGATGCGGCCTGAAGGGCGGGGATCGTCGGTGATTTTGGACCAGTTCTCGCCGGCGTCGTCGGAGCGATAGAAAGCGAGCGTGCCGGAGGAGACTGCGACCGTGGCGTAGATACGATGCGGATCGCTGGGCGCGATGGCGACGTAGATTTGCGAAAGGTCTTTTGGCAGGCCGTTGGTCAAAGGATGAAAAGTGTTTCCGCCATCGGTTGACTTGAACAGGCCGCCGCCGGTTCCATTGACTTCGTTACCGTCTTCCCATGGACCTTCACGAACCTCCCACATTGAAGCGTAGATCACGTCGGGATTCGAGGGATCGATCTCTACATCGGAGGCGCCGGTGTTCTCATCTTTGTAAATGACTTTTTGCCAAGACTCGCCGCCATCGGTGGAGCGGAAGAGTCCGCGCTCTTCGCTCGGGCCATAAGGATGGCCGAGGACGGCGGCGAAAACGCGATTGGGATCACGCGGGTCGATGGCCAGCGCGGGAATTTGCTCGCCCTCGCGCAGGCCGAGATGAGTCCAAGTTTTTCCTGCGTCGGTGGATTTGTAGATTCCGTTGCCGACTGAGAGGTCGGGGCGATGCAAGCCTTCGCCGCTGGCGACATAAATAATGTTGGGATTGGAGGGAGCGACGGCGATAGCGCCGATAGATTGCGTCGATTCATGATCGAAGATTGGATTCCAAGTGCGACCGTAATCGTCCGATTTCCAAACTCCGCCATTGACCTGGCCCATGTAGAAAATATTCGGTTGAGTGGGAACGCCGGTGGCGGCGCGGGTGCGGCCTCCGCGAAACGGGCCGATCATGCGCCAGTGCAAGTCTTGATAGGTGTTCTCGGGAATTTGTTGCGCGGAACTTATGGCGATCGAGAAAAAAATGGAGATGCAAACCAACAGACGAAGGACTTTTTGAGATGCGATCACTTGGGCCCCCTGAAACGCGAAAAGCCAAACCTGACAGCATAAACTAAAAGTTGCAGTGACGGGGTGCGGGAATCGTACTTTCGAAAAAATCTTAGGATCTCTAACGGATTAGGATCTTTGATACACAGGCACAGGGTTTCGCACAGGAGCGCGTGGAGTCGTCAGTGCGTCAGCCAATTTCGTCCAGGGTTTGTTTCAGGCCGCCGGGCTTTGGTGCGGGGGTTGCGCCTGACTGGCTGGCGACCCACGCGCCGAGGCGGTTGGCTGTGTCGTTGATTTGCGCCAGCGGCGCTCGGCGGAGGTATCCGTGCACCAGTGCAGCGGTGAAAGCGTCGCCAGCGCCGACGGTATCGGCGACCCGCACCTTGTATCCCGGATGTTCGTTCCATTCGTTGGCGGATATGAGCAGGCTGCCGTTTGTACCCCGAGTGACGCAAACCAGATTGAGATGGTGCGAAGACAGCAAGCGGCGCGCAGAATCAATTTCGCTGCGATGTTCCAATTCGAAGAGCCGCATGATCCTGGGGAGTTCCTCATGGTTCAGCTTGACCGCGGATGCGAGCTCCATCGATTCCGCGAGGACTTGCGCAGTGTAAAAGTTCTGGCGAAGATTAACATCGAAAACGCGCAGTGCATTTGGGCGGGTGGCATGCAGAAATTTACGAATGGTGGCGCGGCTGGTTTCCGAGCGCTGGGCCAGCGATCCGAAGCAAATGGCATCTGCACGCTGTGCCAGCGATTGCCATTGCGGCGTCCAAGCGAGAAAATCCCACGCGACAGATTCGGAGATTTCAAAACACGGCTGACCGGTACGGTCCACCTCCACCTTGACGGTTCCCGTAGGATGATCCGAATCTTTCTGAATGTATTCGGTCGAGAGGCCGAGTTCTCCGAGGCGATGAATGGCTTCCGCACCGAGAGCATCCTCGCCCAAGCGGCTGGCTGGAATTCCTTCATCCCCGAGGAGAGACGTGATGTAGGCGAAGTTGGCGGGCGCTCCGCCTAATTGCTTTCCGGCGGGTAGCAAGTCCCACAGCAATTCGCCGAGTCCGACGACAATCTGTTTCTCACTCAGCATGGAAGTTTCTCCGTAAGTTTCTCTGCAGTGGCGCGCGGTTGCAGGAACGAGGAAACTGGCGGAGAATCGGGACACGCGTGCCGAGATCGAAGCATAAGGCAAAATCTCGCGAGAAAATCAGACGAGGATAGAGGCGATAGTCGCTATGTTTTATACCATGCAAGTCAAAAGCTGGGTAAAGCTGTTCGCGGTTCTGCTGGCGCTGGCTTCACAGGATAGCGCAAGTTGGCCGTTCGGGGCGTGGCATCGCTTGTCCGAGACTCCCGTCATCGCGCCGCAAGGCGATGGGTGGGAGTCGGCGGGAACGTTCAATCCTTCCGTGATTCTTCGCGACGGCAAGATTGTGATGCTCTATCGAGCCCAGGACAAGGGCGGGACATCGCGCCTGGGATATGCCGAGAGTGCGGATGGGGTGCATTTTACGCGGCGGAGCGAGCCTGTATTTTCGCCGGAAAAAGACTACGAAAAAGATGGAGGCGTGGAAGACCCGCGGCTGGTCGAGTTCGGCGATACCTACTATCTGACTTATACCGGGTATAACAAGAAGGATGCGCAACTTTGTCTGGCGACTTCGAAAGACCTTATTCACTGGGAGCGGAAAGGAGTAATTCTTCCAGCCTACAAGGGTAAGTGGAATGTTCGCTGGACGAAGTCTGGGGCAATCGTGCCGGAGAAAATTGGCGGCACATATTGGATGTATTTCCTGGGGACAAGCCGCGACAACAACGATCAGATGGGGCTAGCCTCGTCGACCGATCTGTTGCACTGGACCGAGGCGACGGACGCGCCAGTGTTGCCGGCGCGTGCGGGAATGTTTGACTCGCGCGTGGTTGAACCGGGGCCGGCGCCGATCATTACACAGGAAGGGATTGTTCTGATTTACAACGGGGCGGACGACAAACTTGTGTATCGTACCGGCGTTGCCATGTTCGACCGGAACGATCCGCGGCGAGTGATTTCGCGAACCGACACGCCCATCTTCGCTCCCGAGAAAGAATGGGAGAAGGTGGGACAGGTTCCGAATGTAGTGTTCGTGGAAGGTATGGTGCGGAAAGGCGAGCGGTATTTGTTTTACTACGGAGGCGCGGATGCCAACGTCGGCGTGGCGGAAGCGCCGGTGGTTCCGTAGACTCAGCGCGGATTCGCTGGCGCAGAGGAGTGCTCCCAATCTCGAGTGCGCGAGACGGCTTGATTCCAGCGTCGACGCAATTGGTCCACTTGAGACTGCGGCATGCGCGGTAGGAATCGGCGTTCTTCCTGCGGCAAAGCAGAGATTGTTTGCAGCTCTTTCCAGAAGCCCACGGCCAGACCGGCCAGAAACGCGGCACCCAGAGCGGTTGTTTCCGTGATCGAAGGGCGCACCACAGGCACGGCGAGAATGTCTGCTTGGAATTGCATGAGAGCATCGTTGGCGGAGGCGCCGCCATCCACGCGCAACTCCGCGAGAGGAGTACCAGTATCGGTTTGGACCGCGTCCATGAGATCGGCGACCTGATACGCAATACTTTCCAGAGCAGCGCGCGCAATGTGACCGGCGGTGCTGCCACGAGTGAGGCCGAAAATTGAGCCGCGAGCGTCTGAATCCCAGTGCGGAGCGCCCAAGCCCACGAATGCGGGGACGAAATAAACTCCGCCATTGTCGGGAACGGAATTGGCCAGCGCCTCCACTTCCGAAGATGTGCGAATGATGCGCAGGCCATCGCGAAGCCATTGGACGACAGCGCCGCCGACGAACACGCTGCCTTCGAGCGCGTAATTCGTGGTATCGCCGATTTTCCAGGCGACGGTGGTGAGCAGACGATTGGTCGACGCGACGGCGCGCGTTCCCGTGCTCTGCAACATGAAGCATCCTGTGCCGTAGGTATTTTTCGTGACGCCGGGAGTGGTGCATCTTTGTCCAAAGAGTGCGGCTTGCTGATCGCCGGCGATGCCTGCGATGGGGATTCCATTGAGGCCTGGTACGGAACTTACTTCTCCATAAATTTCACTGCAGGGCCGAACCGTGGGCAACATCGAGACCGGGATTCGGAAAAGAGCGAGCAGATCGTGATCCCAGCTTCCGGAATGAAGATTGAAAAGCATGGTGCGAGAGGCGTTGCTGGCGTCGGTGATGTGCAGGCGGCCGCCGGTCAACTTCCAAAGCAGCCAGGTATCCACGGTGCCAAATGCGAGACGGTTCGCTTCGGCAAGTTGGCGAGCGCTTGGCACGTGATCGAGGATCCAGGAAATTTTGCTGGCGGAGAAGTAAGCGTCGATCAACAAGCCGGTACGTTGCTGGATTAGATCTTCATGGCCTTGTGACTTGAGCTCTGTGCAGAATGCAGCGGTACGGCGATCCTGCCAGACAATGGCGTTGTAGATGGGCTTGCCGGTGGAGCGGTCCCAGACAATGGTGGTTTCGCGCTGGTTGGTGATGCCGATGGCGGCGATGTCTTTGGGCTGAACTTGCGCTTGGGATAAGGCTTCCAGTGCGACGGCGATCTGGGATGCGGCAATTTCTTCGGGATCGTGCTCGACCCATCCGGGCTGAGGAAAGATCTGTTTGAACTCGCGCTGGGCCACGGAGTGGACGCGGCCTTCGTGATCGAACAAGAGGGCGCGAGAACTGGTGGTGCCCTGATCGAGAGAGAGGATGTAGCGCAAGAGGCCTCCTGTTTTCTGGCGACTGTCAAATCAAGATGAAGACTGAGACGCCCGGAGAAATCTTCGAATGCCGAAATCGTAGAGTGCAGCGCCGACGAGTCCACCGAGCAGCGGCGCAACTACTGGCACCCACCAAACACGACGTCCGTCAGTGAGGCCGTTGTTCTTGAATCCAGCGAGGGCAGTGAAAAGGCGTGGGCCAAAGTCGCGCGCAGGATTAATGGGATACCCGTGCATGCCGCCGAAGCTCATGCCAATGGCCACGACGACCAGGCCGATCATCAGAGGCGCGAGATTGGCTCCGGGAGGGACGTTGAGTTCGTCTGTGATGGCCAGCACGAGTAGCAGCAGAAGAGCGGTGCCGATGACCTGGTCGAGAAATCCGGCTTGAGGCCACTCCGGAAACGCGGGGAAGGTGGTAAACACGCCCGCCGTTTTTTCCAGTTGAGGATCGACCTGGCGGAACGCGGGCAGGTAGTTTCGGTAGGTCAGCGCCGCGGCGAGGAATGCCCCTGCAGTTTGCGCGATGGAATAAGGTACAACCTTGCGCCAGGGAAAGCCACGGAATACTGCGAGCGTAAGCGTGACGGCAGGGTTGAGATGGCCGCCGGAAACTTTTCCGGCAACGTAGATTCCCATGGTCACCGCCAATCCCCAGCCCAGGGTGATATTGGTGTAGCCGCCGTGAACCGTGGCGGCCGGAGTATTTGCGGGAAACAGAACGACCATGGCGACCACGCCAGTGCCGAAGAGGATCAGGACGAAGGTTCCGAGGAACTCGGCAATCAACTCGGCAACCAAGGTAGGCGGCTTGCTCATTCTCGAATGACTCCATCTCGCGGCTTTCGAACCGCGAGTAGTCTAGCAAGGATTTGAGGGCACATTGCACCTTTCAATCTGAGAGGACGGATCCCGTCCGTAGTACAGATCATCCTCATCCGCCGGGTAACTGAAAGTGTAAGAGCCGGGGTATTTTCCCTTGACAGGGAGGATCAGGCCTGTAAGATAGGAGAATATTTATTCAATACGATGAATAAATATTCATCATGAATAAAATGCTGCGCCAGAGAGCGGTTTTGGAAGCGTTGAGGCAGGGGCCGGTGGCCAGCCAGGAAGATCTACAGAAGGCCTTGCGCAAGCGGGGGTTCAAGGTGGGGCAGGCAACGCTGTCGCGGGATATTCGGGATCTGAATTTGAGCAAGACCGCCGGGGGTTACACCTTGCCGCAAGGGGACGGGTCCTCCGGGCTGGCTCTGCCTCCGGTGCAGCGTTTGGTTCGTGAGTTCGTGCTGGATGTGCGTCCGGCGCAGAATTTGCTGGTGCTGAAAACGATTGTGGGCAGCGCGCAGCCGGTGGCGGCCGCGCTGGATGAACAAGAGTGGGAGGAGATGGTGGGAACGATTGCCGGTGACGACACCATCCTGATTATTTGTCCGGACAAAGACGCTGCCAAGAAGGTGGCACTACGGATTGAGGAGATGCTCGGCTGATGACGGCGAAGATCAAAAGCGCGCTGCTCGGAGCCAGCGGATATTCAGGGCTGGAACTGACGCGCATTCTCGAGCGGCATCCGCGGCTGGAGAAGCCAGTGTTGCTGCGGCGCGAAGGGGACCGGGAAGGCCCGGCAGATTTGGCGGAGATATTTCCCGAGCTGTCGGGCAACGGAGGGTATCCGCTGCGAGCGCTGTCATGGCCGGAGTTGAAGCGTCAGGGCGTGGAATTACTTTTTTTGGCTACGCCGCATGAGGCGTCGCGGTCGCTTGTGCCCGAGGCCATTGCGCAGGGACTGCGGGTGATCGACCTGAGCGGCGCGTGGCGGCTGAAGCAAGAGCAGCATCGCGCCATCTATTCGTTTCAGGATGCAGAGGCGGTCACGGCTGCCGAGTTGACGGAGAAAGCGGTGTATGGACTGCCGGAGTTGAACGGAGATTGCATTGCGCAGGCGCAGCTGGTGGCGAATCCAGGTTGTTATGCGACCTCGGTGATTCTGGCTTTGGCGCCGCTGCTCAAGTCTGATCTCATCGATCGGGAGCGCGGAATCATTTCCGATTCGAAATCCGGAGTATCTGGAGCGGGCAAGGCGGCGACTTCACGCACTCATTTCGTCTCGGTGGCGGATAATTTTTCGGCTTACGCAGTGTTCAATCACCGGCATCTGGGAGAAATGGTGGAGCAGTTAGGGTTGGACGATACGGAACTGACTTTCACGCCGCATCTGTTGCCGATTCCGCGCGGGATTTTGTCGACCATCTACGCACAGCTGAAGCGTCCGATGAAACCGGCGGAAGTGGAATCTTGTCTGCGTGATTTTTATGCGGACAGACATTGGGTGCGAATCTTTGCGACGCCGCAGCTGCCGCAACTGCAGTTTTCTTTGCACACAAATTATTGCGACCTGGGATTTTGTCTGGCGGGGGATGGGCGGCGCCTGGTGCTGGTTTCTTGCGTGGACAACCTTCTGAAAGGCGCGGCGGGACAGGCGGTGCAGAACATGAATCTGATGTATGGCTGGGAAGAGCGGGAGGGTTTGCAGTGACCATTGTGGTGAAGATTGGCGGCGCGGCGATCGACGATGCGGCAACGCTGCGCAAGTGCGCGCAGTCGATTGCGGAGTTGGCGCAGGACGGGCATCGCGTTGCCGTGGTGCATGGTGGCGGTGGGGCACTGACGCGCATGCTCGAGCGCTTGGGGAAGAAAAGCGAATTTGTGGATGGGCTGCGCGTCACCGATGCGGAGACGCGGGATACGGCGCTGATGGTGCTGGGTGGAATCGTCAACAAGAAGTTAGTGGCAGCAATTCAGGCCGCGAGCATGCCGGCGATCGGATTCTGCGGTGGCGACGGGATGACGTTCCGCGCGCGGAAAAAGTTTGTTCACGGTCGGGACCTGGGGTTTGTGGGCGAGATATGTTTCGCGGAGCCGTGCTGGATCGAGGCGTTATGGCAGCAAGGAGGAATCCCGGTGATGGCTTCGCTGGCACTCGGAGCCGACGGCGAATACTACAACGTGAATGCGGATGAGATGGCGGCATCCTGCGCGGCGGCATGCCACGCGGACACGCTGATATTTCTCACCGACGTGCCCGGAGTAAGAGATGCAACGGGCAGCGTTATGCCCTGGCTGAGCACGAAGCAGGCAGCCGAATTGGCCGCCAATTCGATAATCAGTGAAGGAATGTTGCCGAAGCTGCTGGCTTGCGGGCTGGCGCTGAGACAAGGGGTGGGGCGAGTGAGAATCCTGCCGGCGGCGGAGGTGGAAATGTTGCCGCAGTTTTATCTGACCAAGCTTTCGTGCGGTACGGAGGTTACGTATTCATGAGTTCATCAGTGACAACTCGCTATGGATTTCAGCGGGCGGATTCTCGAACACAGAAGAAGGAGTCGAAAGTGAATAGTCATGTGCAGGACAGAACCGCGGCTGCGCCAGCGCGAGCGCCGCAAGTGTTCTGGTGTCCGGATCTGGTCTCGACTCGCGATCTGGGGCCGGCTGGTGTGGATGCGGTTTTGAATCTGGCCGGAATCATGAAGGCGCGTCCGGCTGATTTTCGCAAGGCGCTGATCGGGCGGCAGATGGTGATGTTCTTTGAGAAGCCATCTTTGCGCACCCGATTGACGTTCGAGGCTGGGATGGTGGGTTTGGGAGGGACGGCGATGTTCGTCGACCAAACCCACGAACGGCTCGATGCCCGCGAGACATTGAGCGATGTGGCGCATAACCTGGAGCGCTGGGTGGATTTGATTGTGCTGCGCACGTTCTCGCAACAGACCATCGAGGGCATGGCGAAGCACGCCTGCGTGCCGGTGATTAACGCGCTCAGCGACCTGGAGCATCCCTGCCAGGCCCTGGCGGATTATCTGACTTTGCTGGAGCGCTTCGGTGACATGAAGAATCGTTCTATCGCGTATGTCGGAGATGGAAACAATGTGGCGCACTCGTTGCTGCTCACCTGCGCGTGTTTAGGGTCATCGATCCGGGTTGCAGCGCCGCCGGGTTATGCGCCTGATCCTCAGATTGTCGCGGATGCGCGTGAAATCGCGGATGAAACCGGTGCTGAAATTCTTCTGCTGAACGATCCGCATGGGGCGGTGAAGGGAGCCGATGCGGTTTATACGGATGCGTGGGTAAGCATGGGGCAGGAAAAAGAAGAGGCCGAGCGCGCCCGGATTTTCCCGCCCTATCAAGTGAATGCGGAACTGATGGCGGAAGCCGCGCCCCATGCGGTGTTCATGCATTGCCTTCCAGCGCACCGCGGTTTGGAAGTGACGGATGACGTAATGGATTCGGAACGGTCTTTGATTTTCGAGCAGGCGGAAAACCGCCTGCACGTACAGAAAGCGATTCTTTACTTACTGCTGGGCGGCGGCGATCGCCTGCCCGCGAGGAGGGCTCATGCCTGAAAAAATTGTTCTTGCCTACTCGGGCGGACTCGATACTTCCATCATCATTCCGTGGCTTAAGGAAAATTATTCTTACAACGTCATTGCGATGGTGGGCGACGTGGGCCAGGGTGACGACATCGATGCGGTGGTGGAGAAGGCTTATGCCACGGGCGCGAGCAAGGTGATCGTGGAGGATCTCCGCGAAGAGTTTTTGACGGGATATGTTTTTCCCGCGCTGCGAGCGGGCGCGGTGTACGAGCACAAGTATTTGCTGGGTACGTCGCTCGCGCGCCCGGTGATTGCGAAACATCAGGTGGAAGTCGCCCTGCGCGAAGGAGCGACGGCGGTGGCGCACGGCTGCACGGGAAAGGGAAACGACCAGGTCCGTTTTGAATTGACGTATCAGGCTCTGGCGCCGGAGCTTAAGGTGGTTGCGCCGTGGCGGGAGTGGATATTGAAATCGCGTGAGGATTGCCTGGATTACGCCGAGCAGCATGGGATTCCGGTGGCGGCCAGCCGCGAAAAGATTCATAGCCGCGACCGCAATCTGTGGCACCTCAGTCATGAAGGGGGCGAACTGGAAGATGCCGCGAATGCGCCGTTGGCGACAACCTGGCAGATGACCCGGTCGCCGCAAGACGCGCCTGACAAGGACGAGCAGGTGACGATTGGATTCGAAAAGGGGAATCCTGTCAGCGTAGATGGGATGAAGCTTGATCCGGTGTCACTGGTCGAATTGTTGAACGAGATTGGATCGCGGAATGCAATTGGCCGTGTGGATTTGGTGGAGAACCGTTTTGTTGGAATGAAGTCGCGCGGTTGTTATGAAACGCCTGGCGGAACGTTGCTGATTGCGGCGCATCGCGAACTGGAAGCGCTGTGTTTAGAGCGCGAGGTAGCACACTTCAAACAAGGCGTGGCGCTGAAGTACGCAGAGTTGGTCTATTTCGGATTGTGGTTTACGCCGCTGCGCGAGGCTCTGGACGCTTTCGTCGCCAGCACACAGACGGAGATGACGGGCAGCGTGACGCTTTCTTTATACAAGGGAAACGTTTCAATCGTGAGCCGGCAGTCGGAGCACTCGCTCTATCGCACCGACCTCTCGTCATTCACGATGGGCGACAGTTACGACCAGAAAGACGCGGCGGGATTTATTCGGATCCTGGGATTGCCTTCGCGCACGCGCGCGCGGGCTCGCGTGGAGGTTGCACGATGAAGATGTGGTCGGGGCGATTCCGGCAACCGCTGGACCCGCAATTCGAACGCTGGCAGCGGTCGTTCGACTTCGACCGCCGGCTGCTGAGTTACGAGTTGGCGGCGAGTGGAGCGCACGCTCGTGCTTTGAAAAATGTCGGGGTTCTGTCCGCGGATGAACTCATCAGCATTCTGGAAGGGCTGCAGCAGATTGGGGAGACGTTTCCCCACGTCTCGCAAAAGACGCGAGACATGGGGCACCCCACGGAAGTTGTCGACGACGAAGCCGAGGATGTGCATCACTTTGTCGAGAAGCAGCTGGTAGTGCGAATCGGCGAGCTGGGATACAAGCTGCATAGCGGCCGCAGCCGGAACGAGCAAATCGCCACCGATCTGCGACTCTATGTGCGTGCGGCGATCGATGAGTTGCGGAAATCGTTGGCCGAAGTCTGCGGAGCTTTCACCGATCGCGCCGAGCAAGCGGGCAGCGCGGCCATGCCAGCTTACACGCATTTGCAGCACGCGGAGCCGGTGTTGGTGGCGCACTGGCTGCTGGCTTACGTCGAGATGTTTTTGCGGGATGCGGAACGGCTTGCGGATTGCCGCAAGCGGCTGAATTTGTGTCCGCTGGGATCGGGAGCTGTGGCCGGGGCGACTCTGCCGCTTGATCGTAATTTCATGGCGGAGGAACTCGCGTTCGCTGGTCCGACGGCGAACAGCATGGACGCTACCAGCGATCGCGATTTCATTCTTGAGTTTGCCAATGTGCTTTCTCTATTGAGCCTGCACTTGAGCCGGTGGGCGGAAGAGACGATTATTTTTTCCACGCAGGAGTTTGGATTCGTGCAGTTGCCGGAGGCTTATTCCACGGGCAGTAGCGCCATGCCGCAGAAGAAAAATCCCGATCTGCTGGAATTGGTGCGGGGCAAGACGGGCCGCATTATCGGAAACGCGACCGCACTCATGATGACATTGAAGGGTTTGCCTTTGGCTTACAACAAGGACTTGCAGGAAACGCAAGAGCCGCTTTTTGATGCGGCGGATACGGTACTCGGCTTGTTGCCGTTGGTCGCCGGGTTTATGAAGACGGTGGAGTTCGATTATCCGCGCATGAACGAAGCCGCGCAATCGGGATTTATGAATGCGTGGGCGGGCGCGACGTATCTAGTCGGCCGCGGCGTGCCTTCGCGGCTGGCGCATGAGCAGATTGGCAAGGCGGTGAAGCTTTGTCTGGAAAAGAATTGTGAGTTGCGGGATCTTGGGATTGAGGAGTTGCGGGCTTTGCATCCTGCATTCGATGAAGGCTTTTACGACTGCCTGAAACCGGCTGCGGTGCTGGCGATTCACGATGTGGTTGGAGGAACGGCGCCAGCGCGAGTGAAGCAGGGGATTGCGGCGGCGAGAAAGAAAGTCGAAGCCTTGCGCGAGGAGGTCAATTTCCATGCGCACGCGTAAAGCCATTTTGCCGGATGCCGAACACATTCACGAGCTGATCTCTGCCTATTCGGGCGACGGTACTTTGCTGCCGCGCACGCTGGCGGAGATTTGCGAGAACGTAAGAGACTTCGTGGTGCTGGAACACGAAGGCCGCATCATCGGCTGCGGCGCGCTGCACCTTTATGGCACACACTTGGCCGAGATTCGTTCGATCACCGTGGGGCCGCGGGCGCAAGGTCACGGCGGGGGCAGCCGGCTGATGAAGGCTTTGATGAGCGAAGCCAAACGGCATCGGGTGGATTGCATTTGTTTGTTCACGCGGGCGCCGGAGTTTTTTGCGCGGCAGGGATTTCAGATTGCCCAGCGGGAAGACCTTCCCGACAAGATTTACAAAGATTGCCACGTCTGTCCCAGGTATCACTGCTGCGATGAAGTCGCCATGGTGCGCGGCAAACTTCCCACCTTCGCCATCCTTCCCGAGCCGGCAAACTGGCTGGTGAAGTTGCAGGTTTGACCGGCAAACAGGGCGGGCAGCGCCGGCCATCCAGAGATTATCGATTATCGGTCATCGATTAATCAGTCATCGTCGAATTTCCGGCATAAGAAATCCACGGATACCGCTGCCAATGCTATGATTCCCAGCGGAAACTATACCTATGTCAATCGCGCCACCGAGCCGTTCTGCCGCAGTTTCTCCTGATTCGTCATCGTCCTATACAGGTCCGCTGGCCGTGGTGACTACGTTATTTTTCATGTGGGGAGCCCTTACGTCGCTGAATGACGTGTTGATTCCTCACTTCCAGCATGTTTTTAATTTGAAGCTGGCGGTCAGCATGCTGGTACAGACCGCATTCTTCTCGTCATACTTCGTGTTTTCCATTCCTTCGGCAAAGGTCATCGATTGGCTGGGCTATCAAAAGGCAATGGTGGTGGGGCTGCTCACGATGGGCACTGGGGCTTTTTTGTTTGTCCCTGCCGCAAAAGTCCCCTCGTTCGGATTGTTTCTGACCGCGCTGATTGTGCTCGCAGCGGGAATCACTCTCTTGCAGGTTGCGGCCAATCCGTACGTCACGGTTCTGGGGCCGGCCCGGACCGCTTCCAGTCGGCTGAATCTTACTCAAGCTTTCAATTCGCTGGGAACAACAATCGCCCCATGGGTCGGTGGGCTCTTCATCTTAAGCGCTGCGGCCGTGGCGGCGGTCGGCCCCGTGGAGCAGGCTGCTTCCGTTATTAAGCCTTACGTTTTTCTTGCCGTTGCCCTGGCTTTGCTTGCCGTGTTAATTGGAAGCTTCAAACTTCCGAAGATCGAATCGGCGCAGCATCATATTGGCGAGAAGGTCAGCGACTCACTCTGGCGGCATCCCAACCTGATCTTCGGCGCGGGTGCGATCTTTGTGTATGTAGGGGGAGAAGTCGCTATTGGCAGTTCGATCGCAAACTATCTCGCACTCGATAATATCGGGCACTTTGTCTCGGCCTCGACAAACCCCGATGCCATGCTGCGTTATCAGGAAGCGTTGCGGACTGCGACCAAGTACATATCCGTATATTGGGGCGGAGCGATGGTGGGCCGGTTCATAGGATCGGCCGTCCTGCAAAAGGTTAAGACCAGGCCGGTGTTAGGATTTTGCGCGGTAATGGCGGGGCTGCTGGTAATCATTTCTGTGCTCAGCAACGGTCCGGTGGCGATGTGGTCGATCCTGTTGGTGGGGTTCTTCAACTCGATCATGTTCCCCAGCATCTTTACTCTGGGAGTAGCCGAACTTGGCCCGCTTACGGGCGACGGTTCGGGGGTCATGATCATGGCGATTGTGGGGGGTGCGGCAATTCCGTGGATCGTAGGAAAGACTGCCGATCTGATCAATGCCAAGTCTTACGGCGGGGTGATCTATGGGCAAGGTATTCACTATGCCTTGATCGTGGCGACGCTTTGCTATCTGTACATCCTCTTCTTCGCTCTAAGCGGTTCCAAGCCCAACAGCGAACGCCACACCCGGAGCTAGATGGGCTAGTCCGGGGGCTCAGATAGTTAAGAACAGACGTTGCTTTAGCAGAAAACCGATATCAGTTCCGGGGTACAACGGGAATTCTGCATCAATTTGACCGCGTCTTCCGCAGTGAATCTTCCCATAGCCAGGGCGAGTTTCTTGTTGGTTGTGGTCTGAATAGGCGTTCGATCAATCCGCAGGACGTATTCGGCGGCGCGCGCACCGCCGCGATTCACTTTCACGAGAAACTTCGTATTTTTCATGGGCTCCCTTTTGGTTCAGGACAGGTGCAGGAACAAGCGATATGGATGAGGTACACATCCTTGATAACAGCCACAGAGCGCAGTTCCCTCAGTGACGCGCCGTGTGTAAAAAATAACTTAAGAGGGCTGACTTACTTCTGCTGACTTAACTTTTAAGGTGTGAAGGAATGAGAAGATATAAATAACTCCATTTCTATGTTAGGCTTGCGGGCGGCGTTTGTCAACCTTGGCGTGTCTGACGAGCTTATGGCTGCAAGATCTGAATAGCCTTGGGATGAACCTGCTGGTCTTTGATTTCGCTGGCGTCCCAGCCCCCGCCGAGAGCTTTCACCAGATAGACAGAGCTGACCATCTGCTGACCGAGCAACTGCGTCTCCAGCCGCTGGCTGGTGAGCAGAGTAGTCTGGGCGGTAATGACATTGAGATAGTCGGTGGCGCCGCCGATATAACGATTGTTGGCGATGGTGAGTTCGCGGCGGGCATCCTCGACGGCGGCATGCTGCGTGGTAAGGGCCTGCGAAAGCGTGCTCAGATTGCTGATGCCGTCTTCCACCTGCTGGAAGGCGGTCAGCACGGACTGGCGATAATTCGCTACAGACTGATCGTAGGCGGCACGCGCGGCCGCCAGGTTGGCGCGGTTTCTTCCACCTTCGAAAATAGGCTCCAAAGCGTCAACGCCCAGCGACCAGAAGAGGCTGGGCGCGTTTAACAGCGGTGCGAGTTGCGTACTTTGCCAACCTCCGGAACCACTAAGAGTGATTTGCGGATAGAACGCGGTGCGTGCGATACCGACCTGCGCGTTCTGATAAGCCATCTGCCGCTCGGCCGAGGAGACATCCGGGCGACGCTGCAACATGTCAGAGGGCACGCCCAGCGGGACGGGCGGAGGCATAGCTTGCAGCGGCGCCACGCGCACACTGATGTTCGACGCCGGCTGTCCTATCAATACCGCTATGGCATGCTCATACTGGTATCGTGACTCCTGCACCAAAGCGAGCTGGGATACGGTCGCATCGAGAAGGGCAGCTTGCTGGGCAACTTCGAGTCCGCTGACGATGCCACCTGCGTGCTGCCGGTTTACCAGATCCAAGCCCTTGCGCTGGTAGCCTACAGACTCCTGCACCACATTGAACTCGGCGTCCAACTCCCGCAAAGAAAAGTAGTCGGCAGCGAGTTCCGCGGTCAGCACGAGTTGGGCGTTCTGAAGATCAGCGGCGGTGGATTGGAGCGTGGCATTCGCCGCTTCCACATTGCGCCGAGCGCGTCCGAAGACATCGACCTCATAGTTGATGTTGAATGGAATGGTATAAACACTCTCGGTATACGGTGGAAGCGCCTGTGTGACGCCATTGATAACGACTGGCTGCTCGCCGTTCAGGGGTCGATTGCCGGAACCACGCTGGCGCACGGCGGAGGGATCGGTGGATAGCTGCGGGAACAGGCCGGAGGTCGCAACCCGCGCCAGCGAGCGCGCCTGATTCAAGCGGTCACGGGCAGCTTCCAGCGATTGGTTGGCCTGCAACAATTGTTGTTCGTAGGCGTTGAGTTCGGCGTCGTTGAAGACTTTCCACCATTCACCTTTCGGAATTGAGTCCTGAGGCGCGGCCTGTTCCCACGGGGGTTGCGTTTTCCATGCATCCGGCGCTGGCGCGGGAGCCGCAGGACGGCTGTACCGCGGACCGACGGTGCAGCCAGCGGCAAGCGCCAGAAGTGCGAGCATGATCGAGAGCGCGCCTGGCCTCACGATGCGCCGCCCTTCTGCTGGCCGGGTTGAGGCTGCGCTACGTTGACCTGCTGCCCCTCTTCAAGAGAATCCGACGGGTTCACGACGATCTTCTCCGAGGGATCGACACCGCCGAGAATTTCCAAGGTAGTGCCGTAGTCGCGTCCGATGTTGATGGGGCGCAATTGAATTTTGTTGTCTGTACCGACGACTGCCACTTGCGCACCTTGGGCGCGGAACAGCATGGTATTCACGGGAACTGTCACCTTGTTCACGTTGGACCCGACGGCAAAGTGCACCTCCCCAAACGAGCCCGGCAACAAACGACCCTCTTTGTTGGGTACATCGACTTCCGTCAGTAGAGTGCGAGTGTTCGTGTCAATGGCCTCGGCCGTGCGCGCCACTGTGGCCACAAACTTCTGCCCCGGAAATTCCTGGAGAGTGACAAAAGTCTTGGCGCCGACTTTTATGAATGGAGCGTAAGCCTGCGGCACGCTGGTATAAACGCGCAGTGGATCGACGCGGGCGATGTCAAATAGTTCGCGGCCCGCGGCCTGAGCTCCGGCGTTGATAAGCGCGCCGGGATCGACCGTGCGTTTGGTGAGCACGCCGGTGAAGGGCGCATAGACATCTTTGAATCCTTCCAGCTGTTCGAGGCGGCGCACGTTAGCGTCGGCAGCCGACAGGTTGGCTTGGGCCTGCTTGTATCCGCTTGCATTCTGATCGGCTTCCTGGGCGGAGACGGAGTCAGTCTTGAGAAGGTTTGCCCAGCGGTCGGCGGTGATCTTCGCAATTTCCATCTGTGCGACAATTTGCTGGCGCGCGGCCCGTGACTGGTTCAACTCCTGGTCCACTTCCGGAGTGTCGATCTTTGCCAGCAACTCGCCTTTTGTTACCCGGCTGCCAATGTCCTTGTACCACTTCACGAGGTAGCCGTTAGTACGCGCGTAAATGGGAGACTCCTCATACGCCAGGAGAGATCCAGGCAGAACCAGGTCTTCATCCGGCTTTTCTGGCAGCGGATTCACCACGGCGACGGTGGGCACCGTCTCGATCTCGGTTTCCTTAGCCAGAGCTCGCTCGTGGCTTGCGCGCGCCAACAACGTAATCCCTCCTGCGACCAGAAGTACCAGCAGCATGACCGCAACGATGGTCAAAGCCTTGCGTGGCGGCGCCGGCGGAAGCTGCGGGGGCCTTTGGATGGCCGGCGGCTGGTGCTTGGAATGCTGACGGATCGCTTCGATCTCCTCGTCACGCTGGGCCTGGACACCGAGAGCGTGATGCTCTTCGTTCTGACTCTGCCGTGGCGGTTGAGCACTGGAAGGCCGTTCGGACCGCTGCTCGTCCGGCAATTCTTCAACATCGTTCTTTTCAATCATTCTTGACTCCACTCAGTTGACTCCGCTCAGATCGACCGCGATTCTCAGAAATGATCTTTATTTTAAATTCTTAATTTTTATTCTTGCTTTTGTTGCGCTCGCGCCCGTTTGGCTTCCCGGCGGCCATGGAAGATGGCGAACACACTAGGCACAAAAAATAATGTCGCCACCGTGGCAAACAGCAAACCGCCAATGACGGCCCGGCCCAGCGGCGCGTTCTGCTCGCCGCCTTCCCCGAAACCAAGGGCCATCGGGACCATGCCGATAATCATTGCCAGTGCAGTCATCAGCACGGGACGCACACGTGTGTATCCGGCAGCAACGGCCGCCTGCATCGCGGGAATCCCTTCGTCCAACTGTTCCCGCGCGAAACTTACCATCAGGATGGAGTTGGCGGTGGCGACGCCCATGCACATGACTGCGCCGGTGAGCGATGGCACACTCAGTGTGGTGCGCGTCAACAGCAGGAACCAGCATATCCCCGCCAGCGCCCCCGGCAAAGCGGCGATGATGATGAAGGGATCAAGCCAGGACTGAAAGTTGATCACAATCAGCAGATAAACCAGAAGAATCGCGCCCACCAGGCCCACGCCTAAGCCGAAAAACGAAGAGCGCATGGTGGCGACCTGGCCGCGAACCACGATGTGAGTGCCGCGCGGCAGATGGCCGTCGAAGGTCTTGAGTATTCTATCTGTGTCCGCAGCCACGGCACCCAGATCTCGATCCTGGGTGCTGGCGTAAACATCGATCACGGGCGCCACGTTCCAGTGGTTCACCGTAGCGGCGCGCACCACCGGCGACAGCTGCACCAGATTTCCCATGAGCTGCGGGCCTTGCTGCGAAATCACGGGAATGTCCAGCAAGTCTTGCATATTGGTCATGCGATACTGCGGCGATTGCACGGCGACCTGATAAGTGACTTCGTTTTTCGGGTTGAGCCAGAAGTTCGGCGCGGTTTGGAAGCTGCCGCTCAGCGAAACCAATGCGCTCTGCGCCACCTCACGGGCGGTAAGCCCAACTTGCGTCACTCGCGTGCGCTCAATGTCCATGTGCAGCGTGGGCAAGGAAAGCAGTTGTTGCACGTGTACATCGGCGGTACCGGGAATATGCCGCATCTTGTTGGCGATTTGCTGCGCAATCTGATAACTGGTTTGCATGTCGGTGCCGATGATCTGCACGTCGATGGGCGCGGGCAAACCGAAATTCAGAATCTGCGTGACGATGTCGGCTGGCTGGAAAAAGAACTCCACCCCAGGAAAGCGCCGCGGCAGCACTTCGCGCAGATGCCGGGTAAGGTCCGCGGTGGGGGGATGGTGCTCGGGGTCGAGCGCGATCAGGATCTCCGCATCGCTGCTGCCGATCGTTCCATTGGAGCTGTAAGACTGGTTGATGCCGGAGTTGGGCAAGCCGATGTTATCGAGGGTGGTCTGCAGTTGGCCCTTAGGAATCTCCTGGCGCAGCACGGCCTCAATCTGATCGCAGAGCCGGGCAGTTTCTTCCACGCGCAAGCCAGGACGAGCCCGCACGTGCAGGCGTAACAAGCCGGCATCGACTTGCGGGAAGAAGTCTTCTCCCAGGAAAAAAAACAGTCCCAGCGATAGCAGGCAGAAAGCCAGAAAGCAAGCCACGAAGATGCCACGGTGCTCGAGGGTGGTTTCCAGCAAGGCCTCGTAGCCCTGCCGAAAGTCTTCGAACTTGCGTTCGAAGCCGCGTTGAAAGCGGCCCAGGAACGACTTGGGCGCCTCGGCGCGATGCTCATGCCCGCGCATGATGTACATGACCAGCGTGGGAATGAGGGTTCGGGATAGCAGATAGCTGGCCAGCATGGCGAAGCTCACAGCCTCAGCCAGCGGCACAAACAGAAATTTTGCTACGCCCGTCAGAAAGAACATGGGCACGAACACAATGCAAATGCTGAGCGTGGAGACAAAGGCAGGCACGGCGATCTGCTGCGCGCCGTCAAGGATAGCCTGCTTCATCTCCTTGCCCATCGCCAGATTGCGCTCAATGTTTTCGATTTCCACCGTGGCATCGTCGACCAGAATACCGACGGCCAGTGCCAATCCTCCCAACGTCATGATGTTGATTGTCTGGCCGATCGCTCCCAGAAGGATGATCGAAACAAAAATGGAGAGCGGAATGGAAATGGAAATGACGATTGTGGGACGCCAGTCGCCAAGGAAAATGAGGATCATGACGGCGGTGAGTGCCGCTGCTATGAGCCCCTCGCGCAACACGCCATTGATCGAAGCGCGCACAAACAAAGACTGGTCAAACAGCGCGGTGATCTTCAGCGCCGGGGGCAGCGCCTGCGCCGCCTGCTCAACAATCTTCTTCACGCCGGCGACAATTTGCAGGGTGGACGCGTTGCCGTTCTTATAAATCGACATGAGCGCGCCGCGGGTCCCGTCCGCGCGCACGATGTTGGTTTGGGGTGCGAACCCGTCACGTATGTGGGCAACATCGCGCATATAAAGCGTGGAACCATTGGTGGTCTTAACGGGAAGGTCGTTCAATTCCGCGATGGTCTGCGGGGTTCCGTTCATCTCTACGTTGTATTCCAGCGAGCCCATCTTGATGGTGCCGCTGGGGAGGATAATGTTTTGCGCATTGACCGCATTGACAATGTCATTCGGCTCGAGTCCGTACGCCTGGAGCTTCGGTAAATCCAAGTCCACCTGGATCTGCCGAATTTTGCCGCCGTAGGGATACGGCGTAGCGGCGCCGGGCACGGTCGCGAGATAGTTGCGCAGGAAATTCTGGCCAAGATCGAAGAGTTGCTGCTCGGGAAGGGTTTTGCTGCTCAGTCCAAGCTGAATGATGGGCGTAGTCGAGGCGCTATAGGAAATGATCAGCGGCGGCGTAGTGCCCGGCGGCAGCCCGCGCACGGTGGTCTGCGCGATCGCCGTAATTTGCGCAATGGCCCCTTGTACATTTGTGCCAGGGCGAAAGAAAACCTTGATTACGCCCAGTCCGTAGACGGACTGAGATTCCATATGCTCGATGTCATTGACGGTGGTGGTGATGCCGCGTTCGGAGTTAGCGACGATGCGGTCGGCCATGTCTTGCGGCGACATGCCGGTATAGAACCAAACCACCGACACCACCGGAATGTCGATATTTGGGAAAATATCGGTGGCCGTCCGCAAGATCGTGATCGGCGTCAGAATAATAATCACGAGCGCCATCACGATAAACGTGTAGGGACGTCTGAGAGCTAACGCTACAATCCACATGGCTTAGGCACCACCCAGAGTTCAAACGAAACAGAGAGGGTAGCCTGCGAGATGCGCGAAGCCCACCCGTCAATTTTATTTTAGATTCGATACTGCCCGTATTGGATTCTAATGCGTAGACCTGATTATATGTTAGGGTAGACATATGCGCCAGAAGCCTTCAGCTCATAGCAATGGCGACGGAAACGGCCGTAAACGCCCGCCCGGGCGGCCTCGGAGTGAAGAGGCCCGACTGTCGATCCTGCACAGCACGCTAAAACTGCTGGCGAAAAGAGGCTTCTCAGAATTGACCATTGAGGCCGTTGCCGCCCATGCCAACGTTGGCAAGGCAACGGTTTACCGCTGGTGGCCGGATAAGGCCGCTCTCATCGCAGACGCGTTCGCCAGCAGTACCACCAGCAAACTGCACTTCCCCGATACCGGCTCGGTCCGCACCGACATGAGCCAACAGATGCGCCAGTTGGTGAAGATCCTGCGCGGCCGTCGTGGGCGTATCGTCTCCGCCATGCTGGGCGCCGGACAGAGCGATCGCAGCCTGATTGCAGCCTTCCGCGAGCGTTTCATGAAACCACGACGTCAGGAGGCCTACGCCACTCTTCGTCGCGGAATCCGGCGGGGACAGCTGCGGAAAAATGTCGACATGGATTTGCTTCTCGATTCGCTCTACGGTCCCATCTACATGCGATTCCTGATTCGCCATGATAGTTTGACTGCCGAATTTGTCGAAGGTTTGTGCGAACTGACGCTAGGCGGAGATCGTCGTGATGCAAAGTTGGCGCGTGCTGTGAGGAACTGAGATGATCTCTCGCGCTGTTGTTTTCTGGGAAGTCGACACGCAGGCGGATTTCATGCTGCCCGGCGGCAAGCTCTACGTGCCGGGTGCGGAGCGGTTATTGCCGAATATTCGAAGGCTCACGGATGCAGCGCGCCAAGGGCGCGTCTTTCTCATCTCGCATGGTTGTTACCACACGCAGGACGATCCTGAGTTCCAGACGTTTCCGCCACACTGTATCAAAGGCACGGCAGGCGCGACGTTCGTTCCAGAAGCGTTGACGGATAAAGTTGTCACCGTGCCGAACGAGGCCGCAGCAACGGTTCCACGAGATTTATCGAAATACCAGCAAGTCCTTCTGGAAAAACAAACGCTCGATATTTTTGAGAGCCGGCACATCGAAAAAGTATTGCGCCAATTTGGGGACGACGTTGAATTCGTGGTCTTTGGTGTGGTCACAGAGTACTGCGTTCGACTAGCGGCCAAGGGGTTGCTCGATCGTGGCCGCCGTGTCTCCGTCGTTCAGGACGCAATCGAAACTCTGAGAGCGGAAGATGGCGAGCGGACCGTGGCCGAACTTCAGGATCTCGGAGCAAGATTTTTCACAACCGACGATGCCTTAGCACTACTGAATCTTTCGCAATAGCTGGTGCGATTCGCTGGTGGTTTATAATCCGCGCACCGATGAATCTGACATCCGGCACGAAACTTGGGCCTTACGAAATCGTCAGTCTACTGGGCGCGGGAGGCATGGGCGAGGTGTATCGCGCCCGCGACTCTCGCCTGAAGCGCGACGTGGCCGTCAAAGTGTTGCCGCAAGCGCTCTCTCTGGACGCCGATCGCTTGCGTCGCTTCGAGCAAGAAGCGCTCGCTACTGCCGCTCTGAACCATCCCAACATCCTCGCGGTATTCGATATTGGAACGCATCAAGGCTCTCCTTATGTCGTGTCCGAATTGCTGGAGGGAGAAACTCTGCGGGATCGCCTGCGCAACGGGGCGATTCCCGTGCGCAAGACTTTAGACTACGCCCTCCAGATCGCGCATGGACTGGCCGCTGCGCATGAAAAAGGGATCATCCATCGCGATCTGAAGCCCGACAATTTATTTCTCACCAAAGATGGACGCGTCAAGATTCTGGATTTTGGCTTGGCCAAATTAACTCAGCCGGATCTTACGCGAGATGGTCATGCGCCCACTTCTCTGCCAACCATGACGCACGCCACGGAAGCGGGCGTGGTAATGGGAACCGCCGGTTATATGTCTCCCGAACAGGTGCGCGGTATTACCGTGGATGCGCGCTCCGATATCTTCAGCTTTGGCACAATTCTTTACGAGATGATTTCCGGCAAACGTGCCTTCCACGGCGACACTGCAGCCGATACGATGAGCGCGATCCTGAAAGAAGATCCAGCGGATCTGAGCGAAACCAATCGCAATGTCTCTCCCGCGCTGGAGCGCATCGTGCAGCACTGCCTGGAGAAAAATCCCGAGCAACGTTTTCATTCCGCCAGCGATATTGCGTTTGATCTGGAACATCTCACTGGCGTTTCCGGCATCAGCGTGGCAAAGGTGGCGGTGGCCGCGCCGCGGAGGCGGGGTCGATTGTTGGCTGGAATTGCGGCTGGCCTGGCCGTTGCGTTGGCGATGCTGGGGCTAGGCTGGTGGGTGGGCCGGGGCACCGGTGCGCCTAATCTGGCGGAATACAAGCAAATCACCTTTCGTGCTGGTTTTATCGGACATGCGCGCTTCACGCCCGATGGCAGTATCGTTTACAGCGCCTCGTGGGATGGAGGTGAAAGCCAGCTGTATCTTGCCCGGGCGGATGACCCGGGCTCGCGGGAGTTAGGGCTGAAGGATGCGGAACTGCTGGCGGTCTCGAGGAACGGCGAGCTGGCCATTCGACTGAAAAGTGTAATTTTTCCGGGCTACGCGCGAAGTGGAACGCTGGCGCGGGTTCCGCTGAGTGGAGGAATGCCGCGCGAAGTGTTGGAAAACGTGCAGGACGCGGACTGGGCGCCGAGCGGCGAGGGTATGGCTGTGGTGCGATATGTTCCGGAAAACGGTCACTGGCGTTTGGAATATCCCATCGGCAACGTGCTGCTCGACAGCATCAACTGGATCAGCCATCCCAAGATTTCGCCCGACGGCAAGTGGGTTGCCTTCGCCGACCATGAGAATAACAGCGGCGACGATGAGGGCTCGATAGCAGTGATTGCCTCGGATGGAAAAATAAAGGAGAAGAAGCTGTCCTCGGGATGGTCGTCGATCGAAGGACTCATGTGGTCTCCCACTGGCGATGAGGTCTGGTTTGCTTCGACGAACAGTGGAAGCGGCGAGGAGCCGCGAGCGGTAACCCTTTCTGGCAAGTTCCGGACGATCACTAACGTGCCCGGCGGCATGTGGCTGGAAGATATTCGGAATGGAACGGTGCTGGCTGTCAGCCATCAGCAACGGGTTGGGATTCGAGGTATAAGTCCGGGGGGAAAAGAAGAGCGGGAACTGGGGTGGTTCGGCTGGTCGCTGCTGAGTGAGATTAGCCAGGATGGACACAAGATTTTATTTACCGAGGCTGGCGATGCAGGCGGGCCGGACTACACCGTATTTCTGCGCGACACCGATGGATCGCCGCCCTTGCGCATTGGCGAAGGAGACGCCATGGCTATTTCTCCCGACGGAAAATGGGCCGTCACGAAACCTCCGAAGGGCGGACAGATGAATCTGGTGCCGACGGGAGCCGGTGAGTCGAAGCCGATTACGCATGACGCCATCACCTACGACACCGTGCGCTGGCTTCCGGACGGCAAACGGCTGCTGGCGAGTGGAATTGAAGCCGGGCACGGAGCCCGCGATTACACGATCGATCTGAGCAGTGGCGACGCGAAGGCCATCACTCCGGAAGGAGTGGCGGGTGTGCATCTCTCGCCCGACGGGCGGAGCACGGCGGTGTTGGGATCCGACGGAAAATGGGGAGTTTGGCCGCTGGACGGAGGCGGCATTCGTCCAATCCCAGGGCTTGACTCTGCCTACACTGTGGTGGGCTGGTCGCCGGATGGGGGATCGGTGTACGCGGTCTCCAGCCGAGAGAACGAGAGGACCGCGAAGGTTTACAAGGTGAATGTTGCGACCGGAAAAATGGAGTTGTGGAGAACATTCGGAGTAGGAACAGTCGCGGGAGTGAAGGGAGTTGGAGGCCTTCAGCTTTCCAGGGACGGGAGCGCATACGCATACGTGTACTCGGTGACCCTGTCGCAGGCGTTCGTGGTCACGGGACTGAAGTAGGCGGCGCAAAATTATCCGGCCAGACTTTCAATTGCTTCCACCGCCTCGGGTGAAAGTATGAGAGCGGAGCTGGCGAGATCCTGTTTCATGTGCTCGGGGTTAGATGTGCCGGTGAGGGGCAGCATTCCGACCGCGCGAGCGAACGCGAAAATAATCTGCGCTGGAGTGGCATTCTGACGCGCCGCTAGGCCACTTACAACCGGATGACGCAGCACCTCCACATTCGCAGTGAGCAGCGAAAATCCCTGGTAGATGATTTTTCTTTGGCGACTGAATAAGCGCACATCGCGGTCCCAGCCAAGGCGCGCGTAACAGCGATTCTGCACGAAGGCCGGAATCTCGGAGTGAGCCGCCGCCATCTGCTCCAAGTGCCGCAAGGAAACATTACTCACTCCCAGCAGGAGCGTGCGTCCGCCGTCGCGCTCTTTCGTCATCGCTTCCCAGACCTCGGCGTCGGCGTCAGTCCAGTCGTAGCCCGAGGATGGGCCGTGCAGCACGTAGCAGTCGACATGATCGGTGCCGAGATGTTCGAGTGAACTGGCCATGGATTGCGCGACCTGCACTGAAAGGCTGGCTGCGGGATCGTAGGGCAGGCGGTGGTCCTGGCCGGGGCGGTAAGTGAATTTCGTCTGCAGAAAAACATCTGGGCGCGTCAACCACCGTGCGCGATAGGCGGCGGCCAAACCCTGGCCCACACCCTCTTCAAAGTAATGCCGCCGTTGGTTGGCGGTATCGATGCCGCGAAAACCTGTGCGCAGAGCCAGTTCGACGAGTGCCGGGGTCCGTTCCTCCTTCCACGCGGTTCCGTAAAGAAAATCGGGAATGGACGGGCGTTGCGATGTGGGCATAGCGCTATTCTGCCATGAGTTGTTTAGGCGTAATGCCTCAGACCTCTGGCAGACGGTATAATCCGCTTTCACTTTCAATGGGGTGAGCGATCACAATGCCTCGCATGATCCGGTTTGCGCTGGAGTACAGCTTTTGAAGCCGATGCGGCTGCAAGAGAAAGTAGCAGTCATCACTGGCGGCCTCAACGGGCTTGGACGAGAAGCCGCGCTCCTCTTCGCACGCGAAGGAGCGCGGGTGGCGGTTTGCGACCTGCCGCCGGAGGGCCGGGAATTCATGGCCGCGATGCAGGCGCAGGGCGGGGACGTTTTCTATGTGTCCGCGGATGTGTCGCAACTGTTCCAAGTGGAAGCTATGGTTGGAGCGGTACTTCAAAGATTTGGCGTGATCGACATCCTGATTAACAACGCTGGAATCACCCGCGACGCTACCTTGCTGAAGATGACTTCTGAGCAGTGGAACCAGGTGATCGCCGTAAACCTTACTGGCGTGTTTCACTGCACCAGGGCAGTGGCTCCGCACATGGTCGAGCGCGGCAGAGGAAAAATCATCAACACTTCGTCGATCGTGGGGCTCTCGGGAAATTTCGGGCAGACCAACTATGCCGCCGCGAAGGCCGGCCTGATCGGGATGACCAAGACCTTGGGCCCGCGAGTTGGGTCCGAAAGGGATTACCGTAAATGCCGTGGCCCCGGGCTTCATCGCCACCGAGATGGTGAAGAAAATGCCGGAGAAAGTTCTGCAGGGAATGCGCGAGCGGACTCCGGTGCGACGCCTGGGCGAGCCTCGAGACGTTGCCAATGCCTATTTATTCCTGGCCTCGGAGGAGGCCGATTTCATCAATGGAGCCGTGCTTAGGGTTGACGGCGGGTTGACCTTGTAGCGTTCCTCCGCGAACGAGAGAATTTTCATTATGCCGCGATATGCCACCATCATTTCTACCGGCAGCTATCTGCCCGAGAACGAAATCAGTAACGACCTCTTGCGCGCGCGTTTCGCGGGTGAACCCGACAAGATCGACAAGCTGGAAGCTTCCACGGGAATACTGAAACGCTGGTACGCACCGGATAGTTGGGCAACGTCGGACTTGGCCTTGGCCGCGGCTCGCCAGTCATTGGAGCGCGCAGGCCGCCAGCCCGAAGATGTGGATTTAATTATTCTTGGGACCGATTCTCCGGATTTCATCACGCCCGCAACTTCCGTGGTTCTGCAACATAAACTGGGAGCGAGAAATGCCGGAACGTTTGACGTGGGTTGCGCGTGTGCCTCATTCCCTACGGGGCTCGCCGCAGCCGCTGGTTTGATCGCGGCCAACGCTTCATTGCGAAGCGTGCTGGTGGTAGGAGCTTATCTGATGCACCGGTTGGCCGACCCAAACGATCCGGCCATCTTTTTTTACGGCGATGGCGCATGCGCAGCCGTCCTCGAGCCCTCCGATCATGCTGGATTCATTGCCTCTGCGATGCAGGCGGACGGCTCTTACAATCGCAACTGGGGAATTTATGCGGGAGGTACGGCCGAGCCTGCCAGCGAAGCCGCCGTTCGCGAGGGCAGAACGAAAGTGCAGTTCATCGAGCGCTATCCTCCGGAAATTAACGAGCAGGGCTGGCCCAGCCTGACGCGGCGCCTGGTGCGGGACGGCCAGTTTGCGCTCGGTGACGTCGATCTTTTTATTTTCACGCAAGTGCGCAAGTCAACCATCGAAAAAGTGATGGGCGATCTCGGAGTCCCGTTGGAGCGCGCTCACACCATCATGGAAGAATCCGGATACACGGGATCGGCGTGCGTCGGGATGGCTCTGCACGATGCCATCGCCAAGGGCAAGCTGCGCTCCGGCGGGCTGGTGGTGTTGGTGGGATCGGGCGTGGGATACAACCAGGCGGGCGTCGCTTTTCGCATGCCTTAGCAATTTCAGAATCTCATGATTCACGGCGATATCCTCGGTGAGCGCGCGCGTCTGAGCCCTGACTCCACGGCGCTGATTCTCATTCCTTCGCAGCGGCGGTTTACTTATCGCGAGCTCAACGATCGTGCTCTCCGTTGCGGACGCCTATGGCTCGAAGAATGTGATTTGGTGAAAGGAGATCGGGTCGGGATTCTCGCCAGGAATCGTGTGGAATTTCTCGATGCTTTTTTTGCCGCGGGCAAGACCGGAATTATTCTGGTGCCGCTTAACACTCGGCTCACGCCGGCTGAGCTGAGCGTAGTTCTGAAAGACAGCGGAATGAAGGCTTTGATGTATGACGGCGAACTGGCGGAGAAGGTTCGAGAGATCAAGCGCGAAAGTTCGATTCGACACTGGATTGCGCTGGACCAAACTGCGCCCGACCAATCTCATGATTCTTCCGATCTGGACTACGCGAGTTCCGTGGCCAGGATTGAATCGTCAGGCTGCGCCACGCTGGCGTGCGATCCCTGCGCTCCCGAAGATATCTACTGTCTTCTCTATACCAGCGGGACGACCGGTGCGCCCAAGGGCGTGATGGTCCCTCACCGCATGGTGGCGTGGAATGGCTACAACACGGCCATCTGCTGGCAACTGCGCAGCGATGACGTCAGTCCGGTTTTTACTCCGCTTTATCACGCTGGCGGGCTGGCGGCTTTTCTCGTCCCCATTTTCGTTGCGGGAGGTACGATCGTTTTGCATCGCGACTTCGATGCGCGCGAAGTTTGGGAGTCCATCACGCGGCAGAAATGTACGGTGGTACTTGGCGTTCCGACGATTTACAAGATGCTCATGGAGGCTCCGGAATTCAGCGAGGCCGATCTGAGGCATGTTCGCTGGTTCATCAGCGGCGGAGCGCCGCTGTCGGTGGAACTGATTGAAGCCTATCGCGCGCGCGGGGTGATTCTTAAGCAGGGATATGGCCTTACCGAAGTGGGAGTGAATTGTTTCTCTATGTCGACCGAGGAGGCGATTCGTAAGCAGGGTTCGATTGGCAAGCCCATGATGTTCAGCCAGGCGCGGCTTCTCGCTTCCCGGCCTTCTGAATCTCAGGGCAAGGAAGTTCCCGAGGATCAGGTGGGCAAACTCTGTCTGCGCGGACCTCACGTGTGCAAAGGCTATTGGAATAATCCCACGGCCACTGCGGCCGCGCTCGATAGAGACGGCTGGTTTCACACCGGCGACATGGCGCGTTGCGACGAGGAAGGATTTTTCTACATCGTCGGCCGCTCGAAAGATATGTTCATCAGCGGCGGCGTGAACGTTTATCCGGCGGAGATTGAAGCCGAATTGTTGCGCAGCCCGGCGGTGCGCGATGCTGCCGTCATCGGTGTGCCGGACGCCAAGTGGGGCGAAGTCGGCGTGGCCTTTGTGGTTCCGGCAGGCTCCAGCATTCCTCGGGCTGACGAACTCACAAAATTCCTCGCCGATAAACTTGCCAGGTACAAACTGCCGCGCGAATTTATATTCGTGGACGCATTGCCGCGCACAGCCTACGGCAAAGTCGTGAAAGCGGAATTGAAAGAATCGTACGAGGGGCGGAAGCGATAAGACTGCCCCCCAACGCAAAGCCGGGGACGGTTGCCCGTTCCCGGCTGACTTGCTTTGTGTTGCTTGCGAGGGTTATTGCTGCTGGGCCTGCAGTTCGTCCAACTCCACGCCATCGCCGGCGTGAACGTCTTCCATGGCGAACACGATCATTCCAGTTGCGGTAGTGGGCGTGGTTCCGATTACGACGACCTCGCCTACGGCGCGCCGTGGCAGGTCGCGGACGTGAATGACCGGGCCGTTTCCTTTGGTGAACATACTGGGATCGACCGAGGCCTGCTTCATCTGCGTGTCTTCACTCAGCGCAGCCTTGAACGAAAGCGAGTCCACGGGATCGTTGAGGTCGGCTTCGTAAGTGCGGACCGCGCGGAAGTAGTCGCCTACCTTCACGCCCTGGTTCGCTCCTACGTTGATGTAGACTTTCTGGCCGGTGCCCAGCACGGAGTCAAAATCTCTTCCCATCACGATGCGGCCCGAAACTTTGCTGCCGGTGGGGAGGAAGCGGTCAAAGCGCAGCGGGGGATGAAAATTCACCATAGCTTTTTCCGCGAAAGGAATGGCGGTGTCTCCCGGATTGATAGGATCGCAGGCGTATTCGACCTGCGCCACGGCCGCCTTGCTGCGGGTATCGATGATGCGAACCCGGCCAATTTCCCCATAGGGCTGTCCAGTTTGCTTCATCAGCTTGCGCTGTCCGGGGTACATTTCATACTCGTCGATGTCGCGCAGTGCGCGGATAATCTCATACTCAGCGCCGGCAGTGTAGCCCGAGCCCATTAAATAAACGAGGTCACCCTTGGTAAACTTGGTTGTAGTGGGGGTTTGCAGTCCGCCGGCGACGAAGTTCGCATCGGGCAGAATTTGGCGATTAATGAAACCAGCGCAGTAAACATCCGCATAAGTGGGCATTTGCACCCGCTCGGTGGGGAAACTGGCCGTCGTGGGGGCCGTCCCCTGAATCGTGGCGGCGCTTGAGTCATTCGTGTCCGCCGCAGTTTGAGCCCAAGTTGCGGTCGCGACCACCAACAATAACCATCCTATTTTCTTCATGTTACCTCCGAGAAGAGACACGCGGGGTGCTCTTCCGCAGTCAAATGCCATGGGAGCAATGCTCCAGTTGGAAGGTAACAAGGGGGTAAGAGGGGGTCAAGGTTACGAGGGTGTCAGGCGGAATGTGAAAACAGTTTTTTCTGGCGAATTATGAATACACAGTTGCATCTATAATTCGACCCCTGTAAGATTCGCGCCGAGCCTATTGCTGCAATCCGTATCTGTTGGGTTAATCCGAACCTGTTGATTCAAGATGATTTCTGCTCCTAAAAGTTATCCACCCCGCCTGTTGCCCTTACGGCTGCCGCGGGTGTGCGTCGCCGTGGCCGCCTCCGATCCTACCGAACTGGTCGCGAAGGCGGAGGGACTAATTCGGGATAACTCCTTTCTGGAGTTTAGGTTAGATCATCTATCGAAGCCCGCCTTGGCGCTTCCCAAGATTAAGCACTTTATGGAGACTCACTCCGGCATTATGGTGATCGCGACCTGCCGGCGGGTCGCCAGCGGAGGCAAGTTTCGTGGCTCCATCGCCTCACAACTCGACGTCCTGGCGAAAGCCTCGTCAACCGGATGCCAACTGGTCGACGTCGAGCTTCAGACCGCCCTGAAGTGCAAGCCGGATCAGTTGCAGAAGCTGCGGGCCCGCGCCGCGCTCATCCTTTCTTTTCACGACTTTCGCGGAACCAAGAAGCTCGACGAGACTCTGGAAAAGATGCGCGCCTTCCCTGCCGACTTCTATAAAGTCGTCAGCACGGCGGCCACACTCTCCGACAACGTTTTCATGATCCAGTTCCTGGGCCGCGAAAGCGACAACCACTCCCTCGTCGGCGTCTGCATGGGCGAACAAGGAATTATCAGCCGCGTGCTCGGAGTGCGCGCCGGCAGCGTGTTTACCTTCGCGGCCGTCAGTCCCGGAGAAGAAACCGCTCCCGGACAAGTCACCGCGCAGGAGCTGCGCAGCATTTACCGCATCGAACAGCTTGACGCCGCCACCCGCGTGTACGGCGTTGCCGGAGATCCGGTCGCCCACTCGCTTTCGCCCGCCATCATGAATGCGGCCTTCCGCCGCGAGAACGTCAATGGCGTCTACCTCGCGCTGCATGCCAAGACACTGAAAGATCTGCTCAACTGCGTGCGCGAGATTCCCATCCACGGCCTCAGCATCACCATGCCGTATAAGGAAGCGATTCTTCCTTATTTAGATAACACGGATTCCCATACCACGAAGATTGGCGCCTGCAACACGGTGGTGCGCGCGCAGGATGGCAAACTATACGGCTTCAATACGGATACTTCCGGAGTGGTGCGCCCTCTGGAACGCCGCCTGAGCACGATCCAAGACGCAAAAATCCTCGTGCTCGGCGCCGGAGGGGCGGCGCGCGCTGCCGTGTTTGGACTGAAAGAACGCGGCGCCGAAGTTTACATTCTGAACCGGAACGTCGCTGCCGGGCAAAAGCTGGCGCGGCGCGCCCACGCGCGCTCGGTGAAGCGCGCCGACCTGAAGAAATATTCTTTCGACGTGATCATCAACGCCACGCCGGTGGGCATGGGCAACACCCGCGAAACTCCGCTGCAGGAAAAAGAAATCAACGCCCGCTACGTCTTCGACATGATCTACGACCCCTTCGAAACCCGCCTGCTGCAACTGGCCAAAGAGCGCGGCGCGCAGATCATCCCCGGCATCGAAATGTTTGTCCACCAGGGGGCACGCCAGTTCGAAATTTGGACTGGGAAGCCTGCACCGCAAGATGACATGCTGCAGGTGGTGATGCTGGCGCTGCAGGAGCGGGCGAGAGCGGCGGCGGCGGGCGGGAAGAAGAAGTAAGACTCTGATCTGGGTCGACAATAGCCGAACACCACAAAGCCGGGCTGGTTGGCCCGGCTCTCTTTGCGTGGAACTGGTTCGGCAAACCTTGGTTCGACTGGCCGACCCAGGATGTCAAAATCTGTGATCTCAAAATCTTTGCAAGCACGCGCCGCGGGGTCACCGGCCCGCAGGGCGCAATTCTTACATCACTAGCGCGAGGTTCTCCAGTTCATGTTGCAGAACCGGCAGAGCGCACCCAGCCATCTCCACCCGGCCGGCGGCATCGAGCGCCGCTTTGGGCGAGACTCCGTAGCCGCGGCCCATCAGGAACACCTGCAGCAGTTCGGCGGCTTCGTAGGAATCGATCATGCCGCCCTGGAGCAGATCACTGCGCAAGGCTGACAGTTCGGTCGCCGTGAATCTGTCTTTATCGTTATTGATTCTGTCGTTCATTCCCTGCTCAAATCCGGTTTCCCACATGGCCGTCATCACCTCCGACTCCGACCTACTTACCACAGTTACTGATTAGACTCATCGGCAGCCATTGAAGTTGCATGCAATTCTGCTGCCGCAGCTGCCTTCTAGTTCTAAATACGGAAAACCAGCCGCTTTAGTTTCATAAACCCCTCTGGATACGGGAAGTTGCGAGAATCCTACCGGACCGTCCCTGACCTTCGTAAGGTTCCTGTGGTACTCCCCACGTCTCAAAACTGACACGAAGTGTCATTCTGGGCGGGAAATCGCGCAGTCTGTCAATCCGCCGCCTGGAAAGTCGACAATCGGAAGTCCATGCAGGGCCCACGCAGAGGAAGATACACGCGGGGGATGTCACAGATGTCAAGCCAGCGTCAAAATTTAAGCTTGGGGCAGACGAGCCCTTCGGCGGGCAGCAGGCGATCGAAATCAAGCGTTCTCGATCGTGGCCTCGTCTACCAGCATGATGGGAATGTCGTCCTTCACGGCATAAACCCGGTGGCATTCCGTACACTTCAAGCTCTCCGGATTCTGCCGGTACTCGAGGGCCTGCCTGCATGCCGGACAGACCAGAATTTCCAGCAACTCCTTTGCAATCATGAGGAGCATTGTACGCCGAAAACGCAAGACGAATTCACCACAGAGTCACAGAGACACGGAGGAAAAAAGAGTCGGGGATTCTCTGTGCCGGAGCCTGCCCTGAGCAAAGTCGAAGGATGTCTCTGTGCGAAGACTCTTTTGTCCCGCTGCCATACGATAGAATCTCAGCCAAGCAGATTATGCCCGCCAGAATCCTCGATGGTACAAAAATCGCCAGCGACATCCGCAGTGAAGTCGCTGCGGAAGTGAAGACCATGACGTCGGCGGGAGTTCGTCCCGGTCTGGCGGTCGTCCTCGCCGGCCACAATCCGGCGTCGGAGATTTACGTTCGCGGCAAGGTGAAGGCCTGCGAAGAAGTTGGGGTTTACAGCGAACAGCACACGCCGGCTGAAAGCGCGACTACCGCCGAACTGCTGGCTCTGATCGAAGACCTCAACCGGCGCGACGAGATCGACGGCATCCTGGTGCAGTTGCCTTTGCCCCGACAAGTGGACTCCAAGCAGGTTCTGATGGCCGTCGATCCTGCCAAAGATGTTGACGGCTTCCATCCCATGAACGTTGGCTTCCTTTCGACCCAGCGCCGCGGATTGGTGCCATGTACGCCAGCGGGGGTAATCGAAATTCTAAAGCGCAGCAACATTGCCATCGCCGGACAGGAAGCCGTGGTGGTGGGACGCAGCGACATCGTGGGCAAACCCGCCGCCATGCTGCTGCTCAATGCCAATGCCACAGTTACGGTTTGCCATTCGAAGACGCATGATCTGCCTGCGGTCTGCCGCCGCGCCGATATTCTGGTAGCCGCCATCGGCCGCGCCGGTATGATTACCCGCGACTTCGTGAAGCCGGGCGCCACGGTGATTGACGTCGGCATGAATAAGGTAACGGACCCGGCCGAGTTTCAGCGGCTTTTCGCGGGCAACCCAAGACGGGAAGAAACTCTCAGGACGAAGGGATCGACTCTGGCGGGCGATGTCCATCCCGAGGTGGGTCAGATTGCGGGAGCGCTGACTCCCGTGCCCGGCGGCGTCGGACCGCTGACCATCGCGATGCTGATGTATAACACGGTGAAAGCCGCGAAGATGCGGAGAGGCAACGGCGTCGGGGAGTTATCACGCGCCTGAAAAGCGATTCCACCGCCGAGAACGCAGAGAGCGCAGAGAAACAAATTTCAAGATACTAGTTTCTCGGCGTTCTCTGCGATCTCGGCGGTAAGTTTGTTTGAGAGACTTCATGCTGAAAGTTGGCCTTACCGGCGGCATCGCGTCGGGCAAATCAGTGGTCGGCGAGATGTTCGTCGCGCTGGGCGCGCGTCTGGTCCAAGCCGACCGGATCGCGCACGATCTCATGCTTCCGGGCCAGCCGGTTTACAACCAGGTAGTGCGCCACTTCGGAGGCGGAATTCTGAATCCTGACCTCAGCGTAAACCGCGCCAAGCTGGCGGACGCTGCCTTTGGTCCGGGCACCGGATCGGCGGGATCGGCGCCGGCGAATTCAGCCGCGGCACCTGCCGCGGCAATTTCATCCCGAAGCCCGTCCCGCGTGGAAGAGTTGAATCGAATCGTGCATCCCGCGGTGATACGAAGCCAGGAAGAATGGATGGAAGAGATGGGGCGGCAAGACCCGCACGCAGTGGCCATGGTGGAAGCCGCGCTCATTCTCGAGGCTGGCGCCGCGAAACGCTTCGACCGCCTGCTCGTAGTCACATGCAGCGATGAGCAACGCATTGCCCGCTTCGCCGCACGCCATAAAATACCGCTCGATGCCGCCCGCAGAGAAGTCGAGCGCCGCATGGCCGCACAACTGCCCGAAGCGGAAAAAATCAAAGCCGCCGACTACGTCATTGACAACTCCGGATCGCTCGAGCAGACGAAAAATCAAGTGCGCGAGCTGTGGGAAAGATTGCGCGCCGAAGCGAAAGAACGCTAGCTCTTCCGCCCCTTGCACAGCATGGCCATTTGAGTGTCCCGTGCCATAAACGTTACCCGAGGCGTCAAGAACCCAATTGCCTTCGGGATAGCCGCCATCGCTAAGGCACGGGGAGGTGGCTTTCGCTGGAACATTGTTAAAATCAAATAGGACCTTCCCCTAAAACCGGGATTCAAGGTCGTCCGTAAGGTTTGCTCTTATGAAACTCATACGACCTGCAATCTTCGCGCTGCTGTTCGCGGGCGCGTTTTTCTACTTCACCACATGGCGTTCGAATGCGCACCCGAGCCTGCTTCATCCTACGGAATGGCTGGCCCATCCCGCGCAGGTGGAGATTACGGAAGCGGCCGGCAACGAAGGGCTCGACAGCGAAGAGCAGAACAATATCGGCGTCTATAAGAAGAATATTCCGGCGGTGGTGAACGTTACCTCGCGCGTGATGACCTTCGACTTCTTTTACGGCCTGGTGCCGCAGGATGGGCAAGGCTCGGGGTTCATCATCGACAAAGATGGGCACATCCTTACCAACTATCACGTCATCGAGAACGCGCGGCAGGTGGAAGTTACGCTGCACAATCGCAAGAAGTACAAGGCGACGGTTGTGGGAACCGATCAGGCGCACGATCTGGCCGTGATCCAGATCAAGGCGCCCGACTTGGTCCCTGCCGTGCTTGGCGACTCGGCTCACTTGCAGGTTGGGCAGAAGGTTTACGCCATTGGCAACCCGTTCGGCCTGGCGGGGACTATGACGCGCGGCATTGTGAGTTCCATCCGTCCGGTGCGCGAGCCCAATGGTGCGACCATTGGCGATGCTATTCAGACCGATGCTGCCATCAATCCCGGCAACTCGGGCGGTCCGCTGATGAACTGGCACGGGGAAGTGATTGGCATCAACACCATGATTCTCTCGAGCGTCGGGCAGAACGCGGGCATCGGCTTCGCCATTCCCATCAATACGGCGAAGGCCGTACTCAACGATCTGATGACGCTCGGTCGCGTGCGGCGGCCAGCTCTGGGCGTGCGCACCATCCCAATCAGCGCCGACCTGGCCGATGAAATCGGCCTGCCCGCCGATTACGGCCTGCTGATTCTGCAAGTGACCCCCGGCGGCGCGGCGGATGCGGCCGGCCTCCGCGGCGGCACCGAGCGCGCCTATCTGGGCAACAAGCTCATCATGTTGGGCGGCGACCTGATCGTGGCGATCGATGGCCAAAAAGTTGAAGACGAGATGGACCTGTCGCAGATGATGAACAACCACCGCGCCGGAGACACGGTGAAAGTGACCATCTACCGCGACAAGAAAAAGATGGATGTGGACGTGGCGCTGGCCGAGGCGCGGGAACAGGTGTAGGAGCTCTAGCTGTCAAGGAAAGGCAGTTTCACCGCCGAGGCGAAACGCTTTGGTCGTTCCGAATTGGGTTGGGGCGCCAGTTCAGAAGGCGTAACGGAGCGCGAATTCGGCTGTGCTGCCGTTGAAATCCGGTATGGGAATCGCCGCCAGCCCCGGTATTGCGTTCGATGCCTGCCCCTTGCCGTCATAGCCGTAGTAATTCCAGGTCATTCGGTAACTGAGACCTTTGTACAAGTCGAAAATCGCCCTCACATAGGGCTTCTGATAATTGAAAGGGAGGGTTCCGGGTACCTGGAGCGGATCGATTGCGAGCGTATTGCCACCAACAAAGGTCCCTGCGTATCCGATGCTAGCGGTGACTCGCAGCGCGGGCTTCCAGGTGATGTCGCCACAGCTTGTTCTTGTGGAAGCCGGCAACTGCGCACTTCACACGAAAAGCTGAAGGCTAACGGATGTTTTTAGAACTCGTAATGCACTCCAACGGTTAGGTTGTTTGCATGGAAGTTCCGAGGAGCGGTGAAGCCGTAGGCCGGACCGCTCATCGCAGTATTTGGCAGCGTGCTGCAGGGCACGACCGGAGCCGGGGTAGTCGGCAAGGGGAGCGCGCTGGAAGGATTGCAATACTGTGCTCCCGAAGGACCACCCTCGCCGTAGCCGAAGTAGTTATACTCGCCCTTCCAGACCAGATTCTTTCGCATCGCGTAGGAGAGATTCACAAAAGGCGACAGGTAGGTAGAGACCAGCGATCCGTTCACATCGCGCGGATCGTTGAAAAAGCGGCTGCCGTTGACCGAGCTTATTCGGTAGCCGATGTTGGCGTGGAACTTGTTGTTCAGCGAAAGAGCCAAGGCCACTGACGCGTACTGGGTTGGAGCGTTCATGAAGTCCCTAGCCGGACCAAAAGTATAAGGACCAGTTCCCCCGCGGGGAGGCGGAGACGGGCAGGCCACGCCGGTGGGCGTCGCGGCGCCCGGTATGGTGGGGCTTGAGGCCGTGCCCAGGAAGCAGATGTTGGTCGCCGTGTACACGTCGCTGTAGGCATAGCCGATGTCGAGCCCGTAGTGCTCGTTCGGCATCAAGTCGGCGTTCAAACTCAAGATGCGGCTATGATCGACGTGCTGGAGCGGGCCATCCACGGACGCTATGCCCGTATTGTTCGTATTGTTGTGGCGCTCGAGGTCATTGTACGCGCCGGAGAACGTCGCCCAGGTCTGCGGCCGGTAAGTGGTGTGAATTCTGTAATGCTGAAGCTGGCGGGGTGCGACCGGGGTGAGGACATTGTCGGCGTACAGAAGCTCGACCGAGCCGTTGATGTGCCAGTTGTTCGCCGGCTGCACATTGACGCCGAAGGTGCCGCCGTCCTCGTAGATGGCGAAGTTGGAGAGACCGGACAGGTATCCCGTGGTGTTCGCGGCGCCTTCACCGATGATGTGCTCCTGGTAGTGATAGGTGAGGGTGAACGTGGTGCGATCCGTAAGGTCGTACGCCGCTGTGAGGTTGTTGGTGATGAACTTCTGGCCGAAGAAATCAAACAGCGGCGTAGCGACGCTCGGACTGCCTTCAAACGTAGAATATGCCTTGCCCGTGATCGGGTTGATCGGAGTGTTGATCACCGTGGTGGTTAACGCCGTGCTATTGATGGTCGGGGGTACGGAGGTCGAAGCCACGGTGGTTAGACTCGTAATGTCGGCAACTCCCGGCTGGTGCACATTCGAGTAGTCGATCTGCTCGGAGATGCTGAGCTTTTTCAGCACCTGCCAGGTGACGCCGTAGTCGGCGGCGATCGCTTCCCGGTGGGCGCTGGCGTTGCCGGCATACGTGCTTTCGCGGCTCGTTCCCGCCAGACCCTGGAAGTCGTCGTAGTAGTTCGGCAGGCTCATGTTCGCGTAGGTGTAGCGAACGTTGCCGTTCATCGTAACGTTCTTGATGCTGGAGCTTTGAAAGCGGAAGATCTCGGTCGGGAAGATTTCGCGGGTTGGCTGGGAACGCGAATAGCTGGTAATCACATTACACGTCGGATCGACGATGGGCAGACCGTTCGGAGTCTGCGCCGGGTAAATTGAGGCGGCTCCAACGCCGGCGTTGCAGGTGATGCCGACCGGCTTGTTGATCGGATTATCGTAGTTCTGGAGCACTGCGACCCTGTATCCGTTCGCCTCCTGCAGGTTGAAATACTGGGGCGCCATGCTGAAATTGGAATCGCCCTTGTAGTGGGTGACCTGCTCTTCATAGGTCAACCGGGTTCGCGATAGGGGCTTCCACTCGACCGATCCCGTCCAGTCATCCGTGCTGTTGCGCTGATACTCCTGGAGCAGCAGGTCGTAGGAGCCGGCAACCTGATAACCGCTGGGCGACAGGCTCGGACCCTGGAAGACGTTCTGCGAGTAGCCGGCGCGGAAGGTTACCTTGGACAGCGGAAGCAGGGTAAGTTTGGTGTCCGTCATGCGGCGCACCGTGTTGAACATAAACGGCGACTGCGTCACCTGCGGCCACGCGTAGGAACCCGTCGGCGTAGCGGTGGGACCGATGGGAATCGACTGGCCGGGCGGAAGGTTCGGATTGCCTAGCAGGTTGTAGTCGAAGTACTGGCGGTCACGGCGGAACAGGCCGGAGAAGTCGTAGAGCTTGCCCTTGGAAAAGTCCATCTTGGCAATGTCGTACGGATCGCCGCCGAGCCCGCTGGTAAAGAATTTCAAGCGATCGACGAGGGTGTTCTTCGTTTGTGGCAGCGCGCGCAGCTCAAAGGTCTCGCCCAGTATGCGCGGACCGGACTGCTGGTTGACCAGAGTGTCGTACATGGCGCCGCTGCCGTCGATGTTGGCCACATGTCCGCCCAGATCGATAGACTCATGAAGCGTGTAGCCGTCCGGAGCGGTCTGGTGAGACACAAATATTGGAATCTGCGCGACGGCAGTGCCCGCCGTCAAGCCCAAAATGGCTGCGGCCATGCCCCCGACAAGGCATCGGGCCGCCGCAAGAGAATGCTTTTCACTCAACCGCCGGGAAATCCATCCTGGGTTCATCATATTGAAAGCCTCACTCGTTGCCATCCATGACTCCTACCTGAGGAACGCCGCATTCATGTTCGAGCCATGAATATAGGTATGGCAGTTCGTACAGGTTATGGTTTCCGACGACCCCGCGCCCATTCCGTGAACCGTGTTGTTAGCTACGCCGCTGTGGCACTGGTTACAGAGCGGGGCGATGGCCGGCATGTTCAGCAGGCGGGGGTTCTGGGAACCGTGCGGAGTGTGGCATCCCAAACACCCCTCGGCCTTGACCGCGACGTGTTCAAAGACGAACGGCCCGCGCGTCTCGGTGTGGCACTTGGTGCAGATCGCGTTCTGGTCGGCCGTGGACTTCACGTTGTTGGCTAGGAAGGTGCCGTGCACGTCGTGGCAATCGCTGCACACGATCAAGCCTTCGTTCACCTTGTGGTGGAACGGCATATTGAACGCCGGCTTCGTGTCGGAGTGGCACTGGAAGCAGAGCGTAGGCTGCGGAGCCTTCAGCAGCTTTTCTTCTTCCTTGCCCTGGTGAACGCTGTGGCAGCTGATACAGCTGACGTTCGCCTTGGCGTGGGGCGAGCGGTCAAAGTTCGGGTGCGCTCCCGCGTGACAGGTCAGGCACTTGGCGTCAACCTCTTTGGCCGAGTGCTTCGCGGGATTGAATATCTTGGTTATGTCGCCGCCGCCCTCCACATGCTCCGCACCGGGACCATGGCAACCCTCGCAACCTTGGTGCGAGGGCTCCTTATTTAGTGTGGTCTTCCAGTGCGGCGTCTTCGCCCACGCGTTGTAAATTTCCTCGTGACAAGTTTTGCAGGTTTCCGCCCCCACGTATGCGGAAGCATCCTTGGCCGCATGGGAAGATGCCGGCTGGCTTTTATCGGTTTCGCTTCGGCCTGCGGCTGCTGCCGGCAACGCCAGCAATCCAAGGGCTGCAGCTAGCCACAGGCCGGCCACCACCGGGCAGATCTGAGGTCTGAGTTTTGTCATGGTCACACTCTCTCGCAACTCGCTGTTAGCGCCGCCTGCCACGGATTTGTGACATGCTTCGTGGATTATCGACAGTTTCCCCTGGAGTGCTGGTGATGCTGGTCACAAGCGGATTATTTTTCGGACGTGCGTTCTCATTACGGGAAAACTGGACCGCTGAGGAACGCCAGGACATGGTGGCGTTCGTTCTCGCTGCAGGGTTGAGCCACTTAGTCGTGGCAGAGGCTTGAAGGTGAGCGGGCTTCCGCGATAGTCTGCAATCCTGCCTATGACTGCCGTTCGCTAAGTCCGCAACTTGCAAGTCTGAACGAAAAGCATGCCGAAGTGTGTGCGCTTCGTTCTGGGCTTCACCATTGTCATAATTCAAGTTGTCCCTAATCCAGAAAGGATTCTCGACATGCAATTCGTGGACAAGGCGTTGGCGCGCCGTTTTGAGGCGTGCGAAGAAATGCCGCAAGTTTTATATGCGCGAGTGTTTCAGAAAACTCGGGTGGAAATTGGCGCCGCGGAAGAAGAGATTTGCGGCGGGCACATGATATTTGCCGGGCTGGGATCGCCCATTGGACGGGCGACGGGCTTGGGTTTGGACTGTCCGTTCACGGCGGAGGATTTAAATCGCGTAGAACAGTTCTACCGTTCTCACCACGCTCCGGCGCAGGTGGATTTATGTCCGCTGCACGATCCGGCAGTGTTTGAGATGTTCAAGGAACGCGGGTACTGCATTGGCGAGTTGAATAATGTGCTCTACCGGCGGTTGGATCCGGAAGAAAAGTTTCCTGCCGCTCCCCCGGGGTGCGAGATTCGCCGCGGCCGGCCGGAAGAGGCTCGAGAATTAGGCGGCATCGTGGAGCGTGCATTCTTTCCCGATGGCGCGCCTGAGGCATTCAAGGATCTGCTAACGCCGCTCTATCAGATGGAAGGTGCGCTGACGTTCGCGGCCAGCCTCGAAGGCAAAATGGTGGCTTGCGGAGCGGGGTTGGTCATTGCGGAACATCGCATCTTCGCGGTGTGCGGAGCCGGAACGGCCGCCGAGTTTCGCGGGCGCGGTTTGCAGACCGCGTTGCTTCGTGCCCGTCTGGCTGCCGCCGCAGCAGCCGGCTGCGAGTATGCCGTGGTGGTGACGCAGGGCGGCACAGCTTCACAGCGCAACTGCGAGCGGCTGGGGTTTCGTGTGGCTTACAGCAAGGTGACGGTGATCGAGGAGTTGGGAAAAGCCTGAGTGGAAGCTTCACCACGGAGTTATCGAGGCACAGCCGCGGAGCAGAAAAACACGTTCTTCTTTATTTCTCCGTGACTCCGTGTCTCCGTGGTGGAAATTCTCTTTATGCGGCTTCGGCGAGAAAGTCTTCGATTTCGCTTACTTCTTTATCGTTGAGGCGCAGCTCGCCGGCGCGCATTACGCCTTCGGCCTGCCGGGCGTTGCGGGCTCCTACAATGGCCCCGGTGACTGCGGGATTACGCAGTGTCCAGGCGATGGCGACTTCGCCGACGGAACGGTTGTGGCGTTTGGCGATCTCTCGCAAGCGGTCAACCAATTCCAGATTGCGAGAGAGATTGGGCTCGGTGAAGTCCGGGTGTGCTCTGCGCCAATCGTCGTGCGGGAACCTGGCGGCACGCTCGCGCGTCATTGCGCCGGTGAGCAGGCCGGAAGCCATTGGAGAATAAACGATCACGCCGATTCCCCTATGCAGGCAATAAGGCAGGATGTCCTCTTCCACTTCGCGGTGCACCAGCGAGTACGGAGGCTGCAGAGAAGTTACAGGGGCGATCGCCTGGGCTCGCTTCAGCTGTTTGACATTAAAGTTGGAAACTCCGATCCAGCGCACCTTGCCTTCGCGTTTGAGATCGGCGAGAGTCGACCAGCCTTCTTCCAGAGCGGGGGAATCGGGATCAGGCGGCCAGTGGATCTGGTAGAGATCGATTACATCTGCCGAAAGGCGGCGCAGGCTGTCTTCGAGTTCGCGGCGGATAGAATCTGCGCGCAGGACTTTTTGCACCTGGCCCTTGGAATCCCAGCGCAGGGAACATTTCGTGAAGATATAGGGTCGAGAGCCGGGCCAGCTTTTCAGCGCGCGGGCGACGACTTCCTCGGAGTGTCCCAGGCCGTAGACGGCTGCAGTGTCGATCCAGTTCACGCCCAGTTCGAGGGCGCGGTGAATGGCGGCGGTCGAGTCGCTGTCGTCCTGCGATCCCCAGGCGAATTGCCAGCCGGAACCGCCGACGGCCCAGGCTCCGTAGCCCACGGGCGTAATGTTAAGGTCGGAGTTGCCAAGAGTGCGGGTTTGCATTTCAATATCTCCTTATAAGAGTTTGATTTTCCATCAGCGCCATGCGATTCAGAATTGAGAGTCTATGAAAGCCGACACAATCCGCGAATTTTGTATGTCATTTTCCGGAGCTGCGGAGAACCTGCAGTGGGGCGACGACCTCTGCTTCAAGATCGGCGGAAAAATCTTTACGATTGTGGGCTTGGACAATCCGCGGCTCTGTTTCAAGTGCACGCCGGAGACTTTTGCCGAACTGATCGAGCGCGAGGATATTCATCCAGCGCCCTATGTGGGACGTTACAAATGGGTAATGCTTGATCGGCTCGATGCTGTGCGCTGGGATGAGTTGCAGGAGCTGATCCGGCAGTCGTATGAGATGGTGGCGGCCAAGGCGCCGAAGAAAAATCCCGGGAAAAAACAACAGCCGTCAAAGTCCGGTCCTCGGAAGAAGACGAAGAGGAATTAAGCGCCGGCTAGATGGATAGAGTTGGCGGGCGGGGCGCCCGCCCTACACGTGCCAATCCGGATTTGACTCTACTTGCCGCCGTCGGCTAGCCTCAAGAGTCCGCCCATTCCTGGACAGCAAAAGACTTCATGCGATTCCGGCACAAATCATTGATTTTGCTGCTGATGGCGGCTGCGGCATGGTGCGGGACGCTGCCAGCTTTCGGCTCCGTTCAGCCGGTGCACGCGCAGCACGGTATCGTGGTCAGCGTGCATGAGTTGGCTTCACAGGCTGGAGTGGAGATGATGCAGGCCGGGGGCAATGCGGTGGATGCGGCGGTCGCTACCGGCTTCGCGCTGGCGGTGGTTCATCCCCCAGCGGGGAATATCGGCGGCGGCGGGTTCATGCTGATCCGAATGGCCAATGGCAAAACGCATTTTCTCGACTACCGCGAAAAGGCTCCCGCGGCGGCCACGCGCGATATGTATCTGGACGCGCAGGGGAATGTGATCGAAGGCGCCAGCGAATACGGATATAAAGCGATTGGAGTGCCGGGGTCGGTTGCGGGCATGGTTTATGCCGAACAGAAATATGGCAAGCTGACGCTGCAGCAGGTGATGGCGCCGGCGATCCGGCTGGCGCGCGAGGGTTATGCGCTGAGTTGGGGCGAGGCGCGCGATTTTCGGCGGGATAAATATCTCGCCAAGTTCGCGGAGTCGCGGCGGATTTTTCAGCGCGATGGCAACTACTATCAGCCGGGGGATATTTTTCGCCAGCCCGATCTGGCGCGGACGCTGGAACGTATAGCCGCCAAGCCGGATGACTTTTATCACGGGGCATTGGCGCGCGAACTGGCCGCTGCCATGCAGAAAGGCGGAGGCCTGATCACCGCGGACGACCTGGCACACTACGAAGTGAAAGAACGGGAGCCAGTACGCGGGACATATCGCGGGTACGAGGTAATCAGCGCGCCGCCGCCGTCTTCGGGTGGTACCGTTCTGCTTGAATCGCTGAATATTCTGGAAGGATATGATCTGGCCAAGCTGGGAGACCGGTCGGCGGAATCCATTCATTTCACCACGGAGGCCTTCCGGCGGGCGTTTTTCGATCGGGCGGAATTTCTGGGCGATCCGGATTTTGCCAAGCTTCCGGTGGCGCAACTCATCGACAAAAAGTATGGCGCGGCGTGGCGGGATTCGATTGACGATGCCAAAGCCACTCCCAGCAAGGAGTTGAAGCGGCCCGCCATCTTCAGCGAATTGGAGCAATATGCGGCGGAGCATCCCCAGCCGCTGGTGAATCATGAGTCGCCGCACACTACACACTATTCTGTGGTGGATGCGGTGGGCGATGCGGTTTCGGTTACGACGACGATCAACGACTGGTTCGGATCGCGGGTGACGGCGGATGGATTGGGATTCTTGCTGAACGATGAGATGGATGACTTCTCCGCGAAACCCGGCGTGCCCAATTCCGACGGCTTGATTCAGGGCGCGGCAAATGCCATCGGACCGGGAAAACGGCCGCTGTCATCGATGACCCCGACCATCGTGGTGCACGACGGCCAACCTTTTCTGGTGCTGGGTTCGCCCGGAAGCTCGAAGATTATTACTACGGTGGCTAATGTACTGATGGGCGTGGTGGATTACGGAATGAATATTCAGGAGGCGGTGGATGCTCCGCGCTTTCATAATCAGTGGCTGCCGGATGTGCTGAATGTGGAGCAATGGTTCTCGCCCGATACGGTGCAGGTGCTGCGGAAGATGGGATACAACGTGAAATTCGGGCTGCACGACGGCGAATCAGTATCTCCCTATTGGAGCGACGCGGAGTGCATTGCTGTCGATCCGAAGAGCGGAGAGCGGTTGGGCGCGAGCGATTACAGGAATAGCGGCAAGGCAGTGGGATACTAGAACATTGATTAAGGACTGGGCATGTTGAAAGCGGTATCAACCTATTTATATGTGAGAGAACGGCTGCATCCGGGAATTCTGGATGGTCTGACTCGTAATGGAGTGCAGGCAATCGAGATTTTTGCGGCGCGGCAGCACCTCGACTATGCCAACCGCAAGGCTCATGTGAAGGAAATTGCGGAGTGGTTTCGCGGCAGCGGAGTGCCGTTGAACTCCGTACACTCGCCGCTCTATGCCGACTATGAGTGGGGGCGTGCGGGTGCGCCGCCGGTGAACCTGGCGTCCACGGATCGCGCGGCGCTGGTGCAGGCGATGGATGAAGTGAAGAGGGCGCTGGAGATCGCGGAGCAGATTCCGTTCCGCTTTCTGGTGCAGCATCTGGGGTTGCCCAATGAGAGTTTCAGCGAGAAGAAATTCGAATCGGCGATGACCTCAATCGAGCATCTGCGCGCCTTTGCCAAACCGCTGGGGGTGCGCATTCTGCTGGAAAATATTCCGAATGAACTTTCCACTCCGGATCGATTAATGGAAATGATCCGTGCAGCGCATTTTGACGATGTGGGAATCTGCTTCGATTTCGGACACGCCCACATGATGGGTTCGGTGAGCGAGGCATTCGAGATTGTGAAAAAGCTGGTGCGCTCCACGCACGTTCACGATAATGCCGGAGTCCAGGATTCGCATTTGTGGCCGGGAGAAGGAACCATCGACTGGAAGGAAGCGATGGCGCTGTTGCGCTCGGCGCCGCAAACGCCGCCCTTGATGCTGGAACTCGGGGAGAACGAGAAGGTGAATCCGTTGGAAAAGCTGAGGGAGACGTTCGAGAAGCTGGAAGCAATTTAGCACTTGCGTAATTTTGTAATCGGGCGTTTTGAAAAGCTCGGGCTGATTTCAAACTAGTCAATTACTCGATCACCGACTACAAATCAAACTATGTCCTCGCCTGTAACTACTATTGCAGAGATCGGAAAGCACGAGGGCCAAACCGTTACGCTGCGCGGTTGGCTCTATAACTTGCGCGAGAGCGGAAAGCTGTTGTTTCCTCAGTTTCGCGACGGCTCGGGCGTGATTCAAGGTGTGGTGCCGAAGAACGCGGTGACCCCGGAAGTCTTCGAGGCGGTCAAGACTCTGACGCAGGAATCGAGCGTGATTGTCGAAGGCAAAGTGCGCGCAGACAAGCGCGCGCCTGGCGGCTACGAGCTCGACGTGTTGAACGTGCACGTGGTGCAGCGCGTGCCGGAATCGGACCCCTATCCCATCACGCCGAAGGAACACGGCACCGAGTTTTTGATGGAGCATCGGCATCTGTGGGTGCGGTCGCAGCGGCAGGCGTCGATTCTGCGGGTACGGGCGGAGATTATTAAAGCGGTGCGCGATTTTTTCGACGAGCGCGGGTTCACGCTCACCGATCCTCCGATCCTTACTCCGGCGGCGTGCGAAGGGACCAGCACGCTTTTCCCAGTGGATTATTTCGACGAGCAGGCCTACCTCACGCAATCCGGCCAGCTTTACATCGAAGCCACCGCGATGGCGCTGGGCAAAGTGTATTCGTTCGGTCCGACGTTTCGCGCGGAGAAATCGAAGACGCGCCGTCACCTTACCGAGTTCTGGATGGTCGAGCCGGAGGTTGCTTATGCTGAACTCGACGACCTGATGGACCTGGCGGAAGGGTTGATTAGCTTCGTCGTGAAGCGCTGCCTGGAAAAGCGGCGCGTAGATCTGCTCGCAATTGGCCGCGATATTTCCAAGCTGGAAAAAATTGAGGCGCCTTTTCCGCGGATCAGTTACGACGATGCAGTGAAGAATTTGCAGGCAGGCCATGCCCAGGGTGCATTGGAAGCGAAGTTTGAGTGGGGCGGCGATCTGGGCTCGCCGGATGAAACTTATCTTTCCGCGCAATTCGACAAGCCGGTGATGGTGCATCGCTATCCGACGAAGGTGAAGGCTTTTTATATGGAGCCCGATCCGCAGCGTCCCGAGTTGGCGCTGTGTGTGGATGTATTGGCGCCGGAAGGCTACGGTGAAATCATTGGCGGCTCGCAGCGCATGGCGTCGCACGAGGTGCTGGTCCAGCGGATCCGCGAACACGGATTGCCCGAGGAAGCGTTCAAATGGTATCTGGATTTGCGCAAATATGGCAGCGTTCCGCATGGCGGATTCGGCATGGGCATTGAGCGGGCTGTGGCTTGGATCTGCGGCCTCGAACATGTGCGGGAGACCATTCCGTTCCCGAGGATGCTGCACCGCTTGTACCCGTAGGAAATTGAGTAATTGAGTAATTTTGTAATTGGGCAATTTAAAAAGTGGAAATTCCGCGCCCTGGCTTTTCAATTACCAAATTACCAAATTACACAATTACCAAATTTCTATGACGACAACCATCAGCACCACCAACATCGCTCCCAAGAAGATTCGTGTGATTGGAGTGCCGCTCGATCTGGGCCAGTCCCGGCGTGGCGTCGATATGGGACCATCGGCGGTGCGCGTGGCCGGACTGGAAGCGCGCCTGGAAGCGTTAGGGCACGAAGTGGAAGATGGCGGCAACGTTGCCGTGGCCATTCCGGAGCAGAAAAAAGAAGGTGACACGCACGCCAAGTATTTGAAGGAAATCACCGCAACCTGTACCAAGCACGCGGAGCTGGTGGTGAAGACGCTTGAAGCGGGAAAGATTCCTCTGGCGCTGGGCGGAGATCACTCGATGGCCGCGGGCACGGTGTCGGGCGTGGCGGAATTTTACCGCCGGCAGAACCAGCGAGTCGGGCTGATCTGGATCGACGCCCACACGGACATCAACACGCCTGAAAGTTCGCCGAGCGGCAATGTGCACGGCATGCCGCTGGCGGCGCTGATGGGGCTCGGTCCGGCGGAGTTGTCGAACATCTTCGATTTTTCTCCCAAGGTGAAGCCGGAGAACTGTGTGCTGGTAGGAGTGCGCGACATCGACGCGGTTGAAAAGGAAAATGTCCGGCGCGCGGGTATCGGCGTATTTACCATGCGCGACATCGACGAGCGCGGGATGCGTACCGTGATGGAAGAAGCGTTGCGCATGGCCGGACGCGGCACCGCCGGCTATCATATTTCGCTCGATATGGACTGGATCGATCCCGAAGATGCGCCGGGGGTGGGCACTCCTGTGCGCGGCGGCGCTACCTATCGCGAGGCGCACCTCGCAATGGAAATTATTGCCGACCATGGACGCATGCTGAGTTTCGAGATCGTCGAAGTGAATCCCGTGATCGACGAGCACAACCAGACAGCCGACCTGGCGGTGGAGTTGGCGCTCTCGGCGTTTGGAAAAAAGATTCTGTAGAAACCGTAATTGAGGTGAGGTAGCGATGAACTTGCGTTTCCGCTCTGTCCTGCTGGCTGCTGCGTTGGCCGCGGTTGTACCGTTCGCCTTCCTGCAGAACGCCCTTGCGCAAAATCAGCCCGGTTTGCCACCTGAAAAGGTGACTGCTGTTTTCGGCCAGAATATTCACTATTACGAGGCCGGCCAGGGGCCTGTGGTGATCCTGCTGCACGGGTTGGGCTCCGTCAAGGAAATCTGGATGGCAAATTTCGGAGCCCTCGCCCCCAAATATCACGTCTACACGATCGACCAGATTGGCTTTGGCCATTCCGACAAGCCACTCTTGGAGTACAAGATCGCAACCTTCGTGGACTTCCTGCAGGGATTTATGCAGGCGCAGAACATCGGCAAAGCGACGCTGGTGGGAAACTCGCTGGGAGGCTGGATCGCTCTGGACTTTACCATCCAGCATCCTGCCATGGTCGAAAAGCTGGTGCTGGTGGATTCCGCTGGATTGGCCTCGATGCGTCCACCCGCGGTCGACCTGAATGCTTCATCGCTGGCAGGGATGAGAGCGATTCTCGAATCAGTTTTCTACAACAAACAAATGGTGACGGACCAGACCGTGCTGCAAGTCTTCACCGATCATGTCCGCAACAACGATGCCTATACGATCCAGCGCATGTTGGCTGGACTGGTCACACCGCAATTTGAAGATACGAAGCTGGCCTCCATCCGCGTGCCCACGTTGGTGGTGTGGGGACGGCAGGACGAGTTGATTCCAGTGGCGGGTGGCGAGAAGTTGCGCGACGGCATTGCTGGAGCCAAGCTGGTCGTGTTTGATCAGTGCGGCCACGTGCCGCAACTCGAGAAGGCCGCCGAATTCAACCAGGCGCTGCTGGAGTTTCTCGGCAAGTAGCGATCTGCACTGAAGATTGACGTGGAACTTCCTCCGCGTCGACACTGAAAGGTTATGAAAAAACTTCGAGTCGGAATTCTTTTTGGCGGACGCAGTGGGGAGCATGAAGTCTCTCTGCTCTCGGCTGCGTCGGTTCTGCAGGCCATCGACAAAGATAAGTATGAGGTTGTGCCCATCGGCATTACCAAGGATGGCCGCTGGCTGACTGCCGGTGAGGCGGAAAACTTGCTCCAGGGCAAGTTAATTCTGGAGCCGCGGCATCTGCGCGCCGGAGATCCGGAAACGACTGAAGCCGCGGCGGTGCTGGCGCGCGGAGAATCGGTGGTCGTTCCTCCGGAGCCTGTGCATCGCCAAAACGGGCTGATGCCGTTTCAAACCGATGCAGCGCTCACCCGCCGCGCCAGCGATCGCGCCATCAACGTTGATGTGATCTTTCCTGTGCTGCATGGCACTTTCGGCGAGGATGGAACTATCCAGGGGTTGCTCGAACTGGCTGACATCGCTTATGTGGGCGCGGGTGTGCTGGGTTCGGCCGCAGGCATGGACAAGGACATCATGAAATCCTTGTTCATCGCCGCTGGAATACCGATCGTGAAGCATGTCACGATTCTGCGCGGTGCGTGGCAGAAAGAACCTAAGAAGGTCCAGAAATTTATCGAGAGCAAACTGCATTATCCCGTATTTGTGAAGCCCGCCAACTTAGGTTCCTCGGTGGGGATCAGCAAGGCCCACGACCGCAAAGAACTCGGTCCGGCGATTGAGGAAGCCGCGAAATTCGACCGCAAGATTGTGATCGAGCAAGGGGTGGGCGGGAAGAAAAATAAAGCGCGCGAGATCGAATGCTCGGTGCTGGGCAACGATGATCCTGTGGCGTCGATACCCGGCGAGATTGTTCCGGTCAAGGAATTTTACGACTACAACGCCAAGTATCTGGACGAAGGTTCTGAGCTGATTATTCCTGCGAAGCTGAGCAAGGCGGAGACGAGGAGGGTTCAAGAGCTGGCGATCCGCTCGTTCAAAGCGGTCGATTGCTCTGGCCTGGCGCGCGTGGATTTTCTGATGGACCCGAATACCCGGAAGATTTATTTGAACGAGATCAACACCATGCCCGGATTCACCGCGATCAGCATGTATCCCAAGCTGTGGGCGGCTTCGGGCCTCGAGTATGCGGACTTGATCGACAAACTGATCCAGCTGGGGCTGGAGCGGCACGAAGACAAGAAGAGGAATCAGTACAGCCGGTAAGCGCCGAGGCTCGGTTTTTCTTATCTTTTCTCCGCAGGACATTACTAAAGCAAGTACAGTGAACGGCAGTTTTTTCCGATGTCATTGGCATGGACGGAAACCGTCTGCATTACTTGACCGCGAACGATTGGATCTTACTTCAGGCGAAGGCATCGCGGCGCACCTTCAAACTGGGTGAGGAAATCATCCGGCAGGGCGAGAGCGGGAACAGCATTTACATCATCCGCCGGGGCGAAGCTTCCGTGGAGCTGGCGGGAAGCGGTTCTCGTTCGATAGTGGCGGCACTCGGTCCTGACGACATCTGCGGAGAAATAGCTTTCCTGGAACAAGGTAAGGCCACTGCGGCGGTGATTGCGAGTGAAGAAGAAGTGGAAGCGGACGAAGTAAAAGCGCTCGAGCTGCGGGCGATGTTCGTAGCGTTTCCCGGGCTGGCCTCGCGTTTTTATCTTTCGTTGGCAGTGATTCTGGCCCAGCGGCTGCGAATCACTTCGAAAGAGTTGGCCCGCGAGATGACACTGCGGGATCGCCGCGGGAATCAATAACTCACTCACGGCGTGGTCACCATCGGCAGTTCAATAAAACTTGCCTGCCCGGGCGCGTGATACACGCGCTGGGTCGCTTTGCGGTAATCCTCCTGCTTCGCCCAGAAAATGTTGGGAACGAAAGTTTGCGGATTGCGGTCGTACAGCGGGAACCAGCTGGATTGAATCTGCACCATGATGCGGTGTCCGGGAAGAAAGACATGATTCGCCGTGGGCAGGTTGAAGCGGTAGAGCAGCGGCTGGCCGGCGGCGATGGGCTTGGCGGCTTCCAGGCTTTCGCGATAGCGGCCGCGGAAGATATCGGCGGAAATCATTAACTGATACCCACCCATTGCCGCGTCCCCCGCCACTTCGTCTGGGTAGACGTCGATCAACTTGACTACCCAGTCGGAGTCCGTGCCACTGGTGGAAGCGACAAGGTTCGCCACCGGCTGTCCGCTGATTTTCATCGGCGCGGTCAGCACGTCAGAAGTGAAGACCACGACGTCGGGGCGTCCAGAGGCTTCACGCTGGTCGTCGACCAGCCACTCTGGCCAAGTGAGGCCATTGCCATATCCGATTTGTTGTATGGGGCGCGCACGGAAAGGCACAGGTTTTGCCGGGTCAGATATATATTCGTCAAATGCCGCATCGCCGGATTTCGGCGCGCTCAAGCTCAGCTTTAGACCTGCGGTCAGATAGAGCGGCGTCGGTTGGAGTCTACATCCGCTGGCGCATCCGGCTGGCCACGTGGGCAAATGCCGCCATGAGTTCGTTCCGGTTTCAAACGCGGTAACAGGCGCGATGTCTGCCTTGGGCGCACCATCTTTCAGATATCGATCCAGGAAAGGCCGCAGAATTTCCTGCCGGAAGTAAAGGCCGGTATCGCTGTTAAATTTGATGGCTCCGAGCGAGTTGCCATCGCCAATCTCCTGTCCGTGATGCCACGGGCCGAGCACGAGAAATAATTTGTCTCCGTTCGCGTCTTTTGCTTTCAGTGCTTTGTAGACCGCCGGCGCGCCGTAAATATCTTCCTGATCCCACAGGCTGTCGACCAGCATGGTCGGCACTTTCAGCGGCTGGGCCGCGAGAATGCGATCCATCGCCTGCTCCTGCCACCAGGAATCGTAGCTGGGATGATCGAGAAGCTTGCGCCAAAATCCGACTTGATCGAGTCCGTGGCGGCGTCCCAGCTCGCCCGCCGAGACTGCTTCCATGAAAACGTCGTAGTCGTCAAAATGATTCGTCCACCACTTCTCTTCGTTGCTCCGCGTTGCCTCCTGGTCGTAGATGTAATTCATGTTCTGTTCGCGGAAGGCACCGTTGTGGAACCAGTCGTCGCCCATCCAGCCGTCGACCATGGGATTCATCGGCACCGCGACTTTCAGCGCGGGATGGGGATTAACCAGCGCCATCAGCGTGGTGAATCCGTCGTAGGAAATGCCGAGGATGCCGACTTTGCCGTTGCTTTCGGGAACATTTTTCACCAGCCAGTCGATCGTGTCGTAGGTGTCGGTCGAATGATCGACCGGAGTGGGATTCAACGGCCCATGCAGCGGGCGATTCATCACGTAGTCGCCCTCGGAACCATACTTGCCGCGAACGTCCTGCACCACGCGGATATAGCCGCCTTCGACGATCACATCGGTTGCATTGTCGTAGCCGTTCAAAATCGGCCCCAGGTGCGAGCTGGCAGCTTGACTGGTTTGTGCCGTGGCGTTGTACGGTGTCCGCGTGAGCAGCATCGGCGCATTTCTCGCTCCCTTCGGCAAGACAATAACCGTGTGCAGCTTCACGCCATCGCGCATGGGAATCATCACGTCGCGCTTGACGTAATCAAATCCAGTCTGGACCGGCGCGAGCGTGGCCGGCGTCTCGCTGGGCAAGTCAGCTGATGAGCCGGTCTGGGCGGGGCACGGATTAACCCATGAGAGAGCGCCGAAAATAACGGCGAGAACTACGCTACCGCGGACGGAGAAAATAGCGGACCACGAACTTTTTTCCCAGAATCCAAAACGCCTTCCCACTTTTTTCATGCTCACCTCGCGAATGAAGAGTGTACTGGTGCAGAGCAATCGGAACAACTGGCATGCGCACCCCTTGCAACCAGTGAGCTTGATTTCCAAACGCGAATGTCCTGCCTCTCATGGGTGACATTTTCACGTTGCTGTTTAGGGGGTGACAGAATTATGGAGCTAGAATATTGGTAATTTTGAGACTAGCGTTGGCGGGATTGGAAATTACAAAATTACCCGATTGCCAAATACTCCTCGAAACTTTTGACTTACTGCCCGCGTCCGTTATCCTAGAGAGTTATGACTCTACTGGACGCCAAAGAGTACCATCCTGAAAAAGAGCGGAAGAAGAGAACCCGCATCATTTCGATAATCGTTCTTATTTTGGTTCTGGCCTTCGCGGGCTGGTGGAATCGCTTCTGGCCGGAAAAACGTGTTGCCGATAGATTCTTTTCCGCGTTGCAGAAACAGGACTTCGAAGCCGCCTACGGCGTCTACTACCGAGATCCCGACTGGCAGCACCATCCAGAGAATCACTCACAATATCCCTTCAACGAATTCAAGCAAGACTGGGGTCCAGGCGGGCAATGGGGCATCGTAAAGAGCTATCGGATTTATGGCGAGAGCAACTGCCCCGGCGGTGGTAGCGGAGTAGTCATCGACGTGATCGTGAACGATCGCACGCAGCATGCGCAGTTGTATGTAGACAAATCGGATAAGACGATCAGTTCTCCGCCCTGCGATCTGGAGTTTCATTAGATCGAGCTTCACTACAGCGTGCTTCAAAATAATGGCGCACGCCTAGTGGTGATTTTTCCTCGGTCGACATCACCTTCTATGTCAAGTGAGGCTTAACATGACAATCGGACAGACGTTGCTGCCTGAGTTCGACCAGGAGATGGCGAACACTCGCACGATGCTGGAATGCGTGCCACAAGAAAAACTTGACTGGGCGCCTCACCGCAAGTCGTCCACTCTGGGAAAATTGGCGAACCATCTCGCCGTTATACCGGGCTTTGCCGCCATGATCGTGCATGGACAAGGAAAACGGCCAGCTGAAGCAAAATCAAAAGCCGAGCTGCTGGCTTTGCTGGATGCGAACGTCGCGGCAGGGCGCACTGCGCTTGCCGAGGTGAGTGACAACCACTTGCTCGCTACAGTGCCTGTAACGGCTGAACTCTCCATGCCGCGGACAGCCATTCTGCGAATGCGCGTGTTAAGCCACATGATTCACCACCGCGGGCAACTCAGTGTCTATCTGCGTTTGCTGGATTCCCATGTGCCGGGAATGTATGGGCCGTCAGCGGACGAGCAGACGCTTGCGTGAACGCCTCTAGAAAGATCGGCGACCTGCAGAGGCAAAAACTTGAAGGCATTCTAGCCGCCGAACTGCGCCAGCGTCTTGTTCAAGGATGCTTCGTCCCCAACATTCAAACACGTCTTCGACCGGTCAATCTGCCGCATCAGCCCGCATAGAACTTTTCCCGGTCCGATCTCCACGAAGGTTTGCACGCCATTCTCAATCAAGAGGCGCATGCTTTGCTCCCATTTCACCGCACCCGTCACCTGGGCGACCAGCGTTTCGCGCGCGCGCAATTCATCGCTCACTAAAGTTGCTTCAACATTGCAAACCACAGGGTACACGGGCTTCTGGGTTCTGAGCGCGTTCAGGTCCGCTTCCAAACGGTCTTGTGCGGGCTTCATCAGAGAGCAGTGAAACGGTGCGCTTACCGGGAGAACTTTCGCGCGTTTCGCGCCACGCTCGTCCGCAAGTTTGGTTCCACGTTCCACCGCAGCCGTATTCCCGGAGATCACAATTTGCTCCGGCGAATTAATGTTCGCGGGTGCGCAGACTTCGCCCTGCGCCGCATCCCGGCAAACTGCGGAAACTTTCTCCAACTCCATGCCCAGAATTGCCGCCATCGTTCCTACTCCAACCGGCACGGCCTCCTGCATATACTTGCCGCGCTGGCGCACGGTGCGTAGCGCGTCGGCGAAAGCCATCGTTCCAGAGGCGACGTGTGCGGAATACTCTCCCAGGCTGTGGCCGGCGACAAAGCTCGGCTTCGGGACGCGTCCCTCGAGCACTCTCAACGCCGCAATCGACACCGCGAGAATTGCCGGCTGTGTGATTTCGGTCAGGCGCAACTGCTCTTCCGGGCCTTCGAAACAGACTTGCGACAGTTTGTAGCCCAGCGCCTCATCGGCCTCTTCGAACGTTTGCCGCGCGATGGGGTACTTTTCATAGAGCTCTTTACCCATGCCCACGGTTTGCGAGCCTTGACCCGGGAAAATGAATGCGATTTTCGATTGGGAGAGTTGGGAAACGTCAGTAGATTCAGTCATGATTTAATTGCGGAATTACTGGGCCGGAATCACTTCAACTTCAGCCGGTGCAGGACGAAGCGCGGCCAGTCCTTGCTCGATCGACTCATTAATGTGCCGCTGAGAAAACTCTGCGGCCACGCGCACCGCATTCTTGATCGCGTTCGCATTGGACGAACCGTGCGTGATAATGCATACGCCCTTCACTCCCAACAGCGGCGCACCACCGTATTCCGTATGGTCGATGCGTTTCTTGAAATCGGAGAACGCGCTGCGCGAAAGCATGTAGCCGACCTGCCGCGTGATCGTCGATCGCAGCGACTCCTTGAGGACGGTGCGCACCAGGTTGGCGACCCCTTCAGAAATCTTTAGTGCAACATTGCCTACGAACCCGTCGGCAACGATCACGTCAACATGTCCATTGAACAGATCGCGCCCTTCGACATTGCCCACAAAATTCAAGGGCAGCCGCTTCAATAGCTGGAACGACTCGCGCGTCAGTTCGTTGCCTTTGGTTTCTTCTTCGCCAATGGAAAGCAGTCCAACCCGCGGCGATCGCGCGCCGGCGAAACCGGTCCGCCCGAACTTGGGCCCGCCAAACATCGCCCGACAATAAATCTCGCCCATCACGGCAAACTGTTCCAGATTATGCGGCTTGCAATCCACATTCGCGCCCACGTCCAGCAGAATCGCGGCTGTACCCGGAGCTGTGGGAAACACCGCAGCCAGCGCCGGGCGGTCCACTCCGGGCAACGCTCCCAGCACCATTTTTGCGGAAGCCATAGCGGCGCCGGTATTGCCGGCCGTAACGAAACCGGCAGCCTGCCCTTCACGCACCAGCCGCAAGCCTACGCGCATGGAGGAGTCGCGCTTAGCGCGCACCGCCTGCACTGCCTTATCTTCCATGCTGATCACTTCGCTGGCATGGACAATCTCGAGGGGCAGACGCGAGGCCGACGGGTGACGGTCGAGTTCCGCTTTGATGGTGGCTTCCGGACCGATCAGCAGCACGCGCACGCCGTAATTGCGCGCCGCATGAATCGCCCCTTCGACTTCAGGCTTGGGCGCCCGGTCCGAACCCATCGCATCCAGCGCGATCACGCTAGGCATGGTGGCAGGAAGTTAGCTGGCTTCTTCGACTTGCAGTACGTCGCGGCCTTTGTAGTAGCCGCACTTGGAGCAGGCGCGATGCGGCATCTTCTTCTCGTGACAGTTCGGGCACTCGGAAAGGGAGTGGCTCTTCAAAGCATCGTGCGCCCGCCGGGTGGAGGTGCGCTTCTGAGAATGTCTTCGTTTCGGATTAGGCATTGTATAAATTCCTCTCGCCAAGGCCGTTCGGCCCTCGCCTGCAATTAATCTCCCGATATTCCGGTCTCTAGTGCGCCAGCTTGCCGCGGATTTCCTTGAGCGCCGCCCACCGAGGTTCTTCCCAGGTTACCGCGCACGAACACTTTTCCAGGTTCAGGTTCTTGCCACAGTGTGGGCACAAGCCTTTGCAATCGTCACGACAAGTAAGTTTCAAGGGAACGGCCAGCAATATCTGCTCCCGGACCACATCGTCCAGCAGAATCCCCTCGCCTTCATAATAGCTGATCTCAGCCTCGGCGTCGGTCACTGAGATTTCATCCCGCCCGGCGTCGGCTCCCAGCGGGCGATACAACAGGTCGAACTCGCGCCTCACATCCTGAGTCAGAGGTTCCAGACAGCGCGCGCACTCGGACTCGAGGCTGGTCGCGAGCCGCCCTTGAATGCGTATATCTTTAATAATCTTGTGCTTACCGTGATGCTCTTCGACCAGATCAGCCCGCCCGCTGCTTTCGACCGGGGAAATCTGCCGGTAATCGGAGCCCAGATCAATCGCGCCCGGCTCAAACTTCTCCGCAAACTCAATCGGATGAAGTTCTAAGTCTTTGATTTCGAAGAACATCAGAAACCTCCGCGACTCCGCCTTGTGGCCCGCCAAGCCCGCGGAAGCACGCCAAGAAGGCGCAAGTACCGCAAGGAGCAATGATCAAGAATAAAGCGTGAGAGAAAGTAGTGTCAAGGCGGAGAGCGAAGTCGGTAGTGTCTGAAATGTGCGTTGGTGGAAATCTCTGATCTCTTGCTACGGAGCACAATCGTGCCAGCCTGGATTACTTACTAGTCTTGACGTTGGTGTCTCCATCCACTTACAGATGTCGGTATGAAAATCGGCACCGCTTTGATTTTTCCAAGCTGCATAACCCATCGCGTAAATGATCCTAGTGCCTGCCACTACCTCATTAATTTCTGGGTCTCCTAGGCGGATCAGCAGTCCCTTGTAACAGAATTTACCCGGCAACTTATCCTCTCCAGTGGCCTGAGACGAGGCAACCTCTAGCCTAAATTTATCTATTGCATCTCGGTTTTGATCCCGACTTTCTGGACCCGGCAACGCGAATGCATCAAAATTGCAGCGCATTGCCTTGGCCTCATCAACTCCGGCGACAGTGATTGCCATCCCTATAAGCAGCGGCTTGGATGGCGTGAGTTCCTGAGAAAGCGGTTCCAATCGCAATGCGCTTAATCCAACTAGAGGATTCTGATTCTTCTTTATAAGCGCAGCCAGTTCTGAGGATGCCTGAGTCGAACGATACGCCTGCCATCCCACGAGGGCACAAGAGAGCACAGCAAGAACTATGAACTCTTTTTCGATTCGTCCTTTACGCTTATCATCATTCTTCGCGATAGGGTGTAATGTCATTCGCACCCCCGCATAGCCCATACGTACAGTGATGCTACAGATAAGTAACGCGATAACGATATCCATGGGACGCCTCTCCGCTGAGTCAAGGCTGTGTTCTTGACCCATGAAGGATAGGCTTTCTGGGGTCTTGATCCAATAGGATGCCTTAGAAGCCGATCAACGCACATTTCAGCCACTACCAGCGACGTCGGTGTTTCCTGGAACAAACAGCGCCGAGATGTCGCATCGCAGTGCGCCTGCTGCCTCAAGTCCCCTTGTCCTATGCTTATGCTATACTATCCATAGGGAATCCATATGCCAACGCTCTACGTCGAAAATATCCCGACCGACCTCTATCAGGCTCTTCGCAAACGCGCCCGCGAGAATCGTAAGTCGATTGCGGCGGAGGTCATTTCCCTGTTGGAGCGCAACGTACCCACGGCAAAAGAGCTGCAAGAGCGCCGCGAATTCTACAAACGAATGGCGGAACTCAGGGCCCGTCCGCCGGAGAGCCCCGGTCCCTTTCCAACCGCCGAGGAAATGATCCGCGAGGACCGGGACCGTTGACTGCTTTTGTCCTCGACGCAAGCGTAGCGGTGAAGTGGGCCATCCCGTCCGCGAAAGAGACGTTCACGGCAGAGTCCGTACAACTATTGAGACGTTATCAGGACGGAGGCATCAACTTCATCGTCCCGGATGTGTTCTGGGCCGAAGTAGGCAACGTGTTGTGGAAAGGGGTCCGACAGCGAAGATGGCAGCAAGCCATCGCAGAACGCGCGGCTGAGGATATGAGGCGCCGGAACTTCTTCACCGTGTCATCGCTGGACTTGTTGGCCGAAGCGCTGGAAATTGCTTTTGTCCACGACCGTAGCGTATATGACTGCCTCTATGTTGCCCTCGCCATTCAGTTCAAGATCGAGATGATTACTGCGGATGAGCGTCTGGCCAACGCCCTGGCAGCGCGTCTGCCCGTAAAATGGCTAGGCGCATTTGCAACTGGACGAGAATGACAGCCGCTTCAACGGAAAACAAAAATCCTTGGTTCGAAAGCCGCGCCCCTCAGGCGGCGATCCTCATCACGGTGCTCGGCTTCCTCGCCCGCCTTTGGACGGCCTCCGGAACCTTCCTCAATCCTGATGAAGCGCTGCACTTCCGCCTGGCCAATCAGCCTTCTCACGCTCTGGCTTACAAACAAAGCCTCACCGCGGCGCATCCACCGCTTCTCACGCTCTTGATTTATTTCTGGCGCGCGCTGGGCACGTCGGAACTCTGGCTGCGCCTGCCCTCGGTGCTTGCCGGCGCCGTCTTTTGTTGGATGTTCTACAAGTGGTTGAGCCAGGCTGCGGGCCGCCTTGCGGGCCTCATCGGACTTATCTTCGTCGCTTTTCTCCCGCCCATTATCATGATCGCCGCAGAACTGCGGCAGTACTCCCTGCTGCTGGCATTTCTGGCCAGCGCCCTGTATTTCCTGGACGAATCTTTTGCCCACAATTCCACCAGCGGCATGGCGGCATTTTCCATCTGCCTGTACCTCGCCATGCTGTCTCACTACTCGGCGTTCCTGTTCGCCGGCGCGCTCGGCATTTATGCGTTGCTACGAATCTTCACGAACCGCCCGCCCGCCCGCTTGATCGCGGCCTGGGCGATCGGGCAATGCATTGGCCTCGCACTCGCGCTGTTCTTGTATAAAACGCATCTCTCCCAGCTGGGGGCTGGCGAGTCAAGAACCGCGCTGCAAGGCTGGATGAGCGAGTTCTATCTCCATCGCTCCTACTTCGATCCCGCTCGTAACAACCCTCTGCTGTTCCTCGTAGGACACACCTTCGGTGTCTTTCAATATTTCTTCGGACAGCTTGCAGTCGGCGATGTCATGGGCCTCCTGTTCATTGTGGGAGTCGTCCTGCTGTTCCGCGGGAAGGGCTCGTCGCAGGATCGAACGGATTATCGAACTTCGAGCCGCCCATTCGTAGTATTTCTGCTGCTGCCCTTTGCCATTGCCGCCGCCGTTAGCATGGCGCATGTATATCCCTACGGCGGCACGCGGCACGTGGCATTCCTCATTATTCCTGCCGTGGCTGGAGTGAGTGTGGCCATCGCGCGTTTGGCAGCGGAGAGATGGCGGCGCGGACTCGCGACCGCCGTTCTCATCCTCACCGCCTGCATTGCTTTCGGCAAAACACGGCCGCCAAGGATGGACCGTGCCGATCAAAGCCATGCGAATATGATGGCTGCGATGGATTTCGTACGGCAAAATATCAATCCGTCCGAGTTAATCTTCACCGATTACCAGACCGATCTTATTCTTGGTCACTATCTGTGCCAGCAGCGGCCCATTTCCATCGATCCGTCCCCCGCCAACTTCGAACAGTTTTCCTGCGCCGGCCACCGCGTTGTTTCCGCGGATTACAAAACCGCCTGGCAGTTCTGGGCGGACGATTTTCCCAAGCATTGGCAGGAACTTGCGCAAGCCTACAAACTCAAGCCGGGAGATACCGTTTGGGTTTTTCAGGCGGGATGGGGAATCGATCTTTCCGAAGAGTTGAAGAAGCATTACCCGGAGTTTCACGACACGCGCTTCGAGTCGTTCGGCAAGAACATCGTGATCTTTAAAATGATCGTAGGGCAGCCTATGCCAGCGGTCGCTCAGTAACCACGATTATTGTCCCGCTGTCTGGTTCAATCCCAGCGCCCGTAAGGTAATCTCATCCTGAGTGCTCCGCCCGTCTTTTTTAGTAACCACTCCAAAGCTGCCGAATAATCCCACATCGTCCAACCCATGCCATGCCGCTCCAGCGCGGTGCGCACGTCGTGAATCCACGCTTCACGATCGTGCGGATCTGCGTAGGCTCGATACACTCCAAACTCGTTGCACACCACCGGAACGCCACGCTGCCGGGCCCATTCCGCGACTTGCGTAATCTCAGCGTCGATGCGCTCCGCGCCCCAGTGGTCCTGCCCGTAACGAATCACCGCCAGCCGATCTACCGCATCCGGCACGCTCGCCGCCACCTTCGCCGCCGAGTCCGGCGATGACGGATAATGCAGCCCCTTCACCCATTGCCAGAAATACGATCCCCACGTCGCGCCCTGGTGCGTGAAGATATGCGGATCGTAGAAATGAAAGTTGTAGATCACGTTGGGATCGCGCAGCGGCTCCAGGAAAACCAGTTCGTCATCATCGGACCAGCGCGCCCCGGCCGCGATAATGGTGTGCTTCGGCGCGCCCTCGCGAATGGCCGTTGCCAGCTTGGCCTCCACGCCGTACCAGCGGTACCGGTCGGGAAATTCCGGCTCGTTCAGAATTTCAAAGAAGACGCGTTCCGCGTCCCAAGTGGAATAGTGCCGTGCCAGTGCCCGCCAGAAGTCGGCGAATTCCTGCACAAAGCTGTCGTCTTTTGCGAGTCTCGTTTTGAAGTCGCTCTCCGGATGCACATCGATCACGACCGCCATCCCTTGATCGAGAATCATCTTTACCGCAGCATCGAGATATCCAAAATACTCTGCGGAAATTTCGCCGGCCCGGTGGTCCGCCATCATGGGCTGCGGATTCACGCTGAGCCGCACGTGATCGAATCCCATGGATTTGATCAGCGCAATGTCCTCCGCCGTGGTCCACGTTTGAAAATGTTCCTTCGTGTACCCGCGCTTGTCGTAAACCTGAGCAAACCATTCGCTGGTGTTGATGCCATGCCGCAGGCGAGCCACGCGTGATGCCGGAACCGAGGTTAACGATTTCGGAAAACTGGCAGCGCCTTGAGCGGATAGCAAACCAGCACTCAAGACAACAAAACAAGCTAATAGAGCGGCGCACCCAATACTCCGCAAATATCTCATGCCGATGTGACTTAACCTGAATTGGTTTTTCTTAGCGAACTTTGCGAGCCCTTAGCGCCCTTTGCGGTCAAAAGCTTTTCACAACTCCGGCACGATCGCCTTTAGCCCAAAATCGGCAATGCCCGAATCCTTTTCTTCGTCGCCGCATAAATTGCGTTGCACAAAGCCGGCGCCAGCGGCGGCACGGACGGTTCTCCAATCCCCGTCGGCGACTCAGCGCTGGGCACGGCATAGACTTCCACGGCAGGCGTCTCTTCCATACGAAGCGGCGGGTAGTCGTCAAAATTTCCCTGCACTACGCGCCCCTTTTCGAGGGTGATCTTCGCGCGCAAAGCATTGCTTAGCGCGTACACCACTCCGCCCGGAATCTGCTGCTCCAAAATGCTTGGATTCACCACCTGCCCGCAATCCACCGCCGCGACGACGCGATGCACGCGCGGCGTGTCGTTCTCCATGCTGATTTCCACCACTTCGGCCACGTAAGAAGAAAAACACGCGAAGCATGCGATTCCACGAAATCGCCCGGCAGGCAGCGGATTCTTCCATCCCGCTTTGTCGGCCGCCATTTGCAGAACGCCGCGCATCCGCGCCGTATGCCAGGTCGTCGCGAAAAATGGAATGTCCTGATCTTTGTTCAGCATGTGCAGCCGGTACTCCAACGGATCTTTTCCCGCTGCCGCGGCCAGCTCGTCGATAAAACTCTCGCTCGCAAAAGCCGCCTGCAGCGCGTAAACCGACCGCATCCAGCCCAGCGGCACCGGCGTTTCCGCCAGCACATACTCCAGTGAAACGTTGGGCAATGCATAAACAAACGCCGCTTCGTCCGGCATATCTGGATCGATTCCATTCGGTCCCGGCTGCCCTTTTTGTCCGCTGATCGAAGGCGCCACGATGCGATGCGTGAACGCCACCGGCCATCCCGCTCCATCAACCACGGCGCTCAACTGATGCAGGCTCGCCGGCCTGTAGGTCGAAGACCGCATATCGTCCTCACGAGTCCAAATCACTTTCACCGGTGCTTGCACTGCTTTCGAAACCTGCGCCGCTTCCACCGCATAGTCGTGCTCCAGCCGCCGGCCGAATCCTCCGCCCATCAAAGTGACGTTCACCTTCACCTGGTCTGGATCCAACCCCAAGGCCTGCGCCACTGAGTCGCGACAATCTTGCGGCACCTGCGTAGGAGCCCACAATTCGCACCTCGACCCCTGAAAGTGCGCCGTGCAGTTTCCCGGCTCCATGGGCGCGTGAGCCATGAACGGCAACTGATACTCAGCCGAAAGCCTGTGTCCGGCGGCCTTTGAGACATCGCCCGCTGAATACAAGCTCGCGCCCTTCTTCGCCGCCGCCTGCTTTAGCGATTCCATCGCTGCAGCGGTGTTGAGGTCTTTATTCGGCCCGTCATCCCAATTTACGTTCAGCAGGCGGCGGCCTTCCATCGCGCCCCAAACGCTATCGGCCACGACTGCCACGGCAGAATCGCCGATCTTGCCCACGTAACTCACACCGGCAATCTTTTTCGATTCCTTATCGTCGAAGCTCTGCAACTTTCCGCCGATTGTCGGACAGCGCGACAGGACTGCGTACTTCATCCCCGGCATTCGGAAATCGATGCCGAACACCGCTTCGCCCTTCACCTTCGAAGGCGTGTCCACGCGCGCCAATCGTTGCCCAACGATTTTGTAATCCTTGCTTTGCTTCAACGGTACGTCGGTAGGAATTGGCAAGGCCGCGGCCTTTGCCGCGAGTTCGCCATAGCTAAGTTGCCGCTTGGACGCTCCATGCAGAATATTTCCGTTCTGCGCCGCGCAGCTCGATCGCGGCACACCCCAGGTCAGCGCCGCCGCCGAAATCAGCATTTCGCGCGCCGCCGCTCCCGCCCTGCGCATCGGATCCCACGTCGTCCGCACGCTCGCACTGCCGCCTGTGGTCTGATCGCCGTAGAGCGTGCTCGCTCCCGCTTGTTCGATTTCTATCTGCTTCCAGTCCGCTTCCAGTTCCTCGGCCAGAATCATAGGCAACGCCGTGCGCACGCCTTGTCCCATCTCCGAGCGCGCCACCACGATGGTGATCTTGTTCTCCGGCGTGATCCGCAGATAGGCATTCGGAGAGAAAACTTGTTGGCTTGATTTCGCCCCGTGCGGCAAATAGAAACCCACCACCAGTCCAGCGCCAGCGGCCAATCCCGCCCCAACAAACTCGCGCCGATTCATTCCCAATACGCCCGGACTCATCGCGCACCCCCCGCCGCCACGGCGCCGCCGCTGGCAGCCCGGCGAATCGCCTTTCGAATCCGTTCATAGGTTCCGCAGCGGCACAAATTTCCGTTCATGGCCTGCGTGATCTGCTCATCGCTTGGATTCGGCGTCTTCGCCAGGAGCGCTGCCGCCGTCATAATCTGTCCGGTTTGGCAGTACCCGCATTGCGGAACCTCTTCGACAATCCATGCCTGCTGTAAGACGTGCGAGCCATTCGCGCTCAATCCTTCAATTGTCGTGATGCTTTTTCCCGCAACCTGCGAAACCGGCGTAGAGCACGACCGGACCGCCGCGCCCTCCACGTGAACCGTGCAAGCTCCGCACAGGCCGGCGCCACATCCGAACTTGGTTCCCGTCAGCGCCAGCGTATCCCGTAACACCCAGAGCAAAGGAGTCTCTGGGGGAACGCTTACTTTCTTATCAGTACCGTTGACTCGTAACGTGATTTCAGCCATATTTTTTAAATGTCCAATTTCGCTTGGACATCATCCTACCCAAGCGGGAGCAAAAGTGGAATGGGCTCAACCAAAGCGTCCCTGCCTAAAGTTGCGCCGCTATTATGCCGATAGGAAATACAGGCGTTCTCACGGTCTGCGAGGAACCCGGCGAACATAGGCCCTGTTGTTTATAGCGATAGTTTATCAAGCATGTTTATCAAGTTCGCCAGTGGTTTTAATCAGGAGTAAAAATTGGAAGCCCAAAATCAGCCCGCGGCAGGCCCTGTTTGGGACATTCCCGATGCACGGCGGCAGCCCCGCTTCAAGCTTGAAGTTGATATCAGAATCGGCACCAAGACTTGCGGCGTGCTGCAAGGCAATACGGTGGACATTAGCGAATCCGGAATCTCAGCTTTGTTGAAGCTCGAGGTCCCCGTGGGTGAGTTCGTGGAGTTGCAATTTACGCTGCCCTTCGGCCCGGTCACGGTTTATGCGGTGGTTCGCCAGCGGAACGCTTTTCGTTACGGCTTCCAATTCGTTGAGTCGCATGCCGTGCACGAAATAATCCAAAACACCTGCCGAAGCCTCAAGATTGAACAATCCTTGTTCGGCGAAAAGCTCGGCGAAAAGTTCGGCGAGAAGTAGTAGTCCCTGCCGCTGCGTCACTCGCAGCCTCACCGCGACTAACGCCCGGCCTCGCGACTCATCTCCGCAGCAATCCGTATTCCAATTTGTTTGGCAAAAACCTGAAACGCGGGAATTTCAAACAGCCGCAATCCAATCTCTTCCTGCGGCAGATTCTCCGCATGCTCCGCGCCCGTCCCATCCCGCAACGCCGTGCGCAGTTTTGCCGCAGTCGCGGGGTCGAAGCTTTCCGAGACTACCACGCTGTTGTCTTTCCAATGTTCCACGATCACAGCACCTTCCTCGGTGGCAATCTGCGCCACCGATACCGGGCAGTTCTCCCCCGCACAGGCTGGCACCGTTTCCACCGTCGCACTGTGATAACGCTGCGACACCGCCCGCGCATAAAAGCTGGCAAACCATTCGGCGGCTTGCGGCGTTTTCCATCGCGAAAAATACAGCAGAGCCAGATCGCCTGTGCTGGGCGCAACCTCCGCCACTTCCTTATCTTTTCGGCGGAAGGTCACATAGGCTCCGCCCTGCCATGCCGAAGAGATTTCATCGGCAACTTTTCGTTCGCCATATTGCTTCAGCAGAGCGCGCACATCCAGTTCGCCAATTCCGCCCGAATCGTACGCGTCATATTCATGGTTGAGTACTTCCCCCATGTCGGGAATGCGCACCGCAGGCAGTTTCTCCCCGTTAATATATGCCGCCGGCTGCAACACTTCGTGCGAGTTCCGCGGCGGACGCGCGAACGCGCCCGCAAATGCCATCTTCTTTCCGCCCTTGTGCAGCAGCTCGCCTTCGAAGATCAAGCCTTCCTGGTAGGCAAAGCCTCCCATCTCCCGCAGGATCATCGGAGCATCGTGCATGAGCTGAGAATCGATCACTGCCTTCACCGCCGGATCTTCCATCTGGTAGATCAATCCGGGCGTGTCTTCCAGGCTGCGCCCAACGGGTTTTAGCAGGTAATCCATGTAGACCACCATGGCTTGCCCTTCCACCACCGCCTTGCGCGCAATTTGAATATCGCCGTCGACGGGCGCACCGGACGCTTGAGTTCCCGCAGGCTTCGCCTTCATCCATTTCGCCAGATCGTAGTTCTGGTCCTGCAGCGCGTGCGTCAGCTCGTGCGCCAGAATCGGCTCCTGGCGGTCGGGAGGCACCCAGTTCAACATGGAAATGGTTTTGGTCTCGTCGTCGTAATAGGCCGCAATTTCCTGGCCCGTGGACTTCACCAAAAATTCTTTCAGATTGAAATCTCGCGGCAAAAAGCCGATCTTCTTCATGCTCACTTCGCTTTTCGCCAGGCTCTTGGTGAATTCTTCCTTCGCCATTTGGCCGCTGGCATACTTCTCCACATCATCTTTGCTTACCAGGCGGCGCTTCACCGCGGCGTGCTTCGGCATGCCGGTATCTTCGGCCGCAAAGGCAAAAATCCGGTCGACCGACTCGAAAAGCTTCTTCGTATCCGCGTCCGTCATTTTGACCTCGTTGGTCGTGTCCTTGCGGAGCTTGCGCGCTACATCGCCCAGGCTCTGCCCGGAATCCGCCTGCTGGCCGAACGCGGAAACAGCGATCCACGCAGGAATGCAGATCGCAACCAAGCCACACCGGCGCCAAAATGTTTTCATGGGCCCTCACTCACGGACGAGTTTGCACTTATGTCGATTCTCGTCGAGTCAGGCTCGCAACTCACTGCTTAAGTTGTGATTGGAATTACGAAGGTAAGCAAAAGCCACGGCTCGGCAGTTTTCCGAAACTCGATGGTTCATTGATTTTGGGTGGCGCAGCGCTTCAGCGCTGCGATAAGGTTTCCCCATAAATCAACAGCGGCTTTAGCCGCCGAAGCGAATCTACTGCGCAGAGGCCGCTTTTTCCGTACTCGCGGCAGAACTAAATAGATGGAAGCCTACTTCAGCTCCGCCAGCTTTTGCGTTGCCATCTGCCCTGCTTCCGTGCTGGGATTATCCTTCTTGATCTGCTCGTAGAGGCGCTTGGCATCGAGTGGTTGGTTGCTGGTTTGATACAGCTCGGCCAGTTGCAACTGCGCTGTTACTTTACTCACCGAAGTGGTGGGCTTGTTGATCAGTTCCTGGTAAAGGGCAGCCGCATCTTTGGTGCGGTTGGTGTTGCCGTACAGAGAGGCCAGCGCCAGCTTCGCGATAGACGCCAGCTCCTTGTTGCCGGTGGAAGCCACGACCTTGAAATCATTTTCAGCGGACGCGTTATCGCCTTCGGTCGCCGAGGTCACTCCCAGGAAGTAACGCGACATATCGGCCGACCGAGTGTGCGGATACTTATCCAGAATTCCCTGGAATTGCTTCTTGGCGGCTTCGGCGCGTTCTCTGGCGGAAGTGAAGCTGGGAATGCCAGGCTGCGCGGGCGCTCCAGCGGGACGAAGCGGAGCCTCAAGAGTTCTGACCGCCTGGCTCATGTCGAGGCTGGCTTTCTCGTTCTGCTGGCTAAGGTAATACCACCCACCCGCGACCGCGGCCACAATCACTACCACTACGATGGCGGCGATAGTGAGAGTGTTCCTATGTTCCACGCTCCAGTGCGCGGTCTTCTCGGCAGCCCCGATGGTAACCCGGCTGAATGCATCCTGTTTAAGTTGATGGCGTGTCTGTGCGCGCACGACTACCTTCCAATCTAAATCTCGATAAGCCGATTTCGAGAAGCCGGCCTCGATAAGCCTTTGGCTTGGTGGGGCGAACTGTTAGTTTATCAGCCGGAAAACGGCACCGTCAAAGCCGCGTGAACCTACCGCGGAGCTTCTTCCAGCAGTCCCTGCTCGAGTTTCTCCTGGCACTCGATGCAGTGGCGTGTCCAGGGCACGGCTTCCAGCCGCTTGGCGTTGATCTCTTTCCCGCAATGAATGCACTCGCCGAAGCTGCCTTCGCGGATGCGGGCCAGAGCTTTATCCACCATTTGCAGGAGCTGCCGCTCGTTGTTGCTCTGGCTAAAGAGAAACTCTTTGGTGTAGGAACTCGCGGCGCGATCGGCGATGTCCTGGGCCGTATCTTCGTCGGCGGAACGTCCATCAGCCTGAGTGCGGGAGACCGTCCGGCGCAGGTCCTGCTGCCGCGTCTCCAGCCGCTTCTTGAATGCTTCCAACTTCTTTTTATCCATAGGTCACTTCTAAAATCTTGCGACGGCCCCCAAGGCCGCCCGTGAGATAAAGGCCAAACGAAGATGATAAGCGCCAAAATTAAGATGCGTCAACAGGGCCAGCGGCTGCACGGGGACGCCACCTACCCGCCAGCCAACCTTTTCCTCCGCAACGGAACTCTAAAGCACGCCACCTCAGTCCTGCCCTGAAGTCGCATATCTCAAATCTTGAAAGAAGGTTTTTGTATGCTGCACCGAATCAGGTTGCTACTCGTTCTCCTGGCTTGTGCCTGCGTGCTTCCATCCAGCGCTCAGACCCTCGTCACCAACATTGGCTGCAACTGCGGTTTTTCTCAATTGTTTCAAAGGTACTGGCAAATTTTATGGGCCTCCTTGCACGTGGTTCGATACGGTTCATCCTGTATTGCAGGATCAGTCAAAGTTCGCGGTTCAAACTGAGCCTTTCCCCGGCCACCTCACACGGTTGACAGTGCCGCCACATAAGACTAGGGTTGGAGTTGAGGTGGTTTCCACCTTCCCCTCATTTCAGGTTTCCTGAACTAAGTCAGCCCATCTGAAGTTGTCTCTCTTAGCAACCCCAACCCTAAGGAGGTTGCCTATATGTATGCACGCAATGTCTCGATTCATCTGAAATCCAATATGTTGTCCGATTACACGCGAACTTTTGAGAAGGATGTCCTTCCCTTGCTTCGCAGGCAGAATGGTTTCAAGGACGAAATCCAGCTCGCGGGCCCCGGCGGAGTCGATGTGACCGCGATCAGCCTGTGGGAGAACAAGCAGGCCGCCGATACTTACAACACCAATACCTATCCCCAGGTGTTGAAGACTCTGGCGAAATTCATCGAGGGCACGCCCCAGGTTCATACCTTTGACGTTGTCACCTGCACCCTCCAGCAGCGCGAACTCGTAACAGCGTAAGCGACACTCCCGTGTTTTGGTCCGAGGAGGCGGAGCAACATCCGCCTTCTCAGGCCACTAAACGGCATACACTTGGGTCCGCCCGGAATGACAACCATGCACCTAGCGCTTCAAAACGCAGAAACCATCAATCGCCTGGTAGAACAGGGGGAATTGCTTCTGAAGAACTTCCACGCCGAGTACGAGAAAGACCCCGCAGGATGGAATACTGAGTTCGCGCGTGGCGAACTGACCGGCTGGCGCAGCACATTACACACCTTGTACCGGGATTACGCGGAAGACGTTGTGAACCGCGCTATTGCCAGGACACGTTTGACCATTCCCGACGTCGCAGTTCCCAGCGGAGCCACTCATGCCTTTTAACGCCATCCTGCTCGAAGTTGAGCGGCTCAATCACGTTAGTGAACGCCTTGCGAAACTGGCGGAGCAACATCCCCCTGTATCGGAGGCTCTCATGACCATCTCGGGAAGCGTTCGTAACACCGCCACAATTTTGGAAGTCCTGGTCGCGACAAAACTGACCAGACCAATCTGAATCCCCGGGCTTAACAAAACGGCGCGCACTAAACGGCGCGCACTCGATCGCGCCCATAGAAAGCTAGTCAGCTTTCTTCCGTCTTGTGTTCGTGGCTCTTAGGTGAATCGGCGCAAACATGGGAATTAAACTCCTTGTCGCGCTGCAACTCAAAGTTGCGCATCATTTCATTGAAAGATGTGCCCGAGGTGAGGCCAGAAGGTTTGAACCGCCAGCCACATTCGGAGCAGCCAAAACCCCGAAAACGCTGCTGCTCAATCCATATTAGCTTTCGCCTTGTGGCCATCGATGGGGCTTGCTGGGACGCACGAAGTCTACCTGCGCTATTTTGATTGGTCTGTCGGACATCCTACGCATATAAAAGATTTTTGTTCGTGCGCCTGCCCCGCACTCCGGGCGCGTTCTGCCCTGCCTGTTCCATGCATGTGCGCTATTGCTCAGACTCGCCTGCGACATCCAAGGTAACTTCGTGAGTGGTAGAGGAAGGGACTCCCATTATGGCCGCGCGCCTTCGAGATGGAGATTGGCGATCCATTGCAGAGCAGATCTGCAACGAAAAGGATCCGGCGAAGCTGCTGATCCTGGTGGAGAAGCTTTGCTGCGCGTTAGACGGCAAGCCCACAGAAAAGTCTCAGCTGCCGGCGATTCCCACCGGGAATCAGCCAAGGCTTTTTCCCGGCGATTAGAGTCGCAACCCACTACTACGCAAAGGATGGTTTTGTGGAAGGTAAAGGCCTCCAAGTCGTGCAATCCGGTGAGCGGACGAATACCGAAGGGAAACCAGTCAGCAGCCTCATACTCCTATCCATCCCCGATAGCGACTACGCTTCACTGCGTCCGCATCTCGAGTACGTCAGCTTACCCAATCATCTGGTGCTTCACGAGGCGGGCAGAAAGCTGAAATTCGCCTATTTCCCGAATCGTGGTTTGATTTCTCTTGTAGTCGTCATGAAAGATGGAAGAACCGCCGAAGCCGGCATCGTTGGAATGGAGGGCTTTACCGGAACGCTGGCCGCCGTTGGCCTGACCCGGGGCCCGCTCCACGCGGTGGTGCAAATCACCGGGGATGGCTTTCGGGTCGAGGTCGGAGCCTTGCAACACACATTGCAATCCGCCCCACACTTGCAATTAATGTTGAGCCGCTATGCCGCAATTCGCGGCCTGCAGGTGGCCCAAACCGCGGCCTGCAATCGCCTGCACGATATTGGTCAACGCCTTGCCCGCTGGTTGCTGATGACTCAGGACCGAGTCGATTCCGGTTCGCTTCCCATCACTCATGACTTTCTCGCCACCATGCTCGGGACAGATCGACCGAGTGTGAGCACTGCAGCCGGTGTTTTGCAGAGGAAGAAGCTTATCGCCTACACCCGTGGTGCAGTGAAGATTGTCAACCGCAAGAAACTCGAAAACTCCGCCTGCGAATGCTACGGCGTTATCCAACAGTATGACGGCGAACTTGGCTTGAAATAGGTCCGCCGCTGGCTCTCTGCCCCTAATATTGTCAGCCCGGTCGACCTAGCCCTAGTCGGATTTCTTCGGCCCCACAGCGGGCTGCTGAAAAACCCCGTTTCGGGCCGAATTTTGGGAAGGGCACGACCTCAGAGGTTGCGGAAAAACTCAAGTTCGAGGAGGTTCGGGAAGGGCACGACTTCAGTCGTGCCGTTAAGTCCTCTAAAACCGCACCGCGCTTTAGCGCCTGAGGCTCGCTTTCGGCCGTCAAAGATGACTTTCTCCGCAAGCTCTTAGGGAGGCGGACTTCCTAGTCTGCCTCTTTGTCTTTTTCGCCGGAGCCTGTAAAATCGCGGGCGCAAGCGATTTGAAGTTCTTCAGTGCTTCGGGCCTTCTGTGTATTCAACGGGCATCATAAGCTTTCCCTAATCACCTTATACGCCGGTACCCAAAGAGCCACAACTGCAATGGACAATAAGATACTTAACACACGTAATGGAGTAGACATGTCCGAGATTGAATCTCTTATGTCGCAAGTCCAGCAATTCGGGGTATCGGTTGACTTCTGGGGAAGAGTAGTTACGGTTCTCATGGCGCTTACTGCGCTGCTAGGACTCTTGTATTTTCTTGGCACCGTCCAGCAATCAAGAGTTTCCAAGAAATTACGAACCGCACAGGAAGCCCTATCGAAAGCTAAGGATGCGCAGCTTGTGGCTAGCATGGCCAAAGACAAACTGGAGTCAGATGTCAAAATCGCAGGGGTAAAAGCAGAATCAGACCAGAAGATCGCGGCTGCGAATAGACGCTCCGATGAAATATCTGCCACGTCAAACCGACAAGCCGCCGAATTAAACAGACAGAATCTAGCAACCGACGCGAAATTAGAAGAGGAAAAGACGAAGCGCCTAAATTTGGCCGCAAGCCTCCTTGAGAGAACATTTGCCGACCAATCAGGGGCAATCGCGAGACTGACAGGCATCCCGCCAATGGAGGCTGTTTTTGAGTTCCCTGACGAGCGCGAGCCAAGAAAGATGGCAGAACAAATAAATTTCGTCCTCACTAATCTCCATTGGACTACGTCGCGTAGACGACGAGACAACGAGTCAACAATCCCGGATGGAGTCACCATCTCACTGGGAATGGTAGGCAATGTGGAAGAGTTTCTCCCAAAGGGAGCTACAATCGACGAGCGGAGAAAGCTTGTCCCGCGGATACTTGGCATACCGAAAGAGCTACGCGATGTGCTGAGGGGATCAGGCATCGGCGCGGAAACAGGGCCGCTTATGCGTGCTCGTGAAGATTTGCCGCCCTCGACAGTGCTCATTAGGGTTGGGCCGAAGCCTAATCCCCTAGTTGAGGAAACACTCCGAGAGTTAGGGCCGCAACCAGAACCGACCCCATTGAGCGGAAATATCGGGAAAATGGTCAAGGTTGCTCCTGGTAGCTCCGCATTTATTAAGGGCGCAAGGACACCTATTCCAGAGCAGAAGCCAGAGAACAAAAAACCATAGAGAATCACTACCCTGTCACAGCAACCAAAAGCAGCAATAAAAGCACATGTGCGTCAACTCGGCACTGCCATTGCCCTTACCCCCAAAAAGTTTCCCACTCATCGCGGCAAGGGTTCTTTCATGTTAGTCAACGCATAGGCGAGTACCGCCATAGCGGCAGCGTTTTCCCGAAGTTCCGCGGGAACGATTTTGTCGAGCGTATCGGCGGCGCTGTGGTGGTAGTCGAAATAAGTGCGCCCGTCCTGCATCACGCCAAATGCCGGAACTCCAAGATCGGACATGGCCGCAATATCGGCGCCCGGCGGATAGGTTGTCGGCTGCAGAACCGTCGCCCCAATGCTCGAGAGAACAGAGAGCACGGGCCGGAGCGCGTCGATAGCAGCCGGCACGGCTTTAACGTCGAAGCCGAGAGGATGCGCCGCGCCAGCGTCGCTCTCAATCGCGGCCACATGGTGCGGAAAATCGTTCACGTATTCCGTGGAATAGGCTTTGCTGCCGGAGCCTCCGGTTTCTTCGTCCATCCAGGCGATGACCCGCAAGGTGCGCGTCGGCCGCAGATGCAGGCGCTGCAGGATTTCCGCAGTTTCCATCGCCATCACGACTCCGGCTCCATCGTCGATCGCTCCCGTGCCCAGGTCCCAGGAATCGAGATGTCCCGACACCACGACGATCTGCTCGGGATGCTCCGAACCTTTCAGGTCGGCGATGACGTTATAGCTGATTTCATCCGGCAGTTTCTGCGGCGTGAGCGTGAGATGCATGCGCACCTTCCCCTCACCCGCGAGGTGGACAATCAAATCGGCATCCTCAGCCGTCACCGCTGCGGCGGGGATTCCGGCAGGAAAGCTGAAACCAGTGTGCGGGAGGCGGTAGTCTGCACTGCCAACCGAACGCACCAGGGCCGCCACAGCCCCTAGATCCGCAGCGGCTTTCGCTCCCGCCCCACGGTACCGGACAGCCTCGCCGTAGGCCTCGAAAGCCAGCCCCGCGGCAGCCTTTTGTTTGTCGAACAGTTCGTTAAACAGGACAATCTTGCCCGCAACCTTTTCGCGGCCCAGAGCTTGCAGCTCTTCGAAAGTATTGACTGCGACAACTTCTGCGGTAAGCCCGTCCGCTGGAGTCGAGGAGCTTCCGCCCAGCGCCGTGAGAACAATCTTTTGTGTCGTCCCCTGAACCATCCCGGGATACTCGACCAGCGCCGCGGTTTCGGCTCCGCGAACCCAGTGCGGTACCGTGACTGGCTGCAGACGGACTTCCAGCCCCAGCTTGCGCAGCTCGCCCGCCACATATTCGGCGGCAGCCTGGGCCTGCGGCGATCCGGTGAGGCGTGGCCCGATGTTCTCCGTAAGGTGCGCGAGCTGCCGGTAGGCATAGTCGTCATTGAGCGCCGTCGCCTTGATGGCGGAAAGCTGCTGCAAGAGCAGCGGAGGGAAATTCTGCAGGTCAGCCGCAGAACTCTGCGGCGCCCCCATCATCGCCATCGCCGACGGAGGAGTTTGTGCCGGAGTTTGGGCCGGAGTTTGCGCGACCCCCGGAACTGCAAGCATCACTGCGAACGCAATCTGAATCAACCACCAGGAGAGGAGAGCCGTAGTCATAGATGCAGAGTGTATCTTGACCGTGGCAACCGAGCAAAGTGCGCCATCTACCGCGCCGACCCGATGTTTTCTGCGGTGCCGCATGCTAGCTTGAGCCATGGACAAAAAACAGATTAACGATCCAAAAATGACCTGGAATTTTCTCGTCTGGGTGGGCGGCGTTTTCATGCTGCTCCTGTTCGCCCTGCTGGCGCATTTTGTGTGGAGGGTCTTCTAGCCCTTGCCGCAGCCAAAAAAATGGCCCCATTTCTGGGGCCACGTTTCGAAGAGGCGAATTGGTGGGTATTTCAGGAAAGGCTTAGCAAGTGCTCGTCCCGCCAAGGAACGTCACTTCGGGAAATGTTAGAAGAGAAGCGAGTGAGGGTCATTGCTTTAGGTTGCGGCCTCTTAGTTACATGAGAACGAAGCATTTGCCGAGCCAAAGTTGGCAACCCATCGGCAGTAATTTCGCACTCTTTTAAGTTGTTGATTATAGAATATTTACTTCGATTTAGCCGCGAATCGAATTACCCGGAAAGCGGAGAAATACGGGTACCACGAGTGCAGAACGCTGCACATTCAATGCACGCGGATACTCCGAGAAAAAATCCCACTCGAGCCGCCGGCCCAAACCGGCGGCTCGAAAGGATTCAAACTAACTATTTCCCGCCACCGTACGCAGCTTCCCGGGAAGGAAGTGGTAGGGAGGCCATGGTCCGCTAATCGCCACCTGGCAGTTCTTCAACTGCTTGGCGGCCGTACTATAGCGGTTCTGATACTTCTCCACCGACTTGGAATCGATGAGATGGGCAATGTCGATGAGCATGCCTTGCGGAGCAACCTTCTTGCAGCTCACTTCTTCTTCCAGCGGGTTAAACAGCTTGTGCACCTGCACCGAAAGCGCGCGCGCCTTGGTCTGACGCTCACGCTCGCGGGAAGCCTTCACGCGCAGCTTTGAAAGATAGTCCCCGCCGACCGTGTCCGGCAGGATGACATCGATCATAGCCTCGCGCAGCGACCCGTCGGTGACGGTCAACTTGATGTGCATTTCCGACTTCCCACGGAGTTTCGCGACGCTTACGCCGAAAGCCCGCCGGTTTACCCGAACCGCCTGGCGCAGCGCGTCATCGCTCTCAAAAATGGTCCCAAAACGGAACGGCAGCACGGTGGAGTTGCGGAAACAGCCACTCACCACGCGGGCATGGTCGATGGCCGCTTTCTGATCAAGTTCTCCACTATTAGGGTCGTATTCGCTCACAATCACAGCAAACTCGCCGCTGGGATAGCTGAGGACGGGGGCTCCGTTCACGCCTTGAACATTCTCAATTACGAAAGGGCGTCTCGAACGGGTGCCGTTGGGAAGGGTCTGGTGCTCGGTAAGGCAGTATGCATACCACGACATATTGAACTCTCCGAACCGGGACGGAGGCTGACGAACCGCCTCGTTATATTGTTTTTGCACAAGCTGCGAATCTGGAAGTTTACTTAGCAGTACAGGACCGATCTGGGAAACTTACTATCTGCCCCGTAATTCATATTACTTCCGTTTCATGGGAAAATGCAACTTTTTTGTGGCATGAAGCATCGCTGAGGTTTTTCCGCTTGGTCGAGGGGCGCTGAATGGCCGGCTTGGAAGTCGGGTCCACCCGGGAGGCCCCCAAATGGCTTGCGGATCAATCTCCGGAGAGATTGCAAAAGATGGTTAAGGCCCCGAGTGCCGCGATGCCGGGCTCAGGGCTGGGCAGCGCAACTTACGCCGCGGCCCTGGACATCATCGACGCCGCTTTCCGGACGGAGGAACATTCTGATCGATCTGAAATTCAATGACGGAGGCAACCTATGAAAGGGAACGTATATATCGCAGCTACACTGCTCGCACTGCTGTGCGGGGCGGGTTTGGTTTTCCTGAGTGGGGGCTCAAACCGATTCTGAGAAACACGCATTCACGCCCGATACCATTCCATACGGTCCGGCGCCAGCGTTTGTGCCTGCAGGGGCCCAACTCGCAGTACTTGAGGGTAATCCAGCTGTTACCACCGGCGATTACACCGTGCGTTTGAAGATGCCCGACGGATATCGCATCGCGCCGCATTGGCATCCTCAACGGGAAAACGTCACTGTCATCACAGGGATCTTTAAAGTGGGAATGGGAGATCGCTTTGACGAGAGCAAGATGGGAGCCTTCCCAGCCGGTAGTTTCGCTTATCTCGATCCCGATATGCATCACTACGCAATGGCCAGTGGAGAAGTTGTGGTCCAAGTCCACGGCACGTCTCCGTTACAGTTCAACTATGTCGATCCCAATGACGATCCAAGTCGTAAGAAATAATCGCTTTCACCGTTCCCGCGGCGACTGTTGACGGCTTTGGGCGGATGGTCGGCAAACCTTACCTTACAGGATTCGGGAAGAGTTGCCCGTCACTCGACAGCAATCGGGCCGAAGCCCTCAGCGGAGAGAAACTAGGCTGCTTTCAGCCCGTTCGGAACCATGGGCAGTGAGCGGAGTCGCACACCCGTCGCGTCGAAAATGGCGTTGCCGATCGCGGGAGCCAAACCCACCATGGGGCATTCGCCGGCGCCAGCCGAAGGGATGTCCTTACGGTCGAGGAGGACGGTCTCGATCATGGGCACATCGCCGAACCGCGGAACGCGATAGCTCGAGAATCGACCGTTTAGGACACCTCCGTTTTCGAATTCGATGGCCTCGAAAAGCGCGCCGCCCAGTCCCATGATGTTTGAACCCTCAATTTGATTTCGGAGGTTGTCGGGGTTGACGATGGCGCCACATTCGAAAGCCGAGACCACGCGCAGCACCTTGACTTCGCCGGCCTTTCGATCGACCGCGACCTCGGCGCAGGTCGCGATGTTTCCAGCCTTCTCGAATCCGCCGCCCATTCCGAAGCCATGGCTCGCGGCTTTCGCCTGTCCCCAGCCGAACTTCTTTGCAGCCGCTTCAAAGACGGCGCGCAGCCGCTCGTTCTTCAGATTCTTCAGGCGGAACACCAGCGGGTCCATGTTCACCAGGTGAGCCATTTCGTCCATGAAGGATTCGCGGGCGAAGTGATTCGCTGTGGCCGCCAGCGCGCGGTACGAACCCTGTCGCAAGGGAGAGCGCGAGGGATGAAATTCGATCCGCTGGTTCGCAATATCGTAGTAAGTTCGGATTCCTGCCGCCCCGGAATTGTAATTATGAAATTCCCAGGCTGCGATTGTGCCGTCGCCGCGAAGACCGCTGCTGACTTCGATAACGCCTGCCGGACGGAAATACGCCCAGGTGAATTCTTCTTTGCGGGTCCACACCAGCTTGACCGGCCGCTTCGCCGCCCGCGCCAGTCGTGCCGCTTCAATCGCTGCCTCCCCGGTGTGCTTGCCCCCGTACCCCGATCCCGTATCCGGCATCAGCACGCGGACGCTCTCCTCTGGAATCCGAAGGGCCTCGGCCAGTTCACTCCGCACGCCGAAAGGCCGCTGCGTGCCCGTCCAGACGGTTAAATTGTAGCCCGACCATTGCGCCAAGGCAGCGCGGGGTTCGAGCGGCGCATGGGCGATATAGGAGACCGTGTAAGTCTGTTGCAGGCGATGATCGGCAGAAGCCAGCGCTTTTTCCACCGAGCCTGCCTCATAGTGAGACGCGTCCCCAGTCGGGTCCTTGCCTTCGGTCGCACTCTTCTTCAAATACTCAAACAGCTCTTTGTTCGAGGGCTGCGGTTCAGCCTTCCACTCCGCGCGAATGGCGGCGACGGCACGAGAGGCAATTTCTGGGTTCGGAGCCACCACTCCGACAAAATTGCCATCGCGGACAACGGTGACCTCCGGAATTTGTTCAGCCTCGTGCGTGTCAATAGAAACAAGAGTCGCTCCGAAAGACGTTGGCCGTAGAATCTTGCCGTGGAGCATTTCCGGCAATTTCTGGTCGGACGGATACCGATGCTTCCCCGTGACAAAATCCCGCCCATCGACTTTAGGCAGTGATTGACCTTGAACCGTCCACTGAACCGCCGGAATGAGAGGCTCTTCCGTGGAGATGGATTGGGTGAGCTGTTGTCCCTTCACTAGGACTGCGTATTCGAGAGATCGTTTGGTCTCTGGATCGGTGACTCTGCCGTCAACGGCGATCAGGCGTTTGTGATCGGTCTGCCATTCGGCTGCCGCCAAACCAATCAGCAGATCGCGAGCGGCTGCGGCAACTTTCCTCAGTTGTGGACTCATGGTGGGGGTGGTGCGACTGCCGAACGTCCCCATGTCGAACGGAGTAAGCTGCGTATCACCCATCACCATTTGGATTCTGTTCACCGGGACATGCAATTCTTCGGCGACGCACTGGCTGAGAGATGTCCGTATGTTTTGCCCGACCTCCACCTTGCCGGTATAGACCGTCACTGCGCCGTTTTCTCCAAGGTGCAGCCAAGCTCCGATTTCTTTTGGGAGCGATTCTTCCGTCCGCCTGACTGCACCCGATTCCTGGAGTGCGTGGGCGTTCTTCAGAACACCGACAATCAAAATGCCGGCGCCAAGGAATTTGAAAAATTCGCGCCGATCAACTTCGAAGCGGTATGCGGGCGGCGCGCTAAGTTCGTAGCGTTCGGGTTCCAGCGGAATTTGGAAATCTGGCTCGCCGCTCATTGGAGGGACTCCTTCATGGAATGATTCATGGTTTTCGCCGCCCTTTGGATCGCCGCCACGATACGTGGATGGGTTCCACAGCGGCATATGTTGCCCTCCATGGAATGCGAGATGTCGGCGGCGGATGGGTTGGGATTCGCGCGCAACAGCGAAACGGCCGTCATGATCATCCCGGACGTGCAGTAGGCGCATTGCATCGCTGCCTCTTTGAGAAAGGCCTCCTGCAAAGGATGCAAACGGTCACCCTGGGCAAGGCCTTCAATCGTTGTGATTTGTTTCTGACCGACGGCTCCCACCGGGGTGATGCATGACCGGCGTGGACTTCCATCGATCAGGACTGTACATGCGCCGCACTGGCCTTCTCCGCAGCCGTACTTGCTTCCCGTCAGATCAAGTTGATCGCGCAACACGCTGAGCAGACTTATGCCCGCATCCGCATCAATGGTGCGGGCGCTTCCATTCACATTTAGCTTCGTAACCTGAGCCATGCGAAAACCTCGTCATCGGAGGGATGCTGAGGCAGAAGAACTCTAGGGGCAACTGAGCCCGCGTTGGCGTCCCTGAGCCTCGTGTCCATCAATGATATACCTGAAGAAATTCATCGGAATGGAAGGCGACGCGCAATGACTCACTCCGTGTGAGGACGTTTGTGGCAATCGCGACGCCTCGGAGCAGTTCTGACGATGCTGAACGAATGGTCGGCAACCCTTCCCTAATCGGTAAGGTAGGGTTTGCCCGTCATCCGCAGGCATGATTCGCGTATTTCATCGCCAAGCGAGTGGGATTTCTCTGCAGTTCAGACTGCGTGGCGGAGGGAGAGGGATTCGAACCCCCGGTACCCTTTCAGGTACAGCGGTTTTCAAGATGTACCTTTCTCGCCGCCCTCACTCGTATTCAAGCACTTACGGTCGGCCTCGAAGTCCCTAAGTCGTATTGGACACCTCTCATTCGGCAGTTATTGTGCTCCACTTTGTGCTCCAGAATCTTGGGTGTTTCGTTGTTTCACCACGCCTCCCCGCCACACCCCTCGGCACAACTATCCTCGCATCGAAGGTCATGTATCCGCGCGTCGAAGGTCATGGTTTTGTTGGCGCTTTACATTCTCCAGCCGAATCCGCAAGCACCATGACATTGGGCTGCGGTCCGGCAAGATCCCGATTAACACATCGGCAACGCCAACGCCAGCAATCTCAGCTACTGCGGGATCGGCATACTCCGAAGAAGTGGAAGCTCCTCGGTTCGCCCAATCAAAGGTTCGTTCCCAACCGTTCATCTGCAGGGCCTAAGTGCTTCCTTTGGGCGGAAGAGCGACCTTGCGAATTGCCTCTGGCGGGTCGCCGAGAACGGGTTCCCCTGCGGGCAGTGTAATGTCCTGATAGGTCGCACTGCCGAGGCTGGGTTGAAAGGCAGTCGCACTTAAGTAGACCGGTTTGGCGCTGGGGTTTGCGATTTCCACAAAGAACTCTGATGAACTCTGCGCCTGGGTCGCATTCTGGCCTGAAGGCGGCGCCACGCTTCCCGCATAACTAATCAGGAAATATCCGGTGTCGTCGGTGTAGGCAAAGCCGTAGGCACTCAGATAGTTTTTCTGGCTATCCACCAAGAAGACACTATGGGCAGCGAGAGGTTGTAGCTGCGCGTTATAAATTCGTCCGTGCAGAGCCCAGCCGGTGGCTGGAACTTGCGGGGCGGTCGTGGTGACCTGCTGCTGGACCATCGCCAGGCGTGCCACAGTGGTCTGAGAGGATGTGACAGCGGCTTGCGCGGCCTTCACTTGCGCAGAGGTGGCGCCGTACTGCGCGGTCAGTGTTGTGACGGCGCGTTTCTGCTGGGAGAGCCGAGCCTGATGAACCAGACTTAGCGTCTGCATGCCTTGCGAGATGGTGCTGTCGGCGTAGTTGAGCGCGCTGGTGACGGTCGCGGAGATATCTGCGGTAGTGGGCGCTGGGCTGGTCGGAGGAACTGTGCTCATGGATGGATCGTCCTTTCAGTGTCTTTGCCTTCAGCTACGGATTCGAGGTTGAGCTTGAGGCAAGCAAAGCCTCGATTTCGCCGATGAGTCGTTTCATTAGATCGTCGCAATTGTCTTTCGCGATAAACGAGATGTTGTTGATGGAGGAGCTAGCCGGCAAAGTGTATAAACAGTAACTCGTGATGTTCTGCGCGGTGATGTTTCTCGCGCCGGCGGTGAGCCCCGAAAAAGCTACCGAGCCAGCCGACTCCTGCAAGCGATTGCCGCAGACCTGCAGCGATGCAGCCACGAGGACGGCATCCATGAGCGCGGCGGATCCATAGAAAAGATCAACAGCGAATTCGCTTCCCGCACAGCTATCTATCCAGCAGTGATTGTTGGTGAAGGTGAGATGGTCGAGGGTGAGGATAGCCACCGATGCCAATCCCGTTGCGCCGCTCGCGCGGGTCTCCAGTTGGCAGACGTTGTCGGCGAAGAGCACTGCGCCGCTGGAAGAGGTTAAGCCCGTTTTCAGTAGCTTAGAAAGCACCCGGTCGATGACCGAAAGGCCCGGCGAAATCTTCGCAGCGTCGATGGCAATGCCAGTGTTCAAGATCTCTACGGTGAGCACGTTCGTGGGGAATTGCGTGCTCCGAAAGGGAACGATCCCACTCTTTGTGGCCAGGCTCGCGGTGGTGGCAGGGACCGTTCCGCCCGAGCTGAGGTGATTGTTCACGATGGAGAAAGGACCGGCGCCGACGACCCCGAGAGCAAGTCCGAGGGGAACGCGGACCACATTTTCCTCGACGCGCAGAGCTGGTAGACCCGGTTGGTTCATGGGAGGAGTGCCATCGGCGGTGCAGGTCCATGCTGCGGCGGTGGCTGTTTGATCGAGAGAAGGCGGAGCTACGAGGTTGATCGCAATGCCGCCTTGCGCTCCCGAGATCGCGGCGGCAGTGGTAGCGGGAATGCCCGACCAGTCGCGGGTCTCGATCACCTGGTTGCGGCTGATCTCCACCTGTTCGCCGCTGAAGATGAAGATACCGCACACCTGGGCTCCCGGCACACTGCCGAAATCCGTGATCGTGTTGTCGCGAAGGATAAGGTTCTGCACGTCGGGAAGACAAATGGCGCCATAGCCGAGACCGGTATTTCCCTCCGCGAAGGGGGCGATAGTGTTCTGCAACGTGTTGCAGATGGTGTTGTTCGTGATGGAGAGATTCTGGATGCTGACGAACTCCTGAGTCGCAGCGAGATTGAAAAAGCCAACCGGACCGATGCCGCAAAGACCGAAATTGCGAATGCGGTTGCCGGCAATCAGAATATTCTGGAGCGGACCCTCCATGAAGATCCTGTTGCCTTGCGAGTCCGTGGCAGGAAGCATTAAGGTCGTGCCCGCGGGTCCCCCCGAGAGGAGGAAGAGCCCCGTGATGGAGCCTTGTACCCGGCCGGTCAGCGAAAAGCTGCCCAGCGTAATGGCGTTGAAGGCCCCGCCTTCGATCTCATTATCAAGAATGAAGACATCCCCGGAGGACCCAGCGATGTGGATGCCTCCGTTCGCGGCTGGTGTGCTTGGGGTGCTGGTTGGGTAGAAGCCGCTGCTCACGTCGCTGGCCACACTGATAGGCATCCAATCCACTGCGGTGTTGGCATCCTGCAGCCCAACCCAATTGTGATCGACGTGGATCTCGGTGCCGCCGACGTAGATGGCTGCCCAGAGGCTCTCTTTGTCATACATCGCGATACGGTTGCCCGTGATTTTCAAAATGAATGTATCCACGGAGAGGATGGCGGGAAGAGTCGACGCAGTTAAGGCGAGGTCTTGGATGGTGATATCGGAAGGGAACTCGGTGACCTCCGTGGAAACAGCTTCGCCGCTGGAGCCTGCAGCTTCTTCGTACTTGTGATGGAGAGCTTCGACCTGGCCATCCAGTAAAATGCCTGCCTCGCCGTCAGCGGCTTCGATGGCGAAGGAGCGCAGTTCGATGTTCGACGAGCCGACAATCGTGATGACGGCTTTGAGGCCGGTAGCGGGGGTGACGATAGGGTTAGGCGAAGAACCTTGCCCGCCCGTTTGCAGCGACGGAGAGGCAATCCGCGTTTGTGTCCCACATCCGTGAATGACAACGTCGCTGAGGTTGTAAATGAAAACGTGTTCAAAGTAGCGCCCGGGAAGAATGCAGATCTCCCCGCCAGTGGAGGGCAGATTGCTGATCGCCGCTTGTATGGTGGAATACTGGCCGCCCTGGCCCACGGTATAAGTGCAGCAACTGCTGCATCCGGCGGAGGCGGTTGGTGGCCACTCGGTGCGGCAGTCGGGGGCGCTGGGAACGCTGAAGTTGACGGTGGAGAGTTTGGTGTAGTGGTGGTGGATGCCGCGGGGCGGGACGGCCGCTAGCTTCTCGACCGAACCATCGGCAGTGCGTGCGGCAAAGGTCCAGAAATCGCCGACGTTGAATGCGCCGCCCGCTGCATCGCCGGAAGAATTTGTGTTGAAGGTTACAGTGATTCCGTCCTCGAGGATCAGCGTGGTTCCAGGTGGCGGGACGGGAATGTCCCCAGTTGAACCGCTGACGCTCAAATCTACCCAAACGGTTTTGCCGTCGCTCTCGTAAACCTTGCCCTTCTGGTCCCAGCGGCGGATGCGGGTGTGGCGATCGGGATAAAGGGCGTTGGGATTGACTGTGTTACTGCTGTCGATGGGAAAGCTTGCGGGATTTGTATTAGCCGCCGTGGAAGTTGTATTGAGGGTCGACGTCAGCGTGATGGTGGGGGGAGACACGTTCACCTGGTCGATCTGGCAAAGGACACCGGGGTTACCCCAAAGTTCTGACCAGTCGTCGAGGATTTCAATCCAATCTCCTGCGGAGAAGCCCAGCACCTGATCGCGGCCAAGGCTCATAACCGAGAGCACGCTCACCGTCGCATTGGCCGTATCTTTACCGCTGCTGATAGCCGTGACGCCGGTTTCTACCGAGGCATTTTCGCGGGACCACTTGAAAGTTGCGGTTGCGATTCCTGCGGGAACAGGATACGGGGTCGGAGCGGACGAACTGGTGACCGGCGATCCTTTTTGGTGAATCTCCACGCGGTAGAACTGGTTTTCAACGCCGGTGTAGCCGGTGCCGGCGGTCAAGCAGCAGGGACCGGACGAGGCATTGGGAACGACACCAGTAGTAAGCACGCCGGGAGTTGGAGGCTTCCATATCTGCGAGTCCGGCGTGGAGCAGGTCCATCCGCCGCTGTTGCACTTGTATTTGACCTGCCACACGGTTTGGAGACGCCCGGTGGTGTCGATCCCGACGGCCTTGTCGACGAGGTGGGGGTCTTCGAGCCAGGTGATGGGGCGGGTCCAGACATCGAGGTAGAAAATATACGATCCGTTATCGGTGGGCAGAGTAGCGCCGGGATAGTAAGGCTGGTTCGTATAATCAATGAAGTTGGCGGTGCTGGGCGGCGGTGGTGACGGAGGTTGCGGCTGAGGTGATCCGGACATCTCGGCCAGCGCTGGATCCCATTGAGCAGTGGCGTACTGACCGTGATTTTCGGCGAGGAGGCCATCGACGTACATACGTCCCGGGCCGATGGAGATTGAGTTTTTTCCTCCCGAGGAGCTTACCGTGATCAGGAAGGCGTAAGGCGTGGTCGCGGGATATACCGCATGTCCCATGATATCCAGGGTGTTGGCCTGAATGCGGCGCGAGACTTCGGCGAGCCACTCGTTCCAGTCCGCGTCCAGCTGGACTCGTCCTTGCTCCATCACAACCCCGGAGAAGTTCCTCCAGGGATCAAAAGTAAAACGGCTGTTGTCGAAGCTCACGGTAGACCCCTCTTCACTCTGATCAAGATCTCAACAATGTCTGCGAACTAACTCTGATAGACCAATCCCGCATTCAGACCCACGGGCAGATATTCTTGCAGGCGCAGGTTCAAATCGCTCTCCCGTTGCGGCGCCAGCACAAAGTGAAAGGCGCCCATCTCGCCGCCATTGTCCGCTCCGCGGCGGATGCTGTTATCGGTGCAGGCAAGCATCTTGAGATATGCGGGATGGCCGTAGCGCAGGGAGAAGAAAATCGGCTGAGCCGAAGCCAGCGCCTGCTCCACGCATTTAAAGTGGCGCGGGATCACCGCGTTCACCGGCAGAAAGCTGAAGCGCGCGCAGCCCACCTGCTTGCGATCGGCGATCAGACCGGAGGTCCAAATATTTTGTACTGGCGGAGGCGGCGGTGCTCCGAGCGCGGCCCAGACGATGCTGTTGGACATCAGTGTGAGTTCTACGGCATGAACCCTGCCGACCACGGTGCACCCTTGCAGGGTGAGCGCGCCTCCGCCGCTCTGGCCATCGAGAGCCGAATAAGCTACCTGCGTGGGATCGGTCGCGTCGACGATGCTGTCCGACAGGCTGACTGTTGTCAAATCCGTAGCCTGAATCGCACCCAGGATCGAAAGCTCGCCGACGATTTGCACACCCGCCGGTTCGGCTATCAATGTAGGGGCGGTCTGTTGGGCCGGTTCACCGGCCGTATTCACCGACCACCCCGGAACGAGCGTGCAGTGCAGCAGCTCAAGCTCACCGAGCAAATTAATCCCGCCATTGGGCCGGAGCTTCGGCACGTGTACCAGCGCCGCTGGCGCCGGACTGCCCGGCATCATGCCGGCGCTCGCGCCGATCACCAGGCCATTCATGATTAAAGTGCTGCCGGCATCTCCGCTCACCACGACCTCGGCACCAAGCAGGAGAGTCGGGCGTGCGCCGTCGGCCGCGCGAAATTCCAAGGTTGTCCCGGCCGGCAGATCGATGCTCAAGGGTTCAGCCGCGGGCAGGGTCAGAGTTTCGCTGTCGGTGATTTCGAGCGCAACTTTGCCGTTTAGGTCAAGTTGATCGAGAGCATAGGTCAGCGCTTTCTGCAGGTTGTTATAGCGCGGCGTAGCGGCGGTGTCAGGATAAGGAAAGACCCATTCCTCATCGGTGACAGTGAAGCCGTCCATGCGCGCGTATTCTCCACCGCCCATATCGCCGTTAAAGCCATATTCGTACGAAGCTGTGAGCGTCGGCCCAGCAGAGCCAGGCGGAACTGGCGGCGGCAGGGCGATGCGGCCCAGTTCGGGGTCCACCAGCGCGGCATACGGACTGTTAGCCGCGGGCACATTTGCCCAGCTACCATCGTTGCCGTCAAGATCGGCTACTTGGATCTGATAGGGATTCAGAAGCTGGCCATTGAGGTATAGCGCCAGGCTGGCGCCCTCTCCATAGAAGCTCGAACCGACGCCTTTCTGCATGTCAGCGCAGAGCGCCACCCGCGGAAGACGATCGGGTACATTTACCGGGGTCGCACTCGCGGTGATCTGCTCGCCCTGCGGGACTGCCGCATGAAAGAGTGGCATGTCCATCCCCAGGGAGCTGAAGCGATAGCACAATGCTCCGCCCGCTGAGTTGGGAGCGGGCGTAGGTGTGCCCTGGGTGATGCTGTAAGCGCCGATTGACCAAAGGAAAATGCCGATGTTCGAAATGTTGTAAGGCCCGAGACCATTCGCGATACTGCGCACGTCCACCTTGTGCGAGGTTTTGTCGAAGCCGGTGTTCATGTAGAGCCGGGGCTCCCAATGGCGGAGGTCCGGCGCGTAGAAGTTATGTAGCCGTATATGCTTCATGTACTGGGTGTCGCCGAGCACACGGAAGAACTCGACCGCATGTGCGCCCCATCCGGTGACATCGCGGGCCAGTTGTTCCAGCACCAGAACAGTGCCTTTGCGGCGCCGCATCGAGATAGTTTCCGCGACCTCGGAGCGCGGGTTGTCGACTGACGCCGTGATGCCCTGGATTGCCTGGTAGCCGATCAGGTCGCCGATGTATGGAATCACCCAGGGAGCGCAGGTTTCGATGAATTGATCGTCATAGAGTTGGTCGAGATCCTCGGCCAGCGCAGCCAGTTGCTCCTCCACCAGCATCAGCAAAGACTGGAGTGGCCCGCGGCCGGCTTTGGCTGTGAGGGCATCAAGCTGCGTCTGTTGATCGGTTGTAAGTGGTGGCGGCAGCGCTTGCAGCCCGCTCAAATCGGCTTCCTCGGCGGCGGTCAGCAGCTGCATCGACTGCGCAATCTGCGCATCCTGCATCCGATAAACTGCGGGCACCAGTTGAAAGAGATTGAAGCTCATGCCATCACCCCTAGAGTCACCGCCAGAGGATTGGGATCGAGCACGAGAATTTCAGCGGGCGCCGGCAGCGCTCCGATGGTGGCTACGGGAACGTATGGGCAGATGCGCGTAGGCGAGCCCGAGTTCGGACGCGTCACGGTCTCCTGTTGCGAGATCCAGTTGTTCCACGTAGAGACCGAATAGCCCACGCTGCCCAAATCGCCTGCCTTGCTGGTGAGACCGACTTTCAGTTGAGTGACGTTGACGGCGACTACGCCTTGCACACCCTGAATCAGCGCGGCGATCTCATCGCCAGAAACCCCCTGACCGAAGGTGCGCGACGCAAAACTGTAGGTGGAGGTGAGCAGAGCCCTTACCGCGGCCTCGACGGCATTTGAGTCGTAGGCGGGGTCGTAGGCGATGTCCGCGCTCAAACAGAAAAGCGTTTCATAGAAGCTCTGCGCGTTGATGGTGACGTTGGGATTACCATATTCTTGCAATGCGCTCACCAGGTTAGCGAGCGTCAGATTACCGGGTGGAAGGGCCGCTCCGCCTGCGCCTGCGACGGTTAGAAAAACTCCGCGATTTATGCCATTGGGAATCCAGATGGCGTAAGCCTTTGCGATGCCGGCAAAGGTAGCGGCAAAGTTCTGGTAGTCGGCAATGGAAACGGCGCGGCCCAGCGTCAGCACCGTCTGCGGTGCGTTGCTGCGGATGTCGTCGATCGACTGCGCATCCTGCCCGCCAGTGGCGGCCATTGGATTGTTCACCCCGCTTACACCCACCGGCCGGTCGACCAATGTAGTGATGGCGCCCGCGGCCACGTTTCCCGCCGAGCCAATACCCACGCGATAGTTCGCAATAATATTGTTCTGTCCGGTCGGCAGCGTCGCGCCCTCCACGCCGTCGCCGAACTGTACTTCCGCTGTGCCGCCGGCCAGGTTGATGGTCTCGAAGACCTGCGCGGCCGGGGCTTTATCGTAAAGGCTTGGCACCTCGGTCCAGGCGGCGCCATTGACCGTGACTTGCAGCGAACTCTGGCTCCCGCTCGGTGTTACCGCCTGCACGTAAGTCAGGGGAGACTGCTTAAGAGTAAATTCCTGATTCGTCGTGGTCGCCGAACCGCTGCCCAGCAACTCGGTTACACCCCGCCCCGCTGTGGCTGGACCAACGTTCGCGTTGATTGTGGTCACCGTGCGGTCGTAACAATTCACCAGCGGGTTTTGCAGAACTATGAGCGTTTGCGGGAAGAGGCCTGTCGGCAGCGACCTCACCGCTGTAGAGATCGACGATACTATTGCGAACTCCTGCACCACCGGATCGCTGCTGGCCGCCTGCGCCAACGTAAATTCCGGGAGCCAGCCTGTTACCGTCCCCGATCTGCCGTTCGCATCCGCCACCGTGAGCGTTACTTTCTTGTCGTAATGCGCCCAGTCCGGAATGGTTCCATCCTTATTAAGGACGTTCGGTGGGGGCTGAAGCAGGGTCAGCGTGTCACCTTGCTTCAGCGGAATGTGGTTGGTGTTGTCGTCGGGAATGAAGATCAAGTTTGTAACACCGTTTTTGACGGTTATCTTCTGAGACTTGCCGCTGATCGCAACTGCGGTGACGCCGGCCAGGTCCTGCCGCATATCTTCGAGATAGATCAAAGTGCCATAGAGAGGATGGTCCAGCGGCTGCTCCGCGACGGGCAGATTTTCACTCTGCGCCAGCACCGAGGTTACGCGTGTCGCATCGTAGTAAGAAGCCAGTTCGTTGCTGATGGTCGTTCCAGTACTCGATGTTGTCGCCACCTGGACGCGCGTAACCTTTGCGCTCATCCCGTAGTCCGAGCGGTTGGTGGAGCTTACCGACTGCATGTGGAAGAGCCCGACGTATCCCGCGGGGGTTCTATAGTTTCCACCGCTCGGTCGAATGAGCGCCAACCAGCCGCCTGGTACGAGTTTGGAATACACGGCATCCAGATCGACGAGCCACTGTGCGCTGAGGGAGTTCCCGGAGTTGTCCAAGCCGAAAACCCAATCGAGGGACGAGCCGCTGCCGGCTATTAGCGATAGACATTCAAGATTGGTCTGCACCTGCTGCGCTAGCATCAACGGATTGATGGCGTTATAGCCAAATAGAGCCGCACGTTGCCGCAGGACGTAGAACATTGGATTTTTCTGTGCGGGTTCATCGGGCCCGCCGAGCCCTTCCACCCAGGTGACCAGGGTTCGTTGATTGACCGTATCAACCTGCACGGAGCTGACGATGCGCACATCCCAGGCGTTACTCGTGGGGTCCGCCAGCCGCTCGTCGCCCACGATCAGAAACGCATCCCCCGGCTGTAACTGCGTAGCCGTCCCTTGCAGGTAGACGCTCTTTTGTCCTCGCTTCGGCTTCCACGGAATCCCGGTCTGGACTTGAAGCGCATTCCAATCCGGCTTGCCCAGGATGTTTGCGGAAGTTTGAAAATATTGCGCAGTCTGCCCCTGCGCGGGCACGCTCTGCACCGTAGTGCCAGCGAGAATCGTGATCGCAGTGGTACCGGGAGTGGCGGGAAGTCCCGGCGCGGCCGTCAGCGTGAACGCCAGATAAGTCGACGCGCTGACGCCGGGCGAAGGTTGATAACCAATCAACTGGCTCAACTGCGTCAATGAGTACAGTTGCGTCGCCGTGCGCAGATAGCTCTCGTTGGCCAGCCGCTCCTGGTAGAAAGTAAGAATGTCGAGCATCACCGCAGTTGCGTCGAGAACCGCAATGCTGAAGTCGTCATCGTCGCGCGTCTTCAGCGGGTTCAGAGCGGGATAATCCGAGCTGGAAAGGCGTGCGAGCATCGACTCCTTGAAGGTCGCCCACGTGCCCGTGCGATAGGCAATCGCGGACTGGCCCGGAGCGTTGGTCTCGCCTTGCGGAGTCTGCACGCTGATGCCGGAGCAGCAGCCGCATGTGCAGTTCGCATCTCCCTGGCAGGTGGTTGGGCAGCTCATAAAGATCGGCCTCTCACTTTCCGCCTTTCATCGTTAGCTGTAACCTCCCGTGGTCGGGCAGGCTGGGATCGTTGTCCATGCGCGCGACCTGAAAGGCGGACATCGGAATAAAACCTTGTTGCAGAAAAATGTTGGTGTTCTGTCCCTGGGGCTCAAAGACGGTCGCGGTTACAGTCTGGACGCCCGCTACCGCTCTGGCCGCCGCATAGATAGGACTGAGGTAGACAGTTTGTCCCAGTTCAAAGTTCTGCGGCGCGAAGAGCGCTGGCTGGCCATTGGGCAGCGTGCCGCTGCCGAGCGTCTGCAGTAAAGCCTGCTGTACGTCGCGCTGGAAGTAGTCGGGGTCCACGCAGATGGTGAACGCGAGGTTGAGCGACACATATTGCGGAGGCTCAATAAGAATGTCCTGCCCTGCTAAACGATAGCTATTTACAGATTGCGTCAGGCTGCGGCGCAAAGCTTTTCTGAGGTTCGCATTGCCCTGCGGCTCCGCCGTGATGAAGACGGTGTACCAACTGCCAGTCCAGCGCAGGGTGGCTGCGGCATCTTCTATTTGCGGACTCTGTTCGGTGACGTTTACATAATCCTGCATGGTAACCGCGCGCTCCTGGGTCAGGAATGCTTGCGGAGCACGGCGGCGGATTTGTGCGTTCGTTTCCGGATCGATGCCTCCGCTCGCAGGCAGCGGATTCGTGCAGAAATTAATTACCGAGTCGGCAAGCACGCCGGCGGCGTAGTTGGTTAGACTGTCGGCTCCCACGTTGCCCGCTGTGCCGTTGCCGATGCGGTAGGTCGCGGTAAAGACGGTCCCAGTCTCCGGCGTCTTGCCGTTGGTGTTGTCGCCGAAGCGGAGATACGCGGTGCTATCGGTATCGATCTCAACCACAAATTGAGTGTCGTCCGGTGAATCCGCCAGCAAGTCAGGCGCCGCGGTCCAGGTCGTAGTTATCGCGTCAACAGTTCCGCTGAGTGTCATCATCGGGACTGCCTGATCGGCGTCGAAATTCATCAAGTCGGAGGCGGACAAGCCGGGATTTGGCGCCTCCTCAAACGTTTTCACTGTGATGAGGTTGGAAACAGCCGCAAATTTTGCCGCGGCGTTTTCCAGGGAGACGCCGTTGATCTGTTCCACGATGATTGGCAAATTTACTCCCACAGCGCCCGACAGCGGCGAGTACAACAGCAACAGGTTGAAGACGTCCGGGGTTTGCAATTGCACTTGCGTCATCACGCTAAACAGCGGCGGCCAGTTCAACGGGTTCGTGGGTTGGAGAGTCAAGTAAGCATTTCCGCCGTTATCCAGCAAAGAGAAGGTTCCGCTGTTGGGGAGCATCGTCGGGGTTGTGGGAAATTTCGCTGGAACGCCTCCCAGCGGAGTGAAACTTGCGGGCACGCTGATGAACTGTGAGCTGGCGAGTTGCGTGGCCGCATAGTTCGTAGCAGTTGGAGTCAGCGAAAGTCCCACGAACTGCTCGAGCACCACAGGCCCGGTTACACCAGTCGGCCCTCCAGGCGGAGCAAAGACGACTGCCAGATCGAACAGCCCCGTGGTGGAATCCGCAGTGGCTAGGATTCCGAAGTACTGCGGCCACGTTAATGGAGCATCGGCCGCGATCATGAGCGACACAAAACCGTTGCCGTCAGTCAAGCTCACGTAGCCGCTGGAGATCAGCGGCACCGCGCTCGCGGTCGCCGGACTTCCGGCCAGCGGAAGGGGCACCGCTTGCGTGATGGGACTATCCGGCACCTTGGGACGGTAGCGCACCGGAAACGGTGTCTGGGGGCTGGGTTGGCAGCGGTCGCCCGCGTTCGGCGGATAGCGGAGCGTCGGCCCCGGCATCGTCCCTAGCGGAACACTCAGCAGGGATAGTCCTTGATCCGCGAGAACAATGTTGCCGTAGACCAAACTCACATTGTTGAGCTGGATTTCCGTGTCGTTATTGGAGTACGTGGACGACACACACACTGGAAACGGCAAAGCATCATCGGTGGACCACTGGATCTCGGTGACCGCCATCGGTTGCTGTGAGGCCGAGGTGATGGCGGCGCCGTGAATGTCAAACAGCGGATCGACCAGCGTCTGTCCTGAGGCGTTCTGCGTGGTCACTGCGGTCAGCCGCACTGCACAACGATGCCTTATGTCAGCATCCGCGGCGAATCCTGTTTGCGGCCCCATTACTTCCTGAAAAATCAAAACATCGCCAACCTGCAAGTTGGATAAAGTTCCCTGCAACGTCGCCTCAGTCGCTCCCTGCGGCAGGCAGCAGTTGGTGTCGCCCCAGGTGTAGAAGTAAAGGGTGTTGAGTTCGGGAAACAGGTTCGCATCCTGCATGGGCTCGAAAACCAGGACCCCGGCGATGAGCGCAGCTTCCTCATTATTTGCGCCCACCTCCAGTGATGTAGGCATTCCGGGCGCAGAGGTGTAAAAGCGCGTCAGCGTGCGATCGAGGAATGCCTGCGCCGACACATTCACCTGGATCCACACGCGCGCATTGCAACCTTCGTGCACGCGGTAGTCCACCAGCAGGGCATGTCGGCGCAGCGAAATCCGGCTGCGCGCCGTCAGCAGGTAAGCCTCGGTGGTGATCGCATCCTGGCGATAGCTCAGTTGATCGCCGGCGTAGGAAATAAGCTCCGCCATCATCACGCCGGTGTCGGCTTCGCTGATTGCATTCCATGACGGCAAAAGCTGGTTCAGCCGGTCAAGCATCACCTGGCGGAACGAGCTGTAATCCTTTGCCAGATAATTGATGGGCGGCGGCGTTGGCAGATCCGGCGGACAATCCGGTGGAACAGTTGCGCAGTCGAACTGCGGTCCGCATTCCACCTTGAAGGAGAACGTCACTTCCGCCAGTTGCGGATCAAATCCTGTCAACGCCTCTGTCAGATCGAAGTTGTCCTGCGAAGCTGTCGAAGCGTCGTTCACCAGACGGAATGTGTAAGGTGAAAAATCCCCCCATTCGTTAGTGCGCACCACCAGCACATTGTCTTTGTTCGGCAGCGCTGCAAAGTAGAGGGCTTCTTGGGGCGTGGCTTCCGGCGGTGTGGGAACGGCGGGCGCAATCCACTCGGCGGTGATTCCCGTAATACTCTCACCGCCCACGATCAGCACGTTGCTCGTCGTCAGACCTGTCGGTGCGGTCTTGAGGCAGGTCACCAGCAGTGTCCGCTGGCGCAAACTAGCGGAACTCGCCGCATGATCGATCACCTCGAGATAGTCAATCCCGTTGATCGTCGGATTGCCGATGACGGCGGCCTTGCGCTTCTCATTGTAGCAGGAGAAGATCATCCGTTGCCTCCGTACACGAAGGTCTGGACCTGCGGGACGCCCGTATTCAGCGGCGCATAGGTAACCGTCACCGTGAGTGTGGATTCATTGGCGGACGCCACTACTGATTGAACCTTGATGTAGGCGCTCAGCCACTTTTGCAGCGCACCCTGCACCGAAAATTGAGTAGCGGCCGCCATCTCCGCGCTGTTGGGTGCGAAGGTGAGCTGCAATAATCCGCTGCCGAAATCCGGCAGGTTCACGCGTTCCCCGGTCGCGGTAAACAAAACCTGCTCGACCAACTGGCGCACGTAATCGTCCAGCGGATCCTGGGTGCGGCCACGGCCATCGAACTGGTAGGGAAAGTTGACGTTCATCGCTTCGTCCTTGAGTTACGTGGCCAGCACCAAGGTCTGCGCGGAGACCGGCATCAATGGCGTACCGGTGGGGATGCAACTGGAAACTCCGCTCATGATCACCACTGGCTGTCCCTGCGACATCACCTGCACCGCTGCTACCGACCACATCGCGGTAACGCACGGGCCATCGCCCGCGGGTGGAACGAATGCGCATCCCGCCACCGAGTAAGGGCCCGACGCGGTGGCGATCGGCATTCCCGAGACCATCACACAGGGACTTGGAACCGTCGGCATCGCCTGCCCACCGTGGGCACAGGTCACCACCGCGCCTACATGAAGAATGGCTCCTGGCATCGCTATCGCTCCTTTTTCTATCGTTACTTGAAACCGTTATTGAAATCGTCACGACCACTGCGAACTACGGTCCACTAATCGTCAACGCCGTGTCGTTGATTGCGACCAAGCTCCCGGTGAGCGAGATCGTGGCCATCCCCGGCCCGGCGGAAAGGTAGATCCCTGAATCGTTCACAATCAGCGTCGCTCCCGCGGAACTCTGCAGAATGATTCCGCCCGTTGCCGGCGTTGGCGCTGCGTCGCTGATCACCAGTGTGTTCTGGCCGCTGGTTTGTAACACGATGTTCTGTCCCGCCGAAGGAACCACCGGCGGCGGCGCCAGTGCCAGCATCGGTATGTCGGAGGCCTGACCCCAAAAGCCCCCGCTCCAGATCGGATAATCCGGATTGCCCTGTTCGAACTCCATCCAGACCTGCGATCCGATTGGCGGCACAAAAAAGCATCCAGCCTGAATCCCGGCCGCGGGAACGCATGGCATCGCCCAACTCGAGGGCGTTTCGCCCAGCGCGTCGGGTACCTGCGCGACAATCCGCCCCATCTGCATCGGGTCAAGATTGTCGACCACCAGCCCGCGAAACTTCCCATAGAAGCGCTGCGGAGTCGAATTCGTCGATGGTGGCGCTGCCGCCGTCATGGGCTCACCGTCTGCACAGTCGATACCAGGCCATTTCTTGTCAGCGTGAAGTCTTGCTTATATTCGCCGCGTTTGATCTTGTGGGTGACACTTTTAACGTAGTACAGACCATCAAACGCATAACCCGCGCCCCGGACTCCTACCAGCTTGCGAGCGCTGAGCACGCCGCCGTAGCGCGTTACATCGAGCGAACCCTCGCAGGTCACCGCTTCCGAGCTCGCAGCGCCGGCTGCCAAGGCCATCATGGTGGCTTGTGCAACCGACAGCTTCGAGAGATCGTCGCGGAACGAAGTGAGATCCGGCGGAAGCAAATTCGTCGGAATCGGAGGAATCGCTCCCAGTGGCGGATCCAGCGGGTTCACCGGCGGTATGGGAATAGGAATACTGGTGCCGATCTGTTCGACGTAGGTGTAGACCAGCGGAATCTTGCTTTTTTCCTGATCGAAATTGAAGTGCAAGGATTCGACATTGGTGTAGGCATCCATGTCCGTATTCAGAGCAGGCTGCACCGGCCCGACTTTCACCTGCGGACCCCAGTAGGCGGTGCTGGTGCCGGGGGTGGGTCCGGCTGCAATGTAAAACACGTAACCCACTTCCTCGGCGAGCTGACGGATGTACTGCAGGTCCGTGCCCTGCTGGGCGGGGATCGCTTCGATGGGCAACGAGATGTCGAACAGAATGCTCGGAATGATCGCGGGCAGCACTCCGAAGAACGCGTACTTCGCCAGCATCGCCGCTACGCGCGCTTCACGCGCACACGCCGGAAAAGGAAATCCGCTCCACTTCGACTGATCCATCAGCGCAGTCAGATCGCGGCCGTAGAGACTCAGCGTGGAATTGGAACCTTTGTCGCCGGGGGCAATGTCGTTCCGCGTGATGACGCCGTCGATCAGCACATTCGCGATTCCGTTCACGGTCACCACCAGAATGCACCTCATGAACAGCAGCGGCATTCCGCCGGTGAGCAGAAACAGCAGCTGCAGCGGCGACTGCTTGGCGATGCTGAAGGTGAGCTTGAATCCGCTGGGCTCGACGTCGTGAATGTTGACCTCCACTTCGGCCAGCGACTCCAGCACGGAGGCGGGAACCGGCACCGCGATGATCGGTCCCATCATCAGCGTTAATTGAACGCTATCGAGCAATGATGCCTCCGGGAACTCCTTGCGGCGTGGTGATAGCCAACACTCGCCCTGGCGTTGCCACCAGGTCATAGGGCTTGATGGCGCCATTGGCGTCGCAGATCAGCCACGCCATCAGCGGGTCGCCCAGATATTTCGCGGCAATCAGGTCCAGCCGGTCGCCCTGCTGTACGGTGTACTGGTTGATGGTGGCAAAGTTGGGCGCCCCCGGCTGCGGCACGATGCGGCGCGCCAGGTAAGGAATCGACAGTCCGTTGGGCGCGGCGTACTGCAGCACGCTGAAACCGTAGTACCGGCTGTCGGTGGGAAACGTAACCGGCGGCACCACGCCAAGATTTACCATTGCTGCCAGCGGATAGTTCATGCTAGCTCCCTAATCCCAAAGTAGTCAGCGCCGCCGACTTCGCCTGCGACGCCAGCGATTCCTTGTTGGTCAAATACGACATAAACATTCTTCCGCCCGGATGCTCGAAGCCGAGGTCATCGACGCTCAGCACGCGCATGCCGAGGCTGAGCTTGGCGCGAATCGGATTCAAGTTCGGGTCGAAGGCTTCCTCGGTGATGCTGAATTCGGTGAGCCGCACAGGAATAACGCGGCTGCTGCTCCACACAAAGAGCGTCAGCGGCTGCTCCAGCGGAATGATTTCGAGCGTCCCAGCGCTGGCCATCGCATCGTCGGCCAGCAAAGTCTCGACGGTTGGGTTCACCAGCATCTCCAGCTGCGCCAGTTGCGGATGCAATCCATACTTCACCGCCAGCGGATATTTCTTGGGGAACTCGAGTTGGTCGACAGCGTCCATCTCAGCCTCAACCTTGATGGTCTCAATCGCCGGCCCGCGCAGCCGCAGCGCATCCACGCGCACCCCATCCGACCCGCCCGGCATCGCCTGTATCTGCAGGCTGCGCGTGAGCGAATCCGGGTTGTACTGCAAAGCGATCACGGTGAGCACCACGGAGGTGTCAGGGTCCATCGTGACGATGCCGCCTTTGATGAGCCGGGGAGAAATAGGAGTACCGCTCATCGGTGACCCTCCCCATGTGAAGAAGGTTGAGATTTCCTGGGTCTGGCGCTTTTCATTGCCTTTCTCACTTAGCCCTCATCAGAAGTAGCTAGGCCTGTTTCCAGGCCCTTTTCAGCTTTCCGCGTTTCATCACTTAACTTCACCCTCGCCGCAGTCGGCGCTAGCGCTGTACCAGGACGACTTTAAAGAGCTTCTGTTCTTCTTTGCTAAGCAGGTTGGTCTTGTACCGATTAACTTCCTCCAAGAGGTCGGCAGAATTCGTCTCCCAGCGAACCCCCGTTAATCCGTTCTCTTGAACAAACTTGAGTTGCTTTTCTAACTGTGCCTGTTCCTTTGGAGAAAAGGTCTCGTACTTTCTGACAACGGGCCTTTTTTCGCCCATTTGGGTGACGACATCGGGAATATCCTGGGGAGGAATTTCACGACCGACGCCGATGTCCCGCATCTTCGTATCGACCACGACTCCTGCCTGATCAATGTCATCAAGTTGGATCTTCGTGCCGTTGCGTAATTTGGCACTCCATGAACTCCTGCCACTGCCAGTGTAGATAGACTCTTCCCACAATCCCGGCTGGCCCAGGTCCCGGGCTATTGGTTTGAGCTCTGCCTCAGCGAGATCCGGGAAGCGCTTAATTAGGGTATCCCGATACTGGAGCGCAGCAGAATTTACCTTGCTAACAGCGCCCACTTCCGTGGATTTGGGCGGGGTCGTTTTGACATTGGACGGGTGTACCTTTGACGGCGCAAGGTCCGCAGCCTTCGCCGGCGTTGTGCGCTCCGCAGTGACCATTCGTGATTCCATGACATTTGACATCTGGGTCTCACTACCGACACGGCCCACGCCGGCGGCTACCTTCTCGCCCCCGGCGTCAAGTGCTTGGGCAGCATCTGTGAAGAGGGCCACAAACGAGTCAACTGCTTCCATCAGTTTGTTCCCCAGACCCTCGAACATTTTCAGGGCTCCCTTGAGCGCGGAGCGGATCATTGCCCCAACCTCAGAGGCAAAGCCCTTGACCCACTCAAAAATTTCAACTGCCGTGCCGGCAACAAACTCTGCCGCCTTGCCGAGCACGCTCGCTCCTTTGGTGATCAGGTTGCCGATGGCATCGCTGAAAACCAGCAGCAACACTTGGGCGATCAGAGCTCCAATGACCTCGCCCATGCTCTTCCCCATGTCGAAGAAGTCCTTCTTCAGGAGGTCGAAAATTGAGTGGGCGGCTTTCGCTCCAAGCTCGTGGGCTTTGCCTAGGGCAAGCTGCATGAGGTTGTCGAGGAAGTCGGTAAACTTCTTGATCGTTCCCTGGGGGTCACTCATGAATTCGGCGAGGGCCTTGTTCCATTCGTTTCCTAATTCATTGAATTTTGTAATTAGCTGAATTATCTTTTGCTGCCTTTCAGGGCTTACAGCGACGCCGATGGGCGACCATTTGGCCAGCCACTCGAGGGCCGAAATAGAAAGCCGGACAACGCCGATGATGCCCTTAACGAGATCAGTGATTGGACTCACCAGCCCGATCACAAACCCTACGACGTAACCGGCATTGAACTTGAGCGCGTTCAACGGGATAAGGAGCTTGACGAGGTGTTCGTTGGCCTCATCCGCACGTCCCGCTGCGACATCGCTCTTGATCCCGCCAACAAATCCCTCAAAGACTGCTTTCAGAAAGGGCCACGCCGCATCCCCGAAGAGCGACCTTCCGACGCTATCGGCCACGGCCTCGCCAATGGAAAATTGTTCGCCCTCGGGGGCGCACTGAACACGCTGAACCGCGAGTGGTCTGACATTGGGGTCAAGAAGGGAGCGTGCTTGGTGCTCCTCCGAGGACGCGGGCGGGTCAAGCCTAAGGTTGCTTGCTCTGGCAGCCGAGCGTTGCTGTTCAACGTGTTTCAGTTCATGCAGCAGGAGCAATCGCCCCGCTGCCGTGGAGGGGGAGTATCGATCACGAGCAAAAACGATGTCATTGCCTACCGTGAACGCGGCGGCGTGCAAGGCTTCGGCCGCTTCGCTCGCCTGCTCGCCGGTATGAACCCGCACTTGGCTTACATCACGTCCAGAATGTTGCTCGACGAACTCTCGGGAGCGTTGGTCGAGAGGACTTCCTGCTGATTGCAATGCCTGATGGACCGCAGAGGGTACTTCATCGCTTCCGTTTCGATTCCTTTTTGTCCCTCCCTCTTCACGTTTAGGTGCTTGGTCTTCAACACGCATTCGGGAAAGCGACCAAGGGAGTGCAATATGCTGCCTTTCCGACATGAGCCCATCCGCCGAATGGTAGGTCTCTTCTTCTAAAGAGCTGTTAGCAGAGTGGCTAGCCGCGCGTTTGGAATGCACTTTCTCCCCACGCCCGGGAACAGCCTCGGGTTTTCTTGCGAGTGCCGCGCGGCTCATGCTTTCATCCCCCTCCCGATCGCTCGCGCCACGCCGCTCGCGAGCTTGCTTGCGCCGGCTGATCCTGGCTGGATTGGCAGCTTGCCGAGACGCATCGTCGGGGTGCGACGGTTGCGCGCCATCGCCACGCGCATTGCGGGATCGGCGAGCACGCGAGCCAGTTCAGTCTTCAGGCCATTGGCAAATGCCTTTTCATCGGCGGCATCGATGCCGCGCAGCACCAGTCGATCAATGTGAAGACTTACGCGCGATGTGCCGCTCACACCCACCCCCTGATTTCGACCTGGCAGATTGGCCGTTCTACCTTGGCCGCCTCAAGTTGCGTGGCCTGCAGAATGTGCGTCATCCGCACCGGGGCGCCGGCTTGCGCCGCGAAGAAGGCTGCGTTCAGCGCGATGTTGCGAATGTTGCCGCCGCACATGTTCAGGCGCGCCAACCGCGCCGGCTCCAGTTCTTTGGTGGGCGTCTGCGGCGGAAACGCGCGCGCCCAGATGGCCTCGCGCTGGCCGGCGTCAGGAAAAGGAAAATCGACGGTGAAGCGCAGCCGGCGCTGGAATGCATGATCCAGCGAAGATTTCACATTAGTGGTGAGAATCGCGATGCCCTGGAAACTCTCCATGCGTTGCAAAAGGTAGCCGACTTCGATGTTGGCATAGCGGTCGTGACTGTCTTTCACTTCGGCGCGCTTGCCGAAGATTGCGTCCGCCTCGTCGAACAGCAGCAGGACGCCGCCCGTCTCGGCCGCGTCGAAGACCTGCCTGAGTTTCTTCTCGGTTTCGCCGATATATTTGCTCACCACGGCGGACAGGTCGATGCGATACATATCCAGCCGGAGATCGGCCGCCAAAACCTCTGCCGCCAGGGTTTTGCCGGTACCGCTGGGACCGGAGAAGAGTGCGCTCAAGCCCAGACCGCGGCGTCCGCGTGCCGCAAATCCCCAGCGCTCGTAAACCATCATGCGGTAGCGCGCCTGCGCCGCCAGTTGCTGCAGCATCCCTTTTTGCAAGTCGGGCAGAATGAGATCGTCCCAGCCTGCGACGGGCACGATGCGTTCTGCCAGAGTCTCCAGCCGCGGGCGAGCCACCGACCGACAGGCGTTCCATAATCTTTCGGCGGCGCGTTCGTGATCACTCTGTGCCCGTGCCACGACGGATGTGCCTACCGCGACAATAGTCTCCGCACTCAGGCGAAACTGATCGGCGACCTGGTCGACAACTTCGCCCAGCGCCTCGGCCGACGGCCCGAGCGCGATCTCCCAGAGCTTCTTTTGTCCGGTGGGCGCCGCTTTATTTACTTCATACTGTTCCACGACTCGATGCAGATGCAGCGCTTCGCGGCTGGCGATCAGCAACGGGCCAGGGAGCTTTTCCGCCAACTGGCGGGCCGCCGCATTGGGCGATTCGCTTTCCCATTGCAGTAGCAGAAATGCCGGCAGAAGACGCATTTCGCGGGTCCACAGCGCCAGAAACTGTTCCATCTCGGCCCCGCTCGCCGGCGTGTCTTCCATCCGCAGAACAAAAAGCTGACGGCCGGCGCGCTGCGCAATCAAGGCGGCAATGGACTCCTGTCCTGAAGGATTATCGCCGCAGAGGTGAAGCGCAGCCGCCTGCGCAAACTCACTTTCCAGGGAGGCGATCATTTCCTTCGCCAGATGCCAATGCTCGTCAGCCATCCACTCGGGGGTGGGTTTGGGATGCAGCAGGCCGGCCAGGCGCTGGTCGATCCGGTTCACTCCCGCAAGGTAGTGGAGAATACGTTCGTCGATACGTAATGGCGCAGCGGTTAAACCGTGTCCTGCCTCCATCTCGATCAACCGGTAGCGGCGCAAAGGAGATGACGGAGCAAGCGCGCTCCAGTGCGGTTCGGCGAGCACAGCCATCGCCAGTGCGAAAGTTACGCAGCCGCGCTGTCGGCCCACTAATTCGGCGCAGCGCTGGGCCAATGCGGATTCCATCTCGACGCCCGCGCACAACAGCAGCAACTCACGCTCGAAGGTGCTCAGGTTGAACACATTGCTGATCTCATCGATCGCCGACGGCAACTCCATTGGCTCGCTCGGCTGGATCGCCACAGTCTCACCGCCAGCGGCAACACCCAGACGGCTGCGCAGCATGGCAAACTCGCCCAGCAAATTCGCCTGGTTCTGCTCCGTCCACGCCATGGAGGTCGCGGTCACGGCAACGTCACCAGTGGGCCGCTGAAGGACGGGGGAAGCGGAAATGGATTTGTGGTCACCTGCACCTGGCTGGTGACACCATCGACCTGCAACCTGCCGAGCAGACCCACGCCCGTTGGCAGCGCCGAGTCGAACTGGAAGCTTAGCGTACCCGTGTTGCCCGTGTAGGGCTGCGCGGGGGCCGAGACGCTGATCACGGGTGTGCCTGGCGGGACCATCGCGCCGTAGGTACTCAGGGCCAGCGAGATGGTCTGCCCCTCCCATGCTTGCGGCAAAAAGGCGCCGATCGTCACGGTCAGGATAGTGCCACTTGTGGATGTGACGGCGGTTTGCGAGGCCAGCACTGGCGCCACTGCTATCGGCAGGGTGTTGGTCGACTGCACTATGTTCCCCGTCGAGTCCAGAAACTGCACCTCCAAAACGTAGACACCGGCCGGGTACGTCGTAGTATCCGCTGGGAGCGCAAAGGTTATGGCGGTAGCTGTCACCGTCGCCACCGGCAGCGTGAGTTGGATGTCGTAGCGCGCATTGGTCAGCAACACTTGCGAAGCACCACTCAGAAATTCTCCGCTTACTGTTACGGTATCGCTGGGCTGGGCCGCGGTTTGATTGCCGGGAGGCTCGACCTGCAATATCTGCGCGGGTTGCATTGGTTGCGCGCCCAGGACTCGTTGCAGCACCGGCAGTGCGAAGGAGGTCGCCAGCGCCGGTTGCAGCAGCACCACGGACACCTGAAAAGGGAAGGTGGGTCGATAGTCGGCTTTGAGCGCGGTCCACAGCCATGCCATCTCTTCTCGTCCCAAAGTCTCCGGCGTGATCTTGATCATTTCAATTTGATCGGCCAACCCAATCGAACTAAGGAAGGTTGAAAGCGGGTTGTTGGGGAAGGGAGGTGTCTTTGGCAACGGAGGGTCGAGCGCCGTCAGCGCGTTCGTGATGTCGTTCCGCGTCAGCACGGGCGACTCGTGCAGCATCATCAGCGCATAGCCCAGTAGCGCCTCGGCTTGCCAGGATTCCGATCCGTATGCCGTCAGGAGATAGTGTAGGTTCAGCGCCAGCGGCGGACTTTGCAGCCGCCTGGTGCCGTCCGCGCTCATCGACGGCAGTTGCACGTTGCGCCACGCCGCGTTGTGCGTCACCTGGTGCAGAAACAGATTCACCTGGTTCTCGGCCTTCCCCCCGCTGGTCAACTCGCTTTGCACCTGGTCGGGTGCCAGGCATGACACCTTCACATGCGAGGGGAACTGCGCCGCCACGCTCACATACAGGTTCCACAGGTAGTACTGCAGGACCGCGGTCACTCCTGAAATCGCAAGTGCGTTACTCATCGCGCATGTCCGTTCCGCTGCTTCAGATAATCATCCAGGCTCATCGTCCTGCGTGGAGACGCGGCGGCCGCGCGCGGCGCGGGCGGAGGCACGGCAATCACTTCAATGCGTCCGATGTGAATTTGGATATCTTGCATTGCGCTTTCCGCTCGCTGCGTCGACTGCGTGCGCTCTTCGTTCTGCCATTTCGGCGCGCGACCCGGAAACGCCCCTCGCTGCGCGCGCGGCTCTGGTTCTGCAGCACCGACGTTCCCAGCGCTTGCGTCCTTCTTCGCCATCTCCCGCATTAACAGCCGTTGAACCACCAAGGGCTCTGTGTTTGAAATCTTCTTCGTTCCCGCCTCTCGCGTCGCTTCTTCGCCAGATGCGCTCCTCTCCGACAGAACCTGCGGCCTCTTGCCATCCTCAACAGAAGACTCCTCTTTCTTCCTGTTCTCCCCATGGAGTATCGGCTCACGCCCAACCAACACATGGGCCGTCGGATCACGCTCGACAGGAACCCTGTCCTCCCGCTGGCAGTGCGGAATCATCCGATCAACACTTGATTCCTGCAATGGCGCCGGCTCAACCTGCGCCTTGTCGCCCGGTAGATCTCCGCGCCGCAGATCCGTTAGGCTCGCCTTGGCGGAACGCTCCGCGCCGTCAGCCAAAGTCAGCCCTTCCAGCGGCGTAGCTCTGCCGGCGATCTCCTCCCGCCGCGCAACTTCAAACATCGCGCCCACCTGCGGATGCAAGTTTCGCTCCGGTCGAGCGGCGCCGGCCGCGATGCGCTGCAAAAATCCGCTCATGCGCGCACCATTTCCATGTAGAAATCCCTGCGCCCCGGGCTCAGCGACAGAATCTCCGCTTGGCTCCATCCATACGTGGAAGCTAGCGTGTGTACCTGCATCAGCAATTGCTTTGCACGCGCCTCAATCTCCGCCCATAAGAATGACGGCAAGTCCAGGCTCTCCTCAAAATGCGCGCCGCAGCTGGGACAATCGAAACCAAGCCTGATCTCCGCCAGCGGGTCGGCCGCGGCCATGCTCTCACCGACGATTTCAATCTCCTCTTCGTTCCATACCTTCTCCGGTAGTTCGTCCTCGGCGCACTGCTGAAGCAATCGCCGCGCGGCGACAGTCTCATCCGATTCATGCACAACCGACGCCAAGTCCCGGCTGGTCGGCAATCGAAAAGCATGACCCTGCACCAACACGCGGTCTGCCGCCGTCCCGCCCGCCAGCGAACGGCCGTCGATTTCAAACTCAAGCTGCTCGGAACATTGCCGGCATGCGATCCAGCCGCGCAGAGCGGCACCGAATACCGCGCACCGCAGCTCGGCCAGAGCGCGATTGCGCCGCCCAATCGGCCAGTCTGCAACCCTGCCATCATGCTCCGGAAACGCAGCCTGGACCGCTAGAATTCCCTGGTCAAGCGGATGCAGGAAGCGCCCGGCCTCCCACAGCGCCAGGAAATCGGAGTTCTGGAGGATTCGCATCTTTTGATCCACTGATCCACATTCTTAATTCGCTTTCTAGGTCGCGAAATTACTCAGCGTAGGCTCGGCTTTCTCGGTTGCGCCGGTGTCGCGCTCCCAGCCCTCGTTTTCCAGTTTGATGTGTTCGATTGCAATCGCGTTTGCGTTGGCGTCGAGGTCCGGCAGCGCCTGATACTCCGAGACCCAGCAGCGATATATCTTGTAGCCCATCACCAACTGACCGGCCTCGTTGTAGAGTTCGAGATAAATATCCTTGCGGAAGTTCGCCAGCGATACTTCCGAACCCAATGCCGAGCCGTAGTTCCATACCAGCCCGGCCCAGTCGTGGAAGTTCGTATCCTGAGTGAGCCCGCGCTCCATGGTGATGGCGTCGTACTTCTGCCGCCCCGGCGACTTGTGCGAACTGGATGGATCGCCCCCGCTACGGTGTTCCACTACCTCCGTAGTGCGCTTCAGGCTGCTCATCTTGCTGATGCCTGCAACGTACTGTTTATCCCACTTCAATCGGAACTTGAAATTCTTGTAGGGGTCCAGCCGCGTAGGATTTGCGGGAAAGATGGCCATCGCTTATCTCCTTATGAATCGCGATTGTCGCTGCACTTGGCTGCTAGCTTTGGTTAACGATCTGCTGAATCTGAATCAGAACGAATTCCGCCGGATACAGCGGCGCGAAGCCAACCAGAATGTTCACGATGCCCTGCGCCACGCTGGAATCCGGATTGTTCTCCGCATCGCATTTCACGAAATAGGCCTGCTGCGGCGTGGTGCCGGCGAAGGCTCCCTGCAGGAAAAGTCCCTGCAGGAAAGTACCCACGCTGAGCCGTATCTGTCCCCACAAAGTTTCGTCGTTCGGCTCGAACACAACCCACTGTGTACCGTCGTACAGGCTGGACTCGAGGAACAGAGCCAAACGCCGGATGGGAACGTACTTCCACTGCGAACCCATAATGTCGGCGCCGGCCATGGTGCGCGATCCCCATACCACCTGACCATAGGTCAACTGCCGCAGGCAGTTCACGGCCATCGGGTTCAGCAGTCCATTCTGCTGATCGGTGAGATTGACCTGCAGCCCGAGCACTTGCGAAAAGCTGGCGTTGATGCCCGCAGGAGCTTTCCACACGCCGCGGGTCACGTCCGTCGAAGCGTAAATTCCAGCTACGCAGCCGCAGGGCGGAAATAGCGCCGGACGGTTCCCGAACGCAGGATCGGGCGCGAGTATCCACGGATAGTAATAAGCGGAAGAACTGGTGTACGGTCCGGTGATCGCAAGGTTTCCAGCCGTGCTGGTTCCGTAAGGTCCATTCAGCGCCGAGTTTTGAAAGTTCGAGACCGTCGCCAACTGCGGCGCATCCACAATCAGAAACGCCCGTTGGGTAAAGCAATAGCTTTGCAGATCGGTGATCGTCGGCACATCGGTCTCGCCCGGCACGCACAGCAGGTTGAAAATGTCGACGCTGTCGAGCAGGGAGAGGCCAAATCCGGTTTCATTGAGCGCTATTTCAAAATTCTGATCGGAGGCCGGTATCAGGATCTCGCCATCTGCCCCACCGCTTAACGCGATCGGCGCTGAGGTTGACGAGGGTGCGGCTGTCGGCGCTACCGGCAAGTTGGTTGCGGGATTGATGAAGGTGACATAGTTGCAGTCATTGTCGATCACGGTCACCACGTACTGTGGATCGGTCGGATTAACCGACAAGTTCGCGAAGCTTTGCAAAGTCTGCAATTGGCCCTTCGAGTTCATCTGCTGTACCAGCAGACTGAATCGGCTGCTGTTCGGCGGGGGCTGCGTCGCGATGCTGACTTGGATACTGTTGCCCCAAGCCCCTGGACTCGTGGCAAACAGCGTGAGTGAGCCTCCGGCGGCGACCGCGCTCGCCACGCCCAGGTTGTTGACGGTGGCGACATTCGGCGACGATGAAGACCATGACACCGGCGTGGCGGGCGCGCTTCCATCCGAGTAAGTCACGGTCGCGGTGAACGGCAAAGTCCCCCCGGCAGGGATCGACGCAGAGGACGAGGTCACCGCAATGGACTGAGGAATAGGCGGAGTCACAGTAAGCGTCGCGTTAGCGGTTAGGCTCATCCAGGTGGCAGTGATCGTTACCGGGGTTGGCGTCGTTATCGACTTCGCCGCGGTCACCACACCCGTCAAGCTGAAGGTCGCGTCGGCAGGCGCGGCGGACCAACTAACGCTCCCGCTCAGATCGACCGAGCTTCCGTCGTCGAATATGCCGGTCGCTGTCAACTGTTGTGAAAGGCCGGACGCAATCGATAGCGTTGGCGGCGTAACGCTCAGCGTTTTCAGGTGGGCGTTGGTTACGGTCAGCGTCGTGGACCCTGACACTGAATACGACGGAGTGGTTGTAGAAGTGAAAGTCGCGGTAACGGTGGTCGATCCCGCGCTGAGAACGCTTAGGGCGCCGGAAGGTGAAACGGTCGCGACCGCAGGGTTACTTGAAGTGAAGGTTGCGGTCGAGAGAGTGGTCGTCGTTCCATTGGAGTAGGTAGCGTACGCGGTGAAGCTGGGAGGTTCTGTCTCAGGCGCTTGCAGTACCAGCGGTACCGTCGCGCTCGCCGGCGTCAACGTTAAAGAAGTCACTACAGCGGCATTGACCGTTATGCTGACGCTGGTGGAAGTGACGGGCGTAGGAGTCGTCCCCGAAGGGAAAGTCCAAGGGACGGTCGGCGTGACAGCAGTGGTCACCACACTGACCGTGCCACTATCCGGAGTAGAGGGATAGTTCGCGTAGCCAACCAGACTCACCTCAAACATCGAGGCGTTGGCTGAAAGAACTTCACCTAAGACTCCGTTGAGCCACGTCGCCACGCCTACGTTAGAGAAAACCACTACATTCCCCGACGCGAATGTATTTGGGGCAGTGATCGTCAGAACACCCGAGGTCAAAGCCACACTGGTTAGCGTGATGGACGAACCGACTGGGCCCCACAGAACGCTATCCGTGACATTTGGCGTGGTCCCATCGGAGTAAGTGGCGGTCGCCCCAAGTTGCAACCATTGTCCCGCAGCCAACGACGGAGCCGAGGGAGCGACCGTGATCGACGCAAGCGAGGCAGCTGTCACCGTCACGCTACCCAGGATGTCCAGGCTCGAGGAGTTGTATGTAGCAGTGACCGTAGCTGTCCCGGCGCTGGCGGCTGTGGCCACACCAGCGCTGGTCACGGAAAGCACTGCCGGATTATTGGAAGTCCAATTCACCGTAACTGCGCCGCTACTGCCATCGGAATACGAGCCCGTAGCGGCAAGCTGTACCGAGGCGCCGATGGGAAGCGGCGGCAGATTTGCCGGCGTCACCGCAATGCTTTGCAGGACCTTAGTGCCTACACTGACTTGAGCGCTGCCCGAGATCGCGCCGATGGTGGCAATAATCTCCGCCGTCGCATATCCCACTCCAGTCGCCTGAGCCGTGGCAGCGGCCGCCGGGATTCCGTTTGCCGGCGGTTGAGTGCCGTCCCATACCAGCCGCACAATGTACGCCTGCTGTCCGCCGTTCTGAAAGAACTGATTCACCGCGTACGCCAGATACACTCCCGGCACGAAACTCCCGAAGATGGCCTGGTACGCCGGGAAGCTTTCCACCATGACGGCTTCGTTGACCGGCCCCTGCGGCGCCCAGCCGATGAATGCGGCAATCGAGGTCGCAACCCCCGTAATGGTGTGCTGTCCGCTGGATAGCTCTTCAATGTAGACGCCAGGATAGCTCGGCGTAAAAGAACCCATAACTCCTCCTCTGTTGCTCAGTCGGGAATCTCATAGTCGGCGCCGATAGCCGCCTGATTACGGTTTCGCTCTTCCGGTTGAAATTGGTCCGAAGGTACTCTCATACTGCGCAAGACTCCGGCTGAGAAGCTGCAACAGGCTCTGCGCATAGGCCGGACTGGTCACAATTCTGGTGTGTATCACCGGTTTGGTATTTCCCTCGTAGAACTGGCCAAACTGCAAAATCACTTCGAAGGCGTTATGTCCGATGTCAAAGTGGTTGGCATACCGCCCTTCCGCCTCCTCATCGAGATCGCCCGGGACAGAATCGTGCGTCATCACAATGCCTGCATTGTTCTCAAATGCATTCGGGGGGCCAGAAGATTAGTAGATCTGTGCAAATCGACATAAGCCTCGAATCGACAAGGGAAAGAGAACCATTCGACTGCTGGCGAGCAAAGTACAGCTGGAAGGTCTGTAACATCGTGCTGTTACACCGCGCAAGCGCAAGGGAAATCCTAACCTTCAATTTTTCAGTGAATTGTCAGAGATATTTTCTTCGACTGGAACCGGATGACCTGTTACGCAGGTTGTAACAGGTGTCCCATGGCGGGTTACAGCTTTCTAGTTCGTTGTGGATTGACTAATGCGGAGGCATGCCAGGGATTTGATGTTTTGCGATCTTGCGATAAAGAGTCATGCGAGACCAGTGCAATTTCTTTGCCGCCTCGCTTTTGTTCCACTTGGCGGAAAATAAAGCCGCCAGCAAGGCTTCACGCTCCGGTTGCGGTAGGTCGGCCTTGCTTTCAATGAGCCCGCGGATGTGACGTGGCAGATGCTCGATTCCTATTTTCTGCGGCAGGCCTCTCAAATATAAATTCTCCACGAAGTTCCTCAACTCGCGAATATTCCCCGGCCAACCATATGACTTAAGGCAACGCAATGAGTCCTCGGAGAACTCCGTGTCGGACGAACCTGATTCGCCGCCGAGTTCGCCGCAGTAATGGCGCAAAAGGAAAGGAATATCTTCCAACCGCTCGCGCAGCGGCGGCAGATGGACCCTCACAACATTCAGCCGGAAAAAAAGGTCCTTGCGGAATGTGCCCTTTTGGGTCATCGCTTCGAGATCCTGGTTGGTAGCGGCCACGAACCGGATGTCGAGTTGAACTCCGCGGTTACTCCCCACCCGGCAGACTTCCCGGTTTTCCACGACACGCAGGATCTTGGCTTGAGCGCACAGGCTCATGTCACCAATCTCGTCCAGAAAAATGGTGCCCCCGTTTGCCGGAATCAACAGGCCGTCGCGATGCTGATCTGCGCCTGTAAAGGCGCCTTTAGCATGTCCGAAGAGCTCGCTTTCGAGCAGGCTCTCCGGTATGGCGGCACAGTTAATGCAGACGAAAGGTTTTGTGCGGCGGGCACTGCGGGCATGGATAAATTCAGCGGCCAGTTCTTTGCCGGTTCCGGTTTCACCGGTGATGAGCACGGTGCTCGCAGAGTTTGCGATCCGGGCCATGTCGCGTTTGATGGCACACATGATCGCGCTTTGTCCGATCATGTCTTCGCGATCGCCGCTACATAAGGCGTTGGCCGCGAAATTGGCGGAGGGAGCATTCGCACTTTGCATTTTGAACTCTCGTCACTGCCGCCATTTGGGGATGAGATCCACCGGCATACCTCCCGGCTCAACCAGGGATTACCGTGCCGCTGCACCCAGGGAAAAGGAACCGACTGTTTGCTTTCGCGGGAACCTTACGACAAAGCGTCGCTCCCGCCAGAGTACTCCAAATTTAGCTGAAGTGCGTGCAATAAATGGTGCCTCGGGAGTCCGATTCGTTTCATTTTGTTATGAGTTTTTGGTTTCGGGGCGGATTTATTTCCCCGGCTGTCAATCGATTTCGTTCAACTGCTGATTCGACGATAGTCCAGCATGCCAACAAAAGCCACCATCCCGAGAGCGTCTTATCGCGTACGGATTTCAAACAATGTTGTCCGAATTGTGGAACTAGATACGGTGATCAACGATCTGATGGAGCGACAAAGATATCGTGTGAAGCTTCACGGCCCATTGAGGAATGCGATCCGCGTGTACTCCAGGTAGCGACATCAAGATCAAGGGTTCTGTTCCGTAGGAAATGCTGCGTCTGTGCCGCTCGAGTCGAAGCTACATTACCGCTTGCGAGCGTCCACCACGACAGTTACTCGCGCCTCGGTTCCATGACTGTCTAGATACTTTGTTTGTCCGGCGGACTTCGGAGCCGATTGGCTTCGCAACTAACCAGGTAATCTGGATGGGGCGTCTCAAATTCTCAAATGCTCTCCACCTGTGCTCCAGTCATTTGACACTTTATTATTCAACGATTTGCGGTGTCGGGCGGTGTGACAAACCGCTGTTTTTGGTTTGAGGGCAGATTTTCAGGTTGGTCTAGTAGTTGTAGAGGACCGCTTGTGTTTAACGCTGGATCAGTTCCGCGTGGTTGCGCCGGTGGTCGGCGGACAGTGTTGAAGTGAACGGGTAGCGCGGATGAGGTTTGTTCGGTTCTCCCAACTCTGCTGCTCCGCCATCCTGGTAGCCTATTCCTCTAGTTGAAGCAATTCGAACCAGCTGTAAAGACGTTGTTCCCGGATTGCAGCAGAGCTTCCGAAGGATTGATGCCAACCGGTTTACAGCTGCGGCGTATCGCGACGGAGAGAAGGTTTGCAGAACGATTAGGTCTTTCCTTATAGGGGCGGTCACCGATGTCCCCTTTACGTCCCCTTTGTGTCCCCGTTTCGCGCGCGTTATTTTCCTCGTCCATAGGCTTGTCCACAGGCTTTTCCACCACTTTCAAGTCAGCCATCTGCGGAAACCAGAATTTGCCGTATCGACCACACCCACCGCCGGGACATTCTGTTCCGCGAGGGTAGCGATTGAAGCAACATCGAAGTTGGTTTGAAACGATCTGTAGGGCCGAGTCACCATAACTTTAAGTAGCTCTCCAGTTGTAGGTTTTTCTGTTAACAATCCCAATCGAGCAGTATGCAGATCTGCTCCAAGATCTCTTACGAAGTCGCCGGTTGGCAGGAAACCCAGCAGTGAGCGACGGCCCGGATGTTTGGGCGCGCAGAAAATTTGAATGTTACCTCTAACGAAAGAAGGGCTGCGAAAATGGGCGGCTATCTTGTAGTTCGGCTTGTTCCTGACGCACCGGTCGACGGCGGCACCTTTTCCACATATCTAGACGACCTGCGACTTCAGGTATTCGACGCAAATACCGGGAATCCTGTCAGCGATTTTGTCTATTCATCTCCTTATGTGCTGACTGAGGGGGGTGGATTGTTCGGCGAATGGATCTCGCTGGCGACGCTTATTACATCTACTTCCACCACGTATGTTTCTTCGGGCAACTATGGCACAATTCTAACGTTTGATTCGAGCGACGGAATCCCAGAAGGTTCGTACATATTCAGCGCGGATCAGACCACGATCCCGCCCAGCGCTGGACTACAAGTTTCCAAGGTGACCGGGAATACTGTTCAACTGAACAATCCCCTGCCCAACTATGTTCCGACAGGGACGGTGGTGACATTTATTGCTCAATCCCCGAGCAGCGACCCAACGACAGCAACGGCTTTCTCTTTCACGCTTACCACCACAAACACGCAAACAATCGACGGCCTTGCGGTCTTAACTTTTGCAGACGTCAGCGGCATCACGGTCGGAATGACAGTGGGAGGATCACCGTTTATCGGCGTAGGTGCAAACGTCGCCGAAGTGAATGCCTCGACCAACACCGTAACGTTGTCGCAGGGCTTTTCTGGAACGCCTCCTGCCGCGATTTCCGTTAGCTTTACTCAGAATCCGCCTTTTGCCTTTTTCCAGTTGAAACCCAAATCCGGTGCTCCGGCGGCGGCTCCCACGACGCTGAACTTCACATCGGGGGGGACGAACGGAGTTGCGGTCGGGATGACTCTGGTTCCGATTCCAGGGTTAGTCGCCCCGGGCACCGTCGTGACCAGTGTGACCTCGACGGCGATCACGCTGTCCCAGGCACTGCTGGCATCCATTCCTTCCGGCCAATCCTTCACGTTTATATTCCCCTTGAGTTCAGGCATAGTCCAGCACACTGAAGTGATCGGCACAGGTGGTTTCTTCGGACTGCAACAGCTGATTGGACCGGCTTCGGTAGCTACCGCAATCATCCCGCTCTTCACGCCGCCTCCACCCCCGGACGACTACCTTGACGTTACCATCGCGGCGACGCGTGCCTCAGAAGTGATTCCTGTGAATGCAACGTTCTACAACGTCCTGGTGAGTACCTCGGCATTGCCAAGCACTGATCAATACCAGGAGATTCCGGACACCCAGACAAGCCTCTACATCTCTTTGCCGCCGCCGGCCGGAGCAAACACGGTTTCCGTCGTACTTCCCAGCGATGGCTCGCCGCCACCTTTTGACGATCTCTACGCGGCGATCAACAACGCACTGCAGAATGACCCGATCACATCTCCTCCAGCCACGATTGCCTCGCTAATCGCGTCTCCGGGGAATTGCTCGCGAATCGCCTACGACATCGTGTGGAGTTATCAGAACGCGCTGCCCGCGCCGCCCGACCCGCTGGAATCGCTCTACACCAATCCTCCGAATCCGGGAGGCAGCGCCGACAATAGCAACAACAGCACCAACAGTCTCGAGACCGACCGGCAAAAGTTCGAGGGAACGCTGAACAGCTTCTACTCGACACGCAATGCAACAGCGGAACGGCTTACGAAATTTGTCGCCGCGGCCTCCGCGGCCGTGGTGTGCGAGCAGGCCAGCCTGAATTCCGCCGTGGCTTTGCTCGAGTTCCCTGTCGACCCATCGTCCTCCTTCGCCACCGAGGTAGAGAGCGAACTTGCGGTGGAAGGGATTAACGCTTCCGGACCGGCGGGCGTGAATTTTGGCGTGCCGGCAGCTTTCTTCTATGCGCTGTCGGCAAATCTCGACAAATCCACCACCGCGCTGCAACGATTTCAACAGGCCACCGGCGACGCCATCGACCGACTGCTGCAATTGTTTCAGACCGCCGAAAATGCCGGAGTCATCGACGACTCGGAAAACTTCACCAACCCAGCCTTCAGTTCTCAGAGCATAACTTCCTTCCAGGCGGCACGGCGGCTCGTCGCGCTGGGCGTGTCGGCTGCATCAAATAGCGCGTCAGTTACGGTGTTTGACGGATCGCCTCTGGCAGCTTTGATCGCCGACTGGCTCGCCACGACGGACCCGACACCAACTCCGCCTCCCAATCCTCCTCTGACTTATCAGAACACCGACTTCAATATCTGGACGCAGGACTTGGCTAGCGCGGAGCCGACGGGTTATCTCTATCTCGATCTCGATGCGCTGACTGATGGCTATGTCATTCCCGAGTTCAGCGCAACCACCATTACTCCCTCAGCAACGGCTACGCTCACCTTTTTGCAGAGCCTGAATGGTCCCCTGCTCGGGCTCGGCGTTGGAATGCCGGTGAGCGGCACGAATGTGCCTGTCGGCACAACTGTCGCCAGCGTCTCTACGGTCACGACCGTTACCATTGCACCGGGACTCTCGGGCGCCGGGGTCAACCCCGCCGACACGATCACATTCGGTTTGGGAAGTTCGGCGGTTAGCGCTTCTCCCAATCAGGTGATCGCAGCCGGTGACAATCTGACCTTTTCCGGCGTGCTCGATGTCAGCGTAGGGATGTCAGTCGGCGGCCCGAGCATAGGCCCCAGCACGACCGTCACGGCGGTCTCGGCTATAACTACCATAACCCTGAGTCAAGCACCTACAGGGAACGTGAGCAATGTCACCTTCAACGCGTCTAGTCCAACCGTAATTGCCACCACTACGGCCGACTGTCCCAATGCAACGAGCGTGTTGACGTTTGCGGGCTCGGGCACAACCACCGGCATCCAGCCCGGCATGACGGTGTACGGTCCGAACATTCCTGCAGGGACGGTCGTCGAAGCGCCAGTCTCCTCCCCCAACGTGAATATCGGCAACTCCGTAACGGCCGATGTGCCGGCCGGCACCGTCATTGTGTTCGCCACCGATCCCCCACCCAGCCTGCTTGCCGACCAGATTTTTCAGTGGTTGCCCAGCAAGACCGTTCAGGCTCTGAAGAACGTGACGGCGGCGCAATGGACAAACTTCTTCACCAACGTCGGGAACCCAACCTGGCTGCCGCCACTTACGCAACCGGTGGCCCCCGGTTCGAGTCAGCCGTCGCCACTTTCGCCGGGTTATGTCACAGCGCGCATTAAAGCATTCATTCGAGCGGTGCAGTTGTTCTTCACCGTTTCCTCGATACCGACTTCGGCGCAGTTGCCGCAACCCGGTGCGCCGCCGACGTTCGCTTTGCCGGCGTACGATCCAATCGGTCTGGCATCGGCTTCCCTTGCCGCTTCCATTTCTGGTTTCAACCTCTTCACCACTCCGTTCACGGCTGCGGAACTCGCCGCTGCGGTGGCCACGGTGTTCCCGACTGACCCTGCGGCGCAAGCATGGCTTACGCAGACGATGAATTCCATCAGCGATCTTTGCCAGGTGGCCAGCGTCGTGCAGAACCCAACCATCGCCGGGGGCTACACGCTGCCCAATCCGGTGAGCTTTGCATTCTCAATCGCCGAGGCGCTCTATGCCCGTGGTTTCCGCCGAGCGACCGACATTTCCAATATCCCCGCCGCGGATTTTCAGCAGGCGCTGACCGGCACCGTGGCCTACGACTACGCGCTTTCTAACGGCACCAACCCATCGCTCTACCAGCAGGCGCAAACCATATCCCCGCCCACAACCACACCCCCGGGCCAGACTGGGGGAACCTTTCAGCCGGTCAATCCTGACGGCTCGCTGGTGGATTGCTTGCCTCCGCCTTGCCTGTCTCCCTTCAGCCCCATCGCGTATTTGCAGGAAATGCTCCAGCTTTCGCAGAACTCCACTTGCGAAAACCCGTGGGCTTCGCCTTCCCCCGTTGAAACCGCTTTGGGCGATGCCGTCACAGCACGACGTGGGCCGCTAGGGACTCTGCTGGCCAGTTGCGCCAATCTGGAAACCCCGCTGCCACTAATTGATCTGGTGAATGAAAGCCTGGAATATCTGGGCGCGACTCAACCTTCGTCGACTCAGCCTCCCAGCGGAACGGTCTACAACACCTCCGAGGACGAGCTCGCCGGCTACGAGCTCTGCAAGCAAGACGATTGTAAGAGAGACGATCGCCGTTGCCATGAACCGCCAGTCGTCTTCGGCGCCCTGCCGGAATACTCAACCCCCGCGACTCCGGTTGTGGGCGAAAATGACTCCGTCGAACCCCTGGTCTACAACAATCTGAAGACGGATTTCTCGTCGTGCTGTCTGCCGTACTCTCAGGCGCTCGATGTGTCACGCACCTACTTGCGTCATTTGGGAAGCTGCCGCTTCGAAGAACTGCGCACCTTCCGCAAGTGCATCACCGAATTTGCGCTCGATCCCGGCACTCCGCCCGCAGGCTTCCAGTCTTATCTGTGGCGTTTTCCGGTACGAGTTGACACGGCGATCGAATACCTCGGCATTACTCCGGAAGAGTACTCGACTCTGTTTCAAGGAACTCCGGTTCAATACTGCGGGGAGAAGTGCGATCAAAATACGATTCCTTCTGGAGGAACATTGTCCGACGCTCCCGCGCCCACCGTGTCGACTGCGGAATTGTATGGATATTCCGAAGATCGGGACCAGTCGTGGATGGAAGAAGTGGTCGTGCTTTCGGAATTTCTGAAGTGCACCTGCCTGACGTACTGCGAATTTCTCGAACTGTCGAAGGTGGTGTGGCCACAATCGACGGCTGGCCGGGAACCGAATCAGATGACTTATCCCGAGTGTGAGCCGTGCTGTCTTAAAGACTATCGGCTGCAAATCCCGGATGACAATCCTCAGCAAGAACTTCTCCAGCTGGCGATATTCATACGACTCTGGCGGAAACTGAAAGAGGTTTGCGGAGCGCGCTACTCGTTCCAGGAACTCTACGACATTTGCAAGGTTCTTGAACTGTTTACTGCGGCCGGAACCGTCAACCCGGAGTTTATCCGGCAACTGGCTGCGTTCCAGATGTTGCGCGACTACTTCAAGCTGCCGCTCGTCGATCGTTCCGGCGAGTCCACCGGAACCACTGGCGCCGATCGCACGCACCTGCTGGCGCTCTGGGTGGGAAGCGGCGCGAAAATGTGGAAGTGGGCCGTACACCAGCTTTTGGAAGGCGTGGAGCACTACGCGAAGCCCCGGTTTGGGTGCGCGCGCCCTCGCGGCGAAAGCGTTGCGCATATGGCCGACAACCTGGACGCTCTTTCGCGCCTTGCCGGCTTCAACCCACCCACTTCGACCAGCCCTTCCACCGACACCTGGAACAGCACACCCGGCTGCACCCTGCGTTTCGCGGAAGTGCTCGCGAAAATGTGCGCCTCGAGATTCCGCGTGGGTGAATTGCTGTATCTGTTTAACGCGCTGCCACCGCATGAGTATGAAGACCCCTTCGCACAGGATGCGGAGGAGGCGCAGAATTTCCCGCTCGATCTTCCCGAGGACGGTAACGAACATTCGTTGTGGAAGTTGCGCGAAGAGTTATTGCGGGTTGAAGCCGGCGAGGAGGAAGCGCATCGCTGGACGTGGCCTCGCATCGTGGCCGAATTCCGCGGCAAGTTTGGATACAATCCCGCCGCCGGGCAGGATCCGCTGCTCTCGATCGGCCAACATTTCTTTCCCGGAGTGCTGGAGGCTGCCGGATACTCGGTCAGCGGTCTGCAACGGCAATACCGAACGTCGCTCACTTCCACTACCTCATGGAATACGCCGCCCGGAAGTCCATTTCAATACGACTCCACTGCGAGTCAGCTGTGGATTCAACTGCCGTTGCGCGATGAAGCGGTCGCTGCAAAGTTGAGCCAACTGCCCACGCTCAACGGGGCAGAGCAGGCTGCGGTGCAGGATCTCTATTTCGCGCCAAGGCTGGACCTGGCCTCATTCGCGTTTCTTTTTCCCGACTGGCAGAGCGCGGAGCAACATCTCATTGAAGAGCACGGAGAGGGCGAACGCTGGGCTTACTTCCGCCGCCACTTTGCGCTGGCCGATGCGCGCCGCAAGGTGATCGTCAAGCACCTTGCCAAACACGTGACCCACCATTTCGATTGCCACCTCGAAGAACTCGAGGAGGTTGCAGCCCTCGTATTGAGTCAGTTGTTCTCCGACGAAAACACGGGCACGCCATGGGAGTCGGATACCGGCGCGCCGCCGTCGTCGGTCATGTGGACGCCGCCCGCCGGCGGCGCGATACCCGCACTCCTTGGCCTGACCGGAACCGGATTGCTCGGCGAATATCTGGCCCCGCAGCAGCGGGAGCGCGAGACCCAGCCTCCGGGCAGTGCATCTGTGTCGAATCCTGGGACGAATCCGGTACCGAATTCTGCTGCGACTCCGGCCGGAACTCCAGGCACGAACCTCGTACCCAAGCCAGTTTCCGGACTGGAGCCCGCCACTCAGGATATTTGGCGCGAAGTGCGCGGCCCGATGGAAGCTTTCGGCCGCGAGCGCGACCTCACCAACAGCCCGGTTCCCACAGTCATACCGTCGCTGGCGCTCACTCCTGCCTCGAGTTCTGTCGTGGCCTTCACCAACGGCTACGCGGTCAGGGACAGCGACGGGCAACGGCTGGGCGGCGCTCAAGACATTCAGGTGCGCTGGTCCGGCGTACTCCTCATCGAGCGCGAAGGGGATTATAGATTCCACGCCGGCGCTCCCGCTCCGCATGGCGAAGAACCCAATTTCGAGTTGGCCAAAGCTTCGCAATGGAAGATCACGCTCAAGCGCGGACAGAAGAATTTGCTCGTGCTCAATCATCAGTGGCCGGGCGAAACCGCTCCGGAAAAAACCGCGCCCCGCCTGCGTCGCGGAGCGTACTCGATTGCGATCGAGTATGCTCAACCCGCTCCAAATTTTGCCGGTCCCAACGTGCATCCGCAGCACACCGGCTTCCAGGTCAAGTACGCCGGCCCCGACACCAGCGAATGCCTCATCACTCTTCCCATCAGGCATCTGTACCGCGACTATCAGGATTCGACACTCGACGCGGGCATCGACTTCCTGCCGGGCAGCAAGAATGCGCAGCTTTTCCTGCAAAGGTTCTATGCCAGCACGCTGCGCGACATGCGGCGCACGTATCAACGCGCGTTCAAGGCGGTTTTGTTCTGCGCGAAATTTGCCCTCTCCGCGCGTCCGAGCGAAGACAGCCATCAGTCCGAACTGGGGTACATGCTGGCCAATCCCGGTGCCAATCCCGGCTTTGCTGGATACGCCTACTACCGCCCCAGCAGCAGCTCCACCACGTTTAATCGGCATCTGGCAAATTTCGACTTCAACTTCCTGCCGCTGCGCGATAACTACTATCAGCCGACGGCAACGCCGGGCGACCGTTCCGATCCGTCCTTGCAGCGGACCCAGGCGATGTTCGACTGGTGGGAACGCATTTTCGATTACGAGTGGATGCGCAGAGAAGTGCTGCGCGTGCATCGCGGATATTTATGGCGGCTGTTTGAGCAGGCTCAGGTCGACGATCCTGCGAACGCCGCCGACCTGCTTTCCTTCCTCGGAGCACCATCATTCGAAAGAAATCTCGAACTGCGCTTCTTCCAGGATCAGACCTCCGCCATCTTTACCGTCGGCAGCGGCAACTTGCAAGACGAGCGCTGGCTGATCCGCGTGTGGCATGCGGATCGTTGGTTACACAGTTTGTTGCGCTGCTTTCACACCAAAGAAATGTCCGAGGCGCGGCCGGATCTGTGGGCCGCTACCGATCCCGGCGCGCCCGTCCCCGCCTCCGGCGTATTGCAGACCGGCAATGCAAATTTGCTGGCGTTTCTTGCCGACGGCTGCATCGGCGACGGCGAGCCCCGCCGCTACCTCGATCTGAAACGGGTGAATGATGAATTGCGCGAGCATGGCCGCGAGGCCTTGATCGCTTACCTATGCAAAATGGACCGCGTTGCGCTTCCCTGGAGTGCGTCCAGCTATGCAACCTCGGCGCGCGACTTAAGCGATCTGCTCCTGCTCGACGTCAAAACTGGAATCTGCGAAAAAGCAAGCCGCATTGAAGAAGCGATCTCGGCCGTCCAGACTTTTATTCGCCGCTGCCGGCTGGGTCTGGAACCGAAATGGAAAGTGGGCCGGCACTTCGCGCAGCTGTGGGACAGCCGCTTTGAAACCTATCACATATGGGAGCGCTGCAAGCGCAGAGAGTTTTACAAAGAGAACTTCATCGAGTGGACCGAATTCGGCAAGGCTCGCCGCATTGAGGCGTTTCGTTTCCTCGAATCTCAGTTGCGGTCGTCGACGCTTACCCTCGCCGCGCCCGGAGGCCTGGATTATTGGCAAGACAATGACAAGGCTTTAGAGCAAAGACCGGAACTGATTCAGCGGGTCATTCCTTCGGAACTCCACGCACTGACGGTGCCACCGGGATCGACGACGCGGGAAGGTCTCGGCACGCTCGGCAATCCTGACGATCCCGATCAGCTCACTTGGCTGGCTGCTGTGCCGCAGGCCAGCTCAAGCGCGGTGTCGGCGACGGGAGGGCCCTCCGGAACTCCCTCGGGAGGATCGTCGCCAGCAGGCGCGATACCGGCAGCTTCCGGGTCGGGAGGGTCGTTGACTGGCAATTCGCCCTCGAACCCCTCCACCGGCGTAAACCCTGCGTCGGCGCAGGCAAAAGTTCAGTCGCTCGCCGCGGCCGTTGCGGCTGGGAGCTCGCAACCGCAAGTGCTGCCCTTCTGGATGGAATCGGCCGTGAAAATGGGAACGCAATTTCTGCGTGTAGCCGCAGCGGGAGTGCCTCAGGCCACGCTCGGATTTGTGCCCCACGGCGATGAGCCGAAAAATACCTGCTGCTGTGAGTGCGGCCGCGAGCACCCGGCTCTAGTCGACGAATACTACTTCTGGCTGGTGAATTCCGAGTTCTATTCGTACACCGACGACACTGACGCTCAGAGCAGCAACCCAAGCGCCAGCTTCACCGGTAGCTATCAATTTGGTTTTCAGGATTCCTATTACGACCCGTACCAACAGCAGTCGGCAGAGTGGGATGACGAAGGCCAAGTGCCGGCGCTTCTGGCGAAGTGGGAGTCGAATCCTTGCGTACGGCTGGCCTGGTGCCGCGTCCACGATGGCGAATTTGGCCAGCCCAGAAAATCTGCAGGTTACGTGGCCATCTCGGAACCGGCCGATCTTGTGTTTCTGGGACGCGGCGGCGACTCGCTCTATTTCCAAGTGAGCGGCAGCGCACCCTTGCCGGCGGGCTACGGCTCCAACAGCAGCGCGGACACTCCGGATACGTCGCCGCCAGGCTTCCGTTTTGATCTGCCCTGGGATGAAGCCGTGGCGCTGCCTCAGCCATTGGCGCCGCCGGCACTGCCGACGCCGGATCCGCCGAAATTGTTGTCGTATCCGTTCTTCGCTTATGACCAGCCCGGCGCGCGGCTGTTCCCAGCGGCATGGTTCGCTCCTTCCATGCTGGTGGGTCACGCCCTGCGCAACAACTGCAATTTCGAACTCGCGTTGAAGTGGTACGAGCGTGCTTTCAACCCCCTGCGGCAAGATTGCGCCTGGATGGACTGCCAAGGCAAAACGACCGAGCCCGGCGGCGACGCGATTGCAAAAGAGGCTTATGAGCTCTGGGATAAGCACGGCAGGCCGCAATCCGAGCAGACGCAGGATTGGTATGACGCACAAGCCATCCTGAAAGCCCGCGCCGTTACTGGAGGGTCAACCGATCAAAGCTCGAACCAGGGTGCATGTTGCGACAGCTCGAAGGTTTCCGACGAGACCGCCCGCCACCGCGCCCTCACGCTGAGCTGGTGCCGCACCGCCTTGGAATGGGGCGAAGCCCTAGCCCGGCACCGGCGCTCGCCGGAGGCCTTCGAGCAGGCTCGAACCCTTTACGATGTCGTGGCTCGAGTCATGGGCCCGCGGCCGCGCGTGGTTCGCATGCCCGAGCCAAAGAACGTACCCGAAGTGACCAATTATGTTCCCGCGTATCCGCCCCTGAATCCGAGACTCATGGAACTCTATGACCTGGTCGCGGATAGGTTGGAACTAATCCATCACTGTTTCGACTCGCGCCGCCTGCGCAATGGCCAGCTTGGCGTCGATATGTGCTACTTCGGCGACAATCCGTTGCGCGAGGGCTGGCGCACCGCTCAGGAACCCTGCGCCGATAAGGACGAGTGGTGCTGGAGGCGCAATCCCTATCGCTTTACTGCGCAGATTCCGAAGGCCTTTGAGCTCGCGGCGAAAGTTCGCGAGCACGGCAACGCTTTGCTGGCGGCATACAAAGACTGCGACAACGAGGCTCTAACATCCATCAAGGCCGAGCAAGAGCGCGAGCTGCTGGTGCTGACTCGTACCATTCGGCAGGACCAATGGCGCGACGCCGATTGGCAGGTGCAGGCGCTACAGCAGACCAAAGACGTTAACCAGACAAACTTGCTCTATTACACCAATCTCTACCAGAACGGGCTGATCACCGACGAGATCCAGAATCTGAGCCTCTCCAACAACGCGCTGCAGACGCGTACTGCCGGCAACGTGACGGAAGCCATTGGCGAAGCGATGCACCTCGTTCCCGATGCTTACGTCGGGGCGATGTCCACGTTTACCCACGTTCCAATCGGGGATAAGCTCGCGGCGTTCTTTGGCGCGATCGCCAAAATCATGCTGACGGTCGCCGACATTCAGAGCTCCACTGCGGCCATCGACATGACCCAGGCCACCTGGCAGCGCCGGTCGGCGGAGTGGTTTAACAAGATGCAGTCGCTACCCATCGAGATCCAACAGACTGAACTCCAGATTCTCGGCGCGCACAGGCGGCGCGATCAGGCCATGCAGGAGCTCAACAATCTGCAGCGCCAGATCGAGCACTCCACGGAAGTCCTCGACTTCCTCCGCGATAAATTCACCGCCACAGACCTGTTTCTGTGGTTGCGCAAGGAAACGCTCGGCCTGCAACGGCGGCTGTTCAAGTTGGCGCATCGTGCCGCCCTGGAGGCGGAACATGCTTTCAACTTCGAGCGTGGGCACACCACGCGGCACTTCATTCCAGAGGACATTTGGGACGATCGCCGTCAGGGCTTGTTGGCCGGCGAGCGGCTTGAAGCTGCCCTGCATCACATGCACAAAGCGTATCTCGACGAAAACATTCGCGAGTATGAGCTGACCAAGCACTTTTCCCTTCGACTTCACTTCCCCATGGAGTTCCTGCGGCTCAAGGTGACCGGCGCCTGCGAAATCGAACTCCCCGAGTGGATGTTCGATCTGGATTATCCCGGCCATTACATGCGGCGCATCAAGAGTCTGAGTCTCACCATCCCATGCGTGACGGGTCCTTACACCGGCGTCCATTGCAAGGTGACACTGCTAAGCAGCGTTACGCGCATCGATCCCCGTACCGAGGCGCCGTCGACAGGCTGCTGCTGCCAATGCGCCTCGAAAGACGGATATGAGGCGTGCGCGCACGATCCGCGCATCGTGCACATGTATGGAGCCGAAGAGGCCATCGCGACTTCGAACGGGCAAAACGATTCGGGCCTGTTCGAGCTCAATATGCGCGATGACCGGCGTCTGCCCTTCGAGTTTCATGGAGCTGTCTGCCGTCTGCGCATCGAACTGCATCACGAGAACAACTACATGCCGATGGAACCGTTGACCGACGTGGTCCTGCACTTGAACCACACGACGCGGGAAGGAGGCTATCCTCTGGCCTGCATAGCGCGCGAGTCGGCGCGCAAACATCTGCCCGGTTCGGGTTGGTGCTATTTCGACATGCGGCACGATTTCCCGGATGCCTGGCAGCTGCTTGAGAACTCATGCCGCGAGAAAGATGGCAGAGGGCGGCTTGCCTTTGGGCTCGAGCGAAAAATGTTCCCCTACGTGCCGGCCTTGGGCGAGCTGGCGATCACTGGCATGGCGATCCTGTTTCACTCGGCCGATCGCGAGGACTGCGATTGCGAATCCGGCGAATGTCCGTGCCCGCAGGGATGCCAGCCGGACTGCCGCATCGTGGAGTTCCGGCACGGCCGCCACGATCGCGGCGATGAAGGATTGCGCGTCTCCTGTCTGTCGTGTCCGGAAGAGCCCGAACTTTACTACGGAATCTTCGACACGCACATTGGACCGCTGGGGCGCGACCATCATCGCGCCGAAGTGCGATTCCGCTTCCCCGAGAAGATCGGCGAACTGGAGCGCGTGTACGTGTTATGCCGCTACGAACGGTGGAAAAAGTCATGCTGACTTGAGTCCGCTGTTCACGCTCAATTTGCTGTGACGAGATGTGTTGGCTTTATTCCGAGTCATCCGGTCGCCGTCCGCGGCAACCGCTCGCGATTCGGTCAGGTGATCTATGCCCACAGATCCATTCTCCATGGCGACAGACACAAGTGGCTCCAACGCCGGCGTCTCGCAGTCCGCCACCGCGGCTGGGCCGGCGAATGCAAGCGATACGAGCGCTTTCAAAACGGCCAGCGGCTCGCAGTCCGAATCTTCACTTTTTGCGGCGCCGAAAATCTCTCTGCCCAGTGGCGGCGGCGCCATTCGCGGCATTGGCGAGAAGTTTCAAACCAACGCTGCGACCGGTACGGGCAAGCTGACCGTTCCGCTCGCGCTCAGCCCAGGACGGTCGGGCTTCGGGCCAGAGTTATCTTTGTCCTACGACTCCGGAGCGGGGAACGGTGTCTTCGGAATCGGTTGGTCGCTGTCGTTGCCCTCGATCACACGCAAGACGGACAAGGGTCTTCCCAAGTACCGTTGGCGCGAGAAGGAGGAATGCGACGTCTTTATCCTTTCCGGGGCGGAAGACCTGGTTCCGGTTCTGATCCAGGACGACCAAGGCCGCTGGATCGACGACGAATTTGATTTCGGCGGTTACCGCGTCAAGCGCTACCGCCCGCGTATCGAAGGACTCTTCGCGCGCATTGAGCGATGGACGAGGCTCGACGATGGCGATGACCACTGGCGATCCATTTCGAAGGACAACACGCTCACGGTTTATGGACGCGACGAGAATTCCAGGATTTTTGACCCGCAGAATCGTCACCACGTCTTCAGTTGGCTCATCTGCGAAAGTTACGATGACAAGGGCAATGCCATTGCCTACGAATATATTGCGGAAAACGAGATCGGGGTTGATCTCGAACGGGCCAGCGAAGCCCGGCGAAGCCGTACCGCCAACCGCCATCCCAAGCGCATCCGATATGGCAACCGGCGACCGCTGCTACGAGACGACAACACTCCCAGCTTTCGCGCTTCTCACCTGGAGCGCCCATGCTTCGAAAGTGCCGAGTGGATGTTCGAAGTCGTGTTTGACTACGGCGAAGGGCATTACCACCTTGAACCAAAAGATGCCGAGGGCCGGGAGTGGGCCCGGTGTACGTCCGAGCCGCAGTCCGGGTGCGATTGGCCGGTTCGCAAAGATCCCTTTTCCCGGTACCGCTCTTGTTTTGAAATTCGCACCTACCGTCTTTGCCGGCGCGTGCTCATGTTCCACCATTTTCCCGAAGAACAAGGCACGCCCGATTGCCTGGTGCGCTCGACTGAATTGGAATACCGGCAGAAGGCTGTCGGTTCTTTCATCACGCACGTGACGCAGTCCGGCTATGTGCGGCATGGGGACGGCCGCTATCTAAGGAAATCGATGCCGGCACTTGAACTGGATTACACCTCGAGCCCGCTGGAGAGCGAGGCTTATCGGGAGTACCAGGTGAAGGAAGTCGATCCTCTAAGCCTGCAGAACTTGCCTGCCGGAATTGACGGCGACAATTTCCGCTGGGTTGACCTCGATGGCGAAGGCATCGCCGGTGTGCTCACCGAACAAGGAACGGGTTGGTTCTACAAGCCCAACGCCGGTCACGGCCGTTTTGGCACAACAGAACTCGTTGCCGGCAAACCCTCGCTAGCCGCGCTAAGCCGTGGACAGCAACAACTTCTCGATATCGCCGGGGACGGGACCCTCAACCTGGTCGAGTTCGACAATGCAGCGCCCGGTTTCTACGAGCGGACGCTGTCTGAAGGCTGGGGTGATTTTCGTACCTTCCGGAGCCTGCCGGTGCTCAATTGGAAGGATCCAAATCTCAAGTTTGTCGATGTCACGGGAGATGGAATCGCCGACATTCTCATCACCGAGGACGACGCTTTTCTCTGGCATGAATCGCTTCTCGATGACGGCTTCGGACCCGCCATACGGGTTCCCGTCCCCACCGATGAGCGCAAAGGCCCGCACGTGATCTTCTCCGACGGGGTTCAGTCGATCTATCTGGCCGATATGTCTGGCGATGGACTTTCCGACCTGGTGCGCATCCGCAATGGAGAAGTTGGTTACTGGCCGAATTTGGGGTACGGCGTTTATGGCCCCATGGTCGTCATGGACAATGCACCGTGGTTTGACGAAGACGATCTGTTCGAACAATCCCGGGTCAAACTGTCGGACACGGATGGGTCCGGCTGCACGGACATCGTGTACCTGGGCAGAGACGGGATTCAAATCTATTTGAACGAGGCCGGCAACGGATGGTCCGAGGCGCGCGTTCTGCCTCAGTTTGCCTCAGTCAACCGTCAGACTTCACTTTCCGTGGTTGATTTCCTGGGGCGTGGCACTGCCTGCTTGCTGTGGTCGTCCACTCTGCCGGGCGATGCCCGGCAGTCGTTGCGCTATGTGGATCTCATGAACGGCCAGAAGCCTCACCTCCTGGTCAAAGTCCAGAATAACCTTGGGGCGGAAACCCGGATCGAGTACGCTTCCTCCACGGAATTTTATTTGGCGGACAAGGCTGCGGGAAAGCCCTGGCTTACTCACTTGCCCTTTCCCGTTCAAGTGGTGAAGCGGGTGGAAACGTATGATTTCATCAGCCGGAATCGCTTCGTCAACTCATACACATATCACCACGGTTTTTTCGACGGCCTGGAGCGCGAGTTTCGCGGCTTCGGCATGGTCGAGGAACTCGACACGGAGGAATTTGCAACCCTCAGCAAGAGTGACGCATTCCCCGTTGGAAGGAACGTCGACCGCGCTTCCAATGTGCCCCCGGTGCTTACCAGGACGTGGTTCCACACCGGCGTGTTCCTGGGGAATGGTTGGGTGTCGCGCCATCTCGCGTACGAATACTACCGCGAGCCGGAGCCCATCGACGCGCCCCGTGGGACCGACCCGCTAGCGGCCATGCTGCTCGACGACACAATCCTCCCCGAGCACCTCACCGCCGAAGAAGCCCGGGAGGCTTGCCGTGCGCTGAAGGGATCGACGCTCCGCCAGGAAATCTATGCGCTCGATGGCAAAGAGGAATCGGCGCGGCCCTATACGGTCGCGGAAAGCAACTTCACCGTCACGCCTCTTCAGCCCCGACAGCAGAACCTGCACGCCGTTTTCTTCACTCACCCGCGCGAAACGGTCACCTTTCACTATGAGCGCAAGCTATACGAAATCGACGGCGTCCGGCAGGCCGACCCGCGCGCTGAACACAGCGTGACTCTAGAAGTGGATGACTTTGGAAATGTGCTAAAGTCCGTCGCGATCGGCTACGGGCGTCGCTTCCCGGATCCATCGCCGCGGCTCACCGACGCCGATCGTGACAAGCAGCGGCAAATACTTCTGACGTTTACCGTAAATAAGTTTACCAATCCGGTGCGGGAAGCCGATTCCTATCGCACGCCTCTTCCCGCCGAGACCAGAAAGTACGAGCTGATCCAATGCACACCCGCGGCCCATCAGCCGGGCATTACGAACTTATTTCGCTTTGCAGAGTTAAAGGCTCAAGTCGCCCGCGCCAGCGACGGCAGGCATGACCTGCCGTACGAGGACATTGACGCTGCCGGAGCCACGGGGGACGCGCCTTATCGCCGTCTGATCGAAGAGAGCCGGAGCTACTACCGCGCGGACAGGCTCGACCGAATGCTGCCCCTCGGCGTTGCCGAAGCGCTCGCACTCCCAGGACAAACCTATAAGCTTGCCTTCACGCCCGGGTTACTCGCGCAAGTCTACCGCCGTGGCGAGCCGGGAGAGAATCTCATTCCCGATGTAAGTTACATCCTTCACCATGACGGAAAGTACGCGGAATTCGCCGGTGACGGGAAGTGGTGGATTCCCTCAGGCAGAATCTTCTACTCGCCTCATGAATGCGATGCGGCTGAGGAGCTGGAACAAGCGCGCCGGCATTTCTTCCTGCCGCGGCGGTTTGTCGATCCCTTCCATAATGCGACCCTTGTCGCCTACGACGGCCACGATCTCATGCCGGTTGAGGTCCGCGACGCCGTTGGCAACACAATCACGTCGCAGCTCGATTATCGAGTGCTTGCGCCCTATCGGATGACCGATCCCAACCGCAACCGCTCGGAGGTTGCCTTTGATGCTCTCGGAATGGTTGTCGGTACCGCCGTCATGGGCAAGCAAAACCAGCGCGCCGGCGATTCTCTCGACGGCTTCGAGGCAGACCTGAACGAAGCCACGATCCTCGAACACATGGCTCACCCGCTGCGCCACCCGCACTCTATTTTGAAAATGGCCACTACGCGGGTGGTCTATGACCTGTTTGCCTATGCCCGCACGCGGGACAGCGCTGAGCCTGAGCCGGCGGCCGTCTACACTCTCGCCCGCGAGACCCACGCCGCCGACCTCCGCCCCGGCGAACAGACCAAATTGCACCACTCGTTCTCGTATTCGGACGGTTTCGGGCGCGAAATTCAGAAAAAAATTCAGGCCGAGCCGGGTCCGTTGACGGATGCCGGACCGGATGTGAACCCGCGTTGGGCCGGCACTGGCTGGACCATCTTTAATAACAAAGGCAACCCCGTACGCCAATACGAGCCCTTCTTTACCGCCTTGCACACTTTCGAATTCGGCCACATCACGGGCGTCAGCTCCATCCTGTTCTACGATCCGGTAGAGCGTGTCGTCGCCACACTTCACGCCAATCATACGTACGAAAAAGTGGTCTTCGATCCCTGGCGCCAGGAAAGCTGGGATGTCAACGACACAGCGCTTGAGGCAAACCCCGGGCAGGATCCTGATGTGGGCGACTTTTTCACCAAACTGCCCGGCTGCGACTATCTGCCAACCTGGTACGAACAGCGCAGCCAAGGTCAACTCGGCCGGGAAGAACAGCAGGCGGCCCGCAAAACCGCAGTCCACGCCAACACACCAAATCTCGCTTATGCCGACAGCCTGGGCCGTACCTTCCTCAGCATCGCCCACAACCGCTTTGAGCGCGAGGGCATCCCGCTCGACGAATACCTCGCCACGCGCACCAAGCTGGACATCCAAAATAATCAGCTCGCGATCATAGACGCCCTCGGTCGCGTCGTCATGCGCTATGACTATGACATGCTGAGCACCTGCCTGCGCCAGAACAGCGTGGATGCCGGAATCCGCTGGATGCTCAACGACGCCGTGGGCAAGTTACTGCTCGCCTGGGACAGCCGTTCTCATCGCTTCCGTCACGAATACGACGCTCTGCACCGGCCGACCCAGCTTCACGTCCGCACCGGCAGCCAACCCGAGATCGTCGCCGAGCGAATCGTCTACGGCGAAGGCCAGCCCAATGATTTGGCGCTGAACCTGAGGAGCAAGCTGTTTCGCCAGTTCGATGGCGCCGGAATCGTCACCCACGAGCGCTACGATTTCAAAGGGAATTTGCTCAAGAGCACTCGCCAGTTGCTGGAAGACTACAAGGATGACGTCAATTGGGCGCAGTCACCCGAACTGGAAGAAGCAATCTTCACCACTGCAACCACCTACGACGCACTCAACCGGCTCACCACGCTGACCACCCCCGATTCCAGTGTGGCCCGGCCCCGATACAACGAGGCCAACCTGCTCGAATCGCTCTCCGTCAACCTCAGGGGAGCGGCGGAGCCGACGCCCTTTGTGGCCCACATCAACTACGACGCCAAGGGTCTGCGCACAATCATCGAGTATGGCAACGGCGCTCGCACCCGCTACACCTACGATCCCCTCACCTTCCGCATGATCCAACTGCTGACTCGACCGCAAAACGGATGACGCCCGCCTGCAGGATCTGCACTACACCTTCGACCCGTCGGCAACATCAGTTCCATTCGCGACGACGCGCAGCAGACTGTTTATTTCAAGAACCAGGTCGTTTCCCCAAGCAACGAGTACGTCTATGACGCGATCTATCGCCTGATCTGGGCCGAGGGCCGCGAGCACGTCGGCAAGCCCGGCCGGCCGCAGACCACCGATGACGACGTTCCCCGAATGAATTACCCGCTTCCCTCCGACGGGCACGCGCTGCACCGCTATCGCGAGCAATACGATTACGATGCCGTGGGCAACATTCTCCGGCTGCTGCACGCGGCTCAAGATGCGAATTGGTCGCGCCATTACTCCTACGAAGAATCGCATCACCCTCCTCACTTACGGTCCTCACCCAGAACCGAAGAACAATCGTCTCGCCAGCACTCGCGTGGGCCAGGCCGAAGAGCGATACGCCTACGACGCCACCGGCAACATGACGCGCATGCCGCACCTGCCGAACATGGATTGGGATTTCAAAGATCAACTGCATGTGACGCAGCCGCCAGGTCGTGAACACGGGACAAGGCGAGACAACTTACTACGTCGTACGACTCCTCGGGCGAGCGCGTGCGCAAGGTCACGGAACGCGCGTCAGGGTCAAGACAGCACGAGCGCATCTATCTCGGGGTTTCGAAATCTACCGCGAGTTCGATAGCGTCGGCGCAACCACGCTGGAGCGCGAGATCTTGCACGTCATGGATGACAAACGGCGCATAGCGTTGGTCGAAACCAAAACCATCCATGACGCGGAGTGCATCGAACAACCGACTCCACGAATGCGTCTGCAACTCGACAATCACCTCGGCTCGGCCATCTTGGAGCTAGACGACCAGGCTGCCATTATTACTTACGAAGAATATTATCCGTTCGGAAGCACATCGTTCAGTCGCGCAGAACGCTGGCGGAAGTGAGTTTGAAGAGGTATCGATATACGGGGAAGGAACGGGACGAGGAAACCGGATATACCTATTACGGCGCGCGTTACTATGCCTCGTGGTTGGGAAGATGGACGAGCTGTGATCCAATGATGTTTGTTGACGGAATCAACCTGTACGCCTTCGTAAATAATAACCCGATAGGCCTACGAGACGAGTTCGGGTTCGCCGGCGATGATCCGAAGGAACCGAAAGGCGCGCACGGCGAGGGAAAAGAGCATAGCAAACGCACCCAAGATAAGCATCAGCGCGGCAACGAGCGTAGACAGAGAGAGCAGGAGAAACGGCGGCAAAAGGAGGAACAACAGAAGCGCGAGCAAGAAAAGAAGGATCCTAAGAAGGAGACTGATACCGAGAGAAGGCAGCGGGAGAATCGCGAAAAGAAGGAACGATATAAAAAGGAGGGTGAAAAGGAGAGAGAAAAAAAGCAGGAGGAGATAAAGAAGGAAACGGAAGAGGAAAAGAAACAGAGGGAGAGGGAAGAGCGCAGGAAGCGGGAGGAGGAAAAGAAGGAGCGGGAAAAGAAACCTGAGGACAAGAAAGAGAGGCCACCAGTGAAACCGCCGGTGAAACCGCCAGTCAAAGTGCCAGTTCCGGATCCGAAGCCAGTGCTCCCTCCCGTAGGACCTCCGGTCAGTACTCCCGACAAGTCGCCTGTCACTCCGCCCGACAAGCCGCCCGTCACTCCGCCCGACAAGCCGCCTGTCACTCCGCCCGTAATCCCGGTGCGCCCTCCGATTCCGGATATCCCCTCCCCCACCTACCATTGCTGGTTTGCTCGTTGCGTCCCAGATTTCCATGGATCGCCACCGACGCCGCAGCAGCAACAACAAGCTGCAGCAGCGACAGCGACCCTTGGCCTTGGAGCCATGCTGCTTATTGCGCTTAGATTTGCGCCGCTTCTGGCCCTTTGACCATGAATAAACCAAGGAGTCAACTTCAAATGAACAAATCTCTAAGCCCTTTTATCAGGGATCGATTGTTGATTCGCCTAACAACCAAACATCCGGACGAGTCTGCCTTTGACTGTATTCCTCTGGCGGAGAGCAAGTCACTGGCCATCTTCCAAGAAATGACCGCTTTTGAGGCTGATGGAATCGTCGTTCTTCCCAAGAAGTGGATTCTGCGTGTCAGAAATGGCCAATTTGAAGAGGCTGCGAACGCGATCATTCGGCACGAGCGAACCCTTTACACCGTGCCGAGTCCCTCCATGCAATTTGCCCGCTTTAGGACCCTTAAGGAGTTGATCTCTTATTTGCAGGCGCAGGACATCTGGCCTGCGATCGAGATTATCTTCAATAAGAAGGGAATCGTTTATATGGGTCCAATCTCGGCCATCTCCAACAAATCGTTTCACATGCAGTGCTACAGCGCGTCCGGAGAGTGGACCGATGAATCCGAGTTTGACTATCGCGAAGTTTTCAAGGTAGAGATCCAGAGCAAGTACGTCGCCCACTTCAACAGCTACATGCGCACGAAGATTCCGCCGAAAGGCTGATGAGATAACCGTGTCGGCTACTCGCAGGCGAGACTTTCGATCCCTCAGGAAGGAACAGACGTGTTCGGCATGGCACGGGATGCTCAGATTTGAAAGCGTTGCTGCGCGATCGTGATTTCCAATACCAACAGCGGCCTCGGCCAACTCCTGTTCCATCTCACCCTCGCATTTGGCATGTCTACCCCATAGCGGATCAAGCTCGACAATCAAATGTCAAATATTTGCCCCGTCGTCCCATTGTGTGACAAATGTCCCGCTTGCGACGCAATTCCATCCTAGCCGGCTGGAGACTATAAGACTACGACTTGACTTGCCAGCACGCACACCATCAGCGCACTTTCTCTAGTAGCAGGATCGGTTGTCAGCGGTTAAAACGGCCACGTCCGGCTGTTGGAATGTCAGTCGGAATCGCTTCCCATAAGCCGACTTCTCGGTACCGATCCCGCACACTTCCTCGAAGCCTGCCACGAACGTCTGGTGGCTATGAGGTTAGCCCCATGAAGGTTCAGCTAGAAATCTTGTACTGCACGCCCCGTCGATTTTGCTTCCAATTAGTTTTGCGGGACGTCCGAGCGGTTCCACCATCCACCGCCGAGGGCCTGGAATAACGCGGCAGTGTCGGCGTAACGATTGCCTTGGGCTTGCGCAAGAGTAATCACAGCTTGTTGATACGCTTGCTCAGCGCTTAATAGGCCCAGATAGTTGACATAGCCGGCCTGAAACTGCTTCTTTGCCAAGTCGAGGGTCACGGCGGCGGCGTCTTTCGAGGCCGCCGCAGCTTTGAGGCCGTCGGCATCTTGTTGGAGCGCATTCAGCGTATCCGCCACATTTTGAAACGCGGTGAGGACTGTGCTGCGATATTGTTCGTCGGCCTGAACGTAAGCTGCTCTCGCGGCGCGCTCTCGATGCTTCAGAGTTCCGCCATCGAAGAAGGGCTGCGTGACGCTGGCGCCTATGTCGCGAAAGCCGTTGCCCGCGGAAAATATATTGCCGAAAGCGAGCGCCATGCTGCCAATATCACCCGTCAAGTTAAAGCTCGGGAGCCGATTGGCACGCGCCACTCCAATCAGCGCGCTAGCAGAATGCAGATTCTCTTCCGCTTGACGCACGTCTGGGCGTTGCTCCACCAGTTTCGAAGGAAGGCTCACCGGCAGTTCTTGCGGCAGTTGCAAATTCGAAAGTTCAAATTGCTCAGGCAGATCTTTATCGGGGAAACCTCCCGCTAACACGGTGAGCAGGTCTCGCTGCTGTGCCAACTGCTTCAGCAGCGGCGGCAATGTCGCGGCGACTTGCGCGAGCTGCGACTCCTGCGCCGCCACGTCAAGTTCGCTGGCGTACCCCTTGGCGTACTGGCTGCGCAAGATGTCCAACATATTTGTGTTGATCTTGATCAGCTCATTGGTCGCGTCAATTTGCGCCCGCATCGAAGCCTCTTGTATGGCCGTGGCGGCGACGTTGGAACTGAGCGTGATATTGGTTGCCGCCAGAGCAAAGCGGGCCTGCTCCTGCTGCGCCTTCAAAGACTCGACCGTTCGACGGTTCAAGCCGAAGACATCCGGGACGAACGAAACGCTGACCTCCGGGGTGAAGAGGCTGTACTGGAAAACGCTGGCGTTCGGCACGGGCGAAAGTGCGTTGGAAGTTTTTGCGCGCGTTGCCGAGAAACTGCCCGACACACTCGGATAGTAGGCGCCCCGCTGTGCCAGCACATTCTCGCGTGCCACCAGCAACGCAGCTTGCGCCGCTTTGAGATCGGGATTGGCTTTCAGCGCGCGTTCGATCAAGTCGTTGAGCGGCTTGGAATGAAACAAGGTCCACCAATCGCCGGGAATGTCGCCGCCGTCCGCGAGATGTTGTGCTTCCCCGCCCGCAACGTTAGGCGTGGCGGTGGTGGTCGTAATCGGAGCTGGAGTATAGCCGCTGACATCGGGCGCTACAGGCTTCCTGAACTTCGGGCCGACTACACAAGCGGAGGCAATGAGCAATGTAATAAGCGACGCCGAGGTCGTCAGTAAGCGGGAGAGACGCGATTTACGAGTCAGAATCATCAAAATCTGTTCCTTAGGGCTTGCGGCTCATACGGCTTCCGTTGATCGCTCCTGTGCCGCCGAGTCTTGAAGTTCCGAGTCCGCCAATCACCGCGGGGTTCGCGCCACGATGGCGCTGATTGTCGAGCGACGGAGAGGCGGACGGGAACATACTCGGCCGCTGTACAGCAGAAACGCTGGTCATGGACTTGTTCTGGATCGATCCTCTTTTCTCAACCACGATGGACTGGCTTAGTCGGGACCCGGGCTGAAGGCGAGGAGTTGCTGTCGTAGACCTCGCCTGGCCCTTCGCAGGGCGTTTGAGCCGATTCGCGTTTGCCACGCGCGGAGGCTTGGGCACTTGATTCGCCTTTGCAGCACGCTGGACTCGGCGTTTACCAGTTGGCACTGGGCTCGCGGCGCCCTCTAACCTCTGTGGCGCTGGATTCGAAGCATTCGCATCAGTTGAACCAAGCGTTAGCCCGCTGCTGATCACCAAGAAAACAAGGCAAGAAATCTTCATTGTGATTCCTTCGCCTCCAGGTGGTCGGGGCCTGAGTGGTTTTCGCCGCCCAGGAAAAGCATTCGCAGTGCGGGCACAGCGAGAAGCAGCATGACAGGGCCCACTAACATTCCGCCCACGATTACAGTGGCGAGCGGGCGCTGCACTTGGCTGCCGATCCCCGTTGAAATTGCTGCGGGGAACAGGCCGATGCAAGCCGAGAGGGCCGTCATCAGTAGGGGCCGCATGCGCGTTGAAGCAGCACGGTACATCGCATCTGCGGGCGCGAAGCCGTGTGCACGCTCCTGATTGTAAAAAGTGATCATCAGGATTCCGTCCATCACCGAAACGCCAAACAGCGAGACAAAACCGATGGCGGCGGAGATGCTGAAGTTGAGGCCGGAGACGTAAAGGGCGAGGATGCCGCCTACGATTGCGTCAGGAATGCCCGCAAGCGCCAGAATGGAATCACGGAAATTGTTGAACAAGCTGTAGAGTGCCCCGGCAATCAGAATGAAGCTGATCGGCACAATGATCTCCAAACGCTTCTTTGCTTCCTGAAGATCACCGAACTCTCCGGCCCAGATCAGGTGGTAGCCAGATGGAAGTTTCACGTTGTTCGTGATTCGCTGTTGTGCATCCTCGACAGTGCCGCCCAGGTCGCGGCCGCGAACGCTGAACTTTACCGGAATGAAGCGCTGCACGCTCTCGTGGTAAATCCATGCCGCGCCGGTATCGAGGCTAATGGTGGCCAGTTCGCTCAAGGGGATGTAAGCAGTGGCGCCGCTGGCGGTTGTGTAAGCGACCTTAATGCTGCTAATTTTGTCGATGCCGTCCCGGTATTCGGGCGTGTAGCGGACTACGAGATCGAATTGCCGGTCGCCTTCGAGAACCTCGCTGGCCACTGCGCCGCCCATCGCGGCTTGAATGACTGAATTGATGTCGCCGGAATTCAGGCCATAGCGTGCGGCCTTCTCACGATCGACTTTGATGTTCAGGTTCGGCTGGCCGAGCACCGGAAAGATACCGAGATCGGTAACGCCACGAACCTGGCTCATCTGGTCGCGGACTTGCTCGGCAAGCTTCGTCAGGACTTCAAGATTTGGGCCGACGATCTTGACCGAATTCACGCCTTTGACGCCCGAGATGCCTTCTTCAATGTTGTCTTCGATGTATTGTGAGAAATTGAAGATGACTCCCGGCAGTTCGTTGTTGAACTCGGCTTGAATCTGTTCGGTAAGTTTCTCTTTGTCCAGGCCTCGGGGCCATTCGTCAAAAGGTTTCAGCGGAGCAAACAATTCAACATTTGAGAATGGAGAAGCGTCGCTGCCATCGTCGGGCCGCCCGTGCTGCGAGACGACTGTGAGAACTTCGGGATGTCGCATGAGAATCTCGCGCATTTTGCGCGTGGCCGCCTCGCCATCCTCCAGGGAAAGCGTGATGGGCATGGAAGCACGAATCCAGAAGTTTCCTTCTTCGAGGTGGGGAAGAAATTCGCTACCCAGCCGGGGAGCAATCAGGAAGAAAGTTCCTAAAGAGATAGCTAACTCGATTCCAACAACGAGAGCGCGATGGGACAAAGCAAACCGCAGGGCAGGATCGTACAAGCGGTGCAACGTACGGACGACGATCGTCTCAACTTCTTTCACTCGTGCCGGGAGCAAGAACGAAGCAATCACCGGAGTGACCGTGAAGGTGGCGATTAAGGCCCCGGCCAGTGCGTAGCCGTAGGTGCGGGCCATGGGGCCGAAAATCTGACCCTCGACACCCTGCATGGTGAACAGGGGCACGAAACCGGCAACCGTGATGAGGGCGGAGAATAGAACGGCCTTATCCACCTGGAGTGCGCTGATCAGGATCAAGCGCAGGCGGTGCGTCCAGCCATGGCCTGGCATTGCAGGATCCAAGGTTTGCGTTGGGTCAGGCCCCCAAGCGCCTTTCGCCAGGCGATCTAGCAACTCCTGACGTTCTTCATGATTGCGCTGGAAATTTCGGAAGATGTTCTCTACGAGGATTACGGCTGAATCCACAATGATGCCGAAATCTACAGCGCCCACCGAAAGCAAGTTGGCACTTTCACCCAGAATCACAAGCAGAATCGTGGCGAAAAACAACGCGAACGGAATGTTGATTCCGACGATAAGCGCGCTGCGAAGATTGCCCAGAAAAATCCACTGAATCAGGAAGACGAGCAAACACCCGAAAATCAGGTTGTGCAGGACCGTGTGCGTGGTTAGAGCGATCAGTGAGGAGCGGTCGTAAAAAGAAACAACTTTAACTCCTGGCGGCAGACTTCCGTCGTGATTGATCCGGTCAATTTCCGCCTTTACCTTCGGAATCATTTCGGCTGTTTTTTCCGTGCGCCGCTGTACGACGATGGCCCCGACCACGTCATCGTGCGTGTCACGGCCGAGAATGCCCAGCCTCGGCCGGTATCCGACGGAGACCTTCCCGACATCTTTCATCAGCACGGGGACGCCGTTCTCCTGGCTCAGAACTACATTCTCAATGTCGTCAACCTTGTACCCTTCCCTCAAGTCATCACTGCCGCCGTCGTCAATCAGGCCGACACCGCGAATATTGATGGACTGCTGGCCGATGCGGATTTCTCGACCGCCGACGTTGATGTTGGCGTTGCCAAGTGCGGTGAGAATCTGAGGCACAGTGACGCTGTAGGCTTCCAGCTTGTGAGGGTCGACTTCGACCTGGAATTCTTTAGTCGGCCCTCCCCAACTGTTGATGGCTGCGATGCCTGGGATGGTTAACAAACGCCGCGCGACGATCCAGTCCTGAACCGTGCGGAGATTGATGATTCCAAAATGCGGCGGACCAACAACCTGATAACGATAGATTTCTCCGGTCGAACTGTTGGCCTGGATGCTCGGAACCTGATTGCCGGGCAAGTTCACGTTCTGCGCCAATGCCACCGCGGCCTGGCTGTACGCGAAGAAGTAATCGACACCGTATTTGAAGCTCACGCGGACGAAAGAGAGTCCATAGAACGATGTCGAGCGTATGACCTCGATCCCCGGCGTGGTGTAGAGGCCAATCTCCATGGGCCGAGTGTAGTAACGCTCCATCTCCTCGGCAGAGAGGCCGGGCGCCTGCGCGGTTATCTCCAGGATCACGGGCGTCGGATTGGGGTACGCTTCGATGTTCAACATCTTGAAAGCGACGAGTCCGGCGCCGGTAAACAGCAGCAGGCCCAACACGACGATCGTCCGGCGGCTCAGGCAAAATGCAAGGAGAGACTTGAACATGATTGTTGTCTTTTAATGAAAAATTGACCCGTCTGGTCTTGCCGATCTAGTCCGAGGGTGGCGCCTCCAGCATGTTGCTCAGGAATACCGCTCCGTCGCTGACCACAAACTCACCGCGCTGCAAACCATCGAGGATTTGAACCTGACCATCGGTTCGCAGGCCGGTCCTGATGACGCGCTCGGTAAATCGGTGCCGATCAATCGTGACCCAGGCCGCCATGGTGCCATCAGGCTCGCGGACCACACCGTTGGCCGGTATCGCAGTGGCTTCAACCGGCCCTCGAACGCGAATGACGAAGTTGGCCAGCATCCCCGGACGCAGCTCGTCTTTGGGATCTGTTATTTCTGAACGGATCGTGACTCGATGTGTGTTTGGATCAACCGTCTCGTAAATCTTCGAAACCTTTCCCTTGAAGGTGCGATCGAGGAAGGCCATTACCCTGACGGTGACAGGTTGTCCCAGTTGAAAGAAACCGTTTTCGCTTTCAGGTACGTTGGCAAGCATCCACTTGACCGAAACATTGGCCACTGAGTAAGGCGCGGGGGGATTTCCCGGTTGCACCAGGAGTCCGGCAGGCGCATTGAACGCCGTAACCTTGCCGGCAATCGGGCTGCGCACAACCAAAGCAGGATCAATTCTCCGGGAGGCAATCATCTGATCAACTTCAGCCTGAGTTTTGCCGAAGACGAGCACCGCGTCCCGCGCCGCTTTGAGCGCACCATCCGCCGTCTGTTGATCCGAAATCGCCTGTTCTTTCTCTCGCTGGGAAACTCCAGGAAGGCCTTCAACGCGCGCCAGTTCCTTATTCGTCAAATCGAATGTGGCCGCCGCTCCGATGAGGTTCGACTCGGCCTGAATCAGATCGGGACTCTTGATCGTGTACAGGGGCTGATCTTTCTGGACTTTGGCGCCGAGTTCAACAAAAGCTTTGATGATCGTGCCCTGATAGGCTGGGAAAACATCCACCGAAAGATCGTCGGCGAAACTGATGGTTCCCACCGCTTCCTTTTCGACCGGGAACTGATAACTGCCCACTTTCTCGATCTTGATCGAGTTCAGCTGACTCGGCGAAAGATCCAGCGTCGGATCAGCGGTCGAATTCGTGCTCGGCGCGGCCTTGGCGTTTGTAGCTTCTCCCCGACTACAGCCTGATTCCAGAAGAGCTACAGCAACAACCATCACCACGGCAATAACAACCACCGAACGGACCCCCTTGCGAATGTGGACTGGATATCTCATGATTTTCACTAGAACGTTCTTCCCCTGTTCCCGAGGCCGGGTCAAACAGACCCTCGCTGATTCCGAAATTCACGAGCCCGCGCATTCCGACGTTGCCTCTTACGGTTGTGTTTCTTTGATACGCGTTCTATAAACTCAACCAGGCCCGCGTACAGCAAACCGATGTACAAAAGCACGCCGAAAAGACCAATTGCCATCAAGACGTAGCCGTTCCATGCTTCATAATTCAAGGGGTTCCCCCAGCGTTCGGCCGTACGTCTCAGCTTGATTCACAAGCTTCACGGACTACGCCTATCCTCCGTGAAAGAAAAATGTGGACCGTGAGGTCCTTTGTACGGGAAGTATTCGGTTTGGGGGAGACACTAAAAAAGCCAGTGCGGATAGTATTTCGATCCCCATCGCGGGTAGCACAGAGCCAATCGTTTTGATTGGGTCGACGGAGTGAAGAATCTTGGTTGGTAGCCCAATCTTATGGACAAATCGTTTGATTAGATTACTTGCACAGGAGCTCGCGTGAGATAAGGGATGTGCGACTAAATCTATGCCCCACTTGGAGATAATTTGGAATCGCCGGAACCGGACCGGTGTTCTGCTGGCCAGTGCTATCCTTGTCGCGGCCATCGCAACAGTCGACTGGTGGACGAAGCCTTACTTCTCCCTGGGCTTCTTGTATTTGTTTCCCATCATGCTGGCCGCTGGATTTCTGCCGCGTTGGGCTATTGTTTTGTTAGGACTTTCATGCGCATTGCTAAGTGAACGTTTTAGCAATCTCGACCCGGCCGACGCGAATATCCGGCTTGGATTCGAAGCCCTGGCTCTCTGCGGCTGCGGATTACTGACCTCCGAAGTGCTGCGCAACCAGCGTTTGAGCCAGGAAGCGCAAGAACGAACGCGCATACTGGTGGAGACCAGTCCGGCGGCTATTCTTACGGTCAGCGAAGGGGGCTTAATTGAACTGGCCAACAACGCCGCGACCGATTTGCTGGCTCCCCGCGATGGACGTCTGATCGGCGAACCCATCGCGGCGTTCTTGCCCGATCTGCATCGCGCGCTGCGCCCCGAAGAGGGACCTCAATTCCGGGCTTCGATGCAGTGCCGGGGGCATCGCGGTAATGGCGAGTCGTTTCTGGCCGAGGTTTGGTTTTCCAGCTACAAGGAAGGGGCGACACCCAAGCTGGCAGCCATTATCGCGGACGTTAGTGAGGAACAGACCGTCCCGTCGGGAACGGGTTCGGCGCCTCTGGATCAGAAGGAGCGGCCCTCTCTCAATAGCCGGGAGATGGACGTACTCCGGCTGGTTGTTCAAGGCTCATCGAACAAAGAAATTGCGTCACGCATGAACGTCTCGGAGAGCGCGGTCAAGAACACATTGCAGCAATTGTTTGGCAAGACCGAAGTGCGGACTCGAAGCCAACTGGTTCGCGTAGCTCTGGAGCGTTACAGAGATTTGCTCTGATGGAACCTGCCTGAAGTAAACAATCCTCGATTGCATCGCCAGTTGGCAGAACTGCCCTCATCGTGCGCAGGGGAATCATACAACTTGCGTCCGGTGAGCGAACGCCCCGGATTAGTACCGCTAAACGCGCATCTCGTCAGCAATCAATCACTGACGAGATGGCGACTTCCCATTACCCATCAGGGTCGATGAGTGACTCGGCGATTTCGCACTCGTCGCGATTGTCGTAGCGAGCCAACTGGGATCAGTGAACAGAAATCAGGGATCGCAAAATTCACACTTGACATTGGTAGATAATCCACTACCATATGGTTGTGGATAAATTAGGTACAACGTTTGCCGCTTTATCTGATCCAACCCGGCGGGCCATGATCGATCGACTCTCACATGGGCCTGCCTCTGTGCATGGATTGACGGAACCGTTTGCACTTTCGCAGCAGATGATTTCAAAACATATTGCCTACCTCGTGCGGGCGCGGATTGTGATCAAGACGAAGCGTGGACGAGAGAGTGTGTGCACGCTTAGGCCAGCGGCGATCAAGACGGTCAGCGACTGGGCGGCGTATTATCGCCGGTTCTGGGAAGAGAGTTTCGACAAGCTGGATGTGGTTTTGAATGAAATGAAAAAAACGGAGGTCAGAGATGAAACAAAACACGGTGAGTGAGACGGAGCGGATGGTTGTCACAAGAGTCTTTGATGCTCCACGCGAGTTGGTTTGGAAGGCGTGGACAGACCCGCAATATGTGATGCAGTGGTGGGGGCCGAAGGGCTTTACTGCGCCTTTTTGCGAGATAGATTTTCGCGTTGGGGGAAAATTCCTCTGCTGCATGAGATCTCCAGATGGGCAGGAGTTCTGGAATGCGGTTGAATACCACGAGATTGTTCCGCACGAGAAGATCGTTTCCTTGATGTACTTTTCGGACTCGAAGGGAAACAAGATTGATCCTGCGCAGCTAGGAATAGAACATGAGGCCATAGAGGGTGCGTACGACGTGACCATCTTTGAGGATCTAGGAAACGGCCAGACAAAACTCACCTTCATTGGAAATGAACCCATGGAGAGCGCGAAAAATAGCGGTCAATTAGAGGGCTGGAACCAGATACTCGATAAACTTGCTGCAGTTGTTGCGGGGCTGACGCAGGCGAAATAAGAAGCTAAAGCTTTGATGATCGTCATGTGCGAGCTACTGAACATAAAGTAAAGGCAGGCGCAACCGAACATGCAGAACTTGGCTACTGGAGAAGACTATGCGAAATAACATTCTGACACTCATAACTGTGCTGCTCTTGAGTCTCGCTGGCACTGAAGTTAGCGCGTCAGGAGTTCCTAGGAACGCAGAAAGTAAAACTGGATACGCACCGATTCATGGCATGCAGCTCTACTACGAGATTCATGGCCAAGGTGAGCCGATGGTTCTGCTCCACGGCGGAATCACCGCTTTTGAAGGCTTTGGCACTAATATCGATGCTCTGGCGAAGTCCCGTCAGGTGATTGCGGTGCATTTGCAAGGACATGGAAACACCGCCGACATCGATCGTCCTTACCGCTTTGAAGCACTGGCCGATGATGTAGCCGCGCTGGTCGCGTACCTAAAGCTGGGGAAAATTGACTTGGTCGGCTATTCATTCGGTGGAGGTGTCGCATTGCAAACTGCTATACGACATCCCGAAGTCGTCGATCACCTGGTGGTGATTTCCTCTGTCATGGCCCAAACCGGATTCTATCCGGAAGGGCTTGCCGCGTTCGCACAGATGAGCAAGAACGCACCGATGCTTGCAGACAACGTCAAAAAGTCACCACTTGCGACGATGTACCCGAAGACGAACTGGGAAACGTCGTTCAAAAATTTGGGCGAACTGGCCAGCACGCCATTTGACTGGTCAGCACAGGTCAAGGCTCTCAAGGAACCGACACTTTTGGTCTTTGCCGATGCAGATGCCGTTCGCGCCGAGCATATCGTTGAATTCTACAAGGCTCTCGGTGGCGCACGACGGGACGCCGGACTAGACGGATCGATGAGGTCGATGGCACAGTTGGCCATCCTTCCCGGCACGACTCACTACAACATCATTGCTAGCCCGTCGTTGGCGGTCGTAATCGGTGAGTTCCTGAGGCGATAGCCCGATTCGGCGCGCGGGCAACGCCGCGCACTAGTTTATCGGCTCATTCCAACTGCGTTGGCAATCGACGTAACTTGTTCGGCGTCCAAGACAGCAGTTTTGGACGTTTCGACGGCGAGTTGTGGCCCTAGCTGCGCCGCGTTATCGGTAAACAGCATCGCATCCTGACTGGCGCGGGATACGGCTACATACGCGAACCGTCGAAGGGAAACAGGGTTGAGCCTGCGCAATACGGAATAGAACATGAGGCCATAGACGATGTGCACGACGTGATTCTTTTTGAGGATATTGGAAACGGCCAGACGAAACTCACCTTCATTGGAAATGAAACCATGAAGAACGCAATGAAGAGCTCAACTGGAGGGTACGAAGCAGATACTCGATAAACTTGCTGCAGTTGTTTGCGGGGCTCACGCAGGCGAAATAAGGAGCTGAAGCTTTGATGATTCGTCATGCGCGAGCAACTGAGCGTAGAGCAAAGACAGGCTATCTCGGAGACCCCGGCTAAGGGCGGCGGCGGCTTAGTTGAAACCTGCTTCTCGTCACTTGGCCGGATGGTCGCCTTTCCGGGCAAGCGACCTTGGCTCGCTGTTGCCTTCAGGGCATAACACTCATCGAGTGCAATTTGAAGCGTGATTCGGCGGATTAGTACCGATAGACGCGCCAGTGGCCACCGAAATATCAACGTCTATTTATTGGCCCGAAACGGGTTTGTGGGAAGTTCTGTGTGGATGGCCGGTAATACGGAAAGCGGAAAAGGAGATCCGGTGAAACCACTGGATCGCAGATAAAATCCGGCACCCGATAAGTCAAGTCTGAGTACTTCCCGTTGATCGTATCGGGTGCCGAGCCCTTCTACATCAACTAGCCCTTACACCGTCGCTCCAAAGAGCATCGCCTCTACCCCAGCGACAGCTTCGTCCTGCATGTGTGGAAGCACGTGAGCATAAGTATCCAACGTGAAGGCCGTGCTGGCGTGTCCAAGCTGCTCAGAGACAACTTTCGGCGATATACCGGCAGCCAGCGCGATTGTGGCCGCCGAGTGGCGCAGATCGTAGAGCCTGATTCGCGGCAACAGTCCGTTCTCTCCGGTCCGGTTTGCATCGGAACAATCGCGAAAATCGGGCACTATTCGGGCATTTCGGGGGAAGTAAAGGCAAGAATTCTCTGCAGTCCAGACTTGATGGCGGAGGGAGAGGGATTCGAACCCCCGGTACCCTTTCAGGCACAGCGGTTTTCAAGACCGCCTGTTTCAACCACTCACACATCCCTCCGGGACCAGTAAGCGGAATACACGTAATAGTTTACACTCGACCACGCGGGGAGCCAGTTAGTTAACTGGGGACTCTTTGGGAACCGCAGTATTTGGAAGGCCTTGCTCGCCCGTCGTAAATACTCGCTCGAGTTTCGTCAACACCGCCGCACTCTGCCGTGGCAGAGACTTGATATACAACCGTTGCCCCACACCTACATGGCAGAATCACTTGGATCCCTTTGTCGTCTACACCCAAGTCACGCAAGTTTGTCTCGAGGCCGAGGCCGTGTTCTTAGCGAACGAGCATGGGCTGGCCTTCATTAGGGTCTCAAGGGCCATCGAGCTGCCGCCCCGGGCTTCCCTTGCAAACCCCGCGCGTTGCGAGAATGATACTTTCATAGCCAATGCAAGTTGATCGAACACCGGCGCTGTTGCCTGAAGGGGTCACAGATCACTACTTAGCGATCTTGGGAGTTGCGCGAAGAGAACCCAGCCTGGAGGCTCTTCGCGAGCTGCTGTCAGCCCACCTCACCAGAATTCCATTCGAGAATATTTCCAAGCTCTATTACCGCAAGCGCCTGGGATTGGTGAACCTGCCAGCAGTCCGACTCTATCTTGATGGTATCGATAAATGCCATTTCGGCGGCACTTGCTATTCCAACAACTATTACTTCTATTTGTTGCTTCGCAGCCTGGGATATCAAGTGAAATTGTGCGCCGCAGACATGAACACTCCGCAAGTTCACACGCTAAGCATGATCGCGATTGAAGGGCGAGAGTACATGGCAGACACGGGGTACGCTGCACCGCTGCTGGAGCCAATTCCTCGCGACCTGGCAACTGATTATGAAACCACCTTAGGTAGGGATCGTTACGTGCTGAAGCCACAAGACGCGGAGGGCTGTTCGCGTCTTGAACTGTATCGCGATGGAGTCTTACGCCACGGTTATCTAGCGAAGCCGGCGCCCAAGGCGATTGAAGATTTCAGCCAGGCGATCGCTGCATCATTTTCCGCCGATGCGACGTTCCTGAATTCGATCTTGCTGGCGCGATTCTATTCGGGTCGTTCGGTACTCGTTCACAATTTAACGCTGGTTGAATCGGAAGCAAACGAATCAACCATGCATATGCTGGCAAATCGTGAGCAGTTAGTTGAGGCAATTGAAACGCACTTTGGCATACCGCGGGAGATTGTCAGCGAAGCTGTAGGTCAACTCGGCAGTTTGCAGGATGCCTGGAGCTAGCATTTGCCTGACCCGCCGCCGACTTTCTGCGAGAAGTCTTTCGAAACGGTCTCTCGCTGGATTAGTGAGGTTAATCGATAACCGCGAAACTAGATTGATTTATTGCTATTTTTGCGGTACGCGGCTCCGTTTAGACGATACCGCATGCGAATGCGTAGTGATCGATGACTTCGCATATTCTATTGAGAATCAACTCTACGGGCTGGTTTGCGATCACTTTCGCGCGCACGGCGGCGCTTTGGTTCGGAAGATACTGACTGAGGAGGGCAATAGGAGCGGGATGTGACGTTAAGTTGGCAAGCAGTCTTTGCAGAGCGACCACGACGCCCGCCTGCGGCCAATAATAACGACAGCGATCGCTAAGGCTGTATTTGCGCGCAAGGCGAAGAGCCGCATCGTCACCGCGGTAGTAGCCGCTCCAGTGCTCCGGATTAGCGAGCATCGCTTCTTCGAGAGACTCGCGTACGCCGGAAAGAACGATCCCTTTCCGACTGCCCAACCACTCCTGCTCCACGGCCGACAATGCAAAAACGGCTTCGCGGAACGCGAATGTCAACCACGGACCCACCTTCAAAATGGCGAAATGATCGCGTACCATCTGCCGCAAAGCAACACGCTCTTGGTAATCCGTGGAATGCGCTTCATACACGCCATGCCACTGCTTGTGCGCAAATCTAGACAACCGGCGCGTATTCTCTGGTAAATAAGGGAAGACAACGTCGTCGCCAAATTCCACGCCGGGCTGCACGACCACGGCTACTACTCGCTCCCATGTCGCTTCGAGGCCACCTCTGCTGAAGGCACTGTGCGCAAGGTCTATGGTTTGAGAGAGGTCTTCGATTCGCGTAACTTTTGGAGCTTGCGCATCGAGTACCTCGCCTCCGGGCGTGGGCACCTCGGTTCCGATTACATAAAGCGGTGCGGGCCAGTCCTGCGGCAGTTTGGCGTGGGCTTCCTCAGCGGCGCGGCACAGTTCGGCCGCACGGTTGCTGATGATTTCGCCGGCAAGTGGTCGGCCACGGTCACCCGGATCATCCGCAAGTTGCATGCTGGCATCCAGATGTATCTTCGTGTAACCCGCCAGCACGCATGTGTGAACCAGTTCTTCTGCCTTTTGCATCGCTGCTGAGCAAGGTTCCATTCGCCAGACGTGGGGACCGAGATGATCGCCGCCAAAGACGATGCTTTCAGCCGGAAAATTCATGGAGGCCGCGATCTCCTTCACGAAGTCAACGAACTGTGTGGGCGTCTGACCGGTGTAGCCGCCAAATTGATTGACTTGATTCGAGGTCGATTCAATCAACAGCAGTGTGCCGTCTCGCCGAGCCTGGAGCATACCGGCTTCGAGAACGAACCGATTAGCGGAGCAGATTGAATAGACGCCGAGGGTCTTACCACGGCGATTGTTTTCGAGAATCGCGCGAACGCGTTCCGTAGAGTTTGCTACTGCTCGCGCTCCCAGCCGGACAGTCATACGCTGATTCTAGAACTCGAATCTCAATCCAAACTGGAAGTAACGGGGCAGGTAGCCATTCGCGTCCGACGTGATCGTGCCGAACGCCGCGTCTCCAAACGCCGAGTCCGGCTGGGCAAAGCGCGGATGGTTTAGCAAATTGAAAACCTCTGCTCTGAGATCGATCGTCATCCCCTCTTTCGGCACGAATGATTTGTACAGATTCGTATCGACATCGTGGATGCCGTTCACGCGCAAACCGGGAAAATAGCGTGGAGCATTGCCTGGATTTTGATCGCCTGGATCGGCGAAGCAGTTGGGATTGATAAATGAGGCGACCGGCGCGAACCCGTTTCCTTCGGCTACCGAGTTCTGCTCCCAGTTCATGGCAACGTCTTTCATGCTAAGACCCGTTTTCAGCTGGGGGCACACGACATCGGGACGTTGGCTGCCATTGGCCAGCCGAGGGTTGCTCATGCCGATCGCAATCGGTTGTCCGGATTGTTCCGTAACCATTGTGGCGATCGACCATCCTCCCACGACGGCATCGAGTGCATGGTTCATATTTCCACCAATCCATTGATTGCGGCCCACCGGCAAGTTCACAACCACAGCGGCCGCGAGGCGCTGCGGCGCGTCATTGGCGCTGATGCTGTGCTCCAGATACAGCCGGTCCAGTTGTTGAGGCTGCCCGTTGGCGAGCGATCCGACCCAATTGTTCCGGCCAGCAGAGGAATTGTCAGTCAATTTCGAGACAGTATAGTTACCCTCGAAACTGATGTGATGCGTCGTGCGCTTCTGGAAGCGGATTTGCATCGAGTTGTACCAGGAGCTGGCCTCCTCGATCATCAGGCCCTCGAAGTCTCCGGTAAATTGCGGGTAGGGATTGAGCAGATATCCCAGCGGAAGTTGCGTGGTGCTGTAGAGTGAATCGGGCTCATTGAAGCAGGGAGAGGTGGGCGTGGAAGTGCAAGGCGTGCTGAACATCGGCAAGAACGGATTCGTTACCGGATTCTGCAGGAAGCTAGTCACGCAACTATCCGACTGGCAATTGGGATCGGTAGGAGTTACGGCCGCCGAGATCTGAGCCAGCAGCGCCGAAGGGATGAAATCTCGATTGTTGGTTCCGGACCACGGGAGATGCGTGCTGCGGTTCGCGGAATAGTCGATGCCCAGAACGATCTGGCTGGGCAACTCGCGCTGGATGCCAAGGTTCCACTGGTAGAGGTCTGCGTCACGCGCGGCGGTAGTGCCAAGATCGTTGTTGTTAGCGTATCCCCAGTCGGCAAACTGGCCATACTGTTTGCCCTGCGGCCCGGTGAAGCCGGTAGGAAACGGATTTTCGAGCGTGGCGTACTGCGAGGCGAAATTGTTGTTCGTAAAGAAAATCGAAGCCGTTTTGCTGAAAGCTGTTCCGGGATATTGAAAATTCGTAGCTGGACTCATTCCGAAATAGATACCGGCGCCACCGCGCACGACCGTCTTCGAATCGAAGGCGTAGGCGAAACCAAATCGCGGACCTACATCGTTGCGGTATACCGGGACGTGCCGCATGCTAGAAGTAGGAAACTGCGTGGTGCCAATTAATTGCTCCGAGGAAGGATAGTTTAGTCCCACAGATTCCAAAGCAGCCTGGGCCGGGGTTAAATCCAGACTCACCCCGGTGGGCGCGGTGAAGTTGCTGAATTGGATGCGGTTGTAGCGCTCATCGTAAGGAGTGCTCCATTCATAACGCAGGCCAAGGTTGAGCGTGAGCTTTGCGTTGACCTTCCAGTCGTCCTGAAAATAGAAACCGGTTTCGACCGATCGATTCGCCACTGCGGGCAAAACTTCGAGCGAGGTCGGTTCGGACGGATAAGGATTGATGTTGTCGGCGTAACCAAAGAGCGTGCTGGCAAAAGGATTTCCCGTTGCATTGCCATTTGCATCCACATCGCTGTTCGGAGTCGGCGAGGTCACGTAATCCGTAAAGTTAAAGACGCCGGTCGGATCCGAGGGCTGAAAGAAGTTGTTGTAGAAAAGCCTCTGCTCTCCGCCAAACTTCATCAGGTGCGAACCCCTGGAGATCACAAACTGCGAAGAATAGCTGTACAGCGTGTGAGCGAAAGTGGTGTTGATGCAGCATTGATCGTAAAGATCGGTCCACGGCGCGGTTTGCCCGCCCGACGACATATAGAATGCCGGCATCCGATCAATGCCGTTGGCCTGCTGGAACAGGGCCGGCAAGGAAAAGCCGGAAGGCAATGAAGCATTAAAACTCGAAATCGACGGAATCGATGAGGTCGCCTGTTCGTGCACCCGGTCGACCGCAAAGTGGTTCGTCCAGACGATCCGCGGATTCAGCGTCCGGGAATATTCGATCGACCCATTTTGTGCCAGCGTGGGGCTGCTCGCGAATCCATCTCCGGAGCCGTTATTGTCGAAGCTGTCTCCGAAGATCATGGGCGTGTAGTAATTCGATGAGCTGCGGCTGTAGCGTCCGCTGATGTGGTTCCGGTCATTGATCTGATGGTCCACTTTGATATCGAACTGATAATCCGGAGCATGGGCTGTGCCGCTGAAAATATAGTTGTTAAATTCGCCGGGCAAATTGGCCTGCGGATAAAGGTTGAGAATGGCCTGGCCGATGGGATCGATTTCGCCCGGTGGAATTATGTTAGGGTTCCCGTTGAACTGCACCTGTGGCCTACAGGAGCCGGAAGCGCAGCCCACTAAAGGCAGCGTCGGATCATAAATATTAGTGGCCGTCGCGGAGAAATCCCCACTTCGCTCTGCGGTAGTTGGGACGGTTGCGAGATTGCTGAATGCGCTGATGTTGCGAACCTTTTCAAAATCGGCAAAGAAAAATGATCGATTCTTTCGGATCGGGCCGCCGATGGAAAATCCCCCCTGGTCCCGCTTGCTATCCGGCTTCGGATTCGGAGCGGGGTTGAAGAAATCACGCGCGTCCATCTGCGACCGCTGAAGGAAATACCAGCCGGTGCCATGGAAGGCATTGGTTCCGCTCTTCAGAACCATGTTTACGACGGTGCCGCCGTTGTTGCCGAATTCTGCCGAAAAACTGTTGTTCTGAACTTTGAATTCCTGCACGCCCTCCACTAGCGGCTCGTAATAAACATTCGAGTTTCCACCCTCGCCCTGCTCTGGCGCGCTGATCAACGCGCCGTCAATCCGTACTTCGGCGGTCGCGTTACGTTGCCCATTCGAAACAAAATTCGTCCCGGAGGGATAGTTGTCCTGCGTGCCCGACCCGGCTGTCTCGGTCACACCTCCGGCCAGGAAGGTTAAGCCGAAGAAATCGCGGCCAAACAAAGGGATTTCCTTCACGTATTCGCCGGTCACGTCAGTGCCCAACGTTGCGTTGCCGGTGTCGAGCAACGGCGCGGTCGTTGTAACTTCGACGGAAGACGAGACGCTCGAAAGCTCCAGTTTGAAGTTCAGCGACGATTCCTGATCGACCGCCAAGACAACGCCTGTCCGCTCGGCTGCGCGAAAGCCCGGTGCTTCGGCCTTCACATCGTAGGTAGACGGGCGTAGTCCGGTGAAAAAATAAGAGCCCTTTTCGTCCGTGCGCGAAGTGCTGGAGATGTTTGTGCCCACATTCCGGATCGTGACCCTCGCATTCGCAACTACTGCGCGACTCGCATCGGACACCACACCGCGTAGCTGTGCCTGGTAGTTACCTTGCGCCACCAACAAGGTCGCACAGCCCGCAAACAAGCAGACGTTCAGAAACCGGGAAAGGACCTGCCGAGCCAGCCGCATGGCATCCTCCGAGTTACATTCGCATTCGGGCCGGCACCGCGTCCCGCAGCGACATGTGAGCTTGCGAATTGTTACGATTTCTTACGAAACCAATCTTTTACTGACTGGAAGCTCCGCTTGTCAAGAGGAATGTCGGGTGATGCTGCGCATTAATGAATGATTCGGATTCTTCGTTCACTCGGCTTCCAGCCAGAAGACCGCGCCCTTGGAGATGGGCGGCAGCGTAAAGGTGACAGTTCCTTGCGCCGATACGCCCTCTAATCTCTGCGCGTTGCCGAGAAATGGAAGGAAATAGCCCGAATTCCCGTGTCCAGCAGGCATCCGGATTGTTACAGTCTGAGGAGTCTGAACGGGATTCTTGCCGCCCACCAGGCCGGCGAAGTTCGCCAGGAAGACGTGGGTCTCACCATTCACGCGGGCTATGGAGGAGGCGACCTGGAGCGATGCCGAGATTTCAACGCCCGCACTGGGCGGAAGACTGTCGAGAAAAGCCTGCTGCAACTGCGGAATTGCCTGATCAAAGCCCGCCTCTAAAGATACGACGTATGCTTTGCCGGGGCAGTTGGGAAAACGCGTGACGTTTTTCTGTTTGCCGCCTTCAAGAGGATTATTTCCCGTCATGACAAGTTTCCCACCCCCTGCAGTGTACTGTTCGAACCATTCCCGCTCTTCCTGACTCAAAATACGCACATTAGGTAAAACGAGAGCTTCGCCGTGAAACTCATGGAGGGTTCGCGGTGTAACAATCTGAAATTCTCGATGGGACTGCATCAGTAGAAGAAGAATTCCACGATAGGAGCGAATGAAATCTTCCGCATAAAAGTTCCGCGTCTGCGGAGAGAAATATACTCCGATCGGACGGATCGGCGCGCGCGGCAGGTAGAACGTCTTCTCGTTTTGCTTAATCCAGGAAAAAATCCTCTTGCGAGTGGCAGGATCGTTGGATCCGGCCATGGAATGGCCGGGCGCATCCCAAAAATTTGCTCCCGCCATGACTTCGGACATCGCCAGGTTCATCATGGCCTCGCTGCGGTCCACGACCTTGTCGCCGTCCCAGGAATAGTTGAGGATCCACGTCGCCTTCCCTTGCGCGAAAGCTCGGAACGTGTACATGCCCACCTGGTAATAAAACCAGTCCAGAGGCGTGCGCGACGATGCCATGTGATCCCCGCCACCAAATTCGTATTCGTGTGCGATGGCATCGACCACAGGATAAAGGCTGTAAACATCGGCTCCCACACGAACTGATTCCTGCTCGATGCCGGGATAAATTTCTGGGATAGTCTTGATCTGCGGATTCACCGATTTGGCGTTCTGGTCGATCTCTCGCAGGAAATCAGTGAACGTCTGAATGCGGAAGTCAACCCAACGGCGAAAGTTGGAGTCGGAAAAGTCGCCGAGTTTCAAATCTTTTCTCGCATCGAGTCCCGTCTGCTTCTTGAACGCCGCCACGGTGTAGTCATCGAAGCTGGCCCAAGTGTCTTCCCAGCCCTCGAAGTGAGTCATCCAGTATGGAATGTCCACATAGATGCCATCAATTCCGGTGGCGGCAATCTGCCTGACGCGCTCCATGTAAGTTTTTCGCCACTCAGGAGCATAGGGGCTAACCCAAACATCTTCGTCGCCGGGAGCGATCCAAAAAGCCGTTCCACCGCCGAAGATCGCGGGCTCACCTGTAATTTTACGCTGCAACCAATCGGGATGATCCTTTGCGAGCGTGTGAGCAGTCTTGTCCGCAGGAGCCGTGATGCATTCGGTTCCGGCGATGTAGACGAAGGCATAGTTTCCCGCTGAGTGCGCTTTTTCCGCCACGGCGCGAATCGCTTGCAGCTTGGCTTTTGGATCAAGAAAGCTCTCGTAGCGGCCGGGGATGTCGTTATCCACCTCGATTCCGAAGACGCCGGTTTCGTGCGCGTCGGCGACGATTTTCTCCGCGCTGTTCCGTGCAAGGCCGTATGCACCGATGCGCACATAGTTGGTCCAATTCTGTTCGACAGGAGTTGGAGAAGCCGTTGCAGCTAAGAAAAAGATGAGAGCAGAGGAGAATGCAATTCTATGCCGATGCATGGGATCCCTTTATTGCTTCAGAAGTAGCAACGCGTTCTCTCGATAGATTCGGCGCAGCACTTCGTCGGGAAGAAACAAACCGTAAATGTTCCACCGCCCCTGACGAGAGGCATGCGACGGATACTCGAAATACTCATCGCGGGTTTCCAGAAAACGGAAGTGAAGCCGGTACATATTTACTTCAGGAATAAGGTCGGTTCCAAAGAGGATGCGGTCCGAATATTTCACAAAGAAGTCGTGAGCTGTGTAGGGTTGGCGACCTAGTTCCGCACAGCGAGCGCCGATGTCTACGTAGAGATTCGGATTTGAATCCAGCAATCGGCTGACGTACGCGAGATCCTCAGGATGTTCGGCAACGTGCGCCGCAACAAACGTAGTCTTTGGATGACGCGCAAACACCCGGTCACGCTGCGCCAGCAGTTGCGATTTGTCGAAATGCGATCCATAAAAGCTCCACTCGGGATGAGCTGCCAGCTCTTCATAGCGTTCGTTCTGCTTGTCGATGGGCTGGAAAAAAGCATCCGGGTCAGCAATGTGAAACATAATGGGCACATTCAGTTCGGCAGCTTTCTCAAACAGCGGCGCCAGGCGCTCGTCGTCGACTCGCAGCAAGTTTCCGTCTGGATCGCGCACGCTGGTTCCCAAATCCTTCCACATCTTTAAGCCGCAGGCGCCGTGTTCCACCAACTCTTCCAGACGATCCACACTAAGCTCGAAGAAACCGGAAGAGTGCAGGTCGCTCCAGTCCATCCAGCCGTAGGTGGAGAAGCGATCAGCAGCTGCCTCATGAAATTTGTGAATCATGCCAAGCGCGGCTTTGCCGGTGCGCATGGTGATGTTTACCACTCGCTCGATTACGCATGCATCCATCACTCGCAAAACGTCAGCTGGGTCCATCGCATCCAGGTGATTGTGGTAATCGATGACGGGAAACTTCGGGCGAAGAATCTCGTGGACGGGCGAGACCAGCATGGAGCGCGGCTGAAAGTCGCTGAGGCGCAAATCTACGTCGGCCTTCGCGGTAACCATGGCGACGAACGGGTCGTCTGCCGGCAGCTTTTTGTTCATCCTCGCGATCCACGGCGGTGTATATCGAGTCCGCCGATCATTGCAATGGGGGCAATGGGCACCACGCCCGCCCAAAAACCAGCGGCCAGTATATTTCCTTTTGTTGCATATAATGTTTCCATATATTTCGAACTGCTTCGCTAGCCTCCAAAGTTTAATATGCAACAGGACATTATGCTCGTCAAAATTCGAAGCTTATTTCTGTATTCGTTTTTTCTGCTAGCCGCCCTCGGCACGGCCACATCGGGTGAATCTGCGATCAACTACGGCGTGGATGCCGGCGAAGCTCGAGCCAGCGTCCAGGCGGATTCCATCGTCCTCGAAAATAAACTTTTCACAGCGCAATGGTCCATTCTTAAAGGAGCAGTGGTCGGATCACATTTCATCGAGCATTCAACTGGTAAACACACTCGGCTTTCGCGGGATCTTTTTATTCTTAAGTTCCGTGATGGCAGAATCCTGCCGTCTTCAAGAATGGTGCCTCAGGGCGATCCACAAGTCGAGAGTCTTCGCGCAGAACCCGACGCCTTGAAGTCCGCGCTACGCTCTCCCGGGCAGCAGGTGATCGTAACTTTAGGAGATCCCGAGAAGAAGCTGTCGGTAACATGGAAAGGAATTCTCAGAGATGGCTCCAATTATCTGAGACAGGAGATCTCGCTCCATGCCACCAATGACGAAGCCATCACTGAAGTCGAACTGTTCGACTTCAAAGCGCCCACAGCGCTCGTGGATGGGAAAGTCAAAGGCTCCCCCGTAATTATCAACGAGCTCTTTCTTGGCTTTGAACATCCTCTTTCTATCTGCGGCGCGAGGAATGGAGAGGTAACTTGTTCTATGCATCGCGGGTTGCCGCTGCGCGCGGGGCAGACGGTGACTTACTCTTCGGTGATCGGCTTAAGTCCTTCGGGCCAGTTGCGGCGCGGGTTCCTCATCTACATCGAGCGGGAGCGCGCGCGTCCTAACTTGCCGTTCCTCACTTACAACTCGTGGTATGACATCGGGTTCAACAATCCATACGACGAGGCGGCCGCCCTCGATGTAATTCATTCTTTTGGAGAAGAACTCGTCGAAAAACGTAGTGTGAAATTAGATTCGTTCTTGTTTGACGATGGTTGGGATGATCCTCACACGCTGTGGAGCTTCGGGGCCGGATTTCCAAACGGCTTTACTCCTCTCAAGGCTGCTGCCGAAAAATACGGCGCGAGGCCCGGCGTCTGGCTCTCCCCATGGGGAGGCTATGATCGGGCGAAGGAGGAGCGTTTGAAGTACGGGCGCGAGCAGGGGCTCGAAACTAACGCCGGAGGCTTTGCGCTTTCCGGACCGAAGTACTATGCGCGCTTTCGTGACGTCACATTGAAGTTCATCCGGGATTATGGCGTCAACCAGTTCAAGATCGATGGTACCGGAAATGTGAATAGCGTGCTGCCGGGAAGCGAGTTTGATAGCGACTTTCAAGCGGCAATCAGTCTTATGAACGAATGGCGCTCGGTTAACCCGAAACTTTTCATCAATCTGACTACCGGCACTTATCCTTCCCCGTTCTGGCTGCAGTATGCCGATTCCATCTGGAGAGGCGGCGACGATCACGCATTTGCAGGCGTCGGTTCTTGGCGCGAACGCTGGATCACTTATCGGGACGCGGCCACTTATAAGGGGATCGTGCAAGCTGGGCCACTCTTTCCATTGAACTCTCTCATGCTGCACGGAATCATTTATGCACGGCAGGCAAATCATCTTGGTTCTGATCCCGGAAAAGATTTTCCGAACGAGGTGCACACGTATTTCGGCAGCGGCACCCAGTTACAAGAGCTGTACGTCACTCATTCGCTCTTGTCGAAGGAAGACTGGGACATGCTGGCGGAAGCAGCGCAATGGGCGCGCCAAAATGCGGATGTCCTGATTGACACTCACTGGATCGGAGGTGATCCGGGTCAACTGCAAATCTACGGCTGGGCCGCGTGGGCGCCTCAAAAGGGCATCATCACCTTGCGCAATCCGAGTGACAAGACGCAGAGCTATGCGCTCGACGTGGCCAAGGCTTTCGAGTTGCCAGCAGGGACAACCCGAACATATCTAGCGCATAGCCCATGGCTCAAAGACCGCAGCAGCAAACCGCTCCGCTTTACCGCGGGCAAGATGCATACACTTACGCTTCGGCCTTTTGAAGTAATCAACCTGGAAGCATTACCCGAGAAGTAGACGGTTGTCGTCTCAATTCTGTTTCAACCATTAGGGAGCGCTACTGCGCGAGACCAAACGCCCGGGAATGAAACTCCATGACCTCGGTGAAGTGAGCCAGAAAATAATCGAGGCTGTGATCGCCGGGATAAAGATGATACTCGTGCTTCACACCTTCTTTCTGCAGCTCCTCGTGCAGCGCCTCAGCGCCCTTCTCGAAACCGTAGTTGTCATCTTGACCACAATTGAAATAGATTGCGAGTTTTTTCAGAGCTGCGGAATTTTTCCGAGCGAGAACAAACGGACTGTTATCTTTCCAATGAAGAACGTCGATGGGATTTCCGAAAACCTCGGCCAGCACTTTTCCCAGAGGAGCGCCGGAACGGGCGGCGGTATCCAGTTCCTGGGGCGACTCCGTCATTAGCGCGGCACTTTGCGCGCTCACGGCAGAAAACATTTCAGGATGACTAAAAGCGAAACGCAGAGCACCATAACCACCCATGGAAATGCCGCTGATGGCTCGATTGTTTCGACCTTTTTTAATCCGATATTTCGTTTCGATCAACGGAATGAACTCCTGCAGAAAGAAGTCGCTATAGCGGACGGAGCCATCGGCGGAGTTGATGTAAAAACTGCGTCTGCCTTCGGGAGCGACAATCAGAAAATCGCCGAGTTTATGTTGCTTGCGTAAATCGTCGAGCAGCGTCCAGCCGCCGCTATTGAAAAGCGTTTTCTCGTTGTCGCCGAGGCCGTGCAGAAAATAAAGCACGGGATAGCCCTGCGTAGGACTCTTCGAGGCGCCAGCGTTATAACTTGCGGGCAGGTAGACGCAATAGTGTACTTCGTATTTGAGGATCCTGCTGTTTAGCGCATTGCATTCGATCCGGGTCTGAGCCTGGGCTGCTAATGAGTGGGCTGATATTGAAACGAGAAATACCGTGACCACCATGAAAATTCGGAAACGGCGATGCATCGATCCAGTTTACTCGTAGCGTAAGGCTTGCACGGGATCAAGGCGGGCAGCGCGTCCCGCGGGATAGAGACCCGAGATCAGGCTTACTCCGAAAGCAAACACGATCGCAAATGCCACCAGCCACCACGGCACCGACCAGAAGTGCTCCGGCGGCAACGCCTGACGCTTGAGATAGATATTCGTCCCGAGATTGATGACCTGGCCGATAGCCCATCCCAAGACGACTCCGACGATGCCGCCGAGAATGCCCATGGCGCCCGCCTCCGCGAAGAAAAGTTTTTTCACATCACTATCGCTGGCGCCGATAGCTTTCATGATGCCGATTTCGCGGCGGCGCTCCAGAATGGCCATCACCAGAGTGTTTACGATTCCGATGGAAGCGACGGCGAGGGCGAGGCTGCCGAAAATTCCCAGGAACACGTCGAGCACGGCGAAGAATTGCTGCAGACTGCGGGTCGCGTCGAGGATGGAGAATGTGTTGAATCCCATCTTCTTGATTGCATCCTCGATCGCTCGTATCTGTCCTGGATTTTTCACTCGCACGCTGACCGACGAGTAAACCGGCTGGCTTCCAGCAGCGCGCGAAATTTCCCGCAGATCCGTAGGCTGCATCACGTGCAGACTTTCCGCCAGCTTGAGTGGAAGAAACACTCGGGCGCGAGTTGGCCCGCGCATGCTCTCGGGATCGAGATCGGCCACGCCGACGATCTTCAGCTTCAACTCGCGCGAGACAACAGAATAGGCAGCGCCCGCCACGCCCTGATCACCGCCGGGAGCGGTAATCTCAGCAGCCGAAGGCGCGGCTGGGGCTGCCTCGCGCTGCGCGTAGCGCATGATCAATTCCTTACCCAGAAGCGGGCCGGCCAGCTGCGCGACATTTGTTTCATCGAGGCCGGACTTCGGAGTTTTACCCAGCAGTTCTTCGGCGAAGGCTTTCTGAATCACGACTTCGGGGGCCAGGTCGGAGGAAAAGAAATGGCCCTGCACAGCTTCGAACGCATCGTTCGATTTCGCGGAAGAAGGCAGCGCCGCGACCATGGTTAAATGCGGCTTGTCCTCGAATCGGAGTTCGGTGATGAAACGGATGTCAGGATACGCCTCCAGCACGTTCGGCAGGTGTTCGATTTCCAGTCGCGTGGGCTCATCGAGAATGCGGCTTTCGCCGGGAGCAGGCGCAGTGCGTTCTTCGTCGCGTCCGAAGTTGCGCAGGTCACGCCTGGAGGTGACAACAACCGTATCGAATAATCCGGACTTCATCAGACGCCGCGACGCGAGTTGCTGCAGGCCGATGCCCAGTGAAAGCATCGCAACCAGCGACGCTACGCCCACCGAGATGCCGATAGTGGTCAGCGAATTTCGTAAGAAAGACTCGCGCAAATTACGCACTGCAAGTTCGCCCAGATCAGAAAGTTTCATAGTCGCCTGGCTCCGGTTGGGGATTGAGTCCAGCATTGGCTACTACGGCCGAGTTCGCCTCATCGCTAACCAGCTTGCCGTCCGCAAGGAAGATAAGGCGCTGGGCGTAGCGTTCCGCCAACGCGCGCTCGTGCGTCACCATCACCACCGTCATCCCTAACTGCTGGTTGAACTCGCGCACCAGGTTCATGATTTCGGTGCCGGTATGGCTGTCGAGATTGCCGGTGGGTTCGTCGGCCAGCAAAAGCTGAGGCCGATTGATGAGCGCGCGAGCCAGTGCAGCCCGTTGCTGTTCCCCGCCCGAGAGCTCGCTGGGACGATGATTCATTCGCGATTGCAGACCTACTCGCATGAGCGCTTCGCGCGCCAAACTGACTCGCCTTCCGCGTTCAATCTCAGCAAAACGCATAGGCAATTCCACATTTTCAGCGAGCGTCATACTGGCGATCAGATTGAAAGACTGAAATACCATTCCCACGGTGTGCAAGCGATATCGTGCAAGCTCTTCGCGCGAAAGTTCTGCAAGATCCCGGTCGTTAACAATAACGCTCCCTGACGTAGGACGGTCCAACCCTGCAATCAGATTCAATACCGACGATTTCCCCGATCCTGAGCTACCGAGGAGAGCGACGAATTCTCCGGAACGAACTTCAAGAGAAACGCCATCGACCGCACGGATCACAGTCTCACCCATTCGGTAATGGCGGCATAGTTGTTCCGCGCGGATGGCGGCAGACCCGTTCGCCTGATAATTCTCCGGACTGCTCATGAGCTAACGCACCTCTCCCTTTAGCACACCCAATGCGTCTGCCGACTTCAGGTCACCCTTCCGCAGTGGTCGGGAGTCGCTGTTTTCAGGCGCGTCCAGCTCAGTTGAGTCCCCCTCACCCGGCGCAAGGAACAAGTTATCTTCCACGCCGTGCTGTCGGGTGTACAGGTCGTAATAGCGGCCGTGCGCCGCATAGAGTTGCTCATGCGTGCCGCGCTCCACAATTTGTCCCTGTTCCATCACCAGAATCTGGTCGGCGCGGCGGATGGTCGAAAGCCGGTGTGCAATCACAAACGTGGTGCGCCCCTTCATCAAATACGACAGTCCCTGCTGGATCATCTGCTCCGATTCAGAGTCGAGACTCGAGGTCGCCTCGTCAAGAATCAGGATGCGCGGTTCGGCCAGAATAGCGCGGGCTATCGAAATCCGCTGGCGTTGTCCTCCGGAAAGTTTAACGCCACGCTCTCCGACCACAGTGTCATATTTGTCGGCGAACGATTCCGCGAACTCATCCACGCGCGCGATCCGGCAGGCGCGAAGAATTTCCTCTTCGGCGGCATCGGGGCGGGCGAATGAAACGTTGTCTCGAATCGTTCCGTCGAAAAGAAAAGATTCCTGCAGCACCACTCCCAGACGCGTGCGGTAGGAGTCGAGCCGCACCGTACTGAGGTCGGTGCCGTCCACCAGAATCCGGCCTTTTGTGGGAGTATAAAAAGCCGAAATCAGACCGATGGTTGTCGACTTGCCAGAACCGGAGGAACCTACCAGAGCGGTCACCGTGCCAGGATCGGCGCGGAAAGAAATCTCGCGCAGCACTTCGTGGATTCCGTCATACGTAAAACTTACATTTTCGAATTCAACCCGCCCGATGATATCGGCCAGCGGTATGGATCGTCTGGGATCCTGATCCTCTGGCCGCTCCCGCATGATTTCCTGCGTGCGTTCGAGTCCCGCCAACGCTTCGGTGAGCTGCGTTCCGATGGAAACAATCTGCATGATAGGTGCAACCAGAAAGCCTAAAAGCAAAGTGTAGGAGACAAATCCGCCGACGGTGAGAGTGCCTGAAGCAATTTGGTGTGCACCCACATACATAGTGACCGCGCCCACCACTCCTAGAAGCACGCTTGCGGAAAGGCTCATGACCGAGGTTGCCGTGAGAGTGCGCATCACATTGTCGAGCAACCGGCGAACCCCGGTGGCGAAGACAGCTTCCTCGCGCTGTTCGGCGTGATAGCCCTTGATCACACGCACGCCACCCAGCGATTCGGTAAGCCGGCCGGTGACTTCGGCGTTGATTTTGCCGCGTTCACGAAAAATCGGCCGGATCGTCGCGAACGCTTTATTGAGTGCAATGCCAAAACATACCAGCGCGCCGACTGCAATCAACGTCATCTGCGCACTGGTACGAAGCAACAAAACCAGGGCAATGCAGGACGTGACAAGGCCTCCCGCAAAATCCACTAAACCCGTACCCAGCAAATTGCGAACGCCCTCCACATCGCTCATGATGCGGGATACCAAACTGCCGGTTTTATTGACGTCGTAAAAAGATACGGGCAGCCGGGAGATGTGGACCTGTACCTGTTGGCGCAATTCAGTGATCAGGCGCTGCGCCGACTTCGATAAAGACTGCGTCAGCGAAAAAGAAGTGACGCCTTGGACCAGAGTCGCTCCCAGAACAAATAAAACCAACGGCTGCAGCTTGTCCATGTGGTGCTTATTGATGACGGTATCAATGAAGAATCTCGTGGAATAGGGCAACACCAGGGCTGCCACCCGATTGATCACCATCAAGACAAAACCGAGCGCCAGCAGCCGACGGCGAGGACGCATCAGCTTCCAGACTTCCGGCAGGATGGCGCGGAGCCTCTCGACTTTAGGTTTTTTCTCGGCTGGTTTAAGGTCTGTACTCAATCTATTGTTGGACTACGCCCAGGGTGGATTCGCTTCATTATTACTGCATTGTGACACGTCCGGCCCGCCCGTTGTATGCTCGGGGCGTGGCACGTCCGTCTTCGCCGGAGCATTCTCCAACCGCGGGGCTGTCGCTGGGCCTCCTCATCACACTTGCTGCGGTCATCGCCTACTCGGCGTACATCACGTGGCAGGTCGCGGGTTTGCGTAAGCTCCAGTCCGAACTCATCGACCGCAACCGCAAGGATTCCCTGCAGTTGCTCCGCATCCAGAACGACCTCAACCTGCTCGCGGTCGCCATGCGCGACATGATCGACAACGACGAACCGTATCCTCTCACCGCGTGGTCGGCGCAATTCCAGCGCATTCGCACCGATCTGGATGATGCCATGCGCCTCGAAGCCCGTCTCGCGCCCACCAGCCGTACCGCCGAGCAAAGCGCTTCTCTGAGCAGTTCGATGACGCAGTTCTGGGATGCGGTCGATCGCGTGTTTCGTCTCGCTGGCTCGGGCCAGGAAAAAGATGCGCGCGGCCAGATACAACTCTCGCTGCAAGCGCGTCAGGCAGCTTTGAGTACGACAGTAGCCCGGCTATTGGTGCAGGACAGCGAAAACGAGGAGCAGGCGGCGCAGCGCATCATCCAGATTTATGACCGCGTGCAGCGGCAAGTATATGTGTTCCTGGGTGCAACGTTGGCGGCAATCTTGTTGACCGGATTCTCCATGATCCGCTGGAACCGGCGGCTGTTTGCCCGTATGGCCGAGCTTTCGGAGCGCCGCAGCGAACTGGCCCAGAAACTTATTGCCACGCAGGAGTCGACCCTGCGCTACATTTCGCGCGAACTGCACGACGAATTTGGCCAGATCCTGACCGCGATGGGAGCAATGCTTAGCCGCGCCGGAACCCACGCTCCGGAAGGTTCATCCTTGCGCACCGACTTGCAGGAAGTCCGTCAAATCGCGCAGGACACGCTCGACCGGGTGAGAAGCCTGTCGCAAGCGCTGCATCCGGTTATGCTGGATGAGGCTGGACTGGAGAGCACGCTCGATTGGTACATTCCAACGGTGGAACGGCAAACCGGAATTGCCATATCCTATGAAAAGCAGGGTGCGCCTTTTACAGTGGAAGGCAGCGCTGCGGTGCAGATCTATCGCATCCTGCAGGAAGCACTGAACAACGTGGCGCGACACTCCGGCGCAAAGCAGGCGTGGGTGCGATTGCGTTTTCTTCCTTCCGCGTTGGAGTTGGAGGTGGAAGACCACGGCGCTGGCTTCAACGGACGGCCCGCAAAACAAGGGATCGGGCTGGTAGCGATGCGCGAGCGCTCAGAGTTGATGGCAGGCCGAATCGTGTTTTCCACTCCTGCCGATGGCGGTACGGTGTTGCATCTGAGCGTACCGCGGGATCAAATTGAGTCTCGGGACATTGAGACTCGCGACAAAGATGCGAGTCGAAAAAATTGAAGATTCCAGATTGACGTTTACAAATTGAAGATAAATTATGACAAAAAAGATCACGGTACTGCTGGTGGATGATCACGCTCTGGTGCGGCGCGGCTTCCGGCGCATGTTGGAGGACGAACCCGATATCGTGGTTGCGGGCGAGGCCGGTGACGGTGAAGAGGCTATCAAGTTGGCGCGCCAGTTGAAGCCGACAGTCGTGGTCATGGATTGCGCTTTGCCCGGAACGAATGGGCTGGACGCCACCCGTCAGATTCTTGAAGATCTTCCCGAAACAGCAGTGCTCATGCTCAGTATGCACTCGGAAAGTACCTGGGTGCGGCAAGCTATCGACGCCGGCGCCAAGGGATACATTCTGAAGAACGCGATGAACCTGGAACTCGGTCCCGCGGTAAGGCGCGTGGCCCGAGGAGAAACTATTTTTGATCCCCAGGTTGAACAGCAGTCGGCTCTCAAAGGCGAACGCAGCAGCGGCCTTACTCCTCGCGAGCTTGAAGTCTTACGGATGATTGTTGACGGCAAGTCAAACAAGGAAATTGCATTAGCGCTCGATCTCAGTTCCAACACAATTGCGGTTCATCGCGCCAACATCATGAACGCCCTCGGCATCCACAAGACAGCCGAGCTTGTGACCTATGCGATTCGCGCCGGGCTGGTGAGCGTTCCGTGAATCCCAGATCTTTGAATCCCAGATCTTTGAATCGAAGATCTTTTCTGCGGAGTATAGCGGGGCTGGCGTCGATCTCACAGTTGCCATTCTTGCGGGCTCTGGGCGCGGCCGCGCAGCCGTCGGCCTCACCCGGTTTTCGATTTGTCGATGTGACCACCAGTTCAGGCATTCTGTTCCAGCACAACAGCGGCTTTTTCGGGGGTAAGTTCCTGCCGGAAACTTTGGGCTCCGGCTGCGCTTTCCTGGATTACGACCGCGATGGTTGGCAAGACATTATTCTGATTAATGGAATGGACTGGCCCGGACACAAGCAGCGGCGCTCCACCTTACGGCTTTATCACAACAACCGGAACGGTACGTTCACCGACGTCACTTCGCGTGCCGGACTGGACGTTGAAATGTACGGCATGGGCGTGGCCGTCGGCGATTACGACAATGACGGTTTCCCCGACATTCTCATCACCTGCGTCGGGCAGAATCGGCTATTTCACAACACCGGCAAAGGCACATTCCTCGACGTAACCAATGCCAGCGGCCTCGGTAAGCGCTCGGCGTTCAGCACATCCGCCCTTTGGTTCGATTACGACCGCGATGGCTTGCTCGACTTGTTTGTCTGCAATTACGTGAAGTGGTCGCCTGAGCACGATGTGTTCTGCAGCCTCGATGGCAAGCATAAATCCTATTGCACGCCGGAGGCTTATCGCGGCGAGACCTGCTGGCTGTTTCGCAATCGCGGCAATGGTACTTTCGAAGATGTCACCGCATCCAGCGGCATTTTTGACAGCAGCTCCAAGTCTCTCGGCGTAGCCATGCTCGATGACAAGGCGGAGGGCTGGCCCGATTTGCTGGTCGCCAACGACACTCAACCCAACAAGCTGTATCGCAACCAGCGCAACGGAACTTTCAAAGATGCCGCAGTCGAAGTTGGACTGGCTTTCAGCACTGAGGGTAAGGCCCGCGCCGGCATGGGCGTTGATATCGCCGATTTCACCAATTCCGGTAGTTCGGGTGTGGCCATCACAAACTTCGACAACGAAATGACGGGGCTGTACGAACTCTCGGGGAAGGTTTACGAGGACGTTGCGGCCCAGGCGGGAGTGGGCTTGGCTTCCAAGAATAGCCTGGGATTCGGATGCGCTTTTCTCGATGCGAATCTCGACGGCTGGCTCGATCTCGCCGTGGCCAACGGCCATATCGATGAGACCGTGCGCAACATTCGCGGGAACGTAGGCTATGCCCAGCCTCCGCTTTTGTTTCTCAACAATGGCAACGGCAAGTTTCGCGACGTCGCCGCCGAACTTGGCGGCGGCTTCGATCAGCCGAAGGTCGGACGCGGACTCGCTTACGCGGACTTCGATCGCGATGGCGATCTCGATCTCCTGCTCACCACCAACAATGGCGCGGCCTACCTTTACCGCAACGACCAGCTCGCCGGCAATCGCAGTATTCGTTTTCACCTGGTCGGTACGAAATCCAACCGTGACGCAATCGGCGCAACCGTGCGCATTGTGAGCGGGGAATTGCGCCAATCGCGCATGGTGAAGAGCGGTTCAAGCTATCTTTCGCAATCCGAACTCCCGGTTACGTTTGGTTTGGAGAAACGCGATCGGGTAGAGCGCGTTGTCATCGCGTGGCCCAGCGGAAGAACGGAAGAGTTCACGAACTTGGCGGCAGGGCGAAGCTACGAATGTACCGAAGGTAAGGGCGTCTCTCCGCAGAGTGGGTACTGATCCACAACCAGCGCGGCGAAATATTCACGGCCGGGTCACGCTTCCTGAAGCTGTGAGGTCAATGTCGACTGATTCGTTGACACGCAGAAACATTGTGCTGGGATTCTTCATCCCCCACTTTGCATAAGGTACGGCGAAGTGCAGCGTTGCCGTCCAATACCCCGGGGCCATCTGGACTTCAGCGGGAACCGTGAGTTCATGATCGGCTCCATGGATCGTGAAAATTCCATGCACGTGCACCACCGACTTCGTTTGCGACGTCACGTCTCCATCGATGCGATCTGGACGAAATGTAATCTCCGGATAGCGGTCGCTCTCCAGAACTTCTCTGTGCATTTTCCGGTCACGCATTCCGCTGCCACTTTCGCCACTTTTGGCGTCCACCACAATTTCGCCGCTTAGCTTGCCCGAAGCGGTAGCCAGTCGCAGCGAGCCCTCCTTTAGGCGAAATGTTCCGCGAACCGTGTGGAGCACATCCCCCAGCGTGAAGTTAATGGTGGTGTGCTGAGGATCCAGGTGGAAAGTGGCGTCCTGTGCGGCAGCCCCAACCCGCGCCACCGTGAGAAACACAATCACCGCGAGCATCGGCCCCGCGAGAATCGGCAAGGATACGCCACTTCGCCGGAAGGCCTGAGCGCTTTCTTTCATCGGCTATGCTGTCAGCAGTCCCCATCCCAGCGTTAGCCCATCCGCCGCCAGGCGAATCGGCGAAAGCCTTCCCACGTGCAGAGCCAGCAGTCGGCGAAAAATTTCAGGACGCCGGCGAAGAACCCGGAGCGTACGTTGCTGAAACACCGGTCGCCCATCGAGCGTGAGCATCAACCGTGCCATCACCGATGGACGAAGCGCCAAGCGTCGGTGCGCGGCCTGGTAACCGGCTAGCGTGTCAGCTTTGAGACAGTTCGCCAGCGTCACCGCCTGACTAAAAGCCAGACCCAGGCCTTCGCCCGTGATGGCATCGACCGTGCCCGAAGCATCGCCGATCAACGCCACATTTTTTTTCCAGACGCGCTTCAGCTTGCAATTGGCGGAGACTGCACCTCTCTCGGCGGACGTGGCCTCAGCCCCCCGCAGGCGGGAGTTAAGTTCGGGAAACTCGGGCAGAGATTCTTCCAGGCGAAGCTCGGAATCGCACGAGGCGACAGCCACACAGACTTGCTCATGGCTCACGGCGGTGGCATAGGCCTGACTGCGTTTTCCCCAGTATATTTCCAGGCGATCAGTCCAAGGCTCCACCCGATAATGCCGACGAAAGGCGTAGCGGAGTTTCGTTCGTGAATAGGCCTCAAGACCCGCCCACCGGCGCACCCGCGAGCTAGCGCCATCTGCTCCGATAATCCACGAGGCTCGGATGTTGCGATCCCCCACTCGAACCCCGTCACCAGAAATCCCCATGACTACACTCTGCCACAGCAGATCGACTCCCACTGCGGCCGCACGCTCCGCCATGATGCGATGCAACGCGGTGCGGCGGATCGACAGGCCGGCAGAATCGGAAGGAAAAACCGCTTCCGCGGATAAGCCAGAGCCCAGGAAGCGAACGCCGTGCAAAGGATAAAAATCCGCTGCGGGCAGGGCAACTCCCAGCTTCTTGAGCGCCGTAATTGCGTCCGGCATGAGCGCTTCACCACAAGCCTTGTCAATCGGAGGTTTGGCTCCGTCGGCAACCATTACGCGGAATCCTCGCTGGCGCGCCGCGATTGCCGCTGCCAGACCCGCTGGGCCGCCGCCGATCACGAAGATATCTGTTGAGTTCAACAACGACCGGCCTCACCATTGCAAAAGTAAAAGCTCGGAACAAAAACCCGGCCCCATGGCCGCCAGCAACCCTAACGTGCCCGGCTCAGGGCGCCGGTTCTTCATCACGTCCTCGAGCACACAAAGCACAGAAGCCGACGACAAGTTTCCTACCTTGCGCAAACAATCCCACGAAGCATCCAGCTCTCCATTGTGCAATCCCAGAGCGTCAGCCGATGCATCCAGTACCTTCGGTCCTCCGGTGTGCAGAACGAAACTCTTAAGATCGCTTCGCTGATACCCGTTGTCCGCCAGGAAAGCGTCCACATCCCGCCCAAGGTTCTTGCGCATCAGGTTCGGAACTTCGGTCGAAAGTATGATGCGGAAGCCTTTCTCGGAAATGTTCCAGCCCATCATGTCTTCCGTGTCGGGATAAAAGATCGAGCGTGTGGCCAGAATAGTCGGCCCGGAAATCTGATGGTGCGACGCTTCAAACTCGTCCCCCGTCACAATGACAGCTGCAGAGCCATCGGCGAAAAGCCCGGAGGAAATCAGGTTGGCGACCGACAGATCCTCGCGCTGCAACGTGAGCGAACAGAGTTCGACCGAAACCAGGGCCGCGGCCTGCTTAGGATAGGCACGAACATAATCTGAAGCGCGAGCGATTCCCGCGGCCCCGGCCACGCATCCCAAGCCAAAGATCGGCGTGCGCCGAATGTTGGCTGGAAGCCCCATTCGGTTGATCAACATCCCGTCGATCGAGGGGCTAGCGACACCAGTCACGGTGGTGAATAACAAGCAGCCCAGGTCCTCGGGATTTACCCCCGCATTCTGCAGCGCGCGGCAAAGAGCCTGTTCCCCTAATTCCTGCGCCACCCTGATCCAAATGTCGTTGGCTTGGCCCCAAGTCTTGATGTCCACATATTCTTCGGCAGGAATTGCCAGGTAACGGCCGTCCACCGTGACATTGCGATGCAGGCGCGCCAATAGTAGCGGGTTCTTAAGCCGGTCTCCCCAAAAATCCTGGAGGCGATCCAAAAGAACTTTCTGTGTGTAGTAATGCTTCGGGAATGCGCTCGCCGCGCTTGCGATCTTCATGGGTTCTGGGTCCTGACCTTGGTCTCGGCACGGAACCCGCCCCCAAGTCGATCGAATCTAGGAAAGTCTTCTTCCCGATTAGATGGCGGCGGCTCCCGTAGTGGTTGCAACGGGATGCCCGGTACCGGCGTAGGTATTGTCGCAGAGTTGAGAGTTTTTGTTTGTCCAAAGCTCGCAAAAAAGAAAAATAGTCGCCCTCACCCTTGCGCCATTACGACGCCCGTCCATGCACGGCTACAGATGATTCGTGTTGCACTCACTTCAATATTGCAATCGATGTCGGACTGTTGCCCACGCTATAAGTAAAAATGGTGTTCAGACTTCCGCTGGCGACGCCGAACGCCTGAATCCCCGGTGATCCGGCTTGGTTGCCGACATACAAGTATCCTCCATTCGGGTCCAGCGCAACCACACTCGGCTGCGCTTCCGAGTTAAACGGGGCATCGGTAACCTCCACCGGAAATCCCGTACCCGATGTGATGGTATAGCTCCCGATATTGTTGGATCCTTGATTCGCCACGTAGAGGTAGCTCCCCGTGGAATCCAAGGTCAGCGCGACCGGGTGCTGCTGGGTGTCTGCGAGCGGAGATTGAGGAACCTGTTGCAGCGTGCCCGCTGGGCCCGGCGTGCCGGTTATGCACGAAGCCGGAACGATACAATAGATGGAGATCGAGTTCGCAGACGCGTTAGCGGCATACAAATACGACCCGCTCGGGTCGATTGCCAGCCCGGAAGGATCATTATCCGCAGTCGGGGTAGAAGCAACAAAGCTAAGCACTCCCGCATTCACAGCGAAGACTGCGATCACCCCCGTCGGCTGGCTCGGTGCGCTCACGTAGAGAAAAGCTCCCGAGGGCGAGATCTGCATATTGGTCGGCACCAGGTTAATCGAAAACGGAGAGCCGGCAACCGGCGTCAACGCACCACTGCTGGCAGTGATCGCGAAAACAGAGATAGAGTTTGACTTGACATTGGCCACGTACAAATATTGCCCCGCCGGGTCCATCGCCAGAAGATATGGCAGCGTTCCTACCGGAGTTCTGGGAGTGATCTCGTTCACGGTTCCGTCGCTGTTAATGTCGAACAAGGAAACATCGTTTTCGCCTTGGCCCGGATTCGCAGCGTACAAGTATTTTCCGGATGGATGGAGTACGACAGACTGAATTCCGTTACCTACCGAGTACGGGCTTTCGGAAAGTTGGGTGAGCACTCCAGAGTAAGGATCTTCCCGAAAAACCGCCAGTTGACTGGCGGCCGGAATGGCCGCATACACAAAGTGATTCGAGGTCTTTCCGCAACTGACAAAACCGGCAACACTTCCAACCACCAATACCAGGACCAGTGCCTTCTGAAGCATCCGTAACTCCTGAGAGAATTTAAACGCGAAGAACAATAATACCGGGCTGCCGGGAAATCGGCACCGAATCACAACATTTTCTCTATCATACGGTCGGCGCACCTATAAAGAGGCGGCAGCCCGCAGACGCCTCTCCGGCCGTGGGCGAAGGATTCTGGGATGTGGCTCACTCTTTATCCTCAAACGGTGCTGCCGCTGACACCTGCGATGCAAAGCGACTGAAATCGGGTTGCACGCGGTCAACCGTTCCACGGTATCTCACATTTTGAAGGCTTTAAGCGGCTAATCCGCCGAATGAGCCGGACTTGGCCGAGGCGCGCCGGACAAGGACAAACCTTCTCCACCGCGCAACGCTAGCCGCAGGCGGTCAAGATAAACATACACGACTGGAGTCGTGAACAGCGTCAGCGCCTGGCTGACAATGAGTCCGCCAACAATCGTAATGCCCAAGGGCCGGTGCAGTTCGGAACCGGTCCCGGTGCCGAGCGCCAGCGGCAGTCCTCCCAACAGAGCCGCCATCGTTGTCATCATGATGGGCCGGAAGCGCAGCAGGCAAGCCTCGTAAATGGCGTCGACCGGTTTCTTCCCCTGCGTGCGCTCCACCTCGAGGGCCACGTCGATCATCATAATGGCGTTTTTCTTGACCAACCCGATCAGCAAAATGATGCCGATGGTTCCAATCACGTTGAGTTCGTTGTGCGTCAGCAGCAGCGCCAGCAGTGCCCCCAGGCCCGCTGAAGGAATTGTCGAGAGAATCGTGATGGGATGAATGTAGCTTTCGTAAAGCATGCCCAGCACGATGTAGACCGCTATCAGGGCGGTGAGAATTAGGATCGGCTCGCTCGATTTCACGTCCTGGAACGCGGCCGCCGTGCCCTGGAAACTTGCCTGAATCGTCTGCGGAAAGCCAATGGAACTTTGGGCCCTTTGGATGGCTTGTGTAGCCTGTCCCAGAGAGATCCCTGGCGCCAGGTTGAACGAAATCGTGACCGATGGAAACTGGCCCTGGTGATTCACAGCCAAAGGTATGTTAGAGGGCGTGAAGTGAGTGAACGCTGCCAAGGGGATGGGTGTGCCGCTCGAAGATCGCAGGTAAATATTCTGCAGAGCCTCAGTCGTCTGTTGGAACTCCGGCGCCACTTCCATGACCACGTGGTACTGATTCAGCGGGCGGTACATGGTGGATACTTGCCGCTGTCCGAATGCGTCATAGAGCGCATTGTCGATGTCCTGCGCAGCCACCCCCAGCCGGCTGGCGGTATCGCGGTCGATCACCAACTTCGCCTGTAATCCCCTATCCTGCTGGTCTGTATTCACGTCCCGCAGTTCTGGCAGAGGACGCATTTTTGCCAACAACCGCGGCGCCCACGTATTGAGTTCATTCAAATCTTCGCCTTGCAGCGTGTATTGGTACTGTGCATTTCCGTAGCGCCCGCCAATGGTGAGGTCTTGATAGGATTGCAGATAGAGCGTTGCCCCCGGCACCACCGCCAGCTGGCCACGAAGGCGGTTGATCACATCATCCGCGGTGACATTGGGGCAGGCCTGCCAGAAATGACGCGCCGGACACGTGGCTCGTTCTGCCAGCGGCTTCAACATGATGAAAAACCGTCCTTGATTCGAAACGGTGTTTCCTCCTGCAAATCCGACGATTGTATTCACCGCGGGGTCGGTCATCACAATCCTGACGTACCTCTCCATCTTGTCGCGCATTGCCTGGAAGGAAATGTCCTGCGCCGCCTGAACCGATCCCCCGATGCGCCCCGTATCTTGCTGCGGGAAAAAGCCCTTCGGCACGATGATGTAGAGATACACAGTCAGGCACGCCACCAGGATGGTCACGATCAGGGTGACGAGTTGGTAGTCCAAAACCCACCTGAGCGCATGACGGTAAGTCACCAGAGTTTTATCGAAAACCCATTCACTGCCGCGATAAAAGAAATTGTGGCGCTCATCTTTCGCCGGGCGCAGAAACTTGGCGCACATGGTGGGAGTCGTGGTGAGAGAAACCAGCAACGAGACGCCGATCGCAATGCTCAATGTGACCGCGAACTCGCGAAACAGCCGTCCCACAATTCCACCCATCAGCAGCAAGGGGATGAACACGGCTACCAGCGACGTGCTCATGGAAATCACGGTGAATCCAATCTCGGCTGCTCCTTTGAACGCCGCCTGCACCGCGTCCATACCCTGCTCCACGTAACGTGTGATGTTTTCCAGCACCACGATGGCGTCATCCACCACGAATCCCGTGGATATCGCCAGCGCCATCAGCGATAGATTGTCCAGGCTATAACCCAGTAGATACATGCCGCCAAACGTGCCCACCAGCGAAAGCGGTACCGCGATGCTGGGGATAATCGTCGCCCGCACAGTGCGCAAAAATGCGAACACCACGAGGATCACAAGAATGATCGAGATAATCAGCGTGGTTTCAATGTCTTTCACCGAGGCCCGGACCGTGACCGTGCGATCCATGGCTATGGTGAGCGCGATCGCCGGGGAAATCGAAGACTGCAAATACGGCATCAAGGCAACCACGCGGTCCACGGTCTCGATGACGTTGGCTCCCGGCTGGCGGAAAATAATAATCAGAACGCTCGGCTTTCCACCAGCTCCGTGCGAGAGGCCCTCTTTATTGCCAAGCAATCCGATGTTGCGGACGTCTATAACCGAATCTTCCACTTCAGCCACGTCCCCCAGTCGGACCGGAGCGCCATTGCGGTAAGCCACAATCAGGGGCCGGTACTGATCCGCGGTAAACAGTTGGTCGTTGTCGTTGAAATTCCAGGAGGTCGTGTTGTCCGATACCTGCCCCTTGGCCTGATTCGAGTTGGCCAGATTGAGCGCGTTGCGCACCGTGTCCAGTCCCACGCCCAGTTTGTTGAGCAGCATCGGATTTACTTCCGCGCGCACCCCGGGCTGCGCCGCCCCGCCCACGAATACGGTACCCACGCCCGCCACCTGAGCCAGCTTCTGCGACAGAATGGAGTCGGCTGCATCGTACATCTGCGGCACCGTCTCCGTATCCGAAGTAAGGGCCAGAATCAGAATCGGTGCATCCGCCGGGTTGGCCTTGCGATAGGTTGGATTGCTGGGCAGGTTGGCGGGAAGTTGACTGCGTGCGGCATTGATCGCCGCCTGCACATCGCGCCCCGCCGCGTCGATGTTACGGTTCAGATCAAATTGCAGGACGATGCTGGTCGAGCCCAACTGGCTCGTCGAGGTCATCTGGTTGACCGCCGCGATGCGGCCAAACTGCCGCTCCAGCGGGGTCGCCACCGAAGATGCCATGGTCTGCGGATCCGCACCCGGCAAGCTTGCGCCCACACTGATCACCGGAAAATCTACTCTGGGCAGCGAAGACACGGGCAGGTAATTGAACGCCAGAATTCCGGAGAGCAGCAGCGCCGCCGCCAGCAGCGACGTGCCAATCGGACGCCGGATAAATGGAGCCGAAATACTCATGCTTCAATTCGCATGCTTCTAATTCGCAAAGCTCAATCCGCCGATGCCTCTCCCGGAGCAGCCTCGCGCGGAATCGGATTGCCGATCTTGTACTTCTCAAACCTGTGCGCCAGCCGGTCAAACCACAGATAGACTACGGGCGTCGTATAAAGTGTGAGCAATTGGCTGAGAATCAAACCACCCACGATCGTGATACCCAAAGGACGCCGCAACTCCGCCCCCGTCCCCGATCCTAACGCCAGCGGCAAACCACCCAGCAGCGCCGCCATTGTGGTCATCATGATGGGGCGGAAGCGCAGCAGGCACGCCTGAAAAATCGCTTCTTCCGGCGGCTTGTGCTCCTCGCGCTCCGCCTCAAGCGCGAAGTCGATCATCATAATCGCGTTCTTTTTTACAATGCCGATCAGCAAAATAATTCCGATCAAAGCCACCACCGTGAGGTCGTTGCCGGTTAGCTGCAGCGCCAGAATCGCGCCCACGCCCGCGGATGGCAGTGTGGAAAGAATCGTGATGGGATGAATGTAGCTCTCATACAACACTCCCAGAACGATGTACACCGTGATGATCGCCGCCAGAATCAGAAACGGTTCACTGGCAAGAGAATTCTGGAATGCCGCAGCCGTTCCCTGAAATGCCGCGTGGATACTGGGCGGCAACTGAATATCTTTCTCCGCCTTCTCGATGGCTTTCGTAGCCTCGCCCAACGACGCACCGGGGGCAAGATTGAACGAAAGTGTCACGACGGGAAATTGTCCCTGATGGTTTACGGAAAGCGATGTGCTGCTCGATTGCATCTTCGTAAACGTCGAAAGCGGGACTGGGGCTCCGCTGGTGGCCGCCGTCGCTGCGTTCGCAGTGGGCGCGCCGGTATTCGCAATCGTGCTGGCCGGACGAACGTACACATCGTTCATCGCATCGGGAGTCTTGGCGAAACTCGGCAGAACTTCCAGCACCACGTGATACTGGTTCAACTGCGTAAAGATGGTCGAGACCAGCCGCTGCCCAAAGGCGTCGTAGAGCGTGTTATCAATAGCCTGCGGAAGAATGCCCAGCCGCGACGCCGTGTCCCGGTCGATCGTAAGATTGGTTCTTAAGCCGCCATTGAGCTGGTCTGTGGCCACATCTCTTAACTCTGGAGCGGCTCGTAACCTATCCACCAGCTTCGGCGTCCATTGCGCCAGTTCCTGAGCGTCGGCGTCTTCAATGGAGTATTGAAACTGCGTGCGGCTCACCCGATCCTCAACCGTCAAATCCTGCACCGGCTGCATGTAAAGAGTGATCCCGTTCACGTTGGCCAGTGCCGGCTGCAGACGCCGAATGATCGCCGAAGCATCCTCGTTGCGCTCATCGCGCGGCTTCAAATTAATCTGAATGCGGCCGCTGTTCGGAGTTGTATTCGTGCCATCCACCCCGATAAACGAAGACAGGCTCTCCACATCCTTATCCTGAAGAATCACCTTCGCCAGCTGCTGCTGGCGCTGAGACATTGCGTCGAACGAAATATTATCCGCCGCTTCCGAAATCCCAAGAATTACGCCCGTATCCTGCACCGGAAAAAATCCCTTGGGCACAATCACATACAAAACCAGCGTAAGAACCAGGGTTCCGAAGGTCACCAGCAAAGTAGCCGTCTGGTGCTTCAGCACCCATTTCAGGGTGCGGCCGTAAAACGCAATGACCCGGTTGTAATAATTCTCGGTCACCTCGTAGAAGCGGCCCTTCTCGCCTTCCTTGCGGTGCTTGAGCAGTTTTGCGCACATCATCGGCGTCAGGCTTAGGGAAACCGCTGCCGACACCAGGATGGTGACCGCTAACGTAACCGCAAACTCGCGGAACAGTCGTCCGACAATGTCCCCCATGAATAACAGCGGAATCAGCACCGCAATCAGTGAAACCGTAAGCGAAACAATGGTGAACCCAATCTGTCCCGACCCCTTAAGAGCCGCATCCAGCGGCGAATCTCCGGCCTCCAGATAGCGGTCGATATTCTCGATCATGACGATCGCATCGTCCACCACGAATCCCGTAGAGATGGTCAACGCCATCAGCGTCAAATTGTTGAGGCTGTATCCCAGTAAGTACATCACGCCAAATGTCCCAATGATCGACAAGGGGACTGCGACGCTGGGAATGAACGTGGCCCGCAAGTTTCGCAGGAAGAAAAAAATCACGATCACCACCAGCACGATGGTCAACGCCAACTCGAACTCCACGTCTTTTACCGATGCGCGGATGGTCGTGGTCCGGTCCGTGAGAATTTGTACCTTCACCGCCGACGGCAACGATGCCTGCAGTTGAGGCAGCAGCTTCTTGATCCGGTCGACCACGCTGATGATGTTCGCGCCCGGCTGGCGCTGGATGTTTACGATCACTGCGGGCGTCTGATTCATCCAGGCCGCCAGCAGCGTGTTTTCCGTGCCGTCGATCACGTTGGCGACATCCCTTAAGCGCACGGGAGCGCCATTTCGATAAGCGACGACGATCGGCTTATACTGCGCGCTCGTAAAAAGCTGATCGTTGGCGCCGATGGTGTAAGACTGCCGCGCTCCATCAATCACGCCCTTGGCCTGGTCCACATTTGCCTGAGCCAGCGCCGTGCGCACATCCTCCAGGCTCAATCCATACGAAGCCAGTGCCGTGGGGTTTACTTGCACTCGTACGGCGGGCTTCTGGCCACCACTGATGGAAACCAGCCCCACCCCGGGCAACTGCGAAATTTTCTGCGCCAGGGCAGTGTCGGCGAGATCTTCCACCTTGGACAGCGGCAGCGAATCGGAAGTGAGCGCCAGTGTGAGAATAGGCGAATCGGCCGGATTCACTTTGTTGTAGATCGGCGGATTCGGCAAATCGGCGGGCAGGTACGTAGCTGCCGCATTCACCGCAGCCTGCACCTGCTGTTCCTCCACGTCAATGTTCTGGTCGAGGCCGAATTGCAGCGTGATCACCGAACTGCCAAACGAACTCGTGGAGGTCATCTGGCTCAGTCCGGGCACTTGCCCGAACTGCCGCTCCAGCGGAGAGGTCACCGACGACGCCATCACATCGGGATCCGCGCCCGGATAGAACGTTACGACCTGAATCGTTGGATAATCGACTTCGGGCAAGGCAGAGACCGGCAGTTGCAGAAACGCCACCCACCCCACCAACAGCACGCCCACCATCAACAGCGTGGTCGCCACCGGCCGGAGAATGAATAAGCGTGAAGGACTCATGAACCTGAGGATCCTGAAGCGGGGGCGCCACTCCCATTTATTCCATTGCGAGTATCGGCTGGATTTGCTGTGCGCGGCTCAACCTTACTGCCCGTCTGTAATTTGTCCTGACCGTCAGTCACCACCGTGTCTCCCGGCACCACTCCACTCGCAATCACCGTCGCGACGCCCTGCGTAAGCGAAATCGCGACCGTGCGGGCTTCGACCGTGCTATCCGGCTTCACCACATACACGAAAGCTCCTTGAGGGCCGCGTTGAATCGCTGCGGTCGGCACCACCGTGCTGTTCTTGCGAGTCTCTAGCAGCAGGTTTGCATTCACAAACTGGTTGGGCCAAAGCTGGTTGTCCTTATTATCGAAAACAGCTTTCAGCTTGGCGGTTCCGGTGGTTTGGTCAATCTGGTTATCGATGGTCATCAGCTTGCCGGTCGCCAGCTTGGTCTGGTCGTCCCGGCTATAAGCTTCCACCGCCAGCGTGGAGTTCTTCATGTGCTGCGCCACAGTCGGCAACTCATCCTCGGGCAATGTGAAAATCACTGCTATCGGCTGCAATTGCGTGAGGATCAGCATGGGATTGGTATCGGCTGCGTGTACGATATTTCCCGGATCCACTTGCCGCAGCCCGACTCGCCCGGTGAACGGCGCTGTGATGTTGCAGTAGACAAGCTGCAGCTTGGCGTTATCGATCTGTGCCTGATCCGTGCGCACCTGGCCATCCAGTTGGTCCACCGTGGACTTCTGCGTATCCACTTGCTGCTGCGCAATGCTGCCGGAGGGAATCAGTGTGGTATAGCGATCCAGGTTCAATCTCGCGTCGCGCAGGGAAGCCTGGTCCTTGAACAGCTGCGCCTGCATCTGCTCTAGTTGCACCTGGTAGGGGCGCGGATCGATGAGGATCAACAAATCGCCTTCTTTTACGATCTGGCCTTCCTGGAAGTTGACGCGCATGATCTGCCCATCAACCCGGCTCTTTATGTTCGCCGTGTAGAACGCGGTTACCGATCCTAGTCCGACCATGTAGACCGGTACATCCTGCTTCTCGACCTTCGCCACCGCAACCGAAGCCGCATGCGAGCTTGCACGAGCTCTTCCCTCCTTCGAGTCGGCACCGCTGCCGCTACTCGTGCAACTCGACAAGAAAAAGGATGCGCACGCCAGCGCGACGGCTGTAAGCAGTCGAAGCCTGGCCCGCAGGGACGTTGCTTGCAGACAGCTGAAAGTAGTTGTATTCACCATTTTCCTTGAGTGCGACATTTCACAAGACCGGCAGTGAAGCTGCCATTCATTAGACGTATTCATTTCAACTCGGTTGCGGAATCACTGCCCAGAAAAAGCAGCCGATCTCTTACGCCAAGGTCCTCCCGCTGGAGAGGCTAAAGTAGGAACCGGAACGCAGCTTTAATAGTAGAACGGTACTAATCAAGCATCAACCGTGGCGTCGTGGCTGGTCAAGCCTAAGTATAAGGTTTTACAAATCTTTACTCGCTTTGACGGTTCGTTACTAGCGAGGCGTTTGCAGCGCGGAAGGCGCGGGATGTAGTTGTTCGTAAGTCGAAATTTCCGCTTCGTGTTGCAACGTGAGCCCGATGTCGTCCAGCCCATTGAGCAGGCACTGGCGCACAAATTCGTCGACCGGAAACTTAGCCCTGAAGCCTTGATCGTCGCGCACCTCGAATCGCTCCAGATCAACGGTCAACTCATAATCTCTGATCTCGCGGGCGCGCCGTATCAGTTCCGCGGCCTCGTTCTCCTGGAGCAGCACCGTGAGAAACCCGTTCTTCGTGCTGTTATTGGCGAAGATATCCGCGAAGGAAGAAGAAATCACGGCGCGAAATCCGAAATCCGCCAACGCCCACACCGCGTGCTCCCGCGACGATCCGCAGCCAAAATTCCTTCCCGCAACCAGAATGCTCGCGCCTGCATAACGCGGCTCGTCCAAAACAAAATCCACGTTCTTCTTTCCCTCTGCGGAAAAGCGCCAGTCGTAAAACAAAAACTGCCCGAACCCCGTGCGCTCAATCCTCTTCAAAAACTGCTTGGGAATAATCTGATCGGTATCCACATTCACCCGCTCCAGCGGAGCCACGCGTCCGCGATGTGTACGAAACGGTTTCATCGAGCCTTCCTCTCTCTTGGTCGTCCTGAGCGGAGTGAGAACTTCGCGACGCGAAGTTCTCGCGGAGTCGAAGGATCCCTACTTCTTTGCAACCGCTCGGCTTCAGGGCGTTCTTCGCGTGCACGCGGGATCAATGTCACCGATATTTCCAGCTTCGGATATCCGTGAAGTGTCCCTCAATCGCCGCCGCCGCCGCCATCATCGGACTCACCAGATGCGTTCGCCCGCCCCGTCCCTGCCGCCCTTCAAAATTTCGATTACTGGTTGAAGCGCATCGCTCCCCCGGCTGCAAAATATCTGGATTCATTCCCAAACACATCGAGCACCCCGACTCCCGCCACTCGAACCCCGCATCCAGAAAAATCCGGTGCAAGCCTTCCTGCTCCGCTGCGCGCTTCACCGCCTGCGATCCCGGCACCACCATAGCACGCACCTTCGCATTCACGTGATGTCCCCTCGCCACCCGCGCCGCCGACCGCAAATCCTCCAGCCGCGAGTTCGTGCACGACCCAATAAACACCCGGTCGATCCCGATGTCCTCAATACGCTTTCCTTGCTCCAGCCCCATGTACTGCAAAGCCAACTCAGTTGCGCGCCGGTCCGATTCCTTCAAACTACTCGCCTCCGGCACACGCCCCGTCACTGGAGCCACCATCCCCGGATTTGTCCCCCAGGTCACGAACGGAGAAAGTTGTGCCGCATCGATCTCCACCACGTGGTCGAACGTCGCGCCCTCGTCGGTAGCCAGGCTGCGCCAATATTCGACTGCCTTCTCCCACTCGCCATCCCGCGGAGCAAACCGCTTCCTCTTCACATAAACAAACGTCGTTTCGTCGGGCGCCACCATTCCCGCGCGCGCACCGGCCTCGATGCTCATGTTGCACAGCGTCATGCGCCCTTCCATGGACAATCTGCGCACCGCTTCGCCGGCGTATTCAATCACGTGCCCGCTCGCGCCGTCGGTGCCGATCTGTCCAATAATTCCAAGCGCCAGATCCTTCGCGGTCACGCCCTCCGCCAACCGTCCGCGCACGTCAATCTTCATCGTCTTCGGCTTCTGTTGTGCCAGGCACTGCGTCGCCAGAACGTGCTCCACTTCTGAAGTTCCTATGCCAAAGGCCAGCGAACCGAACGCTCCATGCGTGCTGGTATGGCTGTCGCCACAAACAATCGTCATCCCCGGCTGGGTCAGCCCCAGCTCCGGACCAATCACATGCACGATGCCCTGCTCAGGCGAATCCATATCGAACAGTCGCACGCCAAACTCTTTGCAGTTAGCCTGCAGCGCCGCAATCTGTTTGGCCGCGATCAGATCGGTAATCGGAGTTCCGCGCGGCTCGGTAGGAATATTGTGATCCACCGTGGCCACCGTCCGCGCCGGCTGACGCACCTTTCTTCCCGCCACTCGCAACCCGTCAAAAGCCTGCGGCGAAGTCACTTCATGCACCAGATGCAGATCGATGTAAATAATGGGCGACCGCCCACTCGGCTGCGCCACCACATGCGCGTCCCAAATTTTTTCGAAAAGTGTGTGGTGTGCCGACATCGCTATGGATTGAATCCCAAACAGCGCTAACCCGCGAAAGTTAATCGTGAAAGTGTAGTTTTTCACAGCCCGCGGAAGGGAGCAAGCCGCCTGCTGCCCACGGCTAGCACAATCCCTTCAAAATTGAGCTAACGCCCACCGATCTCAGGTATCATAAAGCTTAATCCCCATGATCCCCGCATGATCAACGATAAGCGCATCGCGGTCGTAATGCCCGCCTACAACGCGGAGAAAACCCTCGAGGTCACGGCAGGCGAACTTCCGGATCTGGTGGATATCCGTATTCTCGTCGACGACCATAGCTCCGACCGCACCGTTGATCTCGCGCGCCGCCTTGGCCTGCAGGTTTTTCAGCATGACCGCAACTACGGCTACGGCCGCAATCAACAGACCTGCTATCGGGAGGCCCTGGCTGCGGGTGCCGACGTGGTCATCATGCTTCATCCGGATTACCAATACACGCCGCACTTGATCACGGCTATGGCCAGCATGGTGGCTTACGGCGTTTATGACGTAGTTCTGGGATCGCGCATCATCGGTGGCACTGCGCTACTAGGCGGCATGCCGGTTTACAAGTACATCTCCAACCGGCTGCTAACGGCATTCGAGAATCTTTTTCTGCGCGTAAAGCTTTCGGAATACCACACCGGATATCGCGCCTTCAGCCGTCAAGTTCTCACCGAACTGCCGCTGCTCGAAAATTCCGACGACTTTGTCTTCGATAATCAGATGCTCGCCCAGTGTGTGCACTTCGGCTTCCGCATCGGAGAAGTTTCCTGTCCCACGAAATACTTCGAAGAAGCCTCATCCATCAACTTCCGCCGCAGCGTGAAGTATGGTTTCGGTGTGCTGGCGACAACTTTGCAATTTGCGCTGCAGAAAGCGGGATTGATTCACTTGCCGCGCTTCAGCGATCAGGGCCGCAAACTCGAAGCCAGCTATCCCACGTATTACGCCCGCAGAACAGCGCGTCCTGCGTAATCGAACTGCTTCGAGTTACTTTTTACTTTTTCCTCGACAAAAATCCCAGTACCTTACTCGCGAACTGATCGGAAAATCCGAACCTTGCCTTCGCCCGCGAGTACAGATCCACAGCCTTCTTATCCAGCCAGATCATCGCCGATTTCGCCCAGCCATCCTGCGGCCGCGCAAAATAATCGGTGGAGTGCCCCGTAGCTTTCGTGTCGTTTTCAACCGTGTAGTAATACAAAGCCAAACTCTTCCGCGACTCTCCGTCGGGGCACGTAAGAGGATCAGGAAATCCGTGCAGCGACCGCTCGTCCGTCGTAAAAATAAGAGCATGGTTCAACAGCGGCGGATACTTCGCCGCGCAGCGCGCCATCTTCTGTTCCCATAATTCGAGCGCTCCCCCCCACTCCTCCTGCCATCCCGGATTCAGATAAAGAATCAGGTTCACGCGCCGGCGCCAGTTGGTATGGAAATGGTGCATCGAAAAATCCGTATGCACATTCAGATATCCGCCCGGCCCCGACTGGTGCAGGCCGCCGCCCTCCAGCATGGAATCCGCCATCAGATTCGGAATCCCGGTCAACTCCGAAATCCAGGCCACAAACTCCGGCGAATTTAGTTCGTCCACCACCGCCCCAATGGCAGCGGGAAAGAGTTCGCGCTTGGGCATGCCCAGCTTGTTTTCGTTGGCGTGTTTGTATTGCGTCCAGGCATCGCTGGTGGGATCGGGAAATTCCTCCGCCATCGCTAACGCGGCCTCAGACTCCAGGAAATCTTCCAGGAGAATATGCGGGCAAGGGTTGTTCTCGCGGTATTGCCTGGCCAACCCAGGCAGCCGCGATCCCCACTTCTCGTAAGGGAACAGCCGGTCGGTATGCTGAACACGGTCCTGAACTGCTTGCGCGGTTGACATTGGGGAATCGCTCTCCTAGTCTTAAAATATTGTAGCTGATCGATTGTGCCCTAAGGCACATTGTTCATCTCGGAACCCCCAACGCAAAAGCGACATACAACAACTCCCTAAGGCAGCCGGCACACCCGCACCGCGCCTTTGTCATAGGCGCAATCGAGCCCTGCATCCTCCGCCGGTTGCACCACCACCCAACTCACGCCGTATTTATTCTTCAACCGCGAGAAGTCTTCCTTATGAAAATCTTTCCACGGAGTCTGATCCTGCACCTGCGTCCACCATTCTTCGGCCAACGGCGGAAACATGCTGACCACGCCGTTGTCTTTCACTCCGTCGGCCAGACGGCTTCTCTCGGTCAGGCAGCGAAATCCAATCTCATCTTCGCCGGCAATATCCATGTAATAGGGATCAAGCGCAAACACCGCATCCACCGGCGTGTTCTGTCGAATCCAAACAAATGCCTGCGCCCACGGATTCCTCGGCGCCATGCCCGGCCACTCAATATGCGCACTCGCTGGAAAAAGTGCCCGCTGCGCCAGGAACATTCCCGCACTCAGAGGCAAGAAAAACACCAGCCAGCGCCACACGCGGTTTCGTAGCACGTACTCCCCAAGAAATCCGCCGATCATGACGAACATCACGATGTAAAGGAAGTGCAGGCTGCGCAAAGGCTGCACCCGCGCAAGAGCTTCCCACCGCGCCGGAAGATCGACCACTACCGCGCCGACGAGATAGATCAACCCATAAACGATGAATGCCCGGCTCACGCGCTCAATCATGCGCCATTGCCTACCGCGGGCTACGCGCCCGAACCACCAGAACAAAATCAGCGGCGCAACAATCCCCAGCAACTCATACCAGGCCCAGTTCTGAATGTAGTGATAAGCATGCCGTTTCGCCGCTTCGTGATAGGCCGGAGAAGCCGCAGGAGCCAAAGGAACCCCCAACCACAACAGGCTCGCCAGTCCCGTTAGATTGATCCACTTCCAATGACTGCCCAACTTTTCCATCACTACGAATAAGAGACAGAACGAAAAGGGAAACACCCACATCAGCGGATGCATGCAGACGGCAAACCCCAGCCACAACAACGCTGGCACATACTTCTTTTCCAGGGTCCGCGCCAGCATAAAGATTCCCGCAAAAGCCGTCAGATTCCGCGGATTCAAATACTGGTCCATCATGTAGAGCGCCGTTCCGGCGACCGGGATCGACAAAAGCGCGCCGATCAGACAGACGCTGCACCAGCGCGCTCTCGTACTTGAAGAAAACAGTCCAGACAGCTCCCAACAGGCGAGCAGCAGCAGAAAAATAGACGCCACGTGCCAGACAAACAGCCCGGCCTCCATGGGCAAGTGAGTTGCCCGTAGAGAAAAAGCAACAACATTGGGGAAGAACGTCATGCTGGCGTGCGAGAGGAAGAATTCGCGCCCCACCGGGAACAACTCCGGATGCAGGATTTTCTCCACGCCCGGCAGATAGATTTCCGCATCCTCGGCAAAGGGATGGTATCCCTGCACCAGCAAGGCACCGACCGCCAGCGAGAGCAGCCCAAGGAAATTCAGCGTCTTGTACTTGTTGGAAAGAATCTCGCTCACTCGACGGTTGCAATCGCAACTTGCGGGGGGATTGCCGCTAACCTGCGCTTCCGTTCCGCGAACCAGCACGCGACGGCAAAAGCCGCCAGCACCACATACTGCGGGTCAATCGGCCGCCGGTAATAATCTTCCGGATGCGTCAGATAATAGATGATGGGGAAAAATATAAAAACCAACAGGTATGGCATGGCAATGGCAGAGTCGATGCGCCAGACTCGCCGTAGTCCTGAAAGTGTCAATACTGTGAGACCGGTGCAGAAAACAATATTAAAGGGATCGGCAGGCTCCTCTCGCAGATAACGCGGGCTCAAACTCCAGAAACCGGTCCATAGGTACACCACACGCCGTACTGTTTGCTGAACATACAACAATCGATGCGAATTGATGAATGCCAGCCCTTGGTGAAGCTTTTTCTGCGTGTAGGCGACCTCGCCGAGCTGTTGATACTCCCGCCACTCGTTTTCGTTATCCGACGGATGGTAGCCCGGAGGTCCCCAATGCCACGAATCCATATTGTTGCCAAAATAAACTTCCAGGCCCAGACAACTTCGAAACGGAATCACCTTGTGAAATGTTTCGTAATTTCGAATAAACCATGGAGCCACCGTCAGCGTCACCGCCAACAGCGCACCCACTCCCGGAGCCAGCCACTTGCGGCCACTTCTGTATAGACGATACCAAGCCCACGCTCCCAGGACCGGCGCCACCGACATCACCACCGGATCGGTCAATCCTCCTAATCCGCTGAGCACGCCAAACCCCGCCCAATGCCAAACCGAGGACGAACTCTCAAGATGCAGCGCCAGCAGAAAAACCAGACTCATCAACAACGTGGTCAACGTCGTGGCCCAGATAAAATCTGCCGAAAAGAAAATCGCGTATGGAAAAAATGCCCAGCCCCATCCCGCCCAGACAGCCCCGTTCTCCCCAAAATGTTTTTTCGCGATGAAAAAAACCGGGATGCAGGTCAGCGCCGAAAAAAGACAATCCAGGGCCAGCGCCGCGATTGCCGAAGCCTTGCTATAGACGCCAAATATCTTGAAAATCCCCGCCAGCAAATAAGGAAACACCGGCGCCAGCCATGCCGTTGGCCCAGTCTTGCCGAACAGAGGATTGCTGAAGCCCTCGCCCTGCGTGATCGATCGCGCAATCCTGCCGGCCTCGCCTCCGAGTCGCCAGTGGTCGCGATACGGGTCTGTCCGCTCCGGATATAAGAACGACATCACCACCAGCCGCAGGGCGAGCGCGACCACAACCATCCAAAAGAGCGAACCCCTCACGTTTTCTGCCGGTTTCGGTTTGTGTGCTTCGAGTTCTGCTGTTTGAGGAAACGCCATTCGCTCCTATCGGACTGAATACCTTGGGATGAGTTTCTACTTTGCCACAACCGAACGTCCAAAGTCCGTTTTCCTTACCATTCTTTACACTTTTCTTGGCTTTGCAATCCCTGGTTAATACTGAACACCAACTTGCGACTTTCGTTTCGGCTACGTAGCATCTAACAAGATGGCTGCTGCCCTCATGCCCGAGCGCCTTAAGCCTAAGATGGCCTTTGGCGAGATCCTCGCGTTCTCCTACGACACTTTTTGCAGCAACAAGGTCCGCTTCATCCTGACTGCGCTGGGCATGGTGATCGGTACGGCGTCGCTCATCCTTGTCGTGACCATCGGCATGACCGGACGGCAATTTGTTCTTAACCAGATCCAGGCCATCGGCACCAACGAGATCTGGGCGGAATATCTGGGCGGCGCGCCTCACATCAGCAACTCCAATCCGGACCCGCTCACCATCGACGATCTTCGCGCCGTGCAGGAAGTGGTGCCTGGAATCGTCGCTTCGTCGCCGGTCACGCAGCTTTCCGACCGGGTTCCTGTCGGCAACGGCAAAGAGAAGGATGTCACCATTCTTGGGGTTAATCCCGAGTACGTGCTGGTGCGCAATCTGGTGATTCCTTCGGGAAGATTTTTCGATCAGGAGGATTCTCAGGCGCACAACAAGGTCGGCGTGATCACCGAGAAAATGGCCATTGAAGTTTATGGCTCGCCGCAAGCCGCCGTGGGCAAAGTGATCAAGCTCACGGGACTGCCGTTCACCATCATCGGAACCTTTAAAGAGCGGGTGGAAACCTTCGGACAGTCGGAGATCGTCGACAACACGATGCTGATTCCTTACTCCGTCAGCCGGTATTTCATGGAGACACCCAGCGTCAAACTTCTGTATTTTTCCATGGAAGATCCGTCGATGGTGATCGCGGCGACAGCGCAGATTAAACGCGTGCTGCAGTCGCGGCACCGCTCGGAATCAGTTTACGACGTAGCCAATCTTACCGCGCTGCTTTCCATGGCGGACCGCATTGCCAGCGGCCTGACCTGGGTGCTGCTTCTGATCTCGATGGTCACTCTTTTGGTGAGCGGCATCGGCATCATGAACATCATGCTGGCTACCGTGACTTCGCGCATCCGCGAGATCGGCATCCGCAAGGCCATCGGCGCCACCAACCGCGAAATCCGCTTTCAGTTTCTAGCCGAGGCCATCCTCATCTCGCTCATCGGCGGTTTCGCCGGAATTGTCATCGGCTATGCCATCCCCTACTCGGTGCGATTCCTTACCGAATACCGCGTGCCCATTACCGGGCTTTCCGGCGTCATCGCCCTCGTCGTCTCTTCCATCGTCGGCGTGATCTTCGGCACCGTCCCGGCGGCGCGCGCCGCGCAGCTTGATCCGGTGGAGAGTTTGCGGTACGAGTAGTCGATCGGCTTTCGGGCTCCGCTTTCGGTTATCCCTGCCCGGCCCCTGCTATCTCCCTGGCGAGCTGCTCCGGAAACAGTTCAAAGAGCAGGTCTCGCATCACAGTCGACTAGCAGCGGCCTTCATCGACTGTATCCGTTCACCAGGTAATCGATGAGCTGCTTCTTGGCTTCCGACTGCCTCATCCAAGGCGTGTTGATCACGTCCAGGACGATGGTGGTGAGCCGCCAGGGATGTTCGTCACCGGGGACAAAATTAGTGTAGCCCTCCAGCCTAGAGTCCTTTTTGTGAGCGACCAGCTTCTCGGTCTTGATTTCTTCGAAGACGGAGATGGTGCGGAGACTCCCGTTCTCCTGAATGCGGAACACTTCTTTCTGAAGGCCCGACACGTGTTTCCCGGATTTATCCGTAACCACAACCGGGACGAAAACTAAATCGGCGGGGGCCGTGAGCTTTGCCAATTCTTGCGCCGGGAGTGCCGTGCGTTTTTCGGGAACTGCTGGCCCCGGTTGGGAACCAGGTTGGGATGGCGTCTGATTTACTTCTTGCTGGCCGAACAACGGAAATACAATGAAGAGAAATATGGCAAGTAAGGGTGCGGGGCGGAGCATGAAACGATCCTCCCTCTTTACTCGAAAACGATTATCGGCCTGGCGCTGCGGCTCTTGCAGTCGGTACCGCAATCGTGACCGAATCAGGTTGCGTCCACACAGGCGTGCCGCTCGTCAAATCCAAACGGTTCATGGTGATCTTCAGCTTGCCTTGATCGTCTTCCACTTGCAGATAGTGGTAGTTCACTTGCTTACTCTGGAACGGATCATCCTTGGCGCGTTCAATCGGGTAGGCATGCGCTCCCGCTCCACCAGTCACGAAATAGGTGACGCCGCCGTGCTCGTGGCGCTCGTAGTTGTGCACGTGTCCGGAGAAAACGACGATGCGGGCGCGCAGGTTCTGTTGCCGGGCTTCCAGCATCCTGGCAAGGTCCTGCTCCTTCGAGCGGGCGGAATGTCCTCCACCGAACATCTTCATGTCCGATGAACTGGTGTAGGGAGGATGATGAAGAACGACGAGAACGAAATCCACATCGCCGGGAAGATGATCTAACTTCTTGTTGAGCCATTGCCCCTGTGGGCCCGAGATTTCGTCGAGAGAGCTGTCCAGCACCAGCATCAGCGTGTTGGCGGCACGGACGGAATAGTAGCGGCTGTTCCTCAGGTCAGGGTAGCGCTCGAAATAGTTGGCCAAGGCAATTTTTTCGTCGCCGTGAAGATCGTGATTGCCCAGCGCAGGGTAAACGGGGATCTTTTTCTCGCGCCATACCGCCGTTTCAGTATCGTAAACCTTCCAATCGTCCTTATCGTAGCCGTTGTAGACGATGTCTCCGCCGAAAGAGATAAACGCTGGATCGGTCTCGGCAATCGCCTGCACCAGCGCTTGGCGCACCGGCGGATTCGCTGCTTCGGTGTCCTTCGGATCATGGAAGCGCGAATCTCCGTACACCACGAAGTGGCAAGGCGTGCTCACTTGCACTTGCAGTTCCACCGGTTCAGCCTGAGACTGCGCCTGAGAATTCGAACGGGAACAGGCGAGGCAACCGAGAAATAAAACAACGATCGGCAAGTTAGCGATTGTTACCTTCCGTAGAAGTTTCATCTATTCCCCACCACCAGCACTTCAAATTGTCCCGCTTCCGCTGTCGACAGAAAGAGTCGATGAGTTTTCGGATCGAGCGCCATGGTTTTCGCCTTAGGCAGGGTCTTCACCGTTTCGACAACCGAGTATCTGTCGGGACTGTTTTGGTGAATTACGGTGATCGTGCCTTCGCCATTGGAATTGAAAGCAAGGCCTGTATCGGAATCAAAAGCAGTGGCATCCACGTGGTCGCCGATTGGAAGCGTTGTGATCACTTGCCCTGTGTCCGCATTCATAACCGCCATCACCTTGCTGCGGCAACCGATGAACAATCGCCGATTCGGCCGGTCCATCGCGATGCTCGAGGGCGAAGCGCAGGGCGCGGTCGGCCAGCGCTGCTCCACTTTCAGCGAGCGCGCATTGATCTTCAGGACCACGCTCGCATCTTCCAGATTATTGTAGATATATCCCGAACCATCGGCCACGGCAAATTCGGGACCACCGCCGAGGTCGACCGTTCCCGCCACTTTCCCGGTCGCCGCCTCGATGGCACTGGCGCTGCTGCTGTCGCCATTGAATGCGAAGACTCTCGATGTCGCAGGGTCGTAAATGATCGCATCGGGTTTTTTGCCGACCGGAACCTCGGCAATCGTCTTCAACGTTCTCAAATCAAAGATTGTAACCGCGGAGGACTGGCCATCGCTGACGAATCCACGTCCGACTTCCGGAGCGATCGCGATGCCATGCACGCCGGGAGTATTCTCGATCTTGCCGACGATTGCTCCCGAATCGACATCCAGCACTTCGACCTGGGTTCCGTGGGAAACGTACAAGCGTCGTGCGCCGTCATCGACGGTAAGATAGTCCCAGCTGCCCTGGCCGGGGACAGGAATTTTCTTGGTGATGGCAAAATCCTTGGCAGCGGCAATGGAGGGACTTGCAAGAGCGAATCCCAAAGCGAAAACAGCTACAAAAAATGCGAGTCTCCTGCAGGATAGATCACAGTTCTTCATCATCTGAGTGAGGCTCCTTATTTATAACGCGGTCATGCTCGAACATGCGTATTGCAGGGTGATCTTCCGCAGCAAATCTTAAGTTCGCCGAAAAAAGTGCAAACTCGTAGATGCTCCGTTCCTTGATCACTCGTTGCGTCGTTATTCTCGGCGCGGCTCCCAGCGCAAGCCGAAGGAATAGGTCGGCCGATAGTACTCGCGCTGGATGACGTACCATGGGCTGCCGTTGTAGAAGCCGAAGACTTCATCCGTCAGGTTCAGACCCTGCGCGAGCACAGTGAAACTCTTTCGAATGCGGTAGCTGGCCTGGGCGTCGACCTGCAGGTGGGGCAGCAAATAGATGTCGCCTGCCGGGCCCTTTGGGCCAAGGCTAGAGGGATCTTCGCAACCTGCGCCCGCGGCAGCGACCGGAGTGCACTGCTCCCACTGATACTGGAAAATGCTCTTGCTGTTATAGGTGGCGCCGAGGCGCGCCGAGAATCGCCCTCGATCGTAAGTCGGACTGAGGTTCCACGTGACGGGAGCCTGGCGTTGCAGCGCAGGATTGTCGTTGCGAAGCGGCAAGGTGCCGGCGTTCGACCCGGTCCAACTGAAGTTCGCCGAGATCCCGAACCCGCTCAATCCCCCGGGCAGGAAACCCAGGTGTTGGATGTAAGCGGCCTCCATGCCGTAGAGCTTCGCATTCACGCCGTTGATGATGTAATCCAAATGATCAGCCGGATATACGTTGTAATACGGATCGGTCGGGCTGAGCGACGGGTTGTCGATGTAATAGATGGGGGCGCTCAGTTGCTTGTAAAAGAAGCCCGCCTGAACCTCACCGAACGGCTTCAAGTAGTGCTCATATAGCAGGTCGTAGCTGTTGGCGTGTTCGGGTTTGAGATTGGGATTCCCTACGCTGACGTTGGGCGGGCTCCCGGACTGATCGAGAGTTACATAGGGAATCGTGTCATACGGATCGGGCCGCGAGATGCCCCTGCCGTAAACCGCGCGGAGGTCAGAGTCGTCGGTGATGCGATAGCGCAACTGCACGCTGGGCATAGGATCCCAGTACCAGTTGCTGGCGAGCGCGGGCGCGGTTGAGATGTAATTGCCGTTCGCATCATTGGTCACGATATAGCCCCGCGTGTTCAGTTGCGTGGCCTCAAAGCGCAGCCCGGTCTGAAGGCGGAAGCGGCCAAACTCAATCGTGTTCATAGCGTAAGCCGCCGAGACACGTTCGGTGAGGTCATAATTACTGGCGTCGGAGCCGATGCGAGTGAGGCTGTTGTCGTAGCTGAGCATTCCCTGGTTCAACAGGTTGTTCAGATCTCCGGTGATCTTGCCGAAGGACGTAAACGGACCGATCGGATACGCGCCGAAATAGTAGTGAGGATCGGAGAGTCCGGTTAGGAATTGGGTCATCAAGGGCGAGCAGCTTGATTGGTTCGGCCCCGTACAAGCCGAAGGGGGCTGGCTGAAACTGAGCTGGTCGTAGACCGGCGAATAGGCGTCCTGCCCCTTGTGCGCGTTCCGCACCTTGAAACCAAACTCGAAGGTCGAGGAATGTGAGCCTACGTGGTAGTTTTTCCCAAAAGACATGGCTCCCTGCAAGTTCATCTGAGATGTGTTTCCCGAAGTAAGGCTGACATCGAGCAGGGTCCACTGGTTCGGATCGTAGGTTGGGGACCCGAAACAAGATGGGTCCCACTGGGGCAGGTGAATATCAGGACTCGGTAGGTTGACACAGGAAGTAAGACTGCTAAGAGCGCTGCCTGCCACCGGTTGAAAGTCGGCTCCCGGATTACCCGCTGCTGCGGTCTGCCGCGCGCGCGAAGCCGAGAGCTCCCAGCTCAGCCAGGAATTGGTGTAGACATGTTTGCCGCCAATTGCCAGGTTGCCGATGCCATAATCGGGCAAGCGATCTTCGTTCGAGAACGCCGGAGATCCTCCGCTATTCAACGAATAGACCCACTTATCCCCGTAGTCTTTAAAGTCGGAATAAAAATAGTGGAGATAAAGACCGGATCCTTCTCCTAACTTGTAATCGAGCGAACCGCCAAAGCCGTAGCGCGTGCGCTTGTACCTGTATTCACGGATGTCCATGCTGTCGTAGACCGGGCTTGCGAAATTCGGGTCGGGCGTAGGTTCAATGTCGTTGATGCCCCGTCCGTTGTAGTCGTAGCTTCCAGAAAAGAGGGCGCCAAACCGCTTGCTCTTGCCAAAGCGTTGTCCCACAGTTCCAACCATTTGATAAATGTAGCGGGTATTCAAGATGGGAGTAAAGCCGCCGATTCCTTCGAGAGACAAGGTCGGGAGCTCACCAGCCGTCTTGGTGCGGATATTCACTGATCCCCCGATAGCGTCGCCGTCCTGGTTAGCCGATAGCGTTTTGTTGACCTCTACCGACTCGACGATGTCGGCGGGAATCGTGTCCAGTTTCACCTGTCGCACTCCGGCCTCGGGCGAAGGCACGCTGACTCCGTCGATGGTCAGGTTATTCAGGCGAGGCTCGGTTCCGCGAATCTGTACGTACTTGCCTTCGCCCTCGTCGCGCTCCAAGGTCACGCTGGGCAGGCGGCCAACGGCATCGGCAATGTTCGCGTTGGGAAGGCTCTGAATTACATCGGCCGGCAGGACTTGGAGAATATTGTCGGAAGTTCGCTCGCGGTTGATGGCCTCAGCCTCGCCGTGTGGGCGCTCGCCAACTACCGTAACCTCTTCGCTGCGGGCGAGAACTTTCATGCTGGCTTCGACATGGCTGACTTGCCCGGCGGTGACCTTGACCTGCTGGGTGAGGGTTGAAAAGCCAATGTACGAAATAGTGAGGGTATAGTTGCCAGGCGCAAGTCCATTGATGTTGAACTCCCCCTGGTCATCGGTGGCGAGGACAATGTCCCCCGGCTGCAATTTCACTTGAGCGCCCGGAAGTACGGCAGCCTGTCTGTCGACCGCGCGTCCGCTGATTGTTCCATGCCCGGTTTGAGCCAGCCCCGCAGTTGCCAAGACTGCGCATAGGGCCAGTAAAACTAGGGTTCTCAAGATAGAGGAGATAGTCCGGTATGATTGCGTTCGCTTCATGAATTTAGCTCCTTTACCACCTCACTCGATTCGAGACCCGAGGAGCGAAATTTTCTGGAGGCATGCAACTCAGTCAAACATCCGTGCTCTCGGGAATGGAAATTTCAGTCGATTGCGGTAAAGAGCGATAGTAGGCGGATGATGTGAAGTCATTATTAAAGGAGGGTTAATTTTTCCTCAGATTCAATTCGTGCGGTGGTTCCCGGTTTACCCTAGTGCCAGTTCTCGCGAGAATTAGAGTCATACAGGTGTTCGATGAACCTGCTGGTCATAGAAGACGAACGTCGAATGCTGGAATTGCTTCGCAGGGGGCTGAGTGAAGAAGGGCATACAGTTTCCTGCGCCGCTGACGGCAGCGAAGGACTGCAGGAGATCCGAGACCACAATTTCGATGTGGTCATTCTCGATGTGATGATGCCGAAGATAAACGGATTCGAAGTGGCCAGGCTCATGCGACTGGAGAACAATTGCACGCCCATACTGATGTTGACGGCGAAAGATTCCGTCCCGGACATCGTGCAGGGCCTCGAGCTCGGTGCCGACGACTATATGACAAAACCGTTTTCCTTCGACGAGCTGCTACTGCGCCTTCGCGCGGTGCGGCGGGCTGCGGTTGCTCCGCGGAAAACTGAACTTCGAGTCGACGATTTGTTCTTAAATGTCTCTACCCGCGCGGTCTGCCGCGGCCATGAGCGTATCAGCCTGACGCGCACCGAATACCAGTTATTGGAACGGCTGATGCTCCACGCCGGCGAGGTCGTTCCGCGTGAGATCCTTATTGCGTCTTCTGGCCGGGAGATGGGGAGCAATTCCTTGGACGCGTTTGTACGGCTGCTCCGGCAGAAAATCGACTGCGATCATCGGCGAAAGCTGATCCACACAGTGCGCGGCGCCGGCTATGTTGTCGGCGCGGATTGGGAATCGTGAGGAAGCTCTCTATCGGCTCTCGACTCACTTTTTGGTATCTGGCAATTTTTGCCGCCGCCCAGCTTTTGTTTGGCGCCGCGATGTGGTTCGCTCTGCGACAGGAACTTTATGCGGTAGCTGATAATGCATTAACGGCTCAGATCGACGATCTCACAAATTTCCTGAAGTCGCAGAAGAAAAAAAACATGACTGTAACCAAGCTTCGGGAAGAAGCCGCCGAAGCCTACGATCTGGAGCACTCGGGCGACTTCCTGCAAATTTACGACGGGGATGGGAACTGGATCTTCCGCGCTCCTTGGCTGGAGAAAAATCAATTTGCGGCGGTGGCACCCGCAGCCGGCAACGGGCGGTCCTATCGAAATGTCCGTTTGGGAAACGAGCCCTTTCGCTTCATTACGCAAAGGATCGAGGTGAATGGGCGCGCTTACACGGTGCAAACCGGCGTTCCGACCGGCCAGATCGTCGCAACACTATCTCTGTTTCGACGTTATCTTTTGATGCTGGCTCCACTTGTGCTGTTGGCTGCCGCAACCGGAGGGTCCTGGCTGAGCCGCAAAGCCTTGTCGCCGGTCGATGCCATCATTCGAACTGCAAGGAACATCGGTGGCAACAATCTCGGCGACCGGCTGGAAAAACTCACGACGGGCGATGAACTCCAACGCCTGTCAGACACGTTGAACCAAATGCTGGCGCGCATCGAAAGCGCTTTTCTCCGCGTAACCCAATTCACCGCAGATGCTTCGCACGAGTTGCGCTCCCCCATCTCTCTCATTCGAACGGAAGCTGAAATCGCTCTCCGGAAGTCCCGGGGAGACGCCGAATATCGCGAAGCCTTGCGGCACATCCTCCTGGAAGCGGAGCGAACCTCGTCTTTGGTTGAAGAACTGTTATCGCTCGCGCGTGCCGATTCCGGCCGCGAGAGCTTGCATCTGACGTTGGTCGACCTGCGCGCGGCGATCACAGAAACCGCGAACGAATGGCGTCCCATGGTAGAGGCACGGAATTTGCGGTTCACGCAAGAGCTCGCGACTTGTGAGCTCCCAGTCTTAGCCGACCGCAGCTCCGTGCAACGATTGCTGGCCATCCTGCTTGACAACGCCGTCAAGTACACGCCTCCGCCCGGCGTCGTCGAACTGGGATTGCAAACACGGAGCGAGAAGGCCGTCATTACCGTGCGTGATTCGGGAATCGGCATTGCCGAGCCGGAGCAACCCAAAATCTTCGAACGTTTTTACCGTGCAGACAAGGCAAGAAGCCGTGAACTTGGCGGAGCGGGCATTGGTCTCGCGATTGCCGAGTGGATTGTGCAGCAGCATCGAGGATCGATCACCGTTCAAAGTTCGATTGGCAACGGATCCACCTTTCTTATTGAGTTTCCACTGCAACCGGCATCCGCAGTTTCGGATCTATCGCAGACTCTAGCGTTCACCGATTATGCGGAGAATTCGCCGGAAAGGCCTCGTGGTTGATCAGTCGTCCGCTAGCCTTCGGGCCCCGACTCGTGACCAAACTATCTTTCCCGCGGCACGTGGCGAATACGGCCGGAATGAGCGCTGGTAGTCGTTGGATTGTGACATTGGCAAGTCCGGGAAGGATTGCTGCCAGATACTCGCGCACGGACAGCTTCAGTCGACGGCAGCTTTCCAAGACCGAGAGAATCGCCGCAATCTTAGCTCCCGCCTGTGGACTGCCGATGTGGACCCAGTTCTTTCGACCCAGGGCCACGGGACGCATTGAGTTCTCCGTCAGGTTAGATGCTCGAACGTCTGACCATCTGTTTGCTGCAGGGCTATCTTCGTTGCGGCCAGTCGGGCCAGTCGCTCCTCGTAGGTGATAACAAAGCTCATCTTTTCGCCTTTGGCAGGACGTGTGCCGGGTTCGCCATAACCAACTCCTTGCTATTTATGCTACGGCTCAACTCGCGAGCACAGGCGATTACACTCATAACCAATCGTAAGTGCAGCATCACTTGCCGTTCGTCGCAGCTGCTTCAAGGAGTTTGATTCCCTTCATCAGAGCCTCGGGGATCGCCTTGACATACTTGTCGGTCGTGACCGCGATGTTCTTGTGCCGGAGCAGTTCTTTCGCGGCGAGAGCGTCTCCAGTCAACTGAGTCAGGATGGTTGCTGCTCCGCGTCGTCCGGCGTAAAGCGTCTTCCATTCAATCTTCTTCTCGGTCAGCGTCGGAACAATCGTCCGCCCAATGACGCTCCTCAAATCAACGGGCTTCCCTCTCTTGTTCGGAAAGACCCAGCCTTCAGTTTTGTTGCCCGACTTCTTCCGCCACAGTTCGAGCGGGATTTTGACCGGAGAAATCAACGGGAGCGATGCGACGGACGATGTCGTCTTGGTCTCGCCGACGATGTTGCGTGCAACAGCACGACGGATGTGAATCCACTGTAAGCCTTGCTCACCGGGCATCGAGTCAATGTCTTCCCAACAGAGACCCTGAATTTCTCCGGGCCTCAACCCAAGGAAGAAAGCGAGAGCGACAATCAACTGACAATCGACGTGCTCGACGAGAGCGGAGATGATGTCCTCAGCTTCTTCAAGTGTGTAATGCTCGGTCTCGCCGGGTTCCTTCGTCTTGCCGAGCACCTTGACATCGTGCCAAGGGTTAGACTCAATGACGCCGACGTTGACCGCATGAGCGAAGATGCCGGACGCAAGAGACCTGATGTGCTGTATCGTGTGCCGACCGAGTTTCTTCGACAGCGACGTGAGGAACAGACTCCCTATGTGCGTCTGGTAATCCCGCAACGCGGTCGTCCCGAAATGCGGTTCGAGATGCTGGCCCCAAATTTGTTTGTAGCCGTGAACCGTCGAAGCTCGGAGGTTCTCTTCCGCGAAGGGCAGGTACGTCTTCTCCCAGAATGAAGCGACAGTCTCGTCGTTCACAGTCGCAGTCTTCGCGTTCACCTTCTTCATGTGGTCAGCAGCGAGTTGCTTCACGGGTTTACACGCTCGACTGTGATGCTTCTCGTCCTGGGTGCACAGGCGATGGGAATAGAGAACCCGGTCATTGGGAGACAGCGGAGGTTTGCCCTTGCGTTGCCGAGTCGCGGCGATATCTTCTCTTTTATCCGCAGGCAAATCGTTGTATGCTACGTAGTACCGAACGAAAAAGGTGTCTGATGCTTCGTAGATGTAACCCGATTGATGTCTGCTCATGTGCCCTCCCAAGGACAAGACCAGAATACCAATCATGCAGTGAAAATGCAGTAAATCTTTAGTAACATTAGATAAGTGATTTGTTTTAAGTCGGAGAGGTGGCAGAGTGGCCGAATGCGGCGGTTTGCTAAACCGTTGTACGGGCTAACACCTGTACCGAGGGTTCGAATCCCTCCCTCTCCGCCAGATGCCTTAACTCCCGCAGTGATAATCGTTTACCTCGCGTTAGTAACCAGGCGCGCACTTTGTGTCGCCTGCTGCGTCACCCTGAGTTGCCGCTCAGCATGCTCACATTCCTTCGCTTCAATCTCGATGCGCCTTTGCCACCGCCCCTGAAGCTGGCGCATCCGAAGATCCAATTTATTCAAGTGTGCTGTCCGGAGAAAAAAGGGAAGATTCGTGTGTCGAACAAAACGCGAGAACTCGTTTGCAATCGACCTAGCTCGGACTCCAAGCATGCGAATAATGTGCGCACCCACACCTCGCACGAACGCGGCAGACTTTACATTTCCCTGGGTTTGCCAGACTTCGCAATAGATCTCGTACTGTCTCCGAGCCCACTCGTCGGCACGCTCCACTTTCATCCGCAAAGTCAGAGAAGGCACGGTATTGCCGTTCATATTGAGCCGATTCTCGAACCGGATTCGGCTCTCGTCCGCCTTTATACGGCTACGCATCTCTTCGCCCATATTGACCAACTTCAGGACGACTAGGCGATGGTCGATGTCGCTCCATCGAAAAGGTGGCATGTCTCGGTATCTCAGAGGAAGCTTGACTCCTATTCTGTTGCCTAGTTTCTGGTGATTACATAAGACGTCTGAGTCTGCCGATCGACAATATCAGGGCATACGGAACCGGAGAGGACGTCCGAGACTGGCAAGTAAGACCCAAGTCCTTCATCATATTTCCCTACGACCAGAAGCTCAGGGCGTTGCCCGAGCCACTCCCCAAGCGACTCGATTTCCACTTAGAGCCCTACAAGTCTGCACTGGAAAATTGCCTAATTTCAGGTTCGATTAAGAAGAAGGAAACAAACTTAAAATGGTTTGAATTTCGATCAAGCATACGAGGCGGGGGCCGTCAGCGGTGTCGAGGATGCTAATGACCACCCTGAGAGGCCGGTACGCACCAGTGAGGATCGTGCTCGGTCAGATTACATTCCGCCGGAGGGCGGACAATAGCGGTCTCGCCCCGGAGGGGCAACCGGCACTTTCTGAGGGTTTAGTCGATGGTTTCCGAGTGCGCCCTCGCGGCTCAGACTGTGGTCGTACACTAGGTGAGTAGCTCCCCAAGTTACAACCGAAGATCGCAACCTCCCCCGAATCCGCAGGTGCGCTTTATGATCCGCCCTGCGCATATGCTGCGATAGTTCTTACCGTTTTGTGCTTTGCTCCACTTTTGAAAGAATGGGCTGCATCTCGGAAACGACAGAGGCATCCCCTTTTGCCAAATCGGCTATGATCCGATCGCGCATTGATAGAGTCTCACCGAGCAGATTGCGCAGGGCTTCATCTTGGGTGCTGTTCGAAAGGCGCTGGGCCTGGTCAAAGAAACGGTTGGCAGCATCTCCCGAAGTTCCGTAATTCTTTTGTGTTGCCTCCAGGTACATCAGCGTGCCTGCATCGCGAAGCTGAGAGAGTTGTTCAGAAAGCTGACATGCTTCGATCTGGGCTGTCGACGCTGACACTTTCTGCTCTAACCGGTTTGCTTTGGAATGTTGCGGAATGAACCCGGCAAGAAAACCTGCAATCAGCAGAATCGGCCAGACAATAAGATTGTTTCGCATAAGACTTCCTCACGTCGTGCTTCCCGTCGTTCTCGTCCGCTCGTCTCATTATACGGAGGCCTCTCAAGTTCTTTCAGGGCGAGACGGAGCCGTGCTGGTTGCGCCAGCCTCCTCTAAAGAAGCGGTGTCGCACCATGTTGTGCGCTAGCAAAAAAAAGAGGACTGCCAAGACAACTATAAACAGGAGCTTTCCAATTCCCAACCAGATAGACTTTCGTTCTTCAGGCCCCGTTGTATCCAAATCAGTTGTCATCAGAGCCGCCTCCATATCAGCTTGCTTGCGATAATGAAATTGATTCCTAGACCCTTGGACCAAGGCCGCATTCTCATGCGGCTCGTGGAAGGCTTGGTGGAACCTGCAGCTCGGCACGCGACCACAATACCTGCAGCACGTGAGCACGAGAAACAATGCCCTCAACCCGTCCGTCCGACATCACGGGGAGTTGATTGCCACCCTCCCGCCCAATGATCTCCAGGGCCGCTCGCTGTTAGGAAAGTCGACAGGAAGAAGAATTTTGTTCATTAACATTTCATTCTGGAATTCTATCTCTCGCAAAATGCTAGCTGCAGACAAAATCGGGCGTGGTTTCCTTTCCCGTAAGAACTGCAGTGCTCGCTCCTCGTCAAGCGTTTGATATCAATCTTTTTGTGGTGCGATACACGGAAATCTTTGGAATGAATTTTCATCTTCTTCCTTCAGGGGCACCTAACTGCATGAGGTGCGCATAGCGAGTTCGAGTGCTCGGAACGATGGTTGAGGGAACGACGGTTAGGCAACATCTTTCTTTGCCGGTTGATCCTTCCGGGTCTCTCGCTCCGCCTCCAGCCAGTCTTGATTCGCTTTGCCGTCGCCCCGGCCCCGCTGCTGATAGAGTTCATAGGCCCGCGTAGCAATCTGCGGTGTAAGATCGACTGGATTCTCAGCTGACGACGGTGCTTTAACCGGGTCAAAAATGCGATAGGCCAGCAGTTTCACGCGGTCATTGAGGAGGAACCACGCCAGAGCATAGCCCCAAACGAAAGCTGCCCAGCCCCAGCCGAGCGGTGCCATAAACAGCCCATAAACCGCAATCAGGGTCGCCACAGCTTGGGTGCCGAGCACGGCTATCCATAGAATCCGCGCCGGGCGAATGGACCAGAATGGGCCCCGCGTGCGCGTCAGGAAGATCGTCAAATGTCCGGCCACCGACAGCTTCAAATACATCAGCGTTTGGACGTGCGCGTGGTCGAAGTGAAATACGCGCTCGCCAAGATAAAACAGGCCAAACGCAGCCACGACCCCGATGACGCCCAGCACCGTGGAGATCCCCAATACCAGGCGCATGTTCCACGACTCGGGCTTGTCCTTGTAGTGAACATTGTCATAGGCGATCGACAGGATGGCTCCGTCGTTGAGTACCGCCAGCATAACGATCATCACCGCCGTCACCGGATAGAAGTTAAATACCAGGATCGCCAGCGTCATGAAAAACAGCACGCGCAGCGTTTCGGCGATGCGGTAGATCGCATAGCTGTTCATCCGCTGGAAAATGCGACGGCTCTCCTTGATCGCATCGATGATCACGTGGAGGCCGGGCGCCAGCAGCACGATGGACGCCGCCGCACGAGCTGCGTCCGTCGCCCCGGAAACCGCGATGCCGCAGTCCGCTTTCTTGAGCGCGGGGGCGTCGTTCACCCCGTCGCCGGTCATACCGACAGCATGGCCGTGTTTCTGCAGGATGTCGACAATGTTGTACTTGTCTTCGGGGAATACCTGGGCGAAGCCGTCCGCTTTTTCGATGGACCCCACCAACTGGGCCGACTGTAGATTTTTCGAATCTTGCAATACAGTGGCATCCAGGATGTTCGTGCCCAGCCCCAATTGGCGGGAAGTTTCCTGGGCAATGGCCAATTGGTCACCCGTGACCATTTTGACTTTCACGCCCATCTGCCCTGCGCTCGCGATGGTTGCTTTGGCCTGCTCGCGTGGCGGGTCGAACAAAGGCAACACGCCAACAAACTGCCACTTGTTTTCCTGATCCGCCCGGGCCACGCCCAAGGAACGGAAGCCGCGTCCCGCAAATTCGTTGACGGCTTTCTCAGCGGCTGGCTTTACTTCCGCGACATTGGTCGCCATCTGCAGAATCACCTGTGGCGCTCCCTTGGCCACAAAAAACTGTTTTCCGTCCGATCCTTTTACTGTGGCTTCGGTGCGCTTATGCACCGGATCGAACGGCTGAAAATGAAGTATCTGATAGCTCTTCAGTTCCTTATCGTCCTTCACGCCGCCGATCACCGCCAGGTCGATGGTGTCCTTATCTTCGGCACGCGAAGACAGTGCGGCCCAGAGAATGACTTGGTCGGCAGGGATATTGTTCACGCAGAAGGGGTCGCCCAGCGTCAGCTTGTTCTGAGTCAGGGTGCCGGTCTTGTCCGAGCACAGCACATCCACGCCAGCCAGTTCCTCGATTGCCGACAGTTTGGTCACAATCGCTTCTTTTTTCGCTAGCAGACGCGCTCCGACCGCCATGGTCACGGACAGCACTGTGGGCATGGCGACAGGGATCGCGGCCACCAGAAGCACCAAGGCAAACTCCAACGTGTCGAGGAGGGGATCGTGACGGAAGAGCGCGAAGGTAACAATCATCGCCACCAGAGCCACTGCGAGAATGATCAGGTAATCGCCAATCTTCAGCACGGCACGCTGGAAATGGCTCACGGTATGCGCACTCTCCACCAATTCCGCAGTCTTGCCGAAGTAGGTGTTGGCGCCGGTGGCGTATACCATCGCGTCGGTTTCGCCCCGCTTGATAATCGATCCTGAAAACACTGCCTCGCCAGGCTTGCGCGTCACGGGCAAAGATTCACCGGTTAGCGCGGACTGATCTACCTGCACCGGATCACCCGCCAACACACGCGCATCCGCCGGCACGATGTCCCCCAGTCGCAGGCGGATGACGTCGCCGGGCACCAGTTCAGACACCTCCGGGGTAGCCCACTTTCCGTCTCGGAGGACGCGCGCAATTTTCGCCAGCTTGGCTTTCAGCGCGGCAATTTCGTTGCCCGCCTGATGCTCCTCCCAAAATGCGATCATAGCGTTGGAAAAAAGCAAAAAGAGAATGATGAAGAAATCCAGCCAGTGTCTAACCACCCCCGACAGAATCACCGCCGCTTCGATCATCCACGGGATGGGACCCCAGAAATAGCTGAGGAACTTGAGGAATACGTTGGTTTTCTTTTCCGCGATCTCGTTCGGCCCGTATTGCGCCAGCCGTTTCTCGGCCTCGGCTTGACTCAGGCCTTTCGGAGAAGATCCCAACTGTTTCTCCACTTCCGGCATCGGCAGGGATTTCAGATCGTCCTTGGAATCGGGCTTGGATCCCGACTTAGATTCAGGACTCTTCAGTTTTGCTTCGGTCTGTTCGGCAATGGCTTTCATAATGAATATCCCTTCCTGTCTTTGCTATGAGCAGCCCCGCGAGTTGGGGAATGCTCTCTCCGCTCATCCTCCGTCAGTTTGGTTCAGGCGCTCGCTCATCCTCCCCTAGCGGTTTCCCTTTTGCATTCCGTCTTGACTCCATTTCCAGTTCCGAATTTCCGGCATGTCCTGGCCGTGTTGGTCGATGTAGTGCTTGTGCTCGATGAGCTTGTCCTGCATCTGCTGCTTCAGGTAGGCGCCCTTAGTGCCAAGGTGCGGTAGCCGATCCACCACGTCTTGTACCAGATGAAACCGGTCCAAGTCGTTCTGCACCCTGATGTCAAAAGCAGTCGTGATGGTGCCCTCTTCCTTGTAACCCCGCACGTGAAGGTTTCGGTTGGTCCGGCGGTAGGTGAGCCGGTGGACGAGCCATGGATATCCATGAAAGCCGAAGATGATGTGTTTATCTTTGGTGAAAAGCGAATCGTAATCTGTTTCATTGAGCCCGTGCGGGTGCTCACTCGAAGACTGCAGCTTCATGAGATCAACGACATTAATCACCCGGATTTTCAGATCGGGCAAATGCTGGCGAAGGATGGAAACGGCCGCCAAAATCTCCAGCGTGGGCGTGTCGCCGCAGCAGGCCATTACGACGTCCGGCTCGGCGCCCTGGTCGTTGCTGGCCCATTGCCAGATGCCAATTCCTTCCGTGCAATGCACGACCGCGGCGTCCATGGTTAGCCATTGCGGGAGAGCGTGCTTGCCTGCAACCACCACGTTCACATAGTGCCGGCTGCGTAAGCAGTGGTCAAAAACCGACAACAGGCAGTTGGCGTCAGGCGGAAGGTAAACGCGCACGATATCAGCCTTCTTGTTGATGACGTGGTCAAGGAAGCCGGGATCCTGATGCGTAAAGCCGTTGTGATCCTGCTGCCAGACGTGGGAGGCGAGCAGATAATTCAGGGACGCGATCTTCCGACGCCACGGGAGTTCCAAGGTTACCTTCAGCCACTTGGCGTGCTGGCTGAACATCGAGTCGACAATGCGAATGAAGGCCTCATAACTGTTAAACAGCCCGTGCCGCCCGGTCAGAAGATATCCTTCCAACCAACCCTCGCACTGGTGTTCGCTGAGCATCGAGTCCAGCACGCGGCCGGCGGGCGCGAGGAATTCGTCATTTTTTACTTCCCGGGCGTCCCACTGACGGTTGGTGACTTCAAAAACGGCCCCCAGAAGATTCGAGAGTGTTTCGTCGGGACCGAAGACACGAAAATTGTGCTGATCCTGATTCAGTTTGGCCACATCACGCAGGAACTTACCCAGGACGAGCGTATCTTGGCCGTCAACGGCGCCAGGCGAAGGCACATTCACCGCGTGGACGTGGAAGTCCGGCATGCGCAGGTCGCGCAGCAAAATTCCACCGTTGGTGTGTGGATTGGCGCCCATTCGCCGGTCGCCCTTCGGCGCCAGATCGGCCAATTCGGGGATGAGTCGCCCATTTTCATCGAACAGTTCCTCGGCTTTGTAGCTTTTCATCCAGCTCTCCAGTTGCTTGACATGATCGGGATGCTCGGAATCCACGAGGAGCGGCACCTGGTGCGCTCTGAAGGTTCCCTCAATTTCCAGACCATCGACGAATTTCGGTCCCGTCCAGCCCTTCGGTGACTTCAGGACAATCATGGGCCAGCGCGGCCGAGTGGTGTCGTTCTTGGCCCGCGCATTCTTTTGGATTTGCCGGATATCCTCGATGGCCTTTTCCAAAGTGGTGGCCATGAGTTCATGCATCTTTTCCGGCTCATCGCCTTCGACAAAGTGGGGCGTCCAGCCGCAGCCCCGGAGAAATTGCTCCAATTCTTCATGCTCGATGCGGGCCAGAACGGTTGGATTGCTGATCTTGTAGCCATTGAGGTGCAGGATCGGCAGTACGGCTCCGTCGCTAATTGGGTCGAGAAGCTTATTGGACTGCCATGAGGTCGCCAAGGGACCCGTTTCCGCTTCGCCGTCGCCAATGACGCAAGCAACGATGAGATCGGGATTGTCGAACGCCGCTCCGAAGGCATGACTGAGCGAGTATCCGAGCTCGCCACCTTCGTGAATCGACCCCGGGGTCGTCGGCGCAACATGGCTGGAAATCCCGCCGGGAAACGAGAATTGCTTGAACAGTTTCTTCATTCCAGCTTCGTCCTGGCTGATGTTCGGATAGATCTCGCTGTAAGTACCTTCGAGGTAGACGTTGCCCACGAGCGCGGGGCCGCCGTGCCCGGGGCCGGCAATGTAGAACATATCGAGGTCATACTTCTTGATAACCCGGTTGAGATGCACGTAGATGAAGTTCTGGCCCGGCGTTGTGCCCCAGTGTCCGACTACCAGCGGCTTGACGTGTGACAATTTCAGCGGCTGCTTTCAGCAGCGGATTGTCGTAGAGATAAATTTGGCCGACCGACAGATAGTTGGCGGCGCGCCAATAGGCATTCATCTTGTGGAGCAGTTCGGGAGTGAGTGTGTTGGTTTTCTTGGTCGTTCTCAGACTTAACTCTTTTTTGTGCGATGCTTCGGGCTTTTTATCGAGCAATTCCGGAGTGAGTGTCTCAGTTTTCACGGTTCAATTCTCCTTCTTGTTCTTGCAGCCAAGTCCGAG
>CAWFTQ010000004.1:0-690523 GCA_963818865.1 uncultured Acidobacteriaceae bacterium
TGTTGCTCTTTCGATTTTCTGTAATGGCGGTATGGAGCTGGGGGAGCTTCTGCAAACTCGCCAACTCGTCGATCACGAACCATGCCCGCTTCTGGCCCTCCTTCGGCTCGTTTAGCAGACGCAAGACGAGCAGGTCGATCCATAGACTTTGAAGCGGTCGAAGTGCCTCACGTTCTGCCGGGAGTGAAGTAATGAAGATCCAGCCCTGCCGCGTCTCGGCCCACTCTGTGGCCGACCACTCGCCATTCCCGTCGCCCTTGTTCGGCAAGAGGCGGAGGCTGTCGGCGACGAGTCCAAGCGAGCCAAGAACTCCAGCACGCTGTTGGTGCGCCCTCGGGTCAATTAGGTGAGCATGCTCTGTTCCTTTCAGCCTTCGGTCGATCTCCTGCGGGTCCGACATCCACTTCACCAACTCCTCTGGCGTCGGGCCATAGGCCATCAGGAAGGCGAAGATCTTCTGCGGGGACTCGATGAAAAATTCACCCTTCTTGTCCTGCGGCGGCTGGAAGAGGGACACCGCCAGAGCCTTCGCCTCGGAGCGTCGGCGGAGTTCTTCAGAGGGCCCCCAGTAGGGACACCGCTTATCGAGCGGATTCAGGATAACGTCGCCGTTTTTCGGGTCGTAAAAGCGTTTGACGAACTCCCGTGCGGGGTCGTAGACGATCGCGGAATCGCCACGATGTTTTATCTGCCGAAGAATTTGGAGCATGATCATAGTCTTGCCCGCTCCGGTATCTCCGATGATCTGCATGTGCTGGGCCTCCGCCCGCTGCGGTATGCGGATCATTGTCTTCATTTCGTTGGTCTTAATGCCTATGCCATCCCCTGCGACCCTGTCGTTGAACTCCCTCGGAGTCATCATCTCGGGGCCTTTCAGTCGTCGTCCGTATCTCAGCGCCTTGCGTCGTCGAACGTCCTTGGCGATGGAAAACGGGAGCTGGATGACCAGTGATAGCAGACCGAAAAGCAGCGGGAGCTTGTAGAGATCGAAAAGGCCATCGCTACCGTAAACCGCACTCCTGAGATAGGCACTCAAGGACGCGTCGATATATCTCTGCTCCGGTCCTAGGTAAAGGATCGTATAGCCGCGCTGGAAGGCGGGCTGCGAGAGCGCGAGCGGGATGGGCTTGCCGCCCGGTTGCGGCGTCGTGCCGTCCGTCACGTCGGTGTTCGTCGCCAGACGCGGTTGAATTCCGCGAGCGCCCACCATGAGCATCCGGTAGTTGTCTCGGCGGCTCGTTCCGATTGCTCCTGCAACGCTCGATCGGATGTAGGTGGGCGTGTAGAACCTCTGTAGGGGGCTGTTGCCGAAGGTGAACCGACAGTAAAGAAAAAGTCCGGTAAGAACGAGCGCCATGAATACCGCCCCGTACGTGTAAATCGGGCTGTGCGGCGGCCAGATGATGGATTCCTTGCGTCCCCACTTTGTCATTGCCATCGCTATTTCCTTCCTGCGGAAGCGGCCAGCTTTCCAGCGAGGGCGTGCTTGGCCTCGCTGATTTCGTCGAGCAGTTTGTCGAACGCCTCCGGCGTGAGTCTCTGGCCTGCGGCCAGAGGCCGCAACACGTTTACCAGGAGCAAGCGAACCCCAAGAATCTCCGCGAGAGATGGATCGTTGGCCGAGTCTCCGCGCAGCTCCCGGAGGATTACATCCCGCATCCATTCGCTCCGTGCCATGCCTTTTGCAGTCGCGATCTGATCGAGGAGCTGAACCTCTTGTTGAGTCAACTTGAGGCATACCGTTGCATTCCGGAAAACAGTCTTCCTCTGTGTTCTTTGCGAGTCGTTATGTTGGGCAAGTAAGGGCATCTGGAGTGCCTGCAGTGCGGTATACCGACGTATACCCGCATTTCATAAGTGTTCCGTTATGTGCACGTTTACCGTGGTATACCTGCACGACCCTATCAGGGGTGGAGTGTCAAAATTCTTCCGGTGCGAAGCACCGTTCTTGCACCACCACGAAATTGAATGGACGATCATGCCTTCACTGCGCGCACAGAAGCCGTGGACTCCACCCCGGCTGCAAGCTTCTTTGTCGGCTGCTCCGTCGCACCATTGCTCGGGCCTTTTCGCACACGCAAAGCGGGGGCAACCTGCTTGGCGTGTGGCGTCTTCAGGAAGTCCTGGAAGTCGCGGTCCTTTGAGAAGACATAGTTGAGCGCCTTGTCCACAACATCGTCCGCGGATGCGTGGATGAAGGCGGCATACTGATCGACCTGCGCGGCGGTGAACTCATCGAGCCGAACAGAAGCACAGATGTGGCGGATCTGGTTGATCTCAAGTAGTGGCATATTCGTTCTCCTTGTAGGCGTTGGATTTAAGAGGTCATAAATCCTCTCGGTAATCATCTGCTGTGCGGTTTGCGCAATCTCGTGCGCGCGAGCGGAGCAAAGTTCGCCCGGAATCTCTCTGCGCCGCCGGGCTACAAGCATCGTGACAATGTGGTCCATCCGGAGACCTTGGATAAGCCAAAGTCTGGCGGATGCGAGATCGACCGTCCGCTGAGCGTAAAAAAGGGGACGGGGGTTGGCGGCGCGCCGCGAGGCTAGCGATCGGGTCAGCTTCTCGGGGTCCTTTCCGTTGGCAAGTTCGTGCAGAACCCAGGCCCAATCGTCTTCGGAATTGGTGCGCTTACTCGTTGCGTTTTGCGTTCTACGCTGCGGCATGTTGCACCTCGAATACGGGTTCGAACAGGAAGCGTTTCGCGTCGCGGTCGTATCCCCGAAGGGCCAGGACTTCGCGGACAATGCGGCGGCCATCTTGCCGCTCGACATGGACGACGAAATCAAGGGCTTCTCCGATCTCCGCTTCGGTATCAGAGAAGGTGGTCTGCGCGTGGCTACGCATGACCAGATTGGCGAAGCGCGTGAGGGCTTTCGCTGCCGAGTTGGCATGAATCGTCGCGAGCGATCCCGCATGGCCAGTGTTGAAGGAATCGAGCAGCGTTCGCGCCTCGATTCCGCGCACTTCGCCGAGAATGATCCGGTCGGGTCTGAAGCGAAGCGTGTCCTTCAATAAGTCGTCGAAAGACACGTTGGTCTTGAAAGTACTAGTCTGGGATCCGGCTGCAACTATGTTCGGCTTCCGGATCTGAAGCTCGGGGGTGTCTTCGATAACGAGGATGCGTTCACTGTCCGGAATTGAGTTGGCGAGTATCCGCAAAAGCGTCGTCTTGCCACTCCCGCTCATCCCGAGAATCAGCGTGTGGGCAACGTCGCCGGTATGCAGGTTGAGATAGTAGGGCGTGCTGTTGTCAGTTTCGAGCACGGCCAGATACTCAGTGCCGAGATGTGGGTTGGTCTTTTCGCCCGGCAGGATCGTAAACAGAAAAGACAGGTCGGCGTAATTCGTGTTCAGCAGATACAGTTGGCGGAGGTTGAGCGCGTAGTTGCCCGGTACGGTGGCGAAATAGGCGTTCAGCTGGTTGTAGGTTTCGGCAAACAGATTGCCGTCCGCGTTGGTGAAGACGCCAGTAAACTCGGCCACGAGCTGATCGAGTTCCATTCGTGACCGGCCATACAGCACAATCGTGAGCGAGAAATCTCCCAGCGATTGACCGTCGCCGAGAGCTCGCAGGCAATCGCCAAGATTTTCGATGTCAGCCTGCTTGGATTCGTCCACCAGCACATCGCGCGGGTTCGTCTTCGTGGCATCGTTGCCCATCTGCGAGACGAATCCCGTCTTTGACATATTGAAGTGGCGGCGGCGTTTGTTCACTTCCTTGCGGGCCTTATCTGCGGGGAGCAGCGTCCACTCCGTGACCACGTAGAAGTTGGCCGGGATCTTCAGCAGCGCATCGAGCACGAGGGGACGCGTCTCTGTGATGGCTTCTTTCAGGGTCAGCACGCGGACGATGTGATCGCCGACGCGGAGATGATCGCGTTCCGCTTCGATGTCGGAGTTGACCACCTGATAGTCGAGAAACTGCGTGGACTGTGGCCTCCCGGCAACACGCCAGTCGTCATAATTCAGCAAGCGGCGGAAAAACGTGAATTGCCCCTGCCGATTCAAGACCTCGATTTGCATGAAATCCGCAAGCTGCCGAGCGAATGCCTGCACGTGCTGGTCGAGCCGTTGAAGATCGCGCTCGATATGCGTCCGCAACAACTTCTTCATGCTGTCGTTGGTGAACTGCGATTTGAGTTCGGCAATCGCGCCCTCTGGATCGCGTAACAGGCGAGCTAGCGCCGTGCCGACGCCTGTCTTCGACCTGGCCCCTTCGAGCAGGATGCAGTAGAAGATTTCAACTTGATAAAGATGGTCGCGCTTTGCTTCAAAGAACTTTCGCCGCTGGTCGATCGCAGCTTCGACAATGGGATCATCATATGTTGCGAACGGTATGTCGGGGCGGTTGGATTTGAAGAGGTATTGGTAAACATGGAAGCCTGGGCCAAAGGCTTTCAGCGCCGCCTCCAACCGCTTCACTGCGTACTCCTGTTGCGAACGGTCGAGGCTTTCGTAATCCACACCGGGGACAGTGAGAACCATGCCTAGATCGCCGCCTTTGGTAAGGAAGGCCGTCTCGTTCCAGAAGCCATAGAGGTTGATGTGGTCGTTCAGCGCCGCACTCTCTTTCCACGGCTTGATGACTTTATCGAGACGCAGCATCACACTACCTCCACGCGGGGAACTTGCTGCTTCGCGGCGTCATAGTGCAGCTTGTACCGTTCGGACTTTGCGAGGATGCGGAGGAATGCCGGATCGCTGTTCGTTACCCAATGGCCGAAAGCAAAGCCGCCAATGAAGACGGCGATGCCTGCGAGTATGGAATTGAAGAGATTGAAGGCCCCTACCGCGCCGACGCATACGAAGTAGAACAGCGTCCGTTCGACGCCCAAATAGGTGAGCGGCTTGTGCAGGCTCTTGAAGACTCGATTTGTGCGATGCTTCTGCTGTGGTTTGTCTGGCATAACGCCCTCGTTTCTAAGCGCGGGTTGACGGTGGCTGGGATGGGCGCTATACGCCCCAGAGCCAACTCAGAACATTCACCGCAAGTACCGCAATGCCCGTTCCGGCAGCAACCCCGGCCAGCGCCTTCTTAGCGCCGGGTTCGCCGTGCGCGAATCCATAGCCGCCGATCACAATTGCAACCAGACTTGCAACCTTCGCGATCGTGCCAGTGAAAAGGGCTTGTATGGCGTTAAAGCCGGTGTCGAAGGGCGAACCCTGTGCCATCGCGGCCATAGGCACGAGAAAGAGTAGGGCAAGCACAACGGCGGTTGGGCAGACGCATTTCGACCGAAGAAGCGGCTGGATTTGACGGATGAGACAAATTTGGGACCAACGTGGCATATGCACCTCCGGCAGGGGCTTAAAAGCGGCTGCTATTAGCGCAAACGTAACCGCACTGAATCACGCTGTCCAATAACTTTTCGGATTGAGTTCATTCCTGGGGGTTATGAGTCCGAGAGGTAGAGTGATTCGACCTGGAACTTGTTGTCGAAGGTCGGCATGAGAAATGCCCTATTGACCTTGCAACAAAGGACGTAACCCGTGGTCGCTTGTACAACCTTCGATTACCCACATAGCTCCGGGCAAGTTGCGGCGATTGTTCTGAAAAGCACCGCAAGATGGCGAGTGCTACCGCTGCGTCAACCAATCTCAGGTGTTCTTGGCGAATGATTTCTCTTTCTGTAAGCCCCGCCTATTCAATAACTTCTCCATCCGTGAAGTGGCTTTGTCAACGAGAATGGCTGTGACGAATCGGGCTCGGGCTGTCTTTAATAACCTGCAGGAATGAACTCAATCCGAAAAGTTATTGGACACGGATGCAGGAATGAATCAAATTGGTTAACATCGCCGGTCTCGTACCGGTTTTTTCTCTATACCTCACCAGCCCGTTCCGCTTGGAGGAACCGTCCGTCACCTGAAAGCTGACGGCTGAGGTGAAAACAATGCTTCACAAAGAACCAGCCACGGTGGTATTAAATGAACTAATCGGTAGGCGGCTCCTGAATGTCAGGGAGGCCGCCCAATACCTGGGGCTCGAAGTGGACACTGTCTACAAGAAGGCCAGGTTGCGGGAGGTTCCCTGCGTCAAGGTTGGTCGAGCGTTGCGGTTCGATGTAGAAGCGCTGGGGCGCTTCATCGAGCAGCACACAATCGAAACCATAGACTGAAAGGAGAAGCTAGAGTGTCCATTCACAGGAAGTGCGAAGGAGTGTTTGAAGTCCGTTGGAGGGAAGGAGGACGGAACAAAAGCGTCCGTGTTCGCGGCGCGCATGAACTCGCCAAGAAAATCGAACGAAAGAAGATGTCGGCGCGCGATGAAAACCGGCATCTCGATGTCAAGCGGGAGGTTAATTTTCGGATGACAGTGCTGATTGATCGGTACCGAACGCATTACGGCATGAAAAAGCGTTCGGCGAGCCGGGAGAAAAGCGTGCTTGAGGGCATCCGGGTGGAACTGGGCCGGTTGTTCGTGCGCGAGATCGACGGTAACGCGGTCGGTCGCTGGTACGAAAAACTGACGGCAATCCACGAACTGTCGCCGGGAACGGCCGTTCGGCATTTCAACGTCATGCACCACATGATGGAGAAAGCGTCCACAATCTGGTCCAAAGAAACCGGCATCGACCGAAACCCTGCGGATCAGGTCGAAGTGACGCGACCGGACGATCAGAGGGATCGCTACTTGTCGGAAGACGAGCTGCGAAACCTGAAGCTGGCGCTTGACGAAAAGATGTGTCAGAAGGGTACGAAAGCCATTAACAAGACGTTTTGTCGTCTAAGGCTGATCGTTCTTATCGCCGTCACGACGGGAATGCGGGTGGCGGAGGTCTTTGGCCTCAGATGGTCGGACGTGATGTATGGCGAGGGCCTCTTGGCAGTGCGGGCCAAGCTGAAGGGCGGCAAGATGCGTTATGTCCCGATGCTTCCCGAACTGGCCGGCGAGCTGCGGCGCTATCCCGCAGTGATTGGTGAGGATCGGATTTTTCCGCCGAAACAGGGTGCTGTAAGCGGACGGCAGCGGGTGGAAGGAAGTTTCGAGGACCTGCTTGAAAGGGCGGGCATTGAAGATTTTCGGTTCCACGATCTGCGTCACACTTTTGCATCCTGGTACATGATGAACGGCGGCGATCTTTACGAGCTTGCGAAAATCCTGGGCCACTCGAACATCAAGATGACCGAACGTTATGCGAAGCTGGCAAGGCAGCACATCGCTCGGACCGGAAGCACGGCGCGGGAGATGTGGAAACTGCTGGATCAACCAAGGGTGTTGGAAGCAACAACGACCTGCGACACGGCGAACATCCTGTCCGATGTTCGCGTATAGTTCGCGCGACTGAAATCTGAGCTTTCTGGCTGCTGCTAAGTTCTTTAGAATGATGGTGGCCAGGGACGGAGTTGAACCGCCGACGCCAGCCTTTTCAGGGCTGCGCTCTACCACCTGAGCTACCTGGCCACGTTTCGAGACCCGCGCACACATCGCGGGCCACGAGGATTGTTCGCTTCACGCCGATTGTCGTGGGATTGCCAACCGGAAAACAGCTCAATGCCGAATGCGTGCGGAACGTTGTTGATTATAGCAAAGCTCGGCTTCTATCAAGACCCATCAGGCGGTTGACGATTTCACATGAGTCGGAAATGAAAGCATTCGAGGCTGGGGGAGTGGGCCAGTTCAGGCTGGCCCACCCGTTGGTCATGCAGCGGTGCGGCGAACGGCTAGCTATGCGGCCTACTGTCCTCCCGCCGAAGAATCGTGCTGTCCCAGCCACGACGCAAGTTGCGGCTCTTGTTGCGACTTCAGATCGACGCAGTTGTTGATGTGCTCGATGGACTGCCGGTAGGTCCATTCCGCCCCTTCGATTTTGTGAGCGGCATAAAAGTCCACGACCTGATCGCGCAGGTTCGCATCGCAGAACGAATCGGTCGCGCCTACAACTTCGGCGCTGGCAAATGGGCCGCCTGACTTCTCGACCGCAGTCCAGTGTTGGCGAACAAAATCCCATGCCAATTTTTCTCCGGCCGGATTGTGCATCACTCTGCGGATCAGGCCCAGCGCGTCTTGGGAACGGACTTCCGGCGAAATAGCGTAATCGAGAGTCCGTTGCAGAAGCTTCGGATCGTCGAACCGAGCCAAAGTATATAAGGTAAGGTAGTACTCCTCCGGCGATTTGGGACTTTTCAGCGCGGCCATCAACTTGTCATAGAACGCTTGATCGCCAGTTAACGCCACTACGTGCAAGGCGCTGCGCACCAGTTCACGATCGACCGATGCGGGATTTTCCAGAGCCTGCCCTGCGAGCTTATTGGCCTGCGCCAGCACTTCGGGATCGCGGGCGTCGTAGCCCAGAGCCGTGAACACGTCGGCCCGCAGCATTTTCTGCTCGTCGCTCTCGCCCGGCTTGGATTCCCAACCCACATCCTTGAGGATGGGCGTCAGGTACTCACGCAGCCACAGGCGATAGGATTCGCGGTCACTATCTGTCACCAGATACCGGCCAATGTAGTCCAGCCGCGCCAAAATATCTTCAACAACCGCGCGATTGCGGTCGCCGCCGAGACCCTTTGTCAAAGCGAGATAATCGCCAACCGGTTCGCGGCCCACTCGTACCGAGGCCCAGATGTCGGTCAACAAGGCGATGCGTTCGGCGGGAGAAAGCTTGCTCTCAGCATCCCTCGCCAGCGCCCGTACCGTATCCGGTTGGTAGCCCACGCGGTAATAACCGGTGGCGCCGGCATTGCCTAAAACCCAGGTCGAACAGCCCGCCAGCGTGACTGTCTCTTGTTTTTTCGTGAGCAGTTCGCATGTTTCAGCCGCAGCTGCGGACGACTTCAGGCACAGCGGAACTTGCCACAGCTCATCATTCGCCGCCTGGAACTTCTGCCGGTCATAGTAGTAACGGCGCTGATTCAGGTTTACTGTGGTCGAGTTGCCGGAACATTGTAATTTCACATCGATAATCGGAACGCCCGCCTGATTCACAAACGTGGGCATGATCTGGTCAACCGGCTTTTTCGACGTTCTGGTCTGCGCGTCCCAGAAGTCGGCGGCGGTCGCGTTTGCATATTGATGTTGCTCGATGTATGCGTTGACACCCGCACGGAAAGTCTCTTCGCCCAGGTAAGACTCCAGCATTCTTAAAACTGCTGCAGCCTTGCCGTAAGCGATGCCGTCGAACAGTTCTGTAATCTGCGCCGGCGTTTCCGCAGCCTGGTGAATCGGACGCGTGTTGGCCAGCGAATCCGTATTCAGAGTGTCGTCCGTCTGGCTCACGTCATCCAGGTTGAAATTCCATTCCGGTTTCCATGCCTCGATCGGCTTGCTCGACATCCATGTGGCAAAACCTTCGTTGAACCAAACGTCGTCCCACCACTTCATCGTCACCAGGTCGCCGAACCACTGATGAGCCATCTCATGGGCAATCACCGATGCGATTTCCTTCTTCAATCCGGAAGAACCCTGTTTCTCGTCGATCAGTAAAATCACTTCGCGGAATGTGATGCAGCCTGTGTTCTCCATCGCGCCCGCGGAGAAATCCGGCAGGCCGATCAAATCGAGTTTTCCATACGGATACTTGATGCTGAAATATTTGTCGTAGTAACTGAGAACATGCTCGGCGGCTTCCAAGGCAAACTTTCCCATCTCCTTTTTTCCAGGAGTGCTGTAGACGCGGATCGGAATTCCGTCTGCCTCGCCTTGGATGTATTCGAAGTTACCGACCACCAGCGCCGCCAGATAGGACGACATCTTGACGGTAGTGGCGAAGCGCACCGTGTGCTTGTCGCCGGGGCCGGGCGTATCGGAGGCAATCTTTTGATTCGAAATCGCGAGCTGCCCCTTGTCGGCAACGGCGCTGATATCGAAAGTGGCCTTATATGCGGGCTCGTCAAACGACGGAAACGCGCGGCGTGCGTCTGTCGCCTCGAACTGCGTGGCGGCGTATTTGCGTCCCTGATCGTCTTTCCCCAGGTAGAAGCCGCGCATCTCGTCGTTAAGAATGCCGGCGTAGGTGATGTGGATGGTTGCGGGTCCGGCGGCCAGCGGCTTCTCCACTGTGAGCAGAACCACTTCCTTTTCTTTGTCGCAGGTTCCGGAAACTTTTTGCGTCGTGCCGCCGCTGGTAATCGTCGCCTCGTGGATATCGATGTCCACCGCGTTCAGCATAATTTCCGAGGTCGGCTTCAGCACTCGGATGGAAATCGTCTCATCACCCTCGAACGTTGCCGTCTCAAGGTTGGGCGTGAAGATGAGTTTGTAGTTCTCTGGAGTGGCTACCTGGGGCAAGCGCTGTGCCCTTGCCAGAGAGAGCGCCGCCGACGCAAAAATGAGTATCGCAAAAATTCGCTTCATAAAATTCCTCGGGAGATTAGTCGGTGAAATCATTTCTTAGCAAAACCAACTCATGGAAAGACTGGGCTTAACCGCGCGCCCGCAAGACGCAGGCATTGCTTTTAATATACGGAAGCGCCGCAGTGAAAGTTCATTGCGGATAGCCCAACGTTCCGTTCATAATCGTCAGTTCACAACCGTTCACCCCGAACCAGTAAGAAATCTCGCGGTAGTCCCTAACCGCAAATATTGCGAGATCGGCATCTTTCCCCGCTTCGATTGAGCCTTTCCGGTCCGCCACTCGCAGCGCCCACGCCCCGTTGATGGTAGCCGCGGCTATCGCTTCCGCCGGCGACATCTTCATGTGGGTGCAGGCCAGCGACATCGCCATCGGCATACTCAAGGTCGGCGAAGTCCCGGGGTTGTAATCTGTCGCCAGCGCCACCGGCACGCCCGCGTCAATCAACTGGCGCGCCTGCGGATATTCCTTCATCCCCAGAAAGTAATTCGCTCCCGGCACCAGAGTTGCGACGGTGTCATGCCTGGCAAGTTCGGCAACGTCATCCGCGTTCACATGATCCATATGATCGAATGACGCCGGGTTAAACCGCAGAAACGGCCGCAGCAGCGTTTCCGAAAGCTGGCACATGTGTGCCCGCACGCTGAGCCCGTGCTGCGTGGCTGCCTCGAAAATCTGTTCCGTCTCCGCTGCGGTAAACGCCCCGTGGTCACAGAAAACATCGACGAACCGCGCCAGCTTCCGCTTCGCCGCCAGCGGAATCATCTCCTTACAGACGACCTCAACGTATTTTGGTGAGCGGCCCTGAAATTCCTTTGGGACGACGTGCGCGCCGAGCAGAGTAGCGACAACGGTCCCCGGCCAGCGAGAAGCTGCGTCGCGGATCGCTTCCAGCGACTTCAGTTCCGATTCAACTGTCAGCCCATAGCCCGACTTGGCCTCAACAGTGGCGGTGCCGTGCGCCGCCATGTCGCGCAGGACAGTCAAAACTTTCTCGACCAGAACCCGCTTCCCTGCCCTGCGAACGCCCTCCAAACTAGATCGGATGCCACCGCCGGCCGCAGCTATCTCTTCATAAGAAGCGCCCTCAATGCGCTTCTCAAAATCCACCAGACGGGGACTGACGAAAACAGGATGCGTGTGTGAGTCGACAAATCCGGGCAGGACGACTTTACCCGCGCAATCGATCTCGATGACTTCCTTGCGATTCTTCTTCAGCCAGGGATCGCGCTGGGCGTCTTTGGTCGTGCCGACGGAAACAATCTTCCCGCCAAGGCACAGGACAGCGCCGTTCTTGATGACGCCAAGTTCTCTTAGGTCGGCACCTCGGCGCGGTCCGGGCTTGCCGGAGGCAGGCCGGAGCGTGAAAAGCTGGCCGACATTAGCCAAAAGCAGCGCGGGTTCGACGTTCTTGCTCGATTTTCTGGATGAGGCCACGCTCAAGCAGTTTAGCAGCCGTCAAGATGCGCTGGCTCGTTGCAGGCGTGCTCTGGAGTTGCCTGAATGTCAGGCATGCTGTATAATCAGGCATTCAGACCTGAGGATCGGAATTATGCAATCGGCAAGAGTCGGGAAGCGAGGTGCGATCGTTGTACCCGCAAAACTGCGCAAGCGCTTTGGCATTGAAGAGGGCAGCGTCGTCATCGCCGAAGAAACGGAAGACGGCATCCTTATTCGTCCCGCCATGGTTGTCCCTGTCGAACGATACACTCCGCAGCGTAAGGCCGAATTCCTACTATCCAACGCTGTCGATGAAGCCGACTACCGTCAGGCCCGGAAGGAGGTTCGGAAGCTGGGCCTTGATCCGGATTCGATTCCACATCTGCGACCTGAATAAATGGATCGCCTGTTTCTTGACGCCAACGTTCTGTTTTCTGCCGCGTACAAGATCGACGCACGGCTTCTCGCGCTCTGGAAACTCAGGTACGTGACGCTTTGTAGTTCCCACTACGCATTACAGGAAGCAAGGATCAACCTCCCGGGTGAAGATCAGTGGACGCGGCTAACCGAGCTGTCTAGATCGCTTCAACTGTTTGAAGCGGGACAAACGTCCCTTCCTCCGGGAATCTTCCTGCCCGAGAGAGACGTGCCGATCTTCCTAGCGGCTATCGAAGCCCAAGCAACCCACTTGCTGACGGGTGATGTTCGACCTTTCCGAGCTTACTTCGGCAAGAAGATCGAAGGAATTGCAATTATGCGTCCGGGAGCGTACATCAGAGAGCGCAGACGCGCGGGCTGAAGCTAGCGGGAAGGTCCGTCAACACTGCCTGTTATTCCACATTTAGCCAGTATCGCGCCAATTGGGGATCGTAGAAAAGCCGCCACCTAAGGTCACCGTCGTTCGAGGATATGGTAGAAAGGGTACGCCATAGCACTGTGCGCGCTGGCTCTCCCTTTCCTCCAACCGTCACTGTGACCTGTCTCATAAATTGGTTTAGCCACGAGAGGTTGCCGACTGGTGTACCAGTCCGCTGGGCCAATGCTTGACGAATCAAGTCAATCGCGTCCCACGCATTTCTCTCCTGCGGCACGAAAGTGATTGCCACGTCAAGCAATGGTTCTTGCTGAACAAGATCGCCGCTCTTGTCGTAAGCTGCAATGCCCACCACGTCGAAGTTCCCTTTGTCATCCCTTCGAAGCTCAAAACGGCCGGGATTGCCGCTGTGGTTGTACGCATCCACAACTGCTTGCAGGGTTGAGTATTCCTCCGGCGGCTTGCCCGGCGTGGGGCCAGACGGAAAGTCGACGCTGAATGCTCCGCCGCCAGGGATCGGAGCTCGTGCGCCCGGATGAGCCTCGAGGTACTGAGGGTCGATGTCATCCACGAGGTCAAGGTCGGAGGTGTAGCGCGGATCCTCGTAACTGACTTTCCACCAGTATTTCTTTCCGAGGGCATCCAATACCTGTACCAATGGGCGAGGAGCGTTCGCGAAAATGTGAACCGTATCGCCATTCTGGGAGATGACGGCTTTGTTCAGATAGGACTTCTTGCTGTGCTCCTGCGAGAAGGCATGCGAAGCAATCAGCAGCGCGACGACGCCGAACACAAACCATTGAACCGCTCTCATCGGATGCCCCTCCGACCGTATGCAATGACTACTTTCCCATCGGCACCTTCACGCCCGTCTTCTTCGCGAACGCCTTCGCCTCCTCATACCCCGCGTCCACGTGCCGAATCACGCCCATCCCCGGATCCGTCGTCAGCACGCGCTCGATGCGCTTGGCCATCGCCTCTGTACCGTCAGCCACTATGACCTGCCCCGCGTGCAGCGAGTAGCCAATGCCCACACCACCGCCGTTGTGAATCGACACCCACGACGCACCCGCAGCCGTGTTCAGCAACGCATTCAGCAGAGGCCAATCGGCAACGGCGTCCGAGCCGTCTTTCATGCTTTCGGTTTCACGAAACGGAGACGCCACCGATCCGCAATCAAGATGGTCGCGGCCAATCACGATCGGCGCCTTGATCTTCCCTTTCTTCACCAGATCGTTCATCGCCAGGCCGAACTGCGCGCGTTCGCCATATCCCAGCCAACAGATACGCGCCGGCAATCCCTGAAACTTGATGCGCTTGCGGGCGAGATCAATCCAACGCCGCAGAATTCGATTCTCGGGAAACAATTCCAAAACCAAATCGTCCGTAGCATGAATGTCCGACGCCTCGCCCGACAGCGCCACCCAGCGGAATGGCCCGCGCCCCTCACAAAATAACGGGCGAATATAAGCGGGCACGAAGCCAGGAAAATCATAAGCATTCTTCACGCCGTTCTGAAACGCAAACGTGCGGATGTTGTTGCCGTAGTCGAACGTCACCGATCCCATCTTCTGCAGTCGCAACATGCCTTCCACGTGCGCTGCGATGGCGTCGAGCGATTTTTCCTGGTATCCCTTGGGGTCGTTTTTCCGTAACTCGACAGCCTCGGCGAGCGTCATGCCGTTCGGCACATATCCATTCAGCGGATCGTGCGCTGAAGTCTGGTCAGTCAGAATGTCAGGCACGACGCCGCGCGCAGCCAACTCCGGAATCACATCCGCGCAATTCCCCACCAGCCCGACCGAAACGTTCTCTTTCTTGCGCACGGCATTCTTCAAAATGCGCAGAGCTTCATCGAGCGTGTTCACCATGAAATCGCAATAGCCGGTCTTCAGCCGCTTCTTGATGCGCTCCGGATCGACGTCAATCCCCAGAAACGCCGCGCCGGTCATTGTGGCCGCCAGAGGCTGGGCTCCGCCCATCCCGCCCATGCCGCCGGAGACGATCAGTTTGCCCGCGAGGTCTCCGCCGAAATGTTTCTCGCCTGCCGCCGAAAACGTTTCGAACGTTCCCTGCACGATTCCTTGTGACCCGATATAGATCCACGAGCCCGCCGTCATCTGGCCATACATCATCAGCCCGGCGCGCTCCAGTTCGTTGAACTTCTCCCAGTTCGACCAATGCCCTACTAGGTTCGAATTGGCGATGAGTACGCGCGGCGCATGATCGTGCGTCTTGAATACTCCCACCGGCTTGCCCGATTGCACCAGCAGAGTCTCGTCGTTCTCAAGTTTTTTCAGGGACGCGACAATGGCATGGTAAGCCTCCCAACTCCGCGCCGCCCTGCCGGTTCCGCCGTACACGACGAGGTCCTGCGGACGCTCAGCTACGTCCGCATCGAGATTGTTCATGAGCATACGCATGGCAGCTTCCTGCTGCCAGCCTTTACAGGTGATCGAGTTGCCGCGCGGCGCGCGAATGGAGGCAGGAGCGTGGGTGAGTTCCGTTTCGACGGGCATGAATAGATGTTACTTGCTGAGTAGGGAAGTGTTCAACGCTGCACGGAGTGGAAGGATCGCTGAGTGGGTCTCACCACGTCGAATAGGCTGTCCCGTCGCTACCAGTCGCGCTCGATGCCGAATGTACATCGCTGATTCCCGGATCTTGCTGATCCACAGCGAGCAGCACGTCTTCCTGCACCACTTCCCAGTTCGCTTCATTGGTCATTGGGTCTTTGGGAACGACCTTGATATAGCCCGCAGTGACCAGGTCATCCAACCCCTGCGGCGCTTTCTGCTTGTCCAGCGTGTATTGGGAAATAAGCGAACGCAACTCGAATAAATCCTGACGCATTACCGCTTCGCGCGAGCGCACCACCGACTGGTTATAAATGGGCAGCGCAATCGACATCAGGATGACCATAATGCTGATCACGATCATCATCTCCAGCAGAGTGAAGCCCGAACTGCCGCGCCTTTTGAGTCTGCTTGCCATTACCAATCCTTATACTTCGTGCCGTCCAGCGCCTCGTCCCGCGACTTGGTGTAAACGTCGAATACGCTCTGCCCGCCGAAGGAGTCGGAATCCGGGTCGTCCTGCATCGAACGCAGGCCCCACTCGGTGGTGCCGGTCATGGGATCGATTGGAATCTTGCGCAGATACCGCACTTTTTTTCCCTGCACATCCACGCCCTTCACCAGCGTTTCCAGGTCCGGCGGATAGCCTTGACTGTCCACCTTGGTCTGAAAAGCATTGCGGTCGGCATCCATCTTGTAGCGGTCGATGGCGTCGCGCATCTCCCACAGATCGGCGCGCAGCCGCCGCTCCTTCTCGCGCTTGATGGTGAGGCGCGCCATCGGCACCGCCATCGTCGACAGAATCAATAGGATGGTGGTCGCAATAATCAGTTCCAGGAGCGTGAACCCGCGTTCGGGTTTCGTGCCCAGCGCCTGGCGAAATCTACTTAGCTTCATCTCTTACTCTTCACAACGTTTCACTGCACGGTTACCGAGGCTTGCGCGCCATTCACCGCAATGGCCTGCTGGCCGGGATCGCGCGCTCCGCCCCGCGTGATGGTCAGAGGAGTCTGTCCGCTGGCCTTCGCCTGAAATGTCATCGTGACCACCGCACCCTGGCCGGAAACTCCACTCGCGCCCGGCGGCCGCGTGGCCGTGATTTGCAGCGTTCCCGTGTTATCCTCTTCGCGATGCACCAGCGCCACGGCCTGCCCATCCTGGGAGAGAAACCCTCCATTCGAAATGTTTACCAATTGCAGCTTGGCAGGATCGTAGTTCAACTGCACGGGCACGGAATACACGTTTTGCGCCCCGGAGATTAGCAGGTTCACCACAAAAGTATTTCCCTTCGCAACCGTAATCTCTCCCGGATCAAACAGGAAGTTCGCACTTCCCTGCGTTCCCGGAGCCGCACTGGGTTGCTGGTTCGGATTTTGACTTGCTGGCGGTTGCGTGGCGGGAGTCTGATTCGCAGGCGCCGGGCTCGCGGGCGCAGCTGGACGGCTAAGATGCCGCAGTTCAATCGAGTTCGCCGTTCCAATGTCAATTGCCCGCTGGTTCAGTTCGCTGAGAGTCGTTCCGCGAATAATGTGCGGAGTAATGGCAAACACTGTTTCGTCCTGCGAATGATCCTGCGTCCTCTGCCCAAACAAGTACCCAAGGATTGGAATCTGCGCTAATCCCGGAATGCCGGCCAGCGACCTGGTCTGAGAATCGTCCAGAATCCCGCCAATCAAGCTCGATTCCCCATCCTTCAGGCGAATTTCGTGTTCGATCTTCTTCTGGCCAATGATCGGTTGGCTGATGCCGCCGATACTTGACTGACCCACCACGGAAGAAATTTCCATCGTGATCTTCAAAGTCACTTCGCGGTCGGCATGTACGTGCGGGGTTACGTCGATATTTACGCCAACATCCAAGTATTGAAACTGAGTGTTCACCAGCGGATTAATGCCCACGCCGCCGATTCCCGGCTGGAACGATCCCGTCGCCACCGGCACGCGTTCGCCGATCTTGAGCGTCGCCTTCTGGTTATCGAGTGCGCGCACCTGCGGATTCTGCAACATCTTTGTATCGGTATCGCCCATCACCGCCGACAGGTTGGCGGAAGGAATCGTCACCTGAAAATCGGTCGCGTTTAAATTCCCTAGGGTGTTCAACTCCAACCCGGTACTACCGCTGCTGGTTGGTGTAGTCGTGCCCGTGGTACTGGTTGTCGTCGTGGTGGTATTGATATTGCTCTGCAGCGTGACCGTGGCGCTCGTCGGCGGACTCAATCCCAGCGTGCGCGACTTATCTTTACTTACCTGCAACACCGCAATGTCGACGATCACCTCTGGACGCGCCTTGTCCAGATCCTCCACCAGCTTTTCCGCCAGCGCGATCTGGTCGGGAGTTCCCCGAACCACCAGCGCATTCTGCGAAAGCAGTTGCTGCACCCGCTGCACATCCAGCACGGCGCGGATCGCGTTCACCACATCCTGCAACTCGGTAGGCTGCGAAAGATTCTGCAGGTAGAACGTCTTCAGAACGCTCTGTTCCAGTTCCTTGCGCTTGGCGGGATTATCCTGGGCGACAAAAATCGTATTGCTGGTCACCGGACGCCAAAAGGTTTTCGATTCCAGCGCCGTAATCTGCAGCGCGTCTTCCAACGTTACTCCATTCAGCTCGACCTTGATCCGGCGCGAAGTATAGTCCGGATCGAAAAGCACATTGATCCCGGCCAACTGCCCGATCGTCTGATAAATAACCTTGGAATCCTCGGTGAGTTTTACGGTGATGGGCACAACCGAGATCGGCGCCAGCTCCACCGGCCCACCCGCTTCGTTGATCTTGCGCCGCAAGCTGCCCGGAGGCCCCGCCGCCTGCGGCGGAGGATTTTCCTTCTCATTGATCATCTGCAACGTGCGCTTCAATTCCTGCTGCGCGATGAACAGCGACGGATCGATCAGCGCCGCCTTTTGAAAGTCAGCCAGCGCCTCCTGCAGTTTGCCATCCTCGCGAAGTTTTTGCCCTTGATGGACAATCGTCGCCGCCGCCTTAAACCGCAAACGCTCGTATGACGACTTGTAGCGCAAATCCTTCGGCTTCAGGTCGTAAGCCTGCTTATACAAATTGTAAGCATCTTCAAAATGCTCCCGCGCCTCGGCGTCCTGCCCTCTTGCGTAAATAGCCTTAGCCTTGTCGCCGGGGATGGCGGGCACTATGGCAACCAGAACCAGCAGCGCAACCGCCGCGGGCATCAGACGTTTCATTCGTCAATCCTCGTCTCAGAATCTTTGCCGGAAGTCTTCGCCGGACAAGCAGTTATCACACGCAGTCACTACCGCCTACGGCGCCTTTCCGGCGGCCTGGGCGACACACAGGAATATTGCTTTTGCAGCGATTATAGCATCGCGTTTCCCCGCTCCCCATCTCATTGCCCGCACGCCAGTTACACTCTTTGGTCGTAGTCCTTGCGGATAAATCGGCTTCCCGCCCCGCTTCTCGGCTTCCGGACGACGGAAGCTGGAAGCCGATTTTCACTCCCGCTGCTAAGATGAGGTAGAAGCCCTTGAGTAATTGACAGATGGAATCAATGACTCAATCACTCAATGGCCCGATCACTCAATTCTCATGCCTCGCCAATCCACCCACGAAACCAAGCCCAGCAAAGAGAAAGCCCCGCGCCGCGAGCCTACGGCATCCGGCCAGCGCGACGCCGCCGTTAATAGGATCGCTTCACATAACTACTTCTTGCTGGAAAAATTTGAGTGCGGCGTTGTCCTCACCGGAACCGAGGCCAAATCCGTCCGCGGCGGCCTCGCCAACCTCAAAGACTCCTACGGCTTGGTCAAAGACGGCGAACTCTGGCTCCTCAACGCCCACATCGGCCCCTACGAGCACGGCAACATCCACAACCACGCCCCGCTGCGCACCCGCAAGCTGTTGATGCACAAAGAAGAAATCCGCAAGCTGATCGGCAAGACGCAACAAAAAGGCCTCACCCTGATCCCCGTCCGTATGTACTTCAAGAACGGCAAAGTAAAGGTTGAACTAGCCCTAGCCAAAGGCAAGCAGCTCTGGGACAAACGCGAAACCGAACGCCGCCGCACCGCGGATAAAGAAGCCAGAGAAGCCATCCGAGGCCGGAAGCGGTAGCAGTAAGTTCACCACAGAGTCACAGAGACACAGAGAAATTCATGTTGGGCGCCTGCCTGTGTGGGACGGACACTCCTGTCCGTCGTTTTTGACGCTGTTCGTGATTTTGCGGGTTTTGGATTTCCTCTGTGACTCTGTGGTGAAAATTTACAGAAAGCGCCGAGTTCACCACACCTCAAGCTTGATCTGGCGATACCCACGGACTAGCTCAAAGTCGGCTGGTTGGTCGTGATGCGACGGGCGCCGTGGGAGCGGGCAGTGAGAGCGATGAGAACGTCGAAATGCCGAGGGACCCGCTGTGAGCCCTGCGCGACTGGGAGTGCTTCGACGCCGACACCGGCAAAGATTCCGCCCGCGAGATTCGCGAATATTTCATCCCCGACTTCAGCAACTAGAAGAACCACGACTCCTATCAGGAAGCCTTCCAACGCCTGATCAGCGATTTGAAGGCGGCGGACTCCAAGCTGAAATGAGAGCTGAGGACACGCTCAGGACAGCCGGCGGGACGCCGGCGCTACAGCCTGCGACTATGATGGAGCAGAGAACGCGCCATCAAAACCGTAAACCTCAAATCCGACATGCCACAAGTTCACGAAGCCCTGCAACGCCTGGATCGCGAACTGGCTCTAGCGCGCCAGGGAAAACTAACTCTGCTGAAGCTGATTCACGGTTACGGCTCGACCGGCGCGGGCGGCGACATTCGCATCGCCGTACAAAAACGTTTACTGGAGATGGCGCAGAACGGCCAGATTCGCGGCTGCATCTTTGGCGAGAACTGGTCCAAGTCAGATGAGACCGCCTGGAAACTTCTGCAGTCGCACTCCGACCTCAAGAGCGATTCCGACCTAGGCCGCGGCAACCGCGGAATCACCATCGTCTTACTTTAACTCTCGTTTTGCCGGGCCAGCCTCAGAGTGCAGGCACCGCCGCTTCCACAGGTTCCAGACGCGCGGTAAAGTGGCGCAGGAACGGGGCTTCGTAGCTCAGCTTCATTCCCTGAATCCCAGCGCGCTTTTCCCATACCGCAAGAATCACTTCCACCACGTAGTCGATATGACTCTGCGTGTACACGCGGCGGGGGATCGCGAGCCGAACCAGGTCCATCGTCGCCGCTGCTCCGAACATCAACGTGCCAATTTCCACCGAACGGATTCCACCCTCGAGGTAAAGTTCATTGGCCAGTGCGACTGCGGGAAAACAATGGGGCGGAACGCGCGGCAAGAAGGCGCGCGAATCAATGTAGATGGCATGGCCTCCGGGCGGTTGCACAATAGGCACGCCATGCTCGGCGATGTGATTCCCCAGATAGGCAGTGGAAGCGATGCGGTATTCGAGGTAATCCTCGTGCAGCGCTTCCTGCACGCCCACCGCAATGGCCTCCAGATCGCGTCCCGCAAGACCGCCGTACGTCGGATAGCCCTCGGTCAGAATCAGCAAATTCTTTTCTTGCTGCGCCAGTATGTCGTCATTGGTACACAGGAACCCGCCGATGTTGGCCATGCCATCTTTCTTAGCCGACATGGTGCATCCGTCGCCGTAGGAAAACATTTCCTGCGCGATTTCCTTTGGAGTCTTCGATTCGTAGCCGCGCTCCCGCGTCTTGATAAAGTAGGAATTCTCGGCGAAACGGCAGGCGTCGAAATAAAGAGGAATGCGATGCTTCCGGCAAACTGCGCTCACCGCTTTCACGTTCTCCATCGAGACCGGCTGTCCGCCGCCGGAGTTGTTGGTCACCGTCAGCATGACCAGAGGCACGCGCTGGCGGCCTACGCTCCGGATCAAAGTCTCGAGGGCGTCCACGTCCATGTTGCCTTTGAAAGGATGCTGCAAGCTGGGCTGGCGGCCCTCGGCAATCACCAGATCGCAAGCCTCGGCGCCTACGAATTCAACGTTGGCTCGGGTGGTATCGAAATGCGTGTTGTTGGGGACAACGTCGCCCTTCTTGCACATTACGCTGAACAAAATACGCTCGGCGGCGCGGCCCTGGTGGGTGGGAATGACGTGCTTGTAACCAAAGATATCCTGAACCGAATCGCGGAAGCGGTCGAAGCTGCGGCTGCCGGCGTAACTCTCGTCGCCCTCCATCATCGCCGCCCACTGATGAGTGGACATGGCGCCGGTTCCGGAGTCGGTAAGCAGATCGATCAGAACATCGGCGGCCGGAAGAAGAAACAGGTTGTAAAACGCAGCCCGCAGCAGTTGCTCGCGTTGCGGCCGCGTCGTCCATTGAATGGGCTCGACGCTCTTGATACGGAAAGGTTCGACGATGGTACGTGGCATGGCGGCTCTCACTCGACTCTGAAATTTTTGAGCGGATCGAAACCGCGCGAGCGGCAGATTCTCTCTGCCTGCTATGCTATGCCCCTAGCGTCTCCGGCGGTGTGCTCGGGATCACAGTCGCCGGCAGATCACTCACCACTGGCGCAACAACTGGCGCAGGCGTGAAGGGCTGGACCGAGACTGGCTCGACCATATTCTGCAGGTAGTAGCTGACCGCGATGCCGCGTTGCCAGAAGCGGGGAATTAAGAGCAACAGCAGTATCAACTGGCTAACCACGATGGCCCCGCCCACGCTGGCTGGCGGAACAAACTTCACCCACACCCACAGGCCAAACACCAGTACAATCGCCGCCACAATCGTGGTGACGACGTAACATCCCAGCAGCCGTCCCAAGTTCCGCCAGGTATGCCGCAGGCCAAGGCCGATTGATTTTCGCACGGCCGGTTGATCGCTGAGCACGATATCTGTCTCCGCCAGATCAAACCAGATACGCAACGTCGTCATCACCAGAAAGATCACGGCCAAGCCGGCAAATCGCACTTCGGGCAGAAGTAACTCGTTCGTGCTCTCGGCGGCTTGCCGCACCAGCACGCCGTGCAGGCCGAACAGAGGGCCAGCCACCGCTCCCATCACGATGCCAGCCACAATCATCAGCCGGATAAATCGCCACAAGTTTCTTCCGCAGGCACGGAAAAAATCCTCCCGCGGCAGGCGGTAGGTCGAGGCGTAGCCTTGTAGAACTCCGGGCAGGAACAGCGCAGTCGCGATAAAGAACAGCAAAGCAAAGTGCAACCCCGCGACTCTGGAAGCATGGGTCGGACCAAATTCAGGCTGCGCAAACATCTCGACCACTACCCCGACGTCAAAACCATGCACCAACCGTTCGGACAGCAAGCTGTGATCCAGATAGTCGTGCGCCTGATTGCTAAACGATGCCGCGCCCAGGCACGCCAAAACCAAGTTCAGCACGTAGAACCAGATGATGTAGCGCTTGTTGCACGCCACTCTGTGCCACCCGCCGCTTAACAAACCTTGCCGCTCCGCCATTCCCGCCTCAATTCTGATTGCGCCTGTTGCTAAACGGACGATTTAAACTCCCCACCACGCCAGCGCTTGACCCAACCATTGCGTCGCAAATAGCCAGTAGTTTGTCAGCTTCCGCGCCGGCTTTCCATGTGCCTCAGCCGAGTAGCTGTTATTGAAGTCGTTGCGGTCAATCTGAATTCTGTGGTCCGGATCGATCTCCGCCGACTCCACTTTGGCCTTCTTCTCGTAAGTGAACTTCGTCCAGCGAGTCACGCCATCCCAGTGCTCGCGAATCTTTTCGCCATTGTCGAACTTGATCTCCACTTCGACCGGCATGACGAAATCTCCTTTACGCTGCAGCCAGAGGTAGGAGCGATAGACGGTATTCTTATCGTCTTTATGAAACGCACTTTTTTTCTCTTCATACCAGTTAACCGGGACGGATTCGATCTTCAGAATTTTGTAATCCATCACCTGCGAGCCGTAGATGGCCTGGTCAAAGTACCAGCGCAAATTCTTGCCCGAGACTTCCTCGATCGTTTTAAGGAAGTCTTCCTTGGTGGGATGGGTGAAGCGGTATTTCATAAAATACGTGCGCATCGCTTTATCCATCGTGTCTTCGCCGATGACACCCTCCAGCGTCAGCAGCACGCTCGCGGTCTTGCCGTAGGTGACTCCGAAGTAAGAACTGTTGTTGTAGTAGTCGTAGGCTTTCTGGGCGATAGGATCGAGATCGGCGGAGCCGATGTAGCCCAGTCGCTGCTGCTCGCGCTCACCCAGCGTGGCTCCCAACATATCGATGCCCGAGGTCTTTTGGCCAAGAATTGAATCCAGCACTTTCACTTCCGAATAGCTGTTGATGCCTTCGTCCATCCAGGCGTCTTCGAATTCATTCGTCGCCACCATGCCGTACCAGTATTGGTGCCCGAACTCGTGCTCGATTACGATTTCCGGCAGCTTCAATCCTTCCGGCATGAACCAGCTGGTGTCGCCGGTAATGAACGTGGGATATTCCATCCCACCCGCCTCCGCACTTTCGGGATCGACCAGCGTGATGACTTTGTAGGGATACGGCCCGTACCAGCTTTCAAAGTGTTCCAGTGACTCTCGCAGAATTTTTTCGTGTCGCTCCACCTGGCCCCAGTGCGCAGGCTGCATGAGGATGCGCATCTGCACCGGTCCCATCTGCCCCTGGAACACACCATCTTCCTTCACCTTGTATCGCGGGCTGGCGGTCCAGGCGAAATCGTGAATGTCATCGCCGTGATACGAGACAGTTTTCGTGTTGCCGGGATTATTAACTTCCCCCACCTTTACGCCGCTCGCCCCAACCACCTCGACTTGAGGAACCGTCAACTTGACGTCGTACACGCCAAAATCGGCAAAGAACTCAGTAAAGGCGTGATACTGATGGCAGTTCCAGGCTCCGTGCCAGAACACTCCAACCTTGGGGAACCACTGACCGCCCAGCACGAAATCGTGCTTCCATCCCGAGCGCGCCTGCGTTTCGGGAAACTTGGTCTGGAACGCGATCTTGAACTGAACGTACTCGCCCGATGCAATCGCTTTGGGCAAATGCACGTCAACAACGGTTTTATCGTCCTTGTTTCCGTCATCGGGCTGGATGTATTGCACCTTCGAAGTTAAATCCCCCTGACCTGCGACTTCGAGGCTTTTAATTTCTTCTGAGCCGTAATCCTTATCTTCCCACTGCTGGTAAGTGACATCGCGCCCACCCTGGGCCTTGGTCTCGCGCACCCAGGTGGCATTCGGCTGAAACGCATTTTGATAAAGATGGAACGGAAAATGGTCGAGGGCCTGGCCCGTCAGGTTGTGATAAGTGAGCACTTCAGTGGCATTTACGATGTGCTCGTCGGCGTCATACTTCGCGTCGATCTCGTAGTGGACCACGCGCTGCGACATGGGCTGCGCCGAATTGATGGCCAGCGTTGTATCTGGAATCGCCATGCTCCCGGAGCTGTTCGAGGTTGCACTGGCGGCAGTAGCCGCCAGTACAGCCGCAGCTCCCTGCGGCAGCGGAGCTACTTTCGCCGCGTGTTCCTTCACCAGCAGGGAAACTACAACCACCGAAACCACGGGAAAAAACAGAATCAGCCACCGGATCTTCATGAAAACCTCAGTTTGGGTTGTGGGATGGAATCATACAGCAGGCGCTTGAACACCGTCATCCCAGTGCTGGTTACGAGCCGGGCCATCGATTTGGTCCGCTCAAGATGTTCGCCGGCCGAGGCCAAGCGAAAGTACATTGATGAAGCCGGTCAACACATCATGATGACTCACTTTTACAAAAACTCGACAAATCTCTGCATTAAGAAAGGTTGCGCGAGATATCCTAGCCTTAGCTGGTTCTGCGCCAGGACTGGCCGGTAAGATCATCTGCGCCCGTCCATTTCGTTCGCGCGCCTCCAGCTGGAGGAACGCCATGAAGGCCGCTCTCGTCCTACTCCTTTTCGCCGCTTCTGCATTTGCCCAGGATCAAAGCGCCATCGTCGCAGCCCAAGCCGCCTGCGGCGCCAAAGACGTCAAGTTCGACGCCAAGCAAAACACTACCCAGCATCCCACGCCGCAACCCGAGTCCGGCAAAGCGCTGGTCTATGTGATCGGGGATCTCGGGCTGTGTTCCGATTGCAGTGGAGGAAAGAGTTTCAGCCTGACGGACGTCGACGACGCGGTCGTCAAGGTGGGTATGGATGGCGGTTGGGTGGGAGCAATCAGGGGCAGTTCTTATCTCTTTTTTCCCGCCGAGCCCGGAGCCCACCACCTGTGTCTGAACTGGCAATCGAGCCTCGCGGAGCGCTCGCGCGCCTTTGCCATGACCAACCTTAGCGCCGAGGCCGGCACGATCTACTACTTCCGAGCGCGGCTTTTCCCGGGACGCAGCGGCGACTACTTCTTCGACTTGGATCCGGTGAACGCCGACGAGGGCAAATACCTGGTCGCTTCGTCGGCCCTCAGTGTCTCGCATTCCAAGAAGTAAGGGAGTGTCGGGAAGTCCACTTCATGTCGAAAGCCCGTGGCCGATTCGTCCGCTCGCGGCTTGCGCAATTCCCTTCCCGCCGACGATACTGGAGGGTTATCGGTAAACTTTCTAACAACTATGAAAACTACACTCTCATTTTCTACGCCTGCCGAAATCGAAACCGAGTCTCTTGTGGCCATTGCGCTGGATCACTCTGAAAAAGATCACTCTGCTAAAGACGCCGCCGTCAACCAGCGGTCTGAATCAGAAAAGAAAGAAAAGCCCCAACTCAAACTCGCCACCAGCGACGGGGCGGTGCAGTCGGTTGCCGCCGATTTGCTGGCCAGCGGCGAACTGACTGGCAAGCCGTTTGAAACAAATCTGTTGCACAAGCCTGCCGGACTGAAAGCCAAACGGCTGTTGTTGATCAGCGGAGGCGCGGCGAAAAAGTTCACCGGCTACGATCTGCGGCGCCTCGCGGGCACTGCGGTGCGCACCCTCAAGTCACGGGGAATCCGCAGCTTCGCGTTCATCGCTCCGCCCAGCATTCCCGCCGAGGAAGCGGTGCGGGCGATCGTTGAGGGCGCACTGGTGGGCAACTTCGATCCTGACTACTACCGCAGCGACCGTAAGAATCAGAAGATCGACGCGCTCACCGTGGTTGCAGGAGGAAATGCGGACCACGCCGCTCTCGAAAAGGCCGCACAGGACGCGCGCATCATCGGCGAAGCGCAGAACTTCACGCGCGATTTGGTGAATGAGCCTTCCAATCGCATGACTCCAACTATTCTCGCCGACCGGGCCAGGAAGATGTGTGAGGAAGTCGGTTTGAAATGTGAGGTCTACGGCGCCGACAAGATCAAGGAATTGAAGATGGGTGCGTTCTGGGGCGTCGCCCAGGGTTCCGACGAACCACCGGCGCTCATCGTCATGACGTACGAACCCGCCGGCGCTCCGGCAAAACCCGTGTTAGGCCTGGTGGGCAAGGGTATTACATTCGACACCGGCGGCATCTCGATCAAACCGGCCGATGGCATGGAGAAGATGAAATACGACATGGCCGGCGGGGCGACCATGATTGGAGCCATGCGCGCCATCGCGAAGTTGAAGCCGAAAGTGAAAGTGATTGGCATCGTGTGCGCCACCGAAAACATGCCCTCCGGCAAGGCGCAGAAGCCGGGCGACGTGCAGATTGCCATGTCCGGCAAGTCGATTGAGATCATCAATACTGACGCCGAAGGCCGCCTGGTTCTGGCCGATGGTCTGTTTTACGCGCGGCAGCTTGGCTGCACACATCTGGTCGACGCGGCGACGCTTACCGGTGCTGTCGTGGTTGCGCTCGGCTACACGAACGCAGGTGTCTTCGCCAACGACGACGCTATTTATGAACGCTTTCACAAAGCGAACGGCGAAGCCGGCGAAAAAATGTGGCGCCTGCCGCTGGACGACGAATACAAAGACAACATCAAGTCCACCATTGCGGATATCGTCAACTCCGGCGGACGCTGGGGCGGCGCGATCAATGCTGCGATGTTCCTGAGAGAGTTCGCCGAAGAAACGCCGTGGATTCATCTCGACATCGCGGGCACGGCCTGGAATGAAGAGCAAAAGCCCTGGATCGCCAAAGGCCCGTCCGGAATCGCGCTGCGGAGCCTGGTTGAATTCGTGAAGAGCTTCGCCAGCTAGAAGAAGCAGGCCACGGATTTTCACGGATGCCACGAATTCTGCGGCAAACAGGAATCCGTGTAGAAGTAGCCGTGGTGCGGCGGTCTGCAGTTATTTCGACAGCGTTTTGCCGGCAAACTGCATCCTATGGGACCGGCACGGCTTGGGCCGCTGTCGGCAATTCTCGCTCTGGAGGCGTCCTTTGAAGGCTCTAATGCTAGTTGGAGTACTGCTGGTCGTGCTGGGAGTGGTTTCCTTTTTCGTGCCGTTTCCATATTCTCGACATCACGGCGTCCGCCTGGGCGACGCGCACGTAGGCGTAACGACGCACGAAGATGAAAAAGTGCCGCCCGTCGCGAGCATCGTGCTGGTTGTGGTCGGAGCCGGTTTGATGATCGCCGGCAGGAAGAGTTAGGACCCAAACAAAGTCGGAACCTACTTCGCTGTCGCCAGATCGAAAGCCTTCTCCAGATCCGTGACCAGTGGAGCTTCGGCCTTCTGCAGTCCGCCGCGGCCCATCATGCGCCACAGATACTCGTTGCGCGGCCAGCCGTGGGCGTCGTATACGGCGAGCACGTCTTCCGTCGGGCGGCTCATGACCATGATCACGATGTCAGCCTGATTCGGTTGATAGACCAGAGTGAATTTCCCCCACTTCTGCATCGCATCCTGCACCGTGCCGATGGCCTGGCGATCTTCGGGAAGCAGGTTGACGTTGAATTGGTCGCCATCGTAGCTGGTGACGTAGACGTAACGTGCGTTGACCAGCGTGCCGGGAAACGCCGGAACACTTTGCGCAACCGTCTTCGACGGCGTAGGGGCTGCCCACGCGAGACTTCCGAGCAACAAAATTACACCGGTAATTACTGCGGGAAAACTAATTCGACTCTTCATAAATGACAGGCTCCCCAGCCTCCAATCAGTTGGATGAGTTCACCCAGCCACGAGATGCACGAGTGGCGGGTACGAGATCCGTCTAAATTATTGAATCTATTGTAACTATACGATCTTTAGGGACAAAAGAGTACTGGAGCCCCGGAGCCGGCGGTCCTGCAAAAATCAATCGCCGAATCTCTCCGCCGCACGGGCTTTGGCCTTGGCGGCCTCTTCTTCCCGATTTTTCGGAGGCGCGGTGGTTTCAAGGGAATGGAGAAGGCGAGCAGAGATCGCGGCTATGTCATCGACGGCAGCCAGGAACGAAACTTCGTTGGCCTTCGACGGTTTGTTAAAGCCGGTGATTTTCCTGACGAACTGCAGTGAAGCTGCTCGAACCTCTTCTGCATTAACCGGCGGATCGAAGTTGAAAAGCGTTTTGATATTTCTGCACATTTCCGCAGACCTCCAGCGGGAAGCCGTCCCAAGCGGTGTAAAGCATTTTGACATACGTCCAGGAATATTGCTTAGGGCTTGGCCTGCACCACAGGCTGAGGCTGGCGGGCCTGCTCCACAACATTGCGGACGGCTTCGACAACCAAGTCGGGGCGATCGGACTGAATGTAATGCGAACTATTTTTCGCAATGGTTCGGGTGCCCCGGGTGGAAAGGTGCGACAACTCTTCCTGCATTTGCTCGAAAGCATCGTTGGTGGGCTTTACCAGCTCGGCAGGCAGGCCGGGGTCAGGGGGGCCGTCGGGATCGTGGGAGAGCACCACGAGCGGCATATCGCCCAGCGAACCGGTTAAGGCGGTTTGCGCGGCGCTTTGCGAGAAGGCCTTCCACTCGGCGATACCAGCCCGCAGGCTGTGGAAGTTGCATTCGGCGCCTCGAATGGCATCGTAACCCTTACAGAAGCCGAGCAGCCGCGGGACGCCGAAAGGCATAGTGAACTCCATAAACTCGAATTGGCGCAGGTAGCCTGCGTCCAGATCCTTGAGCGCCTGCGGGAAGCGCCGCTCTTGCTCAGGGTGGGAGGCATCCACTAACACCATCCCGGCGACTTCATTGCGGTACAAGCTGGCGTACAGGCGAACGTCGAAACCACCCATGGAGTGACCGACGATCACGATGGGGAAGGAAACGGCGGCGTTGTGCAGGAGAGTGTGCAGCTCTTCGGCGATAACTCTGCTGGTACGGCTTTGAGGGCTGGATTCGCTGTAGCCGATACCGGCGCGGTCATAGGAGCACACGCGAGCAAATTGCGCGATCTTCGGCTGAACTTTGTGCCAGTCGGCATACCCGCCGCCGAGACCAGAATCGAGGATGACAGTAGGAGACCCGCGGCCCGTGCAGTCGATGTGCATTTTGTAGCCTCCGACGTCGATCAGTTGACCGGGCATAGGATGAAAGCGGCGGTCGCGGGCTTCGGAGATGTTCTCGTACAAAAATCCTGCAGTCGCCAGCAAGATGACCAGGAGGAGGAAGCTGCGGACGATAATGCGCACCCAGTGGCGCGCTTGTGCGGGCGGGTTGGCAGTCTCCGGCATGGTTGGCGAAAGCGCGCGGACGAGAGCGTCCGCGCCAAACAGTCTATCTCTTCTACATGACCGGCGGTACGGTAATGCCCATGACTGCCAGGGTGCGAATTAATTCGCGGCGAACGATCGCGACCGTGGCCAGCAGAAATTTCTTTCGCTTCTCGTCGGTCTCGCTCAGAATGGGATAGCGATGGTAGAAGGTGTTGAAGAGTTGTGCCAGTTGGAAAGCGTGCTTCGCGAGATAAGCCGGCTCCGTGGTGGCGATGCATTGGTCAACGATGTAAGACGTTTTTGCCGAGGCTAGCCAAAGTTCCCAGATTTCATTGGCGGACTCGGCTGCGAGGTATTGCGCGAAATCGGCCGTAGAGAGGCTGCGGGCAACTTCTCGACCGAAAGTGTCTGGGTCGAGGGCCGCTTTCTTGAAAATGCTAGTGGCGCGAACCACGGCGTATTGCGCGTACGGGCCCGTCTCACCTTCAAAGCTGAGAGCCTCTTTGAAGTCGAAGGCGATAACCGATTGCTTGGTGAACTTCAGCATGAAGTAGCGCAGCGCGCCGACGGCGATTTGTGTGGCAATAGCCGCGCGGTCCACCTCGGCGAGCTGCGGGTGGCGCGAGTCGACTTCGTTCCTGGCGGAGGCGATCAACTGATCGAGGAGATCGTCGGCTTTCACTCCGAAGCCCTTGCGGCCGGAAACCCCGATCCAAGGGCGAGACTTTTCCTCTTCGGTCAGGTCGTAGCCCAGTTCGGCGGCACAGCCCGGCGAGAGTACGACCATGCCGTAGGAGAAGTGCGTCAGGCGGCCCGCTGCCTCCCCGTGCCCCAGATCGCGCAGCGCTTCGATCACCGTGTTTTGCGCTTCGGTTTGGCGCGCGTCGATGACGTTGTAGTTCTCCGTGACGTCGCCGAAGTGGGGATGATCTTTCTCACCTTCCACCGCGGAGATCCAGCAGTCGTGTTGATTGGGGTAGCGGTAGAACTTGCGATAGCCGAAATCACGGCCTAACAGGCCGAACTTCCACATGTGATAGGCGATATCTTTTCCGACGTAGCCGACGGTGCCGTTGGAGCGGACGATGACTTTTTGGTCTTCCTCGGAAATATCTGAAGCCTCCTCTGCGCTTCCTATTGCCTCTGGGTTGGAAGCCGTTCCCACGCGGCGCATCACCCAGCAACCTTTGTTTTTTCCCTCGGTCTCATAAGTAAGCACGCTTGCCTCCTTCAGCTTGACGAAGGCCGCGTCCCAAAAATGCAAGTGCAGGATTTCGCTCTCGCGCGGCAGGAAGTCGTACTCGATGTCGAGGCGGTCCATGGTTTCGAGATGGCGGCGCAGCACAGCGGTCGAGATCAGTTCGGCGATTGCGGCGGTTTCGCTGGCCGCGTCTTCAATGGCGTGGAGGGTTTGCAGGCGGGCCTGTTTGTTTCGCGCATCCTGCTCGTACCACTGCGATACACGGGCATATAGATCCCAGCAGTAGTAATCGAAGCGGGGCTGTTTAACGAGCGCTTCGATTTCGCCGCGCGATTTTTTTTCGATCTGTGTAAATCCTACGACCACGTCGGCAACTTGCACGCCGGTGTTGTCGATGTAGTTTTGGATATCCACTTCCCTGCCGGCATAACGCAGTAGCCGAACGAACGTATCGCCGAGGATGGCATTGCGCAAATGGCCGATGTGCGCGGCCTTGTTGGGGTTGATGCTCGTGTGCTCAACCAGAATTTTGCCTGCAGGAATCTCGGCCGTCGGCTTCTGATCGGCGGCTAATGCTGCGGCCATCCAGGCGCGATCAACCTTGACATTCAGGTAACCCGGAGGCGCGACTTGCATCTCGGCGATGCCTTCAATAGCACCGATCTCCGCGCGGATGGCTTCGGCAATCCGCAGCGGCGCGGTGCGCAGCGGCTTGGCGAAGGGAAACACAGGGATCGCAAACTCGCCCAATTCCACTTTCGGAGGTGGTTCGATCACTACGCCGGGCAGGCTTGCGCCCGGGTAACGGCGCGAAAGGAACTCCGTGATGAGCTGGGCGAGTCGATGTTCGAGATAACGATACAAGGCTTTCCTCTGAACTGTTTATGAAGACAGTGATTCTAGCAGAGCGCACAGCGGACGCTGGTTTGACGCAAGGTGCACGGTTCCCTATGATGAAAAATTACCGAAATCGGTCACCACGGAGACACAGAGACACGGAGAAACTCAAGATCAAGGATTCCGTTCTGGCGCTCCTCCGTGGCTCCGTGCCTCCGTGGTGAATTGATTTTTCTATGCGGATAGCCTACGTTGAATGTTTTTCCGGCATCAGCGGCGATATGTTCATGGGCGCGCTGGTGGACGCTGGAGTTGAGCCGCAGACGCTGCAAGACGCGGTCGCGGCTCTGAATGTAGGGGCGCGGCTGGAAATTTCACGAGTAGTGCGCAGCGGGATTTCGGCTACCAAAGTGGATGTTTACGTTGACGGGCAAAAGGATTTGCCGCGCGAGGAGTATTGGGAACAACAGCAACACGAGCACGGGCATTCTCATGAAGACCAACATTCAAGTGAACATCCTGGGCACTCCCATTCATCTACTGAGGCTTCGCGGGCAACTACGGCCGCGCCGCGCAAGCACGAGCATTCGCACGGCCGTGGGCTGACTGAGATTCGGCAGATCATTTCTGCTGCTTCTATTTCCGAGACCGCAAAGAAGACTGCCATCCGCATTTTTGAGGCGTTGGGACAGGCCGAGGCGAAGATTCACAATACTTCGGTTGAGAGCGTCCACTTCCACGAAATCGGTGCTGTGGATGCGATGGTGGATATCGTCTGCGCGGCGGTTGGGGTTGAGGCGCTGGGGGTAGACGAGATTGTCTTTTCGCCATTGAACGTCGGCGGTGGAACAGTTCAGTGCGCGCACGGGACTTTTCCGGTTCCGGCTCCGGCAACAGTGGAGTTGCTGGCCGAGGCGCCGGTTTATTCGTCGGGACTGCAGGCCGAATTGGTCACGCCTACGGGCGCGGCGATCGTGAAAACGCTGGCTTCGCGCTTCGCGGCGTTTCCGGAGATGAAGATTGAGAAGTCCGGCTATGGCGCGGGATCGCGTGAATTTCCCGGGCATCCAAATGTGGTGCGGCTGACCGTGGGAGAATCTGCTTCATCTGCTTTAGGCGCAAATACGACGTCCGAGACGATTACGGTGCTGGAAGCCAATCTCGACGATCTGAATCCGCAGGTCTTTGGGTATGTGATGGATCGACTGTTCGAAGAAGGCGCTCTGGATGCGTTTGGTATGCCGGTGCAGATGAAGAAGAACCGTCCGGGGACTTTGCTCACGGTCTTGTGCAAGCCTGAAGACGCGAGCAAGCTGACGCAACTGATCTTCACGGAGACAACCACGCTAGGCGTGCGAAGGCGCGACGAAATGCGGCAGACTTTAGCGCGGCGCTGGGAGAAAGTTCAGACCCAGTGGGGCGAGGTTCGAATGAAGATCGCCAGTATGAATGGAACGGTCACCAACTACGCTCCGGAGTATGAAGATTGCCGGCGGATCGCGGCGGAGCATCGTGTGCCGCTGAAGCAGGTGATGCAGGAAGCAGCACGGGCGTACTCGAACGGCGGACGCCAATAAGTATTCACGTCAATTAAATCAAGCAATGATCGAGCAGAAAAACAGCGACGTTCAGTCCAGCTACGACAGCGTAGCCGATGAATACGTGCGGCACATTTACGACGAATTGCGGCACAAGCCTCTGGACCGGCAACTGCTCGATAGATTTGCAAACGGTGTGCGGGGAGTGGGGCTGGTTTGCGACCTCGGCTGCGGGCCTGGGCAGGTGGCTCGTTATCTGTATGAGCGCGGAATTGCAGTATGCGGGGTGGACTTGTCGCAGGGCATGGTTGAGCGGGCTCGCCAGCTCAATCCGGGCATCGAATTTAACGAGGGCGAGATGAAGGCGCTCGATGTGCCGGACGAGGCTTGGGCCGGGATCGCGGCGTTCTACGCCATCGTTAACCTTTCGCCTGCCGAAGTCGCGCAGGCGTTGCGAGAGATCCAGCGTGTTTTGCGGCCGGGCGGCCTCCTCCTGTTGAGTTTCCACATCGGCGACGGGGTCTCGCACGAGGAGAACCTGTGGGGCCGCGCGGTCTGTCTCGATTTTTATTTTTTCCGTCCCGGGAATGTGGCTGCCTATCTCCGGGTGGCAGGTTTTGAGATCGAAGAAATTATCGAGCGCGAGCCGTATGCTCCCGAAGTTGAATACCAGAGCCGTCGGGCTTACATTTTTGCGCGCAAGGCAGCGGCGGAAACGACGACAGCATGAGCAGGAAGTTCTACATCACGACGCCGATCTACTACGTAAACGCCCGCCCCCACATTGGGCACGCTTATACAACCATTGCCTGCGACACAATTGCGCGGCGGCAGCGCCTGCTGGGCGCTGACACTTTCTTTCTCACAGGCACCGACGAGCACGGGCAGAAGATCGAACGCGCGGCGGAGGCCGCGGACAAGACTCCGCAGCAGTATGCGGATGAGATTTCGGCGGAGTTCCGGCAGTTGTGGAAGCGGATGGGCATTTCGAACGATGACTTCATTCGCACTACCGAAGAGCGGCACATCAAGCGGACGCAGGAACTGTTCCGGCGTATTCGCGACAACGGCTACATCTATAAGGGAACATACACTGGCCAGTACTGCGTGTCGGATGAACTGTATGTCGATGGCGCGCAGCCGGGCGATCCCTGCCCAACTTGCGGGCGCATCACCGAGACGGTGCACGAGGAAAACTATTTCTTCAAGCTCTCTGCGTTTCAGGATAAGCTGCTCGCGCTGTATGCCAATCCGGAGTTCATCCGTCCTGAGGCGCGGCGCAATGAAGTGATCTCGTTCGTGCGCTCTGGACTGCGCGATCAGTCGATCAGCCGCTCCACATTTTCGTGGGGCATCCCCGTGCCCGACGATCCAAGACACGTGATCTATGTCTGGTTTGACGCGCTGGCGAACTATCTCACCGCCATCGGTTACGGCTCTTCTCACGCGGGCGCGCAGGAGGCGTTCAAGAAATTCTGGCCCGCCGATGTGCAGATGATTGGCAAGGAGATTGTTCGATTCCATTGCGTGTACTGGCCGGCGTTTCTGATGGCGGCTGGGCTGCCGGTGCCGAAAACTATCGTTGCCCACGGATGGTTGCTGTTTGAAGAGAGCAAGATGTCGAAGTCGCGCGGCAACATTGTGCGCACGGAGACGATTCTCGATGTACTGGGCGCGGATGCGCTGCGATATTTTCTGCTGCGGGAAGTCGTGTTCGGGCAGGATGGATCGTTTTCGTTCGACGCGCTGGTGCAGCGCTATAACTCCGATCTGGCGAATGGATTGGGAAATCTGGCCAGCCGGACGCTCACCATGATCAACCGATATTTCAAGGGCGAAGTTCCCTATCCGTCGCATGCGGCGTCGAAAACCGCCGCCGAGGATGCGATCGCCAATGCGGCGCGGAAGACCATCCGCGAATTTGGAACTCTGTTCGATCAATTTCAGTTTTCACGCGCGCTGGAAGTGGCGTGGGCGCTGATCGCGGCAGTGGATAAATACATTGTCGAAAATGAGCCCTGGGCGTTGGGCGAAAAACAGGATGAAGACAGCCGCTCGCGCCTGGCGACGGTGCTTTACACCGCGGCAGAAGCGCTGCGGATCGCGACGGCTCTGGCGTATCCCGTGATGCCCGATGCCACGGCAAAGATTTGGGTGCAGTTGGGATTGGGAGACATCAAGAAGCTGGCCCTGAACGAACTCACCTGGGGACAATTGCCTTTGGGCACAAAGCTGGGCGAGGTGCAGCCCGTGTTTCCACGCGCCGATAAGAGTGCAGTCGAAAGGATGCAGAGGATGGAAGAGGATCAAAGAGTAGCGCCGGTGGTTGAGGCTTCAGCCGCGACCGCGGTAACGGCGGAGCAAGCGAACGCAACTCCAACGACTCCGACAGCCGCAACTCCCTCGGCGGCCCCGGCCGCGAACGACAAAATTTCGATTGACGATTTCACCAAGATCGAGCTACGCGTTGGTCTGGTGAAGGTCGCAGAGCGCGTACCCAAAGCGGACAAACTTCTGCGCCTGGAAATTGATATTGGGACCGAAGTGCGGCAAGTGCTGGCGGGGATTGCCGAGGCCTACGCGCCGGAGACTTTGGTTGGGCGAAAAGTGGTAATCGTGGCCAATCTAGCGCCGCGCAAGCTGCGCGGAATGGAATCGAATGGAATGATCGTTGCCGCTTCGCTCGAAGGTGGTAAGCCTGTGCTGGCGGGCTTTTTGGAGGATGTCCCGGTGGGGGCGAGGTTGAAGTAGGGCTAACCGTCCGTCGTTCACATAGGAGTCCAAAGCAAAGGCCGCGCTATTGCTCGGCATGGACCGCCGAGGGCGGCTGTCCCACATGATTTAATTCCATGTTTGTTGATTCTCACGCACATCTCGATGGCAAACAGTTCGACTCCGATCGCGAGCAAGTGATCACGCGCGCGCGGGAAGCTGGAGTACAGACCATGGTCGCCATTGGGAACGGCGATGGCCCAGCGGATGTGGATTGCGGAATTCGCCTGGCTGAGAAATACGACTTCATCTACGCAACCCTCGGGATTCATCCGCATGAAGCCCGGCTGGCGGATGAAGCCGCCTACACGAACATGGAACGCCTGGCCAAACATCCCAAGATCATTGCCTGGGGCGAGATTGGCTTGGATTATTTCTACGACCACTCGCCGCGTGACGTGCAAACCAGGGTCTTCACCCGGCAGATGGAGCTGGCGGCAGCAGCAAAGCTACCCATTGTGATCCACTGCCGACCGTCGGAGGGCAGCGACAACGCCTGGAATGATTGCCTCAGACTGATGCGAGAAAATTGGGTGGCAAAGGGATTGGGAGGAATTCTGCACTGCTTCACGGGAAGCTGGCCGCAGGCAAAGAGTGCGCTCGACATGGGTTTCATGATTTCGTTCGCCGGGAACGTTACCTTTCCAAAAGCTCAACAAATCCGCGACGCGGCGCTGGAAGTCCCTCCGGAACGCATGCTGATTGAGACCGACTCGCCGTATCTGGCGCCGGTGCCGCATCGCGGCAAGCGGAACGAACCGGCATTCGTGAAGGAAACCGCGCAGAAGCTGGGCGAACTGCGCGGCTGGACGGCGGAAGAAGCCGGGGAACAAACCAGCCGCAATTTCTACAATTTTTTCAAATTGGCTGAAACCGCTGAAAAGAAAGTTCCCGCCGGTTAATCGTCTGCAAGAACGATTCTTCTGGTACCCTCAAGAGTCAGATTCCTTCATTTCAGAAAGAATTGAAATCCGATGCCCGACAATACTTTTGACATCGTGAGCAAGATCGACCTGCAGGAGGTATCCAACGCCATCCAACAGGCGCTGAAGGAGATTCATACGCGCTTCGATTTAAAAGATTCCAAGTCGAATATCGAACTGGAAAAGGATGCCATCGTGCTGCACTCGGCCGACGAGTACAAGTTGAAGGCGGTGAATGACATCCTGCAGCAGAAACTGGTAAAGCGTGGGGTCTCGTTGAAGGGATTGACGTATGGCGCGGTGGAGGCAGCGGCGGGGGGAACCTCGAAACGGAAAGTCACCATGCAGCAAGGCATCGCCATCGAAAAGGCGCGCGAGATCGTAAAGCTGGTTAAGGATTCCAAGAAGAAGGCGCAAGCTTCGATTCAGGGAGATTTGGTGCGGATCAGCAGTAAAGATCGAGACACGCTGCAAGAGGTGATCGCCATGCTGCGGCAGCACGATTTCGGAATCGACTTGCAGTTTACGAATTACCGGACGAATTAAGACGAAGATGCTTTCACCGCCGAGTATGCAGAGTACGCGGAGAGAACCAAGCTTTGAGTGTCGCAGAGGTCAGACCTGTTTCCCTCGGCGCGCTCGGCGTCCTCGGCGGTGAACGATCTTGATAGGAAATCTAATCCATTGAGCGCGCCGCCCATCATTAACGGGAAGGAAATTTTCGACCTGCTGCACGACGATCTTGCCGCGCTGGAGGGCGAGTTCGGGCAGGATACCGTCTCCGGCGTGCAGGCAATTACTGAAATTGGGGAGTATCTGCGGAACGGCGGTGGCAAACGGATTCGTCCGGCGCTTCTTTTTCTTTCCTCCAAACTGTTTCATTACCAGGGGCGGGGAGCGGTGCGGCTGGGCGCCGTGGTTGAAATTATTCACACCGCCACGCTGGTGCACGACGATATTATCGACGAGGCCAAGACACGCCGCGGCCGTCCCGCGGCCAACACGCAATGGGGCAATTCGAAGTGCGTGCTGGCGGGCGACTGGCTCTACATGCAGGCCTTCAAAGTCGCGGTGCAGGAACGCAACTTCCGCATTCTTGACACGCTGATTGAACTGACGCAGCAGATGGTGGAGGGTGAACTGCTGCAGATGGAAAAACTTGGCCAACTGATAACGCTTGACGAGCATTTCGATCTTATCTGTCGGAAAACAGCCTGCCTTTTTTCCGTTTGCATGCGGCTGGGAGCGATTCTGGGAGGTGCAACGTTCGAGCAGGAACAAGCTCTGGGCGAGTACGGGCATGACCTGGGCATGGCTTTTCAGATCGTCGACGATGTCCTCGATCTGACCGCGTCCGAAGATGTTCTGGGTAAGCCTGTGGCCAGCGATCTGCGCGAGGGGAAGGTCACCATGGCGGTGATCCATGCACTGGAGCGTTGCACGCCGGAAGAGCGGGCCAAAGTTGAGATAATTCTGCGCGACCGGGCTTTCAACGGTGTGACCCATGCCCAGATCATGGAGATTCTACAGCGCTACGGATCGCTGGAAGCCGCGACTGCACGTGCCGCACAATATGCAGAGTCCGCACAAAGAGCGATCGGCACTTTCCCGGATTCCGAGATCAAGCGCGCGTTGCTGTGGGCTCCGGAGTTCGTGGTTGCTAGAGAGAAATAAGTAACGCTTTCCCCGGCTAAGTTTTTCTCACGGCGATTCCCATCATCTCGAATCTTCCGTTGCGCAGCAGTGGGGCTGATCCCAGGAAAGCGCGGGCGGGCAATTCTCCGCGAAAATGCTTCCCGTACTCGGCGTTGAAGCGTTCCCAAAGGGTGAGGTCAGGAGAAAATATTTGAACCCAAACCAACTCGTCCCAAGTCATACCAGCCGCATTAAGCACGGCTGCAAAGTCGTCGAACAGAATTCGCAATTCCTGGTCGACCTCCGGCGGAACCAAGCCGGTAGCCGGGTCGATTCCGATCCTGCCGGAGATGTACAGAGTATGGTCAAGGAGCACAGCATCACTGAACGGCAGATTTGCCGGCCGGTTGGGCAGGTTGATGGTGCGGCGCGAATTCATGGCCTGACCAAGCTAAATCTTTCTGCCATTTGCGGCAACCTCTTCATTCCGCTTGACCACAAATATTCAGCATATTGGACACCAATCCGTTCGAGGCCCTAGCAACGTTAGATAGATAGCGTACGAATCTGGCCAGGTTTTTCCAAAAATAAACAAGGAGATCTCCAATGAAAAAGTTGATGGTCGGTTTGCTGGCAGTTACTTTTGCGATGTGCTTGACGGCTCTCGCGCAACAAGACACGACGCCGCAAGACCATAGCATGGCCCAGACACAATCGGATTCCGGAGCCCAGGCGCCCCTGATGACCCTGAAAGGCACTGTCAAAACCGAAGGCGACAAAGTTATGTTCGTCAACGATAAAGACGGCAAGAGCTGGGACGTGATCAATCCCGAGGAATTGAAGGGTCATGAGGGACACCACGTACAGCTCAGCGCACACGTTTATGCCGACAAGAATTCGATCCATGTGATGAGCGTGAAAATGCTGAAGGGCGGATCGATGAACAACGATTCCATGAGCAAGTAGTTCGCGGAGTTAGTGGGGAGGGGCGGAAATCTTGCCCCTCCGTTTTTTTGCCAGCCGAGGTGTCCTGGATGCCGGCTGGGTTTTTCCGAAGCGATGTTCCCGAATCCACCGTTAGCTCTATCTTCGGAAATATGATTTTTGTCACCCAAATGTGTGACCGGGACCACCGACTTTTTTCACTGCTCGGTGAATAATACCGGCAGTTGGTGGGAGTGCCCGCCAACGCGGCAAGGCCAACGAGACGCATTGGAAATGCGATGGATCGCCAGAGTGCAATCCACCCGGTCTCTCCCCGGCACTTGTGAAAGGCAAGGCGCTGAGGCACCTGGTCCGCGGCGGACGCGCTGCCAACGGAAAGGCGGCGGCTTCAGTCGAAGCTTTGCGAAAAAAGGCGCCGTGGTAAACCGACGCGCCGGCCCCAGATAGGGCCGAGAGACTCCGAGTGAAAGCCGCCGTTTAATTACTCACCCTGCACGGGGAGAGTCCTCCGGCAAAATAAATCCTCCCCGTAACAAAGCCGGACATTGTCCATCGGACACATGTCCGGCTTTGTTTATACTGAACCCTTTCCGGATTGTTCTTATCCAAGACTACCTATGAACTTTTTTTCCCTCATGGCGCACCATGGTTATGCCCTGATCTTTGGCCTGCTACTGGCGGAGGCGCTCGGGCTTCCCTTCCCAGCCGCAATCGCGGTGGTCGCGGCAGGAGCCGCGGTTGCGGCACATGCCCTGTGGGGCCCTTACGTTGTAACGGTGGCGATCACTGCTTTGTTGCTGGGGGATACAGCGGAATTCTGGCTCGGAAGGTACATGGGCTGGGCGTTGCTGGGATTTCTATGCCGCGTGTCGATCAATCCGGAAACCTGCATTCTGCGCTCTGCCGAATCGTTCTACAAACGCGGCAAGATCACCCTGGTGGTCGCGAAATTCATCCCCGGCGTTAACACCATGGCAGCGCCGCTGGCGGGCAGCATGAAGATGCGCTTCTCGCAGTTCCTGCGGCTGGACTTTCTTGGGGCTTCGCTTTACTCCCTGACATACCTGTTAGTGGGGTACCTGTCGCGCGACTTTCTAGCCGCGATCTTGCGCGGCTTTCATGCCGCCGGACGGGCGATGGAAGCGGTGGTTATCGCCGCGCTGGCGGTCTATGCAATTTACCGCGTGATGCAATACCGCAAGAACAAGACCTACAGCGTAGTGCCGCGGGTGCAGGTTGAAGAACTGGCACGCCGGCTGGCATCGGACGATTCTGCCCGGGTGCAGATTGTCGATGTGCGCAGCCATGGCTACTACGACTCCGGCGCGGCGCGAATCAAGAACTCCATCCGCATCGAACCCAACAATCTCGAGGAGGAGATCAAAAACCTTCCCAAGGACAAAGATATTTACCTTTACTGCACTTGAGCGCGCGAAGCGACCAGCGCCCGGGTGGCGCACCTGCTGCGCGAAAAAGGCTTCAACACGTTCGTGATCGTCGGCGGATTAACCGCTTGGCGCAAGGCCGGGGAACCGCTGGAGTCGGTGCCCGCAAACGATCTAGTGAAGCTGCCGACGTTTAACTAGTTCGTAGCGAGTCGCCATTGGAACGCGCCTGTACGGAACACGATTCGAGTGGGAACGGCCAAGACGGACATTGCCGATCTCTTCCCCTTCTTCCGCCTTGGCCGAGCGACGCTGGAATTTGCGGCTTTTTCCGCCCTTCTATTTCGCCGCCATCACTGACTTCACTTCAATCGTATCTCCATTGGCCGTACCCTTCACGGTGGCCTGCTCCCAAGCCAACTTGTTGAGTTCGTCCTTCGCGGCCTGACTCGACGCATCCAGCGTATAGACCTTGTCACCAACCACTAATGCGTACTTAGCGCCTTTCTTCACGCACGCACGTACACAGGTTGCAGGGTCTACCCCTTCTTGATGCTTCGCCCCGCACATGGCGTCGCTCACCTTGCCGGTAAAGGTCTGTGTGCCCGCCGCCAACGCGGGTAGAACAGCGATTCCGGCGCTCACTACGATTGCCGCTATCCAAACTTGCAACCTCCGTAAACCAGACATAAATCCTCCTTACTCCAAAGAGATTCTCCACTGCAGCTACTTGGATGCAAATTGCGGGGAAATCTATACTGCTTTTTATGGCCTCCAACCAGGAAGTCGAGATCAAGTTTCACGTTTCCGACCTGCGGGCGCTCGCCCGCCAGCTGCGCAAGATCGGCTTTGGCGTCGTAACACGGCCGACGCATGAGATGAACACACTGTATGACTTGCCCGGAGGGGTCCTTCGCGGACGCCAGCAGTTGTTGCGGCTGCGCCAGTACGGCTCGGAGTGGACGCTGACGCACAAAGCCAAGAAGAAGACTGGACGGCATAGCAGCCGCGAGGAATTAGAAACGGTCGTGACCGACGGCAAGAAGATGGATCTGATTCTGCAGGCCCTCGGCTACGCGCCGTCGTTTCGCTACGAAAAGTTTCGCGCCGAGTGGACGGACGGAAAAGGCCAGGTAGTCGTTGATCAGACGCCGATTGGAAATTTCTGCGAGATCGAGGGGCCGCCGCGCTGGATTGATGCAACGGCGAAGAAGCTGGCGGTTACTCCCGCGGATTACATCACGAAGAACTATGCGACGCTGTTTTCCGAGTGGAAACAGGGAAGCAAAAATCCGGCGGAAGAGATGACGTTCGAAGCGGTCAGCAGCGGAGAAAAATAGCCGGGCTTTGCCCGGCGGACAGCCGACGGCCTGCCCTGAGCTTGCCGAAGGAGCGGCCTGTCCCCGCATGATTTCGCTGTCGATGGTAGCCTGCGCTTACGCGCCGTGGCACTTCTTGAACTTCTTACCCGAGCCGCAGGGGCAGGGATCGTTGCGGCCAACTTTTTCCTGCCCGCGCACCACCTGCTGCACCGGCAGCGCGTCCCCGGCGCCAGCCATGCGAGCCTGTTCCAATTCGCGGCGCTTGCGGCGCATGAAGGCTTCTTCCAGATCGTCAGCAGAAGTTGCGACCAGTCGCGGCGGATGATGCCCGTTCCCGCCACTGCCCCGCGCCGGGACTCCCGGTTCTGAACTTGGACCCGCGGGTCCGCCTGCGGGCGGGCCACCCGGCCCAGAATCCGGCGGACGTTCGATAATCTGCATCAAGTAAAGATAACGGGCCGTGTCTTCCTGGAAGCGCTGCAGCATCGCTTCGAACATGTCGAACGATTCTTTTTTGTACTCCACCAGCGGATCGTGCTGGCCGTAACCGCGCAGGCCGATGCCCTCCTTGAGGTGGTCCATGCTGAGGAGGTGATCTTTCCACTGCGAGTCGAGAACGCTGAGCATGATCATGCGCTCGTGATGGCGCATAGCCTCGGGGCCGATCAGCTTCTCCTTCGCGTCGTAGCGCTCTTTCAGCTTCTCGAAAATCGCGTCGCCAAGTTCCTGCCGGTTCAGCGCTTCAGGCTTCACGCCTTCGGCAATGAAATCCACGCCGAAGCGCGTGAAGACGGCATCTTTCAACCCTTTGATGTTCCAGTCGTCGGCATGGCCTTTTGGAGGACAGTACTCGTCCATCAAGTCGCCGAGAATTGCTGAAACGTAGTCTTCAAGGATAAGATCTTTCTGATCCATGCCCTCAAGCAAACGTCGGCGCAAGCCGTAAACGGCCTCGCGCTGCTTATTCATCACGTCGTCATATTCGAGCAGGTGCTTGCGGGATTCAAAGTGCTGCCCTTCAACTGCCTTCTGTGCCGTTTCGATGCGGCGGCTGATCAACTTCGACTCAATGGGCACACCTTCTTCCATGCCCAGGCGCTCGAGGAGTTTCGAGACCCACTCCTTGGCGAAGATGCGCATCAGGTCATCTTCCAGCGCGAGATAAAAGCGCGAGGAGCCGGGATCGCCTTGCCGGCCGGCGCGTCCGCGAAGCTGGTTGTCGATGCGGCGCGACTCGTGGCGTTCGGTACCAAGAATATGCAGACCACCGACAGCGGTCACTTCGTCATGCTCTTTGTCGGTTTGCCCCTTGTAGCCGCTGAAGACCTGGGCCCATTTATCGGTCGGCACGGTGTATTCATTGCCGTTGTAGTAAAAGATCGAAGTCGTACCGTCTTCCTGCGGACCTTCGATCTTGCCTTGAGCCACGCGCAGTTGCTGAGCGATCCCCTTCTTCACCAACTCCTGCTTGGCCATGAATTCCGGATTGCCGCCCAGCAGAATGTCGGTGCCGCGGCCAGCCATGTTGGTGGCGATGGTGACCATCCCTTTGCGCCCGGCCTGGGCCACGTATTCGGCTTCGCGCTCGTGGAACTTGGCGTTCAGGACGACGTGCTGCTTAAGACCTTTTTTCTTCAGCAATTCGGAAAGGCGTTCGGATTTCTCAATCGACGTTGTGCCGACCAGCACGGGCTGGCCGTTCTCGTGCAGCTTCTGAATCTCATCGGCGACTGCGAAATATTTTTCTTTTTCCGTGCGGAAAACGACGTCGGGATTCTCCAGCCGAAGCATCGGCTTGTTCGTCGGAATGACGATGACTTCTAATTTGTAGATGTTGTCGAACTCGGTCGCTTCGGTTTCCGCGGTACCGGTCATGCCGGAAAGCTTCTTGAACATGCGGAAATAATTCTGGAAGGTAATCGTCGCAAGCGTCTGATTCTCGCGCTCGATCTTCACCCCTTCTTTGGCTTCGATGGCCTGATGCAGACCGTCAGACCAGCGCCGCCCCGGCATCATGCGCCCCGTGAATTCATCGACAATGATGACTTCGCCGTCCTTGATCACGTACTCCACATCGCGGCGATAGAGAGCATGCGCCTTGACCGCAGTCTCGACGTGATGCTTCAGCGGCCAGTTCTCCGGGTCAGCGATGTTTCCGATGCCCAGCAACTGCTCCACTTTCAGCCAGCCGTCGTCTGTCACGGTAATGTTGCGATGTTTTTCGTCGACCACAAAGTCGCCGGTGAGTTGCGCGGGCTCGCCGGGAGCGACCTCCAGCTCTTCCCCTTTTTCCAGCTTCGGGATGATGCGGTTCACCCGGTAATACTTGTCGGTCGATTCCTCACTCGCGCCTGAAATGATCAGCGGGGTGCGCGCTTCGTCGATCAGAATCGAATCCACTTCGTCGACGATGGCAAAGTTGTGCCCGCGCTGCACGCAATCTTTCAAATCGAACTTCATGTTGTCGCGCAGGTAGTCGAAGCCGAATTCGTTGTTGGTCCCGTAGGTGACGTCGGCCGCATAGGCGGCACGGCGCTGTTCGTCATCGAGGTCGTGGACGATTACGCCCACCGTAAGCCCGAGGAAGCGATAGAGCTTGCCCATCCACTCCGAGTCGCGCTTGGCCAGATAATCGTTGACCGTAACCACATGCACGCCGCGCCCGCTGAGGGCATTGAGATAGACCGGAAGCGTGGCGACCAGGGTTTTGCCCTCGCCCGTCTTCATTTCCGAGATCATGCCCTTGTGCTGCACCATGCCACCGATCAACTGCACGTCGAAGTGGCGCATGTTGAGCACACGCCGTCCAGCCTCGCGTACTACCGCGAAAGCTTCAACCAGAATCTCATCCAGAACTTCCTGCAGCGCTTCGTATTGCTCTTTCTCGAATTGCTTCGCGCGGTCAGGATCGTCACCTTCAACTTCAGCTTCGGGATCGGACGGGACGCCAGCGGTGACTTGACTCAGCCGCTCCTGAATGCGCTGCCGGAACTCGTCCGTCTTGGCGCGCAGTTCGGCGTCGGTGAGCTTCTGCATCTGCGGTTCGAGGGCACTGATGGCCTCAACCCGGGGCGTCAGACTCTTGACGACCCGTTCGTTCTTGGTCCCAAAGACCTTGCCAATTAGAGTATTTATCAAGCTATGAAATCCTTCAGCGGGCGGGAACTGCCCCAGCGTATCCCTTTTAGCCTAGCATATTTAGATGCAAAGTAAGGGGACTTAGAACGTGGATTAGCATTGGCAATCTGGGCGTTCGGCCGCAGGGACCCTCTCTAATGAATCGGCAGAACTAGGCATTTTTCGTGTATATTCCCCACGACCCATGCCCACCTTCTATGACCGCTTTCTCGAATGCGAGGAGCGATGGCCGAACAATGTCGCGCTCGAACTTCAGCGACACGATCAGCTTGAGAGTTGCACTTATGCCGAACTCCGCCGCATGGCGGAATCCATCGGACGATGGATCGACGAAAAAGGGTTCGCACGCGGGTCGCGCCTGGCCCTGGTGGCGGATAACCATCCGCGGTGGGTGGCAACTTATCTGGGAATTATCGCTTCCGGACGCACCGTCGTGCCGCTCGATACGGCGCTCCATGCCGACCAACTGACCAAGCTCCTGAAAGACAGCGGTACCTCAGTCCTGTTTTGTGATGCGAGGCATGAGCAGGCGTCGCGCCAAGCAGTTGCGGATTTGAACGTGGGGCTTGTGCTCATGGACCCGGACCGCATAGCACAGCACACTCCGCAACATCACTGGTTGGGGAACTTGCCGGCGATTTTCGATGGTGGTCCGGGAAAATTCCAGCCTGCCCCCTCGGCGGCCGATGACATCGCTTCCCTGCTCTACACCTCCGGAACTACCGCTGATCCCAAAGGCGTCATGCTCACCCACGCCAACTTTCTTGGCGAAGTGGAAGCGGTGTTTAACTGGGTCGAGATCGGCCCGTCCGACGCGCTTCTGGGTGTGCTGCCCATGTTTCACGTGCTGGCGCAGATGGCCAATCTGCTGCTTCCGCTGGTGAAAGGCTCGCGCGTGGTGTACCTGGAGACCTTGAACACGACCGAACTCTTGCGCGCTCTACGGGAACGCAACATTACTGCCTTCGCCGTTGTGCCGCAATTTTTTTATTTGATCCACCAGCGCATCTTTGAAGAGATTGAAAAACGCGGAGTGTTGACGCAAAGAGTTTTCAAGATTCTCGTGGCCCTCAATCGCACTCTGCGGAAGATCGGCATCAACGCGGGAAAAAGCTTGTTCAGCAAAGTCCACGAGACCTTGGGCCAGAAGATGCGCTATCTGGTGACCGGTGGATCGCGCTTTGATCCAAAGATTGCGCAAGATTTTTACGATCTCGGCATCGACGTGCTGCAGGCTTATGGACTGACGGAAACCACCGCGGCCGTGTTTGCCAATTCGCCCGGAGACAATGTAATCGGTTCGGTCGGCAAAGCCATGAAGGGCGTAGAAGCCAAAGTGGTAGAAGCCAAAGTGATTGATCCGCAACCGCCGGAGGACGGCGGTCCTTCCACAGGCGAGATCGCACTGCGCGGCGCGGTGGTGATGAAAGGATACTGGAACCGTCCCAATGCAACCGCAGCGGTATTGCGCGATGGGTGGTTTTACACCGGCGATCTCGGCTATTTCGATTCGAAAGGCAATTTGTTTCTGACCGGCCGTAAGAAAGAAGTGATTGTTCTTAGCAACGGGAAGAATATTTATCCCGAAGAAGTTGAAACCCACTACCTGCAGTCGCCGTACATCAAAGAACTGGCAGTGCTGGGACTCGAAGGTCAGCCCGGCGAAGGCGAACGCTTGCATGCCGTGATCGTTCCCAACTTCGATGTGCTGCGCCAGAAAAAGATTGTGAATGCGAAGGAAGTTATCCGCTACGACATCGAAAGCCTGTCGCAGCAGATTGCCTCCACCAAGCGCATCGGCAGTTATGAGATCTGGCAGGAAGATCTGCCGCGCACCACCACCCGCAAGATCAAGCGCTTCGAAGTGGAGAAACGCGTAAAGGCAAATCAGGCGCGGAATAATTCGGACGATTCTGAATTGCCGGCCGAACGGCCCCTCACCGAGGAAGAGGCGAGATGGCTTGATCAGCCCAACGTACAGCGCGCTCTGAAAGTCGTGCGCGCAGTGGCCCGCACGGCGCCGGCCGAATTGCGGCCCACGCATAATCTGGAGCTCGATCTGGGCCTCGACTCTATGCAGCGCGTCGAGTTGTTGAGCCAGATCGAGGAACAACTGGGAGGCGATGTCGAGGAATCACAGCTCGCCGGGATTTATACGGTGCGTGACCTGGTCGACGCCGTGCTGCAAAGCGCGGCCAGCGGCGCGGGCGGCCCCGGCACGCGTACCACCTTCGCCGGATGGAAAGCGATTCTGGCGGAGGGTCCCGATCCCGCTGCGGTACTTTCGCTGGTCCGGCCGCAACGCGCTAGCGCTGCATTCTGGTACGTGGTTTCGCGCCTTATCCAAGTGGTCGCGCTCGACCGCTTTGATTTACACGTTCGCGGCATGGAGAAGCTCCCGCAAAGCGGTCCTTACATTATTTCTTCCAATCATGAAAGCTATATCGATCCACTCATTCTCGCGAGCGTTCTTCCGCCACCGGTTTTTGACAAAGTCTTTGCCGTCGGGACCAGCGAAATCTTCGGCCAGGGATTCATGCTGCGGCTGGCGCGCTCGCTCAGAGTCGTGGTCGTGGACCCCGACGCGAATCTGATTCCCGCCATGCGTGCGGGGGCGTTCGGATTGCGTCAGGGACGCCCACTCATTCTCTATCCCGAAGGCGAACGCTCGATCGACGGCACTCCGAAAACTTTCAAAAAGGGCGCGGCCATTCTGTCCATTCATCTGCAAGTGCCGATTGTGCCCGTAGCGATTGAAGGATTCTATGAAGTGTGGCCGCGAAATAAACCCTTTCAGGGTTTCAAGCCGCTGAAGATCGTATTCGGCGATCCGATTATTCCTCCGCCGGAGACTGAAGCGTCGGAAGCGGCTTACGAGAAATTGACCGCGGAACTGAAGGCGAGAGTAGTCGAGATGTGGGAGGAACTGCAAACACATTCGTAGCGCCGGCGTCCCGCCGGCTGTCCCGAGGGCATCTTGCCCTCGGACGTTGAGCAGGATGCCCACGCATGCGCCGCCGAGACGGCGGCGCTACACTACTTCGCCCGCGGATGCGTCTGATCATAAACCTGCAGCACATGCTTCATCGACAACTGCGTATACCGCTGCGTGGTTGCGAGGCGCTCGTGGCCGAGTAACTCCTGAATGGCGCGCAGGTCGGCGCCTTCTTCCAGCATGTGCGTTCCGAAGGCATGCCGCAGCGTGTGCGGATGCACGTCGGGTGATAGTCCCTTGGCGACCCCAATCTTCTTAATGATGCGGCCTACGCTGCGCGTGGTGAGCCGTCCACCGCGCCAGTTGATGAGCAACGCGGCCGTGTGTTTTCCGCTTGTTCCGATAGTTTTCTGGCGTTCAGGGAGATACGCTGCCAGCGCGCTTTTCACCGAATCGCCAAATGGAACATAGCGTTCTTTTTTTCCCTTGCCGCGAATCAGAATGGCTTCCGCACTCAGCCGAATATCGTCGAGGTTGATCCCGGTTAACTCTGAATTGCGGATGCCGCATCCGTAAAGCAACTCCAGCATGAGCCGGTCGCGTTCGGGGAAAGCCGCAATCTCAGGCATTTCGCCGTCGATCACCGCGTTCATTTCCTCAATCGTTGGGACTCGTGGAAGTTTCTTAGGCAGCTTCGGAGTGGCCACAAGCTTTGCCGGATTCTGCTCCACCACACCTTCACGAGCCAACCAGCGATAAAGAGAGCGTACGGCCGCGAGAGCGCGCGCCACGGAAGTCTTGCTCAAACCTTTGTCGTAAAGCTGTGAAAGAAATCCCCGCACCGCGATGTGGTCAATCTGTTTCCATCCCCGCGAACCCGCGTAGGCTGCAAAGAGTGTCAGATCCTGTTTGTAAGCCTTGACGGTGTGAGGAGACGCGTTGCGCTCCCACAAATGGCGCAGGAAGTCAGCGACAGCCTTGGCAACGATGCCTTTCGTGTTCTCAGCCATGAAATTTCAGAATCACCCTCAACATTTTCATCTTGCCTTCGCTCTGGGATGATGCTTCTGATACACCGTTCTCAATCGATCCAGCGCCAAATGCGTGTAGACCTGCGTCGTCGAAATATCCGCATGGCCCAGGATGGTCTGCACCGTGCGCAGATCGGCGCCGTTCTCCACCATGTGGGTGGCGCAGGAATGGCGCAGCATGTGCGGAGACGCAGCGCGCCCGGAGCCGGCCGATGCCGCCCGCACCATCTGCCAAATTCGCTGCCGTGTCAGCTTGCGCCCGCCACGTGCGATAAACAGCAGCGGTGAATTGCTAATCGAGACAGCTCCACTTCGCTTTCCTGCCGTCAAATCCGGACGCCCCAGTTTCAGATACTCACTCAGCGCTTCTTGTGCGGATCTTCCCAGCGGCACTACGCGTTCTTTGTCGCCCTTGCCGCGCACCAGCATGTATCCAGCCTCGAGCTTGAGATCTTCGAGCTTCGCGTTGACGATCTCGGTAACCCGCAGAGCCCCCGCGTAGAACACTTCCAGCATGGCGCAATCGCGGTGCGCCAGCGCCTGTGCCAGCTTCGTGTTGCCCGCCGAATTGCCGGGGCGACTGAGCGGAGCAGCCAGGGTCGCTTCCATTTCATCGCGAGCCAGCGCCTTCGGCAGAACCTTCCATTGCCTCGGCGACTCGATGTTAAGCGTGGGATCGTGCTCGATTTTCTTATCGAGCAGAAGATAGCGGTAAAGATGTCGCAGCGCCGAGAGCTTTCGCCCCACGCTGCGTCCGTCGACTTGATTTGAAAAAAGCTGCTGAAGGAAATCGCGCACGTCAGCCCGCCGAGCGGTCAGCAGCAACCGCTTGCGTTTTCCCAGGAAGTCGCAAAACTGGCAAATGTCGGTGGAGTATGCGCTGATCGAAAGTGCTGCCAGTCCCTTCTCGATTTTCAAGTAATCGAGGAAGCTGGAAAGCACGCGCGAGTTGGCACCCGCAGCCATAACGAGGAAAAATTAGTATGCGCGTTATCGGACTCTGCCGGAAGTGATGAAGCGGATGCCGAAGGATCGCCGTCGCAGAGACGCTCACCACCCGGTGACAAAGAGTCCGCGGGCTGCGCGCAGTCCGCACTTTTGATATTTGTCGTATGCACCAGCGGCGCGTTCTCGAATCTGTTCGTTACTCTCGCCAGCGATCCAGCCATCGAGGGCGCTTTTCAGAGTGTAGGCCTCTGGGACCATTAGATTGGTCGTCCATAGGAGTGGATACGCTCCGCCCTCGCGAAGCACCCCAGCGAAATACTGCTTACTGGCGCAGGCAAGAATGATCGTATCGCGACGGACTTTATTTTTCTCTTTGGGAATTATCGGAAGTGTGAAATCCATGAGGCCATCGTGTCCGACGTAAGCCACAAGATCGGACCCTCCACGAACCGTTATCCGCGTGGTTGACGGTACCGCGATGACGGACTCCGGGCTGGCCCCTGCGGCCGCGTCGAAAAAATCGAGAATGGCTTCTCGGATTTCGCTTCCGCGATAAGCGTCGGCGACCATGTACGTATTGGTTTTGCGGTGCTTGAAAATACATCGCTCCAGAACTTCGGGTTTGGGTTTTGCCCTGCAACTCATCAGCGACCATTCCGCACTTCGCGCAAAAAAGGTTTTCACTCCATAGGCCGATCCCCAGTAGAGATTGTGTTCGGGATCATCACCATTCCCAAGGCGCGCCGGAACCGGCACAATGCCCTGGTGCTGATTGTCGGCGAGAGCGACGAAAACGTGGACCGTACGAGGCGCTGATTCCTGTGACCACACGCCTGCCGCGATCGCGACGCAACACAGCGCGGTGGCGAGAGCCATAACGCCACGAATGCAGGTCAATCCCCCTCCGGGCTGCGCACTTCGCGCAGCAGATCTACCGCATACAGCGCTCCCTCCGGCGTTTCTTCGTGCTTGAAATATGCGAAAACGTCGCGGCCTGCAGCCATGTGCTCCCGGATCCGCGTGACCATGCCGCTCCGCTCCTCGTCCGTGTACGCGGGCTTGCGAAATCTGTAATAAACAAACGCACCTGTGACTACATCCGGAGTGGTGCGCTCTTCCGTCTCCGCCACGCACAGCGCAGTTCCGCGTGACTTCAGCAGTTCCCACGTCGAATCGCTGAACCAGGACTCATTGCGGAATTCAAATGCCGCCGGCAAGCTCCGCGGCAGCAGCGCTAGAAAATCCTTGAGCAGCGCGGTATCGGCCTTCAAATTCGGCGGCAGCTGGAAGAGCACGGGACCAAGCTTGCCGGCGCGGGCCAAAGGTTCAATCGTCGCCAGGAAACGCGGCAGGAATTCTTCCGTCCCCTTAAGCCGCTTGATGTGCGTGATCACCTGATGTGCTTTCACGCCGAAGCGAAACGAAGCCGGAGTTTGCTCGATCCAGTTCTGGATCGTCGTTTCTTTTACCAGTTGCCTGAAAGTGAAGTTAACTTCGACCGTATTGAGCCGCGTCGAGTAGTGTCCGAGAAATTTTTTCTGCGCCAGTTTGGCTGGATAAAAGTCGGGCTTCCAACTTGGATACGCCCATCCCGACGTCCCGACAAATAGTTGAGGCATGGTAAAGTCTCAAAGCAAAATTCGCAGCGCACGGGATTATACCTTGCGCCCCACCTTGCGGGACGCAGGCTTAGCCACCTTTTTCACACCACGGCGCCGAGCTTTCTTTGGCTCTTCTTCTTCTGCCTGAGCCGCAATCGAGATGGGCTCGTCCACTTCCCCAACAGGGCCGCCTGCCTGGGCCTTGAGATCTGGCAACCGTTGCTTCAATTCCAGAACCGGGGCGAAAAGATCGCCAAATTTCTCCACGCGCGAAACTGTTTGCCGCGCTTCAAACACAAGCAGGTTGGCATCTTTTTTTCTGAGCACGCGCTCCACTTCATCCCAGGTCACCGGCGTCGACACCGTTGGATGCTCGCGCGCGCGCAACGAATAAACCGCTACCGTAGTTTTGTGTTCGTCATTCTGGCTCCAGTCGACAAAAACTTTTCCGGTTCGAACGTTCTTCTTCATATCCGACACGACCATCTCGCGGTGATCATGTTCGAGCAACTGGGCCAGGGCGTGCGCGAAAGTCTTGGTCGATTCGTATTTTGTGGGAGTGTTCAGCGGAACGTAAATCTGTAGTCCTTTGGAACCCGACGTTTTCGGAAAGCTTTGCAGCCCGAAATGATCGAAGATTTCCCGCAGCCATGTCCCCACCTGGCAGCACTGCACAATGTCAGCCGGCGTACCAGGATCAAGATCGAAAACCATCATGGTGGGGCAAGTAATATCTTTCGCCAACGCCAGTGACGGGTGCAGTTCGATCGCCGCGAGATTTGCCAGCCATACCAGCGTCGGCAAGTCGTCGGCCAGAATGTAATGCACCGTGCGATGGTTTCCCTCGCTCCAGATCGGAGCAGTCTTCACCCAGTCGGGACGATGCTGCGGCGCGTTCTTCTCGTAAAAAAATTCTTCGTCCACGCCATTCGGATAACGCTTGCGCGTAAGCGCCCGGCCAGCCAGATGCGGCAGCATCGCCGGCGCAATCCTCACGTAATAGTCGATGACCTGCTGCTTGGTAAATCCCGTCGCCGGATAAAGAACTTTCTCCAGGTTCGACAGCTTGAGTTGCTTGCCTTGAACCTCAATCGTCGAATCCATCGCGCACGCTCCAGCAGGCATTGTGCCTCAAACGGCGGCCAACGCAAAATACGGCGCTCTCCTTACGCCTCGGGCCAAACAACCCGCCCGGCCGGTTTGACAACTTCCCATCCCGCCACGTAATTTCAGAACTTCTGCCCTTCATGTCTGTCAAATATGTCCGTCTAAACACGGCTGTCTAAACATGGTTGTCCATGCCAGCACGTTCGATTCTCTGGAGGTCCGATGAAACACCGCATATTCCGGCCCCTTGCCATTCTCTTGCTGCTCACCGCGCTCGGCTGCGCTCAGGATGTCGCGTCCTTTGAGAAGCGCATCACGGTAAAACATTTGCCAAACGGCCTGACGCTCCTTATTTGCGAGCGCCCGGAAGCGCCGGTGTTCTCATTCTTCACGTTGGTGGACGCCGGGTCCACACAAGATCCTATGCGCCAGACAGGCCTGGCTCACATGTTCGAGCACATGGCTTTCAAGGGCACGGATAAGATCGGCACGACGGACTACGCCGCCGAGAAACCGGCGCTCGAAAAAGTGGAGACCGCCTATGCCGCCTACATCCGGGAACGTGACAAAGAAGTAGGACGCGATGAGGCCAAGTTGAAGGAACTGGAAAAGGCATGGAAAGACGCCATCGCCGCCGCCGACAAATACGTAGTGCCGAACCAGTTCGGCAAGATCGTCGAGCAGAGCGGCGGCCAGGATCTCAACGCCTCCACCGATTACGATGAAACCGATTATCACTACTCGCTGCCTTCGAACCGCCTGGAACTGTGGGCGTATCTCGAGTCCGATCGTTTTCTTCATCCCGTAATGCGGGAGTTTTATAAAGAGCGCAACGTTGTGATCGAAGAGCGCCGACTGCGCACGGATAGCAACCCCATCGGTCGCTTGCTCGAACAGTTTGACGCCGCAGCCTTCGAAGCCCATCCCTATCACCGGCCAACCATCGGCTGGATGTCCGACTTGAATACTTTTTCGGCTACCGACGCCAAGAAGTTCTTCGACCAATACTACGTGCCCGCAAACATGGTGGTCGCGGTGGCCGGAGACGTGAAGGCTGCGCAAGTCATGCCTATGCTCGAAAAATATTTCGACCGCCTGCCCGCGAGCCACAAGCCCGACGAGACCACCACCACTGAGCCTCCGCAGAATTCCGAGCGCAAGGTCACGCTGATGGAGCAGTCGCAGCCTCTGTATCTCGAGGGCTATCACCGGCCTGACTACAAAAGCAAGGACGATGCTGTGTACGACGCAATCACCGATTTGATGTCGGAAGGCCGCACCTCTCGCCTCTACCGCGCTCTGGTGCGCGATAAGAAGATCGCTTCGTTCTCCGCCGGCTTCAGCGGACTGCCCGGCACGAAATATCCGCACTTGTTCGCCTTCTACGCCTTCCCGCTCCCCGGGCACACTACGCAAGAAGTGGCCGACGCCATCCATGCCGAGATCGATCGCCTGAAGAAAGAAGACATCAGCGACGACGAATTGAAGATGATCAAGACTCGCAGCAAGGCTAACCTTATCCGCAGCCTGGGAGACAACGAGGGGCTGGCGACTCAGCTCGCCACCTACCAGACTCGCTATGGCGACTGGCGCGAGTTGTTTGGGTCGGTAGACCGCATCGACAAGGTGACGAAGGCGGACATTCGGCGCGTGGCCAACGAAACTTTCAACGACACGAACCGCACCGTAGGCGTGATCGAGACCAGCAAAGGCGCAGCACAAAGCGATGAGCAGGGATCAGGCCATCAAGGCTCGCCTGATAACGGAGGTGCGCAATGAGAATGAAAATGAGAACGACCATCAAGCGCAGCAATTTTTCATTGATCGTATCGACGCTCGCATTGAAGATCGTACCGATGATCTTGCTCGCCGCGGCGACGTTCCTATCGGTCCCCAGGGCCGCCTCGCAGGCAACGAGTTGGAAGCAGATCCCCATCCCCACTCTACCGGCCTTTCATCCCCCGCAACCCAAACGCATTGAACTCTCCAACGGCATGGTGATCTTCCTCCAGGAAGATCACGAACTGCCGCTGATCAGCGGCACCGCCCGCATTCGCGGCGGCTCGAGCAATGAACCCGCCGCCAAGGTGGGATTGGTAGATACCTTTGGTGAAGTCTGGCGCACCGGCGGGACCAGCACGCAAACCGGAGATCAGCTCGACGACTTTCTGGAAATACGTGCCGCGAAAGTGGAGACCGGTGGCGGTCCGGACTCAACCACCATCAGCTTGTCATGCCTGAAGGGCGATTTCGACGATGTCTTCAAAGTCTTCGTCGATCTGCTGCAGCATCCGGAATTCCGCGCCGACAAACTCGATCTGGCGCAGAAGCAGGCCGATGACAGCATTTCCCGGCGCAATGATGAGATCGGAGAAATTGCGGCGCGCGAATCCGCCAAGCTGGCATATGGAGCTGACAATCCCTACGCGCGCGAGCCCGAATATTCCACCATCGCAGCCATCACTCGCCAGGATTTGCTCGACTGGCACAAGACTTACGTGCATCCCAATAACATCATCCTGGGAATAAGCGGCGACTTCGACGCCGCCGCCATGGAAGCCAAGCTCCGCGCCGCTTTCGAGTCATGGCCTAAAGGCGCCGATCTCCCAAAAGATAAAATTGCATTCCATCCTGCCTCGCCCGGCTACTACCTCATCCCAAAAGAAGATGTAAACCAAAGCAGCATTCACATGGTGACTCTCGGCACCACGCGCAACAACCCGGACTATTACGCCATCTCGGTTTTCAATGAGGCGTTCGGCGGCGGATTCTCCTCGCGTCTGTTCAACGACATCCGCACCAGGCGCGGCCTGGCCTACAACGTCGGCGGCGGCATCGGCACCAACTTCGGCCATCCCGGCATTCTGCAATTCGTGGCGGGCACCAAGAGCCAGAGCACAATCGACTCCATCCAGGCGCTCGATGAAGACATCGACGATTTGGCCAAGAGGCCCATTTCGGACGATGAAATCAAGCAGGCCAAAGACGCCATCCTCAACGCCTTCATCTTCCGTCTCGATTCGCCCGACAAAGTCCTCGCCGAACGCATGACCTACGAGTTCTATGGATATCCCGCAGACTGGCTGGACAAGTTTCCCGCCGAGATCCAAAAAGTAACGGCGGCGGACGTGAATCGCGTCGCCGCAAAATATGTGCATCGCGATCAACTGGCGGTGCTGGTTGTCGGCAATACGAAAGAGTTCGACAAGCCGCTCTCTTCACTCGGCGCCGTGAAAGAAATCGATATCACCATCCCTCCGCCGCCGGGAGCAAAGGAAGAGGAAAATCCCAAAGCAACCGAATCGAATGACGAAGGCAAGGCCATGGTGGCGAAAGTGGTCGCCGCGATCGGAGGCGAGGCGAAATTAGCTGCGATCAAATCCATCAAGGCAAAGATCACTCTCACCCAAAAGACGCCGCAAGGCGACTTCCCTATGCAAATGGAGAGCATCATCATTTTCCCGGATCATCTGCATGCGGAAATGCAAACTCCCAATGGAACGATAACAGTCGTCGTCACGCCGGACGCAGCTTTTCTCGAACTTCCAAACGGGCAAACGCAAAATTGGCCGGAGGCGCGGAAAACGGAAACTCTCGAACAGATCAAGCGCGACCCCATTTTCATCGCCGCGCACGCCAAGGATCCCAACTTTTTCTTTCGCGCCGGTGAAACCGAAAAGGTGGGCGACACTGAGGCTCGCGTCGTGGACGTGAACGCCGCCGGTACCGCGGTCCGCTGGTTCGTCGACCCGCAAAACGGCCACATTCTGAAGGAGACCTACAGAACGATCGGGCAGCATGGCCCCGCGCAAGGTGAGACTGACATGGACGATTGGAAACCGGTAAGCGGCCTCACTCTTCCCATGGTGCGCCACAACAAACAGGATGGTCAGGATTCAAGTACTGCACAGTACACGGCGCTGGAGTTCAACCCCGCGGTCGATCCTAAATTGTTTGACAAGCCAGCCGAAAAACCGGCTGCCCAGCCATAAAAACCGGCATCCGGCGCGAGATGCCGGATGCCGATCTTTGATCTTTGATCTTTGCGGCTTAGCCTTTCGCCAGCTTTCGCCGAATCAGTCCAGACAAAGATATTAGTCCGGTGCCGAACAGAGCTAGAGATCCCGGCTCTGGTACCGGCGAATATCCAATGTATTCCTGCGCCGTGCCGCCCCAGCTTTGCGTTCCTGCGATCGGCGTATAGAGGACCAGGCCATTGAACGCGCTGTTCTTGGCAGTGCTGGCCAGTGCCAGATATTGCGTGTCAATCGCCCCCGCTCCGCTGCTCTGGAAGTACGAACTGTTTTGCGCATTCGTGGAGAACAATCCCCAGATCGCGTAATTGCCCACATTGGCGCTCAGCGTACCGCTCAGGATGCTCTTGAAGATCAGGCCGGCGGCCTTGTAGTCGAGTAACTGGTTGCCGAACAGCCCCTTGCCGCTGAGCAAGCTGCTCACCGTGGCCTTCCAGGTTTCGCCGATGATCACTTCATTGTCATAACTGTCGCAGATCAGCGCCACCGGTGTGGCCCCGTTGATCGAAAAATAGTAAGGATACGTATACACTCCTCCAGCATTGTTGCCACCGACGCTGGTGAGTTGCATGTTAACTGTTGAATTGGCCAGAGCCGACCCTGTACACAAACACAGCACGACTACAGCAACCAGGAACGGCACAGCAAGACGAAGACGACGCATTTGTTAGCCTCCAGCCGAACCGATCAGTCTGCTTGCGTCTGTCGTATTCGGTCTTTCAAAACTCAGCGCGGCATTACGAATCAAAACTGGTTACCTTGTTAGTTTGGTAACCACCTCAGCCAACTTTTTCCGGATTCCACCGGAGCCCTGCGCGGAGTTGAGATTTCGCGTAAGAGTCCCGCTACTCCCCATATGTGCAGCGGAACGGCCATCCCCCTTGGTCGAGGAATGTACGACTTCCCTCTTATGAATTCGCCTGCAATGAAAAACTTTTCACACTTTTGAAGAAATGCCGATTTCATCCCGCTTGCCGGTAATCCCTCCTCAGTCACCAGCAGTAACGTGGTCCTCGTAACCATTCTGCCGAGGCTTTTTCGCAGCCCATTGCTGACATTTTCCTTGACCGCGGCTCCGTCAAGGAATACTGTAGGCGAACAAAAGACGAATCATGAGTTCCTCCCCGCTCTTCCCGCTTCTGCAGAAGTCCCCGCTCGTCGGCATTGCCCGCCTCGCGGCGGAGGGCGAATCTCTGCGCGAAGGTCACAATGTTGAATACTTCACCCTGCCCGCGCGTTCCCTGCTGAACCGCTGTACCGGCGTCCGCATGCCTTTTACCTGGACGATTAATCCCTATCGCGGCTGCGAGTTCGCCTGCAAATACTGCTATGCCCGCTACACTCACGAATTCATGGAAATGCGTGACGGCGCGGAGTTCGAGCGGAAAATCTACGTCAAGCAGCACACTGCGGATTTGTTGCGGCGCGACTTGCGTCGAGTCAAGCCAGGGGAATCAATTTCGCTCGGAACCGCTACCGATCCTTACCAGCCGGCGGAGCGACGCTATGAGGTTACGCGCGGAATTCTCGAGGAGTTCGCTCGTCACCGCGGCTTCGAGCTGGGCATTGTCACCAAATCCAATCTCATCGTTCGCGACCTGGATCTCTTGCGCGAAATCTCGCGGAATAATGCGCTATCGATCCATATCACCGTGACTACTTTAAACGTGGACCTGGCGCGGATTCTGGAGCCGCGCGCGCCTCGTCCCGATTTGCGTCTCGAAGCGCTGCGCGCGCTCAGCCAAGCCGGAATCAATACCGGCGTGAGTTGTTCGCCCGTCCTGCCTGGCATCACCGATTCTCCCGCGGATCTTGAGGCTTTAGTGCGAGAGGCTGCCGCAGCCGGTGCGCGCCACATCTTCGCCAACCCACTTTTCCTGAAACCATGTTCGGCGGCCGTTTTTCTTCCTTTTCTCGAACAAAACTTCCCTCACCTCGTCGAGAACTACCGCCAACGTTATCAGGACCGCTCGTTCCTGCCGCCCTCCTATGGCAAGCGGGTGGCGCAACTGATTGCGCGCTTCCGCCAGAAATACGGCATCCAACGCGCCGATCCGCGCGCAGCAACGTACACCGACAAATGGCCGGTGGAGCATTTGGACGAACAATTGTCCCTGTTCTAAAGGCAGTGGTCAGTGGTCATTGGCCAGAATTTGCTCCCCAGGGGTTTCACTGATCACTGACCACCGACCACTCCCCGCTGTTTTCCTTCCTCTATATAATCACTGAATCCTATGGCGACCGCTCCCCCACCGGCCTCCACGCAGCGTCCTCCCCTCGGAGTGCGCCTGCACCAATTCTGGCGGAGAGTCACCGAAGGTCTGGAGCTTACTCAGCTCTGGTCGCAGTTCGAAACTGAAGCCCGCGCCAGTTACCGGCTCTATTCCCGCGACGTCGCCGCCAAAACTCCCGACGACCTCACCCAGCGCGGCCGCCGCCTGCACATCGTCAAGGAGTTTTTCTGGGCCGTTCTCGAGAAGCTTTCGCCCGCGCGCCGCGTGCTGCTGCTGTTTGCGCTGGTCATGCTGGTCTTCCCCAGCGGCGGTTTCAGTTATCGCGGCGGTGACCACGAGTTGCACGTCCTCGAATTCGACTTCCATTTCTGGGGCGGCCTGCTGATGTTTCTGTTGCTCATGCTGGAGATCGCCGACCGCGTCGTCATGAAGCGCGATTTGCAAATTGCGCGCGAGATCCAAACCTGGCTTCTGCCGGGCGCTCCACCGCAGATTCCCGGAATCGCCGTCGCTTACGCCACCCGCCCGGCCAACACTGTCGCCGGAGACTACTACGACGTGTTTCCGCGCCCCGGCAAAACCAACGAAGAAAATCGTGTAGTCTTCGCCGTGGCCGACGTAGCCGGCAAAAGCATTCCCGCGGCCATGCTCATGGCTACTTTTCAGGCCAGCCTCAAGACGCTTTCCACCGCTCAGGTAGCTCTGCCCGAACTAGTCGCCAACATGAACAGGTATGCCTGCTCCAACAGCCAGGGCGGATTGCGTTTCACCACCGCATTTCTTTCGGAGTACGACGCCGCCCGCCGTATCTTCACCTACATCAATGCCGGCCATAACAATCCAATCCTGCGCCGCAGCACAGGATTGATCGAGCGTCTCGATGTCGGCGGATTGCCTCTCGGCATTCAACCCGAAGCCAGGTATGAATCGGCCAGCGTGGCGCTCGCCCCCGGCGATTGGCTGATCATCTTTACTGATGGATTAGTCGAGGCCGAGAACGCGCACCAGGAAGAGTACGGTGAACCGCGCCTGCTGGGCGTAATCGCGGCAGGCGCAGCCGGCAAGCCACAAGAAATGCTCACTCGGATGATGGCGGAAGTGGACTTATTCGTCGGCACAACCCCACAGCACGATGACGTAACCTGCCTGCTGATCAAGGCGGAAAACCTTTAACCGCCGAGCCCGCCAAGATCGCCGGGAAAACCTGGGGTATCCCTAAATTCAATTGCCATACTTCCTCGGCGTGCTCGGCGGTTAATCCTTCATCATCCATTCCGCGTACATCCGGTGAAACGCGTGGACGCCCTTTTCCTGCTTCACGCTGAAGCGTCCCCGCGAATAACTCCGCGATCGCAGATTCTTTTGCACTCTTTCGCAGATGCCAACATCTTCCCTCTGGATTTGGTCGCTGAATTCCACCGAAGCCCTGGCCGCCGCGCTCCCGTGTTGCTCCTCCGGCAAGTACCACTCGAAGATGGCCACCGACCGCTCCGGCCCGAGCGGCAGCACGATATTCAATGAAATGTTGTCGGGATAACAGTTCAGCATCCAGTTCGGAAATATCCAGAAATAATCCGCCGTTAAATCCGCGCGCCCTTCCGCATAACGCCGCGCCGTCGTATCCCCCGGCTGCGCCCCGCGAATTGGACTGGATTGCCGCACGTGCCCCGCATAAGGCTCAATCACGTATGCCTGGTAATCAAGCTCCCGATTCAGCCCAGGATGCACACTCGGCAAGTGGTAACCCTCCAGATAGTTGTCCACATAAGTCTTCCAGTTGCACTCCATCTCATAGGTCCGGCGTTCGAACCGCTTCATCCCCGAAAAGGCAAACTTCTCCACTTGCTCCGCCAGCTTGCCCAGACTCTCCCGCAGAGGCTGCGCGTCGCCATCGAGGTTGACAAAGATGAAGTTGAACCATTCCTCGGCGCGCACCGGCGCCAAGGCAAAATCCTCGACGCGGAATCCCTCGACGCCTTCCATCTCCGTCGCACTGATCAGCGCACCCTGCAGATCGTAAGTCCAGCCGTGATAACTGCAGCGAAACAGTTTTCGCGAGCCGCATCCTTCCGCCGGCGGTCCCCCGCGGTGCCGGCACACGTTATAAAATCCGCGCAGTTTTCCGTCGCTGCCGCGCACCATCAGCAGAGGTTCGCCCGCCAGCTCCGCCGTGAAGTAGTCGCCCCCATTCGCCGCCTGGTCGCGATGCCCCACCACTTGCCAGCTTCGGGCGAAGATCTTTTCCTTCTCCTCCGCGAATGCGGCCGCCGCGGTGTAGAGATGCGAAGGCAGCGTCCATGCCCGCGTCACATCGGGATCAATCGAAATGCGCCCCTTCGACGAAGTCCCCATACGGTTTGCCTGTGACCTCTCGCCCTGCAGGTTTCAGGAAGAACATTTTACGGCAGCCGCCAACTTGACTGCCCGTCCACTTCGCCGCCCCAAAAGCGGCAATGCCCGCGGTTTTCACGCAAGCACGGATTCCATCGCCGTTCTAAAATAGGAACTGCCGGTACCGGACTGACACGAATTGTCACGAATTGTAAGCAATCACGCCGCATTTTGGCATGAAGCGGGAATCGGTTCACCGTAGAATTAAGACTAGAGTTTGCCTGGGTATTGAAAATAAGGCGATTATTGGAGTTCTCATCGAAACCAAAGTAACTCGCACTTTTGGCCCGGCAAGTGCCATCATCATGTCCGACTGCGTCATTCGTGACTCAGAAACGAAATCAACGAAAGTTCAAAAACGAGGGGAAAAATCGAGATGCGGAAACAACAGAAGGGTTTCTCACTAATTGAGCTGCTGATCGTGGTGGCAATCATCCTGATCATTGCAGCTATCGCTATTCCTAACCTGATGCGCGCCCGTATGGCAGCCAACGATTCGTCTGCGGCCGCTTCCGAGCGTACCATCGTCACCGGCGAAATCGGCTACTTCGCGGCTTATCCGACCATCGGCTATGCCGCCAACCTGGCTGCACTCGGCGGCGCGGCTCCTTGCACCCCCGCTGTGGCTACTGGTTGCTTGATTGACCAGAACCTGGCCACCAACGGTACTCCGGCCGGCACCGGTAAGAGCGGTTACAGCTTCACCGCTCTGCCGATCACGCCTGCTGGTTCCGCGCTTCCGATCGAGTTCTACACCCAAGCCGTAGTACTTAGCCCGCAGACTGGTACCAAGTCCTATTGTGCGACTGATGATGGCGTGATCCGCACCAACACCCCGGGCAACCTGGGCGCGGCTGGTGGATACGCTGGATGCCAAGCATTCCTCCCGATGGCCAACTAGTAGCATAGGCCAAGTAATCGGGTAAGGGTAAGAAAGCCAGAGGGCAGCGAACGCAAGTTCGCTGCCTTTTGTTTTTTTGCTTAAGCGGCCTTCCATTCTCCAGCTCCGAAGACCTGGCTTTCAGCGCACAGATCCTTAATTCTTCGCAAGCGGGGCCCTTGGAATTCTGCGTTCTAAAAGATAACTTCAAGCAGTTTGAGACCGACAGGATTTGTCACTTATCCTCGACGCTTTTTGGCAACCAGTCGCAGGAGAATAGGCCCGGATAATCGGTCCAGCGTGAGCGTCGCGTTGAAAAATAAGGGAATTGTAGGAGCTCAGACGAAACCAAGGTAACCAGCAAACTTGGCCCCGCAGGTGCAGAGCGTCTATGGGGCGGGCTCGAACAACAAACAAACTTCGAGATAAGGATAAACATGCATAAACAGAAGGGCTTCTCACTAATCGAGCTGCTGATCGTGGTGGCCATCATCCTGATCATCGCAGCTATCGCTATTCCTAACCTGATGCGCGCTCGTATGTCGGCCAACGACTCTTCAGCGGCCGCCTCCGAGCGTACCATCGTCACCGGCGAAATCGGCTATTTCGCCGCTTATCCCACAGTTGGCTATGCCGCCAATCTGGCTGCCCTTGGCGGCGCTGCTCCTTGCACTCCGGCAGTGGCTACGGGCTGCTTGATCGACCAGAACCTGGCGACCAACGGTACTCCGGCCGGCTCCGGTAAGAGCGGTTACAGCTTTGACGCCAATCCAGTCACACCGGCGGGTTCCGCCCTTCCGATCCAGTTCTACACTGAGGCCTTTCCCCTCAGCCCGCAGACTGGGACCAAGTCCTATTGCGCGACGGATGATGGCGTGATCCGTACCAACACGCCCGGCAATTTGGCCGCGTCTGGTAGCTATGCGGGTTGCCAAGCATTCCTCCCGATGGCCAACTAGTAGTACAGGCCTAGTATTGGGGTAAGGCAATAAAAAGGTAATAGAGCAGAGGGCAGCGAACCCAAGTTCGCTGCCTTTTTGCTTTGCCCTCCCGTAATTCTAAGCATGATTCTAAGAATGCTGATTTCCCTCTCAAGTTCCATCGCGTTTCTGTCGATAAGCCTTGAGGAGGGGAAAATCGAGATGCGGAAACAGAAGGGCTTTTCACTAATCGAGCTGCTGATCGTAGTGGCAATCATCCTGATCATTGCGGCTATCGCTATTCCTAACCTGATGCGCGCCCGTATGGCAGCCAACGATTCGTCTGCGGCCGCTTCCGAGCGCACCATCGTCACCGGTGAAATAGGCTATTTCGCCGCTTATCCGACCATCGGCTACGCCGCCAATTTGGCTGCCCTTGGTGGCGCTGCTCCTTGCACGCCTGCGGTCGCCTCTGGCTGCCTGATCGACCAGAACCTGGCCACCAACGGTACTCCGGCCGGCGCTGGTAAGAGCGGTTACAGCTTTACTGCGGTGCCGATCACGCCGGCCGGCAACGCGGTTCCAATCGAGTTCTACACCCAAGGCGTGGTCCTCAGCCCGCAGACTGGGACCAAGTCCTATTGCGCGACCGACGATGGCGTGATCCGAACCAACACGCCTGGCAACTTGGGCGCGGCTGGCGGATACGCTGGATGCCAAGCATTCCTCCCGATGGCCAACTAGTAGCATAGGCTGGGTGTTCGAGTAAGTGTTCCGGTAAAGTATTCGGGTAAGGGTAAGAAAGCCAGAGGGCAGCGAACGCAAGTTCGCTGCCTTTCGTTTTGCCCTCCCAAAATTCTAATGAGCGCTGATTTCCCTCTCAAGTTCCATCGCGTTTCCGTCGATGGTGCCCTGAGAAGGGGAGAAATCGAGATGCGGAAACAGAAGGGCTTTTCACTGATCGAGCTGCTGATCGTGGTGGCAATCATCCTGATCATTGCAGCTATCGCTATTCCTAACCTGATGCGCGCCCGTATGGCAGCCAACGATTCGTCTGCGGCCGCTTCCGAGCGTACCATCGTCACCGGTGAAATCGGCTATTTCGCCGCTTATCCGACCATCGGCTATGCCGCCAACCTGGCTGCACTCGGCGGCGCGGCTCCTTGCACCCCGGCCGCGGCTACAGGCTGCCTGATTGACCAAAACCTGGCCACCAACGGCACTCCGGCCGGCTCCGGTAAGAGCGGTTACAGCTTTGACGCCAACCCAGTCACCCCCGCCGGAAACGCACTTCCGATCGAGTTTTACACCGAAGGATTTCCCCTCAGCCCGCAAACTGGTACTAAGTCCTTTTGCGCGACGGATGATGGCGTCGTTCGCACCAACACGCCCGGCAATCTCGCCGCCTCTGGGAGCTACGCCGGATGTCAAGCGTTCCTGCCCATGGCCAACTAGTAGCTGAGGTTACCGAAGTATTACGTAAAGGAAACAAGATTCAGAGGGCAGCGAACACAAGCTCGCTGCCGTTTTTTTGTTACATTCCCTGCCCGCCCGGCGTTTTCGCTCTTGCCAAGTTCTGTCACTCCGATTGCCCAATTGTGGATGCATCGACCGTCGGCATTCACCGGGAAGCCTGTCAATTCCCCGTAGCGCCTGAAAAGAAAGGACGTTCCCAGGATTCCGTTAGTCACGCGGGGCAGCCGCCGCTTTGGCCCTAGGGGTGCAGGGTTAGGTTTGTCTGAACCTTTTTGCTTTTCACGGGCAACCCGGCGGGGCGCCGGAACGCGATTTCAGCCCATAAAGTGCCGTCGCTTTCGGTGTCTCTAAGGCTGGAAGCGCAGATGTGGTAACCGACTTCCATGCGGAAACATAAGGGTTTCTCACTTATCGAACTGCTGATCGTGGTGGCGATCATTTTGATCATTGCCGCCATCGCGATTCCCAATTTAATGCGGGCACGCATGGCCGCCAACGACTCTTCCGCAGCCGGTTCCATCCATGACATCAATGTGGGCGAAGCGGCATATTTCGAAGCCTATAACACCGTCGGATTCCCGGCCACACTTGTGCCATTAGGTGGCGCCACTCCATGTACACCCAGCATCGCCACAGCCTGCCTGATCGATAACACTCTGGCAACCAATAACGGGGGTAATGGCAAAAGCGGCTACAGCTTTGCCGCCACCGGGTCGGCCAGCGCAGGAAGTCTTTTCAACGACGAATTCTACGTAACCGCCGCCCCCCTCAGCAGTTTGACGGGAACCCGTTCCTATTGCGCATTTGAGGACATGGTGATTCGCCTTCAACCACCCGGCAACATTACCCTCGTCGGCAGCTATGGCGCGTGTCAGGGATTAGGTCCGATGAATAATTAGTAGCCGGAAAACTTGATCTGTTTCGCGTCATAAGGCCCGCGAGTTAAGAGCAACTTCAGCCACGAATCCTGTCTCGCGGATCATGTCTCGCGGATCGCACTCGTGTCTCACTTAGAGACTTTTCGCAACCTGATCGCTCCAGCGTGCGACAGCAACGACCTGGAAACGCTCCAGATATTTACCTCTCACTACACAGTAGTAACCGTCGTAACCTGCTGCCGGGTACAAAAATGTTGCCGCGTTTCATATAATTTTTGGGAAGCAATCTGTTCCGTTCTCTCGGAGTGCCATGCCCGCGATTGAAATTCTTGGCTTGGAAAAAACCTATCTCGTAGGGTTCTGGCGTAAGCGGCCGAAGTGTGCTCTCCGCCCCCTGCATCTTGCGGTCGAGGATGGCGAGATCTTCGGCTTCCTCGGTCCCAACGGCGCCGGCAAAACTACAACCTTGAAGCTGCTGATGGGATTGGTCTTTCCTACCTCCGGATCGGCGCACCTTCTGGGCCGCGATTGGACCGACCCGGAAGTGAAGGCGCAAATCGGTTTCCTTCCCGAGCAGCCGTATTTCTACGATCACCTCACCGCCAACGAACTCCTGAACTATTACGCGCAACTCTCGGGCGTTCCCGGCAAGGAGCGCTCGCGGCGCGTTGCCAGCACGTTGCAACGCGTCGGCCTGCCCGATGTGAAGGGCGTGCAGTTGCGGAAATTTTCCAAAGGCATGTTGCAGCGCGTCGGAATCGCGCAAGCCATTCTGCACGATCCCAAGCTCGTTTTCTTCGACGAACCCATGTCCGGCCTCGATCCCATGGGCAGGCGCGAAGTCCGCGACCTGATGGAACAACTCAAGCACGAAGGCAAAACCGTATTCTTCTCCACCCACATTCTGTCCGATGCCGAAGCGCTCTGCGACCGCGTCGCGATCATCCACAAGGGAGAGCTCCGCGGCATCGGCGCGGTTGCGGATTTGACCTCCAGCGTTCACGGCAAAGTGGAAGTGATCTGGCAAGGCACGCATGTGCCAGCCTCAATGAAGGCGCTGGGCGCCGAATGCCACGTCACCGGAGATACAGTGCGGGCCGTGATTGACGAAAATCAGCAGGACGCCGCCATCGACGCTCTGCGCCGCGAGCGCCTGCGTTTGATCGCGCTCACCCCCGTGCGCACTTCGCTCGAAGCCTATTTTGTAGAAAAACTGCAACGCGCCGAAACCACGGCTGGGTCAAGCATATGACGATCCAATCTATGACGATCCGCCCTGTGACGATCGAGCGCATGACGATCCACCGTATGAGGAGAACAGCATGAAAGCGCGCATCGCGCACATTGCGTCCAACACTTTTCGCGAAGCGGTGCGGGACCGTGTGCTCTACAACCTCATTGCCTTCGCTGTTCTGCTTTCCGGGGCGGCGATCCTCGTGGGCCAGATTTCCATCGAGATCGAAAAACTGGTCGTCATTAACCTCGGCCTTACCGCGGTTTCCTTGTTCGGAATCGTGATTGCGATTTTTATCGGCATCGGTTTGGTTTCCAAAGAAATTGAGAAGCGAACGCTCTACACTATTCTGTCTCGTCCGGTCCGCCGCTGGGAATTCATTGTCGGCAAATTCTTTGGCCTCGCCGGCACGCTGGTGGTGAACACGTTCTTCATGGCCATCGGCGTTTTTGCCGCGTTGTTTTACGTTTCTCATAGATTCGTACGAGCCGACGCGCTTATCCTCGTCGCTCTATATTTCATCGTTCTCGAATTCCTCATCATCTGCTCGCTGGCGCTGCTCTTCTCTTCATTTTCTTCGCCCTTGCTCTCCGCCGTCTTCGCCTTTTCCCTATTCGTGATCGGCAGCTTCGCCGAGGACCTGCGCGGTTTCGCGGGCATGGCTCACGGATTTACCCGCTGGCTGGTGACCGGCGCGGCTTACCTGGTGCCGAATTTTTCCGCCTTCAACGTAATCAGCTCTATCGCTCATGAGCAGCCGGTCGCGGCACAACTGATCTGGCACAACACGCTGTACGCCCTTTTCTACGCCACGATGGCTTTAAGCGGAGCCGTACTCATCTTCGAGTACCGGAACTTGAAATGAAACAGCGCCGCAAAGTTTCGCTGGTTGCCGGCGCCTGTGTTGTCGTTTCTCTGGCGGCCAGTGCCGTGACGCTGCATCGCATCGATCAGCTTCGTCCGCAAGCCACCATTAAAGAAGTTTTATATCTAAATTCACCCAAGGTGCTGAAGCGCGCCAGTCTGGGCTACGACGGCCTGCTCGCCGATATCTATTGGACGCGCGCCGTGCAGTATTTCGGCGCACGGCACCACAACCACGCACTGAGCTACAACCTGCTCTATCCCTTGCTGGAGATCACCACGCAACTCGATCCGCGGCTGATTGTGGCTTACCAGTTTGGAGCCAGCTTTCTGGCTCCGCCGCCGCCGGGCGGAGCAGGACAACCCGAGCGCGCCATCCAGTTGATGGAATATGGGATTCAGAACAATCCCGACAACTGGAAGCTCTACTACGATCTGGGCTTTGTCTACTACATGAATCTCAAAGATTACAAGCAAGCTGCCGAGGCGTTCGAACGTGGATCGAAGGTGCCAAACGCGCATCCGTTCCTGCGGCTGCTGGCGGCGCAGATGGCGGAACATGCGGGAGAGTTTGATACGGCGCGCATGATGTGGTCGGCAACCTATCAGAACACTCAAGACAAACTCATTCGCCAGAATGCTGTGGAACATCTGCGCGCGTTGCGAGTGGAAGAGGACGTCACGCATTTGCAGCAAGCGGTGACGCGCTTTGGCGAGCGCACCGGACGCTTGCCCGCAAGCATCGCAGAACTTGCGACCGCAGAAAGCTTGCCCGGAATCCCGGTCGATCCCGATGGACATCCCTACAAACTGTCGCCCGAAGGCCGCGTCGAAGTGCGCGTGCCGGATGATTTTCCCTTTGCCACCAAAGGGCTTCCTCCAGGATTTAAACCGCATCCGCAGTTCGACAGCCAACCGCAGTAATCTCCTCATCGCTTATGATGGCGAAGCATGGATGGCAACCATGATGCCGCTTCCGCACCCCAGACGATGAGCGTGTCGCGCTCGGCGTGGCGTTGGTGGAAAAACCTTGCGGCGCGCGACGGAAGCGTCGCGGCTACGCGGCAACTGCTGAGCGCGCTGTTTGAGTTTGTTCGCGACTCGACTCCGGAGCGGCGCCGGCAGCGTTACGGCGATGCCGGGTACGATTGGGATCATCGCGTCAACACCACCAGCGCTGCGGTTGGCTGGCACGACCGCTTGCTGGGAGTTTTCCATTCGCCGTATCAGCCGACTGAAGCTGCTTTATTCCACGAAATGATCGCGGCTCTGTCGGCGCAAGCTCGCTTTGATTTTCGTGACTTCATATTCATCGACCTCGGATCCGGTAAAGGACGGACGCTGCTGATGGCTTCCGATTATCCTTTTCGGCGCATCGTTGGCGTGGAACTTCTGCCTGCGCTGAACTACGCGGCCCAGGAAAATCTCAGCAAGTATCGGAGCGAATCGCAGAAATGTTTCGCGATCGAATCGATTTGCGGGGATGCGACTGAGTTCGCTTTTCCGGCGGAGCCAACGGTGCTCTTTCTCTTCAATCCCTTTCCGGAGGCTGGACTGAAACGCGTGATCGCGAATCTGGAGCAGAGTTTGCGCGAGCATCCTCGAACGGTTTATTTGCTCTATCACAATCCGCTGCTGGAGCATGTGCTGGGCGAGAGCGCCGCGCTGAAAAAAATTTACGGGACGCATCAGTATGCGGTGTACGCCTCGGATTAATCCAGATTAAAAAAAAGTGCGGATTCAGCGCGTAAAATATTGAGAAAGCACAACTTGCGGCTTAGGATTTCTAACGAAATCCGACTAAAATATTATTTCTAAAGATTTTATCGGCAAAATCTTTGTTTTCATAGCGTTACCGCCTGATTCCTGGGCTAAATTGGAAATGATCGGCTTATTTCCTCACGCTAGGTGAGGGAATTTTGTATGAGTTTAGCGGGATTGTTGACGAAAGGATGTGACGGGTGAACAAGAACGCTGTGGAAAAGCGGCAGCGGCAGGACCCGAAAGCGTGCCTGCGTTTGCTGGATGCGGCTGCGCTCGCTGAAGCTGATGAAGGCATCCGGCAGGGGTTGGAGGACTCAAGAACAAAGAGGGTCCGACCGGCGCGGCAGTTTTTTGATGAGTTCGAAGCGCGGCATGTCATATCTCGCTAACGTTACTCCCCGCTCGGAGCGCGACCTTGAGCATCTTTATAAGGAAGTTAACGCCTCGAGCTCCGACATGGTGCGGACGCTTAGGTGAATTCCAGGCGCTTGAGCTTGATGCGGTCGGCACGGACTTGGGCTAGGTCGTAATGGGCCTGCTGGGTGAGCCAGGTGGCGGCGCTGCCCCCAAAAACCTTGGACAGGCGCACCGCCATTTCAGGGGAGATTCCGCGCTTCTCGTTGACCAGCTCCGACAGAGTGGTACGCGTGACTCCGAGGGCGGCGGCGGCTTGGGTGATGGTAAAGCCCAAGGGCTCGATGCACTGGCGCAGTACAAAGCCGCCGGGGTGAGGTGGGTTCTTCATGGGCATCATCGTAATGCGTTACGTAACGCAGGTCGATACAAAGCAGACCGGCTCGGAATGACAGGGTTACTTTTGAGGAGCGCCTAACGCGGCGCTGAAGCGCCGCTCTACCACGGTTGTTCATCCTCCGTTTGAGACGGCAGGGGGCGCTGGGGGATTGTGGCGTGGCGAGAAAAAGCAGGTTCCTCCACTTGCCGTCGCTGGCGCTCCGACTGCGGTCGGAATGACAGGGTTATTTTGGCATGGGCACTTTACGCAGCGCTGAAGCGCTGCGCCACCCAAAATCGGAGTTGCGGTATGCCTGAAGGCATACCCTGATACGAATCCTGCTTGCGACACGTGTCGCTGGAATCCTCGCGTAGAATCGTAATAATGATCAGACTTGTTGCCGCAATGCTGATGGTTGGCTTCGCGTTATCGGCCGTCGCCGTGGCGGAGGATGTTCACGCCATCGCGCAGGCGGTGGATGAGCATTACAACCACTTGCGCAGTTTGCAGGCGGAGTTTACCGAGGAGTATCGCGGGGCGGGGATGGAGCGGACGGAATCCGGGACGCTTTGGCTATCCAAATCAGGGCTGAAAAAACCTGGCAAGATGCGCTGGGAGTACCGTTCTCCCAGGGAGAAGCTCTTTGTGAGCGATGGGAGAGATGCGTGGTTTTACGTTCCTGGCGACCGGCAGGCACGAAAGACGGATGCGCGGAAGCTGGATGACATTCGTTCTCCGCTTGCGTTCTTGCTGGGTAAGAGCAAGCTGGAAAAGGAGTTACAGGGGCTGTCGCTGGCTCCGGATGTGGCTCCGCTGGCGGCGGGAGACGTGGTGCTGCGGGGCGTGCCGCAAGCTATGGCCGACCGGGTATGCGAGATTTTGGTGGAAATTACACCCGGGCATCAGATTGCCCGGATTGTGGTCGATGAAGTGGACGGGTCCACGACCGAGTACAGCTTTAGCGACCAGAAGGAGAATGTGGCGATCCCGGATGGGAAATTTGAGTTTAGGCCACCGGCGGGGACGGAGACGGTGGAGGGTGAGGGCGGGCCGTGAAAGTTGAAAGTATGGTTACTTGCGATACTGGGAATGTAGGGAGTTGAGTCGAACAGGGGTCGAGATGGGAAGCGGGAATGTTAAACTGGGGCGAGAGAGTAGGCAATGCTTCGGGGCATTTGCACACGGTTGAAAAAAAGCAGGTTCCTCCACTTGCCGTCGCTAACGCTCCGACTGCGGTCGGAATGACAAATTTTCATTTTCATAGGAACCTGGCAGGAATCGAAAACAACCTTAAATGGCGGAATTTGTCGTAAAACTCGCGGACGAGCGGGGCCGGATGCACCAGCAGGTGGAACAGGGCTACTCGGTGGCCGAGGTGCGCGACCGCTTTGCCTCGCAGGGCTATCTGGTCTATTGGGTGAAGCCGCAGGGGATACTCTCTGGCGGATTTTCGCTGGGGCGCGGGCGCAAGCTGAAGCAGAGTACGTTTCTGGTGTTCAACCAGCAGTTTCTCACGCTGATCAAGGCTGGGCTGCCGATTCTAAACTCGCTGGATTTGCTGATCAAGCGGCAGCGGGATCGCAACTTGCAGCAGATTCTGGAGAACGTGCGGGAGCGGGTGAAGGGTGGAGAATTGCTTTCCGACGCTTTTGCCACCCACCGCATGGTGCCGAAGATTTATACCACGACGCTGATGGCGGGGGAGAAGAGCGGAAACATCGACGAGGTGCTCAGCCGGTACATTAATTTTCAGCGGCTGGCAATGACGTTCCGGAAGAAGCTATTCGTGTCGCTGATCTATCCCACGCTGCTGGTGACCGTGGTGACGATCATGGTCATGTTTTTGTTCACCTATGTGGTGCCGAAGTTTGCCGAGCTGTTTGAGAGCCTGGACGCGAAACTGCCGGCGATTACGCTGTTCATGCTGGCGGTGGGGAAGAATTCGCAGAAATATTTTCCCTTCCTGATCGGCGGATTGGCTCTGGTGGTGTTTGTTTTCTGGCAGTGGAAGAAGACCGATCGTGGAGCGGATCAGATCGACCGGGTCATTCTGAGCCTGCCGCTGCTGGGCGAAATTCGGCTGAAACATCAGGTGGCGACATTTTCGAGGATGCTTTCGACCCTGCTGCAAGGCGGGCTGCCGCTGGTGCCGTCGATGGAGACGGCGGGCACTTCGATGACCAGCCGGCGCATTTTGAAGGGCGTGATGCGGGCGAGCACGCGGGTACGCGAAGGACAAGGGCTGGCCAGCAGTCTGGAAGAGCAGAATATTTTTCCCGACCTGGCGGTGGAAATGCTTGAGGTTGGCGAGTCCACGGGAGCTTTGCCGGCGATGCTGAATTCAGTGGCGGAGTTTTACGAAGAAGATGTGCAGACGGCTTTAAATGCGTCGATGGCGCTGATTGAGCCGCTGATTCTAATGATCATGGCGGTATTTGTGGGCGGAGTGCTGATTTCGCTGTATTTGCCGATCTTCACTTTGGGGGTCCACTAAAGAAGATTGAGTAATTGAGTAATTGAGTAATTGAGTAATTGAGTAATTGAGTAATTGAGTAATTGAGTAATTGAGTAATTGAGTAATTGAGTAATTTGTAATTGGGTAATTTAAACCCGTCACGTGCATGGACGCAGGTTCTCAAATTACAAAATTACTCAATTACCGAATTGTCAAAGGGTTTTCGGGGATGTGAGAAATGGCGATGGCGGAGAAGAAATCACTTTTCGTACACGGCGAGAACGGCGGGCAGGTGGTGACGACGGGGAATCCGATCACCGACCTGGAACGGGCTCAGGACGTGGCGCGGCGCTATCGCTGCGAGTTTGTAGATCTCGCCGACTTCCAGCTGCATCATGAGCTGTTCAAGAAATTTTCGCCGGAGCTGATGTTCCGCTACAACTTTGTCCCGCTGGAAGAGACTGCCGACGGCAAGCTGGCAATTGCGATTGCCGACCCCAGCCAACTGATGATGATCGATGAGATCAGCTTGCTGCTGCAGAAGCGGATCGTCACCAAAGTGGCGACGCTGAAACAGATCTCGGACATTCTCAAGAAGACGGAGCAATCGCAGCGGGTTCTGGAAGAGGCCAGCGAAGGCTTCCAGATTATCCGCGAAGACGAGGCTACGGGCGCCGAAGAGACGCTGACTATCGACAAGCTGACCGCGGCGGGAGATACCAGCCCGATTATCCGGCTGGTGGATACGACGATCTTCACCGCGCTGCAGCGGCGCGCTTCCGACATTCACATCGAAACCCGGGACGACTCCGTGGTCATCAAGTTCCGCATCGACGGCGTGCTGACGCAGGCCATGCCGCCCATCGGCAAGGAACACCATTCCACGGTGATTTCGCGGGTCAAGGTGATGAGCGAACTGGATATTTCCGAGCGGCGCGTACCGCAGGACGGACGCTTCCGGGTGAAATACAACGGGCGCGCCATCGACTTCCGGGTGTCGATCATGCCGTCGATTCACGGCGAAGACGCCGTGCTGCGCGTGCTGGATAAGGAATCGATGAGCGAGAAGTTCAAGTCGCTCACGCTTGACGTGGTTGGTTTTGATGAAGACGACCTGCGAAAATTCCGCCGCTACATCAAAGAGCCTTACGGCATGGTGCTGGTCACGGGGCCGACCGGCAGCGGCAAAACCACAACGCTGTACGCCGCGGTGAATGAGATCAAGACCGACGAAGACAAGATCATCACCATTGAAGACCCGGTCGAATACCAGCTGCGCGGCATCACCCAGATTCCGGTCAACGAGAAAAAAGGATTGACCTTCGCGCGCGGCTTGCGCTCGATTTTGCGCCATGACCCGGACAAAATCATGGTCGGCGAAATCCGCGACACGGAGACGGCGCAGATCGCGATTCAATCCGCGCTCACCGGCCACCTCGTGTTCACCACGGTGCACGCCAATAACGTGGTTGACGTGATTGGACGATTCCTGAACATGGGGGTCGAGCCTTACAACTTCGTTTCGGCGCTGAATTGCATTCTGGCGCAGCGGCTGGTGCGCTTGATCTGCGAGTCCTGCAGGACGCCGGTGACTTATCCGCCGGACGTGCTGGAGGCCAGTGGACTGGATCCGGCGCAGTGGTCGAAGGTGCCGCTGTATGAGGGTCCGGGATGCATCGAGTGCGCGGGAACGGGCTTTCGCGGGCGAACCGCGATACACGAACTGCTGGATTTAAGCGACCGCATCCGGGAGATGATTCTGGCCAAGAAGCCGACCTCGGAAATCCGCCGCGCCGCGCGGGACGAGGGCATGCGTTTCCTGCGTGAGTCGGCGCTGGATAAAGTTCGGCTTGGCCTGACCACGTTGAAAGAAATCAATAAGGTCACCTTCATCGAGGCCATGCGGTAAAAAGCAGTGGCCGGTGATCAGCGATCACCGATCCGAGATCAGTGGCCAGTTCGCTGAGTCCCGAATTACTGTCCACTGGCCACTGACCACTATTGATCCCTTCCAGCTATTGCATTTCCGGCGGCAGGGCGTTTGAATTGTAAAAGGATTGAATTTTGAAGCGAGTGAACGGGGTGAAATGAGTACTGGAAACACTTCGGCAAAACCGAAACTGGCGTGCGAAATTGCAGCCGACCGCGTGCTGGTGGGCAGACTCGGAGTAGACGGCCGGAGTCTGGAAGCCTGTGCGGCCCACGAACTGGCGCCGGGCAGCGTGGTTCCGGACCTGGTGGAAGGCAACCTGCGGCAGAGCGAGGCGGTGAGCGCGGCGGTGCGGGAGACCCTGAGCAGCGTGGCCGGGCGATCGCACGACGTGATTGCGGTAGTTCCGGACGCAGCGGTGCGGGTGGTGCTGCTCGAATTCGATACCCTGCCTTCCGATTCCGAGGAAGCCGCCGGTGTGGTGCGGTTTCGCATGAAGAAATCTTTACCGTTCGATGTAGATAAAGCCAGAGTTTCCTACCATGCGCAGAAAACCGGAGACGGAGTTCGCGTGGTGGCCGCGGTCGCACTGGCCAGCGTACTCGAGGACTATGAGACAGCTTTCCGGCAGGCCGGTTTCAGCCCGGGAGTCTTGTTGCCTTCCATGCTGGCCGCGCTGGGCGCGGCCGAAGGGCAGCGGCCTACTTTAGTCGTAAAAGTGGATGCCAGGACCACCAGTATCGCGATCCTCAACGCGGATCAATTGCAGCTTTTCCGCACTCTGGAAAATACCCGTGGCGTCACCATCACGGGCGAGCAACTGGCCGAGGACGTTTATCCCTCGGTCGTATTTTTTCAGGATACCTATCACCTGAACATCGAAAAGATATTTGTAGCCGGCTTGTCTGACACAGGGAGCGCGGCGCCGGCGCTGCGCGCACAAACCGGCGCGGATGTGCAGGAACTGGTGAATTCGTCGCAGTTGGGAGTGAGCACCGGAGGCTCGGTACCGCGGTGGAGAATGGCCGGAGTAGTAGGAGCGTTGATTTCTTAAGGGCAGTGGCCAGTGTTCAGTGGTTAGTAAAATCAACTGACCACCGGTCACTGACCACTGATCACTGATTTTTTATGCGTCTTGATATCAATCTCGCTAGTCAGCCGTATGAAGATGCGCGGCAGTTCTGGTTGCGTTGGGGAACGGCGCTGGCAGCCGTGTCTATCCTGACGCTGGCCTTGGTCGCGACCACGATCTCGGGATGGTATGCGGCGCGGCGCGACCATGCCCGGATCGCCGAGTTGAAAGCCGGTATCGCGCAGCGCGACCTCAAGCGCCAGCAAGCCGAACAATTCTTGAATCGGCCGGAAAATCGGTCGACGCGGGATCAGTCGCAATTTCTCAACGAACTGATCGAGCGCAAATCATTTTCCTGGACGCGGGTGCTGGAAGATCTGGAAAAAGTGATGCCGGCGCGGGTTCACCTGGTTTCGATTCATCCTGAACTGGACGAGGACAATCAACTCAAGCTGAAGATGTCGATTGCGGGCGATTCGCGCGACCGGGCGCTCGAACTGGCCCGCCGCATGGAAGATTCGCGGCGCTTTGCCCAGACCTATATCGAGAGTGAGACCTTCAGTCCTTCAACCAACGGTGATCCGTTCAGGTTCAACATCGTCGCGACCTACGTTCCCGAGATAGCACCGGTACCAGCCGCGAAAACTGAAACCCCCAAGCGGAGCGGGCTCTGATGCCAGACTTACGTCAAACCCGAAAAAACATCAAGACTGCGCTGGCGGTGCTGATAGCCGTGGATGTGGTGACGGTTGTGGTTCTGCTTTCGCCGCTGGTGGGCTCGACCGAGTCGCGGCGGCTGGAACTCAACCACTTGTGGAGCGAACTGCAGACCAAAACCCGGCTGGTAGAACCGTTGACGAATCTGCCGGAAAAAGTGAACACCGCGAGCCGCCAAATCACGGATTTTTACAAACAACGTTTCCCCAGGCAGGACTCGCAGATCTTTGTTCAACTGGGAAAGCTTGCGAGCGCGAGTGGCGTGACGATCGATTCCATCAAACAGAAGGCCGGAGACGCGGACATTGGCCATCTGCAGCCAGTCGAGATGGAAGCGGATCTCTCCGGCAATTACGTTGCGTTGGCCAAGTTCATCAATGCCCTGGAACGCGATGACATGTTTTTTATCATCAGCAGTGTCGAACTCGGCGGCGAGCAAACGGGACCGATCAAGCTGCAAATGAAGCTCGAAACGTATTTGAGGGCGGGAACCTAGTGAAACTGGGAACCGAAAATCGCAGGAACACGATTCTGGCTGGAGTGCTGGGATTCCTGGCTGTACTGGCGGTCGCTTACCAGTTCATTCCGTCGTCCACCATCGCATCTACGGCGACCGGCGGGGGAGCAGTGGCCTCGCCGGAGAGTGCGCTTACGCGTCCGGCCCCGCATCGTGGCTCGGGGCCTGGATCGGGCAAGAAAGAGCGCGCGCCCCAGAGCCTCGATCCTACGTTGCATCTGCAGCAACTGGCCGCGACGGAACAGGTCAAGTATGAAGGGTCGGGAAGAAATATTTTTGTATCGCAGGCCGAGGTGACGATTCCCACGCCGCTCGCCCCTGGCACGGCAAACCCCAACGAACCCGGGCTGTATCATCCTCCAGCTGCGGCGACACAACCCCCGATTCCCCTGAAATTTTTCGGCTTCGCGAATCAGCCCGGGGGACCGAAGAAGGTTTTTCTTTCCAAGGGTGAAGATGTTTTCATTGCCGGCGAAGGTGAAATTGTCGACCGGCGCTACAAGGTGGTGCGAATCTCACCCACCTCGGTGGATATTCAGGATGTGGTCGGCAGCGGTCCGCCGCAAAGCATTCCGCTGACGCAGGGGTAGAGGGATTTTGTAATTGGGTAATTGGGTAATTGGGTAATTTTTAATTCCTTTCCGGCATCTAATTATTTGGCGATCGCTTTCGCCGATGTTCTCTGACCGTGAAATCGATGAGCTCACTTTCAAAAGCTCGCGTGCCCTCTAACCGACTTCGCCGCCGAGGCGAGGAGGGCTATGTTCTGCTCTATCTGCTTCTGATGGTCGCGCTCATGGGCATAGTCGCGCTGGCAGTGATGGTTCCGATTAAATTTGATCTCAAGCGCGATCAGGAACAGGAAATGATCCATCGCGGAGTGCAATACTCGCGCGCCATTCGTAACTACTACAAGAAGTTCGGACGCTATCCCACGCGGCTCGAGGATCTGGACAACACCAACAACTTGCGCTACCTGCGCAAACACTACAAAGACCCGTTGACCGGGAAAGATTTCAAACTGCTGCATTACGGCGACCCTGGCTTATCGATGAGTGCCGGCATTGGCGGCGGAGGCATAACCGGGGCGAATACGGTGGGACAGATGAACGGGTCTTCTCCCGGCAATTCCCTGGGCAATTCTGCGTTTGGCGGATCGGGCTCAGGGTTCGGGCAGTCATCCAGCTTTGGCGGTTCCAGCAGTAGCTTCGGAGGCAGTTCAAACAGCAGTTTCGGAAGCAGTTCGAGCAGCGGGTTTGGAAGCGGCTTCGGCAGCTCGAATTCCTCGGGAACGTCCACTGGTGGGGCATCGAGTGGGAGCGGCACGAATCAGCCGGCGGGAACGGATTCATCGCAAAGCGGCACCGGAACTTCGCCGGACGCCAGCTCGACGCAGAGCGGTGCGGGTGGTCAGGGAAACAACCAGGTATTCGGCGGAGGTCCGATTGTGGGTGTGGCCAGCCTCAGCAAAGACAACACGATTCGCGAGTTCAATCACAAGAAAAAGTACAACGAGTGGCAGTTTGTATACGATCCCACAACCGACCGCGGAGGGCTGATATTGACCCCGTACCAGCCGGCGCTGCAACTCTCCAGCCAGCCCTTGAACGGACAGCCAGGCAGCACGAATACGAACGGCAACAGCAGTCCGTTCGGGCAGCCGACGGGCTTTGGCAATAATGGCTTCGGCAATAATAACCCTGCTTCGATCGGTGGGCCAAGCACGCCGCAGCAACCGCCCTCGAGTTCGTCGCCGCAGTAAGCAGCGCTATCCCATAAGCGCTAAAAACAAACGGCCTCATACTGAGATGAGGCCGTTCTACTTGCAGCAAAACTTCAGAAATAATCTAGACGCTGAAGGACGAGCCGCAGCCGCAAGTGCTCTTCACGTTCGGATTCTCGAACTTGAACCCGGCGCCTTCCAGAGTTTCCACATAATCCACCATGCATCCGTTCAGATACATCACGGAAGTGGCGTCGACGAACACCTTTAGGCCGTCCATTTCGAAGGTCTTGTCCATCATGCCGGCGGCATTTTCGAACTGCATGGAATACGAGAAACCAGAGCAGCCGCCACCCACCACGCCGATGCGCAATCCGGCAGGCACGGGATTCTGCTGTCCCATGATCTCTTTAACTTTGGCAACCGCGCTGGGCGTCAGCGTAACGGGCGCGGCCTTCTTGACTTCGGGAACGTTGGTGCTAACTCCGGGGACGGTGGTCGTAGCCATTTATATCTCCTTGGCTCTGGAATCCTTAGATTATACCAGAGGGGTCGGGCCGTGGCAGCCACAATTGTATGGCGATGAACCACTAAGCTACCAACCTCTATTTACTTGGATGCTATCCGGCCTCCAGAGTCGCAACTTGCGATGGCCCAGTTAAGATGAGGCCCCGGCGAGATTCTCCCGGCGGGGCTTGCCAAGTGGGGATATAATAATTTCCGTTAGGACTCTGCTGAATTTCAAATGCGGTAGTTGGCCTACGTATTCTGGAATTTCGGAGAGTGCCGAAAAGCTTGCAATCTGTTCGAGGTGTAGCTATGACTTGGACGTGGACTCCGTTACTACTCGGGCTCGCGATTGTGTGGGGTATTTTCACCGTCGGATTGATCATCCTCCTGATCTATCGCAGCACGCTCACCATGCATGAGGACGAGCAGTTGTATCTGGACGATGCCAACTCACACATGCAGCAAGAGCAGACCGAATTGCTGGTGAAAGTAGACCGCCTCACCAAGCCGGTGTGGGTTTTTGGCGCTGGCTCGGGCGTGCTGCTGCTGGTGCTGCTGGGCATGTTCATCTATCAGGGACTGAACGCGGTCCAATAGACTCCGGGGCGTTGCAAACCGCCGCACGCCAACAGCGTGAGCGCTGCAACCTGCCGCGAAGAGTTGTGCCCTGAGTCCGGCCTGCTTCGCGTCCGGCAACACTGTAATCCTCGCGTACTACGCCCGGCATCAACTACGGCCTGTGGCCTGCCCAAGTAGAAACCTGGTCGAGAAATCCCCGGCGCTTTGTATAATCCATTAGCGTTGCGAAAGTGGCGGAATTGGCAGACGCACCAGACTTAGGATCTGGCGGGTAAAACCGTGGGGGTTCGAGTCCCCCCTTTCGCACCAAATAGTTTGGGGCCTATCTTGAATCGGCCCTTGTTTCGTTGCGCCCGGTTTTGTGCCACGATCCCCCGGCGTCGGCGTGATCGCTGCGGTGACGGGGAGGCTTAAATTCTGAGCGCCTGCCTGCCATCCTGCCGAACTCCTTGACAGGAACCCACCGCGTTCCTAGAATCCAAGCAGGACGCGCCGTTTGCGTCTTTAGCTAAGTTTCTGCATCTAAATTACTTAGCTGGATTACTTAGCTGGAAGTCCCAGATGGCTGCGAGCCTGGAAGACCCTTCAACACAAGATGCCCTCTGATCCCAATATCGGCAAGCGGGAACGCGAAGTTCTGACCGCGATCGTGGAGACTTTTATTTCCACCGGCGAGCCGGTTGGTTCGCGCACGCTGTCGCGCTCCAACCGCGAAGGTCTCAGCCCCGCAACCATCCGCAACGTGATGGCCGATCTGTCGGAGGCCGGGTTCCTGGAGCAGACGCACACTTCCTCGGGACGCATTCCCACGCCCGAGGCCTACCGCTATTACGTCGAGCAGATTACCGGATCGGCGAAGCTGGCCCCGCAGGAAGAGAGCATGATTTCCGACTCGCTCGCCGGCATCAGCGACGTGCAGGAATTCATGGAGCGCACCTCGCACGTGCTCTCGTTGATTTCGCGAAACGTTGGCATCACCGTCGCCTCCAGCGGAACCAAGAATGCGCTGGAGCATGTGTACTTCTCGCGGCTGGGAGATCAGAAAGTTCTCGCCGTTCTGGTGACGCGTTCGGGATTGGTGCGCGACCGCGTATTGCGGCTCGACTTGCCGCAAGCCGAACTCGATCTCGCCGCCCGCTACATCAACGAAAATTTCCGGGGATGGACCATGGAGTCCATGCGCGCCGAACTGGCGCGAAGAATCGAGCAGGAGCGCAGCGAATACGACCGCCTGATGAATTCCATCGAGCAACTTTACAAACAAGGCGCGCTGGCTTCAGAGGCTGGAACGCAAGTGGTTTTCGTGGAAGGCGCGGCCAACCTGGTCACCGGCCAGGAAGATCGTAAACGCCTGCAGGAATTGTTGAAGACTCTCGAGGAGAAAGAAAAAGTTGCGCAACTCCTCGGCGCCTATCTCGACGTAAAACAAGAGGCCGTGCGAGTGGTCATTGGACTCGACGATGCGCTTCCCTCCATGCAAAACTTTGTGTTGATCGGGGCTCCGGCACACTCGGGCGGGGACATGGTCGGATCGCTGGCCGTAATCGGCCCCACCCGCATGGACTATCAGCACACCATGACGGCAGTCTCCTACATTGCGCGCCTCTTTGACAAAATTCTGAATGAATCGGAGTAATCACGTTTTTATATGGGCAAAACAAACGGCAGATCGGAAGCGGAAAACACCGGCTTGGATCTGGAGCATGAACTCCCGGCATCCGACAACGAAACAGATACCTCTACCAACCCGGCGGCGATCGGGGAATCGTCCGCTCCTCAGTCGGAGTTGCAAACATTAAAGGCGGAGCGCGACTCGCTGCTCGACCGCCTGGCGCGCATGCAGGCGGAGTTCGAAAATGTGCGCCGGCGCAACGCCAAAGAACAGCAGGACTTTCGCGATTACGCTGCCGCCGACGCCATCCGGCCGCTGCTGCCCGTGCTCGATAGCTTTGAGCGCGCCCTCACGGTTAAATCCGACGCGGCTGAGTTCCGCAACGGAGTCGACCTGATTTACAAGCAATTGCTGACTGCACTGGCCAAGCTGTCGGTGCAGCCCATCGCAGCCAAGGGAGAGTTGTTCGATCCCCATTATCACGAGGCGATCGAGATGGTGGAAACCTCCGACGCTCCCGATCATCAGGTGATCGAAGAATTGCAGCGGGGCTACAAATTCAAAGACCGCCTGCTGCGTCCGGCGATGGTGAAGGTGGCAAAAAATCCCGGGCGGTAAATTTCCGGCTGCAGTTTTGTTTCTCCTGAAGGAAAGGCGTCAATCCTGACCACGAACGCAAAACGCGACTATTACGAAGTGCTTGGCGTCACCCGCACGGTGACCGAAGTTGAACTCAAGAGCGCTTATCGCAAGCTTGCCATGCAGTACCATCCTGACCGCAATCCGAACAATCCGGATGCGGAGGAGCGCTTCAAGGAAGTCACCGAGGCGTATGCGATTCTCGCCGACTCCGACAAGCGTTCTCTCTACGACCGCTTCGGCCACGCTGGCGTCGGTAACGCGGCCAGTGCTGGTGCAGGTTTCGATCCCACCGTCTTCCAGGACTTCGGGGAAATCTTTGGCGAGTTCTTCGGCTTCGGAGATGCCTTCGGCGGTGGCGGCCGTCGCCGCAGCCGCGTACAACGCGGCGCCGATCTGCGGGAAGACATCACCATCGAGTTCGAAGAAGCCGTCTTCGGCACGGAGACTCGCGTCAATGTCCGCCGTCACGAAGCGTGCGAAGACTGCCGCGGATCGGGAACCGCCCCCGGCAAAGGTCCTACGACGTGCAAGTCTTGCGCCGGCCGCGGCCAGGTGCGCTATCAGCAGGGCTTCTTCAGCATCGCGCGAACTTGCCCATCCTGCCAGGGATCGGGCAGCGTGATCACCGATCCCTGCGCCAAGTGCAGAGGCGAAGGCCGCGTTCTGCGGCAGCGCTCGGTCGATGCGAAAATTCCCGCAGGCGTCGAAGACGGCACCCGCATTCGATTCACGGGCGGCGGCGAGGCTGGCCCGTTCGGTGGCCCGGCCGGCGATCTCTATGTTGTGCTGCATGTGAAAGAGCACCCGTTCTTTGTGCGCGAAGGCAACGATCTGCACTGCGCCGTCCCGCTTTCGGTGGCGCAAGCCGCCATGGGTGCGGAGATTAAAGTTCCCACTCTCGAAGGCGAGCACACGCTCAAAATCCCCGACGGAACCCAGCCCGGCAGCACATTCCGCATTCGCAACAAAGGTGTGCCCGTCCTGAACGGTCACGGAAAAGGCGATCTCTACGTAGAGGTTCGCGTACAGATTCCAAACAAACTGAGCAAACGCCAAAAAGAACTTCTCCAGGAACTGGAGACCACGATGAAGGTAGACAATCAGCCGCTGGTGCGCTCGCTCCTCGGAAAAGTAAAAGATATGTTCGGGTAAAAAAGTTCTCAGTTCTCAGTTTCCAGTTCTCAGAGGAACCTGGAATCTCCGGATTTTAGCTTCCGCACATGAGAACTAAGGCGTGGTCGGATTTCCTTAACTGAGAACCGAGAACTGAGAACTGCCTTATGACCCGCCGCCGCTGGATCGCCGACGAAGTCTCGGGGGACCGCGCCGCTCTCCTCGGCGAACACGCCGATCATCTGATGCGCGTCCTCCGCGCTCGCGTCGGTGAAGATTTCGATATCGCCACCGGCCAGTCGGTTCGCCGCGGCCGAATCTCTTCCCTGAAACCGACAACCGGTCGAGTTTGAACTGGGCGAAGTAATCTCGACTGCCATCCTTGGTCGAGATCACTCTCGTCCTCGCAATTTATAAGTTCGACCGCATGGAATGGGCGATCGAAAAATGTACGGAGCTTGGTGTCTCGCGCATCATCCCGCTGATCTCGCGTCGTACGGATTCGCATCTCGTCACTGCTTCGGTGAAACGGGTTGACCGTTGGCAGCGCATCGCCCGCCAGGCCGCGGAACAATCCCGCCGCGCCGCGCCTCCGCTGATCACTGCGCCCATGAAGCTCTCGGAAGCTTTGAATCTAACCCAGCCGCTGCGAATTGTCCTCGCCGAATCGGAAGAGCAGACTCTGCTCCGCGATGTGCTGAACCCGGAAGCCGCCGGTAACGAAATTGCTCTGGCCATCGGCCCCGAAGGCGGATGGACCGAAGACGAGTTGCAATCGTTCCAGCAGGCCGGATGGATTTCAGCCTCGCTGGGAAACACGATTCTCCGCGCCGAAACCGCCGCCATCGCCGCCGTCGCGGTTGCCGCTTCTCTGCTGTCCTCGCTCTGATTTTCACCGCCGAATTTTCACAACCCGATTTGCACAGCTTCGCGATCCGCAGATCTTCGCACGCGGTGTTATTCTGAGCCCCAATGGCTGTGCCCAAACTTCAATCTCATCCCACTCCATTTCTTCCCGACGATCGCCAGCGCGAAGCCATCGAGCACGTGCACGGACCAATGCTCGTCGTGGCCGGAGCCGGCACCGGTAAAACTTCTGTCCTCATTCACCGTATCGCGAGCCTCGTCCAGCAAGAACACGCGAAGCCAGAGGAAATCATCGCCCTCACCTACACGGTGGCCGCCGCCACCGAGATGCGTGAACGGGTAAGCAAACTCCTCGGCAGGAAAATTCATTCGTCCACGTTCCACGATTACTGCTTTGCCCTGCTGAAGCGCGCCCATAAAGATTTCCGCTTACTCGACGAAAAAGATTACTGGATTTATCTCCGCAAACGGATCCACGAGCTTCACCTCGAACATTACATTCGGGCGGCAAATGTGGCGCAGTTTCTCAACGATCTTCTGGGCTTTCTTTCTCGCTGCCACGACGAACTGGTCACACCCGAAAAATACGCCGAATATGTTCAGCGTCTGGAGCGTGGCGAAACTCCGGTTCCACGAGTAGCGAAATCGAAAGAGAAATTAAGCGACGACGAAGTAATCGGACGCTGCCAGGAAATTGCCCGCGTCTTCGCCACCACTGAGCGCTGGCTGCGCGAAGACAATTACGGAACGTTCAGCCACATGATCACCCGGGCCCACGAGTTGCTCACCAGCGACGAAAAGTTATTGTCGCAAGAACGCGCCCGCGCCCGCTTCGTCCTGGTCGACGAATTTCAGGACGCCAACTTCGCGCAGATCAAAATTCTGGCCGCGCTCGCAGGAAGCGAAGCCAACATCTTCGCCGTCGGCGATCCCGATCAGGCCATCTACCGTTTCCGTGGCGCGTCCAGCGCCGCTTTTCATCTCTTCCGCCGCCATTTTACTCAGACCAAACTGGTGGTTCTCGGCAAGAACCGTCGCTCCACCACCCCGATTCTGCAATGCGCATTCGCCGTGGTCGATAAAAATCCTCCCGTCTTTCGCAGCGGCGAGCCCGGCGCTTTCGCCTATCGCCGCACTCCGCTGCAATCAGCCCGCGAAGAAGAAGCCAACCAGCAGGGCAAACCGCTGCCCGCGTTTCCCGTGGAGGCGATCTCGTTTGGCGGCAGAGATGCCGAGGCCCCCGACGTGGTTCGCATCATCGAAGAGACGCGCCGCCACTCACGATGCAAGTGGAAGGATTTCGCCGTCCTCTACCGTTCGCATGTGAATCGCGACGATGTGGTGCAGCATCTGGCCGAACACGAAATTCCATTTTCCATCGAGAACATGGACGTCAGCGACACTCCCGAGGTCCGCGACTTGTTTGCCTGCGTTGCCGCCGTGGTCGACCTGGGCTCCGATGCCAGTCTTTTTCGTGTGGCCGCATTGCCCCAGTTCAACGTGGATGCGGAGCAGCTTCGCAGTGCGCTGCGTGCCATTGCGAAAGATTCCAAAGATGGAGTCGTGATCCCGCTCTCTTCGGTTCTAGGCGATGTCGCCGGTGGCCCCGCGGTATTGGAATGCGTGCGCCGGGCGCGGGATGAAGTCGACCGCAAGCAGGCGAAGGCGCGCGCCGCCCTGCAGATCATCGGAGAGCAGTTCGGTCTCAACCTCGACTCCCCCGTGCTGCAGGCCGCCTTGAAGTTTGCCGCCGACTGGGAGCAGAAGCCCACAACCAGGACGAAAGATCTCCACGAATGGATCGAGTACCTCAGCTACTTTCGCGAAGCCGGCGGAACCATCCCGCTGGCGTCAAACGACGACGAGGACGCGGTTCGCCTGATGACCGCGCATGGCGCCAAAGGGCTTGAGTCCTCCCACGTGTTCATCCTGCGTGCCACCAGCGGTTCGTTCCCGCTCTCGTACCGCGAGACGCTGGTGGAATTTCCCCGCGAGCTTCGCGATCCCGATTCAGCCACCGCCGGCGATGACAAAACGCTCAACGATCAGGAAGAGCGCCGGCTTTTCTACGTAGCGATGACTCGCGCCAAAGACTCGCTCCACATGTACGGCAAGCAAGGCATCGGCCGCGATAAAACTCCAGCCGGCTTCCTGCGCGAACTGATCTGCAACCCGGGTTTGCAACCGTGGCTCAGAGCGCGTCCGGCTCTGCCTTCGCAACCTGAGTTGATCGAGATCGCCGCGGCCGCCGACTCAGCCCATCCCGAGGGTTCCCGCTTGCCCTACTGGCTCGAACTCCCCACAATTGACGGCCTGGACGCGCGCTTGAGCGCCAGCGCCATCGAGACCTATGAGACTTGTCCCTTGCAGTTCAAGTTCGAACGCGAATGGAAACTCTCGCGCCAGCTGCACGCGGCGGTGCAGTACGGCGCGTCCATGCACCGCGTGTTGCGCACCTACTATGACTCCGTGCGCCTGCGCAGGACCAAGACTGACGACGAATTGCTGCAACTGTTTTGTGACGATCTGGCCGCGGCCGGAATTCAGGACGATTATCAGCGCGACCTGTACTTGAAACAGGGACTGGAACAGCTGAAGCAATTTCTCGCTGGAACCCGCTCTGCGCCCGCGCCGGAGGTTCTGCACACGGAAGAATGGTTCGACGTGCAGATCGCCGGCACCAAGCTGACCGGGCGAATCGACAGAGTAGATCGTGCGCCCGACGGCAGCGTGGTCATCGTCGACTACAAGACGGGTAAGGCTCGCTCGCAGGAGGACGCCGATGAGAGCCTGCAGCTTTCCATCTACGCCATGGCCGCTCATGAGAAGTGGGGGTACCGCGTGAGCGAATTGGCGTTTCACAACCTGGAAGGAAACGTCTCCGTGATCTCGAAGCGCACCGAGTTTCAATTGGAGCAGGCTCGGGAACGCGTGTTGACCGTGGCACGCAACATCGCAGATGGAAACTTCAAGCCCAAGCCGGATTTCTACTGCAACTTCTGCGCGTTTCGCGGCCTGTGTCCGGCTCGCGAGAAGCAGGCCCCGAACGTTGCGTCGAAGGTTGCGAACCCTGCGGGAAAATTGCTCGACTGACCGCCGCCGCACCAAACACTTCGCACCCAAACTTCCCCGCAAAAACTTAGGGGACGCTTTTGGCGTCCCCCTTTGACTTCGTACTGACCCTCTTAATGCTTCTTTTTCTTCTTTGCCTTTTTCTTGGTTGCCATTGGTTCTATTCTCCCTTCCATTTTCATGGAAAAATCTGCAACGATGTTTTGTTGCAACTAAATGAAGTATTCAGTTAATGAAAAATGAAGTCAAGAGAAAAATGCATGCGGTGTGGCGGGCGATGCTGTACCAAAGTCACACTGAAAACAGCGCGCGACGCAAAATCTCAACTTCGCGTACATCAAAACACATTGCAAGCTTGCAATCGCGGACGAAGAGGATGCAGCGCCGGCTCCACACGCATCTGAACTTTCTTCCCGCCGGGATCGGCGGCCATCGCAGTCAGCATGCCGTAGAAGTTCATCGTTTCCGCGTCTGCTGCATCTATAATGAGAGTGCGAAACTTCGCGGGAGCATGATCAATGGCGGCTTTCGATGATGTTGTCATTATTTCCGGTTGTCGTACGGCGGTAGGAAAATTTCAGGGAACTCTCAGCGATTTGAGCGCGACCCAGTTGGGCTCGATCGTCGTTCGCGAGGCTGTGAAGCGCGCCGGATTGAATTCCGATCAGATTGACGAGTGCATCATGGGCAACGTCCTCCCCGCCGGACTCGGGCAAAATCCCGCGCGCCAGGCTGCCATCTTTGCAGGATTGTCTCCCGCAACAGGTGCCATGACAATCAACAAAGTTTGTGGTTCGGGATTGAAAGCAGTCGCTCTCGCCGCGCAAGCCGTGCAAACCGCAAACGCTTCCATCGTGGTCGCGGGCGGTATGGAATCGATGACCAACGCTCCTTACCTGTTGCCGCAAGCCCGCAAAGGATATCGCCTGGGCAACGGCAAGCTGATTGACTCCATGGTGAACGACGGCCTCTGGGATATCTACAACGACTATCACATGGGCGTCACCGGCGAGAACGTCGCCGAGAAGTATGGCATCACGCGCGAAGAGCAGGACGAGTTCGCCGTCAACTCTCACCGCAAGGCTATCGCCGCATGGAAGGAATGCCGTTTCAAATCGCAGATCGTTCCCGTAGAAATTCCCGCCAGGAAAAAAGGCGAAGCCGCAACCTTCTTTGAAAAAGACGAATCTCCGCGTGAAGATACAACCATGGAAGCGCTCCGCGCCCTTAAGCCCGCCTTCAAGAAAGATGGAACCGTCACCGCCGGCAACGCGCCCGGAGTCAACGACGGCGCCGCCGCAGTCGTCGTAACCAGTGCCACGCGTGCGAAAGAACTTGGCGCTCAACCCCTGGTTCGAATCGTGGCGCAAGCCACCAGCGGCGTCGAGCCCAAATGGGTGATGCTGGCTCCCGTCGACGCGGTCCGAAAAATCTGGGAAAAGACGGGATGGAAAAACCAGGACGTCGACCTCTACGAACTCAACGAAGCATTCTCGGTGCAGGCGCTGGGCGTCACGCGCGAACTCGGGCTCGATCTCAACAAAGTCAACGTGAATGGCGGCGCTGTCGCCATCGGCCATCCCATCGGAGCCAGCGGCGCTCGCGTGCTCGTGACTTTGATTTATGAGATGGCGCGCCGCAACGCGAAGCGTGGCATCGCCGCGCTTTGCCTTGGTGGGGGTAATGCGGTCGCCATGGCTGTGGAAAGATACTAGAGGGCGGGCTAGGCCGGCTCCGCTGATCCCAACATGGCCGCCGGCAGCGTCACCGTGAACACCGCCCCACCTCCCGGCGCGTTCGAGGCCTCCACGGTTCCATTATGTTCCTTCATCACCGATTTGCAGATGCTCAGCCCCAGTCCGGTTCCCCGCCCCGGCCGCTTTGTCGTATAAAACGGATCGAAGATGCTGGCCAGAATCTCCGCAGGAATTCCCGGACCATCGTCCAGAAAACTCGCCCACACCGACTGCCCCGCCATTCCCAGCCGGATGCGCAACGTTCCTCGATCGCGCGCCTCGCGAATGGCCTGCTCCGCGTTCAAAATCAAGTTCAGAAAAATCTGCATCAGCTGGTGCGGGTCTCCCTGAACGTAAGGCAGCCCGGGCTCGCGAATGAAGTCAACCGTAATGTTGTTCTTCCGCAACGAGTAGGAATGCAGATTCAGCGTGCGTTCGACAATCTCCCCCAGATTGACCCGAGTCTTGCCCGGCGTCGGTGGAGTCGCAAAATAGGTTAGATTGTGAACAATTTCCGCCGCCCGCCGCGCTTGCTGCTGCAATATGGCGACTTGCTTCCGCGCCGAATCGGTGGTCTGACTGTCCTGCAGAAGATCGCTCACCCCCAGAATGCTGGTCAGCGGATTATTCAGTTCGTGCGCAACCCCGCCAATCATCGCTCCCATGGCGGCTAGCCGTTCGCTCTGCACCACCTGCTGCTCAAACTTCTTTTCCCTCGTGATGTCGCGCACGGAAATGATCACTCCGGCAAGTTTGTTATCCGCGTCAAAAAACTGGCTGGCGGAGGCCCGCATCGTTTGTCCGCTTCCATCGCCGCGCCGGGCTCCATATTCCGCCGATTCAAACACTTTCCCGGCGACCACGTCATGGTACAGCGCGACCAGTTCAGGAGAACTACCCTGTGTCTCGGAAATCTTCTTCCCCAGCAAGTCCTCGGATGGACATCCCAACACATCCTCGACGCGCGAACTCGCGAACGTGTAACGCTCCTCCAGATCGGCCACCAGAATCAGATCCGGAAAGCTTTCCAGCAACCGCCGCCGGAATTCTTCCTGCTGCGCCACTTGCCGCTCCAGTTTGCGCCGCTCCGTTACGTCCACTAGCGTACCCTGGTACCGAATCAGCTTCCCCGCCTCATCCCACACTGCGCGCGACGATTCCATAAACACAGCCGCACTACCATCTTTCTTGCGCAGTGAAATTTCCCTCGCGCGCACCCCGCCGCGATCGTCCGCAGCCCGCCCCAGCACCGGCGGTTCCGCCGGATCGAAGTTCAACTGCAGCGGGTCCAGAGCAAGGATCTCCCCCTTCGTCGCATACCCCAAAATGCTGACCAGAGCCGGATTCGCATCCAGCAGCCTTCCCTCCGGCGTACTGAAGTATGCGCCTTCCTGCAGCGTCTCAAACAGTTCGGTGAAGCGCAGTTCTTTCTCGTGCTGCTCCGTAACGTCACGCCCCAGCACACTCACCCCTACAACTTCGTCGCTCTTCACGATGGCATTCAGCACGCAATCGAAATAAAGGGGCCGCGCATTGTTCTTGAACCGTACTCGCACGGTGCCGGCCCAATGCCTCTTCTCCAGGAAACGCACCAGTCCGGCTTCCACACTCGCGCGCGTCGGTTCTTCCACGAACTCGAAAAATTTCTGTCCTACGATCGCCGTGTAAGGACGACTTACCAGCTCGCTTACCCGTTTGTTGACCGTGCGCAAAGTCCCATCCAGCGAAACCGCGCAAGCCGCGTCATCGATGGAATCGATCAACTCCTTAAAGTTGCGCTGCGAACGCGCAATCATGTCGTTCAGCTGATCCAGTTGCTCTTCGGAGGGAGCCGCCCCCATGTGTTCCTGCAAATCCTGCAGCAACAGCTTGAGTTCGCCCACCTCCTTCCGCCGTCCGTAGGCATAAACCGCCAGCAGCACGGACAACACCAGAACCCCCAGCGCCATCGGCCCCAGGTGGTAAGGCAAAGCTTCCAGCCGTTCCCAGGCCAGAGCGGCAAACCCCGCCGCCAGCAATACCATGAACAGCAAAATCCATCGCCAAAGCTGAGATTCTTCCCGCTCCAGATTGCGTGAAGGGCGAGACCGTCGAGAACTATCGGGAGAGGATTGCGTCATGAGGAAGTCATCTGGTTTTTCCCGCAGAGAAAATGGAAAAACCGTCTACATCTCAGGTTATCGTAACCGCCCAAGCCAGAGCGGAACAACCAACTTTGTTGGAGACTTTGGTAACCCACACCCGATTCGGTAAGCCGCCCGCAATAAAATTGACTTGCCGCCGCCAGCGCTCCTAGTATGTTCGCACACGGGCGGGCGATTATTCGTTGATCGACCAAATCATCTCGCACTACCGCATCGTCGAGAAGCTCGGTGGTGGCGGCATGGGCGTCGTCTACAAAGCCGAAGACACGCGCCTGCACCGTTTTGTCGCCCTCAAGTTCCTGCCCGATGACGTAGCCCGCGATCCCCAGGCATTGGCCCGCTTCCAGCGTGAAGCCCAGGCCGCATCCGCACTCAACCATCCCAACATCTGCACGATTTACGACATTGGCGAGCAGGACGGCCAAGCCTTCATCGCCATGGAGTTTCTCGACGGGCTGACGCTGAAGCACCGCATCGGCGGCCGCCCAATGGAGACCGAGACCATCTTGTCGCTGGCGATTGAGATTGCCGACGCACTGGATGCTGCGCATTCCAGAGGAATCGTTCATCGTGACATCAAGCCCGCAAACCTTTTCGTGACCGAGCGCGGACACGCCAAGGTTCTGGATTTCGGGTTGGCGAAGGTGACGCAGCCGATAGGCGGCAGCGATTCAAAGGGAGCAGGACAAACGACGGTGACGCTGGAATGGCATCTGACCAGCCCAGGCGCAACTGTAGGGACCGTGGCCTACATGTCGCCGGAACAAGTGCGCGCGAAGGAACTGGATGCGCGCACGGACTTGTTCTCGTTCGGAGCGGTGCTGTACGAGATGGCGACTGGCGCGTTGCCGTTCCGTGGAGAAAGCACAGGAGTCATCTTCAAAGCCATTCTGGACGGGGCACCCACGCCAGTGGTGCGGCTGAACCCTGACGTTCCCCCGAAACTCGAAGACATCATCAACCGGGCGCTGGAGAAAGATCGAGAACTCCGTTATCAGCACGCCTCCGAAATGCGTTCCGAGTTGCTGCGGCTGAAGCGGGACTCTGAGAGCGGATACCGTTCTGCGGCAAGCTCAGGCACGGCGGCAGTGGCAGAAGCCCCTGCGGCTCGGGTTGCGAAGGTCTGGAAGATTGCGGTTCCCGTCCTCGTGATTGCCTTGCTCGTAGTGGGCGGTCTCTACAGTCGCTCGCATCGCCCCAAACCACTGACCGACAAAGACACTATCGTTCTCGCCGATTTTACCAACAGCACGGGCGATCCGGTATTTGACGACGCGCTGAAGACAGCGCTCAACGTCTCTCTGCGGCAATCGCCTTTCCTCAATGTGCTCTCCGACGACGAAGTGGCAAAGACCTTGAAATTGATGACCCGCCCCGCCGACACGAAACTCACGCCCGAGTTAGCCCGCGAGCTTTGCCAGCGCTCCGGCAGCAAGGCTTACATTGCCGGGTCGATTGCCAGTCTGGGCAGCCAATACGTGCTGGGATTGAAAGCGGTAAATTGCCAGAGCGGAGACCCGCTGGCTGAGGAGCAGGTGACGGCGGCATCCAAGGAAAAAGTACTGGATACGCTGAGCGAGGCTGCATCCAAGATACGCGGAGAGTTGGGCGAGTCGCTGGCGACGGTTCAGAAGTTTGACGTTCCGCTGGCGGCCACCACGTCTTCGCTCGAAGCTCTGAAAGCGTACAGTCTTGGACGCAAGGCCACAAACGAGAAAGGCTTCGCCGCAGCCCTGCCTCACTATCAGCGTGCCATCGAGCTCGATCCGAGTTTTGCTATGGGCTACTGGGCAGTGGGCTGGGTCTACTCCAATCTCGACGAGGCGAGTCGGGCCCGCGAGTACTTCGCCAAGGCGTTCCAGTTGAGGGAGCATGCCAGCGAACGGGAAAAGCTGGCGATCACGGCCGACTACTATTTGAACGTAACTGGGGAATTGGATAAAGCGGCCCCGACGTATCAGGAAGAGATTGAGAGCTACCCGCGGGAAATCCCGACGTACAACTCCTCCGCTGGGCTTTACGCCCTAAAGGGGCAGTACGAAAAAGCGGCGGAGATCGAAAGGCAAGCCCTGCCCCTTGCACCGGACCGGGTAATTACATACGAAGATCTCGCCAGTTACGCCCTTGCCCTGCAGCGCTTCGATGAAGCTCAGCAGATCGTCCACGAGGCACAGGCGCGAAAACTGGACGGCGACGGACTCCACTATACTCTCTACGCTCTTGCCTTTCTCGGGGCGGACTCCTCCGCGATGGCGGAACAGCAAAAGTGGTATGCAGGTCAGCCAAACTATGAGCACGAAGGACTTGCGCTCGCCTCAGACACCGAGGCCTACGTCGGTCATTTTGGCAGGGCGCGGGAAGTGACCAAGCGGGCTGTTGACTCCGCCGTGCGAGCGGACAACGAGGAAACTGGGGCAATATGGCGGGCGATTGCTGCTCAGCGGGATGCGGCTTACGGCAACGCTGCGGAAGCGCGGCTGTCAGCCGGGGAGGCTTTGAAGTTGGCTCCCTTGAGTCAGGGCGTTGGGGTTGAGGCTGCGCTTGCCTTCGCCATGGCGGGCGATGCGACGCGAGCCGAGTCCCTAGCCCAAGACTTAGGGAAACGCTTTCCACTGGACACCCAGATGCAGTTGCTTTGGCTGCCCGCGATTCAGGCGCAATTGGCGTTGGATAGAAAGAACCCGGCTGCCGCCTTGACCGCTCTGCAAATTGCTTCGCCCATCGAGTTGGGGCAAATTGGTTTCGTCAACAATAGTTCCTGCCTCTATCACGTGTACGTTCGCGGCGAGGCATACTTGGCAGCCGGACAGGGCAAAGAAGCCGCCGCCGAGTTTCAGAAAATTCTCGACCACAGTGGCATCGTCTGGAACTGCTGGACGGGAGCGTTGGCGCATCTGGGAGTGGCGCGTGCCAACGCCTTGCAGTCGAGAACTTTTCAAGGACAGGGGCAAGGCGCGGATGCCGATGCCGCCCGCGTCCGGGCGCTCGCCGCCTACAAAGAGTTCCTCACCCTCTGGAAAGACGCCGACCCCGACATCCCCGTCCTGAAACAAGCCAAGACAGAGTACGCCAAGCTCCGATAAAGCTCCCTTGGGCGGTTTCTCGTCCCGTCGGCGCGAGGTTTGTTAGCACCCTCGAAATCTACGAGTTTCCCTCGCTTTCCACAGCCCCACCCAGTGACATCCGTCACAGCGCCGTCGCACCCCGAAAGCCTACTGTAGATATTCCCCGGATCAGGCCCTCGTGTGCCGACCCTGGCACGAGATCCCCGCACACTCGATGCTCTATAAGACCCTCAGCGCGGCAGTCTATGGCATCGACGCCAATATCATTCAAGTCGAAGTCGACTGCTCGGGCATCAAGACCGATCAGGATCACTTCCACACCGTCGGCCTGCCCGACGCCGCCGTCCGTGAAAGCCGCGACCGCGTCCGCGCCGCACTCAAAAACTGCGGCTATGACATTCCCCCCACCCACATCACCATCAATCTCGCTCCCGCCGATATAAAGAAGGAAGGCTCAGGTTTCGATCTGCCTATGGCCCTCGGCATCGTCGGCGCCTATGGCGGCCTCACCAGAAAAGAAATCGACGACTGCCTCTTCGTCGGCGAACTCTCGCTCGACGGCGGCGTTCGCGGCATTCGCGGCACACTCCCCATTGCGCTCGAAGCCCGTACAAGAAAAATTTCTAGACTGGTTGTTCCCGAAGCCAATGCGCGAGAAGCCGCCATGGTCGGCGGCGTCGACGTTTACCCCGTCCGCTCGCTGCTGGACGTAATCCACTTCGTAAACTCCGGCAACGGCATCGTCCCCCTCAAAGCCGATGGCGACGCCCTTCTGCGCGAGAATCAGGAATTTCTGGTCGACTTCAAAGACGTTCGCGGCCAGCAAACCGCCAAGCGCGCCATCGAGATCGCCTGCGCCGGAGGCCACAACATATTAATGATCGGCCCACCCGGCTCCGGCAAAACCATGCTGGCCAAGCGCATGCCCACCATCCTCCCGCCGCTCACTTTCGAAGAAGCACTCGAAACCACGAAGATCCACAGCGTCGCCGGAGTCCTCGACCCCGGCAGCGGCCTCGTCGGCAAGCGTCCCTACCGCGCCCCGCATCACACCATCTCTGATGCCGGCTTGATCGGCGGGGGCGCAATCCCGCGACCGGGCGAAGTCTCGCTCTCTCACAACGGCCTGCTCTTCCTCGACGAACTTCCCGAGTTCCCCCGCAACGTCCTCGAAGTCCTGCGCCAGCCGCTCGAAGATGGTACCGTCACCATCTCCCGCGCCGCCATGTCGCTGATGTTTCCCGCGCGCTTCATGCTCGCCGCCGCCATGAATCCCTGCCCCTGCGGTTTCCGCAATGACCGCACCCGCGAGTGCAATTGCACCACGCCCATGATCCAGCGCTACATCTCGAAAATCTCCGGCCCGCTCATGGATCGCATCGATATCCACATCGACGTCCCCGCCGTAAATTACAAAGAGATGCGCTCCACCAACGAACCGGAATGCTCCGGTAAAATTCGGGACCGCGTTATACACACCCGCGCCAAACAACTCGAACGCTTCGCCGCCTCCCGCGAGAAAATTTACTGCAACGCCCAAATGTCATCCCGCCACATCCGCACCTTCTGCGAGCTTTCAGCCGACTGCGAACGCCTGCTGGAACGCGCCATGACGCAGCAAGGCCTCAGCGCCCGCGCCCACGACCGCATCCTGAAAGTCGCCCGCACCATCGCCGATATCGAAAACGCCCCGCACCTCGACCCCAAACACATCGCCGAAGCGATTCAGTATCGCTCGCTGGACCGCACCTACTGGACCTAATCGGGCGATGTTCGTGGAAACTAAGGTGGAGACAGCCGCCCTCCGCTGTCCAATCGAGCGGAGTCTATCTAAGAGCTTCCTACGGCGCGATTCGGAATACCGTCCCCACGCCGTAGGTGCCTCCTGCACCGGCCGCCCCATAAAGGTTTCCCAGATGATCGATGACCAGGCCAGCAAATGGTTGTGCTCCGTCAGATTTGCCGGTAAACGAGTGGAGAACGCTCTCCTTCCAGGTGCCGTCACCGGATGGCGACAGTTCAAAGACAGTCCCGTCATTGGCGCTACCGCCGCCATCATCGGTTGTTCCGTAAAGATTGCCTGCCTTATCGAAAACCACTCCGCTTTGCGGGCTCGCACCGTCCCTTCCGCCTTGAAAGCTGTACAGGATGTTCTCCGTCCAGGGCCCGCTCCCCGAGGCAGGCGGAGTTAATTCGAATACCGTTCCATATCCATATTGGCCGTCTTCAATCGCCGTGCCGTAAAGATTCCCGCTCGCATCGAAAACCAATGTGCCCTCAGGAGCCTGACCGTCCTCCGGGAATTGCCCGAAGTTGTAGAGCGCGGTTTCGGTCCAGTTGCCGCCCTGCGTCGCCGGCGGCGACATTTCGAAGACCTGCCCCCAAATGTAAGGGCCGCCGTTGCTCGTGGTGCCGTAAAGATTTCCTGCCGCATCGGACATCAGGCCTCCGGCGTAATCCGGACCCTGGCCCCCAACCGTACCGCTGAAAGCGTAAAGGCTCTTGTAAAGCCAAGTACTCCCGCTGGCAGGCGGATGCAGTTCGTAGACGTTTCCATAGCTCTCTGCGCCGCCAAAGCGAGTTGTTCCATACAGCACTCCTCCCGGGCCCCACGAGATCCCCGTAGGAGCATTGCCTGTGGTGTTCTTGCCGACTTGGACGAAATTGTAAAGGATCGTTTCGGTCCACGCGCCAGAGCCGGTCGGGGGCGAAAGTTCGAACACGGTTCCCAAACCGCTGGTTCCGCCCCATACGGTGGTTCCGTAGAGATTTCCCGCCTTGTCAAAAAGAAGAGCGGCTTGAGGACCTTGGCCGTCAGAAGTTCCACTGCCGAAGCTGTGCAGAATACTTTCGGTCCAGCCCGCACCGGAACTGGTTGGGGGCAACAATTCAAAAACACAACCATTGTTGAATGCTCCCCCGTAGATGGTCGTCCCGTAAAAGTTTCCGGACCTGGAGATCAATGAGGCGTAGGGATAAACGCCATCGCCGCCAGTGGTGAACGTGTGAATGACCTGAAAAGCCGGGCCGGAGGCCCAACCAGACACCGAGCACACCAGACACACGACCGCAACCGCAACGAGCCTGGAAGTGGATACAAGCCTTGGACTCACCATAAGGAATCTCCTTGAGAATAGTAGTCCGCAAACGATGCCCGCGAACTTCAGTAAGCGCAGCAGGAAATGCCTTAAACCCGGGAGAGGGGTGACGGCATTCTATAGCTGGAAGGCCGTTTCGGCAAACCCCCATCCCCCACGCTCGCCCCGCTCTCAGCCAATAATCTATTCCTCCCGCAGAGCCCTCGCCGGATCCAGCGCCGCCGCACGCCGAGCCGGCAGCCACGATGCCATGCCGGCAACCAGCAGGAATACGATTGCCACCATGCCGAAAGTTTCAGGATCGGTCGCCTTCACTCCCACCAGCATTGCGCGCAGAAGTCGCGTCAGCACAAATGCGCCGATCAGACCTGCGGCAATACCGGCCACGCTGAGGCGGAATCCCTGCCCCACAACCAACCGGAAGATTTGAACTGGTCCCGCTCCCAGCGCCATCCGCACACCAATCTCCGAAGTTCGCTGGCGCACCGCCGTCGAAAGCACGCCGTACAAGCCCACCCCCGCAAGCACTGCGGCGATGATCGCAAATACACTGATAAGCGTTAACGCGAAGCGCGTGCCCGCCTGTGCGTGGTAGACCAACGTTTCCATTGGTTGCATCTCCGTCACCAGAAGATGCGCGTCCACTTCTTTAATCGCGGCGCGGACTGCGTTCCCGTAACCTGCCAAAAAAAGATCGTTGCCCGTCCGAAGCGCCCAGGAATCGACTGCGCCGGACCCCATGAACCCATCCGTAAAATAAACCTGTTCGCGTCCCGGTTCCGCTAGCGACACGGCATGCTGGTGCGCGACGACACCAACCACCTCCACCCATTCCGCCTCCGGTGTGCGGACGCGGATCAGGATGCGCTTCCCTACTGCCGATTGCCCATGGAAAGCCTTGTTCGCGAGGATGTCATCGATAATCACCAGGTTGCGTCCGGGCAGGTTGTCGTCGTCCGTAAAAGTGCGGCCCGCCAGCAAACGCATGCGCATGGTTTCAAAGTAGCCGGGGAGCACAATTTCGTTATCGGCCGCCTGAAATTTACCGGCGTCCGCCAGCGCCTCCTCGGTGCCCCACCGTATCGGGCTCCAACCTCCCGCCAAAGGAAAAGGACTCGAGGCAGTCACGCTCTCAACTCCCGGAATGGCCTTCAGCCGATCCTCGACTTGGCGGATAAAAACCGCCCGCTTTTCCGGCGAGTCTCCGCCTCCACCGTTCCCCACAACTTGAAACGTCAACAGCCGGTGCGGATCGAAGCCCGGATCGATGCGCTGCAGTTCGAGAAAGCTGCGGAACATCAGCCCCGATCCGACCAGCAGAATAAACGAGAGAGTCACTTCGACTACCACCACCGCATTTCGCAAAGTGCTTCCGCCTAACATTCCGGCACTTCGACTGCTGCCCCGCAATAACATCGTGACTCCCGGCCTCGACGCCCGCCAGGCCGGCAGCATGCCGAAGATCGCCGTCGCGGCTAGGCATGCCAGGCCGGTGAACACGAGTACGAACGAATCGATTTGGATCGACTCCAGCCGGGGAAGATTCGCCGGAGCCAGCACACGCAGTTCGCGAATTCCGATCCATGCCAGCGCCAGACCGGCGAGCGCGCCCATCGCGGTGAGCAGACACGCCTCGGTCAGCAGCGAAGTAATCAAGCGCCACCGTCCTGCGCCCAGAGCCGCGCGCACCGCCAGTTCCCGTTCGCGCAAGGAGGCTCGCACCAGCATAAGATTGGCTACATTGGCGCAAGCAATCAGCAGCAGGAAAATCGCCGAGCCCATCAGCGCCAGGATCGCGGGCCGCACTTCCGCCACCAGATGCTTCCGCATGGGCTCGATCCGGATGTAATATCCGGCGGTTCTCTCAATCAGGAAATTCTTGCGCGCTTCTTCCGCCACGTTATCGGCCGCCGCTTGCGCTTGCTCGAGCGACACTCCGGGTTTCAATCTGCCCACCGCGCGTATGGAGAACTGATTGCGCTCGGCGGCATCATAGCCCAGGCGATTGGCGATCCAGATGTCCGGCGCAGCCTCCTCGTCCGCTTCCGGCGGGAAATAAAGTCGAAAGTGCGGAGCCAGCACCCCGACAACAACCGGACTACGCTGGCTACCCGCGACCAACGGATGCCCCAGCGCGGCCGTGTTGCCGCCAAAATGCCGCTGAAAATATTCATAGCTGAGAATCGCTACCCGCGGCACTGGCGGCGCCGGCTGCTGTGCGCCTGGGGGCGGCGCTGGAGGCTGTGGGATGCCATCTTCCGGGTTGAAGTCGCGGCCGAAGGCGATTCTCCCTCCCATCAGCCGGAAGAAATTCGTGGTGGCGATCGCCATACTGATCTGCTCCGGCGTACCGTCTTCCCGGGGAATCACGTTGCGGAATGAGAAAACGCCCGCGAAGTCCTCAAACGCGCTCTTCGTCCCATCCCGCAGATCGATATAGTCGGCATTTGAAAATGGAAGATCGCGAACATGCCGTTGCCGCAGATCCTCTCCGGCAACCACCAGACGATCCGGATCCTTGTAGGGCAGAGGCCGTACCAGCACCCCGTTGGTCACGCTGAAAATCGCCGTCGTAGCGCCCAGTCCCAGTGCGATCGTCACTACGGCAGTCAATGTAAACAGCGGGTTCTTGCGCAGTACCCGCATTGCGATCACGAGATTTTGCCACACCATGCTGGAATCTCCTGAGCCGGTTCGCCTTCCGCTTGATGACCCATTTATATAACAAATTTGCATAACAAAGACCCGGCGAGATTCGAGATCGCCACATCCGCACCTTCTGCTGTTTGACTCCGCATAACGCGCAGGCCTAGCATCGTAATCGGGTAAGCTATCCTTTCTTACTCTTCAGGTTTTCTGAACTAAGTCAGCCCATCTGAAGTTTTTCCCTCTTAGCAAGCCAGGCAAAGGAGTCCGCATGCGGAAGCCATGGCGACTCGCGTGTGTGGTCTTAGCGGCGATTCAGTTGGCCGCGGTTGCGGTCGCGCAGACAGTCGTCACGGAGTCCGGCGCAATCTCCGGAGTTAGCGAAGGTGGGTTGATCGTCTACAAAGGCATCCCGTTCGCTGCCCCGCCAGTCGGCGACCTGCGTTGGCGTCCCCCGGTACAAATCGCACGCTGGACGGGCACGCGTAAGGCGGATGCCTTCGCCCCGGCGTGTATGCAGGATGGCGTGTCCATGCCGGGCGAGACGCCCCCCGCCGTGAGCGAGGATTGTCTCTACCTCAACATCTGGACCCCGGCAGAGCCAACAACAACGACAACAAAGACAAAGCCCGCGCCCCAGCCCCTGCCCGTCTTCGTCTGGATCTACGGCGGCGGTTTCATCAACGGCTCCGCCGCAATGCCCTTGTACTGGGGCGACCGCCTCGCTCACCAAGGCCTAATCGTCGTCACCATCGCCTATCGGCTTGGCCCGCTCGGCTTTCTTGCCCTCCCTGAGCTGACGCGCGAGTCGCCGAACCACTCCTCCGGAAATTACGGCCTGATGGACCAGATCGCCGCCCTCGAATGGATTCAGAGAAACATTGCCGCCTTTGGCGGCGACCCCAAAAACGTAACCATCGCCGGCCAATCTTCCGGAGCGATGTCGGTCAGCATCCTCATGGCCTCGCCCCGCGCGAAAGGCTTGTTCCAGCGCGCCATCGGAGAGAGCGGCGGCCTCTTTGAGCCGCTCCAGCTCGCCCCCAAATACCTTCTGGCCAATGCGGAACGCGAAGGCGACAAGTACGCCGCTTCGCTGGGCGCGGCCTCGCTCGTCGAACTGCGCCGGCTCCCCGCCAGCCAACTCACCGGCAACGCCGGCGGTATATGCCACCCCGTCATCGAACCCTATCTCCTTCCGGTTTCGCCCTACGAAGCTTTCGCTACGGGAAAGCAGAACGATGTTCCGTTGCTCATCGGTTCAAATGCCGACGAAGCGCGCGCCTTGGTGGATGTGAGCAACGTGAAGGCCGCGACGTTCGACAGCGACTTGCAGCACAGCTTCGGCCAGCTGCCGCCTCCGCTGGTCACGGCCTATCCGCACTCGACCGACCAGGAGGCAAAACAGGCGCGCCTCGACCTCGAGCGCGACCTCCGCTTCGGCTGGGACATGTGGGCCTGGGCGAGGTTACAATCCGCAACCGGCCAGAGCCCTGTCTTCTATTACTCGTTTACCCAGCAGCCACCGTTCCCGTCTGGCTCAGTTTACGAAGGTTGGGGCGCCAGCCACTTCGCCGAACTCTGGTATGTCTTCGATCATCTGGACCAGGCCCCCTGGCACTGGACCGTGGCAGACCGCAAAGTGGCCGAAGAAATGTCCGGCTACTGGGTCAACTTCGCGAAGTCGGGTAATCCCAACGGCGCGGGCCTTCCCACGTGGCCTGCGTTCACCAACACGGATGGCAAGGTCCTCTACCTCGGCGATCCGATCATCATTGGTGGAGTAGCGAACATCAATAGCCTGAAGGTCTTCGACACCGTCTACTCGATGGTGCGCGGCACCCAATTCGCTGCGCGCTGACGGCCAACCGCAGAACCCGATCGCAACGCCCATTTGCAGCAAGCCAACGGCGCGTAGTTAAAGCAGCAGCCGCAATCCGCTCTCGGCGCAATAACGACCCAAACGCTGTGCCGCCGGTCACAGCTTCCCTTCTGCTCAGATCGCAATATAAGAAAAGTCGGAGGGAGTGCGAAGCATATGAAACGTGTGTTGTTTTGTGGCCTCGCGATTCTTGCCTGTTCTCTGCCTGGGTTGACGCAGCAGACTGATATTAACCGCTGTACGTTGTTTACCAACAGACGGCTACCGCCGTGTTCTTCGGCCTGAGCGGCGGCTTCGACCTTAACGTCTCTCGCCGGATCGGTGTGCGCCTCGCAACCGACTGGGTGAACACTCACCTGTTCACCAACCTGCTCGTGAACCGGCAAAACTATGTTCACTTCTCCGTTGGCCCCACCTTTCGCTGGGGCAAATTAAAATAGCGAAGCCGCCCCGATGGAGCTTCTTGGGTCCGCACGTTCAGCTCTGCCGTTTCCTTTCATTGCTTTTGACGCACGCCCTCGTCTTGGGCGTTTGTGACCGAAGCATGCCCAATCGGAAAACTAACCCATACCCCGCGGTAGCGGTCTAACATCAGGACAGCACCTCCCCACTGGTACTGTCCTAATAGTGCGTTGCTGGAGGTTGGCTCGGCGGGTAGGACAGATGAAGCGTGACAGCATTCGAGGCCAGAAGGGTTTCGACGAGAGTCCTGCTATTTTGGCTCGGCTGTATTTCAAAAGTGCAGTTCACGAAATAAATACCGTTCAAGTTTAACGGCCCACCGCTATAAATTACTCGCACACCCTTGAAAACGATCCTGTCGAGGTATATTTCATTGGCGGTGGCTTCTGGACCGATTATCGGGTCAAGGTGTTGGGTGCAGTGTTCAAACGCCGCGCCTTGTATGATCCAGTGATCGGCGTGGGGTGCAACCTTAAGGCATTCGGTATTCTTATTTTCGATGTGAAAAACGGTCCACTTTGGGACGTCGTAGGTGGTCCTAGAGCGATAGCTTAGCGTGTGGTTCAATACTTCCCACGCTAGCGTAGCGGTTGGCTTGTCGTTAGAGAACGCCACTTCAGTCAGAGTGCTACCGATGCGGTTTAGAGTATTCCGATCAATCGCTGTCCCCGTTTTTTCCGCTGTCTTAAGCTGGATGTCCAACTTGTCCAATTGCAGTTTTGATGTTCGTTTCTGATCCTCGAGAAACTGATCGAATCGGGCTTGAAGTTTCGTGAGGCGCCCATCAAACGCCCCTAGCTTATCGCTTAGTTCCTTCAATTGCCCGCTGATGGGCGCTAGCTGCTCCTTAAGATCGTTATGTGCCTTTTCGTTGGCAGGGCCAAGCTTTGCATCAATGAGAGCGTTTACGTGTTCGTCTGAACTTTTGGCGGAACTATCCGTATGGCGGAAGTACCAGTTCGAGCTTACAGTGATGGCTGTCGACAGAACCGCTGCTGCTATGGCGATCCATGCAGCGGTAGTCCCATGTTTGTGCCACCATGAAGCAACTTGAGGTGCAGGCTGTGGCGGGATGGGGTTTTGTGCAGCCATGCGCGTTGGGAAAAATATTAATCGCCCAGAATCGGCTATTCGTTCGGCGGCAGTTCGCATAGGGGCACACATCCGTGATAGACCGATTCTGCTATCAGCCATCCCCTATGGTCTGTGACATGTAACCGACTGCCATCGGTTACGTTGTGGATTCTACTCCTACGCTAGAAGTTCTTCCAATCTCCAGACATGATCCGTAGTCCCCGCTTCCATTGCTGGTGTGACTCTCAGACTCTTGTGAACGCGCACGAAGTTGTACCACGCGAAATGCGGCGCTACAGCACTATTAGGACACCACCCCCCACCCGTGTCATTGACCCCCATCCTCCCAACATGTTATAAATGCCCGTTTTGCACTCGTTCGTTCGGAGTGGAGTTCTAATGTTCCGGCCGGCCCGGGTGCAAACTCCGACGCGGCCAAGCTCCAACATCCCGTTTTAGGTTTTGCGGTGGAAGCGTGTTCGGAATTCCGGCGACTGTTCACCTTAATTGCACCGGGCGTGCTCGGAGGGCGACATTCGCAGGAAGGCAATGCCTAAACACGTTTGTATATTCCTGAAAACCGATTCATTCTGGAGAACTCATTATGCTTACCTGGCTCGCCAATCCTGCGTTCCAAAAACGCCGTGCGTTGACCGGTTTCCTGAACGCTTTCATGAAAAAGACTTTCGCCCTGGCCGCGCTGCTTACCGTCGGCGCCGCTTCGGCTCTGGCTCAACCTGCCGGCGAAACCACCGGCGGCGAAGCCTCGCTCAAACTTCCTGACCTCTCTTCCGTCAGCTTCCTGAACGGCGCAATCGACGGCCACAAGCTTCTTCTGATCGGCATCCTGTTCTGCCTGTTCGGGCTCGGCTTCGGCATGGTCATCTTCATGCGTCTCAAAAACCTGCCCGTGCACAGCTCGATGCGCGAAATCTCCGAACTCATCTACGAGACCTGCAAAACCTACCTCATCACTCAGGGCAAATTCATCCTGTTCCTGTGGGCCTTCATCGCCGTCATCATCCTGCTTTATTTCGGCGTGCTCGAGCACATGGAAGCCATGCGCGTCGCCATCATTCTCGGCTTCAGTCTGGTCGGAATCGCCGGAAGCTACGGCGTGGCCTGGTTCGGCATTCGCGTGAACACTTTCGCCAACTCCCGCACCGCCTTCGCGTCCCTGCCCGGCAAACCGTTCCCGGTTTACCAGATTCCTCTGGAGGCCGGCATGAGCATCGGCATGATGCTGATCAGCGTCGAACTCCTCATCATGTTGATCATTCTTCTCTTCGTTCCCGGCGACTACGCCGGCCCTTGCTTCATCGGCTTCGCCATAGGCGAATCCCTGGGCGCGGCCGCACTTCGTATCGCCGGCGGCATCTTCACCAAGATCGCCGACATCGGCTCCGACTTGATGAAGATCGTCTTCAAGATTAAAGAAGACGATGCCCGCAACCCCGGCGTCATCGCCGATTGCACCGGTGACAATGCCGGCGACTCCGTCGGCCCCTCCGCCGACGGCTTCGAAACCTACGGCGTCACCGGCGTCGCCCTCATCACCTTCATCCTGCTCGGCGTGAAAAATCCCACCATCCAGGTTCAGTTGCTGGTCTGGATCTTCGTCATGCGCGTCATGATGTTGGTCGCCAGCTCGCTCTCCTACTTCCTCAACGCCGTCATCGCCAAAAGCCGCTTCGGCAATGCCGACGAAATGAATTTCGAAACCCCGCTCACCTCGCTGGTCTGGCTCACATCAATCATCTCCATCGGCCTCACCTTCCTGGTCTCCTCCTTCATCATCCCCGACCTCGGCGGCGACGCCACCCAGTGGTGGAAACTCGCCGTCATCATCTCCTGCGGAACCCTCGCCGGAGCCATCATCCCGGAACTGGTGAAGGTTTTCACCTCGGTCCATTCCCGCCACGTGAAGGAAGTAGTCATTTCGGCCGAAGAAGGCGGCGCGTCCCTCGGAATTCTCTCCGGCTTCGTAGCCGGCAACTTCTCTGGCTATTATCTCGGCCTCTCCATGATGGGACTGATGTCCATCGCTTACTACATGAGCACCATGGGCCTCGCCGCCGCCGCAACCATGCTCGCTCCCGCCGTCTTTGCCTTTGGATTAGTCGCCTTCGGCTTCCTCGGCATGGGTCCCGTCACCATCGCCGTCGATTCCTACGGCCCCGTCACCGACAACGCTCAATCCGTCTACGAACTTTCTCTCATCGAGCAGGTTCCCAACGTGGAAGCCGAAATCAGAAAAGACTTCAACCTGCCCGTCAACTTCGAGCGTGCCAAACACCTGCTCGAAGCCAATGACGGCGCAGGCAACACCTTCAAAGCCACCGCGAAACCGGTGCTGATCGGCACCGCCGTCGTCGGCGCCACCACCATGATCTTCTCCATCATCATGGCGCTCACCGCCGGCCTCACCGAGAACGTCGACAAACTTTCGCTGCTGCACGCCCCATTCTTCCTCGGCCTGATCACCGGCGGCGCCATGATTTACTGGTTCACCGGAGCCTCCACCCAGGCCGTCACCACCGGCGCCTACCGCGCCGTCGAATTCATCAAAGCCAACATCAAGCTCGAAGGCGTGGTGAAAGCCTCGGTCGCCGACAGCAAGAAAGTAGTTGAGATCTGTACCAAGTATGCCCAGAAAGGTATGCTGAACATCTTCATCGCCGTCTTCTTCGGCACTCTGGCCTTCGCCTTCGTGGAGCCGTTCTTCTTCATCGGCTACCTCATCTCCATCGCTGTGTTCGGCCTCTACCAGGCCATCTTCATGGCCAACGCCGGCGCCGCCTGGGATAACGCCAAGAAGGTCGTCGAAGTCGAAATGAAGCAAAAAGGAACTCCCCTGCACGATGCCACCGTCATCTGCGACACCGTCGGCGACCCGTTCAAGGACACTTCCTCCGTAGCCCTGAATCCGGTCATCAAGTTCACCACGCTGTTCGGCCTGCTCGCAGTCGAACTAGCCGTCACCCTTACCCACGACCAAGGCCCGACCATCACCAACGTGCTGGCCATTGCGTTCTTCCTGGTCTCCTTCTTTTTCGTCTACCGTTCCTTCTACGGCATGCGAATCAGAACCGGCAAGTAACAGTCGCCCATCCATGCTGATGTGGGGACAGCCGCCCTCGGCTGTCCCCGGGCGCAGCCCGGCGCTGAACTGAGGTTCTGTTTTGAAAGGGCGCGATTTTGTTTTGAAAGGGCGCGGCTTCAAGCCGCGCCGTCTCTGATTTAGGGTGGCACAACGCTTCAGCGCTGCGATAGAAGTAGCAGAATCAACTCGGCTTTAGCAGCTGCGGTTCGGATGGGCGTTGAAGATCTTCAAATCACACAATCGCCCGATTACCAAATCGCTCAATTCTTCTCAGTTCGGCCCCTTCATCTTCTCCTTCACGCTCCGCGCCAGCTTCTCGATTTCTTCGGCCTTCTTGAGCACTTCCAGGGAAAGAACGTTCTCATTCGACTTATCGACGTACGCCTTCAGCTCCGTTGCCAGCTTTACAAGTTTGTCAGTATCGGCCTTCAGCGCCGCCTGCCGCTCCAGATTAGCTTTCTTCGCCATATCGCGCGCGATGCGATCCCGGTTTTCGTCGTCATCATCCGAAGGCGCCGCAGTCCCACTCATCCTCTGTGCCGGCGTAGATGGCTTGGGAGTTCCGCTCTGCGCACAGCTGGGAATTGCGAAAAGTAAAGTCAGAAAGAAACCCCAACCCATCAGCTTCGCTCGCACGGTAACCTCGAAACGGACGCGGCCTATCTGCCCGTTCCTAAAGTATGGCTATTCTTGCTGGGAACGACAACCGAAAATACTCAGCACAATCTCGCCTTTTGCCGCTGAGGTCTAAAAGCCGCAAGCCTCCAATGTTCCGGAGGCTTGCTATCTACGAACATATGCATGATCTTTACAGCGAACTCATATTCGACAAAAACTCCCCATTGGACTTCGTCTTGCTCAGCTTGTCGATCAGCAACTCCATCGCCTCCACCGGAGACAGCGGATTCAGCACCTTCCGCAGCACCCAGATCCGCGACAAGTCTTCCCGCGGAATCAGCAACTCTTCCTTACGCGTGCCCGACCGTTGAATATCGATCGCAGGAAACACGCGCTTATCCACCAGCTTGCGCTCCAGAATAATTTCCGAGTTGCCAGTGCCCTTGAATTCTTCAAAGATCACATCATCCATGCGCGATCCCGTATCGATCAACGCAGTTGCAATGATTGTTAAAGACCCGCCTTCTTCAATATTTCGCGCCGACCCAAAGAACCGCTTCGGCCGCTGCAACGCATTCGAATCCACGCCGCCCGAAAGTACTTTGCCCGAAGGCGGAACAATCGTGTTGTAAGCTCGCGCCAGCCGCGTGATCGAATCCAGCAGAATCACCACATCGCGCTTGTGCTCCACCAGTCGCTTGGCTTTTTCGATCACCATCTCCGCGACCTGCACGTGCCGCGCCGCCGGTTCGTCGAACGTCGACGAAATCACCTCGCCCTTCACCGACCGCTGCATGTCCGTCACTTCTTCCGGCCGCTCATCGATCAGCAGCACCATCAACACCACTTCCGGATGGTTCGTCGTAATCGAGTTCGCCACATTCTGCAGCAGCATGGTCTTGCCCGCCCGCGGCGGAGAAACAATCAGCCCGCGCTGTCCCTTGCCGAGAGGCGTCAGCAGATCCATCACCCGCGCGCTCGAGTTCTCCCGCGTCGTCTCCAGCTTCAGCCGCTCCTGCGGATACAGCGGCGTCAAATTGTCGAACAGGATTTTATTGCGCGCCTCATCCGGCGATTCGAAGTTCACCGCCTCGATCTTCACCAGGGCAAAATATTTCTCGCCCTCATGGGGAGGCCGCACCTGCCCGCTGATGGTGTCGCCCGTCTTTAAATCAAACTTGCGGATCTGCGACGGCGACACATAAATGTCATCCGGCCCGGGCAAATAGTTATAGTCCGGCGACCGCAGAAATCCGTAGCCGTCGGGCAAAATCTCCAGCACGCCCTCGGCAAAAATGTGGCCTTCTTTTTCGCTCTGCGCCTGCAGGATTTTAAAGATGAGGTCCTGCTTGCGCAGTCCACTGGCACCGGGCAGTTCCAGGGTCCTTGCGATCTTGGTCAGCTCGGTAATGTTCTTTTCTTTCAGTTCAGCGATGGTCATATTCACCTAAACCCGTGCACTAAAACGTATTCGTTAGTGTCTACGGGAGATTTTCAAAGGAGGGTATTCAGGGAAGACAAAACACCACGAGGCAGGCGAACAGGGCTGCTTTACGCAGCCCGCCGTTGTGCCTCGGCAAAATTCTCCGGCTCCGACAACACTTCCTGCCGCTCTTTGCCCGCGATCCGGTCCAAAACTCCATTCATCGTTTCCTGGATTCTGGTGCTCGGCCGGTGGAACTTCCGCGTGGCCTTGGAGGCAAGCTGACAAAGCATATAACGATTCCGTAATGTCTGTAAAGCGTCAAACACACGATCAGATCGCATGTATGTATTTCCCCTTCCTTATAAGTATGGGCATCTCGCCTCCGCCCTTGCTTTCATAGAACCGGCTAGAATTGCACTACTGTTTCTAACCTATTGATTCCACTGAAATTGTAAGAGGTTAGCGTATTTCCTACCCTAGAATAGATGCGTGACCGAACCCCGAAGATGCTCACATTTCCTGATTTGGGACTCACAGGTCGAGGTCGCTCACAGCTGACCCTGAGGCTTCCGGATGTCCGTGGAACAACACACTCTATCCGGAATTCCGCCGCTCGTCAATACCTTTTACGTATCTTTACTGGTTCGCGTGGGTTCCTGTGAGAAACACGGGTTTCATTTTGGAGCAAACGCTGCCACTAAACCTTACCTTGGAGCAGACACGACCACGAAAACCTTGTCATTCCGACCGGAGTCGGAGCGACAGCGACGGCGGAGTGGAGGAACCTGCTTTTTGCCCGCGCAACGACTGACCGCACAATCGACCTTAGCCTTCGAGCCAAGGGGATATGAATTCTCAATCCTCACTCGTAACTAAAATTCAAATTATCCAGATAAACGTTATACGAATCCTGACTCGAATTCCCGTCCATCTGATAATTGATAGTCACGCCATACCACCCCGGCGTGGAACCGTGCCCAAACGTCCAGTTAAGGTTGCTCGTCTGTCCGTTCAGCGTGATCGATTGATAAATCAAATCATTATTCGATGTCCGCTGCACCTTGATCGTAAGGTGATTCCAGGAATTGCTCTTCGGGTAGCACGCGATCCCAGTCGGCGTCCACTTCCCGCTCTGATTGTCAAAAACGTCCCATTCGTTCCCGCTCGCGACCCGGCACTCGTGCCCCCAAATAAATCCCATGCCGCCGAAGAACTGATTGATATCGAACTCCAACGCCTGCGCCAGCTCCAGATTGTCCCCGTAAAAATAAACGTCGTAAGTAAAATCGTGCAGCGAAGGAACCTCAGTCTGGTTCCCGTCCGGCATCCCTTGCGACGACCCAGGCCCGATCAAGTGGTTGTTCCACAGCGCGTCGGAGTAAGGCGTGCTTCCCCCCACATTAAATTCCGCGGCGTCCCCGCTCATCGAAGGCGACGAGACCCCCTGCGCCATCCAGAACGAAATTCCATCGCACGGCGAGGGCGAGCAGTCCACAAAGTGCGGCGGTCCCTGTCCAAATTGGCTCCATCCCCCGCTGCGCTGCACATGCGAGAACGTGTTCGCCGTGTTCTGCGCCGTAGGATTCGTTGTCGGCGTACTCGATGTCGGCGGATTCGATGCCGGTGGATTTGCCGCCGCCGCGCTCCCCACCGTCATTTGCAACGCCTGCTCCTTCGAGTCTCCCTTGGAATCCGTAACCGAAACCGCAAAACTGAAACTTCCACTCGCCGTCGGCGTCCCGGAAATCGTTCCCGTGCTGCCGCCAAGAACCACCCCTCCCGGCAGTTGACCCGACGCCGTAGAAAAACTGTAAGGCGCCGTGCCGCCCGTCACCGTCAGCGTCGCGCTGTAACTCGATCCCACAACCCCCGCCGGCAGCGTGCTAGAAACATTCAAACTACCCGTTGAACTGCCGCTCGGCGTCGTACTTCTGCTCGAAGCCGTAGGCGAACCGCCGCATGCGTTAAATAACAGAATCCCGAACAAGATAAAACTCACGCCCGAGCGCTGAAAAAACTTGTTTTGAAAAAACTTACCTTGAAAAAAATTGTTCCGGAAAAAATTGTTTCGATAAGAATCGGCGCGGCTGGCAAATTCTCTTCGCGCCAGAAAGGATAACCAGTAAGACATCATTTACCTCGCAAAAAGGGATTAAAAGGACGCCGTGGCAAGAGTCCTCAGTTGCATCGATTCAGCTTGGGGACAAACCCGATAACCAATGGCCAGAAGAGGTGGCGAGACCTGCAAACACCCCGCTACTCGCAAACGCAAACCGCTGCGCTCACACGCGCTCTACACTTCCCAAAACGCACATCGGGATTAGCCGCCGAATGCTACAGGGAATTAATACGAGACCTACAGTGACGCCAGTATACCCATCTCATCATTCGATTACAATCAAAACCGGACAAATCTTCAACCGGAAGGATCGTGTGGAACGGACGCTCCTGTCCGTTGCTCTTGACGTTGCCTTTTGACCTTGATCTTGCTTTTGATTTTGGTCCTGCCCTTGACACTCGAACGCCCGCACCGCCGTGGAAGAGCGGCGCTTCAGCGCCGCGTCAAGCCATCAGAAGTCAACCGGGCTTTAGCCCGCGAGCCAGGCTACTCAACCCTCACCAACACCGCCGCATCGAACCCCGAATAATATTTCTTCACATCCCCCGCCCCATACTTCTCCCGAAATTTCTCCACCACAGACTTCACCGCCTTCGCGCCGCTCACCGGAATAGCCCGGAATTCCGCCTCCACTCCCCGCGCATCAATCCCAATCGACCGATTCTTGCGCACGTTCTTGTACCACTGCGTGGCCGAGCCTGCCACGGGCAATAGATGGAGATTCTCGCCCTCCAGCACAAACCACACCGGAATCGAAATCCTCCGCCCCGACTTCCTCCCAATCACGCTGATCGTGATCTCCCGGTACCGCCCCAGCCTCTCCTTAAGCATTTCCTTCGACGTAGCCACGGCAAGCCTCCTCTACCTCAGCAAATATTCTACGTCCGCGGCACTTAGGTGCAGGTGTGGAACGGACGCTCCTGTCCCTTGCCTTTGACTCTGGTTTTGATCTTGCTCACTCGGAACAGGAAGGACACGACTTCAGTCGTGCCGCGTCGCGCACGCCTAACTAGCTTTGCCATTCCGAGCCCTTCGCAGCCGCACAGCGGCGAGAACGGCGAGGAATCCGCTGTCCCCTGACACCACCACAACTCGTGTGGAAGCGGGCGACCCGCCCGCTTGCCCTTGACCTTGCCGTCGATCCTAAATCCTTACTCTGGACATCACCGCCTCACCCACTCCAGTCCCGTCAGGGACGACAGATAATAGCCCCGGACGTAAGTCCGGGGGCGACACAAAAATAGGAACCGAGCCCCGTCAGGGACGGCGCGAACTCCGCTCTGCACCGCTGGTTCCGTAAACCTAATCTTCGTTCTAATCGGGCTGCTGTGTTACCATCTCGGCCTATCGTGAAGGTTTCGCCTATGTGTCACAAGGCTTGTGTCGGTGCGGTTGGGATTGTCCTCCTGTTTTTCGTGTGCCCGGCGGCCTTCACGAAAGACGTCACCGTTCACGGATTCGTCACTGACGTCAAATCGCCCACAAATTTTGCGATCGATGACTACAAGATCACTCGCGACAATACTGTTCTGCTCGATCTAGACAGACAGGAGGGCGACAAGTCTAGCGCCATATTTAAGCCAGAAGACATTCGCATCGGGACCGAATTGGAGATTAAGGGCGAATACGACGAGACCTCCGGCCGGCTAACCGCGAAGTCAATCAAAGTGTTCGTTGAGGATACGGCGAAGATCAAGCGGACGGCCCTGATTGAGAAGATTCCCTTGCTCACGAAAGAGGACGCCGGATGGAAAGGGGAGATCTACGCCGACGGCCAAACAATTTCTGTGTCGCCAGCTACATCCATAACGCTCAAGCCCAACCAATCAGAGCGAAAAAAGCTGGCCGACGCCAAACAGGATCCTAAAAGTTCGCCGCTCACGTCGCTCGATTCGCTCACTCTCGACACCTTCATCCATTACGAGGGGACGCGCGCGGCGGACGGCTCCATCAAGGCCGAGAAAATAGAATTTCAACATGCTGAACTAGAAACCGGCGAAGCGAAATTATGGAAGCATTATGACCCGAAAGTGAAGGACCCGGATTATTCAGCTTTCGCTCCTGGCCAAGTGAAGATGCCTTGGAAGACCTACAAGACCGTCCCCAACCGGGAAGCCCAAGAGTACCTCTCCCAACTCGGTGAGAGCTTGATCCCTGCGCACCAAAAGGAGCTAGCTCCGGATGATCCGCTGAAGATTCCCTTCAGGTTCTATCTGGTGCAGGCGAAAAGTTTCAACGCGGTCACTTATCCCAATGGCGTGGTCGTGGTCCACTCGGGTGTTTTCGATGTTTTGCAGAACGAGGCTCAGCTTGCCTTTGTGCTCTCGCACGAAATTTCCCATGCCGTCGAGAAGCATGCGTGGGAACAGCATGAATATCATCGCTATGAACTGATCGCGCTTAGGGCGGGCGGAGCGTTCGTACCCTTCGGTGGTGGCTTGGCGACCAACCTGTTTGCTTCCGGCATTCAAAACGAATATGCGCGCTCCCTGGAGAATCAGGCCGATCGCGTCGCTTTGGAATGGACGCTCGCCGCCGGATACGATATTCGGGAAGCCCCGCAATCATGGAAAGCCGTCTCCGAGAAAAAGGGTGACCGCCCTCTAAACCCCTTCTGGGACAGCCACGACAACAACACAACCCGGCGCTCCTATCTCATGGCCGAACTGCGAAATAACTATTCTGCCGTCGACTATTCCAAGTTGAAGAAAGATAGCGAGGAGTTTCATCATGTGGCCGAACTCGTGAGGAATTCCGAAGACAAGAAGACCAGTGCGAAGGTGAAAGAGTAGTTTCCCGGCGGTCGCCCCATCCCATCGCGTGGTGCGAGACTATTTCTTGCTCCCCTCCGTGTCTCCGTGCCTCCGTGGTAAATTCACCTCACCCCCAGCTGCCAAAACAAAAACGAATAAACATCCGTACCCTCTTCAATCTGTTTGGTCACCGGTTTTCCTGCCCCGTGCCCAGCCTTCGATTCAATCCGCAACAAAATCGGCCGAGTCCGGCTGCTCCCGTTCTTAGCCTCGTCTTGCATCTCCGCCGCCATCTTCTTCGCATGCATCGGATCAACGCGCGTGTCGGTATCCGCAGTCATAAATAAAATCGCCGGATATTCCGTCCCCGCCTTCACGTGGTGATACGGCGAATAAGCATACAGCCATTTGAACTGCTCCGCATTATCCGCACTCCCGTACTCCGGAATCCACAGCTTCGCAATCTGAAAATTCTGGTAGCGCAGCATGTCGAGCAGCGGAACCTGGCACACCACCGCCCGAAATAAATCCGGCCTCTGCGTGATCATCGCCCCCATCAGCAGCCCGCCATTCGACCCTCCCTGAATCGCCAGATGATCCCTGTCCGTATATTTTTCCGCAATCAGATGTTCGGCCGCCGCAATCATGTCGTCAAAAACATTCTGCTTCTTGTCCAGCATCCCCGCCCGGTGCCAGTCCTCGCCAAACTCCGCTCCGCCGCGCAAATTCGCCACCGCATAAACTCCGCCATGCTCCATCCACAAATAAGCCGATCGGCTGAACGATGGAGTCATGCTCACATTGAACCCGCCATAAGCCGTAAGCAGCGTGGGATTATGTCCGTCCTTCTTCAATCCTTTTTTATTAACCACAAACATCGGCACCCGCGTCCCATCTTTCGAGTGGAACCACTCCTGATTTACCTCATAAGCCGCGGGATCGATCGAAGGCGCATCCACCTTCGCCCACAACGAAGTCGCGCCCGATTGCAAATCATAACGGTAAACCGTAGGTGGAACCGTAAATGACAGAAACCCATAAAAAATCTCGTCGCGATTCCATTTCCCCTCCGATCCAAACACCGTGCCCAGCGCCGGCAGCTTAAGCTCTTTGATCATCGTTCCGTCAATATTGAAAATCTTCAGTTGTGAACTCGCATTCTGCTCATACTGCGCAAATAACTTTCCGCCCCACACCCCCACGCCCTGCAAAACTGAACCCGTCTGCGGAATGATTTCTTGCCAATCGTCGCGCTCATAGTTGCCCACTTCGGCTACGAACACGCGGTAACGTGGCGCATCTTCATTGGTCGTGATGTAAAGCCTTCCGTTGTATACCGTCGCGCTGTAAAGAAAATTCTTGCCCGTGGTGATGCGCGTGGGTGGCGTATCTTTTTTCAAGTCCTTCAAGAACAACTCGCTCTTCGTCCAGCCCTCTGATACCGTTATCAGCAGAAACCGTCCATCATTGTCCAGATTCACGCCCGGCCAATCCTCCGGATCGCGTCCCTCGCCGAAAATTTTCAAGTCCGTCTCCGGATCGGTTCCCAGTTCGTGATAAAACACGTGCCGGTTGTACATCTCCTGCCCATCGGGCACGTCGCCCTTCTTCGGATAGCGCGTGTAATAAAATCCCGAGTTGTCCAGCATCCATGCGATGCTGCAGGCGCGCGTGCGCTCAATCGTGTCGGGCAGCGCAGCGCCCGTCTTGGTTTCAATAATGTGCAGCGTGCTCATCTCCGATCCGCTCGGCGAAGTTCCGTAAGCCAAATATTTTCCATTCTCCGAAGCCTGGTACCAATCCAGCGCGATCGTTCCATCCGCCGCCAGCTGATTGGCATCGACCAGCACTCGATCTTTTCCATCCACCCCTTCCCGCACATAAAGCACGGGCTGGTTCTGCATCCCTTCACGCCGCGTGTAGAAATAATATTTCCCGCCGATCTGCGGCTGCGTGAGGCTCCCAATACTCAACAACTCCGTCAGCCGCTTATGAATCGCATCCCTTCCCGGCAGCGGATCCAGCACCCCGCGCGTATACGCCATCTCCTCCGCAACCCACTTCTGCGTCTCCGGAGATGTCCCATCCTCCAGCCACCGGTAGTCATCGACAATCTTCACCCCATGCATCGTCTCTTCCAGCGGCCGCTTCTCCGCCTTCGGCGGAGAAGCAATCGATGCCCGCTTAGCATCGTCCCCCGCAAGAACCACGCCCGCGAAAAGCATCAGACAAATAAAGACAACAGCCATCGAAATCAAGCGCAGCCCTCCACCCATACTTCACCTCGCAACCCTTCAGCCTACCAAAACCCAAACGATGACGTAACTTCTAGAGCCGAACTCCTAGAGCCGGCCCCATGCAAAAACGGCATTTTCCCTCTTCCAGAGATTCAAGGCTCTAGCTCGTGAGGCCAAAGCCAACTTACCCCCTCTCGCTTTTTACACAATCGAATTTACGCACCTCGAAACAACACTAGAGTTTTCATCCATCCCCCCAGATGTTATGATTAAATCCGAGCAAAAAGCGCGCGCTCCGCGCGCGCTTTCCCCACACTCCTCAGTAGCTCAATGGCAGAGCATCCGGCTGTTAACCGGAGGGTTGTAGGTTCGAGTCCTACCTGAGGAGCCATTTTTTTAGGCATTTACTGCAGGCATTCACTGAATGATTGGATTTTTTACCCGGCGGGCGACCGAGCGGAAATTTCGAAATCGCCCGGGAATTTCTGCGGTTCGATATGGCGGAAGGAAATTCTGACAGCTTTGTCGAGCGGCGGTGACCGTGACCGATCCTTGGTACAAGAGTTCCCTTGCAATAATCCTGCCGAAGCATGCAAACAAGCGCGGCCCTGAACGCGGCACAAAATGAAAGCGGAAAACGGTCAGGCCGCCTTTAGGCAATCGCTGAATCGGAATACCTCAGTCTGTTTTTCGTTCCCTCTTTGACATCGGTTCAGCGTAATTCTTGAGCATTGTGACCGGGTTAACCCTTCACCAGGATGACGCTGGCGTCATCGCGCAGATCGGAACCGTCGGCGAAGGAGCGTACGTCATCGAGAAGGCTTTCTGCGGAGACATCGGTTCGCCGAAAATGTTCTTGCAGACGCGCCAACCCGTATTCTTCATCCGCCGGGTTTTCCGCCTCGGTAATGCCGTCGCTGTAAAACACCAGGCGAGAACCCAGGGGAAGGTTAACCTCCACCTCGGAGAAATCGCCTAGTCCCAGTCCCAGGGGAATTCCCCGCTCGACGTCGAGGAACCGGGCTGAAGTGCCGGTGATCAGGAGAGGCCGGGGATGACCCGCATTGGCAAAGGTCAAAGTGCGCTTTGCAGGATCAAGGACGGCATACACCATGGTGACAAAACGGCCGGCGGGAAAGTCCTCGACCAGAAGACGATTCAGCTTCATCAGCACTTCACCCGGAGTGCAGGCGGCGCCGGCGAGGGAACGCAAGATGCCGCGAGTAGCAGACATGAGCAGCGCCGCGGCAGTTCCCTTGCCGGAAACGTCGGCCAGCACCAGTCCCCAACGGCCTTTGTCCATGGGGATGAAGTCGTACCAGTCGCCGCCGACGGCGCCCACGGGAAGGGAGAGCCCGGAAACGGTAAACCCAGGAATGGAGGGAGACGTCTTGGGGAGAAGCGCTTGTTGAATGACGCGGGCCTCGCGAGCCTCGCGCGTCATTTGCTCCCTTTGCCGCTGTTCGAGTTGAAAGCGGCGAGCGTTGTGGACAGCGACGGCCACATCGCTGCACAGGGCCTGAAGCAGCCGCAACTGGCAGGGATTGAAGCCATCGAGCGCGGTGTGGGAGGCGGTGAATACGCCCACCAGTTGGCCTTCGACATGGAGGGGAATGGCAACTTCGGAGAGCGTGGATTCTTCACAGCCGATGTAGTAGGGGTCCTGGCGCACATCGGGCGCGTAGTGCATCTGGCCGGTGGATGCGACGTATCCGACCATGCCTTTCCCGATCTTCAGGCTGTGGCCGGGACCGCAGAGTTCGCAGCCGGCGCAGCCGTGGGCGCAGACTAGCGACAGCTCGCCGCGTTCTACGTTGTGCAGATAGATGTCAGAATCGAGACATCCGAAGGAGCGGGCAATCTCATTTACGACCTTGTCAACGAGTTGATCGAGGTCGAGGATAGAGCTGATTTTCTGGGCGGCCTTTTGCAGCTTGAGAAGATCTTCGACCTGATCGAGATTAAGCAGGGGAGCGTTTGAGGGAGTCGGTGCTGCGAAGTTTGGACTGGCTGCCATGGTGCTGCTCCGAGGTTCTGCTGCGGGCTTCTGCTCCGAACAAGGACTTATAACCACAGATGACTTATTCGACGGTTAGGACTCTTTTTTTGAGTGGGTGCGGAGTCGGATCGGAGACAGGAGACGGCCACGAAGAGGATTGACAAAGGGCTTATCCTGAGAGCACTGGGAGAACAGGCCGGCTAAGATGTTTGGTGTTTTCTTCTCAATTTTGGTGATCGTGGCGCTCTTGAGTATTTTCGGCGAGTTTGTTATGCGAGTTCGCCTCACGAAAAGAGCTTCGCATGACAAAATAGCGTGGTGGAGACGCGGCGGTGATGAGGTTGCGGCAAGCTATGCAGAAGTATTCCCGGACAGCCGACTCCCGTTTTTCAGGCGCTTCATTTTCTGGCTTGTGGTGGCTTGCGCTGGTGCTCTCGTCTTCTCAATGCTGTGGAAATGAGACTGACCCAGTACCTGTTTGACTTTGTAGCGTGTTTATCTTTGTCGCGCGTTTATCTTGGTCGCGTGTTCAGTTTGTCGAGCACGCGCTTCAACTCTTCTAGTTTCTGTCCAGCCTCGCCGAGTTTTCCTTCCGCCGTGAGGCGTTGGTAGTCGGCAAGATCTTTGGCGGCTTCGGCGATGAGCGCGTTGAGATCAGCTGCGGGCTGGGGCGACGCGGTGGATGCGGGTGCTCCGCGCGCCGGCTCCGCCGAGGCGGCGCTGGTTGGGGCGCTGGTTGTGGGGGCAGTTAAGGAGGAGACTGCTCCGCCAAAAAGCGACGCCATCGCCGATTCGAAAGTGGGTCCGTAGGCCAGCTTATCTTGCAGGGCGAGGACCACGAGGCGCAGCTCCGGCATCGGGCTTCTCTCGGCCTGAAGGTAAATCGGCTCCGCATACAAGAGCGCTTTCCCAGTCGGAATCACGAGCAGCGCGCCGCGCCGCACGTGTGAGCCCTGCTGGTTCCACAATGTCAACTGTCCGGAAAGCTGAGCGTTCTGGTCGATGCGGGCTTCGACTTGCAGCGGTCCGTCGACCAGCTTGGTCTTGGGAAAGTTGTAGACCACAGACGAACCGTACTGTGCGCCGTCACTGCGCCCGGCGATCCAGCCGATGAGATTATTGCGGTTGGCCGGGGTGAAGGGCAGAATCTCCACGAACTCCTCACCGGTTTCGCCGGGGAGCTTCATGAGCACGAAATTCGGCTGCATGGCCTGGGTTTGCTGTTCGCCGCCCGCGCCCATGCCGACTTCGGTGGCGACCGTCCACAGATCTTCACGATTGTAGAAGGCTTCCGGATCCGTCATGTGATACAGCCCGTAAACTTCCGCCTGCAGTTTGAGCAGCAACTCGGGATAGCGGACGTGCTTGCGCAGCCACGGGGGCATGGCGGACGCATCCTTGAAAAGATCGGGAAAGATACGGCGGTAGGCGGCGATGATGGGATCTGCGGGATCGAACACGAAAAACGTGGTGGTTCCGTCGTAGGCGTCGATGACCACCTTCACGCTGTTGCGCATGTAGTTGATGGAATTTTCATTGAGCCGATAATGGGTCGAGTAGGGATAGCTGTCTGAAAGGGTGTAGGCATCCATGATCCAGGACAGGCGGCCGTCGTCACCGAGGACGATGTAGGCATCGGGATCGTAAGTGAGGAACGGGGCCAGCGCCGATACGCGATCGCGTATGTTGCGGCGCATCAGCAGGCGGCTGTCTTTATTCACGTCATCGCTGAAGGGCAGTTTGGCAAGATCGTCCTGATCGAGCGCGATGGTCATGCGGCGCAGGAACCCACCGAGGAGAATCCCGCCATCGCCTTCGTACGAAGTAAGATTGTTGCTCTCGCCCTGGGGATAATTAAATTCCTTCTGCCGGGTTTTCACGTAGACGTCAGTATTGGTGAGCTCGCCGAAATAAATCTCGGGCCGGGTCACGTTGAGACTACGCACCGTGCTCTGCACCGGCATGTTGCTCAGAATCAGCGTGGGCAGGCCTTCCGCCGTGAAGCCATTGACTGGATTCATGGTAATGCCATAGCCGTGGGTGTAGATCAGCTTCTCGTTAATCCAGTTGCGGCTGCTCTCCGGGAGTTTCTCGACGTTCAGTTCGCGCGCGGCGAGCATCACTTCGCGCGTGCTGCCGTCAATGTCATATCGATCGATATCGATGTCGGGAAAGTCGTAGTAAGTGCGGATTTCCTGAATCTGGCGCAGCGTGTCCTGCAGGGCGCGCCAGTCCCACAATCGGATATTGCGAAGCGTAGCCTGATTATTCGCCGCATCAGCCGCCTCGATGGTGGTCTCGGCGGGGAACTCGCGCTCGGTGACCCGGTCGAGTCCGTAGGCCTGGCGCGTCAGCCCGGTGTTGAAGACGATGTAGGGTTTCTCGCGGACCAGTTCGTTGGGTTTGACGATGAAGCTGCTGACGTACCATGCGATTCCTTGAACCGCGATGTAACAGACTGCGGCGGGAATGATGGCCGCGACCAGCCAGCTCCCCTGTGGAACCCGCGCGGCGTTGACGATTGCGATCACCGCGCCGAGAATCAGAGCGCCGCAAACGATGAGCGTCCCGGTGAGCGTGATGTGCGCATCCGTGTAGGTAACTCCGCCGAAGACCGTATGATCTTCAAGCAGGCGCTCGAAGCGGCCGATGTAGGCGCGCATGGCAAGGATCAGCAACAGAAATGCGAAAGCGATGGAGAGCCCGCGCCAGGGCAAGGTGACGTGCCGGCTGAGACGCCCGGCGAGCACGCGGGATCCGCCGGTGACCAGAATGAAGAAAGCGGCGAGGGCACACAGAATCACGGCGAGGGTAAGCAGCCAGCCGGAAATGAGCTGCCACGCGGGCAGGGTGAACAGAAAAAAGTTCAGCGGCTTGCCAAAAATCGGGTCCACGACGCTGGTAGTTTGAGGTGCATACCAAAATAGAGCGAGGGTAGGCCACTCCGCAATCATGGCGGCGCCGGTGGCGGCGGCGATGGCGAGCGAGGCGCCGAGCGCGATGAGGCGCAAAACCGGCTCAACCGGCAGCTTAACCGGCTGTCCGCCGATCACAATGGTGTGGCCCTCGGGCAGATCGGGAAGATGGGCGCGCTTCAGAGCCACGAACGATCCATACAGAATGAGAAAGGTGGCGGCAGCAAAAGCCGCGAAGATTTCCCACTGAAGGCTCAGTGTTTTCCAGAAGACGGGCCCATAGCCGAGCGACCGGAACCAGAGCAGGTCGACGTAGTAAGACAATGAGGTCCGGCCGCCGAAGAAGATGGCGGCAAGGATGGCGAGAATGATGATAAAGAAGCGCCGGCGGTTGCGAGGGAGCGGCGGCCGCGTCCGCGGCCAGTCAATGGACTCGTGCATTCCTGGACTCCGTTTTCAACAGCTTTTGTTCGGTATCCGCATGATACTCTCCCGATTCCTCAATTTCTGCGAGGCCTTCCTTTCATCTACGATTTCTGACAGACCATCACCATGAAAATCTGTAATCTGCAACCTCGCCGGGGAACAGATCATCTAGTCCAAGGGGTGCGAGCACGTGGGCGCCGTGCCTCATGAAAGGTGGTCGCGATGAAAACCGTAACTGGAGTATTTCGTTCGGCGGCGGATGCACAGCGGGCTCTGGGCCAGATGCGAGCAGCCGGTCTGTCAGAGGGCCGGGTCACTCTCTTGACGCCGGAAAGCTTGACTTCGGGAAGTGGGGCGACGGAATTGCAATCCGCTCCCACGGAAAGCACGGAGCAACCGGGAATGGGCAAAGCGATAGGCGCGTTGCTGGGAGGAGCGGCTGGACTATCGGCGGGTCCGCTGGTGGTGGCTGCGTTGATCCCGGGAGTGGGGCCGATCACTGCGATTGGGCTGCTGGCAGGAGCATTTGCCGGCGCGGCGGGAGCGGGCATTGGCGCGGCCGCGGGGGGAAAAGCGGAAAACGCCATGACCGATGGGCTGCCGGAAGATGAGATGTTTGTTTACGAGGACGCATTACGCAAGGGGCGGAGTGTGCTGATTGTGACGGCGGAGGATGGAGCCGAAGCGGCGCGCTTCCGCGAGTTGCTAAAAGCGGAGGGCGCGGAGGAAGTGGACGCAGCGCGCGAACAGTGGTGGATTGGTTTGCGCGGAGCCGAGCTGGAACATTATTCGTCTACGGGCAGGAAGTTTGGCGACGATGAGAAGTTCTATCGCATGGGATTCGAGAGCGCGTTGCACGCGCGCACGCGCTGCAAAGAATACGATCAAGTCTTAGGGGAGATGACAGTTCAGATCGAAGAACTTGAGCGTCAGCATCCGGGAACGAACGTGGGCGAACCGTTTCGGCGAGGGTATGAGCGTGGGCGCGATTACTACCAGCGGCTGTGCGATGAGCGTAAGGCTGCCTAGGAAAGCGCTGGAATTATCGTGCTGCTCTCGCCTGTGTTTTCCGTCTCCAGGCTGCTATAGCGACGAGCCCGGCTTCTAGAAGTTCAGTTTGCCAGCATCACCGGGGAAGCGGCCAGCAGGCCGGCGGCGAGTTCCAGATCGTGAAGGTCTTCACGGCTGAAGTCCTGCGTGAAGCGCGGGTCTAAACCTTTTCGCGAGATCTGAAGGACGCCGAGCACGGTCGAATTCGGATCGAGTATGGGGACGGACATCAGCTTTTGAATAGGAGCGGGCACTGCCGCAACCTCGGCTTCAGCTCCTATCGGTTTGATGGTTTCGAAGATGCTGGCATGTTTGACGCGAGCGAAATTGTTGAAGATCTCGGCCTTCTTGCTGAGAGCAGTATGCGCCGCTACGGCCTTGCTGGAGATTGGAATCGCGCCGGTGGTGCGCAGATGCTCGGGGAAAATGAACTTGAGCAGGCCGCCATCCAGCCGCAGGAGGGCGACTTCGGCGTACTGCACGCGAAACACTTTCGCGAGGACCATGCTGACGTCCAGAGGGGTAACGCCTTCGCCCAGCACGGAACCCAGGGGCAGCAGGTTTTCCGGGAGAATAATTTCTTCTTCGATGGCCGAGTTTTCGGGCTTTTGGGTCATAGAGAACTCGTAGAATTCAATTTGAAAACCATAGCAAGTCTCGCACTTTAAACGCCAGATGACAGTGGTAAGGACATCCTACAACTCCTTTAATTTCAGCAAAGTAGCTTATGGACATGACCTTTCGCGGCAGGCGCGGCGAGAGCAACCCGCCAGAAACTTGCAGGCAGACTGACACTTTTTGTCAGCATAAATGGGGATAAGTTCGGGATAAATATGGAATGGACGCAGCCGGCGGGATCGGCAGGCGATTATGCGCGGATTCGACGGCGACGGCTTCCCTTTCTGCCCTGAAAGTCATTACACTTCTTGACATGAGCGTTCCGCCGCAACCCAATGTCAAGCTGGTCAATGCCCCCGATTACCGGGAAAACTATGCCAACAGCGTGCAGATGCGAGTGAATGTGTGGGATTTCTTCCTCGTGTTCGGCACCGTGCAACAGCAGAGTGAAACGCAGGTCGAGATCCGCAACTTTCAGGGCATTTACTTGAGCCCGCAACAGGCCAAGGCGCTGCTGGGACTGCTGCAGCAGAATGTCAACGGCTACGAGACGGCGTTCGGAGAGATCAAGCTAGATCCGAGGATGAGCACGGGCGGGCAGGTGCACTAGGACGAATGTCGGCCCGCTGCTCGCGTGGAAAGTAAGGATCAAAAGCCCCGCCCAAGCGGAGCTTGGACGGGGCACCCTCGAGAGTTGGGATTAGGCTGGGCCACTCGCCTGACCCACTTCCCATAATTCCGAAAAAAATCGGACGGCGGTCTAAAATGCGGTCACATGCGTTTGCCTCGACTGCTGACAATCTTGCGCGTCACGCCGGTTCTGTTTGCCGTCATCCTGGTCGTGATCTTTCTGCTGCACGTGACGCTGTTACGGCTGCCTTACTTTTGGGACGAGGCGGGCTATTATGTTCCGGCGGCGCGCGACATTCTGCTCACGGGGAGTTTGATTCCGCATTCCACGGTTTCGAACGCACATCCGCCGCTGGTGATGGCGTGGATTGCGCTGTGGTGGAAAGTGGTGGGCTACGCTCCGCCGGTAACGCGGACGGCGATGCTGGTGTTGGCCGCTTTCTCGCTTCTGGGAGTGTTCCGGCTGGCGGAGCGCGTGGCGAATACGCAGGTTGCGATTGCGGCTACGTTGTGCACGGCGGTGTATCCGGTATTCTTCGTGCAAAGTTCTTTGGCACAGGTGGATTTGGCTGCGGCGGGGCTTATCTTCTGGGGGCTGGCGGCATATTTGGAAGGAAGCACGGCCGCAACGGTGGTTTGGTTCTCGCTCGCGGCATTGGCCAAGGAGACTGCGATTCTGGCTCCACTGGTGCTCGCGGGATGGGAGATGGTCGGGCTGTTGGCACGTGAGACGTCTCTGCGAGGGTTGTGGCTCGATGAAGCCGGAAGCCCTCAGGGGCTAAAGCCCGCTTTGAAACAGGATGGTTATCGCAGCGCTGAAGCGCTGCGCCACCCAAAATCAAGCGCGAGATTTAATTTTTCCGCAACGGCTGAAGGCTGTGGCCTTCCCGGCACCGTTTACGGCGCAAGTTCCAGTGCCACTCCGGCCCGTCGCATCGTCTCACTCTTACTCCCCGCACTGCCGTTGGCGCTTTGGTATGGCTACCACTATGCGCGGACGGGATACGTCTTCGGCAATCCTGAGTTCTTCCGCTATAACGTGGCAGCGACTTTGAGTCCTATTCGTTTTGTTCTGGCTTTGGTTATGCGAGTGTGGCAGATCGGCGGCTATCTTCATTTATGGGTTTTGACTTTGGCGATGCTACTGGCGATGGGGATGCTGCCGGCAAGGAAGGATTCGAATGGAGAACGCGCTCGCATCGCCATTCCGGTGCAAATGATTTTCTATGTGGTCGTGCTCACTTATGTGGTGGCGATGGCATTGATTGGGGGCGCGGTGCTGGCTCGCTATATGCTGCCGGCGGTTCCGCTGATGATCATCGTGTCGGTTTCGACGTTGTGGCGGAGAGTGGTGTTCTGGCAAGCGGTGGTCGCGTTTGTGGTGCTGGCTTTTGTGGCGGGGTGGTTCTGGAATCCTCCGTATGGATTTTCGCCGGAGGATAACCTTGCCTACCGCGACTACATTGTGTTGCACGAGGATGGGGAGCGGTTTCTGGAAGCGCGTTATCCCATGGCGCGGGTGCTGACGGCGTGGCCGGCGTCGGATGAATTGACGCGGCCGTGGCTTGGGTATGTTACGAGGCCGATGAGTGTGGTACGGATCGAGGATTTTTCTTTGGACGAAGTGCTTTCCGCGGCGGAGTTTCGTTCAGGGGCTTCCCGGTCCAACTATGAAGTCGCTTTTATTTTCTCAACGAAATACGAACCCGGACCGGCGTGGTGGGACCATTGGAAACGCTGGACAGAATTGAAGACAAGGTTCTTCGGATTTCATCGCGATCTGCCGCCCGCCGCGGCTGCGGGGATTCTTGGAGGCCATGTCGTATTTTCGGAACAGCGGCAAGGGCAGTGGGTGGCGGTGATTGAGATGGAGAAAGGCGGAGTGCAAAATGCGGAGGCAGTTCTCAGTTCTCAGTTCTCAGTTCTCAGTTCTCAGAAAAAACAAACCCGAGGGTGCGAGGTTGTCAATGCACTTCGACGAGATAAAAACTTGCACCGCGGATGGGGTTTGGTCTTACTGAGAACTGAGGGCTGAGAACTGCTTTGCTACTTTTGCATCAGATGGCAAGAGTGAGTTTTGATCACCAACCACACTTCGCGGCCGGCTTCGAGGTGCAGGGCGTCGCGGGCGGCGAGAGTGAGGTGAACATTCATTTCCACACCGCAATCGACGCGGGCGGAGACGATCATGTCCCGCCTTTCCAGAGAGAGTAGCTGACCTACAATCACGTTACGGGCGCTGAGTCCTACGGGATTATTGATGGCAAGCAGAATGTCGCCGGCACGAATTCCTATGCGGAGACGCGAGCCCGCTTCGGCGCGAATCAGAGGCGTCTCCAGAAGAATGTAACCATCCGGCTTGCTGTCTGGCGACCGGCTGGTGGTCGCTCTGCAAGTCGTAACTCTGCACGTCATGGTGCCGCGGTCCTCGTGAACCAACCAAACCGTGGCGTCGAATATGTTTTCAAATCCGGCCAACTGGGCAACGGTTTCCTGAAGCGGAGCGCGCAATACCTCATGCGGAGTACCTTGCGCGACGATGCGGCCCTGGTCCATGAGGAGCACGCGTTCGCCCAGCGCCATCACTTCTTCGCGGCTGTGCGTGACGTACAGAATGGGGATGCGATGCGCCTGATTCCAGCGGCGCAAATCATCGATGATCCTGGCCTTGGTGGCTGCGTCGAGGGCCGCGAGAGGTTCGTCGAGCAGAAGCAGACAAGGGTCGGTCACGAGAGATCGCGCCAGAGCCACGCGCTGGCGTTCTCCGCCTGAGATCTCGGCGGGGCGGCGCTGGCGAAAGTGATCGATGTGAAACTCCTGAAGCATTTCGGCGACGCGCCGCTTGCGGGCGGAGCGCGGGAGATGCGCGAGACCATACTCGGTGTTCTGCTCGACCGTGAGATGAGGAAACAGTGCGAGATCCTGCAGGACGTATCCCACGCCGCGTTTGGCGACTGAGAGATTCTTGCGAGAGTTCGCGTCGAACAGAAGACGTTCGCCAATTTCAATTCGACCCGAGTCCGGAGTGGCCAGTCCAGCTATGCAATCGAGCAGCGTGGTTTTGCCGGAACCCGAGGGGCCGAACAGGATGGTGAATCCGGGGGCGGCGGTGAAATTCACGTCGAGGGAGAACGCGCGCTCGGGCGAAGCGAGGCTCTTGCGAATGCTTGCGGTCAGGCTTGGATTTGCGGATTTCGGTTCCACGGGCGCGGGCATTTGAAGGTTCGTTATTTGAGCGGGCTCAAAGGCCATGATTTTTGATGTAGCGTTTGCCGATTCAGAGCGTAGACCACCGTCAGCACAGTGAATGAGAAGATCAGCAGCAGCACGGCCATGGCATTCGCGGATGCGTAGTTGGAGGCCTGCACCTGGTCATAAACGCTGATGGAGACGGTACGGGTGACGCCGGGAATATTGCCTCCGACCATGAGTACCACGCCGAACTCGCCCATGGTGTGGGCGAAGGCCAGGGCCATACCAGTGACCAGGCCGGGCGTGGAGAGCGGGAGAATCACGCGGAAGAAAGTGCGCAACGGCGAAGCTCCCAAAGTTGCCGAGGCTGACAGCAGTTTGCGATCGACCGACGAAAAGGAAGCCGCGAAGGGCTGCACCGCGAAGGGCAGGCTGTAGAGAATGGAACCGATCACGAGTCCGGTAAAAGTGAAAGCAAGAGTGTGACCGGTCAAAGATTGCCACCAGCGTCCCAGTGGACTTTGGGAGCCGAGTGCGACGAGAACATAAAATCCGAGCACGGTTGGGGGCAACACAATCGGCAATGCGACCAGCGCTTCCACCAGAAATTTCCCACGCCAGCGCGAGAAGGCAATCCAGTAAGCGAGCGGGAGGCCGGCAACAAGAAGGACAGCCGACACCACCACTGCGAGTTCTATGGTGAGCTGAAACGCCTGCCAATCAATCGACATATTTTCTGGCCGTGGAGATTGTACAGTGCGCTGCCGAAATTCCCAGAATAGCTTCCCATAATGGTTTTGCGCGGACTTTATTTGCTTTTGAGATTGACCGTTCCACGGCTCACTCCGATACTTGCCTCAACCGTCGAGTATCTATGATTTGTAAAAAGCTGATTTGTACCAGGCTGATTTGTATCAGGTTCTGCCGCGCCGTTTTCGCCTTTCTGCTTGCACTTTTGATACTCACATCGCTCGCCATCGCACAAGCTCCAGGGGCGAAGAAAAATGTTAAGACAACGCCGCTGACGGATACGGATAAAGATCACGAAGAGGAGCGTGCGGAGTGGTTCTCGCACGGGCGAAAAGTTCCAGGGAAGTCGGCTGCCGAGCTGCGTTATCGCGCTTATCAAGTGAAGATGCAGGCGCGGGCGGCTCGACTGGCGCAGGCGCGGGCGGCGGGCGGGAATTCGCAAGCGCCGGCAGCATCCAGCGGGTGGACGCCGTTGGGCCCGGTGCCGCTGGCCTCCGACGCCACGGGAACGGGCTTTCAGAACTACAACCAGGTTGCGGGCCGGGCCACCGCAGTTGCGATTGATCCGGCGGACGCCACGGGAAACACAATCTACATCGGCGGCGCGCAGGGCGGAGTTTGGAAATCCACGAACGCGGCTACCAGCGTTGCGAACAACGTGACTTGGACGACAGTGACCGACGACCAGGCTACGCTTTCGATCGGGTCGCTCGCGATTCAGCCGGGGAATTCCGATCCCGCGCAGAGTGTGATTCTTGTGGGTACGGGCGAGGCGGACAATTCCGGAGATTCCTATTTCGGCCTGGGCATTTTGCGTTCCGCCGACGGCGGCAGCACGTGGGCGTTGATCCCCACCGCGAACGGCGGAACATTATCTTTTAGCGGGCTGGGCGGCACGCGCATGGCTTTCAGTACCGCGGCTGGGCAGACGAACACGGTGGTCGCGGCTATGGCCGCCAGCTCGGAAGGAGTGCTGGATGGCGCGCTGACTGCCAGCACTTACCGCGGGTTGTACACGTCCGCCGACGCCGGGCAAACCTGGACTTACGACGCGCTTTTTTCCGGCGGGGCGAGCGAGTCGACATCGGCTACTTCGGTGGTGTACAACGCCGCTGCTGGATTGTTCTTTGCGGCGTTGCGCTATCACGGTTTTTATTCTTCGCCGGACGGTGTGACGTGGACAGCTCTGGCCGTTCAGCCGGGCGCTCCGGGATTGCTGAGCACCACGGCGTGTCCGCAGAACTACGTGACAACATGTCCGATTTATCGCGGTGAGATTACCGTAGTGCCGGGGCGAAATGAGATGTACGTTTGGTTTGTTTCACTGGACTCGAACAACAATCCCGCAGACCAGGGCATTTGGCAGAGCGAGAACAGTGGAGCTTCGTGGACGCAAATCAGCGACAGCGGCATCATCAATTGCGGTGATTTCGATGGCTGCGGCGTAGAGCAGGGATTCTATAACCTGGCGCTGCTGGCGGTTCCGAACGGGGCTTCGGCCACGGACCTGTATGTCGGCGCGATCAATCTTTATAAGTGCTCGATCAGTTCGATCAATCCATCCTGCACGAACACTCCGTTTCTAAATCTGACGCACGTTTATGGCTGCGATCCGCTGGGAGCGCTGGCGCATGTGCATCCCGACGAGCACGCACTGGCTTATATGATTCCGGCATCGGGCGCCGACCTGATGTATTTCGCCAACGACGGCGGCATTTATCGCGCGCTGAACGGATTTACCGGGCTCACGACGGGCTCGTGTTCCGGCACAAATCTATTCGACGATCTCAATCAGAATTTGGGTTCGATGACCCAGTTCGTCAGCTTCTCGGAGCATCCCACGGATCCGAACACTATTTTCGGAGGAACGCAGGATAATGGTTCTCCGGCAACCGCGACGGCGACGACGAGTTCGAGTTGGGGAAATATTTTGTCCGGCGATGGTGGATACAATGCCCTCGATCCCAACACCGACGACTGGTTTGCGTCGAACCCGGACACGGGGTTCGGAAGCCTGGGCATCCAGGAATGTTCTTCCGGAACCAACTGCACCGACAGCAGCTTCACAGTGGTCGTGAGCAGCGGCGACGTTGGGGGCGACGATGGAGCGTTTTATTTCCCCTATATTCTCGATCCGCAATCCACTAGTTCGATGCTGGTGGGGACGTGCCGGGTGTGGCAGGGGCCGCGATCCGGAGGCGCATTCACGCTATTGAGTCTCAATTTCGATACGCTGGGTACCGGAACTTGTGCGGGCACGGAGGTTAATCTGGTTCTGGCATTGGCGGCCGGTGGGCCGACGAACGCAAATGGATCGCAGGTCATCTATGCCACAACCGACGGCCCCGGGCCCAGCGAATTGAGTTCCCCGGTAGGCGGAAATGTTTGGGTGACGACTAACGCTGCGGCAGTTTCGGGCACGAGTTCCACATTCGCCAATGTCACGCTGAATGGTCCCAGTGGCAGCAGCATCAATCCCAACCAGTTCCCGATTTCCAGCCTGGCGATTGACACTTCGGACCCGACAGGCAACACGGCCTACGTTACGGTGATGGGTTTCACGGGCGGCCCGGGACACGTGTGGCAGACCACGAACGCGGGAACGACTTGGACCGATGTTACCGGGACGGGAGCGAATGCGCTGCCGGATTCTCCGGTGAATGCAGTCGTGGTTGATCCGGTTGCGCACGTGGTATACGTGGGCACGGACGTGGGAGTGTTCCAGAGCCTGACACCAGGTGCGGCATGGACGGAACTCGGGCCAAGTTCGAGCGGACAGGAGAGTGGGTACTTGCCGAACGTGGCAGTAACCGCTCTCGCGATTTTTAACTCAGGCGGACAGAAGCTGCTGCGGGCTTCCACTTATGGCCGCGGCGTGTGGCAGTACAATCTGCTGGCCGTGCCGGATTTTCAAATTGCCGTTCCAAATCCGTCGTTGACTATCTTTCCTGGGAGCACCATCAATTTCAACGGAACCGTGACCTCGATCAATGGATACGATAATTCGGTCGAGCTGAGCTGTACGGCGGGGACTTCGGCGCCTCCCGTTCCATGCGTTCCGAGTCCTGGAATCCTCACCCCGACTTTCGCCGGTGTGGCGTTTTCCGTGAATGCGGGCAGCAGCACAATTGGCGATTACAACTTCAATGTGCAAGGGTTGGGCACGGATCCGAATAATACAGCGCACCTAGCGGCGCTGACCTTGAATGTCGTGGATTTCAGCATGACTGCGCCTTCGCCCGGCAGCGTGATCGAGCCTCGTGGCGCGACCTCGCCGGCGGTGAGTTTTCAACTCACGGCGCAAGGTTCGTTCAATCAGAGCGTGACTCTGAGCTGCAATGCCGGCCAACTTGTATTTGGAGCGACCTGTGGATTCACTCCCAGCGCTACCTTTAACTTGACTTCCGCATCGCCGGTTAACGCGACGGCGAACGTAACCATGCCGGCGGGAACTCCACTCAGCCCGCCCAACTATACGATCACGCTGGAGGCTAACACCGCTGGAGCACCCGCGCCTCTGACGACAACGTTCGCGGTGGACGTTGTCGCCAATCCTACCTTCGTACTCACCGAAGCTGCGCCCTTTCCCAACGTAAAGGCGGGCAGCACCGGCACCACGGGTCCGATAACTATTTCGTCACAAGACGGGTTCACCGGCACCGTCAGCCTGAGCTGCGTGAGCACATACGGGACTGGTAGCTGCAGCATTAGCCCAGCGTCCGTAAGTTCGTTTCCTGCGACAGCCACTCTCACCATCAACGGAACCAGTTTCTCCGCGGGAACTTACCAGGTCAGCGTGATGGGCACGTCCGGTTCGATTTCGGATTCTTTGCCAGTTCCCTTCTCCGTCGGTGACTACACGATCGCCGGCACGCAAAGTCTTACTGCTGTTCCCGGCGCGCTGGCAGCCGCGAATCTCACTTTCACTTCATCGGACTCTTACAGCGGCTCGGTCGTCACCACTTGCGATGCCACGGCGCTGCCGGGTGCGCAATGTACGCTGAGTCCGTTGAGCCCAATCACAATCGGCAGCGGGGCAACCGTCCCAGTAACCGCGACCGTGAGCGTTCCGAATAATGCAACTGCCGGAAGCGACAACATCCAAATCAATTCCCACGACGCGAGCGGCGAACCAATCCATGCCTGGACGATTGCGCTCACAGTGCAGGATTTCGCTTTTGGCCCGGTCACGCCACCGACTCAGAGTATTGGCGCCGGCCAATCGGCCGTTTACAACTTCAGCGTGATGCCGGTGGGTGCGGCTTTTGCCAGCGCTGTGAGTTTGTCCTGCGCCGGCGCGCCCGCAAATGCCACTTGCGGATTTGCTCCCAGCCCGGTTACGCCCGGCAGCAGCCCAGCCGCAGTGGTGCTGACAATTTCTACCACTACGGCGGTCAGGCCCGGCGTCTACAGCGTGGTGGTTACGGGAACGTCAGGTTTACTCTCGCATTCGACCACGCTCTCCTTGACCATAGGGAGTAGCTTTCAGCTTGCGCTCACGCAAGCTTTTTCCAGCAGCGCGGACCCGGGATCCCAGCAGGCGGCCAAAATATCTTTGACGCCCAACTACACCGGCTCAGTTAACGCCACCTGCGACGCCACGGCGCTCGCGGGAACGCAATGCACGCTCAGCCCTCCGAACCCGATCGCGATCAGCGGCTCCGCGGTTACGATAACAGTCCTCGTCAACATTCCCAGCAATGGCGCGGCCGGCACTTACAACATCAACGTCAACGTGCAGGATGCCGGCCCCGGCGGCATTCCCGCGCATTCGCTGACGCTGCCGCTTACCGTAATCCAGGACTTCGCTCTGGGCACGCTCTCTCCGGCCACGCAGACCATTAGCGCAGGCCAATCCGCAAGCTACAATTTCAGTGTGCTCCCGGTGGGCGCTTCGTTCACCAATGCGGTGAGTTTGTCATGTTCCGGAGGTCCCACCACTTCGCTGTGCAGTTTCACGCCTAGCACGGTAACTCCCGGCAACAGCTCGGCGGCAGTGGTGATGAACATAACCACCACCGCCGCTTCATCGAGTTTGTCGCGTGCTCCCATCTATTATTCTCTGTGGCTGGCGCTGCCCGGACTGGCTTTGCTAGGAACCAGAAGGCGCGGAAGAAAATGGGGAAAGCTTTTGCGGCCTGGCTCTTTGATCGGGCTATTCCTGTTAGGGCTGTTGCTTTCTTCTTGCGGTGGAGGGGGAAGCAACGGCGGGGGTGGTGGAGGCGGCGCTGGTGGCCAGCAACAAGGCACCCAACCCGGCACTTATACAATTACCGTGACCGGCACATCCGGGACGCTGACTCATGAAGCTTCCACTGTAACCCTTATTGTGAACTAATATTGAACTGGTGAGGATGCGCAGCAAGACGGAAGGTTGCGGGACGAGCACGGGCGCCATCGCCGAACATGATTGATTCGCGCTACAACGTGATCATCGTCGGCGGAGGCATTGTTGGCCTGGCAGTGGCCCTTGAAATTACGCGCCGCTTTCCCCGCGTTCGCCTGCTGCTGCTGGAAAAAGAAGACCGCGTGGGCCGGCATCAGAGCGGCCACAATAGCGGTGTGATTCATTCTGGGGTTTACTACAAGCCGGGCTCGTTGAAGGCGAAGTTGTGCGTAACCGGCGCGACGGCAATGGTGGAGTTTTGCCGCGAATATGGGATTCCTCACCAAGTCTGCGGCAAGGTGATTGTAGCTACTCACGAGGAAGAATTTCCGCGGCTCGAGGAATTGCGACGACGCGGCGAAGCCAATGGGCTGACGGGGCTCCGATCCATTGGGCCGGAGGAGTTACGCCAGATCGAGCCCCACGCCAGCGGATTGCGAGCGCTGGTCGTTCCCTCCACCGGAATCACTGACTACGCGGCAGTCTGCGAGAAATATGCGGAGCTCATCTCCGGCGGCGGCGGAACGATTCTGACCTCGCACGCGGTCATTGGCCTGAAGCGAAGCGCGGATGAGATTGTTGTCGAAACCAAGGGCGGCACGTTTTCCTCGAGGGCGCTGATCAACTGCGCTGGACTTTTCAGCGACCGCATCAGCCGAATGGCCGGGGACGATCCGCAAGTGATGATCGTTCCCTTTCGCGGCGAGTACTACGACTTGATCCCCGAGCGCTCGTCACTGGTGCGAGCGCTCATTTATCCCGTGCCCGATCCGCGGTTTCCGTTTCTCGGGGTGCACTTCACGCGTCGAGTGAACGGGAGCGTGGATGCCGGACCCAATGCCGTTCTGGCTTTTCGCCGCGAAGGATACCGGCGCACGGATTTCAACTTGCGCGATCTGGCTTCAGCGCTGGCGTTTCCAGGATTCTGGCGGATGGGTGCGAAGAATTGGCGGAGCGGGCTCGATGAATTTCACCGGTCTTTTTCCAAGCCGGCGTTCGTTCGCGCCTTGCAGCGATTGGTTCCGCAGGTACACAACGCAGACCTGGTTCCTGGAGGCTCCGGAGTCCGCGCCCAGGCGGTGACACGCGAAGGCGCACTGCTGGACGATTTTAAGTTTGTTCCTTCGGGCAAGATGCTGCACGTGCTGAACGTGCCTTCGCCGGCAGCGACCGCGTCGCTGGTAATCGGACGCGCCATTGTAGACATGGCTGCGGACAGATTGGGGCTCGAATAGCGCCGGAGCCCGGGACGCCGGTTTTCGAATGGGTTAGATTCTCGCCGCCACTGCCGAGGACGGCACCGCCAGACGCATCCTGCTGGCCGTCTTCACCGCCGCGGGCATCAGTTTCGGTAGTTTTGGTCCGGAGGTACGGACGGGAGATTGCTGGCTCACAGGAGCAGCCACCCAATCCTTGCGAAAACGGAAAACGTAGAGTACGACTTCCACCCGGCTGGAAACGCCGAGCTTGTCGAATATCCGAAAGAGATAATTCTTGACCGTGTGCTCGGTAAGTCCCAGACAGCTCGCGATCTCCCGGTTGGACAAGCCTTCGGCAACGCAGCGAACTACATCTTGTTCGCGCTTGGAGAGGATGGCCTCGCCGCCGGAATCCACCAGGCGCATCGGCTCCGATTCCCGCAGGGCCTCGATCACGCAGCGCAGCTCCGCACTGTTCGCCCAAACCTGGCCTTGATGAACGCTGTGAATGCACTTGGCGAGGCTCTTCGAGGATTCGGTGCGGGAGAAAATTCCGTGAGCGCCACAGCGGAATGCTTGAACCACGGAGCCGGGATGGGAATTATCCATCAACAGTATGACCCGGGTGCTGGGACAGGTGGCAGCAATCTGCCGTGCCAAATCAAAACCCTGCGTGCCGGAATCTTCCAAGGCCGAACTGATCAGAACCACGTGGGGGTTCTGCTGGGCTACGGCTGCCAGGATCGATGCCTGCTTCGGCTCTATGCCCATGACTTCCAGTTGGCAGTCCTGCGCCAAGGCTTCGGCGAGCAACTGGCTGTTCATGCGGGTGCTTTCGGCGGCGAGGACCTTGATTCTGTCCATTTTTTGAGGCAATGGAATTGCGGGCTGAGCCATTTCTACGTTCTCCTTGATGATGGTTGTTGATCGAGACACCGCTCGCGCCCGAACCCTAGCGGAGGCAATTCGGGACAACGAAGGGGGGGTGCTCTAACTTTGAGACGGGAATCTGTGGAATACCCGCTCTGAGCACATCGTTAGAGAGACTTTAGACCCAAAGGCCAAATGCCGTAAATGGCACTGACGTGCCATGCATGTTAATAACGCTAACTGGATGCTCCTCGGGCAGCCGATTTTGGGGATTTTGACAGAAAATTGGCGGTGCAGGGAAGAAACTGCACCGCCAAAAGGCTATGCCAGCGAGCCTGAGCTCAAGTCTACGGCGCCAAGAAATCCTGGATTGCAGCCACATACGCACTGCTGTAGGACGCCGCGCTAATCGTAGCCGAGGCGTGGGGATACATTGAGTAGTTGGCGCTGTCGAACGCCAGCCCAACATCCGCCAGGTACAACTCGAGATTGTTCGCACCTTGCTTTTTCGCAAACGGCTCGAGCACCGTCAGGGAGCCGGTTTGTGCCGCCCCCGTTGGGTCGGTCCATTGCAGCGTTTGGAGCGACAGGGTGATTTTGTAGGGAACGCTCGCATACTGCGCGAACATATTGCACCAGTCAGAATCGCAGGGCTGATTTGCGGCGAATTGAGTGATGTCGCTCGCCTGCAAGCCATTGGTGCCGATGCCCAGGCCGTTGGTCGCTGCGATTTGTGCCTCCTGATCAGCATAGGCAATGTAAACGGAGGCCGATTCATTACTCAAGTTGCCCAAGGCGTGCATATCCTCGAGGATGGTCATCTTAGGACTTTGTTGGGCGACCAACTGGGTCATAGGGCCAACGTAGTCCGTGACGTAGGTAGTCTGCGAGAAGTTCGGCCAGAACTGATTGCACTCCGGGCTATTTTCACCGCCTTGGGAGAAGCCAAAGCGAATGTAGCCGATGGTCGGGACAGTCACTCCGTTTATAGTCGTCCCCGCCTGATTATAGTGGCTGATCACCTGCTGAATGAAAGCCTTATAGGCGGTCATGAAAGGCAGTTCGTAGGAAACCGGAAGGCCGCTTAGGTCCTCGTTTGTCAGGACGTTCCAGATTCCTCCGCTTCCGCTTTGCGTCTCCGCGTAGTAAGGGTTACTGGAATCACCGGTATAGTTAGGGCAGACGGTCATATCCTGCGGAGTCGTATTCAGCGACGTTGCATAGCCGCTACTCAGCACATAAGCCGGAGTCGACCCTCCGCTATTCGGGTCGTTATTGCCACCCTCCGTGGCGGGCCACACGATTAAGTTCACCGTACGGCCAGCTTGGACGAAAGGCTGAAGACTGGTATCGAAGGACGTGAAGTCATACCCGCCGGAGCCGTCGCCCTGGGCATTTGTCGATTCGATCTGGCTCCACTGTAAGGCGACGCTCACGCCACTGATGTTAGGGAGAACGTTGGAGAGGAAGCTGTTGAAGTAGGGGGCTCCGGAGAAATTACCGGAAAGAAGAGCCTGCACCTGCCGCGGACCTGCGATCAGGACCACGGCCGTATTGCTGTTGGCGCTTCCGTTCGCGTCGGTCACTTGGACCCAGTAACTGGTGGTCGCTTTCAGGGTGGGTGTGGTGTATGAACTGGCGGTGGCTCCGCTGATGGCATTTGTGGTGGTTCCGCTCGGTCCCTGGTACCACTGATAGGAGAGCGAACCGCTGCCAGAAGCCACAACGGTTAGGGTGGCCGTTTGGCCACTGGCGATTTCGGGGCCGACCGGCTGCGTCGTTATGGCCGGGCCAGAAACCTGAAAGTTGGTGTGCGAACTACTGCCGCCGCCACAGGCGGCGAGGGCGAAGAGTAACGAAACGGCCGCAATCGATCCTAGTAGCTGGGGAAATCTGGTCGTGCTGAACATTGGGGGACACACCTCTAGCCAGGCGATTGAGAATACATAGCATAACCCAGCGGTCGCCGAGAAGTTGCGCAACAAAGTAGTAGCAGGGTCCGAAGAAAGGCCGGCTGGATCGCGGGAGCGGGGTGGTTGGTAAGGTACTTTGCGGGGGGAAAACTTTCGGAATCGAGAGGCTATTTATTTTTCTTTGCGAGAATTTTGCATCGTGATACGATGCATTCTTGATTGGGCGTGTGGAGCCCCCACTCCTGCGATAAAAGCGCCCGCACATTTTGCTCAATAAGAAATCGAATTGCAATTGACGCCGCGGAATTGCTGGAACGCGTGGATGCGGTCGCGTACGGTGATAACTGTGGTAACGCGCGTCAGGTTACCACGTAAAGTTACCAAGCGAGGGATGGCGAATGGAGTAAAAGGTCTCTTGACAGCGCGGTCAAATAACCGTCATAGTGAGCTACACAGCGTGCGGTGGTCCCCCCCCAAACGGACAATGTTTCGCAGTAAGTTTTCGCGGCATCCCATCTACTAAGGTCATTCATGCAAAGGAGCGAGTAAATTGGTTCTTACGAAGCCGGATTTTGACGTTGCCATTATTGGTGGTGGGCCTGCGGGCGGTTCCATGGGCGCGTACCTAGCCAAAGCAGGCGTGAATTGCGTGATTTTCGAGCGCGAATTGTTTCCCCGCCCACATGTGGGTGAGTCGCTGGTTCCCTCTTCGATGAGGGTTTTCCGCGATTTGGATTTTCTTGGCCAGATGGAAGAGGCCAAGTTCCCGCGCAAGTTCGGCGCAGCCTGGACGGCCGAGGATCAGGGCGCTTACGAAATGAACTTCCAGGGGGGATTCAAGGATAAAGATCACGACCAGCTCAATCCTGAGTCCTACGTGGACATCCGCTTTAACGAACGCGAGCAGGATGGCGTGGACCGGGAATACACCTACCACGTGGATCGCAGCAAGTTTGATCTGATGCTACTGCAGCACGCCAACAAACTGGGCGCAGCGGTATACGAAGGGGTCAAGGTCAAGGATGTGGATTTCGGGCCGAAAGAGCCGATCGTGCGCTTCAACATGGGCTCCAAGGAAATGGGCGTGAGCGCCCGGATGGTGATCGATTGCAGCGGACGCAACACGTTTCTGGGCAATCAGATGAAGTTGAAGATTAAGGATCCGGTGTTCGACCAGTACGCCATTCACACCTGGTTTGACGGCTATGACCGCCGCGCATTTGCCAAGAAAGACGCACAGCTGGATTTCATTTTCATCCATTTCCTGCCGATTTCGAATACCTGGATCTGGCAGATTCCGATTACCGACTCAGTTACCAGCATTGGCGTGGTCACGCAGAAGAAAAACTTCGCCAAGTCGCGGCAGGATCGCGAACAGTTTTTCTGGGAAGCGGTGGGAACGCGTCCTTTGCTGCGGGAAAAGCTGAAGCAGTCGGATCAAATGCACGCCTTCAAGGATGAAGGCGACTACAGCTATGCCATGAAGCAGTTGTGCGGCGACCGGTTCATGCTGGTCGGCGATGCGGGCCGTTTTGTGGATCCGATTTTTTCGACGGGCGTGAGCATCGCGCTGAACAGCTCGCGCTTTGCGCATACGAATGTTCTGCGCTCGCTTGAAAAAAATGATTTTACACGCGAGAGTTTTTCCGACTACGAAACCAAGCTCCGGCTTGGAACTAAGAACTGGTACGAATTCATCTCGGTGTACTACCGGCTGAACGTGCTGTTCACTTATTTCGTCGGCGATCCGCGCTACCGGCTGGACGTGCTCAAGCTGCTGCAGGGCGATGTCTACGACGATGCGGCGCCGCCGGTGCTGGAGAAGATGAAGAAGATGGTTTCCGAGGTCGAGCAAAATCCGAAGCATCCCTGGCACAAGTTGCTGGGGGATATGACCGTGGATGCGTTCAAGCAGGCCAGCCAGTAACAGCATTGAAATTCGAAAAAACTTTTAACGGACTTTAGGAGGAAGAGTTGGTTATCACTAAGCCAGATTTTGATGTCGCGATTATCGGTGGGGGACCGGCTGGATCGTCCATGGCCGCTTACTTGGCCAAGGCCGGGGTAAGTTGCGTGGTTTTTGAGCGGGAACTGTTTCCGCGGCCGCACGTGGGCGAGTCGCTGGTGCCGTCTTCGACCAGAGTATTTAGAGATCTCGATTTTCTTCCGAAGATGGAAGAGGCGAAATTCCCGCACAAGTATGGCGCGGTATGGACGACCGACGACAAGAAGATGCCGTACGTTCATGACCTCGAGGGCCTGGCTCCGGATTGCAACGTTGACATTCGCTTCGACGAGCGCCAACAGGCGGGCGTGGACAAGAACCATACGTACCACGTAGACCGTGGCAAGTTCGATTTAATGCTGCTGCAGCACGCGAACAAACTGGGCGCGACGGTGTATGACGGCATCAAAGTCAGCGCGGTGGATTTCGGACCCAAAGAGCCGCTGGTGCGCTTCAACATGGGCCCGAAGGAAATGAACGTCAGCGCAAGAATGGTGGTGGACGCCAGCGGCCGCAATACTTTCCTGGGCAATCAGATGAAGTTGAAGGTGCAGGACGCGGTATTCGATCAATACGCCATTCACTCCTGGTTTGACGGTTACGACCGCAAGGTATTCGCCAAGCGGGATACGAACCTCGACTATATTTACATTCACTTCCTGCCGATTTCGAACACGTGGATCTGGCAGATTCCGATCTCCGACGATGTGACCAGCATCGGCGTTGTGACCCAGAAGAAAAACTTCGCCAAGTCAAAGGAAGATCGCGAAAAGTTTTTCTGGAGCTCGGTGGGTACACGGCCGATGATTGAGGAGACTCTGCGCAAGGCGAACCGTATCCGTCCCTTTAAAGATGAGGGCGACTACAGTTACGCCATGAAGCAACTGTGCGGTGACCGGTTCGTGATGGTGGGTGACGCGGGACGATTCGTCGATCCTATTTTCTCGACCGGCGTGAGCATCGCCCTGAACAGCTCACGGTTCGCGCATAAAGACATTCTGAGCGCGCTCGAAAAGAATGAGTTCTCGCGGCAAAGTTTTGCCACCTACGAGAATACTCTGCGTCTCGGAACCAAGAACTGGTACGACTTCATCACTGTCTATTACCGGCTTAACGTGTTGTTCACCTACTTCATCAACGATCCCCGGTATCGGCTGGACGTTTTGAAGTTGTTGCAAGGCGACGTTTACGACGATGCGACGCCGCCGGTGCTCGAAAAAATGCGCAAGATGGTCACGGAAGTCGAGCAGAACGAAAAGCATCCGTGGCACAAATTGTTGGGCGATCTGACGGCGAATGCTTTCAGCCAGCCGTCTGCTTAGACGTGCGGGCGAGTTCTTGATATAACGTTGCAGTTCCCCCGGCTGCGTCACATCTTTTGAGTTGAGAGGCCTTGATCTCGGTCAGGGCCAGCTTCTAGTTTTTGCCCGGATTGGCTGCGGCATCCCGGAAGGTTCCGGGCGCGGCATGAAAAATTCCCCCGGATCGGTACGAAGGCCAAATGTCCGGCGCCAATCGAAATTTTGTTCTCGCATACGCGTTCCTGGTGATTCTGCCTCTGGTGGGGCTGGCGGGAATTCTTAAGGCCGGACGTAATGTGACCGCGCCAGTTTCGATCGATGGCCTATGGACAATGCGGGTTGACTCCACGCAGATCGATTCGCTGCCTTGTAGCAACGCGCTTGCCACTCTTCCCGACAAGACGCTCGCGATTACACAATCGGGAAGAAGCTTGGTGCTCACCTTTCCCAGCGGCCCGAAACTCACGGCATCAGGCACGCTCGATGGCGCGAGGCTTCGGGCGGATCTCAGAGCGGCAGAATCATCTGACAGTAGTTGTGTAACTGGAGGGGAGATGCTCCTTCTCGCCAGTATCGACCGAAAAGTAGATTCGAATTTGCTGACCGGCACGCTCTCGGTGCCGAACTGCCAATCTTGCGCGTCCGTGGGATTCCAGGCCGAGCGCCAAACTCCGGCCGCGTCCAAGGGAGGCCACTGATGCCGAATCTATTTACCCTGGTTCTGCAGATCACGGTCATTCTGGCGGTGTGCCGTTTGGTGGGCAGTTTGTTTCGGAAATTCCACCAGCCGCGCGTCGTGGGAGAAATGTTCGCCGGCATTTTGCTGGGGCCCTCGCTGCTGGGTTGGATTGCTCCGCAATTGTCAGCCTACCTATTCCCGCCTTCAAGCCTGGGATTTCTTAACGCCTTGAGCCAGGTAGGCGTAGTCATCTTTATGTTTCTGGTGGGCCTGGGGATTAATCCCAAAGAACTCAAGCATCAAAGCCACGCTGCCGTGCTGGTGAGCCACGTGAGCATCACGGCACCGTTTGTGCTGGCTTCCTTACTCGCTCTTTACCTGTACCCGAGGCTTTCGGACGATAGTGTGTCGTTCACCAACTTCGCGCTGTTCATGGGCGCGGCCATGAGCGTGACCGCGTTCCCGGTGCTGGCTCGAATTCTGGTCGAGCGCGACATGATGCAGACCCGCCTGGGAACTGTAGCCATCGCCTGCGCCGCAGTGGACGATGTAACCGGATGGTGCATTCTGGCTTACATTGTCGTGCTCATCCGCGCCGCTCACGGAACAACCTCGATCTGGGTCACGCTGGGCGGCATTCTGGTTTTCGCACTGATCATGATTTACGGCGTGCGCTTCCTGCTGCGCGGTTTGGAACGCACTTTTCACAAGTACGGCGAAATCAGCGAGAATCGCATGGCATTTCTGATTCTGATGGCTCTGGCTTCCGCCTTATGTACAGAGCGCCTGGGAATCCACTTGCTGTTCGGCTCGTTCCTGATGGGCGCCATCATGCCCAAGGAACCTAAATTCGTCCGCTACGTTCTCGACCGATTCGAAACCGTTACCATCACTCTGCTGTTGCCCCTGTTCTTCGCCTTTACCGGCCTGCGTACTAACATTGGTTTGCTCAAGGGTCCGGCGATGTGGTTTTACTGCGGCCTGATCATCCTGGTGGCGGCGGCCGGCAAGCTGGGCGGGTCCATGGCCGCGGCACGTTTGAGTGGAATGGCGTGGCGTGAAGCTGCGGGGCTGGGTACGCTCATGAATACCCGCGGGTTGATGGGGCTGGTCATTCTTGATATCGGACTCGATGTCAAAATCATTTCGCCGGCGCTGTTTTCCATGATGGTGGTAATGGCGCTGGTGACCACATTCATGGCGACGCCGCTGCTGGACCGGATTTGTCCGGACCGAATTCTGCGGCCCGAATTCGGGAAGATTGCTGCCAAGAAAGAGTCTTTAGAGAGGTCGATGATTGAATCGCCAAACGGCTCCGCCGCGTGAGGATAATGCGATCCACAGGGGTGTGCAGGAATTTGCAAACGCATGGAAGTTGCAAGAACTTGCAACTTTTTGCGAGCATGCAATTCGTGAGTTTTTTTGTAGCTGAGTGCGACCCGGTATGTTAATCTTCCATCAAGAATTCCGGTTACGGCGAACCGATGTTTGCGGGACTCTAGAGTGCTTTGCTTTGCGGCTCGGTTCAGCCAGACCTTCCCCGTTCTTGAAAATATTCATCCCCCGAGCTTAGGAAAACATTTTCTATGAATCTCCCGACCACCCGCTATTCCCGGTGCGCCAAATTCTTTGCTGCCAACGCGACTGCCAAGGAAGTGGGTCGCGTGCGGCGCGGTCTGCGAGCGCTGAGCACGGCCGCGCTTGTGACGCTGTTGAGTACAGGCATGGCCTGGGGGCAACACAATGTATTGACGCAGCGCGGCGACACCAGCCGGGACGGGCAGTTTTCCACTGAGACTTATCTCACACCGAGCAACGTAAATTCAAATCAATTTGGCAGCTTGTTCTCCTACGACGTGGATGGTTACGTTGTGGCTCAGCCGCTGTACGTTTCCGGGGTAAACATTCCGGGCGTTGGCGTGGTGAACGTGGTGTACGTGGCCACTATGCACGATAGTGTCTACGCCTTCGATGCCGACACGGGTGTTCTGTACTGGCAGGTAAGCCTGCTGGATGGCGGCTCAACGGAAGCCGTTAGCGAGCTCGGCTGCGGTTCGGTCAACGGATATACCGAGGTAGGAATTACCGGCACCCCAGTGATCGATTTGACCACCAATACGCTGTATGCAGTCGCCAAGACAGTTGCAAGTGGGAATTACAGTTTCAATTTGCATGCGCTTGACATCACTACCGGCGCGGAAAAGTTTGGCGGGCCGGAGCCGATCTCCGCTACTTATGACGGCGTACTCCTGTCAACCTACGAGCAGTACGATCTGCAGCGGCCGGCGCTGCTGGAAGTGAATGGCGCAATCTACATCGGTTTCGGCTCCAATGGCTGCGATCAAAAGGCGCATGGATGGTTGCTGGCTTACAGCGCATCCTACCCTCTGCAACAGCTGGCGGTGTTCACCACGTCCCCCGCCCAGACTTACGGCGGATCGATTTGGATGAGTGGCGTCGGTCCTGCCGCCGACAGTAGCGGAAATGTTTACGTGGCGACCGCGAACGGGACGTTCGACGTGAATACGGGCGGCGCCGACTACGGCGACACCGTGCTCAAGCTCAGCTTGGACGGCGCAGCGTTCTCCGTGCTGGATTATTTCACGCCCTCCAACCAGGCCAAGATGAAATCGGGAGATTTGGATCTGGGCTCAGGCGGAGTTGTCCTGCTCCCGGATGATGGGTTCACTGAATCCTCGACCCTGGCTCTCGCCGAAGGTAAGACCGGAACCATCTATCTGATCAACACCAGCGACATGGGAAAGTACGACACCAACGATGGCGGCGATGGGAATGAAGAAGACGTGATCGGGGCGACGCAACAAATGTACGGAGCTCCGGTTTATTGGAATGGTTACGTCTATACTGCCGCCCGGCAGGACCACCTCAAAGCTTTCTCGCTGACTAACGGAATGCTCTCCTCGACCTGGGTCTACGAGTCGACGCTCTCCTACACGCTTACCGGTGTGCCGACGCTGTCCGCAAATGGAAGTGAAAACGGGATCTTCTGGCTGGTGCGCAACACCAACAGTAGCGGCGGGATCATGGAACTCTCGGCGTTCAACGCGATTAACGATGACAGTACCGCAAACCTGGCAGAGCTTTATAACACACAAGACGTGAGCGGCCGCGATGCGCTGGGCACGGCGCCGCACTTTGCCACTCCGCTGGTGGCTAACGGCAAGGTATACGTTGGAACGCAGACTCAATTGAAGGCATACGGATTGTTTCCAGAGCTGAACCCCTCGGCTGGAAACAACCAGTCCGCGACGGTGAACACTCCCATCACATTGAGCGTCCAGGCCACTGATCCATATACGGGTGCTGGAATAGCGGGCGTAGCGGTCACCTTCGGCAGCGGAAACAAAGGCACCTTCAGCACCAACCCGGTGACTACCAATTCTGCCGGAACAGCGACAACCACTTATACGCTGCCGCAGACCGCGGGAACTTACGCGCTCACGGCTACCAGTTCAGGTTATAGCACTGCTTCCCTCAGTGAAACTGCTGTCCCTGGCGCCGCAGCTGCGCTTTCCGTCATGTCTGGCTCTTCGCAATCAGGAACTGTGGGAACGACTTTGCCGCTGCCGCTGGTGGTAGTGGCGAAAGACAGTTTTGGAAATAAAGTTTCGGGCGCGGCGGTTACGTTCTCCGACAGTTATGGCGGAACGTTCTCGCCCAATCCTGTCAGCACGGGCAGCAACGGCGAGGCCAGTGTTACATTCACTCTTCCGACTTCCGCCCATACCGGTTTTGCGGTCACCGCTTCTTCCGGCACCGCTACTGCGGCAACATTTCACGAGACTTCGGTGGCAAGCGCACCCGCCACCGAGACACTATCCTCCGGCGACAAGCAAACCGCTGCTCCAAGCACTCAACTGCCAAAACCCCTGGTCGTTGTGGTGAAAGATCAATACGGAAATGCGGTATCTGGAGTAACTGTAACCTTCTCTGACGGAGGCGCGGGTGGCAGTTTCATCAACAGCGCTCCGCTTACAAATAGCGCCGGGCAAGCTAGCGCGACTTACACTTTGCCACCTTCAGCTGGCACATACTCCATCACGGCTACTGTGAATAGTAACGTCGACGTTGTGACTTTCACTGAGACAGCCAACTGAGATTTCAGTAGAAGCATTGCGGTAGATGGAAAAGTTGCTAACAAAATTAAATCGGGCCGAGTGATGGGCGCTCTCTCCCAAGCCCTGGAGTCGGACACAGAAAGAATGATCGGCAGAGACTGACTCATCATGAATAAATTTCGAATCCTGACGTTGGCGTTCGTATTCTTGACCTCGTGGTCGATGGCTCAGACTGTTACATCGTTTGAGGGCATCGACGCCAGCCAGCTGGCCAGCCCCGAATATGACGTGGATCCCAACGGCGCCGTCGGGACCAAGCAATTCATGCAATACGTCAACCTGTCCTATCAGGCATTCGATAAAGTCACATTTGTCCCGGTATGGAGTACTCCGCAGCCGGTGAGCACGCCTTTCACTAAGAATGGGGTGACGATTTGCGAAGCCATCAGCGGGGATGGAATGATTATTTTTGATCGCCTGGCCTCGCGCTGGGTTATCGCAGGCCACACGGGAACGGAAAATAATTATCAATATTGCGTCGCCATCTCCAACACCGACGACCTGAGTTCACCATCCCTTGCGTGGTACACCTACGACATCCCTCTTAATCCTTATCTAGGAACGAATGCCGAGGGAAATGTTTACTTTCCCGACTGGCCAAAGATAGCGACGTGGCCAGATGCGTACTACGTGACCATTGATTTGAACGACATCAATCAAAATTATCGGGAAGTTGGCATAGTGGCATGCGCTCTGGACCGGACGAACATGCTGATCAATGGCACTCCTAATCCTCCGCAGTGCTTCAATGTGAACAGCCCGCTGAGCAATGGGATTTACCTCGGCCACAGCTTGATTCCCGCGGATGTCGACGGCACCACGGCTCCGCCTGTGGGACGGGACGAGTACATGGTGAGCATTGAAAATCCTGTAATCAACAATACGGCCACCACATCCAGCACATTCAACTTGTGGGACTTCCATGTGAATTGGAGCAATCCGGCTCTGACCACGTTCACGCAGTCGGCGGTTTCAGTGGCACCCTACACTCCCGGATGCTACGATGTGCTCTCTCCGGTGCAAACGGTGTGCGTACCGGAACCTTCCACCAGCAGCACAAAGAACTATATCGATTCCGTGGGCGACCGCTTCATGCCGCGCTTTGCCTACCGCAACTTCGGCTCTTACGAATCATTCCTATTCAGCCATGACGTGTCGGTCAGTTCGAGCGGCACACAGACTGGAATTCGTTGGTATGAAATGCGTGGGCCGGGCACTCCTACGGTTTATCAGGACGGGACCATAAACCCGGATTCGACGAACTACCGGTTTATCCCCAGCATTGCGGAGGATTCTTTCGGCAATGCGGCGGCGGGTTACAGCATATCGAGCAAATCAACCCATCCCAGCCTCAATGCCTCGTGGTTCAGCCTTACCAACCCGGCGCCGCCAGTCGAATTCACACTTTATGATGGCACCGCCGATCAGGAGAATACGTGGCACTGGGGATCCTACGACAGCATGACAGTGGATCCGGTGGATGGCTGCACGTTCTGGTACGTCAACGAATACTATCCGGTGGCCCAGACGGGAACTTTGATCAATTGGCACACTCGGATCGCTAATTTCCAACTGCCCGGTTGCGCCGGGGTCGGAGTTTTGCCGACCGGGCTGACTTTTGGTGCACAGGTAGTAGGCACAACCAGCGCGCCGCAGGTCGTTACTTTGACCAACAATCTGACCACGACGTTGACGATCAACAGCATAGGATTCACGGGAACCAACAGCGGAGATTTCGAGCAGACGAACAACTGCGGAACCAGCGTGAATGCCGGCGCGAGCTGCACCATCAACGTGACCTTTGATCCGGCTGGCAGCGGCACGCGCACCGCTACGCTGAACGTGACCGACAATGCGGGCAATAGTCCGCAAACCGTCAGCCTTTCCGGAACTGGGATTGTGCCGGTCACTTTGTCGACGGCGAGCATCTCGTTTGGGACGGTGCTGGTTGACTCTAGCGCCACGGCAGCGCCCGTAACGCTAACGAATAATCAGTCGGTTAGCCTGACCAACATTAGTATTTCCGTCACCGGCGCCGCGTTCAGCCAAGTGAACACTTGTGGCACGAGCATTGCCGCGGGCGCGCAGTGCACCATCACCGTCACATTCGCCCCAAAGACGAGTGGCTCGCAAACCGGAATGGTAACCATTTCCGACAGCGCCATCAATAGCCCGCAAACCATCAGTCTCAAGGGTGCGGGCGAGCTGCCGGTCGCACTTAGCCCTGGCACTCTAGCTTTCGGCACGGTGACCGTGGGCACCACGAGCGCAGCCAAGACAGAAACCATAGCGAATAATCAGAAGGTAGCGCTGGACATCACCAGTATCACCATTGGCGGCGCGGATGCGAGTAACTTCACGGAGACCGGCACTACTTGTGGGAGCACGCTTGCCGCGGGTGCGAAGTGCACAATAACGGTGACTTTCACACCCAGCGCTAAGGGTGCGCGAAGCGCCACCCTGGATATTACAGACAGCGCTTTAACCAGCCCTCAAACCGCGAAGCTCACGGGCACGGGGGCGAATTAGACTCGTCTACCGCTGGCAGTGGAGTTCTTATAGAGGCACAACTTTTTGCGACGCCTGCTCGTCCGGACTCGCGTCGTCCAGACGTGGCGCAGAAATGGGGCCTTTGCGAGGCTTGCTGGCAGCCACGGCGGTGCGGGCCCGAGGCTTTCGGGATGGCGCGGAGGGGACGACCACACTCGCACCGGTCAAGCCAAAGGCGTACAGCACGACTTCCACACGGCTGGAAACTCCCAACTTATCGAAGATGCGGAAGAGGTAATTCTTCACCGTATGTTCCGTCAGCTTGAGACGATGGGCAATCTCGCGGTTGGACAATCCCTCTGCGACGCCGCTGACCACATCCTGTTCGCGCTTGGAAAGGATGGAAACATCACTCGTGTTCCCTGTCCGGCGCGCCGGCATGGCTTGTGAAAGGGCGTCGAGAAGATACTTGAGTTCGTGGCTGTTGGCCCAGACTTGGCCGGCATGAACGCAAGCGATGCACCTGGGCAAGAGTTTCAGAGATTCGCTGCGGCAGAAGATGCCGCTGGCACCGGAACGAAAGGCTTCTACCGCGGACCTCCGCTCGGAACGATCCAATAACATGACAATCCTCGTTGCCGGATGGGCGGCGTGCAACTGGCGAGCCACCTGGAACCCGAGAACAGGATCATTTTCCAGGAGCGGGCTGAGCACTACCACATGAGGTTTCTCACTGGTGACAACAGCCAGAATAGTGGCGGCGGAGAGCTGAGTTTCGAGCACCTGAAACCGTTTGTCACGAGCCAGCACATCAGCCAGCAACTGGCTGTTCATGCGGGTGCTGTCGGCAGCCAGCACTCGGATTAACGGTTTGTCTTCACTGGATTCGATGGAGGGGTCGGTCACGGCTGGCGTCCCCACCTCGAGGCTTGCAGATTACCCATTATGTTCTTTCACCCGACTCGGTTGATCGGCCCCTTCACACCTGAGAGAAAAGCTTGCTGCTAAAGACACTGGCCGAACTGCTCACAGCCTTTTGTAAAGTAAGCCGCTCGACGAGTGATGGTAAATAGTACTTTAGTATCCGGCGCTGCTATCCAACCGTCAGTTTCAAACCATCAGTGTCCGGCAAACGCCAGCTCTTTGGCCCTTTGCGCCGCTTTGACCACGGCTTTAATCAGCGTCACCCGCAGCTTGCCTTCCTCCAGTTCCATAATTCCGTCCACGGTGCAGCCGGCGGGAGTAGTAACGGCATCCTTAAGGAGCGCGGGGTGGTCTCCGGTTTCAAGGACGACGCGGGCGGCTCCCATAGTGGTTTGCGCTGCGAGCAAGGTTGCGATATCACGAGGCAGGCCCACCTTGACGCCGGCTTCGGCAAGCGATTCTATGATGATGTAGATGTAAGCCGGGCCGCTGGCGGAAAGCCCGGTCACCGCATCCATGTGCTTTTCGTCGACTACCACCGTGCGGCCTACCACGTCGAACATGGTGGTGGCGGTCTCCACGTGGCTGGCGTCGGCATATTTCCCTTTGGCCAGTGCGGTCATGCCGCAGCACAGCAGGCACGGCGTGTTGGGCATGGCGCGGATTACGGGCACCGGGGCATCCAGCGTCTTCTCGATCAGACTGTTCGGGACCGAGGCGGCCACGGAGATGATCAACTGTCGAGGCGAGATATGGCCGCGCAACTCGGCCACAACTTCTTCGACCACTTGCGGCTTCACGCCAATCAAGATGACGTCAGCGTCTTTGGCGGCCTGCAAATTGTTGACGCCGACTGGTATGCCGAGCTTTGCGCTCAGTGCCTTGGCACGGTCTTCGTGAGCCACCGTCGCGGTGGTGAGTTCTGGCTCGAGCAGGCCGTTTCTCAGCAGAGCCTGGAGCAGAATGCCACCCATCTTGCCCGCCCCCAGCACCGCAACTTTCTTGCCTGAAAGATTATTTGCCATACTTGCTCTTCTCTCCGTTCCGCCTCGACGAGAACCACGCCCAGCAATAAATTGTTCAGAGTGTGAATTGTAACGGTTTCGCGCGCAAGCCGCGAAGCCTGGATGGGCTATGCCTGGCGCGCCTTCTGCCGGCCGCCCTGCTCCCACGCCCAGGCGGTTTGCACGATCTCTCGCAGAGAGCGCTTTGCTTTCCACTGTAATACGGCCTGCGCGCGCGAGGGGTCGGCAACCAGAGTCGGAGGATCTCCGGGCCGCCGCGCCCCCATGCGTCGCGGAACTTTAGAGCCCGTCACCTCTTCGATCATCGTGATCACTTCCTTGACCGAGCCGCCTAAGCCAGTGCCCAGATTCAGGGCGGCAGAGCTGTTTCCGGCCTCAATGTGCTTGAGGGCGAGCACGTGAGCATCGGCCAGATCGTTTACATGAATGTAGTCACGAACACACGTGCCGTCGGGCGTGGGATAGTCGGAGCCGAACAATTCCAGTTCTCCGCGCTCGCCGGTGATGGCTTTTAATGCGGCCGGAATCAAGTGCGTTTCCGGATCGTGGAGTTCTCCGATCTCTCCGCTCTCGTCGGCGCCAGCGGCGTTGAAGTAACGCAGGCTCATGTAGCGCATCCCGTAAGCGCGGTCATAAGCTTCCAGAGCATTCTCAAAAAAAAGTTTCGAAGTGCCATAGGGATTCACGGGCTGCCGCGGCGTATCTTCCGTGATGGGCATCTTCTGGGGCATTCCGTACACTGCGCACGTCGAGGAAAAAATGAAGCTGCGGACTCCCGCATCCAACGCGGTATTCAGCAGAGCCAATCCTGCCTCGGCATTGTTCTGGAAATAAATCCGTGGATTCTGGACGGACTCACCAACCTGCGAATGCGCAGCGAAGTGCATGACGGCATTCACACGGGTCATCACCCGGCTTAACGCGGTACGATCCGAAATGTCGCCCACTACCAGCTCGAAACCCTTTGCCAGGAAGGCATGTCCACGCGACAAGTTGTCGTAGACGATGGCTTCGTACCCGTGGCGCCGCAACGCGCGCGCTGCGTGGCATCCAATGTATCCCGCACCGCCCACGACTAGAATCGACAAATCATTTCCTTTCTGCCTTTTGTTTTACCGTCCAGCAATCCGAGTCAGCCGGGCAGGACTGTGACCGGCTAGCCGGGAAATCCCACCTAGAGATCATGAGATTCTCTTTCGTTTCGGGAATTCGCTGGTGTGATGCCTGGGGGATCGTAGTCTTCGAAAAGTCAAATCTAAGTCTGTCTGGCTTCGATTCACCCTGTCAAGCCGAAAATGGGAAATTGCCGTTCCAGACTGGATCACTGGTACAGGAAGCTGGGCCCGATCAATCCAATTCCTGCACCAGTAATTGCAAGTTATTGATTATAAAACCAATAACTTCGCCGTGCTCCAAGTGTAAGCTGACTGTAACTTCTGCGGAATTAGGGCACCGCAATTCGGATTTCGGGCGATGCACCTCTGTGACCTTACATAAGCTGCCTTCCCGTTGTCTCCTAGGGTTGGGACGGTATTGACAAGCCAAACCGCCCGTCCATCAAGGCTTTTGAGGTGACTAATGTTACAGGACTCCCCCCGGCCCTGCACGTTGGGTTGTGTGCGTAAAATTATATGTGCTCTCTTCTTTCTAACTCTTACCGTATTTTCCTCCGCTTTTTCTGAAGCGAAACTTGCGGTCCAGGAACAGGCTCCGCAAGGAACGGTTGGAATCGCGTACAACACAGTGTTGACCGTCACCGGCGGGACTACGCCTTACTCTTTCTCGGGAAGCGGCTTGCCTGCAGGTTTGAAGCTGAACGCCACAACTGGCAGCATAACTGGCGTGCCGTCCAGCTCAGGGACGTTCCCCGTAAGTGTTACGGTCACTGATGCGGGCTCGGATAAGGCAACATCCAACTTTTCGATCATTGTGGATGCATCGGGCACGATCAGCGTAACCGTTTCACCAGGAACGGGCGCGCTCGAATCCGGCCAAACCTTGCAGTTCAAGGCCACGGTGTACAACTCTTCAAATCAGGCAGTGACCTGGTCAGCCTCTGCAGGAACGGTTTCCAGCGGTGGACTTTATACAGCCCCGCAGGTTGCCAGCGGTACTTGGACTTACCGCGTGTGGGCGACCAGCGCCGCGGATCCCAGTAAGTCAGCAACCGTGTTCGTGGTTGTAACGCCGCTGGTTGTGCCTTTGGAAATCACTACGACTACACTCCCCGAGGTCACCGCCGGCGTTGCGTATTCGGAAACGTTAGCCGCCAGCGGCGGTACTTCTCCGTACCACTGGAAGCTCACGAGCGGGACACTGCCGCAAGGATTATCTTTCACAGGCAGCACTGGAGTGCTGGCGGGAACGACGGCGCAGACGGGACAATTCAGCCTCACCTTTCAGGTCTCGGATTCATCGTGGCCCACGCAGCTGACGACGAGCCAGCAGTTTGTATTGCAAGTGAGCAGTTCGCTCCAGATCGATACGACCTTGCTTCCCGAGATTACCGCCGGAACTGCTTATGATGCGCCGATGGCTGGAGTCGGCGGCACATTGCCTTACCATTGGAGCATCAGCACGGGCACGATGCCCTCGGGAATCTCCTTGGGCAGCAGCACGGGCATCTTCACCGGTACAACTTCGCAAACTGGACAATTCAACTTTACGGTTAAGCTGACTGACTCATCTTCGCCGCCTCAAAGCGCGAGCCAGGCTCTCTCGGTAACCGCCATTCCGGCGCAGAGTACCGTTGCCGACTTCTATGTCGCGACGGACGGCAATAACAACTGGAGCGGTACTTTGCCGGCACCAAACTCTAAGGGTACGGACGGACCTTTTGCCACCGTTTCGCGGGCGCAGACGGCGGTGCAGGGCATCCTCCAAAATCCCAAAGGCCGTACGACTCCCATTCAGGTCATGCTCCGAGCAGGAAGTTATTACGTAACCCAACCGCTCTCGTTCTCAACGGCCGACTCGGGAACGTCGACTCTGCAAGTGGTTTGGGAGAACTATCCTAACGAAACACCGGTCATCAGCGGAGGAATGCAAATCACCAACTGGACTCACGGCAGCGGCAATGAATGGCAGGCGACGCTGCCGTCTTCCGTGCAATATTTTGAGCAGTTGTTTTACAACGGCGTGCGACGGCTTCGTCCGCGGCTGGGCGGCTTGCTGGGAACGTACTACCGGGTCGCGGCCACCGTGTATCTGCCGGGTTCAGGTTCGGGTCCAGCCCCCGATCCAAACTGTACGGTTTATATGGCGGGCCTGGGATGGGAGTGCTTCGACCGCTTCGTTTACACCAAGACCGATCCCATCAGCAGCAGTTGGGAGAACCTTAATTCACCGTATCCCCAGGGCGACATCGAACTCTATGACTTTCAAAAATGGAGCACGGCCAAGCTGAGGATCAAGTCGATCGATACCAGCAACAACATTGTTTATTTGACCGGACCCACGGTCCAGCAGGATTTCTATTACGGATTTATCGTTGGCCACCGCTATGTCGTTGAGAACATCAAGGACGAACTAACCCAGCCGGGACAGTGGTTCCTCGATCGGTCGAAAACGCCGTTGACGCTGACCTATCTTGCCAACACGGGCGAAAATCCGCCGACCGATACGGTCATCGTTCCGCAGAGTACGCAGGTACTGGTGGCAACGGGACTGGAGTGGGTCACGTTCCAGGGAATCACCTTCGAGCACGATAATTGGACGGTGGGCACTCTTGGATATGCATCGCAGACGGCCGATCAAGGCGTAACCGGTGCGGTGAGCTGCTACAACTGCCAGAATGTCACGTTTAATGCTGCTGTGGTCACGCAGACATCGGGCGGCGGCATCGAGTTCTATACCACCAGCACGACCACCACTACAGCGCACAACACGGTTGAGAATTCCGCGCTCTACGATTTAGGCGGATTTGGCCTTCGCGTCGGCTTGCTCGCTCAATACACCGATACTGACGCCAACGTGGCACAGTTCACCACGGTTGAGAACAACGTCATCAGCGGTTTTGGCCGATCGATCGCGGGAACCTTCGGCATCACGCAGGGCGATGGCCACGACAATACTTATACTCACAACGACATTTACGATGGGTATGAAACAGGCATCAAGGTTTGCGCGTTAAGCTGCCCGCCGGGTTCGACCAATTCACACGGCGCTTTCAATAACACGGCGTCGTTCAATCACATCTACAATCTCGGCCAGGGCATCATGGATGACCTGGGCGGAGTGTACTTCAACACGGACCCCGCCGCCACCGGCAACCAGGCGTTGAACAATAAAGTTCACGATATTAATGACGCCTCCACGCTCGACGCGGATGGTTATGGCGGCCAGGGAATTTATCTGGACGCGAATACCGCGAATACTTTGGTTGAAAACAATCTGGTATACCGCGCGTCCGGCACAACCCAAGCACAAACCTGCGGACCACAGACCGCAGGTACGCCCAATACGATCAAGAACAACATCTTTGCCTATGGAAGGCAGGGCATCAAGCAGGAGGGCTGCGACCCGCCGGCATCGGGCGTTCTGCAATTTACCTTCACCAATAACCTGGTCTACTTCGACCGCGGGTATGTGCAGACTGGTTACGCGTACTGCATGGGCGGTCCTTGTACGGAGGCGATGAAGTACTCCGACAACATGTACTGCTATGCCAGCGGCGTGGCGTGTGCATTGCCGACGAATCCCTTTTACACGACTAGCTCCGAGGGCCGACCGCAGTCGACGTACTACTCGACTCTTTCGACCTGGCAGAACAGTACGGGCGAGGATTCGGGAAGCGAGGTAAAGAATCCGGGGTTCGCCAATCCGGTGTATCCGAACGACGATTACTCGCTGTCGGAATCTCCGGGCGTGGGCTTCGTGGTCTTCGATCCCACTCAGGCGGGACGAAACAATCCTGTGATCCCGGATCCGACGGTGGCGCCGACATTCGTTACGGATCCCTACAACCCGGCGACGGACTTCTAAACTAACTAAGTCAGCTAACTAAGCAGCGGGTCTCGTAAGTGATCCGCTGCTTCTTATTTACGCTGAGACTTGGACACTGCAGATGACGCAGCAAGTTTTTCCAGAAGAATCGGCTTCGATCCGATCAGGACTGTTCCATCCGAGATCGAAGACTTACCGCCGTTCAGATCGCGTTGTTGGGTGAAATCGTTGCCGATTGCATACTTTGCAGTTGATTGTGGGTTATAAGAATTCGCGGCGTTCCACACGATTCTCGCCTGATATCCGCCGGGACGCGAGATGTCGCACATCCAAACATCGTGATCGCCAGAACACGGCTTGGTGAAGCTGGCGCCTACCAGCCAGTTGTAAACCTGCCCGTAGGCGACCCCGGCCTTGTTAATGCCATTTCTCCCGTCCCACATTCCGCCCCAACCGCGCGCGTCGCCCCCGTTATCCCACATAAACCAATAGGCGCGCGCTACGCCGCTGGAGGCTTGCAGAATCAGCCAGCGCGCCACGTACGCAGCCTGCACATCGGGATCGGGCAGTTCGCCGTTTGTGCCCCAGCCGCCTTCCGTTGCCCACAGCGGCTTTCCGGCCATACCTCCTTTATCGAGTAACGACCGCATGGTGGCAATTTTTCCTAGCAAAGTGTCCGGACACTCCGGTGTGTTCCCGCTGTGCGGGCAACCGCTGCCCGCGAACGTCTCCGGAAATGGCACGGGATTGATGTTCCACGTGCGAGCCGCGTAAGGATGAAAAGCGCCAGCGTCGGGATAGTCTGCGCCGAGTTGCTTGTAGGCGATGAGAAAGTTTTTGGTCCATTCATCGTAAGACCGGCTGTCACCGTTGCCCTTGGTGTCGCCGGAGGTTGCAGCGGAAATGTCGGGAGTGAGCGTGATGCAGCTCCGGCATTGGTCTTTAACAATCTTCACCATGTCGGCGCACATCTTCGCGCTCTGGGCGTAGGTCCCGACCCAAAAGCCATCCAGGTTAGGCTCATTCCAGCAGGAGAACGCAACGATGCGGCAACTCCTGTTGGGAGCGGCGCCCGAGCAAACATGATCGAGCAGACTGGTAACGAACTCCTTGAATTGGCAATCAGTCGTCGTTACGCCCGCAAGTGGTCCCTGGCACGGCGCATTTGTTTCCAGATCTTTGGGAGGAGAGCAGTCGGCTTCGCCTCGGCGCGGTCCACATGCGGCATTCGCATTGGCCGCAGCCCAGTCCGGGGTGCGGCTGAACGTGTACATCACATCGACGCCGTGGGAGCGAGCCGCATTGAGCCAGCCATCCAACATGCGCCAGTCGTACCGGTTGCGGCCCGCGCCTTCCAGATGAAACCAGGTCGTGAGGTTGCCCAGCATGCGCAGGCTTCCGAACGGGACTTGGGGCCATGGCGTTCCAATGCGATTAATGTGCATGCCGAAGAATGTGGGTGGGATTGGATTCGCGGCGGCCCCAGGCGAACCCGACTGCGCTGTGCCCGTTGGCCCAAGAGACAATTCGCACACGAGCAGTAAGAGTGCGGCGAGAAGACAATTCATTCTACTCATATCGTTTTGCAGTTACATCTTACCGCCCGTCCGGTCTTGGATGGATAGAAAAAAGGGCAGCGTCCGCGAGGATCGCTGCCCTTTTAATTGCGTTGATGTTGAAGTTTTGCTCGCGCAAATTGCTCGTCCCGCTAGAATCCCGAAAGCGAGAGCGAGGCCGGTTCTTTCCGCTGCCGCGCTTGCCCCGAGGGCTGGAATGGAGCTTTCGTCAGCAGGAAGTTGTCCATGAGCAGCGCATCGATGCCAGAGCAGGAATAGCTTCGAATCGCATCAAGCGGGCTGACCACCAGTGGTTCGCCGAACAGGTTGAACGACGTATTCAGCAGCATCGGCGCCGGAGCCGACTCTCCGAAACGTTTCAGCAAATCCCACAGCGCGGGGTTCGTTTGTTTCTTTACCGTATGCAGGCGGACTAGGCCGCCGGGAAGGACGAACCCATCAGGCAATCCATCTACACCCTGACGAACCCGCGCCAGCGAATTCATCGATTCGCAAAGCTGTGAGCACTCGAAAAAGCGAGGCGCATCTTCTTCCGGAACCGAGACAGCAAAGGGGCGGAACCATTCCCGGTGCTTGATGAAGTCATTAAGATTTTCCTTGACGTAAGGCGCCCAAGGTGAAGCCAGAACGCTGCGATTGCCCAAGGCGCGCGGACCAAATTCGGCCGCGCCCTGAAACCATCCAATGATTTTCCCCGACAGCAATAGCTCCACAGCATTTTCCGCCTGACGATCCTTCATGATCTGGAACGAGAAACGGGCCTTGCAGTTGTCGAGAACATCTTTGATCTGATGGCGCGAATAGGCAGGACCCCAATAGGCATCGGTGCTGGGAGCTTTACGCGGAGTTTGTTGCATCTGGTGTTGCAGGTACAGAGCTGCGCCCACCGCGCATCCCGCGTTGCCCGGAGCCGGCGGCACAAACACGCGATTTAATCCGACGTTCTTTTCGACTGCGGCCACGAGCAGAACATTCTGGAACAAGCCGCCGCCGAGACAGACTTCGTCGATTCCTTCCTGCTTGCGCAGTGTCTCCACGATGTCGGTGACTTTTTCGGCGCAAACCTGCTGCACGCTGGCCGCAAGCGCGCGCCGCTGTTCGTCGCTCCACTCCGCGCGATTCTTCGGGAGGCGCAATCTGCTCCAGAATTTGGCCGAGAGGGCAAAGCGGCCGCCCACTCCGTGGTCCAGATAGCTGGAATCGAACCGCAGAGTACCGGCACCCGATTTCCCGAGCATGTCATGAAAAGCTTTGCGATAAAGGGGCTCGCCTTCCAAACTCAGCCACTGCGTCTTGTGCTCATCGACATGCGGCCTAAACCCCAGGATCTCCGTAACCTTCGAATAGAGCCACGCGAGCGAGTGCGGGTAAGAGATCGTGCGTAGCACGCGAATGCGCGAACCCTCGCCCACGGCAAGCATACCGGAGTGGCCGTCGCCCTCTTCGTCCATGGTGACGATGAGACTTCGCTCGAACGGCGAAAGAAAAAAGGCGCTGGCCGCGTGACACAGGTGGTGCTCAACATTTACGATGCGGTCCAGGGGAGCGCCGTCTTGAAGACGAAGCAAGCGGTGATGCCCCATTTCCCGCGCCAGCCGGCCGATCTCGGCCATTTGGCAATAAGCCGAAGCCACGGGAGCAAAAGGCGAAATCTTAGCGCCAGCCACGGAGCGGCGCGTCCAGCCACGAACCGGCCGGCTTGCAACCGCGACGTGATCCAAATCCTTCCACTGGATTGCGCCTTGCTTCAAGCAAAACTCAATGGCTGCTTCGGGAAGGCCCCGCGTGGTTTTCGAACGGGAAAGTTTGCCCTCCTCGACAGCGGCGCGAATCACGCCGTTCTCGAGCAAAGCTGCGGACGTGTCATGGGTGAAAGAAGACAGGCCTAAGATACGCATGTTGGATTTTTACCCGCTGGATTGTTCTGGGAACGAACAGACGACTAGGTTGACGATGAAGAAGCTTCGTCAGCTCAAGGCTCGGGAAATTCTACTAAAAGTTTATTGGAGGAGGGTGATCTAATCGCCATCGCCCACAGCCACCGGCTTGGCATTCAACCGGCGCAGCAGCGGGCTGTTCTGCGACATAAACTCAATGTGGCCACACTTGGCGCATTCCAAAACGACATTGCCGCCGGCGGAGCCGTACGGAAGGAAGGTAAACTTGGTGAAAACGTAACTGTCGAGTTCGTTATGGCAACGGAGGCATTGCACTCCACCCGCGCTGGCCGCGGGCTTTTTCTCGGTCTGCGAAGAACTGGATCGGCTGTTTCTTTCAACCGTCGTTTTCTCGACCGTCGTTTTTTCGACACTCATACGAGTTTCCCTTCCAGAGACTCTACCTCAGCGTAGCCCAGCCTGGCCAGTATATTGCCTGCATACTGTTGCACAAGTTGAGACTGCTCTTGGGTAAACGCTTCACGCCAGCCCCCGGCAGAACCGCTGCGGATGAACTTCCCTTTTGCGGAGGCGCGCTGCGGATCAGCTTTCTCCTTCTGCCGCATTCTATCCATGGAATTATTGGCGATCGCCTGACGAATTCTCTCCGTCTGCAGCGGTACGCCCAGAAAATCTACGATCCGCATTAACTCCTGTTCGGAATTGCGCTTCAATTCTTCAAAACAGACCAACAAGACTTCCGAGCGTCCGCTGTCGGCTGCATCCATCCAAGAAATCGCGTGATTGGTCCACGAACCGAACGGGTTCACCGCACCGCGCATAAACTGTTCCAGGTAGAGGCTGAACTCGCCGCCTGCAAGGCCCAAGGCTTTCTGATAAGCAAACTCGGAAAGAGCCACGTCTCTAGGATCGCGCGCTAAATAGATTGCCTTTTTGTATTCGGAGCGAAACGGTTCATGAGTCTTGATGAGCCGTCCTCCAGCGGGCAGCACCGCAGTAGCACGCAGATGACGGCCCACGTCGGGAATCATTTCGTTGGTATTGGAAAACCCTGACGAGCGACCTGCCAGAATTTCCAGCAGCATGAATCGCAGCCAAGTGCTCCCGGACCGGGGATAAGAACCAACGAATGCGTCGGAAGTCCGAAAGCTGCGGTGCCGCATCCAGACAAGAGGAGCACGGGCCGGCGTCTTAGAAAGACTGTAGCGAACCTTGCGCAGAATAGGCATGAAATCCTTTTTTTCGGTGGAATTCAACTGCGGGGAGAAACTTCGGGGAGGACTGCCGATTTTTTTACAACTTCAGTGCTGCGGTCTTTTGACTTCGCCGAGCGGTAGCGTCGCAACACGGAAATGGGAGCGTAACAATATACGAGTGCGGTGAACCGGTCGAAAGCGCGGTAGACACGGAACAAAACTTCGTCCCAACTTCGCTCCAGCAGACAGGGCTGCGGCCGTTCGCCGTCCGGCATTATAGGATACAGCGGCCAATTTCCCGCGTACTCCTGCTGCCAGTACGAAATGTAACGATCAATTTTGTTCTTGAAGGGCAACGGCAAAACTTCATCGCGTCCGTTTTTAGGTCCGATCGTTTTGCTCTTTACGCCGGCGTGATGGTCCGCCTCGTAAATAGCGGAACGGTCGGCGCCGTCAAGAGAGGCGATCTGCGGATCAAACGGTATTTTCAGGAAGGTGCAAACACCTGACAGAACGCGCTCCGGCTCCTTGATCATTTCCTCGTACTCGATCTGATGGAGCGGAATGCCTCGGTTGATTAAGGCCTCACATTCGCTCTTGAGCCGGCGCGTGCCGAGCAAAGCACGGTGAGTTATCCCGCGCTTGGCAAAGAACGAAGAACCGGTCTGTGCCGCGCGAATAATGCTCCGGCAAATGTCAGCGGGATCTCTCCAGATGACCACGAAGCGAGCGTTCGGAAACTCCCGGGACAGCCACTGCAGCGAATCGTAGTAGTTGGGAGATTTTTCACCGTAGAGCGCGCCGCCCGCATATTGCTTCCAGACAATTTCCGCAGCGCTCCGCAGATCGGGAACGTTATGCGGAATCTGCTGGCGATCGATGCGATGACGGCTGAGAGCGGAGTTCCAGAACTGCCAACGTTCCAGCCAGTCCGCTTTGCTGCGGCCGTTCCGGAAAAGCTGCCGCAGCAGCGGGAGATCGGCCTCATACATGAGCGCGATTCCCGGATGCTGGTTCAGCAGTGTGTACAACAGTGAGGTACCGGAACGCCACATGCCAACAACGAATATGGGACCGGGAGCTTCCGCAGGCATGGGCAAATTTTCTTTGTTGTTTTTCAATCTGCCCTGTCTCTCAGTCGGCGCCAACGGTTTCTTCTTTTTCTTTCCGGACGGACTGCCGGACGCGTGAGTTGATCCACGCGTAGGTTACCGCCAGTCCCTGCTGCAGCATGATGGAAGGTTCCCAGCCGAGTTCCTTGCGGAGACGCGTGTTGTCGCTGTTGCGGCCGCGAACACCCTGAGGGCCGCTCAGATTGTGGCGTTTCGCAATCCGCTTGCGCGCGATTCCGGCGACCATATCCACCAGACCGTTGATGGTTACGAGTTCATCCGTGCCCAGGTTCAGCGCATCGCGGCAATCCGAAGCCATAATGCGGGTCAGTCCTTCGACGCAATCGTCGACGTACATGAAAGATCGCGTCTGCTCACCATCGCCCCAGACTTCGATCTCGTCGTTATCGCGCGCCAAAGCAACTTTGCGGCTGATTGCGGCGGGAGCTTTCTCCTTACCGCCGTCGTACGTGCCGAGAGGGCCGTAAACGTTGTGGAAGCGGACGATGCGCGTTTCGAAACCGTAGTCCTTGTAGTAGTACCGGCAGAGTTCCTCAGCGAAGAGTTTTTCCCAGCCATAACCCGGTTCGGGATCGGCGGGGAAAGCATCTTCCTCAGTGAGGGGCTTCACTTCGGGATCTTTCTGCTTCGACTGGTTGTACACGCAGGCCGAAGAGGAGAACAGGAAACGCTTCACGCCATTCTGACGGCTGGCCTCAAGCATGTGGGCGTTGATCAGAATATTATTGCGGCTGATGTCGGCGTGATTGGCCGTGATGTAGCCGATTCCGCCCATGTCGGCAGCGAGATTGTAAACTTCGTCGATGCCGCCGCGCGTGGCCAGCAGGCAATTCTCAACCTTGCGCAGATCGAGGATCTCCATTTCGTCAGCCGCGCTGTTCTCATATTCCGGATACTTGATATCCGCTCCGCGCACCCAGTGACCATCCTTCTTCAGCCTCGTTACCAAGTGATGGCCAATAAAGCCCCCCGCACCCGTTACCAATATCCGTTTCTGCTTGCTCATTTTTCTTTCGTCTCCTGAAGATGATTTTAGGATTTCTACTGCGATTCTCTTGTTTCTGAAAACGACCTGGCGGGGGAATTCGAAAACTAGCTGGATTTTTCCTGTCCAAAAATTCGCGGAGCTAAATGCTCCCGGCAAACTGCCCAGACAAATTTAGAACCATTCACGATATAGCGGGACCACAACCGCCTGGGTTCCGCGCACAAACGAAACAGCCACTCGAGTCCATTCTCACGCATCCACGCCGGCGCTTGGGTTAAGCGTCCGGTATTGAGATCAAAGGCTGCGCCCACACCCAACATTACCGGAACCTGAAGCTTGTCACGGTGAGCGTACATCCATTGTTCCTGCTTCGGCGTGCTCAGGCCGACCCACAGAACGTCAGGAGCGGCAGCTTCCACCGCGCTTTGCACTTCCCTTTCTTCATCTTCGGTAAGCGGCCGGAAAGGCGGGCAGTAGGTTCCGGCGATTTGAATGCCGTAACGTTCATGCTCCACCTGGGCAAGGTGATCCGCTACTCCAGGCGCCCCACCGTAGAAGAAGTGCCGGTACCTGGAACCAGTCTCGCGGCAAAACGTCTCCATGAGTTCCGGGCCGTAGACTCGGCGCTTCATCTTATCGTGTCCCTGCCACCGGCCCAGCCATACCAGCGGCATGCCATCGGCAACCACCAGATCGGCGGAATCGAGGACATGGCGAAAGTGAGAATTCTCCCTCGCCTCCGAGACGCCATGCATGCCGGTGACGGCAACATAACGGGCCGGCCCGCGTTCGCGAATCCAGGACTCCAGCACTTCAACCGCGTCCGGAATCTGGACCGCGTCTACACGAACTCCGAGCACTCGAAAGCCTGGTATTTCGCTGATTGGACCTAACACCGCTTCCGCTGACACTCTTGGATTCTCCCCTCGCTACGGCTAGTTGAACGGACTTAAACCGACGACTTATCAGTTTGAAGACGGTTTTTCGATGATGAAGTTTTCCAGCACCAGAGCATCCATTTCGCTCTTTTCGAAGGTATTGAATGCATTGGCTGGAGTGTTCACAATCGGTTCACCCTTCAAGTTGAATGAGGTGTTCATCACGACGGGGACGCCCGTAGCTTGCCCGAACTTTTCGATCATCTTGTAATAGCGCGGACTTTGTGCCTTGAACACCGTCTGCAGACGTCCGGTGCCATCCACGTGAGTGATCGCCGGCAGAGTCTTCTTCTGTTCTTCCCTCACCGGCACGACGTACAGCATGTAGCGCGCCGGAGACATGTTGATCGCATTGGGAAGCTCGAAATATTTCTCCGCGCTTTCGGCGAGGACTGACGGGGCAAACGGACGATAGGGCTCGCGAAATTTTATCTTCGTGTTCACGATATCCTTCATGTCCGGGTTTCGCGGGTCGGCCAGGATCGAGCGGCTTCCCAAAGCTCTCGGTCCCCACTCAAAGCGTCCTTGAGCCCATCCAATTACTTTGGCACTGGTTAGATGGTTCACCACCGCATCGAGCAACTTATCTTCGTTGTCGTAGCGGGTATGTGGAATATTGTTCTGCGTCAGGAAATCTCCGATTTCGGAATCCGAATTTTCCCGGCCCCAGAAAGCATGGTCCATCTGGAAGTTGCGGGGTTTCCCTAACAGAGTGTTGTAAGCCCACAGTGCGGCTCCCAGCGCTCCGCCGCCATCGCCAGCTGCGGGTTGCACATACATGTTCTCGAAACCTGACTCTTTCAGAATCCGAGTATTGGCTACGCTGTTTAGCGCCACACCGCCGGCCATGCAGAGATTTTTCATTCCGGTCGTCTTGTGCAGATGGGTTGCCATGCCCACCATAATGTCTTCCGTTACCTTTTGAATGCTGGCGGCGATGTCGGCATAGTGCTTGTTAAGCTTCGACATTTCCTGGAAGTTTCCCGGCGGAGTTCCAAAATACTTCGGGAAACCGGTTTCTTCGGTGAAGAACAGCATTTTTGACGGCCGCGGAGTACCAAACAAAGCGGCAAACTTACTGTTGTAAGTCTTCTCGGTGGAATGGTGGAAGCTAAAGTAATCCATGTTCAGCGAGAAAGATCCGTCGCTGTTCAACTGAATCAACTTCCAAACCTTGTCCACGTAAATGGGATCGCCATATGGTGCCATGCCCATTACTTTGTACTCGCCCTCGTTCACTTCGAATCCCAAGAAAGCGGTAAACGCGCTGTAGAGCAAGCCCAACGAGTGCGGAAACTCGATCTGCTTGTTCAGCGTGAGCTGATTGCCCTTGCCGACACCGTGCGTGGCCGTGACCCATTCACCGACGCCATCCACCGTAAGAACAGCCGACTCCTCGAAGGGCGAACATAAGTAAGCGCTGGCGGCGTGCGACAAGTGGTGCTCGCTAAAAAGAATTTTGTCCTTGCTGATTCCCAACTCGGTCTGCAAAGTGGTTGCGACCCAAAGCTTGTCGATCATCCATGTGATCATGGATTCGCGGAACACTTTCCAGGACTTTGGATAAGTCTGCAGAACCATCATCAGGATGCGGTCCAGCTTGCGGAACGGCTTCTCGAAGAACACGACGTAGTCGAGATCCTGGCCGGTGATGCCCGCCTCTTCCAGGCAGAATTTGATAGCCTGCTTCGGAAAATCGAAGTCGTGTTTCTTGCGCGTGAAGCGCTCTTCTTCCGCCGCCGCTACAAGGGCTCCGTCTTTGAGCAGCACAGCCGCCGCGTCGTGGTAGTAACAACTGATTCCTAGTATGTACATTACACTCCTCTTTGATTGGTACTCGGATTGGTACTCGGTTCGGTCAGTTCCCTACTGCTTGTGCGCCCACTCCATGTCGTAGGCTTCATCGGGATGGTCCAGCCATGCGCTGGGGAGTTTTTTGATTCGCAGGGGATCGCTGAACCATCGTGCCGCCAATCCAAAAGGCAGCATCAGCACCGCATAAAAAATCGTTAGTAGTACTCGAGCCTGGAAGTTGCCGACCTTTTTTCCAAAGGCCTTCCACGCCTCCCATGCCCGCTTTAACATATTCCACATTGCTTGTTTGTACTCCTCTGTAAAAGTCTCGTGTGTCGTAATACCTGGGTGCTAGTACTCGGCGCTGGCCGGGACCAGGCTCCAGCCAGGCGCGGGCTTTTCCTCGGTCTGGCTGACTTCCTGCAACAATCTCTCGCTCACAAAAACCAGCGCGAAAAGCATGGTGAACGTGGCATCAGGGCGGCTGCCAAAGGCGCGGCTGACCATGCCATTAATCAAAATATTGAGATAGACCGCGAAGCATCCGGCCGCCATGGGGAGCGAAACCTTCCGCATCACCAGGATCAGGTTGCGGATAATCACGGCGTGCATCATCACCATGATAAAAAGTCCTACGAGCCCGTTGTTGTACCAGACCTCGAGAAAACCATTGTGCAAGTGCCCCGGCTGCCAGGAGACGCTGATCTTGTAGGCCAGAAAGCGCGACGACATGAAACCTCGTCCAAAGAACAGGCGCTCCTTGATGAGCTGCCATCCCGCCGACCACACATCTGTACGCCCGGTTACCGTTCCTGCCTGATCCGTTCCTAGATAGGATGTGATGTAAGACGCAAGACCCGGTGACAGAACCATCAGCACGGCCCCCGCCGCCACTAATCCCAACAAAAACCACATCGCGGACTTGAACTTGCCCTGCCATACAAAGAAGATGAGGCCGGAAAATACGCAGGCGACGAAGCCCGCTTTGCCCGCCGCCAGAATCATGACTAACATTCCGAAGGTGGCAAACAACAATGGCCAGGCCCGCCGACCGGGCTGCGATAGAGCCAAAGACAACAGAACCAGAATTCCCGCGTCCGCCGCCAGCATGGTGGGCGCGGTGCCTACATCGAACAGCCGCCCCGTGGCCAGCACCGCGGGATCCGAGATCAGCCGGAGCATCGGCATAAGAAGGAGAAAAGCGAATGCCCACTGGCTGACCATCAGGAACGCTCTCAAATCCCCAGAGTTCTTTATCTCGTGATTGCAGGCCGCCAGCAGTGCTATCGCCAGAAACAACTTGATAATCCAGCCCAGCGAGAAGAATGGTTGCTCGGCATAGGCGCACGAAACAAAACAGACCACGCCAAACAGCGCGACCCACTTATAAGATCCCTTAAAGATTTCCTTCAGGTACTGGGGATTTCTCATCGAGTACAGAAAGAACGCAAACAGGATGAAAACCCAGATCATGACTTCCGAATAGGCGCCAGTTGTAACCTGGCCGCTTTCGGCATCTTCTGTCATGTAGGAAAAAAACGCTTCCGAACTCAGAAGGACCCACCACAGCGCAAACACCAGGTTCCGGCTCCGCGATGTGCCCGAGACCGCCATAACGATCCAGAGCAATGCGAAGACGCAGACTCCGGCAACCATAATCTCTACGGCCTGATCCGAAACCAATTCGTAGAAAAGCGCCATGGCACCGGCCGTGACGACGCCCAGGGCGCCGATCCACAGCCAGGAGCGCAAGCGGGTGTTAGGCTTGCTTTCCGCCGAGCTGTGGGTCGATTGCTGTACCGGATTTAAAAGAGTGACGCTCATTGATTCAGAGAACTACGATTCCAGAGAACCTTCGCGGCCGTTCCTTGATTGATTACGCTGCGCTCTAGAACAGCGTGTAGATGAATGGCGCAATGGCCGAGCTCTGTCCCAGGATGATGAGAGCGCCGATCAGGAACAAGCTCACCACCATTGGCACCAGCCACCATCGCTTGTTGCGCATGAAGAATGAGAGCAGTTCGCCGGCAACACCCATGTTCCGCGCACCGTTCCGAATGAATTTCATGATTTCTCCTCTACGTGGAACGGACGCTTCTCGGCGTCCGTTCTAGATTTTATGTTGGTGTGTTTGCTTTCCGCCCTTACTGAAGTGAGCGAACCAGGTTACTTCCGGGAGTTACTTAAGTTCGGTAAGCCCTGCGCTACTGTTTGTGGGCCCACTCCATGTCATAGGCTTCGTTGGGATGGTCCAGCCACGCATCCGGGAGCTTCTTGATGCGCAGGGGATCGCTAAACCAGCGCGCCGCCAATCCGAAGGGGAGCATCAAGATCGCGTAGAAAACTGTCAGCAATACCCGAGCCTGAAAGTTGCCGACTTTCTTGCCAAAAGCCTTCCACGCTGCCCACGCCCGCTTCAACATATTCCACATTTGATCACCGTTCCTTACTGTCGACTTGAGTCGTAACGTTGGAAGGCGAAGTGGCTGGAGCAACAGAATTCGCCACGTTCACCCCCGGCACCTGGCAAGCTTCGTTGTAGATGGGAAGCTGCCGGATCGTCTTGTAGAGTTCTTCCGCAATGATTTTGTGTCCAGCCACGGTAGGGTGCGCAGGATCCATATACATTTCGTTCTGATCTTTATTGCGCAGGACTTCGATCATGTTGACGACGGGCACGTGTTCATTCTGCGCGAACTGCAACATGGCGCGCTGGAACGGATGCATGTCGCTGTCTTTGGTTAAGCCATCGCCACCGAGCACCAACAGAACCAGTTGTGAGTGATGGGTTTGGGCCAACTGGAGACTTTCTTTAAGGCTGGCATTGAACCCATCGACATCGAGGTCCCCATTGCCCTCAACCGTGGAGAGCGAGCCCTGCATCAGCACGTGGCGGAGCTTGTAGTACGCGATCTCACGAAACAGGTCCTCGATAAAGAAGTTGTAGATCGCGCTACGGCGCACGATCGACTTGAACTCTACCCGCCGCAGGAACTGCTTGCGAGCTTCCCCTTGTAATTTGGGAAGGTTCTCGAAATTCGTATTGAAACTGTAGGAGCGGATCACGACATCGGGTTGAAACGTGGGGTCTTCGATGACCAGCTTTAGTTTTTCTTCGACCAGCGAGTTCGGATAAGCGTTGACTCCTGCGGAAACGACCTGAAAATGTTCCCGATTGCAACCACTCGCGCCCAGCATTTTCTCCAGTTGCGCGCTGTAGTGCGAGTTGTCGTCCATGCCCCAGCCCTGGGTGGTCGAGTCCCCGAAAGCGATGACACGGAACTGGTCTTTCTCTTTCGGCTTCAAATCGGAGGCATAGCGGAAGCCCTGATGGTTGATGGTGATTGGAAGATGGTTCACCACGGTAAGTGTGCGTCCGGGTTCCGGCACCCAAAGCAGCCGGTCATCGGGCCGATAGTTGGTGAAAGAACCGTAGCCGAACAAACGCAATCCGAGTTCCAGAACCACACAGATCGCCAAAAACCAGCCGAGGGCTCTCCAGAAACCACCGCGCTTTTTCGTACCCGTACTCATTCACTAGCTCCGATCAAGATCGATTTCTATCTTCAGGTTTTATGCCGCAAGCCGCTCAGTCGCGCGGCAAGGTGGACGCTTGTCCACTTTGCCGGCCGACATTTCTCGCGTTAGAACATGGTATAGATGAACGGAGCGAGAGACGAACTCTGAGCGACCACGATCAGCGCTCCCAACAGGAACAGCGTCAACAGGATCGGCAGCAGCCACCAGCGCTTGTTTCTTCCAAAAAAATGGAGCAACTCGCCGGCAGTTTGCATGTTTCGGACTGTGGTACGAACGAATTTCATAAGTCTCCTTTGAAGTCGGTATGATTCTGGGAGATCCGCGATTTCGGATCAACACTTCTTGTTTTCTAAATTCAGGTCTTAATTGACCGGCGCCCCTTGCGGCGGAAGCCACTGATTACGCTCTAAAAGATCAATCATTGCGCCGGCCGCAACCTGGTGTCCCAGGGCACTGAAATGCGGATCGCACGTCAAAGAAAAATACGGCCATTGCAGCTGATGCTGATCGCGATAGGCCTGCATGTAGGGCGTCAACGACGCCATCGTAATATTTTGCCGGTCCGCAAGCGCTTGCAGCCTCTGGTCCAGCTGGCCTGGAACTAATTCCTTGGGCAGTGGTCCGAATTGCTTGGTTAATCGTTGCCGCCAGTCCGGATCAATGTCGCTAAAGTTTGACCATGGAACCGCAACGAATCGCGCTCCATCTGCCTCGACTGTATCCCGCATGCGGGCCATCACCTTCTCGGTAACCGTCCACGCCTGATGCCACTCTGGATCGAGCGGATCATCCGAATAGCTGCCAAAATAAACCGGCATGCCATGCCACTTGTAGAGAGGAAGGTCTGCCCTGTACCAGACGCGCTCGATGTAATAGGCCAGATACGAATGCCGCTCCAGAAAGGTGACCAGCCCATTCAGAGGCCGGCGCTGCACCGGCTGAAAAACCAACTGTCCGTTCGCATCCAGATTGTAATACGGGCAATACCAAGTGTGAATTCCGTAAGATTTCGGCTGCAGCGTCGAAGAATTATTCATCACATCGTTATCGGAAACCGTCAGCAGAACCAAGTCAGGATGAAACTGCCGGATGCGATCCTTGTACATGATGAGTTCCTGGGTCGTCCCAATGCCTTCGATCCCGAAATTCATCACTTCCACGTTGTGATATCCCTGCTGCTGCAAGAGCTTTTCCATCTGGATATTCATCACCTGGTCAGGATTCACATGAACGCCTTCGACCACTGAATCGCCGACCAGGGCAATGCGAAACTCCCCCGGCGGCTTCTTCAGAATGCGGTCGCGATCGCGAAAACCCCAGCGATTGGTCTCGACTTCACCTGTGAAACATCCCCGGCTATGCGTGACCTTCATATTCGGAACTAGTGAAACGCCAAGTTCCGAATCATATTGCCGAAAAGGAGCGCTGCGGAATTTTCCCAGCGGAAGAATTCGCAGCGCAACTTCTCCCAGCAGCGCGAGTGTTACGATCATGAACAGCGCATATGCCAGACCGAACAAGATCCGCTTGTGCAACGGCAAACGCTCTAGACGATCTTCCGCGGACGCCGACTTTTCGATGGTACTGGTCTCCATGCTCACGCGGCTCCTGAGCCTCTCAGGACCGCCGGAATAGTCTTGACCAAAATTTCCAAATCAAGCTTGAGCGACCACTTGTCGATGTACTGCAAATCCAACTCCATCCATTTCTCGAAAGAAATCGAGCTTCTTCCGCCAATCTGCCAGAGACAAGTGATGCCGGGACGAACGCTGAAGCGCCGGCGCTGCCAGTCTTCGTTGAAGCCCTCGTAATCCCGAATCGGCAACGGCCGCGGCCCCACCAGGCTCATGTCACCTTTTAATACGTTGAACAGTTGCGGCAGTTCGTCGATGCTGGTCTTGCGCAGAATGCGGCCCAGCGGAGTGATTCGCGGATCGTTCTTGATTTTGAAAACCGGCCCCGTCACTTCGTTCAGATGTTCGATTTCCTTCATGCGTTTTTCCGCATCCACCACCATGGTTCGGAACTTGTAGATGCCGAAATGCCGTTTGTTCAGTCCCAACCTCTTCTGTACGAAAACTGCCGGGCCCCGCGAAGTCAGCTTGATCAGCGCTGCGGTCAGCACAAACAAGGGCAAAAGAAGGATGATCATGCCCAGCGAGAAAACGACGTCGACAACGCGCTTGAACACGACCGGCCAGCCTTCGAGTCCGCCCGTGTAATGCGTGATCAGCGAGTCGCCGTCGAATTCCTCCGCCCGGGATCGAGCTTTTTTCAGGTCAAAGAGATTGGAGACGAACCGAATGACGATTCCCTGCTCCTCGCACAAGGTCGCTATCTCGGAGGCTTGGGAATGGAAAGAACGCATGGGCAAAGTGACGACTACCTCGTCGACAACGTTGGCCCGCAAAAACGCCGGCAACGAAGCAAAATCGCAGGCCAGAGCGAAGCCGGATTGCCGGAACGCCGTCAGCCCTGACCAGTCCTGATCCACAAAACCCATCACGCGATAACCCAGAGCTGGATTCTGCCGCATCTTTTCCGCGAACTGGATAGCACGCGGATTCGTACCTACGATCAGCATGTCCCGCAGATTCCTGCCATGCAGGCGAACCTGCTTGAGCAAGGCGCGCATAGCCATGCGGCTGGAAATCGCTCCCGCCGTACTCGCCAGCCAAAAAATTCCCAGGAACTCCGGCATGATCAAACTAATGTGAAATGCAAAATGTGAGCAAAGGAGCAGGAATGTTCCCAGGGTAGTGGCTTTGACGATGTCGACTATTTCATCCCAGCGGCCGGCCAGGCGCCGCGAGGCATACATGCCAAACGAAGAGAAGATCAGATGCCAGACCAGCAGCAAGAGCGAGAATGTGACCAAATTCTGAATCTTGACTCGTAGCGCGAGAAACTCGGCTACCGAAACGGTTGCCCGTTGAGAAACCACTACCGCGGCCAGTCCAAATGAGGCCACCATCAGGACAAGGTCGAACAGTTTCATCGAATTCAACAAGAACTGCCGTCGAACGTTACCCACCGGAAAGCTCCTTAGGTCTGTTGTACGTAGGAGAAACAGGGGAGAAATCTTGGCCTTGGTTATTGTTGTGCTTACGCGGAGTGAGAGTGATTTCTAGTCTGCCACTCTCTTAATCCAATTTGCCGCGACTAGGCGCTGTGGTTCGGTCCGACAGCGCCTCGGTTACCAACTGACTGGATTTTTGCAACTGCATCACGATCTGTTCCATGTAGGCCCGGGCTTCAGAAGGGCTCAGATGGGCGCCACTGTTGCCGTTGATTCTGTGGGTGGAACCGGGAACAAAGGAGGCTGGCAAGTTTTCGTAAACTTGCGCGGCTCCGGGCCCGAACTCCGCCGGCGCGCGGAACGCCTTCGAGGTATGGCGGGAAATGTCGAGGTCGCTGATCACCTCTTCGACGGTCGCGGCGTCCATCACCTTCTGTTGCAAGGCGCAGCCCAGGGACATCGAGTTGAAGCACAAGCTATTAATGTTTCTCGGGATGCCTGCGGCAAAGTCGGTGATTCGGGCCAGGGCGGCCGGGCTGAACAGCGGCTCTCCGCGGTGTCCAGCGACGCGCAGCCGGTGCTGGATGTATTTATTGGTTTCCTCCAGCGATAAAGGCTGCAGTCCACTGACCAGCGAAATCCGTTGCCGGAGTTGCGCCATGCGCGGGTTGGCCAACTTGTCGGCAAGTTCGGGCTGGCCGGCCAGTACAATCTGCATCAACTTGGCACGCGGCGTTTCGAAGTCGGAGAGCAGCCGAACCGTTTCCAGAACGGCCGAATCCAGGTTCTGCGCTTCGTCGATTACTACGATGAAGCGGTTGCCGGCGCGAGCTTCCTGCAGCAGACGCTTGTTGAACTCCTCGTGCATGCGGACGAAATCCTGGTCGTCCGAACCGTAACCCAGTTCGGCCAGCAGGAAGCGCATAAACTCGCGGGAGTTGCACTGAGTTTGAAACAGAAATGCCGTGCGCGCTGAAGTGCGGAACTTTTCCAGCAGGTGGAACAGGAGGGTGGTCTTGCCCATGCCGGGCTGGGCAATCAAAGCCAGGAACCCCAGTCCGCTCTCGATGCCGTAAACCAGCGAAGCCAGCGCCTCGCGATGAGCCGGGCTGAGATACAGGAAGCGCGGGTCCGGCGTAACTCCGAAGGGCTGTTCTCTTAGACCGTAGTAGTTCAAAAACATTGCCGAAGTCCTCTTTCTCTATGTCCCAGCAAGATTACTGCGGTCCTTGTCCAACGCCCGGCGAATGATAGAGCTCTTCCACGTGCAGTTCACCGTTGCCGTTTCTGCGGGCACCGTTGCCATTACCGTTGCCGTTGTGATTTCCCATCTTGCGATTCGCACTCAAGGGCACCGCCGCGAGCACAGGGATATTCAATTCGGAGAGAACTTCAGACGGCGTTCGAAACGACGAATCCAGATATTCTCTGGCGAACACCAAGCCAATGCTCAGCATAAAAGCCATAAGCACACCGACTAAGCCGAACATCCAGGCCGAGCGGGTTGGAGATAGCGGCAAGGTGGGCTGTTGCACCATGCCGATGTTAAGAATACGGGTCTGATCGAGCGCATCGGCGATGCGGGCCTCCTCGCGCTTGTGCAGGTAAAGAAGATAATTGTCTTCGTTCGCCTTGGCGGTCCGGAGCAGATCCTGCTGGATGAAGCCATTGACTTCGAGTTGGTGAGCCCTGCCCTGGTAGACACCGACGATCGCCTGTGTGGCGGTGGCACGCGCCTGCAACGCGCTGTAGTCCGACCTGGCTTTGGCCAGCTCTTCGTTGATCCAGGCGTAAGTCGGATTGCGGTCCGTGGTCTGCTCTTTCAGCGGCTTGGTTTCTTCCGCCGTAATTGCCACACGCGTGTCGGCGATCTGCTTGTCAACTTCCTGCACCAGCCGGTAACCGGGCTGGTACTTGGTCAGCAACTCGGTGCGTTTCAGTTCCAAGGTCAGCAGCGCGCTCTTCAACTGCTGCAGCACCGCGCTGTTATCGGTTTCCTTCATCTGCGTGGTCAGCCGATCAGGGGTTGTGCCCGACTGCTGCTCCAGTTCGTGGATCTTTTGTTCGGTGGCAGACATCTCAGCCCGCGTCGATTCCAGAGAAGCGCTGAAGTCGTTCAACTTTTGCAACGTCATGTCCCGGGAAACCTGGGGAGCGACGCCGCTCTGTTCCTCCGAAAACTTCTTCAATTGCTCTTCCGCTTGATCCAAGTCGTGTTTATAGCGGTCGGTCTCTTCCTCAAAAAACTTCAACTGCCCGGCTGGCCGGTTCACCGCCACGTGTTTTGCCGTGTAAGCGGTAATGACATTGTTTAGAACCTTCGCGGCCAACTTCGCATCGTGCGCCGAGTACGTGATCTGAATAACGTTGGTCTTCTTTAAGGGATCAACTCGCAGGTTGCCCTTCATCTTGTCGATCGCCTTGGCGATCTTCTGGTCTTGACTCTCGCCAAACAGAGACGACAACAGAGACTTCCGCTTGTCCAGCCCTGACGCCAGCACGGCCTCGCGCAAAACATCCTCGCTGAGGATCAACTGGGCCTCGGAATTCAGTTGTTCTTCGGTCACTTCACCCACGATTTGCGTCGGATCGTTTTTCTCGGCCGTGACCACGGGATCGACGCGTTCGCGCTTCACCACAATCTGCGCCGTCGATTCGTAGGTGGCCGGCAGCAGCAGAACCGCGGCCAGCGTACCCAGCAAGATCCCGACGAAGCAAAGCACGAAAGCGCGCTTGTGGCGGAATCCGATGGCCAGCAGATCGCGAAGCGTGAAGCCGAAGCCGCTTGCGCTCGGGGCGTGCGTAAAATCCTGGTCTTTCATATCTTCTCCTGTGGGTCCTGACGATCCAAGGGGGGAATGGTGTGAAATCGCAACTTAGGGTTGGGCCATCACAGCGCCCGCACTGAGTCCGGTGTAGGGTATGAAGGGCTTGATCTTAGAGAAAGAGTTCTTGGGCACATAAAGCATATCCCCAGGATGCAGAAGCGGATCTTCGTGCAAATCGCCCTTCTTCTCCATTTCCTTGAGGTTGAAAACCTTGGCAAACATCCACTGATCGTCGACGCGGCGATAAAGGCGCACCTGCGAGTGCTTGGCCGCCTCGGTAAAGCCTCCCGCAACCGCAATTGCTTCGGCTAGGGTGACATTGCCGCGCATCTCGTATCGCCCTGGATGGCCGATCTGTCCGTCCGCAATGAAGAACGGCTTCTGGAAATCCTTCAGCACGACCACGATCAGCGGATCATTCAAAATCTTGCCATACGCTTCGCGCAGAGTTTGAGTGAGCTGCGGGACACTCTGGTCCAGCACCTTCACATCGCCGACGCTCTTCAGCGTGACAAAACCATCGGGCTGAACGGTAACGGTTTGATTGAATTCAGGGCTGAGTTCAAACGACACGTCGAAACTGTCTCCCGCGCAAATCCGGTAGCGCGTATCCCGAGGCTGGAGTTGAGGCACGGTCGCCTTGGCCGCCGGGGAAGCGCTGTCCGCAGTCGTATTCGAACTCGCGACAAGAGGCGCCGAGCCTGCCGGGGAATTCTCTTGCGCCGCGGCAAGTCCGAGTCCGAGAACCGCAACCATCGGGATTCCCGCCAGCCATCCAATCCGTTTCATCATGAAGTTCCTCCCAGCACTAAAGCCAAACACGCGCCCGGTTCCGAGCTGCGCTCTAAAGATTAACTCAACTTTGTCGACGTTCATCGGGTTCGCTCAGGAATACTAAATGTCCAGGCCCGCTCTATATTATTTGTTGTTACTTAAATCGCTGAGCAGAAAATTACAGCTCCGCCCTCTGAGTCACATGAAGCTGACCCTTGAAACAACAAAAACGAAAAAGCAAGAACACAGAAACTAATCTGCCGAGATGTAGCCTCGATAGGCCACGCTTCCAGCAAAGATTAGGCATCGCACAGTATTCGTAAAGGGGGGGATGACGCTTGAGTGCCAATAAAGCGACACACTTAAGTTGAGTAAGGCTAACTGGGAATGCAAGATACTGCAAGAGGTCAAAAGCACTACCTACCAAAGACTCTATCAGTCGTCCAAGTCTCCAAGTTTTGCCCCGCATGACCTTTGTTTGCAATAGTTTGCAGGTGCCCCTATTTCCGCAGCATGCCTGGGAGGCAAACTTCGCGGACGCTGGTTGTAGTGTTGCCGCGCAGTTCTTTCAATTGGAGCATAGTCTTCGCCGGCAAAGTCGCAGGAAGTTGCACACGAACTTCGAAAACCGCGCCCAACGCGGCGCGAGCGCAGAATTCATTTGACATCACACTGATGTGTGACTTAGAGTTTGGTGTCTCCCCCCCGCAGCATCCTCAGGAGAACCCACATAGTGTTCCATAAGCGCAAGCCGTATCCGTCCGCAAAGGTGCCGTTCGAGCTGATGATTCCGCAAGTCTCGATTTGCTCACTGACCACCCAAATTCCGGCCACCAAGAGAATGGCCTCCGAGGAACGATCCATGGCGAAAAATCGAAGTCTTTCTTTTCGGATGCTCGCGACACTGATCGCGTTGACCGGGTTGCTCGCGGCCAGCGCAAGCGCTCAATATGCCGGTCAGTTCAGCTGGGGAAACAGCAATCTGAACGAGACGGCTCTGACGCCCCAGAATGTCAACACCACGCAATTTGGCAAGCAGTTCTCTTATTCGGTGGACGGCAGCATATTTGCGCAGCCGTTGTATGTCCCCAATGTCGCCATCCCAGGCCAGGGAACCCATAATGTCCTTTACGTTGTGACGGAGAACGATGATGCCTATGCCTTCGACGCCGATGGTTTGACGCCAAATCCGCTCTGGTACACAAGCTTTATCAATCCTTCCGAGGGGATTACGGCTGTTCCGTGCCAGTTGATTACCGCCAACCTATGCAACATTGCCCCGATTATAGGAATAACGGGTACGCCCGCCATTGATACCTCCACGAATACGATGTATCTCGATACCCACATCGATAACAACGGTGCGCTTTATCATTATCTTCATGCCATCGACATCACCACCGGAGCGGAAAAGTTCGGCGGCCCGATACTCATCCAGGCATCCGTTCCCGGAAAAGGCATTGATGGTTCGGGAGGGTTTGTTCCCTTCGACGCGTACCACACCTTTCAGCGGCCCGGGTTGCTGCTGATGAATGGCGTAATCTACATTCCGTACGGCAACTACCACGGCTGGGTATTAGGTTATAACGCCACAACTCTGTCTCAACTGTACGTCTTCAATGCGTCCCCCAATAGCACCAACTCGAATATCTGGCAGAGCGGAGCCGGCCTAACCGCCGATCCGGAAGGCAACATTTATTTCGCCACGTCCGACGCACCGTTTGACGTCTATAACACCACCAAGGATGACTACGGCGATAGTTTGGTGAAACTGAACAGTTCGCTGCAAGTGGTGGACTACTTCACTCCGATGGACCAGGCATGCCGCGGCGGTCACGATGTGGATCTGGGTTCCGGCGGCCCGCTTATTCTGCCTACACAACCCGGCCCCTATCCCGATGAGATTATTTTGGGTGGGAAGGGCGGAACGCCCTGCGACCTTTGGACCGGCGGCGTCTACGCCGCGCCCGTTTATGTGATCGACTATGACACCGGCCATATGGGCGAGTACAACGACGGCAATCAGGATCTGATCCCGCAAGAAATCGAGGGCGCTCCCTTCGGTTACTGGTCCAATCCGGCCTACTTCAACGCCGGAAGTACCAGCTACGTTTATCTCTCCGGAACTGCGGCCGATTCCGGCGTCGGGGATTACTTGAAGCAGTACACGTTCAGCAACGGCTTGCTCGTGACTCCGCCTACCGCGATGTCCCCCGCCGTGTTGCCAGACGGAGCAACGCCTTCGATTTCAGCGAACGGCACGACCAACGGCATCGTTTGGGCCGCGGAACGGCAGGAGAGCTTGGCTACTCAGGTCGGCAAAAAGCCGCCGATCCTTCTCGCCTATAACGCAACCAACGTCGGGACTCTGCTCTACAGCAGCGCGCAAAACGCTACCCGCGACACCCCTGGTTTAGAAACCAAGTTTATGGTGCCCCTGGTCGCCAACGGCCGGGTCTACATCGGAACCCAGACCGATGTCGATGCTTACGGCGTGTTAGCCCCAGCGAGCAGCGCGACCCTTACTCCCACAAGTTTGGCGTGGGGGATCATCGCGATTGGTTCTTCAAGCCAGCCCAAGACTGCGACCCTTACCAATACTGGCAGCGGAACACTGTCGATTTCCAGCATCTCCGTCGTCGGAACAGAGTCCGCGGAGTTCCCGATCACCGCCAACACCTGTGGCTCGTCTCTCGGCGCGGGCGCGTCCTGCAAGATTTCGGTCGAGTTCAAACCCAGTGCGGAAGGCACTCAATCCGCCACTCTGACCGCGGTCGATGGCGCTGGCACGCAGACCTCGGCCCTGAGCGGGAGTGGTACGGCCGTGAAGCTCGCCCCACCCAGTTTGACCTTTACCTCAACCGCAGTTGGTACGAGTAGCACTCCACAAAGCGCAACCGTGACCAATCTGGGGAAGACTGCCATAACGATTACGAGTATTGTCGTCGGTGGAACCGACCCTGCCGACTTTACCGAAACCAACACCTGCGGCAGCAGCCTCGCGGCGAACTCCAGTTGCACCATTACAGTCACCTTCACTCCGCTGGCGATCGGAACCTTGACCGCCAATGTCACCATTACCGATAGCGACGTCACTAGCCCGCAGAAACTAATCCTGACTGGCACCGGAGCACCGGCCAACGTCAGCTATACCGTGCTCCCAACTTCAATTGCCTACCCGAGCGAAAACGTGGGATTGCAGTCGACCTGTCAGCCCGTGGTGGTTACAAATACGGGAACTACATCCCTGACCGTGAGCAGCTTCGCTCTGACGCCGTTCATGGTTTTCCAACTGCAATACGGCTACGCTCCGAAAACCCTCACGCCGTCAGAGACCCAAACTTTTTGCATAAAGTTCGTTCCCGGAGCAGCTCAGGCTTATAGTGGACAACTTTCCGTCTCAATCGAGGGAGTCAGTAATCCTTCGATCGTAACGTTGACCGGTACCGGCGTTATAACCACCGCGGCTGCCACCGTCACTCCGAATACTTTGACCTTTGCGCCGCAACCTCTCGGAACAACCACTTCGCAGACAGTTACGGTCAAAAACACAGGCAAGGCAGCTTTCCATTTGTCCTCTGTGACGGACGAGCCGCCTTTCAGTTACTCTGGCTACACTACCTCGGTCGCAATTCAACCGAACACGTCGTTCTCGTTCCAAGTCAACTTCTCGCCTACGCAAGCCGTCTCTTATACAAACTCCGTCTATCTCGGGATGGATATTATTCCGGGCCTGACCGTGAGCCTTTCGGGAAGCGGAACAGCCCCGAGTTCTCTGGCTGTCACCAGCTTCCCAACATTGCCCACGGTTACGCAGACCGCATCCTATTTGGCTAACTTGGCAGCCGCCGGCGGGAACGGCAATCTCACCTGGAGTCTCGCTTCAGGAACTCTGCCCGCTGGTTTAACTTTATCCCCCAGCGGTTCCATCACTGGAACTTCTACGGGAGCCGTAGGAACCTACACCGTTACCGCGAAAGTGACGGATTCGAGCGTTCCGCCCAATACCGCCACTGCCTTGCTCACTCTGCCCGTCGCCGCCAACGTCGCTGGTGCTAAATGCAGCAATACGAGTTGGGATGTGGCCGGCACGAGCAATCCGCTGGTCGCGCTCACCGACCTGGGAACGGGCACTTACCTTGGCTATGAGGGAGGGTTGTATCCCAATGGTCAGAACACGCCGCCACCAGCTCAGTTGGCCGCGGCTGAGAGCTACGCGCAAAGCATCGCTTCTGGTGCCGGGCCTTACGCTCTGATCTCGGTGGGAGTCTCCATTACTCGGACCATGTGGGACGAGTTCGGCCCCATGGAAGCGGCCGATCCCACGCTGAATTCCAAGTTGGTGCTGGTCAACGCCGCCATCGACGGCACGGATTCTCCCGACTGGACCTCATCGACCAGCGGAACCTGGGCGACCATCACGAATTTCTACTTGCCCTATCAGAATTTGACGGCAAACCAGGTTGTGGCGGCGTTTCTCATGATGCCTCACAGCGATCCGAACGGAACCTACCCCGCCGATATGCAGGACCAGGAGAACGATCTGATCTCGATCATCCAGGATATGCATACGTACTTCCCCAATCTCCAACTGGTCTATATCAGTAGCCTTCACTACGGCGGGTACGGACCTACGAACAGTTATCCGGAACCCGATGCCTATGAGTTCGGGCTTGCCGTACAAAATGTAATCGCGGATCAGATCAACGGCAATCCGGCGCTCAACAACAATCCGGCGAATGGTCCGGTCATGGCTCCACTGCTATTGTGGGGACCTTACACCTGGGCTAACGGATTGCTCGGTCGTGACGACGGTCTAACTTGGGATTGCCAGGATTACAGCAGCGACGGTCTCCATTCTTCCAGCCTAGGCAGGAATAAAGAAGCCGGGCTGTTGACCACGTTCTTCAAGAGCGATCCTACGGCTACACCATGGTTCTTGCAGCCGTAAGCAACCGCACACTGTAAGCTTCAGTCGCAAGAACAACCGCCGGCATCTTCGGAGAGTAATTAAGCATCCGAAGAGCCGGCGGTCGTTTTATTTGCCTTGAGTTAGTAAGATCAGTAGTCAGTAGCCGGGTTCAGCGGTGCGGTTACAAAGGTGGGCGATATGGTTGGCGCCTGAATGACCGGGCTCTGCCTTCCCGCCTGGCTAGGATCGAACACCACAAATCCAGCCGCTGGTGCGCTCGATAGAGTGTAATCGTCTGTCGGATAAGTCGCATTCGCAAATCCAGGATTCGTCTGCGCCGTGCCCTGCACATCTTCACCCACTCCCTGCCAGCCAGCGAAGGTATAGTAGTTCCAGTCCGTCCCTGAAGTGTTCAGCGTGTCACACAGAGGCGAAGATGGGTTGGGCTGGATGTGGAATGCCTGCGAATCGGTGGCGAATGCACCATCGGTACGCCAATATAGATTCCCGCTCAACGTCTGGAATTGCGTGTAGTTAAAGCCGCACGAATACGTGCATCCCTTTTGTACGCTGAATCCGTCTGTAGATGTCTTGTCGAAATACGCGATATTGTCCATCGCATTGAATTCCAAAATCGGAGCGGTTGGACAGCTGTTGCTCGCATACGGAGCGCTCAATCCAAAGATACCCATCCTTCCATAAGCAAAAATGTTATTTTGAATGATGTTCGGCGTACCGGCTTGCGCCGGACCATTCGACATGTTCATCGTTTGCGACGAGACGCGGTAAACCAGGTTGTTCTCCACCGTAACAGCGGCGGTTTCCGCATCCAGATAAATTCCCTGCCCCCCATAACCGTCGGCATCCTGCGTCGATGCGTCGGTCACATCGTGACATTTGTTATTCAGAATTTTGTTTCCCGTGCCGTAATGATTCGGACCGCCGGTGTTGTAGTAGATGCACCCTATGTCATCGGTCATGCCTTGCCCGATGTTGTAGGTGTGATTGAATTCGGTAATGTTATTGAAAGATCCGTGGGAGCCCTGCGTACCCCACGGACAGCCTAGCGCGCATACCTCAACGGCGCTGTGATACCCGTCATAGATATCGTTCTGCGTGTAAGTGTTGTCGTGTGCGTCGCCTTGCAACAGGCCAATCGCACTGGGAAACACTCTGCCAAAGCTGGCGATCAGCGTGTTCTGAACCGTGGTGTTGTGTGGCACGTTAGCATCTGTGTCGGTGTAAACTCCGGGCATTCCAACCCGGATCCCGAAGGCGCCCAGATCGTACAGACCCGCGTTTTCAACGGTATTATTGGCGGTCGCGGCGCTGGTATTGTTGGTATACAGCTCGATGCCGCCGCCTGAGGTCTGCGTGACAATGTCGCCATTGAACGTCACATTCTGGCAATTCAGGCAGGTCAATGCCCCGGTGATTCCCGGATCCTGCCGCAAGGATGGATAGCCTACCGCAGGCACTATGAAATTGTCATGCTCGAAAGTCAGGCCGGTAAAGGTAACGTACTGCAATCCTGTGGCAATCATCACCTGCGAAGCCTGGGGAACGATCACCGAGTCGGTAGTGGGATTCTCTCCCGTGTTCGCCAGATAAGTGAGCGTCCAAGGCGAGGTCGAGCGATCCAGGAACCACTGTCCTGCCTGTGTTAAATCATCTTTCACATTTTCGACAACATACCGGTGATTCACGATGAAACCAAAATCCGGATTTTCCTGGTAGGTCGGCCCGGTAAAATAAATGATGGAGTTGGTTGTGTCGATGGACTTGATTCGTAACTTCGCAACCATCCACTTCTCGAAGTCATAAACTTCTATGTCGCCCGCCGGATAAGGCGAATTAAGATTCGTCCAACTTGCGCTGATGGGATCGCTGGGACTGTACTGAAATCGATCGAAACATTCCCAACCGCTTCCGCTCACATAGACCGAACAGTTTGGATTGGGCGCAGGGCCGGAAGATGAACCGGCAAGATAGATGGTCGCGGCTACCCGATAGTAAGCTCCCAGAGATCCGCCGAGGCGCGGCCGCAACCGCCGCTGCTGGTTGTAGAAGAGTTGTTCGAAATACTGGGTCGACGCCGGCAAGGAAACCTGCCACTCGTTCCCGCTGACATTCTGCCAGCTTAGTCCCGAGCCTGCGCCTAACTGCAAGCCTCCGCTAATAATCGGAGTTTCTGCCGGATAGTTCTCCCAGTTCACCTGCAGTTGCGATGTACCCGAATCCGCCGCCGTGAAAGATAGTGGTTGCGCGAGGAAATACGTTCCCTGCCGGATTTGGACGAGGATGGTCTGGGTCCGCCCTTGAGGATTACTCAGAATCCCTTGCACAGCCGTCTGAGCTTTCGCAATCGTAGCGAAGGGACCGTCGGTGTTGCCGGCATTCGGCGCGGCAAGAGTTCCCGACCAGGAATCGTTTCCGTCGGTTGCCACGTAGAAATCTGCACCTGTACCTCCGCCACTTTGACCACCGCCGCCGCCGGTTCCGCCACCGCCCGTACCGCCACCCCCAGATCCACCGTTGCCCGTACCTCCGCTACCGCTGCTGCCCGAGGACCCCGGGGTGGAAACTCCGCTACAACCTGCCAAGACGAAAAGACCAAGAACCACGAAAGATAATGCCAGAATCGTAATGGGGGACGACTTGCGCATCTCGGGGCTCCGTTGGCTCACGCCTGGATGTCCCGAGATTAGCCGAAAGCCGCGCCAAGTCACGGTTACCGCCGGACAACATAGAGCTTAGGATTAGCCCAGTGTCCCGACGTTTCTCAAGGCCATTCCATGAAGACTTGTGGAATGGAAAATATAGCGATCGAAGGAGAATGAAAGGCGAATGGACAGAGAACAAATGGAAGAAGGTAATCGGGCAGGAAAATTGCGTGGGCTTTGGAAACAGAGGATGGAAGTGCAGAAACCTTAAAGCTTTGACTTAAAGCCGGCGCCGCTATGAATCGCCGGCCCCCGGACGCTGAGATAGCCGCCCAACTTCTCCGCGACGAGGTTCACGTTGGGTTCGGTGAACATCGAGGGGTGATTACCAGGAATTGAATAAAAGTCGATGCCGCCCGCAACTAGGTCTTTCCATCCTAGTTTGAAATCGAAGTAAGGACCGATCGGCCACTCACTGGATTGCTGCAGAACAATCTTTCCAGGATACGGCTGCGGTTCGTAGCGGCTGAATGCGGGGTGAACGATGGAATCCGTATTGCGCAGGCGCTCTTCGCCCGTATGGTCGGAAGTAAGCCGCCAGGCTACACGCTCGATTTTTCTTCTGGCTTCGTCTAACCGGTCGAGCAGATAGGCGGAGGTCTCGCTCGCGTCCAGCTTCAGCAGATTGGACAGGTGATATTTAATGCGCGAAGAATATCTGCCATCTTTGAAGGGATTCTTGTAGTAGGCCTGATTATGAGCGTCGAGCATGGCCAGCAGCGCTACTTCCTCGCCCTCCCGAACCAGTTGCTGCGCAATTTCGTAAGCGATGACCGCGTTTACGCACAAGCCGCCAAGATAATAGGGCCCCTTGGGTTGCACTTCACGCATCACCCTGATCAGCAACGCGGCGATGTCTTCAAATCTGTAAGGAACCGGCAGTCTGTTGCCATCGGTGAAGGGCAAGTCGAGTCCGAGGAACGGTTGATCAGGCCCCAATTTCTGCGCCAGCAGACGAAACCGCGGACCGCCGCGAACCCAAAACAGAGGCGGCAGAGGTCCCTTCGGCTGGATCGCGACGATCACGCGCTCTCGCAGAGTTTGGCCGGCGCTGAGCAGTGATTCCGCCATCTGCTCGATGGTCGGCGATTGAAATACGAAGGCGAGCGAGAGGGACCTGCCGAATTCTTTTTCAATGCGCGCCAACAGCTTGGCTGCAAGCAAGGAGTGTCCGCCCAGCTCAAAGAAATCCTGCCCGACGTCTTCCCTGTGGGTGCCAAGGACGCTCTTCCAGATCACGAGCAGCCGCTTCTCAATGTCGTTGCGAGGGACGGTGAGTTCGTGTCTTGTGCTTTCCCCGGCGACACTTCCGGCCATCAGCTTTTGGCGATCGACTTTTCCATTCGGCGTGCGCGGAAGGTTCTCCAGGAAATGGAACGCCGTGGGCACCATGTAGCCAGGCAAAGTGTTCTTCAGAAAAGCTCGCAGTTCGTTGCTGGAAGTCGAGTGCTCGGCGCGGGCGATCACAAAAGCCGCCAGCTTGGGATCGCCCGATCCGTTGCGTTGCGTAATCACCGCGGCTTCCCGGATATCCGGGTACGCCGTCAGCGCAGCTTCGATCTCCCCGAGTTCGATGCGCACACCGCGGATCTTCACTTGCTGATCCGCACGCCCTAGAAATTCTAGGTTTCCATCGGCCAGATGACGGACCAAGTCACCGGTGCGATAAAGCTTGGAGCCGGGCGCTTCGGCGAAAGGATTGGGAATAAAATTCAGCTCAGTGAGGTCGGGTCGATTTACGTAGCCTCGCGCCACTCCGTCGCCGCCGATGTACAGCTCGCCTGACACTCCGAATGGCACGGGCTGTAGATTTTGATCGAGCACGTAGAGTTGCGTGTTGGTGATGGGACGGCCGATCGGAACCGTGGGCTCGGTCTCTCCCGGTTCGCACTCATAGACGCTGCTCCACACCGTCGCTTCCGTCGGGCCGTACTCGTTGAACAGAGACGCCTGCGGCAGAACGCGGTAGTGAGTGTCCACCAACTGCCGCGGACAAGCCTCGCCCGCGACAATCACGCAACGCAACGACTCCAGTTGTGCAGCGCCGGCTTGCTCCAACAAGTCGCCATAGAGGCTGGGAAAGGTCAGGACGTGGGAGACGTGCTTCTCCGCAATCAAAGTGGCAAGTTGTTCAGGCGCCCAACCAGAGTCACCTGGAGGTGGAATCTCGAGAGTTCCACCGCTGGTGAGCGCATGAAAAATTCCGGCGACGGAGCTGTCAAAAGCGTAGGACGAAAGCAGGAGAAAGCTATTCACCGGCTCGGTGTAGTAATTGAGGCGGGCGTGGTTGGAATGCGCCAGATTGCGATGAGTGATCTGCACTCCCTTGGGGCCGCCGGTAGAACCCGACGTGTAAATTATGTAGGCCAGGTCATCGAGGCTCGCGGAAGCCTGCGCCCGCCGCCGCACGGCGACTGGAACCTGCCAATCGGCGGAATCAAGAAAGACGGTGTGCATTCCGCGAGATGCGGAAGAGAACTGGGCAGCGGCAGTGTCCGACGTCGTGAGCAGCACAACGGCGCCACAATCGGCGCTCATGAATTCGATCCGCTCCGCAGGGTGCGCAGGATCGAGCGGGACGTAAGCGCCACCGGCCTTCAGAATCCCGAGAATGCCGACGATCATTTCCGCCGAGCGCTCCAAGCACATCGCTACCGCAACGCCGGGACCTACTCCCAGCGTCCGCAAATGATCAGCCAGTTGATCGGCGCGCTGGTTGAGTTCGCGGAACGTCAACTGCTTCGCCCCGCACCTAACGGCCGTCACTTCCGGTGTATTTTGTGCTTGCGCCTCAAACATTTCATGTACTGGACGCAGCTGATACGGCTTAGCGGTATCGTTCCAGTCGACAAGAATCTTGTGGCGTTCCGCATGCGTCAGCAGCGGCAACTTGCTGATCGGCTGGCCCGGATCGGCGACGATCGACTCCAGCAATGTTTGCCAGTGGCTCCCCATGTGCAAAATCGCATCGTCATCGAACAGGCCGGTGTTGTAAATAAAACGGCAGAGCAATCCTTCGGGACGATCGTCCAAAACTAAACACAACTCGAACTTTGTGGTTCCAGTCTCGACGTCGATACATGTGATATCCCATCCGGGCTCCACATTTGTTACTGGAGGTTCCAGTGAGAACAACACCTGAAACAATGGATTCCGGTTAACATCGCGCTGGGGATGAAGTTCCGCGACCAGACGGTCGAGAGGAGCTTCGTCATTCGACAGGGCGTCCACAGTCGTGCGCCGCACGCGATCCAGCGCCTGGCGGAAAGTTGGACTCCCGGAAAGATCAGTGCGTAAAACAATGGTGTTGAGGAAATAGCCTAAAAGCTTTTCGCTGCCCGCATAATTCCGGCCGGCCGTATTGCTTCCAATCAGGATGTCTTCCTGCCCGCTATAACGTTGCAGTAGAACGTTAAACGCCGCGAGCAACGTCATATATAGAGTTGTGCCCTCCTGCCTGCTAAGCTGGCGAACCGCATCGCTCAACGACGCCGGTAAAGAGAAAGTCCGCATGGCGCCACCAAAAGTCTGCATCGCGGGCCGGGTTCTCGAAGTCGGCAGCTGCAAGGAGGGCAACTCGCCTGCCAGCTGATGTCTCCAGTAATCCATCTGCCTCGCCAGAGCTTCGCTCCCCAGCCATTCTTTTTGGGAGAGGGCGTAGTCCGCAAACTGAAATGGCAAATCAGGCAACGGAGAAGGTTCACCCTGGGAAAACGCGCGATACAAAGCCACCAACTCAGGAAGAAAAACGCGATAGCCTGAGAAGCCATCGAAGACCAGGTGATGCAAAGTTACGAACAGACGACACTCTTCGTCCGCCAGGCAAACTAACTTAGTCCTGAAAAGCGGGCCGTGCGCTAAGTCGAAGGGCTGGCGAGCGTCCTCGGCCGCTATGCGAAGAGCTTCGCCCTCCCGCTCCGCCTGAGGCATGTGGCGCAGGTCAATCAACGGCAACTTGATTTCAAACGGCGGCTCGACTCGCTGTAGCGGTTCACCATCAGCCACATGGAATGTGGTTCGCCAGGCCTCGTGACGCCGGACGATTTCGGTGAAGCTGCGCTCGAGCGCGGAAACATCCAAAGGCCCGTTGCGGCGCACCGTAAGCGGCTCATTATAGAGCGATGTGTCCGGCGCAAGTTGTGCGTGCAGCCAAAGCTGCTGTTGTGCGAAGGTAAGTGGCAGCGCGGAGTTGTCCCTACGCGGCGCCGCTGCAGATGGTGGGGCCGGAAAACTCTCCGGACGCATCTGCAGATACGCTTCCAGCAACTGCTTCCGCTTCGCTTCTGTGAGCACCGTTTCGGACATGCTTTTCGACAGCTCTCTGATGACGCCTCCCGAGTTTCGATTCAAACCCGGGTAAACGCCGATACTCTATACCTGCAGGACCTGCGGCTCAGCTAAGTCCATTGTCTTGTTTCGCGATGCAATGGCGAACTCATAAATCTCTTCCAGCATTTCTATATTTCGCGATGCCGTATATTTTTTTTCGAACTCCCTCCGGGCCAGGCGTCCCATGGTATCGATCTCTTCAGGATGCTCCCACGCCCATTGGACTTTCCTTGCCATATCCTCCGCATCGCCTGCCTGGAAGTGCAATCCGGTGAGGCCATCGGTGACGATTTCCTGCATCGATCCCAGGCGCGAACAAATCACCGGAGTACCGCATGCAAACGATTCGGCCATCGTGACCGGGAATCCCTCGTACCACTCGCTGGGAAAGACCAGGAACCGCGCTCCTTTCATCGTAGCCAGCGTGTCCGGCCGTGAGAGCCTGCCGAGGTACGTAACTGATGGCAGCTTTCCACCTTTCAGTTCCGATTCCAATTGCTCCCGGCAAGGACCATCTCCTGCGATCATGAGCGGGATGTGTCGAGGCATGTGCTCCCAAGCCTTCATCATGGAGAGCACGCCTTTGGCTTGCACCAATCGTCCTACAAACAGCGCGTACCCAGCGCTTCCTTCCTTTGCGCCTGACTGTTTCGAACCCCCATCTCGTGAACCTGTCTCTCTTGAACCTGCCTCTCTTGAACCTGGATCCGGAAGCACGAAGTTGGGCTTGACTCGAATTCGATCCGCTGGCAGGCCCCCCTCGATCATTTTGTTACGCGCGAACTCGGTGAGCGCAATGTAGCAGTCCACCAGGTTGTTCCACGTGCGCAAGCGACGATGCACTCCCAGCATGAGGCTGAGTGCGGCTGTCCCCGGCTTCGAACCCTGGTAGCACCCATAGCGCACGCCGCGCAGAAGACCGTGGTGCAGGCATTCCTCGCAAACTTTACCGTCGCGATACAGTTCAGCCGAAGCGCAAATCAGCCGGTAGTTGTGCAACGTTTGCACCACCGGAACCCCTTCCCGGCGGCAAGCATAATAAACCGACGGAGAAATCAGTGGAAAGAAGTTGTGAATGTGCACCACGTCAGGCCGGGAGGTCTGCACCATTTGCCTGAATTCGCGATGCCATTTCCTGGACCAAATGCAATCGACCGCAACGCCGAGTTTTTTCACCACTCCGTCCGGATAGGTGGTCTGCTCCTGCACCTGCGTGACTTGATGCCCGCACTTCTTCAGCAGCCGCGCCTCGGACTCAAACACCTGGTCCTCTCCTCCCGGCTGAAGGTAGCGATTGTGGACGGAGATAATTCTCAATGGGCGCATGAAGGATGGCTCTGCAAGTTACGGTCAACAGCTCCGCTCAAAAAGCGCTCTCTTCCACCGGCAAGGGCACGTTGAAATCAGGCTCAACTGTTTTCAGCGTCGACACTTTGCGTCCCAGCATGACAAAGGCGACCAGAACGTAAAGTACATTGGCCAGGACCATGCTCCAGATCACTCCGCGCAACCCGAAGAAGCGGGTCGCTGGAATGCCGAACACCAAGGCAACCACGCTGGCCGCACCATTGGCAAAGAACAAAGACCGAGGCGATTCCATGGCGCGCAGCAGAATGGCCGGCCCTAGTGCGGCACTCCACACAATGGTTTCAGCGGCGAATAGCGGAAGCAAAGAAGCGGCATCCATATACTTGCCAGCGTACAGCATGTGGAACAGCGGACGGCGCAGCGGAATGAGCACGGCCCAGTAAGCGACGGCGCCCGTCACGAAAAGAGCGGTGAGCTTAAATGTTAAGCCGGAAGCTCCGCGTCTTCCTTGTGTGCTTTGCACCCGCGCCGCCAGGGGCAGAAACAGCATGGAAAGTGCCGCGTATGTCTGCAGCACAGGACCGCCCAGGTTCATCAATGCCCTTAATTCGCCGGCCACGGCCAACCCGGAAAACTTGCTGACCAAGGGAATGTACACATACGTCGGAATCCAGCCGACGATGCACGTTGCCAACGCCCACTTACCGTATTCCCAGTGCTTGCCCCATGTAGCGTTTAAGTGAACCTTGGCGGTGGCCGGTTCCAGTTTCGCATTCAACTGGAACAGCATGATCACGCCCCCGACCAGCGCAGCCAATCCCATTACCAGATACGCCGTGAAGGCGGAAAGCCATCCCAGCTTGTAAACCAGAAAAGATCCGCCCACAACGAACCCACAGTAGAAAGCGGAGCCAAACGCAGCGGGGCCCGGGGACAACTTGAGATAAAAACTCCTGCGTCCGAGCGCATGAATCAGGATGAAAGGAGCGGCCACGGTCATGCCGGCAAAAGCCATGGCCGAAACCGGCGAATGCCACCAAACCCGCGCGGCAACGGCCGTTCCACCAAGCGCCAGACAGACGACGAGCGAAATCCCCCAGTGCAACCATAGGTTCGATCGCAGATAGCCGCGAAGATTATTGGGGTAGGCAGTGCCGGAGAAGACCGAAAGCGGTTCCAGTACAAGCGCCTGGTACAGAAACGTTACCAGAATAAAGATGCTGAAAGCCAGGGCATACGCGCCGTACTGTTCCGGCGCCATCCAGCGGGCGAGTAAAATTCCCAGCAGAAAATTCGAGCCGGAAAAAAGGCCGTAGTCGAGAATTGCCAATCCACCCTTGGTCACCCAGGGGATAAACTTCTTGAGGATAAAATCGCGGCTGAACGGAGAAATCCGTTCCGCTTCTCCGTTCGCTTCTTCGACTACATCCTCTATTGGCTTGCGTGAACTGAGCACCGGCACTAAAGATCTCCTGAATCCCGGACTTTTCGCTCTATCGTTAGCCGCCAGACCGGAAGCGGCGGCGTATCGTTCTGATGTTCGTAAGCTAGCTGGAACTCAACGAGGGCACGGCCTCTTTGGACAATTCCGCTTGCGCCTTCTCTAACCGCGAGCGGATCTCCTCCGCCAACTGTTTCACTTGCGGCTCGTTCAAAATGTTACCGTGATCTCCATCGATTTCGTGAACCTCGATCCTACCCGCATACTTACGCCAGCCTTCCTGGGGATCGTCCAACCCGCGCAATGCCTTTTCACTGGCACGAAACAGCACCACGCAGCCGGAGTAAACTTGGGGCCGATATCTCTGTTCAGCCACTGCACAGGCTTCACGCACGGCCTTGATCGCCCGGGGAAGAGAAAGCGCATCGATCCTTCTCTTAATGCCACGCCTATAACGAGTCAATCGCTTCTTCAGATAAGCCAGCTTTTGTTCTGTCGAGAGCCCGAAGAACTTTCCTAACAAAGACTGCCCATTTTTCGCAGCCGGAAGATAAGTGTCAACCAAAATCAGCGCTCTTACTTCTTCCTGCTTTACCATAAGGCGCCGTGCCATCTCGAGCGCGACCAGTCCCCCAAACGAATAGCCGCCTAAGAAATATGGGCCTTGCGGCTGGGCGGCGCGCAAGTGCTCCAAATACAAAGCAGCCATATCCTCGACGCGGTCCAGGCAGGGCAGCTTCCCGTCCATCCCTTGAGCCTGGAAGCAGTAGAAAGGCTGGTCGGGAACCATGTGCCGCGCCAACTCGTGGAAGCGCATGACCGTTCCGCCGAGTCCATGAACAAAGAAAAATATTGGTTTCGACCCAGCTGTCTGCAGAGGCACCAGCGGCGACGACGAGGAATATCCTCCTCGCAAAAGCGAAACCAGACTTTCCACGGTCGGAGCCTGAATCAGCGCAGTGATGGTTAATTTCTTGCCGAACTGCTTTTCGATGCGGCTCGTCAGCCGCACCGCCAGAAGAGAATGGCCGCCCAACTCAAAAAAGTTGTCCCGCACGCCGATCGGCCGCTTGCTCAAAACTTGCTCCCACAAGCAGACCATGCGGGATTCAAATTCATCGCGGGCCGCGACAAAACCCTCGCTCTCGCCCGGTTCCGGCGGCGCAGGCGCGGGCAAGGCCCTCCGATCTACTTTGCCGTTGGGAGTCAGCGGAAATGATTTCAGAAAAACAAAATCCGCCGGCATCATGTATTCGGGCAGCAGATCCTTTAAGTAGCGTCGCAGTTCGCCTGCCGTGACTGCATTCGGCAATGCGACAATGTATCCCGCTAAACGTTTTTCACCATTCACTTCTCGCGCCGTCACCACTGCCTGCGCCACTCCGGAATGCTTCTCCAGTACTGTTTCGATCTCTCCCAGTTCAATGCGAAAGCCGCGGATCTTCACCTGAAAGTCTATTCGTCCCTGGAACTCGATGTTGCCATCCGGCAGGTACCGCACCAGGTCACCGGTTTTGTACAAACGTGCGTCACCATCCTGGCTAAAAAGATCCGCAATAAACTTTGCTTCGGTGAGTTCGGGATGGTTCAAATATCCGCGAGCAACGCCGGGACCGCCAATATGCAATTCTCCGGGCGCGCCAACCGCTACCGGCTGCAACTCGGAATCGAGAACATACAAGCGAACGTTCGCGATAGGACGCCCAATCGGAAGGTTCTCTGGAAATGGTTGTGAAGGATCGGGCTCGTATGCACTGACAATCACACTGGCTTCGGTAGGGCCGTAAGTGTTGACCCAGCGTACCCGCTTTCCGCCAGCCTTCAACCAGGATGCATAGGCCGATGCCGAAGCTTTTTCCCCGCCGACAATCACCAGCCGCAAGCGTTCCGGCAACTTCTCATGGGATTCCGCTAATTCGTGCACCAGTTCATGCCAGTAGGCCGTAGGCAGATCGAGTACTGTGATTCGCTGTTGCTTGATCCAGCGCAGGAAATCCGTGGCGGCCAGCGACATCTGGTCGCTGCGCAAAACTACAGTGGCTCCGGCAAACCAGGTGGGGAAGATTTCTTCAACCGCAATGTCAAAACTGATCGAGGAAAACTGCAGCACACGGTCGCAGCGCTCGATTCCGTAAAGATCGATCGACGCGACTCCGTGGTTCACCAGTCCGCGATGCGTCAGCAACACGCCGCGTGGTTTTCCGGTTGAGCCCGAAGTGTAAATAAGGTAGGCGAGATTTTCCGGCTTGGTAACCGGAGGGAGATTTTCTCGGCTCTGGCCGGAAAGAATCTTCCAGTCTGCATCGAGATACAGCACATCCGCTTGCACGTCGCCCAGTGCGGAATGCTGCGCCCGCTGCGTGATTAAAACCGGTGCGCGCGAGTCTTCTAAAATGTGGGTCAGGCGATCCTTGGGATAGTCCGGATCGAGCGGCACACAAGCCCCGCCCGCTTTGAGAATCGCCAGAAAGGCGACGGGAAGTTCCAGCGACCGCTTCAGGCAGATTGCCACCGGAACATCGCAGCCCACGCCTTTCTGTCGCAGAAGTCGCGCCAACTGGTTGGCCCGCGCGTTCAACTCCTGATAGCTGAGCTGATGGCCTTCATGAACCACAGCGAGCGCCCCGGGATTCTCCTGCGCCTGCGCTTCTACCAAATCATGCACGCACTTGTCTGCGGGATACGGTTTGTCCGTGTTGTTCCACTCCACCAGAATGCGATGACGTTCAGCATCCGTCATCCGGGCAGAATTGCGCGGCGCGGTGGAAGAATCCTGGCGTCCTGCGCTCATCGCTGGTTGTTCTCCTGCGCGGGGCGCGACGCAACCGACTCGGAAACTTCGAAGTTGACCTTGAGCGAAGTAAGCCCGCGCAAACCAAGATTGGTGCGCCAAACCAGATCCTGCGGCACGAGTTGGATATTTTCAAATCGCCGCAGCAAGGTTGTGAAAGCGACTTGACCTTCCATGCGCGCCAGCGGCGCGCCAAAACAAAAATGCGCTGCATAGCCGAACGCGAGATGGCGATTGTCGGCGCGCGTTACGTCGAAACGATCCGGCTCGGGAAATCTTTCTGGATCCCGATTAGCCGCGGCCATCACCGCAATCACTGCCTGCCGCTTGCGAATCTGTTTACCCCCTAATGTACGATCAGTCGGAGCCAGCCGCGCGGTATGCTGGCTCGGGCTTTCGAAGCGCAACATCTCTTCCACGGCAGAAGCGGTCAGAGACAAATCGCCGCGCAGTTTTTTCATTTGCTCGGGATGCCGTAACAGGGTGAGCACGCCATTGCCAATCAGATTTGTGGTTGTCTCCTGCCCGCCCACCATGGTGATGATCGTGTTGGCGACGACTTCTTCTTCCGTCAAGCGGTCGCCCTCAATCTCGGCGGAGAGCAGCGAGTGGATCAGCCCTTCCCTGGGATGCCGCTTCGTTTCTTGCACGGCGTCGCGGAAGTACGCGGTCATCTCCTCCACCGTTTGCAGCATGCGAGCGGCATGGTCGGGATTATGCTGGAAGTTTCCCAACATTTCCGCGAAGTTCGCCGACCAGGCTTTCAAGCGGTGACGGTCTTCCACGGGAAGGCCCAGCATCTCGGCCGTAACGATGGCTGGCAGCGGTTCTGCCAGATCGGAGATCACATCCATCGATCCGCGGCTCTGTACCGCGTCGAGCAGATCCTCGACGATTTCCTGGATATGCGCGCGGAGGGTTTCAATGCGGGCGGGAGTGAACGCTTGCGACGCCAGTCCGCGCAGACGGGTGTGGGCAGATGCATCCATGAAGAGCATCTGCTTCACCATCAACTGCGCCAAGGGAGCCATTTGTGCTAGTCCCATGGACGCGAGTTGCTCAGGCGTGGGTGTGCGATCGGCTGCGAAAGTATGCAGCACTTCGAGCACGTCAGCGTAGCGGGTCACCACCCAGGCATGTAGGAACGGATCCCAATGCACGGGATCTTCCCGGCGCAGACGGTGAAATAGGGGATAGGGATTGGCTAGAACTGCAGGATCGAGCAGATGGTAAAGACTCAACGCCGCGTCGTCGTTCTCCACGCGGGCAACGGACTCAGCTCCCGGAGACACTACTGATTCCCCTCGAACGCAAACTGCGACAGCGCGCGCCGGTCCTCCGGGCTCATGGCGTCGACTTTGGCGAGAATGAGCTTTTCCACTTCTACCGACATTTCTTCCAGAGTGGGATGATCGAAAAGGCTGAGCAGGCTGAGTTCCACTCCGAAGGACTCGCTTATTCTGGAAATCAACTGTGTTCCCAATAGTGAATGTCCCCCCAACAGGAAGAAGTTGTCTTTCACACTGACTCGGTCCACGTGCAGCAATGGCCTTAGAAGGCCCGCCAGACGCTCTTCTACCATGGTGCGGGGCGCAACAAATCTATCATCGGCCAGAGCGTTCGCGGCAGTGGGAGCGGGAAGCGCGGCATAGTCGACTTTGCCATTCGCAGTCAGAGGCAAAGCGTCGACTCGTATCAGCATGGCAGGGACCATGTAGTCGGGCAATTGCCGGGAAAGCATCTGGCGCAATCCTGTGGGGTCGACCTTGGCTCCCGGTGTTAACACAACGTAAGCGATGAGCCGCTTTTCTGCTTTGTCCGCCTCCACGGCGACGGCGCTGGCCTGCACTCCCGGATACGTGTTCAGCGCATTAATGATCTCGTTGGGCTCCACGCGGTAACCGCGAATCTTGATCTGCTCATCGAGGCGTCCCAGGAACTCAATTTCGCCGCCAGGCAGGAAGCGGGCCCGATCACCGGTTCGGTAGAGACGGTCAGATCCACCCAGCGGATTGCGCACAAATTTTTCCGCCGTGAGCACGGGATTGTTCCGGTATCCCCGCGCCACGCCTGCTCCGCCAATGAAGAGTTCTCCGCTGTCGCCCTCCCGCACCGGTTGCATCATCTCATCCAGGATATAAATCTGCGTGTTATCGATGGCGCGTCCAATCGAAGGCATGTGACCGTCGGCATCTTCAGGTTTAACTCGCCCCGAGGTCGCGACCACGGTGCCCTCCGTCGGACCATAATTATTGACTAGAGTAAACGGTAGTCCTGGAGAAGGCCGTCGACGCAAAGTATCTGCGCCTGTGAGAAGAATCCGTAGAGCCGTGTCTAACGGCCACTCCAGAAGAAGCATCTGTTCCGCCAATGTTGTCGGCAAGAATGTGATGCTGATCTTCTGGGTCAGCAGCCATTCGCGAATCGCGTCGGGATTGCTGCGCACCGATCCCTGTGGAATGTGCACGCTGGCTCCAGCCGCCAGATAAGGCCACAACTCCCAGACCGCGGCGTCGAAACCGACTACTGCCTGCAAGCTGGCGCGGTCCGCCGCAGTCACCTCGAACGCCCGGATGTGCCAATCGATCAGGTTGCGAAGCCCACCATGCGTGGCCTCAACCCCCTTCGGCTGGCCCGTCGATCCGGAAGTGTAAATCACATACGCCAGACTCTCGGCAGTAACCACGCTCCGTGGATAGTCCGAAGGATAGCCGTCCAGCAAAGGATGCAAGCGCTCCCAATCCAGCACCGACCACGTGTGCTTTGGCAGCAACTCGGCGTTTGCGCCCTGGCTCATCACCACTGACACGTTTGCATCCGTCAGCATGTAGCGCAGCCGTTCCGCCGGCAGCGATGGATCGAGCGGCAGATACGCTGCACCCGCCTTCAGCACAGCCAGAGCGCTAATCACTGATGCAGGCGATCTCTCCAGATGCAATCCGACCACATGCTCCTCACCCACACCAGTGGCTCTCAGATAATGGGCGAGTTGGTTGGCACTGCGATCCAGTTCCGCATAAGTCAAGCGTTGCGAACTTGATACCACAGCCACTGCCTCAGGATGGGCAGCCGCTTGTTGCGCTACCAACTGCGGGACGGAGATCCACTGCGGCATCGCAGCGGGGGCTGCTGCGTGGGGTTCAGCCAGATGTGTCTCTATTTTCAAAGCGCACTCTCGTTGGCAAGTAAGATTTAACAGGACCCAGGGCCATGCCGATGAACAACGGAACCGGCATGACTTGCGTGCGGAAGTCTGTTCGCTTCCTTTTTGCAGCGCGGAGGCTGGGGGAGCCGCCTGTCCTCGCCAAACGACCAGGTCGAGTTGCTATTTCTTTTTGCTGAGAACCAGCTGTTCGATCGAGTTTACACTCTTAAGCGTCTCAGCATTGATCTCTTCGTCGCTGACTCGGACTCGCAACTCCTCTTCCAGGAAAGAAACCAGCCGGAAAATTCCGAGCGAGTCGATGACTCCACTCTCCATCAGCGATTCATCGTCGGTAAACGAAGTAATGCCTTTGGCGTGCGCCAGATTCTCCATAATGAATTCGCGAATTTGATCCTTGAGAACTGGAGCCTGAGTTACGGGTGTTTGGTTTACGGTGGACATTGCGAGCGGTTCCTCCTGGTATTTGTCTTCTTATGAAATCGAAATCCGTTACTGCGAAACTACTTCCGATGCGGGCTGGTTGGCCGCGCGAACACTTTCCTGCGTGAGTTGCACGCGGTCTACTTTTCCGGTTGAAGTTTTGGGCAAGCTGTCGCGGAACTCGATCAGCTCCGGGATCATATATTTCGGGATTCGGCTGCCACAGTGCTGTTGCAGCTCCGATGCCTTGATGATGATGCCGTCGTGCGTCGCGATCACCGCCACGATGCGGTTGCTGACAATATCATCGGGTATGGCAACCGCCACTGCTTCTCTCACCGCCTCGTGACTGAGCAGAGCGCTTTCAATCTCGCCCAGTTCGATGCGGTAACCGCGGCTCTTGATCATGCTGTCGCGGCGTCCTAGAAAATAATAGTTGCCGTCCTCGGCCAACTGCACCAGATCTCCGGTGCGGTAAATCTTTTCTTCGAAGTTTTTCTGAAATCGGTTGGGAACGACCATCTTCGCGGTCTTCTCCGCATCGGCCCAGTACCCGTACGTCACCGCCGGTCCGCGCACGTAGAGTTCTCCGGTTCCACCCGGCTGGGTGACGATTTCATCCTGATCGTTGACCGCGAACACCTCTGTGTTTTCGCATGCAATCCCAATGGGCAATTTCTCCAGGCTGACGAGCCGCTCCCGCTCCACCTCGTAGTATGTGCACACGTTGGTTTCCGTGGGACCGTAAAGATTCTGTAATTCGACGTGCGGCAGCAGATCGGCCAGTTGCCGCAAGTACTTCATAGGGAAGACTTCGCCCGCAAACAGAATCAGCCGCAAGCGCGCCAGTTTTTCCGCATTCAAATTCGCATGCAGAAGCAACAGCGTCAGCGCCGAAGGAACCGAGTACCAAACCGTTATCCCCTGCGTCTCAATAAAGCTGGCCAGTCGCGACGGGAACAAAGCCAGATCTTCGGTGATCAAAAATACCGTGGCCCCGGCTTCCAGCGCGTTGTAAACATCGAACACGGAAAGGTCGAAGTGCAGCGGCGCATGATTGGAGAGCCGGTCTTCGCTGGTAATGTTGAATGTCGCAGCGCACCATTCCACAAACGTGAGTGCATTCTGATGCGACAGCATCACGCCCTTGGGCCGCCCCGTCGATCCCGACGTATAAAGTATGTAGGCTAAGTCAGTCTCGGTGAGAACAACCTTCGGCGCGTCTGTTCCGGGAAATTCGCCCAACATCGACCACGGAATTATTTTTGTTCCGTTGCTGGATTTCGCGGCGTCCTCGGTCATCACGCAAAACTCCAGCGATGCCAGCGTAGATTCGTCCAGTCCGCGGCGCTTATCCTCTTTCGTGATCAACGCGCGAATGCCGCAATTACCGATGATGTAGCCCACGCGGTCCGCCGGCGCTTGCGGGTCAAGCGGTACATAAACCGCGCCCGCCTTCACTACCCCCAGCATCGAGATCACCGACTCGACGCACTTGGGAAAATACAATCCCACGCGGTCGCCCTTCTTGATTCCGTGCTGCCGCAATAAATGCGCCAACTGATTGGAACGCTCGTCGAGTTCCCGGTAGGTGATGCTCCGGCCCCGCGCCCACACCGCCGTCTTCTCGGGATAGCGCGCCGCGCTCTTGGTCAAAAGCTGTTGCAGTATGTATGCCATGTCCGTCCTAGGTGCAAGGATTCGGGGGATGTTGCAAATTCTTAGAGGCCGTGAAAGCCAGCGATGATCACTCTCTGAATCTCCGATGTTCCCGAGTACAGCTTGCCGGAAATTGCGTCCCGCAGATCGCGCTCCATTTCGTACTCGGTCATATAGCCGTAACCGCCGTGGATCTGGATCGCATCGAGGCAACTCTGTACGCAGGCTTCACTCACGTAAAGTTTAGCCATGGAAGCCTCGCGCAGAGCATGCCGCCCCTGACTCTTCAGCCACGCTGCTTTGTAAACCAGCAAACGGCCGGTTTCAAGGCGGACTTCCATGTCGGCGATCTTGTTGCCGATGGCGGAATATTTTCCGATCGGCTCGCCGAACTGCCGCCGTTCTCGCGCGTACTTCACGCAGGTTTCCTGCAGCCGTTGCATCATTCCAAGATGGCTGGCCAGAATGCAGGTGCGCTCCCACTCCATCGAATGCGTGAAGATGGCCTGGCCGCTGCCCTCTTTGCCCAGAATATTTTCCGCTGGCACTTCACAATCCACCAGCGCAACTTCTGACATGGGCGAGGTGCGCAATCCCATCTTGTGCAACTTCTGCCCGACCACCAAACCCGGCGTGCCCTTCTCGATCAGAAATCCGGTAACTCCGTTCGCGCCCTTCGCCGGATCCACATTCGCGAACACAATAAAAAGATCGCCGTAGATCGTGTTGGTGATGAACGTCTTGCTGCCATTGATCACATAGCGGTCGCCCTTGCGTTCCGCCCGAGTCTTCAGGCTGTAGGCGTCCGAACCCGAACCGGGTTCGGTCATGCAGTGCAGCCCGATCCATTCCCCGCTGATCAACTTCGGCAAGTACCGGCGTTTCTGCTCTTCGGTGCCGAATGCCATCAACGGAATCTCCGTTGTCCACATGTGCGCGTTCAAGGAGAACAGGAATCCGTTGTCTTTGCAGCCGTACCCCAGCGCTTCCAAAGCGCAGACCGTGGTCAGCGTGTCGGCGCCGCCACCGCCATATTCTGGCGGAACCGGCAATCCCTGAATTCCAAACGCAGCGCATTTCTTCCAGAAGTCAAAGGGAAACTCCTCGTCGCGGTCCCGCTTGGCGACATCATCGTTTAACTCTTCCTTCGCGAACCGAATTACTTCCTTGCGAAATGCTGCCTGCTCTTCACTCCAGGAAAAATCCAATGTTCTTTCTCTCTTCCCCGCTTACGCGCGAGCTTTTGGACCCGGAGTCTGTTGGTCCGAGGCTTCACTCTTGTTCTCGTGCTGCGAATTATTTTTCACGCCATTGCCCTGGCCGTTTGTCGGTTCACCGGTCTTTTGTCCCGGCTGGATCGCTCTCCAGGCAAACTTCTTGGGTTTGCCTCCCGGCAGCTTGATTCGGGCAGGCACTCCCATGATCGTCGTGTTGTCCGGCACGTCCGTCAGCACTACGCTGTTGGCAACGACCACCACGTTGTTTCCAATCTTAGCGTCCCCAATAATCTTGCAGCCCGCGCCAAAGTAAACGTTGTCACCCACGCTGCGGCAACCGGAACCGATCAGCACACCCGAGGTAAACGTACAGTTGGCGCCAATCTTCACCGGCGGGATGAATATTCCGTAGGGCGTATGAATGATCATGCCCGGACCGATTTCTGCGTCCGGAGAAATAAAAATGCCAAAAAACATCTGGTTAAACCGCTGCCAGAACAGGGCTGGGATCAAAAGCAATTGCCGGATCACGGGGATACGCACATGCAATACCCAATGGGAATAGCGGTAGCACACAATGGCCGGCGTCTCGATGCGCAGCAGCACGCGCCACAGCCCCCGCTCCAGCTTTCGGTGACCCATGGCTGCCTGGAAATCTGCGCGCAGATTGTCGAACATTTTATTTAGTCCTTAAAATTCTTAAAACTTCTATCAAACCCGTCAGCCGACTGCCAATCGCGCCGCAGCGGATCAATCCCAGTTTCCTACCTTAGAGCTTGTCGTAAATGGATTGCGGAATGGGGAAGGTCCTCTGGTTCAAAACCGCGCCCAGCACCCGCACCTTGGCCGCCCGCAGATCGTGCATCGCACCCCGCGCGCTCTCCCGCCGCGAACTGTTCGCTTTCAGCACCAGCACCAGGCCGTCTGTAACGGCCCCCAGCACGGTGGCGTCATGGCTCGAACTGATCGCCGGCGTATCGATCAAGACATAGTCGAATTCCGACCTGAGTTCCGTCATCCTCTGGCGCATCCGCTCCGACGATAGTAAGCTTTGCCCATCTTCGGCGGCCGAGCCAGAGCTGACCAGCCACAACCTCGGACAAGACAGCGGCTGCGCAAAGCTCCGAATCGGCTCTCGCTTGCGCAGCGCATCGGTCAGCCCATACGCATTCTCCGTGCCAAATTGCGCATTTAATCCTGGACTTCGCAGGTTCGCATCCACCAGGCAAACCGTGCCAGAGACCTGACCGGCCAGCACTTCCGCAACCCGCGCACACACCCAACTGCAACCATTTTCTGGCTCCGTGGCGGCGAACACCACAGTCCGCGGTGCATCGTTTCCCGGCAGCAAGAATACTCGTTGCACTACCTTCGTAATTTCCTCGAGTTCGGCCCCTTCAATCTCCAAACGTGAGCCAACGGGAACTACAACGGGAGGCGGCTCCATCTCCTGCACAGGCTCTTCGGCAGTAGTGGCGTAGAGGGACTGTTCCCTGCCGATCTTTTGTAACAGCTCGAAATTACGACTCATGAATTGTTTCCCCCAAGTAGTTCTAGCGCCCAGTAAACCCACACGACATCTGATTCCGGCAATTCCAGATCCTGTCGGCCAAAGTTCAACCATGACCGGCCGCAACCAATGCTCAGCTTCAGGCGCGGGCGATCCGAACTTCGCCCTGCGATCAATCTTTACTCGGAACTCCGCCACCGGCGACGGCAAGACCGGAAGATTCCCAGTTCAAAGTATCCGCCATCTTCGCCCGTTTGGGAACTCCCGATATGCTTTGGTCCTTCGTGATGTTGTGCTGCCGAATCTTGTAGAGCAATCCCCGGTAGCTGATGCTCAGCAATTGCGCCGCGCGCTTGCGATTCCAACCGGTTTGCGCCAGGGCTTGACTGATGGCTTGCATTTCAGTCTCTGCTCGGAGCGTACGCAGCGTAACCTTGGCCGCCGATGGCGCGGACTCACGCCCTACCACGGCGAGAGACCCCACCGATTCCGCAGCCTCAGTTTCGTTCATTGTCTCCGCATTGTCGTTCTTCATTTGCATTTCATTCATGATTTTGCCTCACACAGTTCACCACTCAGTAATGGTCAGTGAGCACGGACGGCCAGATAGCTGTTCCGCTTCATGCCTCACTGGGTTCGGGAGAGAGTACACAGAAAGTTCGAAAATGCAGCCGCTGGGAGGTGGCGGCCAAAACTATACGGCTTCCACTTCATATCCTTGCAGACGAATCGACAGGGATCGTTGAATCAGATCCACGGAAATTACCAGCATGCGATCCGCATCCTGCCGCACCAGGATTCCTTCCGTTCCATTCAGCGCTCCGCCACGGATTCGCACCCGCTGGCCCGCTTTCAGAAAGGGATAACTTTCGAATGGAACTTTACTCGCCAAAAGAGTTTGCACATGCTCAATCTGTTTTTCAGGAATCGCAATTCCCTGCCCGGAGGTTCCCACAAAATTAACCACGCCTTCGGTGCGCAGCACCCGGAGCCGTTCTTCCGGCCCATATACCAACCGGACAAAAGCGTAGCCGGGGAACAAGGGAAATTCCACCACTTTTTGCCGGTCGCTCCAGTCGCGCACTTGGCTTGAAAGCGGCAGAAATGTGATGATGCCCTGGTTCTGCAGTTGCTGGACTACCATCTTTTCATGACGCGAACGAGTCTGTATGGCGTACCAATCCATCTGAGTAGGTGGCTTCCCAACGCTCATCCCTGGATAGTCCGAAATCTGAGTGCTTGTCGTAGCTCCGCCCTCTGAGTCACATTCCGTGACCCCGCAAGAATTGTCCAACCGGAACCCCAGATAAAGCTCCGCCTCCCGTAGCCGTTTTCGGATACGCGGTCCAAGACGGCCCACTGCCGTCGTTAATAATTGGGGGGAGTTACAGCCTAAACTTATTCGTTGCGGTCCGAGTGGCAACCGTAAGGTGCCACCGATGTAGGTAGAGACTACGGAACATTGCAATTTACTGCAAGAGGCCAAAAGCCCTAGTGACGAAAGTCTCCATCCGGTCAAGAATGCGTTTCTGACCTTATTCCTTTCACGCTAAACCAACCAATAAGAAGATCGTCCATAAACCTAACCAAACAATGGAGTTGCTACTTTGGCGTAACCGCATTCGCCGGGGCGCCAGCAGGCCCTACCGCTGGCGCATTTGCAAAGTAGGCATCATTCACCTCAGTTGAGAATGGTCCCTGGATCTTGGCCATGAATTCCTTCATCCTCAGGCCTTGCAGTATGTTGTGAATCTCGTCTTTTGCATCGGCCAAACTTTCCATGCCGATAGCGTCCAGTTTGTAGATGTAATGACCACCAGAATCGGTTAACACCTCCGATACCTCGCTCGCTTTCAGATTGAACACAGCGTCATGACCCGGCGGCAAGCCTGTCCGGCGGATTTTTCCCATCGTGGCGTTAGGCGGATTGCTCTTCATTCCCGCCGATTGATACGCCTCTTTCTGCAGCACAGCAAACTCTTCCCCGTTTGCGGCTCGCACGCGCAGCGCTTCCGCCAGTTTCGTCATCGCGTCTTCCGCGTTTTTTTGCCGCTCTTTTTCGGCTTCCTCGCTGAGCTTGGCGCTGGGCGGCGGTTCCTGCTTCAGGCGCGGGATGTAAATGCGCTCCAAGTTATATTCCTTGAAACTCTCTGGATTCTTCCCGTAGTAGTCAGCAGTATCCTGCTCCGGAACCTTCGCCGCCTCCTGTTGCACGCGGCGGGTGAGTTGCTGAGTTAATATTTGCATCCGAGCGTACGCCAACATCTGCTGAAAATACTCTTCCTTGTCCAAGCCTCGCACCTCCGCCTCGTGCGTCATGATGAGAAGTCGAGGATACAAATTCATCAACTGGCGCTTGATCACAGGCGAGAGGCTGGGCTGAATGGAGCGTGCGATTTTCTCGAACTCGGCGCGGGTAATTATCGTTTGGCATCCGGCGGCGGACTCGCCTGGCTTTGCCGAATCCCCCGGGCATAGCCCCTTGACAGTCAACACCGGTGCGTCGGCGGGCACCGCAGCGGCAGAGGGCGGTGGAGGCACGGGTCGATCATCATCGTCATCCGCTGCCGCGGCTGGAGTTGTGGCGGGCGGCCCGGTCGCCGGTTTCGTTTGTCCCCAAACCAGAACGCCGAATAGCAAACAGATCGCCATGAAGAAGATCAGCCAACCAGAGCGCATATCGGGACGCCTCCAAAAACCATTTAGAGAATTTGCCAGGTAAGTTTTAATGGTAGCACTTGGGCCGCCGTCTATTTCGCATTGAGACGCGACTTGGCGCCCATGGCTCGACTCGGTTGCTCTTCGAATATCTCAACTCGCCCATCCATGGTTAGCGCGACAAGATCAAGCTTGCCGGAACTCAGAAGCCGCGCAGCCGTCACAAAAGCAAAGAACGGCGATGGCCCTTCTCCCGGTTTCGCTACTGAGGTTGCAGAAGTTTCTTGGGACAGCGCGAAGGGCGCTTCCTCAAACTTCCCCGCATGGTTGACGATGAAATGCCAGTTGCTCTTGTTGTCGACTGTGAGCAAGTCGTCGTTGCCGTCTCCGCTAAAGTCCACAGCCAATCCGTGAAATCCGAAGGCACGATTCGCCGCATATACGAGCGGGAGTGATTCATCCGGCTTAAACTTTCCGTTGCCCTGATTCAATAGCACTTCGTTACCGACGGTGGACCACAAGACGATATCAGTCTTGCCATCATGATTGAAGTCGCTGGTCTGCGCATCCATGTACGCGTACTTCCAAATCTCCGTGCCCGCATCCCAGGTCTGATCTTCAAACTCGCCTCGCCCCTGATTCCGGTAGAGGACGGGCGGTTTGTTGTCGCGGAGAAGCAGAAGATCCATGCGGCCGCTGTGATTGAAATCAGCCGCTATTGCCTTCTGCGTCCGCCCGGGATTCGAATTCAGGCCCGCTGCCTCCGTGATGTCTTTGAATGTTCCGTCGTGCTGATTCCGGTAAAGACGACTGTTCGCGCCCGCAAAATCATTGGGGAAAGTAAACGATTTCTTCGCCGGCGGTACGCTCAAATCCGTGTAGACCGTAACTAATAGATCGAGAAAGCCGTCGTTGTCCGCGTCGAACAAAAGAACCGACGTAGCCAGCTCTCCCGGTTTCAGTTTGAGTCCAGATTTCTCGGTGATGTCGGTGAAACTCCCGTCTCCGTTGTTGCGATAAAGCGCCACTTTGCCCAGCCCTGCAACAAATAGGCTGGGCCTGCCGCTTTTGTCGAAGTCGCCAAAAGCCCCTCCGAGATCCGCGCCGGTGCCAGCCACCTTCGCCTTGTCCGTAACGTCAACGAACGTCCCATCAGCGCGGTTCTTAAGAAGATGATTCGATCCCCCCGGAACAATCACATAAAGGTCAGGATGACCATCTCCATCAAAATCGCCGACCACAATGGATCCGCCCACCGCAGGGACCAGGTTGCGGCGTGCATAGTCAAGCGAATACTCTTCCGATCGGATCGGAATCGGAAGCGTGAAAGCACTGGATGGCAGGCTGATCGGCGGTAACGAGATGTGCACCTGAGAAGTTATCTCAGTGAAGGTCGTTGGAGCCGGCTTCGCGGGCGAAACGCCAGCCCCGCGGTGAGCTTGGGAGCGCGCGGCAGAAGCACCCATTAGTACAGGCAAAATGAGAATGAGAACTCTAAGCCGCAGAACGGATTGAGTCATGTGTTATGGGCTTCAGAGTCGCCAGCAGGTTGAACGTGACCTCGCATGCGCTCGAATCACTCTCGTCATTATTCAGCATTCAGCGAGCCGTTTTGGTTGCGACTCCGATTACGAACACATTTGTCCCACCACCCGCCGCGTTGTCGCTGATGGCCACGTCTACGATCTGCGGTATCTTCCCTACCGACGCCGTAAACGTAATGCTGATGGTACACGAGGTCCCCGGCGCCAGCGATGCGCCGCAGGTATTGGTTTCCGTGAATTCGGTCGGATTGTAACCCGTTAGCGCGATGCTGTTGATGGTCAGATTGCCGGGACCGAGATTGCTCAATGTTGTAGTGGCCGGCGGACTTTTCTTGCCCACGGTTTGGGCGGCAAAGTTAATGCAAGGAGCTGAAATAGTGGCCACCGGAGTGGTTTGCGTGGTCGGCAGTATCCCATAAACGTCCAACTCATTCTGCGTTCCCACATAGACCTTCCCGTTCGCGATGGTGGGCGTAACAAATTTGTTGGCGCAGCCGGGCTGATCCCTAAGTTCTTTCGCTTGCGCACTGTCGTAGAGCAGCTTTGATACATTCGCGGCCTCGTAAGCGTAGAGAACCGCCGGATGAGTACCCGGCGAGGCCGAAAGGATGTCTTTGCGTTCCACCGTCCACAAAATACCGTTGCTGGTTCCGTTGGCCGAAATGGATGGTGTACTTCCCACCGGGAAAAGATTCGGTGTCTGTTCCACCGGCGCCGTCGACACTAGTCCATTCGTGATCGAGTACTGCTTGAGATAATCCCCGCTCCCGGCCTCGCTGGTCATCCCCGAGTAATAGACATATTGAGCCGTGGGACTCTGCCAATAAGTCGGACTGCCCCAGTAACCGTGAACCGTCCCTTCGATGGTCTGAATATCCTGATCTTGATTCGGATCGTATCCCCCCATGTCGTCGCGATTCACGAGATAGATGGGAACCGCATAGGTGCTGCCGAACAAATCACATGGCGACCCGCCCTTGCCGGATTCAATGATCTCGTCTGGATAGGAACCGCTCTGGGCAGGAAAAATCAGCGGCCCGCCCGATCCCAAGTCCAAATCGTTTGGCAGCAGACGGCACGCCTGGTCCATGGGAGTGAAATAATCGAGCACAGTCAGGTCGGCATTCAGCTTCAGCAAAGTATCGCCGTAGTCGACACCGCCCGTGTTTGCGTCGAATGTTCCATCTCCGGTAGCAAAATAAATGTTGCCCAACGAATCCAGCGCCGGGCCGTTGCCCGCTTGCCAGACGCCGCCCAGAGTTCCGTTCGGAGTCGTGTTCATGACGGCTACTTGCGCCAGCGTCTGCGCGTTATAGGCCATGAACCAGCCATGTGCCTGCCCCGCCCATCCGATATAAATATTGCCGTTCGCCAGTAGCAATGCGGTGCGCTGATTGTCATGGAGCGCATCGAACTGAATTTTTCCCCGCGAAGTTCCAGTTCCGGTGCCATTCACCACCGCCGTGATCTCGACCGGCCCGCCAAACTTCTCAGCGCCCGTCGTGATATCCAAAGCGTGAAGACGCTGCACCGAATTATTGTTTTCCTGGGTCCGTACCAGAAGATAAATCGTATTGCTGGTGGGGTCGATCACGGGAGTCGAAGTTATTCCTGTGATGGGGTAAACATTGCAGACGATCCCTGTCGCAATGCAGTTGATGGTCGTGATACCGCTAGAAGGATTGATGAAACTCAGCCGCCACAGGATGTTCGGCGTCAACCCGTCGGCATCAAAGGCGTACAGGGTGTCGTTTTCCGTTGCCACGTACAAAACGTTGTGCACGCCCTGGTTCGGAATCGTGACATTCGGCACGTAAAGCGGCTGGGCGTACACCTGGCCGTCGACAGGATAAGAAAATATCCTTCCGAACTTGCTGGAGGTCACGTTCGTCGTGGTGAGAACGGTTTCGTTCAGGTTTTGGCCGGTGCGCGCATTGTCATTGTGCTGCGTGAACACGCCGGTGAAACCCTGGCCTTGCGCGGCGGGTGTGAGCCAGCCAAGAGATACGGCCAGTAACGTGAGCGATACCAGGAAGGAGTTGATGCGCATTGATTCCCCCAGAAATAGCCAGCAACATTCGGACGGCCCAACAGTCCCGACTTTGCCGGCGCTGCCAAGGCTGCAGAAGTTAAGTACAACTGAACTGCTAGATCCACAGAACGGCTAAGATTCTATGCTTATTTACGCGGCAATTTAAAATCTTCGTACCCTGCTGACAGCGCCCACTCCACAAAATTGACGCGGATTTCAATATCTCAACACCAAAAAAAAATAAAAAGCGGACTCCATTGGAGTCCGCCTCACAATGCGTTCAGCCGTTTCTCGGCCTGCGATAACGCTCCGTTTTCATCCTACTGCACCGTGAGCGTGACCGTGGTCGAGTTGGACAGCGGAGCAAACACCCCCGTGACGGTTATGGTGTAAGTTCCCGCCCCCGTGCCCGTCGTCGTGACTATCGACAATGTCGTGGTTCCCGCGACTCCTCCGGGCACGTATACGCTCGTCGGAGTGAGCGTGCACGTCGAGCTCGGCGGACAGCCCGTGTAACTCACCGCAACAGTTTGCTGAAACTTTGCTTCTGGTGTCAGTGAGATGGTTGAAGTTCCCGTCCCCCCAGGAGCCACGCTCAGCGTGTTGGGTGAAGCTGACATGCTGAAGTTCGGACCCGACCCGGTCAACGTCACAGTTTGCGAGCCGCCGGTCGCGTTATCGTTAATGTGCATGGTAGCCGATTCCGGGCCATACACGCTCGGAGTCAGGCTCACATTGATGGTGCAAGCGTCATCCGGCGAGATCGTCGCCGGGAAGCTTGTTCCGCAAGTAGTGGTCTCCGAAAAGTCACCCATGTTCGTGCCGGAGAAGGTGATCCCGGTCAGGCTCAGATCCTCGCCACCGGTGCTGTTTAACGTCACCGGCTGCGAACTGCCGGTTGCACCCAACGCCCATTGACCAAGGGCCAGTGTGGTCGGAGTGTAGGTAGCTGCGGGCGCCAGCGGAACATAGCGGATGCGGTTGTTGCCGCCGTCAGCGATGTACAGATTGCTGTTGGCATCCACCCATGCTCCCAGGTTCGCCATCTTGGCGTTGATTGCAGGACCTTTATCTCCGCTGTAACCGCCCTGAATGGAATTTGTAGCGCTGCCCGCAACATTACTGAAGATATCGGTCACGGCGCTAATGCGCTGCACCACGTTGTTGTTGCCGCCGGAAATGTAGACGTTGTTCGACGGATCGATGGCCAACTCCAGCGGGTTCCACATGCTAGCCTGACCCGCTGGAAGCCCGTCTCCCGATAGCTTCGCGTCTCCATTCAACGCCCACTGGCAGATATCGCCGATGGTTTGGCTGCAAGTAGAGGCGTTCGGCGATTGCACCACCTGGCGAATCTCATTGTTGTATTGGTCAGAGATGTAAACGTTGCTGGAGCTATCGACCACCAGACCCGCAGGGTGATTCAGGTTTGCGCTGGTAGCCGGTCCGCCATTTCCCTTGGAACCTGATACGCCGGTTCCGGCAATCGTGCTAATCGTTCCGTTGGCAATGCTGCCGCCGGAAGGAACCACCTTGCGGATTTTGTAACCCTGCCAGTCACTGATGTAAAGATTGCCGGCAGTGTCGAATGTGACATTCAATGGGAACGAGAAGCTTGCCGAAGTTGCCACGCCGCCATTTCCGCAAGACCCCGTGGTTGGGTAGCAGGAAGCGCCACTGCCAACTACGGTGCTGATGTCATGAGTGGTTCCGTTCACCTCGCGAATCACCATGTTGTTGGAATCGGCGATGTACATGTTGCCGCTGGCATCGAATGCAACCGAGCTGGGCCCATTCAACGAAGCCGCGGTGGCCAAGCCCCCGTCGCCCGTGCACAGGGCGGGTAGCGGCGGAGTCTGCACGGAGCAGGAGCCGGTACTGCCGTTGCCCGCATATACCGAGATCTGCGCCGTACTCTTGGTGGGGTTCGTTACTTCGAGGATCCGGTTGTTGCCCTGATCCACGATGTAAAGATTGCCGCCATATTCCACTACATCCCAGGGCAGCGCGAGAGTCGCGCCCGTCGGGGATCCGCTCGCCGGAACCTCGCTGCCACCGCCAGCGATGGTCTGAATATCGCCATTAGGTAGAATCAGAGTTCCACCCACCGTGATCGTGGTGGTCTGGTTATTCACCACTCGAATTCGCGCATTACCGCTATCCGAGACGAAATAGTTGCCTGACGAGTCAACCCAGATGCCGCCCGGTAAGTCGAGTTGCGCGCCGGTCGCTGGACCACCATCCCCTGAGAATCCCGCCGTTCCTGCGGAGTTCACCACCGTGTTGATCGAGGGGCTGGTCCCCGCCGTAACCTTGCGAACGCGGCTATCACCAGTATCCGCGATGTAAACGTTATTCGAAGGATCGACAAAAATACCTTCGGGGTGAGTAACTTCCGCAGAGGTGAGAGGTTTTCCATCGCCGCAATTACTCACAGGATTCGTACAGGCAATGCCGTTGCCCACGACAGTTTCAATGTCTCCCGCAGCAATAGACGTCCCCAAAATGGTTATGGTGCTGGCCTGAGTGTTCACCACGCGGATCTTCTGGTCGTCAGTGTCCGCAATGTAAACGTTCTTGGCCGCGTCCAGCGCCACGCCGTAAGGTAAGTTCAGGTAGGCCGAGGTCGCCGCTCCACCATCGCCGCAAGCCGTTTGCGAATTAGAGCATCCCGTGATGTCGTTTACCAGGCCTGCGATGCTCACGATATACTTCGAAGGAACGCTGATGCCATCGATCGTGATGGTGCTCGCGGTCATGTTGACGAAGCGGATCCGGTTGTCGCCGGCATCGGCGATATAGAGGTTGCCGTTGGCATCGATGGCCACCGATTCCGGCAGATTCAGATTGGCGTCGATCGCCAATCCGCCGTCACCGCACTTTTCAGCGTGATCGCACTTGTCGCCGTTTCCGGCCACAGTCTGGATAATGCCCGTCGCGTAAATTACTTCCCTAATACGCGAGCCCGCCGCATCGGCGAAATAAACATTGCCGCTGCTATCAAAGGCTAGGCCAGTCACCGCGTAAATCGTAGACTTGTTAGCCGCCTTATTGTCGGGACTATGACCGCCGTAGCCAAGACCTGCGTAGGTGCTCAGCACACCGGTAGAACTCAACTCAAACACATAGGCGGAGTCGGGCGCGGCAATGAAGACGTCGCCGGAAGAATTCTCAATGGCTGCGCTGGCTCCCGGCAGGTCGGCCGTTAGTGGCGTGGACGGAGGCAGGCCGCCGCCAACAACGGTGTAAATGTCGTTGGGCGTGTAGGTCTGGGCCTGTGCCGCAACTGGCGAAAACGCCAGGCAGACGGCAAATAAAGCCACCAGGCTCACAAAGACCTGCGGATGCACATTGGAACAGCCGCTGCGATTCAATTTCACAAACTACCTCCGCTCAAAATTTTGGGGAATGGGTTCACTACGCACCAGTTATCGGGCCCGCTTGCTTGACGAAGGTGGAAACGATTCATGTTTGTTTTATGCCTTCGCCTGCCTGCGACTCGCGTGGGTTGCTGCCCAGGTAAAACACGAATCCGGAAACAGGTTACCCGGCATCTGCCTTTCGGCGCGAAAGCCAAATTTCACAGCTGCACGCGTCGCAGTTACTACAATGCTGGGTCTTTTTGTTGGGGGGAGATACCGGTCACGAATTAACAATCCGAAACATGCCATCCCACAGCGATGCAGTCGGAGTGAGAGTGATATTACCCGCACGTACAAATCGCAAGCAAGAGGCCAAAAGCACCCATAACCAAAGTCTCTATCGTCCGCCCCCTAAGGCAGCAAGCCATAGACGTCCAGTTCGCTGGCGGTCGGAACGTACACTTTGCCATTCGCCACGGTTGGCGGCGTGAATTTAATGGCCGGCCCCGCGGTATCGCGCGTTCCCGCCTGCGTGCTGTTGTAGAGCTGGGCAGCCGTCGTGGCGTTGAGCGCATACAGCACTGCGGGCGCACCCGTCGCATATCCGTCCGGTTGAATCGCCCACACGATCCCATTCGATCCGTTATTCGACGAAACCACCGGTGTCGCTCCCGGAGAACCAAACGTCATGGCGCCGGTCGCAACCGGCGTCGTCGAAATCAGACCGTTCTCTACTTGAAAAATGCGCAACACATCAAACGGAGCCCAGAAATACAGATACCCTTGCGAGTACGCCGGAGTGCTGTACAGCCCGTGGCCGGCAAACGCGTTTGCAATCGACTCCAGGATTTGCTGGTTTCCCGACGCATTAAAATGGCCCATGTCGTTTCGGTTCACCACGTACATGGTTCCGTCTTTCCCGGCACCGACCGCCAGATACGGATACGTCGCTCCGGTCAAATACGGAAGTAGTATCGCTCCCCCTGAACCCAGATCCAGATCTTCATTACTTTCTTCGGCCTCGTTATACGGCGTGAAGTAATCGGCTACGCTCAAGCCGCCTTTGGTAGACATCTTCACGTAGCTCATGCCGTAATCCTGGCCGCCGGTATTGGCGTCGAACGTCCCATTCCCGCTCATGAAGAAAATATTGCCGAGCGTATCGGCAGTCAGCCCATCGCCGCTCTGCCAAATTCCACCTTGATCCCCATTGGCCGTTAGGCAGTAGGCCGATATTTGCTTCAAGGTGTTTTCGTTATATCCGATCACCCATCCGTGATAGGTAAATTGATTTTCCAGACCGTGCGAGGACCATGCGATGTAAATGCCGCCATTCAAGAGCAATAGCCCCGGCCGCTGATTCGATCGGAAAGGATCGAAGGAAAGCTTGCCCCCCGAAGATCCCGAACCAGTTCCCTTCACCGTCGCCGCAATCACCACCGGTCCGCCAAATTGTTCCGCGCCGGTAGTCACACTCAGCGCATGCAGCCTTTGAAAGTAAACGCCGTTCTCTTTGGTGGCCGCCACCACATACAAGGTTTGATTATTCGGATCAATCACCGGCGTTCCCGTGATGCCGACCTGCGGATAAATTGCATCCGTTCCCAAATCCCCGCTGGGGACGGTCGTGATTCCCTTTGCCGGATTAATGAAGCTCACCTGCCACAGCGGAGTAGCGTTGATCCCCGTATTGCTATTCCCGTCAAGGGCAAACACGCTGTCGTTTTCCGTAGCGACAAAAACAACGGTGTGCAGCCCTTTGCCGGGAATTTCCAGATTGGCCAGGACCAGCGGCTCCGCGTAAATCTGGCCGTCGACCGGTTGCGAAAACAATTTTCCGAAAGTGTTCATTTGCACCAGCGCTGGAGTGAGCGTCGTTTCATGCAAATTCTGTCCGCTGCGCAAATTGTCGTTGTGATACGTGGTGATGTTGACCCCGCTCTGCGCATATGCGGCTATAGAAATAGAAAGCGAAAGAATCGCTCCCCAGACAATTGCATTGAAGATTCGAATGTGACGAAGGTTGACGTGAGCGGCGTACCGACGCACCAAATACATTGTGTTCTCTCCGGTTTACTACTGGGGGCTTTCGCTACGCGGGGCAAAACGCGTGCGGAAGATAAAACTTTCGGCAAGAGCTTGCAGCACGTCCCCGCCTTGTGAACCTCATCATCGCTCAATTGTTGCGTTCGAGCACAAGATTATTTTTTGGTTACAAAATTTATGCAAATTTCTGCAACATCGCCCGCCATTCTGGGAAGACGCTCCGATTTCTCTGCAAGATCTTGCTACTTGGCGCGAGCGAACTGCTGCTAATTCGCTGCTGCTAATTGGTTGGAAGCGTGAACTTCAGAGTGATCCTGGTCTCCATTTCAACTGCCTGGCCGTTCACCGTCTGCGGCTTGAACCGCCATTGCCGCACCGCCGCGATGGCCGCCTCCGCCAAGAGAGGCTCTCCACTCACCAGCTTTATTTCTTGCACCGCACCTTCCTGGCTGATGTGCACGTCGAGCAACACCGGTCCCTGAACGCGCTGCGTCAGCGCCTGCTCGGGATATTCTGGCTCCACTCGCCGTAGCAGGCTGCCCTCCGCCGCATCTGGCGATAACTCGACGACGCTGGCCGGCTGCAATCCCGAATCTGTGTTCGCGTCCTTCTCTCCTGGGCGCACTTCTGTGGCGCCCGCCTCCGAAGGTGGCATACGGAAAATTTCTTTGCCATTCTCGTAGACTCGCAGGCTGCCCTCAGGAACTCGCGCATTTTCCTCCGATCCAGATTGCCCGGTGGTAGATTTGTTCCGCGCGTTTGCCGGCGTCATCGATCCCGGCGCGCCGGCATTTGGGTTTCCCCGCCCAGCGGCGGATGTTGCCAGCGCAGACGATGCCGACGCGGTGGTCGCCACACGGGGCGCACGATGCTGGCCCGTCTTCAACCATCCCATACGCATCGCGAATACCGTTCCCATCAGAAGCGCAACGGCGACGATTGCCCCGCTCATCAGAAGCGTAAGCCAATCGACTCGCCGGGGGGGTGAGCTTGCCGCTTCTAAGGTTCCCAGCGCGAGCTTCGCCGTCAGCGATTCGTATTCCATCGCGTTATCCCCGGCTGCTTCGGACGCGGCCTGTTCCTCGCTCACTTCCGTCGCATGTTCACGCCCTGCCCCGCCGCCCCCCGAACTGTTGGGCGCAAGTCCAATCGAAACCAGCGAAGACTTGCGGGCCTGCGCGTTCTTGAGGGCGCGTTCGGCCAAAACTTCGAGCGTCCCCAGATCGCCATCGCTGAAGGCGGCGGGGCGCAGCGAAAAAATCTCGAAAATACCGATCAGTTCCTCATCCTGCAAAAGTGGCAGCACTACCACTGACCGCACTCCCAACTGGCGCGAGACCTCGGCGTCAGCACTGGGATCTGCAAGCGCGTCATCACATCGCTGGATTTGCCGGCTCCGCACGCAAGCGCCAGACAGGCCCGAATTCATATCGAGGAGGCTTCCCAACTCTGGAGCGTTCCCTCCACTGGTAGCGCGGCACACCATCTCTTCGCCGCGGGCCAGCGCAATCGCAGCCCCAGTCGCTCCGGTGTACAGGCAGGCGTGTTCCACAATTTCGTTCAGCACGATATCCAGCGCCAGCTCCCCCGAGAGTTCGACTGGAATCTTGCCGCCCCCGTGTGCCGCCAACTTTGCGGCTAGCTCGGCAAAATCGGATTCCTGGATTGCCGCAGAGTTTTCAATCCTGGCCACAGCTGACGAAAGCGGAATCGCTTCTGTCACGGTTTCAGGCGGAACCGGATCAGGTTGAGCAGGGTTTGCGGAATCAGGCCGCCACATGGGGTGATGAGCCATACCAAGGCGCACAATTGCTGACGGAAGATCAGCGTCTGTAGCGGAGTTTCGCCCTAAACTGCAACCTTGTCAATAAGAAATAGGCCATTTGCAGGTTCATACCGGTTGTTATGCCACTTGACAGAATCTTCACTCATTGGCATTATTCAGCCTTGCTTTCCCTCCCCCCTTGGTGAGTACTCCGCTAACTTATGTTTCGAGGTGGCTAAATTGGCCAAGGCTTCGCAATGCCTTTTTCCGACGACTGATATCCCCTCTCATGTAATTTCCTGTGGTCCCCGGGTAAACTTTTCTCGGCACTCTCGGTCGACCCTAGTCCTCGCCATGGTGGTCATCTTCAGCCTGTGGAGCGGTAGTCACGCCGCGGCTCAAGTCAGCGTCACCACCTATCACAATGACAATTCCCGCACCGGGCAGAACCTTAACGAAACGCTGCTGACCCCCGCCAAGGTGAACGCGGGCCAGTTCGGATGGCTGTATTCCGGAAGCGCGAATTTAGATAGTTGGGCCGCCGCACAGCCGCTCTATGTTGCTAACGTCACGATCGGCGGAGCCTCGCATAATGTGGTGTACATCGCGACCCTCGCGAACAGCGTCTATGCCTTCGATGCCGATAGCGGACAGGAACTCTGGTATTACAACTACGGTCCGGCTACGCCCTTCGACGATGTTTGTTTGGACTCCAATTACGCAATTTCGCCTTCCGCGGGAGCCGGCATCGTAGGGACTCCAGTCATCGATCCAGTTGGCGGAATTATTTATTTCGTGACTAAGACGGGCAACGGCAACGCCTCCACGCCTTGGGCTCTCTATTTGCACGCAGTAGATTTCACCACCGGTATTGATGAAGCCGGCAGCCCCGTGTTGATCGTTCCGCCGTCCGGTTCAACCACCCTCATACCGCAGTACCAAATGAACCGCCCGGCCCTTCTTCTGAACAACGGCACGGTCTATGTAGCCTTGGGTTCGACTGGTTGCAAAGGACTGAAGAGTTTTCCGAAAATTAATAATCACGGATGGGTCTTTGGCTTCAACACGCTCAGTCTCACCCAGCCGCCTAGCTTTTACGTCACTTCGCCGACCACGAATAATGGCGGGATTTGGCAATCGGGCGCCGGCCCAGCCAGCGACAGCTTCAACAACGTTTACTTCGAAACCGCTGATGGCGTCTTCGACCAGGACTTAGGCGGAGCCGACTTCGCCCTAAGCGTTCTGCAGCTGAGTCCCGACTTGGTCTACCAGGATTTCTTCACTCCGTACAATTGGGGCACCGAACTGGAGCCCAACGATCTCGATCTCAGCTCCGTCGGTCCTCTTCTGCTGCCCGACCCGCAGCCCGGACCTTACCCGCACCTCATGATAGCCACAGGTAAGGCCGAGGAAATCTACCTGATCAATCGCGATGCCATGGGCGGATTCTGCAGTACCTGCACCAGCGCCACTCTGAACACAAATATCGTTCAGGACGTGCCTCCGCCTTCCTTTTTGAGCGGCTGCATGGGAGGCCCGCCCACTCTCACTTGCCGTTACGGCGGTCCCAGCTACTGGAATAACCACATCTATTTTTCCGAAGTGCCCGGCCCGCTTACTGCCTATAGCTTGACTGACTCGTCGAACGGCGTCTCGATTAGCGCTTTGCCCACCAGCCAGTCGCCCACCACCTATCAAGGATCCGGCAGTCCCTCCATCTCAGCCAACGGCACTAGCAATGCAATCCTGTGGACGATCACTTGGGGCAATGGCGGGCCCGGAAAATACCCGGGAACGCTCCGCGCCTTCGATGCCACCAATTTGCAGACTCAGTTCTACGCTGGCAGTCTATCCGCCGGTGGAAGTGACGGTTTCGTTCCGAGTTTTGTTACTCCCACCGTTGCCAACGGAAAAGTCTTCGTCGCCAGCGAAAACCAGTTCATGGTTTATGGCTTGCTCTCACCCTTGACGATTACGGGGGGAAACAACCAGTCCGCCTATGTGGGCACGGCTTTACCCGTGGCACTTTCTGTCCAGGCAATCAACTCCTACACCGGGCAACCGGTGCAGGGAGCCACGATCACATTCAGTGCCACGCCCGCGGGAGGCTCGTTTGGCAGTCCGACCGCCATCACCAATAGTGCAGGCATCGCTACCAATACATACACTTTGCCCACCAAGCCCGGGGTTGTCACGATTACTGCTTCCAGTCCATCCCTCACAACCACAAACTTTGAAGAGACTGCTAACGCAGGTCCTCCAGCCTCGCTCGTGCTGGTTTCCGGCGGACACCAAAAAGGCACTGTGGCTACCACTCTGCCTGCCCCTATCGTGGTCTCGGCGAAAGATCCCTACGACAACCCAGTCTCCGCCGTTCCCATCACTTTCACGGACGACGGTATCGGCGGCATTTTCAATCCGCCAAATGTCAACACCAACTCAATCGGCCAGGCCTCTTCCCATTACACCCTGCCTACGAAGGCTTCTCCCCTTACCATCTACGCGGTGACTGGTAATCTTAGCGTCGGCGTCACCGAGCAATCTGTCGCCGCCAGCCCAGCCTCCGTCAACTACGCCTCCGGCAATCATCAGTCGGAGCCGCCCAACACTCTGCTGCCCAACCCACTAGTAGTTTCCGTGAAAGACCAGTACGGAAACCTGGTCGCCGGCGCCACGGTCAGTTTTAACGACAACAATGAAGGTACACTGTCTAGTTCCAGCGTGGTTACAAATGGTAGCGGGCGAGCCAGCGTAACCTACATCACCGGCTCGCAGGCCGGAACCGTGACGATAACCGCCAGCATTTCCGGGCTGGCTCCGGTCAACTTCACGGAGACAGTGCAATAAAGGTTTCGCGAAGAGAGGTACGCGCGAGGTGGTACGCAGATAGTTGCAAAATCCTTCATCTTGACAGTGCGCTCCAGGTCGGTCAAACTGTCCTCCTTACTCGGTCGCGGCCATCCCCTAGCCTTATCCCGAGCACTTTTCGCAACATTTCAAAACACGAAGTTAGCTGCGGGCACAACCGCGCGTGGGGTCTATCCAGTTACTGAGGGGGTTCGTTTAAATGACATCGGGAAATAAATCCTTGGAAGTCTTGGCCGCAGCTTTGGCGCTCTTCGCCACTCTGTCTGTCCGCACGCATAGCGCTCAACAGTCAGCACAGCTTGTCGCAACCTCGGCAGCGAAGGCCGCATTCCCGGCGCTTCCGGCTCCGGCGCCTTCGGTTGACGATGCCACCAAGTCCAAAATGCGCGACGCTCTCGCCAAAGTTCCCATGAGCTTCGAGATCAACCGCGGCCAAACGGCTAAACAAGTTCAATTCCTGTCGCGCGGCCAGGGCTACACTCTCTTCCTCACCCGCGATGCCGCTGTGCTGGCCCTGCCTGTGCCTCCGAGTAATCCGCCAAAGAGTCAGACGCGAGTTTCGTCTTCCGCTCCCTATCCGCTGCCTCACGTGGCGTCGACCCAACCTACCAGCTCGCAGCACCAGCGCGCCCTCCGCAACGAGGCTGTGCTGAACATGCGGATTCTCGGCGCCAATCCTCAAGCTCAAATCAGCGGCGTCGGAAAACAGCTCGCCCAAAGCAACTACTACATTGGCAATGTTCCTTCCGAGTGGCACACCAACGTGCCGAACTATGAGAAGGTTCGCTACGCGGGCGTCTATCCAGGAGTCGATCTGGTGTACTACGGCAATCAGAAGCAGTTGGAATATGACTTCGTCGTAAGTCCCGGTGCCGATCCCAACACAATCGGACTCGCCTTCGGCGGCGGCCCTGACGGCAGCAAGAAAATTCCGCTAAGCATTAACCGCGATGGCGATCTTGTAGCTACCCTGAAAGGCGGCGCCGTCAGCTTTCACAAACCCATCGTTTATCAGAATCAGGACTCCGCGAAAACGCCAGTCGAAGGCCGCTATCTGCTGAAGGCCGATGGCCGCGTAGGCTTCGAACTCGGCGCCTACGATCACACTAAGCAGTTGATCATCGATCCCGTATTGAGTTATTCCACGTATCTTGGCGGAAGCAGTGACGACGTCTCCTACGGTTTTTCCTACGGCGTCGATCACGGAGAACCGATCCTGGTCGGCAGCACCCGCTCCGCGGATTTTCCGGAATTGAAGGCCCTCTATCCCTTCGGCGGCGGAACCTGCGGCACCGAGCCCTGCCGCGATATCTTCGTAGCCAAGTACAACCCCACGCTTACGGAATTAGTTTTTGCCACCTTCATCGGCGGCGACAATGATGACGTTCCCTCCAAGGTCACGCAGGATATTTATGGCGACGTTTTCTTCGTCGGCTATAGTCTCTCCACCAACTTCCCCGTCCGCGGCCCCGTGTTTCAGAAAACATTTCATGGCGGCAGCATAACTGGCGATGCGGTCGTGGTCGAAGTCGAATCCGCTGGCTTCTATCTCGAGTGGTCCTCTTACCTCGGAGGCAGCAGCGATGATCAGGCATTCGGCATCGCAGTCGATACTCCCGGTAACGTCTACGTCTCCGGCCACACCACATCTACCGATTTCCCGGTAACAGCCGGCGCTTATCAAACTACGTGTCCAGTCGATGCCTCAGGCGGATGCTCCACCGCTTTTGTAACCAAGGTAAACCCCAAAGGAACCGCGTTGGTCTATTCCACCTATCTCGGCGGGTCCAACGGATTGGGCGAGACCTCGTACGACATTGGACTCGACGCCAACGACGACGTCTATCTGACCGGCATTACCGGCTCGCCGAATTTCCCCACTACTCCAAACGCATATCAGACTCAGTGCGGCACGGACGGCCTTTGTAACGGCACTTTCGACGGCTTCGTCACCGAGCTCAATCCCACCGCCACGGCCGTGCTGGCGTCAACTTTCTTGGGCGGAAGCGATTATGACTACACCGCTGGCATTCAAGTGAAACCCACGGCAATTTATGTTTCGGGTAGCACAGTCTCGCCGGATTTCCCCGTCACCGCCAACGCCGTGCAACCCGCATACGGTGGCGGCTCGGCCGGCTGCGTCGTAACCACCGGAACCTGCGGTGACGTCACCGTCACCAAGCTCAACACCGCTCTTACCGCTCTGCAATATTCCACCTATCTCGGCGGAAGCCTCGACGAGAATCCCGGCCTCTCTATCGCCGTGGACACGAACGGATATTTTTACGTCACCGGCCAGACCGACTCGCTGAACTTCCCTCTGGTAGACGCGATGCAGCCAACCTACGGCGGTGGTTCCAGCGATGCCTTCATCACTCAATTCACTCCGCAGGGTGCCTTCGGATACTCCACCTACTTCGGTGGCAACGGTGAGGACTACGCCTATCGCGTCGCCCTCGACCCATCGAACAACGTTTACATCACCGGCGGAACGCTTTCTACCAACTTGCCGGTCACGGTGCACGCCGTCCAGAAAACGTGCGGCACCGATGGCAATTGCAACGGTGGATTCTTTGATGCCTGGTGGGCCAAGATCATCCTCTCGGCCGATCTTTCCATGACTGCCAAGGCCGCGACCACGATCAAGACTGGTGCGAACCTCTCTTACGCGCTCACCGCCAAGAACAACGGCCCGGATACAGCCCTAGGGGTCAGCGTCACCGATGCCACTCCTACTGGTACGACCTTCGTGAGCGTCACTCCGAACACTGGAAGCTGCACCGCTCCGCCGGTCGGAGGGACAGGCACGGTAACCTGCACCGTCGGCACCATGGCTAATGGCACCTCACTGAAAATCACACTGGTGGTCAACGTCAACGCATCGTCCGGAAGTGTAATCACCGACACGGCAACCGTGACCTCAAACACTTCGGACCCAAACCCCAAAAACAACACAGCCACAGCGACGACCACGGTGGACTGAATTACAGGCCCGGCGGCGAGAATCGCCCAGGGCCTTTGTCTCGCGTCTTTGGGTCTGGTCTTGGGTGTCAGGCCTCAGACCTATGCCCTGACACCCGGCGGCACCAGCCGTCCCGAAATGAAAGAAAAAAACATAGAACTATCGTGCTGGAGTCTTTCGGGTCCTCCCCATCGTGCGTAGAAATGTTAGAATTCACCAATACTTGGGGACGCATTACATTCCCCAGGACGTTTTTTCTCCCCTTGTTTTCCATGAAAACATCTGAGAAGGTTCGAGGATTTATACTCCAGGGAGTTTGAACATGCGGATCGCTGTCGTTGGTTCCGGATACGTAGGATTGGTTGCGGGCGCCTGCTTCGCCGACCTCGGCCACAACGTCATTCTCGTCGACAATGATGAGCGCAAGTTAGCCGCGCTCAAGAACGGCCAAGTCCCCATCCACGAAAAATTTCTGCCCGAATTGCTCGGCCGCCACCGCGGCAACCGCCTCACCTTTTCCGACGATCTGCATGAAGCCGTCCGCGCCAGCGCGGTCATCTTCATCGCCGTCGGCACGCCGCCCACCGAACGTGGTGAGGCCGATCTTTCTTATGTCGAATCCGTGGCCCGCGAAATCACCGGCGCCGTCCACGACTACAAAGTCATCGTCGAGAAGAGTACCGTCCCCGTTTACACCAGCGAGTGGATTCGCAAGATCATCCTCCGCAATGGCGCCGATCCTGACTCCTTCGACGTCGCTTCCAACCCGGAATTCCTGCGCGAAGGTACCGCCGTCACCGACTTCCTGTTTCCGGATCGCATCGTCGTCGGCTGCGACAATGACCGCTGCGCTACCGTTCTTCGCGAGGTCTACGCTCCACTCACCAGCGGCAAATATTACGAATCCGCCGGAGCCATCCCCCAGCCCGATCGCACTTCCATCCCTGCGCCTATCATCGTAACCAGCACCAAAAGCGCGGAACTCATCAAGCATGCCTCGAATGCATTTCTAGCCATGAAGATTTCCTTCATCAACGCTGTTGCGTCGATGTGCGAATCCGTCGGCGCCAACGTCAATCAAGTCTGCCACGGTATCGGCACCGACTCCCGCATTGGCCCGCGCTTCCTCAACCCCGGCATCGGCTACGGCGGCTCCTGCTTCCCGAAAGATGTGATGGCCTTCCGCGCCGTGGCCCGCGAATGCGGCTACGATTTCCGCCTGCTCGATGAAGTCATGCGCATCAACGAAGATCAGCGCGATCGCTTCGTTAAAAAAGTCCGCAGCGCCCTGTGGACGCTTCGCGGCAAGCATCTCGGCGTTCTCGGCCTCGCCTTCAAAGGCGGCACCGACGACATTCGCGAATCCCCTGCCATCCTCATCGTGCAGGCGCTGATGCAGGAAGGCTGCAAGATCACTGCTTACGATCCCGCCGCCATGGATCGCACGCAGGAAGTGATGAATTCCAACCTCAAATACGCCAGCTCCGCCTACGAAGCCGCCACCGGCGCCGACGCCTTGCTGATCCTCACCGAGTGGGAAGAGTTTGCCAATCTCGATCTGCGCCGCCTCAACGATGAGCTCAAATATCCCATCGTGATTGACGGCCGCAACCTGTATGATCCCGAAGTGATGGCGGCTAACGGCTTCATCTATTATTCCGTGGGACGCGCCGCATCTCATCCCGAGGGCGTTCCCGCTGCTCTAAGGAACGGCGCCAAGAAAGCATGATTCAACCACGCGCTCTGGTCACCGGCGGTGCCGGCTTTCTGGGATCTCATCTCTGCGATGCCCTGCTTGGCGAAGGCTACAGCGTGGTTGTCGTCGACAACCTGCTCACCGGCCGACGAGCTAACATTGACCATCTCCGGAACGAACCGGCTTTCGAGTTTGTAGAAAAAGATATCTGCGAACCCTTCGACGTTGGCAAAGTCGATTACGTTTTCCACTTCGCCAGCCCCGCCAGTCCGGTCGATTACACCATCCACGGCATCCCTACACTGAAAGTCGGATCGCTCGGAACTTTTCACGCCCTCGACGTCGCCCACAAATACGGCGCAAAGTATCTCGTCTCCTCCACTTCAGAGTGCTACGGCGACCCACTCGAGCATCCCCAGAAAGAAACTTACTGGGGCAACGTGAATGCCATCGGACCCCGCTCCGTCTACGACGAAGCCAAGCGCTTCACCGAAGCCGTCACCATGGCCTATCACCGGTATCACAAAGTTGATACCCGTATCGCCCGCATCTTCAATACCTACGGCCCGCGCCTGCAATTAAACGACGGCCGCGTGGTCTCGAATTTCATGAAGCAAGCTCTGCGCGGCGAACCGCTCACCGTCTACGGCACCGGAAGCCAGACTCGCAGCTTCTGCTACGTCAGCGACGAGATCGACGGCTTCATCCGCCTCTCGAAATCCTCCGAACATCTGCCCGTCAACATCGGCAACCCCAACGAGTTCACCATCCTCGAATGCGCGCAGCTCGTATTAAAAGTGACAGGATCAAAAAGCAAACTCGCCTACGACCCCCTGCCCCAGGACGATCCCAAACAGCGCCAACCCGACATCACCAAAGCGCGAACGTTGCTCGGCTGGGAACCAAAGATTCAACTCGAAGAAGGCCTGCGGCTGTCGCTGGATTATTTCCGGAAGGCCGTGGCGCAAGAAACCACCGCTGCACGCTGAGGCTTTTGCTGTTATCGTGTCGGACCGGAAACAATACAGACAATAAAAGGGCCCCGCTCTTGCGAGCGGGGCTTCTGAGTAAAGCAACTGCGTTCGTTGTCACGAGAACAACTTTTCCCTACCAATAGATCTCATTGAATCCGTCCTCATAGGCTGTGATGGTTGTCTCGTTGCCACTGTTGTAGATACCATCCAGCTGAAGGTTGAGCAGGAGCGTACCTGCCGTCCATGTATCCGTGAAGTATGAATCCTCTTTCAGGTTCAGGGGAGATGTGGTTCCATCGAAGGTAATCGAATCGTAGTACACGCTTCCCCCTGAAGTGTCATCTCGGTGCACGGCGAGTTGCACGTGGTGCCACTTGTCTGCCGTCCAAGGTGCGCTGCACGCGACGGACGACTTAACCCATTCGTCTGCGCCGGCATTGTTGATCGTGTATTCCCACACATTGTCTGCAAACGAACACTGCAGGCCAAAAATCCAAAGATCTCCATTGGTGTCCGCCTGGTTGTTATCCATCTCGACGTTCTCGATGTTAGTCGGATCGTCGATATAGATGTAAGTGTCGTAGACAAAATGAGTGGCGGTTGTGCTATTACCAAATGTTTCGGAGAAGCGCTCCCCCGGAGTTCCACCTGTGGTGTCGTAGGGATGCTCGTTGACGTAATACAGCCGGGACTCGCCGTCAATGGTTAGTCCGGACGTGGTGACCGTGTAAGTGGTGGAGTCCGAGCCTGTGCAAAGCCCGCTGATGGTAGATGGGCAGGTACACTCAGCCGTACCAGCGTCCCAGTCCCAGAACCATCCTACTAGTCCGTAAGTTGATTTTTGCGTTGCGGGGCAAGCATTGGGGCTCCAGCCATTGGCGTTCGCAACGTCATCAATGTTCGCTACGGTAGTGGTGGCTGCACCGATTACAGTGATGTCGACGTCGTTCTCGGTGCAGGCACCGGCGGTTGACCAGGCCTTAAAGCGAATGGTGTATTTCACTCCAGGCGATGGTTGCGCACTAAGGCGGTAGTCGGTGGTATTGATTTTAGTGCTCGTGCCGTTGTTGGGACTGGGAGCCTGAAATGGACTGCTGTTAATGGAATATTCAAAAAGCGTGATGTCGCTGGATCCGGCGCACTCGGTCACGTGGCGGTGAGCTGGACAGGTACTGATGTCAAGGTTGAATTGTTCGCGGGTGAGGTGACTGTGATCTGGGCCTGAGCGTTGGTCCCGAAGATGGAAAGGCAGGCGGCGCATACCAGCGCCGTAAGGATGGGGGATTTGTACTGCATGGACTGCGTCCTTTCTGAGGTACAGGTGAGGGTTAGGTGCGGGAAAGATGGAGTGGAGTTGCTAAGAAAGTAAACTTACAAAAGCGCTCCGCGCTAACTACTCGCTGCTCTGCGCCGTGGCCGCCACGAAATCAATCAGCTGCTGCACGCCTTGCCGTTCATCCTTGGTGTTCAGATGGAACAGCACTCCCATCCCGTAGCCGGGATGCGAGGACTTCACTTGACCGCTCAAACGCAACTTTATCTCGTAGGTGCGCACCACAATCTCAACTGTCACGCCGGCCTCGAAGGCCAATGGCATTTCCAGATAACATCCACCGGGACTTAGATCGCTGAGATGGCAGTAATTCCGTACCGAGCTTCCTTTTTGATAAACCTCGGCCCCCAGACGGCAGGCATAACGGGTTTGCCCACGACGGTTGCTGGATTCATCGCGCAGCCGCGCCGCAGCTTCGCCGTTACCGATTCTTAAATCGTGCTTCTTCCCGGGCGCGACCGCCAACACGCCATTTTCGTCCGGACGGATCGAATGCTCAACCTTCACTTCCTCCGCAGCCAGCTGCTGTCGGGGAGCATCCGCCAAATTCATCTTCAACCACTCCTGCAGAACCCGCCGCGAAGCCTGCGGCACATCCATAAAGTGAATCCCGGCGCGCCCATTCCAATCCTGCCACACAACTTGGCCGGAAAGGCGCACGTTCGCCGTTTGTCCGGGTAAGTGAAATTGAAAATAAACTTTGCAGGTCGGCGGCAGTCTTTTTCCAAAATTCACCGCCATGCCATCTTCCGCCAAATCGACAAGCGTGGCTTTGGTTTGTTCTCCGCCGGCGTAGTCAATGGTCGCATGCGTATGCACCGTGGCGCGTGCCTTGCGGCGCTTATCGCGGTAGAGCAAATTCTGCGCCGCGCGCAAGCTGCTCAACGCGCGGTCATAAGACACGGGCTTGTAAAGTACGAAATTCACTCCCAGGGAAAATATCTCGCGGATGTTCTCCTGCCCGCCCACAACCACCACCGCCAGCGACGTATCATTCAGACGGGAAGTGCGGGCCTCGTGCAATAAAGACGTCACATCCCCTTGCTTTTCACAATCGAGAATGATCAGGTCGAAGCGCTCTTGCGCCAAGCGCACAGCCGCGCGCACCACATCCGCACACAACTCCACTTGAAAGTCGAGTTCTTCCAGGACGCGATTCAGCACTTGCACCGAAGCATCGTCCGCGCAAACCAGGAGTGATGAGAGAGTCATACCTGCATGCCATCGTAGGATCACCACGGTTCATCCCACAAGTTACCGGAGTCATTACCTGCACTCCGATCATGCGGTGAAATTCTCATAACCGCTCTACTCTCAATCGGGTGACATCAGTCACCACACTGATTACAAAAGACCAATACTGCCGCGTTGCACCGTAGTGCTTTGACGCGTTCTCCCTCCCTCCCTACGATGAAGAATGCCCGCACCCCAACGAGTGCGCGCTGCCACTGTTGCCCGCATGCAGCAAGGCTTTTGAGCTTAGCGGATGGAATAGTGGGGATTTAGAACTTATCCGGTGCATTAAGCAACCGGATCCCCCCAAGGCAAGAACTTATGGCGTCGACTAAAACAAGCGGCTTCTCTCTGCTGGAACTGATGATCACACTCAGCATTGCTCTCATCCTGGCCGCCGTCACCTTCATCGGCTTGCAGCCCATGCTGCATCAAAGCCATGTCGACTCGGCCTATGCCACCACGTTAATGGTAATGCGCGATACCAGAAATCTGGCCATCACCCAGAGCCACGAATATTACGTCAACTTCAATCCGGTAGGGTTTCCGGCGGGCACCATCCAGATCCAGTACCAGCCGCCTGTGGTTGGAGGAATAGCGCAGCCGCTGCAGCAGGTGATCACTTACTCGATACCTCAGGATATAAGTTTTGCGGTGCAGGCTGGATTCCCCGCCAGCACGCCCGATGGATTCGGCTGCGGCCTCAATGCCATCGATTTCGAGTCCACGGCTTGCGTGCCCCTGAATTACGTCGTCTTCATGCCCGACGGCTCCGCGCGGGACAACCTGGGCAACTATAGCAACGGCATCGTCTATATGACCCGTCTTAACGACAGTGTATTCAATTCGCGGGCTGTCACGGTTTGGGGAACGACCGGCAGAATCCGGGGATGGCGAATGACTCAACAGGCGGGCGCTTGGATTTGGGTGCAACAATGATGCTGAAAAAGCAATTCGTCGGCAGACATGCAAGGGAAGACGGTTTCACGCTGATCGAACTCCTGGCCGCTGTCGTCGTTATGACCATCGGCCTGCTCGCGCTGATGGCGACTTTCGCCACCACGATCCGCGCCACCGAATCCGCGCAGGAGAATCTCATCGCGCGCCACAAGGCGCTCGATGCCATGGAAAGCATCTACACTGCCCGCAACAGCCAGCAAGAGCCATTCGCGGCCATCAACAACATCGCCAACGGTGGAATCTTCAAGGCCGGAGCCCAGCCACTGCTCTGTGCCGGACCCGATGGCATCGTCGGCACGGCGGATGATGTGGCCTGCACCGCACCCGACACTGGCGTCGCTTGCCCGGGCGGAGTGGAATGCCTCGTGCTGCCGGGCCCCGACGGTATTCTGGGCACTGCCGATGACGTCACCTACAGCCTGAGCAATTTCACCCGCACCATCACTTTCGCTCCGACGTTTCTGCCGAGCGGCGCAGTCAATACCAATCTCATCGCCGTAAGCGTCACCGTTTCCTACACCAAACCCGGCCAGCAAAGCACCCCCTACGCCTACACCGTGAACGGGCTGGTCTCCAGCTACCACTAATCCGATGAAAACCATGAAGATGCGCATCACCAACTCGCAACGCGGCTTCAGCCTTCTGGAACTGATGATCGCCGCCACCCTCGGTCTGATCCTCATCGTCGCTATGACCAGCCTGTTCCGCCAAGGGATGAACGCGACCTTCACCATAACGCAGCGCGCCGAGGTGCAGCAAAATATGCGCGCCGGCATCGAGTTAATGACGAAGGACATCAGTATGGCGGGCGCGGGTCTGCCCTCCGGCGGCCTGCAATTGCCGGTCGGAACGCCCACCAAAGTCGCTTGCAACCAAACTGGAACCTGTTACGTTCCCGCCGACACTTATCCGACCGGAAACTACATGTATGGCATCCTGCCCGGCTTCGGCAACGGCGTGCAGAACGGCGCGGCCATCCCCAGCGCTCCCGCGGCAGTGAACGACAGCATCACCTCCATTTACTGCGACTACAATTTTCCGCTGACCAACTTCGCATTCACTTTTCCCTCCACAACCGAGGCCGCAGTGGCACTGGTGGCCACCCCCAACGCGGCCCTGCCGGAGAACATTCTCGCGCCCGGCGGCCTTAACGTAGGCGACTTGCTGTTCTTCCTCGTCAGCACTCCAGGGACTGGCGTTGGAGCCGGGGGAACCAGCGCCGCTCAAACCGCCGCCGTCGTGGCCGAAATCACCGGTATTCCCAGCAATGCTCAAATCAATTTTGCGAGCGGGGATGCTCTGAATTTCAACCAAGGCACGGCCGTCGCCAATAGCCTGGCCAACGTGATTAACAGCTTAGGACCCGCTCTTGGCGGAGGCAACACGGTCACCGTCTGCCGCCTCAACGCCGTTACTTACTTTCTCCAAATTCCACCGGCCGGCGGTACGGTTCAAACTCCGCGCCTCATGCGCCAGGTTAACGGGCTCACCGCGGTTCCGGTAGCCGATAACATCATCAACCTGCAATTCAGCTATGACGTAATCAGTTCCGTAGCCGGGCTGATGAATGCCAATATATCCAACCCGATCGCAGCCGGCGATTCCCCCGCCCTCATTCAGAAGGTCAACATGTGGGTGATGGGGCAAAGCTTAGTGTCAAGTGGAAACAGATTTCAGAGCATGTATCTGGCGAGTTCCGTCAGCACTGGCAACATGAGTTTCTGCAACTCCTACAGCAGCCAAAGTACGGTTTGCCAATGAGTCGCTTTCTTAAACGTGTCGAGTCTGAGGGTTTGAGGGGGAAAGAAAATGAACAAGCGTAGACGAGATTCGCGGGGCTTTACGCTCATCGCCGCGCTTTTGTTGACGTTGGTAATGTCGGCGCTGGCCGTCGGCCTTTTGTATCTGGTGACCAATGAACAGCGTATGGGAGGCAACGACCTGGAAGGCAACGAAGCCTACTACGGCGCAGAGGCCGGCATCGAAAACCTGACGGCCCAACTTTCCGTCTTGTATCAAACCTCTCAGAACCCCACCGCCGCGTCCATTACGGCTCTCGCCGCTCCCGCCAATTGGCCGACCAACGTTGCCGGCTCGAACATCACCAGCATGAACTATGTCGAGTCCATCACTTGGCCAGCTACCCAAACCAACGGCGCGGCTTGTCCCAATCCTCCGCAACCCTGCGGTTCGTGGGACATCGTCGGCGCAGGCCAGAATCAAGGAATGGTGGCAACTCTCATCCCCTTCACCCTGCAAGCGACGGCTACTCGCGCTTCCTCGGCGTTCGAGTCCACGACCAATGCCGCGGTTACACCCACAGGCGCTTCGGTTAACCTGACGCGCACGGTGGAAGTTGCCCTGCTGCCCGCTTTCGAGTTCGGTGTATTCTGCGACGGTGATTGCGACTATTTCGCCGGACCGCCATTCAACTTCGGTGGCCGCGTTCATGCCAATGGCAATTTGTTCCTGGCTGCCAACGGCGGTCCTTTGACCTTTACCGACAAAATTACCGCAGTAGGACAGGTCATCATCTCGCAACTGGAGAATGGCACCGCGGCCGGCCCCACCGCCGGCTCTTATAACGGCAACGTTTACATCCCGAATGCCTCGGGTGGTTGTCCTGCGGCTCCGGCCTCTGGGCCAGGAGCAGGCTCGAACTGCCTTGCTCTCACCACTGGAAGCTGGACAGGCGGTTTTCCTCCGACCGGCACGGCAAACACCACGACTTGGCCCGGAATTTCCCAAGGAACTTTTAAAGGATTCGTCGAGAACGGAGCCACCGGCGCCACCAAGTTGCAGTTGCCCTTCGTGAACAGCTCGGCGGTGGGTGCGATCGACATCATTCGCAAGCCTACACCCGGCGACACCGCGCAGCTGTCAGCCGCGCGGCTTTACAACGAAGCTTCGATCCGCATCTTGCTGGCCGATACCGAGGCCGAACTCTATCCCGGTGAAACCCGTTCCGACAGCGCGACGCAGGACATTCAGATCGGAACGCCGTTCACAGATCTCAGTACTGGCGCCGCCGGTTATGTCACGACTACGCAGACAGTGCCGGGTGGTGTCCCCGCGGCCGGCAATATGTACTTCGCCACCGCCCTGAAAGGCGCCGGCACGAACGACTGGGCAGCGCAGGCGCCCACGGGATGCCTCAGCACGCTAGCGTCGTGGCCGCTCTTTGGCCAGGTCACTCAAGCGACGCCATGTACGGGCGCGTGGCTACGCGTGGAATATTGCCCAACAACCGCCGCGAATTGCGGGAACACCCCCACTTCTTGGGTTGGCGTTACGACGCAATGGCTGGGCTACGGTTTTGGCCGCAACTACAATAATCCACCGACGCACCCCTACAACAGTTCCACCGCCACGGCTCCGCTGTGCAAGAACTATCCTAACTACCCCGCGGCTCAGTGTCAGAATGGCGTCAGTCCGGCCATCCTGATTCTGCAACAGCTGCAAGAGCCCGTGGGCACTGGCACCTGGACTGCCAACAGCTGGCTGCCCCTCAACTTCTATGACGCACGCGAAGGCGAACCGCGCGACGCCCGGCCTTCCGGAGATCCCGGCGGAACCGGAGCTGCTAACGCGATGTGCAGTCCGGTCGGAATCATGAACGCTGTCGAACTCGACGTGGGCAACCTGTGGCTGTGGCTGCAGGCAAAGACACCATATTCGGGCGGTAGCGGCAAGTTGGTCAACGCCGCGACGTACAACGGCTACATTCTGTATTTCTCCGATCGCCGCGGCATGTTGCCAGACCAATATCCGTTGACGACGTTTTATCCCCCCGGCTTGTCGGGAATGTCCGGCTTGAACGACGTCGTCAACAGCGGCTCCGCCGTCGGTGTGCCCGACGGAAACCTTGAGCCGATCACCTATTACGCATACAATCCCCCCACCGTCCCCGTTGGTTATTCGCCGGAAGATACGGCCGTAAAGGGCGCGGCGGTGAACGGCGGCAAAGTCGATAAGTGGGGAGAGACGTACCTGGGCGCCGGCTTCGGCATCACAAACACGACGAACATGGCCTTACCCTATTACATTTACGGGACGGTCACGGCCAACGCGGTGCGATGCGAGTCGTACGGCGCGTTATGGGCCGCAAACGGCGTCGCCACGGCCGAGTGGAACATGGTGGCCGGACCGCGCCATGTGCTGCGCCTGGTCGATGGCGGTATGGATAGCTCCGGCAACAGTTTCGTTCCGCCAACAGGCGGAAGCTTGGCGGCCAACGGTAACGGCTTCACCGTCGCCTCGGAAGAGCCCGTGTACGTGTGGGGCGACTACAACACCGGCACCGCCGATCCGTTCTGGCCGAGCGAAAACACACTCACGACTCCGCACTCGGCGGCAGGCATCATGGCCGATGCGGTTACGCTACTGTCGAACCCGCCGGCGAACAACACGACTCCGTCGACCAACACCGGCTGGACAGACTTCGAGAGCTTCGAGTACCCCGCCTGCGCAGTTAAGACCGGTAACTGCACCATAGGTCGATATGGAAACACTAGCTACTACCGGATGGCGATCATCGCGGGAAAGAGCATTCCGTTCCCGAATCCTGGGTGGTCCACCGAAGTGGACTTTGGTACGGACGGAGGCATGCACAACTTCCTCCGCTATCTTGAGGACCGCTCCGACAATGGAAACGGTGCAGTCGTCAACTACGCCGGGTCGATGATCAGCATGTACTACTCGCAGTACGCGACCGGCAACTTCAAGTGCTGCACGTCAGTGTACGGCGCGCCGCAACGTAACTATTTCTTCGACACGCTGTTCGAGAACCCGCAGAACCTGCCTCCCGGAACCCCCAGTTTCCAGGACGTAGTGAGCTTAAGCTTCCACCAAAACTTTACTCCACAATAACTCACAACAACACGCATCAACGAAAACCCCGGTCCTGCTCCGCGGATCGGGGTTCTTATTTTTTTGTACTATTCCCTCCACCAGCCTCTTTCCCTTACAGTGGCGGACTAAAATCGTCGAGCCTGCTAGCCTTAACCTTAACTTATGAGCACATCTCTTCCGTCCGCGCTCCAGAGACAACAGCGAACTTCACGCTGGATCTCGACGGCGTTCTCTCTCTGCGCCCTCACCGCCATCGCCCTGTTTTTTATTCCCGCGTTTATCATTCGTCCATTTCGTTATCAAGCACCGCGCGCACTCTTCGTCGCCATGGCCCTGCGCCAGCGCGCTCCTCTGGGTACACTGATCGCAGCGCTCGCTTGTTTCGTCTTCGCCTTCGCATTGTGGAAAACTGCCGGCCGCTGGCGCAGGTCCATCCTCGTACTCACGCTGCTCGTCGTCGCTTTCTCCGCCGTCATGGCTCGCCTCAACTACTTCGAATGGATGTTCCATCCCATCGCGGGCCCGCAATTCCTGGCGCAATCCGGCAGCAAGCTTGACGCGAAAGAAATGATCATGGCGGTGCGCCTCGGCACCGACGCCCGCGCCTATCCCATCAGTCAGATGGCCTACCATCATGTGCTCAATGACGTCGTCGGCGGCGTGCCCATCGCGGTGACTTATTGAACGCTGTGTCACACCGGTCTGGTGTGGACACGAACCATCAACGGACGCGAGTTGCACTTTTATCTTGCCGGCATCAACAACCAGAACTTCCTCATGCGCGACAAGGAAACTGGAACCTGGTGGCAACAAATCACCGGCAAGGCCATCTATGGCCCGCTGCGAGGCACAGCGCTGGAACTCGTGCTCAGCGACGAACTCACTTTCGGGGAGTGGAGAAGCGAATCTCCCTCCGGTCAGGTGCTCGAGCCCGTCGCGAAATATACAAATGAGTACGACAGCAACTGGGAGCCGGATGTCGCCAAGCTCCCCGTCGTCATCAGCTTTCCCGGGACAGAAATAAAGTCGCGCGATGTCGTCATCGGACTCACCATCGATGGCGCCGCGCGCGCCTATCCCTGGGAAACTTTTGCGAAACAATCTCCCGTCCTCGATCGCGTCAGCGGCACACCGCTGCTTCTCGTCCTAGGTCCGGATGGAAAATCGTTCCGCGTCTTCGTCAGCCGCATCGATGGCCACGACGCGGAATTCTTTCTGCAGGATGATTCAAAGAGCGACGCGCCAGCCGGGAAAAAAGATTGGTCTCTGCTTGACACCACCACGGCCAGCCAATGGAACTTCCAAGGCTGCGCCACCTCCGGCCCCGCGCAGGGAAAATGTCTGGCACGCATTCCCGCACTGAAAGACTATTGGTTCGACTGGCGCAACTACCATGCCGACACCACCGTCTACAGGCGCTAGAACCGGCCCGATAAATGGTTTTGAAAAGGCGTAGAGCGCGCGCGTGGTTCTCTTCTTTTATCAAGCTGCCACAGATTGATCTACACTCAATAGATCGAAAGCAGATTCCTCGCCGAAGAACGGCTCGGAATGACAAGAGGAGAGAGGAGATCACGGTGCCGGAAATTCACGCCATCTTTTGGGATGTTGGAGGAGTTCTCCTCAGCAACGCCTGGGATCACACGGAACGTGCTGCGGCGCTCGAACGCTTTCGTCTCGACGAAAAAGAGTTTCACGCACGGCACGCAATGGTCGTCTCATCATTCGAGCGCGGCAAGATCTCGCTCGACGAATATTTGGATCGCACCGTCTTTTATTGCGATCGTTCCTTCACTCGCGGAGAGTTTCGGGATTACATGTTCTCTCTTTCGCATCCGAAGACGGACGTTCTCGCCTTCGCGCGCAGCCTCGCCAATTCTGGCAAATATTTCATGGCAACCATCAACAACGAGTCGCGCGAACTGAACCTGTACCGGATCGAGAAGTATGGTTTGCGGGAAATCTTTCGCCTGTTTGTAAGCTCCTGCTTCGTCGGATTCCGCAAGCCCGAGAGCGGCATTTACCGTCTCGCCATCGAGACCACGCAGATCAATCCCGAACAATGCTGCTTCATCGATGACCGCGCCCTGAACCTGGAGTGCGCCGCAAAACTCGGCATGCGCCCGATTCAGATGCAGACGCTGGACCAGTTGCTGGGAGACTTGAGGAGGCTGGGTGTGGAGTAAAGAAGAAGTGGTCAGTGGCTAGTGATCGGTGGCCGGTCTAATGTGTTCACCAACCGGTGAACGCTGAACACTCGCTAACTTCTTCTGGGCTGAGGCTTCGATGCTGCAGGAACAACGGCTTTGGGAATGTCAGATTCCGCAGTAGTCAGGGTGAGGTCGCTCGACCAGCATTCCGAGACCAGCTTCCAATCTCCGCTGCTTTGCTTGGCGAAGACCCACAGATATTTACCGCGCTCCTCGCGGCGCTTGCCCGCGGTTCCGGGAACCAACGCGCTGTAGCGTCCCACTTCATGAGCCAGGTCGCCAAGCACTTCCACCCGAATCGGTTCAACTGCAACTTCTCCCAGGCCGGATTCGATCGCCGAGAAGAAGAATTCGCGCACCGCCGCCGCACCCCGCAGCAGAGGAAGGTTCGATCGCAGCACCAGCGCATCGGGCGCGTAGAGGTCGAGCAGTTCATCGAGCTGTCGCGTGTTGCACGCCAAAACCCATTCCTGGGTCAGACGCCGCACTGCAGCTTCGCTGCGGCTCATGGGCTCGCCTTTGGCGGCAGCAGCGATGCGTAGACGGTCCGCTTCGCGCGCGCTCTCGGGCGCATTCGCTCGCGGCGCTGCCACCGTGCCCTCAACTCCACCACCCTGGAAATAGTGATGATGGTAATGATGATGATAGTGGTGCGCGCCCGCGGGAGCACCCGCCGGAGGATGAACTTCCTGCTCGGCTTCCCGCTCTGCGTGCGGGTTTCGAGACCGCGGCTCATCCTCTTTGAAGGACTGGTCTTCGAAGGCCCGGTCTTCGAGCGCCTGCGATTCGCGAGCTTGCAACTCGAAACCGGGTACTTCGCGACTTGGCAGTTTGCGACTTGGCCGCTCGCGACTTGACGATTCGGAAGCGGAAAACTCACCGGAAGCGGCTTCTACGGAAAGTCCGCACATGCCACAGAACTTATTTCCTTCGCGGTTGTGATGTCCGCAGGAAGGGCAAGCCGTAGAAGAGCCGAGAGTAGTTTGCGGGGTCGTTTCCTCCACAGCAGTTTCAGAATCCATCTTCATGGTGAGGCGCTGCATGGCTTGCAAGGCCGCCGCAATCGCTTCCTGATTTGGCTTGGGCCGCCGCATCTCCGGGTACAAACGCTGATAGATTTCACCTAGCGCCGGGTTGTACGGGCCCACGCTGGGCGTTGCGTCTTCGGAATCCTGCGCCGGAATTGCGCCAGACGGTTTGCCGGGTTTCTTGTCTCTATCCACGATTCAGACCGCGCTCTTTTGGGGTCGGGTGATGATTCATTCTAGACCAAGCAAGCGCTTACTAGCGTCGGGAAAACTCGATCTTACCTTCCGCTTCCGTAGGCACGCCATTGCAGGTCGCGGGGCGGTAGCGCCACGCCCGTACGGTTTGCAAGACGTTGCGGTCACCAACGAAACCCGCGCTTTCCAGAATGAGCGGACTGTGCACCCGTCCGTCAGCGCCGATGATGAAGCTCACTTTTACCTTGACTCCAGCAGCTGCCGGAACCAACAGCGGATCGGGCGTGGTAAGAGCCTCAGGGGGCTGCGTATTTTCACAGCGCGACCGCGCGCTAACATGCGGCACGTCGCTAAACTGCGAGGCGCGGACTGGAGTCTTCCAGAGTTGGTGTTCGCGCTCCGATAAAACTGCCTGACGAAAACGTGGAGACGAAGGCTGCACCAAAGCGGCTGCAGGAATTACCAAAACTAGAAACAATGGCCAGAGACGACGAAGCATGTTGTACCCTCGATCAGGGCGGGTTGTGTTCTCCTCTATGGTATCTATCGGCAACTCTAATGCCACCTTACGCGTTCCGTAAGCGGCTTTTTATCAATCATTTACGCACATCGCGAACTGATCAGAGTTTTCCTTGTGAAGGCGTTTGCACATTTCAGCCGCGCAATAAGGGCAACGGTACGCAACCACGTCTTTTGCGCGGCAGGGTCGGTCTCTTATCATTTCTCATTTCGTGGTAAGTGCGGGAGAGGACTTCAGCGTTATCAGCGTTATCTCGGGGGGGCAATTCAATCGCACCGGAACTCCGACGGTGCCGATGCCGGCATTGGTATAAAGCGGGAGCGGACCGACCTGGTAGGTCCCCATTACATATTTTTTCGCCATTGCGGGCAAGTAGAGCGGCGGAAGCAACGGGATCCTGACCTGGCCTCCGTGCGAGTGCCCTGAGAGTTGCAAGTCTATGGGGAACTTCGAGGCCTCATCCGCAAAGTCTGGTTCGTGCGCCAGCAGGACAACAGCTTCGCCGGCGGGAACGCCGCGCAAAGTTTCTGCCAGGTCAGCCGTTCGGCTGAGCACGTCATTCACGCCGGCGAGCCAGAAGCGAGCGCCATCGTGCTCAATCGAGGTCGACTGGTTTTCCAGCACCTGGATGCCGACGGATCGGAGGGCGCGGGTTACGTACACCGGGTCGGTATTGAAGTCATGGTTCCCCATGATTGCCCACAAGCCGTGCGGAGCGGTCATCTGGCGAAGAATGTGAGCGCACGGTTCGGCGGCAAAGGCCGCTTTTGCCTCGTCTCCGAGCAGCGGCACGGAGACAAAATCCCCAGTCAGCGCGATCAGGTCGGGATGGAGACGGTTGACCAGCGGAACCGTCGCGTGCAACGGGTGCACCGAACAATAAGGGTCGTAATGAAAGTCGCTCAGGAGAGCGATGGTGAAACCGTTAAGCCGTTCGGGCCAGCGAAACAGCGAGAAATCCTGCTGCACGATGCGAGGGCGATTTGGCTCCAGCAGGAATGAGTCGCCGGCAATCGCCAGCGCACCCGCGGCACCGACCCGGTAAAGAAACTGACGTCTTGTGGTGGGGATCAATGACAAACGAAATTATTCTGCGAGCCTGATGGCATGCGCAGCCGCTCTCTTAGAATAACAAGAACGGCGCAATCTCGTGTAGTCGCGTAGACGGATGTCAGGTCGTTACGCTGCCATACCGTTCGGAAAATTCCCAATAGCGAATTACTCCACTAGAATCAGAAGTTGAAGATCGCTACCAAATCGATGCGTCGATTTGCCGCACCATTCGAGTAGGGCCCGCCAGACGCGAGCCCGTTGGGGGAGTCAAAAAATCGAGACCCCAGAATGCCGCTTGGATTGCCAAAGTTGACCTTATTGAAAATATTGCGTCCGTAAGCGCCGAAAGTGACACTGTAGCGCCGGTCGGAGCCACCGGTGGACAGACCGCCGGGGCCGCCGCCGAACAGAGGACCACGCGGACCACCGCCGCCGCGTCCGCCTCCGCCTCCGCCTCCGCCTCCCGGTCCGCCACCGCCTAGATTGCCAGGCGTGCGACTAACCTTCGGACCGAAGCCAAACGTCCTGGTAAGGCGCAGATTCACCGTAGCATGCGTCGGACCGGTCGCGTAGTTGATGGGGACGATTCTTTCGCCGGCCCTGGGAGCAGAGTCGAACGTTCCCAGCGGCGTGCAGTATGTAGTGGAAGGTGCTGTCGGCGCCACAACGGTGGGGCACGTCGCGGTCGAAATCAACCCGGGACGGTCGTTAAAGATCGAGTCGTTGTTCAGATCGTTCGTAGTAGTGATATTGAAAGGAGTGCCGGAGCTGGCAACGACGAAAGGGCTCAAGCGAAAGTTGTAAGGAAGACCGACCGAACCGCCCAAGAAGACGCGATTGCGGAAATCGAAGGAGGCACGACCGTAGTCGGCACTGATGTTGTAAGAGTTCGAAGGAAAGCTGGAAACGCCAGAGGTGTCGCTGTTGGCGTAGTTCAGTATATAGTAGCCGAAGAGTTGAACCTTCGATCCGACCCGCCAGTTGGTGTTGGCAATCAATTGATTCTGCCGAAACACTGCCTCGGAAACGTAGCGGTAGAGATTCTCGGTGAGAGGCGCGCATGTAGGACTGCAGGGAGTTCCAGGAAAAGGCGCGGCGGCGTTGATGGTGAGGAACTGGTCAAAGCCGCGAGAATTCAAATACGTCACATTCAGAGTTGACACCTTGGTGAGCTGCCGCTCTACGCTAATGGCGGATTGCAGTGTGTAGGGTGCATGCAGATGCGAACTGATCTGGTAGATTGTTGGGGTAGCGGGTACGGCCGCGCCAGCGCAGGCGGTTAAATCTGTGAGGGACGGGCACACGGGATTGTTGATGACAAACTGTTCTTGCGTGATGCCGTTCAAACGCTCCGCTTGAAGGATTTGAGCCTCCTGAAAGCGGTCATAGAAAATTCCGAAGCCGCCGCGCAGAACGACTTTGGGCGGGGCGCTTCGGCCGCCCACTCCCCAGGCAAAACCGAAACGGGGCGCCCAGTCGCTGTGATCAGAAATGCCGGTTTGAGTTTCAAAGCGCAGGCCGTAACTGAGAGTAATGTTGGAGCGCACCTTCCAATCATCCTGGTAGTAGAGGCCGGCGTCGAAATTGCCCACCACGAGAGGCGGGCTGCCTACTGTGTAAGTAAGTTGAGTTGCGATAGGCGTGGTAAGGCTTCCGGTATTCTGAATCGCGGTCGCGTAGGAGATCGGGCATGGCGCTTGCTCCGGCGTCGGTACACAGCCGGTCTCTTGCGATGTGGGAAGCAGCGAAGAGAAAGTAAACTCGCCGTTGAAGCCGGAAGTGGAGCTGTTGGCATCTCGTATGCCCCGCAACCGCGCCCCAAACTTGACCGTGTGATTACCGTGGATGATGGAAGTGTAGTTCTGTAGCTCGTAATGGTCCTCGTGATCGAGAATGTTGCCCTGGTTGTTGCCTCCGCCGTCGAAAGCCCCGAGTACATTGACGGTGGGCTGGGTGTTCAGAGCGAACTGATTGTCGAGTTCGCGCAAGTATTGGAAGCGGATTTCATTCACGATCTTCGCGCCGAAGACTTGCGTGTCGCTGATTTGGAAAGTGTGCTCGGTGGAGTCGGAGTTGTAGCCCTGCGAAGGCAGGGTGAATTGGCCGATTCCCGCGTTCTCCTCAGTGTCGCGGTAGTACTGGTAGCGCGCGGTTAGAGTGTTGTTCTTGCCGAGCTGATAATCGATGCGGGGCGTAAGGTTGGTTCGGTGCCTGGGGAAAGGCACAGCCTCAATAACCGGCGTTTCCGAAAGCGTGCTAGGGTCGAGCGTCACAGCATTGACGGCGCTGAGATCGTTGATATTTCGCCGCTGAACATCGAAAAAGAAAGACGCTTTCTTATTGATAGGCCCGCCGATGTTACCGCTGAACTGCGTGGAATCGTAACCCGGCTGGTCTGCGCCGCCGAACGGATTGGGCGAATTGAAGGCGGAATCGTTTCCATTCACCGTGAACTGGCCGTGGAATTTATCGGTGCCCGGCTTGGTGAAAACTTCTATACGGCCGTAGCCCAGCTTGTCGAACTCGGCGGAGAAAGGATTCTGATTGACGCGAATTTCACGAATCGATTCTTTCGGCGGAAGTTGGCCGGCAGTGAAGCCGTCGATATAAAGCTGCCCGCCATTAGGCCCGGCGGAGGGTCCGGCAAGGGCTTGCAGGTCGGTGAGCAACTCGTCAGGATCGTCAGGCAAGGCCTCCAATTCTTTGCCCGAGATGGTGATGGCTCCGGCGTTATTCGATGGGTTTACATCGACAGTGGGCGCCGTATCGGAAACCTGAATCTTCTGCTGCTCGACTTCAATGGCCATGGCGACATTGAGGAGCAGAGGCTGGTTCGCGATTACCACATTATCGTTTTCGTAGACGGCGAAACCCTGCGCGATCACGTTCAAGGTGTATTGTCCCGGGTTCAGGCCCTTGAATTCGTACTGCCCCTGTCCATTCGACTGCGCTTTGACCGGCGTTGAAGACGCAGTCGCAGGCGTGAGGACAACGTTGGCGTTGGAGATAGCGGCTCCGGACGGATCAGTCACCTGCCCGCGCAAGGCCCCTGATGCGGTCTGCGCCGCGGCGATCGGAGAGACGAGCATGGCGCAGAACTGCAGCAACAAGAAAAAAATTATGAAATACAAATGCTTCCGTGCCTTCATTCAATATTCCGTTCCGTGAAAAGAGTTTTCGCGAGAACTTGGAGTTTTCGCCACAAATTTCGGTTGCATGATTCGGTTGCGTAGGACGCGAAGGCTATGGGACTCCAGCATCGGCGGAAGGTGCCCCAAGGCTCCAGGGAGCAAGCATCATAGCCTGGCCAGCGTTGGGCGCGGCTTGCAGAATCGGCTCGACACCGCTGACCAGTGTGATCGCGGTGCCCGCTTCGGAGGCCGTGCCCTCCGTCGAGAGAATGACCACCGCATCGCCTTTATGCAAGTCAGTCAGTGAAACTGCCGGGGCGCGGCTGATCAGCCGCTGCAAATCAGGCGCCCCACCCGAACGTGAACCTGCACCACTACCCCCAGTTCCGCCCGGAGCGCTTGCTGTCGGAGCACTCTGGTCATTCGACGTGGAGGTGGAGTTGGATGAGGAGCCGGGCACACCGCCGCTGCCCTTCAAACGCTTAGCCATCATTTGAGCCATCTCAGGCGGCAACTTGCGAAGCTGCGAATCCGAAGTGATCTTGACGAGCACATTTTTCTTCGACAATAGATCGTGAACGCTGAGCGTCGAAGAACTTGCGTCAACGGAGTTGATAGTGCCGGCAAAATTGCGAAACGTTCCAGAAACAATTTCCTCGGCCGTCAGATCGCTTCCGTCGGCGCTGCGGTCGCCGCGCGCACGCACCTGGTCGCCGGGGTGAATTTCCTGCAACGTGCTGGGCTTGGCATCTTCAAACTTCACCGAGTCGGGTGGGTAGCGGCGAATGACCGTGGCACTCGAGGTGTGAATAATAGTGTTCTTGCCTCGCACAGACAGGGTGACGGTCCCAGCGGCTGCATCCACGGCACTGGCCAGCCCATCCACTCCACGCTTTTGCCAATCTTGCAAATTTTGTTGATCCCGCGCTTGCAGATCGGATCGTTTCATCACGACCACCGAGGAGGCGACGATCGAAAGATTGTCGTCTGACAACTTGCCTCCCACCAGAATACGGTCGCCCACCTGAACGTCCTGCAACTGTACTGGAGTTGCGTTCTTCAGGTCCTTCTCGCCCGGCGCAATACGCACCACGCGGGTTGTGGGCTGCACCATGACGTTGACATCGGGGCCGGAATCGGGGGTCAGCGTGATTGCTGTGCCATTGATGGCTTTGACGGCGCCGATGCGCCTGCTGACCGCGCCAGGGGTAGCGGCTGTCGCCTGGCTGGACGGCACCGCATAACAAGTGGGGGCCAAGAACGTGATTGCGCTGACGGCGCAGAAAGCAAGTGCCAAAAACTGCTTGGTGGTGGCGATCATATTTCTATTATTAATCTACATTGCTAGACCACACAAAACGCGGGATTTACAAAGTTTTACTCGAAGATAAGAAATTTTTCACAGTGGCGACATAAATCGATATTAGGACGCCGTGCAGGCGCGTCGAATCGATGCCATCACACTGCGATCAGCAAATTCTCCGCGAACGGCCACTGGTCGTCGATCCATTGCACATCACAGCGGAAACCAGCGGTGCGGGCCATTTGTAAGACATCTTCGGGAGAATACTTGTGGCTGCTTTCGGTCCAGATGGTTTCGTCCTCAAGAAATTCGACGGCAAGATCGGCGCCGGGAATTCTTACCGTTTGGCGACGCATGGATCGGAGATGCATTTCAACGCTGCGGGTCTGATGATTGATTCTGGCCACGTGCTCGAAATGTGCGAGATCAAAGTCGCCATCCAGTTCGCGATTGATACGCGCCAGCAGGTTTAAGTTGAAGGCGGCGGTTACTCCCAATTCGTCGTCGTAGGCTGCCAGGAGTTGGGCGGCCGGCTTCTCGAGATCCGTACCCAACAGGAGCGAATCTCCGGGCTGCAGAATTCGGCGGACCTGATTCAAGAACTTTAGACCAGCCATACGATCGAAGTTTCCGATGGTGCTGCCCAGGAACAGCACGAGAAGATGCTGGCCGAGCTTCCGATGCGCGGCGACTTCGAGCAGTCCATCGAGATATTCGCGCTCGAAGCCCAGAATGCTGATGGAATCGATGTCGCTGAGTTCGCGCTCGCACATGGCAAGCGCGGCGCGAGAGATCTCGATGGGATAGTAACGAGTGTGCTGGCGGCGACAAAACGACTCGAGGATCTGGCGAGTCTTCTTGCCGCTGCCGCTGCCGAGCTCCGCGATGGCAATGGGAGTGGCGAGGCGCTCGACAATATCTCCGGCGTGGCGCCGCAGCAGGCGCTCGTCGGCGCGCGTGAGCCCGTACTCGGGAAGATGACAGATTACCTCGAATAACGCCGAGCCGACGTCGTCGTACAGATACTTCGATAGCAGTTCCTTCTGGCCGGGCTTGGTGAGGCCAGCGCGAACATCCGCTGCGAATTCGTAGGTGAGGTTGGCGGTGACAGCGTGAACAAGCATGGGAAGCTCCTTATGACGAGTCAGCGGCTTACGCAACGAAATCCGGTGTAGATAAATTGGTAGTGAGCCTGAAACCAGTTACGGAAGGTGGGCCGCAACATGCACGCAGCGGTACGAGCCGATCCGCCTTTCATAACGAAGTGCTGGCCATCGAAGAAATCAGCCGAGTATCCGCGATAGAACGGAAACGGTTCGAATCCGGGGAAAGGAGAGAATTCAGTGGAGGTCCACTCCCAGCCGTTGCCCAGCATGCCTTGCACGCCAAAGGCACTCTGGCCCGCAGGAAAGGCGTTCACCGGCGTGGGATTCCAGCGGGCAAAATCGAAGTTGCCGAATTCATTTGAGGGCGCTTCAATTCCCCATGGATATGGTCTCTCATCGCCATTAGGGGTAGAGTATGCGGCTCTCTGCCACTCGGCTTCGGTAGGCAGCGACTTCCCTGCCCAATTTGCATAGGCCCTCGCCTCGGCTTGGCTGACATATACTGGCCAATCCGGGGGAAGCGGCACGTCGTTGAACATGGTCCTATACAGCCACTGGTCGTCATCGCGCTTCCAGAACGCGGGGTGAGAGATTCCGTGCTGAGATATCCAATTCCAGTCTTTCTCCGCGGCATCGGTCTCCGCGCCATCGGTCTCAGTTCCATCGGCAATCCAGAGCGAGCGAGTTTCGTAACCGCCCGCGGCGATGAAGTCGAGGTACTGCCGATTCGTGACTTTGTATTGATCGATGGCGAACGCGGGAACGTTGACGGTGTGGGCCGAAAATTCGTTGTCCCAACCGAATGTATTCCCGTGGCGCGAGAGCCCCAGTGTAACCGCGCCGGCGGGAATCTCGATGCTGCGATTGACCTGCGTATGAACGACTGGGGGTGTAACAACATCTGCAGATTCTGCCTGCCGGATTTTCCGATCGAGCGGCAACTGATGCAGCATGTAGGCCAGGGTTTCGGCGTGCATGAGCCGATGTTCGATGGCAATATTGAGCAGAGTGCTGAGTGGGAAACCGTCTCTGCCGGCGAAATCGGAATCGAGTGCGTCCGCCAGTTTTTCATCCAGGGAGGATCGAGTCTGTCTGACGTATTCCTTCACCGCGGCAATCGATGGCCATTGCGAAGCCTGGTCGGCGGGCAAGCCGCCGCCGACCGGATCGATGCCAAATGCAAAGAGCCGATCGAACTCCGGATGGAAAGTTTTCAATCCAAGTATGCGATCGTGCAACAGGTTCCAATCGAAGGCTTCGAGGTGTCCGACATAGAAGATGATGCGATGGCGTTCGGGGATGGGGCGCTCATAGATAGAATCGGAATTGACGATGGCAAAAAGGTCATCGGTCTTCTGACGGGCACTCGCTAATTGCTCAATCAGTTCATGACAAATAGCGGCTTCACTGTAAATGGCTGGCATACGGATCTCCCAATCTACTGATGAACCAGGTGGCCGGAACGCAGACCCCAAACGGCAGTCTGACGATTCTATCTGCGTCTCCCTCCGAGTACCATAGGGTGATGTCCCTTGCGGTATTTCATGTAGACGCCTTCACCGCAAGCCCCTTCGCGGGCAATCCGGCCGCGGTGTGCCCTCTCGTGGAGTGGTTAGATGACAAGTTATTGCTTGCGGTCGCCGCGGAAAACAATCTTTCTGAGACCGCTTATTTCGTTCCGCAGGACGAACATTACCAAGTCCGGTGGTTTACGCCGCGCTGCGAGGTGAAACTTTGCGGGCATGCGACACTGGCCGCCGCGTTTGTATTGATGCAAGTTCTTGCATACGGACGCAATTCGGTGCGCTTCGAAACCCGCTTCAGCGGGACGCTCACTGTTTCTCGTGACGGCGATTTGTTTGCGATGGACTTCCCAGCACTTGCCCCTTGGCCTTGCGCGAACCCGCCTGCGGCGTTGATCGAAGGGCTGGAAAAGCCTCCTGCTGAAGTCGTTCAAATCGAAGACAATTACTTTGCGGTGTATGAGCGCGAGGACGATGTAAAGAGTATTCGTCCCGATTTCAGGCTGCTTGAGAAACTCCATCCCGCCGGAGTTGCGATCACAGCTCCTGGTGGGGATGCAGATTTCGTATCCCGCTATTTCGCACCGAGTTATGGCATTCCGGAAGACCCGGTTACAGGATCGACCCACTGCTCGCTAGCTCCCTACTGGGGTCGGCGGCTGGGCAAGGCGACCTTGCACGCACGTCAAGTCTCGGAGCGCGGGGGAGAATTGTGGTGCGAAGTCAACGGGGAACGCGTGATTCTCAAAGGACGAGCCGTGCTTACTTTGAGGGGAGAGTTGCTCATTTGAATGTCAGGAATGCAGGTCGAGGTTAAGGAACGAATCCCTTGCTACGAAGAAATTCCTGCGCGACTTCTCTTGCATCGCGATGCTGGCCATCGAGAGCGTAATTTAATTTCTGCATCTCCTGATCGGAAATCTTGCCGGCTAGCTCCGCAATCGCTTCGCCAACTTCTGGATGCTGTTGCAGTGTCTGTTGCCGAATTACCGCGACCGCTTCATACGGAGGGAAATAATGGCGGTCATCTTCGAGCACGAACAAATCCAACGCTGGGATCAGTCCGTCCGTGGCGTTGCCCGCGGCAATATCAATCTGATGGTCCTTCAACGCCGGAGCTAAAAGGCCGAGATCCATGACACGCGGTGGCCCGGCGAAGTGGAGGCCATAAACCGCTGCAAGCCCGGCGTACCCGTCGGGACGCTCCATGAACTCATAGCCAAAACCGGCGCGCCATTGGGGAGCGAATGCGGCGGCCTGCGATAGCGACTCGAGATTCAGGCGGCGAGCATCGTCGCCCCGAATCTCCATGGCGAAAGTATCGTTGAATCCGAACGGGGGGCTGAGTGTAAGTTCGAAGCGCGTTTCATATTCGCTTTTGACGCGTTGATACACGGCTTTCCGATCGCCCGCAACTTTCTGCTTCAAGATGGCGGTGAGCGCGGTGCCGGTGTATTCGGGATAGATATCGATGCGTCCCGCCAGCATCGCCTGCTGGCAGATATAAGTTCCCGCCAGATAGAAGCGGCGTTCGACTTTTACCTCCGTGCGCGCTTCAACCATCTGAGCGAGAAGTTCACCCAGCATCAGCGACTCGGTGAAGTTCTTAGATCCGATTACAACCCGGTTCACATGCGACCGCACACAGGAAGTTAGCAGCAAAGCAAGGAAAACTGCGAAGACAGCGGTCACGCGCGACGCTTGGAGAACGCTGCAACGCTGCCCATGGCGATCCAGTTTCATCGCGGCCGCAGACGCCTCTCCAGCCATCCCAAAGCGAAATCGGCCGATAACGCAAGCACTGCTGCGGGGACGGCTCCAGCCAGAATGAGTTGATTGTTTACCATCGCGAGCCCGCGGAAAATGAACTCTCCCAGGCCTCCGGCGCCGATCGCGGCGGCGATAGTGGCAAGTCCCACCGAGACGACGACCGCCACTCTGACGCCGGAAAGAATCACGCTCACGGCCAGCGGCAGCTCCACCTGAAACAAGAGCTGGCGGGCGGTTAGACCCATCCCGCGCCCAGCTTCGACGACGGATGGATCGACACCGCGAATTCCCGTGTAGGTATTGCGAATCACAGGCAGGAGGGCGTAAAGAGTGAGCGCGAGGATAGCCAGGCGATCGGCACGAGCACCGATCCAGGGCACGGGCAGCAGAAAACCAAACAGCGCGAGACTTGGAATGGTCTGGATGATATTCGCGGTTCCCAACACTGGCTTGTTCCACACCGGCCAGTGGGCGCTGAGGATGCCAAGCGGAATGCCGATCAGCACCGCCAGCACAGTGGAAATTCCCACCAGCCACAGATGCTCCATCGTGAGTTCCAGAATTTCTTCGTGGTGCTGCAGGAAGAAGTGAAAGACGTTCATTCCGATCCTCGAGTTGCGACTGAATTCAGTCCCTCTCCGAAAGCTTGCACGTAGGCGGAGGCCAATGAGTCCGTCGAGCGCAAGAAATCCTGCGGGGGAAGAACTGTGACTAACCGCCCTGCTTCCATCAGCGCAATGCGCGAACCGAGCCTCAAGGCCTCGCGCAGGTCGTGGGTAACGAAAACTACTGTTTTGTTTAGGCGCTGCTGAAGCGAGAGAAACTCGCGCTGCAATTGATCACGAGTAAGCGCATCGAGCGCACCGAACGGTTCATCCATGAGCAGGATTGACGGGTCGGCGGCGAGGGCTCGAGCCACACCTACTCTCTGCCGCTGTCCGCCAGAGAGCTGGTGAGGATAGCGAGAAGCAATTTCTCGATCGAGCCCGACCATCTGCAATAACTCTTCAACGCGCGAATGAATCCGGTCTGAGGACCAGCCTTCGATTCGCGGAACAAGGCCGATATTGCGTTCTACCGTGAAATGCGGGAACAGGCCCACATCCTGTATGACATAGCCGATGCTTCGCCGCAAGCGAATCACGTCGCTCTCGTCGGTGGGCGCACCGTTCACGCATACTTCGCCGCCGCTCGGGTTCAGGAGGCGATTGATCAGCTTGAGTGTCGTGGTTTTGCCGGAGCCGCTGCGTCCCAGCAAAACCAAAGTCTCGCCGCTCTGCACTTGCAAATTCAGGTCGCGCAGTAACATTTGGCCGCTAGGAAGCACGTAGAGCACGTCGCGGAATTCAATCACAGGGCCGTTGGTGGAAATTGTTTGCATGTTCGATCAAAGGATTTTCAGATCAAAGGATCTCGGATCAAACTCGGCAATAGTTCTTCATCGACTCAGTCTCATCAAAACATATTGCCAAGCATACCGGAGTCGGCACGCCGAGCGCAGCAAAGTATCTGGCACGGTCCGAAGTTACTTTTGCGGGCGCAGCATCCAGAGAGCTAATAGACGACGAGGCTCCCTGCCGCTACGATCTTCTCGGAGTACGGTGCGCAAATTTAGTGTGGGTTATGAGTGTGTCTGCTTCACGTAATTTCGTGTCCTGGATAATGATCATCCTGTTCCCGCTGTCGCTGATGGCCGCGGACACGGGCTCTGCCATTTTGCGCGGCACAGGCGGAGTGTGGGTGAACGGCGTGGAGGCAGCCGACTCCATCGCTGTGTTTCCGGGAGATTCGCTGGAGACCAAACCCGGCTTCATCGCCAATCTCGACGCTGAAGGATCGTCCATCCTGATCCAGGGAGAATCTGTCGTCAAGTTTCAAGGCAGTTATTTGGTTTTGGAGCACGGAAGCGTATCGGTGGGAACTTCTACATCGATGAGCGTCCACGTGAACTGCTTAAAGGTGGAACCTCTCTCCAGCAACCGGACGCAATACGATGTGACCGACAGGAGCGGGACGGTGCAGGTTGCGGCTCACAAGAATGATGTGAAGATAGAGCGGATCGGCGCACTCCGCAAAACATCTTCGCAGAAGAGTTTATCCGAGTCCGGCATTGTGCATGAAGGAGAGCAAGCCACGCGCGACGAATCGGCGGTTTGCGGGGCCGCATCGCCCCAGGGAGCCGGTCACGCGCTGAATACAAAATGGCTGGAGATTGGCGGAGGAGTGGGAGGAGGAGTTTTGTTGCTCTGTTTGCTTCTCTGCAGAAGTACGCCTCCCAGCGAAGTTAGCCCTTCGGAGCCATAGGTGCAGACCCGGCATCATGGCTTCGAGGCGCCGGGCTCGATTGATTCATCCACCTGCAAAATCTGATCGCCCCGCACATCGCTCATAGCTCCGTTGTAAAGGTTGCGTGAGCTTAAGATGACCTTGCGTGCCGCGAAACTTCAGCAGAATTCAGGAATGCGGCGTATACTGAAGATCTTGACCTCGAAGACACCCTAGCCAGCACGTTCCGCCTTCGCGATTGAGAACATTCTCTGAAAGGCGAGTAACATGTTGACTTTGAGGGTCCCCGGAATTCTCTCCCGATCCCATGAGCCTCGCTTCCCGGAACAGCTCTGCGGGATGGCCGTCTTGTAGGCTGGGCTAGTACCACCCGGCGCACGCGCGCTGCAATGCAGCAAGCGGAACTTGAGCCTCAGAATACCGCCCCGTTTCTTAGGTTAATCAGCCCGAAGGGCAGGAGATAAAAATGTCCGGAATCAACGGCGACAAAGCGAGATTCAACCGGCGACGCAGGCATAAGATCAGCCGGCGCGTCAGCAATCAGAAAATGTTGAAGACCCTGGCTGAGAAGCATCTGGTGCCTGCGGGATCGCAGGGGAACCAGAAGGAGAAGGCGGAATGACCACGTCCCCAGTGACACTGCCGGTATCGAGTTCGAGTGTCATCTTGCCGAAGAAAAAGCGCGTTCTCCTGCTGGATACTTCACAGACGAAACGCGACTTGCGGGCCGACGTGATGAGAAAACTCGGCATCGAGGTCGATTGCGCCGCCGATGTGCTTGAGGCACGCTGCTGGTGGCGAGCCGACTTATACAATCTGGTTCTGATTAACGCAACCGGCGAAGCGGAGAGCCGGGACAAGTTCTGTACTGACATTCGCGGCGCGAACCCGACGCAGCGCATTGCTTTCTTCGTGGGCGGCCCCGAGTATCTGGCGGCGGCGCCTCATTCCGATGCAGATCCATCTAATATGGATGCGGACGTTCTTAACAAAGAGCTGGTCGCCGCTCTGCTTGCCCAAGGTTCAGCAAATATCTCGCAGCGCTGGGGAATATTGGAAGCCTGCAAACGAATTTCCTCGGTGCGCTCAGTCAGCGAGGCTCGTTCGCGTGCGATACGGGAAACGCCCAGGCCGTCGCGCTGGGCGGAAGCAATCGAACGGCACTCCGAGCCCGAAGATATCCATTCTCAACCAACTTTTGCAGCAACAATCGCAGTACAGAGAGAAGAACTATTATGAAGAATTTGTATGTTGGCAACTTACCTCACAGCACCACGGAAGCCGAATTGCGCGGTGTATTTGAGGCGCATGGCGCAGTCGAGAAGGTCAGTATCGTTACCGACCGTGAGACCGGCCGCGCCCGGGGCTTTGCCTTTGTGGAAATGACCAATCCGGCGGAAGCGGACAAGGCGGTCGCTGCCTTGAATGGCACTGAACTGGGCGGCCGAGCACTGAAAATCAACGAGGCAAAACCAAAGACCGATGCTCCGCGCGGCGGAGGTGGCGGAAAGCGTTTTAGTGGCGGAGGTGGCGGCAGTCGCGACGACTACCAGGGTCACGCGCGCCAGCCTCGCGAACCTCGCTGGTAGGACGCACAACCAACAAAACGATGAGAAACGGTTGTGCCTGGAGCTTTGCACCGCTGAACAAAATGCACCGGCGACAACTGCGATTTGCAAAAATTGACTACGGGAGACGGGTATGCCAGGACGAGGTCGATCAAGTTTTACCAAACGCCAAAAAGAACACACGCGCCAGCAAAAGCAACGCGATAAAGCCGAGCGCAGGATTCAACGCAAAACCGACGAGCCTTTGGGAACGTCCGGCGACTCGAGCGACATGGACTTGAGCGAACTGCAGAAACACGCAGCCGAGCAGGCCGCTCTTTTCCAAATGGGTGCTGACGACAGCAATATCTCGAGTCTTCCCCGCGAACGCAGTCCGGAAAAAACCGAACCATAACGCCGTTCCTAGGGATTCTAATCAAAAAAGGGCGCGTCTTGAAGACGCGCCCTTTTCCCTTACTGGTGAATTCTCAACTCTTTCTACGCAAACACCTCACCAGGCAATCTGGTCAGAGTCCTGCTGGCCAGCGTGTTTTGGACGACACGCTGCGAGCGCTCTGCATTGGCCCAATCCACCTGCTTGCGTTCGATGCGCAGTTTGAGAATGCGCTCGATATGACGAAGTTCGATAACTTCGGCGCCGGCCACTAAGCTAGAGGCGAGTCCTTCGGACCCCGCGCGGCCAGTCCGTCCGACGCGATGGATGAAGTCCTCGGCCATCTTGGGTAGATCGTAATTGATCACGTGCGCGACATCATCAATGTGCAAGCCGCGTGCCGCCACGTCAGTCGCAACCAGCACCTGGAACTTCCCTTGCTGAAATCCACTGAGCGCTCCGTTGCGCTGCGATTGTGAGCGGTCACCATGGATCATGGCGGCGGAAAAACCTTCGCGCACCAACTCTTTGGCTAGGCGTTCCGTTCCCCGCTTGGTACGGGCGAAAATCAGCGTCTGTCCTTTCTCGGCATAGAGCAACTGCCGCAGCACATCGGATTTTTCGGCGGGACGCACTTCGTAAGCTTGTAAGCGGACGCTCTCGACCGGCTTGAGCACCGAGCCAACGGCTACACGAACCGGATCCCGCATCGAATCGTTCACCAAGCCGGCAACAGACTGCTCCATCGTGGCCGAAAAGCACAGTGTCTGTCTGCGTTGCGGCAGCACCGCGAGGATGCGGCGAATGGCGGGCAGAAAGCCCATGTCGAGCATGCGATCGGCTTCGTCAAGGACGAGAATTTTGATCTCGCGCAACTCAATCAGCTTGCGGCTGATGAAATCCTGCAAACGGCCTGGAGTGGCAATTACCACCGCGGCTCCGGCGCGCACCGCCTGGATCTGCGCCTTTTCGGAGACGCCGCCGATTACCAGCGCGGCCCTCGAGAGTTCCCTGCCCCGCAATTTTTCGTACTCCTCGTTGACCTGAATGGCCAATTCGCGGGTGGGGAGCAAAACCAGCACGCGGGCTTTTTGCGCCGGTTCGCGCTGCAACATTTCAATGATCGGAATAAGAAACGCCAGCGTCTTACCAGTACCGGTCTGCGCTGTCGCGAGGACGTCCTTGCCCTCAAGGGCGCAAGGGATAGCCTGCGCCTGAATTGGCGTAGGGATAATGAATTGAGCTGTCGCCAGCCTCTGCTGCAAAGCAGAAGAAAGCGGTAGTTCCGTAAAACTTGTCATTCGTAATTTTCTTTCTGGAGGGGCTTGATCAAACTCTGAATACACTTGTCGTGAGTTCCCAGCCGCTCTTAGTTATTTTGATTTGACGCTGAATAAACGGCGGGCAGGAAAAGCGGAGTTAAATCTTGATCCAACAGGATCAACCGCGTCACGAGCAAACCGTGGCAGTAGCGTTGAAGTCATTATAGCATGACATTACTATTTCGTTAACAGTTACGAAAGATCGCACCTCTGGATTGACTAGCCGAATCCGACCTCCTCAGACGTAGGAAAATTTCATTCCGCAGGGGTTTCTTCTGGTGATAGGATACCGTCCTGCTTCAAGGTTCTGGATTCTGGAATTGAACATGACGAGATCCGCGCACACTGTGGCGTCACCCCGAGTTGTCTGCATTGAGGACTTCCGTCCGATCGCACGAGAGAGGGTTCCGAAATCTGTGTTCGATTACCTCGACGGCGGCGCCGAAGGTGAGGTCACGCTGCGAGAGAATTGCCGGATATTTAATGATGTCACGTTTCGACCCAGACACGCGGTTGCAGTCGCAAACTGCAATTTGTCTACGCGAGTTCTGGGCTTCGATCTTTCTCTTCCATTCCTGCTTGCGCCGGTTGGGTACAGCCGTCTCATGCATCCGGGCGGCGAAGTAGCGGCCGCACGAGCCGCTGGCAGGGCGGGCACTGGATACATTCTGTCAACGATCTCCGGGCACAAGTTGGAAAACGTGAGAGCTGCCTCCACGGGCCCAGTTTTTTATCAGCTCTATCTAATGGGCGGGCGTGGCGCGGCCGAGGCGGTTATCGAAAGAGCGCGCGTTGCCGGGTTCAACGCCCTGGTAGTGACGATCGATACTCCGGTATCTGGAATCCGCGAACGCGATTATCGCAATGGCATGAAGGAACTAATCAGCGGCGGACCATTCGAAAAAATCCCGTTTCTACCGCAGATACTTTCGCGTCCGGGCTGGCTCGTTAGCTACCTGCTGGATGGCGGTCTGCCTGGATTACCCAATGTGATCGTGCCGGGCAAGGGGCCGATGCCACTGGTCGATATCAATGCTGCTTTAGCCGAGTCCGCGGTAACCTGGGCCGACCTGAGCTGGATCAGAGAAATTTGGAAGGGGCCGATCGTCGTCAAGGGCGTGCTGACGGCAGATGATGCGCGGCGCTCGATGGATGAAGGAGCAGCGGCGATTTCAGTTTCCAATCACGGCGGGCGGCAACTGGATGGATTGCCCGCTTCTTTACGGGCCTTGCCTGAAGTTGTGGAGGCGGTGCAAGGCCGCATTGAAGTACTGATGGACGGCGGCATTCGGCGCGGAACTGACATTGCCAAAGCTCTTTGCATGGGGGCGCGCGCCGTACTGTGCGGGCGCGCCTACGCTTACGGTTTAGCAGCCGCCGGTGAAGCTGGAGTCGACCGTGCGATCGAGATCCTGCGGGTTGATCTGGAACGCACCTTGCGATTGCTCGGTTGTCCCTCGGTCGCGGAATTGGATCACTCTTACGTCAATGTGCCAAAGAGCTGGGAAGCAAGCTAGGTTGCGGTTTGAAACGATTGCAGCATTGCATTTCGCGTGCCGATCTCTGTAGGCAGAAAATCTATTCGCCAGGAGGTTATAAATGCAGTGGACCCAGATCTACGACCCACTCGGCCATTGGTGGCTGTCTACGCTAGTCGCGGCTCTTCCCATCATTGTTCTTTTCGGGCTGCTTGCGGGCCTTAAAGTAAAACCGCACTGGTGTGCGATCGCGGGGGCATCGACCGCCGTGGCCGTCGCAATTATCTTCTTCAAAATGCCCCCCACGCTGGCCGCCCTCAGCTTTGGATATGGCGTGGCATTCGGAGTTTTGAAAATTGCCTGGATCGTTCTGGCCGCGGTGTATCTCTACGACATTTCGGTGGAGACCGGTCAATTTGAGATCATGAAAGAGTCGGTGGCCGGAATTACGGCCGACCGGCGGCTGCAAGTGCTGCTGGTGGCATTTTGTTTTGGAGCATTCATCGAGGGAGCGGCGGGCTTCGGCGCACCGGTAGCGATTGCCGGCGCATTCATGATTGGGCTTGGCTTCAAGCCGTTCCATGCCGCCGCACTAAATCTGATCGCCAATACCGCTCCCGTAGCTTGGGGCGCCATCGGCACACCGGTTCACGCGCTCGCGGCCGTAACCGCTCTGCCGGAATCCGATCTCAACGCCATGATTGGACGCATCCTGCCTTTTACCGCCATCATTGTGCCCTTCTGGCTGGTACGAACCATGGTCAATTGGAGGGATACCTTTGAAGTATTTCCGGCCATCGCGGTGGTAGGAATTTCATTCGCGCTTACGCAGTTCTTCTGGTCAAATTACGTCGACAGTAATCTGGTTGACATCATGGGAGGCGTGGTCTCGCTGGCCGCCGTCCTGATTTTTCTCCGATTCTGGAAGCCGAAGAAGATTTGGAGATTCGATTATGACGACAAGCCGGTCGCTCTTCCTCCACCAGCGGCGCTGATTGCTGACGACATGGGCGGCGAATGGCCGGCGGAGAAGTTCGATGGACTTGTTAAAGTGCACACCTACACTGCCGGACAAGTCTTCAAGGCCTGGACGCCTTTCGCAATCCTCTCACTGTTTGTGTTGCTCTGGGGACTACCAACGGTAAAACTGGCCATGAACCAGGCCACCACGCCGGCGTTTCGAGTAGTGCTGGCGAATGGCAAAGTGAGGCCCGGCCCGCCAGGGTGGGATGTGCCTTACTTACACAACGCGATCTCACGTGCGGCTCCGATTGTTACCAAGCCAACCCCCGAAGCAGCACGCTACGATTTCAACTGGCTCTCCGCCACCGGCACAGGATGCTTCTTTGCCGCAATTGTTTCGGGATTCCTGCTCGGGCTGGGCCCGCTGCAATTAATGAAAATCTTCTGGAGAACGCTGGTGCGGATGCGGCTTGCCATGGTGGCAATCTCATTCATGTTGGGACTCGGTTATGTGACCCGCTACTCGGGCTTGGACGCCGTGCTCGGCCTGGCGTTTACGCGTACTGGATGGTTGTATCCGTTCTTCGGCACCTTCCTGGGATGGCTGGGAGTGGCGCTGACCGGCAGCGATACATCGTCGAATGCGCTGTTTGGCAGCCTGCAGCGAATTACTTCTCAACAGCTCGGCATCGATCCCATCCTGATGTGCGCGGCCAATAGCGCCGGAGGAGTGATGGGCAAGATGGTGGACGCGCAGTCGATCACAATTGCTACCGCGGCCACAGAACAGGTCGGGAACGAGGGTATTATTTTCCGCTTTGTGGTATGGCACTCGGTGGCGCTCGGCTCCATCGTCGGAATCATCGTGCTGCTCTACGCTTATGTCTTCAAATGGGCCGTGCCGCACGGGCTAACATTCGTGAAATAAGAACCAATCATCTTCCGCTTGCGAAAGATTGGCGAATTCCTTCCCTGGCACGGGACCAGAGCCCGCGGAATTCTGCTCGTAACCTACGGTGCTATGACGTTCGTGACCTCCCCGCAAGATAGGAAACTCCTTAGAATTAAAGTCGATTAGAAATCTCTACCGACCTCTTTTCAGTACACGCGGTAGCTTAAGAAAACTTTGACTTCAACTAAGGAGAACTAAATGACGGCTACTGGTGCAGCTCCCGCTCTCGACCCAAAGGTAGAGATGGAAACGGAGACCGCTGCAGAAGCTTGCAAGGCGCAGCCCGCGACTCTTAAAGAGCACATTGGAGCTCTGCTTAGACACATTTTTGAAGGACGCGACGAATACCTTGGATGGCGTCAGTAGCACTCTGCAGCACTGATGCGAAAATGCGGCTTCATACGTCTGCCGGGTACATCCGGTGAACGTCGGACCGGCTCCTCCGACCTTCCATACTGCCTATCTAGCTTGTAAGCTCAGGACCGCGCGCGCAATCTGTTCCAAAGGCATAACTACGTCCACGGCACCGCGGGAGATCGCCTCCTTCGGCATTCCAAACACAACGCAGCTTGCTTCGTCCTGGGCAATGGTTGCGGCTCCCGCTTCCTTCATCTCGCACAGGCCCTCGGCGCCGTCGTCGCCCATGCCAGTCATGATGACGCCGACCGCCTTCGCCCCAACCGATATGGCCACGGAGCGAAAAAGAACATCGACGCTTGGCCGATGGCGCGAGACGAGTGGCCCATCGATAATCTGGACAACAAATTCTTCATCCCTGCGATTAATCAACATGTGCCGGTTGCCTGGAGCAATCAGTGCCCGTCCATTTTGTAATCGGTCGGCGTCACGAGCTTCCGCGACTTCGACTGCACATTCCTTGTTCAAGCGCTCGGCAAACGCCCGGGTGAAGACTTCGGGCATGTGCTGCACAATCACGACCGGCGGGCAGTCGGTCGGCAAGGCGGCGAGAAACAGACGCAAAGCCTCCGTTCCACCTGTTGAAGCACCCACCGCAATCAGCCCGGTGGGCGGCGCTGTACAGAGGGACTTGCTCTTGCGCGGCAGCACGGCATCAGCAGTCACTCGAGGTACGGCCATCGGACGGGGCTTGATCTGCGCTTGCGAGGCGCTCCAGACCGCATCCAAAAGGGTCACGGCAGACTCATGGAGGAAGTCACGCACCCCAACCTTGGGCTTGGTGATCACCTCGACAGCTCCTTCTTCGAGCGCGCGGAACGCGAGTTCGGTGCCCCGCGTAGCCAGACCGGAGCAGACCACTACCGGTGTGGGCATCTCTTCCATGATTTTCCGGATGAAAGTCAGGCCGTCCATCCTGGGCATCTCCAGATCCGTGATGACAACATCGGGACATTCCTTTTGCATTTTTCCCCATGCAATCAGCGGATCCGCCGCGGCCTTCACGTTGATCCGGCGGTCTGTGGCCAGAATGGCCTGCATAACCTGGCGGACCATGGCCGAGTCATCCACCACTAGAACTTGCAGGCCATTTCCATTCAAAGGCGTCTTCACAGGATTTCGTTGTCTCCTGTCCTCGTGTAGATGGTCGGCTCAAGGCTTTGCAGCTGGGACGACATGCTGCTTAGGTTTTCTGCGTGGCCCACGAACAAGAGGCCGTTGGCGATAAGATGATGCGAAAGGCGGGCGAGCACTCTGGATTTTGAAGCAGCGTCAAAATAGATCAACACATTGCGGCAGAAAATGGCGTCGAATGGACTTTCAACGAGATTCGTTTCCTGGTCAAGATTTAGCCTTTGAAAATCGATCATCTCCTGGATCTCGACTTTCACTTTCATCTCGCCGTCTCGCTCACCCATGCCGCGGAGCATGAAGCTGTGCAGCAGATCCGAGGGTAGCTCTGCCGCCTTCGCCATGGGATAAACTCCCTTGCGGGCTTTTTCCAGCACGCGGTTCGAGATGTCAGTAGCCAGAAGCCGCACATCCCAGCCTTCCTGCGCCGGAAGATGCCGGGCCAGCAACATGGCCACAGTGTAGGGCTCTTCCCCGGACGAACATCCTGCGCTCCAGATCCGCACTCTCTTGGGACGCAACCCGTGTTCCGCATCTGCCTGCCAACGGGGAAACACTCTCTGCACCATGAACTCGAACTGCCTGGGCTCGCGGAAGAATCGAGTTTCATTGGTGGTGATCGCGTCGATCATCTGGGCGCGTTCCTCGTACTGGTCCGGCTGTGCAACGCATTCGTAGTAACTTTCCAGTGAAGAAATTCCCAGGGCCCGAAGCCGGCGGAAGAGCCGTCCGCACAAAAGAGCTGTTTTTGAGCTGCCCAGCCAGATGCCGGTTTCGGAGTAGATGAGCTTCTGGAATTTATCGAACAGCGCCGGGCTAACGGAGAGGTGGGGTAACTGATCGAGGCACGGGTCAACCTGGCGGGACGTGCGAGGCCTGCCAGCAGCTGTTTCAGGGGACACAGCCTAGGCTCCAGCCTCGAAATGTGCTGCTTTTTCTTTCGCCGGTGCGTCCGCCCCTAGGTCAACGGCCGGAGCGTGCACGGAGGCTTCGTCGGCCACTGACTCCGTGACCGCCAGCAATTCATCGGTGGAGAGCACCTTGTCGATGTCAAGAATCAGACAAAACTTCTTGCCCAGTGCGCCCATGCCGAGAAGGTATTCCGTCTTCACTCGAGTACCGAAAGCCGGGGTCGCTTCTATTTCGTCCGCCGAAAGTTCAATCACCTGGCAAACGGAATCGGCCAGAACACCCATGGTCAACTCCTCGCCCTGGAACATCACTTCCGCGATGATGACGCAAGAGAACTTCGAAATGCGGCTGGCTGGCAATCCGAACTTCACCGCGAGGTCGACCACTGGCACGACCCGCCCCCGCAGGTTCGTTACACCGCGAATCCAGATCGGAGTGTTGGGCACGGTAGTGACCGCCTCGTACTCAATGATCTCCCTGACCTTCACAATGCCGATCGCATATTCCTCGCCCGCAGTCTTGAAGGTAAGGTATTGCACGGTGCTTAGAGGAAGTTGATTCTTCCCTTGGTTCGACGCTCCCATATAGTTTCACTCCTCACGTTTCTGCCGCTTGCATCGTCGAATGCGCCCAGCCTTCCGAGTGCCGCTAAAGCTTGTGGGCCCGGCTGTCGGAACTGCCTTCCCTCTTCCGTCTTTAGAACGGAGCAAAGTTCGCTTCTTCGGCTGCCTTGCCGCTGACCGGCTGTTTGTGGCTATGCCGCACGGAGTCGCTCTGGAACGCCGGTTTCAGCGGCATGGTCACGCGTTGATTGCCGTCACCGTTGCGATGGGCGTGCTGCTCGCCCGCCACACGGAAGAAAGTCATCAATTGCTGCAGTTGCTCGGACTGCGCAGCCAATTCTTCCGCGGTACTTGAAAGCTCTTCCGCCGATGACGCGTTGCGCTGGGTGACAGTGTCGACTTGCGACATGGCCTGGTTGATCTGCGTCACTCCGCCGGATTGTTCGGTGGAAGCGGCGGCAACGTCCTGCACCAGGTCGGCGGTCTTCTTGATGGACGGAACCAGGTCGGAAAGCAATTGGCCAGATCGTTCTGCTACGCTGACGCTCTTTCCCGCCAACCCGCCAATTTCCTGTGCCGCCAGCTGGCTTCGCTCGGCCAACTTTCTGACCTCAACCGCGACCACCGCAAATCCCCGCCCCTGGTCGCCTGCGCGTGCCGCTTCGATGGCGGCGTTGAGCGCAAGAAGATTCGTCTGGTAGGCGATTTCTTCGATCACCGAAGTCTTGGCCGCGATTTGCTTCATGGCTTCGACCGTCTCTTTGACTGCGGTACCGCTCTCTTCCGCCGCGAGGGCTCCCTTGGTAGCCGCCTGCTCCACTTGCCGGCTGTTGTCGGCGTTTTGACTGATGGACGCATTCATCTGTTCCAGGCTGGAGCTCATCTCCTCCACCGAAGCAGCTTGTTCGCTCGTGCCCTGCGAGAGACTCTGCGACGAAGAGGAGACCTGTTGCGCCGCAGAAGCGACCGCTGCCGATCCTTCGCGGACGTCTCTGATAATGCTCGATAGTCTGCTGCTCATTTCGTGCATGGCCTGCTGCAATTTACCGGTCTCGGAACAGTTTGTGACCAGGATTTCCTTGGTCAAGTCGCCGGCGGCGATCCGTTCCGCGTGCTCTACCGCTTGCTGGATGGGAACCGTAATGCTCTTCGTAATGCTGATTGCCACCAGCGGGGACACGATCAAAGTAACCACCAGGAGCAACAATGCAATCCGGCGCCCCAAGGCGTAAGCGTCCTGGCCGTCCTTCATACTTTGCTGCATGGCAGTAGTCTGGAGATCAATGAACTTTTCCCACGTAGCCCGATATTTGTCGAGAGCTGGAATTACGTCTGTGCTCAACGCTGCCATTGCCTGGTCGCGTTTCTTGTCCAGCAACAGCTTCTTGGCTTTTTGCCTGGCCACCTTGTAGGCATCCCGGTCTTGGGTGACGATTTCAAACAAGTCCCGCTCCTGGGAAGAGCTGAGACTCTTTTCGATTTCTGCGACCTGACCACTGATTTCCTGGCTGATGGCATCGTTCTGCTGGTTCAGCTTCTTCTCTTCTTCGGGGTCGGTGACCTCGAACAATTGAAAGGTGATGCGGGCGTTGGTGATTGAGTGCTCGATGGTCTGGCGTGTCAACTCCACCGTGTTGTAACGCTTCTGGATGGAGGCCGACATGTTGGAATTCAGGCGGCCGAGCCAACTCAGTCCGAATCCACCCGCAGCGATCACGAATACCAGAATGATGCCGAAGACAACACCCAGCCGTGTACCGATTTTCTGATCTTGCCAAGTCTTCATTGTGCTCCGCCTCTCTAAATGGCTTCCTTTGTAACTAAGCTTGTGACTGCAAACTGGACTGCATGACTCCGCGCAGCAAACTGGGAACATCGATGATCAAACCGACCCGTCCATCCCCAAGAACCGTTGAACCAGCGATGCCAGGAACCGCTCGAAATGCTCTGCCCAAGGGCTTCACCACCGTCTGCATGCCACCCAGTAACTCATCGACCGCGATCCCGGCATAACAGTCGTTGATCTTGACGACCACGATGTTCTCTCTCTTTGGAGCCTCACCGGAGAGGCTGAACGCGTGCCGCAATCTCACATAGGGAAGAGCGGTTCCGCGCAGACTGAGGATCCCGCTGGCTTCTGCACAGCGTTGTTCTGCCGGCAATTCCGTACACTCGGTCACATGTTCCAGAGGGACGACAAAAGTTTCGGCACCGACTCTGACCAAAAACCCTTCAATGATGGCCAGCGTCAACGGCAGACGAATGGCAATGGTGCTCCCTTTGCCGGCCGTACTGGTTATCTCCACCGTCCCGCGCAAAGTGTCGATGTTGCGCCGCACAACATCGAGGCCGACCCCGCGGCCGGAAAGATCGGTGACCGATTCCGCGGTGGAGAATCCCGCCTGAAAAACAAGATCGTAAATATCCTGCTCACGAATTTCGTCTTTCGCAGACACGAGCCCAACCCGTCGCGCTTTGTCAAGAATCCGCTGGCGATCAAAACCCGCTCCATCGTCTTGCAGCGTCACGATGATGTTCCCGCCGCTATGCGCGGCCGTAAGCCGGATCACTCCGCAGGGATTTTTGCCTTGACTTTCGCGCACCTCCGTTTTTTCCAGACCATGATCGACTGCATTACGCACCAGGTGCAGCAGTGGATCCTTCAATTGTTCGAGCACGGTCGTATCCACTTCAACGTCGCCGCCTACCACTTCAAGGCGCGCCATCTTTCCGTGGCTCCTGGCGAGGTCCCTCACGGAACGGACTAGCTGGCGAAACAACGGGCCGACTGGAACCATGCGGATACTCATCACTTCGCTTTGCAGATCCATGTACAAGCGTTCTGCCTCGCGATGCATCTCCAGGATGGCGCGTCCCTGTTCGGTGCCGAGCTTCTGGATCATCCCGCGCAATCGGCCTTGCGCAATTACTAGTTCACCGGTCAGGTTCAACATGTGGTCGAGTTTTTCGACGTCGGCGCGTAACGTGCGGTGACCGGGGCCGGGTAGCGTATCGGCCTTCGCCGTTGAACTGGACTCACCCGCGGTTCCGTTGGCGTTAACCACTCTTTCCGACCGCTTTTTTACCTCGTGTGCAATTTCTCTTCTGAGGTTTTGTTGTCCCGGAGTAAGCTCCTGGTTACCAGTCGACGCCGTCGACACCATGGCTCGAAGCTCATCCACGGCCTTCAGTAGCAGCGAGATCAAGTCAGGGCTTGGCAGTGTGTGCTGCTCACGAAACACATCCAACAAGTCCTCTACGACGTGGGCAAACCCGGCCAGTTCACTGAGTTGCAACGAGGTAGCATTTCCCTTGATGCTGTGTGCCACGCGGAAAATATTGTGCACGAGCTCCGGATCGGAAGGACTCGATTCCATCTGGACTAACACTCGTTCCATCACGTCCAGACCCTCTTCCGACTCGGCGAGGAACGAGGCCAGAACTGCTTCACGATCAAAGTCTGCTAAATCCATTGTTCCCCTCGTGGTCGTGCCAGTTGACAGCGACCGATTTTTACTACACTTGCTCAAAACTCTTGATGGTCGTCATGCCATCGGCTACCTGAAAAACCAACCGGCGGCCATGCTTTCCCGAGACTTCCCTTTCCACCACGGGGATGCCCGCAGCGCGTAGAAAACTTTCGGCGAGATCGACGTTCCTCGTTCCCACCGATTGCGATAAGTTAACCGCGAAGGCGCTGGACCCGCCGAAAACTTTGGCTTGCAAGTTTCTGATCTCGCATCCCAATGCCAACACTTGGCGCAGAAGTTCGGGATTGGCGACATTTCCGTAGCGCAGCCGGTTCGGCCCTTCCGCCAGCCCTTCAGGCAGGAGATAGTGGTTCATCCCTCCCGCTTTCTTATGTCGGTCCCAGAGGCAGACGGCGGCACAGGATCCCAGAATGGTCGAGATGACTATCGGATCGCGCGTTGCAAATACTTGTCCGGGGTAGAGAAAGTGCCGAGGTTTGTCGGAGTCCGCGGGCTCAAAATTTTTCATGGCTTCCGCGGGCAGAACTGCCGGATTGAATTTGGGGGAATTCTCTCTCATGCTCTCATTCCTGGTCCCTCGGTCCCTCTCGTCGCATGGCCGGTCGGACCAAACAGGGGCTTAGCCGCTTCGTTGGAAAGTAGTTTGAACAGTTCCATGTCGGACTTGTCGAAGGCCAGCTTCTGGGGAAGCAGCCGCAAGATCGCGAGTATCGCGATCGTTTGGTCCGCAACGCTGATAGGAACAAAGGCCTGGGCTTTACCCATTACGCCGGAGCGATCGCGAGCCCCGAACTCAACGTGGCACTCACCTCGCATTACGCGTTGAAGACCAGCTTTACCCAGGGCGTGCAACAAGTCGTACTGCTCCAGATCGATTCCGAAAGACCAAAACACCTGAAACGTCTCTGTTCTGCGATCAAAGCGAAAAAGTCCCATTTCCTCCGAGCCGAGGAAGTTAGCCACAATTTCGCGCAGACCCTCGATAGCGTCTTCTTGCCCGCTGCTCTCGGCCAGCCTCTTACGAGCCGCTCCCAGGCGCAGGTCGTTCATCGCTTCGGTTGCAGCACGCTTTGCCCCAGATGCGTTGTTCTTGTCACCGTTCATGAACATCCTTGTTTATGCAGACCCCTGTTGCACTGCTTCAAACCAGCGGACTCTTTGGTGTTCTACTCGCCCAAGTAACTCTGTAGCAGGGCTACTAACTCGGCACCGTTGACCGGCTTCGTGATGTAGTCGTTGCAACCGCTCTGGAATCCCGCCTCCATGTAAGACTCTTCGCCGCGAGTGGTGACCAGAACAATGGGAATCTCGCGCGTGCTGGCTTGCTGGCGCATCATCTTGCAGGCCTCAAACCCATTCATGCGGGGCATGACTACATCCATCAAAATCAAATCAGGAAGCTCCTGTTGCGCCTTCTCGACCGCTTCCTGCCCGTCATTCGCGGTGACACACTGGTAGGTCGTACGCCGCTCTAAAATCTCGCGCTCCATCATCAAGGCAGTCCTGGAATCGTCAACCACAAGTATTTTCTTAGGCATTCTTCTCCTCGAACCCTGGTGCCGATGTCGTAACAGCCGCTACCCTCAGCGTGGAACTTTGAGACGGCTCGCTGGCGCCGAGCTTGACCATTGCTCCGGTTCGCGGCGTCAGCCGCACTCCGCGCTTGCGCAAACCAATGAATGGGCAGTATTTTCTGTGTGAATCGCACCGTGAAGCCAGATCGGAAGGCGTCCGCACAATACTTGGCCCAATGACTGCTGCCATCCAGCCAACATTAGTAATGTCTAACACAGGGGGACACCGCTCGGTAGTTACGCGGGTAATGACGAAAAAGAGGACGCTGGCTCTCGCCAGCGTCCTCCTTCAGTTCCATATCCACTTGCAACGCTCACCCAGATGGTGAACTGCGGTCAACCGTGCTTGATGAAAGTTCCATCCCGCAACTCGGCGACCGCCCGCTGGAGTTGCTCCTGCGTATTCATCACGATCGGCCCATACCATGCGACCGGTTCCTCGATCGGCTTGCCCGACACCAACAGGAAGCGAATGCCGTGGTCGCCGGCTTGCACCACGATCTCGTCGCCGCGGTCAAAGAGCACCAGCGAGTGATTGCTGGCGTCGTAGACGGGCGGCGCGTCCGGTTTCGCGACCTGCTCAGTCAGAACCGCGCGGGGATGTGAGGAGTCGCGGAACGTGCCAGAGCCCGCGAACACATAAGCAAACGCGTTGCGCGTAGTCTCGACTTTGAGCCGCTTTTTCTGGCCCGGGGCAACTGAGATATCGAGATAGTTCGGATCGGCGGCCACCCCCTCCACCGGCCCTTTTTTACCCCAGAACTCTCCGCAGATGATGCGGACGTGGGTACCGTCGTCGTCGGTGACCTCGGGAATCGCGCTCGCAGGAATGTCCTGATAGCGCGGATCGGTCATCTTCAGCGATGAGGGCAGGTTGGCCCACAGCTGGAAACCATGCATTCGGCCGTGCTGATCGCCCTTGGGCATTTCCTGGTGGAGGATGCCGCTGCCGGCAGTCATCCATTGCACGTCGCCGGCGGTCATTTTGCCCTTGTTGCCGAGACTGTCGCCGTGCTCAACCGAGCCGGCGAGCACGTAGGTGATCGTTTCGATCCCGCGGTGCGGATGCCACGGAAAACCCGCTTTGTAATCTGCTGGATTCTCGTTGCGGAAATCGTCCAGCAGCAGGAAAGGATCGAACTCCTTGGTTTTGCCAAAGCCAAAGGCGCGTTGCAGCTTTACACCAGCGCCCTCGATTGTGGGCTGCGTTTGAATGATCTGTTTCACTGGTCTTAGTGACATAAATTCCTTTTCCACCGTCAGGAAGCTTGAACGTGTAGATGACGGTTTGAATAATTCAAGCCTTCACGAACTGAACGTCGAGTGTGATCGTTACTTCTTCGCCGACGAGAATGCCGCCGGTTTCGAGCGCAGCGTTCCAAGTCAGGCCAAAGTCTTTGCGATTGATTCTTGTCGTCGCCGATACCGCCACTCGCGTGTTACCCCAGGGATCCTTCGCAGGTGGAGTCGGGCCTTCAACCGAGAAGACAACCTGGCGCGTGACGCCGTGAATGGTCAAGTTGCCCTCCACGGACAGTTCTCCGTCCCGCACAAGGCTGATGCGCGTGGATTTAAAGGACAGCGTAGGAAACTTCTCAACGTCGAAGAAGTCGGCGCTCTTAAGGTGCGCGTCGCGCTGGGCGTCGCGCGTTTCAATTGACCCCGCTTCGATCTCGGCCTCGACACGAGACTTTCTCAGGTCGGATTCGTCTATAGTCAGCGCTCCCTTGACCTTAGCGAAGTGCCCCTTCACATTGGAAATCATCATATGCTTAACCTTGAACTCGGCCACGGAGTGAGCCGGGTCGATGTTCCAGGTGGTGGTAGCGGTGTTGGTTTGCGGTGTGCTCAGTGTGCTCATGGTGTCTGTCCTTTCAGCTTAGGTTAGATGCGTGCCGACGATATTCGTTGCAACAGATATATTGGCCAAAGAATCAACTCACTTCCGTACGGGCGGCATGCAGCAGTTCAGTCAGTTCCCCAAGCCGCTCCCGTCCCAGGTGACCCAGTTGCCTGCGATGGGCGGCCTGCACCGGTTCATCGAGCCGGGCCAGCAGTTTGAGGCCCTCCGGCGCGATCCGTGTCATCACCATTCGCCGGTCTTTGGTTTCGCGGCAGCGTGAGATCAGGCCACGCTTTTCCAGGCGATCAAGAAGGCGGGTAATGTCCGGGTCGCGCGTGATCATGCGGCTGGCAATTTCGCCGCAGGGAAGGCCCTCGGGCGCCCCACGCAGGATGCGCAGCACGTTGTACTGCGTTGCCGATAGATCTTCGGTCTTGAGAACCTCAACCAGTCCCCGGGAAAGCATGTCCGTGGTGCGCAGCAGGTCGAGAAAAGCAGTCTCCTCGGGGCAAGCCGCCGGCCGTCGCTGCCTTCCCACCCGAATCGCTTTCTTCATGCCAACAATACTAGTCGTTATAACGACTATTGTCAAGACGGACGTTTCGGCTGCGCCCGGACGCAGTTGGCGTTATCTGGATTGTGACTGGAATGCTAACTGGCTTAACACTCTGTCCGCTGCATAGACTCCTCTGTATTGCGCCTCCTCGAAAATGGAGAATCCGCTGAGATCCGAATTGGCGAATAGGATTCGCCCGCGCCCCTTGGCAAGATTACGGCGTTCGGCGGAAAAGATGGCGCCGACCTTGGGGCGGGCCATGGCGTGTCCCAGTCTCATAATGTCGACACGCGATACGCATTTGCGGATATCACGATGCACGCGCTCGAGGTCGCGAAGAATCGCTTCCTTCCAGTAGTTCCAATCCTTGTTCAACAGCAACTGCCGATTCTCCGACGGCAATCCATCGGCCAAAGCCCAGTAAAAAGTCCACACAGTCCGGTCCACATGTGAGCGGAGACTCTGATGGGTCGCATCCACGTAGCCGAGTGTCGGTGAGTCCATGAATACGTTATCCCAGGTTGGATCGGTACCATAGGAGTCGGGGAGATGTTCGAGAGTGAGATTGGCAGTCAGCCACGGCGAATACTCGAAATCATGTAGCGGAGCCATACCCTCCACTAAGTACGGTGCCAGGAATGTGGGCGCGGCAAAGATTACAAATTCAGCCTGATATTCCGTGTCTCCGGCCAGAACGCTGAAGGCCTTTCCCCGCTGGGAGATTTTGTGCACCATTCGATTGGTGCTTACAAAGCTTCCGACCCGTTCAAGTAATCGGCGGACGATCCAGCCGTTTCCTTCGGGCCAGGTTAGCGGTCCCTTTTCTTCCGGCTCGCGAGATGCGAAATACTGAATTCCAGCCCATGCGGACGTGTTGCTGCTAGTTGCGCCATAATCGTCGCGGCAACAGTAATTCATGTACCAGTTCACGATGCGAGAATCCATCCGCTGCGACCGGAGCCAGTCCGCAAACGAGAGCCGATCGAGGTCGGCTGTGGTATTGGACAACCCTATCTCCATGGGCACCGTGAACTTGCCAGTGGCGCGGAAGCCATGGATAAGACCTTCCAGTCTACGGAACTGATCGCGGTCGGCCGCCCTTAACCCGATGGCCGGCTCAATCCCTTCTTGCCATCTTCCATACAGAAACAAACGTTCCTGCGGAGTAAAGCAAAGATAGCGTTCTTCCCATTGCCCATTCTTGAGTACACCAAGGTCCTCAAACAGCTCGCGGACATAGATAGCTTTCGGTCCAGGCACTGGAACATAATGCGCGGCCCAAGGATAGGCCGTGATTTCGTTTTCACCCCAGCGTGAGTTTCCGCCGGGTTGCTCGTTCATCTCAAGAAGAACAAAGTCGGTGAAACCTTTTTTGTGAAGTCGCCATGCGGCACTGAGACCCGCAATTCCACCGCCCACAATCACGACTGCGCATTTCACTACCTGCGCAGGTTGAGGAAAGCTGGCCCGATCGCGGAGTCGATGACCCATCTGGAATGAATCGTTCACGAACGAACCAGCAATGGGCCGGTCTCCTTTGATCGACAGACCAATCAGGGCCGCGCTTGCCGATTGCAGGAATTCGCGGCGTGAAGTTCTCAATGACTGATGTCCTTCCAGTCCTGGTCGTAGGCCCGAACCAACACCTGATCGTTCAGCCGGTTCGGAGGCATCGGCAGCGGAGCCATGTCCGGTGGGAACTGAAACAGCGCGGCCAAGCCATCGACGTTCACAAAACGCAGGCCGTTGGGCACAGAGGTTGGGAGCTGATACTCGTGGAAACTGGCGATCACAAACCCCCACTCCCCAAAGGAGGGAACGTACACATGGTAGGGATAGGTGCGCAGTCCGGCCTGCTTCAGCGTCTCAGCAATGCACCAGTACGAATCGCGCGCAAACATCGGTGAAGTGCTTTGGACCACCATTAATCCTTGTGCGCTGAGATGACGCGCCGCGGCTTTGTAGAAAGCGGTCGTGTACAGCTTTCCCAGCGAATAGTTTGTAGGGTCGGGAAAATCGATGACGATGAAATCGAAGCTATCGGTGTTCGAATCGACCCAGGGAAATGCGTCGGCGTTGATGATGTGCACCTTGGGCGATGAGAACGACTTCTGATTGAGCGCGGTGAGCATCGGAAGGGTGGAGAACAACCGAGTCATCTCTGGATCAAGATCGACTAACGTGATGCTTTCGATTTGCGGGTACTTGAGAATTTCGCGCACGGCGAGACCGTCGCCTCCACCCAGCACCAGCACGCCGCGGGGCGCGGGAATGGCCGATAAGCCGGGATGGATCAATGCTTCGTGATAGCGGTATTCGTCGCGCGAACTAAACTGCAGATGGCTGCTAAGGAACAGCCGGATGTCATCTTTGAATCGCGTCAAGACGATGTGCTGATAGCGGGTATCGCGGGCGAAGATAATCTCGTCCGCATAGATGTTGTCTTCCGCTGCAACCGTGATGCGCTTGGCCTGCGCCAAACCGATTCCCAATCCGCACAAGAGGACAACACTGATGATTCGCAACGCACGTACCGAGGCGAGCTGGTTTGCAAACAGGAACGTGCTCCACAGCGCCACGGCAATATTGACGATGCCAAACAACATGGCAGAACGCACCAGGCCGAGGTAAGGGACCAGAAGAATCGGAAATAGGAGTGATGCTCCCAGCGCACCCAAATAGTCGAACGTCAGGACATGCGACACAACATCGCGGAAATGATACCGGTCGCGAATAATGCGCATCAGCAGAGGAATTTCCAGACCGACGAGGACTCCGATTACGATTACCAGCGCGTACATCAAAAGCTGAAATCCCTGGGTGTAGGCAAAAGCCAGAAACAGTAACGCCGAGGAAAACCCTCCAATCACGCCCAGCAGCAGCTCGATCCACACAAATCGATAGGCAAGGCCTCGATCGATGTAGCGTGAAAGAGCGCTGCCGATCCCCATAGCGAACAAGTAACAGCCAATGATCGTGGAAAACTGCAGGACGCTATCGCCGAGAAGGTAGCTGGCGAGCGTTCCCGCGATGAGCTCGTAGATGAGCCCGCAGGCGGCAATCAACAAGACCGTAATGAAAAGCAGTATGCCCAAGGCTTAGTGAACCGCGGACGCGATAATGATGCAAATGCCAATGGACATCGTCCCAAGCAGGATCGCGAGCGCGGTGTTATGCTCCTGCACAATCTCTTTCCAAAGGTTATAGGGAGTTACTTTGTCGATCACGAGAAACGCCGCAGCGAAAACAAAAATGCCGAGCGCCGCGTATACAACTGCGTTCACCACGTTGCCAATCTGGACCCCCATTTACTTTCCTCCTGTGTAGTGATGGTAGTAGCCGTAGACCGAGCGATAGGAACCGGGATTATCGCGAACAGATTTGGGGACGTTCTTCACTTCGTCCACCGAGGTGAGGCTCCATCCGCGGTATTCCGCCGTCGCCAGCGTGCCGAGCACCATGATGCCGTAGAGAATATATAGATTTCTGATCATGAATCGTTTCTCTTTTCTGCGATGTTGCCCAGCGTAATTGGCCGACTGGGATTGTTGTCGTCATCGTCATCGTCCGACGACGCGGCCGGTGCGTAGTCACTCTCCGCCCAGCGCAAATGTTCGAAATTCAGCGATCGCCAAGTGATGAGAGCGGCAGGCACTAACAAAGCCAGGAATGCAAGGCCAAAGAAACTCATCTGCGGAACATCCCGCGTCGCCGTAATCGAATACCAGATAGTTCCGCGACCGGAATCGGACTCCGGCTCCACGCGAAGATAGTAGTTACCCGGCGGCACACTCGGAATCGCAACGCTATCGTCCTGTTTGCCTTCAGACCAAAAACCATCCGAGTCGTAGCCGTGATAGTAGCTGACCTCGCGGCCAAAGTCGTAAGCCTGACCGGTGTCCTGGTTGATGAGCGCGTAGTTTAAATAGATCCAGTTGTTGTCCACGTTCGATGTCGTTCTCAGCTCAAGATCAGAAGTGTGCCCCTTGATTTCAAATACATCCGTCACGAAGGACGCTTCGCCGCGTGCATTTGTATTAAATTCGTAGTTCCCTGCTATCACCTGCTCATTGCGGGCGAAGGTTGAAAATCCCATAAGCATCAGGACTAGAAGCGCAAGAAACCCGGCACACGCAAGCCATATTGCTGAAGTATCCGCGCTGAGCGGAGATGGCTGATTTTCGTAAACGCCGATGCGCTCCGGCGGATCTCCTTGCAGGCCAAAAGCTTTCCAAATGTCACGCCCCGAAACATACTCTCCCATCGACCAGGTAATTTCTTTTCCGCTCCGTTCGCTCGAAATCACGCGGGGCGGAGAAATGTAGTCAGACACGTCGGCGGATTCGCCGACCCGGACCTGCCAGGGAAATTCTCCCAGCACAAAACTTGTCCCAGCCTTCGCGGTTTGAAATTGCTTGTAGGTTTGTCCGAGGTAGGTCACGGTGGCTGGGCTGACGTTATCGTTCACGGTTGGCAACGACCGTAAAATACTGGTGTCGTTCCAGTGACCGTTGTATTCGGTCAGATAGCGAAATCCTTTGTATGGATTAAAGAGAACGTATTCATGCCAGCTATAAGAGATACCTTCAACGTAAATGGTTCGACGCTGGAATCCAACGGCCTCGTATGCAGTGCCTCGAATAGTCCCGCGCGTACCGAGCGGGATGAGCGGCGGATCTTCCCCTACGGCCTTCGAGAACTTCTGCAGAATCGTCAGCCGTGGATCCTGTGCGTCCAGAATGGAGTGGCAGTGATCGCAAACCACCGTCACCGCCTGCGTGAACGATCGCAGCGTAATCGCCGCGCCGCATCCCGGACAATTCAGCGACTTCACTTGCGGCATTCCGGGCGGATTAGGGCCGCTTGCGCTCATGACCACCCTTCGAAGCTTCGCAAATTCTTGAGCTTTAAAGAATCAAAATCCACTGATTCGCCTAAATACAGAGCGGGGGCTTCGTCACTGTAGTCGACCGTTGCGAATTTCCCATTCGGTGACATCAAGTCCACGAAAACGACATCCTGCTTATCCCAGTATTGGAAAGGCAATTCTCCGTCAACCCCGCTGTAGTGCGCCTTCGTGATCGTGGTAACGGTGTATGCCTCGTTGTCCCAGGTGTAGCGCTGGCCAACTTTGCACTCAACTGGCAACTTCCGGCCCGGCGCTGCAAAGGTGACAACGTAGTCATCCTGCGCATCCGAGAGCCACGCGCTCCCGTTGTTCAGCACTAAGTGCCATTCATTCCAAGTGCCTTGATCGTATTCATAAATAATTCTTCCAACCGCGACGAAGGCCTGGCGGTTATAAATACCCTCCGTGCCAATCTGAATGGGAGAGCTGTTCGGAGGCAGGTCTGCAACCTGGCCGACTTTCTTCAGGTCGATATCAGTTCGGACAAGGATGGATTTGCAGTATTGGCAAACGGTCTGAACGCTGCTGGACCAGCGGAAGATAATCTTGGCGCCGCAGTTCGGGCAGTTCGCGGTAGGCTGAGTCATCCGTTCTGGCTCTCTCGTGGAAGTTTGGCAGCTATAACGGCGGGCTCGAAACGGAATCCTTCGGCCAAGCCATATGGCCTGGTCACAGTCCGCACCGCAACCGATGCGGCGCCAAAAGCACTCGTGATCTCGCCCTCAAAATCCCACTCTTCCCGGGGAACGCAGCAAAAGAGATTCAGGCAAAGGGATCCGAATTCTGGGAACGTGTGACATGCGAGATGCGATTCCGCCAGAAGACAAAGGCCGGTAATGCCCCCGGTGTTTGGAAATTGGTGCCACTTTGTCTCTCCGATGGGACGGAGTTTCATCTCTAAAATGATCCGCTCAAAAAGTTCGCGAAGAAGTTCAGCACTCCGAAGCGATTCGGCAGAGCATCCGTGCGCGTCAACCACCCATTCGATTCCGTTCATAATGTCGCATGCCGCTACTGCTGCGCCTGTCCGCACTCAGAACAGAACTTGCTGATTTTTGGAATTGGCTTGCCACAGTTGAGGCAGAACTTCGTTTCCACTCCGGCTGCAGTTCCGGTTGTGGCGCCTGCGACCGGCGCAGCTCCGGATTCCCCAGCAGCAGGCGCGGTTTTCTTTAGGGCATCCATCATTGCCTGCCCCATCGCGACGCCTGCACCAAGTCCGGCGCCTACTCCGGCAGCACCACCGCCTTCGTTCGCCGCAGCAATGGGAATGGACTGTGCGACCTGGTACTGCGTATACCGTCCCATGTCGCCGACCATATTCATGCTGATCCTTTGATCGAGGACTTTCTGAAGCTCGTCCGGGAGCGACAAATTTTCAACTACGAAACTGTCGAGCGAGAGTCCGAATTCAGCGAAGCCCGGCTTGAGCTGCGCGATAATTTTGTCGGAGAGCGCTACCTGATTCGCCGCCATATCCAGGAAGGGTACGTTGCTGCCGGCAAAGGTATCAGTGATGCGTCCGATAATGGTATTGCTCAACTGTCCTTCAAGGTCCGCTACGAGATAGCTATCCCGCGTGCCGCTCACCTTCGAATAAAACACTTTGGGATTGACGATGTGATAGGTGTAGATCCCGAATGCTCGCAGCCGAACCGCACCAAATTCCTTGTCACGGATCGTGATCGGATTGGGCGTTCCCCAGTGCTGGTTCGTCTGAATCCGAGTCGAGAAAAAATACACATCCGACTTGAATGGAGACTGGAAGGCTTTGTCCCAGTTCATCAGATAGGTGAGAATCGGCAAAGTATGAGTGTTGAGGGTGTACAGGCCGGGACCAAACCCGTCGGCAACCTTGCCTTCATTCACAAACAACGCCATCTGCGAGTCCCGCACCGTAAGCTTGCCGCCATTCTGGATCTCCCGATCCTGCATGGGATAGCGGTAAGCTAGAATTCCATCCTCGGGCTCGACCCAATCAATAACGTCAATAAACTGCTTGGATAGAAAAGTTCGAAGACTCATGGGTGCGCTCGTTTCCTCGCCCTGTTTCGGGCTGCAGTAATTCACTTGAGAAGGGATGCTACGGTCTGAATTGGCCTCTGTCAACAACGTTGCATTGCAGGTCAGTCGATCGATATTGCAGATCGTAAATAACCTGCCGCGACAGGTAATGTCTTAGCGGTTCTTAATAACCGCGCCGCTCGGTCTAGAGTGCGGAAAACCGGCGGATGAACGCTGATCTGCTTCCGCACTACGCCTATTCGAGTTCTGGTGTACCTTATCCTACGATCCGACCGGCCCTTCCGTAATCTCCATTTCCCTATGAATTGGTCACATACTCAACTCTGGCCACATGACATACTTCCCCCGATTGCAGGCCCCGCGCCGTGCTCCGCGAACATCCTTCACCGGAACCACTCCAGCTGTCCTTCGATGCCAGGATGGTCATCGCGTACAAGGCAAATTGCAGGTTATCTCGCTTACCGGAGGGTTGCTGTGCCTGCCTAAGGCTCTGGACCACGGCTGCCTGGTGAAGCTGATGTTTCTGACTTCTGGCGGATCGGTCCTGGGCGCTGCGGAAATGTTGAATCCGGTCTCCTGGAGCCTTCAGCCGTTCAAGTTCGTCGCGCTGCACTATGACGACGAGCGCAGGCTGCAAGTGGCTATTCAGTCGTCGTTAGATCAGAACCGAAGTGACCTCGGGCAGATGGAAAAGCATAGGGCTTGGTAACTCCCATTTGTCATAATCGGCATCGCGGCGATTCCAGTCAAAGATGCCCAAGAATGTTCAGCCAGCCACCCCCTTTAACGGTGATAGCCGGCTGTGATGTTGACCTTTAACCCTTTCAGCGTCACCCTCGCCTGGAGAGCTATCTCATTGCTGCGTGTTATTCCCACAATCTCATCGCGCGATGCGAGGCAAAGATGGGGACATTACCTTGACCGGTACCCGGCGATTGTTGGAGGTTCCCATCCAGCCAAGCGTTGACGGAGTGCCGATTCCGTGGCTCTGTCCCATCCAGTCACTCGAAACCGCCAGGTTGTTGTGCAGCGAGGGGGAGTTCACTTCCATCCCGATTCTCGACACGGGCGCCGGCTTCGCGATCGTTGCGACCACTGGCATATGTTCCCAACTGCGCAGGCCGGAACCTCCCGCCAGAATCGCGTTGGAACGTCCCAATCCCGCAACCAGAATCGGCTTGGCTAGCTTGCTGGTGCCAACTTCACGCACACCGCTGGTGAGCATTGGGGACCGACTCTTGCTGGTTGCCGATTTGGTGGTGGCGATGATTGCCTGTGACAACGGAGCAGGCTGGTTTTTCGAGCCCGGTCCGGTCACGGAAGTCAGGGTGAGTACCACGCTGTTGCCCGTGTAGGAGACGGTAAATACGTCGGTGCCGGTGGTCACGGTTCCGTTGGTGAACGAACCGGTCAGCGTGCCGGAGGTGGTGAGGATCGTCCAGGTCTGGCCGATGTTGCCGGAAGTTAACACGAAACCGTTCACGATAGCCACTGTCAACGTGCCGCCCAGGCTGGTGTTGCCACTGACGCTGAGCGCGCTGTAGGTGCCGGTGGTAAGGCCGCCAATCGAAACGTTCATGGTGCCGGTGGCCAACTGCGTGTAGGTCCCGGTGATGGCCAGCAATCCGGCTTTCCCGCTGTCGCCCACATTCAATGTGACCGCCGTGCCGGTCGCGTTGCCCACCGAGGTGTTGCCCTTCAGCGTGCCCGCCCCGAAGATCGATCCGCCTGTGGCGGTGATGCCGGTGGCCGTCAGGGTTCCATCTACCGTGGTCGTGCCTGCGGTCTGCGTGTAGTTGTGGCTGGTGCCACTCAGGGTAAACGTGGTACCCGTTTCCACATCCACCGTGCCCGAGTTGGTGAAGTTGGCTGCGGTGGTGGAAACGTTGTTGCCGGAGCCCGCGATGTTCAAGGTCTTGGTGTTGCTGGCGAGCGCGGCCAATGCGTTGACGCCGTTGGAATTGATGGTGCCGCCTTCCAGTGTCAACGTAGAAGAGTTCTTGGTGACGCTAATGCCCGCGGTGGTCAAATCGAGATTGCCGCCCAGCACGAACGTTCCGCCCGATAAGGTGGTGCCGCTGATCTGAGTTAGTTTGGCGGCGGTGAAACTGTCGTTGCCGTTGATGGTGAGTGTACCGGTATTGCTGAAGCTGGCTGCTGTAGTCGTGACATTGTTGCTCGCGCCCGCAATTGTCAGTTTGCCGCTGTTGGTTGCCAGGCTGGCTAGCGCATTCGTGCTGTTCGAAGTATTTTCGATCGTCCCACCCGCCAGCGTCAGCGTGGCGGCGTTAGTGGTGATCGTCTGCGCCGTGCCCGACAGATTCAGATTCGCATCCAGCACGTATGTACCCGCAGTCAGCGAGCTGCCGCTGATCTGACTCAGCGAACCGACGGTGAAGCTCTCCCCTGCGAGCAGCGTAAGCGAGCCAGCGTTGCTGAAGCTGCCGGCATCGGTGAATGTCTGGCCCCCAAGCGTCAAAGACCCGGCGGATGTGATGCTCGTTAACCCCGCCAGCATGTTGCTGTTGCATCCGGTGCCGGTGCAGGTGTTGAACAGCTCTCCGCCGCCTTCTTCGGTCACGCTGGCGGCGAGCGTCGTAATGTTGTTCGCCCCTGCGTTCCACTCGATATTGGCCCCGTTGGCGATGTAGGTCCCGCCGGTCAGCGTGCCTGTGCTCTGATTATCGTTCGTGAGGAAAGTCACGCCCGGACCTTCAATCGTCAGTGTGGCGCCGTTCGCTTCAACCGTGCCGGTATTGTTGAAATTCATTCCGCTGACGTTGATGACAAGGTTGCCGCTGGCATTGGCGATGATCGAGCCTGAGTTCACCAAGCCCATCCCGCCGTTGCCGATGTTTCCGGCTCCCTGAATCGTCGCCTGGTTCGTCAGAACCTCTTGGCTGGTCGAGGCGAGGATGTAGTTCTGCGAGTTGCCGGACATGGTGATTGTTCCGCCGCCAAGGGTGACGTCGCCGCGAATTACCAGTTGAGTCGTATTGCCCGCGGAATTCAACTGCACGTTTCCGATTTGCGAATAGGTCCCGGCATCCAGGTACAAACCGCTGTTATTGGCGAGCGTTATGGTTCCACCCGCCGAATTGTTTATCGTGCCGCCGAGATAGTTGCTGAAGCCCGACGCGATATCGATTATCCCGGTCGAGCTGTTGGTCAATGTCACCCCGTGAACCGTTCCGTTGTTCAGTTGCAGCGTCGAGGCTCCGGTCAGGTTGACGGTGCCTCCGTTGATCGTCGCACTGTTGACTTGGATCGTGCCGGTGTTCGCCGAGATCTTTCCCCCCGCGTTGCCTACAGTCGTGTTCGTGAATATCAGGTTCCCGCCGGCGGTTTCCTCAATCGTGCCAGTGTTGACTGCGCCGCCGTTGGGATTGATCGTCAGACTCGAAGACTGGTTGGCGTTGATTGTGCCCGAGTTCACCAGCGTCAACGAATTGTTGCCGATGTCTCCTGCCCCCGAAATCGTTTCCTGATTGATCAGGGTGTCGTTTCCAGTTCCGGCGTAGATGTAGTTCTGCGTGTTGTTCGACATGGTGATCGAACCACCGCTCAGCGTGACATCGCCGCGGATCACAAGTTGCGACGTGTTGCCCGCCGAATTCAACTGCACCGCGCCCAGTTGCGTATACGTTCCGGCATCCAGGTTCAAACCGCTGTTGTTTGCGACGGAGATGATGCCGCCCGCCGAGTTGTTGATCGTTCCTCCCAGGTAGTTGCTAAAACCTGAGGCTATATCGATCGTCCCAGTCGAGCTGTTAGTCAACGTCACCCCGTGGACCGTCCCGTTGTTCAGTTCCAGCGTCGAGGCGCCGGCCAGCGTAACCGTGCCTCCGTTGATGGTCGCGCCGTTGACCTGAATTGTGCCGGTATTGGCGGCGATCGTGCCTCCCGTGTTTCCCACAGTAGTGTTGGTAAACGTCAGGTTTGAGCCCGCCGTTGCTTCGATCGTTCCCGTGTTAGTGACGCCTCCATTGGGGTTAATGGTCATTCCAGCCGACTGGTTGGCATTGATCGTGCCCGAGTTCACCAGCGTCAGTGAATTGTTGCCAATATCTCCTGCGCCCGAAATCGTCTCTTGATTGGTGAGAATGTCGTTGCCGCTCCCGCCGAAGATGTAGTTCTGCGAGTTGTTCGACATGGTGATCGAACCACCGCTCAGCGTAACACTGCCCTGTAGTACCAACTCCGCGGTGTTACCCGCCGAGTTCAGTTGCACCGCGCCTAATTGGGAATAGGTGCCGCCCTCCAGATTCAGGCCGCTGTTGTTGGCAATGGAGAGCATGCCGCCCGCCGGATTAATGATCGTTCCACCCAGAGTGTTGCCGAATCCCGAAACGATGTTGATGGTTCCGGTCGAACTATTGGTCAACGTTCCGCCGTGGACAGTTCCGTTGTTCAAATCCAACGTCGAAGCGCCCGTCAAGGTGAGGTTGCCTCCATTAACGGTCGCACTGTTCACCGAAATTGTGCCGGTGTTGGCAGTAATAGTCCCGCCGGCGTTGCCCACGCCCGTATTGGTCAAAACGAGCGAGGATCCCGCCGTCGCCTCGATCGTTCCCGTATTTGTGACGCCGCCATTGGGGTTGATCGTCATTCCTGACGACTGGTTGGAGTTGATCGTTCCCGAGTTGACCAGCGTCATCGAGTTGTTGCCAATGTCGCCGGCACCCGAAATTGTTTCCTCATTTGTCAGAACGTCGGTGCCCACGCCGCCGAAAATATAGTTTTGCGTATTGTTCGAGAGCGTGACCGAGCCGCCCGTCAGAGTGACGCTTCCCTGCAGCACCAACTCCGACGTGTTGCCGGCCGAGTTCAGCTGTACCGCTCCAAGTTGCGAGTACGTTCCGCCGTCCAGGTTCAAGCCGGAATTGTTGGCAATAGAGAGAATGCCACCCGCCGAATTATTAATCGTTCCGCCTAGCGTATTGCTGAACCCCGAGCCAATCTGGATCGTACCCGTGGCGCTGTTGGTTAGCGTGCTGCCGGCATGGATGGTCGCGTTGTTCAGTTGCAAAGTTGAGGCGCCGGTCAGGGTTACGTTGCCGCCGTTCACGGTGACGCTGTTTAACTTGATGGTGCTGGCGTTGGCGGAGAGCGTTCCGCCGGCATTATTGATGAACGTGTTACTCACGTTTAGCGTCGACCCGCTGGTGGCCTCAATCGTCCCGGTGTTGGTCACGCCTCCATTCGGATTGAGCGTCATCCCCGTGGACTGGTTGGAATTGATCGTTCCTGAGTTCACCAGCGTCATCTGGTTATCGCCAATCGTGCCAGCCCCCGAGATGGTTTCCTCATTCGTCAGAATGTCCGTGCCGAGGCCTCCGAGGATGTAGTTCTGCGAATTGTTCGACATGGTGATCGAACCGCCGCTCAAGGTCACGCTGCCTTGCAGAACCAACTCGCTGGTATTGCCCGCCGAATTCAGCTGAATTGCCCCCAGTTGCGAATACGTGCCTCCATAAAGGTTCAGGCCGGTGTTGTTCTCGACATTCAAGATGCCGCCGGCGGAGTTGTTGATGGTCCCGCCAAGGTAGTTGCTGAAACCCGAGGCGATCTGGATCGTTCCCGTGGAACTGTTGGTGATCGTTCCACCCTGGATCGTGGAACTGTTCAACTGCAGGGTGGACGCACCCGTCAGCGTCACTTTCCCGCCGCTGATCGTTGTACTGTTTACCTGCACGGTGCTGCCGCCGGTCGCCGTAATCGTTCCGCCCGTGTTGTTGATGGTGCCGGAGTTGCTCAGGATCAGCGTGTTTCCGCCCGTTGCCTCGACCGTGCCGGTATTAGTGAAGCCATCGTTGACGTCAATCGTAATTCCCCCTGATGCGTTGGCGTTGATGGTGCCCGTGTTTACCAGCGCCATTTGCCCATTGCCCAGATGCCCTTGCCCCTGAATGGTCGACTGATTGGTGAGCTGATCCAGCGAATTCGACCCGAAGATGTAATTGGCCGAGGAGGTGCCGCCCATGGTTAACGTGCCCGCACCGCTCAATGTCACGTTGCCGTTCAACACCAGCTCGGTATTGTTCCCCGTCGAATCCAGCTTGATCGTGCCCGCGTTGCTGATGTTGCCCCCGACCGTCAAGGCGACATTGTTGTTCACCGTGACCGAATCGCCGGAATTGCTCAGGCTGAGTGTACCGATGGTGAAGTTCTGATCGTCGGTAGTAGCGGCGGTCGTAAGGCTGATGGCGATGTTCTCGCCAGTTGTGATAGCGCCATTGTTCCAATTGCTGGCGTTGCTCCAGTCGGCGTTGGAGCCATCGCCCGTCCAAGTGTCGGTAGTGGTGGGGGGTGGTGCGTTAGACTTCGCCCTCTGCGCCGATGTCGCTCCGACCGCGATGGGCTGACTCAGCAGCCATTGCTGTGAAAGCTTGCGCTTTGATCCTGCTGCCTGTTGCGCCGGAACCAGACTGTCAAAGCTGAGAAAAGCTGCAAGGAGGCAAAGGGCAGAAATCCAAGGTGTGGCTGGGCGAGAGGTCGATAGGCGCATGGGACTCTCCGGGAGAAAGATTTTGCGTGCTCAGCGAACGAGTTCGTGGCACAATGTTCACGGCCAAAAGGCCTATCAATGGCCGTCGGACGCGCAGTCTATATCAACCCCCACTGAATGTCCTCATGAAATTCTAAAGAATTCTAAAGGGTGGTTAGCCCGATGAATTACAAGGAAACTGTGCAAGAAGTTGCAGACACCTCCGGTCGCCTTTGGCGCTTTGCCGACTATGAATTCGATGAAATGGGTCGGGAGTTGCGGGTCAAAGGCAGGGCAGTAGATCTGGAAACCAAGCCCCTGGACATCCTGCTGCAGCTTCTTCTCCATGCCGGCGAGGTTGTGACCAAAGAAGAATTACTGGACTCAGTCTGGCCAGAGGTCACGGTGGTAGAGGGCTCGCTCGCAACCGCTGTTTCGAAGCTGCGCAAGGCCATGGGAGACGAGGACCATCCCGTGATCGTCACCGTTCCTCGGGTTGGCTATCGGCTGGCCGTGCCGGTTTATTGCAAAACTGTTGCCGCAGCAGTCGGGCCAGACCTTGGATTCAAAACCGGTGACGCGGTTCCGGGGCGCGACCAATGGCGACTCTCTCGCCCCATGGATATCTCCGGATCCAGCGAAGTCTGGCTCGCCGAAAATCCGAAAACTCACGAAAAGCGCGTATTCAAGTTCGCTGCGGACGGGGCACGATTGAAAGGCCTGAAGCGTGAGATCACGGTCTCTCGATTCCTGCGGGAGTCGCTGGGGGATCGGCCGGAGTTCGTCCGAATTTTGGAGTGGAATTTCGAGACTCCTCCTTTTTCCCTCGAAAGCGAATACGCCGGGGCCAACCTGGCGGAGTGGGCTGAAACCCAGGGAGGTCTCTCCAAAATCTCTTACCCAACACGCCTTCAATTGCTGATTGATGTTGCTCAGGCGGTGGCCGCCGCGCACGGCATTGGCGTGCTCCACAAAGACCTGAAACCGGTCAATATCCTGGTGGTGCCTGGGAGCAACGGAGGCTGGCAGATCAAGCTCGCAGATTTCGGCAGCGCTTCCCTGTTCGACCCGTCGCGGCTTCATGCGTTGGGCATCACTAACTTGGGATTCACGCAGACTGCATCCTCTGAACCCCACTCCTTGACCGGGACATTAATGTATTTGGCACCCGAAGTATTGGCCGGCCAGTCTCCCAGCGCCGGGGCTGATGTTTATGCTCTGGGCGTCATGCTCTACCAGTTGATGGTGGGCGATTTCCGCAGGCCGCTGGCGCCGGGGTGGGAGACGGAAATTGAAGATCCATTGCTCCGTGAAGACATTGCGGATTCAGCCTGCGGTGATCCCGCCAAACGCATTAACAGTGCCGCGGAACTGGTTGACCGGCTGCTCACGCTGGATCATCGCCGCATCAAACGCAATGAGCTGGAAGCCGCAAAACTTCGCGCCCAGGTTGCGGAGCGCAAGTTAGCCGAGACCCGCGCTCGCAGGCCTTGGGTTGTGTTTGCGGTGATCGCATTGGCCGCTGGAGTTGCAGTCAGCTTTGCGCTTTATCGCAGAGCTGCTCGCGAGCGCGACAATGCAAATCGACAGACCGCGATTGCCAGCTCCATCAACCGATTCCTCTCCGAAGATTTGCTGGGGCGCAGCAATCCATTTGTGAGTGGCAAAACAGGGGAGTCGCTTATGGACGCGATTCAGCAGGCCTCGCCCAGCATCGACCGGAAATTTAAGGATGAGCCTCGAATCGCGGCGCGTCTGCACCAAACAATTGCTCGAGCTCTCGACAATCGTACGGACTATCCCGACGCTCGCAAGGAATACGACCGCGCCGCCGCTCTCTTCAAACAAGTCGATGGCGAGCTGTCACAAGACGCCATCGTGGTCCAGTTGCAGCGAACTACACTCGAGGCCCGCAGCTACGAGAAGGACTCACTCCCGCTGGCCAAGTCGATTCTCGAACAACAACAGGCTCTGATAGCCAGACTGCCGCATCCACGTCCTGACTTGCCGGTCTGGCTTGCCTCCGCCGAAGGCATGATCGCGCTCATCGAGAACAACGCAAAGTCCGCGGCCGAGAACTTCCAAGCCGCCTTGGACAAAGCGGAAACTCTCCCTGAGTTCGACGAAAGCGCGCGCTTAACCTTCAAGCAAAGGCTGGGATTTTCCTACATCCGCATGGGTGAGGGAGCCAAAGCGGAGCAGACATTTCGCGATCTCATTGCCGCCTTCACCCGGGTAGCAGGTCTCGATAGTCCCAATGTTTTGCGGGTTCGCTTGAATCTCGCGCAGGCCTTTATGATTCAGAACAAACACGCGGAGACGGTTCAGGAAGCCAACGCCATCTATCCGGAGTTCGTGTCGCGATTAGGTCCGGATCACGAACTCACCATGCAGTTGTTGACCACACGGGCGCAGTCGGAAGGCAGTCTCGAGCTTTGGGACGACGCCATCCGCGACGATTTCGCCATCCACGAAATAGCCGTTCGCAAACAGGGGCCGCTTTCTTTTTTTGCTGTGGCCACGCTGGCTGACGGTTCACTCGCGCAGTGCCGCGCGGGACACTATCGCGACGGCGAATCGAACGCGCGCCAAGCCTACGAGTCGTCTGGGAAAGCCTTTGGACCGCGCGCCGGACTAACCGGAGGCGCCGCCTACTCTTTGGCGAGTTGCCTGATTGGTTTGAATAAATTGGACGAAGCCGCGACGCTTTTGCGGCAAATCGATGCGCCGGCCGTCGCGCAACTCGCCGGCGATCCCAATTGGGGTGCGGGAGTAACCTTGGCGCAAGCCGAAATCGCTTATCGACGCCACAACTACGATGCCGCGCGAGCAGATGTCCAGACTGTCGCACCGGTATTTACCCGCAAGGACGCGGAGCCCTATCAGAAGCGCGCCTTCGAGTCTTTAAAAGCCGCGCTAAACCAGCCCTCATCGCCGAGCTGAGTTCTTGCCTTGACCCAGTAGCCCTTTCGTGCCCCTTCCGCAGACCGGCACAGTTTCTTCTTATCCTTCCGGTTAGGTTCGGATGACACGGTTTTTGCATGACGCCGCCCTCGTTCAACATGGCTAACAGTTGGTCGACGACAAATCGGGAAAACTAAATTAGTTCTGCCAGCCTAACTTCAGTTCATGCTTACAGGTTCTCAAGTACCAGCTTAAGGTAGTTCCAAAAACTCTCCACAGACGATATCTGCACCCGCTCGTTCGGACTATGAGGATCTACGATCGTAGGACCGAAGGACACCATCTGCATACCGGGATACTTCTCGCCAATGACGCCGCACTCTAAGCCAGCGTGCATGGCGATCAGCTTTGCGGGCTCGCCGAAGAGCTTCTTGTGCACCTCCTGGAGCTCTCGCACGATGTCGCTGTTCGGTTCGGGTTTCCAGCCGGGGTATTTTCCTCCCTGCTCCACTTCAAACCCTGCAAGCCCGCATACCGTTGCAACCATGCGGGCGGCGGCCAGCATGCTGCTCTCGATCGCGCTCCGCTGACTGCTAACGACCTCCACCATGTCTCCTCTGGTGCTGACGATCGCCAGGTTCGTGGACGTCTGGACCAAGCCGGCAACGTCGGGACTCATGGCCAGAACGCCATGATGTAGACTCGCGAGCAACGCCACCGTTTGTTTCGCGTCGGCCGCATCCAGCACTTTTGCCGGTCGTTCGGCTTTCTCGACCGTGATCTGCAATCCGGAATCGAATCCCCCCAAATCGGCTTTGTATCCAGCTTCGGCTATAGCTACAACCGATCTCAGTTCACTCTCGCGAGAGGGATCCAGCAAGACCAGCACGGCAGCTTCGCGGGGAATCGCATTCTGCGCACTTCCTCCGTTGATTTCGGAAATTTCAATCGGAAGGCGATCCAGCAAGACCTGCAGAACCCCACCCATAATCCGTAGCGCATTGCCGCGGCCTTGATGGATATCGACACCGGAGTGCCCACCTTTCAGACCAGACACCTTGATTCGCCAGGTCGATCCTGCCCCTGCAGGATGAAGCTTGACTTTACGTCGCGCGGTCGTCTTGACGCCACCTGAACAACCGATACACAAGGTTCCCTTCTCTTCGTTATCGAGGTTGAGGAAATATTTGGACTTCAGCAAACCACCGGGGAATGCCGAAGCGCCCGTGAGTCCGGTCTCCTCGTCAATGGTGAAAACAAACTCCAACGGCCCGTGCTCAATGTTGTTGCTCTCCATTACGGCTAGTGCCGCGGCCACACCCACTCCGTTATCGGAGCCCAGGGTCGTGCCATCTGCCTTCAACCAGTCCCCATCCCTTATGACCTTGATAGGATCGACATCGAAGTCATGAACAGTTCCCTCGTTCTTCTCACATACCATGTCGAGGTGGCCCTGTAAGAGCGCCATCGGTGCTCCCTCGCGTCCCGGCCGCGCAGGTTTGCGGATCACAAGATTGCCAACCTCATCCTGTACGGATTCCAGACCCAACTTTGTGGCCAGTGTCCGGACGTAGTTCCGTGCTGCGGCTTCCTTGGTAGAGGCGCGAGGAATTGCCGCCAATCTGTCAAAGTGCTTCCATAACGGTTCAGGTTGCAGGTTCGCGAGTGCTGGTATCATGACACGCTCCGTGGCATAAAAGGTCTAGAGCCATCGTACAGCTCGGACGCACTGCTGGCGCGTCCTCCACTGGACATGTTTCTCCCATTCAATTTCTTGAGATTTCCGGCGAACCGAGTGTACACACCTCATGCTCTAGCGAGTCGAGCCGCTGCAGCGCTGCTTGAACTGCAGGAGCACCCTCTTCTCGTACTCTTTTCGCACGAGCCAATGCCTGCTCGGCGATGCGGCTAACCTCGTGCAGTAGCTTGCGAATCTCGGCTTCTAACTTGCCACGGCTTTCTTGAACCCGGTTCAGGATGTCGCTTTGTACACGAATACTGTTGATTTCGAGCAGCCTCATGAGGAATTCTCGGGCATCGTTCGTAATGATGCTCCGGGCCCCCACTAGACCCAGGATCAGGTCAGCCAACCAGCGCAGTGGGGAAGCAGGCTGCGCCACTTCGATGAACTCCATGAAAGTGAATTGCGAACGAACACGAAAACCGCCATCGGGATCGAGAGCGTGGGGCATGCGCGCCAGCTCGGGAACGCCGGCATCAGCGAGATTCTTGAGAAACTCGTTAGCCATCTCGACGAATCGCAGCGCAACATGCCGATATTGCTTCTCTCCCTCTTCCTGCTCGGGCTTCAACCACGGCAAGATGTAACGTCGTGTAACTTCTTGCGCTTCGTGGAACGCGCGTCGGCGATACGATGGACCGAGGCCGTGAGCATTGGACGTCAGGGCAACATCGAACTCTCGGTTTGCCTGTGGCAACACTTGCGCAAAGAATGCCTTATGCCGATCGACAAACATGTCTGAGAGGTGCTGCTGTTCAGCCATGAAGAGATACCCGAGTTCTCGCATCGACCGCTCCGCATCGGCGATGGTCTGCTTCATGGCGGCGATACGCCTCTCTGACTCTTCAATAGGCCGCCGAAGTGCCTCGCGTTCTTCCGTGATGATGACGAGGAGTTGCTCGCTGATCCGCTCAAGTCCACGTTCGCAAGCTGCCTGAATGAGCCGCCGGCCTGATCCTTCGACCAAGTGGTTTAGCGATGCGACGAGCTTGCCCCATTCTCGACCGGTTCCGCGATGTTCAAGCTGTTCTGCGGCGCTGACCTCGAACAAAGGTCCCACAGGATGCTGGAGTCGCTTTTCGAGCTGTCGTCGTGCGAAGGCCACTGCTGCGGCTCGTTCCGCATCCGTCGTCCGATCCGCCTTGTTCACCGTGATAATGAGATCCTGAACGTGCCGAGCCATGGCCTCAACCAGTGCCAGTTCTTCTCCTGCTAGCGGAGGGTCGGCCCCAATCACAACCAGGGCTGCATCGATATGAGGAATGAATGCCTGGGTTGCTGCTGTATTGCCGGTAAACACTGATCCCAGTCCGGGCGTGTCCACAAAGCACATGCCGGTCGCAAGTAGCGGACTGGGCACAAAGATTTCCAGTGCAGCTACGTGCTTGGCGTTCTCCGGGTTCTTCTCCTCAGAGACATACTCATCGACGGTCTTCACCCGAATATCAGTCCAGTCACCGGCTTCGAAGCGCACCCGAGCGGTTGCGCGGCTGCCGTAACGGACGATTGTTGGGACGGCGGTGACCGGCACGACGCCCGTAGGCAGTACGTCGTCGCCGACGAGCGCATTGAGGACTGAGGATTTGCCACGCTTGAACTGGCCGATACAAGCAACATAGAAGCGTCCCTCGGACACTCGTTCCGCAACGGACCGCGCATCGGCAGCGACTTGCTCCGCGTCAAACTCCTCAGCCAACCCTGCGAGCCGCAAGAGCGCCGATTCTCCGTGAGAATTCTCAGAGGAGCCCTGCTGGTCAGCGGATGCTGCGGAGGCCACAGGGTTCTCAAGCAACGAGTTCTCTCTTGAGTTTTTTGTCCCCATAGTTCATTCCTTTAGGGCTTCGCACCGATCTTTACCTCGGCTACACAGCTGGAGAGCGCACTCCTTCCTGGTGTACGTAGCGAATCACCTCTACCTCGGACATCGCAATCAGCCCTTCATCCACCATTTCATCCAGAGCTGGAAGCAATTTCTTAAGGTTCTCGTCGGTGTCTACAACGGACACCATAATGGGTCTGTCGGAAGACCGAAGCAGATGTTTCTTGTGAATGAGCGTACTTGCACCATAGCCTTCAATACCGCGGAACACCGTGGCACCTGCGATATCGAGTTCCCGGCACTTGGCTACGATGGCCTCGTATAGTGGCTTACCTTGCCATTTGTCATCCTCGCCAAAGTGAATCCGCAACATCTTGGCCTTTCCTTCGAGCTTCATAGCCGCGCCTCCTGCCGTCTCTCGGCTTTCTCGTAGTTATGAGCGTACTTGATGATGTCTACGTCGGACAGCACGACTAAGCCTTGCTGTACCATTTGATCGAGAATGGGCATGAATGCCTTTAGTTTGTCCTCGGTGTCAACCACGGACAACAGGATGGGGCGATCATGCGAGAGACTCAGGGTGGCGTCTTTGTGAATTCTCCGATTGGCGCCATAGCCAAGGATTCCGCGATAAACCGTGACCCCGGCAATATCGTTCGATCGCAGACCGTTGACAATGGCTTCATACAACGGCTGGCCGTTCCACTTATCGTTTTCGCCGACGTAGATCCTCATCATCTTGGCTTTGCCCTCGCGCTTTAAGGCGGGCCGCTCCGGCTCCGCCGGCTTTGGTTTGTTCTCGGCAGGTTTGACAATCGTAGTATCGTGCATCTCGATCAGCCCGGTCCCTACCATCGCCTGCAGTTTGGGTAACAGCTCCTCCACCTTTTCTGCAGTTTCGATAAATTCGATCTTCACCGGTAGATGGACTGCCAAGTCCACAAGACTGGTGGTGTGAAGATGATGGTCTGCCCCAAATCCGGCAATGCCACGCGTCACGGTTGCACCCGATACGCCATGGAAGAAGAGAAAATCCAGAATACCGGCGTAGGCGGCGCTCCCGTGGTACTGCTGGTCCTCAGCCACGTAAATGCCGACCTTCTTACCGGGTCCGGCTGTGAGCATGTTGTCCTCCTGAAATTAGAGTCCTCTTTGACCCACCAGAAATTCCGCTACGCGGAAAAGATGAATTCCGACATCATCATCTCTCGGGAATGCGCCTCATTGCTCCGAAATAACGGTCCGGACAACATTCGCCATAGAAGGCGGGTCTTTCGCTCGCAGATCGTTGCCGGTACCATGACTCCGCGACAAACAATCCGCTTGTCAGGAGTCATCAGCTGTGCCCGGCTTAAGAGTTGGGACAGCGGTTTTCGGTGAACTCCTTCACCCTGGTGAATGGCTCAAGTACAGCAAAAGACACCCATCGAAGTCAACGGCATTCGTCACACGTGATGCGGAACAATGGCTCATGCCTTCGCTGCCAATCTCACCTACGATGGGATAGAGGAGGCGCTACAGGCTTCCGGTCTGTACGAGCGTTGAAGCTACCTGATGGCGGTCTGTCGCAACACCTTCGCACGATAAAACTGTGACGCTTGGACAAGAATTTCCTTCGCTTCGGTCTCGGTCGAAACATTGGAAAAAGTGTAGTCGATAGTATTGCGCTTTCGCCGGCAAGTATCAAAAATAGTCGCCGTAATGCGCAGGAGCAAGAACAAGGCCGAACCTTCGCGCGACGAGCCTCTTCCGAGCGGCCCGCATCATTTTCTGATCGGAGTTACTAAGAAACGTCCACTGCAGCACTCCAGTAATGGATCTCAATCTGATTTCAGCCGGGAAAACGCTCGGACTGCATGCCAATAACTAAGGAGTACGGGAGTCCACGCATTCAGTTTCACTCTCCGTCCCGCCTGTTTGACCTGCGTTTATAATAGAGAGATTCCCACTCGGCGAAATCGCTTTCTGTGGGCGGCTGTCTCCGATTGGATCGTTGTGGCTAAAGGCTAACTGCTAAGAGCTTCTTCATGGACTTCAAACTCGTTTCCGATTACAAACCCCAGGGGGATCAGGGCCGCGCCATCGAATCGCTGCTGCGCGGCGTGTATGACCGCGAGCAGCATCAGGTTTTGCTGGGCGTTACCGGGTCGGGCAAGACTTACACCATGGCCAAGGTCATCGAGGCGGTGAACCGTCCCGCGCTGGTGATGGCGCACAACAAGACGCTGGCCGCACAGCTTTATCATGAGTTCAAGAATTTCTTCCCGCACAATGCGGTCGAGTATTTCGTTTCCTATTACGACTACTACCAGCCCGAGGCTTACGTTCCTGCCGCCGACCTTTTTATTGAAAAAGAAGCGACCATCAACGATGAACTCGACAAGCTGCGGCTCTCCGCGACTCGATCGTTATTTGAGCGGCGCGACGCGCTGATTGTAGCTTCTGTCAGTTGCATCTATGGTCTCGGTTCGCCTGAGGCTTATTACGGCATGATGCTGTTTCTGGAAAAGGGCCAGAAGATCGCTCGCGAAGACATCACTCGCAAATTGGTTGACATTCTTTACGAGCGCACCAACGGCGAATTCCGCCGCGGAACATTTCGCGTCCGCGGCGATGTGATCGAAGTCTTCCCGACTTATGACGACATGGCGTACCGCATCGAGCTGTGGGGAGATCAGGTGGAGTCGCTGGCGCAGATCGATCCGCTGTTTGGCACGGTGAAGCAGAAGTATATGCGGCTGCCGATTTATCCCAAGACGCACTACGTGATGAAGGACGAGACCCGGGCAACGGCCGTGGAGTCGATCAAGAAGGAATTGGCGTGGTGGGAAGTGGAACTTGAGAAGCAAGGGCGTCTGGTCGAATCGCAGCGCATTCACCAGCGCGTGAAATTCGATCTGGAAATGATCAAGGTGATGGGCTACTGCCATGGCATCGAAAATTATTCGCGGCATTTCACCGGGCGAATGCCGGGCGAGCCCCCGCCAACTCTGCTCGATTATTTTCCGCGCGATTACCTGATGTTCGTCGACGAATCGCACCAGACCATTCCGCAGCTGCGCGGCATGTATGCCGGAGACCGCTCGCGCAAGGAGACGCTGGTGGAATATGGTTTCCGGCTGCCCTCGGCGCTGGATAACCGTCCTCTGACATTCGACGAGTTCGATCACCGCACGAATCAACTGGTTTATGTTTCGGCGACCCCGGGCCCGTACGAATTAACCAAATCAGCCGGCGTGGTGGTGGAGCAGATTATCCGGCCGACAGGGCTGATCGATCCCGAAGTCGAGGTGCGTCCGGTGAAGGGACAGATCGACGATCTGCTGCATGAGATTCGCGCCCGCGTGGAGCATGGTGAGCGAGTGCTGGTCACTACGCTCACCAAGCGCATGGCCGAAGACCTGGCCGAGTATTACGCCGAGGTGGGCGTGAAGTGCCGCTACATGCATTCCGAGATCGAGACGCTGGAGCGGGTAAAGATTCTGCGCGATCTGCGAAAAGGCGAGTTCGATGTATTGATCGGCATCAATCTATTGCGCGAGGGTCTGGATCTGCCGGAAGTTTCGCTGGTGGCGATTCTCGATGCCGATAAAGAAGGCTTCCTGCGGTCGTGGGGATCTTTGATTCAGACCATAGGGCGCTGCGCACGGCATCTGCGAGGGCGCGCGATTTTGTATGCGGACCGCATGACCGATTCGATGAAGCGGGCAATCGACGAAACCTTGCGGCGGCGCGAGATCCAGACCGCTTACAACCTGGAGAACGGCATCACGCCGGAATCGATCGTGCGTCCGCTGGACATGACGCTGGCAGGAATCATCGCCGCCGACTACACCGACCTGACCGGCGGCGAATCCGAAGGCATGCCCGAATTCAAATCGCAGGAAGAGTTGGATGGCTACATCGGCAAACTCGAAAGCGACATGCGCGAAGCTGCAAAGCGGTTTGAGTTCGAGAAGGCCGCGAAGTTGAGGGATACGATTAAGGAGCTGAGGACAAAGGAGTTTTTGTTCGCGTGAGACACGTAAACCGTGTTACACTATTCTCGTGTCCTCTACCCATCGCCTGCGCAACGTAACCGTGACCCTGGAAGAAGAGGTCGCCCAATGGGCCCGCATCGAAGCCGCACGCCGTGACACCAGCGTTTCGCGGCTCCTGGGAGAACTTCTCAAAGAGCGCATGGGAAAGCTAGTTGGAAACAGTTCGGTCTCCGATGCCGCTGAGCGACTGGCCAGTTTCGGCGGTAGACACAGGCTGTCGCTCGGCGGGCTCAAAATTAAAGACCTCATCAATGAAGGACGCCGGTGAGCCGGTTTGTGTTGGATGCGTCGGTGGTGCTGACGTGGTGCTTCCCGGACGAAAAAGCTGCGTTGGCCCACAGAGTCGCCTTGATGTTCAAGCAGGGAGACTCGGCAATTGCGCCCTCGTTTTGGCCGCACGAAGTGCTGAACGCCTTGCTGGTTGGAGAAAAGCGCAAGAGGATTTCTGCCGCCCTGGTTCGAAGCTTCCTCGGCGACCTTGCCACGCTTCCTGTTGAGCTGAAACACTTCCCTTCTGAAGCTGTATTCGGGCGGATCCAAGCACTCAGTCGCCAGCAGGGGCTAACCCCTTACGACGCGGCTTATCTCAATCTCGCGCAGTTCAGCGGCATACCGCTCGCTACCCTGGATGAAGACTTGATCCGTGCGTGCCGGAAAGTCAGCGTAGCGCTGGTGTGAGTCCGTCCCCGCATGGCCGCGGACCAGCGTTTGCCTTTTGTCCTATCGTCCGTACGCAGCGCTGGCCGCCAGCGGCTTGCGATGGAAGGTGTAGCCATCGAACGTTTCCGAGCGAAAATTCAGATTCGATGCGGCGAGTTTTTCGGTTTGGCTCAGAAAAAGATATCCGCCGGGTTCCAGGTAGAGATGCAGGCGCTCCAGCACAGCGAGGCGCTGGACGCGCGAGAAGTGCGGCAAAACATCCATGCAGAAGATGCAGTCAAAACGTCCAATGTAGCCGGGGCGCGCCAGGTTCATGCAGTTGAAGGTGACCAGGCTGCGCAGGCGCGGCTTCACCAAAAGGTGAGGTGTGACTATCGGCTGCGGAATTACGCTGGAAGAGTCGATATCTAAATCGGACTCGCCTTGAACCCCGGTCGATGCGGGCGCAGGGGTCCCGATCTTGGAAAAATAATTGCGAATTGTGGCCGGTGGCAGTCCATCCAGCGCGGACTGCCGGTACACTCCGCGATCCGCAACTTCGATATTGCCCGGTAGCAAGTCGCTGCCCACGATGTGAATCGAGCAGCCCGAGCTCAGTTTCGCAGCAGGTTGTGCCACGGTGCCAGGAGAATTTTCGGCGATGCCTCCGTTTCGCGCTGTCTTGCCGGCGCCATTGCCTGACCCATTGCCATTATTCGCCACACTCACATTCACCGGATTCACGGCGTCACAAACCGCCATTGCGATGGAGTAAGTTTCTTCACCAGTAGCGCAGCCGGCGCTCCATATACGGATCGGCCCCGGAGTATCCGCGGACTTGCGAGTGCAGAGTTGCGGCAGCACCTGCCGCGCGAATGCATTCAAAGCTCCGGGATGGCGAAAAAAACCAGTGTTCCCGCTAATCAGCCCGTCCAGCAGAGACGGCAGAGTCGAAGGATCCTGCTCAGCGGAACGCAGCCTCTCCAGCAAAGCGGTGGATGAATCCAACTCCTGCGCCTCGATGAATTCAGCGACATGCGCCGCCAGCGCGCTGTTGGGACAATCCAGAACCACTCCGGTCTGGCGCTCGACCAGCAGGCGCAACTCGGAAAGTTCGTGCTCCAGAATGGTGCTGGTCGCAATTGACTTATGCATAGGGCCTTTCCCCAAAGCGCGGCGAGAAACTCGCACGCCAACCACTATCAAATCGGCACATTGCCCGGGAAGAATGAATTTTTCTGCCCGCCTCTCAAGCGCCGGGTCGATCTTACGGCCACCTCCCGGCAAAACCGCCCGGCTTCAGTTGCCCGCAGCGGCCGCAACCCAGCTTTTGCCGGAGTCCCGTTCCGCCTGCAGGGCCACCACGTTCATCTCTTTTTCCAGCGACGAAAAACGCTGCATCACCTCATGGATCCGCAGGGTCATATTGCGAATGGTTTCAATCTGCCCCCGCACCTGAGCTGAAAGACTGCCCGGCTCCAGCAACAGCAGATCCGAATTTCCCAGCAGCGAGGTCAGTGCATTGTTTAATCCATGCCGCATTTCCAGCATGTAGCGCCCCAGCATGGCCTGGCGCTCCAGCGACGAACAGTGCTGTTCCGCGGCGCGCGCCCGAGCCTCGGCCGCGGCGCGGTGTACCGCTTCTCCCCCCGCTATGATTAACACATCCAGCCAATTTTCATCCGAGCGCAGCACTGAGGTCCGGGGCCAGCGCTCGCGCACCAGCTTCGCGATCGCCGCATCCTCGCAGACGCAGAACAGAGGCTGCAAACTCGAGTGCAGCGGTTCAATAATGACGGACAGCAGTTCACGGCGCAGCGGGCCCACAATGGCCACTTCAAAATCCTCGACGGTTCGCGGCCACAAGTCTCCGCTGAGTATCGTGAACGTGGGCACGTGCCGCTCCGCCTGCCAGCGCGCGGTCAGACTTCGCGAAAATCCCACATCATCGGAGATAACCAGTACGGTCGGATGTTCCACTTGCAAGTTTCCTCGGTCTGGCTCACGCCCACTCCGCGGGAAGCCATTGATTGCTTAATTATTTCTTCTGCCCCGGCGCTGAATCCGCATCCGGATTCCACTCCGGCGCCGCCGAGACTTCGAACTCCTCGGTATCTTCTTTCGCCACGGCAAACTTAGTTTTCGGCGTCACCACCGCTTTAGCGCTAGCCTTCGCCGCCGCTGATGCTCCCGTGGCGCCTGCCGCTGCAGCCCTCGGTGCGGTCTTTATCGCGACACCCTTGGCCTCGGTACCCTTGGCCGGCGCGGCCTTGGCAGCGGCAGTCGCTTCCGCCGCTTTCTCGCCACTCTCAGCCTCCGAATTACGTCCCAGAGCAGCATCCACTGACGCGCGCAGATCCACCAGCATGCGCAATGGTTGCCCCGAGGAATACTCCGCCTGGAACATCACCTTCCACGATTGGCAAATCATGCGCAGCCTGACAATCGGCTCTTGCGCCGAGAACTGCGCCCGCCGGCAGTCAATCGTTTCCACGCCTTTTTCTTCCAGCTCGGTAAGTCCATCGAGAATGTTATTGAGATCGGCAAGCATGAGGCGGAAGAATGCGCGCCGCATCAGATATCCAAAGCGGGTAAACGCCACGAGTGCGATGGGCAAATAAAATAGATCGCCGGCTTGGGACTTGGCTTTGCGTCCCTGCTCCAGCACGCCGCCGTGCAGCAATTCGTCGAGCGACCGGCAATGCCGCGCCGATTCCAGCACCCGATCAAGCGCGTTCAACCACACCGGAGCCTTCAGTTCCACCTGGCCCAGCACCGGCTCCAATCCCTTCGCCACATAAGCGACATCCGCTCCATCGTCGTCCAGTTCGGTGGGCGCGACCTGGCTGAAATATTGCACCAGCAGGAAATCAATTTTGTCGCGCGAAGAATCCGTGTGCGCCGTCCTCCCCAAGAAGTGCTGCAGCATCGCGACCAGGCCGTCGCTGTCTACCAGCGAACTAGTCTGCAGAAACTGACGCAACTGATGCACCTGGATGCGCTCATCCATGTCGCTCAGCCATTGCTGCGCCTGCTCCACGGTCTCGCGATCGGGCGCATCCACCGGCTCATCGAGCGCGGCGAAAGCCGGCGCGTCAATCACAAACTCGCGCGCCAATTCAACATATATGGGATGGAGGCGGCGCGCTCTCGACCACAGCGCCGCAAAATCCGGAGCCGGCGACGCCGGCTCCGGGGATGATGAGGAAGATGTCGTCATGATTTCACAATCCAGTTCGGAACCGCGTTGAGAAAGCGCGCCGCCACCACCGTCGACCCGGGATGGTACTGCACCGCCACCACTGACGCCTCCGTATCCAGCGAGCCATCCGAATTGCGCAGCCGCAGCACGTCGGCAAACTCCAACGGCGCAGTGCAGGAAAACAAAACTTCCCGCGCGGTTCCAAATTCAATCACGGTGTTCTCCGGCAATCCCGGTCCGCCGCTGCCGTCACCTGCCGGTTGGCTGCGCGTGAGTTCGACCGGAATCCGCACCGGCGTCGCCTCCGGAAAAAAGCGCGCCAGGTCAGCCACCGTGCTAACCTGCCCCACTCGCCCCTTCGCTGTCCCGGTTTGCGCCAAGCGAAATGATCCTTTCAACTCCAACTCATGTGGGATAGCCGCCCTCGGCTGTCCGTCCGCTCAAGGCCCGTTAATCCCTCACCTTGCCGCCAAAGAGTAAAGAGTGCGGTTGGGCTCCCCCTCTTCCCGGTTAGGAAGAGCATTTGGGAGCCAGAACACGCGGTTATGCCAGAATCAGGAGCACGACCGAGACCATCACTCCGAACGGAAGGATTAGCACTCAGGGGCTAGATTTTTCAGTAAGTTAGAGCCTCTTCGGACCGGGGCCCGAGACCCTCGATACTATCGTCGTCTCATGCTGAGACGGGCGTCTCAACTCCACGCAGCTTAGCCGAAGCACTTACGCGCCGCGCTTCTCGCTATACCGTTCAAACATCTTCTACTCCACTGCCGCTGCTTTCCGGTTGCTTCGTTTCCAATACAGATATCCCGGCACACCGACCAACACAATCGCCGTTCCCCAGAAGGCTTCGGTCGGGCGCGTGATGATGGTGTTCAACGTCCAGGCCGTACCAACCAGCACGTAGATCGCCGGTAGCCACGGATATCCCGTGCAGCGGTAAGGACGCGGAATGTCGGGCCGCTTCCAGCGCAGCAGAAACATTCCGATCACAGTTAGCGTGTAGGAGAGCACCATGCCGTAGATGACGTAGGTATAAAGCTGATCGTAGCGGCCACTGACCGTGAGCAGCGCGGCCCAGATGCCTTGTCCAATCAGGCTGAAGGCGGGCGTGCGCCACTTGGGATGGATGACCGCCATGCGCTTGAAGAAGACTCCATCCTGCGCCATGGCGAGATAGACGCGCGCGCCGGAGAGTGTGCAGGTGGCGGCGGCGCTGAAGCATGAAACGGCGATCATGAGCGACAGCCACACGGCCGCATGCGGAGAAAACAGCGCGGCAGCGGCAGCGTGAGCTATGGTCTCATGTTTAGCGATCTCGCTGAGCGGCAGGGCGTACAGGTAAGTCATGTTCATCGCCATGTAGATCGCTCCCACCACGAGTACGCCTAGAACCATGGCCAGCGGTACGTTACGGCGTGGCTCTTTCACTTCGCCCGCGACCCAGGTGATGTATACCCACCCGTCATAGGCCCAGAAGACTGCAATCAATGCGACACCCATGGCGGAAATTAGTTGCGTGGGATGCAGTCCCATGGTGAGGCCGACGCCGTGTGCGCGGAAGTGGGACCAGTCGCCTTTGCCGAGGGCGAATCCGAGAACCACGAAGGCCGCCATGGCGGCGAACTTGGTCCAGGTGGAAAGATTTTGCAGCAGTGTTCCCCAGCGCAGTCCAACGACGTTGACATAGGTCAGAATGGCGATCAGGAATAGCCCGAACAGGTGCGCGCGAGTGATCGCGATTCCAAGTAGCGAGAGCACGACGTGCTCTTGCGAGACGATAGGAAAGACTTGTCCGGTGTAGACGGCCGCGGCGACGGCGAGAGCCGCGATGCTGCCGCCGTTCGCGACTGCAAAGAGCATCCAGCCGTAGAGAAAAGCGACCAGGTCGCCGTAGGCCTCGCGGAGATAAACGTACTGTCCGCCGGACTCGGGGAACATGGATCCCAGTTCGGCGAATGCGACGCAGCCGAAAAGCGAGATTACGCCGCCAATCACCCACACCAGCAAGAAGAGCATGGGCTGCGGCAACGGCCCGGCAATGTCTTTTGCAGTGAGAAAAATCGAGGAGCCGATGATGCCGCTGACCAGCAGCAGCACGGAATCGAGCAGGCCGAGTCCGCGAATCAGGGTGGGCTGCGAGGTCGAGGCGGAGGCTTCGGCGCTGGACGGTGCGGGGTCCATTAGCCGATTCCGAGTTCGTCGGGAGATTCCAGCGGCGTGCCGCAGCGGCGGCAGATGACGGCGGAACAATCGCCGCAGGTTAGGGGATCGTTTACTTCTTTGGCGCAGTTCGGGCAGTAGAGGGAGCCAGGGACCGGATCGGGCTGGGGATTCGGAGGATGTGTCACCATGTGGAGGAAAACTGTAGCATAGAAGGCTTATCGTGGAAAAAGTTGCTACCTCGTCCTGTCTTCCGGCTCCGGCGCGACGTTGGGCGCGTTGCGCAGAAATTTCATAAGGCCTTCTCCCGTTGCGGCACCAGCACGCTCCTTGAAAAACTCTGCCGCGGTTTCGGCGACACCGACTTTTTGGGCCACGGCGGAAGCAATCCATTGATTAAGCGACACGCCATCCTCTTTGGCTAGGCGCTCTGCCGCTCGTTTGATCGAAAGGGGAAGTTTCAAAGGGTAGGTTGCCTTGCTCATGATTTCATCTCCTTCAGTAGGTCCGCCGGAGTAATAACTTCAATTCCAAAACGCTTGCCGCTCGACGCAAAGTCGGAAATGTTGTAAGTGATCAAGGCATCCGCTCTTCCGTTGATCGCCGCCTCCAGGACCATTTCGTCATTCGGATCGTGCGTCTGCGGCCTCCACAGGAAGCGCGTTTTAACCGGTTCGATTAGTGCGGCAAGTTCTGCTAAGAATTCATCAATCTGCTGCAGATTAAGCTTGTGTGCCAAACGCTGTTCCGCACGCTTGAGAACATCTTCATATTCAAGGAATAACGGCGGTGTCGCAATAAGGGTAACAGCGCGCTGCGCAACCAGTCGCAGCACAGCATTCGCCGCTCCATTCCGACTGCGGAGTCCTGCAACAACCACCGAGGTGTCCAGAACAACCCGATCAAGCAACATCGACTATAGGGTATCACATCCCATAGGATGTTATTAAGAGCGAGCAATTTGGATTTAAGCTATCGAATGAGCAGGTCATGCCTGAAAAATCCCTCACCCCCGACGAAAAGCTCCAGCAGGAATTCAACCGCTGGGCCGCGGCCGGCGAAGGCCCGAAGATGGAGCAGCATCATCTCGATATTACGGCGAAGACGATTCGCCGGATGAACCTGCGCCCCGGAGAACGCGTGCTCGATCTCGGCTGCGGCTCTGGATGGGCAACGCGGCTGCTGGCCCGGCTGGTGGGCGAGGGGCCGGATGGTTTCGGTCAGGTGGTTGGGCTCGATGTTTCCGACGAGATGATCCGCGAGGCGCGTGCCGCCTCGAAAGATTTCGATAACGTGCTTTACGTCTGGGGATCGGCACAGCAGATTCCCTGGGAAGAGAATTTTTTTGACAAGGTGCTGTCGGTCGAGTCGTTTTACTACTACGCCGATCAGGACCGCGCGCTGATGGAATTGTTCCGCGTAATGGCGCCTCGGGGAAGATTATTCATCCTGATCAATCTTTACAAGGATAATCCGTACTCGCTGCAGTGGGTGGATAAGCTGAAGGTGCCGGTACACGTGCGCTCGCAGGCGGAATATGTGGAACTGCTGAAGAAGCACGCGTTCGAGAATGTTGAGGCTTGCCGCATCCCCGACGACACGCCCACGCCGGACGACTACAAGACGAAGTCGTTTCATAGTCTGGACGATCTGCGGGCGTTCAAACGCGAGGGAGCGTTGCTGCTGATCGCGACCAAGCCCGATCTGCGCACGCCAGCGCCGGGATACACGATTTACTAGAGGCGAAGTGTCGGCAAATTGGACAGTCTCGATAGCATTGAGTGCAACAACTCTTTGCAGTAAAGTTGAATCGTATTTCACTGCTCAGATCGAGTCTGATCTCAGCCGCAAAGTAACATATGGGCAGGGAAAGCCAGCCCGACGAAAGGAGACATTAAGTGAAGGTATTCAAGTTTTTTGCCTTGGCTGCTATTGTCACAATGTTTTTCGGCATGACTGCTGCAAAAACCCAAGCTCAGGTGAGCGTCAACATTGGAGTCGCCCCTGACTGTCCGTATGGTTACTATGACGTGGCGCCCTATGATTGCGCTCCCTACGGGTACTACGGCCCGGAGTGGTTTAGCGGTGGCGTCTTCATCGGTGTTGGTCCGTGGTTCCACGGCCCTGAAGGCTTCCACGGCCACGTGAATAACCATTTCCATCCCGAGCACGGCTATAACGGCCCACGGCCAAACCGAGGCGACAGACCCGACCCGGCAAGACCTCCCGGTAAGGTTGCGCACTTCAAGGGAAACGAAGTCCGTGATGGACGCGGTCACACGGTTGGCAAACGCTAACTATCCCGGACGTTGGGTGATCTTCGATCGATCTGCCAAGAAAAAGCAGTTATCCACTAACTCTAACGTGGATAACTGCTTTATTTAGATTTCACTATCGTCCTCGTCTTTGCCGCGGCCCAAGTCTTTCGCCGGGCTCAGGGCACGGCCATCGGAGGCGTGGCGGATTTCGATCCGGCCATTCACGTTTGAGAGTCGGATGCGCGGTCCGCCGCTGCCGAGTTCGCCGCGCAGGTCGTGGCCGACGAAGTTGTGATGATTCACGTGCAAGCCGAAGTCATTCTCGATCCCGCCCGAAACTGTGCTGGCCTCGATCTCCGCTTTCGAATCCGAAGGAATTGTCATCTCCATCGAGCCATTCACTGAACTCAGTTTGACGAACGAGCCGGAAAGGTCGTCAAACGTCGCGTCCAGATGGCCATTGATGGTGGAAAGATCGGCACGGCCGGAAAGATTGTGAGCTTTCAGTCTGCCGTTGATGCAAGAAGCATGTACTTCACCCTTCGCGCCCGTAACATCGAGGGCTCCATTGATGAGCTTGATTTCATCCAGGCGCGCGCCCCGCGGCACGGTCAGAGTGTATTCAACGCTGGCCGGATTATTGTGCCAGCCCCAGTTAAAAGTGAGATCGTGGTCGGGATACCTGGTGCGAATCGAAAGATGATCTTGGCCGGAATCGATGTCAATGCGCGCCTGCTCGAGCCGCTCCTTCGAGTCGGCGTACTTCACCGCGTCCACCTTGACTTCGTTCTGATCCCAAGTGGAGATGTGAACCGCGCCATTGATGTTATCGAGTTCCACGCGGCCGTCGGGAGTGAGGGCGTAGGTCTGGTGGAATTCTTCGGTGAACGCACCGCGGTGATCGGAGGCGTGCGCTGCGAGGGCGAGAACTAAGAAAGCGCAGGTGCTGAGGACGATCTCTAAGCGAAGGTGGAACGGCCGTGGACGGTTCATGGAAATCCTCCGTTTCGAGATGTTAGACGCGGCGATCGGAAATTGGTGAGAGGCAAGGGCGCGCCTTGTGCCTACATGGGTATACGAAGGCTGGCTCGGAGTTGTTCCCTTATTTCCGGGCAGAGTCTGGATTTCTCTTGCCCACTTCGGTCAGCAAGAACACGCCCAAAATCGCCATCTCCGGCTCGATAGGATGGCGGTAGCGCTGGCCGGGATAGACCACGTAGTAAATGAATGGATACGAAAGGATCAGCCAGAACAGGAGCCAGGCGCCGGATTTGCGCTGACGCAGAGCGCGTCCCAGTCCCCAGAACATGAGCACGGATGAAGCCAGGAAGAGCGAATTCTTTACCTCGGCCAGCCACCAGATCAGAGACGACCGCGGCGGCCCTGCCCAAAAATAGATAAAGCGCTTGAGGCAGAGCACGGCGAAGCGGGGGTAATCCGCTTTGATGTAATCGAGCGCCTGCCGCTTGCGGTTCTCTATGTAGCCTAGCTCGCCCAGGGAAATGTACTGGCGCATAGCGAAGGTATCCTGCGTAGGATGCAAATACTGCATCCAGGTGCCGTCGGCGCCGGGGCCGTTGCCGAGCCGCAGTTCCGCGCCGAGGTTGTCGCGGATGAAAATGAACTTCCCGAACGTTCGATAGTTGCGCACCGTCCAGGGGGTGATGCAGGCAATGAATATTAAAGAAGCTAGCAGGATGCCAGCGAATGAACGCTTGCCCCGCTTCGCGCGGTGATACCATGACCACAATCCAGAAGCGGGCAGGAACGCGATCAGCACTGTGCTGTTCAGCGCGGCGATGCCCCAGAGCAATCCGAACTGGAGCCAGGGTTTTAAGCCGTCGCGTTCTTCCATCGTGAGCGCCAGCCAGAAGATTACGGCCAACAGCAGCGCGGAAAAGCTTGTCTCCCACACCCAGCGCGTGCACCAGAACATTACGTAAGGTAGAAGAGCCCACGCCCAGGCCGAGCCGACCGCGACCTTTTCGGAAAAGATGCGACGGGCGATAAGAAAAATCGGGATGCAGGTCAGCGCGGAGAAAACACTGTTGATGGTGAGCAGCACGAAAGCCGACGCCCGCGAGTAGATGCCGAAGAAGTGAAACACACCAGCGGTCAGGTAAGGATAAAGCGGCGGTTCCCAGGCGGTTGGCCCTGTGCCCGCGCCAAAGGCATCGCTGAAGCCCCGTCCGGAGGCGATGGCCGCGCCGATGCGTCCCATCTCCCAACCGAAGCCGAAGTTGTTTTCCGTGGGTTTGAATTTGTAAGTGTGGCCAAGGATGATCCAGCCTACGCGCAAAAACAGGGCGATGGCGACCATCCAGAACCGCGAGGTGCGGATATGCGCCCACGCATCGAGGAACTGGGTGGGGACGCGTCTCTGGTCAGCGGCCACGGCGGGCTTCGAATCCATGAATGATTCTATTTGTAGCTGAGTAGTCACGCCGCGGCAAGCAGGCAAGGCAGTGCTGGCCGGGACTAGTTAGTGGCTGAAGAGTCTACTCAGATGACATCTCAGATCACGCCGAGGCAGCAGCGGCCAGGGTGTGCGGCTGTTTCGAGGCAACGCTAGCGTCAGCGTCATTCGAATCGATTTTGAATTGCGCTACAAGAGCGCTCAACTCCGCGGACATTTCCGCCAGTTGCTCAGCCGCCTTCTGGGATTCTCTCACGTTCGTCGACGTGCCCTGAGCAGCCTGCGCCACGCCGCTAATATTGCTTGAGATCTCGCTCGCACGGGCCGACGCCTCTGCCACATTGCGGGACATTTCGTTGGTGGTGGCGCTCTGCTCCTCCACAGCCGTGGCAATGGTCCCCGAAATATCACTGATCTTGTGAATTACCCCGTGGATGCTTCCGATAGCGTCCACCGCACTCCTGCTGTCCTGCTGGATCGCAGAAATTTTCCGGGTTATGTCCTCGGTAGCCTTGGCGGTCTGTTTGGCCAGTTCCTTGACCTCATTGGCCACCACGGCGAAGCCTTTGCCCGCCTCGCCAGCGCGGGCTGCCTCGATGGTGGCGTTGAGGGCGAGCAGATTGATTTGTTGCGCGATGGAGGTAATCACCTTGATCACGTCGTTGATCTCCGCACTGGACTGACCCAACTTGGTTACCGTGGCATCGGCCACCTGTGCGCTTTTCACCGCTTCAGAGGCGATGGCGGCGGCATCACGAGCACTGGTGGCGATGCTCTGAATCGTGGTTGACATTTCTCCGGCGCCGGCCACCACGGTTTGCAGGTTACGGGTAACCTGCTGGACGGCGGAGGAGACCAGGTTAGCCTGGGCCGAGGTCTCCTCGGAGTTGGCCATAATCTGCTGCGTTTCCGTTGAAATTTGCTGGCTCGCGCCGGTCACCCGAGTCGCAGTGGCCGTGATGGCATGGATCATCTCGCGCAAACCGTTCTTCATCGTATTCAACGCCTTCTCAGTCTTGCCGATCTCATCCCGTGAGCTTATCTTCAAGTCGGCGATGGCCAGATTCCTGGCGGCAACTTGTTCGGCCATGCCCAACATCTGCGCCATGCTGCGGGAAATGGACCCGGCAATAAGAATGGCGGCAAGCGCTCCAACGACCAAGCCGCCAATGACCAGACAGAGCGTGACGAAATTTGCTTTCGCTTCGGTTACGTGTTCGGCGTCCAGGCTGGTCTGCGCGCGTTTTTCTTCCCGGTCTTCGAGTTCGGCCGCGACCTCGGATACCTCTTTGATCGCCTCCACTTCCTTCAGACCAAAGGCCATGTCCGTGGCTTCATAGTTGTGGCTAGCTTGGCGAAAGGCAATCTCCTGATCCGTGAGGGCGGAGACTTGCTTCGCACTTTTCTCGAATCTGGACACGATTTCTTTTCCCTTGGCGGTAATCAGGATCTTCTTAATTGCCGCCAGCCTTTGCTCCACGTCCTGCTTCGCTGCCGCGTACTTGGGCAACGCGGCCGTATCACCGTTAAAAGCGTATTCATTTGCTGCCTGGATCTGCTTTCGCACCGCGGTATCGATCAAGATGGTGTGCCTTTCTTTATCCTGATCGTCATTGGCTTCTTGGGTAACGGCTTTCACCCTCAGACTGGCGTAGTAGGCGGAGCCTCCCAGGGCCACAAGCATACCCAGCAGCAAGCCAAACCCTACGGCCAGCTTCAGCTTGAGTCCCAATCGATTCATTGCTTCTCCTTCAACCCGAAGTGTCTCTAGCCATGACTGAGCTGCGGCTTTAGGGGCGAGAAGGTTCGGGGGTGGCCCGGCCAGATAAATCCCCTCGCGGTATCGTCTAGGAAAACTATCGGCACAGAACGGATTCTCTTCAGCGCAGGAATCGTCGATTGACACCTCCCGCAGCCCAACCTAGACTGGCTAAGTTCGGCAATCTGGCTTGGGCAATTGCCTTTCAGGACGAGGGATGCTCCATGGGATGGCTGCAAAACAAGTTTGAAAAGAATTTCATGATCAGCACGGTCGACTACGTCTTCAACTGGGCGCGGAAGTCGGCGGTGTGGCCGATGACGTTCGGCCTGGCTTGCTGCGCGATTGAGATGATCGCCTCGTCGACTTCGCGATTTGATATCGCGCGCTTCGGCTCGGAAGTGTTTCGTCCCAGCCCGCGGCAGAGTGACTCTGATGATCGTGGCCGGCACCGTGACTTTAAAGATGGCGCCCGTAGTGAAGCGCATTTATGACCAGATGCCCGATCCCAAATGGGTGATCTCGATGGGCGCGTGCTCGTCGGTGGGCGGCCCATTCAATACATACGCTGTGTTGCAGGGCGTCGACAAAATCGTGCCCACGGATGTTTACGTAACCGGCTGCCCGCCGCGTCCAGAAAATCTTTTCTATGCGCTGCTCAAGCTGCAGGACAAAATCGATACCATGACGCTGGCGAAGAAGCCAACCGAAGTTCGTCTCGATCCAAATATGATCGAGAACTTCAAGCGTCAGGTCATGATTGCGCAGACCGCGCAGCCGAAATAGGCAATTAGCAGTTGGCAATTAGCATTTGTCGAACCGGGTTAAGCTAACTGCCAATTGCCAATTGCTGATTCCTATGCCGAACTTAACAAAGCTCACTACTCAATCCGAACTTCCTGCCACCGACGAAGCCAAGGAATTTCCCTGCGGCGAAAAGACGATCTGCGTAGCCAACGTTAATGGCACCTTCAGCGCCATGGACAACGTCTGCCTCCACCGCGGAGGTCCGTTGGGGCAAGGAATGATCGAAGGCGGCAAGGTTGTGTGCCCCTGGCATGGCTGGGCCTGGGACACAAAGACCGGCGAGGCCGAGCAGAACTCAAGCGTGAAGGTCGCCGTGTACCCGCTAAAGATCGAAGGCGGCGACGTGCTGATTGAAATCTAGCAGCTCGTGAAGAAGGCGCGATTCGTATCAGGGCACGCATTCATGCGTGCCGCAATCGTCACGTTACTGTTCCGCCTTTAGGCGCTGCGCCTAGACGCTGTCTTATCCCAACAACCTCAGGAACCTCCCCGGCGAATTCTCATACCCCGGAAACACTTCATTCAAATTCTTGTTACCCATGTGTCGCGCCACGGCTTCGCCGACGACCTGGCGAAAATCCGTGGTGAGAGCCAGATCTCGGCCTTCGTAGAGTTGCGACTGATCGAGGCCGGGCCAGCGTCCGTAGACTTTGCCGCCCTTCACCGGGCCGCCCAGAACGAACATCACGTTGGCATGGCCGTGATCGGTTCCGCGATTGCCGTTCTCGCGTGCTGTGCGGCCGAATTCTGACATGGTCACAACCACCGTGTCTTCCCCAAGGTTGCCAAGATCGGTCCAGAAGGCGGCGAGCGATTGCGAGAAGTCACGCAGCACATTGGCAATCTGACCCTCGGTTGCTCCTTCGTTCACGTGATGATCCCAGCCACCCATGTCAGCAAAGGCCACCTGCACGCCGAGGTTTGCCTTGATGAGTTGCGCGAGCTGGCGCAGGCTGTCCCCGAAGCGCCCCTTGGGATAATCGGCGCCAGGAGCGGGCTTGTACTTCGACGGGTCCGCTGCCTTCAGCATTTTGACCGCATCGAACGTTTCTTCGCCGGTGCCGTGCAGCACGGTGTCGAGCGAGTGATCGTACATAGCTTCGAATGCAGTCGCGACCGGCGAAGCTTTCGAATTACGGCCTCCGACCGAGAAATCGTTGATGTTGTTCATCGCGATGGCCGGTTCGAGGCCACTTAAGATGCGCGGAATCGACGGGCCCATGGCGATGGCCTCGAAGGCCGACTTTTGCGCCGGCTGCGGCAGGTTGCGAAGAACGCGATTGAGCCATCCATCTTCAGTGGCCTTGATACCCGGAGTGCCGGCCTCCATAAAATCCTGCGCATCGAAGTGAGAGCGGCTTGGGTCGGGCGATCCGGCGGCATGCACAATCGCCAGTTGACGCTGCTGCCACAGAGGCTGAAACGGCGCGAGCGCAGGATGCAGACCGAAGAAGCCGTCGAGATCGAGCACAGCCTTGCGCGGAATGTTAATGCTGGGCCGCATCGCGTAATACTGCGGCTCGCCGTGAGGCACAACAATATTCAACCCGTCGGCGGCGCCACGCTGGAAAATTACCACCAGGCGTTTGGTCCGCGCGCCCGGCTGAACCGCACCCCATGCGGCGCGCGCCAGAAAACTCGGCACCGCCGCTGTGCTCACGACGGCGAGTGCGCTGTTGCGAAGAAAAATGCGACGATTGATGGACATAGAAACCTGCTCTTGGCTCTTAGCCTTTAGCTCTTAGCTCAATCTCACTAACTCTGTGCCGTCCGCCGGGGTCATCGGATCCAAGCTAAGAGCCAAGATCTAACGGCTAACAGCTACCTCCTCTGAAACTCCGGCGAGCCCAGCAGCAAGCCCGCAATCGTGCTCACGTCCGGGGGACGTTGCTTCTGCTGCCCGCCGCTCCTCGCCGCTGCGTCGATCTGCGCCGTGATCGAGTCGTGCGTCTGCTTTGATACATCTCCGTCGAGCAGGCTCGTCTCCAGCGCTGACAGTGCCAAAGTAGAATCCGGCGGAGGGTTCGGCGGACTGCTTCCAGCCAACTGCCCAACATCTACCTTCACAGCCTTGATCTTGCCGCTGGTCAGCGCCAAAGCAAAATTCATGCGAGTGAGCAGCGCGGAAGAACTCACCCAGGTTTCCCCTTTCATGGAATAACCCGTGGGCGGCTGCGCGCCGTAAAGCGGCATGCCCATATTGTTCAGCTGGCGGATGAGCGGCAAGGCATCGTCGACCTCAGCCCCAGTCGCGCGCACCGCCGAAGCCACGAATTCCAGAGGAGTTTTAACCTTGGCGCGATAGGTCCCATCATCCCAGAACTCCGGCGAGTGAAACAGCACGGTCAGCACTTCGCGAATGTCACCTTTTTTTTTCAGAAACGCTTTCGCCATGCGATCGACCAACGCGGGAGGCGGATCGTCCGCAACGAAACGTTCCGCGAGTTTCAACGAAATAAAGTGCGCCGTCTGAGGACTGGTCGCCAGCTTGTGCAGCACTTCCAATCCCTCGCCTTCGCCCTTGGGCTTGATGCGATGACCCAGTACGAACTTTGGTCCGGGCTCATGCATGCGTGGCTCAAACTTGAAAGCGCCTCCCTGATAAGGCTTGTCGATGGTCCATCCCGTAAAAACTTTGGCAACCTCGGTGACATCACGCTGCGAGTAGCCGCCGTTCACACTCAGCGTGTGCAGTTCCAGCAGTTCCCGTCCGTAGTTTTCGTTGAGGCCGCTCGGACGCTTGCCCTGATTTGGCCGAGGACGAGCAGGATAACGCCATCCATACGGCCCATTGGGATGCTGTGGAATGCCCAGAGCCTGCGGCGAGTCTGGTCCCACGCTAAGCCAGTTATCCAGGTAGAACAACATTGCCGAACTCTTTGCCGTGGCCACGAGCAGGTCTTCGAATTTTCCCAGCGCGTGCGGCCGAATCACATCGCGTTCGTAACTGGCAACCAGCAGGCGATCGACGCCTTTGTCCATGAACACATTGAAGTGGTTAAACCAGAAATCGGTCATAACTTCTTCCAATTGCCGCTCGCTGTAGATGGCGCGTAAAAGCTTGGCCTGCGCCAGTTCCCCGGTAACAACGCCCGGCGGATTATTCATGGCGAGCAGGATTTCCTTTTGCTTCGGCGGCAGGCCTGCAAGAAACTCCTGGCCTTTCCCTCCGCGTAGAGAATCGGCAACCGCGCGTTGCCCCGCTGGCGACATGCTCAAAATTTTCTTGAAACGCTGGTCCGCGGGCAGGCTCGGCAGTTGCTGCACATCAAGATCGGCATAAAGCTGTTCCTCGCGCCTTCGCGCCTCTTCTTCTTCCTGAGGGGTGAGCTTCGCCGGAGCCGCAGCGAGCGCCATCGCATCGTTGTTGGCGGAGTCAGTCTTTACGCTTGCATCTACGGCAGTTTCGTTTCCTGCAGCCGAGCTTAAAGCGGAGTTCATAGGAGCGTTGATTGCGGAATTATCCGCGGCCGCGTTCATGCTCTCCGCCGCAGCGCTTGGTGAACCAGCGACGGCCGCGTTACGTGCGCCATCAAACGCCGGGGGATTTGTATTCCTGCCAGCTTCCTGCTGGCGTTCTTTTTTCTCCTGTTGCCGGTCGATCTGAACTTGATAAATCATCCGTAGAGCTGCGTCGGATGGCATGGGCTTCTTGCCGTTCATCACCTGATTGATTTCCTGGCCATCGGGGAAGCTTTCCGCCAGTTCCTTCGTGTTCATGCGCACCGTGCGGAACGGTTCCAGACGCGCATTCAGGGCGCTATCGTCGATTTTGTCGGGATGCAGCTGCAGGTCGATCCATTTTTCGACACCAATCGCCATCACGCGCTGCACATCCCCAGGGCGCGGACCGAAAGTCAGGCGATTGAGCGCGTGCAGCGCACGGCGTTGATCGCTGGCGCCGGAAGACGTTTTCTCCTTGTCCTTCTTCTTAGCCAGCAGCGGCGGGACAGCACACGCCAGGCTGACGGAAAGAAAGAGAACGGCGAATTTCACGCGCCCCACAGGCATGAGGACTCCGGATCAAGGAAAGGCGACAGCCCTCTTATTATGAACCCGGAGGGGGAGAAAAGTTGCTGGCTAAAGGGTTACCGAAGGAGGTTAGTAGTGTTAGGCCTAACGGCAAGAACTAGGTCAAATACATTTTGCCGCGGGAGACCTTATGCTGCAAAGTCGCAGCCAACTGGTCGACGTCGGTGGGTGAAATGTTGACCGACATGTGATCGGCCAACAGCGGTGTTCGATTGCTTCCGACGGCGTCGCGCCGCACCTGGATCATGAGAGCCTGCACGACGTTGGGATCGTACTTTAACGGGGACATGCGGACCAGGTCGCTCAGCGCGCTGCCCAGCGAAAGCGGCTCGCGATAGGGACGCGCGCTGGTCATGGCGTCAAATGTATCGGCAAGCGCCATAATGCGCACGGGCATGGGTAGGTCATCACCGGTCAAAGAATCGGGATATCCGGACCCGTCGCAACGCTCATGATGCCAGCGCACCGCTTCATGAATCTTCGGCCAGGGGAACTCCACGCTGCTGACGATCTGATGGCCGACCACCGTGTGGTCCGCCATCTCGCGGAACTCTTCTGGATTGAGTGCACTCGCCTTGCTGAACAGGCGGCGGTCGACAGCCACTTTGCCGATGTCATGCAGATAGCCCGCGCTGCGCAGCGCGGCAACTTCGCCGGCCTCCACGCCCATGGCTTCGCCAATCGCAGCCGCGTAGCGGCCCACGCGCAAAGAGTGGCCGTGAATGTTCACGTGCTTCACGTCAATGGCAGTGGCGAATGCCTCCAAAGCGCTGTCATAGAAGCCGTGCAGAGACGCCATCAGGCGCAAGTTCTCGGTTACGCGCTGGGCCAGCGTCTGAGTCAGTGCGTGATTATGTACCGCCAGCCCAATGTAGCTGCACAGCAGATCCGTGGCATCCAGTTCCGTTTCCAAATAGGGCGCATCACCCGGCCGCCTTCCCAGAGCGATGACTCCGGCGAGCTTGCCAACCGATTTGAGCGGGGCGATGCATTTGAAAAGCTCAGGTGCGACGTTGCCATTCGAGCTCAGAAACACAGAATAGGTGGAAGCGTTGAGCACAATCGGTCCGCGCGCGGCGGCGAGAGCGTGAGCATGTTTCGGAAGAAGCGGGATGAAGGCCGGCTCGGGAAGCATGGCGAATCCCTGAGCGGCCACGGACGAGAGCATGGTGGGCTTCTCGTTAAAAACGAAGAGCGCTCCCTCGCGTGCGCCAGCCGCTTCCATCACTGCGGACAGCATGCGGCGCGAGGTTTCGGTGAAGTCGCGCTCCGCCGTAAGCTCGGGCCCTAGCTCGGAGAGAGCTTCTACGGTGCGCAACAGCCTGCGGAAATTATTTGTCTCCACGGCCAAGATTCTTTTTGTGTATGTAAAACGTTAAGCAAATTGAGCGTACCACGCGGGCGTTGGTGTGGTCAGACCACGCTGTTGGTTAGTTTGGTGCTATGTGAAATAGGCTGAAACGGGTTGACGAGCTTGATTCCGAGCGGTGCCGCCGACTCAAAAATGCTCGCATAGCTCCGCGAATCGACCCACGATGAGCAGGCGCTGTGGCGGCGCTGCGGCATTCACTTCTTCATGCTCCAGGATCCAGGTATTTCCGTGAGGGACGAAAACCGCATGCAAACCCGCGGCCAGCGCCGGATTGATGTCGGATTTCGGACTATTGCCGACCATCCAGGTGGAGTCGTGCGCGAGCTCGTATTTCTCGATGATCGCCTGGTAGGCTGCGGAATCTTTTTCCGCGACGATCTCCGTAGCGGCAAAATATTCTTTCAATCCTGACCGCTCGATCTTTCCCGTCTGCTCCACGATCGCACCCTTGGTCATCAGGATGAGATGGTGCCGCCCGGAAAGGTACTGCAGAGTTTGAGGAACGTCGGGCAAAATCTCGATCGGATGGTCGGCGATAGTATGGGCGAAGCCGCGGATCTGAGCGTGCAACTCGGGCGTGACCGGCTCCACGCTGAGCCGTTCAAAGGTATCGACCAGAGCGTGAGCGAAGCTGTGCAGTCCGTATCCGTGCTTCACAATGCATTCGCGCTCCACATCGTTGAGCACCTCGCGCACTTGCTCGGGAGAAAATTCGTGATGATTCAGGAATGAAATGAATCGAGCAATGGCCCGCTCAAAATAAATGTTGTTCTCCCAGAGCGTATCGTCGGCATCGATGAGAAGAGTTTGGGGGGACAGGCGTCTAGCTCCTGGCTGCTAGCTTCTAGCGAAGCCGCGTATTCACTTCGTGCAATTGTGGGTCTATTTCGGAATTGAACGGTAGCCATTACCAGCGCCAATGGCCGCAAGATTCGTCTTCATTAAGTCAGCTCTTAGCAGCTAGCAGCGAGAAGCTTCACCCCACCCAATCCACGCGCGCCTCAGGCCCAATAATCCCCGCCTTGTGCCCCATATCAAGCAGACGCACCACGCCCTCGCGTCCTTCCGGACCGTAATCCAGCGTGCGCTCGTTAACATACATGCCGACAAACCGGTCGGCGGTCGACGAGTCAAGATCGCGCGCGAACTGCATGGCGTAGGACAAAGCTTCTTCGCGATGATCGAGCGCATACTGGATGCTGTCGCGCAACGCTCCCGTGACGGCCGAACTGAGTTCCGGTCCAAGCGAGCGCCGAATCGCATTGCCTCCCAGCGGCAACGGCAGCCCCGTCATCTTCTGCCACCACCGGCCGAGATCGACGATGCGGTGCAGGCCCGCTTTGTCGTAGGTCAACTGCCCTTCATGGATGATGAGTCCAGCTTCATATTTGCCCTCGAGCACCTGCGGAATAATCTGATCGAAGGGTACAACTTCCGTTTCAATTCCGGGAGCAAAAAGCTGCAGTGCGAGATATGCGGTCGTGAGCCTGCCCGGAACGGCGATGCGTTTTTCCCTAATCTCGTTCTGGGTGAACGGGCGCGGCGAGACTATCATCGGCCCATAGCCTTCGCCCACGCTGCCGCCGCACGACATGAGCGCGTATAAATCCTGAATATAAGGATAGGCGTGAAACGAGATCGCCGTCACATCGTAGATGCCTTCGCTTGCCTTCTGATTCAGCGTCTCGATATCGCAAAGGGTGTGAGTGAAGCGCAGTCCTGGGACGCGAACCTTGCTGGTGGCAAGGCCGTAGAACATGAAGGCATCGTCAGAATCCGGGCTGTGAGCGATGGAAATCTCGCGCACCTGCGATGATTGGCTGCCGCCCGAACGTTTTGTTTCTACTGCTGAAACTACTGTCATTTTTCACTCCAACTGCTTGACCTCGGCTCTATCGCCGTGCATCCCGGAAGCGTTGCCATTGCGCGGCAATCCCCGCAGCCATCATTACCTTAATTATTTCTGCGAACAGAAACCAGTAAAAACCCCAGCGGAATGCTTGCGCGACCGAATGCGTCAGAACTGCGAGCCAGGCCAGGCCTCCGGTGAACAGTACAACTTCGCCGAGAAGCCCGCCGATCGTGGCCCGCGCAAAATTCTTGCGCCCATGTTCCATCACGTATCCCGCGAGCCACGCAACCAGCGGATAAGTCAGCAGGAATCCCGCCGTTGCACCGTGGAACAATTGCGCGATTCCTCCGGCCCCAGTGGGATTGAACACCGGCATTCCCATTGCGCCTTCGGCCAGATAAAGCGCCATGGCCGCAAACCCGCGCCGGCTGCCCAGCAGCAAGCCGACAACCAGCACGCCGAAGTTCTGCACCGTCAGCGGCACCGGCGTCCCCGGTATTGGAATCGTGATGCGCGCGCACAACGCAACGAACAAGCTGCCGCCAACCACCAGAGCGACTTGCCGCGCGGCTTCGGAGTAGAAAATGCTTTCCCGCGAACTGCTTAATGTTTGCATTGTTGCTTTTGCCATGGGAGAGTCTCCACACTGTCGGCGCGAAGCATCAGTGCTCTACGCATCAATGCTCAATGCATCAACGCTCAACGTTGTCCGACTGACGTTCGTGTTCTACTTCGCTGGCCATTCCTTCCTGCGCAGCATGCGCGGCCTGCAGGTGCCGGCGCAATCGCATGTACAACGCGATTGCCACGCACACCACGACCAGCGTACTCACACCCAGGATCAGGAACCACCAGATCATCCGCACAACCGAGTAGGATAACAGATGATCTGGCAGTTGAAACGCGCAGTTTCTGCAGACCTGTTCTTCAGGCTGGGTCGATTGACGAGGAAATGAAGCCGTGGCAGCGCGCGCCCCACGGCAAGACAGTCGCTTCTCCGGAATTCCTAACTCGCCTTCGCCAGCGCCATCCTCTCCCGCATCACTTCAACTCGCTTGAGCATGAACTTGAACCGTTCCCGGCCATACTTGGAACTCATGATGACCTTCTCGATGGTTCCGAACATCTCCGGGTCGCCAGCCTTTTCCCGCAATTCTTTGAGGAACGGCTGAACCTTCGCAAACATGATGAACATCTCCCCGCTCACAGCCGGCTGGAGAAATAAATCCGCGTTCAACGTGCCCTGCAGCACAAATGATGCGGCCATGCTCCAGTAGCCGCTCACCTGGCGCAGCCAGTTGTTTTCCTGCGTGCCCATGGCGAAGGCAACTTTCAGGAAATCGTCGGCGCTCCGCGGCCAAAATCCGGTAAACCACCAGTTACGCGCCTTGCGCATTTCTGCTTCGCGGCGCAAATCGTAGAGTTGCATTATTAGTTGAGCATCCGTAGCAGTTGGTTTCTTAGGCATCCACATCCTCCCGTATTTATTGCGAACAAATAGTGAATGACGCAAATCGCGTTTAACTCACTGACACATAGTACTCCAAGTCTTTGATTCAGCGAGGCTAACCACTTTTGAGCGCGAATCTAGCCGTGCAGATATCCTGCGAGTCCAGCGATTCCAATAGGCCAGGGATAGCCCAAGGTCAAAAAAATATCTAACATTTTGCCGAAAGCGGAACGGCGGAGTGCGGTTAGAATGGAGAAGTTAGTTTGACCGATCCTCACGGTCAACGTGAAAGCAACTTCCAGACCTCCTACGATCTAAACGAAATAGGATCGAAAAGAAGATTCGAAAAGAAGATTGCACCAGATGAAGCTTGCTCACTCATGTCTGCTGACCGTCCTGCTGGGGGGCGTTGCGATGTTTGCCCAGACTTCGCCGACGGAAGTTGCACCGGCGCTGCGAGCCCTCGTCGCAGGCACGGTCACCAAGGATCCCGGCAGCGAGCCGCTGAAGAAAGCGCTCATCGAACTGATTGCCGAGAGTCAGAACAGTGGTGGAAACTACACGGCGCTCTCCGGGGCGGATGGCGGCTTCCGCATCGAAAACATTGTGCCCGGCCGCTATCGCTTGTTTGTGGAACGCACCGGCTATCAGGAAATCGACAAGCAGCACCGCCGAAGCGAAGGCCGCGTTCTCACATTGAGCGCTGGCCAGGAGTTGAAGGATCTCGTCATTCGTCTGCAAGCCGCGGCGGTGGTTGAAGGGCGCGTGACCGATGAAGACGGCGACCCCATGCCCGAGGCGCAAGTCGCCGTGCTGCGCCAGACTTTCGCTTCAGGTCGCAGTCATTGGGAGCAGGCTGCAGCCGAGCGCACCAACGATCTTGGCGAATACCGCATCGCGGGCCTCGCTGCCGGAAACTATTTTGTTTCGGTCACGCCGCCGCCCGACTTCAGAAGCCTGATCGAAACCACCGGCAACGCGCCTGCGGCTGAGATTCACAGCGGACCGCCCTCCGAGAAACCCGTGCCTGCCGCCTACCAAACCACTTATTATCCCGGCACCAGAGACCGCGGACAGGCCGCTTCAATCCAGTTGCACGCCGGCGATAGTTTTCCGGTGAACTTTTCTCTGACGCCCAGCCCCAGCCTGAGCATCCGAGGCTCGGTGGTGAATCTGCCGCCCGGTTCCAGCGCCGCCATCATGCTGCAATCCAGAGATTTCAATCTTGTGCTGAACGGCGCGGAGGTGCACAAGGACGGCAGCTTTGAGATTCGCGATGTTTCTCCCGGAGCCTACACAATTCTCGCCACGTTGGAGAACGTTGCGGTGCCGATGATGGCGCGGCAATCGCTGCAGATTGCGGAAAGCGTTGAAGGCCTGCGCCTGGCGCCGCAAGCCGGCGGTGCCGTTTATGGCCGTCTTCGCATGGAAACCAACGGCAATTCCATACCGGATCCCAGCCAGATGTTTCTTCTGCTGCACTCTTCGGATAGCGATGGCGATAGCGATTCGCTCAGCAGCATCACCCTGGGAACAAGTTTCTCCAACGTGGCCCACGTCAATGGCGATGGCAGCTTTGAGTGGAGGAATGTGCCCGCAGGAAACTATGCCATCCAGATTTCGGAGGCCAGCACTATGCCGGATTGGTTTCTAAAATCCGTGACCGCGGGCGGCCGTGATGCAGGGGACTCCGGATTCAGCGTGAACGGCGGCACCACCAATCTAACGCTCGTAGCGAGCGCCAACGGAGCCGTGGCCGAGGGCTTGGCCAGCAATCAACAGGATGAGCCGGTTGCGGACGCGGTGGTCGTCGCGGTGCCGGAAACCCGCTTCCGCAGCCATCCTGACCGCTATCGCAAAGCGCTCACCGATCAGAGCGGACGATTCACCCTGCGCGGTTTGCCTTCCGGCGATTACACGCTGTTCGCCTGGGAAAGCGTCGACGGTGAGGCCTACTATAATCCCGAATTCCTCAAGAGCTATGAGGGTCAGGGTAAAGCGTTGCACGTGACCGAAGGGCTCCGCGTCAGCGTGCAGCTCAAGACGATTCCGGCGGTCGAAGATCAGCCCTAGCCCGCGCCGATTGCGGCCTTAACGTAGTATTCTTTGGGACATGAACCGTCCACTCGCCTCCCTTCTCCTGCTTGTCGGAATGTTCGCCGCCAGCTTTGCTTTCGCCGAAGACACACCGGCCGTCGCGTTGCTGGTGCTGGCCAAGAGCGACAACATGCTCTCCATAGTTGACCCTGCCAGCCTGAAGGTGATCGCGCGGATGCCGGTCGGTAACGATCCTCATGAGGTCATCGCGTCCTCTGACGGCAAACTCGCTTATGTGTCCAACTACGGGTCCGGAGCGTACAACACGCTGGCAGTCGTGGATCTGGTCGCGCAGAAAACATTGACATCCGTCGATCTTGGAGCACTGCGTGGTCCGCATGGATTGGACTTCGTCGGCGGAAAAGTGTGGTTCACCGCCGAAGCCGCCAAAGCAATCGGCAGCTACGATCCGGCTACTAAGAGCGTTGATTGGATTCTCGGCACCGGACAAAACCGAACGCACATGATTTATGTCTCGACGGATATGAAACTGATTGTCACCACCAACGTAAGTTCCGGCACGGTGAGCATCATCGAGAAAACTGTCGGCGGCCGTTCCGGTCCAGGTGGTCCGCCGGGAGCTCCGAAAGCCGATTGGAACGAGACTGTGGTTCGCGTCGGCAATGGCTCGGAAGGATTTGATATTTCTCCCGACGGCAAAGAAATTTGGGTGGCCAATGCTGGGGACGGCACTGTCTCCATCATCGATGTCGCGAGCAAGCAAGTAACGCAAACGCTGGCGGCCGATGTCAGCAGCGCGAACCGGCTGAAGTTTACGCCTGACGGGAAGCTTGCACTGATCTCGGCTTTGCGCGGTGCGGACGTGACCGTCATCGATGCAGCGACAAGAAAAACGATCAAGCGAATTGCAATTGGACACGGCGCAGCCGGCATTGTTATGCAACCCGACGGCGCGCGCGCCTTTGTAGCGTGTTCGCCTGATGGCTATGTTGCCGTCATCGATCTGCATACGATGGCAGTGGTTGGCCGAATTGAAGCCGGGCAGAATCCCGATGGGCTCGCTTGGGCGATACGGAGGTAGCAATCGCCATCAAACGCATGATCGCCGATTTTTTACATGCGCGCAGCCCTACACACGGTCCGTCTTTCGGATACGAAGTTTAGAACTCAGCTGCAGTAGCGTTCTGAAAACACGCCACTTTGCTCGGTTCCACAGCCGGATTACGGCCTTGGCATGACAATTGCATCACCCATTAGCGGATTCGGAGGTGTTTGCATGTCCGCCATGACCGACACAGAATTCCTTCGCCTGCTGAAGAAGGACGTCGATTACTTCAGGCAAGCCACTCAACGCTTTGAAAATTTAGTCCCGAGCGTCTGCGCGCCGGTTCAGGATCAATGGCGGTTGCAGGCGCAGGCCCGCAAGAACTTCGCGCTGGACCTTGAGATTCTCTTGGAAAAAGCTGAGAAGTGCGTCGCCTTATCTCTCCAGGATGCAAATCTCCAGGATGCAAACAAGCAGAAACCGGCTTCCTGCTAACTTCCCAGTCATTTCGTCTTTCCGCGCGAGGCTTATGTTCCCCAGCCAAATTCTGTGCGCCCGAATCCGGTAGAATAGAGGTTTCGGCCGAACCTCTTGCTGACTTCTGATCCCAACCTGTTTCTTTCGACGGTCGCCATGTATGCCGCTCCCCGCGGCATTGGGCAATATCTCCGCCAGCATCTGTTGGATAAAACTTTTCAGGGCCTGTATCACACCGATGCATTCGATCGTGCACTGTTGATTCCTTATTTCATTGTGCTCATCCTGCTGGCTGGTTACGGAATGCACCGCTACATTCTGGTTTACCTCTATTACAAACACAAGGAGAAGCGCACCACGGAACCGGCTGCGCTCTTCGAAGAATTGCCGCGCGTGACCGTGCAGCTGCCAATTTTCAACGAGCAGTACGTCGTCGAGCGCCTGCTGGAGTCCATCTGCAAGTTGAAATATCCGTGGGAGAAGCTCGACATTCAAGTGCTCGACGATTCCACCGACGAAACTGTCGAGGTGGCGCGCAACCTGGTCGAACGCTATGCCGCGCTGGGCAATCCCATCAGCTACCATCACCGCACCAACCGCGAGGGCTTCAAGGCAGGGGCGCTGGCGGAGGGCCTGAAAACGGCGAAGGGTGAATTCGTTGCCATCTTCGACGCCGACTTCACTCCGCCGGAAGATTTTCTCTTGCGCACTGTCCATCACTTCACCGATCCGAAGATCGGCATGGTACAGACGCGCTGGACGCACATCAATCGCAATTATTCTTTTTTGACGGAGGTGGAGGCCATCCTGCTCGATGGCCACTTCGTGCTGGAGCACTCCGGACGCGCCCGCAGCGGCGTCTTTTTTAACTTCAACGGAACTGCCGGAGTTTGGCGGCGACAGGCGATCGACGAAGCCGGCGGCTGGCAGCACGACACACTCACCGAGGACACCGATCTTTCCTATCGTGCACAGCTCAAAGGATGGAAGTTCATCTATCTGCAGGATGTCGAATGCCCGGCAGAATTGCCCGTAGAAATGACCGCGTTCAAAACCCAGCAGGCGCGCTGGGCCAAGGGATTGATCCAGACCGGAAAGAAAATCCTGCCGCGCGTGCTGCGCAGCGATGCCCCGCTGCACACCAAGATCGAAGCCTGGTATCACCTGACCGCAAACCTGAGCTATCCCCTGATGATCGTGCTCTCGGTGCTGATCTTGCCCGCCATGATCATCCGCTTTTATCAGGGATGGTTCCAGATGCTGTTCATCGACTTGCCGCTGTTCCTGGCGTCGACGTTTTCGATCTCAAGTTTTTATCTGGTGTCGCAGCGCGAACTTTTTCCCAAGACATGGCCGCGCGCATTGTTATATCTGCCCTTCCTGATGGCACTTGGCATCGGATTGACCATCACCAACACCAAGGCCGTGATCGAAGCTCTCATCGGCAAGGAGAGCGCCTTCGCGCGCACCCCGAAGTACAACGTGGAATCCAAGAAAAATAAAGTTGCCGCCAGCAAATACCGCAAGCGGCTGGGCTGGGTGCCTTGGCTCGAGCTCGTGATCGGCAGTTACTTCGCGCTCACGGTCTACTATGCCATCCAAAACGAAAACTACGTGACGATTCCCTTTCTTCTACTCTTCGTGGTGGGCTACTGGTATACCGGACTGATGTCCCTGCTGCAGGGACGGTTCTCGGGCGTCGCGCTGAGCGCCGAATCTCATACCAAGCCGTTTCCTGTGGGTGTGTAAAGTAGTAGCGTCCGCATTTTGCCGACGCGGAGACGGCGCTGGCTCGACAGCCAGCAACATCGCCGGCGCTACTAATGCTTTCATTCGCTGCGCTGCTCGGTTACAATCCACTCGCTAAAAGTTTCTCATCGGGCCCGGCACGCCGGTTGAACCGCGCGACAGGTAACTTCGCGGTTCGAAGGAGACTCCGATGCTCCGCTTTCGCAAGCTTTATTCTCTTCTCGGGCTGGCATTGCTGGCCACTTCCCTGCTCAGCTGTGGTGCTCATGATTCCGACGAGTATTTTGTCTTCGTGGCGGCCAATCTGCAAGTTCCTTACTGGCAGGCCGCTGGCGCCGGCTTCGACAAAGCCGGTAAGCAAATGAAGGTGCGCACAGATTTCCTGGGTCCCAATACCTACGATGCGAAAGCCGAGCGTGATGCCCTCGATCAGGCAGTACGGCAGAAAGCTACCGGAATTTTGCTCGGCGTGACCGATCCCGGGTTGCTGAAAGACAGCATCGATAAAGCCATCGCCGCCGGAATTCCCGTGATCACCATGGATTCCGATGCCCCCGCCAGCAAGCGGCTTTTCTTTATCGGCACCAATAACTATCAAGTCGGAATGACCGGCGGGCTGCGCCTGGCTCAGGAATTGAAGGGCAAAGGTAACGTCGTCGTATTCACCATGCCCGACCAGCACAACATGCAGGACCGCCTGCACGGCTATCGCGATGCGATCGAGCGCACGCCCGGTATCAAGATCGCACGCGTGGTCGATATCCAGGGCGATCCGCGCATCGCCTTCGACACCACGACGCAAATCATCGGCAAGGAAAAAGATCAGGTCGATGCCTTCGTCTGTCTGGAGGCTCAGTCAGGGAAAGAGGTCGCCGGCGTGCTCAGCAGCTACCACGTCACCGGCAAGGTAGTGATGGCGATGGACACCGATCCTGAAACACTGGAATGGATTCAAAAGGGAGGCATCGCCGCTACCATCGCGCAGAAGCCTTATACCATGGCTTTTGTCGGCATGCAGATGCTGGACAATTTGTATCATCACAAGCCGGCGTCGCTCGAAACGGATTGGTCGAAGGACAGCTTTGCGCCGATCCCTTCCTTTGTGGATACTGGTTCTGCCCTCATCGACAAGAGCAACGTTGATTCTTTCCTGCAGGCGAAACAGAGCGCTACCAGTGGGCCGAAGTAATCGAGAGAATCGCTTGTCGACGAGCCAAAACGTTTCCGGATAAGACCGGAGACGAGCACACTCTCGAACCATTGGATGGATTGCCGATGCGTAAGCTGCAGCTCTCTTTTTTTCTGAGTGGTTTCTTTGTCAGCCTCTTTCTGCTGCTCGCGAATACACCGAATTTCGCGCTTGACCGCCAACCTAACTCCGATTATCACGCCCGCCGTGAAGCGCTCGCCAACAAAGTGGGAGGCGTGGTCGTTCTGTTTGCGCCCATGGAGAGTGAAGGGCCAAACGACCTGTATGGTTTCCGCCAGGAAGACAACTTCTACTATCTTTCAGGCTTGACCGAGCCGGGCTCGGCCCTATTGATCGCACCAGCCGCCGAAAACAAGGCCGATAAACCCGCGCACCCCTACACCGAAATTCTTTTTCTTCCTCCGCGCAATCTGACGCAGGAGAAGTGGACCGGCCCCAAACTCGGCCCGGAGAATCCTGACGCACCAAAGATCACCGGCTTCGATCGCGTCGAAGACATGCCCAAGCTTCCGGAAGAGGTAATCAGATTAGTTCCTTCCGGCACGCGCCCTGTTATTTATACCGACGTCGCCTCCTACGATCAAACATCCGCCAGCACCGAGCCGCTGGAGTTTCTGAAGGATGTGAATTCGTTCCTGAGTTTTCAGGACGTGAAGCCGATGATCGATTCTCTGCGCACCACGAAGGACGCGGGGGAAGTCGCGCTGATCCGCAAAGCAGTCGATGCCTCGGTAGCGGCACACTTCGCCGCGTTCAAAGCGGTGAAACCGAATGTTACCGAGCGCGAAATATCCGCGCTGATGCAATACGAATGGGGCAAGCGTGGCTGCGAGCGGCCCGCCTACGCGCCCATCGTGGGCTCGGGGTATTACTCCACCGTCCTGCATTACTCGGACGACGATCATGTGATGAAGTCTGGTGATGTTGTCGTCATCGATGCCGCCGGCGAATATTCCATGTACGCCTCCGACATCACGCGCACGCTTCCCATCAACGGCCACTTTACCGCGCGGCAGCGTGAAATCTACGACATCGTTCTCGGGGCGCAACAAGCCGCCGAAGCCGCTTTCAAGTCGGGCAAGTCGAGCATGCGGCGCGATAATGCGGACTCTCTCTACAAAGTCGCGTACGACTACATCAACTCTCACGGCAAAGATCTGCACGGCGAGCCGCTGGGAAAATATTTCATTCATGGTCTCGGTCACCCCGTCGGCCTGAACGTGCACGATGCCACCGATCCTGACGCTCCGCTCGGACCCGGACAGGTTTTCACCATCGAGCCCGGGATTTATATTCCCGAGGAGAATCTGGGCGTGCGTATCGAAGATGATTACTACGTGGACCAGGATGGCAAGCTGATTAAACTGAGCGCGGCCTTGCCTTCGAAGGCGGAGGATGTGGAAAAAGAGATGAACGAAAAGTGAAAAAGCAATTGAGTAATTGTGCGATTGGGTGACTAAGCGAATGAAAAGCCCTCAGGGGTCAAATCACTCAATCACCCATTCGCACAATCACCCAATTCCTACGAGATGTATTCCCTAATGTACTCGTCCTGCGTGTGCGCCAGTTGGAAAAGGTCGCCGTCGAAAATTACCTTGCCGTCGCGCAGAATTAAAAAGCTCAAAGGTACTTCGCAATGTTTCCCTTTGGGCAACGGCACCATGCGGTTCGTCTGTTTGTCGAACTGATGCGTCGCCATCGTAAACGCATCCTGCAGGCGATGCGTCACCAATAGAGCGCTCGTCCTATTGACATCGCGCTGCTTCACAATCAGTTCGATGATGGTGTTGGAGGTGACCGGATCAAGGCCTCCGGTGGGCGAATCATAGAGCAGCAGTTCGGGCTGTGTAATGATCGCCCGCGCAATGGCTACGCGCCGCCGCATGCCCCCGGAAAGCTCCGAAGGGTCAAGATCGAGCGTGTGCTCTAGTTCGACGAAGCGCAACGCCTCTTTCACCCTGCGATCGATGTCCTCATCGTAAACGCCGTGCTCTTCCATCAGACGGTAAGCAACATTTTCGCGCACGGTAAGAGAATCGAACAGCGCGCTTTCCTGGAAGACCATTCCAATCTTCCCGCGTAACGCGAACAAATCTTCTTCCCGCATATGAGTAATGTCCTGCCCCAGAACGACAATGCGTCCGGAGTCCGGCCGGATCAGTCCGAGCGCCAGCTTTAGAATCAAGCTTTTTCCCGAGCCGGCGACGCCGAACACCGCTTTGGTCTCGCCGCGCGGCAGATGGAAAGAAATACCTCGCAGCACTTCGTTGTCGTCAAAGGCGAGGGTGACGTCTTCAAACACGATGACCGGAGCGGAATCATCCTTCATCGTTATGACAGAGGCATCGAGTGGCAAAGTGGGCGCAGACATGGGATCAGCGATAGGAAAGCGTAGCCATCAGGAAACGAGTGACGACCAAGTCCATGGCAAGAATCAGAACCGAAGCCGCCACCATCGCCTGCGTGGTGGCGCGGCCTACGCCCTGGGTTCCTCCGCGAGCATTCATACCGTAGAAGCAGCCTATGGTGGCGATAATGAACCCGAAGATCACCGGCTTGACCAGCCCCATGAACACGTCTTGAAACACCAGCGTTTCCCAGGCATTGGACCAATATTGGCGCGCGTCAAGCTTGAGCAAGAGCTTCGCGATCGCGAGCCCGCCGACCAAACCCACGAGATCAGAAATGATGGCCAGGAAAAACAGCATGAACACCGTGGCGACCACGCGCGGCGTAACCAGCTTTTTCATGGGATCGGTGCCGAGCGCACGCATGGCATCGATCTGCTCGGTCACCACCATCGATCCCAGCTCGCTGGCCATGCCGGAAGAATTGCGCCCTGCCACCATCAGGCTGGTCAGCACCGGTCCCAGTTCTCGCACCATGGAAGTTGAAACCAGCTGACCAACCAGCGTGATCGAACCGAAACGCTCCAGCGTGTTTGAGGCTTGCAGCGCCAGCACAGCTCCGGTGAAAAAGCCCGTGAGCACTACGATGGGCAGAGATCCCACACCGATGGTATCCGCCTGCCGCACCATATCGATGAGGTACAACGGTTTGCGGAAGAGATTTGCGACCGCCTGCCCGCAAAACAGGACGTAATCCTGAACTGTCAGGACTTTCTCTTTGGCGAGCTCGGTGGGCGAGGTCAGTTCCATGCTGATCAGGAAAGCACGCCGCCCCGCGACGCGCTTTTCGCACTATAGCAGAAGCAGAGTGGTCAGTGGCCAGTGGTCAGACAAATCGCAGAGAAGGGATGGTCGAATGTGGTGTGGGGTCACTGACCACTGACCACTGGCCACTTTCTTCTATCCTCGAGCCTTCTTCTTGATTTCGATATTCAATCGGCGGATTTTCTGATTCAGCGTGGAGAGTGGAACCTTGAAGCGCTCGGCGGCTTCGGTTTGGTTCCAGTTGCACTTCTCCAGCATGTCACTGATGATGCGCCGCTCCACATCTTCCACAATTTCGAACAGCGATGCATCCGTGGGAGGATCATGCAGCGTGAGCGACGAACCTCGTCCCAATAGATTGTCGGGAAGCAAGTCGATGGTTATATCGGTTCCGGAAGATAGCACCACGGCGCGCTCGATCACGTTTTCCAGCTCTCGGACGTTGCCCGCCCAGGAATAGGACATCAATGGGCGAAGTGCTTCCGGAGTGATGCGCCGCACCGGACGGTCGTTTTCTTCGGCATACTTCTTCAGGAAGAATTGCACAAGAAGGGGAATGTCTTCTCTGCGCTGGCGCAGCGGCGGCAACTCGATCGTGATCACGTTCAGGCGGTAAAACAAATCTTCGCGGAAGCGGCCTTCCCTTACCAATTGGCGCAGGTCAATATTGGTGGCCGCGATGATGCGCACATCCACCTGAATCTCCTGCACTCCGCCGAGATGCATAAACCGGCGATCTTGCAGAACGCGCAGAATTTTGGCCTGCGTCTCCAGGCTCATGGTTGCGATTTCGTCAAGAAATAAAGTGCCGCGATCCGCAATCTCAAACAGTCCTTTCTTGGAGGCGATTGCGCTGGTGAAAGCCCCTTTCACGTGACCAAACAACGTGGACTCGAGCAGATCGGTGGGCATGGAGCCGGTGTTGACCGGAACGAAAGGCCGGTCGTGACGCGGAGAATTCAGATGCAGAGCTTTAGCAATGATCTCCTTGCCGGTTCCGCTTTCGCCTTGCAACAGCACCGTGGAACGGCTGTTGGCGACCTGCGCGACCAGATCGAAGATCTTCAACATCGGCTCGCTTTTGCCGACGATGTTTTCGAAATTGTAGCGCTGCTTGAGGGCGCGCTTCAGTTGGACGTTTTCTTCTTCAGCGCGGCGCCATCCCACCGCGGCGCGAACGTCGGCCAGAAGTTTTTCGTTGTCCCAAGGTTTCTGGACGAAGTTAGCGGCTCCGCCCTGCATGGCGCGCACCGCATTCTCCACCGTGCCAAAAGCGGTGATCATGATGACGGGCAGCCCGGTCTCGTGCGCGCGAATTTCGGCCAGAACCTCCATGCCGTTGCGGCCGGGCAGGGTAAGGTCGAGCAGGATCAGGTCGAAAGGATGTTCGCCAATACGCTGCAATCCCGCTTCGCCGCTGGCCGCCGTTTCCACTGCGAAGCCTTCGAGTTCGAGCAGGGTCTGCAGAGATTCGCGAATCTCCGCTTCATCGTCGATGATCAGAACCGCGCCGGCCAAACCGGGATTTCCATTCGCCGCCGCGCGCGAAATTACTGCCGCTTCAGACATATTCGGCCTCAGACTTACTCGGGATAAACGCGCTCGCTTTATAAACCATTGCTGACACGATCTGGTTAGACATGATCTGCTTAAACATGATCTGCTTAAACATGGACTGCCTTCCTGCTCAGCGGGAAATCCAAGGTGAAGGTGGTTCCGGCGCCGGGATGGCTTTCCACGCGAATCTTACCCGCGTGTTCCTGGATGATGCCGTAGGTCACGGAAAGACCGAGTCCGGTACCGCGCGCCTGCCCTTCGCGAGGCGATGTTTTCGTCGTAAAGAACGGATCGTAGATGCGCTGAATGTGCTCCGGCGCGATACCTGATCCGGTATCGGAAACGCACACGCTGACACTCTCGCCGTTCATCGTGGCCACCCGCAATTTGCCGCCACCCGGCATCGCATCTTTGGCGTTGAGGAATAGATTCAGAAACACCTGTTGCAGTCTTCCCGGATTTCCCTGGATCGCCGGCAACTTGGGCTCCAGCGCATTTTCCACTTCCACCTTGGCCACTTTGAATTGATGTTCCAGCAGCGCCAGCGTGTCGGCAATCACCTTGTTCACGTCCACATCGCCAATCTCGCTGCCACTGGTGCGGGAAAAATTCAGCAGGTTGTTTACGATCTCAGATGCGCGGAAGGTTTGCCGCGTTATCTTCTCGAGCAATCCAGACTTTTGCGGATCCCCCTGCAATTGTTTCGAAAGCATCTGCGTGTAGGAGGAAATCACGGCCAGCGGCGTGTTGACTTCATGAGCCACGCCCGCCGCCAGCAATCCGATGGAGGAAAGTTTATCGGCCTGGGAAAGCTGGGCTTCGAGCTCGATGCGCTCGGTGATGTCGTCCATGATCACCAGGCGTCCGATGACCTGAAATTTTCGCGTAACCAGCGGCGCGACCGCCACATTCACCGTACGAACTTCGCCTGCGGGCGTCTTCAGGCGGAACTTGTACAGGTTATGAATGCCCGGGTTCTGCCGCATGCGATTGAACTCTTCCACGAACTCCGGCGGGAAGATGGCCTTCAGCGGCTGGGTCAAAGTCTGCCATCGCGGCACTGCGTACATCACTTCCATCTGCGCGTTCCAGCTCTCGATGCGGTCTTCCATATCGAGCGCCATCACGCCCACGTTGATCGATTCCACAATGTTCTCGTTGAAATCCTTCAGCCGTTCGTACTCCGCCGCCTTCTGCTGCAACGAGGCGTAGAGCTGGCCGTTCTGAATGGCAATGCCGAGATAGCCGCCAAGAGTTTCCAGCAGTTCCATGTCTTCGCTGGAGAGGAAGTCTCCCTTGACGGTTTTACCCAGGCCGAGCACGGCAATGGTCTTCTGCTGGGCGTGGCAGGGGATGTAGTAGTTCAGATCGAGCCGGGCGATGGTTTGCTGAGCGCTAGGAGTCTCGCGCGGCACCTGGTGTGTGTTCTCGAAGAAGAGATGACCGGCGGGTTCGGGCCGCGCCACGCTCAGGAACGACAAATCGAGGTTGCCGGGCGCGGACAGACCGAAGGACTGTGACAGCATAAATTCCTCTGGCCTTTCTCCGGCAAGGAATATCGCCATGCGTTCGACCGCGAGCGTACGCGACAGCCGATCAATCAGCGACGAGAGCATGGCGCTCAGGTCAGTCTCCGAGCTGAGTTCGCGGCCGAACTCCAGCAGCGTGCGCCGATAATCGTATCGCGTACGATAGAAAAACTGGTCGATGCGGTCCTGTATCCACTTGCGCACCGGATCGAACAAAAGAGCGGTTACCACCACCGCCAGGATCAGTCCCATCGGACCGCTGCTCGGCTGCCGCATGTGCACCAATTCGGCCACGCCCGCGACCAGTCCGAAATACATTCCTACTACGATCGCCGCGGCCAGCGTGTACACCACGCCGCGCTTGAATATCAGGTCCACATCCATCAGCCGGTAACGGAAGATGGCATAACCAAACGTGAGCGGCAGCAGGGCCAGCGAGAGCGCGGAAATCTTCATGGTCGCGCCCGGCAGCGAACCCATCAGGTAAGGCAGCACATAAAACAGCGAGTAAGGAATGATCGCGAGAATGGTGCCGCGCGTAACCCACTTCAATTGTTGCCGCAGGATCGTGGTGCTGGCACGCCGGTAGCTGTACCAAAGCACGGTGGCCGCTGCCAGAAAGAACAGCGATCCATAGGACATTTCCAAACGGTCCAGGTTCCAGCGCAGCCGCTCGCTGGCCTGCAGCCACTGCATGGCTGCGATATGGATAGCCAGCAGGATCGCTCCCGGCACATAAACCAGCGCCAGCAGCCAGGGACGCTTGCGAACGAACTGGCGCTTCTCCGGGAACGTCAAAACGAAGTGCAGAAACAACGCCGGCTGCAGGATTCCGGCTGCGATGTTTCCCCAATAGATAGTCCAGTCGAAGTCGTTCAGCTTGCCGGTGTACTTGAAGGAGTAAGCGATAAACGACACCAGGCAAAAGATATAGAAGTGCGTGGAACCTGGAGCGGTCCAGCGGCGCAGCAGAACATAAAGTCCGATGCCAAGATAGATGAGCGCAATCAGGCGCAGCCAGTTGTTGAGCGAACGTTCCGCCGGCACCAGGATCACGCTGGAATCCAGCGCAACCGATTGCCGCACCAGAGAATAAGCCGCTTTGGACCACACTCCGTTGCGGTAGAGCTGGCGCTCCAGCCCGGAAATGTTCTGAACTTCCTGCCCGTTGACGGAAATCAGCTGATCGCCCGGCTTAATCCCGCTGCGGGCACCAGGCCCGTTGGGATCGACCCGATCCGCAGTAAGCCGCCCGCCGTGTTCTACCCACCAGACTCCGTCATCGGGAACTGCGGATTTCATCTCGGCGTCAAGATTGAAGCCGGCGAACACAACCGCAGCCACTGTCAGCAGAAACAGAACCACAGCGGCAAAACGGACTTGGCTTTCCCGATTCATGGACTTCGGCGGTGGTCCCGAACCCTTAATGGACTGGACGGGCGTGGAAATCACATCCCGCCGGTCATCAATGAGCAACTTCGCTGCCATGGTATTTCCCGCTTCGGGAATGCTAAGTGCGGCATTTACAGCACTTGGGAGATTATAGATGGTTTCCCGAACAGCGAATACGGCTTTTTGGAGGTTTCTGTGGAATTTGGTATCGGATTCTAGGGATGGATTAAGGCGCCACTTCTATCAGTGGCCGTCGCGGCAGTGGATGAGCAGCATTCACGCTCGCGGCCCGCAGCCGTCCCCACGCTGACTTCATCAGTACGGGGATGGCATGCGGTCGCGTTTTTTGCAAGCTAAGTTTCGGTGAATCCTAAGACGGCCAAGCCGCAGGCTGCTGCGCCCCAGGACTCAGGCTGACCCGAATCGCATTCATCAATTCGTCGTTGTCGGCGGGCTTCTGAAAAAAGGCCAATGCCCCCGCCTTCAGGGCGCGCTCCTCGTTACTCTGGGGATCGCGCGCGCTCAGCACGATGACTGGAACCCCCGAAAGGGCGTCGCTGTTCTGCAGCCGCTCCAGAACGACGAAGCCGTCGCCCACGGGAAGCCCCAAATCCAGAATAATCAGCGCAGGACGTTCTTTCTGCGCCGAGGCGATTGCGCCATAGCCATCGCTGGCGGTAGTGACTTCGTAGTTGTTGGCGCGCAGGCGCAGCCGCATGGCTCGCACCAGGTCGGGATCGTCATCGACAACCAGTATTTTTGGTTTTGGCATTTGTTTTCTCCTTGTGATGGTTGGTTAGTTGGAATCTGGTATCTGCTTTTCGGGACGCAACTGTTTGCGCTCCATGCTGCTCGTGATCATTCCAGTCACCTGATTGGCTAAAGCTTGAACCTGCTGCTCCAATGATTGGCTGGAGAATGTTTGGCCCGAAATTTCTGAGGGAAGCTCAATCGGAGCCGCCATGATGGTCACGCTGCACTTGGCTTTGAGGTCAGGCACGCGTTCCAGTTGTTCGCGAATGCGCGCCGTCATAATTCCCGATTGCAGCATGTCCGTGGAAGCTACTACAAAAAACGTTTCGGCAGCCCCGGAGGTGCCCATGGGCGGCAGCACCAGATCTTTGTCGAGATAAATGCAGCGCCGCAAAATCTCCAGGCCTTGCCGCCAGCTCTGTTTCCAGTTGCCCCGCGGAGGAACGGAGAGCGGTGTAAGCTCCACTCGCACCAGCACAAACGAAGTGCGCAGACGATCGTTCTTCGTGACCACCGGAGCCAACAGCTTGGCCAGCGAGTAAGCGGGCAGGGTAAAAGTAAACGTGCTGCCCTGTCCCGGTTCGCCGGAAACCCAGATTCGTCCTTCATGAAGGCGGACGATTTCCCGGCAAATAAAAAGGCCCAGTCCTAATCCCGAGCGATTGTTATCGACAGCATCGGCATCCTGGTAAAGCCGTTCGAAGATCAACGCCTTGGACTCAGGACTTACGCCGCGTCCCGTATCGGTCACGGAAATGTAGACGGAGGACGGGTCGGCATCCACCACGCAGGCCTGCACCATAACAGCGCCATCGGCCGGAGTGAACTTGATGCCGTTGTCCACCAGATTGATGAGCACTTCGAGAACCCGGTCGGGATCGGCATACACCAGAGGCAGCCTTTGGTCCACGCCAATTTCCAGCCCGACCTTCTTCTCGTCGGCCATGGGCCGCATCATGGCCACGGTCTGCTGCATCAGTTCGCCCAGCGCGATGCAGCGCGGTTCGATTCGCATTTTTCCGCTCTCGGCGCGGGTCGCTTCCAACAAATCGCGGATCATGGCGTGCAACTGATTCACACTCTTCAGCACAGTCTTGAGATGATCCGCCTGGTCGGGCGCCACAGGTCCAGCCAGACCGTCGAGCAGCAGCGTGACGTACTGGTGAATACAGGTGAGCGGCGTCCGTAATTCGTGCGAAACGTGAGAGAGAAACTGATTCTTGAAATCCAGTTGCTGTTTTTGCGTCATCTCCAGAGCGCGCAGAAGTGCTTGCCGCTCGACGGCGTAGCGAATGGAGCGTTCCAGATGTTTGCTGGAGATGTTGCCCTTGATCAGGTAGTCCTGCACCCCCTGGTGAACCGCCTTGATGGCCAGCGCCTCGTCATCCTGGCCGGAAAGCACGACTACCGGAACATTAGGCGCATGTTCCATCACCCGGCGAAAGGTTTCCGCACCATGACTGTCCGGCAGGTTCAGGTCCAACAGCACAACCGAGGGCGTTTCCCTGGTCAGGGAGGCGAGCCCCTCCGATAGCCGGGTCACACAGTTCACGTTGACCGGAGATTTGCTTTCGACCAGGCGCAAGCGGACCAGATCCGCATCGCCGGGATTGTCTTCAATGAGCAGTACTTGCGTAGTCTTTTGTTCCATGTTCCCTCATTCTCCTTGGGGTGGCAGATTGACAAAACCGCACCAGAACTCTTCAATCGACTTCACCGCCGTAAAAAAATCCTTCAGGTTTCCCGGCTTGCTGACGTAACAATTCGCCCCCAGTTCGTAACTCCGCACAATGTCTTTCGCCAACTGAGAGGTGCTGAAAATGACCACTGGAATGCGGCGCAGTTCCGGTCTCGCTTTGATCGCGGCCAATACCGCCAAGCCATCTTTCTTGGGCAAATTCAAGTCCAGGATCACCAGATCCGGCCGAGCCACTTGGGCGTACTTTCCCCTGCGATCCAAAAACGCCATTGCTTCCATGCCATCTACCACGCTGCTAATCGCGCTGTGCCGGGCACCTTCCAGCAGCGCCTCCCGCGTCAAGCCCACGTCGGCCGGATTGTCATCCACCAGCAGCAATCGCATTCCGGATTTCATGCTCCCGCCTCTTCTGTCGCGTCCGGCCCGCCCAGGGGCAAGGTGAATTTGAAAACGGAGCCTGAGCCGGCCTGGGACTCTACCCAGATTCGTCCTCCGTAGCGCTCGATGATCTTCTTGCAGATCGCCAGCCCGATGCCATTGCCCGGATATTCGGTGCGCGCGTGCAAACGCTGGAAAACCACAAAAATGTTTTCCGCGTCCTCCGGCGCGATCCCAATTCCGTTATCGCTTACGCTGAACAGCCATTGCTGGTCGGATTTCTCAACCTGCACCGAAATCAGCGACGGGTCCTTCCCCCGGAACTTGATGGCGTTCCCGATCAGATTCTGAAGGACCTGCGCCAGCTGCGTACGGTCGGCCCAGACCGCCGGGAGATTCTCATAGCCGATCACCGCGCCGCTTTCCTGAATGGCGGAGGCCAGAGTCTGCAAAACCTCTTTCATGACCAACTCGCAATCGACGCTTTCACCCGCGGATTCCTTTCGTCCCACCCGCGAAAAGGCCAGCAGATCCTGAATGAGAACCTGCATGCGCAGTGCTCCCTCGCTGGCATAGCCGATAAACTTGTCGGCATTGTCATCGAGTTTTCCGCGATAGCGTTCACCCAGCAGCTGGGTGTAGGCCGTCACCATGCGCAGCGGCTCCTGCAGGTCGTGCGACGCCACATAGGCGAACTGCTCCAGGTCGGCGTTGGAGCGCGCCAGTTCTTCGACTTTTTTCGCCAGATCCTTTTCCGCCTGATGACGCAAACCGTGCTCGTGCTTCTCCCGCAAAGCACGGCGCACCACCTCGGGCAAACGGGCTAGACCATCTTTGAGAACGTAATCGGTCGCGCCTTGCTTGATGCATTCGACGGCGGTCACGTCGCCGAGCGCGCCCGAAACCAGAATCATCGGAATGTCGAGGCCTTGGCGGCGCAGCAGGTTCAGCGCCTCCATCCCTTTCCAACTCGGCAGGTTGTAGTCGGCCAGCACAACTTCGGGACAGTGAGTCCGCAGTGCCTCCACGAACCCGGCCTCGTCTTGTACCACCCGGGCGCTGACATCGAAGCCGTCAAGACGCATCGCGCGCAGCACCAGTTCGGCGTCGAGTTGGTTGTCTTCCACCAGCAAGACGCGCAGGTTGAGTTTCGGCGAGGCCGACCTTACCACCGCGAGTTTGGTTCCGGCTTCGCTCACCTCATTTGCCCGGCCGACTGCGACGCGCTGTTGGTTACGGGTGCCCGGTTTGTGACCATCCAGTACAGTCCCAGCATTTTCACCACTTTCCGGAACTCGTCGAAGTCCACCGGCTTTTGGATATAGCTGTTCGCACCCAAGTCATAGCCCTTGACCATATCCCGTTCTTCTCTCGAAGAAGTCATTAGGACAACCGGGATGGTTTTGGTTCGCGGGTCGCCCTTGATCTGCTTCAGAACTTCCATCCCGTCCACTTTGGGCATCTTCAAGTCCAGCAGCACCAGCTTCGGAGGATGACCAAAGGACCGTCCGACATGTGGGCCGCTGCAGAAGATGAAGTCCAAAGCTTCCTCCCCGTCGCGTGCGACGAAGACGTGGTTGGCCAAATTCTCCGCCCGCAAGGCGTGCAAGGTGAGATCAACGTCGTCTTGACTGTCATCGACCAAAAGAATATCGACTTCATTTACGTCCATTTCTTAATCTCCTGCTGCCGCAGACTTGTTTGCAACTTCGCTTGCTTCAACTTCGGTTGTCCCAACCTTGTCGGGTTTAACGTTTTTCGCTTTCACCGTTGCTCCGGCGGCCCTGAGCGTGAAGTGAAAAGTCGCTCCTTTACCCAGTTCGGCCTCCGCCCAGATTCGGCCTCCATGCTTGTGAACGATGCGTTGCACCGTGGCCAGCCCAATGCCCGTGCCTTCGAAGTCCTCGGCCCGATGCAGGCGCTGGAATACCCCAAAAAGCTTGTCTTTGTATTTCATGTCGAACCCCACCCCGTTATCGGAAATGGCGACGACCATTTCTCCGTCTTCTTGCCGCTGACTGATCTCGATCACGGCGCGCTCGCGGGTCCGGGTGAACTTCAGAGCATTAGCGACCACGTTTTGAAAAACCTGCCTGATCAGAATGGGATCGCACTGCCCCGATGGCAGGCTGGCAATCTTCCAGGTCACGGCCCTGCCTTGGGTTTCCGGCTGCAGTAGGGACACAACTTCCTCGATCACTGAATTCAAATCCGTAGTCTGGAGAAGGAGAGCGTGACGACCGACCCGCGCCAGATTCAGCAGCTCATCCACCAGCAGCCCCATGCGGTGAACGCCGTCTTCGATGCGTTTGAGGTGATTCTGTGCCTCCGGCGGCATTCCGGGGCCAAAATCCTCGGACAAGATCTTGGAAAATCCGCCGATATGCCGCAACGGCGCCCGCAGATCGTGAGAAACGGAGTAAGTAAAAGCTTCCAACTCCTGGTTGGCAGCTTGCAGTTGCGCGGTTCGTTGCACCACCCGCTCTTCCAGTTCTTCATTGAGTTTGCGGATTTCCCGCTCATCCGCTCTTCTCTGCGTGATATCGCGGAAAGCCACTACGCCGCCCCGCAGTGCTCCGTTCCCGTCTTTCAAGGGACTGCCGCTGATTTCGATCCAGGCCCCTGCCTCGAGCTCCGGGTTGCGTAGAAAGATCTCAGCTGTACTCACCTCGCCCTGAATGGCGCGCGACAAGGGATTTTGCTCGCTCGGAAGCGGGGTGACGGTGTCGGGCAGGTAAGCGCCGTAGTGCGCATTCCATTCGCCGGCGGGAACGTTTTCCGCGCCCATGCCAACGATCCGGGTGGCGGCGGGATTCCACAGGATGAATTTCCCCTGCTCGTCAGCGGCGACCAATCCCTCGGCCATGCTGTCCAGCACGGATTGCAGCATGAGGCTCTGGCTCTCCAGCGCCTGCTGCGAGCGCAGCAACTCCTCGGATTGCCTCGAGAGTTCCTCCGCCTGCCCCGCGAGCCGGTCTTCAGCTTGTTTGCGCTCGCTGATGTCGCGGGCAATTTTCGAGACGCCAACAATCGTGCCGCTGCCATCTTTAATCGGCGAGATGGTCGCGGAAATGTCAATCCTCGTGCCGTCCTTCCTGATCCGGGTCGTTTCGAAATGCTCTACTCGCTCACCGCGCGCTATTCGCCCCAGAATGTCGGATTCCTCATCCATGCGCTCCGGCGGCATCAGCATCTTCATGGACTTGCCCACAGCTTCCAGTGCTGAGTAACCGAACAACCTCTCGGCGCCGCAATTCCACGCGGTGATCGTCCCCTTCAGGGTCTTGCTGATAATGGCGTCATCGGAGGAATTGACCACAGCCGCCAGCAGTCCGCGTATTTCTTCGGCCCGTTTGTTTGCAGTGATATCGGTACGGATCGCCATATACTGCCGCGGCTTACCCGCAGCGTCAAGAAAAGGGACGATGGTAGCCGCAGTCCAATAAAACGAACCATCTTTGGCGCGGTTGCGAATCTCCCCATGCCACACTTTGCCATTCGTAATGGTGTGGTACATCTGCTGGAAAAACTCTTTGGGATGGTAGCCAGAGTTGAGCATGCGATGGTTCTGCCCCAGCAACTCTTCCCGCGAATACTTGCTGACGGCGCAGAATTTGTCGTTGGCATAAGTGATCGTTCCCTGAACGTCAGTTGTGGCAACGATGGCGTGCTGGTCAAGAGCGTATTTCTGCTCCCGCAGCTCCTGATCGGCACTGCGATGCGCAGCACCCTCGAACGCGGTCGAGGCTAGCGGAGGGATGGCAATCCCTGCCTTGCCGCGAGATGCCGAAGCATGCTTCACCGGTCCGATGAGTCCTCCAGCTTATTTCTCTGACGGGGGATGTGGACGAGAACTTGCAATTCCGCGGTGGACGCAGCCTCGTCAGATAAGCTATCGGCGGGTGTAAGCCTAACTTTAGGTCGGCAGGGTATCGAAAGAAACCGCCAGCGGTAGGGAGATCACCGCACCTTCGAGCGCTCTCACAACGCAAGATAAGTGTTTCTTGAGATTAGCGTTTTATAAAGTGCGAACCGAAGGGCGCGGCTCTTTTCTCAGCCAGCCTTGCGATCGCTCGGAGCGATTTCTGGCGGACTCTCTTCATCCCAATCAAACGATAGTGCTCGGGCGGTAGTCTCTATCGGTTCGAGTTCCGGAATATCCTCAGCCACCGATGCTCCAAGTTCCGCAAACTTGCGCGCCGAAACCAGTACCCGGCTTTCGAGCGACCCAACGGCTTTGTTATAAGACTCGACCGCACGGTCGAGTCCGGTGCCGACCGATGTGATATGTCCGGCGAGAAGCCGCAGGCGGTCGTGTAATTCTTTGCCGAGAGCGCTGATCTGCTGCGCGTTGCGCGCCAGCTTTTCCTGATTCCACCCGTAGGCCACGGCTTTGAGCAGAGCGATCAGCGTGGTCGGCGACGCCGGAATCACCCGCTGCAGAACTCCCTGCTCGATCAAGCCCGGGTCTTGTTCCAGCGCAGCGCTGAAAAATGTTTCGCCGGGCAGAAACATTACCACGAACTCCGGCGTGGCCTCGAACTGCTCCCAGTAGTTCTTGCCGCTGAGAGTCTTCATGTGATCGCGCACCTGCCGCGCATGATTGGCCAGGCACGCACGCCGCGCATCTTCGTCGGTGGTTTCGAAGGCATCAAGAAAGGCCTGCAGCGGCGTCTTGGCGTCCACAACCACGTGTTTGCCGCCGGGCAGCTTCACCACCAGATCCGGACGCAGCCTCCCACTCTCCGTCGTCACCGATTCCTGCTCGGCAAAATCGCAATACGAAAGCATGCCCGCAATCTCCACCACGCGCCGCAGTTGAATCTCTCCCCAGCGCCCGCGCACGTTGGGCGTGCGCAAAGCCTTCACCAGATTCCCCGTCTCCGATTGCAGCTCTTTTTGTGTGGTGATCAGCGACTGCACCTGGGCGCGCAATTCTCCGTAAGCATCGCCCCGCGCCACTTCCATCTGCTGTATCTGCGCATCCACTTTATTCAGCGAATCGCGCACCGGCGCCACCATGTCGGCCACGGCTTTCTGCCGGGCATCGAGATCGCCTTTGGCCTGGCTTTGAAAGCGCTTTAACGTCTCTTCCGCAATCACCAAGAAAGACGAATTGTTGCTCTTCAACGCATCGGAAGCCATGGCCTTGAAGGCATTGCGCAATTCTTCAGTGGCGCGGGTGATTAACTCGATCTTTTCGTTGCTGGTCTTTCGTTCAGCCTCCAGCGCGGATTCCAGCCGGGCCTTGCCCGCCACCAAATCGGTGTGAGCCTGCTGAAGCCGCGCCAGATCGGCCTTTCCAGCCGCTAATTCCTTTTCCGTCAAAGACAAACGGGCGCTCAGCCCGGCGCTGCGCGAGCGCAGCGCCAGCCATGCAATCACGCTGCCAAACAACAGGCCAATGACCCCGGTGATGACAGGTTCCATAGCGAAGGTAACTACTCCCAGTGGTTTTGAGCTTCTAGCGTAGCACCAGCGGCATGTTTGAGGCTGAAGTTTAGGTCCCCCAGGGCCGATGTTCAGTAGGCACAAGCAATGCTAAGGGCCTTAAAAGTCGTAGTGGCGCTAATTCTGGTAATGGGCGTCTTCTCTGCTCCGCCCTCGTCCCGGTTGATGGCGGCTTCCGACGGGAATGCGGATGCCGGTGAAAACCCAGCCCAGCAGGCGACCCTGAAACCCGCCTCCGCAGCCTCCCCCGACATTCCTTTCACCGACTACGATCCTCAGGCCGAACAATTACTTCTGGATCTGGCAAACCAAGCCAGAGCGCAAGCCGGCGCGCCGCGTCTGACGCTCGATGCTGGCATGAGCCAGGCTGCTCGTGCGCACGCCGAGGCGATGTTTGCAGCTCGTCAGCTTTCGCACCAGTTTGAGGGTGAGCCCTCCCTGCCCCAACGCCTGGCGGCCGCAACCCGTACCCAACTGGATCAGGAAGGCGAAAACGTCGCCCTCGATTTCGACCCTGAAAAAGGTCATCAACATCTCATGCTATCCCCCCCGCATCGCGCCAACCTCCTCAACCCGGCTTATAACGTGGTCGGGTTGGGCGTCGTCCGCAGCGGCGACCGGCTCTACATTGTGCAGGACTTCGGCCATGCCCTCCCCAACTATTCTGCGGCGGAAGTAAAAGATCGGATCGCGGCCAGGGTGGCGCAGGTGCGGCATCAAGTTAAGCAGCCTGACCTCGCCCGCCGCGATCTCCCCACTGCCGATGACGCCGCCTGCTCCATGGCCCAAGCCGACAAGCTCGGCACATCCCCGGTTCACCAACTCGCGCAACGCTACACCGTGCTCACCTATACTAGCCTGCATCCCGAGACGCTGCCGGAAAATGCCAGCCGCGTCCTCGGCAGCCACAATCTGCGCAGCTTCTCAGTCGGCGCCTGCTACGCGCGCACCGACACCTATCCCACTGGAGTTTATTGGGTAGTGTTGTCGCTGGACTAGGTGAAGAGAAGCTCACGGGATCAAAGCGCAGAGCTCATACATCTACCACAGTTGCTCACTGCTAGCGTGACCCTCGTAAGCTTGTCGACAATTCCAAATCGTGTAGCGTTGAAGTGTTATGGGAATGAAAAACAGAGCTGCAATCGCCGTTCTCATTGTGGCTGTCCTGTCCGCGTTGGCAGGGGTTCGCGCGGATGCGCAGGAGAATTTGCTGCATATCACGTCTCCTATGACAGGGGATGTAGTGATGGAGGGACAGACGCTGAGGATCGTGGTTTTGGCGGACGACTCGGTGCGCATGGTGAACGTCATGGGATGGACTCCGCTACCTTCTGCCCGAACTGTCGGCAACAATGTATTTGAGATGGAGATTCCCAAGACGGTCTCCCCCGGCAAATACAATTTGACGGCTATGGGAGTTACCTCAACACTGGTGGAGTCGCTGCCGGTTACGATCCAGATCGAGAGAGAAGACACTCCGGTGGCGCTTCAGGTGGCACCCCTCATGACCTTTCCAACGGGGGGAACTGCACTTCCGATTTGGGTGCTCGCGCAGTTTGCAGATGGAAACAAGCTCGACGTCAAGCATTCTATTAAGACAACATTTCAATCGAAGGACCCTCGGGTGGTGCGAGTTGACGATCAAGGAATGGCGGCTGGTGTGGGGCCGGGGCAGACCACGATTCTCGTCGGATACGGCGGTTCGATGTACGCGGCGATTGTCGCGTACGGCCCCAAGATCAGTGCAAGCAAAGGCGGAGAAGCAAGCGAAGGGAATCAGGTTGAGCAGACAAACGAACGGGCATCGGCGCAGAATCGATTTGCGCAGGATGCTCCTCCGCAGGATCCAGGTTTTTCAATCACCGCCATCTCTGGCGACGTGACTCCTGGAAAACGCGTTCGTATCCTGGGCTCCGCTTTTACATCGCAGCAAGGGAGTGGATTCGTAACGATTGCCAAGGTAAAGGCGCAGATCGTAGCTTGGAGCACTAACGAGATCATTGTGGTCGTTCCGGAATTCACAATCTTGACTAGAAATACCACCATCTCCGTCCATCAAAATGCTGTGTCGGAAGACTTCCCAGTAATCCTGCCTTTACGAACGCCTTCGCGTCAATGAATCCGGAAGCGCTGCGAACCCGGGAGGTTGGCGCGCCGTTCGTGTGCGGTATTGGAGGCTCGTCGCTGAGTCTTACTTCTCTCCTTGTGTGCTAACCTTGCTCCTGCCCACCGTCTGCGGTTCCGCCCATGGAATCCTCGGCCCCAGTTCGTTCATCCCAGGTTCCTCCGAGCGATATCCGCATCGGCACGGCTGGTTGGTCTTACAAAGACTGGGACGGGATTTTCTATCCCCCTGGCATGCAACGCCGCAAACAGCATCCCCTGGAATATCTGGCGCGTTTTTTCGATACCACTGAGATCAACACATCGTTTTACGGACCGCTGAAGCCCGAGCTTGCGAAACTCTGGTGCCGCAAAGTTGCAGCCGTAAATAAGAATTTCCTCTTCACCGCCAAGCTCTATCGTGCGTTCACACACTCCCCACTCGCGGTGATGGAACCCACCTCGGCAGCCAGTATCCGTCCCACCGACGAAGACGAAGCCCGCACTCGCGAAGGCCTCGACGCCCTTGCCAACGAACATATGCTCGGCGCGCTGCTCATCCAGTTTCCCGTGTCGTTCAAAAACACGTCCCTCAACCGCGAATATCTCGATCGCCTGCTGCGCCAGTTCATCGAATATCCCCGCGTGGTCGAGGTGCGCCACTCCAGTTGGAACGACTCTGAAACGCTGGCCGCGTTCGCGCAGAAAAATGTCGGATTCTGCAACATCGATCAGCCGCTGCTTGGACGTTCTCTCGCGCCCACCGAACACGTTACCGGTACCATCGGTTATGTCCGCCTGCATGGCCGCAACTACGAACACTGGTTTGCCGATCAAAGTTCTGCCGATCAAGGTTCCGACTCCGACCGTCGCAACGACCGCTACAATTATCTCTACAATGAGCGCGAACTCGCGGCCTGGAAAGAACGAATCCAGAGCGTCGCCAGACGCGCGCAAAAAACCTATGTGATCACCAACAATCACTTCGAAAGCAAAGCCGGGGTAAATGCGCTGGAGTTAAAGGCGATGATCAGCGGCAAACGGGTGCTCGCTCCGCCCACTTTGATCGAAAAATATCCAGAGCTGAAAAGAATTGCTGATCCCGCAAAAGATTCCGGCCGGGATCCGGGCCGGCAGTTGTCTCTACTGGCCTAAGTCGTGACCCTCCGCGATCTCCGACGGAACTTCTCGGAGTCCTCACCTTTCAAAGCTTTTAAGAACTTAAATCGCGGAGAGGCTCGGAGAAGGTCCGCAGAGAAAGCGGAGAAGTTCAGGGTTGGAAACGAGGAAAGATCGGGACAGCGGGGCCCGAGCGACACATGTTCAAGCCGACTACCGGATACCCGCCTTCGCGCCCACGGCCACGTGATCCGACATACGCCGCTTGTTGTAGCGTAGCGCTACATTCATGAACACATTGCCGAGGCCGGTTTCAAAGCAGATCATCAGTGCCTCAACATCTTCGCTGGTCTTGTCGCCCTCGGCGGAGGTGACCAGCACTGGGGGATGCACCCGGAAATGAAAACCCTGATCGTTCAGCGCGCAGACGGCATTGCCCACGACTTGGTTGGCCAGTTCAAAGATAGTTTCTTTTATGAGTCCATCGGAATCGGGTAATTCCGCGCCTGCATAGTGGCTGGCCACGCGCAAAGCGGTTTGCGGCTCAAGGTCCAGAATGATACGGCCCTCGATGTCGCCGGTAAGCCCCACCATGCCGGCCACACCTTTGCGGCGATAGGCATTCTCTTCCATCGAGAGGTTGCCCACCTTGGTGGTGCCCGAAAGGCCTTGCGACAACACAGCATCGGCCGCGTTGATGAAAGGCTGAATCAGTTCCATCTTCATTGCGCTTAGACCCCCGCGCCGGCAGTGTTGGCTACGGCGCCGTCTTCTCCCATTACGTACTTGATGACTTCGTACAGCACTTCCGGCTTCACCGGCTTCTGTACGAAATGCCGCGCCCCGCGCTGCAAGGCGGCCACAATGTTTTCCTGGTAGCCCACCGAAGAGACCATCACGACGCGGGCTTCCGGATGCGCCTGAACTATCTTCTCGGCGGCCTCGATGCCCTCCATCTGCGGCATGGTGATATCCATGAGTACGATGTCGGGATGCGTGCGATCAAACTCGCTGATCGCAGTCAGCCCGTCCCCGGCCTCGGCCGCCACCTGCCCGCCGAAAGTTTCAATCATGCGGGCCAGATTCTTGCGCGCGAACACGGAATCGTCCACGATCAAGTAGCGTACCGGCTGTCCGTCTTTGCTTCGTTTTACTGGTGCAAACTGCTCCATAGCAACCTCCTCTTCCATTTCATCACGGCGGTCTCCCGCCGGCCAGATGACTCAAGTCACCACACCTATGTCAGCAACTTGTCCCCACAACTTATCCCACAACTCGTTTCAACGCCCGGCGCCGAGAGCTTTGCCCGCCCCGCCATTCTCTCTGTGACCGTCATTGCGTACACAGAGCGCCTGTAAAGTGGACGAAAGTCCATCCAACGCCACTACCCGCGTAGCATAACCACGTTCAATTGCGGCTTTGGGCATACCGAACACCACACAAGATTCTTCACTCTGCGCGATGGTCATGCCGCCGGCCTTTTTCACCTCACCCAGACCCTGTGCCCCGTCATCGCCCATTCCCGTCATTAACACGCCGACGGCGAGCCGCCCGAATTCCTGCGCCACGCTATGGAATAAAACATCCACGCTGGGACGGTGGCCGTTGACCGGAGCCTCGTCGTTGAGCACCACAACATCTCCCATGGGCAGACGCTTCACCGTCATGTGACGGCTTCCGGGACCAATCAGAACGCGTCCGGCCTGCAACACGTCGCCTGACTGGGCCTCCTTCACCCGCAAGGCACAGAGTTCGTCGAGCCGGCGGGCAAACATGTCGGTGAAGCCCGACGGCATGTGTTGCACCACCAGAATCGTTCCTGGAAAGTCCGGCGGAAGTTGTGCCAGCAGGAACTCCAGGGCTTGCGGTCCTCCCGTGGAAATTCCGATCGCCACCGTCTTGCTGGGTGCCAAGGCGAATTTTCCGGCCGCAATCTTTTCCACCCGCGCCGGCGGGCCCATCAAGCCTCCGGGGCGGACTACCCTGCAATCGGCAGCGGCCTTGATTTTTACGATCAACTGCCGCGCGGCATCGGCCATGTGCACCGTAGCATCCTGCGGCTTGGTGACGAAATCGAATGCACCCAACCCCAGTGCCTTGAAAGTGATGGAGGCGCCCTCGGTCGAATGCGAGCTGACCACAATGACCGGTATCGGATGCCGGCGCATGATCTCTTTCAAAGTGTCGATACCATTCATGCCCGGCATCTGCAGATCGAGCGTGACCACGTTGGGCTTCAGTTCTTCAATTTTTTTCAGACAGAAGTTGCCATCCATGGCCGTGCCCACCACCTCGATGGATTGGTCGGCCTCCAGCATCTGAGGAATGAGCTTTCGCATCAAGGCGGAATCGTCCACCACCAGCACGCGCACCTTGTTCGTTACGCTTGCGTTTATGCTCATGCCTGGCCTCCCGCGGTGCTCAAAGCCAGCCGCGCCCGGTCGGCGTGGTTCAATAAAAGTCCAAAGCCGCCGAACCCAGCCTGTCCAAGGCTGGACCGCGACACATGCTCCACCACAGCCAGTAAATTCAGGATCAACACCACTTTTCCATCTCCCAGGATCGAAGCACCGTTTACCAGATCGGTCGAGAATGTCTGGTCGTCCAAAGCTTTGATTACCAACTCCTCTTCCCCCTCCAAAGCGTCGACGATCAATCCATATTTTTTCTCGCCCACGGTAATCACCAGTACAAACAACTTGTTCGCTTTCCGGTCACCCTCAACCACAGCTCGGCGCCCCAGGCGCAGCAGAGGCAGCACCTGATTGCGCAGTTGCAAAACCTCGTAGTTATCGACTTGGTGTACTTCCGCTTCCGTGGTACGGGCGATCTGATTTACCGCATTCAGCGGTATGGCATACAAACGTTGCTCCACCCAGAACATCAGCGCTTTGATGATGGCCAGGGTAAGTGGCAGTTTCAGCCGGAAGGTTGTGCCCTGGCCGGGATGAGTCTCGATGTGGATCGTAGCCTTCAGCCGGTGGAGAACGCTTTGCACCACATCCATTCCCACCCCGCGCCCGGAGACTTCCGTGACTACCTCTGCCGTACTGAATCCAGGACGGAAGATAAGATCGAGCGCCTCGGCGTCACTCATACGGGCGGCTTCTTGCGGGCTGATCAATCCCATCTCGGCCGCCTTGGCGCGAATCCTCTGAACATCAATGCCCCGCCCATCGTCGCTGATCTCGACCACCACCTGATTGCCCTGATGAAGGGCATGCAGCCGGATCTTCCCTCGCGGCGGCTTGCCCAGGCTCCGCCGCTGCTCGGCCGGTTCAATGCCGTGGCTCACCGCGTTCCTCACCAGATGAGTTAGAGGCTCGGCGATGGCGTCGAGAATACCTTTATCAAGATCGGTTTCCTGTCCGCTCAGTTCAAGATCCACTTCCCGCTCGCACTGCCGTGCCACGTCGCGAACGATGCGCGGAAAGCGGCGGAATAACTGGTCCACCGGCACCATGCGAATCTTCATCACCGAACGCTGCAGATCGTTCAATACCCGCGCCTGGAACGCCATAGCGTCGGCAAACTTGCCGCGCAGCGGCTCCTTGGGATAGCGCTTGGAAAAATCATTTAGCGCCTGCTGCAGCATTGACTTGCCGATAATGAGTTCTCCCACCAGGTTCAGCACGTTGTCGATGCGTCCCGCGTCCACTCGCAAGATGTTCTCCAGCATGGGCTGCGCCGGCAGTTCCGGCACTGCAGTTTGTGCATCGGACGGCGTGAACGGTCCCGGAACGGCTGCCGCGGAAGCGTGACCCATCGGAATTTGGCTTGCCGGATCTAGATTGGCCGCGGCAACCGCCGGAGATTCACTCGCTGCCCTCGACGCCTGAGCAACTGGCAGCTCCGCATCGACTTTCGCGGAGGCCTTCGCCGCCGGCTTGGCCGCGGCGATCAAAATCACATTTACATCGCCCGAAATCGTCGGAATGCGGCTCTTGGCCGCGATCTGCTCTTCTGACTGCGAGCTGGCACACACGAATTCAACCTGCTTGGTCGCAGCCGGCGATTTTGCGTCCGGCCGCACCACCAGCACTTGACTGACGTTCGCGATCGCGTTCTGAATCAGTTGCCGCGCCGCAATCGGCATGGTGCAGTGAGGATCAATTTTGACCATCACGTCATACAGCGCCAAGCCTGCATCCTGCGCCTGGGCTATGGCGCGTTTCTCGTTATCGCTCCAGTCTTTGCCCGTTTTCACGGCAGGCTCAACAGATTTTTTCTTGCGCCGCAATTTCTTCGCGGCCGGAGCCGATGTCAGTTCGTTAATGCGCTGGCGCAACCCATCCGTGGCAGGCATCGCGCTTCCGCCGTGGTAAGCGGCCAGCATGGCCGCGAAAACATCCGCCGCCGCAAAAGCAATCTCCGCCAGAGCTTGGTGCGCCGCGGCGGTTTCCAGGGACAACGCATCTTCGAAGTGGTGCGCCAGTTCGCTCAGCTCGTGCAGCCCGCACGCCGCCGCGTCGCCTTTCAGCGTGTGCACCGTCCGCCGGATCGAACGCACAATCTCCTCGTCGCCGGGATTTTTTTCCAGCTTCAGAGATTCTTCGTTCAGCGCCTGCAGCAGTTCCTGCGAGGTCTCGAAAAAAAGCTCCCGCAGTTCCGCTCCGCGCTCGTCGGGTGAATCGGTCACTCTCGCACCTCAATCCGTTGATAAGCCGTTCCACTATCGCGATGCACCATCTGGAATTTATCGGTCAGGCCGAGCAGGCTTTCCGCGTGGCCTACAAATAAGTAGCCGCCGGGGTTCAGGCAGCGGTAAAACTTTTCCACCAGCCGCTTCTGTTCCGCCTGATCGAAGTACATCATCACGTTGCGGCAGAAGATGACGTCGTTGCGCTGCGGCAGATATTCGGTTTTCAAGTTGTGAAAGTCGAAGTGAACCATCTCCTTCAGCGCTTTCTTCACCGCGTAACGCTCCCCGACTTTATCGAAATACCGCAAACGGAATCCGTAATCCACGGTGCTCATCTGGTGGTCGTTATAAGCGCCTTCCTGCCCCGTACGCAGCACGGTGTAGCTGATATCGCTGGCCAGTATTTCCACCCGCCACGGCGGCGGAATCAGCGGCTTGGGCAACACCATGTCGACCGGCAGCGGATTGCGCAGGTAGTAATACGCCATGGTGTCCACCGCCATCATGGCCAGGGTGTAGGCTTCCTGCCCGGTCGAGCATCCCGCGCTCCACACCCGAATGGAATATTCCCGGTGCGCCTGCTTCTGCTTCAGCATCTCTTCCAGCACATATTTCTGAAAAAGATCCAGTTGCGCCTTGTGGCGGAAAAAACTGGTTTCGTTGACCGTGAGATTTTCCACGAGTTTCGCCAGTTCCGCTTTGCCTTCCTGACTGATCAGCAGGCGGTAGTAGGCGTAGAACGAATCGACGTGGCATTCCTTCAACCGCCGCAGCAGCCGATCCTGCAGGAAGTGCAGGCGGCGCTCGTCGAAGTGCATGCCGCACTCCTGATATACCAGCGCCTGCAGAAGCTTGAGCTCCGCTTCCGTCAAGCTGGGAGCTGGTGCCGCTCCGAATGTGCTCATGCTTGTTCTCGTCCCCCGCGCCGGTAGCTCACTCCGCCTCCCTCTGGTCAGTTATCGCGCACACCCGCGGCCCTTACTTGGCGGCCGCAGCTCCGCGCGCATCCGCTTTGCCCGCTTTGCTCTCCGCTTTCCCGCTCTCTTGCAGCAAACTGGCCGGAGCCAACAGCTTCGTCATATCAAGCAATACAATCAGACGGCCTCGAACTTTCCCCAGTCCCGTCACGCAATTCAGTCCGCCTTCCTGAAATACCGCTGGCGGTGCTTCAACATCTTCCACCGGAATCTTCACCACCTCGGACGCGGAGTCGACGATAAGTCCAGCCAGCCTTCCCGAGTGTTCGACCACCAGAATCCGGTTCCGCTTTTTCAGTTCGGCTTGCTTTTGACCAAAGCGTTTGCGCAAATCCATCACCGAAACAATCTTGCCCCGGAGGTTGATCACTCCCTCCAGATACTCGGGCGCGTCCGGCACCGCCGTAATCTCCGGCACGCGCACGATTTCATGCAGCGACGTGATGGGTACGCCATAAGTCTCACGCCCGATCTGGAAACCCACGATATGGAGTTCGCGACTCATCGTTGGCCTTGCTATCTCCTGGTAACGCGATTAGTTACGCGATCCCGCGCCGGCACGCCGCGCATGCTGGGGCTTCTCGTCGGGCGCCGACTGCCGCTGCGCCGAGTTTTCGTCCAGCGCGAAGCGGTCCATAAACTCCAGCAATCCGCGCGACATCTTCGACATCTGCTCCGCCGATGCCGCCAGTTCGGTCGATCCCGAAGTGGACTGTTGCACCAGTTCTCGCATCCTCTCCATGGCTTTCACCACCGCCTGCGCCCCGGAGGCTTGCTCTTCAACTGCCGAACTGATTTCATGAGTGATCTCGTTCAGCCGGGTTGTAGCCCGTGCAATTTGCGAAGAGCCGTGCGATTGTTCGTTCGTGGCCGCGCCGATCTCCTGCGCGAACTTGTAAACTTCCGTGACCACGTTCGAGATCTTGCGCAGCGCCCCGTTGAGTTCCCCACCCAGATCCAACCCTTCGTTCACAATGCCGGTGGAGCGATCCATATTTTCCACTGCCTTGCGCGCTTCCTTCTGAATGCTCTGGATCAGTTCGGAAATTTCCTTGGTCGACTGCGCCGACTTTTCCGCCAGCTTGCGCACTTCGTCCGCCACCACGGCAAAGCCCAGCCCGTGCTCCCCGGCGCGCGCCGCTTCGATGGCTGCGTTCAACGCCAGCAAGTTGGTTTGCTCCGCCAGATCGTCGATGACCTCGATGATCTTGCCAATATCGTCGGCGCGCTGTCCCAGCGCCCCGATGATTTCTCCCGATGAAGTGATGGTCGCATTGATGCGGTTCAACCCGTCCGTCGCTTTCTCCATGGTGGTGATGCCGCTGTGTACTTCTTCCCGCGAGCGGTTGGAAATGTCGAGCAGCACCTTGGCCGTGTCGGCCACGCGCTGAATCGAAGCCACCATCTGATCGATCGACGCTGACGTCTCGCTTACGCTGGAAGCCTGCACCTGCGTGCTCTTCACCATGTTCTGCACGTTCACGCTCATCTCGTGCATGGTGCTGGTCACTTCATCGATGGCCGAAGAAGCTTGCAGCCCGATCTTCGCCGAATCGTCCGAGGCATTCGCCACTTGCCCCGACGCGCTGGCCACTTGTGCCGAAGCGTCGCGCACGCTGCGCACCAGCCGGCCCAACCCTTCCACCATTTTCGCGAAAGCATTGCCCAGCGTATCGTGCGCGGAACGCGGCTTTACCTCCACCGTAAGATCTCCGCCCGCGATCGACTCCGAAACTCCCGCCATCTCTTTGAGATAAGTGACCATCTTGGCGAAAGTGCGCGCCAGTTCTCCGATTTCATCCTGGCGGGTTACATCTATGTTGTGTTCCAGATCGCCGGTATCTCCAATCTGCCGGGAAACCGTCATCAAATTGGTCAGCGGTTCGGTGATACCCTTGGCCGTCCTGAAGGCAACCGCCACACCCAATCCCAGAGCGACTAAAGTGCTGACGATCGCAGCCATGATCGTCCAAGTGCTCGCCCGTTCGTCCGATTTCCGTCCCTCTTCCACCAGCTTGCGGTTTTCGCTGTCGGCCACGTCCAGCGCGTCGGTCGAATTCTTCACCCACGAAGAGGCGTCTTTTTGTAAGTAGTAAATCTGCAATTCCGCCACGGTCGCATTGCCCGAGTCCACATCCTTCCGCTTGTCGATCAGCGGGTGAGCGAACTCCTTGCTCCAGGACTCTTCCAGTTGTCGCACCCGGTCCAGTGCCGTGCGCTCTTGCTCGGAATTCGCCAGCTTCGCGCCCTGCTGCAATCTGTCGTTAAGCGTGCGCAGGCCATCATTCATCCGGTCCACTTCCCGGCTGTCGCCGCTGAGCAGGTAGTTGCTCAGGTACAGGCGGTTCTGCATCATCTGGAAGCGCACATCGTTCGTGGCATCCGCCAACTTCAGCGAGGCACTGGCCGCGTCCTTGGCGTCGTGTTCGCGGTGCACCGCCAGCAGGTTCACGATGAACAGCACCACCACCATGGTGAGGATGATTCCGAAATTTACATAAAGCTTCTTGCCGATCGTCATGCCGTTTCCTCCCGGCCGCCTGTCTGCCCGCATGCTACTGATGAGGTTCGAACTTGAAATCCACCACGCCCGTGCTCTCCCCCGCCGCCGGCTCAAAGCGCCACTTCTTCACTGCCTCGAGCGCCGCGTTTGCCAGCACCGGATGCCCGCCCACAACCTTCGCGTCCTTCACCGTTCCATTCGCCGCCACCACCACCTGCACCTTTACCGTGCCCGTAATATTCATCCTGCGCGCCAACTCCGGATACACCGGCTGCACCTTAGTCTTGGCCCGGCGCACGACTTCGTTATCGGAATCCTGAGCTCGAACCCCTGGCGTACTCAACCCGACCACCACGGCAACGACTGCCAACAACGCTCCAGTCCGTCGCAAAGACACAGTTCCTCCCTGGCAATAATCCTGGTGATCCCTTTCGAGCAAAGCCGGGGCCACGCGTGACGTTTTGGGAAAACCAAAGTCACTCTCGAGGATTTGCCGTAGAAACAAAGACTTAAGGCCACCTGCCAGCTCCTCCCTCACTTCAGGTAAGGATTAGCCTTGTCTCATATTTGGCCTTGCGTGCTAACATTCTCAAACTGAGAGGACGCACCTCATAATTCTCGGGATTTCACACTAAGGCACCCCGTACACCCATTTCACTTGACTCAAATTGAGATGGCGGGATAGTTTTCCATTAGATTCAATCACTTGTGAGAATCACAAAATCCTCTGTCGGCAAGCGGTGACGATCTGAACATGGCCGGAGGCAATTCGACGCCGTCACTGGAAGGCCGGCCCCCTACTAACTTCGACGCTGCCTTTCAGAATCTCCTTCTGCGCGTTGCCGCAAAAGCTGCGGAGCGCTCTGACCCGAATTCTCTGATTCAACTTTTCTGCCGCATTACCCGCGAGTTCTTCCAATGCTCCGGAGTTTATTTCTGGCGGCGACACGCTGGCGACGAACTCGTTGGCGAACAGGCCGACGGCAAACTCGCCGAACGTTTCATCGGACTTCGTCTGCTTCCTCAACAAAGTGCAGTTACCGCCGAGGCGGTTCGTTCCCGCCGCACTACGCTCGCTAATCACGTTCAGTCTGTGTCCGTTCCCGCCCTGCAAGAGTTTGCGCCCCGGTCCCTCATGGCTGCTCCTTTAGTGGTCTTCGATGAAATCATCGGCGCTGTGACCTTCTTACATGATTCCGAGGACGAATTTTTTAATGAAGACCTGGCCGCCAAAGCCACCATCCTCGCCGGACAACTGGGCAGCCTTCTGGAAGCCACGCGGATGGTCGAAGTTTCGCGTGAGGAGCACCGCCGCGCCGAAATTTTGACCGAAGTGGCCACTGCGCTGCACGGAACCCCGGACGTCGACGCCGTTGTCGAGGCCATCGCTGACCGTCTTCGTCTGCTGCTGCGCACCCGCCTGGTCTCAGTTCTGCTGCGCCGCGAGGGACCTTTCGAACTGCGTGCCGTCTCTGCCGAAACCCCGCAACTCGCCACTTCTTTTCGCGCCCGCCATGATCGCCAAACCATTCGCTTTGCCGCCGACCTGGCGCAACGCGCGGTCTCCGCCGGGGAAGCCATCACCATCTCCGTCAGCGGAGATCAACACTCGCTCGGCAGCGTGATCTCCCCCGGCATGCTCATTGCCGCTCCGTTCCGCACGTCCCGCACCGAGGGAGCGATTCTTGTCTATCCCCGCCCGGACGGCGGCTTCACCCCCGAGGAGAGATCTCTGGTCTCCGCCATCGCCGGGTTCGGCGCGGTCGCCCTGGCGCACGCCGAACTTTGTTCCACCGCGCAGGGCCAGGCGCGCGAGCTTCATCAGTTGCTGGAGATTTCTTCCGAACTCAGTTCCAGCGGCGATCTCGATCATTTCCTGCAAGCCTTCGTCGTCCGCGCCTCTGATTTCCTCGGCTTCGGACGCTGCTTCATCGCGCTGCTGGAAGACGAACAATTTCACATCCGCCATAGCGTCACTCGCGGCGAGTGGCAGCGCGTGGACAACATTTTCCCCGAGGGCATCGCTACGCGTGCGCTGCGGGCGAAGGAAGTTTTCTGCTCCAACGATCTGGGTCAGGAGGCCGGCGTCAATCTGCAGGCGATCGCCACCTATAAGGCCCGGCAGTTGCTCGCCGTACCCTTGTTGAGCGCCGATGGCAGCGTCCTCGGAATGTTCGGCGTACTCGATCGGGTCGACGATACCGGCATCTCCCGTGAGGATATTCGCCGCGCCCGCGCGCTCGCCGCACAGGTTTCCGTGGTCCTCGAAGTCGCGCACAACCTGCACCAATCCGAACTCAACCGCCGGCGCTCCGACGTATTGATCCAACTGGCGCGCGAAATCGACGGCCTGCTGCGCCTGCCCGATTTCGCTCGCAAGTTTGTCAATCGCGCCATCGAATTGACGGGAGCGCGGGCCGGTGCTCTGGCTTTATTTCAGGATGGACGATTCCAGACCGTTGCGCTCCATCCTCTGCCGGCCACGCCGCAAGCCGGATCCGCGGGACCGCCTCGCCCAGACCATCCGAATCAGGATCATTCAGTTCACGATCATTCAGTTCACGATCATCTGGATTACGATCCTCTAAACCACGATCACGCCATCCATCACCCTCCCATCCAGGACCGCAGCCCTGAAGCCAACGCCGAAATTCGCACCCACGCCGAGGATCAGGTGCTGCATCAGCGCTTCGCGCGCTGCCTCGCCGACCTGGTTAGTAAGCACGTCGATACCATTGTTTCAGGCACCGCGTCCGACCTTCTCGGTCCCGACCTGGCCTCGGACTTGGGCTGGAGCGACTGCATCGTGGTCCGTCTACCCGCTTCCAACGGGGAACTCGCCGGCTTACTCTGCCTCTCCGGACGTTCCCGCCCACTCACCCCCGAAGACCGCGATCTGATCGAGGCCATCGCCGGCCACGCTGCTATGGCATTGGATAATGCCCGCTTGTTCACAAGTGTCGAACAGGCCAACCGCCACTGGCTGGAAATCTTTGACGCCATCAGCGACCTCATCGTCGTCCACGATGAGACCGACAAAGTCCTGCGCGTGAACCGTTCGCTGGCTGCCATGATTGGCGTCGCTCCCGGGGAACTGATCGGCGTCAACATGCGCGCCCTTCTCGCCCTCACCACTGAATCCACACTTTATTCGTGCCCCTTTTGCCGTTCCATGGGCGAATCTACCGACGAATACGTTCATCCCGCGCTCGACCGCACTTACCTCGTTTCAACTTCACGGGTTCACGGCGCCGCCGGCGAAAGCCTGCAAACCATCCACGTGCTGAAAGACATCAGCGACCGCCGCGAAGCCGAGCGCCGCTATCGCGAATTGTTTGACAACATTCAGGAAGGTTTATTTTTCAGCACCCCGGAAGGCCGTTTCATCGAAGTCAATGACGCCCTGGTGGCCATGCTGGGATATGCCAACCGCGAAGAACTTCTGCAGGTGGACATCCCCACTCAGGTCTATTTCTCTCCCGATCAGCGCCTGCTCCACAGCCAGGCCATGGAAGAGCACGGCCACATGCGGAACTTCGAGGCCACGCTTCGCCGCAAGAACGGCTCTCCCATCTACGTCCTCATCAACGCCTTCGGCATGTACGATAGTCTCGGCCGACTGGTGCAAATTCGCGGCCTCATGCTCGATGTAACCGGCCTGCACACCTATCAGTCGGAATTGCAACGCGAGCGCGATTTTTCCGGCAAAATCCTCAACCACACGCAAAGCCTCATCCTGGTCTCTGACACTGCAGGTCTCATCAGCTACGCCAACCGCCGCTGGTACGAAGCTGGTTTCGAACAGCGCGAACTCTTAGGCCGGCCTCTGCTCGAGTTGGCCGCTCCCGGCTACGTCCGCCCACTTTCGGACGCGCTGCAGACCATCCTGCGCGGCGGACAGGTCGACAACCTCGAACTGCAGATCATGCGCGGCAACGGCCACGCCGGACAGTTCTCCGTCAACCTCAGCCCCATGCGCGACGAGCAAAACAACATCAACAGCATCGTCGTCGTCATGACCGATATCACCGACTCCGCCGAACTTCGCGATAAACTCGTCCACGCCGAAAAAATGGCCGCTGTCGGCCAACTCGTCTCCGGCGTCGCCCACGAAGTAAACAATCCTTTAACTGCAATCCTTGGTTTCGCCGACCTGCTTCTCGATAATCCCGATCTTCCGGAAACTGCCCGCAAAGATCTCCGCGTCATCCTTCAGGAAGCCCAGCGCACCAAACAGATCGTGCAGAATTTGCTCAGCTTCGCCCGCCAGATGCCGCCGCAGCGCAACGCAGTGCAACTCAACCTGATTCTTCGCCGCACCATTCAATTACGTTCCTATGACTTCAACAGCCACGGCGTCGACATCGTCGAACACCTCGACGAGGGACTTCCCGATGTCATCGGCGACGCTCATCAACTGCAGCAGGTTTTTCTCAACATCCTGAACAACGCTTACGACGCTGTGCACGAGGTCGGCCGACCCGCTCGTATTGAAATTATGTCTACGAAAGCCGGAAACGCCGTCGAAGTTTCTTTCCGCGACAATGGCGACGGCATCTCTCACCCCGATCGCATCTTCGATCCCTTCTTCACTACGAAAGAGGTTGGCAAGGGAACCGGCCTCGGCCTCAGCATCTGCTACGGCATCGTGAAGGAACACGGGGGAGAAATTCTCTGCCACAACAATACCGACGGGCAGGGAGCCACTTTCATCGTCCGCTTTCCCGCAGCGCCCCACACCGCCTCTTTGGGTGTGGCCGCAGGAGTTCTACAAAAATGACAAGCCCCGCCATAAGACCCGCAACCTTGCCGGTTCTCCTCATCGAGGACGAGCCTTCGATCATGGCTCTGGTCAGCGCCACCCTCGAGCGCAACGGCTACGAAGTTGCCTGCATCGAGTCCGGCGCCGAAGCTCTGCGCCTGCTGGAAAAGGGCCAATACCTCGGCGTAGTCTCCGACATGCGCACCCCCGGCGGCGTTGACGGCGCTCAGGTCCATTCCTGGATTTCCGCCCATCGCCCTGATCTCGTCGACCGGGTGGTCATCATCACCGGCGACTACGCCAACGAAGAAACTGTAACCACCCTGCGCAAGATCGGCGCGCTCTATCTAGAGAAGCCCTTCCGCGTGCAGGACCTTATCAATGCCGTCGAGAAAACTATGGGGAAAGCCCGGTGAGCGCCATCCTCGGCAAACCCGCGCTCGGCAAGGAAGAACTCCGCATCCGTCTGCTCGTGGTCGACGACGAGCAGAGCATTCGCAAACTTTGCATAACCGTCGGTGAGGCTTTGGGTTTCATCTGCCTCGAAGCCGATAGCGGAAATTCTGCCCTGGCCCTGCTCGAAGAACAGCCCGTTCACATGATCCTCAGCGATATGGTCATGCCCCACATGTCGGGCCTGGAATTCCTGGAGAAGGTCAAGAAACTTCTGCCCCGCACCGAAGTCGCCCTCATGACCGGACACGGCTCCATCGAAACCGCCGTGCAATCCATGCGCCTCGGCGCTTACGACTACATCACCAAGCCGTTTTCTCCGCTCGAAGAATTGCGTCTGTTTCTGCGCCGCATGGCCGAAAAAATTCGCCTGGTCGAGGAAAACGAATTCCTGCGCCAGCGTATGGATTCCGAAACCGCTGTGCACGGCATCGTCGGCTCTTCAGCCAAAATTCAGGAAGTTCTGCGCATGGCCTCGCGTCTCAAGGACACGCGCACCTCCGTTCTCATCTCCGGCGAAAGCGGTACCGGCAAAGAGCTCATCGCCCGCGCTATTCATTTCCGCGGTGCCTTCGCCAACCGTCCCTTCGTCGCCGTCGATTGCGGCTCTCTCGTTCCCACGCTGATTGAGAGCGAACTCTTCGGTTACGAAAAAGGAGCCTTCACCGGCGCTCTGAAATCCAAGCAGGGACTCTTTGCCTCCGCCGACACCGGCTCGGTTTTCCTCGATGAAATCGGCGAACTGCCGCTCGAACTGCAAGCCAAGCTGCTGCGCGTGTTACAGGAAAAAGAGATCCGTCCCGTGGGCAGCAACCAGCGCGTCAAAGTGGACGTGCGCATCATCGCCGCCACCAATCGCGATCTCGAAGCCGCCTATAAAAACGGAACCTTCCGCAAAGATCTTTACTTCCGCCTGAACGTCGTCACCGTACACGTGCCCGCGTTGCGCGAGCGCCGCAGCGATATTCCCATGCTGGTGCAATGGTTCTGCGAACGCTACGCTCCCGGCGCGGATCTGCGCGTCTCCAGCGCCGCCATGAAAGCTCTCATGAATTACGACTGGCCGGGCAATGTACGCGAACTGGAAAACTGCGTCGAGCGCGCCGTCGCCCTCGGAGACGGAACTCTCATCGACCTCAGCGATCTGCCTAACTCCATCGCCGCCATCGATTCGCCCGCGTCACGAATGTCGTCAGACTCCGCGCCCGAACTGGTTTCCGATCTCGCTGTCGCTGCCGAATTGCGTTCCACCAGCGGCGCAGCGCCAGCGTCACTCTCCACCACCGACCTCGAAGACATCGAACGCGCCACCATCCAACGCGTCTTCGAACAAGTCAAAGGCGACAAAGCCCTCGCCGGACGCATGCTCGGCATCAGCCGCGCCACCCTCTACCGCAAACTAAAGCGCTACAACATCACCGGAGCCCCAACTTCCGCACCGTCCAGCCACACGCTTCAGTAAGCACGACGGCCTTCGCTAAGGATTGGCCCCGCCAGAGCGGACACGCGGGATAGAACGGCGTTCGCCTTTTGTAATAAATAAGAAAGACCTACGCGCCAGAGGCGGATGTTGAGGTAAGATGCTTGCGGGCCGAACCCAATGGGTAGCAACCTAATTACCTTCTACCGGAGGAAGCTCATGCGGGTCGTTCATAGGACGCTCGTAGCTGTATCCCTTCTAGCGCTAATCCTCTTCCCTTGTATCCCGGCGCTAGGCCAAAACCCTTCCATGCAACTCATCACCGCAAAAAGCGGATGGGCGATCGACAACCACCGCCTTTTCTGGACCTCCGACAACGGCAGTCATTGGAAAGATGTAACTCCGGCGCACGGTCCCTCAGAAAACTTAACCGACGTTTTCTTCTCGGACGAATCCCACGGCTGGGCATTGCTATATGCAGAGGACGATGATCAAGGCAAACTGACCTTCCGGGTTGCTGGAACTGCCGACTCAGGACAAACCTGGACCGTCGCGCTCGTCAAGATCCCGAGCCAAAAGCCGGATGAACTTTCCGGATATGGCTGGTTGGATTTCATCGATCCTCTATGTGGTTGGATGGTGCTGCAGGCCAAGAGCAGTTCTGCCTTTAGCTGGGGACTGTTGCTGGCGACCAGCGACGGAGGCAAGAGCTGGAATGAACTACCCCAAGCTCCAATGGCAGGCCGTCCCGTCTTTGCCACCCCACGGGATGGTTGGGTCGCCGGGAACGCAGGCGGAGGTGGAATCTATAGCACGCATGATGGCGGGAGAACATGGCAAGGCGATGGACCGCCGCTGGAGAATCTTCCTCAGTCGCTGCCAACCCGCGCGACCTATGGGGATGCGAAGTTTACGGACGCAAGACATGGCTTCCTCCCTATTTGGCTCCGTCCGTCGAGTGATGCGGAAGAGCCGAGGGGAACCGCATTGGTCTTGTACGTCACCGACGACGGTGGGCGAAGCTGGAAGCTTGATCGGACTCTGACCGACCAAGGAGCCTCCACAAAAAAAAAACGGGTGCAGCGTTATCGCGCCTTGGCCCGAGCATTGTGGTGCCATACTCCACGGGAACTGAATCGGCTCTCGTCGTGGCTTTCAATGACAGGCAACACCTGAACCGGGTCACGCTTATGACTGTCGCGCAGCAAGGAGAGGCGACTACGGAAACCGCTCCGAGGGTCGGGTCCGAAGGCGTCCTTTGGCGGCAGGGCGACGATATTGCCAGGCTTAGCTTCGTTACCGGTGCTGAGGGCTGGGCGCGCACGAGCCTAGGCGACCTGCTACTAACCAAGGACGGGGGCGCGACCTGGAAAGATATTAGCCCGATTCCAGTCCCGCGGCCGGCCGTTCCTCCAACGGCGGACGGCCCACGCGTTAAGGCCCGCAAGTTGGGGCCGGGGCCTTCCTTGGTCCCTCAGTCGCCGCAGACAGGGCTGCATTACACGGAGCGCCTGGGGTTTGATGAGCACAGGCATTTGTCTACGACCTCGACAACACCACAGGGGTTGGCTCCTGTATTCCGATAAGTCCGCCCGGCGCCGTCTCGTCCCAAGCGACCGGCATCAATAACCAAGGCCAGATTCTTGGCTACTACTCTAACGCGAGCGGAAATTCCTACCAGTTCCTGCTCGACGGCGGTTATTACTACACGGTGCCCCAGCCATACCCGCAGACCGATTTTATTGGCGTCAACGATGCCGGGCAGTTGGTCGGCGTGTCTGTGGGCGATCCCAATTGCTCCGTCGGGCAGTGTGGTTTCGTCATGAACCCCGAGTAATGGTTGGGGGGCTATGACCCAACCCTGCGCCACCACGGCAGCCCATCCGTTGCAAAGGGCGGTATCCACAACTGCAAAACCGCTTGAGACGTCGCGTAGAAGCCTGCTTGCCGCGTGGGCGGGTCCGCCGATCGCAAACAGCCCCGGTATGACACCAGTAACTTTATTTACCCCTCGTATTGCAGTACCTTGGTGTAGTGTCCAGAAGTTCGTAACCGTCTGCATATTCGCGCCTGCTTTGGAGACAACATGAGCCGCTCTGTAGCCTTTCGCCTGTTCCTCGTCGGGTTCCTCATCACCGCCCTGTTCACGGGATGTTCGCGCGATCCCAACGTGCGCAAACAAAAATTCCTGGAGAGCGGCGACCGCTACCTCTCCCAGGGCAAGTACCGCGAAGCCGCCATTCAGTATTCCAATGCGCTGCAGATCGACCCCCGCTTCGCTCAGGCGCATTATCAGCTAGGGCAAACTTATCTCAAGCTCGGCGATAGCCACCGCGCTTATCAAGAGCTTACGCGCACCGTGGAACTGGCTCCTGACAACTATCGCGCCCACATCGACCTGGCCAATCTTTTGGTCACGGCGCGCAATCCGGATGGTTCTCCCAATGCAGACTACCTGAAGCAGGCGCGCGTTCACCTCGATCTCCTCCAAAAAAATCAGCCGCAGAATCCGGAAGTCTTCGAGGCCTGGGCCGACTACTACTCCGCTCAGAACAACGTAGGCGCGGCTCTTCAGGAGATGCAAAAAGCAATCGCCGCCGACCCCAACCGATCGGAGTCTTACCTGAATCTGGCTCTGCTGCAACTTCGTTCAAACCTGCCCGATCAAGCCGAGGCCAATTTCAAAAAAGCCGCCGACCTTGATCCCAAGGCTATGAATGCCCAACTGGCTCTCGGAGGCTTCTACGAGAGGCGCAACCGCATGCCTGAAGCCGAACAGCAATTCAAGCATGCCATCGAACTCGCTCCCAAGGATCCCGCCCCGCGCGAAGCCCTGGTGCGGCTCTACATGGCGGAAGGCAAGAAAGCCGACGCCGAGGCATTCTTGAAGCAGGCTAAGATCGACCTCTCGGATATTCCCGAAGGCTACCGCTTGCTCGGCGATTTTTATTTCGCCAATGGCGATCTGGATAAGGCCACGGCGGAATACGCCTCGCTGTACAGCGATCATCCCAAGAACGCTCTGGTCAAAAGAAACTACATTCAGCTTTTGATTTTGAAGAACCGTCTGGATGAAGCCACCAAGCTGAACGATGAACTTCTGAAAGCCAATGCGCACGATGTGGACGCGCTGGTGTATCGCGGCCAGATCCAGCTTCGCCGAAACGACGCTGCCGGCGCCGTGGAAGCGTTGCAACAGGCGCTCAAGGACGATCCCAACAATGCCGTGGCCCACTATCACCTGGGCACCGCCTTTGACATGCAGCACAACGACGCCCGGGCGGAATCGGAGTGGCGCGACGCAGTGCGGCTGCGTCCCGATCTCACGGATGCGCAACGCGCTTTAGCTACGCTGGAGATACGCCGCGGTGACCTCGATGCGCTTACCCAAACCGCACAGCAAATCATCGGCGGTGCACCGCAAGCCCCCGATGGCTACCTGATGCGCGCCCTGGCGGAGATGAATCGTCAGAAATATTCCGACGCGCAACAAGACCTCACCAAAGCCATGGGGCTGGCTCCGGCGAGCCCGGCGCCCTTCGTGCAAATGGGCAACCTGCATCAGTTGCAGAAGCAGTACCTGGAGGCGATTAAGTTTTATCGGCAGGCGCTCGATAAAGATGCGGCCTCCACCGATGCGTTGCAAGGGATCATGAATGTCTACCTTCTGCAAAAGCAGCCTGATCAGGCAATCGCCGCAGCGCACGCGCGAAATCGCCAAGTCGCCCAACACTGGCGGCTTCTATGATCTGTTGGGCACCGCCCTGTTTCAGAACAAAAAAGATTTTAGCGGCGCGGAAGCCGCCTTCCATAAGGCGATCGAACTCGACAAGAATAATTCCGACGCGCTTCTGAAGCTGGGCGAGGTGCAGGCTGCGCAAGGCTCGGTCAGCCAGGCTCTCGCCTTGTATCAGCAGTCTATTAAAGATCACCCGCGCGAGATTGCGTTCTACATTCTTGCCGGCGAAATGTATGAATCGCAAAGCGAGTGGAATAACGCGAAGGCCATGTACCAAAAAGCGCTGGAAATTCAGCCGGATAATCCGCTGGCCTCAAACAACCTGGCATACGTCATGCTGCAGCAGGGCGGCAACGTGGACGTGGCATTGGCCATGGCGCAGACGGCGCGCCGCGGCATGCCGGACTCCTCAAATGCTGCCGACACTTTGGGCTGGGCTTATTTCCAGAAGGGCGTGTACCAGTCCGCGATCGATATGTTTCAGGAATCATTGCGGCTCAACGAGAAGCGCGGCGCGGCCGACGATCCCGTCGTCCACTATCATCTGGGACTGGCTTATCAGAAAGTAAACCAGCCGGCGCAGGCGCGCCAGCAACTGGAACGCGCCTTGAAGATCAATCCCAATAACAGCGATGCGCGCAAGGCCCTGTCAGAACTGCGGGGATAGATTCTCCGCTGGCTGTTTCGCATGAAGCCCTGAGAGCAAGCCTGCAGGTGCCCGTCTGCGCGAAGCGTTGACCGCCTCAGCTTTGTGCCCGTTGTAGATCCCCTTATCTTCCGTATGGCGAAGCACAAGGGAAATTATCTTACTGAAACGATTCCATAGAAATTAACTGCGCCTATGTGTACCTTGAAGAGCAATGCCAGCGAACTCTATTGCGTAAACCGGATTGCTTATTTCTCCCGCTTGTTGAGAATCATTACAGCGCAATTCTATCGGCTTGCAGGCGAAGGTAGTTTTCCAAATGGAGACGAAACAGCAGAGACGGTGGGAGCGATACGAAGTAAAGATCCGCACTAAGATCACGGTCAACCTGAACGGCGAGACTCTTTGCTTCCACGGAGAAGCCAGCGACGTCAGTATCGGCGGGCTCCGGCTGTTTATGCCGCGGCCGCTGGAGCCGGGCATCATCGTTCTGATGGAGCTTTCTCTCCCCTACAACTCCCAAGGCATGGCGATCCGCGGCCTGATCAGGAACCGAAACGGTTTCAGCTACGGAGTTGAATTCCTCAACCCAACCCCCTATCAGCAGGAAGTCATCGCCCAGTCTTGTAAGGCGCTGCAACTCCTGCAATGAGGGATAGAGTCGGCATCTATGGAAAGGTCGTTAATCTGGATCGAGGGCGATGCCACCGGCTGGGCCTGCTCGAATTGTCGCTGGAGATTTGCCGTGCCTACGCTCCTGAGCGGTCAGGAGGCTATGGCTGCTTACGATCGTTTGGCCGCCGCGAAGTTTCGTGAGCATAAGTGCGAGGCTGAAATCGTCGTTCCCGCGGCCAAGCCAACCATCAAAAGGAATGTGGACCACACCTTCATGGAGCGGGCCCGCCTGCTGGTCACGCGAGGCTATAAGCCCAAGGATGCCGCGGAACTGGTCCTGCAAGAAATGGCAATGGAATCGGGTAACGATCCAAAGATTGTGGATAAAGCGCATAGCGACGCTGAGGATTTCCTGCGGAGAATTCGCCAGGGTCTGATTTAGGCTTCGATCTGATTTAGGCTCGAATAGAGATCCTCGAATAGAGATCGAAGAGATCTAAAAAAAAACCCGCCGCGGGTGCGGCGGGCGGTTCAGACAGAAACAATTATTTAGCCGAGGTTGATCTTGCGGCGGATGACGCCGGCCAGACCGAGCAACCCAGTTCCGAGCAAGCCCAGCGAACCAGGCTCCGGAACCACCACGGTAGTATCCCCGCTGGAAATTCGGGTGCTGCCGTTGAAGTAGCCTTTGCCGGTGTTGATGGTTAATTGCACGGTAACGCCGTTGGTGTAGTAGCCGCTGCCCAGCGAACCTGTAAGCGCACCGGTTAAGGTGTAGTTATGGGTTCCGTTGGCAAGCGTAACTAGCGTCCAGGTGGCGCTGCTGAAAGTGCCCGAGAAAAGCACACCGTTCGGCACACCATTGGTGCCATTGCCGGTGATGGTAAAGGTTCCGCCGGGTAGGAATGTGCCGCCCATCTGTAGCGATCCACCGCTTTCCAGGGCACCCGTGGTAAAGGTGACGCTTCCAAGGTCGGATCCCGTAATGAGTCCTCCCCCGTTATAGCCATTGACGGCGATCAGGGTCGAACCCGTCAGCGAGAGGCCGCTGGTGGTTCCCGCCAAGGTACCGCCGCTGTTGCTGAAATCCACGCTGTTACCCGCAAAGGCTGCCAATGGCAGGGCCAGTGCCAGGGCGAGCAACAAAAGAATCTTCTTCATTTGTAATTCTCCTAGGAACGTTCCGTCGCCGGGTTGTCTTTGGGGAAAGACATGCGGCCTGTACCTGGTGGCGCTAAGGCACTTGCCTTGGATGGAGCATCCCTCATGCCAAAGAATGGTCCTCTGTATGTCTCAGCGTATCAATAGCTTAAACAAGTTATGAGGTCCATTAGCCAAGCCCAGGTGAAAATGTCTGCGCACTTTGAGCGCTCGTGCGTCTCGATTGTGGCAATACGACTCTCTTCAGCCTTGGGCCGAAAACGGCTTGGGAAGCGGCATTTGCGGGAGTCGATGCCTGTCAATCGGCGGCGGCGCTGTCATTCGGCGCATCCCCGGCTTGAGGGCGGCGAGCGGCGCGGTTGGAGGGCAGTCCGGCGTCGCGGATCTTATAAAGCAAAGCACGATAACTGATGTTCAAAGCACGAGCCGCCTGCTTGCGATTCCAGTGATGATGCTGCAGCACCTTGAGAATGATCTTGCGCTCCAATTCATGAACCGCCTGGCGAGTAATTTTCTTCAGTGAGATGGGTCCGTCCACGTTAATGTCGGCGCTGAAAAAATCCGGCCGCTGCGGCCGCAGATCGCTGGAGATGGCCTCCTCAGTGCCCAGGATGACGTAGCGCTTGATCAGATTTTCCAGCTCGCGGATGTTGCCCGGCCAGTGATACTTGCGCAGCGCATTCATCAACTCGGTCGAGAGCGGTTTGGCGCGGGAGTTGAATTTCCGGTTATAGCATTCCAGGAAAAAAGCAACGAGATCCGGCAGATCGGAGATACGCTCGCGCAACGGCGGCATGTGCAGATTGACGACATTGATGCGATAGAACAGATCGGCGCGGAATGCGCCATTGGCGATCTCTTCTTCCAGTTTTCGATTGGTGGCGCAAACCACGCGCACTTCCACTTTCTTGTCTTCCTGCGCACCGATGCGGCAGAACTGGCCATCCTGCAACAGTTGCAGCAGCTTCGACTGCAGACTCATGTCCAGTTCGGAAATTTCATCGAGGAACAGCGTGCCGCGATGCGCCATTTCCACGCGGCCAGGCTTCGTGCCAAAGGCGCCGGTGAAGGCTCCCTTTTCGTAACCGAAGAGTTCGCTCTCCAGCAGCGTTCCGGGAATGGCGGGACAATTCACCTTCACCCAGGGACCGCTCTTCCAGGGCGAAGTGGCGTGGATCATGCGCGCAATGATGTCTTTGCCCGTGCCACTCTCCCCCTGAATCAGGACGGGGACATTTGCGCCGGCAATTTTGGCCAGCCGCTCGCGCAAAGCCTGCATGGCGTCAGTACCCCCGAATACGACCGCCTCAGGAGGCGTTTCCCCCAAGGGCTGGACCAGGGAACTGACTGAGTTCGAAGTGCTCATAGGGTCTTATCGGCTCGGCGGGGGGCAAGCTATCGTGCAGCGTGCATCCGGAGAACCAAACGCGGGGGAGCGGGACAGTCCATATTGAGGTTAGTGTATCTGATTGATGAAAAGCAACTTACTAAAGGCTAACGACGGGCGCAGCCAGTAATCAATGGTGTACGCTCCCGCCCGAGGCAGAGCACTCCACCAGGGAAAAAACCTTCACAGGAGAGAAAAGATTTTCACACCAGCGACGAGTGTTTCCTTCGCTGTACCTTGACCTTGGTTCGGGACTCGACCAGTGGCCGGACGAACTTCAGCCCGACTAAGTTGTAGGTCTCGGCATGCTCACTACGAAGCACTTTGGCGCGCAGGGTTCGTGCCGCCTTTGGCAGGGCGGCCAAAGCGGCCAGGGGGGCGCTGGGAATCTCCAGCGAAATCTCAACCGCCGCCGGAAGCGACCGGCGAACCGCAACTAGCATGCCCCCCGCAGATACGTTCAGGGCGGTGGCAAACTCGAGGAACTCCTTGTCCTGCTCAAGCCGACTCCTGACAAATACGGGGATGGCCAAAGGTAGCCGCGGCCATCGCCGTCGCTCTACCGCTGCAGTCTTCCGGTTCACGCACACCCCTTCCCAGACAATTTGACGACCCAACCTAAGCACCTTGGGTGCCAAATCCGGACTAAGGGTTGGAATTCACTAACCAAGCCCTACGAAACCCGCAACTACCGACCTGATTCAGCCGCCAGAACTTAAGTGCACCGCCCAAAGGCCTGTCTTTCCATTATCTTCCGCGCCGAGTGTGCCTGTCCTGGGCGGCTCGTGGAAAACGGCATGCAAGGTCCCGCGAGTGCAAGGTTTTGCTACACTTGGGTAATCCGCTTGCATTTTTCATTGACAACGAAAAGTAACCTGGCATACGATTTTGTTACAGCATTCTTCCTTAAACAGTCGAGTGCATCCCCCCTTTCTGTGCTAGATCGCCCTACTCCTTATGGCTACCGTGCAGAAGAACATGTGTGTTCCAGCGCCAGATAAAGCAACTGCCGTTGGCGCCGTTTCCCCGGGTCTGGCAGCCGGCATGCCCAGCGCGGCTGATCTTCCCCAGGCATACTCCGAACTGCAACAGCGATTCCAGCGCACCACGAACGCCTTGGGCTCCGCCGCACACGATTTGAAGACCCCACTCTCCATTCTCAACGGCTACGTCGAACTGCTTCAAAGCGAGAAGCTGGGACCTTTGAGCGAGCGTCAGCGGGAAGTCTTGCGCGACATGCAGGCCAGCGGCAAGCGCCTGCAACAGTTCATCCAGGATTTCCTCACCTACAGCGCCCTCGAAACCGGCGGCCTCAAGATGCAGTACGCGATGGGCAACATCAACCAGTGCCTGTCCGATGTTTGCCGCTTGTGGTCGACTCGCTTTCAGGAAAAGGGATTGGCTCTTTACTTCTTGGCAAATGACAAGTTGCCGGAGTTTCCCCTGGATTCTCCCAAGCTGGAGCGCGTGATCTCCAACCTGCTGGAAAACTCCTTCAAGTTTATTCCCCAGGGCGGGACGGTTTGGTTGCACGCCGAACCCTACATGTGGGAGCGCCGCGCCACGGCTCAACCCGCATCCGCAGGCGAACGGCGCCGGCAAACCAATTCGCAACCCAATTCCGTGAAGGTCAGCGTATCCGACACCGGTCCGGGAATTCCGGCGGAGTTTCATCAGGAAGTCTTCGATGACTTCTTTCGTCTGCCGAGCAACGAAAATGAGGACGGAATGGGCCTGGGCCTCTCGATTGTGCGCCGCCTGGTTCAGGGTATGGGTGGAAAAGTCTGGGTAGAGAGCGATGCCAACTCAGGCTGCAAATTTTCATTCCTCATTCCCTTCAAACCCTCCTCCAATCCTGCGGGCAAAGGAAAGAATCGGTGAGCGAAACCGCGAAGATTCTTCTGGTGGATGACGAACCGGCCATGCTCCGTTACATCCGGACATTGCTTGAGGTCGATGACTACAAAGTTGAGACCGCGTCCACCGGGGAAGAGGCTCTGCAGCGCATCGACAAAGGCATGGAGCCAGACCTCGTGCTCCTCGATGTACTGATGTCTGGAATCGACGGTCTGGAGACGCTGGAACAAATCCGCCACAAGCGTCCCGGCACCAAAGTAGTCATGCTCTCTTGCGTAAACGATACCAAGAAGGTCGTGCAGGCCATGCGCCTGGGAGCGCACGACTACCTCACCAAGCCTTTTCAAAAGGCGGAACTGGATGCGGTAATCGACCAGTGTCTTGGTCAGGGCAAAACCCCGCCGGGAGGCGACGTCGAGGAAGTCGCTGACGATGTCTTCTTTATCGCAGCCAGCCCGGCGATGCGAAAGATTCGTTCGCAAGCCGCGCTGGTGGCGCATGTCGATATTCCAGTGTTGCTGCTCGGCGAAAGCGGCACCGGTAAAGAAGTGCTGGCGCGCCTCATTCACAAGCTCTCCACCCGCGCCCATCGTACGTTCCTGAAAGTGAATTGCGCCGCCGTTCCCGCCGACCTGCTCGAAAGCGAATTATTCGGCTACGAGCCCGGCGCCTTTACCGGAGCCACTCACGCCAAACCCGGCAAGTTCGAACTGTGCAACAAGGGCACCATCTTGCTCGATGAAATTGGCGAGATGCCGCCCGCCCTGCAGGCCAAACTGTTGCACGTTCTCCAGGACCAGCAATTCTCGCGCCTGGGCAGCCGCTCCATCATCAAGGTTGACGTCCGCATCCTGGCAGCTACCAACATTGACATCCCTCAGGCCCTTGCCACCAAGCGGCTGCGCGAAGATCTTTACTACCGCCTGAATGCATTCACCCTGCAACTGCCGCCGCTGCGCGATCGCAAGGAAGAGATCCCGATTCTGCTGAAACATTTTATGAGCCGCATGGCGGAACAGTATGCGCGCCCCCAGCTTCCGCTTTCCCCACCCCTGCTGGAGGCGTGCCAAAGGCACAACTGGCCGGGCAATCTGCGGGAGCTGAATAATTTTCTGAAGCGCTACTTGATCCTGGGCGATGAGAATTTAGCGGCCGCCGAACTGCAGCCCCGCCACGATGGCAACGGCGGCGGCGCTCACGGCGATTCCGCCAGCCGGGGTACCGAATCCAGCCGAGGATTGAAGTCGCTGGCCCGCACCGCCAAGGACGAAGCCGAAGGCGAAGCCATCCGCCAAGCCCTCGAACAGACCAACTGGAATCGCAAACAGGCAGCCGGCCTCTTGCAAATCAGCTACAAAGCCCTGCTCTACAAGATTCGGCAATATGGCATCGCCGAAACCAAGAGCCATCACAAGCTCTCCGCCGGAGCCTAGCAGCACATGGGAAAGCGAGGCAAATAATAACCTCGTGCTCATGAAAGCGCGCTATATCCAATGAGCTTGTATCCGTCCGTAAGGCCAAGGTTCTCAAGAATGCGATAGCGAATCGGAACGAATTTCCAACAGAAGGCGTCTACCGTTTCACTTCCCCTCATCTGCCGGTACAGCCCTGCCATGAACTGAAGCCACAGAAACACAAGGAGTCCCAGGAACGACAACCACAATAAGAACAGCAGCGCCGCCTGCAGAGAACGACCCTGTAAGATTTGCGCCGCGCTCGGCCGGAACAGGACCAGCCCGAGAAGGAAAAGCCCGCAGTCAAGAGCTGCAAAGACTTTTGCCACGTGCAAGGGAAACTGCCACGTGCCCCGCCCCTCGGTCTCCGACTTAAACAATAGCTTCCACCCCTTGCGGAGACGGTGTTCGTCGGCCGTTGGTGCAGGCCCACTATATTTCCGGGACATTTTCATCAAAGTATCCTTTGAAGGCTGGCTTCCCCTATAACGCTCAATCTCAATGTCAAGCCCGTCCTTCCGGGAACTTGACGAGCGGAGCCGGTCAAGACAAATCTCCCAGAGGAAGACGATCCCCGGATTCTTCTCCTTGGGACTCTTGTCCTTGCCGCAGAAGACCTCTTGCTCGAGTAGTTTGCAGTATCCACAGTACCGGTTGTGAGAATTGAACTTGTATAGGAGAAGGAAGAGGACAACCTTCAAGCCGAGGCCCACGATTAGAGCCACAAAAGACATGATGCGGTTGGGCTGCGATGTAATCGATTTAGCCAGCTCCCAGAAGGCCGGGCTGACTACAAGAAGAACAAACCCAACATAAGTGGTGATACAGCCCTTCAGCTCCATAATTTCGTGCCGGAGCTCTTTGTACTCCTCTATATTTTGCGATTCCATCGTCCATTCCCCGCAGAGAAATTCGCAGTGAATTCGGAACCATCCCAAGCCTCAATTGGCGGAACATCATACTACAGGTTCACCGGAATTTCATCCGCAGGCGTGGCCGGGTGGTGGTGCAGTTTGAAAAATCTCGCGCTTCTATCTTCCGGCGTCATCCCGAAGGCCCGCGTTTTCACCAGCGGGCGGAGGGATCTCCGTAAGCACACCGCCGTTTGGGTCAAACTGCACCACTACCCGTGGCCGCAGAACCCACCCGCGCCACCTATTGCACCGTCAAGCTGAACCCAGCACTTTGCGTAAACGTACCCGAAGATGCCGTCACCTGCAGAGGATAACTGCCCGCCGGTGTTCCGGAGACAGGTATCACCTGCTTGGTCTTGCTGCAAGCCGGCAGCAGTATGACCAGTGCGAACACCATCCAGAGCGCGAACAATCCGAGGACGCGACTCCGTCTGCGTTTGCCGCTGCCCAGCCCAAACAAGGCTACGCCCGGAACCATCAGCCACAGGGCATAAAACGGGCCATGCCATCCCAGGGAAGTGATCGTGTTCACCGGGCGCGCCGTGGTGGTCAGGTTCAACACACTGGACTGAGAACCGGGGCCATTAAAAGTGAGGGTGGCTGGAGTGAATCCGCAACTCGCTCCCGACGGCAGCGACGCGCACGTAAGCGAGACATTCGCTCCATACGTCAAAGACGGAGCTACCAACACGGAATAACTCGCCGTGTTGCCGGCCACTACCGTCTGGCTGGATGGGGTAATCGTGACCCCAAAATTGGTTGCCGTGAATGAAGCCGTTGCGGTGTTGCTGGGGTTCGTATTGTTGCTGTTTGTGACTGTGGCCAATATCGAGCCGGCTCCCGCCGTAGTGGGCGTCACTACCATGGCTACGAGTGAGGTAGAACCTGCTTGCAGCGTAGGAATGGTACATGCCACATTGCCGCCGGTCGGCACACTGCAAGTGCCAGCGCCCGCAGTCGCGCTGTTGAACGTAGCCGCTATGCCCGTCGCGAGCTGGCCCGTCACCGTAATGTTCGTTGCCAGGTCGGGACCTTGGTTGATGACGGTAAAAGTTATTGTGACCTGGTTGCCGGCGCTCACTACCGTTGTGGCAGGCGAAATCAAAGGGGCTATGCATCGAATGCACAGATCGCTTGCGGTTTGCAGCTTGACGGCAAACGCGTCGGTGTTCGGCCCAACCCCGGTTCCGTTAAGCGTAGCCTGCAGCGGGGCATGAACCTGAAAGTTGGTCGAGTTCGTATCGCCGGCAAAATAAGTGTTGAGAGACGTGTCGACCGCGATGCTGGTACCACGGTCCGTACCATTGCCGCCGAAATAAGTCGCGTAAGAACCCACCGCACTCTGGCCGGAAATTGTGGTGGTATCAATGTGGGCAAAAAACGCGTTCTGCGGGCCGTTGAGCACGCTCTGGATCGCTCCAGTAGTAACCGGGAAATCCACAACAGGATTGTTAACCAGCACCGTCCCTGAACTGGTCGCTCCGGTCACCAGCGCACCGCCTGCCGTATCCACGGCAATGGCCAAGCCACTGTCGTTCCCCGGTCCCTCCAAGGTAGGAAAAATAACTCAACCCCACGGCGTTGCTCGTAGCACCCGAAGCCTCTGTGGGATTGGTAAACTTCGCCACATAGGCATCGGTCGGCGCTGGTGCCGCAATCGCCGGGCAAACTGGCGTCGTCGGGTTCACCGGGGTGTCAAGGCACTCCTGGAAGGGGGCAGTGCCGGTGGGGATGACAAAGGTACCTGTAGTGATCGATGGTACATTCGCCATTGTGTTCGTCGATCCCGTAATGTAAATCGCGGCCGCGGTGGGATCAATCGTGAGGCCGGTGGACGAATCCGTTCCGCTCCCACCGAAGTAAGTCGAGAACAGTAACTGAGAGGCTCCCGTCTGCGCGTTCGCGGGGTTTATCTTGGCAACGAACGCATCGGTCGGAACCGGGCTGGCGGGTTGCGTACACGTCACCGGAAAAGTGATCACCGTCGGAGGAGGCGTGTCCAGGCATGGCTGGTAGGCATTCAAGATCGGAAAATCGCCTTGCGCCAGCCCACCACTTCCATTCGTCGCTTCACCGCTATTAAAGATATTCGTGGTGCCGCTGAAATAAATGTTCCCCGTCGTATCGACCGCAATGCCGCCCCCGGTGTCAATCGTCCCGTTACTGCCACCGAAATATGTCGAATAAGAAATACTGTCTAGACCGTTGGTTTTCGTATTTACTTTTGTCACAAAAAACTGGATGGCACCCAACGACGTCTGCTGATACGCAGGCGGGAATAAGGTCGAAGGAAACCCTGTATCTGAATTGGTCGAGGTGGTGGTTCCCGTGACAAACACGTCGGCATTGTTGTCGATGGCCAGACCGCTGGCGATCTCTGATCCATTGCCCGAGAGGTACGTCGAGTACAGCAGCGCCGGCACAGCTCCTGCCGTGTCAAGTCCGCTCACCGCGCTCACAAATACGTGGCACGGCACTGTCTCGGTCGCAATCAAAGGAGCGCAGGTGCTGCCAGCGTCAGGCACAGTCTGGAATGCGCCCGCCGAAGTGGGGAAATTCGTCGAAGTAGTTGTGCCCGCCACGTAGGCTGTGCCTCCGGCATCTACGCCCAAGCCTGCGCTGCTGTCGATTCCACTGCCCCCGAGGTAGGTAAGGTAGAGGACGCCCGCGGGACCAGCCGTCGGATCCAGCTTCAGGAGGAAAATATTCTGCGCCCCCGCAGTGGCATTCAAAGTTGACTGGATGGGGGCGATCGGCGATGGATACATCGTAAGCAGGTTGGGCGAAGTCGTCGATCCGGCCAGGTAAATAACTCCGTCGTTATTGACGGCAATCGAAGGGTAAGTCTCATTCCCGGTGCCGCCGAAGTACGTCGAGTAAGCGATGGTCGGATCGATCACCAGTTCCCTGCTGCGATCATAGAATCCAATCTCAAAGCCCACCCGATTGGCGGCTCGGAGTACGAACCGCCCTTCAACCGCCTGCTGATGGCCTGCAGCGGTCTGATAAACCCGCGGGGCTTGCAGCCGCACATCGGCGCCAGTTCCTTTGAGAATCAAGTCTCCGCCGCTCAATACCAGCTTAGCCGCGCCATCAAACTGCAACTCGGCTTGGGATGGATCGGCACCCGGCGCTACCTTGAAGTCGTATTCCAGATGACCCTGGCTGCCGTAGAAAACCAGGTCGATGCCCGGATAAACGCTCTGATAACGAACTCCCGCAAACTGAGGAATCCCGGTGTGCCACTTTTTCGGATCGTTGCCAATGAAATAGTTGCTGATGCCAGGAAGCCGGTCGCTGCCCGCCACGGCCGCCTCAGGATTGGCGCCCACCAGCGTCATGCGCACCGCCTCCACGCTTCGCGCAGTCCCGAGTTTAGTCACCCGTTGCCCCGCCGAGGCCGGCTGCGCCGTTTGCATGGCCAGCACCGCTCCCGTCGAATCCAAAAAGAGACTATATCCGGCTCCGTGCGAGACAAATTTCACCCTGGAATCTGTCTGGCCCTGATTGGGCTCGAAGATCAGCGGGAGTTGGCCAAGAAGTCCGCGGGCGTCCGGCTTCGATTTCAAGGCAGCCTTGCCGAAAGCGGCCGGAATCGGAAAAGCGGAAGACGCAGGCCCTGCGCTCTGGGCGTAGCGGCGCGAACCGGAGTTCAACATCACGCCCGCTATTAGCAACAAAACAATAGCCGCGCTCACTACGCAGATCCATTTCAGACGGCCTTCCAACCTTGCTCCCGGCAATCCACTTCCCGACAACCCACTTCTCGACAATCCACGGCCATTTCCCATTACGCTTTTCCTCCGCTGCATACCGATCATAAATGGAGAGAGTAAAACGGCGCGCGAGTTTTTGCCCCGGCGCCGGCGATACCGCCCGCTGCTGACATGTCACTTTGGAACTGGCGGAAAATAAACAACTACTTAAACATCTGACGGATAGCCAAGTCAAGCGAGCGTCCGATTTCCCGCCCGCTCTAAGACCTGTCAGATGCTCTGGTTGCCTCATAAAGATGCCGGAGGAGACCGGAAACATAGCACAAAAGTGGCATGAAACAATTTGCGGACGAACTGCCACGGAGCGATTTCTGCAAAGCCTTGCATGCCTTGACGACAGGTGCGCGGTGTTCGGTTCAAAGCTCTTGATTCTTCGCGGAATTCCGCCAACCCAGGCGCGGACGAATGGCAGCGGGATTGCTCCGACAGAGGCGGAATCTGGGTGGTCGCGCAGTCTCCTCCCGCCCGTCCTTCAGGCGCGTTCTGTTTTGCCAGGCGGTTTACCGAATCAGTTCATGAGTCTTTTTGCTCTTTGCAAACTGCCGGCAAACCTATAAAGTGGAATGCAATCAGGACCTGCTTCAGGGCGACGGGCAGGACTTTAGCTATCCAGCCTGGCTGTTGATTCCGTTCCGCATTTAATTTTGTCTTTGTTTTGCAAGATGTTTGGGAAGATGCACTCGGAACTTACGCCACGGATGCAACCGGATTCTCAGGATCGGCGGATGATGCGGCGCTTCGATATGCGCCTGCCCGCATTGGTACGTCTCCATGTGGGTCCAGAGCATGTGGGTCCAAAGAACGAAAACAACGAATTCCAAACCGAAACCCAAAATGTAAGCGCCCGCGGAGTTTTCTTTTACCTCGACCGTCCCGTTCCCGAAGGCACCGCCTGCGAAGTGACTCTCACCTTCCCACCGCACATCACCCTGACCGACGCCGTGCGCGTCCGCTTCACCGCTCGCATCATCCGCTCGGAATCCCCTCTGCCCTCAGCCCGCGTCGGCACCGCCGCCATGATCGAGGACTACGAATTCCTCCGCTCCACTGGCAGCACCGATTTCCTCAGCGCCCTGCAGCGTGATTGGAATCAGACAAACTGAAAAACGAGCAATGAGCAGTTGGCCTTTAGTATTTAGCCGGCGCGCCTCAGTCGGGTTCTCGAAAAATCACTCCCAGAAGCCGTGGCTAATTGCCAAATGCTAATTGCTGAGTGCTGACTACTTCCCCTTACCCAAGTCCTTCATCCTTCGCCGCAGCCGCCCATAACGCCGTGCAATACTCCCGAGGTAAAACCCGTGAATCATCCACGTAGCAATGTAAGCCGCCCACAGAAATTTGATCGAGTTCATCGCGTCACTCCACGTAGCGATTCCATAGCTTCCATCTCATCCACTTCGCGCCGCATCCACTCGATCCGATATCGCGCCCAGCAAACCAGAAAAGCGAAGCAGGAAAACGCCAGCCAATTGATCAACAGCACATGCAACATTCGCGGATCAATGGACCCACCGCCTCCAATCACCGGCTGCGGATGCTGCGTGCGGAAAAACCAAATCGAGAAATAAACCAGCGGCACGTCAAGCGCCCCAAAAATCGCCAGCACCGCCGCCAGCTTCGGAGTCTGCGAGCTATCGGAAAATTTCCGCAGAACCAGATAACTCACATAAATCAGCCAGAGGACCAACGTCAGCGTCAGCCGCAAATCCCAAGTCCACCAGATTCCCCACACCGGCCGCGCCCAGATCGGCCCGGTCACCAGCACGACTGTGCAGAAAACTACTCCCACTTCCGCCGACACCAGCGCCACAGCATCCGCCTTCGCGCTCTTTCGAATCAAGTAAATCACTGATGCGACCAGATTCACCGTGAACAGCAAGAATGCCGTCCACGCCGAAGGCACGTGATAATAAAAGATGCGCTGCACGTCGCCCATCGTCCGCTCCATGGGAGCGACCCATATCGCCTCATAAAAGGCATAAGCCAGGAGCAGCGCCGTCAGAACCGCGAGAATGGAGAAGGCCCGTTTCATTCCGCCTGCAGAATGGTTTCGAACAATGCCAGACAAGCTGTAGTAAACACCACATCGTAGGTGAGAAGCAATACGATCCAGAACCGCGCGGACGCATCACCCGCCAGAATAATCCGCGTCGCCTCCACCATCGATTGCACCGCCGGAATAGAAATGGGAAACAGCAACAGCGGCAACATTATTTCGCGGCTGCGCGTGCGCAAAGACATCGCCGCGAAAAACGTTCCATTCACCACCAGCGCCCACGTTCCCAGAATCGTAACCGGAATCAACTGCCACGCCGGCCCCAACGCGCGCAGGTTATAAAAGATCATGAACAGCGGCGCCATCACGGCTTCCAGAACAGTCACGAGAATGAAATTCCCCAACGCCTTGGCTAGGAAAAGAGCATTCGCTGGAGCCGGAGAAACCCGATACGCATCAAGCACCTGATTCCTCAGCTCCCGCGCCCACGTCTGGTTCAGCGCCACTACCGCCGCGAACAGAAACGCAACCCAGATCAGCCCTCCTGCAATTTCCCGCGACTCTTCGGCATTCGGATCGAACGAGAAACTAAAGATCACCACCACCAGCAGCGAGAAAAACAGCATGGAGTTAATCGCGTCCCGCGAGCGCCACTCCAGCCGGATGTCTTTCGTCAGCGTCGCCAGTGTGATGGAGCGCAGCGAACTCATCGCGTCCCCGCCCCCGAAAAATCCGCAGTCAGACCAGCCGTGCGCTCCACAATCTGCCCCGCCTGCATCCAGACAAATTCATCCGCCACGCCCTCCAGTAGCGCCGCCTGATGCGTAACCACAAAAATTGTTTTGCCTTCATCCCGCATCGTCTTGAGCAATGCCACCATCTCCCGCGCCGAATGCACATCCACGTTGGAAAACGGCTCATCCAGCAAAAGAATTTTCGGATCGTGCAAAATCGCCCGCGCCAGCGACATGCGCTGCTTCATCCCTTGCGAATACTGCCCTACCGGACGCGCCAACTCCGGGTCAAGCCCCACCGCACGAATCACCCGCTCACAACGCTCATCGCCCCCAATGTCATACAGCCGCGCAAAGTAGCGCAAGTTCTCCATCCCACTCATCTCGTCGTACAGCAGAGAGGGATGCGCCATATAGCCAATCTCGCGGCACGCCTCCTGCGGGTCCTTTCCGAGAATGGAGATCGTCCCTCGCGTGGGCTGCGCCAACCCCGCCAGCGCTCGCAACAAAGTAGTCTTCCCCGCCCCGTTGTCCCCGAGGATCACGTGAAACTTGCCCGCATTAAATTCCGCGCTCACCCCGCGCAGCGCGGCAAAGCGCCCGAACTGCTTAATCAGATTGCTGACGCTGACGATTCTGACGGCCGGGATTTCGGAAGCGCTCACGATGATTGGTTTGAGCTGTGAGGTAGAAGATAGCGGAAGCTCGCAGCGAAGTCGAGCACGTCAAGAATGCCGCATACTCACCAACCTGTCATCACAACAACTGTCATCCCGAGCAACAACTGTCATCCCGAGCAACGCGAGGGACCTTGGTTCCCCTCTGCATACCGCCACTGTTACCCGCTGCAGGCAGACACCAACATCCCTCGCTTCGCGCGAGAGGACAACTATGTTTAGGGTCGGAGTCAGATACTAAAATCGCCTAGTTCGAAGCCGCCCCAGGCTGGGTGCTGGGTTGCACCTGCGTAATGCTCTTCGCCGGCTCAGCCTGCATCGAATTCCCCGGCTGCTTCGGAGCATACTTCGACGCGCACTTCGCCTGCAGCCCCTTCGCGTGGAATACGCCATCCCGCCCAAAGCTGCCATCGGCCAGCGCCTGCGAGTCGTCCTTGAAAGTATCGGGAGGCGCTTCCGTCCCCGTGTAATCCACCGAGAGCAACTGATCCTGCTCCATCAGCACGAACTCCACGTGCGTCCCCGTCCGCCGAATCGACCCCGGCTGCACATTCCCCGCCACCCGCAGCCGCTTGCTGTAAGCCCCGTTCCCCATCTTGTGCAGCTCGCTGATGGTGACGTAATAGCTCTTGCTATCCTGCACCCCGGTATACGCGAGATAACCCAGCAGGAAAAGAATCACGACCACAGCCGACCCAAACTTCAAATAAGTTTTGCCTTGACTGGACATAGAGGATTACCCCACAGGGATTGTGCTCTCATGACTCTAATCTTCCCCAAGCCCAGAATCAAGATTCCCCCCGCCCTTCGTCACTCCGACCGGAGTCCGGAGCGCCAGCGACCGCGTAGCGGAGAGCCTGCCCTGAGCGAAGCCGAAGGGAACCTGCTTGCGCTTGAAGCAGCACGAACCCCGCGACGCGGTCGTCCTGAGCGAAGCTGAGAGATTCGCGACAGCGAATCCCTCAGCGCAGTCGAAGGACCCCTACCCCCACCACTGCCCCCGCGGCCACGGTGCCTCAAGTCCCCCCGCTCTTGCGAGACGCGCGAACTCTAGCCCTAACTCCACCGCGTAAACCACTCCCACCCTGTCATTCCGACCGGAGCCCGGAGCGTCAGCGACGGCGTAGCGGAGAGCCTGCCCTGAGCGAAGCCGAAGGAAACCTGCTTTCGCTTGCAGCGCCACGGACCTTACGCTGTCGTCCTGAGCGAAGCTGAGAGATTCGCGACAGCGAATCCCTCAGCGCAGATACTGTGACTGCGAAGGGCGAAAGGCGTAAACACTTTTCCACACCCCGCCTGTGACATCCAACCTTCCCCCCATACGTTAAACTAATAGTAGTATGTTTCTCCGCGATATTATCCTTGAGCAACTATTCTCCACTCCCGCCGGCACCGCATTCGATCTCCGTAACACCGCTTTTTTCAATATTTTGTGCGCAAATCCTTCCCTGGCAATAATTTACGTGGATTTTTGCCAAATCCTCGAAGCTAACCCCAGCCTCCTCAAAGATTTAGCGCCCAAATCCGCACTTTTTTTTAATCCAGATCAATCTACCCAATCCACCACCGAAACCGAAAACCCGAAAGGTTCAACCACAATGGCAGTCAACCCAAAAATTCACATTTGCACCTACATCAAGGTCAATGGAATCCGTTGCGGCTCGCCCGCCCTCCGCCACGAAGCCTTTTGCTACTTTCACCAGCGCATGATCCGCGGCGTGCGCACGCCGCCCCAGTCCCGCCTCCATCCCATCGCCATGCTCGAGGACGAGGAATCCATCCAGGCCTCGCTCATGGAAATCATCAACGCCCTCGTTCGCAATCAAATCGACGTCCCTCGCGCCCGCGTTATCATGCGCGCCCTTCACATCGCCGTCAAAAATTCCCCCAAGGTTAGCTTCGACTTTTGGAAACACCAAATGGTCAGCGAGATTCCCGAATATCCTGCGGCCCCGCCCACCGAAGGCCCCTTCACCACAGTCTTCAATCAGGCCTCGGCACTGGCCCGCATCAACGTGCCGCAACCAGAAGAGCCGGAGCATGAACGTCTCCTGCCTGCCTTTGAGCCGCCCAAAAAAGAGCCGCCCAAACTTCCGCCCCGCAAACCACCCGCCAGCGTCAAAACGCTACGCGCCCACTCCGCAAATCGAGCCGGATGATCCCACTAGGTACCAGGTACCAAGTACTCGCCACTAAGGCTAGAATGGAATCTCCAACAACTCCATGATCCATCCCTGGCACGACGTAACTCCCGGCGACAAACTTCCGCAGGAATTCGACTGCGTAATCGAGATCCCTTTCGGCTCCAGTGTGAAGTATGAACTCGACAAAGCCAGCGGCCTGATCAAGCTCGACCGCATTCTCTACTCCGCCGTTTACTATCCCGCGAACTACGGCTTCATTCCGCAGACCCTCGCCGAAGATGACGATCCCCTCGACGTCCTCGTGCTCTGCCAGGAAACCGTCGTCCCCCTCACCATCATTCACGCCCGCGCCATCGGCCTCATGACCATGATCGACGGCGGCAAGCCCGACCACAAAATCATTGCCATCGCCACCCAGGACCCCGAATTCAACTCCTACCACGAAGCCGCCGAGATGCCGCCGCACCGCATGCTCATGCTCCGCCGATTTTTTCAGGACTACAAACAACTCGAAGGCAAGGCCGTCGAAGTCGACGAGATACGCCCCGCCGGCGAAGCCTACCCCATCATCCTCGACGCCCTGCACCGTTACAGCGAACAACGCCGCAAGGGCTTCAAGACTCCAGAAAAGCACTGACATAATCGAACCCCGAGAGATCACATTCCCTTGAAAACGAAATTGATCTCCTTAGTCTCATTCGCCCCAATCGTAATCGTCTGCGTGGAAGTCCCCAGCTTCTCGTGCCACGCTTTGATGGTGTAAGTTCCCGGCGGCAAACTGCTCAGATCGAAACTTCCATCCGTCCCAGTCACCGCAAAGAATGGATGCTTGAATACCGCGATATACCCGTGCATCCAGGGATGCAAGTTGCACCTCACCGGAATCGCAATTTCCTCCCGCGCAAACGATTCGTCCACACTCGATCCCGGCGGCTCCGCTTTATTCCATTCCCGATTATTCGCCGGCGTGGGATGAATGTTGTGCGACGTTGGATCGTCATTCACCACGTGCAACGGCTGATTCGCCCGCACCGCCAAAACATGCGGCATGTACATGCAGCCTTTCTGTTCGACGACGATCGGTTGCGTAGGCGGATCAAAAGCGCGATCACCCAAGCCTTCGGCAACGAACACGATTACATTCTGCAGATCGCCTTTCGCATCCGTCATCACCTCCTGCGCAAACACCGGGGACGAATGTTGCTTGGCGCAACTTGGATCCGCCGACATGCTGATGAGCTTTGGTTTGGGCAGCGCGCCTTCGAATCGCACCGTGCCCTTCAGGTTGGCGACACTGGTCAAGCCTGCCCTCGGCAGAGCGCCAGCAGCCTTGGCCACGCGCGGAGTCGAAATGCTCATTGCCAGGGACCAGCAAATCGCCAGGCCGAGCGCAAATAAAGAGATCGATTTCTTTTCATGCATACCACTTCACCTCAATTCAAGATTCGGTTTTGCAAAATTCGTTTCTATGGCTGTGTGCGAGTGAGAGACTCGGTGTATCCGCGGCGATATCCCTCCGAGAACGTGGCCCGGTCCTGGTCCGTGGACCAGCGGCCCACGGCTGGATTCAGCGGCAGGCCACTTTCGGCGGCGAGTTTGCCAAGGTACAGTCCGTCACGGAACGCGCCATCGGCATCCAACCGCGCATCCAGGCTTGTGGTCGGGTTGAGCGTGCGTTGGTTGTTGGCCAGCATCGCCGTCGTTCCCAGACAAACGGCGATCGCCAGAACGTATGTGGAAAGTTTGCTCATATTTTTCTCCGGTTCGATTCGAAGTAACTCGTCAATGGCTGGACAAGGCACTGCCTCGGCCTGGCCGAAAAACTTCGGCCGTCCATTCACTTATTCAGTTCGCAGGGGTGGTTCGATCGAGGTGAATCGAGCCTACGGGACGCACGCAGAGGAATTGTCACCGCACAGTCAATCGTGAGTCATTTTGTCGTCATCTTCAGTCGCCGAATGAGAGTAGCGCAAAATCCAGCCGCGAAAAATTCTGAACTTAATTCGGTCGCCCACCGAGGACATGCTAAATGCGCGGTAGACAAAGGCTTTAACGGGGCATGCACTGGGGTAACTTCCAGCAGAACGCGTCCCTACTTAGAATCCAACGAGTCAAATTCTGCAGTTCCGGGTTCATTACTAACGAAGTTCATTCTGCCGAAAGGCTTCGAGGAAACCATGAAAATCGCACGCCATTGCACCCTGCTTGTGTTTCTTGTTGCTCTCTGCTCCGCTCTGGGCTTTGCCGACGAACCGGGAAGGCATCCGGCATACCTGCACGCGCTCACGGATTTGCGCCACGCCCGCGCTCACCTGGAGAACCTGGCTCCCACTCATCACATGGACAGGGAAGAACAGCACGCCATTGCGGAGATTGACAGAGCCATCGACGAAATCAAGCGCGCCGCCATCGACGACGGCAAGAATCTGAACGATCATCCGCCGGTCGATGCCGGAATGGACCGCCCCGGCCGCTACCACCGCGCGCTCGAACTGCTGGATAAGGCCCACAATGACATCGCACGGGAAGAAGATGACCCCTCCGTGCGCGGTCTGCGGAATCGCGCTCTGCAACACATCGACGAAGCGCATCGCATCGTCGATCATCTGATCGTGCAGGCCGCCAGCTACTAGAAACCTGTAAGTTCGCCAGTTGCGGTGGATATCGGTCCATTGCGGCTAAAATCGGCCCGGCGTTGCGCTGGGCCTTTTTTATTTGGAGAACAGTTTTTTATCTTGACTTAATGTACTAGTCCTATAGTACACTGGCACACATGGGACGCACGCCCGGCAGCGCTTACGGCTTCCAGCTCAAACTGGACTTGCGCAGCGGAGTTCCCGTCTACCGGCAAATCATCGACCAGGTTCGAGGCGGCATTGCGGCGGGAACGCTCGCTGCCGGAGATCAGCTGCCCACCGTGCGGCAACTTGCAGTCGACCTGGCCATCAATCCGAATACGGTTCTGCGGGCGTACCGCGAGCTCGAACTGGGCGGCACGCTTGAAACTCACCAGGGAACCGGGACATTCATCAGCCACAAAAAGATTGTCAGGAACAGCGCGGAGCGGGAGCGGCAACTGGCGCAGTTGGCCAATGAATTTGCAGCTCGCGCCGGAGCGGCAGGATTCACTGTAGAAGAGCTACTCGACCGTCTGAGTGAGCTAGGACCTCAGTCGAAGTCCAGGAGATAAAGCCATGACGAAAATCGAAATCGGACAAATCAGTGGTATCGGGAAATCAATGTTTGTCATCTGCCTGCTGGCGGGCGCAGTCGTCACCGCTGCCACTCATCATCCGGCAGGAGTTGTTGCCGGCGCCGCGCTCGGCTTGTATCTGATGTTCGCGCTCAAGGTGGTGCAGCAGTGGGAGAAGGTCGCGGTGCTGCGCCTGGGCCGTTATGTCGGCCTCCGCGGGCCGGGGCTGTTTCACATTGTGCCTATCGTCGAGACACTCAGCCCTTACGTCGACCAGCGGGTACGCGTCGCCAACGTCTCCGCCGAATCGACGCTGACCCGCGACACCGTGCCGGTCAACGTGGACGCTATTGTGTTCTGGCTGGTGTGGAATGCGGAGAAGTCGATCCTCGAAGTTGAGAACTTCATCGACGCCATCAACATGAGTGCGCAGACGGCGCTGCGCGAATCGATCGGGCGTCACGAACTGGCGCAGATGATCACCGAGCGCGAAACCATGGGGCGCGAACTGCAGCGCATTCTTGATGAGAAAACAAATCCGTGGGGCATTACGGTGCAGTCAGTCGAGATTCGCGACGTAAGAATTCCGCAGGGGCTGGAAGACGCGATGTCTCGGCAAGCACAGGCCCAGCGGGAGCGCCAGGCGCGGATCATTCTGGGCCAGGCGGAAAAGGAAATCTCCGACAGTTTTGTTCAGGCCGCAGCCGCGTATGCGGAAAACCCCGTGGCCTTGCATTTGCGCGCCATGAACATGCTGTACGAGGCCATCAAAGAAAAAGGGTCGATGGTGATTGTGCCCTCATCCGCCGTGGAAACCATGGGGTTGGGGGGAACACTTGCAACGGCGTCACTCGGCGGAGCGAAGGCCCAGTGACGGACAAACAAACAACATGCCGGAAACGGCTATGAGAGGAGAAAACTTATGAGTTGGCTTAAGACAAATAATCTCGCAGGACTGAAGAACAAAATGTGGAGCGTGGCATTGCTCGCACTGGCAACTGCAATATCTGCAGCGCCGCAGAGCAGCGCACAGGCGATGCAAAAAGGAATCAGCGTAGAGTTAGCCCGCACCAGCACCGCGGTGCCAGTGCCAGACGCGGACAACCAAGACGCATTGATTGTGACTGTGACAGACAGCGGAGGACTCTATTTCGGAATCGAACCGGTCACGCCCGATATGCTGGCGGAAAAGCTCAAAGCACCTCCGTCTCATCGCACACCGACTCTTTATATCAAGGCGGATGCCAGGGCGCCTTACGCGGGCGTCGTGAAAGTCTTGGATGCGGCGCACACAGCCGGTGTCGCAAGCGTGACCTTGCTAACGACTCAACCAACGGCGACGCAAGCGGGAGCGGTTGTTTTACCGGAAGGTATTGAAATGGAGTTGGCCCGGCGCTCGCCTCCGGCTACGAAGTGAAAACCTGGGGCCACCAGTCTGTGAAGTTATAAGGGCCGGATCGACAGTCGTCCGGCCCCATTGTTTCTAATTTGCGCGGATCATCTACCAAACGTGGCAGGCGTTCTCCGCCACCATGGGTTGTCCCGCCTTGCACCCCCAGGCTTTTTGGAACTCCGGCATGTTCTGCACCACGCCATCCACGCGGTAGCGGCCCGGCGAGTGGGGATTGGTGGTCACTTGCATGCGCTCGTATTCCGGACGCCGCTTCTCGCACCAAACCCGCCCAAATCCCAGGAAGAAGCGCTGCTCGGGAGTGTAGCCGTCGATTTTCTGGCCTTCTTTTCCAGTCTTGTCATCGGCGATCATGTGCTCCAGCGCCATCAGTGCGATGCGCGCGCCCCCATTGTCGGCGGTGTTTTCACCCAGCGTCAGACGGCCATTCAGTTTCAGATCGTCGACCGCCACGAAGTTCGAATATTCGTCGGCCACGCAACTGACGCGCTTTTCGAACTCTTTCCCATCCTGCTCCGTCCACCAATCGTGGAGATTGCCTTGGGGATCGAACTTGCGCCCTTGATCGTCGAAGCCGTGCGTAAGTTCATGGCCAATCACCAGTCCGATGCCGCCAAAGTTGACGGCGTCATCCATGTTCTTGTCGAAAAACGGCGGCTGCAGGATGCCGGCGGGAAACACGATCTCGTTGTACGCGGGACTGTAGTAGGCGTTTACCGTCGGCGGAGTCATGCCCCATTCCTTGCGATCGAGCGGCTTTCCAATCTTGGCAATTTGGCGTTTTGACTCGAATTCTTCCGCCCGTGCCACATTGCCCCACAGATCGTCGGGTTTGATTATTACCGAACTGTAATCGCGGTACACATCGGGATATCCAATCTTGTTACGAATTGCCTCGAGCTTGATGGCAGCCTGTTTCCTGGTTTCGTCGCTCATCCATGACAGGTGTTCAATGTCTTCGTTCAGAGACTTTTCCAGGGCATCGACCATCTTCAACATGCGCTGTTTGCCATCCGCGCCAAACGTAAGCTCGACATAACGCTGTCCCAAGGCCTCGCCCAAAGAACTATTGGTGAGATCCACGCAACGCTTCCATCGGTCCTGAATTTGTTTCTGACCGGTCAGGGCCTGCCGCATCTTAAAGTTGGACTCCACAAATGGCTGGGAGAGCCAGGGAGCGGCCGTGCGCAGCACCTGCCAACTGACGTAAGTCTTAAGTGCGTCCAACGGTTCGGATTCGACCACGCTATTGACTTGCTTGAAAAAATCGGGGTTGCCCACATTTAACTCGGTAAAGCTGGGAGCTCCCACTGCGACAAAAAAGCGATTCAAATACAGATCCGGCGCCAGAGCCACGGCTTGGTCGCGTTGCATTTTATGGTCGCGAACTTTTGGGTCGCGGCGCACCGTGCGATCCATCGAATCCTTGGCAAGAGCGGTTTCGATGCGTAGCACGGTCTTCGCCGAATCCGCCGCCTGGGCAGCCGACTGTCCGGCCAGTGTGAACATCTCGTTCACGTAATCCACGAAGTGCTTGCGCATATCGACCATGCGCGCGTCGTCCTTGATGTAGTAGTCGCGATCCGGCAGCGACAGTCCGCCCTGGTCGATGTTGGCGATCACCATATCCGCATTGTGCAAATCGGAGTTCGAGTAGAAATTGAACAGCGGACCCGGCCCCATCAGGTGTACGTGCGCGATCTCGTCGATGAGCGCGCCCTTGTCCTTGACCGCAGCCACGCGATCAAGTTCCGGCTGCAGCGGAGCAATGCCCTTGGTGTTCACCGTTTTTTCATCCATGCACGACCCATAGAGATCGCCAATCTTCTGATCGATCGCGTTGCGGCTTGCACCTCCCGATTCCGCCTTCTCTAGAATGCCGCGCTCGATGTCAAGATTGCGTTCATCAAGTTCGGTAAAGCTCGCCCAGGACGACCGGTCGGCGGGTATCTCGGCCTTCTTCATCCAGTTGCCGCAGGCATACTGGTAGAAATCCACGCAGGGATCGATCGTCTTATCGATGTTGTCGAGACTGAAGCCCGGGGCGGGCTTAGTGGAGGACGATGTTTGAGCGAAGCTGTAAACATTCATCAGAAGCAAACAGGGCAGCAAGATACGGAGCACGCGCATGGCAAGACTTCTCCTTTGAGCAACGGTTGAGATTCTAAGCCTCGCGGTTCCGTGTGGGCAAGGACGAAGCCGGATTGCTCGTTGCAACTACTCGCGCCGTGCCGTGAGGGTATAATCGAAAATTGTTAGAATTCTGAGAAAGCGGGCCCTGATCATGACTCCCACCAACGGCAATTCCGGCAACGGCAGCAACGGCAACAGCGTCCCCCAGCCTCGCGCAGAGTGGCTCGCCCGGCGCAAACGAGCGAACACGGATGGCAACTTCTCGCAAATGCATTATGCGCGTCAGGGTGTGATCACCGAGGAGATGGGATACATTGCCCACCGCGAAAAGCTCGCACCCGAACTGGTGCGCGACGAAGTAGCCCGCGGCCGCATGATTGTTCCCGCCAACATCAATCATCCCGAACTGGAGCCAATGGCCATCGGCGTGGCGTCGCTGTGCAAGATTAACGCCAACATCGGCAACTCTGCGGTGAGTTCCGAGATTAACGAGGAATTGAAAAAGCTGCACACTGCGGTACATTACGGCGCCGACACCGTAATGGATCTTTCCACCGGGGGCAACATTCACGAAATTCGCGAAGCCATCCTGCGGCATTCACCCGTTCCCATCGGCACCGTTCCAATTTACGAAGCCATCGCTCGCGTTAAGCGTGTTGAAGATTTAAACGCTGAGGTCATGCTGGAAGTGATCGAAGAGCAGGCCGCTCAGGGCGTCGATTACATGACGATTCACGCCGGAGTGCTCGTCCAATATCTGCCGCTGATTTCGAAACGCATTACCGGCATCGTGAGCCGCGGCGGCGCCATCCTCGCCCAGTGGATGGCTTACAACCATAAGCAGAATTTCCTCTACGAGCGCTTCGACGATATCTGCAAGATTTTCAAGAAGTATGACGTGAGCTTTTCTCTGGGTGACGGCCTGCGCCCCGGCTGCGTTGCCGACGCCAGCGATGAAGCCCAGTTCGCCGAACTGAAAACTCTGGGCGAGCTCACGAAAATCGCGTGGCAGCACGACGTGCAGGTAATGATCGAAGGCCCCGGCCACGTCTCGATGGATAAAATCAAAGAGCAAGTCGAAAAAGAAGTCGAGCTGTGCTACGAAGCGCCTTTCTACACGCTCGGCCCGCTGGTCACCGACATCGCTCCCGGCTACGACCACATCACATCGGCCATCGGCGCGGCCATGATTGGATGGTACGGCGCGGCCATGCTGTGCTACGTCACGCCAAAGGAGCATTTAGGGTTGCCGAACGAAAAAGATGTGAAGGACGGCATCATCGCCTACAAGATTTCCGCCCACGCCGCCGACATCGCCCGCGGACGCCCCGGCGCCCGCGACCGCGACGACGCCCTCAGCTACGCCCGCTACAAATTCGATTGGGAAAAACAATTCGAGCTTTCGCTCGATCCCGAAACCGCCCGCTCCATGCACGACGAAACCCTGCCCGATGACCACTACAAAGAAGCAGCCTTCTGCTCCATGTGCGGCCCGAAATTCTGCTCGATGAACTACTCGTCGAAGGTGGATGAGTACAACAAGCAGGTGCACGGGATCGAGAAGAAGGATTATTCGGAGTTGGTGGAGAGGTTGGTGACGCTGAAATAGGCGTTATTTGTGGACAGGCGATCTCGACCGTCCTGAGCCAGCGAGTTCGACGGCTTTGCGTGGCGCGGCTCTCTTGCTGAGATGCTCTTTCTCTTTAAACGTTCCCGTGCGGCCCTCAGGGCGTGGTCGCAACGTCTCGAGCGTAACTCGCTTGAACACGCTCGGATCGCCCAAGCGCTCCACAGCGTCGAGAACCTCAATGCCAGCCAAAAGTCCATCGGCATCGTAGTCGGCAGCAATACCTTCGCCCAGATGCTTCGTTGTAACAGTTGTCTCTTTGAATCGGATGTACAGCGCATCCACATTCTGGTCGTAGGTAATCCTCATCCATGCACCTCTAGAAATAGTATACGTAAACGGTCACAACGACGATCTCGTTTGGCTCCTCGACAAAAACCGGCCGAACCTGCTTAGTCGCATAACGCCGACCGTTCCATAAGGCGTCGAAGAGAAAGTCCTTGCGGCACTCAATGCGGCTCTTCTCTGCTGGCATCCAGGGCGCAGTCTGAATCGTTTCGACCACTTCAGTTTCGGTCGTCCCGCGAAATCGGAGCTGCTGGCTTGCATGTCCGGAGAACTCGATCGGCTTGGATTTATCGGGCCCTCGCCCCTTTTTCCTCGGTCTGTCCTCGGCCACGGCCGCTATTTCGATTACGCCCTTGCGCTTCGGTCTTAGCCTCTTCGCCACCGCTGCTGCATGTGCTTCGTGGATCGCCTCCGTCACGGCGCGAATGTACTGCGCCGCCTCGCGTTCCGTCCTAATCGCATCGACGTAGATTTCCGTGCGGCGCCGCGGAGGCAACTTCCGCTCGGCTTCATGCAGGTGAAGGATTTGCGCCTTCAGCAGATCCGAAATCGGTCGGTTCTTGTTGATGGCGTTTCTTGTCGGGCGCGGTAAGATAATTGTCGTCTTCATCCCCGCAATATCGGGGTTGCACTACCAAATACAATACTAGGCCACAACCACTCGAAGCATGCCGAGTGCCCAAACTTCTCGCCTCCTTTCCGAGAAGAGGGATCGCCTCCTTTTCAAAAACACCGACAACCGAGACTATGATCGGCGTATCCTATGGGTATGGCTGTGGACTGGATCGAGCTCGCACAGAAGATGGCCGAGGCCGCCCACGCGCGGGTGGCCGCTGATCGAAAACGGCTGCGGGAAATTCTCGCCGAGCGGCAGCGGAAGCAAGCCCCGGCGCAGTCCTCTTCGCACTCGCAGTGACCCAACCCAGACTTACTCTTGTCGCTGGAGCATAAGCCTCTACTTCCCTTCCAGCGTAATGTCCCCCACGCTCACGTGCGCCCGCAGTTCATACTTCCCGTCGCCACGATATCTCAGAGTCTTACCCAGCCAGCCACTGCTTTCGCCATAGCCGTCGCCGTTAACGTCTCCAATGCCGGTACTGGCTCGGACCAGGTGATAGGCGGAACGCTCCATCTCAACTCGGATGTCGCCCACGCCTAGCTCAAGTTCCTTGTCCCCATCAATTTCCTTGACGGTGAGATCGCCAACCTTATCATGCACATCCACGTTGGTATTCTTTGGCACTTCCAGTTCCACGTCGACTTCCGTGTTACGGGTATAGGGAGAGTGAAACTCGATATTCGCGTCGCGGCCGCTGACTTCGAAGTTGAGATGTGTGTCCTTTAACCTGCCTTCATGATCTGACTTGATGGTGTAGTGCATGCGAATCTTATTGGAGTCGCCACGTACGATGCGCACATCGCCCACCTTTAGCCGAATGTGCACCATGCCGCCGTCCACGAAATCGCGGACCTCGTCGTGGGCTTCCTGGTAATCCTTTTGGCTCGCGGCACAAAAAGGTACCAGCATCAGACAAACAAAGATCAGACAAACAACGACTGTCTTCTGCACGATTGCCGGATTGGTGAAAAGTCTGCCAGCCATGAAACACCTCCGGCGCGAACGGGCGCCTGTTTGGGATACGAACGAAAAGAGGCCGCGGTTCCGTGAAGCTCGAATCCGCTAACTATTGAAGTCCGCTACGCCATCCCATACCAGTTGGACGGCGATGGCGAGAATCAGAAAGCCAAAAATCTTGTTGATGGCTCCAACCGCATTGGGTCCCAACCGCCGCACCAACGGCCCTCCCAACCAGAAGAAAAGAAGAACGGTCAGCGCAATCGCGGCGATGCCAATGACCATGCCTAAGTACGACGCAGCGCTATCCACGTTGGCCGCGAGCGCCATGACTACACCGATGGCTCCCGGTCCCGACATCAGCGGCATAGCCAGCGGGGTCAGTGAAATATCTTCCTTGTCCTGCGCTTCGTGGCTTTCTTCCGGCGTGATGCGCGCGTGCGACGTCACCATTCCCCAAGCCGTGTTGGCGACGATCAGTCCGCCGGCAATCTTCAGGACGGGCAGCGAGATGCCGAAGAAATGCAGTACGAAGCGGCCAAAAAACAGAAATGTAACCAGAATGACAAACACCCAGAGACCAGTCTTGAAAGCAGTGATCCGGCGATCTTTGTCGGTCCAGGACGACGTCATGCTGAAGAAAATCGGAATCCCGCCGAAGGGATCGACAATAGGGAACAGCGCAAGAAACGTCGCCGCCGCGGAGTGCGGCAGCGTGCGCAGAAATTGCCCGAGAGCATGGGTGGTCGGCGCCATGAATTCTACCGGTAACCCTCCAGCACCTTGGCCGCGCGCTCCAGCGCAGCCGTCAAAACTGTCAACTGCTGGCGTGCCCGTTCCGCATCTCCTTTGTCCAAAGCCTCATTTACTCCCGGAATCACCACCGCGGCGTACCCCGTGTATTCCCCTGGAGCGTAGATTGCATGACGAAACCAGTGACGGTGCGGCAGTCCCTCCGGAACCAGCAGCGCGCGCTCGGCGCTGCGCAGCGCCTGGTTCAAGCGCGCCAAATCGCGCGGAGGATTCTTCTGCTTCGCAAGAATCTTGGTCCCCGCATCCTGAAAGTGCTTCGCGGCCAAGGTCACAGCATTGAAATCGAGAGCATGATTGCCAAATTTGTTTTCCGCCCGTCTTGCCGCGGCATCCAGGTAGGCGTTCACCTCTTTGCCATACTCTTCGTAGTCGTATGGCAGCACGTCGGCGTCGGCGATACGCAGCGCCTCAAGTCCGAAGATTCTCGCCATCTCCTGTTCGTAAGTGAAATCCGGGTCCCCAAATTTCTTGAACCAGGCAAAATTGTCGAACACAGAGTGATACACACCATAGGGACCGCTGGAGCTCATATCGCTCGAGGGCACGCCCAAGTGCTGCTGGAACACGCTATAGTCGGAGCCGCTACCCAGGTCGCCCACCGGAACGTCGCCCTTGACTGTCACCGCCGGCATACGGCGGCCATCGCCAATCGCTTCGTTCGGGGACTGGGTTGACGGAGCGCCCGGCTGATCCCCCTTCTGCCACGCTTCGTAGACAGTCCCGCCTTTAGGACTGGGCACGGCCTTGGTCACGTCTCGTATGAATTGCTTCAAACTCGGCACCGCCGACGCACCAAACTTCGGCCCCGAAACAGCCACGTCCATGTTGAAATAAGCTGGCGCATTCGCCAGTTCGGATTCATACTGCTCCGCCCACTCCGTGGAACCCATCAAGCCTTCTTCTTCGCCATCCCAACTGGCAAAAATCATGGTGCGCTTCGGTTTCCAGCCAGACTTCAGCAGTTCGCCAACTCCGTGCACCGCCTCCAGCATTGCCGCCGTGCCACTGTTCGGATCCACCGCGCCGTAAACCCAAGCGTCGCGATGGTTGCCGGCAACCACCCACTCACCCGGCGAGTCGCTGCCACGCACGCGCCCAATTACATCCCAGAGCGTGCGAAACTGATAGTCCTGCTTCAGGTGCATCTTTACGCGTACCGGCCCCGGCCCCACGTGATAGGTGAAAGGCAGCGCGCCCTGCCATTCCCGCGGCGAGTCCGGCCCAGCCAGGTGTTGAAGAATGGGCCACGCATCGTGATAGGAAAGCGGCGTGACAGGAATTTTCGGCATCTGCGCCGATTTATCTGGAGAAATCCGCTTGCTCTCCGGCAACGATGGCAGCGATGCAAATCCCGGCGTGGTCGGATCGCCGGGAAACTCGAACATGTATCCCACCGACCCGCGCTGCACCCCGGTGTCCGGCCGCCATGGCCCGACAGGATATTTATCGCCACGCCGCCAACCATCGTCGTATGGATCGGAGTAGATGATCACTCCCGCCGCGCCATGCTCCTGCGCGATGAACTCCTTCACCCCGCGGAAGTTTTGCCCATAGCGCACCAGCACGATTTTGCCGCGCACGTCGATCTTCAACTTCTCCAGCTTTTCGAAATCTTCCGGCGTGCCGTAGTTGGCATAGATCACTTCCGCCTCCGCGTCTCCTGACGGCGACATGCCGTTGAACGGCATCACCACTCGCGGGTCTTCGTCGTAAGCATCGCCATCGACGTGCTCGCGCGTGGGTCCGTGCATTTCGACGCCGTCGGGCGCGGTTATGTCCACGCTGATTTCCAGCGGATAATTGATCCATACCTTGTACTCGACAATCTCCGTGTCGAGCCCGGCCTCGCGAAACTTCTGCGCCACATACTTCGCCGTGGCCTCATCTTCCGGCGTGCCCGCCATGTGCGGAGCCTGCGTCAACGTGCGCAAGTGTTCTTCCGCCAGCTTGGGATCGGGCACCGCGAGAAAACGAGCTTCCGCGGCATTTTCGGCAGCGGCATCGCGAAAGCCGAAGATGGGGCCGGCAGCGACAGTAGATTCATGGCCGCTGACACTTGTCGATAGAAGCGAAAGAAGAACGGCTGACGAAAGCAGTACCACGGAAACGAATCGCATGGGATCTCGCTATGAAAGTAAGTACGGTAACACATGCAGGGCTGCTCGTTGCCGTCTGGAATCGCGACCTTGTCCATTATGGTGTGAATCAATCACCAACCTCACCATCTTCACCAATATCACCGACCGGTGCTATACTAAACCTATGAGACGAGCCACTATCACCCTACCCGACGACCTGGCAGAAGCTACGGAGAACTATCTGCAGGCTCAAGAAGCCCCCCCGGCGCTTACGACCATCATGCAGACCGCTTTACGCGAGTACTTGCGGGAAAGAGGATTTCTGCGGGTGCACCGGCCTTTGAAAATCAGGCCAGCCAAACGTGGGAGCGGCCGAAGCGACGTGAGTCAGAATCACGACCTTTACTTTACGGGCCTTAAGAAATGAACGAAGCGGTGCTGGCCGATGCAGGTCCGCTGTATGCAGTCGTCGACCCTGACGACAGCCACCATCGGCGGGCCGTGCGGGAGATGGAGAGGCTGGACGAAGAGCGGCGGGAAATTGTAGTCGCGTACTCAACTTTGCTGGAGACCTACTCTCTAATCCTGTTTCGCCTGGGCAAGACTACGGCAACGGACTGGCTCATCGACATTGCGGACGCTTCTTTGATCAATCCAAGCCCGGAAGATTACCGCCTGGCCGCCGCCAAGCTTCAAGGATTAGCAGACCAGCCCATCACCCTGTTTGACGCAGTCGCAGCAGCCATGGCCACGCGTCTGCGATTGCAGGTTTGGACGTACGACCATCACTTTGATGTGATGCGCGTGCCGGTTTGGCGGTGACTAATCATCGCCTTTCGAGTGACAGACATGGTCTGACCCTACCGCACCTGCCCCGTCCCCACGATCTCATACTTCGAAGAAGTCAGCTCCGCCAGCGCGAACGGCCCGCGGCAGTGCAACTTCTGCGTGCTGATGCCCATCTCGGCGCCAAAGCCAAACTCCGCGCCATCGGTAAAGCGAGTCGAAGCATTCCAGTAAACAGCAGCCGAATCCACGCCGCGCAGAAACTTGCGGGCATTCGCTTCATCCCGCGTCACAATGGAATCCGAGTGCTTCGTAGAATAGTGATTGATGTGGGCGATTGCCTCGTCCACGTTCGCCACCACACGAACTCCCATGCAGAGACGCAGATACTCTTCGTACCAATCTTGCTCCGAAGCCGGCTCAATAGCCAGACCAGCAGCCAGACTGCGAGATTTTTCGTCGCCCCGCACTTCCACTCCGGCATCGAGCAGCTTCTTTACGATTCGAGGAACATATTCCCCTGCAATCTTTTCATGCACCAGCAACTTCTCAGCCGCATTACATACCGACGGACGCTGTGTCTTCGCGTTGATCACGATCCCGTCCGCCATGTCAAAATCGCCGGATTCATCAACAAAGATGTGGCAGTTCCCTGCTCCAGTTTCAATCACCGGCACGGAAGAATTCTCGGTGACGAATGCGATCAATCCCGCGCCGCCGCGCGGAATAATCACATCCACCAGCCCGCGCGCCTTGATCAGTTCCTGCACCGACTGCCGCGTGCTCGAATCGAGGAGCTCGATTGTTCCCTCCGGCACTCCCGCCACAGCCGCAAGAATTTCCACCAGCCGCTGATTACTTAGCGCCGCTTCTTTGCCGCCGCGCAACACAATCGCGTTGCCGGTTTTCAGCGCAAGCACGGCCGTATCGACCGTCACATTCGGCCGCGATTCGTAGATGATTCCCACGACTCCCAGCGGCACGCGCACCTTGCGGATGTGCAGCCCGTTCGGGCGCGTCCACTCCGCCAGAGTCTCGCCGATCGGATCGCCGAGCGCCGCAACCTCGCGCACCCCCTGCGCCATCTCTTTGATTCGCGCTGGGTTCAGCAGCAAGCGGTCACGCATTGCGCCTTCCAGGCCTGAACGTTCCACATCCTCGCGGTTCGCCCCAAGAATCGTCCTGGCATTCGCTTCGATCGCATCGGCCATTGCCAACAGCAACGCGTTTTTCTCCTCAGTGGAGAGCATTGCCAGCTTGGCAGAAGCCGCGCGCGCGCGAAGCAGCCTATCCTGCGTGGACGCCGGCTTGGTGATGGCCGTCGCCATCAGTTTCTTCCTTTCGAAGGAGGAAAATACGTTCCAATCTTGCGCTCCATGCCCATGATAATTCCCTGCGGATGACGGCCATTCACGATGGCTACGTGCACGCCCGCTTCGCTCGCCAGTTTTGCTGCGCGCAATTTTGAAATCATGCCGCCGCGTCCCTGTGCGCTCTTGCCATTGCATTGCGCTTCCAGAGCCGGAGTCAGCTTGCGCACCACTCGCACCAGGCGCGGCTTCTTGCGTCCGTTGGGCATGAGAAATCCATCGACGTTCGTGAGCAACAGCAGCCAATCGGCCTTGACCGCCGTGGCCAACAACGAACTCAGTTCGTCGTTGTCGCCAAAAGCGCCCTCCAGTTCGCGCACCGAGACGCTGTCGTTCTCATTCACGATGGGCACAACCCCCAGCGAAAGCAACTCGGCCAATGCGTTCTGCAAGTTGCGGTAACGCACCGGCGATGTAAAGTCGTCGCTCGAAAGCAAAAGTTGTGCCACAACTTTCTTGCCAAAAAATAAGCGCTCATAGGTGTGCATCAGCTTGCTTTGCCCAACCGCAGCACAAGCCTGCATGCCCGGAACATCGCTGGGGCGCTTACCCAATCCCAGTCCTGACATGCCGGCGGCAATCGCGCCCGATGTGACGATCAGATACTCGTTCTTGCTGAGATCGAGCTGATCGACCATGGTGCGCAGCTGATTTGCATCAATCTGACCGCCAGGAGCGATCAGGCTGGTGCCGACTTTGATGACGACTCTCATTATTTGATTCCGATTCTCATGGCTCCATTGGAATGCTACCGCACTCTACGCCAGAGAAAGATTTCCCCGTTTATCTCGTCTCTATCTCTCCATTCTTCTACCGAAGTCACCCGGACTTGAAGGCACAGGGGGTCCGGCGGGGAAGGACAATATCCCTATCCTGCAATTAAAATGGCTTTATGGCAAGATGAAAAATCTTGTCACTTTAACCTCATGCCGTCCTCCAATGCTACCAGCCGATTCTCCGATCGCGTCGAAAACTACGTTCTCTACCGGCCAGGATATCCTCCGGAGGCTCTTCAGGCCTTGCGGACCGAGTGCGGGCTCGCATCGAACCACGTAATCGTTGACATCGCCTCCGGCACCGGCATTTGGACGCGCCTGCTGCTGGAAAATGGTAACGCGGTTTTCGGCATCGAGCCCAATGCCGAGATGCGTGAGGCCGGGGAACGCCTGCTGACAGCGTTTCCGAATTTCACTAGTCTGGCGGGAACCGCCGAGGCAACAACGCTGGCCAGTCACAGCGTGGACTTCGTCACCGCCGCTCAAGCCGCGCACTGGTTCGATCGTGAACGGTCAAGACGCGAATTCGTTCGCATCCTAAAGCCCGCTGGCTGGCTGGTCCTGCTATGGAATGAACGCCTCACCGACACAACTCCGTTCCTCCGCGACTACGAACAGTTGCTGCTGACTTACGGTACCGATTACGCGGAAGTACGCCACGAGCGCACCACCGACGCAGTGAACGAGTTTTTCGATCCCGCCCCTTATCGAGAGCGAACCTTTGCGATGCGTCAGGAATTCGACTATGCCGGCATCGAAGGCCGGCTGCTGTCGTCATCCTATGCGCCGGGGCCGGACCATCCGCAATGTGCGCCGATGCTGCGCGAGTTGCGCGGCATCTTCGACGCACACGCAGTGGGCGGGCGAGCAACCTTCGAATACAAGACGCGACTGTATTTCGGCCGCCTAAGTTAAACGAACAGAACTCTCTGATACGATCTGCTCTGATTTCATTCCCAGAGGTCCGCAAGTGTCCGACGAAAAATCCTTTCACATGACGCCCGACGAATTCCGCCGCCACGGCCACGCCGTGGTCGATTGGATCGCCGACTACCACTCCCGCATCGAGTCATTTCCCGTGCTCTCGCAAGCGGAACCGGGCGAGATTCGCTCTTCGCTTCCGGCAAATCCTCCGGCCCGTGGTGAGCCCTTCGACGCGCTCATGAAAGACGTTGAGAAACTAATTCTGCCCGGCGTCACCCACTGGCAGTCGCCCAATTTCTTCGCCTATTTCCCGTGTAATGCTTCCGGCCCGGGAATTCTCGGCGACCTTCTGTCTTCTGGATTGGGTGTGCAGGGCATGCTCTGGTCCACCAGTCCCGCCTGCACGGAACTGGAAACGCATGTGCTCGACTGGCTTGTAACAATGCTCGGCCTGCCGGATAAATTTCTGTCGTCGAGCACCGGCGGAGGAGTGATTCAAGATACCGCCTCCAGCGCCGCGCTCTGTGCGCTCTTAGCCGCCCGCGAACGCGCCACCAATTACACCAGCAACAAAAAGGGATGTGACGGACGCATCGTCGCTTATGTCTCAACGCAAACGCATTCTTCATTGCAGAAAGCCGCAATGATCGCAGGAATCGGCGTCGACAATCTGCGCTCCATCGACGTGGACGAAAACTTCGCCATGCGCCCCGAGGCTCTCGCTCGACAGATCGAAGTCGACAAGCGTGCAGGTATGGTTCCCTGCTTTGTTTGCGCCACGGTCGGCACCACTTCCTCAAATGCGATGGATCCGATCGCCGACATCGCCCAAGTCTGCCGCCAGCACAATCTATGGCTGCACGTGGATGCGGCCATGTCGGGCACCGCCGCAATCTGCCCCGAGTTTCGCCATCTGCAAAACGGAGTCGAACTTGCCGATAGTTACAACTTCAATCCCCACAAATGGATGTTCACCAACTTCGACTGCAATTGTTTCTGGGTCGCCGACCGCAAAGCGTTGATCCAAACCCTAAGCATCCTGCCGGAATACCTGCGCAACCAGGCCACGGAATCGGGTGCGGTGATCGATTATCGCGATTGGCACATCCAACTCGGCAGGCGTTTCCGCTCACTCAAATTGTGGTTCGTAATCCGCCACTACGGCGTTGAAGGCCTGCAGCATCACATTCGCCGCCATGTTGAACTCGCACAACAGTTCGCCGACTGGGTACGCCATGATGAGAACTTCGAACTGGCAGCCCCCGCACCCTTGAATTTGGTTTGCTTTCGCCACAAAGCGGGAGACGCAGCCAACCAGACCATCATGGATCGTCTCAACCGCAGTGGCGACCTATTCCTCACCCATACCAAACTCAACGGAAAATTAACCCTGCGGCTATGCGTCGGCCAAACCAATACGGAAGCAAGACACGTCGAGCGCGCCTGGCGGAGAATTCGTGAGGAAGCGGAAAGATTAACCTCCGCCGCGTAGCAAGCTTTTTACGTGACCATTTTTCGCCGCCACTTCAGCTAAAGTAAAGTATGCGAAACATCCTCGACCGGCGCCCGCTCCGCTTCGTTTTTGCCGCCAACATGATTTCCATGTTGGGCAGCGGGATGAATTCGGCCGCAGTCGCCTGGTACATCCTGGAAGCTACGCATTCGGAAATGGCTCTCGGCACCTTCGCCGTGCTGCAGACAATTCCCGCGATGCTCATGCTTCCCTTCACCGGCGTCATTATTGATCGCGAAGATCGCCGCGTGCTCGTCATGTGGCTCGACGCCGTGCGCGCAGTAATCATCGCGACCGTGGCCATTCTGGCGTTTCGGCACCGGGTCCAGGTGTGGCAACTCTACTTAATGAATACCTTAGTCGCCGCCGGTTTCTGGATGTTCTGGCCGACCATCACGGCACTGATTCAGGAACTCACCCCCGAAGGCCAGTTCGTAGAGTCCAATACTTTCCTCTTAGCCGGCGTGCAGGGAGGATGGCTCATCGCCGGCTCTCTCGTCGGATTCATGTACAACCACATCGGCCTCGGCGGAGTGCTGTTAATCGATGTTTCCACCTACGTGGTTTCTTTTCTGTGCTATTTCGCCGTGCGCAAGGGCCGCCACGTCGTGCTGCGTCCGGAAGAACTGCGCGCCGATATCCTCGCCGCCGAAACCCAGTTCCAGCGCTTCTGGCGCGAGATGCGCGAAGGCTTGCACTTTCTGCGCGGCCATCGCGCCGTCATCCTTCTCGGCATCAGTTGGGCGCTGTTTCTCGGCGCTATGGTCACAGGCGTTGTCGTCACTCCATCGTTGAGCGAGCGCATCTTCCACGCCGGCGCCGTCGGCTACGGCTGGCTCAACGCGGGATGGGGCACCGGTGCATTTCTCAGCGCTCTGTACGCACCCGCAATCATCGCCAGCCTGGGCGGCCGCCGTTCCATTGCCTTTTCCATGGCGATCATCGCTGCGACCGTCGTGTGCGCTCCAGTCTCGCGCTGGCTCGTGGCCGCCGTACTACTTTACGCCGTGATGGGCTCAGCACGCGGCGTCGGTGGTATCGCCATGAACACCAGTCTTATGGAGATGGTTCCGAAACATCTGATGGGCCGGGTACAAAATTCTTTTTATTTCTTCGGAACCTTTCTGCAATTGGTGCTGGCGCTGGCAGTTGGCGCCGTGGCGCACAAAGTGAGTCTGGTTGCCGCATTCGCTATTCTGGCCTGCGTTTACGGGCTATCGTTCGTAGCCGCCAGCTGGCCGATCGGGACCGTAGATCGCGAAGCCGTTCCTGCCGATTAGGCGATTCCTCAACCGTGGCGGACCCGTGGGCGTATAGTCACAGGCAGTCTGCATGACACGACGCGCAAAAGTCGTGATTGGAGTGGTATGTCTGCTGGCTTGCATCCTTGCGCTGCGGCCACTGATCCTGGACCTGTCATCCAAAGCATTTTTGAACACCGGCCCCAACGGGCCCGAGACACCTGCCTCGGTTGGCCTCGCGTTTGACCGGCTGAAAATTCCTAGCGGACATCGTCTCCTCGATGCCTATCTGGTGCGCGCCCCTACGAACTGCCGGCCGCGCGTCGCCTTGTTGATCTTTCACGGCGTCATGGAAACCATTTCGGAATGGGTTCTGGCGCAGAAGTTTCTTTACGACCACTGCACCTCCTCCATCGTGTTCGACTACTCCGGTCACGGAGACAGTTCGCGGCCTGGAACTATCCGTCATCTCAACGAAGACGCAATCGCAGCCTACACCACATTCCTCGCGCAATTCCCCGGGCAGCGTCTTTGCGTACTGGGTCATTCCATGGGCAATTCGCCGCTGCTCGAATCCCTGCCGCATTTTCGTCCGGCTCCATCGTGCGTAGTTGTGGCGAACGCTTTTTCTTCTTTGCGGGACGCGGGCCGAAGGCATGGAACCCCGCGCCTGTTGCTCTATTTGATCCCCGACGCCTGGGATAACGTCGAGAATGGCAAGCTGGTGCGAGTGCCCTTGTTGGTCGTTTACAGTGACGCGGACAAAGTGAATCCTCCTGCAATGGGCCAGAGCATCTTCGACTTTGCTCCGGAACCAAAGCAGCTGGTGGTCCTGCATGGGTTTCCACACAACGCGCTCTATCGCACTCCAACCGAGGAATGGTGGGCACCCGTCTTGCACTTTCTTCGTTCCCAATAAAAGCCGAGCCGAACTCCATGTCTCGACTTCTGCCTTCTGACTTTTCTCCCCACCTGTTATTCTTTCCCATTCCAAGGAGCACTCATGTCTTCCGATCTGCAGGGCCGTAACGCCGTCGTCTTCGGAGTCGCCAACAAGCGCTCCATCGCCTGGTCGATCGCCCAGGGCTTGCACGCCGCCGGCATGAAACTGGCCATCACCTACCAGAACGAGCGCCTGGAGCAGGAAGCGAAAGATCTCATCCTCTCCCTCCCCGGCGCCGAAGGCTACATGTGCGACGTTAGCAAAGACGAAGAGATCGATCGCCTCTTCGCCACGCTAAAGCAACGTCACGGCAAGCTGCACACGGTTGTGCACTCGGTTGCTTACGCTCCCGCCGACGAACTCAAAGGTGACTTCGTCAACACCACGCGCGAAGGCTTCCGGATCGCAATGGATGTCAGCGTGTACTCCCTGGTCGCGGTTGCCCGCGCCGCCGCACCGCTGATGGAAGACGGCGGCTCGATTCTCACCATGACTTACTACGCTTCCGAAAAAGTGGTGCCCCGCTACAACGTGATGGCTGTCGCCAAAGCTGGACTGGAATGCTCCGTGCGCTATCTCGCCTACGAATTAGGCAAGAAAAAGATTCGCGTGAACGCCATTTCCGCCGGCCCGATTAAAACCTTGGCCGCGCGCGGCATCGCCGGTTTCGGCGAAATGCTTAAGGGCCACGAGGAGCGCGCACCTCTGGGCCGCCGTGTGGAAGTCGAAGAAGTCGGTTCCACCGGAGTCTTCCTTGCCTCTGACGCCAGCAGCGGTATCACCGGGGAAGTGATTTACGTCGACTGCGGCTATAACATCATGGGATTCTGAGTATGGGATTCTAAGTCAGAAATTCTGTGCTATGCCGTCGTTCGTACGCGAATAGTAGCCTTTGCGTGCGTACACTCTCAGCTTACGGCCGGACTTTTGCGCAGTGATGTCGATCGTTCGATAATGACCATCTGGCTCAAAATGCGCCGGTTTGTAGGAAATCAGGTAACGGCTCCGGATGACTTCCTGCAATTCGGCAAGACCTCGCTTCAGAGCCGTGACAGATCCGGGCGTAAACGCTGACCCGCCGCTTTGCTCGGCCAGAACTCTCAAGGCGGAGTTGCCCACTGAGACGGTCGAGTTGAAAGTCGTGTAATTGAAGTCAAGGTCTGAACCCTCCGCCGTACTGACTGTGTAGACAATGACCTGTGCGCGCTCCGCAGCCTGGATCGCCTGCTTGAGGGTGGCTTTACTCGAATTATCGTTCCCGTCACTGATGATCACCAACATCTTGGCCACGGGTTCGTCTTCCATGCGGCTGCCTAGTTTATCGGCAGCATAAGTCACGGCGTCCCACAGAGCCGTACCGCCCGCAGGGGCGAGCTCACCGATGGCATGCGAGAGTTGACTCTGGTCAGCCGTAAAATCCTGCACCATGAGAACGGAGTTGGAAAAACCAACCACGAAAGCAAGATCGTCTTTGTTGATTAGAGTCTTCTGCAGGAAACCAGCGGCAGCGCCCTGCTCGAACGAAAATCGGCTGACAATGGATTCGCTGGTGTCGATGACCAGACCCAGCCGCAGCGGCAATTTGGACTCGTTCCGAAAATCAATGATGGATTCGGGAGGCAGATGGTCGTCTCGAATCCCGACCTCCTGTTGGGTCAAGTCGCTGACCGCCCGGTGACGATCCGTGGCCGCGAAAAACAACGCGACTTCATCGACACTTTTCCGCAGAACCCATCCCGAGGTGCCACGCTGCAGACGTTCGGCTTTAGGCCGATAGCCTGGCTCCGCAGAAGCGGTGGCGCCGGCTTCCGGGACATCGGCTTCGGAGCAACCCACGCACATCCGTTCGGCTTCCGCAACCTGTTTCTCTTCCTCTCGTTGAGCCGCCACCATTGCCTCGTTGGGCTCCTGGGTAATGGTCACAACTTTCGTGATGCGCGGATGCAGCCGCGCTTCGTCGATTTGCGCGATCAATTGCCGTGCTTTGTCGGCGTTCGCACTCTTCGGGTCCTCTGCCAGAAAGGTCTTCAGTTCGGCTTCCATTGCTGGCAAATTCTTTTGCTCCCGCCACGCAGCCGCGGCAAAAAAGTGAACCATGGCAGCATCCTCATGCTTGCCCTGATGCACTTTATGAGCGGTGGCAATCGCGTCCTGGTAGTCATGGTTCATGACTTCAGCGTAGACCAGGGTCGGAAGCAGATCATGATTCAGCGGCGATAAAGACGAGGCTTTCTTGATCGCTTGCTCGGCGGCCGCATAGCGCTTCAGCGCCAACTCTGCATGGCAGAGATTTGCAAAAGAGTTCGGCAGATGATCGTCCAGCAGAGTCGCCTGCTCGAACTCCTCGCGCGCCTTGTCAATCTTCCCTGCGTCCATGTAAGCGGAGCCCAGGGCGTTGTGCGCGGCCACAAACTTCGGGTACACTGCCGTTGCCCGCGAGAGATGCTCAATGGCTCCGTCGAGATCCTTCTTCAACAGAAGCGACACGCCCTTCTCGTATTCTTTTCTCGCTCCACCGGGAGCCTTAAGATCCAGTTTCGAGACCCCCTCCGAGGGCTTCTCCTGTTGCTCGCGCCTCCTCTGCGCCTGCTGAGTCATAACATCCATCATGTAAATCTCAGCGCCGGCCTCATCAATGTTATTTTGGGGGCCGACTCCCAAACCGTTACCCCCGGCAGCCGGAAAAGACTGTGCAGCCGCGCTGGCAGACAGGAATGAGAAGCTGCAGGCTAAGAACAGGAATGGAAAGAAAAACGCCCTTTGTGTCCAGCGAACTACCATAAATCTCCCCCAAACTAGCTCGAGGCGGGCCTTGAGGGACCCCAAGAGGCACGATTCTAGCACGATCCCAGCCGATTAGCGCTAAATGATGCAAAAAGCGGTGCGAACCGGTTGCCATGGCATAATCGAAGCGATGCGACCTCGCCTGGTTTTCGCGCTCTTCGCTGTCGCTATCCTCTTCTCGATGGTGCGTGAGTGGAGCGCGCCTGTCTCCTGCGCGCGAACCCTCATCGTCGCGGCAACCTCGAATTCTGAACGTTAACTGACAATCCTGATCCGCCGTCCGTCTTCCCCGTCGCGCTCCAGTGAGATCTCGATATCCCGCTCCCGCTGCAGACGCGGAAACTTCTCACCCCATTCAATAAGCAAAAGGCTGCGGTCGGACCTCAGATCATCCAACGCCAAGGTCTCCAATTCGCGTGGCGTGTCCACCCGGTAAAGATCAATGTGGTAGAGGTTGGCGCTCCGCCCACGATACTCGTGGACCAGCGTAAAGGTGGGACTGGTCACATCTTCTTCGGCTGCCGCCTCGAACGCCGCCGCGATTCCCTTGACCAGCGTGGTTTTCCCCGCGCCCAGATCACCGCGCAGCAAAACGAGTTTGGGCGGCGCCAGCAACTCTGCCAGCGTGCGCCCGAAGGCAATCGTCTCCTCCGCCGAGCGTGTTGTGATCTCCCGCGTCATCTGCCGAAGTGTCTCCCGAAATCATGACCAGTATAACGAGAGATGAACTCGGCGCCGGATCGACAATGGGAAGCTGCGATCTCGGCTAGATCGTCTTCGGCACCACGAACACCGACGACTTCAGTCCCAGCAGACTGCGGTCGGCCACGTGATCCACCGAAGTGCGCAAGCGGCGATGGTCATCATCCTCAAACGCGACGAACCGGAACGGTTGCAGCACGCCAGTATTCGTCTTCCGCATTGGACTCAGGATTTCAGCCATGCCGTGCACCGGGCCCGATTGCGTTTGAAATGCGAGTTCGACGAAAGAACCGGTTCCCAGAGGATGCTGTAATTGCAACAGCCCCCCGGTCACGGAAATGGATTGGAGTTTTGCTTTTGTGCGCCGGCCATCTTCTAAACGGATCGCAGCCAGGACGGAATCGCCGAGCTGCACCCGGGCCGCGCGCCGCGTTGGGTGCGCTTGGGGGAAGTGGGTCATAAGGTAATTGCACTATCGCACCAGCCTCGGCCAGGTAACAGATTACGGAAGCAGATGGCCGGATTCCCGCGCTGCTGGCCTGTTTCAGAGGCATCGAAGTGCTTAAGAATGCGGCTACTTAGCTTCCTGTTTACTATTGCTACAATGTCCTGCCGGACGATTGCAGGAGTTTTAGGCGGTTGCTGTTATCTCGTCGATCATTACGGAGAATGTCATGCGTAGCTTTTGCTTTTCAGTTTCTGTGTTGCTCTTTGCTTTTGCTTTTGCTTTGTACGCTGCTCCGCCTGCTCCATGCCAGAATGCCACTGCTCAGAATCAGATTCCCCTTCGTGTCGCCATCGTTGGCCTCGTCCACGGACACGTCCAGGGATTTCTCGACCATTCGCTTCACAGCCCGGAGATTGAAATCGTTGGCATTGCCGAATCGAACCAAGCCCTCGCTTCCCAATACGCGACGCGCTATAACTTCAGCCGGAATCTGCTATTTGCAGATCTGGACGAAATGCTCGATCGCACCCATCCGCAAGCCGTCCTCGTTTACACGAATACTTATGACCATCGCCGCGTAGTCGAAACCTGCGCCCGGCGCGGCGTCCACGTCATGATGGAAAAACCTTTGGCAGTCAGTCTGGATGACGCGCTAGCCATCGAGAAGGCGGCCAGCCGGGGAAAGATTCAGGTTCTCGTGAACTACGAGACGACCTGGTATGCCAGCAATCGAGCCGCGTACGACCTTGTACACGAGAAAGCGCTAGGCGATGTGCGCAAGGTCGTCGTCCACGATGGTCACAGCGGACCCAAGGAAATTGGCGTCGGCCCTGAGTTCTTGAGTTGGCTCACCGACCCCAAACTCAACGGCGGAGGCGCGCTCTTCGACTTTGGCTGCTACGGCGCCGATCTGATGACCTGGTTGATGGACGGACAGCGTCCTGAAACAGTGACTGCCGTTACGCAGCAGATCAAACCCGAGGTCTATCCTCACGTGGACGATGAGGCGACCATCATCTTGACTTATCCCAAAGCACAGGCCATCGTGCAGGCTTCCTGGAACTGGCCATTCGACCGCAAAGACATGGAAGTCTACGGACAGACGGGATACGTAATCACGGTGAAGCGCGACGACATTCGGGTGCGGCGTGCCGGCGGCGCGGAAGAGCAAGTCGCCGCCAAAGCGGTGCCCGCGCCTTACGACAACTCGCTATCTTTTTTGAAAGCAGTGGTAGTGAACGGGATGAAAGCGGATGGACCGTCATCGCTGGAAACGAACGTCACGGTGACGGAGATCCTCGACGCAGCACGGCGTTCCGCAGCCTCGGGAAAAACGATTCGCTTGCCTGCTTCGAGATAAACGCGCACGCATTCACGCACCCCAGTACACCAACTTTTCCTTCGCCGTATTCTGTGTGCGCCGAAAAGCCTGCGGTAGTCCACGGAGCAAATCCGTCGCCACCATCGAATGCTCCCCCACACTCTCGCGCATCACATCGCCGGCAAGTCCGTGCAGATGCACCGCGGCCAGCACGGCGGCGAACGCGTCCTTCGGATGCTGTGCAATCATGCCCGCGACCAGCCCAGTCAAAATGTCTCCCGTACCCCCGGTCGCCATTCCGGGATTGCCCGTCGTGTTGACCCACGCCTCGCCATCCGGGCGCACCACCAGAGTGCGATGCCCTTTGAGCACAACGATCAATTCGTGTTCGCGCGCGAACTTCCGCGCCACTCCCAATCGATCTTTTTGCACCTCCGGAATGCTCAGTCCCGCCAGCCGCGCCATCTCTCCCGGATGCGGAGTGATCACCAGCGTCCGATCCTTGCCATTCAATTCGGCTGTGCGGCCCTCGAATGCATTCAGGCCATCAGCATCTACCACCATGGGCAGTTGGAGTTTCGCGACTAGATTTCGTACCAGCTCCGAGGTTTGCGGATGACGCGAAATCCCCGGCCCAATCGCGATCACGCTTTTTCCTTTTGCGAAACCCTCAATACGATCTCGCGCGCTAGTCGAAATCGTGCCCGCATCCGTCTCGGGCAAGGGCTCGGTCATCAACTCGGGATGAAATCCGGCAACAGTACCCAATACCGACTTCGGCGTCGCCACAGTGGACAAGCCGGCCCCGGCGCGCAACGCTGACATCCCCGCCATCGCCACCGATCCTGCCTTCCCGAGCGATCCTCCAACCACCAGAACATGGCCATAGCTGCCCTTATTCGACTCCGCAGGGCGCGGCCCGATCAACGGCGCAATATCGCGCGCGGTAATTACATTCAGCTGCAACCCCGACACAATCGCTTCTTCAGGAGAGCCAATCCCAGCCACAAAGGTCGCCCCCGAAGTCAACGAACTGAACACGTGCGCTGGACGCGGCGCGGTGAAAGTCACGATCGCGTCAGCCCGAGCGATCGTTCCACTCTGCTCGGCCATGGCATCCGCATCTGCGCCGGAAGGAATGTCGACGGCGATCACAGGAATCTGGCTTGCGTTCATGGCTGCGATCGCTTCGGCATAAAGCCCGCTCACCGGAGGCTTGAATCCCGTGCCCAGCACCGCATCCAGATATAAATCACCGTGCAGCGCGGGCCGCATCACCTCACGTTTCAACTCCTCGTGGGAATGTACGACGATGGCTGCGGCCGGCAACTTGCCAAACATGACTGCGGCATCACCCCGCAAATCGGCGGGGTTCGCTAGCAGGACAACCTGAACTCTCTTCCCCTGTTCACGCAGCCGCCGCCCTGCCACGAATCCATCTCCGCCATTATTTCCCTTGCCGCAGAAAACTACGATGCGCTCCGCTGAAGCATGATGCGACAGCACATATTCCGCGACGGCCGCGCCGGCATTTTCCATCAGCGTAAGCGATGCCACGCCAAAGCGCTCGCTGGTGGCGCGGTCAATGCCTCGCATCTCTTCTGCGCTGACAATCTTCATAATCGGATTGCTTTCATCCCGCTAGTGGCCGAGTAACATCGCCTCTTTGCTGACCACCGAGCACTGACCAACTCGCCACTGACCGCTTTCTTCGAACTATAAAACAAAAAGGCCCTCCGCGCTGTGCGGAGAGCCCCTCGAACTTACTGGACACGAACCTCTGATTATTTATCAACGATCACTGGCCACTGCTCTTCGTCCCGGCACCCGGTTGCAGCGATTGCACCCGGCTATGCTTCACACTGTAAGTGAAGTACACTACCAGTCCGATGATCAGCCAGATGACCAGCCGCGCCCAGTTGACCCAACCCAGCTTGTACATCATGTACCCATTCGAGATCACGCCAAGGATCGGAATCAACGGCACCCACGGCGTGCGGAAAGGCCGCGGCTGGCTGGGATTCGTATAGCGCAACACCATCACGGAAAGCGACACAATCACAAACGCCAGCAACGTGCCGATGTTCACCATCTTTCCAATATCCTCGATCGGAGTCACACTACCCACCACCGCCGCCAGCAAACCCACTAGAATCGTATTCTTCCAGGGAGTGCGGAATTTAGGGTGGACCGCCGCGAAAAACTTCTTCGGCAAAAGGCCGTCACTGGCCATCGCGTAAAGCACTCGCGTTTGGCCGAGTAACATCACCAGCATCACGCTTGTCAACCCCGCCAGGGCCCCCAGCGTAATGATGTTCGCCGCCGTTGTCAGACCCCGGTCCAGGAACGCCACGGCGACCGGCGCCTCGATGTTGATTTGTTGCCAGTGCACCATCCCCGTCAGCACGCCGGCCACGGCAATGTACAGGACCGTACAGATGGCCAGCGAAGCGATCATGCCAATGGGCAAGTCGCGTTGTGGATTCTTTGCCTCCTGCGCCGTCGTCGAGACCGCATCGAAACCAATGTAGGCGAAGAAGATGTAGGCTGCGCCCGCTCCGATTCCCGCAAAGCCGTGCGGCGCATAGGTGTGCCAGTCCGTACCCCAGTTTTCGCGATTGATGTAGTGGGAGCCCAGCGCGATCACAAAAAGCACCACCGAAACCTTGACCACCACGATCCCAGTGTTAAACCGCGCGCTCTCCTTGATGCCACGGACGAGAATCGCTGTAATCACCAGCGCAATGAGGAACGCCGGGAGATTCAGACCGATCTCCATCCCAAACAGGTGCGGCGCGCCCAGCAGGTCATGCCCCCGCTGCAACAGTTCGGGAGACTGCGCGCTCATGATGGCGCTAACTTTATCCAGGAACGCTTGCGTGCCCGGCACCAAGGTAGAATCCGCGGTCTGCGCCATCTGCCGGGCAACAATATTCTCGGCGGTTTTCAACGCTGTCCAGTGGTCGTATGCCAGCCACAGCGGCATTTTGATGTGGAAGATATTCAGCAGTTCGATGAAGTGGTTCGACCAACCCGAGGAAACTGTGCTGGCGCCCATGGCGTATTCCAGCGTCAGATCCCAGCCGATAATCCATGCAATCAATTCGCCTAGCGTGGCATAGGCGTAGGTGTAGGCGCTGCCCGCCAGCGGAATCATAGCCGCAAACTCGGCGTAGCACAGCCCGGCAAAGGCGCATCCAAACCCAGACAGAACGAACGACAGTGTGAGCCCCGGGCCCGCGTACTGTGCTCCCAGTCCCACCATTACAAAAATGCCGGCCCCGATTACCGCACCCACACCCAGCGCGGTGAGTTGAAAAACTCCCAACGTCCGTTTGAGGCTGTGTTCGCCGGTCTCGCGGGCTTCCTCCATTAACAGGTTCAGGGGCTTGGTTGCCAGCAGATTTGCCATTCGTTTGCTTTCTCCTTGGGAACTACGCCGATGCGCGCTTTGCGCCCGCGCTTTTCGACCACGCGTAATATACCGGGATGCCCAGCAATACTACAATCAGCCCCGGCCACGTGAATTGCGGTTTGTAGCGCAACAGTACAACATCGATAAACAAAGCCATCAAAATATAAATTGCAGGCAGCACCGGATAACCCACCGCGCGATACGGTCGCTCGACGTCGGGATGCGTTTGCCGCAGTACAAACAATCCGACAATCGTCAAAATGTAGAACACCAGCACGGCGAAAATAATATAGTCGAGAAGTTGACCGTAGCTGCCCGAAACGCACAACAGACAGGCCCACACCATCTGCACCATCAGCGAAACCGCCGGCGTCTTATGCTTGGCATGCAGCTTGGCGACGCTCTTGAAGAACAGACCGTCCTTCGCCATAGCATAGTAGACGCGTGCGCCGGAAAGAATCAGTCCATTGGCGCAGCCGAAACTGGAAATCAGAATGGCCCCAGCCATCAAGAGACCGCCCGCGGCGCCGAACATCTGCGTCATCACTGCGGTACCCACGCGTTCCTCCGCGGCAAATTTGATTCCGCGTCCTAGAATCGTTGCTGCGCCTGCCGTCCCGTCCAGCGGCAGAGCCAGTAAATAGATAAAGTTGCAGGCAATGTAGAGCGCGATTACCACTCCCGTGCCCAGCGCCAGCGACAACGGCAAATTGCGACTGGGATTCTTTACTTCCCCTGCGGTGAAGGTCACGTTGTTCCAGGCATCCGCGGAGAACAGCGAGCCTACCTGCGCCACCGCCAGAATCGTCAGCGTGCCGACCATCACTATCGGTCCGCCCACTCCTACCTGAACGGCGTGCTGCGCGCCCAGTCCCGCGTTCCGCCAGAAATGCCCACTGAAGTTAGTAGCCAGCGCCTGCGCATTCCGCCCCAGCGCAAATCCGAACAACGCAAGTCCCAGCAGCGCCGAAACCTTGGCTGCGGTAAACACATTCTGGATCAGCGCTCCAGTTTTCAAGCCGAAGATATTCACCACCGAAAGAAAGACCACGAGCAGGATGGCGACCAAATTCTGGGTGTTGATTCCCACATCCATGTTGCCGAGAACCATGGGCCCGAGAGGAATCGGTGGAACTTTCCAGAGATGGATAATCCAATGCGAAGATGAAACGGCGGGAAAGAAGACGCCCAGAAACTTACCGAAAGCCACGCCCACCGCCGCAATCGTCCCGGTCTGAATTACCAGGAACAATGTCCAGCCGTAGAGAAAACCCCACAGCGGCCCCAGCGCCTCGCGCAGATAAACGTATTGCCCCCCAGCCCGCGGCATCATGGCTGCCAGCTCGCCGTAGCTGAGCGCGGCAACAATAGTCATGAACCCCGCTACCGCCCACGCGCCGATCAGCAACGCGGGAGAATCCACTTCGCGGGCAATCTCCGCCGAAACAATAAAGATGCCGGAGCCGATCATCGACCCCATCACCAGCATAGTGGCGCTGGTCAGCCCGAGGCCCTTAACCAACTCCTTATCCTGATGGCTATGAATTTCCCAATCGCTCGCTGCAGTCGGCCGCGTGGTCGGTGTACTCAGGATCCCTCCAGTAGCGCCGGCGTCCCGCCGGCCCGAGCGGCTAGTCAATAGGCTAACCCACAAGGTCAACTGACTTTACCTCAAGACGCGAAAAAATTCCTCTGCTGATTTCCGCGGCTCTCGTAACAAATCAGATATCACCGCCACCGAATCGGCTCCGGCTTCAATCACCGACGCCGCATTGGCCCGCGTGATCCCTCCAATCGCGACCAGAGGTTTACACGTCAAGAGCCGCGCCCGGCGCACTCCTTCGAGTCCAACGACTGGGTCGGGATTCTCCTTGCTGGAAGTCAAAAACACGGGACCGATGGCGAGGTAATCTGCCGACGTTCGATCCGCTTGCTGCAATTGCTCCGGATTGTGGGTTGAAACTCCCAACCACCGCTCCGGCCCGATAATCCTCCGCACCGAGGATGGCGGAAGATCATCCTGCCCCACATGGACACCTCCGAACTCCGCCGCCAGGCACAAGTCAGCGCGGTCATTCATGATTAGCTTGACGTTGCCGAGCGCGTTTATCTTTAAAGCCAACGCTTGCCGAAGCATCTCGCCACCGCTCCCATTTTTGTTGCGGTATTGCAGGACGGTGCAGCCCCCGGCAATCAGTTCCTTGGCAAAGCTAACCAAGTCTTCAGTTTTCAGGAAGCCCACCGAGTCCACAATGGGATAAAGCCGCGGCAGGACGATCACGCGGCCGAATCCTTTTTGTTGGCTGCCAGGAATCGCTCGATAAATCCCGTATCAAATTTCCCGGCGCGAAAGTCCGGATCGGCAAGAATCTTCCGGTGCAGCGGAATCGTCGTGTACACCCCTTCGACGATAAACATTTCCAGCGCCCGCATCATCCGCGATACCGCCTCATTGCGGTCCTTCCCGCGCACGATCAACTTCGCAATCAGCGAGTCGTAATACGGCGGAATCACGCCCTCCGCATAGGCTGCCGTATCCACGCGCACTCCAGTTCCGCCCGGCGGATGAAACGACGTAATTTTCCCCGCCGACGGCGTGAACTTCTCGGGGTGTTCCGCGTTAATTCTGCACTCGATGGCATGCCCGCGGTGCACAATCGGCCCCTGCAGCACGTCTCGCATGTGGGCCCCGGCCGCAATCATGATCTGGCTCTTCACCAGATCCACATCGGTCACCATCTCCGTCACCGGATGCTCTACCTGGATGCGCGTGTTCATTTCGATGAAGTGCAGCCGGCGGTCCTGGTCCATCAAGAACTCGATCGTCCCCGCATTGGTGTAGCCGATCTCCGCCAGCGACTGGCACAACACCGCGCCGATCTGGTCACGCAACTCGGGAGTGACTTGGGTCGACGGCGATTCTTCCAGCAGCTTCTGGTGCCGCCGCTGGATCGAACATTCTCTCTCCCCCAGGCTCACCACCTTGCCATGCTCATCCGCCAACACCTGAAACTCGATGTGCCGGGGATGCTCGACATATTTCTCCATGTACAAGTCGCCGTTGCCGAACGCCCCCGCCGCCTCCGACTGCGCCGCCCGGAATAATCCCGGCAGCTCTTCTTCGTTGCGCACAATGCGCATTCCGCGCCCACCGCCGCCCGCCGACGCCTTCACAATCACCGGAAAACCGACTTGCCGCGCCCACTCCACCGCTTCGCCATCGGAGGCAATAATTCCATCCGAGCCCGGCAGAATCGGTACTCCCGCCCGTTTCATGGCGGCGCGCGCCTTCTCTTTTTCCCCCATCAGCCGGGTCACTTCCGGCCGCGGCCCGATGAACTTGATCCCACTGGTCTCGCACACCTCCGCAAAGTTGGCATTCTCCGCCAGCAACCCGTAACCAGGATGCACCGCGTCTACGTTCGCGATCTCCGCCGCGCTGATCACCGCTGGAATGTTCAGATAGCTCAATGCCAATTGCGGTGGCCCAATGCAGATGGCTTCGTCCGCAAAACGCACCGGCAAGGAATGACGGTCGGCCTCGCTGTAAATGGCAACTGTGCGGATGCCCAGCTCCTTGCACGCACAGATGACGCGCAGCGCAATCTCTCCGCGATTTGCAATCAATATCTTCTTGAACATTTAGATCATGTGGGTCAGCCGCCCCCGGCTGTCAGCCGGGCGTAATCGGCTCCTCACTTCCCCTCGTCAGACGCAAAAAGGCGCGCGAAAAGCGCGCCTGGTTTTTACAAAGTAATTCTCACACGTCTCACTTCTTCGGCCGGATCGCGAACAGCTCCTGCCCGTATTCGATGGGCTGACCGTTGCTTCCCATCTTTTTCACGATCTCGCCCGCCACATCCGATTCAATCTCATTCAGAAGTTTCATCGCCTCGACGATGCACAGCACCTGCCCTACCTCCACCGTATCCCCCACCTTAACGAAAGGCGGAGCTCCCGGCGACGGGGCTTCATACAAGGTCCCCACAATCGGGGATTTCACGACGTGCAGGTTTTCTTCCAGCGCGGGCACGGATTCGACCGCTGCTGAGGAGGCTGTTGCAGGAGAAACGGCGATCGCTGGCTGGCCCGTCTGCGGCACCGACACGGCCATGTAGGGCACTTCCGCGCGCGCTTGCACCACGGTGTGCTGTCCCGCCCGCTTTATCTTCACTTTGACATCGCCGCGCTCTAGTTCGAACTCGGCAATGTCTTTTTCGATTAAGAACTCAATGAGTTCCTTCAGCTCTTTTTGATTCATTCGGATGAAAAGTAGGACCGTTTGCCATTCCGAGCAGCACCCAACCCGGCAACAGCCGGGCGCTCTGAACGAATTGCTCCAATTAACATGCTTACATCTTAAAGACTTAAACCGCTAGGAAGTCTTTGCTGGTGGGAGTCAGCACCTCACAGCCGGTGTCGCTGACAGCCACCATGTCCTCGATCCTTACGCCCCATTTGCCGGGGAAGTATACTCCCGGCTCAATGGTGATGACCATGCCGGACCGCAGTACTTCTTTCTGGCCGGCCGCCACTCTCGGCGCTTCGTGGATTTCGAGCCCCACGCCATGCCCCGTGGAATGCGTGAAATAGCGTCCCAGGCCAGCTCCGCTTAATACCTTACGCGCGGCCTCGTCCACCTCCGCCACTTTGATTCCAGGGCGCACAGCCGCGATTGCTGCCTGCTGCGCCTCCCTCACCGATTCATAGGCATGGCGCACATCTTCTGGCGCCGCATTCGAGCCGTTCCCCACCCATACGGTGCGGGTTTGGTCCGAACAATAACCTGCGAGTATAACACCGAAATCGCAGACCACGAATCCGCCGGGCGCAATGGCTTGCTCCGAAGCGCGCCCGTGAGGCAACGCCGATCTCGCCCCGGAAGCGATGATCGTAGGAAAAGACATCTCTTGCGCCCCGGCCCGGCGCGCCGCGTGCTCCATCTCCGCCGCTACGTCAGTCTCTTTTACTCCCGGACGCAACACCTCGAGCGCGCGGGCGAACAAGCTCGCTCCCAAGTGCACTGCCGCGCGAATATTTCTTAACTCCTCCGGATCCTTCACCATTCGTGCCCGCTCCACTATCGCGCTCGCATCCCGTAGCCGCGCTCTGGTTGGCAGCAGGTCCGCCAACTTTTTTTTCTCCGCCACGGTCATGTGTTCGGATTCAATTCCAATGCTCCAGCCTTTCGATTTTTTCCTGCGCGCTCCCACCCACTCCGCCAGTGCGCCCAACACCGCCTTGCGGGCAATGATCACTTTCGCGCCCTTTACCTCCGCGCGCCCCTGCGTGTCATAACGCACGTCCGTGAAGAAGACGCTGCCGCTTTCCTCTACCAGCAGGAATCCCGCGCTGCCGGTGAACCCGCAGAGATATCGGATGTTGGGAAGATGGCTGATTAGCAGCGCATCGAATCGGGTGGTGGCAAGATGTTCCCGCAGTTTCTCTTGGCGACCGAGGAAGTTCATTCCTGCTGAGTTTAACAGGAGAGAAGTACCGAGTACCTAATACCTAGAGTTGACGGTAGTGGGTGACCTCGAACCTATTCGCAAAAACTCCCAAAAGAAGCCACCCAGGAAAATCCCTGGTATGCCCCGTCTGCCAGCCGTCTCAAAATCAAACTAGCCTACCAAGTTGACTCCATCTCAGCGCAGCGGTCGCTCGGTACCAAGTACTAGGTACTGGGTACTGATCTAAAAACAAAACCGCCGGCCCTGACAGATTCTTCAGGCCGGCGGCTTCAAATCTTCAACTTAGCGCTGCTACTGACGCTGTCTACGTCTGAATGATTCGCGGCGTGATGAAGAAGATCAATTCCTGGTTCGAGGTATTCACCTGCGTGTGTTTGAACAGGTTGCCCAGCAGCGGGATATTTCCCAGCACTGGCACCTGATCGATGTTGATCGAGTTCTGCGTCTGAATCACGCCACCGATCACCACCGTACCTCCGTCGGTCACCAGCACCTGCGTGGTCGCCTGCTGCGTAATCAACTCGGGGTTGCCCTGCACTTCCTGACCGAAGTTCGGAGTGGTGTTCTCCACGTCCACGTTCAGGAAGATGGTATTTTCCGAAGTGATCTGTGGCGTCACCGTCAAGCGCAGGAACGCATCCACGTAGGTCACGGTCGGCGGACCGCCCAACTGCGCCTGCGTCACGATGGGTACGCGCACACCCTGCTTCACCAGGGCTTGAATATTATTTTGTGTCACCACACGAGGCCGTGACAGAACCTTAAGCAAGCCGCGCGACTCGGCCATCGAAAGCACCGCATCGATTCGCACCGTGTTGCTGGCGTTCAAGAACGTCAAGCCGCTGGTGGGTGAGGTCGAACCCAGATTGGAGAACAAAGGAATAGTCGATCCCGGGGTCGAGCCTGTGCTCGGCACAGTGATGTAGCCCGGAGTCAAGCTGCCAACCGTGGTGGGCGAAAGGCCTGCTGTGGAGTTTCCACCGATTGCGCTGTGTCCGTCGCCCCAGCCAAAGCCAAGCTGCGTGCCGATGTCGCGGGCAAACTGCCGCGTCGCTGCCACTACCCGCGCTTCGATTTCCACTTCCTGCGTCTTGCGGTCGAGCTGCGTCAGCAGGCGGTCGACGATGGGAATCACTTTCGGAATATCGTTGACGATGATGGCATTGGTACGTTCATCCGCCACCACGTCACCGCGCTGCGAAAGGAACTTCTTCACCGTGATCATTACATCCTTGGCATGGGCGTAGCTCAGGAAGCGCGTGATGGAAACTTTCTCCACGGCCATCGCTTCCGCCTCTATTTGGGCGCGCCGTCCGTCCGCTTCTTTTTTAAGAGTCTCAACCGTGGCGATGCGCAGGACGTTGCCTTCCAGTTCCCGGGCCAGGTCGTTATTCTTGAGCACGATGTCCAGCGCCTGATCCCACGGCACATCGTCCAACACAACCGTCAAGGTGCCATGAACATTGGGATCCAGCACCACGTTCAAGCCGCTGATCTCGTGAATCAGACGGAAGAAATCTTTCAGATCCACATCCTTCAAGTTCACCGAAATTGGTTCGCCGGTGTACTTGGGGCCAGCCGCGGCCGGTTGCTGTCCAGCTTGCGACTTCTGCTCGGCCGCAAGATTGACGGCCGGCTGGATGCCCGTGCTGGAAGAAACGCTCTGCGTTGCCTGCGCCGCGTTCGCACTTACCGGCAACAGTTCAGGAGCTGTTTTGTCGGCAAACTTCGCCGCCGCTTCCTGGGCGCGCCCAGCGGGCTCAATCGCCGTATCTGCGGTATTCGCTTTGGCCACGTAGGTGGGCTCTACGAATACAAAATCACTGGTCGATGCCGGCTGAGGTTTTTGGCTACCCGGTACGGCGCTCACCGCCGTTGCCTTCGGGATGACCGAATCGATCGCCGGAGGCAAGTTCGCCGTCACTTCTTTTGTAGGCTCCGCCTTCACCGCTATCACTCGTGGAGAGAACGGGGACATAGCTGATTTCGCCACCGGAGAAGTTCCGGCTACCGTCCTCTTGGGAACGCTTGTGCTCGCCGCTGCCGTGGACTGCGTGTGCAGAGTCAACACCAGCTTTCCGTCGGCCGACGGAGTCAACTCGTAGCGGCAGGCGTGCTCCAGATCGACCACCACGCGAGTGGTTGGAGGCGTCTGGCCATCCATGCCGATGCGCACTCCCTTCACGCCCGCGCTGCCTACGCTGATGCGGCTCTGCCCTGACACCATGACGGTGCCCGGCAAATCTACGATCAGACGCGCCGGCGAATCCGCCGTGCTTAGCTTGGGCGTCACCGCGCCACGAGCGCTGATCTCGACCCGGATCTCGTCCGTGCCGCGAACCACGTTCACTCGCTGCAGTTCGTTTCGCTGGCTCGCCGCCTGTAACACCGGCGTCTCTGCGGCTGAAGCCATCAGCCCCAGCAGCATCAGCGGTAGGATTACACTCAGCAGTTGCTTTCGCATTTCGCTTCTCCCCAACTCGCGGGTCTGCCCCGCGTGTCCTTACTGGAACTCGATTTTGTTGATGTTCCGGCTTCCCGGAGCACCGTTGCCCACGCTAAACCGCCGGCGTGAAAATCTTCTTCGTCACTTCCCGGGTCAGTGCTTTGCCCAGCTTGTCCTGCACTGTTTCCTGGAATACCACCGTGTCGCCGGTAATTCTCACTACGTACCCGTTGAACACCGGATCGTTCTCCCGCAGGAAATATGCCTTGTTCAGGCTGTTGGTCACTACGGCGATAAAGCCGCCCTCCGACTTGACCACGCCACGCAAATTAATCTGCCCAATCTCCAGACACTTTTTCCCCGTCGAGCAACCGGAACCGGACGGCTCCTGCACCACCGGACTGAAGAAGGGATCGCGTTTCCCGCTCATCGCCCATTTCTTTTCTTCGGGCTTGGGCGCCTTAGCGGCATCGGCGCTCTTGCCGACCTCTGCCGGCTTGGCATCCGCCGCAGTCTTAGTCGGGGCAACAGCCTTCGCCGCCTTGGTCTCTTTAGCCGCAATCACCGGATGCGCTGCCACTGTCTTTTTGGCCACTGACTTTTTGACTACTGCTGCGGTGCGCGGTTTCGCGACCGCAGTTACCGGAGCGGGAGTGTTCTTGACCCCGACCGGCGCTGCCTTGGCCGACACTGGAACCAGCGCTGCCGGTTTCGCCGGAGCGCCCGCAGCCGGTTTCGCCGACGGCGCTCCCGTTATCCCCAGCGCGGCGTTGGAGTCATCCGTCTTCTTCTGCTGCACCGCGTTCATGGTGTCCTGCACCTTGTTAATGATGTTCGGATTCTGTGCCCACAGTCCGCCCGTCATCATTCCCACTGCCAGAATGCTTGTCGTTATCGTTAGTTTCTTCATAGCGATTCCTATTTGCTCACGCCCGCGGTTGCGGGCTTTGCCCCGGGCACTGCCGCGGGTACGCCCAAATCGTGACTGAAGAAAGTTGTGGCGGTAAATGTCGCCACTACGCTCTCATTCGGCGCGTACTGGTACGTGTGTTTGGCCTTCGCCCCCTGCGGATTCTTGGTATTCGAGACCAGCAGCCCGCTGACGTTCACGATGCGCTCCAGCTTGCCCACCCGATCAAAGAAGTTCAGCATCGAGTAATACGGCCCGTCCAACTCCAGGTCGAAGGGAAGCTCGGAGTAGTAATCCTTGGCTACGACCGGCTTGGCCGTATAGCGGCGCAATTCCACGCCCGCCTTCAGCGCTTCGCTGTCCAGGCTTTCTATAAAGCCATCCACTTGCTTCTCGTCTGGAACGATGCGCGCCTCAATCTCCAACTGCTGTTTCAAGTTGGCCAGCTGGCGCTCCATGTCCTTTAGCTTGGGACGGTAAGACTCAAGTTCGTTGTTCTCCCGAACTTTGTCTTGTACTGCATGTTGCGCCGCCGTGTTCTTATCGCTCTGGTTCTTGAACACCGTGAAGTACAGTGCTGTGGTTACCAGCGCTCCCCCCAGGATGACCGCTCCCCATTGCTTCAGGCCCGACAGTTCGTTGAAATTCATCGCCATAGGTCCGCCTCTACGACTTTCCCTTCTCGCAGGTCAGCGTGAACTGGAACGCCTGCATGTCCTTGATCTGATCGTCCTGGAAAGTTTCCTTGATCTCCACCGTCTTGAAGAAACCTGTCTTCTGCAGATTGGCGATCAAGTTGGCTACCGCATCCGTACTCAGCGCGGTGCCTTCCAGACTCACGCTTGGGCCCGTATCGTCCATGCTCCTCAACCACACTGCTTCGGTTCCGTTCACCGTCTCACCCAGCATGGCCAGCAGGTTCACCGGGCCAGCCTGTCCGGCGCGCAGTGAATCGATCACGTCCACCCGCCGCTTGTAATTGTTGGCCTGGGTCTGCCGTTCCAGATAGCGCGCTTTCACATCGCTGAGCTCGCGGTTTCTTTGTTCGGCACGTTGCATTTGCACCGCGATCGCCTTACCCTGGCTGTCCAACCGGTACCAGTAGCCAAAATTCACCAACCCCCCGAGCAGCAGCACCACCAGCACCTTCAGTTTGGGCGATCCCATGTCGCCCATTTCCATCGTGGGCATCGCCGGCGCGTTACTGCCGCCGCGCTTGTTTTTCCCCTTGGAGGATTCCAGCAGATTGATTTTGATCATAGGGATTCAAAGCTCCTCAAAGCCAAACCCACCGCCACCGCCAGTTGGCCCGGATTCTGCTCCACCAGTTCGGCCCCGGGGCCGTCCGCCGGTGGCACTACGCGCTGGAATGGATTCAACAACTCCACCGGCATGGAAAATTCCTGCCGCAACGCTTCCATCAATCCCGGCACCTTGGCCGAACCACCCGCCAGATAAATCTTCTCGATGTGCTCGCCCGCCGCGCTGGCCCGGAAGAAATCGAACGTCTTCTGAATTTCCAGCACGATGATCTCGGTCACCTGCTGCAAAATCGGCGCCTTCGCATCCTCGCTCACCGTCCCGACCTTCTCGCCCAGCTTCAGCTTCTCCGCGTCCTCGAAGTTCAGGTCAAGTTCTTTCTGCAGCGAATCCGTATACTGGTGCCCGCCCACGCTGACGTCGCGGGGGAACAGCGGCGTCGTGCCTTTCACAATGTTGATGTTCATCACGCTGGCGCCCAGGTTGAGCAGCGCCACCACCTGGCCCGGCGCCGGCTGGTAGTTGTACTCGTAGCAATTCTGCAAAGCCAGCGCATCGATGTCCACAATAGCGGGGGTGCGTCCCGACATCGAGAGTACGTTGGTGTAGTTCAGAATCTTGTCCTTCTTGACGGCCACCAGAAGCACGTCCATCTGCGGGCTGCCCGCCTCCTCCGACAGAATCTGGTAGTCGAGACTGACGTCCGCCAGGTCGAAAGGAATGTGCTGGGCGGCTTCTTTCTCGATAGTCTCCGCCAATTCCTGATCGCTCATCGAAGGCAGCGAGATCTTCTTGACGATCACCGAGTGTCCGCTCACCGCCGTGGCCACCGCCTTGGTTTTGATCAAGCAGTCGGCAAACAACTTCGAAATCGCGCTCGATACCGTTCCCGAGTCCACGATCATCGAATCCACTACGATGTCCGAGGCCAGCGCTTCCAGTCCCAGGTGCGCCACTTCGATCTGCCCACCCTTCTTTTTCAGCTCCACGGCCTTAATGCTGGAAGAGCCCACATCCAGACCTACAATCGTCTTCGATCCCATTCCAAACATGTGCCCGCCTTTGTTTGTGTGGCGCGGGCGCCCTCGCCCGCGACGGTTTTGATTTAACTCTGCCCGGCAGCTTTCCCCGCCGCCTTCGGTTTACGTTTCGCTCCCGATTCCATTTGGCTCGACTTCTCTTCCATCCACTGGTCCAGCCGCGATTTCTTGAAGCGCCACCGGTTACCCAATTTGAATGCCGGAATACTCTGTTCCCCAACGTACTTGTAGAGCGTGTCCGGACTCACTCCCAGGTATTGCGACGCCTGGCGAATGTTCATCACTTCCCGCGAGTCGGCCATATCTCCTTGCCCTGTTTCCTTAGCTCTCCGCCATGACCTTACGTCAGACTCGTTCGGTCCGCGACTTACCTTGATACATGTACCTGCCGCCATGACTGTCCGGGAGCTTTCGGTGTCCCGAGCATATATCAGCCCGGAAAAACCCCGCCTCCAAGCGAATTTCCTGCTTTTGCTGGGTTTTTTGAGGGTTTTCTGGAAAGGAGAGAATCGGCGATTTAGCGCGATGTCTATATGTTGTGGTATGGATCGAGATGGCGTTGATTAGTAGCGGTAGTCACTCGAATAGAGGCCAGTCACTTCAAAGGCGGTAACCGAAGTACTAGAGACGGTACGGAGGTACTATATCGCTGGCTCAAGTCGCTGAATTGGCGGAGCTTAATCTGCGAGTACCACGCCAAGGGATGTCCCACCCGTGGCAGTTTCACGGGTGGGTTACGATGCTGACGGCATCAAGAGATTCCGCGGATGCGCAGCTCAGCCCCTCGGGTCTCGTTGACCAGGACCGGTTCGCGCTCGTCGTAGGCGTAATGACGGAAACGCTCCAGCGTCAACGCTGCGTTTCATGGACGGCCGCATTTCAGCCCACCCGTGAAATTGCCACGGGGGGCATCCCGTGCCGTGTTAGAGTACGGCTGGGCCAGCCCCCTGTTGCGGAAACCCGTAAACATCCGTCTACAGGTTTTCCCGTCTTTCCGTCTAAGGCGGTGAGGGATGCTTGCACTGCTGCTGCACATGAGCCACGATCGCCTGTTCTCCGCTAAGTCCTCCGGGATCGGGATCCGACCCGTCCAAGACGCCTTCTTGGCCTTGACAGTTTATGATGCCCGTGAGTTTGTACCCGCGCGCCTGCGACGAGCTCGTGATCTGATTGAAGAAAACGTTGCCCTCAGCGGAGCTGTTGTTCGGGCAAGGGTTGCTGTGCGTGCAGCTACTCGGCACGGAGCTTGCGCAGAGCCAAACCGGCCATGCCCATGCCGCTATACGTGAAGGTGCCGCTGGTGCCATTCACGATGCTCATCGCCAACCACCTTGAATTAGACGATCCTGAAGTGCCGGCACTACTAGCGCAGGTGGGGTCGTTAGTCCACGTCCTAACCTGAGTATCGTAGGGGGCGATATAGGGAAACGGGTCACCCCAGTTTGTGGTGCCTGAGGAACATCCGAATTGCGCGCTTGAGCAGATCGAGCCCACAACAGGGGGACCGGGGACTTGACATCCCAATCGGATATCGCCGAACGCCGGGCCGGAGGTCATTTCGGCATCGTCCAAGTCGGCATAGAGCGCCGATCCATTGCTGTCGTTGTAGTCAGCAATAGAATAAGCGAGTGCGCCCGCCCCTGCGCTTCCTCCGTCTGCGCAAAATCCGGACGTGCCATTACTAAGCCGCGCATTTATCTGCGAGGTCTGACGAGCGTAGTCCAAAAATCCAGCGGGCCTTTTAATGGTATGCTCTCACTTAATAAAAGCTCGAGGTGGTGGCCAGAGTGCAGAAATTCTTAAAGCTTGCGGCGCTCTCCGCTGTGGCGGCGATGATCACCCTACATGCGTCAGCGCAGTTCGAGACCCGGTCGACGACATCGACCGGCTCGACGCTCTCCGCGCTGGCACTCGGGGATTTTAATCGCGACGGAAAGATCGACTTCGCAGCCGCGGATGCCAGCCTGCAGATTTTCCTCGGAAATGGCGATGGGACTTTCGGAGCACCTCAAAATTATCTTAGTGGTGTTGGCACCATCTACGTAACTGCCGCCGACTTCAACGGGGACGGCAAGCTCGACTTAGCGGTCGCCGATCTAAACGGCATCCACATCCTGATAGGAAACGGCGACGGAACGTTCCAAACTCCCGTGCTGTACACAACGCCCTGCATCCCGATCTTCGTAGCCACGGGAGACTTCACCAATGACCACAAGCTCGATCTGTTGGTGACCTTCAGCGGCAGTTGCGTATACGTCGGCGTTTTCCTGGGCAATGGCGACGGCACCTTCAATCCCACGCCCATTGACACGACGCCGTTATACTCTCCTGCGGCCGTTGGAATCGGCGATTTCAATGGCGATGGGAAGCTTGATATCGCTGTCGGAGAGCAATTCGGGTCGATCAGCCAGGTCGAAATTATGCTGGGTAACGGCGATGGTACGTTTTCATCTAGCCAGATCTATCCGGTTGGATCGTTCCCCACCGCAGCGACAGTTGCCGATTTCCGCAGGAATGGCAAGTTGGACCTTGCTGTTGCGACCCTATATGGTGGGACAACCATCCTGCTGGGAAACGGCGACGGAACATTCGCGGAGGGAACAACGCTAGATCTGGTCGAATGCGAAGCGCTGCTCACGGCCGATTTCAACGGCGACGGAAAGCCAGACCTGGCCGTAACCGAGCTGAGCTTCCCCGCGGGTGTAAACGTCCTCTTAGGGAACGGCGACGGAACATTCCGCTCGCCCACGTTTTATCCAGAAGGAAGCGAAGCAAGGTTCGTCGGGGCGGCAGACCTCAATGGAGATCACAAGACCGACCTCTTCGTAGCCGACTACGGTGGCGACTCGATTGCCCTTCTGAATACAGGCGCGGTGCGCTTCTCGCCCAACGCCCCGATTAATTTCCCCAGCCAGTTGATGGGCGTTGCCAGTCCTGCACAAACTGTGACCCTCACGAACGCCGGCCCGCAACCCCTGTCAATTGGTTCGATGAAGATCACCAGCTCTTTCCATCAGACGAATACTTGCGGCAAAAGCGTTGCGGCTGGCGCGAATTGCAAGATCGAAATAACCTTCAAACCAGAAACTACCAACACCGTGTCTGGCACTTTAACCATCTCCGACAGCGCATCGTCCAAACCGCAGGTGATCGAGGTTTCGGGGACTGGGACTGTCGTAAAGCTGGCTCCGGCGAAGCTCGCCTTTGGCAACCAGAAGGCGGGAACGGCGAGCGCGCCGCAGACGGTTACGGTGTCGAATCAAGGCACGGCGGCGTTGAGCCTAACTCAGATTTACGTCGGGGGCACCAACTACCGGGACTTTTCTCAGACCAACAATTGTCCGCCATCCTTGAACGCCGGCGCGAACTGCGTAGTCACTGTAGTATTCGACCCGATTAAATCAGGCGCTCGCAACGCTATCCTCGGGCTCGTTGATAACGGCGGCGGCAGTCCGCAAACCGTGCCGCTGACGGGCTCCGGTGACTAGGCTTGTGGTCGCCCCTGCGCCGTGCCCCGTCCCAACACGGGCCGACGGCTGTCAATGCCCTGCTATGCGGCAGCTTTCGGCCCCCGAGTCCTGATATTCTTGGCTTTTGCCCCCAACCGTTACTCCGATGCTCTACTGCACGTCGCTCACTTTCCCGCTCAGAAAAATCACCTTCATGTCCTTGTAGTAATAAATCTGCTTCGTCCCCAGCGTTACTTTCTTATCCGGTTTGCCCATGGCCGCCTCGACCTGATCCGTGGTCATTCCCTTCTCAATGCTCACCGGCTCAGCCGCCGGTTGATCCGCTTGCTGCTGTTGACCTTGATCTGCAGCGCCTTGCTGCTGGCCGCCCTGCTGCTGAGCACCCTGGTCCCCGCCCTGCTGTTGCCCACCTTGATCGTCGTTGCTGATGGAGAGCACTTGCCCAATCGTGTCTTCCACCCCATCCGGCACTCCCCGTCGCTAACGAGCCCTTCGGGAACTGGAAAACTACATTCGCCTTGTTGTAGGTCGGCGGATCGGTCTTGTTGCAGGTGTCGCAGGCTACAATTTCAAGAGTGACAGTGTCTTTCGCAACGTTCACGTCGATCTTCATGGGATAGACTTTGTCGCCCACGGCAAACAGATGGGTCGTCTGTTCCTTGCCAAATTTTCCCATGATGGATTTTCGCCCCATCAACGAAAGCCCACCGGGAGCATGAATTGTCCCACCTTCGTACTTGTTGTTGAGAACATTCTGATCCCCGTAAGGCACGGATAGGATTCCGCCTTTTTGGATGGCCAACAGTGTGCCCTTTTCCACTACCGAATATCCGCTAGTGTCCGATCCCATCTTCACCAGCTTGTATTGCGCAGTGAGTTGTTCCTGAATCGAGACTGGCGCCTGAGCGTTGGCCATCGAGCACGGAAAAATTGTTGCCGCCAGAAGCACAATTCCTGGAATTAGACCGTCGAATTTCTGCGCCATGAAAGCCCCCAAGTTAGCCTTTTTGCAAACCTCTTTTTCAAACCTCATCAATCGAAACCATGATCGACAACCATATCGACAACTATCAACCGCATCCTGAATCAGCGAGTTCCTAACCGGAAACGCCAGCATGAGCAACGGGAGCGCCGTCTTCCGGCGCTCCCGTCACCTGGATTGTTCAAACCCAAACGCTCTCAGTCAGCGTTCGGGCTATAAACCTCCTCCAGCCGCCGATTGCTTGGCGTCTGCCTCCGCCTGATCGGCGGCAGCTTGCTGGTCTTGCAACGTTTTGGCCGCGGTCGTATCGGGTGGCGGAGGCGTCACCGCTCCCGCCTGCGTGCCTGTATCCGGCGCCGCCGGCATACCGCCCGTCCCTTGCTTCTTCGCCAGTTCACCCATGCCGTTGGTGATGTTCTCCTGGAAGTGGTTGTACATCTCCTGCAAATCATCCACTTTCACGGCAACGGTTGAGCCCGACGCACAGTCGCCTTTCTTGGTCGCCGCCACGCTGGCCGTCACGTTCTGGTCTGCGTCCGGAGTGTCCGTCAAGCGCGTAATCACGTCGCCCGACGTCAACCCGCATTCCTGACCGTTGGCCACCACGCTGACATCGGAATCCACCACAAACGTGCGTTGCGCCGGATCCAGTGCCGGAGGCGGAGTATCGCTGGTAGACGCCGGAGCTGCCGACGCTTGTCCGCCCGAATCCTGGCCGGCCTGCGTCTGCTGCGCCGCCAATTGCGCTTTCACTTCCTGCGCAATTGCTTCCTTCACCTCGGGAGTCAGCGCCACCGGGCCCGAAGCCGCGGCCGGACCCGGATCTCCGCCGCCGCCGCTGGCTGCCGCATCCGCCGCCATGGCGTCCGCATTGTCCTCAGCTCGAGCCGCGTACGCCGCTTGCAACTGCTGCGAGATCAGATAATCCGTCAGCCAGTAGTAGGGCGCAGCATACACAGGATAAGGATTCCACCATCCGCCATAGAATCCCCACCACGGCGCTCCTCCCCACCCCCAAGCCCCAATGCCCCAGGCAATCGGAGCTCCCCAGGGATGCCAGCCCCATCCATAAAATCCCGGATGGTACCAGACGCCTGGGTAATAGCCGTAGTACATATGTCCGCCCCAGCCGTAGCCGCGGTAAAGCCCAACATGGTAGCGACCTCCGGCATAGAAAGTCCGCGAGTAGTAGGCATGCCCGCCGCGCGTGACGTACGCGCGCTGCACGTAACCGCCATGCCTTCCAGTGTTCACGACCCGCGCCCCGTTGTGTTCACCCACAACCCTGCTCCCACCGTGGACTCCATGTTCAATATGCATGCCGCCACGATCGATCGAACGCACCGACCCGTTGGCGCGAACAGTCGCCGATCCTCCACCCTTCAGACTGACGCTCTTGGTTCCTGCCGGATGACTCGCGCTGCCATGGCTCGCCGTCGCAGCCGTGTGCGTACCACCTGCCGCGCCATGCGTCCCACCCGCCGCCGGACGTGTCGCACCTGTCGCAGCGTGCGTCCCCCCCGTCGTTGTGTGTGTACCGCCTGTGGTCGTGTGTGTGCCACCCGTCGCGGCGTGCGTCCCCCCCGTCGCGGCATGCGTGCCGCCCGTCGTTGTGTGTGTACCGCCCGTTGCGGCGTGCGTCCCGCCCGTGGTCGTGTGTGTGCCGCCCGCGGTCGTGTGTGTGCCACCCGTCGCAGCGTGCGTCCCACCCGTCGCAGCGTGCGTCCCCCCGGTCGTCGTGTGCGTCCCGCCTGTTGTCGCATGCGAGGGCGCTGAACCATGTGACTGGGTTGAACTATGTGACTGCGTTGCAGCATGGGAAGGCGCCGCTTTAGCGGGCGCGCTCTTCTGTGGCGCAGCCTTAGGAGCAGGCGCGCTCGTCTTCTTCTGGCCCCAGGCCAGAGCTGGAACCGCCATCAACAGCAGAAGCATTACCCACTTCTGCAACATTCTTTCACTCTTCAAAATGCGATCCATTACGGCCTCCTGAGCGTCTGAACTTTCTTACCGCCGCTTTCATCCACAAAAAATGACGTCCCCAAATCCGCAGCCCGATGCTGGCTCCGGATTCCATCTACCATAAACACGAAGCTCGCCGATTCCGCGCGCACCATTCAAAATTATTTCCTGAGCCAGAGGGGAAGGCCTACAAGATCCGCGAGAACCGTCGCGATTAGACGCTACCGGCGACCCGCATCTTTAGGCGAAAGAAACTTACCAGAAGTTTGCAACTCGCGCAAATGATTCTAGCTATCTCGATTCAATCGTGGCGTTGCCGTATTCCCCTCTCGGGAGATGCCTCCGTCATGTAGGAACGAAAGAATCGCTGCAAACGGGCGCCGGCAAATGGCGACCCACTTCCATCGCTCACTCTCCTGCTGTAATCTATTCATTCTTCGACCGGAGGCAACTTGCGCTACCTCGATCGCTTGCAACCCCTGGCTCTCTTCGTCATGCGCCTCGCCCTGGGCGCCGTCATGGTCGGCCACGGATACCATAAAGTTTTCGGCGGACTCCACCACCACGTTCAACTCGTCACCAGCCTCGGGCTCCCCGGCTGGACCGCATATCTTTCCGCCTTCACGGAATTTCTTGGCGGCATCCTCGTGCTGATCGGCCTATTCACCCGCTTCGCGGCTTTTGCCATTTGCATCGATTTGTCCGTCGCCATCGCCAAAGTCCACTTTCATAACGGATTGATGGGCAATGGGGGTTACGAATTCCCGCTCGCGCTCGCTGCCCTGGCCTTCGGTCTCATCTTCTTCGGTGCAGGCCCCATCGCATTCGATCATATCCGCGCTCCTGGTGGCGGCGGAAAATTGAAGTAGAAGGGCGAAGTATGCTTTTTCGCCGCAGCAGATTTCGCTTTCGGCGCACAACTTTTCAACCGCTTGCGGGTTTAACCACTTTGCTCGGCGGTCAGGGAGAATTCACCGCTCTATTGACGTTTCTTTACAAGCATTTCGCGAGTTGAATCTAGATGGAACTTGAAATTATGATGTCGTCTAACCCATACTGCATCCTAATGATTTCGCGGACGCATCATAGACCGTGTGCAATGCAATCAACCGATTGGAGGTTCTCTTGAGAAAGCTAGCTTTGGTCGCACCCCTTTTCGCGTTCTTGTTTCTCGCCCAGTTTGCCTCTGCCCAGCAAGGTGACGTCTTTTTTGGCGGCGGCACGCTCCTGTCGTCCTCCGCTACCAGCGGCTCTTACCCGTCGGAAGGCGGCGGGCTCTATATCAACCTCGGCGGTGACGTGATTTTCTTAAAACACGTAGGCGTTAACATCGAAACCGCCTGGAGGGCTACTCAGGGCGTCTACATCCAAGGAATAGAAAACTACCGCCCTATTCTGACCGACTTCAACCTGCTCTACCAGCCGCATCTGGGCAAGAAAGCTGGTCTTGATCTTATGGCCGGCATCGGCAGTGGCGACACCCGCTTCTACGCCCCAGGAGCCTCCACCCCCGGCTACGCCAATTACGTCAGCACCGATCACTTCATGGAGCACCTCGGCGGCGGCATCCGCTATTACGTCTATCACCATGTCTTTGTCCGCCCCGAGATTCACTACTACCACATCCAAAGTAACAGCAACATCAACAACAACGGAGCGTTCAACACCGACAACGTGTTCCGAGTCAGCGCGTCGGTCGGGTACACCTTCGGTGGTTCAGATTAGGCCTTTCGCCGCGGCCCGTTGTCGTACTATTAGGTCTCCGGGGCAGCCAGTTCCGACCGTCGGCATTTCTCCACTGGCTGGCTGTTCGTGACTGGCTCGCCCCATTCCACCGTTCCGGCGGGTGTATTCCAAATCCTGAACGAACTTCAAAGGGGGAAGTATTTGAGAAGGTTCGCGCCCATCGCATCCGTGTGTACGGTTCTTCTTTTCGCCACTCTCGCCCATTCCCAACAACAGGTTGACATCGCCGTTGGTGGTGGCACCACTCTCGCCTTCAAGAACACCACCGCTTCCGAGGCTCTCATACCTCCCCAGGAAAAGGGCGGCACCTATCCCAGCGTGAGCGTCGACGTCCGTCTTAAAAAGCATTACGGCATCAACGTCGAGACCTCGTGGAAATATAAAAAGGCTGACTACAATGGTTACGAAACCTATCGCCCCATCTTTACCGACGTCAATGCACTCTACCAGGTGCCAATTCGCAGGAAACTCAGCCTGGATCTAATGGCCGGCGTTGGCATTGACAGCAACCGGTTCTATCTGCCGGGAATAAACTGTGGCTCCATCGCGGGCGTCTGTTTCGTTAGCAGTAATCACTTCATGGAACATCTCAGTGGCGGCGTCCGCTATTATTTTTGGCATCACTTGCCCAACTTCTTTGTCCGCCCGGAAATTCACTATTACCACATCCAAAATAACTTTGAGTTTCACTCCGACAGCGTATTCCGCGCGGCTGTCTCTATCGGATATACCTGGGGGAACCACTGAGCTCTCACCGGGTGAATCGTTCCGCGATTCCTTCGCCGATTCCTTCTTTAAGACAGGGAAACAAAAAAGGCAGCGTCTCTCGACGCTGCCTTAGTTTTCATAATTCAACCTCTACGGTTCCCGCATGCAGATCTCAGCTTCGTGGATAGCCGCGTCTATATGTTCGATCGCTTTGTCGCGGTGGCCATGGAATTCGCCCTCGGCGTGCGCCATGTGCTCCCGGGCGCTACGCAACGCCTCGAGAGCGTGCTCCACGCGCGGGTGGGGTGGCATCGGTTCCGGAGCGGCAACCGCGGGATTAGCTGGAGCCGCCGCCACGGCAGCTGCCGGCGCCTTCGGAGTGGCCGCCGCCGAGAAGGCCAGAGTTAACAGGAGCATTGCCAGAATCACCAGACTCAACATCCCAATTCGCTTCATATGTTCCTCCTCGTCCGAGTTCCGGCGCGGACGCCGCCTGTGAAATCAATGCCCCGGTGCCCGCTTTCATGCAGGTACGCCCGCGACACCCGCACAGTATAAGCTGCCGCGCCGCAATCCTCCTGTGCATAAGTTAACTTATAAGATGCTTACCTTACGGACTACCTCGCCTTGCGATTCCGCCACCATAAGATAACCACCACCGCCACGAATGACGCTGCCAAAACCAGGTCAAAGCGCTTCATGAAGTACATCAGCGCCCTCCACCTGCCGCCAAAGAAATATCCGGCAAACGAAATCGCACCCACCCACAATCCCGCTCCGATAAAGTTGAAAACCGCGAACCTTTCCCACGGCATGCGCAAAACCCCAGCCAGCGGTCCCGCGATCACTCTCATTCCGAACACGAATCGCGAGAATAAAATCGTGACCGAGCCATACCGTTCAAAAAGCCGTTCGCCTCGCGCCAGCGCCACGTCGCGGATTCGAAACACGTTTCGATAGCGCTCCAGCAGAGGACGCCCGCCATAATTCCCGATCGCATAACCTAAATTGTCGCCCACCGTAGCCGCCAACGTTCCCAGCACAACAATCCATCCCAGTTGCAGGTCCCGCTCCGAGTACGCCAGAAAACTCGCCAGCAACAAAACCGTTTCCCCGGGCACGGGCACGCCCGCATTCTCCAGCAACAACGCCGTTGCCACGGCCCAGTACCCGTAGTGCACCAGCGCCCCGCGCAACAGATCCAAAGTGTGATGGGTCATTATCAGAATTGATCGTCATCCTGGGAGAGAGCGTTCTTTGCGCGAACGAAGGACCCAAGCGAGCCGCGCGAAGGAGCCTGCCCTGAGCTTGCCGAAGGGTCGCGCTCTTTGCGACCCAACAAACGCGCGCTTGGCTCGCTTCCTTATCTCAGGCGGGAACCTTCTCATGCGTCAGAAATTCAATCAAGGCCCGATTGAACTCCTCCGGGCATTCCTCGTAAGGCAAGTGTCCAATGCCGGGAAACACGATCAACCTGGAGTTCGGAAAGTATTTGGCCAGCGGCTCCGCCGACGAAGGGTCCACCGCTAAATCCTTGCTCCCCCACATCAACAGTGTGGGAATACTCGCCAGCTTGGGCAAAGTTGCCTCGAGTTCGCGCAAGTCTTGAGTCCAAGTCCGCACAATGCTCAGCGCGTGCTCGAACAGCCCCGGCTTCGCCAGTGGCGCCATGTAGCCTTCCAGTGCTCCCGGAGGAATGCGGCTGCGATCGCCATACATTCGCGCATGCCAATAAGGATACGAAAAACTCGTACGCGCGATGAAAAGCCGAAACAAGACCGCGCCATACCGGTTGCCGAAAAACGGCGCCAACATCCGTCCATGCGCCGAATACGGATTCACCGGATCCACCAGTACCAACCGCCGCAAGTGCAGCCCTCTTTTTCCGCTGAGGCATTCCGCGGCCGCCATCATTGCCACCGCACCGCCATGCGACGTCCCTACCAGATCAAACGATGAAATTCCCAGCCCCGAAATAAATCGCAGAAGAAGCTGCGCCGTCCCCCGCATCGAATGATCGATCCCGGCCGCGCGATCCGAAAATCCCGCCCCCATCATGTCCGGCGCATAAACTGTGGCGTAAGGCGCCAGTGCCGGCATGGTGTACCGCCAGGAAAATGAATATCCCAGCAGCCCGTGCACCAGAATCAGCGCCGGCTCCGTGGGTGCCCCATTTCTCGCTTCCTTTGCGAGAAGTGGGCTCTTGGTGCGCAGATACCGCATGCGCGCCCCATCCAGATCCATCCAGCATTCTTCCACCCCGGGGCTGAACCCGGGAAATGGCGCGGAAGCAACGTCCCGCTCGCTCGCCATCGCCGTCAAATCTTCCTTCCTCCCCGGACAACTCTTCCCCCACCACCCGATTCTATCTAAATGAACATCGCCTCTGTTCGCTTCACTTGGGGAGCCTCGGCTCCCCGTTTTTGTGATTTGTCATCCTGAGCGCAGCAGATGGTTCTCCAAAGCTTGTCATCCTGAGCGCAGCATCAGCTTCGCGAAAGCGAAGGTGATGCGGAGTCGAAGGATCCCTATCGTTTACCTCACCGCTAGGCCAGCAGGACTCTATCCAACGCTTATCACGAGTTCGCCCACTAGCCGCCGACCGAAAAATGGCCCTTAGGCTTCTTCCTCAACAATTTCTTCAGCACCCGAATCCCCTTGTCCACATGCTTCTCCTCCAGCAAAAACGGAGGCAAGAATCTCACCACAGTATCCTGAGTCGAATTAAACAGCACGCCCTCAGCCAAAGCCTCATCCACAATCGGCCGCGCTGGAATCTCCAAATTGATCCCCTGAATAAATCCACGCCCGCGCACTTCCTTCGCCGCCGCGCTCTTCTCGACAATTCCTTTCAGTTCCTGTTGCAGATAAGCCCCAACTTTGTTCACATTGTCGAGCAGCTTGTCATCTTCCACAATCGCCAGGAACTCCAGCGCCACGCGGCAAGCCAGCGGACCACCTCCAAACGTCGTCCCATGCTGCCCCGGCGAAATCGCGTTAGCAAATTCTTCCTTAGCCAGAAACGCACCCAAAGGCAGCCCCGCCGCAATCGGCTTCGCAATCGCCACAATGTCCGGAGCCACGCCAAAACCCTGAAACGCAAACATCGTCCCGGTCCGCCCCAGCCCGCACTGAATCTCATCAAAAATCAGTGCCGCCCGGTGCCGGTCCGCCGCCGCCCTGCACTCCTGCAGAAACTCCACCGAACACTCATGAATTCCGCCTTCCCCAAAAATCGGCTCCAGCACAATCGCGCAAGTGTTGTCATTCACCGCCGCCCGCAAGCCTTCCAGGTCATTCTGTCGCACAAAAGTGACGTCTTCCAGCAGCGGCTCAAATCCCTTGCGATGCTTCTCCTGCCCGGTCAGCGACAGCGCTCCAAACGTCCGCCCGTGATACGACCCCTGCAACGCCACCAGCCGCGACTTCGCCTCGCCGCCCGCGCGATGTCCCGCCAGCCGCGCAAGCTTGATCGATCCCTCAATCGCCTCCGTCCCGCTGTTCGAGAAAAACGCGCGGGCATTTCCAAAAGCGCCGCCCAAGAGCGTGCACAACTTCTCCGCCAGTTCCCCTTGATACTCGTGGTAATAAAGGTTGGAGACGTGAACCAGCTTCGCCGCCTGCTCCCGAATCGTCTTCACAATCCGCGGATGCGCATGCCCCAACGCATTCACCCCCAGCCCCGAAACAAAGTCGAGATACCTCCGGTCCTCCAGGTCGTAAAGAAACACGCCCTTCCCCCGCGTCAACACGATGGGATACCGATTGTAAGTCCCCAACAAATACCGCTTCTCCAACTCCGCGATCTGTTCGAATGTTTTCATAGGAAGATTTGATTCTATAGGAATAAGCGCATCGAGATGCCCTGGGGCTGTGGATTCTCCGTCACACAAAGCGGACGACTGAGATCCAGGGTCCCACAGCCACTTCTAAAGTTGAGCAAGCCATTTGCCGATGCAGCAATGGTGGACGTAATAAACACTAGAGGACCGGCGACTGCGGCCGCTGGGACGAAGATGAGCCACAATCTCACCGAGAGCATTGAAGGGGAAGCAAAGTATCGCGGGCTGTTGGAAGCCGCGCCGGATGCGATGGTCGTGGTCGACCAGGCTGGGGAAATCGTCCTGGTGAATGTTCAGGCGGAGAAGCAGTTCGGATACCGGCGCGATGAACTGGTTGGGCAGAAAGTGAAGAACATCATCCCCGAGGGTTTCGCGGAACGGCTGGTCTCCGATGCCACCCGAAGCGCGGCCGACGCACTGGCCCAGCAGATCGGCATGGGGATCGAACTCTCCGGGCGGCGAAAGGATGGGAGCGAATTTCCCATCGAAATCATGCTGAGCCCGCTGCAAAGCGCCGACGGAGTCCTGGTGACGGCGGCGATCCGCAATATCAGCGCTCGCAAGGCCGCGGAAGAGCATCTGGTGCAGATGGAGAGCAGGTATCGAGGGCTCTTGGAAGCAGCTCCGGACGCGATGGTGGTGGTGAACCCGGGCGGGGAGATCGTCCTGGTGAATGTTCAGGCAGAGAAAAAGTTCGGCTACCGCCGCGACGAACTCATTGGGCAAAAAGTGAAGAACATCATTCCCGAGGGCTTTGCGGAACGGCTGATCGCGGACGCTGCTCGAAGCACGGCTGACGCCTTGGCGCAGCAGATGGGCACGGGAATCGAGCTCTCCGGGCGGCGCAAGGACGGCAGCGAATTCCCCATCGAAATCATGCTGAGCCCGCTGGAGAGCGCCGAAGGAATCCTAGTGACCGCGGCCATTCGCAACATTAGCGCCCGCAAGGCTGCGGAAAAGCATCTGGCCCAGATGGAGGGCCGCTACCGCGGGCTGTTGGAAGCAGCCCCGGATGCCATGGTGGTGGTGAACCAAGCTGGGGAAATCGTCCTGCTGAACGTTCAGGCGGAGAAACAGTTCGGTTACCGCCGGGACGAACTCGTAAGCCAGAAGGTGAAGAACATTATTCCCGAGGGCTTTGCGGAACGTCTGATCTCCGACGCTACCAGAAGCGTGGCCGACGCTTTGGCGCAGCAGATCGGCATGGGGATCGAACTCTCCGGACGGCGCAAGGATGGGAGCGAATTCCCCATCGAGATCATGCTGAGCCCGCTGGAAAGCGCCGAGGGAATCCTGGTGACGGCGGCCATTCGCAACATCAGCGGGCGCAAGGCTGCCGAAAAGCATTTAGTACAGATGGAGGGCAGGTACCGCGGGCTGTTAGAAGCGGCCCCAGATGCGATGGTGGTGGTGAACCAGACTGGGGAGATCGTCCTGCTAAACGTTCAGGCGGAGAAACAATTCGGCTACCGGCGCGACGAACTGGTCGGGCAGAAAGTGAAGAACATCATTCCGGAGGGCTTTGCCGAACGGCTGATCTCCGATGCTACTCGAAGCGTGGCCGACGCGCTGGCGCAACAGATCGGCATGGGCATCGAACTCTCCGGCCGGCGCAAGGATGGGAGCGAATTTCCCATCGAGATCATGCTGAGCCCTCTGGAAAGCGCCGAAGGAATCCTGGTGACGGCGGCGATCCGTAACATCAGTGCGCGCAAGAAGTCCGAGCAGGCGAACACCCAACTCGAAAACCAGGCAACCGTCATGAGGGGCGCACATGACGAACTGGAACTGCGCGTGAGTGAACGTACGAAGGAACTCGCGTTCGCCAATCAGGTTTTGGAACAAAGCAACCTGGAGCTGAAGCAATTCGCCTACATCGCATCCCACGATTTGCAATCCCCCCTGCGCAGCATCAGCGGATTCGTCCAGCTACTAAAGATGGAATATGAGGACAAGCTAAGCGAAGAGGCCGCCGACTGGATTCGCCGGACCGTCCAGTCGATCGGACAGATGCAAACTTTGATCCGCGATCTGCTCTCCTACTCTCGTGTTGACGCGCGTTCCGTGCCATTCACGCAGATTCCGTTCCTCGATATTGTCAACGATGCGCTCACTCTGCTGGAGTCATCCATTCGCGATTCCGGGGGCCGAGTCACCTGGAACCAGTTACCAGACGTCATGGGGGACCGCTCGCAGTTGGTGCAGTTGATCCAAAACCTGGTCGGCAACGCGCTCACTTACCGCGGTGACAAGCCACCACACATTCACCTCTCAGCCGAACGCAGCGGAAAGGAATGGGTTTTTTCCGTCCGTGACAACGGTATTGGCATCGACACGAAGCATCACGAGCAGATTTTTGAAATCTTCAAGCGGTTGCACGATCAAAAAGACTATCCGGGAACCGGCATAGGACTAGCCGTCTGCCGTCGAGTGGTAAATCGTCACGGAGGCAGAATCTGGGTGCAATCCGAGCCCGGCCTTGGAAGCACATTTCTTTTCACCATTCCCGAAGGGACAGGACAAGTCAATGAGCAACGAAGTCATTAACGGCCGACCGGCAGAAGTCCTGCTCGTCGAGGATAACGACAACGACGTGGAGCTCACCCGTCAAGGCTTCAGGCGCGGTAAGCTGCTCGTCAACCTGCACTGCGTCGGAGACGGTGAAGCTTGCCTGGCCTTCCTGCGCAAGCAGGGAGAATATGCCAGCGCCCCAACGCCAGATCTGATACTCCTCGACCTAAATATGCCAAAAATGAGCGGACGACAGGTGTTGGCTGAAATGATAAAGGATGAGAATCTAAAGGGTTTGCCGGTCGTTGTCTTGTCCACTTCCGAGGAGGGAGAAGAGATCTCGAAAATGTACAAGATGCGTTGTAGCTCCTACATCGTCAAACCTGTCGATTTCGATCAATTCCTTAAGGTCGTTCGGGCAATCGCCGATTACTGGTTTACGGTTGTAGTTTTGCCCAAGGCGACTTCAACCGAAAAGGCGCGAGTCCTCCAGGTATAAAACCGAACGTCGAAGCTCGCCGTCAATACAACCCCTCCTCCCCCGGCGGTCGCGTCTTCCATCTCCGGTGCACCCACAGCCACTGCTCCGGATACTTCCGCACGTAGTCTTCAATGATCAGATTAAATTTCTGCGTATTGGCCTTGATGTCCGCCTCCAGGTCGCCCGTGCGCACCAGCTCCACCGCCGGATCGAACCGCAACCGGTATTTCCTCAGCTCCGCGTCCCAGATCGTAAACGTCGGCACCACCGCCGCGTCGGTGCGCAGCGCAATCCGCGCCAGCCCGCTCGCCGTGCACGCCGGAATACCGAAAAAATCCACAAAGATCCCTTGCGGCGGAGTCATATTCGTATCCATCAGCATCCCCACCACTTCCCCCGCCTTCATCGCCGAGAGCAGCCCGCGCACAAAATCATCCTTGTCCACCGCTTTGTTCCCGTGCATCGTGCGATAGCGCAGGATCAGCCGGCCCAAATACTCATTGTCCATGCCTCGCATGATCACGTGCATCCAATGCCCATGCATCGACAGTACAAAAGAAGAAAGCTCCCATCCCCCAAAGTGTCCCGCGAACAGAAGCACGCCCTTGCCGCGAGCACGTGCCCGTTCGTAATTCTCGAACCCGTCATACACCACGACTTCGTCGACGTTCTCCAGCTTGTACTTGGGAAAGTGGCAGACCTCCGCCAGTTGACGTCCCAGCGAAGCAAACTCCCCGCGCAGAATCCGCGCCCGCTCCGCCTCACTTTTTTCCGGAAACACCATGGCAAGATTGCGCCTGCCGACCTGCCGCAATCTCACGTGCAGAAGATAAATCACCCATGCCAGGCCAATGGCAACAGCCCGCGCCAGCGGACGCGGCAAAATACCCAGGATTTTGATGAACGGCCAAGCTGCCGCGTACTCAAGTCGCTGCCGCATTAGGGGAAGCGGAACAGTATCTCCGTCAAAATCTGCCTGCAATCGGACAGGGAAACGGTGATCTCGGTTTACCCTGTGTCCGCTGTGTTGAAGAATTTAGCCGAAGCCCGATAGCCGAAGCCCGAAGCCCTTATTTCGCCGCTGCCTGCGCCCACTGTGCCAGCGAAGTCAAAAACGCATTCGCACCCGCCGGCGGCTCGATCTCCCCCGTCAGCGACGTCTTAAACGGCACCATGCGCCCATAAAATTCCCGCGTGCTGTCCTTGTCCTGCTTAATCTGCGCTCCATTCAGGCTCACTCCGGCGAACAGCCCACGCGCCCGCGAATAAGTCAGCACCTCCGCCCGCATTTTCCAGTCGGTATTCCCCTCCGCATGCCGCCCCACCGGCCCCGCTGCCACCGAAGCGTCTGCGCCCAGCGCAAACTCGCTCGAGAGCAGATGCCTCATGCCATCTTTATTCATGATCAGCATCACCAGGTCTACCGCTTGCCCGCCAATCTGAAAACCGACGCTGCCGCCGGTTAACGTGAAGAACGCCGGCGCGCTCCATCCCTTTGGCGTGCGGCAACTAGCCAGCCCGCGCCCATACTTCGCGCCCACAATAAACCCGCCCTTCAGCATCGAAGGCACCACCGCCACGCACTCCGCCGACCCCAACACCTCCTGCGGAATGCCTTTGTCCGGTGCTCCTTGAATGTCATTGAGCACCTGCGCGGCCGCGTCAACGCGCTCCGAAACCTTCGTTTCTTCGTCGGCTGCAAAAGAGAAAGAACAGAGAGACACAATCAGGGTCAACCGCAAGAGCATTTTCATGGTTCCTCACCACACAAGAATTTTCTGGAATCCGTAGTTGGATTGTAAACGAAGCGTACGGCTCGGCGTCAGGAACGCTTAACTAGGAAGGATCGCTTGAAAACATGATAGGAGGCGGGAGGCTTGCAGGCAAAAAAATCGGGGCTGAAAGTAGTGACCCTAATCGCCACTCTCAACCCCGTCTCCCAGGTTCTGTGGTAGGTAAGCCGAGTATGCCTCGCACTCGTTTCCCCTACAAGATCACCAAGGTCATCGTCCCAAAGTTACTATGAGGTCTTGGGTATTAGGTCTTAGGCAAACCCTAACACCTAGCACCTAAGACCTGTCCTCTTACTTCGCCGCCACCAGCGAATGCGTAATCGCATGCACCGAAAGCGCAATCCGGTTCTGCACTCCCACTTTCCTCATTAATTTCGCTACGTGAGCCTTTACCGTGCGCTCTTCAATGCCCAACTGCGCGCCAATCTCTTTGTTGGAGCGTCCCGCCACCAGCATCTCCAGCACTTCTTTCTCGCGATCGGTAAACGTCACCCGGCCAGCGGGAAAAATCCTTCCCGGCGCCGACGACACTCGCTCGATAAACATCGAAAGCACCCGCCGCGGCGCCCACACCGATCCCTGGCTCACAATCCGAATGGCCTGCGCAAATTCCGCCGGCGAAGCCGCCTCGTCCACATAGCCCTTGGCCCCGGAAGCAATCGCCTTAAGAATGGTTTCTTCATCCACGCCTGATCCCGTCACGATAATGCGCAGATCCGGACGCGTTGCCTTCAGGCTCGCCATCACATCAAAAAGGTTTTGCCCGGAGCGGTTGCCCAGCAGAATCAAATCCACATCCTGCAACGTGGAAATCTCCGGCAGGCCGGCGGAGATTAGTTCGAACTCAGGCTCAGTATCGAACAGCGCGCGAAATCCCACAAACCTCAGCGGGTCGCTCTCCACCACGGCAATTTTGATGATCGGTTTTCTCGCTACTGCTGCTTTCATAGGTTTCCCTGTGGGCGTAATTACGTAGCAACTTCACGTAGCAAAAGCATAACGGCAATTCCCCGCAATGCAAAGAGAACGTGACCGAAGTTGAATTACGGGAGTAACATAAAAAAGGGAAATTATAAGCAGTCGCTCAGCCGAGATTGGCGTCTTAATTCATGCCCGCATCGCGGGCGGAGAACATTTCAGAATGACAAAAAGTGGCACTCGCATTTTTATCGTAATCCTTACCCTCGTTCTCAGCACCAGTATGCTTCCGCTCACTCCACGTATAGCCGCTCAAACCTCGAGCACCTATCAACCAAAATTTGCCGGCGATCCGGCCCGCTCGGAATCGGAGGCGGCCGCTCTCGGGTACATGCGCGTGGTTCTCCGCGCCCAGCACCGCTTCCAGAAGCAGTACGGCCACTTTGCCACTTCGCTCGCCGAACTTGTCCACTCCGGATCGTTCACCAAACGCATGGTCGACCCCAACCGCGGCGATTACACCGCCAGTTTCAAAGGCAAGAAAGACAGCTTCGTCCTCACCATGACGCCACAGCACGTCGATGCCGAGCACCGCTCCTTCTATGCCGAAGACGACGGCAAAATCCATGCCGAAGAAGACAAACCCGCCGATTCGAATTCCCCAATCGTGAAATAACGCTCTTCGGCGCTTGTCGGGATCGGGAGGACCAGCCTATGCCTTCATTCTGCATACGAATCCCGGCCTTATTGCTGCCCGGTCAACTCGGCCAGCTTTCGTAACTTAACTGTCGCGTCGTCGGCGACGTCCTGCCGTAACCATGCGAGATGACCAGCCCCATAGATCACCAGAATCCTGTCGTTCGGAGATTCGACCAGTTTCACGATATTGCTATAAATGCGAATATTTCTCTGATACCAGGCGGCCAGCAGGTCGGGTCCTGCATAGTCGGAAGGATCTCCGTAGGCCACGGTGGCGAAATAGAAAGCCATGTCTTTCGCCGCCCTCGAATCCGAATTCATGTACTCCAACGTCCCGAGCACAGTGTGCGATCTCAAGAAATCGCCCTGCTCCTTCGCCAACGTGCCCCAGCCTGAAGTGATTGTGTCGAACTTCTCCGTGCGGCCATTGGCCTTCGCGTAATTGACCACCCGCTGCCAGGGGAATTCACCTTCCTCATCGACCGGGTAAACCGCGCGATGGCCAAGCTCCTTGGCCAGCCGGTAACCGATTTGATTCGTCTCGTTACGCGACAGCGTGTACTTTCCCGCGAGGTAGTCGGAATACTCCCGCTCCACCCGCTCGCTCCCCACATCGGCTTCAATCGCAATCTTAGTCGGATGAAACCTCTTCAATACTTCAATCAGCTGCGCGATCTCTTGCTGGCGTTGCGTCGCTAGCACATCGTCAGCTTTAACGTTGTAGATATCGCGCCCCGGGTTCGCCATGTGATACGTTCCGAGTACCAGAATTTCCGGTCGCGCGTCCGATTGAGCCCAGGAAACTATGGATACCGACATCGCCAGTGCCACTAGAATCGGAGAAATCTTCCTCATGCATCCTCCGTCTCTACATACGAGTCTAGGCCTGGCAGGACAGACGTAGCGGCCCTGGGTCGGTGAGCGATGATCCATGCAACCCTCCAAGGAATTCGTTTATGATGAAAGCAGAAAATATCTTAGCTGAAAATAAAACCACTGGAGGAATCATGTCAGCAAACATCGGCGCGCCCGCGCCAGATTTTTCACTCAAAGATCAGGACCAGAAAGAAGTGAAGCTCAGCGACTTCCGCGGCAAGAAGCCCGTCGTCCTCGTCTTCTATCCGCTCGATTGGAGTCCGGTCTGCACCAAAGAGCACGCTTGCATGGTCAACGACAAAAAACAATTCGAAGACCTCAACGCCCAAGTCCTCGGCATCAGCGTCGACAGCGTATGGTCCCACAAAGCTTACGCCGAAAAGATGGGCATCCACTACCCGCTGCTCGCCGATTTCCATCCCCGCGGCGCCGTCGCCGCCAAATACGGCGTTTATCTCGAAGACAAAGGCATCACCGGCCGCGCCATCTCCATCATCGACCGCAACGGCAACCTCGCCTGGCACAAGAATTACGACATCCCAGTCGTGCCCGATATCGGTGAAGTATCGAAAGCCCTGGCCGCAGTGAAATAAATAACGTGTCATCCTGAGCGAGGATTGGTTCTTGCGCCCGGCGCAAGAACCAGCCGCAGTCGAAGCCTGCCCTGAGCTTGCCGAAGGGGATCTCTGTAACCCAAAATTCTGATGAGGATGGGAATTTTGACTCCCTAACTTCCCGCTTTAATCTCCGTCGCCTTCCCCCCGCGATAACTCACCACCAGCGGCTTCCCCCCATTCGGATATCTCACTGTTTTTTCGTCCTCGCTGCTGCCCGCATCCGGCACCCCCATCCCCACCGCGAAATCCGCCTGCAGTTCATCCATGCCCGGCTTCACTTCATGTTGCTCAATCGCCTGCCACACATCCGCCGGCCAGTGCTTGTACAAATCATGCGGATCTTCCACATAAAACATCTCATCCGAATAAATCTTGTATTGCCCATCGTTCTCAAATCCAATCGGCACCGCGTAGCTCTTTCCATCTTGCTTGAACACCGCCATCACCTGCCGCCGATTCCCCGCGCCAACCGGAATATCCGCCACCACATCCTTAATTTCCAATCGCTCGATCGGCAACAACAGGCCCGCCTCGCTTCCAAAGTCCGTTCGCTTGCGCGTCGCATCGTACGGATAATAGGTGTATCGATATCCTTCCTTCACCCACACCGGCTGCTCGGTCAACTGCATCGCCGACTTCAAATCAAACGGATACAGCTTCTTCGGCGTGACGTAATAATCCGCATTCGAGTAGCCCGCACTTTTAGCCTTCTCCTGCTTCTCCGCCGCAACGTAGTCTTCATGCCGCTCATAAAGGATGTACCCCGCGCGCAGTCCCGCCACCACGATAGCCAGCGCCAGCGCAATCTGGATCCTCTTCTTCGCCTCTTCGCTCATCATGCAAAAACTTTACCAGATCGCTCCTCGATTCTTACTCGCCGATGTACACCGTCACAGGTCGCGCCTCGTCAACATGTTAAACTCTGGGCATCGCCGACTTTCGGAGGTGACCGGGTTGATGGGCCTTTCCACTCGTCTCGTGGCCGGATTGGTTCTCCTCTTTGCCGCTTCCCTGCCGTTTTTTGCGCAATCGGCTCCGTGTCCGCCTAGCAAAGCCTTGCTTTCCTCAAGCGATCCCGCCTACCCCGATGCCACGCAACTTTCCCAGCGCCTGGAGAACCACGATTTCACCATCCACTGCATCTTTCCGACAAAATTCGGCAGCGTATTCATGGTGGAGCAGAACGGCGTTCTTGTCAGCACCATCGAAGGCGAAGCCTGTTTGCGCACAAACTTCGGCGACATCGGCGTCGTCTTCGTGCCCAAGCCGCAGACCTTTGCCGATTTCAAGATAACCGAGCACCGCGAAGGCGGAGGCTATCTCTACAGATTTTCCGGAACGCCCCGCGTTCACGGGGGAGATAAGTTCAAGTTCGGGACCGCTCGTCGCAGCTATTTCCTGAAGCGCGACAACCTGCTCTTCATCGTAGGCGACAACCGGTTACTCGGCCGCCTGGAAGAAGCGTTGCCGCCGCCCTCCCCCTAGCGAAACGGCTCGCGCCTGCTAGAGCTGCCAATACATCCTGCGCAGGTTCTCGCACCACGCGCCGTTGTAAACTAGAGGCAGAGGAAACCATGCCCCCAGTCACCGAACAAGACGTCCTCAGCGCGCTAAAAAGTTGTTACGATCCCGAGATCCCCGTCAACATTGTCGACCTCGGCCTCATCTACTCGGTGCAGTTCACCGCCGCGCCCGCCGAGGGTCCCGAAGAAGCCAAACAAGATGTCACCGTCGACCTGACTCTGACTTCGCAAGGCTGCCCCGAGCACGTCAACATCAGCGCCCAGGTGAAATCGCGCCTCGAGCAACTGCCCGGCATTCGCAACGCCACCGTCAACGTGGTCTGGACTCCGCCCTGGACCCCCGAACGCCTCAGTCCCGACGCCAAAAAACAACTCGGCATTGAGTAGGGGCTTCGGGCTTCAGCTTTCGGCTTCGCCGAACTCAGGACCTGAATTCCACAGGTTTTGCCGAAGCCCGAAAGCCGCAGCCCGAAGCCGGCTCTTAGATTTCCTCCCAGGCATCCATCGCGCTCTGCCCCGCGGCCTCCGTAATCCGTTTTCCAGCCTTTGCCGCCATTTCCATCACCTGCATCCCGCGGTCGAAATAGCCCGGCAACGACTCCCGCACCTGCTCAAACTTTTCCGGATACTCCACCGCCAGCACCGCCAGCGCCACACCACCCGCCAGCACTCCGCCGGCATACCTCTTCTTCAGAAACAATATCGTTGCCGCCGCAACCGAAGCCGCCATCACCGCTTTCTTCCAGCTGTCCATGTCTCCCCCAGAAATTTTTTTCTTCACGCGATTGTACCCGCTCCTTCACGATTTACTCACCTCTCTCCGATGCCTGTTCTCCGTTTCGCGTTGTCGTTTTGCTCCGCCCCTATCCTTTATACTTCCTCTGGAGACCGCAATGTTAGTGTTACTCAGAATCCGGAAGCCCGACGCCCGAAGCCCGAAGCCCTTAGTCCTGCTCTTCCTCACCCTAACCCTCGCCGCCCACGCGCAAAAACCCCGCGCCCGCGATCTCGGCGTCCCCTTCGACGGCACTCCCGGCCCCAACAATGCCATCACAGACGTTGCCGGCGTCGAGGTCGGCCACACTACCCTCGTCTCCGGCGAAGGAAAACTCGTAGTCGGCAAAGGTCCCGTCCGCACCGGGGTCACCGCCATTCATCCCCGCGGCAAAACCAGTAACGACGCCGTCTTCGCCGCCTGGTTCACCCTCAACGGCAACGGCGAAATGACCGGAACCACCTGGGTCGACGACTCCGGCTTCCTCAACGGTCCTGTCATGATCACCAACACCCACAGCGTCGGCGTGGTCCGCGACGCCGTCATCGCCTGGAAGGTAAAACACGGCACGCCTGACATGGAGGGCTACTGGTGGTCGCTGCCCGTCGTCGCCGAAACGTGGGATGGCTACCTCAACGACATCAACGGATTCCACGTCCGCCCCGAGGACGCCTGGCACGCCCTCGACACCGCCCACTCCGGCCCCGTCGAAGAAGGCAATGTCGGCGGCGGAACCGGAATGATCTGCAACGAATTCAAAGGCGGCATCGGCACCTCCTCCCGCGTGCTCGACGCCAAAGCCGGAGGCTATACCATCGGCGTCCTCGTCCAATGCAACTACGGAGCCCGCGATCAACTCCGCGTCGCCGGCATCAACGTCGGCCGCGAAATCCCCGAGCACACAGTCTTCAAAGAAGACGTCGGCTCCATCATCGTCATCGTCGCCACCGACGCCCCACTCATCCCCACCCAACTCAAACGCGTCGCCAAAAAAATCTCTCTCGGCCTGGGCCGCGACGGCAGCTACTCCGGCGACGGCTCCGGCGACATCTTCCTCGCCTTCTCCACCGCCAACCCCGGCGCCGTCAGCCCAACCAGCCCGCAGCCCAACAACGACTCACCAGCTCACCATGCTTCCCAACGACTCCCTCGACCCCATCTTCCTCGCCACCGTTCAAGCCACCGAAGAAGCCGTCATCAACGCCATGATCGCCGCCGAAACCATGAAAGGCATCGACGATCACGAAGTCATCGCCCTCCCTCACGACCGCCTCCGCGAAGTATTAAAGAAATACAACCGCCTCGCGAAATGACTTTTAATTAACCCCGTCCTCCCGAGCTCTGTCATCCTGAGCGGAGGAAATGCTTCGCGAATGCGGACATTTCCGCAGTCGAAGGACCCCTTGCACGCCACCATCACCCGCGGCCTTGCAAGGAGTGTCCACGACAAACCCCATTCCCAATTTGGAACCCCACCCCTCATTACCTTCGCTGCCCAACCCCCGTGTCTTTCCATTCCCGCCCAAAGGACTACACTCAAAATTGTGAAGCGCCTCTACACCATCGGACGCATCAAGGGCGGCATGAAGTTCACCTGCACCCACTGCGCCCACCACGTCAGCACGCTCGACTTCGATCTCCGTGACGGCAACCTCCGCACCCAGGCCGCCACCGCCATTAACCGCCACGCCACCGCCGTCCACCACGAGCCCGTAATGTTCTCCTCCCTCGACGCCCAACAACACATCTACCGCGCCTGACTCGGTTTCGTGGAAGAGCGGCGCTTCAGCGCCGCGTAAGCCTCGACTTCATTTAATGTCATTCCGAGTGCGCTGAAAGCGCGCGAGGAATCTGCTGTCGCTTGCACTGCCATAACTCATGTAGAGACAGCCGCCCTCGGCTGTCCGCCGCGCGAAGCGACGCCGCGGCGCGAGGGTAAACGGAGCGAAATTTTTTCCAACGTAGTCAACCATTTTACGTCCCGCGTTGCATTGATGCCTGTGGGGACTGGGGCCGGGAGCGCAACGCGCCGCGAATGATTTCCCGAGCCTGTCTTAACTCGTGCCCGGCTAACTCCAGGCGCGGCGAGCGCACGCGAGAGTTACCCATGCCGACCTCTTCCTGTACCAGTTTGATGAGCTGCACGAAATGCGGCACCGTATCCATGCGAAGCAACGGCAGGAACCAGCGGTACAGCTCGAACGCTTTTTCAGTTTGCCCGCTCATGCCGAAATCAAAAAGATCAACCGATTCGCGCGGGAGTGCATTCGCTAAACCGGCAACCCATCCCGTCGCGCCGACGCCGATCGCTTCGAGAATCGCATCATCCACGCCCACGAGTATCTCCAGACGCTGGCCGAGCAAAGCTCGGATGGCGGAAACGCGCCTGACATCGGTGCTGGATTCTTTAACCGCCTCAAAGTTCGCATGCTCCGCCGCCAGTTCGCCAATCTGCTCGGGAAGAAAATCCGTTCCGTACGCGACTGGATTGTTGTACAGCATGCAAGCAAGTGGAGTGGCCTCAAACACAGCGGCAATGTGCGCCTTCATTTCACGCCAGTCGCCCTTATAAACATAAGGAGGTAACACCATCAGGCCGTGACAACCCAATTCCGCAGCTGCCTTCGCCAAGGTAACCGCCTCAGCAGTAGCGAGCGCCGAGATGGAGGCCACAACCGGCGCGCGCCCCTGGACCGCGCCCACGCAGGTGCGCAACAACTGCAACTTCTCTTCAACCGACAAAGTAGCGCCCTCGCCCAGCGAGCCCAGCGCGACAATGCCCGTGCAGCCATTGTCGAGCAACCAGCGGCAATGTCGCGCGACAAAGCTGTGATCCACTTGAAGGTTCTCGGTAAAGCTGGTTGTAATTGCGGGCATCACGCCCTTCCAGTTCATCAGTGACCTCCTGATACTTCATCGAGTTCGGCTGCGGATTGACTTGCGATCGCCGCCAGGTTCTCCAGATAAGTGGGAAAAATCGGCGGCCGCACCGAATCCGGATTCCATTCGAAAAGGAATTCGGTTGCCGGTCCACACACTCGTCCCTGACACGGCCCCATGCCGCAACGAGTGTGGAGTTTCGCGGCACGCCACGATGTGTGTGGGACCAAACGCGAGTACGGGACATCCTCGCACCGGCAAATGATAGTCTCGGGCGCCGGCAGACTTTTGAGTTCTGCTTGTAGCTGAAATGCGCGCTCAAGACTGCGCGCAAAGCCCCGCAACTTTTCCCGCTCAGCAAACAATATTCTTGCTTCCTCGACGCGGTCAGCTGCCGCAAGGCCTGCGATTTGGCCCTCGACGATTGCCAACTCCATGCCTCCAATACCGGTGGGCTCGCCGGCGCAGAAAACTGACGCGAGGGTTGTCGTTTGAAAATCATCGACTGCCACATAGCCATTCTCGATCTCGCAGCCCAGCAGCAACGGCAATTCAACATTGGGCACCAGGTGAAAACCACAAGCGATGTAGTCGCACGGAACAATTTTTGTCCTGCCTCGTTGCGAAATCGTTACGGTCTCGACCCTGTTCTTGCCGCCAGCCTCTAGCAGCCAACTGCTGGCGGAAAACGGAACCCCAGCAAGTTCCCTCTTTAGCTGGAGCGCTTGGGCAATTTTTCCCGGGTGTCCAAGCAAGGCAAAACCGAACCGGGCAAGACTTCTCCATGATGCCTGCTCGCAGATGAGAGGAATCTCGGCGCCTTGTTTGCGCAGGTGCGCTGCGACCGCCAACAGCAGAGGCCCGGAGCCGGCAACAACGACGCGCTTGCCGCGAATCGGAAGACCTGATTTCACCATCGCCTGCAATCCGCCGGCACCCATCACATTGGGCAAAGTCCAGCCGGGAAAGGGAAGAAATCTTTCTCTGGCCCCGGTCGCCAGTATCAGCTTTCCATAACTGAACTCGTGAAGGGTATTTGTTCCTTCCCCCAATAGAAGCCGGGGCTGCGGCTGATGATAGATTCTTATGCCGCATAGTGGAGTGCCTCCAGCAGCGATCAGTCGTTCGATCCAATGGTCGGCTTCGGCCGGGCGTGAGCATCCTACTGCGCTACGCCAAATCTGGCCTCCGAGCTGCGCGCTATCGTCAACGATTCCCACCTGAAGACCAGATTCGGCCGCGCACGTGGCTGCCGCTAAGCCGGCCGGACCTCCGCCGATGACAAGCACCTCGAAGCGATGATGAACTCCAGTCATTAACCTACTCGTTTGTATTCACTTCCATGCCCGATTCGCAGAGCATCTGACACCCGCGGCAATGGGAACGCCCATTGACCGCGACTCGACATTCAAAGCAAGTGCCCATTCCACACAACGGGCCGCGTCGCTCGCCACTCGCGGAAATCCGGCAGGCGTGGCCGGCTAACACCATAGCAACCGCCACAGTTGTGCCTATCGGCACCGCTAGTGGCGCTCCATTCACCGTGAGCGTGATGGTTTCAGGCATGCACGTGTTCCGTAGCTACCCGGGACGGCAAATACGGCTCAATCGGAATCTCCGGTTTTTCCCCCGCGATATAGTCCGCGAGAATTTTGGCGGTGGCAAGCGAGGTTGTGATTCCAAGCCCTTCGTGTCCGCTGGCGATAAATAGAGATTTATCCCCCGGCCAAGGCCCAATCAACGGAAGCTTGTCGGGCGTGGCAGCACGAAATCCAGTCCAGGTGCGCAGCACCGACATCTGGCCCAGCCCGGGCATGTATTGCCGGGCTCGCTGCAGCATACGGGACAGAATGCCGCTGTCCACTTCTGTGCGTTCCGCACCGTACTGCCGCGAGGAGCCGATGAGTACTTGACCTGTGCGGCGAGGCTGGACGTTGAAGGCGATTGAGTCGCGAATGGCCGAGTGAGCACTCTTCAAATAACCGAGTTCCACCAGTTGATGCCGCAGAAATCCGGGATAGCGATCGGTGATGGCAAGGTGGCCTTTGCGCTTCTTGATCTCAAGGCCCGGAGTTAGGTCGGGGGCATAGCATCCGGCGGCATTCACCATTATTCTTGCCGAGAGTATGGAACCATCAGCCAGCCGAACTTCCCCTTCTCCGATTTTCACGACGGAACAACCGAGGCGAAGCTCCGTTCCACGATGCTGCGCACGTTCGATCAGGAAGCGCGCGGCGCATGGAGGATATAACACACTGTCTTCGGAGACGAGCAAACCTCCGGCCAGCCCATCGCGCAGATTTGGTTCCAAGCGCCGCAAATCCTGCGGGTCGAGCACACGGGTTGGAACTCCGCGCTGGTCATAGTAATCGCGTTTCCGCCGCACCTCGCACATTTCGTCTTCGTCAGCCGCGATCCAAATGGTACCGCGCTGTTCGTACTCCACGTCCTCGGGCAGTTGGTTACGCAGTTTCTGCCAGAGTTGTTGCGAGTATCGAGTGAGGGCAAACTGTGCTTCGGAATCGTCCATGACCACGATGTGTCCCATAGCGGCCCCGGTCGCTCCGCTTCCAATTTCTGCTTGATCAATAACGGCAACGCACATTCCGCGCCCTGCGAATTCGTCGGCGCAGGCCGCTCCCACAATGCCAGCGCCTACAATGACTACGTCATAGGCCGCCGCAGTCGTTGTCATAGGCGAATACCCATGCCCAACGGATCCCGGGGATCAATCAGGAGTTCAGTTTCCGCAGTCACAAAGGCGGAGCCTTTGATACTGGGAGACACCTTCCCATCTCGTACCTTGATACTGCCCTCAAACACACTTCCGATAATGCTTTCCTGCCTCCAGGTTTGGTCCTCACGAATTTTCCCATCAGCGTAGAGGCATGCCAGCTTGGCGCTGGTCCCAGTGCCGCAAGGCGATCGATCGTATGCTTTGCCGGGACAGAGCACGAAATTCTTGCTGTCGACTCCGCGCACAAGAGATGGACCAAACAATTCGATGTGGTCGATCTCCTGGCTGTGGGCGCCTGTGATCCCGTTTTCCCGCAGGGCCTGGCGGATCGCCCAGGTAAAGGCGGTCAATTCTTCGACATTCTTAAATTCCAAATCCAGAGCGTGATGATGCCGGCTGTTTTCTTGTATATGGACATTTTGCATGTCGACCAGGAAGAACCAGTTTCCACCCCATGCTACGTCGCCGCGTACTTTGCCATAGCCCGGCACATCGAGAAGAAGATTGGCCGCGCTTCGGTAACTTTCGACATTGCTCACGGTAACTTCGCCGGTATCGTGCAGGATAGCGCCCACTGTTCCCACGGGCGTTTCGATCCGATGCTCTCCGGGATCAATGCGACCCAAATGCGCCAGGGTGACAACCAGACCGATCGTGCCGTGGCCGCACATTCCCAGATAACCCACATTGTTAAAGAAAATTACCCCCGCTTTGCAGGTAGCATCGGCCGGTTCGCAGAGAAGCGCTCCAACCATTACGTCGGATCCACGCGGTTCATTGACCACTGCGGACCGGAAGCTGTCGTGTTGGTTGCGAAAGCGCCGCAGCCTTTCGGACAAAGAGCCACCGCCCAAGTCTGGACCTCCGCTCACCACTACCCGAGTCGGCTCGCCCCCGGTGTGGGAATCGATCACCCGTATTCTCTGGCGTTCTCTAGTCACAAGATTCAGATCGCAACCGCGGCGCTGTCTTCGCGACGAACGCTTCACGGCTGCCGCGACAGCTTATCCTAAACGGCGCATAGCCTGTGAGAAAATCGGGTTTTCAACAGACCCAGCCTCGCGGCAACCGGACCTACCCTTTTCACTTCATATAGACTTTCCTTTTACCCTGCTAGAAGTAGTGAGATCGTTCTGGAGGATCGCGGTTGCCACTAAATCAGGATGTGCTTTGGTATAAGGACGCCATCATCTACCAAGTGCACGTCCGCACTTTTTACGACAGCAACAGCGACGGCATCGGTGATTTTCAAGGGCTCGAGCAGAAACTCGGATACCTTCAGGAGCTGGGCGTCAATGCCATCTGGCTGATGCCATTCTTTCCCTCGCCTCTGCGCGACGATGGCTATGACATCGCCGATTACACCGCCGTTCATTCCGCCTACGGAACGCTCGACGATTTCCGCAAGGTTCTGGAATCCGCCCATAACCGTGGAATCCGGGTCATCATCGAAATGGTGTTGAATCACACCTCCGATCAGCATCCCTGGTTTCAAGAGTCGCGAAGTTCAACGCACAATCCCCGCCGCGACTGGTACGTGTGGAGCGACACGGACGAGCGCTATAAAGGAACGCGCATCATTTTCCTCGACACCGAAAAATCTAACTGGGCCTGGGATCCAATTTCGAAAGCCTACTATTGGCATCGCTTCTTCAGTCACCAGCCCGATCTTAATTACGACAATCCCGCCGTTCGCGAACAAATGTGGAAGGTGATGAGTTTCTGGTTGGAGATGGGCGTGGACGGATTCCGGCTCGACGCCGTGCCTTACCTGGTGGAACGCGAGGGCACGAATTGTGAGAACTTGCCGGAAACTCACGAGGTCCTGAAGGACATCCGGCGCCGGCTGGACGAGCAATTTCCCGGCAGAATGCTGCTGGCGGAGGCCAACCAGTGGCCCGCGGATCTCCGCCCATACTTCGCCGACGGAAATGAATTTCACATGGCGTTTCATTTTCCGCTGATGCCGCGGATGTTTATGGGACTCAAGCTGGAAGATCGCAAACCCATCACTGAAATATTGCAGCAGACTCCAGAAATTCCGCCTTCCTGCCAGTGGTCGCTGTTTCTGCGGAACCATGACGAACTGACCCTTGAAATGGTTACCGACATGGAACGCGATTACATGTATGACACCTACGCGGAAAATAAAACGATGCGACTGAATCTGGGCATCCGGCGCCGGCTCGCGCCTCTGCTCGAGAATGACCGCAGGCGCATCGAGTTGATGAACGGTTTGCTGATGTCGCTCCCCGGCACTCCCATCATCTATTACGGCGACGAAATCGGAATGGGCGACAATATTAATCTCGGAGACCGCAACGGAGTAAGAACGCCAATGCAGTGGAGCGGGGGCTGGAACGCGGGCTTTTCTACCGCCGAGCCCGACCGCTTGTATGCTCCGCTGATTCAGAATCCGGTTTATGGTTATCCGGCGGTAAATGTCCTTTCGCAACTTGGAAGCGAGCATTCCCTGCTACGCTGGATGCAGCGCATGATCATGGTGCGCGCATCGACGGCGGTGTTCGGCAGAGGTTCGATGGAGTTTCTACGTCCCGCCAATCATAGAATACTGGCCTACGTTCGGCGACTGGGCAACGAAGCTGTTCTGGCGGTCAATAATCTTTCAGGCGCAGCCCAAGCCGTCGAACTCGATCTGAAAAAATATAAGGGGAACATCCTGATTGAGATGTCCGGCAAAAACATATTTCCGCGTGTGGGCGAGCAGCCCTATCTGTTGACGCTGGGGCCTTACCAGTTTTTCTGGTTTCGGTTGCGGCGAATCTAAGTGAACTCAGATTGTGGAAACGATGTCACATGAAGCCTCCGCACTTGTGCCTTCAGTTCGCACGGAGATCAAATTGGCGGAAGAAACCTTTCTAACGGATGATTTCCTTCGCCAACTGATCAACGTGGGCGAAGTAGACATTCTCGTGGGCCTGCCCACACACAATAATGCCAAGACGATCGGTGCGGTCGTGCAATCCATCCAGACCGGAATCCTGCGCTGGTTTCCCCGGGACCGGGCCGTCATCATCAATCCCGATGGCGGATCGCGGGATGGAACTCGAGAACTGGTTACCGGCATTTCCATTGACGATCTTCGTCCCGTTTCCAATCTCCATGCCCTCCGCACTCTGCACTGTGTCAGCTCTCCATACGGCAGTAGTCCATCCAGTACGGTCGCATTGCGGACCATTCTTGCTGCCGCTGAACTGCTTCGCGCCAAGGCGTGTATCGTAATGTCTCCGGAGTCTTCCCACACCGAAGACGCCTGGATTTCAAAGCTCCTGCAACCTATTCGTGCCGACCGTTTTGATCTGGTAACGCCCACCTATCGGCGGCATAAGTTTGACGGGCTTCTTATTACGAATTTGGTCTATCCCATGATTCGAGCGCTCTACGGACTCAGAATCCGTGAGCCCTATACTCATGAGTTCGGATTTTCCGGGCGATTTGGCGGAGAATTTCTCTTAAATAATGTCTGGGATGATGGAACCGGTGCGTGCGGCACAGAGCTCAGCCTGACTCTGGCCGCGATCGCGGGAAGACAGCGGATTTGCCAGTCGTTCCTGGGACAAAAAGATCACATTGAGCGCCGCTCCGCCGACCTAGTTCCGGCACTCAGAGAAACGGTTGGCCCCATGTTCTCCGCCCTAGATTCAACTTTTCCGGCGTGGAGTACCGTGACCGCTTCGCAAGCCATTCCCACTACCGGTCCCGATCACGAAGTGCTCCTGGAACCTGTACGCGTAAATCGAAAGCGGCTGCGCGAGATGTTCTCCACCGGTGTGGCTGAGTTGGAGAGCGTCTTCCACTCGATTCTCTCTCCATCCACACTGGCAGAGTTGCAACGAATCGCGCGCCTGGAAGAGGCGGAGTTTCACTACTCGTCGGAGTTGTGGGTTAGAACGGTTTACGAATTTGCCGCTTCCTACCATAAATCCGTAATCAGCCGCGACCATATTATTCAGGCGCTGGCGCCGCTTTTTCGCGGAAGAGCGCTCACATTTCTCATGGAAAACCGCAACGGCTCCGCGGCGGACGTGGAAAGCAATATCGAAGGCTTATGCCTCGAATTCGAGCGATTGAAACCTTATCTGCTTCAGAAGTGGAAATCGAGAGAGTGAGGCAACTATGCGGGAAATGATTATCAGTGAATTAAGCCAGGCGCTGCTTGATTTGCGCATGGGGTTCGCGCACTATCTTCCTCGTCTCATCGTGATGCTGATCCTCGCCTTTGTGGGATGGGCGATTGCTTACGCTGTGAAGGTGGTTCTACGCAGCATTCTACGGCTCATCAAGTTCGACAAGCTGTCGGAAAATGCTGGGGCTTCCCAATTGCTTAATAAAGCCGCCCTGCCCGCAGCTTCGGAAGTGTTGAGCCGCTTCGTCTTCTGGGTGGTATGGCTTGGCTTTATACTGCTCGGGGTGGGTGTGCTCGGAATCCTTGGCCTGCAGGAGCAGGTTGCGAAATTCTTTTTCTTCCTGCCGCGGCTGTTTGTAGCCATGTTTATCTTGTTTTTCGGATTGCTGGCGGCCAGCTTCTTTTCTCGCGCGGCGCTACTGGCTGCGGTAAATGCGAATGTACCTTCCCCGCGCGTTCTCAGCCTCGCGGTACGCAGCATCATCATTGTTTTCGTATTGTCGATTGTCTTTGAAGAACTCGGTCTGGCGGAACAGACAATGTTAGTCGCGTTTGGCATCGCTTTCGGAGCCTTGATGCTGGGATTGGCAATAGCCTTCGGAATCGGGGGCAGAGACTTGGCGCAGCGTTTCCTCGAGCGAAAGTTCGTGCGGGCGAAGAAAGAGGAAGAAGGCGAAGATGAACTTTCGCCGCTCTAACCCCGGCGTGTCAAGTGCCGCGACATTCTTATGTCATACCACAATAGAAATGTCCCCGTCTTAACCACAATAGAAATGTCCCCTGATTTTGATTTCATGCTGCGCCGAAAAGAGAGCGCGTGTCTGGGCGGAAAAGCCCTTTCTCCAGGGATGATTGGCAGCTGGAGGAAGGCTGCGACGTAGGATCGGGGAAGGGGGCGCGGGGGAAGGGGCGGCGCCCCTTCTCTCGCCCAGCGCTGTAGAGGCATTCAACTCGCGGAAGCCCACGCGCTGATCGCGATAGTGAATCGCGACTTCTCCGGCTTGGTTTTCCCGCACCAGCACGCGACTCTTGGCCGGCGCCCAGTGCCGGCTTTGCCGTTCCAGTTGCAGGAGTCGATTGTGGTAGCGTACCACCCAGTCCTCGCTCACCACGCGTTCTTCCTCCAGCCAGAAGACTTCATCCAGTCGCCGCGGGGTTGGCCGTCGCCGGTGATAATCGGCTGGGGCCACGGCCGCATGCGCGTAACGCCGGTTGTGCTCGGTGAGATAGCGATCCTCCAGATACGCGTTGGCCTGGTCATAGTTCGCGATCCCGGCCAGCCGCAGTTTCTTCACCAGCCGATCCTGATGGGTGCCGTGCGCTCGCTCCACCCGTCCTTTCGCTTGCGGCGAACTAGCCGCGATGATGCGGATGCCCAGCTTCGCGCACATCCGCCCAAACTGCGTCACCGCCGGCTCGCCGCTCGCCCGCTCTTCGGCGTTTGGCGGACGTACGTACACGTTCTTCCAGTCCGTGTACAAGGCTTGCGGCACGCCGTAGCGCTCGATCCATCGCCGCAGCACTCCCGCCGCCGCCCAGATCGTTTCCTCTTCCGAGAACCAGCCCAGCGCCTTCGTCGTCGCGTCATCGACCATGTGCATCAGACAACCGCGCGGCCCGCGCTCTTCCAGCCACTCATGAAAGCTGCCGTCCAACTGCACCAACTCGCCGAAGTGCGCCTTCGCTTCCCGCCGTTGCCGATACGGTTTCCGTCGCCGTTGCCGCTGCCACCACCCCGCCTCTTTCCGCCACCGCCGCAACGTCTCGGCATGGACTGTCATTCCGTCGTCGCTCGCCAGATGCTCCGCCGCCAGCGTCGCACCGAAATCCTCATAGCGAGCTTGCACCCGCTGCAGCACCGCTGCCCGAAACTTCGCCGTGTGCGCCCGGTTCGACACGCGCCCGCAGTTGCCATGCTGCAGCGCCTTCGCTCCTCCTGCCCGATATCGTGCCCACACCCGTTTCGTCTGCCGATAACTCAACTCCAGCAACTCCGCCGCTTCCCCCAACCGCAAACTGTGTGCCTTCACCCGACCCATCACTTCCACTCGACTCAACTCTTTCCTGCTCAATCCCGTTCTCCCCAATCTCGGTTCCTCCTCGCCGAAGGAACTCTAAAAGGGGACACTTCTAATGTGGTTTCTCGGGGACACTTTTAATGTGGTTCAACAGTGCCGCGACATTCTTAGCGATCAAAAAGAATCGTCAGTTTTCCTAAACGGTCAGCTAAGTCTTTCGTCAGAGCGTTAGGCTGGTAGCGCCATTTCCAGTTTCCGCTCACCGTGCCGGGTAAGTTCATTCGCGCTTCATTGCCCAGACCCAATACGTCTTGCAAAGGCACGATTGCGATCTCCGCTACGGATGCCAGCACGGCGCGAATCAGCACCCAATTTACCGGCTCATTTTCAAACCCTAAGTAGGCACGGGCAAAATCGCGCTCCTTCCGGATGTCTTCCGTGCTTCGAGTGCTCTCTCCCACGCCGGAACTGCTCCACCAGCCAACTGTGGTGTCATTGTCGTGGCCACCGGTATAGGCCACAAGTTCGCGCGAGTAGTTGTGCGGACGGAAGCTCGGCCCTTGAGGATCGTTTCCAAACGCAAATTGCAGCAGGCTCATCCCGGGGAACCCAAACTCCTCACGCAACCCCTCCACCTCGGGAGTAATCACTCCCAGATTTTCAGCAACGAACGGCAACTCTTTCAGTTCAGCCTTAACGGTGCGGAAAAACTCCGCCCCCGGGCCCTTCACCCACTTGCCTCCCTGCGCCGTGAACGCATCAGCTGGAACTTCCCAGAAGGCCTCGAAACCGCGGAAATGATCCAGGCGTACGAAATCGAATAGTTTGAGGGACGATCGAAAACGATCGATCCACCAGCGATGACCGGCAGCTGCCGACACGTCCCACCGGTACAGCGGGTTGCCCCAAAGTTGACCGGTCGCGCTGAAATAGTCAGGCGGAACACCCGCAACGGCGACGGGCCTGAATTGCGCATCGAGCCGGAAAAGTTCCGCATGAGCCCAAACATCGGCGCTGTCGTGAGCGACATAAATCGGGATATCGCCCATTATGCTTATTCCGTAACGCTGGCAGTGAGTTCTGAGCTTCTGCCATTGCCGGAAAAATTCGAACTGGGCAAACTTGTGAACATCTACGTCAGAAGACAATTTCTGTCGCCATTCTTCTAGGACGGATAAGTCCCTCTGTCGAAGTCCCAAGTCCCAATCTGCCCACACCGCGTCCTTGTAGACACCTTTGCACGCCATGAAAAGCGAATAGTCGTCCAACCAGCCCTCTTTGTCCCGGCAAAAAATGTCGAAAGCCAAGCGATCAGCTTGACCGCCATCCGCCAGAAACGTGCGAGCAGCTTTGCGGATTAAACCTTGCTTGACGCCGATCACGCGGCCGTATTCGACCTGGCCCTCGCGCAGGCCCGAGGCGCAGGCCAAGTCCTGTGACGACAACAGTCCTCGCTCTCGAAGAGCGTGCAAATCGATGATGAGTGGGTTGCCGGCGAATGCCGAAAACAACTGATAAGGCGAATCCCCATAACCCGTGGGACCGAGCGGCAATACTTGCCAGATCTTCTGTTTGGACTGGGCTAAGAACTCCACAAACTCATAGGCTGAACTTCCCAGATCGCCAATCCCCTGCCCCCCAGGCAAAGACGTAACATGCAGAAGAATTCCACTACAGCGAGAAAAGATCGAAGCGTTCACGTTATGCTTTTGAGTGCCGTCACAGCGACAGGGTTGCGAGGCAAACTGAAATCTCTTCAACCAGACGCAAGACCTTTATGGGCGGTAAGAGGGAAAAAACCATGGTGGGCAGTGCAGGACTCGAACCTGCGACCTCCTGCTTGTAAGGCAGGCGCTCTAACCAGCTGAGCTAACCGCCCGCTGCTAACTTTGCTAGATAAAATCCATGCCGGCTCGCTCAACGCAGACACCGCGCTGCCGGGGACTCGATTCAGCGGAAGCGCGCGAAACACGCCTGTGCGAGTATATGGGACGCGAGAAAAAACCGTCAAACCGACAGCTCGCCGTCAGAAATCGCAAGCTAAAGTCGAACAAAATCCCGCCGATAACTCTATTGCACCTGCAACGGCCGCGTTGTTTTTTGAATCGCGGCGCCGGAGCGGTGCCAAACCATTCCTACGAGTAGGCCATTTCGATGAAGTCTTGGAGAGACGATTGAACCGCGTCGGCCTGAGAACAAAACTGGCGACGGGCTTTGGCATGTTACTCGCCTTGCTCGTACTGTTGGGCGGCGTGAGCTATTACTCTCTACTCCGCATAACCGCAGCCACCGAAATTGCGAACAATTCCCTGACTAGAAAGCAGCGCGCCACTTTGACCGAGGTCGAGGTGCGCAAGCAAATTCAAGCCGCGAATGAATATACTTTCACGGGTGAGGCGGCATCGCTGCGCAAGTACGGGGAAGCGAAGCTAGAGGTGCAACGGAGCCTGGACGAATTTGGCAAAATGCTGGCGGCCGAAAAAGACAAGCTCCTGCTTTCAACACTGCTGCACAGCGCCCAACAAATCACTTCCCTGACGACACAGGAAATTGCTTTTCGGCATGCCAATCGAAACTACGAAGCCACGGACATGGCATTCGGTCCTAAAGAACAACACGCTATCAAGGCCGTGGCGGATGATGCAGCGCAGTTGGAGGGATGGGAAGATACTCAAGGGCAGAACGCCCTTTTGGCGGAACATAACGCTCAAGCCCGGGCAAATTTCCTAACCATCGCGCTGGTACTCTCAGGTTTCCTGGCTGGGATTGCAATCTCGACTTTCATCGCACGTTCGATCACCGGCGGAATGTCGGGAATGCTCGGCATGATCCAGGAGATTGCCAGCAAGAATCTCGCGAAATCTGATATTAACGTTTCGTCCCGCGACGAAATTGGACAAGCCGAAACCGCCCTCAACGGCATGAAAAATTCCCTTCGCGAGCTGATCAACTCTATCGCGGTTACGGCGGAGCAAGTGGCAAGCGCCAGTCAGCAGATCTCTTCGTCAGCCGAGCAGTCGGCTGAAAATACCCGAGTGCAGAGCGATCAGACTCAGCAGGTGGTAGCCGCCATGCAGGAGATGGCGTCTCGGGTCCAGCAGGTCTTGGCAAGTTCTATCACCGCCTCGGATTCTTCGCAGAAGGCCGCCGAGGCTGCCCATCGCGGAGGTCACGTGGTCGAGGAAGCATTGGCGACCATCCGCAGCATCGCGGACTCCTCCAAGGGAGTCGCTGCCAGCATCGCAACGCTGGGATCCAGTTCACAACAGATCAGCACGATCGTCGGTGTAATTGATGACATCGCGGATCAAACCAACCTCCTCGCGCTTAACGCTGCGATTGAAGCGGCGCGCGCAGGAGAACAAGGCCGTGGCTTTGCCGTCGTCTCCGATGAAGTGCGAAAACTTGCCGAGCGCACCACCCAGGCGACCAAGGAGATTGCGGCAACCGTGGACGCCATCCAGACAGAAACCAGCCACGCCATGCACGCCATGGATCAAGGAACACGCGACGTAACCGCCGGAGTCGAGAAAACATCCGCCTCGGGTGAGGCGCTGCGGGAAATCATTCAAATGTCGGCAAAAGTTGGCGACGTAATTTCCGAAATCACGGCTGCCGCAAATCAGCAATCGGATGCAACTCAGCAGGTGAACTCAAGCATGTCCCAAATCTCGCAACTGGTTCAGGAATCGTCCACCGCCGCCAACCAGACGGCGCACGCTTGCACTGACCTTTCTAATCTCGCCATCGACTTACGCAGCTTGGTGAATCAGTTCAGGCTCGATTCGGAACCGGTTGGCCCAAATCATTCGGCCTTCGGGGAATCCGATTCACGGTCAGGCCGATCAATGGCTCCAGCCAAAGCCTCAGCCGCGGCAGCAGGAGCGAGGTGACTCGAAAACCGTTGAGCAAGTCGCAACCGCTCTCCTTGAATTTGGCTTAAGCACTCTCTCGCCATCGCACCCTTCTTACTCCCTGCTAGACTGAGCGGTGCGCCGTCTGATCGTTAACGCCGATGATTTTGGCCTCACAGCGGGTGTGAATCGTGCCATTACCGAGGCTCATACCCGTGGAATCGTGACATCCGCTACGCTGATGGCCACTGGACCCGCCTTCGAAGACGCAGTACGGCTGGCAAAACAGGTTCCGGACCTGAGCGTGGGCTGCCACGCGCTATTGATCGATGGCGAGCCTGTTCTCGATGGGGCTCGCCTGCCCACGATCACTTCCACCCGTTCTGGCAAGACGCGATTCCGCGACGGGCTAAAATCTTTTGCGGCTCGCGCTCTCTCCGGCTGCTTGAATCCCGACGAGATTGAAGCGGAGACGACCGCCCAGATTCGCAAGCTTCAATCGGCCGGCATCAATGTTTCTCACGTGGACTCTCATAAACACACCCACTTGTTTCCGGCAGTGCTGCGCCCCCTGCTGCGCGCGGCAATTGCCTGCGGAGTAGGCGCCGTCCGCAATCCGTTTGGTCCCCGCAAACCGCTAACGTCGGGTGAGTTGTTGGCTCGTCCGAATCTTTGGACGCGCTACGCTGAGTTTCGAATTCTGAAAACTCTTGCCGGGAAGTTTCACGATGCTGCTAAACGGCAGGGAATGGCAGCACCCGACGGCACCCTTGGCATGGTGGTCACTGGCACGCTTGACGAAAAATTGTTCCGCGCCATCGCAGCTATCATCCCCGAAGGCACTTGGGAATTTGTTTGCCATCCCGGCTACAATGATTCCGATCTGCAGCGGGCTAATACTCGGCTGCGCGAATCGCGAGAAACCGAGTTGCGCCTTCTAACCATGCCAGCGGCGAAGCAATTGTTGGAGGACCAGGGGATTGCGTTGATTTCGTTTCGCGAACTGACCTCGTCTGAAACTGGCCCATGACACTTGAGTGAGCAACCAGCAGTTTGCCCGTTCGGTTCTAGTCACTTTCGTAACATTTGAAAAACTCCGCCGGGGACTATCATCGCATTAGATCCGGCTAAGAAGATTCAGGCTGGGAGGCTTTTATCATGTCTGCCTCAGGGGCGGCTCCGCGTGCCACGTTGGACTTGCGCATACGTGTGTGGGGCATGGGCGCTGACAATCAACCTTTCCATCAGAATGCCAACGCCCAGAATGTCAGTGTCAACGGTGCGTGCATTTGCGGCCTCGAGCATGAGCTGAAGATAGGCGACGTCATCGGCGTTCAATACGAAACCAAGAAAGCTCGCTGCAAGGTTGTGTGGGTGATGGAGGCCGGGGGATTAAAGAAAGTTCAAGTGGGCGTTCAATTGGTAGCCGACCAGGAGTGCCCATGGCTTTCTCAGTTGCCCGCTGAGATTCGATCCAACCTGCCGGCTCCAACACCGGACAATCGCAGAAAATTCTTGCGTCACCGTATCTCGTTTCCCCTGGAATTCCGCGACGAGCGGGTGAATACACCGATGCGGGTGAATGCCACGGACATCAGTGGCAACGGCTGTTATGTTGAGACGGCCATGCCGCTGCCTATTTCGACCGTGCTGCGGCTGGACTTTTGGATCGACCAGGAGCGCATCTCTTCCTCCGCGACTGTCCGCACTCGAGATCCGGGAGTCGGCATGGGAATCGAATTCACCGGCTTACCGGATGATTCCAAGAAGCGCTTCCAGGCCTATCTTGATAAGCAGGACCCTGGCATTTCCGGGCCGGGACAAAAAGCTGGCGAGTAGACCTTCGCAGCCGAAGAGTATTTCCAGCTAAAACCTTCCAGTTCGCCGAGAATCTGCATCTTCTGCTACCCTCGACCATCGAATTACAGACTCTCTAAACTGGCGGGCATCGCGGAATGAAGATTGGAATCACTTGTTACCCCACCTACGGCGGCAGCGGCGTGGTGGCTACGGAACTAGGGCTGGAACTGGCGCAGCGCGGTCACGAAATTCATTTCATCTCTTACGCGCAACCCATCCGGCTCCGGGGCGAACAGCCCAATATTCACTATCACGAAGTCGAAGTGTCGCGCTACCCGTTATTCGACTATCCGCCCTATGACCTGGCCCTGGCCACTCGCATGGCCGAGGTCTCGCAGCTCTATGATCTCGATCTGCTGCACGTTCACTATGCCATCCCCCACTCCGTGAGCGCGCTGCTGGCGCGCCAAATGCTGGCCGATGGTCCGCGGGGACGCCGGCTGCCTTTCGTCACAACTCTGCACGGCACTGACATCACTCTGGTAGGGCTGGACCGATCCTACCTGCCCATCACGCGCTACTCCATCAACCAGAGCGACGGAGTCACTGCCATCTCCAACTACCTCCGCGATCGTACGATGCGCGTCTTCGATGTCAATAAAGAGATCGAAGTAATCTATAACTCGGTGAATTGCGATGTGTATTGCAGGTGCAAAAACTCCTCCGAGCTGCGCGCCGAGTATGCGCCCAAGGATGAGCGGTTGCTGGTACACCTCTCCAACTTTCGGCCGGTAAAACGAGTCACCGATGTGATCGAGATTTTTGATCGCGTGCGCAAGCAAATCCCGTCGAAGCTATTGTTGATCGGGGACGGTCCGGACCGCTCCGTGGCGGAATGGCTGGCGGTGCAAAAAGGAATTCACGAAGACGTACTCTTCCTCGGCAAGCAGGATCAGGTGCAGGAAAAGCTGGGGGTCTGCGACATTCTGCTGATGCCGAGCGAGCTGGAATCTTTTGGCCTGGCAGCGCTCGAAGCCATGGCGTGTGAAGTGGTGCCCATCGCAACCCGCACCGGCGGCGTACCGGAAGTGATCGAACACGGTACCAGCGGCTATCTCGCCGACGTGGGCGACGTGGATACGATGGCCCGCTACGCCATCGAACTTCTCAGTGATGAAAGTGCGTTGCGCTCCATGGGCAAGGCGGCGCGCGCCGTCGCACAAGCCCGCTTTTGTTCCAGCAGAATCGTTCCCCAGTACGAAGCCTATTACCGGCGCGTCGTTGAGCGCTCTTCGTAAAAGCCCGCCGGTACGGCGCCCGCTGTCTGCAGCAACGGCAACCGTATCCGCACCAGTGTTCCCTTCCCTTCATGGCTATCGATCGTCATCCGCGCCGTATCGCCATACAAAACCTGGAGCCGCTCGGAAATATTAGCCATGCCGATTCCCGTTCCTCGCGCACTTCCTGCTTCCGGCATCTGGGTTGCCGCCATGCCAACCCCGTCGTCCTCTACCTCAATCACCAAACCCGAGTCAGACAAGCGGCTACGCAGGTGGATGCTGCCGCCTTCCACCTTCGACGCCAGGCCATGCTTGATTGAGTTCTCCACCAGCGGCTGTAACAGCATGCTGGGAACCATCATGTCCAGCGAGTCTGCTGCGAGCTCCTTCACCACGCGGAGCTTATCGTTTCCAAACCGGACCACTTCGATATCGAGATAGTTGTCGATGAATTCCACCTCTTCGCGCAGCGGAACAAAGGAGTCCGTGTTGTTGAGCAAACGCCGCAGGATGGTGGCCAGTTTGGAAATGACTTCGCGCGCGGTGTCAGGATCAAAGCGTACCAGAGAAGAAATCGAATTCAGAGTATTGAAAAGAAAATGAGGATTGATCTGGTTCTGCAATGCCTCCATGCGTGCATGCAAGAGCAGACGTTCCTGCTCCTCTAGCTTGATCTGGATGCGCACGCTGTTAAAAATCTTGAGTTCGATCCCAATGGCAGTCACCGAAGCGGCGTAGATTGCACCCCACACCCAGAAATTGTCGGGGCTCTCCAGGCTGGTGACGGAATGCGGGAAATATCGCGCCAACTCCGTTTGCACAAACCGCAACCCCACAACCGTGCTGAAGAACATGACCTGCCAGTCGAACAGTCGCGGACGCGGAAGATTGCGCCGAATCAAACGAAAGATGCTTTGATCGATGAAAGGAGAAAACGACCAGATATCATCCTTGTCAGCGGCCATGGTACGCAGCTGACCGGAGATAAAACCACAAAGCACTCCGAATGGCATCGCCGCCCACTCGCCATGCAGCATCGCGGGGATACCCATCAAGGCGCCGCCGAGAGAGCCGGCCCAGCGTCCTCCGATCACACCCAGCAAGAGCGCGGTTTCAAAACTCAGATCTCCGGCAAGGAAACTCTTCGCCGAAAACCGAATCCACACGCCGATCATGATCGGCAGCGCCATCCACAACACCAGGTAGACCTTCTGCGGAAATGTGCGATCCTCGCGAAACAGGAGCGACTTGAATTCCTTGGAACGCACCAAACTACTGGACACGGCCGCAGCCACGCCCAGCTTCACCAGAAGGTTGATCCAAATCAGCCGTGGTTCCATGAAGTGTCAGGCGAGCCAAGATTGCCCGCGAGAAAACTGTAGCACGAAGGAGACGAATGACCAGAACCAGAAAGGATCCCATCGACTTTGAACCTTGCCACCGCACGCCCTCTTGGACGAATTCTAAAGCGTCGTGAAGCGCTGGCTCAGTAGCCTTTCTGCTTGTCGACGATAAACAATAACGGCTCGCGTGCCAGATAGCGTCGCAGATTTTCCGAGAACAGGGCGTAGTGGCGTTGCCATAGCTTTTCCGTGAGACCGGCGGTGTGCGGTGTGATGAGCAGGTTCTCGACATCCCATAGCGGCGACTCGGCGGGAAGCGGTTCGTGGTCGAAGACATCGAGCGCCGCACCCGCGATGCCGCGGTTGCGTAGCGCGTCGGCAAGCGCGATCTCATTCACCTGCGGACCGCGGCCCACATTAATTAGATAAGCATCCGGCCGCATGGCGGCCAGGCGATCCGCATTCATTAATCCGCGCGTTGCCTGGGTGAGCGGTGCGGCCATAACAACGTAATCGGACTCAGACAGCAGGTCTTCGATCTGAGTGGGACCATAGACTGCTGCGACGCCTTCGGGATTTTTTTTCTCTAAATGCTCCCGCACCGCGATGACCCGCATCCCCAGAGCTGAGGCCGTGCGGGCCACGTTTCGCCCTATGCTGCCGAGGCCGATCAGTCCCAGCGTAGCGCCCGCGACCTCGCGGGGCCGAGGGCCGTCGTTCCAGATTGCATCCTGCCCCCAGGTGCGTTTCTGCTGCAGACGCGCCGCTTGTGGAATCTTCTTGGCCAGCGCAAAGATCAGTGCGATCACATGCTCGGCGACCACCGGACCATGCACCTCGTGAGCGTTGGTTAGAATTACATCGCTCTTCACCAGCTCGGGGGAGAGCAATTGGTGTACTGCGGCGGTAGGCGCGTGAATCCAGCGCAGCTCGTGCGCCAATCTGAACTGCTCGGGGCGGATAGAGAAACTAAAAATTATTTCGGCGTCTTGAAGATCATCCTCGATGCCGTCGTAGCTCCTTTTATGCACTATTTGGATCTGAGGGAAGTCTACCTGCAGTTTTTCCAGGAACCACGCGGGCACGTTCCAAAGGTCAAAGCGGTGATGGACGACAATCAGAAGTTTCATCGCATCAATTTTGTTGATTGTTCTTGAGAAAAACGCGTAGATCCGTTCCCGTCATTTCTTTCGGCTCATCGACGCCGAGCATTCCAAGTATGGTCGGAGAAATATCCCGTAGCGAGCCGTTGGGCTTCAGCGTGAATCGCTTGGAATCTTCCGCAACCACGATAAACGGCACAGGGTTCGTGGTATGCGCCGTATGCGGACCACCGGTCGCGGGGTCAATCATCATTTCAGCATTGCCGTGATCCGCGGTGATCAGCATGGCGCCGCCTTTGGCGCGCACCACGGGCTCAATCCGGCCCAGGCAGGCGTCCACGGTCTCGACGGCCTTTATCGTGGGCTCAATTTTGCCGGAATGTCCGACCATGTCCGCGTTTGCGAAGTTGACGATGATCACGTCAAACGTGCCTTCTTCCGTGGCTTTAATCACGGCATCGGCAATGCCGGCGGCGCTCATCTCCGGCTTCAGATCGTAAGTTGCGACCTTGGGCGACTGCACCATCATTCGCTCCTCGCCGGGGAACGGCTGCTCCACGCCGCCATTGAAGAAGTAGGTGACGTGCGCGTATTTTTCGGTCTCGGCCACGCGCAGGTTGCGCATGTTAAGACCGCCCATCACGTTGGCCAAAATGTTGGCCATTGATTCTGGCGGAATGACGACCGGCAAGCTGAAATTCTTGTCGTACTGCGTCATGCAGACGTAGTGCAGATTTTTCGGCACGCGATCACGCGGAATTGTCGCGTCGAGATCGGCCGCGCCCGGAAGATCGCTGCCACCCTTCGCATTCAGCCCGCTGTTGCGCGCCAGCGCGCGCGTGATCTGGCGGACGCGATCGGCGCGGAAGTTAAAGCAGATACAGGCATCGTCGTTGCGAATCGTCGCCAGCGGCTGGCCGTTCTTGTCGGTGCACACGAAAGGCACGACGAACTCATCCGTCACGCCTTTGTTGTAAGAATCCTTCATCCCCTGAACGGGGTCGGCGCACTTGACGCCTTCGGCGTCGCCGTAGACCATCGCGTTGTAAGCCTTGGCGATGCGCTCCCAACGCCGGTCACGATCCATCGCATAGTAACGCCCGTTCACCGTGGCAATCTTGCCGGAGCTATACTCCCGCATCTTCTGCTGCAACTGTTCGAGATAGCCGGCGCCGTTGGTGGGCAGAGTGTCGCGGCCGTCCATAAACGCGTGTACGAAAACGCGGTCCACACCATTCTGCTTCGCCATTTTCAGCAGGGCATAGAGATGAGCTTGCTGCGAGTGCACGCCACCATCAGAGACTAGTCCGAACAGATGCAGCCGTCTTTCGCCCACGCGCGCGTGCTTCATTGCCGCAAGCAGCACGGGATGCGTAAAGAACTCTCCGTTCTGGATCATCAGATCGATGCGGGTTATGTCCATGTGAACGATGCGTCCAGCGCCGATGTTGAGATGCCCGACCTCGCTGTTGCCCATCTGGCCTTCGGGCAGACCAACGAAAGGTCCGCTGGTGTGAATCAACGTGTTAGGATACTCGCGGAGCAACCGGTCGTAAGTAGGCTTGCGCGCGAGCGCGATGGCGTTGGCCTTGGTCTCGGCGCGATAACCCCAGCCGTCGAGAATAATCAGGATGAGTGGTTTGGGACGATTCAAGCTTTGATCTCCTGGCGCTTTAGCTCCTCGCTCGCAGCAGTGAGCATCGAGCGGTGAGCCTCAGATACATAAACGCAGATTGAACTACCAGATTACCCGGATTGGATACTTCTTGAACTCTAGGTCCGAGGTGATAATGGGCCAGCCTTCTTGCAAACTCTGCGCGATGAGAATACGGTCGAAGGGATCGCGGTGATGGAGCTGCAATTTCTCAATTTGGAGTACATGTTCGAGTTTAATGGAAAGTACACTAACGCCATTGGCACTCATTTTCGTCGTCAGATAATTACCTGCGGGAACTGGTAAAGGGAGCTTTCCGGTTCGCACTTTGATCAGAACCTCCCAAATGCTTGCCACACTCAAGAACCTTTCGGACGATGCAACCGCGTTCCGTGCCACGAGCGAGAGCTTCTCAGGAGCGCTCAAACCCCAAAGAAAGGTATTTGTATCGAGAATAACCTTCATTCGGGAAGCGGCTTATAGAAGAGGTCTTCGAGCTCCGAATCAGTTTCGTTGAAGTCTTCCGGCACCGCAAATTCGCCCTTGGCCGAACCAAATCTGAACTCTCGTTTTTTTCCATTGATCGGCACCAGCTTAGCGACCGGAGTTCCCGCCTTGGCGATGATGACCTCTTCTCCCAAGGCTACTCGCTCAAGCAGGCGGGAGAAGTGGGTTTTGGCTTCGTGGATGTTGACTTCCATCGGTTTAAGATAGACTAAGTCGTGGACTAAGTCAAATGCTCTTTCAGCCTAATCCATTCACAATAGCAATCATCATCGTCGGATGATGAACCACCCACGCCAGACTAAGGGCTAAAGCGATTGACGCGTTCAATAGGTTTGCGACGAGTACCCAAGCGGCTCGCCCTTTCACAGATTTTTTCATAACTACGCGAAATAACACCCAGTCGAGCAAAACTGCTTCGACTCCCATCATCACCGCGACCAGCGGCACGCTGAGGTTTGCATTCGCTGCATGCGCCAAATTAATCAGGATAAAAGCGCAGGATAATGGCAAGATTGGAAACCAAGTATTAAAAGCGGACGACACGACACTCGCTAGCAGCGCGAAACTGCTAGTTTTAGCCGTCGAACTAACATCGAGTCGCCAGGCGAGGACAGCCTTGATCGGGATTCCTACAGTAAAATATATCCAGAAGAATAGAACGTGGTGCAGCTTCCAAAGTATCGTCCAATCGACGCCTGAAAATGTCATCGGTCCTAATAGACACCGTTGCAGCGGAACAGGTCCATGCTTGCAAAAACAGGCTTATCCCTTGTAATTCAGCGCCTTCAACCCCAAAAACCTCGCCGAATCTCCCAGTTCCGATTCTATTCGCAGCAACTGGTTGTACTTGCAGATGCGATCGGTGCGGGAGGCTGATCCAGTCTTAATCTGGCCCGCCCCTGTAGCCACGGCAAAGTCCGCGATGAACGTGTCTTCAGTCTCGCCCGAACGATGCGAGATAACGGATGTGTAACCGTTTCGCCGCCCAAGGTCGATCGCATCCAAAGTCTCGCTGACCGTACCGATCTGATTCAGCTTGATCAGGATGGAGTTGGCGATTCCCTTTTCGATGCCCTCGCCGAAGATCTGAATGTTGGTGACGAAGATGTCGTCGCCCACGAGTTGAATCTTGCTGCCCAGCTCTTTGGTCAGGGTCTGCCAGCCATCCCAGTCGTCCTCGGAGAGTCCGTCCTCAAGAGAAACGATGGGATAGTCGTTCACCCACTTGGCGTAGAACTTGACCATGTCGTCCGAACTTTTGGCGGATTTGTCGGATTTCTTGAAGACGTATTTGCCGTCCTGATAGAACTCGCTGGCCGCGGGATCAAGCGCGATCGCAATCTCTTCTCCCGGCTTGTAACCAGCCTGCTGAATCGCTTCCAGCACAACTTCGATGGCTTCGACATTCGACTTCACCGAGGGCGCAAATCCGCCTTCGTCGCCGACGGAGGTGTTATAACCGCGTTTTTTCAGCACGCCCTTGAGCGTATGGAAAACTTCCACGCCCCAGCGCAATGCTTCTGAAAACGAAGGCGCGCCTACCGGCATCACCATGAATTCCTGGAAGTCGACATTGTTGTCGGCGTGCGCTCCGCCGTTGAGAATGTTCATCATGGGCGTAGGCAAAATATTGGCGCCTGCGCCGCCGAGATAGCGGTAGAGCGGCAAACCAAATTCCGCCGCAGCCGCGCGCGCCGCCGCCATAGAGACCGCAAGAATTGCGTTTGCTCCCAAACGGCCCTTGGTCTCGGTGCCATCCAGTTCGATCATCTTCTGATCGAGCGCGCGCTGATCGGCGGCGTCCCAGTTGGCCAGGGCATCCGCGATCTCGCCGTTGACGTTCTCGACAGCCTTGAGAACTCCTTTGCCGAGAAAACGGGTCGTGTCGCCGTCGCGCAGTTCAACGGCCTCATGCTCCCCAGTCGATGCCCCGCTGGGAACAATGGCTCGTCCCATAACGCCGCTCGCCAGATGAACTTCCGCTTCCACAGTAGGATTGCCGCGCGAATCCAGCACTTCGCGTCCAATGATTGCGCCTATATTCGTCATGAAATCCTTTCCGTCTTTCCGCTCTGCCAGGGATTTAGTGTCGTCATCGACCAACACCCCAGGCCCGTTTGAGTTCAAACTAAGGCGGCGCCCCGTCAGGTAGCCGATGCCCTGATAAGTCTTTTCCATGAAGTCATATTGAAACTCACGATTATATCGGATGGAAGGTCACAGAAATGTGACAGCGCTCACGGCGGTCGAGCGACATTGGCCTGATTGGAATTGGAGTATTCCAGACCCTTATCTTCGCTGGTTCCCCGACTCCGCCGCATATTGTCCCAGTCACCTGCCTGGTCTAGAGTCAAAGCAACAATTGAGAGATTTAGGGGTTGTAAGACCTGTGGAGGAGTTATGAAGAAGTGGACAGTTCTACCCTGCACCCTACTACTGGCATGTTCTTACTTAACTACGATGGCTGCAGCCCAGGCCAGCGCGCCGGTACCAGCCGGCACGGCCTTGATGGTCAAATTGGAAACCACGCTTGCCACTTTCAGCAACAAGGCCGGTGATCCTTTCCAGGCACGCTTGACGCAGGCAGTGGTGCTCGACGGCAAGACTGTAATTCCTGCCGGAGCGATGGTGGAAGGCCGAGTCACCAAGGTGGCGGAGCCCCGCCGCATCTCGGGCAAGCCGACCATCGGAATTCTGGCCGAAGCGCTGGTGCTGCCCACGGGCGAGCGTTTGTTCCTGGATGCAACACTGGTTGACACCGATATTCGGGGTACGGATGTAAATCAGGAAGGCGAGTTCAAAGGATCGGGTCACGACCGCCGCGACGAGATGGAAACCGGCGGCGGGACAGCCGGAGGCATGCTGATTGGTGGTCTCATCGGCGGTCCGCCGGGAATTCTGATCGGCGGAGTGGTTGGCGCAGGCTCGACCGGCGCGCACTGGCTGAGCAAGCATCGCTCGGCCACGCTGCCTGCGGGAACTACGCTGACACTCGAACTCAACCGTCCACTGGCGATGACTGCGGCAGTGGCGAACGCTGGGCAGTAACGACTTGGTCTTGAGAAACGCCGGCGGTGACCGCCTCCGGCGTTTTTTTTCCTTCCCAGAGCCCGCTGCGGTACCACGGTTACATCCCCGCTGCCAGTTCCCATTCGCTCACCAGCTGCAGTTCGATCCAGCCTTCCACGGGCAGCGCATCCACGGGCAAGCGGTTAGACCAAAGACTGAAACGCAGCCGAAGCCGGCTGGTCGGGGCAATGCCGGCGGCACCGGGCTTGGACTGGCTCACCGTTCCACCACTTGTCCCGGGATTCGCCGAAACTGGCTTGGCCAGCAGCCAACTCAGGGGCAACCGGAATTCAAAGTTGCGCAACAGGGCTGCCTTCGCGGTCTCATCAGTCTTATGCGACGAAGCGGGCGACGATTCCTCCCGCCCCTCAACTTTCCACTCCGTTAACTGGCAGTCCCGCACCGTGGCATCGAGCCGCAGAGTCCGCCTGGGGCGCGCTTCTCCGCTCGCCCAAGATTCCAGATTCACCACCAGATCAAAGGCCATTTCCGGAACCGGACCGGCAAAATCCAACCGCCCGTAAACAAATGTGGTGTCGATCCCCGCATACACGGAATCCAGCAGGAACTGTTTTCCGTGCATAGCGCCGGCGCGCTGATCGGCGGTAAAGATAGCCGCTCCCATCCATTCGAAGTAGCGAACCTTGTCGCCCAGCACGCGGGGATGAATGTAAGCGCTCTGCGGGGTGAACGCGGGACGCACTTCCCCGCCGGTGATCGGCTGGGTCAAATAGTCTGGCGGGGTGGCTCCCAATGCCTGGTAGATGTTCGAGAGATGTTTGCGGTAAAGCTCGTCAAAGTCGCGGTCATTGGCGGAGTGATGCTCGGGGCCGTACCACCAGTTCCAGTCGCTGCCCTCGGCAATCATGATTTCTTCAAAAGCCAGTTTTCGTTGTGCCTCGCTGGCCCGGGCCGAATGCTGCGCGTAAAACTCGCGCGCGTGGTGCAAGTAATCCCAGGCACGATTATCTTCCGGAGCCCCGATCCAGACATTGAAGTTTGCGTTGATCCACGATCCCGGTACCAGAGACTTCAAAGGTGATACGTTGCGATGGCGCGAAATCGCCTCCGAGACCGTGACCGCCTCAAGACTGGCTTCGTGCTGCAGCGCATCGTAAAATCGCCGGAGAAATTCCCGTCCGGATTTCGGATAATACTCCCAGGCATTCTCTCCATCGAGGATCACTGACACCACAGCGTCCCGCCCTTGCGCCAGCACTGATTGGGCCGCGTCCTTGATGTTGCGCAGAAGATGCGCGGCCGCATCCGCCGGATCCATGCCCGAGTAAACAAAGCCGATCATGTCGGAAATGGTGTGGTCGCGAAACACCATGTGCATTTCGGCCTGAGCGTTCTCGTAATGGTGAATGTTGTAAAGCCGTTCCGCCAGATGTGGGGGCAGCCGGCCGTTACCGTCACGCTGAAAGAAAACTCCTGTACTGCGGCCGAGCACACCTTCGTCCGTGGCCATCCATTTGACGCCGAGGCTCTGGGCAATCGCCAGCGCCTCTTCCGATACGCTGCCTTCCGATGGCCAGACGCCGCGCGGACGCACTCCGAATACTTCCTGGTGAAGCTCGAGAGCGCGTACCAATTGTTCACGAGCGTCTTCCGGGTGACGAAATCGATTCTGCGGCAAAGGCAGCCCCGGCGAAGAAGCGGCTCCCGCATTGGTGTCGCAAACCAGAGGAAGAATCGGATGATAGAACGGCGTCGCGGAAATTTCGATCGATCCATTCTTAGCCGCGCTTGCGTACGCCGGCAAAACTTTGCCCAGCAGTTCGCGCTCGCGCGCGATTACAAAACTCTGATCTTCAAGCGAATAATTGCGCTCCTTCTTGATCAGTGCCGCAATGTCTTTGTCTTCCAGAAAGAACTCGTCAAACCACGCAATCTGCGACAGCACCTGCAGGTCGGTGAAATCCCGCGGCTGAAAATATTTCTCCGCCTTCTCGGCCGATTGCCCATGCTCCCGGTAGCGCTCCCACAGTTCCCGGTAGCGCGGATACCGGCCGATCACATTCGCGGTGTTAGCCTGAAACAAATACTGAAGGGCAAAGTGCCGCTCCTTCACAGTCAAATCCTTGGCCGGCTTGGCGGCGACATTCAGAAACGGATCATGCGCCGTCCCCGCAACGTAATCCTGAATCTGAGTGATCAGCGACGGCACCAGATTAAAGTTCTGGTGGACGTCAGGAAACTCGTCGAGCAGCTTCACCATGCCGTAATAATCCTTGAGGGCATGCAGGCGCACCCAGGGCAGGCGATATTCGCCGGTCACCAAGTCCTTGTAGAAAGGCTGATGCTGGTGCCAGAGAAGAATCAGACGCAGGGCGGGCATGGCGGAAAAATAAGTCTAGCATGGGAATTCGCCTATATACCGGCGCACGGAGGAGCGTGGTGGCGAGTTCGCCACAATTTGCGAAGCTGGTATCTTCATCCGATTGGCATACAGCCGTCTCTGTATATGGCCTTCGGCATCTTCCGGTACACTAAGGACTCGGAAATGCCAGAAACTCCCATTCCCGCCGCTTTCGACCGCCCGACTTTACTCTCCGATCAGGATCTCTACCTGTTCAACGAAGGCAGCAACTATCGTATGTATGAAACCATGGGCGCTCACCTAGTCACTCGCGACGAGAAACCCGGCGTAATGTTCAGCGTCTGGGCGCCGAATGCGCGCTTGGTCTCAGTGATCGGCAGTTTCAATTCATGGGGTGCGCGCAGCAACTTGCTGGAACGCCGCAGTGACTCCGGCATCTGGGAAGGATTTATTCCTGGAGTAAGCAAAGGCGCACTGTATAAATTTCATATCGAGTCGAATCGCCACAGCTATCACGTCGATAAAGCTGACCCCATCGGCATACTGCACGAAAAGCCTCCGCGCACCGCTTCCGTGGTGTGGGACCTCGACTACCAGTGGGGCGACCGCGATTGGATGGAAAAACGCGCAGGACGCAATTCTCTGCGCGCTCCGCAGTCGATCTATGAAGTCCACCTCGGTTCCTGGATGCGCGTTCCCGAGGAACATAATCGTCCGCTCACCTACCGCGAAACCGCGCCGCGTCTAGCCGAATATGTGGGGCGCATGGGCTTTACCCACGTCGAATTCCTGCCGGTGATGGAACATCCCTTCTACGGTTCCTGGGGATATCAGACAACTGGCTATTTTGCTCCTACGTCGCGCTACGGCACGCCGCAGGATTTCATGTATCTGGTCGACTACCTGCACCAGCACGGCATTGCCGTCATCCTGGATTGGGTGCCTTCGCACTTCCCTTCCGACGCCCACGGCCTGGCGTACTTCGATGGCACGCATCTCTACGAGCACGCCGATTCACGGCAGGGTTTCCATCCCGACTGGAAGACGCACATCTTCAACTACGGGCGCACCGAAGTGCGCAGCTTTCTCATGTCGAGTGCGATGTTCTGGCTCGACAAGTACCACATCGATGGCCTGCGCGTAGATGCGGTCGCTTCCATGCTCTATCTCGATTATTCGAGAAACGCCGGCGAGTGGATTCCCAACAAATTCGGCGGACGCGAAAATCTGGAAGCCATCGACTTCCTCCGCCGCTTTAATCAGGAAGTCTACAAAGAGCATCCCGCAATCCAGACCACGGCGGAGGAATCCACTTCCTGGCCCATGGTTTCGCGGCCGGTCTATCTCGGCGGCCTGGGCTTCGGCATGAAATGGGACATGGGATGGATGCACGACACGCTCGAGTATTTCAAGCAGGACCCCATCCACCGCAAGTACCATCACAGCAAGCTGACTTTCCGCATGCTGTATTCGTTCCAAGAAAATTTTGTGCTGCCCCTGTCGCACGATGAAGTCGTCCACGGCAAGGGATCGTTGATCGGCAAGATGCCGGGCGACGAGAAGCAGCGCTTCGCCAACCTGCGGCTTTTGTTCGGATACATGTACGCCCAGCCGGGAAAGAAACTCATGTTCATGGGTGACGAGTTCGGTCAGGTTCGCGAGTGGGCGCATGACACCAGCCTGGAGTGGCACGTCCTTCAATATGCGGTTCACAGCGGCTTGCAGGAGTGGGTGGGCCAGTTGAACCGGACTTACCGCTCCGAACCCGCGCTGCACGTGCTCGATAACAACGCGGCCGGCTTCGAGTGGGTGGATTGCAACGACAATCTCACCAGCACGATTTCGCTTCTACGTAAAAGTGAATCTGCGAAAGACACAGTTCTCATCGTGTGTAATTTTACGCCGATCACGCGCGTCGGCTACCGCATCGGCGTGCCCGTGGGCGGCTACTGGCGCGAATTGCTGAACAGCGATGCTCTGGAATACGGCGGCACCGGCGTCGGCAACCTCGGTGGCGTTCACGCCGAAGCCGAACGGGCGCACGGCCGTCCTTATTCGCTGAAGCTCACCCTGCCGCCATTGGCTGCGTTATTTTTGAAAGCCACTGGATAGTGACTTCGCTCCGGATGTCAACTGCGCACAGAACATTCTTGACTATGGCTGGCTGCGAGCACATACTTCTCATCTGCGATCCTCCCGCAGGTAAGAGCAATCCCAAGTAGGTCCGAGTCAAGTACAAGCCAATTCAGGAGGAGACTATGTCTCTATCGCGCTCGCCCAAGAGCGACTCCCGCAAGAATCATTATCCAATTTCGCTAAGCCGCCGACTCGATCACAAGTTGCTAGGCTATACAGTCGCTGCCAGCGCCGCCGGGGTGGGCATGATGGCGCTGGCACAACCCAGCCCGGCGGAGATCGTTTACACACCGACGCACCAGACGGTTCACGGGACGTTGGCACTCGATCTGAACAATAATGGAGTCACGGATTTCACTATTGTCAGCAACCACTCGTCGTGCTCTACAGGGCCCGAATGTGTGTTTCAGGACCTTAACGTGTCTCGGAACGGGCAAAACCAGGTTTGGGTAACTTACGGTGGGCAAAGTTTTGCTCAGGCGTTGCCGGCTGGCAAGAGAGTAGGGCAGGGGGACAAGTTCGGCTCCGGTTTTATACAAATGGACCGCTGCAAAGCTACCCGTACAAGCTACTATCTTTCCGGTTCGTGGCTCAATGTTAAGAGCCGCTATCTTGGTTTGGCATTCTCCATCGAGGGCAAGACTCACTACGGATGGGCCCGGTTCAGCGTATCGATTAGAGGGGCGAAATGTGAGGCCCTCGCCGTTTTAACCGGCTACGCGTACGAGACGGTGCCCGGAAAGCCGATTCTTACGGGGAAGACGTCGGGGGGAGATGAGGCGAGTATCGACAAGCATCCGGACGCGACGCTGGGAGCGCTGGCGCTCGGCAGCATGGGACTGGTGGCCTGGCGGCGGGATGAGGACGCGGAGCCAATGGGGAGAGCTGTCGATTCCAACCCCTAGCCGCGTGCTATCCTGCCCTCAGCAAGCTCGTTCCAATGCGGATTCTCACCCGCTACATTCTTCGCGAAGTAAGCTCGCACGCCCTCATCGGCGCGGCGATCTTCACCTTCGTGCTATTCACGCGCGATCTGGGACGCATTCTGGAACTCGTCGTCCGCGCCAGCGCGCCTCTGCCCAGCGTTGCCCAGATTTTCTTTTATACCCTCCCGCTCGCGCTCACTTATACGATTCCGATGAGCGTGCTGGTGGGCATTCTGATTGGGCTGAGCCGCCTCGCCGCCGATAGCGAAATTACCGCCATGCGCGCCAGCGGCATGGGCGTGTGGAGCTTTGGCCGCGTGCTGGCAATTTTTGTCGTCGCCGCCTGGATGCTGGCGCTGTTCAACGGACTTTATCTCGCGCCGTGGTCGATGGCTTCGCTGGGGCGCCTTGAAGATCAGCTCACAGGGTCGCAGGTTTCTTTTGAAGTTCAACCCCGCGTTTTCTACGAAGGCTTCCCCAAACGCGTGCTCTACGTGCAGGACGTTCACACCGCGCAGGGCGCCGCAGTGTGGAAAGGCGTATTTCTCGCCGACATCTCCGATCCGGCCAATCCGAGCATTACGCTGGCTCATGAAGGCATCGTCGTTCCCGAGGGGCAGGATCGCCTGCATCTGCATCTGATCGACGGCTCGACTCACGAAACCGATCCCAAAGTCGCCGACCATTACCAAATCTCGACTTTCCAGCAAACTGACATCCCCATCGAACTGCCCGCCACGGAAAACAAGTCAGACGAACAAATCCCAGTTGGCGTAATTAGCACCGGCGAACTACGTGATCATGCCCGGCGCGTTGACCCGATATCCGCGCGCTGGTATCTCATCGAATTTCACCGCCGCTTCGCACTGCCTACGGCCTGTCTGGTGCTCGCCATGGTCGGGATTCCGTTGGGACTTTCTTCGAAGAAAAGCGGAAAGTCAGGAGGTTTCGTCCTCACGATTGCTCTGGTTTTTGTCTACTACTTCGTCTCCCTGCTCGGAGTGTCGCTGGCGCGGCAGGGCAAGGTCGGTCCTATGCTCGGAGCGTGGCTGGCCAATATTGCGTTCTTCGCCGCGGGTGCAATCCTGCTGTGGCAAGCCGAACGCCGGCCCATTGCACTTTCGGCCTTCCGATTGGGGGGGAAACGCGACCCTCATGCCACCGGCCAGGTCCCCACATTCCGCCTGGGACGCAGAGACAGCGCCAATGCCTTCGAGCGTGCCTCCACGCGCCGCCGCGTTTTCAGCGCCAGTTTTCCCACGCTGCTCGATGATTACGTGCTGCGCGATTTCTTTATCTATCTGGGGATGATCCTCTCCACCTTCCTGGTTCTGCTGCTGGTGTTCACTCTGTTCGAGTTGCTGGGCGACATTCTGCGCAATCAGACGCCGTTTATCGTGGTTGCGGAATATCTGCTCAACGTTTCGCCCTACCTGCTGTACAGCGTTGCCCCGTTGATCATGCTGCTGGCAGTGCTGATCACGTTTGGCTTGATGAATAGGTCCAACGAGATCACCGCCATCAAGGCGACTGGAACCAGCATCTACCGCATCGTGACTCCTGTAATAGTGGCGGCTTCTTTTCTGGCGGCGGGATTATTTTTCGCCGATCAGTTCTACCTGCCTCACACCAACAAACGCCAGGAAGCGCTGCATAATCAGATCAAGGGCAAGCCTGCGCAAACCTATTTGCGCCCTGACCGCAAGTGGATTTTCGGCCAGCATAATGACATCTACTACTATCAATTCTTCGATCCCGACCGCGATCAGTTCGCCAATGTCACCATCTTTCAAATCGATCCTGCCAGCTTCTCCATCTCGCAGCGTGTACACGCCGATCGCGCCCACTGGGCCGACAATCTGAATCGTTGGATCTTCGAACAAGGCTGGGAGCGCTCGCTAAATGGATCCGCCATTGCCGGCTACCGCACCTTCGAGGTCTCCACCTTCCCTGAACTCAGCGAAGCGCCGTCCTACTTCAAGAAGGAAGTGAAACAGTATTCCGAGATGAACTATGAGGAGTTGGGCCGCTACATCCGCGATCTGCAGCAAAGTGGCTTCGACGTGGTGCGCCTGCGCGTGCAGCTAAACAAGAAACTGTCTTTCCCGATGATTACTTTAATTATGGCCGTGCTCGCCGTGCCGTTTTCACTTTCGGCAGCCAAGAAAGGCGCCATCACTGGCGTCGCGGTTGCGGTGGGAATCGCTGTGGTCTATACGGTGGTATCGCGGTTGTTCGAGGCCATGGGAGATCTGAGCCAGCTTCCGCCGGCCCTGGCGGCTTGGTCTCCGGACCTGATTTTCGCTCTGGTCGGCGCCTACCTGATTCTGAAGATTCCTACTTAAGCGCCCCTTGGTTCGGCCGCAGAACTATTTCACCGCCACTCCCCAGGGAAAGTTATCGGTCTGAATTGGCGGCTGCGGCGTCAACGCACCAGTAGCAGGTGTGATGGCATACTCCGACACCGTGGCCTGGTTAAGGTTCGCCACAAACAGCCAGGAATCGTCGCTGCGGATCGCAATCGATGTAGGAAATGAATTCGTCGTTATAGTTGCCGGACTCAATGGCGTCAGGCTACCGGTGGTGGTGCTCACCCGATAGGCTGAGATCGAGTTCTGCCCGGTATCCACGACATATAAGAAATTGGCGTACGCATCCATCATCAAAGGCCCCGGAGAAGTCCCCGCGTTAAATGGCGACCCGCTGACCTCTCGCAGGCTAAAATCGGCCGCAGTGCACACCGGCAAATTCACGGCGTTGCAAACCGTAAAAGCGCTGACGCTGTTGCTAAGCTGGTTCGAAACGTAGACAAAACGGTTGCAGGGATCGACCGTCACTCCAGAAGGTATCGTGCCTGTCGGAAGTCCCGGCGTTGAGGACGTGGGCACGAGGGTAAGCACACCGCTGGACGACACAGAATAATTCAAGACCACGTAATTTACGGAATCCGTCACATAGAGGTTTTCAGTTGTAGGCGGTACGTTCACGGAACAAATGGAGTACGCGGCAGGATAAACGGTCGGAGTCACGGCAAGCGCGGAAGCACTCGGCGTGGTACCGCCGGGCTGTGCCGGCAACAGAAAAGGAGAACCGGCTACCTCAGTCAACGTGCCATTGCTCACCGCGAAAACCGATACAGCCCCGGGCACGGAACCTGTCGAGGCATCGGCAACAAAGAGAAATTTTCCCGCAGAGTCTATAACCATCGCCGCCGGAGCCGCTGGGACACCGCCCACGGGATTCAGCCCAGTGGTTGTTCCCGATCCTAACTTCCCGTCAGATGCGACCGTGAACGATTCAACACCAGTGGAACTGGCATAATCCGCAGTCTGAGTAACTAGCACGTAGGCAAACTCAGCCGCCGGGTCCAGAACCACAGATGTCGGAACTCCCGGCGTGGGTGGCCCATTCGAGTTAAAGATCTGCGAGATGTGGCCATTGCCGAGGTCGAGGCTAAACGTATCCATCACCGGTCCTTGCTGCGCGGAAACCACCACCAGCCCATTGTTGGAAGACGAGTACTTGCTGCTGCACGCCACCAGCACTGCGACCGAAATCAGAACCGCGATTCCCAAAATCCAGGTAACCCTTGTCCGCATTCTTCTCGTTATCTCCTGTAGACATACTACCGCGATCCCCGGCAGCCCCAGTCCGGGTCCGAACACTTTATGAAGGCGTGGATGGCCATCCATTTATGTATCAGGAATGCGCGGGAAGAGCAAACCCCGCTAACACTCATTGGAACCGCGGAAGCGGTTGCGAGTTGCCTGAAGGCAGTGGTCCGTGGCCAGTGGCCAGGTGCAAGTATTCAGGTTACAGGGAGTGGGACTGACCACTGGGCACTAAACACTGGCCACTGCATTTAAGCTTCTGCGGCCACCGGTTCGGACACCCTACCAGCGCCGCTGTCAGGCAACAACGGTAGATGAATCTCGACCCGCAACCCGCCTTCCACCCGGTTGAAAGCCGCTACCCGTCCGCCGTGAGAGCGCACTGCTCGCTCTGTGATGGCCAGGCCCAGACCGACTCCGCCGGTCTGCCGTCCGCGATCATCGTCCAGTCGGTAAAACGGCTGGAAAAGTTTTTCGAGCGCGTCCGCTGGAACGCCCGATCCGCAATCGCTGACACTCACCACTGCTTCAGCAGCGTTGGAGGATCCGGACCGCTCCAGATGAATCTCAACCGTTGTACCCTCGCGCGTATACCGGATGGCGTTGCGCACGACGTTCTCGATTGCACTGTGTAGCAGTGACGCTTCGCCGCGCACCCCCCAATTCCCCTCAGGAATGTCGCTGCGCACGTGGCAGTGCCGCGCCTGCGCCTCGAACTCGGCATCCTCACAAACGTTGAGTACGACTTCATCCAGAAGAACCGGCGTCGAAGGCACCCGTTGCTCTCCGTCTTCCAGGCGAGCCAGAGTCAGCAGGCGGCCAATCAGTTCGTTGAGGCGGCTGGCTTCGAGTTCAATGCGCTCCAGCATGCTTGCACTCTCCGGGCCGGAGCGCTGCCGCGCCAAACCGAGAGCCACATTTAGGCGCGCCAGCGGAGAGCGCAACTCATGAGAGATGTCGTTGAGCAACCGGGATTGAGCTTTGACCAGGGTCTCCAGCCGCGCCGCCATGGTGTCAAAATCGCGCATCAGTCCGGCAATCTCGTCGCCGCCTTTGCTGTGTGGGTAGCCGGCGCGCGCCGTCAGATCGCCCGCAGCCAGCCGCTGAGTGGCGGCTCGCAGCCGAGCCACGGGTTTGGTCATATACCAGGCTAGAAAATAGCAAACCACCCCCGTAGAAATGACCGCAATGATCAAGCCCGGCATGGGTATGCCCCACGGTCCGAAAAAGACGCGCGGTCCGGGCGGCAACTCCATCGCGATGGTATAAAAATGGCGCCCGTCGCTCGAGGCTTTCGATTCGGTCAGGATCTGCGGACGCGGAAAAACCATTCCCGGGCGCGGCGGCAGAGGCTTGCCGGCGGCTACGTGCTCCGCCCACCCCTGGCTGGAGCGCCCCGAGATCTCGTTTCCCTGCTCATCGAACACGTAAGCCCGCACGTGGTGGGTGCGCTGCAGGTTTTCCAGGTAGTCATGCGCTTGCTGCGTCCCTCCATGCTCGTAGGCAGCGATCGCGTCGGTCAGGGCAGTGGTGCGCAGCGCGTCCCAGGTTGAATTACGCTGGGGACGAAAGGCCAGCATCACCAGGATCGCAAGCACCAGAAACAGGGCCAGAGCAGCCCAGAAGGAGAGAAAAATCTTCAGGAAGAGCGTCTTCATGACGTTGTCTTTACTTTAGCACTTTAACCTTTTCCCCTGCGTTCTCCCGCGGCCGGGCAAAGATGTAACCGACCCCGCGGATGGTTTTGATGTGCTCGTCGTTATCCGTATCGCCAAGTTTCTTTCGAACCTTGCTGACGTGCATATCGATGCTGCGATCAAAGGGCGAGAATTTACGGCTGAGCACGGCATTCACCAGGCGTTCCCGCGGAACTACCCGTCCAGCCTCGCGCAGCAATACTTCCAACAAGTTGAATTCCACCGAGGTGAGATCAACCGGCTGGCCGTCACGGCGCACGCTGCGTGTGGCGGGGTCGAGTTCGATCTCGCCTACGCGCACGATGTCGGGCGCCGCCGGAGAGGACTTGTCGCCGCGGGTGCGGCGCAAAACGGCTCGAATCCGTGCGACTAGTTCTCGCGGGTTAAATGGCTTTGGCAGATAATCGTCGGCGCCAATCTCCAGACCCACAATCCGGTCGACATCTTCGCCGCGCGCCGTGAGCAACAGCACGGGCAGGCGAGAGGTGGCGCGGATTCGCCGCAACACTTCAAAACCATTAATGCCGGGTAGCATCACATCGAGCACAACCAGCAAGTACCCGCCGCCGGTGGCGCGCTGCAGCCCGCTCTCGCCGTCGTGCGCGGCCTCTACGATGAAGCCTTCCGCCTGCAGGTATTCGCCCACCAGAGTACAGAGTTCGACGTCATCGTCAATGACCAGAATCCGTTCCATATTATTTCTGGCTTTCATTGTGCACCATGCGGCCAAGGTTCGGGGTAAAGAATTGTCAAACGGGCGACAGTTCCATCGTGACAAAACTTTACTCGGATTTACTCACTTTTTACCACTTTCCCGCCCAGATCGTGTTCCTATAAGTGTACCCAAAAAATGTTAGGTTCCTGAAAGAAGCGGTTTAAGGAGCCGGCCCCTGAAGGAGTCAAAAAGTCTATGAAATCGATCCGTTTTCGTTTGCTCGTCGCAGCGCTGGCGGTAATGCTAGGCAGTGCGATCGCCAAATCGCAAACCGCGGACGCGCCTCCGCCCATGCACGGCCACGCGTTCGGCATGGAAGGCCACATAATGGGCTTCTGGGCCAAGGCTCTGAACTTGACCGATGATCAGAAGGCGCAGATGAAGACCGTGATGCAGAAAGAGCGGCCCACTGTGAAACCACTGATGACGCAGCTTCACCAGATGGACCAGCAGCTCAAGCCGTACGAAGAAGGCACCTATGATGAAGCCAAGGTGCAAAGCCTGGTTTCGCAGCAGGCGCAGACTCTGGTGCAGCTGAGGGTGCAGGAAACCCGCATTCACAACGAACTGTTCCAAATGCTCACTTCCGATCAGCAGAGCAAGCTGAAGGAGTTGGAAGCCAATCGGGAAGCGCGTATGCAGCAGCACATGCAAAACGCCCCGGCCGCTCCGCAGGAGTAAGCCCGGCTTCCGCGCTATTGTTTGCAGGATTCACTCGCGGCGCGGGATCGGATCTCTCCCCGGTCTCGCGCGGCTTTTTCCCCACTCACGACGAGGGCATTGTCATGGATCTGGCTGAGGTATTGATCTTCGATCTTGGATGGATATTTTTCGCCGCATGGGCAATGGTTCTGGCGGCGGTCGGCGCAATCGCTTTTGGTCGAGATCTCTTTCCGCCCTTTCCGCAGCGAGGACGCGAGCCCGAACGGCGGTCAGTTCAGGCTGGCTTCAGCGCCCGTTAAGTTTACTGCTTGATCCCTGCTTCGCCTTCCTCCTCGGTCTTCCTGGCCAAGACTTGCACCCTGCCTGCTAAAATTTCATCTACACCAAGCACATGATTCCTAAGAGCATGCGTCCGCTACTGCCCTATCTCAAGCGCTATCGCTGGGGGTTTGTGTTTGGCACGTTCTGCATCATCTTGAGCAATGGGGCGTGGGCCGGCCTGCCTAGAGTGATCGGCAAGGCCGCGCAGAGTCTGGAAGGTGGCGTTACGCGGCATAAGCTGCTGGTCTTTGCGCTGCAGATATTGGCGTTGGCGGCGGTTCGCGGCATTTTTCTTTTTCTGACGCGCTGGGTTGTGATCGGCATCTCACGCGACATTGAGTTCGATCTGCGTAACGATCTATTTGCACATCTGGAAACCCTTTCCTACTCCTATTACCAGCGCATGCGCACCGGCGACATTATGGCAAGAGTCACCAATGATTTGAATGCGGTGCGCATGCTGATGGGGCCGGCCATCATGTACTCGGCCAATACGTTTGTGTTTACCGCCGCGGCGCTGTGGTTCATGGTGCACAACAGTCCCCGGCTGACGTTGTATGCGTTTCTGCCGCTGCCGATTGTGAGCGTCACCATTCAATATTTCGGACGACGCATTCACGAACGCTTTGAGAGAATTCAGGCGATGTTTTCCGACATTTCGGCGCGGGCGCAGGAAAATTTTTCGGGAGCGCGAGTGATCCGCGCCTATGTACAGGAAGAGGCGGAGATTGCGTCCTTCGAAACCGCGAATCAGGAATACGTGGCGCGCAGTCTCAAACTGGTACGTCTAATGGGTATGCTCTGGCCAACACTGGAACTCATGCTGGGGCTGGCGATGGTGTTGGTGTTGTGGATGGGCGGCCGCGAAGTGCTGGCCGGGCGCATGCAGATTGGCGCGTTTACGGCATTCAACATCTACATGATGCAATTGACGTTTCCTATCATCGCCCTGGGCTGGGTGGTCAACATTTTTCAGCGGGGCACGGCATCGCTGGTACGGCTGAACGAAATTCTGCAAGAGCAGCCCGAAATCAAGGATGAACCTGGCGCAAGAGACCGGGAAGTACTAGGGGAGATCGAATTCCGCGGGCTGAATTTTGAGTACGACGGCAAGCGCGTGCTGCATAACCTGAACCTGCACATTCCAACCGGCAGCAGTATGGCAATCGTAGGTCCGACAGGTTCGGGCAAAAGCACGCTGGTCAGTCTGATTCCGCGCATTTACGATGCCGCGGCGGGGATGGTTTTGGTAGATGGCCGGCCGATCCGGGAGTTCTCTCTGGCGTCGCTGCGCAGCAATATTGGATTTGTTCCGCAAGAAACATTTCTGTTTAGCGATCGCATTCGCGAAAACATTGCACTGGGCGTAGAATCTGCCAGCGATCAGGAGATTCACGATGCCGCCGACGCGGCCAACATTGCCGCCGATATCGAGGGCTTTCCCGACCGCTATCAGACGATGGTGGGCGAGCGCGGGATCACGCTCTCTGGAGGACAGAAGCAGCGCGCCGCGATCGCTCGCGCTCTGATCCGCAACCCGCGCATTCTCATTCTGGATGACGCGCTCTCCAGCGTGGACACTCACACCGAAGACAGGATTCTCAATCACTTGCGCGAAGTGATGCAGGGACGCACCACAATTTTCATCTCCCATCGCGTTTCCACGGTACGCAATGCCGACCGCATCGCCGTGCTGCACGACGGCCACATCGTGGAACTGGGCACACACGACGAACTGCTCGCCTTGAACGGTTACTACAGCGACCTGTATAACAAGCAATTGCTGGAAGAAGAATTGGCCGAAGTCTAGAGCCGGTGAACCGGACGCAACCCAGCAGTGTCAACGCCTCATCCCTATGCAGCGAGTCGACGCACCGGAGATTCTCGATTCTGACGCCTGCTCGCCGCGCGAAGCGCAAGCCGTTTTGACGGTTCTAGGCCGAATCAACCGCTGGTTCGGCGGGGTCACAACCACGCAGAAGATGGTGCATCGCGTGGCTGAGTCAGCCGGAATCAAACGCCTTTCGCTGCTGGAAGTCGCGGCCGGGTCAGGTCAATTGCCGGAACTGGTTCGTCAACGGCTGGCCCGGCGCGGAATCTCGCTCGATATAACTCTGCTGGACATGGCTCGGTCCCATCTGCCCGGGGCAGGTCCAGCCGCCCATCGTCCGGGGCAGAATCACAGCGTAGTAGCCGATGCGCTCACCCTTCCTTTTGCGGACGGAACCTTCGACATGGTGAGTTGCAACCTGTTTGCGCATCATCTGGACCTGCAACAACTGAAAAAGTTTTCGCAGGAAGCACTGCGGGTAAGCCGGCGCGCAGTGCTGATTAACGATCTTGTGCGCCACCCGCTGCATCTGGCCTTGGTGTATGTCAGCTACCCCATCATGCGCAATCGGGTGGCGTGGATGGACGGGCTGACTTCGGTGCGGCGCGCCTACGTGCCGAGGGAAATTCAAAGCATACTCGCGTCTGATTCTTCTTCTGAGATGCTCGCGCACCTGGAGATTTCCCGCCACTACCTTTTCCGCATGGGAGTGATTGTCTGGAAAACTCCGGCTTAACAAGAGCACGCTGCTTAGCGGACAACCAGCACTTCGCGGACGTTATCCCGGGCAAGAAAGAATTTGATGGAGGCGAAGTCGCGGAAGAGATTCTCGATGTGCCGGTTATTGAATACGCGTTGCAGTTGAAACCCTTCCGAAATAGCCGTGTGCACCGCACCTGTCGGCCCGCGGCGGGCTTCGCGGCGCAGCACGATTTTCTGCATCTCAAGTGTGTCGGGGCCGACAATGTGGAAGCGGTGGCAAGGCGAGTCTGGGCCGGCATCACGAGTGTGGAAGAACGCCAGCAGCATGCCGCCGGGCTTCAGCACCGACCAGAGCCGTCCCACGACCGGCTTTACCAGGCTTTCATCGAGATAATCAGGCAGATTCCAGCACAGGATAAAGTCGAAGTGAGCGGCGGGATAGACCAGGTTGTCGGCAAGAAACTTACGGCTGTCGAGAACCGCATTTCCCTGCTCGTCTTTGGTGAGAAGCTCTGGATCGGTGGAAGCCGTCAGCAGATCTTCGCTGTAGATTCTGTGGCCATGTTCGGTGAAATGGCGAATGTTGGCGGGTGAGGTCGATCCCAAATCGAGCACGCATAGGTTTTCAGCGGACTCCCAGGTGCGAGACAACTCGCCCAAACCGCTGGAGCGGCGGGTAAGCTTCTGCGAACCCTGCGCCGGGATAGTCTCCGGTCCGGAAGAACCGCGAAAAAATTTCATGAAAGTCTGCGAGACTGACGACACCCTAACTTCCTAACTTCTCCCATTCTAGCCGACGTGTTCACGCCAAAACTATTTTGCATCGGTTCGCTGGATCTCAACTTTGCCCTTCAAAAACGCCCCCTCCTCGATGGAGATGCGCTGGGCCGAGATATCCCCAGTGACGATGGCGGATTTGCGCAAGTCTACGCGGTCACTGGCCTGAATGTTGCCTTCGAGCTTGCCCTGCACAACCACGCCTTTGGCGTCGACGCTAGCCTTCACCTGGCCGTTGGGCCCCACCGTGAGGCTATTGCCTTTAAGAGCAATACTGCCTTCGACCTGGCCATCGAGATACAGATCTTCGCTGCCCGAAAGCTCGCCCTTGATGACGACTGACTTGCCGATTTGTGCCAAACTGCTGGCTGGTGTACTCATTGGACGCGCTCCTGATTCAGCAAAATATGTTCGAACGGGATATATTCAACCGGATAAGTGCCACAGAATCAGTGTCGGATCGCTCCCCGTGAACTCTCGCGCGGAGGAACCACAAACTGAAACACTGTTACGACTATACGCAAGGCATGGAGTATGCGGCAAGCTTTGCCTGGGCGCGAAGAAAATACCCGCTTTCCTGTAGAGATCGATTAAAACTGAAATTGGTACACTTCCAATAGAAGGCGGAGAGAGCGGGACATGAGAAGCCGGCCAAAGATGACCTCGCAGGTCGCCATCGTGGTCTTACTAGGCGCCCTCGCTACCGGACTAAACATCTGCGCCGTTGCCGTAGTATCCGCATCCGCGTCAGCTCCGGATCCAGCCTCGTGCCTCGAATTGGTGCGGGCCACCGTTGCCCAGGAAGTAGCCGCGAACAACAGTACGGCGAAGCACATGTTTCGCGATCGCAAGCAGACTCCGCAAGGTTCTCAAACCCGGCTCTATGTGGAAACGCGCGATGCCATCGCCGGAATAACCGTCGCCTATAACGACAAACCCCTGGCGCCGCAGGATGTGCAGGGCGAGGAACGCCGCCTCGCTGGACTGGCAGGCAACGCTGAACAACTCCGCCGCAAACATTTACAAGAACAAGAGAATGCCGAACGTACCATGCGCATTGTGAAGGCCCTTCCCAATTCATTTCTCTATCAATACGATGGGGAGGAAACGGAAGCGGCGAGTGGGGGCGATCCGGGACGGCAGTTGGTGCGTTTGAAGTTTCGGCCGAACCCGGCCTATCAGCCGCCTACTCATGCGGAGCAGGTTTTGGTCGGCATGGATGGATTCCTGGTAATCGACCCTGTCGCCCGCCGGATAGTAAGAATCGACGGGACTTTATTCAAAGAAGTCTCGTTTGGCTGGGGAATCCTGGGTCACCTCGATAAGGGCGGACGCTTTTTGGTTGAACAGCGTGACGTGGGCAACGGCTGCTGGGAAGTTTCCCATATGTTCCTCAGCTTTACGGGGAAGATTTTGCTATTCAAGAGTATAGCGATGAAGTCAGACGAAGTTTTCACCGACTTCCGACCCGTACCCGATGACACAACCTTTGCCCAGGGCGTGGAAATACTAAAGACGGAGGAAGCGAAGCTGGCGCAAAACCCCGGGTCTGAGACAATGAATACAGCGGCCAGATCGCACTAGACGGACTCTTTCGGATTCAACCTTCACGCGCCTGCGCGAAGCGTTTCTTTGCGCGCGGTTAGTTTCTCGATCAGGTCTTCTTTGATTCCGTAGCCCGTGCCCGGCTGGTCGCTGATCGCAATCATTCCTTGCCCTGAGACCTGCACTTCCGGATCAATAATGTCCTCCTTCCAGTAGCGCTTCGATGCAGAGACGTCTCCCGGCAGGCTGAAATTTGGCAGCGTAGAAAGCGCGATGTTGTGGGCGCGGCCGATGCCGGATTCCAACATCCCGCCGCACCAGACGGGAATTTTCTGTGACTGACAGAGGTCGTGAATCTTCCCCGCTTCAGTGAACCCGCCCACACGTCCGACTTTGATGTTAATGATGCGGCATGCGCCGGTCTCCACGGCAACCGCTGCGGCGCGCGCGTTGACGATCGATTCGTCAAGACAAATCGCGGTTCTCAGTTCTCGTTGCAGACGTCCATGGTAGAAAATGTCGTCATCCCAAAGGGGCTGCTCGATCATCAGCAGGTTGAATTGATCAAACGAGCGCAAATGTTCGACCTGATCCAAAGTGTAGGCCGAGTTCGCGTCGCAGCTCAGCGTGATGTCGGCCCAGCGCGAGCGGATTTTCTCCAGCACATTTACGTCCCAGCCCGGCTTTACTTTGATCTTGATGCGGCGATAGCCGGCGGCCAGTTCGATCTGAATTTTATCGAGCAGTTGCTCGACCGAATCCTGAATGCCAATGGAAACTCCGCAAGGGATCTCCCTCCGCGTCCCTCCCAGCAACTTCCATAAAGGCATCCTCTTTTGTTTTGCTTCTGCGTCCCACAACGCATTTTCGAGTGCGGCCTTGGCCATGCGGTGGCCGCGCACTCGGGAGAAAAGACCCGCACAGTCGCGTGCCGATTCGAGATTGCGTCCCAGCACAGCGGGGGCGAGATGACGAGTGATGGTCAACCAGCTGCTATCGCTCCACTCGCTGCTGTAGAAGGGATCTTCCCCCGCCACGCATTCGCCCCACCCGTTCACACCGTCGCAATGTGCGGTCAGCAGAAGGATACGTCGGCTGTAGGTGCGTCCGAAACTCGTCTCGAAAAAATGGACGAGCGGCATCTGAATCTCGCGGAGTGTAATGGCTTCAATCTTCATAATGATAAGGTGCGGAAACAAAAGATCTCACCGCAAAGAGTCACGGAGAGACCTTAAGAAACCTCAAAATTCTTGTTTTCTCTGTGCCTCCGTGTCTCCGTGGTGAATCATTCCTTCGACGCATACGACCACTTCTCATCCCATTCGCCGAGCACAAATTTGCCGTTGCCTGCAAGGTCGCGCTCGTAACCTAACACGGCGAGCCCACGATCGAAAGCCTGAAGAAACTGCTCTCGGTTGTGTTCCTGCACTCTTTGCGCCTCGCCTCGCGTTTCCACCGTGGACTTCCACTCGTAAATCTGCGCCGGAACTTCAATGCTTGATTGTTGCCTGAATGCAGGAATCTTGGCCGTTTCCAGTAAACTTTCCACGCGCCTCGATTTCAGCCACCACTCGGCGATAAGCCGGTCGCTGGGAAGTCCGCCCTGCAGCGGCGACGATGTGATCCCGTACTGGTTGATGTTGTAGCGCCGGGCGATCGCGCCCAGTTTTTCGATATTGAGATAGGCATTCTTGATCTCAAGCGGATCGAAAGTCCATTCGATCAGTTCAATGCCGCGAGCCAATGCGTCTTCGCGCTGCAGCAGCTTGAGCCGGCGCCCCAGTCCGCCGTTGCGATGCTCTTTGGCGACAGCCAACATATGCGAGTGGAGATAGACGTGGCCCGAACGCGTACCCGGCACGGAAAGCGCAAAGCCGACCATCTGCTCACCAGCGAACGCGCCCATCACCTGTCCGCCAACTTTTTCCGCCACCACGAACATTCGGAGCGGAACCAGTTCGGCATCGGTGAAATTCCAGATTTCTTTTTGCAGGGCGACGCAAGCCCGCAGTTCATCGAGTCCTTCACAGCGCCGGATCACGATTGCATCCGCGCTCACGATCGCTTCTCCTGCCGCTTGGCCTGTTGCCAGAGGGATTCAAGTTCATCCATCGAAGCGCTCTCGAGACTACCAGCGTTGTTACCCAGGCGCTGCTCCATCCATTGAAAACGTCGCCGGAACTTGCGGTTGGTCTTGCGCAGGGCGGATTCGGGATCAAGCTCTAGATAACGCGCGATGTTGACCAGCACAAAAAAAAGATCGCCCACCTCGTCTTCGAGCCGCATTCGCAGATCTTCCGGAATGGCCTGCCGCCCCGAACCGGCCACACCGCGGCCTTCCGGGCGCGGTCCGGGAGCAGGAAATTCCTGTAAGTGCTGGCGAAGTTCAGTGGTTTCCTCGGCGAGTTTGTCGAACAAACCCTCCATGTTCTGCCAGTCGAAACCAACCTGAGCCACGCGCGAACTGATCTTGTGCGCCTCCAGCAAAGATGGCATAGCTGAAGAAATTCCCGCCAGGATCGATTTTGACGACGCCCCAGCCGCGCCATCTGCCTCAGCCGCATTCTCCCCCATGCGCTTCTTTCGTTCCTCGGTTTTAAGTGCCTCCCAATTGCGTTTTACTTCGGCCGAAGTATCCGCTTTCACATCACCGAACACATGCGGGTGCCGGTTCACCAGCTTGTCCGAGAGCCGGTCGAGCACGTCATCGATGGAAAAGGTTCCCTGCTCCTTAGCCATTTCGGAATAAAAAAGTACCTGCAGAAGCAGGTCACCGAGTTCGCCGGGAAGTTCGTCCCAATCGCGATTGTCGATGGCTTCGAGAACTTCGTAGGTCTCTTCCAGCGTGTAAGGCTTGATGGAATCGAAAGTTTGTTCGCGATCCCATGGGCAGCCCCCGGGAGCCCGCAAGCGCTCCATGATGGAAACTGCGCGTTCGAAACGTTCGCCGGTCGTGGACATTTGCAACCACTTTAAATGAGCCGCGGCAGAACGAGCAATGGACACGGCGCGCGGCCCTTTGTTAATAGCGATAAACTGTCGCCGCGCAGGATGTGAACCTCCCACCGGCCCAGCCGGACTTTCGGTCAGGCACTTGGCAGCACCAAGGTGACCTATTCCCCGCAGGCGGCGCGGTGCAGACTCTATGGGTCGCAGTGTAAGCTTTCGAATTCGGAATTTTAGTAACCTTCAAGAAGTTACTCTGGTGTACGGATCCATATGGTGCTAGCGGCAAATCCACGAGCCAGCCTGGAAGGTCAGCACTTTCACGTGGTGGTAATTGGCGGTGGTATCAATGGCGTGGCTGTGGCGCGGGAGTGCGCCCGCGCGGGAAAGCCAACGCTGCTGATTGAACAGAAGGATTTCGCCTCCGGAGTAACCAGTCGCTCCACGCGCATCATTCACGGCGGCCTGCGTTACCTTGAGCACGGCGAACTGGGGCTGGTGCGGGAGTCGCTCCGCGAGCGCGAGAAACTGTTGCGCGAGAAATCTCACCTGGTACATCCCATGCACTTCCTGCTCTTGCTAAACGAAAGCAGTCAGCACAGTGCGATGAAAGTGCGTACGGGATTGTGGCTCTACCAGCGCATGGCGGGAAAACCACCGAGCGACGCCACCGAGATGGAATTGAAGCGCCTGGAGCGGGCGCTCGACGCGGGACATAAGTGGTCATTCTTTAATTATGAAGACGCGCAATGCGAATTTCCCGAACGCCTGGTCGCGGAGTGGCTGTTGGAAGCGGTGGACGCCGGAGCGGTAGTCCGGAATCACATGGAGGCGCTCGCGGTGGATGTGGCGCATGGCCGCGTCCACGGTGTATTGCTGCGTGACCACCTCACGGGCCGGGACGCGCATGTGGATGCGGCGTGGGTGATCAACTGCGGTGGGCCGTGGGCCGATCGCGTCTGCCAACGCTCTTCCATTCGGATGGGCAAGCCCATGCTCGGCGGAGTGCGCGGCTCACACATCGTCATCCCGCGTTTCCCGGGTTCGCCGAACGCAGCGGTTTATACCGAGGCAGTAGATGGCCGCCCGATTTTTGTACTTCCGTGGAACGACCAGGTGATGGTGGGGACGACGGAGGTTGCCGACAGCAGCGATCCGGGAAAAACGGCTCCGTCGGCGGACGAAATCAGTTACCTCGTGCGCTCCGTGGCGCGACTATTTCCCAAGGCAAAGATCACGGCGCAGAGCGTGAAATATTCCTTCGCCGGAATCCGCCCGCTGCCCTATTCGCCGGAGAACCGTCCATCGGCGGTAACGCGGAAGCACATTCTTCACGATCATGCGGATGACGGTGCGACGCGTATGATTTCGGTGCTCGGAGGCAAGCTGACAACTGCGGCTTCTCTGGCGCGGGAGTGCGCTCGGAAGATCGGGCTAAAGGCCGCGGAGGCGAACACTTTTGCGATGGGGCCGGGACCGGCACTCGATCCCCTGCTCGATGATGCAGTGCTGGAAATTGCGCGGATCGGATCGGTCAGCGAAGAATCCGCGAGAGGCATGCTGGAATGGCACGGCAAACGCGCCGCCGATATCGCGCGCATGGCCCTGGTGAGCGCCGAACTGCGGGCGCCGATTTGTCCGCATACCTCCCACGTGATCGCGGAAGTGGTGGAAGCGTATCGCAGAGAGTACGCTATAACGCTTGCGGACGTGCTGCTGCGGCGAGTGCCCGTGGCGCTGGGCGCGTGCTGGTCGGAATCGTGCAGCCGCGAAGCCGCGTTGCGCATTGGCGCGGTGCTCGGCTGGAATGAACTTACGATGGGCGCGAATCTCGAGGCTTTCGAGATTGAGCGCACTGCGTTTCTGAAGCCTGCGCCACGAGACACCGCGGCATTCGAAGCGGCGGCGGACTAGCCCATCCCATAATGGCTGGAGCAATGTACAGAGGCCTGGGCAAATCGGATTTTTGCAATGCGGAGTTTCGACGTTATTTTTTGTGCTTGGGTTCGGAATTGCGGCCCAGAGTGCTGACGAGTTTCTCGGGATCGTCAGAAATAATTCCGTCCGCTTCCCATTCGGCAAATCGCCTCATGTCTTGCGCAGAATTAACCGTCCAGACCAAGAGCTTCCTGCCTCTGCTTCTGATCTCAGTGGCAACCCTTCGCGTCACCAGCTTTTTATGCGGGATCACGTATTTGATCGGCAAGTTGGGCCACAGACTGAACTGAGCACGCGTCTCGCAAATCAGGCCGAGTGGAATGGTGGCGTCCTTGTCATGCACTGCCTGCAATACTTCAGGCAGAAACGAAGAAATTACGTAGCCGCGAGCCGGCGGATGTGCTCGAAGCAAATCCAGCGTAGTCGCTTCCAACCCGGAGACTTTGAGTTCGATGTCGAGGAAAGCGGTGGCCTGGTAGCGCTCCAGGACATCGCACAGAAGAGGCAGCCCCAATTGTTGGGCCGGGCAATGATCAACTTCGAGGCTGTGAACAGTGGGGTCGTGGCAGACCACCGGGTAGCCATCGGCGGAGAGCCGCACGTCAAACTCAAACCCATCGCATCCCTGGGCGAGAGCCCGATCAAAAGAAGCAATAGAATTCTCGGGAATAGATTTCTCGGCCCGCGCGCCGCGGTGACCGAGAAGCAGAGGACGAATCGCCATACGTCGATTCTAACGGGGCGCTAATCCAAGTCGAAATCGCGGATCGGTTTGCCCGTGTCCGGAGATTCCTTGGCTTTCTTTACCGCCTCCTGAAATTTTTTTTCCAGCAGTTCGGAAGCATGTTTTTGCGCCTCAACCGATTGCCGGAAAATGGATTCGCGGCGGGTATCCTGTTCCTTCATGGCGCGGGCGGCGTCTTCCATGTCGGCGAACATGCGGGGCTTCACGGCAGCAGTATGGGCGATTACGGCTTGCATCGCCGCGTCGATCTTGAGCACCGCGTTACAACAGGGACAGGTGACTTCGAAATTGGGGGGATTCTTCGCCACTTTGCGAATCATACCGCAAAAACCGCGGAACGCGATGTTTAACGATGCAGTTTGATGGGAAAGATGCGGAAAATGTTCAGCAACTCCCAGCCAAGCAGGAAGATCGAGAGTAAGACGATGAGCACCGCCATCAGTTCTCCGAAGGTAAGGCCGCGGCGGTTTGGTTCGAACCGCCGCGCCGCGAGGCTCAGGATATTCAGCGTAGCGAATCCGAAGACAACCGCCCAAAGAATATTGTAGACGTCGTTGCGGCGGCTGGAATGACGTTGCAATAACAGCAGGAATGCAAACAGCGCGGACGGGACTTGTACCAGGCTGTAAATGGATAGCGCAGCAAACTTAGAGCGCGCAAAGCCAGCGATCAATCTGGTTGTCGAAAGAAGAGCCATAGCATGCTAGGTTGCTCGCAAAAAGACGCCTCATAGAACTGGGCGCGATGATCGGATATTACATTTTTTCCTGGCGCAGGTCACGGATATGGCGGAACCTGAGGCATCACCAGCATCAACGATTCGCCAGATTTATCGCATGAAAGCCCATTCGAGGGAAGGTTGGTGAGACGAAGTTCTCAGCCAGCTTCCTTCGCAATGGGTTCAGCCCAAAGTTTTCAGTAAGATGAAGAGATGGTGGAGCCCCGCGTCATTTTCTTTGATATCGGCAACACTTTACTCTTCCCGAACAGGACGAAGATGCTGGCACCAATCGCGAGCGATCGTCATCCCACGCTTGCACAATGGCAGGCCCTGGAGCGCCGGACCAAGACGGAGTTTGATCGGGGTATGCAGAGCGGTCGAGTCGATCACGGTTTCTGGTGGATCTTTCACTCTTACTTGCTCGACGATCTGGCTGAAGCCGCCAGCGGCCGTGATGGGCTGGTCCAGCGACTTGTCGAGAATACGCAGAACTCGGCCAACTGGGATCAGATTCTGCCGGGCACGCGTGCGGGCCTCTATCGAATCCGGCAGAAGTTTCGCATGGCCGTCATCTCGAACGCCGACGGAAAGATCGAGCAAGTGCTTTCGCGCTGTGGTATTGCCGACTGTTTTGAAAGCATCACGGATTCCGGAATCGTCGGATTCGAGAAGCCGCGCCCCGAGATTTTTGAAGCAGCGCTGAAAACCATGAAAGCGCGCGCCGAAGAGAGTCTATACGTTGGCGACGTGTACTCGGTCGATTACATTGGAGCCACAAATGCGGGCATGCAAGCGGTATTGTTTGATGTGGCCGGAGCTTACCGCGACCGGCACGAACCCCGTGTGGAATCCCTGGAACAACTGGAAAGCTGGTTGAAGAACTGAAACTGCGAGTCTGTTAACATCTTCGCTTTCTACAGTTCCAGAATCTGATGGTCCAGGCAGTCCGTTCGCATCGCGTTGTAAATGCCCTTCAGCAGTTCCGTTCCATGGCGGGCGAGGTAATAGACACCGGCAACGCCTCGCTCCTGCAGAGCGCCCTCTGGATAGAGAGCCTGGCTAAGCGCTTCCGCGTGACGGCTAACCACCTCGCTGCGCCGTAATTCGGCGGCCATGGCGCGTTCCCGCAGACGATCTAGTTGGTAATGCACTTTTGAAGCGCCCGTCTGGCTAGCCTCAACGAGCGTCGAATCGAGCTTGGTAAGCGCCTCCTGAAGGCCGGCAAAGGACTCTGCCACCGACTTATTCGCTCGCTCGAAGGCAGCCTGCAGATCTGCAGGGAGAGTGCGCGCGGCCAGCGTATGGCGAAGTGCCTCCGAGCCATGGAAGGCGTCGAGAACCGTGATGTCATACTGCCGTAGCCAGCGCTGCACCTTGGGTTCGACCACGGTAGCCGAGAAACGGGGCACGATCGGCGTCACACGGCCGAGAAGCTTTTCATAGACTGCGCCCGCTTGCGCAAAATAAGCGGCTTCTGCCGCGCCTCCAGCGTAGGCGAGCGTAGGCAAAAGATAGTCCTGCACCACCGGGCGCAAGAGCACGTTCGGGCTAAAATTCTCCGGCGTTGTTGCGATGCGATCTATCAGCTCCGCGGACGAGAGCTTCTCCGTTGCTGTCTCACCAGCAATTACAAATTCTGCGGAGTTCCCATTCGCTCGACGTTGAATCGGCGTGCGGGCGCCGTTTTGCAGTGTGAACAAAAGGACGGAGGACGCAATCACTTTCACTTGCTGGTGATAGCCCGCAACTTCAAGAGCTTGTCCGCGAGCCAGCAGCGCGTCATCGATTTCAGAGACTTGCTCAATTGCCGCCCGATAAATTGGCCCAGCAATACGATGCAATTCGGGATCCGAAGCGTCGAGAACGATCACTCCCCCGGCGGCGAACAGGTGCGCATAAAAGTGGGCAAACGCCGTGCCTAAAGTCTCACCTGGGCGATACGACTCGCGCAGCAGTTGCGTCGCTTCAGATTCTCCCAGCAGCGAGGCGGCTTCTTCTACTACCGGCAGAATCTCTTCCCCCAGCCGCACTTCGCTCACCGGAGCGCCGGGAATGCTGTGGCTGGAAGTCGTGAGTGTGCGAAGCAAACCGTCGGGGCCGGGGATAGAAACGTGATTGACCTCGGCCAGATCGTGATCGTAGGTAGCGAGCCAGAATACGGGCACCGCATCCACTCCCGCAGCCCTGGCCTCTTCTGCCAGCTTTACGGCGCTCAGAGCTTTATAGATCGCGAACATTGGGCCGCCAAACAAACCAACTTGCTGCCCGGTTACAATGGCGCCGGCTCCACGGCGCAGGCGGTCAAGGTTAGCGAAAGTTTGTGGCGAAGCTCCCCACGATTTGTTCTGCCGTTCAAGAATTGCGCTCACTCGCTCACGGCGCGCAGAATCGTATTCCAATGTGGAAGCCTGAGACGTCAACCATTCGCCGAAGTGTGGAGAGTGGGGGTAGAAGGACCGAACACTGGATGAGTATGCGAGGAAATCGGTGAAAAGCCGTGTGGAATGCGGAATTTGACTAAAGGGCAAACACTGCGATTTCACCGGCAACACTCCTGACAGCGTTTTGTAAAGTGTTGGACGGATAGATTCATCGCCGGTCAACGCCCTTCGCTCTTCCAAAAACCCTTAGAGAGCCATACTACAGATGCCCGCAAACGAGCGCGAGATGCAAGATAATGGTACGCACACCGAATCGAGAGAGGAAATGCGCCATGAGTTCGACCGTTGCCCCGCTGCATATCGAGACCCCGCTCACGCTGGAAGGGTCGGTAATCCGCCTTGAGCCGATTCGCCGCGAACATGCGGGACTCTTTTGGCTAGCCGCCAAGAACGATCTCGACAATATCTTTCAGTGGATCCCCTACCGCATGCAATCCCCCGAAGATTTCGAACGCCTGATCGAGAAAGCGCTCGGCGAGCAGGAGTGCGGTGAGTCGGTAGTATTTGCCACAGTCGAGCGAAAATCGGGGCAAGTGATCGGCAGCACTCGCTTCATGAACATCGATCGCATCAACCGCCGTGTAGAGATTGGCTCCACGTGGATCACCCCGGCATGGCAACGCACCGCAGTCAACACGCAATCGAAATTTCTCATGCTGCGCCACGCCTTCGAAGTCTGGCAATGCATTCGTGTCGAACTGAAAACCGATGCACTGAATCAGAGGTCGCGCAACGCCATTCTCCGCATCGGCGCGAAAGAAGAAGGCATTTTGCGCAAGCATCTGATCACTTGGACGGGCCGCGTACGCGATACGGTTTACTTCAGCATCCTGGATACGGAGTGGCCGGAGGTAAAGGAGCGTCTGGAAGGAAGGCTTGCAAGAAATAAGTTTTCGCCTGTCAGTGGGAAGGTGCCTGGATGATGCTGCGCCAACCATCTTTCATACCGATGAAAGTGAACTGCGACCCGTCGTAGCAGGCTACCGCCTCGCCAAGGTCCGTCGTGACTTTGTAGTCTGTAATCGCTTGTCCTGAACGACTATCCACCAATCGGATCCTGGTATCGCTCACGTCAGGAGAGTCGGGAAAATCGAACTCAACCGCTACGCGTCCGCCGTGCGCGAGCAGCGCAAACGGCACACCACCATTGCCGGGCGGCTGCACCGTCAGGGTCCGTTCCACCTTCCCTCCGGGTGAAATCACATAGACCACAGCGGGACTTGCCGCCCGCATAACGTACAGGTTACCGTCGTCGCCGACGGCTGTTCTGCCGAAATGTACCGCTCTATTTTGCGAGCCCGTCCGGTCCGAAGTCTTCAGAGGCTGCTTCAAAAGACCGGAATCATTCTTCAAGCGAATCTCTTTCAGCCACCGTCCGCTCGCGTCATAAGGGCGTTCACTGGCTGCCCAGCGCGCTGCCCAGTCTTCTCTCCTATCAGAGTACCGGATACGAAAAGCGTGCCGTTCGCCAAGACATCCAGCTGAGCGGGGCTAAATGGTTCCGGGGTGTCGATCTCCGTTCTGCTTTCGAGTTGGCCATTCTCTGAAAAACGCAAAAGGAGCACTCGTGGACCCGAGGTCCTCAACAGCTCATACATCTCGCCATGATCCCCCGCAGAGGCGGCTACGAGGCTGTCGTCCTTGATATCTGCGACGCCAGAGAACGAATACACAGCCTTCTGTGACCCATCCGGTGCGATCTTCACAACATCAAACTTGCCAGGCCCACCCGCGGAGGTTCGAAAATAGACGTTCCCTCGATCGTCGCACTTCACCGGGAACACAATATCCGTGTGATTCGCTAAGGGACGATAATCCGCGTCTGTGAGCTGGAAGGTTGTCTGACCAAATGACAGGGCTTGGCCCAGCATCCAGACACAGATCCCCATAGTTCGCCAAGACACTCGTCACCTCCAAAGAGCTCCTCTCCGATGCCCTTTCCCGGGGAGGGTTAGCCTTACTTATGCGCCGAAGCTCTTGGCGTTGCCTGGCTGGAAAGAGACGACACCGACTGCGCATCCGACTTCAGTGAGTTCCAGAAACTGCTGCTTGCGTTTCCCTTGTCCAAACCCGTGATACAGCTGTATGTGACGGTGCTGATGTAGCAGCTCTGCCTCCCTAGCGACCCACAATAATTCCCCAGCAGGCTTATAGCGCAGGGACCGCAGCCACCCTCGCCGCAGGTACTCGTGTCACAATACAAGGTCGTGAAGGGCTTATTCGTGCAGTCGCATGTTGTTTGATATTCTGTCGGGACGCCAGGGCAGTCATCCCCGGTTGCGGCCCCGACGGCACAGCAAACAACTGGCGACCAACAATGTGTGATGAAAAGAAGTCATAGGTCAACTCCAAAATCAGGGCCAATGTACACCTAAATCTTCGGATTGGGTCAGCCGAGTCATTTTTGTTACGAAATCCGAACAGACTACAAATTGCTCCGGAGCTCAAGTTAGGCGTCATGGCGAACAAACGAAGGAGATTACACCGTTGGTTTCCTTACTCACAGAACACTTTAACCTTTACCTTCGTGGCATGGTCCTTCTGATCGACATCAAGACTCAAATCGCTCAGTTGGTCGATCAACTCTTCCAGGTTTTCAGGTTTTATTTGGCCCAGATCAAATGGAATACCTTTTTCGTGGATCGCAACGTTCGCCCGATGGAGCGCTTGCGGAGGAATCAAACCAGCTAGTTTCACTCCGGCCCGCAGCAATTGCATGGGCACTCGGACGTTGACTTTGGTCGGGCCTTCATGCTCGTCATCTTCCGAGTCGACCTGGACTCGAAGATATTTGGGCCGCGCCTTCGTTCCCGAGTCGGAAACGTTCTGCTGGGACGAACCCGAGGGCCGTTCCTCCAGTGCCGCGATCAGTCGTTCCGCCTCGTCTGCGCTGATTTTTCCTTCGGACAGCATCTGCAAAATTTGACGGCGATGTTCATTCATATTGGACTCCTAGAAAACGCAAATCGAAATTCCCGCACTCCGGTGTTCGATCTCAACTTCGGTATCATTCAGCGCCCGCAGAATTTGCCAGCCAACGGAAAACGCACCGAAGGGGTCTATGCGGCAAGCCAGGCAGCCGACAAAAATTAGCGGCGAAAACAATACCACCAGAGGCACGATCACCAACCACAACAGGATCAGTGGAACCCATATCCGAAGGGTGCGGCTTTTTCGGCCGCGCAAACTGACAACCGCCACCAGTGGAATCATTTCAGCCGCTCCATCTCCCGGATCGCATCCTCCGCCGTAGTCTCTCCCCGTTGCAGGCGTTCCAGAATCTCGCTCTTCGACGGATTCGGATTCGTCTCCACGAACTCAAGGCTATCGGCGATCCGAGTCAGCCGCGACTTGATGGTCGGGTAGCTGACCCCAAAAATCCTCTCCATTTCCTTAATGGAGCCGTGAGAACGAACGAAAGCCGTGATAAAGATCTGATCCTCCAACTCCAGACGGGCCAGTTGAGGAAGCTCAAAGCTGCCTTCAATGGCGATATCCTTTTCCGCAATTCGGACGCGCTCCACCAGGATCCGTTGACCCCGGCTGAGATGTGTCAGCTCTTGCCAATCTGTCGAAGATTTATTAGTTTCATTCATCATTTAATTAATTTTATTTATAAATATATCAATTAAATGAATATGTCAAGCATAAATCTGCAATATGTATAAACAAATTGCCAAAGGCTGGTTCCTGCCACCAGGGGTCGAGCGGCATGCTGGAACGTTGAGACCTCGACCTTGGCTCCATCATCTAACAGATTGACTTGTGGTCGTTCGACCCCTAGTCTGGAAGTAGCTCTTTGAATATGGCCCACCCCACCAGTGGGGGCGTCACGGCTTCGACGGAGATGCTTGCGGCCAAGAGGCATGCCGGGGTGCACACACCCGCAATCGAGTGCAAAATGATAATTGCCAATCAACAAATGGCATACGCAGCCTAATTAGTTAGGCAGCCGCTTTCCACCGCTTCGCCCTTGGGCGGTGAGCGAGCGTCACACAGAGGGCTGCTCTTCCCCGCTACGTCTGGGCGGGGAGGTTAAGACCTCAGGCTAGCGGCTAGCGTTTCTTGTCCGTTCTGAGCGTGGGCCGCGAACGTCCCGGGCAGGGTGGCAACACCTAATGACTGGGGCATGAACGCGAATAAGCATGTAGTCTCTTGACCAGTAACATTTTCGGACGCGGGTTCGACTCCCGCCGCCTCCACCATACATTTTATTATCAACTACTTACAGCCACTCTTGTTTTTAAAAAAGTTGCATTCTCAATCCAGTGCAACTTTTCGGACGTGGGTTCCTTGTGCAGGCTGCATACCGCTTGAAAATCTGAACCGTCATCTCTTCATGCTATGTAATGACGTATTGCAACACCTGCATTCACTGCGGAGCCCGCAGACCGCGAAAATCACTGAGGGCCAAGAGCCTTATTGACTACGTTTCGGTTTTATTTCACCAGCGCATTGGCCGCGTTGGCTGCCAGAATCCAACGGCTGGCGGAGTCAATCACGTATTCGTCCTCGAACCAGAGGAATCCGAAGTCGTCGATGCACTCCGGGAAATCAGGTTTGATGATGATGTAGCCGGGAATCACGCCACCGGGAATGAAGGTGTTGTCGGCGCGGTTGTTGCCGTAGGCCTTCAGCTTCGAAACCGTCCCGACGGAGGACACATAGGACGTGCTTGATACCGGGTGCGTGCCCAGGATGTAGTTGGCGGCGCGCAGCGTGTATTCCGGGCCGACTATCTCGGGGAATGCCTTATGCAGAAAATACATCCGGACGCCGAGATCGGATACAGCGATCGAGCCGCCCCAACCACTGCGGCTGGGCGGTACGCCGAAAGGAGTAGCCGCAAGCTCGGAGTCCAACTCCGTCACATATGATCGGACCGCTTCTTCCAGTTGCTTCTTGAAATCCGCGTCCATGAAAGGGAGGGCGCGGACGGCCGTCCAGCCACCGAAGGTGAATCCGAGCCCTTCTCGAACTGATGGAAACATCTCGCTGAGCCGACTCTTATAGACTTTTCCGCCGTTGGTGGCGATCAGCAACTCCAACGTGGCTTTCCATTCCTCGGCGCGGACGATCTGTTCCGCGAAATTCGGTGGCGGACCCTGGCCGGGCGGCGCTGAGATAGCGGTAGGATGTGCATGTTCTTCGTCCCACATCTTGATCGCGGTTTCCAGACACTCCTTCGCGAGAACGTCATCCCAGCCCCTGAGCGCCTGCGAAGCAGCGGCTAGCGAGGCGGCAGCGCCGTACTGCAGCCGCGGCTCCTTGGTAGTGAACGCCCACCGGTCGTCCGGAATACCGGAGAAATTCCCATCCACCTCGTGCGGACCGAGTTTCTCGGAATAGATTCGTCCATCAGTCTTCGAAGCCGCATCGCCCAGGTGGGTGTACTCTCGCAGATTAGGCTCCATAATCTCCGGAACCGGATGACCGATGGAATTGATTTGTCCGAGCACTTGCAGAATGCCGTGCTTGATCTGCTGTACTGCGTCTGGAATTCCGTCCGGCCGATGCATCTCGACCGTTCGGGCACTCTCGTCCACTGTGAGCTCGTCCCACTTCAGGTTGAACTCTTTGTAGGCGAGGGCGAGGTCCTGAATGACTGCGTATTGACTCTCGGCACGGATGTCATAGTCGCCAGCGTCGTACCAGCCGCCCACGTTCAAACCTGGGATGTGCTGGCCCGGTTGGAAAGGCGAGTCGGTGTTCGGGCCCATCCAGGCGCCGTCGAAATGTTGGGTGTTCGGCGGCGCCTGGCGCGCGTCGTCGAGGTGCGAAACACCGTGCCACAAACGGTAGCCTTCTCGCACTGAAACGTGGTCCATCTCCACCGCAAGGTAGCCGTCGAGGGTAGATTGCCAGGTACGGCTGTACACATCCTTGGCAATGGGAAACACAGCGGTCCGCTGGCCCGCGTATTCGATCACGTACAGGCCGGGCTCCTTTACGCCAGAGAAATCGAACTTTGCATAGGTGTAGCGCAGCCACGGCATGGAGGTGGAGATCGGAGCTTCGAAGACCTGCTGGTAGGAGCCGTCTTCGGCCAAGCGGAGCACCTTCGCGGTCTTGGGCGCATCCCACTTCGGGTCCTGTTCGATGACCGCAACCTTCGGGAAGTTGGGAGGATAGCCGACCTGGCTGTGAGCGACGACCGGCGGTCGTGTCCAATTGGGGATCACGCTCGGATGGATGTGCCAGACCACCGCTCCCTCGGTTTTACCGGAGGGGATCAATGTGCGAAGAACAAACCAGCCGTTTTGCGCACGGTTGCGGCCATCATAAAGAGCCAGCGGAGCAGTTTCGGAAGTGATGCTGATGTGATGCAGCGGATCTTCCGGAGCAAACACAATGCTCTTTCCCATGATCAGTGGAAGCGGCTGCGTGTAGCCTTTCGCTTCATCCCACTCCTGTTGATACGGTAATTTCTTGGGGTCGTCGGGCGAGGGCAGAACTTTCCGCATCGGGTCCTGCGGGCTGCGCGGAAAGATGCCGAATGCGCTGCCGTCCACCGCATAGGTTTTGTCGACGTACACCGACGGTAGAAACTCCAGGTTGAAACCCGCGCGACCGGCCAACTTTTCGGGTAACGGCTTTTCCAGATTGACGCTCACCCGCACGCCTCCGGGTTCAGCCGCAACTTCGAGATGATAGTCCATCTGATAGGTCGGGAACGACAATTGCGCGGTGAGACGATTGCGTTCCTTGTCGGCCTGGCGGCCCTTGAGCTGCGCCACCAAATCCCACTGCTCCGGAGTGGGCATCAGGCGCACATCGCCGTTAGTGGCGATGCGCTCTCCGTGGAGGATTATCTCCATGGCGGTGTTCTTCTGGTCCACGAAAATGGGATGGTATGTGCTGTCGTACAGCATCACGTTGAAGCCCTGAGTGCTCAGGTAGCCGCTGTCAGTTACCTGCATTGCAAAATCCGAACTGAGCAGGGGAATACTTGAGAACAAGACCGCGAAAAGGACGGCTTGCGATCGAGAGCGCCAGAATCGAGGAAGCCAAATCATAATTGAGAACCAACCTTTCCGATGACTGGAACTTGCAGGCTGCTCGCGTTGCTCGAGAGTGGAATGGGAAAAGACTACAGGGTGACGTTCCATCGAAACCAGTCAGACATAGAATGACCGTCACTATTTCTCTACTCTTTCCCGTGTATAGCCATCCGCCAAGCTTGTCAATGACAACTCGCCTGAAAACAGAGATTCTGACTGAAAAATGGGATGACGTGATTCTGAATGCGATCGGCGACCTTGCTCGTATGCGTGCCCGAATACACTTCGAAGCTGTTGGCGATTCCGTACTTGTCAAGAATGTCATGCAGTTTGGCGGTATCGACGCGCAATCCGTCCTGGTCGCCGACATCGATCGAAATGCCGTGGTACTCGCGAAGGTTGTCGACGTACTGGTCTACAAACGCAAGGGGCGAGTTAGCCGTCCACTTCGCGAGGACATCCGGCTGAGGCTGACCGTCCTTGGTCGGCAGATCAAGATACAGTGGCGGATTTTTTGGATCAGGGGACCATGCAGCCGCCGTTGCCAGCGTGGCCCGCGCAAAGAAAGACAGCTTGGCGGAATCTTCCGGCGTCTTCACGGCCTCCAGAGCTTTATCCACCTCTGGGTTCGGGGCGAGCCGAGGCGACAAGCAGCAGGGGCTCATGATGTAGAGACTGCCGAACACATCGGCATGCTTCATGCCGATGCGTGTCGCGCCGTAGCCTCCCATGGAGTGGCCAACCAAACCGCGGCTCGCGGGCTCCGGAATCGTGCGGTAGTGAGCGTCGATATACCCGACAACATCATGCGCGATGAACCGCTCAAAATCTCCGGTCGTAACCGAACTCGAATACATGGAACCGTTGTGCAGCGTTTTCGAATCGGGCAGCACGACGATCATCTCCTTCGCCCCCTGGGCGAAAGCACCTTCAATCGTCTGTGGCACGTGGATTTCGTGAGTCCACTGCTCGGCGCCGATTGAGTAGCCGTGCAACGCATACACAACCGGATAGCGGCGCGATTTCTCCTTGGAATAGCTCGGCGGCAAAAACACAAACACCTCGCGGTCAACGGCGTCGCCCTCTAAATTCCCTTCGAGAGCTTTGCCGTGGATCTTTATGCGCTCGACCGATACAGACTTTGCACCGGGAACGGCTGCAGGGACGTCAGTCTGGACTTGTGCCGCTACCCGAGCCCCAAGGCCGACGGCTACTCCCAGAGTTATCAGATAAAGGAATTTGTTCGCTGTCATCAATGCCTCTCTTTGAGACGGATCACGAACATGAATGCAGTGGCCGGGGGCGCCATCGGTGCGCCCGGAGCGACGTTAGGCCACATTACTCGCGTTCGATCGGCATCTCTCGAGTCTATTTTTTGTCGAGCATCAGAACAACACTGGCATGTGGCTCAAGCGTGGTGCCGACGCGAACTCCCGCACGCAAACGCTCTCCGGTCCAAGCGTTTCTTATGTGGTACTGCGCTGCCGACGGAACGAAGTCCGACAAGGGGCGATCGAGAGCGATGGCCTTCTCGCCGAGATTGAATGCGGCGAGAGCGTGCTGATCACCAGGTAAGTCGGTGGTCCAGATCACGAGATCACCTTCGTGCAACACTTGCCGCGACGCAGTGGCGGTCTGGTCGATCTTCAAGATGTCGGCATTGCACAGCAGGTGGAGAGTGTCCTGGTCAAGCAGGGTGAGATTGGCGCCAATAATCAGCGGACTGCGAGCCATAGCCCAAAGGCCTATTTGCGTCCGTTGCTCTGCAGGCGTCAGACGCGTATGGCGCGGTCCCGGGCCGACGTCGGGGTACGGACGCAACTCGCCGACCGGCAGCATGTCCGCATCCGGCCAGTTTCCGGGCCTTGTATATTGAGTCCAACGTGCAGCGTTTTCAAATTGGTTCTTGATGCCGATTGGGAAGTCCGAGTTACCGATCCAGATGTCCCAGATGTCATTCGATATGCGCCACATTTGGGCGAGGTCGGCGACTTCGGCGTGATGCTCGATGGCGGTCGGCCCCGGCGATAGGCTCAGTACAATGTCACGACCGCTACGCTCTATCGCCAGCTTGATCTGCCGAATTTCGCTGGCCTTGAAGGGATGATCCGCAATGCAGTCCACCTTCAGGAAATCGACACCCCAGGTTGCGTATTGACGAAGGAGAGAGTCGTACCACGCCTGACCGGCGGCGCTGTCCTTGATTCCCCAGCTGGTGGGGTCCCAAGGACAGGCGTCATTCTGATCGGCGGCATCCTGAGCTTTGAAAGCTGAACCCTCGATTGGCAGATTGCGGAGAACGCTCTCACGAGGAATGCCGCGGATAATGTGCACGCCGAACTTGAGGCCCTTTGCGTGGACCGAGTTCGCGAGCTCCTGGAAGCCAGCGTTTCTGCCATTCTGTAGCGCGGACGGAAAGCGCTCCGTCACGGGAATAAACCGGCCATTCTCGTCCACCGCATACTTCAGCAGGTCAGGCTTGGGCCTGTCCTCAGGATTAACCATGTACCAGCCCTCGTCGATGACAGCGTAGGTATAGCCGAAGGGCTTCAGTTTCGTAGCCAGGGCCTCGGCATTCTCGCGGAACTGCTGTTCGTTGATGCGCAAGCCGTAGGAGTCCCAACTGTTCCATCCCATGGGAGGCGTTGGCGCGACCAACTTAGCCATAGTGCGAGCCTCTTGCGCCGTTAGCTTGCTTTGCAGACAAAGAAGATTGCAGGCAATCAACAAAGCAGCCATCACACTGCAGAATGAAGAATTGCCTGATCTCACGGATCCCCTCTTCGAACCGTGCCAACAGCACATTTCGCTCTCAAAACGTTATACGGAGCACGTATGCATACTTGGCCGGTGGCTGCGCGGGCAGTACTACGTGCAATCCATCGGGACGCTGCTCGAACTTCGGCTTTGCATCGCTGCCCAACAGCGACACGCTTTGTACGGATTGGCTTCCCACTGTCGCTGCAAGCGAGCGAATCACCGCCTCCCCGTTCGCCGGCCACGCGAGTCCGATCACATAGAGCGCGTCGGCTTTGGTGGTGAAGCGAAAATCCTCAGGCGTGTAGTGAGCGGTATCCGTGTCGTGAAACGAACCAGCCGCCACCTTTGTCGGTCCCTCGCCGTAAGTCCTCCAGGGGCGAGTGCCATAGATGGCGTCTCCGTTGACATTCAACCAGGAACCCACTTCAAGCAGTACTTGTTGTACCTCCTCAGGGATGGTTCCGTCAGAACGCGGTCCGATGTTCAGCAAAAAGTTTCCGTTCTTGCTGACGATATCAATGAGCTGGTGAACCAGGAATTCCGGTGACTTGAAGGTGTCGTCTTTGATGTAGCCCCAAGACTTGTTGCTTACGGATGTATCGGTTTGCCAATGTAGAGCACGTGTGTCGTCGAGTTGGCCACGTTCCACATCCAGTACACCAGCGTGATCCTGCATAGCGTAGTCCTTGTAGTTGATGACTCCTACATGGTCACCATACTTCAGGGAACGGTTGTAATAAAACGCTGCAAAGCGCGTTAGATTCGGCCGGATCGATGCCTGGCCGATCCACCAGTCGAAGTAGACGAGATCGGGATGATATTTCTCGACGAGTTCGGCGCCCCGGGCAAGCCAGTCGTCGGCCCACGCCGACGAAACATAGGTGAAATCATTGCCGACGGGAGTCCCCCACTGATACACACCCGGTTGTGCCGGACCATAGAAGGCGGCATATTGCGGGTCGTTAACATCAGAGGGGATCTTGCGGCCCACGCCCATGAAGAAATCGTGTTCCACCCGATGCGACGACACGCCAAAACGCAGTCCTTGTGCCCGTACAGCCTTTGCCAGGTCCCCAATAACATCGCGGTGGGGTCCCATCTTTGCAGCCGTCCAATCGCTCAGTCCGCTGTCGTACATGGCAAAACCATCGTGATGTTCTGCGACCGGCACGACGTACTTTGCGCCCGCCTTTTTGAACAGCTCAGCCCATGCAGAAGGATCGAAGCGCTCCGCCTTGAACATGGGGATGAAATCTTTGTAGCCGAACTTGTCCTGTGGTCCGTAGGTAGCGATATGGTGCTTATACGCCTCGAATCCAGGCTCATACATATTCCGCGGATACCATTCGTTGCCAAAAGCTGCGACCGAATAGACTCCCCAATGAATGAAAATGCCGAACTTCGCGTCCTGGTACCACTCGGGAGCCTCATATTTCTGCAATGACTCCCAATCGGGCCGGAACGGGCCTTGGTAATCGATGGCATCAACTTCCTTCAGCAGAGCTGCCCGTTGCGCGTCGTACTTACTGCTGGCCTTCTGCCAGATCTGATCGATCTTTGCGGGTTCTTCCGAAGCGGTGGGAGCCGTGGCGCTCTGAGGGTGCATGATGGGGCATGCGGAAAGAAACAACACAATACCGCCAAACCAACGAATCAATAATGATGAGAACAGTCGATAGGACCTCATGATCTCCTCCCGGTCAATCTCGGTTCGTTGCCCTACACCGAACCGCAAGTGGTCCAAAGAACTAGTCGGCGGGAAAGTTCGCCACATCAGGAACTACGCTCATGAATCTCGTGGTACACGGAGTAGCGTTCATGCACAATGTTCGACAAAGGCACAAACACCACGGCTTGATTTTGTGAAGCCGCCCGGAATGCGAGCTTTCCCCCCGCCGGTTCGAGCCAGCTCGCCGGGTCATCGAGCTTGCCGCTGAATTGCAGCGTGGGAGAGGGCTCTTGCTTTTCTTCCGAGGTAAAGTGACGGTACCACTTCTCGCGCGGCTCTTCTTCGAAGCGTGCGGCCAATACCATCGGGCCGTACATCGCCGCCTGAAGACTTTCCCTGTCGGGCATGGGCGCCGCGTGCAAGTGCATGGGAAGACTCAGTTCGATGCGGTCGCCGTTCTTCCAGGGCCCGCGCAGAACAAGGTAGCTGCCGGGATCTGCGAAAGCCGGTATCGGACGCCCATTTACCTTGACGCCGCCGCTGTTTGCCCAGTACGGAACACGCAACTGCAGATCGACATCCACCGGCCTTGCCGCCGAGATCGTCACAGTGGTTCCTTGCTCTTCGGGGAAGGACGTTTGTTGTGTAAGGCGGAAACCCTTCTCTGGCCAGTCCACATCGGAAGCAACGTAGAGGTTGACGAAGATGGAATTGTCGTCATGGAAGTAGATCGTGTCGGTCAGCTTGGCAAATTCCTCCGCGCCTGTACCGTTGCAGCACCAGAACGAGTCGAACGGTTTGGCATAGATTTTGGAGTAGCCGTTCCCGTGCGGCAGATAATAGACGGTCGTGCCGGTCTCCGGGTCAATGGTACCCATCCGGTGATTGAACAGCACACGTTCGTAGTAGTCCATGAAATGCGCTTGCGGAGACCATGCGAACAGGTGCCGCGTCAGCTTCATCATGTTGTAGACGCAGCAATCTTCGGCCGTCTGTGGGCTGAGCTGTGTTGAGAGAACTCCAGGCTCCGATCTCCAAAGCTCGAAATTGCTGGTGCCTCCCGTGCAGAATGAACGTTCGCTCGTAACTTCGTTCCAGAAGTAATCGGCAATGTTCCAGTAGCGCTTGTCTCGGGTGAACTCGTACAACCGGGCAGCAGCGATCACCTGAGGAACGTGCGTGTTCACGTGCAGACCCTTGAGTTCGTCGCGGTGCGCCGCAAGCGGATCGAAGAACCCCTTCTTGTCGAAACGTTGTGCCAGACCCAGATACTCGTGCTTTCCCGTCACGCCGTAAAGGTTGGCCAGCACTTCGCCCATGCCGCCGTACTCCACCAGGAGCACGCGCTGCATTTGTTGTTCGCTCAATGGATCGGACCAACTCCGCACCCAGCGTGCCATCTTCTCGACAGTGTCCAACGCCTGTTCGTTACCCGCGAGCGCGTACATGTCGAGATGCCCGGCCATGATTTTGTGGATGGTGTAGAACGGGGCCCAAACATTCACTCCGTCGCGCAGGCGGTCGAACAATTCCTGAGGGAACGCGCTGAGATAGCCGTTCTTATGCTGCGCCTGGCACTTGGACAGTTCGGCGACCATGAGATCGCCGTTGCGCTTGAGATCTTCGTCTCCCGAACTGGCGAAGGCAAGGGCGCAAGCTGAAAGGTAGTGGCCGCCGGCGAAGTGCCCTCGCAGTTCGCAAACGGGCTTTTCCCAATCACCCAACGGCTCCGAGGAAGATGGCAAACCGGCAGTCAGCCGGAACGTATGAAGAAGGCGGTTCGGAGGAAGAGTCTTCAGATATTTCCGGTTAGCCTCTGCCGCCAGGCTGAACGCCCCCGGCTGGAGTCGGACATCCCTCATCGGGAACGAACTCGCTTGCGGTACAACCACCTCGCGGATCGCGGCTTTGGATGCAGCAGCAGAACTGGCGCCATCACCTTGGTTCGCAAACGCGAATGCCGGAGCGCGAAGCACCGCGCCCGCGCCGACAATAGCTGTAGTGGCAACGAATTTACGGCGGCTGATTCTGTTCACGAAAGCTCCTCCATAACTGTACTACGCGCTTTTCCGCGGCCTGCAATGCCGCAGATGAGACTCTGATCTGTGACTTTGCGCTATCGCTGAGCATCTCTTCGAAAAACATTCCTAGAAGAGTCTCGGTGCAAAGTCCTTGAGATCGCGGCGCCAGGTCTGCCACTCGTGATCTGTGCCGGGTGGCTCATAATCTTCGCTTTGTCGAGTGAGGCATGCAGTCTTTCGAGACCCGCGCGCATTCTCTCGGGTTCCGCGGTTCCGACGCCGAGCCAGAGCAAGTGCACCTTCTTGGCAACGCCGCCGGATCCACAAATATACCGTTGTAATCGGTCTTGGGATACTGTCTCCGGTCTCCAAGGACGAGCGTCCCGCCCGCTCCACTGAATCCGCCAATGTAGGAAAAACCACCGGCGAGCGATTCTTGCGCCGTCCTATTTGCAGGTTACATGAAGAAACCCGAACGCAGCGGCGCCCAGTGATGAGTGGCCGAACACGATCGGATTGTGACCGGTTTTCATCGAATAGGAGTTGGCGACTTCGTGCACCGCCCATTCCGCCGCTCGCCTGCCGAGAATGGCGACGGTTCCTCCTCCGCCGCCGCCGGTGATTTTCGCGCCATAGAGTCCATTTCTTGGTCCGCCCGCGCGCACAAGATTGACGAGCAGGTCTGTCCCTCCTGAGCCCAGCCCACATGCCGAATAGCTGGCGTGAGATTCATACATCAGTTCTCCCAACTGCTCGAATTGCGCTTCTCCAAGGCGCTCAACCAGAAGCTCGGCGAACCTTCTAACTCGAAAGTTTTCATAGACAGGATGAGCGGTTGCCTGTCGCGTGCTATAGGTCCGCTGCGGATCTACCTGCGTTACGGGATCGGTGGTTCCATGAAACCTCGCAAGAAATTCCTCACCGCGCATTTGTTCGGCTAGTTGCTGACGGTATTGCTCAAATTCCGCTGGAGTGAGATTGGCCAGGTAGCCCTTCCAGCGAGCATCGCGAATTTCCACCTGCGCAGTGTTTGGATTCACTCGTACTGGGAGCCCGGCGAGGTCGGCAATGATACGGTAGCCCATAAACGCGCCTACTCGGACCGAAGTGTAATCCGATCCTGAGACTGAATGGCGAATTCCAGAATCGATTCCCCAGAACGCGATTTCATGCGGCACTTCGACCGTTCCCCGGACATCGGCCGGCTGGCATAGCAACTGAAGAAGACGATCCTGTTCTCCGCTCGCCGCAGTCATCTGGTCCATAACGCCGCAGGGAGCGCCAACCACTCGGTTCTCCACGGTCTGGCAGAGGAGCGCAAGAGTGCGCGGCTCAAGCTTGATGTCGTATGCCGCACAAATGGCCTGCATGGTTGCTACTTCAATCGCAGCGGAGGAACTCACTCCTTTGCCTTCCGGGACATGCGAGTCGAGCAGAATTCGTATTCCGCCGCATCTGGCATCACATTCTTGCATGAGCACGAGCAACGCTCCTGCAATGTAGGCTGTCCACTCGTGTCCGGAATTGCGACCGAAATATTCGCGCGCGGCGTCGTATTCCAACGGCCTCCCCTCAGGCGCAAGATCGTTTAGCAACATCGAAAACCTCGTGCTTCCTCTGCCGTTTTCGCTGTTACCAAGACTTACAATTTGCACCGACTGCAGGTGATTGAGTTGCACAGCGGCCAATGCCGCCTCCTGGATAGGCAACTGCAGGACCAGAGAACCCGAATAGTCCGCGATACCACCCATGACATCCAGGCGGCCCGGAGCACGACCCACAAAAATGTCATTCTCCCGGTCAAACAAAACGTGGGCCTCGCGAGAAGAGCTCAACGTCAAAAAGAAATTCTCGACATCGGCAAATCCTCGCGTGGACCCGCGCACGATGCGGTATGCGGATTGTCCGGTTTTCGCCAAGCTGGTTTCTTCAGAATCCTTCGATTAAGCCTCGCTTCCGCAATGCCGCATGCAGTAGCGGCTCGATCTGCGAACGAATATCGCCGTTGGCGTACCCGACCCACGCGACATCGAGCTCGACGGATAGCCTGGCCTGAACCGGCTGTCCGGAAGGGTTAGTGACGATCACTCCTAACTCACGCGCGATGAGCTCCGTGCAAATGTCATACGGATGGCAGCAGATGCCCAGCGCCAATCCGCGTTTTTTGAGGCGAGCCTCCATCAGCGGCCTCAGATCGGCGATAAATCTGTCATGCCCGGCCATCAATTCGAACAACTGGCCTCCAGTCGAAGCGTACTGATCCTCGAAACAATGGGCCTTGCCAGGCTGGACCGGGCCCAAAGCGCCGCGCACGATTTCCTCGTCCAGCGCGGCAAGTTCTTCTCGCGCTCCCGGGAAGAAGCGCGCGACCATTGCGAATCCGTGCGCAATCGTGCGCGCCTTCGACGGTTTCAACGTCAGAGGATTCGCTTGCCCGGTCAGTCGGTTGTAACGTTCCGCCTCGACACTCTGGCCGCGCACGGCCCATGCCGCATCGCACAGATGCTGCTTCACCAGCGGAATCTCCGTCTGTACCGCGATTTCAATGTCCTGAAGACCGGTTTGCGGCCCGCGATTCGGCGCAACTCCGGTCAGCACCCAGGCGCTGCGCTTCTGGTACATGATCCCGCGTGTGCCGTCAATCGGATCAACAATGATTCGCCACTTCACGTCGCTCTCGCTTGCCGCACGAGGAAGCACAACCTGTCCGCCACGTAGGCCCTCGGCGATCAGCACGATGCCGCCACTTGCAGCGGCCTCGCGTTCAAAGAATTCGACAATCAATTCTTCGCTGAAGCGGTCAATCGCGTAAATCGTATCGCCTTCCTGTTCCTGCGCGATGCCCGACATCGCCTCGGTCGAAGAACTCTCGCATGCGGCGACAACGGCGTCGCGAATCTGGGCGTGCAGTTTCCTGATCGGCGCAAGCAGGGGATGAGCGGGCGCCATCACCGTTCCTTACCCGAGCGCTTGTAGTGTTCCTCAGGCAGCGCCCGCAATTCTGCGGCTTTTTCTTCGGGAGACGTATCGCTGAGAAAATTTCCTCCGCCCACTTCAGGTCCGGCGAGATATTTCAGCAAAGACGGCTTGCGCAAGGGAGGATGAAATTCCACATGAAAATGAAAACCACGGTAGTCGCCGTCATCGGTCGGCGCCTGATGCAGGGGCATGACGTAGGGAAATGGCATCTGCCAAAGGTTGTCGAATTTTATGGCCAAACGGTGCAGCACCTGGGCAAACCCGCGTAACTCGTTGTCCGGCACGGCAGCCAGGCTCGGATACGTCCGTTTGGGCGCCACATATACTTCGTAAGCGTAGCGCGCAAAGTACGGCACAAAAGCGATGGCAGATTCGTTTTCACAGATGATGCGGCGGCCATCGACTTTCTCCGCCGCCAGAATGTCCTGGAAAAGAATTCGTCCCGTCTCCGCAAAATGCCGTCGGCTCGCTGCCGCCTCAATCTCGATCGTGCGGAACACAAAGTTCGTCGCATAAATCTGGCAGTGCGGATGAGGATTCGAAACCCCGACCACCTCGCCCTTATTTTCAAAAATCAAAACATGCGAAACTTCGGGGCGGTTCCCTAGGTCCACGTACTGAGCCTGCCAAACCTGCAGCAGCTTCTCCACTCCTGCCAGATCGATTTCCGCCAGCGACAGGTTGTGCTTCGGGCTGTAACAGACGACGCGTGCAACGCCATTCGCCGGTCGCTTGCGGTAAATCCCCGGTGGAGCTTCCAGATTGGCGGGCGCGGATATGTCAACGCAAGGATGATCGTTGTCGAACACGAAAGTGTCGCTGTATCGGTCGTTCTTCTTGCCGCTGACCCGCAAATTCCCCGGACAGAGGTAGCAATCGGCCACATATTCCGGGACCTCCGTTTGTTTACGGCCCACGGTCTCGCCGCTCCACGGCCGGTTTTGCCGGTGCGCCGCAACGATCACCCACTCTTCCCGCAGCGGATGCCAGCGTTCCTCCCAAAGCATTTCTTTTTCCCCGTGAGAGGAATACGAGAAAAATACGGGCTTCGCCATGGTTCGCGCTCTCGGTTCAATGGGGCGGTTGGAAACCCCGGGTGCGCTGGTGGCCAATCATGGAGGGTTTCACCAATTCGACGATGTCGGAATCAGGCTGCGTCCATGCCTGCGTTCCAGTGTGCGTGAGTCGTTGCATTGCGTCATCCCAATGCAGATGCGTGACGCTGCCTTCTCCTTTTTCGTACGCATATGTCAGCCCGTCGTCTTGATAGAGCGTGGTATCGCCGTCGGCACCGGTATAAATCCGAATTTTCGCAATTTTCTGAACCTCTTTTGTGCTCTCTATCGGCTCGCCGAAGGTAATAATCGAGCCGGCGCGGACAAAAAGCGGCAAAGTATCAATTGACGCTTCGACGCGAATCTCCTGCCCGCCTTGAAGCCGTTCCTTCGTCCAATAGTTGTACCAGAGCGCCCCCGCAGGAAGGTAAACCATCCGGCTGGTCGTTCCTTGGTCGGTAACTGGCGCGACCAGAAATGATGGCCCGAACATGTATTCATCGCCAAGGTCGGCAACCTTGGGATCGTTCGGAAAATCCATGAACAGCGCGCGCATGGATGGCGCGCCGGTTTGGTAGGTTTTGTAGGCGAGCGAATAAATGTACGGCATCAACTGATACCGCAGCTTTAAGTACTTCTCCAGAATTGGTTCGGCGGCTTTTCCGTAAGACCAGACCTCGTTGAAGTTGCGGCTGCCGTGCGCACGGAAGATCGGAAGAAACGTGGCGTACTCAAACCACCGAGTGTAGAGTTCGGGATAATCGTCGTAGCCGCCCACATTATCGCGAGCGTCAGAGGGATCGAGCAAAGGGGCACGGTCGGGCTTGTGTTCGGAAGGAAGGTATTGCCATCCGCCGATGTCATTGGTCCAGTAGGCCATCCCGGAGGCCGCGAAGTCGAGCCCTGTCGGAATCTGCCGTTTTAAAGTATCCCAGGTCGGGTAGATATCGGAAGACCACACTATCGTTCCGTTCCGCTGAGAGCCGAGATAAGCATCGCGCGAGAGAATTAGCGCACGGCGCTTAACATCCCGCCGGAAACCGTCGTAAATGGCGGCGGTATGCAGCAGAGGATAAATGTCGAAGTAACGCGTGCCGGGTCCGGCATAGAAGAAGCTGCCATCCGGCGGGAGATCGGGCTCGGTTTCATCCGCCCAAATCGCGTCGAAGCCTTGGCTGATGATGTTCTCGCGAATTCTGTCCCAATACCAATGAGCCGCATCCGGATTCGTGGTGTCGATGTCGGAGCCGGCCAAGTCGTAAGGCAGGCCATCGGTGGGAGTGCCGTCGGCCAGGTGCTCAAACCAACCCTTATCTTTCAGGAAATCATAATAGCGGGAGCCTTTGATGAAGCGTGGCCAAACGCTGATCATGGATTGAAAACCCATTTCATGCAGTTGCCGGTTCATGGCCACTGGATCCGGCCAGGATTCGGGAACAAAGTCCATCTGACCCATCCTGGAGAAATAAAACCAATCGACCACGATCATGTCGGCAGGAAGATGGCGGTCGCGATATCCTTTCGCCACCGCGAGCACTTCAGCCTGGCTGGAATAGCGCTGCTTGCATTGAATGTATCCGTAGGCAGCTTTCGGAAGCATCGGGGTCGCGCCCGTAAGCAGGCGATAGCCGGAGTAGATCTCGTCCGCATCATTGCCCGCAATTACGAAAAATGAAACGCGATCTCCAACTTCGGAATCCCACTCCACGCGCTCGTTGAACCCCGGTTTGATTGTCGTTTTGGAGGGATTGTCCCAGATGATTCCATAGCCATAATTCGTGACTACAAACGGAACGCAAATGCTGGGGCCGCCCGTGGCCAGGTAATTGTGCCAGCACTCGACCGTGTGGCCGCGATGATCGAGGAACCCTTCCTGATTCTGGCCCAGGCCGTAATAGTGTTCGTCGTTGGGCGATCGGAAGGTCGCACCGACGCGATAGAAGGGCGCATCGGATGGGCGCCTGTTATGTAGAATACCGGCGTTGTCATCTTTATAGTTTGGAACGGACATCCACCAGTTCGTCATTTGCAGCAGGGTCTTGCCGTTCGGAATGGCGATGGTGATGTGGGCCGGGGGATTTGCGCCGTGGAAATAGTTCGCGATATCCGCCTGCGTAGCCGACCGAGGATGCGGCTTGTTCACGGCGACGGAAACAATCAACCGTTGGGATCGATAGATGTCGTTTTCGTCGTTCCGCTCATGGACCCAGCCTTGCCCCGAAGGAGTCGCCACGAAGCCGTAACCCGGAGACGCGACCGCCCAATCTCGAATTGTGCTGAGGGTCACGCGAATAATATTTCGAGTATAGGGTTCGAGAGCGATGGTGCTGCCATCGCGATCAAGCAGGAGGGCTGCTTGTTGCGCCTCGACCGCGACTGCATTTGCGGCCAGGATGACGACTGCGCACATCGTTGCAAACTGGCTTTTCATGCCCATTCCTTCCGGCCGCGGAAACTAGTATATATTTGTTACCGCGGGTGTGATCACGTGATAATATACCTTATCGTTAACGTACACGGACACCTCCCTCAAAACAAAAGTTCGCTACTGCTCTGAACGGTAAGTGACTGTTACGATGTACTTTCTGGGGATTGACATAGGTACCGGAGGCACGCGCGCGCTGGCGATCGACCAGGGCGGAACGGTAATTTCCTCTGCGGCGGAAGAGCATCACCCCTTTGCCTCGCCGCAAATCGGTTGGGCAGAACAGGATCCAGCCGACTGGTGGCGCGCCTGCGGACTGGCAGTCAGAAAAGTATTGTCGGAAGGCAGCATTCGCGGAGAACAGATCGCCTGTGTTGGTTTCTCCGGACAAATGCACGGCGCCGTTCTCCTGGATGAGCAAGGGAAGGTAGTGCGGCCGGCGCTGATCTGGTGCGACGTAAGGACTCAGAAGCAGGCAGACGAGCTGACTTCGACAATCGGCGCCGAACGCTTGCGTCAGCTGACCTGCAATCCTGCCCTCACCAATTTCACGCTGACCAAGTGTCTTTGGGTTCGGGAGAACGAACCGGAGAACTGGAGCCGTGTGCGGTCGCTCATGCTGCCCAAGGATTATGTCCGCTACCGGCTGACTGGCGAGCGCGCGACCGATCTGGCCGACGCCTCGGGAACGCTTTTGCTGGACGTAGCGCATCGCCGATGGTCGCAGGAAATTTTAAATTTGGTTCAGATGGATTCGGCTCTTCTTCCCGCCTTGTACGAATCACCCGAGATTTGCGGAAGAGTTTCGGAAACTGGCGCGGCGGCCACCGGCTTGCTCAGCGGAACGCCGGTTGTAGCAGGCGCAGGAGATCAAGCGGCCGGAGCAATCGGCATCGGCGTGGTCTCGCCGGGAGCGGTTAGCGCAACCATCGGAACCTCGGGAGTGGTTCTCGCCGCAACCAATCTCCCCGCGCTCGACCCCGAAGGGCGCGTGCACACATTTTGCCATGGTCTGGCGAATCGCTGGCTCGTCATGGGGGTCACCCAGGCTGCGGGACTATCTCTGCGCTGGTTCCGCGATCAGTTCGGAGTTATCAATGGACACAGCGATTCCTACGAAGATCTCACGGCGCAGGCGGCAAAGGCTCCTGCTGGATCCGATGGCCTGCTCTGGGCGCCTTACCTGATGGGCGAACGCACCCCGTATCTCGACGCCAACGCGCGCGGCATGCTGGTAGGCTTGACCGCGTCTCACACGCGCGCCCACGTGGTACGCGCCATTTTGGAAGGAGTGGCCTTCAGCTTACGCGACACTTTCACGATTTTCGAACAAATCGACGTTCCTGTGAAAACAATTCGCCTCGGCGGCGGCGGCGCACGGTCGGCGCTCTGGCGTCAGATTCAGGCCGACGTCTACGGCCAGGCAGTCGAGACGGTCGCGGTGGAAGAAGGGGCGGCCTACGGGGCCGCGGTCCTGGCAGGGGTCGGCGCAAAAGCATGGCCGACCGTGGACGCTGCCTGCGCGGCTGTGGTGCGCGTTGCCGCAACCACCGCTCCCAACGTTCAGGATTCATTGGCGGTAAACCGCGCTTATTCAAAGTACCGGCGTATCTATCCCAGCATGAAGGCGATCTTAAATTGATAACAGCAGTTGGAAATTGTGGAGATTGAACGAATGACAAGGCTCAGCGACTACCAACCGAAGCCGGAGAACAAGTTTTCCTTCGGTCTTTGGACCGTCGGCAATCGTGGACGCGATCCCTTTGGAGATTTTGTGCGCCCGGTGATGTTGCCCAATGATATCGTTTCTCTGCTGGCGGAAGTGGGCGCGTGGGGCGTCAATTTGCACGACAACGACCTGGTGCCCATCGACGCAAGCCCGGCAGCGCGTGATTCGATCGTGCGGTCATTTAAGAAGGCTTGCGAGGCAAATGGGTTGGTCGTGCCCATGGCGACCGTATCGTTGTTCTTCCATCCCGTTTTTCGCGACGGCGCATTCACCGCGAACGATCCGGAGGTTCGCGCCTACGCCGTTCAGAAAACGATGCGCGCCATGGATATTGGCGCTGAGTTAGGCGCGAAGATTTTTGTCTTGTGGGGCGGACGCGAAGGGGTTGAAACCGATGCTTGCCGCCCGGCTGACGAAGCGGTCAAGCGACTGCGCGAAGCCGTCAACTACCTTTGCCAGTACAATATCGATCGCGGATATGGAATGAAATTCGCGCTTGAGGCCAAGCCCAATGAGCCTCGGTCCGATATTTACATGGCTACAACCGGCAGTTATCTGGGCTTCATTCCCACCCTCGATCATCCGGAGATGGTTGGCGTAAATCCGGAGATGGCTCATGAACACATGGCGGGACTCAATTTTATGCACGCGGTAGCGCAGGCATGGGAAGCGGGCAAGCTGTTTCACATCGATCTGAACGACCAAATGCCAGGCCGCTACGATCAGGATCTTCGTTTCGGTTCGGCGAACGTTAAATCAGCATTCTGGCTGGTGAAATTCCTTGAAGATGTGGGCTACCAGGGGCCGCGTCATTTCGACGCGCATGCGTATCGAACCGAAGATTACGAAGGCGTAAAGGATTTCGCTCGTGGCTGCATGCGCACGTATCTTATCCTCAAGGAAAAAGCTTGCCGCTGGAATCATGACGGCGAGATCCAGGGCATCCTCGCTGAACTTTCGAGCAACGGCAGTGCGCCGAAATTCGACAACTACTCGCGAGAGGGGGCTTCGCAGTTGTTGAATTATGTTTTCGATAAAGAGAAGGTTATGCAGAAGCGTCTGCCGTACGAGCGTCTGGATCAACTGACTGTGGATTTGCTGCTGGGCGTGAGATAAGCGAGGCTTTCCCGGAGAAGCGAATGGGGAATAACCGGCAATGACACCTCTGACGGCGGTGATCGCCGTTCCAACCCAACTGGTCCATCTCTCAACCGTCGATGTGGTGATCATTGCTTTCTACTTTGCTCTGGTTCTCTCCATTGGCTGGTATTTAAAAGGACGCGCCAACACCGGCGAAGACTTTTTCATGGCCGGCCGCGAGATGACGGCGTGGGTCGCGGGCCTCAGTTTTCTTTCCGCAAATCTCGGTGCGCTCGAATTGATGGGGTGGGCGGGATCGGCCTACCAGTACGGCATTCTGGCTACGCACTGGTACTGGATCGGCGCCATACCGGCGATGCTGTTTCTCGCGCTGGTGATGATGCCGTTCTATTACATCTCAAAAACCCATTCGGTGCCGGGATATCTAAAGCTTCGCTTCGGCGAATCGAGCCGCGCTCTTTCTGCAGTTTCCTTCGCCTTTATGACGGTGCTGATGAGCGGCGTGAACATGTTTGCCATGGCCAAGGTCATGCAGATCGTGCTGGGATGGGACATCAACTTCAGCATCTGGGTTTCGTCGCTGACCGTGGCGATTTATGTAACCCTGGGCGGGCTGCGCTCGGCCATCTTCAATGAAGTGCTGCAGTTTTTCCTCATCTGGGCGGGGGCTCTGCTCCTTCCGATCCTTGGGCTCTACGAAGCCGGCGGGTGGACGAATCTCAAGCTCCAGATTGCTCAGCGAGCTTCGGAACAGTATGTCCACCTCTGGGCGGGGCTGGGATCGTTCAGCGGCAATCCCATGGGTATTCATTGGACCGGCATTGTGTTCGGACTGGGCGCAGTGATCTCGATGGGCTACTGGACTACGGACTTTCTCGTGGTCCAGCGCATTCTTGCCGCAAAAGATATTCGCAGCGCGGAGATGGCTCCCATCATCGGGGCCGGGTTTAAGATGTTGGTGCCGATCATCGTGATCCTGCCCGGGCTATTGGGTCTGGCAGTTTTACCCGAGAAGCTGGTTCCAGAATCCGTGGCCGCAGTAACCGGAGCTCACAGCTATAACGACGTACTTCCGCTTATGCTGGCGAGATATTGTGGACCCGGGCTGCTTGGCTTGGGAGTTACGGCACTGATTGCGGGCTTCATGTCGGGCATGGCAGGAAATGTCAGCGCCTTCACCACGGTCTGGACTTATGACATCTATCGCCCGTTCATCAACAGCAAGGGCAGCGACCATCACTATGTCAACATGGGGCGCTGGACCACGGTAGTCGGCGTTCTCATCAGCGTCGGAACAGCGTATCTGGTGATGCAGTTCGCCAGCATCATGGATTATGTGCAGGCGCTGTTCAGCTTCTTTATTGCTCCTCTGTTCGGCACGGTGGTACTGGGAATGCTGTGGAAGCGGGCGAGCGCCGCAGGCGGATTCTGGGGATTGCTGTGCGGGACGCTGTGTTCCGTTGGCATGTGGACCTGGGTAAAAGTCGATCCTTCCGCGCTTCGGTATGTTGCGCTCTCGCCGCACGCCAAGGGACTGGCCCAGGATATGTATCAGGCGCTGTGGTCGTTCATCACTTGTGTGCTTGTGACCGTGATCGTGAGCTTGGCCACGAAACCCATCCCTGAGGGTCAATTAAGCGGCTTGGTGTACGGATTGACGAAAGTTCCCTCGGTCGGGGAGGTGCCGTTGTACCAGAAGCCGCTTTTCTGGGCCGGAGTGGTGACGGTACTGTTTGTGATCCTCAACATTATTTTCTGGTAGCTATTCTCGGATAACGGATTTCTGGCGTCGGGAATTTTCTGGGAGACGGGAGGCGGGCAGGATGATTTCCATCTGGTTCTTCATCGGGATATCGCTGGCGGTGAATGGCGCGCTGATCCTGGCTGCGGGGATGTATCAGCTCGTAAATCCCCCGGCCAATCCCGGCGTAGTCCTCTTCAACTTGCATGCGAATGTGTGGTGGGGCGCACTATTGCTGGTGATCGGTCTTATCTATTGCTTCAAGTTCGCTCCGACCAGACAGACCTAGGCTGCGATGCGGGTGCGCCGGCGCTTGCGGAGTTATCACGTGACCACACTTGTTCTTGGTTCCAGAACGGAGTTTACCTCGCGAGGCCGCGGGGGTCCACGCAATCCTCCGGGTTGCACTATACTCTTCGTTGAGAAAGTTCTCTCGCGGCCACGATTCGCCATCAGGAGGACTAGATGTTCAGCAAAGCCAGGGCAGCGAGGGTTACTGCGCTCGCCGTTCTTCTCAGCGCAGCGGCACTTTTCGGTCAGCAAACACCCACCACTCCCCAGTCGCCCGCTGCGCCGGGTTGTCCGGGATGTGAATTGCCGGTGGTTCTTCAGCAGAGTATAACGGCGGGAAAGACTAAAGTTGGAACCAAGGTGCAGGCCAGGCTTGTAGTGGCCACGCTACTCAAGGGCGGAGTAATTCCGCGGGACGCGCTGATCTCTGGCGAAGTTGTCGAGTCACTGGCCAAAACCGACAACCAACCGTCGCGACTTGCGATTCGCATGGATTCGGCGGAGTGGAAGAACGGTGGCGCGAAGTTCAAAATTTATTTGACGGCGTGGTATTATCCGCCGGCGCCGATGGCCCCGCCGGATCTCTCCTACCGGCCGCCTGACGCGCAAAACTCCTCTAGAAACCCGGGCGGGACCGACTACACGGAGCCCAAGAATCCCATGTCACAGCAGAGATTTCCCCGCCGGGATACGGACGACAACATAGAGGCGGCCCCGCCCGCATCGAACATCTCCAAGCGGCGCGTGATAATGAAGAACGTCGAATCGATGCGCAATGGCGACGGGCCGGTGGTGTTGGTTTCCGCGCAATCGACCATCAAACTCGACAAGGTTACAACGTACGTGCTGGCAAACGGCGAGCTTCTCCCGGGCAAGTGAGTGACTGGCGGAACGCCTTATTGCGGAAGCGGCGGTGGCGCAGCCGACATCTTAGATGCCAGTGAATCTTCTGTGGCGTGCAATTGTTGAACCCTGGCGAATTCTCTCTGCGACTCCGCTGAATTGCCCATGGCCTGGTAGACGCGCCCCAATCGGTAATGCGCGTCGGGCTGCGCGGGATCTAATTGCACTGCGTGTTGCAGGGCAGCCACGGCCTCTTTGTACTGCTTGCGTTGCATAAGGACCGCTCCGAGGTCGATGTAGGCGATGCGAACGTCACTTTTGAGGCTCACTGCCTTTCTCAACAAAGAAAGTGCTTCGTCCAAATTCGCTTTCTTCATTTCGATGTCCCCCCAATACGCCAGTGCCTGAGGATGATTAGGATCAATCGCCAGCTCGTTCTGAAACTCCCGCTGGGCTTCGTCGTACTGGTGTGACTTCCAGTAAAGATAACCAAGGCCGAAGTGGACATCCGGCTCTTGCGGAGAAGCCTTCACGGCAGCTTGAAACTCGGAGATCGCTTCCGGAGTTCGTTGCAGGCCGTCGAGTGCTTCGCCGCTTAACATGTGCGCCGAGGCGGAATCGGGGTTGTGCTGCAAGATCTGTTTGAACTCATCAAACGCGCACGTATATTTCTTCGCCCTCAGGCAGCTTTGGGCCAGGATTTGGTGGAGTTCCGCATTGTCCGGTTCAGATTTTGCTAGGGGCGCGAGAGATTGCGAGGCGAGAACAAATCTCTTCGCGCCGTAGTAGCTCATTCCTAGAAGCGTCTGCACCTGCGTGCTGCTGGGGTCTTCGGCGAGTGCGGCGCGTAAGGGTTGCACGGCCGCCTCGAAGTGTCCCTGCTTGAACTCCGCCAGACCGAGATTCAGCCATATGCCAGGAAGGCTCGGATTCAGCGACAAGGCCTTTTTGTATGCGGACGCCGCCTCCTTATATTCCCGTTCTTTGGAGAGCACAACTCCCAGGCTGGCGAAGGCCGCAGCGTCATGAGGATTCCGTGCGACTACTACTTGCCAGGCGCCGGCAGCTTCAGCCAGCTTTCCTTGCCGTTCGAATGCAATGGCATCGCCGGGTGTTTGACCCCCCAGAAACGGGGCAAAAAACAAAGCAGCCCAAATTGCGCAAGCCTTCCCTAGATGGACCACGGGGGATAAGTCCTTCATGAACACAAGCCGGTCTCGGGCAGTATACCTTGTACGCCTTTGAACAGCGTGACCCCAGCTGGGCGAAGTGGTGCCCTCCGGCTGTGGCCGGACGCGCCAAGAGTGCGTCCATGGCCTGCGAATGGAAGAACCCCGCTCGCATCAGGTTCGATGCGAGCAGGGAGCCTTGTTAATCGAAAGCAATCCTCAAAAAATAATCTTCGCGCCAAGCTGAAAAACACGCGGATCGAAAGCATTGGTGATCTGCCCGAAGTTACCCGAGCCAAAGTTGTTGCTGAAGGCGCCGTTCTGACCCGGGTTCCCATACTGCGTGTGGTTCCAGACGTTGAAAGACTCGGCCCGGAACTGGAAGGCAGAGCCGCGAGATTCGCTGATGACGAAGTTCTTAAACAGCGACAGGCTCCAGTTATCTCGGCCCGGTCCCGATATCGCGTCGAATCCGAGGTTTCCCCATTGCCCGTCTGCCGGAGCCGAAAATGCCGCCGGGTTAAGCCATTGGAGAGGGCAGCCCGCACCTGCGCTGCAGGCTACATGCGTCTTCGGATAGGAGATGGGCCCGCTCACATCGGGGCGGTTGCTGGGGGCGCCACTCGGGAAGATGCTGGCTACGTTCTCTCCGCTGATACCGAGGTTATACGGTGCACCCGACTCCGCCGTGATGATGCCGGACAGCACCCATCCTCCCACCGTCGTCTTCAGGAAGCGATTGGAGCTGTCTTTGAGGAACGGAATGTTATACACAAAGTTGACGAAGAAGATGTTCCTGCGGTCGAAGTTCGACGGGCCAACGTCGTACTGCCAACCCTGGTAGGGATTCGTTACCGAATCCAGATCCCAGCCATTGCCACCGTTACCGGTGGTGGGATCGACAGCCTTCGACAAGGTGTATGCCGCCTGCAGGTTCAGATCGCGAGTGACCTGTCCGCGCACTTCGGCTTGCAGGGAGTTGTAATGGGAGTCGGCTCCATTAAACGCCAGTTTGATGGAGCTGTATCCCTGGTAGGGAAGCTGTCCGTTGTACGCCGGTTGAGTGGTCACGCCGCCAGGGCAATCAGCTGCCTTCTCAAGGCAAGCTAATTCACTCTGCGGAGGCAGGTTGATCTCGTTGAAGTAGCTCAAGTGCCGGTCGACGGTGCCCACGTAGGACACCGAGAACACACCCTTGGCTCCGATGGCTTGCTGAACACCGGCGCTGTATTGCGAAACGCGCGGCGGAGGATAGTTGACGTTAGGTCCGGTCACACTGCCGGGCACGATGGGAACCGAAATCGTAGAGCCCGACCAAGCCGTGTGCGGATTAGAGAGCAGAACCTGATTGGTACTAAACGAGTAACCAAAAGGCGGGTTGGTGGCGCCGTCGTACATGTCATTGCCCTGAATGCGCTCGTACATGACGCCGTAGCCGCCGCGAAGCACGGTCTTGCCCTGTCCGGTTATGTCGTAAGCGAAGCCGAGGCGCGGACCGAAATTCTTCCAGGCATTGTTCGCCAGACCCCGGGGAACGCCGTTCAGGCCGCCGATGCCGATGCCGTTCAGGTAAAGCGAATAGCCCTGGAGCGACGCAAGCGGGCTGGTACCCAGTCCCGGACTAGTGGACGCGATTTGCGTGTCTGCGGCATTGGCCCAGGTCGGAGCATCGCTAGCGTTGTACAGGTTGGGATAGAAGTCCCCCTGGTTTTTATTGGCTTCATAGGTGTGCGGGATACCATCCCACCGCAACCCAAGATTCAAGGTTAGGCGATGGGTAGCACGCCAGTTGTCCTGGAAGTAGATATCCGGAGAAACGGCGTTCCAATAGCCCGTGCCCTTATAGGCGTTCTCATTGTAGCTTTGAGCGTCGCCAAGGATAAAGTCGGCAAAGTCGAACCCGCACTGGGTGTTGGCAGGGCAGGTGCCAGCCGCCTGTGTCGCCGATCCGTTAAACCCGAAGCCGCCTTGGGTTTCGGCGAAGTAGTCCTGGGACTTCTTGTAGATTGGAAAGCTACCGCCGAACTTAAACTGATGCGCACCTCTTACCCAAGACAGATCGTCGCGAATCTGATAGTCGTTGGCGGTGTTGTTCCAGGGCAGCCAGTTGGCGGTGAAGTAGGAGCCGGTGCTCCCGGCCAGGTGAATATCAGGGATGCGATTGTCCACGTTCGTGCTGTTGAAAATGCGGTTGAACGTGAAACCCGATGGCGCCGTATACACACCTTGGGGCAGGATGTGAATGCGGTTGCCATCGTAGTTGAAGGCGATCTCATTCAGCAGGTTGGGGCGAATCTGGTACGTCGCGTGTATGGTCGCGCTATATGAGGGGTTGCCGTATGTGTTGCCGACCGTCGGGACGTTGTCGCTGCTCCACATCGTAGTTCCGAAAGTCTGCAGAGACTGGTCAGAGATCCAGTGACCGAAGATGGAGAGCTTGTCATTGAACTGATGGTCGATGCGGGCAATCTCTTCCTTGCCGACAATGGGTTGATTGCCGCCGCCAACGAACTGCCAGGTGGCGTTATCGGTGGGTTTTTCGAAGATTCCCGCGCCTAACAGAGCCGACGCATTGGGGCTAACGAGGCAATCGGGAATGGTGTTGTTGGGGAAAGCCGCTCCCGGGGTCGGGGTGAAGCCTGTGCATCCGCCGGTTGCAGCCAGAGCTGCGATATTGGCGGGTTGGACCACCTGCAGTGGGTCGCCGTTGGCAATCGCGGCGGGCAGCACGACGCCGGTGCCGGCGCCATTGGCGTCAGGATACAGGCTGGCCAAAGGCACGACGGGCGTGAAGAGGCCGCCCTGAACAAAGCGCCGCCATTCCATGTTGTAGAAGAAGAACGTTTTGTGGTTCCCGCTCTCATGGAATGCCACTGGTCCGCCGACGTTGAAGCCCCAGTCGTTGAAGCGCAACTCAGTAACCTTATCGGGAGCCGGGTTGAAATAGTTGCGCGCGTCGAGAGCGTCATTGCGGCCGAAATAAAACGCGGTCGCATGGAACTTACTGGTGCCTGACTTGATGACCATGCTGATGGTGCCCGCCGATGACAAGCCGTATTCGGCGCTGTAGTTCGAGGTGAGGGTGCGGAACTCGGCAATGGCATCCTCGGAGGGGAGAACGATAGACCCGCCGCCACCTCCACGATCCGCCGACTCGCCGCCGTCAATCAGCCACAGATTGTGGCTCATGCGCTGGCCATCGAAGCTCACGTTGTCATCACCCGAGGACGAGGTCGGAAGGATGAAATCCGCCTGAATGCTGGAAGCGCCCGGCGTGAGACCCTCCAGGGAGTACACGCTGCCGCCGTTGACTGCAATCTCCGAGATCTGCTCGCCCGTGACGACGCTGCTGACCTCGCCGGTATCGGTCTGCACGGCCACAGCGTTCGCTTCCACCGTGACTGTTTCCTTTACATTGCCGACCTCCAGCTTGAAATTCACGCGCAGGCGATCGCCGACTTGCAGCGTAATACCCTTCTGCTCGGCGATCATGAAGCCGCTGGCTTGCGCGCGGACCTCGTAATGGCCGATATGGACGTCTGGAGCGATGTACGAGCCATCGGTATTGGAGGTCGTCGTTCGGGAAATCCCTGTATCGGTGTTGGTGACCGTCACTTTAACGTTGGGAACCGCCGCCCCAGAGGGGTCAGTGACCGTCCCTAGGATGGTGGCCTCCTGGCCGAATGCATGTAACGATAGCCCAAAGAGGAAAAGGCAAGAGACGGCGAAGACCAACCCCAGGCGTTTCACGGTGACAGCGACAGGGCTGGCAAATCGAGATAGGTGAGCGTACATCCCAACCTCCCGCGTGAGTACGTTAACGTTAACGAACACCGGACCAGCTTGTAACTGTTTTGTACTACCGTTGTCAAGAAAAATCGCAAATCGGCGAAATTAAAATGACCCTGGAGGGGGGGCGCGAGGCAGTTGCTGTTCACAAAAGGAGTGGGTTCCGTTCGTAGGCGCAATGGAATTCGGGTTCTAACTTCCCACGCGCTTGGTGATTTTGATGTGTCTGGGGATCCGTAGCGCGGAATCGTCAAACTTCGTTCCGGCCAGCCGGATCTCGCGGAACAGCTGCAGGTTGGAGGACATTACAACCCCGGGACTGAGATGGACCGTTGGCGGAAACGGTACCCTGCCGGTAAGGTTGTCTGCCATCAGCCGAACTGCCATCTGGCCCTGCCGATGCGGCTGTTGATAAATGGACGCCGTGATGGTTCCCTTTTCGAAGTAAGGAGACATCTCTGCGAAGAGATCCGTGGTGATCAGCTTGGTTCTTCCGGCAAGGCTGCGTGCGCCGAGGGCTCGGCACACGGGAAGGCAATTGACCGTATTCACGTACAGTCCGGCAAGAGTCGGAAACTGACCCAGGAGATCAAAGGTCTTCTGAAAACTTTCATCTTCGTCTTCGTGTCCTTCCACAACGCTGACGATCTCGCCTCCCGGGCAATGACGCGGAAATGCGGCGGAAAATCCCGCGGTTTTCTGCCGGTGATCTTCGGCGCTCAACATGCCGGCAATCACGGCCACCTTAGAGCCCGGCGGCACGAACTTTCCCATCAGTTCCCCCGCCAGACGTCCGTTCAGCAACGGTTCGACACACACGATGCTCGACCGCCGGCTCTCAGGGGCGTCGGTGGATACGCAAACCACCGGGATTCCTTTTTCTTCAGCTTCATCGATCAAAGGCGCGAGAGCTTGCGGATTTCCGGCTGTGAGGATGATTCCGTTCACTCCTTCCTGCATGAGTTCCTGGAATGCTTCCGTGTCCGCCTCTCCTAACGTCTGAATCGGACGATATACCAACTGGATGCCGTGTTGCGCCACACTGCGACCCTCATCCAGCACGCCGCCCCACAGTTGATCGTAGAAAAAATGGATTTCTCGCGGGATGCATACTCCGATGCGAGCGCTTGCTTTGGAAACCGACAAAGAGCGCGCCGCCAGGTTCGGGGTATAGGCAATCTGCTCGGCGATTTTCAAAATTCGCTGGCGTGTGGATTCGTTAATTCCTGCGCGCCCGTGCAAGGCACGGTCTACTGTCCCGATCGAAACATTAGCCAGTTCCGCAATCAGGTGGATTCCTCGCCTGTCTTTCTTGTGTCTGGCCGCGCTCATCAACCCTCGCGTTTCCATTCTAGACTGCTTCGCAAATCACCCGCTCCTTGGAGAGTGCTGGCTGCCGTTGATCGCACGTCGCCTGTCTAAGCACGCACATCGAGGCCAATGATCGGGCTTGCGCTCCGTGTACGTTGACGGTGCTATACTTCGTCCCGGCTTTGAAACCAGTCTGGGTTCCGAAATTTGTTCCGAAATTTGTTCCGAAAAATTATTTCGCACGGAGATGCCTTTCATGCCTCAACGTAGTGCTCGCGTGTTTACTCGGGTCATCACCTTCATCTTTGTAGCAGTATTCAGTTCTGTCGCGCAAACCACAGCCCCGGCAAGCGCCCCGCCCTACCTCAATCCATCGTTGCCGCTCAGTGAACGAGTGGACGATCTGGTGTCGCGAATGACGCTTGAGGAAAAGGCTTCTCAACTCGTGAACCAGGCCCGCGCTATCCCTCGGCTGCAAGTTCCCGCGTACGACTGGTGGAGTGAAGCTCTCCACGGAGTTGCCAACGCCGGAACTGCTACCGTTTTCCCGGAACCGATTGGACTGGCCGCGACTTTCGATTCTCCTCTAGTCCACGACATGGCAGTCGTAATCAGTATCGAGGCCCGCGCCAAGCACGACCAGGCGGTGCGCGCCGGGCGTCGCGACATCATGGAAGGTCTGGACTTCTGGTCACCGAACATTAATATTTTTCGGGATCCGCGCTGGGGACGTGGTCAGGAAACCTACGGCGAAGATCCGTTTCTTACAGGACGGATGGGAGTCGCATTTGTCACCGGGATGCAAGGCGAAGATCCAAAATATTACCGAGTGATCGCTACACCCAAGCATTACGCCGTGCACAGCGGCCCGGAACCGTCGCGGCACTCTATCGATGTGAGAGTGTCGAAGCATGACGAAGAAGATACTTACCTTCCTGCCTTCCGTGCCGCCATTACTGAAGGCAAAGCCGCCTCGATCATGTGTGCCTACAATCGGGTGAATGGCGAACCTGCGTGCGCCAACAAGTTTCTGCTGCAAGATCAACTGCGCGGCGCCTGGAAGTTCCAAGGCTATGTAGTATCCGATTGCGATGCCATCGTCGACGTTTTCAGCGGCCATCACTTTACCAAAAGCATGGCCGAAGCCGGAGCCGTAGCATTGAAAACAGGCATGGACAACGAATGTGCCGATTTCTTTACCCATGCCACAGACAATTCCGATTACGTAAAATTTCTGGACGCGGTAAAAGAGGGCCTTCTCAGCGAAAAAGATATCGATGTCACCGTGAAGCGCCTGTTTACAGCGCGCTTCCGTCTCGGAATGTTCGATCCTCCCGAGATGGTGCCGTATGCGAACGTTCCCGTTTCCGAGATCGATAGCGAGCCTCACCGCGCCCTCGCGTTACAAGCCGCTCGCGAGTCGATTGTTCTTCTGAAGAATGACGGCATCCTTCCCTTGAGTCTGGATACCAAAAACATTGCAGTCGTGGGGCCGCTCGCTGAATCCACTCGCGTGCTGCACGGCAACTATAGCGGTACAGCATCCCACGCAACTTCCGCGCTTGATGGCATTCGCCGGCAATTCGCTTCCGCCCATGTGACCTACACCCCGGGCATGAATTTTCTTCGGGAAGAGGAAATTATTCCCTCGACGGCTCTCTCGACGGCGGACGGACAACCCGGGCTGACCGGAGAATATTTTTCCAGTCCTAACTTCGAAGGCACTCCGCAAGTCGTCCGAGTGGATAAAGCCATCGACCTGCAGCGCTTTCATCCCGAACGCGCTTCGATTGCTCCTCCTCCGGGAATGACAGATTTCTCGGTGCGCTGGACGGGTTTTCTGACTCCCGCCGAATCGGGCGACTATCAAATCGGCGACGTGGGTTCGATGAACCGTCTTTGGCTCGACGGCAACCTCATCGTAGACGACTTTCAATTGCATGATCCAAAGCCGACGAAGGCGACTCTCCGGCTCGAGAAAGGACATCGCTACGCGATCAAACTGGAATACGGGCAAGGCGGCACAGGCCTCAAGTTGGTATGGCTTCACCTCTTGGCCGATCCCATTCCAACTGCCATTGCTTTAGCGAAAGACGCTGCTGTAGTTGTAGCCGTGGTCGGCATAACGTCTCAACTCGAAGGCGAAGAGATGAAAGTAGACGTCCCCGGTTTTGTGGGCGGCGATCGCACCAGCCTCGATCTGCCCAAAGAAGAAGAGGATCTTCTGGAGGCGCTGAAAACCACGGGCAAGCCGCTTGTAGTCGTCCTCATGAACGGCAGCGCACTCTCGGTAAATTGGGCGAACGGACACGCGAACGCCCTTCTCGACGCCTGGTATTCGGGTGAAGAAGGCGGCACCGCGGTTGCCCAAACTTTGGCAGGAGTGAACAATCCTGCCGGCCGGTTGCCCGTAACGTTTTACAAGAACGTCGATCAGTTGCCTGCATTCGAAGATTATTCGATGAAAAACCGGACCTATCGGTATTTCGAAGGCCAGCCACTTTATGCCTTCGGCTATGGCCTCAGTTACTCCAAGTTTGAATACACCAATTTGAAGCTTTCCAGCGCCAAGCTGAAAGCCGGTGATTCTCTCAGCGTCGATGCGGATGTGCGCAACACGAGCCAGAAAGATGGTGACGAAGTCGTAGAGTTGTATTTGACGTTTCCCCGGTCTCCGGCCGCTCCTCTCCGCGCGCTACGAGGTTTCACGCGAATCCATGTCGGCGCGGGCGCCACTCAGCAGGTCCACTTTATACTGGACGCGCGTGACTTGAGCGAGGTAGATGATAAGGGCGATCGAATCGTCGCCGGCGGCGCCTACCGCATCACCGTGGGAGGTGGACAGCCGGGAACGTCTGCTCCGCAGGTGGAAGCAGGATTTAAGATCAAAGGGAAGCGAGCACTGCCCGACTAGGAGCCTCAAGCTTGCACCTTCTCGAACTCCGGCCCGCGCCGGGGCGGGTTTGCATTATCTACTTGCATTATCTAAATGACGGTATGCGGTTGAGACAGTGGGCAATAGCGTTCGCAGTTTCCGTGGGAGTGCTATCAACCCTCTTGTGCGCCCAGAACCTTTCGAGTGCGACAGAGTCTGGAATACAACCGAAGCTTGCCCAGCATGCAACCGGCGATCCTTCAACCGGCGATCCTTCAACCGTCCCCAGCCCCATCCGCTTCACGTATCAGCCGATTGCTTTCGAACTCGACAGCTGCGAGACCCCGGAGCGTCACGCCCCCGAAACCATGGCCGGAGGCGTGGCCGTCTTCGATTACAACAACGACGGCAAGCTCGACATTTTCTTCACCAATGGAGCCGACATCAATACTCTTCGCAAATCGTCTCCGAAATACTCCAATCATCTCTTCGAGAACGACGGCCATGGACACTTCGCGGACGTCACCGCCAAGGCGGGCCTCGCGGGCAGTGGCTACGACATCGGGGTCGCGGTTGCCGACTATGACAACGATGGGTACGAAGATATCTTCGTCGCCGGTGTGTACAGGAACACGCTCTATCACAACAACGGAGACGGTACGTTTACTGACGTTACCGCCAAAGCCGGGCTGAATAGGCCTGACGCTGAATATGGGCCGCTGTGGTCAGTGGGCGCCGTTTGGGTCGATGTGAACAATGATGGCCTGCTGGACCTCCTGGTCATCAATTACATGAAGTGGGACATCAAGCACGAACCCTCGTGCCCGATCGACGGCCACGCCGACTACTGCAATCCAAAGATGTACAAGCCAACTCCCAACCAGCTTTTCATCAACAATGGAGATGGTACTTTCAGGGATGCGTCCGTGGAATGGGGTCTGCGCGCTCACCCAGGAAAAGGCATGGGAGGCGCAACTGCCGATTTTGATCTTGACGGCAAAATGGACGTCTTCATTGCGAACGATAAGGAATTCAATTCGTTCTTTCGAAACAAGGGCACTTCCTTTGATGAGGTGGGATTCGACGTCAATGTAGCTTTGCGGGAAGACGGCGTGTTTATCTCCGGGATGGGCGTCGATTTCCGCGACCTTGATAATGATGGTTATCCCGACATTGTCGTTGTTGCTCTCGACAACGAAACATTCCCCATCTATCGGAACACTGGCAAGGGAAGCTTCGCGGAAGTGACCGAGGAAAGCGGCATGACCCGGCTGAGCCTTGCAATGGCTGGGTATTCGCCGACGATCGCCGATTTTGACAATGATGGGTGGAAAGATATCTTCGTTTCACGGGGACACGTGCAGTCGCTTTTGTCCGCAAATCGCTCACCCATCGAGCAGCCGAACACAGTTTTCCGCAATTTGGGCGGCATGAAGTTCGCTGCCTTGACGTCGGAAGCTGGACTGACATCACGTCCTCCGGCGCGGCACCGTGGATCCGCCATCGGCGATCTGAATGGAGATGGCCGCCTCGATGTGGTTGTAAGCGCGCTCAAGTCTCCGGCGGAAATTTGGATGAATGAGAGCCCTGGTGGCAATCACTGGCTGGAGATTAAGCTCCAGGGAACGAAAAGCAACCGCGATGGAATCGGAGCGCGCATCAAAGTGGTGACCAAGAGTGGTGCGCAGTATGATCACAAATCCACGGCCGCCGGTTATGCGTCGTCGAGCGCGGGCCCGGTTCATTTTGGATTGGGGGCAAACACGTCCGTCGATCTGGTGGAAATCCGCTGGCCCTCTGGTACGGTCCAGCAGCTGCAGGACGTGGCATCCGATCAGATCCTGACAGTCAAAGAACCAACGCTGGCGCGCAAGTTCTAACTGCTCGAAGACAGCGGAGTCCGGAGGCGGAACGGTTGAAGAAGAACTTACTTAAACTATCGCCGCTCGGTCCCGGCCCGGGCCCTTCGCGCAGTAGTTGGACTTGCATACCCACGCACAACCTCCCGGCTCATCTCATCCTGCATGTGGCCGCGCCGAACGTGAAGTGCAAAGGCTTCGATCAGGCTATTCGTAAAGCCCTCGCTCCCAAACTCTTGTCCACACACCGAGCAGCGCGGATTGCCCCGCTTGAAAATATTGATTCGCAGCGTAGCGTCGCTTTTCAACATGCGCAGATCGTAACACAGAATTCTCATTTCGTGTACGTTAACGTTTTAATGAATCCCCGTTCGCGGCAGGGCGTGATCGAGCTCCGAATCCCCGCTTCTTCGTGGGAAATTGCTTTTCGGAGCCTTAACACCGGGAAGTCAGAATTCGAAGCGCAGGCTGCGCTGGCAATGTGAACGAGCGGAACAAGTAACTTATCATTCGAGGACATTTCATCAAAGGGTTTGAGAACAGCAAAACAAATTGTATTTGTGCTGGCATGTGCCCTGTGGGCTGCCGCATCTGATCACGCCGAAACCGGCATTGGCAATGGCAATGATGCGTGGCTTGGTTATGCCCGGCTGCAACCCGCCGCCTCCGAGCGCTACCGGGCGCTCCCCGCAACTACTCTGTCACTCAGCGACAGCCTCGTCCTGAACACGGCTCAAGCCGAACTGGTGCGCGGCGTGACGGGCATGTTAGGGAGGACTCTTCGAATTGCTTCGCGTGTCCCAACCGAAAGCGCCATCGTACTCGGAACCGTCGGGCAACTACGAAACATTGCCCCGTCTCTGCACATCATCGAAGGCTTGCGTGGGGATGCATTCTGGTTGACCAGGGGAGAAGTAGGCGGTTTCCGCTGCATCATCATCACTGGAGCCAGCGACCGCGGCGTGCTCTACGGAGTTTTCGCTTTTCTCAGCAGGATCGCGAGGCAGCAGGACGTCTTCCGGCTGAACGAGTTGCAGCAACCGTCAGCTCCCGTCCGCTGGGCAAATCAGTGGGACAATCTCGATGGCACGATTGAACGCGGCTACGGTGGACGTTCCATCTTTTTCGAGAACGGAAGCGTCCGCCGCCCCACGCTCACTCGAGTTTCTGAATACGCGCGCCTACTGGCCTCGGTCGGCATCAACGGTTGCGTTGTAAACAACGTCAATGCCGATCTGCACATCCTCAATTCGGATTTCATTCCACAGCTTGCCCGTATAGCCGAGGCTTTTCGGCCCTGGGGAGTTCAACTTGGAGTCGCAGTCGACCTGAGCTTGCCCAAGACGGCCGGTGGCCTGGATACTTTCGATCCCCTGGATGCTCGCGTCGCAAACTGGTGGCAGAGAAAGTTCGACGAAGTCTATCGCACCATCCCGGACTTCGGCGGTGTGGTCGTCAAAGCGGACTCGGAAGGACGCCTTGGACCTGCCTTCTATGGGCGCACACCTGCCGAAGCCGCCAACGTGATTGCTCGAGCCTTAAAACCACACGGCGGAATCGTCTTCTACCGGGCCTTCGTCTACGACCACCATCTCGATTGGACCAATCTGAAAAACGACCGGGCCAAAGCCGCCTACGACATCTTTCATCCGCTGGATGGCAAGTTCGACGAGAACGTTCTCGTACAAATCAAGAATGGGCCGATAGACTTTCAAGTGCGCGAACCCGTATCACCTCTGTTCGGTGGACTTGAAAACACGAATGTAGGAATCGAGTTGCAAATCACTCAGGAATATACCGGCCAGCAAAGGCACACCTGCTTCCTGGTCCCAATGTGGAAGCAGGTTTTGGATTTCGACTTGCGCGTCAATGATCGTTCCACGCAGGTGAAAGATGTTGTCGCCGGCTCACGTTTCCATCGTTCGATCGGCGGATACATAGGAGTGGCCAACGTCGGCCTGGATGAAAACTGGCTGGCAAATCATCTTGCATTGGCAAACCTATACGGTTTTGGACGGCTTTCGTGGGATCCCAATCTCACCTCGAAAGCCATCGTTGAAGAATGGACGCAGCTTACATTCGGTAGTGACCCGCTCGTCGTCGAAACCGTCTCCAGAATTCAACTGGCTTCATGGCGGGCTTACGAAAACTACACTGGCCCGCTGGGATTGCAAAGTCTCACGAATATTTTGGGAAGCCACTACGGTCCCGCCCCCGAATCTCAGGAGCGCAACGGCTGGGGTCAATGGATCCGTGCCGATGAGCGGGGAGTTGGCATGGATCGTAGCGTCGCCACGGGCACAGGTTTCGTTGGGCAATATTCACCGCAGGTGCAGAACCTTTATGAATCGGTGCCGAACACTCCAGATGATCTGCTTCTATTCTTCCATCATGTGTCCTACACGTTTCGTTTGCACTCTGGGAAGACTGTAATCCAGACCATTTACGATCTGCATTACGACGGTGCTAGGCAAGCCAGGCAATTTGTTAGGGAATGGAACACCCTCCGCGGCCACATCGACGACGCACGCTATCGTGCTGTGCTCGCACAGCTCACCTACCAATCTGCACACGCGATTGTGTGGCGCGATGCCATCAACGACTGGTTTCATCGTCTTTCCGGCATTCCCGATGCCGCCGGGCGCGTGGGAAACCATCCCCACCGCATCGAGGCCGAATCGATGGAACTCGAAGGTTATATCCCTGTGGACGTCACGCCCTGGGAAGACGCATCGGGGGGAAGAGCAGTTGAGTGCGCAACTCCTGCACAGTCTTGTACCGCGAAGTATACCTTTGCGGGTAAACCGGGCCGCTACGAAATTGACATTCAATATTTCGACCAGAATAACGGAGTCTCAAAATACCGCGTGTTAGTTGGCCAGCGATTGGTAGATGAGTGGCTTGGCAACGCATCATTACCCGCGACAGAACCGAACGGCGACTCCTCAACGCGGCGAGCAATTCGCGGGATATTGCTCCGCCCGGGAGACGAACTGCGAATCGAAGGTTTTCCCGACCACGAAGAGCGCGCGCCCCTCGATTACTTGGAACTTCATCCGGATTGATCTGGGAGGCAGGAGCGCGAAGTAGTGTTATTGCTCCACTGAGATTACGGTCACGGACTTGGGTTCGAGTTTCAGAGTCAGCTTGCCGCCTTGAACTTTCGCTGAAAGAGGCTTAGGCCTCACCACGTTGGGTGCGTCGAAGGTATTGATACTGTCCACTTTGGGCGCTGTCAGAGTTTCTCCGGCTGCCGATTTGGCCGTAATACCGCCCAGACTTACCTCGACTTCGACCGCCCGATTTGGATCCACATTCGTGATCTCCAGCCACAACTTCCCGTTCGCATCTTTCGCAGCGATGGCGTCCATGCGCGGCAAGGTGATGTTGTCATGAGTGTACTGACCGGCGCCGAAAGCGAGCGGCACTAGAGTGGCGTCCTGGAAAGGGACGTACATTTTGAAGACGTAGTAAGTCGGGGTCAAAACCATCTTTTCTTTGTCCGTCCGGATCATCGCCTGCAGCACATTGATCATCTGGGCGATGTTGGCCATGCGGACGCGGTCGGCGTGCCGGGCAAAGATGTTAAGATTCAGCGCGGTAAGGATGGCGTCCCGCAGACTGTTCTGCTGGACTAGGAACCCTGGATTACTGCCTGGTAACGGCGCGTACCAGCCTCCCCATTCATCCACGACGAGGGCGACCTTTTTGTCCGGGTCGTACTTGTCCATGATGGCCGAATGTTCATTAATTAGAGCGTCCATCTCCAAAGTGGATTTGAGAATCTGGCTGTACTCGGCCTCTCCGAACCCCACAGACGTATAGGAAGGCGGCCACTTCACCACCGTGTAGTTGTGCATGGATAGGCCGTTGATGTCCCAGCTCCACGTATGCTGCTGATAGGCTTTCATGATGGCCTCAGTCCATTCGGTCCAGCGGGGTCCATCGCCGCCCGGGCCCACGGCGATCTTCAGCATCTGCTGTTTGTCCTGCTGTGCCGGATTGAAGTTCCTGACGAAGTGGCTGTAAATCTTAAGCTGGCTCAGATAGTAGTCGGGCGTCATGTTTCCACCGCAATCCCAGCTTTCGTTCCCGATACCAAGGTAAGCAACTTTGTAGGGAGCGGGATGGCCGTTGGCCGCGCGCTCCTTTTCGAGCGTCGTCGGCTGAGCAGCGGTCATGTATTCCAGCCATTCAGCCGCCTCCCGTGGAGTTCCAGAACCCACATTGATCGAGATGTAGGCGTCGGCGCCGATTTGGCCGAGGAAGTCCATGAATTCGTGCGTCCCAAAAGTGTTCGGTTCGATCACGCCGCCCCAGTTGGGATTTAGGGTCACGACTCGCTGCGGGCCAATCCCGTTACGCCAGTGGTATTCATCGGCAAAGCAGCCACCGGGCCAGCGAACATTGGGCACCTTGAGAGCTTTAAGCGCGGCAACGACGTCGTTACGAATGCCACGAGTGTTCGGGATTGGGGAATCTGGACCAACCCATATCCCTTCATAAATGCCGTGTCCGAGATGCTCGGCGAATTGCCCGAAGAGATTGCGGTCGATCTTCGCGCCGGGTTTGGATGCGTCAATCGACAATTCGGCTTTCTGTGCAGCCAGTCTCGGCGCGGCGATAGCGATAACGATCAGTGTGAGGCCGACAAGAAGTGAACGCATAAGAAGCGATACCCTTTTAGGCGGAAGTGCCGCGGATAAACTGCGAACGAATGGAGAGGTTTGGGTCAAGAACCCTCTCCTCGCTGGGAGGGTATCGACATGAACCATCGGGGAATGGACTATGGATTGAGATCCACGCGCGAGTGTAAAGGCCATTTGTTCTTCTCTTCTCCCCAGACCTGGTGCTGACTAGCATCTCTTTGAAGGGTCATGATAGCTCAACGCTTATCGAAGCAGGATGTACCTTGAGAAAAATTGGCGCCTCGTCGGGTTGTGTCTGAAGACCCAGCACTTTCCGAACTCACAGAACCATCCGATATCTTCATCCAGGGAAGTAAGTTTTCGAGCAATAGATTCTTAGCTTCAGTCGAACTGTTGGGGGGTTGTACTCGGCGCGGTAGTTTTCTTTCTATGGCCGGCCGCGAGATGACGGCGTGGGTCGCCGGCTTGAGTTTTCTTTCCGCGAATCTGGGCGCCCTCGATCTCATGGGATGGGCCGGTTCGGCCTATCAATATGGCATTCTCGCTACGCACTGGTATTGGATCGGAGCCATTCCCGCGATGCTGTTTCTCGCGCTGGTGATGATGCCGTTTTATTACATTTCAAAAACCCATTCGGTTCCAGGATATTTAAAGCTGCGTTTTGGCGAGCCCAGCCGTGCTCTTTCGGCTATTTCTTTTGCCTTCATGACGGTGTTGATGAGCGGCGTCAACATGTTCGCCATGGCCAAGGTGATGCAGATTGTCCTCGGCTGGGACATCAACTTCAGCATCTGGGCCTCGTCCTTGACGGTAGCAATCTATGTGACGCTGGGCGGACTGCGCTCGGCCATCTTCAACGAAGTGCTGCAATTCTTTTTGATCTGGGCGGGCGCGCTGCTCATCCCGATTCTCGGTTTGCACGAAGCCGGCGGCTGGTCAAATTTGAAGGTGCAGATCGCGCAGCGTGCTTCCGAGCAGTATGTGCATCTCTGGGCGGGCCTCGGATCATTCAACAACAATCCTATGGGAATCAATTGGGTGGGGATTGTTTTCGGGCTGGGTGCGATCATCTCCATGGGATATTGGACAACTGATTTTTTGGTTGTGCAGCGCATCCTGGCGGCGAAAGACATTCGCAGCGCCGAGATGGCGCCGATTATCGGCGCCGGATTCAAGATGCTCGTTCCGATTATTGTCATTGTGCCCGGATTGCTCGGCCTGGCGCTGTTGCCGGTAAAGCTGGTGCCGGAATCGGTCGCCATGGTCACCGGCGCCCACAGCTATAACGATGTACTGCCCCTCATGATGGCTCGCTACTTCGGTCCGGGTCTCCTGGGTCTCGGAGTTACCGCGCTGATCGCCGGATTCATGTCGGGAATGGCGGGCAATGTGAGTGCCTTCACGACGGTTTGGACTTATGACATCTACCGCCCGCTGATTAATCGAGGAGAGAGTGACCACCACTATGTGAACATGGGCCGCTGGACCACGGTAATAGGCGTGCTGATCAGCGTAGGCACGGCGTATCTGGTCATGCAGTTCGCCAGCATCATGGACTATGTGCAGGCGCTCTTCAGTTTCTTTATCGCTCCGCTTTTCGGGACGGTTGTGCTCGGAATGCTTTGGAAGCGGGCGAGCGCGGCCGGTGGGTTTTGGGGATTGCTGTGTGGAACCCTATGCTCAATCAGCATGTGGACATGGGTGAAGGTTGATCCAGCCGCATTGCGTTACGTAGCGCTTTCTCCGCACGCTAAGGGGCTGGCTCAGGATATGTATCAGGCCCTGTGGTCCTTTATTACATGCGTCGTCGTGACCGTCGTGGTAAGTCTGGCGACGAAGCCGGTACCGGAAATTGAATTGAAAGGCCTGGTCTACGGTCTGACGCAAGTTCCGGCCGTGGGAGAGGTTCCTCTCTATCAGAAACCACTTTTCTGGGCAGCGGTGGCAACCGTGGTTTTCGTAGTGCTGAACATCATTTTCTGGTAGAGACGATTCTCACGATAGGATTGCGACGTTGAACCGTCAGGGAGCGCTTGTGAAAGACAAACTTTCGATCTCGATCTGGTTTTTCATTGGCATTTCGCTGGCGGTGAATGGCGCGCTGATTTTGGCGGCCGGGGTCTATCAATTATTGAGGCCTCCGATCACTCCCACGGTTGTGCTTTTCAATCTGCACGCCAATGTATGGTGGGGGGCGCTGTTGTTGGCCATCGGTCTCATCTATTGCTTTCGCTTCGCACCCAACCGTCAGCCGTGAGGGAGTTCCGCCGGAGGCATTGCGTGGGCGACGCACGAAGGTCAGACGTCCTCTAGCGGAATCCTGCCATGGAGACAAGGGTAATCGGCTTCCTCAAGCGGGCTTGTGGGTAGGACGCGTTCAGTTTTGAAACGTTTTCGCTGTTTTGGCAAGGCTTGCAGTGTTCAGCAGGGAGTCGTCGAACCGGGCGCTAGCCAGTTTTATCTCTCGGAACAGATGCAGGTTCGATGACATCACGACCCCGGGACTGAGGTGTAGATTCGCTGGAAAGGGTGCCTTGCTGGTCAGGTGATCCGCCATCAGCCTTACTGCGAGTTGACCTTGCCGGTGGGGCTGCTGGTAGATGGACGCGGTGATCGTCCCTTTCTCGAAGTACGGAGACATCTCGAGGAAGAGGTCCGTGGTGATTAACTTGGTTTTTCCGGCGAGCCCGCGCGCTCCGAGGGCGCGGCAAACCGGAAGGCAATTGACTGTGTTTACGTACAGTCCAGCAAGAGTGGGCATGCGGCCCAGAAGATCAAATGTCTTTTGGAAACTTTCGTCTTCATCTTCGTGACCTTCAATTACGGTAGCGATCTGCCCACCGGGACAGTGCCGTGGAAACGCATCAGAGAACCCAGCTGTCTTCTGGCGATGATCTTCCGCGCTCAGCATACCCGCAACCACGGCCACCACGGAACCAGGCGGCACAAATTTGCCCATTAATTCTCCCGCCAGGTGCCCGTTCAGCGACGGCTCTACGCAAACAATGCTGGAGCGCCGGCTGGCGGGAGCATCCGTTGAAACGCAAACCACGCGAATGCCCTTGGCTTCCGCCACATCGATCAGTGGTGTGAGGCCCTGCGGATTCCCTGCCGTGAGAATAATGCCGGCGACTCCGCTTTCCACTAGTTCCTGGAAGGCCTCCGTGTCGCCTTCGCCTAAGCCGTGAACCGGACGATGAATGCACTGGATACCGAGCGGCGCCACGCTTCGCGCTTCGTCCAATACGCCGCTCCAAAGCTGATCGTAGAAAAAATGGATCTCCCGAGGGATGCAGACTCCAATGCGGGCGCTGGCTTTCGACACGGAGAGCGCACGCGCCGCCAGGTTGGGCGTGTAGGCGATTTGCTCCGCAATTCTCAGGATTCGTTGGCGTGTCGCTTCGTTGATGCCGGGGCGTCCGTGTAGTGCACGATCCACAGTCCCGATGGAAACGTTGGCCATTTCCGCGATTAGGTGAATCCCACGCCCGTGTTTCTTCATGTCACCGATGCCCGTGAAAATAAACTCGGTGAAGCCATTCTATCGCTATGACGTTTTCATCACGTTTATAGGTCCCTCTCGCTCTTGCGGCAAAAGACCGCAGCCTTGCTCGGGGAAAATCACAAAAATCTCGTTTCCGTGTACGTTTAGAGCCCCTGACCATGATCTGCGCTGTCGTGACGCCTCCCGGAACGAAAGCTCCGTCGGATTCGGGGATGGGCATCCGCAAGCTCTTTTTCAGAGCTGACAGCTAGACTACCGCTTTATCGGTAATCTCAAGACCGTGATCAATGATGGCAAACGCCTCGCGCATCTGCTGCTCGTTGATGCAGAGCGGAGGATTGGTGAAGAAAGTGTTCCAGCGAACGAAGGTGTAAAACCCTTGCTCGCGGAAGAAGCGGCCGAGCGCCCCCATTTCTTCGGACGTGCCGTTGAATGGCGCCATCGGCTGGCGAGTCTTGCGATTGCGAATCAGTTCGACGATGCCGAACAGTCCAATTGATCGCACCGCGCCCACCGACGGATGTTTCGCCTGCATCTCCGCTCCCAGCTGCTTCAGGATCGTGCCCATTTTTTTTGCGTTGTCGATCAGCCCATCTTCTTCATACACGCGAATCGTCGCCAGAGCCGCCGCGCATCCCATGGGATGACTGTTGTACGTCAGTCCTCCGTAAAACACTTTGTCCTGAAAGTGCTGCGCAATGTGATGCCGCATTCCGACCGCGCCCAGAGGGAGATAGCTTGAAGTTAACCCCTTGGCCATGCACAGCAGATCCGGAACAACCTTCCAGTGATCGACCGCAAACCACGCGCCCGTCCGTCCGAAGCCAGCCATCACTTCATCGGCGATCATCAATATGCCGTACTTGTCGCACAGCTTGCGCACGCCTTCGAGATATCCATCGGGAGGAATGAGAATTCCGTTGGTTCCAGTTACCGGCTCAAGAATGAACGCCGCAATCGTCTGCGGACCTTCGAGCTGAATAGTTTCCTCAATCATGGCCAGCGAACTCTCAGCCGATTCCCATCCGCGCTCAATGCCATGATAAGGATCGAGCACATGAATCACGCCCGGAATGCCAGGTTCCGCGGCCCATCTGCGGGGATCGCCCGTTAGGCTCATCGCCCCCGCAGTCGCGCCATGATAGGAGCGATAGCGCGCCATGATCTTGTGGCGTCCGGTGAAGAAGCGCGCGATCTTGATGGCGTTCTCGTTGGCTTCAGCTCCGCCGTTGGTGAAGAAAAAAGTATCGATGTCGCCCGGCGTAATTTCGGCCAGCTTCGCGCCCAGCCGCGCGCGAACTTCGGTCGCCATAAAAGGATTCGCATAAGCCAGCGTCGCCGCCTGCTCACTGATGGCTTGAATCACGCGCTCATCGCCGTGTCCGATGTTGACGGACATGAGCTGGCTGTTGAAGTCGATAAAGCGTTTGCCCTCGGGAGTGTAGAAGTAAATCCCCTTGGCGCGAGCGACAGGAATGGGATCGACCTTCGATTGGGCAGACCATTCGTAGAGCGTGTGCTTACGGGAGAGATCGACAATTTCTTTGCCGGACATCGTGGGGGTGGTGAGAGTTGTGGTCATAGAATCCTCAATTTATAATCGACAGCATCGCAGATCATTGAGCGATTTGGGCGATCGGGTGATTGGGCAATTGAAAAGTCAAAAACATATCTTATGATTTTTTAATCGCCCGATAACTCAATCGCCCAATCACTTAATTCTAGAATTTTCGGCTGTGCTCTTTGGCCCAGCGCTCGACTACGACCTTCTTGTCGGTGTAGAACTCGATGGCGTCTCGGCCCTGGCCGTGGAGATCGCCGAAGAAGCTGTTCTTCCATCCGCTGAAGGGAAAGTAGGCCATGGGCGCGGCAACTCCGATGTTGATGCCGATATTTCCCGCGGGCGCTTCGTAGCGGAAGCGGCGCGCGGCCGATCCGCTCGACGTAAATAGCGATGCCTGATTTCCGTAGGCGCTGCGTTCGAGGAACACGAGAGCGTCATCCATGTCGTTAGCGTGAACGAGGCTCAGGACAGGGCCGAAGATTTCTGTGTCGGCGAGATCGCTGGTTGCGGGGACGTTGTCGAGAATCGTGGGCTTCACGAAGTTGCCGGATTCGTATTTCGGGATCTTCGAGTTGCGGCCATCGAGCAGAATTGTCGCGCCCTGCTTTTCGCCGAGTCCGATGAGCGATTCCACGCGCTCTTTGCTCTGCGGCGTGATCACGGGCCCCATCTGCACGCCTTCGTCAAGGCCGTTGCCGACTTTGAGTTTAGAGGCTGCGTCGGCGATGGAATCACGGAAAGTCTTTTGCGCTTGGCCGATTGTTACCGCGACCGAGACGGCGAGACAACGCTGGCCGGCACATCCGAAGGCGCTGTCACTGATGATCTGCGTGGCCATCGGCATGTCGGCATCGGGGAGAACGATGACGTGGTTCTTGGCGCCCCCCTGGCACTGGCAGCGCTTGCCTTTTTCGCCGGAGCGTGCATAGATGTAGCGCGCCACCGGAGTCGATCCAACAAAGCTGATGGCGCGCACTTTCGGGTGATCGATGAGCGCATCGACAACCGCTTTGCTTCCATTAACCAGGTTCACTACACCCTTTGGCAATCCGGTTCTTGCGAGAAGCTCGTAAACGTAGCGCATCGTAAGGGGAACACGCTCGGATGGCTTCAAGATGAAAGTGTTTCCTGTAGCGATGGCGTAAGGCAAATACCAGAACGCAATCATGCCAGGGAAATTGAAGGGCACGATCGCGGCGGTGACGCCGAGGGGCTGGCGGATCATCATCTCGTCGATGCCGCGGGCGACGTCTTCGAGGTTGTAGCCCTGCATCATCATGGGAATGCCGCAGGCTACTTCGACGTTTTCGATGGCGCGGCGCATCTCGGCTTTGGCTTCGGTGAAGGTCTTGCCGTTTTCCTGGGTGATGATGCGGGCGATGCCGTCGAGGTGGTCCTCGAGCAGCATCTTCAGCTTAAACAGCGGCTGGATGCGGTCTTCGGGCGGCGTGCGGCGCCATTCGGGGAAAGCGGCGGCTGCGGCTTCAACGACTTGGTTGACCTCAGCGGCCTCAGCGAGCGGGACTTGAGCCAACGTTTCGCCGGTCGCGGGATTGACAACGTCACGCCATTCCGAGGCGCGCGAAGAGGTCCATTGGCCGTTGATGTAGTTGGTGAGGCGGGTGATGGGAGGAGCCGCAACTGATGTCATGTTATACCTCTACTGTCGCGAAGAGTAATTCGAATTATTACACCAACTGCGCTACGGCGCCCTTCTTGTCGCAAACATTGGCCAACGCGGATTCCAAGACGTCAAGCCCCTCGTCCATTTGCTCGTTGCTCGCTACCAGCGGGACCAGCACGCGAATCACGTTAGAGTACGAGCCGGCGGTGATCGTGATCAGGCCGTGCTCGTAGCAGTATTGCGTGATCTGCTTGGTTTCGTCAGAGGCGGGAGTTTTCGTTTCTTGCGACTTCACCAACTCGATGGCTTGCATGCCGCCAAGGCCGCGCACATCGCCGACAATGGGCCAGCGGCGCTGCCATTCACGGGCACGGCGCTGGAAGCAGTCTCCGAGTTCATTGGCGCGGGCTAACAGATTTTCTTTCTCAAACAAGTCGAGGACCGCGAGGGCGGCGGCGCAAGAAAGCGGATTGCCGGCGAAGGTGCCGCCCAGTCCGCCGGGAGCGGGCGCGTCCATGATTTCGGCGCGGCCGGTGACGGCCGCGAGTGGCAATCCGCCACCCAGTGATTTTGCGGTGACGATAAGGTCGGGCTCGATGCCGTAACGTTCGCTCGCGAAGAGCGCGCCGGTGCGTCCGAAGCCGGATTGCACTTCGTCGGCAACGAAGAGTATGCCGTGCTTATGGCAGAGATCGATTAGCACTTTGAAATAGTCTGGCGGCGGGGCGACGAATCCGCCTTCACCCAGGACCGGTTCGGCAATGACTGCGGCTACTTCTTCATTGGCGACCACGCGCTTGAAAGTGTCTTCGAGATGGCGCGCGCAGTAGAGATCGCACGCGGGATACTTCAAGTTATACGAGCAGCGATAACAGTAGGCAAACGGGACGCGGTAAACCTCGCCGGGGAACGGCGCAAAACCGGCTTTATAAGGATGCGTCTTGCTGGTGAGAGCCAGCGTCATCATGGTGCGGCCGTGGAACGCGTCTTCGAAGGCCATGATGGCGGGACGCTTGGTATAGGCTCGGGCGATCTTGACCGCATTCTCGACGGCTTCAGCGCCGCTGTTCACGAAGAGAGTCTTCTTGGAAAACTTGCCGGGCGTGACTTCGTTCATGCGCTCAGCGAGGCGGATGTACCCTTCGTAGGGCGTGACCTGGACGCAGGTGTGGAGGAACTTGTCGAGCTGGCCGCGGATGGCGTCGACAACGGCTTCTTGTCGATGACCAGCGTTGGCGCAGCCGATGCCTCCGGCGAAGTCGATGTAGCGGTTGCCGTCGACATCCTCCAGCCACGCGTCTTCCGCCTTGGCCACGTAGATGGGAGTGCCGTGAGAAAGGCCGCGGGGCACGGCTTGCGCGCGGCGCTCGGAGAGCGCCTTGGATTTCGGGCCGGGGATTTGCGTGTTGATTCGAATCGTACTCATGTCAGTTTCTCGTGAGAATGCCTTGACGCGGCGGAGGCATTTCCTTGGGCATAGGGATCCTTCGACTGCGGTTGATCTTCGCGCTTGGGTGCGAAGATCAATCCTCGCTCAGGATGACAATGCCTGGGAGCTTTCATCATTTTCATCAGCTTCATCAGTACCAGCCGATTGGAGCTTCGTTCAGATTGATGTAGACCTGTTTGGTTTCGAGATATTCTTCGATGCCCCAGGGGCCGAGTTCGCGGCCGAAGCCGGATTGTTTGTATCCGCCCCAAGGGGCTTCGACATAAGTTGGTTGCATGTGATTCACCCAGACGATGCCTGCGCGCAACGCTTTCACGGAGCGCATGGCTTTGAAGATATCGCGAGTCCACACCGCGGCGGCTAAACCGTAGAGCGAGTCGTTGGCGATCTTGAGAGCGTCTTTTTCGTCTTCAAACGGAATTACGGCCGCGACCGGACCGAAAATTTCTTCGCGGGCTATGCGGGAAGAGTTGGAGACATCGGCGAAAATCGTCGGCTGAACATAGTAGCCCTTGGCGATTTTGTCGGGGCGACCGCCGCCAGAGGCTAGCCTCGCTTCCTTCTTTCCGATCTCGATGTATGAGTTGACCCGGTCGTATTGTTCCTTGCTGACGAGTGGCCCCATCTTGGTTTCGCGATCGAGTGGAGGGCCGAGCTTGATCTTCTTTGCCTTCTCCGTCATCGCTTCGACGAAGTTCTTGTAGATCGATTTCTGCACCAGAATGCGGCTGCCGGCGGAGCAGACTTCGCCTTGGTTGATGAAGACACCAAACAGTGCGCCGTCGATGGCGGCTTCGAAGTCGGCATCGGCGAAGAAGATGTTGGGCGACTTGCCGCCAAGTTCGAGAGTGACGCGCTTCACCGTGTCGGCGGCCTGTTTCACGATGATCTTGCCGACGGCAGCGCTTCCGGTGAAGGCAATCTTGTTCACGTCGGGGTGCTGCACGAGCGGAGCACCGCAACTTTCTCCGAAGCCGGTAATGATGTTGACCACGCCGGGCGGCAGGCCGCAATCGCTGAAATAGTTTGCGAATTCGAGCGCGGTGAGTGGAGTCTGCTCAGCAGGCTTGAGCACGCAGGTGCAGCCTGCGGCGATAGCCGGCGCCAGTTTCCATGCGGCCATGAGAAGTGGATAGTTCCACGGAATGATTTGTCCGGCGACACCGACAGGTTCCTTGAGCGAGAGTGACATCGCATTGTCGGGAACGGGATTCACGTAGCCGACAACTTTTGTGGCAAGGCCGCCGTAATATTCAAAGCAGGTGGCGGCGTCGTTGATGTCGAATTCGGCCTCGACGATGGGCTTACCGGTGTTGCGGCATTCGAGTTCTGCGAGCGCCGTGGCATTGGCGCGAATTTTTTCGCAGAGGCGGAAGAGAACGCGGCCACGTTCCTGCGCCGTGGAATTTGCCCATGGGCCGTCTTCAAATGCGGATTTAGCGGCGGCGACCGCGCGGTTGACATCTTCGGCGCCAGCTTCAGGAACCTGGGCAATGACTTCTTCCGTGGATGGATCGTAGACAGGGAAAGTTTTCGCGGACTTGCTCGCGACCCACTCACCGTTGATGTACATCTGATAGGTGCGGACTTCTGTGGTAACTCCGCCGGGCATTGGTTTCGACCTCCTGTGTGTTACCTCATGGGCTAAAGCCCCAAATCAACTAGTCACTTAACGGCACGACTAAAGTCGTGCCCTTCCCAATCAGGGGCGAGCTTCACTCACCGGGGCAGCCGGAGTGGCTGTCACTACGCTAATCTGTTGTGGCATCTTGTGGCGACCGTAGACAAAAAAGAAGAATGCGGCCAGCCCCAGAAAGAACAGCGTGAATCCGAACATCTTGGCTTCATACTTCCACACCGAAGTGATCTGCTTGGCGGGAAAGAATGCCAGCACGATTCCAAGAAGCGTGGTCAAAAATCCTGACGCGCCGGCAAACACCAGAGTACCGCGGCCATAGCGTCCATCCCCCAGATCGGCCTTGCGGGCAAATTGCAGCAGCGCGGCAAACACGTACAGGAACGGAACCAGCTGCAAGACGACGGCGAGCGATAACATCGTCTGGAACGTTTCCTGCACGCCTCCCGAAGCATAGAAATTGATGCCAATCAATACCAGCGAAACCACCGCCTGCACGATCAGCGCCGCATAGGGAGTCGCATACTTCGGATGAACTCTCCCCAACCACGACGGCATGTAGGAATCAAGGCCGGCTACAAACGGAATACGCGCCGAGCCGCCCATCCACGCCGAACCAATGCCCGCGATCGAGAGGCTCAGCATCAAGGCAAACGGCGTTATTATCCAACCCACGCCAACTTTGCCGGCCATGTGGCTAACGGCCTGCACGATTCCCTGCAGCACGCTGATGTCGTTCTTGCCCACGGCGATCAGTAGCGTGAGCGTGGCGCCGACATAGAGAGCGCCCGAAAGGATTCCGCCCCAGGCGACAGCGCCGGGAAGAGTGCGGCTGGGATCCTGGATTTCGTCTCCCATGACGGAAGCTAGTTCCAGGCCGACCAGACCAAAGCAGATTACTCCGAAGGAATTCAAGACGAAGCGCGGGTCAGCGGGGATCTTGAAATCTGCCGCGGTGATGGTGGTGCCGAACCGCGACCAGATCACTACGCCAAGGCCGATCAAGACACCGGCGGCAATGAATGTTCCGATGGCGCCAAGGTTGTTGATCCATTTGCCGACTCCGAGGCCGACTATGTTCAGCACAGTGAGCAACGCGAGCAGGATCAGCGAAGTGGTCGAAGCAAAAATTTTGTTATCTGCGAGGCCGAGATGAGTGGGCCCAAGCAGATACACGGAGACGCCGACGAAGTAGAGCATGACGGTCGGCACGTAGAGCATGTTGTTGGTCCAGTAGCACCAGCCGGAGAGAAATCCGTGGAAGTCACCGAAAACTTCTTTAGCCCAGAGGTAGACTCCGCCTTCGCCGGGATAACGATGGGCGAGTTCGATCACGGCGATGCCTTGCGGCCAGAAGAAAAGCAGAAGAGAGATGATCCAGAGCCAAATAGTGACGCCGCCGTTGGCGGCGATGGAGGGGACTACGTTGAGGTTGAAGACGGCGACTACGAAGAGGAGGACGAGATCGCGGCGTCCGAGGGCGCGGATCAGGTGAGGCTGGGCGGGTTGGGTGGTGGTGGACAAGGTTTTTGCTGGCTGCACCACAGCAGGTTCCTCACCGGGCTTTGCCCGGTTCGGAATGACAAACCCTTCTTCACTTCCTACATTTCGCTTCTACACAGCAGGGACAGCCGAGGGCGGCTGTCCCCACATGAGCATTTTCTGTCAGTGCGCGGCCAGTACTGGTTGGCCAGCGCGTTCTTGCTGCGCTTTCGCTAACGATGCGGCGATGTCATCGAAGGCCGATAAGTGCTTATCGATGTCGGCCTCGGTGTGCTGGACGGAAATGGTCCACTGCTCGTCCCACCAGTAAGGCTGGGCCATCACGCCGCGGTTTACCATTGCGAACCAGTAGTGCCGCCAGAGATCGACATCGATCGTGGTCCAATCGCGATAGTTGTGAATCTCTTTCGGATAGAACATCAGCGCGCCGTTCGCGCCGGCTTGCGCGATGTAGGCTTGCAGTCCAACTTTCGCGATGGTCTTGCGATATCCGTCGGCGAGTTTCTTGCCGAGCTTGTCGACATGAGCATAGTTGTCGCGGGTGAGAACTTCGCGGAACGTGGCGAGTCCCGCCGCCATTGACACCGGGTTGGTGTTGTAGGTGCCGCCGTGGAAAACCTTGTGTTGCGAAATCAGGTCCATCACGGACTTGCTGGCGCCGAACGCGGCCAACGGCAGGCCTCCGCCAATCGACTTGGCAAGGCAGATCATGTCGGGGTGAACGTTGAAATATTCGCTGGCGCCACCCCAGCCGAGTTTGGCGCCGGTCTTTACTTCGTCGAAGATCAGGAGCGCGCCATATTTCGTGGCGAGGTCGCGAAGACCTTTCAAGAAGCCGGGTTGCGGGATGCAGAGGCCCACGTTCATGAGAATGGGCTCGAGAATGATCGCCGCAATTTCGCCGGGATTTTCTTTGAAGCGGCGCTCGACGGTGGCGAGGTCGTTGAAGGTTGCGATCTTTACATTGGCGATAGCTGATTTGGGCACGCCTAATCCGCCGGGGACGGACGTGGGATTGTCGATGTCGCCGAAATCAGGTGCGTGGGGCTTGACACTAACCAGAGCGGAATCGTGCAGGCCGTGGTAGGCGCCTTCGAATTTAATAATTTTGTCCCGGCCGGTGGCGGCGCGGGCCAGGCGGATGGCGTGCATGGTGGCTTCGGTGCCGCTGTTGCCGAAGCGGACCATCTCAACCGGAAAGCGCTTGCAGATTTCTTCGGCAAGTTCCCATTCCATGTCATGCGGCATGCCGAACATGGTTCCGGTGGAAAGACGCTTTTCCACGGCCTTCATCACGGCGGGATGGCAGTGTCCGGCCATGAGCGCGCCGAACGTCAGATTGTGGTCGATGTATTCGTTGCCATCGAGGTCGCGAAACTTACTGCCGCTGGCTTCTTTCACAAAGATGGGCCAAGGATCGTAATGGCGATAGTTGCTGGCCACGCCCAGCGGAATGCGTTTGAGGTTCTTCTTATAGGCTTCGGCGGATTTAGGAGTGCGGCGCTCGAACGTGTCGAGTTCCTTCTGTAGATCGGGATACATCAGACTGCTCCAGGATGGCTCAGGCCGGCGTCACTTGGAATCGACGGCCATTAGAGTGCCGGGCGGCGAACCGCCCGGGGGGTGCTGCTTAAGTTTAATCCTTCTGTTAAAAGAAATACTTCAAAGCGAACTGCAACAGGCGTGGATCGCCTGCCGATGTGATCTTGCCGAATGCCGTCGGACCATCCGAATAGCCGCCATCGGGGTTCGAGAAATTGGTGCGGTTGAAGACATTAAAAATCTCCGCTCGGAACTGCACGTACTTCGCTTCGCTGAAAGATATTTTCTTATGAACCGAGAAGTCCCAATCGGCAAGTCCCGGACCGCAGCAGATGGTGCGCTGCGTGCCATTGTTGAACTGGCCTAATGGGGGATCGGAGAACTGGTTGTAGTTCAGGTAGAAGCCCCCATTGGTCTTGGGATTCAGAATCTGCAAGGGGCCGTTTAGACTTGGAGCCTCAGTTCCCAGGAAGAACAGGCTGTTGATCAGTTCGGTGTCATCTTCGGTATTCAGGCGAATGGGAAATCCGCTCTGGAATTGGGTTATGCCGGAAACCTCCCAGTCGTTCAGCACCCGGCCGGCGAAACCCTGATGTCTGGTGACGGGCAGTTCCCAGTCATAGCTGATTACGAACCGCTGTTTGGAATTGAAGATCGAAAGCGCGCGACTGGCGTTGAAGTTGAAAGGATTCAGAGTTTCTTCAAAGGTGGAACCGGTATCGATCGACTTGCTGAAGGTATAAGCCGCCTGGAATTGCAATCCGTGAGAGAAGCGCTTCTGGAGCATCATCTCGAGCGCGTTGTAGGTGGAATTGGCGATGGTATCTTCAGCAAAAATGTCGGTGAAGACGGGAACCCCATCCACCGGACAGCCGGTGCCCGTGTATGGGTTGCAGTTGGGTGACGAGTAAGGACGCAGGCCAACCAAGTTCAAGCCGTTGGGTGCGACCGAGCCAATTGACGTGCCGGCGGGAATGACGGTGGGCCCGTTCGGCCCGTAAGGAACGTGGAATCCTCCGGGCGGAGCAACTGCCGTGGGAGAAATTATGTATTGCGTGTCCTCAGCAACTGGCCCACAGTTCGCTTGAGAGCCAAACGAGGTGACATTGGCCGCATTCACGGCCGAAACGCTCATGATGTCGAGACAGGTCTGCGGAGTGGAGGGATTAATGTCGTGCGAAGCCAGCAGACGATGGCCCTCGGATCCGACATAGCCGATCTGAAACATGGTGCTGTTGCTCAACTCGCGCTGGATCGTCAGGTTGTACTGACTGGTGTACTGCGAGCGCAGGTGAGGCTGGAATTCGCCATAAAGAAGAATCGGGCGGAACAGGGACAAATCGGTGGGCGCGCCTTTTGTCGGCGTAATAATTCCGCCGAAAGGATTGGGAGTTTGGAAGTCTCCCTGATTCACGTACGGAGTATTGAAAAAAACATCGGAGAGCGAAGAACTACCGCCGAAAGGAGGCTCCGCACCGAACTGGGCCAAAACCAACTCTTCGATCGGATTATAGAAAAGACCCCAACCGGTGCGAATGCTGGTCTTGCCGTTGCTCCCGAAAATCTTCGCCAAGGGACCGCTGCTGAAGTTGGGACTGTAAGCGATGCCGAAGCGCGGCGCGAAAGCCTTGTAGTATGTCGACGTCATCCCGGCTGGAACACCAGGATCGCCGGGAACTACCAAGCCAGTGGGTTCCGAACCGGTATTAGCACAGGTTGGATTCCCAACGCCCAGGCTATTCCAATAGGTTGTACTGGTCGTGATTCCGCAGGGGTAGACTGTGGAGTTCTGTCCCGGACGAAAGGTCTCAACGTGTCCCGCGATGTCAACCGGCGGGGGACTATATTCCCAGCGCAGGCCGTAATTAAGCGTTAGGTTAGGCTTGACCTTCCAACTATCCTGGAAGAACGGATAGGCTGTGGTGGTTCGTACGTCTTCCCGCTGACCGGAACCCTGCGTGTAGCCGTCGGCTAGTCCCAGCAAATATTCGGCATAATTGTCACCGTCGCCGGGAATAATGGCGTTGGGACCTGTGTTATCGAATGTGTATTCGCCGTTGAGGTCGAAATAGTAGAACTGATCAAACCGGTAGCGGCGCACGTCCAAGCCGAACTTGAAGGTGTGGTTCCCCTTTATCCACGAGAGATCATCGTTCCACTGAAAGCTGTTTCCAACCTGCGGCAGAAAGCCCTCGAAATTGTTTCCGTACGACGCGCCACCGGAAATGTTTACGAAAGGAACGCCGGTAAGGTTTGCAGGCAATCCCGGCGTTATACCGAGATTGGCGGCGGTGCCGAAATTAGTCTGGATCGTCGAAGAATCAGAAAGGCCGGTAAAGCAGTATGGGGTGGCGACCGCACTCGTGCAGGAAGCAGTCACGGCGTTGGTCGATTGGTTCTGCAGGTAGCCGAGTTCGCCCTCGCGCATGTAGGTGAAGTGGGCTTCGTTCACCAAGGCGTTGCTGATGGTCCAGGTATGCGTGAAGTTCCACTGCTGATCCCGGAAATTGTTGTAGCTTCCGAACCCAGGAAGAGTGGCGCCCGCCTCCTCGAAAGTGTTGTAGGGATCGAGTTCGCGGTTGTCGTTGAAATAGTAGTAGGCGGTCAAGCTTTGATGCTCGTTGATTCTGTGATCCCAGCGGGCGGTGAACTGATCGGCGTTGATGGTCCCAACGGGGACGACCTGATACAGATTAGACCCACGATTGGCCGGGGGAACAAAGCGCTGAAGCAGGTTAGCTGCCACAGGATCCTGGCACGCGGTCGGAATGGCTCCGCTTGGAAAAACCGAAGACCAAGGGACACCTGTGAAGTTGGTGCCACCGCCCAAGGCATAGATACCACCGGCGGGCAGACCCAAGGCAGTGTCGCATCCGGTGCGACCATCAAGCACCTGCGCGACCAAAGGATCGGCGATCGATCCGCCATTGGCAAACCCGCCCACGCCGGAGAAGTCCCCGCCAAACTCAGCGCCGGTCGGTACATTCAACAATTGCCCCGGAACCCCATCCCGGATTCGGCGTCCTTCATAAGAGAGAAAAAAGAAACTCCGATCCTTCTTAATAGGCCCGCCGAATGTGCCGCCGAACTGGTTCTGATTGAGCTGGGGCGTGGAGGTGTCAGGATAACCGCGCGCATCCAGCACCGTGTTCCGGAAGTACTCATAAACGTTGCCGTGAAAACCATTCGTTCCGGACTTGGTGATCACATTCACCACCGAGCCGGAATTGCGGCCATATTCGGCGTCGAAGGTATTGGTGATCACGCGAAACTCCTCGACGCTATCGGGGGTGGGTTGGATGGTAGGCGTGTTAACGAACTGATCGTTGGCATCGCCGCCGTTTACGTTAAAGTTGTTGGCGCGAGTGCGCCCGCCGTTGACCGACACCGATCCAGCATCACTGGTCCCAGCGAACAGGGTGCCGCTTGATCCGAGTTGGGCCTGCACGCCGGGCTGAAGTTGCAGGAATTGGTAGGTGTCGCGCGTATTCAGGGGAAGTTCGTTCACCGAGCGATCGTTGATTACGGCGCCAAGCTGGGTGCTGGTGGTATCAACCTGAGGGGCTTCCGAGGTGACCTCGACGGTTTCCTGAGATCCGCCGATTTGCAGGGCGGAGTTGAGAGTCACCACCTGATTGACGTCGACGATCACACTTTTCTGAATATTCTTCTTAAATCCCTTCAGCTCAAACTCGACGGTGTACGTGCCCGGAACGACCTCGACAAAGCTATAGTCGCCGCTGTCATTCGTCAGTGCATCGCGGTTGATGCCGGTCGCTTCGTTCAGCAAAGTGATTTTGACGCCCGCGAGAACGGCGCCGGAAGGATCGGCCACCCGGCCTACGATGCGCCCGTTGGCGCCCTGAGCGCTAAGCAATGTGGGGACCACGAGAGAGATTGCGACGGCAAGGCAAACGGCTTTCAGGCAGATCAAGGTCCAGCGGGCTCGTAGTGACGGCATGGAACCTCCAGGCATCTCGGGGAGTAGTTTTCTTCGAAAACGACAGCTTGTGTCCAGCCACAACCTTGCTATAATCCCGCAAGGTTAGAGAAGAGGTACGCAAACTGTCAAGGAGAAAAACACGCTGCCTCGCATAGAAAACTTGAATGCCCATCCGGTGAACCATGAAATCATCCAGGGCTGAACCCTATTTGAAGATCGGAGATGTGGCGCGGCGCGTGGGAGTGTCGCCCTCGGTCATCCGCTCATGGGAGAGCCTGGGGCTCGCGCATCCGCGGCGCACCGAAAGCAAGTACCGGCTTTACACGGCCGATGACGTGAGGCTGCTGAAGCGGGCGCGGTTTCTGCGGAAGGTGCGCGGGCTGAATGCGGCCGCGATTGTCGAACTGCTGCGGCGGGAAGGGCGGGCGCGTCCGGCGGCAGACGGCAACGCGGGAGCGATTGCCTCGCACTTGCGCCAGTTGCGGGCGCAGCGGAAGCTTTCCTTGGCCCAGGTGGCGCGCGCGGTCGGCATCTCGGTGGGATTCCTGAGCGCGCTGGAGCGTTCGCAAATGAGTGGCTCGGTGGGAACGCTGCGCAAGCTGGCGCGATTTTATAAGACAAACATCCTCGATTTTTTCGATGCCACGGGAGCGAGCAGCCGGCAAGTGCGTCCCGCGCAAAGAAAGGTTCTGGAAGCTGGTCCCGGGGTTCGCATGGAGTTGCTGGCCTGGGGGAACACCGTGATGGAGCCGCATCTGTTTCGAGTGGCGCCCCAGGCGGGTAGCGGCGATTCCTATACCCATGAGGGCGAAGAGTTCCTTTACGTGTTGCGGGGCGAGTTGATGATCACGCTGGAGAAGGAAGAATACCGGCTGAAGGCCGGGGATAGTTTTTATTTCGAGAGCGCTACACCGCATCAGTGGAAAAATACGGGGCGAGCGGAAACCTGGCTGCTATGGGTGAACACGCCGCCAACATTCTGAACTGCTGGGGTTGGTTGGTGTCAGGGTGCGAGCCGGCAGAGGCCGTTTCGATCGGTAAAGGAGGAACAATGAAAATGCGACATGCGGCGACTCTGTCGTTCCTGCTGGCGGTCGTGGCGTTCACGGGTTCATGCACAAAGAAAACTCCGACGCTGAATTTGCTGGTGTGGGAGGGATATGCCGATCCTACATTTGTCGAAGCTTTCGAAGAACAGCATCACTGCAAGGTGTCGGCGTCCTACATGGGGTCCAGCGATGAACTGGTGGCCAAGCTGCGCGGGGGCAGCGCCGGAAACTATGATGTGATCTCGCCGTCGAGCGATGTAGCCACATCGATCGCAGCGGCGGGGTTGGCTGCGCCGCTGGATTTGACGAAACTTCCGAGTTATGGACAACTCTCTCCTCAACTCACTTCCCTGCCGCTGGTGCGCATGAATAGTCAGGTTTACGGGGTGCCATTCATGTGGGGACCGGATCCGCTGCTTTACGACACCACGATTTTCGCGCAGGCTCCCGGTAGCTGGAATGTGCTATGGGATGCGAAGTATCGCGGGAAGATTTCGGTGTGGGACGATCTGTCGACGGTGTACATGGCAGCGCAGGTTCTCGGCTACGACAAACCCGATCCGTCGCAGCTTTACAACTTGAGCGATGAACAGCTTGATGCTGTGAAGAAGAAGTTGCTGGAATTGAAACCGAATATCCGCAAGATGTGGTCGACCGGCGGGGAGTTGACGAATCTCTTTCAGAATCACGAGGTCGTGGCCGCAATGGGGTGGCCGCTGATGACCAATCAACTGCGCAAGATCAATTTCCCGGTGGGAGAGACGATTCCGAAGGAAAACACCACCGGCTGGATCGACCATCTGATGATCACGGCAGGCAGCGAGAACAAGGAACTAGCCCACGAATTTCTGGAGTACATGATTGAGGCGCAGACCCAGAAAAAGATAACGGACGTGACCGGATATACTCCGGCGAATCCGCAGGCGGCGCAGTTCATGACGCCTGCGGAAGTCAAAGGCCTTCATCTGGACGACGTGGACAACTATCAGAAGCGGCTTTATTTCTGGCAGAATGTGCCGCGGCGCGCCAAGTATAACGAGATCTGGAACGAAGTGAAAGCGGCGCAATAGAACGGGCTTCGGCTATCGGGCTTCGGGCTTTTATGACTACCACTCCTCAGATTGCGGTGACGAATGCTGGCGACGATGTTAGTCGCACCACGCTACTCAGCATTCGCAAGGTGGCCAAGCGATTCGGGAAGAATGCGGTGTTGCGGGATATTTCTCTGGAGGTGGCGGAGGGGGAATTTCTCACCATCCTGGGCGAAAGCGGATCGGGTAAGACAACCCTGCTGCGAATCATTGCAGGCTTTGAAACCGCAAGTGCAGGCGAAGTCTGGATGGGCGATGCGCGATTGGACCGGCAGCCACCCTACCGTCGTCGCGTGAATACCGTGTTCCAGTCCTATGCGCTGTTTCCGCACTTCACTGTCGAACAGAACGTGGCCTACGGATTACGCGTGGCGAAGAGGCCCGAAGCGGAGATTGCAGCGCGCGTGTCGGAAGCGCTGGAAAAAGTAAAGATGTCGGCGCACGCGAAATCGAAACCCTCGAAAATCAGCGGCGGCCAGCAGCAGCGGATCGCGCTGGCCCGGGCGCTGGTAAACCGTCCGCAATTGTTGTTGCTGGATGAGCCGCTCTCCGCGCTCGATGCGAATCTGCGGAGGCAGATGCAGGTGGAATTGAAATCGCTGCAGCGCGAGGTCGGCATTTCGTTCATCTTCGTGACTCACGATCAGGAAGAAGCCATGGTGATGTCGGATCGGATCGCGCTTCTGCGCTCGGGTGAACTGGAGCAGGTGGCGACGCCTCGCGAAATTTACGGCCGCCCTGCCACCGCCTACGTGGCTCAGTTTATCGGACATACGAATCTGTTGAAAGGCGAAGTGCACGCGGGGGAGGTGCGCTGCGGTCCTTTAACGTGGACAGCGGCGCTTCCGGAAGGTGCAGCGCTGTTCTCGTTGCGGCCCGAGAACATCCGGCTGGCTTCGGAGAAAGCGACTGCGCCGGGTACGGTGAGAGTGCGCGGGAAAGTCCGCCAGCAGGCATTTCATGGAGCCACAGAGTTGATCCGTGTGGAATGCGGCGACGGACTGCTGCTGGTGGTGCGGACTCCGGGCAGCGGCGGAGCGCTGGACGAAGTTGACTTGGAGTTCTCTCCCGCCGATGCTGTTCTGGTGCGCGAATCTCCAGAAAGAATTTAATGTTTTCCCGAGCTTACAAAGCGGCGGTTACACTTCCTCCCCTGCTCTGGGTCACGGTATTTCTGTTGATGCCGTACTTGCTGATGCTCTGCTACAGCTTCTGGTCGGTGTCGGCATCGCAGGCTATCGTCCATTCGTGGAATCTCGATAACTACCGCCAACTGCTGCGAGTCAACGTTTACTGGCAAACTCTGCTGCGCTCGATGTGGATCGCTGCGCGCGTCACGACCTTCTCTCTGCTGCTCGGTTATCCGCTGGCATATTTTCTTTCTTTCTATGCGGGAAAGAAAAAAGATCTGCTGTATCAATTGGTAATCATCCCGCTGTGGGTCAGCTACCTGGTTCGGGCGTACGCGTGGAAGACGATTCTGGGCTCCGATGGTGTGCTCAATACTTTGCTGCAGTATGTGCACCTGACGAAGCACCCTCTGGAGTTTCTGCTCTACAGTCCATTTGCCGTGGTGCTGACTCTGACGCACATCTACACTCCTTTTGCATTTCTCCCGATCTACGCCGCGCTGGAGCACATTCCGCGCAATCTCGTCGAAGCCTCGCATGATCTGGGCGCGACTCCAGGCCAGACGTTTTGGAGAGTAATCTTCCCGCTCTCGATTCCAGGCGTGGTCGCTGGGGCGACGTTTGCCTTCGTGCTGAGCCTGGGCGATTTTCTTGCGCCGCTGCTCCTGGGTGGTCCCAGCGGCATCATGATTTCGAACATTGTGGTCAGCCTGTTTGGCGCGGCTTACAACTGGCCGCTGGGCGCTGCGATTTCCTTCTGCATGCTGCTGCTCGTGGTCAGCCTGTTGGTTTTCTCCGAGCGACTGGAGAAGAAATGGAGCTTCTCGTGAGCCACGCTAGATTTGACTCAGGCTCACGCTGGTTGCTTCTTCACGCCGTCGCCGTGTTCGCATTCCTCTATTTGCCGATTGCCGTTCTCATCCTTTATTCCTTCAACGGCGAGGGCGTAGGCGGATTCCCGCCGCATCATCTCACGCTTGACTGGTATCGCACTCTCTTCGCGGACGGGCCGATCTGGGATTCCGTGCTCAACAGCCTGCAGGTCGCCCTTGCGGCGATGGTCATCGCACTGACGTTCGGAGTTCCGGCGGCTCTTGCCCTCGAGCGGGCGCAGTTTCCGGGGAAAGCTCTGTTTCGCCGATTGGTGCTATTGCCGCTGATCTTGCCGGGAATTATTACCGGACTCTCTCTGCTCATGTTGTTCAACGTAATGGGAACGAAGCTCAGCCTGATGACAATCATTCTCGGACACGGCACGGCGCTGATCTCTGTAGCCACCACCGAAGTATTCGCCGGCCTGCAGAAGCTCGATCGGGCGCAAGAAGAGGCTTCTCTCGACTTGGGCGCGAACTACTGGCAAACATTCTGGCGCATAACTGTGCCGAATTTAAAGCTGCCAATCATCGGCGCGGCGCTGCTCATCTTTACACTGTCGATGGATGAGATCGCGGTCAGCTTTTTTCTGATTGGGCGCGACAACACGCTGCCGTTGGAAATCTGGGGCCGCCTGCGGCGCGGCATCACGCCGGAGATTAACGCGGTCTCGACCATCATCTTTGTCTTTTCGCTGGTGGCAATCGTGTTCTGGTATCGCTTGCGGATGCGAGGCGAAGCTGGGGCGGATGTAGGTGCCGAAATTGTGCAGGCTGTGGAAGGAGACGCGATATGAGTGCGAATCGCAGAGACTTCATCAAATTTGTGGTTGCAGGTGCGGTCACGGCGGGATGTCCGATTGATCTTTCTCTGGTCGCACAGAACGGCGACCCGCAGAAGAGTCACGGGGCAGATGTGGAGGGCGAGGACAACCGGATTTGCCATCAGGTGCGCGACGGCAAAGTATTCACGCGGCCTCCGGCTTCGGCACGGCATGACGTGGTGATCGTCGGCGGCGGCGTGAGCGGGTTGGCGGCGGCCTATCGACTGCAGCACCGTGATTTCCTCTTACTCGAAAAAGAACCCCACTGGGGCGGCAATGCCTATGGCATGGAGTATGAAGGCAGCACTTACGCTACAGGCTCCGCGTTCCTGGCTAAGGACGAATACGCTTACCGCTTCGCCAAGGAGATTGGGCTGGAACCGCTGCCGGTTAACAGTCCAGACGCCAGCATCCTTCGAGGTGAGTTGATTCTGGATACCTGGGGTGAGGGCCTCGATAAGTTGCCCTATCCTCCGCCGGTTCGCGAGAGTTTCAAGAAGTTCAAAAAAGAGATGCTTGCCATTGATGTGGAGAAACGCGGCAAAGAGTTTGACGACAAGCCGTTTTCCGATTTCTTAAAGGGATATCCCGCCGAGCTGAAACAGTGGTGGGACAATTTCGGGCCGTCCAATTGGGGAGCAGCTAGCGACGAAACTGCCGCCATCATGGGCATTTCCGCCTTGCAGGAGATGGCCGAAGAAAGCAGAGTCGACGATCGTTATACCTGGCCTGGCGGTTTAGGCGCGTTTACGAAAAAGCTGGCGGAGATTCTCCAGCCGAAATACGCGGAACGCATTCAGACGGGTGCGACGACCGTCGCCGTAGTTTCCGAAAAAGAAGAAGTGCAGGTGACCTACATGCAGGGCGGCGAATTGAAGACGGTTGCGGCCAAGGCCGTGATCATGGCAACCCCCAAGTTCATCACGCGGCGCATCGTCGACGGCCTGTCTGACAAACAGAGCGACGCGATGCATCAGATTCGTTACATTCCGTATCCCGTGGTAAATCTTATTTTCGACAAGCCGGTTTTCAATCACGGCTACGACACATGGTGCCCGGGCAACACCTTTACTGATTTCATTGTCGCCGACTGGGTGATTCAAAAACACGCGGGCTACCAGCAGAAATTCAACATTATCACTTGCTACACACCCATGAAGGAAGAAGATCGCAGCCAGCTCTTGAGCGAAAGCGGAGCGCGCAAGGTCGCCGCCAACGTGCTGAGCGATTTCCAGAAGCTGATGCCGGCCTTCAATGTTGATCCGGTTGAGGTACACATTTACCGCCGGGGACATCCTTTATATATGTCGACGCCGGGGCTGTACACGCAGATTCAGCCACTGGTGCGCCAGCCCATGGATCGAGTCTTTTTCGCCAATACCGACTCCGAGGGCCCGGAATCAACCACCAACGAAGGAATCCTTGCGGCGCAACGCGCCGTAAAGCAAGTGGAAGCTCGGCTGGCGGGAAAGCCCATGCCGAAGGAGCACGCGATCGCGGGCTGATGGTTAACGTTCGACTTCGGCCTTTGAACTGGGATTTGTCCGCCCGCTCGCACGTAAGTGCGATGTAATCTCCTGAGAATCCCCAACCCATAGTAAAGTTATAGATAGGGGCATTTCAGCCCAGGAACGGCTGAGCGCGTCCATCAATCTGAGCTGTCCCTTAAAGGAAAATCCATACTTTGAGTCTGAGTATTCGCAACATCGCCATCATCGCGCACGTGGACCACGGCAAGACCACCCTGGTCGACGCCATGCTGCAACAAAGCGGCACCTTTCGCTCCAACGAGCACCACGTCGAACGAGTGATGGATTCGAACGAACTGGAGCGCGAGCGTGGCATCACAATTCTGGCCAAGAACACGGCCATCTTCTATCACGACGTGAAGATCAACATCGTGGATACACCCGGCCACAGCGACTTCGGCGGCGAAGTGGAGCGCGCTCTGAAGATGGTGGACGGTGTGATGCTGCTGGTGGACGCCAGCGAAGGACCGCTTCCGCAGACGCGCTACGTACTGAGCAAGGCGCTGGAGGCGAAGCTGCCGCCCATTGTTGTGATCAACAAGATCGACCGGCCCGATGCGCGTCCGCAGGAAGTCCTCAACGAAATCTACGACTTGTTTATCGATCTCGACGCGAAGGAAGATCAGCTCGACTTTCCCGTTCTATACACCAATGCGAAGGAAGGGACGGCATCGACCGACATTCTGGGCGGTGGGGAGAATCTGAGGCCTTTGTTTGACGCGATCTTGAAGACGATTCCACTGCCGCAAGGTGATCCGGCTGGGCCGTTGCAGATTCTGGTCGCAAATCTCGACTACAGCGATTTTCTCGGACGCCTGGCCATCGCGCGCGTATTCAACGGGACGATGTACACCGGCGAAGATGTCGTGATCGCCAAGCTCGACGGATCGATGCACAAGACCAAGATCACAAAACTATTTTCCTTCTCGGGCCTGAAGCGAACCGATATCACGGAAACTGTTTTGGGCGATATTGTCGCCGTCGCGGGCGTGGAAGGAATCACCATTGGCGAAACCATTACAGACGCGTTGAATCCGGCGCCGCTGCCCCCCATCGTGATCGACGAGCCCACCATCGCGATGACTTTCACGGTCAATACCTCGCCGTTCGCAGGACGAGAAGGGACCTACGTCACCTCGCGAAATTTGCGAGAGCGGCTGGCGAAGGAACTGCTCACCAACGTTTCTTTACGCGTGGAAGAAATGGGCACGACCGATTCCTTCAAGGTGCTCGGCCGCGGCGAACTGCAGCTTTCCATCACCATCGAAATGATGCGGCGCGAGGGTTATGAACTCATGGTGGGCAAGCCCGAGATTGTCACCAAGCGTATTGATGGCAAGCTCATGGAACCGGTGGAGCACCTCACTGTGGACGTGCCGGAAGGCTTCGTGGGCGTGGTCATGGAGCAGTTGGGGTCGCGCAAGGGCGAGGTCGTTAACATGCACAATCACGGTTACGGGCGAGTGCGCATTGAATTCCGTGTTCCCAGCCGCGGGCTGATTGGCCTGCGCAGCCAGTTACTCACCGACACCCGCGGGACCATCGTGATGAATTCCCTTTTCGACGGATATACCGAATGGCAAGGGGAAATCCCGCACCGGCTAACGGGCGCATTGATTGCCGACCGTGCAGGCTTATCCACGGCCTACGCGCTATGGGGTCTGCAGGAGCGCGGAGAACTTTTCGTTGGGCCGGGAGTTGAACTCTATGAAGGCATGATCATCGGTGAGAACGCGAAAGACGACGATCTGGACGTAAATGCGGTTCGAGAAAAAAAGCTCACCAACATGCGGGCTTCGACGGCAGACGAAGCCATCCGCTTGGTTCCCTTCCGGCAGCTGAATCTGGAGCAGGCGATCGAATTCATTGCCGACGATGAATTCGTGGAAATCACTCCAAAGTCTCTACGGCTGCGAAAAAAGTTTCTGCAATCGAACAGCCGCAAGAAGCGCGCTAAAGAGGCCTTGGAAGAAGCGTGAAATCTCGCGGGGGATCCGAGAAATCCGGCAACGCTCCGTTACGAATGTTTCTGGTCCCCTGCAGTTGCGGGACGACGTTCGCCGTCCCGGAAAATTATGATCACCAGGGAACAGCCTGGAGCCGTTATTTAGTCTGTCCCAACTGCGGCAAGCGGCACGATCCCAAGAACCGGCTCCTGGAACTCGGATATCACCGCGAGCGCTATTGGAAGGTGGACGCGTGCTAAGCGCGGGACCCGCCACGCCAGCCGTTTTTGCAATTTTAACAAGCCCGATTTGACAAACCTGCTATACTTCTGGCCGCATTCGACTGCCGCCAGCTCCGGTCTCGATTTTCAGGAAGGTGTCCCCGACCTGCCAGTCTGCCGCATTGAGCTCGCACTTCGACAGCTCAATGCAGAGGTCGACGCTTGAAGAATATTTTCGTGGGGAACTTGAGCTTTAACACATCGGAAGACGAATTGCGGCAGATGTTTGCACCGTTCGGACAAGTGGACCGAGTCAGCATCATGACCGACCGCGATACGGGACGCTCGCGCGGCTTCGGCTTTGTGGAAATGGCCAGCAACGAAGAAGGAGAAAAGGCCATCACTGCATTGAACGGCTCGCAGGTGGGCGGACGCACCCTCAACGTGAATGAAGCGCGCCCGAAAACCGAGCACGCCGGAGGCGGTGGACGCGACCGCGGAGGCCGCGGCGGTGACCGTGGCGGTGACCGTGGCGGCCGCGCCGGCGGCGGCGGCGGACGAGGCCGCTGGTAAGAATCCTGAATTCGTATTCGGGCGGCCAACGATTGCTGTAATCTGCCTGCTCACATTGATGCATGTCAGCCCTGCATGTAAACTGAAGCTATTGGTGTGCGCCCGTAGCTCAGATGGATAGAGCGATTGCCTCCGGAGCAATAGGTCGGGAGTTCGAATCTCTCCGGGCGCACCAGGATTCCTCCTTTCCCGCAGTCACTTCTTGCGTTGTGGAATTTCGGGGCTGTGTCCGGAATTGTGTCCACGTCGATTCAGGCCTCGGCGACGCGACGCCGAAAGCGCAGTAGTGGTCAGTGGCGGCGTTACGAAAAATGAAAGCTATTCGCGGGGTTCGGAGTAACGTCGAGGAGAGGGAAGAATGACCGATCCGCTGACCGAAATTGAAAATGTCTTTTCCGCGGATTTGCCATCAAGGCCCTCAGCAGTCAACCGCACTGCGTAGTTGCCGGCGGCGGTGTAACTATGAGTGAGGATTGCGCCATCGGCAGATACTCCATCGCCGAAATCCCAATGATAGGCAAGCGCGGGGACTCCGTCTTTGGACACTACGGCGGCGAACTCAAGCTCTTCGCCGATTTTTGCTTGAGACGATACTCGGAAAGTAAGCGAAGGCGCGGCCCCTGGGATGGAAGTATCAATAATCTTGATCAGTTTGACTGAGTGCGCGGGCTGATGTTCGAGGCGGAGCGTTTCGTGGTCCAGTGCCAGCGGCTGATCTTGCGCGAGCGAATCGAATATCTCGTATGAATGCTCTGCGGGAAACTTCAAATCGGAAAGAGTGAAAGTGTGAGAAGCCGGCTGCTCCGTCCAGTTAAAGACCGCCAAAATGGATTGACGCTGGTCTGCGCGCAGCAGAAAGACGCTCGGTTGCTCGTCGTTTTCTGTGTAGGTTAGTAGATCTACAGGCAAAGCAGCGCGTCCAAGTTTCGCCATGGCAAGCAAATCAGGATTCTTGACCAATGCGAGGCGCGCCGGATCGCTCCCCAGTATTGGGAGGTCGTCGCCAATTTCGAACATTCCTCCAGAAACTGCCGCCAGAGCGATTGAGACTTGAGCCTCATTCAATGTAAGTGGAGCTTGAATGGTTCGCTCTTCAAGGAGTTGCCGGGAAATCGTGAAGGCGTCCGGGTCATCGACGAAAAAGTTGCGATGCATGTAATAGCGCGCCGCGATGCCAGGCTCAGCTTCCTTGCTGCGGAGAAACGCGTGGCCTGTGTCTTGGGAAATACGACCTTCATCCACCAGCCCAACCGGATTCAACATAGGGCTGCCATCTTTATCGAGGAGCACGTCTTCGCCGACGGCCTGGCGAATAATCTCCAGGCCAATTCGCTGGGCTTCGAGTGCCGTTGTGTTCGGGCGATGGTAATAGGCCTCGATCGCCGTGTTATCCATGAAGTCGAGCTTAATGTAGCGCGCGCCCCATTCCCGGACCAAGGTGCGGTAGGTCTTTCGAAGATATTCCTGGGCGTCGGGATGAGTGACATCTAACACGAACAGACGTTCGCCCTCCACCTCTTCGGCGTTTCCGATTGAAATCGGATCGCCGTGTGCGTTGTGCACGAGCCAGTCTTTATGATGCTCGTAAATCCAGGCGCGCTCGCCTACTTCGAAGGGAGCCGTCCAAACTCCCACCTTCAATCCCAACCGGCAAATGCGGCGAGTTAGATCCCACATGCCGCGGGGAAATTGAGAAGCATTGGGGGTCGCGTATTCACTGCGTGAATATGCGTAACCCAGGTCGAAGTGAAAATAGTCATAGCCCAACATCTTCAGGTGCTCGGCCAGCCATTGCGCGTTCGTGAGCGCAGTGCCTTCAGTGATTTTTGTGTAGAAGGCCGTCCAACTCCACCATCCAAGCATGTTGTCGGCAGCGACGCGACTGTGATGAAGTTCTCGAATTACGGCGCCATAGTTCTCAAGTTGCGAGTGGTAGTCGCCTCCGGCAGCAAACATCACGCGTTCTGAAGTTATGGATTCGCCGGCGGGAAGAGGAACGTTTAGTTCGATAAGATTCTCCGCAGGACCTTCCCGCAGACCGGATTCCTCATCGGTAGCCTGTATCTCGGTAGTTCCAGTTGAATCGATAGTGTATGAAGCGATGGTGGGGCTGCCCGATGCTGAAGATTGCGCTTGAAGATGAATGATGGTGAGGAAACGATTAGAAGTAAGAGCTCCCAGAAAAAGACTCTGCTTGCTATTCCGGTTGTAGATCAATTGGCTGCCTACGGCACGGTGCATCCCCTTGGGAGCTTTTCCTAGGTCGTAAATCCGCATCGGCGGCCAATCCTCGCTGAAGCTGTCCGAGAGCACGCGGTCGGCGCTCTGTGGGCCGCCGAGATCGATGATTTTGTTTCCGACGGCCTCGACGCTTCGGATACTTTGGATGGTTACCGCATTGCCTGTGTGATTCTGAACTTCGGCCTCGATGACGCCAAAAGCTCTCCCCTCGTAGATCTGTAACGAACATGCGAGATCCGGATGGTTTTGAAGTCCGGACGAAATGATCGTTATTTTCTTGCCGTGTCCGAGAGCGTCGTCAAAGGTTGATTGAGATATGTCGTGTTTCGGATAATCGGTCGATTGAATCCACTTATGATCGATCTGCGCCGCCACTCTTGCGTGAATGACGCTCGGTCCGCCATTTCCTATTTGGATTTCATAGGTCCCGTCGCTTGCCTGAACCGACATGGATAACCCCTCGATTGAAGCAACCACCTGAGAAGCTCTGGCCGGGTCAGAAAAGCCCAGACAACTTTCAACTAAGATCAGCAGGCAGGTTATGAAGAAACTTGCGATCTCAGCGCTGCGCCGAAAACCACAAAAACTATTTGCGATCATGAATTCCTTCCGTTATCCGCGAGATCCTGATTTATCCTCATGCAGAATCCTGACTGAGGTTAAAGGGCCATGTAGATTTCCACTTCGACCAGATGAAGAAGACCACGACGCCGGTTAGCAGCGTTAATAACCCGATCTTGATATAGAGCCAGCCCGAGGTCAGAAAAACGTAGGCCCATCCAAAGAACGCGATGAAAATGGGGACGGGATAAAACCACATCTTGTAGGGCCGAGCACTGTCGGGAAACTTTCGCCGCAAGAGCGGAATGGCAAACAGCTGTCCGAGAAATTGCACCAAAATTCTGGTGGTGATGAGAGCGCTGACGAGCTGATCAAGCTTAAGGAATGCGGCGGCAATCGACACACCGCCGAGAACCAGAAGTGAAACCTGGGGATAGTTTTTTGTAGGATGCAGCTGGGCAAACGGGCGGAAAAAGTAGCCGTCGATGGCGGCCGCATAGGGAATTCGCGAATAACCCAGGAGAAGCGCGAACACGGAGCCAAAGGCTGACCAGAGGATCAAAATTGTCACCGCGATTGCGGCGCCCCTGCCATACAGGCGCTCCATGAAGTCAGAAACGATGAAGTTCGAATGAATCCCTTCCCGCCAGGGCACGACTCCGATCAAGGCGAGATGCAGCGCTAAATATCCTACGCAGCAGATCGCAAGCGAATACAGAATCGATCGCGGCACTACATAGGAAGGATTCTGCACTTCGTCACCGATGTAACACACATCGTAGTATCCGAGATAGTTGTACACGGCGATCAGGGTAGCGCTGCCCAGACCAAGCACGAAGCCACGGTTAAAGGCCATCGCTCCGGGGGGAAAATCGAACGCCCGGTGGGCATTGAAGTGAGGAAAACCGGTCACGATGATGGCTAACATGGCCAGCACCGTGCCCATCCAAAGCGTGAGCGTGACCTTGCTAAGGAAGGTGATCTTTCGGCACAAGAGGAGCAACGCAACCAGGCCTGAGGCCACCGCTATGTATTGCTGGCCTCTGCCGCTTAGTCCCGGCCAGAGATATGTAGAATAGTTTCCGAATCCGATCATGCCGGATGCGATTTCCAAAGGCCCGCTGAGAACGAATTGCCAGATAAAAAGAAAAGCCATGAGGCGGCCCCAGCTCTGGTGGCCATAGGCCTCGCGAAGAAAATGGTAGCTGCCGCCGGAGCCGGGCAACGCCGCTCCGAGTTCGCTCCATATCAAACCGTCGGAAATTACGATGAGCGCGCCCGTCAGCCAGCCCAGCATGGATTGCGGACCACCCATGGAAGCCATCAATAGTGGGATTGTGATGAAAGGGCCTATCCCAACCATGTTCGCCATGTTCAGGGCCGTGGCAGGAAGTAAACCGAAAGCGCGCGTCAGGTGGGGATGGGTTTCAGTCTTCATTGCCGTAGGCAAGCAAGATGGTGACCAGGATGTGAGTGGCGGCATTCATTTTTTGATTGCGCGAATCTTTTAATCGCGTGAATCTACCGATAGTTTGCTCATTTGTCAATTTGTTTGTTTATGATCGATTTTGATTCCAATCGATATACTTTTAGGATACAAATCGTCTCCATTCGAAATACAATGGGTGCCGCGGAGCTACCGATCCGCACAAGGTTAGCGAAGCCAGGAGAGCGCAGAGATTATGCTCGCGGAAGAGCGCAGATTTCGCATTCGAGAGATTCTTTCCGGTCAACGCACGATTGCCGCTTCCGACCTTTGCGCCGCTCTGGGGGTCACCGCCGCAACGGTAAGACGAGACCTGGCAGCCCTGGAGCAGGATGGAGTATTGGTTCGTTCTCATGGGGGAGCGGTTTCCCGCATGTCGAGCACCAACTTCCAACCTTCTTATGAGACGTTATCGCACAGCCATAGCAACGAGAAGCATGCGATTGCGCAAGCGGCTGCACATTTGGTGCTGGATGGTGAAACCGTCTTTCTTGAGGGAAGCACCACGGTGTTTGAGCTTGCCCGTGGCTTGAATCAGCGGAATCGGCTGACTGTAGTGACAAATTCACCCACGATCGTTTGCCAGTTGCAAAGAAGCTCAGGCGTGACTGTGCTCTGCACCGGGGGCGATCTGCAGAAAGACACGTTCTATTTTTCCGGCGAATGGGCGCAACGCGCGCTCTCCGAAATCCGGTTGGATAAAGCAATTTTGGGCGTGAGCGCAATCGATCTTTCGTATGGAGTCTCGACGGCGAACCACGCCGAGGCACAGATCAAGAAGATGATCACGAGAGCTGCGAAAACCCGAATTGCGCTGGCGGATCACAGTAAGTTCGGGACCCAAAGCTTCGCCTACGTGGGTCCCGTGGCGGACATTGACGTGCTCGTAACCGACTCCGGGACTGACCCTAAATACATCAAGGGGCTGCGTGAAGCCGGGGTCGAAGTGGTGGTTGCGGAGTGCCAAGAAACGCGAAAAGGACCAGCCAAACGAACACATTCACACAAATAGGTTGACAATCGCTCACGAGGCGGGTAGCTTGGGTCCTTCTTAAGTGCAGCGAACTTAAGTGCAGCGAAAACATGAGGGAATTGTGAGCGATTGCGGCAAGAAGATTCGCTTGAATCGTGTGCTGGGAGGCTCGAAACGCCGGGCGCTGGTCGTGGCTTTCGATCATGCATTGGTACTGGGGCCGATTCCTGGAACGGAAGACCCCTTAGGAAAGATTCGACAATTTGCTCGAGCCGACGTCGATGCCTTGCTGCTAAACCTTGGACTCATTCGGCAATTTGCGAACTCCAAAATGCTCGGTCCAATACCGGCTTTAATTGCCCGGCTGGATTGGACGACGGTTTGGTCGGCGTTTGGACAAGACGGAAACGGCGCGCTGCACAGCTCGCTTGTGGCGCGTCCCGAGGAAGCGTTGCGACACGGCGCGGATGCGGTGCTCACCTATCTGGTCGTAGGTACTGGCGATGCCGAGTTCGAGATGAGGGAGATCAGGCGCAATGCCGAAGTCGCACGCGAATGTGAACGAGTTGGAATCCCGCTGATTGTTGAATCTCTTGCACGGGGGAAGGATGTGCAGAATCCGGGTGACCCCAAGTGGCTGAACCTGCACACTCGTATGGCGGCCGAGCTCGGCGCCGATGCGGTTAAGACGGATTACAGCGGGGATACAGCCTCGATGCGTTCGGTGGTGGAAAGTTGTCCCATACCAATCCTGGTGCTGGGTGGAAGCCGACATGCCTCGGACAAACACGCGCTTGATGTGGTGCGTGAGGTTGCGGCCGCGGGAGCGGCGGGCGTCTTCTTTGGCCGCAATGTTTTCCAGGCCGACAACATGCGCAGCTTTCTTGAACAGGCGCGGGCGGCGCTTGACGGAAGCGCGAAGACAGAATTTCAAGCGCTCACAAGATAATGACATCGGGTTCGCAGGGGCGGGGGGTTTGGCGTAAGAAGAATGTGATGGACGGCCGCGCCGGGTTCCGGTTGCAGGCAGAGTGGGGACATGTCTCCGTGCTTGAGGGCGGAGGGCATATCTGCGAGTTGAATCTGAAGGCATGTTCCGGCGTGAACCCGCTATGGCGTCCGCCATGGGCGACGATCGATCCATTCGAGTATACGACTGCGAAATGTGCGCGCCAGTACGGACCTCCACCGGATGGCAGGCTACTCGCGGGCATCGCGGGACATAGCCTCAGCTTCGATCACTTCGGGCCGCCTTCTATGGAAGAAACGGCGGCAGGTCTTACCACCCACGGCGAAGCGCCCACGTTGAAGTGGAAGGTCCAGAAGCAAACGCGGTCGCGGAAGGCACAATTGCAATATGGTGTGACGCTTCCCGAAGCTCAGATCGGTTTCAGCCGGAAACTAACTCTTGACCGCGCGAATCCGGTGATCTATTGCGAAGAAGAGGCGGTCAACCTGAGTAAGTATGACCGGCCCATTTCGTGGAACGAACATGTAACCTTCGGGCCACCCTTTCTGGAAGCGGGAACCACCTGGTTCGACATGCCGGCAACGCGGGCAAAGGTTTGTCCAGCCAGTTATAGTCCTCGATTTTCGCTTCAGCCGGATGCCGAATTTTCCTGGCCCAACGCACCAACAAGAGATCGCAAGCGGATGAACTTGCGCACTACGCCGGCGCAGCGGTTCGGACACTACACTGCACAAATGCTGAATTCGGAACTTGAGATTGGTTTCATCGCGGCGTGTAATCCGCGGCTGAAGCTTCTCGTCATTTATGCATTTCGACGGACGGACTTTCCCTGGGTGGGCAATTGGGAAGAGCGACACAACCGGACCTCAGCTCCATGGCGAGGAAAAACGTTCTGCCGGGGACTGGAGTTCAGCACGACTCCGTTCTCTATTCCGCGACGCGAAACCATCGAGCAAGGTCCTCTGTTCGGAGAGCGAACATATCGCTGGCTCCCGGCGAAGTCCAAGGCTCAAGTTCGGTTTCTGATTTTGCTGTTTGAGGTGCCGGAAAAATTTCGTGGCGTATCGGGTGTTTCCATCGCTAAGGGAAAGATCGATGTTGTTGAGTCCGGGGCTCATGACCGGAAGCTTTCGGTCGCGGCGGACAAATTCCTGTAAATGACGCGCATAGTTGAGTAATCCGCTATGCATGCCTGCGTTGCGCGGTTTGTGACGAGTTCCGGCAATTCGGATGAACACCTCGCGGTAAAGCAAGCGGGATCGAAAACCATCATGAGTTTGCTGGCCATCGATATCGGTTCGAGCAGATGCAAAGCGGTGGTGTTCGCGCTGACAGGTGAGATACTTGCCCAGCATGCTTACGCGTACACGCCTGAGTTCCCCGCTCCTACGCTCGCGGAGATAAATCCCGAACGCTTTTGGCAGTCGGTGTGCAATTGTTCGCAGGCGGTATCCAAGAATCTTACCGACCCCGTCCGAGCTCTGTGTCTGAATTCGCACGGTGAAACTTTTGTGCCGGTAAATGGACGCAATGAGGCAATCGCTCCGGCCATCCTCAATCAGGACAATCGGGCCACGGAAGAAGCGGTATGGCTGGAACGAACAATTGGAAGAAAGACACTTTTCGAAATTACCGGCCTAGTCGCTCATCCCATGTATCCGGTTGCGAAATTCCTTTGGCTGCGTAAGCACCGGCCGGACGTTATTACTCCCTCGGTTCGTTTCCTTAGTGTGATCGGTTATGTTCTTTCGCGACTAGGACTGCCACCTTATATCGATTATTCCCTGGCCTCGCGCTATCTGGCGTTTGATATACGACAGCAGGGGTGGTCGCAAGAAATTCTCGCCGCCACAGAAATAAATGTTGAATGCCTGCCCATTCCTATCCCAGCGGGAACGCTTGCTGGAAAACTAGATGGATCCGCTGCCAGTCAACTCGGTCTGTCAAAGGGAACAATCGTTGTGATGGGAGGGCACGATCAACCTTGCGGGGCCTTGGGAGTTGGGGCTATCGATTCGGGCCGCGTGGCCGATTCGATGGGCACTTACGAATGTCTATTGGCGGCGTCCGATCAACCGATCTTGACGGATGCTGCGTTGGCGGCTTCTCTCAACTCTTATTGTCACGTGGTTGCAGATAGGTTCGTCACGCTGGCGTATTTTCCATCGGGAATCATGGTCAAGTGGTTTCACGATCTGTTGTACGGAGAGGCAAACGGAGAGAGCGACCCGGCTCAAGATGGGGATGGATATGAGGCAGATTCTATTCATTACTCCGCGCTGGAACGGGATGCGCCGTCGGGCCCAACGGGGCTTTGCGTTACTCCTAATCTGATCGGGACCTGCAATCCTGATTTCAACCCGCACGCACGCGGAATTATTTCCGGCCTGGGGCCGAACACCAGCCGCAGCCAGATTTACAAAGGTATTCTGGAGGGGCTGGCGTGTGAGATGTCCCAGATGAGCGAAACTCTGGCGAGTGCGGTGGGAGATTTTCGCGATGTCTACGTCACGGGGGGCGGATCGCGGTCGGCTCTGGGTCTGCGGTTGCGAGCTGCTTTATCGGGCCGGCGGCTGCATGTGATGGAGTGTCCGGAAGCAGTGTGTCTGGGCGGGGCCATTCTTGCAGGAGTTGCATCGGGAGAATACGGGAGCTTGCGGGAGGCGATGGAACTCCTGGTCCGCGAGGTTGCGACGATATCGCCCGATCCTGCGATGGCCCAAGCTTACGCAGAGCAAAGCAAACAATACCGCCATTTGCGTTCGGCGCTCATGGCGACTAAAAGTTCAACAAGCCCACAGGAGGAATAGTGATCCAGCCCACAATCGGACTCATAGTTTTTGGAGTTCACAAAGATGGTTTAAGAGACCCGATGGGTACGCCATTCATCGACGACGCATTGGTTCAGCGCGCCAAGAGCGCACTCATCGCCGCGGGTCTGAAAGTTATCGAGCATGACGTGGTTGTTGCCAGCAAAGACGAGGCTCGGGCCGCATTCAAGAAAATGAAATCCGACGATGCCATCGATGCGGTCGTCCTATTTTCCGGGACATGGGTTTGGGCAGCTCACCTGGCCGGTGCGATTCGCGATTACTGCGCAACCGGCAAAGGCTTGCTATTGTGGACGCACCCCGGCTCTCAAGGCTGGCGACCGGTTGGTGGATTTGTGCTGCACGGAGGGTTGCTCGAAATCGGTGTGGCGCACAAATTTGTATATGGCAGCCTGGAGGAACAAGAGACCGTAAGCAAGATCGTCAGCTATGCGCGAGCATCCCATCTGAAAAACTTTCTCAACATGTCCACCATTGGTACGTTCGGCGGTCGCGGGATGGGGCAAACCTGCGGCGCTGCCGATCCTTCGCAATGGATGAGGATGTTCGGGATCGATATCGATTCCCGAGACACGACTGAGTTGAAGCAAGCCTCTGAAGCGATCTGCGCAAAAGAACTGGATGATCTGCAGCCGCGGCTGAAACAGCTTTTCGGCAAGGAACCCGAGCGAAACGCAGTCACCGAGAGGTCATTGCGTCTGTATCTCGCTCTGAAGAAACTTGTGGCGAAGGAAAAGTTTGACTTCTATACGATTCAATCTTTTCCTGGTCTGGCCAGCGATTACGCCGCCACTTGTTTCGCGCAGAGCATGATGCTCGAGGATGGAGTCGGTACTTCTACTCTGGGCGATTTCAATACTGCTTTGACTGTTCTTCTGCTAACCAAACTGAGTAAAGAGAGAGTGTATTACGGCGATTTGCAGCACGTTGACAAAAAAACAAGAGAGATCAAGATCATCGGGGATGGCGCTTGTCCGCCTTCATTGGCCAGCAAGCTGGGCCCGGCTGGTTTCTCGGAACATGGTATCCCCACGGAAGGCGAAGCTGGCGGCCTCTCTGTAAAGTTGATCTGCAAAGTGGGAGAAGGAGTGTTGGCGCGGCTGGGCAGAGTGAACGGCGAGTTTCAAATGGTGATCAGCCGAGCCAGCATTTTCGAGCCCGCCGCGAATCAGATAGAAAGTCGGCTCAACGAATGTGGCATCCCATTCTGGCCGCACGGGTTCGTCAGCGCGCATTGTGACATCGACGTTTTGCTGCAGCATTGGACTAATGAATATGCATGCCTGGGCTACGGCGAAGAGTTATATCCGGCGTTAGTCGATTTTTGCGAGATTACAGGAATCAAGGCAATTCTTCCTTGAGAGTTCGACCGGTGATCGATGCAAGAGGGACGTGACAGGACATGATGCGAGATACAGACGGGACCGACCGAAGGACATTCCTGAAAGGGGCGGGTGGAATGTTGGTGGCTGCGAGCATTGACGCGCGTTCTTATGCCCGGATTCTCGGGGCCAACGATCGTATCCGGCTGGGACAGTTGGGATGCGGAGACCGCAGCGCAGGCCATGTGCATATGGCGCAACTTGCCGCGAAACAAATTCTAGTGGAGACGGTTGCCGTTTGCGATCTGTGGAACCGGGCGCGGGAGCGCCGCGCCGCACAAGCCAAGAAGGCTTTCAGCCTCGAGCCGCAGATGTACCAGTACTCGGAGGATATGCTTGCCAGGAAGGACATCGATGGCGTGATGATCGCGACCGGAGATTTCCAACACGCGAAGCTGTGCGGTGAGGTAGTGCAGGCGGGCAAGGATTGTTACGTCGAAAAGCCCTTTGCCAATGTGCTGGCAGAAGCTAAGGAAGCTCGCGATATTGTGAAGGCGTCAAAACAGGTGGTGCAGATGGGAACGCAGCACCGTAGCCAGGTTTATCCGCTGGCCGTGCGGGATATTATTCGGTCGGGAAAGATCGGACCCATCGTTCAGATCGAGCAGGAGTGGAATGTCAATGAGGAGCGCTGGCGTTTTGTAGAGGCAGATACCGGTATTTCGCCGGAGATGCTGAAGGATTTGAATATGGAGTGGAAGAGCTGGCTCTATGGCCGAAGATCCCAACTCCGCGAAGAAGATACGGATTGGAAGCGCTGGTTGCTGGGCAAACCGGATCGGCCGTTCGATCCCCATGTGTATCTTGAATTCCGGCTCTACAAAGATTTTTCTTCCGGGATATTTGACCAGTGGCTGAGTCATGGCAGCGATCTGATTCATCTTTGGACGGACGAGAGTTATCCCTCGAGCGTGGTGGCGAATGGTGGCGTCTTTACCTGGAAAGATGGACGGGAAAATCCCGATACCTGCGTGGCGGCGGTGACTTATCCGAAAGGTTTCCTATATACCTACAAGACTACATTCGGAAATAGCTACCGGAGTTTCTCGCGCATTCAGGGCCGGGATGGAACGATCGAAAACTACGGTGGAGAGGGCGCGTCACTCTTCATCACGACCGAAGAGGGCGGAAGAAAGGAATTCGATCCCTGGGAGTCCGGTCCGGTCTATACCAAAGTACCGATTGTGGGAACGTCGCGCGACGCAGCAACCACCTTGAAGGTTCCGGGAGCGCCGCCGCCTAATTCTCTTGGGCCGGACGATGACGATGTGAATCATCTGGTGAATTGGCTTAAGGCAATGCAGACGCGTAGCGAGCCGAACGCAACTGTCGATCACGGCTTTTCCCATTCCATCGTATGCATCATGGCTGCGCAGTCGTACTGGACGGGAAAGAGGCTGTACTGGGATCCGCGGCGCGAGGAGATTACAGATCAGCCAGTATGATCCCGCTGTCGTCGCAGCGAGAGAAGAGACGACCGCGGAACTACTTTTCAACACAACGGAGGAACCGGTGATCAGCTACAGGATCAGACAGAGCATGACGATGGATATGGTCGGATTGGTTGCAGTTCTGCTGCTTGTCGGCGGCGGTGTTGCGGCGCTCCAGGCACAACCATCCGGTGAAGAACACGCTTTGCAAATCATGGTGAACTCGGCCGACGGCAAATACGCTATCGCGATGCCGGGATCGAAATCTTATGCCTTGCGAGCGGGAGTCGGGGTGGAGGTGGATGGGCACTGGCTTCATGCGTCTGATTATCCGCGGCATGCGGTAGACCACTCGCAAGTTCAGGGATATCTGGGGAACGCGACAGACTGGCAAGTCACTTACTCGGGATTGAGCGGGCAGCCCGACCTGACTTATCACCTGCGTGCTTACTCAAGCGAGCCGTTCGGCGATATCGAAGTAACGGTTCGGAATACTACTGGGAAGACCATTCACGTCGAGAGCATTCGTTCCGTGGATGCGAATGAAGGAGCGATTATCGACCTGGGCGGACCGGTGATCGAGGATCGAGTTCTCTCCGACAGCTTCAGCGAGGACCGGCCAGCCATTACCATCCGCAACTTTGCGGATACCGGAAAGCAGATGCATCGAGCCGTCGGCAGCCAACTCATCTACAATCGGCGAAGCCATGAGAGCTGGTTTCTTGGCGCACTCACTTCGGACAAGTTTCTAACCATTTTGCGGCTTCACCTCGCCGGCTCTTCCGCCTCCGCACCTCGCGCTGCGGCCTACGAGGTCGATTCAACTGGGACCACCGAGATGGAGAAGGAAAATTCTCTGGAGCATTCGTCGGCAGAGGATCGGGTGGAGTTGAGCGTACCGGTCGCCGCCGGTGCGGAGCTATCCTCCGAGCGTGTGCTCTTTAGTCTGGGAACTGACTATCATCGACAGCTGGAAACTTATGGTTCGTTGATTCGAGAGATTCATCATGCCAGAACCTCTGCGCCTCCTCTGATGGGCTGGTGGAGCTGGACGGCATACTACTTCGGGTTGAACGACGGAGCAGCGCTGACCAATGCGGAGTGGGAGGCGGAGCATCTGAAATCATTCGGCTATAACATCTTCCACATCGACGAAGGCTATCAATATGCTCGCGGAGAATACATTACTCCGAACGCGAAATTGTTTCCGGAGGGTCTGGGCAAGCTAGAGTACAAGGTGCGCGGCCTGGGGCTGGTTCCGGGAATCTGGACTGCTCCGTTTGAAATCTCGCAGCGCTCATGGGTGTACGAGAATCATCCGGATTGGCTGGTGAAAAACGCAAAAGGGCGGCCCATCCATGCCGGCACAGTGGTGGATAACAAAGATCCGCTGTTCGTGATCGACACCACCAACCCGGGGGCTCAGGAGTATCTGCGAAAGACTTACTCCACGCTGGTGAATGAATGGGGCGTGCATTACATCAAGATGGATTTTATGGACGATAGCGGGATCGAAGGTTACTACTACAAACCAAATACAACTGCCCTGGAGGCGCAGAGGATCGGGCTGAAGATCATCCGCGACACGGTTGGGGACGATGTATTTTTGGATAAAGATGGAAGCGTCATGCTGAACCCCGTAGGTTATGTGGATTATGGCCGGATATCGCAGGATACGGGGCACACATTCGACGCCAGCAAAGAAGCCGCACCGGGAATTGCCGCGCGATATTATATGAATCGCAATTTTTTCGTGGCCGATCCGGATGCGTTTACCGTGTCAACGCAAACCATCGCCGATCAGACATGGCACGAGAGCGACAAGCCAGTTACTTTGGATGAGGCGAGAGTCTCTATTGCGCTCGCCGCCGTTTCCGGCGGAATGTTCGAGATCGGAGACGAACTCCAGTCGTTGTCGAAGGCTCCGGAGCGCCTCGCGCTGATTCAGAATCAGGACCTGATTCAGATGATTCGTCTGGGAAAGGCGTCGGTTCCGCTGGATCTGATGAATTTTGCAGCCGAGGATGAGCAGCCGAGCGTCTTCTTTCTCAAAGAAGATAGCCGGCAAAGCATCCTGACTGTCTTTAACTGGACAGACAAAGAGAGGGATCACTCGATCGATCTCACGGCCGCCGGATTGGCTGCGACGGGCCAGTACAACGTTACAGATGTTCTCGACAATCGGGAGATCCCCGCTCCAGCCGCGGGCGTGCTGGCTCTTCATCAGCCGCCCCACTCAGTGCGGGTATTGAGGATAATCGACTCCCAAACGCCCGCGGTTGCTCCCGCGATAACGACGGACCATCCTTCTGCGGGGAATGCGGGAGCCGCGCTTAGGTTTGCAGCGCACGGCCGCAGCGGCGATGCGGTGGTTTCCTATCGCTGGGATTTCGGCGACGGCGTGACCTTGGAGGGCAGTGAAGTGAGTCATGCCTATACCGAGCCGGGTGAATACAAAGTGCATCTGACGGCCACTGGTCTCGGCGGTCTCAGTGCGGGAGACGACTTCCAGTTGCGCATCTCGGGCCACATGCCGACAACCTTTGATCCTCAAAGCATCCAACGCTACCAGCCGACAAGGTAGACTGCTGCCTTGCCGCTGATTTTCATGGAGGAGGACCTATGCAAAGCAAGGTTTCGCTTCTACGGAACTCCGCCGTTGTACATGCCGCAGCGCATGTCAAAGCCATCGATCCGAAAGGAAGAATGCCGGCATAGCCTCGGCACAAAGTTTGTTTGATCCTCGCATTTTTGCGCTTGACTTCCTATGCCGATCGCAAGTAAACGTTTATATACGTAATAAATCGAAACCGATCCGAAAACCAGCTCCGGGATATCGAGCGGGTGCTTCGGCAGATTTTTACGAGGAGTGTGTGGCGTGGATGCTCTGGCTAGGCTTCTCGATCTTTCGCGAGAAGAGAAGATCGAACGCGGTTTGTTATACACGCCTGCGGAAATTGCACAGCAGCCTGCCACCTGGGAGTCGACATTCTCTATCTTTCAAAAATATCGAGCGAGGCTGGCGGAGTTCCTCGGGGACGCGGGGCTCGGTGACCCCGCCGCTCCGAAACCAACCGTTTTCCTCATCGGCGCCGGCACTTCCGACTACGTGGGCAGAACTCTGGCGCACCTGTTTCGCCGGCTCTGGAAGTGTGAAGTCATTGCCGTTCCCAGCACCAGTCTCGTGACTCACGCGGAAGAGTGGCTGATTCCTGGTCAGAAGTACGTCTGGATTTCCTTCTCCCGATCGGGCGACAGCCCGGAAGGTGTGTCCGTTATAGAAAAAGCTCTAGTGAGTCGCCCCGATATTCATCACATAATCGTCTCGTGCAACGCAGAAGGGCGCATGGTTTGTTGTGCGGCGAGCCATCCACAAGCATTCGCAGTGACCCTCGAGGACGCGGTTAACGACCGGGCTCTGGCCATGACCAGTTCATTTTCTAATATGGTCGTATTTGGCCAGTGCATGGCTCATGTTCATGATCCTGCGCAATACGAACCTATCCTGCACCGGCTGGTAGAAGCGGGAAAGTCTTTTCTTCCACAAGCGGCCGATGCTGCCGCGGCGCTGGCCTCGGAACCGTATGAACGAGTGTGTTTTGTAGGATCGGGTGCGCTTGAGGGCGTAGCGGTTGAATCCGGGTTGAAGGTCCTGGAACTGACCGCGGGCAGAATCCTGACTATGGCGGAATCCGCCATGGGACTGCGTCACGGTCCTATGGCGGCTCTGGATAAAACTACGCTGCTGGTTGCTTTTCTTTCGAGCAATGAGAAGGTTGCGCGCTACGAAAGAGATGTGCTGCAGGAACTCATGCAGAAGCGACTGGTGAGAACCCAGATCGCGGTGGGCGGGCATTCCGAGCTGCCGTTGGATGGTTTCGCAGATCGCTATCTCTCGCCAAACATTCGCACAGCGGTGCCGGATGATTGCCGTCCGCCAGTGGACGTCTTGTTCGGTCAGCTGCTGGGGTTATTTTTCTCCTTGCGCTGTAACTTGATGCCGGACCGGCCCAGTCCCGGCGGCGTGATCAGCCGGGTGGTTCAAAATGTGAGGATTTACGCCTGATGACTGCCGGGGTTTTTATGAATCGATCACAAACGAACAGAAGAATTGACAAACGAGCACACTATGGGTAGATTCGCGCAATCGCAACAACATGCACGGTCTGATGTAGCGGAATTCGCAGTTTTTTGTCTGGTAACCCGCGGAAACGGACCTTTCAGAAAGCCAGCAGACGACCAACATACGAATAGTGCAGCAAGAAAAACACAATGATATTTGGCTCCCAGGGAGGGTAAACCATGAAGAGAAAATTTCGGAACCTATTGCCAGCGGGCTGGTTGATTTGCGTCTCCCTTGGACTCATTCTGGTTTTCGGGTCTACCGTGCCCGGGTGGGCCCAGTACACGACCGCGCGCCTGAGTGGGATCGTAAGCGATCCATCGGGCGCAGTGGTGGCGGGAGCGGGCATCACCGTTCAAGATGTTGGCACCGGATATACCCAGAGCACCAATAGCACGTCTGCCGGGCAGTATCTCTTTCCCAGCCTGCCGGTCGGCACCTACCAGATCACGGTTTCGATGGCCGGATACAAGAGCTATGTTCAGAAAGGCATTGTCCTGTCGGTGGATCAGGCGGCCGCGCTAAACGTCCAACTGCAAGTGGGCACGGTTTCCCAAGAGATAGTTGTGACTGCAAATTCGTCACTGGTGACGACGGATTCGGCGACGGTCGGTCAGTTGATCGACGAACAGGAGATCAAAGAATTACCGCTGAACGGCCGCTACGTGCAGGAGTTGGTCTTTCTTGCGCCGGGAACATCCAACGTGACCTCCAACTATTGCGCTGCCAATTGCGAAGGTGGCGTGTTTCCCAGCGAGCAGTATGCCAAGGTGAACGGGGGTGGCGCGAACGGGGTGAACTACCTGTTGGATGGCGTCGATGCCAACGACACCTACATCAATACCAATGTGCCTTTTCCCAATCCTGACGCTCTCCAGGAATTCAATCTGATCACCGGGAATATGAGCGCCGCGTACGGAAACGCGATCGGTGGCGTGGTCAATGTGGTCACAAAATCTGGAACTGACAAGATTCACGGGGATGTATTTGAATTTCTGCAAAACTCAGCGCTGGATGCCAGCGATTATTTCTCCCAGGGCCAAGTCAATCCGCTCAAGCAGAATCAGTTTGGGGTCAGCATTGGCGGACCTATTATTAAGAATCGCCTGTTTTATTTCGGGAGCTACCAGGGAACGCGGTTCCGTACCGCGAACAACGGCCAGATTGCCTCGGTTCCGAATGCGGCTGAACGCACTGGAGATTTTTCCGACCTGCTTCCTGGTATTCAGCTGGTGAATCCCGCTACGGGGGCGAATTTTCCTAACAATCAAATTCCTGTAAGCCCTGTCGCTACCTACTTTCTGAACCATATCCCGCTTCCCGGAGCCAATGACGAGATTAACTTTAACGGTGGGCCCGATGCGCAAAACACCGATGAATACTTAGCCAAGATAGACTTCAACTTCGGGAAGCATCATCTGAGCGGCCACTACTTTCAGATGAATTATACGGACCCGGTCTTTATTCCGCCTTCCACGAACCTTCTTCAACTCCGAGGCGATGCCGAGCATCTGGTTCTCAAGAACGTCAGCATTGTAGATATCTACACCATTTCGCCTACCGTTTTGTTGAGCAGTTACTTTGGCTATAACAGCGTGAATGGGACAACCCTTTCGTCGGCTCCCTTCAGCTTTGCCGACGCAGGCTCGAACATAGCGGTACCGCAAAACCTTGGAGGAGGCAACGGACCGGTCTTAAACCTGACAGTGGGCGGGGACATTTTTCTGCCCGGCACGCCCTACGGGAACTGGGATCGCGGCGATCAATCGCTGCGCGAAATAGCTACCTTGATGAAGGGCAAGCACGAAGTGCAGTTTGGTGGCGAAATCCTACGAATTCGCCTGCCCATGGGAAATCAGTATCAGGAGAGTGGAGTTTTCGATTTTGAGGATTTGACGGGCAGTCCGCTGGCCGATTTCGAGCTAGGCGCGGTGTCGTCGTTTACGCAAGGTGGAGGACTCTACCTGAATTTTACCGGATATAGGGAGAGCCTCTTCGTACAGGATAACTGGAAGGCTACCTCCCGCTTATTGTTAAGCGCCGGACTGCGCTGGGATCCTTTCTTCCCCTACACCGATAGCGAGGGGCGAGTGGCATGTTTTGTTCCGGGAGCACAGTCGCAGCGCTTCCCGACTGCGCCCGTGGGCATGTTGTTTGGGGGAAGTCATCACGATCCAGGGTGCCCGGCTTCTTCCATTTATAACAATGCGAAAAACTTTGGACCGCGGATAGGATTTGCCTATCGGGTAACGGACGATGGCAACACGAGTATTCGCGGCGGAGCCGGCTACTACTACGAAGCTCCCAACACGGTTGCCTTCGAAGATGTGGTGGGCGTTCCTCCGTTTGCTCCTATTGTTAACCTGGGCACGAGCCCAGCCGCTCCTTGTACAGTGACCCCAAGCAACCCTTGTCCCGTAGTCAGCCCTTGGGTAGACGTGGCCGATCCCTATGGAAGCCAGGGCACCACGAGCCTGTTTCCTGCGCAGTTCGGTCCGATCAATCCTACGGCCAGTACTGCGATCTTTCCTACTTCAGGTATCTCCTTCAGTCAGATATTTGATCGCCATTTCCGCTTGCCCATGGTGTTAGCCTGGAACCTGACAGCGGAACATGCATTCAAACAGGACTGGATGTTGCGAGTTGCCTATGTGGGCAACAACGGACATCATCTCAGCGGCACGGGAGACCAGGAAAGCGGCTTGCTCCAATTGAATCCCAATCATTGGGATCCAGTTCTTCAGCAGGAAGTCCCGTTGTATCCTCTGTATGGATCCATCGGGTCCATCAATTCCGGAGTCGACAGCAATTACAACGCGGGTCAGATAACCCTCACCAAGCGCATGACCCATGGATTATCCTTTCTGACCAACTTTACCTGGTCCAAGGAATTGAATGACTTCGCTCCGATTGGGGGATCACCCTATTTAACCAATAGCTGCAGTTGTGGCCGCTGGTTCGATTACGGACCTTCCGATGACGATCGCTCAAAGACTTTCAAAATCAACGGCGAGTATCTGGTTCCGCGTGTCGGTCTGCCGCGGCTGCTTGACAAGATTGTGAATGGCTGGGAACTTTCCGCGACCGCGATCTGGGAAACTGGAACTCCGTTCTCCATCTTCAGTGGCGCCGACAATTCTTTGAGCGGCATGTTAGCCGATCGCGCCGATCTTGCACCAAATTACACTGTCGAGAAAGCCGTTCTGGGCGGCGGCCGTTCCCATACTGCGGAAATTGCGGAATGGTTCAATACGAACGCATTTGTACCGAATGCAATAGAAACCTTCGGCGATACGGGAAAGAATATTCTTCGGGGGCCGAGATTTTTCGACGCCGATCTGGCTGGGATCAAGAATGCCAAGATCACCGAGCGGCTCTCGATGGAATTCAGAGCCGAGCTCTTCAACGCATTCAACAATGTCAATTTCGGCAATCCGGACGGAAACCTTGCCGATATCGGCACCACCTACGGACAGATTACCGGATTGGCGGGGGGATCTTCCTCCAATACCTACGGAACGGCGCAGCCCAGAATCATTCAATTTGCTGTGAAGTTTTCGTTCTGAGCATCGGACTTAGAATTCCGGGCCGGCGAGAAGCTCCGGGACCAATCTTCTGCCGTTGTCGCAGGAATTTCCTATGATACGTGTGGGGCAAACTATCTTTCGACTGGTATTAGGTCTGTCGATCACTCTGTCTTGCGCGGCTCAAGCGCCAACTTCCACGTCTGCTTTGGAAAACTTCAGCGATGAAGACGGCGCTCTGCGTGCATTCGCAGCGCTCCATCCCATTGATGTCCACGTTCATGTCTTCAAGACGGATCCGGGATTTCAGAAAATGCTCGAACGGCTGAACCTGAAGCTGCTGAATATTCTCGTGATGGACAACACGAACCCTCATCGCAAGGATTTGCAGCGGCAGATTGATGACGCACAGGCGCTGGTAAAGTCGAGCCACGGCCACATTGCCCTGTGTACGACCTTCGATCCGTACAAGTTCGATCGCGCTTCATTCAGTGCCGATGCCATCAAGCAAATCGACCGCGACTTCGCAGAGGGAGCCTTGGCGGTCAAGGTCTGGAAGAACGTCGGGATGGAGATCAAGGACAGTGGCGGCCAATACATCATGGCCGATGATCCGAAGTTCGAGCCGATCTACCAAGACATTGCCGACCACGGCAAAACGTTGATGACACACCTGGCCGAACCTGATGTGGCCTGGGGACCACCGGATCCCGCCGATCCGTCGTGGTCCTACTACCAGGAAAACCCGCAATGGTACGTTGCCAACCGGCCCGGGTTCCCGTCGAAGCAGAGGATTCTCGAAGCGCGCGATCATGTGCTGGCTAACAATCCAAAGCTACGCATGGTAGGCGTCCATCTGGGCAGCATGGAGCGGGACCTCGACAACATTGCCAGCCACTTGGACAAGTATCCGAATTTTGCCATCGACACAGCCGCGAGAATGGAATATCTCATGCTGATGCCTGCGGAGAAAGTGCGCGCATTTCTCATCAAGTATCAAGACCGCGTCCTCTACGGTACCGATCTCGATTTGCTTCCGGACGCCAAGCTGCCGGATACGTTGAAAGAGTGGGAGTCGACCTACGCGCGGGACTGGAGATTTCTGGCAACCGGTGAAACCTTTAACGTGGAAGGCCGGCAGGTGCATGGATTGAATCTGCCCCAGCCGGTCCTGCAGAAGATTTTTCGCAGCAATGCGATGCGCTGGATTCCAGGATTGTGACGGGCCGCGAGACGGTTGTGGTTACTGGAGATAAGGGTTCAGTCTAGCTCCGAGCGGAATCGAAAAATTTCTTGATCTGAGTCCAGTATTTTCTAACGATGTACTGCGTGCTGATGTGCCCACCTCGTGCGAGGGACTTTAGAGTGACTCCAGTGAGTTCCGAAAATTGCCTGCTTCCTTCATAAGGCACATGGGGATCATCTTTGGCGTGGAAAATCATTACTTTCGACGCCGTGATTTCCGTCAGATGGTGCCACGGATTGTAGAAAGTACCGCTCCGCAGCTTTTCCCAGTTTGCATCAGAAAGACGATACCCGTTCCCAAACGCTTCGCGGATATATTCGGAGTAACTCTCTTTGGAGGTTTCGATCTTTTCGGAACGATCGAGAATGTTCCAGTCCACGACGGGACAATTTGCGATCACGCGGCTCACTCGTGGGTCAAGCGATGCAAGGATCGCTGCCGCACCGCCAAAGCTGCCTCCGATGACGAAAAATTGGTCCGGCAATAGGCGGAAGCGCCGACCGAAAGCAATTTCCTCGATTTCCTTCGGCAAGTCGGCGATGATATCGAGGATGTCCTGGTGGGGCGACTTCTCCAGAAATTGTCCGGCGCTTTCCCATGCTCCGCGATAGCGCGGATAAATGACCCAATAGCCTTTTCGAGAAAGAAATTCCATCAGGGGCTGCTTGCTGGGAATCGATGGCATGCCGTCGCACAAGATGACCACTTTCTGGACTTTTCGAGCGCGCGAAGGAGGGAGGAACTCCGCTACGATTTGTTCCCTGAATCTCGTTCTGAACATATAGAGTATCCCGTGCGATGAGCCCGCCGCGCTACTTCATGGGCGGCAGGTACGGAATATAGCGAGCGAACAGCCAGCACAGGAAGAACACGACCGGGATGTGAACCATTAACTGCAGCACGCCGTATCCCACAATATCCCGGGCCTTCAATTTCAAAATGCCGAGCAGAGGCAGCATCCAGAAGGGATTGACCAGATTGGGCAACGCTTCTGAGGCGTTGTAAATCTGGACCACCCATCCCAGATGTACCTGGTGCAGATTCGCGGCCTGCAGAACGTAGGGCGCCTCGATGACCCACTTGCTGCCGCCGGAGGGAATGAACACACCGAGCACAGCCGAATACATTGCCACCAGCAAGGGATAAGTGTTGTGGGTGCTGATGGAGGCGAAGAGTTTCGCCAGGACATCGGCGATTCCGGTTCCTACGATCATCCCAAAAATTACGGCGTAAAACGGGAACTGGATGATCACACCGCCGGTGGCTGGAATGCACTCCGCTACGGCACGCATAAAACGCTTCGGGCGCCAGTGAAATAAAAGACCAAGCGTGATGAAGATGAGGTTGTAAGTATTGAGGTCTAACGCCGCGAGTGCGCCTTGTGGTGAAGTGCGGAACACATCCACCAGATACCACAGCAGAAGGGCGACCACCAGAATCGTCAGCAGCGGACTGTATTCCAGCCATTCGCCGGGCTTGGTCTTGTCTTCCAGGCTGGAGCGGATCGGCTCGTATTGGATGCCGTAGGATTCGGCTGTTCTGGCATTCTCCGGCGATGGCGTGGATAAATAGGCGATGAGAACCGACAGCGCGATGAGGATCACGCTGGTCGCGATGCTTTGCCACAGGAACAAAGTTTGGGTGAGCGGGATGAGACCGCTGATGTTGAACAGGGTGGGCGGCATGGCCGATTTGGTCGCCATCAGCATGGCGGCGGAAGAAGACAAACCCATCGCCCAGACAGCTCCCAGGCCGAGATAACCAGCCGCGCCCGCGGCGCGATAGTCCATTCCTTTGACCCGATGAGCTAATTCGCGGACGAAAAGTCCACTGAAAATCAGGCTCAATCCCCAGGAGATCAGCGACGTGAGCATGGAGAACAACGCCACCAGGGCGACCGCTCCCCGCGGCGTTTTCGGAATTCCGGCCAGGGCCTGGATGGCGCGATACACGATCGGCGTTGAGGCGACGACATATCCGCCGACGATGATCATCACCATCTGCATGGTGAAAGGGACGAGGGTCCAAAAGTTCTTCCCACCCTGAATTGCGAGTTTGCCCGGACTTTGATGCAGGAGAACACCGACTACAAAAACCACGACGATTCCCAGCAACGCAAAAATCAGAGGATCCGGAAACCAGCGCTCACTCCAGTTGGCGAGCCCCAAGCCAAAACGAACAAGGTGTTGCTCCTCAGCGGCTGTGTGCTTCTCTGGCGGCGTGTGCATGTTCGATCCTTTCGGTTCCGGCAGCGACATTCTAAACCTCACTCCCAGAAAATATCTTGACATCCGAGTGGCAGTGCCAGTATTTAGAGGCGTCGCATCCAGATGGGCCTGGATGCCCGGATTCATATTCTCCATCGGCGCTAGTCCATCACATAGGGCCGTGACGCCAATCATTGCGGGCCGCAGGCCCAGCCGAGGAGCCTTTATACATCTTTGATGGACCCAAACGGTCTCAAATTTGTTCCACGGAGGCTATCTCGAATGAAAAAAGCCGTTTCTCAATTGATCCTGTGGATTTCTGTGCTGGTCCTGGCCTTATCCGCCACAGCCCAGCAGCAGGAAAACCATGCAAGCAACAACAATGCTCTCGCGCAATTGCTGCAGTCCAAGGGAATTCTGTCTGCCAGCGAGGTCGCGATGATCAACCAAGCGTCCTCTCCGGAGGATGCCAACGCGCGTCTCGCCAAACTTCTCGTGGAAAAAGGTCTCATTAGCTCGCAGGAGTTCGCCTCGACGGTCGCCCCTGCGCCCGCCGCAGGGCCGGCCGTCACACCTGTCTCCGAACCTTCGGCGCCGCATCGTCTGTTTAACGCCGTGTTCCATCCTGAGACTCCAAGCCAGAATCCGCCGCAAAGCGGACAGACTCCCACGGGAACTCCGCCTACGCCGGAGCGCGGTCCGAATGTGATTTCGGCGGTCGCTCCGGTTCGCGTACTGCCCATCGACATACCTAAGCAGGGTGGGCTGATTCCCGATATTCACCTGGGCAGTGGCGCCAACATGAAGATCTACGGCTTCTATAAGGCCAGCGCCGTGTCCTCCACGGCATCGAGCGGTGGTCCCACCTTTGGCTCAATCGATTGGCCCCTGCCGCTCCTGCTCGCGGATACGGGTCCAACTTCCGCTCCGACCTTGTTTGTGAAGGCGCGCAGCACGCGCATCGGCATGCAGACCGAATGGGTGCCGCGAAACTCGGGGTTCACCATCACAGGGCGTCTCGAAGCCGACTTTGAAGGCGATTTCACCGACGTCGACAACCGCAATATCAGTTCAATGCGTTCTTCACAGTTCTGCCTGCGTCTCGCCTGGATGCGCCTCGACCACACCATCGGCGGCCTGCCCTGGTTTGCCCTATTCGGCCAGGACTGGTCCATCATGTCGTCCACTCTTCCGAACCTGTTTGAAACAACCGGCCTGGGGGTCGCGATGGGTTCGCTCTATGAGCGTGCCCCGCAATTCCGGACGGGCATTCAATTCCACGCCGGCGATCTCAAGATTCAACCCGAATTCGGCATCGTCATGCCAATCGCCGGGTCTTCGGCTCTCACGACCGATCAGCGTCTGCGTGAGGGCGACATCGCCGGACCCCAGTCCTATCAACCGGGACTGGAGTCCCGCGTCGTCTTCCAATTCCCGCTTAACAAGAACTGGAAGGGCGTGGTGCCTGCGCAGATCATCTTCAGCGGCCACCACTCGCGCGTGAACGAAATCATTCCTCACGCTGCCCAGGTCATCAACGAAACCTCCCCCACTTGCACAACTCTTCCCTGTCCGATCACTGTATTCAACAGCACTACGGTTCCTAATGTTGGCTTCAACGTCAGCCAAACCGTCACCGGAGCGACGAACTGCCCCGAAGCTTCCGGCAACTGCACGCTGGAGCAGTTCTTCCCTCGCGGCTACCAGATCGGCAATCCGCAAAATGTTTACACCGCTGAAATTCAGTTGCCCACGCCGTGGTTCACTTGGGTCGCCAAGTTCTATCGCGGCGATGACCTGCGATTCTTCTTCGGTGGCCAACTCGACGATGTCTACTCCAACCTGGGACCGCTGGTCGATCCCGGCAGCGTCCTGACCGGAATCTCCGAAGCCGGCCGCTCGATCCTGTTCGGATGCACCGGCGCAACCACCACCGGCCAGCCCGCAAATACCATCAACTGCCAGGGCACGCCGATTCAATCCGCGTACCTGCAACCCAGCGGGGGCGTGGGAGGATTCACCGAGCTCAGCTTCCCGCTGTCGCGCATCTTCCACGCCAACCCGGAAGGCAAGAATTCGGGATGGCTTTTGCACCTGCAGTACGGCACCGACCGGGCCCCTTACAGAGACGCCCAGTTCGGTAACAAACTGGGCCGCACGGACCTCGACACCGTGTCGCTCACGTACCGGCTGAACAAATGGGTGACCTTCGTCCATGAAGCCAGTTATATCGTCACGTTCACCGCTAACAATCACGAAGCCGGCGGCGTGATCAAACCGGAGTATCTGCCCTTTGAGGGACTGACCACTCGACAGGCCCACAACTGGCGGAATGAGTTCGGACCAGTCTTTACCTTCTGATTGGATTCGTTGGCTGGGCCAGGAAGGCAACTCCTGCGGGACCTGAATGTCCCGCAGGAGTCGCTCAAATGCAATGTAGTACGGTTGCAGCTTGACCAGGAAACTGAGAATCGGCAACTGAGAACCGCCTTGTGGTAGGATGCCTTCGATTGAGCTGGCCAGACAAGCTACTCCCTGCTTGATTTGGAGCGACTGATGAATACCTTTCCGGTTTTGTTGGGTGCATTGTGCGTCTACGCTTTGGCCTACCGTTACTACAGCGCGTTCATTGCCGCGAAGGCGATGGCGCTTGACGATCGACGAACTACTCCGGCGCACGCATTTGCCGATGGGCACAATTATGTAGCTTCGCCGCGATGGGTTTTGTTCGGACATCACTTCGCGGCGATTGCGGGTGCGGGACCGCTGATTGGGCCGACCCTGGCCGCGCAGTTCGGATTTGCGCCTGGCTTTCTTTGGCTCCTGATTGGCGCCGTGCTGTGCGGATGCGTGCAGGACTTCACCGTGCTGGTGGCTTCGGTGCGGCACCGCGGGCGCTCGCTGGCGGATGTAGCACGCACGGAGATCAGTCCGTTTGCCGGGCTGGTAGCGATGATCGCGGTGCTCTTTATTCTTTTGGTCACGCTGGCCGGGCTTGGCATTGTGGTGGTCAATGCGCTCTCGAACAGCCCGTGGGGAGTGTTCACCATCGGCATGACCATCCCCATCGCAGTCATTATGGGATGGTGGATGTTCAAGAGCCATGCTGGAAAAATCACGGTCACTGGTCCTAGTATTTTTGGCGTGGTGTTCTTGATTGCGGGCGTGGTGGCGGGCCACTGGGTGGCGCAGACAGCGTGGGCAGGAGCTCTTACTTTTACTCCGCATCAGATCACGATTCTGATGGGCATCTACGGGCTGGTGGCGTCGGTTCTTCCCGTCTGGCTTGTACTGGAACCACGCGATTATCTTTCGACCTACGTAAAGCTGGGCACCATCGCTGTGCTGGTTATCGGAGTCTTCGTGGTTCACCCCAACATTCAGTTTCCGAATTTCACGCCGTTCGTGCATGGCGGGGGACCCATCATCAAAGGAAATTTGTTTCCATTTCTTTTTGTGACGATTGCCTGCGGCGCGATTTCAGGATTTCACTCGCTGGTATCTTCGGGCACGACGCCCAAAATGCTGGATAAGGAGAGCGATGCGCGCTTCATCGGATACGGAGCGATGATTGCGGAGTCGCTGGTGGGCGTGCTGGCGCTGATTGCGGCCTGCTCTCTTTCCCCTGGAGATTACTTTGCGATCAACACCACGCCCGCGGTGTTCAGCCATCTGGGATTAAGCACGGTCAATCTCGATATGTTCTCGCGCGAAGTTGGAGAACATTTGGCGGGGCGGACGGGAGGCGCGGTTTCGCTGGCGATCGGGATGGCACAGATTTTCCGCGGTCTGCCCGGGATGGATCGGCTGATGGGCTACTGGTATCACTACGCCATTATGTTCGAGGCGCTTTTCATCCTGACTACGGTGGACACGGGAACGCGCGTGGCGCGCTACGTGCTGCAGGAACTCATGGGCAAGGTACACAAGCCGTTTGGAAATAGTTCGTGGCTGCCGGGAAATTTGCTGACCAGTTTTGTGGTGGTGATGGGCTGGGGATATTTGATTTACACGGGGAATATTTCAACGATATGGCCGTTGTTCGGAACCGGCAATCAACTGCTCGCAACGATTGCGCTGGCGGTGACTACGACTTTCCTGATTAACATGGGTAAGCAGAAGTATGCATGGATCACGGCGCTTCCCATGTGCTTCGTCGGCGTCACTACACTGACGGCGGGCGTGCTTTCGATCAAAAACATTTTCTGGCCGCTGACCTCCAAACCGGGACAGGTGTTTACCGGCTATCTGGATACAGTGCTCATGAGCATCTTTATCGCGGGTGTAATTCTAGTAGTGTTTGATGCGGTGCGGCGCTGGATTGCGGTGCTGAACGGCGCTCCCGCGCCGGTGGAGGCTTTCGGTCCTCCGCTTACTGTCGAGGGTGAAGTGAAGATGGGTTGCTGTTAGAGTTACGATTCTTGCGCGTACTTCTATATTACGGCGCAGCGCGTCCAAAGCGGTAGGTAAGGCTCACGCTCGCGTAGGCGGGAATACGAACGCCAACAACTTCCTGAATGTCGGAAGGATAGAAGTTCTCAGTTGTCTGTCCGGTGTAGCCGCTGGCAATGAGAAAATTAACGCCAGCAGTAAGGCGGCCATCAAGGAACGGCCGAACCATTGCGCCTCGAAACTCCTTGACCGGAGTTCCGGTGCATTCCGCATTTAAGTTTGCCGGGTTGCATCCTGTACCCAAAGGCTTGGTACCCACGTATTCGAATTCCCCGCGCGCTTGCAGCCGAAAGGGAAGCTTCTGAATTGTTCCCAGTAAATCAAGAATTGTTCTCGGCGCCTCAGGTGTGGGTTGTCCGGTGTCGAGATCGCGTGCGTCGGCTTTGGAGAAAGTTGCCAGCAGCGAGCCTTGGCTGAAGTTTCGGCGCACGGTGGCTGTCATGAATCGAAGGCGGCTTGGGCCTTGGTTGAACTGCAATCCGGTATCGGGGTCTAGCTTTGCCAGTTCTGCGCTGCTCGTGACGTGGCCCAGAGTGAGGCGGAAATCCGTCCTGGCGATGGTCTTGCTGGCGACGATCTGATACGAATGCGACGTAGCCACTGGAGTACCGGCAGTAGTTCCAGTGCCGATGCGGGGATCTTCGGTAAAGAAGGCGTGACCGAAACTGAGAGAGATGAGGGGAACGTACCACGACCCCTTGGGAAGGAAAGAAACCGTAGCCTTGGGCGAGTTCACGCCTACCCATTTTTGAAACGAATTCTGCGAGTGCAGAATGTCGTCATTCACGACCTCGATTTCATCGCGACGCCAGCCAAGGTAGTAGCGGAAGTAGCGCGCCAGGCCGCCCTCGGCAGCAATATAGGGGGTTAGCGATCCGATCGTGATGTTATTCGCGTCAACCGGAGTGAAAGGTCCGTAATAGCTGGAGGCGCTGGGGTCGAAGAATCCGTAGTGATCGAGATCATCGCGTCGCGGCGCGTCGCGGTTATATTCAAAGCCTCCCAATAGCGACAAGTATTCGCCGACTTTGTTCACATAGTTCACGCTGCCGCCAGCAACCGTGCGAAATTCACTTTGGCGGATGAGGCCCTGACCAAAGTCTGAGAACAACGAGAGATTGTAAGTACGAAAAAAACTTGAGAGTTGGAGTTCCTGATTGCCACTGAGGTGCCAAGTATCGTTTAAGGCAATGAGTGCGGTATGGGTCTGGTCTTTCTGCCGCGGATCGATGGTATCACCGTAATTCGGAAAATTGCTGTCGTATTGATTTTCCGCAAAGATCGGGACAAGTCCTGGAACATAGGAAAATCCGTAATATCCAATTCCAAAAAGAGTGAGCCGGTGTTCGCCGAGGTGGAACAATCGTTCGCCATTGAATTTGTATTGCTGCCGATGTTCCAGCCTGTCTAAGAAGCCATTGCCATATGAGCCTTCGAAGGCCATCCATGAGTTAATGGATGGGCTGAGACCGGCAACCATATCGATGTCTCGATAGTCCCCGGTGAAGGTGATAAAGGGATCAAGGCGTGACCGGAACCCGTATGTGGCCGCGAGATTCACCGAGTGATTCCCTTCACGAACGTTGAACGCTCCGCCATCGACCTGAACGCTTTCCAAAACTTCCGTGATAAAGATGTTCGGGTCGGAATATCCATTGCCGTGTGCGTTGGCCGACAGATTATTGGGCACGAGGTAGCTGCCCACGGCGATGTACTGGGCAATGGGTTCACCGTGATCACCGGCGACGCCCGGCGCAAAATATTGCGGAGCCTTGATGCCGCTGGAGGCGGTTTCTATGGGGTATCCAGGAATTGACACGGGGGCGCCGGGTCGTCCGGGATTTGCGTCAAGGAGATCCTGACGAACAAAGACCTTCTCACCAGGATCGGGAGAAAGCACATCGGTTTCGTTCAGGTCCGCGGTCACAGTGACATTTTCGGTTCGAGGAGAAAGTTGGTCCATCCTAATCTCGATCCCCGAGTTTCCAATAGATCGGACCGTGATTGAGTGGACGACCGGACGGAATCCAGGGGCCTCAGCTTTGATGATGAATTCTCCGGGCGATCTGAGCTTCGCCACGAACTGCCCGTCCGGCCCCGAGATTGCCTGGGCGAGAACCTGATGCTGACCAACAATTTGGATCGAGGCGTCTGGCAGGGCTTTACCTTCGGGATCGACGACACGCCCCCTTAAGAGAATCTCCTGCGCGAGGAGGACGCGCGGCATCAGCAGCAGAAACGACAAGACGACGATTCCGGCCAACCATCGCGGCTTGCAGCCTAAGCAGTCGAACTGAGCCCGAGAGAGTTTGGTCTCTATCGAGGCGTCCATTGCGGGTGGCCCGAAAATAATCCATTGGCGAAGCCGATCTGATAAGCGAGGAAAAGACCAAAAGCCAAGCTCAATATGCCCGAAGCCAATCCCAAGCGATGAGAAAAGTTTTCGTTCTTTTTTCCAAAGAACTTGAAGGCAGAAGCAATGCTCATCGTAATCAGCATCATTCCGCCAACCGTGCCGGCTCCGAAGACGAGGAGGTAAACAATTGCCCAATGCGGATTGCGAATGGTGGTGAGAATGAGGAGTGCAACCGCGGCCGAACCAGCAAGTCCGTGAACGATACCCACGACCAACGGACGCAACTGCTGGTAGAGACCGATCTTGCCAAACAACCGGTCAAGCAAGGTCAAGGGCGTCTGATGGATGTGCGAATGGGTTTCCGGATCGTGGCTGTGAGCATGGTTGTGCACAAAGTCGCCATGAATGTGGGCATGAGAATGAACGAGGTCAGATTCCTCCCCGGGCGGAGCGATCGTGTGCGCCGCGCGCATGAAGCTTGCAATGTTCATCCCGCCAAGCACAATCAGCATGAGCCCCACCGAAAACTCCATCGAAAGCCCGATGCGGGCGGGAATGACTACATCAAAAAGAATGATGGCAGTGCCTACGACAAAGATTGTGAAGGTGTGACCAATGCCCCAGAAAATTCCAGTGAGCGCGGCCTTCAGTAAGTTGCGCTGGCGGCTAACGATTGTGGTCACCGCAATCACGTGGTCAGGATCGGTGGCGTGGCGCATCCCGAGGAAAAATCCCACCGCGATTATGGATAGAAAACTAATCATGGAACCTGATAGTCCCGCTCAGATTACTTCGGCTGCTCGTGATTCATGCAAACGCTTTTTGAGGAAATCGAGGTACTCATCCATTCCTTCGCCGCTCTTAGCGGAAAGTTTAAACACGAGCATGCCCGGCCGCACAGCCTGGACATTACCATACGCAGCGGGCCAATCGAATTCGACCGCCTTTGCCAGGTCAATCTTGCTGACCACGGCAACGTCAGCGCTATTAAAAATTGTCGGATATTTGAGCGGCTTGTCCTCGCCTTCCGTTACCGAGATGAGCACAAGCCGAAGATTCTCGCCCAGGTCGTAGGACGAAGGACAAACTAGATTGCCGACATTTTCAATGAACAGGAAATCAAGTCGATTGAGATCCCATTCCTGGAGCGCGTTCTCGACCATGGCGGCTTCAAGATGACAAAGCGTGCCCGTGGTGATTTGCTTAACCGGAGCCTGGCTGCGCGCCAATCGGATGGCATCGTTCTCGGTAGCGAGATCTCCGACAAGCGCGGCTACGCGGTAATGCTGACGGAGCAAGGTGAGCGTCTTTTCCAAAAACATGGTCTTGCCCGAGCCGGGACTGGACACCAGGCTCACGACAAATACGCCTGCCGCGCGGAATCGCTCACGCAGAGCACGCGCGGTTAGATCGTTCTGCTTCAGAACGTTCTTCCTGACCTCGATTAAGCGGGGTTGCGATCCCATTCTTCAATCTCCAGTGCAACCACTTCGAGTTCCTTGCCCTGCACAATCTCGCCTGATGGAGTACCGCACTCCGCACAACAAAATAATTGGACGGAGCTGATGGGACGCTGCGCATCGCACGTTCTGCAAAATATGAGAACCGGCAGCTCCTCGATAACCAGCCGCGCGCCTTTCAACGGAGTATCTTCGCACGCCATTTCAAAACATCCCAGCAGTGCTTCTTTCACTACGCCGGAGAGCGCTCCAAGCTTTAGATGCACGGCACTTACCTGAACGCCACGCCGGTCTGATTCTTCCTGAGCTACCTCAATAATACTCATCGCGATGGAAAGCTCGTGCATGGTTAATTGTTTCGATCCAATCCGGCAAATGCCGCGATCGCCGCCTGCCCTAAGCTGATGCCGCCGTCGTTGGGTGGAACCGCGTGGTTCGTCCAAATCTCGAAATGTTCGGCCTCCAAAAACGACTTGATATCTTTCAAGAGTAACTCATTCTGAAAAACGCCTCCCGAAAGAACCACGACACTAAGATTGTAGCGTTCGCCAATGCTGACCACAGCATCGCGCAGGCCATGAGCCAAACCAAGTTGAAAGGCACGCGCAATCTCTGGCAGGGAACGACCACGAATCCGGTCACGAACGATGGATTGAAGCAGCGGCCGAAAATCCAATTCATGCTCCACATATGGAAAAGGATACGCCTGTGTTGCCGGCGCGGAGCGGGCGAGTTGTTCCAGCCACATCGCGGCTTGCCCTTCAAACGTGACCTCACGCGTAAAGCCGAGCAGTGCGGCCGCGGCGTCGAATAGTCGCCCGATCGAGCTGGTAGGAAATGTCCGGACACGTTTTTGGACTAAATCAACAGCCTGGACGTAGCGCGATGAGAAGCTGAAAGGTGACGCAGTTAGATCGGGCAGCGAATCTACCTGCACCAGAAAACCAGCCGCAGCCTGCACGGGATATTGCGCCGCTGCGTCCCCACCCGGCAGTGCGGCAGTCCGTAAATGCCCGACGCGCTCAAAGCCTTGTTTGATGCTGCCGACAAAAATCTCACCTCCCCAAATGCTGCCGTCATCTCCGTAACCCGTGCCATCGAAACTCACTCCTACTACTCGCTTCTCCCATTCACCCCGTTCTGCGAGCACCGAAGCAATATGGGCACGATGATGCTGGACCGCGAGACTCTGCGGAATACCAAGCACCAAGGCGTGAGAGGTGGAGGCGTACTGCGGATGTGAATCGTGGACCACAAGCAGTTCTTCGGGCCTTACTTCATACATCGAAATTAAATCCTGAATTGTTTCTTTAAATGCGCGTAGCGATTCGTAATGGCCCAGGTCACCGATGTGCTGACTCATAAATGCCTGGCCATCGACAACGAGTGTGATGGTGTTTTTCAAGTCGGCGCCAACAGCCAAAATCGGCCGCCCAATCGGCAAGTTCGCTACGGCGCCTGGAGCATAGCCTCGCGCGCGCCGAACAATGACGGGGCCGAACACTCCATCGCGCACCACCGAGTCATCCACTCTTCGAGCAATCGGGCGCTCTCCCATCAAGAATGCATCCGCGATTTCAGAGAGCCGGTCGAGCGCTTCTTCATCTTCGTAAGCGATCGGCTCGCTCGATCGATTTGCGCTGGTCATTACCAAGACTTCCGGGGCACCCGCTGCGAAGAGCAAATAGTGTAGAGGTGTGTAGGGCAACATAACACCGAACTCGCTATTTTCTGGAGCAACCCCTGCGGCAACTTGGGTGAGCTCAAATTTCGTAGGCGCGAGCACAATGGGTCGTGCGCTGGATTGGAGCAGTCCTTCGGCCTCGGCAGAAAGCTCGATCAAGCCGCGCGCAACGTTCAGATCTCTGGCCATAATCGCAAAAGGCTTTTCCTTACGATATTTACGTTCACGCAAAGCCGCCACGGCAGCGGGATTCGAGGCATCGCAGACCAGGTGGTAGCCGCCCAGTCCTTTCACCGCGAGAATGCTGCCGCTCTTAAGGAGCTGCGCAGCGTAACGGATGCTCTCTTCGCTTCCGCGTACATCTTCCTCGCGTCGGTGCAAATAGTAGCTTGGCCCGCAGGCGGCGCAGGCAACCGGCTGCGCGTCGAAGCGGCGATTGCCGGGGTCTCGATATTCTGCGGCGCAGTAGTCGTCGAGCGGCCAATCGTGCATTGTGGTGTTCACCCGGTCATAAGGCAGTCGCAAGATGACCGTGTATCGCGGACCACAATTCGTACAGTTGATGTAGGGATACCAAAACCGCCGGTCGGCTGGGTCAAACAATTCCTTCAGACACTCATGGCAAACGGGAAGGTCGGGCGAAATTCGGACGGTAAGGCGCTCGTGCCGATGGCTTTCGCGAATCGTGAACCCAATCAGGCCAACCGGATCCACGCGAAGGACTTCGATGTCAGTGATGCTGGACGCTGGCGGAGGTTGCGATTTCAAATCCCGGACAAATGCCAGCAATCCCGTCTCGGCGCCTTCCAGAAAAATCTCAACCCCTTCCTCGCCATTGAGCACCCATCCGGCGAGGGTGTTGGCGCGAGCCAATCGATATACGAAGGGACGAAAGCCGACGCCTTGCACCACTCCGCGAACGCGAATGGAACAAGCGCTGGGCATTCTCACTCCACATCCACAAACCAACTGCGGCCCTGCCAGCCGATCTGGACCACCTTGCCATCTTCCACCAGGACGGGCACGCCGCTTTGTCCCGCAGCCAGTTCGCGCATGCGGCGACGGGCAGCAGTGTCGGCCTCGACGTCGTACTCAACGAAATCGCAGCGCTTCGCCGATCCTTTACCCACGGGCGTATTCTACATAATTTGCCGGGTTTAGGATTTCGGCTCGCCAAGCTAAAGAACAAAGAACTCAGAGAGCAGCCATGCGGCGCTGCAGGAGCAGGAAGTAGAGGGCCAAAAGGACAAGCAGGAATCCATTCACACCCAGGACTACGGGCGCGGTAAAGATGGGAACCAGCCATCCTGATAAGAGGTTGCCCATGGGCATGCCTCCGCGGAAGGCGACGTTGTAGACGCTCATCACGCGGCCACGCATTTCGTTGGTTGTGATCAACTGCACCAGAGAATTTACGGTAGCGAAGACCGCCATCATCGAAGCGCCCACCAGCACCAGGATGAATCCGCTGAGAGGTACGGATTTTGAAAGGGCGAATCCGGAAATCCCAGCACCCAGACAGATCAGCGCACAGAGCGCCACGCGGCCCTTTCTCTTGAAATTGCCCGCGCTCGCGATCATCAACGAACCGAAGATCGAACCAAGCCCCATCAGCGCGAGGAGATTCCCGTAAGTTTCCGGACCACGATGAAAGATGTCTTTTACGAATACAGGGATGTAGGTGCGCATCGGCATGGCCAGAGCGGTCATGCAGAAGGCCAGCAGGATGAGGGCTTCCATCGAACTCTGCTTGCGAGCGAACCGGATTCCCTGCTTCAGGCTGGCGAACATAGTCTCCGTAGTCTTTAGCGGCAGGAAGCGGGCGCTGATGAGCGAAAGCGAAATGATAGGAGCCAGGAAAGACAGCGCATTCAAACCGAAACACCACTTTTCTCCCAGCTTGGCTAAAGCCTGACCCGCGAGTGCCGGCCCAACCATGACAGCGACGTTGAACTGGATGGAATTCAGCGCGATGGCATTGGGCATGTCGTCTTTCTCGACCAGGGTTGGGATTAACGCCTGGTAGGCCGGGCCACCGAAGGCCTGGGCCAGCCCAGAAATGAAGGAAAGACAGAGAATGTGCCAAACGTGCACCTTGCCGGTTGCAACCAGGATGGTTAGCAAGCCGGCGGTAGCCATCTGCACGTATTGGGAGCCGAGCAGAATCTTCCGGCGCTCCACGCGATCCGCCACCACTCCGCCGATCAGAGAGAAGAGAAAGATGGGAATGCCGCCGAGAAATTGGTCCAGAGCCAATAAAAACGCGGAGTGGCTGAGACGGTAGATGAGCCAGCCCTGGGCTACGATCTGCATCCAGGTGCCGATGCTGGAGGTGCAGGCGCCGATCCACATCAGGCGGAAATCGCGGTATTGAAACGCTTTAAAGATCCGGCGAATCACTCGGACGTCCCCATAGGCCTCCGCAAAAGCCTAACATGCGGTTTCAGGTGTGCGAGTAAGGAGCGCATTTGGCAATGGGGAGCAGATCGTGAGACGTTATAGATGATCGAAGGTCAACCGGCGCTTCAGCTGCATTTCCGGCTCGTCTGGTAATTTAATTGAAATAATCCCACATGAACTACGACGCCATTCTAGTGGTTTCATTCGGCGGACCGGAATCCCGTGAAGACGTGATTCCTTTCCTCGAAACCGTGTTGCGTGGGAAGAATATTCCGCGCGAGCGCCTTCTCACTGTCGCCGACCACTATTACCACTTCGAGGGCAAGAGCCCGATCAACCAGCAGACGCGCGATCTGATCGCTGCATTGCAAGCGGAGTTGGAACGAAACGGGCCGAGCTTGCCAATCTATTTGGGGAACCGAAACTGGCATCCGCTGCTGGCAGACACTCTGAGGCAGATGGAAAAGGATGGAATCCGACGAGCCGTCGGTTTTGTGACTTCAGCCTACAGCTCATATTCAGGATGCCGGCAATATCGCGAGGATATTGCGCGGGCACAACACGAAGTTGGGCCGGGCGCGCCGGAAGTGGATAAACTGCGGGCCTTCTTCAACCATCCCGATTTTATCGAGGCCACGGTGGAGAGAGTGCAGGACGCGTTGGGGGTCATTCCAGCGGACGTGCGGAAAAACGTACAGATTGTTTACACCGCGCACAGTATTCCGCTTTCCATGGCGAATACAAGTGACTACGTGAAACAACTGCAGGAAGTGCAAAGGCTGGTTTCAGCGGCGATCGGCCATACGAATGACGTTCTCGTCTATCAGAGCCGCAGTGGGGCTCCGGGGCAGCCTTGGTTGGAGCCGGATATTCTGGATTACCTGCGACGGGTGAAGGCGGAAAATCTGGCGTCGGCCGTGGTGCTGGCGCCGATCAGCTTTCTATCCGATCACATGGAAGTGTTGTATGACCTGGATGTAGAAGCGCGGCAACTTTGCGATGCGCTGGGTGTGACTATGGTACGAGCGAAAACTGTAGGCGTGCATCCGAAATTCATAGGAATGATTCGCGAACTGATTCTCGAGCGGATGAATCCGGAGGCTGAGCGGCGAGCGTTAGGAATGCTCGGCCCGCGTCCTGATATTTGTGCGGCGGATTGTTGTCCGGCGCTGCAACGGCCGGGTCGGACACAGGCGAACTAGACCGGCGTGGACGTTTTCTGGGGATCGTAGTCGGTTGCTTTCGGCTGACCTTCGATCAGGTGCATGGTGTGCAGAATTGTCTGGATGACAGATTCATTGCCCACAGCCGTGTTGATCATCACGTGATAGAGGGAGCGGGTGGGCCAGTCGGCATCAAAGTAGTGCTTCACGTAGGCAACGCGTTCGCGATCGACGGTATCGACGAGACTTTCCGCTTCCGATTGGGTTGCTCCATCCTCCAGCAGGCGGCGCAGTTTTTCGGCGCGAGGGGCGTAGAGGAAGACGTGAAAAGTATCCGCCTGGTCGCGCAAAAAGTAAGGCGCTCCGCGCCCCACGACCACCGCATTTCCTTCTTTAGCGATTTTCGCGGTTATTTCTTCCATCATCGCCATCATGCAATCGGTGTCGAAGGCCTGACCGGTCAGATGGGAACTGCGCTCGTGGCTGCCACGCCAGAAGGCTTTTGCCAGGCGGTAGAAGCGGCTGTCCATACGCTCATCGCAGCGTTTTACGGCGGAAGCATCGACGTCGGCGAGGCGGGCAATTTCTTCGGTGAGGCGGCGATCCCAGAGAGTCCACCCCAGGCGCTGGGCTAGTTGAGCGGCAATGGCGCCGCCACCGCAGCCATACTCTCGCTCAATGGTGATGAGGCGGAACATGGAACCCTCCTAAATTTAGTGTACCGCCATCCCGCCAGGCCGGCCTTTTTTCATCAGGAAGACCATGGGAATCATGGCCAGGATAGCCCACCCCAGCAAGCGGAAGTCGTCGATATAGGCCAACATGGTGGCTTGCCGCTGTACTGTACCTTCGATCAAAGCATACGCCTGCTGGGTAGCAAAAGCGGCGCTCGCGCCGTGCGCCCGCATGGCCTGTGTAGCACCCTGGAGCATGGACTGGAATGCGGGGTTGCTGGCGCTGAGATGGCGGGACAAATCATTCATGTGCACCTGGGTACGGCGATCGAGCATGGTTGTAACCAAAGAAATTCCAACGCTGCCACCGATATTGCGCGCCAGGTTCATCAAGCCCGATGCCGCATTGTTTTTCTCGCGCGGTAGATAGGCGTACGCCGCCGTATTGATGGGAACGAAAAGAAACGCCATGCCCGCGGCCTGAATCACGCGAGCCATGACCGCGGTGCGGAAATCGATTTGCAGGTCGAAACTCGTCATGTGGAAGAGCGAGCCGGAAAGCATGACCAGACCGAAAACCAGCAGCCAGCGCGGACTATAACGCGACAGCAAGAATCCTACCAGAGGCAGCAAAAGCATAATGGTAAATCCGCCGGGCATCAACGCCAGACCCGATTTCTCCGCGGTGTATCCGAGCAGCGTCTGCATGAATAGGGGCAGAAGCAGGGTGCTTCCCAACAGCGCAAATCCCAGCATGAACATCAGCAAATTGGAGATGCCAAACGTGCGATCACGGAAAAGATGCAGATCGATAATGGGGTCCTTGTGCCGCCACTCCCAGAAGATTACGAAGATCAACGAGACCGCGGCGATCAAGGAAAGGACCACGATAAAGTGCGATGCGAACCAATCATCGCGCTGACCCTTGTCGAGAACAACCTGCAAAGTTCCCAGGCCCAGGGCTACGAAGCCAAGGCCAACGTAGTCGATGGTAGTTTCTCTGAGCTTGCGGCGCTTGAAATAAGGCGGGTCCTGAATGAGGCGGGAGGTAAGCAGGATGGAAATAATGCCAACCGGAATATTGATGAAGAAAATCCAGCGCCAAGTGAAGTTGTCGGTGATCCAACCGCCGAGGGTTGGGCCGATGGCAGGAGCGGTGACCACGGCGATGCCGTAAACGGCGAAGGCCATGCCACGCTTAGCTGGAGGAAAAGTATCGGCGAGTATGGCTTGCTCGCTGGGCTGCAGTCCGCCTCCTCCGGCGCCCTGCATAACACGGCAGAGGATGAGGGTCGCCAGGTTCGGCGCAAGTCCGCAAAGGAAGGAACTAATCGTGAACAGAGCCACGCAGCTCATGTAGAAATTCTTGCGCCCCATGATGGACGAGAGCCAGCCGCTCAAGGGAAGCACGATGGCATTGGAAACCAGATAGGAAGTGAGGATCCAGGTGCTTTCATCCTGCCCGGCAGAGAGGCTACCAGCGATGTGAGGCAAGGCTACGTTCGCGATCGAAGTGTCGAGCACCTCCATAAAAGTCGCGAGCGTAACGGTTACTGCAATGATCCAGGGGTTGACTGCGGGACGCCAAACATTGGCATTCTCCAGCGGGGGCGCGGCAGCGCTCATTGCCGAATCCAAACCTTCGGTTCGACGGACATGCCGGGGCGCAGCAACTGGTCCTTGTTTTCTCCCGGATCGAGCACGATCTTCACTGGTATACGCTGCACAACCTTCACATAGTTGCCGGTAGCATTTTCGGGAGGCAACAAGCTGAAGCGGGCGCCACTGGCGCCGGCGATGCTATTGACCTTGCCGTTATATTTTCTTCCGTAGGCGTCGACCTCGATGGTGACCGGCTGACCGACTTTCATCTCACGCAGTTGCGTCTCCTTGAAGTTGGCGGTGATCCAGACATCGTTGAGGGGAATCACCTTCATTAATTCCTGGCCGGGAGCCACGTTCTGGCCTACTTCGACGGTGCGGTCGCTGACGATGCCGGCAACCGGGGCGGTAATTTTGGTGTATTGCAGATTCAGTTGTGCCTGATCGAGGGCGGCTTTCTTTTGCAGTACTTGCGCCTCTGCCGAGGCGGCTTTGGAGCGACTAACTTGCATTTGTCTGGGTGCGGTCTGGGCGTAGCGCCGGTTGGCTTCCGCCTGCGCCAATTTTTCCTGAGCTTGAGTGACCTGCGACTGAGCCGCGTCGGCCATAGCGTGCGCAGCCACGACCGCAGCGGCGCTGGCCTTGGCGGCAGCCTCGGCTTCATCGTATTGCTGTTGCGAAATCTCCTGTTTGTCCACCAATTGCTTGTAGCGGACGAGATCGTTCTGGGCCTTGACGTTGTTAGCCTCGGCTTCATCGCGTTGGGCCCGAGCTGCGTCGAACTGCTGTTTGGCGGCAGCGATTCCGGCGCGGGCGCTGGTCACATCAGCCTCCGCCACTGAAACCTGGCTGCTGGTGTTAATGTCAGTGATGGGGACATTGACGCCAGCGGCGGCCGCAGCGGCCTGCGCGTCGTCGAAGTCGGCTTTGGCTCGATCATAAGCAACCTGATAGTCGGTGGGGTCCATTTCCAACAACAGCGCGCCGGCCTGAACGTATTGGTAATCCTGAACATCGAGCTTTATGACGTGCCCCGATACACGGGCGCTGATGGAATTGATGTAGCCGTCGACTTCAGCATCATCGGTATCTTCGTAACTAGTGACGTAACGGTAGACGAAAAATCCAACGACCAGTAGCACAACCACCCCGATGATGATGGCGATGCGGAAGCCGGGGCTGGAAGTGCGGGAAGGGCGAGTATGGAAATCTCGTTCCGTGGCCGGCAGCGGTTTGGTGCGGGATTCAGCTTGATCCGGCGGAGTGGCCGGCGGGCTTTGCGTCGTCGGTTCCATAAATTTCGCTTAATGCTCACCTTTCAGATATCTTTTAACTCCCTGTTCCGCATCGCCGATGGCACGTGCCAGTTCCACTTTGGCCAGATTGTGTGCGTAAAGGCTTTGGATATAACTCTCATGAGCGCCGGCAACGGCCTCTTGAGCCTGCACAACCTCCAGGTTATCGGTAACGCCGGCGGTGAAGCGATCCCGGGATTGGGTGAGCGCTTCCTCCGCCAGTTGGACGGAACTGCGCGCGACTTCGACCTGATCCGCGGCGGAGTTGAGATCTAGAAGCGCGCTGCGGACTTCGTAATCGATGCGGCCGCGCAGGTCGCCCAGTTGGGAGCGCGCCTGCTTTAGTTGAGAATCGGCTTCCAGAATGTCGCTGTGAACTTTTCCTCCCGCAAAAATGGGTATGTTAATGCCGCCGTCCACCTGCCAGGTTCCGTTGGAACGGGCTGGGTTAACGCCGATGTCGCCGTAGTTGGCGTCGAGGCCGAGGGTGGGATAGCGACCCGCGGCCGCACCACGATGCGAAAGTTCCGCCGCGCGAACTTGCGCCTGCGCCGCCTGATAATCAGACCGGGAAGTATAAGCGCGCTGCAAGTAAACTTCGACGGGCAACGGAGTCAGCGCCTGGTACGGAGCTTTCTCGGTCAATGCAAATTCCTGACCAGGCGGCAGACCGATGATCCGAGCTAACGACAACTTCTGCTTGGCAAAATCGTTGCGTGCCGCGATTAATTGCTGCTGCCGCGTTTGTAATTCGACCTGCGAGCGCAGGGTATCAATGGCGGGACTTAACCCGGCTTTCTGCTGGTCGGCCGCTTTGTTGTACAGGGCCTGGGCATTGGTAACCTGGGCGTCCGCGGTCTCGATGCGGGCGGCGCTGGCAATGGCCAGCAGGTAAGCGTTTCCCACCGCAAGAACTACTAATTCCCTCGCATCTTTATAGCTGTACTGCGCTGACTTCAAACGCTCGGATGCGGCCCGTTCCTGTTCGAGATCTTTAAAGTTGAAGAGAGATTGACTGAGCGAAGCGCGTGCGTCGAAATAATTGAAGGGACCAATTACACGTGGGAGAGGAAACGGGAAAAGGTTGCCCTTGAAGCCTAAGGCAGTCAGACTCTGGGTCTGGACATCTTCCTGCAATCGGGCTTGCAGGTCGGGCAGAAGGTTGCTGAGTTCTTTCCAGCGCTCGCCTCGCGCCATGATGGTCTGGTCGCCGGAGAGGAGGAGACCAAGATTGTTGCGCAGACCGCGGTCGATAGCGTCCTGGAAAGTCAGTTGCAGCACTTCCGGAGTCGCTATGGCTTCAGGTTCGCTCCCGGTGAAGGGACTTTGCGATCCGGGCAGGGAGATGGAAGGGGAGGGTGCGGTCGTCTGAGCCGTCAAGCCGGGGGCAAAGAAGAGCGATACCAGCATCCAAGCAAACAAACTGCGGCATGGGTAAAGCAAGAGGCGGTGCATTTCCAGTTCGGGGAAACGTTCCATTATAGAGTTTTCGAAATGATCTTTCTCACTGCATGCACATCATAACGCGTTGGTATTGATTCACTTATCGTGCTGCGCGATGCAAAAGCTTCAGCAGGCAGACCGCTCAAACACGGTACCATAGAGCTTTCTTGGATGCCGAACGATGGCCCACAGTAAATAACAACAGAAAATTCACGTCCGGTCGGAACCCGCTACCTTCGACACCTTAGCTTCTTTCCCCATCACGGATAGAGTAAAGACACTCCTATGCGGCGAACCGGCATTCTGAGCGTTGCATTAGTAGTATTGTCGGCCAGTCTGGCGATGCTGCAAGGGGCGGCGCAGACGAAAGACCAACTGGAGCGAAAGATAATCGAGAAAGTCGCTCCCGTCTATCCCTCGCTCGCAAAGCGCATGAACATCAAAGGTACGGTCAAATTGGAGGTCGTGGTTCGCGCCAACGGGACCGTTAGGTCCACGAAGGTCGTGGGTGGAAATCCGGTACTGATTGGCGCCGCTACGGACGCGGTACACAACTGGAAGTTTGAACCCGCGCTCAATGAAACCACAGGAGTGGTTGAAGTCTTGTTCGAGGGGCACTAATCGCAGGTTTGCTTCAGGAAGAGCTATTTCCGTTTTGGACAACTTGTGCCGGGCTTCACCAGGTGGACATGTTCCCCATGACTTAGGTTACCTTGTTGAACGGTGACTCGTGGTCCAAGCTAAAAGTGGCCTGGTTTCCCATATCAGATAGGGGCCGCACCTCATGAGTAAATCGACATCTAGCGCAACGGGTACGGACTGGACAGGCTTGCTGGCCGACCCGGACCTGGCACGGAACCTTGGAAAGCTGCTGCAGATTTATCGCGACGCCCCGCCCGACCGTAGAGATCAAGCTCTGCTGGCGGCCATGCGAGAGATCAAACAAGCTTCCAGCGGCTCTTCGACTTCCATGAAGGGGCCAGCGGAGCTGCAAAAGCAGCCTGTGCCTGCGGCAACCTCGAAGATACCTCCATTTGAACCCGACATTTTCAGCTCGAACTGGGCGCAGGACCGCAGACGTCATCCTAGAATTAAGTGTTTTGTCGCAGTGGAACTGCGTGTCAATGCATCCGAGGCCCCCATTTGGGGCAATCTTTCTAACACGAGCCTGGGTGGATGCCAGGTCGAGACCGCAGCCCAAATCAGCGGAGGCGCCAAAGTCGAAATTGGACTTTGGGTTGCGAGTGGCAAGATTTGGGTGAAAGGTCTAGCCCTCAATGGCGTGGTCACTCGCAGCGCACCCGCTGCTGGGGTGAGAATCCGCTTCGGCGCAATGGATCCTGCCGAAAAAGAGAATCTCCGCCAGTTTCTCAAGTATGTCCAGGAGACTACGCGAGCATGCAATAGCGAAAGCCGCTATCTTCAGTTGCTAAAATAGCTCAGTTCCCTTCCTTTCCCACGCTTGGTGGACTTCCGATGGTGGTGCCGTTTTGACAGTCGTCATTAGCGGACTTCCTCCGTTTTTCACAGATCGCCTGACAATGTTCCTGAGGAAATTGATACACTCGGGGCGTATTTGAAACCCTTTGCTGTCCTCGGAACTCTAATAAAACTAGCCAGTGGAACAACACCAATGAACGCAAGGTTGTCCCTGGGAGGAGCGCGCATCGCATGGTAGCCAGTGAACAGGCGGTGGTGACCGGCAAGCAACTGGAAACGCTTTGCATAAACACGATCCGAACTTTGGCGATCGATGCGGTACAACAGGCCAACAGCGGCCATCCCGGCGCGCCCATGGGTTTGGCGCCGGTAACTTATTGCCTGTGGCAGGATTTTCTTCGATATGACCCTGCGGATCCCACCTGGTTGAATCGCGATCGGTTTGTGCTGTCGAATGGTCACGCTTCCATGCTGCTCTACGCCATGCTCCATCTTGCGGGCGTGCGCGAAGTTGACGAGAACGGCCACGTACTCAAAGAGCTGGCCGTTCCAATGGAGGAGATTAAACGCTTCCGGCAGCTGGGGAGCCGGACGCCGGGACATCCTGAATCGCACATCACTACAGGCGTGGAGACGACGACGGGGCCGCTCGGGCAGGGTGTGGGAAATAGTGTAGGAATAGCCATTGCGAGCAGATGGCTGGCCGCGAATTTCAACCGGCCCGGCTTTGAGATCTTCGATTTCAACGTGTACGCCATGTGTTCGGACGGCGACCTGATGGAAGGTATTGGGGGCGAAGCCGCTTCTTTGGCGGGACATCTGAAGCTTTCGAATCTGTGCTGGATGTACGACCACAACCACATCACGCTGGATGGTCCCGCGGATTGGTCATTTAGCGAGGACGTAGCCACGCGCTTCGTGGGTTACGGCTGGAATGTGACGCGCGTCGCCGATGCCAACGATCTCGAAATGCTGGCGCGGGCGTTTGAAACCTTCCAGAAAACGACGGACCGCCCGACCTTAATCATCGTAGACAGCCACATCGGTTACGGATCGCCGCACAAGCAAGACACGAATGCAGCCCACGGCGAGCCGCTGGGCGAAGAAGAAGTGCGGTTGACGAAGAAATTTTATGGCTGGCCCGAGGACGCCAAATTTCTGGTGCCGGATGGTGTGCGCGAGCATTTTCAAGATGGGATTGGAAAGCGCGGGCACGAGGCGCGAGCACAGTGGTCGAAAATGTTTTCGGACTACTCGCAGAAATATCCCGAGTTGGCCGACTGGTTGCATCGCATGCAACGCCGTGAGCTTCCCGATGGCTGGGATAAGAATCTGCCTTCGTTTCCTGCGGATGCGAAAGGCGTGGCCACGCGCGAGTCTTCCGGGAAAGTGCTGAACGTGCTGGCGCAAAATATTCCATGGCTCATCGGCGGCTCAGCCGACCTGGCGACCTCGAATAAGACTAACCTCAAGTTTGAAGGAGCAGGTGACTTTCAAGCCGGGAGCTATGCGGGACGCAATCTGCATTTCGGCGTCCGCGAACACGTGATGGGCGCGAGCGTGAATGGGATGGTCGTTTCCGGAATCCGGGCGTTCGGTGCGACGTTCTTTAATTTCAGCGACTATATGCGAGCCAGCATACGACTTTCGGCGCTGATGGAGATCCCGTCAATTTTCATTTTCACGCACGACTCGATCGGCGTGGGAGAGGATGGTCCGACGCATCAGCCGATCGAACAGCTCGCGTCGTTGCGAGCCATGCCAAATCTGATTGTGCTTCGTCCGGCCGACGCGAATGAAGTAGTGGAAGCGTGGAAGATCATCGCGCAATTGCAACACCAGCCGGTGGCGCTGGTGCTGACGCGGCAAAATCTACCAACCCTTGACCGCACGAAATACGGAGCGGCATCGGGCACGGCAAAGGGAGCTTATGTTCTGGCCGATGCGCCCGGCGGCAAGCCTGAAGTGATTCTCATGGGCACGGGAAGTGAAGTTTCACTTTGTGTCGAGGCCTACGAAAAGCTTAAGGCGGAAGGAGTTCAGGCGCGAGTGGTAAGTATACCTTCCTGGGAGATCTTTGACCGGCAAGACGCAGCTTACAAAGAGAGCGTTCTACCCTCTTCGGTGACGGCAAGGGTTTCGGTGGAAATGGCCGCGACGTTTGGCTGGGAGCACTATGTTGGCTTGAAGGGGCAAAAGATTGGCATGCATCGATTTGGCGCTTCAGCGCCGCTCAAGGATTTGCTGAAGTTTTTTGGTTTCACCGCGGATGCGGTAGTCGCGGCGGCGCGCAAGGCAATGGCGGAGAAATAATTGCGGCTATCGCGCTTCTGCCGTTTTGAGGTCACGGAGTATCGGACCATATTTAATCGAACAGCGATGTCCGCCGTCGGTTCAAGGAGAATTCATTATGGCGTCAACCCAAGTTCTGGAAACAGCAAAAGGTACCAACCCTCTTAAGGCCTTGCTCGGCTATGGCCAGTCTATGTGGCTCGACTACATCCGGCGCGACCTGATCACGACTGGAAAACTGAAAACAATGATTGCCGACGACGGCCTGCGGGGAATGACTTCGAATCCCTCTATTTTTGAAAAGGCGATCGGCGATAGTCATTTGTATGACGACATGTTGAAATCGCTGGCCTCGCAGCCTGATCTGAACGCGACTTCGCGGTATGAACAAATTGCCATCCGCGACATTCAGGACGCGGCCGACGCGCTGAAGCCGGTTTACGAAAGTTCTGAGTTCCGGGACGGATATGTCAGCCTGGAGGTTTCTCCGTTGCTGGCGTTGGAGACACAGAAAACGATCGACGAAGGTCGCCGCTTGTGGAAGGCGGTGAATCGCGAAAATGTAATGATCAAGGTGCCGGGCACAGCGGAAGGATTGCCTGCAATTCGCCAGTTGATTGGCGAGGGCATCAACATCAATGTGACCTTGTTGTTCGCTCAGGAAGTGTACGAGAAGGTTGCGGAAGCCTATATTGCCGGGCTTGAAGACCTGGCGAAGCGTGGCGGTAATCTAAAGAAAATGGCGGGAGTCGCCAGTTTCTTCATCAGCCGCATCGACACGCTGGTTGATTCGATGATCGAAGACAAATTGAAGACCGCCACCGATGCGCAACAGCAGGCGCTCTTGAGGAGCTTGCTGGGCAAAGTTGCGATCGCCAATGGAAAGTTGACCTACCAGCGTTACCAGCGCATATTCAGCGGGCCGCGATGGGACGCGTTGACGGCCAAGGGAGCGCAGACCCAGCGCGTGCTGTGGGCAAGCACCAGCACAAAAAATCCCGCTTATCGTGACGTGATGTACGTTGAGGAACTGATCGGTACTGACACGGTGGACACCATGCCTCCGGCCACGGTCGATGCATTTCGCGAACACGGGCGGTTGCGCAACAGCCTCACCGAAGACGTTGCCGGCGCGCAAAAAGTGATGGACGATCTGGCGAAGGCCGGCATCTCGATTAACGAAGTGACTACCAAGCTGACAAGTGACGGAGTGAAACTGTTTGCCGACGCTTTCCACAAATTGCTGGCCGCGGTGGAAAAAAGCGTTCAGCAAAAAGGAAAGAACGCTTGAGCCGACTGAAAACTTCGCTGCCGGAATCTCTTGCCGCCTCGGTAAAGACTGCCATCAGCGACTGGCAGACGACCGGCAAGATGAAGCGCCTTTGGTCGCGAGATTCTTCTCTGTGGACGGGCAGCGATGAGGCCGACTGGCTGGGTTGGCTGGACATTGTTGAGGATCAGATCGCGCATCCCATAGAACTGCGAAACCTGGGCAAAGAAGTCTGGAGTGCCGGATTCAAGGACGCGCTGCTGCTGGGCATGGGCGGATCGAGCCTGTGTCCAGAAGTTTTGCGCATGACCTTCGGCAAGATTGCGGGTTATCCCGATCTGCACGTACTCGACTCCACCGATCCCGCGCAGGTAAAAGCGTTCGAGAACAAGATCGACATTGCCAGAACTCTTTTCATTGTTTCCAGCAAGTCGGGGAGCACCCTCGAACCCAACATTTTCAAGCAATATTTTTTCGAGCTTACAAAGAAGGCTGTGGGCGCGGATCGGGCGGGCAGCCACTTTATGGCAATTACCGATCCCGGCTCAAAGATGCAGACCGTGGCGGAAGCAGATAAGTTCCGGCATATCTTTTTTGGCCGGCCGTCGATCGGCGGGCGCTATTCCGCCTTATCGAACTTTGGCATGGCGCCGGCCGCGGTCATTGGAATCGATACCAAGAAATTTCTCGATCGTGCGCAGGAAATGGTGCGAGCATGCGGCCCGGAGGCGCCGATCGATGGAAATACGGCTGTGGTGCTGGGAATCATTCTGGGCACAGCGGCACAGAGTGGACGCGATAAAGTCACGATCGCTACGTCCCCCGATATTTCCGATCTGGGCGCATGGCTCGAGCAGTTGCTAGCCGAATCGACGGGAAAAGTTGGAAAGGGCATCATCCCCGTGGACCGCGAAGAATTGGTGGCGCCTGAGATTTACGGCAACGACCGCGTGTTCGCTTACATCCACACAGATTTCGCAACCGACGTGAAGACCGAAGCCAAACTGGTTGCGCTCGAAAAGGCCGGGCATCCTGTCGTGCGAATTTCGATGACCGACATTTATGACCTGGGTGCGGAATTCTTCCGCTGGGAGATTGCCACTGCAGTTGCAGGTTCCATCATCGGGATCAACGCATTTAATCAGCCGGACGTTGAAGCCAGCAAGATTGTCACTAAGAAGCTGACGTCGCAATACGAACAGACCGGCTCACTGCCGCCGGAAAAACCCGTAGTAGAAGATGGCGCGGTGAAACTGTTCACCGACCAGAAGAACGCCGCAGCGCTGGCGAAGGCAGCCGGCGGAGACAAATCTGTCGCAGGATATCTGAAGGCTCATCTGGGCCGGATCGGTGCTGGCGATTATTTTGCCTTGCTCGGATATGTCCAGATGAACGAGGAGCACGAGAAACAGTTGCAGGCAGTAAGACATGCGGTGCGCGATAAAAAGCACGTGGCTACCTGCCTGGGCTTCGGACCTCGTTTTCTGCATTCGACCGGACAGGCGTACAAAGGCGGACCAAACTCCGGAGTTTTCCTGCAGGTGACTTGCGACGACGCATTGAATTTGCCGGTTCCGGAACAGAAGTACACGTTCGGGGTGGTCAAGGCGGCACAAGCGCGTGGCGATTTTCAGGTGCTGGCCGAGCGCGGAAGGCGTGCACTGCGCGTGCATCTCGGGAGTGACGTGAATGCGGGCTTAGCAACATTAGCGGCAGCAGTCCAGAAAGCACTTGCATAGTTTCGAAGTCCAGGCGGGACCCTCGACTTCGCTCGGGGCAGGCTGCCACCGGCTACTTTCCGATTAAGGAGCAGAAACATGCAGTTGGGACTGGTAGGTCTAGGGCGCATGGGCGCGAACATGACGCGCCGCCTGATGCGCGGCGGACATCAACTTGTCGTTTCGGATCTCAGCGCGGACGCGGTGAAGCAACTGGCGGGCGAAGGCGCGGGCGGGTCGTCGTCGTTGGAAGACCTGGTGGCAAAGCTCACGCCGCCGCGTGCGGTTTGGGTTATGGTGCCATCGGGTAGTGCGACGGAACAGACTGTGCAGAAGCTCGCGCAGCACATGCAATCCGGCGACGTCATTATTGACGGGGGCAATTCCTACTTCAAGGACGATGTGCGTCGGGCTGGCGAGGTCAAAAGCAAAGGCATTCACTACGTAGACGTTGGCACCAGCGGAGGAGTATGGGGCCTGGAGCGTGGTTACTGCATGATGATTGGCGGTCCCGACGAGGCCGTGCAGCGGCTCGATCCCATCTTTAAGACACTGGCTCCAGGCAAGGGAGATATTCCGCGCACGCCGGGCCGGGAAAAGCTGGGCGGCACGGCTGAGGAAGGTTACATCCACTGCGGGCCCTCGGGTTCCGGACACTTTGTGAAAATGGTCCACAACGGAATCGAATACGGCATCATGCAGGCTTACGCCGAGGGCTTCGACATCTTCAAGAACGCAACCAGCAAAGAGTTACCGGAAAATATTCGCTACGATCTGAATCTTCCGAACATTGCCGAAGTTTGGCGGCGTGGCAGTGTCATCAGTTCGTGGCTGCTGGATCTGACTGCGATGGCCCTCACCGAGAATCCTACGCTTTCCGAATACGAGGGCTACGTGCAGGATTCCGGCGAAGGGCGCTGGACCATCCAAGCTGCAATCGAAGAAGCTGTACCGGCGGAGGTGTTGACTGCGGCATTGTACGTAAGATTCCGGTCGCGGCAACAACACACATTTGCCGAGAAGATGCTTTCCGCTATGCGGCAAAAGTTCGGCGGACACGTGGAAGCTGGAGAAGGGGCTGGCGGGGCTGCGACGAAGATCAAGAAGACCGCGTAGCCAGCGGCGATTTTGAGGACCTTATGATGGCTCAATTGGCGGAAAAACCTACGGCGGCCACGCCGCGTGTTGGCAAACAAGGCGATCCTTGCGTGATGGTGATCTTCGGCGCTGCCGGAGACCTGACGGCGCGCATGTTGATTCCCGCGCTTTATAACCTCGCCCGGGCCGACTTGCTATCGAAAGAATTCGCGGTGCTGGGCGTGGCGCGCGCGCAAATGTCGGACGAAGATTTTCGCAAGAGAATATTGGACGACGTGAAAGAATATTGCGGCGACTGCATCAACGATTCTCTTTGGGATACGTTCTCCCGGCGCTTCTATTACTTTGCCGGCGATTTCAACGACGATAAGCTTTATCCGCAAATCAAGGAACATCTTGCCAAGATCGACCAGGATCACGCAACCAAGGAAAATGTTTTTTACTACATGGCGACTGCTCCCAGTTATTTCGGTCCGATTGTCGAGAAGCTCGCAGCCAACGGATTGATGGAACAAAGCGACGGCCACTGGCGCCGAGTGATCATCGAAAAGCCCTTCGGCCACGATTTGGAATCGGCTAAGACTTTAAACCAGCAGATCCTCAAAGTGGCGGATGAAAAGCAGATTTATCGCATCGACCATTATCTGGGCAAAGAGACCGTCCAGAACATAATGGCGTTCCGTTTCGCCAACGGAATCTTTGAACCGATCTGGAACCGGCGCTATATCGATCACGTGCAGATTTCCGTCGCCGAGACTGTAGGAGTGGAAGGTCGCGGCAGCTATTTTGATCACGCCGGTTCGCTGCGCGATATGGTGCCCAACCACATCATGCAGCTCATCAGCCTGACGACGATGGAGCCTCCAATTTCGTTTGACGCGAATGCCGTGCGCGATGAGCAGGCAAAGATATTGCATGCAATTCAGCCCATGCGCGACGAAGAAGTGCTTAACCGGAGCGTGCGCGGCCAGTACGGGGAAGGAATGGTGGGAGGAGAACGTGTTCCCGCCTATCGGTCCGAAAGCGACGTTGCGCCGGATTCCCGGACGGAGACATACGTCGCGATGAAGCTGCTCATTGACAACTGGCGCTGGGCCGACGTTCCCTTCTATCTTCGCACGGGAAAACGCATGCCAGCGCGCAACACGCATATTGTCATCCAGTTCCGCCAGGCTCCTTTTGTGCTGTTCCGCGATACCTCGGTGGAGCATCTCATGCCAAATCAGTTGGTGTTGCACATCCAGCCGGAAGAAGGCATTTCATTGCAATTCGCCGCCAAAGTGCCCGGCCCGGTAATGCGCCTGGGAACAGTGGACATGAACTTCGAATATCAGCAATACTTCGGAAAGCAGCCGAGCACGGGTTATGAACGGCTGCTGCACGATTGCATGATCGGCGACCAGACACTGTTTCAGCGCGCAGATATGGTGGAGGCGGGCTGGAACGTGGTAAATCCAGTATTGGATCTGTGGAAGGCCCTGCCCCCGCGGAATTTTCCGAATTACGCGTCGGGAACGTGGGGGCCGAAAGAGGCTGACGAATTATTAGAGCGCGATGGCCGGCGCTGGAGGAACTTCGAGAAATGATTCTGGCCGGCGATATTGGTGGAACCAACGCTCGACTGGCCTCCTTTCAATCGCAGAACGGCAATCTGCGCCTCATCTCCGAGCACGTTTTCCCCAGCCGGGAGTATAGCGAACTGGGAGAGATCGTCTGCAAGTTCCTGAACGAGTTGCCGGTGCGGCCCGAAGTCGCCTGCTTCGGCATCGCCGGGCCGGTACACAATGGGAGGGTTGAAACCTCAAATCTTCCGTGGATCATCGAACAATCCCGCCTGGCGAAACAGATTGGGCTTCCCGCCACCCTGTTGATCAACGATCTGGAAGCCAATGCGTGGGGCATCGGAGAATTAAGCCTGCAGGATCTGACTCCTCTGAACAGCGTGATGCAGGCGGTTGGGAACCAGGCGGTCATCGCACCCGGAACTGGATTGGGAGAGGCGGGATTATTCTGGAACGGAACTCAACACCAGGTTTTCGCCTGCGAAGGTGGACACGCGGATTTCGCGCCGCAAGGAGATTTGCAGGTGGAGCTGTTGCAGTTTCTTGCCAGCCGATATGGACATGTGAGTTATGAACGCATCCTCTCGGGTCCTGGTCTGGTGAACGTTTATGAGTTTCTGCGCAAGAAGGGAGCTGCGGAGGAACCTCCCGGATTCGCCGCGCAAACTGGCGGGTCGAACGCGGCGGCTGCAATCTCCCACGCCGCGCTGAACGGCACGAATCCCCTGGCGGAGCGAGCATTGGATCTCTGGGTTGCGGTTTACGGCGCGGAAGCCGGTAATCTGGCCCTGAAAGCGATGGCGACCGGTGGAATTTTTCTCAGTGGCGGAATCTCGCCGAAGATTCTTCCCAAGCTCACAGGACCATTGTTTATGAACGCTTTTCTGGAGAAGGGCCGGCTGCGACCGCTTCTGGAAGGCATCCCAGTGCAAGTTGTCACTAACGATAAGGCCGGTTTGCTGGGGGCGGCTCGGTGCGCAGCCACAAAGAGCAACACCGTGCTGGCAGGGGCGTCGTGAGCGCATCCCTCGAAGTGCGCAGGCTGACTACGCCGCAGGATCTTTTTCAGGCTGCGGCGGAGGAAGTGATCCGTGTCGCTAAGGCAGCGGTGGCAGAGCGCGGACGCTTCACCATCGTGCTCTCCGGCGGTTCGACGCCCAGGAACCTCTATACCCTGATCGCAGCCAATGCGAGCACCAGCCTTCCGTGGACGCAAATATTCTTTTTCTGGGGCGACGAACGGCACGTTCCTCCGACGGATCCAGAGAGTAATTACCGCATGGCGCAAGAAACCTTGCTGTCAAAAGTTCCGGTTCCGCCGGCAAACATCTTCCGCATCCCGGGCGAAAACCCGGACGCTTCCGCGGCGGCAGAAGATTATGAGCAGACTCTGCGAAAGTTTTTCGTCCCGGCACCGGAGGAATTTCCGCGCTTCGATCTGATCCTGCTGGGCATGGGACCGGATGGCCACACCGCGTCATTGTTTCCGGAGACGGCGGCGTTGCAGGAGAAGTCGCGGCTGGTGGTGGCCAACTGGGTGGAGAAACTGAATACCAGCCGGATCTCACTTACGCTGCCAGTTTTGAACGCGGCACGGCAAGTTGCCTTCCTGGTTGGCGGAGCCGACAAGGCAGCAGTTCTACATGAGGTTCTCGAAGGCAATGCCCCAGGCGAGAAATATCCTTCCAAACTGGTGCGGCCCAGCGAAGGCAAACTGATCTGGTTCATTGATCGGGCGGCAGCCAGCGAACTGTCACTGTCGGTATAAGCCGGGCATCCCGAGGAACCGGGATTAGCCGCGCCAGCCGCCGATTTCTTTTAATCCCTTGCCTCGCGCATGCTCGAAAAGCCGCACGAGATGGCGTGAGTGTTCGAATTCGTGAATGTCCGCCCAGACTTCGGCACGCCAGGCCTTATCGTGCGTAGCGGACGCCCCGCAGGTGGCGCAACGAGTGTGCAGACTGATGCCGGAACCTTCCGCCACCGGCGCGCCGGGCAACTCCAGAAAGATGCAGCGAACCTCCAGGATCTCTTCGTTTTCATCGAGCAGGTGCTCGTAACGCAATAAATAGCTGAATCCCAACTTGTGGGCCTCAGCTTCTGCTTCGGCACGGGTATGAAACGGGCCATATTCCGCCCGCAGTTGCTCGGTGGAATCGCACGCCATCCAGAAGATCTCTTTGTAGGCCATTGCCCTCGCGACCTGCAATTGCAATCCCGCTTATGCGAGTGCGATTACCTGTCAGGTTGGGCAGTGCAATTTACAGGCCGCCAGCGTGGGTGAGTAAACTTGTTATTTTACAACAGCTTACCGCGTCCCAAAGCAGAACCGTCCTAACGCAACGGAAACCTTTTGCAGCAGTTAGCCCGTCGCGCCAAGCATCCGCACAACAGTTGGACCGTTTCCCTGCCCTATAAAATCGAAAGTCTGGGCTGTCATCACTATCCCCAGCTCCACCCGTAGTCAAGCATCTCCCCTAGGGGCAAGCTAACTGGCTGCCATGCGGCCCAATGCGAAGTTCGAACGATCAGAATCTTCCAGCCAGCGCCTTCCACCGTGGCTGGCGACGTACATCGCTAACTCAAGCCGGCTCCAGACGCCCAGCTTGTCGAATGTACTTCGCAAGTGATTCTTAATGACCTGCTCCGTCGTGCCCATGATCTTGCCAATCTCACGGTTCGTGAGGCCCTGCCAGACCAGGTCCGCCACCTGAATTTCTTTGGCAGTTAAACGCTCTCGCGGCATCATTGGATCACCTCGTGATTCTCAAAAGCCGCGATGGCCAGCTTCACGCGCTTGCGGCCATCCCTGATTCCGGCGCGCAGAAAAAGTGTCCTCAAGTGCTGTTTTACAGTGCGCGGACTGATGCTCAACTGGCCCGCGATTTCCTTGTTGCTGCAACCTTGAACCAGCAAATTCAGCACCTGCTGATCTCTGGGCGTAACCTTAATGCCATTCAGGTCCATCACGGTATTTCCCCCTGTCTCGATTCGAGTGGTGTTTAGCTTGACTGCGTTACTCAGCTGCTGTTGCACACGTTTCGCCAAACTTTCGCTGGCTGATTGCGGAGTTGTAAGACGAGCGGGTACTTACACTTAGGGACAATGACCTCAGCTTGCAGAGATGTTCAGAAACTAGCTGCTAGGCCGGATAGTCCCAGATTGGGCTGGAATAGCCGGTGCCAGGGCCGCGCAGAATTTGAGTTTCGCATCGATCCAATTTATCTGCCGCAAAAACTGGCAGAAAGCAACATTGGACTCACGCGTCGGCGCGGCCAAGGTAAGATGTTTGTTTTCCTGATACTGAACCTTTTCGCACGTCTATTAACCTGGTCGGAGGTTGACCCTGAGAACGGTAAGACTTAATTTGCCCTCAAGAGAAAAATATTTTCCCGGAATGGAAACCAAGACGCCCCTGCCCTGTTCAATCTGGGGCTGGAACTTTCGAGACCTATTTTCGCGCAGCTTTCTGCTCCCTATCGCGAAGTCTGTGTCAACGCTGCGAACTTTGACCGTATTCCTGTTCTTGTTCCCTGCCGCATCCGCATTTGCTCAAGGCGGACCACCCTACTACACCAACGATCCCGGCACTCCCGGCCATCTCAATTGGGAGATCAATCTCGGCTACATGCCTTTTTATTACAGCGATCAATCCGTTTCACACACCCCCGATGTGGACATCAATTTCGGTATTGGGGATCGCATCCAGCTCACTTATGAAAATGCCTGGCTACGGGTCCAGAATCCTTCTTCCCGGACCGCGTATGGCCTGGGTCAATCCAATCCGGGCGTGAAGTGGCGTTTCTACGACGCCGGAGAATCCGGCCTCAACATTTCGGTTTTTCCCCAACTCTTCCTCAACAATCCCAACGATGCGGTGAGGCGTGGAATCACGCCCGCCAGCGAATCCTTCCTCCTGCCCTTCGAATTCTCTAAAAAGATTGGCCCGATCGATGTGGATTACGAGATCGGCTATCAGTTTGTGCACAAAGGTCCGGACGGCTGGATCACCGGCCTCGTTCTTGGCCACGATTTCACTCCCAAACTCGAAGGTGACATTGAGTTCTATTCCCAGGGGACTTTCCATCCTTCCGGAGCACAACCCACGATCGATGTCGGCGGCCGCTACAAAATTCATAGCCCGGTGATATTCCTCTTCATGGCGGGACGGAGCCTCGAGCCCGCGCGCAGTAATCAATCCTATTTCATTGGCTATTTCGGCATTCAGTTGCTGTTGCCCCCCAAGTCCTATAAATCTGACTCGACCGAGCAGGGAAAATAGGCACGATTGTGCACTTGACGCGGCAAACGGAGTTTGACGGTTTTAAGACCGTTGAGCCTAGCGGTTTGCTCGTCGCCTCCGTTAATTTTTGCCGACTGCGGTTGGCATGGTAACGCATAGGATTCCGTTGTCAACTATGGGAAGCGGGCCCCTTATGGCAAGAAAAAGTCTGAAGGTGGATCGCAAGAAGGTTTGAGGGGATCGTACAGAATTTACTTCAGGCGAAGCCCCTAAAGCGCGAGAAAGTCAAGGTCGCGAAGAAGAAGCCGGAGAAGCTATTCCCGCCGCAGAAGTGAAGCGCGTATAATCTGCCCCGCCAGTACTTTCGTTACTTGTTCGCGGTGCGTTACGCGAGTGATACTTTGGTAACTCAATCATCCAATGGCGGCTTATGGCACAACGTCTGGTATGCGCTCCAGCGGGTTTTTGCCCTGATTATCGTCAAAGGGGCACATTGGCTTCTGGATCGCCTCCTTCGTTTTGATACGCCGTCGGACATGAGGATCGCTCTTCGATTTATTGACGATACGGTCTGGGTGGCCTTTATGCTGGTTTACGCATATCTGTGCTGGGAGATGGTCGCAGTTTTTGTCCCCTGGTTCAGACGCAGGAATTGAGCGAAACAATGGAGCAACTAGAGCACCGCAATCGCAGAGGGTATGACACAGGCGGTCTTCGTGGAATTTTCGCGAGGCTTGCGAGGGCGCTCCCAGCCTTCGTGGTCTGTGCCTTCATCAGTTGTTCGCTATGGTACTACGCGTTCCATGTGCCGCTTGACCAGCTCAGCGCGGTCGCAGCTGTGCCGTGTGTTGTCGGATTTGTGATGACACGGATACTCGCCCTGATTCTTCCGGCCTCCGTTAAGGACAGCGAATTAGTGCACCCGCCGGCCTTGGTTAAGAATCTCGTCGCGTTGTCTGTGCTCGCCGCATTCGTTGCGGGAGATTTTCTTTTTTCTGCAGCGATTTACTATCGCCTAGAGCCCCGTTATGTAGTGCTCGGAGCGTTAAAGATTGTCCAACTCAGTGGACTAATAGCAGGTGCCCTGATTGTTCTTGCTCTTCTCGCTGGATTGATTGCCAAGTTTAAGCTCTGGGCACCAGTGTTGGCAGCAACTGTGAATCTGTTGAGAAGTGAAACTAGGTTAACGAATGCGCTCTTCATTCCGCCTTCGCGCAAGCATTGGTCGTGAGAGATTACGGTGTAAGTGGAAAAGTGACCGGGAATGGTCAAATTAAGATGGCGGCGGTAGTGCCAAGAATTGGATCGTTTGTTCCTGCGATCCTTCGGGATCACAAGCCTTACACGAGTATTTTAGAGCTAGCCCCACCTTCACAGGAAGTTTGGCATTGCGAAGTCTGAGCGAAATTGGGATTGGTGTAAGAACGGTTCCGGGATTCAAGAGCCAAATCGATCTATAGCGCTCGTGCTCGGGCAGACCGGGCAGCCTAGAAAATCTCGGTATCTCCATCGCAAATTCGCAAGGCTCACAGATGTCTATCCAAACTTCGAGCTTTTCGGCGGCCACGCGTGTCGATGCGTTTGCTATCAAGAGGTTCGTATGAAAAAGGCCATCGTTGTTCTGGGTAACCGAAATATCGGTAGGCTCTTGATTTTGGGGAGCCGTTGGAGAGAAGAAGCTGAATTTAATTCGGGCTAGCGGAGGATGGAATAAGGCAAATTGTGAAGTTGTCTTGTAAGCATATACCGGCGGTGTTGTGTTGGGGGCAAAAGAACGCAATGCCATTGCGTCAGCCCAAGTGCTTCTAGTATCCCTGGCAAGATCGACTTGCGCGATTCTAAATTGTTGCCATATCGTCCCCATCACCCATACCACAAACATTGCCCAAAAGATCAACTTGATCCTCGGTGCGCGTTTGGTATCCTGTAGGGCGTCGGCAGCCAAGTGACCTCCCAGCGCGCCCGTTAAGCCCGGTACTACCGAAAAAAGGATAATGTTGAGTATTAGGTCCGTCCAGTTGAGCCCGAACCAGTCCCATGTCCAGTTAAGTCCTGGCCAGATCCATGCCACACACACCTCCCCCGCACGCAAATTTTGCGTTGAGCCGTGTTCGGGGGTGCTGCCATACTTACCTTCGAGGCTTCGGCAGCACCAATCGCCCCGACCGCAAATCGGGGCTGTCGTATTTTAAGGCCGAATGAATGGTGTGAAAGGTGAAAATAGGTTCAAGATTTCCCTGGCCGGGTGAAGGTGGGGGAGGATACCTGTGAGCAAGCTTGCCACCCACTTACTAGAGTAACGTTTCCTCTGACAGTCGCAGATTTCGATTGCCAGCTGATAGATCCCATTTAACCCGTTGAATACGCCTGATTTGGACTGAATCTATGTTCAAGGCGCGAAGCGGGATGCCGGGAGGGTTGAACATTCACGATTGAACATTCAGGATTGAGCGTTGTTTGACGAATGAATTGCTCTAGAATAGGGTTGGTGTTTGCTGGGCGATTTTTGCCTTGCTGGCGGCACTGAGCATCGTGACGGACGCGAAAAACAAACCCGCTCTCGACGAGCAGACTTTTGGAAAGCTGCTGGAAGCCGCTTACGTGCTCCAGGAACACAATCGAGAAATGCGGGAGATGGAAGAGAGCCTGGAGTTGCACAGCGAGCAACTTCGGCAGCAAGAAGCGGAAACCCAAGCTGCGCTGCTACGAAGCGCGCGTCGCACGGAAGATAGCTCGCGGCCCAACCCCGAGTACACGCTCACTCTGGCCGAGATTGTCGAAGCGCAGCATCAGATTCAGATTCGGCATCTGGAATCGGACGAGGCCATGGCCGTGGTCGCCGAGAGAATCGCGCGTATCACCAACGCCAGTGGCGCGGCGATTGGAATTTTGGAGGGTAAAACCGTAAAGTACCGTGCCGGAGCTGGGGCGCCAGCGTTGCCTGTGGGCAGCGAAGTTCCTCTGGAGACGGCGATCTGCGCCATCTGCGTGCGTACTGGTCAAGTCCTGCGGACGCCGGATGTGAATACTGAGTTTCTGTTCGATCCCGACTTGTGCCGCACGCGCGAAATTCAATCGCTGGTCGCAGTGCCGGTCTATCACGATGGCAATATTGTAGGAGCGCTCGAACTTTACTTCGACCGCTTGAATGGCTTCGCCGAGCAGGACATTCACACCTGCCAACTCATGGCGGGACTGGTGACCGAAGCGATCGGCCGCGGAGCCGGGTCGGCGCTAAAGAAGTCCATGGCGGCGGAACGCTCTTCGATGTTGGCCGCAATCGAAAAGCTGAAGCCTAATCTGGCTGCTCTGGCAGATGGTCAGGCTAATTATCAGTCCTCCGCTACCGCAGGCAACAACGCTGGCGCACCGGCCGTGAGCGCGGAGAGCTCTGTGTGCTGGAAATGCGGAAGCAACGTGATCGAAGACGAACAGTTTTGCGGTAAGTGCGGCGCCCCGCGCATTGGTGAAGGCGATCCTGGCAGCACCCAGAGCAAGCTAGCGTCAGCGTTGCACATGCAACAAGCCAGCCAGATAGGTTCTTCGCCTTCCAACGGAACCGTCCGCAGGGTTGCGGCGCACCAGAATGAACGGACCGGGAATTCGGCGACGGAACCAACCGAGGAAGACGCTCACTTTCCTCAACCATTCCCCCTCGCCGTTTCGAAGGAGGATGCCCAGGGGGCGCAATCAGTCGTCACGGGCGAAGCGGAGGGATTCAGCGGAGAGATCGCATCCCTCGAACTGCAGAGGGGAAGAAACGATCTTGAAGCTTCTCCCGCCAGTCTGGTGGCGTCGCTGGAACAGGACGTGACTTGGAGCTCTGCGGCGAAAGCTCGTGATTTTCTGGAAGCACTGGCCGAGACCCGCTCGCCGAGCGCACTGGCTCGCTTCTGGCATGCCCGGCGCGGTGATTTTTATCTCGCAGTTGCGGTCATTTTGGTGCTAATTGTGATTCGTTGGGGAATTTTGTCGAATCACTCGGTGGGCGCGACTGGTGCCGGACCCACAGCCTCCGGGAGTTCGACCCGGCGCAAGCCGGCAGACGCCGATCTATCCATGTTCGACAAACTACTGATCGATTTTGGATTGGCCGAAGCTCCTGAGTCTCCAGAATACAAAGGAAATCCCAATACACAAGTATGGATTGACTTACACACCGCCCTTTACTATTGCCCAGGCTCCGATCTTTATGGCAAGACGCCGAAAGGCAAGTTCTCCAGTCAGCACGATGCCCAGCTCGACCAGTTCGAACCCGCTTCCCGAAAGGCATGTGATTGAGCATTTGATTGCCCCCCGGGTCCCTTCCGATCCCCATTTTCGGCAAGGGAATTGACAACCTTGTTCGCCGGGAGTGCAATCATACCTATCGCTCTTTCCGGAGAATGACAGTGGCGCAACCGACAGACGAGTCGAAAGCGGCAATCTTGCCCGACCCTGAGCTGAATCCCCTGCTCAATCCTTTGCTGGCAGCGCATATGGGACGGTGGGCAGAAGTGTATTTCACAAGTCCGCCGGAGAAGCGCGCCCAAGCTGTATCTGACCTGGTTCGAGAGCTGGCGAACAATTCCACGACTGAGCCTGGTTCGTCCCAGCGGCCTAACGACGAACGCATCTGGAAGGGAGTGAAGGAAGAAGGAAATCAGATTCCACGCCCGAAAGCAGCTAACATCTTCGAGCAACACGCGAGCGTCTCCGAAGCGGCGATCTTTGAACCGATAAGCTCCGAATCGACGATCTGCGAACCGATGGTCTGTGAACCGATGATCCAGGAATCGGCGATCCAGGAACCAATCGTCTGCGAATCCTGCGGACACAAGAACGCTCCGCGGCAGAGATTCTGCGGGATGTGTGGAACGCCACTGGCAATCGCGTGGCAGAATCCTTCGCAAAGATTCGCAGAGACAGAGCCGACTGCCACAGAAACTTGGGATCAATCCCGCTCGATTTCCAGCGGGCATCCGGAGAGCGAACTGGAACCGCCTGCTGAATCGGCCGTTGGTTCGGACTACCACGAGGCGGAGCAAAGTGAGGTACGGCAGAACCTAACTTGGCCGCCGCCGGAAAACAGTCGAGCGGAATTCAGCATGCTCTCCGAGTATCAGTCCGAACCTGCTTCTCATAGTTACAGAATCTATGTCGGAGCAGTGGTGGTTATCCTTCTTGGTCTGCTGGTTTACATGACATGGCGCAGCAACACAGCCTTCTGGAGTAGCGGCACCGCACCGTCGGCGCTGCCACAAGCGGTACCGGCCGCGAAATCAGAACCAGCAGCAGCGACAGAGCCGCCCGCGGCGCCTCCGCCGCAGCCTGTCCCCAAAGCCGATGCCACAGCAGAACCTGCTCGAACAGCCGCAACGCCGCAAAGTCCGGAATCAACTGAGGCACGTCCGGACGACGCTCGCCGGGCCGACCGGCGCCCGGCTGCTCGCACCGTCTCTGTGAGCGTAAATCCAGCCGGCAGCGCAGCTGAACAAAATGGCTCCGAAGAACTAGCCGCTGCGGAAAAATACTTAAATGCCGGGCCTGGCACGGCGCGAGACAGCCGAGAAGCGGCCACGTGGCTGTGGAAGGCCGTGGCCAAGCAGAACTCGGCCGCAACGTTACTATTATCCGACTTATACCTTCGCGGAGATGGAGTAACGAAGAGTTGCGATCAAGCCCGCTTGTTATTGGACGCGGCCGCCCGAAAGGGCGCCACGGCGGCTGCCGAGCGACTTCGCAACCTGCAAGCCTTTGGTTGCCGGTAGCGAGTGGCGGCGGGCAATCGCCCGCCGTACTCAGGCGACGCCTGACGAAAGTCCGGTGCCCGGCCTGCGCGATTCGTACCACAACGCCAATTCCACTCTGTTCCAAAGCCCGAGCTTGTCGTAGATCACGCGCAGATAATTTTTTACCACGTGCTCGGTCGTGCCAATGGCTTGCGCCACGTCGCGGTTCTTCAAACCTTGGGCGACTAGTTCGATGACGCGGCGTTCGCGCTCGCTCGGGGTGCGGTTTCCGTAGCGTTCGTATGGGAACATGATTGCCTCCGATATAAGAGTGTTGCGAGTTTTACTCGCTTGATTCCGTCCGTAATTCCGAAACGAAGAAAAAGCCGGTTGAAATGGGCCTTGACGGTTCTGCGAGCCATTTTGAGTTGTTTGGCAATTTCGGCGTTGTCACAGCCTTGTAAAAGCAATTCGACTATTTGCTGTTCGCGCGGTCCTAGCCGAACGGACTGCTCGCTCATCACTTTCCCCTGCCCCCTGGTCTAAATTGGTTTGCCCCATTTTGCACAACTGGAGTCTTTCCATAATTGGTAGCACCTACTATGCCACTTTTAGGCCGTAATGAATGTGATTGAATAACATTCATTTCCACAGGCAATTCGCGGCTGCAGAAGCCGGCGCATGGCGAAGGCTCCCATCGCCGCGCGATTGGTCTTTGAACGGCTGCGCACTGCATTCACTTAGGCGCGAAAATACACGCAGCCCGCACGTTTCCTCGACGCGGTGAGGTTTGGGATCCCGCAAGGTCTTGGTCTTGGACGACTGAGCAGCACATGTTCCGACCGCCCGCTCCGTCAGAAGAACTTTGTTCTGGACAAGGCGCCAAGCCACCTTCATCTCAGGTAAACACCCTAGGAGAAAACTACTGTGTACTACTGATAAACCCTGAAGAATTTACATCTTTCGGAGCGATCCCCAGCATTACTTAAATTAGAGCACGTAGATAACCAAAATGGGCCCGTTTCCGCTCTATCTCAAGAAGTAACAAACGTTTAACAACGCAATGACCCTCGTGGTCGCGCTCAGAGGATCGGACCTCGCAGTTTGGATTTGCGCACTCTTCCGCTACACTACGATTCAAACCAATGAAGCTTTCCGTCGTCATGCCGGTGTACAACGAACGTGCCACGCTGCGGCAAGTGGTGGAGAGAGTGCTTTCGGTTGCCCTGGAGATCGAATTGATTTGCGTGGATGACGGTTCCCGCGATGGCTCCCGGGAGATTCTTGCGCAATTGCAGGCGGAGCATTCCCAGATTCGAATTCTGCTTCAGCCTAAGAACCTGGGGAAGGGCGCGGCCCTGCACCGCGGCATTCGGGAAGCCACCGGGGATTACGTCATCATCCAGGACGCCGATCTCGAGTACGATCCGGCGGAGTACACCGTGCTGCTGGAACCGCTAATCGAAGGCAGCGCCGATGTGGTTTACGGTTCCCGCTTTCTTTCCAGCCGTCCCCATCGCGTGCTTTACTTTTGGCACTCTGTGGGCAACTGGATCCTCACCCTGCTTTCCAACGCGCTCACAAACATCAACCTCAGCGATATGGAGACCTGTTACAAAGCCTTTCGTCGCGAGGTCATTCAATCGATTCCTCTGAAAGAAGAGCGCTTCGGTTTCGAGCCTGAAATCACGGTGAAGATCGCCAAGCGGAAGCTGCGCATCTACGAAGTCGGCATCAGCTATTGGGGCCGTACCTATGAAGAGGGCAAGAAAATTCACTGGAAGGACGGAGTGCGCGCGCTCTGGTGCCTGCTAAAGTATTGCATCACAGAACCCGCGGTTGCCCGCGAGAAAGCGACCATGCCAGCGGACACATCGCCTCCGGCGGCTCGCACCGCTCCCGGCAAGTTGCCGCCCGTGGTCTAGGCGATCCTGATGCGCCTCAGCCTAATTTTTCTTAGTAACGCGAGGTGTGCTTGAGTTCCTGGAATTGGCATTAGGCGTCGTCGCCTTCATCCCACCCGGGGGCTTTTGATATTTATAGTCAATTGCCGGACTCCCTTCGGTGGACTTCGGTAGGGAATTGCCCTTGGGAACGGCTCCCTTACCGGTGCTCTGGGAACTTCCAGTGTTAATCTTCTCCCGTTCCACACGGCTGAGTTCGGAGTTGGTTTTTAGGGGATTGGTCGATGTGGGCATCACAGCCGCCGATGACTTGTGGTTCGACGGCATTGCGGATTTCGGGGTCAGCGGCTTGGTCGCGGCCTGCAGAGGATCTGAACTCGACTTGGCGGAAGAGGAGCGAACCTGAGAAGAGGAGCGAACCTGAGAAGTCTGGGACGCGGCCAGACAGACCCCCGCTACTTCCAGTGCCAACAAAAGTCCGATCCTGTACCTGATCATGGGAAATCTCCCGTTCGGGAATGCCCTTTCGGTGCTTCTATTAATCGGTGCTTCTATTAATTAGAACACGTTTCCCGGCAGAAGGTTCTACGCACGGTAACGTGAACAGGTTACTTCCGGTGCGGCTGACATTCCGCACATTCGAGAACTGAGAGCCGAACAAAAGCACGAACCTACCGGCGTAATCCGTTGGCGAGAATACGCCGGCACTCGTTGTGGTTTCCAGCGCGGTTTTTCTAGTACCTTTGTAGCAATGGTTCGAGCTCCGAACTCTTATTACCGAATTTCTTCCGCCGATCGTCCTCCTCTTCGGATCGGACTGCTGCTGGATTCCCGGCAGCGATACTCTGAACGGCCCCTGAAAACCATCACTCCGGAACCTTGGCAAGGAATCTCGGGTATCCATACTATAACCGGGCCGGCAATGTAGAACTAATCGACGGACGCACCTCTGTGCTGCTGAAGCGCGTGCAACTCTCCCACAGATAGTTCATGCCAGTCCGCAATGGACGTCTGCACTGCAACTGATTTCGGCCGACCGATATTATGGATGAAGCGAACCCATGAGCCAGACCATGAACATTACCGATTCAAACTTCCAGATCGATGCAACTCTCGCACTTCCCAAAGATGAAGTACAACTCTGGCGAGTCGATCTGGAGGCGATTCGTGGCGACGAAACCCGCTGGCAAGGAGTGCTTTCTCCCGACGAAAAAACGCGCGCCGCCCGGTTTCATTTTCATAGGGATCGTCAACTCTACGTTGCCTCGCGCGCAATGTTGCGCACGATCCTGGCGGCATACTTAACCTCGAACCCGGCCGACTTGAGTTTTTCTTATTCCCAGAAAGAAAAGCCTTCGCTCGCGGGGACTCAGGCCGCAAGCGGCCTCGCGTTCAACGTCTCCCACTCCGGAGGCGTTGGGCTTTATGCTTTTACGCTGCAACGAGAGATTGGCGTGGATGTGGAAGTGATCCGCCGGGATTTTGATGTAGAACCCATGGCCCAACGATTTTTTTCCGCACACGAGCAGACGCAACTTGCCGCGTTGCCCAAAGAAGAAAGAGTCGACGCCTTTTTCCGCTGCTGGACTCGCAAGGAGGCCTTCCTGAAGGCAACTGGGGATGGTTTATCGCTTCCTCTGAACCAATTTGACGTGTCCCTGGAACCGTTGCAGACAAGCCTGTTACTGGCGACGCGGCCAGATTCTGCAGAGGCGGACCGCTGGTTTCTGCGAGAGGTGCCCGGAGGAATCGGCTACAACGCCGCTCTCTGCGTGCGCGGGCATAATTGGAATCTGAACCATTGGTCTTAGAGATCGCATCCCTTCCCTCCTCTAAGCCTTTGCGGTGGAATTGCTCGGACCGTGGGTGCAATATTTTTCACATTTTGGAACTCTTCGGCTCGGCTTCGGCCGGCCCTAGACTAAGACCGTTATGTTTCATGTATTTAGACAAAGACGTACCAGGCATAAGGGTCCTCTAAGTGCTGCTTCACAGAGTTATTCGCCAGGAGATAAAACCGGCTTTCTCACAACCACAAAGAAGTGATACTCTGTTGAGTAAAGTTTTTTTGCGGCTTTCCTCTCCCTTTAGCATCTGCAACGATTTCGCTCCGCCCCGGCAAGAGCTGGGAAGGAATCCAGTTTAATACGATAAAGGTAATAGACAATAAGACCTTAGGAGGCTTCGCACTTGACCGCTTCGACCAGCCATCTCATCCCGCCCCACGGCGGCGAACTGATTAACCTCATCGCTCAACGAGAACGAAATGCCGAATTGAAGGCTCATTCCAAAGAATGGCCCTCATGGGATCTCAGCGCGCGCCAACTTTGTGATCTGGAATTGCTGATCACCGGAGGGTTTTCTCCGCTCCGGGGCTTTATGACCCGTGCCGATTACGACAGCGTCTGCCACAATATGCGGCTGGCCAGCGGCGTTCTTTGGCCGATGCCCATCACTTTGGACGTGACTGAGGAATTCGCTAAGAAACTCGCGCCAGGCACCAGCAAAGTTGCGCTACGCGATCCCGAAGGCGTCATGCTGGGCGTCCTGCATGTGGAAGATGTCTGGCAGCCCGATCGCAAGGCCGAAGCTAAGGCCGTGTTCGCCAGCACTAGCGCCGCCCATCCGGGCGCTGATTACACCATCAACAAAGCGAATCCATGGTACGTTGGCGGAAAAATCGAAGGTACGCAGATCCCTCCGCATTACGATTTTCGCAGCTTGCGGTTGACTCCGGCCGAAGTTCGCGCCGAGTTCGCCCGCGAGGGCTGGCGCCGCGTAGTGGCGTTCCAGACGCGTAATCCTATGCACCGGGCCCACGTCGAACTGGCGTTCCGCGCTGCCAAGCAGGTGGAAGCCAATCTACTGATCAATCCCGTTGTCGGCATGACTAAGCCGGGGGATGTCGATTACTTCACCAGGGTGCGCTGCTATCAGTTGCTGCTCTCGAAGTTCCCGCAGTCGACTGCGAAACTTTCCTTGCTGCCGCTTGCCATGCGCATGGGCGGACCACGCGAGGCCATCTGGCACGCATTGATTCGCAAGAATCACGGCTGCTCGCATTTCATCGTAGGCCGCGACCACGCCGGACCGGGCAAAGACACTGACGGCAAGCCGTTCTACGGACCGTATGAGGCACAGGAGGTCTTCAAAAAACACGAGGCCGACATCGGCGTCACCATGGTTCCTTTCAATATGATGGTCTATCTCGAGGACCAGGACAGATACGTTCCCGACGACGAAGTCAAGAAAGGAGACCGGGTATTGAACATCTCTGGTACCGAACTTCGCCAGCGTTTGAACGAGGGCCGCGAGATTCCCGCGTGGTTCACGTATCCGGAGGTTGTGGCGGAATTGCGCAAGAGTTTTCCGCCGCGTCACAAGCAAGGCGTGACCATTTTCTTCACCGGCCTTTCGGGTTCCGGTAAGTCGACGATCGCGAATGTGTTGCTGACAAAATTCCTTGAAACCGGCGGGCGCCCGGTGACGCTTCTGGATGGCGATCTGGTGCGCAAGCACCTGTCTTCCGAACTTGGTTTCTCGAAGGAGCATCGCGACATTAACATCCGGCGAATCGGGTATGTGGCCTCGGAAATCACCAAGAACGGTGGCATCGCTATTTGCGCGCCCATTGCGCCTTACGATGCTACGCGCAAACATGTCCGGCAGATGATCGAGCCCTACGGAGGCTTCATTCTGGTGCACATCGCCACCTCCGTAGAAGTTTGCGAACAACGGGACCGCAAGGGCCTCTACGCCAAGGCGCGCGCGGGAATTCTCAAAGAATTCACGGGCATTTCGGATCCTTACGAAGCTCCGACGGACGCCGACGTCGTCATCAACACCGGCGAGTTGTCGGCCGAAGAGGCGGCGCAGGAAATTATTCTGCACCTCGAGCGGGAAGGCTTTATCGGAACAGCCGCGGAGTCGGCCTAAACGCCGTCGCCGCAAGTCATTGAAAGGCTGAAACCGGTTTCGTCATGGATCTGCTGATCAAGAGTCTGATCGGATTTGGAGTTGGAACTCTCATCGGAATGACGGGAGTCGGGGGCGGCGTTCTGCTGCTTCCGATCCTGATTTTCGGTTTGCACGTGCCTGCCATGAGCGCCGTTGGATCGGACGCGCTCTTCAATTTCGTGACCAAGATCGGCGCCAGTATTGTCCATCTGCGCAAGGGCACAGTTCGGCGGAAGGTGGTCCTGGCACTCGCTGGAGGGAGCGCGCCGGGATCGTTTCTTGGCGTGAGCTTTCTACACTATTTGCGCAAATTGCATGGCGATGGTGTGAACCACTTTATCACCGTGGCAGTGGGGATTTTGCTGATATGCATCCCGACCTTCTTGTTCTTTCAGAAGAAGATCGAAGACCGGGCCGCGGCAAAGCCTCCAACCATGACGTCTTTCGCCTGGATGGCGCTGATCGGCCTGGTGGCGGGCTTTCTCGTGGGCATCACTTCGGTCGGATCGGGCAGCATCGTCATGATGATGCTTTTGTTGTTCTACAGCTTTCAGCCGAAGGTCATGGTGGGGACCGACATCGTGCATGCGTTGCTGCTTACAGGTGTAACCAGTTTTCTCCACTTCAAGATAAACCATAATATCGATATCCGGCTGGTCGGCGCGCTCTTGATTGGTTCGGTCCCGGGGGGACTGCTCGGTTCTTACCTGAGTACGCGGGTGCCAGTTCCGTGGCTCAGGCGCATTCTCTGCGCGGTATTGCTGGCGACGGGCGCGCGCATGCTGATGGCTTGAAAGCAGTTGTCAGTTGTAAGTTCTCAGCAAACATCGCTGCACGAAACTGAGATCTGAGAACTAAATTAGAGAGAGATTATGAATTCGAATTCCTACGTGCAAATACTGCAACGCATTCACGCCGCGCTCGAAGCCTCCCGCGCGGTTTTTGCCCGCTTCACTCCGGGAGCGATTGAAACGGAATACAAAATCGGGCACGATCCCGTAACCGAAGCCGATCGCGCCCTCGATGCAGTTTTGCGCAAGGAACTGCTGCGCGAAGGAGAAGGCTGGCTTTCCGAAGAGAGCGTGGACGATCCCATCCGCCTGCAACGATCGCGGGTTTGGGTGGTCGATCCTCTCGATGGCACTCGCGAATTCGTCAAGGGAATCCCTGAGTTCTGTGCTTCGATCGGGTTTGTGGAGAACGGCCGTCCCGTGGCCGGCGGAATCTACAATCCAGCCACTGACGAAACTTTCCTGGGATCCATCGACTCAGGAGTCACGTACAACGGCAAGCCTTCCCAGCCCAGCCAGCGCACCACTCTGGACGGCGCCCTTGTGCTCGCCAGCCGCAGCGAGGTCAAACGCGGGGAATGGAAGCCGTTTGAAAACACGGCTCTTAAAATCCGCCCCATGGGTTCGGTAGCGTACAAACTAGCTCTGGTCTCGGCTGGCCTGGCTGACGTAACTTTCACCCTGACTCCCAAGAACGAGTGGGACGTTGTGGCAGGCGCGGCCCTGGTACAGAGTGCAGGCGGGTTTGTCAGCACTCTGGAAAAAACCACGTTGACGGCGAATCGCCGCGATCCGCTTCTGTCCGGCCTGCTGGCGTGCGGACCATTTCTGAAGGACGAGCTGCTCGCTCTGGTTGAGCCGCACCTCCGGGTCGCCGAGCAAACCCGCTAACGTGACCCCGCAATTCTCTCCGATCCCGCTCACATACTTAGTCTTGTGACTACGCAAGTCGCGTAGCGCGAGGTGGCAGGAAAGTGTTGAAGGCACCATCGGTCGAACTTCCAGGGTTGCTCCCGAACGCCCAATCGCGACAGCAGGGGCACGAAAGGAAGCCGGAAATATCGCGTTCCGTCCGCTCTGAAGGGCTGGTTGATGGCGGCAAACTCTGCCTGTGTCAAAGGATGCTCGTATTCTGAAGTATCGTCGCGGCCCGGCAGCAGGCCGCGGAGACGGTCGTAAAAGCTGGAGAAACGAATCGGCTCCTTCAGGATAATCGCGCCGTCCTTTTTCAGGATGCGTTGCATCTCTTGACGAACCCGTTCAATGTTCAAGTGGTGGATCAAAGCAATGCAGAAGATGACGTCGACTGACGCATCTGGAAGTCCCGTCTCGTAAGCAGACCCTGCCTGGGCCGTCGCTTCCAACCCAGCAAGAGAAAGCCGCTGCCGGGTCAAGGCGATCAGTTCAGGACAGATATCAATTCCTATGACTCGAGCCCCGCGCTCTACCAATGGAACGATGTTCTCTCCAGCCCCGCATCCGAAGTCGAGCACCGTTTTGCCCCGCACGTCGCCCAGCAGCCAGAAGGCATATTCCAGCGGGAAGGCCGTGTCGGCGGGTGGATCCAGGTAGCGCTCAACCTGGTCGCGCTTGGGGGCCTCAACTATAATTCCCCTGGCTTCCTTTGCGCTGCGCTCAATCTCCGCTCGATCAAGTTCGGACAGCTCGACCATCCAGCGCACCTCTTTGCCGAAATTATACTTAAGCGTAGTTTCCGAGACTAGTCTGACGGAAAAGTTGTAAGTTCGTCCGCTGCTCGGCATACACCTTGCCCACCATCGTTGCCCTCTTTCCTTTGCTCTTGCTCTGCCTTACTGGTCTAACCGCCGCGCGTGGAAGTGTCGCCAATCCCAACTCGCAAGCCGCGGCAGGGATCACGGAAGCCAACCCTGTTCCGAATTTGGCAATAACGAACTCTACGCTCGCCAAGGTCGACGCCGGTATGCCCTATACTGCTGCGTCTCCGCCATCGGTGGAGTAAAGAAAAGCCTTACCACTGGAGTCTCGCAACTGGGAGTATATAATCCTCGATCGGCCCGGTCTTCAAAACAGGATCTTGGCTTAGCCTGGAGGCGCGGTCTATGCGAGTTCTCGACTTGGGTTGCGGACCGGGGCTGGTGCTTGCTTCATGGGGCGTCAACGCTTCGGATGAAGTTACGGGACTCGACATCGACGAGAGCAGTCTGGCTGTTGCCAGGGTGCGATTTCCCAACCGAACCTATCTGCATGGCGCCGGTGAACGGTTGCCATTCGAGGATGAGAGTTTCGATCGTGTAATTTCCGCCGTTGCTCTCCCCTACATGAACATTCAGAAAACGCTCGCAGAAATTCACCGCATCCTCGTTCCTGGCGGCAGTGTTTCGCTAAGTCTGCATCTCCCCAGTTTCACCATGGCTGAACTTCTCCATAAGGCCCTCCCAAAACCGGTTCCCACGCTTTTTCGGTTATACGTCATGGCAAACGGGTTATTGTTCCACTGCACCGGCAAGACTGTTGGCTTCCTAAATAGAAGGACGGAATCGTTTCAGACGGAGCGGGGAATGAGGGTCGCACTGAAGCGCGCCGGATTTGTCGATCCTTGCCTCAGCCGGGCGCCCGGCCCGGCCGGCGAAATGTTTATCGTGGAAGCGAAGACTCGAACGTGATAGACCCTTACCGCTGTTTGCGCCGTCTGGTCTACGTCAGATTTTCCTGATTCGGGACGGAAATCAAGATGTATTTATCCTAATCACCGCTCCTGTCTAAAACAATATCCATCAAAATGTTTTATTACTTTCTTGAATAGCACCGCACAAACTGAACGTTCTGGCTCCAACCCTTCGCTCCTGCCCGCTGTTTACATGCCTCTCAGCCCTCATTTTTGCGGCGGAAAGTAGCTAGGAAGATAACGCGCAATCTTTTGCAGTACCGGACGAGACGAGCCATTCAGAATGACAGCCAGTTCCGAAAGCACTGGCGGCCTCCATGTCAACACAAGCGCCAAATAAAACACAATGCCGAGTATTACGGTACTGATCAACTGCACGGGAGCGTTCAGAATTCCGAGCCGGCGCAATCCCTGCAGCCAAGCCTCGGTTACGGCGGCCATCGCGAGGCTCATCCACATGGTGGGCCAGAGGGTCCGAAGAAATTGTTTGCCAGAGAGTTCGACAAGACGAAATGGGATCATGAAAGACGGCACCATCAGCAACAGCCAAACCAGCGCATAACAAGTGGCCACACCCTGAATGCCCCAGCGTAATCCCACCGCGAAGGATGCTACATACATTGCGCTGGCAAACATTGCCCAACGAAATTGAAGATCGGAACGCCCCTGCGTGTTGTAAATAAGGCCGACGGTAGTGTAGATCGATTGCGCGGCGCCGAGGGGAGCGAAAACGAGCAGCAATCCAGCCACCGGCATCCATCGTGGTCCGAGAATTACGCGGATGAAAGGCTGTGCGGTCACGGCCAGACCAAGCATCAGCGGGAAGGTGAGCAGCCCAATCAGCCGGCAGGTTCGCAGATACGCGGCGCGGAAACGCTCGTGATCGTCCTGGATCTTGGATAAGGCTGGATACACTACCTGAGCGACTACGGCGGCGAAATTCTGGATGGGATATGTCATCAACATGTAACCCATCTGGTAAAAGCCGAGAGGCACGCTCCCCAGGAATTTTCCCACCAGCAGGTTGTCGGTATTGCGTGCGAAATAATTCAGCACATTGAACCCGCTCAGGTTCAGCCCAAACCACACCATGTGCCGGGCATCCGAGGGACGAAAAACTGCTTTCAGTCGAAACGGGGAGAGGATCCATATTGCCAGGGGGGTGACTGTGCTGATCATAATCGATCCACTCACCAGGCTCCATACTTTGCCGCCAGCCAGCGCAACCGTGATCGCCACAACCGTCCCGCTGACCGCGCCCGCAGTTTGCGCCAACGCCACTTTGCGAAAGGCCATTTCCCGATTCAACATTGCCAGGGGCACAATGCCGATCGAGCCCACGAAGAACCCGATGGAAAGGAACTGCATCACGGTCGCGATCATTGGCTCATGAAAAAAACGCGCGGCCGGCCAGGAAACCAGGATCATGATCAAGGTGATGCCGAGACCCAAACCACAACTGAGCCAGAAGACGGTTGCGGCCAAGTCGTCGGAAACCTCGCGCTCCCGCACCAGTGCGGCCCCGGTGCCTGCGTCACGAACAGTTTCGAGGAAGTGGATAATCAGGACGGCCATGGCCATCAGACCATAGGCCGAGGGCGGGACTCTGCGCGCCAGAACAGATACCGAGGCGACCTGCAGAAGTTGCCGGGCTATCTGGAACAGGCTGATCCAGGCGACGCCCGAAGCTGTCTTATGAGTAAGCGTGCGATGGCTCCGGGGAATGCTGCCCGGGGGATCGGCGTTCTTTTGGCCCACGCCGGAGGCCGGCTCAGTCATGGATGGCCGTCTTTCGGAAGCATCCGTTAGCCAGTAGTGAGCTCGAGTGAACGATTGGACGATCTACTGTAATTGGGTCTCGTGATCCAGGAAAAGGGCTTTCGAATGAGCAAGCAAATGTCCGCATGAATGTATTTAGGGAAGACCGTTCAGTTGCCGTTCGACTGGTACACGATAACAGAATCCTTCGAAATATCTGTGCGAACTGCTCGCGGCTTCTCTCGCGACCATCCCCGAAAACCCGCCGGACGCGGCAGCGGCCCGGAATCAACCTTGGAAACAAGGCTTCGCAGATGTACGCACTCTCAGGCTTTCTCCGGTAGGATAAAACTCATTCCTGTGAAAACAAGCATGTGAGAACATGCTCGGCAGAATTTGATTCTGGGCATGAAGGGTAAATTCTTGAATCCACTTCGGATCTTAGTGGTTAGTTACGTTTTCCCCCCACAAGCGGAGGTTGGGAGTATTCGCATAGCCCAGCTCTGCCGTTATCTGCCGGACTACGGAATTGAGCCGGTCGTGCTTACCGTCCAAGAGCAGTTTTATGAAGCCATCGATCCCAGTAGAACGCTGCCTACTTCCATGCGGGTGGTGCGCACGCGGATGATGTCCACTCCGGTGGAGTGGTATGGGAGCATGAAACGTTTCTTCAAGTCCTCAGTCCGTCCGGCAAATTCCGGAACCAATGTTTCAGAAGCCGGTGGAAAACAAGACAGCAGCCGATTGCGCCAAAACATCTTGGCCTTGCTGCAGATTCCAGATCGCTACTGGGGATGGTATTTGCCGGCGATCCGTCGGGCCGAACAATTTCTCCGCGAGGAGCACGTGGATGCGGTGTTTTCCAGCGGCCCTCCTTGGACCTCTCATTTGGTCGCTCGTCATCTCAAGAAGAAATTCGGTTTGCCTTGGCTCGTGGATTTCAGAGATCCCTGGGCGAGCCTTGTTCCCGACCGCACCAGACCTCGCTGGTGGCATCAACTAGCGGAGCATATGGAAGGAAGCTGTATCCATACGTCGGATTTGGTGCTGTGTAATACCGACCGCTTGTGTCACGCGTTTCAGCGGCGTTACTCTGAGTTGAATCCCACGAGGTTTCAGACCCTGACCAACGGATTCGAAGATTTTCCAGCTTCGCGAATCCAGCGAGCGAACCCGAAGCGCCTTCTTCTTCACCTTGGCTCCATTTATGCCCATCGCCGGATCGATACGTTTTTGACAGCATTAGCCGGCCTCGTGCGTTCGGGACGGCTGAGTGCGGAATCGTTCCAAGTGGTTTTCCAAGGTAATATCAATGCGTCGCATTTGGCGGAAGCTACCAAGATCGTGCCCGACCTGCTGCAGAGTAAGTGCGTCGAGTTCCGTGCTCGCGTCAACTGGGAGCAAGCTTGGCAGCTTCTCTGGGAGTCCGACCTGCTGCTGTTATTTCAAGGAAGCCACGAGTTACAAGTGCCGGCGAAATTTTACGAGTACTTGCAGACCGGAATCCCGATCCTGGCTGTGACTGAAGAAGGAGCACTGACCGATGTCCTGCAAGCAACCGAGTCTGGAATTTGGGTTAAGTCGGGCGATCCTGAAGCGATTGCGGATCGATTGCTCCGGGCGCTGCAAATGCCCAAGCGCTCTCGGGAGGACATCAGTAAACGGCTTTCGAACCGCTATCATTATCGAGCCTTGGCAGAGCAGTTGAGCTTGTGGATTCGGGAGCTTTCAACTGTGCAATAACAGGAATCCGCTCCTCTCTGGCCTCCTGGTAGAGCGCCCGTTCCTGGAGTAAGGCCTTCTCTCTTCGGTTGAAAAGGCATCTGCCCCAGAAGTCCAGACGGGCGTGAACAAATCGCCGCCCACAGATCGAATGACGCCTTGGAATTTCAAATCTTGAGTTTTCAGACCCGGAAGTACAGGGTACATCAGTGATGTACTAGTGGATCTCACAGGGCCGTGTCCTCCAGTTATCTGCCCTTCCTGTCTTCCCTTCTCTAAGTTGCTTCTAAGGACTCGAACGACGGTCCCCCCAACTCCGTTCTGAGGTTATTCTCAATGTGTGACGCCGGGCAATTGGCATCTACAAAAAACTTTCGCGATAGAAAGTTTATCCCGATCTTTCTGGTCCTTTTCCCCTTACTCAGCCTAATCGGCCTGACCGTGGCATGTGGTGCGGCTCCGCAGAGCGCTGGCTCCACCAGCAATTCCGCGGCTGCACTAACCCTCACACCCAGCAGCGCGACGGTGGCGTCACAGGAACAGCTGCAATTCACGGCCAACGTAAGCGGAACTCCAAATACAGCCGTGAACTGGTCGGCGAGCGCGGGAACGATTTCGACCACTGGATTCTTTACGGCCCCTAGCGTAGCCACGAATACGCCGGTGGTCATAACCGCTAAGAGTGTGGCCATCCCTACAAGCATGCCGCATACGATTGATGTGGGAACCATGGGGCCCGGGAATGTAGCTAACGCCGGTTTGCGGGCTTCCGCAACGGTGACGGTGACGCCCAAGGCTTCTTTGGCCATTGGGACCTCGGCGATTCCGGCAGTCGAAGCCAGCATCCCCTACTCTGTCTCGCTTTCGGCAAGCGGCGGCGGAACCCCTTACCAGTGGAGTCTCATCAGCGGCACGCTGCCGTCCGGAATCCAGCTGCAAGCCTCCAGTGGCGTGATCGCGGGGATGACCGCGCTTACCGGGTCGTATCCCTTCACCGCGAAGGTGACCGACTCTTCCGGACAGAGTGCCACGGCTGCCTTCAGCCTAACGGTTTCCTCAAGTTCGGCCAATGGATTTGATGGCCCGGCGGAGTTGCCACTTATCTACATCCAAACTGCCATGTCGAATACTCCGGCGCCCGGCAGCACGATCACCGTCAACTCCGGGGGCGATTTGCAGTCTGCGCTGAACAGCGCCAACTGTGGCGACACGATTCAACTGCAAGCGGGCGCAACCTTTACCGGAACATTCACGTTCCCAGCCAAGAGCTGCGATGACAACGATTGGATCATTGTCCGCACCAGCGCCGCCGATTCCACGCTCCCAGCGGAAGGCAGCCGCCTTACGCCCTGCTACGCGGGAGTCTCCTCGCTGCCCGGCCGCCCCGCTCTTCAGTGCACTTCCACGAACAACGTTGTGGCTAAGTTGGTAATAGCATCGAGTGGCAATGGTCCTGTCGTTTTTGCTTCGGGTGCAAACCACTATCGTCTGATCGGTCTGGAGCTCACGCGCACTGCCGGAACCGGAATTGTCTATGCACTCGTGTCGGTCGCTGTTGGCGGCACTGCCAACAACCTCATTGTTGACCGCACGTGGCTGCACGGCACGGCGCAGGACGAAACCAACAAGGGAATCGAACTCGGTGGCAGTTCGTATGTGAGCGCCATCGATTCTTTCTTCACCGATTTCCACTGCATCTCCATAAGCGGAACGTGTACTGACGCGCTCGCCGTTGGCGGCGGCGAGGGCAATCCTGTTGGCCCCTTCAAGATCACCGATAACTTCCTCGAAGCGTCAGGGGAGGATGTCATCTTCGGCGGCGCGCAGAGCACCACAACCCCAGCCGACATCGAGATCAGCCGGAACCACTTCTTCAAGCCTCTAACTTGGATGCAAGGTCAACCGGGTTATGTGGGCGGCGCAAACGGAAACCCATTTATCGTCAAAAATCATTTGGAGTTAAAGAATGCGCAGCGCGTCCTGGTGGAAGCGAACATCATGGAAGACACATGGGGAGGATTTTCTCAGGATGGATTCTCCGTCCTGATTACGCCAAAAAATCAGGCGGCCAGCCACGGTCCGGGCAACTTGTGCCCGATCTGCCAGGTAACGGATGTCACCATTCGCTATAACACCATGAGTCATATGGGGGCCGGGCTGCAGATCGCGAACACGGTGTCAGATAATGGCGGTGCCGCACTCGATGGCGAACGCTACAGCATCCATGACATCACTATCGATGACATCGACCCAGTGAAGTACAACGGTACCGGAAAAGTTGCCCAGGTCAGCACGGCAGTCCCCGCTTCCGGTCCGCTGTTGCAGAATGTTTCCATCAATCACGTGACCGCGTTTGGCCCATCGGGCCTGTTTTCGGTCGGTGGCGAAACCAATCCACAAATGGCGAACGTCACTTTCACCAATAGCATTTATTTAGCTGGAACCTATCCCGTCTGGTCGACGGGTGGTGGCATAACCAATTGCGCGTATTACGACAAACCGTTAACCACCTTCAATGCTTGCTTCGGTTCGAACTCGTTCGTGAGCAACGCGGTGATTGCCACTCCCTCCGCCTATCCCTGGCCCACGGGTAACTTCTTTCCCGCCACCACTACCGCGGTGCAATTCGTTAATTACAACAACGGCAATGGAGGGAATTATCAACTGCTAAGTACCAGTCCGTATCACAACGCCGGTTCGGATGGCAAAGACTTGGGCGCCGATGTGAGCACCATCGTTTCGGAAACGACGGGCGTTTACTGAAGTTCGGCTTTTCCTGAAATGGACTTCTCCGTTAAGAGGTGAGCAACGGGCCCGGACCGTTGCTCATTCTCAATTTCTGATCGGCGCGCAGGAGCCTGTCAACCGCGCACGGATTTCAGCCAAACCTGTGGTCCTTTGATCGTTCGCGAGGCCAGTGCTCGAACCACCCAGTGCTATGATGAGGGCACGGTTGCTCACCCAGAGACTCTCGCGTTGAACAATCGAATTCGTGCCCGTCGTGCAGGTATTCCTAGGAGTCGATGAAGATGAAGGCGTTGAGTCCGGTATTCTTTGCAGCATTTTTTGTTGTGATTTCCTGTTCGTGTGCGCGTGACTTAATCGCCTCTTCCAGTTCCGCATCTTCAGATCGCTTCGATGGGCCCGCGGAACTGCCCCGCGTTTTTGTGAAGAGTTCATTGGCTGACACGCCGGCTCTGGGACACGTCCACCTGGTCCGAGAGAGTGACAACCTGCAGAAGGCGATCGATTCAGCCCAGTGCGGCGACACTCTGACACTGCAAGCAGGAGCCGTCTTCCAGGGATTGTTTCGGCTTCCAGGCAAGTCCTGCGATGATTCCCATTGGATCGTAATCCGCAGCAGCGCACCCGATGAGAGCCTGCCCCGTGAGGACATGCGTCTTACGCCGTGCTATGCGGGCGTCGCTTCCCTGCCCGGGCGCCCCGATTACCATTGCAGCAACCCTCGAAATGTACTGGCGAGGATCGAGTTTGCCGGCAAGGCTGGAACGGGGCCGATTATGTTCCTCGCCGGAGCCAATCACTACCGATTGATCGGGCTGGAGATCACTCGATCCGCCTCCCAGGCCTCCGTCACGGCTTTGGCCGGAGTGGAAGAAGGGGGGACGGCTCATCATTTGATCTTCGACCGGCTCTGGCTGCACGGAACGGCGCAAACCGAGACCCGGCGCGGCATTGCTCTCTCCTCCATCACCTACGCCGCGGTAGTTGATTCTTACTTCTCTGATTTTCACTGTGTAGCCGTGACCGGATCGTGCACCGATTCTCAAACCGTAGCCGCCGGCGGGGGAGATTATCCGGAGGGGCCATTCAAGATTGTGAACAATTTCCTGGAAGCCGCTGGGGAGAATGTAATCTTCGGCGGACGTCCGGCAAAGACCACGCCCGCCGATATCGAAATCCGCGGCAACCACCTTTTCAAACCCATGACCTGGATGCAAGGCCAGCCAGGATTCGTCGGAGGTCCCGACGACCGTCCTTTTATTGTTAAGAACCATTTCGAAATCAAAAACGCTCAGAGAGTTCTCTTCGAAGACAATCTGCTGGAAAATTCCTGGGGGGGATTTTCGCAGACCGGATTCTCCATCCTTCTCACTCCCAAGAATCAGGAAAATAAGTGCCCAATCTGCCTGGTGACGGATGTCACCATCCGCAACATCAAGATCGTCAATGTGGGCAGCGTATTTCAGATCGCCAATACCCTGTCGGATGCAGGCGGGGCAAGCTCAGGTGGAGAGCGTTATAGTATTCACGACGTGCTCGTCGATGGCGTTCGGGGCAAGGATTATCAGGGCTTCGGGCTTTTTGCCATGATCATATCGGTCGGGCCTTCGCTACACGATGTCCGCATCGAGCACGTGACATCGTCCTCGGTACCCCGTTTCATCATTTCTTTTCTCAGCACCAATCCGCAGAAAATGGCAAACTTCACCTTCGCCAATAACATTCTTTCTTCCGATCAAAGCAACCAGATTGGCTCTGCGGGTGGAGGTCCCCAGAATTGCGCCTTTCAACCCGACAGACTGGGGCCAGAAGGAGTTTTCAAGAACTGCTTTGAGAGCTCAAGCTTCACGCACAATTTAATTGTCGGCGGGACGAACTGGCCCGCGGGCAACATTATGGTTAAGGATTTTGCGGCCGCCGGAATCCGTGTCACGCCCGGCGACGACGGCAAGCGATATCACCTCTGCCGGCAAAAAGATGAAGCCTGCAAAAAAGCTTCGCCCGCCATCGGCGCCGCGACCGACGGAAAAGATATTGGCGCCGATGTGGATGCGATTGAAAAGACCATGGAAGGGATAATCTAAGTAGATTGAAACAAACCAGCAAAATCCTGAGCATGGTAGGCGCGCGCCCGAACTTCATGAAGATCGCGCCTATCGTCGATGCCCTCAAGAATTTTCCGGACATGCAACACTGCCTCGTCCATTCCGGTCAACACTACGACGAACTTCTCTCCGGAAGTTTCTTCAGCGAGCTCGGTTTACCGCGGCCTGACGTCAACCTCCAGGTCGGTTCCGGCACCCACGCCGCACAAACAGCGGAAGTCATGAAGCGCCTGGAACCGGTTCTGCTTGAATACCGGCCCGACGCGGTGCTGGTCGTCGGCGACGTAAACTCAACCCTTGCGACCGCAATAACGGCCGTCAAACTTGGCATTCGCGTGGCCCACATCGAAGCCGGCCTGCGCAGCTTTGATATGACCATGCCGGAAGAGATCAATCGCAAGCTCACTGACGCCATCTCAGACCTTCTGTTCGTCACCGAGCAGAGCGGCATCGACAACCTGCGGCACGAGGGCGTTCCTGCCGAGAAGATTTTCCTGGTGGGCAACGTCATGATCGACACTTTGCTGCGCCATCGCCAGTTGGCGGCAAGTTCGTCCATCCTCGATCAGCTTCACTTGCGGCAGAACGGCTCGGGTGCGAGGCCCTACGGAGTTCTCACTCTGCATCGCCCGTCTAACGTAGACGATCCACAAATTCTTGGCGGCATTCTGACCGCCGTCACCACCATCGCTGCTGACTTTCCTATCTTCTTCCCGGTGCATCCGCGCACGCGCAAGAATATCGAGAGCTTCGGCCTGGGAAGGTTTCTCTCCCAAACAGAGCGGGCCTCCTCTGGTGTCGTCCCGCTGGATCCGCTTGGCTACCTCGACTTTCTCAACATGAACGATCACGCCCGGCTTGTTCTCACCGACTCCGGCGGTGTACAGGAAGAGACCACCGTGCTCGGCGTCCCCTGCCTGACTCTGCGGAAAAATACCGAGCGCCCTGCAACCGTTGAGCATGGCACGAATCGCATCGTGGGTATCGATCCCGACCACATCCTCGCCGTTGCCCGTGAAATCCTGGGCCAGTCTCAACAAGAATTACGGCGGCCTCCGCTTTGGGATGGTCAGGCAGCCCCTAGAATTGTTGCCATCCTCCACCAGCAATTGCGCGGGATTCCTTCCACTTGAGGGCAAATGCCTAGGCGCAGATGGCAGGACACTGCAACCCGGCTGCGAGCCATGGATGCCGCCGAGATCTCTTCCCGGCTACGGCAGGCTTTCGAAAAACGCGCGGACTTGTTACGCTCCCATCTTGGATCTGCATTCCATGAGCAGCCCACCGTCTCCGCGCCCGACGGGCATTTCTTTTTCGAATCATGCGAGATCCCCGCTGTGCTCCGTGAATTGCGCCTCCGCCTCCCCGAACAAGTTGAGGCGATCATTCAGGAAGCTGAGCGCATCTACGCACACAAGTTTCGACTCCTTGGATATTTCGATCTGGATTACGGACGGAATATCGACTGGCACCTCGACGCTGTTCATCAGGTGCGCTCGCCCCGCGAACCCTCTTTTCGCATCGACTATTTCGATCCCGCACAAGTCGGCGACGCCAAAGTCACATGGGAGTTGAGCCGCCACCAGCACCTTGTGGTGCTTGCAAAAGCCTATCGTCTCACCGGCAATCCCAAGTTTGCGCAGGAATGCTTCGCACAGTGGTATTCCTGGCAGGAGCAGAATGTTTATCCCATCGGCATTCATTGGAGTTCCAGCCTGGAGGTCGCCTTCCGCAGCCTCTCCTGGCTCTGGGTTTCGTTTCTCTTCGAAGGTTGCGATGTCGTACCGCCAAGGTTCCCTCAGGACCTTCTCCGCGCATTGTCCGTCAATGCCCGCTGCATCGCGCGTTTTCTTTCCACCTTCACTTCTCCCAACACCCACCTTCTGGGGGAGGCAGTCGCGTTATTTTTCCTGGGCACGCTGTGTCCCCGGCTCTCCAGCGCGCGCCGGTGGCAGCAGACGGGCTGGCGGATCATTCTGGAAGAGGCAGCCCGGCAAGTCCGCCCCGATGGCTTTCACTTCGAGCAGTCCACCTATTACCACGTTTATGCGCTCGACTTTTTCCTGCATGCTCGCATGCTGGCCCTTCGCAACCAGATCGAGATTCCGGATTCGTTTGACCATACCCTCATCCGAATGCTCGATGCTTTGTGCCAGCTAGGCCAGTCAGGCTCGCCACCAAGCGTCGGCGACGACGACGGCGGCCGCGTCTTTGACTCCAGCCGAAATCGCCGCGAACATCTGCTCGACCCGCTCTCCATCGGCGCTGCTCTGTTTGATCGCCGCGACTTCAAGTCCGCGTGCGGAGATCTGCGCGAAGAAACTCTCTGGTTGATTGGTCCCGATGCCGTTCGCCGCTGCGACGATATTCCTTCCGTCACCCACGCTGGCACTTCAGGTGCGCTCACCGAAAGTGGCATGTATGTAATGCTCGGTTCTGACGATCCGCCGACTCAACTTGTCATCGATGCCGGGCCACAGGGCACGCACAACTCCGGTCATGGGCACGCCGATGCGCTCAGCATTCATGTTTCAGCGAATGGCTGCGAATTTCTGTGCGATCCGGGCACTTTCGAATATTGCGGCGATGGCAAGGGCCGCGCATGGTTTCGCTCCACCCCCGCCCACAACACGCTCTCGGTGGACGGGCTCGATCAGTCTGAAGCCAACGGCCCCTTTGCTTGGACTTTCCTTCCGCATACCACCGTCGAACGCTGGATTACTGGCCGCAACTTTGACGTCTTCAGGGGCAGCCACAACGGTTACAGCCGTCTTCAGCCACCTGTCACCCATGAACGCTGGGTCGTTCACTTCAAAGCGCTGGGCTGGCTGATCCGCGATGTGGCTCTCGGTTCCGGAAGCCGCACCCTCGACCTGGCCTGGCACCTCGGCCCAAACTTTTCACTGAACGGTAATAACATCTCTGCCGAAGAGCTTGGCAATTGCCTGCGCTTTTTCGGGTCCGGCGCACCGGGCTGGTCTCAAGAGCTACGCGACGAATGGTGGTCACCCGCCTACGGGGTCAGAATTCCTGCCAGCACCATACACCACTCCTTCACGGGGCCACTCCCCACGGAGTTCGCCACCTTCCTGCAACCTGCCGGCGCAAACCGAACGGATGATTTAGCGTCCTTGCAATGCGAGACCGGCGCAGAGCGGGCCGCACGAGCTTATCGTTACATTTGTAATCAAGATTGTTCCGGCGCTGTGTTTATGCCCTTCGCGCGCTCCTGGTCCCATCTTGGATGGTCCAGCGACGCCGACTTGCTCTGCTATCATTCCAGCGGGGGGAGTTTGAAGTCTCTTCTGCTCTGCAACGCATCCTTTGTTGACTGGCAAGGCCAGGGCCTATGGTCCAGCACCAAAGTTGCATCCTGGTGCGAGTTGGCAAGCAGGGAAGCAGATTCGGTTATTGAAGTCCTATCGCTCGGGCCCACGGCAGAGAAGGCCGCTCCCCGCTCCGGATCGATGATCGACTGATATGACTTACTGATATGTGCGGCATCTGCGGCATCTTTCACGTCGGAACCGATCAGCGCGCCAACGACGCGGCGCTGCTCGCAATGAATCAGCAGATCGTACATCGTGGTCCCGACGATGCCGGTATGCTAGTCTCCGATGGCGCCGGTCTCGCTATGCGTCGCCTCAGCATCATCGATATCAAAACCGGTCATCAGCCTCTCTCGAATGAGGACGGCTCCATCTGGATCGTATACAACGGCGAAATCTACAACCACGCCGAACTCCGGCAACAAATGATCGCGCGCGGCCATACCTACCACACGCACAGCGACACCGAGAGCATCGTGCATCTCTATGAAGAATACGGACAGGACTGCGTCCAGCACTTGCGCGGTATGTTTGCTTTTGTAATCTGGGACAAACCCCGCAACAAACTCTTCGCCGCGCGGGATCGTCTTGGGATCAAGCCTTTTTACTATCGCCTGCAAGATGACACCTTCATTTTTGGCTCAGAAATTAAAGCGCTGCTCGCTTACCCCGGCGTAAGCGCGGAATTCAATTCCTCCGTGCTGCCCGAGTACCTCGCGTTCGGCTACATTGCCGGCGAGGAAACTTTCTTTTCCGGGATCCGGAAGCTCCCCGCCGGACACACCCTTGAACTCACCGAAAGCGGAGGACAGACTGTTCTCCGTTACTGGGATTTGTCAGTCGGCGAAGATCCCCACCCCCGCGAGCGCAGCTATTATGTCCGCAGGTATCGCGAGCTGTTAGAGGACGCGGTCTCCAGTCACCTCATGAGCGACGTACCGTTGGGAGTGTTTCTCAGCGGTGGTCTCGACTCGAGCGCGGTGGCAGCGCTAACCGCAAAGAGCCGCCGTGAGCCGATCCAGACGTTCGCCGTGGGATATGCCGAACAGGCCTACAGTGAACTGCCTTACGCCAAAACTGTCGCGGACCACATCGGCTCGCAGCATCATGAAATTCAAGTCACCCGCCAGCAGTTCTTCGATACCTTGCCAGAGGTGATCTGGCATGAGGACGAGCCAGTCTGCTGGACGTCCAGTGTCGCGCTCTACCACCTCGCCAGGTTCACCCGCAAGCATGTTACGGTTGTCCTCACGGGAGAAGGCAGCGACGAAACCCTCGCCGGCTACACGCGCTATGCGTGGACGGTTTGGAACAGCCGCATGGACTCGATTTACCGGAGCGTCGCTCCGTCCAGCTTACGAGCTTTCATTCGCGAGCAGATTCACTCCGCGAACCTGGGCGCCAACCTGCGCAGAAAGCTCGAGCATACCTGCCTCGGTCGTGACGGTGAGTCGTGGCCATCTTTCTACTTCGATAACTTCTATTCCGCCTTCTCAGCGGAAGAGCAGCGGCAACTTCTCAGCCCTGAATTCCAAGCCAGCACTGGCTCCCCCTATTGCGGCTCAATGGCTTTCTGGGAGCGCTCTTCGGGAACTGTTCTGAAGCGCCTGCTTTACACCGACATCAATACGTATCTCGTGGAATTGCTGATGAAGCAGGACCAGATGAGCATGGCGGCCTCGATCGAGAGCCGCGTCCCATTCCTGGATCATCTTCTGGTGGAGTTCGCCGCCTCCATCCCGTCTTCCTACGCGGTGAAAGGCCTGGAAGGAAAAAGCATACTGAAATCCGCAGTCGAGGACCTTTTGCCGCATTCCATCATCTATCGTCGGAAGATGGGATTCCCCACACCGTGGTCGCAGTGGCTCGCGGGAGAACAACTACGAGAATTGGAAAACTTGTTGCTGGAACCACGAAGCACGCAGCGTAATCTTTTCCAGCCGGAAGCGATACGCAGAATCTTTGCCGAACATCGCGGCCGCTCCCGCGATAACTCGAATCGTATCTGGAGACTCCTCAATCTGGAATTGTGGTTCCGCGTCTTTGTGGATCGCGATTCTTCCCTGCTGAAAAAGGCAGGCGGGCCTTCGTTGGAAACAACTTCCAGCCTCTCTGCAATGGGCTCTTCCTAGGAGGATGGTCGGCCGGAACTGGCTCTGTCACAAACTATGCGAAAGCGGATACGAGGTAATTTACTGCGCGCATTGAAGGCATCCGGCGTCTTCGACCGGGTGCGCGATAGCCGCTGGCGCCAGCGCCGGCTTCTCATCCTTTGCTATCACAGTCTGGCCCTCGACGAAGAGAACCTTTGGCGCCCCGCTCTGTATCTCGCTCCCAGCCGGCTTCGCGAACGACTTGAGATGCTGAAGCAAGGCGGGTACAACGTCTTGCCGTTAGGCGAAGGGCTCGAACGATTACGCCGCAACGCTCTCGCACCGCGCAGTGTGGTCTTGACTTTCGATGATGGCACTTACGACTTCCACAAACTGACCTATCCGTTGCTGCGCGAGTATGGATTCCCAGCAACTGTCTATCAGACCACCCACTATTGCACTCGTCGAATGCCGATTTATTTTTTGGTCTGCTCCTACATGCTATGGAAGAAACGCGAAGCCGTTCTGAGCTCTGCGCCTTCCATCGGCATTGAACATGACTCTCGGTTGAGTGCTCCTGAAGATCGCCAGACCGTTCTCAGCCAGATCGTCGCGTTCGCGAATCGCGAACAACTCTCGACCGATCAAAAAAACGGACTCGCCGCTGACTTGGCTCACCGGCTTGGCGTCGACTACAGCGACCTGCTGCACCGGCGCATCCTCCAGTTGATGACCCCCGAGGAGATTGCCGAACTCGCTGCCGCCGGGATTGACTTCGAACTTCATACTCACCGCCACCGGACACCGCGCAATCGGGACCTTTTCGAAAAAGAAATCCAGGACAACCGCAATGCACTCGAGGCCATCACTAAGACTCGCCCCAATCATTTCTGCTATCCCAGCGGCGATTACGATCTGATGTTTTTGCCGTGGCTCAGAGAACAAGGAGTCGTATCCGCCACCACCTGCGATCCAGGATTGGCTTCAGTCAGCAGCAAGCCGCTGCTGCTTCCGCGTTACATCGATACCACCGCGCAAACCGAATTGGAGTTCGAAGGCTGGCTGACTGGAGTAGGAGAATTGGTTTCGGTGAAGCCGCACACAACCCGCTTGCGTCACCTGGTCCAGTCATAGCCACGACAGATCGTCGCTGATCAATATTTTCCCCAGCGGCGTGTTCTGCTTGAACCAGAGCTTCGCGCTGTACATGTTTTCGTAAGGAGTTCGCATGCCCTTCCATCCAAACTTGCCGTGCTCAATTCCTTTTGTGGCCAGCTCATAGCCCAGACTTTCCAGCGTTCCTCCCATCAAGCTCTCGAATCCGGCGAGTTGCTCGCTTGAAAAATGATCTCGCCACCGCCCCACCGGATTGAACTTCTTCTTATCGTCAGATCCCGGCTGGAACGACGTATTGGGATCGCTCACCGACCCGATCCCCACCTTGAGAATGCGGTCGTAGTCGAGGTCGTGGTCGAGGAACTCACCAAGCTTCGCCAACACCGGGCGCGGATTCTGGATCAGATCCTCGAAATGAATCTCCGTGTAGTCTGCCCCCAGCATGCGTCCGTTTTCTCTGCCCTTATTTACCATCCACTGCCAGTAGAGTCCCGCGACCAATACGCCCTTGTCCCGGTCCCAGGGAAAGGGCCGGATCCAACGTTGTTTGTCGAGTGAGAGCGCCACGTCCCGGCCGTCGCGCACAATGTGGACCACCAGCGCTTCCGGAATCTCGCGCTTGATCACGGAGAGATACAACAGATGGTCAGGCGTGCAGTCCGCCCAGCGTTCCACGCCCTGTTTGCGCGCGATTTCTCCCATTACGACCCGGAGGAAGTCTCCGTAACTTCTACAATCCGACACAACTTTTTGTTCGATCTCCGCCGCCTCCAGCTCCGAGCGGGTGAACAGCTTGCTTCCCAACCACACTTTCATCAGCGCCTGGCGGTTGCTCCGCACGCTCAGATTGCCGAAGCGCGGCATCAGCAGATTGAAGACGTTGGATTCCGTGCGATAGACGGCGAAATTCCCCGCCGACAAGAGCATGTGATAGAGCAGGGTCGTTCCTGAGCGCGGAGAACCCAACACAAAAACCGGGCGCCTGCTCTTGTTCAGGGAGGACGAATTCATCGTGATCCAACCCGCCGCTTACTCATGGATACGCGCCACGCGAACGCCTTTCTCCTCCAGCAACGACACGTACAACTCTTCGTAGCGGCGGCATATTACGTCGATGTGAAACGAAGATCGCGCAAACTTCCGGGCTCGCTGTGAGCAATCAAGGCGCAGCTCCGCGTCGCGCGCTAATCGCAGCACTGCATCCACGAGCCGGTCTTCATTCCCCGGCGGGACCAGCATCCCGGTCTCTCCATCGCTCACCAGTTCCGGGTTTCCACCTACGTCGGTCGCCACCACGGGCACACCCGCCGCCATGGATTCCAGAATTACGTTCGACAAACTCTCCGAGGATGAGATCAGTACACTCACATCCATGCTCGACAGAATAGCCGGAATATCGTGGCGTTCACCAGTGAACGTTACTTTCTCCGCAATCCCCAGTTCGGCCGCCATCGTCTCCAGCCCCGGCCGAAGGGGTCCATCGCCCACCAGAAGAAACTCCACCTCGGGAAGCTCTCTTACCACCCGCGCGGCTGCGCGCAGAAAAGCAGGATGGTGCTTCACTGGATCGTTCATCCTCGCGATCATTCCCATGCGTACGACTCCCGGCAGGCGGGGAAAAGCAGGCGCACAGGGCACGAACAACTGCTCGGGCAATCCGTTTGGAATAATTTCCAGCTTGCGCTCGGGCATTCCTGCGTCGCGCAATCGATCGGCCGCAGCGCGCGAGTTGCATAAAACCCGGTCGCACATCCGAAGCGCTATGAACTGCGCCCGGAATTGCAAGGGAGTGAGCAGGTCTCCCAGTTGCCTGTGGCTTCCCAGCACAACGGCCACGCCAGCCAGCCGCGCCGCCGGCACCATCATCAGGTTGGTATAGAAATCAAACGCGTGCGCGATCGCGCTTCGGTTTCTTCGCATGTATCGCGCCATCGCCAGCCGCGCCCGCAGCGACTGCATGCGAAACAGACTGCCTCCAGGAGAAAACTCGGGAATGTTACCCACTCGCGCCACCAGCCCGCCGATACGCCGCAAGCAGGTTGGCTGCACACTGAATCGCCCTGAAGCCAGGGCTTCCACCAAAGCCACGAACTGCCGTTCGCTACCACCCACTTCAAGAGAATTCGTCATCAAGCAGAGACCGGGCCGCAAGGCATTTGCCGCGTCCTTCGGCCCTAAATTGAAGTGGTGATTCGACACACGTTCCGGCAACTAGAGATCTCCTCGGGGGCCATGGCCATACTGACCATCAGTGGTAATCTTTCGCTGCAAACTCGAAATGATAGAATACAGTAAGGGTGGGAACCGGCATAGTGTGAGCAGTGCTGCCGGCGTGACTGATGTCATGGGTCAACTCGATCCCATTTCCGCCCGGTTCGTACCTCTGTTTGGATGCCCATACAACCCGGGAGTAGCGCGAGCTCATGAGGATTCTGGTTCTCGACGGCAATCAGAACCAGGCAGTCGCTTGCGTGCGGTCTCTCGCTCGGCAAGGCCATAACGTGTGGGTGGGAGAATCGCGCTCCTGGTCCAAAGCCGGTTGGTCGCGCTTCTGCGCTGGTACTTTCCGCTACGTGCCGCCACAAACGCAGCAGGAGCGATTTCTCGACGATCTTCTTGCCGAGTCCAAGAAAGAAGCCGGTACGCTGGTTCTTCCGATGACAGAGGCGAGCACTCTCGTCATCTCGGCCCAGCGCGAGCGATTCGCGGCCGTCGGCGCGCGACTCGTGCTTCCGGAACACCCTGACCTGCTTCGCGCCGTGGATAAAAGCCAGACTACGGATCTAGCTGAATCGCTCGGCATGGTAGTTCCCAGGACCTTGACGGTCACCGCCACTGAGGCAGTTCTTCCCGCAGTCGACGCTCTGCGCTTCCCCGTAGTCCTCAAGCCACGCACCTCCGAAGAATCTTTAGAGCATGGCGGGATGCGGACCACGGGACGCCCGCGTTACGCGTGTAATGTTGTTCAGATGCATCAGGCGTTGTCGGAACTGCTGCAGAACTGCTCATCCGTCCTCGTGCAGGAATTTGTCGAGGGCACCGGCGTCGGATACTTCGCACTCATGAATCGCGGCCAAGTGCGCGCCGAATTTGCTCACCGGCGCATTCGCGATGTCCATCCCACCGGCTCCGGCAGCGCCTTGCGCGAAAGCGTTCCTCTCGACCATACGATTCGCGATTCCAGCCTCGCCATGCTTCGCGCCCTGAACTGGCACGGCGTCGCCATGATCGAATTCCGTCTTCGCAACGATGGCGTCCCTGTCTTCATTGAGGTCAACGGACGTTTCTGGCACTCGCTGCCGCTTGCCTGCCTCGCCGGAGCGGATTTCCCGGCGCTGCTCGCTCACATGGCCGAATTCGGCGATATCGAGCCTCCCTCGCCGTACAAAGTTGGCCTTCGGTGCCGCTGGTGCGTCGGCGACTTCCGTCACCTGGTTGAGGTTTGGAAGGGCCGTCCGCCGGGCTATCCGGGATTTTTTCCTGGCCGCTGGAGCACCCTGCTTGCGGAACTGACGCCCCACCCCGGCACCTTCCATGATAATTTCATGTGGCACGACCCTCTTCCGGAGCTGGGCGACTGGATTCGCTTTGCCCAGCAAGTCCTGGAACGCGGCGTGCAATGAGAGCTCGCGTCATGCTAAAAGCCGTCCTCCATGCCCACAGCACTTACTCCGACGGTGAGTTTACTCTGTCCGAAATCAAACAGATTTTCTCCGCTCAGGCCTGCTCTGTGATCTGCATGACCGATCACGCCGAAAGCTTCGATCAGCCCAAACTTGCCGACTACATTCACGAGTGCGCCGCCCTCTCTGACGACAAGTTCACATTCATCTGCGGCCTCGAGTACAACTGCGAACAGGGCATGCACATCCTGGGATATGGCACAACCGCACTGACCAGCTCCACCGATCCGCAAAAAGTAATCCGCCACATCGAGGATCACGGGGGCCTCGCCGTCATCGCCCATCCCAAAGACACCATGTTCCCCTGGATCGAGACCTTCGACGTCCTTCCCTTTGGCATCGAAGCTTGGAACTCAAAGTACGATGGTCGCTACGCGCCTCGTCCTGCAACTTTTGATTTGCTGCTTCGCCTGCGCCAGCGCCGTCCCGGCATGAAAGCGTTCTACGGACAGGATCTGCACTGGAGGAAACAATTCCGCGGACTCTTCACGCAACTGGAATGCAACACCAGCACGCGCGATTCCGTACTCGCGGCGCTGTCCGCAGGCGCATTCTCTGGCGTGAAGGACGATCTTCGCTTGCCTTCCTCGGGCGAGATCTCCCCTGAACTTGCTGCCCGCTTCGCCGCGCAGCACGCCAAGTCTGACCGCCTGCGCAACTTTGTCAAAGCCGGTAAGCACGCCATCGACAGCCTCGGTATCACCGTCCCAGCTTCCATCAAGGCCCAACTGCGCCGTATCTTTTGAGAGTCCCCATGCGCCCCGACGAAACTCTCTACTTCATGTATCACGAGCTTGAGACGCCTGGCCGCCCGCTCTGCCAGCAGGAGCCTGGCTATGTGCGCTACGTCCTCACCGAACAAAGTTTTCGCGAACAGATGAATTGGTTGTTGCAGGAAGGAATTCGCGGGCTTTCTGTTTCTCAAGCTCTGACGGAAAATTCTTCCCGAGGAATTGTGATCACCTTCGATGACGGCTGTGAAAGCGACTTGCGTGTCGCAGCACCATTACTCAAGAAAGCCGGCTTTGATGCGACTTTCTACGTCACGCTGGGATTTCTCGGCCAGCCCGGTTACCTTGAGCCGCAACAGGTGCGCGAGCTCGCAGAAGCGGGCTTCGAAGTTGGTTGCCACTCCATGACCCATGCGTATCTCGACGATCTCGACGAAGCTGGCTTGCAGCGCGAGATTGCTGACGCCAAGGCGCAGCTTGAAAACATCCTGGGGCGTACTGTGGCCCACTTTTCCTGCCCCGGCGGCCGCTGGACCGCGCAGGTTGCCCGCATTGCCCAGCAAGCAGGTTATCGTAGCGTCGCCACCAGCCGCATCGCCACTAACCGGCGAGGCACTGACTTGTTTCGCTTGGCTCGCGTCGCCGTTATGCGCGGCACACCGCTCGCCGCATATCAGGAATTGTGCCGCGGTAAGAATCTATGGAAGCTGCAGCTCCGCGACTTCATCCGGATGACGTCTCGCCGCATGTTAGGCAACATGCTCTACGACCGCCTCCGTCACCTCGCTCTGGAAAGCTCGCTCCCACCCAGGAAGCCGAAGGCTTGAACGAGCCTCAGAATCGCGTGCCTGCAGCCTGCCGTGCCGGGTCCACGGCCATGGTCGTGTCGTCGATCTGCTGTCCTGACATCGGTCCCCGCACAGCTCTAGCCAGTCCCGAACTCTTGAACCAAAACTTCGCGTCAAAGTAGGCCCGATAGAAAGTACGCAGCCGAAGGGCGTTCAGTCGATTCGCGCTCGCTTCCGCCGTCGCTAGCGGATATCCCAACTCCTTCAGCGTCGTCCCCACCAGCGCCTCGAACAGCGCCAACTTCTCCGCGCTGATTTTCTGCTTCCATCGCCCCACAGGACTTCCCCCGTCGCCCTTGAACGAGGTGTTGGGTTCCCTCACCGAACCAATTCCAACCCGCAGGATGCGGTCATAATCAAGATCGTGCTGAATAAATGCTCCGATCTTCGCCAGCGTTCCCGGCCCATCCGCCTGCAACTCTTCGAAGTGTACCTCTATGTAGTCGCCGCCCAACTGGCGTCCCAGTTCCCGGCCCCTCTTCAGCATCCACTCCCAGCAGATTCCGGCTATCGCCAAACTGTCGTTGCGGTCCCAGGAAAATGGCCGGATCCAGGCATGTGGCCGCGCGTCCAGCGAGAGCGAAACATCCCGCCCATCGCGGATCATGTGGATGAACAGCGCACCCGGCAGGTATTTCTTGATAGTGACGGCATACAGCAGTTCTTCCGGAGAATTATCGGCCCAGCGTTCCACTCCCTGCTCGCGCCCCATCTCTCCCATCACGATGCGCAGAAAATCGCCGCCATTCCTGCACTCGGTGAGCACCTTGGCCCGGATCTTTCCCGCATCCAGGAACGTTGCACGAAACAACTGGCTTTGCAGCCAGGCATCCACCATCTTTTCGCGGTTCGCGGCGACGCTCAGGTCACCGAAGCGCGGAACCAGTAAGTTAAAGACGTTTGACTCCGCCAGGTAGACCGCGAAACCGCCGGCGGATAGCAGCATGTTGTAGAGCAGGGTCGTTCCTGACCGCGGACAACCCACTACAAAAACCGGTGCTTTGTCCCTCGACATATTTTGTTCGACGTTCGATCCGATGTTTGTTCCGATGTTCGATCCGATGTTTGTTCCGAAGTTCGAATCCGATGTTCGTTAAGATGTTCGATCTGTTTCAGCCGCCACTCGAAAAGTTGTTAGTCTTGCGCAGGAGTGCTTCAATCTCCATCACTTTGGCGTCCCAGGATTCCGAGGCCATCCTCTCCGAACGAGCCGCCGAAGGTCCAGTGTCACCCGTCTTCAAAATAGCGTCAATCTCTCTTTCATATTCTTCTGCCGTTCTGGCCAAAGCTACCAGACCTTTATAGCGGGCTACCTCCGGAATCGGCGACGCGATCACCGGCAATCCTGCCGCAAGGTATTCCCGCAGCTTCAGCGGATTCGCATTCACGGTCAATTCGTTGTTCACAAATGGAAGCAACGCAATATCAAAACCACGCAGAAACTCGGGCAGCCGGTCGTAGGGCCGATGTCCCAGTAAATGCACATTCCTGAGCCCGTCAAGAATCTTCAGATCAACATCGCAACGGCCAATCAGCACAATCGACCACTCCGGCCGCCGTTTCGCGAGGTCCGCCAGCAGAGCCAAGTCTACCCAGTCTGCCAGCAAACCAGTGAATCCCAAAATAGGTTTCGGCAGCCTCTGCAACTCCGGCGCGACGGAAGTCTTCGCGCATGTCGCTTTGCGGAAGAATTCATAATCCACTCCGTGAGTCACCAGGTAGGTATGACGGTTGTGTGCTTTCTTGCTTTCATAGAGCCCGGCCGCGGAACATAAGACAACATCCGCCTTGGAAAGCAGTTCGCGCTCCCGGGCTGCCACTTCTGCTCCCGCGTCGCTGAACGCAGAAAACTCGTCCACGCAGTGGTACACGATAGCCTTTTCTCCCAAGCTCCCGGCAACGTCCGCGGATGTTGGAGCAAACGTGTAGGTGATCGCCCGCTTGATCTTCAATTTTGCAAGAGCATGGCGAATCTGCGCTCCCAGCAAACTGCGGTTGAGTTTCCGAATCATGGAATTGCCGTGGAAAGGTATATAAAGCGGAGTTAGAACCCAAATCCCTTCTTGTACCTGCACCAGTCCTCGCCGAAACTCGGTCAACTTCTGGAACACGCGCCGGAAGTCTTTGCCCGCCATCCGGGGCCGGCGGTTATTGACGGAATTAATCCACAAGATTCGCCGGCTCCGCGCAAAGCACAACATGATGTGCTTCTTGCTGAGAGGATCCGCATACCAATCATTCGCGAAACAGATGATTCCGTCCCAATTTCCCTCCGGCTCTTGATGGTTCCCGGATGCATCCGCTCCTACAGTCACTTGACCTCCACGGTAACCGACTTCCGCGCCACCGCGTTTTCTTGATCCTCGCGCTCTCCCCGTCCGACTGAGTGGCTGGCTACAGTGCGACGAGCCACGGAGCAATAGAGATGAAGCCACTGTTCGCGGACAGTTTCCCATCGGTAGTCTCGTACCTGATCCCGCGCAGTCGCGGCGATCGTTCGCGCCAAAACCGGATCACGCAGCAGTCTCAAGACGTTTTCACCGAGCTGACGCCAGTCACGCGGCGGTGAAAGCAATCCTGTCCGGCCATGCTCCACCAGATAGCGAATCCCATCCGGCGCGGTGCTCGCCACGGGAATTCCGGCCTCAAACGCCTCCAGTACCGAGACCGGCATGTTATCCAGAATCGAAGCGTTGATAAAAATATCGGCCCGGTCGTAATAAGTTCCGATCTGCTCTCGGGAAACTCTTCCCGCAAATTCCACGTGGTTCAGCCGCAACTCTCCGACCAGTACTCGCACGGCCGCTTCGCCCGAACCTCCGCCCACCAGGATCAGTTGTGCTCGCGGGTATATTTTCTGCACCACTCCAAACGCCCGCACCACGTCATCCACCGCGTAGTAGGGCTCGCAGCCCCGAGTGCAAATCAGGATGGGCCGCACCTGGCTTCGCTCGCGATACCAAATCTGTTCCATATCCACCAGGTTTGGGATCACCTCGGCGTTGATGCCGAATTCGCGAAAAACATCCCGCAGGTATGCTGAAGGCACAACCTTCTGGCCCATTCGGCGCAACATGTCTCGCGCCAGCCAGGAGCACGATAAGTGATCCTGCGCTTCTCCACTATGGTAGTTCACAATCGTCCGCTTTCCTCGGAGCCGCGCCACAATCCAGGCGGGAACCGGCGCCAACCAGAACGACGAGTAGGACGCGGAAAAAATGTGCGCCACGTCCACCCCACCCAACTCTCTCCACAACTGTGCCCAATACAACGGGGCGCGGACAACGGTTCGCAGAAACGGTACGCGATCTGTCCATCCCAGTGACGCCGGAAACTCAGGGTCAATGGGCACAAGCTTCGCTTCCACGGAAGAATCGTTTTCCCAGTTACGCAGAAGCAGATTCGCTTGCACTGCCTGCCCGCCGACTTTGCGCAGCGACGGCGCCACAATCGCCACTTGCAGGGGTCGCGGCTTTTTCCCGGGCAGCACCGTCCGGTAGGCAGCTCTGCTCTCCGCGGCATCGGGCGAGCTCGACTGCGGGATCGCCGGCGCTGTGGTCACCACATCCCAAGTCCTTGGCTGAACTGCGCCCGGTATCCGCTCCAGGAAGTTCCGGTGCCACAACTCGAACACCAGCATTTGCCAGAGAATTCCGGCGCGGTTCCTCTTGCCTGAAACGTGTTCTTCCACGATTGCGCGCACGGCTTGCGGATCGAAGTACCCTCGTTGCAAACTGCGAGGGTCCAGCAAGATTTCGTGCAATTCGTCTTTCATGTCCTGCCGCATCCAGTGCACCAATGGCAGCGCAAATCCCTGCTTTCGCCGGTCCAACAGTTCTCTCGGAATCCCCACTCGTTCTGCCAGCTTCTTCAGGATGTACTTCCTCGTGCCGTTGCGGTACTTCCACCTGGCCGGCAGACCGGTGACCCATTCTACAAATTCGTGGTCAAGAATCGGCGCTCGCACTTCCAGCGACGCCGCCATGCTCATGCGGTCTACCTTAGCCAGCACGTCCGCCGTCATGTAGGTCTTCGTGTCCAAATACAGCAGCCGGCTCAGCGGATCCTTCGCCGGTCCGTGATCGTAGTATTCGCGAAATTGCTGAAAGGGATCGGGCAGGCGTGAAGCGACCTCCTGAAAATCCTGAGAGAAAAGCGCCCGCTCCCGGTGGGAAGCGGGAAGAAAAGACACGCCGTCCAGATACCGGTCGCGGGACTGCAGCGATAAATTCCAACTCAGCTTCCGTCCCCGAAAGCTCGCGGGCCAGTGTGGATAGACATGGCTGCGATATTGCCGGGTAATCCACCCCGGAATATGATCGAAATATTGCCGCTTCAGATTGACCACGTAACGGTCGTAGCCCGCGAACAGCTCGTCGCCCCCGTCGCCCGCCAACGCCACCGTGACATGCTTTCGGGCCATCACCGACACGTGGTAAGTCGGAACGATTGAGGAGTCGCCGAACGGCTCTTCCATCATGCCCGTCAGCTTCTGTAGAGTCTCCCAGAGATTCGGCTTGACCACCATTTCGTGATGGTCCGTTGCAAATCGCTTGGCCACGATCCTCGCATATTGCAGCTCGCTAAAGTCTTCGTTCTCGAATCCGATCGAGAAAGTTTTCACCGGTGACGAACTGGCCCGCGCCATCAGCGCCACCACAATGGAAGAATCCACGCCACCACTCAACAGCGCTCCCAGCGGGACTTCGCTGATCAGCCGTATCCGCACCGCTTCGGCCAACCGCCGTTCCAGCTCATCCAGACATTCTTCTTCCGAACTAATCTGGTTCGTACCGTATTCCGGAAGATCCCAATATTGCTCAACTCGCACCCTGCCATTCTCAAACTCGAGTAAATGTCCGGGGGAAAGCTTGTGAATGCGACGGTATACCGTTCGCGGATCGGGAATGTAATCGAAATAGAAAAACTGCAGGACGCCTTCAGTATCTACTTCCGCCAGATGCGGCGCCACCGCCAGAATCGCTTTGATCTCGGAACCAAAATAGAGGCGATCACCGTCCCGCGCATAGTGCAAAGGCTTCTTGCCCAGCCGGTCGCGCGCCAGCAGCAAAGACTGCTTGCGCTCGTCGTAGAGGGCGATGGCAAACATTCCTCGCAATTTCTTAACGCACTCCGCGCCCAGGTCTTCATAAAGATGAACGATGACTTCGGTATCGCTATGGGTATAAAACTTATGGCCTTTTTGTTCGAGTTCGGCCCGCAGTTCGGGAAAGTTATAGATCTCTCCGTTGAAGACCACCCAGATCGTCTGATCCTCGTTGTGGATGGGCTGGCGCCCTCCCGCTACGTCGATAATGCTAAGCCGTCTCATGCCCAGCCCGGCCGGGCCGCGAGCATGAATGCCCTCGTCATCCGGTCCACGATGGACGATGGTCTGGCACATCCGCCGGACTTCCTCGGCTCTGGCCATATCGCTTCGTCCACCGACGAAGCCGGCTATCCCGCACATCGTTCCCCCTCGGACTTTTCAGAATTGTTCGAGTTCCGCACTTTGCAACGGCCGCCGCCTCTCGACGGCAATCGGCTGAATCACCCGCAAGTCCTCAAGCAGAGCGTGATTGCCCGTACCGATCAGCGGGTCCGATCGCGCTTCGCTCTGCTATCTCTATAGACATCTTCCCCGGAGTACTTCCTCCACAATCTATTCTTCTCAGCCGCTTTCTGCGGAGTCACAATCGCACCGGGAAGTGAGTTCTCCGAGGCGAGTCGATATAGTACGGATGTATAGGCCATCATGAAATAGGGAAACAGTTGGTACTCGAAGCTGGCAAACAAAGATCCCACCGCAAACGCGATCAGGCTGGCCCACAAGGCCTGGGTGAATATGCGGATCTCTGGATTTTCCCGGTAGGCGGGCAGCAAACGGGTTCTTCGCAGGTTCCGCGCCGCCAGGTAAAGGATGGCGAGGTAGAGAAACAGCGCCGGGAAACCTCCCTCGGCGGCAAACTCGGTATAAGTGTTGTGCGTCACGTGCCAGGTGAGGGTGGCCGCGCCAAAATTGCCCGGACCAATTCCAAAGATCGGATGGTGAACCGCCTGGTCAATGCTATCAATCAACAACTGCTTCCGCGCCGCTAACGATCCTCGGTCCCCGGAGCCTTCAATGTTCCCTTGAAAGATGCTGGCAACTCGCGTTAAATAGCGCGGCGTTCCAGCCACCACGGCGGCACCCAAGAAACTCAACAGCACCGCCGCGGCGATGAGGTGAAAGCGCTTGCCTTTTACGCCAAACTCCCACAGGCAAATCGTTATAGCCACAACAATCGCCAGTAGACCGCTGCGCGAGTACGTGAGCACCACTCCGAGCAGCATGGCAACAACTCCGATCACCCAGATTGCTTTCCGGGTCATCCGCCGCGCCGCCAGCAGAAATCCCAGGCATAGCGGCCAATTGATCGAGATATTGATGGCCAGATCGTTCGGATTTTCAAAAATCCCGCCCAGCGCTCCGATGAGTCGCCCCTTCGCTGTGTGGTGAATCAAGATCGACACAATGGTTGTGGCCACCATCGCTGCCGCCTGCACCCACAGAAGCCGCCGCAGCTGAATAAAGCTATCCACCAGCAGCGTTACCAGGAACGCAACCACGATTGCCTTGGAGAATTTTTCGAAGACCGTAACCAGCGCACCCTTCCTCCAAAATGCGAACGGAATCGTCAAGGCTAGATGGGCAAACAGAAGCAGGAGCACTTTAAATTCCAGTGGAAGCTTTCTCTTTACTCTGCCGGAGGCAAGCGTAACGATCAAGGCAATAAGCGCGATGCCGCCAATGATCTTCTCCAGCGGGATGAAGCTCAGCCCCGGGATCAGATCTTCCGGTCGCGTGTAGTAGAGGAATGTAAACAGCAGCAAAGCGCCGTACGCAAAAGTGCTTTTGCCCTTATCCCGCTCCGTCCTTTTATCGATCGTTGTTGCCAGTGTCGCCAACCAATTCGCTCCTCAACTCAAATCTCCAGCCCGCCGATCCATTTCAACTAACCAATTCCAACGCCCGTCTCAGCGGCCCCATCCCGGCTTTCGGCCCGACATAAAATTGGCGAAAGCCACCACCGCTGCGGTATTCAATATCACAAAAGTCGACGCCGCATTGGCCGCGCGTCCCAGCGGACCGCGCCCCAGTTGCAACGCTGCCAGCAAGCTCAACAGGTAGAAAGCCAACTGCAGAAATAGCGCGACGCGGTAGATCGAACCGGGCAAGAGCGCCGAAGTCATAAGCAGTACCGCCAGAGCAAAGGGCACAACCAGCCGCAGCAGTTTATGGCTAATGAACTCGAAGCGCATCGGATTCTTGCTGCTCAAAAGCCAGGGCGCCAATTGCAGCAGTTCGTAATTGCCGCCCAACGTGCGCACTTTCCGGGAAAACTCCCGCTCCGTACCCAGATCCGGAGCATCCCAGACCCGCGCGCGCGGCTCAAACACCACCCGCTTGCCCTGCTTCACCACATGCATCGGAATATAAACATCGTCCAGAATCGTCCCCGCGGGCAGAGGCGTTAAAAGTTCGTGGCGCACGGCGTAGAGTGCGCCGGTTGCGCCGACCACTGACCCGCACGCCGCTTCGAGTTCCCGGACCTCTTTCTCGATCCGCCAATACAATCCCATGCCTTCGGCTACTTCCCCGGACTCGGGATTGCCCAACATCAACTCCCCGCTCACGCCGCCTACATCCGGGTCGGCAAAGCTCTCCATCAGCAGGCGCAGCGCTCCCAACTCGATCTTCTGCCGGGCATCGGTGAAGACAACTACTTCGCCTTGCGCCTGCGCAATCGCGTCGTTCAGTCCGGACGCCTTGCCCATCGGCAACTGGTTCATGACCACCTGCACGCGCGCATCTTGCGCGTACAGGCGCAAAATGGCTTCCGTCCGGTCTGTAGAGCCGTCCGAAACCACCACGATCTGCATGCGGTCCGGCGGATAATCGAGTTCCAGCAGATTCCGCATCTTGCGCTCGAGCACGAGTTCCTCGTTCCGCACCACCATCACGATGGAGAGGTATGGCTCCTGCTGGGCTCGAAGCACCGGACGAGGCTGCAGTCGGCTGCGCAACCACAACCAAGCCGCATAACCCAGGTAGGTGTAGGCAATCAGTAAAGCCACGCCCCAGAAAACCCACCTCATTGCGCACCCCGCCCCAACAGCACGATCTTGATGGTCTGGAACATGATGAGCGCGTCCAGCCCAATGGAGGCGTTCTTGATGTAAAACAGGTCGTACTGCAACTTTTCCCGTGCGTCTTCCAGGGTATTGCCGTACTTGTACTGCACCTGCGCCCAGCCGGTAATGCCGGGACGCACCATATGACGCACTCCGTAGTAAGGAATCTCTTTGCTCAGCCACTCCACAAATTCGGGCCGCTCCGGCCGCGGACCCACAAAATGCATGTCGCCCCGCAACACGCACCACAGCTGCGGAATCTCATCCAAACGCGCAGAGCGCAGAAATTTTCCCACACGCGTGATTCGCGGATCGTCGTCGGCCGCCCAAGTGGCGCCGGTATCGGCTTCCGCATCCTGACGCATGGTGCGAAATTTGTAACAGTAAAAAACCTTGCCCCGCCGGCCCACACGCTGTTGCCGGTAAAGAGCCGGCCCGGGCGACCCCAGCTTGACCGCCAGCACAATAAACGGGATCAGAGGGAGCGCGACGACCAGCGCAATCAAAGCCAGGGAAAAATTCAGTAACCGGCGCACCAGACGAAAGAAACCGCTGAAACGAAATCCTTCCGCAAAGATCAGCCAGCTCGGATACAGCTGCTCCACTTCAATTCGCCCGGACATTTTCTCTAGCCAGGACGTCGCTTCTTCGACCTTCAAGCCTCCCAAACGCAAATCTAACAATTCTTCCACGGGCAATGTGCCGCGCCGGTCCGGCATCGCAACAATCACGCGATGCACTCCCTTTCCGCGTGTCAAGGTGGACAAATGCGATGCCACGGACTCCCGCGTCAGTTCGCCCTCTACATCTCCCGTCCATCCCACCACTTCAATCCCCATGGTGGCACGCGCTCGCAGACCGTTCACCAGCCGTTCCGCGCGTTCTCCCGTGCCCAGCACGTAAACCCGCTCCCGCAGGAAGGGCTGTTTCACCAACCAGCCGTAAGCCGCACGCCAGCAAAAAAGGGTACAAGTCAGGATGACGAGTCCGACCAGAGCCGAACTATTGCCCGGCAGCAATTCGGGAAACAGAAAGCCGATCGCGGAAAGCGCCAGGGCCACGAATCCCAGCACCAGCAGTATGCGCAGACTCTGTTCCCAGTTCTTGCTCAGGCTGGAGGAATCGTAAAGGTCAAACCAGTGCGAGAGCAGCAGCACAGCTCCTGTGACCGCAAGAATCTTGAGGTATCCGCCTTCGACATTGAGCAGCAGCCAGCTATCCTGGTTCCGTAGCATCGTACCCAGGACGAACGAAAGCCAAACGATCAGGGCCTCACCCGCCACCAAAACCAGCGTGCGCAGCGGATAATAAACTTTGAACAGCCGGATCACGTTTCCCCGATTCCCTAGCTCTTGGACTCGACTCCATGCTTCTGGTATGCGTCGTAGTAGTAGCGCGTGTAGGCCATCGCATCCGCACTGATGCCATTCAGCACGACCCCGACGAGCGCCTCATCGGGAAATTCCTGCCGCGCCCGGCGCGCCATGTCGACGGGTGTTGTATTGGAGCGCACGACCATCAGCACCCCGTCGCAGGCCTTCGCCAGCACACTGGCATCGGAAACCGGCACAGCCGGCGGTGAATCGATGATGATCCAGTCAAATAACGCTTCCACCCGTTGCAACAGCAGCTTCAGCCGGCCATTAGACACCAGTTCGGCGGGATCGGAAATCTCCTGACCGCTGGGAACAAAAAACAGATTTTCCATGGGGCCGCGCTGCATGACCGAAAACTCGTCGCGACCTCCCTGCAAATAGTCCGCCAGGCCCGGAGACGAGGTTGTGCCCAACATCATGTGCAGCCGCGGACCGCGCAGATCGGCATCCACCAGCAACACGCGGCGTCCGTGCTGACGCACCAACACCTGAGCGAGGTTCGCGGCCGTGAAGGACTTGCCTTCTTTGGGGAGCGCGCTGGTTACCAGCACTTTCTTCAGCGGCATCTTTTCGCGCACGTGATAGAGACGGGAGCGCAAGGTGCGAAATTCCTCGGTGCCGCGCGCGCTGTCGTCGCCATTGAAAAACAACATCGTTTTCTCGTCTGGACTCCACGGCAGCGGAGTACACCGGGCGAGCAAGGCCTCCAGGCTGAAGGGGCTGGAAAATGCCGGCATCGCTGAAGTCAAGGGAACTCCGCCAATCGGGGAAGTCCCTGTTACCTCCAAGGGCTGCTCTTCCGCCGGCACAACCGGGGGCTCGGCGGCTGCCGCGGCCGCATAACCAGGCTGGGATGGACCTCCCTGTGCCGCCCGCTCCTGCTCGGCTTTCTTTAACGCTTCGTGAATTCTGCTCATATTTTCCTTTCCTTGGGGAGGTCCTTGTCTTCATCGCGCAAGCGGTCGGCTAAACTGGCCAGCGACCGCAGGGCTTCTGCCAAATCAAGCTTGTCGTTGCCCGCTGCCGGGGGAGGCGTCGTCATTGCTCCTGCGGCGCTGCCGTCGCCCAGATCAAAGTCCCGGGCCACAATCTCTACTACCGCCGGCCCAATCACCTTCTGCTGGTCCACGAACGCGCTCACCAGGCAGTGTTCGCACAACAGGTTGATCACGCGGGGAATGCCGTTGGCATGCCGATGGATCGCAACCACGGCTTCCGGATCGAAGATCTGCTGGCCGCTGGAGCCTGCGATGCGCAAGCGCTGCTGGATATAGGCTTTGGTTTCCTCAAGCGTGAGCGGATGCGTCTTTGCCCGCAGGGTCAGCCGCTGACGCAACTGCCGCAACTGCGGCTGCTTCAGCTTTTGCTCCAGTTCGGGCTGGCCTACCAGTACGATCTGGAGCAATTTCTCCGTGAAGGTCTCCAGGTTGGTGAGCATGCGGATTTCTTCCAGCACTTCGTCCGTCAGGTTCTGTGCTTCATCCACGATCAGCACCGCGGTCTCGCCCGCACGGTAGCGGTCCAGCAGCCAGTTGTAGAGCCGCAGCAGAATCTGGCTCTTGGATTTCGAATCACCCGGGATACCGAAATCCGCCATCATGTAATCGAGAAACTGGGTCGTGTTCAGCCGTGAGTTGAAGATGAAGGCGGTAGCCACCTGCTGCAGGCGCAGCCACTCCAGCAGTTTGTTGATGAGAGTCGTCTTTCCTGTGCCAACTTCGCCGGTCAGCAGCACAAATCCCTTGCGGCTCTGGATGCCGTAGGTCAGACACGCCAGCGCTTCCTCCGTATGCCGCGTCAGGAACAGATAACGCGGATCGGGGTTGACGTTGAACGGATTCGCCCGCAGGCCGTAAAACTCTTTGTACATAATCTTGGCCTAAAGTACTCGCCTAGAACTTGGCAGTTTCCTTTCTCTCCTCCGGTTGTTTTTTTCGGTTCCAGAAATGGCCTTTGCCGTTGCCGTTCGCCGGAGCATTCTCCACCACCACCCAGGGCACCGCAACCAACATGGGAAGCTCCAGAGCCGCCTCGGCATCAGCCTGGGTGCGGATGGATTGGTCGCGTAATTCCAGCCAGAGGGCGAGACCGACGCCCAGCACCAGGCCTGCTCCCAGTCCGCCACCAGCAAACAGCAGCCGGTTCGGAAAGCTCGGCAAAACGGGCAGATTAGCGGGATTGAGCAGGTGCATCTGTTCACCCTGTTGCTGCTGCTCCATCTTCAGCGCCATGTCGGACTTGCTCTTGTCGGCCAAAAGATCCTGGTAGACCTTCTGTGTATTGTCGTAATCCCGGGCCAGCTGCTTGTATTGTTCCTCGATCGCGGGACTGAGCGCCACGCGCCCCTGATACACGGAAATTTCCTGCTGCAGTCTTTTCTGATCGCGGGTGGCCTGTGCAATCAGTTCCTCGTATTGGTGCACCTGCAGGCGCAACTGGCGAATTTCGGGAGGCTCGGAAGCGGATTCCTTATCTTGCGCACCGGCCGCCGGTGTATTGGCGGCGTTGTTCACCTCGTCCAGTTTTTTCTTGATCTGTGCGATGTCCGCCTTGGTCTTGATTACATCGGGATGATCGTCGGTGTAGCGGGCCTCCAGGTCGATCAGTTGAGCCTGCAGTTGCGAAAGCTGCTGCTGCAGAGTTTGCGGGTTGGTGGCCGATCCTGAATTCTTCCACGCCGACAATTGCTGGGCCAGCAGCGATTCGGTATAGGCTTTATCTTGCTGTGCGCGGCTCAAGGATTGCGTGTTGGCATCGAGTTGCGAGTTTAGCCCCATCAGGATCTTTAAATTATTGTCCTCATCGCCGGGAAGCTGTCCCATGTACTGCTTCTTGAAGGCCGCCAGCTTGCTATCCAGGTCGTCGAGATTGTGCTTGGTATCTTCGACTTGCTTGCTGAGAAAGTCAGTGGTCCCGCGAGCCACGTCTTCGCGCGACTTCAGGTTCTCCTCCAGCAGGAGCGACGTCAGCTCGTTGCAAATCTGCTGGGCCTCGCGGGCGGTCGATGCGGTGTAGTTCACATAGAAGCCCGGGACCGGACTGCTCTGGCCGGGCCTTCTCTTGCCGCCGCCGATCTCCGCCAGATCGGTCACCACTGGCTCGACCGACATGCTGAGCCGAATGTTGTCAATGACCTCGTCCATGTTCTGACCCGGCCTCGCCAATCCGGAGCGTTCCAGCATAGGTTGCAAGCGGCTCTGGCTAAGCACTTGTTGCTGCAGGGTGGCGACGCGTTCGGTCAGATCCTCGGTCACCACCGGTTGCACGATACCTTCCGGAACTTTCTGGCCTTCCACCAGCACCAGCGACTGCGACGTGTACTTGGCGGAAAAAGCGTACGAGACCAGAAATCCGGCCAGCGGCGCGAGCAGGGTAGGAATAAGAATCACCTTCATCCGGCGGCGTAACATCGCCAGATAATCATCCATGGATAGTTCGCGATTTTCCATCATTTCAGTGCCTATTCTGCCGGCCTTAGCGGCCAGCCTCAAAAATTAGTCGAGCCGGATTGGCCGGGGGGTCCAATCCAGTCCAATCGAACCCACCTGCCGCTGCGCCATATTGCTGCATGAAACCGTGCTCGAAGAGCCGTTCGCCACCAGCGGACATGAAGTATCGAAAGCCAAGTCGTTGAACTGGTAACTCACAAAGCCCCGCAGGCTGCGTCCGAACTGACGATGCAGACCCACCCCCCCATAGCCAGAGGTGAAGACGCTCGCATTCACAGCCGACCCGGGAATCTGTAAGCGGGCGTTCTTGCTATAACCGAGGTCGACAAAGATGTCCCAGACGCGGCTCAACGGCCTTCCGGCATGAAACTGCGCAATGTTGCTCAGCGAGCCCGCAAAGATCCCGGACCCGTTCGTTTCGTAACGCTGAAAGCTGAGCGAGACCATGGTTTTCGGGAACTTGTAGTGGAGCGAGATGCGGCCAGCAGCGCCAATGTGGTTGGCCTTTACGTGATAGGGCTCGAAAGTCCCTCCAAACGTCGTGCAGTCATCGGTAGTAAGAAAAGGAATGGTGCATACCTGCTCGGTCGCGTCGATGTGGGTAAACTGCGGTCCGGCTCCAATCAAGAAATCCAACCGCCCGGAAATGCGGTGGCCATACATCAACTGAATGACATTCGCATGAAACGCCGTGCCCACGGTCGAAAAGTCAAAACCCTGGTAGCCATAGCTCAACGCGACCTGGTCTTTCGCGTTAAGGATACGGTCATAGCCGAATTGACTGGTGAGCTCGCGGCTGCCCACAAAGGAAATATTGTCATCCGCACCGCTTGGCGAGATAAGATCCCCATAGAAGTGTACGAGCCCGTATCCCGCGGCCATGGTTACCGACGATTTCGGCGTCAGTTCCTCGACGACATCCGCCAACCCCAAATTCGTAAGCCGAGGTACCAGGCCCACGGAGACGCCCTCGCCCCCGGTGAAGGCATTGGTCTGCCCGGCAAATGCACCTGCTCCCAACATCCCAGCCCCCAGGTTGCCGAGCCCTGCGTTGTAAGCTCCACTTCCACCGTAGGCGCCGAAGCCGAAAGCGCCTTCGGGTAGATAACTAAAAGAGTCCCGGATGGCCAACTGACCGCGCTTCCAGTTGATTCGGTTGTCTACGTCGAATTGTTGCAGTTGCTCTAATCCGACGCCTTGAGTGTCGTAGTAGGAGACTCCCCCGATGTAGTCCATGGCCACGTCGTAGTTTTTCCAGAGCTTTTGCAAGGTCAGACTTCCCAAGCCCCGGGTAACCGAGCTGACCCCTGATCCGCCCAGAGTATTTGCGACGTTCGAATCCACGGACTCGCTGAAATGCAAGCCGGGCAGGAGGAAGCTCTCGGGCGCCGCATGGGGTTCCAATCCAGGCTGATCGATTGCCGAAATCGGTGGGTTCTCGCTCACCGGCGGCACGGGATTTTCCGGCCCGAATGCGGGCACTGGGGGAGGCGCAGGCGGCGGATTCTGGTCGCTTTGCGCCCAGGCCACGCCGGCCCACATCAAGGCCAGCGTTAGGGTCATCGTGATTTGGCCTTTGCTCATCTCGGTTCCTCGTCAAATCTATCTTGCCGGTCTACGTTGATTCTTGTCTTGCACAACCCTAGGGGACAACGATCGTGTCTCCCGGCTTGAGTGTGATGTTTTGCTGGTTATCGCGGCCCTTGATCGCAGCCTTGTAGTTAAAGGGCAATTTCGTCTGCTTGCCGTCTTGCACGCGAAGTAGATAAACCGCCTTGAGATTGGCGAATTGGGTGAATCCCGCACTCGATAGCGCCTGCAGGACCGTCATGTTGGGCAACAACGGCATTGCGCCCGTATGTACGACCTCACCCAACACATAAATCCGCTGGCTGTTCATCGCGGTCACAACCACGGTGACGCGCGGATCCGCGATGTATTTCTTCAGCTTTTCCCGGATTGAAGTCCCGAGCTGCATGGGCGTCATGCCGGCGGCCTGCACATCGTCCAGCAAAGGCATCGAGATCTTGCCGTCGGGCCGCACCGGCAGCATCACGCTCATGTCGGGCTCTTTCCAGACTGAAATGCGCAAAGTGTCGTCTGCTCCGATTATGTAATCGGAGGGCCCCCCCGGAGTGGACGCTTGCACCTCTGGTACCGCTGCCTTCGGAGGCTTGGCCGGGGGGACGGCATCCTCGGCATCGTCTTGCGCCCGCATGCCGATGGCTACGAACCCTAACAGCACCAGGCAGGCAAGCTTGGTTACTGGCTTCATGCGCTCTCCTATAAACTTTGGAACTAATACAAACTTTGGAACTAAGATGCCCGGTATTCGGAGCATCCCATTTGTTTGAGCTTGTACAACAAAGCTTTGTAGCTGATCTGCAGATCCTGCGCCGCGCGCCGCCGGTTCCAACGGGTGCGGGTGAGTGCCCGTAGAATCAACTCTTTCTCCATCTCACGAGAAGCGGCGCGTGCCGCCTGCTTCAGTGAAACCTGGCCGCCGTTGACTCCGGCGTTCGACCGCGACAGCATGGCGCGCAAGCCACCCATGGCAACGCTCTCGTCTCCCAGCGCCACTATGGCCTTGGCCGCATTCTCCAGCTCGCGCACGTTTCCCGGCCAGGAATATTCCTGAAATAAGCGCCGGGTCTCCTCGCTGAGGGCTGGGACCGGACGCTGAAAATCGCGCCCGAATTTGCGTAAAAAGTGTTCCATTAAGATTGGGATGTCTTCCCGGCGCTGCCGCAGTGGTGGAAGCCGCAAACACACACCACTGATCCGGTAATACAGATCCTCGCGCAAATTTCCCGCTTTAACTTCCGCTTCCAGATCGCAGGCGCTGCCACAGATGAGCCGGGCTGCGCGGTGTGCTCCCCCACTGTTCGCAGTCCTGCCGGTCAAGGCCTGGAGCAATCGCGATTGACCTTGGGCACTCAATGCGGACAGCTCTTCCAGAAAAACCGTACCTCCCCCGGCCAAACTGTCTTTGCCGCCGGAATCCTCGAACTGGCCAGCCTCCACTGCGGTGCATGAAACGAGCCTGAACCATTGCCCAGCCCGCTGCGAGAGTTCGTGAATGCGCCGAGCCGTCGCCTTCTTTCCCGCGCCTTTCTCTGCCAGCAACAGCACCGGCACTTCACTCTTCGCCACTTCCAGCATCACTGAGACCAGGCTCCGCATGCTGGGGTTTATCCCTTCGACGAACTCGTGATCGGGAGTCATCGCAGTCTGCCCGTTTTCGGTGCCTTGGCGAAAGTCTGGTGCCATCTTCCCGGCCTCTTCCGGGGACTACCATAAATCCAGGTACTCCCTAGGACAATGGGTCAAGGAGCATGGTAAGTGCCATCCTCGCTACCGCCGGGGCCAAACCCCACAACGAGCTTAGTTCTCTATTTTCAATAGTTACAAGCCAGAACTGGGCTCAAGGGGAGAAAAACCTACCGATCTTACACTACATCGTTCCGCACAAAAGGGAAAGTATTTACCCAATCGGTGGTAACCGGATGGTCATCCTCATAGCACGACGTGGGGAAAATGCGGTACTAAATGTGCAGCAGGGCAGACAAAAATGCCTTGGACCAAGGCAACCCGACAACCTTGAGTGGTGCACCTCGCAAAACATTGTTCGGCAGATCGAGTTTCACAACTTTCTCAAAAAAGACAACCTACGTCAGCGCATGTGGCAATTTTCGTGGAATTGGAATTCGAATTGAATATGCCGGTGCGGCGAGCGAGGGGGAGGGCCTTCCGCTCGCCACACCGGCCGTGCTGCAAATTTTAGGCCGAAACGCTCAGCCCGCCCGTGGAACCCGTTGTCGATGCGACACTCGAAGCGATTGAGGAAGCATCCAAGAGATTGATCACGATCTGTTCGTTGCTGTTCGACCCCAGATTGAATGTAACTTGCTGGGCAGCGGAGCCCTGATTGCCGACACTCAGCGCAACCTGTTCGCCCCCGCTGCTTGAATTAGCGATGTCAAGCGTAATTTGCTCCGGACTAGTGCTGCTGCTGTTGCTGAGGTTGAGCACGATTTCCGGACCGCTGCTGGGCGCGCTGACGGTCGACGGAGGCGTCAACCCGCCGGCAGTCGATGGCGGAGTCTCGCCGCCGCCGTTGGCTGTGGCTTTGAGCGCCGCAAAGGCTTGCTGAGCCCCGGCTAAGTTTCCCGATAGCAGAGCTTGCCCAATGGCATCGAAATCCTGTTCGCGCTGCGGCACGCGGAAGGAGTTGCCGTTGGCAAAAGGACCGGCTTGCCCCAGTGCAGTAATGTTGTTGTAGGCTACCTGAGCGTTGGCCAAGTTGCCCGAACTAAGTGCTTTTCCCAGCTGTTGCACATCGCTATTCCTGGTCTGGAAATACGACTGCAATTGCTGGTTCAACGAAGTGCTCGAAACGGCTGATGTCGACATTGGTATCTCCTCAGAATTCGGTTGATCTGACACGGACCGCAGTTTGCGTTCTTGCCATTCAATGGCCATATCGGCCTTAGGAGTTTCAAACTTCAATGTCCAGCCGCTACTTTCTTGCGATGACATCCCCCGCTTGGGTTACGAAAGGACGAGGCAAGGGCACATCAGCCATTTCTACTTCATCAGATACTCCTTCACGAACATCACTGTGGCGTAGAACTGATAGTCGACGTTCTGTTTTTTGCGGAAGCCGTGACCTTCGTTCTTTCCCAGCAACCACCACACCGGAGTCCCGTTCTGCCGCACGATCTGCACCATCTGCTCCGACTCACTGGCGGGAACCCGCGGATCGTTCTTCCCCGCGATCACAAACAGCGGCTTGGTAATGTTCTTGGCTTTGTTGTAGGGTGCAATCCGTTCCAGAAATTCACGCATCTTAGGATCGCGCTCATCCCCGTACTCCACGCGGCGCAGGTCCTGACGATATCCGGAAGTATGTTCCAGAAAAGTGACCAGATTCGAAGGTCCCACCACGTCCACCGAGCAGCAGATACGATCATTGTAATTCGTTGCCACTGCCAGCGTCATGAATCCGCCGTAACTGCCTCCGGTGATCATTACCCGCCCGTTGTCCAGATCATTCTGCTGCTCAATCCAGTCCAGCAGCGTCCCAATATCCTTGTACGATCCCTCGCGCAGGAAACCGTTGTCGAGCGAAAGAAAGGTCTTGCCGTATCCGGTCGAACCCCGCACGTTGGGAAAAATCACTGCGATTCCAAGCTCGTTGAGCCAATAATCATTACGGCCCAGGAATCCCGGCCGGAATTGCCCTTCCGGACCACCGTGAATATTCACGATCACGGGCCGCTTGCCCGTGAACTTAGCCGGCGGCCGGTAGAGAAAGCCGCTGATCATGCGGCCATCCCAACTCTTCCAATGGATCAAATCTGGCTCCGGGAGATTGGCTGTATTGATCCCGCCGGTTTCGCTGAATGTCCAGCGCTCAACGTTTCCCGTCGCCACATCCAGCGAGTAAACATCAGAACTGGAGCGCGCCGAAGTCAGATTGAATCCCAGGTCGCGATTATTTTTATTCCACCCTACCCGCGAGACAATTCCTTTGGGTAGTTTGGGCGCGGATTTTTCCTTTCTGGTCGCGGTGTCAAGCAGGTGCAGTACGCCGTAACCGTCCTCATCGGTGACGAACGCGATCAGTTTGCCATCGTCGGAAAGGTCGAACTCGTCGACGTCCCAGGGAATGTTGCCGGTCAGGTAAGTATGCTGCCCCGTGGCCAAGTCGATGTAGGCCAATCGATGGAACTCAGCATCTTTATCTGTCGTGGTATAGACTCCTTTGCCATCCTTGCTGAAATGCCCGCCCGCATAGTTCACTTTTGCGTCGCCCTTGGGCGTGAGCAATTTCTTTTCTCCGGAGTTCGCGTCCATCAGCCAGAGATAACTCTCCTCGGCAGAAACTTCATTGATGGCTAGAAGTTTCTGTCCATCAGGGGACCAGTCCAGCGGCTCCCAGCCTCCGCCTTCGAGCTTAGCCACCATGTGATCGCTCTTCGGATCGTTTGGATCCATCCTCCAAAGATCCACGTCATTGCCGTCTCGCCTCGTGGAACCATAGGCAATGTTCTCGCCGCCATGCGACCACACCATTCCAATGTTGCGCGACTTCCCGTCAGTCAGCAGCGTGACGTCGCCGCTCGCCAGGTCATAGCGGTAAAACTGATAAAATTCTCCGCCGCCAACGTCTTTGCTGAAAACGAAAGAACCGCCTTGTTTCGGATTGAATTGAGCCGAGGTCACGGGATCGGGATAAAAGGTTAACTGGCTGCGATCGCCGCCTGGCATCTTCACCAGATGAATCTCCGGCACATCGGCAAAGCGCGTTGAGATCAGCATCTCCCGCCGCTCCGGATTCCAACTCACCAGGCTGGCGCCGCGGTAATTGCCGTAGCGCTCAACACTTGCCGCGACCGAACTTGGGATGGGGGGCACACCCTCTACCCCCAGATTTTCGTTGGGGACGATTTGATCGCTCTGGACCCAGCCCAGAGTGGTGAGCAAAAGGACTGCCAGCAACCGCAGAACCGGCTTGATCGGACGTCGCATGATGAATTCCTTTCGGAGCCCGCTGAGTGGAAAACGGCAGCCATTCTACATCCTTTTCTCCTGCGCCGCTTCTCTGCGCGACCTGGGGCGAAACTCCGTATATAGCACTTTATCGATGGCGGAATGCTGCGCATGGCGGGTAGTTGGTAACCTCGCGCCTCCTAATTACTTCTCATCCGGTGCTGCTGGGCCGGCGGTGGGCTGGGAACCGCCACGGGCTAGGTTGAAAGCCGTGTTCACCAAGCCGACGTGAGAGAAAGCCTGCGGGAAATTGCCTAACAAGCGCTTGGCGACTGGATCGTACTCCTCGGAAAGCAGTCCAACATCGTTACGAATATTCAGCAGGCGCTCAAACATCCGCTCCGCATCTTGCCGGCGGTTTTGCAAAACATAATTGTCCGCCAACCAAAACGTGCAAGCCAGAAACATTCCCTCGCCATGCGGCATACCGTCAACCGCTGGATCCTGCGTGTAGCGTGCGACAAAGCCATGGTCGACGAGATGGGTTTCGATGGCTTTGACTGTACCTGCTACTCGTGCATCGTTTGCCGGAAGAAAACCGACCAGGGGCATCATAAGCAGGCTGGCGTCCAGATGTTTGCCTCCGTAATACTGAACGAACGAATTCATATCCACATCGAAACCTTCCCGGCAAACTTCCTCATGGATGACGCCGCGAAGTTTTTTCCATCGAGCGATGTCTGCATCTACCCGGCCGCGTTCTGCCGACTTTATCAGGCGGTCGACGGCGACCCAAGCCATCATCTTAGAGTGCACGAAATGCCGGCGCGGACCGCGCATCTCCCAAATCCCGTCATCGGGCTGCTCCCATCCCGTCTCCAGGAATTCCAGCATCGCGAGAGCTACTTCGTGCCGCGAGTGCTCGGGTGGCCCAAGTCCGGCTTCGCGCGCCTGAAAAAGCGTATCGACCACTTCACCAAAAATGTCCAATTGATATTGTTTGTAGGCGGCATTCCCGGTTCTAACCGGGACGGATTTCTCGTATCCCGGCAGCCACGGCAGTTCCAGTTCCGTCAACCTGCGCTCGCCATGGAGGCCATAAAGAATGTTTAGTTCCGAAGGACTGCCCGCGACCGCGCGCAAGAGCCATTCGCGCCACTCCCGCGCCTCGTCCAGATACCCGGCATTGAGAAGAGAATGCAGGGTCAATGTCGCATCCCGTACCCAGCAAAAGCGGTAGTCCCAGTTTCTTACGCCGCCCAGCAATTCGGGCAATGAAGTTGTAGGAGCGGCAACAATTCCTCCCGTCGGCAGAAATGTCAGGCCTTTCAGCGTGATCAATGAGCGCAATACGGCATCACGCCATTTGCCCTGATACGAACAGCGGCCAGACCATTCCCGCCACCAGTTGTCCGTTTCTCGGATCGCTTCTTCCACGTTGAGCGGCGCGGGCTCTTGTTTGTGTGATGGATACCAAGCAAGATCGAAGGGAACTTTCTGACCTTCGGCCACGGTAAACTCGGCGAATGTTTTGAAGTTTTCGCCACGCAATGGCACTTGCGTGCGCAGACTGACCATGTCCGGTCCCGCGATTGCCGAGATTCCATGATCGCTTTGCCGCACCCAGGGCACCACGGAACCGTAATCGAAACGAATGACCAGCTCCAGGTTCATCTGAACCTGCCCTCTGGTGCCAACCACCAAACGCGCCAGTTCGGGAGCCTCATTGCGCGGCATCATGCAATCGACAACCGTCACCGATCCACTCTCAGTGTCAAACTCGGTTTCGAGAATCAACGTGCCTTCGCGATAGCGCCGCCGAATGGAGCGGATTGGTTCCGCCGGTGCAATGGACCAATGTCCCTTCTCCGCGCTGCCCAGCAGGGCTGCGAAACAGGCCCCGGAATCGAAGTGCGGCAAACAAAGCCAATCGATCGAACCTCGCTTTGACACCAACGCAGCGGTGTGGCAGTCGCCAATCATCGCGTAATCTTCGATGGGAACAGACAATTTTGCCTCCTCCGAATTAAAGCACTTCGGTTAGAGTTTGGGCCGGCCACTTAAGTTGTCAGAACGCTAATTGTCGCTTTGGTTTCTGCGGGAATACAACGGAAAACGTAGAACACCTAAATCTAATCGCTCCGGGCCGAACACGGCCGGGTATGCGGTCACAGCGCTAAGTCCAATGTGCGAATTATGCTCTTGAATTCTTCTGAATCACTTTGGCGATTCGCTCAAAGGCCCAGTCAATCTCATCGCGGCTAACGATGAGCGGAGGTGCGATGCGGATCACCCGGTCATGCGTTTCTTTGCACAGGATTCCTTCCTCCTTTAGCGCCTCGCAGTAGGAACGCGCAGGGCTGTGGAGTTCGATGCCGATCCACAAGCCTTTGCCGCGTACCTCTTTCAAATCCGAACTGCGCAGGGTCTGCAGCAGGGCTAGGAAATAAGCGCCGAGTTCGGCAGAGCGTTCCACCATGCTCTCCTCGATTAGCACGCGCAAAGCGGTTCGCGCGATGGCGCAGGCCAGGGGGTTGCCGCCGAACGTGCTGCCGTGATCGCCGGGTTTGTACACCCCTAGAATTTCTTGAGACGCCAACACGGCCGAGACGGGGTAGAACCCGCCAGCGAGTGCCTTGCCAACGATCAACACATCGGGGGTGATGGCGTCGTGCATGTAGGCAAACAGCTTGCCGGTACGTCCCAGACCGGACTGGATTTCGTCCGCCATCAGCAGCACGTTATTCTCACGGCAGATCTTCGCCGCTGTGCGGAGAAATCCGTCGGGCGGTATGACGATTCCGGCCTCGCCCTGAATGGGCTCAACCAGAAACGCGCAGGTGTTGGGCGTGATCGCCTCGCGGAGAGCTCGGGCATCACCGAATGGAATCACTTTGAAACCTGGAGTGAACGGGCCGAAGCCCTCGCGATATTGTTCGTCGGTGGAGAAGCTCACGATGGTGACAGTGCGCCCATGAAAATTATTGGCGCAGACTATGATCTCAGCTTTGTTCTGGGGAATGCCCTTAATCTTATGCCCCCACTTGCGAGCCGTCTTGATCGCTGTTTCGACGGCCTCTGCTCCGGAATTCATAGGGAGAACCATATCGAAACCGGTCAGGTCATGGAGTTCCTTGCAGAGCAGGGGGAGCTGCTCGTTGCGGAATGCGCGCGAGGTAAGAGTGACTTTTCGGGCTTGCTCGGCAAGAGTCTGCAGAATCTTGGGATGACAGTGCCCTTGGTTCACTGCGGAGTACGCCGCCAGGCAATCGAGGTAGCGTTTGCCCTCGACGTCGTACACCCACACTCCTTGCGCGCGCTCGATGACTACATCGAGCGGATGGTAGTTGTGAGCGCCATAGCGGTTCTCGAGTTCGATGAAGTCCTCGGTGAGTAAGAGTTTTTCCAGGAGTTGCGTTGTCATAAATTCCTTTCAATGGCTCTTTAGAAAATAAGTAAACCCGTACGCGCTGGCTCGTCGCGTCAAAGCTCTCTTACCGCTCCCACGCCCGCGCACGTGGTAGCCAACGTCGCACATTGCGGCAATATTCCTGGTACTCCTCGCCGAACATCTTTCGCAGGGTTGGCTCCTCGTACAAGTGCACAAACAGAACTACTCCGAGTACTACGAAAGCCGCCCCGGCGATCGCCGGCAAACTCGCCCGCCCGAACACTATCCACAGCCCTATCCATCCGACGAAAAATCCGATGTACATCGGGTTCCGCACGTACCTGTAGAAGCCGACCACCACTAGCGTCTTCGGCGGAACAATGGGGGCGGGCGTTCCGAGCCCGGTCCGGCCAAAGTCCCAAACGCACCGTATTGCTACCGCAAACCCAAGCACTGCTGGCAGTGCGGCAATCCATCGCCACCATGCGGCGTGTGCCGCGTCTACACGAAAGCCAAGCCAAGGCGGCAGCAACCAGAACCACAGAGCAAAGAACGCAGCGCCCACTGTCAACGATGCAATGGTCGCCGGCCACTGCACTTCGCGCTCCTGTAGCTGTGTTCTTCCCTTCTCTTTCACCATGAACTCTCCACGCAGTCGCTACTCACTGTTCTTACTCCAACAGCATGGTCAAGAGCGCCATCCGCACATAGAGTCCATTCCTGGCTTGGCGGAAATACATGGCTCTGGGGTCGGCATCGACTGACTTATCCAACTCGACCGTGCGGGGCAAGGGATGAAGGATCAGAGCGTCCGCCTTCATGCGCTCCACGGTTCTCGAATCGATGGCGTAGCGCCCGAGGCCGTTTACATCTCGCACTCTCTCGGGCCGGATTCGGGTCTGATAAACCACATCCACTTCGCCGATCACGCGGTCGATATCCGACTCCAGTTCGTAGTGGACGCCGTGCTCATCGAGATAACTGAGGATGTCTGATTTCATCTGCATTTGCGGGGGGCTGACGAAGAACATCTTTACCCGTTCAAACTTCGCGAGCAGATACGCCAGCGACCGAGCCGTACGCCCCTTATCCAACTCGCCAATGATGGCCACGCTGAGGCCATTCAGCGGACGCTGCCGGTAAATCGTGTAGAGGTCGAGCAAGGCCTGCGTGGGATGCTGCCCGCCATTGCCATCCCCTGCGTTGATTACGGGCACCGGCGAGACTTCCGCGGCGCGGCGCGCTCCGTGATCTTCGGGATGTCGAATCACGATCACATCCGAATAACCGCCGATGATTCGGATGGAATCCTCCACCTGCTCGCCTTCGACCTCCGAAGAAAACGCACCCGCATTCTCCGTGGACAGGACCCGGCCGCCGAGTCTTTGCATGGCGGCCTCGAACGACAGTCGCGTGCGCGTAGAAGGCGCATAAAAAAGCGTGGCCATGATGCGGTTCTGGTAATCCAGAGAGCCTCCGCGCGCCACCACGCGTTCCATACCTCGCGACCGCTCGAACAATTCCATGAGCAGGGGGACAGTGAATTGTTGAGACTCGACGACATGTTTCAACGCCATGCCGTCCTTTTCTTTTTCTAGACTGCGAGACCGAATTAACTTGAGAGGGGCGATGGTCGACATGGCATTACTGACGTCCTCCCACCGAAATTTCGAGTTCCACGTTTCGTTCGATTTCCGCGCGATCATGATCGGGGAAGATGTGCGTGCCTTCAGATCCGAGGACCGCATGGCACAGATTCTCGCAGGAAGTAATGATGGCTTCCTTCCCCCCGTCGCGCAGAAAGCGCAACACCGATTCGATTTTGGGACCCATGTTTCCGCGTGGAAAATGGCCAGCCCTCGCGTACAACTCCAAATCAGCCGCAGCGACATGCCGCAGTGGACGCTGCGTGGGTTTCTTGTAATCCAAGTACACGAAGTCGGTGTCAGTGGAAATAACAAAAAGATCTGCCCCGAGACGGGAAGCCAATAGCGCGGAGGCCCGGTCCTTGTCGATGACAGCCTCCACGCCCTGCAGTCTTCCGTGTTTCGAGATGACGGGAATCCCACCCCCGCCGCACGCAATCACAATCACGCCCTGCTCCACCAGATCGCGAATGACCTCCAGTTCAACAATGTCAATCGGCTCCGGCGATGGGACAACCCGGCGATAACCGCGGGCGGCATCTTCCACAATCTTCCACCCCAAAAGCTGCTGGCGTTCTTCGGCGTCGGCGCGCGAATAAAAAGGACCGATCGGTTTGCTGGGACACAACATCGAGGGGTCGTCAGCCGAGACCAGGCTCTGAGTGAGAACGGTGGCAACCGGCGCGAGGACACCAGCCTGCTGCAACTCGGTCTGCAACGATTGCTCCAGAAGATATCCAATCTCACCCTGGGTTGACGCGCCGCAAACGTCGAGCGGGTGGCCCGGAACCTGGCTCGCTCCTCGTTCGGAACGCAGTAGCGCGGCCCCCACCTGAGGACCATTGCCATGCGTGAGCACAATCCGGAATCCTTCACGGATCAATCGGACGATCTGCACTGCTGTGCGGCGGGCATTGGTGCGTTGCTCGGCAATGGTTCCCTTTTCTCCCGCTCGAATCAGGGAGTTTCCGCCCACGGCAAGAAGCATGGTCTTCATAAACAGCAGTGACAGCGACTATTCCTACACGTGCATTAACTCCTGCAAATCCACTAGTCCTGGCAGTTTGACGAACTCACCTTTCATCAATTCCAGCATGATCGCCTTTTGCGCGTGCAGACGGTTCTCCGCCTGCGGAAATACCCACGACCGAGGTGAATCGATCACTTCATCTGTAACTTCTTCGCCGCGATGTGCTGGTAGACAATGCAGAAAGATGGCGTCCCGCTTGGCCCGGCGGAAAAGAGTGGCATCCACCTGGTAAGGCAGAAAGACATGTCTCCGCATTTCCGCTTCGCCTTCTTTTCCCATGCTTGCCCAGATATCGGTATAGACCACATCCGCGTCGGAGGCGGCCTCTTCGGGGTCGTTCGTCAGGGTGCAAGCGCCACCGGTCTCGGCGCCGCGCTCACGAGCCCACTGCACAGACTCCGCATCAAGCTCGTAACCCGGGGGCGTACCCAACCAAATATGCGCGCCGAGCTGCGCTCCGGCGAACAGAAGTGAGCGCGCAACGTTGTCCCCGTCCCCCACGTATGCAATCTTTAAGCCCTCCAGATTGCCTTTCGCCTCCCATATCGTCAGGTAGTCCGCCATCGCCTGGCAGGGGTGTACGTAGTCGGTAAGCCCATTGATCACGGGAATGCTGGCCCACAGCGCCATTTGCACCGCTATTTCGTGGGCAAAGGTGCGGATCATGATGCCTTGCACCATGCGTTCCAGATTCTTTGCCACGTCGTACACGGACTCGCGTTTGCCAAGATTGATTTCAGCCGGAGAGAGGTAGATGGAAAATCCTCCCAATTGCTGAATGCCGACATCGAATGTAACTCGCGTCCGTAAAGAAGGTTTCTCGAAGATCATGGCCAAGGTCTGACGTCTCAGAGCGTTGCTGAAGGCAGTCGGATCAGCCTTTACTTGACGAGCCAGAACCAGGAGGTACTGGATCTCCGAGGGCGAGAAATCCCGGATAGAAAGAAAATCCTTGCCATTCATCTTCCGACCCCTGCCAAGGCTGGCTCGTGCTCGCGCGCGAACTTGGCAAGCATTTCGGCCAGTCCAGGCTTGGTGAGTTCTTCCACTTCATAGGTCACGCGGAGATTCGGCTTGTCTAGTTTGATCACTCGTACAAGATCAATGGGCGTGGCAATCAATACCAAATCGCATGGCGTGCGACGGATAGTTTCCTCCAACTCGTGCCGTTGCATCGCACTGTAGCCCATGGCGGGCAACAGGTTCGTCAGGTGCGGGAAACGCTCGTAAGTACCGCGGATCGAGCCCACGGCATAAGGCCGCGGGTCGACCAATTCTGCTGCCCCGCATTGCCGTGCCGCCACCACGCCCGCGCCATAGGGCATCTCGCCGTGTGTAAGGGTGGGACCGTCCTCCACGACCAGCACACGCCGTCCTTTCACCAGAGATGGCTCAGGAACGGAGACGCGGCAAGCCATCTCAAAAACAACAGCCTTGGGGTTGTGGACCTTTATGTTATGGCGAACGGTCTCCAAGTCGCGCTGATAGGCGGTATCCACCTTGTTGATCACGATCGCATCCGCGCGCCGCAGATTCACTTCACCGGGGAAATAAGACAATTCATGCCCGGCACGGTGCGGATCCACGACAACAATTTCCAGATCGGAGGCGTAAAAAGGGGTGTCGTTGTTGCCTCCATCCCACAAAATTACATCCGCTTCCTTCTCTGCCCGATCGAGAATCTTTTCGTAGTCCACTCCCGCATAGACCACCGTCCCTTGGCGAATGTGCGGTTCATGTTCTTCGCGTTCCTCGATGGTGCATTGCTGAAGATCAAGATCCTCCATGGTGGCGAACCGTTGCACAGCCTGTGCTGCAAGGTCTCCGTATGGCATGGGATGCCGAATGACTACTGGCTTTCGCCCCTGCCGGCGCAACTCTGCCGCAACCAGGCGCGAGACCGGACTCTTGCCGCATCCGGTTCGTACAGCGCACACGGAAACGACTGGGGCTACCGACTTGATCTGCGTTTTTCCGGTTCCCAGGAGCCAGAAGTCCGCGTCCGCTGCAAGTGCACGAGATGCCAGATGCATCAGGTTCTGGTGGGAAATGTCGCTATAAGAAAACACGACTGCATCGACCTCGTGCTCGGCGACCAGGGCTTCCAGATTGTTCTCTTCGAGAATAGGAATGCCTTCCGGATACAAGGCTCCTGCAAGTTCCGGCGGATAACGGCGGCCGGCAATGTCAGGGATCTGCGTGGCAGTGAATGCGACTACGTGGTAAAGGGAATTATCGCGGAATAAGACGTTGAAATTATGGAAGTCGCGGCCAGCTGCACCGAGAATCAAAACCCTCTTCATGGCAATCCCTCCAGCGCAGATCTTTTTTACTTCCTATCTTCTCGCCGGTTGATCGTGGCAGCTGTACCGGCAATCACAGCTAAGGGTGATGTTTTGGCAAACAAGGGCTATGCGGCGGTGACTATTTGCCTATGGAGATTTGTGATCGCAATCACGGCGCAAAGGTTATTCGCAAAGTTGGTAGCGATTGCGCGGCAAGAATATTGGTTTCGTCAGTCTATTTCGTTAGTCCCACAATCAAGCTGCTAGGCCCTGGCAGGTTGATCCGGCGTACTTCGGGAAATCCCGCAGCCTTCATCCACTGAGTGTATTCGGACTCGCTGTAACTGGCGCCGCCTTCGGTGGCGACGAGCATGTTCAGGGAGAACAACGCGGCGTGTTGCGGACCGATCTTGTCGGAATTCAGGATGAAGTCTTGCACGACGAGTCGCCCGTTCGGCGCGAGTGCCTGGTGTGCGCGGAGGAAGATGTCCCGGTTCTGCTCCGCAGAGAACATGTGGCAGATCGCGTTGAGCATGACGATGTCGTAGCCGGAGCCAAAATTATCATGGAGCATGTCTCCAGCGCGCAGCATGACCTGTCCCGAAACCCCAGCGTGGCTCACGTATTCAGTGGTAATTGGAACGACTTCCGGGACGTCGAGGATCTCGCATCGCACATCGGGACAAGCTTTCGCAAACGCGATGGAATAGGCGCCAGAACCGCCACCCAGGTCGAGCACGCGGCGAACCCCGGCTGTGCCCAGCGCCTTTACCACAAGCGGGGCGCGGTCTTTGGAGTTGCGTTGCATCCCGGCAATGAAGTTGCGCGTCCATTCGGGATTGTCGTCGTAATCGATAGGGACGCGAGTCCCCGTGCGCACAGCATCGGTTAGCGTGCTCCAGCGATGCCAGATGTTGGCTGTGTGCAGCAAGCCATTGCGGTGGTTGTCTTTGGATCCTTGAACAAAGAAACGCGCCGACTCAGGCGTGTTCTTATAATCATTGCCGCTCTTCGAGAGCAATCCCAGCGCGACGAGGGCATTGAGCAGCATGGCCACGGCCCGTGCATTCGCGTGGACGCTCGTCCCAATCCCTTCCGCATTGGCTCCGTCCCCGACGGCAGTAAAAATGTCGAGCTCTAGCGCGGTGAGAAGGCACCGGCTCGGCATGTAGCCGCGGATCATCTGATCGAGCCGATCAGGCAGCATCCCTGCTTTGTCGCGGGCAGCCATCGCAGCACGGAACTTCTCCCCATGCTCGATCGACATAGCCTTCATCGCAGAGGCGTCGTTCCATACGAGACGATCGACAGGCTTGCCCTCGCGCAAATGCGTGCAGACAATTTCGGATACGTCAGACGGTTGCACACGCCGATACCACACACCTGCCGGATAGACAACCATCACCGGACCTTCATCGCATAGTCCCATGCAGCCGCAGGCTGTGAGTTGCACATCTTTGTTAAGGCCGTGCGCCTGTGTCTCACGATCTAGTGCATCCAGCACGGCGAACGAACCACTGACCGGACAGGAGGGCACACCTTCTGGCTTTTGCTGCGTACACACGAAGAGATGAAAGCAGAACGGTTCCATCGCGGTCTCCAAATGTGGATTGATGTTAGCGCTTCACAGATAGGCCACCAGCAAGAAACTTGCCAGCATGACAGACGAGACAAGCACGGACAGCGAGATGACACAACACCGTACTCCCAAGACTCGGCCTAACCTCCTTTGCTATTTTCTGTCCATAGCCAGAGGAAATCAGTGACACGAGTCACTGCTGATTGCGACCGGCCGCCCAATGGCACAGCCATCCCGCATGCATGACCTTGGGAACTTGGTAGGCTCCGCCGGGGTCTGTCACAATTAAGCTTTGCGAGCGGCTGCACACGCAAAGCGACTGTAATGCTCGAGACCCATGAATCCCGGCTACTTTCATTTCCGGCGGCTTCCCACCTGCTTGGCGGGGCTGGTTCTGATGGCGTTGATCCACGGCCTTGTGCAGCCTACCAACGCACAAGAGCCCAACGCTCCCATTCCAACTGAAAGTACCAAGCCGGACGTTAACCTGTACGGTGTCGCTGGGACAGTCGTCAATTCCATAACCGGGGAACCGATCCGTCGGGCTGCAGTCAATATCTCTGGCCAGACAGAGCGCGCGACACTCTCCGATAACAGCGGCCATTTTGAATTCGGTGGGCTGGCAGAGGGCCGCCTCTTCATCGGCGTAACTAAGCCCGGCTTCTTCAGTGAGCAGGGCGCACTCTACGGCCTTACTCCTCTACAAGTCGGTCCCGATGCGGCCCCGGTGGTTCTGCGGATGGTCCCGGCGGGCGTCATTGTTGGGCGAGTGACTACCCGGGATGAGCAGCCGCTTGAGGGTTTTCAGGTCCATGCGCTCACGAAGCAGAGCCTTGGTGGCCGACAGGTACGGTTCGATCGGCTGTTCCTGGCACGGACGGACGAAAATGGAGATTTCCGCCTCGCCAATCTGCCCGCAGCTACTTATTACGTTCAGGTCGACCAAAGTCAGGAAACTACGCTGGGCCAGCCAGGTATTCCGAATGCCAGAGAGCAGGTGTACGCCAAAGTCTTCTATCCTGGGGTCTCTGACTTTAGCGCATCGGCCCCTCTCGAATTGCGCGCGGGCCAGCAACTGGAAGCTAACTTTACCCTCACTGCCGAGCCCATCTATCAAATATCCGGCATCCTGAGCACACACGAAAATCTTTCTTCCCCGCTCACGTTCTCGAGAACGGCGGGAGAAGACTATGACTTCACCCAGGTTACGCCCACGCAAGATGGTAAATATCAGAGCAAACTTCCCGCTGGCTCGTACGCCGTCAGCGGATATACGGCGAACGGAGTATTGCTGTCGAGCCCAGGTGCATCGGTTGTGATCAGTTCCGATAGCCCGGCTGTTCATGTCGTGCTGGCCTCGTCGGCATCAATTGAAGTGGTGATACGAACGGAGTTGAGTGGTGGAGCTTCAGAACGAGACCTTGCGGAAGGTCAAGGCATCCCAGGAATGAGCCTCCAGTTGGTGTCGAACACGCCGTCTCTCCGACCCGGGAATTGGTGGAGAGCTCCCTCGGGCGGAATTCAGAATGTCGAACCGGGCGTGTACTCAATCGAGATAAATACTCCGGGCCCGTGGTGCGTAAAATCCGTTCACTCTGGAAGCGTGGATCTTCTGAGCGAAGATCTCACTGTTGCGGTTGGCTCCCAGCCCCCGCCGATCGAAGTTACGCTGCGGGATGACGCGGCCACCGTGACCGGAACTGTCATCCCAGCTGAACAGTCAGAGCAAGCGACGGTGTTGTTGGTACAAGCGCGCGGACGTCGGAACCTTATAAAAACGGTCACGGCAATGCAAGGCAAGTTTCAATTCCAGGGAGTGCCACCGGGCGACTACTCACTCGTTGCCTACGACCACGCTGAACAATTGGAATACGCCGACCCCGAAGTCCTGAACCCGTATCTCACCAAGGCTGCCCACATCAGCGTGCAACCGCATGGGACTGCGAGCGTCAATCTCAACCTCTCCCCCATAAGCAGGTAGAGCATGTTACGCCGGATTATGTTGCACATATTGCTTGTTCTTGTGGCCGCGGCCCAGTTGTCCGCCCAGATCGCTCCGACCAATTTCCGCATCAGCGGAAAGGCGGTCAACGCGGTGAACGGTGAGCCGCTTGCTCATACCGAAGTCTCGATCGCCAAGGCCGAACAATTCGACGTAACTCTCCAGAGGGTGCTCACAGCCGATGATGGCGCTTTCAGTTTCACCGGTCTGGAACCGGGCAAGTATTTGCTGATAGGTCAAAGAAACGGTTTTACAAAACAGGGCTACGAACAGCATGGCATCTATGTAAGTGCCGTGGCGGTTGGGCGAGGGCTCATTTCCGAGAACTTGGTTTTCCGGCTTCGTCCTGATGCGTGGATTGCCGGCACGATCATCGACGAGGAAAGCGAAGCGATACCGAACGCCATGGTCTACTTGTTTCGCACCGACGCGAGCAGCGGATTCAAACAGACTTTTCTCGCGGCTCAAGCCATTGCAGATGATCGCGGCTATTATCGCTTTTCTCATCTCGAATCTGGCTGGTACTTCGTGGTTGTTTCTGCCCAACCCTGGTTCGGCTCACTCGCTCGGCAGCGCGAAGCCGAAGGCACTGCGGCTGAGACAGAGCGAGCGCTCGATGTGGTTTATCCCACCAGCTTTTATCCCGGGGCAGTTGATTCCGCGTCAGCGTCACAGATTGCACTGAACGAAGGGGAAGGATTGACTGCCAATTTTACTTTGACCGCGATTCCCGCCCTTCATGTCCGCATCCATCGCCTCAATAGCGATCCCGAGCAGCCCAGGGGCGCGGGTCTGGTACAGAATCTATTCGGCACCCAGATCACTCCGCCTTCGCAAGGAACCAGCACAGTAGACGATTCCGTCGAACTTACAGGGATCCCTCCCGGCAGATACGTGCTCCAGATACAGGCGTTTGGGCCCGTACCCTCAACGCGTTCGATAGCCCTAAATCTCAGCGCCGATATGGATCTTGATGCAGATGCTGTTTCGGCGCCTTTTCTCATCCGTGGGACCATTCGAATGGATGGCGGACTCAGCCTGCGGCCGCAGGCGTTTGTTCGGCTTTGGAACAGCCACACCGACGAGATCATGGACACGCAAATCGCGCCGAATGGAGAGTTTAGCTTTCAGCCTGGCTCCCTGTTGCCGGGAAACTATTCTGTTTTTGTAATGAACGGCCAGTATTCCACCATCAGCAAACTGTCGGCGACTGGCGCAAAGGTAATGGGCCAGAGCATTCAAATCATCGGTTCTACGCCAGTCCATCTGAACATCGAGTTGCCCCCAACCTTATCTAAGATTAATGGAACAGCTCTTCGCAACGGAAAGGCGTTCGCGGGCGCAATGATTGTTTGCGTTCCGGAGAATCCAGAAAACAATCTGCCATTGTTCCGGCGTGATCAAAGCGACAGCGACGGTACTTTCACCCTGCCCGATGTGTTGCCTGGACGATATAAGATCCTTGCAATCGAGAACGGATGGGATTTCGAGTGGGCCAATCCTGAGCTTCTCAAGAGCCGGCTCGACCACGCCGAAAGCGCAATTGTCCAACCCAATATGACCTACAACACAGTCGTCGACGTAAAGTGACGACGGCGAAGCAGTCGCTGTAAGCCTGGGAGCTCTGCATCCCTCGGCGACGAATTAGTGAGGTCCTACGGAACTATCTCCCGCCCACAGAATCAAGCCCGGCAGGAAGCGGTTTCGCGCGGACGGATGGCTCGGCAGAACCCGTACGGCGTAACCGTAGAGCCCGCTGCGAACCTTGGGTTGAATGTCGCACTGAAAGGTATAGCTGCCGGGGGAGCTTTGCCCGCACGCCTGCATCGGACTCGCGGCAAAATCCGTGATTTCACCGTCCGCGCTTACTCGCCCCACCAAACTCTCGACTACAACGTCTTCGGGCTTTAGAGAATCCAGAAATACTCGAACCGACAGTTGCACTTGCCCCCCTAAGTCAACCTCGTGAACGCTGTCCTCAACCGACTCCACGCGCAGACGAGGCCAGGCCCCTTCGACCCTGCTAAGCCATGCTGTGAGAGCCTTCGCCTTGGACCCATCTTCCGCGCCCAGGTCGCGATAGCGCTTGTGAGCCACCAGGTAATATTCATTGGTGTATTGCTTGACCATGCGGTGCATGTTGAACTCCGGGCACAGTATGGCAATCGAGGCCTTCATCCGGGAAATCCAATTCATGGGCAGGCCATCGGCGCGGCGCGCATAAAACGCAGGCACGATTTCGCCCTCGAGCAGGTCATACAACGCCTCGGCTTCCACGTCGTCCTGGCGGGACAAGTCGCTGTAAGTTTCCCCCCTGCCAATCGCCCAACCAATTTCGGCGTTATGCCGGATGCCGAGCTCCCATGCTTCATCCCACCATCCATCGAGGGTGCTGAAATTGAGGACACCGTTGGCCTGAGCTTTCATTCCGCTGGTGCCGCTGGCCTCAAACGGCCGAAGCGGCGTATTCAACCAGACGTCGCAGCCCTGAACCATGTATCGTGCCACGGTGACGTCGTAGTTCTCCAGAAAAACGATCTTCCTGCGGAACTCCGGCCGTCTGGCCAATTCGATGATTGCCGCAATCAGCTGCTTGCCGTTTTCGTCGTGGGGATGAGCTTTGCCCGCGTAAATGATCTGGACCGGATGCGCCGGGTTATTCAAAATGCGGACCAGGCGCTCCGGGTTGCGAATTAGCAGGTTGGCCCGCTTGTACGATGCAAAGCGGCGTGCAAAACCAATGGTGAGAGCATCTGGGCTGAGCACTTCTTCGGCTTCATCAATGGCGGCCTTGGGAGCGCCGCGGCTCAAGAGCTGGGCCCGCAGCCGCTGGCGCGTGTAAGCGACCAGCCGCTCTCGGCGCCGTTCGTGCGTTCTCCACAACTCTGCCGCCGGAATCGATTGGGCGCGTCCCCATAGTGCGGAGTCCGCCGGTTCTTCGCGCCACTTTGGCCCCAGATAACGGTCATAGAGCTGATTCATCTCGAACGAGACCCAACTCCGAAAGTGAACCCCGTTGGTCACATGCCGGATGGGGACCTCTGACTCCGGAACCCCTTGCCAGAGGTTGCTCCACATACGCCGCGACACTTCCCCGTGCAGCTTACTTACGCCGTTGCTGAAAGAGGCAAGACGCAGTGCCAGCACCGTCATGCAAAAATCCTCGCTGGCGTTTGCCGGATTCTGCCGCCCCAGCCCCAGAAACTCGGAAGAGCTGATACCAAGTCGCTGGATGTATGCGCTAAAGTAGCGCTCGATCAGCCCCGGAGAAAAATAATCGTGCCCCGCCGCCACCGGAGTGTGAGTCGTGAATATAAGACTCGCAGAGGCCAGGACTTTCGCTTCCTGGAATGACAGCTTTCGTGTTTCCATGAGGCGAACCACCCTTTCCAGGCCAAGGAAAGCGGAGTGCCCTTCATTCATGTGATAAACCGTGGGATCAAGCCCGATCGCCTCGAGGGTTCGATAGCCTCCGATGCCAAGAAGGATCTCTTGCTTGAGCCGCATTTCCAAATCCCCGCCATAGAGCTGGTAGGTAATTTTCCGGTCTTCCGCAGTATTCCGCTCGGTATTTGTGTCCAGCAGAAAGAGCTTTAACCGTCCCACATTTACCGACCAGACTTGCGCGGCCACCGGTCCGTGGGGAAGGTCCACTTGAACTCTCACCTCCGGCAACAACCGGATGGGCAAGGTATGGAAGTCATTATCTTCGTAGGCCTCCTGCTGCCAGCCGGCACGATTGAGAAATTGCCGGAAGTATCCTTGCTGGTACAGCAATCCGACTCCCACCAGCGGCAATCCCAAGTCGCTGGCCGCCTTAAGGTGATCTCCGGCCAACATGCCAAGCCCCCCGGCGAATATCGACAAGCATTCAGTAATGCCGAACTCAGCGGAAAAATACGCCGCTTGGAGTTCGTTCTCTCCGTGCTCGCGACTGTACCAGTTACCCTCTCCGGAGAGGTAAAGCTTCAGTCGCTCTGCCACTCCGTTCATGTGTGCCAGGAAAGAGTCATCGCAGGCTGCCGCCTCCATTGCGGCTTGATCCACAGTTCCCAGAAGAAGCACAGGATTGTGACCACACCTTTCCCATAGATCGCGGTCGAGCCTCAGGAACAGCTGAACGGCGGCATGATCCCAACTCCAGCGCAAGTTATGAGCAATCTCCAATAGAGGTAGTAAACCCGACGGCAGGGACGGCCGGACCTTGAACGTACGAATGGGCTTCATGGGGGTTCTTACCTCGGTCTGGTTTCCGTTCAACTCATGCAACGTAGCAGAGCTATGGAATACTCGCAGGAACCGCTCCACGTCGGCTGCTTATGGCCACAAGCCACCACACTCCAAAGGACATTCCCGGCCCAAATCGGAACTTGTCCTTGGGCTTAGAGACGTCCCGGTCATCGCACCATTGCTTCCACATGATAAATCAGGGTCAAGGCGACCTGAAGACCCTTTTCTGCGATTGCAGCGGAGCGTTGCAGCTAGACGTTGCAGCGATAAGAGCCCTGCAAGTTGATGGTGCTGAGATGCGATGGGTGCTCATGGTCCTGTATTGCTTCGCGCACTTTACCTAGCGCAAGCAGTTCGACTAACTCTTTCTCTTTTTGTTCCGGAACGCTTTTGGCACTTCGATCTCTTCGAGTTCACGGTTTTCATACCGGTGTCCTGGAGCCTTTTTCCGAACTTTCCTGGTTTGCGAACAACCTATTTTCTGAAGGACCTCATCGAAATTACAACTCGATCAGAGAGGAGTAGAACGCGGTTGCGCAGGAAGGTTTCCGGGCACACACCCCAGCGGAGGTATAGTTAGGTGCGGCAGCTTCTAATGCACGATTTTGCTTTTTGATTTGAATCACAGCCTGGCTTTCTGGTACAAGGGTTTAAGGGTTATCGTTTTGGTGCTCGGGCAGTGAACGGCAGTTGAGCTTAATCGGGCCAGGACCTTCCCACGGTCTTGAGAGTAGGGGCAACTTAGGCCAGCGAAAGTTGGCGAGTAGCGCGGGTTATGCCTTGTTCGGCGCCGCGGGATGCGTTGCTAGACGTCTCTCGTTAGCGTAAAACTAGAACCTCCTGTTCGAAGCTGTGGGAGTTTCCGGTGATGTTAGTTCGCTGGTTCGAAAACGGTTTATCGTGCTCCGGCGGAGACTTGCGCGCTTCCACTGCCAATCAAAGTTTCGTTTTCTTCAATTCTATTTATTTCTGCATCGATCGCACGGCGCGGAGCGGCTCAGCGCTGCCCGTAATCCCTCATTTAAAAGTTCACAACACCGCGTATGCTGGAGCGCATATGACCGGAGGAAGATAATGGCAACCAATCTTGTACAAATCGATAGTGATGAAGAAATTAGACAGCGGCTGGAGGCGGAACGCAGCCGACTGCGCAAGATCGCGGGCCTGGAGCAACCCATACATTTTCATCGGCCGGTAGAGCGGGCGTTCAAAGCCGAGGAACGGGATCGCGTCACGATTCTTTTTGGCGGATTTACCTGGAAGCACGAGGATTTAATTCGCGCCGTTTTCCAGGGATGCGGCTACCGCTGCGAAAAACTGCCCGTGCCGAACGTCGCGGCCTTCCAAACCGGCAAGGAGTTCGGCAATAACGGCCAGTGTAACCCAACTTACTTCACCGTCGGCAATCTGGTGCAGTACTTACAGTTCCTGGAGAAAGAAGGGCTGTCGCGCGACAAGATTCTGAATAACTACGTATTTTTCACCGCCGGCTCCTGCGGCCCTTGCCGTTTTGGAATGTATGAGGCGGAGTATCGATTCGCGCTGAAGAATGCCGGCTTCGATGGCTTTCGGGTTCTGCTATTCAAAGACAGCGATGGAATTAAAGCGGCCTCCGGCGAACCTGGACTGAAGTTCACCATCGACTTTGGATTCGGGATGCTGAACGCCATGCATCTGGGCGACGTGATCAACGACCTGATCTACCAGATCCGTCCTTTCGAAGTGAACAAGGGAGAGACGGACCGCGTGCTCCGGGAAATGGTGGATGGTCTCTGCGACGATCTTCGCAATCGCGATTCGTTCGAGATCGACCAGCGCTCGCCGGAATGGCTCAAGCCGAAATTCAAGGGCAACAAAACTCTTAGGAACACGGCCAACGTTTTTGGCAAGATGCACGAGCACCTGTGGGGCAAGGACTATCTCGAGGCTTTGCACACGGCGCGCGAGCGCATGGACCGCATCGAAGTGGACCGCACGAAAGTGAAGCCAGTGGTGAAAATCACGGGCGAATTCTGGGCGCAGATCACCGAAGGCGACGGCAACTTCCACATGTTCGATTTTCTCGAACGCGAGGGGGCTCAAGTCATCGTGGAACCAATCGCGACCTGGGTGGCTTATCTGCTGTATCAAGCCAAAGCGCATGCCATTGCGAAGTGGCCGGTGAATCGCCCGCATCGCAATCCTGAATGGTATGAACTGAAAAAGAATCTCGCCAACTATTTCGGGCTGCACAAAAAGCTTTGGGGTATTGGCTTCGGCGAAAAAGCCTGGCAGTTTTTCTATCACCGCACCATCAAGAATATGGGCGGCATCACGCACCATCTAGTGCCGCAAACGGAGCTTGCGGAGATGGCACACCCCTTCTACAACCAGTTTGCGCGCGGCGGAGAAGGCCACCTGGAAGTAGGCAAGAACGTTTATTACACCGTGCACAAGCTGTGCCACATGGTGCTGGCGCTGAAGCCTTTTGGCTGCATGCCTTCCTCGCAATCGGACGGAGTACAATCGGCGGTGATCAACAAGTTCAAGGACATGATTTTCTTGCCGATTGAAACTTCCGGCGAAGGCGAAGTGAACGCGCACAGCCGGGTTCAAATGGCGCTCGGCGAGGCCAAGGTAAAGGCCAAGACCGAGTTCGATCAATGTTTGAAATCCACTGGAAAGAGCTTGGACGAAATCCGGGAATACATTGCCGAACATCCCGAACTGCGCCGTCCGTTCTACCACGTGCCTCATCGCGAGGGCGTGGCGGGCACGGCGGCTCAATTCGTTCTGCATGTGAGCGAGCGCATGGACAAGACCACGCTGTGGCGGAAGCGCTCTCGGGTTCCCGGGGTCGCCGTACCGGACGCAGCTTAGAAATTGGTGAGGACCGCCATCTTGCTTCACCGTAAGATGGCGCCCACCCCATCAGACGACTCAGCAACGTTGCACCAGCCATCGGAGATGTGATGCACGACCATCTGCAACACGACAAAAAGCCGCAGCTGTTTACGATCGCTCCCCTTCCCCCGCAAAAACCACACGACCATCACACCCAATTCATGGTGGGACTCGACGTAGGCTCGACCACGGTCAAGGCCACGGTGGTGGATGCCGCCACGGACACAGTGCTGTGGCAGGACTACCAGCGCCACGAAACCAAGCAGCCGGAAAAGACGCTCGAGTTCTTGCGGCGCATGGAAACCGAGGTCGGCATCAATCGTCACAACACCCGCATGTTCATGACCGGCTCCGGCGGCGGGGGCATTGCCGACCAGATCGGAGCCAAATTCGTGCAGGAAGTTACGGCGGTGTCGCTCGCCGTCGAGAAGATGCATCCCGAAGTGTATTCGGTGATCGAACTCGGCGGCCAGGACGCCAAGATAATCGTATTTAAGGATGACGATGAAACCGGCCGCAAGAAGAAAATCCCTTCGATGAATGATAAGTGCGCCGGGGGCACGGGAGCAGTCATCGACAAAATCAACGCCAAGCTTAAGATTCCGGCGGCGGACCTGTGCGAGCAGCAATATCACGGAGTCAAGCTGCATAAAGTTGCCGGAAAATGCGGGGTCTTCGCCGAGACCGACATCAACAGCCTGCAAAAAGTAGGCACACCATCCGATGAATTGATGGCTTCACTGTTTGAGGCTATCGTCTTGCAAAATTTGAGCGTGCTGACTCGCGGGCACACTTTGCGTCCGCATGTGTTGCTGCTCGGAGGACCCAACAGTTTTATTCGCGGCATGCGCGAAGCCTGGCAGGCGAATATCCCCCGTATGTGGCAGGAGCGCAAGGTCGCCACCCCGGACGGCGCAAAGCCCGAGGATCTGATTAAAGTTCCGCAAAACGCGCAGTACTTTGCAGCGCTTGGAGCCATCGAGTTCGGCAAGAGCGAAGAGGATTGCGTGGGCTGCTATCAGGGATGCGAAAAACTCGTCCACTATATCGAATACGGGCGTCAGGAGGAGAAAGCCAAGTCCGGCGCCAAAGGCCTGACTAGCAGCGACGCGGAACTCGACGGCTTCAAGGATTCTTACCGGCGCAAGAAATTCACCCCCGCAACTTTCCATACTAATCAGATTGTAGGCGGATTCATCGGGATCGACGGCGGTTCAACCTCTACCAAAGCCGTGCTGCTCAACGAAAACGGCGATATCCTATGCAAGGCTTACCAGCTTTCGAACGGGAATCCGATTCAGGACACGATCGAAATGTTCGAGAACCTGCGCGGCCAGGTGGAAGCGCAGAAGGCCAAGCTGGAAGTGCTTGGAGTCGCGACCACGGGCTATGCGAAAGATATTCTCAAAGACGTTTTGCACGCCGATGTGGCGCTGGTAGAAACAGTTGCTCACACCGAGTCCGCGCTGAAATTTTACGACGACCCGCACGTGATCGTCGACGTCGGCGGGCAGGACATCAAAATCATCATTCTGCACAATGGCCGCGTCAAGGATTTCAAGCTCAACACGCAGTGCTCGGCAGGCAACGGATATTTTCTGCAGTCGACCGCCGAGGGTTTTGGCCTGAGCGTGGAACAATATGCCGACCTGGCCTTCTCTGCACAATCGATGCCTATCTTCGGTTACGGCTGCGCCGTCTTCATGCAATCGGACATCGTAAATTTTCAGCGCCAGGGCTGGCGCGCCGAAGAAATTCTTGCGGGTCTGGCGACCGTGCTTCCGAAGAACGTTTTTTTGTATGTAGCCAGCATTCCGAATCTTGCCGCGCTCGGCACCCGCTTCGTTCTGCAGGGCGGCACTCAGAACAACATGGCCGTGGTGAAGGCGGAAGTGGACTTCATTAATAACAGTTTCCGCGCCTCCGGCAAAAAGCCTGAAATTATAGTTCATGAATTCTGCGGAGAATCGGGCGCCATCGGCGCTGCGGTTGAGTCCGTGCGCCTGTGGCGCAACGGCCTTCAAACTACATTCGTTGGACTCGACGCCGTCCGCAAGATCGAATACCGCACCACGCGCAATGAAAGTACGCGCTGCAATTTCTGCAAGAACAATTGCCTGCGCACCTTTATCGACATTCGCACGGCTCCCAAAGACGACCTCGCTTTCGTCCCGATCCAAAAAGTCACCAAGGTTCCATTGATGCACGGCGAGCAGCGGCTGATCATCGCAACCTGCGAAAAGGGTTTGGTCGAAGACGTCAACGACATGAAGGACATTAAGGCGGGACTCGACGAAATTAAAGACAAGTATCCCAACTTTGTGGACTTCGCCGCTCATGAAGTCTTCCGGCCGGTAAACGCCAAGAGCGTGGCCGATCCGCTCCCCGTAGCGACGTTCTGGAAGAAAGTAGACAAAGAGCGCGTTGCTCTGATGGAAGGCCGCAAGAAGGTACGCGTCGGGATTCCCCGCGTGCTGAACATCTACACCTACGCCCCGCTGTTCAATGGATATCTCGCCAGCCTGGGCGTGCAGCCCGAGAACATCATCTATTCCGACTACACCAGCTCCGATCTTTATCGCGCGGGCGCGAGCCGCGGAGCGATCGATCCCTGCTTCCCGGCGAAGATCGGCATATCGCACGTCTATAACCTGATCCAGGAGAAGCATCGCAAGAAGCCGCTCAACGTGATTTTCTTCCCCATGTACGACGTGCTCACTTCTCCGCTGGTAAAAATCGTTGGGGCGAACGCGTGCCCTACGGTGACCGCAACTCCGGAAACGGTGAAAGCTGCATTCACTAAGGAAAACGATGTGTTCGCCGAACACAACGTGAAATATTTAGACCCAGTTCTCAATTTCGCCGACCGCAAACTGTTCGCGCACCAGATGCTGCAGGCCTGGCAGCCGATTCTGGGTTTGTCACAAGAAGAGAACGACCGCGCTGTGGAAGCCGGCTACAAAGCTCTGGAGGACTATGAATCGAGCATCCGCCGGCGAGCCCGCCAGGTTCTTGATCAACTGGAGCGCGAAGACCGCATTGGCATTGTGATGCTAGGTCGTCCCTATCACCACGACCCTGGTTTGAATCACGAAATCATGGAAGAGTTCCAGAAGCTCGGCTATCCCATCTTTTCGCAGAACACGCTGCCGCTCGATGAAGATATGCTGGAGCGGCTGTTCGGCGAAGAGGTACGTGCGGGAATCATTAGTCACCCGCTCGATATCACCGATGCCTGGAAGAATTCCTATTCCTGCAGCACCAACCACAAAGTTTGGGCGGCAAAATTCACCGCCCGGCATCCCAACCTGGTAGCGCTGGAAATTTCCAGCTTCAAGTGTGGCCATGATGCGCCTATCTACGGAGTGATCGAGGGCATCATCGAACAATCCGGAACGCCGTATTTCTGTTTCAAGGATCTGGATGAGAACAAGCCCTCCGGCTCAATCCGGATCCGAGTGGAAACCATTGATTATTTCCTGCGGCGCTATCGCGAAGAAGTCATTCGCAAGCGCAAAGCTGTGGATAACATTGAGGCCCAACTGGCGGCGCTGGAAGCGGAGCTGCGAAGCCAGTCATCCCCAGCCAACTTCGTACGACAGCCTGAGCCCGCCGTGCAGGAGATGGCGGCGGATTAGCTTCTGGACTAAATTTCCCCATGAACTCGTGAAGAGCGACCCGCCGCCTGTCGAAGCCTTGAACGTGTCCCGACCTGTGGCACAACGCCAAAAAATGTATAGTGTGACGATGCCTTCGCGATTTCACGTCCTAACTTGGGTTTTGTTGTTGGTCCCGCATGCGCTTGCAGCGCAAATCGCTGCGGAAGCTGCACGTCAATACACGACGGCGCATCGGGCGGAATTGATACACGAGTTCAGCGAATTCCTATCGATACCAAACGTCGCAGCCGATCCTGCGAATCTCAAGCGGAATGCCGATCTGCTGGTCGAGATGCTCAAAAGGCGAAACGTCGATTCTCGGCTGCTCTCGATTCCGGGCGCACCTCCGATCGTTTACGGGAAAATCGATGTGCCAGGCGCACAACATACTCTCGTCTTCTATGCGCATTATGACGGCCAGCCGGTGACACCGTCGGAGTGGGACGGCGATTCGCCTTTCACGCCGGTGATTCGCGAACTCAATGGTGAGCAGCGCATTTACGCTAGATCGGCCAGCGATGACAAGGCGGCCATCTTTGCTCAGCTTACGGCACTCGATGCTTTACGAGCGGACAAGATCCCTTTGCGAGCAAATATTCGTTTCGTGTGGGAGGGCGAGGAGGAGGCTGGATCCCCACACCTGGAGCAGATCCTCGATGCGAACCGGGATCTGGTTCACGGTGACGTTTGGCTGATATGTGACGGGCCAGTGGACCAGAGCGGAAAGCAGACTGTTGTTTTCGGGGCGCGGGGCGACGCGCACCTCGAGATCACCGTCTACGGTCCACATCATGGCTTGCACAGTGGACACTATGGGAATTGGGCGCCGAATCCGGCGATGATGCTGGCGCAATTGCTTGCCGGAATGAAGGATGAAGAGGGACACGTTCTGGTGCCGCATTTCTATGACGGAATTGCGCCGCTTACGAAGATCGAACGTGAAGCGCTGGCCCGCGCCCCGGTGAATGATCAAATGCTTATGGGCTCTTTTTGGCTCGGACATGTCGATGGTTCCGGGAAGCATCTTCTTGAATTGATCAATCAGCCTTCATTGAACATCAATGGACTTTCTTCCGGCCAAACCGGAGCCCGTGCCACAAATGTAATCCCGCCAACTGCTACCGCCGATTTGGACCTCCGGCTCGTAGTCGGCATCGATTGGCATGAGCAACAGCAGCGCGTGGTGGACTATATCCATTCGCGCGGATATTTCGTCGTGGAGAGCGAACCGTCGCGCGAGATACTCATGGGGCACTCCAAAGTTGCATTGGTGACGCGCGATTTGGCGAGCTACAATGCGGTGCGCACGCCCATGGACCTGCCCATAGCGCAGGAGGTGATTCGAGCAGTCGAGAGTGCGCGCGGCGATGTGGTGCTTCTGCCCACCATGGGCGGGAGTGTACCCCTGGGAGCAATGGAGCGCGCAGCGCAGACGCACACCATTACCGTGCCCATAGCCAATTACGACGACAATCAACATGCAGCCAACGAGAACCTTCGTCTGCAAAACCTATGGGACGGCGTGGGGACAATGGCTGCGCTGCTGGAGATGCAATGATTAGCCGTTATTAAGCTACGCTGCGCAGTTTCGTTACCCGGCCCGCCTCGACCCACTCCACGACAAAGATGTTGCCCTCGTGATCGAAGCAGTCCCTCTCGGCGGATGGTCAAACCGTGGGCTCCGCCCTTGAATTGCCGGCCCCAGGAACGAACAAACTTACCTTTGTGATCGAAGACCACCATGGTGTCCAGGCTGTCGCTGTTCGCATGTACAGTGTGGTGGATGTAGATGAAGCCTTGTGAATCCTCGCAGACGCCATGCGTGTTGCCGTACTTGATGGTGCGTGGCAACTCGCCCCAGTCATGGATGGCCACGTATTGATGCTCGCCCTGCCCGAGGATGGGCGCTTTAATGCCAGCCTTGTCGGTCGCGCCTAAGAATGCGGGAGCGACCGCCGCCGCTGCGGCATTCGCCAGAAAACTGCGACGTGTGATTTGCATGATCGGGCGCTCCTGATGGATCAACGACCAACAACCAATGATCAATGATCAGCGATCAATGATCAGCGATCAATGATCAGCGATCAACGATCAGCGATCAGCTCAGATCGAAGAGGAAGAGTTCTCGCGATGCTACTTCACTTGCCAGCGACCGCGGTCTTTTCCTCCACTAGTTTCGGATCGGCGAATTGCAACCAGAAACCCATCATCTCCTCATCGCTGGGCTCACCCCAACGAAGGGCTTTCGAGGGATCGGGATTCTGCGCATTATCGAACGAATTGTCAAAGTACGCGGTGGTCACCAACTTCGTACCTTTGGGCAACAGAAACTGGTGTTTCAGGAAGTAAGTTTCCTGCCAGCGAAAGTCATAGTGCGGCACATTCAGTATCACCTCGTGACGGCCATCGGGATAAATGGCTTCGGTTGTCATGCTCTTTCCGCGAAAATGCATGTGAGCCGTATAGGCTAGGGCGGTCACATCCTTCGGCAAGGTGTAACACGATGTCACCCGATGATTTCCGTCATTTGGTGGAATCAGAAAGAGGTCATTCCAGATTTCGTATTGCGCAATCTCGTGCTTCACGGGTTCCGTGGCAAATACCAGGCCAATGCTGGTGCGATCTTTCACGTCATCGCCGCTATGGTTGCTGTAATGAACTTGAAACTGCAAATAGGAGCCCGCCGGAATTCTCAGCGCGTAGCCTGGAGGCCGAGTCTCCGCCAAATGTCCCGGCAGGTAAATCCCTGGCACGATGTTCAAATATCCGGATCCCTTGCCCGGAACTCCGCCACCATCTGGAGACGAGCACCCATCGTCCACCACCGGCGCATCCGGTCTCATATGTAATACCTTGCCGGTGCGGTAATGGTATTTATCGACTCCGGCGTCGGCTTTGCCGTGCTCTGCTACTTCCTTCGCCACTTTGTCAGCCGCAATCACCGAGACGGTGGCGTGATGAACCACGCGCCGGTCTCCCGGAAGCACCTCGGCCGCTTGGATCCATTTGTCCTCGGTGAAGTTGGTGGGAACGTAAATGTATTCGTAATCGTCCTGACTGGCGCCACTCACCGTGAACTCGGGAATAGTAAACACCACGTCGGGCTTGATATGCCACCCGACGGGGAACACGGGAGCCGGAGGCAGATCCTTCGGATCGCCTTCCCTGGTGCCGGTCCTGACCCAGGCATCGATGGTTGCAATCTCCTCGTCGGTTAGCCGCGGATCGTTGACGAAATCGCCGACCTTCGGATCGGCGTGCCAGGGCGGCATCTTGCGCTGCACCACCGCTTCGCGAATCGCCCGCGCCCAGGGACGCGTATCCTTATAGGTCATCAGCGACATGGGAGCGATGTCGTTCGGGCGATGGCACTTAACACAGTTGTTATACAGAATCGGAGCCACATCCCGGTTGTAGGTGACTTCCTTCGGAGAACTCGGGCTTTCCTGACCGGCTCCCAGGAACAGCGAGCAAAACGCGACTGCCACAAGGACAAGAACGATTCTGCGCGGAACCATGAGTCCTCCAAGCCGATGCCGCAATTCTAAGACCCAGATATTCTAGAGCACAAGGACAAGGACCGGATCTGTGGCTTGCACGGCCATAGTCGCGTGGCCGAAACTACCTTGCTGTCGTTTGGGGGCATAATCTTGCGATGATCGGCTGCACCGGATCACGACGACGACGGCGGCAATCGAAGCGTTGTAAATTTTCTCGTGACAGGTCTTGCAGGTCTCCGCTCCAACGTACCTGGAGACATCGGATGAAGGCGCACTGGCCACGGATGCGCTGGCGGATTGAGCGCTCTTATCGGCAACCTGCTGGCGAGCCTGGCCTGGAGCAAAGGCGACGACGCCGAAAAGAAGTAAGACAGAATACGGGGGCTTTGGCCTGTACCGAAAAAGGCTGTTAGCCTTCAGCTTGTTCTTGTGGAAGCCGGCAACTGCGCACTTCACACGAAAAGCTGAAGGCTAACGGATGTTTTTAGAACTCGTAATGCACTCCAACGGTTAGGTTGTTTGCATGGAAGTTCCGAGGAGCGGTGAACCCGTAGGCCGGACCGCTCATCGCAGTATTTGGCAGCGTGCTGCAGGGCACGACCGGAGCCGGGGTAGTCGGCAAGGGGAGCGCGCTGGAAGGATTGCAATACTGTGCTCCCGAAGGACCACCCTCGCCGTAGCCGAAGTAGTTATACTCGCCCTTCCAGACCAGATTCTTTCGCATCGCATAGGAGAGATTCACAAAAGGCGACAGGTAGGTAGAGACCAGCGATCCGTTCACATCGCGCGGATCGTTGAAAAAGCGGCTGCCGTTGACCGAGCTTATTCGGTAGCCGATGTTGGCGTGGAACTTGTTGTTCAGCGAAAGAGCCAAGGCCACTGACGCGTACTGGGTTGGAGCGTTCATGAAGTCCCTAGCCGGACCAAAAGTATAAGGACCAGTTCCCCCGCGGGGAGGCGGAGACGGGCAGGCCACGCCGGTGGGCGTCGCGGCGCCCGGTATGGTGGGGCTTGAGGCCGTGCCCAGGAAGCAGATGTTGGTCGCCGTGTACACGTCGCTGTAGGCATAGCCGATGTCGAGCCCGTAGTGCTCGTTCGGCATCAAGTCGGCGTTCAAACTCAAGATGCGGCTATGATCGACGTGCTGGAGCGGGCCATCCACGGACGCTATGCCCGTATTGTTCGTATTGTTGTGGCGCTCGAGGTCATTGTACGCGCCGGAGAACGTCGCCCAGGTCTGCGGCCGGTAAGTGGTGTGAATTCTGTAATGCTGAAGCTGGCGGGGTGCGACCGGGGTGAGGACATTGTCGGCGTACAGAAGCTCGACCGAGCCGTTGATGTGCCAGTTGTTCGCCGGCTGCACATTGACGCCGAAGGTGCCGCCGTCCTCGTAGATGGCGAAGTTGGAGAGACCGGACAGGTATCCCGTGGTGTTCGCG
>CAWFTQ010000005.1:0-15365 GCA_963818865.1 uncultured Acidobacteriaceae bacterium
CCGGATCTTCCATGCGCACGGCCGAAATCATCGTCTCATAATTCAGCGCCTGGCAGAGCTTTACGTACTGCTCAAACAGCGTGGTCACGCGCTGCATGCCAGCTTCGATCTGGGCATTCATCTCAACGGGGTAGCGGGCGACGCGCACGGAAGCCTGCATATACCCGTCGGAGTCGGTGGCCTGCAGAAGCCTGCCACGCTCGATGCCTTCGACCAGAACCTTGATATTTCCGTCGGGCAGCTTAAGGCTCTGCACAATGTTGACGATGGTGCCGACCTGATAGATCTCGTTCGACTTAGGTTCGTCGATGGAGGCATCGTGCTGGGTCGCCAGGAAGATTTTTTTGTCCGCGGCGAGAGCTTCTTCCAGGGCGCGCACGCTGGACTCGCGGCCCACCACGAACGGCGTCATCATGTAGGGAAAGATGACCACGTCCCGGATGGGCATCATGGGCAGCTTTTTGGTTTCGAATTTTTCCTTGGATGTAGTCACTCAATCTCCCCTGGGTCAGCGCTCAATGACAATGCTGAATGACAGTGCCTACCGTGCCTAATGACAATCGCGGCGCGAGTTCCCTACCACCTGCCGTCAGTTCTCAGTTTACTACTCTTTTATGGCCCTTTGGCTATCCGGCCTTTTCCAGCGTCGAAAGAGAGGCGTTGCGTTTCTCGACCATCTCCCTGGTGACTTCGAACTCTTTCAGTTTCTTCTGGCTGGGCAAGTTGAACATTAGATCGAGCATCAGTTCTTCCAGAATCATACGCAGCCCGCGGGCCCCCACTTTGCGGGCCATGGCCTGGCGGGCGACCGCACGCAGAGCCTCGTCGCTGAACTTCAAGCGGACGTTCTCGAACTCGAACAAGCGCTGGTATTGCTTGACGATGGCGTTTTTGGGGCGGGTCAGGATCTCGATCAGGGCAAATTCGTCCAAGTCTTCCAGCATGCCCATGACGGGCAAGCGCCCAACGAACTCGGGGATCAAACCGAACTTAATCAAATCTTCCGGCTGCATTTCGCTGAGCAATTCGAAGTTGCGTTTGTTGCGCGCGACAACCGCTTCTTCCTTCTCTTCTTCATTGCCGGCACGGAATCCCAGGGATTTTTTCCCCACGCGCCGGCCGATAATCTTTTCCAGGCCAACGAACGCTCCTCCGCAAATAAAAAGAATGTTGGTGGTATCAACCGGAGTGAATTCCTGGTGAGGATGCTTACGTCCGCCTTGCGGCGGAACGTTGGCGATCGTTCCTTCCAGAATCTTCAACAGCGCTTGCTGCACGCCTTCGCCGGAAACATCGCGCGTGATCGAAGGATTTTCGTCCTTGCGTCCGATCTTATCGATTTCATCGATATAGATAATTCCGGTCTGGGCGCGGCTGACATCGCCCTCGGCCGCCTGCAACAATTTGAGGATGATATTTTCCACATCCTCGCCCACATAGCCGGCTTCGGTGAGGGTGGTGGCATCGACAATAGCGAAGGGCACGTCAAGCATGCGGGCCAGAGTCTGCGCCAGGAGCGTCTTGCCGGTTCCAGTCGGACCGATGAGCAGAATGTTGGACTTGCTCAGTTCGATGCCGTCGCCCGCCGTCTTCTGGCGGTTCATGAAGATGCGCTTGTAGTGGTTGTAGACCGCGACTGCCAGTTTTTTCTTGGTCTGCTCCTGCCCGATGACGTATTCATCGAGGAAGGTTTTGACCTCCTGCGGTTTCGGCAGTTGATTGGGAGTAGTCGATTGCGGAGTAGCGGTGCGGTCATCTTCCAGAATGGAGTTGCACACCGCTACGCACTCGTCGCAGATATAGGCGCGGGGATAATCGCTGGGCGACGAAATCAGTTTGGCTACGGCATCCTGCGACTTATGGCAGAACGAGCATCGCAGGATCTCGTCGGAGCCTGACTTATTTTTCACTCGGCTCTACTCCTTTTTCCATTACCGAGTACCAAGTAGCGAGTGCGCGCGATGTGCTCGCTACTCGGGACTGGGTACTCGGTACTGCTTTTCACGAAGGCTATCCTACAGCTTTTCCGGTCTTATAGATGATATCGTCTATGATTCCGTATTCCTTTGCCTGCTGCGCGTTCATAATAAAGTCCCGCTCCACGTCTTTCTCCACCTTATCCAGCTTCTGTCCGCTATGCTTCGAGAGTAACTGGTTTGTAATCTCGCGCATACGCAGGATTTCGCGGGCGTGGATGTCGATATCGGTAGCCTGACCCGATAACCCTCCCATCGAAGGTTGGTGAATTAAAATGCGGGAATTGGGCAAAGCCAGCCTTTTCTTGGGTTCCCCGGCTGCCAGCAGGAGCGCCGCCATCGAGGCCGCCTGTCCCACGCACAGCGTCATGACATCATTCTTTACGTACTGCATGGTGTCATAAATTGCCATGCCCGCCGTGATCGAGCCTCCCGGCGAGTTCACATAGAGCTGAATATCTTTTTCAGGATCTTCCTGAGCTAGAAACAACATTTGGGCGATCACCAGGTTGGCGATATTGTCGTCAATCGGCGTGCCGATGAAAATAATGTTATCTCGCAGCAGACGGGAATAGATATCGTAGGCGCGTTCGCCCCGCCCGGTCTGCTCAATCACCATCGGTACTAACATCATTTGCGGATCATTTGGTTTCATTGTCTACCGGACCTGTCACCGGACCTGCCACACTCCGCCCCGAATTAACGTTTACGTGTTCGGGGAGGGTTGAAAGTGGTCCGCGTCTTTACTCAATCACTACGCGGACTGGTGATAAAGAAAATCGAGGGTCTTCTCGCTGCGGATTCTCATTCGGATTCTATCGAGGCCCCCATCCTCTGTCAAACGCGCTCGCACCGCTTCCGACGTTTGTTTCGACTGTTTCGCCAGAGCTTCCAATTCCCGGTTCACTTCTTCGTCGCCGACTTCGATTTTTTCCAAATCCGCAATGCGTTCGAGCAGCAATGAAGACTTCACATCGTTTACTGCCTGGTCCCGCTGGCCAGCTCGCAGCCGGGGAAGGTCCATCTTCTTCAAATCTTCCATCTTCATGCCTTGCGCTGCCAGCGCTCGCAGGCCGCGCTCCAGACGCAAATCGATCTGGCGGTCGATCAAAGATTCCGGCACCTCAAAATCATTGCGCTTGACCAGTTCGGCCACCAGTTTGTCTTTTGCGGCATGCTCAGCCGTGTGGCGCTTTTCCGCTTCCATGTTCTCGCGAATCTGCTTGCGCACCGCGTCCAGGCTGTCGAACTCTCCCAGTTCCTTGGCGAATTCGTCGTTGAGCTCGGGAAGGCTCTTCTGTTTAATTCCATTCACCTTCACCGTATACACAAACGTCTTGCCCGCCAGACGCTTGTCGGCAGTGTCTTCGGGATAACTCACGTCGAAGGTGCGCTCCTCGCCCGCGGATGCGCCGACCAGGTTCTGCGTAAACTCCGCTACCGTATTCTTGCCGCCCATTTCGATGAGCACATCGTCCATGTGTACGGGGCTGGCGGCGGATTCTTTAACGTCTTTGCCATCTTTCGGTCGTCCGTCCATGGAGGCCTGAGCGAAGTCGCCTTGCGCCAGGGCGCGTCCTTCCACGTCGGCGTAGGTGGCTTGCTGCTCTCGCAGATTGGAGAGCGCCTTTTCCACTTCTTCGTCAGTAATGGCAATCTCCGGTTTGTCGGCGCGAAGATCCTTGTAGCCTTCGACCTGAATTTCGGGAAGGACTTCGAAGCTGGCCTTGAAGCGCAACGGCTCCCCGTCATGGAAGTGCAGATCGGTAATGCGCGGCTGCGAAACCGGGATGAGGCCCTGCTTCTCCGCTTCCTTGCGGAAATAGCGGGGCGCCAAAGCTTCGATCACATCGTTCTTGAGACCATCGCCGAAGCGCTGGCGAATGATGGAAGCCGGCACGTGTCCGGCGCGAAAGCCCGGCAGGCGCGCACTCTTCTGGTAGCGCTGGATCTGCAACTCGGTTTCGCGCGTAACTTCAGCGGCCGGGATCTCAACCGAAATCTCCCGCTTGATATCTTTGTTAGTTGTTTCCGTCTTCGTTGCGTCGAGCTTGGCCGCGTCGGTAGTTTCTGTGGGGCTCACGTTTCGCCTTTCACCATCCGCTGCCTCCGGAGGCTCCGTCGAGCAAAGGAACCGGACCGAATTCATACGGCGTTAACTTGAGTGTAAAGACAGAAGGAGAGCACCGTCAAACGGGCTGACCAACTCAGCCTTGCGTTCCAGGTGTAGTTTCCCGATCCCGGCAGCGAGCGAGCGCAAAGTCAGGCGCAAATCTGCTTCAACGCAACCAGCAAAGGGCCCGAAAGTTGATCGGTTTTTGAAACAACATCTCTAACCCCTATTGCCTGAGCCAGCTTCAACAACTCCGCGGAAGGGTGCATGGTGAACATCACCATAGCAGTGTTGGGAGCGACATGGCTTATCTGGCGTGCGGCCTCCAGCCCGTTCATAACGGGCATTTGCAAATCCAGGATAACGATATCGGGACGCATTGCTTCGACTTGCTCGACCGCTATCTGCCCGTTCTCCGCCTCGCCACATACCTGCCAGTCCGCGTTGCCCTCGATCCACGAGCGTAGGGAAGAGCGGATCGTGGAGTTGTCATCAACAATGAGAATTCGGTGTGACATGAAGGCCGCGCGCTCTGCCCTCGGCAGGCTGTTGACCGAGTCGTGTCGTGCATCTCGGCTGACGGCTATGAGGAAGGTAATTTAAGCCTAGTAGCCGGGCCCGCAAAGCGCCATACCCTCGATACCGTACTCTAGCGTACATTGTTGTGTCATATATGGGACGTTCGCCTACGTTGGCTGGCTGTCAAAAGAGTTTTTAAGAAAGAGTCGGCTATCCTGAGGGCAGAGACGAGCGGAGTCCTCAACCCATTGATATCACCCATGCCAGAATGGCTGAAAGTTCTGAATCGCGAAGTGATCGCCTGCACCCGCTGTCCTCGGCTGGTTGCATATCGCGAACAAGTTGCCCGCGAGAAGCGCCGGGCTTACCGTGACTGTGAGTACTGGGGCAAGCCGGTGCCTGGCTTCGGCGATCCCGAGGCGCGCGTGCTGATCCTGGGACTGGCCCCAGGTGCGCATGGCTCCAACCGCACCGGACGCCCGTTCACCGGCGATGCCTCCGGCAAGTTCATGTTCCCGGTTTTGTATGAAACCGGATTTGCCAACCAGCCCGACGCTACCGACCGCAATGATGGGCTCAAGCTGAAAGATCTGTACATCACCGCCGCGGTCCGCTGCGCTCCGCCCGCCAACAAGCCGACGCCCGGGGAGCTCGCCGAGTGCTCCCAATTTCTCGATCGGGAAATTGCAGGATTAGAAAACGTCAAGGTCGTGGTGGCGCTGGGTAAGATTGGCTTCGACGCCTATCTGAACTACTTGAAACGGCGAGGCCCGCCGCTCAATAGAGAGAAAAATCTCTCCAAGACTTATCTCTTCAAGACGTATCTTTTCAAACATGGCGCCAGTTACCGGTTACCCGATGGTAAGGTGTTACTGGCCTCTTACCATCCATCGAATCAGAACACGCAGACCGGCGTGCTGACGCGCGAAATGTTTGTGGGGATATTTAAAGAGGCGGCAAGACTTGCCGATGAATAGTTTGAGGCGCCGTCGGGGCCGGATCGCTGCACCCGCACCCAAAAGCGGGGTCATAGTTCACAAAGCCGGGTCGCGAACCGGGGCGGCGCCGCAAGTATTGCTGCGGTGAGAGCAACGATATCCTTCCCACCCCGGCCAGCGCGCACTCTACTTCAATTTTGTCACTGTCACCTCGAGCTGGAACTGCCTCTTGGAATTTGGATCGTCAACGCTGCCGACCAGCATCGGCTTGCCCAGCAAGGCGAGGGTCCCGGCACTGATCTTGAGTTGGCGCAAGAGCGGAAGCATATCGTGCCCCGGAGTCTGTTCGGGATTCGCGAAGTTGCTGATCTCGGCTCGCACCGACAGATCGATGGCTCCGTTGTGGTCGTCAATTCTGCTCCAAATGCTTGTTCCCACATCAATGTACTGGAACTCGCCCTGTTTCGATTCGATCGGGACGCGAGTTCCGATTTTAAGTTCGTTGCTGCCGTCAGAGTTGAGGTTCATTGAGTATTGCCGGGTGTTTATCTTTTTCCCGTCCTCCATCTCATTGACTGAAAAATCGAGCCGATAAGCGTTCAAAGGTTTTTCGGCCTTGTGCGCATTCTCAGCGTCGGGTTGCTGCGCCGCCGCTTTCCAGACTCCGCCCCCAACCATCAGGGTGAAAATCAACGCTGCCGTTACAGCTGTTTTCTTGATCATTGATTCATTTCTCCTTATTTATATTTATGTGCGTTCTTATTGTTGAGAATCCTATTGTTGAGAGTCCTTGGCGGCCGCCGCGTCCTTCATTTCTTCGGCGAGGTCCTGCCGCAGTGCCTCAGCCCGCGCCTGTGCGATCAGGGCCGCGTGCTTCGGATACTTCGTCACGTAGCTTGCAAGAATTTTTTCCTGCTCGCTCAAAGGCCGCGGCGAAGGAAACTGATCCAACTTTGGCCCGGAAGCCACCACGGCCGGCGTGGCCCGCGGGTTGTTTGTTCTGGGCTTCTTGACGGACACCAGATGCGAGGCTGGGCTCTGGCCGCTTCCGCGATATGTTGCCACCTGCGTTCCGCTACTAACGCGGTCTGGCGTTGCGCGCGCAGGAGCAGGAGAAGGGTCGCGGGCGACATTGTCCCTGTCCTTACGTCGTTCTCCTGATCTCCACACGAATGTGAAAGCCACCAGCAACACCGCCGCTAGAGCGGCAACCGCAGTCCACCGCCACCATGCGTGAGGCGGCGCAAGCTTCGGCTCGGCGCGCAGATTCGCCAGGACGCGATCTTCCAGCCCCATCCTCGGCTCGATCGCCGCATACCGCGCCAGTGCCTTATCGAGCTCAAGCTCGAGCGTTTCGCTCTCCAGGCCCTGCCAGCGCTCGTATTCCTGCCTAAGGTCCTTGTCCCGGCCGTTATCCTTGCCGTGTTGTTTAGCTGTGAAATCGTCATCATCCATTTTCATCACCGTTGCTTCTTCGTCACGCTGCCGGCCAGCTTCTCTCGCAGAATCTGCCGCGCTCGAAACACTCGCGACCGCAAAGCCGCTTCGTTCATCCCCAATGTCGCAGCCACTTCAAGGGGAGACATTTCTTTCAGCGTCGATAAAATGAGCGGCTGGCGCAACTTCTCCGGCAGCGCAGCAATTAATTTTTCCAGCAACTCGCCGACCTGCGAGCCGTGCACCACCTCATGCGCCGGGAAGTCCGAGGAAGCGGTTTCTCCCACGGGCTTCTCAGGATCATCGAGCGCGATCTCCCGTCTGCGGCTGCGCTGCTGGCTGCGGTCAACCGCCACTCGCCAGGCGATGCGCGCCAGCCACGTCTTGCCGTTTTCTACACTTGCCAGCTTGTGGCTGTAGCGCAACACGCGGAGAAATGTTTCCTGGGCGGCGTCCTCGGCATCGTGGTGGCTTCTGAGCACGGCATAGGCGATGCGGTAAACCATCCGTGAGTGCTGCCGAACGAGAGATTCGAGTCGTGCGTCTTCACTGCGGTCTGGACTCCGCACCACCGTTGCAGCCTCGTTCAGGATTGCCTCTTCCGCCACCAATTGCGCATCCTCATTCATAAAGACCACCGGGGGGTCTGGCTGGTTCAGGAATTTTTTCGCGAGTAGGGAATCTTCGGAAGAACGGGCGGAGGGACTTACCTTGCGGAGGAAGGTAAAACAGAGGCCGAGAAGCCTAGAAGCCGACCATCACGGGTTCCGGTTCGAGATGGACACCCCAGATTTCTTCTACGCGATGCTGAATTTGTTCCTTTAGAGCGATCACCTCGGCGGCGGTAGCTCCGCCGCGATTCACGATGGCTAGCGCATGCTTGCTCGAAATGCCGGCGTGACCGAAGCCATAGCCCTTGGTGAATCCAGAACGCTCGACCAGCCAGGCCGCCGAAACTTTCTTGTGGGTTACGAGCGCGGGATAGCTGGGCACGGTTAGACCTCGTGTGGCGGCGCGCTGCTTCAGGTCTTCATGCTGGGCTTCGGACAGAACGGGATTCTTGAAGAACGATCCCGCACTCAGGCAATCCGCATCTCCGGCCACAATCAGCATGCCTTTCAAGGCTCGGATGTGGCGCACGGCCTCGCGCGTCTCCGCGAGATCGGGGGTAGTTTCGCGGCCCGCGAAGTGGCGTTTCAGGTCGGCGTAAGTCAGGCGCGGCTTGCCCTCTGGGGTGAGGGCGTAGCTTACGCGGAGAACGATAAAGCGTCCACTCTCGCTGGTGTTGAAAATGCTGGAGCGGTAGCCGAACCCGCAGGCTTCGCGGCAAAGCTCGCGGACCTGGCCATCTTTTAAATCGAGCACCTGAACCGAAACGATGGTTTCGGCAACGTCTTGTCCGTAGGCGCCGACGTTCTGCACCGGTGTGCCGCCCACGCTGCCCGGGATGCCGCTCAGGCATTCGACCCCGGCGCAGCGTGCCATGACCGCTCGATAGACGAATTTATCCCAAGCTACGCCCGCGCCAATGTCGAAGATAACGTTGCCATCTTCATCGTGCCCGGGGCGCTGATCGATACCTTCCACGGCGATCTTCAGCACCAGGCCAGGCCAGCCGGCATCGGCCACGACCAGGTTGCTGCCGCCGCCAAGAATAAAGAGAGGCAGATCGCGCGAGCGTGCGAAGTTGACCGCTTCCTGCACTTCTGCAACGCCTTTGGCTTCGACGAAATACCGCGACGGACCGCCGATCCGAATGGTGGTGAAGGGGGCGAGCGGAATGTTTTCCAGGAGCTGCACGAATTGTTTTCATCTTACACACCCGACACCGCGGAGAGCATTCGTTCTAATCCATTCCCGCCTCGAAATCGTTTGTTTCCGTTTTGGGAGAATTTACTTCCAGCCTTTTTCTTTTGTGATTGTGGAGGGCCGATGGCGACCGCTGGCAAGAGAGAAAAGAAAAAGCTTGACATGTTAATTAGTGATATAGTTAACTATATCAGTATATGACGTGCAAGGGTCGTCCATTAGAGCTGGTTGCTCGCACCTGAATACGAGAGAAGGCCCGAAAGTAAAAAACTTGAAGGAGAATGAACATGAAATCCCATCGATTTGTGCTGTTCGTTGTTCTGATGTCGCTCTCCGCCGTGGCTTTTGCCCAGTCTGACCTGGAAAAGTCCGACGTGCAAAAGTCCTCCGTGGCTCCTGTGCCGTCTGAGGCGCAGAAGTCGTTCGCAACCTTGAAAAGCCTGGCGGGAGAGTGGGAAGGCCCCGTCACCGTCGCCGACGCGCCGGAGATGTCAGGCGCCAAAATGCATCTCTCTCTGCGCGTGACCTCGCGGGGAAACGCGCTCGTGCACGAGTTCCAGGAAGCTGGAACGCCGTTGGATGCGACCAAGTACGACCATCCGGTCACCATGTTCTACCTGGACGGTGACCAACTCACGCTGGTTCATTATTGCGATGCGGGAAACCGGCCGCGCATGACCGGCAAGATCTCGCCCGACGGCAAGACCGTCGAGTTCGAGTTCAAAGACATCAGTGGGAACCCGGACTACCACATGCACCACGCCGTCTTCACCCTTATCGACGCCAACCACCACACCGAAGATTGGACCTTCATGATGAAGGACAAGCCGATACACGCGCACTTCGACCTGACGCGGAAGAATTGACCGCGGGACCGTAACTATTCCGAAGGAGGATGACATGCACGACACAAAGGAACGGTTGTCTCTATTCTGGCTCTTCGCGTTATTGAACTACGTGTATGCGGACGTGCTTGCCCTGTTCGATATTGTTGGCTCGCAAGATCCAGCCCCACATCTCCCACAATGGTCTCTGCTGGGGGTTGCGGTCTTGATGGAAATACCCATCGCCATGATTCTGGCGTCTCGACTGCTTCCGTTTAGGGCGAACCGGCTGGCGAATATCATCGCGGGTGCCATTGAGACCTTAGCCGTCATTTCGATGCAATTCGTTTACCCTTTGGCTAGCGGTGCCTGGCACGAGCATATGTTTGCATCGTACATTTTCTTCGGGACGATCGAAACGGTATGCACCTCGGTCATCATCTGGCAGGCGTGGACTTGGTCAGGGGTTGAAGCCGCAGTTAGTCCGGAGCGGATCGTCGGGAACCCGGGACGCCCAATACAAGGCCAGGGCTCTCCAATCTAACAAGGAGAATATCCAATGAAACACAACATCCTGTTAGTCATCGCGTCTGTGCTCTCGATCCTCTTCATGACGTTTCACCTGACGGACGACATCGTCCGCGGGATGGAGCCAGGAACGCTTTTAGACCTCATTGTGGTGCCAATCCTGGTCGTCCAGTTGTACGGAACGCTGGTGCTAGCCGAAAGGCGATCGGGCTACGTCATCATCCTCCTCGGGTCGCTCCTTTTATTGGTCGTCCCCGTCATCCACATGAAGGGGGCGGGAGTCGGCGGAGCGATCGCCAAGTCCGGCGGAGCCTTCTTCTTTATATGGACACTCCTCGCGCTCGGCGTGACCGCGCTCTTCTCCGTCACCCTCTCGGCGCGCGCGTTATGGCAGCATCTGCCACGGCGGACCGACGTGCAGCACAAACAAGGTGCCCGTGCATGAAGCGCTGCTCGCGGAGATTTACCGAGTCCTTGCTACGGGTAAAGTGACGGAACGCATCTTGGGTAGGCGATTTGGAAACCATCATGGACCGTGAGTGGAACGACAATCAACCGATTTACCGCCAGCTTCGCGACCGCGTCGTCGCCATGATACTCGACGGCGTGCTCAAGGAAGGCGATCCGCTGCCCTCCGTGCGCAATGTCGCGGCCGAATATCGGGTCAATCCGCTCACGGTCCTGAAGGGTTATCAAGAACTGGTTGACGAGCAACTGGTCGAGAGCAGGCGAGGCCTCGGCATGTTCATAAACGCCGGCGCTCGCAAGCTGTTGCTGCAGGGCGAACGTCAGAAGTTCCTGGCCGAAGAATGGCCCCGGATTTCTGCCACCATCCAGCGGCTCGGCTTGAAGCCGGAAGAACTGCTGGATGGTGGCGACACCCGACGGTCGAGGCAAACTGCGGAGGAGAAGCCCAAGCCATGACAGTGATAGAAGCACGCGGTCTCCGTAAAACCTTCGGGACAACAATCGCGCTGGATGGCGTGAACCTGCGCGTGGAAGAGGGCCGCATTCTCGGCGTCATCGGTCCCAACGGCGCGGGGAAGACGACAGCGCTGAATGCGATTCTCGGCCTCACGCCTTATCAGGGAGAGCTGAAAGTGCTCGGGCGCAACCCCTGGAACGAGCGCGATCAGCTCATGCGCGATGTCTGCTTCATCGCCGATGTCGCTGTCCTGCCGCGCTGGATGCGGGTTTCGCAGGCGCTCGACTACGTCGCCGGCGTGCATCCCCGGTTCGATCGCGCGAAAGCCGAGGGTTTCTTGGCAAAAACAACTATTCAGCACACGAGCAAGATCCGGCATTTATCGAAGGGGATGGTGGCGCAACTGCATCTCGCTCTGGTCATGGCGATTGATGCGAGGCTGCTGGTGCTGGATGAGCCGACCCTCGGGCTCGACATCCTGTTTCGCAAGCAGTTTTACGATTCTCTGCTCAACGACTACTTCGATCGCAGCCGCACCATTGTGGTGACCACACATCAGGTGGAAGAGTTGCAGCACATTCTTACCGACTTGATGTTCATGGACCGGGGCCGAATCGTGCTGAGTTGCACGATGGAGGAATTCGAGTCGCGCTACGTGGAAGTGACGGCTCATCCTGGCCAGGTCGAGGCCGCACGAGCGCTCAAGCCGATATATGAGCGAAACGTGTTCGGGCGCAGCATTCTGCTGTTCGATCTAAAGCCGGATCGCGGGATCAATCAGAATATCGATCGTCCGAGACTCGCCGCACTGGGCGAAGTGCGCACGCCCAGCATCGCCGACTTATTCGTGGCGGTGGTGGGTAACCAATACGCCGCACAAGGAGCAGCTCAATGAATACTCAATCAAGTGCCATGAATGAGTCTTCCATCCCGTCGCAGGGAACCGCGCCAGCAGCCGTGTCGCCACTTCAAGTGATGTACTGGTCGATCCGGCGCGAAATCTGGGAGAACCGTGCGATCTACATCGGGCCGCTCACCGCCGCAGCCGTCTTTTTGTTCGGCTTCGCAATCAACCTGGCAATTATGCGGCACCACCTCGTCGGCGCATCGCCGCTCGGAATTATGCGGCACCACCTTGGCGCATCGCCGCTCGGCCCGGACCAACCCCACGATTTACTCGCCTCACGATACGAATTAGCAGCCTCACTCATCATGGGAACTGCTTTTATCGTGGGAATTTTCTACTCGCTCGACGCCCTGTATGGGGAGCGCCGCGATCGCAGCATCCTCTTCTGGAAGTCGCTGCCGGTGTCTGATCTGACCACCGTACTCTCGAAGCTGGCCATTCCCCTGGTGGTTCTGCCACTTCTCAGTTTCGCCATCACCCTGGCAACGCAATTCATCATGCTCGTGCTGAGCAGCGTAATGCTGCTGGGCAGCGGCGCGAATATCGCGGCGCTATGGACAGAGGTGTCGTTCTTCCAAGTGTCTCTTGTGCTGCTTTATCACATTCTCACAGTTCACGGTCTGTATTACGCGCCAATCTACGGCTGGCTGCTGATGGTTTCGGCATGGGCGCCACGCGCTCCGTTTATATGGGCTTTCTTGCCTCCGTTCGTGATTTGCGGAGTGGAGAAGATTGCATTCAACACTTCATATTTCCTCGCGCTGCTGCGTGACCGCTTTGAGGGGCCGGGAGGCACAATGGCAGACAACGACCACGCGAAGGATTTCACCACACTCATCCCCCACCATTTTTTCAGCGTGCCCGGTCTGTGGATCGGTTTGGCCATCGCCGCGGTATTTCTGTTTGTAGCGGTTCGGTTGCGACGCTATCGCGGGCCGATCTGATGCGTGCGCTGCGCCGCAGCCTCCCGCATAGGAGTAACGACTATGAACGCACAGTCTCAGGTCGACGTGCTGAAACAATGGGAGGGCAACATGAGTTTCACCAGGAACCCAGGCAGATTCGCAGGCTTGCTGTATGTGCTCTTCTCCATACCTGGCTTCTTCGCCATGGTGTATGTTCCCGATAAGCTGATCGTCGACGGAAACGCAACCGTGACGGCCAGCAACATCGCGGCCCACGAAACGCTCTTTCGCCTCGGCATCGCGGCCCAACTCATCAGCCAGGCCGGTTTTATCTTCGTGGCGCTGGCTTTGTACGACCTGCTCAAAGGTATCAACCGGCGGTACGCCCTGCTTATGGTGATATTGGTCGTGGGCTTGATCCCGATAGGGTTTCTGAATGAGCTGAACTCAATCGCTGCCCTCGCCCTCGCGCGCGGGACCGACTTTCTATCCATATTCGAAAAGCCTCAGCGGGACGCTTTGGCGATGTTGTTCCTCAATCTGCATTTTCAGGGAATTGTCGTTGACGAAATATTTTTCGGTCTTTGGCTTGTTCCGCTCGCGCTGCTGGTATACCGGTCGCGATTCCTACCGCGGTTTCTGGGCGTCTGGCTGGTCATCGACGGCTTGGGGTGGGTGATCCTGAGCCTTACGGGCGTCCTGTTGCCGCAGTATTACGGAAAGGTGTTTACCTACTGTCAGCCCGCTTTCTTCGCGGAGGTGGCGCTCATGCTGTGGCTCTTGATCATGGGCGCCAACCCGCCGGCGCTGAACATCGCTGCATAAACTGAACCGGCTTCTGCGGCGCTATCGTAATTCGCTCTGATTGCATGCAAGGACTCGAGGAGGAAAAAATGTCGTACTCACCCGTACTGCTCCCTCACATTGCATCCGGCACTTTGGGAATGCTGTCTGGATTTGTCGCGGTGTTTCTGCGCAAAGGTTCCCGCCGGCATGGCCTCGCTGGAAGCGTATTTGTCATATCAATGCTGATCCTCTCGGCTAGCGGGGCGTACATGGCGATCCTGAAACACCAACCCGGCAATATTCTGGGAGGCACTCTAACGTTTTATCTGGTGGCAACGGCATGGATGACCGCCAGGCGCAGGGAAGAAGTCACCCGCATTTTTGATTGGGGCGCGCTTCTGGTCGTGTTGGCGGTTGCAGCTGTCGAGGTGACATGCGGGTTCGAAGCGGCGAATGATCCGACCGGGCTAAAATACGGATATCCCCCTGGGCCTTACTTTTTCATGGGTTCCGTGGCCGTGCTTGCTACCGTGGGGGACGTTCGCATGCTGGTGCGCCGTGGTATTTCTGGCACACCACGTATCGCGCGGCATCTTTGGCGCATGTGCTTTGCCCTATTCATCGCCGCAGCGTCCATATTCCTGGCACGGCAAGAAAGATTCCCCGCTTTATTACAAAAGACAGGCGTACTTGTTTTCCTGAGTATCCTGCCACTCCTATTGCTGATCTTCTGGCTGGTCCGAGTTCGGTTCACAAACGCTTACAAGAAGAAAGAGAAAAGTGATCGGTCGCGTGCGCCGCTTGATGCAGTCCCTTGCGGAGAAACCGTATAAGCACATCTGAATTTCGGAACGGTTTGTGGAAGCGTCTCCGCGTCTCAAAGCCAGAATCGCCGGCCGTTCGTTACGGGACCCTATTTCTCGTTTCTGGTGCGTAACCTCGTCGACTACGTCGAGAAGATTCGTGTTATTTATGAGCCCGAAGAAATACAAGCCATGCTGCGGCACGCCGATGACGAAGAAGCTATCTTTCTCAAGTTCATGGTGGGATCAGGCTTCCGTGACCGCGAGGCACAGCATGTCACCTGGCGTGACATCGACTTCCAGAACAGCGTGGTTCGCGTCATGACGAAGCCAATCTGGGGATTCAAGCCGAAGAACTGGGAAGAAAGATCCCTTTCCTTACCAACTGTGCTGATCCAGCAACTCCAGGAGATGAAAGAGAGGCGTAACTCATTGGCCGCCCAATTGGTGTTTCCAAATTCCAAAGGCAATCCCAACACAGAGACGGACATGATCGTTAAGCGGGTCGCCGAGCGGGCGAGAACCTGAACCCAACTCTGCTCGAACAGCGGAAACCGCAGAGAACCTCACTCGCATGGGGTCAATGCCTGACGGATCGCTCGATGCTCTGCTACAATTCAGCACAGAGCATGGACAGATGCTCAGCGTTGCGACAGTCTGCGGACGGTTTTTTGGCGGTTTTCATACTGTCCATTTACTGTCCATTTCTTACCGGAAACTGGTTATATTCGGTGGAACGGATTGAAGCAGGCGAAACGGTTGACAGCAAGAATAGACAGTAAACATGCGGGTTTTACCCTAACCGTATGAAAAGCAAGAGGGGACGTAGTTCAGTTGGTTAGAACGCTGCCCTGTCACGGCAGAGGCCGCGGGTTCGAGTCCCGTCGTCCCCGCC
>CAWFTQ010000006.1:0-228509 GCA_963818865.1 uncultured Acidobacteriaceae bacterium
ATCGTCTAGGGGTTAGGACGGAAGATTCTCAATCTTCAAACCCGGGTTCGATTCCCGGTAGCGCTACCAAGCTTCGTAGCCATAAACTTGGTCCCCTATTGTCTCAAAGACTCCTTGGTACGCTTTCGAAATCGGCAGTCCGAACCTGCTGATTCTAAGCGAAGGGGGCATCGAGTTCAGGTTCGCACTTTGGCGCCCCCGAAGATCGTGGATACCAAGTTAGAGACTTCTCCCACCGCTTCATCCAATTCAAATGAGAACAGAGCCAAGTCCATCTTGGCGAGGTCCTGATGTTCCTTCAACAGAATGGCCCACGCCGGGTCGCCAACCAAATCTACTTTGCAGCGCTCATAATATCCGTAGCCCATTCCGCGCATGCGGCAAAGTAAATCGCTCAGGTGCACAAGTGCGACCAAGGCCGGGGTTGCCTCACTTTGTTCGGGGTTGTGGTGGTGCGCAATCACCTGAACCGTATCAGCGGCAAGGTGCCATTTCTCGGCCAGGGCGCGTCCGGTTTCGCAGTGGGTGAATCCCATGGTGGCGCGCTCCGCCTCGTCGAGGGGCATCTGTTCCTGAGAAGCGTGCGCGGCCGCAACGGCAAACTCTTTGGGAAAGGCGATGCAATTCACCATGAAGCCGATATCGTGGAGCAGTCCCGCCATGTACGCTTTGTCGCCGTCCCCCGTATGGAGCTTCTCGCTGAATTTCCGGCACACCAGCGCGCAGCCCAGAGAATGTCGCCAGAAGATCGTAGGATCCAAAGGCCAGTTCGCGGCGGGGAAAGCGTTACCCAGGCAACAGGTTAGAAGAATAGTCTGGACGCGACGCAGCCCCAGGCTGATCACCGCTGCTCTGATGGATTCTGGCGACTTCGCCAGCCCAAATAATGGCGAACTGGCTACGCGCAGGCATTGCGCGGCGATAGTATTGTCATAAGACACTAACTTCACCACCTCATCCAGGTTCACGCTTTCCGGCGGCAAGTTCAGCAAGTCCAGCAAGGGTAGAAAAATTGTCGGGATGGAGGGCATGGTCTCGATACTCTCCACGCGCTCCCGGACGGTGGCAGCAACGGATGCAGTCATAGCTTCCCGCTTTTCAAGGATGGTTTCCAATACGCGATCGTTCCTGGAAAATGAACGAGACGAAAGTTGTCGTTCAAATTCAGCAGCGACTCCGAAGTGCCCAGAAAGAAATAGCCGCCGAAGTTTAGGTTGCTGTAGTAATGGTTGACCACTTTCGCCTTCGAGGGCCCGTCGAAGTATATGAGGACGTTGCAGCAGAAAATTAAATCCATACCCTTCATGAACAGCATCCGGGAATCGTCTTGCAGATTCAGCCGGCTGAAGGTGATCAGCTTCTTCACTTCCGGGCGGACCTCCAATTTCTTCTCGTCGATGGGAGAGAAATACTTGCGCTTGAAAAGATCCGGAGTCGAGCGCAGCGCGTAGTCGCCGTAGATGCCGGCTTTGGCAGTTTCGACGGAACGGTCGTTCAAGTCGGTCGCGAGGATCTCCACCGTCCAGCCTTTTAGTAGACGATCGCTCTCCTCCAACATGTTCATTGCCAGAGTGTAGGACTCTTCACCCGTAGAGCAGCCCGCGCTCCAGATTCGCAGCCTCTTCATCACCTGCTTAGTTTTTTCTTGCACCAGTTCGGGAAGAATTACTTTTCGCAAAGCTTCGAGCTGGGGTGGGCTGCGGAACAGGCAGGTTTCTCCAATCGTGACTTCATTGAGCAGTTGCCGGAGTTCCGCTTCCCGGCTGGAGTGCGCGGTTAGGAGATCCCAATATTCGCGGGGAGTGCGGACTGACAGCTGCTTCATCCGCCGCCCGCAGGCATCCGCCATCAGATAAAGCTTTTCTTCCAGCTGAAAGATGCCGCACACCTTGTACACCAGGTCGCGAATCTGCCGAAAGGTCGGGTCTATCGGTGCCCTGCTGCTGGAAGGGGCTGCGGCGGTCGTTGCGCTCGTCATTTGGCTCGAGTCTCCAGAGTGAGTGATTGGTTTTGAGTAGGGATAGCGCGGGGCAAGCGGCTGTCCAATACGCGACGAGTGATTTCCTGGCCTAACTGGTCCAGCGGATAAACCGCATCGGCCTGTCCTGAGGCATGCACCAAACCGGGCATTCCCCATACCACGGAGGAAGCTTCGTCCTGGATGATGACTTCACCGCCGCGCTCGCGAATGCGTTGCGCCCCCATCACGCCGTCGGAGCCCATCCCGGTCATCACGACAGCCAGGACACTCACCCCGTAGGCTTCTGCAACGGAACGAAAAAGCACATCCACTGCGGGCCGGCAGGAGTTCTCCGGTGGATCCTGATTCAGTTCCAGGCGCGAGCCGACGCCCGCGCGTTTGACTGTCATGTGAAAGTTTCCGGGCGCGATCCAGGCCTGTCCCGCCGTGAGCATGACTCCCGCGCTTCCCTCGTGGACGGGAATCGCCGAGTGCGCACCCAGCCTCTCTGCCAGCAGGCGTGTAAAAATCGGCGGCATATGTTGCACTAAAACGATGGGAACGGGAAAGTCTTTGGGAATCCGAGGCAAGACTTCCGCCAGCGCGTTCGGACCTCCGGTTGAGGTGCCAATGGTTACAATCTCGATGCGACGGTGGGCGGGTCTTCGCACCCTCACCGGCGGACGAGGCGGGGGTAGCGCCGTGAGTTTGCTCGCCGGGCGCACGCACAATGCCCTTATCTTCGGAATAAGTTCGGCTTGTATCGCCTCAATAGCTGCCGCAGGACCAACCGCGTGTAAGGGCTTTGTGGCGTAGTCCGAGGCTCCTAAGGATAAAGCGTCGAGAGTCGCTCCAGCTCCGCGCTCGGTGAGGGTGCTGAACATGACGACCGGCAATTTGGGATAAAGCTTGCGCAGTTCCGCCAGCGTCTCCAAGCCGTTCAGCACCGGCATCTCGATATCAAGGGTAATCAGGTCGGGATGAAGTTGAGCAATTTTCGCCAGACCGATACGTCCATCGCAGGCCGTCCCCACCACCTCCATCTGCGGGTCTCCGGACAGGATTTCACACAGGATCTTGCGCATTACCACCGAATCATCGATCACGAGGATACGAATTGGAGCCATCTTTATACGTCTGTCCGCGTTGCCGGCAACCCGCCAATTTTCCAGACCATCTATGCGCCCGCGCCTGCCGCCATGCTGCGCGCCGGTTCACTTCGTCCAGCGATCTGTTCGCCCGCATTCACCTTGAATTGCTCGACCAGGCGGCGGAGTTCGGCCGAGGTTTCCACCAGTTGCTGCGCAGCCTTCTGCGTGTCGCCGGCGCCGCGCGAGGTGCTCTCCGCAGCCTGCGCCACACCCGCTATGTTGCTGGTAATCTCGCCGCTGCCCTGCGCCGCTTCGCTCACGTTGCGCGCCATCTCGTTCGTGGTTGCGTTTTGCTCTTCCACCGCCGTAGCAATCGTGTTCGAGATTCCATTGACTTGATTGATGACTTCGCTGATCGACGCAATGGCTTCGACCGCCGCCTTGGTGTCAGTCTGGATGGCTTCAATCTTCCGGCTGATGTCCTCTGTAGCTTTGGCCGTTTCCTTGGCCAGTTCTTTTACTTCGTTCGCCACCACGGCGAAACCTTTGCCGGCCTCACCTGCGCGGGCGGCTTCGATGGTCGCGTTCAAAGCCAGAAGATTAGTTTGCTGCGCGATGGAAGTAATCACCTTGATGACCTGCCCGATCTCGTTCGACGATTCGCCAAGTTTGGAGACCGTGTTCGTCGTGGTCTCAGCGATCCTGACGGCGGATGTCGCGATCTTGGCGGCTTCGCTGGCGTTCTTGGCGATTTCCTTGATGCTGGCGCCCATCTCCTCGGCGCCGGTAGCGACGGTCTGCAGATTCTGGCTGACGTGCTCGGTGGCAGCGGAAACGACCCGCGCTTGCGCGGAGGTCTCCTCTGAATTGGCGCTGATCTGCTGGCTGGTGCTGGAGAGTTCCTCGCTGGCAGCGGCCACGTGGAGGGACGTTTCGGCGATGGCCTGGACTGTCTTTCGCAGATTGTTTTTCATGGTATTCAGGGCCGAGGTAGCCTCTCCAATTTCGTCGTCGCTTGCTACCTGCAGGTCTTCCATCGCTAGATCATTGCGGGCAATCTTGTTGGCCAGATCGACGGCAGATGCCAATGGTTTCGTGACCAGTTTTCGCACCAGGAAGAACACAACGGCGGCAGCGGCCAGCAGCGTGAGAAAACTGATCAGAAAGAGTGAAGTCGAATTGGATCTGGCGGTTTGAACCAGACCCTCGGCCGAAGCTCTTATGGCAAAGGCTCCGCGCAGGTCACCCGCCTTCATGCCTTCCTTCGTGTAGCCAAACGGGTCCTTCTCTCCAGCTGGCCCACCGTGACACACCAAGCAGTCCGAGGTGAGGCGGACGGGCTGGGCGTAGAGCATCACATCCTCTCCGTTCTCCACTCTTCGTTCGGAATACTCCTTCAAAGATGAATCCTTCTGGAAGTTTTCGAGCGCCCGCCGCTCGAATTCGTCCGGCTGATTCTTGGGATTGCGCGGGGTCAGAGATGGAGTATGGAAGGTCATGTTTTGCGCCTCAGCGTAGCGCTGGGCGACGTTCCATGCCACGACGACCGGCACCTGCTGCACATGCTTGAAGTTTTTCTCCGGCACCATTAGATCAATGTTCTCGGAGAACCATGCGCGGGTGGCGTTTGCCATGCCGACAATCTGGCGCACTTTGTCCCGAAACGCTTCTTCCGCCTGCTGGTTCACACGGCGCTGGGTAATCCAAAAACTGACCGCGGAGGTCAGCACTAGCGTGGCCACGATCGCTGCCACAATCTTTACAGTTAGCCGCGCCTTCTTCAGCATTACATCCTCCCAACCGGCGGGACTATCTGTGCTTACCGACTCCCGGAGCGCCGGGACCGGGCACATGCACCAGCCTTACTTTCTAATCGGCGAAAAACAGGGAGGTCTTTAATACATCAACTTCTCTCATCTCTGCTCACATTCCTGCCACGGCTGCCCGGCTCTGCAGTGTGTGGGACGCAACCGACCCCTCGCCAGTGTTGATCTTGAATTGCTCGACCAACCGGCGAAGTTCCGCTGAAGTCTCAACCAACTGCTGCGCCGCCTTCTGGGTGTCGCTGGCGCCGCGCGAGGTGCTCTCCGCCGCCTGCGCCACACCTGCTATGTTGCTGGTAATCTCGCCGCTGCCCTGTGCCGCTTCGCTCACGTTGCGGGCCATTTCATTCGTGGTCGCGTTCTGCTCTTCCACGGCGGTCGCGATTGTGTTCGATATTCCATTGACTTGATTGATGACTTCGCTGATCGAGGCAATTGCTTCCACCGCCGCTTTGGTGTCAGTCTGGATGGCTTCAATCTTCCGGCTGATATCTTCCGTGGCCTTGGCGGTTTCTTTGGCCAACTCTTTTACTTCATTGGCCACCACGGCAAAACCTTTGCCCGCCTCACCTGCGCGGGCGGCTTCGATGGTCGCGTTCAGAGCCAGCAGATTGGTTTGTTGGGCGATGGAAGTGATGACCTTGATCACCTGGCCAATCTCAGTGGAGGAGACGCCTAACTTCGACACGGTCGCGGTTGTGCTCTCCGCGACTCGGACGGCGGATGTGGCAATCTTGGCGGCTTCGCTGGCGTTCTTGGCAATTTCCTTGATGCTGGCGCCCATCTCCTCAGCCCCGGTGGCCACGGTCTGCAGATTCTGGCTAACCTGCACCGTGGCATTGGAAACCGCCTTCGCCTGCGCGGAAGTTTCCTCGGAGTTCGCACTGATCTGCTGGCTGGTGCTGGAAAGTTCCTCGCTGGAAGCGGCTACCTGAATGGAACTCTGAGCAATTGCCTGAACCGTCCTTCGCAGGTTATTTTTCATGGTATTCAGAGCCAAGGTCGCCTCTCCAATTTCGTCTGAGTTTTCTACGGGCAAATCCTCCAGCGCCAAGTTGTCAACGGAAATTGCGTTCGCCAAGCCCACGGCTGCGGATAATGGCTTAACCACGAGCTTTCGCACCAGCGCAAACAACACTCCCGCAGCCGCCAGCAGGGCGAGGAAACTGATGAGAAAAATAGCGATCGAATTGGCTCGCGAGGTTGCGACCAGGGTCTGAGTGGAGGCTCTGGCGGCAAAGGCGCCCATGAGGTCGCCGGTTTTCATTCCCTCTTTTGCGTAGCCATAGGGATCTTTCTCTCCGGCTGGGTCGCCGTGACACGTCAGGCAGTCCTCTTTGAGGCGGACCGGCTGCGCGTAGCGCATGACATTCTCTCCGTTCTCCACCCTTCGCTCGGAATACTCCTTCAATGACGGATCGTTCTGGAAGTTCTCGATAGCTCGCCGCTCGAAATCATCGGGGTCATTTTTGTGAGTGCGCGGCGCCAGAGACGGAGTATGGAACGCCATCCCCAGCGTCTCCGCATAACTCTGGGTGTCGGCATTGTCGGAGGCCCAGGCGTAGGTGGCGCTGGCCATGCCGGTCAGCTGCCGCACCTTCTCACGAAACGCATCCTCAGCCTGCTGGTTCACGCGGCGCTGGGTAATCCAAAAACTGGCGGCGGAGGTCAAAGCCAAGGTGATTACAATCGTTGCCACAATCTTTCCCGTCAACCGCATCTTCTTTACCACAGCATTCTCCTAGAAAAGGCGCGTCAGTTCGCGCCCAATCGAACCCTCACGTCACAGCGCCGGGGGCCCACGCATCGTCTCCCGCGATTCGCCCACAGCACCAGCGGCCGAAACACCCTCACGAGTTCGTGTGGGCTGCCCGGTATTGAGGCGAGGCTTACTGGACCGCCCGCCTATTGTTACTGCCCCGCGTGCGCCGCCATGCTCCGAGGTCGATCGGCCGCGCCTGTTTCAGCGTTGATCTTGAATTGCTCGACCAACCGGCGAAGTTCCGCTGAGGTCTCAACCAACTGCTGCGCCGCCTTCTGGGTGTCGCTGGCGCCGCGCGAGGTGCTCTCCGCCGCCTGCGCTACGCCCGCTATGTTGCTGGTAATCTCGCCGCTGCCCTGTGCTGCTTCGCTCACGTTGCGCGCCATCTCATTCGTCGTCGCGTTCTGCTCTTCCACCGCTGTCGCGATCGTGTTCGAGATTCCATTGACTTGATTGATGACTTCGCTGATCGACGCAATGGCTTCGACCGCCGCCTTGGTGTCAGTCTGGATGGCTTCAATCTTCCGGCTGATATCTTCCGTGGCCTTGGCGGTTTCTTTGGCCAACTCTTTTACTTCATTGGCCACCACGGCAAAACCTTTGCCCGCCTCACCTGCGCGGGCGGCTTCGATGGTCGCGTTCAGAGCCAGCAGATTGGTTTGTTGGGCGATGGAAGTGATGACCTTGATCACCTGGCCAATCTCAGTGGAGGAGACGCCTAACTTCGACACGGTCGCGGTTGTGCTCTCCGCGACTCGGACGGCGGATGTGGCAATCTTGGCGGCTTCGCTGGCATTTTTGGCGATTTCCTTGATGCTCGCTCCCATCTCTTCGGCGCCCGTGGCGACGGTCTGCAGATTCTGACTGACTTGCACCGTGGCATTGGAAACTACCTTCGCCTGCGCGGAGGTCTCCTCGGAATTCGCGGTGATCTGCTGGCTGGTGCTGGAGAGTTCCTCGCTCGCGGCCGAAACATGCAGAGAGTTCTCCGTGATAGCCATGATCATTTGTTTTAGACTGCCATTCATCTTGTTGATCGCAGTGGTCAGGTCGCCGAGTTCGTCCTGGCTGCGAACCTTCAGGTCGTCGCGGGTTAAGTCCCCGCCAGCGATTGCTTCGGCTTGCATCAGAACAGCCTGCGTCGCCCCGGAGATGCGGCGGCTCAGGAAAATGGCAACGAAGGCGCCAATCCCCAGCGCCACGAGGGTCGTTATCGCCATGGTCAGGGTCATCGACCGGTTCTCTGCATTCATCTCCAGCGTGCTCTCCTCCATCATCTTGTCGAAGGAATCCGCCATGTCGCCGAGAGGCTTCTTAAGCGCCTCAGTGACCACGGTGGCTTTGTCAGCAAATTCATTTCCGGCTTTGGCGACAGCATCGCGTTCGCTGCCCGTTGCATTTTTCATGGCCGCTTCTTGGACCTCCCGGAGGGCGGGAAGCTGCCTCTTCGTGTCGGCGAGCCGGTCCCGGTTGGCCTGCTCGGACCAGTTGGGAGCCAATGCGTCCAGTCTGGAAATGTCCTTCCCAATCTCGTTCCAGTTCGAGTCGAAAGTCTTTTTCGCCGCGTCCCACCGGGCTGATTCGCTGCCGGCCAGGATGGCCTGGCGACCTTTGCTCTGCGCCTGATTCAGGTCCCTCTGCAAGTCCTTCAAGGCACCGATAGTGGGGACCCGCACCGTCATGGCGTGTTCCTGCGTTTCCTTGATGGCACTTGCCTTCATATAGGTGAGCACCGCGCTGAGAACCATCAAGGCAAGGATCACTCCAAAGCCCAAGCCCAGTTTCTTTCCGAGTGTGAGTTTCATTTCATTCTCCGCTGAAGATCTTGCGAATTCGAATCCAGAAATTGGTCTTGCGAACTTCCGACGCTTACGATCACAAATGCGGCAACCTACTGCCCTGCAACCGCCGCATCCGCCGTCATCTCGCACGCTTTTTGCGTGTCCAGCACCAGCATCAGCCGGTCATTCAGCTTGTGAACGCCAGTAATCATTTCCCGGACCGCGCCGCGCAGGGTTTCCGGTGGACGCTCAAAGGTCGAGTCGTCCACTTCGACGACATCGCCGATTTCATCCACCAGCAGGCTGACCGCGCCATCATCGGAGCGGACCACGACGTTCATTGCAGGCACCCCCGCCGCGCGCGGCTCAAGTTCAAGCCGCCGCCGCAGGTCGACTGCGGTAACGATTTGTCCACGCAGGTTAATCAGGCCACTTACCACCTGCGGCGCCAGCGGAACCTGGGTCACCTGCAGCGAACGAATCACTTCCTGGACAGTTTTCAGTTCCACGCCAAACAGCAGCTTGTCCAGATAGAAGGTGCAGAATTGTGAAGTGTGTGCCATGGCTTAATTCGTACCCCCCGCTTTCGCCGCTTGGGCGGCTGGCATAGCGCTCACACCCGCGGTTAGCAGGATGGCCGGGATATCGAGTAACTCCGTGACGCGGTCGCCGATCACAACCGAATAAAGAACAGCCGGTCGCGTCGCTTTCGACTTCACATCCGCCAGAGCTTCTACAATGTCCAGAATCCGCTCCACGACCAAGCCGAAGGATTGTCCTTCATGATTCATCACCAGCACCTGAAGCGGTCCCGAATCCGGTGCAGGAGGCGCTTGCAAAGCGCGCAGCCGATGCCGCCGCTCTTCCAGCACAACCGCAAGTCGAATCAGTGGCAAGATCTGGCCGCGATACTGAGTGACCCACTCGTTGCCCGACATTTCTACTTGCGATATCGGAAACTCCTCCAACCGGGCCAAAGTGCTGAGTGGGATCGCCATGCGGGAGTCGCCCAGTCCGGCGAAGAGAAGAAAGGTTTGTTTGCCGCTCGCCGTTCCCGCCGCGGCTTTCTCGGTCACGGGCCGCTCCCGCGCTTCGCTCACCACATTGGCGCGCTGCGCCAGTCCGAGCACATCCAGAATGAGCGCCACCTTGCCGTCGCCCATAATGCTGGACCCGGCGAAGGTCTTTACGGTTTTGAGCTGCTTGCGCAGCGGCTTCACCACAATTTCTTCGGTGTCGTTAATCTGGTCGACCACCAGGCCGAACTGCCGGTCATCCGCTTGCAATACGACGATGTTGACGGCATCGTCGCTTTTTCCCGGATGCTTGCTTTCCGCCAGCTGTAACTCCCGCCTGAGATAGACCAGCGGCAACAAACGGCCGCGCAATCGATATACGGGGACGCCATGAACCATTTCGATGGCCGTACTGGCCTGTTCCGCCTCTAGTCGTACCAGTTCGAGCAAGTTCACCTGAGGAATGGCGTAGCGATCGCTGGCGCAAGTTACGACCAGCGCCGGAATGATGGCCAGAGTCAGTGGAATCTTGACTCGTACCGTGGTTCCTTTGCCGAGAGTTGACTGAAGGTCGACCAAGCCACCGATCTTCTCGACATTGGTCTTCACTACATCCATGCCCACCCCGCGGCCGGACACATTGGTGACCTTTTCCGCGGTGGAAAATCCGGGCAGAAAGATCAGATTGAAAATCTCGCGCTCGGTCATGCGGGCGGCTTGTTCAGCGCTAACCACTCCGCGTTCAACGGCTTTGGCGCGAATTCGTTCTCCGCTCAATCCCGCGCCATCGTCGCTGATTTCGATATTGACCTGGCCGCCTTCATGAAAGGCCCGCAGAATCAGGCGTCCCGTGCGGATCTTTCCCACTTTGACGCGTACTTCCGGAAGTTCAATGCCATGATCGACTGAATTACGGACGAGATGGGTAAGTGGATCCTTGATGGCTTCGATGATGGTCTTATCGAGTTCGGTCTCCTTGCCCTCCATTTCGATTTCGACTTCCTTCCCGCACCCCAGGGCAACGTCCCGCACGGTGCGCGGAAACTGCGCCCAAATGTTTCCGATGGGCTGCATGCGGGTTTTCATGACTTCTTCTTGCAACTCGGTGGCAATGAGGTTCATGCGCTGGGAAACCGCCTGCAGACCAGCGTCTTCCACGGTGTTCGAGATTTGCAGCAGCTGATTTCGGGCTAACACCAACTCCCCTACCAGGGTCATCAGTTTGTCGAGAAGATTTACGCCGACGCGGATGGTCTCGGGCGCGGCGTCGCGGATTTTTGCCTCCAGAATTTGTTGCGCCGCCAACACGTCTTCCGGCTTGGCTAATCCGAGGGCAACCAGAATTTCGCCCAGACGCCGGCGGTCGCCCTTTTCCTGCTCCTGCAACGCCAGCGCGATGTCCCCGGCTTGCACCAGCCCGCGCTCGACCAGCACACCGCCGATTTTTCCGCGCGCCGGTTTTCGCTCTGGCTCACCTTTTCCCCGGGATCGGGCAGGTACCTGAACTATCTGCGGGGTCGCTTCGGCTGATATCGAAGTGGCCTCTTCTTTCGCTGGACATGCGATCCCATCCAGATATTCCCGTGCCTTCGACTCAACCGGCTTGGCCGAAGCTGGTGGCGCGCTCCCAGCCGGAGCCATCCCCACGTCGCCTGGGACAGGCTCTTGCAATCGTGTGAGCGTTTCCCGCAGCTCCGGATAATCGATCTCGCCATCCTGTCCCGTCGATTCGATTTCCTTCAGCATCTGGCGGACCGCGTCCACCATGCCCAGCAGCGCCGTCGTGCGTTCTGGATTGAGCGTGCGCTCCCCGTCGCGCAACAGCGTCAAGAGGCTCTCTCCTACGTGGGCAACTCTTTCCAGTTTGCCGTAGCCCAAGAATCCGCAAGTGCCTTTGATGGTATGGATGGTACGAAATACTTCGGCCAGCGCGTCCCTGTCGTTGGGATTCTTCTCCAGACCGACGAGGTCCCGGTCCAGCCGGTCGAGGTTCTCGTAACTCTCGACTAGAAAATCCTTAACAATTTCACTCTCGCTCATCGATACCGTTCCTTTCCAAATTGAGAAATGACCCTCACCGCCATTCGATCACTCTCCGCACTCCACATCGGAACTGCATCTCTTGCCTGCGAGCGAGCGGGGCTTTATTTCCTCTTTGGATCTTGTTTAAGCTCGACACCTTTCTATCGGCCATTCATGGGGTTTTAATTAGGAGGCTTGTTGCCGGATAGAAAATCGCACGCCGGCCAGGGACTGTAAGATTGCCGCGGATAACTCTTTCCCGCGATGGGAGTCCAGGAAACGGCGAGGAGTGCGGCCAGCCCTAGCGACAACGACAAAGTTACGGGTTACCTTGAACGTGAGCGGCCGTAACATCGGCGGGAAGATTACAATCCTTGCCAGCATTCTGCCAAGGAGATAGGAACCGTTATGCGCGTTGGAGTCTTTACGCCTCTGCTTTCGCAGCTTCCGCTGGCTGCGGTTCTCAAGAAGCTCAAATCGCTTCAGATCGAAACCATTGAGCTCGGCACGGGAAACTATCCCGGCGACGCGCACTGCAAGTTGTCGATGCTCGAAGATGGCGCCGCGCTCGCGGAGTTTAAGAAGATTCTGGCGGATCACGGGGCCACGATCAGCGCCTTGAGTTGCCACGGGAACGCGCTGCATCCGGATAAGGCGCGCGCGCAGCGGGACTCGGAAGTGAGCCGCAAGACTATTCTGCTGGCGGAGAAGCTGGGCATTTCCGTGGTGGTCGATTTTTCGGGGTGTCCGGGCGATTCGCTTCATGCCACCGCTCCCAATTGGGTGACTTGCCCGTGGCCTCCGGAATATCTGAAAGTGCTCGACTGGCAGTGGAACGAGGTAGTCGCGCCTTATTGGACACAGCACGCGAAATTCGCCGCCGACCACGGGGTGAAGATCGCAATCGAAATGCATCCCGGATTTGTGGTGTACAGTCCGGAGACGATGCTTAGATTGCGCTCTATTGCGGGGACGAGCGTGGGGTGCAACTTCGATCCCAGCCATCTTTTCTGGCAGAGCATCGATCCCATTGCGGCCGTGCGCGTACTCGAAGGCGCCATCTTCCATGTCCATGCCAAGGACACTCAGATTTACGCGGCGAACCTGCCGCGCACCGGCGTACTCGATACCAAGCTGTATACCGAAGAACGTGAACGTGGCTGGATCTTTCGAACCTGCGGTTACGGTCACGGAGCGGAGTGGTGGAGCGAGTTTGTCTCGACCCTGCGCATGTTTGGCTACGACAACGTGCTCTCCATTGAGCACGAAGACAGTCTGCTCTCGCCGGAGGAGGGTCTGACCAAGGCGGCGAACTTTCTCAACCGCATAGTAATCCGCGAGCAGCCTGCCGCCGCCTGGTGGGTTTAGCGCTAAAGCTGACGTGAGAACGATGAAGACGGGAGAACGATGAAAATGATCAGGACGGCCATTGTTGGGACCGGCTTCATGGGCCGCGTGCATCTCGAAGCAGTGCGCCGTTTGGAATTTGTCGAAGCTGCCGCTGTCGTAGGCAGAAGCGCAGAGGCGGCGCGGCGCTTGGGTGCGGGCTTTTCCATCCCAACGATTGCCGCTGACTATTCTGATGTACTGCGCGATCCGAAGATCGATGCCGTCCACATTTGCACGCCCAACGCGCAGCACTTTACCATGGCTAAATCCGCACTCTCGGCCGGCAAGCACGTGATCTGCGAAAAGCCGCTGGCCACCACGGTAGAAGAGGGCGAAGAACTTGTAGCCCTCGCCCGGGGGCAGGGAGTGCGGAACTGCGTCTGCCACAATCTGCGTTACTATCCGATGGTGCAGCAGATGCGGCGCATGCGTGAAGACGGAGACTTGGGCGAGATCCTTATTGTTCAGGGAACGTATTTCCAGGACTGGTTGCTATACGACACCGACTGGAACTGGCGCGTCGATGCTAAAGCGGGCGGCCCTTCGCGCTGCATGGCCGACATTGGCTCACACTGGTTCGACATGGCCGAGCATGTCACCGGACTCCGCGTGACTTCTCTCTGCGCCGATCTGCACACGTTCCACTCTACGCGCAAGCAGCCGAAGCACTCGGTCGAGACTTTTTCCAACCATCGGGGTGGCGGCCAGGAAGACTATGTTGAAACCGCGGTAGACACCGAAGACTTCGGCGCTGTGATTTTTCGCATGGGCGAGCAGGCGCGGGGAAGCGTTACTGCCAGCCAAGTCTCGTCGGGACGCAAGAATCGGTTGAGCATTGAGATTTGCGGCACGCGAGCTTCCGTCGCATGGAACCAGGAGCGTCCCGACGAACTGTGGGTCGGCCACCGCGATCGCGGTAATCAAATCTTCGTGAAAGATCCTTCTCTACTCAAACCCGCGGCGCGCAGCTACGCTGATCTTCCAGGCGGCCACAGCGAAGGCTACGACGACACTTTCAAGCAAGTCTTCCGCCGCTTCTATGCCTCTATCGGTATCCCGGATGAGGCTCCCGAATACCCGCAGTTCGTCGATGGACTACGGCAGTTGAACATCGTCAATGCGGCGCTCGAAAGCGACCGGACCCGAGGCTGGGTCGATGTCCCCACCATGGTTTCTGAAAGCTGAAACGGCAGTCGAAAGGAACTCTACTGCGTGTTAATTCTCGCTGCCATTGTCGCCATCTTTATCTACGGGATGATCGCCGCCATGCTCGGCACCATTCTGCCCGACCTGTCCGACCGTTTCCATCTGACGCCCAGCCAGAATGGCACCATCGCCTTTGCGCAAGCGCTGGGGCTCATCCTCGCTTCGCTGGCCGTAGGTCCGCTGCTCGATAACGAAGGCAAGAAGATCGGACTCATCCTTGGGCTCGCCTTGATCTCGATCGCACTGTTCGCGCTGCCGCGCTCACCGGGTTTTCGCAGCATTCTGTTTCTGCTGTTTCTGCTGGGAGTGGGCGGCGGGATCGTGGTGACCGGCGCGAATGCTCTGGTCAGTGATGTAAGCCCGACCCATCGCGCCACCGCGCTGAACCTGGTGAACCTTTTCTTCGGGCTCGGCGCACTCGCCACTCCGTTCATTGCCGCGAATCTTTTCAAGCGAAACTGGGTGCGCCTGTGCTACACCATTGCGTCGCTTACCGTCGTCACACTGGCGATTCAAGCCTTCACCAAGATGCCCGGGCCCACGGGCATGGGACGTTTCGTGCTTGCCGATGCGGCCTCAGTACTCGGACGCCCGCTGCTGTTTCTGATCGGGCTTTTTCTTTTTCTTTACATAAGCTGCGAGGTGGGTATCTGGAACTGGCTTCCCCGGCACCTTATTGCGCAGGGCATTCCCGAATCGCGCGCGCTCAATATCCTTTCGCTGGGATTCGCGCTCGGCTTGCTGATCGGACGCGCGGGCATATTGCCCGTTCTCATTCGCGTACCTGCCATCACCGTTACCCTGGTCGGATCGGTCGCTATGGCGATTACAACTTTCTTGATGCTGCTGACTAAGAGGCCCGCGGTAGCGTGGGTGCTTGTCTTTCTCGCCGGCATCTCGATGGCGCCCGTCTTTCCAACCACGCTCGCCATCGTCGGTGATGCTTTTCCGCGCATGACCAGCTCCGCCATTGGCTTCGTGATTACCTGCGGATGGACTGGCCTGGCCGTGAGCTCGCGCATCATCGGAGTCATTGCCGGCGGCGATCCGCGGCGTTTGAAGAAGGCTCTGCTGGTGATTCCAGGCTCCGCCGTCCTGATGGTGGGCCTGGACTTGGCGATTCAAAGCATGCTGCGCTAGAACGCCTCAGACCGACAACTTCCGCATGTAGTCGGCGTCGATCTTCAGCGCCTCCATCTCGGGCATATCAAACTCCTCTTGCTCGACAAAGGAGTGCTTGATATTAGCCTTCTTCGCTGCTTCGAAGATGCGATGGTAGTCAATGGTGCCGTGGCCCAACTCCGTCGAATTTGGCGCCGTGGCAGGCGTTACCGCTGGCGTCATCTTGAAGTCCTTCACGTGCAGCATACAAATGCGCGTGGGATAGCGGGACAGGAGGTCTGCGGGATTCTGACCGGCAACCACGGCCCAGCCACAATCCAGTTGCATGCTCACCTTCGCGGGGTCTGTCGACTTCAACAGTTCGTCGTAGAACATCACACCATTTTCCGAGCGGAACTCCGGCGTATGGTTGTGATAAGCGAACCGCATTCCGGCGGCATTCACTTTTTCACCGATGCGATTGAATTGATCCGCATTCCAGCGCCAGTCCTCGAGCGTCATCGATTCCCGCGCGGCGCGCGATCCCGGCTCTTTCGCGCGCGAGGGATCCTTAAGCATCGGCGCGGCGCATACGATGTACTCCAGCCCGAGATCCTTGCCGAACTGAATGGTTTCATCCACCTTAGGCAGTAGTTGGCTGAGAGAATAGTGGGCGCTCACGCAATGCAGACCGGCCTGTTCCATCGCCTGTTTCACTTCGCTGGGACTGCGTCCGAAAAAGCCCGCAGCCTCCACTTCCCGATAGCCCAGCGCAGCCAGTTGCTTTAGCGTTCCTTCATAGTTTTTCGGCAAAACATCTCTCACCGAGTACAACTGCAAACCAAGCGGCAGGCCCAAAGGGTTGGCCATCAGGGGACGTGCGCCCTTCCACAGTGCCGCACAGGCAGCCGATGCGGAAGCAGTCTTCAGGAACGTTCTTCGAGAAATCCGGTACATGATGAAAGTCCTCAATTCTGAATTATTTTCTATCGCTGGGCTGCGGATTTATCCGCGAATCGTTTTCGCGCCGGCATCCCAGGTTGCAATCGTGTTCTTGAAATAGGCGTAGTTCGCCAGGTGACAGCCGATGGCCGCATGATTCCCGAACACTTCATTTTCTACGGTCGGTTTGCGGGTTCGCACCGCATTAAAAAAGTTTGCCTGGTGCGCCGACACATCGCTGTAGCCTTGCGGCGCGGTGAAAGTTTCGGCCTCGACTGCCTGGTAGTCCAGTGGAGCGGGTTCGGGATGGTCCGCATCCCACTGTGCCAGGTATTCTTTTCGAAGCCGTGCCGGCCAGCCCTTGATCGAATAACCCTCCGGCTTGAGCGCTGTGTCCTGCGGAGTGAAAGTCAGTGTCTGCCCGTTGATCTCCATGGTTGCCTTGGTGCCGTGAAACTTGATCGGTTCCCCGCCGGCATTGTTTAGATTGCAGCGCAGCACCACGCGGAATTTGGGATAGTCGTAAAGAGTCTCAATCAAGTCAGGGAAGTCCCGTCCGTCTTTCCAGCGAAACAGGCCTCCGCTGGTCTGCGCGCGCTGCGGCGCCTCATTCGTTCCCGAGATAAAGTAAATTCCGGAGAGCAGGTGCACGAACAAATCGCCGGCTAATCCCTCGCCGTAATCGGAAAAACAGCGCCAGCGGAAAAAACGCGCGGCGTCAAACGGCCGCTTGGGCGCGTCTCCCAGGAAGGCATTCCAATCGATCGTCTGCTCGCTCGCGTCCGGGGGAATGGGATAAACCCAAGCCCCGCTGGGCGAGTTGCGGTCCGACGAGCCTTCGATGAAAAACACATCGCCGAGTGCGCCAGACGAATACAATTCGCGCGCCTTCTCATAGACGATGGAACTCACGCGCTGGCTGCCCACCTGCATGATGCGATTTCCTTTATGCACCGCATCCACCATGGCGAAGCCGTCCTCCACGGTGTGCGACATCGGTTTTTCGCAATACACATCCTTACCTGCTGCACAAGCGTCCACTACAATGCGGCGATGTTGATGGTCGGGCACGGCAACAATCACCGCGTCCACATCTTTGCGATCGAGGATTTCCTTGTAGCTGCGCGTGGCTGGAACCTGCTTCTGCACGGCCTCCTGCGCCGCCTCGTGCCGGCTGTCGTAAAGATCGCAAACCGCCACGCATTCGATGCCCGGCACCGCCAGCGTCGCCTGCAGCAATTCGCATCCGCGGGTGCCGGTGCCGATTGCGGCAAATCGCACGCGGTCACTCGCCGCAACCGCACGTCCTGCGCCCCACAATGCGGCCGGCTCCAGCAAGGTGAGTTTGACCGCGGCCCCAGCCGCTACCGAGCCTGTTCCGATCCGCATAAAATCGCGACGCGTTAAAGAATGCATGTTTTTCCTCCGTGTCCGTCTGTCGAACAATCTTCCAAATGCGGAACGCTGCCAATTTTCTGCGTGAAGAGGGAATGTCCATCGCGCACCCTGTTCATGGGGCGATAGCATCTTAATAGATTTGAGGGGAAAGTGTAGTCCGGTTGAAACGCACTGGCTATGGCATCTGCGGACGGCCGCTTTGGAGGATCTTTGCAATCCAATCGGCGTGCGGTAGACCGCACGCGGCAAGAGCTTTAAGCTCGCGGTCGATGTCATACTCTACGCGCCGGATTGCCGGCTTCCCGTCCTCCAACAAAAGGTACGCAGCGCGCCGATCACCATCGTAGGAAAGACTCACACTCCCGCTGTTAACGACGGTCATTCCGGCGACGCTCCGAATGTACGAACGATGGATATGCCCATAAATCGCAGTCGGCTGGCCGAGCGGTCGGTAAACGGCTTCCAACTCGGCATCGCCAGCTTCCGGAGCGGGTGCGTGCCAAGGGCTCTGGGGACTGGCGTGAACGAGCGCTATCGGAGCATGAAACTGAACCCGCGGCAGGCCGCGCAGCCAGGCAAGCCGCTCTTCACCTAACGCTTCACGGGTTGCGGCAGCCATCTCCTCGATTGCGGCAAGGAGCGGCTGCATGGCCGGCGATTGACTCGCAAATTCCTGCAGCGACTCGGGTCGAAAGAGCATTTCATCGGTATTTCCAAACACACCCTGCCAACCCAGATCGCGAATGCGATCTACGATCTCCACGGGATTGGCTCACCTGTCAGCCAGATCGCCACCGTGAAGGATAAGGTCGGGAGAAGTCTGTCGCAGATCGGCTAAGACCGCATCAAACGCGGTTCGGTTGCCGTGAATATCAGATACGATTGCGATGCGCATCGCAGTTCGCTTATCTCACGCCCGCAGCAGATTGCGCGCGATAAACAAGACGTTGGCCGGCCGCTCCCCCAGCCGCCTCATGAAGTAGGGATACCACTCGGTGCCGAAGGGAATATAAATGCGGACGCGCCAGCCCTCGCGCACCAGACGCTGTTGCAGGTCGCGGCGGATGCCGTAAAGCATCTGGAATTCAAAAGAGTCTCGGGAGAGCTTTTCGGCGGTGGCGAACGCCTCGGCTTGTTGAACGATGCTTTCATCGTGTGTGGCCAGGCCGTGATAGATGCCGCTCTTCATGAGGATTTTCATCAGCTTGACGTAGTTGGCATCGACCTCGGACTTGGCGGCGAATGCGATCTCCGCGGATTCCTTATACGCGCCTTTACACAGGCGAATGCGGATGCCTTCGGCCAGAAGCTTTTCGATATCGCTTTCGGAACGTTTCAGGTACGCCTGGATCACGGTGCCTACTGCGTTTGCATTCCCCGGCATGCGGTGCAGTTCGTGGACGAAATCCAGAGTGCGCTGAGTGTAGGGAGATCCCTCCATGTCGACGCGCACAAAGTCCGGAGGATTCATAGACGCAGCCTTGGCGACCAGACCACTAACCATGTTTCGGGCCAGTTTCTCGTCCACGTCCAGACCCATGTGAGTGAGTTTCAAGCTGATATTGGCGTTGAGATGATTGGCGGCTATAGCGTCAAGAATCTGATGATAGAGTTGCGCGCTGTGCTGGGCTTCGTCAGGATTGGTGACGTTTTCGCCGAGGTTATCGATGGTAACGCTCATGCCAGCGCGGTTGATGGCTTGCGTGGCGCGGACAGCGTCGGCAATCTGCGTGCCAGCAACGAATCGTCCGGAGACGCGCCGCCCGAGAGAAGATCGCTCAGCGAAATTACGTAAAGTTGGATTTTCGGAAAGATGGACGAAGAACGCTCTTAACATGCCGCACCTGAAAAATGGTAAGCCGCTAACAAAGATTGGTGTATGAAGATCACAGAAAGTTGTATCACAAGGCACCTATGCGGTAGATAGGACCTGGATCACAACGGCAAGGCAACGGGATTCTACGGAAGCACAATGGCCGCTGCTAGAGTGTGAATTTCAGTTCGACAAATTCATGCGTTTCGTGGGGCGCGGGCTCCCATTTCCACTCGTGCAAAGCAATCTGGGCAGACTGAACCAGAAGAGGGTGGCCGCCTTTTATTTCGATCGACTTAACCGTGCCATTGGGCGCCACCAGCACGTCCGCCCTTACGCTACCTTGGATTTTCATGGAACGGGCGATGTTGGGATATTGCGGAGGAGTCCGGAGGACAATCTTCCGAGCACTCTCAGAATGATCCTGAGCAGCCATTCGGCCGGGCGCGAACATCGCTATCGGGGCTAGAAAAAAAACAAAAATTACAAGCTTACGTCGTATGAAGGTTCTCATGGGGGCGACTTATGCAGAATAAGGGCAATCTAATCCGGAGCATAGATTACCCAGGTAATCCACCCGGCAAATCGCGGACGTATCGAAAGGACCGTGAAGATCAGCAGTCTTGCCAGCGTTGCAATCTTTCAGGCTCCGTGCTCTTCCAGAAATTTCTCGACTTCGATGGCGGCCATGCATCCGCTTCCCGCCGCGGTGATGGCTTGCCGGTACCGGCGATCCTGCACATCGCCACACGCGAACACACCGTGGACCCGAGTCATCACATTATTGTGCGTCTTGAGGTAGCCGTCCGCGTCGGTCTCGAGCTGGCCGCCGAACATCTTCGCGTTGGGCTCGTGGCCGATGCCGAGGAACAGCGCGCTGGTGGGCAAGTCCCAGACTTTGCCGGTCTTCACGTTCCGCAACTTGAGGCCGGTTACTTCCTGCTTGGCATGATCATAGACGTCTTCGACAACCGTGTCGGGGAGGAACTGGATCTTGTCGTTCTTCTTGGCGCGATCCAGCATGATCTTGGAGGCGCGAAAGCTGTCGCGGCGGTGAATGAGCGTGACCTTGGTGGCGAAGCGAGTGAGGAACAGGGCTTCCTCCATGGCGGAATCGCCGCCGCCGACCACCACGATCTCCTTTCCTGAAAAGAAAAACCCGTCGCAGGTGGCGCACGACGAAACGCCGTGGCCGATGAGCTTCTGCTCGTTGGGTAATCCCAGCCACCGGGCGGAAGCGCCGCTGGCGATGATCAACGATTGCGCATGTACCTGGTGCACGCCGAGATGGAGGACGAACGGACGCTGGCTGAGGTCGGCGCTGGTGAGATGTGCCATACGGTATTCGGCGCCGAAGCGCTCCGCCTGCTTGCGCATGTTCTCCACCAGTTGTGGCCCCATAATTCCTTCGGGAAAGCCAGGAAAATTTTCCACCAGCGTCGTAAGTGAGAGTTGGCCGCCGGGTTCGTGGCCTTCGACTAATAGAGGTTTCAGGTTGGCGCGCGCTGTGTAGAGAGCGGCAGTATGTCCGGCGCAGCCGGAGCCGATGATAACGACATTGCGGGTTTCGCTCATGATTTTGTAAGTGTTCCCTTAGATTGCGGATTTCAGATTTCGATGCATCGCGCCGGTCGGCTTCCCGCGACAATGAACTCAACCACTAAGGCCGCTAAGATTCATGAATTAATTCTTCATCTTTTTTCTTCAGTGGGCCTGGCTATTTTATTTTTTGCTGCCGGCTTGGATCCAGTGGTTGGGATCTGGGCCAGTTCCGCGGGCACGATGCGCCCCACTCCCAGCAGTCGACGATAGCTGGCCAGTGCGTCAGATCCGCTGCGGAATAGTGGGTCGTAGGCGCTTTGGTCCGGCGGAGGACCGTTCTCCGAACCATTGCAGCGCGCCAGCGCAATCGAAGACTTTCCAAAGCGCTCGAGCCGGATGCGGCTCACGGGAGTATTCGCCGCAACCATCGTGGCAGGACTGCTGATTGCAGAAGCACTGTCTTCGAGCGAGACCTGAATCAAGTCTTTCGGATCGCGCACGTGTAGCACAAGTGTCTCGACCATGTTATGTCCATCATTACTGAAGGAATACTGCACGCTGGAAAATAGCGCTTGAACCGAAAATTCTCGGCGGATGCGTACGTAGCGGGCGACTGACGGCTCGTCAGAAATTTGCGTGCTTTGCCCAGGCTGAAGGAAGTTCGGGGCGTCCGTCAACGTGGAGAGCCCATGCGAGATTTCGAAGTCCGAACTAAACAGCGGCTGTTTTGGAATACGTGCCAGCGCTGCCGCGATCTCCTTCTGCTCCTCGGCGGACGGTGTGCAGACATTTAGAACATTGACTTTGACTTGCGGCTGGGCGGATGGAGCCTCAGGCGATTGCTGAGCAAAGACAGGAAGACTGAACAGCAATCCACCCAGGATAAGAATATGTTTTGGGATCACTGCCGAATTCTAAATGATGACTGCAAGAAAGCTTAAACCCTTCTAAACCCAAAGACCGCGTATAGGGTTTGACCCCGCGAGAAAGACGGTTAGAATTCAACAATGGCGAATCTTACGCTGGTTTACGGTATGCGGCTGCTGCCGTCAGAAGAAGTGGCCGAAGTGGGCCAGGCCCCGGTAAAGCTTACCAACGGACGCGAGGCCCACGTCACCATGCACGTGCTCGAAGGCGGCAAAGAAGAAATCGAAAAACAGTTGCGTACCAGCCTGGAAGCGTTCTTCGATCTGTATCCGGAGATCTAGAGGGTTTGCGAGTAACGGCGCTCGGGTGCAGGCGTCGCAACCTACGTAAGCAGCGAGTCGAATCATGCGGGAGTTTTACTGGAAGCTGCGCGCTAGAATGCTGGCGGCCGGTTTATGGCCGCAAGGCTGGATCGCGCGCGGAGCCTGCTATTCGCTGGGCCTGGCCGTGGCGCTCTTCGCTCTGGAAATACTGCTGAAGCTGGTTGCCCCTGCGGCCAGCGATAGCCTCGGAGGATGGGTCAGGTTTCTTGTTTTCGACGCGGCTGTATTGTTCTCCATTCTCGCCTTCCGCTGGCTGAAGCGAAAACTTTTGTGGCGCCTGCGCAACCGGCTGATCGTTACTTACGTGTTCATCGGCGTGATTCCCGCCGTTCTGTTGGTGGTGATGGCAATCATTACCATCTATCTTTTCGCGGGCCAGTTCGCCAGTTATGTAGTGACTTCTGAGATCAATTCCCAGTTGCGCAGCATGCAGGCGGTAAATGCCGCGGTGAGCAATGAACTTGCGGCGCGCATCGAGAAGGGCCAACCCCCAACCGCGGAGTCATTGGCGGGACTAAGAAAGCGCGATCGCGCTTGGGGCAGACGGAGGGTTTGTGCATGGCACGGGACGCGGATTCTGCTGATCAGCGGCGGCAGCGCGAATCCTGTGCCCATGGATTTTCCTGATTTCTTCAACAAAGACCAGGGCCCGTACGCGAAAGTGATTCGCGAAGGCCAGCCCTTCAAGGAAATTGTTCGCGACCACGACCAGTTGTATTTGCGCGTGGCTTCCGTATTTGATGTGGGATCGGAAAAACTCACAGTAGTCACCGGCGAGCCTCTGGATAAGGATCTGATCGCGGACATCGCCGCCAATCTGGGCGAAATTACGGTCTATAGCGCGGGCATCATGCTCGACGAGTCGCATCCAAATTACCAGAATCCAAATGCGCCGAATCAACATGGTTTTGAAACGCGTATTTTCGACGAACGGGAGAAGGCCAAGGACGGCGGCGCTGTTCCGGAAGCGAAAGCTGGTTCCACCGCAGGAGGCGAGATTTTCCATCCAACATTCACCGTGGGCTCGCTCGCCGATCCCGCGGACATGATGGATCATGAGATCACGTTTGGAACGCCGCTTCCGGTTGTGGATTGGAAAACCGGTGATCTGTCCCGGGCGGGGGCCTTGATCAAAGTGCGGACCCGGCCTTCGGTGCTCTACACCCACTTGTTTGCGGCCTTGGGAGATATTGCCCGCGGCGTTGAATATATCCTGCTGGCGATCCTCATTTTCTTCGCGGTAATTGAGTTGGTGGCGCTGATCATCGGCGCGCGCATGACCCGGACGGTGACAGGCGCCGTGGCCCAACTCTATGACGCCACGAAAAATGTCGATCGCGGCGATTTCAGCCATCGCATTCCGGTAAAATCCGCGGACCAATTGGCGCAGCTTTCGCTGTCATTCAATTCGATGACGGAATCCATCGAAAAGCTGATTCTGGAGCAGAAAGAAAAACAGCGGCTGGAGGGCGAACTCGCCATCGCGCAGGAAGTGCAGGCGCAACTTTTTCCGCGGCAGGTATCGGAACTGGAGTCGCTCGAAGTACATGGCTTCTGCCGTCCGGCGCGTACAGTCAGCGGGGACTACTACGACTTTCTCACCGCCAGTTCGCACAAACTGATTCTGGCGGTCGGCGATATCAGCGGAAAAGGAATTTCGGCCGCGCTCTTGATGGCGACCATCCACTCGGCGGTGCGCGCCTACAGCGTGGAGAGTTTGCCGCAGATGCGGGAACCGGTGGCCGTGGGCGCCGTGGCCGGCGCGGGCAGGATTATGGCGGCCTGGCCAGAGGGCATCGAGGTTTCTCCCGGAGCATTGCTTGGCCTGCTCAATCATCAACTGTACGAAAGCACGCCGCCGGAAAAATATGCCACGCTGTTTCTGGGAATTTACGACGGCCGTTCGCATCAACTGACCTACAGCAATGGAGGCCACCTGCCTCCAATCCTCATCGGCGAAAATGGCGCGGTGCGGCGTCTGGAGGCCGGGGGGACGGTTGTCGGCTTGTTCGACAACATGACTTATGACGAAGGTACGGTGCAAATGCATCCCGGCGAAATCTTCATCGCCTATAGCGACGGCGTGACCGAACCGGAAAACGAATTCGGCGAGTTCGGCGAGGAGCGCCTGATCGACTTGGTCAGCGCGAATCGACATCTTCCACTGATTCAGATCAGCCAGGCGGTTACGTCCGCGGTCGACGACTGGATCGGTGACAACGAGCAGCCGGATGACATTACGCTGGTGCTGGCGCGAGCGCGGTAGCGCAGTTCTCAGTTCGCAGTCTCTCCTCTGCTTCTTTTATTTACACTTTGTGTTTGCGATGGCGGATTAATCTGGATCAAAAAAAATTTAGATCTCAAGCTCTAAAATCTTTGCTTTGAATCAGTTGCGGCGGGCGTGATCCGGCTTGATCTGGACAAAATATTGAAAAGCAAAGATTTGCCCGCAAAATATTCCGCGCAGAGGAGTTAGCTGCGTTGATTTCGGTCGGCATGTGGTCGAGACTTAGAATCGTCATTGGCTTGGCTGAATTCAGTCGCCTCAGCCTCACGATGATGGGCTAATTCTTGGCGGGCTGCAAGGTTAGATGTCACAACCAGCGTGTGGATTTCCGCGCGAGGCCCGCTTCTCGCAAAAGCGGCGAGAAGGGTGCACCCAGCCACCCGCCCGATCATCGGCGCATTTGGCGAACAGTGACCTCCCCTCGTCGCTTGACAGTTGATACTTTGAGAACCGGATGCTCTTTCCCGAGCGAGTCTGTAATTGTGAACTTATAGCTCCGATTTCCGTTGAGCTTTTGCGGGTCTACATCTTTTACGATGAAGTGAATCCATCCCTCAGTTGGCTTCCGGGCCTCCAATTCAAGCGGAAGCGTAGGAAATATGGGAGGTAGGGCTTCGAGATTCGAGCGGTCGAGGTGGCTCTCTTCGTTTGGATTCAAACAATACTCGTACTCGTGATCGCTAAAATCGAATGCGTAGAAGTCGCTCTGGCGCAAAAGCGGAAGCACCTTGCCGTCTACTTCCACGGTGCCAGAAAAGTCTCTAATGTATCGCTTCTCCGTCGAAGCGTTGACTATATACATCTCCACGAGTATATCGGCATCAATCGCGAACTCCTCCAGCCGACCAGACACTCTGAATAGGTCGCGGGTCAGCTCAGCCCCCATCCCCTTGCCAGCGATTACGACGCGGTAAATCTCGGAGTCAAATTCCGCCCCCACGTCTGGGGGAGCCGGACTCTCTGGTGACGGACCTGACGCGGTAGTCGGGTGCACCAATCTATCAGGGGACGAGGGGGGATGCTTCAGCAGTTGCAACACCTCTGTCATTTTTTGGTTAGTCTCGTCCTGCCTCTTGTCACGTGCGCCTTCGCGTGTGTCCCTCTCGTGATCCTCGCGTGATTGAATAGCCGCTTGCCAAAATAAGGCGATGACCGCGGCGACAGCGAGGACAATGATGGCGGCTTGCCATCTTATCCAGGCGAGGTGGTCAACTGGCACTGCCAACGGGATTACCGCCAAGCCTAGCACGCAAACTCCTATGATGACTGACAAGAGGTTCTTAAGAGTGACATGCACGGTCATGGCGGAAAGAGTGTCTTGATTATAAGTTGAGTCAAGGTGAGGGGTCTCGTCACGCAGTTCCCTCAATTCGTACGCAGGTCCAGAACCGCATCCGGTTCCGTGCTAGATCTTCTGTTTCTTCCACCTCCCTTGCTTGAAAAGGATCGCACTTGCCGCGGCCATTGAACTCTCGGCGATTGCGATGGAAAAGAAAACTCCATTCGAATGCATCTTCAGCGGAATCGCTAACCAGTAGGCCAGCGGAATCTCGAATAGCCAGAAGCCGAAGAAATTCACGATGGTGGGGGTGATCGTGTCCCCCGCGCCGTTGAAGGCTTGCATCATTACCATGAAGTAAGCGTAGCCGAGGTTGCCGTAGCTTATGATGCGCAGGCAGGCTGCGCCCAGCGGGACCACGGCTGGATCATTCGTGAACAGCCGGACTATTGGCTCGGGGAAAAATATGAAAACCAGGCCGACAGCGCCAAGAAATATCACGTTATAAAGTCCGGTGCGCCAGACCGCTTTTTCGGCGCGTTCGGGATGTCCCGCGCCTAAGTTCTGCCCGACAAGTGTGGCTGCGGCGTTGCTCAATCCCCACGAAGGCAGGATGACGAAGATCACGATGCGAATCGCAATCGTGTATCCGGCAAGGGCCGCGGCGCCGAAGATGCTGACGATGCGGACCAGACCAATCCAACTGGTGTGTGCAATGGCAAACTGCAAGATGCCAGTTAGCGAAACGCGGACCAGACGCAGCAGCACACCGAAGTTCAGGCGCACCTGGCTGCGGAGGATGCGGAGACGCTCCGTGCCGCGCATCAGGCGATAGAACTGGTAGAGAACTCCGATGCTGCGGCCAGTCAGCGTGGCCAAAGCCGCGCCGGTCACGCCCAGGCGCGGAAACGGTCCCCAGCCAAAGATCAGACAGGGATCAAGAAGCAGATTGATGATGTTCGAGACCCAGAGCAGACGCATGGCAATGGCCGCATCGCCGGCGCCGCGGAAGATCGCGTTGTTGAGAAAAAGCAGGACGACGGCAAAACTTCCGCCCAGGCAAATCCTGGTGTAACCGCTGCCAGTTGCGACGATCTCGGGCGAGGCGCCCATCAAGCGCAGCAGGTTCGGCGCAAAGAAAAAGCAGGGCACTCCGATCGCCAGGGAAACAAATAATCCGAGCGCGATCGCCTGCACGCCTGCAACTGCCGCGCCTTCAGGATCTTTTTCTCCAATTCGCCGCGCCACCATGGCGGTGGTTGACAGGCTCAAGCCCATGGCCACGGAGAACACCAGGGTCAACAACGACTCCGTGAGCCCCACGGTGGCTGTGGCGTTCGCGCCCAGCCGTCCCACCCAGAAGATGTCCACCACCGCGAACAGCGATTCCAGCACCATCTCCAAAACCATGGGGACGGCCAGCAACAAGATCGCGCGGTTGAGGCTCCCCGTGGTGTAGTCCTGATGCGAACCGCGCACGGCTTCCAACAGTGAAGCCCATAATGTGTGCCGCTTTTCCGCAGCGGAGGCCGTGGCTTCCATGGGTACCTGCAAACTTTCCACGACACTCGCTTCGAAAAATCCAAGCGAATGCGTTGATAAGAATTACTAGAGACAGAACAAGAGGTCCGATCTAGCGGACTCAGGAGGATGGCGGACTACCGAGGGTTAAACATTGTCATTTCCCTTGCGGCGAATCGTCGGACTGAATTGCGGGCCCACGGCAACGAACGATTAAATCTGAGGGATTATATCGCGAAGCGGCGGCGGCGGACAAATGCGATGTACGTCTCAGTAATATCCACCCACTCACTTCTTCGCAAACAGACTCACCCGCGCCGTGACGGCTAAATTCTTAACCATGCCCCCCAAAACCACGGGGCCAAGCGGAGTTTCCAGAAGGCCGCGGCCGTCGGCGCGGGGATCGTAAGTGTTCGCATTGAGTGTTTCCCAGCGGTGTCCATGCAACTCGTAAGCGAAAGTGACGGTGGAAACATCCGCAGGCTTGCCGTCATAGGAAGCGCCCTTGTAATCGTGTGGAGTGCTGGTGCCTCCAGAAAAATAAATGCGATGATCACGGTCGCCGCCGCCGCCAGCTATACCGAACCGCGCAGTGCCGGGATGAGGCGGCAGTTTGCTCCATTCAATTTTGGTTGGATCTTTGTGATCGATCTTGCCCAGCCAGCATTCGTCGGAGGCGACGTAGCGCGGTCCACCCGCGGGGCCCGGTTTAGCGCCGTCCACGACCACAATCTCTTCATCCGAAATTCCGCCCGCCATGCCGAAGGCAGGTATACCGGGGAACGGCGTAGCCTGACTCCACGTATCTTTTTCGACGTCGTAAATTTGCACATCGTTCACCGGGCCGCCAGCCGACCGGCCACCGATCAAATAAACGAACCGATCATGGGTCACGCCGGTGACCGCGCTATCCACAGCTACCGGTATGTCTTTGCCCCGGGACCAGCGGCGGGCGCCGGGTTCATACACGTTTACGTCGGGAACCGTTGTCTCCATGCCCTGGTTATCCACCACGTATCCGCCCATGAGGACGATCAGGCCTTTGGCTCCGCCGGCGGCTGCGTTCAAACGACCCACAGGCCCGGGAACCGAGCGGCCTGTGGTCCACTTCCCGGTGTGTGTCACGGTCATGATGTAGACCTGGTTGGTAACGTCATCCCAATTTTTCTTCGGTCCAACTCCCATCAGCGAAAAAAGTTGGAAGCCGCCCTTAAGGCTGGCCACCGCATTGTTCGAGACCGCGGCAGGCATGGAGGGAAACTTCGGTTCATCTTGCCCCAGGAGGCTCGCGGCCCACAGCAGAAGGAGGAAGAAGGCGGAAAGTTTTTTCATTGCAGAGATATTACCCCACAACCTCCGAATCGCGTTCGGATGTGATGTTCTGGACTCAGAACCGGTCAGAACCTCGCTTTTAGGCTCTGCTCTTAGAACCAAGTGTGGCGGCGATATTCGCGGTAGGCGTCACCAAATGCCGCTTCGAGCACCTGTGCTTCGCGGCGGGCCCGAATCGTCTGCATGACGATGACAGCCAGAACGAGCAGCCAAATGATGGGTCGGTGGATGAGCAGCACAAATCCTGCAATCATCACGGTTCCGAATACATAAATCGGATTGCGGATTTTCGAATAAATCCCGTGCGTCACCAACTGGTGAGCCTCGGCCCGGATGGCGAAGGACCGGCCTAACTGGTAGCGAGCGGCGGCAACTCCGGCCAGGCCCGCCACCAACAGGGCTGAACCCAGGCCGCGTTGCCAATCCCATGGGCCGGGCATGGTAAACACAAACCAGAGAAGTCCGCAGACGACAATGATTTGTACGGCTGTAAATAGATAGAAACTTCGGCCTTCCATGGTTTGCCTTTCCTTTCCCTAATATCTATTTCAATCGGACTTATTCAAACAAGGCTATTCAATTAAGCCCTGGCGCACGGCGTGAATGAAGTCCGTATAAGCGGGAGTGCTGCCCCCGGCGCGCATCAGACTGGCTATCTGCCCTCGATGATAGGCGGAATGCATCACAACGTGGGTTAACACATCCAGCACGGAGCTCGCCCACGGCTCACCCTTGCTGTTTTTGTAGGTGATCTGCGCGGAGAGTCCTGCGGCAGAAAGTTGGGAGAAATATTCGCTCCAAAGTTTGGCCAGTTCGTCAATTTGCGCTTTGCACTGGTCGATGCTGAATGCAGGCCAGACCGCCAGACTTTGAGATTGCTGCCCCAGCCGTTCCAGCCACAAACGCTCGGCCGAAACAATGTGCGCCAAGAGCTTCAATGTCTGCGCGAGCGCTGGTCCGGCTCCGCCGGCCTCTATCGCGGCCAGTACTTCGCAGTTAGCCCACGCATCGTAGTCAAACTGACGGCGCAGATGTTCCAGCAGATCCAAAATTCATCACCCGTGGGAAGCTTGAAGATTGACGGCAGTGGGGAAAAATGACCCCCTCCGCACCTCACACTGTAGTTGGCGAGGTGCGCGATCTGCAACCCGGGTTTTAATGGTCCTTTCACACTTCTCGGTTAAACTGCTGGCTGACTCAGGCTGTGAGATATTGAGTTACAAGCAATCGCGCGATGGCGCGGTTCGAAATGCCGCTTACTATGCCCCGCAAAGCTGCCTCACCGCGAATGGCTCCGGAAGAGTCTGATGCACGCCCCGCTACTCCACCGAATCCCGAAGCAACTAAGAAAGCGGCAAAAAAAGGGCGCACGTCGCTTGACGATCTCTCCCGCACGGCGCTCAAAGCGTTCCTCATCGCTCGCGATGCTGCGTCCAATGTGCCTGATTTGTTCCTTCAATCGTCGCGTATGGCGTTTCTGGCTATCAAAGAGTGCGAGCAGGAACTCGACGTGATCGAGCGCTACATCGATGAGCGTATACCCGCCGCGATCACGAGGGTGAATGAAGCGCGGGCCCGCCAGTTGTTGACCAGCCTGAAATGTACGACCGACCTGGAACGCATAGGCGACCTGGTGATGAGCATGGCGATGCGAGTGCAGGCGCGCACGGGGAAGATGGCAGCCTCCGATGTACGCCAATTGGTGGAAATGTCGGCGATCCTGCGCGAGATGCTCGATCTGGTTTATCGCGGATTCGTCGATCTCGACCTAGAGTGCGCCCGCAAGGTATTACAAATGGACAAAGACATCGACCGCGTTTGTCATAGTCTGTTTCAGAAACATCTCACCGAGCAGGCAGCGCACAGCAATCCCCTGAGCTTTGAAGTGCTGCTCATGGCGCAGGCCTTGGAGCGTGCCGGCGACCACACCACAAATCTTGCCGAAGATCTCTACAGCCTCATCGAGGGTCGCAGCCTGCGGCATGCGCCGAAGAAGCGTGCGGCAACCTGAGAAGCAGTTGCCGGCCGCCAGTTGCCGGTTCTCAGCTTCCTGGGACAAAGGATTGGTTTCTCTGAAAACTGGGAACCGGCAACTGGGGTTCGGGAAATTCACCATTCCTTAACAAACTGGAAACATTCTCGCAACACTTCCAAAATACAGTCTAAAGAAACCAGACATGAAGTGTATCTGGACCTTTCGTCAAGCCGTCATAACGAATCATGCACCTTCCCACGGGATCTTTCGAACCGCAAGGGGATGCGGGGATTAGTGGTGAGTCTCGCTTGCTCGTCTTCGTAGTCGAAGACGAGGAAGATATCGCGCGCCTGATTTCCCATAATCTGCAGGCCGCTGGTTTCGAGGTGCAGAGCTTCGTCAGCGGCGCATCGGTACTTTCCGAAGCTTTGCGAGAGATGCCCTCACTTTTTCTTCTGGATGTAATGTTGCCCGGTGCGGACGGGTTTGAGATTTGCCGGCAGATTCGTCAGACCGCAACTCTTTGCGCAACGCCCATCATTTTCCTGACCGCCAAGACGGAGGAAGCCGACCGCATAAAGGGACTCGAACTTGGTGGCGATGATTACATAACTAAGCCTTTCAGTCCGCGGGAACTCGTCGCACGGGTTCGCAGTGTTCTTCGAGGTGTGCGTAAACCGGCTGTCAACCCCGAAATGCTTCGCGTGGGCGATCTCGAAATTGATGCATCTTCGATGACCGTGCAAGTGCAGGGCAGAGCGGTTCTTACCACCGTGCGCGAGTTTCGTTTACTGGAGTATCTCGCGAGCCACCTCGGTCGAGTGCTTACGCGAAATCAGTTGCTCGATGCCGTGTGGAAAGAAACTCCTTTCGTGACGCCTCGCTCCATCGACGTTTACGTCCGGCGACTGCGAGAAAAAATAGAGACCGATCCTCGCCACCCACGCTATTTGAAAACTCTTCGCGGTATTGGCTACCGTTTTGAGTCTCCAAGGTAGAGAAACCAGTTCTCAGTTCTCAGTTTTCAGTTCGCCCACAACAAATGCGGTTCTCAGCTTTCTGGGACGAAGGCTCGGTTTTCACTGAGAACCAAGAACTGAGAACTGGTGTCTTGATTTATCCTGTCGTCTACTCGCAGCTTGATTCGCTATCAAATGATCCGGCCCAAAGCATTGTGGAAAGCGGACAATCAAAAGGACCGCCTGGCGGAGCTTACGGCGCAGTCCGACGATTCCGCCAAGGATCGCTCCTTGCGCCGCGATGTGCGATCGCTCGGGGCCTTGCTTGGCCGCGTGTTAGTGGAGCAGGCCGGTTCGGAACTATTCAATACGGTGGAAGAGTTGCGCCGGCTTATGATTCGGCATCGCGAGCGGGTCGTGCACAGTTCCGCCGCGGGGGCTCATGGCGAACTCATGGCCAGCGCCCAGGCAATGATTTCACGAATGGATGTGGACCGTGCTTATCACGTCACGAAGGCCTTCGCCATTTATTTCGAGCTGACCAACCTGGCGGAGACTAACCATCGCAAACGACGGCGCCGCGCCCGGCAATTGGATGGGCAATCCGCCCTGCTGCCGGGATCGTTTCATGGAACATTGCTGCGCATGAAGCAAGCCGGCATATCCGCCGAAGCCGCGCTGGCGGCGCTTCGCCAGGTTACCGTGACTCCTGTATTCACCGCCCACCCCACGGAAGTGGCGCGGCAGACAGTATTGCTGAAGCGTCGCCGCATCGCCGAACAACTGGAGCGGCTTGATCGTCTTCCCCTCACCCCAGGCGAAGCCTTGCGCTGCGAACAGATCATCCACGCCGAGATTACGGCGCTTTGGCAGAGCGACGAAGTTCGGCAGACCAAGCCCACCGTGGACGACGAGATCCGCATGGGATTGCGCTATTTCCGGCTCTCGCTGTTCGAAACCCTGCCGCGTATTTACCGCGAAGTAGCGGAATCGATCCGCGACGTTTACGGAAACGTTCTCGAAGCCGGCGAGTTGCCAAACCTGGTGAACTTTGGCTCCTGGATCGGCGGTGATCGCGATGGCAATCCGCTGGTCAAGCCCGAATGTGTGAAAGATGCCGTGGAACTGGCGCGGGCGGTGATTCTCCGCGAATACATCCGCGGCGTGGAGTTCTTGAGCGATTGTCTGAGTTCGTCATCGCGGCAGTCAGGAGCCACAGCGGAGTTTCTTTCCCGGCTGGTGCAATATGAGCGCTCCATGCCGGGTGCGTCCATGCTCTGGGGGCCGCGCAACACCGTGGAGCTTTACCGTCGGTTCCTTTCTTATGTGATTCATCGTCTGCAGCGCAGCCACGAAGGCGCGCGCACCCAGAATGCCTATCCCGATGCTGCGGAGTTTGAATCCGATCTCCTTCTGCTGCGAAAGAGCTTAATGTCGAATCGCGGGCAGCGGCTGGCGGAGGCCTTTGTGGATCCACTGCTGCGGCAACTCCGAACCTTCGGCTTTCATTTGCAGGTCCTCGATATTCGACAGCACGCCCGCGTGCACTCCGAAGTTCTGCGGGAGATTAATGCGAAAAAGATCGACGCGAGAAAGATTGAACCGGCAAACCCCGAAGCGAGAAAAACCAAACTACGCAAACACGAACTGAGAGAGACTGCCCCGGCCTTGGCGGCAGGTGGGGCGTTGCCAGAAATCGGCGACATGGGATCGCCTCAGACTCAGGAGTTAATCGCCACCTTCCACGCTATCGACCGGCTCAAGCGGACCTATCCCGCACAGTCCATTCGGCAATACATCATCAGCGGGGCGGAGTCCGAGGCCGATGTCTTGAACGTAGTCCACCTGGCGCAGGGTTGCGGCGTCACCCTTGCTGGCTCTGAACATGATCCTGGACTGATGCCGGTGCCGCTGTTTGAGTCGATTCAATCGTTGCGCGAGGCTGGCGATGTAATGCGGCGTCTGTGGCGGCATCCCGACTATCAACCTTTACTCAATTCCTGGGGACACTGGCAGGAGGTAATGCTGGGTTATTCCGACTCCAACAAAGATGGAGGAATGCTGACCAGCACGTGGGAGCTGTACAAAGCGCACCGGCAATTGCATAGAGTGGCGCAAGAATGCGGAGTAAAACTGCGGCTCTTTCATGGCCGCGGAGGCACGGTCGGCCGCGGAGGCGGCCCCACGCATTCGGCAATCCTGGCACAGCCGGAAGGATGCTTTTCCGGGCGCATTCGCATCACCGAACAGGGAGAAGTTCTCAACTGGAAATATGCCGACGCTGTGCTGGCGGAATGGAATCTGGAACTGATGATTGCCGCCAGCCTGGAAGCCCTCACGCGCCCCGGGGAGCAGCCAGCGAAAGATCAGCCGCTCTGGGAAGAAGCGGTGGAAGAGATGTCCGAGGAAGCCTACCGTGTCTATCGCCGCGATATCGCGGAGAACGCTGACGTGCTGGAATACTTCGAGCAGGCGACGCCCGTTCATGAATTGGATGCGGCGCGCATCGGCTCCCGGCCTTCGCGCCGCAGCAAAGGCCGCCGTCTTGAAGATCTGCGCGCCATTCCGTGGGTGTTTGGATGGATGCAGAGCCGTCATGCAGTTCCTGCCTGGTATGGGGTTGGCCAGGGACTGCAAAGCTTCGCCAAAAAGGGAAGAAGCCACGAGCGCCTGCTGCGCGAAATGCTAAAACACTTTGCAATCTTCTCGGACTTGGTACGCAATGTCGAACTCGGTATGGCCAAGGCCGATCTGCACATTGCCAGGATTTATTCCGGGCTGGTGAAGAATGCGGCGTTGCGCACCCGCGTCTTCGGAATGCTGGAAGATGAGTTTCTGCGATCGCGCCGGATGATCCTGAGCGTCTCCGGGCAACGTGAGTTGTTGGCGGGCAACCGAGTGCTGGCCCGCTCCGTTCATCTGCGCAATCCCTACGTGGATCCCATGAGCCTGATCCAGGTCGAACTTCTACGCCGCAAGCAACAAGCGGAGGACCTGGCGAAGCTGGAGTACCCTTTGGGCGCGACCATCAACGGAATCGCCGCCGGACTTCATAATACGGGCTAAACTTGGAGCTACGGCCTGCAGTCGTTCCGCTAACAACCAGACGGGCAGCCCGTCTGTAGTATGTTGTTCTGTGGAAAGATCGGGTGTGCGCCCCTCGTTCCTTCCAGCGCGGAACCTGAAGATCTTCGTATGCGTATCTTTCTTGCGTAAGTATCTTTCTTGCGTGCGTATCTTTCTTGCGTGAGTATCTTAAGCTGCCATTGCTATTCTTGCTCCCATTCCGTCGACTATACAAAGAGGCCCTATGACTATTTCCAGAATTATCCTGTGTCTGTTTCTCAATCTGCCTGTGGCCATGCTCGGGCAAAGCTCGACTCCAACCGCCAATGCCAATGCTGCGGCCGATCAGGCCAAAACTCCCAAACTCGATCACTTTAATCCGGACCTGGTCGACAGGTCATTGAACGCTTGCGACGACTTCTACAAATACTCCTGCAATAAGTGGATCGCAGCCAATCCAATTCCGGCTGACCAGGTGTACTGGAGCACGGGCGGTGGTTTGGAAATGTGGAACGACAACGTCCTGCGCGAGACTCTGGAAGCTGCCAGTAAGAATGATTCCAAACGCAGCGCCATACAGCAGAAGATCGGCGATTACTGGGCCGCTTGCATGGACGAAAACGGAATCGAAGCTGCCGGCATGAAGCCTCTGAAGCCCGAGCTAGATCGCATCGCCGGCCTTAAGTCGAAGCCAGAGATCACGCTCGAAATTGCTCACCTGCATCACATGTTTCCCGGAGCATGGGAGCAGGGCGACAATCAGACGAACGCACCCTTTTTCGGTTTCAGCGGCGGACAAGACTACGACGACGCTTCCAAAGTGGTCGCGCAGATCGATCAGGGCGGGCTTAGCTTGCCCAATCGCGACTACTACATCAACACTGATGAGAAATCAGCGGAGACTCTGAAAAAATATCGCGCCCACATCCAGAAGATGCTCGTGCTGGCAGGGGAGCCGGAAGCGCAGGCCGGCGACGATGCAGGCACGGTGATCGAACTCGAAACCGCGATGGCCAAAGCGCAGATGGATAACATCAAGCGTCGCGATCCCAAGAACATTAACAACAAAATGAGCCTGGCGCAGGTACGCGAGCTGACGCCAGCTATCCAGTGGGACGTCTATTTGAAAGCGGTGAATGCCCCAGCCAGTGAGCACTACATCGTTAGTTCGCCCGAGTTCTTTCGCGCGCTGGACAAACTGCTGGCGGAACATCCGCTGGAGCACTGGAAGACTTACATGCGCTGGCAGACGATCCACCACGCCGCGCCTTATTTAACCAAGGCGATGGACGATGAGAGCTTCAACTTTTTCGCCCGTACCTTAGCGGGCCAGGAGGAGCAACTCCCACGCTGGCGGCGCTGCACTCATTATGCTGACCGCGATTTGGGAGAGGCCCTCGGTCAAGCTTACGTGGACCGCGCTTTTCCACCGGAGAGCAAGGCGCGCACTCTCGAAATGGTGCATGCCATCGAAAACGCGATGCACAGCGACATTGAGAGTGTGAGCTGGATGACACCTGCCACCAAGGACCAGGCCATCGTCAAGCTGAAGGGGATCGAAGACAAGATTGGATATCCTTCCCACTGGCGTGATTATTCCAGCGTGAAGATCACGCGCGACAGCTACCTTGGGAACGTGGACCAGGCCTCCTCATTCGAATTCGAGCGCTGGGTCGCCAAGATCGGCAAGCCGGTCGACCGCAGCGAATGGACCATGACGCCACCCACCATCAACGCGTATTACGATCCGCAATTAAACACCATCAACTTTCCAGCAGGTATTCTGCAGCCGCCGTTTTTCGAGAAGAGCATGGATGACTCCGTGAACTACGGAGCCATCGGCATGGTCATCGGCCACGAACTCACTCACGGCTTCGACGATCAGGGCCGCAAGTTTGACGCCCACGGCAACCTGCGCGACTGGTGGACTGCCGAGGACGCGAAACAGTATGACCAGCGCGGCAAGTGCATCTCCGATGAATACACGCAGGAAGTTCCTGACGCCGGCGCCGGTGTGAAGCAGAATGGATTGCTTACTCAAGGGGAGGACACGGCGGACAATGGCGGCATCCATCTCGCGCTGATGGCGCTCGAGGCTGACCTCAAGAGACAGGGCAAATCGCTGGATGAAAAAGGTCCGGACGGCTGGACTTATCTCCAGCGTTTCTTCCTGGCCAATGCCTACTCCTGGTGCTCGAATGTGAGGCCTGAGGTGGCTCGCCTGATCGTTACGACCAATCCACATTCGCTGCCCATCTTCCGCATCGACAACGTGGTTTCAAACATGCCCGAATTTGCCCAGGCTTTCGGTTGCAAGGCTGGTCAGAAGATGGTTCGGGCGAACGCCTGTCGAGTTTGGTGATGCAATACTGCTAAATGAACGGGCCAGCCTGCGGGCTGGCCCAGTTCTTCGCTTCACGGTTCGAATCGGTTGGTTAACGATTGATGTCTTCTTTCGATTGCAAACGCTTCACGTATTTCTCCAAGTTTGACCTGTTGGCGTCATCGGGCACGCCGGTGAGAGCGGCTTGCATCTCCTTGATGGCTTTGTCGAAGTCGCCCTGGCCGCTGTAAACCCGGGCCATGCCGACATGCGACGTCCAGTAGTCAGGAAACTTCTTCGCGTTGGAGCGATAAATAGCGAATGCCTCTTCCTGCTTCTTCTCTCCCTGTAACTGTCGGCCATAGAAGTAAAGTTGCTGCGCGGATGCAATCTCCAACGCTTTGTTGCGGAAGGTGGTGGCCTCATCCTTCCGGCCCATAGCCTCGAGAATGTTCGACTTGTTCAGCACATTGTCGAAGCGTTCTTCCGTCTTGATGGACTGGTCTTCATCCTTCAACGCCTCGTCCAGATTCGTCTTATTGGCCAGGAAGTAGCCGGCGACGTCGTCCCAACTCTCCCAGTAATACTGATTGAGGCCGCGTATCTGCTTAGGAATGCTGGCTTCTACGATGTCATTTACTTTGACCGTAACTTTGAAGGGCACCGCGACCTTGTCCCAGCTCAGAGTGATTACGGAGGAGTCGGGCTTGACGTCGTCAAAGTCGTAGGTCAGCGCATCGTGGAATACGGCAGTTTGCGGCTTCACGGTGACTCGCAGCGCATCCTCGTCTTGTTTGTAGCTGAAACTTCCCCACGCGGTAGACATCTTCGAAAAGATCACCGTCCACTGGGTTTCGCCGGGAATCATGTGCAGCCCGTAGGTTCCTTTGTCGAGTGGCTGGCCCTCGATCGTGACCGGATCCGTAAACGTGACTGTGGTGTTTTCGTTGGCTCCGGCGCGCCAGACCTCTCCGTAGGGCACCAGCTTGCCCCAGATTTGGCGGCCATTGGTCAGCGGCCGGTGGTAGTTGATGGTGATGTCGGTAATGCCAATACGCTGCGTGACCACAGCATGCTGGCTCTGCCGCGGCAGATCGAGCATTACAGTTTGAGCGTGGCAGAGGCAAAGGCCGGCTGCCGACAAAATGCCTGAAAGCAGGACCAGAAGACGAACTCTTTGCATGGAAGACTCCTCCTCTTTGGTGGGAATCGAACAGCCGATTCAGTCGCGACCCTTGGATAAGCACTCGGATGAGTCTGCGTCTGAGCGCTGGGCTGTTTGACTTAGACGGATGTTGGATGGCAAGGTGAGCGAACTGGAGATGAGGCGGGAGAAAATGTGGGCAGAAGCGAGGACAAAAAGCGGCGCGCGGGTTTTTCTGAAACGTTTTCACCTTAGCTGTCACCATTCCGTAGAACCGAACCCGCAGTTGGATTGCTCCCGAAAATGTACCCGGCAGGAACTACCCATGAAGCCTTGCCTGCGAGGCTCATAGGGAGAACTTTCTTGGCGATTCTTAGGTTAGGCGCAATGACTACTGTGGAACATCAATAACTGTGTTGTTCGGTTGTTCGCAACGAAAAGGTTAGTCAGGTCACACCCCTACTTCGGCACATCCTTGAGTGATCTTTGTGTAGCCTTCGCGCCCCAGACGAACCAGGTTGTAATACTGCGAGGCGATCTGTCCTCCGGGACGTGAGAAGTTCAGGGCGAATGTCGGCATGTTGCCACCCAGATACTTCACGTTGAAGATCAAATCTTCCGGTAGATCGACCGCTTCCCGCCAGATGGCCCACCCGCAACCGAGCGGGGTCAAACCAAATTTGTGGCCCGAGGCATTGATCGGCTTTACTCGCGGAAGGCGAAAATCCCATACCACCGCGGGATGGATAAAAGGCGCGACGAAGCCGCCGCTGGCTGCGTCCACGTGTATGGGAACATCGAGTCCGTGTTCCTCCTCCAAATCATCCAGCGCCGTCGCCACCGCTTGTACCGGTTCACACCGCAGCGTGTAGGTTACTCCCAGGGTCGCCACAACACCGATCGTATTTTCATCGCATCGCTTGAGAACTTCTTCGGGCTACATGAGCAACCGCCGTCCCGCACAGGGAATTTCGCGCAGTTCCACTTCGAAGTAACGTGCAAATTTGTGCCAGCAAATTTGTACGGGGCCGCACACCAGGTTCGGTTTTCCGGACGACACTCCGGCATGCTCGCGCTTCTTGCGCCATCTCCACTTCATCGCCACCCCGCCCAGCATCGCCGCCTCGCTCGACCCGGTCGTCGAACATCCCAGAGTGTTGGCGGCATCGGGAGCATTCCACAGATCGGCCAACATGTGGACGCAGCGTGCCTCCAGTTCCGCCATTTGCGGATACTCATCCTTGTCAATCATGTTCTTATCCAGGCATTCGTCCATGAGCTTGCGAACCTCAGGCTCTACCCAGGTCTGACAAAAAGTGGCGACGTTCTGCCGCGAGTTCCCGTCGAGCAATAGCTCATCATGCACCAGTTGGTATGCCGCGGTGGGGTCGGTCTCGTGTTTGGGCAGTCGGTTACTTGGGCAAGGGATGAGGAAGAAAGCCAGTGCCAAATACTTCGTCATCAAGGTTGGAGAAAATCTCTTCTTTGCGGTGGATGGCCATAGCCTCTCCTCTTACTGAGCTATTTGTTCCGCGCCGAGCCTAACATTGATACAGCCAGCCGAACGGTAATGCAAATTTTCAATTCGCCGTCAGAGTCTTGGACACGAAACAGAGGCATCTCAAGGGGAATCAGTATATCGATTGGGCAGTTTCACTAATGGATTACAAGCCTCTTGCGCTACAGCCACCAAAGCTGCTGCCCACCGGGCTTGGATTACCGGCGGAGAGCCCGCCGTCGAGCGCTGGGGCGCCGTTAATATCAAGACCCTCGCCCGTAAGCAGTACTTCGAGACGGAGTCTATTGCCTCGACCATCGCCTTCACTGGCGACAAAGACGAAACCATGAAATATCCCGAAGCCTCTTACCGCATGCACGACCCCGACCTGATCTTTATCCAGAACGAACCCCTCTTTGACTTCCTCCACTCCGACCCACGCTACCGGGCACTTGTAGGAAGAATGGGATTGCCGCCTGCCTATTAATAATGGGCACGACGAAGGCGTTCGCGCTCAGTCACGGCTACAGCAAGGCCCTGATTCAAGCGGTCATCAGCGAAGCGTAAGTCGGATTCTGGGCTCAGAAGGAAAACGCTGCAAGGCCTTATAGATACTCCGCACGCGATAACTCCCAGTTGGTCGGCAATCCTTACCTTATCGGATTGGCCTCGAGTATCCGATTCTTAAAGTGGAGGTGCTCTATCAAGGAAGGGCGACCAAATGATCTTCACTTACGTCCCGGGCAGGGCCTGGATTGGAGCGGCAGAAGTGGGGGGCTGTTGTTTTCTGAGGGAAGGCCAACGTTATATGTTCGTTATATGTTCTAAGAAGCGAAAGATAACGTCCAAGACGGATTGCCGTCCCGGCCAACGTTGCATCAGGAAGCTACGAAGTCACATTTTCAAAGCGCCGCACTATGGCCAGGATTTCCGGTTCCTGCAGAATGCGGTTGGATTCCTTGGCAGCTAGCAGGACCGCCTGTATGAGTTCATGGCTTGCCACGATTCCCCGCTGTGATAGATAGAAGATAACGTTCGAACTGCCCGACATGGGCCCGACCTCAATTTCCTGATTCCGTCCAATCATGCTTGCCGGGACTCCTGAATACACGTAGTCAGTCAGCCAGCGATCACCCTTCTTCTGGGCTTTGATGATGGCCGACGCGTGAACGCCGGTGGCGGTGCGGAAGGCATCGCGTCCGATCACCGGAGTATTGGCTGGAACTGGAACGCAGGTCGCGGCCGAAACCGAGTCCACATACCCCTGCAGAGAACTGAGGTCGTCATGCCTCATGCCGAGCAGGTTGAGATTAACCAGCAACTGCTCCATCGGCGTGTTTCCCACGCGCTCGCCGATTCCGAGCGCGGTGCCGTGCACCCGCGATGCTCCCGCCTCAATGGCGGCCAGCGTGTTCGCCAAATCGAGGCCGCGATCGCGGTGACCATGCCAGTCGATGCCGAGGTCGGCCCTAGTCTCAGCCAAGAACTTCTTCACCCAGGACACCAGGTTCCAGACCGCCTCCGGAGTCGCAGCGCCGCAAGTATCGCAAAGACAGAGCCGCTTGGCCCCAGCCTCGATCGCTTCGGCGAACAAGATACGCAGGTGCTCTGGCGAAGATCGTACAGTGTCCTCCGTCACGTACATCACGTCGAGGCCTTCGTTTACGGCAAAGTGGATCGCTTCCCGAGTGTGGCGCAGGATTTGATCGAGGGTCCATTCTTCCGCGTACTGCCGGATGGGACTGCTGCCGATAAATAAACAAGCCTCAATCGGTACACCCGTTAGTTGCGATGCCTCCGCGATGGGAAGAATGTCGACCATCATGGTGCGGGCGGCGCAGTTGGGGCGGATGCGCATCCGCTGGTCGGAGATCTCGCGGCAGAGTGCGAGTACAGCCTCGCGCTGGCGTGCGCCCGCTCCGGGTAGCCCGACGTCGACGGTTTCAATTCCGAGATTCTCCATGAGATGGAGAATTGCGACTTTTGCCGCCGCTGGCGGATCGGTAACGGAGGGGCTCTGAAGGCCATCGCGCAACGTCTCATCGTCGAGCATGACGTGTGCTGGCCAGGAAGTAGTCCGCGGGCCCGCGCCTGCCCAGTCGAAAATGAGGCCGTTTCCCGCCGAGATTCCCATGCCGCATTCTCCCGTTTACCTATGGGCTTCGGATGCCGGGGCTTCGGATGCCGCCGGGTGCAATTTGCCAAACTCACCCGCTCGCCTCAAAAGCTCTTCTGCTCCGGCATTGTCACCCTGCGCACGACGGATCAGCGAAAGGTGGAACAGACTGCTGAGTTCGTGAACTCCCTCTTCCAGGCTCCGTTCGAATTCCCGGCGAGCGATCTCGGTTGAGCCCTCGCGCTCGTGAATCACGCCCAAGTGGTAGTGGGCCATTACATATTCGGGTGTGAGGGTTGCCGAAAGCTCAAAGTGCTCGCCGGCCTCTGCGAGCTGTCCCTGGTGAAACAGCGCCAGGGCAAGCCGGTAGTGGGCGGCGTTGTAGTTGGGATTGATGTCGAGACAACGGCGGAAGGCGGCAGCCGCCTCCGGCATGTTGCCTCGGTGGTAGTAGGCGACCCCGAGGTCGTAATAGGCCAACACAAATGTTGTCGCGGCCGTCACCGCCCGACGATAGTGTTCGATGGCTAGGTCCAGTAGGCCTTCGTGGAACAGAAGGTTTCCGAGCTGGTGGTTGCCCAGGACGTGATCGGGTTCGGCGTCGAGCAAGTGCTGGAGCTCCTGCCGTGCCTCCCGCTCCCGTCCCTCGCGTTCATGCACCAGGGCCAAGAGAAGCCGCTGGTCAATCGACGCATCGCGGAGAAAACGTCCACACTCGGCGCAGAACTTGTCCGCCGTGGCGCCCAGCCGGCCGCAGCGGGGACAGCGTATGGAGCCATAACTCGCTTCTGACATTACGAACCTCCTTACTTACGCGTCACGACATACTCGTCAGTCAACGCGTGTGGGGTCGAGCACACACTCCAGGCAAAGACGGCGCGCTGGAGAGAATCCTTCTTTCTTGAAGAAAGCGAGAAGACCAAAACTATCCCACGATACTTCGGTGCGCAGCGTCGTGACCCGGAGCGCAGATAGATTCAGCCGCAACTGCCGCAGTAAGGCTTTGCCTACATGCTGGCCACGGTTTGCCGGGTCCACGCTAATGGCATCCAGCGAGGCAGTGGGTTCGCTGACTCCGTACTCGCCATAGTAAAGCGATACGATGGCGAATCCGACGACGCACCCGTCCACTTCCGCGGCCAGCGAGACTTGCAGCGCTGCTTGTTTCACCGCCCGTTCCAACATTAGTTGGAAATAGCGGGGACGCCGCCGGCCACTGGCGGCGGCATCAATCTTAACGACCGCCTCCAGATCATGCTCGTTCATAAGGCGCACGACGATACGGTCCGTTTCCAGGATTCCCGGTTCTTCCAGAGATTTAGTACTCATATGAGGCTCCTCTCTCAAACAGCGCCGAGCGACTGTTCTCTTTCGACGCGAAGGGTCTGCCCTGTGATCTGGCGAGAGTGTGCCTCACGCCATCACCTCGGTGCGCCGCGCTAGTACACGATGGCGGTACGCACCCCAAAGCGCGGCCCCGATCGCTCCCGCGTAGACCGAGTCTGGGTGAGTCCGCACGCGCATGGCAAGCTTTTCTTCCGCGATCTTCTCTTCCAATGCACGGCACAGCCCAATATCAGCAGCCAGTCCGCCGGTGATCGCCACGTCACCGCACGCACCAATGGAGCGCAGAAGCTTCGCGTAACGCCCCGCCATCGACAGGTGAATTCCTTTCAGGATGTCGCTGCGCGAAATGCCACGGCTCACCATGTTAATCACGTCGGTCTCCGCCAGCACGGCGCAGATGCTGCTGACCAGTTCCGGATTCTTTGCTTCGCAAGACAAAGGTCCGACGTCCTCCAGCATGATGCCAAGGTAGCGGGCGACATTCTCGAGAAACTGTCCTGAACCGGAGGCGCACTGGCCGGTCATGCGGTACGCCAATACGCGGCTGCGCTCGTCAACCCGCATGGCACGCGCGTGCAGGGCCCCAATGTCGATCACGGCGCCGGTGCCGCGCATCAAGAATATCGCGCCTCGCGCGTGCGTCGTCATTCCGTAGAAGTGACCACGACGGAAATCCACCAACTCGCCTTCACCGGTGCTCGCGGTATAAGCAATCTCGTTCTGGCGCACTCCAGCCGCTTCCAGGGACACCTCATAGCCTTCCCGAATCACCTTCCGCAGTTCGCGGCGGCGGATGCGCTCGTTGTGTAGAGCCAGCACGCTCTCGGCCCCGTCTCCAGCAACCTGCACCAGCGCAAACTTGACGGCACTCGAGCCCACGTCGACGCCCGCGGCGAGGATGCTCTCTTCAGCCTTAGCCTTCATGCCGCATTCCCTCCTTCGGCAGCGCGCTGCGCGAATAACGCCGCCCCCAAGGCCCCGGTGTAAATGGACTCCGGAGAGATGTTTAAAGTTCGCACGCCATAGTTTTGCTGGACCAGGCCTTGCAGGGCGGAAACCGCAGCGGGGTTACGGGCCACTCCTCCGGTAAAGGTGAATTCGTCCGAAATTCCTCCGGAACGCGCCAGTAGTGACATCGCCCGCAACATGATCGCCCGGTGCAGACCCGCCAGAATGTCCGGCACCTTCTGCCCCAGAGACAGGCGATCCCGCAACTCGGCTCCGGCAAAGACTGTGCACGTGCTATTGATCTTTACGCTGCAAGTGCTCTGCTGCGCCAGCCTGCCGAGTTCATGCAGGCCAAGGTTCATCTCGTCGGCGATATAGCCCAAGTAACGGCCACATCCCGCCGCACACCGATCATTCATCTGGAAACTTGTGACGATACCAGTGCAATCAACCTGAATAGCCTTGGTGTCCTGGCCACCGATGTCGAGCACCGTGCGCGTCCCGGCGAACATGGCATGGGCGCCCAGGCCGTGGCAGAGGATCTCGCTGCGGATCTGTTCTTTCGGGAACGGCAGCCGCTGCCGGCCATAGCCCGTACCGACCATTCCGAGCACCTGGATCTCGAGCGATCTCACGGACTCCACGGCAGAGCGCAGTCTTGCTTCCCGTTCGTGGATGTCCGCCGGTGCAGCGGCCAGGGTCTGCTCGAGTGCCGTCCCGGCGTGCCGTTCAAATGCCCCGTCACCTGCGGCATTCTCGACCTCCAGGATGGCGGCGTCGAACAGGCCACACAGGAGGTCGAACGAAGCGTGCTTCGCCTGGCTGAACTGCTCCGCGAACTGCATATAGTCGGCTGCGGCCAGATCGCGGAAGAAATCGCTTTTCCGCACTGCCAATTCGCTGAAATAGCCGGGAACGCGCGACCGCATCCCTTGGCAGATACGATTGAGCATCTCCTTGACTGCTTCACGGTTGGGCGCGTACCGGGGCGCATCGGCACAACAGCGCAGCGCCGAGTCCAGCAATTCCAACTGTTCCAAATGTTGTTGCTGGCGGAAATTGCGCACCAGAGATCCAATAAACTTGCTTTCAATTCCTGAGAGTTCTGCATCGGCTGCCATGGCATGCCGCAACAGTTCAAATCTCGATTGCACGAGCGCTTCCTCGCGAACGATCTGGGAAGCGACTTCATAGTTGCTGCGGGTGTTGGTGATGCCGCGGCCAAGGATGCGACCCGTTCGATCGAGCGCAATGGCCTTGGTCGTGGTCGAGCCCAGGTCAATGCCGAGCAAAACCTCCACGCTCATGCCGTCACCCCGGCTCCTCGCCTTTGTGCGAGCATCTGAATGTAGCTCTCGATGCGGTTCTTGATGTTTGCCGGCGAAAAATATCGCGGATCCACGAGATCGCTCTCGATGAATCCGCCGGGCACTCCCGTCCGCTGCTCGAGTTGCCGCAGCATGAGCAACTGGCCGACGCTGAACGAATTGCAACTCTTGACACTGTTGATGATGAAGCCGTCAGCGCGGTACTCGCGAATGTAGCGCTCCAGCAGATCGACACGCGCAGGCAGCCCCAGATTGGTGTAGCAACCCAGGCAGTACTCGGCCAGGCTTTCGAGCGGGCGGTTGGGGTCGTGGCGGAAACCGCGATCGTAGAGTCCACCCACTTTGGTATAGCTGCTGGCAACTACGACCGCTCCTTCGTCGTAGAACATCTTCCAGAACTCGCGGAAGCTCGTCCAGTTCGGCGGACCTTCCACTACCAGGCGATAGCGCTGACGCTCCATCGTGCCCTCGGGAGTGACCGGACCAAGTCCAAACCTGATCCGGTCCGCAATCTCTTCGCGCAGCACGCGATAGTATTCGACTCCCTCGCTCGTGCCCCGGAAGGCGGTGAATATCGGTCCGATGTAGTACACGCCACCGAAGTAGGCATCAATCGGCGAGGGCTCGTTTTTCGCGCTCTCCAGCACCCAAACGAAATCGTCCTCTGCCTTGGCGGAAAGAGCCAGCATCTCGGAAAGTCGAGCCTCATCGTAGCGCCGGCCGCTAACCTGCTCCAGTTTCGGAATCACCTCGGTGCGCAACTGCTGCACAACGTAGTCGACATGGTGTGGTTCGATGCGTCCGCTCGAGAGGTAGGGCACGTGCAGCATGGCCACCGGGCATTGATACTCCTGGCGCAGCAGTTCGAACCATTTGAGAAACGTGAAGCATCCCGTGTAGGAGAGCAGCAGCAGGTCGGGATTGGGAAGTTTTACCCCGGTGGGACCGACGTTGCCCGACTTCAGCATGCCAATGTCGCATTTCACATAGGTGCAGACATCCTCGCTGTGCCCGTGCTTCTCCGCTTCCGCAATGTAGTTGGCGGAGAGCTTGCGCATGCCGGACTGTAGCGCGTTGATTTCCGGCAGGATCGGTAGCAGATCGAAGGACCGCAGCAGTTCGGTCAAATTCCCGGGAACAAACGTGGAAACGACTCGCTTTCCCTCTTCACGTGCCCGTCCCAGAGACTCGTAATAGTCCCCGATGAGTTGCTTCTGCAGGACCATGCTCCGCTCTTTCTGCACGGTCGATGCCTGCGCAGGGTCTCTGGTCATGCCTCGCTCCACAGCCGGATAGAATCCGAGAAGGTGCCCGCCTGTTCCCGGATGACAGCAAATTGTCCCGTATCCTCGGAGTACTTGAACTGGGTGTGGGGAATATGTTCGCGCTCCAGGGCGGCGACCAGCATGGGTTGCTCCAGCAGTGCGGGATCGCAAAAACTCGGAGCGCAAAAGATGACGCCATCCGCGTGATTCTGCCGCACGGCATCCACCAGCCACCGGCCCCGTTGCCCATCGGGCGCATAGCAGGAGGCCGTCGCCACGCTTTGCGTCAGGTAAGCCTGCGCCAGGTTTTCGATCGCGTCACCCCCCTCCGGTACTTCGCCCGTGAACCAGCGCAAACCCAGCAGCAGGTCGTCGTTCACGATCCAACAGCCCGCGCGTTCCAGGGTGACGAGCAACGCCAGCGGAGGCTGTTCACAGAACATGCCTGTCAGTACGACTCGGCTGCGATCCTCAGGAAGGGCCGATCCCTGCGAGGCCATCTCGAGGTAACGGCGCACCATCGTGGTGTGCTCCTCCGGCGGCAGCACGCTGCCTGCGCGCAGTACTGGATAGACTTGCGAGATGGGATAGAGCCATGGCGATTCACTGCGTGCATGGTAGAGTTCCCGGATCGCACCACGGTTCTGGTTGTAGATCCGGATGCTGTTGCGGAGATTCTGGTCCGTGATCTCGCCGCCCGACAACCGCGCCATGTCCTCGCGGATCGCCGTCAATTCCCGCTGCCAGAATTCACCTCCAACGCGGGCGTCGTAGTTCTGGGGCAGATCGACATAGCGCACGTAGCGTCCGGGAAACAGCATCGTCCACATGCCGCTCAGGTTGCGGATGACGTCACAGATCGAAGGGAACAACATGCCGTCCAGTACATCGAGCCGTCCCGATAATGCCAGCTCGATCGTGCTGCGAGGAATGTGGCAGATGTAGCTCTGAAAGTAGGCGTCACCACGGATGATTTCCAGCCGGTCGCCTCCGCCGAAGATGCCGACAGGCAACATTCCAGCCGCATGAATCACTTCTCGTGGGACATAAATTGGCATATACCCGATCGCTCTGCGCCCGGGCGCGTAGGATTTCCATTCCGCGACTGCCTTGTAGTCAACGTCTTCGTACAAGGTCTGGGCGCGGCTGAGGATCTGCTCGAGTTCAGAGTTCACGCGAGCGCTCCTCTCTTCTCCCCGCTTTTCTCCCGGCTTTCCTCCCAAAGAGGCTCACGTCTTTCGATAAAGGCGCGGAGTCCTTCCACGGCATCGGACTCCGCCATGAGTTCGTCAAGGTACATACGCTCAAGTTGCGGCAGGTCTTCCTGCATTGCCCGTCGCAGCGGGAGGCGGGCAGCGCGTACGCCGTACCTTAGCGCGACCGGCGAACGGGCCAGAAAATGGTCGCGGATCCACGTTTCGACCGTCGCGTCCAACTGTCCTTGCGGCGCAGTTTGTACGATCAACCCTGCGCCCGCAGCTTGCGCGGCGCTCCATGCAGCTCCGGTCAACACGAGTTGAGCGGCACGACTTGCGCCAACCCGGACCGGTAATAGCACAGCCGCGGCGGGCGGGAAAACTGCCAGCTTGATTTCGGGACAAGCGAACTGGGCGCCTTCCTCCGCGACAATGAAGTCGCAAGCCAGGGCCAGCTCAAACCCTCCGCCCAGGCACTGCCCGCGCACGGCGGCGAGCGTGACCGCCGGCAGTTCCAGCAATTGTCTAAGGAGTCCGCTGAAACGCGGCAACATGGTCCTGACCTGCTCGGGCAAGTGCTCCTGTACGCTGGCGCCAAAACTGAAATGCGGGCCTTCCGCTGTGAGAATCATCACCTTGAGATGTGGTCGATTCCGCAGGTCCTCGAAGGCCGCGGCCAAGGCTGCCATCATTGCCTGGTCGACGATGTTGGCCTTGGGCGCAGCCAACGCGACGCGGGCGACTTGGCCATCGTGTTCGAAGGAGAGTTTCAGGCTGCTCATCGTCTTGCCTTGGTCGTTTCCGGAACTGCCCAGGGGGCAATTTCGGCGATCAACTCTTCACTCCAGCGCACGCCTTCTGCCAGACGCTGACGCAACCGGACAAAATCCACCTCGCGTTGCTGCCGGGTGCCGTAGTGGAAAGCGCGAAAGCCGGCATTGGCCTCCGTCATCATGTTCAGCGCCAACCAGGCGCGGTTGGTTTCGCGGTTGCGGTCCCAATGTTCCAGTTTGTGTTTCCGCACACTCTCGACAGTCTTCGTCAGGCAATCAGGCATGGTGTGCAGCAGGTTCGTGCAGAGTCCCTCGACCGCTTCATCGAGCAATGAAAGATCGATGGTGCCACTGGACATCACAGTTTTCCCCGCGTCCCGGGCTTCTCCCATCTTCCAGTCTCCGAACACCATGCGGCCAAATTCGTCGGACTCCCGATCGGTCACGACCAGTGGATTGGAGATATATTTGCCGTCAACCTTGAGTGCTGGGACGATCTGCGTGAGACCTCCCAGACGATAAAACCGGTGTGCGCTCCACGGCTCGCACAGCGTGGCGCTGAGCATGGCCTGCTCTATGCCCACGAACAGCGGCAGAAAGTCGGTGCTGCCGCCATCGGGCGCGGAACCGTGCCTCGGTCCGGCCTGGCCGAATACGGCAAGGTCGCTGGCCAGGGAAAAATCGCAGGCCATTCCAATCTCTTGCCCACCGCCGACGCGCATACCGTTCACGCGGCAGATTACCGGCTTGTCACAACTCAGGACGGCGCTGACCATATCATTGAACAAGCGCATGTATTGCCGGTACTCGCCTGGGGCCCCGGCATAAATCTCCGCATACTCACGCGTGTTGCCGCCCGTGCAGAAGGCCTGCGTGCCTGCGCCCGTGAGTACCACAGCAACCGCTGCGCGATCATTGCTGGCTTCGCGTAATGCGAGGATCACTTCCTTGATCGATGTCGTGGTGTAGCTGTTCAGCTCGCGCGGATTGTTCAGAGTGATCCAGATATTGTGCAGCCCCTTCACGCTTTTGCCGTCGCGATCGCGTGCGGGCCTGAGCTCCAACAGGATTTCGCTTGGGGAAAGCGGTTGGACCAGGTTGTGATCTTTCATGGCCAGGTTCATAGCTCTGTTCCTTGTTGTATGCCTCGTGACTGCGGAACCAGCACCGCTCGCCTGCGGAGCTGGTGATGATGGACTGCCTCGAGAACTTGCTGGGCCTCCTCGAGTGGGTGCATCTCAACAAAAGGCTGAATATGAATTTTTCCTTCGAGCACCATGGCCAGCGCGTTCGGGTACTGAGCGGGAGGGCATCCCCAATTTCCGCGCGCGGTAGCATCGAAGGCCATTAAATTGGACAGACGCACTTCAACTTTCTGCGCGGTGTACCCAACGATTGCCAGGTGAGCACCCGGGTCGAGCAGGCTGAACGCAGTCTGCTGGCCGGCGGGCGTCCCGCTGGTCTCGAAAATCTTGAAGCCGATGCCGTGCCGGCCGCTCTGCCTGGCGAAAGACCGCACAGCCGACTTTACATCTGCGCACTCGCGGGCGTTCAGTGCCAGTGCAGCACCGTGCGCCGAGGCAAGCTCCAGTCGGTCCGCGTCAACATCGATTGCCACGACTGCCGCGCCAAGCGCAGCGGCAATTTGCACTCCGAAAGCTCCTATTCCACCGACTCCGACAAACACCGCGACATCGTCAGCGTTAAGACCAGAACGGCGAATTGCCTCATACGGAGTCGTGACTGCGTCCGCGATGACCGAAAGCATCGCCAGGGTGAGTTCCTTGGGAAGCTCTTCGGGTACCGGGCACAGGCCACGTGCCGGAACCCGCACGCAGGTCGCAAATCCTCCATCGGCATCATTGCCCGGCATGAACTGTTTGCGGCAGATGGTCGGACGCCCGCCGCGGCAGGCATCGCAATCGCCGCACGGAATTACAGCAGGCACAATGACCGAGCGCCCGAGCCAGCTTCCAGCGTGCTCCCCGGCTAGCACGACCTGGCCGGCGATCTCATGTCCCAGGATCAACGGCAGCGCGTGGCGGGTGGGAATGCCCTCGTAAGCAAATCCAATGTCTGTGTGGCAAACACCGCAACCTACTACCTCGATTATCACTTCGTCGGGTGAGAGTTCTCCCGGAACGGTTTCGGCCCACTCGAACTGGCCGTTGGCAACCAACTTCAGCCCCTTGCTCGTGGAGGGGGCGGAGCATGCGCTTTGCGCGGGCAGGGCTGTGGTCATCGGAAGCTTCCTCCCCACAAATTCGAACGATCGTTCGAAGACGATGAGCCAATGCTACCCCGGGTTGGGGGATCGAGGAAGTGACGACAATCACATCCGCTTGTGATTTGACGGCGGGAGCGCGTACTGCTTTTAGAAATCGAAACGGAGTTCAACTAATGACCCCAAATCTCAAATCGACGCTCTTTTGCATTCTGGAGTCCTACGTTCCCCAAGCGCTCGCCGGACCTGAAGCCCGTCGCGCACAGCCAAGCAAACAGCCATTGGCGGCGGGCATGGTTCATGTCGTAGGCGTGCTCGGACAGGGTGACGGTTGGGCCGACAGCGATTACCGGGACATCCGGCAAAATGTAAAACGTCAACTCGCTGACCCTTCCATCAAGACGATTGACATGCTTATCGACTCGCCTGGAGGCTCCAGGCTCCGTACTCGGTTTGCCTGAGACTGCGGACGTAATCCACGCGGCCAATCGGGTTAAGCCCGTCCGTGCTCACGTGGTTGGCACAGCGGCTTCCGCTCCCTATTGGTTGGCGAGTCAAGCCAGCACAATCACGCTAACGCCGAGCGGTGAGGTTGGGTCAGTGGGCGTCCTGGACCTCCACGCGGACATTTCCAAGGCATTGGAATCCAGCGGCGTCAAAATCACCGCTGTTGTGTCGGACCCTAGGAAAGTCGAGCGCGCGAGTCAATTCAGCGCGGCAAGTGATTGGGTGTTTGCCAGTCCATTCAAAATTGGCAGACTACCCTATTCGTACCTGGGAACGCGCACGGAAATTGCACGCCCATCAGAAGCGGCAGGAATCGGGCACGTTAGGACGCACGCTTTTCGGCACACTTGCCGTGCTTGGCTGGACGCCAGTTAAGACACCGATTGCCGTACCGCAAAAAATGATGCGTCACACGGACATCAGAACCACGATGAACATTTACGGAGACGTGGTTACGGATGAGATGAGCACCGCGAGTTTGAGGGTAGCCGAACTGGCTTTTCGCACAAACGGAGCGCAAGCAGAGCGCGAGTCCAGCGAACCCATTGAAAAGATGGTGGGCGCTATAGGATTCGAACCTATGACTTCCACCGTGTGAAGATGGCACTCTACCGCTGAGTTAAGCGCCCACTAGGATGCGGTAAGTTCATCATTATACATAAGTTCCTTGTGAACGAGTCAGGGACGCCCGGGCACCGGCGCAGCCCTCCAGTGGATGAACCGCTGATGACGGCGGTGAGTTCAATTCCGCTTGCAGCGAAAAAATCTCCCCTCCGCCGGGCCAATGCAGTTTTGTGCATGGATCACAGTTTGGATAGGGGATGAGGGCGTGATAGCCTATCGGCGGCGGGGGCGGAAACCGGGTTCGGGTCGCCGGTAGCCCATATGCCCAAAGTAACCTCTCATGCCCGACGAAACCAGGCCACTTCGACCCGCTGTATCCCCATCATCTGCGGGGACTTCCGGAGTTTCGGTGGAACCGGAAAAACAGCAACTTTCCCGCCTCAGAGGGGTTCGAACAAGTGTGAGCACTGCTGCCATGGATCCGGGTGCGCTGATGGCTGCAATGGGTCCGCATCCTGCCAGCAGTTTTCAGCCGGCGGTCGCGGGCGAGGAGGTCTACACCGACGCCGAGGTGATGTTGCGGGTGAAGGCAGGTGACGAGTCCGCCTTCGATTATTTAGTGCAGAAATATCGCAGGCCATTGGTGAGTTTCATGTACCGCATGGCGCGAAATACCGCGGCGGCGGAAGATTTGGCGCAGGAAGTTTTTCTGCGGGTATATCGCTCTCGCCAGACTTACGAAGCCAGCGCGAAGTTTACAACCTGGCTGTATCGCATCGCGACTAACTTGGCGGTAAACCACGCGCGCGATACGCGGCACGAGCGGCCAGAAGTGACTGTGAGCCTGGACGAGCCGGACGAGGAAACAGGTACAACACTGGATGTGCCGGACAGTAAGTCTACGGCCGAAGAGTTCTTGGTGCGACGCGAGCGGATGTTGGCGATACGGGCTAAAGTGGAAGCCCTGCCCGAGCGCCAGAAGCTGGCAGTGATCATGCACAAGTATCAGCAAATGGATTACAAGCAGATTGCCGATGTATTGAAGTTGAGTGAATCGGCGACGAAATCATTATTGTTTCGGGCATACGAAACTTTGCGGGAACAGTTAAAAGAATTCGTTTAGAAAGCGCTACTTTTTTTGGCAAAGTGAGCATGGGCGAAGGAAAAACCAAGGGGAACATGGTTATGAAGTGCGAGGAGATTCGAGGAATAATGCCGGACCTGGCTTCCGGCTTGATGGAAGTGACGCCGGAGATCCGCGGTCATCTTGCGGGCTGCGTTGCGTGCGCCGGAAAAATGGAAGAGTTCCGGCAGACGATGGCTCTACTGGATGAGTGGAAGGCGCCGGAGCCTTCGCCGTATTTCGACGTGCGTTTGCAGGCGCGTCTGCGGGAAGAGATGGCTAAGCCGCAGGCGGGCTGGCTGACTTGGTTCCGGCGTCCGGTGCTGGCCGCGGCGCTCACAGTGCTGATGGGAGTTGGTGTGGGATTGTTCTTCACCAAGGGCGGCGGCAGATATGGGTCAGGCGATAACGTGGTCGCGGTCATAGATTCTACGGAGCCTGGTACGGCGGTGGGTGATCTGCAGGCGCTGGAAAAGAATCACGATCTTTATGCCGACTTCGATTTGCTGGATGATCTCGAAGTGCAGCATGATGTGGTGGCGAATCCGTAAGGGCAAAGCTGAGACAGCGACAACGCAATCGGGGCGAATCCAAAGGGCAGGGAATGCGGCTTAACAATTCCATGGCGGGATGGATGGCGACGGCCTTGCTGGCCGTGGCGACCCTCATGACCGCTCCCTGCCTGGCTCAACGCAACAACTGGCAGCACAATAACTTTCGGCCCGTGCAGGTACGGCCGGGAGGGCAAAATCGTCCGCCAGGCCGCCAGGGGCAAGGACATGCCGGTGACTGGCTGCGGCACTATCAGGGACTACCCCCGGGCGAACGGGAGCGTGCCTTGCAAAACGATCCCGGTTTCCGTCGTTTGCCTCCGGAGCGCCAGCAGATGTTGCGGCAGCGTCTGCAGCACTTCTCAAGTCTTCCGCCGCAACAGCAGCAGCGCATGCTAAACCGGATGGAAACCTGGGAACACCTCACGCCCGGTCAGAAACAGGAAGCGCGGGAACTGTTCGGCAGGATGCAGCAGCTTCCTCCCGACCGCCGGCGTATGGTCAGCACTGCGGTGCGCGATCTGCGCGCCATGCCGCCGGGGCAGCGGGAACAGATCATCGATTCCAATCGCTTCAAAGGCATGTTCTCGCCCCAGGAGCGCGACATCATGCGCGGCGCCACGCGGCTGCCGCTGGCCCCTCCGGAGAATGGCAGATCCGAAGAACCGTCGGCTCGCGAACCATAAGACATTTTGTGTGGAGCCCCGTCTCAGTGGAAATCATGCGAGACGGTTTCGGCCTTTATGACGAATAGCGGCAGTACGCGCTCAGCCTTGACTGAGATCACATTGTCCTGATTCTGCAGAATCCCTTCAATGGCCAAAAATCGTTCTGAGGCTAACATCAGGCGGTTGCGGTGAAACAAGTCGGGAGCAATGATTGCGTTGGCCACTCCGGTTTCATCTTCCAGGCTGAGAAAAACGAATCCTTTCGCAGTTCCCGGACGTTGGCGTACGATCACGCAGCCTCCGATGCGCAGCCGCTTGCCGCTGGGAATGTCGCGCAGTTCGCTGGCGCGGCGAATGCCCATCGCGTTGAGCCACTCGCGGCGATAAGCCATGGGATGCGGTCCCACGGTGAGTCCGATGCCGTGGAAATCGGCAATCATGCGCTCTTCGTGATTCATAGGTTGGAGCGGGGAAGGCGAATCGGGTTCGGGCAATTTTTCCAGCAGCGGACCGGAGCCGCGCACCGCGCGTTCCACCTGCCAGAGCGCATCGCGGCGATGAAGTTGCGAGTATCGAGTACCTAGTACCGAGTTGCGAGATTCATTCGCCCCTCGCGTTCGCTCGGGGGTCGGAATGACAAGGGTTTTACTCGGTACTGGGTACTCGGTACTAGCTACGGTACTAGCTACTGCATTCAGCGCCCCGATTTCCGCCAGCGTAGTAAGTTCATCCTTGCGCAGCTCTGGAACACGCCGAGCCAGATCCTGAATAGATGTGAACGGAGCACGCGTTCGTGCGCGCACCAGTGCCTGAGCGCCCTCTTCACGTAAGCCGCGTACATAGCGCAATCCCAAACGTAGCGCCGGCGCAGTGGTTCCACTGACAACTGACAACTGACAACTGGCAACTGTTTCTAAACTGCACATCCATTCCGAACACGTCACATCCACCGGCAGCATTTTCAATCCATGGCGTTGCGCATCTTTCGTGATCGTGGCTGGAGAATAAAATCCCATCGGCTGATTGTTGAGCAGGGCGGCGGTAAAGGCGGCGAGATAGTGGCATTTCAAATAAGCGCTGGCATACGCAATCAGCGCGAAACTGGCGGCGTGCGATTCGGGAAATCCGTAGAGCGCGAAAGATGTAATAGAAAGAATAATTTCTTCCTGCGCTTTCGGCGAAATTCCGTTTTGCGTCATACCGGCGCGCAGTTTGGTTTCGATGTCCCTCATACGGGCTTCCGACCGTTTGAAGCCCATGGCGCGGCGCAAATCTTCGGCCTCGCCGCCGCTGAAATTTGCCGCGATCATTGCGATACGCAGCAATTGCTCCTGAAACAGCGGCACTCCCAATGTGCGTGCGAGCACCGGCTCCAGCGAAGGGTGCGGATACGTGACATCCTCGCGCCCCTGGCGGCGCAAAAGAAATGGATTCACCATCTGCCCCACGATCGGTCCCGGCCGGATAATTGCGACTTGCACCACAATGTCATAAAAACGTTTTGGCCGCAGCCGCGGCAGGCACGCCATTTGTGCGCGGCTTTCCACCTGGAACAAGCCTATGGTGTCAGCCTGCTGCAGCGTGGAATAGACTGCAGCATCGTCGGCTGGAAGATGCGCCAGATCGACTTCTTCATCGTAGTGTTTGTGAATGAGTTCGATTGAATCCTTGAGCACCGCCATCATTCCAAGGCCGAGCAAATCAACTTTGATGATGCCCATGTCGGCGCAATCTTCCTTGTCCCACTGCACCACCACGCGGCCGGGCATGGATGCGGGTTCGAGCGGCACGACAGAATCGAGTTGTCCCTGGCAAATCACCATGCCGCCGGAGTGCTGGCCGAGATGGCGCGGCATATCCTGCACGGCGAGGCACAGTTCGTAATATTTGCGCAGGCGCGGATGATTGAGATCGAGTCCGGCATCGCGAAAGCGCCGGTCAAGCGCGTCGTTCTCATCGCGAAATTCCCAGGTAGCAACCGCGGCGGAAATTTTGGCGAGCGTTTCCGGATCGAACCCCAGCGCTTTTCCCATTTCGCGTGCCGCCATGCGATTGCGATAGGTAATGACATTCGCCGTCATGGCCGCGCCGCGCTCGCCATAGCGCCGATAAACATATTGAATAACTTTTTCGCGCTCGTCGCCGCTGGGCAGGTCGAGATCGATATCCGGCCACTCGCCGCGTTCTTCGGAAAGAAAACGTTCGAAGAGCAGTTCCATGCTGATGGGATCGACGGCAGTAATGCCCAGCGAATAACACACGGCGCTATTGGCCGCCGATCCGCGGCCCTGCACTAAAATGTTTTGCTCGCGGCAGAAGCGAACCAGATCCCACACGATAAGAAAATATCCCGCGAGTTTGAGTTTTTCGATCAGCGCCAGTTCGCGCTCAATCTGGCGTCCAGCGCGGGTTTGCACGTCAGCATTCGCACGGCCATAGCGCTGGCGAAAGCCTTCCGAGGCGCGATCCCGCAGAAACGAATTCATCGTCTCCCCTTCAGGCACGGGATAGCGAGGGAACTCATAGCCGAGATCGTTCAATGTGAATTCAAGTCGCGAAGAGAGTTCGAGCGTGTTAGCCAGCGCTTCCGGCAGATCGGCGAACAGTTGGTGCATCTCCTGCGGAGATTTCAAATGGCGTTCGGAGTTGCGCGCCAGCAAACGTCCAGCCGTCGACAAGGTGCGGTGATGGCGAATGGCAGTGAACGCATCGCAGAGTTCGCGATCTTTCGCAGCCGCGTAGCAGACGCCATTGGTGGCGAGCAAAGGAAGATTGAGCGAGCGGGCAATGGCAACGGCGGCGCGGTTGCGGGATTCTTCTTCCCGATGGAAATGGCGCTGCAGTTCTATATACACATTGCCGCGTCCAAACAGTCCAATCAACTGCTCTACTTGCTTGCGAACTTCTTCGATGCCGCCATGCTGCAAGGCAATCGCCAGCGGTCCATCTGCGCCGCCGGTCAGGCAGATCAGGCCGCGTGCATGCTTTTCCAATTCTTCTCTCTGAACCGCGCCCTCACCTTTTTTCGCGCGTAACTTCATTTCCGTGATCAGGCGGCAGAGGTTGTGATAGCCGGCGCGGGAGGAAACGAGCAGAGGCAGACGAAACGATTTGTCATTCCGAGCTGAGCGAATCCCTATTTCCTGCACGGCTTGCCGTGTATAGGGATCCCCTTCGGCAGGCTCAGGGCAGGCTTTCGACTCCGCAAGTGCTTCACTTCGTGAAGCACTTGCTCCGCTCAGGATGACAGGATCAAAAAACTGGCATGAAACTTCCGCTCCGATGTGCGCCTTGATTCCGAGCTTTTTCGCGGCTATGTGAAAGCGTGGCGCGCCGTAGACGCCGTCGGTATCAAGCAATGCCATGGCAGGCATTTGTAGCCGGGCACAGACACCTGCCAGATCCTCCGGCAAGGAAGATCCTTCCAGGAAGCTGAAAGCCGAGCGCGCGTGAAGATCGATGTAGGACATCAGGAAATCAGTTCTCAGTTCTCGGTTCTCGATTAACCTTTCCGACTCTGCGATGAAAAAGTATTAACTGAGAACCGATAACTGAGAACTCGAAGTTTTCAGTCATACGTCCCTTCCACGAACCAGCCTCCGCCGAGCAGATCGTGCACCAGGCGGAACAAAGCGATGCCTTCGGCATTCTGCAAAGCGATATCCCACTCGTCGCGCGACCATGCTTCCCGCTCCCACCAGTCTCCGGAAGAACGCCAGGGGCCAGCCTTCCACAGAACATTGCCCTGCACTTCTTTTTTCTTCGCGCACACCACGCGCATCAGTTGTCCGTTCTCCAGAGTCACTGTGGCGCGTAGCGGCGGACGGAATATGCGAAGGGCGGTGACCGCGGATTTTTCTTCCAGCGGCTCGCTGATTTTTGGAGACCGTTTTTCCTGAACGGCCTCGGGCACGAAGCGCCGCATGCGGAAGCCTTCGGCACGGTGTGTATCCAGCAACTCCAGCGAGCCCAAGCGGGATTCGCCAATCAATCCGGCAATACGCGCCAGCGTCAGTTCCAACTTTTCCGGCTCTGGCGATGGAGGTAAAAACAAGCCGCCTTGGGCAGATCGCGGCCGCGCCGGTTCCGCGGCGAGATGAATCTTCAGGATCGGCGCCCCCGGCGGATGCGCATTCAAATCCAGTTGCAGCAGCTTGAGAAAAAGTTTTGGATCCAGCATGGGAAGAGGAAGACTAAGAGTTCTGCAGAATTTACTTTGCCGCCCGGAAATAAAATGTTGAACCGCCTTTTGAGATGCGTCCTGCGAGGCGTCGCTCTCGCTGGGAATCCCGCAAGTATCGAGTTGAGGATCGGCTCCGGCCAAATTCTGCAATTCCAGCGTGAGCCGCAACTGCTGGGTGTTCAGTGCGCGCGAGGCCAATCGCACACAAATCTGCTCAAGCAGACGATTCAGCAGAAAGGCGAGCGGCTCCAACAACACGATGGGATATTCCAACTCAATCGCTTCTTCAAATATTGCTGGTGCTTCCACCGGTACCAGTGTGCGCGAAGCCGTGCCCCGCGCCAGTTGCTGCAAGCGCAAGCCTTCCTGGCCAAGGCGCTCGCTCAGCGCAACCTCCGGCAGAGCGGCCAGAGCGCGCAGATTCCGCACGCCCCAGCGGTCGAGTGTTGCAAGCAGACGGGCTGATTCTTTTTGCTCCTCGTCTTCTTTCTTCTTCCCTTCACATCCATTGGCAAATAAAACTTCCACTGATAGAGATCCCAAAGTTTCACTTTCTTTTCCTGGTGGAATCACGGTCACCCCGGAAAAGCCGCGAGCTGCCAATATGGCCGCATCAGGATTTGACGCTACGGCAACGTTCCCATCGAGCCCAAGTTCTGCGGCGCGGCGAAAAAGATTACGGGCAATTTCTGGCAGCGAGCCGAAAAGAGATTCCATGCCGGCCAGATCGAGAATTGCCGTATCCGCCGCAGCATCTTCCACGCATGGCGAGAACGATTGCGCGCAATCCAGCAGCGCAGCGTGCGCCACGGATTCCTGCAGCCGAGAACGCTGACGCAGCGTCAATTCCGAACAAAGTTCCGCCTGGGCCCTCGTCATGCCGGGTGCAATGCCCAGGCGGCCGGCGCTTTCATTTACTGCCGAAAGTTTTTCCAGCGGAGGCTTGCCCTCGAAAATGGCTACGGCTTGCGCGCGCAGTTCCGGTTCTGCGCGAAACACCGCAGCCACGGGAAAATTCGGTACGAAGATGCAGGCAAAAGGCATGACGGCATTGACTCATTGAGAGATTGAGTCATTGAGTCAATGAATCAATCTTTCAATGATTCAATCCCCTCATCCCGCCCATGCGGTTTTGCTGGCGAATGTGATCTCGGCGGAACGAACTGGTTTACGTTCCATGCGTGATCGCACCAACTCTGCCGTGATTTCCAGTTCACTCAGCAATTGCGCGTGAGTGGGCATGGGGAGTTGAACCCCCGTATCGCTCGCATGACTTTCTGTCGTGTTCAGTTTTAACTTGAGTGATCCCAGCTTAATTAATAACGACGAGCAGCTTCCGGCGATCGACTGCCGCTCCACTGCCAGTAGTACGGTGGGCGTATGTTCCACGGCGCGGCGAAAACGGAACCACGTAGTCAGTGGGATGCGCCGCGCCGTCTGCGTCGGCAGATCGCTTAGATCGAGAGCGATCAGCCCGAAGCCTCCACTTTCGAGTAGCAAGTCCGTAACCCGCAGAAGTTGCTCCAGACGATGCTCGGCATGATGCGAATTCTCCCCGCAGCGCACCCATAGCAGCCGGTCCAATTCAATCCCTGCAGCCGCCACCGACTGTGGATCCAGAGCATCACTGGCATCGACGACCGCGCAAAATTCTCCACGCTGTGTAGCTGCGGCCAGCGCGGACAACATCAAGGTGCTGCGGCCAGAGGAGGCTGGACCGCAAATTTCCGTCAGGCAGCCGCGTGGCAATCCTCCCGTAAGCTCATCCATGGCGGCAATGCCGCTGGATACCATTTCTGGCGCAGGGCGCACCGCCAGCCGCGAAGCCGGAGTCACACTGGCAAGTCTCGAATCCGTCATTACTCCGGAAAAAAACGGACCTGGAAGCGCCGCGTCAATCACTCGCTGCGGCGGGCGCGCCTCGGCGAATAGCTCTGGCTGGGAAGACTGAGGGCAAACTTCGGCCCCGTTTTCGTTATCAAATACAAAAGGGCGGCCTTGGGCCGCCGAAGTGGAAAACACTGCGGAAGACATAAATTCCTCGGAAAGATTTCAGGGAACACCGGAGCCGGGAAGCTCCGCAGGCATTTTCGCTTTTTATTCGCCTTTAAAGATTGTGCACCTGGAGAGCACGATTGTCAAGCAATATCCCTATCGGGTAGTGGGCTGTTTTGAATTTCACGGTTAAGTCACAGTGCGTAAAGCCAAGATCATAACAAGACCAAGGGTCGCAAGAGACAGCCGCACGGCCAGTTGATTCTCGAACGGTTTCTTTGTGGCTCTCTCAATGATGGGCTTGGGTAATACAGAACCAACGATGAAGAACACTGCGGCGATAAGGATGACAATTTGTCTTGGGTTCATGCTGCGACCTCAACTGTTTTCGCCTCCAATAATCCCACCAATTCGCCCAAACTCCAAACGTGATCTGTGAGCCTAGATTCCATCGCGGGTGTAGTAGCGACCAAGCAAAAATTCAAAACAGCCCACTACCCCTATCGCGGCGTGAAGGGTCCTAAATTACCTCCCGTTATAGCTCACTCTCCAGATCGAGTTCGATCCATCGTCGCTCACCAGCAGCGAACCATCCGCAGCCACGGTCACACCCACGGGCCGTCCCCATACGTTGCCATCCGGCAACACAAAGCCGGTGAGGAAGTCTTCATACTCACCGCTGGCGTGGCCGGTCTGGTGCAGGGGTACACGAATCACCTCATAACCAACGCGCACCGCTTTGTTCCACGAGCCGTGTTCGGACGCGAAAATGTCTCCCTTATACTCCGCAGGAAACTGCTGGCCCTCATAGAAAGCGAACTCCAGCGAGGCGTTGTGCGGCTGCAGCAGCACATCGGGCACGATCACTTTATCTTTCAGCTCCGGATGCTTGCCCTGGTGCCGCGGATCCTGATGCCCGCCCATGTACCACCAAGGCCAGCCGTAGAATCCACCCTCCTGCACGTGCGTGATGTAGTCGGGGACAAGGTTATCGCCCAGTCCATCGCGCTCATTCACCGAACACCACAACTCTCCAGTCTCCGGATCCACCGCAATCCCGCCTCCGGCATTGCGAATGCCGTAGGCATAAACGCTCAGCCGACAGTTCGCCGGGTCGCATACCAGAATGTCTGCACGGTTCTTCTCCCGGGGCGTGGTGTCAGGGTCATCCACGTTCGATCCCGAACCCACCGCCACAAACAATTTCTTTCCATCCTGCGAGAATGCCACGGCCCGCGTCCAGTGTCCGCCTCCGGCCGGTAGATCGGCGATATGTTCCGGCGCCCCACTCGCCTTCAGGTCACCGTTGTGATAAGGAATGCGAACGATCTCGTTCGTATTGCCCACATACAACCACTGCGGATCAGGCCCCGGCGGATAGAACGCTAAGCCGTAAGGATGTTTCAATCCACTAACGAAAATTGCCGACTGCTCCGGCTTGCCATCGCTGCTAAGCCCGCGAAATACGCGGATGCGCCCGGGGTCGCTTTCCGTCAGAAAAATATCGCCGTTCGGCGCGGTGCGCAGAGTCCGAGGATTGTCCAGTCCCGTGGCATATAACTCCACTTTGAATCCGGCGGGCGCCGCGGGCCAAACATTATCTGGACGCGCCACCAGTTTCGGCCCATTTTCCGCGGATTGCGTCGCATACGGTTGCGGTAAATCATTCACGGTAATCTTGCGAACGGTTCCGGGCTTTTCGTAGCGGAAGTCGGTAAAAGGCGGCGTCGGTGGCGCGCCCTTCAGCTTCGACGTGCTCATATCCGGCGGAGCCGGAGCGCTGGCCTCCTGTGAATTCTGCGATGTTCCCATCGATTTAACATAAGTAACAATCTGCCAGCGCTGCTTTGTCGGTAGAGCGGCCCAGGATGGCATCCCGTTATCTTTGTCACCTTTGGTGACGAACCAGAACACTTCGCCCGGCGCGGCGGAATCGAGTTTCCCGTCCACCAGTGAGGGCACGTTGCCCGTGCCCTTTCCCATCTTTCCATGGCATGAGAGGCAATTGCGCGCATACAGCCGCTTTCCCTCTTGTGCCGCCGCATCCTGGCCTTCGTAAGGATTCTTCGTCGCCTTGGCCGAAGCTGGCGCATTGTGGAAGTTCGCGTTCGTATCCGCCGCGGATAGTAGCGCCGCGGGTAGGAGAATGGTCACTGCGATAAGGAGGGACAAATCGGAAAATGAGCGCATGAATCCCCTCTGAATGGTCTGAATCCTGCGATTCAACTCCGAAATCTTGGATGCACCTGGAGTTCGATGGGATTTCGTAATTTGCTTCAGCTTGACTTGGATGGGGCGCCACTCTGTTGCTGACGCGCCTTCTCATAAGCCTCGCGCGGGTCACGCCCCGTCACTTTTTTGTACCACGCCGGATGGAATGTCCACGCCCACGCTTCGCTTACCGCACCGCGCGTCATGGCTTGAAAAGTTCCGGGCTCGCCGATCGTGCTCAGATAAATGTGGATGAAAATTCCACCCAGCATAATTATGGCGGAGATATCGTGCAGCACATAGCTGATGGCCACCGCGATCCCGCCGAAGGTGCGCGCACCCATCCAAAGAATAATTCCGGTAATCAGGTAGACTATGCAGCCCGCTACAATCTCCCAGAACTGCAGCTTCTGACCGGCGTTGAAGAATCCCGTCTCGGGCGGATCCAATTTTTCCTGGCCGCCAACGATTTTCCTAATGTTGCGCATCCATCTGGTATCGCCATCGCACCAGGCCATCGGCGCCAGCCAGTTCAGCGTCTGCAGAAAGAAGAAAAAAACGAACGCCACTCCGAAATACGGATGCAGGATTCGGCTCAGCGGTCCGCCGCCAAAGATGGGTGTGAACCAGCGGAATAGCCACGGTAAGTAAATTCCGAAGCCGGTGAACAACGCGAGAAAAAAGAATAGAGCGACCATCCAGTGGAGCAACCGCGTGTAAACCGGATGCCGCAACAACTCGCCCCGATAAACCTCGGTACGCCCCATGGAATCAAAGGTCCGCCGCGCCTTCTGGTCGAAGCGCTCAATCGCCGTTCCCATGCACGGCCTCCTTCTCCGGCGGTTCCGGTTGCGGCCGGCGCGGACCCACCGCGATATAGTGCAGCAACACTCCCAAGCCGCCAAACAGCGCGAACGTTCCCAGCACCGGCTTAAACAGCCACTTCCAGATCGTGTAGCTCCACGGAATGGTGGGATTCTTGGGCAGCCCGCCGTAGCGCTCCGGATCCGTCGCATCGTGCAGGACGTAAATCACATGCGTTCCGCCGATCGATTGCGGATCGTATACGCCGGCCTTCTCCATGCCAAAATTTTCTTTCAACTGCCGCGCCCGCTCGTTGGCGATGAACTTCATGTCATCCTTGCTGCCGAACTTCAAACATCCCGTCGGGCAAGCCTTGATGCACGCCGGTTCCAGCCCCTGGCCCACGCGGTCCGAGCACAGCGTGCACTTGTAAACTTTCTTCGTCCCCGGATTGAATCGAGGGATATTGAACGGGCAGCCCGATACGCAGAATTCGCAGCCGATGCAGTTCTCCTGATTGAAATCGACAATGCCATTGGTGTACTTCACAATCGCGCCGTCGGCGGGACACGCCGCCAGGCATCCCGGATCGGCGCAGTGCATGCACTGATCTTTTCTCATCAACCATTGAATGGTTCCATCGGGATTCGGGTGCTCGTTAAACTTGATCAGATTCCAGAAGTTCCAGCGCGTCTCCGGCATCGTCTGATAAGTGTTGTCGAACATGGTCGCGCTGAACGGCATATCGTTCCACTCGACGCACGCCACTTCGCAGGCTTTGCAACCGATGCAGGTTGTAGTGTCGACGAGCTTACACACCTCGTAATCGCGCTGCACCCCGAAGCCAGGAGAAGCTCCGGAATGACCTGAGATCTTTTCGGCTTGTAACGTTTTGCGGTCTGCCATGGTAGTTCTCAGCTCTCAGCCATCAGCTCTCAAGTTTTTCAGCTCCGGCTGAGAGCTGAAAGCTGAAAGCTCGTCACACTTTCTCGATCTTTACCAAGAACCCCTTGAACTCGGGCGTGAATGCGTTGGGGTCGATCACCGTCGGCGTCAACTGATTCGTCAAAGTTTTCGCCGTCTTGCCTTCATCCTCGGCGATTCCGCGGAACCCCCAATGAATCGGAATGCCGATCTGAAATGTTTCTTTGCCGTCAATCTTCATCGGGCGAATGCGCCGCGTCACCATTGCTTTCGCGATGTAATGCGCGCGCGCGCTGGTGACCCTCACTTTCTCGCCGCCGCGGATGCCCATACGGTCGGCCAGTTCCGCCGGCACTTCCACGAAGGGCTCCGGCACCAGCTCGACGTTCATGGGATTATTCTTCGTCCAATAGTGGTAATGCTCGGTCAGCCGGTAGGTGGTACAGATGACGTTGAATCCCTGATCCACCGTGCCGTATTTGTCCATATCGGTTTTGTACTTCTTCACCACCGGATTGTTCGACTGTCCGGGATGCAGAAGATTCGCAATCGGGCTTTCGATGGGCTCGTAATATTCGGGGAACGGTCCATCCGCCATCGCGCCCAGCGGCACAAACAACCGCCCAATGCCTTCCGGATTCATGATGAATGGCCCCATGTGATCTTTTGGAGCCGAGTCCGGCTTGAAGTCTGGAACATCGTTTCCCGCCCAGCTTTGCTTGGCCTCGTCCCACCAGACCTGGCGCCGTTGCGGATCCCACGGCTTGCCGTTTCCGTCACACGACGCGCGGTTGTAGAGCACGCGGCGGTTTGCAGGCCACGACCATCCCCAGTTGGGATAAATACCCAGGCCGGAGGGATCGTCGGTCCCCCGCCGTTGCATCATCGCGCCCGCCTCGGTCCACGATCCGCAATAGAGCCAATTGCCTGACGTAGTTGTGCCGTCGTCTTTGAGCCACGCGAAGCCCGGAAGCTGCTGACCGGCTTTGATAGTGACATTGGTTTTGGGGTCGGTGATGTCGACGAGCGCCTTGCCGTTAATCTCTTTCGCTACCTCCGAGAGTGGCGGGTTATAGGGCGTCGTGTAAGCGAACGTGGCATTCAGCACTGGATCCGGGAACTTGCCACCTTCTTTTTTGTAAAGGTCGCGAACTTTGAGGAATATGGTCGCCAGAATTTCCTGATCCAGCCGGGCCTCACCCGGCGGGGGCACCGCCGCGTTTTTCCACTGCAGCCAGCGCGCCGAATTCACGAACGTTCCATCTTTCTCGGCGAAACCCGCGCCTGGCAGCCGGTACACGGTGGTATTGATTTTCTTCTGGTCGTCGGCCGTGATGCCCGGCGCGCGCCAGAACTCGCTGGTTTCATCGGGATAGATTTCGCAGACCACCAGCCAGTCCGCTTTTTTCAGCGCATCAATATTCTTGTTGGAGTCCGGTCCAATCATCACCCCATTCATCCCGAAGGCAAATATGCCCTTGACCTTGCCTTCGTACATATCGTTCCAGATGTTTACCCAGGAATAGTTGCGGTCGATCTTGGGCAGATAGTTGAACGCGAAGTCGTTTTCCTTGGTCGCAGCCGCGCCATAAAAGGCTTTTAGGAGCGATACCGTAAACTTCGGAGTGTTCGACCAGTAGTTGAACGACTCCCAGGGATCGGGCTTCGATACCGTCGGCGTAGTGCGCTTCAGGAAAGTCGCGAGGTCCACGTCGTTGGGATTGGGCATCTTCAAATAGCCCGGCAGGATGTCGAAGATTCCCGCCATGTCGGTTGCGCCCTGAATATTTGAATGCCCGCGCAGAGCGTTCACCCCGCCGCCCGCGCGTCCCACGTTGCCCATCAGCAATTGCAGCATGGCCGCGGCACGAATAATCTGCGTGCCGAAGCTGTGCTGCGTCCAACCCACCGCATAAATAACGGTCGCGACCTTCTTCATGTCGCCATCTTTGCGCACAGAAGTAAAAAGATCGGCGGCTTTGAGAAATTGATCCTGCGGAATGCCCGTGATGCGCTCCACCATCTCCGGGGTGTAGCGCTCGTATTGCTTCTTCATCAACTGGAACACGCAGCGCGGATGCTGCAAAGAAAGATCGAACGCAATGTTCGGCGGAAGCGAGGGTGGCGGAGGCGGCGCCCCAGGAGCCAGCGGTTTGGCCGCGGCCGCAGAATGAGAAGCGGGCGTCGGAACCGCAGGCTTGCCCGTTAGATCTCCACCTCCTTCATAATTCCAGGTGGACTTATCGTAGCTCTTCTTCTCCGCATCGAAGCCCGAGTACAGCCCATCCTCGGGCAGCTTGAAGCCGTCTTTGATAATGAACGCCGCGTTGGTGTAGTTGACGAGGTAGTCGTGCGCGATGCGATTGTTTTCGATGGCGTATCTGATCACTCCGCCGAGGAACGCGATATCGCTCCCCGCGCGAATCTGCACATACATGTCCGCATTTGCCGCCGTCCGCGTGAGCCGCGGATCCACCACGATGGTCTTGGCGTTGCGGTGTATCTTGGCTTCAATCGCCCACTTAAAACCGCAAGGATGGTTTTCCGCCGGATTCCCACCCATGATCAACATCATGTCGGTGTTCTTGATGTCGATCCAGCCATTGGTCATTGCCCCGCGTCCGAATGTTGGCCCCAAACTGGAGACCGTAGGGCCATGTCAAACCCGGGCCTGGTTTTCCAGGTAGCAGACCCCCAGGCTGCGCATACTTTTTACCGCCAGATAGTTGAACTCGTTGGTGTCAGTGCATCCGCCGGTAAAAGCGATACCTTCGCAGCGGTTGACGGTTTTTCCCGCCGCGTCTTTTTCGAGGAAGGTATCGTCACGCGTCTTCTTCACCTTCTGCGCGATCTCGGAATAAGCCTGCTCCCACGAAATATCTTCCCAGTCCGTGCCGCCCGGCCTGCGCACCTGCGGCTTCAGCAGGCGGCGGTCGTTTAGGATGTCCTGCTCCAGCGAGGACCCCTTGGGACAAAGCGTCCCGCGATTAATGGGATGGTCAGGATCGCCCTCCACGTGCACGACCTGCGCAATCGCATTCTTCGCCTTATCGCCCAACGTGTAAATGATCACGCCACAACTCACGGCGCAGTAGGGACAAGTGCTCCGCGTTTCCGTGGCGCGCGAAATCTTCAGGCTCTGGGTTTGCGCGTAAGCGGGAGTCAGATCGAATCCCAGAAGAGAAATGCCTGCCCCGCCGGCGAGCGTGCCTTTCAGAAAGGTTCTGCGGGAGAGTTCCATTCGTATCCTCCGACGGTGAACCTGCTTACCCGGTGTCGACCGCCAACCCTAACCCCGCGGCCGGAATGTGCCCCAAAATTTCCTCAAACTATATAGCCACCACCGCGCCCACGTCAATGCCCGCAAAACCCTATGCCACCAATCACGTATTAGAACCCGCGCGGTTGCCTCCGGCAGGCCAAAGCCCCATAATCGCCCAGTGGCTGAAACCGTCTGGCAGCAACGCATCCGGCGCGCCGAAACCCTGGCCGCCCTGCATCCCTTCGCGGGACAAATCCTCAGCTTCTACATTCCCATCGCACGCTTCCAGCAAGACCTCTACCGGCGACTGGAGCGAAGCACTCCCGCCGTTTCCCCGGCGTCCGGCCCGCCGGAACTTCCAGAACTCCTATCCAGCTTCCCCGCATTCCTCGACCTCGTCAAAAAGCAAGCGCCCGCCCGCCTCGCACAGATTGCACACGATCTCAGCCAGTCACCTTCTGCCTCCTGGACTGACCTCTTAAACAATGCTTGGTCCACACCCTATCAGCCCTCGGACCAGCCCTCAGATCCCAGCGAATTTCTCGCCCTTACCTTCCTTCAGCCCTATGCCGAATTCATCCGCTCCCGGGTTCCGCTTCAACTTGAGGGCTACACCTATTCCTTGTGCCCTTTCTGCAGCCGCAAACCCGCGCTGGCCGTGCTGCGTCCGCTGGGCGACGGTGCCCGCCGCAACCTGCTCTGCGGATTCTGTCTTTGCGAGTGGGAGTTCCGCCGCATCGTCTGCCCCGGCTGCGACGAGAAAGACCACGCCAAACTCCCGGTCTATACCGCCGAGGAGTTCCCCTACATCCGCGTCGAATGCTGCGACACCTGCCATACCTACATTAAGTCCATCGACCTCAGCAAGAACGGCCTCGCCGATCCTCTCGTCGACGAACTCGCCTCCGTCCCGCTCGACCTCTGGGCGCAGGATCGCGGATACGCCAAGCTCCATCCCAATCTGCTCGCCATGTGATTACTTCAGTAATTTTTGCGACTAATGCCGCCCCGGCGGGTTTGTAACTTTCTGGTCACCGTACAACCTTATTTATCGAACACTTGATCAGAGTGCAAGAAAGCCGTATAAGCTAAAGAACCATTAACATCCAAACCCAACCCTGCAGACGGAGTTTTTAATGCGATCCTGGAAGTTTATTCTGCCGCTTCTAGCCTCATCTCTGTGCTTCGCCGTCCAGCCCGACCGCATCACCAGCCCCATCGATTCCGGCCAACTCGTGCCGCTCCAGGGCAATATGCACGGCCTTGCCCAGCCTCGCTTCGATCTTGGCCGCACCGACAGTGCCCAGGTGCTCTACGGCGTCACTCTGGTTTTCCATCCCTCCGCCGCCCAGCAAGCTGACCTCAATAATCTTCTGGCCCAGCAGCAGCAGCGCTCATCCCCGAACTACCACAAATGGCTCACTCCAGCCCAGTTCGCCGACCGCTTTGGAATGACGCAAGCTGACATCAACCGCGTCACGACCTGGCTCGAATCCCAGGGCTTTACCGTGACTTCTGTCGCCAACAGCCGCAACCAGATTTCTTTCGATGGAACCGTCGCGCAAGTCGAAACAGTCTTCGCCACCCAGATACACAACTATCTTGTGGACGGCGTAATCCACTTCGCCAACGCCACCAACCCCTCGGTGCCCGCCGCCCTCGCGTCATCCGTTGGGGCGATAGGGCACCTTCACAACTTCAGCCCCAAGCCACGAGCCATCGTTCGCAGGCTGTCCCCGAACGCAGCAGACCCGCATTTTACTTCCTATATTTCCGGTAACCACTTCCTTTCCCCGGGCGACTTCGCCACGATCTACAATGTCCAGCCCTTATACACCGCAGGTTTTACTGGCACTGGCCATAGCATCGCCGTCGTGGGACAGTCGACTGTGAGCGCAGCCGACCTCAGCAACTTCCGCAGCGCCGCCGGTCTTGCCGCAAAGGCTCCCTCGTATGTGCTGGTCCCAAATACCTCGATTCCCACGCGCTGCTCCGGGGACGAAGGAGAATCCGATCTCGACCTGGAGTGGTCGAACGGGGTCGCCCAGAACGCCAACGTCGTTTTCGTCTACGCTGGCCTCGTCAGTGGCGATACCTGCACAAGCCGCAGCAATAGCGTTTGGGACGCCCTGCAGTACGCCGTCGACAACAACAGCGCTCCGGTCATAAGCACCAGTTACGGTTTCTGCGAGTCGGGCCTCGGCCAGTCCTTCGTTGACACGATTCAAGGATGGGCGCAACAAGCCAACACTCAGGGCCAGACGATAATGTCCGCCTCGGGAGATTCCGGCGCCGCCGACTGCGACCCCAATAGCACTGACCCCAACGACACGTCCGCCACGGGAGGTCTGGCAGTGGACGCCCCCGCTTCCATTCCCGAGGTCACTGGCATGGGCGGCAGCGAGTTCTCAGCTGACAGTCCTACCTACACCACCGACAATCCTCCCGGCGGCAATCCGCCCTACTGGGCCCCGGCTGGCACCAACTCTGACACTCTTTCCTCCGCCCTTGAGTACATCCCCGAAGAAGCCTGGAACGACACCGCCTTCAACCTCACCCAATCGGGTGGCTCGATAGGGGCCTCCGGAGGCGGTGCCAGCATTTATTTTTCAAAGCCTACTTGGCAGACCGGGACCAACGTGCCCAGCGACGGTAAACGCGATGTCCCCGACCTCGCATTGAATACATCGCCCGACCATGACGGTTATCTGTTCTGCTCTGAGGATGGGGCGAACGGAGCCCTGCAAACCACTTGCAGCGTCGGTTTCCGCGACGGCGCCGCTGGAAACCTCGCTGTTGTCGGTGGCACCTCTGCTGCTGCTCCAACATTTTCCGCCATTCTCACGCTGATCGAGCAGGACTTGGGCGCGTCAGGCTTTGGAAACATAAATCCCAGCCTTTATCAATTCGCCGCACTCAATCTCAATCCCGCTCCATTTCACGACATCACCATGGGCAACAACATCGTCCCCTGCACTGAAGGGACCACAGATTGCCCAGCCACAGCGCCATTCCAGTACGGTTTTAGCGCAGGCACGGGCTACGATCAGGTCACCGGCCTCGGCTCCGTCGACGCCAACGCTCTCGCCACTGCCTGGAGCGCCTCCTCCCGCACCGCTAGCTCAGTTACGATTTCGACTACGGCGACCACTGTCAACGCGGGAACCGCAGTCACGTTCACCGCTACGGTCACACCATCGACAGGCGTGGGAGCCGTCAGCTTCTCGACTCTGAATAACGGCACGACCACGGTTTTAGGAACGGCTAGTGTGAATACTCCGTACCCGCCGACGACAACCGGGACGGCAGTATTCACCACCACATTCCTCCCGGGTGGCACAAACAGCGTCACCGCCACCTACGAGGGAGACACTTCCGACAGCCCCTCAACGTCACCAACTCCCGCTACGGTCACCGTTGCCGATTTCACACTCTCAGTCTTTAGCAACCTGGCTCCCAGCTCCGTTTCCGCCGGACAGTCCGCGACGGCTAAGTTGACCATCGCGCCGGTGAACGGTTCCACCGAAACCATCAACTTTACGAACTCCACGACTTCCTCGACGGGTACAATTCCCGGAAGTTGTACGGCCGGCTTGCCGGCGGGCGCGCTCTGCACATTCAGTCCCACGAGCGTCACGCTCAACGGTGCGAGTTCGCAGAACGTGACGCTAACCGTATCCACGGCACCCAACATGGCTCTGGGCGCGCAGAGCATCACCGTCACCGGAACACCCAGCGCCGTCGGCGGTACGTCGCACACCGCAAATGTTAGCGCGACCGTGACTCCAACCACCGAGAGCTTCACCATCGCCCCCAACGGCGGCACTTCGACTTATTCCATCGTTGCCGGCGGCACGGCCCCGATTTCGTTCGCCGTCGCCAGCACCACCGGTTTCATCAACTCAAGCAGCAGCACCACCGTACTGCCGCTCAACTACACCTGCACCGGGCTCCCGTCTGAGTCGACCGGAACTTTCAGTCCCGGAAACGGGCCCTGCGCGGGCGCCATTTCGGTAAGCGCGACAGCCGTTACACTCAACATCGCGACCACGGCCCCCGTGGCCCAACTGCACTCTCCCTTGGGACGTGGCCGCATCTTCTATGCGCTGCTGCTTCCCGGTATGCTGGGAATTGTTTTCGCAGGAGCATCACGCACCCGCGCTGCGCGCCTGCTCAGCCTGATCGTGGTTCTCGGTTTTTCCACCTTATGGCTGGGTGCCTGCGGTGGCGGCAGCAGCAGTAGCAGCCAGAAGAATCCCGGGACTCCCGCCGGCACCTATGCGATAGTGGTGAACGCCACTACTGGCGCCCCGACTGGCGGAACTGCGCTGACCGGCACATTTACGGTGAACGTCACCGTCACCAACTAACGAACCGATGGCGGCGGCTCCGCATTCGCGGAGCCGCTTTCATCTGAATTTTTGCGCGGCGCCTTAGTTTTTTCTTATTTCTCGGTAGTGGGTCAGCTTGAATTTGTTTTGAAAGGGCGCGACTTCAGTCGCGCCGTAAATGCCGCAAAATCAGCGCGGCTTCAGCCGCCGGTCTTGCAAACTGACCCACACCCATTTTCTCTCACCGAGTCTCTTCGCCAGCTGCAGTTTCTCACCGGTCCTGCCGATGATTGAACTGTGCCGAATTCGTCTGCCGTATCCGCTCGCGCCCCCGAGGACCCCAAGGGTATCAAGCTGCGTTACGTGGCGCGGCAACCCATTTTCGACCGCGACAAAAAAGTCTTCGGCTACGAGCTTCTCTTTCGCGACAACATGGATAACGCATTTCATAGCGTCGATGCCGACGCTGCCTCCCGCTCCACCCTCGATAGTTCGCTGCTGGTCGGCCTTGATGTTCTGTGCGACGGCCGTCGCGCCTTCCTGAACTGCACCCGCGAAACTCTAATCAGTGGGCTGGTTACGCTGCTGCCCTCGCACTCCACTGTGGTCGAAATTCTAGAGACCGTTCCCATCGATGCCGAGGTCATCACTGCCTGCCAGCGCCTCAAAGAAGCTGGATACCTGATCGCCCTCGATGACTATGTCAGCGACGATCCCCGCGAGCCGCTCGCCGAAATGGCCGACATCCTCAAGGTCGACCTGAAACTCACCACGCTCGCGCAGCGCGCTGCCTTGGTAAAAAAGCATGGCCCCTGGCGCTGCCGCATGCTGGCGGAAAAGGTGGAGAACCACGCGGAGTTCGTGGCCGCGCGCGAGCAGGGCTTCGTCTATTTCCAGGGCTACTTCCTGCGCCGGCCTGAAATGATGACCACGCACGACGTCCCCGCCAATGCAGTGAATTACATGCGAATGCTGCAGGCTGTTTCCCAGACCGACCTGGACGTGCCCGAACTCGAAAAACTTATCAAGACCGAGGCCTCGATCTGCTACCGCTTGCTGCGCTACATGAACTCGGCCCGCTTCGGATTCAAGAACGAAATCCACTCCGTGCGCCACGCCCTGGCAATTCTCGGTGATCGTGAGGTGCGCCGCTGGGTCCGCCTGATCGCCACCGTCGGCGCTGGCCAGGATAAGACCAGCGACCTCGTGCTCTGCGCTCTGGTTCGCGCCCGCTTCGGCGAACTGCTGACGCCGCTGGTCCGGCATGGCGAGTCCGACCTGTTCCTGCTGGGATTGCTATCCATGCTCGACGTCATGCTCGAAACCCCGATGTCCGAAATTTTGGTGAAAATCCCGCTGGACGCCGAAACCAAGGCGGTTCTTCGCGGCGAGCCCAGCCTGCTGCGCCCCATTTACCAGCTCATGCTGGCCCATGAAAGCGGCGAATGGGAGGCCGCACGCAGCATCTGCGATAGTCTCCATATTGACGCAGACACGGTCGCTACTTCCTACTGGCAGTCTCAGCGGTGGGCCCGCGAAGTCTCCAGCGGGGCGTGAGGGCGGCGGGCTTCGGCTATCGGGCGTCAGCTTTGATCTCAGCAACGGCAGTGTTAATTCCGCTAACAACCCGCAAACCATTCCAGCATTCCCATTCGAAGCCCGAAGCCCGAAGCCCGAAGCCCGAACTCTCGGCAATGCACTCTTGTGCAAAACCCGTCTACTTTGCCACTTGCGTGCTTGCACACAGACGAGTACCATTAACTTGTTCTCATTGGCCTCGTTCCCGCGTAGGCCTTCCGCGTCCCAGGCCGTTCCCGGCGGCGCGACGGATCCGACAACGGATAACCGATACGCAGACATTTATATTTTTTCGCCAATACGAGTTTGTTTCACCAGATGCGGTTGATAACGATTGCATCCACGACTGTGTTCCCGCCCCACCCGCAGTTCCGTATGGACTGTGCTGAATGAAGGGTGTTGCGCAGCCGGGAAAGATCCCGGGGCAGAAAAGTTGCAGATGCGCTAATTTTGTGCGCCAACATTGCCCGAACCTGCGGCAACCAATGGGGACCTTACTTGCAGAACCTGAACTTGGGGAATCTTAATTAGTTGAGCTTTGCAACACTGCACCGGCTCAAACCCGGCACAGCAGCTTTGAGAGGACTATGAACGCAGGACCAGGAAGACCCTCCGGTGGCGGAGGCAGAAGCCGACGGCGTCGTGGACGCCGCCCCAACAATGCACGCGGCGCCCGACCCTCCGGACCCACCCAGTCCCGCCACAATCAGGACGGCATCTACACCGCTCCCATGGATCACAGCTACCGCGCCGCATTAGCCGGCAACGGCAACAACGGTCAGGGCGCCCGCCGCGGAGCTCGTCCCGGCTTCGCTGCACCCTTCGCACCCCCTGATCCCGAGCCTTTGCCCGCGTTGCGTGAGGATTCCACGTCGCGCATCTTTGCCTTCGTGGACGACTTGTTCTTCGCGGCAAAAATTCAGGAGACCGCTCGCAAGCTCAACGTTAAAGTCGAGTTCGCCAAGAACGACAAAGACCTTGCAGAGCGCATGCTGCAAAATGGCGAAGAGAAGCCGTCGCTCATTATCTTCGACCTCAACAACGCCAACGCCAAACCGCTCACTCTGATTCCGAAATTGAAGAGCAAGCTGAAGAAAGGAACCTCCATCATCGGTTTCCTTTCTCACGTCCAGGGCGATCTCAAGCAGAAGGCGCACGAGGTGGGATGCGATATGGTCCTGCCCCGCTCGGCCTTCTCCCAGAACCTGCCCCAGTTGCTACGTCGGCACGGAGCTCCGGAAGACGAGAACCCGACCGTACAATAACGCTTCAGCCTAGCGGATGAACATCTCCACAAGCAGGCTGGAAACGAGTTGCGCCGTTTTGCTTGGGATCACGCCCAGCTTCTTTACCGGACGCTGACGATCTACAGCGCGAAGTTGATCCAGAGCAACCAAACCGTCGTGAAGCTCGAAGCCCATTCTGGAAAACCGTAATCGGAAACTGAGAACTGAGAACTGAGAACTGAGAACTGAGAACTGAAATTTGCTCCCTATCCCGGGGGCCAGCTCAGCGAACGCCCTCCGAGCAAATGCACGTGCAGATGAAACACTGACTGTCCCGCGCCCGGACCCACGTTCAGCACCGTCCGGTACCCATGCTCAATATTCCGCCGCCGCGCAATCTCGGCGGCTGCAAGATGACACCGGCCGATTACTTCGCCGTCCTCAGCCTGCGCCTCCTTCAAGCCCGCAAAATGCTTCTTCGGAATCACCAGCACGTGCGTCGGCGCTTTCGGGTTGATGTCCTCGAAGGCATACACATGTTCGTCCTCAAAAACTTTCTTGGATGGAATCTCGCCGCGAAGAATGCGGCAGAAAAGACAATTGCTTTCTGGATCGGCTGCCACGTTTCACCTCCGCCAAACCATAACATTGCTCGGCAGATTTTGTCAGCGAAGTAAGATCGAGCCGCGGAGCGCCCATCAAGAGCGTGCGCGGCTCGAACTTAAGCCGGAATAACTCTCAACTAAGGAACAATCTTGAAGATGGTTCCATCTCCCGTTGAGCCTCCGTAGGCGGTGGCGCCGTACACGTCGCTATCTCTGGTTACCAATCCAAAGCTGACATTTTCGCCGTCGCTGCCGTCGAACTCATGAAGAACGGTCGCGGTCCATTCGTCACTACCGTCGGGTTTCAACTGCAAGGAACAGCTTGTGAAATCCCGCCAGGCGCAGCACCAGATCCAGGGCGGCGGCGTTGATAATCATCTTCGCGCCGCGCTGGCGTGTGCTTCCGGGAACGACGTCGAGCATGCTCAAGGGCGCCTCTTCGATTACGAACGACGAACGGCCAGCGACTGATGAACAATGACTAACGGCCGGATGTCTAATCCAGCCTCACCAAAAACACAGCTCCCTCGGGCGTGTGCGTTTCCGCTGCCAGCTTGCGGGCGCGCTCGCGATCGTCGTCGAGCACGTGCACCCGCACCCACCAGTCTCCGATTGGACTGCCAAAGTGCTGCACCTTCGCCGTGTGGTAGCGACGCGTGAGATGGTCAGCGAATTTGCTGGCTTCCCGCTCGTGCGCAAAACTTCCAATCTGCACCGCCCACTTCCCGCCCGTCGCCAGCGGCGCCGGCGTCTGCATCACTTCGACCTTTACTTCCGCAACTCCCGGCAGGTAAACGTCGAGCTTGCGCGCCGCCGCTAACGATAAATCAAGAATCCGCCCCGGGATAAACGGACCTCGGTCGGTGATCCGCACCAGCACCGTGTGGCCGGTCTGGAGATTCGTGACCCGCACGATCGTGCCCAGCGGCAAAGTGCGGTGCGCCGCCGTCATGGCGTGCATGTTATAGACTTCGCCATTCGATCCCATGTGATTGTGGTACGGCGGCCCGTACCAGCTAGCGCGGCCAGTTTCCGTGGACAAGGGCGTGGCGCCGGCGGGAATCGTAGGCTCGGCGAGATCGGCCTCGCTCTCCGCTCCTCCCGGAAGACGATCATTCTTCGCCGCGCCTTCGGGTCGCGACGTCGATTCGGTCGAAGAAGGTTCTGGCGGGGGCGGCGGTGGCACATTCGCCCGCGCCTCCTTGGGATGGCCGCAACTGCTGAGCAGCAAGACCGCAAGCAGCAGTATCAAAATTACTATGTGCCCGGCGAACCGAACGCACTGCCGCCCGCGAGTATATTCGGTTAACTCCGGGAAGGCTATTTCGGAGGATAAGGGTGTTTTTCCATGTAATCGGCAAATTCGGAAAGTTTCTCCGAGGCTACGCGCAGGGCCTTCGTCGAATGCTGACGCACTGCCGGCACGACTTCGTCGTTCAGGTACTTGATGAACTCCGGGATTTCTTTCTCGATCTGTTCGGCGGCCTCCGCGACTTTTTTGCTGACGCGCGCCGACGCATCTTCCACCTTGCGGTTGAAGTCGTTCATAATGCTCCTCGATCCTGCTGGGCGTTAAACACCTCACGCGAATGTTGCGGAATGCCAAACTTGACTATTATTTCGTGCATGCAAGCGTGAGGTCAATGGCGACGCGTATGCAGTGTTCTGCGGTCGACTAAAATCGAGTCTCGGCTGGAGCTTATAGAGCAATGAAACTGAGCAAGGGGATCGAGGTGTCAATGCTGGCCGAGCGAAACAAATTTCGCCGCTGCTTGCTCGCCTGGTATAACCGGCATCGGCGCGGCCTTCCCTGGCGAGCGAACCGCGATCCCTACCGCGTCTGGCTTTCGGAAATCATGCTGCAACAGACGCGCGTGGCTGCGGTCATCGGGCATTATCAGGAGTTCCTGCGCCGCTTTCCTACGATCGAGAAACTCGCCGCCGCGCGCGAGGCCAGCGTTCTGGCGGCATGGAGCGGCCTGGGATATTACCGCCGTGCGCGCATGTTGCACGCTGCGGCCAAAGTAATTGTGCGCGAGCATAAAGGCAAATTTCCAGCGAGCGAAAAACAATTGCGAGCCTTGCCCGGCATCGGCCGCTACACCGCGGCAGCCCTTGCCAGCATTGCCTTCGATGAACCGGTTGCTGTAGTCGATGGCAACGTCGAGCGTGTGCTGCAGCGATTGGCAGGAAGGCAACTCGCGCCAGAAGAGTTGTGGGAAACAGCGAGCCATCTGCTGGATAAGAAACGTCCTGGCGATTTCAATCAAGCCATGATGGAGTTGGGAGCGGTCCTGTGCACGCCCCGCGCACCAGCGTGTTTGACCTGTCCGATCGTTGATCTATGTGCAACCCGCGGAGAACTAGCCGTGTTGGCGAAACCTGCGTCGCAAAAGAAACGTGAAGTCCGCTACGCATTACACTGTCGAAATGGAGACGACCGCGGACCCGAAGTATTTCTAGTCCAGCGAGCGCGCAACGCATCGCTGATGGCAGGAATGTGGGAATTGCCGGAACGATTCGGCGCGAACGGATCGACTAGCCCATCGTTCACCCTACGGCATTCGATCACTGTCACGGATTACACAGTGCGCGTGTGGAGCGAAGCCCAGCAATCTCACCTCAACGGGAAATGGATTCCTGTAACTCGTCTAACGCAGATTGCACTTACTGGTCTGGCTCGGAAGATTTTACGCAAGGCGAATCTTCTCCCACAGTCTGCGACGGCAATGGAAAGATGACATCGCCAACTGTCCTCTCTCGAATCATCTAAAATAAAAATAGGTAGCGATGTTCAGCCTGCAAAATATCCTTGAAGAGTAGGACCGGAGGACCACTGATGGCAGCACTAACCGTGGGCACCCACGCCCCCGATTTCGAACTCAGAGCCATGGACGGCAAGCGCTTCGTCTTGCGTGACGAACTAACGCACGGCCCCCTGGTGTTGGCGTTCTTCAAAGTTTCCTGTCCCACATGCCAATACGCTTTCCCATTCCTCGAGCGCCTCGAGCAGGCCTACGGGCACAAAGGAGTCCGAATCATTGGCGTCTCCCAGAACGATCCCCGGGAGACCGCAAATTTCACCAAAGAATTCGGCGTCACGTTTCCCGTTCTGCTCGACGAGACCCACAAATATCCCGTGTCGAACGCCTACGGCCTCACCAACGTTCCAACCATCTTCTGGATCGCACAGGACGGCCAAATCGAACTCTCCAGCGTGGGTTGGGTGAAGGCTGACTTCGCCGACCTCAACCGCAAGATGGCCGAGTCGGGAGGTGCCGTACCTGCCGTAATCTTCCAGCCCGGCGAAGACGTGCGCGATTTCCGCGCCGGTTGAGGCTCCAAGAACTGATCCCGCGGTCGCGGGACTGAAGAAAGAATAATCGCCCGCTGCAAAAGCGGAGGTAACCGCAGGTACAAACTCCGCACTGGTCTGAAGGTCGAGCCTAGGAGTGACCTGCCGTGCGCTTAAGCCTGCCACTCCGTTACTTCGAAACTGGTCCTGTCCGTTACAATTCATTCAGTCCTAACAATAAGCATTCCCGGCCACAATAATTCCTGCGCCGATACGCCACTTCGTCGGGGGAGAAGACTGATCTATGCCAGCAATCGTAAGAAGCAGTGTTCTCGCAATCATAATTTCCGCTCTGAGCCTTATGGTCCGGGCGGAAGCAGCCGCACTTCCCGCTCCTGCGGCGGCCAAGCGCGATGCGGTTTCGGTTCGTCTGCCCTCCGCTGCTTTTGCCGCAATGGAGACCATCAATCCCGAACACATTCGCTGGCATGTCCGCTTTCTCTCGCATGATTTACTGGAAGGCCGCGGCACCGGCCAGCGTGGCGGCGACATCGCAGCCGAATACATGGCCACGCAGTTTGCCGAGTACGGATTGAAGCCCGCCGGAGAAAACGGATCGTACCTGCAGAAGGTGCCCCTCGTAGGAATCACCACGCTGCCGCAAACCCAGTTTGTGCTCCTGCCCAAGCAGGGTCCGCCCATGGATTTGAAGCCGCTTGATGAGTACGTGGCCTACGATCAAACCCAGCAATCGCAATCCGATGTCGACGCCGACATTGTGTATGTCGGCTACGGCATCGAAGCTCCGGAATATAACTGGGACGACTACAAAGGCGTAGACGTGCGCGGCAAAGTTTTGCTCATGCTGGTGAACGAGCCGCCCTCGGACGATCCCAAATTCTTCAAAGGCAAAGCCCTCACCTACTACGGCCGCTGGACCTATAAATACGAAGAGGCCGCGCGCAAAGGTGCAGTGGGCGTAATTCTCATTCACCGCGAAGACATGGCGAGCTACCCGTGGGAAGTCGTGCGCAACTCGAACTCGGGTGAGAAATCGTACTTGAAGCTGGAAGGTCCAGCGCTGAAAGTCGCGTCCTGGGTACAGCTTGATGTGGCGAAAAAATTAGCTGCCGGTTCCGGCATGGATCTCGACAAGATGATGGCGGACGCGCGCACCCGCGACTTTCATCCTGTAAGCCTGGGTGCGAGGCTGAAGGCGCACATGGTCAGCAAAGTGCGCAATTTCGAATCGAACAATGTGCTCGCGATGCTTCCGGGCTCGAACCGCAATCTGAAAGACGAAGCTGTGATGTTCACGGCGCACTACGATCACCTCGGCATTCGTCCCGACATGCCGGGCGACAATATTTACAACGGAGCCGCCGACAACGCCACCGGCTGCGGCATTCTGTTGGAACTCGCGCGCGCCTTCAGCGTGGCCAAAGATCGGCCCGCCCGCTCAGTGATTTTCGCCGCAGTCACGGCCGAAGAACAGGGGCTGCTGGGATCGGAATATCTCGGAAAGCATCCGCCGATTCCGGCCGGAAAAATTGCGCTCGATTTGAATTACGATGACGTGCTGCCGATCGGCGCTCCGGAGGAAGTCGAAGTCACCGCTGCGGAGCGAACAACTTTTTATCCCTGGGTGCAGGCGACCGCGAAAGAATTCCGCCTGGCCATCCGCCCCGATGCCCGCCCCGAGGCAGGACACTTCTACCGCTCCGATCATTTCAGTCTGGCGCGCGTCGGCATCCCATCCTTCTCAATTAACGAAGGCATGAAGTTCAAAGGTCACGACGAAGCCTGGGGATTGGCGCAGAATAAGGAATACACCGAGAAGCATTATCACCAGCCGAGCGATGAGTACCATCCGGAAATGGACTTTGTTGGCGACGCGGCCATGGCGCGCTTCGGCTTCGCCCTGGGCTGGGAAGCGGCAAGCTTTTCAAAGCTCATCGGCTGGCAAAAGGGCGACGAATTCGAAGCTGCGCGAGCGAAGAGTCAGTAGCTAGAACTGAATGCTTCACCTCGCCGGGCACGGCGCGCCCGCCGCTTGCCACGCTTTCACCTTCGCAGAAAACTCATCATGCGGAATCGGCACCGGCGTTCGCCCCTCGCCCGGATTCCATCCCCACATCACCAACTTATCTTCCGTCAGATGCTCAACCAGTTGGTCGATGTTCCGTCCGCGATTTTGTTTTGGATCCTTGATCGATTCGCAGAGCTGCCCGTCCGTCAGTCCTTCCCAAATCATCGGCATGCTCGGAGGCGGCAAACGCCAACCCGGCGCCCCCGGCGGAAGATGCGCTGCCCCCAGGTTGTGATCCTGATGACATGTGCTGCATTTTACCGACGTTACTCCGAATCCTGCCGGACCACCCCGTATGTCCATGGTATGCCGGTGCGAATCATCGCCCTGCCGCGGGTAGTCGCCTTTCGAATGACAATTCATGCAGCGCGGATGCCGCAACACTGGAACGAACGCGGTGAACAGCGCTCCATCATCGCTTGACGCCGTTGGCGCGGCCGTTGGTCCCGCCGCAGCTACGGGATGCGAAAGCCACATTGCGGCACCCATGCCGCACAGCATCACACCCCAAAGAACTAAATTCAAACGCCTCATACGGCCTCCGACATTCGAATGGGCAACTTCCGAATTCGTTTGCCTGTCGCAGCGAACACAGCGTTGGCAATCGCCGGAGCTGCGCAGGGAACACCGGGCTCTCCGATGCCGCCCGACTTCTCGTGGTTGTCAACCAGATAGGTTTCAATCTGCGGACATTCATTCATTCGCATCACCGGGAACGAATTGAAGTTCGTCTGCTGCAGTCGTCCCTTCTCGAAAGTAAGCTCCTGGAAAAGCGCCGCCGAAGCCCCGAAAATCGCGCCGCCCTCCGTCTGCGCCGCGATAATGCCCGGGTTCACATACTGCCCGCAATCGATGGCACACACCATGCGGTGTACGAGAACATTTCCGTCTTCCACCGAAACTTCGGCTACGTGCGCCGAGTAACTTTCAAAGGCGAAGTGCACCGCGATCCCGCGCCCCATGCCTTTCGGCAGCGGCTTGTCCCAGCTTGCCTTCTGCGCCGCAAGATCCAGCACTCCCAGATGCCGAGGATGCTTCTGCAAAAGCCCGCGCCGGAACTGATACGGATCTTTTCCAGCCGCTCCCGCAAGTTCGTCCATAAAACATTCCGTCGCGAATGCAGTATGCGAATGTCCCACCGACCGCAGCCACTGCACCGGAACATTGATCTCAGCCTGGTGCGATTCCACCGTCAGGTTTGGGATCTCATAGGGGAGATCGTCCACGCCCTCAACCGATGCCGGATCGTAATTTTTCCCCTTCATCATTGCAGCCGCAAATGGCGTCCCCGCCATAATCGATTGCCCCACCAGTCGCGATCTCCAACTCACCGCATTGCCGCTCGCATCAACGCCGCCCTCAATAGCATGCAAGAACGCTGGACGATACCATCCTCCCTGCATATCGTCTTCGCGCGTCCAAAGCACTTTCACCGGGGCACCCGCCGCTTTGGCGACATAAACCGCTTCCACTACGAAATCCGATTGCGGATTCGCCCGCCGCCCAAAGCCTCCGCCCAGAAAAGTAGTATGCAGTTGAACTTTCTCCGGGGGCAAGCCGGCAATCTTTGCTGCATTCGCACGGTCAATCGTCTGGAACTGAGAGCCGGTCCACACTTCGCACGAGTCCGCACGCAAATCCACCGCGCAATTCAGCGGTTCCATCATCAGATGAGATAAATAAGGAACTTCGTATACCGCTTCGATCTTTTTTGCCGCACTCGCCATCGCCGCATCGAAATCGCCATCCTTACGCACGCTCGACCCCGGCGATTTCGCGCGCTCGCGGAATTGATGCATCATCTCGCTGGTATTGAAATTGTGCATGCTGCCTTCATCCCAATCCACGCGCACAGCATCCCGCGCCTTCTTCGCCTGCCAGAAGGTATCCGCGATCACGGCGACGCCCGCAGGAATGGCCACAATTTTTCTCACGCCCGGCATCGATCGTGCCCGCGAGTCGTCGAAGCTCTTCATCTTCGCGCCGAAAATCGGCGGACGCGCTATCACTGCGGTCAGCATTCCCGGCAGCTTCACATCGATTCCGAATACGGCCGAGCCGTTCAACTTCTCCGGCGTGTCAAGCCGCTTGATCGGCTTGCCAATCAGCTTGAAATCTTTTGGATCTTTCAGCTGCACATGCTCAGGTGGAGTCAACTTTGCCGCGGCGCTCGCGAGTTGTCCGTAACTCAGTTTTCTCGCTCCGTTCAGCACCGCGCCGGATTCCGTCCGGCAATCGCTCGCGGCCACGTTCCATTGTTGTGCGGCTGCGGCAATCAACATGGCGCGCGCGGCAGCGCCAGCTTCACGGAATTGTTGCAGCCCGGAATAAACGCTGGAACTTCCCCCTGTCATCTGTATGCCGAAAGCGGGATGGTTGTACTTAGGATCGACCGGAGCCGGCTCGAAGCCAACCTTGTTCCAGTCGGCATCCAACTCATCCGCCAGCAGCATGGGCAGCGACGTGTAAACGCCCTGCCCCATCTCCGAATGATTCACAATCACCGTGACCCGCTCATCGCTTCCAATCCGCACGAAAGCGTTCGGCATAAAAGCATTCGCCGAAGCCGACTGCGCCGCTGATGGCTGTGCCACCGCCAGCCCGCTGATTCCAGGAAACTGAATTCCAATCAGCAGCCCGCCGCTCGCCGCCACCGAAATCTTCAGGAAGTCGCGCCTTTCTAGTTTGCGCCCGATCATCGCGGACCTCCCTTCGCTACCATCTCCGCCGCCCGATGGATCGCTCTCCGAATCCTCGGATACGTTCCACAACGGCAAATGTTGCCCGTCATCGCTTCGTCAATATCTTCGTCGGTCGGCTGCGGCTTATCGCGCAACAGCACCGCCGCGCTCATCAGCTGTCCCGACTGGCAATAGCCGCACTGCGGAACATCCTCTTCCAGCCACGCGCGCTGCAGTGGATTGCTCAGGTCCGGCGACAGCCCCTCGATCGTCGTCACGAATTTCCCATCTGCCCGCGAAACTGCCGCAACACACGAGCGCACCGCTTCTCCATTGATATGCACCGTGCATGCTCCGCACTGCGCCATGCCGCACCCATATTTTGTTCCGGTGAGCCCGAGCTGTTCGCGAATCACCCACAGCAGCGGAGTGGAAGGATCAACCTCGAGGTCGACCCGTTTGCCATTGACGGAAAATCCGATCATTGCCATTCTCCTAAGTTCATACCGCACAGCTCCTGCACAAAAATTTCGTGATGCCAAAGTTTACATCCTTGGACGTAAGAAGTCAGTTCTGACCCGGGGACTGAGACCGTGATGCGTTATGGCTTCGCTCTTGCCTGGGAGGGGGCAAGTTTCCGCACCTTATCGGCTGGCAAAAGGGCGACGAGTTCGAAGCAGCACGAGCGAAGAGCGAGTGATGGCCGGCTAATCTCCGATCTCGACTTCCTGTCCCGTAGCTTTGCCCAAGGCGCGCAGGTAAGCGTCCATCGACCGTGTGTGCCCGAGAACAAAACGCGACATGAATCGGAACAGCGGGTTGTAGACCTGGCCGTCTTCCGTGATCCGAACGACAGTCAATTCGCCGTTGGGCTGCAGCGAATAGGTCCATGCGCCGGAGTAGGGCAGGTTATCGGTGGCGATGCGGCGCTTTAATGATCTGGCGGGTATGCGCTCGGACAGTTCATAGGTGATGGTTTCGCCGCCCCGCGTGGTTTCGCGCGTCAACTCACGGCCATTGGCGTCGGGGACGACTTCGCAGTGAAGAACGTCCGGCCGCCAATTTTGCGGACCCGCGATGAGGGTAAAAAGACGCTCGGGCGTCGCCCGGTAAGAGGCGCTGCGCGATGCCATGTGCCGTTTCGGCAGCAAAGAACCGGTTACGAAGACGGCAAGGATCAGCAGAACAACGCTTGCCGCTACGGTTAGTAGAATTCTCACTGGTCCCGTCCTCTCTTTCGCTGGCGAAGCATGATTCGGGCATGTTTCGCCATGCACTCCATGCCTTGCAGCGCAGTTTCCAATTCCCTGGCCGGCATTGCGCGAAACATCGCTCTTACCAGTTCCGGTTCAAGAACTGTGTTTTGTTCTTTAACCCGCACTCCGATTGCCGTCAAGGTCAAGGCGATACGTCGCGCGTCATCTTTGTCCCGGCTTCTTGCGATGTATCCTCCGCGTACCAACCGTGCTACCGTGATGCTCATCGTCGACCGGCCCACGCCCATGTGTTCGGCCAGTTTCGACAGGGTCGTCGAGCGCCTGGACTGCAGATGACTCAGGATACTAGCCTGGTGTTCCGTGATGATTTTTCCAGCTTCGTCCTCCCGCACATGTTGGCGATGGCAAGCGAGAAAGATGGCCGGATAGGCATCCAGAAGACGCTTGATTCGCGGGTCCAACATACGCGGCAGAGTCTTGCAAAAAGTTTGATTTGTCAAACAGAAAATATCGTGTCCATGCCGAAGGCAACCCTGAAGTTCACGGGATAACCTCCGTAACTTTAGTCCCAGACCCGCCCATGCTAGCCTCATATGTATCTGTGTAATCAGTAAGTTCCAATAATTCCGGGTCATTTCACGAATGCCTCGATTTCCCATCTTCCGCCTCGGCAAGGAGCCAGAAAAAATGGCGCCGCCGCAGTTGGTCGTGTCGACCCCTTCGATCGCGCTTGAAGGTTTGGCGGTCGGCGTCGACAATCTTCGGCACGATGTAGCCCTCAGCCCTCGCTTTGTAGATGCGGCACGCGCGCAAATCATGCGGCTGATTGTGCGCCACGGCGAGTTGGAAGGCTTGCTGGCGGCTGAGGCTCCGCAGAAAAGTCAGGCTCCGTCGTGGATGCGAAACGCCGCCGCTGGGCCAAATCGCGAGGCAGTCCGCGGTCCCGCCGATCCCTCCGATTGGAAGCCCTTGCTGGCTGAACTTCATCTCGCCGCGCTGAACCGCGCCAAAAAAGAAGAAAAGCTTTCCATCGACTTGCTGGCGCGCCTGGCTGTAACCAAGTTTCTGCGCACAGAAATGTCGCAACAGTTCTCGCAAGTTTTGGAGCGCTGCCGCGTGCTGCTCAAGAGTTACGAGGGCATTCGCCAGGGCAAAGCTGTCGAGTATCGCGAGCGCGTGGCTGCCTTCCAGGTGCGCAAGAAAATCATTCTTCGCAAAACCGGCCAGGAACTGTTCGAGACTCTGCGCGCCATCGAGAAAGAAACCCTGGCCCGTACTCGCCGGTCGTTGTTTGGAGAGCCGAAAGCCGCCGAACCCGGCAGCGCCGCCCTTAGCAGCTACGCTCTATTCATAAACCGCCTTGCATTTTCCGAGGACGGCCGCGACGACTACCTCTGCGCCGAACACTACGTCATGCTCGGCAACTGGGATCGCGATCCCGACCGCTATCCCCGTCTGCAAGACGTCGTCTGGAATTTCCTGCGCTCGATGTACGGAGAAGAGACTACTACCGAGACCATCGACTCCTGGCTCTGCGCTCCGGAAAACGCCCGCGCCCTCGTCGGCTCCGGCACTCCCGATGATTCCTCGCCCGAAGGCGCGGCCCAGCAGGATCGCTTAACCAAGTGGGTGCGCCTGCTCGAAGACGAACAAGTGATGGAGTGCGTCATCGCTTCCTATCACACCGTTCCTCTGCTCGGCGAGTATGCGCCCCGCATCAACCCGCAGCAACTGAAAAACGCTCTCATCTCGCGACCCGAGTGCGACCGCGTGGAGCGCATGATTCAGGAGCATGGCAAGCTCTCACCCGCCAGCCTGTACGCCGCCGTCGCAAAGGTAGCTGCCTGCCGCGGAGCCGAGCGCGCCAAAGTCGCCGCGCGCTTTTTGCAGGATTTTTCTCACTATCACCGCGACCTTCGCCGGCTCGAAACCCTGAACGCCGCTCTCGATTCCGTGAACCTTGTCGCCACCGACAAGCTGCGCGAACTTTCCCGCATGAACGGCACGCTCTACGAATTTCTTCTGCCCGATGAGCAACCCGAGCAGCCCGAGGAAGTACGCGTTCTGCGCCACGTCGTCCTCAAAGCCGATGTCCGCGATTCCACCCGCCTCACCCGCACCCTGATGGAAAAGGGACTCAACCCGGCCTCCTACTTCAGCCTGAATTTCTACGATCCGGTCAACAAGCTGCTCGGCAAGTACGGAGCGCAAAAGGTTTTTCTCGAAGGCGATGCCATCATCCTCGCCATCCTTGAACGCGAAGGCGAGCCCGGCCTCGCCGTCAGCCGCGCCTGCGTGCTGGCCCGCGAGATCATCGAAATCGTCCGCGGCTACAACGAATTGATGAAGCGTTCCAACATGCCCGAACTCGAATTAGGCATCGGCATCACCTTGCAGGAGACCGCCCCGCTCTATCTCATGGATGGCGAACGCCAGATCATGATCTCCGAAGCCCTCAACGAGAGCGATCGTCTTTCCTCCTGCAACAAGCGCGCCCGCAAAATCATGGAGTCGCAAGCCGGACCATTCCACGTCTACGTCTTCCAGGCGCAGGACGCAGGCTCGCCCTCCGACCAGCCGAATCCCGCGAACCAACCGAACCCCGCGAACCAATCAAGTGAAGACTCCGTCGTCAGCTACAACCTGGGCGGCATTCGCATGAACCAAGCCGCCTTCCGCAAACTCGAGCAGGAAATTTCCCTCGTCCCGCTCGCCGTAAAACTGCCGCCCGCGCTCGCCTCCGATAAAGGCGAGTACCGCCTCTCCAGCGGCGTCGTCCCCGTCGATCGCGACATCTTCCGCAAAATCGTCGTCCGCGAAAGCCGCGTCCCCAAAGTCAATGCGGAAGACTTCTCCGTCCAGGGCTGGACCGACCGCACCTACTACGAAATCTGCACCGACCCCGCCATCTACGCCGCCTTGGAAAAAAAGAAAGCCGCGAAAGCGTAGAGGATCTAGCGTTACCGCAACCGAGGCTGCCCTACCCGTCGCGATTTTCGACGGGTGGGTATTCCCGCAGATGGCATGGTACAGACCGGGCGGATTCCTGACACTGTAATCGATTTGCGAAGCTGACGTTTTGGAACTGAGAACTGAGAACTGAGAACTGAGAACTGAGAACTGAGAACTGAGAACTGAGAACTGAGAACTGAGAACTGAGAACTGAGAACTGAGAACTGAGAACTGAGAACTGAGAACTGAGAACTGAGAACTGAGAACTGAGAACTGAGAACTGAGAACTGAGAACTGAGAACTGAGAACTGAGAACTGAGAACTGAGAACTGAGAACTGAGAACTGAGAACTGAGAACTGAGAACTGAGAACTAACTCACACTCGTCAGAAATTGGAAGTCGTCTTCGCGGGCCGAAAGGGAATCCAGAATGTCGCTTCCACAGCAACGGGAGCGCCGTTCTTCGTGGCCGGTTGAAACTTCCATTTGGCGATCGCTTCGGTGGCGAACCGGTCCAGGCGATCGTCCACGCTGCGCAGCACGCGCACCGTGCCTACCGTGCCGTCGGCGAGGATCACCGCATGGAGAATGACAGCCCCGCTCACGTTCTGCCGCATCAGTTCCAGCGGATAAGCCGGATCGACTTTGCTGGTCGCCACCGGCGATGACAACTCGCCCGAGGCTAATTCGCCAGAAGACGATGCGCCGGAAGACGATGCGCCAGAAGAAGACGGAGCTGAATCCGATGTCAGCGCGGCGAAGTGGATGATCCAACTTCCTCCCGCTGAATTTAGATTCGGCATGTTGAGGCTGAGCGAATAGACTTTGCGCCCGCCAAAAACGGCGCGCTCCGCCTCTGTGATCTTGCTGTCGCCCTCTGGCTGCGCATCCCGCGAAACCCGCGGCGCCCGCACGCCAGCCAGCAGCCTTGGATTCACCGAGTTGCCGCTCGATGGCTTCGCAGCGGGATCGCCCGCGACCGGCGAAGTGGCATTCGCGGGCGCGCCAACGTACAGTCCCGAAGGCAGATTTCCGTTGCTCTTCTTGCCGGCTTCGCTTCCATCCTTGTTGGAAGCGCCAGCGGACGCGCCCGGCGCGCCGGATGCTCCGCGATGACCTTCCGGAGTAGCGGCGAAACTGCCCCGCCGATTGCCCGCGACCACGGCGGGCGGCGCGCCCACCGCGGGATGCAAGCTAAGCGCGACCATGTCGCCGGAGCGCGAACCACCGGACGCGCCCACGGAAGGTGGCGGAGCGATAACCTGCGGAGAATGTCCGCGCAGAGCGGAGGAGCGTGCAGGTTGCGCGCGCTGTTCCTCCACCGAAAGCTGCGGAGCGGGCGCAATCACGGTGCTGTGTCCGATGTTCACATCGCCGAGGCGCAGGTTGGAAGCCGCTTCCAGCGCGGGCGGCGGCGCGATCACGGCCGGCTGCGGAGCTTGCAGATTGTTCCGCGATGCGTTGTCCACATCTGGTGGTGGTGCGATTACTGAGCGATCCATCTGCGGCGCGAGCCTTGAGATTTCCGACGCGGGCACCAGAGGTGCGGGCGCAATCGGCATCCGCGGTTTGTCCGACCAGGCGACCGTGTTCGGCAAGGCAACGTCGTCCTGCAACCGAATGTTGGAAGGTGTGACGATGGTTTGCGCACGGTTGTCGGCTTCTGGCGGCACGGAAATAATGGGCTGAGCCGACAATTCAGGATCGGCCTTTCGGGCGTGAGCCGAGATCGGGCGGCGAGTATCGAGTGGCGGCAGATATTCCGATGGGGAGTAATAGACCACGTCGGCATGCGTGAACGCAGGCCGAGGCGCGACTTGCGGCTGCAACGCGAGGAAACGAGATCCCGCCCAGACAAAGAGCAGCGCGAGAATGTGATATCCAGCAGACTCGACGAATCGTCGCCAGGGAAGTCCGCGCTCGACGAAGACATCAGGCCAGAAAGCCGCGGGAGAAGATTGAAGATGTAACTGAGCAGCGTCGCCCGAGTGAAAAAGCTCGCGAAGATTCTGCACGAAAACGCGCAGCGCGGGTTCGGGCGCAATTTCCAGACGCAATTCTGGGGACGGTGATTCGGTCTCTTCCAGCAGTGAGCCCGGCAGTTCGCGCATCGTTCTATCTTAGATGCAAGCAGGGTTCAACGAACAGCGATAGGAATATCCGGAAGGGCACGAGACAGGCAGAAGCTAGTTGGTACGGAGAAGAGACAAAAGAATCTCGAAACTTCGGCTAGCGACAATTTGTTGGAGGAGATGTGATTTTCTCGGTACTTGGTACTCGTTACTGACCAGCGCGGGCGGGGGAGATGACCAAACGGCCAGGCACTTTCTTCTTGCTGTCGTTTTTCTCCTGCGCATAGACCAGATCAAGTCCGCCTTCGGCATTCGATGAAGCATCGGCCAGGGCCGCAGCCAGTGCGCGGAAGGAGCGGCTGATCTCCTGGCCCTCCTGCAGAACCACTGGTGTGCCATGATCGATGGCGGGGGAGACGGCCTGAAACGCATTGGGAATTTTCCACAAGACTTTGCAGCGCGTGGAATGTTCGACGTCTTCGTCGGTAAAGCCGGGAATCTTCTTGTAGCGATTCAAAACCATGCGTAACCGGTTGCGGCCCGCACCCTCTTCCAGGAACGCATGAATGCGGCCTGCGCTCCACAGGGACACCACGTCGGTCTGAGCGACCATGAGCACGGCATTCGAGAGGTCGGAGAGCAAACGCGTAGTGGAATCGAGCCGGCTCGAGGCATCGACCACGACGTAGCGATAGTGATTGGCCAACAAGTCGAAAAGGCGGGCTAATTCGGCTGGGGTCGGCAGGGATGGATAAGGTTGCTGCGGTCCGGCAAGAAGATGCAAGCCGTCCTTGCACGTAGTCATCAGGCCATCGAGCAAAGAGGCATCGAGGCGGTGCAAATTCTCCAGCGCATCGGGCACTCCAAAGCTGGGGCGAAGGTTGAGATGAAGTTGAGCGTGCCCCACGGGCGCAAAATCCACCAGCACGACATTGCCGTGCGATTGTTGCAGAGCGACTGCGGTGTTGACCGCTGCTGTCGTGGCCCCGGCGCCTCCCTTGGCGCTCAGGAAGGTGAAGATGCGGGCTTTGCCCGCTCCCCCCGGGTGCGAGTGCGGTTGGAACTGAAACGGGTGAGGGCCTCAAGGAGCGCTTCTGGGCCGGTGCTGTCATCCAGGTATTCTCCCGCCCCGGCACGCATGCTCGCCACAATTGTGGTGGGTTGTTGCATGCTGCCGTTGGCGAAGATCGCCAGTTGCAGGGTGTTGGCCTGGATGAGTTCGATAGCCCGGATGGCGGGTTGAGGATTCTCTACAGAGATATCGATGACGACGACTTCGACGCGCAAATCCTGGATCTGGCGCAAGATGGCGTCAGTGGGTCCGGCGGGAAAGCCGACATTGCTGAACACGGTGCGGGCCAGACGCGTATCCTCTACCCGCCGCTGCAGTTCCGATAAGTGTTCGCGGTTTTCGGTCAGGAGGGCTACGGCGATCCCATGCATAGCGCGGTTCTCGCTGATTTCTCTTGGTGTTTGCATGTTAGAAAGAGAAAGTACTCCTCGCCAGATGACCTAGGTAACCGGCTGGAAGCACAGTCTTGCACATCTCTCGGACAGACGGAAGAGCAGCGATCCGCAATGCAGAGGAACAAAGCGACAGGCGCACAGCAGAACTACTCCACCAACCTAATCCGCACGATTGAAAGGCATTCTAAGCCAAGCTGCGGCGATTGAAAAGGTCTGAGAAGTAATAAATTTAAAAAAGTATGCGGTTGCCAGGTCCACTACGGGATTCAAGAGCATTCCTATCCGTATCTGAGACTCGAAAGCCAGGTTAGTGGGCTGCGGCCGGCGGGATGCCCGGCACTGGCGCGATGGTCCGCTGGGTTTCGCCGGCATTGTGCAGGGCTGAAATCCGGCGAAAATCGGCAGAGCCGTCCTCAACTTCCGGAAGATATTCGTAGCCCTTCAAGCAAACTGCCACCCCTATCTTGGTCTCGGACGACTTGGTTTCGTCCCCGGCAGCCGGGTTCCAACTCTTATCGGCAGCCTTCACGATTCTCAGAACAAGGCCGCGGCAGCGAACGCGCATGTTTTCGCCGAGAGTGATCTCGCAAGGCATCCTTAACGTGAGTTCGACTTCCGCATTTTCACTCAGTGGCATGTCGGTGAACAGAAACGCTCCGCGGGAGCTGAGATCCTGGGTGAATCCAAGTCCTTCCGCGGCGGTCGAAAGATCGCGCAAGGAGACCGGCAAGTTAAAGGCGAAGCGCTGCCCGATTCGACGTTCAACACCAACCGTGGGAGTAGTCATGGTCGTGTCCCTTTCTTAGGGAATCGCCGGGGGGAAAGCAACTGCCACTGTAGCGCAGTCTGCCCGGTCTGGGAAGACAAAAATTCGATGCGCAAAACTTATCTGAGGCTGCCGTACCCTTTTCGAACCACGACTATTTTCATGCGCCTCGCCAAGCATAGCCCGCCGCTGGTGTAGCAGCGTTTCAGCATGTCGATGGAGTTGTCGACGAATCTGCCGCCACGCACTGTCCGTCCAGCGGAAAATCCGGGCGGTGCGGATGTTGAATAGCATTCAAGTTATATTGATCTAGAAGGCGATTAGCGTCATCCAAAGAAACCAACGTGTCTGAGTCAAGAACTCCAATCGAGGCTAACCCGGCGGCGAACGGGGGCGAAGCGGTCTCTGCACGGGGATCGCGCTGGCAAGTGGCGGGGCGGGCGCTGCGGCATCGCAACTTTCAGCTCTTCTTCAGTGGACAACTGATTTCGTTGATCGGCACGTGGATGCAGAGCGTGGCGCAGTCGTGGCTGGTCTACCGGCTGACCGGATCGGCTCTGCTGCTGGGTTCGGTGGGATTCGCCAGCCAGATCCCTGTGTTTCTGTTTGCGCCGTTGGGCGGGATGACGGCCGATCGGGTCAACCGCCGCCACATCGTGATCTCCACGCAAGTAGCATCCATGCTGCTGGCGTTCGTTCTGGCGGCGCTGACACTGTCCCACAAAGTTCAGGTCTGGCACGTGTTTGTGCTGGCTAGTTTGCTGGGAGTGGTGAATGCCTTCGATATTCCGGGGCGGCAATCCTTTCTCGTGGATATGGTGGGTAAGGAAGATTTGATGAATGCGATCGCGCTCAATTCTTCCATGTTCAACGGCGCCCGCGTGGTGGGTCCGGCGGTGGCAGGGATTCTGGTGGCCAGGATTGGCGAAGGCTGGTGCTTCTTCGCCAATGCGGTGAGCTATATCGCCGTAATTATTGGTTTGTTGTTGATGAAAGTTCATAGCCCAGCACGGGCCTTAATGGCATCTCCGCTGGAGCACATCATGGAGGGATTCCGCTTCGTCAACCGTACCGCGCCGATCCGGGCGTTGCTCATGCTGTTGGGTCTGGTGAGTCTGGTGGGCATGCCCTATGTGGTGTTGATGCCAATTTTCGCCGACAAGATTTTGCACGGTGGAGCGCAGGGATTGGGCATCCTGATGGGCGCGACCGGAGTTGGAGCTCTGTTGGGGGCGCTTACGCTTGCTTTCCGCGAAGGCGTGAGAGGGCTGGGGCGGTGGGTGGCAATGTGCTGCGCGGGTTTTGGAGCGAGTCTGGTTGTGTTTTCGATCTCACATAGTTTCTGGGTTTCTGTGATTTTGCTGTTGCCCGTGGGTTACACGATGATGTTGCAGATGGCTTGTTCAAACACCTTGATTCAGGTGATGGTGCCGGACGCGCTGCGGGGGCGGGTGATGGCCGTCTATTCCATGATGTTCATGGGCATGGCTCCGATTGGAGCGCTGTTTGGCGGCGCTCTCGCCGACCGTCTGGGCGCTCAGGTCACTGTGGGCATCGGCGGGTTAGCGTCAGTGGCGGGTGCGGCCTGGTTCGGATTGCAATTGCCGAAGATTCGCGTGGAGGCGCGACGCTTGATCGTGGCCCAGGCGGCAGGCGGCGGCGAGCCGTCGGAGATGACGGCGCAAGCGGTCGAAGACTAGATTTTGATCCACCTTGAATCGGGCTGCATAATTTAGTTTGCTATCGTCCGCGTAAATGGCGCTCGCACCCCGGCTATCCAAAATTTTCATCGCCAGCATTCATAGAATCCAGTCCATCTATCTTCGCGTATATTTCTTGAACAACGGCGGAGGATCGTGATATATCCGCATGTTATCTCACCGCATTATTGGTCCCGCACATGGATCGCCGTTTCGATGGGCGAGTGAGCCACAGACGATCGTTCAATTGGAGGAACAAGATGATTTCCCTTCGGACGTTCATGGCGTTCATTCTTTTCATGGCGTTTCTTACCGGAATGACTTTCGCTCAAGGCGGAGCCACGGGCGCCATTGCTGGCGTGGTGCAAGACGCGTCGGGAGCCGTCATCGCAAATGCCAGGGTCAGCGTCAAGAACGAAGCCACGGGCGAAGTATTGCGCCAGCTGACTACCGATGCCTCCGGATTGTTCACGGCTACTCTATTGCCCGTAGGCACATACTCGGTGGAACTGACGGCGGCGGGCTTTCCCGTCACCACGTTCCCCGGTGTGGTGGTGCGCATTACGGAAACTACGCGCATGACTGCGGTGCTTAAAGTGAATACGGTGAAGGAAGTGGTGGAAGTGCAGTCCCAGGTGGAGCAAGTGAATACCACGGATGCCACGACCGGCCAATCGTTGGGGGCCCAGACAATTACCGACCTTCCTCTGGCTACACGAAACTTCCAGCAGTTGCTGACACTCTCCGCGGGTGCTTCTTCCGATTTGAACGGCGCCGCGCAACTCGGCCGCGGTCAGGTTTACATGCACGTGAATGGTGGCAGAGAAGACAACAATAACTATCTAATCGACGGAATCACCGTAGCCGACTATGCCTTTGGCGAATTGACCTACACGCCCTTGCCCAGTCCGGACGCGATCCAGGAATTCAAAGTCAGCACCAGCCTCTACGACGCTACGCAGGGACGCAATGGCGGTGGCAATATTAACGCCACGCTCAAGAGCGGAACCAACCGCTTCCACGGTGATTTGTGGGAGTACTTCCGCAATACGGCGCTGGATGCAAACGATTATTTTCTTGGCAAAGTCGTTGTCAAGCAGAACATCTTCGGTGGCGACATTGGCGGACCAATCGGTCGCGGGGCCAAGCTGGGTTACTTCTATTTCAACCTGCAGGGCACGCGGCAGCGCAGCGGCGATTCGCCGGGAACGTTCATCAACACGACGATTCCTGTCATCCCGACTGATCGCTCAGCGGCGAATTTAGAATCTGTCTTCAGCAGCCCGGCGGTTCCTAACTGTCCTGCCATTACCCTTACGTCCATCGACCCGGTCGCGCTCGCGCTGCTGAATTTTCAGAGCAATCAGTTTGGGTCGACCTATCTTTTTCCTACGGTCCCTGGAACGGCCGGTGTGACGCAGACATACAATCCGGCCACACGTACATGTAGTTCATCTCCCAACTACGGGCCGCTGGTTCTCACAGATCCGGGTAAGTTCACCGACAACCAATTCACCGCGAACTGGGACCGTGAATTCCGCGGCGGGAAAGACCGCTTGTCCGAGCGTTTCTTCTGGTCCAATTCCGATACGTTCCAACCTTTCGGCGCGGATTCTTATGGAATTCAGACTGGAGGGCAGCCCGGCATCAACAACCTCAACTTCCCTCTGGACATCCCTTTGCACAGCCGCTTCGGCAGCATCACCGAAACTCATATCTTTACCAATACCCTGATCAATGACTTTCGCTTCGGGGTCAACATCATCAGCGACAAGCTGAATAATCAGCCGCCCGTCACCAATGCGCAAGTCGGTATTAACCTGCCTACCGCCACTGGAGTGAACGGACAAGCGGGCGATCCTAACATCTACCGGTTGCAGTTTGACACTTTCGCCTTTGGAGCATATCCCACACAATTGCAGTCAGCACTTTCCAACAACTACACCTGGGTCGACACCGTGAGCTGGACCCACGGTCCGCACCAATTGCGTTTTGGCGGGGAGATAGACCGCGTGGCTATGCGCCGCAGTCTGCCCATAGCAGATAATGGCTTGATATTTTTTGTTTCAGGCGCGACCGGACCGTATACGGATTTTCAGAGTTTCCTGGTGGGTTCCCCGCTTTTGGGTGAGGGCGGCGGCGGGCTCGGCAACCACGACTACCGCATTCCCGGCTTTGCCTGGTTTGGTCAGGATGACTATCGAGTTAGCAAGACCCTTACTCTTAACCTCGGTTTCCGAAACGAGTTTCTCGGTGCGCCCTACGACACGCTTTGCCACACCGGCAACACCGATCCCACGCTGGCGATTACAACCGGACAGCCTTACGTCTATCCCAAGTGCATCAGCAAGTTCGGCCTGTCCGGAATAAGCGGAACGCTGAATTCGGCTGGACTTAACAACGAATACGCTACCGTCTGGGAGCCGCGCATTGGCTTCGCTTATGACGTGGCAGGCCGCCACACCACCTCGATTCGGGGCGGCTATGGCATTTACAGCGTGCGCGAAGATTTGGGAGCGGTGGATAATCTTGCTATCGTGCCGCCGACTTATCCGTTTCTGGTGGGATTCTTTCCCGGGCCGGACAGTTTGGCCAACTTGTTTGCATCGAGCGCCGCGTTCCCCAATGGCGTTCCCGCGTTGGGCGCCAATCCTACCCAGACCTACGTGCCTACGGCTGCGATCCTGCAGAGCGTTGGCGCTAGTTGTAAGCTAGGGAACGGTTCTACCGGAATTGGCACGGCCTGTGGAGGGCCTTTCAGCGGCAATGTGAATGGATTGATTCAGCTCGCGGTGCCGTTGCATTGGGTGGTGGGGACCACGCAGCAGTGGAACTTTACGATTCAGCATGAATTGGGGCACGACTGGTTTGCGGAGCTCGGTTATGTCGGCACCAAGGGCAGTCGGTTGCGCTCGACATACGACCCTGATCAAGGAAACGTTGCCACGGCGCAGAATCCAATCGTCATTCCAGGACAGGGCTGCGCTAATCTGCAAGCCCAAAACCCACCAGTGTCGTGCACCATCGTCGATACCACCGTGGAGAATGCTTCTCTACGCGCACCTTATATCGGCATTGCTCCCGGCGATTTCGAAGATTTTGCTCCCAACTCCGATTCCCATTACAGCGCGCTGCAAGCCACGTTGGCGCACCACTTGGGCAAGGGGCTCTATTTCCAGAGCGCCTATACCTACTCCAAGTCGATTGATGACGTCTCCACTGCTTCGGTGGCATTCCTTACACGGGTTAACGATCAGAATGACGCGAGAGCCTCGCGCGGGCTCTCCGACTTCGACCGGCGGCAGCGCTTCGTAACCAGCGCCGTCTACCAATTGCCCTTCTTCGCCCACGCCAGCGGCTTAACCAAGGCGACGCTGGGCGACTGGGAAGCCAGCGGCGTAATAGTGTTGCAATCGGGAGCGCCGTTCACGGTTTATGATCCTGCGGGAGGCACGGCGTACGCCCTTGCCAGCACGCCCTCGTCGACCGCAACGTTCGCTGGTGGCTACAGCTGCGGCAACGCTTCCAGCCAGGGGAGTCCCGAATCGAGGATAAGCAATTGGGTGAATCCGGCGGCTTATACGCCCGACCCGCTGGCGCCGACGCTTTCCAACGGAATGCCAAGCGATGCGACGGTTTACGGCAATACGCCGCGAAACTGCATTATTGGGCCGCCGCAGAAAAACGTAGATTTCACGCTGGACAAAACGTTCAAGCTGGGAGAAAAGCAGGATCTGCGATTCCGGACGGACTTCTTCAACTTGTTCAACCATCCGTCATTCGCGATTCCGGCGTTGGCGTCGGTCTCGTCCGCCGGTGGTTCTGCGCCGATTAGTTCAACCATCGGCACGCCGCGGCTGATTCAGTTTTCGCTGAAGTATTCGTTCTAGAAAGTCGAGCGGGTTGAATTTACTCGTAGGCTTGCGGCGGCAGACCGGTAACCCGGATGCCGCCGTGGCCTTTGTGGCGGATGTTCAGGCCGATGAGCAGGGCGGTGATCTGCTCGAGGATGCGGGCATTTTCCAATTTTCCGCCATCGATGGCGCGCACGCCTGGAATCTTCGCTGCGAGCGTGCGTGTGAGCTGACCCGCGCTAGCGTCGTCGCTGCAGACTATGACGTCGCAGTCGACCGCTTCGTTGGCGTTGAGAAGTTCAGCCGACAAATTGTGGAACGCCGCCACCACGCTCACTCCCTTGGGTACAAGTTCAGCCGCTTGTTGTGCGGCCGAGCCTTGCCAGACGCCGAGCGTGCGTGAGGCGCGTCCACCAACTCCGGCAGCGAGGGCGACTGTTGCATCGATAAGAATGCTGCCGACGCGAATCGCGGGTTTGAGCTGCTTGAGCAGCGCGGCCTGGCCTTCGAAGGGGACCGTGAGCACTAGAATATCTGCGGCGGCGCAGGCGGCGCTATTTTCCATGCCGGAGACGCGGGAATGTTCGCCGACGCTTTTCTTGATTTTATCTGCGGCTTCTTGAGCGCGCTGATTGTCGCGCGATCCAATGACGACGGTCTCTCCGGCGCGCGCCCAACGCCGCGCCAGACCGATGCCTGCGGGTCCGGTTCCACCCAGGATGGCGATGGGACGCGAAGCAGCTTCGGTCATCTAGTCCATCCTCATGCGAATTCCGGCTCCAGCGTTTCTTCGGCGGTGAACTCCTCCAACGGCAGCTTGATGTTGATGCGCGTGTATGTGGTGTTGCGCTCCGCCGGAATACGGCATGCCTCAAGAATCAGTGACTGGAAGTCCTCCGGGCTGGTGTACTGGCCGGCGGTGGCTCCGGCTTCGCGCGAAATGTTTTCTTCCATGAGCGTGCCGCCGTAATCGTTGGCGCCGGCGTGCAGGCAGAGTTGCGAAAGACGCCGATTCAACTTCACCCATGAAACCTGAATGTTATTGATTGAGCCAGCGAGCAACAGGCGCGCGAGCGCGTGCACTTTCAAATGTTCCGCGAGCGTCGGACCGCTGCGAGCCAGGCCTTGCTGAAACAGCAGCGTGTTCTGGTGAACGAAGCCAAGCGGAACGAACTCGGTGAAACCTCCGGTCTCATCCTGAATTTCACGCAAGAGATGCATCTGACGAACCCAGTGCTCCGGGGTTTCAGTGTGGCCGTACATCATGGTTGAAGTAGAACGGAGGCCGAGGCGGTGCGCGGTGCGGACGACTTCGATCCATTGCGCAGTGGCAAGCTTGTTACGCGAGAGAATGTTGCGGATCTCGTCATCGAGAATCTCGGCGGCGGTGCCGGGGAGCGTATCGAGGCCGTTGTCGCGCAGCATGCAAAGATAATCCGCCAGCTTCATGCCAGTGAGTTCAACGCCGTAAACAATTTCCATCGGCGAGAAAGCGTGGATGTGCATTCCGGGCACGGCGTTCTTCACAGCACGCAGGATGTCGCGATAATAAAACGGAGGCAATCCGTGCTGCAGACCTCCCTGTATGCAGACCTCTTTAGCTCCCAGTTGCCATGCTTCGACAGCTTTTTGCGCGACTTGATCGGGCTCAAGAAAATATGTATCGGACTCGCGGGGACCACGGCTGAAGGCGCAGAACTTGCATCCCACAAAACAAATATTGGTGAAGTTGATGTTGCGGTTCACCACGTAGGTGACGAGGTTGCCGGAAAGCTCGGCGCGCAGCAAATTGGCGGCGGCCAACAAGCCGAGCAGATCGTCGCCTTCGGCGTGGGCCAGTGTGTAAGCCTCTTCCAGCGGAATCGCGTTGCCGTTTTGCTTTTCGAGAATTCTTTCCAGCGAAGCGTGTACTGGAGTCGTGAGGGTGTGCGCGATCTCGAACCAATCGAGCAAAGGGAAATTTTCCAGTTCCGATATTGAAAGAGGGCGCGGCACGGGTTCCTCCGATGGCGGATATTCCAAATTACTCCTGAAGACTCCCGTTTGGCGAGAGCCTAGCGGAACAAATCGTTGACTGGCGGGCGAAGCAGGTCGCGAGTGCGCCCTCGCCTTGATTCATAGGGGAATCCGCGAATGATGCACGCTGGCGTGCGGTTCAGTTTGCCGCAGACCAGGCCGGCTGCCGCCGCCAGTTCGTCAGCTACGGCTTCCAGACTGGCATGCAGAGTGTAGCCGTGCGGATCGCGGCGTCCACGATCGTCGCGCAGTGGTTTCATCCCGGCTATGCCAATGCAGAAATCGACCAGGCCTTCGCGCCACGGACGACCGAATGTGTCAGTGATGAGCACAGGAATCGCGAGCTTGGTGCGCTTCTTGAGTTCGAGATGAAGGCGGCGAGCGGAACGGTCGGGATCGACGGGCAAAAGCAGGGCGTGGCGGCCGCCATCGACGTTGGAGACGTCCACGCCGCTGTTGGCGCAGATGAAACCGTGGCGGGTCTCGGTGATGAGCACGCCATTCTTGCGCCGAATAACGGCGCTGCTTTCGCGCAGACCTAGTTCAATAACGCGGGCATCCAGCTTGTATTTCTTAGCCCAGGCGATCGAGTTGGCTGTAGGTTTTATCGTGGCGAGATCGACGATGCGGCCTTCCGATTTGGAAACGATTTTGTGTTTAACGACGAGAATGTCCCGGGTTTCGAGTGCAAGGTTGTGTTGCCGCAGCGATTGCAGCAGTTTGTCGACGATGGAATCGCCGAGGCTGATTTCGTCGGAAAGCGGGATCGGGATGAGGCTGAGCTCAAGGTGAAACTGGTTCAACCCTTGCCTGCGCTGCTCCCCCGTTTTCTTGGCGGTGTGACGAGGTCTGCTCACCAGCCCTCCGTCCCTGTGGCAGGAAAGCGGCCGGCCAGTGTCCACCTGTGAATCAGGCTCTGCGTACGGGTTTCGCCAGGATGCACGAGGAGTTGCTGCAAATCTTCGGGATTATCCACGTCGACGGAGATGCTTGGTAGTTGCAACACGATGCAGGGCTTGCCCGTGGCCTGGGCGGCTGCCAGATGTGGCTTAAAGCTATCATTGCCGAAGCGTAGGGGGAACAGATTCGCGGGGCGGCGGAATGCGGCATTGGTTCCACGCCCGTCGGCGGCAGGCGCCAGCACCGTGCCTTCAACGGGAGTTCGCGCGAAGATCTGGTCGAGTTCGCTTGATTTTATCAACGGAATGTCTGCCGGGATGACGAGGGTGCTGTCGATGCCACGCTCGACACAAAGGCGCGTGGCCATTTCAATTGCGCCAGTTTCGCCCGGATTCGCGGGGTCGGGGATGATTTCGAAATCGTACTGCCGTGCCAGCTCCAGCGCGAATGGATCGCTGGTAACGAGCGCGCAAGCCGGACGTCGCGGCCACGCAGCGATGGCGGTCACAACGTCACGGAGCATGGTCTGCGCCAATTCCGTGCGTGCGGGCTGATCGAGCACGGCTGCGAGCCGCTGCTTGGCTGCCGACAGATTCTTGACGGGAATCAGGATCACGGCTGTTCGACGTCGGCAGGGGCGGCAGACTTGTTTGAATCAGCCCCATCGGAAACAGGCTGTCCTGAAACCATGCGGTCTGTTGTGAAGGAGAGAACGGTTCGAGCGAGTCCGGCCTTGTCCTCGGCGGAGCGCATAATGGTTTGGGCACACTGCACTCGCAAACCATTTGCGCGAAGCGCTTCCGCCGCGCGGGCATCGCGCGTGTCGCAAATCAGCAGATCGAGGAAATCTTCGTAGGCCTTGGCAACACCGGCAATGGAGCAAGGTAATCCCTGAGCTGTCATAAGAATACCCGCAGGTCCGGCCACTGCAGCATTACCGATGATCGGACTGACGGCCGCTACTTTGCCTCGAGCCCGGACCAGCGCGTCGCGCATTCCCGGCACGGCAAGTATGGGGCCGATGCTGGTGATGGGATTGCTCGGAGCAATGAGCACAGCGTCGGCAGAGACGATAGCTTCGATTACTCCGGGGGCAGGCTCGGCGTCTGAAGCTCCGGCAAAACGTACTGAGTTCACCGGGTCCTGATACCAGCGTTGCACGAAATATTCTTCGAAACTCAACTCGCCGGAAGGGGTATCCACGCGTGTCTCGACGCGCGAGTTGCTCATGGGCAGGATGCGCGCCTTCACGCCAAGCTTATCGCAAATCGTCGATGTGGCCTCGGAAAGCGTCTTGCCTTCCGCCAAAAGGCGCGAGCGCAACAGATGTACCGCGAGATCGCGGTCCCCGGTGTGAAACCACGTGGGTTCCCCGAGCTGCCCCATGGCTTGCAGGCAAAGAAAAGTATCACCCTTCACGCCCCAGCCGCGCTCGCGGCTGAGCAGGCCGGAAAGAACGTAGGTGATGGAATCGATGTCCGGAGAAACGTATAGTCCCCACCATAACAAGTCGTCGCCGGTGTTGACGACGAGAGTGATTTCTTCCGGCGGGATCACTTGCCGCAGTCCATCGACAAACTTAGCGCCTCCGGTGCCGCCGGTGAGCACACAAATCATGCGGCCCTCGTTTCTTTGGCCAAGCCATCGCCGCCGGTGGCGGCTTGAAGTCTTTCCGTGAGCAATCCGGGTCGCGACATGAGCCCGGACAAGAACTCAGGGTACGCCGGCAAACGCTGGCGCAACTGAAATCCCTTACCTTCCGTGCGGAGGCGCAATTGCTCCAGATGCGGCCAGGGCTTCTCGGGATTGATATAGTCGGGAGTCAGCGGAGAAATCCCTCCCCAATCGTTGATGCCGGCGTCCAGCAACTCTTCATAATACGGCGCATTGAGGTTGGGAGGCGCCTGAATATTGACCTTGGGCATTAACAAGCGAGCTACCGCTACGGTGCGGAGCATCTCGCCCTGACTAGGCTCGGGGGAATTAGCCATCGGGATCGTGGGCTTGGCTCGAAAGTTCTGGATAATCACTTCCTGAACGTGGCCGTAACGGTCGTGCAAATCGCGAATGGCCAGCAGAGTATCCACGCGGTCTTCGAGCGTTTCGCCGATGCCGATCAGCAAGCCTGTAGTGAAGGGAACTCGCTGCTTTCCGGCCTCTTCGATAGTGCGCAGGCGCTTGCCTGGAGCTTTATCGGGAGCATTATCATGCGCCGCGCCGGGGGCGAGGAGACTGGGGTTGACCGTTTCGAGCATCAGTCCTATGCTGGGCGAGAACGCAGCCAGACGGGCAATCCACTCCGCGCTGAGCAGGCCGGGGTTGGGGTGCGGCAGCAAGCTGGTCTCGCGCAACACGAGCTCGCACATTGCTTCCAGATAGTGCATGGTGGATTTATATCCCAGATGACGCAGCGTGTCGCGCATCTCGGGGAAGAGCAGTTCCGGTTTATCGCCGAGGCTGAAGAGAGCCTCGGTGCATCCCAGCTTTTCGCCGGCGCGGGCGACCGTCAGCACTTCTTCGGGAGTCATCGTGTGCGCCCCCGGTTCCCCGGGGTCGCGACGGAAAGTGCAGTAGCCGCAGTAGTCGCGACAAAGATTCGTCAGCGGCAGGAAAACTTTCCGAGAATAAGTAATGACGCCGGGCTTGAAGTTTTCCTTTGCGGCGCGGGCGGCGGCGAGCAGATCCGGCAGGTCGCCGTCGGTGCAGTGGATCAGCCGCAGCGCCAGATCGCGGGAAATAGGCGATCCGAGTCTTAGATCAGACAATTCCGGCGCACACGATGAACCGGGTTTCGTGCCAGTCGCGCTGATGGCAGTCAGGGGCAAGGTGTTCGCTTCCGCAGGCGTGTTGATGCATCGAATCATACAACAGCGGCCAGTAAATCGAATCTTGTCCGCATCCACTCATCACTGACCACTGTCGTGTTAAGGTAGGCAGTCGAGGCAGCAAGAATCCAGGTACGACATGAGCCTCAATCCAGCTGAATTTCGCAAAGCGATGGGATGCTTTGCCACGGGAGTGACCATCATCACCGTGGACCTGGATGGCGAGGTCCATGGCATGACTGCCAACGCACTCGCTTCAGTCTCGCTCGATCCGCCGCTGCTGCTGGTATGCGTAGACCACAGCGCACGTACGCATGCCCATCTGCACGCCAGAAAACGATTCGGGGTCAACGTTCTGGCGGAGGGCCAGCGGCGAATTTCCCAATACTATGCGCGGCCGGTCGAGGAGCAGGTCGAGAAAGAGCCCGCAGCGCGCTTCGACCGCACCTCCCACGGAACTCCCGTATTGCAGGGCGCGCTAACCTATCTGGAATGCAGGCTGCAGTGGGCGCACGAAGCTGGCGACCACACGATATTTATTGCGGAGGTAGAAGACGCCGTGGTGCGGCCGGGCGAACCCCTGCTCTTCTTCCGGAGCCAGTACTGCAAAATCGGCGAAAAAGTGCCGGATTAAAGCAAAAAGGCCCGGCACCTCTTGAGAGGCGATGCCGGGCCGGAGGGACTCGCAGACGTTTCATCATATTTGACTCTAGAGAACGTTCCGGGCAAGGTTGGATGTCACGCGAGAATTGTGATGGATGTCACAGGCTAAACTGTGGAAAACTGTGAGCCGACACTTTCCCGGTCGTGGAACATCTAATGGATCAGTGCTTAGGGAACAGTGATCAGCCAGCAAGAGGTTTGGTTGCGTCTGTGCTCTGGGTGTTAATGGCCCCTGGACTCATGTTGGTTGAGATTGCGTCAAAGCATTTTTCTTGACTGAGGAGCTAATATTCATGGCAGAAAAGGTGGGAAAAACCGAGTCGGAGTGGAAACAACAGCTTACGCCGGAGCAGTATCATGTGACCCGCGAGGCCGGGACCGAGCCGGCTTTTACCGGCAAGTACTGGAAAACCAAGGATGCGGGGACGTATCACTGCGTCTGTTGCGGACAGCCGTTGTTCGATTCGTCGACAAAGTTCGATTCCGGTACGGGATGGCCGAGCTTCTTCAAACCGGCGGACGAGGGCAAGGTGGAAGAGCATAAAGACAAAAGCTACGGAATGGTTCGCACTGAGGCTCGTTGCGCAACCTGTGGCGCGCACCTTGGGCATGTGTTTGAGGATGGTCCTGAGCCGACCGGGCTACGCTATTGCATGAACTCAGCCGCCCTGGATTTGAAGCCCAAGGACAAAAAGTAAAACTCAATCGTAAAGATCAGAAGTGGCGGAGGCGGTTGGCAAGAATCGCCATTTGCTTGCACGCAGAAATGAAAAGGGCACGCCCCCGGCGTAGCCCTTTTTGATGCCTGAATGTTGCCGTAAGCAATTAAGCGCCTGCGGTTGCTGCCAACGCCTTCTGTGGCTCTGCCGCCGCTGGCTTCGGTGTTTCCGCGATTTTGGGCTGCGGCTGGTTCTGGTGCTTGTGCTCACCGCTCTTAACCTGAATGCCGCCCTTGAGCACCGCGCCATCTTCCACGCTGATGCGGGTCGTCGAAACGTTGCCGTTCACCACGCCTTCGCTGCGAATATCCACGCGGTCGCTGCACTCGATGTTACCGGTCACTTTGCCCATGACCACAACTTCGCGGGCATTGATGTCGGCTTGCACGGTGCCGTTGCGGCCGATAGTGACGCGATTGTCAGTCAGCGTGATTTTGCCTTCGATGCGGCCATCGATATAAAGCGCTTCCGCACCGCTGATTTCGCCCTTAATAACCAGCGACCGTCCGATCGTGGCTTGCTCGATGGGAGCGGTTGTGGTTTTGACGGGGTTGTAAGAGTTAGGGTTGGAGGCTGGTGAAGTGGATCTCACGCCATTGAAGTTCTCTGATGACTGGAGCATGCGACCTTCCTTAGTCCCGCCGCGCGGCGCATCCCTTCGCCAAGCTCAGGGCAGGCTCTGGCGGCACCGACCGGTACGGGTGGTCTGGGATTTGGGGCCTCCGGCTGGTTCGTGTCCCTTTGGCCACTCTGACTATCGCACAGAGGTAAGTAATTCTCCGAGATTACGGAAGAGGCTGTACGATTGCGGCTGACGCATGTCCATTAGTCGGTTTCCTGCAGAGACTGGGAGATATCTTCCCATTCTTTGAGAAAGCCTGCGTGCGCTGCCTTCTGCCGGTCGAGTTCCTGGGCCTGCCGCTGGCTTTGATCGGCGCTGACGAAATCCTGCAGGGCGGTCTCACACTGCGCAATCACGGTCTCGGCGCGGCTGATTTCGCCTTCCAGTTCGCGGATACGATCTTCCATCTTCTTGCGTTTGATAGGATTCAAACGTTTTGCCTTGGCCGGTGCAGTGTCTGCCGGTGACTGGTTCCCGTTTGCCGGTGCCGGCGGAGCGGCTTCAGGGGCTTTTAGTTGCTGGCGAATGGTTTCGTCCTGCCTGGCGCTTCCACCCTGCTTCCGCCAGAGATAGTCTTCATAATTACCGGGATAGACCTCAACTTTGCCGTCACCGATTTCAAAAACTCGCGTGGCCAGCTTGTCGATGAAATAGCGGTCGTGCGAGACGAAGACGACGGTGCCGGTGTACTCCATGAGCGCCTCGAGCAGCACGTCTTTGGCGCGCAGGTCGAGGTGGTTGGTGGGCTCATCGAGCAGCAGGAAGTTTGCCGGATGGAGCAACAAACGAAGCAGTGCATAGCGCCCACGCTCGCCTCCGGAGAGTACTCCGATCTTTTTGAACACATCGTCTTCGGAAAACAGAAAACATCCGAGCAAGCTGCGGAGTTCCGTTTGGGTGGAGCGCGGGGAAGCTTCGCCGAGATCGTCAATCATGCGCGCATCCGCATCCAGTTCCTTGTATTGATCCTGGGCGAAGTAGTCTGCCTGAACGTTGTGGCCGAGGCGGAATTCCCCGTGCGTCGGGAGTTCCGCGCCCGCGAGTAATTTGATCAAAGTCGACTTGCCGGCTCCGTTCACGCCGACCAGCGCGATGCGATCACCCTTCTCGATCATGAAGTTGACTTCGCGGAAAACTTCTTTCTCGCCAACGCTCGTAGCTGCGGAATTCTTTCCTGGGTAAACCTTAGCGACGTTCTCGAACTCGGCCACAATGCGTCCGCTTGGCTTGGGCTGCGGAAATGAAAAGTGAATCGTTTTCTCTTCCGGCGGAATCTCGATCCGCTCAATCTTTTCCAATTCTTTGATCCGGCTCTGAACCTGCTTGGCCTTGGTGGCCTGGTAGCGAAAGCGGTTGATGAATACTTCCAGCTGCTCGATGCGGTCGCGTTGATTGCGGTAGGCAGCCTGTAACTGCTCGTTGCGCTGCGTCTTCTGCGACAGGAATTTGTCGTAGTTTCCGGTGTAAAACCAGAACCGCTTGTTCCAGATTTCCGCGATTTTGTTGACCGTCACATCGAGAAAGTAACGGTCGTGCGAGATGAGCACCAGCGCATACGGATAGTCGTGCAAGTATTCCTCCAGCCAGTTGCGCGCTTCCAGGTCGAGATGGTTGGTGGGCTCGTCCAGCAATAGCAGATTGGGCTTCTGCAGCAGCAGCTTGGCCAGAGCCAGCCGCATCTGCCAGCCGCCGGAAAATTCGTCCGTCTGCCGCTCCCAGTCTTCCTTTCGAAAACCCAATCCCATCAGAACTCGCCCGACTTCGGCTTCAATCGAGTAGCCATCGCGCGTGCGGAACTCGTGTTCCAGGCTGTGATAACGGTCGGCGACGTCGGCATACTCCGAGCTTGCATGGTCAAGTTCGGAGATTTGGTGGGTGAGCGTTTCCAGTTCCCGCTCCATGGCGTGGAGTTCGGTGAACACGGCCATGCATTCGGCAAACACGGTGCGCCCGGAAAGTGAAAGGCCATCCTGCGGCAGATATCCTGCCGTGGTGCCTTTGGCGACAATGAGAGAGCCGTAGTCGAGCGTGTCTAACCCGGCGAGGATCTTCATCAGCGTAGATTTGCCGGTGCCGTTCGCGCCTACAAGTCCGACGCGGTCGCGTGGCGTGATGAGCCAGTCGGTGTTTTCAAAAAGAAGTTTGTGGCCAAAACGTTTTCCGGCGCCAGAAAGCTGAATCATGGGGCTGGATTCATCGTCTCACATTTCGAGTAGCGAGTCGCGAGTACCGGTGTCGGGTGTCGAAAGATGAATCAGGAGTGCGCGGCGGCGCGGGCGTTGCGGCTGTCTGGATACTTGCCCCATAGTTCACTGTGGAAGTGAATGCGCTCAAGCGCGCGATCGATCACCGCTTCCAGTTCATGCGCGTACTTGACTTCGCGGCCTTTGGCCAGCCTTTGCCGGGCTTCTTCCGGGCTGAACCAGGTGGGCCGGCGCAGTGGTTCATCGGCGCGTCGAAGTTCGTGAACTTCCATCAGAAAGGCTTTTACCACAAATTCCTGCACGCCGCCCGGCTGCCAGAACACGCCCTTGGAATGAATGTAGAGATGAAAGTGGCGAGGCTCGATGGTGCCGAGGGCTCCGGCTTCTTCCGCGGCCTCGCGCTCGGCAGCCTGGCTGTGCGAGAGGCGAGCCTCCGGTGATCCTTTGGGAAAGGTCCACTTGTTTCCGCCGTTGGTGTTCACCAGCAGGAACTCAACCGCCGTGCCCCGCCTGCGAAAGCAGACGGCAGCCACTTGCAGCGGCAGCGATTTCGAAACCCGCGCTGAACCCATGGCGATCTCCTGCAAATATGTTACTCGCAAGATATTTCATAAATGTTAAAGTGCAGCAAATATTGTGCAGTGGGATGGTTACGAAAGGGTAACTGGCGTGCAGATTCGCTACAGCAAATTCTCAGCCTTGCGCCGTTATGCCAGCCTGCCCCGGGCGATGCGGCTCGCGGGGAGTTCGGGATCGAACTCCGAAGTTGCGATTGGAGTGGGCACAGGCTGGCGGAATACTAGTTCGCCGGAGCCTCCAGCGTCTTCACCAGCCACGGAATAATTACCTGCTTGAAGATCAAAGGATCGGGCCATACCCCAACTTGCCGCCCAAGATGTCCTCCACGAGGATTGATCCAGGCATCTTTCGGAACATCGCCTTTACTCAGGAGAAGATATTCATCGTCGATAGGAACCTGGGTGTCGAGTACTCCAGCGAGAATGAGCATGGGCGCCATCGGCTTGCCCAGCAACCCCTCATGCACCAGCGACAGCTTAGGAAGATAGTCTCCCATTTCATCGAGGGTGTGTACGCCTTCCAGAATGTTCATCAGCGCGGGAACTTGATCGAACAAGTATTCGCGATTTCCGAGCAGAGAGTTCATCAGAAAATCTTTCTGAAAGAACTTGTCCACTGGCGGGGATTGCGCGCTGCACCCACGCAGCCGCGCGCGTTCGACAATCGCCATCTTGGTGGCCCAGTATGCGCCCCAGCTCACGCCGTGCATCGCGATGCGGTTTTTATCCATCTCCGGCCGCGATTGCGCGTAGTCGATTACTTTCGAGAGCACACGATCCGCCGTCTCACTCACCTTGATGGGATTCTGTCCGGTACCCGGGCCATCGACCGCGAGATAACCGACTCCAAAAGGGAGGATCGCGCCGAAACTCTCGGCGAGATCTTCCTTGCGGCTGTCGAGGCCGTTGACCGCAATCACCAGCGGCACCGGCCCCTTTGCGCTCTTTGGCAGACGCAGATAGGCGATGATTTCTTTTCCTTCGAAAGGAATATGCACAACCTCAAGCGGCGGATCCATGAAACGTGCGTGCGCCAGAAAAGCTTCGATAGCTTTCTCATACGAGCGCTGCTTCCCCGGCGAAGCGGGAATCGGCCAGCGTCCGAACGAATAGAGCCGCCAGGCCCGGATGTAATCAGCATTTGCTTTGGTTGGGTCAGATGTCTCCAACGACTTTGCTTCATTGAAGTAACGATCCGCCACATGCATGAATCCCGCGGCCCATTCGTCCTTGTCGCTGGTATGAATGCTCTCGAAGGCTTCTTTCACGTCGCCGGGATCGAGCCCAATGAGCGGATACTGGCCCACTTGGGCGCGGCGGATGGCTTCGACTCTGATCTCGTCGATAGTGCGTTCGCGGCGCTCCTCTTTTTGTTGTGCAAAAACGCTGGCTGAAATGAGTGCAAAGAATGCTCCCAAAAGAGCTGCGGAATAGAACAGGTTTCGTGTTTTCATAACTTGGCCCTTTGTCTTTAATCTCGTGCTCATTACAGGCGAGCGGTTTACGAAAAAAGGCCGGACGGAATTGCGTCCGGCCCTGAAAGCTGCTTCTGTCAATCGAACTAAAAAATGAACTTCCCTCCCAGTTGCACGGCGCGACTGCCTCCCGATCCGATGACGGGATTGGCGGCGGCCACGTCTGGCGTGGCGCATCCGCAACCAAACGGGCGGACTGAAGGATCGTTCAGACCAAAGCCGTTTTGCCCGCCGTATGGGTTGGCGAAGTTCGGATGGTTGAGGATGTTGAAGAACTCGGCGCGGAACTGGAGCCGCATGGTTTCTCCGAAATGGAAATTCTTGGCCACGGAGAAATCGAGGTTCTTGAAGCCGGTGTCCTCAAACATGTTCCGGCTCATGTTTCCGAACTGGCCCAGCGGCGGCGGAATCATAACGGAGCTGCCATTAGCGTAGCAGCCAAATAGATTCAGAGATGCGGTCGAAGCTCCCGGTGCTCCTCCATCTACAGCCAACGCCTGCGCAGCACAGGTGGAGTTCGTTGCGCCGGAGGAGTAAGGAATTCCTGCTCCCTTCTGAGCCTTGAAGTCCGAAGTCTTGCCGTAGAAGCTCCAGCGAAGCGGGCTGTTGGCCGGCGGGCTCACCGGCAACGGGCCAACGCCGGCTGCGTCTGTTCCCTCATCCATCGGCCCCCAATACTGCGGAGTTTCCAACGTAATGATTGAGTTAATCTCCCAGCCTTCCAGCGCTTGACCGTAGCCTTTCCGGCCGGGGATTGCGTAAGTGAGTGAAACCGTTAGCCGCTGGCGGATATCGAAATCGCTGTTCGCATATTCAGCGCCGGGATTGTGAGCATTCTGCGGCAAGCCGGAGCCATAGCCGAAATCCCAGTTCGCGCCCACGTCATCGAGCGCGTGCGAATAAGTGTAGCCAGCCACCATGCTGAGGCCGTGATAGTTGCGCGCGTTCAACGTGGCTTGTAGTCCGTTGTAATTCGAGCGATAGACGTTTCCCATCTGGAAGATGTTGGCCAGATAGGAGAACTTCGAGTAGAAGGGTTCATTGATCTGCTCATACACGCTGTCGACAGCGCAATTGCTGTAACCCGTAGAAGCGCTAGCGAGGCAAGCGGTTAGTGTTCCGGCAGAACCGGGTTGAGTCGTCGTCCAGCCCGAACCCACTGGCGGCTGATTGATATCCCGAATACCCGTCAGATTTGAACCATGATTGCCCACATACGCAACTTCCAGAGACAAGTTCGGCGTGAAGGCATGCTGCAGGTTCAATGTCCAGTTCCACACGTAGGGCGTGGTGAGATTCTGGTCCACGGTCATGATGGGGCAAGGGCTGGCGAAGCAATTGATCGTGCTGCTGCCGTAAAGCGGCCCGTTGGCAGGGTCCCACGTCGTGCCGCTCAAGAAGTTCTTCACCGTGACGTTCCCGGTTGTAATCGTGCCGCCCGACGTGTCTCCCGCTGCGTCAATGGGCGCACCCGTGGGAACGCTGCCCGGACCAAAGGCGTTATTGAAAGCGATGAATGATTGCCAGTTCACGGTTTCATAGATCAGGCCGCCGCCGCCGCGCAGGACGCTTCTGCCGTTGCCGCCAATGTCCCAGGCGAAGCCAACGCGCGGACCAAAGTTCTTATGATCGGGGTTATACAGATTGCTGATCTGATGGCCCACCTGCACCATGCCAACGTTCGGATCAAAATTGCCTAGCAGATCGTGAGCTTCCTGCACCACCGAACTGAATTCGTAGCGTACACCGAAGTTGAGGGTGAGATTCTTAAACGCCCGCCAGTCATCCTGGAAAAACCCGGCGTAGGCCCAGTTGTGCAGTTGCAAGGTTGGGTTTCCTACCTCGACCGTTGATTTGAACGGCAGACCCGCGAAGAAATCTTCGAGCGGGGTCGAACCGGCGGGACCGGGGTTTGGGCTCAAAACGCCGCCCAGGAAGTTAATGCTGCCGCGGGCGTTGCCGTACGCGGCATTCCTGACGTCGTTACGATGCAACTCGCCGCCGAACTTCAGCGCATGTTTTCCCGCGGTGTATGAAAGGTGATCCACAAACTGCGTGATGGAGTCGGGCCCTTGAAATTTCGGCCACTTGAAACCACCCAGCGTGGTGAAGTAACCACCGAATCCAATGCGAGGCAGCCCACCCGTATCGGGCCCGCTTACGCCCGTATCCAGCCCGTAGGAGGAGGCTGGCGTGTTGAGGTCGCCCGGCAGGGTTGGTTGGTACAGGCGGTTGTAGCCAAAACGTGCCTCGTTCACCCAGCGAGAGCCTGGGGTCCAGATCCAGCTCCCGCCCACAACCTGCGCGCGCGTGTGGATGTCGGAGAGCCACTGCGGTTGCAACTCAGGAAAATCTTCCACCGTCCCTGAATTGTTTCCAAAAAAGTACATGCCGCTGATGCTGTGATGTTCGTTAAATCTGTAATCCACCTTAGTGATCAAGTTGTTGACGTGTACAACGTTGTTGAATCCGTTCGCAATGTTGATATTTGTAGTGTTGTTTGTCGGAAATCCTTTGCCGTTGCAGGTAACCGTGCCTCCCGTGACAGCGCAGCCCGAGACCGCCTGGCTGGCCGCGCTGATCGGCACGCCACCCAGCTGCAAGTCGGCGATCACGTCAGGAATGCTGTCGGCGCAATCTCCCGCGTACCCGAACGCACAGGTCCCAGTCGACGACCCAAACGGGACCATGAAGGGACTGGTCACTCCCCCGTACGAGTTGCCCACGTTGTAGCGCTGGCCTTCATAAGCGCCAAAGAAAAATGCCCTGTCCTTGATGATCGGGCCGCCCACGCTGCCGCCGAACTGCTCCAGCGTTCGGGGCAACTTTGCAGCTGGGGAAGCATTGAAATAGTTTCGTGCGTCCATGACACCGTCGCGGCCAAAACCAAACGCAGTGCCATGCACCTTGTTGGTACCGGACTTCAGGCCCACATTGACCACCGCTCCCGGTTTCCACCCGTATTCCGCCGGTGGGTTTTGCTGCAGATTGAACTCCTGAATCGAGTCGATGGGCAGGATGGTCGCTGAGTCGCCTGCGATCCCTGCCCCGTTAATGATTGCCTGTCCGGAGTAGGGCTCGCTATTGAACAGACCTTCGACGAAGTAGGCGTTATCTTCCGCACGCAGGCCGTTGGCGCTGGTGGTGGAAAATCCGCCACCGGGATAACGCATGACGCCCGGCCGAAGCTGCAGCAGGTTTTCATAGTTGCGGCCGTTTAGCGGGAGGTCGTTGATTTCCTGATTGCTCAATGTGCCGCCCAGCGTGGAGGAAGTTGTATTGAGCAGAGGAACTTCCTCGTTCACTACGATGGTTTCGGAAACCTGGCCGGGCTGCAGTGCAAAATCAGCACGGACGTCACTGGCCACTTCGATAAGAACGCTCGGCCGCTCCACGGACTTGAAACCCTTGGCTTCGACGTGAATCTTATAAGTTCCCGGAGTAAGATCGGCCGCGACATAGGCGCCGGCCTCGTCGGTCGTGAGGGTTCGCGAAGTGCCCCGGCTAACATCGGTGACTAACACGGTTGCGCCCGCGACGGCTGCACCGCTCTGGTCGGAAACGCTTCCCAGCACCCGGCCAGCGGTAGACTGCGCCAGTCCAGGCAGACATATGGCACAAACTGTGAAAAGAAGGGTGGCTGCAGACACGACGTGACCCGCGAACATGGCGGTGCATCGGAATTTCATGGAAGCCTCCGTAAGGCTGGTCCGACAGCCATACCATTGCTGCGTCCGCACTGTCAAGGAAATTCGCCCCTGAAACAGCCCTCGCGAGCCTGGTTCATCAAGACCCCAAGTCGGCGTGGGATTAGTTTACAAACGGTTAAAAGTAAGAATCTCCCGATAATGCTTGCATTCCGGTCAGTAGATTGTTATTCTACGTGGTCATACCACCATACCCACATACCAAAATGTTCTCCTCTCCCAATAACGCCGCAGAAAAGGCTCCACCTATACTGGACCTGCGGTATAGTAGCCGGACCATCGCCAGTTCGCCCCAACTGGTTCGTGCGGGAGAGAATGCAGTGTATAAAGTTGTGCGAACATCGCGTCTGTATGAGCAGATTGTCCAGCAGATAGAAGAATCCGTGCTTAAAGGGACGCTGAAGCCCGGCGATCAGCTCCCTGCCGAACGCGAGTTGGCCCAGCGTCTGGGCGTTAGCCGAACCGCGGTACGCGAGGCGGTGAAGACGCTTCGCGAAAAAGGTTTGGTCGAAGCCTACTCGGGTCGCGGGACTTTCATCACTGACGGAACCACCCAGGCAGCGCGCCAGTCCTTCGACCTCATGGTGAAAGTCGGGCAGCAGGAAGGCTCGCCGCATTTGGCGGAGCTGCGCTTGATACTGGAGCCTGGGATCGCTGCGTTGGCCGCGGCGCGCGTACAGGAGCCGGAAATTGTGGCGATGCGCGAGGCGGTCGCCGTAATGGACGGCGCACAGCGCGATCCCGAGGCCTACATCGAAGCCGATCTCGACTTTCATTTGGCACTGGCGGAAGCGGCCGCGAATCCGCTGATTCTTTCCTTGATCGATTCCATCGTCGGATTGCTGCGCGAGCAACGCATACGAATCTTTAACGTCGAAGGCGGACCGCAGCGCGGACAAATCCATCACAAGCGTATTCTTGAGGCGGTGGAGCGGCACGATCCCGAGATGGCCCGCAGCGCCATGCGCTCGCATCTCGAGCAAGTACGCGAAGACTCGAAAGCGCCTGTCGGTATTCCATCTTCGTCACGCGGAAAACATTCGCACGGAAGTTCCAAAGTCACTTCGTAGTGTTCGCACCGGGGTTGAATTGCAGTTCGGAATGTTGTGCGGAGGTTCGGAGGGGGATGGCTAGACTCGGGTTTATCGGTTTGGGTGTCATGGGCAGTCAGATGGTCAACCGGTTGCTCAGCAAGGGCCACAGCGTGACCGGCTATAACCGCACGCGCGCCAAGGCGCAGTGGCTGGTTGAAAAAGGCATGCAGTGGGCCGATTCGCCGCGCGCCGCGGCCAGCGCTTCCGATTTTATTTTCGCCATGGTCACCAATGCCGCTGCCATCGCGGCCATCACCGAAGGTCCGGACGGAATGCTGGCGGGCCTAAGCGCGGGCAAGATTTTCATCGACATGAGTACGGTGAGCCCTAACGTGAGCCGCGCGTTGGCCGCGAAGGTACGGGAAAAGGGCGCGGATATGGTCGACTCGCCGGTCTCCGGCAGCGTGATTACACTGCAGGAAGGCAAGCTCTCGGTGATGGTTGGTGGACGCCGCGAGACCTTCGACAAAGTAAAACCTCTGCTGCTCGACATCGGCCCCAAGGTCACGCATGTTGGGGACAACGGTCTCGCGCTTTCCATGAAGATCGCCATCAATCTGAGTCTCGCGGTGCAGATGCTGGCGTTTTCCGAAGGCGTGTTGCTGGCTGAGAAGAGCGGTATTTCACGGGAAACCGCAGTCGATGTTCTGGTGCACAGCGCAATCGCGTCGCCTATGATTCAGTACCGCGGACCATTCGTTCTGCAGCAGCCGGAAGAAGCCTGGTTCGACGTCAACATGATGCAGAAGGATATGGTCCTCGCCATGGACCTGGGGCGTCAGCTCGATGTGCCATTGCCTACCACTGCGGCGAGCAATGAGATTCTTACCGCAGCGCGCGCCATGGGCTGGACGAAGTATGACTTCGCGTGCATGTTCGATGTGCTGGCCGCGATGTCGGGAGTTTCAACGCCTGTCACCAAGGGAGGTAAGAAAATATGACGACGGCAACCTCCAAGCCCGAAGTTGGACGCGGGACTGTGGCTGAAAAAGAAAAATGGCTTCGCGCCTACCGCCAGATGGTGAGCATTCGCCTGTTTGAAGAGCAGGTGAACGAGGTTTACACGCGCGCTCTCATGCCTGGACTGGCGCACTTGTATAGCGGGGAAGAAGCCGTGGCTGTAGGAATCTGCGAAGCGCTTCGCATCGACGACTACATCACCAGCACGCATCGCGGCCACGGACATTGTCTGGCCAAGGGTGCGTCGCCCGACCGGATGTTCGCCGAATTGCTGGGAAAAGAAGCGGGCTATTGCCGCGGCAAAGGCGGATCAATGCATATTGCTGATCCAGCGACCGGCAATCTCGGTGCGAATGCCATTGTGGGCGGCAGTGTAGGCATCGCCACAGGCGCGGCCTTTGCCGCTAAGAACCTGGGCACCGATCGCGTTGCCATCTGTTTCTTTGGAGAAGGCGCGCTCGGGCAGGGATCGCTCTATGAAGTAATGAACCTGGCGCAGTTGTGGAAGCTGCCCGTGATTTATGTTTGCGAAAATAATCTCTACAACGAGTACACGCGTTACCAGGAAACGACGGCCGGTACTATTCTTGGCCGCGCCACCGCCTTCGGGATCGAAGCCATGAGCGTGGACGGGCAAGACGTGCGCGCGGTTAACGAAGTTGCTACCAGGCTGGTAAATCGAGCGCGTGCTGGAGTGGGCCCGGCGTTCCTGCAGTGCGATACCTACCGTTACAGCGGGCACCACGTAGGCGATATCAACCGCGAATACTACCGCTCCAAGCAGGAAGAGCAGCTATGGAAGACGGATCGCGACCCCATCCTCGTGTTAGCGAAATGGTTGATCGGGCAAAGCTACGCTGATGCCGCGTCCCTCGATCGAATCACGGCTGAAGTTCGCGCCACCATGGAGTCGGCGGTGAAGTTCGCTATCGCCGCACCCTATCCCAATATCGACGAAGTGGAGAAGCACGTCTATGCCTGAGCGCGAAATCACATTTGCGCAGGCAGTGCGTGAAGCGCTGGCGGAAGAAATGCGCCGCGACGAGCGCGTTTGCATCATCGGCGAAGACGTTGCCGAGGCCGGCACGCCGTTCAAAGTGCTCTCCGGATTAGTGGAAGAGTTCGGCGCCAAGCGCGTGGTCGATACGCCGATTTCGGAAGCCGGCTTCACCGGTGTGGCCGTGGGTGCGGCCATGACAGGCCTGCGTCCGGTGGTTGACATCATGTTCGGAGATTTCATTACCCTCACCATGGATCAGATGGTCAACCAGGCAGCCAAGGCTCACTACATGTCGGGCGGGCACTGGAAAGTTCCCATGGTGATGCGCACAACTTTGGGCGCAACCCGGCGCTCGGCCGCGCAGCATTCGCAGTCGCTGCACGCATGGTTCAGCCACGTCCCGGGATTGAAAGTGGTTTTGCCCTCCACGCCTTATGACGCGAAAGGCTTGCTGAAAGCGGCAATCCGCGACGAAAACCCGGTTGTCTTCTTCGAAGACAAAATGATGTACAAACTCAAAGGCCCGGTTCCGGAGGACGATTACACCATCCCGCTGGGCGTGGCCGACGTGAAGCGTGCGGGTGACGACATCACTCTGGTCGCGACCAGCAGTATGGTGCAAGTCGCGCTAGGCGCAGCCATCATGCTGGAAAAGGAAGGCATCAGCGCCGAGGTAGTGGATCCGCGAACTACCTGGCCGCTCGATGAAAAAACCTTGATCGATTCCGCGAAGAAGACCTCGCGGGTGATTGTGCTCGATGAAGGCTACGGCCGCTACGGCGTGACTGCAGAACTTGCCGCCGTCATTGCGGAAGGCGCATTCTACGATCTGGACGCACCGGTAAAACGAATGGGCGCGATGCACGTCCCTATCCCTTTTTCTCCGCCGCTCGAGGACGCAACGGTGCCGACGGAACAAACGGTATTCGAAGCGGCCAGGCTGATGTGCAAACCGGCCTGACGTTTAGTGAGGTTCGACGCCCGCAGCTAGGAGCTGAATTTATGGCATTAAGAACTCATGGAACCATGGCAGTGGATTGGGAGCAGCGCATCGACTTCGACCGCTTGCGCCGTGAGCGTCTGGCAAAAGCCAAGGCGCTGCTGGCGAAGTCCGAGATGGGCGCGCTGCTTTGTTTCGACATGAACAATGTGCGCTACCTGACCTCGACGCACATCGGCACGTGGGCCCAGGACAAGGCCAATCGCTTCACGCTGCTGCCGCAAAACGACGAGCCCATTCTGTGGGATTTCGGATCGGCCGCCAAGCATCATCAATTGAATTGCCCGTGGCTCGGCGAGCGCTCGCGTCCTGGAATTTCTATGCTGCGCGGCGCGATGACTCCAGAGATGGGACGCGCCGAAGACGTGGCCAAGAAGATTCGCATCGAGCTCGAAATGCGCGGCCTGCACAAAGAGCCGGTCGGCATCGACATCATCGAACTGCCGGTGTTGTTTGCGCTGCAGCGCGAGGGCATCACGGTGGTCGATGGTCAGCAGTTGATGTCCAATGCCCGCGTGATTAAGACGCAAGATGAAATCTCGCTGCTCAACACTTCGGCCATGATGGTCGACGCCGCCTACGACGAACTGTATCGCGCCATGAAGCCGGGGCTGCGCGAGAACGAAGCCGTCGGCCTGGTGAGCAAGGTGCTTTACGATCTGGGCTCGGAATATGTGGAAGCGGTGAACGCAATCTCCGGAGAGCGCTGCAATCCGCACCCCCATGTTTTCTCCGACCGCATCCTCAGGCCGGGCGATCCTGTCTACTACGACATTCTGCATTCCTACATGGGATACCGCACCTGCTACTACCGTTGCTTCACCGTGGGCTACGCTTCGCACGCGATGGTCGATGCTTACAAGCGCTGCCGCGATTATCTCGACGCCGCCATTGAGCTGGTGCGTCCGGGACGCACGACCGCCGAGATTGCCGCCGTGTGGCCCAAGGCGCAAGATTTCGGTTTCGCCAACGAAGAGGCCGCTTTCGCGCTGCAATATGGTCACGGTATCGGCCTAGCCATTTGGGAAAAGCCGGTGATCAGCCGCCTGGTTTCGTTCGAACATCCAGTCACGATCGAGCCCGGCATGGTGTTCGCGCTGGAAACTTTCTGGCCCTCGACTGACGGCTGGAGCGCTGCGCGCATTGAAGAAGAAATCGTAGTCACATCCACCGGACATGAAGTGATCACACGCTTCCCGGCGGAAGAACTTTTAGTGGCGGGGTCGCACTACGTCACGGTAAACGGGCCGTTGCCCACCGTACGAGAAACTGAAGTTTCGCCCAGTGCGCACGTGCTCGACATGATCGAAGCCAGCGCGAAAACTGAGCGGGTAGGAGTTTCGGACTGAAGGCCATAGTTCAAATTTTCGTTTGAGCCCTTCCCGATAGAACATTATGGCCTTCAGCGTAGTCATGCCCGCCCTCGATATGGCGCAGGAAACCGGCAAGCTCATTGCCTGGCGGAAGAAAGAAGGCGACCGCGTCACCAAGGGCGAGCCGCTTCTCGAAATCGAAACGGATAAAGCTGTGATGGAGGTCGAAGCTCCTGCCGATGGCGTCCTTGCTGGGATCACGGGATCGGTCGGCGCTGACATCCCTGTAGGCCGAACGATTGCCTGGATCGTAGCTCCCGGCGAGAAGCCGCCCGCAGAAAACGAGTCCGCCGCAACCGCGCCCGCAGCGCGAGGGAAAACGGAATCTCACGCTGCTCCGGTCGCGGCTGCAGCTGCCGAATCTCCGGCCGTTCAGACCGCCAGGATTTCTCCGAAGGCCCGGCGCCTCGCGAAAGAATTAGGTGTAGATATCGCCAGTTTGCGCGGCTCCGGCCCGGGTGGCGAAATTCTTGCGTCGGACGTGCAAGCCGCTGCCTCGCCCGTGGGTTCCGGTTCACCAGCCAGGAAATCAGCCAGCCTCGAAGTCCCGAGCACTCTCGGCCGCCTGATGGCCGAACGCACGACGCAGAGCTGGACGACCATTCCTCATTTTTTTGTCACGCGTGAGATCGATGCGATCGCGCTCAACGAATATCGGAAAAAACGCGCCGCCGAAATCGAACCCACGCACCAGGTACGCATAACCCACACGGATGTTCTGATCGCAATCACTTCGCGTGTGCTGCTCAAGCATCCGCGATTGAATTCAAGTTGGACCGCGGAGGGCATTCGTCTTCACGATTACGTGAACATGGGCGTGGCCATTGCGGTGAATGACGGCGTGGTAGCGGCAGTAATTCCGAACGCACACACGACGAGCCTCGCGGAAATTGCGCAGCAACGGCGCGATGTGGCCGGCCGCGCGCGAGCAGGGAAGCTGCGTCCCGCCGATATTGCCGATGCCACGTTCACCATCAGCAACCTCGGCATGTATCACGTCGACCAATTCAGTGCGATCATCACTCCGCCGCAAGCCGCAATTCTCGCGGTGGGGAGCATTGTCGACCGGGTCGTCGCCGTCGAAGGCAAGCCCACAGTTCGGCCCATGATGACGCTCACCCTGTCCTGCGATCATCGCGCCGCCGATGGCGCCCGCGCCGCCCTCTTCTTGAATGACCTTGCCCAAGCCATCCACGAGCCAGAAAAATCGTTGGCGTGACCATTGCCTTCCGACTAATCCGCATACAGCTTGTTTGAGGGGTTGAGAACGATGACATCGTGCGTTTATTCTGTGAGCGGGACCCGCGATCGGACATCGCATCACGGTTAGCCGACGCACGCCGTTGAAAGCCGCTATCCTCAGAACCGCGAAACAGCCTCTTCACATTGAAGAGACTCCCAAGCCTCAGCCCACAGCGGGGCAGGTCCTTCTTCGGGTTCGCGCCTGCGGAGTCTGCCGCACCGATCTCCACATCGTGGAGGGCGAGTTGCCGCCGCGAAAACAGCCACTCATTCCCGGCCACCAAATTGTGGGGGATGTTGTCCACGGCGCTACCAACGAGTTGCCGCTCGGTACGCGCGTCGGTGTTTCCTGGGTCGGCGGTATAGACGGAACCTGTCCATATTGCCGTCGTGGACTCGAAAATCTTTGTGATGCGCCAGTCTTCACCGGATACACCGTGAACGGCGGCTATGCGGAGTATGCCGCGGCGCGCAACGATTTCGTTTACGCGCTTCCGCCGGAGTTGGATGATCTTCACGCAGCGCCTCTCTTGTGCGCCGGCATCATCGGCTTTCGCAGCCTGCGGGTTGCTGGGGTTGAGCGAGGCGACCGGGTTGGGCTTTTCGGTTTCGGCTCGTCCGCGCATCTGGCGATCGCGGTTCTACGCTCATGGAACTGCGAGGTGTATGTCTCGACACGCGGCGCTTCGCACCGCCAATTGGCTGCCTCGTTAGGGGCCGCATGGGTGGGGAGTGAGACGGACAAGCCGCCCGTCGAACTCGACCGCGCGGTTACCTTCGCGCCCAGCGGCGACGTAGTGATTTCCGCACTTGCCAGCTTGCGCAAGGGAGGGATCGTCGCGATCAACGCGATTCATCTCGACCGGATCCCCGAGTTCGATTACGACCGCCTGCTCTGGGGCGAGCGTCAGATCCGCAGCATCGCCAACATGACTCGATCCGACGCTCGCGATTTTCTGAAGATTGCCGCCGACATTCGGCTGCAGCCAAAGGTGACGCTTTTTCCCTTGGAACGAGCCAACGACGCGCTCGCTGCCCTCAAGAATGACGCTATCGACGGAGCGGCGGTCATCGTTCCTTAACGCGTCAAGTAAACTCTTGGGATGAAACATTTCTCTGGAGTTATCTGCTGGTCGTCTGTGCGCTCCGCACTTTTCCATACATTCTTTCTCACGTTCACCTTGTCTGGGATATTTTGCGGCACGGGCACTGCTCAGAAACTCGCCATCACTTTCGACGATCTGCCGCTGAACGGATCGCTGCCGCCCGGAGTGACGCGCGTCGAGACTACCAAGAATGTCCTGGAGATCCTGAAGAAACGGCACGTACCCCCGATGTACGGGTTTATCAATGCGAAGAAGTTGGAAGGAAACGCCGATGGCGCGGAGGCGCTGAAGTTGTGGGCGGCGGCGGAGCCGGTGGGAAATCATACTTACTCGCACATGGATCTCGAGCAGAACTCTCCCGAGGCCTTCGAGCGCGAGATTGAGCAGGACGAACCGGTGCTGGAATTGCTGGACGTGAATAATACCTGGCACTGGTTTCGTTACCCGTATCTGCACGAGGGAGACACGGTGGAGAAGCGGCGTGCTGTGCGGGCGTATTTGAAAACGCACGGCTACTCAATCGCGCAGGTAACTCTCGATTGGGAAGACTATTTGTGGAATACGGCGTATGCGCGCTGCGTGGCGAAGAACGATACGAAGTCGATTGAGTGGTTGAGATCGAGTTATTTGAGCACGGCTTCGGAATTTCTCGATCTTGGCCGGGAGCAGGCCAAGCTGATTTATGGTCGGGAGATCAGTTACGTTTTGCTGATGCATCTGGGAGCGTACAGCAGCACGATTTTGCCGGATGCGTTGGATTTGTTGAAGAAGAAAGGATTCAAGCTGGTGACTCTGGAAGAAGCGGAGAGCGATGTGGCGTATGAGAGCGATCCGGATGTCGGCCTGCACGATGCTGGCACGTTGCTGGACCAGTGGATGCAGGTGAAAGGGATCAAGTATCCGGAACACGCGGAGAAGCCGTACAAGGAGATCGAGAGCATTTGCCAGTGACGAGCCTCTCGATTCGCGAAGCATTGCTTCCCGTATAATTCAGGCACGCGTTATGCCTGTTTTCCTCGACCACATTGTCCGCTCTACTCGCAGCAAAGTCGCTGAGACGAAGCGCACGGCCAACTTGGCTGAGTTGGAGCGGCGGGCGGAACAGAACGTGCCGCGCGGGTTTCGGCGGGCGCTCCTGGAGAAAAATCGAGCGGGCGTGGCGGTGATTGCGGAGTTGAAGAAGGCGTCGCCGTCGAAGGGATTGATCCGGGCGGAGTTTTGTGTGGAGGAGCTGGCGCGGGAGTTGGAGGCGGCGGGGGCGGCGGCGCTTTCGGTGCTGACCGATGAAGAATTCTTCCAAGGGTCGCTGGAGAATTTGCGGTTGGCGTCGGCGGCGGTGAAATTGCCGTGTCTGCGCAAGGATTTTATGGTGGACGAGTTTCAGTTACTGGAGGCGCGGGCGAATTCCGCGGATGCGGTGTTGCTCATTGTGGCGGCTTTGTCGCAGACGGAATTGACGGGGCTGGCGCGCGGAGCTCGCTCGCGTGGGTTGACGTCCTATGTGAGGTGCACGATGAGGAAGAATTGCAGCGGGCATTGGACGCCGGATGCGACTTGATTGGGGTGAACACCCGCGATCTGCGAACGTTCAAGGTGGATGCGGGGACGGCGTTCCGGCTGGCCGAGCTACTTCCGAAGAATGTAGTGCGGGTGGCGGAGAGCGGGATCAGGTCGGGAGAGGATATTGCACGGCTGCGGGCGGCGGGCTATCAGGCGTTCTTGATTGGGGAGTCGCTGATGCGGGCGGAACGGCCGGGTGAGGCGCTGCGGGCTTTCGTCGCGAACGCCGAGTTGCGGGTGCCGAGCGGACGGTGAAACTTCTGACAATTTGCGGACAACTTTTTTCATGACCTGGGTGAAGATTTGTGGGATGACGAATTTGGAGGACGCGCTGACCGCGGTGGAAGCCGGGGCGGATGCGGTGGGGTTTGTGTTTTATGCGAAGAGTCCGCGGAACATTAGTGTCGAGGCGGCGCGGGAGATTGTGGAGAAGTTGCCGGAGAGTGTGGAGAAGGTGGGGGTGTTTGTGGGAGAGTCGGCGGAAGTAGTGCGCGAAAACGTGGAAAAAGCCGGGCTAACGATGGCGCAGACCTACCCGAACTTCCACGATCCGCTCTCAATGCCGACCGATCGATTCCTCGATAGAGCGTTGTCGCGAGTGATCATCGCGCTCCCGGCAAGTCAGTTACAGAACGAAGAAGCCGATAATCCAGATGTAATCGCGGGCTTTCGGGTGTCCAAGGCTTTCCGGGATCGAGTTGTGGCTGTGCTCCTCGATTCCGGAACCTCAGGTCGTCCGGGTGGTACCGGGAAGAAGTTTGATTGGCGGAGCGTGGTCCCGATGACGGATCTGATGGGCCGAATTGGCCTAAGCTTGATTGTTGCAGGAGGGCTGACACCCGGGAGTGTGGTGGACGCAATGACAGAGCTCGCGCCTTGGGGAGTGGATGTGGTTTCCGGCGTCGAGGAGCGGCCGGGGAAAAAAGATCCGGAGAAAGTGCGCGCATTTGTGCGGGCAGTGCGGCACGCGGATAGGAAGGCGAGCTAGATGGCGACGGTTCCGAAAACAATGAAAGTCAAAATCCCCACCCTAGCCGCCAAGAACGCGGCTAGGATGGGGCACCCTCGTCCTCCCGTTCCCATCAATGAGCCTGGACGCTTTGGCGTTTATGGCGGGCGCTATGTGCCGGAGACTTTGATGGCGGCGCTCGAGGAGTTGGAGCGGGAATATGAGAAGGCGAAGCGCGATCCGAAATTTCAGAAACGGTTGGAGGGATTGCTGCGAAATTATGCGGGGCGTCCGACAGCGCTGACCTTCGCGCAGCGGCTAACGCAAAAATTAGGTGGGGCGAAAATTTATCTGAAGCGGGAAGATTTGTTGCACACCGGGGCGCACAAGATCAATAACTGTTTGGGACAGGCGCTTCTGGTGGAGCGCATGGGCAAGCGCCGGGTGATTGCGGAGACTGGCGCGGGCCAGCATGGAGTGGCAACGGCGACAGTCTGCGCGCTGCTGGGATTTGAGTGCGTGGTGTATATGGGGACCGAGGACATGCGGCGGCAGGAGCTGAACGTTTTCCGCATGCGGTTGCTGGGAGCGGAAGTCCGCGGCGTGGAGTCCGGGTCGCGGACGCTGAAGGATGCGATCAACGAAGCCATGCGCGACTGGGTCACAAATGTTCGCACCACACATTATTTGTTGGGCAGCGTGTTGGGGGCGCATCCTTATCCGACGATGGTGAGGGACTTCCATCGCGTGATTGGGCGGGAGGCGCGGGCGCAGATTTTGAAGGCTGAAGGAAAACTTCCGGCGGCGGTGATTGCGTGCGTGGGCGGGGGATCGAATGCGATCGGAATCTTCTATGAGTTTATAAAGGATAAAAAGGTCCGCCTGATTGGTGTGGAGGCGGGCGGTCGCGGCGAAGCGCTGGGTGAACATGCGGCGCGGTTTCGTGGAGGGTCCCGCGGAGTTTTACAGGGAACGTACTCTTACGTGTTGCAGGATGCAGCGGGGCAGATTGCGAACACGCACTCGATTTCGGCGGGGCTGGATTATCCGTCGATTGGGCCGGAACATGCGGCGCTGAGAGATGCAGGGCGAGCCGAGTATGTTCCCGCGTCGGACGCCGAAGCTCTGGAGGCGACGACCTTGCTGGCCCGGACAGAAGGGATTATACCGGCGCTGGAATCGGCGCATGCGATCGCGGAAGCGGTGAAGCGCGCGCCCAAGATGAAGAAGTCGGATGTGGTGATCGTGAATGTTTCCGGGCGCGGCGATAAGGATATTGGAATTATGCGGGAATCACTTTCGCTGGAATGAAAATTCAGGATCTCTCAGAGGGCACGGAGTTCGCAGGACCAGGACAAAGATAAAAAGATAAATCTGTCGCGCGCCGAATTTTGTTATGCCTTTATCCTTTTATAAGAAGCCAGGGCTGGTGGTTTATGTAACCTGCGGCGATCCGGACCTCGCAACCACGCACGCGGTGGTGCTGGCAGCACTTGAGGCGGGCGCGGACGTGATTGAGTTGGGTGTTCCGTTCAGCGATCCGTTGGCGGACGGCCCGGTAATCCAGCGGGCTAGTGAGCGAGCCCTGAAGCACGGGACGTCGCTCGCGCAGGTGTTGACGCTGGCAGCGGAGGTGCGGCAGGATGCGCAGTCTACGGGACTGGTGGTGTTTTCGTATTTGAACCCGATCCTGCGGATGGGAATGGAGAAGTTCTGCACGGTTGCTCGGCATGCCGGAGTAGATGGCGTGCTGGTAACAGATTTACCGGTGGAAGAGGCGGGTGAATATCTGCAGGCGATGAAGCTACATGACCTGGCTCCGGTGTTTCTGGCGTCGCCGACGAGTCCGGATGCGCGGTTGCAGCGGATTGCGGAGGCGTCGCAAGGCTTTGTTTACGCCGTCTCACGCACTGGAGTGACGGGCGCGCGGCATCAGCTTGCGGACGACGCGCAGAAACTTGTGCGGCGGTTGCGGCGGGTGACGATGCTCCCCATTGCGGTAGGGTTTGGAATTTCAAACGCTGAACAATTCGCCGAAGTGGGAAAGTTTGCGGACGCCGTAGTGGTCGGCAGCGCGATTGTGGAGACGATTGAGAGAAATCGAGGACGGGAAGCGGAGGCGGTCGGGGAATTTGTTGGGAAGCTGTCAGCTATCGGCGATCAGCCGTCAGCTAAGACATTCTAGTGCGGGGATCTGTGCTGCCTGCATGGGGTTTGAGGGGATGGCCTTAAGGAATTGTGTGCACGTGCAGAAGGTCGATCTTCCTGAGATCTGAGAGCTGATTTTCATGGACATCGCAGATTGGCGAAAGAAAATCGATGAACTCGATGGGCGGCTGGTAAACCTGCTGAGCGAGCGCGCCCAGGCTGCGGTCGAGATTGGGCGGCTGAAGAGAGACACGAATTTGCCGATTTACGAGCCCGACCGCGAGCGAATTGTGTTCGAGAATGTTCAACGGTTGAATCGAGGTCCGCTGCCCGGGCGCGATCTGGTGCGAATCTTTGAACGAATCATGGATGTGATGCGGAATATTCAGAAAGAGGGAATTGGCGCCAAGTCCGATCGAGTAAAAGCAGAGACCGAGCTGGATTCGGATGTGAACGATTAACTTTCCGTTGACGCTGGATGCGAAACCGGCTAAGAGCTGGAAGCTAGAAGTAGAGATCCTCTTATGATTGTGGCGATGCAGGAAATAGCGGATGAAACGCAGATTCAGCAGGTGATCGAACACCTGGTGAAAATCGGCTTTGAGGTGCACCGTTCCACCGGGGCGCGGCAAACCGTGCTGGGGGCGGTGGGAGCGGGGATTGATTTTGACATCCGCAATCTGGAATTGTTGCCCGGAGTGCAGGAAGTCCATCGCATCAGTTCGCCGTACAAGCTGGCGGGGAAAAGTTTTCGTCCGGAAGGAACGATCGTCAAACTCGTGAATGGGGTCGGCATCGGCGGGAATGAAGTGGTGGTGATGGCGGGGCCATGCTCGGTGGAATCGCGGGAACAGCTTTTTGCTACGGCGGAGGCAGTCTCGAAGGCCGGTGCGCGAGTGTTGCGAGGCGGAGCATTTAAGCCGCGAAGTTCTCCCTATTCGTTTCAGGGGCACGGCGAAGATGCGTTGAAGCTGATGCGCGAGGCGGGTGAAAAATTCAAGCTGCTGGTGATCAGCGAGGTGATGGAGATCTCGCAGATTCCCATGATGCTGCCCTATGTGGATATTCTGCAGGTGGGAGCGCGCAACATGCAGAATTTCAACCTGCTGCGCGAATTGGGAAAAGTGCGGAAGCCGGTGCTGCTAAAACGCGGGATCGCGGCGACGCTGGAAGAGTTGTTGCTCTCCGCGGAATATATTATGGCGGGCGGCAATTACGACGTGATCCTGTGCGAGCGCGGCATTCGGACGTTTGAGACTTACACGCGCAACACCATGGATATCTCGGCGATTCCGATCATCCACAAATTGTCGCATCTGCCAATGACGGCAGATCCATCGCACGGAACGGGACGACGCGACAAGGTTTCGCCAATGGCGCGCGCGTCAGTGGCGGCGGGAGCGGACGCGTTACTGATTGAAGTGCATTGCGATCCGAACAAGGCGTGGTCGGATGGAGCTCAGTCGCTGTTTCCCGAGCAATTCGCGAAGTTGATGGATGAGTTGCGGATGATTGCACCCGCAGTGGGACGAACCATTGGGTAGAGAAATTTAGCGATTGGGCAATTGTGCAATTGTGCAATTGGTTCTCTCAAATTGCCCAATTGCAGAATTACTCCATTTTCCAATTTCCCTTGGCGATTCGGCAAATCACGATTATCGGGACTGGGCTGATTGGCGGCTCGTTTGCGCTGGCTCTGCGGAAGCGGCGCTTTGCGGGACGCATTGTTGGATGCGATCGAGAGTCCGCACTGAAGCGGGCGAAGATGTGTGGCGTGATTGATAACGGATTTTGCGAGCCCGCCGACGCGGTTCGTGGTAGTCAGCTGGTGCTGCTGGCCACACCGGTCCTAGCCATTGTGGATTTGATCGGACGCTTGGGTCCGGCGCTTCCCGCGACCACCCTGCTCACCGATGTAGGAAGCACGAAGGCAGCTGTGGCAGAACGGGCATTGAGCGTGTTTGGAAAGAACGCGGGAAAGCGATTTCTGGCCGGGCATCCGATGGCGGGCAAGGAAAATAGCGGTGTCGAGTATGCGGATGCCGATTTGTTCCAGAATGCAGTTTGGTTCCTGACGCCGCTGCCGGGGCAGAATCTGCACGAAGGATTGCTCGCCGAGTTTGTAGGATGGATTGACCAGATTGGCGCGCGGGTCGCGATGCTGCCGCCGGAGGATCACGATCGACTGTGTGCGTGGATCAGCCATCTGCCGCAGATGATTTCCACCGCGCTGGCCTCCGCGCTGGTGGAGGAATTTGGCGAAGAAGCTCCGTTGCTGCCGGCCGGCGGGCGAGCGTTGCGGGAGATGACTCGGATTTCTGCCAGCCCGTATTCGATGTGGCGCGATATTGCGATCAGCAACCGGAAAAACCTGGAGGACGCGCTGTTCAAGGTGGAGCAGCGGTTGGCGCACATCCGGGAAAATCTCGCCACGCGGCAACTGGCGGAGGAATTCGAGCAGGCGCACGGGCTGAAGAAGAGTCCGGGAAGGAAAGAGTGATTCACCGGCGCGAAGACTTTTCATTTAGAATGCGGACGCTATGAATAAAGTTGTGGCCAACGCGGATGAGGCGATTCGCGATGTGGGAGATGGTTCGGTCATCATGCTGGGCGGATTTGGCCTGTGCGGAATTCCGGAGAATCTCATTCGCGCGCTGGTGCGCAAGGGCTCGAAAAATCTCACGACCATCAGCAATAACGCCGGAGTGGATGGCCTCGGCGTTGGCCTGTTGCTCGCGGCAGGGCAGCTTCGGCGCCACATTGGCACTTACGTGGGAGAGAACAAGATGCTGGAATCGATGGTACTGACCGGAAAAATTCAGCTCGATCTGGTTCCGCAAGGAACATTTTCCGAGCGCATTCGTGCGGCAGGTGCGGGCATTCCAGCTTTCTTCACTCCCACAGGTGTTGGCACAATGGTTGCAGAAGGGAAGGAGACGCGAGAATTCGACGGACGCACTTACGTGATGGAACGTGGGCTGCACGCGGACTTCGCGTTCGTGAAGGCCTGGAAGGGCGACCGGATGGGCAATCTGGCTTACCGGAAGACGGCGCGGAATTTTAATCCCATGATGGCGACCGCGGCCAAAGTGACGATTGCGGAAGTTGAGCAGTTGGTGGAAGTCGGTGAGTTGGATGGAGACTCCATTCACACGCCCTCGGTATACGTGAAGCGCATTTTCCAGGGAGAGCTGTACGAAAAGAGAATCGAGAAGCGGACGGTGAGGAGAGCCAGTTGCTAGTACCGAGTACCTGGCAGAGAGAACAACGCCATGAACAAGCCCGGCAAAGACATCGAGAAGCGCGAGCGCATCGTGAATCGGATTGCGCGCGAGTTGCGTGATGGGTTCTATGTGAACCTGGGCATCGGCATGCCTACGCTGATCGGGAACCATGTTCCGCCGGGGATGGAAGTCATTCTTCAATCCGAGAATGGGATGCTGGGGATTGGACCCTACCCGATCGAAGGGCAGGAAGACTCTGACCTGATCAATGCGGGCAAGGAGACGGTCAGCGAGATGGCGGGGACATCGTATTTTTCCAGCGCCGATTCGTTTGCCATGATCCGCGGTGGCCATGTTGATTTGAGCGTGCTGGGCGCGATGGAAGTGGATGAGGAAGGCAATCTGGCGAATTGGATGATCCCGGGCAAAATGGTGAAGGGCATGGGTGGCGCGATGGACTTGGTTGCCGGAGCCCGGCGCGTCGTGGTGGCGATGGAGCACACCACGCGGGAAGGTGCGCCGAAAATTTTGAAGAAATGCACTCTGCCGCTTACCGGTGTGAAAGTTGTGGATACGATTGTGACGGAGATGGCCTACATCCGGGTCACGGATCGAGGATTGGTGCTGGAAGAAGTGGCCCCACAGTTGACGGCGGAAGATGTGCAGCGGGCCACCGAGGCGCGGCTAGTGGTGAGTGAGAGTTTGAAGGTGATGGAGAGTTAGTGGTTGAGGTTTGTACGCGTGAAGCGGAACCACTGGGCGCCAATTTGTCGGTCGAGCGTAAACAGGTTGGTCCCTTCTGTTTTTCTAATTTTTCTGGCAATACTGCCCACGTTTGCTTCCGATCAGGAGGATGCTGCTGCGGATGTTGTCTCAGCCGCATTCATGCAAGCCCGTCAGGCTGCTCACTTGTCGAAACTAAAACGAATGGGTAGGAACACATTTCGTGAAAAAGTGTGCAGGCGCGATATGCGCTTTTCCCCCGGCTTGATCTTGGATGTTGTTTTCCAAACCGACGATCCGGGCAACATGCCTGAATCGGCTCGGCGACTGGCAACATGGCCAGATACGAGCAAGACCGCCTCTCGCTTTGGGGTTGGCGTTTGCCTCTTGAACGGCAGCTCTCCAGGACAGCCGCAATATGCGGTCCTAATAGCGACGTTCGAATCTCGCTGGATTAGCTTCTGGAGAATTTTCTGGGACTAGAAGCGCAACTTGGTGCAGCAGGTTGCGTGCTTCCGTCCGGGCTGGAAAGACCGGATCCACGAACCGAACCCAAGACGACTTTGTTGCGTCCGCTTAAATCCGAAACGGCGCTGCCAGCGGGCGGAAGGGTAGCGTGATGGCGAGGAAGACGACTTCCAGCACACCGTGAACGGCAACGCCGACAATGCGGAATGGCAGCAGCAATAGCCAGACGAATGGGTACGCAATCAGCGCCAGGATCGCCAGCGGCCAGCAGAATACGAAAAGTATGCACCACAGGAGGAACGTGAACATTGATGAAGCCTCCTTCTTTCATTTCCTTCTACTTAAATATACGGCGAATGGAACGAAAAAGTTCCGCGCTGCACAGGCCGCCATAATCTTATTCGTAGCGCAGCGCTTCCGCCGGTAAAGTTCTGCCGGCGGACCATGACGGGTAAAGCGTTGCGATGAACGAAACCCCAACGGACACCAAGACAACCCATAAGCCGTCTTTAAGGCGCGGCGCAAAGGGGACGTAATCGATGGAGTAAACCTCGGGCGAGAGCGAAATCATGTGATAGTGACCGCCCGCGTAGGAGATGGCGTACCCCAGGAATAGGCCGATCGCGGTGCCGATTACTCCAATCAGAACTCCCTGCGCGATAAATATTTTGCGCACCTGCGAGGTTCTCGTCCCCATGGAAATCAGCACGGCGATGTCCTTGGTTTTTTCCATGACCATCATAATCAGGGAAATCAAAATGTTCAGGGCGGCGACAAAGACGATCAGGCCCACCGTGATGTAAGTAACCAGCCGCTCCATGTTCAGAGCGTGAAACAGCGCCTGGTTTTGTTCTTTCCAATTGGTAGTCATGAAACCCTTGCCGGCTGCGTCTTCCAGTTGCCGGGAAACCACGTCGGCTTTGTCAATGTCGTCCACCTTGAACTCAATCACCGATATCAAATCGCCCAAACCGAACAGGCGTTGCGCATCCGAGAGCCGCGTGAAAGCCCACGACGAGTCGTAGTCGAAGAAGCCGGAGTTGAAAATTCCTACCACGCGAAAACGGCTGTATTTCGGCACCATGCCGAAGGGAGTCAGTTCACCTTGCGGGCTGGTCACCAGCACGACGGAGCCAACGGCTGCGCCCAGATTGTCCGCCATGTCTTTGCCCAAGATAATTGGCGGCATGGCGGCTACGCGCGCGTGTACGCCGGCGAGGGCATCAGGAGAGTCGTCTGTGGGCGACTTGGTTGCTGCCGGATTTTTCTGAGTCTCTGGTTCTAATGAGTTCTCGGAAGGTGGAGATGTTTCTTCCAGCGCAGCCGCCGAGCCTTCTTTGATGGTGTTGAGCAGGTCGCCAACCTTGCGCTCATCGGCCGGAATCATTCCCTTGAGGACGGCGCCACGGGCGCGCGGACCGCGGGAGATGAGCACTTGCTCAAAAATTGCGGGTGCAGCTGCGACTACATGAGGCTGTTTGGAAAGGCGATCAAGCAGCGCTGGCCATTCCTTGATGCCGTCGTCGGCTACGCGCAGCAGGCTGATATGCGAAGTAGAACCGATGAGGCGCTCTTGCAGATCCTGGCGAAAGCCGTTGTTGATGGCCAGTGCGACGATGAGCGAAGCCACGCCCGCCGCCACTCCGACAATCGAAATGCCGGTGATAATACCGATAAAGGCCTGCCGCCGCTTGGCGCGCAGATAGCGGGTCGCGATGAAGAGTTCGAAGCGCATGGGACTATTAGCTGTCAGCTCTCAGCTTTCAGCCAAGTCGGATTATAACTACCACTTCGCGCCCTGTGCGGGTTGAAACAAATAAAGGCTTCTAACATAGACTGCGCAGAGAACTGCCGCGGAGGACGCAGAGTGGGGGGCCACATCGTTTGGTCGCTCACGTTGTTATCTTTGGCAGCACCGAGGGTACGGTCGATCGGTAGTGGCGATATTCTTCTCCGAACCTTTTCTCCAATTCTCTATCTTCCATCGTGATCATAGCCGCACCGGTCACAATCGCGAACCCTGTCAGCGTCCAGCAGACAGCCAGGCCCGTGCCCAGGCTCCAGGCCAGCATCTCACACAGATGTCCAAGATAGACGGGGTGGCGTACGTGGCCGCGAATGCCTGTGGTCACGAGGAGCTGCTGGTTGCGTCCACGCAGAACTTCTGGCAGTCCGCCTAGTTGCGCCAGGGTGAAGTGGTGGTGAGATAGTTTGTAGAGTAGCAAGCCGGCGCAGAACAGGCCGGCTGCGGGAATCCACGTCCAATTCTTTTCATAAAGCAGAATGCCATGCCATGAGGCGGTAACAGCGGCCACCGCCGCCCACATTGCGCTCCAGATCGGCAAGAGAATCCCATATGGCGAACGTCGTCGTGCGCGCCAAAATTCCGCTCGGGGATGTATCAGCAGCCAGAACGCTGGGATCGTCGAGTACACGACGCAGGCGGCCCAGCCGATGATTTGCAACAGAGCGAGCATAAGTCAATTTTAGCCGCTGCGCTTTGGGAGTTCATGCAATTGCAGTCGTTCTATGGCACATTATGAAGGTCACCCTACGTCAGATCCATGCCACCGCCCGCCGACTCCAGAGCTGGACGCATCGCATTTACGCATCCCGACTTCGTATTGTTCGAGATTGCGCGATTCCTGATCGTGTCCGCGGTCGAGATGCAGGCGGTCGCCGTGGGATGGCAAGTTTATGACATCACCAAACGCGCCCTGGATCTCGGCTTGGTGGGGCTGGCTCAATTTCTTCCTGGAATTCTGCTGTTCCTGGTTTCAGGCCACACCTCTGACCGGTTCGAGCGGCGCAAAGTTCTGGGCGCTTGTTATGCGGGATATGCTTTGTGCTCAGGCCTTTTGTTAATTCTTGCGGTGCGCAGCACGCACGCGGTGCTTCCGATTTATGGGGTGCTGGTTTTGCTCGGAGTAGTGCGCTCATTCAACGGCACGGCCAGCCGCTCGATTCTGCCGCAACTGGTTCCCGAAGAACATTTTTCCAACGCTGTGGCGTGGAACGCTACTGTTTTTCAGGCGGCAACCATCCTTGGACCTTCCCTGGGCGGAATCCTGTACGCGGTGTTCCGCGGACCATCGGCGGTTTACGCGGTTGCTCTGCTTACCGCTGTGGGTGCGCTGCTCTCCATGTTCCGCATCAAGACGCGGCCACAAGCACGCCGGCGCGAGCCCATGACGCTGAAGACGGTGCTCGCAGGCCTGCACTTCATCTGGCGGGAGAAGCTAATCCTGGGCGCGATCTCGCTTGATTTATTTGCCGTGCTTCTGGGCGGGGCCGTGGCGCTGCTACCCGTGTATGCACGAGAGATCCTTCACACCGGGCCGTGGGGACTGGGGTTGTTGCGGACCGCTCCCGGAGTGGGGGCCGCGCTGATGGCCGTCGCGCTGGCGCATCGTCCGTTGCGCAGTCGCGCTGGACCGACGCTGCTGTGGTCAGTGGCGGGGTTTGGCATCTGCACGATTCTTTTTGGCGTCTCGACCAGCCTGGTGCTATCGCTCGTTTCTCTGATATTCCTCGGAGCGGCCGACATGATCAGCGTGATCATCCGCGCCACGCTGGTACAACTGCGCACCCCCGATGAAATGCGAGGACGAGTAATGGCCGTGGATATGGTTTTTATCGGCACATCGAATGAACTCGGGCAGTTCGAATCGGGAGTGACGGCGCAATGGTTTGGCACCGTCCCGGCGGTGATACTGGGAGGAGTTGGCACGTTGGTGGTGATTACGCTCTGGGCCTGGGTGTTTCCCGATTTGCGGCGCATCGGCGCTCTCCACACTTTAAGAGCGGTGCAGACAGAAGCCGACTCAGAAGCGGGTGAAGGATTAACTTGAAGCCGCTCCACCAAGGCATTCTACTTGCCACGAATCAAAGTCTTGGCGGCGCCCATATTGTCATACCGGTCGAAAACTCGTATGACCACTACATGCTCCGAAGATACTTCGCCATCTTTCAATGCTTCGGGCGTGGCCTTGAAATCATAATTTTCGGTTTTCGCGTCCGCGAGTTGGCCAGTGGGCTCGACATACTTCCAGTCGCCCGCATCCACCGAATATTCCGCGCGCTTGATGGGAGAAAAACCATCTACTGCGCGGAAGGTGACGTGAATCTGGCCGCCTTCCAGCGTCGCCGCAAGATCTTCAATGCGGGGCGGCGTTGTGTCCACCTCGAACCGGCGACTCTCTTTTGACGCGGTCAAAGCCTCGCCCGGTGAGTGCGACGGCGCATCCGAGGCCACCACCTTCACGGTGTAGCCGCCATCCGGCAGCAGGCTGGCATCGAAGGAATAGGCCTTATCAGTGATGTCGTCTTTAAGCAGCAGCCAACGCGTCTGGCCGTCACCGCGATAATAGACAGAGTAGACGAGTTGGTCGTCGTTCTCATCGTGCGCGCTCCACTTCACCCCGATGGAGTCGCGATCGTGCGAACTGGGCGTGGGAACTTCGAAATGTGATCCGGAAGATGAAGCCGGCGAGTCCGATCCCATGCTGATGCCGGTCGATTTGGGCATCGGCTGGTACTTTACGCCAACCTGCACAGTCACGTCGTCGATCTCCGGAGCGACATTCTTGGACAAGTAATTCAGCGCTACACTGTCGAGGATAGGCGCGGGCGTTCCCGCATGCAGCACAGCCTTCCACTGCGCGTAACGCGCGGGGGGAATTCCGGTTTCGTCGTTCTTGCCCAAATCGATCTTCTTCCACGCGCTCCAGTTACGATCAGGATTATCTACGTTGCCACTGCGGGCATAAAGATCTACAGTGCCCAATCCGCGAAATTCGGCGCGCCCCCAGCGCGAGAAAATCCTGGCATCGAAAACGTCGCTCTCGTATGTGCCTTGTCCTTCCGGACCGGGTCCCAGCACGAACACCTTTCCCAGATTGCTGGTCGCCGCGTAGACTCCGCCACCCGGCGCCTTGGCGAAAGCTGTCACTTGCGAAGCCGCCGCTTTGAGCAAGTCAGAAAAATCATCGAACCCGCTGATGGCAAAAATGTGGCCGCGATTGCCCGTGCCGGCAAGCAGACGTCCTTGTGAATCAAAGGCCAGGGCATAAACAATGTCTTCGTGCGAAGTCCAGAGCCTGGTGGGAGAACCGTCGGGGGCGATGCGATAAACATCAGAGCCACCGCTGGCGCCGCCGCCCGGAAATGGAAATGGGCCAGTCATTGGGGGTGTGCTCGGCGGGGTAGTGATCGTCATACCCGGAACCTGGGGTGTGTTGCCGCCGGTGGGTGGAGTGGAGCTCATCGACAAAAGAGCCGCGGCCATGCCAGAGGAGTTGGCTCCGCTTCCGCCTCGCTTTTCGCCGACCGCTGCCGCGTAAATATTCCCTGCACGATCGAGCGCCAGAGCTGTGATCTCTTTCTTGGGCGCGCTGTATAGCACGAACCCCTCGCCCGTCGGCGAGATGCGATAGATCAGCCCGCTGCCATCCGAACCAGCAATCAGATTGTTCTGCGCATCGAAAGCGAGTGCGCGAATGTGGGTTTCGTCACTCTTAAAGAAAACCGAGTGCTCACCTTTTGGTGTAACCCGGAAAATTTCGCCATGATCGCCCGTTGCCACATACAAGTTGCCGGATTTATCCAGAGCCAGATCCCAAATATATTTCGTGGCTGGCTCAAAAAAGACGGATGAGCTCCACGCGGGGTCTATGCCTGGCTTAGCCGCGTCTTTGTCCTTATCCTTGTCTTTGTCGGATGGCGCTGGCTGCGGCGTGTCTGCTTTAGCCGGCGTCTTGCTGCCCGGCTTGTTTTCGATTTTGTAAACCTTGCCATCGGGAGCGGTGGCCGCAAAGATTATGCCTCCGGAGCCAATCTGCAGGGCTTGCACCTGGAGTTCTTTCGGCTCGAAAATGATGGATGCTTTGCCCTCTGGGGTGATGCGGTAGACCCGGGCGGGCGCGCCCGCAGCCACATACACATAGCCCGCTTCGTCGGCCGCAATGGCCCAGATGTAAGTGGAAGGTGTGGCATAGAGGCTCTTGAAGGTTGGAGCCAGTTCCAAACCGCCCGTGCTGCGAATTGCCACACCCTTGGCTGTGCCCTTGGTCAGTTCCTCAAATTTTGACTGCTCCCAGGTATGCGTGCCCTCGGCAAAAGCCGTCAAAACCAGACCGGAACCGCTCAAGTTTGGAAGGAGGAAGCCAGCAAGAAGAAAAAACAAAAGCTTTCGCGCACTCTGCAATTTCAAACCTCGAAGCGTCGTTGTGGAATACGTTCAGGTTACCACGCCCGAAGCGTCGGAAGTGCAGAGTGAGTGAGGACCGATCCCACCCTAGGCCCCGCGCCGAGAGCCGATTTTACGTGGTATCGTAGAATTTCATGAATTCTCCGCGCCAGGACTTGCTGCGCCTCCTCGCCTATAAATCTTTTCGCCTGGGCGAGTTTAAATTGTCTTCCGGTGGCACCAGCGACTACTACATCGATTGCCGCACTACCACGCTTGACGCCAAAGGCGCTCGCCTGACCGGTCAAGTATTTTTCGATGAAATTCGGCAGCGCGACTGGAAGCCGCAGGCCATCGGCGGACTGACCATGGGCGCCGATCCCATCGTGGTAGCGGTCTCTGTGGTCAGCGGCGAACTGCAAGGCTTTCTTGTGCGCAAGGCCGAAAAGCAACACGGGACCGGACAGCGCATTGAAGGCTTTCGCGAGAAGGGAGCACGGGTGGTAATTGTCGACGACGTTTGCACCACTGGCGCTTCCACCGTGCAGGCGATCGACGTTGCCCGTGAATTTGGATTCCAGGTCGTCGGCGCGATGTGCCTGGTGGAGCGCGAGGAAGCGAAGGGAAGGCCGAGCGTGGAGAAAGCCGCGTCTCCGGCTCCGTTTGTCTCCATTTTTACGGCGAGCGATGTGCGCGCCGAGCACGTTCGGCAGACGGATGATACCCGGCCCTCAATCTTTGCCGTGGCGGCGACTTGCGAAGTCTGCGGGCGACCGGCGGTGACGAACAATCCGCGAAATCTCTGCGCGGCTCACAGGATTTGATGGGACTTACATTATCAAGCCATGATTCAAACTCTAGAATGGACTGACCAGGGCGTGCGCTTCATCGACCAGACGAAGCTGCCCACCGAAGAAACCTACGTCACCTGCAAGACTCACGCCCAGGTTGCCGATGTCATCCGCAACATGGTGGTGCGCGGGGCGCCCGCCATTGGCGTAGCCGCAGCCATGGGGATTGCGCTTGGCGTCAGGGATTCCAAAGCCGAGACGGTCGGCGACCTGAAGCGCGACCTCGACCAGATCTGCGACAACATGAGCAAAACCCGGCCTACGGCGGTCAATCTCTTCTGGGCCATCCGGCGCATGCAGGAAAAGTTCGAGCGCCTGCGCATTCGCCCTATTTCGCAAATCAAGCAGGAACTGGTTGAGGAATCCAAGCGCATGCACGCCGAAGATATCGCCGCTAACCAGGCCATGGGACGCCACGGCGCCACGCTAATGCCGGCCGAAGGCGGAGTGCTTACGCACTGCAATGCCGGGGCGCTGGCCACAGCTGGTTACGGCACGGCGTTGGGCGTGATTCGCGCCGCCGTTGAGCAGGGCAAAAAGATCCACGTCTATGCCGACGAAACCCGTCCCTTTCTGCAGGGATCGCGCCTTACCGCCTGGGAACTGATGAAAGATGGCATCCCGACCACGGTGATCTCCGACAACATGGCGGGCGCCATGATGAAGCAGGGCAAGATTGGAGCCATCGTCGTAGGCGCGGACCGCATCGCGGCCAACGGCGACGTCGCCAACAAAATCGGAACCTATACCGTCGCTGTGCTGGCCAAAGAGAATGGCATCCCGTTTTATGTGGCCGCACCGATTTCAACCGTCGACCTCGCGTGCCCTGACGGCGACCATATCCCTATCGAGCAGCGCAACCCGAAGGAAGTCTCTCATATCGCCGGGAGGCAAATGGTTCCGGACGGCGTGTCCATTGAAAACCCAGCTTTCGACGTAACTCCAGCCAGGTACGTGGCTGCCATCATTACCGAGCGCGGGATCGCCCGCGCGCCTTACCAGGAGTCTCTGCAACGGCTGGCTGGCGCCGAGGCCAAGATCGAGGTCTAGCGTACAGCAACGGCTACTGACCACTCCTTTCCGGGATTCGGCATAGTGACTGGTGACGCCCGTCACATCACAGCCGCACAGCGTCGAGTACAGTTTCTGGTAGGTGCCCTCGCAGAACGCGAGATTCGTGGCAACGCGGCTGCATCTAATGTCACTATGTCTACATGGTTCGAAGGTGCCATGTGGACTGCAAGCCTGATGTGAGAAGATGGGCCGGTCCTACTGTTCCCGCCGTGGCCGCACTAAGGGCGGGACCGGATGGACCTACGCGGGGGCAGAGTGCATCTAACCAAGCAAGTAGCGGAGCCTCATTTGTCGGAACAAGAACCGCTGCTTCGGGTTCAAGGATTAAAGAAGGTTTTCCGGTCCGGCGAATCGGACCTGGTGCTCTTTGAGAATTTGTCGTTTGAGGTGAAGCGAGGCGAAATGCTCGCGATCGTCGGCGAGTCCGGAGCGGGGAAGAGTACCTTGTTGCATATCCTCAGCGCTCTTGATCACGCTTCCGCGGGTGACGTATACTGCGCGGAATTGAAGCTGAATTCTTTGTCGGGGGACGAAGCAGCCGAGTTCCGGAATCGCGACGCCGGCTTTGTGTGGCAGTTTCATTATCTGCTGCCGGAATTCACGGCGGCGGAGAATGTGGCGATGCCTTTATTAGTGCGGGGCCGTAGCTGGGCCGAGGCGGCGCCGGAAGCTTCACGCTGGCTGCGTGAGGTCGGCTTAGAGCAACGTGGGCATCACCGCTCAGGAGAGCTTTCGGGCGGCGAGCAACAGCGGGTAGCTCTGGCGCGGGCGCTCATCACTGGTCCCAAACTGTTGCTGGCGGATGAACCAACCGGGGATCTGGATGGGCAGACGGCGGAAGCGGTTTTCGAATTGATTGCGCGACTCCATCGCGAGCACCAACTCACCTCACTCATAGCAACTCATAACTTGTCGTTTGCGCGGCGCTGTCATCGGGCATTGCGCCTGCAGCGTGGGCGCGTGGAAGAGGTCAGGCCGGAATCGTTGCCGTCCTGACCATTGATTATTGAGAAAGTGATCAACGAGAAAGTGAGCGGCCCGAAGTGAAAGATTAGTAAGACAAAGTGCAAGAAATTCGACTAATTGGTAAACGAAGGAGATTTCAACAGGTTCCTTCAGTAACATTATAAAAACGTTTGAGTACTTGGGTTCGGGGCCGTTTGATTGCATAATAAGGTGGACACGGAAACCAGCATGCAAGCGGCAAACTTTAACGGGCCAGGATACAGGTAAGCGTCGGGCAGGCCAGCAAGCCTTCTCGGCCGGAAGCTTCAGGGGGAAGGGCATTATGTTTGAACGTTATACGGAGAAAGCCAGGCGCGTAATCTTCTTTGCGCGCTACGAAGCAAGCCAGTTCGGGTCTCCTTATATTGAGACCGAGCACCTGCTGCTGGGGCTCCTGCGTGAAGATAAAGCCCTGACCAATCGATTCCTGCGCTCGCACGCTTCGGTTGAGTCCATCCGCAAGCAGATCGAAGGGCACACCACGATCCGTGAAAAGGTCTCGACTTCCGTGGATCTCCCGCTCAGCAATGAGTGCAAGCGCGTGCTGGCCTATGCCGCGGAAGAGGCGGAGCGCCTGTCGCACCGGCACATCGGTACCGAACATCTTTTGTTGGGACTGCTGCGGGAAGAAAAGTGCTTCGCCGCGGAAATTCTGCACGAGCGTGGGCTGCGCCTATCGACCATCCGGGAAGAACTCGCGCGCACCAGCCAGGAGAAGGCTGCACCGCAGCGGCAGCGTGAGTCTTCGCTGTTGAGCGAGTTTTCCCGCGATCTTACCCAGGCGGCGATGGACAGCCAGCTGGATCCGCTGGTCGGGCGCGACGGAGAACTGGAGCGCGTGGTTCAGATTCTGTGCCGCCGCACCAAGAACAATCCTGTGCTGATCGGCGAGCCGGGAGTCGGCAAAACCGCTATTGTCGAAGGACTGGCGCAGCGGATTGCCGACGGCGAGGTTCCATCGTTCCTGGCGGACAAGCGAATCCTGGCCCTCGATCTCTCCTTGATCGTTGCCGGGACAAAATATCGCGGACAGTTCGAAGAGCGGCTGAAGACCATCATGAAAGAGCTGATGGAGTCGCAAAATTCCATCATCTTCATCGACGAGTTGCACACTCTGGTAGGCGCGGGATCGGCGGAGGGTTCGCTCGATGCGGCCAACATTCTGAAGCCGGCCCTGTCGCGCGGCGAGATTCAATGCATCGGCGCAACCACCCCGGGCGAGTATCGCAAGTCAATCGAGAAAGATCGGTCGCTGGAGCGGCGCTTCCAGGCCGTCAAAGTTCCTCCGCCGAACGAAGCGGACGCGATCAAGGTGCTGTTCGGCATCAAGGACCGCTACGAAAAGTTCCACGCCGTTACCTATACGGACGATGCCATCAACTTCGCGGTTTCACATTCGAACCGTTACATTCCAGACCGCTTCCTTCCCGATAAGGCGATCGATCTGGTCGATGAAGCTGGCGCGCGCGTGAAGCTCCGCCAGACTTCGCAGCCCGAAGAAATCACCGAAGTTCAGAAGCGGATCAAGTTTATCGTGCACCGCATGGAAAACGCGATCGCCAACCATGAGTTCGAAAAGGCGCGCTTCTACTCGGACGAAGAACGCAAGGAGCGCGAGAATTTGCGCGCGCTGCGCGAAAAATATCATCTCGACGAATCCTCCACCGGCGTTGTGGGCCGCGAGGACATCGAAGATGTAGTTTCGCGCTGGACCGGCGTTCCCATCACTTCGATCAAGGAAGAAGAAACGCAGAAGCTGCTGCGCATCGAAGAAGAACTGCACAAGCGCATCATTTCGCAGGATAAGTCGATCAGCGCGCTGGCCCGGGCGATCCGGCGTTCGCGTGCTGGATTGAAGAGTCCGAACCGGCCAATCGGCTCGTTCCTGTTCCTCGGGCCGACGGGCGTTGGCAAAACCGAAGTCGCGCGCACTCTGGCTCAGTTCATGTTTGGAACGGAAAAAGCTCTGGTCCGCTTCGACATGTCGGAGTTCATGGAGAAGCATTCGGTCTCGAAGCTGATCGGCTCGCCTCCGGGATACGTGGGCTACGAAGAGGGCGGCCAGCTTACCGAACGCGTGAAGCGCGCTCCGTATTCCGTGGTGCTGCTCGATGAAATCGAGAAGGCGCATCCCGATGTATTCAACATCCTGTTGCAGGTTTTTGAAGACGGCCAGCTTACCGATGGCCTCGGCAACACCGTCGACTTCAAGAACACGATCCTTATCATGACCTCGAACATTGGGGCTCGGCACCTGCAGAAGCGTGAAGGCTTCGGCTTCCAGTCGACCAAGGACGAAATGGTTTCGACCAAGGTCGAGGAACTGGTGAAGGGCGAAGTGAAACGCACCTTCAATCCAGAATTCCTGAACCGGTTGGATGAGATCATTCTGTTCCTGGCGCTGAGCGAAGCGGATCTGATCCAGATTCTCGAACTCATGGTTACGCAGCTCAACCAGAACCTGGCGCAGAAGGCAATCACGGTAAGCGTGGCGGATGAAGCTAAGAAGTGGATCCTCAACCAAACCTTAACGGATCGCTCCTACGGTGCTCGGCCACTGCGCAGAGCGCTGCAGAAATACATTGAAGACCCGCTGTCGGAAGCGCTGATTCAGGGTACGATTACCACGCGTCCGGCATTCATCGAGGTCTTCCTCGAAGACAATAAGCTGTTCTACCGTCCGGTGGACGCGGAGAAGACCGAGGGCGTGCTGCTGTACGAGAACAGCTAAACTGTTCGCGTTTCAACATTCAGCCGTCAGCGTAAGCTGGCGGCTTTTGTTTTCTCAAGAGACAATCTCTATTTACTACTTGCTCCAGTCCTCAATTCTCAATCCCTCCACCCTGCGAAAGACGCGGTCATTACTCACCAAGACTGCCTCAACTGCCAGTGCTTGAGCCGCGATCATGAGGTCGAGATTGCCCATGGGTTTGCCGTTTGCTTCGAGCATGGCCCGTAACCGGGCATAGTGCTGGGCTGCCAGCGAATCCCAAACCAGCACTTCGACGCGCAGCAGAAATTCTTCCACCACTAGTCCTAACTTCGCCGCTTGCGGCAGGCGCGCCACCCCGAACCGCAGTTCTGCCTCCGTGATCACAGAAATTCCCACTTCGCTCATAGCGACCTTCAGCAGGCGCTCGCGAACGCGGGGGAAGTTTCCTTTGATGACGTAGCTGACGGTGTTGGTATCGAGAAGATAGCGGACGGCCATCTAGAACAGATCGCGCTCTTGCGGAGGCGTGTCCCCGCGGTCGGCCAGGAAATGCTTGGGCACTTCAATCGTACTGATCAGTGCGAAGAGGCCTTTCCAGGATTCCGGTCGTCGAGACAAGATGACGTCCCCCGTCGCCAAATCGCGCCGAACATAGACCTCGGAGCCTTCAAAGCGGTACTCGGCAGGCAGGCGTACCGCCTGACTGCGACCGTTTTGGAAGAGTTTGGCCGTCCTTAACATGGTATATATTATGATATATATCATGCCTGAGTTTGTCAATCCACCCTTTCAGCAGATCGCCAAAATCAAACCGTTCGCTAAGACAATCCGTAGATATCGCAAAGGACTTTTTGCGACCGATTCGGTGTCCAGTGAATCTGCACATGTGGTATCTGGGGTGAGCGAGTGCACAAAGTCAACATCGCCGACAAGTTTTCCAAAATTTCCGAATACTGGAAGCCCTACATTGCCGCCGAGTTGAACGGGCAGCACGTGAAGCTCGACAAGCTAAAGGGTGAGTTCGTCTTCCATCACCACGAAAATGAAGATGAGATGTTCCTGGTGGTGAAAGGGCGCTTCCGCATGGAATTCCGCGAGCGCCAGGAATGGATTGAGGAAGGAGAATTCATCGTCGTGCCGCGCGGCGTGGAACACCGCCCTGTGGCGGACGAAGAGTGTTGGATCCTGCTGTTTGAACCGGCTTCCACGCTGAACACGGGTAACATTGTGAACGAGCGCACGTTGGCTCAACTCGAACACGTGTAGGATAAGCAGCAAGCAGACGCAGCAAGCTGCGTCTCTACGACCGACAGTTTAAACAGGCTATGGAACTTACAGTTTATTCTTCGGCATGGTGCCCCGATTGCCGAGAGGCGAAGCGCTTTTTGGCCAAGCACAACATTCCGTACAAAGAAGTGGACGTTGAAACCACCCCGGGCGCGGTGGATGAAATCGTCAAGCACACGGGCAAGCGGGCCATCCCTCAATTCGTGATCGATGGCGAGTGGGTGCAGCCTTACGTGCCGGGAGAAGGTTTTCTGTACGACCAAATGGCCAAGCGCCTGGGAATCGGGAAGCCCTAACCTGGGATAAAGCCTCGTTCCGATTGCCCCTGGCAGCGACCGGCTGCCAATCCCCAATACACTTTCGATACTCCGGTACATCATCTTCCGTACTGTGGCAAAGCCTTGCCGGACAAGGGAAGATGACCACTCCCCTCTTTTCAGCCTGGGCGCGCTTCCCAAGATGGCTGGAACGGCGGGAGCGCCCCCATCCACATCCATGTCCGAACCGGAAATTCCGCAAGGCTCGAGCGACGTTACCGACACCTGGCAGCAGACGATGCAGGCCGTGCTAGGAGTGGTGCTGCTGCTCGGCGCCGCGGCCATGTTCCATTTCTACGCCCCTGCGACGGCAGAAAGCCCGCAGCCCGATGACCTGCAAAAGCAAGTGCATGCCCTGTCGCAGCAAGTCTCGCAGCTCGAGAAAGAGCAGGCGATGCCCGCTCTCGTGCTCAACCGCTACCGAAATTCTATCGGCTACATTCACGGCGTATATCAAGTGGGATTCGCCAACCAGCCGGCGGCCATCCGGGCGCGCGTTTCCGGCACTGGATTTCTGGTAGGCGACGGATTACTCGCGACCAACCGGCATGTGGCCGAACCGTGGTACGGCGACAACGAGGCCGAAGAACTGATGCATCGTGGCGCAACCGCCATGCTGGAAAGTCTGGTCGTGTTCTTTCCGGGTTCGACGACGCCCGTCAGCCTGACGCCGGGCGCGGTTTCACCTACGGGAGATTTGGCGGTGCTGCGCATCGAAGATAAAGCTGCCGTCCGCGGACTTGCGGTTCCGCCGCTGGCCAGAGGAATCGCTTTGCCTGGAGAATTGGTGACGGTGATTGGCTATCCCATGGGGATTGCGGGGATGGTGGCCAAATCGCCGAGCGGAATTTACCAGCGCTTGGCGTACCGGCACAACGACATTACGGCTGCCAGCGAACTGGCCGCGCTTTCGCTGATTCGTCCTTCGACCACCTGTGGACATCTCGGCGATGTGGTTGGCGACAAGCTGATCTACGACGCGCCCACGGCTCACGGCGGCAGTGGCGGCCCGGTGTTTAACTCCAACGCCGAAGTGATCGGAGTGAACTCGGCTTACATCGATGGATTCTCCGGCGGCACACTGGGTTTTTCGGTGGATGCGTTGCGGCCGTTGATCGCGGAAGCTGAGAAACGTCCGTAGGCTCAGGAGAAGATAGAAGATTCCGTAATCAGGTGATAACAGCAGCCGGGAAGTTTCGCTTCCCGGCTCTTATTTTGGCCGCGATTAGAACGCCCAGCGCAGGGAGAACTGGATCAGGCGCGGCGTTCCCGTGGTGCTCACGATCTCGCCGAATGGGTCGGGGCTGGTCTGAGGGCCGGCTGCCCAAGCCAGGTATTGCTCGTAGTCCGTCACCAGCGGCGTGCCGAAATTCGGGTGATTCCACAGGTTGAAGAAATCCGCGGCAAACCGGAGATCCTGCCGTTCCGTAAGCTTGAAGTGCTTAATCAGCGAGAAGTCCCAGTTCTGCTGGAATGGTCCGCGATAGATGTTGCGGCCGAGGTCGCCGAATCCGGTGGTGCAGAAGTCGGCACTGGTTGCGCATCTGGGAGTATGAGTATGCAGACCGATTCTGCTTTCCCTTCCAGGTTAGGAAATGCGGCGCAGAATAGCTCTAAGAACGTCCCGGGCTCGCTCTGCCAAACCAGCCAGGTTCGCGCACGTGCTCATCGTTGAATCCGCGCAGCCTGGCGGCCATCACTCCGCTTCGGCTGAGATAGCCAACGGCTTTGCCATGGTCGCCGCGGTCGACCACGGGCAGGCGTCCGACGTCATGGCGCAGCATTTTGGCGGCAGCTTCGGAGACAAGTTCGTCGGGATGCGTGACGATAAGACTGCTCGTGCCCGCTTCCAGAACGTCCATGGCGCCCGAGGGATCGCTGTCGAGCGAGCGCAGCAAATCGCCGCGAGTTATGATCCCGGAAAGCTTTCCCGTATCGTCGAGGATCAGAAAAGCCTCGTGGCGAGCCACTGTGGGGTCGTGTCGCGCAATGCGCTCCGCCAACCCTCCAACCTTAGTGCCGACGCTTACAGTAGGCAATTCTCGATCCATTGTGTCGGCGACCTTCGTTTGGGTAAGAACGTCCGCTTCGTAATCCTGATGAACGTGCAGGCCGCGCCGCGCCAGTTTTTCCGTCATGATCGAACTCTTGGGCATCAAGAGCATGGCAATCCCATCGGCGATTACGCTGACCAGCATCAGAGGCAACACGGAGTTGTAGTCACGCGTGATTTCGAAGGCGAAGATGATGAAAGTAAACGTGGCCCGCGAGGCTGCGCCAAACACCGCGCCCATGGCTACAAGTGCGAAGGCCGCGGGTGAAAGGTGTGCGCCCGGCACAAAGTGGTTCGCCACCATGGCAAAAATCCCGCCCATGGCCGCGCTCCACATAAAGCAGGGGGCCAACAACCCTCCGGAGGTGCCGGAACCGAGCGAAACCGCCAGGGCCGCAGCTTTGGCCAGCATCACCACCAGCAAAAGTTTCCAGGCCAGCGATCCGTTGAGAATATCGCCGATCGTGTCATAGCCCACGCCCAGCACGCGGGGGACGAAGAAGCCGATGATGCCCAGTCCAAGCGCGCCGATTGCCGGCCACCACACTTGGTCGAACGGAAGTTTTTCAAATTGATCTTCCACCCAGTAAAGGACCTTGCTGAAGCCCACGGCGGCCAAGCCGCAGATCAAGCCCAACACCAGATAAAAAGGCAGCCCGCGCGGAATAGAGAAGTCCATCGGGTTGACCTGGAACATCGGTCCCAAACCCAGAAGTTGCATGTGGACTGCGGTAGCCAAGGTGCTGGCAATCACCAGCGGAATGAACGACCGGGACTTGAATTCAAACAGCAGCAACTCAATGGCGAGAATCACACCCGCGATGGGAGTGTTAAACGTGGCTGACATTCCTGCAGCCGCGCCGCATGCCAGCAAAACTTTGCGTTCCACAGCCGTGGTATGGAAAGCCTGGCCGACGAGCGAACCGATCGCTCCGCCAGTTTGAATGATGGGACCTTCCGCACCGAATGGACCTCCGGTACCGATCGCTATTGCCGCGGAGATGGGCTTCAGAATCGCTACTCGCGGAGCAATCCTGCTGCGATTGAACAGTACCGCCTCCATTGCCTCTGGGATGCCATGGCCTTTGATCTTCGACGTGCCGTATTTGGCCATGACGCCCACAATAAGGCCGCCGATAACCGGAGTGACGATGACCATCCAACCCAGATGGTTGTGTTGCGCGCTGACGAAGTCAGCCGACCAGCGATGGAAGAAGAAAAGATTGGTGAAAAGCCCGATCAACTTATACAGAACGAAAGCCACAATGCCCGCCACCAGGCCGATTGCCGCGGACAACAGCGAGATCAGCAGCACGCGGAAGTCCGCTGGCGGTGAATCTGCTGCCAGCATTCCCGGCTTTGCCTTCGGGGCTAAAATCGAATCCACTGAAATGGGTAGGGTTCTTGGTGATTGGTCGTCGGATGTGCTCATTGGTGCTTGCTGTTTCTTCCTCTGTCGAGGGAAGGCGGAGACAACGCCTGCTGCGAACCAGCATCATTGCCCTCCCGCATCACTCGCCTTAGCGCGGCCACCAACTCAGGTCCAGCACTGCGTAGTTCATCGTGATGATGCAGCGCCAGTTCGGCCAGCACTTGCTCTCCCTTGGGAGTAAGCGCGAGCAGGACTTCGCGACGATCATCCTGCGCACGCGTGCGATCGACAAATCCCCCAGCCTCCAGCCGGTTCACCAACTCCACCGCGCTGTGGTGGCGGATCTCCATGCGGTTGGCTAATTCGCGGATTCTCGGACGCACGCCCGCCGGCATCCCCTTGATCGCCAGCATCAGTTGGTACTGCCCGCGCTCCAACCCGGCCCGTTTTACCACTTGCTCACTGAAATGGAGGAAGCGCCGGATCTGATAGCGGAACTCCGCCAGTGCCTGGTAATCCGACAAAGTGAGCCTTTTCATCCCGCTGATTGTATCGTGTCCCGATCCAGCCTGCGTCCGCAGTATATCGTAATACGATATACAATTAAAGCGCAAACGAATCCCGCCTTCCGCCCTGCGCTGGCCTCTTTCTCCCGCTCCATTTAGAATCCTCTGTCCCGCTCTTCAACCGCATCGACAGGAGGCGCACCCGCCTTGATCCCGCGCTATACCCGCCCGGAAATGGGCCGCATCTGGAGTGACGAAAACCGCTTTCGCACCTGGCTGGCTGTGGAAGTCGCTGCCACCGAAACTCTGGCCGAGGCTGGAATGGTTCCCCATGCGGCGGCCAAAGCGATCCGGGAACGCGCCGATTTCAGCGTGGAGCGCATCCACGAAATCGAAGCCGAAGTGCGCCACGATGTGATCGCCTTCACCACGGCCGTGGCCGAGATCGTCGGCCCCGACGCGCGCTGGTTTCACTACGGCCTCACCTCCAACGATGTGGTCGATACCGCGCAGGCCTTATTGATCAAGCAAGCTTCGGCCCTCATTGCGCAGGACCTCAAGAGGTTGGCCGAAGTGCTCGAACGCCGCGCATGGGAATTCAAAGACACGCCCATGGTGGGGCGCACGCACGGCATTCACGCCGAGCCCATCACCTTTGGCTTCAAGATCGCCAATTGGTATTCCGAAACACAACGCAACATTGCACGCTTTAGCGCGGCTGCCGAGGATTTACGGGTGGGAAAGTTTTCCGGTGCGGTTGGTATCTTTGCGCATCTCACTCCGGAAATCGAAGAGAAGATTTGCGCGCGTCTGGGTCTGAAGGCGGCCGCCGTATCGTCGCAGGTAATCCAGCGCGACCGGCATGCGCACTATCTCGCCACCCTTGCCGTGATTGCCTCCACGTTGGATAAGATGGCAACCGAAATCCGTCACCTGCAGCGCACCGAGGTGCGTGAGGTCGAGGAATTTTTCAGCGAAAAACAAAAAGGCTCATCGGCCATGCCGCACAAGCGAAATCCCGTGACCAGTGAGCAGATCAGCGGCCTGGCGCGAGTGGTGCGCGGCAACGCACAAGCCGGCTTTGAGAATGTTGCGCTGTGGCACGAGCGCGACATTTCGCACTCTTCCACCGAACGTGTAATTCTGCCCGACTCCACCACACTGCTGGACTATCTGCTCAATAAGACCGTCAACCTGATTGAGACCATGTTCGTCTATCCCAAACGCATGTTGGCCAATCTGGAAAGCACGCACGGCCTGATCTTCAGCGGCCAGCTTCTGCTCGATCTGGTGGAGCACGGAGTTTCTCGCGAGGACGCCTACCGCCTGGTCCAATCGCATGCTATGCGGGCATGGAAAGAAGGTCTGAACTTTCACCAGTTGGTGCTGGCCGACAAGGAAATCACGGAAAAAGTCCCCCGCAAGCAGATCGAATATGCATTTGATCTGCCCCGTCAGTTGAAAAATGTGGATAAGATCTTCGCGCGCGTATTCGGTAACTCCAGTGCTGACCGAGGAAGTACTACTGCTCGCGCGCGGTCCACTCGCACTCGAAGCCGCCGCTAAACGCACTCGCTACATAATTTAACCCGGCTGGCGTGACAAAGTTGCGCGCCGACCCTGCTTCGCTGCCCATCCCTCTTCCAAGCATCTTCCGCCTGCATGTCGGCATCGAAGGAATTAACCAGGCGGTTAGTTCGTAAAGTTTCGTCAAAATTGGGTCGGAGGTGACCTGTGAGAATGAATAGAACGAAAAAGAAAGGTCTCTTGAAGACGGTGAGTGCGACGCTGGCTGCGGCGCTGTTGAGCGCCACACTCGTCGCTCAAACGGAGCAAGAAACGCGCTACGACAACCAAATTCAAACTACGCTGACCCAAAAGTTAGCGGCAAGAAATCAATTCCACGACATACGGTCGAGCGCGGAAGGCGGCATTGTAACCCTTACGGGTACGGTCGATCTCTATCAGCGCAAACTGGATGCCGCCAAACTCGCGCGCAAAGCCGCGAAGGTGCAAGGCGTGCGTAACCTGATCACGGTTGCAGGGCCGAATGTGCCCGACCCGCAATTGGAGCAGAAACTGGCCCGGAAGTTGCGGTATGTGCGCGCCGGCTACGACATCACGTTCGACTACTTCGCGCTGAACGTGAAGGATGGCGTCGTTACCGTGGAAGGGCAGGATAGAACCGGCGTTGGCCGCGACGAAGCTCTCGCCGACATCCAGAACATGCCCGGAGTGAAAGATGTGATTGCGAACATCTCGGTGGAACCGGTCTCGCCGATGGACGATGGTCTGCGCCTGCGTGCGGCCCGCGCCATCTATGGCGACTCTGTGCTGAGCAGATACGCCATCGATCCCGCGCGGCCGATTCGCATCATCGTGGATAACGGTCACGTCACGCTTTACGGCTCGGTGGATAGCACCATGGACAAAACCGTCGCCGGCATTCGAGCCAACCAACTCTTCGGTGCCTTCAGCGTAGAAAATAAACTGGTCGTGGAGAAAGATTCGGGCCAGCCTGGGATGTGATCGAAGTTGCAGTGACAAAGGCGCGGCGCAAACCCGCGCCTTTGTCACTATTCACAGTCGGTTGATCAGTGACGCCACGTACCCCGCGCCAAATCCATTATCGATGTTCACCACGCTGACATTCGAAGCGCAGGAATTCAGCATCCCGAGCAGTGCCGTGAGTCCTTTGAACGACGCGCCATAACCCACGCTGGTGGGCACGGCAATCACCGGCACGCCGACCAGGCCTCCGACGACGCTGGGCAGCGCGCCTTCCATGCCGGCGCAAACAATCACCACGCGGGCTTTCATCAGAGCCTCACGATTGGCGAGCAGACGATGAATTCCCGCGACCCCCACATCGTAAAAGTGCTCCACTGTGTTGCCCATCAGTTCCGCAGTCACCACAGCTTCCTCGGCAACGGAGATGTCGCTCGTACCGGCCGAGACGACCGCAATCATTCCTTTGCCATAGATCTGCGCGTCCTGCCGCAGCACAATCGCCCGCGCTAGTTCGCGATATTCCGCCCGGGGCACTTTTTTCTTTACCGCGGCAAACTGCTTCTTATCGGTGCGGGTGGCGAGAACGTTGCCGCCATGCTTCGCCAGCCGCGCAAAAATCTCTGCCACCTGCAACGGAGTTTTCCGCTCTCCGAAAATCACCTCGGGCATGCCCGCCCGTAGCCTGCGATGGTGGTCGACCTTGGCAAATCCCAGATCTTCAAACGGTAAATGACGCAGCCGCTCGACTGCGTCGTCGGGCGCGATCTCGCCTCGCCGCACTTGCCCGAACAATTTGCGGATGGATTCAGCGTTCACGGAAGCACTCAGCAGTCAGCGCTCAGCATTCAGCCAAGCGCAGTCTAGATTAGCATCCGCGAACCCATCCGAGCTTTTTATGCGTGCGCGCCGCGGGCGGCGGAACGAAGCCGTGCAATCACTGCGACGCAAACCTTGCGGGCGAGCCCAGGTTCGTTCAGGTGAGCCAGAAACAGTCGGCGCAATCCGCGGGGCTTCACCCGTCCCGACAAATAGGCATCGTAGATCATGCTTCCCAGGCGGTATCCCCATTCTCGTGTGATCGAATCAAACTTTTCATCATCGGCGCGGATGGCGGCCAGCGCGGCCCTTTCGCATGCGGCGCGCGACAGCGTGAAGCCGGCATCCGTGTCGGGCGCGAGCCTTGCAGGATAGAGCACTCGCGAGCCAAAGTAAGCGGCGGCATTTTCAATGACGCGGGTGTAGAAGGCATCCATTGCCGCAGGCGCATTGTTCTTTTCATGCGTGCCGGTCATGCCGTGTCCGTTTAGCCGATTCGGCAGACCCCGGCACGCGTGATGCAGAAAGCGGGCGGCATCCTCTGCCGCATGTACCAATTGAAATTCGCGGATACAAAACGCATTCAGCTCCGGGAAATAAGCGCTTCCGCGTTCTTCCACGCTCGCCAGCATGCTTTCAAGTTGCTGTCCGCTGATGGCTTTGCGCGAGAGCAGGCGGCGCACCATCGCATCCGACGATTTGCCGTGAACCTCCGGCAGCATGTCGACCAGAAACTTCGGCTGCGTGCCATTGTGCGGTGAATAGCGATTGATCTCGAGAAAGCTGGCCAGGCTATCGACCAGGTTGTAGATCGACGGCGCGTAGTCTGGACCACTGTCGCAGCGGCTCCACTGATCCAGAAACAGCCGGTAGCTTTCGTACTTCTCCAGCGGTGTCGCATTGAAGACGCATAAGACATCATCCCGGACGCGCACCGCTTCGACCTTGTCCACTCGCTCCCCGGCAGCGCGCCAATACAGCGCGTCCACGTTCTGCAGCACCGTCAGAATTTTGGCAGCGGGCATTTGCTCGCGCAACACGCGCGGCAGATGTCCCGGCGAAAGGTGCGACTCGCCGAATAGCACAAAGATTGCCGCTCCCGGATGGCGCTCGCGGATTTCAGCAATCTTCGCAGCCGCATGACGATCGCGCGCTCCGATCTTTCGCAGATTCTCCCGCGGCATGCAATCGAGCCCGTAGACGCCCTCCCCGTGGTCGCGCGCTGCCACCAGCAATTCGTAGAACGGCGTCCAATCGTATCCCCAGTCCAGGTCGTATCGGATGCGCTGACGCAATTCGTTCTCGTCAATTTCCCGGCGCCACCATTCCTCGAGGATGTGCTGATCGCGCGCGAAGATGGTTTCCACTCCCAGCACCACCGGGCGGTCACCCGCCAGTGCGCGCTGTTCGATCAGCGACGCCGCGTAACGCTGTGCGGCGGGCAGGGCATGATAGTCCCCGATCAGAACCATGTCGGCTGCGTTCACAGCGGCCTGAATCTGTTGGCGGTCCACAATAGAATCGTAGCCGGTGAAGGCTTGCGTGTACTCGCGAAGATATTTGCGGCGGCTGTGCGAATCCTGCGCGCGAATTTCGCGCTCCACTCCGGCCAGCGCGTGCAACTGCGCCGCGCTTCGCCGAGATCGCAAATTGGCCGTAGATGCCATAAGCAGCTGCTAACTACTGCCTCCTAAGCTTCTAGCTCTCCCCTCTTCGCCTTGACTTCCTGTTCATCCACTCCCTATGCTCCAACTTCGGGGTGACCTTTCGGTCGCCTCGCCGGAGAAGCCTTGCCGAATCATCCACCACAAAATCTGACCATCGCGACCACCGGCGCCAGCGGATCGATTTTCCTCCGCCAACTACTGCTGGCCGTCGAGCACGATGCGCGCGTTCAGACCGTAAACTTCATCGCATCGGACTCCGGCCGGCGCGTCCTGGCCGAAGAACTCGACATTCAGGGACGTTCGAATCTCGTCGGCCAGCTCCTTTCCAGCGCCGATAGCGTTGCCCACGAAAAGGCCTCGCCACGCAATTCCACGAAAACTTCAGTTCGCAGCTCGGCAAACATCTCGTCCAAAATTCAAGAGCAATCGAACGCTGACATTGGAGCCAACGTGGCCAGCGGTTCTTATCCCGCCGACGCCATGATCGTGATCCCGTGCAGCATGGGCACTTTGGCTCGCATCGCCAACGGCATCGCCTCGCACCTGATCGAGCGCGCCGCCGACGTCTGCCTGAAAGAGAAGCGTCCGCTGGTGCTTTGCGTCCGCGAAACGCCGCTCAATAAAATCCATATCCGCAACCTGTACCGGGCCGCCGATGCCGGGGCCACCGTCTTCCCCCTCATCCCGGCCTTCTACTACCGGCCGGCCAGTTTAGATGACATGGCTCGCGAGTTCGCCTATCGCGTGCTCGCCCATGTGGGTCTTCCCCAACCCCAAGCCTTCCACTGGAAGGGCTGAGTTATCAGTAACTTGCCGCCTACGGACAAAAACTCCTATGCCTGAATGAAGATCGGCTTGCTGATAGGGGATCTTAAGTGTAGAGACCCTTCAGTGTAGGTCCCAGATACCCTGCGGTCATGTACGACGGGGGTACTTTACGACGGTGGGCGATTTGGCTGGGCACGCGCCGTGATCTTTGCGACTTCCTGGTTGAGCTTTTCTTCCGGAATGTCGCGGCCCATACTTCTGAAGCTCTCCTGAGCATTGAGCACGTATTGATGGGAGAGACTGGCGTTGCCAGCGAGTTGCTCAAGGGCCGCCAGCCTCAGGTAATTTCGTCCGGTATCGATCAGGAGTGCTTTATCCCCTTGTGCGCTCGGTAGTTTGGCAAGCGATTTTGAGAAATTTGTGTCACTCAGCAGGGCTTGGCGGGCGTGTTCAGGATCGGCTTGATCGTACTGCAAGAGGGCAAGCTGCCCGTGACCGGCCCCGGCGAGCATTTCCTCCCACATTAGCCGTCCATCCGTGATGGTTCTCCCAAAGTGCCAACCGACTAAGACTCCGACGAGGAGACCGGATGACACCGCAATGCCGCAGAACTTCAGCGTTTTCATGTGCTCCTCAATGCTTACCGCGAGGGCTCGCAAGCGTCTTGCTCGTTCATTGCCTGCACAAGCTTTTTCGGGTGCCCCTCTGAATAGTCCTTCCACCCTGCCTGCTTCAAGGTAGTCTGTGCTTTTTGCATCCAGGTTTGGGATGCAGGCAAGTTGCCCGCAGCCTCTTCTACCATTGCAAGCCGGACATAAGTGATGCCGGTTTCCACGTCGATCAGAGTAAGTGTGGCGGGATCTGTCACCTCCGGCCTGCTCTTCCGCGCGATATCCAGAAGCAGGTTCAATGATTCCCGTCGGCCTTCCGGTCCGTATTTTGGATCTTGAAGCCTCATCGCTGAACCCATGTTGACCTCCCACAAGCGAGCCATCAAATCATAGGTTTTGAGAAAATCTCTCCCTGCGGGATCGCCGAACGGGCGCCCCTCGCGCAAGCGCTCGCGTGTCGACGAGGGTTTCCATCCGGTGAACAGCCCGAGGCCGGCACCGACGAGGAATAACAGACCGAAGAGTCCGGCCTTCTTGAGCACGCGTCACGCCCTTTGTGGAGATGAATCCTAAGTCTAGGAGTGCCAGAGTATCGGCCCCAGATACCTTCCGGACGTGTACGGCGGGGTAAGTCTATGTGACCGGGGTAATTCCACGTTTTCCAGAGGCACGCCTCCGGCCGGGTAGCGTAGAATGCGGCAAATTCCCTGACAGGTGATTTTTATGTCTCTGCCGATTCAGCGGGCCGAGTGGGGCAAGAGGAAATTCATGCCTTCACGCCCGCAGCGGCGGGGGTTCCTCGTAGCATCATTCTGTGCAGGGTTCCTGATGCTGGCCATAACCGCGGCCTACGCCGCGGACGATCACAATCCCTATGCAGGAGATGCCAAGGCGGCGAAGGCGGGAGAGTTCGAATTCCGCATCAACTGCGCACTATGCCACGGCCTGGGCGCACACGGCGGCGGACGCGGGCCCGACTTGACCCGCGCACAAAAGAAACACGCGCATTCCGATGCGGAATTGTTTCAGGTCATCAGCAATGGAATTCCTGGCACCGTCATGCCCGCCAACGGAACCAACGGTCAAGGCGTCGGCATGACCGACGAAGAGATCTGGCAGATCATCACTTACATCCGCAGCATAGAACTAAAAGCTCCAGCGAAACCCATCGGCAATGCTGCGCACGGCAAAGAACTTTTCTATGGCGACGCGAACTGTTCGCTCTGCCACATGGTTGAGGGCAAGGGCGGACGCGTAGGACCGGAGCTTACGGCTGTCGGCGGCTCGCGAACCAGAGCGGCTCTCATCGATTCGGTGCGCAATCCCAGCCGTCGTCTTGCCTGGGGTTTGACCGAAGCCACGAAAGAGTTTCCCCAGGAATACGAAACCATCACCGTGGTCACCGCGGACGGAAAACAAATCAAGGGCGTGGCTTTGAACGAAGACAATTTCAGCGTGCAGATCATGGATTCCAGCGGGCAAATCTATCTGCTGGAAAAAGAAAAACTACGTTCCTTCCAGAAGAGCCGGGACTCGCTGATGCCGCAATACAATCCCGATCTTCTCAGCGACAAAGACCTCGATGACATTGTCACTTACCTGACCAGCGTGGGGACGAAATGAACGTCCGCAAAATAAGAGTCCGTAAAATCTTCGTTGGTCTGTTGACAATCTGCCTGGCTTGCGCCGTTCTCACCTCGCCGGCTAGCTCGCAAGTCACATTCGAGCGGCTGCTGAATTCCGGCAAGGAGCCACAGAACTGGCTGACATATTCTGGCGATTACTCGGGACGTCGCTTCAGCCCCCTCGATCAAATCAGCGTCTCCACCGCGCACTCCCTGACCGCGAAATGGGTCTACCAGACTGGGGCAACCGGCAAGGACGAGAATACGCCGCTGGTCGTAGACGGTATTCTCTACGCCACCGCGCAAGACGACCGTGCCTTCTCGCTCGATGCCCGCACCGGCCGCCCCATCTGGATGTATCAACATCAACTGCCCGGGGATATTCGTCCCTGCTGCGGGCGGGTGAATCGCGGCCTCGCTATTTTGGACGACAAAGTCTTTCTGGGAACGCTCGACGCCCACGTGATCGCGCTCGACAGCAAAACCGGCAACGTTATCTGGGATGTCGTCGCCGCGGATTATCGCACCGGATACAGCTTTACCGTCGCACCGCTCGCGGTAAGAAATCTCATCGTCATTGGCGTTTCGGGAGGCGAGTATGGAGTGCGCGGATTCATCGATGCCTATGATGCCGCGACCGGTTCACGAAAATGGCGCTTCTACACCGTGCCCGGACCGGGCGAACCGGGACACGAAACCTGGGAGGGCGATTCGTGGAAAATCGGCGGCGCTCCGGCGTGGAATACCGGAACCTACGATCCGGTAACCAACCAGATCTTCTGGCCGACGGGAAATCCTTCTCCCTCCAATCGCGGCGAGGGCCGCGCCGGCGACAATCTCTACAGCAATTCGCTGCTTGCCCTCAATGCCGACACGGGAAAGATGAACTGGTATTTCCAGTTCACCAAGCACGACGAGCATGACTGGGACGCTACCCAGGTCCCGGTAATCATCAATTCCGGTGGCAGGCATCTGATCGCGCAGGCGAATCGCAACGGATACTTCTACGTGATCGATCGCGCGACCGGCAAACTTATTTCCGCGACGGCCTACGGCAAGACCACCTGGAGCGATACCAAAGATGCCGAAGGCCGTCCCGTGGCAACGAAAGAAGCGTCTCCAACTCTCGAGGGGCACACGGTCTGTCCCGGAGCGCTGGGCGCGACCAACTTCATGGCTCCGGCGTTCGATCCACAAACGGCGCTCTTCTACGTTACCGCCCGCGATCAGTGCGATATTTTCAGCACGGCTCCGCAGCCTTACGAGGCTGGCCATGCTTACTACGGGAGCGCATACTTTCCATCAGAAGAGGCCGAGCCCTATCGCGGATTCCTGAAGGCGATCGATCCCGCGACCGGAGAGATCAAGTGGAAATTCGAGCACACCTCGCCCACATGGTCGGGCGCCCTCGCAACCGCTGGCGGCTTGGTATTTACCGGCGACGCTGAAGGAAACTTCATCGCGCTCGAGGCCGCCACCGGCAAGCCACTGTGGCATTTCCAGATGGGCGGCGCAGTCTATGCCGCGCCCATGGCTTTCGCGGTCGATGGAAGAGAATACGTGGCCATCTCTGCCGGAAGCGCCTTGTACACCTTCGGCCTGCCCTAGAAATCTCCCCTCAAAAGCGTACAACTACTCCGCTGGAGACTCGCAGGTTGTGTTCGTGAGTCGGGAGGCCGTAGAACATTTGCGTATCGAAGACGTTATCGTAGAAGTCATTCAAATTGTGTGTGGTATAGAACTCGTCCAACTGCGCCAGCCGAATCGAAAAATGCCGCGAGACTTTGAAATCGACTCCGCCTCCCAGCATCACGGCCGCATCGGTGTACGTTGTAGCTAATGCAGACACCGGAGACGTCCCTCCCGTGATCGTGCTCCCGCTCAGGCTGATTCGGTCGAAACCGAACAGGGCGTGTATGAAGGGCGTGAATCTTGTTTTGCCCCGGAATGAGGCCACCGGTCCAACCAGAAACGAATAGCCGGTGCCCTTGGGAAGCCCGTCCAGCGTGAGGTTGCTCGCAGATATGATCGGACTACCGTACCGTCCGCCAAAATCCGCGACAACTCCGAACCAGTGGTTGGCGTTGTACTGCGCCTCCGCACTCCACCCGTTGAAGTTGTTGGTCGTCGCGAACGGGCCATTATGCTGGAGCAGATCCACATTCAGGACCTGAGCTTTCAGCCCGCCGAGATCCGCGTGTTCCAGGGAATATCCCCCAAACACCTGCACTTTTGGTACGGAGTCCTGGCCAAATGCGAACGTAGCTAGCAGGGTAATCACAGTAATCGTTGCGACCGCCAAACGAGTCATTTCGATATTCTTCCTTTTAGCAACTGCCCATTCTTGCGGTCCAAGTCCCAGGATCGGGTCCCGGGAACACGTCCCAGGAATCGGAGCAAAGTTCTGCACACGGATTCGGACCGGCGTGGCTACGAACAGATAAGAACGCGGACACACGCGAGCGGGTTGCAAGTGGATACGCAAATTGGAGGTAAAGGTTTGTAAGTCTGCAATTATAACGTGGGAATGCTTACTGCGGAGGCAGTTCGGGATCGACGGTCTGGTCAAGATAAATCCAGAGCACGCGGGCAAAAAGTGTGATCGTAGGCGCAAACGGCAGGAACAACACTACGGCCCAGATAGTGTCCGTCGTGATCCACCAGCCCGTTGCCCACCACAGCAGTGCGGCGAAGATCGTGACCGTCACCAGACCCAACGCGTAACTCACATACATCGCTCCCAGAAAGTAACCCGGTTCGCGTTCGAACTTGAGATCGCAGACCGGGCAGCGCTCGTGCATCTTGGGAAATCCCCGAAAGATGGAATAGCGAAAAATGTTTCCCTCGCGGCAGCGCGGACACCGCTGGTAAAGAATATCTCGCACAGTGGAGAACTTTGTCGCGTTTCCCATCGTCATTTCGATTGTTGAAGATAAGCTAACAGATGAAGGGTTGATACTCTCGGCATGCACTCGGTACGCACAGACGGCGGTGGCAAGACTACCCGCGGAAGAACGTCTAGGAAGGGGCACGACTCCGCCGGTAAAGGCAGCACGATAGAGGAGACGGTAAAATACGAGGAATGAAGAACCCCAAACCTCGGGACGAGAAGTTAGCGGGCAAAATTGTCGAAGAGTTTCACGCCGCAGGGCAGCGAGGCGACCTTGCAGCTTTCAAGCGGCTCCTGGGAAAGTATGGAGCACACTTACCAACAGAAGTGAAAAATCAGTTGATTGCGGAATTCAAGAAACACGCTAGCGCGTTGCAGGACGCTCTGCGCGGGAAGTAGGCTTCTTGCCGTCTTTCGCTGTTTCCTGGTTCGCCGGGGTTGACTCAATTGTGTCAATAACAGAGTCAATAAAGCCAGCCATCTTCGCCCGCGCCTGGACTTCTCTGTCGCTCACCCGATCTGGAGTTGCTGCGCTCATCGCACTCTATGATCATAGCTTGTAGGCATCTTCGCGTCAATGCAATCATGAGCCGCGTAGCAGGTCTGTAGTCCGCCCTGGAAGCGCGCGGGGCAGGGCGCATCTGCAGCATATTCCCGTTTGATCGGGGGAGTGACAAAAGTCAGGTTTTGACGTTGCCACTCTCGACACCCACTTTCGTGCCGGTTGACGCTGCACAGGTTTTCGTACTAATCTGCGATTACACCGGAAAGGAGGTGGTCGAATGACAAGTTCTGATTGTTGTGGCATACGTTGTGGGAGTCTAAGACCAGGTGAGGTGGCTGAGACTTAGAGCTGGTTGCTCTAAGCGGGGCTTCGGACGCAATCGTGTCAAGCAAGAACAGATCACGATGCGCCGCAGCTACAGCCCGCACACTAGCCGGTGATTACGGATGGATGCATCGCGTCGGTCGCGCGAAGGCTTCCGACCTGGGGCTTCGGCCCGGTCTTCAGTCCATGACCCGGGAGTTGCCGTGAGAGGCCACGTAGAGTGACCACCTCTTGGTCAATCCCAAACAGTCCACCGGACGGCCCGCAAGTTTAGTAGCTTGCGGGCCGTTTGTCGTCTACGGAAACCTTTCCTGGGATCCAACACGGTCCCTCGGCCACTTCTTATCGGTTAATTCTCGGGTCCGCGAGAAAAGCGCAAATCCGTTTTGCCGAGGGAGTGCGGCTAGCTATTACTGCGGTGGCTGCTGGCCTGAACCCGCATCCGGCCCTCCGCGACGATTCTGCATCCATTGCTCACGCTTGGCTTGCATCTCGTCCCACTTCTTCTGCTGATTCGAGTCGAGCAGTTCGCGAATCTGAGAGTCGGTAGCTTTGCGGATGTCCACCATCTTCGCGTGCCGATCCTGCTGGGAAAGAGAACTATCCTGGTGCAAACTCTCCATCTGAGAATGTTCGGACTGCAGAGCACTCAATACTTTTCCTTGCTGGTCGGACGTGAGGTTGAGTTGTTTGGTTAGTTCCGCGGTGCGCCGGGCGGGATCGGGTGGACCGTGGTGATGGCCTCCATTGGCTTCCTGCGAGGGTGGTTGATCATTGGACTGGCTATCCTGAGCCGCGGCGAACGGCGCAACTACTGAGATGGCGCCGGCTGCGACGAGAACAAGCAAGTATTTCTTAAGCATGGAATCTCCTTATTCTAAGCAATCGATCTGAATCTATAAACGAAATTATGCACCCTTAGTTGCGCAAGAAACAGAGATCTGACCAATCTTTGCATAACTTTACGAATGGCAGTTTTAATCTGAGACCAGCGAGCATGCCACAAAAGTTTACAGTGCTTGCCGCGCGGGCGAGATATCATCCGATAAACATGGCGCGGAACGCTGGCCCAATCCTATGAGCTTTACCGGTCCTCAGTTTCAAATGATAACGATGAAGCGTAGAACGACTCCTGCGCCCGTCTTTGGATTTGTTTTGCTCTTCGCTGCAGTCCTGTTTCATCCTCATCCACTAAGAGCGCAAACTGCAACGGCAGCGACTGCGACAGCGACAACGCCAGCGACAGAAACCAGAATCATTCACGGCGTGGTGAAATCCGGCAACATGCCGATTCCCGGCGCCGCGGTTTCCGCGGCAAATGCGGCAACCAAGGAAACAGTCACTACATGGACGGATGTGGATGGCACTTACCGCTTGCGGATTCCCGCTGACGGCCAATACACCGTACAGGTCCAGATGTCGGCGTTTGCCGCGAGCACGCGTCGAGTGGTGTTCGACGCCGCGCATCAGGACGTGCTGGCAAACTTTGAACTGATTCTTCTGTCGCGGGAACGCGCAGCGCACAACGAACAGCGGCAGGCGAATGCGGGCGGCGGACGTGGTTTTCAAAACCTTTCCGTATTTCAGAGTGGTGCCGGGCAGGATGCAGCCAGCGGCTCCTTGAGCGATGTTGTGCCATCCGGTATGCCTGTCCCCGGAATTGCGTCGGATAGTGCAACGGAATCTGTGGCGGTTGCAGGGAACACGTCCAATTCATTCAATGCCATGAGCGCTGACGAAATGCAGCAGCGCTTCAACGACGCTCGCCAACAGGGCGGAGGCTTCGGTGGTGGCGGCGGTTTCGGTGGTCCGGGAGGTGGAGGATTTGGCGGGGGCGGCGGAGGTGCGATGATTTTTGGACGCCGCGGCTTCGACAGCAATCGCCCGCATGGCTCGTTATACTATGCCGCTGGCGATTCCGCCCTTAATGCGTCGCCATTTTCGCTCACCGGACAGCCCACGGAAAAACCGGAATATCTGCAGAATAGTTTTGGAGGGTCCGTAGGTGGGCCGCTGAATATCCCCCACATCTATCACGGCGGCAGCAAGACTTTTTATTTCATCAATTACAACGGCAAGCGCGCCGAAAATCCTTTCGATCAGTTTTCGACGGTGCCCACGCTGCTGGAGCGGCAGGGAAATTTCTCGCAGACCTTATACACGTCGGGACAGCTAGTCAAGATTTTTGTTCCCGGTACAACCACCGAATACGCCAACAACACGATTCCGCAAATCAACCCGGCCGCGCAAGGATTATTGCAATATATTCCCTTGCCGAATTTGCCAGGAAATTATCAAAACTTCCACTACGTTACCTCCGCCAACAGCGACAGCGATGACCTTAACATACGTTTGAATCGCTCTTTTGGAGCGGCGCCGGTGCGCGGCCGCCGTGGCGGAGGCCGCAATGCTCCGCGCAATAACCTTACGTTTGGCTTCCACTACCACGGGTCCAGCAGCGTTCTGACGAATCCGTTTCCCAGTGTTGGCGGCAGCACATCGGTGCGCAGCTTTGATATTCCCATTTCCTACACGCGCAGCATCGGAAAGCTGACCAATATTGTCCGCGCGGACTTCAACCGGAGCCGCACGCGCACGCAGAATCTGTACGCTTTCAACAACAACATCACCGGTACGCTCGGGATCACGGGTGTCTCGCAAAATCCCTTCGACTGGGGCTTGCCGAATCTCTCCTTCACAAATTTCGCCAGCCTTCAGGACACGACTCCGCAATTGACCAGGCCCCAGACGTATACCTTCTCCGACAATGTGATCTGGAATCACGGCAAGCACACCGTGCGTTGGGGCGGAGATTATCGCCGCGTACAGGTGAACACAGAGACCGACGGCAGCCCGCGCGGCTCGTTCATCTTTACCGGCCTCAATACTGAGGCCGTCGTCAATGGCCAACCCCAGACCGGTACCGGATATGACTTTGCCGATTTCCTGCTGGGCTTGCCGCAGCAGACTTCCGAGCAGTTCGGTCAGAGCGACCACTTCCACGGCAACTACTGGGATTTGTACGCCCAGGATGAATGGAAAATGCGCGCCAACCTGACCCTCAATCTCGGTGTCCGCTACGAGTATGTTTCGCCGCTCACGGAAGAAAACAATCGTATTGCGAATCTTGACTTGTCTCCCGGTGTGCTGGTGGATAATCCTGCGCTGGTGCCGGCGGTGACGCCCATTCTACCCGGCCAGGCGGGTCCATACAGCGGCCCCTTGCCGACCAGCCTGGTGCGGCCCGATCGCAACAACTTCGCGCCACGCATCGGCTTTGCCTGGAAGCCATTTCCGAAAACCGTAGTGCGCGGCGGCTACGGCATCAACTACAACACCGGCGCCTATCAAAGCATCGCGCAGCAACTCGCTTTGCAGCCCCCATTTTCTACGACGGCGACCAACATTCAGACAACTCCTGGAGAGTTGACGCTGCAGAATGGATTCCCGCCTCCAGCCGGCATCACCAACGATTATGCGGCGAATCCGAATTACCGGCTGGGCTATGTGCAGATTCGCAATCTGGACGTTCAACAGCAAATTCGTCCCACTCTGCTGCTGAATATCGATTACACCGGAACCAAGGGAACCGACCTGGACGTTTTGGAAGCACCGAACCGGACCGCAGCCGGCATTCGCATCTCCGGTGTTCAAGCCTTTACTTACGAAACCTCGGTGGCGGATTCCGAGGCTAACGCCGGTTCGGTGCGTCTGCGCAAGCGGTTGGCCCACGGATTCTCCATTGGTGGCATCTATACATTTTCCAAAGCGCTGGATGATGCGTCTTCCATCGGTGCGGGAGCGACTTCCGGCTCGAACACTCCTGGATTGGGCGCAGGTGGTACGGCCGCGGGCGGCGGAGGCGGCAGTTCCTCGAGCGCTGGCGGCAGTGCGTCGGCGGGTGCGTCGAACGTCGCGCAGGACCCCTTCGATCTGTCGGCGGAACGCGGGCTCTCCAGCTTCAACCAGACGCATAGGTTCACCGCGGATTATTTATTGGAGTTGCCCTTCGGTCACGACAAGCGCTGGCTCACCGACAACACACCCTGGCGCGCGGTTTTTGGCGACTGGCAATGGAGCGGCGACTGGACGATTGCGTCCGGCCTGCCCTTTACCCCACGATTGTTGGGAAACATCCAGGACGTGAATGCAGGCACGAACGGTACGCTACGTCCCGATGTGGTTCCCGGGCAATCCGTGAGCCTGGGCCATCCCTCGGCTGCAGAATGGTTCAATACCGCTGCCTTTGTTGCTCCTCCCGAGGGACAATACGGCAACGCCCGCCGCAACAGCATCATCGGCCCGGGCAGCAAGGTGTTTGATATGGCGTTCACCAAGATCGTTCCGCTGAAAGAATCGCGCATGCTCGAGTTTCGCGCCCAGGCCACCAACATTTTCAACATACCGAACTACTCCTCGATTGACACCAGCGTGACCTCGCCTACGTTTGGCCGGGTTACGGCAGTTGGAGCTATGCGACAGTTCACGATTACATCGCGATTTCGTTTCTGAGGGGATCTGCTTTAGTACGACGCTGTCAAAGAGGTTCGCCATGACTGCCAAGCCAAAGCGCTTCGCCGGCAAAGTGATTGTGGTACTGCTGACGCTTGTAATCCTGTGTACCACATCGCCCTCGCAACAGGAATCGGACTACCTCATCCACGTGCAGTCGGATCTCGTGTTGGTGAATGTGACGGTAAGGGACAAGAGCGGAAACTTTGTCCAGGGATTAAAACCGGAAAACTTCACGATTCTTGAGGACAATAAGCCGCAGAAGGTGGTTTCGTTTGATGTGGAAAACGTCGATGCCGTGCCGCCGCCGGATGTGACGCAGGTTAAGCCGTTGCCCGGCGCTCCATCTGCGCCAGTTCCGCCTGTTTTTGCCACTCAGTCTACGGCCGCGCAATTTAAAGATCGCCGTCTGATTGTTTTGTTTTTCGATCTCTCCGCCATGGAACCGGACGAAATCGACCACGCGGTCACGTCTGCTGAACACTATGTCGATGCACAAATGGCGCCCGCAGACCTGGTTTCGATCGTTTCGCTCGGCAGTTCGCTGCAAGTGAATCAGGACTTCACTACAGATCGCGCCCTGTTGAAAAAACAGTTAGAGCAATTCAGTTCCGGCAGCGGCCAGGGTTTTGAGGAAGGTACCACGGGCACGACCGAGGGCACGCCCGACTCCGGTCAGCCATTCACCGCCGACGATACGGAATACAACATCTTCAATACCGACCGGCGACTGGAAGCGTTGCGATCGGTGGCGGAAAAATTGTCTTACGTTCAGCAGAAGAAGTCGCTGATTTATTTTTCCAGCGGTATGGATCGCACCGGCATTGAGAATGAATCGGAGTTGCGTGCCGCGGTTAACGCAGCCGTGCGCTCCAATCTGGCGATTTACACCATGGACATGCGCGGCCTGCAGGCGCTGGTGGCGGGCGGCGAAGCCCAGAATGCCAGCCTGCGCGGCGTGTCGGCGTATTCCGGGCAGGCAACACTGAATGCCTTAAATTCCAATTTCACCACCCAGGAAACGCTGGTGACGCTGGCCAGCGACACCGGCGGCCGCGCCTTTCTCGACTCCAACGATTTCAGCAAGATTTTCAAGGGCGTGCAGCAGGATACGTCGACTTACTATCTTCTCGGCTATCACAGCACGAACCCCGCACGGGACGGGCATTACCGGCGCATCGTCGTGAAGAGCAACCTTCCCGGGGTGAAGATCGACTATCGCCGCGGATACTATGCGCCCGCGGACTATAAGCATTCTACGAAGGACGACAAGGAGCGGCAACTGGAAGAGGAACTAGCTTCCGAACTGCCAGCCACCGATTTGCCGCTCTATCTCGGCATCGCCTACTTCCGCCTGGAAGGCAACAAGTTTTTTATTCCCATCTCGCTGGTGGTGCCCGGATCGCAGATTCCTTTTGTCCGCAGCAGCGATCGCGACAAGGCGACCCTGGATGTGATTGGAATGGTGCTCGATAGCGGACACCATCCGTTGAATAGAATTCGCGACACCGTGAAACTTGCGGTGGACACCTCCGCGGAAGTCCAAAAAAAGAATGTCCAGTATGACACTGGGATGAGCCTGCTGAGCGGTAAGTATCACCTTAAGTTTGTCGTGCGCGAGAATCAGACCGGCCGCATGGGATCGTTCGAAACCGATATCGACGTGCCCGACTTGAAGGCGCAGCCCCTCAAGATGAGTTCCGTAGTGCTGGCCAGCCAGACTCAAACGGCAAAAAAGGGCGCGAACTTGAACCCGCTGGTTCACGATGGTTCGGAGATTATTCCGAACATCACGCACGTGTTCTCCGCCTCGCAACATCTGCTTCTCTACTATGAGGTCTACGATCCAGCCCGGCCGGCGGTGGCGAATCCTGCCCGGGGCGACAAGCCCGGCATCCGTCTCTTGACCAACGTCGCATTTTTTCAGGGAAAGACCAAGACCTACGAGAGTTCGCTGGTCGAGATTACCGAGCTGAACGCGCGCGAACGGAAAGCCGCTGTCTTCCAGTTGGACGTACCACTTGCATCGCTCAAACCCGGCTTTTACACCTGTCAGGTCAATGTGATAGATGATGCCGGCGGCCACTTCTTGTTTCCAAGACTTGCCTTGCTGATCCGGAAGGAAGGTCGGGTTTAGTAGGGAATCCAGGCAAATCACCCCCGGAAACCGCCCCATTCCGCCGGCTCTCCAGTGATCTGGATCACAGCCTCGAGCCCGCCACTTTCGCTACAGTAGATTACGTATGGGCGGATTTTCCATTCTCACCAACCGCAAGCGCGCTATCGTCGCCCTGGCGCACTCCGTCGTGTTCCTCCTGGTTGCAGTGCGGCAAATGGTGGCGGCCACTCCCGCCGCCGGTGTCTGGTTAACCTCCACGGTGCGCCCCGGCACCTGGATTCTCTGCGGAATCTTCGCCATCGTCTCCTCCATTCTTTTCTGGCTCCTCGTCATTTCCCGCGGATGGATGGAGAAATTCTATTTCGCATTCTGCACCATCAGCGCAGGGTCAGGCCTTCTTCGCACCGCCGCCGGCGACCAGACCTTTCACGCCGGCCTCTATATAAGGGTAATCATGCTGGTCAGCGCCGTTCTCGTGGGCTTGCTGATTGTCCGCCGCCACTCCGGCGCGCAATCTGAAAGCAGTTCTTAGATTTCCTCTCACCCGTTCTTTGTCGGCCATTTTACCGATTGCATCTACTCGCAGTATCCTTGCCCAATGTCCTATCTGGACGAGTCTCACTTGCACGATCAGCGCGAACGCCGCCGCCTGGCAGCCAACTATGCCAGCATGACGGACGAAGAACTGCAGAAGCTTGCCCGGAGTGCGGAGTCGCTCACCGAGCTGGCCTGGGATGCGCTCGAAGACGAGATGGACCGGCGGCATCTGGAATGTTCTGACGATCCGGCTCCCGAGCCGCGGCAGGAAATGGAAGTACGCGAACTCGTGACCATCCGCCAGTTTCGCGATCTGCCGGAGGCGCTGCTGGCCAAGGGCAGCCTGGAATCGGCCGGCATCGAATGTTTTCTGGCTGACGAAAACCTGGTGCGCCTCGACTGGTTCATTTCAAACTTCATCGGCGGCATCAAACTCAAAGTCCGTGCCCCGGACGCAGCCAACGCGCAAAAACTCCTCGACGAACCGATTCTCGAAGGTCTCTACGTCCAGGGCATCGGCCTCTACGAGCAGCCGCGCTGTCCCAAGTGCCAGTCGCTGGATGTGAACTTCCAGGAGTTGGACCGTCCCATCGCTTACATAAGCGCATTCCTCCGCGTGCCCCTGCCGGTGCAGCGCCCCGCCTGGCATTGCCACGCGTGTAATGCGGAGTGGGAAGATGATGGAACCGAAGGCGGCAGCACGGAAGCGCTTTTCTAAATGTGCCGAAACAGCGGTTTAGTTGCCTGCCCACATCAAATTGCTTTATTGAGCTTGGCGAAGCCTCTGCGGATTACGTCAAGCGTATCCCCTGCGAGCTTCAGCCCAGGCAGCTCTTCTCGAGTAAACCACCGGACTTCCGCCGCGTCGCTCGCGGCGGCCAAATCTCCCGCAACCCGGCGGCATAGAAAATCAATCAAAACGTAGTGATACTGCACGCGCTGTTCGGGATTGCGCAGGATCCGGTCGTAGACCCCGAGAAGTTCGCCAGGGTCCACCGTGAGTCCAGTTTCCTCGCGGGCCTCGCGGATGGCGGCGTCGCGCACCAGTTCGCCCACTTCGAGCACGCCTCCGGGAATCGACCACTCGGCCTGCAGCGGCGGATGCAACCGCTTCACGAGCACCACGCGAGCGTCTTCAATGATGATAGCGCCCACGCCCACCAGCGGTACCTCGGGAAATTCGCGTTGCATGGTGCAAGGATTTTAAAGCATGACGCCTCGATTTACTCTGTGTCCCCCGCGCTCCCTGTGGTTAAAGATTTTGACTTTCTCTGCGATGGAGCCCGCCCCGAGCGAAGCGAGGGTGACTCTTGTGGTTAAATAATGTTCTCTATGCCACTGGAAGAATACAAACGAAAACGCAAGTTCGAACAAACGCCGGAGCCGCCGCCGAAAGTTGAGAGCAAAGCCGGCCACCGCTTCGTAGTCCAAAAGCACGACGCCACCCGCCTGCACTACGATTTTCGCCTGGAGATGGAGGGTGTTCTGAAATCCTGGGCCGTACCCAAAGGTCCGTCGCTCGATCCCGCCGACAAGCGCCTCGCCATGCAGGTCGAGGATCATCCGGTTTCGTATTTCGATTTCGAGGGCATCATTCCGGAAAACAACTACGGCGCCGGCACCGTGATGGTTTGGGACGTGGGCACATGGCAGCCCCTTTCCCCAATTCCGGTGCAAGGGAAATATGTGCCCGGCACCGAAGCCGAAGCCGCCGCCATGCTGACCAAAGGCGATCTGAATTTTCGCCTCGACGGTAAAAAATTGAAGGGCGACTTCGCAATAGTGAAGATGAAAGGCCGCCGACCCGGGAGCAAAGGCAACGAATGGCTGCTGATCAAAAAACATGACGACTACGAAGTCGAAGGCTACGACATCGATGAGTACGACGAATCGGTCCTGAGCAAGCGCAGCCTGGCCGAGATCGCTGGAGATGCGGGATCAGCCGAGTGGAAAAGCCGGCCCTCTTCTGGACGAGGAAAGTTGAAGGCAGCGTGGCTGGCCGACGCCGTCGCGAAACTGGACAAAAAGAACTCAGCCAAGAAGGTGACGGCGACGGCTAAAAAAAAACAAAAGAAATAACCGGGGAGGCCGCTAAAGAACACACGGCAAGGCCAAGCGAATCCAAGAACACCCCGGGATCCATTGTGCCCCCTGTGTTAAAAGCCCCTTCGTCCCCCATATCCGCGCCCGTCAAGCGCCCCATGCCCACCGAAATCTATCCCATGCTGGCCACAGCCATCGACGAACCTTTCGACGGACCGGAATGGCTGTTCGAAATCAAATGGGATGGCTACCGCGCCGTAGCTTTCATCGAAAGCGGAAAAGTAAGGCTGGTCTCGCGGAATCAGAACGAACTTACCGCACGCTATCCCGAGCTTAAAGATCTGCCAGATTTTGTCAAAGCCAAGAACGCAATCCTCGACGGCGAAGTCGTTGCGCTCGACGAGCAGGGTAGGGCATCGTTCAGCCTGATGCAGCAGCGCACCGGTTTCCGCCCCGGTGGCCGCCGCACCGCCACCAATGCCGATGTTCCCGTCCTCTATTACGCATTCGATCTGCTCTATCTCGATGGTTTCGACTGGCGTCGCGTCCCACTCGAAATTCGCAAGAAAAAATTGGCCTCCATTCTGGTCACCGGAGATTTCCTGCGCTACTCCGATCACTACGAGCGGCGGGGAAAAGCGCTGTTCGAGATCGCCCGCCAGAAAGGACTGGAAGGCATCCTGGCAAAAAAGCGCGACAGCATTTATCAGGAACGCCGTAGCAGCGAGTGGCTGAAGATCAAAATCCGCCACCGGCTGGAAGCCGTGATCGGCGGCTACACCCAGCCGGAAGGCAGCCGCGCCCATTTTGGCTCAATCGTACTTGGGCTCTATGACAAGCAAGGCCGGCTGATTCACGTAGGACAGGCGGGTAGCGGATTCAATCAGGAATCGTTAGCCGAAATTTCCCAGCTCCTGAAGAAACGCGAGACCAAGCAGAAGCCGTTCTACGGAGACGTCGAAGCGTTGCGCAGAGTAACCTGGGTAAAGCCCGAGCTGGTAGCCGAAATCGAGTACGCAGAATGGACAGAGGGAGCCAGCGGCGGCACCGGCCCCAAGCTGCGCGCTCCCGTATTCTTAGGCCTGCGCGACGACAAAGATCCAAAAGACTGCCTGCTGGAAGAAGAACGAATTACTAACCGCTGACCGCTAACTGCTAACTGCTAACTGCTAACTGCTAACTGCTTACTTAATATCCTTCATCGCCAGCATCGTCCCGTAATCCCGCCCGCTCGGATCCACCGCCCGAGCGACGATTGCCGCGAACCCGTCTCTCAGTTCCGGATACTTCGCCAGCAGCGCCTTCATCACCGCTACGTTGCTCGTATAAGCCGCATTCGTATTGGAAACGTCTGCTGCCTGATACTTGACGATCAAATCCAGATCAGTGCCCACCAACTCAGGAAAAAGCTCCGTCAGCTTGTAGGTCGCCGCTCCCGCCGGAAGGTCTACCGTTTTCCCGTCGGCGGGCAGATCGGCCGGTTGCGCTTTCTGCGATTCGTCGTAAAGCTTGTCGGTGATCGCCGTACTCATAAATGGCAGCGGCGAAATCAGCGAACGGGCTTCCAGATAGTAGAACCACGCATTGTGCGCCTGTCCCTTCGTATGGAATTCACGTGCCCGGTTTTCGAACCAATCACCATCATGCCCTGCAATCTGTGACGCCTTTACGTACAGGCCTCCCACCTTCCATTCCGCACCTAGCTGCTGCAGAATCCACGAAACTGTGTGTGGACTCTTCGCGGAAGACACGTCAAGAATGACCACCCCATACTTTCCCGGAGGCAGATTGTTAAGGTAGAAAGCCGCGCTGTCCGCCGTCTGGCCATTCCTGCCAAAAACACCGCAGTAAAATTCCGCGTGCGCAATCGGCGCCGTGCCATCGGCTTCCAGCAAAAACGGTGGACGTGCCGTCGCCTTCGAACCCGCCAACGCGCCCTGGTTGTCCTTCACCGTGGTCTCAATCCCGGAGAAATCCGCAGCCAGGCTCGGGATCGCCGCTTGCCGAAGCGAGTTCGAATCGCCTTTGGCCAGTAGGTCGAAATACCGCTGCCCAGCGGTCGTGAGCGCGGTTCGCGTGGCCGCGTCCATATCATTGGCAATCGTGCAATTCTCGGCTATTACAGTCGTTGCGCAGCCCAGCATCGCCGTCAGGGTCGCAAAACCAAGGGCCAAGTTCCTAACCTGCGCTTTAAAAAACCATCCTGCATTCAGCACTTTTCTTCTCCATCGGAGAAATTGTACGCTCTATGGGAATCATAGTAAGCGCAAGAAGTTGCACATGGCCCGCGCCGACGCCAAATTAAAGCTCGGTCCGCAAGAGCTTAAAGTCAATACGTTCTATAAAGTACAGGTTTGCTGGCATATTCGCACACGCAAGCTCGGCCCGAAAAGCAGTGCTAGAATTGCTATTAGAACCTTACTGTCTCCCGGATAGAGAGCCTTGCAGTCAGGACATGCAGTCAGGAGTTGTTATGAGCTTTAACCTGAAGGTCACGGGATTACTGCTGCTGGCCGTAGTATCTCTGCCGATCGCGGTACGCGCGGACACCCCACCCGTACACCACAACAAGAAAAAACCTTTACCCCCTCCGCTGCCCTCGGGAACGCAGGGTCCGGTGCCGCAGGTTCCGCTCGATGCCATCCCGGCGGTTGCTCCGCAGGTCACTTATGAGGATGGTCTACTCACGATTGTTGCCCCCAACTCGACCCTTGGCGACATTCTGCGCAGCGTCCGCAAGCATACTTCAGCTGACATCGAAATCCCCGCCACCGCCAGCGAACGCGTAGTCACGCGCCTGGGGCCGGCGCCCGCCCGGGAAGTGATGGCCGAACTCCTGAACGGATCGCGTTTCAACTACATTTTGCTGGGATCGCCCTCCGACGCGAATGCTTTGGTGCGAGTCGTTTTGGTAGCCAAGACACCGGACACTCCGGCTGGCCAGCCCGCCTCAGCTGAAAACGGCGCCCCCGCTCCAGTAGCCAAAGCTCCTGAACCAGACCCGGAAGAGCCCACGGACGATAGCGCCGATCAGAGCGCAGCCGAGGCGGAAGAACCCGCGCCTGCTCCCGACCAGCCTGGAGTGAAAACTCCACAGCAATTGCTGCAGGAGATGCAGCAGCGCCAAATGCTGATGCAGCAGCAACAACAGTCAGGCCAGCCAGCGCCGGGCATCTACCCACCGCCTGCCGGTCTGCCGGGTCCGCAACGGCCACAGCCGCAGCAACCCCAGCAACCGCAACAGGATCAGTAGCGCGAAGGCCCGCTGTTGAGGGCCCGCTGTTTCTGACTGGAATTTTTCTTGGGATGGGATCGCTTACGGTCGGTTGCCGGCGCGAATCCAGCGTAACGGCCAGCTCGCTTGCAAAGGTTTGACGGATCGCGCAGCTGCCTCCTCGTCGGAAGAAATATCCAGAGCTTTTTGCAGCAGGCTCCAGTCGTGTTCCACATCGCTCTCGGAAACCTTGGGCGGATTTCCCCGGCGCAACTCCTCCCGCAGCCTGGCCTCGAGAATTTGCTGCGCGAATCGTCCGGATGCTTCCTCCGCAAAGATGTTGCCCGGCGCCACCCCAACGTCCACCGCTTCATCTCCAGCGCCCATGCGCAGCACCGGACGCCCCTCGACGTCAAGCCCTGGCGCGGCATTGGTCATCATTCGTCCCAGGCTTCTTTCCACATGAGCGGGCGCGAAGACGTCAGCTGCCACAAGATGATTCAGTTCGATCTCGTAGGATCTTCGATCCTCCGCTCCGATCGGCGGTTCCAGGCTGCGCCCCGCGTTATAAACCCGCGCGTTCCGCGCCGGATCGAAGCGCCCCGCTCCCGTGCCCACGTAGACTGCCGCCACCGACCCCGCAAAAACCGGACTCACCACCACACTGGGGACAATATATTTTTTCGATTTGAAGAACGACTCCACCACTCCGTGTACCGGCGCACTGCGAGCCTCGATCCCCGGGACCTGCGGGATCACATAACGCGAGAACTCCAGTTCACCGTGTCGCCCGCTGAACTTCACCAGGGTCTTCGCCATCTGCTTGGGTGTCGTGAGGCCCACGTCGGCAACCACACTGCGGTGCAGCGCTTTCGGATAGTAAAAGTTGATTACGTCTTTCGCGAAGTCGGCGCAGTTGCGGTAGGTGAGATGGAAGTGGGAACGGTTCCGTGACGCGTTGTACGCGCTGATAAATGCCTCATCCTGCTCCGCGGAGGTTTCAATTTCAAAGGCGTACGCCGCCCGGTCATACGCCGAGCCTACCAGTTCATACCAGTTGCCACCCGGAGTTTCTCCGTCATTCAAATCTGGCGCGACCACTTCCAGATGCTTGCGCCGGTATTGATCGCGAAGAAACGTAACCATCTTCGGATTCACAAATAGCGGAATATCTTCCGTCTTCTCCACCGCATAAAGATAAGGAATCAGCGGGATCGCGATCCAGTCATAGCCACCCACTCCGTCATAGCGGCTGATGACCGCGCCCGTCTCTCCCGGAGCGCAGGACCGCAACACCAGCGGAGTCTCCGCGCACACTCCAGAAAGATAAACCGCGGCATGACCCGTGGCCGTAAAGAATCCCAGCTTGCCGTAAGGCTCCTCCAGCAACAGAGTGGCCGACGCATGTGCCAGGCACACCGGCAGCGCGGCCATCAGAACTGACAGTCCTAGCGAGCGCCGCAATTTCCCCAGACCACGCATAGCTTTCCCTACGGCAAATCCCCTAGCTATTAAGAACCCTTTTGCAATAGATTAGTTGCTGGAAATCGGCAGCACCAGTTACGGAAGTCAGATTATCAACAGGGATTTGTCGACTCGTTGTATCTATCTTACGGGAAAAATAAAGGAATGTTGGACTATGAAAGGAATGTTAAATCTGCCTCAGAGAGTGCATGCTATACCAGAATTTCCCACGTATCCAAAAAGCTAACCTATTGAATTCAGTTTTACGATGAAGCGGATGCATCCCAGTGAGTCCGGCTAAGGAGTGAGAAACAGGCAAATGTTTCTAATATTTTATCCAGATTGCGAGCGAGTAGGAACACCGCAACTCGCTGGTTCCAGATATTTGGTCGAGTCGATCTGTGATTGTTTTTAATCTGGTGCGCTCAGTTTGGATCGCTCAGCTTCCGGATTGCCCACGCAGCGCTCTCGCTCACCGCTTTATCCGAATCTCCCACCAAGTTCTCGAGCTGCGAAAGAAATTTCTGGTCCCCGCTGTTGCCCATGGCAATCACCGCATTCCGCCGGACTCCCGCGCGTTTCGCCCGCCGCACCGGAGAGCCCTTGAATGTGCGGCGGAATTCTTCTTCATCCATATCGGCCAGCCAGTCGAGCACCGGATTCACCAACTCCGGCCGCGGCTGAAATTCCTCGGCATTCGTCACCGGCGCTTTACGGTTCCACGGGCAAACATCCTGGCAAATGTCGCAACCAAAAATGTGCCGTCCCATCCCGGAGCGAATCTCTTCCGGAATCGCACCCCGTTTTTCGATGGTGAGATAGGAAATGCACCGGTTGGAGTCCAGCTGATAAGGCGCAATCAGTGCATCGGTTGGGCAGGCATCAATGCATCGGGTGCAACTGCCGCAGCGATCAGGCGCAGGCAAGCCCGGTGCAAGATCGAGCGAGGTTAGGATCACGCCCAGAAACATCCACGACCCCATCTTCTGATTGATGATGCAAGTATTCTTGCCAATCCATCCAATTCCCGCATACTTCGCCACCACGCGCTCGACAATCGGCCCGGTGTCAACATAGCAGCGAGTCACAAGATCGTCGCTCGCAGCCGCATTCCTAACCGCCGCTTCGACTCGCCGAAGACGCTGCATCACCGAATCGTGATAATCCTGCTGGCTCCATGCGTAGCGCGAAATCCAGCCGCGCTCCCGATTCCCCTCGGACTGAGCCTGAACCTCCGTCGAGTACGGCTGCGCCGTGTTGTATTTGATGGCGCACACCACCACACTCCGCCCCCACGGAGCCGCATGCGCCAGAGACGATCGCTTCAGCCGGCCCTGTTCATCGCGTGCTTCGAGATATTTCATCTCGCCCGCGCGCCCCTCCTCAATCCAGTGTGGAAAATATTCCAGCTCCGGCGAGTTCTCCACCGGCGCAACTCCCACCAGTTCAAATCCCGCATCCTTGGCGGCTCGCGTTATAGTATTCGTAATTTCAGCGGGTCGAAACATGGACGCATCACTTCCCAATTTGGAACTGGGCCTCACTTTTTAATCGCGAAATCATTTTCCTGCTCTTGCTCAGCGTATAAGCTTTTTCTCACAGAGTCACGCAACCTTAAAGCTGCGCGTTCTCCGAATTTGTTTCCCAGGAGATAAGCCGTATGCCGCAAACCACCCACGTACAAACTCCAACCATTCAAATCTCAGTCATCAACGAGAGCACCGTGCTGGCCGACGCGGATGTCACGCCCGCCGTCGCGGCGCTGCAGAAGCAAGTCACCAACGATTTCCGCCCGGTCTGGGGCACGGACGCTGAACTCACCATCGTTCCCAAAGGCTCGCAACCCTCGAGCGGCAGTTGGTGGCTCGTTCTGCTTGACGACTCCGACCAGGCCAACGCGCTGGGCTATCACGACCTCACCACGGAAGGTTTACCCATGGGCAAGGTCTTCGCCGCCAGCGATCTGAAAGCCGGCACATCGTGGACCGTTACCGCCAGCCACGAACTGCTGGAAATGCTGGGCGACCCCAACATCAATCTCACCGTTTTCGTGCAGAACAGCAACACCGCTGGAATCCTCTATGCCTACGAAGTCTGCGATGCCTGTGAAGACGATAGCCTCGGTTACCAGATCGATAACATCCTGGTTTCCGATTTCGTCTATCCCTCATGGTTCGAGAGCTTCCGCACTGAGGGCTCCACTCAGTTTGATCGCATGAACAAAATTCAAACTCCCTTTCAACTGCTGACCGGGGGTTACATCGGGATCTTCAACGTAACTTCCGGCAGCGGCTGGCAGCAGAGTACGGCCGAGAAACGTCCCACCAGCCTCCTGAATCGGGGTGTCGTCGGCACTCGCCGGGAACGCCGCAACATTCCTCACGACTTGTGGGTCAACAGCCTCCCCCAGCGCAAGATCATGGGTAATGCGCAGAAATACCGTCAACAGTTGCAGACCATTCAGCGCCGCCGGGAAGCAGCCTGAAAATCTTCATCGGGTACTCCTGGCCTTTGGCCCCGTGCGGAATGCGCGGGGCCTTTTTCCTCAGTGATCGGTGATTGACGATCAGTGATTGACGACCAGTGATCAGTATGAGGTACAGAATTCTTCGCCCTCTCTCTAGCCACTAGGCGCCAAAACCATTACCCTCAATACGCCGTCTAAAACGAGGTCCGCACGTCTCGGAGATTGCAATCGACCTTACTACCCTGGGTGTCTTATTCGTCGTATTTATCGCCACGCTGATTCGATCAGCCTTTGGCTTTGGTGAGGCCCTGGTCGCCGTTCCACTGCTCGCCTTCTGCATTCCCCTGAACGTGGCCGCCCCACTCGCCGTGCTGGTGTCGATTACGATCGCTGGCATTGTGGTTGTACAGGACTGGGAAAAAATTCACCTGCGTAGTACAGTCTGGCTCGTGCTCTCCACTCTTCTTGGTATCCCGTTGGGTCTGCTGCTTCTCACGAGTACTCATCAAAGACTAGTCAAAGCCACGCTAGGCGTGATTATCATGACGTTCTCCACCTACTCCTTGATCGGCCGCACACCGCTGCAGCTAAGACGCGACAGCCGAGCTTGGCTCTTGGCTTGTGGATTCTGTGCCGGCGTGCTTGGAGGAGCGTACGGAATGAATGGCCCGCCGCTCGTCATTTACGGTTCCATGCGGCGCTGGTCAGCGCAGCACTTCCGCGCCACCCTGCAAGGCTATTTTCTGCCCGCGAGCATCATCGGCATGACTGGCTATTGGCTGGCCGGACTTTGGGTTCCCGCCGTAACCCATTACTATTTGCTTTCGCTGCCAGTTACCCTGATGGGCATATTCCTCGGCCGAGTGATCAATCATCGCCTGAATGGAGAAGCCTTCATGAAATACATTTATTTGGCCCTGGCAGGCATCGGAGCGCTCTTGTTGGTTCAGGCAATAAACGGCGGAGGACTCTAAGCGCACCTCGGCGTTGACGGCAGTTCAGATCCCCAGCTTCTTGACTTCCTCGTTGTAATACTTGCGGTAGAGTATGTCCCACTCCTGCGAGCCTTCGAGGATGGTGCGCTTCTGGCTCTCAATCTTCAGCCGGGCGGCCTGATCGATTCTCGCTTCGTGGTTGAGAAGCTCTTCGAGAATTTTGCGTGTCTCCTGCCGGATGGTGTTCGGGTCTTCGATGAAATCCACTTCGTCCATCGCCTTCAGCGCGTCGGCGACTGCCCGGGCCAGCACGTTCACTTTGTCGCGGCTCAGTCTCACAGCACCGCCTTGTACTTGCGCACCAGTTCGCTCTTCACCTTGCGGAACATCTCCTGGTAGTTGGCGCCGGTTTTGTTCATCTCATCCGAGTAGGCTTCGAGGATGACCCGCACTTCATCGTTGATGCGATCCTCCAGCGTGAGTTCGTCCAGCAACGCGGCGTGCACGCGCTCCGTCACTTTAGGCACGGCCGTGGTCTCGATAGCCTTGCCGGCAATCAGTTTCTTGGTAACTTCGCGGGCCAGGTAGCCCACATATTCCTTGGAAAGAAGCATGTGCGGATAGAATGTCCTGTATCAGCAGGGGTTTGTTGGTGAAACATAGAGTGTAACACGGCATTTTCTCGCATGGCGGGCATTTCCTCTCGCGCTCCTGACAGCGGAATTGTATCGGAGAAAACTGCATGGGTGATTTGGTCCAGTGCTGGAAGTGCGGTAAAGCGGTTCCGATTGGCGAAATGACGGAGATCAGCGAAATCGACCTAGGAGAGCAGAGCGTCCACGGCGTCGTTCGGAGATTCCAGGCGAATTGTCCCGACTGTGGTCCGTTCTTTCACGACCGCGCTGGACATCACCGCACCATTGGCAAGAAGGAGCTGATCCGACTCTTCCCCAAAGGCCAGCGGGCACGCCTCCGCAACGCGCTACTGAAAGATGAGCGCAAGCTGTTCGATAAAACTCTGGCAGGAATGCGGGCGCCGAAGGATGGGGAACTTGATCGTTGGTTGGCCCTTCAGAATGCAGCCCGCGTCGATCAGACTCCTGAAAAACCTCGGTAACTTTCAAAGTCCCATCTGGCCCAGTAAAAAGGAAGGGGAGGCCAAATGAAAAAACTACTTGTATTGACTATTCTTCTCCTCGGCTGTCTTTGCATCGCACAGGACAGTGAGGCAGACTTTCCTGCCGCAGCCCGCATCTTCTTCAGCGATGGCACCGACATCCAGCTTTCATGTACGCAAGACGGACTCTGCCGCGTGATGAGAAGCACGGCACCCTCAGTGGTTACCCGCGTGAACTTGGGCTTTAGCACGAAACACGGATATACGTTGCTCGTTAAGTAGGCGCGCCGCGAGTTACGGCGCACACAAAACGCCGTCCCCGCAAACCCTGACAGGTGCCCGAATGCACCCGCGCGCCCACGGCTGTAGTCAAACTGAAACTCCGCGAGACCGTCTCCGCTGGCACCCAGCCCACCAAACAGCTTACAATGCTAACGGTAATCAGGTTCCGCCATGTCACCTACTCCAGAAGATCTAACCGTCCTTAAAGATGACATGATCGCCTTCATCGAAGGCCATGGCATGAGCCGCTTCCACGGCTACGTCGATTACGACGAGGTGCAGTGCATCATGTGGGAGACTGGTTCGAATCCCGACGGCTGGAAAGATTTCGTCGAACTCGCCAAGACTGCCGGTGCTCCCTTCCTCACCATGCACTCCTGGAAGCTGGAGCGCACCGAACTCGACGAATTGGTGGAACGCCTGTCCCACTCGGAATTTACCGACGGCGACGACGTCGAAGATGCCCGCTGGCTGCGCGCTCACGTCGGCAAAGTTGGTTTTTTGCAACTTGGCTGGGCCTACCAGGGATCGATGTTTCTTTGTGAATCGAGCACCGATTGGTACGACCGTTACCAGCGTCTGCTCGAAGTCTCCGAGGATTTCGGCGGTATCCCCATCGACGAACCGGATCAGGACGACGAGACGTAAGCCGTGCGAGGAAACGCACGCTGGGAACTGGCCGCGGTAGATCCAGCTCAAGTACAAGCCCTCGCTGCAACCCTTCGTGACCTCCCTTGTCTTCTCTCCAGCGCTTCGTGTCGAACAGTCGATGCCACCGAGCGCCGCAATCCTCTTCACACGCTAGCTCGCCTGCTCATCCGTCGCGGATTGACCGACGCTGACTCCGCCGCGCGCTTTCTCGCTCCTTCGCTCGCGCACCTCCATTTGCCCGAACACATGACCGGCCTGCGCTGCGCCGTCGACCGTATCGACGCGGCCATCGAACGTAAAGATCCTATCCTGATCTACGGGGACTATGACGTCGATGGCACCATGGCGGTCATCATTCTTAAAACTGCAATCGAACTCTGCGGCGGAACCGCCGACTTCCACGTCCCTCACCGCATTCGCGAAGGCTACGATATGCGCGACGATGTCATCGAGCGCGCCGCTGCCGCCGGCATTCGCCTCATCATCAGCGTTGACATGGGCATCCGCGCCTTTACTCCCGCGGAAACCGCGCACCGCCTCGGCGTGGATCTGATCGTCACCGACCATCACTTGCCCGGACCGGATGGGGTCCCCAAAGCGCACGCTGTCGTGAATCCCAATCAAGCCGGATGCGATTATCCCTACAAACAACTCTGCGGCGCGGGCGTCGCTTTCAAAGTCGCGCAAGCATTGATGCAGCGCCGCCTGCCAGAAAAAGATCAGACTCGCCTGCTGTTGTCGTTCATGAAAGTTGTAGCCATCGCGACCATCGCCGACGCCGTCCCGCTGACCGGCGAGAATCGTGTCTTCGCCAGCCTCGGTCTCGACGCTCTGCGCCGCGCCGTAAATCCCGGACTCAAGGCGCTGCTGGAAATGGCACAGATCTCCACCAAACGCCCTCCCAACTCGACTGAAGTTGCCTTCCGCATCGCCCCGCGCATCAACGCCGCCGGTCGCATGGATGTAGCCCGCGACGTGATTGAATTATTCAGCGTGAAAGATCCTGACCGCGCCCGACTGCTCGCGGGCAAACTCGATCGCCTGAATGCCGAACGCCAGGAAGAAGAGCGCCGCATTCTCCGCTCCATCGACGAACGAATCGCTGGCGATCCCGCCCTGTGCGAGGCTTATTGCATCGTGGTCGATGGCGAAGGCTGGCACCGCGGCGTCATCGGCATCGCCGCCACGCGCATCGTCGAGCGCTATCACCGCCCCGCCATGGTCATCTCTCGCGATGGTGAAGAAGCCTTCGGCTCCGGCCGTTCCATTCGCCCTTTTCATTTGCTCGAAGCAGTCGAGTCCAGCAGCGCTCTTTTCACCCGCTATGGCGGACACTCCCACGCCTGCGGATTCGCCATGCCCTCGGCGAACGTTCCTCAACTGCGCGCGCAACTGGATGCCTTCGCTCGCACCCGTCTAACCACCTCAGATTTCGATCCCGTCCTCGACGTGGAAGCCGAACTGAATCTCAATGAAGTCACGCCCGCACTTTTCCAAATGCTTACCCTGCTGGAACCCTATGGCACGGGCAATCACGAGCCCGCCTTCACCGCCCGCAATGTTCGCCTGCTCGCTCCGCCCAAAATCCTGAAAGACAAACACATCAAACTGAAATTAAAAGCCAATGCCGGCAACCCGGAACTGAGAACAGATCTGAGAACTGAGAACCGAGAACCGAGAACTGCCGGGGAACTGAGAACCGTTTTCGACGCCCTCGGCTGGAACATGGCCGACCGCCTGCAGCAATCCCCGCTGCTGGCCGGAGACGCCATCGACATCGCCTTCACCGTGGGCCACAACGACCACCCCGACTTCGGCGGGCTGGAACTCACGCTGCGTGATTTCAGACCGACTAATGTTCGCTTGGCACTGCCAAAGGATGAAGGTCCCACGATTTGTTCGCCGACTACTAGTCGCTGACCACTCTCCCGCCAATTCCATTTAGACTGAACCTGTAATGCCGCTCCCCATCTATCGCCTACGCCGCTGGCTGGCTGTCATCACCGTTCTCTTTACCGCGGTGGTCGCTGGCATGTATCTCTGTGCCCGTCTGCGGCAGCACAGCGTGCTCAAAGGATTTCCCGGCAAGATCGCTTACGACATCAAGCAGACGGCCAGCGGATTTCAGTTTTCGAAATCCGAATCCGGCCGCACCGTTTTCACCATCCACGCCAAAGACGTTAAAGAATTCAAGCTCAACGGCCGCGCCGATCTGCACGATGTCAGCATTATCCTCTACGGTCGCGACACTTCTCGCTTCGATCAGATCTACGGCGATGACTTTACCTTCGATCCGCAATCCGGCAACGTCACCGCCAAAGGCGAAGTGCAGATCGATCTGCAATCCAACCCCACCGGCGTGACCGCGCCCGACCAGGCTACTCCGAAGGAACTCAAGAATCCCATCCATCTCACCACCACCGACCTGGTTTTCAACCGCGATAGCGGAGACGCTTCCACCGCTGCGCGGGTTGATTTCCGCACCCCGCAAGCCATCGGCTGGGCTGTGGGTGTGCAGTATTCGGGAAAAAGTAAAACTCTCACGCTCGACTCGCAAGTTCATGTGACTTTAACCGGGCAGGATGCCGCCAGCCTCTTCGCTACCCACGGCGTCGTTACCCACGAGCCGCATGAAATCGTGCTGGATCATCCTCGGATGGTGCGCCAGGGCGGAACTCTGCAATCGGAGCAAGCCATTTTTTTTCTCGGCTCGGAGAATGAAGTCCAGCGTGTACTGGCCAGCGGCAATGTGAATGCAGAGACCACAGATCAGGAGAACGGCCAGATGCGCGCCCGCGCTGACGACGCCGAACTCTTGCTCACAGCAAAGAAAAACTTGCTGCGCACCGCCACGCTCGCCGGACATGTGCACGTCGAGCGCATCGGCTTACAACCCATGCAGGGCGATGCCGGACGTGCCGTGCTGGATTTCCTGGGCCAAAACCAGCTCCAGAAAGTTCATGCTTCAGAAGGAGTAAAACTGGCCCAGCATGCCGCCACCACGAACCTGTCCGCGCCAAATGGCTCACCTTCTGCCTCGTCGTCCCAGGATTTAGACATTACTGCACCCATCATCGACTTCTTCGTCGCCGACGGACGCCGCCTCGACCGCGCTCAAACTTCCGGCGCCGCGCAGATCACAATCTCTCCCGCCCAAAATCCTAATCCCGCAAGCGCGCAATCCACCCAGCGCACCGTCATTACGGCCGGCCGCTTCGACGCAAAATTTGCCGAGACCCCCGAACGCCAAAGCCGGCTAACTTCAGTCCACGGCGCACCCGATGCGAAAATCGTCAGCCTCGCGCCCGGCCTGCCCAACCGAGTGAGCACCAGTCAAACCCTTGACGCGGCATTCCTCCCCGAAGGCGGAATCGCGTCCATCACTCAGCAGGGAAGCGTCGCCTACACCGACAACCAGCCGCCCGACAAACGCACTCAAGCTTGGGCGGACAAGGCGCTTTACACCCCTGCCGACAGCATCTTGCTGCTCTCGGGAAGCCCGCGCGTCACAGATGGTGGTATGACTACAACCGCCAAAACAATTCGCATCAATCGCGTCACCGACGACGCCCTCGCCGAGGGCGACGTCAAGAGCACTTACAGCGACCTTAAAGAACAACCGAACGGTGCGCTGCTCGCGTCCGCTTCGCCAATCCATGTGACCGCGGCCAAAATGACTGCGCACAACTCTCCTGCCATCGCTCTGTACGAGGGCAACGCCCGCCTGTGGCAGGATGCCAACTTGGTCGAGGCTCCCTCCATCCAGTTCGACCGTGACCGCCGTTCTCTCGTGGCTCTGGGAACCGGGTTGCATCCCGTCTCCACCGTGTTGGTTCAGGAGAAACTCGTACAGCCTGCTGAAAACCATCCTAATGAAACTCATTCGGATAAAGCTCAGCCAGCTACATCGCGGCCAGCCGACTATCAACCCAAGAAAACCCAACTGGAAGGCGAACACAAAACGAACAAGAAATCTCAGGGAAAGTTCGATGAGGCGAGCCCCGTGACCATAACTTCCGCCCGCCTCACATACTCCGACGCCGATCGCCGCGCTCATTATGACGGAGGCGTGACTGCACGCGGGACGGGCTTCGAAGCTACCTCCGATGAGATGGATGCTTATCTTCTGCCTAGAAGCCAAAGCTCGAACAGTCAATCACTTAACGGCCCCGGCCGGCTGGATCGTATGGTCGCCCACGGCCATGTCGTGGTGCAACAACCAGGCCGGCATGCCAACGGCCAGACCTTGGTTTACACCGCCTCTGACGACAAATTCGTCCTCACTGGCGGACCGCCTAGCATTTTTGATGCCGAACGTGGCAAGATTACCGGCGTTTCGTTGACTTTCTTTAGGGGCGATGATAGGGTGCTCGTAGAAGGCGAAGCAAGTACTCCTGTGGTAACACAAACGCGACTGGCCAAATAAGAAAAGACAAAAAAGACAAATGGCAAGATAAATGCGTACCTTGGCCACAGATGAAATTGGCAAATCGTACCGTGGCCGCCGCGTTGTAAATGGTGTCAGCCTGCGTGTGGAACAGGGCGAAGTGGTCGGTTTACTCGGCCCCAACGGTGCCGGCAAGACCACAACTTTTTATGCCATCGTGGGCCTGACCCCCCCTGACACTGGCCGCGTCTTATACGACGGCCAGGACATTACTGACGTTCCTATGTACCTCCGGGCCCGCCAGTATGGCATCAGCTATCTCCCGCAAGAAGCTTCGGTCTTTCGCAAACTTACAGTTGAGGAAAACATCCTCGCCGTGCTGGAGGCGCAGCCCATGTCCTGGCACGAGCGCCGCGAGAAGATGGAGAAATTTATCGATGAACTTGGCCTGGAGCATATTCGGCAGAATCGGGGATACGCTCTCTCCGGGGGCGAGCGCCGCCGCGTCGAGATCGCCCGCTGCCTGTGCATCAACCCAACTTTCATCCTGCTCGACGAACCTTTTTCCGGTATCGATCCCATCGCCGTTCTCGACCTGCAGAAAATTATCAGCGGTCTGCAGGCCAGCGGCATCGGAGTGCTGATTACCGATCACAACGTGCGCGAAACGCTCACCGTGACCGATCGCGCCTACATCATCGACAACGGCAGAATCTTCCGTCAGGGCAAACCCGAGCAGTTGGCCAGCGATCCGGAAGTTCGCCGCGTCTATCTGGGTGAAAGTTTTTCGCTGGTATAGGTTCGGGAAGGGCACGGCTTAAGCCGTGCCGTTAAGATGCTTGGGGTGTGCACCTTTAGGCGCTGAAGTGGGGCAAGCACGAGCGGAATCGATCAACGATGAATAGCGAACGACGAACGACTAACGACTAACGACTAACGACATGGTTTTGCTACAACACAAACTGAGCGTCAAGCTCTCCCAGCGCCAGATCCTCACCCCTGGCCTGGTGCAGATGGTTTCCGTCCTCGCGCTGAACAAGCTTGAACTCAAGGACATGATCAATTCCGAGATGGTCGAGAACCCGGTTCTCGAAGAGCTCGAAGAATCCGTTCCCCTGATCGACGAAGTCGGCCGCAAAGAAGAAGACCGCGACCGCCTCACCACCAAGACTTCCACCGAAGAAACTCCCATCACCGCCGAGAAGAAAGATCCCTTCGAAGAGATCGATTTCGGCTCCTTCTTCCAGGATTATCTCGATCCCGGTTATCGCACCCGCGGCGAGATGGAGGAAATCGAGCGTCCCTCATTCGAGAACTTCCTCTCCAAGCCCACCAATCTCACGGATCACCTCGCCTGGCAAATTGGCGCCCTCAGCCTGCGCCGTGAGGTTCGCGAAGCCGCCGAGCAGATTATCGGCAACCTCAACGAAGACGGCTATTTGATCGCCAGCGACGAAGAAATGTTAGGCGTTGCCCCTCCCGCCACTCCTGAAGCCGATGCCGCCGCCGCGAGAAATATTGTCATCGAGGCGCAAGCTTTGGGTCTGGACGAACCTGTTTCCGCCGAAGCAACTTCCGCAGAAGGCACACTGGAAGAAGAAAGTCTCACCGCCGCTCTCCCCGCGACTGATCAGGACGAGCCAATCCTCTCCGGCTCCAACTCCGCAGCGTTTTCCAGCACCGGCACCATCAGCGAGAATTCGGTTGGCGACCTGTATGATCAGCCCGCCACAACCGCGCCGCCGGACGGATCTTTCACTTCGCAGTCAGGAAGCACAGCTTCAGCCGCAGCCCCCGCGCCCGAACCAGCATCACCGCCCGCTCCAGCGCGCCCGACTTACACAGCTAAATTCACCGCCGAAGATCTGCAGGAAGCCCTCGAAGTCATCCGTCAACTTGATCCTCCCGGTGTCGGCTGCCGCGATCTTCGCGAATGCCTCCTCCGCCAGTTGCGCTATCACCAGCACCAACTCGCGCTCCACAAAAACGGCGACAAACCCGTCAACGGCACCGCGCAAATCTTGCAGGATGCCATCGCCATCGTCGACCAGCATCTGCGCGCCGTGCAAAACAAGGCGCACAAAGAAATTGCCAAAGCCATCGGACGTCCCGCCGAGGCCGTCCAGCAAGCCCTCGATTACATTCGTACTCTCGATCCCCGCCCCGGCCTGCAATACAACAAGGTCCAGGCCCGCCTCATCGAGCCCGACGTCGCCTTCATCAAGCACGGCGACGAGTGGCTGGTCCTCATGAACGACGATGACCTGCCTCAGCTTCGCCTGAATCCCGCGTACAAGAAACTTCTCACCCGCGACACCAACGACAAGAATACCCGCGACTACGTCAAAGAGCGCTACAAGAGCGCTATCCAGCTCATCAAGAATATTGAGCAGCGCAAGCAGACCATCACCAAAGTCTGCTACTGCATCGTCGCCCGCCAGTACGATTTTCTGGAAAAAGGCATCGATTATCTGAAACCCATGATGATCAAGGAGGTGGCCGAAGAAATCGGCGTGCACCCATCTACCGTCAGCCGCGCCGTGGCCAGCAAATACGCCCACACGCCGCAGGGTGTATTCGAGTTGCGTTATTTCTTCAGCGAAAGCGTGCAGGGTCCCGAGGGCGGAAACACTTCGTTGCTGATTCTCAAACGCCGCGTCAAGAAATTAATCGACGAGGAAGATCCCGCCCGTCCCCTGACCGACGAGCAACTCACCCGCATCCTGCAGTCGCAAGGCATTCAAGTCACTCGCCGCACCGTCGCCAAGTATCGTGAAGACATGCGCATCCCGAGCACCCATCAGCGCCGTGTAAGAGAGTAATGCAGAAGTAAGAAGTCAAAATGAAGAAGTAAAAGCAATGAAGAATGCCACCGTTGGAAATGCTGGACGCGAGAGAGTTTACTTCTGCATTCTGACTTCTAACCTCTGACTTTAGATGCAGTGCCCAATTTATCTCGAGCAAGAACTTAAGGAGGGCGGCTCGTGAACGTGGAATACACTGGCAGGCACTACGAAGTAACTTCCGCTATCCGTAAAGAAGTAGAACTTGGCCTCGGGAAAATTCGCAAAATTCTCGGCGACCGCTTCGAAGCCAAAGCCATCCTCGCGGTCGAAAAGCACCGCCACAAGGCCGAAATCACCATCAACCCCCGCAATGGACCGCTGGTCGGCCTGGCCCAGGCCAAAGACATGCTGATTGCCGTCAGCGGCGCCCTCGACCACCTCGAAAAGCAGGCCGTGAAGTACAAGACCAAATGGGAATCCAAAAAACGCTCTGCCCGCAAGAGCGAGGAAGTAAAAAAGTGGAACGGTCACTCTGCGCCAGGTGATGGAGCCGGCGCCGAACCCCGCGCTCACACTAAAGTCGGCGTCACCGAAAAAACCGCCGTCCCCGTCGCCGTGCACCGCTATCCTCCTGTGGCCAAAACCACCGAGGTTCACCTGGTGCGCTCCGATGAAGCCGTCGCCATGCGCCCCATGACCCTTGAAGAAGCCATCAAAGAAGCCCACTTCCGCGACCGCGACGTGTTCGTCTTCCGCGACCCCAAAGGCAAAGTCATGATCCTCCACCGCACCCGAGACGGCAAAATGGAGCTGATCGAAGCGCCGTAGATGCAGATGTAAAGCTTGTGTGGGGACGGGTCTTCGACCCGTCCGCCGGGTCAAGCTCGGCTGTGGCCAAGACGGTCCTGTCATGCTGACTGAAGCGGCTGATTCTCAAAGAGAATCAGCCGACCGGTCGAAGCATCCCTTTCCTGTCACCAGCGTCCAAGGCCGAAGAGTATCCCTCCAGGGATCGTTCATTCGGTGCGAGGCGGGGGATCTGTCCCCCTCCCGCCGCTGATCAACAGCTCTAGCCGGGAGCCGGCAGCCGCTTTCGTATTTTTCCTGAACTGAGCGTATGATCCTCCCGCCGTTTAACTCCACCTTACTTCAGGAGATGACTATGAAGAAGCTGTGCGGTCTGGTCGTTTTTCTGCTGTTACTCGCGCCTGCATTGTTCGCGCAGGAGCACTACACCGAAGGTCCCGTCTGGCGCGTAACCTTGATCCGCGTGAAGCCCACACACATGGATGACTATCTCACCATGCTGCGCCAGTCCACCAAATCGGTTTACGAGGAAAGTAAGAAGCAGGGCTCTATCATCGACTACAAGGTCTTCCTCAAAGAGACTAAGAACAGCCCCGAGGATTGGGACATCTGCATCGCCGTCGAGTACAAGAACCACGCCGCCCTGGATGGTCTGACGGCGAAGGGTGAGGCGGTTCGCGACAAGATACTGGGTGGCAAAGCTCCCGCCCAGCAACTTTCCGAGAAACGCGCGGAAATTCGGGAGATCATCAGCTCGGAGTTGTTGCAGGAAATCTTCCTGAAATAGAGGACAACGAGTTTGATCATGGGGCCGGGGACTGCTCCCGGCCCATTTACGGGAGGCTTATTGATACGTTTTAATAAAGGCACTCCCGTGCTAAAATTCGCCGCCAAGGAAGATCCGCCGATGACGACTCGCCCGCGCCTCACCATCCATTCCGTCCTGCTCACGATTCTCATCACTTCTCATCTCGCTCCAGCGCAAAGCGTCACGCCATCCAAGCTCTCCGTTCACTGGGAAGAACTCACCGCTGCCGATTTCCGCGAAGGCATTCATCGTTCCCAAGGAACCTGCCTGCTTCCCTTCGGCATCCTGGAGAAGCACGGACCGCATCTCCCGCTCGGCACCGATCTGCTGGACGTCCGTTATGCCGCTCTGCACGCTGCTGAGAAAGAATACGCGATTGTCTTTCCAGAATATTATTTTGGCCAGATTGCCGAAGCCCGCCACCAGCCCGGAACCATGGCGTACAGCCGCGAGATGCAACTCGCGTTGCTGCAGGAAACCACCGACGAGATGGCTCGCAACGGCTGCAAGAAAGTGATCATCGTCAACGGCCACGGCGGCAACGAGAGCCTGCTTCCATACTTCGCGCAAACCCAACTCGATAAACCGCACGATTACGTGGTCTACGTTTTCGACGAGCGCACTCCGGACAAAGGCGGCCCGCCCAGGAAAACCTCCATCGACATGCACGCCGGCGAAAGCGAAACCTCGAAGATGATGATCTCGCGCCCCGACACCGTCCATCTTGATCGCGCCCCCAGCGAATCCGGCGCCGATCAGCACCGCCAGAATCTTCCCGAAGATGTCTACACCGGGATCTGGTGGTACGCGCGATTCCCCAACCATTACTCCGGCGACGGCTCCGCCGCCACCGTGGAGCTGGGCAAGTTTCAAATGGATTGGTGGATCGATGCCGTCGTCAAAACAATCCGCGCCGTGAAAGCCGACGACGTGAGCCTGAAACTGCAGAATGAGTTCTACGAAAAAAGCAAACATCCACTGGATACACAGCCGTAACTGCAGGAACTAGCAGTTAGCAATTAGCGTTTAGCAGTGAGACAGCACAACCCGAAATGGCTAAATGCCATGTGCCAGCTGCTCTTATCATGAATTCCCGATCAGCACGCCGGTGATGAACACCAGCACTCCGCCCAACCCAACCTGAAGCGCGGCCGAGACCCACGGACTATCCATATAACGGTGACGGATCCAGGTAATGACCCCTAGTTCGACCAGCACCACCGCGCCTGCTGCCCACAACGCCTCGCGGAAGTCCTTCAGCAAAAATGGCAGAGTGTGCCCGATGCCACCGAGCGCAGTCATCGCACCACAGATAAGTCCGCGAACCCAGGGATGTCCGCGGCCAGTCAAGCTTCCATCATCGGAAAGCGCTTCGGCAAATCCCATGCTGATTCCAGCGCCCGCCGAAGCGGCAACCCCTACAAGGAATGCATCATTGGAATTGTGTGTGGCGAACGCGGCCGCGAAGACTGGCGCCAGCGTGGAAACCGAACCATCCATCAGTCCGGCAAGCCCCGGCTGCACAATCTGCAATACGAACAACCGGCGTTGCGCGCGGTCTTCATCGGCCTTTACGTTGGCGGGAAGTTTTTCTTTGTCCAGTTCCTGTGCACGCTCTTCGTGTTCGCGCTCTTCGTTGATCAGGTCATCGAGCAGTTGGCGGATGCTGGCATCCTGAGTGCGCGCCGCTGCCTTTTCGTAAAACCGCCGTGTCTCCACTTCCATCGTGCTGGCTTCTTTGCGCACCGCTTCGATGCGCAGCGGACGAATCAGCCAGAGCGCGGGACGTTCTACAAACCCGCGCACGTCCTGCCGCCGAATCAACGGAATGTGTTCGCCGAACTTCTGCCGGTACATTTCAATGAGTCTTCTGCGGTGCCCCGATTCCTCTTCGCGCATGCCCTCGAACATGGCCGCCGATGCGGGATAATCCTGCCGCAGACCTTCGGCAAAGTCGGCGTATACGCGTTCGTCTTCTTCTTCCAGGGCAATGGCCAAGGCCAGCACTTCGCGTTCGCTAAGTTCGTGGAACTTCTTCATGACGATTTAAGCTTACCTTTCCGAACCGGGCTGAAACAGATGGAAGACGGATTTTAGAAGACAGGCCGCCCGCAATGCTACTATCCAGTGCATGACGCCTCGAAAATCGTCCGCGTCCGCGAAGCGCGAGAAGCTGCCGCGCCAAGGGAAGAAGACGCCGCAGGCCATCGCGCATGAGGGCAAGCACGCTCCGGAACTGGTCATCGTTACCGGAATGAGCGGCTCCGGCAAAGCGTCCGTGCTGAAGGCTTTTGAGGATTTGGGCTTTTACTGCGTCGATAACCTTCCCGTTGAACTGATCCCGCGCTTTGCCGAAATGGCCTTGCAGTCGTCCGAAATTCGCCGCACCGCTCTGGTGGTCGATGTGCGAGAAGGCTCGAAACTCGATCAGCTTCCCGGCATTCTCAAAGCCGTCCGGCGTACGATTCCCACGAAAGTTGCTTTCCTCGAAGCTTCCGATGCCGCATTGCTACGGCGTTTCAGCGAAACGCGCCGCCCCCATCCCTTGGGGGTCGACGCGCCGGTCAATGCCTCGATCAAGGCCGAGCGTCGCCAAATGGCAAGCATCCGCGCGCTGGCCGATATCGTCATCGACACATCAAAATTCAACGTGCATGAACTACGCGCTCACATCACCGAGCGTTTTCACGAGCAGGCGTCGGAGAAGAGCATTCTGGTTTCCTGCGTGAGCTTTGGCTTTCGTCATGGTGTGCCGGAAGAGGCCGACCTGGTCTTCGATGTTCGCTTTTTGCCGAATCCGCATTTTGTCCCGGAATTTCGCCCGCTCACCGGCAAGGATCCGCGCGTGGCCAGGTACATTCGCTCCTTTCCGCAGACCAAGGAATTCATTCGCCGCATCTCGGACCTGCTGGTGTACCTTTTGCCGCACTACATTCACGAAGGCAAAAGCTATCTCACCATTAGTTTTGGCTGCACCGGCGGCCAGCACCGTTCCGTCATGATCGCCGAGGAAGTCGGCAAGCGCCTGCATCAAGCCGGATACCGGGTGAAGATTGCGCATCGGGATATGCCGAAGTAGGCTTTGAGCTGACAGCGTAAAAGAATCCGCCACTTGGGGATTCCACAGCAGCGCAGTAGAATAAGCCCTTGCACTTCATGCCTATGCCCCCGCGAGTAAGGCAGCGTAGTCTCCCTGGAGTCCTATGCGCCAACTGATGCGCCTGGTTCGCTACGCGCTCCCCTACTGGTGGCAGATACTTTGCTCCGTCGTTCTGATGGCATTGGTTGGCGCGCTCGACGCCTTCAAGTTCCTGCTGATTCGACCCGTCTTTGACCGGGTATTGAATCCGTCCACTGGGTCGAAAGATATTCAGCTTTTCGTCATTCCGGTCACGCATCATCCGGTTTACTTGCAGCAGTTGGTGCCTTCGCACTTCACGAATGCGTGGACCATGGTTGCGGTTGCTCTGGTCGGCTCTACTGTGTTCAAGGGAATCTTCGATTACACCGGCACGTACCTGGTAAACCACGCCGGTTTCGGCATGATCACCGACCTGCGGGACGATCTCTACAACGCGATCATGCGCCGTTCGGCGGCATTCTTCTCAAAACACACTACCGGAACTTTGCTCTCCGCCATCGTCAACGACATCGAGCGCGTGCAATACGCCATGTCCACCGTGTTGGCGGAGTTTCTGCAGCAGTTCTTCACTTTTATTTCGGTGGCTGCCGTGGTAGTTGTCCTCGGCGGAAAACTCGCCTGGGTGCTGTTGCTGTTCGTTCCTATCATCGTTTATTCGTCGCGTAAGATTGGCTCGCGCGTGCGTAGGACCACTCGGCAAGGGCAGGACAAGCTTGCGGAAATACAAAATATTCTGCACGAAACCATTACCGGCAATCGCATCGTAAAAGCCTTCAATAGCGAGAAGTTGGAGATCTCTCGGTTTCGTGGAGCGGCGCGCCGCCTGTTCCGCGCCAACCTTCGCTCCGTGGCCGCAACTGCGATCAGTTCGCCGCTGATGGATGTTTTCGGTGTCATCGGAATCGCTCTGCTGCTGAACTTGGGACGCGAACAGGTTAAGCACGGTGAGATGACTCCTGGAATCTTTGTGGCCTTCATTACGGCCGTGTTCAGCCTCTACAATCCAGTCCGCAAGTTCGCCCAGTTCAACAACAACTTTCAGCAGGCCCTGGGCGCTTCCAGCGAGATCTTCAGGTTCATGGACGTCGAGGACGACGTACGCGAGAAGCCCCATGCCAAACGTTTGCCCGCCTTCTCGCAGGCCGTCCGATTCGATCACGTGAGCTTCACTTACGGCGGCGAGGGCGCGGATGCTCGCGTGTTGCATGATATTAACCTCGAAGTTCGCCGCGGAGAAGTCGTGGCGATCGTGGGATCGAGCGGTTCGGGAAAGAGCACACTGGTTCATTTGATCCCGCGCTTCTTCGATGCGACCCAAGGGTTTCTCCGGATCGACGGCTGCGACGTACGCGACGTGACTCTTGCGTCCTTGCGGGAGCAGGTCGGGATCGTCACGCAGGAGACCGTCTTATTTAATGACACAGTGCGCAACAACATTGCTTATGGCCAGCCTCACGTTCCGCTGAAAGAGGTCGAAGCCGCGGCCCGGGCCGCGCTGGCGCACGAGTTCATCCAGGCGCTGCCCGCGGGCTACGACGAGGTAATTGGAGAGCGCGGCGTGCGGCTTTCCGGAGGCGAGCGCCAGCGCATCGCCATTGCCCGTGCAATTTTGAAGAACGCTCCTATCCTGATTCTGGACGAAGCTACTTCGGCTCTCGACAGCGAATCAGAGGCTCTCGTGCAGTCGGCGTTGCATAATCTTATCAGTGGCCGCACCGTGTTTGTGATCGCCCACCGGCTCTCGACGGTGCGCCGCGCCGACCGCATCGTGGTAATTGAAAATGGAGCAATTGCCGATATTGGCACTCATGAGGACTTAATGACAAAGTTGGGAACGTACCGGCGTTTGTACGAGTTGCAGTTCGCCGATTTCGAGCAGAAACTGGAGCCGGCGCAACCGATCTAATATCTTCGCTCTTATTGTGGATGCCACTTATGCCTCTCCGCTCCATGACGGGCTATGCGCAGGTCAAAGGCGAACTGATGAGCCAGCCTGAAGGCAGCGCCAGTCCGAATGCAACCGAGCTGTCTTCTACTCAGGGCAATGGACGCGTGGCCTTTGCGCTGTCGTTGAAATCCGTGAATCACCGATTTCTCGATCTGCATTTTCGGTTGCCTTCGGGCTCCGATTCGATCGAGATGCAACTCCGGCGGTTGCTCAAAGAAAAAATCGCCCGCGGTCACGTGGAGGTCACGCTCAACCTGGAGCGCGGTGGCGGCGAAACCCTGGCTTTGAATCGGCCGCTGGTGAGCGCCTACATCGCGGCTTTTCGTGCGGCCGCCCGCGAATTTACCGTCCCTGCCGAACCTGATCTCAACGTCATCCTCCGTATTCCCGGCGCGCTCGATTCTGCCAGTAATGCGGTAGATGGAGCGCTGGAGCCGGCCGTCATGGCAACCGTGGGCGAAGCGCTCGATCGGCTGAATCAGATGCGCGAGCAGGAAGGCCGCAGCATTGAGCGCGAACTTCGAGAGCGCATGGCTCACCTCCTCGAGGCCGCCAGCGTGGTGCAGAATCACCGGCGCGCCATGCTGCAAAGCTACACCGAACGGCTCCAGGCGCGCCTTCAGGAACTGCTGGGCGCCAGCCCTGACCGGGAGCGGGTGCTGCAGGAAGCTGCTCTCTTAGTCGACCGCAGCGACATCCAGGAGGAAATCGTTCGTCTCGAAAACCACGTTCAGCATTTTCTGGGATTGCTCGACGCACAAGGCGAAGTTGGCAAGAAACTCGACTTCCTGCTGCAGGAAATGAATCGCGAGGCAAACACTTTGCTTTCGAAGACCTCCGGACTGGCCGGCGAGGCATTAAAAATTACCGAAGCCGGACTGAGCATGAAGGCGGAGATTGAAAAATCGCGCGAGCAGGTCCAGAACCTGGAATGAACTTGGAATGAACGTTCCACCCCACAAACCACTGGTCTACATCATCTCGGCCCCGTCTGGTTCGGGCAAGTCGACGCTGGTCAACGAACTGCTGAAAAAGGTGAGCGATCTGGAGTTTTCCATTTCCTACACTACACGCGCTCCGCGCGGCAGCGAGACCAATGGCCGGCAATACTATTTTGTGTCGCGCGCCGAGTTCGAGAAGATGATTGCGGAAGATGCCTTCCTCGAGCACGCGGAAGTGTTTGGAAATTACTACGGAACGGCGCGCTGTTTCTTGCAGAAGGCCGAACAACATGGCCGCGATCTTCTGCTCGATATCGACGTACAAGGCGCCAAACAAATCCAGGATAAAGTGCCAGACGCCACCAGCATCTTCATTCTCCCTCCGAATCGCAAGATTCTGGAAGAACGCCTGCGCAAGCGCAGCGAAGACGCCGATGAAGTGATCGAGCGGCGACTGGATAAAGCGACCAGCGAAATTGCGAATTACACCCGATACAATTACATCCTTATTAACGACCAGCTTGAGGATTCGATCAAGTTGTTGCGTGCCATCGTTCGCGGCGAACGCCTTGTGCGAGCGGGCCACCCGCTCTCCGAGGAGGAAAAGAAGGTGGTGGCGCTCGGCGATTGTTGTCGCCTGGCGAACGTTCGCGACCGCCTGAAGCAGATTCTCGATTCCTTTAACCCACCCGCCGGTTCCGGCACGGCATAGACCTCGGTAACCAAATCGGAGGGGACGTGCCCCCGCAACCTTGAGTTTCGTGGGAAAATAGGAGCGGAGTCCTTAGCTTCCGCTGGCGGAGCACGAAGCGCCAACTTTCGGCAATCAAAATTTTACGTCCCGGTCACAGGGGGGAAAGTCCATGAAATTGATCGAAGGTTTCGACAGCAACTATCGTTACATTCTGGTCGCCGCCCGGCGCGCCCGGCAACTGCAGTCGGGTGCCCCGCCGGTAGTTCAAACAAATTCCCGAAAACCTTGCCGCATTGCGCAGGATGAGATCCGCGCCGGCAAAGTGAAATGGGAGATTCCTGAAACCCGCAGCGCCGCCGAGCAGGCCGCCGATGTTCTGGACCAGGCCTTCGGCCATGATGCTTAAAGGCACGCAGCTTAAAGCGGCTGCTGAGGTAGGTTCGTATCGGGACATGCCTTCGGGCGTGCCCGAAGTGCGCCAGAATCAGTCGCGCCTTCAGGCGCCAATTGCAAAATGAAAGTTGCTCTCGGAGTGACGGGCGGCATCGCGGCTTACAAGGCGGCCGAGATTGTGCGCCTTCTGCAAGACCGCGGCATTCGCGTGCAGGTCATCATGACCCGCGCCGCCCAGGAATTTGTTCGGCCACTCACCTTCGCCGCGCTCTCCGGCGAGAAAGTAATTACCGCAATGTTCTCGCCCGGCGAAGGGCACACTGCGAATATCGATTCCGCAATTGAGCACATCGCGGTGGCGCAATCCATCGACGCACTGTTGGTTGCTCCGGCCACCGCCGACGTTCTGGCGCACTTTGCGCAGGGCATTGCCAGCGATTTTCTTACCACCCTTTATCTCGCGACGACTGCTCCGGTCGTGGTCGCCCCTGCGATGAACGTAAACATGTGGAACCATTCCGCGACGCGAGCGAATCTGCAAATCCTTCGCCAGCGCGGCGTGAAGGTCGTCGACCCGGACTCCGGATATCTGGCCTGCGGCATGACTGGGTCGGGAAGGCTCGCCGAGAATGAGGTCATCGTAGCGGCGGTTCTCGAGGCCCTGGGCGCAGCGCAGGATCTTAGTGGAGAAATCGTCTTGATCACCGCCGGTCCGACGCGCGAGAAGATTGATCCCGTACGCTACCTCACTAACCGCTCCAGCGGTCGCATGGGGTACGCCATGGCGGAAGCCGCGTTGCGCCGCGGTGCTCGCGTGCTTCTCGTCACCGGTCCGACGGCTTTAACGCCGCCTGGGGCGGCCGAGGTCACACCAGTTGAATCAGCCGAACAGATGCGCAATGCGGTGTTTAATCTTTTGCCGCAGGCCACAATCGTAATCAAGACCGCCGCGGTCTCCGATTACCGCGCAAAGTCAGCGTCTCCGCAAAAAATAAAGCGCAAAGGCCCGCTCACTCTCGAACTCGAACCCACGGCTGATATCCTTAAGGAAATTTCTCTCCGCAAGCAGTCGCAGATTGTCGTGGGTTTCGCCGCTGAAACCGAAAACGTGCTGGAGAATGCCCGTCAGAAGCTGGCAGCCAAGCAACTCGACGCCATCGTGGTCAACGATGTCTCTCGCGAAGGCGTCGGTTTCGACTCCGAGCGTAATGAAGTGACGATCATTACGCCCGACGAAGTGGTCGAAGTTCCTGAGACTACCAAGTGGGAAGTGGCCCAGCGCGTTCTCGACCAGGTCGTGCGCATCCGCGAGCAGCGCAAGTCGCGGGTGAAAGCCTGACGCGAGTTCATTCCAAGTGGCGTACAATTCCGTCAAACTTACTTAAGGAGCGTGTGATGACCCAGAAGATTATCGAAGTGATTGGAACGTCCAAGGAAAGCTTCGCCAAGGCCGCCAGGAATGCGGTCGCCGAGGCGGCGAAGACCGTGCGTGGAATCAAGTGGGCGCACGTAGACTCTCTCGACATGGAGTTGGATGGGGAGAAGGTGTTGCAGTATCGCGCGACCGCCAAAATTTATTTTAATGTCGAGAAGTGAGTCATGTCTTCTCTGAGCCCTGGAAACCGATGACCCGCACTCTCGATCCGGAATTACGCAGCGCTCTCGCCGAGCGCGTTCGCTACTGCCATGAGATGGGGATTTACGATTTCTACCGGCGAGAGCCGCAGCTTTCACCACGCACGGAAGCAGAAGTGGCCGCGTTCGCGATTGTTTCACCAGCACCGTCAGAACTGAAAGAGGAAATGGCCGCAAGAAAATCCGCTGTCGCCTCACCCGTCGCCGCAGGCAAAATCTCCCAAATCGTTTCTCTGCAACCGGAGCATGGAGTAGCCGATCCGGCCGCTGCGCTCCAACTGATTCACGAAGATCTCGGCGACTGCACCCGTTGCAAGCTCCATAAAGGCCGCACCAAGATTGTTTTCGGCGTGGGCAATCCACGCGCCGAGCTGATGTTTGTGGGCGAAGGCCCGGGTGCCGACGAAGACGCGCAGGGTGAGCCTTTCGTCGGCCGCGCCGGCCAGTTGCTCAACAATATGATCAAGGCGATGGGCCTGCGGCGCGAAGATGTATACATCGCGAACATCGTCAAATGCCGGCCTCCGGGCAATCGCCAGCCGGAGCGCGATGAGTGTGAAACCTGCTCGCCATTTCTCATGCGGCAAATCGCGGCCGTCAAGCCCAAGGCGATTGTCGCTCTGGGCGCGACCGCGGCGAAAAATCTTCTGGCCATCAATGCGCCCATGTCCGAACTGCGCGGCCGCTGGTACGACTTCAAACCGGCTGGTAGCGATCCGTCATGGGAGGGCGCGCGCCTTGCCGTCACTTACCATCCCGCGTTCCTGCTGCGCGATCCGCGCCAGAAGGGCGAAGCCTGGAAGGACTTGCAGATGGTGATGAAGTATCTGGGGATTGTGCCTCCGAAAAAGAGCGTCGATTGAAAATCTAAGAGTTCGTGCTGAGTTACTCGGGATAGTGGTGCCGGATGCGCACAGTCTCCCCGCCTAATGAATGAAGAAATCTGATTAGCTTTGCAAGTTTAGGCTGCCATTCCAGCTGATTCTTGCGGCGATGAATCCTGATGACCCCCAGCGGTGTCTCAACCGGGGTGCTCTTGCGCAGATCGAGGATAGCGTCCCCAGTTTCTTCGGGATTGGAGCTTGTGAATCTGATGAATACCTGACCGGGGCGCCGGGCGTCAATAACGCCCGATCTCCCGTCCAGTTCAATGCCCGTGCCGCCTGTATTTCTTTGCCTGGGATTGTTGGAGAAGCTGTATTGATAGTCATACCGAAAGAACTCACGGTCGATCTCCAGCGCCGCAACGAGATCTTCCGCTGCACAGAGAAGGGGAATCCGGGGTTTGGTCGTCCAAGCCTGGATGTCCATACCCTTCGCGACCGAGAAGTTGCCCCATAACCCCAAAGCTTCCTTAAACTTTTGGCCGGAGGGTAGAAGCGGACCGCCGAGGCATTTCGCTTCGCGGTGGGAATAACGAATAGTGAGCGTTCGTGGCTCACCATCGACTGTGAAACAAAGGTCGCTCAATCGATAGACCCCTGAATGATCAGGCGCTGCATCTCGCAATGATAGGATGCCGCTAGAAAACATATCAATGCCCGAGTTCTGTGATGTTGCCCTGCCCGTTCCGCTCGACATGGTGTTCACCTACCGTGTTCCGGCCGACTCGACGCCCGTGGTCGGCGGTCGCGTACTTGTGCCCTTTCGCCAGCAGCGCTTAACCGGCATCGTGGTTGAATTGCACGATCGCAAACCCTCGGTCGCGATCAAGCCTGTCCTCAGCGTACTCGACCCTGCTTCGGTGCTGGACGATCAACTGCTGCGCCTCGGCCGCTGGATTGCGAATTACTATCTTGCACCGCTCGGCGAAGTCTTTCGAACCATGCTGCCACTGAATGCCGAGTTTAAACGCGCCGTCGCCTACCGCATTACTGCGGAAGGCCAACTGGCCCTGCATCTGGCAGGCATGTCAGGGTCGTCCGCGCGTTCCCGCCGCACTCCGGAAGAGCAAGCCGCCGAATTTCGTGTGCTCGATTACCTCGCTGCGCAGGAGCCCGCCCCGGGGGAGATCACACAAGTCCACAAAACCCGCGAAGAGAGCCTGCGCTCCGCCACTCGCGTTTCCAAACTAATCTTGAGCGGGATGGTGCGAAAGAAATGGCTTGTGCGCGAAGACGTCTCCGCCGTACGAGATGCGACTCGCGCCATCAAGATCGCGCTGCTAAACTCCGCCGGCGGCAAACTGAACGACAACCAGCGTAGGTTGGTCGAGACGCTGGCCTCGTCCGGAGGCCGCGCTCCCGTAGAGACACTGCAAGCGCTCGAAGTCCCGCGAACGACCCTCAGCACGCTGGTCAAGCGCGGTCTGATCGAAATTATCGAAGAGCCTGCGACGTTCGCCGTCTCGCGCAGCAAGCCGCGGCCTTCGCGCCTCGAATTCGATTTCAATCCGGCGCAACAGGCCGCCCTCAACCGTATTCGCGAATGCGTTGAGACTCGAAAGTTTTCCGGCATGCTTTTGCATGGCGTCACCGGTTCCGGAAAAACCGCGGTCTACCTGGCGGGCATGCGCGCGGTGCTCGAGGCCGGACGCTCCGCCATTCTCCTGGTTCCGGAAATCGGCCTCACGCCCGCGGTTGCCGCTGACCTCCATCAGATATTCGGCGAAGAAGTCGCCATTTTGCACTCCGCGCTCTCGGACAAGGAACGCGCCCAGCAGTGGCACCGCATCAAAAGTGTTGAAGCGCGCATGGTTGTCGGCACGCGCTCCGCCGTCTTCGCCCCCGTTTCCGATCTCGCGCTCATCATCGTGGACGAAGAGCATGATTCTTCCTACAAGCAGGAAGAGACGCCGCGCTACCATGCCCGCGACATCGCCGTTGTGCGCGCCAAGATGGCGAACGCCGCCGTAGTGCTGGGTTCCGCCACGCCATCGCTCGAATCGTATTTCAATGCCAAGAAAAATAAATACGCGCTCGTGGAATTGCCCGATCGCGTGGAGCAACGCCCGCTGCCGGAGGTCGAGATCATCGACATGCGCCAGGAGTTTCAGGAAACCGGCCACGAGCAAGTCATTTCACGCAAGCTGGCCGCTGAAATCAAAGAGCGCCTCGAGCGCAAAGAGCAAGTTATGCTGCTGCTCAATCGCCGCGGATACACCCCTGTCGTGCTGTGCCGCACCTGCGGCAAGAAATTGGAGTGCCAGAACTGCGCCATCGCGCTTACCCACCACAAGCGCGAGCACAAAATGATCTGCCACTATTGTGGCTATACCGCGCCCGTGCCCAAAGCCTGCGTGCATTGCGGCAGTGAATACGTTTATTTTCTCGGCACCGGGTCGGAGAAGCTGGAAGAGTTGCTGCACGGCATGTTCCCGCAGGCGCGCATCGCCCGCCTGGATCGCGATACCGTGCGCGGGCACGAAGATTTCGAGCGCATTCTCAATGCGCTCAACGAGGGTGAACTGGACGTGCTCGTCGGCACGCAAATGATCGCCAAAGGCCACGACATTCACGGTGTCACCCTGGTTGGGGTGGTCGGAGCCGATAGCGCGCTGGGGATGCCCGATTTCCGCGCCGCCGAGCGCACCTTCCAACTACTCACCCAGGTTGCCGGACGGGCCGGGCGCGGGCAATCTCCCGGTAAAGTAATTCTGCAGACTTATTTTCAGGATCACTATGCCGTGCAATATGCCGCACAGCACGATTTCGCTGGATTTTACGACAAGGAATTGCGCTTCCGCAGTTGGATGCACTATCCGCCATACTCCGCTTTAGCCAATGTTCTCATCCGCAGCGACAAGCTCGACGAAGCGTTGCTGTGGTCGGGCACGCTGGGAAGATGGTTTGAACGGACGCGACATGAAGGAGTTCGTGTGCTCGGCCCAGCCGCCGCGCCCATTATGCGCCTGAAGCGCGACTACCGTTACCACTTCGTGCTGAAGTCGCCCAGCCGCGAAAAGCTGAATGCGACACTGCGCGCCATGTTGGCCTATGCCGTGGCACAGAAAATTCCACGCACGCAAGTGATTGTCAATGTAGACGCGCTCTGGCTGATGTGAATAATTGTCGGAGATAATACCTGACGTATGCCGTCGAAGCTTCACTTCTTTTCATCGCCATCCGCGTGGCGCGCATGGCTCGAGGAACATCACGCCAACACTCAGGAACTCTGGGTTGGCCTCTATACACGCGGTTCCGGACGGCCGAGCATCACCTGGCCAGAAGCGGTCGATGGCGCGCTCTGTTTTGGCTGGATCGATGGTGTCCGCAAGAGTGTGGACGAGATCAGCTACAAGATTCGATTTACGCCACGCAAGCCGCGCAGCATCTCGAGTGCGATCAACGTGAGACGCGCCACCGAGCTCTCATCCATGGGATTGATGCATCCTGTCGGCCTGGCAGCTTTTCAACAACGCCAAGGAGACCGGACAGAAATATATTCCTACGAGCAGAGAAAGGCGGCTAAGCTAACGGCGGCTTTTGAAAAGGAGTTTCGCGCTCACAAGGCCGCATGGAAGTTCTTCCAAGCCCAGGCTCCGTGGTATCGAAGAACCTGCAGCTTCTGGGTCATCAGCGCGAAAAAAGAAGAAACACGATCAAAACGTCTGGCCGCGCTCATCGAACATTCCAAACATCAACGAACTATACCGGCTCTTACTCGTACTCCTAAAGCGAAGTAACGTCGGATTGTGGAACAACGCTTACCGTGTGCCGATTTTTCCTCGAATCACAGTCACCGATGCCGCCGGCAATTCGTACATCGTATCCTTCTCCGCATTTAATTTCGTGTGAACGGCCGGGCCATCGGGATCTGCCTTGCCCTGGGTCGTCGCAACGATGGTGGGCTTCCCGCCAATTTCCGCGTGCGCCATAAAGCGCGTCTGTGCCGGATGCCATTGATACTGTGCGCTCCCGAACGTTGAAATCTCAACCTGCCCGGCGAAGCTGCCGTCTTTGTCCGGCCCACCGAACGAAAGCCGCACCCGGTGCGCGTTCAGCTGGTCTCGATTCACGGCCATGATCGCCCAAGTTCCATCAGGCCTCTTCACCGCATAAGCCGTGACCAGGTCGTGACCGGCTCCATCCTCAACATCGCTCTTCGCCGCAAATACCTGATGCTCGTCGCCGCCTGGCTGCACCCACTCCAGGTTTATCAGCTGCGCCACAAAAAACTGCGCCAGCGGCTGCTGGATCTGATAATTGGCGTCGACGGTAAACATTCCAAACGTTCCCGGGGAACTGTTACAGCCCGGTTCCATTTGCAGCGGAAGATAATGGAAGAAGTAAACGCCTTTCCCGCCTGAGTTCAAGAACGATCCGATGTAGTCCGCCAGCCACACTCCCGAGAAAATATCCTGGTAAGTTTCGCTCGCGCCCGACGAAAGATTTCCCTCCGTGATGAACATCGGCATGTCCGCCGGAATTCCATCCTCATGCCACACCTGCATGATATGGCTCACCAGCTCGGGCTCGTCGTAAAGCACACCCCACGGCGTTCTGCACGGGTCGTAAGGATAATGCTCGAACGAAAAAAATGCAAGATCGTTCATCCGCCCGTGCTGCTTCAGATAATCGACGAACCGCGCCGTCCATGAAACTTTTCCGTTCGCGTCCGGCCAGGCTTCAATGTCCTTGTTTACTCCCTGGAACGATGGCCCGCCCAGCTTCAGTGCCGGATCAACGCGATGCAGCGCCGTCGCCCACTGCAGATAGAGCGCGGCGTAATCTTCCGGCAGCATGAACTGGCCATCGGCCTCTTCGCCCATCTCGACGTAAGAGATGGGATAGCCGCGCTTCTCCAAATAGGCAATCTCCGCCACGGCATTTTCGGGAGTGTCGTACAGCATCGCAATCGGCACCATGGCCGGCAGTCCGCGCGTCACACCGCTGGTGAAGAACAGATCGAACCCCACCTGCGCCTGCTTCGTCGATCCCAGATCTGACGGCTGATGCCACGGATCGACCGACGAACAATAAGTAGTCGTCTGCTCCTGATCCGGCGTGTGCCGCAGAATGTCGTGAAACGCGCCGTCCTCAGTACTGGTTCCGAGGTACAGTTCTCGAATGGCATAACCCACGCAATTCCGCGGATCGCCGGCCCCATCGCTGTCGCAAGTGTTCGACGACTCCGTCATCCATATCCGCAAAAATCGTACTGCCACGGGAGCGCTGCTCAAGCGAATGGTTTCGGTCTTGCCTTTTCCATCCGTAATAATTCCTTGCGGAAATGTCTGCCACACTCCGCGCGTCACGGCCTTGATAGGATCGTCGCCCGTCCAATACTGCACCAGGTAATGGCGCGCATAAGGTTCTCCCCACGCGATGCGAATACTGTCGACCTGTTGAACTTGAGCCAGATCCATCACTACCCACTGCGGATGCAGTGCGTCGCTCTCCCCGGTGAAGCGTTGCGTCAGATAAGGATTGCTCTTCCAGAAACTATTCAAATCGCCATCGGTCAACCGCGAGAATCCCACATTGTCGGTGCCGTCGTTGCGCGTAGTGCCACGGCGCGGCAGCGCATATCCATACGAGTAGCGAAGCATTTCCATGGGAGTCGACGACCCAGTGAAATATCCTTTGCCGCTCCCTTCGCTCCCATCACTCCCATCGCTCCATGTTCCTTGCGGATTCCAGTGCCACGCCTCGATGGCGAGTTCCGTGTTCTGACGGTACGTGACCGGCTGCCAGCCCGAAGCGAGCGTCTGCTCCAGCGTCGGCTGCAGCAGATCTTTGTCGATCGCTTCCACCGCGATGCGATCGACGCCTGCTCCTAGAGTTTCCTTCGGCACAAAATGGTTGGTGGGATGCGAAATGTCAATCTCGATCACCTGCGCCGCGACGATGTTCACCAATGAAAAACATCCCAGGAGAACCGCAACGTAAGCAGTAGCCCTTTTCAAAGACCACCTCCGACTTCCTCTATTAAAACGATTGAATAAGGGAGTATACGGGAGAAACGGTTTTGCGTGCGAGTCTTTGGATTAGAGGGAGGCTACCGCGACCGGAATTGCCGCACAACTTCTGGCACGGACGAATGCCCCAGCGGCGCAGGCGTCAGCGTCACCACCAGCATCAGCAGGGCAAACACCGCCAGCCATAACCTCGCGCCCGAAACTCGCGGCCACTCCGCCACTTGCGGATGACGAAAGCTGCTCAACCACAGCAGGATGGCCCATAGGAACCATCCGGTCCACAGGTAATACGCCATCGGTAGAAGAATCAGAATTGTCAGCCGCGAAACGAACCTGTGGGCCTGCGGCGCAATCGAGAAAATAATATGCCCGCCGTCGAGTTGCCCGCCGGGCAACAGATTGAGCGACGTGGCTAACATTCCCACCCAGGCCGCAATTGCCGTAGGATGCAGCAGCACCCGGTCCAATGGCAAAACTGCCGCACCTTGGACCAGGCCACTCGACGTAAGCAAATGGTGCGCCATCTTGAAAATCAAGGGATAGCCGAGTTCATAATCCGGCTGGCCGATGCCAATCTGCATCGGTTTTGACCACGCAAGGGAAACTACAAGCACCACCACGGCGACCACAAATCCCGCGATCGGCCCGGCAATTCCAATATCGAACAATGCGGTGCGGGAGCGAATGCGCGAACGGATGAGAATGACCGCTCCCATCGTCCCAATCGGAGTGGGCACCGGAATGAAGAACGGAAGCGTCGCGTAGACGCCATAGCGTCGGCAGTATAAGTAGTGGCCCATTTCATGGGCCAGGAAGAACAGCATCAAGGTGGCCATGAAGGGCAATCCGCCCAGCAGGCGCGCTGGGTGAGTTCGCGCCCACTCCGCCGGAAAAAACGAAATCAATTCACGCTGCCCCGACTCGTCGACGATGGGCTCGTCGCTGAACGACAGCGCTGGCCGGTTGTGCTCGAAGTTGTATTGCATGCGCGCGCCCATCACCAGCGTGGTAAAGCATGTTGCCAGCAATAACAACACGTGCAGCCAGTAGCGTGGCTTCGGCGCACTCGGCGTCCACTGCGGCAGCGGCCGATAATACTCGAGAGTTGAAGAAACTGAAGGAGGAGTAGATTCGGCCATGCGATTCCCGGCCTCGTTTCATCGCGGCCGTTCCCTAAATGCTACTACTTCGCGGCGGGACACGCGCGCACGGCTGTGAAGTTTTTTCTTTAACTACCAAATAAGAAAAGATTTGCTGAGATTCTCCGGAAGCCAGGAACCGGCAGCTGGACGCTGCCCTTCTCAGTCAATCGATTGCAGCTCTTTCCCCGGTTTAAAGCGCACCGCCTTGCCGGGAGGAATCGACACCTCCGCGCCGGTTCGCGGGTTGCGTCCGATGCCGGTCTTGCGTGGACGCACGTTAAATACTCCAAAGCCCCGCAACTCAATGCGATTGCCGCGGGCCAGAGAATTCTTCATGCTTTCGAAGACGGTTTCCACCGCCAACTCAGCCTTGGTCTTGGTGATGCCGGTTCTGGCCACCACTTCGTTGATAATGTCGAGCTTAATCACGAACGGCTCCCGGGTGCGGTGTGAAGATCGTGCTTCAAGTTATTGATGCTATGGGAGATAACGGAGATTGTCAACGGGAGCATCCGTACCGTAAACCCAATCGAGCGGTTAAGCGATCGGGCGATTGCGTAATTTTCAAGACGGACGAGGAGGCTGCGTTCCGAGGTCGCTAAATTACCCAATCACAAAATCGCCCAATTACTCAATGACCTACCGCCCGCCCTCGTCTTCCTTGAACATGTACTTAATCGCAGGCTTGTAAATCATCAAATTCGGTCCGCCATCTTCGCGGACTACCTTGATGCACGTCTTGTCGTACCACTCGATGATGCCATGCACCTCTTCGCCGTCCTGCAGCGCGATCACCATGGGCGTCCGCGACTGCATCTGCTTCTGATAATAGAAATTCTCCGCGTTGGTCTGCTCCGGAGGAGCCGTCTTCCGTCCACCGCCGCCTCCGGGCGCGGGACGGTCCCCGCGGTCATATCCACGGTCTTGCCCGCGATCTTGTCCGCGATCCTGCCCACGCTCTGGCCGTTCGTGACGCTCGCGCCGCTCCATTACCGGCATGTGGGTTAAGTTATGGTTCGAGTTGTGGTTGCCGTGGTTATGATCCACGCGCGGCAATGCCGGACGGATCAGCTTGCGGTTTGCAAAATTCTCCTCGTCCGCTGTCGGCCTGACCGGGGAGGGATCCATGGTTTCTTTCATAGTGGCGCTCCTGCACGCGCTCGCGCAAACCACAACGTCAAAAGCCCCTTGAGAGTATTAACGAAGGCGTGAAATTTTACCTACCGTACCACAGGAGCCTCCCCATGACAATGATACTGTCGTGCCAGTATCGAACCCTTCACTATGAGATATGCCAAATCCTGCACACCCTTAGAATATCGATTTGTTACGCAATCCCCCGGTCCGCTACAAACCCGGCTAACATCACTAGCTCGTATTTGTCATATCCGTGCCTTTTCGCTCCCGGCTGCTCCACGTAACCACCGCCACCAGTGTTGCCACTATCACCACGGTCCAGGCCAGAACTGGCGGATACATGCCCCGATAACGGTTTTCGGCGAGCTTCGCCTGAATCACCACGTTGCGCGACGAAAGCAGATTGCCCAGCTGATACGCAAATCCAGGAAACGTTCCCCGCACCGCCGCTGGCGAGAGTTCATTCAAATGGGCTGGAATCACTCCCCATGCGCCCTGCACCATGAACTGCATCAGAAACCCGCCCATAGCAAGCATGGCAACGGTATGCGAGTAAGCCCACAACGGAATGACCGGAATGGCCAGCAGGGCTGCGATTACAATCGCGCGCCGGCGGCCGATTCTTTCCGACCAGGTTCCGAACAAGATCCCGCCCAGCAGAGCGCCGACATTGGCCACCACCGTAATAAACATGACCGTTTTCGGATCGAACTGATGCCCCTTGGTTAGAAATGTCGGATACAAGTCCTGTGTCCCGTGGCTGAAGGAATTAAAGGCAAACATCAGCACCACCAGCAAAACAAACGTGCCAAGGTAAGTCAGGATGTCCTTGCCCAATCGTCTCTCCGCATCTCTCGACACCTGTCCTTGCAGCCAGGCCGGAGACTCATCCACTTTCGTGCGAATGTAGATCACCAGAAACGCCGGCAGCGCGCCGATCACAAACATCCCGCGCCAGCCCACAAAACGAAACACCGTTCCGTAAACCAACGCCGCTACCAAATAGCCAACCGAGTATCCCTCCTGCAGCAGTCCCGAAAAAAATCCTCGTCCCTCCGACGGCAGCGTTTCGAATGCCAGCGCCGCGCCCACGCCCCATTCTCCGCCCATCGCGATTCCAAATAGCGCCCGCGTGATCAGAAAAACCTTCAAGGAAGGCGCGAAGGCCGATGCCAGCTCAAATACCGAGTACGCGATGATATCGACCATCAGCGTGGGACGCCGCCCGAAGCGGTCCGCCATCAGTCCGAAAAGAAACGCGCCCACCGGACGGAAAGCCAGGGTGATAAAAATCGCCTCCGCGACATCCGAAATCTTGGCCTGGAATTGTGTGGCAATCGTGCTCACGCAGAAGGTCAAAATAAAGAAGTCAAAAGCATCCAGCGACCAGCCCAGAAAGCAGGCAGTAAAAGTGTTCCGCTGCACTGGCGTTAGCCTGCGGAAATGTCCGATAAATTCCATCGAGATTCTCCGCGTAATTCGGTACGCGCCGGAAAGTTCTGCGAATGCTAGCATATTGGGTTCCAGCAACCATCAAGAAATCAACAATCTCCCATGCCCGAACTCGATTTCCCCCAACGCCAGGCGCCCGATTCGCTCATGCTCACCGGCTTCTGGTACCGCGCTCTGCCTGCCGATCGGGTACATCGCAATCAGCTCCACAAAGCCATGCTGCTTGAAATTCCCCTCGCGATTGGACGCGACCGCGCCGGCCGCCCCTTCGCGCTGCGCGACGCCTGTCCCCACCGCGGCATGCCGCTCCATTGCGGCAAGTTCGACGGAGAAAATGTCGAGTGCTCCTATCATGGCTGGCAGTTCGACGCCCACAACGGCCAGTGCCAGCTCATCCCGTCACTTACCGCTGATCAGAATTTACGGGTCGACCGCATCTACGCCGGCAGCTATCCCTGCGAAGAGCAGGATGGATTTGTCTGGGTTTACATACCCGATCCCGGCCCGCCCGGCGCCGGTTTCACCGAACCCGAAGAAGCTCCAGAACCAGCCCCGCTGATCGAGAAGTTCACCCTATTCGGAAAAGATAAATACAAACTCGCCTACCTCACCGCCGACATGCCAGTCAGCATCGATCACGGCATCATCGGCCTCATGGATCCCGCCCACGGACCCTTCGTCCATCAAGCCTGGTGGTGGCGCAGCCGCCACAGCATTCACGAAAAGCACAAGAATTTTGAGCCGATCCCCAACGGCTTCCGCATGAGCGCGCATACGCCCAGCTCAAACTCCGCCCCTTACAAGCTGTTGCGCCTCTACGCCGCCGCCGATTCCATCACCACCACCATCGACTTTACTTTGCCCAACCTGCGCCGCGAAACCATCCGCGCTGGCAAGTACTGGTTCTCATCGCTCACGACAGTCACGCCGATCACGCGCAATCAATGCCGCATCGACGTGGTTGCCGCCTGGAACCTCTTCCGCTGGCTGCCTTTCGGCCCGGAGTTGTTGAAGTTCGTCTTCGCCAAATTCGTCGAGCAGGATCGCCGCACCATGGAATTGCAATCGGAAGGCCTGAAGCACAATCCCCATCTCATGCTCATCGACGACGCCGACCGTCCCGCAAAATGGTATTTCCAATTGAAGGCTGCCCATCTCGAAGCTAAGCGCACTGGCGCCGAGATGAAGCACCCCATGACCGGCCCGGTTACGCTGAAGTGGAGAAGTTGAAACCCGATTTGTAATTGAGCTCGCGAACCTCTGCCTACGGCACGCACTCTGGCCGCAACGCATAAGTCGCATCCAGCCAGTGCAAATACGTTTCCATCGCATGCCAGCACACCAGGCTGTTCTTTGCAAAGTCCGAGGACTTGAACGGATACCCGGTGTCGACGTGATCGTATTCCAGCACAACGGGAATATGCGGCGGCAGTTTCGGCACCACGTCTAGAGTATTTACGATGCGCCACGAATTAATGGGCAATAGATCGAAGGCCCTGGCGAACTCCAGCGTACCCACGCGGGGTGAGGCAAACGTGCACGAAGTGTTGATATCGAACTTGTGCTTCGAGGCATTCTCCATGACAAACAGCGTGGCCAGAGCCGAGCCTAGGCTGTGCCCGGTCACAACCATCGGCCGCGGCGGGCGCGCTTCGGCCATCGACCGTCTCCTCCCGCGCGCTAACTCGCGGCTGCTGGCCAGCTGATCGAGCTGCTCGGCGAAGGAGCCGCCGAAGGTTTCCTGCGCAGCTGGACTATCCGGGGCCGCTGCCGTCAGGGCACGATCCTCAGCCAGCTTGCGCTTCACCACTTTCAACGAACTGTAGATTTTGTCGAACCCGCTGGCCACGCGCCCCGTGTCCGGCACCTGGCGAAACGGCGTGGGCAACGCGGCCGCATCATCGATCCACTCGATGGCGCCCTCCGTGCCGCGAATCGCAATAATGCGCGTGTCCGCGTCGTCGGCCTTCCGGCATACGATCCCATAAAACTCCGGTTCCTTGAGGTTGAGTATGAAATCCGACATGTGGATCCACGCCCCCAGCTCCCACCCCTCTGGGATGTCGCCCGCTTGCGGCTCTGGTTTGAGCTGCAAAGGATCGCGCCTGAACATGTTGTAAGCGGCTTGCACAAACTGGCCGGAGAAGAACGCTTGTGGCTTATCGAGTGGTTGGCCCATGGGAAACCTCCTCAAAAAATTTGAGGACAGCCGCCCTCGGCTGTCCGTCGAGCGATGCTCGACATTTTTCCCGGGGTTCGACGACCGCAGAGACACAGCTTACAACAATCGGCTGGTCCTGTACGAACTAGTCTTGGACCAGCCAGTCCATTGCTTCCTCCCGCGTCTTGAACAGATGCAGTTCGCGTTGCGAGAAGTTCTTGAAGTGTTCATAAAACACATGCGGCAGACTCTCCGTTCCCACCCACGCCGACCGCTTCACGTAAGGACGGTCGAGCACCAGAACCTCCTTTATCCGCGTCGCCACATTCTTGTCGACATGCGCGTCCGTGAAGTCCGCCAGAGTCAGCACTGACCCGGCTTCGTGACGGGAGATGTCCGCGCGCACCAAGTCGAGCAGCAACAAGATTTCTTTTTCCGCGCAATGCGAGAAATCGATGATGTAAATCGGATGGCCCTTGTGCTTAACGAAGTGCAATCGTTCGTCGAGGGAATTTTCACTTGAGGTCATGCCAGGAGCGACTCCACAACCGCGTAAGCCCCCTCCAGCGCGGCATCCAGCGCGGCCGCATCTTTACCCCCAGCCTCGGCCAGATCAGGACGCCCTCCGCCCTTGCCGCCAACTTTCTGCGCCACCGGACCAATCACCTTCCCGGCCTGCACCCGGCTGGTCAAGTCTTTGGTGACGCCAACGATCAGCGAGACGTTCCCATTCGAGGCCGAGCCCAGCACCACCACGCCTGAGCCGATCTTGTCACGCAGCTGGTCGACCAAAGTTCTAAGCTGTGCCCGCTCCAGGTTATCCACCCGGTGCGCCAGCACCTTCACGCCCTTTACATCTTTAATTTGATCGCCAATGTTCGCCGTACTCGACGATGCCGACTTCATCCGCGCCTGATCCAGTTCCCGCGTAAGCCGTTTGATCTCGGAATCTTTCTTGTCGAGTTCGGCTTTGAGAGATGCGGCAGGAGATGCCGGCATCTCCTCAGATGAGGGTGCCCCATCCTTGCGCGGTTTTGGCGCAAGGGTGGGCGAAGCGAATGCCGACACCACCTGTTCCAGTTCATGATCCGTACGGAAGTGTGCCAGCGATCCCAAGCCCGTGACCGCCTCCACTCTCCGCACGCCCGACGACACGCTGCCTTCTTTCAGAATCTTGATCAACCCAATCTCGCCGGTCGCCCCGGTATGCGTCCCGCCGCAAAGCTCCGTCGAGAAATCTCCGATCCGCACCACCCGCACCTTGTCGCCATACTTCTCCCCGAACAGCGCCATCGCGTGATAAGTATTAATCGCCTCGTCGATGGGAACGTCCGTGATGGTCTCAACAATTTGGTTGCGCAGCACTTCCTTGTTGATGATGTCCTCAATATCCTGCAACTCTTCGTCTTCTACGGCGGTGAAGTGCGAAAAATCAAAGCGCAAATGATTCGGCGCCACCAGCGACCCCGCCTGCTTCACATGCTTCCCCAGCACCTCGCGCAGCCCCGCGTGAAGCAAATGCGTAGCCGTGTGATTGCGCATGGTCGACTCGCGAACGTCAGCATTCACGACAGCATCGACTTTGTCGCCAACACGAATCGGCGATTTCGCGACGACCTGATGCGCCCGCACCCCCTGAATCGGCGAGTAGCATCCGGTCACCTCGGCAACGACAGTATTGTGATCGTCCGAATAAAACCAACCCTTGTCACCAACCTGCCCGCCGGAGTCGGCATAGAACGGCGTGTGATCAAGGATGACCTCGCCGGATTCGCCAGCCTTAAGCTCCCGCGCCCCTCGCCCGTTATGGATGATGGCCAGCACTTCGCAACTATCGGAGCGAGTTTGCCGATATCCTTCGAAGAGCGATTTCGGGAGTTGCTGATATGCGGGATTGGCAGTCTGCTTGGCTGCACCTTTCCAGGATGCGCGGGCGCGCGTCTTCTGCTCTTCCATCGCCCGATCAAAACCTGCTTGATCAAAAGCTATGCCCAAGTCTCGCACTGCATCTTGTATGAAATCCAACGGCATTCCGAACGTGTCGTAGAGTTTGAAAGCCTTTTCACCGGCATAAACAGGCTTGAAAGGTGGGGCCGTCAGACCTGAGCCCTCATATAAGCCTTTTTCGACGACGAACGAGCCAAGATCCTGGCCGAGTTTCTCGAGGCCCAGGTCCAGAGTGTGCGCGAATCGAGTCTCCTCCGCGAGTACCGCCTTGGAAATGCGGCCGGCCGATTCCTTTAGCTCTGGGTAGGCATCCTGCATCAGATCGCGCACGGCGAAGATCATCTCGTGCAGGAATGGCTTGGTCTGGCCCAGCAGTCGGCCGTGCGTGATCGCGCGCCGGATGATTTTTCTGAGGACGTAGCCGCGGCCATCATTCGCCGGCAGCACTTCATCTGAGATCAGAAACGCTGCCGCGCGCGAGTGGTCCGCGATTACTCGCAGAGAAGCGGCCGACTTAGCCTTGGCTTCCTTCTCCAATTCCTTAGTGAGCGATGTTCCCGTCAACTCCGCTGCCCGCTTGATCAGCGGTGTGAATAAGTCTGTATCGTAGTTCGAAATCACGCCCTGCAGCACCGCCGCCACGCGCTCCAGCCCCATTCCCGTATCAATCGAGGGCTTGGGCAGCGGATTCAGCTTCCCGCTCGAATCGCGGTCGAACTGCATGAACACCAGATTCCAAATCTCGACATACCGCCCGCAATCGCAAGGGAAGTGGCACTCGGCATGTCCCTGCTCGGAAGCCGCCGCGCCCATGTCATAGTGAATCTCGCTGCAAGGTCCGCACGGACCGGTATCGCCCATCTGCCAAAAGTTATCTTTCAGACCCATCTCAAAGATTCGGCCTTTGGGCACGCCCTGCGCGGCCCACAAGTCATAGGCTTCGGTGTCGCGCGGAATAAGATCGTGCTCCTCACCCGTCCCCGAACCCGATCCCTCAAAGATGGTCACATACAGCTTATCCTTGTCGATCCCGAACCACTCCTTCGAAGTAATCAGCTCCCACGCATAAGCGATGGCGTCTTTCTTGAAGTAGTCGCCAAAAGAAAAATTCCCCAGCATCTCGAAGAACGTGTGATGCCGGTTGGTGAACCCCACATTCTCCAAATCGTTGTGCTTGCCGCCGGCGCGCACACATTTCTGCGAGGTGGTGGCGCGGGAGTAGTCGCGCTTTTCCAGTCCCAGAAAAACATCTTTGAACTGGTTCATGCCTGCGTTAGTAAACAGCAGCGTGGGATCATTCGCCGGCACCAAGGACGACGAATGCACCTCTTTGTGCCCCTTCTGCACAAAGAAGTCGAGAAACTTGCGGCGTATTTCTGAGCCTGTCAGCATGGTATGGAGAAACATTAATTCTAGCAGGGAAAAACGGAATCACAGCGGCACGGAGACGCGCAGAACTTCATGCGATCTCGCTCTCTAGCGAGCCCAAGGTCTCTTCGTCGATATCCCAACTCTTCAAGATGGTGAAGATCGTTTTTGTGCCAAATCCCGCGCGCGCCAATTGACGAAAAATGCGCGCCGTCGCCTTCTGATCCTTGGGTTTCACCATGCGCTTCCGCCGCAGATATTCGCGTGCCTGCCGTTCTTCGCTCACGCCCTCGAAAGCCGCGTCCACGGCCTTTTCGATCACGTCACCATGCACGCCCTTTATTTTCAGATCGGTGACCACGCGCCTGCGCCCAAACTTTTGATTATCCCGGCGCAGGGAAGAGAAGTAAGCGGCATACTGAGAATCGTTCAGATAGCCGCGATCCTTGAGCCGCCGGATCACCAACTCGATCAGCGTCTGCCCGTATTCCGACTCGGCATCATCCACCCGCGCGCGGAATAGGCGCTTCAATTCCGCAACTGTGCGCATGCGCCGCGCCAGCGCGCCCACCGCATATTCGTACAACTCATCTTCGGAGTACGACCTCTTCTTTGGTCGCGAGAACGCCATGCGCTAACGATAGCGCAAATTCGGGCTTTCGGGCTTCGGCTTTCGGGCTTCAGGGTTCAGAAAGCGGAAGACAACGGGAATCAACGAGGCTGAAGCCCGACGGCCGGAGCCCGAAGCCCGCTCTACCGCCCGCCAAAACCGGCTGACTGCATAGACTGCCGCGAGATGTCGGCCGTCGAAGCGATCCCCTGCATGCGCAGCTTGAAGTCGTCGGCGTTGGAGGCATTCTCAAGCGCCGTTTCGTAGGCGACCAGGCCCGCTTGGAATAAATCCCATAAAGACTGATCGAAAGTCTGCATCCCGTATTGCGAAGTGCCAGCCGCAATCGCGTCGCGAATCGATCGCGTTTTTTCCGGCACCAGCACGCACTCCCGGATAAAAGCCGTATTGATCATGACTTCCACTGCCGGCACGCGCCCATCAGAATCGCAGCGCCGCACCAGGCGCTGGCTGACGATGGCACGCAGCACTGCGGCCAACTGCAAGCGAATCTGCTTTTGCTCAGGCGGCGGGAAAATAGAAATGATTCGATTGACAGTTTCCACGGCGTCCAGCGTGTGCAACGTAGAGAAAACCATGTGGCCCGTTTCCGCCGCGTGCAGCGCAGTGGAAATCGTTTCCAGATCTCGCATTTCGCCGACTAGAATCACGTCCGGATCTTGACGGAGAGAAGCGCGCAACGCCGCGCTGAACGACGGCGTATCCACTCCGATTTCGCGTTGGTTTACATAGCCTTTCTTGTCGCGATGCAGAAATTCGATGGGATCTTCAATCGTGATGATGTGCTCGGCGCGGCTCGAATTCACTCGATCCACCATCGCTGCCAGCGTAGTCGATTTGCCAGAACCGGTCACGCCCGTCACCAACACCAGCCCGCGTGGCATTTCGCAAATCTGTTCCACCACCTTGGGCAAAAATAGTTCGTCGAGCGCGCGAATCTTCGTGGGAATCACGCGCAGCACCAGTCCCACGTTGCCGCGCTGCTGGAAGATGTTCACACGGAAGCGTCCCAGTCCGGCTACGCCGTAGGCCATATCGATTTCCGTGGTCTCTTTGAATTTCTGTTTCTGCCGCGCCGACATCATGCTGAACGCCATGGTGAGCATGTCCTCGGCGCTCACTCGCGGCTGGTCAGTCAACGGCACCAACTCACCGTCAATGCGCAAGTGAGGATAGTTTCCCACCTTCAAATGCAAGTCGGAGGCTTTGCGTTCGGTCGCAATCCGCAGCAGATCGTCAATATTCATCGAAGGGTTTCCCGGGAGGCGCTCTGCCTCACAAGCTCTGCCTATGATGAACCGAATCGTCACCTTCCCCAAGATGACCTAGGTAATAGTCAGCGCTCTGCGGTGGGACAGCGCCTTCAGTGTTTCAAGGAAGTTCTGCAATGGGAGAAAAGGGGCGCGACGGAATCGCGCCCCTTAGAATTTACAAATTCCTAAACTGCAACCGGCTGCTTGCTGCGAACCGGCACCGGAGTCAGCCAGCCGTGGCGATCGTCTTTTTCACCACGCACGATGGCGTAGAACTCTTTCTGGATTACCTTGGTGACAGGCCCAACTCCGCCTCTGCCTACTTTGATCTTGTCGACGGAGCGGATGGGCGTGACTTCGGCGGCCGTGCCGGTGAAGAAGGCTTCGTCGGCGATGTAGAGCATCTCGCGCGGAATCATCTGCTCGACAATCGGGATATTCAGGTCGCGCGCGATCTGCAACACCGAATCGCGGGTGATCCCGGGCAGCACCGAATTCCCCAGCGGCGCGGTGATCAGCTTGTCGTGATGAACAATGAATACGTTCTCACCCGAGCCTTCGCTGACGAAGCCGTTGATATCGAGCGCAATGCCCTCGGCAAAGCCGTTGACAATGGCTTCCATCTTAATGAGCTGCGAATTCATGTAATTGGCGCCCGACTTCGCCATGGCGGGTAGGGTGTTGGGCGCAATCCGCGTCCATGACGAAACGCAAACGTCGCAGCCTTCGCCTTCGCCGCCCAGATATTTTCCCCACGGATAATTGATGATGTAAACCTCGGTGGGCGAGTTGAACGGATTCACTCCCGCCTCGCCGTAGCCGCGGAGAATAATAGGCCGCACATAGCACGGCCACGCGCCGTTGCTGCCAACGGTTTCAAGCATGGCTTTCACCAGTTGGTCGCGGGTGTAATCGACATCGATGCGGTAGACCTTGGCGGAATTCAGCAGGCGCTCAATGTGCTCGTTGGCGCGGAAGATTGCCGGCCCCGAAGGCGGCGCGTAGCAGCGAATCCCCTCAAACACCGAGGAGCCGTAGTGGACCACGTGCGACATCACATGAATCGTGGCTTCATCCCAGGGGATGAGCTTGCCGTTGTGCCAGATATTTTCCGACTTCTGAATCGCCATGCGGACTCCTTCGATACATTATAGACGACACGGCACCAGAACTCGGGCAAGCGGGACGGCCCGATAAGGGCCGAGCCGCCGGACAGCCGAGGGGGCCGTCCCACACAAGCTGTTCAGTTGCCCAGGACTGAACTCACCATACCGTCTCTACCACCTTCGACTGCTGGATTCGCATATCCGCCGTCACCAGCGCTATGCCATCGCGGTTGCGGGGGATACCGATGAGTCTTGCTGTGTCTCCGGCTTTCATGCCATTACCCTCTACACGCTACTGCGGCAGCGGTTCGCGCGCGGTGGCGTAGTAGCCGGCGCGGGTTTGAATCTTGTAACCCTGCTTATTCTTGACTTCCAATTTGCGGTACGTGCCGTCGAGTTTGGTATTGGTCGAGGTATAACCGATGTTGTACTGGCTGCGCAGCTCGGCGGAGATCTGGTCGAAGGCTTCCTTCAGTTTGTCGAACTTGTTGCCGACGTTGATCACCCGGCCTCCGGTGGGCTCGGTTAGCGTGCGCATTGCACTTTCGCCGTTGTAGCCCATCCCCATGCTGTAATAACCGCCGCGATCGGCGCAGAGCAAGACGTAGACGATGGCATCGGCTTTCTGCGCGGCTTCGATGGCGTCTCTAATTTTCAGCTTGCTGCCTTCGTCCTCACCATCGGTAAGCAGAATCATGGCCTTGCGTCCTACTTCCTTGGCCAGCATGTCATGGGCGGAAAGATAAACCGCGTCATAAAGCACAGTGCCGGGCGCGTTGTGGGTGGGAACCGGCCCTTGTCCGAGACCGGGTATGCCGCTGCCGCCACTGACGATACCGCTTTGGATTTTTACTTTGTTCAGTGCGGCTTGCAGCCGGTGAACATCTCGCGTGTAGTCCTGCACCAGTTCGGACTCCACGTTGAAGTCGATCACGAAGGCCTCGTCTTTATCGGTCAGAACCTGGCGGAGGAATGCTCCCCCGACTTCTTTCTCCATGTCGAGAACCCTCATCTGGCTGCCGGATGAATCGATCAGAATGCCCAGCGTCAGCGGCAGGTTCGATTCGGCGGTAAAGTATTTGATGGTTTGCGGCTTGGAGTCCTCGAAGACCTGGAAGTCATCTTTCGTCTGATTAGGAATGAGCGCGCCGTGCTTGTCTTTGACGTTAAAGAAGACTCCTACTACATTAACGTTGACCTTCAGCGTTTCGTCGGACTGCTCGACAGGTTGCTGACCGTCGCTGGGATTCGCAGGGTTGGAATTCGCAGGGCTGGGGTTCGCAGGAGCAGAGGTCTGAGCCACAGCAAGCGAGGTGACCCCTGACACAGCCGCCAGACAAAACAGAACGGCGGCGGCCAAGCTAGGCAAAAATCTTTGGTAAGCGGATAATCTAGCCATGAATAATTCTCTCTTCGGGACTTTTTGTTAGTCTAGTCCTGAATGTTAGATGCACCAAATGGGTGGGTTCAGGCATCCCAAGCTAGTGTAGAGTGATTTTTTCTGGAGCGCTGTTTTGGAAGGGATCGGATGGTGAGTGTGAGGGACGAAACGGCAGTTCGTAGCGGGAACCGCATGGCAGCGCCCGTATGGCTGGCCAGCCTTCTGTTTCTTGGTTCTCTTGGCGCTTATCTTGGCCCATGCGCTTCCGGCTTGTCGGCCCAGTCCTCAAGCAGCCAAGCCCAGCCAGCGCAGCCATCTTCGACTGAGCCCGCTCAGGACGCCGATATTCCCGACGCACCCACGATTCAACCCTCTACCGCGGAGCCAGAACCGCCGCCCATTCCCAAGCCGGAGGAAAAGAAACCGGCGGCCGTGGACAGAAATCCCTGGACGAACCAGCCCAATACCCCACCAGCGAATACGCCAACTGATACTGGAGTTGCCCCCGGCGATACGGCCTCGCCACCACCCCCCATGCCTCCGGTTAAGACCCTCCCTCCCGGAACTTCAGCAAAAACTTCGCAGTCGCGGGATCAGCTGTACACCCTCGTGGTGCATACCAATTTTGTGCAGCTTCCGGTCACGGTGAAGGATCGCGACGGCCGCCGGGTGGATGGCCTTCTGCCCACCGATTTCGTTGTGAAAGAAAACGGGGTCGTGCAGAAGCTCAGCTATTTTACCCAGGATCCTTTCGCGCTTTCAGTAGCGATCGTGCTCGACCTGGGAATGTCAGACTCAACCGTGCAGAAAGTTAACCAGACCTTCCCCGCACTGGTGGGCGCATTCGCACCTTATGACGAGGTGGCGCTGTATACCTTCAGCAGCACGGTGAGTGAAGTCAGCGATTTTTCGGCGCCCACGCAAAAGCTCACCGCAATATTCAACCAGATCAAGACCGTTCGCGGGGGCAATAACGGCCCCGCCGTACTGAACGGTCCGCTGGCGCCCAATGGACCGATCATTAATGGGATTCCGGTGGGAAGCCCCACCGAGCCCGTGTATACCCCTCCCAAACAATCTCGCGTTCTAAACGACGCCATCCTGCAAGCCGCGCTCGACCTGAGCAAGCGCGAGCGTACCCGGCGCAAGATCATTTTCGTGATCAGCGACGGCCGGGAGTATGGCAGCCAGGCCAGTTATCGCGATGTTCTGAAGTTATTGTTATCGAAGGAGATTCAAGTAAAGGCCGTAGCCGTGGGCAGCGCCGCGCTTCCCGTATACGACAAGGTCGAACGCCTGCACCTGCCGAAACAGGGCTACGACGACATTCTGCCCAAGTATGTATCGGCTACCGGCGGCCTCCCGGTCTACAGGGAGCTTACCCTCAGTGCCATTGCAGATACCTACGCCCAGGCCATGAGCGATGCCCGCAACCAGTACACCCTGGGCTACACTCCCGCACGGCCGAAAACCCCAACCACCTCCGCTTACCGCAATATAGAAGTCCTGGTCGAGCGGCCACATTTGAAGATCTATGCCAAGGATGGATATTATCCGGCGCCGGCTGCACGCTAGCAGGTCGCAGGAATTTTCCAAGCATATTTTCCGGCAAAGAGACTTACTCTCTGTTCCTCCGTGTCGCCTGTGTTCAAGGTTTTCGCTCTTCGAAAGCTCAAGCTATCGCATCCTCTTGGAATCTTTCCGATACCTCCCAGCCGGGGGTCACCTGAGTAACCTGCTTTCCATCCCGCGCCTGTGATATAAAAGCCCCGAGCCCCCAAAGGGATATTTTTGCGCGCGGCAGGGTGTGCAATCCGCGCTTTTGAGGAAAGCCTTGAGTTTCATCAACTTCGCAGCCCGCGAGATCAATTGCAAGATCGTGTACTACGGCGCCGGTCTGGGCGGCAAAACCACGAACCTGCAGGTGATCTACCAGAAGACCGCGGAACAGCAGAAGGGCAAGATGATTTCGCTCGCCACCGAAACCGAGCGCACGCTGTTCTTCGATTTTCTGCCCCTCGATCTGGGCTCGGTTCGCGGTTTCAAAACCCGCATCCATCTTTACACCGTGCCCGGCCAGGTCTTCTACGACGCCAGCCGCAAACTGATTCTGCGCGGCGTGGATGGCATCGTCTTCGTCGCCGACTCCCAGGAACAGCGCATGGACGCCAACGTGGAAGCGCTCGACAACCTGATGTCGAACCTGAAGGAGCACGGTTACGACTTCAATAAAATTCCCTACGTGCTGCAACTCAATAAGCGCGACCTGCCAAATATTTTATCCACGGAAGCTCTCAGCAAAGAACTGCGCAAGAAGAATGAAGCTGTGGTCGAAGCAGTAGCGTTTCAGGGCACGGGCGTGTTCGAAACCTTGAAGGAAATCGCCAAGCAGGTGCTTACGGAGTTGAAGGCCGGCGGGTAGGGAAGCAGTTCTCAGTTGTCAGTTCTCAGTACTCGGCGTGCAGCACCGTGGAAGAGGTGAACGACACCGTGGATCGTTTCCTTAAAATACTGTGTATCTGATCGGACGCGGCGTTGTGAACTGGGCGATCTCGAACGTGACCGAAGTGAATCCGGGGCTTGGTCGGCGCGAGTTGTTGAGGAAATTGGTGGACCTGGTCGCGATCCACTCTGCAATTTTTATTATTTTTTTAGGACGGAGCGATCAGATCGCGATGGCGCGTCCGCTGGGAAAAGCCAAATCCGGATTGGAATCGGGTTTTGCAACCTTGAGTGCCGCTTTGATGGCAATGGCGCTGGTCACATACGTCAAGCGCTCGAATACGGCGGAGCTATCGGGAATATGGTCGGACGCGTGAACAGCCAGCAGGAGACTTTCGCAGCGAAGCCAGTGGCCTGGTATAGCTGCGTTCGCTGGATTTGCGTTGGCACCGGCGTATCCGTTCAAGGCACCCCTTTTGCTGCGAGTGTTCCTTAGAAGCAATGACAGGGTGTAGCTAGCTATCTGCACGCTAAGGTTGTCGTCCGCCAAAATTCCGTCGGGCGTGAAATTCGTGTTAAACGCGTTGTTTACCATCCTGATCGTATCGCGCTCAACCTGCCCGAAGCCGACCGCTGGACCTCCACCCATTTGCCTAATATTTTGGAAGTTTGTTTCCTCCCAGAAGATTGCGGTAAGCAGCTCGGGAGTGAACACTGCCACGTCCGCGAGCAAGGAGATGTTGTCTAGGATCAGGTTCCGCATCGAATCGTAGCTTAACGGTGCCATAAACTGGCTCCTCTTGAGGGAAAAACAGCAAGCCTGAGGCGGTTCTGCTCTTTTGCGGTTCTGCTCTTAATAGTGACAATCGGAGAGAATTCGTATCAACCAACCGCTATACGACGGGCGAGAAATACTGTAATAGTCTCGGTGGCTTCCCGTCGATTTCATGGCTAGCGCATTGTTTTGCCGCTAAATTTTGGGTTGACTGATAGCCGGTTCTCGCGTATTCATTACTGCAACTTTTAGCTGGGTCCCTCCCCCCGGTTTCACGCTGTCTCCGGTTCCACTCGTCCAAAAATCTAGTCAGGAGAACTTCGCCATGCGCACGCTGCAAACCCTCTGTCTTGTACTTGCCTGTCTCGCACTTTCCCTCAGCGCCTTCGCGAGCGGACAGCCACCACTCACCTACGATCAGATCGCAAAACTGACCGCGCCCGACGGCGCAGCCAACGACGAGTTTGGCAATAGCGTGGCCATCGACGGCAACACCATTGTTGTCGGAAAAAACGACGGCACCGTCCAAAGTGCCTTCGTATACGAAAACAATTCGGGAACCGTAACGCAGGTTGCCGAGTTGACGCCCTCCGACGGCGCTCCGGGCGACCGCTTCGGATACACCGTAGCCATCAGCGGAAACGTGATCGTGGTGGCCGCGATCGACCATGCCAACCACGATCCCGAAAACACCGGTTCGCTTTACGTATATGTCGAGCCTGCCGGCGGCTGGAGCAGCATGACGGAAACCGCAGAACTCAACCTCATGCAGGCCGGAGCTGAACTCGGCCGGAGCATCGGCACCACCGGGAACGAAGTGGTATCCCTCAACAGCAACAACGGTACCGTAGTCGTGTGGAACGAGCCCAGCGGGGGATGGGTCTCCAGCTCAAAGCCGAACGCCGAGTTACTCACTGGCTCTCCCGGCAATAACCTGGCCAATGTCGCCATCAGCGGAAACGTCATCGTGGCGGGGTGCCCTCAGGCTTTCCAATACGGAGCGACCTTTCTGTACGTGAAGCCGGCCAACGGCTGGAACACAATCGGCATCACGCCAACTGCGCGGCTGCTGGGCAGCAGCGGTGACTACGGCGGAGGCGGACAGGCGGTGGCTATCAGCGGAAACACAGTGGTCGGATCCACTGGGGCGAGCCTTTTTGTTTTCGTGAAGCCATCCTCCGGCTGGGCGAATATGACCCAGAACGCAATCCTCACCGACTCCAACGCACAGAACGACCTCTATGCCATCGCCATCAGCGGAGGCACAGTGGTCGCGGGCGATCCCGCGCAGCTGGTGGGAGTCAATCCTGAACAGGGCGCGGTCTTCGTTTTTATGAAGCCCTCCGGCGGCTGGAAAAACCTTACCACCGCAAACGCGGAACTGGTAGCAAGTGACGGCAACATCGGCGACAATCTGGGAACCTCGGTAGCCGTCAGCGGGGGGACGGTAGTCGCAGGTGCGCCATTCGCGCAAATCGGATCCAATGCTGCGCAAGGAGCGGCCTACGTGTTTGCCCAGCAGTAAGGACCCTCTCTGGCAATGCAGGACGGGGTTGTCCCAACCGACAGCCCCGCGACTTGTCAAAATCGCAATACTCGCCCGGTCTAAGTTGTTGAGAGAATTGGTGGACCTGGTCGGGATCGAACCGACGACCTCTTCCATGCCATGGAAGCGCGCTCCCAGCTGCGCCACAGGCCCACGATTGAAGCGAAAAAGCCGAGCCGGACAGTTCCGGGATCGAGGGAAGTGCTGAATCATTTTCGCCCACATTGCCGGGATAGTCAACGCGCGCGGGTTCTTCATGGTGGCTCAGTTTGCCCGGCTTTGACGACGGAGCGGTCGAACTCCGCTCGGCCGGCCAGCAGAGGGCGGCTCAGCATGAGTATCTCTACCGATTCTTCTGTTTCTTTCCACAGGCGTCTTCTGGCATAATTGTTCGTGCACCCCACCTGCACCATTTTTCAATCACAATTTAAAGCGAGGAAGAGATGCCAGCGAAGTACATCTTTGTAACCGGCGGAGTTGTGTCTTCTCTAGGCAAGGGACTGGCGGCGGCCTCCATCGGTTGTCTGCTGGAAAGCCGCGGGTTGAAAGTTAATCTGATGAAGTTCGATCCGTATCTGAACGTCGATCCGGGGACGATGTCGCCGTTTCAACATGGCGAAGTTTTTGTGACCGACGACGGCGCCGAAACCGATCTCGACCTCGGCCACTACGAGCGTTTTACTCACGCCAAACTTTCTCGCGACAACAATTGGACCACGGGCCGGCTCTACGAACAGATCATCGCTAAAGAACGCCGCGGCGATTATCTGGGTAAGACCGTGCAAGTGATTCCGCACGTGACGAATGAAATCAAAGCGGCGATGAAGAAAGTCGCGCAGGACGTTGACGTGGCGATTGTGGAAATTGGGGGCACGGTGGGCGACATCGAATCGCTGCCGTTTATGGAGGCGATCCGCCAGATGCGGCAGGAACTGGGCCGCGAGGACACGCTGTTCGTCCACGTAACGCTGGTGCCGTTTATTGCTGCCGCGCAGGAGCTGAAGACCAAGCCGACGCAGCACTCGGTGAAGGAACTGCTCAGCATCGGAATTCAACCCGATATCCTGCTGTGCCGCACCGACCGCTTCCTGGCGAAGGAGCTTAAGTCCAAGATTGCGCTGTTCTGCAACGTGCAGGAAGAAGCGGTGATCACGGCTAAGGACGTGGCTTCGGTTTATGAAGTTCCTCTGGTGTTCGCGAACGAAGGTGTGGACACACTGGTGTTGAAATATCTGCGCATGGAAGCGAAGGACCGCGATCTTTCTAAGTGGGAAGATATTGTGCATCGGGTATACAACCCGAAAGATACGGTCACGATTGGGATTGTCGGCAAATATGTGGAGTATGAGGACTCTTACAAGTCGCTGAAGGAAGCGCTGGTACACGGTGCGCTGGCGCACAATCTGAAACTGCAATTGAACTGGATTGAGGCCGAGGGACTGGAAACCGGCGACCAGAGTTACGAAGCGCAACTCGAAGGTTACGATGGGATCCTGGTTCCGGGGGGATTTGGCAAGCGCGGCATTGAGGGGATGCTGATCGCGATTCGCTATGCCCGCGAGAAAAAAGTTCCTTACTTCGGGATTTGCCTGGGAATGCAAACGGCTTGCGTTGAATTTGCCCGCAACGTGGTTGGACTAGCGGAGGCGAATTCCAGCGAGTTCGATCAGGCGACGCCGCATCGCGTGATCTATAAGCTACGCGAGCTGCGCGGAGTGGAAGAGCTGGGCGGCACCATGCGTTTGGGCGCGTGGACTTGCAAGATTGAACCCGGCACTTTGGCGCACAAAATTTATGGCAAGCTGGAAATCAGCGAGCGCCACCGCCATCGGTATGAATTCAATCGCGAGTACGAAGAGCCGATGGTAGCCGCGGGGCTGAGAATTTCTGGCTCGACGCCTGATGGCACTTACGTGGAAATGGTGGAGTTGCCCGATCATCCGCATTTCATTGGCTGCCAGTTTCATCCTGAGTTCAAATCGAAGCCGTTGGAGCCGCATCCATTGTTCAGTACGTTCATCGCGGCGGCGTATGAGCATGGGTCGAAACGGCGTGCGGAGAAAGAGACTGCGGCGGTGGAGATGTTTCACCGTCCGGAAAAAGTGGCTCGCAGGTAGCATCACAGGTTTTAGATCACCACAGAGTCACAGAGACACAGAGGAGGCAAAACCAACGACCTGCATTGCTCTGTGCCCCTGTGTCTCTGTGGTGAAATGATTTTTGGTGAGATTGTTGCCCACCTCCTTCCAAGTCGGCGATGTCCGGATCGGCTCGGGAAATCTTTTTCTGATTGCCGGTCCTTGCGTGATCGAGAGCGAAGAGCATGCGCTTCGCATGGCCGAGATCATCAAGGGCGTGACGCGGGCTCTCAGCTTGCCGTTTATCTTCAAAGCCAGCTACGACAAAGCCAACCGGACTTCGCTTCGGAGCTTTCGCGGACCCGGCATAAAAGAAGGTCTGCGCATTCTGAAAAAAATCAAAGATGAAGTTCAGGTTCCGGTGCTCACTGACGTGCATGAAGTGGCGGATGTCGTCAAGGTTGCAGAAGTTGTTGACGTGCTGCAAATACCCGCGTTTCTGTGCCGCCAAACCGATCTCGTAGTGGCCGCGGCGCTGAGCGGGCGCGCGGTCAACATCAAGAAAGGTCAATTCGTTTCGCCGTGGGACATGCGGCACACGGTGGAAAAATGCCGCGAGGCGGGGAACACGCAAGTCTTCCTAACGGAGCGCGGCACCAGCTTCGGCTATAACAATCTTGTCGTGGACATGCGATCGCTCGCCATCATGCGCAAGTTCGCGCCGGTAGTTTTTGACGCGACGCATTCGGTGCAACTGCCATCTGCGCAAGCTGATGAGAAAGGTCCTGCGGTCAGCGGCGGACAGCCGGAGTTCATTCCAGTTCTGGCGCGTGCGGCCGTCGCTGCCGGCGTGGATGGCGTTTTCCTGGAAGTGCACGACAATCCGAAAGTTGCGAAGTCTGACGGTGCGAATGCGCTGGAATCCACTAAGCTGCGCGAGGTGTTGAAGGAATTGCTGGCGGTCCGGCAGGCGCTGGATGTGGCGCGGGCCACGCCGTAGGTCTCCGGTTGGTCTGAACGCTTACCGTGATAAATTTGAATCTCGCATGAAACAAGTCGCCAACTGGGCTTTGAATGTCGCGACGATGCGCGGCGCGAGCTATGCCGATGCGCGCATCGTGAGCCAGCGCAGCCGCGCGCTTACTACCAAGAACGGGAAGGTGGGCAGCGCGTCCGACGCCGAGTCGACTGGCATGAGCGTACGCGTGCTGGCCGATGGGGCATGGGGATTCGCGGCTTCGGAAGACCTGTCGCGCTCCGGGGTTGAGGCGACGGCGGCTCGCGCGGTCGAGATCGCCCGCGCGTCGGCGCAAGTGAAGCAGCAGGATGTCCGGCTGGCCGCGGAGAAGCTGGTGACCGCCGACTGGACAACGCCGCATGTTATCGATCCGTTCTCGATCTCGGTTGAGCAAAACATCGCGCTGCTGCTGAACATCGACTCCGAGTTGTGCGCGGTTGCCGGTATTACTCTGGCCGAAAGCAACCTCAACTTCAATCGCGAGGAGCAGTGGTTTTTGTCGTCGGAAGGGAGTGACATTCATCAGACCAAGTATTCCGCGGGTGCGGGTTACACGGCGTACGCTTTCGCGGGGAACGAAATACAGAAGCGCTCTTATCCAAATTCTTACGGCGGGCAATGGCAGAACAAAGGCTACGAACTGATTGAAGAGTTGAAGCTGGTGGAAAATGCCCGCCGCATCGCGGAAGAGGCGGTTGCGCTCCATCATGCGGAGCAGTGCCCCGAAGGAACGTTGGACATTATTCTGGATAGTTCTCAGCTGGGGTTGCAGATTCACGAATCGATCGGACATCCCATCGAACTCGATCGCGTGCTGGGCATGGAAGCGAACTTCGCGGGGACGTCATTTTTGACTCTCGACAAGCTGCGCACCCTGCGCTATGGCAGCGAGATGGTGAATGTGGTCGCGGACGCGCGTCAGGAGCATGGGCCAGGACTCGGAACTTTTGGCTTCGACGACGAAGGGGTTGCAGCGCAATGCACGCCAATCATTACGAATGGATTGTTTACCGGATATCTCAGCTCTCGCGAGACGGCGCACACCATCGGCGAGACTCGCTCGGGAGGGACGCTGCGCGCCGAGGGATGGAACCGGTTGCCGATGATTCGCATGACCAACATCAGTCTGCTGCCGGGCGAGAAGCCGCTGAGCCTGGAGCAACTGGTTGCTTCGACCGATCGCGGGATTCTGATGCAGACCAATCGCTCGTGGTCGATTGACGATAAGCGTTACAACTTTCAATTCGGCTGCGAGATCGGCTGGGAGATCGAGCACGGCAAACGCGTGCGCATGGTGAAGAATCCATCGTACTCCGGCATCACCACTGAGTTTTGGAATTCCCTGGATGCGATCTGTTCCCGCGATGAGTGGACGCTGTGGGGTACTCCGAATTGCGGTAAAGGCCAGCCGCAGCAGGTGATGGGCACGGGACATGGCGCGGCGCCGGCGCGGTTTCGCGGGATTAAAGTTGGAAGCGCTTACAAGGGAAGCTAATTCACCACAGAGACACAGAGGCACAGAGAAAGCAAGAACCAGCCGATGCTAACCAGGGATCAAGCCGGCGATGTCTTCGATCGCATTAAGAAGTTGTCGTCGGCCGACGAGGTTGAGGTTCTTTTTTCCGGCGGGCGATTTGCGCTTACTCGTTTCGCCAACAATACCATTCATCAAAATGTTGAAGAAGAGAATCATGTGGTTTCCGTGCGCACGGTTTTTGGCGGACGCACGGCTCGCGCCTTCACCAACAAGTTTGACGATGATAGTCTGCGGCGGGTAGTTGGATCGTCGGAGAGTCTGGCAAGAGTGCAGCACCCGGATCCAGATCTTTTGCCCATGCCGGATTCGACGGAAGCGGGTGGCGGCGCGGGCAAGAGCGTCCGCGCTACAGAAGTTCCGTCGCGACACTTCGCTCAGACTGCAGCCATCACTCCGCAGCTCCGCGCCGCGGGCGTAAAGCAGATTGTCGAAGTTGCGCAGAAGCACAAACTCACGACCGCGGGAATATTTTCCAGCTCGGAATCCGTGGAGGGCATATTTAACTCGCGCGGCCTCAGCCACTGGCACACGCAAACCTTGGCGGAAGTTTCCATCACTATGCTGGCCGCCGATTCCTCGGGATGGCAGAAGTCCAATTCGCCCGACGTAAGCAATCTTCATCCGCTCATGCTGGCCGAAATTGCGGCGAAGAAGGCGATCGACGCCGCGAAGCCGACGGAGATTCCGGCGGGGAAGTACACGGTAATTCTCGAACCCTCCGCTGCGCTAGACATTGTGGGCTTCATGTTCTGGGATTATTCCGGCATGGCGATCCTCGACCAGCGTTCATTCCTAACTGGTCGAATCGGCAGCAGACTGTTTGGCGAGAACATCACTATCTGGGACGACGTTGCTCATCCCTTGCAAACTGGATCTCCCTTCGACGGTGAAGGCATGCCGCGGCAGCGTGTGCCGCTGGTGGAGAATGGAATCGTCAAGCGCGTGGTGTATGCGCGGGGTACTGCGGAGCGCATGAAGCATTCCGAGCAAAAAGACAAAGTCGGGCCGATCGCAGCCACGGGCCATGGATTCGCCCTGCCTAACGAAATGGGCGAGATGCCGGTCAATATTGTTTTTGCTGCGCCGCGAGATCCGCAAACACTCGCGCAGATGATCGCCTCCACCGAGCGCGGGGTGCTGGTGACCCGGCTGTGGTACATCCGCGAAGTCGATCCCTATGAAAAAATTGTCACCGGCATGACCCGCGATGGGACCTTTCTGGTGGAGAACGGAGAGGTGCGGCAAGGCGTACGCAATTTTCGCTTCAACCAAAGCCTCATCCAAATGCTTTCAAATGTCGACGCCATGAGCGTGCCTCTGCGTTCTTGTGGCGAAGAATCGGTTGACATGGTTGTGCCAGCCATGAAGATCCGCGAGTTCAATTTCACGGAAGTGACCAAATTCTGAGGGCCCAGATCGACCCCTGCCTAAACCCAATTGTGCAGTGAACCTGGGTGCCGATTTGCTTGTAATCCTCTCATCCTCAAGCAGTTAACGCCCCATCGTTCCATGACTTCCGTAACTTTGCGAGCCTGATTCCCGGGTGTACGCTGCCCTTGAGTTCGTTAAAAGTTTGTGGGGAAAGAATTTCCTGGAAATCCGGACGGCCAACGGTCCGGAAGGAAGGTTCGTCAGGACCGTGTCGGGCGAAGCGACAGAGCAGCAATTGACGTCGGAGTCGCAGCAGCAGACTGCGATCAAGCACTACGCTGAAATGCAGAGTGCTCCGCGATTTCCGCTGCATCTGCCGGTGGAACTGAAATCGCAGAGCGGGGCATGTTCGGCGGAAACGCAAAACATCTCCGCCAACGGCGTGCTCTTTGCCATGGATCGCGACGTGCCCGTGGGTTCGATGGTGGATTTCACAATCCTGCTTCCGGGAGATGTCGTGGGATCGCCTTCCGATGTACAGATTGACTGCCACGGCCGCGTAGTCCGCAGCTTTGAGGACAAAGGGCGCCGCGGCGTGGGCGTAGTGATTGACGAGTACCATTTCGAGCGAGCATAGGCAAGCAGAAGGAAACTAATGGCCAGCACGGTCAGCGTCGGAGAAAGTCAAGGGGTTCACGAGGATAGCGGCTCGACGCAGTTGATCCGCGTGATCCTGGCCGATACCCAGGCTATCTTTCGCGCCGGGCTGCGCAAGATTTTCGCGTTCGAAGACGATATCCGCGTGGTTGGCCAAGCCGAGACGCTGCCTCAGACTCAATCTGCGGTGACCAAATTTTCCGCGGACGTTTTGATTTTTGAATCTGCGCTGGCACCCAATCCAGTGGAGGCGGTGACGGAACTTCTGCGTCAGGCGCCGCAACTGAAAATCGTCGTCGTCACCCCCGCATCGGACGAACAACTGACTCTCGATCTTTTTCGCCGCGGAGCGCACGGGATTCTATCGCGCGAAGTTGAACCGGAGGTGCTGGTCGACTGCCTGCGCAAAGTTGCCGCCGGAGAACCGTGGCTGGAAAACCAGGCGGTTCATTGGGTGATGGAAGCGTTTCGCGGCCATAACCTGAGGCCTTCCGGAGCGCGCCCGAAAGTCCAACTTACGCCGAAAGAAACGCTGATCGTTTCCTGCGTAACCCAGGGCATGAAGAATAAAGAGATTGCGCTTCGGGTGGGAACGACGGAACAGGTTGTAAAAAATTACCTGCGCAAAGTGTATGACAAACTGGGCGTCGCCGATCGTCTGGAACTGGCGCTTTATTGCCTGAGTCATCACGTCGTCGATGGCGTCAAGCCGCCTCCGATGCCCGAAGGCGCCTCTCAGGCAGGAAGCGCTTCCTCTTCCGTTCCAACCAACGGCGCGGCCGCAAGCGCTTCGGCGGGCTCAGCTACGTCGAGCACAGCGTCCGCCG
>CAWFTQ010000007.1:0-472943 GCA_963818865.1 uncultured Acidobacteriaceae bacterium
ACCCACGATCCAACCCATGATTCTCATTGAACTCGCCCTGTGAGCAGGTGAATTCTGTCTCCCATGAGCTGTTCCAGGAACTTGCCTTGCGCATCCCGCATGGAGTCCATGTCGGACTGCGCATAGAGTCCCATCGTTGTGCCAAAGTCCTCGTGCCGCAGAACACCCTGCACGGTTTTGGGGTCCACTTTCAGCTTCACCAGTGCCGTCGCCAGTGAATGGCGAAAGTTGTGAAAACCGAAGCGTCCCTTCCAGTTCGCAGGAATTACGCCGGCGCTGATGGCTGCGGGGCGCAAGTATTTCTGCACCATGATGGACGCGGAGAGCGGCTTCTTGCCTCTCAGCTTGACACTGGGAAACACATAGTCGCTTTCCTTGGCGTACTTCGTTCTCTCGCGCCATGCAAGGAGGAAGCCAGCCAAAAGCGGATGCATGGGAACGGGAGCCTTGGACGCTTTCGACTTCGGCTCTTTGAATCTTCCCCACACATAAGCTCGTCTCACGTAAATCACCAACCCCTCGAAATCGAGATCCATCCACATCAAGCCCAACAGTTCTGATACGCGCAGAGCAGTGGCCGCGTCGCTTAGAGTCAACGTGCGCCTTGGTTCTGGAGTATTGAGAAGAACCTCGAACGCCTGCTTCGGCGTCATGACTATCGCCCGGTAGTCGCTCGTGGTTCGTTGGCTCACCCAGTTCATGGGATTGCCTTCCTGCTGGCGAGGGAGGAAATTGCATCGCTGCCCGTGCTTGAAGACCAGGCTCATGATGCGGCGGATTTTGTCGATCGTGGGATCGGCTAACGGTTTCACCTTCTTCTGAGCGTTCCCCTTGCGTAGTTCCCGAAACCACGCCTCGACATCCCTCGATTCCACGGCTAAGGGTGCTAATCTCCCCCATCGTGGAATGATGCGTTTGATAAGGTGTCGCTCGTAGGTTTCGACTGTGGGAAATGCTTTGGGACGCGCTGATTCCGATTGGTCGATTCTCAGCTCGTTTTCGATATAGTCCTGACAAAGCTGACCAAACGTTCTCGGCGTTCCTTGGAAGGGCTGCAATTGGTTGATGGTTTCGCGCAGCTTCTGACGATCGACTTCTCTCGATGCATCCGCCGGGCTGGGACCGATATCTTTGACAAGACCTATAGCGGTCGTGCGTTCGACTCGTTTCCCATCCGAGCGAGTAGCGTAATAGCGAAGCACCCACGTCAGACCCTCCGCGCGCATTATCTTGCGTAGACTGCCTATTTGATACCTGGGCATCAAACCCTCCTTGGTGGTTTGCGTGCCCCAGGTGGCCGTGTTTCGCAGCTTACCATGTAGGCGTGGAGTTCCGATAAGAGAAACCTCCAGTCCTTCTTTTCTGCCGATGGATCGAGCGCGTGACCGGGAATTTTGCCATCGCGGACTTTTTGCAGCAGCGTACGTCGCGTGATACCTAGGAACGTGGCCGCTGTGTCTCCGTCGACGAAGTGTTCGAAAGTTGGGGCTGGTGCGGCGGCACCGAGGAGCTGGCTGGCTGTCATAGAGGAACCTCAAGAAACAACGTTGCCCTTGACACTAGCCCAGACATACCAATACAGTCAACATGTATCGTTACACAATTTCAACGAGGATGGCGCATGGCAAAAAAAGCGGCAACCGCTCATCAGCCGGTGATTTCCATCCGTATCTCCGAAGAACTCCGTTCCAGGCTGGAAACACTGAAGGAAGTCATTGCCCAGAAGACCGGCCAAACCGTCTCGACATCCGAGGCCGCAAAGCAACTGCTGGAGTCGGCTAGAGACGACCGTCTTGAGTTGGCAAACCTGCTCACTGAGCCGACCGATTCTCTGCTCAACATTCGCGGGAAAGCGGAGGCACACATGCCGCTCACGCAGGCTGAATGGACTCTCGTTGCCTACTATTGCGCCAAGGGTGCGCAGTCATTTATGAGTACCGAACAAGGCCAGCTTTCTTATGACTCTCTGGCCGAGATTCTTGAGGCATTTCTCGCCGTTTACGCAATCGCCCGCAGAAGGAAGAAGCTTTCCCTAGACTTCCTCTATTTGATGACGCTTCCCGAGGACAAACAAGTCGCTGCAAAGGAGCCGGACGATGTCGATAGTGACGACCTGCGTCGAGTCGTTACGCGAACGATTCAGATGCTCAGAGACCCGGCTCAGAAGCGCCGACGACCACTGCTCGCCGTTCGCAATCTCTACACGCTCTTGGATCAGGAAACGTTCTCGAATATCGAAAAGCTGAACGAAGTACTTTGGCCGCACTGGAATACCCTGTGGCGCGTCTGTGCCCGAGGCCATTACGCAGTTCACCGCAAGCCCTTACGACCGAAACCCGCTGGCGACGACGATGACTTTGAAGCCCCAATGCAGCGCGGATTGCCATCCCAGGAGGAGGGCGGATACCGCCTCGATCTGGTGCGAGAGGAGGGGAACGATTTCTCTCCCTACCTGCATTTTCCTGGCCCGCTTGCGCCACGCTATCCGGTAAATGGATACGCGAGAACTGCGGAATTCCGAAGGATGCTGGAAGGGCTCGATTTGACTCGCCCACTGGCTCAATGGAAAGGACACTATTTCTACGCCCACGTTGGAATCATGGAGAACCAAGAGTTCGATGTGAATTTCTGTGCCTGTGACAACGGAATTAGTTTCGTCTTCCCCATGGAGCACTGGAAGTCCATTCAGAATCTGTTTCGCCGTGCATGGCAGTCGCCAGACGTGATGCAGGCGTGGGACACGTTGGCGTTGGAATATGGCGAGATGTGAGCGAGGCGGTGCTTCGCACCGGAAGAAGGGTGGACACGTCACCCCCAAGTTGGGAACTGCGGAGCGCTAGCCAGCGCTTCGATGTTTACGCAGGTTAACTTTCGCTGCGTCAACAGATTTCGTCACCTGCTGAATGACTGCGATATCGAACGATGATGTTGTTTTGTGACAAGCGCTCCTAATCGTCGATCACGTAAACGCGTTGAAGCGCAAGACCTTGCTGTGAACTAACAACTACGCAGCTTAATCGCAGCGGAATCGAGCGCAGTAGTGCAACAAGGCGGTTCGTCCAATGAGTAGTCCCCGCGTTCAAGCTAATCCGCAGTCCAGTTTGCCGTTCGGAGAAGAAGCGAAGCCCGGTTTCCGCACCAAGACCGCGGCCACGAGACTGACTCCCGAAGAACTAGGAGAATTAGAAGCTGCCGCCGAAAGCGCGGGACAGGCTCTCTCCGAGTGGCTGCGCGGGACCGCTCTGTCCGCTGCGCGACAGCGGCCAGTTGATCCCGCCGAACTGGTATTGGCCGAAGTCTGGGCGGTGCGTTATACGCTCTTGAATCTCTTCCACGCAGCCTCCCAAGCGGCATCGGAAGGCAGACAATTGTCGCCTGATTCCGTCCTCACAATTCGCGACCAGGCAGACGCACGAAAGATTCAGCAGGCACGCAAACTGCTTGATGACTTCTTCGCCCGCGGGCGAAAGGAAAGAGCTCGTATGCCATGAGTGCCCTGCCTTTTCCTAGAAGTTTTTCGCTCTTGACGCCGTTGCTTTGGGTAGCCGCGATGTTCCTTTTGTTACTGGCTGTGCGGAGTGTGTTGCAGAACCGGTCCCCACGTAAAGGGCGGCATAGGGAGACGATCGAATGGGGCCGACCTCGGCCAAGTTTGGTCCAGAGATGGAGGATAAAGATGGGCAGAATCCGATTCAGACTGCCGAGATTCTTGCAGCGGCAGATGCCAGAGATCGCACCGAAACCAGCGCCATCAGTGCCCGCGAATGCTCCCGCCGATCCGCTGAAGAAGCCTGCACAGCCGATGCTCGCGCTCTTTGGTTCGACCATCGGTGCACCCGAGACCAAACCAAAAGAGGCGTTCGCCTGGGAGAAAACGAAGGGAATCGAATGAGAAACAACTCCGCAAGAACACCACTTCACGCTTGAGGTACGCTCCGTATGCTCACGATCTCGAAACCGCTGTCAGCCAGCCAGGCGCAGACCTACCATGTGCGGGAGTTTGTCTCGCAGGAACAGAACTACTGGAGCCGCGATCAGCAAGGCCATACGGAGTGGCAGGGCAGACTCGCCGAGCAATGGGGGTTGCAAGGTGGCGTTGGTTCCGAGCACTTTGCACGACTGAGTGAAGGCCAACATCCGCTCACCGAAGAGCAGCTCGTGCGGCATCAAGTTTCGAGAACCTATGAAGGCAAATTTGGGAGAGAGGTAACCAGCGTCGAGCATCGCGCCGGGTGGGACGCCACATTCTCTGCGCCGAAGTCGGTATCGCTTACCGCTCTCGTGGGCGGCGACAATCGGGTGCGGGGAGCCCATCGGGAGAGTGTACGCGCGGCGCTTGAGGAACTTGAGCGATACACGCAGGCGCGAATCGGTAATGTCCATGCCCCGGAGGCGACCGGAAAATTTATCGCCGCCACTTTCGAGCACGATACCGCGCGGCCCGTCGATGGCTATGCTGCGCCCCAGCTTCATACCCATGCCGTGATCTTCAACATGACCGAGCGCGAGACCACTCCCGAAAATGGGAAACAGATGCGAGCTTTGCAGCCACACGAGATGTTCGTGTCACAGCGCTATGTCACGGCGGTCTACCGATCCGAGTTGGCTCTGCGTCTGGAAAAGCTGGGCTACGAACTGGAGCGCGGCAAGCATGGACAGCCGGAAATAAAAGGCTACACGAAGGAATATCTGGAGGCTTCCAGCCCGCGACGTGAACAGATCAAAGACCATCTTCGGGAACAAGGAATCGACGGAGCCGCAGCGGCACAGATCGCGGCCCACCATACGCGCGACCGCAAGGAACTGCTGTCGCCTGGAGAAGTCTTACAGCGGCACCGCGAGTTGGCCGCACACTACGGGCATCAGGCGGACCGCGTCGTCGCACAGGCGCGTCAACATGGGCAATACCAGATGCCGGAGCCAGAGGTTCAGGCGAAGCAGGCTGTGACATGGGCGCGCGATCATGTGTTCGAGAGAACGGCTGTGCAGGACCGCCGCGCGATCCTTGAAACAGCGCTGGTGCGCGGTATGGGAGAAACCACGTATGCCAGAATCCAGCAGGAGTTCGAGCGCCGCATCGCGGCCGGGGAGTTCCGCGAAGTCTCCATTGTTGGCGCTGGCAGACAGTACACAACCGCCGCGATGATACGCATGGAGCGTGAGATCGTTGGCCGGATGCAGGAAGGCAATCGGCGAGACTACGACGATCCCATGCTGATCTCGCCGCAAGTGCGCATCTCCACCGAAGACCGCCACCCGGAGTTGAATGCGTCGCAGCGCCAGGCGGTAGACGAAATCTTTCTTTCGCGGGAGAAGGTTGTCGGTTTAGATGGCATTGCAGGCGCGGGCAAGACGACAACTCTGTCCGTGATCCGCGAAGGCGCTGAGGACGAGGGCTACAGGGTGGAAGGTTTCGCGCCAACGTCCCGCGCGGCGCAGAAGCTCGGGGAAGCAGGCATGGAGACATCCACGCTGCAAAAGCATCTGGTACGCGGACAGCAGCCGGATACCAGCGAGAAACGTCTCTATGTACTCGACGAATCCTCTCTGGCCTCGACCAGGCAGGTGCATGAGTTTGTGAACCGGCTCCATCCGAATGACCGTGTGTTGCTCGTCGGCGACCGACGGCAACATGAGGCGGTTGAGGCCGGGAGGCCCTTCGCCCAGCTCCAGGATGCCGGCATGAAAACGGTGAAGCTCGAAGAGATCGTGCGCCAGAAAGACCCAGAACTGAAACAGGTGGTCGAGCAGCTTGCCCGGGGCGAAGTACAGGAAGCAATACAGAATCTTGACCGCCAGGGCCGAGTCCACGAGATTCAAGGCCCCGACGAGCGCATCGCGGCTATTGCAAAGGACTACGCAAAATCGCCGGAGAACACGCTGGTGATTTCTCCCGATAATCGCTCTCGCATCGAGATCAACGAGCGCATTCATGCGGAATTGCAGCGGAGTGGCCTCGTCAGCAACGAGGAGCACCGCATCCGGACGCTGGTGCCGCGCCAAGACCTCACCGGCGCGGACCGCACATGGGCCGAGCGCTATGAGGTGGGCAATGTGCTGCGCTACTCCCGCTCGTCGAAGGAGACCTTCATTGGGAAAGGCGTGTACGCAAAGGTGCAGAGCATCGACGCTCCGAACAACCGGCTGACAGTTGAACTGCAGGACGGCGCGCGGCGTACTTACGATCCGCGCAGACAGCAGGGAGTCTCCGTCTTTCGGGAGGAGGTGCGGAGTTTTTCAGTGCGCGACCGCATCCAATTCACCGCCCCCACCAACGACCTCAGAGTTGCGAACCGTGAGTTGGGAACCATCGAGAGCATCGACGGTGACGGGCGGCTGTGCTTGAAGATGGACGGTGGTCGTATGATTGAACTCGATCCGCACAAGCATCCGCATCTCGATCATGGGTATGCCATGACCAGCCACTCCAGCCAGGGACAGACTGCCGACCGTGTCCTGATTCACGTAGACACCGCGTTGGGCGCTAAGGATCTGCTCAACAGCCGCATGGCCTATGTCTCGGTCTCCCGTGGACGCTATGACGCCCAGATTTATACGAATAGCGCACAGGCGGTCGGGCAAGAACTCAGCCGCGACGTGTCCCATTCTCCTGCGATTCAGCAAGAGCCAGTAGCGCAAAAGATAGAACCACAAACCACGGGCACGAATCAGATCAGTCAGGGTCTCGGTCTAGGTCTGTGATGCAACATTCCCGAATGACATGCCCCAGATAGCCAGAGCATAGCCGAGGCCCGGCCAGTGTCAAGGCCGCGCTTCGCGCGCCGCGTTCGCGGTCGAAGAGCCTTGACACTGTCCTTTGCGCCTCGGCTTATCATTCAGCTAATGGGATGATCCGCCGCTTGCTTCCTCAAGAAGCAGGATAGATTCTGAACACGCTGCCATCTTGGCATCGACGGAGGATTCCCATGAAGCTTCGCACAATTGGCATCGACCTTGGCAAGACGAGTTTCCATCTGATCGGGATGGATGAGCATGGCAACGTGCTTCTGAGGCGCAGGTTTTCCCGGACGCAGCTCATTACCTACATCTCCAAACTGGATACCTGCCTGATTGGCATGGAAGCTTGCAGCGGTTCCAACATTCTGGGACGAACCCTGAGAGCCCAAGGCCACACCGTGCGACTGATCCCGGCGCAGTTCGTCCGTCCTTTTGTTAAGTCGAACAAGAATGATTACAACGATGCGGAGGCCATCGCCGAAGCGGTCCAGAAACCCAACATGCGTTTTGTTCCGATCAAGACTGAGGACCAACTCGATCTCCAGGCAATCCACCGAACACGCGAGAGGTTCGTCACTCAGCGTACGCGCGTGATCAATCAAATTCGAGCCTATTTGCTGGAACGTGGAATCGTGCTGCGGACAGGAAGACTGTATTTGCAAAGTCAAATGGCTTCGATTTTGGAAGATGGAGAGCAAAGATTATCCGGGCTGGTCCGCAGGCTGCTCGATATACTCTGGCAGGAATGGAAACATCTTGATGTACAGATTGCGGAACTGCAACAGCAGATCGAGACCATTGCCGAACAGGACGAAGCCTGTCAGCGCTTGATGGAAATTCCGGGAATCGGGCCATTGGCCTCGACGCTGATGATCGCGGCGGTAGGGAACGGATCGGCGTTTCGCAGGGGAAGGGACTTCTCTGCATGGCTGGGTATCGTTCCGGCGCAAGCCACCACCGGAGGTAAAACCCGTCTGCTGGGTATCAGCAAGCGAGGCAACAAATACCTCCGTCAGCTTTTTGTGCATGGCGCTCGCTCCTGCAAAACACATATGAATCGGGAAAAGCATCCATTTGGAAAGTGGGTGACTGCGCTGGAGAAACGATCGCACAGCAATGTTGTCTCCGTTGCTCTGGCGAACAAAATTGCGCGAATCGCCTGGTCGGTGCTGGCCAGGGGAGAACGATACCGCGCCCACGGTCCGGTGGCACAGGTGGCCTGAAGGCAATTCGTTCATGGAGAAGGGTTTCTTTTTTGCTGGTGTTCAGCGTCGCGCGTTGTGCAGAACCCGTCAAGGGTCCGCTCCGCCGCGCACCGAACGCGCGCCCTTGACTGAACCTGCACAACGCGCCGAGGTCTTTCTGCCAGCAAAAAAGAAAATTAGTTGATGTCTTCTCGGCTTCCACCGAAGTCTGCGTAGCGAGAGAAGGAGATGGCAGAACAGTCAAACGGCGCACCCCAAACCCGGCCCCGGATGAGATCGCAAAAGATCGCTCACGCTAAAAGGGAGGGTGCGCGCAGATTCCATAGTGGCCAGGAGCAAAATGCTCCACACACAGGCCGGATACATATCTGCAGACTGCTTCCACCATTTCCGGATTCCCGCTTGCAGTCCAGCGGCGGATCATACATATCCGGGGGATGTTAGATTTCTAATTCTACGAAACGGGCCAATTTGAAGGCTGTTGAATACTGACCTGGGTTCGGATTGGTCTTTGTTCGGCATTCGTAACACTCCACAAATACTATTGCACAATCTGTGGAAATCGTCTTGTTCCCGGCATCCGACCACAGGAAAGGCCACAAACTCCAAGCCGATCCCGCACATCCCGCTCCCGTTCGAGGAAGTGCTATCGGACGTACTCAAGGTGAAACCGCCAGAGAGGCCGGACTAAAATGGTTTGACTGCTAATGGGGCGGCGGGACGGGATCGAACCGCCCTCTTCCGGTCGGTTGAGACCGGATGTTTCGCCAAGACTACTTCCGCCGCACGGGGCAAATTTCAATCTGCATCGAGGAATCGTTGCCGTTCCTGAAATTCTTCGTCCAGAGCCTCCAACAAATCAGTTGCGTCTTGATTCTGGCAAGCAGCATGAGTTGCGAGAAATTGTCTTGCCTGCTCTACCGTTAGTTTTTTGAGACTGGGAGGGGAATACGATCTTGACTCATTAGCCGAATCGGACTGCATCCTTTTACTCCGCTGTTCCTAGGAGTCTGCTCTAACGTTTGGCTTATGCCATTTACTACTTTGATCTTGTTACGAAACCCGGAAGGGCATAATTCCGCGAAAAATGCTTGACACCGCCGACATTGGTGACGGCACTCCTGCCGAAATGTCGGCGACGGCCCTGTTCAATTTTGATGTGCGCAATGTTACGATCTTGTGTTTCCCACGCTGGGGCGCACGGCCATCGAAGTGCAGCATCAGCATCCTCTAACCTTATGCCAACTCTGACCGACACAACCTTAGTGATCTGCTGTCCGTATTCTCTGGTCGGCATCGAGCGCAGGCCCATGATCGCCTATAAGGATGGGCGGTTCGTCTGCCGTGACTGCGCCCATACGGTACGGCCTGGAGTTGCGGAGTATAGATGCACCTGCCGTATGTGCATGGGATGGCGTAGTGAGACGACTCCGGGGGGAGTCAGATCGCCCGTCGGAACCTCTTAGAGTAAGTTTTCCACAGAATTCTCCTAAAGTTCTTTTGACATTGGTCGATGGCCCTCTTTAGGAGGGCACCATGACTGATGCCAAGTCTCTCATTCCAGCCGCTCAATACCTTCGCATGTCAACCGAACATCAGCAATATTCACTAGAAAACCAATCCACTGCGATATTGAGATACGCCGAAGGCCACGGAATCACTGTGGCTCGGACCTACTCCGATCCGGCAAAGAGCGGTCTTTCCCTTAAGAACCGGCGTGGACTGCGTGACTTGCTACAGGACGTGACCGGCGGCAATACCGATTACAAAGCCATTTTGGTTTATGACGTAAGCAGGTGGGGAAGATTCCAGGATACCGACGAGGCCGCCCATTACGAATTTTTGTGCAAATCGGCTGGCGTTCCGATTCACTACTGTGCCGAGACCTTTGCCAACGACGGTAGCTTGCCCAGTTCAATAATGAAGACGCTGAAGAGAGTTATGGCGGGAGAGTACAGCCGAGAGCTGGGCGTCAAGGTTATTGCAGGCCAGAAGCGTTTGGCTGAACTTGGTTTTAAACAAGGCGGTATCCCTGGATACGGATTCCGCCGTCTGTTGGTTTCCGAGAACCGAACCCCAAAACAACTCCTGGCGCATGGCGAGATGAAGAGCATCAGTACGGATCGCGTGATTCTCGTTCCTGGGCCTGCGTGTGAGATTGAGGAAGTACGAGAGATTTTTCGGAAATTCACCGTTGACAGAATGAGTTACAAGGCCATAGCCCGCGACCTCAATCAGCGGAGAGTGCCAAGCATTAAGAACAGGCGGTGGACTCACTCGGTAGTCGCAAGCCTGATCTCGCATCCGAAATATATTGGCTGCAATGTGTTTAATCGCACGACGATGAGACTCGGGGCCGCCCCCGTAGCAGTGCCAACATCAGACTGGGTCGTCTGTCCGGGGGCGCATGAAGAGATTGTGGATACCAAGACGTTTGCACTCGCTCAGGAGATTCGTGGCCGAACAGCCCACAAAACCAACGAGCAACTCTTAGAAGGGCTGCGTTCGCTATTGGCAGTAAACGGCAAGCTTAGCAACCAGATGATCGACGAGAACGTCGAGATGCCGAGTTCTCGCACTTTTGGCCACCGATTCGGAGGCCTGCGTCGTGCTTGCGAGCTAATCGGCTACGACTGGAGGCAGAACGGGCGAACAAGGGATGAGGAAATGTTGCAGCATCTGCGGTCGTTGTTAGCCTCACATGGCCGACTCAGTAAGCCAATCATTGACAAAGCGCCCAGGTTGTTTGCTGCGCATAAATTTAGGCGGCGGTTCGGAAGGCTCGACCGAGCGTATAAGTTGATCGGCTATGATTGGAAAAAAGACTTTTCGAAAGCGAAACGGAAAACTTAAAGGTTCCGAATTGATGATGGCAGCCCCGGCCAAAGGCGTAAGATTCAGGCATGTCTAGATGGCACCTCGGCACCATTCAATTGGCCACGCGTGCATTCTTGCGCGGAACGACCAAGCCCTGTCAACGCGAGCAGCCCGTGTAGCGGCGACCTTTCAGTCGGCCTTGACACGGTTTGCGCCCGCGCTACGCTGCTATTATCCGGGGCAGACAGGATACTTTGGTGACGAGCCGAGCTTCCCCTGTATAGGTGATCTCAATAGTGCTTGGGCGTCGGCGTGATCTCCGGGACGTGCGAAGAAGTACCCTTGCACGAGTTCGCAGTTCATCTGTTTGAGCAGGCTTACCTGCTCGGCCGTTTCCGCGCCCTCGGCCACGACCTTCAGACCAAGGTTGTGAGCTAGCATGATGATGATGCGCACGATCTCGCTACTTTCACTGTCCGTATCCATCTTAGAAATGAAGGCACGATCAATCTTCAAGGTATCCACCGGCAATCCTTGCAATCGGCTCAGTGAAGAGTACCCAGTTCCGAAATCGTCAATGCTTAGGTGAACTCCCAATGTCTTCAGTTGCGACAGAACTAGGCTCGATCTTTCTGGATCTGCCATCGCGATGGTTTCCGTGATCTCTACGTGGATGCTGCCCGGATCAATTCCAACTTCAACCAGAATGCTGTTGATCTGATCCGCCAAATCTGGCTGCGCAAATTCCTTGGGGGTGACGTTCACGCTAATGGTCAGCGGCGGATCGCAAGGAAATCGGGAGTGCCATTCACGAAGCTGTATGCAGGCTTCGCGCAGCAGCAGGCGGTTCATTGGTAGGATGATTCCGGTCTCTTCCGCAATCTGGATGAAATGAGCAGGTGAAAGGAGTCCTTCAGGCCGCTGCCATCTGCTGAGTGCCTCGAATCCCGCGATCGTCCCGCTCTGCAACGACACAATGGGCTGATAGTGCACTCGGAATTCGCCCAGTTCCAGCGCCCGGCGCAAGTCAGTTTCGATGCGCAATCTCTGGACGGCGGAGGCGTGCATCGCGTTATCGAAGACCTGACAGCGCGCTTTACCGTCTCGTTTGGCTCGATACATCGCTATCTCGGCATCGCGCACCATATCCTCTGAATTGGTGTACGAAGTTGCGCAATAGGCGATCCCGATACTGGCGGTCGTTACGACCTCTTGCCCTTCCACATCAAAAGGAATGCCCAATCGCTCCTGAAGGCGTTCGGCTACTCGAATGGCATCACCGCAATCTCTAATGCCTTCCAACAGTATGGTAAATTCATCACCGCCAACTCTTGCTAAACTTGCCTCATTCGCAACAGGGGTTGGACCTTGCGCCAGCACTGAGCGTGAAACGGTATCGACACCGCGAATGGAAGCAGTCAAACGGCGGGCGATTTGTATTAGAAGGGCGTCTCCCGCCGCGTGCCCCAGGCTGTCATTAAAGACCTTGAATTCATCGATATCAATAAACAATACAGCGAACTTATAGCCTACGTGCCTATGGGAGAGTGTAAGTACATGTCGCACACGATCTAGAAACAGGGTGCGGTTCGGCAAGTTGGTCAGAATATCATGCAAAGCGTTGTGCGCGAGCATCTCTTCCGCTCGCTTGCGCTCCGTAATATCACGATTGACGATGACCAGTCTCTCGCCCTGAGCCTCTTCATTGTGAATCGCGGTGGCTACCGATTCCAGAATGCGCCACGTCCCATCCCTGTGGCGCATGCGATATTCAAGCCGCTCTCCTCGTCCCGTGAGTCGTGTCTTTGTCGCGGCTTCTAGTACCCGCTGCCGATCTTCGGGATGGATTTGCTCCACCGACGAAGTCAACTTCAATTCTTCCGACGAATACCCGAGAACTTTCTCGTACGCAGGGCTGTTATAGAGCCGGTTACCCGCACAATCGATCACCGCGATCATGTCGGCTGCATTCTCCGTGATCACTTCAAAAAGTTGATTACGCTCGGTCAGTTCGCGACGGATTCGCTGGAGTTGAAACTGCTGATAGACCGTATAAACGTCGAATAAGAGCACAAGGCATGCCAGGCCGCGTACCCATTCCTTGAGGTCAAACCATTCCGAATTCTTTAAGAAGTGGGTGCCGGACAACGTTAGAGACACGATGCCCGCCGTCAACACTAATGTGACCGTGACAGCAAATCCCCAAAGCCACCACTCGCGTGCTTCAAGCTGCCGCATCCGTTTCGTGCGGGGTCGTATATGCTTGTCGTTATTCAAGACTAATCCAGCACGATGCGAGCCTTAGAGATGTTTAGTTTGAGAGAAACGCCCTGAAAGGGAAAGTTACGAAAGGCGAGTAACGACTGGTTGGTCGTTGGTGCAGCAGTCGGGCGTGTTGCAATGCTTGTCGTCGGTTAAGTTAGTAATCATGTCGGTTCGGCCGATCGCTTTTTAACTTGCGTGTATCAGCTTGTTGAGCGCAGGCTTTTTGAAAGACGCAATAGTTCGCTCTCTAACTTGTGTGATAGGTGGTGCCCATGAGCTATGTTCTGTTGTTGGGACTAGCCCTATTTAGCTCTGCTATCGGAGCGTTGGTCGTAATTCTGAGGATGCACCGCTTCGTGGCGAGAGCCCGACTCCTCCCGCCCGAGAGTGGTTGTGGTCACGAAACTCAAACGGCAGCAGATTCCGTTCTGATTGACTGACACAATAGGTACGTTGAGCAGCAGCGGCATTTCCACAAGCAGAGGTTGGCACGGTTTCAAGAGCGAAGGAAAATGGGCTTTATTTATGTTCAGTAAGTCTGCTTTTGGGGGTAAGTGCCTTCGACATGGTGGAATCGTGAAGCCTAACTTTAGTAACGACGAACGTGATTTAGATCACAGTGGTATGCTCATGCACGTTCATAATGCGTCTTTAAGGGCCCTAGCCCCTACTGGTACATATGTTCAAGCATTATCTCCAGGCTCTGACAAGACGCGGCGCACCCTTCGCATCGTTGTTTTGCAGCATGCCTGAAAGATCGTGGTTTCCACATCTGTGACCCGCCAAGACTTAATTCATCAGGAGTTCGCGGTGAAAAGCAAACGAATAAAACGGAGATTAGGCATAGCGTTTGTCGCCTTGCTCGCCATCCTGCTTGGCGTCGGGCAGTTAGGGCTCTACCGAATGAAGGAAATCAATCAAACGCTTAACCGTATCACGGGGGAGCAGCTAGCCACGTTTGAACTGGCACAGAGAGCGTTGACGATCTCCAATAACAATAGCCGTATCGTGCTGGAAACAATTCTCGTCGACAATAGACCAGTCGTCGACACTCTGTTGCTAGCCAGGTCTGAGAATAGCAAAGAACTGTCGAAACTCTTGGAGGATGTCGAGATCCGCTGTCAGTCAGAGAAAGAGAACCAATTGCTGTCTTCGATAAGAGAGACGAGGAAGGTATACGTAGAGAGCTATTTGCGAGCGATACATTTGCGAGTCGATGAAAAGAGACACGACGAAGCAAGAGCGGTCGTGGTCAATGAAACACTTCCCGCGCTAAATAAATATCATTTGGCATGGGACCAGTTTTCAGAGTTTCAGAAGAATCAACTGAACGTGACGGCTAAGCAAGCACAGATTGGCTACGCCAGGATTCACCGCCTTGCTCTTCTTGTAATTGTACTAGCTATGATTGTTGCTTTCTGGATCGCTGTATCCGTAACGCGCGATACAACAGGCGATATTGAACGGGAGGTGCAACAAAACGAAGTACGCATGCGTAGAGCAATGGACGCGGCGAACATCGGCTTTTGGGATTTGGATGTCATTAAGGACGAACACGTGTGGTCAAATATCTGCAAAGCTTTGTTGGGCTTACCTCCAGATAGCCCGGCAAACTTCGAGGTGTTGATGAGCACCGTGCATCCCGGCGACCGGAAGATGATGCAGGACGAAATTGAAACAGCGATTCGGGAGAAGCGAGACTACATCTGCGAGTTCCGCGTAGTTTGCCCCGACGGTAGCGCGCACTGGCGAAGCTCCAGCGGGCACGCTTTTTACGACGATACTGGGCGTGTGTCTCGCATGAGCGGGATCACCATGGACATCGATGAGCGCAAGGAGTCGGAAGAACGCCTCCACCTGCAAGCTGCGGCATTGGAAGCAGCTGCGAATGCCATTGTGATCACAGATTCCGACGGCACGATCATATGGGTGAACCATGCGTTTACGACGATGACTGGCTACAGCAAGGAAGAAGTATTAGGCAAGAATCCTAACGTGTTGAAATCCGGAAGCCAACCGGAAAGCTACTATGCCGACCTCTGGTCCACCATCTCGTCAGGCAAAGTGTGGCGGGGCGAAATCGTCAACCGGCGGAAGGATGGAACAACCTACACGGAAGAGATGACGATCACGCCAGTGACCAAAGGCATCGGCAATGCCGAAACCCAGTTCGTTGCTATCAAGCAGGACATCACGGAACGCAAAGCAGCCGAGGAGCGGGTCCAATACCTAGCTTACTACGATGCTCTTACCGGACTGCCCAATCGTACCCTTCTTCAGGATCGTCTAGCCAAAGCAGTAGCTGGTGCTCGTCGACGAAAGGACAAAGTTGCGCTTCTGTTCCTCGATCTCGACCGGTTCAAGAATGTGAACGATTCCCTCGGGCACTCGGTTGGTGACCTGCTCCTGCAGGAAGTTGCAGAGCGACTCAAGAGATTTGGACGTGAACAGGACACCGTAGCCCGGCTGGGCGGAGACGAATTCCTCGTCGTCCTGAGTAATGTAAAAGACGTTGCTGACGCGGCGGTTGCCGCTGACCGGCTCGTAAAATCGATGACCGCTGGTTTCGTCATTCAAGGTCACTCACTCACGATTAGTTGCAGCCTCGGCATCAGCATCTTCCCGGAGCACGGTGCGGACAGCGAAACCCTGATCAAGAATGCCGACGCGGCCATGTATTGCGCCAAGGAAAAAGGCCGGAACAACTTTCAGTTCTTTACCGAGAACATGAACGCTCAGGTTGTGGAGCGATTGACCTTGGAGAACAGCTTACGACTGGCACTCGACAGGAAAGAACTCTTTCTTGTGTATCAACCGCAGATGGATATTGACAGTGGAAAGATCACCGGGCTGGAAGCGCTCCTGCGCTGGCAACACCCGGAATTGGGTCTTGTGCCGCCGGACAAGTTCATACGAATTGCCGAGAATAGCGGCCTGATTAGACCAATTGGGGAATGGGTGCTCAAGACTGCCTGCTGTCAAGCCCGGAAATGGCAAGACGAAGGGCCTTACGTTGTGCCCGTAGCGGTAAATGTATCAGCAGTCCAGTTTCGTCAAGAAAATTTCTGCGAAGTCGTCAGGAGGGTGCTCCATGAAACTCGCCTCGCCCCGCAATACCTTGAACTGGAGCTGACAGAAAGCCTCCTGCTAGCCAACGCAGATGTGATGGTGTCAGTTATTGAAGAATTAAATGCCATGGGGTTGACGCTTGCGATTGACGACTTCGGAACCGGATATTCCAACTTCGGCTATTTGAAACAATTTCGGGTCAGCAAGCTAAAAATCGACCGCTCATTTGTTCGAGATGTGGCCGTGAACCCTGATGACGCGGCGATCACAACCGCGATCATTAGCATGGCAAGAAACTTGAATCTCAAAGTGATCGCGGAAGGCGTTGAGGACGAAGCACAAATGTCATTCCTGCGAGCACATCAATGTGACGAAATCCAAGGCTACTACTTCAGCAAGCCCCTGCCGGTTGACAAAGTTGCTGACAAACTGCGAGACAACAGTGCCGAACCGCACGTCCGAGCACAAGCAAGCGGGGGCCGTTCGTGACAGAGGACGACCTTAAACAAGGAGTTTAATTCATTATGTCGATGGGGCTTGCGCTTTTGGTGTCCGCAGATCCAGTCACAATTCGGCACTTCAATCACGCTTTACAAGAATTGTCTATCTCGCCTGATGTCTGTCAGGAAGTACCGACAGCCGTTGGTCTATTGAACCGCCGAAAGTTCGAGGCTGTTATCGTTGATCTCCAGCTAGGAGAACAGGCCGGACTGATTCTGGACGAGGCCCGAATCTCCCCGTCAAACCAAACGGCCGTGACGTTCGTTATCAGCTGTGGCTATGCGGAAGGGACCGCCTTCCGGAAGAGGTCGGCGTTTGTTTTTGAGAGGCCTCTTTCTGTGGAGTCAATTCGCAGCACGCTCAAGCCTGCTTATGGACTGATCCTGAGAGAGCGGCGACGCTATTTCCGATGCCCGGTCTCTGTTCCTGTTACCATCCTGAGACAAGGCATGCCGGAAGTTCACTGCCACAGCGTAAACATCAGTGAAGGGGGCATGGCCGTGAGTACGTTCGTTCCGCTCGTCGCCGGGGAAGACGTGCAGGTTCAATTCACACTACCGGATCAGGAAAGAGCATTGCTGGCAGAATCGAAAATCTGCTGGTTGAAAATAGGGCGGCTCGGTGTTCGCTTTGTGTCTCTTTCGAGGGAATGCAAGTCTGAACTTCAAGGCTGGCTATCAGGAAAGCTGGAAGATATTCTTCCGGAATTCGTGGCCGGGAAGTTCCGGAAGTAGTATCGTGCCCAGGAAAATGGCAGAAATCAGAGATCTTGAACGGTTCGAGTCGCTAGCGCTAGAGGTCGCGGCGGTGCATGATTTCGTGAGTTGGCGTTTCTGTTAAGAGTTGAATCTCGGGTATCACAGAAATCGGGGAATCGTGTAGGGGAGCTATCGTTTGTTACAAAAAACGGACAAGGCTGAAACCGAGAGAGTTAACGGATGGCTCCCTAGTTTTTTGTTGACTAAAGATGTCAATATGCAGAATATTCGGTATTAGCGGAGTTGTCATCATTACCTACGGCGATGAACGGCTCTCTGGGGAGCACACCCGGAAGTAGAAGTACATGTCTGAGGTTACCCGTAGCTACGTAGTTAATCAACAGGTAGCTGCGACAACGACTGCACTACTCCCTTCTTGGCCCAACGCCGAATGTGCAAGCTGGCGCTTCCGGCGATATCTACTTCACGTGCGCCGCACAACGCATCTTTACTCTTCCCTCGAAGCGTCGGGATCGCCGGTCACTCTAACACACTTCGCTTGCCGACGGCGGGGCATACCAATTCCACTGGATGTTGTTGTGCCGGCGCACCTTCATCGTTGCTTGGGGGATCGGCATTACGTTCGAAATGCTTTGGATTTAATGGAACCCAGATGTACTTAAACCTTGACAGAATGTCTCCGCAGCGAAGAGCGCAGTTGGCATTTGTGTGTGCCGTGGTTTTGCTTTTGGGGAGCGGTGCGGCAACCGGTCTCGTCATGACTCGATTTGTTGAAAGTCAAAGGTGGGTCATTCACACGAATGAAGTCGAAGCCGCAATTGGAGAATTGAGCGCCGCAACGGGAAGGGCCGGACGTGCGCATACACAATACGTAAATACCGGCAGTGAACAGTTTCTGGACGCATTCAATACGGCGATTCCCGATATCCGGAAGACGCTAGACAGAATAGCGAATCTCACTGAGGATAATCCCAAACAGCAGCGGCTTTGCAGCCACCTCCAACTGTTGGTGGCCTCGCGAATCGAACTCTTCCAGAAGTCTATCAATCTTAGGAAGGCAAGTCCCCAGGACGAGCATGGACAGAGTGAGATAACGAAGGAAGGTGTGCCCATCGCCGATGAAGTCGCCGCAACAACCGACGAGATGCGGAGCGAGGAAGAAGAACTTCTCGTTAGACGAACGCAGACCTCCAAGCATCTCCTCATCCTCTCTGCTTCCATGTGGGGCGCTACTGTTCTTCTGGCGCTAGTTTTCCTGGGCTTGCATTACCGGTTTCTCTGGCGAGAGCTTGAGGCGCGGCAGCGAGCGGAACAGAAGTTTCGCGGTTTGTTGGAAGCCGCACCCGATGCCATGGTCGTGGTGAATCGAGAAGGCAAGATAGTTCTAGTCAATGCGCAGGTGCAGAAGTTGTTCGGTTATCCCCGAGAAGAAGTGCTCGGACGAGAAATTGAGATGTTGGTGCCAGAGCGATTACGGAATCGTCATCCTGGACACCGGACGGGTTTTTTCACCGAACCTAGGGTGCGCCCAATGGGGGCGGGCTTAGAGCTGTACGGTTTGCACAAAGACGGACACGAGTTTCCGGTTGAAATCAGTCTTAGCCCTCTGGAGACGGGGGAGGGCGTATTGGTCTCTAGCGCGATTCGCGACATCACCGATCGCAAACGAGCGGAGGCAAAGTTCCGCGGACTGCTGGAGGCGGCCCCGGATGCAATGGTAGTGGTGAACGGCCAGGGTGAGATCGTCTTGGTGAATGCGCAAACCGAAAAAGTATTCGGGTATCACCGGGAAGAGGTATTAGGGCAGAAGATTGAGATGCTGGTGCCGGAACGGTTTCGGAATCGGCATCCCGGACACCGGACTGGTTTTTTCGGAGAGCCCAGAGTGCGGCCGATGGGAGCAGGCTTGGAGCTGTACGGTTTGCATAAGCAGGGACACGAGTTTCCCGTCGAGATCAGCCTTAGCCCCTTGGAGACCGAAGAGGGTGTGTTCGTTTCCAGTGCCATTCGCGACATCACGGACCGCAAACGCGCAGAAAAGGAAATTAGTGTTTTGAACAGAGAAATGGAGCGTCAGAATGCCGAGCTTGTTTCTGTCAACAAAGAATTGGAGAGTTTTAGCTATTCCGTCTCTCACGATCTCCGCGCCCCCCTGCGTGCCATCGATGGCTTCAGTTTGGCATTGCTCGAAGATTGTGATCAGAAACTCGAACCGGAAGAAAAAGAACACCTTCGGCGCGTTCGCGCGGCGACTGGACACATGGGGCGATTAATTGACGATCTGCTGAACCTGGCGCGCACGGCTCGCCACGAGTTAGTCCAGGGAAAGGTGGACATGAGCGCCTTGGCGCGTGAGATTGTCTCCGCTCTTCAAGTGGCAGAGCCTGAACGCAATGTGACTTTCAAGGTCGCCCCAGACCTAATCGTAGACGGCGACCGGACGTTGCTAACGGCGATGCTCCAAAACCTGCTTGGTAATGCCTGGAAGTTCACTTCCAAAGAGCCTGAAGCCCGCATTGAATTCGGAGTCAGGGGGAACGGAAGGAGGTCAGTGTTCTTTGTGCGGGATAACGGTGCTGGGTTCGACATGAGGTACGTCGACAAGCTTTTTGGGGCTTTCCAGCGTCTACATGATGGAAACGAGTTTCCTGGAAGCGGAATTGGTTTGGCAACCGTACAGCGTATAGTTCGGCGCCACGGAGGCCGTGTATGGGCTGAAAGCGCAATAGGCGAAGGAGCGACGTTCTACTTTGTCGTTGGGGGAGACGCGGAGAACCGCTTTGGGGTAGATGTTCCGGGAGGCCGCAAGATACTTTCAGAGAAAAACATTGGGCGAGATTCGTATGAGTTGCCGGAGGGCTACAGTGATTCTGCTGGTTGAGGACAACCGTGACGACGAAGCACTAACGCTGAGGGCGCTGAAGAAAAACGACATCAAGAATGATGTCGTCGTGGCCCACGACGGAGTTGAAGCGCTCGATTTTCTCTTGGGCACTGGGTCTCGTGCCGGACGTGATTTGAGCGTTATGCCTCAAGTGATTCTCCTGGACTTGAAACTTCCCAAAGTGGACGGCTTGGAAGTCCTCCGACGAGTGCGAGCACATGAACGTACGCGGCTTCTGCCGATCGTAATTTTGACATCGTCGAACGAAGAACAGGATCGGACCACGGGCTATAGCCTGGGTGCCAACAGTTATGTCCGCAAGCCGGTCGACTTTGGGCAGTTTACTGAGGCCGTACGGCAACTTGGACTTTATTGGTTGATTTTGAACGAGCCCGCGCCGGTGGTGCGAGGAGGATAAGATGCCTGTACCTCTCCGAGTACTGATGGTCGAAGATTCAGAGGATGATGCAGCCTTGCTCAGTCGCGAGCTGCGCCGCGGTGGTTACGACGCAACCGTTCAGCGAGTCGACTCCCCGGCTGGCATGAGCGCGGCCCTCGACGGAGGGAAGTGGGATCTAGTTATCTGCGACCATTCGATGCCCCACTTTTCAGGTACTGAAGCGCTGACACTCCTTCGGGCAAGGGGTCCAGAGATTCCATTCATCTTCGTTTCTGGGACCATCGGGGAAGAGACGGCAATAGCCGCCCTGAAGCTCGGTGCCCAAGATTATGTGATGAAAAACAATCTGAAGCGCTTGCTTCCGGCGATTCAGAGGGAACTTCACGAGGTGGTGCAGCGACGGGAACGAAAGCACTTGGAACAAGAGGTTCACCGACTGCAGAAGTTCGAGGCCATCGGGCGGCTCGCAGGGGGCATTGCCCACGACTTCAATAACGCTCTCGGTGTTATTCTCGGATGGGCGCAGATGGCGCATGACGAAGCGCCCACCGGCAGCCCACTCCGAGAGAAGCTCCAGATCATCCTCGACCAGACACAGCGCACGGCTGGGTTAACTTCACAATTGCTTGCTTTTGCGCGTCGCCAAGTTCTTCAGCCCAGACACATTGACCTCAATGACCTCGTATCCGAAACGACGAGTCTCCTCCAAAGCGTGATAGGGGAGCAAATCGAAATCAGGGTCTCCCTCACGTCGGCCCACCGCGTCATTCGGGCAGATGCGACACAGATCGAGCAGGTGCTCATGAATTTGTGTCTAAACGCGCGCGACGCGATGCCGCAGGGGGGCCGTCTCCTCATCGAAACCCAAGACGTTGAAATTAGCGAAGACTTTAGCCGCGTGCATTCGTATGCCGCGCCGGGCAGATATGTCTTGCTCGCGGTCTCCGACAGTGGTGTAGGAATGGACGCGGCGACCCTTGATCGTATCTTCGAACCCTTTTTTACTACCAAGGAAACCGGAAGAGGAACCGGGTTGGGATTGGCGACCGTGTATGGCACTGTGAAGCAGCACGGTGGCTTCGTGAATGTTTATAGCGAACTAGGGCAAGGGACCACCTTCCGTGTCTATTTTCCAGCGAGTTCTGGAGTTCCCGAGTTACGCGCACCCGTGAGCAGTGACAGGATTGTAGGAGGAACGGAAATAATTCTGGTGGCGGAGGATCATGAGGCTCTTCGGGAATTGGCTGGCCGCACTTTGGTATCCCAGGGCTATCGTGTACTTTTCGCAAGCAATGGACTCGAAGCTGTGCGCGTGTTCGAAGCCAACTCGAAAGATATTCGACTGGTTCTTTTGGATGTCGTGATGCCTGTCTTGGGTGGACCGGATGCCTACTCCCAGATGTCTGCCATCAGGCCCGATCTTCCAGCAATCTTCACGACCGGTTACACAGCGGAGTCAGCCTCGCTGAACCACAAGATTGAAGAGGGTGCGGTCTTCTTGCAAAAGCCATATTCCGCACAGACTCTTGCCCGCGCCATTCGGAGCACGCTGGACAGTGCCCGTAAGGAATAGCGGACGACGGTACCGATTCGTGACTGCGAATTCGTCGGCACTGATTGAGCGTAGCGTCCGATCCAATCGACCAAACCTGCAAGTCGCAGACTGCGACCCATCTGCCACACACTTTTTTTTCAGCGCTGACCCGCACCCTTCTGGCGAGTTTTGGCGGAAAGGGATTCGACTCGGTTCCTTCCCTTCTTCTTGGCAGCATACATGCACAAATCGGCTTCGCGCAGAAGATCTGACACCGAGCATTCGCGGTTGAATGCTGCGGTAACTCCCAGACTGACGGTGGCGGTAGTTGTACCAAAGGGAGTGAAAATCGGATCTTTCGCAACGAGGTTACGAAGCTCGTCAGCACGGCGAGCACCTGTGGTCAAATCGCAACCAGGCAAAACGATGATGAACTCCTCTCCACCGTATCGTCCCACGACATCGTAGGGGCGCAAGTCTGACTTCAACCTGCGGCCCACTTCTTTCAAAACCTCGTCGCCCCCAGCGTGACCGAGGGAATCGTTGATGCGCTTGAAGTGATCGATGTCGGCCATAATGATCGTGGTGGGTTTCCCCTCCCGTCCACCGCGCGAACGCTCTTTGTCAATCGCTGCCAGTATTTCTGAGCGGTTCAACAGGTTGGTCAAGAAGTCGTGAGTGGCAGAGAAACGTAGCGACTGCTGCAATTCTAGAATTCTCCTGCCCGCCATAATTCGGGCCCGCAATTCCGCAGGATCTATGGGCTTGGCCAGGTAGTCGTCGGCACCGGCTGCCATGGCAATTAACAGATCCTGCTTAAGGCTCTTCGCCGTCAGCATTACGATGTAGATGTAGGATCCGCTCGCTCCAATTGTTCTGATGCGGCGGCAGACATCGATGCCGTCGAGATCAGGTAGCATCCAATCGAGCAAAACCATGTTGGGAGGTTCGGAACCTTCCAACAGAGTGACGGCTTCTGTCCCGTTTTCGACAGCGACAAAATCGAGTCGCCAGTCGGTTAAGCAACGGCTAGTCTTGTGTCGTTCAAGGCGGGAATCTTCAACCAGTAGGATCTTCATAATATCCCAACCTCGATGTTGGCAGCCCTTCGTCGGCTACGCAAGATAACGACATGAGAACGAAGGACCGTGCACTTCTGGGCGTGTGGGAAGATTAGTCCGCTATGCGGACTCCCGTGCTTGCACTCCAATAGCCTTAGCCCTGACTGGCCGATGAACATTTTTAAAATCACCGCAACCGGCAAAGCTTACAACGCTCTATCTCTTTTGCTCCCAAGTTAACAGCCAAGGGGCGTGTGCTGACGGCTCCTAAAACCCATTTGGTGTCCAATGGCATACAATTGTACTTGACTGATGGTGTCCAATGGAGTACAAGAGAATTGTGCAGACGGTTGTCGAAACGCCTACTTACCTCGCCGTTGCCAACAAGCTCTTTAGCGATGAGGAGCGTGCGGACATTGTGGCACTCGTTGCGGCTGACCCGGAATGGGAGACCTGATCCGCGGAACTGGCGGATTTCGAAAGGTCCGGGTGGCACGCAAAGGAATGGGGAAAAGTGGCGGGGCGCGGGTTGTGTATATCTGGCGCAACGAAAGATTACCGGTTTTTCTCATCGCGGTTTTTCCGAAGAATGAGAAAGAAAACTTATCGATGGCGGAACGCAACGCTCTGAAGAAACGTGCCGATAGTATTTTCGAGACCTACGGGAGGTAGCATGAAAACGCAATTCGAGCAGATGATGGATGGCCTTAACGAGGTCGAGGCTTTTCTTGCTGGGAAGCAAGAAGGATTCCGGGCACATGTGCCCCAGGAAGTTGACGTGAAAGCAATTCGCAACCGACTTGGCATGACACAAGCCAGATTCTCTGACACGTTTGGGTTCAGCCTTGATGCCATCAAGCATTGGGAGGGCGGGCGGAGGACCCCAGAAGCACCGGCTCGCACTTTGCTCACTGTCATCGACAAGAATCCCGCTGCGGTGCTCACCGCACTGAATCCCGCCGCGTTCGCTGCCGCTGTTGGCTCTTCTAAACCCGCAACCGTCCACGTCAGGATGAATAGAAAGCGTCAGGCGTCTAGTGGCTTTACAAAACGGAAGGCTTACTCTGCCGAGGGTGTGAAAAGAATCTCGAAGTAAAGCGGAACAGTCTCCGATCAGCGCGAAGGTGGACGTGGAATCGCAGGTTCGAGTGGCGAGTTCTTGAACCCGTGATTTCAACCCACGATTGCAACGTCTCTAACGACTTTTCAAGGACTTAGGCGGCCACCCAGAGTCACGTAAGTCGTTCAAACTACAGCATAAACTAGCCCTGAAAAGGCTGGCGTCGGCGGTTCAACTCCGTCCCTGGCCACCATCATTCCAAAGAACTTAGTGGAATTCTGACGACTGGAATCGGAGAAAATCACCCACGGTCGATCACCCACGCCTACTGGATGAACCGTTGAGCAGTTTCCTCGTTCAGACCCATGGCGTCGATCATCTTTGCCTGAGCCTCCATGCGCTTGTCCATTCGCGAGTGCGCGTAGACCTTGAGCAGGATTGAAGGGTCTGCCCAACGCAGCATGTCTTGGATCGTCTTGGAGTCGGTTCCGATCTCCACCAGGAACGAGGTTAACGCATGCCGAAGGTTGTGGAAGCCGAACCGGTGACCAGATGGAATCTCGATCACCTGTTTGGCCGCCGGTCGAAGATGGTCTTCGACCAGCATGTTCGGCACGCGAGGTGCTTTGCCTTTGAGTCTGGTGGAAGCGAAGACAAAATCGTCGTCTCCTGCATACGCCGTTGTCTCTCGCCAGTTTTTCAGCAAACCCATGACAAGCGAATGCAAAACGACAGGCTTCTTCGAGGCGTGTGATTTCGGTTCGCCAAACTTGCCCCGGACGAAATTGGAGACCACCCGGATGCGAAAGTTGTTCCAATCGACGTGCTTCCATCTCAACGCGAGCACTTCGCCGATCCTCAATCCTGTCACTGCAACCAATAAGGTCAGCAGCCGCACGAATGCTTGCATGCGGCAGATAACATTCCAGGCTTGCTGTGGAGTCACGAGAATGGCCTCGTATTCGGTAATCGTTGCGACGTGAACGTGAGCGACTGGATTCGCCTCCACCGTGCGCGGAATCAAATCGTTCGCCTGTGCCATCGAGTAGACCAGATACATCACACGGCGGATTTTGTCCACTGTCGAATTTTCTAGGTCTTCCTCGTCTTGGGCAGACTCCAACCACCCTTTGATTTCCGAGGGCTTGATCTTCAAAGCCTCCGAATCGCCGAATCTGGGCAAGAGCCGCTTGCGAATAATGCGTTCCCTGTCCTCGATCGTCGAGGCGGCTTTCGGTCGCCTCTTCTTCGATTCTGGTACCTTCTTCAGCTCTTGCAGATAGTATTCGGCAAGAATTGCGAAGGTCAGAATTCCACGTTTCGATCCCGGTTCGATGGCGTACAAGCGTAGGCGCTCCGCTTCCGCAAAAGCTTGTGCTCTTGTTGGAAAATCGTCGACCATCCCGATGACACGTGAATGCTCGACCCGCTTGTGGTCGGACTCGCGTGTCACCTTGAAGCGAAGCACCCAAACAGCACCCCCCAAACGTTCTTCTACCTTCAAACTTCCCCGATGCTCCCGAATCATCTAATTCCTCCGGTTCGGTTGCCGGGGACTGCCATTATCGATGATACCCTGGCCGTGGGCGCTGGGCATCGCCTTTTCAACAGCCATCGCTTCCGCAAGCTCAGACAAGCGGAAACGCCACGTCTTCCGCTTACCTCGGCCTATCGCATGCCCGGGGAGGCGCCCGGCGCGCACGAGTTCTAACAAGCGTCGAGGTCGAATGCCAAGGAACTCGGCACCTTGGATTGCGTCCACAAAGGGCTCAATCACAGCTTTCTTCTCGACTGTGATCTGACCCAGCTTTCCAGTTGAGCCTTGTGGAATCGCCACAGCTTCCCGATCCGGATTGCTGGTACTCGCCCGGAGCGAGCCATGGATTGAAGTGTTTTCGTGTTGATCTTCAATATGCGGGCGGCGTCGCTTGAATCAAGCAGTTGTTCACAGGTATTGTTATTCGCTGTCATTTTCGTTCCGTTTCAGGCCTTTTTAACGTCCTGGAAGCAACGTTAGAGAAAACTGGAGCGAAAGGACAGGACATGCCTTTCGAGTTTTCGCCTGATGGTGTCCGGTCACACTCCCTCGAACGTATATCCTGAAGCAGTAGGAGAGTTCTGCCCTTGGCGAAGGGCTTTTGAACGAAAACTACGAGAATGGCCGCACTTACAGCAGAGCTTTTCCGAGTTCGTCGAGGCTGGTTGTAATCATGACGACTTGGAAAGGGCCCTGTTTTGGGTTGTACTTAATCTGCACATCAGCACCGGCCCTACGCCAAACGAAACTAGGGACTTCTTTGATCTGGTTGGCAAGATTCTGCCGAAACTCGCGGAGATGAGGACGAACTTGGACGCTCTGCTCAGTTGGCGTTCTCAAAATGAGCCAGTTCCAGGTTTTGATCTGCACTTGAATTTACTGGACCACCTTTTTCCTGATCTTCATATTCCACAGCAACGAGACCGGATTCTCACGATACCGGGGCTGCTCGATCATCTGGGCATATTACTTAGAGCAACTCAAGGCATGTTCGAGGTGGACGCGAGGCAACTCGCTGCGGCTGGCGCTACCGTACCTGAGGTTCTACTGATCGAGTACGTCATGCATGCGACTCGCTGCACAAGTCCGATGGATGAAATCTTGGATCGAATCGGTGAGCACCAGAGATTGGCTTTCGAGGCATATGAAGTTGAGGGGGCTGAGGGTCGAGTATACGAGGGAGGAACTTGGGCCCGAAGGTACCGCCGCTTTAAAGAAGCGGAGCGGAAAAAGTCTGAGACCATCGTTTCTATTGTTGAGGACTTCCTGGCGCGGAAGACGCGCGGGGAATGCATCAGCCTAATCCCCTTCTTCGTTGATTCGTACTCTCCTGTTGTGAGATCGCTGATAGTGACTGGGGAACCCGGGAACAAAAGGAATGACTCCGACACGTTCGAACCCAAGATTTGAGTATTGATGATGGATTGCTTTTCCAGAATTCGAAAGAAAGTCGGAGATGCCGCTATAGTCCGACAAATTTCAAGTCAGGACAGCCTAGTTCAAAATCCGGCCTGCTCGCACCGAGTGGCATCGAGCTGTAATCAACCTCAAGAAGCTATTTTGGACGATGTCCAGTTAGCAGCGACGACGGTTAGACTGGCTAAACTGGGCCCGCACGGGTGTCTCCGCCAGCCCATCGTTGTCTTTTTCCGTTAGAGGTACTTTGCCAGCTCGTCCTGTGGTAACAGGTCCTCGGCCTCGCATCCCTGGAGCCTCGCGGCTTTTTCCAAGCCGGCGCGTACTAAGAATGACGACAGGGCTTGATGGTGTTCACGCGCGGCCCTGACTAGGACCGCCTTCGCCCCCGGCCTGGGGTAAACCATCACTTGCACAGCCAGGCCGCGCTTCAAGCGGGTGCCATGCTCCTTAGCCCGACGTCCTGGAGGTTTCCTCCCCTTCCGCTCACTCCCTGGCACCGGACAGAGAACCGTTACATCGTTCTGTTTGAGCACCGGCTCGTTCCGCACGCCCTCGGCGGGGGTCTGCATCGCTCCGCGACCGACCGGGGCGCAATCGAGGGATGTGGCTGGAGGGAATTGCTGCTGTTGAAGCGAAGGCGCCGAGCTGGCGATCCCGGCAACAAGGTCATCATCATCTTTCGGCTTCCCACCTGGTTCCGGCAAGAATCCAATGGGTTCTTTCTTCATGGTTCACTCCTTCTTGTGTATTTGTCCATTTTTGAAATCGAATCAGGGCGACCCGTATCAAGCGATCTATGCCACACCGGAACCCGTTTTTCGAGACACCGACTTCACTTTTCCAGGCTGAATCCTAAGCTGAATCTGAGACTGTTCCGAGTGTGGTTCGAGAGTTCGGTGGGTGAGTTGCTTCTCAAGTTGTTCGATTCGGTCCGTCAGGCTCTGGGTATTATCGCGTGAAGCTTGCTTGGTCTCGTCTTCACCACGGTCTAACAATTCCTCTACTCGGCGAAGGCCGTGCGACTCGTCAAACCTGGAGCCGTAAATTCTAAGAGTTGTATTAATATCTTTGTGCCACAGCATTTTCGATACTGTCAGGTAATCTTCGGGGTGATGCTCCAGCCACCAATACGCGAATATATCCCGGAAGAGGTGCGGCGTTACCCTTCGACCCGCGTATCGCAAAGTCAGGTTGGATATGAGGGACGATACCTCAGCGACTGTAAGCGGCCCACCGTTCCGGTTCAAGAATAGATTGCCAGGATCGAAGCCCCTCAAAATAGCAGGTCGGTGCCTTTCCAAGTACTCCTCGAGCAACGGAACCAAGCGATGCGGCAAGATCGAACGAACTTCGTTGCCAGTTTTGGTTCCCTGTTCGCAGAAGCGGAACTGCCAAAATTCTGCGCGCGGGTTCGACTTTATGCTCTCTCGAGCCCATTCTGGTATCGCCATATTTACCAGCGGTGGGATTGGAGCTTTATATAGATTTTCCCCGATGCGGCATTCACGGATGTTTCGTTGCCTCCAAAGAAAGGTCACCAACCACAGGACCAGAAGTTCGTCGTGAACCAAGAAAGCGAGTTGCCGCTCACTCAGTTGTACTCCGAGTTCTTCGCGCCTTTCACGAATCATGGCTGGAATGTCGCGAATCACCTCGTATGGCAGATATTTGTTGAGCTTGCGTTCTCGCCGTTCAGATTCGGAATCCGGCTGGATTTCTGATAAGAGGGTGCGAAACCATCCAAGATCTTCGGCTTGGTAAGCCGGGTTCCATTTGAGGGCCGCATACAACATCGATAGACCCACCGCAAAGGATCGGCTCTTCACCTTGCGTTCATTCAAAGACCACTTGATGAAATGGACCAAAGATTCCTTCGTGACAAGTTCGACAAGGCTCTTGACGTTCTTCCACTTCTCGATTCTTGTCACCACTCCGTACAAGCGAGCGATACAAGTTGCAAGCTTGTTTGCACTGATCGGTCGAAGTCGCTGCCGCCTTGGGCGTCCTTCTGCATACTCGTCCTGTTTCCACTTCAGGAGTTTCTCCACCTCCGCTCGGAGCGTTGCAGGGAAACACTCTACGGGTATAGCGTAGGTACTTCTTTTGTGAGATGTACAACACAAGTGGGGCAATCGAGTTGAAAAGCCGCTCTTGACAAGGGCGCGGCGAAAGTTTCCTTTCACCGCGGTCACATAGATGTATGAGCGTCCATTGTCAAGCAACGTCTGCCCCCAGGCATCGAGGTCGTCATCACAGAAGCGCGAAGGCGCTTTTCCGTGACGTATCGAATACGCGATGATCCCTCGACAGTAAGAACGCGGTGGCATCGCGTCGGCAATGGCTTTCCATGCCTCGAAAAACTGGGATTGCCGCGGTTCCCAGCCAAGCTCCTTTGCTGCCTTGAGCAGTATTGAAACGAAGTTCGAGTAAGAGCGAACAGAACCTTCTTTGTAACGGCGCTCCTTTAAGTAATTGCGGAAGTCAGGATCTAGACCCACGAGGACGTCAATTTCCAGTTGTTCCAATGGTACATTCAAGAAATTGGATACATGTCTTGCCGTGGTACGAAGCATGCCGACGGGGAGGGTTGGTGCGTCTTCGTCGATGGCTTTCAAGAGCTCATCTACTGTTCGCAAATCTCGGCGTTTCCGGCGTGTTATGGGACTTCGAGGCTCGCAACCACGCAGATCCGCGTCAATTTGGTTGCCAATCGTCGGTCTGGCTGCACTCATATATGTAATTCCTCCAGGTAGAATTCGATCTTCTTATCGGAGATATTGCGTATAAAACGCGCAGAAGCGCGCAAGTCTGCGCACCACTTAGCTGCCGTGCTGACGAACAGGTCTGTTTAGGGTGATATAGCGCAATTTTTCATCTTCCGTAGGTGGTGCGGGTGTCGAACTGTTTTGCAGGAACTCCTCCAGGTCTGCTGACAAGAATCGGGCTCGACCTGGGAGATTCCGAGGCTTAAGCTTTTGCGTCCTACTCCATTCCTGTATTGTGCGAATTGCGACGCCGAATATGTCCGCGAGGTCATGGTTCGTGTAGATGCCCTTTAGGGATAGTCCCTTCTCACGGAGGAGAGCGTCAAGAAGGGGAAACACCTCGGATTTTGGTTGCTGTTCGCTCATAACGAAAGCATGTTTAACAGGTGGGGTCTGCGAAGGAAAGGACACTATGCGGCGCTATTTCGCTGAAGATGTCCGTTAGGCGTTAATTCATGCAGAAAATATCAGATTGGTTTACACAATACTGCGTCTGATCCTCATTATTCGGGACCTTGCCGAAGCCTCGGTATGCCTAAAGGAAGAGTGATCGAGGGGAAGAAGACGGCGTCATCGAACGGACCGCATTTTGCCGCTCATGCTGCCGCAGTGAGAAAAGAGCATCGCTTGGGAGATGATCGAGGCTCGTCTCGGCAGCAAACCTCGAAGAAAGCAAACTGGAGGGAGCAGAGGAGCGATTATCTGATGACGATTCGATTTGCGGCCTCGACGTTGGGTCTTTCAACCGAGGGTTCTGAGAACTGAACCGCCAGTCTGCGCCCTTAGACGCCGGAACTGCGTGTCTCCTCGGATGCGCTAGCCGCAAGGAACGGAATCTGAGCCACAGTGGTCTTGCGTCGTAGCCACTCAAGAACAGCCCACGTTGCCGCGAGGTCTTCCTCGTTGTACTTCAGGATTTCGGCCATACGTTGATTGCGCTCACCTTCATCCTCGGTCTCGGTTGCCAGAATGAACTGCGCCATCGCCCAGCTTCCGCCGTACTCGTCCTGCGTGCGCCTGAATCCGACGTATTCTTCGACGACCTTCAGGCTGTAGCTTGGCAAGGGCAGCACAATCGCGTTCTTGGTGATCGGCAAGAGGTCGAGAAGGTTGGCGAGAACGCGAGCAGCGATGCCGTGGCGGTCACCGAAGCGATCCACGTACTGCTTAATATGAACCCTCTCGTAGTGGTGCCAGTGAACGAAGGGAACGTCGCTGTACCCTTCAAAGACTTTCTTCGCCGCTCTGAGAAAACCCTCCCATCCTTCCCGGTCGCCGTCCACCCCGAATCCAGCGGTTACGCCCATGAACCTACTCGGCTGCTTGCCGTAAACATGCATGCCCCAAAGGTAGATTTTTTCAAGCTCATCAAGATGAGGGGGCATTCCCTCAAGATCGAACATCACGTAATTGTCATGGACTGGCACCGCAGGCGTGACCAGAGTGCGCTCCTTTCCGCTGCATAGCACACCGGCATACATCAAAATCTTCTCGGCTTTCTTGCCGACCCTCTGCTCCCCCTTGCCCCACGGACGCTTCAGGTCGCTTAGCCCTTTCGCGTCGAATCTCGCGAGTAGCTCCTGAGCAGATGTGATGCCAATACCATTCAGAGCGCAGGCAAGCCCTTGGTCCACGTCCATTACTAGGGACACGTCTTGGCGTTCCTCGGCTTGCTGCCAGCAGCGGTCGTGGTAGCCGCAGCCGCCGCATTTCGTCCAGCCAAACGGCTCGTAGGGCTCGGCTCCAAGGCGCTTCAGCTTCAAGATGTGGGCAAGCTCCGTAAGCGCGGCGGTTCCTCCATCGTATGGCACTTCGATGATGTCGCCGCCTCCTGCATGCACTTGCAATCGTTTCGCAGGCTTGCCGACCGTCTGCTCGAAAAGCCAACCATAGAGTTGGAGTTGCAGTGCGACCTCAACATGGTGCTTGTCGTCAATCCTGCGCGACAGCTTCGAGTCGCGGATCAGATAAGCTTCGCCGTCGAGGATGAAGAAATCTGGACGCCCAGCGATGGTGACATGGGTGCTGCCGAGAATAGTGTTGCAGGACAGCTCGCCCTGATAAATGACAGGCACGCGATTTCGGACTGCCTCCAGCGTCTGCTGAACGCGTTGGTCTTGCGAAACAGCGCTCAAGTCTTCGTAGGCACCGAGCGTGGCGAGATGGCTTTGCTCGTGGCGCTGGCCGAGAGTCTGAAGAATCTGTTCAAACGCGCCTGGTTCGGTTTCCGGGACGCACTGCTCGTGCAAGTAGACGCGGACCGAACACAGCGTGGGTCGGTAAACGCTGAAGATGTCCGAGGCGGTCAGCCGCATAAATGGCCCCGGAGCATCACGAGTTGTGGTTGCCAACGAGGGGCCGATTTGTTTCCCACCCTATTTTTCACGGAAATATTGACGCAGCTCTGTCTGAGGTATCAAATCTGCGACGTTGCAACCCCGAAGTGCTGCCGCCGCGTTCAACGACGCCATGATCATGAACGACGAAAGCGGCAGGCTGACCTCGCGGGATGCCTCAACAATCGCTCTTTTCGTTTGTGCCCGCGGATAAGTCATCACCTGCAGCGCTTTTCCGCGCTGCAGTCTTGTGCCTGTTTTTCTTGCCCGAATCCCTGGAGCCTTCATAATTTCCTCCTTGTAATAATCCCGTGCTTTGATCAACGAATCGAGAAGACGACCGTGAACCCAGATCGATACGGCTTGGCATCACAAGGAGCCTGCCGGGTGGCTGTGGTTTTGATCGCCGGGGCTTCGCGGCAATCGCCACGTTCCCCGATGAAGGTTGAACCGCATTCCTCGACGACCTTTCGCTGAGGGCTCGCGAAAATCTGGCGATTCGGGAAACGTATTCTTGAAAATCGTCAGCCGTTATTCTCCAGAAAGCCAATGTTTCTTCGTCGGGTCTCCTAAGCACGAGAACACCTCGAAGAGTCCTGGCGGGCGCGATAATCTGGGCAGGCGTACAGCCAGCCTTGCGGCCGCGCGGACCATTCGGGTCGATGCGGACATCCTGTTCTCGGCCCTTGCTAGGCTTCACTGGACGCCCCCAATAAGGCGGCGTGCGATCTGCTCCAGCGGCTCCCCACGCGGTGCGTTGCAACGTAGCCAAAATGTGATGTCGGACGTCCTCATCGCCTTCGCCGCCGAGTCCGGAAGCCCAAACCTAATCGCCATCCGCTTCAGCCGCTCTCGTCTTTCCATTTTTCCTTTCGGCATCATTCGTAGCTCGCCCATCGATGTTCTCCCAACTAGTTCACGGCCAAAATCTCCTCGTTTCCTTATGCTGCGGAGATTAACGACCACATGTCCCCTTCTTGCCAATTGCCTGTTCGGCCACACGTGTGCGATAAAAACCGAGAGATAAGCGGTCGTCGCCCGTCCGTCGAAAAATCGCTCAGACCTCTTGTCCAAGAAACCCATGCGCCTAATATAAGGGAGATCGGTTTACAATGTCAACCGATCATAAAGACCCTCCGAGCAAGAATTTTGACCCTACGCAGTGGGTCTCCCAGGCGGATGCCGCCGGGATGCGCCGGGTTACTCGCCAGGCGATAGCGCGCTTGATAGGAAAGGGGCGCTTCACCACACTGTCAATAGGGGGAAAAACCCTGCTAAGGCGCTCTGAAGTTGAGGATTTTAAGCCTAGACCACCAGGCCCCACTCCCAAGGCGAAGCAGCCCAAACGGAGAAAAGCGCGTTAGTCAAAAGGCACCAGGCATACTGAGGTCCGAGGCAGAGAGTCTCTTCGGCTTACTAACCGAGTTCATTGGTCCGAAGCTTTGGGGCAAACTCACACCGACTGACGGCCGATCAGCCGGAGATGGTAGACGAGATGTTAGTCTGCAACCAATTACGCGGTCGATGTGTGTCGACAGTGTGCCTCTTAGCCCGATGCGACTAACGTGGCCGGACTTGGGACATGGAACTCGCTTGGCCGCTTCGTTAAACCTGGAGAATAAGGCATTTTCATTCTTCGCAATAACCTCCGAGCGTTTGTTGGACTTAACCCGATAGGTGCCTGACGAGGGCTACAATATTCGACCTAGCGAGTCGCTTTTCGTCTATCGATCCACTTCGTATCTTTCTTCGTATCTTTCTGTTGACTTTTCCAGGCTCCCAAGGGTATCTTGAGCGTCAATTTCGGCGAGGACGGAAGAGTGTGGTGTTCCACCTACACTGCACGTCCGAGGGGGCTTCTACTTCGCCGACTTCCCCAAGCTTAGGAGATCCCTGCCGAGCAGCAGAATTGCTCGACGGGGGAACTGTTTGTCTGGGAACCGCAAGGTTCAGAAGAACTGGCAGCGCCCATAATTGGACCCTCGTACGTCGCGGCCAATGTAATGCAATTGCGGTGATGTGGAGGTCACCGCTGTCATCGACCCGGAATGATCGAGTTATCTTTTGCTGCTATATAAGCTCCGCAGGGAGCTCTAGTGGCTCTCTGCGAGTGAGCGTTAGATTGTTCGGCTCAAAGTGCGGCTCTAACGGGTGAGGAATTCATGCCTTCAAGAAAATCGCTTCCAGAATCGTGTCACATTCAAGGAACTGCCGGGTTCAGGCCGAGGTTCGCCTTGGCCGCCAAAATTTCCGCCGCAATCTTGATCTGCACGGTCGCACCATTGCGGCTGCGCGCACAAGATGCAGCTCCCGGTCCGGCCCAAGACCTGAAATCCGTGCCGACGTGCGAAAACTGGACACTAAGCGACATCTTGAAGGACACCAACATGGCGTTGGCGTGCGAATGGCTTAGCGATAAGGGAGCAACCCAACTTCTCGTGGCCTTTAAGCTCTTGCTCGATGCCACGCCTCCGCCCGACGATTTCAAAGTGGAGGCGCAGCCGCCAAATGAGGTCAACCTGAAGGTGCTGGGCGAATTAGTGGAGGGAAGCTCCGACCCTGGAAGAGACGAGAATATCTACAGGGATGCGATGGGCGATCCCGACCCGACGAGCGGTCAGCCCGCAGCCAAGGCCCCCCTCAATTTGCGGGATGCGCTCGCAACCGCAAATACCCTGCGGACGCCAAGCAAGATCGAGCAGGCAGACTGCAAGTCCAGATTCTTCGATTCGACGCAGAACCTTATCGATAAGCTTTATTCAAATGGAAAAACCGCTTTCTTGCCACTTAACGACACTTTCGGCCAGAACAGAAAATACTCCGGCCTCTACCAGCTATTAGTGGACTACGTAACCTTCGCCGCAAGACAAAATAGCAATTACGCTGTTGCCCTGGAACAGTTCAGGACCACTTTCGACGCAAACCCGAACGACGCGAAGCTCCCCAAGCTACTGAAGGCCTACCAAGATCTTGCCCCAAAACAAGAGCTTGACTATGTCCACGCCTTGGAACAGTTCAGGTCCGTTTTCGCGGCGAACCCGGAATGTCTGGCGCAGCAGGTCGCCGCAAAGGTTACCGGCACGAAAAAGTGAGAAGTGACAGTTTCCGAGGAGACACTGATGGCGTACAACAAGCCCCGCTGGCGCAGGGTTGTAGAGACCGCAACCTTGGTGTTGCTGCTGGCAATCGGCTCCCGCGCCCAGAAGTCGTCGCGAGACGATGCCAACGAGGAACGCCAGGATCATTCCTGCACCGTGGGCGCAGCCGGCATATTTGGTATTCCGGAGGGGGAGGACAGGAACAATTTCGACAAAGCGGGATGGGGTTTTCAGGGGGGTGGGGGAGTCATCCTCACGAAGAATAAGCAACCAGATCGAGGGAGCAGTTGGGGCGTCACTGCGAACTATATGTATGAGAAGTTCAAGGCCAATGCTAAATCGCTCGGTGAGGCTACGATTTCGGATCCCACGCTCGATAAAGCCACTTCCGCGCATGGAGGTTTTTCCGCGATCACCCTCGATCTCGTTTTTCGGCACGGCATCAGGCCCGGGATTGGTTTTTATGCATCGGGCGGCTTCGGCTGGCTAAGGCGGGGCATAGGCTTTGATGGCGCAAATTCTGGCACGCTGCTTCAATCGGGCGGCTCCTCATTGGATAGGCTGGCTTCTAATTCAGGGGTTTTCGACGCCGGAGTCGGCCTTAATTTCAAACCTCGAAAGTTTGGCGGAGTCATGCCATTCGTCGAGATCCGGGTGTATCGCGGCACCGCGATCAATAGCGGAAGCACCCTAGTGCCTCTTTCTTTGGGCGTCCGTTGGTAGCTCCACAGTAACAGGAGATCTCATGCGAAATTGGAGGTTACAACTACTTTTCGTATTGCTAATGGCTGGCTCATGTCTGGGCCAGCTACCCCGCGGCCTCCCAGTTGACCCTCGGCCCTTCGGAAGATACTTGGTCGAGGTATGCACCCTCTCCGGTGACATTCGGACGATAAGCTGCTCTGAGTTACCTTTCCCATCGGTCGTGCCGATCAACCCGCAAAATGCTGCGGCCCAAGCAAAAGATCAGACCATTACGCTAAAGCTGGTTTGCGACCCTGCCGTTAAAACTCCGTGCGACCTGACGATTCCCAAGATAGGGAGCAACTTTTTCGTGTCAGCGACGGCTGACTCTGGATTGCCTGTGCAGCAAACGGTGCGTTTAGGCAACATCACCCCACTTGGCGGCTCCCGCACGGTTCAGTACCGCGCCAATGGGTCCGGGCCGATCATCATTAGGGCCACGGCTGCAGGAACGCCGCTCTACACCGCAGCTGCACCGGTTGATTTGATTCTGCAGGTGAGCGCAGATCCCGCAGCCGCTCCCGAGTCGTGTCCAGTTCTGCCACTTTCGCCCGGAACGCAGAGCGCACCTCTCGACGCCCCCACCATTGTCTCGCTGCTGGGAAACCCGACGCCTTTCGTTCTCACTGCCCAGGGGCCCAATACCATCGCGATCTATTCCACGCGCGAGCCACTTAACGGACCCGAGAGAACGATTCTCCACTCGTTTCAAGACGCGATTGTGCAACTCGCGGGACGCACCGCCGCTTCTCTCGGCATTACACCGGCGCCCGCAAAGCCCTTCTCAGTCGAATTAAGGATTCCTCACGCCAGCGCTCTCGGCGATCTCGCTACACGGATCGGCGGACTCAGCTACAGCCAGTTCACCGTGCAAGATGTGGGCAGGAACTCTGTGCGGGTTACCGCGCCTACGCCGCCCGACTGCGATACGTGGAAGGGCTTCCTCACGGACCTCCGAGAAATGGCGTGGCAGGTAATTTCCCAGCCGATGAGCAAGAAGCTCTTCTACCTGTCGTCTTCCGACGTGGCCACGGCCTTCTCCGGGCTTGCTTCCCCGACTGCTGCGGCTGCCCCGGCCGCCAGTTCGACTTCAGCGGCAAGCACGGCGACATCCTCCGCTGCAGCGACGCCCGTCGCAAGTTCTATGCCTAGCGCCACGACCCCTGCGGCTCCCGCTGCTGCAACGCCTGCCGCAGCCAGTGCCGCGCCAAGCGCCGCCGCCAGTACCGCATCAGCTCCCGCTATAACTGCCACATCATCCGCCACGCCATCCGCCACTTCTTCCAACGCAACCATAGCGATCACGCAACCACCGGGAAGCAATATTCAGATCACTTCCGACACCACACCTTGCGTGGTCGCGGGACTGGCGTTCGGTAACGCCAGTGCATGCGGATCACAGCCAGCGTCGGCTGCAACGCCGGGAGCGGCTTCGACTTCCCCGACGGCCGCCGCGCCAGCAGCTACTCCACCTGCTCAGACGCCCCTGGCCATGGCATCCATGGCAGTCGCCGCGGGCATCGGCGAACAAATTCCGCCGGATTTGCTCATATACTCTGACGCGAATCCCGGTGACGATGCCCAAATTGCGGAAAGGAATCGGGTCCTTGCCCTGCTCGACCTTCCGCGTCCGGAAACGATCCTTACGGCTTGGGTAACACAGGACTCTTCTGCCAGCCCGGAGACGATCGGAGCCTTCAACAATATGGTCAAAGGGTTGGTCGCAGACTACGACCACGAATTCGAAAAATTAGTACTAAAGGGCTGGCAAAGCGTGAAGGAGCAATCGTCAGACGCGAATTTTTTCAACGAACCGTTCCGCACTTATATCGCGGACCGTTTTGTGGCCGATACGTTTAAGGCCAGTGAGCCGGGCGCGGATATCCAGCATCTATCGCAAAGCTTCCTTGATACAAGTCAAGCCCAACTCGCCGATACAGACCGAGGCAAGCTCAAAATTTGCGCCAGCGACCGCTATTGCCTCGGTTACAACAGTTTGTTCAGTCCTCTCAAACCGGCACTTACTGATTTGTTGCTTACTATTATTGCCGCGCAAAGGCCTGTCGCTGCCGCTAATACCGCTATCCACGCCGTGGAAAGAGAAGACCTTGTTCCCCCTGTGCTAGCGCAAGCGCTGATAGCCGCGAACAGATCGCTGGATACGATGGAGTTGGAGGACTGCGATCATGTACTGCCACCGGAAAGCGACGTTCTACGGCAATGCCGTACCATTTTGAGCCCGCGCGACGGACGGATTGTGGTGAAGAATGTACCTAAATCCGTGGAGCACATACAGGAGTCGGATTGCGATTCAGCAACTCCGGACACGGAGATTCGAAAACAATGTCACGCCTTATGGCACAACTTGGGTATTGATTATGCTTTTGCCCACAAAAGATCCGACTGCGAAGAAAGAGACCTTCGGAAAATACTGGGTTCTGTTCTCAATCACACCGAGCTCACCGTCCGCCTGGAATGTTTCAAGCAGGAAGCTAACACTCTACTCTCCTCGGCAGACGACCCTAGGCCCGGCGGCGTTGGCCCGTACGGCGTGGGTCTTTTTCGTGCCGCCATTGCCGATTTTCTCTTCAACTACAAAATGAGCCAGCACTATCCACATGAGTTCGACGCCTATTACCTCACGCAGAGTGCAAACACTCTCAACAATGCCCTCAGCCCTATGATCGATGCTCTTAACCGGGACCTCTGGACGTATCAGCTCTTTGTGCGAGCCGACATGCAGTACCGCGTGGAACGTCTCAATTTGCGCACAGATGGGCGCTGCTGCGTCAAGCGCCTGTTCGGTCTCGACAAACCTTCGTTCTTCAACGACGGTCTGGTCACGGTCCGCACGATTTCCGGGCAACCCACCACCGTTAGCACGACTTCGCAGAGCTTTCTCAACGGCAGCACAGCTCCTGAACTCCCCGCTTTGTTAAGTTCGCTGGCAGGTATTGGGGGCTCCGGTGGGGGATCTCCTGCGGCCTCGACAACCACCACAGGCACCACTACAACAACAACCACCACGACAACCACCGCTGGCGCGCCTGCCTCTCCCGCTTCAGGCGGTGGGGGCGCAAATGGTCTGTTCGGAGCATATTCAGCCCTTCCTGCCGTGCTGGCTAATTATCAGACGACTTACGCGCAGATTGGGCGGCAATTGTCGTTCTCCGCAACCCCGCGCAGCCTAGCCACCGCATCTTCCGCGGAGATCGCAGTAACGCTCAACGCCGACGAATCGACAGGAGGGCCTATCTACAGCGGCCCCGGCCAAACCGATCCCGCATTCAATACATCACGCGTCGCCAATCACGACACGACGACGCGGGTGCGCGTCGATTCGATTAAGCTATTCGAAGTCTCTTCGTTTTCGGCGATTGTCGAGCGTTCGCGCTCACGCTTCCCCCTCCTGCCGCCATTCGTTGAGATTCCCTATATCGGCACGCTCGCCGGCATCCCACTAGGCTCCGCCAAGGAGTTCCACAGCAGCACAGCGATCATTAGCGCGTACGTCGTGCCCACAGCCGCCGACATAGCCTACGGTCTCCAATTTGTTTCCGATCTCGTGGTCGACGGCCTGAACGCCGGTAAGTGCAGTTTCTATCCGGGCAGCGCTGGGCCGGATGTAACCCACGCTTGTCTCTTCCGCAAAATGTTTTCGCTGCGCGACGTCGGTTATCAACCCATCGAAGAGTTTAACGAGAACATAACTCGCTGCTTTGCTATGGACACATCACAGGAGGGTTGCCGCCGACGGGTGTCTTTCGGCAACGCTCTTGAATCGCAGTGATTTGATTGGAAAGCGAGCTAAATGCTGAAAAACCAGACTTACTAAATTGAGCCGCAAGAACCTTTAGGTCTGCACCGATTCCCCTGATGGGGAAACGGGCCAAACAGCAGATCGGTTCGCGATAGGACATCCATGGAGCCGATTCTAGAACTTGCGACACAAATCACTTCCCACCTCTGGCTGTTCCACGAGCTGTATCCAGATGAGGCGGATGCCAGGGAAGTTTTGAGTTCGGACTGGCGGAACGTGCTAGAAGAGCGAGCTGCTGACGATTATTCGCGAGTGCAGGAGCTTCTCGATCTCACGGACCTGACTAAGCCCTCGGATTGGGATCCAACCGATCCTCTGCAGCAATTCCGACTTAACGAGGAAGAAGACCGGGCTGTCGCATGGAAAGCTCTACTTGAATCATGGAAGGATTCTATCCAATTGCCGAAAGCCCCGCTTGAATCATGGAAAGATTCCATCCAATTGCGGAAAGCTCTACTTGAATCATGGCGTACGTTGGGCATACCGTCCAGAAATCTAAAACGTCGGAGTGCAGGGGATGGGCCCGGGAAGGTTCGACGTAAGGCGGCCCAGGAGGCGCTGAAGATCCTCGACGAGCGTGTCGCTGTGCTTTTGGCTCAGGACAACCTACCGACAAAGTTTTTTCTTCCGTGTGGGTTGCCTCAGAACGCGTCCTCCACGACTATTAACTTTAGTCCGCGCTTCCTGACGCGTGAAGAACTATTCGAGAAAACTGCGAAGTGGTTGCTGGACACTCCCCCTGCAAAAACGCGGGCGATTGCAATTGGGTTTGTAGGATCCGAAGACACAGGACAAACTTTGACGCGCGGCAAGAGTGGGATGGGAACCGCGCTGACACCAGCTGATGAATCCGCAACCGAGCGGGAGCTGGCCAAGAGAAGAGCCAAACAATTCTTGATGTATGGGGAAATCACAGCACAAGCTGAATCGATCGCAAAACGGGATGGCGATCCTCGAAAGAAATCTGCTGAAGAGTGGCTTAGAACGCCTGCGACCAGGCAACTGCTCACACTGCTCAATCCCCGCCGATTGCGCGCACGGTGCTATACCTTGCAGGTGCCAGTCCCATTCTCGCTGGTTTTGGCGGACGAGTTGGGCGAAATCAAAAAGTCTCGGCTTCGCAGGCTCTACGACACAAAACCAGACTCCGAAAAGCCGGACGCGCCAGCACCAGGCGTTGAAATTCCGGGGACTCCAAGTACCGAAACACAAAAGATACCCGCCCCTCCCGGAGTCGATTGCGGAGCGCGATTGGCGCAACAACGAGCATTCCGCTCGTGCTTATTTGGCCTGGCTCTCTCCGGTGGGGGAATCCGAAGCGCGACATTCGCCCTAGGCGTGTTGCAGGGCATGGCGGATCGCAACATTCTCCCATACATCGACCTGATTTCGACGGTCTCCGGCGGGGGCTATATCGGGTCATGGCTCATATCCTGGATCAAGCGAAGAGGCAGTGTGGGATCGGTTCAAGAGTCCATGCGCGGATCGGCCTCAGATTTGCGCCTCGGCTCCGATTGTCCCAGAGGCGTTCTACCGAAACCAGGCGTTGAGGCCACAAATCCGCTCGGCACGGTCACTCACAACGCTGATCCTCATGCAGATCACGTTCGTCCAATTCGTTTACTACGAGAATATTCCCGCTACCTTGCCCCACAGGCTGGCGCTTTTTCAGCAGACACCTGGACGATTGCAACTACCTGGCTGCGGAACACGGTGCTCAACCTGATTGTTCTGCTGCTTTTTTTCGGAGCGGCGTTATTGCTTCCGCGGGTTCTCATTTTCATGTTTCTGCACCTGCGGATGTTTGCCATCGCGCACGCAGGCCCGCTTCAGCTAATCCTCTACAGTACTTTGGCTGGTATTCCGATTCTGATCGGATGCCAATTAATCAGGGCAAAGAATCTGAAAACCTTTGGTCCCTATCAGTGGCAGAAAGATAAGGAATCTCGTGGTTACAACGACTCGCAGGTGATCTGGATCATAGTGCCTTGGATTCTATTGGGCACCTTCCTTCAGGTTGCAATGCTGTGGCACATGCTTGGGGCTAACAAGGATTTGCCTCGGGTAGCGGCGTGTGCTTTTACACTACTTGTCCTCGTTGGCCTCATGATTTTGGGCCTGCGTCTCCGGAATTGGCCCGGTCAAAGAATTCCGTGGGGAAGAGCGGCGCAGGCAATTGCAATCGGCGGGAGTGTTTTGGTTGCGTGGGCACTGATCTACTGGCTCTCCGATGTCCTGAACAAATTCGGCGAAAACACAGAACGAGGGCTTTGGATCGCGAGCAGCGTGGGCATCGCCCTGATGCTGTTGGCGATCGTTTGCGTAGTGGGCGTTTTCATCGGGTTGGCCGGAACGGCGCTATCGGATGAGCAACGGGAATGGTGGAGCCGGCTGGGAGCCTGGTTTGCTCAGACCATTGTGGTGTGGCTGGTTGTTTCTGCCGTCTGCTTCTTCATGCCATTGTGGATTGCGATGTTAGGCCTTAAGGTAGCGGCGGCGGGAATAGGGTGGGCTGCGATTACCTCGGCGGGTGTGAAACTTGCTTTCAACGCCAAGTCCGGTCGGAACGGAGCCGAAGAGTCTTCTCAGAACTGGTTTTACACTTTGTTGCTCAAGCTAGCGCCTCCGGTGTTTGTACTGGGGGTTCTCTCGGGGGTTTCATTCGCGCTGTTTTGGGGTATCGAGTCTTTAGTCAGTTGGAAACCCGCATGGTTCGCCGGTCGCAATCTAGATCACCAGCTTTGCTGTACAAACCTTCCAATCTCGTTTGAAAGCATGAAAGCAAATTATTGGCCTCTGATGTACCCGGGATCGCTTGCGCCTATTTTCCTGATGTTAGGCCTTTTGGGCGTCTGCCTTTTGGTGGCGTGGCGAGTCGACATCAATGAATTCTCGATGCATCACTTCTATAAGAATCGGCTTGTGCGAGCCTACCTGGGAGCGTCGCGCGCCCGCTCGCATCGCTTCCCGAATGCGTTTACCGGATTCGATCTGGAAGATGACATCCGGTTATGGCGTTTCAGACTGAGTGATCAAACGCAGGTGCGGGATATGGCGATGGATTGCAAGGAATCGTACGTTGGGCCGTATCCAATTATCAATACCGCGGTAAACATCACACGCGGCGCAGATCTTGGAATACAAGAGCGCAAAGCGGAATCTTTCATCTTCACTCCCTTGTGGTCAGGGTTTGACTTTTCGCGCCGTCAGATCGCCGTGAAGCACACCACGCTGTGTGAGTATGCCTTCCAAAGAACCGATCAGTTCGCTGAACCGGAAAATGACGGGGTACGGCTTGGCACAGCAATGGCGATTTCGGGAGCGGCCTTCAACTCGAATGCCGGGTTTCATACTTCCCCGGCACTGGCGTTCTTGTTGACGGTGTTCGGTGCGCGATTGGGGTGGTGGGCTGGTAATCCCCGCGGTGCTAAGTGGCGACAGCCATCGCCGGGATTGGGTCTTTTATATTTGATTCGGGAATTAACGGCGGACACCAGCACCGGCTCGTCTTTCGTGCTTCTGAGTGACGGAGGACACTTTGAAAATATGGCGCTGTATGAGCTGATCCGGCGACGATGCCGCTTCATCGTCCTCAGCGATGCTGAAGAGGATCCCAAGTTCAAGCTGGAAGGCATTGGCGGAGCCATCCGTAAATGCCGCGATGACTTCGGAGTGGTGATCGACTTAAACATTGAGGCGCTTGAGCCGATTGGGGATCCTGCTGTAAGCCGACTCCATTACTGCCTGGGAACGATCATTTATCCCGGAGAAACGCAGTGCGGCAAGCTTCTCTATATCAAATCCTCGGTGACCGGAGATGAGCCCGTGGATGTCATCGAGTTCAGAAAACGGCATTCGGAGTTTCCTCACACCTCCACCGTCGACCAATTCTTCGACGAATCGCATTTCGAAAGCTACCGCGCACTCGGGCACCACATCGCTTCGGAAGTGTTCTCTATGGACATGGAAAAACTGCCATTGGAGGGTAACGATACCGCTTGTCATCACCTGGAGGATATGTTCAAACGGATCGAGTCAGATTGGGAACAAAGGCTTAAGGCGTCGAAGGAGAAGCAGGCCACTGAAGAAAGGGAGTCGGTGACTGACGGCGGCAAAGCAAAAAATGACGATGCAAAGGGCGGGTCGAAGTCATGACCGTCAAAATGATAGCAGCACTAAGCGCTGCCGTATTGACTGCGTTCGTTGTGTGGATGTATAGGCGCGGCATAGTCGGATCCTTGGGCGCCAAAATATTTGCGGGGCTGGGAGCTGTCTTGTGGATTGCGTTGCTGGGGGTGTACGACACCAAACTTGCTCGCGATCACGTTGGCCATTCGGTAAGTTGCTCCGAGCGCTTTCCTTTCGCCGACCGAGTGATTGGCGGTCGGCACACTGCCGATCAACAAGCTGAGGTCCTGGATTACGGACTGCAAAATGTTCGCGGACTCGCTTACGACGCTGCGGACAAGAGGCTCTTCCTTTCGGAGGGCGATCGCTCGCTACTGGTCGGCGACTGGCAGGCCGACGAGAAAAGTAAAGCCGTTTTTTTCAGATTGCGGTATCCGGACAAGAATTACATGTGCCCGGAGGAACGCTGTAGCTACGCGGATCAAGGCGGACTTGTAATCATGGAAGATCGTTCTTACAGCGCAGAGGACGGTCGGGAACGGATTACGGTTCGTCTCTACAGCGCGGAACACGGGCGGCAGCGGATTACGGTTCGAAACATCGGCCCCAATCTCGGAATGGAGGATGTGAATTCTCGGCTGCTGTACTCTTCTCCGCTGGCTGCGGACACGCACAGCGTCAGCCATCCCGTAGGGGTAGCGGCGGTCGATGGAGACCTGTTTGTCACTGACGACCCGTCATGGCCCGGTCCCCCGGCGACGGCACCTTCGCAAGCCTCTCCGAAACCGGCAGCGTCGACGCCGACAGAAACTGCCGGACAATCCGGGGCAATTTATGTTTGCGATGCGACCGCCTGCACGTCGGTAGCTGGGACGTTAGGCCATCCCTCAGGCGTCGCAGCGGCCAACATCAACGGTCCGATCTTTGTAGCCGAACGGAGCCAGGAGGAAATTCGTTGGCCAATCTTCGCCAAGCCGGGAAAGGATTGGGTTCAGACAGGATCGCTCGGCTCCGTGCCGATTTCTAACGGCACGGTGCCAACATTCCTGGGAGTGGCTCTGTTCGATCCATGCAACGGTTGCAGCGACGATTCGCGCAAGATGGTATTCGCGGCCGGTCCGGGTGGTCTTTATGTCTTTGACATCCGAGGCACTTTGTTGGGACGAGTCACGTTTGACGAACCCGTCACCGGACTAGCGCTAACCGGCAAGGAAGTATACGAACGAAAAGGTGACCCTAACCCTGTTCGCTATCGACTTTATTTGGTAGTAGGCCACATGTTGTGCAGCCTCACTTTTAGAGACCCGAGCGAAAATCTCGCGCCGAGTAGCAACGCTCCCGAAGCTGGGGTCCAACCACCGGAAGAGTTAATCAAGCCAGGCGCGAATAAACCGCTCAGCTCCCCAAAATCCACACCACGTAATCTAGACCCGTCAAGTCCTCCGAAACCTCCTGTACTTAGCCAACAGCCTCAAAGCCAACCCGGTGGGGAGCCTGCGAAACCGAAACATGCGACTCCTCAACCGCCATCATCTTGCCGTTGTGAGCTTGATAAAAGAGTTCGTCCTAAACCCGAAACCAGCAGTGAATCGAGAAGGTGGGAATTGCCAGTACAAGACGAATATGCCCTCGCAGAAAAGCGGCCACTCCGGAAACAGTTCCACAAAGTGTTCCTGTCCGTGTACTCATGTGGCTACATGTGTCTCGCCGCAAGGATAAGGTTGCCACCGCCAGACGCTAGCGAGCGGACGGACGGGCCTGAAGAGTGGAAATGGCGTGTGGTTATCTAATCACTGCGTTTGTTCGCGGGTTCGTGAGCCAACGCCTCCTGCGAGGAAGGGTTTAGTATTTGAAGGGAGTGTACCGAAGCCGTACTAATGTCTACAACCGCAAAAACAGGAGTATTGGGGGCGAGATTGCCTAGGTTCGTTCCTTTGAGATTGTAAGAGCGACCATCCGAGAGCTGAACCTTAAGGACTCCGCCTTCGTTAAGGAGTTTACCCGTTAAGAATTGAAGCTGCCGAATGGTCTTATCGCCTTCTTCCCACTTGATTTCACCGCCCCCGTTGTCTCCAATATTCGCAACGGCTTGCCCAGGCACTTGGTCGCTGGTTGCGACATAGCGAACCTGGGACCTTGAGAGTTCGGTCGTCTCAATCTGCAGGGACCCAGACAAATGCTGAACATCGATGAACTTTCCGTTGGCTTGGCGATTTTGAAGTGAATTAACGGAAATCTGTGTGAGCTGATCCAGGGCAGACTTTATCGCAAAATCCCGGTCAGCGGATTGCCCACGACGAAAATCAACGACGAAGGAACTCGCAAGGACCGCGGTGAACGCTAGACCAATACCGACGCTTCGGAGCACTGGACGACGTTTCAACTCGGAAATAGACCACCAACCCAATAGGGCCACTATCAGACCAGAGACCCACGGCAAAGGACTGTGCAAGAACGTCTGCCTTGTTGCATTTGAGTCGACATTTAGAGAAATGATATACATTGCAATAAGGGTGACACTTGGAATCACTACGGCGCCACCCCACCTCTCAACAAGACCCCAGTTGAAGCCAGGCCATTTCGCACCAGCCGTCGACGTAAGCGGTTCCTCAGTTTCAACCGGAGGCGGAGTTCGCAAGGCATCAACGAATTCACCAGCGGCTTCATCAGTTGGTACAGCTCCTATAAGGAGAGTCGCACACGCTTGGCAGGTATTCGCATGTTGGAGACGCTCCAAGGGCAGTTCGCCCTCGGCATAGGCCGCAACTTCGTCCACGAGCAAACACGCTGGCGTCGGATAGGTAGACTGTTGCAGCCTATTCCGGTACTCCTCCAGCAAAGAATCGACAGTCCGGCGTTCCGTCGCTGCTCGAGCTTCAATCTCGACCATGAAGAGCGGCTTGGGTTCAACGTCGCCCGCTTGTTCCGCAGAAATGTGCAGGCGTCTGGCACGCCGCGCACGGATCTTCGCGTCCCACGCGGCCAGGCGGTCTCGAACGTGCTCCTGTGTCGCGCTCTCAATATTGGTGGGAAGCGACTGTGGGCCTTTACCGACTTTATCTTTTCGGTTCATTGTTTTCACCCTTGGCTCGCAGAATCGGGCAGCCTCAAGAAAGACTCTCTACGAACGCCTCAATCGCCCGATTGTGTGTAACCCTATTTCATCCTTTCATTAAGGGAGACCGGTCTTGAAGGGTTTTTCTTACACTTGGCGAGGACAAAATAACTATCTTGTTTTCATGGCATTACGAGCTAGCTGTCTTAAGCGGTAAATTCGAACCGCAGTGTTGGTATACGTCAAACCAAGGCGCTCCGCTGCTTCGGAAGTGGCCATCCCCTTTAGCAAAAGATCTGCCAACCGTCGGTCGTCGGGATCGAGGGAAGAGAGAAATGCCGAGACCTCGCCAGACCGGATTGCGGACAGCTCAGGACTGAGGTCGCGAGACCGCTCTTGTTCAAATTCAACAAGACTCTCCTGAAACTCTGTTTCCGAAAGTTGAGGTTCACGCAAAATCTTCGACAAGTAATCACGGCTAACGTTCTTGCACATCACCGATACGTAGCTGGGAAAGGCTTCTGGGTTCTCGGTGAACTCGTCAAACCGCGCGTATCGATAGAGTCTAAGAAAGACCTCTTGGCCAGCGTCTGCAGAAAGCTCACGATCTCCCCGCAGAGTGCGATAGGCGGTCGCAAAAACAAGCGGCCACATCAACAAGTACAGAGCTTTCCACGATTCATTATCGGAACGATCGAGTGCGAGACGCTTCAAAATGCCGACGAGTTCTTGAGTAGGAATGCGAGGCATGTCAGCCGAGGACGACGTCGATCGCGCCAATCATAGCGACGACCGGATGTAGTGCGGCGACCTTGCGCTGCCAATCTTCGCCACGGTCACGATACGCTTCTGACGCAGCGGCAGTGTCCACATACATCTTCTGCAGCACTAGCGCAACGACCGAAGTAGCAATGGCCCGGCCGCGAGGATGAACCGATACATGGAGTTGAATATGAGCTTCTAAAGTGACGCCTCCCGCCCATTGCCATTCCGAATGCAGGAGCTCTTCCTCCGCAACACGGAGTTGTGGCCAGTTCCGGTTCTCGTAGTGTTCGTTCGCGTCTAAACACAACTCCAGAAAGTCAGAATATTCTACCGGGTCGATGTTCCAAAAAAATGGCAACCAGTAATAGGCCGCAAACTCTGATGTTGCAAAAGCGGAACTGTGCGTTCCATGGGCGCTCGTGACATTGTGAATCGGTGCGGGCGGAGGGGCGGCAGTGCATTGTCCGCAGACCTTATTTGGCGAATCCAAGGTGTGGACCCAGTTCGGGGCTACATCGAATCCAACTCTGCCGGCGTTTCCGTATCCACGCAGGATCCCTAAGCGGTGACCAGCATTGGCGAGCAACGGTACCAGATCTTTGCTGGCTACTTCATTCCGAACTCGTTCAAAGCCGCGTGGATTCATCCTTCTCACATTACGCCACGGATAATTTGTCGGGAGAACGCATCCGGTCAAGACTACGCTCCCGAGCCGAACCTGTGGATATTCTCTTAGTGCTGTCCCGATCAATTTCGTACCCATACTGTGTGCAATCACATGAGGCCTGAAGCCCAAGGGAAGCCGATGCGAGCTCTCCGTCAGCAGATGAGACAGAGCCATTCGATGCCGCACCTGCGCGGCGATGCAGGAAATCACAAAGAGGCCGATGACCCAGGTCCAGAGGTGCGGAATGCCGTAACATCTTCTTGCAACGAAGAGGATCGCTAACCCAAGGAGGAATACGCGTGGTTCCAAGACAGCGGAGAAAAATCCAAGCCAGCGATAGTGCGTGTACTTGATCGTGATGCAGCGAAAGTGAGGCGCAAGAACACGCCCGATTGGTCCTTGCCAAGGACCCCTTCTCCCGAAGACGCCGATTCCGTGAATCGTAAGAACCGCACGCATTTCCTTCACTCCTAGCCCCGGAGGAATACTATCAAGTTTGGCAGCTCGGAGTTAACAGCAGCGGATCAGATCAAGACGAAGCTTGAATAAAGGCCATTCAAAAATGAAGTTTGATTCGTTTGGATGGCTGTTGTAGGGAGTTACGTTTGGAGAAAAGATATGAGTGATGCAAGAAATGACTCTCGCGTCAAGAAGGGCAATTCGATTGACGAATTTCTGCAGAGTGATCAAGATGACAAAATCTCACGCCCAGAATCTGTCCGAGGTGTCGGCTTCGACGAAAAGGCGGATGACCTTGCTCAATGACGGCAAGCCTGATGACTGAATCGCACGTACGGCCGATCAGTGGTTAAACCCCGAAGACCGCGGAAACGTGAAAATGTTGACGGAAATAATGTGCCGAAGGTGTGCTGAATCCTGGAGGGAGAAACGGGAGAGTGGGCTGAAATCCTCGACTGTTCGCCTCTTGCGCCCTCACCAATGCAAAGCGGTTACGGAGGGGCCAGTTGCTGGGGCGAGAATCATTAGTTTTTCGCTCACGATTGTTCACTCAGATCAGGGGATAGTTCGGAAAAGCTAATACGGTACTCATCGACGTTCATCTCACTGACCGCAATACTCAAACGTTCCGCCAACTCGACCACTTTTCCCCTTTTCGCTGCTTCAACCTTTGAACCGAGGTAGATGCGAGTCACGCATCCTGCTTCGTGGTAGTGAACGTTCCCCAGTGGCGCCAGCATTCTCCATTCTCGTTCATGTAACCACTGGTAGTGCTTGCAAGATAAAATCGACTTCGCAAGTTTCACGGCTCCATCCTTGGTTCGCCGCACAGTTGGCATTTCCTCGACATAGGCCATCCGCACGAAATCGACCCCCTTGTTGAGATGCTTCAGTAGCTTTGTGAGGCTGTACGACACGCACATACCTCGATATTGGTCTGCGTAATACGCCCACATCGCTGCGTGATTGTGGACCTCACTGAATGAGCAAACTCCAATTTCGCGCTTCGTATGTCGGATCTCGTTTCGAAGCGCACGGTAACCTTCGCTCTCCTTCAACGTACGACTTGAACTGAAGAGCCCCTCCATCGGATCGTTTAGGTCGTCGTAAGACGAACAATGGATATAGCAGTGTTCAATCGCCGAAAGTTCTCGGTCAATTTCTTCCAGCGCACGATAACGAAAGAGCCTCAGCGGTTTGACGAAAGATCTGACGCTAGCCATTCGCGTGCTCCCCATGGTCTACGATCTCTTCAGCTAGGTGTGTTGGTTCCGGTATAACAGCCAAGTCTCCTAATCTTGCCGTGACCAGCCGCCCTTGCACATCGAAGGTGAGCAAGAGTATATCGCCAGGCTCGCCGCCACGCCGTCGAAACAGTGGGCCGAGACCCCATGTAGCTTGGTCCGAAACAACCAGTTGCCCAATCACCAGGCCGTCCTCAGTTCTTAGGGCATAGCGTCCACTCACTTGTTGACGAAAACTCGCAGGAAGCTGAACGATGCCGTTCGACAACGCTGAAGGTGGGAGCTTAATCGCTGCCCATGGTTCAGCGTTCTCTGTCCATCCATGCTCGAAATATCGACGCTCACGGCGGACGGACGCTTGGGCAAGGTCGTCCGGTGAAAACACTGCACCTCGAAGACCGTAAACACTTGGGCCGTATCTGGCTATTATCGCTAGTCTTCCTGCATATAGGCCCATCGTGTGGCGATTTACGCCACGGCTAACGCAATGCTCTTCTAGCGCGGTACGAGAAAGAAGAGGTCCGTGGGTTCGAAACACATCCACAATCACTCGCTCTGTGTCACTGAGTACCTGCATTGGATCTGGCTTTTGCCGCACGATGATGATGTCGTCTTCGACATCACAGTCGGCGGCGCTCTCGCAGAAACGCAACACGACGTGTTTGGGTGGAGCGAACCCCATCCCTCGCGGATCATTAGCGATTGCTGCACGCATCTCGCTTACATGGATTCTTGGTGAAACCGCCAATACCTTGCGAGCGATAGTGAGCAGATGGTTTCGAGGTAAATCTTTCAGCCAGAACCACCCTTTTCCTAAATCCTCACAGGATGCGATGGCGCGAATTACATTGCTTAGGAATTGAAGATCGATCCCGGAATGAATTGTGTCGGTCAATTCCTCCTTCAGATCGACTGCGTTGGCAAGTCCATACTTGGACACTGCGCGACGTGCGTGTATAGCGATTAAGCGCGCTAGACCGGTGCGTTTTGCTTCCGTGACTACGCGGGCGCCTCCCGATTCGTCGAGGACAAACGGAACAGGCTGGCCAAACCGTTTGGCGCATTCAATGATCGATTCAACACGAAACTGGGAAAGCGTCATGCTACACCCCTGGAGTTGCTTTTCGACATCATCAGCGATGACCGGCACGCGCCGTGCAATAAAGCGAAGGACTTTCTCCAAACTAGGAAGAAACGCTTTCCTGCGACTGTAGACTTTCTCAAACGTACTGGCTATTTGCCTTACCCGCTCCCTCGTGAGGCCGAAGGCGTCGCCTACAGACTGAAGTGTCCTAGGTAGCTCACCCGACCACCCCCACAGGGCCAGCACAATTTCCAGATCGCGGTCTTTTAGGTGCGCCGCTGCTAGCGAGCGCAACTCTGTTTCTAGCTTCATCCGCATCAATTCAGCCAATCTAAGGCGAAGCAGCTGGATTGCGCTGACTAATCGTGAAGCGGTGGAAGGGTCGCAGGTGCTAGCCGCCAGCCTCAAGGCAACCTGTTGGAGGGAGGCTTTTGAATCGAGTGGGGGATAGTCGGGGGAGCTGTTGGCTGCGTACAACAGTTCCCCACAGAGCCTTGCCATGCGGGGATCGCTGCAACGGATCCGACTCGCGACTCGCGACTGTACAAGCTTCTCGGCTGCCCGAACGAGATCAGGTGAGAGAAATTTAGGAGACTCGCACTCTGGTGCTACAGTCGCGGCCGGCGGCGTCCCCACTAATAGTTCAATCGAACGCAGGAGATTCCCAAGCGATTTCCTGCCAAAGTTCGTAGTGCGCATCATCTCTCTGAGAGTCAGCCGCGACAGGTCGCTCGGTCGGGAGATCACATCTCCCCGTATCAGCTCAGTCACGCAGTTGTACGTGCGAACATCGAGCCGCATGTCCGTAAGTTCGGTCGTCGGGGGAATGTTCGGGATGCGCCGCTCCAAGAAGAGGTCTAAAGGTCTTGATCGGGTAATGATCTGCTGAATGTCTTCGCTCGAGAGCTGGTCAGAGGATGCAACCCCAATCGAGGCAGCGCTCGTTTGAACCGAAGATTCAACTGATGCAACCCCAGCGTCCGAAGCGCTTGCTTGAACCGGCGCGGGTTCGAGTACTAGCGGCTGGATTTCATCTAGAAGTTCGATTAGCGACTTGAGCCCAAAATTCGAGCGCTCCATGATCTGACCAAGGGTTAGCAGTGACAGGTCGGCCAAGTCAGAGATCACGCGGTCCTTGAGCAGCCCAGAGATGCAATTCTGGGCCCGCACGGACAGCTGAAGTTCTTCAAGGCTCGCCGTTTTCGGTAGAAACGGGAGATATTTGTCAGAATACGAGCGCCAGGCGCTCGGTTTTCGAATTATGCGTTGAAGCTGAGGTAAATTGAGCCTGTCGACCGCTTCCCCCACCACCGGGGTATCTGTCATTTGGAAGTGGAGGGCGGCGAGGAGATCAACTAGGGGTCTGATGCCAAAACCCGGAATCTCCGAGACAGCACCATCTAGAGTATATTCCGCGAGGCTAGCTAGCCCCTCAGGAAGCTCTCTCTTGAACAGGCTACTCAAGCATTCGTAGGTGCGCTGTTCAATCTGAATGTCGTCTAGTTGCAGGTCTTGTGTGAGTCTCGGAAAATAGGTCAGCCGCCAAAATGGAGCCGAGCGCATTTGGCCTGCCCGAGTGATCACGAGATTCCCAAGGAGATCGGCCACGCTTCGATCCACATATGACCAAATACTTTCGTCCAGATCTGCCAACAAAGGGAAGTCACCCCCTAGGCGGGCATATGAGACAGGCAGCCCAATACTCAAGATTGGCCGCAACAGTCGAGGAGCGATTGGATATCCCGGATGAGGAAATCTGGACACGTACTCTCGTCCTTTCGTCCTCAGATTATGTAAAGACGAGCACCCTTCCGCGCCAGACGATTTACAGTTTCGCGGACTTCGTAAATTGGGTCGCTCCAATCGGAGTACTCGCCGCGCTTGCCCAACTCGGAACTGATTGCAATTGCATATTCCGTAAAAGCGACTTCATATGCCAGCCGACGAAATGTTGGGTCCTCGATACTCGCGGCGCCCTTCGCCGCCAAGAGCTGGGGATGGTCTGTGTTGATGTAGATAGTTCTTTCTTCCCCGCGATAAATGGCCCGATCCTCCTCGCTGCCCATCGCTTTGAACTCGACCCGGAATCCTCCTCGCTTGCCAGCCGGTCGGTGTGACTGCGGCGCGCTCTTCCCGGTCAATTTGCCGTTCTCCTCCGCCTTTAACTCTGGCCTCAGTTCGCGCGGTACGTCGCCATCTGCTCCGGCATCACCATCTGCACCGACTCCCCCCACAGGGCTGGTGAGCACACTTGGCACTTCTTCACCATCCACTAGTCCGTCCATCGAATCACCCGGTGTGGGTGTATCAGCCAAGTCCACCAATCCAGCCGCTTTGACTCTAACCTTGCTTATTTTGTCTCTAAACGAATCAAAGTCCTCGTTTAGGAAGCGAGCGATATCGGCGGCTTGGTCAGCAAGATGCTTTGCCTCCTCGCTCTGCCGGCGTTGGCGCTCACGATCCACCAACTCTCGGCGGACCTGTTCGACAGACTGACTTATGAACGCGTAAATTGCCCGCACTAGTTCGTTGCTTGGATTTAACCGCATGGAGCGACTTAGATCGAACGGGGAGATCGGCGTATTGTCGTCGTCGAGTCGGGGAACGTCGATTTCTCCAATGATATAGTTCGACATCTCCTTTCCTTCCGCGCCCGCAAGGGTCGTCTCGTGCCAGACACCGTTTGAAAAGATAGCCACACCCCGAAGATCCTCATCGACCGGTGCTTTCGATACTTTTAGAACGAGTTCGGCATCGCCAAGGAACTCACGAGGTGCTCCGGTCGGTCGAAAGCGACGCTGCTCCTTGATAGGCGGCTCTGAATACTCACATTCATGATTGTTTACGACGACGGTGCAATTCTTCGGCCATTTCGCAAGATGTCGCTCTATATAGCGGATACACCCTGGCTGATCGAGCGACCGAAGGTGAATCTGCTCAATCTCAACTATTGTTCCATTGGGATCAGAACAGGCGATCTCATTTTGCAGAATACGAACCGGGATAGGATCTCCGGAGGAAACCTTGTCTAGGTCCGACCGCGTCAGTTCTACAACGGATCGCCGAGAGTCGCGCACGGAAGTTACCCTCAACAAGTCTCCAATACCGAAAGCCGCTGATTTTCCCGTTCCAAAACGACCGCGTCCGGGTGTTCCCGCTTTTCGGTCGAGATTCTCTCCATGCATGACAAAGAAGTTTTGCAAACCGTCAAGGGTCATGCCGCGACCATTGTCGCTGATCCGAACTTTGCGAGCTTTACTGTCGAGCCTCACGTGAACAATAGGATTGGTTCCAGCATCGACATACTGCAGCCCATTGGCCACATATTCCCAAATTACAAGCTTGTCTGTCTTGAAGAGCGCGGCGTTTTGAAGCAAATCTCGGCCTACATGGCTCTTAACGAAGATGGTCTTCGATGACATCTGCCCTCCTAACTAAACTGGCGACATATTTCACAGCTGGTCCGATTTCATGGTCATCGCTGAACGCATTCAATATTCGCAAAATCTTATTCTCCATGGCCGACTTACTCACATACGCATCGATCCTGAAAAATCCTTGGGCCTCACGCAATGTTATGGATGACATCTCCCCAGACGTAAATTTCAGATGCGCAGCCGTAGCTAGTAACCGCACTTTCTCCATTCGGCGCCATTTGCGTTCATTCAGCGACAGACGGGTCGTTTTCTCAGCACCCAATGATCGCCTGTACCGCCGAGCAAACGTCGTTCCCGTTTCGGTGAGCAACCAGCCATCACGCTCAGACCCGACAAGATGGCCCCGTTTTCGGGCATCCCACAGGCGCTTCCTGACAGTATCGATATTTATCTGCTCCGGGTACTTCTTCCATGTGAATCTTCCTGGGCCGATCTCGTTTGCTTTCACCGCGATGTCCTCGGTATCGGCATGCAGTCCCGCCGCTCCAGCCCGAAACGCTGCGATGACAACGATTTCGCTATTGGACAAGTCGGCTACTGGTTTGTTGGCAGCGGCGTTTCGTTGTTTGTCGGCTTTACTCATTCGAGGCTTCCATCGTATTCACTCACCGGCGTAGTGTCGAGCGTGCCGAACTGGAAGGCGACTCTCGACTTCAGCCGTCTTCGGTCGTTCTTGATCCTCGCATTTCAGCCTAGTTTTCCAGTCGATTGTTGCCGTCACCCATCCCGGCTACGCGTTTTCTCTCTTGCTCAAGTGATTTGAGCAGGCTGGTCAATTCCCCTTTGGTGAAGGGGCGTACTTTGATCCCGCGAGTCCGTTTTTGCTGCATATGCCGCCCGATGATGTTCGACAGATATTCGTCTACTCGGTTCCGCAACTCGCGCGCCCAAGTCTTCACTGTATCGTGCGTTCTCGTGACAAGCTCGGGAAGCACTTCGAGAGTGCTCTTGTCCTTAAACATCGAATGTTCGACCGAGACCTCAAAACCGCAGTCAAGCAATGCTCCGCACACGCGCCGGAAATGCGCCTTGGCAGGAACCATTGGGTCTGCATTTGCCGTGTAGGTCTCGCACGGAACGACGAAATCGATTCTCGGTAGAAAGCGTTCGAACTCTAGGCGGGGAACCGTCGCAATAAAACAGCTTCCGTACCACACATTGTTTAGCATCTGCACATAGGGATCGGCACTGTCACGAAAATCATTCCAGAATGCCTTGCTTTCGCCGTCCTTCATGTCCTTCGCCTTTCGGTCCAGGATTAACTGCACGGGAACCTTCGTTCGTGAATAGCGTTTGTTGTAGTTTGTGGTTGCGTGAAACGGGCGCAACACCAGGCAAGTGCGTGTCCACGGATCGCCTTTTTCTCGTTGTGCAGTCAATAAACGTGTCAGCAACACTTGATCAGGAAGGGCATTCAACGCATTGAACGGCCAATTCTCAACAACGCTCGCATCCCTCTTTGCCGCAAGCTGGGTCACGTACCAATTCAGGATAGGGCCGAACACTCTGACTTGTGCATTCTTAACGACACCAGCGACGGATTGTTGGTCAGACTGACATTTCCTCACGATCTCCCAGTTGAGAGAGATCATATCTCGCACGATTTCCCCATAGTGCGTATCGTCTTTGTAGTGGCTGAAGTCCCTGTCCTGAGGGACAACAGTGCCGTCACGCAAGACAACATCGGCGGGCCTAACTTCAACACCAGCGGGCGAGGTGTACCAACGCCCTAGCACTCGGAGAGTGGCCCTCGCCTCAAGAGTGTCCATGGCATTCCAAAGTGAATGCATGTACTCGGCATCACTGAGGTCCGCGTAAAACAATTTCGCCATGACGGTGTACTTGTTTTCACGCTGTTGCAAATCTTCCGGTTTCTCGGGTAGCCGCGTAAAGACTGGTATCTCGTGTCCGTTGAACAACAGTCGCCGGTTCACTTGACCCACTGCAGTGTTGATAGAAATCATAGGCGCGTGGCCCACGTAGAAGTCGTCTTCTTCGCCAATTGCGGACATAACCCCGCTCTGGCTTGATCCGTCTACCGCTGCAATCATCAGTCCGGTGTCGCACGAACTATCTTGTACGATGAATGGCTCAGGAGCTATCCGCGTGCTCAGCTCTTGCTTTAGGAGCGCATTGTCAACTCGCACTACCTGAGCATTTGGATTGTTCTTCTTCTCTTCTAGACCTTCATCAATACTTTCCGGAAACGCGACCGCTTCGATTGATATGCCGAGCGCAAAGCGTACTACGCCCAGCAGAAGGCGAACAAGGCTGCGACCTTCGTGGCGCTGACGGTTGATCTCGGTAGGAAGCGCCCCTTCCCGAATTCCTTCGGCAAGCTGCTCGATCAACGCTTCTAGATCTGCACAATAACTTTCTATTGCACGTTGAAAAACGTCGGGAGCGTGTTCGGACATCAGCTTCATTCGAATATGTGCCCACCACTCCTCGGGCACCTGTCGAATTTGTCGTTGAGACTCCTTCCAGATTGGCAGGGCAAGTATCGGATAGTCGGGATCAATGATCCTGGCTAATTCCTCTTCGTCTAGCCAATAGCTGTCAACGGGCTGGCCGATTTTGTAGACGATGGGGGAGCTTGAATCGTCGGCTACCAACACACCACGATGAACGAGGCGACGCCCGAGGTTCTGGTACGCCTCTTTAGTGACCTTGTCGCCCAGTGTCACAGCCTCCTTGTATACGTCAGGCGCGGCCACACCCTCGGGCCGTCCGGCGAGTTTGCAGAAGAGGTCTTCTCGCTCGCGCGTGGTGAAGGGCCGGGTGGTCACTTGCCCTCCTTCTTGAGAGCCTGCTTCCGTCTGCCCGCGAATACTTTGGGAGTGCTTCCGCCAACCGGAGTTTCGCGCTCTCGAATTTTCATTAGGAATCCGTGTCGGACAATCTCACTCGAACCGGATACAGCGCAAACCCCGCGTGGCAGCTTCGGCAGCTTTGCCAAGAGACGCTCATCTAGATCGGCCGTGACGCCCTGAATTGCCCGCAATTGGTCCTTCTCCAGAGCAAATATCAACCTTGTTTGTAGCCGCTTCAAGACACTCACGTTCAGGTCCGACGGACTTTGACTAATGAGCACCATCCCCGTACGCACGTGCCGACCCATGCGGGCAAGCTCGAACATGACTTGGCTGCTAACGACGTTCTCATCATTCGGCGCGACCTGGTGTGCTTCGTCAACCATGAAGAGGGAAAACCAGCTTGCCGCTTTTTTATCTCCTTGTGCGGCTTTCTGCGACATCTCTCTGCCTTTGCGTTGCAACTCCCGAGCGGCGGCGGCGCCGATGAGGCGTGTTTGCCTGAGACTCAGGAACCGGCAATCCAAAACGACAAGCCTATGAGCCTCAAGTTCCTTGATGAAGTCAAAGTTTCCACCCACGATTGGGTCTTTCTCTAGAGCACGAACCCGGCTTATCGCGATGCCAAGACTTGCGCCTTTGACTTCGTGCATCTGTGCCGTCTCGCTCAATTTTGCGATCAATTCGTCGAACGAAAAATGCTGCCCCTTCTTCTCCGTTTTCAATCGCTCGTGCGAAAGCTCGATGAGTTCCGCATACACTGTGCCCTCCTGAACATTCGGGGCGATCTGTATCAGTTCCGAAGATGTGATCAGCGAGAGGGACAGGCCGAAGTTTGCCGGGTTCGGCAATGTGATCACTAGCCCACCAAGGGCTTGCGCTGCATCCAGCATTTCTCCGTTGATGTCGAGCACTAGAGTAGGAATGCCCCACTTGAGGGCTTCTTCCATCAGCACACCAGAGCTGTAGGATTTCCCTTTGCCGGGATTGCCAAAATCTCCGATATGCATCTGCAACATTTCCGGCTTGAAGACTACGGGGACGGGCTTGTCTCCGTACACCGTGCCGAGATTCAGACCAAGGTCAGGATCTGGCAGGGACCCGATCGTCTGCGCTACCAATTCCTCCGAGAGCGTAACCACAGCATCGCCCGCACGAACCAAAAGCTCTGCCGCTTGTGCTTCACCTTTGACGCTGAACCCTTTTTCCGTTATGTCGATGTTGAACTCCTCAATGGTCGGTCCCTCCAGAAGTCGAAAGATTCTGGTGGAAACTCCTTCCTTTGCGTACCGCGTGCTAAGGCCAAGGCGGTCGCGTGCGACCGCCAGTTCAGGTTCTTCATTCGGATTGACCTCGCGGCAGTTGGCAACCTGAAGGACAGTGAGGATAGGGAGACTCCGATTGCCGTGCCAGATGCCGACAAATTGTCCGGGCTTTACGTCAGCTTTAGCATCGAGTAGCGCGGCAGCCTCGGTAAAGGTTGGCGTGCTTTCCCAGTGAACGACCTTGCCGATCACCGACATTCCAGCCGGGGCGGGGATTCCTCCCTTGTCGGCAGACTTCTCTTCAACGAGCATGGGAACGCTGGAATCAGGTATGGACTGCGCGGCCTGAGAATCCTTAGGCATGAAAAACTCCCAAGAGGGGCTGCCTCTTTGAATAACAATAACACGTTATTAGTTATTGTCAAACCTTAGGATTCAAGGCATTCCTGCACGGTTTGCCGAGCCACGTTAGCGATTGCCGCGTCTAGCGCGTTCCCTACGAGCTCACTTACGCCCGACATTGGGCCGTGAAACCAAAAGTCATCCTCGATCCCTTGGATTCGGGCGGCTTCTCGTATCGTCAATGGTCTGTTGTCGGTGGGGTGCCAATAGCGACCACTTCCAGCATTCGCAAAATATGTCGTAATGGTTCTCGCCAATCCGCGCCTGTGCAGTCTGCCGTAACTGTGCGAGAAATGATCCTCCCCGCCTCGCCAGCGCCCCCCCTCAGGAACATTGCCCATCCTTCGTCGCATGAGCGGAGATGAGGGCCAAGGGCTGTGTGTCATGACTTCAGCATCAGGGGTGCCAAGCGGAGGCAAGCCCGCTAAAATCTTGCGAATCGTAGGAACAGAATTACTGCCAGAAATCGTTTTGCTAACGTTTATCTGGGAACCAACGCGATGTGCAGCGGGAGTGATTCCTAGAAATTCCGTTTCGCACTTGTTCGCCGGAACAATTCTTCGCCGCTGGTAGCTGAAGTAGAGGCCCTTTGCTCCATGCGTAGGCTTCGGAATCTTTGGGTCAGCTTTGACACGCTCATGAATGGCCACGAGAAGTAATCGCTGCCGAGTCTGACAGCTGCCATATTGTGCTGCGTTTACTATCTCCGCCGTCCAGCTGTAACCCAGCCTGTCGAGCATCCGCGTGAATCGCGCGAATCGCTCAGAGCTTGCCACCAATGGGACGTTTTCCAGGGCGACCGCGAGCGGCATAAGTCCCTTCACAAATTTGCCGAAAACATCGATGTGTGCGTTTCTAGGATCATCGGCATCCCGTTTGCCCGTGTCGCTAAAGCCTTGGCAGGGCGGGCAGCCCAGGAGAATGTCTACTTTTCCACCGATTTTGGCCTCCACCTCAGGGGCAGTCATCCAGTGGAGATTGCGTCGAATATAGGGAGCCGAGGGATAGTTGTCGGTGTAATTATCTATCGCAAGTTGATTGATGTCAGCGAGTAACCCGAGCTTGCATCTGCTCCACGGGCGAAATGCCTCCCACGTTCGCGCGATTCCCGCATATAGTTCTACGATAGTGTATCGTTTCATCTGAAATGGAATTGCGGTACTGATTCTAAGATGGATATGTTTTCTAGAACAGAGCGTAGCGCGTTAATGGCAAAGGTGCGCTCGCACGGCAACCGTTCTACCGAAGTCCGGCTCCGGCTTGCTTTGGTTCGCGCCAGAATTACCGGATGGGAGCTACATCCTGAATCCGTTTTTGGGCGACCTGATTTCTGGTTCGCAAAGCGGCGAATCGCGTTGTTCGTTGATGGGTGCTTTTGGCACGGATGCAAACACTGCCTTCGACTACCGCGCCGCAATCGTCCATATTGGCGCGCCAAGATTGATGGCAACGTTCGTCGCGCCGCGCAGGTCAATCGCAAACTCCGGTCCGGCGGGGTGATCGTGTTCCGAATTTGGGAGCACTCAATACAAAAACGTCAACTCGACCGGACTGTGAGCAAAATCTTTCGGCATCTCGCGAGCTAAAGAAATCTCCAAGAGATGCTTCAGCCGCCTTGGAATTTCTAGCCGGAGTCTTAATCCAAGCCTGACAGCACGCAGTCATCGTCATCAAGGGTATATTAAACGGTTCGCTCTGATCGACAAAATCATGGCGATGGGCATCACATCTTACGGCCTTCTTCAGAAGGCGGATGAAAAAAATGTTGAACGGGAGCGAGATGCTTCTTCTGGGATTCCCGATCTATCAGCCGAAAGAACGTCCTCCAGTTCTCTGGATCCCATTGTGCCCCGTCTTGGTCGTGTTCTTCGTTGTGGAACTTCTTGACCTGATCGTCAATCACTCCATCAATGACGTCACCGAGAAGCGCACGAATCCTATAAACCCGTCGCCACGCAAAATAAATTCGCCGCCAGTCTTTAGTACTGATCGAAACGTTCGCATTGGCCCATCCCACGTACGTCCGCTCTATGGCAACGCTTGCCCAGTGTTCGGCAATTACCAAAAGCTCCCCAGTGGTGGGCACGAAATCCTCCACCTCCTGCGCCCAGAGTCCATTAACTTCAGGAACGTCGCCGATAGGGAAGTGCCTCCGGTGTCCTAGGTCGTGATTGTCAGCATTTCTGCAATTGGCCTCGCGAGTCTCTTCGATGCTGGCAACAGCGGCATTCAGCATGTCGTTGTTCATTTGCTTCCTCCTCTTTGGTTGTTTTTCATCGATTCGATCTTTTGGTTCCCACGTTCCGCCGGGGATCGGACTGAGTCGCGATCACCTCTCGGAGGCGATGCCGACCAAAGACCGCACTACAAATTTGAAATCACCCACGACGATCACCCACGGTCCATCCGTCTTGCCGGTACTTTCCAGTGTTTAGCAGTCCCACGACAACCATTGAAGTTATTGGAAACACTGGAAAGACGAGTTCTGAAAAGGCTGGCGTCGGGGGTTCAACTCCCTCCCTGGCCACCAAATCAAGTTAAATCCAGTATTTACCCATCATTATTCATCCGTCACATTGATTCGACGTTTCCCATATAGATAGTCTTCGATATTCGTAACCCTCAGCATGCATTAGGTTTAACGAATGGTAGAGCGCAGCCCATAGGGGCTTGGCGTCTACCATACCCGCGATCCGATTCGTCCAGGATCAATGCTCCTGAAACTTTCGAGAATTGCCCTTTCACATTGGCAATCATCATGTGCTTGACTTTGAACTCCTTGATGGAATGAGCGGGGTCGATGTTTCACGTGGTGGTTGGGGTTTGTACTGGAGCTGCTGCGTTGGCCATGGGTTATCCTCCTTATTCCTATTTCATCTGGCTGATCCATATCGACATCTCGTCAGTCGTCACCGAGCAGCTCGTAAGAACTAGGGTGATCTCCGTGCGGATCGATTCCCAAGGGCGACTTGAGCTGCAAAGAAGTGCGGCCCAGTTGTAGACAATTCCATTTTTGCTCCCGCCCAAGAAAATATGGAGCGCTCTATGCGGAGGCACGCATGATGGTCAATGGCCGCAATTGGGCCGCAGACTTGGAATCCGTTCCGAGCTGTTTGTGAGCTGAGGACATGCCTACAAGCTTGTCGCGAAGTTCCGCGGCCCTTCCGATACGTTCGAGAGCACGAACTCGCGCTGCAGCAATCGCCGCGCGCGTGCAGCCGAGATGAAGAGAGCACTCGTGATCCGAGTAGCCTTCGAGGACTGACATTACAAATGCGAATCGCTCGAACACTGGAAGCTTTACAATCTCGGCGATTTCAATTCGATCCGTCGCGAAATCGCCGGCAACTCGGCCAAAGGACTCTGAGGTGTCCTCTATCAATTGCGGGTGGAGCACTCGAATTGAATCCAGAATGATCATTCGCCGCGCCCAAGCCTCCGCCCAATTCTTGAAGATTGGGTTCCCTTCTTGAGCCATCTGCAGGCCACCGATAAAACATTGCTCAGCGGTAGGGTCATCTCCTGTGAGCAGGAACGACAAGCGATACAATCGGTTCATGTCCGTCTCGAAGATTTGACAGAAATCCGTCGTGGTGGCATAGGGTGAGGGTCGCTGCTTTCCAACCTTTGTTGCACCGAACATCGATTCCTCCTCTACGGCGTAGTGGATCTGAGCCCCGAGCGCACATTCCTTTAGATTGACGATCAGCTTGCGGCCTCGAAACTGTTCTCCGATTCCTTCACCTCCTCGGAAATAGAAACTGCATCTGGAACCTTGCCGACCACTTGCTCGTCCCGTTCGGGTATTCCGCATTTCCAAAAAATTGTCCGTAGATATTCACAGGTACTTTCCCGAAACGCACAATTTTCCCGACTCCTCCACCTACGGGGACCAGCCACCGTCCGTCATCCAGTTTCCAGTTTGCCGTGATGATGGGCGACGACGTGAGATACCATTTGTGCGGCAAGTTGTAGTTCGCGAAAGGCTGCAGCAGCATCTGGTTTACAGCGGGCCGCCCCCTGGGGCCGGCCTCGACCGACCATAGATTTTGCACAAGCGATCCAAACAACCAGTGCCCTTGGCTCTTCAGGACAACAACAGTAGGACCGATGCTTGTTTTTCCCGTTCCATAAATATGCTCCGTAGCAGTGGGGGCTGAAATGGCAGGTCCCGCTCCCCAAATAATTCCACCTAGACCCGCTTTTGTCGGTGAGAAGAACAGAGACTCCTGTATGTCTCCTAACCCGCTTGTCCCATTTATTCCAGGTGCAAGCTCGGGTGTTTGAATTACCGGTATGATCGTTCGCGTAATCAAATTCCAGTCCTTCGACAACGGGATGGGAACAACCGGCTTTATCTCCAGGACGTATTCGTCTTCTTTGTTCATGCCGGTCTGAGGATAAAAGTCATTCTCGATGGGCACTGAGATCATGTGAGCGATAGGATTTTGCGCGGCCTTCGCAATGTCGGAAGACTCCGGCTCCGGCTTGGCTGCGGTTGCCGATGGCTGCACCGTCTCAGCTAGATTTGAAGACTCTTGTGCGACGACCGGCACGACTCCGCAACACAAAATGCTCATCGTGACTGACAGAATCCATGAGGCTGGCCGGGTTTGCCTCCAGCCTAACCACAGCCGTGCTGAAGAGATCGCGCCCTTTTGTTCACTCTGGAAGTCTGCGCTCACGAAGGTTAGGCAGCTCTCAGATCTTTGAATAAAACCTAGAGTCTTAATTCTTTTCATCATTCCCTCCGAGTTTCGTCTTTGCTAGGCAGAATCGATTGCGGGACTACCTTAGCTATTCAAGCGAAAGTTCCCGGTGTCATTGCTGGAAAACTCGAAGTACGTAGAGCAAAGACAGTGCCAAACCTGAGAATCGCCTCTTGGAGCGTCGGATCATTCAAGCGGCGTAGATTTGCAGAGGTTGGGAGAGTTAACAATGATTGTGGCCGTTACTTGGAGTCGAGTGACAGTGACGCGTCAGATAGTGACACCGACGACTTGCAAGATTGGACTGCCGATTCGTGCACAAGACAAACCGTCAATAGTGCGCAGATCCATCGTGCTGATATATCCATGGGGCAAAGACTCGATCGGGGGCTAACGAATCGAGGGATGAATGGTAGAAAGGGCGAACTTCACTCAACCAGTATGTGTTGTCGGTTCGAACGACGTGATTTGGTGAGCTACCCTCTCATCAAGCCAGGCGCCTGTCTTCCAATCGTGATGGGCACGATGCAAAGGGACGACCGATTTCAGGAGTGCTCGGAACAGCGGTCTCTTGCACAATCATTGGTCCAGCCAGGAATGCACTGCGACCTCCCCTGACGGCTTTGGCAAACGCACCGGCCATTCGAACAGGATCAAGAGCTCGCGATACCGCTGTGTTTAGCAATACCCCGTCGAAGCCCCACTCCATCACCTGGCAGGCGTGGGAGGGTAGGCCTATGCCCGCATCCACGATCAGCGGAATTTCTGGAGCACGTTCGCGTAGTTCGCGCAAACCGCGAGGGTTGCGTGGTCCCTGACCGGTTCCGATAGGAGCCGCCCAGGGCATGAGCACCTCGCAACCAGCGTCCATCAGGCGCCTACAAAGAACCCAGTCTTCTGTGCAGTACGGGAAGACTTGGAAGTCGAGTTTTACGAGTTCTCTGGCGGCATCAACCAGACCAAAGGGGTCCGGCTGCAGATTCACTTCATCCCCGATGACTTCGAGTTTTATAAAATTCGTCTGGAACAACTCGCGAGCCATGGACGCAGTATTCACTGCCTCGCGCGCAGTATGACAGCCTGCTGTGTTGGGGAGGATCTTGCGACCTGTCTCGCGTAGCAAATTCCAAAAAGACTCACCAACATTCTGTGAACCTGGGCGTCCACCGATAAGCTGCCGCCGAATCGACACGGTAAGCAGAGCGGGGTCGGCTGCGCGAATAGCAGCGGCCAATTGCACAGGAGATTCGTACCGCGATGTGCCCAGTAGAAGGCGACTCGCGAAGGCCTGTCCATACAAAGTGACTGTGTCTTCTGTTTTACTATCGTTCATGCTAACCTCCCGCCGCAGGCTGCACGATGTCGATATGGTCGCCCAGCTGGATTTCCCATCCGGCATAGTTTGCACGCGGAATAAATTCGCCATTGCAGGCCACGGCGAATGGAGTTGGGGGAGCGAGCGCTACCAACAATGCCGCCAAAGTTGGCGGCTCTGGTAGATTTTGCTTTCGCCCATTTACAAGGACGGCCATGCTTGTGCCTCCTCGACCTCGTGGGCACACATACGCAGGCATGACCATCGCCCGGTGTACGATTCTTCCCATTGCCCGGATAGCAGGGGTAATGCCTCCTCAACGATTGCGGGCGACAGGAGAAAACCGTGACGATAGAGTCCGTTGATTCTCAGTACGTGCCGTCCGAGATGATAGAAAAACGCAGGCCGGTTGTCGGGAAGGGTTGGTCGCACTTGCGTGGCGAACTCGAGGATGCGCGCCTCGGCTAGAGTCGGCAGCATAGAGTATGCAGACGTGAGTAACTCCAATGCGCCGCGCACTGACATAGGAGAGCGATCGTCACTCTCGACGCTGGTGGCCCCGACAACCAATTTACCCTCAGCACGAGGTGCCACGTAGACGGAAAGCCGCGGGTGCAGCAGGCGCAGCATGTGGCGCAACTCAACGTCCGGCGCATCGAGGCGTAGAATTTCGCCGCGAACGCCACGCAGTTGCGATAAGTCTCGGCGCGCGCCCATGCCGCGGCAGTCTACAATGATGCCCGCGGCGGGCAGCGCATCCGCCGCCACAAACGTTTGCCAGTGACACTGAACACATGCTTCTTCAAGCGCGAGGGCGAGAGTCTTCAGCAGGGACCGATTGTCAATCTGTGCCTCACCAGGAAGATACAGAGACTGCTCAAACCTTAAATCGAGTGCCGGTTCCAGTTGATTGAGCCGAGCCGCATCCACGTGAACCAGATTCGCCTGGGCGTCGCGCCTTGCAAGGAGTCTCTCGAAGCGACGTGCCTCGCCTGCATCCTCGCGATGCCATAGCAGGAGAGTTCCGTCATCACGATAGAAGACCGGTTCTGGTAATTCGGCGAGCCACAGCGGCCACAGGCTAAGGCTGCGCCGCCCCATCGCTACGATCTCCTGATCGGCATCAACGGACTCTGCCGAAGGAGTAATCATCCCGGCCGCCGCCCAAGCGGCTGAACCTTCTCCTCGACTGCTGGCCGCATCGTAGAGGGCGACACACGCTCCGGCCTTTGAGGCGCGCCATGCCAGAAGCCGGCCTAGCAAGCCGCCGCCAACGATCGCGATGTCGGGTTGTGTCACGGATAAACCTCACCGCCACTGGCGACGAACTCGCGAGCCTTTTCCGCCATTCCTTTCTGCTCGTTTGATCCGTAAGTGGCGCGAATCTCTTCCGTGATCTTCATCGAACAGAACTTAGGCCCGCACATGGAGCAGAAGTGCGCGGTCTTGGCGCCTTCATGAGGTAAGGTTTCATCGTGATACTCGCGCGCTCGTTCGGGATCGAGGCTCAAATTAAATTGATCGTCCCAACGAAATTCGAAGCGCGCCTTCGACAACGCGTTGTCCCGGAGCTGCGCGCCAGGCCAACCCTTTGCCAAATCGGCCGCATGCGCAGCGATTTTGTAACTGATGATGCCCGTACGAACATCCTCTTTATTTGGAAGGCCAAGGTGTTCTTTGGGAGTGACATAGCAGAGCATCGCTGTCCCGTACCACCCAATCTGGGCAGCACCGATCGCGCTGGTGATGTGATCGTAGCCGGGGGCGATGTCGGTGACGAGCGGCCCAAGAGTGTAGAAGGGAGCCTCGAAACAGTGCCGAAACTCTTCGTCCATATTTTCCTGAATGCGCTGCATCGGTATGTGACCAGGACCTTCAATCATCACCTGTACGTCATGTTTCCAAGCGCGTTTTGTCAACTCTCCGAGCGTGCGCAATTCGGCGAACTGGGCTTCATCATTGGCGTCATAAATCGAGCCAGGGCGAAGACCATCGCCCAAGCTGAACGAAACGTCATAAGTCTTCATGATTTCGCAGATTTCATCGAACTTCGTGTACAGGAAATTCTCCTGATGGTGAGCAAGGCACCACTTGGCCATAATCGAACCGCCGCGAGAGACGATGCCCGTTAGTCGGTTCACCGTGAGCGGAATCCAAGGCAATCGAACACCAGCATGTATCGTGAAATAGTCGACCCCCTGTTCAGCCTGCTCGATGAGCGTGTCGCGCATCAACTCCCAGGTGAGTTCTTCCGCGCGTCCACCCACTTTTTCAAGAGCCTGATAGATGGGAACGGTGCCGATCGGCACCGGCGAGTTGCGAAGAATCCACTCCCGGAGTTCGTGAATGTGTTCTCCGGTTGAGAGATCCATGATCGTATCCGCGCCCCAATAAGTTGCCCAAATCATCTTGTCGACTTCCTCCGCTGGCGAAGACGTGACCGCGGAGTTGCCGATGTTGGCATTGATCTTCACTTTGAAATTGCGCCCGATGATCATCGGCTCCAATTCAGGATGATTTACGTTCGCTGGAATAATCGCGCGGCCCGCGGCCACTTCAGAACGCACAAACTCAGGAGTGACCAGTTTGGGAAGCTGCGCACCTAAAGGTTGGCCCGGATGTTGACGCAATCGCGATGCGTGCGAGGGATCCTCCAACAATTGCTCCAGCTGCATCGACTCACGCAAGGCCACGAATTCCATTTCCGGCGTAATAATCCCCTTGCGCGCATGGTGCATTTGGCTGAGGTTTTCACCGCTTCGCGCGCGCCGAGAGGTAAACGAGGAAGGAAAGCGCAAGTGGAAGGCCAAAAGATCGTTCGCGCGCGTACGGGCATACTCGGAACTACGCCGCGTGAGAGTCTCGGTATCCTCGCGCTCCCTAATCCAATCACTCCGCAGGGCAGGCAGACCCCGAGTCAAGCGAATGCCGACCTCGGGGTCTGTGTATGGGCCAGAGGTGTCGTAAACCGGCAAGGGAGGGTTAGCTTCGGCGTGATTGCCGTGGCGCGTATCTGAGAGAGTGATCTCTCGATAAGGTACGCGAACGTCCGACCGGCTGCCTTGCAGATAGCGCTTGCGCGAGGCCGGGTAGGAGGAAGGCGTACTTATCGTTGAAAAAGTTGGTGTGTTCTCCGGCATCTGATCCTCTTTGATGTTTCTACGCACGAAGTTAAGGTGCTCGCTTTACGCGGCGCGAGGCAAGCTACCCTCTCAGAACCTGAAGTCGGCCGCAAAGGCGACAGCGTTGTTGCATTTGATGTTGATTCCCGGCGCCAACGAAGCGCCGAGGTGACCAGTTCCGACGTCGAAGCTCCATCGGCTGTCGGGCCGTGCGATTCGAACGGCGTAGATTAAGTCCGTGGGGAGCGAGGCAGTGGGAACATACTTGATCCTTCGAGGTTCTTGATTGACCTCCAGAGTGGGTGCGACCACTACAATTTTCTTGATGGGAATCGGGAAACTGATTCCTCCGAACGCGCGCGCCTCCCAATCGATGGTGTTCCCGCCATAACCATACTTTTGTGCATTTGTTCCGCGCACCCCGCCCGTTGCCAGGAACGCAAACTTGTTTCCCAGCACGATGAGCTTTGTGGCAACCACGTAGACGTCACCGTTGGTTGCATTTTTCTGCGCAACCGATTGCACTACGAACGGATCGTTTGTGCGGAGCACTCCTCCCACAGCGATTGCGGGCAGATATTTGCGGTTGTGATAATTTGCCGGCAACAGTTTTGCCTTGACGTTGAAAATGTTCATTCCGGAAAAGTTAAAAAGAGGACTGATCGTCGGATCGCCTCCGTCAGTGTGGTTGTTGCGGGTATAGCCAAACTCCAGCCAGTTGCCAAATCCCTCTTCCAATCCGGCGTTGAGATAGTCTCCGGCAACCGGGCCTGCATCCACCATATGGAAACTGGCCGTGGTTCCACCGAACTTGTGATCGGGCGATGGAACCACTTCCGCCCAGGGCTGAAGGAAAATTCCGGACTGGCCGTCCATGTTGAGGGCTTGCGCGTGGGTCCGCTGCGAAAAGAACAGGGACGCAAGGAAGAGCGCGGCGCCGGAAATGTGCTTTACGTTTATTCGATTGATTGTCACTGCTATATCCTTATTCAAATTCACTGGGCCGGCGGCTAACTCTTGCCGGCCCAGCGGGGAAAGGCGCTAGTCATTTACAGTGGGACCAAGGGCTGGTCCTGGTGTTATTAAGCCGCATCGGATCCGTACAATTCCTTAATGCGGGTATGCGCGAAGGCGAGAGCTTTGGGCATATCCATTCGCCCCCCGATGACCTCGATGTATGCGCCCGATTTACTCTCGCGGGCAGCGTTCATCGCGGCGTCGAGCTCGCCAATTGTCTCAACGCGTGCGGTTATCCAGTCAGCGCATCCCAACGCGTGCGGCAAGTCTGCATAGCGCCACTTTGCGAGATCGTTGTAGGACCAGTCTGGGTTTGGTTCCAACGCCCGCTCCACCATATAGCCGTCGTTGTTGAGAACGAGAATGATCGGATTGGCGCCGTAGCGCCCCATATTTCCGATCTCGTTGGCGGTTAATTGGTGAGAGCCTTCGCCGGTGACAAGGATCGTCCTGCGGTTGGGATCGGCGATTGCTACCCCGAAGGCAGCCCCGGTGGCCCATCCGATCGAGCCCCACAACATTTGTATGTGCACCTGTACATCATCGGCGAGGGTCATTGGCGGAAGCCCTAAGCTCGAACTCCCACTTTCGAGAACAACGTTGTCGCCCGATCGGATAAAAGCCGCGTAACGAGAATAAAGCGGGTCCATCGTGATCTTGTCCGCTGGTTTCCCATTTACGCGTTGGGCTTGTTCTGGTGTTCTTCTGTAGGGAACAGTGGGCGATTTGAATTTTGCGAGCGCAGCGAGCACGTCGGCGAGTCGAACGTTCCCGAATACCTGTCCTCCAATACGAACATCGTTTAGCCCGATCGAGACGAACCGCGAGGAATCAAGCCGCCCAGAGAAGCCCGCGGTCGTTTCGTCGTTGAGGCTGATCCCGCCGAGATCAAGCACCAATTCCGCGTCCTCGACGATCTGCCGCGTCTTCTCTGCGGACACCGCTCCCGCATACAACCCGGCAAATTGCGGATGGCTTTCGTCGATGATGCATTTTTCCATTGTCGTGGTAGCGAACGGGCAACCCAGCGCCTCGATCGCCTGTTGTGCTTCCTTCTGTAAGCGGAGACGCTGCACCGCGAATGCCGGGAAGGCAACAATGGATTTTGCGGCTCTTACCCGTTCAGCTATCGCAGCGACGGATTTTTCGAGAGACGCGGGGTTCGACTTGAGCGTCACAGGGCGCACCTCGGTCGGCGTAACCGGTGCCAATGCATAGTCCCCTGGAACGACGATGTAGGCAGGTTGATTATTGCGACGCGCCTCTGAGATGACGCGTTCCATTTCAATCATGCAGTTATCGGGGTCGATTACGGCGTGGCAACAGGCCGCTTGAGTGGAGATGTTGATGAAGTTCCCAAAAACTCCATCTCCAAAGGTGTGATGCAGGTTCCTGTGCACGCGCTGGTTCTGGTAGGACGGCATGCCCACGACATGGTAGACGAGTGAACGCTCAGCTTTCGCACCCATCACTCCGTTGATCGCCGATAACTCGCCCACCGCATAGGTCGTAGACAGCATTGCCGCGCCCCGAACGCGTGCATAGCCATCGGCTGCGTAGGACGCATTCAATTCATTTGAGCAGCCGACCCATCTGATGTTTGGGTTGCGATCGACTGCGTCACAGACCGGGAATGCGTAGTCTCCCGGTACACCGAAACAGTCCGTGATGCCCTCATCGGCAAGTCGCTGGACGATATAGTCAATCACACTGGTTGCCTTCCCAGTCGAAGGCGCTGCATTTTTCTTTTCTCCCATCGGAGAACTCCTTTCATCGTGAGACCTGAAATATCTACCGTTTTGCTGATGTGCAATCAGCCTGCCAAAGGCGCGCGCATCCCGGAGGCCTGTACTCTGCGCATTATGTTTTCGTTTGAGCTTTGAACGACACGACAGGACTGGAAGGCGCAGGATTACCGTTCAACTAACACGTTCAAAACCATCGACGGCCGTGACCGAGGAGTTTGACGCGTTATTGACATGTCACGATTTCGACTTCGGGCTGATCGCCCAAATCCGAGGAATTCCTTTGTTCGGCAGAACACCTCGGTCTTATGGAATGGCACGAGCCTTGCACTATCTTCAGTCGAAACTCAATTGCTATGGACCACCACCGGAGAGCACGTCGGCGGCATAGTACTCGACAGTAACCTCAGAAGATAAAGGAGCTGAAGATGTCGTACGCCAGCGTTAATCCAGCAACCGGAGAAGTATTGAGAAACTTTACTGAACATACCGATGAGGAGATGTGGGATGCATTAACCACTGCGGACCAGGCATTTCGACCGTGGGCGTCTCGGCCATTCAGCGAGCGCTCGAAGATTATTGGAAGATCTGCCCAGCTACTTCTGGAGAAGAAGGAGGAATTGGCTCGTCTCGCCACATTGGAAATGGGTAAGAGAATCGCTGAGAGCCGAGGCGAAGTGGAACTCAGCGCTTCGATCATGCAGCACTTCGCGGATAACGCGGAATCCCTCCTTGCGCCAAAGAAAATCAACTCTGCGATGGGCGATGCCCGGCTCGAATATTCACCCTTAGGTGTCCTTCTTAGCATTCAGCCTTGGAACCATCCCTATTATCAGTTGGCTCGATTTGTCGGTCCGCATCTGATGTCTGGCAATGCGGTCCTCCTCAAACACGCGCCTGGCGTTCCCCAATGTGCGTTAGTCTTTGAGCGAGTCCTTAGGGAGGCCGGCGTGCCTGAAGGTGTGTACACCAATTTGTTCTTGAACAACGACCAATCGGGAGCTTTGATCGATGATCCACGGGTGAAGGGTGTCGCCCTTACGGGGTCCGAGCGCGCTGGTGAGGCACTCGCGTCGCGAGCAGGCAGGAACCTGAAGAAGTCCACGATGGAACTCGGCGGCAGCGACGCGTTCATCGTGTTAGACGACGCCGATCTTGACCACACTGTGGCAATGGCTGTGCTCGGCCGGTTTGGAAACAGCGGGCAGACCTGCATCGCGTCAAAGCGATTCATCGTGGTCCAGTCGATGCTGGACAAGTTTCTTCCCCGCTTCATAGCTGCGGCCGAGCAGCTACAGTTGGGCAATCCCCTCGACGAAAGTGTAACCTTGGGGCCGCTCGCTTCCGATGCAGCTCTTCAGCTCATCCTTCGACAGATTAAGGAGGCGACGAGTAATGGAGCACAGATCGTCCTTGGTGGTCGCCGAGCCGGCGAAGTCGGCGCCTTTCTGGAGCCAACGATTTTGACGAAGGTGACTCCGGACAACCCAGCCTACAAGCAGGAGTTCTTTGGGCCCGTCGCGCTAGTGTTTCCGGCAAAGGATGAGGAAGACGCCATTGCGATTGCGAACGATTCTCCATTTGGCCTTGGCGGATCTGTCTATACTTCAGATATCGAAAGAGGAAAGCGAGTGGCCAGTCGGATCGAGTCCGGCATGGTCTTCATCAACTATCCCTATGTCAGCGCTCCGGAGCTGCCTTTCGGAGGCATTAAGCGATCTGGGTACGGAAGAGAGCTCTCCAGCCTTGGCCTTGAAGAGTTCGTCAACAGGAAATTGATCCTTGTTCCGAACGTCGCCGCATAAGATAAATCCGATCTAGCTCGACGAAGGAGAATGTCTGTGAAGAAGCCAATATTAGTAGTAACGACGCGCTTCGTTAGGCCGGTCGAGACTCGAATCGATAATGAATTTGAGGTGCGGAGGAAAGCCGACGGAACACCCTTTCAGCACGATGAACTCCTTGCCGCCGCCGAAGGAGCGGATGCGTTATTCGTCACTCCGTTCGATAGACTCGACGCCGACTTCTTTGAGCGTGTCTCTCCTTCCGTGAAAGTGATCTCTACCTATTCAATCGGTGTCGATCATATTGATTTACAGGCTGCGGCGCATAGGCACATTGCTATTGGAAACACGCCGAGCGCCGTGACGGACGCAACAGCAGACATCGCCATGCTGCTGCTTTTGGGTGCCTCGCGTCGCGCGTTTGAGGCACAAGAGCTAGTCCGAAGCGGCGAGTGGACGATAGCGCGCAGTGGCGCACTCCTGGGCTGGCAATTGACCGGCAAAATACTCGGCATCCTGGGCATGGGACGAATTGGCCAGGCCGTCGCGAAGCGTGCCCGCGCCTTTGGCATGAGGATCCACTACTCCGACCCTCATCAGCAGTCAGAGGAAAAGGCCGGCGATTCAGTGTTCCATGCCGATCCATTGGAACTTCTCGGCGTAAGTCAATTCCTCAGCCTGAACGCTCCCGAGACGGAAAAGACGCGTCGCTTCCTGAATGCGAAGACGATCGCTCTTCTGCCTCCCGGGGCGATTGTAGTCAACACTGCCCGCGGGGGATTGGTCGTTGATGACGATCTCATTGTGGCGCTCAAGAGCGGCCGAGTTGCAGCGGCGGGGCTGGACGTCTTCGAGGGTGAACCGAAACTGAATCCCGGTTACGCCGGGCTGAAAAATACCTTTTTGCTGCCTCATATTGGCAGCGCAACAGTGGAGAGTCGAACACAAATGGGAATCGTTGCCCTCGACAACATCGACGCTGTGCTAACCGGGAAGCCGGCTCCCTCGCTGGTGGCAGTTCAGACAGAATAGTCCCTTCGTTCGCCGGCAGCTTCGGCCGCGGTTCTAGGAGCCAAACTCAACCCCGGCAGACCAATAGCGAGATCACGAAAACCAAGGAGTTAGAAAACGTCGCTCTGGCCTGTAAAGGGCTGATTTTGTTTCATAGGAACTTAGGCAGCCTTGACTGCAGCGCCCTTGATGAACGCAAGTAAATCCGCATTGATCACGTCGGCATGCGTGGTCATCATGCCGTGTGGGAAGCCTGGGTAAATCTTGAGCGTGCCATGCTTGAGCAGCTTGCCCTGCAGCAAGGATGCGTCTTTGTACGGCACGATTTGGTCGTCGTCACCCTGCATCACGAGAGTCGGCACCGTGATCGCTTTCAGATCGTCCGTTTGGTCTGTTTCGGAGAAAGCTTTGATGCCTTCGTAATGAGCGAGTGCGCTGCCCATCATCCCCTGACGCCACCAATTCTGGATGATTCCTTGCGAGGCCTTCGCGCCGGCTCGGTTGAAGCCGTAGAACGGACCCGAAGCTACATCAAGAAAGAACTGAGCTCTGTTTTCAGCCAGCGCCTTGCGGAAGCTGTCGAACACTGCGATCGGAGTGCCGTCCGGGTTTTTCTCAGTCTTGACCATGAGCGGAGGAACGGCGGCGATGAGCACGGCCTTGGCTACGCGGCCCTGCGGTTCGCCATACTTCGCGACATAGCGCGCTACCTCGCCACCACCCGTCGAATGGCCGATATGGATCGCATTCCTCAGGTCGAGATGCTCGAGTACTGCCGAGGCGTCGGACGCATAATGGTCCATGTCGTGGCCGGTGCCCACCTGCGAGGAGCGACCATGACCACGCCTGTCGTGCGCAACGACACGATAGCCGTTGGCGACGAAGAACAACATCTGCGCGTCCCAGTCGTCCGAAGACAAAGGCCAGCCGTGGTGAAACACAATGGGCTGGGCATTCTTCGGGCCCCAGTCTTTGTAGAAGATTGTTGTGCCATCTTTTGTCGTGGTCGTTGCCATGGAATTGTCTCCTTTTGTGTTATTCAGCGATAGTGAGTCCGTTATCGATCTCGAAAGTGCTACGGTCGGCAATGTGGTTGCTGCTAATGTCGCCACTCCGCCGATCAGTAGGTCCCGTCGCGTAAACTTGCTCATACGTCCGGTCCTCCGTCGTGCGGTTTTTACGCGCTTCTTCGAATCACAATCGACTTCGGCGTTTGCTAACGCCTCCGTCGTGCCCAAGCCGTGCCATCGTCCCTCGCCAATCTCAAGGGCACGCATCGCCCTTGCGACATACAGCGCCCCCTACTGTGTCACTCGATTTGACGGAAGCGTCATAGCTGGTGACATCAGAGCACGATTTGTCTGCAATGCGAGACTGTTGGACTGTCAGTGAGGGAGTCCATGCGTTGTGTAATGCACTTGTGTTGCCATCAGCAAGAGCGATCTACCGGCGCTCGGCGACTGCCTAGCGCGACAAAATCATTCACTAACGAATCGCAATCAGATCGTCTCAGTTCCGCGGTGGCCACCGCGATCCAGACCTCTTTAATTCGTCGCTAGAAGAAAAAGATAGATGCGCCGCCTCGTCGAGCGTTGTTGTGGAAGGCTGCATGCAAGCACCACTGCCGAATGGTTTAGGCATGACCCAGGATCGTGCAGTCAAACGAGGAGCGGGCAGATGCCGGTGACACGAGCGGCAATAACTTCGGACAGCAACCTCGAAATCTCAGTAGCTCAAATCGGAAGAGATGCGAAGGTCTCCCTGAGCGGTCGGATCAATGTCGATTCGTCGCCCGACCTTCGCGATTCCCTGCGGGCTATCTTGTCGACAGAACCATTGCCTCGGACTGTCACCGCGAACTTAGCCGGCGTTTCCAATATTGAGACGTCCGGGATCGCGACCTTGATCGAAGCTCTTAGAATCGCCCGCCATCGCCAGGTTGGATTTTGCTTACGGGGAGTCGCTGGTTCCGTGCTTCGGCTGTTCGAGGTTGCCGGTGTGCTGGCGTTGTTCGACCTCGCCGACCACAGAGAGGTGTCTTGATGGCCAATGTTCTCGAAAGCGTGGGCGAAAGAACGATCGAACATCTCGACTATATCGGAAGTCTGAATATTCAGTGGTGGGCCACTATCAGAGCCATGGGACGAGCGCTGCCGTTTGTAGGGAATCGTTACCGCTGGCAGGCTACCGTGAGGCAAGTGCTGGAAATCGGCGTCGATGCCATGCCCATGGTTTCCCTGATGGCAATCTGCACGGGATTCATTCTAGCCATGCAGGGGGCGTCCGAACTGCGCCGCTTTGGAGCTCTGCACTACGTCGTTGACTTGGTCGCGGTTGGCTTTACGCGCGAACTCGGCCCACTGCTCACGGCGATTGCCGTAAGCGGACGGTCCGGCTCAGCGTTCGCAGCTGAAATCGGGAGCATGAAGGTCACCGAGGAACTCGATTCCCTGCGCGTCATGGCGCTGGAGCCCGTGGAGTTTGTGCTCGCACCTAAGTATCTGGCAGCTTTGATTTCAGTCCCCTGCCTCAGCATCATCTCGAATCTCTTCGGCATTTTGGCGGGCGGCCTGTTCATGTTCTTGAGCACTCGTCTGGCACCACTGTTGTACGTCCACTATGTATTCAATTCCATCAAGTTGCACGACGTGATTACCGGATTGATAAAGAGCGTGGTGTTCGCAACCATCATTGCTCACGTTGGATGCTTAGAAGGGTTCCGGGTCCGCGGAGGCCCCGATTCAGTGGGTCGCTCCACTACGAGTGCAGTGGTGAAGTCAACGTTCCTCGTCATCGTCGCAGATGCGGTCTTCACCGCCATCTTCTATTTCACGGTGAAAAGCTGATGCCCACCATTTCTGTCCGTGATCTTGTGGTCGAATACGACAGCCGCCGGGTGCTGAATGGTGTGAACCTCGACATCGAGCATGGGGAAACGATGGTGTTGTTGGGTGGGAGCGGTTCGGGAAAAAGCACCTTGTTGCGTCAGATCATCGGGCTGGAGCGCCCTAAGTCAGGCAGCGTCCACATAAACGGTATGGATATTACGCGATGCTCAAAGTCCGAACTGAAGAAGGTCCACCGCTCGATCGGTGTCGCCTTCCAAAGCGCAGCCTTGTTCAATTCGCTGACCGTGGAAGACAACGTGGCCCTGCCGTTGCGTGAACACACACGGCTTGCACCCTCAATCATTGACCTCGTGGTGTGGATGAAGCTGGCCGCAGTCGGTCTCGCGGAATTTGGCAAGTTACTTCCCCAGGAACTCTCGGGTGGAATGAAGAAGCGCGCAGCCGTGGCTCGCGCACTCGCGCTCGCCCCTGAAATCCTCGTGCTCGATGAACCGTCGGCGGGGCTTGATCCTATCGTCGCCGCGGAACTCGATGAATTGATTCTGCTCCTCAAGGAAGTCTTACAAATGACGGTCATCGTCGTCACCCATGAACTCCCAAGCGCGTTCCGCATTGCTGACCGTATCGCCATGCTGCATCAGGGTTCATTCAGCTCGATCGGCACAAAGGACGAGATCAAGGCGAGCCAGAATCCGCGTGTGCGGCAGTTTCTTGATCGGATTCCCGAAAGCATAGCGAAGACGCCGGCGGTAAAGGATTATTTCGAAAAATACATGCAGTCCGAGGAGGTTTACCAGTGACGATAGAAGCGAAAGTGGGAGCGTTCGTCCTGGGATGCTTCTCGGTCCTGGCATTTACCGTGATCTACCTTATCAACGCGCAGTTGGGGGGACATACCGTTCCATACCGCACGTACCTTCGCTACGCCGGCTGGCTGGAACCGGGGGCTTCAGTGTTGTTCGGTGGAATCAACATGGGAAAGGTGACGGCAGTCCGACCCGCTGCTTCGGACCCTACCAAGATTGAAATTCTGCTGGAGGTGAAGGAAAACACTCCGTTGAACGAAAAATCCGTGGCCAAACTGGGGCTCGTGAGTGTCATGAGTGGCGCGGCACTCTCCATCACGACTGGCAGTAACGATGCAAAGCGTCTACTCCCAGGGTCAGCCATCCCATCGCAGGAGGCGGCGAGTCTGGACGAGATCACCAGCAAAATGGCGGTCGTTGCAGACAACGTCAACGGCTTGATCACCGAGGCACGCGGCGAACTGCAAGGACTCAGCGGAGATGCGCGCACCCTGCTCGCAAGCCTGAATATGGTTACGGGCAAACCTAATCAGAAGAAGATTCAAGTCCTACTCGATAACGTCAATGGAATGCTGGCGACCGAGCGGCCAAAGATTGACCGTCTTACCGATCGGTTGAATGCGCTGACTCTGCACGCTGATGAAACCGTTCAAAACGTGAATGGCACCGTCAGCGATGTGCGCGAGCCAATTCGCGAGGACCTAGCTCAGTTGCAGAGCACTTTGCTCGAAACCAAGAAATTGTTGGCCGACATGCAAGTGCTAGTGCGGGCGAATGATTACAAGATTGATGACACGATCGAAAACCTGCGGACGGCCACGGAAAACCTGGATGAGTTGACTGAGTCAGTGAAACAGCGGCCGTGGAGTTTAGTTCGTGTCAAACAACCCGAAGATAGGAAGGTACCGAAATGATGCAATCGACTGAACGAACAAGCGTCCTTACCCGTTTCGGTACGCCGCGCCGTCGGATGAGCTCGAAAAGAATTGTGACGACGAGTGTCTTCTGTCTCGCAGCGCTGGTGATCCTGGTCGGCTGTGGCAGTGTGCGGTATCCGAAGTACTACACTCTGAATCTGCCTGCGGCGCCGGATCCGCCTCCCGCAGGAAGCATGCACGCCGCGCTAGCAATCCGTGAATTCAGCGCGCCCGCCTACCTGAGGCAGGGAGCGATTGTGTACAAACCATCCCCTCAGCAAATCGATTTTTATGCCTACCATCGTTGGGCAATTAGCCCTCGCGATTTCGTGACCAACTCAGTAATTGAGCGGCTTCGCGCCAGCGGAGACTTTGCCCGTGTCCAGCCCTACGACGGTCGCCCCGACACCGAATATGTACTCAGCGGACGATTGGAGAAGCTCGAAGAAATCGACTATGCGGGTGGCGTCAAGGTTGAAGTCGCAATCTCGGCCCAGATGACAAATCTCGCTACGGGGCTGACCGTTTGGACCAAAGCCGTTTCGGAGGTAGGAGACGTAAATAAGCGCGATGTCCCAGCGGTGGTTTCGGAGATGAACCGCACCATGGAACGAGCGATCAGGAAGCTGCTGAGTCCCATGCCCGTGGATGTGGCCAGTGGCCCCACGGCGGCTGAGCGAAACTAAACGGTTCTAAGTTTGATTCGGCCAATAGAGCACTTGTGACTAGCGCTATGTCAGGTCGGCAGGTTGAGCTTCTTCAAGAGCGCGGTGAATCGCGGGTCGCCGTGCAAGTTCTTTAATAGGGGATCCACTTTCGTATGGGTCACGTTTTCTTGATGATTGGCGCAAGCCCGGTCCAGCCACTCGAACGCTTCATCGGGCTGGTTGCGGAAAGCATAAACATCGGCAATGTCGTACGCATCAATTGCCTGGTATTTCGCAATCAACTTCCTCAATGCGGCATCCGACTCCTTTTCCCGACCAAGCGCGTGGTACGCGATCGCATACAGGAACGTGCGTGCGAAGTCATAGCGTACGAGTTCGATTTCAGGCAGAGCATCCTGAGGCCGCCCCTGCATCACATAATTCATGCTCAAGAATACAGCGCTATTGAAATCATCAGGACGGAGTTCTTGGGCCTTCTTGAGATCCACTTCGGCTTGGTCTAGCTTGCCCTCGCGAAACTCGATCTCTCCAAGGCCCGCCCAACTGCGTGCATTGAGCGGATCCAAGGCAACGGCTCGGCGAGTCAATTGAAGAGCATCGTCAAGGCGGCCGAGATCGGCTGCCGAGGCAGCGGCCAACCTTACACCGTCGGGATTTCCGGGCTCCAATTCAACCGCACGCCGGTAGGAAGCATCCGCTCCAGTCCAATCGAAATCGACTTGTTGCTTAATTCGTCCCATTTGAGCGTGGGCCTCTGCCAGGTTTGGGTTCAGCGCTAACGCTCGCTCAACTGCTTCACGCGCAAGCCGATTGCCCTCCTCGGCGGGAATAAGACCTGTGACGGCTTGCCACTTGCGGGCCTGAGAGAGCCCAACCCAAGCCAGCGCATAGGAGGGATCAAGTTGAGTCGCCCGTTCAAAATACTTTGCAGCCATTTCCGTATCTTTGTCTGAGTCCCTTTCAAAGTAGTAGTGCCCCTGCAAGTAGGCATCGAAGGCTTCCGGATTGACCGGGTGCGACTGAGCCAACTCTGCTTGCTGTTTCGAAGTCAGACGCAGCCGGATCTGCTGCACAACAGCCTTGGCCACATCATCTTCGACATTAAGAATGTCCTTCGCCGGATAGTCGTAATCCTGTGCCCACAAGTGGCTTTGGTCCTTCACTTGAATGAGTTGAGCGGTAAGGCGGATGTGGTCTCCGTTTTCGCGGAGGCTGTTTTCCAGCACATACTGCACGGAAAGATCGCGGCCAATCTGGTCCAGGCGTTCGTCCTTGTGCTTGTATCCCATGACGGATGTTCGCGCGATGACGCCCAGCTGTTCTGGGTTAAGACGCCCCAACTGCGAAATCGTTTCCTCGGTCAGACCATCCGCGAGATATTCCTTTTTGGGATCGCCAGTGAGATTCTCAAACGGCAGGACGGCGAGCATGACTTTTCGGGGAGTTGTTGTAGACCGAAAGTGCCGCCAGGAGATATAGCCGGCGCCCACCAAAACGACAACAGACGTAAGTACGACCGCTGCCCTCCACGAGTGAGGCTTCATCTGGCCTTGAACTCTCGCCGTGTTCTCGCTCGTTTCGGCGGCAGGCTGCTCGGGCCGCTTGCGGTCTTTCTCTAAAGCGGTTTCCGGCGCGGACTCCAGGTACTGTATCGGGAGCATCAATCGATAGCCACGCCGCGCCAAGGTCTCGATGTAGCGAGGGTTATCCGCGGAATCCCCCAGGGCGCGGCGTAGGGTCTTGATCGTCGCATTGATGCTATGGTCGAAATCTACGACCGTATCGTTCGCCCATAGCCGGCTTTTGATTTCCTCGCGGGTGACAATCTTGCCCTCATGTTCAAGCAGCATCCGCAGGACCTGAAACACTTGTTCTCTCAGGAGAACCTTGTTGTTAGGATCGGGCGCCTCAATTGATCGAAGTTCGCCCGTGCTGAGGTCGAGCTCAAAGGCTCCGAATCGGACGCGTTTTGAGGGAAGAGTGTGCATGGGAACCGAACGAGAATTAAGAAACTGTACCAATGCGGCTCAGAATTGTCGAAACAAAGCTGCGAGCAGCATCAGAGCTACTCAGCACATCCCGTTAAGAATCAACAACTTCCTGACTTCACTCCCATTTCACCGCAAAATCACCGCTGTTGCATTTACACCTCTTTTCGGCTGCGGTAAACGGACACCGTGGGTGTGACGGATCAAGCGACGCACAGTTCGTGGCGTGCCGGGGGTCGGTTGATTGCCATCATCGATAACGATGAATCGATTTGCGACTCGCTACGGGAGTTAATCGAGTCGACTGGGCTCGTGGCGCGGTGCTTTGGATCGGCAGAAGAATTTCTTGAATACGATTTGCACGGTGAAGTCGGGTGTCTGATATCTGAGATCCAAATGCCAGGGATGTCTGGGTTGGAACTGCAGGCGAGGCTCAAGGAGGAGCAATGCAATATTCCGATCATCTTTATTGCAAGCGATGGGGGCGCCAAGACGCGGATTCAAGCGATGAGAGAGGGCGCAGTCGAGTTCCTGGCGAAACCGCTGGATTATCAACTATTGCTCAAAACGGTCCGAGCTGCTCTTGATATGTGAGCGACACGGCTACAACGATCGGATCGAATGACAGGAGGTTTCTAGTGGCAGAGTATGCAACCGTCAAGTACCCCGAGGGAGACCAACCTGATCGAAGATTCGAGAGGATCATCGGCAAGGGCGCCGCTCTGGAATCTGTTCTCGACCAGGTGGAGCAGGTTGCGCCCACCGATTCGACTGTCCTCATCGAGGGAGAAACCGGCACAGGAAAAGAACTCATCGCGCATGCCATTCACAACGCCAGTCAGCGCTTCGGACGCCCGTTTATAAAACTGAATTGCGTGGCGATTCCACTGGATCTTCTTGAAAGCGAATTGTTCGGTCATGAGAAAGGCGCTTTCACCGGAGCCATCGCGCAGAAAATTGGCCGCTTCGAAATGGCCGATAAGGGCACGCTATTGTTGGACGAAGTAGGCGACATCCCCCCGGCGCTTCAGCCGAAACTGCTGCGAGTGCTGCAAGAGCAGGAATTCGAGCGCTTAGGGAGCGGTCGCACGCACAAAGTGGATGTCCGGCTGGTAGCTGCAACGAATCGCAATCTCGTCAAGATGGTCGCTCGGGGGCAATTTCGCAGTGACCTGTATTATCGTCTGAACGTCTTCCCCCTCTTGCTGCCTGCGCTCCGAGAGCGCCGGGAAGACATTCCTGCTCTTGTCAAGCATTTCGTGAATCTGTTTAGCCGCCGCATGGGGAAGCAAGTCGACTGCATTCCTCCGGAAACCATGGCCGCCTTTCAGTGGTATTCCTGGCCTGGCAACATTCGTGAGTTGCAGAACTTGGTGGAACGCGCGGTTATCCTTTCGCGGGACGGTGTGCTCCAAAACCCACTTCACAAAAACCAAACAGAGCTAATGGTTCCCAGTCTGCCCCGCACCCGAACTTTCTACTCAATGGAGACCGTGGAAGACTCGGATCGCACGTTGATTTTGGAGACACTTGAGCAGGCCGGCTGGATCGTAGGTGGACCGCGTGGCGCAGCGGGGAAACTGGGACTGAAACGAACCACGCTGCTTGCCAAGATGAAAAGGTTGGGTATATCCCGGCCTATCCCTCAGGAAGGAACAGACGTGTTCGGCGTGTCACAGGATGCTCAGATTTGAAAGCGTTAGTGCCGTTCCATTGTGGAGTCGCATGAGGCGATCGTGAGCAGTGCACCGAACTAGTCTCTGGTCCGCGACCGATGAAAGAGATTCCTCAAGCGATCATTCTGAGAGCTGAAGTGAGGCAGAGCATCGGCCAAGACTGAATAACAAAAGGCGGGTTAGCCAAGTGGCAAGGGTCTGCAAAACCCTTTAACGGCGGTTCGATTCACAACACAGGCCGCTACCGCAAGACGCGGATGATGGATTCCCGGGTAATTTAAGTGCTTTATCGGACGCGCGAAGCTGGAAGAGTGGCAGCAACGAGTGTTGAGACGCGCGTTCGAGACCGTTCCGTGTACTCATTCCGAGAGCAATCGTACTCAGGATGAGAACGCACTTCAGCGGCCCGCGCAGATCTGCTCATACTCTTTACTGTTCTCGTTTAGTGTTTTCAGCCGACGCTTAGGCGAACATCGGCGCTGGTCACAGAATGGTCACAAAACTTGGACCATCTTGACGAATTAAGTTATTGATTGAAAAGGGGTTTAGGCCCAAAGAATCTGAAAAGGCTGGCGTCGGCCGTTCAACTCCGTCCCTGGCCACCATGATTCCAAAGAACTTGTTTGAATTGCCTGGGCGCGGCTCCAGTCCGCTCTCGGTCCGCATCTGAAGGAGCGTAATACAACTGATGCGTATCTCTATAGCCTTGAAGAAACAATCTTGATATGTGTTCCTACTCAGTCCGCTCTCAGTCCGCTCTTGTCTGACGCATGGAAGCGAATGGCTCCAGGCCGTGCATTCCAATCGGGCCAACCTCGCTGCAGAATTAGCCGCTTGCAGGGCCCCAAAGGGCGGTTTCAATGCAGCGCAATGAGATTTCAGCGACGCGCCGCAACTCTGCCCTCGTTGCCCCGTTGGCGGCTTGAACGCCAAGGCCTGCCATGACCGATGAGAGGTAGCGGGCAAAGTCTGCAGGCTGGATTTCTGCAGGGAGTTCGCCTTCAGAGTGCGCCTGTTGAAGACGCTTCTTCAAAGCGGCTTCACCGCTCTTTCTCCAATCGATCATCGAAAGCTTTACATGTTCTGAATCCGTGCCACATGCCAGCGCCCCTTGGATTAGAAGGCAGCCGCGAGGATTGTCAGGGATCGAGAGGAATTCCGCAGTTCCACGGATCAGCCCGCCTACGACATCCCGCAGCAAGGGCTGAGCCAGAGCCTGCCTGATATAGGTCATCCGCCCCGCGCGGTAGCGCTCCATGACCCTGCGAAAGATTGATTCCTTGTCGCCAAAAGCCGCGTACATGCTGGAACGGTTGATTCCCATGGCTCCGGTCAGGTCGGCTATGGTCGCGCCTTCGTAGCTCTTCTCCCAGAAGACCCGCATCGCAGCTTCGAGCGCGGCGTCTTCATCAAACCCGCGAGGACGCCCCATCTTTACGTCCACTGCCGTCGAAGTGTTCATACACGATTTGACGCACTTCTGGAACGAAAGGTTGAAAAATATGCGACCATTTTCGCGTCGCGCACATCTGAAACGATAGGTCCAGAAGCCCGGACACTTCGAATCGTAAAAGGGAGATGAATCATGCCCGCATTACAGGGAAAAATCGCCGTCGTCACTGGGGGTAGCAGCGGTATCGGACTTGCTACCGCTAAGCGCTTTGTGAAAGAGGGAGCCTATGTTTTCATCACGGGCCGCCGGCAGACGGAACTGGACAAAGCCGTGGCCGAAATCGGTAGCAATGTGACTGCCGTCCAAGGGGACGTTTCCAATCTGGATGACCTGGACCGGTTGTACAAGGAAGTGGCGGCCAAGAAAGGCAGGCTCGATGTGCTATTTGCAAATGCAGGCATCGTGGAGCCGACACCAACTGCAGCCGTGAGCCCGGAGCACTACGACAAGACTTTCGCCGTCAACGCGCGCGGGGTTTTCTTTGCCGTGCAAAAGGCCCTGCCGCTGATGAAAGACGGCGGATCGATCATCCTGACCGGCTCGGGGGTCTGGCAGAAAGGCATCCCGGTCTATGCGACCTACGGAGCTACCAAGGCGGCTCTGCGTTCGTTTGCGCGCACTTGGACAGCGGACTTGTCTGGCAAAGGAATCCGCGCGAATGTGATTAGCCCTGGCCCCGTCGAAACACCTATTCTCAAAGGTCAGTTTGGCGAGAACACGGATGCGATGAGGGAACGGTTCAAGACGATGGTTCCGATGGGGCGCATCGGGAAGCCCGAGGAGATTGCTTCCGCAGCGGTGTTCCTGGCTTCGGACGAGAGCAGCTACATTACTGGAATCGATTTGCCGGTCGACGGCGGCCTTGTGGCGGTATAAAGCAATTCTTGTACCGCTGAACCTAAGCCCGACTTTCGCGCGACGCTATTGCGTCGCGCGAGGCGGATGGCGTGGTCGATTCTGCAACGTCCTCAAGTTTCGAGATGGACGAATATCGAGCTTGCACATCTATCTTGATCCCGACTATAAAGGCCAGGATGAGGGGCGGTTTCGATGGGGTAAGGACCGTCAGTGGTGAAAGCGATGACCATCCGTCAGGTGGTTTTTCTTTCAATAGGAAAAGGATCAGCTGGCCCTTGGCACCTTGAACCGATATTTGTTGATTTTGAAACGCTTGATTTTCGAATCGAACGTTCGCGCGGGCAGCCCGAGTTTCGTGGCGGCGCCGCACGGGCCCGAGCCCTGTCCACGACATTCCTCTAGTGCGGTTTCGATGATTTCCTTCTCCTGCCGAGCGAGGGCACGATTAAGGTACTCACGCGGCTACGGGCATGTCCGAATGCCCGAGGCACCCACAACCTAGAAAAATGTATCAAAGTGAACTGGCTTACTCAATAAGGCTGGCGAAGCAGAGACAACGTCGAAAAGTTAGACCTGCTGCTTTTTCAGTTCGCTAAGGCGGGGAAATCTTCCCGACTGATACTCAGCAAAGAGCCTGGCAATGTCCTGCTTCGAGTCTCCTATAAATGGGCCATAGGATACGATTGGGTCTCCTTGGGGTTGTCCCGCATATAGCACCAGCCGCGCTCTTGATTCGCCGGCGACCACGCGCAACACGCTCGTACCGACGTCAGTCCACCGATCGAGCCAACCGACCTGCCCAGTGTTCAGCTCGGTGTCGCCGATTCGAACCGAACCATCAATGACAAATGCAAAGCCGTTGTACGATGCAGCTATGTCCAACTCAGCCGAGGCGTTTGGCTCTAAATTGATCTCCACAATAGTGACCGGTACATGGTTTCGCGTGCCTGACTGAAGGCCGGCCGAGGAACCGCTATAAACTCGGATCGCAGCGCCTTTTTCGCGGCGCACCGGAACGTCATTGACATTAATCGTTTGAAAATCGGGGGCAATCCAGCGTTTGTTCTTAGGTAAAGTAAGCCATAGCTGAAGAAGGCGGACCTTTCCTTTGGTCCTGACGTCTTCGCTATGAATAATGCCGTTGCCCGCGGTCATCCACTGCACTTCGCCAGCGTTGAGTGTGCCGCCCTCATCGCGGTCAAAGATCGCGCCGTCGAGAATAAGCGTCACAGTTTCAAACCCTGCATGCGGGTGAGGACCACCAACTGGCCGGTCGCCAATGTCAAGATGATCGTCCATCAACAAGATGAAGGGATCGTTCATCTCGAAGTTTTCGGGAGACACGACAGGCGCAGCTAGATGTCCCGGACCGACGAATCCAGGTGCCGCTGGAGGAACGTTAACCACGCGACTGATACTGCGTTGTTGCGACATGTCTTCTCCTCCTGAAATCAATTCCCCCTTCACTCAAAACGCTTACTGAACGGGCGCTTGCGCCATTCGAGTGCCGTATCGCCGATCATGCACTCAGCACGCAAGTACCATTCCTCTCATACTGCGACGCAATTTATGCCTGCGTCGGAGCCTTCGCGCTGAAGATGCCCTTGAAACTTTCGCGGTACTGCAGAAAAACCAGAATCCACAATACGCAAGCGACCAGAGCCGGCGCGATGGTGCCCGGTGACATCGTCAGGTGAAACGCCAGGATGTTGTAGAGTTCCGCAGCCAGCAGTGTCAGCGCAAGTGGCACGAATCGGCCGAAGAGCAGCAACAGCCCACCAAACACCTGCCCCGCGAAGAAGAACGCGGCAAAGTGCGATGCGAAGATCACGCCGAAAAACTGTAACGCCAGCGGATTCGTGGGCGGCGGCTGGTGGATAAAGTTGAGAAATCCGTTCAACCCAAAGACCGTAAACATCAGGCCCAGTAAATAGCGAGCAACAATTGAAGTAGTTTTCATAAATGTCCTCTCTTAGAAGGTCTGCGCGTGCGTCTGCACGGCTTGAAGGTGTGGTGCGAGAAATGTGTTCCGGTCCTTCCCCTGGTTCAGCGCGCTGGTCCCACCTGCGGTGAGGAAGGTCGCGTCCGTCACGCCAAGAAAACCAAATACGGACCGCAGATACGGCTCCACGAAATTGAACGAGGCCATCCGAGTCTGGGGCTCGTAGATCCCACCCGTTGCGATGATGAAGGTTGCTTTCTTGCCGGTGATCAGGCCCTTAGGCCCTTTCTCACTGTAGGAAAAGGTCCTGCCCACGCGCGCAATCTGGTCAATCCAGAGCTTGAGAACCGAAGGCACGCCAAAGTTATGCATTGGCACTCCGATGATGTATTCATCGGCCTGCTCCAATTCGGCGAGCAGCGAGTCGGAGAGCGAGAGCAATTCCTTCTGCTGCGGAGTGCGGGCCTGTTCCGGCGTGTAGACGGCACCGACCCATTCCGCATTGATTGGCGGTATGGCCGTTGCGTTGAGGTCTCGGTCAATGACCGTTCCATCCGGGTGCGCAGCCTTCCATTGCGTGACGAACGCAGATGTGAGCTCGCGGGAGACGGACCGTCCATAGAGCGGGCTGGAATCGATGTGAAGCAGTGTCGACATTGAGAATTCCTCCTGCACGACATATGATGAGTAGACGACACATGTCGATTCAAGAAAATAAACAACTGTCGCTTTAGTCCATAAAGGCGTATGCTTTCATCAATATAGAAATGGCCCAGCTTCTCCAACCCGAGGCAGAAACGACGGATCCGCGCATCCTGCGCAGCCGACGCATGCTCATGGAAGCGTTAGCCAGGTTATTGAATAAAAAGGAGTTCGCAGACGTCTCTGTGCAGGAGATCGCTGACGAGGCCACGTTGAATCGGGCCACCTTTTACCTGCACTATGCGGACAAAAACGCGTTGTTGCAGGCCTTGACGGAATCCCGCTTCCGCGATCTGATCGAGCGCCGGGCCATAACTTTTACCGATTGCAATGGAGCATTGCGCGCCATTGCACTCGGCGTGTGCGACTATCTTGTGGAGAGCACAGGCTGTCCCACTCAGTTGTCGCGGATGGCGCTCGAAGGCTCGATCATTCCTATCGTTGAGGATATGTTCAAGGAAGGACTTGCCCATCATGGAATGGCTCCCGGTGCGGACGCGTCACTACCCGCGACCACCGCTGCCTGGGCCGTTTTTGGAGCCGCACGCCGCTGGTTCCAGACTCCCAATCGCATCCCCGCGGAAGAGATGGCAGCCAGGATTGAAACCATGGTGAGCCCGATTCTTTTCGGCGCCTCACAATAGCAGAGCGGAGAACAATCAGTATCGGGCGGTATCATCGTGCAGGAGAGATGATTTCGGCGTCTTGCCTCTGCCTTATCGCGACACAGGCCGGGCGATCACTGTTTCCGCCGCATCAGAATCTTAAAATTCTTTGCACTGACCAGTTCTTTTTCGGTGGGATAGAGGAGGATGAATGGCGCAGGTATGGTTAGTCACCGGCAGCTCTCGTGGTCTGGGTCGTGCAATTGTTGAAGCGGGCCTCACTGCGGGCAATAAAGTGTTGGCGACGGCTCGGGACATTAAGTCGCTGGCTGATCTGTCGGAACGGTTTGGAGATCAGGTCAAGCTCTTCGCAATGGATGTGACCGACGAAGCAGCAGCAGCAAACGCGGTAATCGCGGCAGTCGATGTATTTGGCTCGCTGGATGTGGTCATTAACAATGCGGGATATGGCAATCTTTCGTCCGTCGAAGACACGCCTCTATCGGAATTCCGGGCACAGATCGAAACGAACCTCTTTGGAACAATTATTGTGACAAAGGCAGCTCTTAGGTATTTTCGCGAAAAGAAAGCTGGCCAGTTCATTCAGTTTTCATCGGTGGGCGGAAGGATTGGCCCTCCAGGACGTGGGCCTTATTCGGCGGCGAAGTGGGGTGTCGAAGGCTTCTCCGAGGTGCTTTCGCGCGAAGTGGCACCGCTCGGCATCAAGGTCACCATCGTTGAACCCGGTGGCTTTCGCACAGACTTCGCGGGCAGTTCCACCGAACTTAGCGAAGGTCATCCTGAATACGATTCGACGGTCGGAACTACCGCAAGATTTCAGCGGAACTACAACGGCAAGCAGCCTGGTGACCCCAAAAAGGCAGCTCAGGCCATCGTCCAGTTGACGCAAGAACGGAACCCTCCGTTGCGACTCTTGCTCGGCAGCGATGCTTACGCCGCCGCGGAGAAGAATGACCTTGCGCGATTAGAGGAAGCACGAATTTGGAAGAAACTCAGCCTCTCCACCGATTTTGAGACGAAGTGAAGAAGCAGCAGACGTTGAGCAGGAGAATCCGAACCCCGGCCGGGAATCCGAAGGAGTGGTTGGAGGGCCAACCGGCGCCGCCGTTGAGCTGGGCATTCCGCGACAGACACTCGAATCCAAAATGAGGAAGCTGGGGATAAACCGGTACCGCTTCAAGGCTTCTTAATCTTCACCTTCCTCACCGGACAAGCAGCCGTTCGTAAACCCTCCCCTGCGGCGGTGGATTTCGTCGAATAATGGTGCGGCGGCGCGGTGAGCCGAGTGCCGTTGCCCTGACCGCGGGGAAAAGTTCCACCGGTATTCCAAGACTCGAAAACATTCCCGACGCGATTGCCGTCTGAATCCTCCCAGTGGGTCTTTCATCCAAAGCAGAAGGTGTACCCGCAACGTCTACCAGAAGCGAGGGCCCGATGGATGTTTGAGAGTATTCTCTGCCAGGTCACGGAATATGATCCTGACGTTCTAGAGTCCCTGATTGAGCTTGCAGTCGAAATTGCTCGCGAGGGTCGGGAGGGAAGGCGCGTTGGCACGCTATTTACGCTGGGGGATGAGAAGGCAGTCCTCGCGAAATCCAGACCGTTGATTTTGGATCCATTGCTGGGGCATCCGGAGTCTTTGCGGCACGTTACCAATCTAGACTTACGCGGAACTATCAAGGAATTGGCGCAGTTGGACGGTGGGTTCGTGGTAAGTCGCCAAGGAATTGTCCTTTCCGCGTGCCGCTATCTCGATGCCGTGGCCTCACAAGTGGAGGTGCCGTTGGGACTCGGTAGCCGTCACATTGCCGCGGCGAACATGAGCGCAGTTACCAAAGCCGTGGGAATTGTCGTCTCTGAGAGTTCGGTGGTGCGGCTTTTCTGTCATGGACAACTGGTCGGCGAAATCATTCCCGAGGTTTGGATGATGGCTCACGCCGCCCACCTGGGTGGTACCGCGAAGAGGGAACAAGTGGGCGAACTGACGATTCTGACACCAAACCTGCGACCGGCCTCGATCGCGGAAAGAAGATGACAACACAGAAACGCAGTCAGGGCAACACAGAAAGGAGAACACGATGCAATTTCAGAGTGACTATTTCAATGTTTATCACAACCTAAAGCTGACACGAGATGACAAAGGAGTGCTGGTTGCTGAAGTCCACACCAACGGCGGGCCGTGCATTATGACCGCGCAATCTCACACGGAATTTGTCGATGGGTTCTACCGGATTTCGCAAGATCGCGCGAACAAGATCGTAATCCTTACGGGCGCCGGTGGGGAGTTCATTACGGATGTCGATTGGTCCTCCTTTGGCAACGCCGCCGATCCCGGCGTCTGGAGCCAGGTTCACGATGAAGGTGTTCAGGCTTTGGAAAACATAACCAACATACGCGTCCCAGTCATCGCGGCAATCGAGGGACGTGCCCACGTGCATTCAGACTACGCGCTACTTGCCAGTGTAATCGTGGCGGCAGAGGGCGCGACTTTCCAGGATGTGGCCCACTTCTCCCAGGGCGTTGCGCCCGGCGACGGAATCTTCACCACCTGGAGTTATCGCGCCGGAGCAGGACGAGCGGAGGCGTTCCTGCTGAATCCACAACCGATCACGGCGCAAACCGCCCACGAATGGGGAGTGGTTGCCGAAGTTGTGCCGAATGGCAAGGCTCTCAGCCGGGCACGGGAATTGGCCAAGTTGTACTTGAAGGCTCCCGAAGTGACGCGCCGCAATACGCGTGTACATTTCATTCAACCGTTGAAAGAGCGCATTATCCGGGAGGTCGGCTATGGACTGTCGCTGGAGGGAGCATCAGCGGCTGATCTGGTGAAATCAATGAAAGCCCAGAATGAACCTGCCGCTCAGAAAGGAAAAGTCGCATGAAGCGCACCGAAAGCACCTAAAGCAGCTCCCGTAGTGAAGGTGATATACCTGACAACAAAACGACCGCGGCGATCAGAAATCCTACGCTTGCCGGACCGATGAGGACTGTGCACGCAGGCCGTTTCCGATTTCGGATCAAATGAACGAAGTGTATACCCACCGCTCAAGCTCGGCCGTAACTCCTGAATCTCATCGCCCGGCTTCAGAACTTCGCGGCAACAATCTCGTGGAATTAAGGATGAATGCCAACTCAGAAGTGACGTGAATAAAGGCAGCCAGGAGCGGATTGAGAAAACCGAACGCTGCCATGCCTACTCCTACGCTGTCCACGGCAAGAGTACCCACAAAATTCTGCATGATTATTCCGCGACAGCGGCGAGCAACCCGCAGCGTCTCGACCAACTTCGAAAGATCGCTTCCAATCAAGATCACATCGGCGCTCTCCCGAGCGACATCAGTCCCCGATCCCATCGCAATGCCTACATTGGCCTCTACCAGGGCAGGAGCATCATTGATACCGTCACCGACCATCGCGACATTACGGCCTTTGCTACGCAGCTCAGTTACCCACTTTGCTTTCTGCTCCGGCAGAAGTCCTCCCACCGCCTCATCCACCCCGAGACCGCGACCTACGGATGAAGTTGCAGCTTGTGTGTCCCCGCTCAATAAGACAGTTTTCAAACCCATTTGCCGCATCGCCGCAATTGCGTTCTTGGCTTCCGGCCGCAAGACGTCTGCGATTCGGATGCTCCCAAGGACTTGTCCGGCACGGGCGACGTAAACTTCCGAGGCCCCGTCTGCGCCGTTACCACTTGCTGGCAACCCTCTCGTCATACCGTGTTCCACAAGAAGGGCCAGACTGCCGACAAGGATCTCCTCGCCTTCGTAACTCACCCTGACTCCTCTTCCGGGCGTATACGAGAATTCGTCGGGATCGACGAGCGGAATGGCAAGTTCGGTCGCTCGCGCCACAACGGCTTTGGCCAGAGGATGTTCGGACTTACGCTCAGCAATGCTGGCAGCGGCAATGATCTCTTGTTCCCCGAAGCCATTTGCCGAAACGACTTCACGAATCTGCGGGGTGCCGAAAGTGAGCGTGCCGGTTTTATCCAAGAGCACAGTTTCGACGGCAGCCAGCGCTTCAAGGTAGAGGCCGCCTTTGATGATGGCTCCCTGATGCGCCGCTCGCCCGATTGCTCCGAGGATTGCGAGAGGAGTTCCGGCCGCAATGCCGCACGCTCCCGCAACGATTACCACTGAGATCGTCGACCTGACATTGTGAGTGATGATGAAGGTCAGAATTGCCGCCCCGAGAGCGAAGTACACAAGGTAACCCGCGAGGCGATCCGCAGTTTTCTGAATGGGAGCGCGTGACTTCTCAGCGCGCTCCACAGCCTCAATGATCCTTCCGAATGTCGTGTCGCGGCCGAGCTGCTGGGCTACGATTTCGAGCGCGCCCGATTGATTGATGGTTCCGGCATAGACCGCATCTCCCGATGCTTTTTCAACCGGCATCGCTTCGCCGGTGATTGCGGCTTGTTCGACAAACGACTGGCCGGCAAGCACAACGCCATCCACCGGGATGTGCCCACCCGGTTTCACGATGACCGTTTCCCCAACTTGAACTTGGTCTGCCGGTACTTCAATCGCCTGACCATGGCGGCGGACTGTGACGGTTCTGGGGAGAAAATCGAGAAGACTCTGGATAGCTCGACGGCCTCTGCCAACCGTAAGGCCCTCCAAAACCTCGGCGGCAAGGACGAAGCCAGTGATGACCAGAGCGGTGAAAAACTCTCCAATCGCCAAGGCCGAAAGAAGAGCGATGGTCATCGAAAGTTCCATCGTCATTTTTCGTTCGACGATGTTCTCGAAGGCTTCCTTAAAAATCGGGTATCCGCCGATCAGGGTAGCCGCGAAGCCGATTAAGCTGATGCGCGGAAACGGCTCCCAAAGTCGAAACCAAACGGCAACGGCAGCTGTTGCCACAAACACAATACGGACGAGTTCGGTCCACTCAACACCGTGCCCGTGCTCTTCATGCTCAGCACCAAGGTGAGACTCCTGCAATGCAGGGGAAATGTCGGAAGCGCCGGCCCTGGACTTTTCCATCAAACGCGAGGAATTCATAGAGGCATTTCTTTCTAGCGCCGCGAACACAACTACTTCAAGTACGACTTGACCATATCGATCACTTCATCAGCGGCCGCGACCTGCTTTGAAGTCGGTTTCTGTTTTCCGTTGAGAACGTGGCTTCGGATATGGCCTTCGAGAAGCTCGGCCATCAAGCTGTTCATCGCGCCTCTCGCTGCGCTCATCACTTGCAGAACTTCGGAGCAATCGCGCTCTTCCTCCAAGGCCCGCACCAAGGCTTCCACCTGCCCGCGGATGCGCTTGGCCCTGAGAAGGAGGTCCTGTTTCTCTTTGATCGTGTGGCTCATAGTTGAAACGCCTTTTTTCAATATACCATACGGGGTATGGTAGTGTGATTTAATAAATATGCGTTACTATGACCACTGTGGCCCATTTTCTAGAAGTCGTGTTTTTGCACCCAGCCCTGTTTGCGTTTGGCGACTCCTTCTATCAGCCGTTCACGTTGGGGTGGCATTTGAAACGAGCTGACATCACGACGGCCTACGCCTTGTTTGCGCCAACCGGGAGGTTCAAGCCCGGCGCAACCAACAATACGGGCTCTGGATACTGGACAAATGCTCCCACGGCAGGAGAGACCGTTTATCTGACCAAGAAGAAAATGACGTCGATCTCCGCGTACGAGCTGTACGAGTTTCACACGACACAGAAAGGAACTGCCATACATCCTGGCCAGGCCTTCAACCTCGACTATTCGGTTACTCAATCGCTTCCACTCACGAAAGACATGCATACCCTACTGCAAGTCGGCTTGGCGGGGTACGGCATGTGGCAGACGAGCGACAACAGCGGTCCCGGTATAACTCCCACGCTCCCAGGTCACTATCGCACCAATGCCCTAGGTGGAGCGGTAAACATTCTCCTGCCGGCGAGGAAAGCAAACCTGGGAGTGAGCCTGCTCAAGGAATTCGCGAGCTCGAACACGGTGCAAGGATATTCACTTCAAATCACGGGCGGCATCAGGTTCGGCCGGCAATAGCTCCGGATGGAGGTTTCGCAGCCAAGCTAGGGTGTTGTTCTTGAGTTCCTCCGTGAGTTTCACCATCGCTTCCAATTCCTGATCTGATACGGCGCCTGCAACGTCATAAACCGATTTGTTCCTCTTACTGTTGAACGTCTTGAATCTTTGAATGACCTTCGGGTTGGCCTTTATGGTGAGTTCGAGAGATTCGATTGTTTTTACGTGGTGACCCGCTTGGGTAACGGTGCGAAGACCGGAGGCGCGGAGCGCTGTCGTCGCGATGCAGAGCGCGGCGTTGAAAGCAGCGATAAATCGAAGGTCGGTCGAAACAGCTTCGACCTTTGAATCCGCAAGGCTACGATCCACAATTCCCAGGAGATCCTTGATCTCACCTGTGCTGGTCGGCTCCCGTCTTAGCCAACCGTACTCCACCCACTTTTCTAAGCTCATCCTCGTCTCCTAGCAAAAATTCCTTTTGGCCTTTGAGCACGGCGGTCAAAAAATGATTCCCGCTCGCAAGTTTCGACTTGAATTCCTCGACGGAATACACAGTCGGATTGATAGGGCGGCCGATGGTTTTCTCCACTGTAGCGATCCGTGAAAGGATCTCGTCAAGTGTGGCCTTCCCAACAACCATTAGATCAACATCACTCTGTGCCGTTTCTTCCTCGCGTGCGACGGATCCGTACACAAATGCCACAAGGACTCGCTTCGCCAAAGGATGCAATGCCGATCGCAAGACGCTAAAGATGCCAATTGTCTTGTTCACCAGGGCCTGCATCTCTCGAAATATGGGGGCGTGTCGGTTCGCCTGATAGAAAACTTGGCTGCCGAGTGAACTGCGAATGATAAGACCCACTTTCGAGAGGTTTTCAAGCTCTCGTTGAACCGCGCCAACGCTGGCATCTACTTCGCGTGCAATTTGGCGTGTGTAGAATGATTGATCGGCCCTGCCATAGAGCAGGGCGAGGATAGCGCCCCGCGTGCGTCCGAACAGAAGGTCCCCGAGACCGTTGCGTGTACTCATTCCGAGAACAATTGTACTCAGGATGAGAACGCATTTCAAGGGTTAGCTTCGATTCGCTTATCCTCCTTAAGTGTTCTCGTTTAATGGTTCGGCCGACGCTTAGGCGAACATCGGCGCTGGTCACAGAATGGTCACAATAAATCGGCCATCTTGACGAATTAAGTTGTTGAATGAAAAGGGGTTTAGGCTCAAAGAATACAGCCCTGAAAAGGCTGGCGTCGGCGGTTCAACTCCGTCCCTGGCCACCATATTAATAAAGAACTTAGCGGAATCGCGTCTTGCCCTCCCAGTCCGCTCTCAGTCCGCTATTTTTCGGCGAGATCGGCTCGGTTCCTGGCTACGATGATGGTGAAGGACTTAAACTCGAATCGCCCTCGCTCAGTCCGCTTTCAGTCCGCTTCTGTCTGCCGCGTGACTGAAAATCGCATTCAGCATTGCCCCTGCCGCAGCCATGTGATCCTCGCTGACACTGTGGGTATAACACTGCAAGGTCATCCGAGCCTCGGCCATCTATTACGGACTGGAAACTCGTTTCGGTACGAATCGCCGCTGCAGGGTTTCTGAGTGCGATATCCCTAGCCCTTTGTCGGATCCTCGCAGAAAACTCAGGATCGCCTGGATCACCGTCTCGCTCCCAGCGTCAGTGTTGACCATTGCATGATAGAGGGACCGTTGGGCCAGTCGGCATGGAAGTAATTCCTGATGAAAGCGGCACGTTCGCGGTCGACGGTATCGACCAGCATTTGTGCGTAGGCCTCGTCTCGACCTTCAGAAATCAAGCGCCGTATTTTTGCCTCTTTGGAACCGTAGAGAAAAAACCGAAGAGCATCGTCACGGTCTCGCAGAAAGTGTTGCGATCCTCTCCCAACGATTATGCAGTCGCCGCCTGCGGCAGCTTCCTCGACAACCCGTTTGGATGTCTTGACAATACTGTCGGCATCGAGGGTTTCTACCGGGTACACACTTGAATTCCCCTCATAACTTCCGAGCGTGAAGGACTTGAGTAGACGATAATAGAAGGGGTCCCTGCGCTCTTCACGTCGCTTTACCTCCGACTGGTCGCAATGCGCGCATCGGGCGATCTCTTGCGTCAGCAACTGGTCCCAAAGCTTCCATCCCAGCCGCGCCGCGAGTTCGCTGGCGATGCCAGTTTTGCTATTTCCGATTGCAGTAACCAAGTAAAGTTTTCCCGCCGCCCTCAGTGCGGCCCCGATAGTTCCCTCGTCTGTTTGTTGCTTTTCAGGCTCCGTATTGTTCGTCGGTGACCTTCTCCATCCAATCGGAGCTTTTGCCGTCAAGTTTCTCCACGATGGCAATGTGGGTCATTGCCGTCGTGGGAGCTGCGCCGTGCCAGTGTTTTTCAGAGGGAGGAAACCAGACAACATCACCGGGACGGATTTCTTCGATCGGGCCGCCCCAGCGCTGGACTCGACCGCAGCCTGCGGTCACGATCAACGTCTGTCCCAGCGGGTGAGTATGCCACGCAGTATTAGCTATACGAGGGACGAACCAGCGGACTATTGGGCAAAGCGCGGGTATTCACGCTATGACGGAATTTGAATCGCCGCGAAGGAGCCGCAAGATAAGTTGCGACCGATCGGTCTCTTCCGCCATCTGAGTATTGCAACGGAGGACACATGGCGGCGGCGACCCTAGCATTCCCGGCGGCGATTGACCGGACAAAAGCCGTTAATCCATGGCTGATTGCGATCACAGTGACGCTCGCGACGTTCATGGAGTTGCTCGATACAGCCATCGCGAACGTTTCCCTCCCTCACATTGCCGGCGGTCTCGCCACGAGCTACGACGAAGCCACCTGGGTGCTGACCAGCTATCTGGTTGCGAATGCCGTAGTTTTACCTTTGAGCGCGTGGCTCAGCCGTGTATTCGGCCGCAAAAACTACTACATGGCCTGTGTTGCACTGTTCAGCTTGAGTTCGTTGATGTGCGGGCTGGCGCCAAGTTTAGGCTTACTGATCTTTTTCCGCGTCCTTCAAGGCATTGCCGGCGGAGGCTTGGCCCCAGTTGAGCAAGCGATCCTGGTAGATACTTTTCCGGCCTCGAAACGCGCCGCGGCCTTTGCGCTTTACAGCATGGCGATTGTGACGGCCCCTGCCGTTGGACCACCCCTCGGCGGTTGGATCACCGACAGCTTCTCCTGGCGATGGGTCTTCTTTATTAATGTTCCCATCGGGATCATTTCGCTGGTTCTGACGAGCCGCTTGTTGTCCGACCCCCCGGAATTCAAGCGGGAAGTAGAAGCTGCACGCCAGGCCGGACGGATGAAGGTTGACTACCTTGGAATCCTGTTGATTGCGATTGGTTTCTCCTGCCTTGAAGTTGTGCTCGATCGCGGTGAGAGGCTCGACTGGTTTGAGAGCGACTTTATTGTGACGTTCTTCGTGATTGCCATCGTTGCTCTGGTCGCCGCGGTGATCTGGGAATTGCGCCAGCAGCGTGCTCGTCTGCGCGATGTGGTACTTCGCCAGCTTCAATTTAGCCACGAACTACGGGAGAGAGGCATCGGCACGCATCGTACAGGGCTTTGGCATTGCCTTCCTGTTTGTCCCGACCAGCCAACTTGCCTACTCGTATTTGCCGAAGAACAAAAACAATAAGGCGTCGAGTCTCACGAATCTCTTCCGGAATCAAGGTGGTAGCTTCGGCATCGCGTTCGTGACGACCGTGCTTGCGCGCCGCGCTCAGTACCATCAATCGGTGCTAGTCACGCACATCACGAACTTCCACGCGACCTTTTCGGAAAGTGCAGCGGGCATTGCGAACCGCTTTGTCGATCACGGTTATTCCGCGGCTGATGCCGCTGTGAGGGCCGTGGCGCAGGTTCAAGCCGTGGTGCAGCAGCAAGCAAGCATCCTTGCATTCCTCGATTGCTTCTGGTTGCTCGGCCTGGTCGCTCTGGCCGGACCTGTACTCGCGATTTTCATTCGAAAGTTCAATCAGGGTGGGGATGGGGCGGCACACTAAATTTTCAACGGAGGGAGATTTATGGCAAATGTAATCGACACTATTCAGGATGATCCGCAGACCTCCTCAACCTTGGAGGGCGAGGCCGCTCAAATATTCAAGACTCGGGTGCTGAAATCTCGCCCCGCGGAACCGAAGCGAAAGCCCGTTCCTCGCCGGACACTCGTTTTTCTTGCCGCCGCTCTGGCCGCGGTTGCCGGCATCTCATGGTGGCTTCATGCACGGCATTTCGAGACGACGGATGATGCTCAAATCGACGGCCACATCAATGTTGTTTCCAGCCGGATCAGCGGCACCGTGCGATATCTCAATCCGCAAGTTGAAAACAATCAGTACGTCCAGTCAGGAACCCTTCTAGTTGAGCTCGACCCCAATGACTACCAAGCAGCCTTAGAACATGCCGAGTCAGACCTTACCACAAAGGAAGGAGAGGCTCGCTCCGCTGGGGTCAACGTGCCGATCACCAACGCCAGCGCCTTCAGCCAACTCCGTCTAGCGGAGGCGGCGCGCGATGAGGCAATTGCCGCGGTTGATTCCGAAGAGGCCAATCTAGCCGCCGCACAACACAGAGTGAAACAGGATGAGGCCCTTTCTGCTCGCGCCGAACGGGACCGCATCCGGTACAAAAGGCTGCTTGAGGGCGGAGTAGTCTCCCCGTTGGAGTACGATGCCCACGAAGCAGAGGCACTCGCAGATGCGCAGGCGCTCGAAGCCGATCGCGCCATGGTTACTTCCGAGCAACACAAGATCGGCCAACTGCGCAGCCTGATTGCTCAGCGAGAGGCGCAAGTCCAAGCTGCCCGCACTGCCCCACAACAAGTGAGCGAGGCGCAGGCAAAATCTGAGTCGAGCACGGGCCAGGTGAGCCAGGCCAAGGCGGACGTTCGCACGGCCGAGCTCAATCTCGGTTATACGAAAATCTATGCTCCGGTCAGCGGAGTCATTGGCCGCAAAACGGTCGAGCTCGGCCAGAGAATTCAGCCAGGACAAAGCCTGCTTGCCATCGTTCCCGTTGACGATATCTGGGTGACGGCGGACTTCAAAGAAACGCAGCTCAAGTACATGCGTGCGGGAGAGCCGGTGAGCATCCACGTGGATACGTTCGGTCGAGATTACAAAGGAACGGTGGAGAACCTTCCCGGAGCCGCCGGCACGTTGTTCAGCCTTCTGCCGCCGGAAAATGCAAGTGGCAACTTTGTGAAAGTTGTGCAGAGACTGCCAGTGAGGATTCGTTTTAACCCTGATCAGGATCCGCAACACCTGCTACGGCCGGGCATGTCGGTTGAGCCCGAGGTCAAAGTGCGTTGAGTTCCCATGTTCTAATGAAAGAGACCGGTAGGTCTCTCGGTTCCAGAGGAGTGCGAATGTCGAAGGGTGAAGAGACGCGGCAACGAATTGTGGCCCAGGCGGCCGCCATGTTCAACCAACACGGCTTCGACGGGAGCTCACTTTCGGAGTTGATGAAAGCCACGGGGTTGGAAAAAGGTGGTATTTATCGCCACTTTTCGAGCAAAGAAGAGTTGGCTGCCGAGGCGTTCGACTATGCCTGGAAAGCGGCCTGGGACGCGCGCATGCGCGATCTCGCCTCGATCGCGAACAGCGTCGATAAATTGAAGCAGATCATCGCGAACTTTGTCAGCCGTCGATCATCGGTGCCCGGTGGTTGTCCGTTGCTGAACACTGCAATCGATGCCGACGACGGCAACCCCGTTCTTCGCGCAAGCGCTCTCAAAGCACTTGGAGTGTGGCGTGCGCACCTTGTTTCAATCATTACCGCGGGGAAAAAGCGCAAGGAGATCAGGCCTGGTGTCGATCCGGTAGCGTTGGCAACATTGATCATTTCCTCTCTCGAAGGGGCGTTGATGGTTAGTCGCCTTGAACGCGACCCCAGAGCTCTGCAAGCGGCTCAAGCGCACCTTGAGCACTATATTGAGACCGACGTGGGACAGCAAAAGCTTCACGACAGACCTGCTTTCAGGGTCTCTACCGGCAAGTCCCTGAACAGCAAATCAACCCTGAGGAATGAGGACTAATCTTTATGAGTAGAGCAATTTCATCAAAAGCGACAAAGCGCGTCACCCTGGAGGCGGAGCCACTCGACGTATCGTCCCGTGCAGCCGAAGCCCAGTTTAGCGTGCCTGCTACTTCCATCCACAAAGTCGAAGCCCATGACGTCCGAGTGTTTTATCGGGCTGCCGGCGATCCTGCGGCGCCCGTAATTCTCTTGCTGCATGGATTCCCGGCTTCATCGTTCATGTTCCGCGAACTGATTCCACGCCTCGCTAATCGTTACCGCGTCATCGCGCCGGATCTCCCTGGCTTTGGATTTACGGAGGTTCCGGCCGAACGAAAGTATGTTTACTCGTTCGACGGATTGGCCACGACAATCGAGGCCTTCACGGAAGCACTCAAGATCGATCGCTATGCATTGTATGTGTTCGATTATGGTGCCCCGACCGGCTTCCGTTTGGCGATGGCCCACCCTGACCGCGTCACAGGTCGTGATTCGCTTCGTGAATCGCCAGTTCAGTACTCTGCCGCCATTTCCGGCAACCATGTCCTCGCAGGAGCGCTTCATCGCACACGCATCCGAGGTATTGTTGTACACGTTGCTGTTTGTGCTGCCGCTGGTCGGCTGGGGGATGTTGTCGGCGGCTCGGTATCCGATTGTCCTGTTCGGTTCACTTCATCTTTTTCCCATCCTTCCGCACAGCGTGATGCTGTACGCGGCCTTGCGGAGGACGCACACGTTTCTCGCCTATCTCCTATTCCTAGCATTCGTCGCCCATTTTGGAGCCATTCTCTTTCACACGCTGATTGTGCGAGACGGGATGCTCAGCCGCATGTCGCCGTGGCGGGCCCGCGCGCGCTAACCTCCTCGAAACGCCATTCCTCTTGGCGCGCCACGGCAAGAAGGGTCACCTCATTGCGCTGGCTGCTCGCCCAAACGGGAGTTGTTCACCGGGGCCGGGCTTCTGGCCCACGGACAACTGCCGGATTGTCGACAACTCTTCCTTTACCGGATAGGTAGGAGTTGCCCGTCATTCGGGAACGGCGCGATTGATTCTCTCAAGACGACTCTCCTCAATAAACTCTGAAGTCTCTGCTAGGCGCGTCATGCAACGCGGGAAACGCCACTGCTCCGACCTTGATCCATTGAAATTGGCGCAGCACGAATCGGCGCTGGCGGCACGACGATCTCAACAAGCCCGGTCGCCACGTCATACACCAGGCCTGATATGAGCCACTCAGCCGGCAACGCCGGAATCGCCCGGAGCAAAGCAACGTCGACGGCAACCGCCGCCTGGGGATCGGTGACCGCTTTTGTCTTGAGCTCCCCTTCCTGTATTTGAAAATAGCGCGTTAGCATGTCGGTGTCGCCGGCGAGGCGAGTGATGCCGCAATCGGTGTGGTGGAGTACGATGATGTGAAACTCCCCGCCGCCTCCAGGAGTCTCTCCGGCAACTTCACCGATTCGCCCAAGTAGTCCCAATTGCTCCAACAACCCTGGCGTGATTCGACCGCCGATGTTACGCATCACAACGGCCTCGCCCGGCTTAATTCCAAGTACATGGGCCGGATCCACACGCATATCAGCGCAACCGATTATGATCGCCTTTACATTTGGGAGCGCCCGCGGAAGCGCGGACACAAGTGTGCCTGAAGCAGACCGCTGGGCGGCAAAGTCTTTGTTACGTTCTAACATAGAGTCAAGACTGTTCATGTTGGTTCTCTTTGAGAGATGTTGCTGCATTAGAGTCGTCATTCTGTTTCTCCTTCTCAGTCATTATTGCCAACCTCCACCAAGAGCCTGATAGAGCTGGACCAGAGCGATGAGTTCGTTGCCTCGCGCCTGCGCCAGTCCCAGCTCTGCCGTAAGCGAGTTCGTGTCGTTGGTTAACACTTCCAGGTAATCGGTAGTCCCTGCCTTGAAGCGAACCTCTGACAGTCGCGCCGCATCCTGTGCCGATTCGAACAGGTGCTGTTGCTGAGCTGTAAACTCCTGATCCTTGCGGTAAGCAACCAGCGCATTCGAGACATCGCGGAAGGCGCCTTGTATCGTCTGTTGATAGGTCAAGACCATCTGCTCGCGCTGCGCTTCAGTAAGGCGAACGTTCGATTTGAGCCTTCCTCCCTCAAAGATGGGCTGTGTCAAAGATGCCGCCAGATTCCAGACACCGGCCGGGCCGGTGAACAGATTTGTGAGAGCTGGACTCTCGTAGCCGGCAGTTCCGGTAAGCGATATTTGCGGAAAGTACGCGGCCCGGGCGACGCCGATCTGCGCGTTGGCGGCAATCAGATTTGCTTCCACCTCGCGAATGTCCGGCCGCCGCTCCAGTAACGACGAGGGAACGCCAACCGGTACCTCGGGAGCATGTGGTTGTTCGGTCAATTTCAGTCCTCGAGGAACGTCGCCGGGGTTGTTGCCGAGAAGTATGCTGATGGCGTTTTCCTGTTGAGCGATCTGCCGCTCGAAATCTGGTATTTCGGTCGCAGCGGTGTATACCAGTTGCTCGGATTGGCGAACATCTAACATCGAGTTGATGCCATGCTGCTCTAGAGTTTGGGTCAACTGGAGAGAGTTGCTACGTGAACTCAACGTGCGCCTGGAGATTTCCAGTTCGAGATCCAGTTGGCGAAGCTGAAAGTAAGAGGTTGCCAGGTTGGCGACCAGAGTCGCCATGACTTCTTTTTGCGCCCATTGGCTGGCCAACAGATTGGCGCGCGCTGCTTCGGTTGCGCGGCGATACTTTCCCCAGAAGTCCAGATTCCAGGCGGCAGATGCGGCAACTTCTCCCTGGGTGAGTTCATAAGCAGGAATTGGACCGAGCTTGGGATTCTGCACGCTCGTGACGTTGCCGCCTGCACTCACGGACGGAAGCTGGTCGGCACGCGTAATTCCGAGTTGCGCCTGCGCCTGGAGAACTCGCGTCGCGGCGATGCGCACATCGTAGTTGTTCTTGAGAGCGGTACGAATCAGCGCCTGAAGTTCAGGATCCTGAAACACGTCCCACCATTTTTCGTCACCCAGAGATTGGGCAGACGGGGTTTGCACCGACGATCCCGCAGGCTGCTGGTGTGGCTTCGTTTGGTCAGTCTGAGGATTCCGAGCAGCCGAGGAGTCAGGCGTCGCGTCACGATACGTGACCGGAACATCGACGGTCGGACGCCGGTAGTTTGGACCGACAGCGCAACCGATCATCCCGGTTATAGCGAGCAGAATGCCCAGAGAAAGATAAGTATTCTTAAGAAGATTCATGTGATTAATCTCCACTTCCTTCCTGCAGCGCGAATGCTGGAATCGCCGGCTGAGCGGGCTTTCGCGTAGAGCGCAGGAAAGGTATGCGATCCAGCACCTTCTCCTGGAATTCCTCCAGGTAGAGATAGATGGCCGGAGTTACGAATAAAGTGATGAACTGCGAAACAATCAAACCCCCGACCACGACGAGACCCAGTGGCCGCCGTGACGAGCCGTCAGCACCGTAACCGAGCGCGATGGGAAGCGCGCCGAGCAACGCTGCTGCTGTCGTCATCATGATCGGCCGGAAGCGTTCCATGCTGGCGTCGTGAATTGCCTGGTCGTCAGCTATTCTTTGCCGGACCCGTTGTTCCGCGAAATCAACGATCATGATTCCGTTCTTCTTGACGATGCCCATTAGCATGAACATGCCGATGTAGGCGTAGAGGGAAGCCTCTGCACCAAATAGCCAAAGCGTCAGCAATCCGCCGAGCAGCGCCACCGGCAACGATGAAAGCACCGTGATTGGGTGCAGGTAGCTTTCATAAAGAATCGCGAGAATCACGTACATGACGAACACCGCGACGACCATGAGGATCGCCAAATCGGAAACCGTGTTCTGAAAAACCAGGGCCTCACCTTGCAGCGATCCTTGAATACCGGGGGGAAGAATCTGTTTCGCCGTCTGCTCTACGAACTGGGTCGCCGGGCCGATGGCATATCCCGGCTTCAAGTTGAAGAACATGGTGACGCTGGTGAATTGATTGATGTGGTTGACTGCCTGCGGCCCAATGACGGGATGCGAACTGGTGACCGCATTGAGCGGAACCATGCGTTGACCGTCATCGCTCTTGATGTAGAGCTTGCTCAAATCTTCCGGAGCAGAGCGCTGGTTATCGGAAACTTCAAGAATTACCTGGTATTGATCCGTCGCCTTCTTAATTAGGTAGCTGTAGTTTTCCGAATAGGCATCGTGCAGAAGAGTCAGAATACGGGTCTCCGACACGCCATAAAGTTTTGCCTGATCGCGGAGAATATCGACCTGCAAGTTTGGGGTGTGATTGTAGAGATCGGAATTGACGAAGAGGAATCCGGGATACTCGTGAATCTTCGCCATCAACTTTCCCGCGGTTGCGTACACTTCGTTGGGATCAATGCCGGAAAGAGCGAAGGCAAATTGGCCCTGAGCGTTGGCGGTGGCACCGGTGCTGATTTCGAGCGCCGGATTCGGTTGCAGGAAGGCCACCACGCCGGGGATGGTGCCGGCGATTCCGCCCATCAACTCGCCAGCTACCTGAGCGATCGGGGCACGCTTTTTGGGATCTTTAAGAAATGCAATCAGGAATGCTTGATTCGAACCGATATAACCCGCATATCCGCTCATGGTGAACGTGCTGCGCACGGCAGGATTCGCCTTCATGATTTTTTCCGCCTGCGTTTGATAGGCGCGCATCTGGTCGGGCGACGTTCCCTCCTGGGCCACCAGTACGCCGCGGATGAAGGAACTGTCGCCGACGGGAAGGAATGCCTTTGGGACGATGTAAAACAGGTATGCGGTACCTGCGAGGCAGACAACCCAGGTCACGGCTGAAATCCAGCGATTGCGCAGAAAGAACCAGAGGTAGCGTCCATAAACGTCGAGCACCCGGCGTTCGAAGGCGCCGAAGACGCGCTCCATCCAGGTTTTCTTCGCTCCCTCTCCGCGATTGCTCAGCAGTCGAGAAGTCATTAATGGCGTGAGGGTCAGCGAAACGATTCCGCTGGCCAGAATTGAGATGACGATGGTGATGGAGAATTCGCGGAAGATGCGTCCCATCAAACCGCTCATGAACACGAGAGGAATGAACACCGCGGCCAGCGAGAGCGTCATCGCCAAGATGGTGAAGCTGATTTCCTTGGCCGATTCCACAGATGCATCGAAGGCGCTTCTGCCCTCTTCCATCAATCGAACCGTGTTCTCGAGAAAAACAATGGCGTCATCCACCAGAAAGCCGATTGCCAGTGTTAATGCCATCAGCGACAGATTGTCGAGGCTGTAGCCCAAAACTTTCATGGCAATGAACGTGAGCAGCAGCGACAACGGCAATGCCACGGCAGGAATCAGCGTGTCGGTGACGCGTCCCAGGAAGACGAAGATCACCATCACTACGAGCACGAACGCGAGGTAGAGCGTCGTCTGGACATCTTTGATTCCGCCGACGATCGTCATCGAACGGTCGTAAGCCGGAACGATTACAACAGAGCCGGGAAGTTGAGATTGAATCGTGGGGAGAAGGTCGCGCACGGATTTTGCGACTTCCACTGCATTCACACCGGCGCGGCGGAATACGCCGACGACAACAGTTGCGCCGGGCTGCGGGTAGCCGCGCACCCAGAAGCGCATGTCAATGCGTTCGTTCTGCAGGCCATCGCTGGATGACGCAACATCCTTCAGGTGAACCGGCGCGCCATTGCTTTGTCCGACGATGAGGCCGTCGTATTGGTCGGCGGTCATGAGCTGGCCCTGAGGCTGCAACAGGAAAGTGCGGTGCGGGCCATCGAACTGGCCGGCCCCGGTGTAGGCAGTGCCGTTCTTAATGGCATTGGTCAGATCTTCCAGGGTGATGTTGCGGACCGCCATCTTCGACGGATCGGCCTTAATCCTCACCGCCGACTGAGTGCCGTATATCGCAACCTGGCTGACTCCCGGCAAAATGCTGATGCGCTCGCCAACTTGCGTGTTCGCGTAGTCGTAGAGCTGGCCTTCAGTGGCCGTGTCGCTGACTATCGCGATATACATGATCGGCTGATCGTTCGGGTTCGTTTTTGTGAATGTGGGAGGGCTCGGCAAATCGACGGGAAGCTGTCCCTGCGCCCGCGTGATGGCGGCTTGAACGTCGGTGGCAGCGCCGTCAAGGCTCTTCGAGAGATCGAACTGCAGCACGAAGCTGGAAAATCCTTGACCGTTGTTCGAGGTCACCAGCTCCAACCCCGGAATCTGCATGAACTGGCGCTCCAGCGGCGTAGCGACGTTGTTCGCCATCGTCTCAGGCGTTGCGCCCGGATAACTGACCTGCACTTGAATCACGGGATAGTCGATTGCCGGAAGATCGCTGACCGGAAGGCGAAAATAAGCTGCCACGCCAAACAGAATCACTGACACGGTCAGCGCCACCGTCATAACTGGGCGACGAATAAAGAGTTCAGAGAGGTTCACGACTGTCCTCCTGCATTCTGGGTTTTCTTGCTACTGGCATTCGAAGCGGGCGCTGAAGGAGAGCCGCCATCGATGCGGACCTTGCCCCCTGGTCGAACTAGCATCTGGCCTGCTAGCACGACGCGCTCATTGGCAACCACTCCGTCGGTCACCACAACCTGATCGCCCTGGCGCTGGCCGAGTTTCACCGGGCGGAGTTCCGCAGTGTCATCCGATTTCACAATGTAAACAAATGGTCCGCGCTGGCTGATCTGGGCAGCCTGATTCGGAATCAACACAGCTCCTTTCTCTGTGGACAAAACGAGTTTCACATCCACAAATTGGCCAGGCCAGAAATGATGGTCTGAGTTGCTGATGGTTGCACGCAGATTCACCGTGCCCGTGCCGTTTTGCACGGCGTTATCGAGGAATTCGACGCGACCGCTTCGGGCTGCGTTTTCGGTGTCCGAAGGCAGGCGAACCGCAGCTTTCAACGTTCCGTTGGACATCTGCTTCTGAACCGCCGGCAGATCGCCCTCGGTGATGGTGAAATTCGCGTAAATGGGATCGAGGCGCTGAATCGAAAGCAGCGCTGTCGTGTTTGGCTGCACGACGTTTCCCACATCGACTAGGCGGGCACCCGCTCTCCCATCGATGGGCGAATGAATGTAGCAGTACTCGAGGTTGATCTTGGCAGTCTCAAGTGCGGCTTCCGCAGCTTCGACCTGAGCTTGATCGACGTCGACGGTGTTCTTTTTAGTGTCGTAATCCTGCTGTGAGATGGCCTTCTCACCGATAACTTCCTGGTCGCGGACGAACTGGATCTTGGCCAGATCGAGCGCCGCTTTTGCCTGTGCCAGGGCTGCTTGCGCGGAGTCGACCTGCGCCTTGTAGGGACGAGGATCGATGACAAACAGCAGCTGCCCACGCTTAAGGTTTTCGCCGTCCTGGAAGTGCCGCTCGACGATGCGGCCGCTGACCTGCGGCGTCACCGTGACAGACTCGAAAGCCGCATTCCTGCCGATTTCGTCGAGGTACCGGGGCACATCCTGCGTGGTTGCCTGAACTGCGGTCACCAGGGGCGGCGGCATCGCGGGCGCTGCTGCGTGAACGTTGCCTCTACTGCAGGCCATTGTCGCCAGCAGCCCAGCCGCCAGGAGGGCGAGTTTTGCATTACGAAAGAAAACGTCAGTCTTAAGCATCGTCATTGCCATCCTCATTCCTGAAATGATGTTGTTATGCAGAAGCAGCGAGACTGGGAACAGCCGTGAAATCCGGCTCAGATCCAGAGTCGTCCTGTCGCGTTTTCTGGTAAGAGCCAATGCTCACCAACTTGCGAAGATCGGCAAATTCTCCTAGTCGTTCGAGCGCCCGAGTTCGTGCTGCCGCTACGTCGCCGCGGGTGCAACCGAGAAGAAGCGAGCATTCCTGATCTGAGTAGCGTTCCAGTACGGACATCACAAATGCGAAGCGTTCGAATACCGGCAGATCAACAATCCCGGCAATTTCGGCATCCTGTATTAGTGCATTGCCAGTACTGGGATTTGCGGTCGCATGTGAGACGCCGGCTGTTTTCCACGGGCGGATCAGTCGAATCGCGTTCTGAATGATCATCCGCCGCGCCCACGATTCCGCCCATTCCTTAAAAACTTGACTCCCTTGCTGGGCGCTATGAAGTCCGCCGACAAAGCAGTGTTCGGCTAGCGTGCGATCCCCAGTCAATAAGAACGACAACAGATATAAGCGGTTCATGTCCTTCTCGAATATTCGGCGGAATTCGCTTCTTGTCGCGTACAGTACCGATATGTGGTTCCTGATTTTTCTTTTACCGAACATTTTTCCTCCTAGCTCTGTTTCGAGATAGTCGTTTCAACTCCGCGCAATTCGACAAACGATAGGTCAAGGGGTACACCGGCACCTTCGAGCCAACTGTTTCAAAACATGCTTCGTAAGCACGCCTCTGCAAGAAAACTTCGCCCCGTCCCTCATCAACTTGATCAGCGTGGTTTCGCCGTCTGCGCTGATGTATGTCACGTTCGTCAGATCAACGACTAGTTTCCGGGCTTGAAGATCTTCCCCGGCTGTTTTCCACGCGCTCTCAACCTCCTCGGTCCACGGGCGAATCAATCTACCCTCCAGCATCAGCCTTCGCTGGCTGCGCTCTTCAACGATGGAGATCTTGAACATTGCTCACTCTCGACCAGCGCTTCTGATCAAAGCAACAGGCGGGCCAAAGCGAGGTCGCGTGAACGACTCGCGCAAGTCACTGAAATTGATAGGTGAGAGCAAGAATTGCGGGCAGCCAGTGTCGAGAAATGTCGATGGCTACTTCGACAATTGACTTCGACAGTTGACGAGGGGGGAGCCAGTCAGTCCGAGACCGCCCGAAGGAAAGACATCAGCGCTAGGAGATGCTGCGTGGCTCGATTCCGAGCTTCTTCATGCGCGAGATGAGCGTGGTTCGCTTGATGCCCATGCGCACGGCCGCCCCTTGCGGACCGGCAACTCGACCGTTGGTCTCCTTGAGGATGCGCGTGATCTCATCGCGATCGTGGACCTCCCGTGAGCCGATAACAGGCGGTGTTTTTCCGTTAGTGCCGATCTCTCCCAGAGGCAACTGCAGTACGGGGCTATGCCTATGCGTCAAGATCACCGAGCGCTCGATGAAATTCTCCAATTCGCGGATATTTCCGGGCCAATGCCAGGCGGCAAGCTTCTTCATCGCGGCGGTTGGAATGGAATCGATCTGTTTTTCCATGCGGCGGCTGTACTTCTGGGTGAAGTAACGAACCAGCAGCGGAATGTCCTCCGGGCGCTCTCGAAGGGGAGGGATGCGAATGGGAAAAACATTGAGCCGGTAATACAAATCTTCGCGAAACTCACGCCTTTCAATCATCTTTTCCAGGTTGCGGTTCGTAGCTGCCACCAGTCGCACATCCACTTTCTTCGTGCGGGTGCTACCGAGCCGCTCGAATTCCCGCTCTTGTAGAGCACGCAACAGTTTTGGCTGGATTTCGATTGGAATGTCACCCACCTCGTCCAGAAACAACGAACCTTGATCCGCCAGCTCCAGCCGGCCGACCTTCTGCGAGATCGCTCCGGTGAATGCACCCCGTTCGTGCCCAAAAAGTTCGCTTTCCAGCAAGCCTGTGGGAATGGCCGCACAGTTGAGCTTCACGAAGGTTCTATCTTTGCGTTTGCTGCGATCATGGATGGCTCGAGCAATCAATTCCTTGCCCGTCCCTGTTTCCCCTAACAGCAATACCGTGGAATCGCTCGGAGCTACCGTCTCTACCAGATTCAAAACGTGGCGAAGAGCTGAGCTTTGCCCCACGATCCCCACGATCCCTTCGAAGTCCATCTCCCCTCGGATCTCATCTTGCAGATACAGGTTCTCCTGGGCCAATCGGTCCGTCAGTTCTGCGATCTTGCCGTAGGCCAGCGCATTCTCCACAGCAATTGCCACCTGATTGGCTACTTGAATCAAGAACGAAACCTCGTCGCTGTCGAATGCATTCTCCTCGCGTTTCGCGACGGCCAGCACTCCCAGCATCCGGCTCTTGCTGATCAGGGGTACGTCGCAAAACGAGTGCAAGCCTTCCCCGATTGCCTTGGCATACATCTCCTGGGAAATCTCCGCGAGGTCAAGGCGGTTCACAACGATCGGCCTGCCGCTCTTGAACGAATCTCCGGGCATCGAACCCTCGATAGGGACGAGTCCTCCTTCGGTGAAGATTCCGCGACTCTCGGGAAAGTCGAGCGCGTGCACGCGCAGTTGCGAACCCTCAGACTCCGCCAACATGATCGCCGCGGCGTCACAATGCATGACACGGCGGACACTCGCAGAGGCAGCCACGAGCAGATCGTGGAACTCGAGATTCGACACCACCTGATTCGAGAGGTCGAGGATCAACTTCAACCGATCTTGCACCCGCTGGGATATATATAGGTTCACCGCCGCATCGATGGCGAGAGCAATCTGTTCGGACGCGAGACCAAGAAAACGGACCTCTTCTTCATCGTAGGCATTCGGATAAGATCGACCTAAAGTCATCACGCCTAGACGGCGCGATCCTCGGACTAGGGGAAGTATGCAGGTTGAAGCGACACCGTGGTTGGCAAGGAAAAGACTGTACGTCCGAAATCGCGTCTCCGGGCGCCAATCGTTAGTGACCAACGGCGATCCCGTTTCGTGAACCCATGGAATAGGAGAGTGTTCGGAAGAAAGGTCGTCAAGCGCTGCCGAGTCCACTCTTTCGCCGTTCGCCTCCAGCAACGACCAGCACGTGCTGTTGGTCTCCTTATCGAACGTTGCTACGTGTATGAAATCAAAAGCGGTGACTTGCTTCAGTTTTTCGACCAGGGCATTGGAAGCACAGTCGCAGTCACCTGATGCGGCGATCGCGTTGGCTGCACGCAGCAACGCGAGATAACGTTGCTCTTCTACCACTGGATAGGCTGACGTTGAAGTAACCATGGCCTCGCTCGCTGATAGTGAGTTGGTTTGACTGGCGCGGCTTTCCACTCTCTCCACCCTTCAATCCGTAGAGAAGACATGCGTATGCCCAATCAGATGCAGGGGTACTGTCGAAAGGTTCTGAAAGTGTCGAGGCAATCGACATCTGTCGAAAAGTTCGTCGAAGCTTCGAGCTTAAGCGCACGAGAAAAGTGGACGAACTTACAGTATTTGCCCGATTGACGTTCTCAAATCACTGCTCTGTGATCTGTTGAGGGTTCTGCATATGGCTGTGAAGCAGGTTATCAAAGGTGTGCACGTAACCCGATGGGGTTCTCAAACGCCTTTCTGATCGAGGGCGACGACGGGTTGACACTGATCGACGCTGGTTTCCCGAATAAGGAGGCAGCAGTCTTCGGGGCGATCCGCAGGCTTAGACGTTCCTCAGACCACCTCAAGCACCTGATCTTCACTCACGGCCATCCTGATCATATTGGTAGCGCTGCTGCGATCGTGCGGGAAACCGCTGCAAGGACCTACATGCACCCGCTCGATATCGCTCTGGCTGAGAGTGGCGGTCCTTTTCGGCCTCTGAGACCGGCACCCGGTCTGTCGCGGCAAGTGATGTGCAGGCTGTTCTACCATCCCGACGAACGGCTCGCGCCAGTTGCAATCGACCAGCCTTTAACCCCTGGGGAAATATTGCCTATTGCTGGCGGCATCGAAGTAATTCACACTCCGGGCCATTGCGCCGGACAGGTCGCGCTGCTGTGGCGTCCGGGACGAATGCTGTTCGCAGGCGACGTGTGCATGAACGTCATGGGCCTTGGTGATCCCGTCGGCTTCGAGAGTTTGAAGGAAGGCCGTGCAAGCCAGCGAAAGGTTGCCAGTCTTGCATTCGATGCGGCCGGGTTCGGACATGGCGAACCTATCGCCCGTGATGCGTCAACGCGTTTGCGCAATAAATACGGCCAAAATCCAGAGCACGTGCATCAACAGCGATCGGCAGCTTAATGCCCCGATCCACGGTCCGGTTGGTCGGCTTTTGTATCTTTGTCAGTGAGCTTAGGCGTGCAGCGTTTCTCTAAGACTTTTGGCCTTGTTTTACAGGTTTGTTACGAAATCCGAACAGGTCAGCTAGTGTGTGACCTGGATCACCGACATCAAAGATCTTCTTGAGGAGAATATCGAGCGGCGCTCTCTCCGAAGAGCTATTTAGAACGTCTGTGCACACCCCCTGAGGCGCCACAAAATTCAGCAAAACTAAACCCCGCGCAAGCGGGAGACGGAAAGCCAAGGGTCTTTAACCGAGATACGGGCTTTCAGATGTGACCGCAACGGTTGGGTCGGTTTCGGGCGTGGTCGATACCGTCGTCGGGGCCTTCTTCGGCGTGCAGGTCGGTTCTGCAGGAAAAGAGAAAACAGACCGAGGGGCTTCTACTTCGCCGACTTCCCCAAACTTAGGAGAGCCCTGCCGAGCAGAATTGCTCGACGGCGGGAACTATTGTCGAAACTGCGAGGTTCAGAGAACTGGCAGTGCCCATAGTTGGACCGCTTTGCAACGCGGGGCCATGTAACGCAATTGCGGTGATGTGCAGGTCACCGCTGTGATCGACCCGGAATGATCGGGTTATCGTTTGCAGTTATATAAGCTCCGCCACGAGCTTCTAATGGCTTTCTCGAATGGGAATCAGATTGTTCTAACCGTAAGTGTAGCTCTAACTCGTGAGGAATCCATGCCTTTACAAACATCGCTTCCAGAATCGCGGCACAGTCGAGGAACTTCTCAGTTCCGACCGAAGTTCGCCTGGGCTATGGGAATCTGTGCCGCTATTCTAGTGTGCGCAGTCGCGATCCCGAGGCTTGCCGCGCAGACTGATGCCGGCGCCCAAACTAAGAGCAACCCATGTGAAGAACCGGAGCTAAAACCCGCTCCTAAATGTGTCGTTTCGCCGCCACAGGATGCCAAACCCGCGAGCGATGCCAAACCCCCGAGCAACGATACAGACTACGTACAGGCGGCGTTGGCGAGTGAATGGCTTAATAAGGACAAACTGGATGGAACAAACCACGTTCTCGACGCGCTCACATGGTTGACATGTAGCTCGCTGGATCCTGACGTGCTGAACGCGAAGACGATCTGTAAGACGTCGGACAAGGACAAGCCGGTCTGGCAGCCCCCCGGTGTCTTCTTGCATGTGCTGCAGGAGTTGGAAAAAGGGGTTAAAGACCCGCGAAACAACAGTGTCTGCAAGCGAGATAAGACCGTTTACCAATGGGCGTTGGGCCAGCCAGATGACGAGGGTCAGACGGCTGCCGGCATGGCAAACTTCATCGACACCGTTGCCAAGGCGAACACTCTTGGAATTAAAGGAAAAACAAAGGACGAACAGGACCTTCCCAAGAGTGAGTTGTTCGCCTGCACAAGCAAAATCGTAGGAGATGTTTATGACTCCCCTCAAGGCCTATTGAACATTCCACAAATTAACACCTACTATGGCGGCGGTACCTATGCTCGCTACCTTGGGCTGATCCTTTTGCTGGAGAATGTCCGTGCTGCTGACGGTACATGTGACGACGACTGTGCTGAGCGTATGGAAAAGCTCAGGGCGGCGTTTGAGCTGGATGCTGACCGGCTGGGAAGCCAGATCGCCGCAAAAGTCAGCGCTCCGCCAAAACAGTAGAAAAAGGTCCCAAGGAGATTTCGATGAGGTACGAAAAATCTTTCGGTTGTGCGGTGGTCGCTGTTGGGGCCTTGTTGTGGCTCTCGGCAGTCGACTGCCGCGGCCAACAGCCACCTCCGAACCCGCCGCCGGACGCACAGAATCAGCCACAGCAAACACAACAGAACGGGCCTGAGCAGCCACCTCAGGAGAACCGCCGGAAGCGCACCGAGGAGCCGCGCCCGCGCCAGGACCACTCTTGCACCGTCGGCGCCGCCGGGATATTCGCTACGCCAGAGGGCCAGGACCGAGACAATTTCAACCACGGCGGCTGGGGCTTTCAGGCCGGCGGAGGATTCGCGGTTACGCGCCCAGTCGAACCGGGTCACGGTCACGCATGGTATCTCGATGCCGACTACCTGTATGACAAATTCCGGGCGAGGAGCGCTGCGCTTGCCTACGCGATATCGCAAGACCCTCAACTTACCGGCGCCAAATCCGCCCATGCAAATTTTTCTGCAATCACGCTGGATCCGGCATTCCGCTTTGCCGGCACTCGGCATTTCAACGCCTACGCGACGGGTGGTTTCGGTTGGCTGCGCCGCGGCGTAGATTTTAATACCAAGAATTCGGCTCCAACGCTTCTTCTGAGTGGGACTTCGCTCGCCCGGGTGGCCTCAAATTCGGGAGTCCTTGATGCCGCCGTCGGCAACAACTTCTCGCCCGAAGTTCTGCATGGAGCCATGGTGTTCATTGAGGTGCGGGTCTATCACGGGTTGGCCATCAATAGCGGGTCCACGCTGGTGCCGGTGTCCGTGGGCGTCCGCTGGTGACGCCCATAGTTTTGCGCGACAAAGCATTGAGGAGAAGCTGTCATGCGAAAGTGGAGTTCACGACTAGTTTGTCTGTTGCTGATGGCTGCGCCCTGCGTGGGACAAAATGCCGCTGTGACTGTAACCGCGCATGGAGGCATTCCTTATGACTCCAGGCCATTCGGCAAATACCTCGTTGAAACCTGCACGGTAACTGGCGAACAATTGACCGTGAGCTGCACCAAGGTCTCTTATCCAAATAGCAACTTAGAGCATTCGCAAACATCCTGTCCGAAACCGGGTGAGCTAAAATGCCCGGCCCAATTGAAAGATCAGAACGTCACTATAAAGCTTGTCTGCGCTTCCGCGTCAAAGGCCAAGTGCGACCCAACCAATCCCAAAGTTGGAGATGACTTTCTCGTATCCGCGACGGCCGACTCGGGCCTGCCTGTGGACCAGAAAATACTTTTGGGCGCCGATAAGGTCACTCGACTTAGCGGTTCGCGTACCGTTCACTACCACGCCAACGCAATCGGTCCACTGGTTATCCGAGCCACCGCGCCCAGAAAAGATTGCGCGCCCGCCGACAGTCAAGCATGTGGCTACGCTGCATCCGCACCGGTTGATCTTATCCTTCAGGTCAGCGGCGAGCCCCCAAGCAAGGCCGACGCATGTCCTGTTCTGCCGCCGTCGGCACCCTCGCAGAGTAAGCCTCTTGACGCTCCGACTATCGTTTCCCTGCTGGGAAATCCAACGCCATTCCTCGTTTCCGCGCAGCAGGGATCGAATACGATTCTCATCTACGCCACGCGTCTCCCTCTTAAGACAGAGGAGAAGGAAATCCTCGGTTCGTTCCAACAAGCTATCGGCGAACTCGCTGGTCGCACCGTCGCTTCTCTAGGCATTGCCCCGGCGCCTGCAAAACCCTTCTCAGTTGAGTTGAAGATTCCCCACGCCAGCGCCCTCGGCGATCTTGCCACACGAATCGGCGGCCTCAACTACAGCCAGTTCACCGTACAAGATGTGGGCAGGAACAACTGGATACGCGTTACTGCGCCTACTCAGCCCGACTGCACCACATGGACGAACTTCCTCACCGATATCCGCGAAATGGCTTGGCAATTGGTCTCCGAGCCGATGAGCCATAAGCTTTACTTCTTGTCCTCTTCCGATGTGTACACGGCGTTTACCAGTCTGGCTTCGCCTTCTGCTGCGGCCTCCCCGGCGGCCAGCGCCAGTTCAACGGCAAGCACGCCTGCATCCTCAGCCTCCGCGACGCCTGGCGCCGCAGCGTCCGCCTCTCCTGCTGCGACAACGCCCTCTGCCACAACGCCGTCAGCCACTTCCGCCCCGAGCGCTGCCGCAAGCTCTACACCGGCTGCGGCAGCAACTGGCTCTCCCACGCCGTCCTCGAATGCGACCATCGCGATTACGCAACCGCCAGGGAGCAATATTCAGATCAGTTCCGATACCACACCTTGCGTAGTCGCAGGACTGGCGTTCGGCAACTTCAGCGCTTGCGGGTCGGCGGGTGCAACGCCGGCAACAGCATCGGCTGCAACGGCCGCCGCGCCCCCTGCCCAGACGCCTCTTAGCATGGCATCCATGGCAGTCGCCGCAGGCATCGGCGAACAGATTCCGCCGGATTTGCTCATATACTCCGACGCGAATCCCGGCGACGATGCGCAAATTGCGGAGAGAAATCGGGTCCTTGCCCAACTCGATCTTCCGCGTCCGGAAACAATCCTCACTGCCTGGGTTACGCAGGATTCTTCCGCTAGCCCGGAGACGATTGGGGCCTTTAGCAATATGGTCAAGGGTCTGGTAGCAGATTACGACCGCGAATTCGAGAACTTAGTTCTAAAAGGCTGGCAGAGCGTGAAGGAGCAGTCTGACATGCAGGGCTTTTTCAACGAACCCTTCCGCAGCTACATCGCGGATCGCTTTGTGGCGGATACGTTTAAACAGAGCGAGCCGGGTACCGATGTACAACATTTGTCGCAAAACTTCCTCGACACGAGTCAAGCCCAACTCGCCGACACAAACCGGGATAAGCTTGGAATTTGCGCCACTGGCCGCTATTGCCTCGGCTACACCAGTTTATTCAATCCGCTCAAACCGGCGCTCACCGACTTGTTGCTCACGATTATCGCGGCGCAGAATCCTGTCGCTGTCACCCGTAACGCGATCCAGGCCGTTGAGAGAGCTGAGCCTCCAAAAATACTGGCGCACAACCGACCGCGGACTACCAGCGAATGGGTGGAGATACTAGACGAGCCCGATTGCGGAGGTCGAGTGCCGGATGTCGATGATCAGAAGCAACAATGCGAAGCGATTTGGAGCAGCACCCAACGGGCAAACGCGGGACGGGTCGTGGTAAACCGCCGACAAGAAGATACGGAGTCCGTGGACGAGATGCGTGAGGCCGATTGCGATGCGGCAGGTCCCGACACGGAGATTCGAAAGCAGTGTCACGCCCTATGGCGCAACTTGGGTCTTGATTACGCTTTTGCGCACGGTAGGTCCAGCTGTGAAGAAAAGGATCTTCGGAGAATACTGGGTTCGGTTCTGAATCAGGCCGAGCCCACGGTCCGTCTGCAATGCTTTAAACAGGAAGCTGAGAAACTACTCTCCTCGGCAGACGATCCCAAGGCCAACGCCCCGGGCCCCTATGGCGTAGGCCTTTTTCGCGCCGCCATTGCCGACTTTCTTTTCAATTACAAAATGAGCCAACACTATCCGCATGAGTTCGACGCCTATTACCTCACGCAGAGTGCCAACAACCTTAACAATGCGTTAAGCCCTATGATCGATGCGCTTAACCGCGACCTCTGGACGTATCAGCTCTTTGTGCGGGCCGACATGCAATACCGCGTGGAACGTCTCAACTCGCGGACAGATGAGCGCTGCTGCGTCAAGCGCCTCTTCGGTCTTGACAAACCTTCGTTCTTTAACGACGGCCTGGTCACTGTCCGTACTATTTCCGGGCAACCCACCACCGTTAGCACAACTTCGCAGAGCTTTCTCAATGGCAGCACAGCGCCCGAACTTCCCGCTTTGCTGAGTTCGCTGGCGGCAATCGGGGGCGCCGGTGGGGGATCTCCTGCGGCGTCGACAACCACCACGGGCACCACAACAACAACGACCACCACGACGACCACTGGTGGCTCGGCTGCCTCGCCAGCCTCGGGCGGTGGGGGCGCGACTGGTCTGTTCGGAGCATATTCAGCCCTTCCTGCCGTGCTGGCTAATTATCAGACCACTTACGCGCAGATCGGGCGGCAATTGTCGTTCTCCGCAACACCGCGCAGCCTCGCTACCGCATCATCGGCGGAGATTGCAGTGACCCTCAACGCCGATGAATCAGCAGGAGGCCCTCTCTATACTGGCCCCGGTGCGACTGATCCCGCGTTCAACACGTCGCGCGTCGCCAACCACGACACTACGACTCGCGTGCGAGTCGATTCCATAAAACTGTTTGAGGTCTCTTCCTTTTCGGCGATTGTCGAGCGCTCGCGCTCACGCTTCCCCCTGCTGCCACCATTCGTTGAGATTCCTTATATCGGCACGTTCGCCGGCATTCCACTAGGCTCCGCCAAAGAATTCCACAGCAGCACGGCGATCATCAGCGCATACGTCGTGCCCACAGCCGCCGACATCGCGTATGGCCTTCGATTCGTTTCCGATCTCGTGGTTGACGGCCTCAACTCCGGCAAGTGCAGCTTCTATCCAGGCAGCGCTGGGCCGGATGTAACCCACGCCTGTCTCTTCCGCAAAATGTTCTCGCTGCATGACGTCGGTTATCAACCCATTGCAGAGTTTAACAAGAATATAACTCGCTGCTTCGCTATGGACACGTCGATAGATGGTTGCCTGCGACGTGTGTCTTTCGACAACGCTTTCGAATCATGGTGAACTGGCATCGTTCTGGCGGGTGCTCCCTCCCTTGGTGATCGTTGCTTTTGTTCCCGCACTTGCTCGAGGAACGCTGTGGTTCTTTCGAAAACCGGAATCGCTGGATGTCAGGAGCCTGGGCTGGTCCGAGATGAAACATGGAGTGGTATTCGGAGTTCTGCTTGCGGTTGCTTTCATTTATTCGTAAGCACACTCCAAATGCAGAGGGCGTCTGGCGAAATAGGCTCCTCCCTAATCCGAAACCGGGGAAGCCCACAAAAGACGTACTGAGAGTCCCTCGTTAGTCCCTCGTTTTTCGTGCGGCCAAGTGGGATCGGCACGAAGCCATCGCTTCATGGGTGCTTGGTCAAACGATCATTTCTTTGGAACGGAACGTGCATTCACAAGGTGGTCGTAGATCGCGAGTTAGTCGCTTCTCGTCATCAGCGTCGAGTAGTTCGACGGCTTCGCTAAAGTTTGCGGTGGTCGCAACCGACTCTGACTGCAAGCCTATGAACAGCCTTACCCGGCCCACTCGTCGCTTGCCGCCGCTCTCGAAGATCACCACATTTTCCTCGTTGCCGGTGAAGTGCTGAACGATGATCTGGTCACAGGACATTTCTTTCTGGCCGTCGTTGAATCGTTTCGCACGGCGAAAAAGTTTGGCTTCCGCGTCGGCGTATCGCACCGTTGCATCCGGTTCCTTTGCCAATCCAATGATCCAGGGCGACAACTCTCGCTTCAAGAGGTTAGTGGTTCGCATTTCCGCGTTGACCGTCGTCGCCTCGGCCAGACGAGGAGACCGCGCCGCCACACCACAATTCCGCGGCACGACCTCGAGGCTGCAAATTCGTGAAAAAAAGCATTGAAAGCTCATTGACAAGAAAAGTTGTCAATGTTACCGTCTTCTCGTGCTCGATATCCAAGTCATCGATGATCCCGCAGCGGCGACCGTGGCTTTGGAGCCCATGCGGGGTCGGCTCCTCTCCGAGTTAGTTGTGCCCGCCTCGGCGGCGACGCTGGCCACGCGGGTTGGCTTGACTCGGCAGAAAGTCAACTACTACCTGCACGGGCTGGAGGCGCATGGGCTGGTACGGCTGGCCGAGGAACGCAAGTGGGGCGGGCTGACGGAACGGCTGCTCGTGGCGACGGCCGCTTCCTACGTGGTTTCGCCGAGCGCCCTGGGTCCGGTCGCCGCGGATCCGAATCGGGAAATCGATAGGCTGTCCGCGAGCTATCTCATCGCCCTGGGCGCACGGGTCGTCCGCGAGGTGGGAGATCTTGTTCGTCGCGCGAAAGAGACGGGCAAACGCCTCGCGACTCTGGCGGTGGATACCGAGGTTCGCTTCCGGTCGGCGACGGACCGGGCGGCTTTCAGCAACGAACTCGCCGAGGCCATCACGAAACTGGTTTCGAAGTACCACGATGCATCCGCCCCCGGCGGCCGCGCGCATCGCCTGGTGGTCGTGGCACACCCTCTGCCGCAGAAATCCCATCCCAAGGACAAGGAGCCATCATGAGCGTGAAGAAAGAAGCTTCCGGACGCCGTTCAGTCCAGGTCGAAGTCGAGGTCCCCGGCACGCCGGAGGAAGTCTGGCAGGCCATCGCCACCGGACCGGGCATTTCGTCCTGGTTCGTGCCGACTGAGTTCGAGGAGCGCGACGGCAAGCCCGTTGCGGTGAAGTTGAACTTCGGCCCGGGCATGGAGTCCAGTTCCGTCGTGACGGCCTGGGATCCGCCGCGGAGGTTTGCCGCCGAGGCCCCTGGCTGGGCCCCAGGCTCGCCGATCATTGCCGACGAGTGGAGCGTCGAAGCGCGCGGGGGAGGCATCTGCGTCGTCCGCGTGGTGCATAGCCTCTTCGCCAGCACAGACGACTGGGACAACCAGTTGGAAGGCACCGAATCCGGCTGGCCTGGTTTCTTCCGCATCCTGCGGATCTATCTCACGCACTTCCGCGGCCAACGCTCCGCGATGATGCAGTGGATGGCCCCTGCCGCGGGAACCGAAGCGGAGGCCTGGGAAACGCTGACCGCGGCACTGGGGCTGAAAGGCGTGAGCGCCGGGCAACGTTGGGCGGTTCCAGCGAGCGTACCGGCGGGCGTTCCGGCGCTGGGCGGCGTGGTGGAGCACGTCAGCCAGAGTCCGTACAACGCGCTGCTGCGGCTCGACAAGCCGGGGCCGGGCACCGCCGCACTTGGCGCCGTCAACTTCGGCGGCCAGAGCATGGTCACGCTAAACTTCTACCTCTACGGCGATCAGGCGGCCGGGACCGTCGCCCGCGAGACACCGCTCTGGCAAGCGTGGATTGAAGAACGCTTCCCGACGCCGTCGGAGACGAGCAAGAGTGAGAGTGAATGACCGCGTGGTCATGGGAGTGGTCGAACGGCCGCCCTCATCGCGAGGTATCCTTTCGCCGTCGCCGCTCGCTCTCCTTTTATGATTTCGCTCAAATCCGCAACCGGCCGTATCTCATTCGTTCCTAACTTCATGCCTGGATGCTGCGAGATAAACATTTGTTGGATGACGTTCGCACACTCGCTGTTAAATCTTGGTTGCGATGACGGCCAACGTCCGCACTGACTCGTTGTGATCCATGTACCCTCCTTCGGAAGGTACACCGGACTGGCTGGGCGAGAGTGAGCAATCTTGCTCAGAAGGACGAGAGGTCCGTTGTTAAGCTTGAATCTCCTTAGGGTTAAACAATCAAAGAGGAAATATCTATGCCCCTCAAGATGCACGCTGCGGTCGTGGAGCGATTCGGGAAACCGTTGGACCTCGTGGAATGGGACGTTCCCTCTCCCGGAACGGGCCAAATTCTGGTCAAAACTGAAGCCTGCGGCGTATGCCACACCGATCTCCATGCGGCCCATGGCGACTGGCCGGTGAAGCCCACACTCCCGTTCATTCCCGGCCATGAGGCCATCGGTCTGGTTGTTGCCATTGGATCGGGCGTGACGATAGTAAAAGAGGGCGACCGGGTGGGGGTGCCGTGGCTCTATTCGGCATGTGGTCACTGCGAGTACTGCCTGACTGGCTGGGAAACAGTGTGCGCTCAAGCGCAGTTCGGTGGCTACACTAAGAACGGCGGTTTTGCCGAATACCTCCTCGCTGATCCGAATTTTGTTGCGCATATACCTACCGGCCTTACGGCTGCGGAAGCTGCGCCGTTGATCTGCGCTGGAATCACGACCTACAAGGGGATTAAGCAGACCGAGGCACGGCCCGGGGAATGGATCGCTATTTCTGGTGCTGGCGGGCTCGGTCACTTGGCCATCCAATATGCGAAGGCGATGGGACTACTCGTCTGCGCAATCGACATCGACGACGGCAAGCTGGCCCATGCCACGCGCCTGGGTGCCGATTTCGTTATCAATGCCAAGACTGGAGACCCGGCAGCCGCCGTACAGAAGGCGACCGGTGGCGGAGCTCATGGCGTTCTGATTACCGCGCCTTCGCTCATCGCATTCAAGCAAGGCGTCGGCATGACCCGGAAGCGTGGCACTTGCGTGCTCGTGGGACTGCCGCCAGGCGAATTCCCAGTTCCGCTCTTCGATGTGGTGGCGAACTGCATAACCATCCGCGGTTCGTTCGTCGGCAGCCGTCAGGATATGGCAGAGGCTCTAGCCTTCGCTGTCGGAGGCAAGGTGAAAGCCGATATCGAGTTGCAGCCCCTATCTTCGATTAATCAAATCTTTGACCGCCTTGAGCACGGCGATGTGCCGTCACGCGTGGTCCTCGACTTCGCGCCGGCTAAAACAAAAAAACAGCGCTCGAAAGCAGATCAGCATTTAGCAATCGCAGGTGCAGGTTCCACAAGAGATATGTAAATGGTTCGAGAACGACGGCAAATTGCCGAGGAGAGAAGAAGATGTCTATGGAAAATTCAGTGGTCGCAATTTATCAGACTCATACGGATGCGGATCGAGCGGTAAAGGAACTTCAGCGCGGCGGCGTCGACATGAAAAAGTTATCGATCGTCGGCAAGGGCTACCACACCGATGAGCAGGTAGTCGGCTACTACAATACCGGCGACCGCATGAAATATTGGGGCAAAGTTGGTGCGTTCTGGGGAGGCTTTTGGGGGCTTTTGTTCGGATCTGCTCTCTTCATAATCCCCGGCCTCGGCCCAATTTTAGTGGCTGGACCTCTGGTGGCGTGGATCGTGGCAGGGTTGGAAGGCGCGGTGGAGGTAGGAGCTTTGGGTGCTTTGGGAGCCGGCCTCTTCAGCATAGGCATCCCCAAGAACAGCATTGTGAAGTACGAAACGGCAATCAAGACAGATCAGTTCGTGCTGGTCGCGCACGGAACGGCTGCAGAAGTGGCTAAGGCGAAGGACATCATCGAAACGACGCATCCTGCCTCCTTCACAGTGCATGCGGCGGAAGCAGTGGCGGCATAGCACAGCCAGATCCGATCTGCAGGGCTGGTATTGAGGAATCGCGAAGAGCCCTCGGCCAATTTTCAGGTCTGGGTGGCTCTTCGTCCTTTCTAGCAAGCTCACAAACCAGGCAGCTACGATCTCGGCTCGCCGGAACGCTTCGACGTTTACTAGGGGATGGCCGACTACCGGATTGGCGTGGCACGCCTTGACGTGCCGCGTGTTTTGCCGCCGGGAGGTCTCGCTCACGCACTGGACGCAAAGGTGTAAGGCGGCTGATTTTGGAATTCAAGATATAGCGACCTCGCAGGGTTCGACTAACACATGGTTTGACCCGGTGGAAGAATTGTTTTGTTGGTTTTAACCCGTTATTCCCAACTTTTCTCTATTTCGCCGGCAATACATCTGACAGTTCTCGTGTGTCCGCAAGCGGCTGGCTCCCCGAGGGCAGCCCATTTTGTTGCAGCAGGTAGGACGGATTTCACGAAGCCGGTGGTTTTCACTCAAGAAGATCCGTCGCTTCGCTGGCGGGGTTCTCGGGGCCAGTCAAGAAAAATTCGTTACCGGTTAACCAAAACGGCGGTAAAATCATCTAGCTGTAGAGAGGTTTACACATGTCGCTTGTCCGGCCCATCCGGAAGAGCAGCCGCGGGTTGGCTTCGTACCGCGTCCTAATCATGTGCATTGCCGCACTGAGCCTTCTGTCGGTGCGCATCGCTCCGCCAAATCTCCCTCACATTTCCACTGGTTTAGCTGTCAACTCGGCGGTGGACCATGATCATAGACCGTGTTTTGATCATGAGGATTCCCAGTGGTCGATTTGCCCGAGCATTCTGCTGGCTACTCCGCCACCGGTTGTCTCGCTTCACCCGACTCACAGTGTTGAGCCCTCCTTCGAAATCGTGAAAGAGGGTTGGCATTACAACCGTCCTCCTCCGATCAGCTAACCCTCCTGGTTCGGCCCCTCGTGCCACAGCCGGTTTGCAGCTTCGCTTGCTACAGCGAATGTCATTGCAACAGCGCTGACGGTGAACCGCGGTATCCCCTACAGAAGTCGAGTTTCGGAGGAACCACACCATGGCTGAAGCGCACCGCAAGAGCTGGAGAGATTTGTGCAGCGCCGCACTGGAGGCAAAAGATCCCGATGAGTTGTTGAAGATCGTTCAGGAACTCAACCGAGTCCTAAAGCGTGAAGAGCAGGTCCGTCGTGATTTCAGGGAGGCCGTGAGAGCCAACAAGGCTCCTGAGGAGATCCGATGCTAACGACGAATTCTGTCCCGCACAGAGTCAAACCCATTTCCAAACACGCAGGAGTGAGACAAATGAATGCCACAAGAGTTCTTTGTGTTGAGAATCACCCCGAGTACATGGGCGCGCTGAAATACATGCTGGAAGCAGCGGGTTACGAGGTCATGGCGGCAACAACTGGCGGCCAAGGCCTGCGTCTACTAACTGATCTGCATATTGACGGCGTCCTTCTGGAATACGACTTGCCGGATGCTACAGGCAGTGCGGTGCGTGCGGAGATGAAGCGGATCAAGCCTGACATTCCAGTCTTGTTGTTTGCGGGCATAGGCAGCCAGACACCGTTCTTGCTTCGTTTCTTTGATTCGTATCTTCGGAACTCGGGGCGACCCGAAATGGTTTTCGACGACCTGGACACATAGGGTTGAAGTCTGTACCTATAGCGGCACGGTTCTGAAAATCGAAAGCAGGGATCCCGAAGGCCACCGTCTCACGCGTACGGAATCTTTGTCACACAACTGGAGGAATTGTGAAGACTATAGAAAAAGCACAGATTCAGCAATACCGGTGGAAGCTTGAGTCCCGGCGGGAAGATGCTGTCCGGCTGCTCGCTCGGTTGGCAAGCGAGACACGGGCGTTGGATGTTGACTCTCCGCAAGACACTGGCGACCAATCCATCGGCAGCGTCGCAAAGGAATCTCTGTTCCAGCAAACCAGCCAGCGTCGGCGCCTGGTCCGAATGATCGAAGCGGCACTCAGGCGAATTGCTGACGGCACGTACGGCATATGTGTTGCCTGTGCCGGCGATATTCCGCGCAAGAGATTGGAGGCGTCGCCGTGGACCGATTGCTGCCTGCGTTGTCAGGAAATAGCTGAACGAGAGCTAGAATCCGAACCTTCGCCGCAAGCTCCACGCACGGATATCCCATGGAAACGGGCAGGGTAATTCATCCATCGGTCTGCGGAGATCGCCCTCCGTGTCTGAGGGAAGGATGGGACTTGAGACATCCTTGTTGTCAGTGATTCCATCCGAGGAAGTTGTCTTATGCGCATTCGAAACTCTTGAAAGGGGCCAATCATGACGTCGGCGGGAGTGGCCAGGAGCCTCAGTCAATTCGATACCAAGACATTCCTTTCGACCATCGACGGCGGTAGGAAGATGGCAGACTTTGCCAAGAAGCGGGCGATCTTTACTCAGGGCGACTCGTCCGACGCTGTTTTTTATATACGGAAAGGAAAGGTAAGACTCACAGTTGTGGCGACGAGCGGGAAGGAAGCCACAACAGGCATTCTGAACGAGGGTGATTTCTTCGGAGACACCGGAAACGACGGGTCATTGAGCGCGGGTCCCAACGCAAGCGCCTGACCTGGCGGAGAGGTAGCTCTGATGACAACTTTGAATACGACAGACCCTGCAGGATCGAAGCGACCCTCGCGGGGAATTGGACGGTTCGTGTTTGTAGTCGTTTTGGTGGTCATGCTGTTACTGCTGGGACAAAGCATGGTGCGTCATCGCTTCTTTGGAGGCCAGCGCGTCCACCGAAACGGCTCCGTCGGACAATAGCAAAAACTGAAGAAAGCCTTAGTAGCGTGGAGAAGTGCCTCGTGTCTCCAGGAATGCAGCAGCTGCGGCACGTGCCGGGCTTTCTGCATCTTTCGTATGTGGATATTCAATTCGGAGCACCACTAGCCGGGCGTCCAAATCGTCGGGGATGTGCTGCCCACTCTGTGGAAGCGGATGGACAGCATTAAAATCCCCTCGCTCGCGAACATCCAGGCGAATCCGCCGCTCTAGTTCCTGGACCACGGAATCAGGGTCGGCTTTGATCTGCTCAGCGCGCTCTTCGGCGATCTTGGTAACCGTTGGCCGCGTGGAATACCAGTAGCGGGCAGCGTCGTAGTAGAGATAAGTTGCCGCTCCACTCAGGCGTCGCAGCGCGTCTCCAAAGATCGCCACCCACTCCAGAGCCTCCTGAAGATCGACCGGAACGTCATCGCCACGGGAGTAGATGCAAACGATCGTTTTCTAACCATGGTTAGTCAAGGTTGTTCTTGCCCCATCAAGGACATGTTACTGTCAGTACCATCCCCTCATTCAGCCAAGCTCGGCCGCTCGGGCACATTCCTAGTTTTTCACTTGGAAAGCCACGTTGCTGGTCAGCGGGCCGCCAGGTGTTGCGACATGTATATAGCCGGTTGTGGCGCCTGTTGGTATGGTGGCCGAGATTTCGGAACTCGACACCACGGTGAACATAGCCGATGTTCCATCGAACGTAACGCTAGTAGTGCCTGCTAAATTATTTCCCAGGATACTGACCTCCGTCCCTACCTTGCCGGCTGTGGGCACGGTTTCCACAAAGGGACGCAGACCCGCGTTCAAGCTGAAGATCGTGCCATCACCTCCGGAACCACCCAAATCACTTATCCCATAGAGAATGCCGTTGGTGGCTTGAAACAGCCCGCCGACGAGATAGTAGCCGTCGGTGCCGTCAAAGCTATGCAGCGTGGTTAGCACGCCTGCTGACGTGATCTTAAAGACCGTGCCTTGGTTATAGGTTCCGCCGTAGTAGGTTGGGCCGTAAAAGTTGCCGTCGCTGCCCAGGATTATTCCGCCGCGAGGAGTGGAGCCGTCGGTACATGCGATCTGGGAGCAAAAGTTATAAATCGTGGTCAGCGTCCCGCTTGGGGTGATTTTGAAGATCGTTCCCGCGTTGTTGGCCCCCCCCACTGCGGTTGTTCCATAAAAGTTTCCGTCCTTTCCCATCACGGGGCCGAGGGGATTGTCCCCGTCACCGCAGAAGGGATAATCCGGAACGCAAAAGCTGTAAAGAGTCGTCAACGTTCCCGTTGGCGTTATCTTGAAAATCGTCCCGCCGTTGCCTAGCCCCCCTGCCCATGTTGCTCCGTAGAAGTCTCCGTTAAGGGCCTGCGCCAGGGTCTCAAAAAGCGCCGCCCCGTCTGTGCAGTCTGGCAGGCTACAAAAATCATGGAGCGTGGTGAGCGTTCCGCTGGGAGTCATTTCGAAGATCGTTCCGCAGCCAAGGCCGCTACACTCGCTGGAGTCGCCGCCAAAGAACGTTGTCCCGTAAAAGTTGCCGCTACCCACCTGCACCATTCTATCGCCCGGATCGCGGCCGTCCGTGCCGTCAAAGTCGTGCAATGTAGTGGGAGTGCCTTCTCCTGTGAATTCGAAGATTGTGCCGTAGCCGAACGTTCCGCCGCCCCCGGCCTCACCATAAAAGTTCACCTCGTTCCTGTCCGTTCCCAGCCCAAGGGCGCCAGGGTATGCGCCGTCAGCGCATCCGGTTTCTGCGCAAAAGCTGTAAAGCGTAGTTAGGGTTCCAGTTGGAGTCATTTTGAACAGCACGCCAGAACTGTTTGCTCCGCCGTTCGAAGTCGTCCCATAAAGATTCCCGTCCGTGCCTTGGATAGGTGGACGGCCAGGGTTTGCTCCGTTGGCTCCATTGAAATTCACTAGTGTAGTGAAGGTCTGAGCAGGCAGGGAAATTGCAGTGGCAGCGAAGAGCAGCAAAACGGCGAATGCGATCTTTCCGCAGGAAAGCTTGTGTACTAAGTTCACGATCGGTTTCATTGTGTTCTCCTTAGCGTCTTATTAGTTCTTGCAAGCCATTTCTTTGTCTGGGCGTTTCCGCGGCGGACTTTATCGGGCCACCGAGGGCCGGCGGTCGCGATGGCGCGTGGCGTCAAAATCGCAGCGTCTAAGGCGGCGTCGTCTGGTTCGAGGCAACCGGTACGGTACGATAGATAGTTACGTGAGCGGGGATCGTGGCGCCGACGATCGTCCCGGTCGTGGCGCCTATTGCTACGCCGACCAGCGCGCCAACTCCTTCCGAGAGACTTACCCATCCTTTAGAAGTGGAGCCGACGGCGGCGCCGATTCCCCCTCCGGCTAGTCCGCCCACTACCAGGCCGATCACGGCATGCTCTCCGCGCCGGGCCCCGGAGGCGGTCGACACGCGAACGACGTCTTCGCGCCTTACCGAGATGTCAGAGCCTTTTTCCTGCAGGGTAAGCACCTCATCGCTGACGCTGACAAATTCTCCGCCGTGGCGCTTCATGCTGGATTCGATCACTTCAATTCCCTGGCCCACCTTCAGGCCACGCAGGTCAGACCATGAGCCTTGCTGCTTCTGAGCGCTGAGCGCAGCTGGAAGTCCCAGGAAAACAAGAACCAGGCAGAACCGCGAAGTCATGAGGAGCCTCCTTGTAGAATGATATTTCGGACAGCCTCAACTACTGATGGTTTCCTGAGAATGTGCCACTCATGCCTTGACACAAGGGCGTGTTCGGGCTGCACGATCCAGTGCCTGTCATCGTGCCATTACCAATTGTGCCGCTGCCCGTGAACTCAACGAAGTCGCCATTCGCGTACCCTTCGACGAAAAGCAGGTTGAATGTCCCATCCGCTGGAACCGGGTTGGAGGCTACGCCAATCAGAACTCCTTGCCCCGTATTCTTCGAGGTGCCGGGTAATCCGCTTCCGGAGATAGATCCCTGCCCACTGTTGTTGTTGGCGATGAAGCAGACGGGGCCTTGCACGGAGAACGTACCCACCGCTGTTGTTACGCTGCAGGGACTTGAAACCAGCGATACCTGGTAAGTCCACGATCCGCTCTGCGAAGCAAGATTCCCCGTCACAGTCCATGCCCCCGCCATGGAAGTAGGTGGTACACTTCCAGTGTTATTGGTGTTATTGGTGGAGCTACAGCCAACGGCGAAGACTATCGAAATCAAGATCAAGATGCGTTTCATACTGCCCTCCTTAACCAGCGACGACAATCAGCACGACGACCGACCGTGAGGGCTCGGTATCGTGCATGCGATGAGAGCAAGTGCCCAGAAAGCTGGCACACCGTGGCCCGGTTTCCTGTCATCCCCTGAATCGACTCGACCCCAAGCACGTTACGTTTCATCGCGTTCCCTTCTCACAGAACCAATTGCGATCTCGTTCCAGCCAGTAGTATGCAAATCGGCTGCCATTGGTCCTGGCAGCAGATAGCGGGCGGACTGGGGACACGATGAATTGCTGGATGGTGCTATATTCCCGAGGGAAAGCCTTGGCATGACTCTGAATCGAGAAAATCCTCCAGCCGAACACCTCGGTCTTCTCTATCGAGTGTCGCGAGCATTGCTGAAGGAAGGCGAGTACGGCGAACTGCTTGCCGGGCTCCTCGACACCCTGATCGAAGGCCTGGGGGCAGATCGTGGATTTGTAGTCGTGCGTGAGGCCGGAAAATTCCGCGCGACGGCGGCACGCAACTTTCGCAGTGAGGCGCTCTCCCAGGCGGAGGAAGCGGTGAGCGGGTCGATTGCCCGGTCCGTGATGGAAAGCGGCAGCGCAATTCTGATCGGGGATGCCTCGATGACCGAGCCCTACAGCAGGCAACCGAGCATCCAGCAACTCTCACTTCGATCGGTTTTGTGTGCGCCTCTGGTGGCGAGCGAGGAAGCGTTCGCCTTGATTTATCTGGAAAATCGCCAGGTCGTCAATTGTTTTACCGAAAAGCAGCGAAACTTGCTGGATGAAGTCTGCGTGCTGGCCGCGCCACGCTTGCGAGCCGCCGTGGCTATGAGCCAGGCCCAGCGCCGCGCCGAGGCTCTGGAACGCGCTCATACCCAGTCCGACGGAATATTGACTGCCGACCCCGCCATGGAGCGTGTCTTGCAGACCGCGCACCAGATAGCGTCTACCGATCTGCCCGTTCTCATCGAGGGAGAAACCGGAACCGGGAAGGAATTGATCGCTCGCGCTGTCTATCGTCATAGCGCGCGGGTCAAAGGGCCTTTTATCGCCTTGAATTGCGCCACGATTCCGGCGTCATTGATTGGCTCTGAACTTTTCGGCTTCGTGCAGGGCGCATTCACCGGCGCGAATCGCGATCGCGTCGGTTTCATCGGAGCCGCCCATCGGGGCACGCTCTTTCTCGACGAGATCGGCGATCTCCCGCTTGATCTTCAGCCTCATCTTCTGCGCGTCCTGCAGTCGGGCGAGTTTACGCGGCTGGGCAACTCCCGCACCGAGCAGGTGGACGTTCGCTTCATCGCGGCCACCAATCGCGATCTCGACAGCGAAGTAAAGGCCGGAAGATTTCGCGCCGACCTGTTTTTCCGTATTTCCGCTGTCACCCTTCGCTTGCCGCCCCTGCGCAAGCGGCCCCACGACACCCGGCTTCTGGCCGAACATTTTGTTCGCACCGCGGCCGCACGCTACGGCCGGCCGACCCCGCACCTGTCGGAAGATTGTTTATCCGCATTGGTGGCCTACAGTTTTCCCGGAAATGTGCGCGAGCTCGAAAGTGAAATGGCCCGGTTAGCCGCCCTGGCGTCCCCCGACGTTCCCTGCGGCGCCGATCTGCTGAACGAAAGAATTCGAGCTCGTAACAGCGGCCAGTCTGCGGTGTCGCCGCCGGCCTTGCCGGTCGCTCCCATGTCGCTGCACGAAATGGAAAAGGAACTGATCTTCTCGGTTCTGCAGCATACCAGTGGAAACCGAACCCGCGCGGCCGAAATCCTTGGGATCAGCCGCGAGGGCTTGCGGACCAAACTCCAGCGACTTCAAGGTACCGCTGATCCTGATCCTCTTTCATAGGCGCACACCCCTCGAACTACTCGCGTCTTGGTCATCGAATCCTGGTTATCGAATTGCTCTACTCGCTACCGAGCCCGTTTCCTCCCGGGAAAGTAAGTGAAGAATTCAGGCAGTTAGCTGAATCGGAACTCAGCCTTGCCAGGAAGGCGGTCGCCGTAGGCAACTTTTCTGGCAGTTGGCAGCCACGGATCCGGACTCGACGATTACCGGTAGCGCGAATGTCTCGGGTGCTCCCACCGCGCAGTGCACCAATCTGCTCTCCGCAGAAACCGTGACCTTGCCTTAGCCGGGCAGACGGCATGACCAACGGCGGGTTCGCGAAAGGAGTTGTAGGTATGGCTGGAATGACACGCCAATATAGAAGGAACGTCGTGAGGAATGCGATTCCGGTGGTTGGCGTTTTGTGTCTCCTTATAGGCGTCGCCATGACCGCACGCGCGGGCACGAGCGAAGAGCTGCGCTTTCAAATCGAAACGCGCTGGAAGCAGGCGAACCAGGCTGAGAAGCGTGGATACGTAATCATCGAGTGGGTCCGCGAAGGCGACGACATCAATAACTGGAAGGAGCTGTTCACCTACCAGAACTTCGGCCTGCGCGGTAAACGAACTCCGGAAGACTTTCTAAATGAATGGAAGACACTGCGCGAGAAGGAGTGCCCCGGCGTAACCGAATGGAATGTAATCGAACACGATGAAAACAGCATCCTGTACGAGTGGCGGGCAAAGCCATGCATGTCTTGGCCCGATCAGCACGAGGTGGCCAGGATTATTTTCGGCAAACATAACCTGTTCTTGCTGCGCTACACCGCAAAAGTGAAGGAGTTGGCACCCGATAGGCGAACACAATGGATCAATACGTTCAAGGCGGCTACAGTCGAGACGAAATCTGTGGGAGCGGAGGACGTGGACGAGGTTGTTCCGTTTGAAATGGACAAAGTGATGGCGGCCCTGAAGCCTGCCATGGAGAGCGCGGACTGCAACGTGAAGGAGGCGACTGACAATCGCCTAGAATGCAAGCGCCCACGCCAAACCAGCGGCAACCGCGTCTATGGCGGTGAAAGCGTAACTGCGGTATTGGAAGCGCAGGGGAGCAAGACGAGGATCGTAATCACGACGGGTAAAGGCTTTTATGGGCGGTTTGTAAAAAGCAGTTGGTCGATTCCCATCTATGAGCAAATGATGAAGAACCTGCAGCCACCGCAGCACTAGACCCACGGTCAGACGCAGTCGAGATTCAACTTCGATGGCGAAACCGGTCCGCGGGCTTGGAAACGCACTTTGCCATTGAATTGGCTCTGGATTGCTACTAACATGCCCCACAATGGCGGGCCCCTCTCCACCCATAGGCAAGACCTTCGGCCACTATCGCATCCTGGCACAACTCGGCGCAGGCGGGATGGGTGTGGTTTATTCGGCCTACGATACTATCCTGGAACGTAAAGTTGCGATCAAGGTAGTAGGTGATCGCTTGCTCGTAGACAAGACAGCGCGCGACCTGCTACTCCACGAAGCCCGCGCGGCGTCATCCCTCAACCATCCCAATATTTGTACGATCCACGAAGTCGGGGACTCGGACGGTGAGGCTTACATCGTCATGGAGCAGGTGGAGGGTCAGCCGCTCAGCTCCCTGCCAGGAACCAACGGTATTTCACCGGATTTGGTCGTTCGCTTCGGGATGCAGATTGCCGATGCCCTGGCCCATGCTCACGAACGCGGCGTGATCCATCGTGACCTCAAAAGTACGAATGTCGTGGTTACAACGCAAGGCCGCGTCAAGGTGCTGGACTTCGGTTTGGCCGCGCGCCTTCGGGACACCGAATTCCAGGAAGCGGTTTCGTCGAAAGCTCCGATCACCGAATCAAGGATGATTGTAGGCACTCTGCCCTACCTTGCTCCAGAATTGTTGCGCGGCCAGCCTGCCGATGCGCGCACCGACATTTGGGCGCTTGGGGTTTTGCTTTACGAAATGGCCAGCGGCACGCATCCCTTTCGCGGCAACACCGCGTTTGAGCTGAGTTCGATGATCCTGCGGGACGCTCCGACACCGCTCCGCACTAGCGTTCCTCCGGGTCTCAGCGCGGTCATCCTGCGCTGTTTGGAGAAACCACCGGGGAACCGCTACCAGCGATCCAGTGAACTGCACTCCGCTCTGGAGGCTCTGCGGGGATCCCAACCCGCTCTCCCCCCAGGACCCGACGTAGACACCTTTCGCGCCCGCCGATGGCTTCTGCTCTCCATGCCGTTGCTCATCATCACTCTAGTATTGGTCTTTAATTGGAGGGGCTCGCGCGAATGGCTTTTCCACCACGGAAGCAAGGCGGTCGCTCCAGTTTCCGTGCCAAGCCCGAAATTGCGCAAATCGGTAGCCGTCCTCGGTTTCCAGAATTCCTCGAAACGAGATGACACGGCCTGGCTCTCGACCGCTCTCTCCGAGATGCTTGCCACCGAACTTTCGGCTGGGGAAAAGCTACGCATCATTCCCGGAGAAAATGTTGCTCGCATGGAACGCGACCTCTCGTTGGCTGAAACGAATACACTCGCCAGCGACACCCTTAAACGCGTGCACAATTATCTGGGCAGTGATCTGATGCTGGTGGGCGGCTACACCAGTCTGGGGAAAGCTTCCGGAGGACAGCTTCGGCTCGATGTACGGCTTCAGGATGCAACCACGGGCGAAACGATTGCTGCCGTCGCCGAGTCCGGCAGCGAGATAAATCTGTTTGATTTGGTATCCCGTGTCGGCTCAGATCTGCGGCGCAGATTGGGCATCGGAGAACTGGCCCCGGTTGATGCCGCCGAAGCACAAGCTAGCTATCCTTCCACACCCGTGGCGGCACGCCTTTACACCCAAGGACTTTCAAAGCTGCGTGTCCTCGACTCGCGGGCAGCGCTCGCCTCATTGGAAGGAACCGTCTCGGCCGATCCAAAGTTCGCTTTGGGTCATTACGCGCTGGCGCTAGCATGGACGGCACTGGGCTATGACGAGAAAGCGAAGGACGAGGCCAAACTTGCGTTTGAGCTATCTGGCCACCTGAGCCGTGAAGATCGCATGCTGGTGGAAGCCCGCTACCGGGAAATGATGCAAGATTGGCCAGTTGCCATTGATGTTTATCGCACTCTGGTAAGTTTCTTCCCCGATAGCGCCGAATACGGCTTGCGGCTGGCCAGGGCGCAATCTCGCAGCGGCAAGATAAAAGACGCATTGGGAACCATCGCGACGTTAAGGATGTCGCCTCCGCCGCAGAATGAGGATCCGCGTATTGACCTTCAACAGGCCTATGCGATGCAGATCTCGGGTGATTCCCAGGGGATGCTGGCGGCCTCTGTGGCAGCCGCGAATCAGGCAGCCGCCCAAGGTTCACGATTCGTTGAGGCCACCGCAAGACTGTCCGAGGGAACCGCACATTTCCGTCTTGGAGAAAAAGACAAGGCATTAGCGGCCTGGGAACAGTCTCGCCGGCTCTGGGCCGACGCCGGCTACCCCGGCGAAGTTGCCAAAACGATGATCAATACCGGCACCATTTGGCAGCAGATGGGCAACCTACCGGAGGCCAAGAAGCGCTACGAAGAAGCGCTCTCTATTTGGAAAACTTCAGGAAACAAGCTTGGTCAAATGAACGCGCTGGCTAGCTTGGGCGATCTTCGAAGTGATGAAGGTGATCTCGCCGGGGCCAGACAGATGCATCTGGAGTCCCTGGCGATTGCACACGACGTCCACGCCACACCCGATATCGCGGGGGCGCTGATGGAACTGGGCGATGACCAAATCGCCTTAGGGGACGCTGCTGGAGCGCTCTCCAAAGATCGGGAAGCTGTTGACCTTGCGCGTCAATTCGGCGGGCGTGGCGCATTGGCGGAGATTCTCGCCCACCTCTCCCGCGCCTACTATCTTAATGGTGATCTTAGAAGTGCCAAACAAGCCGTACAGGAATCGCTCGACATCGCTCGACAGATCAACAACAAGTCCCATGTAGCGCTCGCAATGACTAACTGGGGAGAAATCCTGATGGCGGAGGGCGATCTCCCTCAAGCTCGCAAGAACCTGGAGGAGGCACTCCGGATTCGCACCGAGATTGAACAGAAGAGCAACGCAGCCGGAACCCGTCTGCAACTGGCCGCCCTCTCGATCGAAGAAGGTAATGCCGCGGAAGCCGAACACGCTGCCCGCGAAGTCCGCGACGAGTACCGCAAGGAAAGGCACCCCGACGATGAGATCGGCGCGGATGTGGTATTGCTGCAGGCCTTGCACGCGCAAGGCAAATCCGATGAGGCTCAGAGAGAAGCTGGCGACGCCAAATTACTCTTGGCCAAGTCTCAGAATGTCTTCAATCGCTTCGCAATGAGAATTGTCGATGCCCGAATCCACGCTGCTTCCGGCCAGCAGGATGAAGCTCTTCAGAACCTCTCCGTAGCCGCTCATGACGCCGCAAAATGCGGCTTAGCCCCAGACCAGTTGGAAGCTCGTTTTGCTCACGCGGATATCGAACTAAATTTCGGAAAAACAGCCTCTGCTCACGCTGAACTCGTCGCCCTGAGGACAGACGCTGCAGGGAAGGGATTTGGCCTCATTGCTCAAAAGGCGACGGCCTTAATGAGCAAGAAACCGTCCGGGCGTTGACTATTCGATTGTGTTCCCGCTTAAAAAACTGCACCCGCTGCTCGAATCCCTCGGGATTCGGCGCTGCGGGCTTCATGCATTCCGACACACAAACGGAAGCCTGATGGACAGGCTCAATGCGCCCATGAAGATACGCCAGGAGCGATTCGGACACGCTCCCGGATCGAACCTCCTGCTTGGCGTCTACACTCACACCGTTGAGGAAGATGACAGGCTGGTGGCCGAACAATTGGGTGAGATGTTGTGTCCAAATGTGGCCAAGTTGGCACAAGAGAAAGCCTTCGCAGTCGGCGAAGGCGTGGTGATTCAGTAGGTTAGTTGGTTGCGGGGGGTGGATTTGAACCACCGACCTTTGGGTTATGAGCCCAACCGAATAAACGACAGCATTACATTTCAACGACTTGACGCCGCCGGGAACGACACAAAGTCATTGAAAAGACACCAAAGCACAGTTATTGGACCACAGTCGGACCACAGTTCTACGTAACAACCTGGCCTTCAGGGATGAGTGGGCGCTTTAGCTTGCAGCAGTTTTCTCCGCTCGCGTTCGGCTTGCATCTGCTGAATACTCTGCTCTACGAGAGGCGAATAGAGCGTCTTAACCCAATTCGAGTTTTCCCATTGCGGTTGTCCTCCGACGGCCACACCGAAATCACGCAGCGCCTCGTCATGTTCTTGCACCTGCCAGTGGACCACGGCCCGGACGATCGCGCTCTCTGGAGGGATCTGGCGCTCATATACAAGACCGTCCAAGATTTGCAGCGCATCGGCGTAGCGCCGGATCTCGATCTTTGCCCACGTCAATCGCAGTCTCAGATTCAGATCTGTGGGGCGCTGCTGCTGTGCCTCCGATAACAAAGCAACTGCATCCTGGTAATCCCCATTCAGGTAGTGCCACCAACCCAAGTCCCCCGTCCATAATGGCGCTTGCGCGTCACCGCTCTGCCTGAGTTCGCTTTCCAAACGCTCCGCCGTCCCGGAATCCCCCGCCAGTAGATTCAAGCCGGCCGCTGCAACCTGTACTTCCCGCGACTTCTGCCCCGACGTGCTCTCTGCCCACCGGCGGAATTCTAGCGCCGCGCTCTTACGGTCCTCCGCCGCAAGAGCTTGCGCGTAAGAGGAAACAATCTCTGCATGCGAAGGGTCGATTTCCAGCAACTTGCGATAAGCCGCCGCGGCTCCGGAAAAATTAGCCTGGGCAAACTGCGCCAGACCCAACACCTGGAAGGCCCTTGGCTGATCGGGCCGCAGCCGCAGAGACTGATTCGCAAGTTGTTCCGCCTGCGCGTATTTTCCGGCCTCCAGAGCTTTCCGCGCGCTTGCCGTACGGAATATGTACGCCACTCGCAGATCGCGCTCCGGACGGGGCGACCACCCTTCGCTGGCGATCATCTTCTGCACTTGCGCAATCCGTTCGGCTGGCAAAGGATGCGAGCGGAAATACCCCTCAAGTGCCTGTTGCGCCAGTTGCGACATCTCATCCTGCGGCGTCTTCGCCTTTGCTTGATACTCTTTGTGCAACCGATCGAAGGTTTCAAACATGCGGATGGCGCCATTGGCTGAATATCCCGCCTGCACTGCCAAGCGCGTGCCTTCACGGTCCGCTTCGAGTTCCTGATCCTTGCTATATCCGGCCACGAACAACTCGACGGGCAATTCCAGCAACCCTCCCAGAGGAACCTTGCGAAGCGCTTCCTGCTGCTGCACACGATCGGCGCAATGGTAGTGGTCAATGTGCTCGATCTCATGTCCCATTACCGCAGCGAGTTCGTCTTCACTATCCATCAGAGCCAGTAACCCGCCGCCAACGTAAACGTGCCCTCCCGGCAGCGCAAAGGCGTTGATGAGGTTGGAATCCGGAATGTAATGGAATTTGTAGGGGAGTTTTCGATGAGCGCGGCTAGCCAACTCCGACCCAACCCGCGTCATGTAATGTTCGACCACGTTAGCTTCCGCGATGTCCTGTTGCCCCACGCGCGCTGCATAACTCCGTGCCAGTTCATCCCCGATGCGGATCTCTTCTTCATCCGGCATCCGCGTGAAAGTGACGGGCATGCGTGCGAGTTCCTGCTCAGTGTCGGCTACAAGGTACAACAGCGCGGCGGGACTCGCAGGCACGTCCACCTTCCGCCGCTCGCTTACGACCACGGCGGCGACGCCCAAGAGAACAATGCCCAGGAATGCAATCCAGCGAGTCATAAGTATTGCCGCAAGGCCTCACGATTCCGCGTATAAAGGAACGACACCAGCAGCAGCGCGGCGCCCAGAACGATGAAGGTGAGATAACGGTCGCGCGGGTCCAACCGCCACACGTCCACTAGCAGAATTTTGCCAACGCAGAGCAGCAATAACCCCAACCCCGTGAGGCGGAAGCTGCGTTCGGCCAGTTTTAGGGCCAACAGAAAAATCGCCACGCCCTCGACTCCCCATGAAAGCGTCACCATGCCGTGGCGCATCTCGGTCGCAAGCAACACCGTCAGCAGCCCCACGGCGATGAAAAAGAAGACCTGCTCTGGACGACGAACCACTCCCTGCAAGAGACGAACCAGTCCAATCTCCAGACTCACCTCATCTTTCTTGCGAAGTTGAAATGCGAAGGGCAACCCTGCCAACAGGAGAGCGACGGTCGCTCCCACTGTGATCCAACGGCTCTCCCAATCCGGCGGAGGAAAATAACTGCGTTCGTAAAAATTGTGCATCACAGTGCGGAACAGTACTGCCACCGCCACCATCAACCCCTGGTAGAGGAACACTCTCCGCTCACTGCGCCAGGCTAGGGCCAGCAAGCAAAAAGCGAGGGCGGCCCAGGCGCCTGCTACCCAATCGGCGTCCAGTTCAAATCGCATTAGCGCAGCAAAACTGATTGTGCCAAGCCAACAGAAAATCTCTGCCACCTTGAATCTGCGCTCCGCCTCCAAGAGATTCTCGCTGCTTTCGTGCAGTCGCCAATAGGCGTAGAAAAATCCCAAGGCAAGAGGAACCACGGTATAAAATCGCGGGCTGACCTCACCGGGATTCCCCGCCGCATTCAGATTCACAAAGAAAATCCGTAGGAAGCTGGCTGCAAAAGCCGCATATCCCTGCAATCGCAGGCTCAGCTTCTTGCGCGCAAGCCCGAACTCGAACAGGACCAGGCCAACCACCAGCCACGCGTCGGCTACACCGATCGCCCGCAATTCATACCAGGCAAGCAAACCCACTAGAACTGATGCCGACCATGTGTATGCGGCGAATGAAAGCTCTCCGAAAGAAAAATGACGCCCGCCAATTACAAGTCCGCGCGGGAGCTCGGAATCGCCGCTGCATCTCGACGTGATGTACAACAACGCGGAAACCAGCGAGACCGTCATCAGCCGAAATGTCACACCATGAAACTTGTCGTCAGCTTCTAGGTTGATTGATAGCACACGAATCACTGACGCCAGTCCCAAGAAGTTCGCTTGATACTCAAGCTCCGGGAAACCAAAGCGGCGTGCCGCGAGCGCTAATGTGAGGCCCACGGAGCACCATGCAACTGCCGTCCAAGTTTCAGGAAATGCGATCCACCCGGAGATCGACAGCATGACGGCGGCAGCATACGACAGCCGCTGCACTACGCGCCGGTCAATCTCGGCGCCAAACAGAAGAGTTGAGAAAAGATCAGCCCAGCGGCGCAGCACCCAATGGGCATTGATATAAAACACGGCAGCTGCGACCACAAAAACGACTGCCAGTCCGAAGTCGGCGCTTAAATCTGCGCCATCCATGCGTCTCCCGTATATCCGTGCTGCATCGACGGCGATCATTTGTCCTGATACCAGGACCGCAGCCAGCATCCCCAAACGGCGGAAGATGATTTCCTTCGTCCACACACCGATCAGCAGCAACGCCTCCGCTTCGACCAGCCAAAGCACCGACAGACGCATGCCGGAGTAGCGAAAGGGGAACGCTGCGATTAACAGAACCACACCCAAAGTGCTGAGCACGATGAACGCGCTCCGCCGCCGGCGGGTGATCGGCAACTGGCCCAGAAGAGTTTCGATCGCCCCAATTGCCAGCAACGCCCAGAACGCCCACTCCGGATGCGCCGATTGGTACTTGAACAGCGCGAGCAGCAAAGCCGTGTTCAGCAAGGCTGCCACGGTGGAAATGCGCTCCTGTTGCTGGTTGCTTGGCCGCCGGAGCACGTACGATACGCGGAAGATGAGCCAGTAAAGACACAGAATTCCCGCGCTGGCGGCAAACTCGGGAAACGGATGCCGTTTCCCCTGCATCGGTTCAATGATGGGACGCAGCCACAAATAGTGATTGAGATAGCTGGCGAGAATTCCAAACACTTCCAGTTCGAACCACTGCATGCGCCCAACAATGACCACCAGCGAGGCGGCTAGCACCGCTCCGGCGGAGAGGCTGTACACGTTGGAGTGGCTGATGGTGACCGTCAGAAACGCAAGCAGAAACGCCAACCCGGTCACCACCTGCGAGCGATAGCGAAGCGTGTGCGTAACCATCGCCGCAGCCACGGCTAGCATCAGCGCCAGATCCAAAGCCTGCGAGGTCAGCACCTGCGCCGCGGGAACGTGATACATGGCATACGTGGTAAAAAACAGCAGCGCCCATCCGCCGCCGATCCCAGCGCGCGCCAGAATCCGGTAACGCTCGCCGCGGTCAAACCAGATCCCTGCTCCCAGCATTACGCTAGCGGTAACGAACCCGACCAGAACTTTGCCCGCAGGACCTAGGGTCTTGAGCTGGTAGGCAAGAAAAAAAGCGATCCCCAGCACCAAAATCACGATGCCCAGCTTGTTCAGCCAGTTCGTTCCCAACATCTCCTCGATGTCGAGAGAGGACTTGAACCGGTCGGTGATCGAGGGTTGGGATTCCAAAATGGAGAAACTCGGCTGAGGCGGGGTTGCGGGATCACCTGCACCATCGCGGTCTGTAGTCGAGGCCGATCTGTACGCCGGAGTGACGGCAGTTTTTTGCGTCACCCAGTTCTCGGCAACCCTTACCGACGAGGTGGGCTCAACGATACGCGGTGGCGGGGCGGTAGTGCTCGGCGTGGGGATTGACGTGGTATGCACAGCCGCAACGGGGCGCTCCGATGGCTTTGCCGTGGCTGCGTCGATCGGTGGAACAGGTTGTTGAGTTCGGAGTTTCTGTACTGAGAGTTCGAGCTCAGAGATGCGGGACTCGAATCTTCGAGAGCGCTCTTGATCTTCCTCACGTTCGCGCCTGCGGCTGATGCCGGTCCTCCACACCAGCACCCAGGGGCCAACTACGATGAACAAAACAATCCCGCCAATGAAGAAAACCCCATCCATCTCGTTTTGTCCCGACAGAGGAGACTACACGCGCACGCTGGATTGTACTAGTCAACTGATCGAAAATCTCAACTGTTCACCAAGACCGGAGTCCGGACGCATAGTCAACTAGTGCGCATTGTTTTGGAGCAGCATCAAGACCATATCTAGCTCGTCCTATCTGCTTAGCGGCGAGCGGCAGCAACGGCCCCCATCGCGTTTACTTCCAACGTCGGTGGTTTCCGGCTGGAATGGGGTTTTGGCGTGACTGTGATCTGCACGTCTTGGCCGAGTAAAAGCAGGAAGCCAACAAGCCGCTCGATGGAGAAATCAGTGAGACGGCCCCGCTTTAAGGCGGAGACTTTGGGCTGGTCCACACCTAATACCTTCCCGGCTTGTACTTGCGTCAGTTTGCGGGCTTCGATGATGTCAACGATCCGATGAGCCAGATCAGCCTTCGCACGTGCCTCTTGGGGATTGATAACACCCAGGTCGGCATAGACGTTTCCACTGCCTTCCACGTACCCATGCTTCTTCATCGTGATTCGCCCCTGTTTGGCGTAATTCATCTTGTTCCAACCTAAGTTCTTGCGGCGCGCTTCTCCACTTCCACCACTTGCGCCAGGCGCCTTTCCACAAGTTTTATTTCATGCTTCGGTGTCGCGATGCCCCGTTTGGACTTCTTCTGGAACACATGCAGAACGTAAACAGCCTTGGGGAACCGCACCGTATAGACGGCCCTGAACGTATCGCCCCTGAAGTCGGAAACAATCTCCAGGACGCCCGGTGCAATACCTTTCAGTGGTTTCGCGTTCTCCGGCATCTTGCCCCTCTGGACGCGCTCCAACGCAAACCCAATCTCGTCCTTGACCTCTTCCGGCAACTCGCGCAGCACCTTCAGCGAATCCCCTATGAAGCGTAGCGGCCTCATCGAAGTGGCTGTCATTGTTCGCTTCTAGAATATGCTAGTTCTGGCATACTGTCAAGCTCGATAACCGGGGGGACAGGACCGAAAAACCAAGGGTGGGCAACACTTAGCATTTGCTGGTTTCTCCTACCTGCCCGGAATGGTTGGATGATTCTTGCCCAGCCTAGACGTGTGTCAAGGCTGCCGAAGGCACCGCGCTAGCGGCTGCGGCCTTGACACACGTCTAGGCTGGGCTATGCTCCCATCATCCGGGGCAGGTAGGGACTCATACTCGTTCCCAGGTCTGGCCCTTTGCTCCTGCCTTTAGCTGGATTTCCCGCACGTGGTGAGATAGACGGCTCGCGTCTTCGTCAGTCCAAGGTGGCGTCTGCTATCACCTATTTCCTTGCAGAGGCAGCAGCCAAGTTGCTTGCGAGCTGGTGCTTCGCGTCGCTGATTTGGTCGAGCAGTTTGTCGAACGCTTCCGGCGCGAGCCTCTGGCCTGCAGCCAGAGGCCGCAGCACGTTTACCAGGAGCAAGCGGACCCCGAGAATCTCCGCCAGCGATGGATCGCTGGCCGACGCCCCGCACACCTCCCGGAGGATCACCTCGCGTATCCATTCGCCGCGTGCAAGCCCCTTCGACCTGGCGAACTCAGTGACTCTCCCCCACTCCTCTCTCGTTAGCTTTGCGGTCACGGGGAACACGCGATTTACAGTGCAATCGCTGTCAGAGCGCGCGTCTCCTTTGCCTTTCAAAATTGCCATAGTCCCCTCGTATGTCAGAGGTGCACCCAAGTGCACCGAAAATCGCGATGTCTTTGAAACCGCCGTAAGTGCACCGTGGTGCACCTGCACGACCCTCGAAGGGGTGGAGTGTCAAACTTCTTCCGGTGCGAAGCACCGTTCTTGCACCACCACGAAATTGAATGCAGGATCAGAGCGCCGATACCAGCACAGAAGCCGTAGACGCCGCTCCAGCTATGAGCTTCTTTGGTTACCCCATTTCCGTGCACAAGCTCATGCAAAACCCACTCCCAATCGTGTTCGAAATTCGTGTACTTGTAGGGATGTTTTCGCGATGGGATTTGCGCGGGATGAACGCATGGCGTTCGGTGCTGAAATCTCCAACCGAAAGTCACCGGTATTCCAAGTGGAATCGCTGAGCAAGTTGGCGACGATATTCGTCTTGTCCTGTGTTCTAAGTTGCGCATGTTGCCCCTCGAATACCGCAAAGATCAGAGCGCTTTTCTTGTCGGCATCATATCCACAATCCCGATCACCTCGCGGAGGATGCGGCGGCCTGACCGCCGCCTGATATGGATGACAGGATCAATTGATTCCCCAATCTCTGCTTTCGTGTCGCAGAAGGTGGTCTGGGCGGGCCTTGCGCATGCCCAGATTGGCGAAATGGGAGGTTTACCCGAATTCGTCGGTCGGGAACCCGCATGACCCCCCTTCAAGCGAGTAGCGTCCTGGTCATCGCGATCTCGCACACTCCACCATTTTGTGGCAAAAATATCTTCACTTCAGTTAGGAAGTCCAATGAATTTTCGGCGGGCAGCTATTCCACGGAGGAATAGCTAGGTAAAAACAGAGCGGTCCGGTCTGCGGATCATTGTCGACACGGGATGAGAAGGTCGATAAACGACTCACGGTAAAGGACAAAGCCAGGGTTGTCTGTAGATCGTTCAAATTACTGCATACACCGCGCGACCAGTTCTCAGCTTTCCGTTGTTTGCCATCGAAAGATATCCGCATGTCGCTATTCGCCTGTCTCAGGGCCTCTGAAACGCAACGTCGCAACCGTCTGATGCCCGGTATTCCCAGCGGGAATATCTAGCGGACGAAAAGTCATTGGACACGGCGACAAGAATGAGCCATGTTCAGTATTTCGTGCGAATACTTTTTACGTTTGGCCACCCATGGGTACCGCAATCACCACCGAAGGAGAGATGCAAAGGAAAGCGCCACAGCCGTCTGAAAGACCTGTGAGCGCGAAGGCTGCCGCGGAGTTTCTGCAGATGCACGTGAGAAGTGTCACGCGTCTCGCTGGGGTTGGTCACATTCCGGGCCATCCTGTCGGATACGGACAACGCAAGAAATGGCTTTTCTACATTTCGGAACTAGACGGATGGTTGCGGGCTCAGATATGCTCCGACTCATCCCGGCGTCGTCAAGGCAATGGAGGACAAGTTGCCTAGACGAAACCGTTATCAGTTTGGAAGTCTCGAACTTCGCAAGAGAACCAAGGGCCCCGACGTATGGCAATTCCGCTACTGGGATCGACAGAATCCATCAGCGACACGGCCCTCGATAACTTTGGGGACAGTGGAAGACTATCCGACCCAGGCGGATGCCAGACGCGCAGCCGAAGGTCTACGCCTGGAAATCAATCATGGACTGCCATTACGCGAGGCCGTTACCTTTCAAGGTCTGATCGATCGATACGTGAGCGAAGAGATCGAGAGAGGCGACCTCGCACATACCACGAAAGAACCCGATCTCAATCGGATCAACAAACACATCTCTCCGAAGTGGGGCAACTGCCTGCTAGGGGAGGTCAAACCTTATCCCGTCCAGGAATGGCTCAGAAAACTGCCTATGGCTCCAAAAACCCGAGGGCATATTCGGAGCTTAATGTACCGTTTATTCGAAAAGGCCATGCTCTGGGAATTGGTTCCGTTGGAACGCAACCCGATGGGCCTGGTCGAACTAAAGGGAGTGAGCAGACGCCTACGGCCTCCGCGCATTTTGTCGGAGGAAGAGTTCGGGACTCTGCTCAACCAGCTCGTCCATCCCTACCGCTGTATGGTGCTCTTGGCTGGATGCACAGGTCTTCGTATCAGCGAGGTGATGGGCTTGCGCTGGACGTCGATCAACTTCGAGAACTTGGTCACGGAAATCAGAGAAGGTTTTGCTCGCAGTCAGGTGACGAAGCTGAAGTCAGAGTGCTCCCAGGACCAATTGCCTCTGGACCCGGACGTTGCGACCATTTTGCTCGAATGGAAGCGATTGTGTCCGGCGACGCAAGGAGACTGGGTTTTTCCGAGCCCACGAACAAACAAACCATACGATTCTGGTTCGCTGCGGAAGAAGGTGCTCCAGGCCGCGGCGTTACGAGCCAAGATTCAGGGACGCATCGGCTGGCATACGTTTCGGCACAGCTATCGCGCTTGGCTCGACGAAACAGGTGCTCCCCTCGGCGTACAGCAGAAACTGATGCGTCATGCCAACATCTCGACCACGATGAACGTGTATGGCGGAGCCTTCATGGAATCGAAGCGCAAAGCCAACACATCCGTTGTGCAGCGCGTGTTGGTTCAAGACCGCACCAAATAGCAAAAGGCCGTCACGTAGACGGCCTCTTTTCTGGCAAATCAAACTTACAGGACCATTTCAGACCACAATCGAAAATCCAAATTCCTCGTAACCCTATGATTGCGTTGGTTGCGGGGGGTGGATTTGAACCACCGACCTTTGGGTTATGAGCCCAACGAGCTACCAGACTGCTCCACCCCGCACTTCGATCATAAACAATGGCTTCGACATCGTCAAACTTATAGCGCCGCGCAAGCGCTCAATGTTACTGACCAACTTGCGGGAGTCCATCTCAACCGCCCCGCGATCTGCATCCCCAGCCACGCTCCACTCCATCGGACGATCTTCTGAACTGGCCGCATCCCTTGGCCGGTTCTTGGCATCGAACCAGCGTCGAGTCTTTGTAGATCAAGAAATCCCAACTTACCGTCGCTAAGGAGAAGATATTTATGCCCAAGAAAGTTTCAAACGCGAACGCACCGGCCAGCGAGCGAGGTATCTTAAACGCCCAGCCCCGCCTTCACCAGAGTGCCGCCGAAATTCAAGCCTATGGCTCCGTTTCGCACCTCGTGCCTCTCGAACTGGAAGAGCCGGTTCGCCTCGAAATGACCGAGCAACTCAACCTGATGCTGGCCGACACCATGACCCTCCGCGATCTCTACAAAAAATCGCATTGGCAGGTCGCGGGGCCAACTTTCTATCAGCTCCATCTGCTCTTCGACAAGCACTACGGAGAACAGTCGGAACTGGTGGACACCATTGCCGAAAGGATCCAACTTCTCGGTGGTATCTCCATTGCCATGGCCGCCGACGTGGCCGAAACCACTCGCATCGCGCGTCCGCCCAAGGGCAGGGAAGAGGTGCCCGTACAGATTTCCCGCCTGCTCGACGCGCACCAGATCATCATCGGCCACTGCCGCAAACTGGCCAAGCTCGCCGACGAACTGGATGACGCTGGCACTAATGATCTGGTGGTCAGCGACGTTCTTCGCACCAACGAATTGCAGGTCTGGTTTATCAGCGAGCACCTGGTGGATATGCCTCTGGTGCATGCCGAACAACCGCGGCTACGCAATGTCGGCTAATGCAGCGCATAATGTGCGCCGCAGAATATAAAGAGCAGGCTCTCTGTGGAGCCTGCTCTGATTTTTTCAAATTGTTCTTTTGGCTCGACTCGCCCTCAACTCGAACCGCCGTCTCCCCATAGAGGCTGAATACGATTTAGGATGGAAGGCTTAACCTGAGAAAGTTCACCCTATGCCATCTTCCATCGAACAAATCCTGTCCAGTTACGATGACCGCGCCCCACTCTCGCAGGCCTCAACCATTCCCGCTGCGTGGTATACCGATCCCCGCATCGCCGAACTCGAGCGCCTGAGTGTATTCAGTAAAACCTGGCAACTCGTCGCGCGCACCGACCAGGTGCAATCTCCCGGACAATTCGTCTCTACCACCGTCGCCGGAGAACCCATCGTCGTTGTCCGCGGCAACGACGGCACTCTTCGCGCTTTCTTCAATGTCTGCCGCCACCACGCCGCCGCAGTCGTAACTCAGCCTTGCGGCCAAGCCTCTCTTTTGCACTGCCCCTATCACGGCTGGAACTACGGCCTCGATGGTTCACTCAAAGGCATGCCCGAGTTCGAGGGCGTCGAAAATTTCGACCGCGCGCAAAACGGCCTGGTTCCCATCTGCGTCGAAACCTGGGAGTGCTTCGTCTTCATCAATCTCGATAACCACGCCGCCCCGCTAACCGAATTTCTCGGCGGCCTCGTCCAGCGCGTCGCCCCGCTCGGCATCGGCAAGCTGCACTACTTCGACCGCCGCACTTACAACATCCACTGCAATTGGAAGGTCTTCGTCGATAATTATCTCGACGGCGGCTACCACGTTCCCCATCTGCACAAGGGTTTGAATTCGGTTCTCGATTACAAGCAATACACTATCGAGAACGAAGACCGTTACTGCCTGCAATCCAGTCCCATGGTCGCCTCCAATGAAGATGCCGCGACCGGCGCCGCCCGCAAGGGCGACCGCGCCTGGTATTTCTGGCAGCATCCCAACCTCATGATCAACTGCTACGCGGGATACATGGACACCAATCTCGTCATCCCCATCGACGTCGATCACTGCACCGTGATCTTCGATTTTTATTTTTCGAATATCGGCGAGGCCAGCCGCGAATATAACGAGCAGTCGGTGAATGTCGGCAATCGCGTGCAGGAAGAAGATCTCGGCATCTGCGAAGACGTGCAGCGTGGCCTCAAATCCCGCGCCTACCGCGCCGGACGCCTCTCCGTCCGCCGCGAGGCCGGAGAACAATTATTCCATCGCCTGTTAGCCGCCGATCTCAAGCGCGGCGGCACACTCGCCACGGCCGTTGATTAGAACTGATCGAATTACCCTGTGCTCCTCTGTGTCCTCTGTGGTTAAGCTTTTGACTTTGATCTGACTTCGATCTGCCAACAATCTTCCGCTACTCGTGACCCCTCTCCCGTCGCATCGCCCGCAGATCAATCCCCAACTGCTCCGCCTTCTTATAAAGATGACTTCGCTCCAGCCCCAGCGCCTTCGCCGCCACGCTCACATTCGAATGGCTGCGCTTCAACTCCGCCAGAATCACTTCCCGCTCGAACGCATCCACCCGCTCCGCCAGCGCTCCCGAGGAAAATGTAGAAGAAGCCGCAACACTCGCGCCTTTCGGCAAAGCCATCTCCACCGTCGCAAGATCGACTTGGCCATCGGTCGCCAGTAACATAAGCCGCTCCACCATGTTGCGCAACTCCCGGACATTCCCCGGCCACGCATGCGACTGCAAAGCCGCCATCGCCTCCCCTGAAAACGGAACCGGCTTCCATCCATTCTGCGCACTCACCTGCGCCGCAAAATGCGCTACCAGCGCCGGAATGTCCTCCCGCCGCTCTCGCAGCGGCGGCAGCACCAGCGGAAAAACATAAATCCGGTGAAACAGATCCTGCCGGAACTTTTCTTCCCGCACCCGCGCCTCAAGATCGCGATGCGTGGCCACCACCACCCGCACGTCCACGCTCACCGGCTTCTCGCCGCCCACCCGCTCCACTTCTCCTTCTTCCAGCACGCGCAGCAGCTTGGCCTGCATGGCCAGCGGCATGTCGCCAATCTCATCCAGAAAAATCGTCCCATGATCCGCCTGCTCAAACTTTCCAATATGCCGTCCTGCCGCGCCGGTGAACGATCCTTTCTCGTGCCCGAACAATTCCGATTCAATCAGCTCCGCCGGAACCGCCGCGCAATTCAACGTCACAAACGCTCCCCCGGCGCGCCCGCTGCGCTCATGAATCGTTCGCGCCACCAGTTCTTTCCCCGTGCCCGTTTCTCCCAGGATGCACACCCGCGTCTCGCTTGCCGCCACCCGCGCCACTTGTGCCATCACGCGTTGCATGGCCGCGCCCTGCCACACCACTTCATGTTTGCCCAGCCGCTGCTTGAGTTGCCGGTTCTCGCTTTCCAGCCGCTGCAGCTTCAGCGCATTCTCCACAGTCAGCAAAAGTTTTTCCGTGGAGATTGGCTTCTCCAGAAAATCCAGCGCGCCCAGCCGTGTCGCCCGCACCGCCATTTCAATGTCCGCCTGCCCCGACATCATCACGACTGGCGCCGTCACTCCCTGCGCCTTCAATTCTTCCAGCAGCGTCAGCCCATCTTTTCCCGGCATCCTCACATCTGAAAGAATCAAATCGAACTTCTGTGCCTTGGCCAGATCCATTGCCTTCGCCGGGTTATCGCACACCGTAGCCTCATGCCCCGCCAGCCGAAACGCCCGCGCCAGCGAAGCCAGCGTGTTCGCCTCATCGTCCACAATCAGCAAATGTGCTCTTGTCGGCAACCGCCCCTCCTCACCAGATTTTCTTCGCGCCCTTCGCGGCATTTCTTAGCGTACTTTGCGGTTAAGTTCTTTGTATTTCCAAACCACCACATTCCTATCCAGAACCACATCTCTACCCAGAAACCCCCGCCGGCAACTCGATCACAAACGTCGTTCCTCGCCCCGTCTCGCTCTGCACGCGGACCGTACCTCCATGATCGCTCACCACAGATTGCACAATCGCCAGTCCCAGTCCAGTGCCCTGCGCCTTGCTCGTATAATAAGGAGTAAAGATTTTCTCGCGCTCATCCGCCGTCATCCCCGCTCCCGTATCCCCAACTTCGATCAGCACCCTGCCGGCTTCCTGTCGAGTTCGCAACGTCAGCGTTCCACCCTGCGGCATTGCGTCCATGGCGTTGAGCACCAGATTCGAAATTGCCCGGTGCAACAGCTCCGCATCCGCCGCCACCGCTTTCAAGTGCGGATCCAGTTCCAGCTCACACTTGATCTTCGCACGCCCGGGCGCCTCCAGTTGCGCCCGAAAAAGCTGCACCACACCGCGAACCACTTCATTCAACTGCACCGGTTGCAACTGCGGTTGCGGCATCTTCGAAAATTCGCTGAACCGCCCAATGATTCCCTTCAGATTCGCAATCTCCGCCAGCAACGTTCTCGAACTTTCGCGGAATACTTCCTCGAACTCTTCCTGACTCTGCTGCCGCGCCCGCACCAGATTCTCCATCGTAAGCTGTAGCGGAAACAGCGGATTCTTCAACTCATGCGCCAGTCGCCGCGCCAGCTCCCGCCACGCGGCCACGCGCTCCGCCTGCACCAGCCGCTCTTTTTGTCCCAGCAACTCGGTGGTCATTCGATTAAACGAATCGGCCAGTTGCCCCAGTTCGTCTCCGCCCAAAACCTCCACCCGCACATTCCAGTTTCCCGCCGCAACTTCCTGCGCCGCATGCGCCAGCCGCTCAACCGGACGCGTCACCCGCGCCGCCGCCCAACTGCTCAGCAGAATCGCCAGCACGATTCCTCCGCCCCCCACCAGCAACGCCGCCGAACGGATGTGCCGCTTCAACTCCACATACGTTCTTCGCGAATTGCCGATCAGCAGAATCGCCAGCAGCGGACGATCCTTTCCCACACCCGCTCCCCATAGCGGGATCGCATGAAACATCTCATCATCCGCGTGATCCGCCGACCACGAAACCACCGCCGTCATTTCTTCTCCATATTTTCGAACCGCATCCGCGACCGGCTGCAGCTTCTGCGGAGAATGCATTTTGTCGGCGAATGAGTCCGAAGGATCGATCAGCAAATCCGCGGAAAAACGATCGCCGCGATTCTGATAAAGCAAAGCGTGCATTCCCGCCGGCAAATCCAATCCCGCAAGAAAATCTTTATCCAGCCGCCGCCCTCCGATCACATACACCGGCCGCTCTCCCGCCCGCGTGGTGCGCACCGCAAACAACCCCAGCTCGGTGCCATCCTGCAGCTCTTCCTGCCTCAGAAATGCTCCCTGGTCCGCCGCCGCCGCAAAGCTACCAACGGCGCCCTCTGGATATCCAAACTTCGCCGGCCATTGCGCCGAAGAAATAATCGTCCCGTCGCTCTCCACGAATTCCAAAAAATCCAGCTGACTATTTTCCGCCGTCGCTTTCGCCGTCTCAAAATAAGGCCCCGAATCCGCCGGCGTACGGTTCAACGCCACTGCCATGCGGCTCGCGGTTTCCGAGTTCGCAATTGCCTCCACTCGCCGCGCCACCTCCTCGCCCTGCCGGTTAAACTCGCGCCGGAACTGCGTCACCAGCGCCGCCGTCCTCTCATCGTCGCTGCGCACGAAAGCTCGCCGTGTCACCTCCGAAACCAGCCACGCCACCGCCGCCACCGATAGACACACGGTCAGCGCGAACACTACCAGCAGTTTGCGGCGAAACATCATTGCTCCTGTCGTTCTACGAAAGCATGAAAGCTTAACGCAGAGTTCAGCACAGCCGAATCTTTCGCATCATATCCCACCGTCAGTTGCCGAACGCGGATTCAGCTCTGCTATTTCTGCTCCTGTTCCGCCTGCGAGCTCTGATTCGCCATGCTCATGCCCCGCAGCACGTCGTTGGCGAAGAAGAATTTTCCGTCGGCAGGAACCATCATGATCTGCAGTTTGTCGGAGAGCCGTTCGGCAATGATCTTATTAATGAGCAGCGGATTCTCCTTCAACACCGCCGCCTCGCTCTGCAATCGTTCCGCGTCCGCCGCCGCCGTCACCCGAATCCGATCCGCCTCCGCGTCCGCCAGCAACTTCCGCCGCTCTCCCTCAGCTTTGCTGTCGATCACCTTGGCCTGCGCGTCACCTTCCGCATTCTGAATCGTGGCTTCCTTGCGCGCCTGCGCCTCCAGCCGGCTCTGTTCAATCTGCTTCTGTTTGAGCGGCAGCGTGTATTGCATCGCGTCCGATTCACTCTTGGCGCGCAGAACCCGCACCCGCGCTTCGCCCTCCGCTGCCTTCACCTGCCGCGCCTTCATGGCCTCCGCCTCCAGTTCGGCGATTCTTACTTCCTTGGTTTTCAGTTCCGTCTCCACCGACATTTGATCGTTCTCCTGCTCCTTTAGCAGCAAAGCCTGCAGCCCTTCCGCATACTCGGCCGGCAACTGGATATCCCGCAGCATTACCTCTTTCACCACGATTCCGTCCGCCGCCAGCTTTTGCGTAATCAGTCCCGCCGCCTTTTGCCGCACCTCCTCGCGCTTCGCCGAAAAAACGTCGCGCACCGTGTAGTTCGGAACAATCTCGCGCCACACGCTCGCCACCGTTGGCGGTACGATCTCTTTTTCCACCGGCCGCGGCAAATTTCCCTCGATGTAATCCAGTCTTTTCGCGTCCAGCCGGTATCGCACCGTAATCGCCAGCCCCAGCGTCAGCCCCTCTTTCGCCTGCACGTTCAAAGGCTGCATCTTGCTGGAGGTTTTCTTCGCCGCCGTGTTTTCGTCTTCCGACATCCCGGTGGTAAATATCTGATCCCGCGTATCGAACAATGCCACGTCCTCCACCAGCGGCATCACCAGATGCACTCCCGGATAAAGCGTCCCCGGCTCCGTCCCACGCATCTGGCTCACTCGCACGCCCGCCATGCCGCTCGGTACCACCACAATACTGAACGCCATCAGCAGCGGTCCCCAAGCCAGCATCGCCAGCGCCAGCGATAGTCTCCAGCGCACCACCACTGCAACCGCAACCGCTTCCGCCGTCGCCACGGCGCGCCGGTATAAAACTCCGCGGTACAGATCATAGGCGAGAATGTATACGGCCACGAGCATCATTCCCACGCCACCTGCTATCAGCAAATTTCTCAACGCCAGCATTGTCGTTCTCCTTTGCGCCTCAGCGCTTGCCCTCGGTTTTCTCGGTCACCGTCTGCCTCACAAAAAACACCCGAATCACCTGCCCGAAAATCAGCTCTTCCGCCAGCAACGCCACCGCCAGCGAAAAAATCATTCCTCCCACCACCGCCATGAATGTAATCACCATCTGCATAACGCCCTCCTAAGGACTCCGGTGTCTACAGGCGCAGGCAGAGAACCAAAGTTCACGCAGCTGAAAACAGAGGAGTTAAGAAGGCTGGCTTTCACACAAAAGTGGCCCGCTGACAACACCGTGTCAGCATCGACACGTGGACGACTAGAAGAGGTTGCGGAAAAACTCGATTTTGCCCTTGCTTTTGGGTGGCGCCGCGGTTTACCGCTGCGATAACTGCCATGTTTTCAATGCCGGCTTTAGCCGCTGAAGGACGTTCATCCCGTCAATAGACTTTTTCCGCCGCCTCTAGAAGCTGTCGCGTCTCATAAACGGTCGTCGGAAGGCACGACTTTCAGAGCTTGCGGAAAAACTCGAATCGCGGCGGCTTTGAAAGGGCGCGACTTCAGTCGCGCCGCCCCAGAACCAATACCAATAAAGACGCGGGCTTTAGCCCCCGAAGGGAGTCGGCAGTTCCACTTCTTCGGTTCATTTACAAGACAGCTTCTAGTTGAGGTGTGCTTTCTTTTGGACTGAGCAGAATGCTTAGGAAGAAGTCAAACAAAGAAAGGGGAGGTTGGGGGAGGGCCACCACTCTCTTTTATCTTCTTTATAAGGCGCCCGGCCCTTGCCGTCTGGGGTAACGGCTCTGTGGGGTTCTGTGGGTTAGGGCCGGGCGATCTCAACTAGAAGGCCTAGTTCAATGTCAGCATTCTGCCATTAGCGATTTTTCATGTCGGTGATTGCCGTCACCCCTATGGGTGATTGTGATCATCCTCGCTCTTCTCGCCGACTACTCTCTCCCGCGCCTCGTGGGCTCGCGCTCACACGCCACTGTGATGAGCATCACGGTTTCGCTCCGGTCTCGCTTCTACACTGAAAATCGAGTTCAAACCGATACCAAAACTTTCATCCCGGAGATCTTCCTCATGGCCTACGTAATCACCGATTCCTGCATCAAAGATTCTCTCTGCGTCGATGTTTGCCCCACCGACTGCATTCATCCCAAGCAGGATGAGCCCGGTTTCGAACAGGCGACTCAGCTCTTCGTCGACCCGGTCGAGTGTATCGACTGCGGTGCGTGCATTCCCGCCTGCACCTCGGATTCGATTCTCGCCATCGACGACGTTCCCGAGGATAAGAAGCCGTTCATCGAGCGCAACGCCGCCTTCTTCAAGAACTGAGCCCCCGCGTTCCTCCTTGGAGCTCAGAACCGGCGCCGGTCGTGGAATCGAAATCGTGGAGTCGATACCACGCCCTGCGCCGGCTTTCATTTGCCCTGTCGCACCAAAGCCGTTCACCACGGAGGCACGGAGACACAGAGAAAATATTTTCTTTTTTTGTTTCCTTTTGTTTCTGTGTTTTCTCCGTGTCTCCGTGCCTCCGTGGTGAAAGCCCCTTCAAAACGATCCGAAGCCCGAAGCCCGAGGCCCGGAAGCCCGCAGCCCGAAGCCCGAAATTTGACTTCTTCCTCCCCCCATCGCTATCGTTGCCCCCATGAACGTCGTCAAAGCCACCCGCTACTTCGAAGGCTGGCTGGCCCAGCGCACTCACCTCGACAAGAACGACCTCCGCCTCAAACACGCCCGCATGAAGGCGGAACTTTTCCCCTTCTTCCGCGCAACTTACTACCGCTGGGCCCAACTCTGGCCCCAGATCTGTCCCGAACTGGCCAAGGCGCCGCACGTCCTTGCGGTCGGCGATCTCCACGTCGAGAATTTCGGCACCTGGCGTGACATCGAGGGCCGCCTGATCTGGGGTGTCAACGACTTCGACGAAGCCTGGCCCATGGCCTACACCATCGATCTGGTGCGACTCGCCGTCAGCGCCCACCTCGCCGTCGAAGCCGGACGCCTTCCCCTCAAACGCGAAGACATCTGCGGCACCCTGCTCGAAGGCTATCGCGAAAGCCTCCAGGAACAAGGCCGAGCTTTTGTTCTTAGCGAGAAGCACCCATGGCTGCGCCTCATCGCACAGAGTGAACTGCGCGATCCCGTTCGCTTCTGGAAAAAAATGGACGCGCTCCCCACCCTCAAAACTGAAGTCCCCATCAGCGCCGTCGACGCCATCGAACACCTCATGCCCGCTCCCGGCATCTCCTATCGTCTCGTCCATCGCGTTGCCGGACTCGGCAGCCTCGGCCATGCCCGCTACGTCGCCATCGCCGACTGGCACGGCGGACGCGTCGCCCGCGAAGCCAAAGCGCTCGTTCCTTCTTCCAATTGCTGGGCCGAAAGCCTCGAGTCCAAAAACGAGAAAGGCCCCCCGGAGATTCTCTACCAGACCATCATTAACCACGCCGTCCGCTGTCCCGATCATTTTGTCCAGTTGCGCGGACGCTGGATTGTTCGTCGCCTCGCTCCAGACTGTTCCCGCATCGAACTCGCTTCTTTGGGTAGCCCCAACACCGAACTTCGCCTGCTCCACGCCATGGGATGGGAAACCGCCAACATCCATCTCGGCACCCCATCCGCGCGCAAGGCCATCCTTCGCCATCTCGATACCCAAAAAGCCAGATGGCTGCACCGCGCCGCCGAAGTTATGCTCGAAGCCGTCCGCTCCGACTGGGGAGTCTGGAAGAAAAAAGGTTATAGCTGATTCGGATTGAATCCCCCCGCCGTAGCCCTAGCCTGATCTATTGCTGATATATACCCTGTTGTATAAAAGAGGCTTCCCTATGCTCCTGTGTACTGTTGGTGAAGACCCTTTTCTGCGAGCCCCAAGCGTTCGACATCGAACATACCTTCTACAGCGAATACTGTAATACTTCCCGTTCACGTATATGAATAAGTCTGAAAGCGACCTTATACAAGAGCTTTGCGCGCAGATCGCCGTGGAACAGGACCGGACAAAATTTCTGAAACTTGTTCAGGAGTTAAACCGCGTCTTGTCTGCCCAAGACCGCCGCAGGCAGAAAAGCGAGTCCAGTGATCCAAAGAGCGACTAGAAGCTACCAAGCGATCTCATAAGTGGTTTCGGGAAGGGCATGTCTTTAGAGGTTGCGGAAAAACTCAAGTTCGAGCAGGCTCGGGAAGGGCACGACTTCAGAGATTGCGGAAAAACTCGACTTTGCTCTCGCTTTTGGCTGGCGCAGCGGTTTACCGCTGCGATAACTGCCATGTTTTCAATGCCGGCTTTAGCCCCCGAGGGAGCCGGCGGTGTAGTTCTTCGGACCATTATCAGTTGGCTTATAGTTTCATGCGGCGATACAAATCAATCGTCACCGCCCACCGTGGCAAAAAACAATATCGGATGGAGCCTCGTCCAAGTCGGAAAATATTAGAAATTTTCTCCGTATCTTCTACCTTTTTATTCCTTCACATTTCCATTGAAATGCTGCCCCAGCCTACAGCTTTCCGGCAATGACGCGACACGGTTCGGAGCATCCAACGATTCATGGAAACGGATGCCTTGATGGAAGGAACGATCATCGTTAAGCGAGCTACCAGCTCGAACAAGCCGCTTTCCCTGCGTCCCGGCGCCCGCTCCGATGCGGCAGGGAAAGCAATCAGCAATCTCATCCTGCTCTCGCTTCCCGACAAAGAATTCAACCTGCTTCGCCCCCACTTGGAGTCCATCGATCTCCCCCAGCATAAAATTCTGCAGGAACCCGGCGAGAAGATCGATTTCGCCTATTTCCTGAATGACGGCATGGCCTCCCTCGTCGCTCTTAGCCACGATGGCAGAAGTGTTGAGGTCGGCATCGTCGGTAAAGAAGGCATGGTCGGCATGTCCCTAACCGCAGGCCTCCGCCTGGAAATCTTCCGCGCCATCATGCAAATGTCGGGAAGCGGAGTGCGAATTCGCTCGGAAGTATTTCAGGATATTTTGCTTTCCGCTCCCGCCCTCCACTCCAAACTCGGCCGCTTCGCTCTCATGCACGGCATGCAGGTTGCTCAACTCGCCGCCTGTAACCGGCTGCACGGAATCGATCAGCGCCTTGCCCGCTGGCTGCTGATGTGTCAGGATCGCTTCGATTCCCAACTGCTTCCCCTGACTCACGAATTTCTCGCCCAGATGCTCGGCACCGGACGTCCCAGCGTTAGCCTCGCCGCCGGCGTGCTCGAAAATGCCGGCCTGATTGAAAACTTGCGCGGCACCGTCAAAATCCTAAACCGCAAAAGCCTGGAAGCCGTAGCTTGCGAGTGCTATGGCGTCATCCAGCACTTCAACGGCGGACTGGGCCTGAAATAGCTCCATTCGACTCCTCACAGTCTTCTTACCCTGTGGCACCCCGTGTCCCCCGTGTTTAAGCCTTTGTCTTTTCAGCTAATCAAAAAATACAGGCTTTCCTCCAATAAAGATGCATAATGTCTCTTCTCACGGTATTCGAACCCGTGAGATCAATTCATTCTTAGAAAATTTTCGTCGGCTGAGAAGGAAAAATGCGCCACTTCAAAACTACGCTCTGGATTTCTATAATATTCGTCGCCGCCGCCTGTCTATCGCAAACTGCGGCCCAACCTTCGGAGAAGATCGTGTTCGTCCGCCCCGATCCGATCATCACTACGTCATCATCGATGGTCATGCGATCACCAGATCCGGTTGGCGGAAACATGAACGAGGTGGAGAACCCGGGGATGAAATTCAATTCCGCCGCCGACGCCAAAATGAATCTCCTCGCCTTCATGAATCCCGACGGCACCGGAATTACAGATCTGCACGTGAACGGCCTCGACCCCTCGGTTTCGCCGGACGGCGCCAGGATCGCATTCTGCTCCTTGCGCAACGACCAATACTCGCAAATCTATGTAATGAACGCCGACGGCTCCGCCCAGAAACGCCTCACCAACATCAGCACCGGCGATGCCTGCGGCCCGGTCTGGTCCCACGACGGCAAGAAAATCGCCTTCTATCAATTCGCCCTGACTCACCCCAGCCGAAATCCCGCCATCTGGGTAATGGATCCTGACGGGAACAACTTGAAGAAGCTCACCGAACACGCCATGTCGCCGACCTGGTCTCCCGATGATCGCAAGATAGCCTTCGCTTCGAATCGCGCCGGAAAGTTCCAGATATTCGCCATGAACTCCGATGGATCGAACGTCCGCCGTCTCACCGAAGACAGGGGCGAAGATTCCTCGCCCGCATGGGCTCCCGATGGCGCCGCAATCGTGTTTGTCTCCGACCGCGAAGGTGAGCATCCGGCGTTGTTCCTGATGGCTGCCGACGGCTCCCAACAACAGCGCCTCGTATTTTCCAAACGTCAGGATTTTTGCTTTCCAGCCTGGTCTCTGGATGGCAGGACGATTGCTTTTTCAGCCCTGAATCGTGTGGCGGCTCAATTCATCGCCGTCGGCGAAGAGCGCCCGCGTTGCGAAATATGGACCGGAGAATATCAACTCTTCACCTTCGATGCCGACGGCAAACTCCACCAGCTCACCAATACCAAATACATGGCAATGAAACCCACATTTGGCAGGCTCGTAACCGCACACTAGATCGTTGCTCTACCCAGTGTTCCTCTGCGCCCTCTGTGTTAAAGATTTTCAGACCCCCGCCCCGCACGGATTGCGTTACACTGTTTCGCCGCCCATGCCGCCCACCTCTCGCGATCCCGACCAACTCCTCACCCAACTCGAAGCCGCTAAGAATCGCACCGACTCCGCCCACTCATCACTCGTCACCAATCTCCTCGCCCAACTCTCCAAGCTCCAACTCGACGATCCTCACCACGTAATCCGCTTCCACGAGTGCCTGCTTTTCCTCCGCGCCTTTCCCCACGCGCCATCTCTCATCCCTCGTATCGAAAATCTCCTCCACACCTTCCACCTGCGCATCGAGAAACTTCGCGCCGCCAACGCCGACATGTCGCTCTTCGACGATTTCGATACCTCCGGCATTGCCGGCACCACCATGCAGGACGCTCTTTCCTTCGATGTCGCTCACTGGCTCGTGCGCCGCATCCCGCGCAATCGCATTTCGCCCAATCCGCAAATCGCCTGGAACGATTACTGGGAGGACTACCAGTCCGAGCGCGCCCGCGGCACGATATGGCCGCGCTTCATTCCCCTTCTCGAAGAAGATGCCGACGTCGAAGCCAACATCCCTTGGGAGCGTTGGCTCGATGCCGCCCGTGGCCGCGAGAACCCGCTCCCCTGGCTCATCCAGCGCTTCGAGCAACTCCCGCTCCCCGCCCGCCAGCGCGCCGAGCTGTATGACTCGCTCCGTCTTCCCATTAGATGGAGACTCGAAAACTTAAAGCTTTCCCGCACCCGCAACTTCACTCGTCCCCGCCGCTTCTACTTTCATTCTGGTCCACTCATCCAGCGCAGCGAAGTCTCACTCTCCCGCGAACTCGCCCAGCCCGCGCCCAAATTCGAAAAACTTCCGCTCGCCGCCGGAGAATCCGTCATGCACGCCATCCGCGACGTCATGGTCGTCCGCTACCGCGAGCTCTACGGCACCACTCTCGGCGACCCGCACACCGTACTCCGCGCCCATCTCGGCCGCGGTGTCGTCATGCATTTCTGGGGACTGCCCCCATCCCGCCGTCTCCCGCTCCGCGCCTACCTCGCCGGTTACACTCTGAAAAACGGCGTCCCCATCAACTACGTCGAAGCCATCGGCCTCTGCGAATGGATCGAAGTCGGCTTCAACACCTTCTACACCTACCGCCAGGGCGAAACCGCCTGGATCTACGCCCAGGCCCTGCGCTGCCTCCGCGCCCTCACCGCCGCAAACTGTATTTCAATTTATCCCTACCAGATCGGCCAGAATAACGATGAGGCCATCGACTCCGGCGCCTTCTGGTTTTACCGCAAACTAGGCTTCCGCCCCGGCCGCGCCGATCTGCAGAAATTGTGTGAAAGGGAAGAGAAAAAAATCGCGGCCAATCGTGAATACAAAACTCCCGCCCGTATCCTCAAACGCCTGGCCGAAGCCCACATGTTCTATGACGTTCGCGCCTCCATCGATCCCCATACGAAATCCAATGTCGCGTTCCCCAAAATTTCTCGCGCCGAAACACCCGCATCAACTCGCGCCGAAAGCTTCGTATCGGAACACGCCTTCAGGCGTGCCGAAAATGCTGCCGCCTCAGATCCGGCTTTAGCCGCTGCTGGTCCCTGGGACACTTTCTCCACCCGCAATCTCGGCCTGCAAATCAACCGCCGCATGGCCCGCGACTTCAACGGCGACAGCCACAAAATCCGTCAAGCCTCCACCGCCGCCGTAACCCGCGCCCTAAAAATCAACCCGCGACGCTGGACTCAAACCCAATTCCAGTCCCTGGAAAACTGGTCGCTAATCTTAGCCTTAATCCCCAACCTAACCCGCTGGACCCCCGATGAAAAATCACAACTCATCAAAATCATCCGCGCCAAATCCGCCCCCAACGAAATGACCTACCTCCACCACACCCAACACCACGCGCGCCTACGCGCCGAACTTCTCCGACTCGGCTCGTAGCCCCGATGTGGGGACAGCCGCCCTCGGCTGTCCGTCGGGCGAATCCCGCCAACCCTTCACCACTCGCGATATACTTTCACCGTAGGCCTCAGACCCATGCTTACAGAAGCTCTCGAATCCCGCCTGAAATTTCTCGAAGACGAAATCCTGCGCCTCACCAATCTCGCCTCTCAAACACCGGAAACGAAAAAAGACCAGCAGGAAAATCACTGGCTCATGGCCAAAGACCTGCAGCGCGAGGCCCGCGCATTACGCGAACAAATCAAAAAAAATTCAGAATCCGCACCTCAGGCTTGCGCCCCATCATCTTGATCCGCCGCTCACCCGTAACATGCCGCACATCCTCCTCTACGACGGCGTCTGCGGACTCTGCAACCGCTTCGTCCAATTCATCCTTCGCCGCGACCCTCATGCAATCTTTCGTTTCGCATCGCTGCAAAGCCCGCCCGCCTCCCGCATCCTCGCCCGCCACAACCTCAATCCCAGCGATCTCGATACCGTCTACGTCGTCGTCAATCCAGAATCTGAAAACTCAAATGAGCTCTTGCTCGCCCGCTCCGACGCAGCCCTCTTCGTCCTTAAGCACCTCGGCGCCCCGTGGCCCGCCGCCGCATCCCTTCTGCAACTCCTGCCCAAATTCCTCCGCGACTCCGTCTACAACGCCATCGCCCGCCATCGCTATCGCATCTTCGGCCGCTCCGAAACCTGCCCTCTACCCACCGCTCAAGATCGCGATCGTTTCCTCGATCTCTAGGAGGTTGCGGAAAAAACTCGATTCTGCTCTTGCCTTTGGGTGGCACAGCGGTTCACCGCTGCGATAACTCTCTTGCTTTCACTGTCGGCTTTAAACCGCTGAGGGACGTTCAATCCCGTCAACAGATTTTTTTCGCAGCCTCCTTGAGAATCGGCTCCGCGGCGCCATCTCCTGCACTTAGCTCGCCGTTCCTGCCGCCCAAGACCCAAGACCCAAGACCCAGTCCCGCCTAGGCATCTCCGTCTACAAATCCCGCGGCCCACTCTCCATCTCGCTCCCCTGCGGTGCCTCTTTCAACAATTCATGCAAGTCCAACCGCCGCGTGTACATCTCCAACTTTCCGTCCGCGCTCCGCGGCCATTTTTCCTTGGGCTTGTCGCAGTACAACTCAACCCCATTTTCATCGGGATCATTTAAATAAATCGACTCGCTCACCCCATGGTCCGCCGCACCCTGCAACGGAATCTTCGCCTCCAGCACTCTGCGCAGCGCCGTCGCCAGCGCCGCTCGCGTCGGATAAACAATCGCCGTATGATAAAGCCCCGTCGCGCCCTCCGGCGGCGGCGAGCCTCCCAGACTCTCCCAGGTATTCAACGCAATGTGATGGTGATATCCGCCCGCCGACAAAAACACCGCCCCATCTCCGTACCTCTGCATCACTTCCATCCCCAGCACTCCCGCATAAAACCGCAACGCCCGCTGCAAGTCGGCAACCTTCAAGTGCACATGTCCAATCCGCACCCGCGCATCCACAACATAACTCGCTGAATAATCTTTTTTCGCGGCCATCTCTCGCTCCTCAGGTAAATCCCCTAGTATGAATTTGACAGCAAAAAATGGCCTTGCGCCCTTGACTCCGTCGCGCAGCGTTCTATCATGGAATCAACGCTCCTCCCTAGGGCAGGGGACAATCCAACAACCTGCAATACACAACAGTATGGAGGAAGTCCCCATGAAACTGAACGATAGCATTTCGACCTATGACGTTGCCGAAGCTCTACAGGGCGAGACCGGCAAATTTGAAGTCACCAGCCCCAACGGAGAACGCTATTTCGTTACCTGCCAGCCCGGACACTCCATCGTCAGTTTGGAGTGGGCCGGTTCTGAGCCGAACCTGCAACCCTTCCTCGTGCGCAAAGTAGCACAACCCATCGCGACGGAGGGGCGCTCCAAAAGATCTGCGGCTGCCTAACATTCTTGGCATCCGAAACCAAGCCCGGCCCCGATCAGGCCGGGCTTTTCATTTCGCTAATCGGAATCTCACGCTCGGGGCGTTCGTGCTGCATAACTATGTCAACCTGAACATCGGCCTCCAGCTGACGCTTCAACAAGCCGTAGCTTACTTCGTGGAGTGGCTTGTCACTGGCATAGTGATCGGCCTCATTTACCGTCCCGTTGCCCCCCGCTTGTAGCCCCAGACATCGACTGCTTCGCCCTCACTCCCCCGAACGCCGGATTATCCTTCAACCGCTCCGGAAAATGCTTTTCGTAGCTCGCCAGCCCCGGACAAATAAAGTGATGCGCCCGCGTGAACCCGAACGTCCTCATCTCGTTCATCGCCTCGTCCGCCGTCCATCCTTCTTCCGCCATGCGATACGCCGCCACCATCATTCCCGTGCGGTCATCGCCCAGCCGGCAATGCACAAAAACCTTCTTCCCTTTGTTCTCATGTAACACTTTAAGAAACTTCGCAAACACTTCATCATGCGGCCACGGACAATGCCAGGGAATCGCCACATATTTCATTCCCAAACTTTTCACTGTCCTCTCTTCATTCACGTCGTTGGCGTGCGTATCCACCACAACCTTCATCCCCATCTTCGCCAGCGTCTTTAAACCTGTAGTGTTCAGCAGTCCTCCCCGGTAAAGCGTGGGAGTAACCTCGCCAAAATTCGGCACGCCTTTTTCCTGCAGCCTGCGCCCCATTACCCGCGTCGCCGGCGACTTCACTTCCTGATTCTTGGGAGCCGTCGTCTGCGGCGCAGCCCCGCCCATCCTCGCTGTCACCACCAGCAGTAGCGCTCCCATCATCAAAGTCTTGCCCGCGGGGAATCGTCGATTCATAAGATAACGATACCAATCTGGAAGCCCCTGCATATACAGCCCTTACAGCATGCTCTCCACCTTCGCCTGCGATGTCCCATCCATCACATCGAACCGTGACTCAAGTCATTGGATCAGACTTTCCAATTGCGTACCTTATATTCTGCGGTTCCAAGTCCACGAATGAACTCGAGCCCCCCGAAAGGGAAAGGAGAACTCCTATGGCCCCCAGCGCAATCATCGAACCAGAAGTCGACCTCGACCTCGAGCAGGAACTCCGCGACGCCTACGGCCCCAAGCAGCCCAAGCCATCAACGCCCCCAACCCCGAAACAACGAAATCTCCTGGACGAGATATTCAAGGGACACGAGGAATTCCTCGGCCTGACCGCCGACTAATCGGCTCACCTCGCCCGCACGGACAACCCGAGCCAGCCCTCCCACCCCCGCGCCAAAATCTTGTCAAGCCCTAAACATCAACTTTTTTCCGTAACTCATTGTTTCTGCAAGACAAATAAATCCCCAACCATGTCCCACGGACCGCATCAAGTGTGATATAATGGTTATATCAAGTAAAAGCAGGCGCAGCCGATTCCCGGCATGCGCCTTTTTTCATTTCCAGACAATTTTTCCAGACCAACACCCAAGACCTGAGAACCGAGAACTAAACCGAGAACGAAACTAAGAACCGAGAACTGCCGAGCTGCCTAAATGTCAAAACGCCAGGGCCCTTCCCGCGGACGCAAACTGCGTCTCGCCCAAGCTCCCCTGCGTCTCACTCCCCGGCGTCTCACTCCCTTCGAACGCGAACTCTCCACCAAACGCCGCGGAGAAATCTCCGAGCTCGCCTTCGCCCTCGCCGCCGCCCGCTACGGCTTCGGCATCTCCAAGCCCTTCGGCGATAGCGAACGCTACGACGTCATCCTCGACCCCTCCCATCTCCCATCCGTCATCTCCACCGAGCAGCGAAAGCGAGCGAAGTCGAGGCCCCTGCCTTTCGATTGCCCCCGCCCTCGCCTCGTCCGCGTCCAAGTCAAATCCTCCACCCAACTGCTCAACGGCCTCTACCACATCAACGCCCACCGCCGCATCCACGGACGCGCCGTCCCCTACAAGCTCTCCGAAATCGATTTCATCGCCGCCTACATCATCCCCGAAGATTCCTGGTTCATCCTCCCACTCCCTCACGTCCTCGGCCAATCCAGCCTCCTGTTCCGCCCCAAACGCAGCCGCCTCCCCGGCCTCTACGACTCCTACCGCGAAGCCTGGCACTACCTCCACGAACCCGACGGCCTAATCTTCGCCTAGACGCGCCGCAAAACAAAGTTTTGTCATCCCGAGCAACGCGAGGGACCTTGGTGTTCCAGACCCAAATGAGACTCTTCCCACGTGAGACAGACACTCTCCATCCGTTTCCCATTGGGTTGCCCTGGTCTTGCTCCTGCCGTTGACCTTGACCGGGAAGGGCACGGCTTCAGCCGTGCCGAGAAACAAACGCTTGTCATCCCGAGCAACGCGAGGGACCTTGGCGTTTCTTAACCCAGATCGGATTTCTCCATTGTGGGACGGACACTCCCGTCAGTCGCCTTTGATTCTTGCCTTTGATCCGGACCGGGAAGGGCACGACGTTCAGTCGTGCCAATTCCTTTCTTATAGAGGTCAATTTCCCCCGTCTTCTTCACCAGATCAGCAATGTCCTTCAAATTTTCAAGTACGCCCATCGCGATACTCCTTCGATTTATGAAGTTTACCGCCCATTCTCAATCAGAAGGGAACGTCCTCATCCGTAATGGCCATCGACTTAGCTATCGGCTGGAAAGCCGAAGCTTCGAGAGCCCAGACGAAGCGGATCGAACTCGTAACATTGTTGAATATCAATAAGCTCTCGCTGTAGTTCAACACTGGATTATCGTGAGCGAGACTCTTGTTGTTTCCTGACGTCGTTGAACGCATCCAAGATCGAAATCGAGGATTTCAAAATCCTCTCAGTCATCTCTGATTCAAGATGACCCAGCTTCTTCAGCTCCTTTACGTACTCCCCGAAAAGGCTGTGCAGCGGCTTGTCGCGATCCACAGCAATTCCGTGCTTGACGCACAAATGACGGACGTACTTGATCGCAAACGTGTGGAGCCGATCTAAGCCCGCTTCCAGTTCATTCCTCTCGATAGCATCCCTCACGCCCTTTGCGACGGCCTCAAAGTCTTTCTCGGACGATATGGCTGATATTACCTGCGCCTCCTGCACGGGTGCGTCCCGAAGCAGTCTCTCGGTAATGCGATGGCACTCGCCATACAAACGATCAGCTGGGTCAAATCCCTCGGCAACTTGATAGCGCAGGAGCTCTACTAACAGGCTACCGACAACGTGATTCGGCTCATCTCGCCAAAACGCCCTAAGCCTATTAGCCTTGGAGCCGCTGGCATACGCGTACTTTCGGTCGAATATATCTTTGCCCGTAGCGTCCGCAATGAACTCTCGGAAAGTACGATCACTGAAATTGAGGACGTAACCGCTCGCCATGCCCAGCAACTTCTCGAGCTGATTCTTCTCTAGGAAGGTTAAGTTAGCCATAACTGTAGTTTGCCTTGACTCGAAGCTCAGACAGTAATACTTTTCTAACGTATGGCTGCTGCGCAAATGCGTCCGTTAGAAAAAAAGCGAAGGTCTCGAAGGTTCCCGTGGATAACTTACCTGGTGGCCTGGCTAAACGGTGAGCCGACGCCTAGCTGGGAGACGACAAACGCCGCATCTAGGCGGCGAGTACTCGACTTCATTGAGAATTTTCGCGACGTGCTCGATGCGATCGACCGTGCGCCGTCGTGGGATCTCATAAACAATTCGACACCACGAATGGACAAGCTCATGACTGAGCTTAACGCACGACTCGACGAGTACCCCAAGAGCGTTGTTTTCTACATAAACCACGGTCGGGAGTGGGTCTTCGACGAAGGAGCAGTCGCGGGTAAGCGGCCAGCGATCGAATCGATCGCTATCCATAATGCGATCGAACTCGCACGGCGCGGGCTTCTGCAACGCATTATTTCCTGCGAATGCAGCCGATGGTTCTTCGCAAAGTTCTTACACCAGAAGTTCTGCAGCGTGCGGTGCCGGAAAAGGCACCACGCTCGCTCCGACTCCTTTAAGGCTGCCAGGCGTGCATACATGCGGCGTTATTACCGCCTAAAGGTATCAGGCAAAGTAAAGTGAACTAGGCCGGGATCTGATTCCGCGACTAAAGCAGAAAAGACCACGACTCCCATCGTGCCGTTTCTTATCCGTGTGAACCCGTGCAAATCCGTGGCAAAGGGCTTCGCATTCCCGCCAGCTTGACACTTCGCGGCCTGCGAAGTAGGATAAAAGTTAACTTCGCAGAAAGCGAAGAGGCCTGATTGCATGTCATCAGCAAAAGCGCATGGCGCGAGGTGGTCCTGGGGAACCGTGGCCTGCAAGGCGCGATCGCCGAATGGCACAAAGTTGCGTCGGCCGCATCATGGCGCAGTCTGGCGGAACTCAGAAAGGTCTACCCGAGCGCCGATTTTATCGATCCCTACACCGTATTCAATATCAAAGGCAACGCCTACCGATTGATCGTGAAGATTGAATACCGCTGGCAGATGATCTTCGTCAAACATCTGCTGACTCATGCGGAATACGATAGGAAGGACTGGCAGAAATGACATCCGCCGCTACTGCATATGGAGAACTTCTCTCTCGCGAAAAACCAGAGGTGATCAGCGGAGAGCAGCAGAACCGGCTGTACGTAGAACGACTGGAAAAACTTACCGCGAAAAAGTCGCTCAGCCTGGCTGAAAAGAAGCTCATCGCGTTGTTCACGGTACTGGTAGAGGAATATGAAGCGAAGCACGATCCCGTTCCTGAAGCTGAACCGACGGCCATCATCCGCCATTTGATGGAAGCCCATAAACTCCGTCAAAAAGATCTACTCGATGTCTTCGGCACCGAGAGTATCGTCTCCGATATTTTGCGCGGCAAGCGCGAACTCACCAAACAACACATCCGGCGGCTGAGCATAAAGTTTCACGTGTCACCATCGATCTTTTTCTGAAAGAGATCTCGTCCAAATAAAAAAGCCACGACTCGTATCGTGGCCCTTCTTGTTTTATCCGTGTGAATCCGCGCAAATCCGTGGCAAGTTTCTAGTGTCTCCCCCCGCCGCGGCCGCCGCGATCCCGTCCACCACCACCAGGACGTCCACCGCGCCCGCCGCGTCCACGATCCCGCCCGCCGCCACCGGGCCTCCCACCGCGTCCGCCACGGTCTCCGCCATGCGGCCGGTCTCCGTGAGGACGGTCACCGCCAACCCCAACCGGCGCCGGTCCGCCCTCGCGATTAAAGTTCGGCTCATCGTCCGGAAAATCTCCGCCGCCCTCAATCACCATGCTTCCAGTTAACGCAGGCGCTGGAACCGATTCCCGTTCCTCACCCTTCTCAGCCGGTGGTGCTCCATCCCCGCCGCCCATCTTAGCGCGCTGCTCTTTCAAAATCGCTTTGCGCGATAGACGAATGCGATTGCCCTCGACCGCCAGCACCTTCACCAGCACCTGATCGCCTTCCTTCAACTCGTCGCGGACATCCGCAATGCGATGCTCCGCCACTTCGCTGATGTGCAGCAATCCATCGGTGCCCGGAATGATTTCGACAAACGCCCCGAAATCCGCCAGCCGCGTGACTTTTCCCAGGTAGGTTTTTCCAACTTCGGCGGTCGCAGTCAGATCTCCGATAATCTGCAGCGCCTTCGCCGCCGACGCCTGATCGCTCGATGCCACTTTCACCAACCCGGAATCTTCCACATCGATCTTGACCCCGGTTTGCTCGACGATCGAGCGAATCATCTTTCCGCCCGGCCCAATCAGATCGCGAATCTTGTCGACCGGAATTTGTACCGTATAGAAGCGCGGAGCAAAATCGGAAATCTTCTCGCGTCCCGAAGTAATTACTTCTTCCATCTTGCCCAGAATGTGTAACCGCCCGCGCTTCGCCTGCGCCAGCGCCTCGCGCATAATCTGCGACGTGATGCCGGCAACTTTAATATCCATCTGCAGCGCGGTGATTCCATCTTTCGTTCCGGCAACCTTGAAATCCATGTCGCCGTAATGATCTTCCGCCCCCGCAATGTCGGTCAGGATGGCATACTGCTCGCCTTCCTTCACCAATCCCATCGCAACTCCCGCCACCGGAGCCTTCAGCGGAACTCCCGCATCCATCAGCGACAACGACGCCCCGCAAACCGTCGCCATCGAAGATGATCCATTCGACTCCAGAATGTCGGAGACCACTCGCATCGCATAAGGCCACGCCTCCTCCGTCGGCAGCACCGCCGACACGGCGCGCTCTGCGAGCGCGCCGTGTCCAATCTCTCTGCGTCCAGCCCCCCGCAAAAACGCAACCTCCCCCACCGAAAACGGCGGAAAATTGTAATGTAACATGAAGCGTTTTTTGGCTTCGCCTTCGAAGCCTTCGAGGCGCTGCATGTCGTCGGAGGTGCCTAGGGTTGTGGTTACCAGAGCTTGGGTTTCGCCGCGGGTGAAGATGGCGCTGCCGTGGGTGCGGGGGAGGACGCCGGCTTCAATCCAGATGTCGCGGACTTCGTCGAAGGCGCGGGCATCGGGGCGGCGTTTTTTCTCCAGCACTTCTTCGCGGAAGATGCGTTCGCGGAGGGTTTCGAAGTATTGTTTCAGCTTGGCTTGCGCTGCTTCGTCATCTTCGGGAATTTCGGCCTGCAGTTTTTTCTTGAGCTCTTTGACCAGGGTGTGGCTTTCCGCTTTGGGATGCTTTTTGGTGTCCAGGCGGTCGGAAAGGTCGGCGGCGACTTTCTTTTTCAGCGCGTCGTAATACTTCTGATCGAATTCCGGCGGGGTGACTTCGCGTTTTTTCTTGCCGGCTTGGGAGCGCAGGTCATTGATGGCGGCGCAGATTTTCTTGATTTCGGTGTGGCCGAACTCGATGGCGTCGACGACAACTTCTTCGCTGACTTCCTTGGCGCCGGACTCGATCATCACGATGCCATCGGCGGTGCCGACGACCATGATGTTCAGCAGGCTCTCGCGCATCTCGTCGTAGGTGGGATTGATGATGAACTGGCCGCCGATCTGGCCGACGCGCACGGCGCCGATGGGACCGAGGAAAGGAATATCGGAAAGGGTGAGGGCGCAGGATGCGCCGTTGATTCCGAGAACGTCGGGATCATTATTAGTATCGGCGGAGAGAACGAAGGCGATGACCTGAGTCTCGCATTTGAATCCCTCGGCGAACATTGGCCGTACGGGACGATCGATCTGGCGGCTGGTGAGGACTTCGCGGTCGCTCATGCGGCCTTCGCGCTTGATGAAACCGCCGGGAAAGCGTCCACCGGCGTAGGTGTATTCGCGGTAGTCGACGGTGAGGGGGAAAAAATCGATGCCTTCGCGGGGATCGGGGTTGGCGGTGGCGGTGGCGAGGACGACGTTATCGCCCATTCTGACGACGGCTGCGCCGTGGGCCTGTTTGGCCAGTTTTCCGGTTTCAAATGAGAGTTGTTTTCCGCCGGCGAGGTCGACGGTGACGGTGCTGACTTCTGGTTTCATATTCATCCTTTAATGGTTTTGATCAGGAGCGCGGTTGCGCTTTCCGGTTGGCTCGGCTTCGGTGGATGGACGGACTCGTAGGGCATGGATGAGCGGGTGCCAATGATAGCTTGAGGCCCCAAATTACGCTTCTGAATGCGCACGGAGAATCGACTCAATGCTGTACCGGCTTCGAGAGGAAGGCGGTGTGCTCAGAGAATATCTTCGAAAAATATCCGGGTGAAAGGTCTATCGTGACCTCCCCACTTCTCGCAAAAGACGCGAGAAATGGGGCACCCAGATTCGGGTTTCCGACTACTTGCGGATGCCGAGTTTGCCAATGACGGTTTTATAGCGCTCGGAATCGTATCTCTTGAGGTAGTCGAGCAAGCGACGCCGCTTGCTGACCAGCATGAGCAGGCCGCGGCGCGAGCCGTGGTCCTTCTGGTGCGTTTTGAAGTGATCCGTCAACTGGCCAATGCGTTCACTGATGATGGCGATCTGAACCTCCGGACTCCCGGTGTCAGTCGCGTGCGTCTGATACTGGTCAATGACAGATTTCTTTTGCTCTCTGGCTAACACTAACCTGATGCACTCCTGTTCTCAGTTTCGATTTATCTTGGTGACAGTAGTGAGGATAACATGCGGGGGCATGGGGGGTAAAGGCGGAGCGGAGCAAGCGACTTCCCCCGCCGGTCGGACGTGGACGTATGGCGCTTGAACTCTTATGCGAGGAACGGATATTCTTTTCGAAACAAAATTGTGGAAAGCGAAAAGCTGATCTCCGCTTGCAAAGACGAACTGCAGCTAGTCCTCAGTTTTTTCTCCCGCGTTGACTCCCGCTCCTCCGTCGTCCTTGCGATCGATACCGGCATGGCCGCCTTTCTCGCCGGGAGTGCGCCGCCGATGCATTCGTTTTCGGGGTGGATGATGATCGCGAGCATCGCGACGGTCCTTTTGCTCGGGGTGAGCATCGTATTTCTCTATTTCGGCAGCGCTCCGAATCTGAAGGGTGGCGAGGAATCTCTCGTCTACTTTGCGGAAATTGCAAAGCATCGGGAGCATAAGTTTATCGAAGATTTCAAGGCGCAGAGCGAAGAAGACTACGCAAATGACTTGCTCGGCCAGTCATGGCGGAATGCGAAAATACTGAGCATTAAATTCCACTGCTTGAAGTGGGCGTTCCGCTTCATGGCATTTGCAATCACGCCGTGGCTTGTGAGCCTTGCCCTCTTTGCGTCCTTTACGGGCACGCATACTACGTTCTTCAGGCCCTAACGCATGAGCCTTATCGACGATCTGAAATCAGAAACCGACGCAGTCGTGAGAAAGCAGTGGGAGCGTCGCGATGGAGAAAAGATCCCTGAATCGGAGGATATTGCGCTCGGGAACGAATGCGTTGATCTCGAAGCGACGTTTTTGTACGCCGACCTCGTGGATTCAACAGAACTTGCGATTGAAAGTCAGGATATTGCTGCTGAGGTCGTGAAAGCGTATCTCATGGGAACGACACGGATCATCCGGGACGTGGGCGGCGACATCAGGAGCTTCGATGGCGATCGGGTAATGGGCGTCTTCTTCGGGAAGCGGAAGAATACGGTCGCTGGGGAAGCCGCGCTGAAGATCAATTATTTCTTCACACAAATTCTCGTACCGGCGTTCACGCAGTTCTATACGGCACGCACATTCTCGCTGTCGCAAGCCGTAGGCGTCGATACAAGCAAGGTTATGACTGTGCGAAGCGGCATCCGGAACAATAACGATCTCGTCTGGGTCGGCCGCGCGCCAAATGTCGCAGCCAAATTGAGCGCTTTACGGGACGGGTACTCTTCACACCTCTCTGAGAGCGTGTTCGACATGATGAACGATTACAGCAAGACGAGCACGCTTCCTCCGACGCCAGGACGCGCGATGTGGGAGTCGAAATCCTGGGAGAAAGGAAAAGCATACGGCGTTGGGACAGTGTATGTCTCTAACTGGTGGTGGACGCCGTAGCTCGCGGGTGGCCCAGTCAAGCCCGGTTTTGGCTTGAGTGGGGCAGCTCGGAGTTGGACACAGTCTTCCTACGGCTCTTTCGTGTTTTGGCGTCGTCTACTCTGACTCGATCTCTACCTCCCACAGCCGGTTGATATGTGCAAGCTTCCAACGTCCCCACTCTAAATTTCGCAAGGAACGCGAAATTTAGAATGGGCCACCCGTGAATCGTTTTCGGCAGCGCCCCTCGGCGGCTGAGGCAGGGGTGATTTGGGTGGGTCTTTTTCGGCACGGCTGAGGCCGTGCCCTTCCCGGTCTGAGTCAAAAACAACGACAGAATCAAAATCAAAATCAAGAGTCAAAATCAAGAGTCAAAATCAAAATCAGAATCAGAATCAGAATCAGAATCAACGTCAAAGGCGTCGGACAGGAGTGTCCGACCCACATGGGCAAAGTCAAAATCAACGCCGATCGCTTGTGGTGGCCATGAGGTTTTCACCGAAGTGGCCAAAATGGGACAGATTGGGCGGGGGTGGTTCTGCCATACTGCGGCCATGACAACTCAAACGATTCCCGAATACCTTGAGGAAGAGCGGCAAAAGGCTGCAGCCAATGAGCTACGAACGGAAGAAGAAGCGGCGCGCATCCAGCCGCTGCAGCACGGCCACCATCGCACGGCAAAACAGCCCAAGGTGGAACTGCTGCGTCCAGTCAAGGCCGTGACGAAAAAGAAAAAAAAGAAAAAGGCTGTTGCCGTAGCCCGCACGAAACCACGCGGCTCGGGAAAGATAGCAGCGAAAACCCGCAAGAGGGCGGCGTGACTGGCCTCAACCGCATTCAGAAAATACCGCAACCATACGAAGTTAGAAGTTAAAGGAGAACTCATGAATAAGGATCAGGTGGCTGGCAAGATCGATCGGGCAGTGGGCAAGGTGGAGCAGAGCGTCGGGGAAAGTGTTGGGAGCAAGAAGCTAGCCAACAAAGGGGTGGTTGATCAAGCCAAAGGTGCGGTGCAGGAAACTTGGGGGGACGCAAAGGACGCCGCGAAGCAGATCCACGAATCGCACAAGCAGGCCGCTTCCGAGAAGGCCGCGCAGAGGCGAGAGAACGTCAGCCAGTCTGTGGATGACACGAAAGCCAAGGCAAAGGTCAAGATTGAGGAGTTCAAAGAACGCCACTCGGCGTGATGTTGGCAGTCGGGGGAACGATAGAAATCAAAAGCCCGGCCTGATCGGGGCCGGGCTGGTTTTCCTGGAGCCGCTGGCAAGGTTAGACAGCCGCGGCTCTTTTTGTGCGACCCTCCGTGGTGATGGGTTGAGCCACTTTACGCACGAGGAAGGGCTGCGGGTTCGGTTCATCACCGGCCCACTCCAGGCTGACGATGGAGTGTCCTGACTGGCAGGTGACGAAGTAGCGTTCTCCGGTGGGGCTGGTTACTTCAAACTTGCCGATCTCGCCCTGCAGAGCCTCGGCAACATCGTAGGTCGAAATGCTGTCATTGAGTTTCATGGGGACTGCCTCCAGTGAGTTACAAGTTGTTCTTAGGGTGTCCCCTACCCTAGCTAGGGAGGAGCTTTCGTCTTCATGATAGGACAGGGAGCGATGGGATCAAGGTTGCGACGCTAATTTTTCCTGTGGGATTTCCCATTAGGGGAATCAGGTGAGGGACGAAGAACATGCTGAGTTCAGGTTTGGGTGCATGGGACATTGGACGCGAGCGGGAAGATGATTCACGTGCAATAAAGACAACTGCAGAGTTTACAGGGTAAAGGCCGCGACGCGAGCCGCGGCCTTTGTCGCTTTTAAGTGTTGATACGTTGGGCGAGCGTGATCACCCAGCCTTCGGGATCTTCAAAGTTAAATTCGCGCATGCCGTAGAACTGGTCTTTCATGGGCATGGTGATCTTGGCGCCGTGTTGTTGTACTTTTTTGAAGAGATCTTCTATCCCTTCGACTTCGATAAAGAGAGTGAGGCTGCCGCCGATGGGTTTGGCGCCGAGGGCGGGATACTCCTCGGCGACGAATTTTTGGTCGTTGAAGAAAATTTCTACTGCGCCGGAGGTGACCGAGCCGAAGACATAGGGCGGCTGATCGGGCACGGTAAGGCCGGGCTCGAAGCCGAGGACTGTGCGGTAAAAGTTGAGGCTGGCTTCCACGTTGCGTACGACGAGATTGGGCGTAAGCTTTTTGAGTTTCATTTTTGTCTCCTCGTGATTTCGACTGAATCGTTTTCGCATTAAGCCCGGTGGGTGCGCCAGATGGAAGCTGCACGCACACCAGGGGCGTGCTCGCAACTCCTCCATCTGCGATCCTTGCGAGGAAGGGGAACGCAAGCAGGGCCGCCTCATTGTCGGTGGCGGCATGCGGGATGCCGCGCGGGGCCCGCGAGGTACGGGAAAAAGGATAGCACAAGAAGTCAAGCTTCTGGCCACGGATCTAGGCGGATGAACGCGGATAGATCGCGCCAGCAGTTAGTTTGTCTCCTCGCGTCGCCAGGCCGGCAGGCCGCTTGCGCCTAATGCGAGCAGGCCAAGTTGAACTTTAGATTGCGAAGTGGGACGAGTGAGTGAAGACTCCTCCGCCGTGCCTGAGGTTTGTCCAGTGAGGATTGGCTGATTGGCTACGGTTTCATAGGCGTAACCAGTGAGCAATACACGGGCGGCGGCGGGCGTAAAACAAGTTACGCTCAGGCGTGCCCATCCGAAGTGGACTTCCCCACTGATCTCGAATTTCAGCCCGAGATATTTGTTGCGCGCATCCTTCCACGGGCCCTGACAGTTACCGACCGGAAAATCATTGTTCGCCATACCCAGGCTTCGTGCCCGGTGAAACCTGCCGTTGGACCCAATAGCAACGCCGGCAGGAATGGCGGCGGCATAACCGGCACCATTGGAAAAAATCTCGTTACCGGCTTGCTCCGGGGAAACCCATACGTTCAGGATTGCGCTGGTCGTGCTGTAAAAGTTGACGATTAAGAAATCGTTGACGCCATCGTGATTGAGATCGAGAAATAAACCGGTGCCGCCGCGGTTTGGTCGAATCTCATGGTTGGCGGGCGTGTAGACAATTTCAGCGGTTGCCGACGGGACGATAGCCAATACGGCAACTCCGGCAGCGGTTGCGCCGAGGGCGTAGGCATTGAGATTTTTGTGGAGTGTGGAGGAAAACTGAAAAGGGGTGCGGGTCGGTCGTAAGGTGCGTTGCATAAATGCCTCCTGGGCGAATTTGCCGGCTGCGTGTTACGGGACTTATTCGGGTCGATCTAGGGATTGATTCAGTTCGTCCCCTCGCGGCGCCACACGGATAATCCGGGCGATCCCAGAGCAAGCAGGCCAAGTTGTACCGGGTGCGAGGTTGCAGGTGAGGTGATTGCGGATTGCTCTGCCGTGCCTGAGATTTGTCCGGTCAGGATGGGTTGATTGGCTACGGTTTCATAGGCATAACCAGTAAGTGTGGCTTTCACCGTTTCTCTGTGACTGTCGGTGAGCACGGTCAGCCGCGCCCACCCATAGTGGACTTCGCCGTTGATCAGGAACTTGAGGCCGAGGAAGCGGTTGGTGGCATTTTTCCATGGTCCTCCGCTGACGTAGGTGAGGGCGGTGAGGCTGGCGTAGGCCATGTTTACGGCCTGAAAAGTAAAAGGCTTGCCGGAGCCGACCGGAACTCCAGCGGCAAGGGCGGCTGCCGTGAGCTGGCCGTAGCGCTCGTGAGCACCCTGCCACACCGCATTGCCTTTCACCGCGGGAACGATGTTCAAATCGTCGCCGAAGGGCGTAGTAGAAAGGTGCAGATCGTTCTCCAGAGTGAAATCGACCACTCCGTCGTGGTTAAGATCGAGAGCATACTTGGAACCGCTGGCGATTTGTCCATTCACAGGAGTGAAAATAATTTCGGCATCAGCGGGCGGAGCGGCGGCGAGTAGCGTCACGCCTGCGGCGGCGGCGCTGAGGGTGTAGGCGTTCAGATTTTTGTGAAGCGTGGAAGGGAATTGAGAAGGGGTGCGGGGCGAACCGGAAGAGGGTTGCATCGGAGCCTCCTGCAGGGGGCTTACATTATGTTGCGAGGGAGCGGGGTGTGTCAATTTCGCTTTGGTTAAAATTTTAGCTCGGGGAGATTGCGGGAGCGTGTGGGCGAAGGAAGCTGCGGTATGCGGTGCACATGCCCACGCTTGCAGAGGATGCAAGCGTGGGCGGTCCCGCGAGAGGTGGGTGAACCTGGGAGGTGGGAGCTTACCGGCATTTCAGGCTGCGGTTTGCGGGTAAGCACGGGCTGGCTGTTGGGCGTCGAATAATTTGATCTCCAGTGGAACCGGGGTTTCTGGTTAATGACGGCGACGGCTATTTGAATAGTGAGAGAGAAGGAAAAACGTTTCAGGGAAATTGTGCTAGAGATGAGAGCGAGGCCACGGAGAATCGATGACGAAGGACGCGGCATATTGGATTGAGAAGTTGGGGCTGGAGGCACATCCGGAGGGTGGGTACTACCGGCAGACTTATAAGGCGGAATTGGTTTTGGGTCAAGAGAGTTTGCCGGGGGAGTTTACGGGGGCGCGGGCGGCCTCGACGGCGATTTATTTTTGCTGCAGGGGGAGGAGTTTTCGGCGCTTCACCGCTTGCGGTCGGATGAGGTTTGGCACTTTTATGTTGGCGCGACGTTGTTAGTGCAAGTGATTGATGAGGACGGGCAGTATTCGGAGGGTTTGTTAGGGAGCGATGTGGAGGCGGGTGAGCTGCTGCAGGCGGTAGTGAGGGCGGGATGCTGGTTTGGGTCGCGAGTGCGGGATGGGAAGTCGTTTGCTTTGGTGGGTTGCACGGTGGCTCCGGGGTTTGAGTTTGAGGATTTTGAGATGGCGAGGCGGAAGGAGTTGGTGCGGGAGTATCCGCAGCATCGGGGAGTGATCGAGGGGTTGACGCGGGAGTAGGAGTTTTTCAGCTTCCTCTTTGCGAGGAGTGTAAACGAATTAGAACGGTTATCATTTCTGTGCCATGACGGAGAACTGGAAGCCCTACCTCTGCAATGTCAATGACAAGCCCGCTTCAATTCTTGTGGACCTCGCTCTCCGAGCGACCGTCCCCCTAGAGTCCAAGCCTTGGCTCCTTTGGGCATGGATATATTTCCAGTCTCCAAGGCCCGATGGCTTGTCCGACAGCAAAGAAGCGCCAACACTCTACAAAATTGAAGACACCCTATGCCCGCGTGTATGCCGTGACTGTCGAGCAGTTCTTTCTGGAAGGATCACAACGCAAGGCCGACGGGAGTTTTATTTCTATAGTGAGACGAAGAAGGGCTTCCGAGAAGCCGTTGAGGCCGCATTGAGTCATTTTCCGGGATACAGGTTCTCAGCAGGCGATCAGCCGGACCCGGGATGGGGACAGTACATCAGCGTTCTGTATCCATCGCCGGAGAATCTAGAGCGCATTGCTAACATGGATCTATTGGAAGAGTTGGTCAAGAAGGGCGATGTTCTCACCCTCCCTAGAAGGGTCCAGCACTGGATGTCCTTCCGCTCGGAACAATCTCGCGCTTTGTTTCGCGAAGCGGCGGCCGGAGTTGGCTATGGGATTGTAAAGGAAACTCAGTCAGACGGAGAGTTCGCTTTCGGCATCACTGTTACTCGCACCCAGCCGATCGAGCAGAGGCTGATCGATGATACGGTCATTGAACTGGTGAGGCTATGCCGTAGCTTCAATGGGGACTACGAGGGCTGGGAGACGCCAGTCGTGACCCGGTGAAGGTCCCCCATTACACTCACTGACTTTGACCTACTTCACCGCCGCCGTTTTCTTGGGGAACATCTCTCCGATGCGCTTGATCTGTGCGCCGACGCCACGCAGTTTTTCTTCGATGTGTTCGTAGCCGCGGTCGATGTGGTAGACGCGGTCGATGATGGTTTCGCCGTCGGCAACGAGGGCGGCGAGGACGAGCGAGGCGGAGGCGCGCAGATCGCTCGCGAGGACGGCGGCGGCGCTGAGCGGAGTTTTACCACGGACGACGGCGCGGTGGCCTTCGATTTTTATGTTTGCGCCCATGCGGACTAATTCCTGGGCGTGCATGAAGCGGTTCTCGAAAATATTTTCGGTGATGATCGAAGCGCCTTCGGCTTGCGTGGCGAGGGCCATGAATTGCGCTTGCATATCGGTGGGGAATCCGGGGAATTCTTCGGTGGACATGTCGGCGGCGGTGAAGGGATTGTCGCCCATGACGCGGACCGAATCGCCGTTGGATCTAGTTTTCACGCCCACTTCTTTCAGTTTGCTGAGCAGGGCGTCGAGGTGAGCGGGATCGCATCCGGCGATGTTGAGGTCGCCGCCGGTCATGGCGCCGGCGATTAGAAACGTGCCGGCTTCGATGCGGTCGGGAATGATGCGGTGCTTGGCGCCTTTCAGTTTGCTTACACCCTTCACGTGGATGGTGGGTGTGCCTGCGCCTTCGATCTTGGCTCCCATTTTGTTGAGCAGGGCGGCGAGGTCGGCGACTTCGGGTTCGCGGGCGCAATTTTGCAGAATGGTTTCGCCTTCGGCGAGAGTGGCGGCCATGAGCAGGTCTTCGGTGCCGGTGACGGTGATTTTGTCGAAAACAATTTCGGTTCCGGTGAGGCGATTGGCGGAGGCTTCGACGTAGCCGTGATCCTGCGTGATTTTTGCGCCGAGCTGTTCGAGGCCTTTGATGTGCATGTCGATGGGACGGCTGCCGATGGCGCAGCCGCCGGGGAGCGAGACGCGGGCGCGGCCGCAGCGGGCGACGAGCGGTCCGAGGACGAGGGTGGAGGAGCGCATGGTCTTGACCAGTTCGTAGGAGGCTTCGGGGGTGGTGAGATTTTTGCAGTGGATGGTGGTGCGGTGCTGGGCGCGTCCGTAGCCGAGTTCGACCTCGGCGCCCATGGCAGCGAGCAGGTTGCGGGTGGTTTGAATGTCGCGGACTTGGGGAATGTTTTCGAGGATGACGGGTTCGTCGGTGAGCAGAGCGGCGGCCATGCAGGGAAGCGCGGCGTTTTTTGCGCCGCTGACGCGGACGGTGCCGAGGAGCGGGTCGCCGCCGCGGATGATGAGTTTGTCCATGAATATTAGTCCTTGGTGGAAAAATCTATTTTAGCGGGGAAGTGGGAGGCTGCGAGGTAATCGGGAGGGCACGGCCTAGTGGGGAGCGCGGCACAATTGTCATAGGGATCCTTCGACGGCGTTGCCCTCCGCTTCGCGGACGGCAACTTCGCTCAGGATGACACGTGGAAAGGGAGGAGCGGCTTAGGCAGTCGTCCAGTTCTCGATGGACAAGCCGCGGACGCGTTTAAACTCGCGGGTGTTGTTGGTAATCAGCGTCAGGCCGAGGGCGCGGGCGTGGGCGGCAATCAACAGATCGTTGCCACCAATCATCGTGCCGCGCGTCTTTAGATGCGCGCGAATTTTGGCGTAGTGGGAGGATGCTTCGTCGGGGAAATCCAGAACTTCGACGTAGCGCAGAAAGGCCGCGAGGGCTGCTTCATCCTGCCGGCGTTTTGGGGACACTTCCACTCCATACAGCAGCTCCGACTTGGTGACCACGGAGATGCACACGTCGTCGACTGGAACCTTGGCGAGGCGTTTTAGAACCGCGTCAGATGAGCGGCGCATGATGTAGGAGCAGGTGTCGGTGTCCAGCATGTAGCGCGGCATCAGGGTTCGCGATCCTGTACGGGCAGGTCCTCGATATTCTCCATAAATGAGGGCGAGGCGACTGGGGCGTCGGCGAGGTAGGAGGACCAAGCGGTGGGGCGCGGCGACAAGACTACGTCTGAGCCTTCCTTACGGATGAAGACTTCCTGAGTGTTGAACTGAAAGTCTTTGGGCAGGCGGACGGCCTGGCTGCGGTTGTTCATGAAGAGTTTGGCTTTACGGTGCGGGGTTGGCATATACAATAGTATATGCCAAGGGAAAACGATTTCGGTTTTTGGAGAAGGCGTGCCGTGGGCACGGGTCTGGCGATTCGCTTCGCGGATCGCCAGACTGCGCTCAGGATGACAGGTAGAAGTCCCGTCGTCCCCGAACTCGTTCTGCCTATACTTCGCGGCGCCAAATCGAGAGGCCGGACGATCCCAGAGCGAGAGCGCCGAGCGAGGCGGTTTGAGGTTGGTCCACCGTATTCGGAGCAAGTAAGGCCTGGGGAATTTCCGGTTGATCGGACGTTTTTCCGGTGACGATTGGTTTGTTGGCGACGGTTTCGTAGGCGTATCCGGTGAGAAGGGCGCGAACCGAGTGGCTTGCAGTCATAGTGACGTTCAGCCGCGCCCAGCCGAGGTGGGTCTCGCCGTTGATGGAAAAGGCAAAACCGAGATAGCGATCAGACACGCCCTTGGCCCAATCGCCGCCGGTCCCATGGCCACCAAGGCCGCCAGTGGTGCCGAAAAAGTAATAGCCCGCAAGAAGTTTGGTTCCAGTCGGCTGCTCATTGTTGGGACCGATTTGGACTCCGGGGGGAAGATCGAAGGCGGCCACTCTGGGGTGGAGGCCAAATTTTACCTCGTCCTGCCCCCAGATCAGGTTTTGCGAGACCATTGGCCGGGCTGACAAAAATAATGAGTTGCTGTGGCCATTCGTGGTGCCGTTGAGGTTCAAGTTGAAGTCGTTGATTCCGTCATGATTCAGATCGAGGAGGTATCCGCCGCCTGGGATAACGACGTGGGCGGGAGTGTATACAACCTTTGCCTCGGAGGGCGTGGTGGATGCGAGCATGCCGACACCGGCTGCGGCAGCGCCGAGGGCGTACAGGTTGAGGCGGTGAAGAAGATGCTGAGAGAACTCGAATGGCTGAGTGTTGGTTCGTTCGGGGCGATCCATAGAAACCCTCCAGCGGAGATTTTGGGGAGGAGGACGATTGTTCCACACGAAAGGAACTAAGGCAAATGAAATGATAACAAAAAACGGAGGCGTGGCGGAGCCATCCGCATCCTAAGTTGGCTGATCCGGTATTTGATGCGCCGCACGCCGTCGCGGGCGAGGGCGCCCGCCCGCGCCACATTTATTAGAACGTCTTTCTGAACAGCCAGAATAACGATCCCGAGAGCATCATGGCTACCGGGAGGGTTAGGACCCAAGCTAACGCTAAGTTGCGGACGGTGGACCACTGGATGCCGGAGTGGTTGGCGGCCATGGTGCCGGCGATGCCGGAGGAGAGGACGTGGGTGGTGCTGACGGGAAGGCCGAAGCCGTCGGCGGCGCCAATGGTGGCCATGGCGGTGATTTCGGCGACTGCGCCCTGGGCGTAGGTGAGATGGCTCTTGCCGATTTTTTCTCCGACAGTGATGACGATGCGCTTCCAGCCGACCATGGTGCCGAGGCCGAGGGCCATGGCTACGGCGACTTTTACCCAGAGAGGAATGAAGCGGGTGGAGTGGTCGATGTGTTTTTTGTAGTTGGCGAGGATGGCGGTGTCGGAGGCGGTGAAAGTCGGGTTGTGACTCTTCTGCATGAGGCGGATGGCTTCGCTACAGAGATACATGTCGTTGCGGAAGTTGCGAACCTGGTCGTTGGGGATGTTCTTCATCTCTTTGTAGAGAGCGGTTTCGTTGCCGATGTCGCTGACCAGGGTGCCGAGAGCGAGCATGGTGTTGGGAGTGAAATTCTTGTCACGGATGTAATCGGTGACGTCATCGTGAGCGTCTCCGACGGTGGCGTTGGGGCTGACGTATTTGGTGAGCGTGTCGGCGGCCTGAATGGAGACGGCGATGAAATCCTGGGAATCCTTGTAGGTGACGGCGTGGTTGAGGGCGTAGGCGGTGGGAACGGTGCCGATGAGAATGAGCATGATGAGGCCCATGCCTTTTTGCCCGTCGTTGGAGCCGTGGAAAAAGCTGACGCCGGTGCAGGTGAGGACGAGCAGGCAGCGGATGTAAAAGGGAGGCGGCTCGGTGCCTTCGGGAGCTGTGTACAATTTTGGATCTTTGATGAGGAACTTGGCGAGGAGAAGCAGAACCGCGGCACAACCGAAGCCGACGATGGGCGAGAGCAGCAGAGCCTTGCCGATGTTGGCGGCCTGTCCCCAGTCGACGCCGCTGGTGCCGCTTCTGCCGTTCATGAGCTGGTTGGCGATGCCGACTCCGATCACGGAACCGATGAGGGTGTGGGAACTGGAGGCAGGGAGTCCGAACCACCAGGTGCCGAGGTTCCAGATGATGGCGGCGACGAGGAGAGCGAAGACCATGGCGAATCCGGCTTTGCTGCCGACTTGCAGAATCAGTTCGACCGGCAAGAGCGAGACGATGGCGAAGGCGACGAGGCCGCTGGAGGCGAGCACGCCGAGGAAGTTCCAGAAGCCGGACCAGACAACGGCGATGTGAGGCTCGAGCGAGTGGGTGTAGATGACGGTGGCAACGGCGTTGGCAGTGTCGTGAAATCCGTTGACAAACTCGAAGCCGAGGGCGACCAGCAGGGCGATGCCAAGCAGGACGAAGGGCAGGATGGACTCGTTGTGGACGAAAGAAAGGTCGTGCAGCAGACTTTGGCCTGCGTAGCCTACGCCCACGGCCAGCACAACGCCGAAAATGATCATGCCGATTTTGCCGGGACGGCGGGAGAGTTTCTGGTCGAGCACGCTCGGCGTTGCGGTCGCGGTTGCCATGGGTTACTCCTGAGGTCGCAAAAGAATTGCTGAAGGTCGCACTATACGGAAGGATTGTTAAGGGAGTGTGAAAAGGATTAAGCAGGAAAAAATCCGATTTTTGCGAACGCTGCTAGCGAAGGTTCCGGTATCCAAAAAAGGTGCTGGAAGTGAAACCGGTGAGTGAGGAATAACCTCACTGCTGTTTGGGGGGAAAAAATAGTGATCAACCCTGCCGTGGGGACATGGCAACTAATTACATAGATGCCAACAATAATTCCGCAGCGGCGCGGAAACGCGTGCGTTGCAACAATGGAGGAGTAAACAATGGCAGACGATATGGACAAGAACAAGCAGCAGAGCGGCCAAGGGCAGCAGAACCAACAGAGCGGTCAACACGACCAGGGCCAGCACGGTCAGGGTCAGAAGACGGGGCAGTCTGGGCAAACCGGGCAGTCCGGGCAACCGCAGAAGGGTAACGTTGACCCGAACAAAAAGAATCCTTCTCAAGATGAGCAGGATGAGCGGGACCGGCAGCGCCGCGCCTCGTAGTTTTCAATCCAAGCGTTGAATTTGAGGAGTTCCGGCCATTGGGTTGGAACTCCTTAAGTTTTGCGGGAGAAAAGCTCATTCGTAACGAAGGGCTTCGGGGATTGGGGTGCATTGTTTACAATAGAAGATTCGTCCACCTACCGCGGGAAATCCCTGCGGCGGGGACGAATGCGCTTTGAAACAATCCAACCATAAACCCGACGCGTCCCCCCGCGTGTCGCCCACCGTGTACTGGCGGGTGGAGGGAAGCCTGCTCGACCTGACGGTGGTGCAGCCGGTGGCGTTCTTTACTTGGAACGCGCAAACCTTCTCGGAGCGCTTCCGGCGGCGTGGCCTTATTTTTCTAATGGCGGCGTTGCGGCCGTTTTTATATTCGACCAACCGAAAATTTGCGACGCGCGTGCTCCACACGGCGCTGCGGGGTGTGACGCGCGACCGGCTGGATCTGCTGGGCGAAGAATATTTTCAATACAAATTGAAGCCGCAGTTGAAGGCGCGGGGCGTGGAGCGGGTGCAGGAACTGGTGCGCTCGGGGGCGGAAGTGGTGCTGGTGAGTCAGGGGCTGGAGCACGTGATGAAGCCGCTGGCGCAACATCTGGGAGTGAAGCGGCTGGTGGCGAACCGCCTGGAATTCCGCGATGGCGTAGCCACGGGACGGCTGCTGGAGCCGGTGATCCGGCCGCGGGGAGCGTTTGCGCGGATACAGGAGCGGAGTCCGGACGGGCGGCGTGCGCCGAAGACGCTGGCGCGGCAGTTGGATATCGCGTTGGAGGAGTTGCGGGCGGCGGCGATTGGAGCGGAGCGGGAATCGCCGGCGAGGGAACATCCGATTGTGCATTTCGAAGGACGGCAGCAGACGCCGGGATTTTCGGTGCGGCGGGCGCTGGCCGACAAACAGGTAATGCTGATCGGGGTTACTGGATTTATTGGCAAGGTCTGGCTGGCGAACACGCTGATGGAGCTGCCGAAGATCGGGCGGATTTATCTGCTAGTGCGGCGGCAGAAGTCGAATCCGGCGCAGCGGCGGTTTGAAAAGATCGTGGAAGAATCGCCGGTATTCGATCCTCTGTTTGAAAAGTACGGAGTTGGACTTGGGGAGTATTTGAGGGAAAAGGTGGAGGTGGTTGAGGGGGACGTGACGCGTGGGGGGTTGGGGCTGGACGCGGAGGCCGCACGGCGGCTGCAGAAAAATCTCGATTTGATTGTGAACAGTTCGGGATTGACGGATTTCAATCCTGACTTGCGGGATGCGCTGAGTACGAATACGGATGCGGCGATGAACATCCTGGAATTCCTGCGGGGGACGGATCACGCGGGATTGCTGCATCTTTCCACCTGCTATGTGGCGGGAGAACGCGACGGACGGGTGACGGAAAAGCTGATTCCGAATTACACGCCGCATCGCGTGGCAAATTTTGATGCGGAGCGGGAGTGGCAATCGCTGCATGAAGTAATTGCGAAGGCGGAGGCGCAGGCCGAGGGCGAAGAAGTAACGGCGGGGCTGAGATCACAGTCGCTGGCCAAGGAGCATGCGGCGAAAGGCTTGCAGGGCGCGGCGCTGGAGAATCAGATCCGCAAGAACAGGATTCGCTGGTTGAAGACTTATTTGACCGACGAAGGGACGCGGCGCGCGAAGGTATTGGGCTGGCCGAATACTTATACTTTGACGAAGAGTCTGGCGGAGTCGCTGATCGTGAAATATGGCGCTGGACTGCCGATTGCGGTGGTGCGGCCGGCAATTGTGGAAACGTCGGTAGCCAAGCCGTTTCTGGGATGGAATGAAGGGATCAATACTTCGGCATCGCTCTCCTATTTATTAGGGACATATTTCCGGCAACTGCCTTCGAACGAAAGCAAGCGGCTGGATATTATTCCGGTGGATGCGGTGTGCAATGGGATGACGCTGATCGCGGCGGCGATTGTGGAGCGGCGGCACGACGAGTTGTATCAGCTGGCGACGTCGGTGACGAATCCTTGCGACATGGGACGATCGATTGAACTGACGTCGCTGGCGCACCGGAAACATTATCGGGCGCAGGAAGGGCTGGAGTCATGGTTGCGGCTGCGGTTCGATGCGATTCCGGTTTCTAAAACGCGGTACCAGCGCATGTCAGCGCCGGCGCAGAGGGCGATTGTGAAGTCGATTCAGAAGATCATGGCGCCCTTGCCGTTGAAGAAAACTCCGCTGGTGAAAGCAGAGAGGAATCTGGAACGGCTGGAAAAACTGATCGAATTGTTTGAGCCGTTCATCCTGTTTAACGAGCACGATTTTGCGGCCGATAATGTGGAGAAACTTTCGCACGCGCTGGTGGAAGACGAGTGGGAAACATTTGGCTACAAGGCGCGAATGCTGGATTGGTGGGAGTATTGGATCAACGTGCACATTCCGGCGCTGCGCAAGTGGACCTATCCGCTGATCGAAGGGCGCCCGCTGGAGGCGCGTCCGGCGCGGAGTTTGCAGAATGGCGAGACGGTGAAGACGGGCACGAATGGGGGGAAGTGGTAAGAGTTGTGCGGGGGCTGAAGCCCAGATTACTTACATGAAGCTTATCGCAGCGCTGAAGCGCTGCGCCACGCAAAAGCATAAGGAAACGGAACTGGTGAATGGCCATATTTCTGACGGGATCGACGGGATACATTGGGGCGCATGTGGCGGCGAATCTGCTGCGAGATGGGGCGGCGCTGAATGTGCTGGTGCGAGCGCGCGATGTGAATGAGGCCGAAGGGCGGTTGTGGCAGGCGCTGCAGTTGCATTTGGAGTTTCCGCAATTTTACGAATTTCTGCAGACACGAGTGCGCGTGTTTCGCGGAGACCTGACGGAGCCGGGCTTTGGATTAGGACGGGATGAATACGACCGCCTGGTGCACACGACGGATTCGGTGGTTCACTGCGCGGCGTCGCTGAACCGGAAGTCGGAGAAGAGTTGTTTGAATGTGAATCTGCGCGGCACGCTGGAAGTGCTGACGCTGGCGAGGTATGCCGAGCATTATCACGGGTTGAGGCGGTTCAGCCAGGTGAGCACGGTGGCGGTAGCGGGGAAGCGGCAGAATGAAGTGGTGAGCGAGGACCGGTCGATTGATTGGGAGCGGTCGGATTACGATCCGTATGCGCGGACGAAAAAATTCTGCGAGCACATGATGCGGGTGCTGCTGCCGGAAACGCCGAAGACAATTTTCCGTCCCAGTATTGTGCTGGGCGACAGCCGCTACGCGGAGACGACGCAGTTCGACATGGTGAAAGCGTTTGTATTTCTGGCGGGGCTGCCGGTGCTGCCATTTCGTGCGACCGACAAAATTGACATTGTGAATGTGGATTTTGTGGCGGAGGCGATTGCGACGCTGCATCAGAAGGAGCGTCCGCTACACGACACGTATCATCTCTCGTCGGGAATCGGATCGCAGACATTTCGAGAGATCACGAAGGCATTGGCGGCGGCGCAGAACAAGCGGGCACCGGTGTTTGTGCCGGTGGCGGAGCGTCCGTTTGCGGGATCGGTAAATTTTCTGGCGAACCGCAAGGGGGCGATTGCGAAGGGCGCATCGTTGATGAAAGTGTTCATGCCGTATCTAACGTGGAATACGGTTTTCGATAACACACGCGTGACGGCTGAACTGGGAAAGAAGCCGGTGCCATTTTCCGAGTACTGTTATCCGCTGATGAAGTTCAGCAGCGGGAATAATTTCGAATACAAGTACCGGCCGTGGCCGGTGGCGGCGGGAGGAACAGCCGCATGATGGATTTCATTCTGGAAGCGTGGGTAAGCAGTTCGATTGAGCGCGCCCGGGCGGGCTGGATGCTGGGTGCGGGCAAGCGCTGGAAGCCGGGCGAGAAGTTGAAACTGCTGTTCGCGGGTTACAACGGAACACGGAACATGGGATCGGATGTGCGCGTGGAAGAGATGCTGCGGCAGATCCGGCATATTCTGGGCGCGGAGCGGGTGGAGTTCAGCGTGATGAGCCAGAACTTCGATTTCTCGCGCGGATATTTCGAGGGCACGAAGCAGGTGCACCTGCCGGATATTTTCCCGCCGTTTCTGGCGAACGAAGTTCCACGGCACGATGGAGTGGTGGCGTGTGAAGGGTCGATGTTCAAGAGCAAGTTCGCGAATGCGCTGACCACGATGATGATCGGGTCGCTGGGAATTGCGGCGGCGCAGAATAAACTTTCGGTGGGATACGGCGCGGAAGCCGGACACATGGATCCGGTGGTGGCAAAGATGTGCGGGCGCTATTGCAGGAATTCATTTGTGATTACGCGAAATGAGGAGTCGCGCGGCGTGTTGCGGGAATTGGGCGTACCGACGGAACTGGGAACGGATACGGCGTGGACGTTCGAGCCGCGTCCGCCGGAGTACGGGCAAAGTGTGCTGAGAAAAGTGGGATGGGACGGGCGAACGCCGGTACTGGTGGTGTGCCCGATTAATCCGTTTGAATGGCCGGTGAAGGCCTCGGTGGCGAAGTACGCAGTGCGCAGCTTGACGGGTGCGTATAAAGACAGCCACTACCGCACAGTTTATTTTCACAACTCGGGGCCGGCGGCGGAGCAGGCGTATCACAAATATTGGAACGCGATTGCGAATGCGGTGGATGCGTTCCGCAAGAAGAAGAATGTATTCGTCATAATCGCGGCGACGGAGCGGTTGGACGCGCGTCCGGCGAATCGGATTGCGGAGAAACTGGGCGGAGTGCCGGTGCTTACGTCGGACGAGTACAACATGTATGAGTTGGTGAGCGTGCTGCGGGCATGCCATATGATGGCGTCATCGAGATATCACGGGATTGTGACTTCGATGCCCGCGCTGGTGCCTTCGGCGGGAATCACGATGGACGAGCGCATTCGGAATTTGATGCGGGAGCGTGGGCATCAGGCTCTGCTGATGACGGTGGACGACCCGGAGCTTGAAGGGAAGCTGTTGGCTGCAATGGAAAAACTGAGTTGCGAGGGCGAAGCGATTGCGACCGGCATTGCGCAAACGGTAGTGAAGAATTTGAAAGTGATGGCGCGCATGGGCGTGCATTTCGAAGAGGAATTGCAGAGGAGATATCCGGAGTTTGAGACGCGCCGGGGCGAGTGGAGTTGGGAGGATTATTTGCCGCCGATGAGCCAGGGTCTGCGGGAGTTGGTGACGGCTTACAACTAGGTGGTTCGCGCTCGGTTAGAAAAGGCTTTTGACCGCGAAGGCCGCTAAGGGTGCGCGAAGGGCGCGAAGAAAGTCTGACGAGTTTCCGAATTGGTCGATTTTTATTGTGGATACAGTCCTGCCATTCATCGGCGATATTTTTGCGCAACTGCAGGCGGCTGCGGACACGCGCATTCTCGCGGAAATCCGTGAGGGCGTAGTCACGGGCGTAACGGGAAACGAGTTGCTGGAACTGATTCGCAAGGCGCGAACTTTTATCGCTTCGAAGAGGCTGAACAAGGGCGACCGATGCGGCTTGCTGGCGGCCAACAGCATTCGCTGGGTGGCGATGGACCTGGCGCTGATGGCTGAAGGGCTGATTGTGGTGCCGCTGTATTCGCGGCAGGCGCCGGCGGAACTGGTGGCGATGATGAAGGACTGCACGCCATCGCTGGTGTGCTGCGGAGATGCGGCGTTGCGGGACGGGATCACACAGAGTTGGAGCGATGCGCCTGCGCAGTTTTTAATTGATGAGATTTTCGCGGGCGTGGATGGAGTGCAACTGGAGCGGCCGCAGGTTGGGAAAGACGATGCCGTCACCATTATTTATACGTCAGGTACTTCGGGTGAGGCCAAGGGAGTGGTGCTGACGGCGGCGAACGTGGGCTTCATGCTCGACCGGACGGCGGAGAGGCTGGGCGAGTTGATGTCGGGATCGACAGCCGGGGAGCAAGATCGCATCTTTCATTATTTGCCGTTTACCTTTGCGGCTTCGTGGATTGCGTTGCTGACGTTCTTGAAGCGGCGGAGCCTGGTCACGATCAACATGGATCTGGCGAAGATCGCTAACGATATGCGGGTAGTGGCTCCGGATTATTTTTTGAATGTGCCGCAGTTGCTGGAACGGATGCGGCGCGCGGTTGACGAACAATTATGGCATACCGGAGGAGTGGCGCAGGCAATTTATGGGCGGGCTAAGGCTGCGTGGGCGCGGCGTCAGGATGGGCAGCCGAACACTGGCGATGCAATGTGGCTGGGACTGGCGAACCGGCTGGTGTTTCCGGCGATTCGAAAAAAAATGATTGGCAAAAATCTGAAGGCGCTGATCTGCGGGTCGGCGCCGCTAAGTATAGAGACGCAGCTTTATTTTATGATGATGGGAATTCGCGTGCTGCAGGTTTACGGACTGACGGAGACTACGGCGATTTGCACGATGGACGATCCGAACCGGGTTGAGGTGGGGCGGGTGGGGCCGGCGATTCCGGGGATGGAGATGAAGCTAGGGGACAATGATGAGATTCTGGTGAGCGGGCCGAATATTTTTCCGGGATACTGGAACCGGCCGGAGCAAACGGCGGAGGCGCTGCGCGACGGGTGGTTTCACACTGGCGATCAGGGAGAAGTGAATGTGTCGGGAACCTGGCGGATCGCGGGGCGGATCAAAAACCTGATCGTGTTGGGATCGGGGCATAAAGTTTCACCGGAACCAATCGAGAACGCGATCGCCAAACTCTTGCCGGAGGCTCAGCAGATTGTGGTGGTTGGAAACGGGCGCGGATATTTGTCGGTACTGGTGACGGGGAGCGTGACGGTGGAGAAGGTGCAGGCGGCGCTGGATGCGGTGAATCCAGAGTTGCCGCACTACAAGCAGGTGCGCGCGTTTCGTGTGATCTCCGAAGCATTTTCGATTGAGAACGGATTGTTGACGGTGAACGGGAAGCTGAAGCGCGATGTGATTTCAGCGCGGATGAAAAATGAGATCGAGGATATGTACCGCGTGAAGCAGGCTGTATAAGCGGCGCGCGAGCTTTAACCGTGAAGGAAATTAAGGTGCACGAAGAAAAAGCTATCGCAACATTACCGGGCACGTGCGGTGGGAGCGCTTTGTCCTGGACTTTGACGGATGGCGTGATTGAGCTGGCTCTGCACCGTGCGCCCTGCAACGAGTTGGGATCGGAGTCGCTTGAGGAGTTTGAGAAGTTTGTGACGGCTTTGGCCAGGATGGAGGCGGAGGCGCATGCGCTCATCATTTATAGCGAGATGAAGCCGGGATTTTGCGCAGGGGCGGATTTGCGCGAGTTGTATCGGCGGTCGCAGGCGATGGAAAAAGCTGCGGCTGGGAAGGGTGTACGGGATTTTCTGGAGCGCATTCATCGCGTGCTGAATCTGATCGATGCGGCGCCTTTGACGACGATTGCGGCGGTGCATGGAGTGACGTTTGGTGGAGGGTTGGAGCTGGCGCTGGCTTGCGATTTGATCGTTGCGGATAAGATGGCGCGGTTCTGTTTTCCCGAATTGCGGCTGGGTTTGATTCCCGGGTTTGGCGGGATTCCGCGACTGAAGCGAGATGTGGGCAATGCCGTGGTGAGGGATCTGTTGTTGACGGGGCGGAGTTTCAACGCGAATAAGGCGCAGCAGATCGGTTTAGTGGGCCAGGTGGCCGGGGAAGGCGAGGCGCTGCGGGCGGCTCGAGCGACGGCGGCACAGTTGAAGAAGTTTGACCGGGCCACGGCCGCGGCGGCGAAGAGATTTATCAAACCCATTCCGCATGAGGAGTTGCGCAGAGAGATCGATTTGTTCTGCGAACTGTTTGCGCGTCCGGCGGTGGAGGCGGGATTGCGGAAGTTTGTCGAGAGCACCGATGCGCAGCCGTATCTGCCGTAGGAGTACCTGGTACCTAGTAGCGAGCGAAAGCAGATTTGTCACCGGGCTGGCGTCCGGTTCGAAATGATAGCAATGATTTCGGGTTGAGGATATATGCAGACTGCAGAACAGACGCTGGACGAAATATTGAATCTTGCGGCGGCGCACTTCAAAGTGCCGCGAGAAAAACTTTCTCCCGACGACGATTTCTTTAAGACGCTGGGGGTTGACAGCTTGCAGACGCTGGATCTGCTGACCAAGTTGGAAAATCATTTTCGCGTGGAGCTTCCGGATTACGAACTGCAGGGTGTTTCCGACTTCCGCACATTGGCGGGAAAGATTCAGGCGAGGTTGTAGCGGGTAATCCACCACCCTTCGGCTTCGCTCAGGGCAGGCTCCGAACGCGGAGTCACGGAGAAAATCTTCGGGGCAAGGCGCGCTTTCGAACATCATTTCTGATCTATGCCGGTAGCTAAGTCATCAACAAAGTATTCTCCGTGTGTCTGTGCCCCTGTGGTGAAATAACTCTTTAATGCTCGATCTCCAAAAATACAGCTGTCTGGGCTCGGCTCTGCGCGATGCGCTGGACCGCTTCTCCGGCGAAACGTGCCTGATTGAAGCGGATCGGGAGCGCGAGAAGACGCGGCTCACCTACTCCGATTTCAAGGAAACCAGCTTGCCTCTGGCGCGGGCGCTGGAGGATGCGGACTTCGATGCGGGGGACCGCGCGGCCATTCTCATGACGAATCAGTCGAAGTGGCTGATTTCGGCATATGCGATTTTCTACAGCGGCGGCGTGCTGGTTCCTCTGGATTACAAACTGACAGCGGTGGAACAGCTGCAACTGCTGGAACACTCGCAGGCTAAAGTGCTGGTGGTCGAGTATCACCTGTGGCGGGCGATCATGCAGGCGCCGGAGTTTCACAACATCAAGACGAAGTTGGTGCTGGTGACCGAGGCGCCGCTGGGCGCGGACCTGGCGGGCGGATTCCGCTGGGAAGATTTTAAGCGCAAAGGCGCGCCGGACTTTGTGATGCGGCAGCGGGAAGATGTGGCGTGCATCGTGTATTCGTCGGGCACGGGTGGACGCCCGAAGGGATGCGTGCTGACGCATGAGAATTATCTGGAGCAGTGCCGGGCATTGACCGCGTGGTATCCATTCTGGCCGGGGGTGCGCTATTTGAGCATTCTGCCCACGAATCACGCGATTGATTTTATGGTGGGATTTATTGGGCCGTTTGTGTGCGGAGCGTGCGTGGTGCATCTGCGGACGCTGCGTCCGGAATTTGTTCGGGATGCGTTCGTGCGCTACCGGATTACTTATGTGTCGCTTGTGCCCATGATCGTGAAGAACCTGGAGCGCGGGCTGCGGGCCAAGTTCGACGAGCTGCCGGCGTGGAGGCGGGCGATTCTGAACCGGATGATTGCGCTGAACAAAATGCTGACGCGGAGCAGAGCTCGGGTGAAAGTGAGCCGCACTTTGTTGCCCCAAGTGCATCGGGCGTTTGGCGGAGAGTTGCTGGCACTGATCACCGGCGGAGCGTTTATGGAACCTTCGACGATGCAGTTTTTCTACGACCTGGGAATTCCGGTGGCGAATGGATACGGACTCACGGAGGCAGGAACGGCGCTGACCTTGAACGATTTGAAGCCATTTCGCGCGGATACGGTGGGCAAGCCGTTGCCCGGTGTGGAACTGCGGGTGCTGAGTCCGAACGAGGAGGGGATTGGGGAAATTGCGGCGCGCAGCAAGACGGTGATGTCGCATTATCTGGACGATGCGGAGTTGACGCTGGAGACGATCGTCGAAGGATGGCTGCTGACGGGCGATTTGGGGCGGTTCGACAAGAGCGGGCATCTGCAGCTTTTCGGGCGGAAGAAAAACATGATCGTCACGGAGGGCGGGAAGAATATCTATCCGGAAGATATTGAGACGGTCTTCGAGGGATTGCCGGTGAAGGAATATTGCGTGTTCGCGGTGAATTATGTATGGCCGCAAAAAGAACTAGGGCGGGAGATGCTGTTCATGGCGCTGCGGCTGGAGCAAAATCAGCGCTTTGACAGCGCGCTGCTGCAGGAGATTGGAAGCCGCAATCGGAAGCTGCCGGATTTCAAGCGGGTGGGCGGATATCTGGTGTGGGAAAAAGATTTTCCGCGGACCGCGTCGATGAAGATCAAACGGCAGGGGCTGGCGGAAGAAATCGGGAAAACGGTGGAGCGGGGAGCGGTGGTGGGGCTGTGAGCGGGGAGCAAGCGTATCTCGCCATTGTGAATCCTGCGGCGGGAGGTGGGCGCAGCCGCAAGATGCTGGCCCCGGCGCTGGAGCGCTTGCGGGCGGGCGGGGTCGAGGTTGAGGTGGCGGAGACGCAGAGCTCTGGGGATGCGACGCGAATCGCGCGCGAGGCGTACGGGCGCGGTCGCAGAAAATTTATTGCGGTGGGCGGGGATGGAACTTCGTACGAAGTGGTGAACGGGCTTTTCCCGCAAGGGTACGAGGACGAGCGAGCCACGTTGGGATTTTTGCCGCTGGGAACGGGCAATTCTTTTCTGCGCGACTTCAGCGATCGCGGGGTGGAGCATGCGATCGAGTCGCTGATTTCGCAGCGAACGCAGGCCTGCGACGTGCTGCGGTTGCGGCATCGCGAAGGAGTGATTCATTACATCAATTTGCTTAGCGTAGGATTTCCTGCCGACGTGGCGACTTTGCGGGCGCGGCGATTCAGCGGGCAGGGAGTACTGGGATATGTGATTTCGATTTTTCTGGGGCTGGCTCGATTGGAGCGGCGGCCGTTTCCGGTCCGGGTGGATGAGGAGACGGAATTTGACCGGCGACGCTGTTTGTTTCTCGCCTTTAATAACAGCAAATTTACCGGCGGGACCATGATGATCGCGCCCAAGGCGGAGGTGAATAGCGGGTTGATCGAATACGTTCGATGGGGTGCGATTGGAAGGCTGGGGCTGATGAGGAACTTGCCGCGACTTTATGATGGGACGCACATTCAACATCGGCTGGCGGAGCGGAAGGCGGTGCGTCGAGTGGAATTCGATTTGAACGCGCCGGTGGATGTGATGGTGGACGGCGAGGTGCTGACGCTGCATTGCGAGGCTTTGGATGTGTTGCCCGGGGCGTTGAATGTTGCGGCCTGAGGCCGTGATATAAGAAGTGAATCGTGTGGGAAGGAAATCATGTCTGAACAGCGGCGAAAGCAGCAACAGAAGCGGGTGGCGACGGTGGGAGCGAAAGTACCACCGCGGAAAATGCAGATCTGGGGCGGGATTGCGGTGTTGTTTGTGCTGGCGTGGGCGGCTGGGTGGTACTACAGAAATCACCGGTACGATGGATTTGCGAAGTGCCTGGCGTCGAAGCAGACTAAGATGTACGGACTTTATTGGTGTCCGCATTGCCAGGAACAAAAAGAGATGTTCGGAAGAGCGTTTCAGTACGTGCCTTATGTGGAGTGCGCGATCAAGGGTTCGCGCGAACTGGCGCCGGCGTGTACGGCCGCCAAGGTGAAGTTATTTCCGAGCTGGCAGTTTGGAGAGAATCCTCCGAAAGAAGGAGTGATTCCTGGAGTGTTTCCTATGCAAGAGCTTTCCGATAAGACCGGGTGCCCGTTGCCGTGAGTGCAACCCCGGATCAGACGGCCGCGTCCAATACAACTCTCGCGAAGAGCGATCGAGTCCTGTTGGCGCTGATCGCGATTCTGGCGCTGGCGGGGATGGCGGTTTCGGCGGTGTCACTGCAGCGGCACTACGCGAAATCGGCGACGGCATTTTGCGATATTGGCGAGAGATTTAATTGCGACATTGTGAACCGCAGCGAGTATTCGAGCGTGATGGGAATTCCGGTGGCGGGGATTGGGGTTGCAGGTTATGGAGTGCTGTTCGCGCTGGCGACGGTTTACCGCTCGCGGATGCAGACGCCGCTGCGCCTGCTGGTGGCGGCTTTGGCGGGATTGGGGTTCGCGCTGTATCTGACATACGTCGAGGGCTACGTGCTGGAGACGTGGTGCATTCTGTGTTTGAGTTCGCTGGCCCTGATTGCGACGATCACGGTGCTGGCGGCGGTGGTGAAGGCGCGTGCCGGCAAAAGCGGTTGAATCTCTTCTGATGGGAAGAATCCTACAAGCAAAAAATAGACCGGGCGCCGTTTCCGAGATGATTCGGGCGGGCGGCGCGGTGGGAGATCTTCGACTGCATGAATTTCGCAGCCGGATTTTTAAGAATACTCGATTCTTGCGGGTGTGGCTGCCGCCGGGTTATGACGATGCGGAAAATTCAGGCCGATACTATCCTGTCCTTTATCTGAATGACGGGCAGAATCTGTTCGAGTCTTCGACGGCCTTTGGCGGAGTGGAATGGGGAGTGGACGAGACGGCGGAGCGGATGATACGCGAGGGCGCGATCCCTCCGATGATTATCGCAGGCATCGATCACACGGGCACAGAGCGGCATCGCGAATACGTGCCGTACCGGTCGATGCATCCGATGATGTTGCGAGCGCAGGGGCGGCGTTATCCCGATTTTCTGATTAAGGAAGTGATGCCGTTTGTGGAGAGCGCTTACCGGGTTGCGACCAGCCCGGAGAATACAGGGCTGGGAGGTTCGTCCCTGGGTGCGCTGATTGCGTTGTATACAGCGATCACGCGGCCGGGAGTGATTGGGCGGTTACTGCTGGAAAGTCCTTCGCTGTGGGCTGGGAACCGAGAGATCATCAAGGAAAGCCGCACGGTCAGAATTTGGCCGGAGAAAATATTTCTGGCGGCAGGCACGGCGGAAGCGGGAAGTGCGGAGCGCAGCCGCACGGTGGTGGACGATGTGCGGGAACTCGCGGCCATTATGCGGCGAGCGGTGTTGAGCGAAAAGCGATTGCGCATGGTGGTCACGGAGGGTGCCGGGCACAACGAGGCAGCGTGGGGCGAGCGATTTCCTGAGGCACTGCAGTTTTTATTTGGAAGTTAGCGGTCTGCGCGGAGCGGTGTGAACTGCGAGTCGTCCAGCGGCTGCGAAAAAAGTCCATTGACGGGATTGAACGTCCCGTAGCGGCTAAAGCCAGGCAGTGAAAACGTGGCAGTTATCGCAGCGGTAAACCGCTGCGCCACCCAAAAGCAAAAGCAAAATCGAGTTTTACCGCAACCTTTAAACTCGTGGCCTTCCCTTTCCGTTAGGAAGTTTGAGTTTTTTCGCAACCTCTGAAAGCTGTGCCCTTAGCAATCTCAAATAAAAGAGCAGCCATCACTGGGACCGAAAGCTGGAGGTGTGTCCAGCGGGCGAGTGGGCCGAGGAGCGGAAGCGCGAAGGCGAGGTACAGGAGGAGTTTGAGGTGAGGAGTGGCGTTATCCGGTTGAGTGACAATCCAGTCGGAGAGCAGAAGGAATGCCGGCGCGAGGATGACAAGATCGTAGACGGTGAGATGCGGGGCGAGCAGAACGGTCGAGAGCAGCAGCGCAGAATAGCGCAGGGATAGGGGCATTCGGCTGCGCCAGCATGCGACGGTTAGTCCGGCTACCACAAGCGCGCTGATGACATAGAGCGTGAGCGCAGCTGATGGCCACGGGACGAGCATGGTCCAGAAGGTGCGCAGGCAGTGGGTTTGATAAGGCTTCGGTTCGAGCAGTGGCAGCAAGTGGGGGATGTCGAGCAGAACATGCATCCACTCGCGAAGCGCGGCCGGGCCGTAGTAGAGCCAGGCTAGTGACAACTGGGCAAGGGCGGAGAGAATCGCGCCGGCGATGATTTTCCAGCGGACTGTGATCAGAAAGACAATTGCAACGGCGAGTCCCAGTTGGGGCTTGAAGATGAGACATCCGAAGGCGAGGCCGGCCAGGAACTCACGTTTCGCACGTAAGGAAAAAAAGCCGAGCGTGAAACAGGCGAGAGCCAGGGCGGAGGTTTGTCCCCAGGCGACAAGGTGCCAGAAAGGGGGGAAGGCTAGAGCGAGAACTAGAACTGTGAGTTGGTGATGGCGCAGATTGGGGCAGGCGCGCCATACGGCGTAACAGCAGAATCCGTAGAGGAGAATGCTGAACGCCAGCCAGAGGATGAGCGCCCACGAATATGGCAGGCGAGCAAGGGGCGCGAACAAGAGTGAAACTTGCGGCGGATAGAGCGGGAGGTAGCGGATGCCTGCGGCGGCGGGAACACGCTGGGCTGCGAGTTCAGCTTGCGCGCGCAGGTTGTAGAGATCCGCGCCGCGATGAGCGAGCGCGAGCGAACCCAGAGTGTAGAAATGAAGAAAGTCAGTGCCTTTGAGATTGCGGGCGCGGTCGAGCATCCCGGGCGCGGCTATGTTCCATAAGTAAACCGACCATAGGCAGAGGGCGAGGATGGTGCCGTGGGCGCGCAGGCGGCGGGCGGTTAGAAACGAGGCTGCGGAGGCAAGCATTGAGTTCAACCTATAATAAGCTGCGATTTGAGGTCGACGGCGAAGACACCAGTTTGGCGGCAATCACCTATGAGCCAACTTCAGCTCGATACATCGCGCAGCGGAATGAGGCCTTGGCTCTGGTTAAGGCGCCCGGGATGGATTTTTCTGGTGGCTTTCATTTTGCGCATCGGAGTGGCGGGAGTGTTTCTCGCCCACAACAAATTGGGTTGGGGAGTAAATGAGCCCGCGGGAATCGCCCAGGCGATTGTGCAGGGACGTGGATTTTCGTCGGCGTTTCACGATGCGAGCGGGCCTACGGCATGGCTGGCTCCCATTTATCCGTTTTTGCTGGCCGGCATTTTTCGTTTTTTTGGAATTAAAACTCCGGCATCCGCCGTGGTGGCGATTCTACTCAATGTGATTTTCTCGTCGCTGACAGCCGTGGTCCTGGCGAAATTGGGGAAGGAACAATTCGGGGAAAAAGCGGGAACCATTGCGGGTTGGGCATGGGCAATGGCGCCTCCGCTCCTGTTCATACCCTGGCTGCTGTGGGAGACTTGTCTTTCGGCGCTGGTCCTGACTTTCGGGTTGATGACAACGCTGAGGCTGGGGAAGGATTCCCCGGCGGGAGATTGGGCTTGGTGCGGCGTGATTTGGAGTTTCGCGGCGCTGCTGAATCCGGCGACTCTTGCTCCGCTCCCGGTGCTGGCGGTCGACGCCGCTGTCCATAGCCGGAGTTGGAAAAGACCGGCGCTGATGATTCTGATTTGCTTTCTCGGCATTCTGCCGTGGACAGTTCGAAACTATCGTGCCTTTGGACGAATCATTCCAGTCCGCAGTAATTTTTGGCCGGAGGCGTATTTCGGAAACGTGGATTTTTCTGTACATCCCACAGGCAACACAATGCTGTACCAGCAGGAAGGCGAGATGTTATTCGCGCAAGATCTGAAGCGGCGCACGATCGAGTTTGTGCGTTCGAACCCGGGAGCGTTTGCGCGACTTACCGGAAAGCGAATAGTTGCGTTCTGGATGCGGCCTGGGCAACTGCAACCGTATCCGTTCGCGCTGTTGCTGATGACGATCGCGGGAGTGGTCCAAGCCTGGCGCCGAAGAAAACGGTGGGTCGCATTTGCCACAGTGCTAGTGCTCTATCCGGTGATCTACTACATTACTTATGCGTTTGCCCGCTATCGTCATCCGATTGAGCCGCTGATGTATGCCTTGGCGGCATACTTTGTCAGTGACCTGTTGGCGAGCCATAGGGCGAACGCGGCCGAGCGTAGGGCGTCGAACTGAAGAAGGTTAGTATCATTTTGAATTGCACGCGCTCAGATTCCTTTCGGATGGTCAGTGCGAGGATCCCGCGGGATTGGGCGACAGAGGTGAGTCTGCCAGTCTGCGCATTTGGATAAGCACACTCAAGGCCGCGAATGGTAATGCGAGGCTGGCGGAAAGCGGCGCATACCACAGATACAGCGGCCAGGATTGTCGCGTGGAGGATGGCGTAAGAATAATCCCAAGAGCCGGGAGCCACGGAAGCAATGCGCATCCGCAGAACATAACAACGGCGAAGCGAGTGAGAGCATTCGCCCGCCAAAGTTCGTTTCGATGGCGAATCAGCAAAAAAAACACGGGAAGCAGCAAAACCTGATTGAACGGACTAGTGACGGTAGGGACAATCGACACGGTCAGCGTCAGTGCAAAGCCCAGTGAGATAGCGAAAGAGACAGAATGCGCCGGTTGACGCCGTGAGTGCCACCAGAACTTGGCCGCGAGGAGCAATGCGAGGATCGCGACCAGCCAATGCGGCGGGGAGCGAAAGAGCACCCCGAGCAGAGATTTTGCGCCGAAGTAATCGGCATAGGAGCGCAGAGCGTCGGGATAACGCCAAAGCCATCCTGGCACCAAATACTCCGATGCAATGATAAGCGCTCCCAGGGTAGCGGCGAATCCTCCCAGCAGGGAGCGGCGCCGCCGCCAGTCTGCCATCGCCCAAAGAACGAACCAGACGACAGGGAGTACGGCGAGCTGCGGTTTGATAGTGGAGAGAGCCAGGAAGGCTCCGGCCAGAAAAAGCTGTCCGGAAATCGCGCACACCGCTGCCGCGGCGATGAAGCAGGAAACCAGCAGGCCTAGCTGCAAAATGCTGAGGCCTTGAATAACTCCGATGCTGCCGAGGAGCATTACCGCCAGCGTGCCGAAGGCAGCCCAGGATAAGGAAAGGCCGAAAAAGCGCTGCCACAGCGCCGCAGTACCAATCGTGAAGGCGGCAAGGAGATACCAGAAAACGATGCGCACGGTATGGAAGTCCATGTGGACGAAGGGCGCAAGGAGAAAAACGACGTACAGGGGATAGGCAAAACGCTCTTGGTCGCGCGGTTCGCCGGGGCGCGAGGCATCCAGGAGCCTGCCGTAAAACGCGATTTGAAGTTCGTGCGAAACCTCGATTCCGTAAGGATCACGGTGGTGGAGAAGCAGTTCGCGGGCTCCATACCAGCGAGGATAGAGGTCCGATAGAGCCTTGGGCTTCAGCGAGCTGGTTTGTGAAGCTCCGCCGATGACGTCGCGAGTCAGATGGTACCAGTAAGACCACATGGCAGCCGCGAGGAGTAAGGAGAGCAATAGAAGGGCCAGTTCGTTGATGGACACTCGTTTGGTGAGCATGAATCCCGGAAAGTGGTCGGCCTCCTTTTGCGAATGTATCGCAGCGTTGTCATTCAGGGTAGGGCATCAGGTGCGGCGAGTCGGCGTCGGGTTTCAGAGACCAAACCGCGTCGGATTTTCATTTATGGGGAGCCTCGAAGAGTTCCAGCCGGGGCGGTGAAGCGTCGTCGTTCACGCGCCAGATACTGCGACCGTTGAAATAACTGAGCAATTCCGCATTCCGGGCGTCTCCCATGTCGTGTGCCCATACGACCTTGGCCGCATCGATATCAGCATCGTTGTATACCCATTCACCGGCCAGATCGTGGTATGGACCGTACGCCACAATCACAAGTTGCTTGCCGGGAAGACTTTGAAGCTGATGCAGGATCCTTGCTCTTTCCAGATTGCCCCTGGGCCATGCCTGCTCAATCTGGACGTGAACAGCCGCCGCTGTTACCCGCAGAAGGATCATAGCGCAGGCCAGCAGCGGAATTGCACGAACCAAAGCTGGTGCGACTACGCTACTGCCTCGGCGCCAATGCCAAAGTTGGCGCATGCATTGAACCAGAAGAATGTAGAGCGCACCCGTGGCGGGAGAGAAATAATGAGGAGAATTCCAGGTTTGAACCGTGAACCCCGCGATCATGACAACGCAGATTGCCAGCGGCAGGCGCATCTTCTTGTGGTGGATCACCCAGGGAAACGCAAGCAACGGCAGAGTCAGCAGTGGACCCAGATAGAACTGCCACCACGAGTAGGCTCTCGTTGCAGAGCTTTGCAGGTAGCCTGCGACGGTTAATTGCCGCTCGTAGTCTCTGAAGTCCAAATGGTAAAAGTCACTCATAACCTGGTGGCGATAAACGGCATGGGCCGGGGTTTGCCAGAGGAAATAGGGCGTCCAACCATAGGTGGCGTAGTTTACCTGATATGCCATGCGGAAAGGGCTGCCGGTGACGCGGTAGTAATAGTAGCCGGTGGCGATTGCGCCGACGAGAAGAGAACAAAAGATTGGCACGATCACCCGCGATGCGGATTGGGCGAATGCCGGGTGATGCTTACCCAGCAGCCAGAAAAGCATTGCGAACGCGATGGGAATAGCGAAGAGCAATCCTTCATAGGGGCGGCTGTTGGCCAGAATCACGAGGCCCAAGGCCATCAACAAAGAATCACGCACTCGAAGATGCTTGCGCAGACGTGGCCATGCGCCTAACACCAGCGCACCGGCCAGGGCGACAATGGACGCCGACCAGTAGCCATTCATCCAGTAGCTGAGGATGCCCAACCGAACCACCGCCAGCGCCGCTCCGAAGAATGCCCATGCCGGAGGCAGCCAAGCCTGCAGCATCCAGCACAGGGCCGAGCACATGAGAGCGGTTACGAGAAGTTGGCCGATCCAGGGATGGCCCAGCAGTTGTCCGGCGGCCAGGACCAGTCCTTCCGCCGGGGGGTACATTGACATGTAGGTGGGCTTTTGAATGATGTGGAAGCTTTCAAAATGGATCCACATGGGATGGGTGGGATTGGTGAGCCGGCCGTGAGCGAAAGTGTCGGCCGCGAGCAGATAGCTGAATTCGTCGTGGTTATAGGGTTGGGGGACGCCGATGATTGGGATGAGGGCGACGCGAACTGCAATTACGCTTAAACCCACAACCACCACTGAGAGGCGCTTGCGCCTTGCCAGACGGGCGGCGGCGCGCTCGAGTCGAAGGAAAACAACGGGCTGCCGGGGGGTAGCGGCCTTGCGGGAAGAGAAAAAAATCAGCGCTACTGTAGCAATGACGAGAACCGCCTCGATTATCGTCACCAGATATGGAGCGAGACGCGCGTATAGGTTCTGCATCGTGACCGAGCCAGGCCTTTGCCGGCCCACGTTTTACTTTAAGTCAGGCGCGGCGCGAAGATGCATTTGTCGAGTTGCCTTCTAGACCAGTTGTTTATCGGAGGCTCTCTCGAACAATCCGTCGACGATCTGAATCATTTCGTCGTCGACGACGCGGTTGCTGGAGATGGCCTCGCTCAGCGTGATTGAGACGATTTTATTGGAGCGCAGGGCGGCCATGCATCCGAACTCGCCGCGGTGCACCATGTCGATGGCGCCCAGGCCGTAGCGCGTGGCCAGCACGCGGTCGAAGGCGCTGGGAGAGCCGCCGCGCTGGATGTGTCCGAGAATCACAGCGCGAGTTTCAAAGCCGGTGCGTTTTTCTATTTCGCGGGCGAGAATGTTGGCGATGCCGCCGAGTTTCACGTGGCCAAACTCGTCCTTGCCCATGTCCTGCAGGACGGGAGAGCCCTGGCCGGGCTGGGAGGAAAACTTTGCGCCTTCGGCAACCACCACAATAGAAAAATAGAGTCCGCGCTCGTGGCGCTGGCGGATGGAATTGGCAACTTTATCGACGTCAAAGGGGCGCTCGGGGATAAGGATGACATCGGCGCCGCCGGCGATGCCGCTATAGAGAGCGATCCAGCCGGCGTCGCGGCCCATCACTTCCACGACCATCACGCGGTTGTGAGCTTCCGCCGTGGTGTGGACGCGGTCCAGGGCTTCGCAGACGATGTTGCAGGCGGTGTCAAAGCCGAAGGTGTAGTCGGTGCCGCCGAGATCGTTGTCGATGGTTTTAGGAACGCCGACAACTTTGGCGCCGCGCTCGTGGAGTTTTTGGGCAACCGAGAGAGTATCGTCACCGCCGATGGCAATGAGAGCGTCGATCTTATATTTCTCCAGTGTGGCCAGACAGCGGTCGAGGCCATCGGCGCGCTTCGATGGATTGGTGCGCGAAGTGCGCAGGATGGTTCCGCCGCGAGGGAGAATGCCACCGACGGCTTCAAGATCGAGAACCATGGTGTTGTCGTCGACCAGGCCGCGCCAGCCTTCGAGGAAGCCGACAAATTGGTCGCCATAAGTGAAGATGCCTTTGCGCACGACCGCGCGAATCACTGCATTCAGGCCAGGACAATCTCCGCCGCCGGTTAAGATGCCAATCTTCATGGTCCGCTCCCCTATAAATCAGGATGGAAATTCCTGGGATGCACCCGAGGCGGGCTGCATTCAGCGGCAGCTCAGGATTCAGCAGTCGCCGGGAAGAAATAGATTATCACTAATGAGGAGTCTGGCGGCTCTCAGCTCTTGAGTCCGATGGCGGCGGCTTCGAGTTGATCGTGGACTTGCTCGGCGCGGCGGAGGGCGGATTGCACGTTGTCGCAGATGTTTTCCGCGCCCACCACTTCTTCGAACTCGGCTTGATGAATCAGGCTGGCGGGCTGCTCACGCGCGCCACAGAGAATCAGGATTCGATTGCTGGCGTGAAGCTGGCGGGCAACTTCCTCGATGGCGAACAATCCGGTGGCATCGAGCGCGGTCATGTTGCGCAGGCGCAGTATGACGACGGGCGGCAGCGTGTGCAAGTCCTCGATGACGGTGTTGATTTTGTCGGTGGCGCCGAACAGGAACGGGCCGTGGATGCGGAAGATGGTGGCGTAGTAAGGGATGTCCTTGTCTTGCAGGATGTGCATGCGGCCGTCTTCGACATATTCATCGGTGACTTGAGAAACGGTGGTGGTGGCGGCGACGCGGCTGATGAAAAGCAGGGCAGCGAGGATCATGCCGGCTTCGACGGCGACCGTGAGGTCGGCGAAAACGGTGAGGGCCAGAGTGACGAGCCACACACTGATGTCAGTCTTGGTGAGCCTCAGCAGTTGCGGGATCTCGCGCCACTCGCCCATGTTGTAGGCGACGACCATCAGAATTCCGGCGAGCACGGCGAGCGGAACGTGGCTCACCAGCGGAGCCGCGAAGAGCAGAATGCAGAGCAGGGTGAGGGCGTGAATCATGCCCGCAACGGGAGATTGCGCGCCGGCGCGAATATTGGTTGCGGTGCGGGCGATGGCGCCGGTGGCCGGAAGCCCGCCAAACATCGGAGATATGACGTTGGCCACGCCCTGTCCGATGAGTTCGACGTTGGGGTTGTGATGGTCATTGCTCATGCGGTCAGAGACCACGGCCGACATGAGAGATTCGATTGCGCCCAGCATGGCGACGGTGAGGGCGGGACCGAGCAGGCCGTGGATGAGGTCAGCGCGAAAGCGGGGAATCACAAAGTGAGGCAGGCCAGCTGGGATTCCGCCGAAGCGTGAGCCGATGGTTTCCACCGGCAGCTTGAACAAGACCACAGCTGCGGTGCCGAGCAGAAAGGCGACAATCGCGCCGGGGATGCGGTTGGAGAGGGCGCGGCACAGGATCATGATGAGTACGGTGGCCGCAGCCAGTGCGGTGGCGGTGTAGGAAATGGTGTGGAAGTTGCCGGCCAGCGCTTCCAGGCGCTGCCAGAAGACGCCGGGAACTTTGGCGAGCTGCAGGCCGAAGAAATCTTTTACCTGAGTGCTGGCGATCAGAATGGCGATGCCGTTGGTGAAGCCGATCACGACAGGGCGGGGAATGAACTTGACTGCCGTACCCATGCCGGCGATGCCCATGATCATCAGCAAAATGCCGGCCATCACGGTGCACATGAAAAGTCCATCGACGCCGTGAAGGGCAACGATGCCGGAGATGACCACGACGAAGGCGCCGGTGGGTCCACCGATTTGGGTTTTGGAACCGCCGAGCGCGGAGATGAGAAAGCCGGTGACGATGGCGCAGTAGATGCCGGCTTGGGGCGTCAGCCCGGAGGCGATGGCAAAAGCCATGGCTAAAGGCAAAGCCACCAGGCCCACGGTGATGCCGGCAATCAGATCGCGGAGAAATTTGTTGGCGTTGTAGTCGCGCAGACAAAGCACGGACTTCGGCAGCCAACGTTCTTCTAAGAAAGCATGCCCCATTTTTCTATTATGCGGCAAGCTCCGTTTGGACGAAACATAATTGCGCAGCGCGAACACCCAAAGGAACATGACCGGGTGAAAGCGGCGATGTTGCTTCCGCATGATGTCTTGCGCGACGGCTTCGGTTTCGGCACAATGCTCCACTGGAATAAACGGAATGAACAGAACCCTAAGAGTGCTGTGCTGGGGAATGGTTGGATTGTTCGGGGCCGCGGCGCTGGGTGCAATCGCACTGCATCGTGGCGAACCGATCAACGCGTTGTGGCTGGTGGTGGCGGCGACGTGCTGCTACGCGCTGGGTTACCGCTTCTACAGCAGATTTATCGCGGCGAAAATTCTTGCGCTGGACGGGTTGCGCGCTACTCCGGCGGAGCGACTGGAGAACGGCCGCGACTTTCTCGTCACCAATAAGTGGGTGGTTTTTGGACATCACTTCGCCGCGATTGCCGGGCCGGGGCCGCTGGTAGGGCCGGTGTTGGCGGCGCAATTTGGATATCTTCCGGGGACGATGTGGGTGCTGGCGGGTGCGGTGTTTGCCGGCTGTGTGCAGGACTTCGTGATCCTGCTGTTCTCGGTAAGGCGCGATGGCAAGTCGCTGACGGAGATGGCCAAGGATGAGATCGGGATCATCGGGGGATTCGTCGCTTATGTGGCGGTGATCGCGATTCTGATTATTTTGTTGGGAGTGGCGGCGCTGATTGTGGTGAACGCGCTGAAGGCGAGTCCGTGGGGGACGTTTACTATCGCAATGACGATGCCGATCGCTTTATTGATGGGCGTCTATCTGCGGCGGATTCGTCCGGGCAAAGTGCTGGAAGTTTCGGCGCTGGGATTTGTGCTCGTACTGGCGGCGATCTGGGGCGGGCAGTACGTGTCGCAGAATGCGGCGCTGGCAAGCTGGTTCACATTTAGCGCTCCCACGCTGGCGATCCTGATTATGGTTTACGGGTTTGCCGCGTCGGCGTTGCCGGTGTGGCTGCTGCTGGCGCCGCGCGATTATTTGAGCACGTTCGTAAAGTTGGGAACGATTGCGCTGTTGGGGATTGGAATTGTGGCGCTGCATCCCACGCTGCACATGCCGGCGCTGACGCGGTTTGTCGACGGCACGGGCCCGGTGTTTGCGGGAAAGATATTTCCCTTTGCGTTCATCACGATTGCCTGCGGAGCGATCAGCGGATTTCACGCGCTGATTTCGAGCGGAACCACGCCGAAGCTGATTGCGCGGGAGACCGAGACGCGGATGGTGGGCTATGGGGCGATGATGGCGGAGTCCGCGGTGGCGGTGATGGCGATCATTGCGGCGTGCGTGATGCAGCCGGGTGTGTATTTCGCGATCAACAGTCCGGCGGGAATTGTGGGGCAGGCTCCCGCAACGGCGGCGGAAACTATTTCCACTTGGGGATTTCCGGTGACTGCGGCCGAAATGCAGGCGCTGGCGCATGCGGTGGGCGAGCAGACGCTCTACAACCGTACTGGCGGCGCACCCGCGTTTGCGGTGGGCATGGCGCACATCTTCTCGCACAGCCTGGGTGGCGAGACTGTGATGGCGCTGTGGTATCACTTCGCCATCATGTTCGAAGCGCTGTTTATATTGACCATCCTGGATGCGGGAACGCGGGTGGCGCGCTTCATGGTGCAGGATGCGCTGGGGCACGTCTACAAACCTTTGGGGCGGACGAGTTGGTATCCATCGATATTGGCGACCAGCGCGCTGATTGTGGCGGCCTGGGGATATTTCTTGTGGCAGGGAGTGAAGGATCCGTTGGGCGGAATCAATTCCTTGTGGCCGTTGTTTGGGATTTCGAATCAATTGCTGGCGACGGTGGCGCTGTGCGTGGCCACGACGATCATTATCAAGATGCATCGCGCGAAGTATGCGGCGGTGACGCTGGCGCCGCTTGGCTGGCTTGTGGCGGTGACGTTCACGGCGTCGTGGCACAAGATGTTCGATGCCAATCCGCGAGTGGGATTTCTGGCACAGGCGCGAGCGTTGGCTGCGGGGCCGGGGCCAACGACGGGCTCGACGGCGCGGGTGATCTTCAACAATCGACTGGACGCGGCGGTGACCGGAGTATTGGTGGTGATGGTGACGCTGGTGCTGGTGGAATCGGCGCGGCAGTGGATGGGAATTCTGAGTGGAACCAGAGAAGCGCCGGTGAAGGAATCGCCGTTTGTGAGGACGAGGTTGGTGGAGGAACAGGGATGAAGAAATATCGCGAGGCGATCCGCAGTCTGGCTGCGAGAATACTCACGACGCTCATGGCCGCTCTGCGGGAAATTTTTGACGAAGCCGCCTATTCGCGTTTTCTGAGTCGTGCTGGATTGGATTCATCGAGCAAGGCGTATGCGGTGTTCCGGCGAGAGATTGAGGAAGTGAAGATGCGACGTCAAAAGTGTTGTTAAAGGTTCCTGTTTGGTGGTGACGAAACCCTTTCCCTAGGAACTGCGCGAGTTCCGCGCTACACTGCATTCACATGCGCGTATTGGGCATCGATTGTGGAGGGGCGTACACCGGGTACGGGGTGGTGGAGATGGATTCCCGTGGGGGCTTGGTGTGCCTGACGTGCGGGGCGATCAAGCTCTCGCCGAAGGAAGCGCTGCCCCGGCGGCTGTCGAGGATTTATGACGAACTGGGGGCGCTGATTGTGGAGCACCGTCCGGATGAAGTGGCGATTGAAGGAATTTTCTACGCGCTGAATGTGAAGTCGGCTTTGTTGCTGGGGCAGGTGCGTGGAGTTGCGATGCTGGCGGCGGCCGCGGCCGGGTTGGAGGTGGCGGAGTATTCGCCGCTGACGATCAAGTCGTCCGTGGTGGGATATGGGCGGGCGGAGAAGCAGCAGGTGCAACACATGGTGACGAGGTTGTTGAGCTTGGCGGAGGCTCCGGAGCCGATGGATGCGTCGGATGCGCTGGCGATTGCGATCTGCCACTTGCATACCACGGGAACGCTGGAGCGGCAGAGGGCCGTGGCGCGGGCCGTGGCGCGGTGACGATGCGGGCTTTCTTGATTCGATCTTCCCGGCGTTGCCGGTGGCGAGCGCTAGCCAGCGCGGTGATGGTGGCCGCAATGGTCTCTGCTGCGGTTGCACAACAGGCGTTGAATTCGGCTTCCAGCCCCACGGTCACGTTTAGTTTGGACTTTCCTGGATCAGATCCTCCGCACTACTCGATCGCAGTGGACAGCACCGGGCACGCCAGCTATGAGTGCACGGCGAAGCTGCAGGAGAATTCCGAGGAGCAGACGTACCAGGCGGAATTCAGTGTGTCGGCGGTTAGCCGGGAGAGGATTTTCGAGTGGGCGAAGCAGGCGAAGTATTTTGCGGGGAAGATTGAGTCGGGGAATCAGAAGCTGGCGTTTACGGGGACGAAAACGCTGAGCTATGAGGACGGGCAGCGATCCGTAACGGCACGCTACAACTATTCGAATCTGGAGCCGGTACGGCAACTGACGGCGCTGTTCCAGAATATGGCGGGCACGCTGGAATACGGGCGGCGGCTGGCTTATTACCATCGCTACCAAAAGCTGGCGCTGGATGAGGAGTTGAAGCGCATGGAGACGCAGGCGAAGAATAATGAACTGAGTGAGATCCAGGGCGTGGCGCCGGTGCTCGAGGAAATTGTCGAGGATACTTCGGTGATAAATGTGGTGCGGGCGCGGGCCAAGGAATTGATCCAGATGGGAAGTGGAGCGGCGGGGCGTTGAGGAAGACGGGTTGGGGCCAGAGTCGACGCAGATTTCCATGTAACGGCTGACACAAAACCGTGGTTAAATGGGCAGTACGATCGAGCATTAGGCACGATCCAGCATTTTGGAGGCTGCTATGTACAAGCCACGATTTCACGGGATGGTATTGACGGCTGTGGCCTGCGCGCTTTTTGCGCTGCCCGCCGCGGCCGAGTCGCAGGCGCGCATTGTTCGCTTGAGCGATGTGCAAGGCGGAGTGCAGATCGATAAGAATACGGGATTGGGTTTTGAGAATGCATTTCTCAATCTTCCGATCGTACAAGGGACACAGCTGCGCACGCGCACGACTGGGCGGGCCGAGATTGAGTTTGAAGATGGCAGCACGCTGCGTGTTACTCCCAACACCACAGTCGAGTTCAGCACGCTGGGATTGAACGATGCGGGAAAGCGCTTCTCCACGGTGAACCTTGTAGAGGGACGGGCTTATGTGGACTGGCTGGGAAAAAGCGGGGATAAACTCACGCTGAATTTTTCGCAGGAGAAAGTGGAACTGACTCAGGCGGCGCACTTCCGGGTGGAAGCTTCGTCGAGCGCCGTGGAGGTTGCGAGTTTCAAGAACCAAATTGAAGTGGTCGGTCCGTCGGGGACGGTGAAGATCGACAAGAACAAGATGGTTAGCTTCGACGTGAGCGACAACGATCGGTCGACGGTGGCGAAGAACTTGCAAGCCGATCCCTACGATGAATGGGATAAACAATCGGTGGACTATCACGACCAATACGCGCGGAATAATCCCACGCCGTATGGTTACGGGTTTAGCGATCTGAGCTATTACGGCGGATATGCAAACTTTCCGGGGTACGGCATGTTATGGCAGCCGTATTTTGCGGGCGTAGGTTGGAATCCGTTTATGGACGGTGCGTGGTCGTGGTATCCGGGGATGGGATACATGTGGGCGTCGGCGTATCCGTGGGGCTGGATGCCTTACAACTATGGCAACTGGGTGTATGCCCAGGGCCTGGGCTGGGGCTGGCAACCGGGGGGATGGAACGGGTGGCGAGGCGGAATTCATTATGTAGGAGCGGCGGCCGACTTTCATGGTCCGGTCGAGCCCAGGGGAACGGTGACCACCGTGGTTGTGGGGAGGGGTGGACCGGTATTGACGAATGGCGCCGCGACGAGCGTGCTTCTGAACCGCGGATCGGCGGGGATGGGAATTCCGCGAGGATCGTTGGGCAACCTGCAGCACTTGAACACGCAGGTGGCAAAGGCGAAGACGGGCTCTGTGGAAGTGCATGCGGCGCCGCAGTTCGCGGCGACTTCTTTTCATGCCGGCGGGTTTGGTTTCGGGGCCGGGAACCCGCCAATCAGTTCCGCAGGGGCGGGACATGCGAGTGCTGCGCCGGCGGGACACGCGTCTGGCGGGGCTGGCGGAGGGCATCGATAGAAATTGTTGAACACGGTTCTCAGCTGATCATAGTTTTGAGTTGATCATGGTTTTGAGCTGATCATAGTTTTAGGCGACGGGTTTGGAGCGGGCGGCGAAAATGGCCGCCCGTTTTTTGCGGTGTCGCGAATGGACTATCCAGTGAAATCCTGCCCAGTTTTTTCCTGCTGGGCTGCCGCTAACGAACCGCCGCTAACGAGCTGCTTAACGAACTATGATTCCTGCGTAACCCACGACCATAGCGCGATCGCCGGAAATGTCACCGGAGGTGGCGTACTTCACCAGTTCGGCAGAAGTTGCGCCGAGTCTCTTGGCCGCGGTCAGCATCGCGATGGCAGGACCGAAGCCGCACATGCTGACGTGCTGCTGGGTGACGACATGGTGAAGGGCGCGGGCGTCGAGTTGGAGAATTGGTTCGATCGCGCTCTGATCCTTGATGCGAGTGATGGCGTCCGATTCGTAGTGATTCATGTCGCTGGAGGCGATGATGAGGACGGGCTTGCCGTGCGCAGCGACAGCTTCCGCCAAAGCGACACCGAGTTGCTCGAGCGCTTCGAACTGTCCGGTGCCGAGTGCGATGGGAACGAATCTAAGCTTGGGCTGGCGGATCTGTAGAAAGGGCAGCTCGACTTCCCCGGCATGTTCGGAGCGGTGCGCGGCTGAATCTTCGTGGAGAAGCGGGCAGCGTTGCTTGAGATCGGCTGCGAACTCACTGGCGACTGGGACCGGCCCGAGCGGAGTCTCCCAGGTCCCTTCGCTCATGATCGCGAGCGGGCGGCCCATGCCGGTGTGGTTTGGACACATCACGACGCAAAGTTGCGGAATTTCCAAGCTGGAAAAAACCGCTCCGGCGACGTGTCCGGAGTAGACATAGCCTGCGTGGGGAGCGATGCAGCCCAGCGCGCGAATGGTTTTGTGCGGCGAAGAGCGTGAAAGGTAAGTGTGAACTTCCTGGCGGAGCGCTTCTGGCTCGCGGGGATAGAAACGTCCGGCGACAGCGGGATGACGAACTAGGGTCGCGGTCATGGGGGAGTCTCCGCGAATGCGAATGCGGCGAAATAACCGTTGACTAGGTTTATGCTACGAGTCCCGTGGGGCTAGCGCAAGACGAGATTAGCCTCTAATTTTTTCCCAGCCGCAGCAGAGTTCTCTTCCAGGCCACGACCGCCAGAAGCAAAAGGGTGAATGCGGGGAAAAAAGTCGCATAGCCGTCGCGGAGGATGAACAGATGCGTGGCCACGGCACCGGCCATAATCAAAGCCAAAAACGCGGCAGCCATCGCCGATGTCCTGGGAATTAGCAGCAGAATCGCGCAGGCGACTTCAAGGCTTCCGGTGAAATAGCGGAACCATTGCCCGATCCCGACTTTTCCGAACAATTCTATCCAGTAAGCCGCATTCGGATTCAATTTGCTGGCGCCGACGCACAGGAAAAGAATTGCCAGGAAGATCTGCAGAATCCAGAGTGTCAGGTTGAAGACTCGGTCCCATGCAATCTTCACGGCGACCTCTCAGTGAAATTCAGGTGAACCTCGCGCCGAATTGAGTTTGTGCCGCGACGGGCTAGGGCGCCACCAGGGCGCGGTACAGCGCGGCGCTTTCTTCCAGGCTCAGGGTTTCGGCGCGGGCGGCGGGTTTCACCCGGGCCTCGGACATGGCGGCGCGGAGGCGCTTCTCATCGTAGGACGATTTCAAATTGTTCCACAGAGTTTTGCGCTTCTGGCCAAAGGATAATTTCAGAAAATCAATGAAGCCGTCTTTAAATCCGTTCGCGTTCAAACCCAGCTCCTGGTCGCGCGGCGCCATGGTGAGGCGCAGCGCGGTGGAATGCACTTTAGGCGGCGGAGCAAAAGCCGCGGGCGGAAGGGTGAAAAGTTTTTCGACCCGGGCATAAAGTTGCGCGGTGGCGGAGAGCAGACCATAGTCGCTGGTGCCGGGCTTGGCCGCGATGCGATCGGCTACTTCGCGCTGCACAAGGATGACGAGTGTCTCAAAGTATTTTGAGTAGTCGAACAGACGCAGCAGAATGTCTGAGGTGATGTAGTAAGGGAGATTGCCGATCACTTTGGCCGGCGTGGGCTTGAACTCAATGCCGGGGCGGCTGAGGCCTGGCTTGGGGCCGAAGAGGGAATCGAAATCGATGGAGAGGATGTCGGCTTCGATGACTTCGACGTTAGGGAACATTGCGAAGCGCAGGCGAAGCTGCGCGGCCAGGACGCGGTCGAGTTCCACGGCGATCAGTCGGCGCGCGTTTTTAGCCAAGAGCGAAGTGAGGACGCCGCGGCCGGGACCGATTTCGAGCACGGTATTTTGCGAGACATCGCCGAGGGCGGCGACGATTTGCAAGGCGAAACTATCGCTGGCGAGAAAATGCTGTCCCAACTTGGGCTTCAGTTGTGGGCGGCGCGTGGAGACAATCTTCGGCACGTTGACCCTCTTTTCGTCGGGCATATAGACTGAAAAGTCAGCCCGCGTGCATGGCTGCGGGGGGTTGGGTCCGCAGCCTGTATTCCATCATATAGTGTGCGTGTGAAAAGCGGGTCTTGCCGGGAGGGGTTTCATGCATATTGCATTCGCGGCTTCGGAAGGCGTGCCGTTTTCGAAGACCGGGGGATTGGCCGACGTGGTGGGCGCGTTGCCCCGGGCCCTGGCCGCTTTGGGGCATCAGGTGAGTGTGTATTTGCCGCGTTACAAGCAAACCAAATTGGCCGACCCGGCCACAGTCGTGCGCAGCATTACGATTCCCTTCGACGACAAGTACCGCTTTTCCGCCGTGGTGACGGGAGGAAGCCAGTCAGGAGTGCGTTTTTATTTTGTCGATTATCCGGACTATTTCGACCGAGACGCGCTTTATGGAACGTCGGCGGGGGATTATCCGGACAATGCCGAGCGCTTCGCGCTGTTCTCGCGCACCGTGCTGGAAGCCTCGAAAATTCTGGGCGTGCCGCATGTGTTCCATTGTCACGACTGGCAGTCGGCGCTGGTGCCGGTTTTGCTGAAGACGGTTTACGCGGAAGATCCGGCCTTCCACGATGTGGGAACGGTGTTCACCATCCACAATATGGGGTATCAGGGATTGTTTCCGCCGGAAACTTTGCCGTTGCTCATGCTGCCGTGGGATCTGTTCACCATGTCGAAGATGGAATTTTTTGGACAGGTAAATTTTTTGAAGGGCGCGCTCACTTATTCCGACTACGTGACTACGGTGAGCCGGAAATACAGCCAGGAAATTCAGACCGCTGAATACGGGTTTGGACTGGAAGGCGTGCTGCGCGACCGGGCTGCGACCGTGACCGGCATTTTGAATGGGGTGGATTACGACGAGTGGAGTCCGCAGGCCGATAAGTTTATTGCGGCCAAGTATTCGCCGCAGGATTTGGCGGGCAAAGCCAAGTGCAAGCAGGATCTGCTGGCGGCGTTTGGGGTGAATAATGCCGATCCGAAGCTGCCGGTGATTGGAATTGTTTCGCGGTTTGCGGCGCAGAAAGGATTTGACCTGATCGCCCAGATCATGGACCGGCTGGCGCGCGAAGAGATGATTGTGGTCGCTCTGGGCGCGGGTGATAAGCCGTATGAAGAGATGTTCACTCGTCTCAACAAGCAGTTCCCCAACAAGATTGCCGTGAAGGTCGCATACGACAACGCCATCGCGCACAAGATCGAGGCCGGGGCGGACATGTTTCTGATGCCTTCGAAGTATGAACCTTGCGGCCTGAACCAAATCTACAGCCTGAAATACGGGACGGTGCCGATTGTGCGCGCTACGGGTGGTCTCGACGATACGATTGAGCCTTGGGACGCACGCTCCGGCAAAGGCACGGGCTTCAAGTTCACGGAATACAACGGCGAGTCTCTGCTGCTGACCATCAAGCACGCGCTGCAGGCGTTTCGCGATCAGACTTCATGGCAGGCGCTGATGCGCAACGGCATGAACAAGGACTTTTCCTGGAGCGCCTCGGCGCGCGAGTACGGGAAGATCTACGAGCGGGTGAAGTTGGCGCGGGGAGCGGCTGCGCCGGCGCAGGAGAAGGTGCTAGTTTAAACCGCCTTTTCGAATGAGAAGCCGAACGGGCCGGCCAATGCGTTTAATCGCGATTTATCGCCAACTTGGCTGATTGTCATTTGACGAGACGAAAAGAATCCATTATTTCCACTCCGAGTTGAGGCCGAGACTCGCTGGCTGGCCAACCCAAAGTAAGCAAGTAATAGCGACCTATGCCGCACACATAGCGTTCGAAGACCATGCTATCGCCTCGACGCCACTCTTTCTCCTCCCAGGCAGGCCGCCCGCTCACGGTAAACTCTCTGATGGGCACATTCGCCATCCCTTTAAGCTTTTCTAGTGCAGCATCGCAAGGAAGGTCGGGATCAACTTTGAGTCTGATGCTAATTGAGGCACGCTGGCTCAGGTGGATAGTCCACACCTTGAAGTCCCGGTGAATGGAATCAAGGTGCGGCTCCGGAGCGTACGGAAACTTGATCGCGAATCCATCCGAGGGGTACGAGTACTCCTTCAACGGTGTAGACGTAGACGTTTTCGGCGATCCCTGGCCAAACGTCGCCACTACTAGTGCGCAGACAACTAGTACCGACCTGCTCATGCCGGATACTCTAGCAGCATCACGGGTTGGAGTGGGACCAATTTTTGCTAGAAGGCCACAGCGTGCATCGACTTCGGGGAGTGATGTTCGGAGATGACCCCGCGACTGTTCTCAAGCACGCACGCTTGGCTGCTACAATCCGCTCATGGCCGTCACATCCCAGCTGCCGGCTTTCGCCCGCACCATCTTCCACGTCGACATGGACGCCTTCTTCGTCTCAGTGGAAGAACTCTACGATCCTTCGCTGAAAGGCAAAGCGGTCGTGGTCGGAGGCCAACGCCACGAGCGCGGAGTGGTCTCAGCGGCATCGTATGAGGCGCGAAAGTTTGGAGTGCATTCGGCGCTACCGCTGCGAACCGCAGCGAAACTTTGTCCGCATGCGATTTTTGTTGATGGTCATCCCGAACGCTACCGTGAGTGCTCGGAAAAGGTTTTCAAAGTGTTGGCGGCGTTCTCACCGCAGGTGGAGATGGCTTCGATCGACGAAGCTTATCTCGATATGACCGGGACGGCGCGCCTGCATGGGCCGCCGCTGCGGGCCGCGCACAAACTACACGTAAAGATGAAGGAAGACACGCGGCTGAATTGTTCGATCGGCATCGGGTCGTCGCGGCTGATTGCGAAAGTTTCATCGGCGCAGGCCAAGCCTAACGGCGTGTTGTGGATTGTTCCGGGAGAAGAATCGAAGTTTCTCGCGCCGCTGGATGTGCGGAAAATTCCGGGAGTCGGCAAAGTGATGGAGAGTCATCTGCACGCCCTTGGCATCAAGAAAGTTGGCGACCTGGCGCGGCTGGAAGTATCCGAACTTGAGGAACGATTCGGAAAGTGGGGGCTGGCGCTGGCGGGCAAAGCTCGCGGAGAAGATGCGGGAGGATGGTTCGACGCTGAAGTGGGCGCGGACACGGCCGCAAAATCCATCAGCCACGAGCATACCTACAACGAGGACACGGCGGACGCGAATCAGCTGGAAGCCACGCTGATGCGGCTTTCCGAGATGGTGGGGCGGCGTTTGCGCGAAGCGAAGGTTTACGCGCGCACCATTCAACTCAAATTGCGCTACAAAGATTTCACCACGATCACGCGGGCGCATAGCTTGCCGGCCGCCACGCAACTCGATGGCGAAATCTTCGAAGAGGTGCGTAAACTTTTCAGGAAGAACTGGAAGCCGGGCAGAGAGGTCCGGCTACTGGGAGTGCAGGCGTCGTCCTTCGAAGCGCAGACGGAACAGATCAATCTGCTGGAGAGTGGACGGCAGCAGCGCTGGAAAGATGCGCTGGCAGCGGCTGATCGGCTGCGCGACAAATTTGGCGAGTCGAGCGTGAAGCTTGCTGCGGGCATGCGGGGAAGCTTTCGCGAACGCACGCATGAAAATCCGGCGGGCCTGCCGGGGAAGAGCAAGAAAGATAGTAGCTAGTAGCTAGTACCTAGCGGCGAAGAGCACTTCTCGGTGCTCGGTACTAGGTACTCGGTACTGTTTATAAAAACGAAGGCCGGGTATCCCGGAAGGTGATTCCGGATCCCGGCCTCGTCTTATTGCAACTCGGAGTAAAAGTTGTCTAGTTGCCTGTAGGTGAATTGGCAGCGGTTGTCGGAGTGGCGGCCGGTGTGGCCTGTGAGCCCCAGCGTGCTAACCGCGGATAGAAGGGCGTGACTTCAAACGGCATTTTGTCACGCGCCGAGGTGATGGCGACGGGAGACGTCTTCACCATTTCCGCCTTGTCGTCCCAGGGATTGATCTTGACGCGCCCGCCCAAAGGCAGGGCCGCGACCTGATCGAGTTTATTGTTGTCGAGCGCCGGGCCCTTCGACGATAGTTCTTTAAGCCGGCTGATGGTTCCGTTCTCCGCCAGCGGATTGCCCAGGTGCGTGGTCAGCAAGGCATTGAGCTGCGGAGCGCGGGCTTGCAGGGCCTTGAAGAACAGGCCGACGTTATCGAGTTTCTGCGCGTAAGGCGAATTGTTCAGCAGTTCGATCGCTTTCTTGTCGGCGGCAGTTTCTTCTTCCGGAATGTGTTTGAAGCCCAGGTTGTTGTATGTGGAATCGTCGGAGAAGAGCATGCGGTCGTTGAAGGCATACTTGCTGCCCAGGTTGTGGCCAAGCACGATGTGCGCGAGTTCGTGCGAGAGGACGGCCGCCAGGCTGGCCTCGTCGGGAAGGACGTCGATCAATCCCCGGCTGATGACGATGGTGTTGCCCACGCTGAAAGTTTCGAGCGGCGCCGTGAGCAGTACGCGAGTGCGCACGGGACGCGGCAGGTCGATGTTGTTGGTGACCTCGAGGTTGTTGACCACAGTCTGAAGAATGTGATCCACGTCGCCCTCGGGCGCAACCAGGCCCGCGCTGGTGAGGCGTTCGATGACGTTATCTTCCGCCTGTTGCTGCCACACGCGCTCGGCTTGCAGTGGAGAAGCATCCTGGGTGGTCGCGCTTTCGTCCTTGACGCTGTCCACGCGAATCTGCGTGAGCTCGTCGTCCTTGCCTTCCTTCTTCAAGTCGTAGCCCCAGATGCGGGTCTGCGCTTTGAAAGCGATCTTGTTTTTCACCCCAGCACTGAAGTCGCCTTCTTCGCTGTAAATGTAAGCCGGCACCCAGTAGCCGGGAATCAGGTTGAGGCGCCAGCTATCCATGTGGAAGAAGTAGGAATTGCGCGGGGCGGGATAATAGGTGCCGTTGAGCCGGACGATGTTGTATTCCTGATCTTCAACCCAGAGACGGCCGAGGAAGCGCCCTCTGCCGGAGTTTTTCTTGGGTGTGACATCGAACACCAGGCAGCGCACGTCGCCGAGAAATTCGCGGCGAATGTAGTGAAAGTCGTAGTGTCCGCGGTCAAAATCGGTGCGGTCCGCGTACACCATCCAGGAGAAGCCGATGGGCTGGTATTCCACCTTGAAGAGCTTGTTGAAGCCGCCCATCAAACGGGTTTGCATGCCCTTGTCCTGCTCCTTCAGATAGTCCTTGCGATCCACCGTCTCGCCCATGTCCAAGCGGCCCAGGAAATAATGGTCTTCGCTGGGGACGGGGCCGAGTTGGGGATCGGCAACCAGATTCTGCAGGTAAGTCTCGACCACCGGAGTGCGGGTGGCGAGAGCTTTCATGAGGCCGTGTTCGCGCTCGATAAAGCGATCCACCACCTGATCCATGGTGGTGGGCGCAGGCAGAGCCGAAGGCGTGGGCACCGGAGCCGTCGATGCCTGGGCCTGCGACTGCGTGGCTTGCGGCTGCGAGGCTTGCGGCTGCGACGCTGACGGCGCGGCCTCGGGAGACGCCGAAGGCTGCGCTGCCTGCGTGGCGGCGGCCGCATTCGGTTGTGCTGAGGGTTGCGAATCAGACGGCTGCTGAGCGGTGGCGCTCACCGCGGCCAGCAGTGCGGCTGTGAATATCCATTTCGAAGTGCGCATGACTTTCTCTCCAATGTTTCTTAAAACCAATGTCTCTTACGACCCAATGTCTCGTTAGAACAATGTTGCGTAGAACCGATATCTTCCCGGCCGAAATCCTCAATTCAGTTGCAATCCGTAAACCGTGAAATCAACCTTCTAGCCGAAGCCTTTCGTGTAACCGAACTCTGCAACCGAACTCTGTATCCGAACCTCTTAGTACGCCAACTAGTACGCCAGCTGAAACAGCACATGCACCACCGCGGTGGAATCGACCGGCTGTCCCATACGCAGCGCTGGTTTGAAGCGCATCTTGTTGGCCGCCGCAATGGCTGCTTCATCCAAGCCGTGACCCAGGCCGCGAACCACGCGATTCACGTGCAGCGTTCCGTTGGCTCCGAAACTCACTTCCAGCAGAACTTCGCCTTCCAGCTTCATGTTGCGGGCATCGTCGGTGTAAACCGGTTTCGGCTTGTATGTGATTTCGACAGGTATGGTCGCCGGACCCGAATCAAGCTGCGCGAGTTTGGGTCCGCCGTGGACCACCTGCTCAGTCCCGAATCCGCCGGTCGAGACTCCAGCTCCGTTGCTGCGGCCATCGCCTTTGCCTCCGGTGGCGACGCCGTTACCGAAATCGGCGCTGGCGATCGTGCCTTTGATGCCTTTCGATCCGCCCGATCCGTTGCCTTGTCCGGGACCGACGGGCATGTCAAACCCGCCAGCCTGCGCGGCATACAGCTTGGCGCCCTGCTTGCCGGTGCCTTTTAGGCCATTGGGATCGCCGAAACCTCCGGTCTGGACCTTTTGCACGGCGGCGTTCACCGTGGGCGCGACTGAACTTCCGGAGAAATCTCCAGTGTGCAAAAGTTGCGGACGCGCCCCGCCTGAAGTCATCTTGAGCTGGGGAGCGGCAAATGTGTTGATCACGACCTTGGGAGCTTCCACCGGCTCGGGCTTGGGCTCCGTGCGGCGTACTTCACGCGGTACGACCAATTTAGGCTGCTCGAAAACGGGCGCGGGAGGAAGCAGCTTGGTTTTCAGCGGCTTCACTTTGACGGGCGCGGGTTCCGGCCTCATCGCAGGCAGAGGAATCAATTCCGTGACCCGGTACGCCTTGAGCTGAATATGGTCGGGAAACAGAAGCCCAAGATTCACCAGCAGCAACAGAAGCAGCACCATAAAGGTGTAGCTGGCGGCCAGGGCGCGCTTGTCAATCTTGCGCTCCGGCAAAATCCCGAGCTGAAAACTGCGTTGAGGCGTAGCCATGTATGAACTCCAAGAGTCCCCAGCCTGAGGGAGTGGACCAGGATTGGAGTTTTCACATTAAGGGAAAAAGGACAGGGGGGGAACGTGTCCACGGCTCTTGACCAAAAGTAACCGGGGAAGAACGCGAATGGGAATTGGGACCGAAATGGGCTGGTGGTGTATTGTTACGTGCATCAAGGAACGCCCGCGATTTGCGCGGGTTTGAATGCGCGTTCGGCTTTCGTAACAAGTTCCAAAAATTAGGCTTGGGATAGCGATTCGTAGGTTGACCCGTTTAGCCCCGCTTTTCCAATTAAATAGCTGGGCCATCCTCCGTTTTTCGTAACAGAATTAAGAAAGTTATTGCAGTCCTCGCGAACTAGATGCAAAATCCTTTTCGGGTCGAACCTACCTAGCAACAGTCCCCGGGGAAACGCAAGAGGAGTTGAGCGCAATGCGTTTGCGTCCAGAAGTTGCATTTTCCGCACCACAACGACACCCCAATCCCGTCCGAGTACAAATACGTACCAATCGCGAGGCCAGATGCAGACAAGGAGTTCACCAATGAGGCGCACATACGCGTGTATGTTTTCCATTCTAGCCTTGTTTGCGGTGACCACGTTTGCGCAAGACGGGGCCGACTTAAATCTCAAGACCGTACACCTTTTCCCGACGAATCCGCACGACGCGGTCATGATCGTAAAAGTGCTAAAGGGAAGCACAGAGATTCAGCCTGACGTGCCCTTCGAGGCCGGAGACAATTGGCTCAAACAAATCTCCGTAGTGGTCAGGAATGTCTCGCCCAGCAAAATTGTCTATCTAAACGTCGACGCGCATCTGCCGCAGTCCGGGGCGGGCACTCAAGACAGCCCGAGGGTGGCCGCAGGCAACTCCGTGGGTCAAAAGCCGGAACACGCGATGTACTCGGCTCTGACCGGCCAGCGGCGACATGAATCACCCCGCGAGCCGATCAATCTGGAGCCGGGCAGAGAGTTGACGGTGCCGATCGTCAGCCAGAGCGACTACGACAACATCAGGTCTCTTATACAGAGCAGACAGTCTCTGGCTGACTTAACGAAGTGCGAGGTATGGGTGACTACAGTCTTCTTTGCTGATGGAACGAAGTGGGCTTCCGGCGCCTATTGGCGCCCCGACGCAGCAACCCCTGGCAAATATTCGCTTGTCCCAGCTGAAACCTGGGCGGAGATGGAGCGCGCCGCCCGTTGAATTCCTAAAGGATCGGAGGCCAGCCCGTGCGAACTTGCTTTGTTCTTCTCTTAGTCGTTTCTTGCTGCGCAGGAAGAGCAGCAGCCCAGGACGGAACCTGCGAAACTTTCGACCTTGACTCGCCCGAATGCTTAGCGCCCTGCACGGGGAGTCCGAAGATAGATAACATGATTGTCGGCGACGAGGGCTCCGGCATCTTTCACATTGAATACCAGCTCTTCACCTGCAGCGCGCAAAAGGGCAACAGTTGCAACGGGAGCGGCCTAGATCCGGTCGCAGAAGTCAACTCTTGGTGCTACCAGGGCGGCGGCGGCGACCCTTGCGGAGGGGACAATGACTGCTCGGCGAACGAATGCTGCGTCAACGGTTCATGTTCAGGATGCCAGGAGCAAGGAGCGTTCGGAAAGCGATGGCAGGTTACCCCAAAACAAAACAAGTACTCGATAGAGAAAGCAGTATCGAGGTCCGATCATAGCCTGAACTAGTGGTCGTGCCCCGGAACCGTCCCGGCCAAATCGCCAAGCTCAAGCTTTCGCTGGCGGAGGATCTCCGCGACAGGAACGATGCCCGCTGCATCTCGCTTGCTTTTTCCTCAGGCACTCATCGTCCATCCGTCACAGCAAACTGCGCTGCTACCAGCTAAACTCTAAGAACCTAACTCCAGCCCCAGGCCGGAGATCCGCTCATTGATATTGACATTTGGCTCAGCAGGCAGCGATCCCGCTCGATTTTGGCAAGCAACTCCTTTAGAAATAATATTTTAGATTTAAGTTCTTTAGAAACCAGATTTTAGCCAGATCAAAGCCAAAATCCGAAGCCGCAACTCCTTATTCCTCAAAGATTTGGAAGCCAAATCCGGACAAAATTTTTAATCTGGATTAATCTACCTGGCTCAAAGCCTTCCGCCGCCGAAACCACTCGAACACCGGTACCCCCGCCAGAATCACCAGCAGCCCGTAAAAAGAGTTCGGCCAGTTTTCCCGGAAGGTGTAATAGAGAAGGACCGCGGCAACGGCGATGAAGAGCGCGGGAACGACCGGATAGCCGAGCACGCGATAAGGTCGCGCCGCCTGCGGATCGCGCCGGCGGAAGACAAAGATGGTGCTGCCGGCGATCATGTAGAAGAGCCATTCCGCAAAGATGGCGAGAGAAAAGAGCTGGCGAAAATTTCCTCCCAGCAGCAGGAGGATGATCGACAGCACCGCCTGCACCACGATAGCCGCAGCCGGTGTGTGGAAGCGCGGATGCACTTCGGCGAGGGCGCGGAAGAAGTATCCGTCGCGGGCCATGGCGTAGGGGACGCGGGCGCCGCTCATGATGGTGCCGTTCAGCGTGACCAGCATGGAGACGGCCATGCCGATGGAAACGATGGCCGCGCCCATGTGTCCCATCACCAGCGCGACGGCATCGGACGCGGGACGCGGCGAAGCCGCAATCGCACTGGCGGGCAGAACGTATTGCACGCCGGCATTCATCAGCACGTACAGCACGCCGACCGTGGCCACGCCGGCAATCAGCGCAATCGGAATATTGCGTCCGGGATGCTTGATCTCGCCAGCGACCATGTTGAGATCGTTCCATCCGTCATAGGCCCACAGAGCGGCGACCAGCGCGGCCATGAATCCGGCAATTCCGCCCTTGGCTCCGGTAAAGGTTCCGGCAAAGTTGCTCCAGCCGCGTCCGGTGGCGCTGCCGGCGCCGCTGAAGCAGACAAGCACGATGCCGAGAATGATGGCGACTTTCAGGACGGTGAATATGAGTTGAAACTCGCCAGCTTTTTTTACTCCCAGATAATTCAGGACGGAGATAAGAATGGCCGCCGCGATGGCAACGAGCTGTCCCCAGGTAACGGCGAAGGAGTGTACAAGAAAAATGTTTTCAGAGAAAAAAGAGAAAATGGAGAACGTTCCCAGAATGCGAACCAGTCCGGTAGCAATGGTCGCCACGGAGGCGGGTTTCGCGATCACGAACCACGTCCAGCCATACAGAAAGCCGCCCAGCGGGCCATAGGCATCGCGAACGTAAACATACTCTCCGCCGGCCTGCGGCTTCATGGCGCCCAGTTCGGCGTAAGTGAGCGCGCCGAAAAAAGACAGCAGACCGCCGACGAGCCATGCCAGATAAACCAGTTTGGCCGAGCCCACGGCCTCCATCATCTCCGCGGGAACCAGGAAGATTCCGCTGCCGATGATGGTTCCCACCACCACGGCCGAAGCGTGGCTAACGCCGAGATCGCGGGCGAGTTCGGGGCGAGGTGTGAGAGCTGCCATGGGCGAAGGGTGCAAGTATACGTTAGCGGCGGAGATTTCCTTCTACAACTGTTCGCGCAGAAGCAGACTAGAAAGATATCCCACACCGAACGTCATGATCGTTCCGATCATCACCCACCATGTCCACGGGACGCGCGTCCAATGCCAGAGGTATAAATCCATGCTGAATCCGAAAAGCATTCCCAACATCGCTCCGCGCTGGTTCGCTCGCCGGGTTAATACGCCGAGCAGGAAGACTCCCAGCAGCGCGCCGTAGGCTACGGAGGCGATCTGCAGGCCGACTTCGACGACGCGGCCGGCTTTGTGAAGCGAAAAAACGGCCAAGCTAAACAGAACGATTGCAAAAAAGAATGTGGCCATGCGCGAGAGGCGCATCCGTTTCCGCTCGTCGGCTTGCGGTCGAAGTCGCACGTAAAAATCCATGATCGCGCTGGAGGAGAGCGAATTGAGCGCGGCGCTCAGGTTCGACATGGCAGCCGCTAGAATCGCGGCGATGAGGAGGCCGGAAATACCGTGCGGCATCTGTTTGACGACGAACGTAGGATAGATGCGATCCGGCTTTCCGAATGCCGCCGAGGGCACACGATAGTAGGCCCACAGCATCACTCCCACCATCAGGAACAGCGCAAACTGAAACAGAATCGCCACGCCACTCGAAAGCAGCGCGGTCACGGATTGCCTTCGGCTGCGAGCCGCGAGCAGGCGCTGCACGATTAGTTGATCGGTGCCGTGGCTGGCCGTAATAAAAAAAGTTCCGCCGATTACGCCCGCCCAGAACGTATAAGGGATCCACAGACTGGGAGTGAAATCGAACACCTGCAGTTTGCCCGCGCCCGCAGCGGCGGCATGAATGGCGCTCCAGCCTCCGGGGACGAGGTGCAGAATCGTCCACAACCCCACCAGCGTTCCGGAGACGTAGATGACGGTCTGCACCACGTCGGTCCAGATGACGGCCGCGAGGCCGCCTTCGAACGTATAGATGAGGGTCAATATAGTGATGATGGCAATGGAGGATACCTCGCCCGTTCCGAGTGCGATTGCAACCACGATCGACACAGCATACACGCGCACTCCTTCCGCGGCGGTTCGGGTCAACAGGAACAACCCGGCGGTGAGCGAACGTAAGGCGCGGCCGAAGCGGCGTTCGATCAATTCGTAAGCGGTGTAAAGATCGCCGCGAAAATAATGCGGCAGCAGCACGAAGCTGATCACAAATCGCCCAACCACGTATCCCATTACGACCTGGAGGAAAGTTAGATTCGTGTCATAGGCAAGGCCGGGGATGCTGATTATGGTGAGTGTGCTGGTTTCGGCGGCAACAATGGAAAGTGCGATGGCCCACCAGGGGATATCGCGTCCCGCGAGAAAGTAATCGCGCAGCGAGCGGTGCCGCTTACGGAAGCGCAATCCGAACAGGGTAATGCCGACCAGGTAGAGGGCGATAATCGCGAGATCGAGTTTGCCGAGGCCCATGCGTTCTGCCGCTATACAACCTTCCGGGCTACCGTTTCTGTTGGATCGTAAGGCTCGGATGAACAGGTCATGAGCCACAACGGCGTTTCGCCATCGTTGCGTACGGCAAGCGAGATTCCCGGCGGCACCATCGCCAGCACGGCGGTGCTGCCGTCAAACCGGCGATGCTGTGCCGGCGTGCCTTCGCCCTCGTCCCAATGGAACGAGCAGGTTGTGCCCGGCAGGATCATGAGGGCCTGGCGTTTCCGCAAATGATAATGATTTCCGCGGATGGCTCCGGGCGCGGTGGAGGCGAGATAGATATCCGCCACGCGCCCTACGAAATCCAGGGCTTCCTTTGGGAGGGTAAAACTCAGGCCGCGTAAATCGCCTTTATTGCCGAGTTCCGAGATCCGAATCTTCATGTTGGTGGCTTTCATTATGGAGGCAATTTGCGGGGCACGCGAGTGAGTGTTTGTAGACGTGGAGAGAAGACCTGTCGGCGACGTTTCGGCGCGCGGAGAGTAGCAAGCGAGGCCTCTTCGACGAAGGTGGCTGTGGTAGAAATAACCGTGGCTTACTACATAGGAATTGATGGCGGAGGCAGCAAGACAACGTGCGTGGTGGGCGATGAAGTGTCGGTGCTCGCAACGGCAGTAGCTGGTCCGAGCAACATTACTCGGGTGGGAGAAGTGCGAGCGCGCGAATCGCTGCACGAGGCGATTCGGCAGGCGTGTGCCACCGCGAAAATCGATCCGCGGCAAATTCATCGCGCTTGCGTGGGTGTGGCCGGCGCGGGACACGGAGAAATTGCGAGCGCTGTAGGCAGGATTATTGCAGAGGTGGTTGCCGGGGAAATTGAAGTGGTGGGCGATATGGAGATCGCGCTACAAGCGGCTCTGGGCGCGGGGCCGGGCGTGATCGTGATTGCCGGAACTGGTTCGATTGCTTACGGCCGCGATGGGCGGGGACGAACGGCCCGTGCCGGGGGTTGGGGCTTTGCGATTTCCGACGAAGGGTCGGCTCACTGGATCAGCCGCGGGGCGGTCGCCGCTCTACTGCGAGCGGCTGATGAAGCTGCAGACGATCGATCTGTTCAGGGATCCTCGGCCCTTTTCTGCGAAATGAAATCCATCTGGAAGGTGGGATCATTCGAGCAGATTGCCCGCACTGCCAACTCAACGCCAGATTTTGCGGCGCTGTTCCCGGCGGTTGTATGCGCGGCCGATGTGGGGGATGAACTGGCGCGGCAGGTTTTGGGGCAAGCGGGCAAGGAACTCGCGCAACTCTCAGGCATCGTGGTGCGGCGGCTATTTGGGGAGGGTAACGCCGTCATCCCGCTAGCCATGGCGGGAGGCGTCTTTCGTCATTCGCTTATCGTACGGGAGGTTTTCTGCGATACGGTTTGCGAGGTTGATCCGCGGCTGGAGGTTAACCGGCAAGTGGTTGAGCCTGTAGCCGGTGCGCTGCTGAGGGCGCGGGAAGCGGGCCGCCCAGCCTGAAACATGAACGGCGTACAAGCCAGGATCGACTGAAATTACCGGCCGCCGCCGACCTCCAGGATGGCGCCGGTGGTGTAGGAAGCGGCGGGGGAGAGCAGCCAAAGTACGGCTTCGGCCACCTCGAGCGGCGTGCCCGGCCTTTGTATAGGAATGGTTGCTGCCAACCGGTCCAGGCGATCGGGCGCGCCGTTGGCGGCATGGAGTCCGGTTTCGATCAGGCCGGGGGCAACTGCGTTGACACGGATTCCTTCGGTGGCAACTTCACGCGCCAGTCCAATGGTGAAGCTATCAATCGCACCCTTGGATGCTGCGTAGTGTACCCACTCGCCGGCGGAACCGGTGCGGGCGGCGCGGGAAGAAATATTCACGATGGCGCCGCCGGTTCCGCCGCGCTGGGTTGACATACGGCGAACCGCCTCGCGCGCGCACAAAATCGCTCCCGTTACGTTGACAGCCATCACTTGCGCTAGAGTTTTTGCGCTCACCGAGTCGACGCGCGAAAATCCTCCGGTGATGGCTGCGTTATTGACCAGAGCTTTGATCGGGCCCAGATCGCGCTCGGCGGTCTCGAAGAGGCGGACGATGTCTTCTTCGCTGGAAACATCGGCATGAATCGCACGGGCGCTCCCGCCGGCCGAAATAATCTTTTCTACGATTGCGCGGGCTTCGGACTCGCCGGTTGAAAAGTTAACTGCGACGGAAAATCCGCGCTCGCCAGCCAGCGTGGCGATTGCCGCGCCGATGCCGCGACTGGCGCCGGTTACGATTAGCGCGTTGTGGCTAACTTGCATGTCATGTAATCGAAGCTTGCCTAAGAACAATGTAACAAGAAATCGTTTGTCTGCCGCTGGGATGCAACCCTGAGTTCCCATGGACTCGCGGTTTTTCTCCACCGGAAGTAGCGCTTGCATTGTGTGCCTGCGACGCCTACAATCTGTGCATGCAATATACCATCCGACAGGTGCCGCGCAATCTGGATGAAGCGCTCCGCAGGGCCGCCCGTGAACGCGGAAAAAGCCTGAACGAGGTAACGATTGAAGCTCTCGCCCGGGGGGCTGGAGTTGCCGAAGAACGCAACCGGCAGCGCGATCTCGCCGATATCGCAGGCACATGGCGCAAAGATCCCGCATTCGATAGAGCCCTGGCCGCGCAGCACACCATCGACGAAGAGATGTGGCGGTGAGGCTGGCGCTCGACACGAACCGTTATACCGACCTTTGCCGGGGCAATGTGTCGGTTGTCGAAACGGTCGAACTCGCCGATGAAGTCTGGTTGCCGTTCATCGTGCTGGGAGAATTGCGTGCCGGATTTGCCGTAGGCAGTCTTCGTTTGGGCGGTCAAGGACCGCGCAACGAGGCCGTCCTGCGCCGTTTTCTGCTGAAGCCCGGCGTCGGTGTGCTCTACGCCGATGAACAGACCACGCACCATTACAGCGCTATTTACCGGCAACTGCGCAAGCAAGGCACTCCGATCCCGACCAACGATATGTGGATCGCTGCCCTAGTCCTGCAGCATTCGCTCGTTCTGTGTGCCCGCGACGTACATTTTGAGGTGCTGCCGCAGTTGCCACGCGTGTAGGGACTAGGACCTCACCTTCCGAGCACTAGATCGATTCCGGAAGACAACAATTCCAGCTTTTTCCGGGGAAGTTTGCCCGTCCGTTCCGTCAGAAGAGACCGATCAAGAGAAAGGATGGCACGGTCGTGTTTGGGGGCACGAACGAGCTATTCACAACGACTTACCTACTACTGTTGAATGGCTCCCGAAGTCTGACCGCGATAAACGGGCCTCGCAACTTATGGTGACCTATTGAGCGATCCCAGGGGGGAATTAGTAATGCCGAGTTTCTGAAGAAGAGGAGATCAATATGAGGTAGTGGGCTAATCATTGGTCATTAGCCCACTACCCAATATGACGCAGCGTTTACTCGCGCTTGGTTTAGCGCTAATGTCTCTTGTGCTTGTGAATTGCAGTAGCTCCGGGGGCGGTAGTAATAATAGTAGCTCCGGAGGCAGCGGTAATAGTAATTCGAACACGAGCACTCCTGGTCAGGCGCAAGGGGTCTACGTAGGGAACACGTCGACCGGCCTTGCATTTGACGCTATTGTTCTTCCGAACGACGAGTTTTACGCGCTATATGGGAACCTCAGCGGAGATATACTTTACACTTGTGGTCTTGCCACTGGTCAAGGAGCGTCTAGCAGCGGCAAATACAGCGCCACTGCGAACGATTTTGATTACTGCGGAGGCTCCTTAGCCGTTTACAGCGGAAGCGTGACCGCCACATACACTCCGGGATCAAGCATTAGCGGCTCCATCTCCGAAACTGGAAACTCGGAAAGTTTTACAGGAACCGCCCCCGCAACATCTCTCTTTAACTACAACACGCCCGCCTCGCTGGCGTCGATCTCGGGTGCATGGAGCGGATCGCTCACCGACGGGGAGTCAGCCTCGGTCACAATCGGCTCTTCCGGGAGCGCCGCTGGGACCAGCGGTTCTGGATGCTCCTTCTCCGCGACGATCACCCCGGACAGCTCGAACAAGAACTTTTTTGACATTACCGTCACATTTGGCGGCACGCCATGTGAATTGCCAAATCAGAGCGCCTCTGGCATAGGAGTCGACTACCTCCTCTCAGACGGAGTAACGACCCAACTTCTCGCAGCTGTAAGCTCGGGAAGCTCATCTGGGATCGCCTTCGCTGCTCAGCGCTAATCGGACACGGCGGCGGCGGGCGCCCGACCTTGTCGCGCAGCACGGCGTTGATGAAGAGATGTGAGGCTGGCGCTCAAAGTGATGCACAGAAAGCCGGAATCCCCGCCCTGTCGCTAAATGCGCGCCCAGGCGGGGCAGCCGATCGCAGATTGCCTATTTCCGGAAATGATTGCTGATGGCTTCCGCTTGTACGCGGGTGACGACTGCTGACAGCGCCGAGGCATCCGCTTGCCGGACAGCCTGCAGGCTGCCGAAGTGCTCGAGCAGGCGGCGAGTGGTGCTTTCGCCGACGCCGGGGATTTCCAGGAGTTCGGTGGAGCGGTCGCGCATTTGCCGGCGTTTGCGATGGAAAGTTACTGCGAAACGGTGGGCTTCGTCGCGGATGAGTTGAATCAGATGCAGCACGGGTGAGTGGTGATCGAGCGCGAGCGGATCTTTTTCCTGGCCGTAGACGTAAAGAATCTCCTCGCGTTTGGCAATGGCGGCGAGCGGCTGGTTGATGATCTCCAGCGCTTCCAGGGCCTCGGCGGCGGCGTGCAACTGGCCGAGGCCGCCATCGATCAGAACCAGGCTGGGCATGGGTTTCTTCTCTTTTTCTTGTTCTTGCAGGAGACGCTTGTAGCGGCGCGTGACGACTTCGCGCATGGAAGCAAAATCGTCGACGCCTTCGACGGTGCGGATGATGAATTTGCGGTAATCCGATTTCTTCATCTTGCCGTCTTCCCAGACGACCATGGAGGCCACGGTCTCCGCGCCTTGAATGTGGGAAATGTCGAAGCACTCGATGCGCCTGGGTAATTCGGGCAGACCGAGAACCTCCTGCAATTCTTCCTGAATGGCTTTGGCGTTGGGCTTGAGTACGCGAAAACGCTGGTCGTAGGATTGTTTGGCGTTGGTGCCGGCCAGGTCGATGAGAGCGCGCTTGTCGCCGCGCTGTGGAACCAGGATGTGCACGTGTGCGGCGCGAGGGTCGGAACCGGCTACTTGTTCGGAGAGCAAGTCTTCCAGAGCTTCACGATCTTCGAAATCGACCGGCACGTAGAGATTGCGCGGTACATAGGGCTGGCCGATGTAGAGCTGCTTCAACAGGGCGGAGAAGAATTCACCCGGGTTGAAGTCTGTGGCGGAAGAAACGGGCTCGCTGCGTTCGCCCGGAGGGGCAAGAGTGCCCGTCCCCACATCGCGAGTGGGAGCCTCCAAAGCGGGTCTGCGACCCGCGTCCGGGTCAGAGACCCGAACCCACACGTCTTCGGGCAGATCTTCCCAGAAGAATTCGCGGCGGTCGACGACGCGGCCGCCGCGCATGTGAAAAAGATTGACGGCGAGCATGCCATTTTCATAGTGATAGCCGAAAACGTCGGCGTCATCGCCTTCGGCGGCGGCGATGCGCTGACGCTCCTGCAACTGCTCGACGGTTGAAATCAGATCGCGATAGCGGGCGGCGCGTTCATACTCTTCGGCGGCGGCGGCCTGTTCCATGCGCTGCTGGAGCGACTTGCTTAGATCCGTGGGACGGCCTTCGAGAAACAGTTTCACGTCGCGGACCGCCTCCTGATAGGCTTCGGGCGTGGTCAAATCCTGCACGCACGGGCCCAGGCAGCGTTTGATGTAGTACTGCAGGCAAGGGCGCGGGTGAAAACGGGTCAGATCGACTTTGCACGACGGAATCAGAAAGTTGCGGTGAATCAGATCGACGATGCGGTAGGCGAGATTGGCCGGGAAGTAGGGACCGTAATAAGCGCTACCGTCCTTGCGCAGGCGGCGTGTGACGTAGACGCGCGGCCAGCGCTCGCTTAGGGTGAGCTTCACATAAGGGTAAGTCTTGTCGTCGCGCAGCAGGATGTTGAAACGCGGCTTGCGCTGCTTGATGAGATTGTTCTCCAGCGCCAGCGCCTCTTTGTTGTTGCGGACGACGATGTAATGGACATCGACGGCCTCGCGCACCAGAGTGCCGGTCTTCGAATCCTCCCAGCGGCCCTCGTGGAAGTAGCTGGCGACGCGGCTGCGAAGGTTTTTGGCCTTGCCCACGTAGATGACTTCGCCTTCGGCATTCTTGTAGAGATACACGCCGGGCTCGGTGGGAATGGTGCGGATTTTCTGCAGAAGATCCATCGGGCGATCTTTGTATTCTATTCGATGAGCGGATATGCATCCTTTGAGATCTCCGCAGCATTTCCTCCGTCTGCAAAAGATGCTCATTCATCAGAAATTCACTGGTTTGTAACGGTCCTTTAATATAGCGCCGTTAGAACCAAAGAATATATATCCGAGGAGAAATCATCGATGCGAAAAACTGCGCTGCTAGTGGTGTGTGCGCTTCTGGGCGTGCCGGCAATCGCCCAGACCACTCTGAATGGTGCGGGAGCGACGTTTCCTTACCCCATGTACTCGAAGTGGTTCAGCGAATATCACAAACTGCATCCTGACATTCAAATCAATTACCAGTCCATCGGCAGCGGGGGTGGGATCCGCCAGGTGATCAATGGCACGGTGGATTTTGGCGCCAGCGATGGGCCGATGACGGACGACATGCTGAAGGAAGCGAAGGCAAAAATTCTTCACATGCCGACGGTCCTGGGTGCGGACGTGCCTGCCTACAACATTCCGGGAGTGAACTCGGAGTTGAAATTTACTCCCGAGGCGCTGGCCGGAATTTTCCTGGGGAAGATCACAAAATGGAACGACAAGGCCATCACGGGCCCGAATCCTGGGGTGAATCTACCTGACAAAGACATCATCGTGGTGCATCGCTCCGACGGAAGCGGGACGACTTACATCTGGACGGACTACCTTTCGAAGATCAGCCCGGAGTGGCAAAGCGAAGTGGGAAAAGGAACTTCGGTGAAGTGGCCAATAGGGCTAGGCGGAAAAGGGAACGAAGGCGTGGCGGGATCGATCCGGCAGCTGCCGGGGTCGATTGGATACGTGGAATTGATCTATGCCGTACAAAACAATATTACGTACGGCAGCGTGAAGAATGCGGCGGGAAATTTTGTAAAGGCGTCGCTGGAGAGCGTGACGGCGGCGGCTGCGTCCGCGCCTAAGATGCCGGCGGACTTTCGGGTTTCGATTACGAATGCGCCGGGCAAGGATGCGTATCCCATCTCGAGTTTTACCTGGCTGCTGATTCCAGCGCAATCGAAAGATGCGACTCACGGGAAAATTCTCGCCGATTTTCTTAACTGGATGGTGACGGATGGACAAAAGATGACGGCAGCGCTTTCGTATGCACCGCTGCCGGAGGGCGTTGTCCAGAAAGAGAAAGAAGCGATTAAGCAGGTCCGGTAGGTCCAAGGGATTTTTTCAGTCATAGTTCAAAAATAGTTCAAAAAGGAGAGTGTGATGAATTCTGCAGGGAAGTGGTGTGCGATATTGTTGCTCGCTACAAGCGTGGTGGCGCAAACCAGTACGCCACCGAAAACCAGGAAGCCCGCGTCGACCGCGGCTGAGGTGCAGGCATTGAAGGAAGCAATCGCCGCACAGCAGGCAGCGCTGGCGGCGCAGCAGCAGGAAATCCAGCAACTGCGCGATGAATTGCATCACAAGGATCAAGCCGTGAATCAGGCCCAGGCAGCGGCCACCGACGCGGCCAGCAGGGCGGCTGCGGCGCAGGCGCAGGCCAGCCAGCAACAGCAGGCAGTGATCGACTTGAAAGCTGATGTCTCCGACCTCAGGACCAACGCGCTGAGCACGACGGTGACTCTGCAGGAGGTGCAGAAGAATGTAAAAGCGGAGATCGAGAGTCCGATCGCGTTGCACTACAAGGGGATCACGATTACGCCGGGCGGATTCGCGGCGGCCGAATTTGTGCGGCGGTCGCGCGCACTAGGAGCGGACATCAATACGCCGTTCAACTCGCTTACCATGCCGGGAGCGAGCCAGAACGCTCTGTCAGAATTCTTTGGGTCGGGGCGGCAGTCGCGGATTTCGGCGCTGGCCGAGGGCCGGCTGAAGAGCGCGAAGCTCTCCGGCTATGTGGAGACTGACTTCCTGTCGGCGGGCGTGACTTCGAATAACAACGAAAGCAACAGCTATACGTTGCGGCAACGGCAGGCGTGGGGACAGGCGGCATTCGACAGCGGGTTCACGTTTACCGGCGGCCAGATGTGGAGTCTGGCAACGGAAACGAAGCACGGGGTCGACAACCGGACTGAAGCTGTCCCGATGACCATCGATCCTCAGTATACGGTCGGCTTCAGCTGGGCACGGCAGTATGGACTTCGGGTAGCGCAGAACTTCGGCAACAAAGTGTGGCTTGCGGCCTCAGTGGAAAACTCGCAGGCTACGATTTCAAGCCACAATAATGCAGACAACTTTCTCGTAGGTTCCGCCGGAGCCAGTGGCGGCCTTTACAATGCGGCGATCTCGACCTGCAGCACTACTCTGAATAGCAGCGGCGCCCCAGTCACGACGTGCAGCCCGATTGCCAGCTATTCCTTCAATCCGTCTCCTGACATCATTGTTAAGGCGGCGTTTGAACCAGGATTTGGCCACTATGAAGTGTTCGGCATCTACAGCCGCTTCCGCGACCGGGTGTTCCCCTGCGGCGAGGTAGCGAGCTCGACGACACTTTGCGGAGGCAGCGCCACAGCCGGACCCAACGCCCTTGGAGCCTACAACGTTTCGAACAACGGCGGCGGGGTGGGAGCCAACGTGCGCTGGTCATTTGCCAATAAACGCCTGGACTTTGGTTTGCACGCTCTTACCGGACGCGGCATTGGCCGCTACGGTACGGGTGGCTTGGCGGACTCCGCGGTTTATGCGAATGGGGGATTGGATCTGATCCGGTCGGATCAGGGTTTGGCTACGCTGGAATGGCATGGCCCGAAGCTTGACGTTTATTTGAATGCGGGAGCGGAATACGCAGGAAGAGCGGCCGGTTACGACCCCGTGGAGAACAAATATATTGGGTACGGTTCTCCCTTCCTTTCGAACAAGGGTTGCTACACGGAAACCGCGCCGATCGTCGGCAGTGGCTTCATTCCTGGAAGCCTTTCGAGCTGCACTTCCGATACGCGGGTGCTGAAGGAGGGCACGATCGGCTACTGGTATCGCTTGTACAGCGGTCCTAAGGGCAGGTTCCAGTACGGACTGCAGTATTCCTACGTGGCGCGCGATACTTGGTCAGGGACGGGCTTTACTCCGGGGGTCGGTGTCTCGCCGAGCGGACTGGACAACATGGTGTTTACGTCGTTCCGCTACTACCTGCCGTAGATTTTAACGGTTGGCTTTTCCGGCGCGTCGTTCGGCGAACCCTGCCGCGCGATGCGCCGGAATTTTTGTTGCCATCACGTTTTCTCCCGGAGAGAACGCAAGATTCCTCTTGCCTGCCTAGATTCACCGTACTGCGCCTCTGGACGGGATGTTTTATACTGATTAGTGTCAATGGCACGGCTTGAATCGGTTGCCGAACTCAGTTAAAAGAAACATTGCAGAAATCGTCAGACTCTTCCCATGGCTCGCCTTTCGCTGGACAATCCTGAGTACTATCTGAACCGCGATACCTCGTGGCTGGCGTTTAACGAGCGTGTGCTCGAGGAAGCCGAGGATGCGGGCAATCCGCTGCTGGAACGGCTGAAGTTCCTGGCGATTTCGGCCAGTAATCTGGACGAATTTTTCGAGATTCGCATCGCGGCCATGGTGCAGCAGATCGAGGATGGCTATAACGAAGCTGGCCCTGACGGTCTCACCCTCACTGCCAAGCGCGAGGTTCTGGCGCGGCTTACGCACAAGTTCGTGGATGGGCAGTATGACTGCTGGAATGCGCTGCGCCCGGCGCTGGCGGAGCATGGGATTCGGGTGCTCGGCATGCATGAATTGGACGCCGAGTCGCGGCGGTTTGTGGATGAGTATTGCGAAAAGGAACTGGACCCGCTACTAACGCCGGTGACGGTCGATCCGGCGCATCCTTTTCCCCGGGTGATCAATAAAGCCCTGTGCCTGGGGTTGCTGTTGCGGCGGCGGCGGCGCTCGGCGCTGACTTATACGGGAGTGGTCTCGGTGCCGCGCAGTTTGCCACGCCTGGTGAGGCTGCCGTCGGAGAACACGACGGACTTCATTTTTCTCGCGGACCTGGTGGCGCATCACGCGCAGAACATGTATCACGGGTACGACATTGTGGCGGCGGCACCATTCCGGGTGACGCGAAACAGCAATCTGTATCTGCAGGAAGAAGAGGCGCGGAATCTGCTGGAATCGGTGCGCGCAGAGTTACACAACCGGCGCAAGGGCGACGCGGTGCGCATGGAAATCGAAGCCGATGCCGATCCGGAAATGATCGAGCGTCTGCGAACCGTGTTTGAGCTTGACTCGTGGCAGGTATTTCCGGTGAATGGTCCGGTGAATCTGTCGCGGCTGTTTAATGTGTACGAGCAGACAGCGCGGCCAGATTTGAAATATCGCCCGTTTGCCCCGCGGGAGTTGCGGCTGACGGCGAAATCTCAGAATTTGTTCGAGGAACTGCGGCGTCACGATATTCTGTTGCACCATCCCTACGACTCTTATGATGCGGTGGTTTCGTTTATTGAATCGGCGGCGGAAGATGAGCACGTGCTCTCGATCAAGCAAACGCTTTACCGCACCAACGAGCACTCGCTGATCGTTCCTTCGCTGATCGACGCGGCACCGCGGAAGGAAGTGACCGCGGTAGTGGAGTTGAAGGCGCGATTCGACGAAGCGCATAACATCCGCTGGGCACGCGATCTGGAAGATGCGGGAGTGCAGGTGTTTCACGGCCTGGTGGGGTTGAAGACGCACTGCAAATTGTCGCTGCTGGTGCGGCGCGATCCGGATGGAGTGCGCAGCTACGCGCATATTGGAACGGGAAATTACAACGCCACCACGGCGCGGATCTATACGGACTTGAGTTTGTTCACGGCGAATCCGGAAATTACGCGGGCGGTGCATGACGTTTTCAGTTTTCTGACGGCGTACGCGGAGAATCCCAGTTACGAGCCGCTGCTGGTGGCGCCGCTCGATCTGGCGGAGAAGACGATTGCGCTGATCGATCGCGAGGCGGAGCATGCGCGGCAGGGGCGGCCGGGACGGATCATCGCCAAAATGAATGCGCTGCTCGATAAGAACGTGATCCACGCGCTGTACCGGGCTTCGCAGGCGGGAGTGGAAACGGATTTGATTGTGCGCGGCATCTGCGCTTTGCGGCCGGGGGTGCGCGGGCTGAGCGACCGAATCAAAGTGCGGAGCATTGTAGGACGGTTTTTGGAGCACAGCCGGATTTATTACTTTGGCAATGCGGGCGAGGAAGAGATTTATATCGGCAGTGCCGACTGGATGCCGCGCAATCTTTACGAGCGAGTGGAAGTTCTGGTGCCCTTGCGCGACGAATTCATGCGCGAGCGGGTGCGGCGCGAAATTCTGGATTCTTTATTGGCGGACAATCGGAAGGCGCGCATTTTGTTGCGGGACGCGACTTACATACGGGCGTGGCAGCCGATTCACGGGAAACGAAATCGTAAGGCGCCGAGGGGCGCGGCGGCTTTCAGCGCGCAGGATTATCTGATCAGTGTGGCGGAGGGAAAGCAGGCGAATGCGCCTCCGGTGCCGGCTCCGGCGAGGAAGAGAAGGGTTGCGGCGGGAAGGGAAAGATAATTCGCAATGATTATTTATTTTCTGCGTCATGCCAGTGCCGGGGAGCCCCTGGTGAATCCGAAGAAGGACGAAAAGCGCGCGCTCGATAAGGAAGGCATTGAGCAGTGCGGGTATGTGGGGCGAGCCCTGGCTGCGATCGAGGCGCAGGTGGATGTGATTATTTCCAGCCCGCTGAAACGCTGCACGCAGACGGCTTCGCTGGTGGGTAACGAAATGAGCTATGAAGGCAAGCTGCAGATCGATGCCGGACTGCGTCCAGGGGCGAGTTTTGCAGATTTCCGCAAGCTGCTGGAAAAGTATGCGGGGCAGGAATCGATCATGGTGGTGGGGCATAATCCCAACCTGAGCCAGTTTCTGGGAACGGTGATCAGCGAGTCGGGATGTGAAGCTTCGGTCGAACTAAAGAAGGGTGCGGTGGCGCGGGTCGACATGCGCCGCAGTTCAGGGACGCTGCAATGGTGTTTGACGCCGAAGGCGCTGCGCACGCTCTACACGGCGGCGGTGGAGAGTTCGCGGCCGAACACTTCGCGAAAATAAGGGGCGTCTTTCTCGATCGCCCAGAGTTCCAAATCCACTCCCATACGGCGGCGAGGCACCAGCGCGAGGTGTACCAGCGCGGCACGGTGAGTTACCCGAACTCTTTGAACGGCGCGGCTGCGGCCCAGATTCAAGGCCCGCGCGAGTCGAAGAAGCAGGATCGCTTTCTGCACTCCGGGGCGATCGGCGGGATCGAGAGCTTTGATCGGAGCTTCGTCCAAGGCGGGGCGCGACTTTCCTAAATAGCGGGCGATGGCCGCGATTAAACGGCGCTGCTGCGGGGTGTAGCCGAGAATCTCCGAGTTCGAAATGATGTAATAGGTGTGGCGGTGATGGCCGTTGCGGTTGACGTAGTCTCCCACCTCGTAAAGCATGGCGGCGGCGGAGAGCCACTCGCGGAATTCCGGCGCCAGGCCGTGCACTGACCGGAGCGCCGAGAACAGGAACATGGCGGACTCGCGCACGTCGAGGGCATGCTTCATATCCACGCGATAGTGAGCCACGGCTTTGGTGATGGAGTCCCAGCGTTCCGATTCGATTTGCCTTCCGGAGCGGGTGCTGCGGTCATGCTCGGCAGCCATCTGCGCTAAGAGGCCGTCGCGCAGGCCCAGCGGGGAATAGCGGAAGCCTTTCAGATGGAGGCGGTCGATCAGTTCGTGATAGACCATGGCGCCGGCGACGACGATTTCCGCGCGCCGGAGGCCGATGCCTTGAATCTTTCTGCGCTCATCCACGGGCAGGCGAGCCAGGCGCTTGGCGAGTCGCGTCATCTCCGCGCGGGAAACGACCAGGCGCTGGCGGCTTCCGTTCTTGCGTAGGTTGCTGGCGGCGGTGGCCAACGCGTCGGCGGTTCCGGAGGTGGCGATTACATTTTTCACTTTTGCCGCAATGACGCGCGATGCGACGCGGTTGACTTCGCGGGCGATGAATCCCTGCAGCCGTTTGAGTTCGCCCTTGCGCGGTGGATCGTGGCGGAGGAATTCGTCGGTGAGACGGACGGCGCCTAGAGGGAGACTCACTGTCTCACGGATTTGACCGCGCACGGAGACGGTGAGTTCACAGCTTCCGCCGCCGAGATCCATCATCAAGGTGGGAGAACTGTCGGCGCGAAGGTTGGAGATGAGGCCCAGGTGAATCAGACGGGCTTCTTCCAAGCCGGAGATAATTTCGACCGTCCAGCCGGTAGCGGAGCGCACCCACTCCAGAAAAGCTTGGGAATTGCGGGCGTCGCGCAGGGCGCTGGTGGCGACGACTCGGACGGGGTCGGTGACGACCTGTTGTGTGGCGCGGTGAAAGCGGCGCAGGACCTTGACGGTTTCGGCCATCGACTCCGGGGTGAGAAAGCCGGAGCGGAAGACGCCTTCTCCGAGGCGAGTGACTTCGCGGTCCTCGTGAACCTGGCGAAGATGGCCCCGCGTGAGGCGCGCGATCTTCAGGCGAACGGAGTTGGAACCGATATCAACCGCGGCAAAGGTCGGCATGAGGCAAGGAAAACAGTTTACATCGCTAACGGTGGTCAGTCATCAGGAGATGAAGGCAAGAAAAACTTAAATCTTTAACGGAGGGAGAGACAGAGCTACACGGAAAGAACCTTATTCGGTTGGCCGTTGACTTCGACGGATAATTTCTTTTGCGATCTTTTCTCTAGAATATTGTGGGTTAACGCCGGCGAGGGCTTGCAGAACGTTGCAGGCGCATCCCGCACAACACAACCCTTGCTGTCGTGAATGTTCCTGGTCGGTGAGAATTTCAAATTCCAGCACCGCCGGGTTGGCCGAACACAGCTGACACTGGCCCTGAATGGCTAGGGACCGGAAAGTCATTGAGTCCCCCATATTTACCCCCACGATAAATCTAGCCGGGAGTGACAGTGGGACGCCGTGACCGGTGGTACGGAATTGCGTGATTAAAGTCACGCTGAAGGGCTAAAGGAAGGATCGGCAAAATAAGGATCGGCAAATAAGAGCGACGACGAAACTCCAGGCGATCAGGCTGCGGATGCCGTCTTGCGGCTTGCTTCCACAGGCGCAGGAACGGAAGGCCTGGCCGGGCGATGGGAGTCCGCCTCTCGTTTGCCTCGCATCTGAGAGAGGACGGCGACGGCATGACGATATTTTGCTCCGGTGACATTGTGGAGTTCGGCGACGAGGGGCGACTCGCGGACATCGCCGAGATTCTGGTTGGCGGTTTGGGTGAGGGTGAGCCAATCATGCCAATCGCCGGAGGCGTCCTGTATGCGCTTGAGTTCGGCAATGAACCGCTCGGCTTCCGGGGACGGAGTTGCAAATTCGGCTGCGTAACGAGCGCGCTTGCTGAGGATGCGGTATTGGTGGAGCACGGCTTCAGTGAGCGGTTCGGCGGCGGAGTCAAGGCGCTGCAGCATTCGCCGGGCGACAGCCAATGGATCGCGGCTGGCCTCCGGATTAAAGCGCTTGGCGGCGCGCTTCAGGCGCTTGCGAATTTCGCGGACGGTGGTTTCATCGACCGCCTTGCGGAGTTTCTTTTCCTGCTGGGCGCGAAGCTCGATCAATTGATTGACCAGTTGGGTCTTGCGCCGCGGCTCGCGGGGAACTTTCAAGCTGCGCAAGGCAACGGATTGAACATCGAGATCGCGCACTTTTCCCGCACGTTTGCGGATACGGCCTAATAGTTTGAGAAGCTTTTTCTCATTGCGGTCGAGCTTGGGAGAAAGTTCACCGAGCAGGATCTGAAGACGGCGCGTTCCCGTGCGGAAGCGGTGCACACTTTCCGCCTGAGGCTTCGAAGAAAGCTTGATCAGGTCGCGTTCGAGCTTCCGAAAAACCTCGCGGCTGCGCTTTGGATCGATCGACATAGTATTAGGTAGAGCGAAATTGGCAGAAGAAAAATACAGGCTTATTTGCGAAAAGGCAATCCCGAAAAGCTGGGTTATTTTAACATCCTGTTAACAGGATTCTGCTAGGGTGGAGAGGAATGGCTTTGCCCGCCCCACCTCGGCCAGATATGCCATCCTCGCAACCCATTGAAACGAAGAAAGTTAGCGAGGTCCCTTCGGCGGGGAAGCGGTCGTCGCATTCTTCCTGGGCAAGGGGAGAAACTGGCGACAAAATCTTCCAATTCGCCATGCTGGCGTGCGGTCTGGCCGTGCTGGGAACCCTGGCGCTGATCGTCTATGAACTGGTGTTGCGCTCCGGGCCTTCCTGGTACGCGTTTGGATTTAAGTTTTTTGCCGGACGCGATTGGGATCCGGTGAATGAACAATTCGGCGCGCTGCCATTCATTTACGGAACCCTGGTTTCATCGCTGTTGGCTCTGATTATTGCGGTACCACTGGCGGTTGGAGTGGCGGTATTCACCACGGAAATGTGTCCCAAGGTGCTGCGCGGGCCGCTATCGTTTTTTGTGGAATTGCTGGCGGCCATTCCAAGCGTGGTCTACGGATTGTGGGCGATTTTCGTGCTGATACCCATCCTGACCAACTATGCCGGACCCTTCCTGGGCCGAACGCTGGGCTGGAGCGGGTTGTTTACTGGCCCGTTCTATGGGGTGAGCATGCTGGCTGCCGGAATTATCCTGGCCATCATGATCGTTCCCATCATTTCCTCGATCACGCGCGAGGTGCTGATGGTCGTACCCCAGCACCAGCGGGAGGCTGCCCTTGCTCTGGGCGCCACGCGCTGGGAAATGATTCGCATCGGCGTGTTGCGCAACGCGCGCGCCGGGATCATGGGTGCCATCATCCTCGGTCTGGGTCGCGCTCTGGGAGAGACCATTGCCGTGACCATGGTGATTGGAAATCGTCCGCAGATTGCCGCGTCGCTGTTCGCACCGGGCTATACCATGGCCAGTGTGCTGGCCAATGAATTTAGCGAGGCCACCGGCGATGTCTACCTCTCGGCTCTGGTCGAGATTGGCCTGGCTCTATTCCTGGTTACGATCGTCGTCAACGCATTGGCACGGTTACTGGTGTGGACCGTCACCCGCGGCCAGCCTCCGAGGGCCAATGCCTGAGACCGCTCAGACAATCGCGTTGCACGCCGTGCCGCCCATTGCCTTGCGGCGCCGCGTCACCGACCGTGTCATGACCGCTGCGGCCGTGCTCACCGTAATCCTGGTGCTGGTGCCGCTGTTCGCCATCTTCGCCTACCTTGTCTACCGCGGCATCGGCTCTATCAATTGGGCCTTTCTCACGCAGACCCCCAAACCGGTTGGCGAAGCCGGCGGTGGCATGGCGAATGCCATCGTGGGCTCGGCGTTCATGCTCGCCTTAGCTAGCATTATCGGAGTTCCCCTGGGAGTGGGCGCCGGCATCTACCTCGCAGAATTCGGGCGCAACCGCTTCGGGGATGCCATTCGCTTCACCGCCGATGTGCTGAATGGTGTGCCTTCCATCGTGATTGGCATCGTGGCCTACTCCATCGTGGTCCTTTATCAGAAACATTTTTCTGCGCTGGCGGGCGGAGTGGCACTGGCCATTATGATGATTCCCACGATTACGCGCACCACCGAAGAGATGCTTCTGCTGGTGCCGCAGGCCTTGCGGGAAGCCGCGTATGGCTTAGGTATTCCGCGCTGGCGTACCACGCTCTCGATCACGCTGCGCACCGCAACCTCCGGCGTGATTACGGGAATCATGCTGGCCTTTGCCCGCGTGGCGGGAGAAACCGCCCCGCTGCTCTTCACGGCCCTGGGGAATCAGTTCTGGAATCTGAAAGTCAACCAGCCGACTGCCGCCCTGCCGCTGCAGATTTACAACTACGCTCTTTCTCCCTATGATGATTGGCACCGGCAGGCGTGGGCGGGCGCGCTGGTGCTGATTATTCTCATTGTTAGCGCGGTAGCCGCGGTGCGCTTCGCGGTGCGCCGCGGTACCTTCGGAGCCGCATAGCTTATGGGCGTTGGCATTCAGGTCGAAAAGCTGAACGCGTGGTATGGCAAGACGCAGGCGCTGTATGACGTTCAGCTGGCAGTGGCGGCCAACCACGCCACGGCATTGATTGGACCCTCGGGCTGCGGCAAGTCGACATTCATTCGTTGCCTGAACCGCATGCATGAGACGATTCCCGAGGCGCGGGTCACGGGGAGCGTTCGCATCGGAGAGATTGACGCTTACAACGGAACTTCAGCCACGCAGTTGCGGCGGCGAGTGGGAATGGTCTTCCAAAAGGCGAATCCGTTTCCAACGATGTCGATTTACGATAACGTGGCTTCCGGATTGAAGCTTAATGGATTTAACGACCGGCGAAAGCTGGACGAGATCGTGCACCGGTCGCTGGACTCCGCCGCGCTCTGGGATGAGGTAAAGGATCAGCTCCACAAAAAATCAGGCGCCAGTCTTTCGGGGGGCAGCAGCAGCGGCTCTGCATTGCACGGGCTCTGGCGGTGGAACCGGAGGTTCTGCTGATGGACGAGCCCTGTTCGGCGCTGGATCCGATTTCCACCGGAAAGATTGAAGAGTTGATCTTTCAGCTCAAAGAGCGGTATACCATCGTAATTGTGACGCATAACATGCAGCAGGCGGCGCGCGTTGCCGAATTCACCGGCTTCTTTCTGCTGGGCAAGATGATCGAGTTCGATAAGACGGAAAAGATCTTTACCAAACCGTCCCACAAGCGGACGGAAGACTACATCACGGGCAGATTTGGATAAGGCAGAGCTGGATAGGAAAGGCTCGGATAAGAAAGGTTCGGATCATGCGCACGCGCTTTCAGCAAGGGCTCGACGATCTACGGCAGAAGTTGCTCCGCATGGGGGGACTGGCGGAGCAGGCGGTGGATCGCGCGCGTCAGGCCTACATTGACCGCGATCTTACGCGTTGCCAGATGGTTCTCGAGGGCGAGAGTTTGATCAACACTTCCGAACGGGAGATCGACGAAGCGGCCTTCGACTTGCTGGCGATGCAGCAACCCATGGCGGTGGATCTGCGGTTTATTCTGGCGGTGACCAAGATAAATTCCGATCTTGAACGCGTGGGCGATCAAGCGGTGAATATCGCCGAGCGCGTGATGGACATGACGGATCTTCCGGCGGTTGACTTGCCGGTGGACATAGCGCGCATGGGCGCGGCCGTGAGCGCCATGGTGCGGCGGGCACTCGAGTCATTCATTGAAGGCAAAGTGGAACTGGCTCAGGCCGTGCTGGAAATGGACAACGTGGTGGACCGCATGAAGGACGATGCGTTCATCCAGCTGGTGAAAACGATGAACCAGCGGCCGGACGTGGTGCGGCAGGCGCTGGATGCGCTGCTGGTGGCGCGCAATCTGGAGCGCGTGGCCGACCACGCTACGAACATTGCGGAGGACGTCATCTTCTGGGTGCAAGGGGCCGATGTGCGGCACAATGTCGGTGCGGAGGAGCATGGCGAGCCCGCTGCCGGGCACGAGGGCACTTCGCGCGCCTCGGGAATTTAATCTACTAAACAGCACAGGGCGTCCGATCCGGAGAGATCGATGGATCTGGCACTGAGCAAGGCTGAAATCCACGAGGCGTACGTGCGAACCGCCGCGCGGGGCGAAGGCGCGAAAGTAGAACGGCAGGCCTTAGCTTTTCTAGCGCATATTCTGATTCAACGTGAGGGCCTGGAAGCGATTGTGTTTGCGGGGACGGATCTGGCTCTGCTTTTCAATCCATCGAATACGACGTTTCCGTTTATTGACTGCGCGCAGCTGCACATCGACGCGATCATGAAGAGAATGCTGCCTTGAAGGCAGCGGCATCCCGCTGCAGATTTATCGGGGACGCCGGCAAGTGCTTATGTGCTTTTGACCGCGGGTTCCCGCCTGAATTACGCTCATCTTTCTATTTGCTGTAGCAGCTTTAGAATTGCGGAGGCCTCTGTGATTCGATTCTCCCGCATCATTTTAGTGATTGTAGTTCTCGCTCTTCAGATTGCCGCCGCACAGGAGCGAAAGACTGACAACTCATCGATCGCGCTTCCTACCAGTAAGACATTGACGGCTCCCGTGCCTGGACGTATCGGCAGCACCAACAGCTTTCCCGCCAGCATCGCCATCAGTCCGGATGGACGCTACGCGGCGCTGCTGAATGACGGGTATGGAACGCAGGAAACGTTGGGGACGCAGTCGATTGCGGTGCTCGACCTGAAGACGAATCAGCTGGCCGATTATCCTGACAAGCGATTCGGGGAGGATGTGCATCAGAGTTACTTCCTTGGACTGGTCTTTGGGTCTGATGGAAAACATCTTTACGCTTCGGTGGGTTCGATTACAGATCCGACGGGACAGAAAGCTGGAGATACGGGCAACGGAATTGCAGTTTACAGTTTTGCCGGTGGCAAGGTGGTGGCCGAGCGATTTATTGCTATCGAGCCACAAGCGCTCGCCGCGGGGAAAAAAGTCGCAATCGCTTTGCAGAAGACTCCGGCCGGGACCGCGATTTCTTATCCGGCAGGGCTGGCGCTAATTTCTAGTGGTGGCCGCGGTAAAGATCACGACCGGCTGCTGGTTGCGAATAATCTCTCTGACAATGTGGTGCTGCTGGATGTGGCGAGCGGCAAGGTGCTTCGGCGCTTCGACCTGAGCACCAATGATCTGGTACCGTCGTCATTTCCTTACACGTGCGTGGCCACGCGGGATGGACGGCGCGCGTGGTGCAGTTTGTGGAATGCGTCGCGAGTGGCGGAACTGGATCTGACTGACGGGAAGGTTATGCGCTGGATCAAGGTGAAGGAGCCAGATGATCCGCTTGCGCCTGGGTCGCATCCCACCGCGATGCTGTTAAGCCCTAATGAGAAAATGCTATATGTCGCGCTCTCAAATGTTGACGAAGTCGCGATGGTCGGGGTCGAAAAGGGTGAGGTGCTCGGAGGTCTGGGAACATCCTTCACCTTTGGGGACAAGCTCAAGAACGGGATCAACTTCCCCCGGCCGCTTAAAGGGGGGTATCCCAGTGCGTTGGCGCAATCAGGGGACGGCAACACACTCTTTGTGGCTGACGCGTCACTTGACGCAGTAGCAGTCTTCGATGTCACAAGTTTTTCTGGCGGTCCCCCTTTCGGCGACACGGGATTTATACCGAGGTACATCCCCACCGACTGGTATCCCAGCGCGCTCGCCGTTCACGGTGACGATCTCCTCATCGCTACTGCCAAGGGCGAAGGCACAGGACCGAACAAAGGGATGGGCAAGACTGCATACGAGGTCAAACACCAGGCGCATCCTTACATTCCGACGCTGCTGCGGGGCTCGGTCGCGCGGTTGAACATTCCCTCGACTCTCGGCAAACTCGAGGAACTTACGCGGACGGTCGAGAACGATAACCTGCTGCATAACGATCCCGGAACGATTCAATTCGCAGGGGGTAAGAATCCGATCAAGCATGTGATCTACGTCATAAAAGAGAATCGCACGTACGACCAGATTCTGGGCGACCTGAAGACGGGTGACGGCGACCCGTCGTTGACCATGTATGGGGCCGACATTACGCCGAACGAGCACAAGCTGGCGTTGCAGTTCGGCGTGCTGGATAACTTTTACGACAGCGGAGAAGTTTCAGGCGACGGACATCTGTGGTCGACTGCGGCCATCACCAGCGATTACAACGAAAAGACGTGGCAGATTGCCTACCGCGGCAAAGAGCGGACATACGATTTCCAGGGCACGGTGGCCGATGAGTATCCGCTCGAGCATAACGAGGCGGATATCGACGATCCTTCTACCGGATTTCTCTGGGATAACGTGGCGCGTCACGGACTGAGCTATCGCGATTATGGCGAGTATGTGAATGCGGAGTGGTGCAATAAACTCCGCAAGGCTACGTCACCCAAGCAGGGAACTCCGTCGGCGCAGGAAGCTGCGTGTCCACAGACGGACGTGCAAAAGGGAGACGCTTTGGCGTCCAATGTGGGAGATCCGCATGGCGCGCCGAGTCCGTGGCCATGGGCGGTGCCGCTGTTCAAGGGGGTCAAGCCCACGAAGGCGGTGCTGCGGGATCATTTCGATCCGCTGTATCCGGATTTCAACACGGATTATCCAGACCAGCTGCGGGCGGATGAATTTCTGAACGAATTCGGCGCTTACGCTCGCGCCCGAGCGGCCGATGAGAGCACGGATTTTCAATTGCCGGCATTCGTGTTGCTTTATTTGCCGGACGATCACACGGGAGGTACGCGTCCGGCGAAGCCGCGGCCGGCGGCGTCGGTGGCCGACAATGATCTGGCGCTGGGGCGCGTGGTGGACGCGGTCTCGCATAGTCCTTACTGGGATGACACGGCAATCTTTATTCTTGAGGACGATGCGCAAAACGGCGCAGACCATGTGGACGCGCACCGCTCTATAGCCTTTGTGGTGAGCAAATATTCGCCAGGTTCGGCGGCCGAGACCTTCGTTGACCACCGCTTCTACACCACGGTCAACCTGATTCACACGATGGAGATGCTGCTGGGGTTGCCGCCGATGAATCAAAACGACGCCTATGCTCCGGCGATGGGGCCGATGTTCTCCGGCGAAGGCAAACAGGCTGCGTTCGAGGCGGACTACCGCAATCTGAAGAACGGTCTTATCTACGAGATCAACAAGCGGGATGCGCCGGGAGCAAGTGAATCGGCGAAGATGGATTTCTCGCGGCCCGACGCGGCGGGAGCGGAGCGTCTGAATAGAGTTCTGTGGCGCGATCAAAGAGGAGATGCGCCCGCACCTGCGCCGAGGCATACCGTGTTTCCGGCGGGAGGCGATGAGTAGCGGCCGGGGGTGCAATCCAGAATGGGAAAACTCTAACCTAAATAATCAAATCGGGATTCCGCCCGGTTTGTGAACCGATTCTATTTATTGCCGATAGATTCCGCATGAGCACTCCTGTGCGCGAGGCGCGGACTGCCGTCATGATCGTGGTGGACGTATCGTGGGAAGATCCCGGGGGAAAAGGGAGGAGTATTTCCGCGCGGATGGAAGACAAATCGCTGAGTGGGGCCTGTCTTCGAGTGAAGACGCCAATTGACTTGGGAGCGAAGCTGAGGATTCAGTCGCGTTTCGAACAATTCTCGGGGGTGGTGAGGTACTGCCGGCGTGAGAACTGGGATTATGTGGTGGGGGTCCAGCGAGAAAAGGCGGATAGTCAGTCGACCAGCCCGCCAGCAGGCACAGCTGTCCAGGTGAAAAGTACAGAAGCTGCGGCTTCCGGTGGGGCGCAGACTAAGGTGCAAAGCTTGTCGCAGGCGCACGAGGATACGGTAATGAAAGTGCCCGCTATGAAGCTGGTGGAAGTGGCGCCGGTGGTGCCGGCGGCGAACCCGCCTGCGGACCTGTTTCCCCACGGAATCCATCGCGAAAGGGATGGGGAAATTGGTGGCGGGATGGCTGGCCGTGAAACGGTTCATCGCGAGCGGCTTGGCCCTTCGCAGGGCGAAGAGCCGGGGAGGGCTCGACGAGCGGGTGGCCGAACCACATCGCGAGCGAAGGCGAGGGAAGTCCCGAAGGAGAAGAAATCTATGGCACGCAAATGGCTCGAACTGGCACCCTGGCAAAAGAGGCGGGAGGGCCCGATCGCAAACGCCGGAAGCAATGGAGGCGGGGAGGGAAAGAGCGCAAAGGAGAATCACATGCCCGAAGAAACAGCATCTGCGAACAAGGCTGCGGGGGAGGACGAATCGGCGGGTACTGCCGGGTTGCAGGTGGAGCTATTGCCGATGGAAGAGATATATCGTGCGGCCGGGATCATGAGTCCGCAGAAAGGTTATAGCATTCCCAAAGTATCGGAGATGATCAACAGCGAGCACCTCCGGGGGTTGTCAAAAGAGATGAGGCGCGCCGCCGTGCTGATGGCTCTTGAGGCTGCGGGAATGTCGATCGAGCGAGTACAGGAAGACGCCAAGGCCCGTCAGGGAGTTTTGGAAGCTTACGAGGCAGAACAGAAGAAGCAGGTTGAGGCGGCGTGGGCGCGGAAGACGGACGAAAATGTTCAGATTCAGGAAGAGCTAGAGCGGGTTAAGGCGCAGTACATGGTGCGCGTCACTCGCAACCTGGACGCAATGGCGCGGGAGAAAGCCACTTTTGAGAGCTGGGTGGCGCTGAAGCAGCAGGAGATTGAGAAGATCGCGGAAGTTGTTGAGCTGTGTGCGAAACCGGAGGCCGTCCGGCCGGTTAGCGCTCTGCTGGCCAAGGCTGCGGTGGCCGGCGCGGGGGCGCTGGGATCTGCGCCACCAGTATCAGCACAATCAGTATCAGCACAATCAGGATCTACACAGTCAGGATCCGCGCCGCCCAAGGTTTAGTTGTGTGGTGAGAGTAAAGCCCGAAGCCGAACTTGGCCTGCGCTAGCCCCGGCTTTACACTAATAGTGTGAAGATTGCGCTGGGACAGATTAATCCTACGGTCGGAGATTTCTCCGGCAATGCGGCAAAGATCGTTGAGTTTTCGCGGCGCGCGCAAGCGGTGGGCGCGGGGCTGATTCTGTTTCCCGAATTATCCGTGTGTGGATACCCGCCGCGCGACTTAGTCGAACGGCCATCGTTTGTTGCGCGCAATCGCGAGACCGCCGAGCAGATTGCCGCTGCGACCCGCGGCATTGCCGTGATCTGTGGGCTGGTCACTCCGGCGGAATCAGAGACCGGCAAGTCCGTGATGAATTCGGCTGCGCTGTTGCAAGAGGGCAAAATTGCCTTTTTGCAGTCGAAGATGCTGTTGCCGACCTACGACGTCTTCGACGAGATGCGCAACTTCGCCCCGGCGAAAGGTCAGCAATTATTTCCGCTTTGCGGCAACCGCATGGCGCTCACCATTTGCGAAGACGCCTGGAACGATAAGCTATTCTGGCCCAAGCGGCTGTATACGATTGATCCCATCGACGCGCTGATTCGAGCCGGGGGCGATTTTGTTCTGAACATTTCGGCGTCGCCGTTCTGGATTGGCAAGCGCGAAGTGCGGCGCGACATGCTGGCCTCGATCGCCCGGCAGCATAAGGTTCCGGTTGCGATGGTCAACCAGGTTGGGGGCAATGACAGCCTGCTTTTCGACGGCTCCAGTGTCGTTCTCAATGCGGAAGGGAAGATCATCGCGCAGGGACGTTCCTTCGAAGAAGACCTCGTCTACTTCGACTCGGCGAAGCTTACGGGCGATCTTCACGAGCAGATCGAGGGTGAAGAAGCCAGCGTGTACGGCGCGCTGGTCCTGGGCACGCGCGATTATATCCAGAAGTGTGGATTCCGCAAGGCCATCATCGGACTCAGCGGCGGGATCGATTCGGCGCTGACGGCGGTCATCGCCGCCGACGCGGTGGGGGCGGAGAATGTGATCGGCGTAGGGATGCCGGGACCGTATTCCTCGCCGGGATCGATCGATGACGCGCGTGCACTGGCGAGCAATCTTGGGATTCGATTTGAGTTGCTCTCGATCAATTGCGCGGTGGAAGCGTACCGCAGGACTTTGAAGGAAGTGTTTGCGAATCAGAAGGAAGACGTGACCGAGGAGAATATTCAGTCGCGCGCCCGCGGTACGCTGCTGATGGCGCTCTCGAACAAATTCGGCGCGATTGTGCTCTCCACCGGCAACAAGAGCGAACTAGGCGTGGGCTACTGTACACTTTACGGGGACATGGTGGGTGGACTGGCGGTCATCTCGGATGTGCCGAAGACGCTGGTGTACCGGCTGAGCCGTTATGTGAATTCGCGGACGCCGGTGATTCCGCAGGATACGCTGGAGAAGCCGCCCTCGGCGGAGTTGCGGCCCGATCAGAAAGATAGCGACTCGCTGCCGCCTTACGAGATTCTGGACGCGGTGCTCGAGGACTATGTGGAAGATGCGCGCTCGGTCGAACGGATCGCGGCGGATCGCGGCTTTGACATTGAGGCGGTGCGGCGCGTAGTGCGAATGGTGGACCGGGCGGAATACAAGCGTCAGCAGGCGGCGCCGGGCATCAAGATATCTCCCAAGGCTTTCGGGTACGGACGCCGTTTCCCCATCGCTGCGAAGAGTGAGGTTTGACGTATCCGTGGAGCGGTGCTGTGGTGCCTGCTGCAAAAGATTATTTCTTACTTTGAATTGAAAGGACATCATGCGCATTTCTATCAACGCGATTCTTATTCTGTGGCTCACATGCGGTGTGGCGAGCGCGCAGTCGCCGGCGAACGCGAAAGCTGGGGATAAATCTGCGGCGGGGGTATATCTTCCCTCGGAAGCCACCGTGAATTCTTTTATGCAACAGACATTTGGCTATGAGCCGAACCTGACCTGGAAAATTTCCAGCATCAAGCCGGCTTCGGTGCCGGGACTGGCGCAGGTGGACGTGGTTCTGGCCAACTCCCAGGGACAGCAACTCAGCCGTCTCTATGTTACGGCGGACGGCGAGCATGCTGTGGTGGGGGATATTATTCCGTTTGGGGCCAAGCCCTATGAGCCGGTGAGGAAGGTTTTGGAAAAGGGAATCACCGGGCCGGCGCGCGGTCCGAAAGATGCACCGGTCACCATTGTGGAGTTCGGCGATCTGCAATGTCCGGCGTGCAAGGCGGCGCAACCGACGATTGAAGCCTGATCGCGGCCGAACCAAACGCGCGATTTGTTTTCCAGAATTTTCCTCTCGAGATGCACAACTGGGCGGCGAAGGGCGCAGCCTATGCCGACTGCGTGGCTCAGGCCTCTAACGATGCGTTCTGGAAATTCATTGCGAAGACCTACGAAACTCAATCTGATATCACAGCTGCAAACGCGGACGAGAAGCTGACCGCGATCGCTGACGGCGTGGAGTGAAGGGCGCGGATATCGCGGCTTGCGCTACCACGCCGGTCACGAAGGCTCATGTGGACGCTTCGCTGGCGTTAGGGAAGTCGGTCGACGTCACCGGGACACCAACGCTGTTCATTAATGGGCGCAAGATCGGCAGCATCGATCCGCGCGCGGCCGATGTGTACAAGGAATTGGTGGAGTTTGCGGCGAAGCAAGGGAAGTGAAGTGGGCTAGTTCTCCGTCACCCAAATCTCATCGGTTATTCGGTTGCGATTGGCCACTACGTGCGGGGTGATTACGATGAGCAACTCGTCATTCTCGGTAGTGAGGGAATTGCTGACCATGGCTCGATTGAGGCCGGGAATGGCGCCCAGGCCCGGGATGCCGCTCATCGAGCGCGTATCGCTGCTGGAGATTTCTCCGGCCACAACGGCAGGCTCGCCATCTTGCAGGCGAATGCTGCCTTGGTATTCGCGGTTGGCGATTACGGGTACTCCGTTCGAGCTGTCCCCGGTGAGCGAGCGGACTTGCAGTTCCAGTTTCAGGCTGACTTCGGAGTTGCCGTTGATCACGGTTGTTGCCTTGAGATTCAATCCCAAATCTTCATAGCTGACCGAAGGGAACGGCGGAACGTAGCTTTGGTTCCCCAGCACCTGGGAAATCTGCGGCGAATTGTAAATGGGAGCGTAGGAAGCGTTGAGGATGGGGTAACGTTCTCCGACATGGAAAGTGGCTTCTTTGCCTTGTCCGGCGCGAAGAGTGACGCGGCTTAAGGCACGCGACCAAGATTCGTTCAGAGAGAGCGCGGCAGCCAGTTGATCGAGGCTCAATCCGGAGAATGTTAGGCCACCGCCGAATGTGGCCAGGGGCTGGCTGAATATGGAATTCTGCTGGCCTTGCAGTTGCGCGAGCAGGCCGGAAAGTCCCGAACTTCCGGCTGCGTTGATGCCTCCTGAAGAAATCAGTTGGTTGACCAGTGACTGAATGCTTTGTCCTCCTAATGCCGCGAGCGCGGCTACCGGGATGTTGTAAAGATTGAAAGTGTCGGGAATGTGCAGGCCAATGTTTCGAGTCAGGTCGTGGCTGATCTGGTAGACCTCGATTTCGAGCGAGACCTGCGGGCGCTCGCCGGTCAACTGCTGCAGAAGCATGGTGCATGCGCGCAGCGTGGCCTGGGGCGCGCGTACTTCCACGGTTCCGCTTTGTCCAGGACTTATTTTCTGGAAATCGCAGATGTTGCGGAGCGAGGTGACGAGTTCGGTGGCCTCTTGCGGAGTGCTGGCTCCGGGCACGGCGAACGTCAAAAGCGACATGCGATCGAACTGCTTGTGATTTTCCAGGAGTGTTTGCCGCAATTAACAGTTGGTGCGTGTCGAGGGCTGTCCACATGGTTTTGCTGACGCGGCATGCCAGGTTGAGGGCAGTGAAGAAGTCAACGTCGTCCACGTAGAAGCGAACAGTCTTGGCCTGGACTGAATCGTCAAACTGAGTGGCAACGCCATAGGCCGAAGCCAGTTCGGTGAAGAGGCCACGAACATCGCCACGATAGTGAAATGTTGCCCGCTCGGTTTTCGGCAGCAGATGGATTTCAGCGGAATCGGCGAGGATGGATGGGAGGGCGGAATTAGCCGTGGTCTCGTTCTGCAGCGCATCCGCCAGGCGACCCTGTATATAGTCATTGTCGGGATCGAGTTTAAGGGCGGCGCGGAACTCGGCTGCAGCGGGGTCGCGCTGGCCGTCGGCTAACAAGGCGTCGCCGCGCTCGGTGTGCTGAAACACTAACTGCGACTTGGCCACTTCGCGCGCCGAAAAGAATTGCGTATCCCGCGGAACCAGGCGCGAGGCTTCGTCGAACTCCAGGAAGGCTTGGTCAAAATCTCTGCGGTCCTCCAATTTAAGTCCGCGAGAGTAGGCGTTGTGCGCTTCTTTCAGATCCTTCCTGGAGGGGATGCAACTGATGCCGCCGGGGACACCGTTGCCGCAGGAGATGATTGGGGTGTCGACGGCTTCGTCGCTGCCGGCGAAGGAGGGAAGCGCAGCGAGTGCAACGAGGAGGCCGATCGCAAGGCTGAATTTCAGACAACGCATTCGAATGATTCTACCTTGCCGCGCAGCTTCCCGGAGAACGCCAGTAGTGCCGGGTACCTTTGGTTTCACCGGGGCGGAAGCGGTTAGAACGGGCGAGGTTAGAACGGAACAGCGGAGCTTTCTTGCGCCGGGGCGATCAACTTAGCATCAGCCGCTCAATGCCGCGGGCCTTGCCCGTGTTCTCGTCGCAGTCAACGACCACGGCGCAGAGCCGGACATCGCCCGTGGCGGGCTCGAAACGGACGGGCATGCCGTTGAGGAACTTGTTGACGACCAGTTCCTTTTTCACGCCGATGACGCCATCGTAAGGGCCAGTCATGCCGACGTCGGTGACGTAGGCAGTTCCTTTAGGGAGAACGCGTTCGTCTGCGGTGGGAACATGGGTGTGCGTGCCGACTACGGCGGTGACCCGGCCGTCGAGATACCAGCCGAGAGAAATCTTTTCGGAAGTGGCTTCGGCGTGGAAATCCACGAAGATTATTTTGGCGTCAATTTTTGGCAAGAGCTGGTCGGCGGTGCGAAACGGATCGTCGTTGGAAGCCATGAACACGCGTCCCTGCAGGTTGATTACGGCGTACCGGATCTTTCCCTTTTGGCCTTGATACACGCCCCATCCCGGCATATCGGCGGGATAGTTTGCCGGGCGAAGGACGCGGCGCGCCGGACTTTGGCCATTGCCCTCGACCATCTGAAAAAAATCGATGATCTCGCGTTTGTCCCAGACGTGATTGCCGGTGGTGATGACGTCGATATTCAGCTCGAAGAGTTCCTCGGCGAGCGCGGGAGTGATTCCGAAACCGGCGGCGGAATTTTCGCCGTTGGCGATGATGAGGTCGATCGCTTGATCGCGGACGATGCCGGGCAGACGGTCTTTTACGATGGTGCGGCCGGGACGTCCGAAAATGTCGCCGATGAAGAGAATTCGCATGGGGAAGACAGAGTTCGATGGTAACACGCGGAGATTGCGCCGAGACCTTGCGTAGGGCTCGTTATTCTGCGCTTGGAGTGATCTCTGCGGTGCGCAGAAAGTCGTAGTTGCCTGCGGGATTCAATTGCAGATTATGCACGCGTTTGTTGTGAACGAGAACGTTGTCGAGATACCAGAGATCGATGTAGGGCAGTTCCTCGGCGAGTATGCGTTGCAGCTCGGCGTAGGTTGATTTGCGTTTGTCCCGGTCGACTTCGCGGCGGCCTTGATCAATCAGCGAATCTACTTTCGCATTCAAGTAATAGCCGCGATTGGCCCCATTCGGCGGAACCCGGGCCGAGTGAAATGCGAGTTCAAAGATGTCAGGGTCTTCGTTGCCCCCGATCCAGCGCAACCCGTAGAGCTGAAATGCGCCATGGGTCACATCGGCGAAGAACGTGGCGAACTCGAAGCTGCGGATATCGAGCACAATGCCCACCGCGCGCAACTGCTGCTGCATTACGGCGACCATCAAACGCGTGTTTTCGTCAGTAGAGGTTTTCATGGTGACGTGGAAGCGCACGCCGTTCACGGCAGGATAGCCAGCCTCATCGAGAAGTTGCTCAGCTTTGCCGGGATCGTGATCGTAAGAGGGAACGTTGCCGTTATAAGCCCAGCTTTGCGGCGGCAGCACGCTGCGCGCCGGTTGGGCCTCACCGCGCCAGAGATATTCGATCATTGGACCGCGGTCGAGAGCGTAGGCGATGGCCTGGCGCACGCGCACGTCTTTCAGGATGGGATCGCGCAGGTTAAAAGCCAGATAAGCCAGCCGGGTGCCAGGCCCCGATTCGACGCTGAGAGATGGTTCGCGCCGCAGAGTCACCACTGCGTCGGGTGAGAATCTGCCGTTGATGATGACATCGGCACTGCCCTTGCGCATTTCGAGGGCCTCGGTAGTTGCGTCGGGTACCACGGCGAAGCGCACGCGGGCGAGTTTCGCTTTCTCGCCCCAGTAGTCGTTGTTGCGTTCGATGATCACTTCCTTGTCGGTCTCGGCGGAAACAAACTTAAAAGGGCCGGAGCCGATGGGATGGGTTGATACTTCATCTCCGCTGCCGTAAGGCACAATGCCGATCGCCCCATCGGATATATTCCACAGCAACGGTGTGTCCGGTTCCTTGAGGCGGAAGATCACGGTGTAATCGTCGGGGGTGTCGATGTGATCGACAAAGCGATAGGCCGCCGTCTTTATGGTCCGAACTTTGCCTTGAAGAAGGGAATCGAAAGTCCACTTCACATCACGCGAGGTGAGCTGACGTCCGTCGTGAAACTTCACGCCGCGATGCAGGTGAAAAACATAAGTCAGCGGATCGGGAATTTCCCAGTGCTCGGCCAGTCCGGGCGCAACATCCAGATTGTCACCGCGTGAGAGCAGATCGTCGAAGATCAAACTATCGATGCGCTCCGAGTACGCGTCCACGCCTGCGCGGGGATCCAGATTCGTGGGGCTTTCCTCTATCACCATCACCAGAGTGTTGGGATCGGGCTTGCTGGAGCAGGCGAGGAGCGAAAGCGACAGAGCAAACGCGGCTGCGGCGGCGAAAGATGACCGGCGGCGCATCAGTGGCAGTCCTGACACATTTGGTGGAGGACGTTGACGGTTTTCCAGTTGCGCATGGTGGCCTCGACAGATAACACGCGGTCCAGAGGATGCTTCCACAGGCTGCTGCCGGATACTCCGTTCGGAAAATAAAGGTAAACCTCTTTGCCGAAACAGCGAGATTGATCCGGGGCCAGCGTCAGGCTGGCTAACTTCTTGAGCGCGGCTGGCGCGGGCGCCTCCGTTAGAAAAGCGACGTGAAGTTTTCCGGGATCGATTCCCGGCTGGTTCAAGAAGGGATTGTTCTCGATCGTGTTTTGTATTTCATCGACTGTTCTTGAGATAACAGAAACAGAAAAGCCAAAGTCTCCTAGGATGCGTTCTTCGAGTTTCCTGGAAAGCGCCACCGGAGAAATTTTGGCGGTCTTGAAGACCACGTTTCCGCTTTGGATGTAGGTTTTCACCTGTTCCAGTCCAAGGGCTTCGAAGGAAGACCGGAGCTTATCCATCTTTATTTTCTTGTTTCCGCCTACGTTAATTCCGCGGAGCATGGCTACGTAAATCGGCATAAATTTGATAGTCGGCTATTTAAGGATACGAGATTTTACCGAGGATTGCCGCTCGTTTTGCACCCGTTGCCGAAGGCACGTTGGAGGCGTGCCGATGCCAGGTTTCATGGGCCAGAACGGCGAAGGCTACAGCTTCTTTCGCCGCCGAGGGCAGGCCGAATTCGTCGGAGAATCGAAGCTTTATTCCAAGTGGGGCGAGCTCGGCGGCCAACATCGTTACCAGAGTAGAATTTTTCGCGCCTCCTCCGGAAAGAATCATTTCCTGAAATTGGCGCCTTCGTGCGGAGTGTTTGACAGTATAGCGCTGGATCGCCTCGGCGATCGACTTTGCGGTTAGTGCTGTGGCAGTGGCGACAACATCTTGTTTGCGGCAGCGTCCGCAGCTTCGCAAGAATTCGCGAACAAACTCGCGGCCGAATTCTTCGCGGCCCGCCGTCTTGGGAGGGGCTTGGCGGAAAAAATCGCGATGCAACATTTGGCGGACGACTTTCTCCAGCACTTTCCCGGAGGCGGCGATCCTGCCTCCGCGATCGAACGGTTGGCGGAATAGCTTGTCGGTGACAGCGTCGATCACCATGTTGCCGGGGCCAGTATCGAAGGCTACCACTTCGCGTGCAATCGCGCCGGCTGGGATTGCGGTGAGATTTGCGATGCCGCCGATGTTTTGCACGATTCTTCCGATATGCGAATCGCGGAAGAGCAAATAGTCGAGGAAGGGAACCAGGGGCGCGCCCTTGCCGCCGGCCGCCATGTCCGCGGGGCGAAAATCTGAAACCACAGGCGCGGCGACTCTGGTCGCGATGATCGCAGCTTCGCCGGTTTGCCACGTGGCCGCGATTTTGCGACCGAACAAACGCGCGGGTTCGCCTTGGTGGTAGAGGGTTTGACCGTGGCAGGCGACGAGATCAGCCTTCACGCGGAACTGCCGCTCCGTAGCCAGAACGGCATCGGAATACAGTTCGCCAAGGAGGAAATTCAGGCGTGCCAAGCCGGCTACGCTGGCTCGGGAAGCGTTCATCGCGGCGAGCACGGTTGCTCGAACTTTTTTTGGGTAGGAGTATTCCGCGTGGCCGATTAACTCGAAGGTAGGATCAGGATTCGAGCGGGCGACTCGGCCGTGCGATTGGGAAGCCGCAGATTCTCGGGGTGGGGCTTGCGGACGCATGCGCACCATGGCCACATTTATGCCGTCGGCGGAGGTTCCGCTCATCACTCCGGCTACGATCATGCCTTTCTTTGTCATGCTCACGGTCATGGTCATGGTCGCGGGCGCCGCAAATGTTTATTTCGATCATTCTTGTTTCGATCTGTTCCCGCGCGGGCTAGAGCTTCCAGGCGCACCTGCTCGCCGAATTCCCATAGCTTGCGCGAAAGTTTTTCAACAGTTGGTTCAGAGGGCGGCTTCGTCATCCGAAGAATCCTCGCCGATTTCTTTTTGAAGGCGAGAACGCGCCGCACCGATTCGGCGACGCGCGTGGCGAACTTCGGATCACTCTCAACCGTGTGCACCAGCGTTTCGCAGGCCTGCGTGATGTAATCTTCACGGTGGCAGATCAAACAAAGATCTCCACCAGCGCGAATGTGCGCGACGGCGGCTTCGCTCACCGGAGCTGCCGACAGCACTCCCCCCATTTCCAGATCGTCCGATACGACCAGCTTGCGGTACCCGATACGCTTGCGCAGGATGTCGGTGATCCAAACTTTTGAGAGCGATGCCGGGGTGCGATCATGAGTGACTTGGGGATACGCCGCGTGGGAGATCATGACGAGCGGCAGGGAAGCGCGGAGCAGGCGGTAGGGCAGCAGGTCCTCAGCCAGGAGATTTTTCAGCGGCTTCTCAATTACTGGGAGCTCGTGATGGCTGTCGAGTTCGCCTTCGCCGAGGCCAGGGAAGTGTTTGCCGCATCCCAGGACACCTGCGACGCGAAGGCCTGCGAGGAATTCGCGTGCGTAGGAAACTGTTTCGCGAGGATTCGCCGAGACGGTTCGCGAACTCATCACGTTGCGCGAGGCCTCGAATGCGAGATCGAGCACGGGTGCGAAATCGACGTTGAATCCGAGAGCGCGGCAGTTCTCGCCGATGATCTGTCCATGCTTGCGGAAGAGTCTGCGGTCTCCGGTGGCGAACACGTCTGCGGCGGAGGGGGTAGGGCCGAGCGTATCGCGAAAGCGGTCTACGCTGCCGCCTTCGAGATCGACGCAGGTGAACAGTGGCGTGGAAACGCATTTCTGGCAATCGTGCAGCAAGCGCCAAGTCTGCTCGGGAGTTTTTATGTTGCGTGCGAACAGGATTACGCCGGCGGGCTGGAGGCGAGTGAGCAGGGAAGTGAGACGCAGGGTCATCTCTGTGGCGTCGAAGCCGACGATCAGGAGTTGGCCCAGATTGACAGTCGAGCTGGATTTATTTTCGCCGACGTCCATCTCAGATTTCTTTCTTTAACTCCGCAATTAGATTCAGCGCTTCCAGCGGCGTGAGGCGGTTCAAATCTACTTCACGCAGCTTTTCCAGCACGGGCTGAGAGATCGGCGTAAAAATGGTCAACTGCGTGGGTGGAGGTGAGGCTCCCGGCGAGAGATGACCAGTCAGTTCGCGTTCTGCTGACTCGTGTTCGGCCAGCACTTCGCGGGCGCGGGTGATGACTTCGTTCGGCAGACCCGCGAGTTTGGCGACTTCGATGCCGTAGCTACGGTCGGCTGCGCCAGGCTCAACTTTGCGCAGGAAGGCGATGCCGCCGCCGGTTTCTTTTACCGAGACGTGATAGTTCTTCACTCCTGAAAGTTGTTCGGCTAATTCCGTCAGTTCGAAGTAGTGAGTGGCGAATAGAGTTTTGGCGCGCACGCGGGCGTGGAGATATTCGATGGCAGCCCATGCAATCGCGAGGCCGTCGTAAGTGGAGGTGCCGCGGCCGACTTCGTCGAGCAGAATAAGCGAGCGCTCCGTGGCGGTGTGCAGAATTGCCGCCGTCTCCGTCATCTCGACCATAAAGGTGGAGCGGCCGCGCGCCAGATTATCGCTGGCGCCGATGCGGGTAAAGACGCGATCGACGACGCTGAGGCGCGCGGAGCGCGCGGGAACGAACGAGCCCATCTGGGCCAGGATCACGATGAGCGCGGTTTGCCGCAGGTAGGTGGACTTGCCGCCCATGTTCGGCCCCGTGAGCAGGAGAATCGTGTGCGTGGAGGAGTTGAGATAGAGACCGTTGGGGACGAAGCGCTCGCTGCCCCCAGCCATTTCCTGTTGTTCGATGACGGGATGGCGGCCTTCGACGATTTCCAGGTCGCCAGCGGAGCCTTCGACAGGAGCAACGAAATTCGGCCGGCAGTAATTTCTCAATGCGGCGACGTGAGCCAGGGACGCCAGTACGTCGACTTCGGCCAGGGCCAGCGCCGTTTGGCGGATGCGCTTGGCTTCGGCAGCGATGGCGCTACGCAATTCCGTAAACAGGCGACGCTCGATCTCGACGATCTTTTCCTGCGCATCGAGAATTTTGGCTTCGTATTCTTTTAGCTCGGGCGTGGTGAAGCGCTCGGCGCCGACCAGAGTCTGCTTGCGTTCGTAGTCCGGCGGGACGAGGTGAAGATTCGACTTCGAAACCTCGATGTAATAACCGAAGATGGAATTGAATTTGACCTTGAGTGAACCGATGCCCGTGCGGCCGCGTTCGCGTTGCTCGATCTGGGCGAGCACTTGCTTGCTGTTGCGGGAGAGTTCGCGCAATTCGTCAAGATCGCGGTCGAGGCCGGGCGCGATGACGCCGCCGTCGGCAAAGGTAAGCGGGGGCTCGGGGACGATCGTCTTGTCGATTCGGTCGCGCAGATCGGCTAGTTCATCGAGCAATCCGTGTAGAGTTTTCAGGCGGTCGGACGCTAAGTGCGAGGCCGCAGTTTTGATTGCCGGAATTTTCGCGAGCGAAGATGCAAGAGCCAGCACGTCGCGGGGATTAGCGGTTTCCAGGGTCACGCGGCTCAAGAGGCGTTCGAGATCGAGGACGCCATCGAGGGCGCGGCGTAGTTCTTCGCGCGCGATGGTTTCTTTTACGCCGGCTTCTACCGCGTCCAGGCGGGCGTCGATTTCGGCGAGATCGAGCGAGGGGCGCAGCAACCACGCCCGCAAGAGGCGCTTGCCCATGGGAGTGACTGCGGCATCGATGGAGCGAAACAGAGTGATACCGGCATCAGTACCGGCGAACAACGGTTCAATCAGTTCCAGATTGCGGACCGTGACTGCGTCCAGCACCAGACAGTTCTGGCGCTCGTACCATCCGATGCGGTCGACATGATCGAGCGACCCGCGCTGGGTGGAGCGCACGTAGTAAAGGATCGCGCCGGCGGCGGCGGCGGCGGCGGTGCGGCCGGCAAGCCCGAATCCTTCGAGCGATAGAACTCCGAAATGATTTTCGAGCAGCGGAATGGCGTGATCGGGGGCGAAGATCCAATCGTCGAGGGGAGTCTCCGTGCAGGTTGCACCGGATGCGCGGGGCTGCGGTGATGGAGAACGTTGCGTTCTGGCGTCGAACAGCGGGGCGGCCGATCCGTATAGCAATTCTTTCGGCCGAAGTTGCTCTAATTCTTCCTGCACACGGCGCAGCGCGCTTTCACCGGAAAATTCGGTGGCGCGAAATTCTCCGGTAGAAAGATCCAGCGCGGCGAATCCAACACGTTCTCCCACCTGGGCCAGAGCGGCGAGGAAATTATTTTCGTCGGAGCCGAGGGACGAATCTGCGGCGGTTCCAGGGGTGACGACGCGCGTGACTTCGCGGCGCACCAGTTTCTTGGCGAACTTGGCATCTTCCATCTGCTCGCAGATGGCGACTTTGAAGCCTTTGCGAATGAGCTTCCCGATATAGCCTTCGGCGGCATGATGCGGCACTCCGCACATGGGCACGGCGATGCCTTTTTCTTTATTGCGCGAGGTCAGCGTGATCTGCAATTCCCTCGAGGCCACGATTGCATCATCGAAGAAGAGCTCGTAGAAATCTCCCAGACGAAAAAACAACAATGCGGTGGGATGTTCTTTTTTGACGGCGGCATATTGCCGCATCAGCGGAGTGGAGGGCTCGGTCATCGCTACGTGCGTTGCTTCACTGAACTGTGGGCTTGGCGCGGATTATAACAGTCTGCAGCGAAGGTTTTCAGGGTTTCATAGTTGTAAGGTTTCAAAGTTGAAATTGGACTCGAATCCGTCTTGGAAACCGTGAAACTTTGAAACCTTGCTTGACGCGGCTTCTCCTACAGTGTTTACCTAATACATGGAACTCCGCAAAGATCCCATCACTCGTTCCTGGGTCATGACGGGAGACGAGCCTGGCGTGAACGCGCCTCGTCCTGAGACGGCCTGTCGATTCTGTCCGGATTCTCCCGAGGCTACGCAAGTCATATCGGCAGTGCCGAGTTCGGTGGGATGGTCGGCGCGATCGATGGTGCATCCCGCACCGCTCTATCACATTGAAGGCGAGCCGGGCCGGCGCGGCGACGGGATTTACGATCGCATGAGTTCGGTGGGGGCGCATGAGGTTCTGGTGGAGAATCCCAGGCATGACCGCCACTTGTGGAATGCCAGCGACGATGAGATTGGGCAGTTTCTGCGGCTGGCGGCGGAGCGCATTCTGGATCTCAAGCGTGATCCGCGAATCAAGTACGTAAGTCTGTTTAAGGATTACGGAACGAACTCCGGGCAAGAGTTCAGCCATCCTACCTCGCAGATCACCGCGACGATGTTCGTGCCGCGGCGTGTGCTTTACGAGTTGCGGGCAGGGCGTGAATATTTCGTTTCTAAAGAACGCTGCGTCTTCTGCGACATTCTTAATCAGGAGGAGCGGCAGGCGTCGCGCGTAATCGAGGCGCGTGGCGACTATGTGGCGATTGGGCCTTACGCCCCGCGCGTCCCTTACGAGACATGGATTCTGTCGCGCAACCATGAAGCGTCTTTTGAGCGCACTGGCCTGTCGAAGCCGGGACTGAGGACCAACCTCGCCGCTCTTCTGCGGCGCACTCTGCAGCGGATCCGCGCCCTTACGGAGGGCTTTCATCTTGTGCTGCACACTTCACCAAACAGCTTGCACCCCTCAAGGACCCTGGGCTACTGGAAGACGATCGACGACGATTACCACTGGCACATTGAGATTATGCCGGTCCTTGCCACGAAGGCACGGTCCTACACTTTCAAAGAGATTTACTATTCGCCGGTCAGCTCCGAGACCGCCGTCAAGCAACTGCGGGAGGCGAAGATCGATGGATAAGGCGGGACTAGATATAAAGTAACGGTTTGATTCCTATGAGGCTTTGCAATCTGAGCCTGGAGAAATCTGCTTGAAACATCTTTTCTTGATCGTCTTGCTGGTCGCCACAGGTTTTGCCCAAGCCGCCAGCAATCCTCCCGCTGCAACTCACTCCAGCGAGAAACAGAAAGTGCTCTGGCAAAAACTGGAGTTCGCGATTCATGATGTCGACCAGCATCTCGACGGCGTGATGGGTGTGGCCATCGAAGATCTCAGCACTGGCGAACAGTTTTTTCTGCATGAAGATGAAGTCTTTGCTCAGGCCAGTTCGATCAAGATCGCGGTCCTGGCCAGCCTGTATCTTCAGGCGGAGCAAGGGAAGCTGAAGCTCACCGACCTTTATACCGTAGCGGCTTCCGATCTCGTCGCTGACAGTGACATCATGGGCGGGCTTACGCCGGGAGTTACACGAGTTACCCTGCGCGACCTCGCCGCCATGATGGTCGCGGTCAGCGATAATTCCGCGACTAACGTGTTGATTGATCGCGTCGGCATGGAGAACGTGAATGTTATGCTCGATTCTCTCCGGCTGGCGCACACTCGGCTGCGCCGCAAGATGATGGATCTCGCGGCGGCCAAGCAAGGGCGGGAAAATGTTTCTACTCCGCGCGAAATGATGACTCTGCTGGAAGCTATCTATCGCGGGAAATTACTGAACAAGGAATCGACTGCCGACTTCTTCAAAGTGCTCAGCACCAACAAGGATTCGTGGATTCCGCGCGATCTGCCCGCCGATGTGAAGATCGCCAACAAGCCGGGTTCACTCGAAGGCGTGCGCAATGATTCGGGAATCGTATTTGTGGAGGGTCGTCCTTACGTGATTTGTGTGATGACGTCGTTCCTGGAGAACGAGCGCGATGGGGAAGAGGCTATCAGCAAGGTTTCGCTGGCCGCGTGGAAAATGTTTGACCGGCTGGGGCGGGCCTCGGAATATGGACGAGTTGTGTCTCCGGGGAACGGAAGCAGGTAAGCGGCTTCGTATTGCTGCTGAGACGAGGAATGCGCGGCGTTGCTTCGGGGGCGCGGCAAGATATCCCGCGGCAGCTAGGCAGGGTCCTGCGCTACAGCACCCACTACGGTCGGCCGCCGGCACGGCGGAGGATTCGGCTGACTTCGGTGTTGTTGCGAGTATTGGCCCAGGTCAGGGCGGTATAGCCGTTGCGGCTGCGGAGGTTTACGTTGGCGCCTGCTGCGAGCAGCGCCTTGACGACGTCGGGGTTTGTCCTGGGATTCTGGCAGGCGAGGATCAGAGCGGATTGCCCGCCTTGGTCCAGTGAGTTCACGTTGGCAACCGTTGCGTCAGACAGCAACTGCTTCACCGCCTTCAGGTCACCTTCGACGGCGGCCCGCATCAAGGCGGTTTCATCAGGATCCTCGAGGGTTTCGCCGCCGCTTCCCAAGTCGACGGGCCAGGCTATAGGAATGATTCTGGCCACTTTGACGTTGACGTCGCCATTCATTTTCGGCCAGTCGTTGAGTCTGAAATAGCCTCGTAACAGCGGCTGTAGCTGAATTTCAACCATCCACCGCAATGCTGAATTGTTCACGGGGCGCCAGGTTCCAGTGCCTTGGTCCCAGGCTTGCAGCCGGAAAACACTGAAACCATCGGCTGTGTTCCACTCGAAGTGCGCGTCCACGTCATGAATGAATCCCGAAGGGATAACCCAGACAACCGCGCAGAAGACCAAGAGAGCCGCCAGCGTGTAAGGCCAGGACCGGCGGCCAGTGGCGCGGGACACGATCACTGCCAAGGAAGCAAGCAAGGCCAAAGCCTCAGTCAGCAGGCCCGTGGCGATCAGGACTTGACCGGCGACATTCCACCAGTGCACGCGCCAATCCAGGAATCCGGACTCATCAAAATGCCAAAAGGGATTGAGATAAAGAAGCGTGATGCCGCCGGCAAACAGCACGGCTCCGGCTTCCAGGCCAGTGACGGCCCAACTCGCGCGACGAATGTGGCTGGCGGTTGGATTGAGCATGAATCTCTGCCAGATCAGTGTTTGCCAGACAGAAGAGTATAGACACTGTGGGGGAAATGGGGAATGGAATCCGAATGGCGCTGGCGGGGACCCCTGTTAATTACGCTCCCGCCGTGTTGGCATGGGGGAGGTGGCCGCGCTGGCTCAGGAGCTTGCCTGCGGCTGCCGGGTCAACTGGTTGTGAGAAGAAATATCCTTGCCCGAGGTCGCAACCGAGTTCACGCAGGCGCTCCCAGTGCTTTGCGGATTCAATACCTTCCGCAATTACTTCCAATTTCAACTTGTGAGCCAACAAAATGATGAGTTCGACCATGTCGCAGGCTCCGCGGTCGACCAGCATTCCGCTTACCAGGGAGCGGTCGATCTTTAAGGCTTCCACAGGAAATAGCCGGAGTCCGCTTAACGAGGAATTTCCGGTTCCAAAGTCGTCGAGGATGACTCCGATTCCGAGGTGTTTGAGATAGGAGAGGACGGTGACGGTGAGTTTAGGATCGCTCGCGGCCACGGTTTCCGTCATCTCCAATTGCAGGCGCGAGGGCTCGACTCCGGTCTCGCGGAGCGCGGCTTGCAGTTCGGTAACGAAGCGGGCGTCGGCAAACTGCTTGGCTGAGATATTTACGCTGATGGTTACAGGCGCGCTGGCGGGGTGCTCATTCTTCCAGATTTGCAACTGCATGCAGGCTTCGAGAATGAGCCAGTGGCCGGTGGCAAACAGCAAGCCGGAGTCCTCGGCGGCGGCGATGAAATGGTATGGCGAAATCAAGCCTTGCTGGGGATGAAGCCAGCGCAAAAGAGCTTCGAATCCAATAATTTGTTTGGTCGCAAGTTGGACGATGGGTTGGTAGTGTACGCGGAACTGGCGCTGGGCAATGGCTTCCCGCAGTTCAGCTTCCAGCTTAAGACGGTTGACGGCGCGGTTGTGCATGGCCTCGTCATACACTTCGCAACGGGATCCTCCGAGAGCCTTGGCTCGTCGCATGGCAACGTCGGCGTCCTGCAGCAAATCTTCGGCGCGTACGTGCGTGGTGGCGCTCACGGCGATACCCACGCTGGCCGATGTGCGCACCTCGCGGCTTTCTCCCAGAAAGGGCTCGGCCACCACCGAGAGAATGCGCTCCGCCACTCGCATCGCATCGCTGGGATCGGTGACACCTTCCAAAAGTACGGTGAATTCATCTCCACCCATTCTGGAGAGAACCGCATTTTTTGTAGCGATTTGATTTTGCGGGCGCGAAACCGTGTCTTCGTCTCTAAGAACGGCATCGATACGACGGCCCATCTCAACAATCACCTGGTCGCCAGCCGCAGGGCCCATGGTGTCGTTGAACGTCTTGAAGCCATCCAGATCGACGAACAACACGGCATACTGGCATTCCGGGTTGCGCTGGGCGCGTTCAAATAATTGCTGCAAGCGATCGAGGAAGAGACGGCGGTTGGGCAATCCCGTCAGTCCATCGTGAAAAGAATTGTGTTCGGCTTGCTGTTCGGCTCGTTTACGCTCGGTGATGTCGCGATTCACAATGACGAGTTTTGCGACCTCACCCTTTTCGTTTCGGATGGTGCCGGCGATCGATTCGAGGATGCGCCATGTGCCATCTTTGTGGCGGATGCGGTAGTCCAGTTTCTTGCCAATACCGGTGCTGCGCGCTTCGCGGGCCGCTTCCAGCACTTTGAAACGATCGTCGACGTGGATCTGGTCAAATGCCGACGTTTCTCCAAGTTCCGCGGCGGAATACCCGAGGACTCGTTTGTAGGCTGGGCTGTTGTAAAGGCGCTTGCCTTTCACATCGACCAAAGCGATCATGTCGGCGGCATTTTCGGTTACGATTTGGAATAACTCTTCGCGTTTTTTCGACTCGCGGTGGATGCGGATTTCCTCGTAGATACCGAGGAGGCTCAGTGAGCCGAGAGCGATCCATTGCCAGTGGTCAATCATTTGGATTTGCGATGGAGGAAGACATTCAAGGGAGATATCGGCTGATCGCCGGAAAAAACTTAGTCTGCCGGGGAATTCCAGAGAAACCTTCGTGCCGAAATATCCGCCCTTTGTTCTCAGGCAGATGGCGGCAGCGACAAACGTTGGTCGAACGGTCATAATGTCGGCATGACGGTTCGCCGCCTCAAGACCTACGCGGGCACCCAAGGGTACGTCTACCAGTATTATTTCGTGGGCAAACGAGCCGCACTGGCGGATGATTCCGAAGCTCCGGCTACGGAGTTTGTGTTTGACGTGACTTCCGACCGGAAGGTGACGTATGCAGTGAGCGTGTTCCTGCCGGAAGAATCGGTGAGAGCATGGGTTAAAGCCCACGGGCGCGCACTCACCGAAGCGGAGCAGTATGCCGGCGCCAAACTGCGTCTGTTCCGCGCCTTCGATGAATTGGAAGACGTGAAGGCAGAGGGACGGCGGCTCGTGATTGATGCGGCGGTACTGGAAGAAGCGCTGGCTAGCTTAGGCGTGGATTAGCTTTTGAGTCAACTCGAAACTGGGCCCTGCAAGGAGTTCCGAGAGTGCGAAAACTGAAGTACGGTTTCATGGCGCTGACGTTTATCGCGCTTGCCTGCTTTACGGGTTCGGCGTCTCCACAAACCGTGCGCTGGTCAGAGGAGAAGGCGAACGCTTGGTATGCGCTGCAGCCTTGGTTGGTGGGAAGCAACTACATTCCAAAGTCAGCCATCAACCAACTCGAGATGTGGCAGGCGCCCACGTTCGATCCCGCTGAAATCGAGAAAGAGTTGACCTGGGCCGAAGCCATGGGCATGAACACCATGCGAGTCTTTCTGCATGACCTGCTATGGCGGCAGGATGCCTCCGGCTTTACAAAACGTATCGACCAGTTCCTGACTATTGCTTCGAGGCACCACATCCGTCCGATGTTCGTGCTCTTCGATTCCTGCTGGGACCCATTGCCGCATTTGGGCTTGCAGCATCCACCAATCCCTGGCGTCCACAACTCAGGCTGGGTGCAGAGTCCGGGGGCAACTGCGCTCGCGGACCCAAAGCAGTATCCGCGTCTAAAAGCGTACGTACTTGGAGTGATCGGAACTTATGCCAACGATAACCGCATCCTTGCCTGGGACCTGTGGAATGAGCCCGGTGGCGTCAGCAGCAATACCTATCCTAACGAGGAGTTAAAGGAAAAAGACAAGCTTGCTCTTGTCGCGGCGCTGCTGCCACGGGTATTTGAGTGGGCGCGAGAGGCCAATCCCACGCAGCCGCTTACGAGTGGCGTGTGGGACGTTGACACTTCGTCGGACGGCGGAACTCTTGGCGCGGTGCAGTCCATTCAGCTGCGCGAGTCCGACATTATCACCTTTCATAACTACAGCTGGCCGGAGTCCTTCAAGAAGGAAGTGGAATGGCTCAAACAAAAATACAACCGGCCGATAATTTGCACTGAATATATGGCTCGATCGCGCGGCAGCACTTTTGACACAGTGTTGCCGCTGGCAAAGCAGGAGCGGGTTGGGGCGATCAACTGGGGCTTTGTGGCTGGCAAGACGCAGACCTATTTGCCTTGGGATTCGTGGCGACGTCCCTACATTCTGGAACAGCCCTCGGTATGGTTTCACGAAGTGCTGCGCTCGGATGGCACGCCCTACCGGCAGGCTGAGGTGGACCTGATCCGGCAGTTGACGGGAAAGCAGTAAAGAGCTGGTGTGATTCCGGTCACAGCCTGGTGTGACTTTTGCCGTTTCCGCCTGCCTTCATCTTGTGCAGAATATAATGCATGGAAGGGATGGGGTTCCTGGACTGGGTGAGCAAGAAGACAATTGTTTCTGACTTGCATTAAACTCAGCAGACTCTGATACTTACCTGGCTTATGGCATTGCTTTGGCTTCGCTTCGCGCTGGCTTGTTATTTCATCGGGCTGACTTACGCTTTTTTTGCGCTCAGCCGGACCAGCGATCTATTCAGCCGGATCGCCCTGCACGCGGCCAGCCTGGGCATGGTCTTCCACTTTGTTTCGCTGACAGAACTGTTTCTGTCCGGGCATGTGGTGTGGGCGTCAGTACACAACGGGGAGTCGCTGCTGGCGTTCCTCTCGATGACGTTTTTCATGATCATCTATGCCATCTACCAGACCACTTCGCCCGGCGTGGTCGTGTTCCCCATCGTGTTCTTTCTGACGTTTGTGGCGGCCGTGGACGAGCAACCTGTGCTGCTGACATCTTTTGTGCAGCACAAGGGATGGCTGATCGCGCACATTATTTTAATTTTTACCGGGTATGCCGCCCTCGTGCTCAGCTTCGGCGCCAGCCTGCTTTACCTGCTGCAGGAGCGTCGACTGAAAGCCAAGAAGCCGAGCAGCCTGATTTCGTTTTTACCCGCCCTCGAAGTAATCGACCAGATCGGCTATCGATCCTTGCTGCTTGGCTTTCCCTTCATGACATTGGGTCTGATTACCGGCTCGATTGTGGCCATGTCGACCTATGGGCACATCGACTTTGCGGACCCGAAGATTCTGCTCTCAATTCTGATGTGGGCCGTGTACATGATCATGGTGTTCACGCGATGGAATTCGGGGTGGCGGGGACGGCGCGCGGCAGTTCTGGCAACCTGCGCCTTCGTAGCCGCGATTGTGGCGTGGGCCGCGAATTATTTTTCCGCCATCCATAGGTTCGCAGCCTCATGAGATATCAGCTCATTGGCGTGAACCATAAGAGCGCGCCGCTCGAGGTGCGAGAGCGGTTGGCGATTCCTGAATCGCGTCTGCCTGATTGTTGCCGCGATCTCACTGCCCATCCCGGAATCGAGGAGGGCATGATTATTTCCACTTGTAATCGCGTGGAATTGGTCACTCATACCAGCAACGGTTCCGCCGACCTGCGCGGCTTTCTGCACGATCATTTTCATTTGACGGCGGACGAACTGGACGCGCATTTGTACGAGTTTCGAGAAAAAGACGCGGTGCGGCATGTTTTCCGCGTGGCTTCGAGTCTGGATTCGATGGTGGTGGGCGAAGCTCAAATTCTTGGGCAGGTAAAAGAGGCTTACGCCACCGCGCGTGCTGTGGGCTCGGTTCGTGGCCAACTCGATCAGCTGTTCACGCGCGCGTTTGCGGTCGCCAAACGGGTGCGCACCGAGACTGCCGTGGGCTCGTCTTCGGTTTCCATTGCCTCGGTCGCGGTGGAATTGGCCAAGAAGATTTTCGGCACCCTGCAGGGCAAGAACGTGTTTATCGTGGGCGCGGGCAAGATGAGCGAACTCGCCGCGAGACATTTGATGGCCCACGGCTGCGCGTCCATCTTCGTGGCGAATCGTACTTATGACCGGGCGATCGGACTGGCGCAGAAATTCAATGGACAAGCCATCAAGTTTGACGATCTTTACAACACCTGCGACCGCGCCGATATTGTCATCACCTCGACGGGTGCGCCGCACGCCATCTTCCGCAAGGAACACGGCGAGCAATTCCTCGCACGCCGCAAGAACAAGCCGATGTTTTTCATCGACATTGCCGTGCCGCGGGACGTTTCGCCGGAGATGGCCAAGCTCGACGGCATCTTCGCCTACGATATCGACGACCTGCAGCAGGCCGTATCGAGCCACGTTGCCGACCGGCGTCACGAAGCCGAACTTGCAGAAGCCATCATCACCAGCGAAGTCGAGCGCTTTGAAGCTCGACTGCACACGCTCGACGTAGTACCAACCATCGTGTCGTTGCAGGATCATCTAGAAACCATCCGTCAGGCCGAAATTGACCGCGTGCGGGGTCGCATGGGTGTGCTGACTCCAGAGCAGGAAATGGCCGTCGAAGCCCTGACCCGTGGGATCATCAACAAAGTCATGCATACGCCGATCACGACGCTGAAGACGGCAGCGCGCGAGGCGGAGGCGACCACGGTGATCGATGTGGTGCGGAGGTTGTTCAATCTGCACGACAAGGAAAAAGGGCCGGCCTCGCCGACCGCAAAAGAAGTGTCGAACAAGGAAGTAGATACGCGCCACTGATGCCTAAACTTCGCATCGGCTCCCGCGGCTCGCAGCTTGCCCTCTGGCAGGCCAACCACATCTCCGCGTTGCTGCGCGCCCGCGGGCACGAAGTGGGAGCGAAGGGCTAGGGCCATAATGGAACGGAATTTTTCACGCTTCGAACGGATCCGGAAACTTTGGTCCCGTGACCGTAGTACGCTGGACTTGCTCAAGTGGGGCTTCGGAGAGTACTACCAGTGTGGGCACTGGGCCGCGCTTGAGAACCGTGGGTCGCGGCTGCCCGCAGCCGCGAGGGGTTCGAATCCCTTACTCTCCGCCAGCTTACGCGATCCACGGGACGTTAAAACCACCTTAACCTGCGAATGGTTCTTGACGAGCCCTTCGTCGGATGGTACTCTGAAACTGGTTCTCAAGCGCGGCACAGTACCAGTTTTTCAAGGCGGCCTAACCAGCCGCCTTTCGCTTTTGTCCAATAGCCTGCCTGGGGTCGCGCACCATGCCTAAACTTCGCATCGGCTCTCGCGGCTCGCAGCTCGCCCTCTGGCAGGCCAACCACATTTCCGCGCTGCTGCGCGCGCGAGGCCACGAAGTTGAAATTGAAATCATCCACACCACCGGCGACAAGATTACCGACGTTGCCCTCGCCATGGTCGGCACCAAGGGCATGTTCACCAAAGAAATTGAAGAAGCGCTCGCCGCCGGACGCGTCGATCTCGCTGTCCATTCACTCAAAGACCTGCCCACCGAACTTCCCCCGGGATTCGAAATCGCCGCCATCACGGAGCGTCAGGATCCGCGCGATGCCTTTTGCTCGCGGCTTTATGCGAAGGTCGAAGATCTGCCGCGAGGCGCGCGTGTCGGCACGTCCAGCCTGCGCCGTCAGGCGCAACTCAAGGCTATCCGCCCCGATCTCGACATTCATCCCCTGCGCGGCAACGTCGATACGCGCCTGCGCAAACTCGAGCAAGGCGAATACGACGCCATCATTCTGGCCTCGGCTGGGTTGAAGCGCCTAGGCAAGACTGAGTTGATCAAGCAAATCATCCCTGCTGAAATCATGTGTCCGGCTGCCGGGCAGGGAGCTCTGGGCATTGAAATCCGCGAAGGAGACTCGGCCATCCGTCAGCACTTGGCATTTTTGAACGATGAGGCTGCCCGCGCCGCGACTACCTGCGAGCGTGCGCTGCTGAACCGGCTCGGCGGCGGGTGCCAGGTCCCGATCGGCGCGTTTGCCGAAGTGCGGAAGGGCAAGCTGCATCTGGAAGCTATTGTCGCCGATCCCGACGGCTCGAAGCTGCTGCGCGAATCGCGCGACGGCGATCTCAACGACCCCGAACGACTGGGCAACGCTGTCGGCGAAACTCTGCTTCACCGTGGCGGCGATGAAATTCTCGAAGCCGTTTACGGCCGAGGCTTGGCCGTACCGCCGCAGCCGTAATCCCGAACTGTGATCTCGTATTGTGATCTTGTATGAAGAGCGGCAGCGTGCTCCTGCAACTTCTCGGTGGCGCCAAGAGTACCCATGCTCTCCGCCGCTGGGTCAACTTCTGGCCGCCGTTTCTCGGCGCGGGCATTCGCGTGAAGCACATTGCTCCCGACATGAAAGCAGTCGACGTCGAGATGAAGATGCGTTTCTGGAATGCGAACTACGTGGGCACGCACTTCGGCGGATCGCTCTTTGCCATGACCGACGCCTTCTATATGCTCATGCTGATGGCGAACCTGGGCCGCGATTACATTGTGTGGGACAAGGCTGCGACCATCCGCTACCGAAAGCCGGGGAAGGGAACGGTGCGCGCGGAATTTCGCTTGTCCGATAGTCAGATAGACGACATTCGCGAGAAACTGAAGACGCTGCCGAAGGTTGAGCCCGTTCTCACCGTGGAAGTGAAAGATGAGGGCGGAGTTGTGATCGCGGAGGTCGAAAAAGTTCTGCACGTGCGAAAGAAGCAAGCGGCGGAGCCGTCAGGAACGTAGGAGACTCGGACTGTGTACATTCCCGAGCATTTTCGGTTGCGCCGCGATGCGGACGCCGTGGCGTTCATGCGGGCGAATCCCTTTGCCATTCTGATTTCGTCCACTGAGGCCGGGCCCTTCGCCACGCATCTGCCTCTCTTCGTGCGAGCGGAAGAAGAGAAGGTTCTTCTGCACGGACACGTTGCCAAGGCGAATCCGCATTGGCGCTATCTGGAACAGCAGGCGCAATGTTTGACTATTTTTCACGGACCGCATTCCTACATCTCGCCCAGCAACTACACGGTGCAGGAAAGCGTTCCTACGTGGAACTACGTCGCGGTTCATGTTTATGGAGAAGCGCGAATCTTCTCTTCGCAGGAGGATTTGCACGAGATGCTGCACGAGTTGATGGCAACCTTCGAGCCCGCCTATCGCCTGCAATGGGAGGAATTAAGCCAGACCTATCGCGAGAACATGCTTCGGCAGATTGTCGGCTTTGAAATTGTTGCAACGAAGATCGAAGGCAAGTTTAAGCTCAGCCAGAATCGGACCCGCCAGGATCAGTCGAACGTGATTGCATCTTTAGAGAACGCGGATGATTCAGCCGTTTCCGGCGTGGCGCGCATGATGAAAGAGCAGCGACTGGGGAAAATTCCGCCGGACAAGGAAGGCGAATGAGGAACCGGAAGAGTGGCGCAGAATCCCATGCGCTGACGGGCGTCCGCGTGCTGGTAGGCCGGGCGCGGCATCAGGCGGGCGCGCTATCAGGTGAATTGCGCAAGCGGGGTGCGACTGTGCTGGAAATTCCGTTCATCGAAATTCGCAAGCCGCGCAGCTTCAAGCCGTTGGATTCGGCGCTGACGAAGCTCGACGGATATGACTGGCTCATCCTCACCAGCGTGAACGGAGTCGACGCCATGTGGGAGCGATTGAACAGGCTGGGATTGAGCAATAAGAATCTCAAACATCTGCGCATCGCGGCTATCGGTCCGGCAACCAAGAAGGCAATCGAGCAGCGCGGCGTCGTAGTGGACGTTGTTCCGAAAGAGTATGTGGCGGAATCTGTGGTGCGCAGCCTGCAGCGGCGGGTTAAAGGGAAACGCGTGCTCCTGGTGCGCGCCAAAGTTGCGCGGGACGTGATTCCGCGCGAACTGCGAAAGGCCGGGGCGCGCGTGGATGTTGTGGAAGCGTATGAAACCGTGGTGCCGAAATCGTCGCGCACGCGCTTGCGCAGCGTGCTGTGGAATCCGCGCCGGCGGCCGCAGGTAGTGACGTTTACCAGTTCTTCCACCGTGCGCAACTTTGTGGCATTGCTGGGCGAGGCCCGTGCGAGTCTCGAAGGGATACGTCTCGCCTCCATTGGGCCAGTCACTTCTTCGACGCTGCGAGAACTGGGCTTGGGTGTGGATATTGTGGCTAAAGAGTTCACCATTCCCGGCCTGGTCGAGGCGATTGTCGAGAATATGACTCCCCGCACAAATTCTGTCCGCGCTCGTTCTCGCGGTATGTTGGCTTCGAAGTAAGTACAGTTCACTCCGTGAGCGAGCAACTGCAATCTGCGGGAGGGACGTGAGCCAGCAGAAAATCGGCGACCCGTTTGTAGGCGTCGATCTGGTTTTCTACGCGGGCGAAGCCGTGGCCTTCGTTTTCGTAGATCTTGTAATCAACAGTGCCGCCGCGCTTTTTGATGGCGTCGACGACCTGCTGCGTTTCTGATTTCGGGCAACGCGGATCGTGGCCTCCGGCGAGCAGCAACAGCGGCGCTTTGATCTGGTCGATAAAGTTGATTGGCGAACGGTCTTCGTACAGGGCTTTGTTTCTTACTACGTCGCCCATGGTCGCGAGATCGGACTGTTGAAGCACCGGATCTTCGTTCTCGATCTCGGTGAACCAATTCACGAAGGGCACGATGGGCACGCCCGCGGCCCAGACGTCAGGAGCTTTGGTGACTGACATCATGCTGAGATAGCCGCCGTAGCTGCCGCCCATGACGGCAATCTTTTTGGGATCGAGATGGCCCGTCTGCTTGATCCAATCGACGCCGGCGAGCACATCCTGCAAATCGCCGCCGCCCATGTCGAATAAATTCGCTTGCTGAAATTCTTTCCCGTATCCCGTAGAGCCGCGGTAGTTGGGGGCGAGCACCATGTAGCCTTGATTGGCGGCGTACTGGATGAAGCGGTTGAACGAATTCATGGTCTGCGAAGTCGGCCCGCCGTGGATGTAAACGATGGCTGCGTTCTGCCCGTTGCGCGCCATATTGAAGGGCACATAGAGAAATGCGGAGATGGTCCACTTGCCGTCGCGGCTGGGATAGTGCACCAGGTAAGGTTCGACCATGTCTTCCGAGTTAACACCGGCGACGAGCGAGTGCGTTATCTGATGCGATTTGCCGGTCGCCAGCGTGTACACCCAAAGATCGCCCGGAGCGGTGGGACCGTTGTGATTGTAGAGCAGGCGTGATCCGTCTTTGGTGAAGGCGGAGTGGCCGCCGGCGGGCTCGTTCACGCCTTTCGGGATGGGCAGAGCGGCTGATTTGCCAGTGGCGAGATCGTGCAGATAAATGTCTTCGTTGCCGTCTACGTTGGCGCTGAACGTTAGGTGCTTGCCGTCGGGACAGAATTCGCCGCCGCGGATCTCCCATTTGTCGTGGGTGAGCCATTTGACTTGTTTTGTTGAAACGTCCAATAGGCTAACGTTTTCATAGCCGTTCGCTGCATTCGAACTGAATAGAACCTGCTTGCCGTCGGGAGAAATGTCGTTGGCTGAGTAACGTTTCTCACCTTCATGCGGCGTCAGCAGCGTGCTCTTTCCCGTCGCCACATCTGCGATGAAGATATTCGAGTCCGTGCCCTTCGCCTGCTCCTGCGAATACACGATGTACTTGCCGTTTTTCGACCAGATCGGATTGTAGTTACCTTTATCTTGCGGCGTGTTGGTGGTGAGGTGCTTCACTTCACGCATCAGCGTGTCGTAGATGTCGATCTCGTGGGCTGCGGAAGTTTTTGGTTTGACGAGATACGCCAGGTAGCGGCCATCGGGCGACCAGGTCGGATCGGTTTCGGCGATCTCGCGCGTGCTGGTGAGGTTGACGACTTTCCCGGTCTTGGGCGAGACCAGAAAAATATCCCAAAGTTCATCGCCGTCGTAGTCGGACTGATAGGCGATCCACTTGCCGTCGGGCGACCACGCGGGCGAGGTCTGGCGCTGGTCGCTGACTGTAAGTTGAACGGGCCATCCACCTTCGGCGGACACAAGCCACAGGTTGTTCCGTCCGCTCATGTTCGAGACGAAGGCTATGCTCTTGCCATCGGGTGACCACGTGGGCCGGCCGACCTGGCGGGTCATATAGAGCTTCTCAATGGTGAGGCTCTTAGGTTCGACTTGCGCGTTGGGCTTCGAGGCAATTTGTTTGGGGTCGGTGACGGCCTGAGGTGCGGTAAGAGTCTGGGCGGCGGTGGTTTCGGCGACGACAATACTCATGAGTATGACGATAGCAAAGAGTGCATGAGTGCGCATGAAGATAGGACCTGGATGACCAGTGGAGACATGTTAATGAATGATGCCGAGGTGGCGCAACAAACGCTCTGTAGTAAACAAATCAACGTTCAGATTTTCGAAGTCCCTGTCGTTTGACCAAATGGGGATGCGGAAATGGAGGGCAAGGGCAAACAGCTCGATATCTTCCGGATCACGGCGGCCAATCCGCTTCGCTGCCTGTGGAATGCTCTTGGCATATTGGGGTCGGGTAACGATAGTCACTGGGAGCGCGGCCACAGCCAGAAGCAGGGAATCCGAGGCGAGGCGCTTTTTCGCAGCGAGTACTAAGGCGTATTCCTGGACCTCCGCGACGGTATGTTCGGTGGTGAATATTTCGCGAATTCGCGAATCCTTGAGAATGAGATTGGCGCGTCCGCCAATGACCGCCGACAAAAGGACATTAGCGTCGGCGGCTAGTCTCACGGCGTCTGTTCCGCCAGCGCTCAAAGTCCTGAAGCACTGCTTTTTCGGTAACGCGTTTTTTCTTGAGCTGACGGGCGATTTCAGTTGTCAGCATGGAAAACAATTCGCGTTTGAAGTCGACGGGTAAGGTCGCTTCCCGCCAGGGGAGAAAGACTCCGGCGACTTTGCCGCGGCGGGTCACGAGAATTGGATCGTCGGAGCGAAGCAAAGTCGTGGCGCGGTCGCGAAACTCTCGCACGGTGCTGATTCGCATGTGGTCACCCCAGTGACCATTATAACAAAAAACCGCCGTTCCCAGATGTGGCTAAAAGGGTAGCTTACGCTTTAGCGTTCTTGTGCATTTCCACCGTGCTCCAGGTCTTGTCGGCAGCGTGGCAGAGGTTTTCGAGCGGGCAATCGACGCACTTGGGCTTGCGGGCGATGCAGAGTTTGCGGCCGTGCCAGATGATCTGGTGGGAGAAGAGAATCCATTTTTCGCGTGGGATGATTCGCATCAGGTCTTGTTCGATTGTTTGCGGGTCATCTTGCGTGGTGAGTTCGAGGCGGCGCGAGATGCGGTGTACGTGAGTGTCGACGACTACTCCTTCGGCGATCTTGAACCACGACCCCAGGACCACGTTCGCAGTCTTGCGGGCGACGCCGGGCAGGGTGAGGAGATCCTGCATGTTGCGGGGAACCTGGCCGCCGAAATCGGCGACAATCTTCTGGGCGGCACCGACTACCGATTTTGATTTGTTGCGGAAGAAGCCAGTGGAGCGGACATCGGGCTCGAGTTGTTCGGGCGTGAGCGCGGCGAAGGCTTCGACGGAGGGATATTTGCGGAAGAGTTCCGGCGTGACGCGGTTGACGTTCACGTCGGTCGATTGGGCGGAGAGGATGGTTGCGACCAGGAGTTCCCATGCGCTGGTGTGGGTGAGGGCGCAGGTGACGTCGGGATAGAGTTGGTCGAGGCGCTTTAGGATTTCGGTGATGCGATCGGGAGCGAGGGGGTTGTAGGCCTTCGCGCGAGGCGTGGCGGCCTTTGAAATGGTCTTTTGGGGGTTCGGGGCTCGTTCTTCTTCCAGTGGTGATGACCCACGGCTTGCTGCGCGGGCTGCAGTGTTTCGCCGCTCTGCGGCTTTCGCGGTTGGGCCTTTGGGCGCTGACTTCGCGGGCGAGAGCGTCCGCATGCGAGCGCCTTCCTGGCGGCCGGTGCGGGCGGGCTGGCGGGGCATTTGTCCGCGGGGCATGAGGGCAACATCTTAGCAGAGACCTCGGTAACCAGAGGAATGATTGACGCGCCGGATATCCCTCAGTAGTCTGGAGTTCAAGCATTCTTTCCAGAGAATTTCTTATGGCTGTGAGTTCGATTCAACTCGGGCAGGTGTGGCGCAGCGACGCCGATGGCCAGGATTATCTGGTCACAAAGGTGTACAGCGAGGTATTCACCCAGTACGCCATGCTGCGTCCGGCGGGAATTACGGCTCCGGACGCGCCGACTGTCCGCATTAAGGTGTCCAAAACGCCGCAAGGCGCAGCCCTGCCCGGATACACCTTCACCCAGGAAGGGTCTTTCTAGCCTCCAGCTCCACCTTACTTCTGCCGTCAGTCGTGGTACCGCACTCGGGGAGCCTTTCCCGCCTAGTGGGACGTCCACCCATTAAACAAGTAGTATACGCCGTGAAGAATAAGCCCCACCGCCAACGTGAAGCCATAGTGGCGCTTGTGCAGCGCGGGCGGATCAAGGTAGAGAATACTTGCTCCCAACCCGACTTCAGCGATCCGCGCGATGGGGCTTCGAGCAGCGATCAAGCCTATGAGCAGGGAAGACAACGCGTAAGCCGCAATGACACCACATGCTATGGCCAAAACGTGCACTTTGTGGGGCGTAGCCAGGGCGCAAAGCACGGCGAGGACTAAACAGCCCAGAGCAATTTTAATGTCGAAAGCCGAGGCAGCGGGGGAACGTACCTCCAGCAGCATGGCAACTCCTAAGCCGAGAGCAAGCGCAAGCAGGACTCCGAGTGTAAGATCCCGATAATGGCCGGCGGTTGCGCGTTCGCCGTTCAGAGTATTCATTAGGAAAATTGTAGGGCGCCTACCGCCATTTCTGTTTCTGACTGAAGACCCAACACCAAAGTTTGGGGTTACCACAGCCTGTTGCCACAGCCTCTGGAGGCCGGCACGCCGCTTTAAGCCAGGCTGCCCGGTTGTGGTCCAGGCGCCGTGGTAAGGTTTAAGAGGGTGCCGCTACGCACCGGACGGCATAACTACGTGCCCGAAACCAGGCACTTCACTTCATGACTGAAAAACTTCTGGCTGTCATCTTCGTGTTCATCAATTCTGTAATCAGCGCGACCGGATACAGCGGCGTGATGCTGCTGATGGCGATTGAATCGGCGTGCATCCCGCTGCCTTCGGAATTGATCATGCCCTTTGCCGGGTACCTAGTCTTTACCGGCACTTTCAAGCTGCTGTGGGTGGCGACGGCGGGGGCGCTCGGCTGCAATCTCGGATCGCTGGTGGCGTATGAAATTGGATGCTATGGCGGCCGTCCGCTGGTGGAGCGTTACGGACGCTGGATTCTGATGGGGCGTCGAGAACTCGACTGGGCGGACCGTTTCTTTGCGCGCTGGGGATATCTGGCCGTGTTTATCGGGCGTCTGCTGCCGGTGATTCGTACTTTCATTGCGCTGCCGGCGGGTGTGTCGCGCATGCCGCGGGGACGGTTTCATATCTACACATTTCTGGGATCGTGGCCGTGGTGCCTGGCGCTGGCGTATCTCGGGATGAAGCTGGGCCAGAACTGGCGGGAGTTGGGGAAATATTTTCACAAGTTCGATGCGGTGATTGGAGTAGTGCTGGTGGCTGGGGTGGCGTGGTTTGTGTGGACGCACTGGCAGAATCGGATGCGGACAGCGAGCTAGGCGGCAGCGGAGAGCGGGTGGGGTCGTCGGTGCTACGTCGGCTTCGCCAACTGCGACCCCACGATCTGCCACTTTCCATTGCGCTTCACAACCACATCCATGTAAACATAGCGAACGGGGAAGCGTTGTCCGGCTTGCTCCACGTCGTCTTCTTCCGAGCCGTGGACGATGGCTACGTCTTCGCGCAGAATGCGGATGCGGCGGCCGGTGGAGATCATCGAGAGGTGGCGGATTTTGCCGGACTTGAGATTTTGTAGCAGGTCTTCCCTCGTATGGGCATCGCCTGATTCATCGTATTGGATATAGTCGTCGGCGAAGATGCGCGAAAGTTCGGAAACGTCCGCGGCCATCAGGGCGCGGTCGCCATCTTCGAAGAGGTTCAAGATTTGTTGTTCGTCGCTTTCCACCTGCGTCCGCTCCTTCTTCCGACGATGCTTTTCTTTGTCGTCCTTTTAGTGTACAAGCTGGTATTTACGAGGAGGATTCTGTGATTCGAATGTACCGCATGTTCGCTTCGTTGCTGTTTTTCGCCATCGCTCTGCCCGTCGTTTCTCTATGTCAAGCCGTACCGGCATCTTCTGACAAGCCTTTTGTGGTTGAGTATTACTACAAAGCGAAGTGGGGGCATGCCGACGAATTTCTAAAGCTGTTCAAGAAGAATCACTATCCCGTGCTAAAGAAAGAAATGGAGATGGGACGGATCGCGAAAGTCTGGATGGATCAGCCGCGTTATCACACCACCGAGGACGGGCGCTGGGATTATCGCGTGACCATCGTCTTCAAGAATGCGACCGTGGCCAATGAGCCGTTCGACGAAGCAGCGCTGCAGAAGCAGATGTATCCCGATCAAGAAACGTTTCAGCGGGAAGAGCAGCGCCGGTTCGAGATTCTCGACGGACACTGGGATTTGCCGGTGAAGACGGTGGATTTGGAGAAATAGTACCGAATAGTACCCAGTACCGTGTACCGAGTTGCGAGTAGCCGACTTGACGTCCCTCTCAGCGACAACAGCAACTTTAGGTTTTGACTTTGCCTTTGCTCGGTACTCGCTACTCGGTACTCACTCGGTGCTCGGTACTCGGTACTCGGTACTCGCAACGATGCACTACCTCCGCAAAGGATGTTAAAGGACAGTGACAAGCGTGCGGAAAATTCTGCATCGTAGTCATTGAAATTTGGAATTAGACATGCGCGCGGCAAGGTCCATACTGTTGAATATGGACTCATTCCTATCAACTGAAGAATCACATGTAGATTTGCTGCACGAGATTGGCAATCGGCTGGCAACGGCGGATGGCTTTCATGACGTACTGACTCGTGTGGTCGACTTCGCCTCTGCGCTGGTCAAGTGCGATTCCTGCCTGATTTATGTGCTGGAGGGCGAAGAACTTGTCCTGCGAGCGTCGAAGAATCCGCATCCGGACGTGGTGGATCGGCTGAAACTGCGCGTTGGGCAGGGTATTACAGGATGGGTGGCGGAGCATCAGGAGCCGGTAGCGGTTGCGGAAAAGGCGGCGCTGGATCCGCGCTTTCAGTTCTTTCACGAACTGCCTGAGGATAGCTACGAGGCGTTCCTATCGGTGCCATTGATGTGCCGTGGGCGCGTAGTGGGAGTGATCAACCTGCAGCATCGCCAGGCACACAATTACCGTAGGCGGGAAATCCGGTTGATTTCGACGGTGGGATTTCTGGTGGGTGCAGAGATCGAGATGGCGCGGCTGGAGGATGCCAACTCCAATCTGTCGGAGCAATTGCAGACGCGCAAAGTGGTGGAGCGTGCCAAGGGAATACTGCAGCGCGAACTGGGATTAAGTGAAGAACACGCCTATCTGGCATTACAACGGCAGAGCCGGCAGAAGCGCAAGCCGATGAAGGAAATTGCCGAAGCGATTGTCTTGAGTGACGAAGTGAAAGGGAACTCCCGGACTCCTGGTCCTTCGTGAATCTGCTATGAAAAATGCTGCCTGAGAAATTGTGCTGGGCTGAAATGCCGGCCCTCGATCACTCGTTGATTTATTTCAAACACAAAAAACCGGGAGCAGAATCTGGGCAGATCTGCTCCCGGTGCGCCGAGCGGCTATCGAGCGGAGCTTGCGGCTGCAGCGGTGCGCATCTCCGCCACTTCTTTCCCTGAGTTTGCGGGCGCTGCGAAGTGCAACGTGACTTCAAACTGGGGAAGGTCCATAGCGCTGACGTAGCTTGTGCCGAACTTCGACTGGATTACGAGGCGTGCTGTCCCGGAACTCGGGGCAGCTTCAATGTCTCTTGCGAACAGAATGAACGACGCTGGCTTGCCTGCGGTTTTGGTTAAGATCAGCATTTCCGATGGGCCCATGGTCTGTATTGAGAACCGGTAATCTCCTGCCGGAACCACAGCGTTCTGCCAATGTACTTCGTGGGGCAGCCTGAAAGTTCCGCCCTTGTCCTGGGCGGAGGCCAGGCTGGGTGCAAAGTTCAGGGCACTCAAAGTCAAGACAGCGGCATAGGCGAACTTGCGAATCGATTTCATTGGAATCTCCTGGTGTTTTGTGGCATGTCCGAGACCTCGCACCCGGCGGTTACCGAGTGACGTGGGCTCAGATTGAGTGGAGAAACAGCGAGGTCAGGAGAATTGCAATTACCGACGGCGTGGCCGGCATGCAAACATCAGCTTCGCGGGACCGGCTGCAGAGCAGGTTTACGAAGTGATTTCACTATGAAGGATACTCGCGCTAGAGTCCAACGCAAAATATTTATTGGTCGCATCAGATGAGCGCGAGCATTGTGGCTACGACCTCTCGGCTGCGCTTTTGCCGGACAGCCGAGGCGGCTGGCTCTACAAGAGTTGCGTCTCCGCTTGATGATGCATGTATGCCGTTGAATTGATTTTCTGCACGTTTGGCCGCGCGCGTTTGCCAAAGGCCCGCCCGATACGAGAACATACAAGGTTTGCACATCCATACAAATTCTTACTGAGGAAGCGGACAAAAAATGGCGACACGGAATAAGTCTGCAAAAGCGGCAGCGAAGACACCCCACATAGAAGTGAAGTCCGAAGGGAAGGCGCGCGGTAGTTCGAAGAACAATGGCACAATCCAGCCGGCGAAAGGGAAGCTGGGGGTGATGATCCCGGGCATGGGCGCGGTGGCAACGACGTTTGTCGCGGGCGTGGAGGCGATTCGCAAGGGGCTGGCGAAGCCCATCGGGTCGCTTACGCAGATGGGAACGGTGCGGCTGGGCAAGCGCACGGATGGGCGTTCTCCCAAGATCAAAGAGTTTGTTCCGCTGGCTGGGCTCGACGATCTGGTCTTCACTGGCTGGGATATTTTCGAAGACAACATGTACGAAGCGGCCTCGAATGCGGGCGTGCTCGACCAACGGTTGCTCGACCAGTTGAAGCCGTTTCTTTCTTCCGTGACGCCGCGAGCGGCGGTGTTCGATCACAATTACGTGAAGAAGATCGACGGGCCGAATGTGAAGAAGGGCAAGACGAAGATGGATCTTGCCGAGCAGTTGCGGGACGACATCCGCTATTTCAGGAAGACCAGTGGGGCGAGCCGGTTGGTCACGATGTGGTGCGGGTCGACCGAGTCCTATATTGCTGCGACTGAGGCGCATCAGTCGGTGAAGGCGTTTGAGAAGGCGCTGCGCGAGAACGATGAAATGATCGCGCCCTCGATGGTGTACGCTTACGCGTCATTGATGGAGGGTGTGCCGTTCGCCAATGGCGCGCCGAACCTGACCGTGGACTTGCCGGTGATGCTCGAACTCTCGCGGCAGAACGAAGCGCCGATCTGCGGCAAGGATTTTAAGACTGGGCAAACCTTGATGAAGACGATTCTTGCCCCCGGCTTCAAGGCGCGCATGCTGGGGCTGAACGGATGGTTCTCCACCAACATTCTGGGCAACCGCGACGGCGAAGTGCTGGACGATCCAGGGTCGTTCAAGACTAAGGAAGAGTCGAAGCTTTCGGTGCTGGAGCACATCCTGCAGCCCGAGCTTTATCCCGAACTTTACGGTGATATGTATCACAAGGTGCGTATTAATTATTACCCTCCACGTGGTGATAACAAAGAAGGCTGGGACAATATCGATATCTTCGGATGGCTGGGATATCCGATGCAGATCAAAGTCGATTTCCTGTGCCGTGATTCGATTCTGGCGGCGCCGATTGTCCTCGATCTCGTGCTGTTGATGGATTTGGCGAAGCGCTGCTCAGATCTGCGGGGGCTGGGAATTCAGGAGTGGTTAAGCTTTTACTTTAAGTCGCCGATGACGGTTCCGGGGTTATATCCGGAACACGATCTGTTTATTCAGTTGATGAAGTTAAAGAACACGCTGCGGCATTTGAAGGGAGAGGAATTGATTACGCATTTGGGGTTGGAATATTACGACTGAGGACCGTTCTCACCAGGCCGAACGTTGATCATGTTATAATTACCATGGTTATCGCGAGGTGACCATTATGAAGACAATTGCTGCGGGCGAGTTCAAGGCACGATGCCTGCAAGTTATGGAAGATGTGCGGACCAAACGCACCCCGGTGCTGATCACGAAACGGGGCAAGCCGTTGGCCAAACTGGTTCCGGCTGACGACAAGCCTCCCGAGATCTTCGGCTGTCTTGCCGGGAAGATTGAGATTCTCGGCGACATCGTTTCTCCTGTCACTGCTCTCGAGGACTGGGAGAGCTTGAAGTGATTCTGCTGGACACGCACGTTTTGCTGTGGATGGTTTCGAGTCCAGGCAGGCTTTCGCGAGTCGCAGTGGGCGAAATCCGCAGGGCTCAACGGGCAGGCGGCTGCGCCATCGCTTCGATCAGCCTTTGGGAGTTGGCCTTACTGTTTGCCAAAGGCACACTGAGAGCTTCCGGCACGATTGAAGCGTCGGTCCGCGAGATCGTCGAGCGCGCCGCTGTGAATGTGCTCGAAATCACTCCCGATATTGCCGGGCTAGCTATGGCCTTTCCGGAATCCTATCCCAAAGATCCGGGCGATCGTCTGATTGGCGCAACTGCGCGGGCCCTGGGACTCACACTGATTACGCAGGACGAGAGAATTCTCGCCAGCCCGCTCGTGCGTACAATTTGGTAGCCTCATCGCTTTCGAGTCTTACGCGATGCGGTTCATTTTCTTGTACTCGTCAAACTTCTCCAAAAACCATTCAATATCTTTCTTCTGCAAATAGTAAGGTGTCGACAGCCGCAGCTTGTTGGGGTCGCCGCCGCGGATACGTATCTTGTGGGTCTTCCAGATCCAGTTCTCCAGGTCCATGCGTGGGACGGGCGGGACGTTTACGGTTACGATGGCGCAGCGCAGGGCGGGATCGGGCGAGGTCCAGGATTCGGCGCCGCGCTTTTTCATTTCATCGAGCATGTAGTCGGCGAGCTTGCGATGGCGGCGCTCGATGCGGTCGAGGCCGATGTCATTGGCGAGCTTGATGGAGGCGCGCAGTCCATAGAGAGCGGGAACGTTCGAGCTGCCGATGCGCTGGAAGCGCTCGGCGCGGAGCTTGGGATCGTCCCAGCCTTCGGTGACGATGGTGTTCCAGAGGCGGTCGATGACTTCGTCGCGCACGTAGAGGAAGCCGGTGCCTTTGGTAGCCATCAGCCATTTGTGCGGGCTCGACGAGTACATGTCGCAACCAAGATCGTGAACGTTGAGGCGCATCATGCCGATGACATGGGCGCCGTCGATGGCGGAGAGAATGCCCTTCGAGCGGGCGAGTGCGCTGAGTTCCTTCGCAGGCAGCACAACGCCGGTGACTGTGGTGATGTGGCTGAAGAAGATGACGCGGGTGCGGGGAGTGATGGCCTCGTTAAAGAGGTTGAGGACTTGAGCGGCGTCTTTTACCGGGAGGGGCAAGGCTACTTTCTTCACCACCACGCCATAGCGTTTGGCCTTCAGATTCCAGGGGTGCACGCCCCCGGGATGTTCCTGATCGGTCATGAGGACTTCGTCGCCGGGCTTCATGTCGATGCCGTTGGCGATGTAACTATTAGCTTCGGTGGCATTACGGAGCAGCGCGATTTCATCGCGATGGCAGCCCACGAACGCGGCCAGGGGATCGCGAAACTCATTCCAGGCGGCGTATCCCCAGATGGGATAATCTTCGGGATCTTGCTGGTCCATTTTCTCGGTGGTGGTGTAGCCGTCGAAGATGGCGCGCAGCACGGGCGCGGGGCTGGAGCCGACGGTGCCGTTGTTGAGGTAAATTTCGTCTTCCGGGATAAGGAATTGCTTACGCATCTCGGCCCAGTAGGCGTCTTCGTTCTTGTCGAACAAAGAGGAATCAGGAAGTTTGGTGGGGGCGCTGGCGAGTTGAGCGAAGAGATCCCCGCGCAGGGCGGAAGCGGCGGCAAGGCCGGTTACGGCGGTTGAGAGGAAATGGCGGCGATCGATCATGGGAACCTCCTGGCTATCGGAAAGACGACGGGTCATGGTACGACTGCGTTGGAAAAGGGGCAAGGGGTACCGCCAGTGTGATTCCGGATCGTGTACTTTTCCAACCCGGGATAACCTCATGGGAAGGAATATGCGTCTAAATTCTTAGGGGAAAGCTCCGCCCGAGCAGGCCGGGCGTATAATTCGGGTAAGAGCAGGTCGGGCGCAAAGGGGTATTTATGAAATTGCGATGGTTGGCACTCTCTGTGGCGGTAGCGGCGTTCAGCGCGGTGCCCTGGACGATGGCGCAAACACAGCAGCCTGGTCAGAATCCCGGTCAGACGCAGAATCCGGGTCAGACGAATCCCGGTCAAACGAATCCAGGTCAAACCCAGACACAGACGCAAACTCCAGTTCCGGTTCCAGACACAGACAAGGGCCAGCCGAAAGCCAGCGACGTGCAGAACGCTCCAGCACCACCTCCAGCCAACCTGCCGACGCAGGATGACAGCCAGATCAAGCACGACGGCGGTAAAAACGACGTAGACGCCATAGGGAACCGCAATGTGGGTTGCGGCCGCGGCGTCGGCAACTGGTACAGCATCGAGAGGCAAGTGGCCATGGGCCGCTCTTATGCGCAACAGATTGAATCGCAAATTAAGTTAGTGAACGATCCGGTGGTCACAGAGTATGTCAACCGGATTGGGCAGAACCTGGTTCGGAACTCGGATGCCCAGGTGCCGTTCACGATTAAGGTGATCGACTCCGACGTCGTGAATGCCATGGCGCTTCCCGGCGGATTCTTCTATGTGAACTCCGGATTGATTCTGGCTGCCGACGAGGAAGCGGAGCTGGCGGGCGTTATGGCGCACGAAATATCGCATGTCGCGGCCTGCCATCTGGCCCGAGAGCAGACCCGGGGCACGCTGATGCAACTGGCGACGATTCCTCTGATCTTTGTGGGTGGAGGGATTGGTTATGGGGCTTACGAAGCCGCGGGACCGGCGGCAATGCTGGGAATTTTGAAATTCTCGCGTGGCTTCGAAGCTGAAGCTGATTATCTCGGCGTCCAAACCATGTACCGCGCCGGCTACGATCCCTCGGCGTTCGTTTCGTTCTTCGAAAAAATTCAGGCGATGGAGAAAAAGAAACCGGGAAGCTTGGCGAAGACCTTCGATACCCATCCGCAGACACCGGACCGGATCGAGAAGACTCAGGAAGAGATCCGCACGATTCTGCCGGCTAAGGCTCAATACATTGTGACCACCTCGGAGTTCGATGACGTGAAGGCTCGGCTGGCTTCGATTGAAAATCGCCACAAAGTGCTGGATCAGAGAGACGAGAACAAGCCGAGTTTGCGGCGAACTTCCAGCAGCGGCAGCGATAAAACGGGAGACAGCACGAATGACGATGATCGTCCGACTTTAAAGCGCCGGGATGATTCGTCCTCGAATTAGAGGGAGTGCAAGTCATCCACCGGCGGCCTCGGCCGCCGGTTTTCCATTTTGACACGACAGAAGAGAGGCCTCACAACTCTGCGTGACCTGAGTCACAGCGGGCCGGTTGTCGAAGGGAGTAAGTGTAAGCTACGCTAGGCGTATAGCGGAAACTACAGGAGCAGCTTTCCATGCCAGACGACACACTGACTATCACCGATAATAGAACGGGACAGACATATACCGTCCCGATTGAAAATGGTACGATCCGCGCCATGAACCTGCGGCAGATCAAGACCAGCCCGGAGGATTTTGGGCTGATGACGTACGATCCGGCGTTCATGAACACGGCTTCGTGCCGCAGCAGCATCACCTACATCGACGGTGACCGGGGAATTCTGCGTTACCGCGGATATCCCATCGAAGTGCTGGCGGAGCGCTGCACCTTTCTGGAAGTCGCGTACCTGCTGCTTTTCGGAGAATTGCCGACCGAGGTCGAATTAAAGAGCTGGGTACACGACATTACACACCACACCATGCTGCACGAGAGCACTAAAAAGTTTATGGAAGGCTTTCGCTATGATGGCCATCCCATGGGGATGTTTGTCAGCACGGTGGCGGCGCTTTCGACGGTGTACCCGGATGCCCGGCATGTACACGATCCCGCCAACCGGCTGCTGCAGATCAAGCGGCTGATCGGCAAAGTGCCCTCCATTGCGGCCATGTCTTACCGGCACAACGTGGGATTCCCTTACGTGTACCCGGACAATGATCTGAGCTACGCCGAGAATTTCATGAACATGCTGTGGAAGATGGTCGAGCCTAAGTATGTGGCGCAGCCGGCCATTGCTCGGGCGCTCGATATTCTGTTCATTTTGCATGCGGACCACGAGCAGAATTGCGGCACCAACGCTATGCGCTCGGTGAGCAGCGCGCAAACCGATCCCTATTTGTCGATGGCGTCGGCAGCGTCAGCCCTGGCTGGACCATTGCACGGCGGAGCCAATGAAGAAGTGTTGAAGATGCTGGATGAGATTGGCTCGAAGGATAAAGTGCCCGCTTACGTCAAGAAAGTGAAAGAAGGCGGGGGCAAGCTGATGGGATTCGGACATCGTATCTACAAAAATTACGATCCCCGGGCCAAGATCATTAAATGGACAGCGGAGCAGGTTTTTGAGGTTACGGGGCGCAATCCGAAATTGGAGATCGCTCTTGAGTTGGAGCGCATCGCGCTGGAAGACGAGTATTTTGTGAAGCGCAAACTCTATCCGAATGTCGATTTTTATTCCGGGATCATGTACCAGGCCATGGGATTCCGTCCGGAAATGTTCACCGTATTGTTCGCGATTCCACGTACGGCGGGATGGCTGGCACAGTGGCAGGAGTTGATCACAGATCCGGAACAAAAGATTGCCCGTCCGCGGCAGATTTATACAGGGCATGAAGAGCGGGAGTTTGTTGCAATGGAGAAGCGAACATCAGGGGCCTTGGCGAGGGGTTAGCCGCAAGAATTTCTAATTGTCTTTGCAGATGGCGGAGACCAGATTGCGGATTTCCTCCACGTAGGAGTCTGAGTCTTTGACAAATTCGCTCCAACTCATGTCTTCGGCAAGAGGACAGTTCTGAGCCAGGATGCTCCAGTCCCCTTCGCTGGCATCCAAGGGGTTGGGAGTTTCCAAGTATCCCAATCCCAGGTTAGAGGCCCGGCTCAGCCGGTCAGCCAGGGAGACGATTGCCACCAAGGCGGGGTTACTGACCGCTGCGGCCAGGTTGTGGTGGCAAAGAATGACTTCCACCAGGTCCTCTGACAAGTTCCACCTGCGCCCCAGCAGTTCCCCGCTTTGACAATGGGTAAAACCCATTTCTGAATACTCGACGTCTCCCATGAAAAGCCCCTCGTGTTCAGCTTTTTCAATGGCCGTTTTCGTTTGTGCAGGGAAGACAACTAAGTTCAGGATATATCCAATGTCGTGCAGCAATCCGGCGAGATAAGCCTTCTCGGGATCGCCAAAGCCCACGGAGCGCGCCAGTTTTCGCGCCATGATGGCGCAGGCCAGGGAGTGTTGCCAGAAAACTACGGGGTCGAGAGCTTTGACGGAGGCCGGAGCGAGCCGCAGCAAGCCGCAGGAGACAGCGATATCCCGGATGCGGGAGATGCCTAGCGTACGCACGGCGCCGCGAAGAGAATCCAGGGCGGGGCCGCGGCTAAACAGGGCAGAGTTGGCCATGCGCAGGCATTGCGCAGCCAGAGCTTCATCGTGGCCGATGATCTCCGCCACCCTGAGCAGATTGACGTTGTCAGGAGGCTGGTTGATTTCGTTAAGCAAAGATTGCAGGACTGCCGGAGTGCTGGGAATCGCTGCCAGCAGATCGTCCTTTCCATTCAGAGCCTGGCGCAGCGCTAGATTTTCCGCTGCGGGTTCGCTGAAACATCCGGGTCCTTGAAATTCAGTCATGTCTTTGCCGCGCTTGCTATTCTGGGCAGTGTGCCGAGCGGTAATCTCCTGCGTTACAAAGGCACGCACTGGCAGAACAAGGAGTGATAGTTCAACAGTAATAGAGGTTGGATAGGATCTGGATTGGGGAAATCGAACCTGCGTTACATAAGTACATCAAGAAGTTTCAAAGTGGGAAGCTTGGTCTACTCAGGAGGAAATCATAAGAGAAAACTCAGGCCGTAACATAAAAGCCTGCCGCAGCAGATGGACCGGTCGGTGACCCGCAACAACAATCTGACTCTAGAATCTCGACCGAGGCTTAAGCAGCTTGCTTAGGGGCGAGCGCAGCCCTGTATTGGCGCGTTTCCGACTGGGAAGTGATCATCTTCATCTCTTGCCAATCGTAGGGGAATTCTCGTCCGCAATCCAGGCACGCTACGTAGGTTCCGGTCAATGCGCCAGCCTGCGGACGGCGCCCCGTTCCGCGAATGGTAACTGGAAAACTGTAACGGGGATGCCTGCAACCGAAGACTGCGTCAAACAATCTTGCCATCATGGAGCACCTTCCACGAGACTTAGTTCTCTGGGCTCTACTCAGGTAGTCTACGGGAGTCTTAGCTCAACCTACCCTTAATCCCTTAGATTCAGTTCGGGTAAGATTGGTTTCGTCTTTAGGGGATTCACTCTGAGAAAGCTACTGTTTTTGCAAGTGCTTCCCGAAACAGCACTTACGGATTGACCTCAGTCGGCACCGCAGCCAGTGGTTTACGGGCTGGAGAGTTCTCAGAAACCGGCGCCGGATCACTAGTAGAAAACAGCTAGCTGAGATTAAAGGCTTTCTTGATGGTACCGCGCTCTTTCTGAATTTTTTCCTGAAGCAGAGTGATGCTGTAGATGAGCTGCTCCGGGCGCGGTGGACATCCTGGGACATAGATATCGACGGGGATCACCTGATTCACGCTCTGCACCAGCGCGTAATTGTTGAAGACGCCGCCGGAGGTGGCGCACGCCCCCATGGAAATCACCCATTTCGGCTCCGGCATCTGCTCCCATAGTTGGCGGATCACGGGTGCCATCTTATTGGACACGCGTCCGGCGATGATCATGAGATCGCTCTGACGCGGGGATGGACGAAAAACTTCCGCGCCGAAGCGGGCAATATCGAAGCGCGCCGCACCCATCGACATCATTTCGATCGCACAACAGGCCAGTCCAAACGTCATCGGCCAGATGGACCCCTTGCGCATCCAGTTCACGGCGGAATCCAGCGTGGTCAGTACCACTCCTTCCGGCGTGGGATTGCCGAAGGTCAGATCTTTGACTACCTTCTTGCCGTTTTCTAGATCAACGTAGGGGCCGAAATTCAGTTCAGGAGCCATAGGCCTATTTTAAACCAGACCAGACTGAAGTGACGCTAGCGGCTGAAATTCGGAGCGCGGCGAACGGCTTTCTCTACTCGGGGAGTCACCTGAACGTGGTCTCGCTACGTGCCATTTGTAGTTCCGTCTTGCGAATCATCTCGTCCCACAAAGAATCCGGCTCCGAATTAAAAACCTCGCTGGCCGCAGCCGGAAAAACAAACCAGGCGCCCAATCCCACTTCCTGCCGTAGTTGATCTTGAGTCCATCCGGCATAGCCGAGATAAACGTGGAAAACTCGCTTGTCGGGTCGAGCCGAAATTGTTTGTTCGAAAAGCGGTTTCGCAGTAATCAAGTAAACGCCATCGAAGATGCTCTCCGCGCCTTCGAGCTTGGCCGGCGACTGGAATAACGCAAACACCGCCGGCATTTCCATCGGTCCTCCGATATAGACCGGGTCGGAACGATCTTTCGCCGCCTTCAGGCGCTCAAGCGCTCGCGAAAGCGGAACATCCGTGCGCCGGTTGAGAATGAGTCCGAGTGCGCCTTGGGCATCGTAGCGAACCAGTAGGATGACGGTCTTAGCAAAATTCGGATCGCCGAGGTTCCGGCTGGCCACCAGCAGCTTTCCTACACTCAGATTTTTGGCACTCTTGGATTGGACGGGAAAAAAATCGGCTGACAGCAGTTCACTTCTGGCATGGGATTCCGCAGCGAGTGATGGACGGTTCGCCCCGCTGTCCATCTCCGGTACATCAAATTCCTTGACGTGACGGCTTACCCTTCCGACTGCCGTGCAGGCAAGGATTGCGGCAAGTAGTGCGTAGAGGCTTGGTTTGCGCAGAGACATGACTGCTTTCCTTGCATCTCTGTACGCGAGTTTAACTGATTCAGTAACGGTTGCGAAATCGGCATAGCACTCATCGAGCGTCTATGAGCGCTAACGCCTGATAACGGCAGCAGTGGTGGAACTTTGCCCGAAGATCGGCGTAAAGTGGTGCCGTGAAGCTGCGATTTGCGGACGAAAATCGACCCAGCAAAACGCTGTGGTTAGTTGCGGCGATAGGCGCGTTGCTTATCGCTGCTTCTCTCGTCATTGCAGCTGTCGTCGCTTGGCAGTTTTACTCAATTCGCTCCGCCACGAAGTGGTTCGTGTGGTCGCAGCGTTACAAAAGAGAAGTTCTGGCGCAATCCGGCGGAACGGCGGGAGAGTTGAAGCATGTCGAATGGGACGGCTGGGGGTTTCCGGGAGCAGGAGACACCATTGTATATCTTGTTTACGACCCAACAGATTCCCTCTCGGCGGCTGCCAAAGGCCATCAGCCCGGCAAATTCATTGGCATTCCATGCACCGTTTTTCTTGTGAGTCGTCTGGAAAGCGAGTGGTACACTGTTCAATTTTATACCCAGGAAGAGTGGGGCCGACGCAATGCACTGGATTGCGGCTCTGGGTCTGCTGGTTGACTGTCGTAAAATCGCCCTAGAACCCATTGGCGGTCATGCGCCACATCCTTGAATGCTCTACGGGTTCACCACAATCTTCCCGAATATCTTGCTCTTCTCCAGATATTCATGCGCGGCGGTGCTCGATCAGCGAAAGCGCGTTCCGCCAGCGGCGCGGCGCACAGCCCGTTCGACAGACTCAGGAAGACGCACGGGAACAAAATACTCTTGCGGATAGAGGTAATCCTCGCCAGACTCGTCAATGACGCGAATCTGGTGAAGCTCCGCCGCAACGCCGTCGGAAACGGCCTCATAGAGCTTACGCAACTCCAGCGAGGCAGCGTAGCCCTTGTTCTTGACGCAAACTACAAATTGAAGATGGTTTCGTTTCATTGAACTTCAAAGAAGCGCTTGATTTTGAATTCCCTCGCTCCTACGCCGTGGGCTTCATACCAATGCACTTCGGCACATCGTATCGTACCACTCGCCAGTCGAACGGTTGCGGTTCCTCTCCGCTTTCTCCAGTGTCGACCGCCGTAGAGTTTCCGAAGGCGGCGCGCCTCCCGAATGCCTTTTCCCGAGGCTATCGTCTCAATGTCGGAGATCTTGCCGACTATCTTAAAAACACGCGCTCATTCTAGTCCGATCGACTACTTTGCCCTCCGCGATCTCGTCAGTAAAAACCTCACGGGTTCACCACAATCTTCCCAAACATCTGGCTCTTCTCCAAATACTCATGGGCGGCACGGAGTTCACTCAGCGGAAACGTACGGTCGACCACCGGCTTCAGCCGCCCGGCAAATACATGTTTTAAGACTTCGTGGAGTTCACCCATGGTTCCCATGTAGGAGCCGAGCAGACTCAGTTGTCGCCCAAATAGATGCCGCAGATCAATGCCTACATTGGGCCCGGTGGTGGCACCGCAGGTGACCAGCGTGCCGCCGGTTTTGAGGGACCTCACACTCTCGTCCCACGTGGCAGCGCCCACATGCTCAACCACGATATCGGCGCCTTCTTTGTTCGTGATCTTTCTTACTTCCTCGGAAATCCTTTGTTGATAGTGATTGATGGCGTAATCCGCGCCCAGTTCGCGGCCTTTTGCCAGCTTCGCTTCGTCGCCGGCGGTCGTAATCACGCGGCATTGAAACAGCTTCGCAATCTGAATCGCGGCGATGCCAACGCCGGAGCTTGCCCCCAGCACCAGCACCGTTTGTCCCGGATGTATGCCGGCTCGCCCCACGAGCATGTGCCATGCCGTGACAAACACCAGGGGGACGCTGGCCGCCTGATTGAAATCGAGCGAGTCGGGAATTGGGATCACGTTGGCCGAGGGAACTGCGATGAGTTCGCAATTTCCGCCGTCCACGGCATTGCCCAGCACGGCAAATTCCCGGCACTGATTCTGTACACCAGCGACGCACTTCGCGCAGCGCCCGCAGAAAAGCATCGGAGCGATCAGGACACGCTGTCCAGCCTTGAATCCGCTGAGGTACTCGCCAACCTCGACCACTTCGCCGGCAACATCACTGCCGAGAATGTGCGGCAGTTTTACTCCAGGGAGTCCCTTGCGCACCCAGACATCCAGATGATTCAGCGAGCATGCCCGTACGCGCACCAGCACTTGATCCTTGCGCAGCTGGGGATCGGGAATATCTTCATAGGTCAAAACTTCGGGACCGCCGAATTGATGAATGCGGACTGCTTTCATGAGAGCGTTCTCCTGATTAGGTCGGTTGCTACACAAGCATACTTCCCCAGATCGGGAATTCCCAATCCGGCATCTCGGTGAAATTTATTGCCTCGAGCCATTTAACCTCGCGCATGGCCGGAGTAGGATTCTTTTGACGGTCTAAGGTTTAGAAGGCGTTGCCAGTGGGTACTGGACTTGGTCCGTCAAACCAGTGAGTGGCTCATCAGCCATTGCAGTTCGACTCTGCCGCCTTCTGTACGGCCACTCACGAAATTAAAGATTGACTTCGACATCGAACAGAGTAATCATGGAGTTGGTTTGACGGACTAGTCTCGTACACTTTGCAAGGCCGCAAAAAGCCCCGGAGTGATGACCCGGGGCTTTTGCTCGTCCGCGTTTGACTCCCTCCTGTTAACCGATTGATAATCAGGACTACGACCTAGCTTCAAGACCATGGATATTTACGAACAAATCGTGCAGCTCCGACGCGAAGGGCGCCGGGGTGCCGTAGCGACGATTGTTAATGTGCGCGGCTCGATTCCTTCGTTCCGCACGGCGAAGATGCTGGTGCGTGACGATGGCTCAATCGTAGGGACGATCGGTGGAGGCTGCGTCGAGGCCGACGTCTGGCAGGCGGCGCGTGAGGTGATGGAATCCGAAAAGCCACGGACCTTGACGTTCGACCTCAATCAAGATCCGAAATACGATACGGGGCTGGTTTGCGGGGGTACGCTGGAAGTTTTTGTGGAGCCGGTTCTACCTCCAGCATTACTTTATGTTTTCGGTGCAGGTCACGTGGCTATTAATCTTTGTCAGGTTGCCGCGAATGCCGGATTTGACCTCATTGTCACCGATGATCGGACCTCCTACGCCACCAAAGAACGATTTCCTTCCGCTCGCGAAGTGCATGCGCTGGAGTTCGACGAAGCCATCCTGAAGTTCGAGCCCAATGAGACTTCCTATATCGTTATCGTCACGCGCGGACATCGCGACGACATGCGCATCCTGCGCTGGGCGGTGCAGACGCGCGCTCGATACATTGGCATGATCGGCTCCAAGCGCAAGGTGATCGAAATCTTCAAGACGCTGCACCAGGAAGGCGTCCCCGCGCATCTGTTCGACCGCGTGCATGCTCCCATCGGACTCGACATCGGCGCCATCACACCCGAGGAGATTGCGGTTGCAATTACGGCCGAATTGATTGCCATCCGGCGGCATGCCAATGCCGCTCTGCCTCACATGAGTTGGTTTCGTTCGCAGAAATCTCAAGCTGTGGGCGAAGGTGCGGCGGATGCGGCGCTCGATGAAAGCAAATAAATAAGATGAAAGCAAATAATTGCGGATTGTTAATTTCTGATGGTTGATGAAAATCGTCGTTCACTCCGGTTTCCGATCGACAATCAGCAGTCAAAAATCAACAATTTCCTGCTGTTAATGCTATCTTCGCAGTATGGCACGCGCCTCCAGCTTCGCCGGTCTCATCCTCGCGGCCGGAGATTCCTCGCGCATGGGCAGGGATAAAGCCTTATTGCCGTGGCCTCCGTCGGCAACCGGGCAAGCGCCTTCCAATGACACATTCCTGTCGGCGGCGATTCGGTCGCTTGCGCAGGCTACTGAGTTTGTGCTGGTTGTGGTGGGAAAGAATGAAGCGGCGCTGGCTCCGATTATTTATGCTCACGGGGCGTCTCTGGTGGTTAACCGGGACCCCAGTCGCGGCCAGTTCAGCTCCTTGCAAGTCGGTCTGCACGAAGTGCTCAACCACGGCCGTGACGCGGCCATGGTAACCCTAGTGGACCGCCCTCCGTGTGATACCGCGACCCTCCAAATGCTGCGTGATGCATTCGAAGTCGCGGATCACGAAATCTGGGCAATCGTGCCCGAGTTTTCGGGAGCGCATGGGCATCCCTATCTGGTGGGCCGCGAGATGATGGCAGCGTTTCTCCGGGTTCCGGCCACATCGATCGCCCGCGACATTGAACACGAGTACCAGGCGCACATCCAATACGTCCGCGTTGACGATCCTCTGATTGCCCTGAATATCAATACCTCCGAGGATTACGCGGGGCTGCTGGCGCGGTCGTCCTGACCCGTGCCCGTCTAGAGAGTCCGCCCATCTAGACCCCGCGTCTGTCTGTACTCATAGTGCGCCATTGCGCGCTTCCCCCGAAGCACGTTATCGTCGATAGATGGACGCCGCAGAGGCCCAGGCATTTCTTCCGGTTACTAACGAATTTCTCGACGCGATGGTGCGCCTGGCACCGCGGGTGGCGGCCTTTGACTGCGACGGAACGCTATGGTCGGGCGATGCCGGCGAGCGATTCTTTGATTGGGAGCTGAGACAGGGCGACATTGTTTCTGCCGCGCTCGACCGTCCCATGCGCGAACGGTACGCCGCGTACAAGCGTGGCGAGGTCGATGAAACAACCATGTGCGGCGAAATGGTGACGATGCACCAAGGCATTTCAGAAGAGAAGCTGATGGCCGCCGCCGCCCGCTTTTTCGAACAGTTCTTCGTCGAGCAAATCTTTCCCGAGATGCGCGAACTGGTGCGCCGCCTGTTGGAAAACGGCTGCGATGTGTGGGCTGTTTCCTCTTCGAACGATTGGGTCATCCGCGCTGGCATGAAGTATTTTGGCATCCCGGAAACACGCATCCTCGCCGCCAAGGTGGAACGGAATAACGGCATCGCCACAGACCGACTGCTCCGCGTGCCCTCCGGCACGGGCAAACCAGAGGCGCTGCGCGAAGCAGCAAGGGAAGACATCGACGTAGCCTTCGGCAATTCCCGTTGGGATACGGAAATGCTGGCCATGGCAAGATATGCAGTTGCGGTAAATCCGAATCCGGACTTGGAGGCTACGGCTCGAGAACGCGTTTGGCAAATCTATTTCCCCGAAGGCACTGGTTCGCGCGGCTAGCTTGCTATGCGGCTTCTCCATTTACAATTGGGCCAATGTATTCCGCGCAGATGCTCGATCATTTTCAGAATCCGCGTAATGCAGGAGAAATTGCGGACGCGGACGCCGCCGCGGAAATTGAAAATCCCGCCTGCGGAGACGTGTTGCGCCTTACCTTGAAAGTAAGCGGAGGCCGAATTACCCAGGCGCAATTCAAGGCTAAAGGATGCGTGGCAGCTATTGCGTGCGGCTCGGTATTGACGGAATTGATGGCGGGGAAGACCCTGAACGAAGCTAAGAACTTGCGTCGCGAGGATGTGAGCGCAGCTGTCGGTGGCCTGCCCCAAGCCTCAACTCATGCCGTGCAGTTGGCGCTGGATGCACTATCAACCGCCCTGAACGACATTAAACTGTAATTTCGGATTCATGCCGGACCACTCGCCACGCCGCATCGCCAGCCTGCAGCCCAGCGCAACAGTTATTCTCGCGGAGATTGGTGAACTCGACCGCGTGGTCGCGTGCACGAAATATTGCGCCGATGTGGTTCCCGAAATTATTGCGCGGGAGTGTTTAATACTTTCCGACTCCTGGACCGCCAACGCAGAACAGATCATCGCTGCCAAGCCCGACCTCGTGATCGCCTCCGTGCCTTACCAGGAAAAAGCGGTGATCGAAATACTTAAGTCCGGAGCCCGCTTTCTTGGGTTTGCTCCCAAAACTTTAGCGGACATTTACACCGATGTCGCGATCATCGCCGGCGTTGTTGATGCCAGCCATCGGGGCAAAGAAGTGATCGAGTTCATGCGGCAGCGAATCGAACAAGTCCGAAGCCGCGTGGCGCGGACAGAACGCCTTAAAGTTTTCTGCGAAGAATGGGGCAAGCCATTAATCGCATCGCAAGCCTGGGTCGCAGAACTGGTCGAGGCCGCCGGAGGTGAATTTCTGGGCGCACCGGGGCAGCAAATCTCAGCAGAAGAAGTGAGCCGCATGGATCCCGACATTTTGATTGCCGCATGGTGCGGAGCGGGCGACCGCGTTCCTCTGGAGAAAATTGTGGCGGACCGGCACTGGCAGGGAAGTCGAGCTGCGCTTGCTTCGCGGGTCTTCTGCATTCGAGATGAGTACCTCAACACGCCGGCTCCGACGCTTATACGCGGGTTGGAGTCGTTGGCATTTGCCATTCATCCCGAGCTGTTTGTCCGGCCGGAAGGAATCCGTCAAATTACCAGCGTTTCATCTTCTGCGGCCGCGAATCGCGCGCTCTGAGTTAAGATTTTTCTTATGCCTGTCAAAACCAGAATGGAAGAGGTTCGCTACGAAGTTATGACGCTCGCGGAAGCGGCACCGACAGCAAAGGATGTCATGCACGGGGTCTGCAAACTGTTGCACGAGCGTATGCTGAAGTACAACTGGGTTGGTTTTTACATGCTCGAGCCCGGCACCAAACCTCCAGTGCTGGTGCTGGAAAGTTTTGTGGGAGCCATGACTCCACATACGCGTATTCCGCTGAACCAGGGCATTTGCGGCGCTGCGGCCTCGAGCGGCAAGACGATTGTGGTGGACGATGTCAGCAAGGACTCTCGCTATCTGGCCTGTTCTCTGGAAACCAAGTCGGAAATTGTTGTGCCTATTTTCGTGAAGAACCAAGTCGCTGGTGAACTTGATATCGATAGCCATTTCTCGGCCGCGTTCGGAACTGAAGATCAGAACCTTGTCCAATATTGCGCGGAGGTTGTGGGCAAAAGGCTGGAGAAGTCGTGAGAGTCGAAAAAGGCCAGGTGCGGGCGCCCGAGATCGGACGCGTTTGGCTGAATTCTCCGCCGCTGAGTTTCCGTCAGTTGCGCGGACGCGTCGTTCTGGTGGACTTCTGGGACTATACCTGCCTCAACTGCATACGTACACTGCCCTATGTGCAAGCCTGGCACGAGCGCTACCGGGAAAAGAAATTGACGGTGATTGGAGTACACACGCCGGAGTTCACCTTCGCACAGTACGAGTCCAACGTGGAGCGGGGCATTCGCGAGTTTGGACTTACTTACCCGGTGGTCGTGGACAGCAATCGCGAAATCTGGAAAGCCTTTGCCAACCGGTACTGGCCCACGAAGTATCTGCTGGATAAGGAAGGCTATCTGCGCTACGGCCATTTTGGCGAGGGCGGCGGTTACGGTGAGTGCGAGCAAGTGATTCAGGAACTGATCCACGAGATCGACCCTGGCGTTGCTCTGCCTGAGATCATGGAGCCGTTGCGAGAAGAAGATCATCCGGGAGCAGTGTGTTACCGGCCTTCCGGAGAACTTTACCTGGGCCATCGACGCGGGCGGATTGGCAATGAAGGCGGCTTCAAAGAGGACGAAGTCGCCGACTATGAGTTTGACGGTAAACTCGAAGAGAATTTGTTTTACGCCAACGGACGCTGGGCCTCAACCGGCGAGTACTTTGAAGCCGCCGGGGAGGGTCCGCACGTTTTGAAGTTGAGATACGAAGCCTCGGCGGTAAATCTGGTGATGGCCGCGCCCCGCGGGGCCTCGGCGGAAGTTCAAGTGCTGCAGGACGGCAGGCCTCTGGCGCGCCGTCAGGCGACGAAAGACATTCGTTTCCGCAACTGCGGCGGGACCTCCGAGAGCTGTGTCGTGGTGGACTCCGCCCGCATGTATGCCCTGGTGGACAACCATGAATTCGGCGAGCACGAACTTGAACTGGTTTGTGATCCGGGGATCGCGGCCTTCGCTTTAACTTTCATGGGATGCGTGGATCCAGTCGCCAGCGCGTTGCATGCCACCAGTAGTGCCGAATTATGAAACGGGTTGTAGCTGCGGTAATCGAGCGGGAGGGCAGGTTTCTCGTCTGCCAACGGACGCGGCATCAGACCATGCCCCTCAAATGGGAGTTCCCCGGGGGAAAAATCGAAGAAGGCGAACAGCCCCGCGATGCGCTGCGGCGGGAGTTGGAAGAGGAACTGGGAATTCATGCCAAAGTTGGCGACGAGATCGCTCGCATACAGCACACCTATCCGAATGGCGCCGCGGTCGAGCTGAGATTTTTTATCGTGCGAGAATATGGAGGCGAAATTGAAAATCGCATCTTCCGCGATCTCCAGTGGTCGGCCCCCAATGCTCTTCCGTCCTATGATTTCCTTGAAGCGGATGCGTCCCTGGTGAAGGATCTGGCCGCCGGAAGGTTGCCCTGAGAACAGGCGCTGCGCGGGCTTATCCTGTCTTGCCGGTAATGTAACCCACTACCAGTGCCAGGGATAATCCGGCGACGAGGATGGTTGTTCCCCAGGCTATGGCATTGAATAAGTGCGAATTCACATACTCTCCCATCAATTCCTTCTTGTTAATCAGCAGGAGCATAAAAATCAATACAAATGGCAGGACGATTCCGTTCACAACCTGCGACCACAGCACGATTCTTACCAGTTGCGGTCCGGGGATCAGCAGCACGAGGATCGCACCAGCCAGGATTAACAGAGTGTAGAGCCAGTAGAAAAACGGGGCCTCGGCGAATTTCTTATCGACACCGGATTCAAAGCCCAGGCCCTCGCAGACTGTGTATGCGGTGGAAAGCGGTAGAATCGACGCGGCGAACAGCGAGGCATTGAACAGGCCCACGGCAAACAAAATGTAGGCATATTGCCCCGCCAATGGTTTGAGCGCTTGCGCGGCGTCCGCAGCGTACTTGATGTCGCGGAAACCGTGCACGTACAGCGTGGCTGCGCAGGCGACAATAATGAACCACGCCACCACGTCGGTGAAGATGCAGCCTGTGATTACATCCCAGCGCGAAGCTTTGAGTCCGCGACGGGTTACGCCTTTTTCAACGATGGACGACTGAAGATAGAACTGCATCCAGGGAGCGATGGTTGTTCCTATCACGCCGATTACCATGAATAAATATGCCTGGTCACGGAAGGCTTTGAGGGCGGGCGGTTTAATGGTTGCAACCGCGGCATCTTTCCACAAGGGATGCGCCAATGCTCCGGCGAATATGTACGTAATGTAAAAGAACGACGCGGCGAGGAACACTTTCTCTACGCTCTTGTATTGTCCTTTGACCACGATCAGCCAAACGATCACGGCGCAGACCGGCACGGTTACAAAGCGGGACAGCCCGAATAATTCCAGACTGGTGGCGATACCAATAAATTCTGTCACCACGTTTCCGAAGTTGATGAATAGAATTGCCAGCATCATCAGAAACGTGATGCGGAGGCCGAATTCTTCGCGGATGAGGTCGCTCAGGCCCTTGCCGGTGACCGCGCCCATGCGCGCGCTCATCTCCTGCACGACGATCAGCGCCAGGGTAATCGGGATCATGGTCCAGAGCAGGAGAAATCCGTACTGGGCCCCAGCCTGCGAGTAGACCAGAATGCCGCCCGCATCGTTGTCGACGTTGGCCGTGATGATTCCCGGCCCTACCACTGCGAGGAACAGAAGGGTCCGGCTTTTCCAGCGTCTGAGAGGTCTCATGCGCGCAATTCACGAACATAGGGATGGAACACAACAACTGCTAAGACAGGCGACGGAACAGAATAAACGGAACCCACAAATCTGAACACCCCAAAAGTGTGAAATCAGAAGAAAGATTCGGCGGAGAGTCGTCGCCGTCGCCGGTTATCACTTTGTTAAACGGGGACGAGCGATACCGGTCCTACCGGGTTAAGATATTTCCAGGCTCAAAATCTGGATGACCAAAAACTCTGCGCGCGCCATTTACCTTCTGATTGTCCTCGTGGTAGTCGTGCTTGACCGCTGGACAAAGCACGTGGTGGCGCAGCGAATCCGGCTTTACGCGCACATCCAGGTCATTCCAGGCTTTTTTCGCCTCACCCATACCGAAAATACCGGCGCCGCCTTCAGTCTATTCGCCGACTCGACTGCGCCCTGGAAAACCGGATTGCTCATTGCATTTTCCGTAGTCGCATTAATTGTGGTATCGGCCTTGCTGTGGAAAAACCACCATGCTCACATCGCCACCGGCGTGGGTTTGTCGCTGATCATGGGAGGTGCGTTAGGGAATCTGTGGGATCGGCTGGCCAGCGGGCGCGTGGTTGATTTTCTGCTGGTCTACGTAAAGCAGTATCAGTGGCCGGTCTTCAATTTGGCGGACAGCGCGATCGTGGTTGGGGCGGGGCTGTTGATTGTCGAGATACTGTTCGCTAAATCGCATGGCCACGAAAAGTCATCTCTCAGCTAGTCTCGGCGGCACTCATGCGGTTGCTTCGGGCAGGTACAGCGATGAACATGAGTTTGCGATTTCCTAAGGTTTGCATCTTCGCCACCGCCTTCATCGCCGGCATGCTCCCGGGGTTGGCTCAGGAATGGAAAGGCCGAGCGTTCCCGCCTTCGCAACGATGTATGCCTCGTGAGGAGAACTCCAAAGAAACTGACTACGCCTCGTGGATCAGTAACTACAAAAAGGGGCCTCTCAAGGGAGGCCTGAATGACGGACACAAAATTAAACTCACTGTTACTGTGATCGACGGCGACGACTTGAGACCTGCGAGTGACGACCTTTTTGTCTCCTGCAGCATGACGACGGCGATAAGTGTCTCAAGCGACGAAATGCTCCCAATGCAGCGGATTACTTCTCTCGCGGTCCAGGGAGGCGGCCAAGTTCGTCCGGAAGACCTCAAAGTTTTACAGCCTCTCGTTGAGAGCTTAAGTCTGCATCCTCCGGATGATTACTCGCGACTTCCGCCTCCAGGTCGTCGTATGGTTCTGCAGGTGAGAAACGGGAACAAAATCTCGGCGCGCGTTTACGATCGGGCGGACATGCCGGACAGCATTTTGGAGATACTGGGATTGACCGGAGCTACCCATGGGCCTCTGCGGTTGGATTTTGCGCCGAATAAGACCGGAGCCCTCCCCGAGTTCGGTAGGCAAGGTATCCCGCCAGACGCGATGGACATTCGGATCCAAGAGCCGGTTGACCCGACAACGAAGAGGGTTCCTCGAGAATTTGTGACATTGGCGATCAGCCCAGACCGCTCCTATATCGTCAAGCGTTATCTCTGGATTAATCCGAGGACCGAAATCACTGATGTGAAGGACTCCACCGTAGTCCATGTCGTGCCAGAAACGATGTTGGATCAGCGCACGATTTCCGTCTACCACGCCTCGTTTACACCGGACGGCAGGTTTCTGTTGCTGTTGACGAATCTTCCGGCAATTCTTATTTTTGAGACCAAGGCTTGGCAACAAGTAGATCGGCTACCGGGATTGCCCTCTGGCGCGGTGGCATATTACCCATCCTGGGACTGGAAGGATGGAGTTGTCGTTTCAGAAACTGGTAATGTGAGCCTGTGGAATGCATTTGAACATCGCACACTCGCCCTGCTCGACCTCGACGGCAAGCTTCAGGACGTATCTTTTTCCCCGGATAATTCCCTGTTGGCGGTGACGAGCGTGCGCCAGAACGAGGACAAGTCCTCAACGTTTCACCTCCGCCTCTGGGACGCCAACACTGGAGGCTTTAAGCGAGAGTTAAGGTCGCTCTATTATTTTGAGCACGACGTATTTGGTCCTCCTCTGTGGTGGGAAAACGGCAAGTATCTCTTGTCTGAGACTAGAGAGAGTCACTGGGGTGGCTATGCAGTGGAAATTTGGAACGTGGAAGTCGGCAAACTTCGCGGCGGATTCTCTGGTTGCGCATACTCAAATGACCCGTTCGACGTGGCTCTTTCTGGGCAGCGACTTTTCGACAGATGCCGCGACGGAAAGCTTCTGGTGTGGGACGTTGCAGCTGCCATTGATCAAATTGCGCAGTTTGAGAAGTCGCTCCCTGGCGGCACCGGCGCAGCACGTCAACAGTGATGTGGCGATCGAGAGCGCCCGCCTCTACGGCGTCCCATACAGCTGCCTGTACACGCTGGCATTCCGCAAAATAGCCTGCACATATTCCCGCGTTTCGGTGAACGGAATCGATTCCACGAACTCCTGCGGATCGCGATATTTTCCCTGGGCAAGCCACTCGTCCACGCGGTCCGATCCCGCGTTGTAGGCGGCCAGCGCGTATTCGAATGATCCGCCAAACTTGTCCACCATGCCTTTGAAGTAGCGCGTTCCTAGCTGCATATTCACCGCCGGGGTATACAACTGGCTGGCGTTGAAGCGCTTCAGTTTCACTTCTTTGGCCACGGCTTTGCCGGTCTTGGGCAGCAACTGCATCAGGCCAACCGCATTCGCGCGCGAAACTGCGTTGGGATTGAACTCCGATTCCTGCCGGATGAGAGACGCCACCAGGTAAGGATCGAGCCCATTGGCGGCAGAGCTTCGTTTCAGGTCGCTCCAGTAAGGCTTGGGAAACAGTGCCTCCCAGTATTTTCGCGGCAGGTCTGGAATGTCGAGGGCAAAGTAGTTCGGGGCCGAGTGCTTCATGTACTCGATGGCGCGGTCGTAGTGCCCGGTCTCCACATAGAGTTGCGCGGTTTCCGCCGGCGCCCAACTGCCACCGTCAGCAGCGGCGGCCGCTTGCAGTTCGCGCACGGCAAAATCGACGAGGCCGCCGTTGCCGAGCAGTTGTGCTTTCTGCACGTGGAGTTCATCCGTGGGCGGTTCCGTCTCCGTTATTTTTTCAGCGTGGCTGAGGGGCGGAACTCGGTCGAGAGTCGCGTACTGTGTCACTGCCGCCGCGTCGGTTGCAGCAGGGAGGTGCTTCATCCGCTGCCTGGCCAACTCCGCATAATAAAAGTTGCGATAGCGATCGGAAAGTTTTTCGTAGAACGCCCGCGCCATGACGAACTCATTGTCTTCCTCAGCCAGACGAGCGCGCCAATAGAGAGCCGCAGGTGTTTCCGCGCCCGAGGGATAGAGCGCAATCTGTTCCTCAAAAGCTTTTTTCGCATCCTCGTTGCGTCCCTGGCGCAGCGTGAGCCAGGCCGCTTTCCAGTGCACATAGGATGCGCGCGGGCCATCTGGAAAACGCTGCTGTGCCTCGCGGAAGGCGTCGAGAGCCTGGTCGTACTCGTGATGCACAAGGTGCAAGTTAGCCGCAGAGAGGAGTGCCTGCTCCAGCCACGGGCTGGCGGGGGCGGCGCGCCGTAAGTCCTCGACCGTCCGATAGAACGTCTCGTTGTCATTGGCCGCCCATGCGATTTGGCCCAGCAGATAAAACCGCTGAGCATTCAATTCGCCAGAGACATTGCCGAGGAGGGCCAACACCTGCTTGGCGTCTCGATTCTTCCCGCTGCGATGCAGCGCGTCCGCCAGAGACAATTGCACAGCTGGCCGCACCTCAGCGCTGACCTGGTTGGCCAGAGAGCGGTATTCGTCCGCCGCGTCCGCATAGCGCTTTCGGCTGATCAGGCCCTCAGCCCGGGTTCTGAGCTGTGCCGTTGTCGGCGGAGGCGCGGACGGCAGTTTTTTTAACTCGGCATACGCGGCGTCGGCCTCGGCGCTGGCCGGCATGGTGTAGTAAATATTCCCAAGAGTATCGGCCGCTTTCGAACTTTGACCGGACGCCGCATAGGCGCGTCCCAGCGCGAATTCAACGTCCGAGCGGATCGGTACACGAATCTTTTCCAGCAATCCCGCCGCTTCCGCCGCTTGCCCCTCGAGCAGTAGCGCATCGGCATAACTTACTTCGGCGTCCCGCACCAGCAGCGAATCCGGATGTGTTTTGGCGAAGTCAGCCAGCGTCGCCAGGGCCTCGGCGGTGTGCCCAGTTTGCAGGTAAGAGATTCCGAGATAGTAAGCAACGTAATCGCCCAGGTCCCCCGCATGGATTTTCGCACGGCTGAGCGGGTCGATCGCCTGGGCATAATCCTTATCCAGCACGTGCGCGTAGCCGAGCACCAACCAGGCCAGTGCTCCGGCGTCTTCTTTGGCGTGGGCACGGGCGTAGGCCTGGACTCCGGCGTAGGCCGGCAAAGTGCGATCCTGGAGGAGCTGTTGCGCCATGGGCCGCAAACTCGCCGACGCCACGAAGGCTTGGCGCATGCGCCGGACGCGCGGAGAAACCGTGTGCGGCTTTCGTGCGCTGGTGTTGTGACGCTTAGCGCCGCTCGCTGCCGGCTTGCTGCCGGCGGGCGCTCTATGGGTTGCAGGCTTACTGGGGGTGCTCTCCTTGTTGCTGCTCGGAGCAATCTGCGCAGGCTTCACCGGGGACGTGGCTTCCTGGTCCTGCGAAGAATTAGACAGAAGTGCCAACAGCACTTCCGCTGATACCAGCGGAGCGCCAAACAAGCTGCAGAGGAGCACAGCGACGAGTACCCACCACCCCTTGGAGACTAATCGAACCACTTTTTACTTTTTTCGCGCAACTACAACGGCCAGAGAAATTCACGCAAAATCTAGCGCCGGAAATTCGGCCCCATGATGGAGAGGTCGTCTTCCGCGAGACTCCGCACCAACTCATTCTGAAAATAATCCCCGCTTGCAGCCACAGTGCTGCCGTAACGCTTCTGGAAGGTACCCCGGCTTTTATCGATATCTTCCTTCAAACGGTCGTATAAGTCTTTGTTGCGCCGGCCCTCTGCAACCTTCGCCTGGTTGTAAAGCTTGATCTCATCCACCAGCAGCCGCGCGAAGCGCTGCGCTTTACGGTGGACGTCTGCGTCCTCCGGTGAGAGGCCGGCCAAGGGATCAGTGGCTGCGGCTGGCGCGGCCGCGCCGGTAGAGTGCGCTGAAGCCACTTCCACCACTTCAGCCGCGGGTTCGGGCTTGACTGGAACGCTGGCGGGTACATGCTTGGGCGCGTGACTGGCGAATGGATCGGAAAACGAAGATACGGTTTGCACCGGCGGAGCGGCGCGCTCAACGCTGCTGGGCGCGTCCGCGTCTTCTCTAGACGCCGTCAGCTTGCGCAGCGAGATGACCTCTAACCATCCGCTGGTTGCAATCACCAGCAATTCCAGGGCGTCGGCATCCAGCCTGCCGCTGTCGCCGCCGTCGGCATAAACCAGCGCTGCCACTTTGTCCTTGAGCGCCAGCGGCAATACCAGCACCTGTTCGTTGGCGGGGCCGCCGAACTGCTCGACGAATCGTCCGCCCATTTCCGCGATGTTTCCCGGCGTCGCCACACGATTTTGATAAGTGTGCGCCACCGGCCCCGCGGTAAGATCGAGGGGAAAATCCTTCACTACTTCTTCATCGCCGAAGCCGCGCGATTGCCATCCCGATGCCGCTCCCGCTTTCACCACGAATAGCGCGATGCGAGAACAATGCTCACTGCCCGCGTCCAGCAGAGCGCGCAAAATTTCTTTCTGAGTGGAACCCGCATGAATCTTGCCAACGGCATGAACCAAGGGCTTCGACTGTGCTCCGGCCGGCGCGGGAGTTTCGCCGTACTGGCTGGGCAAAGCGTCCAGCACCTGCTGCACAATTTGCGCCTGCAGTGCTGGGACCTGCGCTTGAAGGGCCTGTGAAACGGCGCTCGCGACTATCTTTTCGATCTCGATGTGTTGCCCCTCGTTCTGTTTCTGATTCCGTTCCGACATGCTGGGAAACCGTTTTTCCTTATAGAATCGCGCCTGCGCCTTGGCATCCGACCGAAATAGCGGCTCTAACTGCTGATTATACGGCACTTGTGGGACTGTCCCAGAGTACTTCGGTACCTGTTCAACCGCGTGCCCCGCAATCTCGACTCTACCTCAATCTTATTCCGCTTCGAAGCCTGAAAGCGATTGGGCAAATACGCGGGCACCAAGTAGAATAACAGTTCGCCTTTCAGTACCGCGGTCGGTTGCCCGCAAAATACTGCATCGCAGAGAGAATGGAAACCATCCAAAACAAACTAGAAGGGCCTGTCACCGATGAGCTAACGCTGGTGCGGGCGGCCAAGCAAGGCGACGACTCAGCCTTCGAGGAGTTGGTTCGCAGATACGACCGTAACGTCTTTCGGATCGCGCAACACATCACGCAAAACCGCGAGGATGCGGAAGATGTGGTGCAGGAAGCGTTTCTGAAGGCGTACGGAAATTTGCAGAAGTTTCAGGAGCAGTCGAAGTTTTATACCTGGCTGGTGCGCATCGCTGTCAACGAAGCGTTGATGAAGTTGCGCCGCAAGAAGCCAGAGCGCACGGTTTCGCTGGACGAGGACATTAAGACGGAAGATGATTCGCTTCCGCGTGAGATTGCCGATTGGAGCCCTAATCCTGAGCAGCAGTACACCCAGGCGGAGTTGAGAGAGATTTTGAGCAAGACGATCCAAGGCCTTCCCCCAGGCTTTCGGACCGTGTTTGTACTGAGAGACGTGGAAGGACTTTCGACCGAAGAAACTGCGGCGGCCTTGGAGTTGAGCGTGCCGGCAGTGAAGTCGCGGTTGTTGCGGGCCCGGCTGCAGCTGCGCGAACGCTTGGGACGGTACTTCCAGAAGCGCGAGAGTGGAGATGGCAACCAGTGAAATGTTCTGAATTTTTGCACGAGTTGACCAATTATTTGGACGGCGTGATCGACGAGACCACTAAGGTCGAACTGGAGAACCACCTCTCCTGGTGCCATAACTGCTATGTGGTTTGCGATACCACGAAGAAGACGATTGAGATCTATCGCGACTCTCAACTCTACGAACTGCCCGAAGACCTGCGCAGCCGGCTCCGTTCGGCCATCATGACCAAGTGCCAGCAGCACAAGAAGCGCGGTCCCGAAAGCGTGTGATTTCCAGCCGAAAACTTTGAAGCAGCAGCAACCCTGCAGCCTTCGACTCCATCGCATATAATGAGCATCACGCCTGGGGGTGCTGCATGCTACGCTGTCGGACTACAACCCTTCTCGCTTCTCCGATTCTGTTCGCTTCGGTTCTGGTTTACGGGCAGGCGAACTCAGACGGAAAAACTCAGCCTGCTCCGTCGGCTTCCTCGACTAAACAGCCAAGTGATCCAACTGAGGCGCCGAGTCCCGCTTCGATCCCTACTAATGCGCCGCGTATATCCAGGGAAACCCGCTTACAGATTATCCGCGATTTTGAGACTCAACTGGTTTATGCGAGGACTGCCTTTCCCATGGGAACCAAGGGGCTGCAGTTGAAAGAGGGAACGATCACCCCTAATGGTATCGAATTGGAGCAGATGCTAAACCTCTGGGGACCGGCGGTAAAGCCGGGTGATCCCGCGCACATTTCCTTTGTCCAGATCAAGAACGACCACATTCACTTCGAGATCAATGGCGGACCGGTACGCAGGCAAAAATGGTATCAGCGCGTGCAGATCTCCGGAACCTACGGTCAGCCCGTGGCGGGCGGGGAAGGGCCGCAAACCAATGCGCATGGATCTTACGTGGATCTTTATTTCGACAAATATGTTCCTGAGATGACGGGAGCTCAGTTGCGAAATCTGTTGTATCCGGTGCTCGATTTCAACGCCCGAAACAAGGAGCAAGCCTACCTCGACACCGTGCCTCCCAAGGTGAAGGCGGCGATTCAAGCGCATCACGTGCTGGTAGGGATGAATCAGGAGATGGTGCTCCATGCCAAGGGCAAACCTCCGAAAAAAGTTCGGGAGCGGGCCGGTGAAACGGAATACGAGGAATGGATTTACGGCGAGTCGCCGGCGGACGTCGATTTCGTTCGTTTTGTAGGCGATGAAGTGGTTCGGGTCGAGACCATGAAAGTAGATGGCCAAAAAATCGTTCGCACGGAGAAAGAAGTTATCCTGCAGCCGGACAAAGATAAAGATCAAGAAGCGAAAAAAGAGCCGAACGAGCGTCCAGCGAACCCTCCAAGCCTGAAGCGTCCCGGGGAAGATTCGGACGACGTTCCCAAGCCCTCCAACGGAGCTCCGCCGCCGATTGTTATGCCACCACCAGACTTCCCCCAACCTCCAAGCGGGCCCGGAGAGTTAGTACCGGCGCGATAATCGCCTCGTGGGCTACTTCGTAGCGACGGTCGTGCCTGCATCGGCAAACGAAAAAGCTAAAGACACATTCGGATATTCCCGCCCATCCACTTCCACGTAGGGATAAACAAAATAGTTGAGTGGCTTGCCCTCCTGCGCGGGGCTCAGGCGAAGGTCGCGGCCCATGCTGAACTGCACGCGATTCACGTCGTGCGAGCCGAAAAAGTAGTCGCGTTTTTCCGGATGCTTCCAGGCTTCTGAGATGTCCACAGGAATCCATCCTTTGCCGTCGACATAAAAATCTGACCAGCAGTGATAGCCTGCAATTTCGGCGGAATGCTTATCGGGTGGAAGTGGGAATCCAATTTCGAAGCGCGCCGGAACGCCTTGCGAGCGGGCCATAGCAATGAACAACGAATGGAAGTCGGTGCAGTTACCCTTCTTGGCATCGCAGGCGTAGAGAACGTCGCCATGTCCCCAGCCAGTTCCCGTCTTGTCATAGCGCATGGTGGTGAAGACGTAGTCGTAGATGGCGCGAGCTTTGTCGAGGGGTTGAGTCTTGCCCTGAGTGACCTTCACAGCGAGCTCGGCGGGTAGGCCGGTGACGGGCACGAGAACATCGGGCTGCAAGTCTTGTTGTTTTTCCGAAGATGAAAGCGAAACCGGAACTACGTGCGGCGCGGTTTGCCCCAGGGCCACGCGTTCATGGCGTATCACTTCATATTCGATATCGAAGTGCAGCTCCGGCGGAGCGGAGCCGGTCTCGGCATAATAGATCTGATTGCCGTACTTCGATTCGCTGGTCTCCTCTAATGGCAGATCGCCTTTGGCTGAGATGATATTCACCTGTTGATAAGCGTCCGACCGGGCTGCCGGGATCCACACTCGAACCTTTTCACCGGCGGAAAGATTCTTGATGGTGAAGGCGTAGGAGAACGTGAAGTGGCGAGAATCCTGGGCGTAGATGGACACCGCAAAGACCAGAAACAGAGATGATAATACGCAAGCCTTGCGCAGCATAGGCGGCTTCCTTTCATTGTTCGCAGCTGAGAACTGATAACCGGGAACTGAGGACCGGTTGTAAACGACACACGGGCGTCTTAGAGGGAACGCCGTCAAGTGAAGCCGCGCTTGGGTGTGCGCATAGGAGAAAGATGCCGGGCCCGCGTTCAGCGATGCGACATTTTAGCAAAGCCGGCAGTAAGAACAAACCGCGAGCGGATATTTTTCGTTAGAATGCCTGCGTGCCCGTCGCTATCCAATGTCGCGATCTACGCAAGACTTACGACGGTAAGGTCGAGGCCGTACGCGGGCTCAATCTCGAGATCCAAACCGGCGAATGTTTCGGCCTGCTCGGTCCCAACGGAGCAGGGAAGACCACGACCATAGAAATCCTCGAGGGCTTGCTTGAGCCAACTTCCGGAGAAGTATCTATTTTTGGCCACTCCTGGCGTGAGAATGCGCGTGAAATGCGCGAATGGCTGGGCATATCGCTGCAGGAGACGCGGCTTTCCGAAAAGCTTTCGGTCCGCGAAACCGTTGAACTGTTTGCCAGCTTCTATCGCGAGCCGCGTTCGTGCGATGAAGTTCTCGAGCAACTGCAGCTTACGGAGAAAGCAGATGCATGGGTGGGCAAGCTTTCTGGAGGACAGAGACAGCGACTGGCGGTGGCCACGGCGCTGGTGTGCAATCCGAAAATTCTTTTTCTGGACGAGCCGACCACCGGTCTCGATCCCCAGAGCCGGCGGCAACTTTGGGAGATCATTCGAGAGTTTCAACGCGGTGGCGGCACCGTCCTGCTGACCACGCATTACATGGACGAGGCGGAACGGCTGTGCGACCGGCTGGCCATTGTTGATCACGGTCAGATCATCGCCGAGGGATCGCCCGCCAGTTTGATTGAGCGCCTGGGCGGTCATCATGTGGTGGAGTTTGCGGTCAGCGGTAATTCCGATGGGGCAGCACTCGATGTTTGGCGCGCGTTGCCCAGCGTGGAGTCTGTCCGAGAAGATGATGGCATGGTATCTCTCAGCGTGAAGGAACCTCATCTGGCGATTCCCGCGCTGCTGGATGCGGTCGGGGAGCAGGGGAGTCAATTGCAGCATCTCACCACTCGTCAGGCCAGTCTGGAAGATGTGTTCGTTCGGCTCACCGGGAGGCATTTGCGGGAAGGGTGATGCTGCAACAAAATAAATCCATGCCTATCGCACAACAAATCCCGGACACAAAGGAACCAGTAGCGCGCATTCGACCGCCCAGGCGAAATGGCCGCTGGTCAGGCTACCTTCATCTTCTGGGGGCGCGCATGCTGGAGTTGGAGCGCGAACCCGAAGTCGTCTTCTGGGTGTTCGTGTTTCCATTGTTGCTGGCGGCGGGGCTCGGGATTGCATTCCGGAACAAGCCTAGCGATGCCACCTCCGTTGCGATTGTTGCAGGTCCGGGTGCGCAGGAAGTGCAGAGATTGTTGCAAAGCTCGGCGCCACATGCATCTTTTAGGATCGACGTGCAAGACGAGCAGGCCGCCAAAAAGGGATTTCGGCTGGGAAAGTACGATCTGGTGATTGATCCCGACGATAAAGGTGGGCTGCGCTATCGTTACGATCCCGCACGGCCGGAGAGCGTGCTGGCAAAAGCCGAGGCGGACGATGCGCTGCAAACCGCCGCCGGCCGCAAAGATGTGGTGGCGACGACCGTGACGACGTCGTCGGAGCCCGGTTCGCGCTATATCGACTTCCTCATTCCAGGCCTGCTGGGGATGAACCTGATGAACTCCGGCATGTGGGGCATCGGATTTGCGCTCGTCGATATGCGGCAACGCAAGCTGCTGAAGCGCTTTGTAGGCACCCCCATGCGGCGGGGAGATTTTCTCCTCGCGCTCCTGTCGAGCCGCCTGGTGTTAATGATCATCGAAATCGGATTATTGCTCACCCTCGGCGTTCTTGTGTTTCATATGAAAGTTCTCGGGTCCGTGCTGGCGATCCTCTTTCTCGGTGCGGTTGGGGCTATATGCTTCGGCGGAATTGGATTGCTGACGGCCAGCCGCGCCCAGAAGATAGAAAGCGTAAGCGGGCTCATGAATCTTGTCATGATGCCCATGTGGATTTTTTCTGGAGTGTTCTTCTCCTACGAGCGCTTTCCCGCCGTGATCCAGCCCTTGATCAAGGCGCTCCCGCTGACCGCTCTGAACGATGCGCTCCGCGCCAGCATTCTGGAAGGGACCCCACTGATTCATCAGTGGCCGCGGCTGTTGGTGATGTTTCTTTGGGGTGGAGTTTCCTTCGTGCTGGCTCTGAGGTGGTTCCGCTGGACTTAGTTGTTTCTTACCTGGAAGAAATCTGAAAGCGCAAGGCAGAATTACTTGCCGAAGCTTGGGCCTCGTCCGCAATGAGTTACGAACGAGGCCGGCTGCGGTGCTTGCGAAAGCATTACTCTACTTACTTGGCTAGCTTGGCGGCGGCCTTTCGGACCTTCGCCCAGCGCAGCCTTTGTGCTTCGGCAATTCGTCGGCGGGCATCCTTGCTCAAGGTACGGCCGGTCAACTTGAGCTTCTTCCCGCCCGAATGGCCGAGGGCGTCCAGCGCTTTCCCTACCTGTCCCATCTCTTTTTCGAGACGGGAGTATTCCTTCTGTAGGGAAGCCACTACTTTGTTCATCATCATTAACACCCCCTTGTAACTAAGGCTAACACGGTTAGACAAGACTAGAAATATATTAGAAATGACCTCAAGTCCGGAGAAGGGTTTGGCGGTGACAGATTTGGGGCTATCGCCGAGTTAGATATCGTGATTACTGGCCGGTTCCAATGGTAGACAGGAAACGTGGGGTTTGTCGTGCCTTGATAGTTTGCTCGAACCCAAAAGCCAGGCGGATGAGGGTCGGCTCACTCCAGGCACGTCCGAAAAACGAGATTCCGACCGGCAATCCGGAGACAAATCCCGCGGTGACGTTGATATTTGGGTAGCCCGCGACAGCGGCGGCATTGGAGCTTCCACCGGCCACGTGATCGCCGTTGATCAGGTCGGTGATCCACGCCGGCCCGCCGGTAGGCGCGACGATGGCGTCGAGGCGGTACTTATCCATGGTGGAGTCAATGCCCTCGGTGCGGGCGAGTCGGTGGTTTTTCTCCAGCGCGTCAAGATATGCCTTTTCCGTCAGCGGACCTTTGGCTTCGGCTTTCACAAATAAATCCTGCCCGAAATAGGGCATCTCCTTCTGCCGATTGCGGTCGTTGAAATCGATAATGTCTTTCAGCGTTTTCACGGGGGCATCCGGTCCGACAGTTGCGAGATAAGCATTCAAGTCTGCCTTAAGTTCATACATGAAGACGAGCAGCTCGCTTTCATCGAACTTACCCAGAGTTTCAATATCCGCCGGATCGATCATGATAGCGCCCTGTTTTCTCATGGCATCGATAGATTGCTCCATGAGTGCGTCGACGGCATCATTGAATCCGAAATATTTCCTCGCGACCCCGATGCGGGCGCCCTTAAGGCCGTTGAGATCGCAAAACTGGGCGTAGTCCGTCAAAGACTTGCCTTGACTATTTGCGGTAGCGGAGTCTCGCGGATCGACTCCTGTAAGCGCACCCAGCATAATCGCGGCGTCCCGCACCGTGCGGCACATGGGGCCGGCGCCATCCTGAGTGTGAGAAATCGGAATGATGCCGCTGCGGCTGACCAAGCCAACCGTGGACTTTATGCCGGCAACACCATTCGATGACGAAGGACAAACGATGGAACCATCGGTCTCGGTGCCGATGGCAGCGGCGCACAGATTCGCCGACACCCCCGCGCCTGAACCTGAGCTTGAACCACAAGGATTGCGGTCAAGCGCGTAAGGATTTTTCGTGAGACCTCCGCGGCCGCTCCATCCGCTGGTGGAGTGGCTCGAGCGAATGTTAGCCCACTCGCTGAGATTGGTTTTGCCCAGGATCACCGCCCCGGCGGCGCGCAGTTTTTCAGCGACAAAGGAATCTTTCGCCGGCTTGGAGCCGACCAGGGCGAGGGAACCGGCGGTGGTCATCATTCTGTCTGCGGTATCGATGTTGTCCTTGATAAATACCGGGATGCCGTGGAGCGGACCGCGAGGTCCTTTGACTTTTCGCTCCTCATCGAGACGGTCAGCGATAGACAGGGCGTCAGGGTTCATTTCGATGACACTGTTAAGCGCAGGACCATGCTTGTCAATTTCGTCGATACGCGCCGAATACTTTTCTACCAGGGAGCGGGCTGTGAACCTGCCCGACTTCATTCCATCTTGTAGATCGGCGATGGTCAATTCATCGAGTTCGAAGGCCTTGATATCGGAGGCCGGAAGGTCAGATTCAATCTCCCGCGCAGCGCCTCGCGCAGAATAGAAGGGAGTCAGCGCCGCCGCAGCGCTTCCGACAATGGTGGCTTTTAGGAAGGTGCGGCGGCTGGCGGCGGGCTGGGCATCGTTTTCCTTTCGGGGCATGGTTCGATAGATCCTTTAAGTCGAAGGAATGGTGGCAAATCGCAACGAACATACTAATCTACTTCGGTCGCGATGTGCCGCCACATCGCGCAAGGGGAACGCAAGGGGAATACGAGCAATCCAGTCGGCCGGGCAGATCCGGTTGATCTCCACTTCTTGGGCTACTGCCGGCGTGCTGCAATTTTGCTGTGCATTTTGCCGCCGCCGTGTATAATGAAGTTCAGCTAAGTTTGACTCACAAGCAATTGAAGGTCGGTATCGCCAACCAGCGTCACCCCCTCACTAGCAGCGAATCTTCCATAGCACAATTCAAGAAACAGGAATAGGACTATCAACAATGGCAGAACAAGGAACAGTGAAGTGGTTTAACGACGCCAAGGGCTATGGCTTTATCAGCCGACAAAATGGCGAAGACGTCTTCGTGCATTTCTCCGCGATTCAGGCTGGCGGCTTCCGCAGCCTGCAAGAAGGCCAAACCGTGCAGTTCGACGTGACCAAAGGCCCTAAGGGCTGGCAGGCGGAGAACGTTCAGGCTGTCTAAGCAGCACCGCTCTCGAAGCGCTAACTAAAGTGCCCGTGATCCGAAAGGATTTCGGGCATTTTTTCTTGAAAATATTTGCCTGACCCCAGCTCTCAAGGCTGCTGACGCGCTTGCTGCACCATTTCCACCAGAACTTTTCTGGCTTCCATCGCATTCCGCACTTCCCGCAGGAAAGCAATGCGCGCGCCGCGCACACCCTCCGTGGTTTTCAGGCGGACATTAAAGCCCAGCCGGTCTACCGCGGTCATTGCCGCCTCTTGCGACTCGAACCCGGCGCTCGTCCGCGCCAGTAAGAGGAGCGCATCTTTGTGGTCGGCATTCATGTGTTCGATGATCCCGGCTGCCACGTCAGCCAGCGGGTCGGGTTGAGCCTGGTCGTAGTCGGATGCCTTTACCCAGCCCATCACGCCGAAGCCTCCGACGTAGTAAACGTCTATTACATCCATTCGGTAAAAGGAAAAATCTTCGAAGTCTACCCAGTATTTACTGTTCGCGTAACGCTCCAGGTAGAGCCTGCGAGCGTCGGCTATTTCGGGCTGAGGAATGGTCAGAACATTCCCCACCAACGTAACCCTCGACGCGCCCAGCGGATCCCCATCTCCGTCGGGCTGAGTAACCAGGAGACTGGCGCGCGAATCGGCTTGCAGATTTTGAGTGTGCATAGCCATCGTGCTGATTAGAAAGATGGGACGCCCCTGCGCATCCAGCCCGTAGGGCATCACCGATCCAAAGGGAAACCCCGGCTGCCTGCGGGAAACCGTGGAGAGGCTGCCGATGCGGCCTAAATATACTAAAGTGCGTGCCCGCTCAGAGAAAGAAGGCTCAGGAGCCGCCGGCTGATTGCTGGCGGTCGCCGTTCCGCCGTGATTTCGGGGGGATGAGGAAGCCATGATTGTTCTCTTCAGGCAGTCTAACAGGCTATTGAGGACTCGGCAGACGCAGATTCGAAGGGCCAAAGAAACCCGGATTTGAGGACAAGAGTTGACGATCAGGATGAAGACGAAGGCTGACCCATATCAGGTGATGCGTAGATTAGTGCCCGTTGCCCGGAAGGGAATGAGTTTCCTCCGCGGTAAGGCGAGAGAGGTCGCAGTAGCCGTAGCCTTTTAGGCAAGCTATGTAATTGCGCTTATGTTCAGCGTCGGCCAAGACCTTGGACTCGGATGCGGACAGTTTTGCATAGTCACAAGTCTCTTTGCCATCCTTGCAGGCGGCCATATTGCGCTCGTGTTCCGCGCTGGAAGTGCGGGCCGCCTCCGATGGAGTGAGGTGGGATCGGTCGCAGTCGTTCCATCCGCTCTCACAGTTCTGCGCATTGCGCTGGTGCTCCGCGGCGGTGACCACCTTGGTTTCGGACGGAGTCAGCTGGGAATGGTCGCAAATGCCCAGGCCTTCTTTACAGTCGGAAACGTTGAGTTGGCGGCGGGCGGTAGCGACAGCCTCGGCTTCCGGTGTGCTCAATTTGGAATGATCGCAGGAGCCCGCTCCATTCTTGCAGTCGGTGAGGTTGCGATTGTGGTCGGAGAGGGATGAATCGCGAGCTTCGGATGGCGTGAGTTTTGATTGATCACAGGTGTGCATTCCGTCGACGCAAGCGGAAACGTTATTCTTGTGATCGGCGACGGCTAGTGCCGTGAGCTCCGGCGGGCTGAGTTTCGAGCGGTCACAAGCGTCATTGCCGCTTCTGCAATTCGCGACGTTGCGGGCGTGGAGGACGAGAGCTAGTTCCGCCGATTCCGACGAACTTAACTGGGATGGATCGCAAGCTTCGCGGCCCGCCTTGCAGGCCTCCAGATTTGCAGCACGATCATGGGTTTGCGCGTTAGCAAGGATGCACCAAAGCGTGAAGCAGATTATCTGTGCCCAGAAATGCTTCTTCAGATCAAGCTTCATAAATGACCGCCTCGGCAAATAAACTATGCCGGAACGAAATTCTGTGACGAAAACATTCATGGGCTGACCGAATCTGATATGCAGTTTCGGTCAGCCACAAATTGATTTGCCGATGCAGTTACTTGTCTTCTCTAGCTTCGGCCATGTGAGCCTGATGTCCGGCTTCCGACACAGCTTTCACAAACGCATCCGCGCTTTCCGGAATTGGCGCCCTGCCGGAAAGAATGTCGCGGAACATCATGTGCTTGCCATAAATGGCTCGCGTCGAGTCGTTATCCTGCTCGATTACCGCACCTTCCAGCGTTAAACCAGCGAACACGCCTTTGGAGCGCGAGTAGGTAAGAACTTCAGTGTTCAATGTCCAGTCGGTTCCGGCGGATGCGTGCCGGCCTACCGGGCCCGCTGCAACCGAGCCTTCGCCGGTGAGTTCGAATTTGCTGGAAAGGAGATGTTGCAAACCACGGTCATTCATGACCAGCATGACCAGGTCAACGCCTTCCACGCCGATCTGTAATCCCCAGCTACCGCCGCCAACCGAGACGAATGCGGGAGCGCTCCAGCCTTCAGCTGTGCGGCACGTAGCCACGCCGCGTCCGTGCTTGGCGCCAACGATGAAGCCACCTTTGATCAAATTTGGCACGACGACGATGCACTTGGCGGCACTTAATACTTCTTCCGGGATACCTTTGTCGGGCGTCGACATGATGGACTGCAGAACATCCACCGATTTCTGCATGCGGTCAATGGAGTCCTCCCGATCCGAGCCGGCAAATGCGTAAGTTCCAACCATGCCGAGCAAACTCATCAACAGCAGTGAAATTGTCTTTTTCATGAATTGTTTCCTTTGGATTGCGAACTAAGAGGAAAAGACTTCAGATGGCTGACTTAGTTCAGGGGACCTGAAAGGGCGAGAAGAAGTGCTCGTCTCTGAGGTCATGATCGCTTAGGCAGAAAAGAATAGCTGGTCTGAATTGCTCACCTTCCTAAGTGTCGCCCCCCCGCAGGGCAAGTTTTCAAGCAATGTGAGCAATCCGACACAGCGTTGCACGCCTTAGCCTGTCAAGGTTGAGTTGCTGGATATCAGGGTCGCCGAAGATGCCAAGAGCGAGTTATCACTCGCCTTGCCCCGGCAGCCGTCCCTTTACAGCGGTTGCTACCAAATTGGGAAGAAAGGGTGCGGAAAGTTCAATGGCTCGTCGTCGCATTCGCAGCCGGATCGCTGTCATCCTGGGTTCATTCACGAAGTTGTTCGGGATGGTTAAGCCCGCGGCCCCAGCCTTCGGGACGCAAAGGATGTGCCCGTCCTGCGGCCTGATCACTCCGCGAGGCAAACCATTGTGTTTGGAATGCGGCAAACCGCTCCGGGTCATGCAACTCGAGCGGAAAGACGCGAGGCGGGGATAAGGACGAGAACGGAATCGTAAAAGGAGAAAATCATGCTTTGGACAATTTTTGTTGTGCTTCTTATTCTGTGGTTACTGGGTTTCAGCCTGCATATAGCTGGAGGTCTGATTCACCTGCTGCTGGTAGTGGCCTTGGTCATCCTGGTCATCAACTTGTTCAGTGGTCGCCGTTCGGCATTGTGATTATCTTTTGAGAAACCAAATGTCGTTGAGTTTCTCAGCCTGCGGCTATTTATGTTGAAATAGCAGGCGCAGGCCCCGCTTGCCGGCGTTCATCACGATTCGAATCGCGGCATGGGAGGAAGTTTCCGGACTGGAAACCTTGGCAGCTGCCTGCTCCCGGGCGAGGTGGGTCTTGGCGGAGGGGTGTCCTGTGCTAAGCGTGCATTGCTCTTTCGCCTTAGCCCGGCACATAGGGCAACGGACGGACAATATATGTCGCAGCTTGAGCTTTGCAGTTTCCACGTCTCATTGTTCAACATCGCTGGTTGGAAAAATGGTCAATTGTGCTCTCTCCTGGATATCGAAAGTATGGATATCGAAGGTATCGGACTCGGGAAGGCGCCTAGTCGTGCAGAACTACGTTAAGAAGAGAGCTGTGGACTTGTAGATTCCCTTCAACTCCCCCGGCATAATGAATGAACCCCAATTTCCTGAACCGGTTCATGAAGAAGCTGACCCGCGAACGAGTGGTCCCGACCATCTCCGCCAAAGTTTCCTGGCTAATCTTGGGGACAACGGTCTCCGGGATGCCCTCTTTGCCGAAATGTGCGAGCAATAGAAGGACCCGCGCTAGTCTCTTTTCGCTGGAGTTAAACAGCTGGTCGACCAGGTCCTCTTCGTAACGGATATTGCGCGCCAGCAGATATGCGACAAACATCTCAGAAAAAGCGGGCTCACGGTGAAGCGCCTCCATCATTGTTATCTTTTCGACTCGTAAAATCTCGCAATCGGTCATAGCTGCCGCGGAGCCCATCCGAAGTAATTGCCCAGCCAGGGAACCTTCGCCAAAAAAATTGCCTTCGCTGACGATCGCGATGGTCGCTTCCTTACCCGCCTGGGAAACGACGGTGAGCCTCACTTTGCCTTTCTGAACATAAAAGACCGCGTCGGCCCCGTCACCTTGGGCGAAGATGACTTGCTTTTTTGAAACAGACAGGATTTTTCTACCGTCTCCAATGGTGGCGAGGAAAGTGTCGGAGTCGAACTCTCTGTTTTTCTTGCTCAGCGCTGGGAGACGCATCAACACTAATTATAGTCTGGCGCAGGAAGCGAATCTTACAAAACCTGGCGATGTACAGAATTTTCGCAAGTGAGCTATTTTGCACAGTATTTCGAACCGGAACGACCGAACCGGGGCGGCCACTTTCTAGAACACAGTTATCCGTCGAAACATAAATCCCGCGACAGTGGTCAATTTTGAGCAGTTTTTTCTTTCCCATCCGTTCCAATATGGGCACGGTAGCGGACAGGCAATCACTAAGACTGACTGATCCGCCGCTTCTCACGAATTCTTCCTAGGATCTCGTGATCACCCAGGAGACTACAAAATGATCAAGAACACCTTTTTGCTTGCCATTCTATGCATAGCCGTTCCGTTCACCGCTTTTGCCCGCAGTAGTGTTGACTTCACTAACAGCGGTGGCACTCTCGCAGGCGCCAGCAGCGGCCTGACGCTTACAGGATCGTCGCTTATCGCCGTCAATGGTCTTAACGGAGGAGGCTTGATTACCGGGAATGATCTGGGAACGTTGAGCTTTAGTACGAGCGGCCTCAGCGGCGGTAGCTTGCAGATGGGCGGAACTTTTGCCGCGGGTGGCACGTTCAACATCACAGGCAACGGCACCAGTGGAATTCCAAATGGCACGATCTTCAGTGGCTCCTTCACCGGGCCCGTAACTTGGACCTTGGTGACTCTGGCCAATGGAACCCACAACTACACACTGACCGGCTCTTTGGCTGGGACGTGGTACAACGGCGGTACCGTGGATGGCGCCACCGTTCAGCTGACAGTTAACACCGGTAAGGGCTTCTTTAACGGCAGCACGAACATTTCGAGCGGCGATACCAACATCACAGTTCCGGAGCCCGGTACCCTCGGCCTTTTGGGCACGGGTTTAATCGGTATTGCGGGCGTTATTCGGCGCAAGCTAAAGCTGGCATAGCAGAACCATTGCAAATTGTTTCAACTAGACCCCTGTGCAGCTACACACGAGGGGTCTTTTTTGTTCCCAAAAGTACTTGGCGGCAGGACTCTGATGAGGGTTAGCCGCCAACTTCCAGAAGACTGCGACACGTTGATTCCTGGTATTCGGATCCCTGCCACACAATGCTCCAAGGGCTCGGCGAAAGGCTATCACTTTTGACCAGCCCGCAAGTCCGCTGGCTTGCATTGTGTGCCTGATGAGCCTCAGGCAGCGTCATCTGGCGGAATGTTCGCGCATGTGAGCTATGTTGCTCAGACATGAAGTTCTGAGTCTGTCATTCTTCAGTTCGGAGAGTGGTGGAGGAGCAACGAACGCTGATTCGTAGCTCTCATTCTTTAGGTCGCAACGCGCTGGGCTCGATTCAAGTCCGGGCGGAGCGGTCACGTCCAGCCAATCAGCGTTTGTTCATCCGTGTGTATGCCGTGAAAGTTTCGGCGGGCACGATCCGACCCTAAACTCTTGAAACTCGAATTTGGGCGACGCCTCGCTTGGACCAGGGGCTGCCTGCGACAGTAAAGAACAGTAAAGAAAGGTGTAAAGCAAATGCCTCTAATTCAACTCCTGGAAGTTCTCGTCGTGGTGGGTGTTCTGTTATGGCTGGTAAATCGGTTCATTCCGATGCAGGGATCCATCAAGTCAATTCTGAACGGCGTCGTCGTAATCGCCGTGGTTCTGTGGCTGCTGAATGTGTTTGGACTGTTTCATTCGCTTACGCACATTCGCGTCGGTACTTAGAGCCAAGCAGCCATAGGTCCGAATACACCGATCGATACAAAGCAACACGGCAGACATCTGCCGCAAAGGAGGTAGTGTGAAGAAAATGCTTTTGTTCGCCGCTGCAATCGTGCTGAGTGTACCCGCGGTAGCTCAAACCAATTCTCAAAATCTAGCCGTCGAGCAGATGAGTCCCACGCCGACGTTCCGCGTGGTTGTGATCAGCCGCAGCGTGCAGGCGGTCAACTATCAGCATCGCAGCGGATCTTCGAAACTGGACTTCGCGGGCACGGATCTGATGCCCGGAGCAAACGGGGTAGCGCAGGTTAACAGCAAGCGTGGATCCATTGAGATAGAAGCAGAATTTGGAGATCTGCTCAAGCCCACGACGTTCGGCAATGAGTATCTGACCTATGTGTTGTGGGCGATTTCTCCCGAGGGACGGGCCGTGAACCTGGGCGAAGTGCTGCTCGGTGGGAATCATCGTAGCAAGCTTCGCGTAACCACGGATCTTCAGGCGTTCGCTCTGATTGTTACGGCGGAGCCTTATTATGCGGTGCGGCAGCCCAGTAACGCAGTAGTGCTGGAGAATGTGGTTCGCGACGACACCAAGGGAACAACCGAAGCGGTGAATGCAAAGTATGAACTGATGGAACGCGGGGGCTACATCCCCACGGGCTACAAGTTCGATCCGGTGGTGTTGAACGCGAAATTGCCATTGGAATTTTTCGAAGCACGGAACGCGCTCCGCATTGCCCAATCCGAAGGAGCCGAAACCTATGCGAGCGACAGCTATAAGCGTGCCGTTGAGTTGATGGACACTGCTGATGGCTATGCCATCAACAAACATATCGACCGGAAGCCGCTGATCGCGGTTGCCCGCGAAGCGGTGCAGACGGCGGAAGATGCGCGCGCCATCGCGGTGAAGAAGATGGACGACGTGCGCCTGGCGAACGAACGTCAGGATTCAGCGGATGCGCAGGCACTATCGCAAGAGCAGGCGGATAACGCTCGGCGGCAGACCGCGCAAGCCGAATCCGACACGGCGCGAGCCCAGGCGGCAAGAGATCAGGCGGAATCCGACACTTTGAATGCGCAAGCAGCCAAGACTCAGGCCGAGTCCGACGCAACCAGAGCACGGAACCAAGCGATGGATGCTCAAGCTGCAACCGCGCAGGCGAACGCGGACTTGGCGAACAGCCAGGCTGCATCCGCCAGTGCACTTTCCGCAGCGCAGGCTGATGCCGAGCAATCCCGCCTGGCGGCGCAGCAGGCGCAGTTAAGCGCCCAACAGGCTGAGACCGACAAAGCGGCCATGCGCGCGAAATTGTCGGAGCAGCTGAATTCCATTTTGCAGACTCGCGATAGTGCGCGCGGGCTGATCGTCAGCATGTCCGATGTTCTGTTTGACACGGGGAGGTATTCGTTGAAGCCGGGAGCAAGGGAGAAGTTGGCGAAAGTCGCTGGCATTCTGCTGGCTTATCCTGGCCTCAACATTGAAGTCGGCGGCTATACCGACAATGTTGGCGGAGATGCGATGAACCAGACTTTGTCCGAAAATCGAGCCGACTCAGTGCGCGATTATCTGGTACAGGAAGGCGTGGCCAGAAATTCGGTTTCGGCCAGAGGATTCGGCAACACTTTGCCGGTCTCCTCCAACGATAATTCTGCCGGACGGCAGCAGAACCGGAGAGTGGAACTTCTCGTATCCGGCGACGCCATCGGCAGCCCGGTAAACCCCACCACAGGAAATTTGCAGTAATAGGCAAAAGGCGCGGGCGAGTTGCCCGCGCCCATACGAACAGTAACGGAGGCAACACCGAATGAAACTAATTGGATTAGTCAGCACAGCAGTATTGTCCTTGGCCATCGCGGCTCCGGTCTACGCACAGCAGGAGCAGCACGACCAACAGGAAGAGAAAGATAAGCCCGCGGAAAAGAAGGCTCAACCCGACAAGTCCGCCAAGCCAGAGGAAAAAAGCGCACAACCGGAGAAGAATGCCAAGCCGGAGGAGAAGAGTGCGCAACAGCCGGAGAAGAACGCCAAGCCCGAAGAGAAAAAGGCCCAGCAGCAAGATCAAGATAAAAACAACAAGCCGGCAGAAAGAAATGCGCAGCAGCAGCAAGCCAAGCCGCAGGAGCAGCACGCGAGTGGCAATCGTGGCGGCCGCATTCCCGACGATCGTTACAAGGCCAACTTTGGACAGCAACACACGTTTCGTGTTTCCCAAGGCGATTACAATAACCACCGCTTCCAATACGGCGGCTATTCGTTCGCATTCGTCGGCGCGTGGCCGAGCAACTGGCTCTACTCGCAAGACGTTTATGTGATCGACATCGATGGCGTGTATTACCTATGCAACCCGATGTATCCCGGCGTGAACATTGCACTGGACGTCAACCTATAACGAGCTACATTGAGCGCACTGTCTTGCGCAGGCGCGGGTCCACCGCTGGACTCGCGTTTTTTTTGACTGCATCGCTGCGCGATGAGTCACTCCCGGCGATTCACAAGCGCCAGCTTAAACGAGTTAGGCGTCAATAGAGGCAATAAAGGCAATAAGGAGAAAATATGCTTGGAACTGTATTAATCGTGATTCTAATCTTAGCGCTCTTAGGCGCGCTACCCAGGTGGCCGCATAGTCGAGGATGGGGATATTATCCAACCGGAGGAGTAGGGCTCATTCTCTTCGTCGTGGTCGTTCTCCTGGTTCTCGGACGCATTTAAATTACACGGCACGGCCGCTATTTTCCACGACCAAGCGCGGCTGAGGAAGCACCCCAGGCCTCCTCAGTTGCGCTGACGCCATTCCTTTACCCCTTAACTCTCCGCCGGTGCACTCATCCTTCCTCCATTTACCTGCAGTGTTTTCCGGTGTGCGGGTTGACTTTCCATCGACTTTCGGTTGACATAAGCGTGGGTTCAGCGAGAATTGCCTGGCAAACACCCACGTTGAAGCAAGGCCTCCAGATTCAAATGGGGCTCGAATCATTCGCGAGGGAGAGCGATGTACTTCGAACAGTTTTACCTGGGCTGTTTAGCGCACGCGTCCTACATGATGGCGTCTGAGGGTGAGGCGATTGTGGTGGACCCTCAGCGTGACGTGGAGATTTACCTGAAGGCTGCGGAGGCGAATCAAGTTTCTATTCGCCACATTTTTGAAACTCACCTGCACGCTGATTTCGTTTCCGGGCACAGGGAACTGGCGTCGAGGACGGGCGCGAAGATCTATATCGGAGCACAAGCCGGCGCGACATTTCCCCACATAGCGGTGGAAGATGGCTTTCAATTGCAAGTAGGGAAAATGCGAATCACCGCTCTCGAAACTCCGGGACACACTCCTGAAAGCATTTGCCTGGTGGTTGCAGATGAAGAGAAGTCCACCGGCGATTCGTCTTCTGTAAAACCGTGGGCCGTGCTGACTGGCGATACGCTTTTTCTGGGAGATGTGGGTCGTCCGGATCTGTCGCGGCGATATACTCCCGCGCAACTGGCGGGCATGCTCTATGACAGCCTGCATAACAAAATTCTCAGGCTTCAGGACGATGTGCTGGTTTATCCCGCGCACGGGGCAGGCAGTTTGTGTGGACGGAACATGCGGGCCGAGAAAGTTTCCACCATTGGCACGGAACGCCTTACGAATTACGCGTTGCAGATCAAGAGCAGGGAAGAGTTCATCGAGCAGTTAACCTGCAACTTGCCGGCACGTCCGGAATATTTCTTGCGCGATGCGGAAATCAATCGTGCCGGAGCGGCAGCACTGTCGGAACTGCCGGCTTTGCCTCCGCTCGAACCGGCGGAGCTGAAGACCCTGCTGGCAGAAGGTGGAATCGCGCTCGATGTTCGTCCAGGCGAAGCGTTCGCCGCTGGCCACGTGCCCGGATCAGTGAACATAGCGTTGTCTGGACAGTTTGCCTCCTGGGCAGGAGCGCTGTTGGGTTTGGATTCGCGTCCAGTGTTGATCGCAGAGTCGGAGGCCGCAATGGCGGAAGCGCGAATGAGGCTGGCGCGGATTGGACTCGAAGATGCGCGAGGATATCTAAAGGGAGGCGTCGACGCTTGGAAGAAAGCTGGATTGCCTCTCAGCGCACTGCCGCAGATTACCGTTGAAGCTCTGAGCCAACGGTTGCAAGGCACAGGCATGCAGGTGTTGGACGTCCGTCGCGAGCGGGAGTGGGAGGACGGCCACATCGCGGCCGCTTCCTGGTGGCCGCTGGATAACTTCAAAGTTGCGCCTCCGGAGATCGATCGCAACGTTGCGATTGCGGTGCACTGCAAGGGCGGATACCGGAGCATGATTGCGTGCAGTCTGCTGCAGCGGGCTGGTTTCGAGAATGTGGTGAACGTGGTGGGCGGCTTCGACGCCTGGCAGGCGGCAAAGCTTCCGGTGGCTGCGGAGAAGCCAGTTGGGGCCTAGAGGTCCGCGACGCAATCACAAACCGTGCCAGTTCCTGCGGATGCGACATCGGCCTTACTCTCACCGTCCGGATGCTGTGTGATGTCGGCCTGCTTAAGTCAACTAGGAGCTACAATCCTGATGTAGCGCGAACAATCGATCCCTCTTCGCAACGGCGAGAAACTTCAATCCAGCGAAGCGCGAGGAATTAACGGTATGGCTATCTCAATAAATCCGTCTGTCATAGCCTTTGCCGGAATGGGATGGAAATCGGTGGGGGGCCAATTGCTGGCTTCGGGTGTGCTCCTGCTGAGCGGTTATCAAGACATAGGATTGCGCGCCCGCATGGGAGCGGCCTTCGGGTTTTTTATGGCCATAGCCTTCGGCATCTCCGCCTTGATTACTGCGATCCGTGCGAACCTTTCGTATGCAGCCGCGATCTGCGCTGTGGTTCTTTGCTCCGAAACCTTTTTGATCCTGCGCTGGTGGTTTCGGAGGACCTCCGCGTAGGCACATCGGGTGAACGCGGTGGGGCTGGTGCCCTTAATGGTGAAAAATCGTTTTATCACCCACTGGCCGGGTTGCGAGTGAACCCGACCGACCCCCATAACCCAATTTTCCCTGCGGAATGCGATAAACTTCCTATCAAGGCCGCTGAGCGCCTGACGAACAATGAAAACCGCCAAACTGGCAAACTCCTACCGCGTTAACGATGGAAAACATTTCCGGTTGAAGGACTTTGATCCGGCTGACACTGGGCACTGGCACTCCGTCGAAGAAGCCAAAGACCAGGTACAGAAGGACATCCAACGCATGGAGGAGTTGCAAGCCATGCTTTATGCCCAGGATCGATGGTCGCTGCTGCTGATTTTTCAGGCCCTGGACGCCGCCGGCAAAGACGGTACGATTAAGCACGTCATGTCAGGAGTGAATCCTGAAGGTTGCCAGGTGCACTCGTTCAAAGCGCCCTCTGCGAGGGAATTGCAGCATGATTTCCTATGGCGCACGACATGGGATTTGCCGGAGCGCGGCCACATTGGGATTTTCAATCGGTCTTATTACGAAGAGGTGCTGGTGGTGCGGGTGCATCCTACGGTGCTCGAGAGCCAGTTGGTGCCGCCCTCTTTGATCACGAAGGATATTTGGAAAGAACGCTTTGAAGATATTCACTCGTTTGAGCGTCACATGGCGCGCAACGGCACCGTGATCCGCAAATTCTTTCTCCATCTTTCGAAGAAGGAGCAGAAGCAGCGATTCCTGGCGCGGCTCGATGAACCGGAAAAACATTGGAAGTTTTCCGAAGCGGATATTCACGAGCGCAAATATTGGGACGATTATCAGCAAGCCTATGATGAAATGATTTGCCACACCGCCAGCAAACATGCTCCGTGGTATGTGGTTCCGGCGGACAATAAATGGTTCACACACCTGGTGGTCGCGGCTGCGATAGTGGAAACGCTGGAAGAACTTGATCTGTGCTATCCGAAGGTGGACGCGGCGAAGCTCAAGGAAATTCAGGCTGCCCGCAAACTGCTCGGGAAAAAGTGAAAGCGGCGTACTGTGGCCGGGCTTTCTATTCTGGCTGGGCCGCGTTACCATAGCAATGGTTCCGTATTGTTTGCTTTCTTTCTCTTTACTTTCGTTCCATATTCTCTAAATTGGGGGCTTCGAACATGGGTGGTCGAAACACGTCTTGCGGGAACAAATCTGGAAAGACTCTGGTAGCGTGGTTGCCGGCATTGTTTGTCACCATACTCGTGCTGTGCCTGCAGAGTGTGGCGTTCGCGCAAACCAAGCCGGAGCGGCAATCGAAGGCTGTAAAGCCAACCCAATCGACGCCGTCGTCAACTGCGAATGCGGCTAACCAGAGCGCAAACCCCGACGACAAAGATTCCGGCAAGCCGGAAGACAAACTTTTCAAGGGCATGAAATATCGCATGATCGGCCCGTTCCGTGGCGGACGCTCACTGACTGCGGCTGGAATTCCCGGCGATCCCACCACCTATTATTTCGGCGCGACCGGCGGGGGTGTGTGGAAGTCGACTGACGGAGCGATGACCTGGTCGCCAATATTCGATAAAGAGGGAAGTGGAGACATTGGCAGTCTCGCCGTCGCCAACTCCGATCACAACACGATTTATGTTGGAACTGGCGAGGCCTGCATTCGCGGAAACATTTCTCATGGAGATGGAGTCTACAAATCGCTCGACGGCGGCAAAACCTGGAAAAACGTCGGCTTGCACGACAGTCGCGCCATCGGCAAAGTTATCGTGAATCCGAATAATCCTGACATCGCGTTCGTGGCCGCGCTCGGGCATCCTTTTGGACCGAACACCGAACGTGGCATCTTCCGCACAACCGATGGCGGCAAGAGCTGGGAAAAAGTTCTTTACAAAGATGAGAACACCGGCGGCATCGATGTGGCCTTCGATCCTCACAACCCGAATATTCTTTTTGCTGCGCTGTGGCAGGCCCGGCGCACCTCGTGGAGTATGGCAAGCGGCGGCCCGGGCAGCGGACTTTACCGCTCGAATGACGGGGGGACTACCTGGAAGCGGCTGCAAGAGCATGGTTTGCCGAAAGGTCCGTATGGACGCATTGGCATCGCCGTGGGTGCTAACTCTGATCGAGTTTATGCGCTCATCGAGGCACACAATCCTGATGGCGGCCTCTACCGCTCCGACGATGGCGGCGAAACCTGGGAGTTCATTAATCCCAGCCACAGCCTGTGGCAGCGGCCGTGGTACTACATGCACATCATCGCCGATCCGAGAGATGAAAATGTCGTCTACGTCATGGATGTCGAAACCTATAAATCGACCGATGGCGGCCACTTGTTCAATAGGATCAGAGTTCCGCACGGCGACAATCACGGACTATGGATCGATCCCAGAGATACGCGGCGAATGATCGCATCCAACGATGGTGGAGTCACGATCACACTAGATGGCGGCAAGAACTGGACGCGCGAAGATAATCAACCGACGGCGCAGTTCTACCACGTCATCACGGACACGGCCACGCCGTACCGCGTATACGGTTCGCAGCAGGACAGCGGAACGGTGGCTATCGCCAGCCGCAGCGACGATGGCGCCATCGATCGCTCGGACTGGTATGACGTTGGCGGAGGCGAGGCGGGCTACATCGCGCCGTATCCGCCGGACCCGAATATTGTTTATGCCGCGGATTATCAGGGCAACATCACGCGCTTCGACAAGCGTATCGGACAGGTCAAATCGATCACCGAGCAGCCTGAGCTTTCCGATGCTCACGGCGCCGGCAACCTGGAACACCGTTTCCAGTGGACCGCGCCCGTATTGATTTCGTCGCACGATCCCAACACGCTGTATCACGCGGGCGAACGCCTGTTCAAGACCACGGACGGTGGCGTGCATTGGCAGGCAATCAGTCCGGATCTGACGCGCAATGACAAGACCAAGCAGAATGTTTCCGGGGGTGAAATCACTCTGGACGATTCTGGTACCGAATACTACGACACGATTTTCGCGCTCGCCGAGTCGCCGATCACCAAAGGGTTGCTGTGGGTGGGCACCGATGACGGTCTGATCCAGATCACGCGCGATGAAGGAAAAAACTGGACCAATATCACCCCCAAAGATTTGCCGGAGTGGAGCCGCATAAGCCAGATCGAAGCCTCGCCCCACGATGCCGGTACGGCATACGTTGCCGTGGATCGGCATCAGAGCGACGACCTTAAACCTTACATCTATAAAACCAGCGACTACGGCCAGAGCTGGACGAGACTCACCAACGGAATTCCCGATGGTAGTTTTGTTCGAGCCGTCCGCGAAGATCCGAAGCGGCGCGGACTACTTTACGCGGGAACCGAGAACGGTGTGTATGTTTCGTTCAACGATGGGGCGGCGTGGAAGTCGCTCAAGTTGAATCTACCGACTACGCCGGTGCACGATCTGGTCGTTAAAGACAACGACCTGGTGGTCGCCACGCATGGGCGGGCGTTCTGGATTCTGGATGACATCAGTCCGTTGCGGCAGTTCAATGACGACGTGGCGAAGAAGGATGTCCATCTCTACACTCCGGATGCGGCTTACCGCATTCAAGCGGGTGAAAGCGGCGAGCATCATCCTTCCAAACGGACGGGACAGAATCCTCCGGCGGGTGCTGTGATTTATTACTACTTGAAAGATGCGCCCAAGGCGGGGACAGAAACGAAGCTGGAAATTCTTGACTCGACGGGAAAGTTGATTCGTAAGTATTCAAGCACCGAAACGGAATTGCTGGACGAGCCTCTGGGACCGGACGATAAGAAGCCCGAAAAGGAGATAAAACCGGACGCTGGCTTGAATCGGTTCGTGTGGGATCTGCGCTATGAAGAAGCCCATCGTATTCCCGGTTACTACCTTTGGGAGTACAACGCCGGGGCGAAGGGACCGGTAGCGGCGCCCGGCCAATATCAAGTGCGACTGACGGTTGGATCAGAGAGCCAGGTTGCACCGTTCGAGTTGAAGCTGGATCCGCGGGTGAAGGTGAGCCAGGCAGATCTGGCGCAGCAGTTCAACCTGCAGGCGCAGATTCATGAGGAACTTAACCGAGTTTATGACGCGGTCAACCAGATACAGGATGTGCGCTCGCAAGTGGCTGGCCTGAAGCGTCGGTTGCCGGAGAACGCCAGCACGAAAGCCATTTCTGCGTCGGCCGACGATCTGGAGAAAAAGCTGGTAGCCGTACGCGATCAAATGGTGAATCTCACCATCAGTGCGAACGAAGATTCACTGGCTTATCCGCCGCAAATCGATGCGAAGCTCGCCTACCTTGCCATGGACGTAGGCAGCGCGGACTCCGCGCCCACCGAGGCGGAGCAGCTTGAGTTCGAGAAGCTGAAGCGCGAAAGTGGAGAGTTGCTGAGCCGCTGGGATGATTTGCAGCGTCGCGATCTGGCGGCCTTCCAAAAACTGACGGCGGAGGGCAGCCTGTCCACCGTGGTGGTTCCACCCGCAGGTCGCGCCGGGGATGCGGAAAACATTGATGCTCACTAGATGGATGCTCACTAGCAAGTTCTCGCTTCTCAGCGAACGGCGCTTTAGCCTGCCTTCTCGCTGAGAGCCGGGAACTTGTTTTGAGTCTGGCCGTCCGCGGCTCCGTTCGGTGGTATTACTTCCGTGCCACTCCGATGGCACTGTTGTGCCCTGTACAGCGTGTCCTCAGACTGATAATTTGCCGATAGTGATGCTGATCCTCCCCTGAGGTGATGGCCGATTTGACACGGGGGTGTCTATGAGGTTCATGCATCTTTGCTACGCAGCTGTGGGCTTCGCGGTGGCTCGCTGGATATTTCGTCGCCAGCCAGTGGTCGATCCTGTTACGCGGTTGCGTTCTTCGGGCCTTCTGTAAAAAGTTCTGGCTAAGTATTGGGCGTGCGTGCCCGTTGCGCTTCCATTTCGTCAGCGCACGCCCACTTCCTTTTTTCCGCGCGGAAGTTCTAGCACTAAGGTTTGCCGGAGTTATCTCTGTTTCGTCCCTGCTTCTCACTACAATTCTGGAAGGACCTCTGCGGTTCGTGGTGATTTACCGCGCGCCTGCAGTTCGCGATATCTTCTGGCGTCATAGCGCATTGCGCCGGATAGTGATCGGGTCCATGGGAATTCCAGGTGCGAACACCGACCACAATCCGCTGGACCACGGCCCTGCTGGTCGCGGGGCTTCTCGTGCTGGCTCTGCCGCAGCGCGTTCATGCGCAGGACGATCCCAACGAAGCACCACTCGGCGATGTGGCGCGCAGTTTTCGCAAGAAGGTCGCCTCGCCTGAAGAAGTCGTTATCGATAACGACAATTTTTCCAAAGTAGTGGAAGACGCCGAGAGCCGCAGAGTATCGGGCTCTACTATGGTGTTCTCGCTCGATCCGGGAGCAAAGAGCTTTCAAGTTTCCTCCCCTGACGTTAGTTGCAGCTTTTCTTTTAGCGCCAGGACCAGTTCGCTGCTCTCCGATCCGATTGCACTGGATGAGTTGCCGCGGAGCGAATTGGCCAAATTGGATGGGCCGGCCACGATCGATGGAGATTCGCTGCAGGTCTCGATGCATAACGGAACCGCATGGGAGCTGCGCGAAGTAGTGATTGGGCTAACGATCCTGCGGCGCCCTGGCCCCGGCGATGCGGCCGCTTCTTATGGCGCGGCGCGAATTGTGCCCGCGGTGGCAGATGGTTCTGCACCGCCGGTACAAGACTCTTTTCAGAAACAGCCTGATATCACCGTGCTGTTGCGAGTGAAAGGGTCGGCCGCTCCCTCTGCTACGGCGTTATTTCGCACCCAACTAAACTTTGCCCTGTTCCCCGATCAGGAGTGGCACTGGGCGATCGTGAGAGCCAAGGGAGTTCCACCGCAACCTCCAGCTGAAACAACGACGCAACTCGATCAAGTCCCCGGCCAGCTTCCAGTGCCGCCGCTAACCGACCCAGGCCCGCAAACCGCGCCCTTGACTCCGACTCCTCCTAATCCGGACGCTGCGGTCCACTAAGACTTCTGCTACCCGCTGCCCGACCCTGCTCAAATCTCACGTGTTAAACTGGGCACGAATCCCACATTAAGGACAGGCGATGAAATTTGGAGTCATCATCTTCCCCGGTTCCAACTGCGACCACGATGCTTTCTGGACCATTCAGCAAGTGGCCAGGCAGCCCGTCACGTTTTTGTGGCACGAATCGCGTGATCTGGAAAATTGTGACGCCATCATCGTCCCGGGAGGATTCGCGTTTGGGGACTACCTGCGGACTGGCGCGATTGCGAAGTTTTCTCCGGTGATGGAATCTGTGCGTCGCTTTGCCGATGGCGGAGGCCTGGTGTTGGGAATTTGCAATGGCTTCCAGATTCTGTGCGAATCGGGGCTGCTGCCGGGGGCCCTCATGCGCAACGCCGGGCTGAAATATGTTTGCAAACCGGTGCAGGTGCGGGTGGAAAATGCTCTCACTCCATTTACCAATGCCTGTTCGAAAGGAGAAGTGTTAACCATCCCTATCGGCCACATGGAGGGAAACTATTTCTGCGATCTGGAAACACTGGATGAGTTGCTGCGCAGCAATCGCATCGTGTTTCGATATTGCACCGCTGCCGGTGAAATCTCAGGGTCGGCCAATCCAAACGGTTCTCTGGAGAATATCGCTGGCATTTGTAGTGCAGGCGGCAATGTGGTCGGCATGATGCCTCATCCCGAAAGATCTGCCGAACCCGAACTGGGCTGTACCGACGGAATGAAGATCTTCCAGTCCATGGTGGGTGCGATGGCGAGCAAGTAGAACGTCCCAAGGCGGAAATTTCGCAGGTCTTTTTTTCCACAAGATATTCTGCTTGCAAATTGTCCGATTTCTGCTAGTGTCTGCGCAAAGCGCTTCCCATTTCGACCCTTAGGAACTAAAACGTTCAAAAAACTTTAGGGAGGAGTGTGTCTAATGACATCGAAACAAATTCTTGACGCCTTTTCCGAGACTCTAATGCAGGATGAACGCATTCTGAGCCCTCGCGAACGGGAATTGCTGACGAGTCTTTTGCAAAATGCGAAGGCTGCAGCCGGTAATCTAGAAATTCAATCGGCTGTAACTGCTGCCATCGCTCGGTCCGTTGGTGAGACGGTGGCACAACGCGCTTTCGCATTGCTGGGAAGCAGCATCGTGGAGCAGATTGTGGCACGTGGTGCGGCACCGTCTGCTACGGAAGAAAACATTCCTGCCACCGTGTTTGGCGGTCCGCAGCCCCCGAGCGGCCCGCAGCCGCCTTCCGGGCCTCTGCCTAAACCGGGGCCGCAGCCTCCTAGCGGACCCCAACCCCCAAGTACGAGTATTAATCTGCGCCGCAAAAGTACATACGGCACCGAAGAGGGAATTCCTGCGACCGTGTTCGCTGGCCCGCAGCCCCCGAGCGGACCGCAGCCACCTTCTACAGCACCGAAGGGCCCACCATCAGGCCCGCAGCCTCCCAGCGGACCACAGCCTCCCAGCCTCAGTCTCCGGCGCGAAAACGCATCCGTGACGCGGGGAGCGCAGGAAAGCGAACCTGGCTCGGGGAGCGGTGTCGCGGTGTTGGAGGAACCTGCGGTCGTTCGGGCACAATGCGTCGTCTTGGATGAGTTCCTGGCACCGCAGGAGATGGCACAACTGATTCGCTATTCGCTGGAGCACGAAGCGCAGTTCACCACCAGCGAAGTGATTTCTCCGAGCGGCGAACCCGGAGTAACCGATTACAGCCATCGTCGTTCGCGAGTGCTGATGGAGCTGGGACCGCACGAGGAAGTCATCCTCAATCGAATTCGTGGAGTTCTTCCAAGGGTGCTGCAGCAACTGGGGATGGAGGAGTTTCCGGTCACCCACACGGAAGTGCAGATCACAGCCAGCAATGATGGAGACTTCTTCCATGCACACTGCGACGATGCGCAAGAGATGATTGCCTCTCGCCGGTTGACGTTCGTGTATTTTTTCCATCGCGAACCAAGCCAGTTTGAGGGAGGGGAGCTGCGACTTCACGACTCGAAGAAGACCGGCGCACATCCCCTCAGTATCGGCAGCTATCAGGCGGTTGTGCCGCAGCAGAATCAAATCGTGTTCTTCCCATGTTCGACACTGCACGAAATCACCCCTGTACAGTGCCGGTCACGGGCCTTTGCGGACGGCCGCTTCACGGTGAACGGATGGCTACACCAGTAAAAGACACGGCATGGCTTGAGTGGATTGCAGGCCTGATGGCAGCAGCATCGCGGCAACGACACACCGCGGTGCTGCCTCCGCAGCAGTTTCATTGCCTGCTGGAAGAGTTGCCGCTGCACTTGATTCCGCAGCATAGTTTAGATCGCCAGTTCCTCCGGGCTGACCCTCCTCATCCGCTAGTCTTCAACCCCGAATGTTTGGTTCTGCCCGCCGGGCAGATGCCGCCAGACTTGGAAGCGCAGCGCGAACTGCTGGAAGGTTTCAGTATGCAAAGCACTATAGCCTGGGTTCGTGACCCTGCAACCAGCTCGTTGCATCCGTTCTGGCTTGGTCCCCAGTTCGAAGCGGTAGTTTCAAGTCTGCATGCGGGGAAACTTGCTCCAGCGGCGTTGCCGCAGGCGCAGCGGCTTTTGCTTGCGGCGGCTGGCATCCTGATGCCCGCGGATTATGCGCAACGCCGGCGTGCGCGGTGGGCGGAGATAGTCAGCACCTGCAGACCAGTTTTTCGGGAAAGGAATTACGTTCCCCTCAGTGACTTGATTCACCCCTTCAATCTCGCTGCTTTGCGGCGCTACTACCGGCATGCGATCCGGCGTGGAGGGATTTGGCTGGGGGACGAGCAAAGCCCGCGGCGTTATGTTGCCCATAATGAGCCTGTGGCCCGCTACTTCCATCATCAGATCACGAATGCGCTTAGCGGCATCGTGGGCGAACCAATCAAACCTTCCTACGTTTATTTGGCGTCTTACTTGAGCGGCGCCGAGCTGAAGAAGCACACCGACCGGGAACAATGCGAGTTCAGCGTGACGCTGTGTCTGGATTATTCTCCCGAACCCGAACTGGCAACCCCGTGGCCGATTCGTCTGGACACCTCCGAAGGCACGGTTGTTGCTTATCAGGCACTGGGCGATGGCTTAATCTACCGGGGAACAAAGGTACCTCATTACCGCGATGTTCTGGCCCCCGGGCATACCTCGACATCGATTTTCTTCCATTATGTTCCGGCGGATTTTTCTGGGCCTCTCGACTAGGAGGAGAGCTGCCTTATTGCAGTCCGGAAATTACATACAGCCCGGATTTGACTTGGTAATAACTGAAGGCAAAGCGCGAACCGTCGCGGGTTACGACCACCGGGGCTATGGATACCAAACCGGTAGTCGTGTCGGGCTGCAGTTCCCGAACCTTCGTTTGTTCGCCAGAGACTATATTGACTTTGTACACCGTAGCCGGAATCTGCCCCCCACGATATCCATAAATTGACGATTTGTCTTCGGTCCACTGAAGCGGGATGAAATCGGCCTGAAGGTTAGGAATGGAATGGGGAGCGCCCCCTGCGATGGGATAGAGATTAAGTGGTTTGTTGGCCAGAATGAATTGACCGTCGGGCGAAACCAACCCGCCAGTAATTCCTTCCGGGGTGATAGGCGTCGGTTTTCCTCCATCCAGATTTACCAGATAGCAGCGGACTCCGTGGCCAGGCTCGTTGCCATTGATCGTGATTCGTTTGCCGTCGGCCAGAAAGTGAGAAGAGCCGTTATGGATGCGTTCCAGCCCAGTGACTGGAACTGAACGGGGTGCGCCGGGGCCGATCGGGTAGAGCGTGATTCGGCCTGGGCTGCCCACGATAATTGCGATTGCCCATTTGCCGTCCGGAGAAAGGCCGCCTGCGCTGCCCTCGCCGAGTTGCACAGGAGGGGATCCGTCGATCCTACGAATGTCGACCAGGTAGTTTGGCGGAGCCGCCTCGCTGGCATCCTCAAACAGGACGGATTGCCCGTCAGGCGAAATGTCTTTGGCGATATCCCAATCGTGCCAGGAAATTTCAACGGCCTTGCCTTCGCGCGCGGCGGTCGCCATGGCGGTACGTTCGGAATCGAGGCTCACCAGGACGCGGCCGTCCGGGGCCATGTCCTGTAAAGTCATCCCGACCGGAATTCTTAGAACAGTGCGAATGTTCCCCTTGGCATCTGAGGCACGCAAGCCCCGGGTATAGCCATTTTCGGCGGCGGTGAACCAGATTTCTTTGCCGCTGGAACTCCAAGCCAGACCATCTGCGGAGTCCCACTCCTGAGATAGCGTTGTGACGTGTCCGGAAAGATCAACCAGGCAAACCAGGCCGCGATCATCCCACAGCGACGGATGGTTGATGAAAGCAATCTTATCGGCTTGGGGCGACAGCCGGACATGACTGATCCAGCCATTGCTCTGATACAAGACCTTTCCTAACGGGTACTCGACCCGGTCGCGTCCCTCCGCGTGGTGAACCACGGCGAGTTCACCGCTTGGGCTCCAGTCTGCCCAGCGAACATCTTCAAGGACTTCTCTGGGAGAACCTCCAGCCAGAGGCGCACGAGCCAGCGTACCCCCTTCAATTTCCAAGTGAGCACCGTGTGCGCCGTGAAGCGCGAGCGCCATTTCGCCCGTACTCGAGATGGCCAGCAAGTTTGCGTCTTCGAGGTTCATGGCTTGAGTTGAATTCGACTCGCCAATCGTGGAAAAAAGCTGCAACGGCTTCCCATTCCAAGCGGCGCCGTAGACGACCGAACGAAAATCGGGCGCAAAGCGCGCCGAGTAGACGGTACCTTCCCCAAAAGTTACGCGGCGGTAGGCGGGAGATCGTATCTTCGGTGGCGACGGTTTACCCAAAAGCAGCAGCGCTGCAAACAGAAGCGCTCCCGCTGCCGCCCATGGAAGCATTTTCGCTCTCCACTTGGGAGGCGCGAGTTTTGTTATTCGTTCACCGGAAGCATTGGAAAGGGTTTCCAGGGCGAACCCGAGGTCGCGCGCCGATTGAAAGCGCTTCTCGGGATCTTTCTCCAGGCAATGCCGCACGATCTGTTGAAAGGATACGGGGATTCCGGCCTGTTCCAGATCGATCTCGGGAGGGGTTTCCCGCAGGACCGCAGTGATAGTGTCGACTTCGGTCTCGCCGCGAAACGCTCGTCGACCGGCCAGCATTTCGTAAAGAATCGCGCCCACGCTGAAGATGTCGCTGCGGTGGTCTACCGGCTTACCCCGCAGTTGCTCCGGAGCCATATAAGCCACGGTGCCGAGTACCATGCCACTTTTGGTAATCGTGGTTAAGTCTTCCACCGTGCGGCCGGATTCATCAGGCCCAGATTGCAGCTTGGCCACACCGAAGTCGAGAATCTTGATGCGGCCATCGCTGGTCACGAATAAATTCTCAGGCTTGAGATCCCGATGAATAATACGGCGGTCATGCGCCGCTATGAGACCTTGTACGATTTGAAGCGAGTATTCAACCGCCACGCGAACTGGCAATGCGCCTTCCCATAGCCGCTTGCGCAGAGTCTTGCCTTCCAGCAACTCGCAAACAATGTAAGGAGCTCCTTCGTCGAGACCGAAGTCATAAATCGCCACAATATTGGGATGATTCAGAGCCGCAGCAGCGCGGGCTTCCAACTCGAAACGACGGAGATGATCGGGGTTGCCGCTGGAGCCTGGACGAATCAGTTTCAGGGCGACGTCGCGGTCCAGCCTCTCGTCCCGGGCTCGGAAAACCTCACCCATGGCTCCGGCCCCAATTTTATCGAGGACTCGGTAGTGACCTATGACTCGGTCAGTCATGCAAGAACGCCCCGGAAGGCATGTTAGGGGTGCATGTGCACTGCAGTCAATCACCGAATAACAAACTTTCTGGATCCGTCTAACATGAGAAACTTGCCCTAGGCAGCCCCGCTGTTTATTATCAAGGCAGTTCGGGGCCGGATTCACCATGTCGTGCTATAATTTCTGTTCGCCTGATTTATCGAGGCAGCCTGTGATTCCCTCTACGGGCGAATCCCGCGCCAATCAAGATCATTAAATACGAGGTCTAGCTATGTCTGGCCATTCAAAATGGGCCACAATCAAGCACAAGAAGGGCGCGCTCGATGCCAAGCGCGGCAAGATTTTTACCCGTCTTATCAAGGAAATCGGCATCGCCGCGAAGAACGGCGGCGGCGATCCTGACACCAATCCCCGTTTGCGCGGCGCCATTCTCGCTGCTAAATCGGAGAATATGCCCGCCGATAATATCAAGCGGGCCATTCAGCGTGGCACCGGAGAACTGCCGGGCGCCACTTACGAAGAGTTTTCTCTCGAGGGCTACGGCCCGGGTGGCGTTGCCATCCTGCTGGATATCAATACGGATAACCGCAACCGTACCGTGAGCGAGATTCGCCATTGCTTCGGCAAGAATGGCGGCAACATGGCCGAGGCTGGTGCTGTCTCCTGGATGTTCCACAAGAAGGGCGACATCATCATTCCGAAGACTGCGGCGAAAGAGGACGATTTGATGAACATCGTCCTTGAAGCTGGCGGCGAAGACTTGAACGACGATGGCGAGAATTGGGAAATCTTGACTGAGCCCTCTGCCTTCGAAACCGTTCTTGAAGCCGTGAAAAAAGCCGGAATTGAGCCCGCATCTTCCAGCGTGGCCATGATTCCGCAAAACTACATCAAGCTGGAAGGGCAGGCCGCCAATACGATGATCCGGCTGATGGAAGCGTTGGAAGATCAGGACGACGTGCAGAACGTCCACTCCAACTTTGATATCGACCAGAAGTTGCTGGAAGAAGTGGCTGGCTAGTTGCTTGCGAAGAATTCATTGGAGCCGCCTTTTTGGGCGGCTCTTTTTTTATTTTTATTCTTATTGGTTGGAATCGTTTCTTGGAAAGTTTTCAACACAACCGTGGATAATGCTGTGGAAAAGCACGGAAGTATCTTTGTAAGTGATTCAGCGGGAGATGGTTCAACTCTTTGCACCGCAGCGAGTGCTGGCACTTTCGTGGTACGGCTGCAAGCCATCGCAGGCGGCCGCGAGGAAGTTGGGGCGCGATCCAACTTTGAAACTTAGACTCGACAAACTTCTGGTTGATCGTGGGTTTGCTGCTTCACGCGAACGCGCTCAGGCGCTGATTATCGCGGGCAAGGTTTTGGTTAACGATCAGAAACTGGACAAAGCCGGCGCGCAAGTGGTCGCGGATTCTGCGATTCGACTGCTCGGCGAAGATTTGAAATACGTGAGTCGCGGCGGACTCAAGCTGGAGCGAGCCCTGGAACATTGGCACGTCGAGGTAAAGGGCAAGGTCTGCCTTGATGTCGGCGCTTCCACCGGCGGCTTCACCGATTGTCTCCTGCAACATGGTGCGGCTCGTGTAATCGCGCTAGACACCGGTTATGGGCAGATGGATTTCAAACTGCGCCAGGATCCCCGCGTTCGACTGCTGGAAAAAACCAACGCCCGTTACGTCACGAAGGAAGTCATCGGTCAGGTCGCGGATCTAATCGTGGTCGACGTGGCATTTATTTCCGCGACGCTGGTTCTGCCTCCGGTGGTGAACGCTGCTTTCCCAAATTCTATGGAGGCTCGTCGCGGGCGGCAGGTGATTGTCCTGGTCAAACCTCAATTCGAGGCGGGAAGGGAATTTGTGGGCAAGGGAGGTATCGTTCGCGACGAGGCCGCCCAATTAGGCTCGGTCGAGAAAGTTAAGAAAACTTTGCTGGATCTCGGCTGCTCTATCCTTGACGTTATCGAGTCGCCTATCCTCGGCGCGGAAGGGAACCGCGAATTTTTGCTGCGTGGAGCGCTCTAGTCGCTCCGATGTTCCTCTGGGCGCTCTGTTGCGGCTTTTTCACCTGAATTCTGTACAATCTTTCTTTCCATCTCACACCATGGCAATCTCGCCCTCATCCCCCCATTCGAAACTCGCAGCCATCATCTCGCGTACCGCGCGCTCGGAGCTGGCCCGCACAGTCCCTGAACTGCTGGCGTGGCTTCACGCCAACGGCTACGACGTGATCGTCGATCCAGAGACAGCTAAATATTCGAACGGCGAAGAAGAAGTGGCGCGCTCGCACATGTCATCGCGGCCTTTGGACCTGGTTGTGGTGTTAGGCGGCGACGGTACTCTACTCTCCGCGGCTCGAGCGACCGCGACCATCGATGTTCCATTGCTCGGTGTGAATCTGGGCTCGCTCGGTTTCCTCACGGATGTGCCACTGTCGTCTCTTTTTTCCATGCTTGACTCGATTGCCCAGGGGCGCGCGGCGGTCGAACAGCGCACGCTCATGCAGTGTGAACTGCTTCGCGGCGAAGAGATTCTGGGAAGTTACCTCGTGTTTAACGATGCCGTGGTCAACAAGACGGCGCTGGCTCGTCTGAATAACTACGATCTGTTCGTCGATAAAGCGTTCGTCTCCAGCTATCGGGCCGACGGAATGATTGTGGCCACGCCTACGGGATCAACCGCTTACTCGCTTTCCGCGGGCGGTCCCGTGCTGATGCCCACGGTGAATGCTTTTGTGATTACTCCCGTGGCGCCCCATTCCCTCACCCATCGCCCGTTGGTTGTGCCCGATTCCGCGGTGGTCGAGCTTCTGCTGCGGAGCGACGAAGAAGTAGCCTATCTCAGCCTCGATGGCCAGCCGGGCCTGGATTTGCGCGACGGTGACCGAGTCCGCTGCCGCCGCTCCGAACATCGAGTCAGCCTGTTCCGCACCGATCATGACTTCTTCCATGTGCTGCGAACCAAACTGAAATGGGGAGAGAGATAAGCTGGAGACAGATAAGCCGGAGGAAGACAAGCCTGCGCCGCGACGCGCGGCCGTAATTACAACTCAGCAGAATACAGTTCGCGAGCCTTTTCCCGGCGCCGAATCACCTTGGCAGACTTTCCTCGAACCAGGATTTCCGCGGGCCTTGGACGCGTGTTGTAGTTCGAGGCCAGCGCCATTCCGTATGCGCCAGTATCGAGAATCGCAAGCAAGTCGCCTTCTTCCACGCGCGGCAACTCCCGGTCGCGTGCAAAGCAATCGCCTGACTCGCATATCGGACCGACCACATCGATCGTCTCTTTCTTAGCCGCGGAATTCTTGGCCTGCACGACTGGAACAATCTCGTGGTAGGCCCCGTACAGAGCGGGTCGGATCAGATCGTTCATGGCCGCATCCACCACCAGAAAATGTTTGCCGTGGTTTTCTTTTCGGTAAACAACGGAGGTGAGCAGCGCACCGGCCGGCCCTACAATCGCGCGGCCCGGTTCGAGCAACAAATGTACCTTCAGTCCGCGCAAGGGATTGGTCACAGCTCGCGCATAGCGCGCCACACAATCAGAAAAGTCCATGGCCGGTTCCTGGTAATCAATGCCGAGCCCACCGCCGGTATCGACGTAGTCGATCCTGTGACCATCCGCGCGCAACTCCCGAACCAGCGCAGCGACCCGTTCCACAGCTTCCGCAAAAGGCGCGACATCGGTAATCTGCGAGCCGATATGAACGCTGACCCCTGCAACTTTCAAATAACGCGCTGTCGAGGCCTTGGCGTACAGTTCGCGCGCACTTCGGATGGGAACTCCAAACTTGTGCTTGCGCAGACCGGTAGAAATATACGGATGAGTCTCAGCCGCGACATCTGGATTCACGCGCAGAGCGATTCGCGCCTCCCTGCGAGAACGTATTGCGCATTCCGCCAAAGCCCAGAGTTCCGACTCGCTCTCCACATTGAACAGCAGGATCCCGGCTTTCAGGGCTGCGGTCATCTCTTCACGAGATTTCCCCACGCCGGAGAAGACAATTTTCCTGGCCGCGCGCCGGTCGGCAACCAGCACCCGCTCCAACTCTCCGCCTGAAACCACGTCAAATCCGCAACCCTCCCGCGCCAGCAGGCGCAGGATGTTTATGTTTGAATTCGCCTTTACCGAGTAACAAATGGTGTGGGGAACATGGTCGAACGCATGCTCAAAGGCGGCGAGCCGCTCCAGGATCGCGGTCGCCGAGTAAACGTAAAGAGGAGTGCCATAGCGTTTCGCGAGCTTGGCCAGTGGAACATCCTCGCAGTGCAAAGCAGACGATTCACTCCCGCGAAATAATCCCTTGCCTCTTTCGCGCAGGACGAATCCTGGCCGCTGCTCCATTCCCGGCGTCTTATTTTTCGTGGGTGCGCTGGGCCGCGTCATTTTCGCTTGGAAGAATCCGAGCCCGGACTTTCCTTCACCTTAATCGCCACCACGGTTTGGTCGTCGAAGGATTCGACTCCCGCGGAGTGCTCGGCCGCGGCTTTGAACAGCGAGTTGACGACGCAATCCGCCGACTTGCCGGCGCATTCGGCAATCAGTTGTTCAACGCGTCCCCGGCCAAACAGTTGTCCGCGGCGGTCACGCGCGTCCAGAATGCCGTCGCTGAAGAAAACAAACATATCCCCCGGCTTCATTTTGAAGCGAAACTCATCGTAGTCGGCATCGTCGAAGAGTCCGAGAGGTAGACCGGTCGCCTCGATGACATGGTTCTTTCCCGAATGCACGTGAATGGGACGCGGCAAGCCTGAGTTTGCCACCAAAAGTGTTCGATGTGCATCGTCCCATACGGCGTAGATGAGCGAGACGAATTGTGCTTCGATGCGGCGTTCGGCCAGCGAGAGGTTCACCGCTCTCAGCATCTCGGAGGGGCTGGGTTCAATGGGCGCATGCGAGCGGAGAATTCCGCTCACCAGCGCCGCGTAAATGGCGGCAGGTGCGCCTTTCCCGCTCACATCGCCAATTACAATTCCCAGGCGCGAAAGCGAATAAGGGATGAAGTCATAAAGATCGCCTCCGATGGCGCGTGCAGGGACGAACTTTGCCGCCAATTCAAGATTCGCAAGTTTGGGAAGAGTCTGCGGAAGCAGCCGCATTTGCAATTCGCGGGCAAGAGCCAGGTCCCGTTCCAGACGGCGCTCCTGGCGCGCAATCTCTTCATACAGGCGCGCATTCTCGATGGCGATTGCAACCTGCGCCGCCAGCGTCATCATGGTGCGGCGGTGATCGTCGGTAAAAAAGCCGCGGCGCGTGTGCTCCAGGTCGAGCACTCCTATCACTTTATCTTTGTAGATCAGCGGCACGGCCAGTTCCGAGCGCGTCTCCGGGTTGCCCTCGATGTAGCGCGGATCTTTACTGACGTCGGGTACGAGAATTGCTTCTTTACTTTGTGCGGCGTTACCGACCAGGCCGCGTCCCAGCGGAACCTCGTGCTTCAGATGGATGTTTTCGTGGAAGCGGAGAGAGAATCGATGTTGCAGCTTCTCGCCGGAAGCATCGAGTAAAAGAATACTGAACATCTGGTAGTCAATCAACTGGCGCAGCAGCTCCGCCACCCGGCTCAGCAGTTCGTCCAGATTCAGAATCGACGACAACTCGCGCGCAATTTCATTGAGCAACAGCAGAATGCGGGCTTGCCGCGTAGTGCGGGTGTAAAGCTGCGCATTTTCAATGCCGCCCGCAATTCGGGATGCCACCAGAGTCAGCAGACGGCTATGCTCCTCGGTGAAGTAGCCCGGATTGCGCGCTTCCAGATCAATCACGCCAATCACCCTGTTCTTGGTGATGAGCGGTACGGCCAGTTCCGAGCGCACGTTGGGGATGGCGGCGATATAAGTCGGATCCTGCGTGACATCATCGACCAGAACCGCCCGCCTCGACTGCGCAGCCTGCCCGGTGACGCCCTCGCCCAGCTTGACCCGGGCGCGCTCCGCAAAATCAGCCGGGTAGCCTACCTGGAAGCGAAAGCGCAACTCCTGGGTCTTTTCGTTGAGAAGAAGGATGGCGAAGATTTCATAGTCGATGACCTTCCGCACCACCTCGGCCACGCGGCGCAGAGTAGTATCCAGATCGAGCGACGTTGCCAGAACATCGGCCACTTCCAGCAACAGAGGCTCAACCTGCAGATGATTTCCAGTCGTGCTCAGAACAGACCCCATGGTTTTTTCTATGATAGCAGTCGTGCTTGGAGTATCGAGTACCCAGTACCCAGTACCGAGCATCTGCTGCGCGACCAGCGCGACTCAGGACGAAAGAATCTCTCTAGGCGTGCCGGCTTCTCGGTACCAGGTACTCGGTACTGGCTTTACTCCCGCGGGATAATGCAGATATCGGCCAGATTGCGATACCGTTCGGCATAGTCGAGGCCGTAGCCGACGACAAACTCGTCGGGGATGGTGAAGCCGACGTAGTCGCCCTGCAGCGGCAGCTTGCGGCGCGAGGGTTTGTCGAGAAGAGCCGCAATCTTGAGCGCCTTGGGCTCGTGTGCCAGCAACAGTTTCTTCAAAACCGTCAAGGTCAATCCCGTATCTAAAATATCTTCCACCACAATCACGTTTTTGTCTTTCATAGACTGGTCGACGTCCTTAGTCAGCTTCACCTCGCCGGTGGAATCCCATCCGCTCTTGAGTTCTTGACTGGGGCTGGGGCGGTTGCCGTAACTGGAGACGCCAATAAAATCGAAGGTCGCGTCGAGATCGATTTGTCGCGCCAGGTCGGCGAGAAAAATCGCGGAGCCCTTCAACACCCCGACCAGAATGACGGGTTGGCCCGCAAAGTCGCGCGTGATGTCCGCACCCAGCTCAGCGACTCGTTTTGTAATTTTATCGCGGGAAATCAGTACTTTTAGTTCGGCCATGGGTTTCCATATTAAACTATTCAGTCGCAGCCTATCCCCGGTGGATTTCCGCTCAAGGTCCACCCCAAACAGGCCAGCGGCAGGAGGTATGCATTTATGAATCTGAAAGGTATTCAACTTACGTGGCTGGGCCATGCGACATTTCGCATCGAAACCCCCGGCGGCCAGACCATCATCATCGATCCCTGGATCATGAACAATCCCGCGTGCCCCCCTCCGAAAAAAAAGTAAAAAACGTGGATACGCTTCTAATCACGCACGGCCATGGTGACCATATTGGCGACGCCGTGGAAATTATCAAAGATCACAGCCCACAGGTTATCGGGATCCCCGAACTGTGCGGCTGGCTGGAGAAGAAGGGCGCCAGGAAAATTGCCATGATGAATAAAGGCGGCACGCAAAAAGTCGGCGATATCAAAGTCACGATGGTACACGCCGATCATTCCTGCGGCATCCAGGACGGCGATCAGCTGATTTATGGTGGCGAAGCTTGCGGGTACGTCGTCGAATTCGAAAATGGCGTCAAGCTTTACCACGCTGGCGACACCAATGTTTTCGGAGACATGGCAATCATCCGCGAGCTTTACGCCCCTGAAATTGTTATGCTGCCGATCGGCGATCACTTCACCATGGGGCCGCGCGAAGCCGCTTACGCCTGCAATCTCCTCAAGCCTAAGACAATTATTCCGATGCATTTCGGCACCTTCCCAGTGCTGACGGGAAGTCCGGCGGAATTGAAGAAGCTGGTGAAGGGCATGGAAATCCTAACCTTAAAGCCAGGCGTGACCTTGCGCGATTTGGATCGCGCCACCGCATAACGAAAATTGGAAAATGCCGAAGGAGGCCAGTGGCCGCAAGTAAACCGAAAAAAGCAAGCAAACCGGGTTGGCGGCATTACAACTTCACCACCACCGGTCCGGTCGATGACTACCTGTATTCCATGCTGCCTAAGCGAGACGAAGTGCTGGTGGAGATGGAAGACTTTGCCGGCAAGCATGGCGTGCCCATCGTCGGCCCGGCGGTTGCACGCGTGTTAGAGCAATTGGCCTTGATGATCAATGCCACGACAGTTTTCGAGTTGGGCTCGGCGATCGGCTACTCCACCATCTGGTGGGCTCAGGCGGTCGGCGAAAAAGGCCAGGTGATCTACACCGACGGCGATTCCAAAAATGCCGAGCGAGCTCGCGCTTACTTCGATCGAGCCGGAGTCTCCAATCGCATCACGCTGCACACCGGCGATGCGCTGGAAGTTCTCTCCGAGCAAAAGCAGCAGTTCGACATCATTTTCAACGATGTCGATAAAGAAGATTATCCGCGGGTTCTGCGTCTGGTTGCACCTCGTCTCCGCAAGGGTGGATTATTCATCACCGACAACGTTTTGTGGAGCGGACGGGTCGCGGAAAAGAATCCTAAGACAGCGCAGACCAAAGCGATTCTTGAGTTCAATCGTCAACTTTACAGCTCTCCGGATTTCTTCACGACAATTTTGCCCATTCGCGATGGCTTAGCCGTTGCGTTAAAACGCTAACCCGTCTCATTGTCATCCCGAGCGAAGCGAGGGACCTTGGTCTTTTCTTCCGGAATCGGTGAAGCCGCTGCGAGCTGCGCCTCGCTTTGCCCGGGAAGACAAAAGACTGTATCAGCGATCAGATCGACTTGACTGGAATCGCCAGCAGATCCTCCACCAGCCCTACTTCCTTTTGCAGAAACGGCTCGGCATAAGTGACGCCGCCGAGAGCCCCGTAATACCGCGCCATCGACTCCACTCGCGCACGAATTTCGTCGTGAGCAGGGAAGAGACCCTTGCCCGCCTCCTGGTCGCTGAACTGCGACTTGTAGGCGAGAATGGAAGCGAATTTCTGCTCGAACTGAGAGCTGATATCCACCACAAACGTGGGCCGCACGTCGTAGTAAAGCGTAGCGTAGACGATCTTAAACGGGCGGTGGGGCGCGAGTTTCGCAGCGCCCACATCCTGCCGGCTGACTGCCGAGTGCTGATTGCTGAGTGCTTCTTGAGGGTCGAGTTTCCCGAGTCCTGCCAGAAAGCAAGCCTCGTATCCCAGCACCGAACAAGTGTAATGATCCGGATGCCGCCCCTTCCAGTACGGCAGAATTACCACGCGCGGCCGAGTCTCGCGAATCACGCTCGCCACTTTCAGGCGATTCTCCCAGGTATTTTCCACTCGGCCATCTGGAATATCGAGAGCCCTGCGCCACCCTGCGCCAAGAATACCTGCGGCAGCTGCAGCTTCGCGCGCGCGATCCTCTGCCGTTCCGCGCGTCCCCAGTTCTCCCTGCGTCAGATCGAGGATGCCCGTCCGCTGCCCGCGCTGAGCCATCTTGAGCAGCGTGCCGCCACAAGTCTGTTCCACGTCATCGCGGTGCGCCGCGACCGCCAGGATGTCGAGAGTTGAGATAAACATGAATCTGGAAGCGTACTAGTATGATGCGGTGATCTGCAAGGAGCAAGCCGCTCGGATGCCGAAATAACACCGCGTAATCCCGATGCCTCAATCGCAAGCTGATAGCGGATGGAACGATGGAACCGCAATCTTTCGGCTCTCGTACCCCACAACAAAGGAGCCCCAAAACATGAAAAGAATATTTCACAACGGGACGGAATTGCGGGCCGGATGGCGGCTGCTCTTGTTCTGCATCTTGGTATTTGCCTTCGGCTGGGCGGCAAGAGCGGGACTTGTGCGCTTGCCCCTGCAAAGTTACACCGGTCTTCATCCCGTGCTGTTCATTCTTGCGGACGCGCTCATGCTGCTGGTCGCACTGATCGCCACCGCGATCATGGGCCGTTTCGAGGGTCGCAGCCTTACCACTTACGGTATCCCCGGCATCCGCGAACTCGTCGGAGGAAAATTCTGGCTGGGCGCGATGTGGGGTTTCGCCATGCCTGCTGCGATCATTCTCCTGATTTTCCTCGGCGGCGGCTATCACGTGCACGGATTAAATTTAACCGGCGCCGCGCTGCTCAAGTACGCGGCCCTTTGGCTGCTTGCGAGTCTTCTCATCGGGTTCAGCGAAGAAATTATGTTCCGCGGCTACTTCTTGTACACCTTGGCCGACGGCATCGGATTCTGGCCTGCGGCTATTCTCGAATCCATCGGCTTCGGCGCGCTTCACTACTTCACCAAGCCGTTCGAGCGCTGGGAAGATTGGTTCGCCGTGACGCTGATAACAATATTCATCACGCTCGCCTTGAGACGCACTGGCAGTCTGGCTTTTCCCATCGGCATGCACGCCGCCTTTGACTTCGCTTTCATCTATCTTTTTTCTGGAATGAATGGCGGAGAATTCGCCGTCGGGCGGCTATTCAACGCACAGTTTCCAGGCCCGAACTGGCTGACCGGCGGAATGCTGGGACCAGAGGCTAGCTGGTTCACGTTCATTGTGGCGATCGCGGCGATAATCCTGTTGCACTGGACCTACCGGCAAGCGAAGTGGCCAGTCCCAGCGAAAGGCTAGGGATTGATCGGCTAGGAATGATCGGCTAGGAATGATCGGCTAGTGACGATCCAGAATGCCAGTACGCTGCCCGCGCTGCGCCGCCGTCAGCAGCTCAGCTCCATCGCCCTAATTATTTTGTATCATGACAGCCGACGATCTGGCGAAACCTTCCCGAGGCTTGCGATTGCCGCAACTCTACGCGAAAGAGTTGGATGTGTTTGAAACAGCTCCGAAATTCTGCCCTGCTCGGCGGTCCCTGTCGCGCGATATAGGTTCTCCAGCGCCTCGATGGCTGCCGCAGGGTTAGCGGTAAACTCGACTGCACCGCGGTCCGCGGAGTATTCGAACCTGCGGGAAACAGAGTAAAGGCCGAGTACAGGGAGAAGGAGAAACATCAAGTCGATTACAGCTCGAAAACCCCACGCGAGTGGCGGCAACCTAAAGAAAATTATCGTGAACAACGCGTAGAGCAGGAGTGTGAACCCAATCTGCTTGAGTCCATGGCGCCGCTTCACGTGAGTCAGTTCGTGTCCTATGATGAAATCCAGCTGACCTCCGTTCGCAAAATCTCCATAATTATCAGTAAGGGCGATGCCACCCGGCATCCCGTACGCGTTGGTCAGATGCCCTCTTCCTGCGGGCACAATGTACACCTTCTGAAGGCTAACCGACATTTTCTTAGCCAATTGAAAAGCTCGGCCGTGCAGCTTGCCCGAACGAAGCGGACGAAGACGCAATCCCTCTGCTGAGCGCAAGCGCCGCCCAGCGACCATCGCGATAACGCCCGAGACGGCCAGCAACAACGCTCCTTGCCACAAACCACTGTAGATCGCTTCGGCTCCGGTCGCGATTCCCAGGCACACCATCGCTAGAGAGACCGTACTCCAGAATGTGAGCAGCGCGATGTCCCACGATTTCCATTTCAGACGAAGGATGGATCTGCTAGCCGAATAGGCTATCCATTGCGAGATGCCTATGCTTAGCAGCGGAAGGATCCAAAAAAGGAGGATTTGGGAGGGCGATACAAAAAAGTCCCTATTTTGAACATCCCAAGCCGCCCACCACGAAGCTACGGCCATCAACCGCACCCCGCGCGCCACGCGACGGGATCGCAGCCAGGCGGCTTCATCCGTGTTGCCCCGCCTCAGGGCAGAGTGCCTAGACCAGAGCGCGAACGCGATAGGTGAAAGCAGGATGAGAGCGGAAACGATCCAAAGCCTAGCGATTAATGCTGCGCCATAATTCATGAGTCAGATTGAAGCCTATCCGCTTTGTTCCGGTAGAGCTCTGACGCGCTTCCACCTGCTATTTCTTCCGCTCCACCAGATACCGAGCCAACTCCTTCAGCGTGTCCGCCCTTTCGCCGAAACTTTCCAACTCCGAGAAGGCCGCACTCACCAGCGCATCCGCTTTACGTTCCGACTCTTCAATCCCGAACAGCGCCGGATAAGTTGCTTTTTGTGCAGCCGTATCTTTCCCGGCGGTTTTGCCTAACTGCTCGGAGGTTTGGGTCACATCGAGTACATCGTCCACAATCTGAAACGCCAGTCCAATCGATTGCCCAAAGGCCCGCAGCTTCTTGACTTCACCATCCTTCGCTCCGGCATAGAGTCCCTCCACTCACCAGGCTGGCTGTGATCAGCGCGGCGGTCTTTGCGCGATGAATATACTCCAGCATCTCTGCCGTGGGCGTTGTCTGCTCCGCTTCCAGATCCACGACTTGCCCACCGATCATGCCATCCAGTGTGCCCGTACCGCGCGCGATCTCTTCAATAATCCGCACGCGTGCCTCGGCCGGACACTCCAGCCGCGCTAGAACCTCGTAAGCTTGAGTCTGCAACGCGTCTCCGGCCAGGATGGCGATCGCATCGCCGAAAACTTTATGGCAGGTGGGACGTCCGCGCCGCAGATCGTCATTGTCGAGCGCCGGAAGATCGTCGTGGATCAGCGAATAGGTGTGCAGCATCTCCAGCGCTGCGCCCAGTTCCTCAATTTTCTTGGGTAACGAACCAGCGATCATGCGGCCGGCCTCCATGCACAACACCGGCCGCAGCCGTTTCCCGCCGGCAAACACACTATGGCGCATGGCTTTGTGAATGGATACGGGATGCTGGGTTTCCAGCGGTATCAGGCGGTCCAGCGCCGTGTCCGTCCGCGCCTGACCCTGCTCCAGAGTTTCTTTCAGCATTGCGCAGTGAGTATAACAAGCCGCGGGTTCAATGAGACATTTACCGCGGGAACTGTCGACATGCGGACTGCTGAGAGTCACGCTTCGTTGGCAATGGCTTACGGTAAGTGCAGCTATGTTGAAAATACCGGCGCCACCGATTTGAAATTTCTGGAAATGTTCAAGAGCAGTTTCTATCAGGATCTCGCGCTTTCGGAGTGGCTCACCACACTCCTCCGGAGCTGGTGATAGCCCACCTGGGCATCGATAGGGCCACGCTTGAAAGCAATGCCGAAAGACGAACCCGTAGTGATGCCGAAATAGCGTCGCTTGCCCGCGGGCGCCTATTTTAAACATGCGAAAAAAGCGAGGACGCCGCAAGGCGTCCTCCTTACTGAGGTCTTTGGATTGACTTTATGCTGCGGCGCCTCTTGCTACTGCCACGCTCCGCAGGACCGAAGTCAGGACATTTTGCGCGTCGTCGGATTGGCAGACGTCGCTGGCGCCAGCCTCCAAAGCGGCAATCCAGAGTTCCTCATCCGGAAGGCGATGGGTGCACACGATGGGTAGCGACGGAAAATCGTCGTGCAGGCCTCGCACATCGCTCAGACGAGAATATTCCATATCGAGGACCACAGCTTCTGGTCGGCTTCTGGCGACGCGCTCGCGGAGTTCGTCGCCGGAAAGCGTTAGGTGGACTGCGTGGAAGTGTGAGGAAAGCTTTCCGGCCAGAGACTGTGCGACTCGGGGATCGGTTTCCAGTACTACAACACTAAAGCCCATAGATCCTCCTGACCGAACACCGTCAACAACGGCGGACTAGGGCTGCGGGGAAGGGGTCGGAACCACTACGCCACAGACATTGAATAAATCTTACCAACGGTGCGAGCTGCCTATCTGCGGGCACTCGCCTTTTCCGCTACGGACTCATACGGCTCGGCCTGGAGCTTCCCGTTTTTCTTCAGCAAAATTTCTACTTTGCCTTCCGCCTGTTCTAACTCCTTGCGGCAAGCGGAGGATAGATTCATGCCCTCTTCAAAAAGGGTCAGCGATTTCTCCAACGGCACTTCTCCCTTTTCCAGTTCCTGAACAATTTTTTCCAGGCGCTGCAGGCATTCCTCAAATTTGGCCAACGAGGTCTCGCTCCATCTCTATATGTAATGCTCCTATTCGAGGAGGATGTCCAGTGTTTTATTGTAAATAGTCCGTGAAAATGCACCTTCGCGTATCAAGAAGGGAATCCTATGCGGGCGTGGGAGTTTTCGTTCCCAAGGCTTCCAGCACATCCACCGCCGAGCTGTAGCGTCCCTGCGGCGCGCTGATTTGCGCTCCCTGCACCGTATGCCGCACCGCAACCAGCATCTCCCGCGCTATCGCCACGCCTTCCGCCCTCGCGCCTTCAGGAGTCTGGGCCCGCGCCATTCGTTCCAGGATCGCGTCTGGCACCGAAACCCGCAGTTCGTTCTTCATGAACTCCGCGTTGCGCACGCTCACCAATGGCCAGATTCCCGCGACCACCGGAATTCGGCAATGCTCGATGCGCCGCAGAAAGTTTTCCAGCAGGCGGATATCGAAAACCGGTTGCGTGACCGCATATTCGGCGCCGGCTGACACTTTGTATTCAAAACGGCGAACTTCTTCATCCAGGTCGGTGAGTCCCGGATTCGCTCCCACCCCAATTACAAATCCTGTTCCGGCGCCGATCGGGTTTCCACCCAGATCCAGCCCCCGGTTCAAATTATGGACAATATTCACCAGCCCGATGGCATCCACATCGAACACCGCCGTTGCATCCGGGTAGTTACCCATTTTCGGCGGATCGCCCGTGATGCAGATCAGGTTCTTGATGCCCACCGCGGCCGCGCCCAACAGATCGCTTTGGATGCACAGCACATTCCGGTCGCGGCAGGTGTAATGCAGAATGGCGTCGATCCCCGCATCGCGCTGCACCAGCAAAGAGAGCGCCTGATTGCTCATGCGTGCCGAAGCTCGCGGACTGTCTGGAATATTAACCGCATCCACTCCTACGGATTTAAGGAAGCGCGAGCCTTCCAGCTCTTTGCGGATATCGGTTCCTTTGGGAGGAACCACCTCCACCATGGTCACGAATTCTCCGCGAGCGAGCTTAGCCCCCAGAATCGACCGCTCTTCTAAAGGCCGTGCTGGCTTAGCCTCGGGCGTAGTCGCGCTCGTAACCTGAGCTGAGGCTGACTTCCCTCTCGCTCCTCCCGCCCGCAGAGCGGATTTCATCACCCGAATATGGTCGGGGGTGGTGCCGCAGCATCCGCCGACGATGCGCGCTCCGGCCGCAACAAACTTCCGCGCATAACTCGCCATGTACTCCGGCGAGCACAAATAAATGTTTCTGCCTTCCACCGAGCGTGGAATGCCGGCATTAGGCTGTGCAGCCAGCGGCAGGGAAGTGAGCGCCCGCACCCGTTCGATGGCGTCCAGCATCGCCACCGGACCCACACTGCAGTTGCAACCGATCACGTCGGCGCCCCACTCCTCAATGCGGGGTGCAAAAGTTTCCGGATCGGAACCATCCAGGCAGTTGCCATCCTCGTCGATCGTGACTTGCACCACCAGGGGCAATTTCGCTCCCACATCCTTGGCGGCCAGCATGGCCTGATGGAGTTCCTCGAGGTATCCGAAAGTTTCGAGCATCAGTAGATCGACGCCGCCTTCCGCCAGTGCTTCGATCTGCTCGCGGAATGCCTGGCGAGCTTCTTCGAATGAGGTTTTTCCCAGAGGCTCGATTCTTGTTCCCAGCGGGCCAACCGATCCCGCGACACATACATCAAAACTTTTGGCGGCTTCCCGGGCAAGCCGCGCACCCATCCGATTTATATCTCGCACCTTGTCGGCCAAACTGTGCCGTGCCAGGCGGAAGGCATTCGCTCCGAAGGTGTTGGTTTCAATCACTTCGGCTCCGGCCTGTAGGTAGTCGTGGTGAATCGCACGAATGAGATCGGGCTGGGAAAGATTCAATTCGTCATAGCAGCGGTTGATGAAAATGCCTTTTGAGTAAAGCAGCGTGCCCATGGCGCCATCACAGAGAACTGCGGACTGCTTGATCCGTGCGAGAATGTCATACGCCATATCGAGAGCATACTAGATGAGCGCGGATTCTTGCATCTCAAGAGAAAAGCATGAACCTGAAGCCATTTCAGTACGTCCGGGCCTCAAGTGTTCTTGGCGAGGCTCTGCTATAATCCGCTATTTCGCACCTAAATCTCTGCTTTTCCTGTAGTTGGGAGTTTGCCGTTTGAAGAAATCCGCTCTGTCTCATATTGTGCTGGTCGTCGCAGTTCTAGGATTTGCCTCATGCAATGCTGGAGTGCACATAAACACGCCTCCAAGCGGCGTCCACCAGCGCGTCCTGGCTTCGCAGAGCGTATCAAGCCCCACGGCGTTTTCCGGCTTGCTCATCATTAACGGCGAAATCGATGCTCTGGCAAGGGGCGAGATCAGCGCAGGGAGTGCACCCGGGCTCATGGCGATTTCTCCGGACCGTTCAACTTTGTTGTCGTTCGATTCCTTGACCAACAGGGTCGATGTGGTCAATACGACAAAAGAATCACTGATCGGAAGCATACAACTGGCCGGCCCGACCACCAGCATGGTCGTACCGCTACCCGGCCTCGGTTTTGCCGCAGTGCCCGCGACTCCGTTCGTCGGCTCCTCGCCGGGTGCGGTAGTCGATATGAATCTTACGTCCGGAGGCATCACGGCTACAATCAGTGTGCCGAATGCGCAAACCGTGGTATCGAACGCCACTGGAACCCAGCTTTTGGCCTTCAGCAACGACTCGGATGCTGTGACCGTCGTCTCGCCTCTTTTGGTTAACATAGACAGTCCGGTAACGGTTACGGTTCCGGGGTTCGACCGTCCCGTCTACGGATTCTTCAGTGGGAGCACCGCCTACATCCTGAACTGCGGCGCCGAATGCGGAGGAACTCAGGCCAGCGTGCAGGTTCTGAACCTGGGTACGACTCCGCCCACAGCCGGGGCGGCCGTTCCCGTGGACGGCGCAACCATCGGATATCTTACCGGCACAACCCTCTACGTGGCCGGCAATTCTCCTACCAACAGTGCGTGTACAGGCGAAACCACGGCGGCCACTACCTGCGGACGCCTCGATTTCGTGGATCTCAGTTCCATGACCGTTACCGGCAGTGCCGTAATCACCGACGGCTACCATGACCGCATCGACATGCCATTGAACGGCCAGCTCTTTGTAGGTTCGCAGGGCTGCACCAATGTCGGCAATGTCAACAATCCTCAGGGCGAAGTGCGCGGCTGCCTCTCTATTTACGACACCCTGAATGCGAGCGTCGTCATTCCCCCCGACAACGGAGATGTGACCGGCCTGCAAAGCTTCAGCACTCGCGATGTGGAGTACGTAGCCGAGGGAGGCAACCTGCGTGTCTATGACACCCTCATCGACAGTTTGCTCTTGGATAACGCGAACGACACGAATATTCCGGAAACCGGAACCGTCACCATCACTGGCTACGTCATCGACGTGAAGGCTATCGATTTTTTCTGATGCCGCAGCCCGGACTTATCTCCCCGGTTCCAGCACCAACCGGTGCGTGCCGCTCGCTTCCACCGCCTGCTGCGTGAAAGGTAACGTGAACGTGGAGCCTTCATACCAGGCCTTCCATTGATCCATATAGTAGGGGCTGAGGAAGTTTCCGCCCTGGCCGGTAACCGTGTTCAGTGTGGATTCATCGAGATCGGCGAGGTTCGCGGTGAACCGCTCGGACGGTCCATGATGGCGGGTCACAGCTTTTACCGTATATCCGCTGCCCGATTGTTCCTTGATGCCCGGCGCCGTCCAACCCTGCAAGCCGGGGATTTTTCCCAGGACGGGGTGTTCAATGTCTACTGCGTTGACCCGTCCCCAATGCCACGATCCCAAATCCTTCGGCGCATCCGAACTATTCACCGCGGCCTCTACCGCCGCGGTCAGCAATTCATCGTAGTTCGGATATTTTTCCGGCAGCCAGCGCTTGGGCTGATGCAGCATGACATTCTGCAGCCATACCGTTCTCATTTCCCAATGATAGGTTTTCCAACTTAACGTTGTTTCCTGCTGTTTCGGATCTGCCGGGGCCGATCCCAGGCGGGGTTCGAGCAGCAGCCGCGTCAGTTCCTGACCGGAGCGTACGGCGATCGTCGCCGCTGTCGATGACGCGGCCATGCGCCCATCCCAGTTACGCATGAAATCAGCCGCCTGCCTCGCCCGCTCCGACGGCTTGGCAGCATGGTCCACCGCATATACGAAACGCTCGGCGGCAAACAGATCGTTCTCCGACTGAATATCGTTCTCCAGCGCAAGCATGTCCGCGGCTGCGAACTTCCGTCCAGACTCCAGCACGTGATAAATCCGCGCCGTGCGCCACGGCGCCTCCCACTCCGCGCTGATGGAATAGGGATAGTCGTCCGGCGCGATGCGCCCGTTCGCCGTTGCGATGATTCCCGACGGAGGATTGTAGATACGCGGTAGCTTGTCGAACGGAATGTAACTGATCCATTCATGGGCATCGTCGGCCCCGCTGACCGGCAGACCGCCATCGCCGGCCGCACGGATCGGAATGTGACCCGTGGTCTGATACCCAATGTTCCCGTCGACATCGGCATAAACCACATTCTGTCCCGGAGCGTCGAGTTGCGAAAACGCTTTGCGAAAATCTTCCCAGTTCAGCGCCGTGTCCACATCGAAAAACGGCATGTGCAGCCCATCGTAAAGCGTCCAGCGCAACGCCACCTGTCGCGTTTCGCCCGGAATCAATTCCGAAATAATCGGCCCATGCCGCGTAATCTTCACATCGACGCTGACATCCGGTTTCCCCTTCACATGGATCACCTCTTCGCGATGTTGCGGCTGCTGCCAGCCCTGCGGCGTCTGATACGCGCCCTGAGGGTTGAAGTTCTCGATGAAAGCATCCGCCACCGTAGGCCCCACGTTGGTGAATCCCCAGGCAATGCGCTGATTGTGTCCCACGATGACATACGGCATTCCCGGCAATGTCACGCCCGCAACATCCATGCTTCCACACTTCAGATGCGCCTCATACCACAGGTTCGGCATCTGGTGCCCAAGGTGCATATCGTTTGAGAGCAGCGGCTTGCCCGTGACCGTGTGCGCTCCCGAGACCACCCAGTCGTTCGATCCGTTAACCGCTTCCGGTGCGTGTTGCGCCCAGATTTCGACCCCACCCCCGCCCTGCGTCACCGCATTGTCCGGGCCGGAATCGTCATCGTCGTCATCGTCGTCGTCCTTGTCGCCAGAATCGCCCTGATTCGGCTGATCGCTCAGGTCCTGCCGCATCACGGTCGGAGGACGATCATGCCACGACCGGTTCACGTATAGATCGGCCGTCAGTTCAGGCCCCAGCTTGGCCAGAATTTTCTCTCGCGCCAGCGTGTCTCCGAAAGCGTAGTAGTTGAGGTCTTTCACCATCTGATTTGCGATGACGATGGAGTCCTCCGCCTGCCAGGGCTTCGGACGGTATTTCAAAATATGGAACTCAATGGGCAGCGCATTGCCGCGCGCTTCGATAAAGGCATTCACCCCGCGGGCGTAAGCGTCAAAGTACAAGCGATCGCGCGGGCTCGCCGTGCCCAGAGATTTTTGCGCCGCTGCCCGCAATCCAAGGATGCGCTGCTCGCGGTCGATCTTGAGTGTATCTTCGCCCAGAACTTCGGATAGTTCACCCGCTCCGAAGCGCCGCATCACGTCCATCTGCCACAGCCGGTCCTGCGCCGTCACGTAGCCTTGAGCAAAGAATAAATCCTCCAAAGTGGCAGCCTCGATGGCCGGAACTCCATGCCCGTCCCGTGTAACCTTCACCGGCGCCGATAAACCCTTCACGGAAATGTTTCCGTCAAGCTGGGGCAGGGCAGAGCGGGCTATGAAATACGCGTAGCCGATCAGTCCAGCGATCAAAAGACCGAGCACCAAGACCAGCCAAGAAAAAATTCGTAGCCCGGTTGAACGCCGGGAAGCCGGAACGCCAGTCGCAGTAAGAGTGCTCATGAAGAGACTCGATTGTAGGGGGTGTTTGCTTACGAAACAAATCGCGGCAAACCCCTCCGCCGTCCCAACATCGCAGAAAGTCGGCTTGGTCACGAGTTGTTGACTCCCCATTCGTTCCGTGGGACAATCTTGCCCCTTGCCAAAGGAGGCTCGCCATGAAGTTATCCTCGCGATCCCGCGAGCGCCCATCGGAGCTTTCCCCGATCGTTCATCATCGCCTAACTACGTATGCCCTGGCCGCGGGAGCAACTGGTGTGAGCCTGCTGGCGCTTGCGCCACCGTCGCAAGCGGAGATCGTATATACACCCGTAAATGCAGTGATCGGCCGGGGCAGCACGTACAGGCTCGATGTCAACGGCGACGGAATCGTTGACTTCACGATTGCCGAGCGACCCGGCATCAACCAAGATCGGACCTCTCAGATTTTGTGGGCAAAGGGGGCAACGGGCAACGCGGTAGTGTGTTCCACATCAAACTGCGCCTCCATTTACTATGCGGTCGCGCTAAGGCCGGGGAGTCAGATCGGGAACGTTCGCGGTCAGGGATGGCTGGGCCGCAACGCTCCGATGGCATTTGAGGAGCTGCCTAAGCTCGGGACCCTCACGTACGGGGGTCCTTGGGTCAATGTCACTAATCGGTATCTTGGACTGAAGTTCAAAATTAGCGGAGAGCTTCATTATGGATGGGCACGCCTGACGGTCAAGTTCCATGGCGGTCCGCCAAAGGACCGCACCTGGGAAGCTTATCTGACCGGATATGCCTATGAGACCGTCGCGGGCAAGTCGATTGTCGCGGGGCAGACAAAAGGCAGTACGGATGGCGATGAGTCCGACGCTTCCTTGCGACGGATGCCCGATGCGATTCACATCGCAACACTGGGAAAGTTGGCCCTCGGCTCCGATGGCATTGCCCTGTGGCGACGAGAAGATATTGTAAGCGCTTCTATAGCATGCTCTGGAGGCGCGGCATGAAACGGAAAGCTCGCTCTGGCAAAACTCCGTCCGCTCGCGCCTCAGTCTATGAGCGCCTCAACACCTACGCCATTGCCGCGGGTGCAGCGGGTGTGAGCATGCTCGCGCTCGGGCAACCCTCCAGCGCGGAAATTGTGTACACGCCCGCCGATCAAACCGTGAACTTAACCGTAGGCAGCTACGGTCTTGACCTGAACAAGGACGGTATCATCGATTTCATTATCGCCGACCACCGTTCTTTCGAATCGCCCGGAGTGATCTCGAGGCAGTCTCTTTTTGTGAAGCCGGCGGCGTCCCAGAACCGAATTAATTGCGCCTATCCTTCTTGCCTGAGCACATTCATTTATGCCGCAGCGTTGGTCCCCGGAAGCCGAATCGGTCCCTCGCAGGAACGGCACGGATGGTTGCCAGGACATGCCCAAATGGCCCTTGAGGAGCGCTTCGAGGGAAGGCCTTACTACTTCGGCTCGTTTAACCGCGTGCAAAATCGCTATCTCGGTTTGCAGTTTCAAATCAATGGAGAAACTCATTACGGATGGGCGCGGTTTACCGTTAAATTCCACGGTGGTGCGGGTAATCTGCGCAGTTGGGAAGCTCATCTGACGGGATACGCTTACGAGACCGTCGCCAACCAGCCGATCAATGCCGGACAAACCGCAGGCAACGCCGAAGGCGCCTCCGCTGCGGATTTCACAGTGAAGCCGGTCGAGGCGACTCAGGTCGCGGCGCTTGGGAAGTTAGCTCTGGGAGCCAACGGCCTCGCGCTGTGGCGCAGGGAAGAGGACGAAAGTGCGGTTAGGCCAGGAAATCGTTAGACCGCTCACGCCCTCATGCTCTTGAAAATGAATTTCATTTTCAACTTGCCCAGTGCTATCCTGTCCCTTCATGCTGCAGAAGCGCATCCCGCAAAGCCGCATCGATGATCAGCCCTCCATCTCGCGCGAGATGGTGCGCGAAGCGCAGGAAATCCTTCATCAGCATCTCAAGCGTGTCGGCCTGAAGCAGACCGCGCAACGCGACACGATCCTGCGCACCTTTCTCGATACCCGCGACCATCTCTCCACCGACGAACTGCACCGCCTGGTGCAGAAGAAAGACCCCGGCATCGGCTACACCACGGTTTACCGCACGCTCAAGCTGCTGGCCGAGTGCGGATTGGCCAGCGAAGTCGCCTTCCACGACGGCATTGCCCGTTACGAGCACCAGTACAACCGGCGCAGCCATCACCACATGGTCTGCACCGAGTGCGGCAGTTCAGTGGAATTCTTTTCCCGCGAAGTGGACCAGTTGGAACAGGAAATCGGACGCCGGCACAACTACACGACAACCCGCCACACCTTCCAGATCTACGGCGTTTGTGAAGACTGCCGCAAGAATTAACTCACCGGCGCTTAACGAAGGACGCTTCCTGCTGGAGCCAGCAAGTCAAAGGGATGGACCGGAATATTCCTCGCGATGCCAAACAGGATAATCACCGCACAAAGCGCGCGGATCCAAACCGCCGGCATGAAGAGCCTTGGCAAATGTTGCCCGCGAATCTGGAAGAACGCGTAAGAGGCCATTCCATACGCGAGAAAAGGCAGCAACACAACGGTCAGCGGATTCAGCGCCCACGCCGCACTCAAATTCCCATGCAGCAACTGATGAATGGCACGCAACGACCCACACCCGGGACAATACCACCCCGTCAAATATCGCAGCGGGCACGGCGGAAACACTCCCGATGTCGCCGGATCGAAAAAATCCAGCATCGCGATTGCCCCCGCAAACACCGCAAGCATTCCACCCAGCAATCGTTGTTTTCGAAAATATGGCATAAGGCTGTCGTTGTTCTAGTGGTTCATATGGCTCATGATTCCCGCCGCCACGATGATCCCATAAATTAAGCTGAACGCCAGTCCGACGCCAAACGAGATCCAGCACCACATCTTTGCGTTCTTGGAAGCGGCCTGCGCTCCCGCAATATCTCCAGCCTGCAGCTCTCCATTGACCTGTCCGGCATAGACAATGGCCGCAATGCCCGTAGGCAAACAACACAGCACGGTGGCCAGAATCGCGAACACGAGATAGTTCGGCACGTAGACCACAGGAGTCTGAACTAGCGGAGGCGCTGGCACTGCAAGGGAAGGCGCCGGCGCTAAACTCCGGCCACACTGTGCGCAAACCGTTGCGCTATCTGTGTTATTGGCCCCGCATTGCGTACAAAACATTTCGCTCCTCCGGTAACCCGTGGTTTTCGCTGTTTACTGCAAAGCCAACCCATTCGCCAGACTGTCCCCCCTCCTGAAACTTGGCCCTATCGGACGCTTTGTCGAAATTGCAGAAACACTACTCCTCCGATTGTCACCGGTCAATCGACAAGCTTGGTCCGCCACCGGGGTTCCAAAAGTGAATCAGAGCCAAGGGTATAAAGAACAATAATTGGATTGCAGCCGCCTAAGGCGTATGCTTTTCCATGGCGGAGCGGTCTTTTCCGCACGGCCGGAGTTCGCCGTAACTCCCTGATTCTACGAACGAATACGACGTGACAATGATCACCCCGCCAAGTGTTCCATGACCTTGTATGCTGCGGCAAGAAGCGCAGAATGAAAGCGGATTAGTAAATGACATACCTACGGAGGTAGGACTATGACTTCTGGCACTCTGACATCGCCTGGAATCAAAGCTCCAGGCGACTACATTGAAAATGTGATGATCAGCGTTAAAGCGAAGAACCCAGCCGAACCTGAGTTTCATCAGGCGGTCCGGGAAGTGTTTGATTCTCTCCGGTTAGTTCTGGCAAAGCATCCCGAGTATCAGTCAAACCGCATTCTGGATAGGGTTGTCGAACCAGAGCGCGTGTTGATGTTCCGTGTGCCTTGGACGAATGATCAAGGCAATGTTGAAGTCAACCGTGGCTTCCGCATTGAGATGAACAGCGCCATCGGCCCCTACAAAGGCGGCCTGCGCTTCCATCCCTCGGTCAACCTCGGCATTTTGAAATTCCTGGCATTCGAGCAGGTGTTCAAGAATTCGCTCACCACGCTGCCCATGGGCGGCGGCAAAGGCGGATCGGATTTCGATCCCAAAGGCAAGAGCGACAATGAGGTGATGCGGTTCTGCCAAAGCTTTATGACCGAACTGCAGCGCCACATCGGCCCGGACACGGACGTTCCCGCCGGCGACATCGGTGTGGGCGGGCGTGAAATCGGCTACTTGTTCGGCCAGTACAAACGGCTGCGCAATGAGTTCACCGGCGTTCTTACCGGCAAGGGCCTGAACTGGGGCGGATCTTTAATTCGTCCGGAAGCCACCGGCTATGGCTGCGTGTATTTCGCCGAAGAAATGTTGAAGAGCCGCAAAGATAAGCTGGAAGGCAAGATCTGTCTGGTTTCCGGCAGCGGCAATGTTTCTCAATACACCATCGAGAAACTGCTCGACTTCGGCGCGAAGCCGGTGACCGTCTCGGATTCGAACGGCGTGATCTACGATCCGGATGGCATCGATCGCGAGAAGCTGGCCTATGTACTGGAGCTGAAGAACGTGAAGCGCGGGCGTATCCGCGATTATGCGGACCGCTACAAGAAGGCGATCTTCATGCCCACCGACGTCAAGCTGGAGCACAACCCGCTGTGGAACATCAAGGCGGATTGCGCGTTCCCCAGCGCCACGCAGAACGAAATCACCGCAAAAGACGCGGCGAACTTGTTGAAGAATGGCATCAAGGTAGTGGCAGAAGGCGCCAACATGCCAAGCACGCTCGAAGCCACCAAGCTCTTCCTGGAAGCCAAGATTCTCTATGGTCCGGCGAAGGCGGCGAATGCGGGCGGCGTAGCCACGTCAGGCCTGGAAATGTCGCAAAACAGCGCGCGCATTTCCTGGACCCGCGAGGAAGTGGATGACAAGCTGCACAAAATCATGATCGCCATCCACCGCAACTGCTACGAAACGGCCGAGAAATACGGCACGCCCGGCAACCTCGTCAACGGCGCCAACATCGCCGGCTTCCTGAAAGTAGCCGATGCAATGCTGGATCAAGGACTGGTGTAGTCGGTTTATGTGGCGCGGGCGCCCTCGCCCGCGTTGGCTGGAATTGGAATGCTGAGGGTGCCCCCACCCTTGTCCCTGCGCCTTTTGCAGGGACAGGGTGGGGATTTTGATTTTCAAGTTGAGTTTTTGCGGAATGTACCATGTATGGTACAATACCCCAATGACGGAAACCCTGAGCCTTCTGCCAATAGATATAGAAATGCGGATTCTGCGGAGAAAGACGGCAAGCGAGTTCCTGCGATCTTCTTCCGTACCGAGGCAGGCGGCGAACCGGTACGCGAATGGCTGAGATCGCTTTCCCCAGATGTGCGAAAGCGAATCGGAGAGGATATCAAGAGCGTGGAGTACGGTTGGCCGGTAGGCATGCCGGTTTGCAGGCCTCTAGGGAACGGCATCTACGAGGTGCGGACAATCGTCACTCAGGGCCGAATTGCACGAGTGCTTTTCTACGTCGACAAAAGAAGCCGGATGGTTCTGCTGCACGGTTTCATCAAGAAGACTCAGAAAACGCCGAATGATGACCTGGCGCTGGCGAGAAGCAACAAGAGTAAGCATCAAAGGGGAGTGGAATGAGCGCGAACAGGAATCGCAAGCGGTTTGATCATAGCGGATCGAGCTTCGACAGTTTCTTGGAAGAAGAAGGCATCCGCGAAGAGGTCGAGGCCGTTGCTACTAAGCGAGTATTGGCCTGGCAACTGGAACAAGAGATGAAACGGCAGCGCAAAACCAAACAAGCCATGGCCAAGGAACTCCGCACCAGCCGCTCACAATTGGATCGTCTTCTCGATCCCCGGAATGCCTCGGTGACGCTCGATACGATGAGTCGCGCGGCGAGAGCTCTTGGCAAGCGCCTGATCGTCCGCGTGGCGGACGTGAAGCCGAAAACAGCCTAGGGCAAGCGGGTGGGGATTCTGACTTTCTGTACGAGCCCCTCCTCGACGCCGAAGCCCGCCTCGAACACTCTTCGGGTCTCGGGCTTCGTGTCTGGACATTTTGCCTACCTTCATAAACTGTCATATTATGAAGTCATGCCGATGACCTCGTTGAATATCTCGCTCCCCGAAGCTCTCAAAGAATATGTCGAAGGGCAAGTTGCGACGGGCGACTGGGGTACGCCCAGCGAATATGTCCGGGACCTGATTCGTCAGGACAAGGAACGCCGCCTCAGGAATCTTGAGCAGGAACTTGCCGCCGCGGCCAAAGGCCCGAAAGTCGAAATTCCAGCGGCTGAGATTCGCCGCAAGGGCCTGATCGCCGCGCTTCGCCAGCACGCCCGGCGCCGATGAAAAAGCGGCGCCTCGGTGCCCGCGATTTGGAACGTCTTTTTTCGGTGGTGTCTGCAGATTTCAGACAGTACCCTTTTTTCTTAGCCAAGGAATGTCCTTCTTTCCACGGCGTATGATTGCCTGTTCACGCACTCGCCATGACCACCCGCCCCATCGCCGAGCCCCTCCTCGACGCCGAAGCCCGCCTCGAAGGCTTCGACAACCTGATGCCCTTCAAAGTCCAGAACATCCTGCTCGTCTCCAGCCTCTACGACTCCTTCATCCTCCGCGAAGACGGCCGCCTCAACGAGCTCTTGATCGACGAATCACTCGAACTCAACCTGCAACAAATTCCCGGCATCACCCATGTTTCAAGCTGCGCCGAAGCGTTGGATCTGGCCCGCTCCCAGCCGCGCTTCAACCTCATCGTCACCAATCTCGCCGTCGGCGACATGACCGCTGCCGAACTCGCCCGCGAGGTCAAGAGTTCCGGCCTCGACGTCCCAGTGGTTGTGCTCGCCTACGATTACCGCGCCATCAAGAACTTCATTGGCAAAAATCCGGTCACCGACATCGAGCGGATTTTCCTCTGGCAGGGCAATGCGCGCATTCTCATCGCCATCGTCAAATACATCGAAGACAAACGCAACGTCTTGCACGACACGCGCGCCATGGGAGTGCCCGTGTTGCTGGTGGTGGAAGACAACATCCGTTACTACTCGTCGTTCTTGCCGGTGATTTACACCGAGCTGATCAAGCAGTCGCGGCGCGTGATTCAGGAAGGCATCAACGTCGCTCACAAACTCGTCCGCATGCAGGCCCGCCCCAAGATTCTGCTGAGCTCTAACTTTGAGGATGCCGCCCAGTTGGTGCAGGAGTATCGCGATTACCTCATCGGCCTCGTCTCCGACGTGGAGTTCCCCTGGGAAGGCAAACTGAGCCCGGAAGCCGGTTTCGAACTGGCGCGACTCATGAAGGCTCTGGTGCCGGATGTTCCCGTAGTCTTACAAACCAGCCGCACAGAATTCCGTCCCCGCGCCCTGGCGGCAGGATATTCGTTTCTGCGCAAACGTTCCCCCACTCTGCTGAAAGATCTGCGCCGCATTCTCACCGAGCATGTTGGTTTCGGCGATTTTGTATTTCGTCTGCCGGATCTTTCGGAAGTCGGCCGCGCTAAAGATTTGAATGAACTGGAAGAACAGTTGCAAACCGTCCCGCCCGAAAGCCTCACCTATCACGCCCAGAGCAACCACTTTTCCCATTGGCTCATGGCGCGAACCGAATTCGCTCTGGCCGCGAAGTTGCGGCCCCGCAAGGTGTCCGACTTTTCCGGACCGGAACACCTGCGCAGCGACCTGATCGATTCGATCAATGATTACCGGCGCGAACAAAGCGAACTGCTGATCGGCGACTTCAATGCCGATACCTTCAAGCCATCGGAATCGGGCTTTCTCCGCATCGGAGCCGGCTCGCTGGGAGGCAAGGCGCGCGGGCTCGCATTCGTGCGCCATCTCCTGCGCAAGAATCGCATCATACGGCGCTTTCCCGGCATTCGCATCGCCGTGCCTCCTGCTCTGGTCCTGGCCACCGATGCCTTCGATCAATTCATGGCAGAAAACAATCTGCTGGATTTCGCTCTGCAATGCGAGGACGATGCCGAAATTCTGCAGAAATTTCTGGCCGCTCCTATTTCCGAAAAGTTGCAGCAAGACTTGAAAGCCTTCCTGGAGCAAGTGGAATATCCGCTCGCCGTGCGTTCTTCCAGCCTTCTCGAAGATTCGCAATACCAGCCTTTCACCGGAGTTTACGAAACCTTCATGCTGGGCAATCAGTCCGCCGATCCTGCCCTGCGTCTGGCGGAGCTGATTGACGCCATTAAGCGCGTCTATGCCTCCACTTTCAGCCGTCACGCCAAGGCCTATGTTCGCGCCACTCCCTACCGTCTGGAAGAAGAAAAAATGGCGGTGATCGTCCAACAACTTGTGGGCTCGGTGCACGGCCAGCGCTTCTATCCTGATTTTTCTGGCGTGGTCCGTTCGCACAATTTCTATCCTGTCCCGCCCATGACCTTCGCCGATGGGATTGCCGCCGTGGCTTTGGGATTGGGCCGGGCCGTGGTCGATGGCGGCAAGTGTCTGACCTTTTGCCCGCGCTATCCCCAGAACCTGCTGCAATTCTCTTCGGTCGACGATATCCTCGCCAATTCGCAGACGGAGTTCTGGGCGCTCTCGCTAAATGGCGTTCCCGAAGGCCGCCCCGGGCATCTGCACGAGATGCGTTTCGGTCTCGACTCGGCGGAGACGGACGGTACTCTGCCTGCCGTCGGCTCCACCTATTCAGTCGACAATCAGGCCGTCTATGACGGAGTGAGCCGGCCCGGAGTTCGCATTGTGAGCTTCGCGCCCATGCTCAAACATGAATTGTTTCCGTTAGCCACGATTCTGCAGACGCTGGTACGAGCAGGCGAAGATGCTCTGGGTATTCCGGTGGAAATCGAGTTTGCCGTACGCTTGCCAGGGCGACCCGGCGAAGCGGCAGAGTTCGGCTTCCTGCAAATCCGTCCGCTCACTCTTTCACGCGATCATCAGGATCTGTCGGTCGGCGATGTGGAACCGCGCCAGTTGCTTTGCCAAAGCAGCAAAGTGCTGGGCAATGGCCGCATCGAGAATTTGTATGACGTCGTGGTCGTCGATTCGCAGCGTTTTGAGCGCAGCCGCAGCCAGGAGGTAGCCAAAGCGGTGGCCCACTTCAATAGCTTGCTCAACGCCGAAACCCGGCCGTACCTGCTGATTGGAGTAGGTCGCTGGGGATCGAACGATCCCTGGCTCGGCATTCCCGTGGAGTGGGACGAAATTTCTGGCGCGCGCGTCATTGTCGAGGCGGGTTTCCGCGATTTTCGCGTTACCCCTTCGCAGGGCAGCCATTTCTTCCAGAACCTCACCGCTTTTCAAATCGGCTACTTCACCGTCAATCCCGATGCCGGGGAAGGTTCGGTCGACTGGGAGTGGTTGAGCGAGCAGCCTTCCGTGAATGAGGACGGATGCGTCCGCCATCTGCGCTTCAATGCACCCATGCGCGTCGTCATGAACAGCAGAACCAGCCAGGGCGTTATCTTCAAGCCCGAAGCCACCCCAGCGATATAGCGCAAGCTCGGTATTGAGATTCGTATCAGGGATTGGTATCAGGATTCGTATCAGGGTATGCCTTCAGGCATACCGCAAGCCGAATTATCGAGTGCGCCTTCAGGCGCTGCGAGACCAGCTACGGTTTTGTACTGACGGCCGGCGCCACCTCGCTCTTGTGCTTGTGGCTCATCTTGCGATGAATATCGGGCCAGAACTCTTTCACGACCAGGGTTATCGTATCGAGCCCCAACTGGGTTCCCCAGGTATCGATCGTGTTGGACAAGGTCTTATCGGAGCCAACGAACTCGTGCGGGTTGTTGGGTGTGCTGACGTACGTGCTCGAGGGATGGTAGCTGTAGGTCGAGATTGCCGCGGCGGTGGCGGCGCCGAAAATCTCGGAATAATTAAATTGCTTGTGGCCGGAGTCAGTCCGGGTCACAAAAATGCGGCTGACCGAATACTCCGTGCGCCGCAAGAATCCGCCCTGTCCCGATTGGTAGTAGCGCGGGTCCTGATGAAGGGCGGAGGGAAAAACCGCGCCCACCATGAAGTTCTCAACCATGCTGTCGCCCGCTGTCACCCCGTAGCGCTTGGCATAAGCTCCCCACCCCTGCCCGAAGGCGGGCTCACCATCGAACGCCTGGGAGAGAGCGGCTAACACCGCCCACCAGGGATACTCCACATAATCGAACGTTCCCAGGGCCACAACCTTGTATTTGTCCTTAACGCTCATCGGAGGAAGTTGGCCCTTGCCCTGAAGCGTGAGGAAATTCGGCAACGTATAGAACAGGCGATCGTTCGAGGTGCCTTCGACCTTTCCGCTGGTGTTCGGCGCGTTCTTACTTTTGTCCGAGGGTTGCTGAGAAGAGGGTTGCTGAGAAGAAGATTGCTGGGAAGAAGATTGCTGGGAAGAAGATTGCGCGGGAGCGGCAGATTGCGGCGAGCTCTGCTGCGGCGAAGCGGTCTGGTTCGTTCCCTGTGGCTGAATTTGCGCGGAGGAATCAGAATTTACCGGCGGAGTGGTCTGCTGCCCAGCCGACATTAAGGAAGAAGCGCCCGCGAGCGCAAGGAAAGCTGTTAGCTTTACGACAAACTTCATCCGCAAGCATCTCTCCTAAGAAGAAAAGGTATGTCACGAGAAAACCCACGCTATAGTGCCATTCTAACAGCCAGCCCGTAAACCTCCCGGTCCCAAGGCATGGTTTTACAATCCTTTACGAGCGCGGATCGTTCCCGCACTGGGATTCCGGCTTGCCTTAGAAAGTTGCCCGGCAACGGGCAACCCGTGCGCAAGGTCAAGTTCCTGTAGAATCAGCCTTCAGACTTCAACCCCGAGGAAACTCATGACAGAACCAACCTATGAAGAACTGAAAGCCCGATTGTCGCAGTTGGAAAAAGAAGTAGAGACCAAGAAGCGCAGCGGAGATCTGATTTTCAAAGTGGGTGAAAAGGGTGGTGTCAGTGTCTACGGCTTGGGTCGATTTCCCGTCACGCTGTATTACGAGCAGTGGAACCGGCTTCTAGGGGCGGCTGAAGATTTGAAGAAGTTCATGGAAGAAAACAAGTCCCGGCTAAAGCTCAAAGAGCAAGGCTGATAAAGCAAGTTCTCAGTTTCCAGTTCCCAGCGGAACCCCAAGGGTAACCGACTGAGAACTGGGAACTGAGAACTGGTTTCGCGTTATAATAGAAAGACTGTGCCCAAATACTCCATCGTCGTCCCTCTGCACAATGAGCAAGAGAACGTCACCGACCTCTACGACCGCCTGAAAGCGGTGATGGAGACGGCGGGCGAGACATTCGAAATCGTGCTGGTGGATGACGGCTCCAGCGACCACACTTTCGCCATGTTGCGCGAGATCGCCGCGGTCGATAGCCGCGTCACTGTGGTCAAGCTCCGCCGCAATTTCGGCCAAACCGCTGGACTGGCCGCCGGTTTCGATCATGCCCGCGGCGAATACATCATCGCCATGGATGGCGACCTGCAACACGATCCCGCCGACATTCCAATTTTTCTGGAAAAAATTGCCGCTGGTTATGACATCGTCAGCGGCTGGCGCAAGGTTCGCATCGATAACTTCTGGATGCGCCGCATTCCCTCCCGCATCGCCAACTGGCTGATGGCGAAACTCAGCGGCGTCGATATTCACGACTTTGGCACCACCTTCAAAGCCTATCGCCGCGAGATCCTCGAGCAAGTCCCGCTCTATGGCGAGTTGCACCGCTTCATTCCAGCGCTGGCTTCGTGGTATGGCGCCTCGATTTGCGAAGTTCCCATCCGCAATGTCAACCGCGAGCGCGGCGTTTCGCACTACGGCATTTCCCGCACCTTCCGCGTTTTCTTCGACCTCATTACGATTCGCTTTTTGCTCCGCTATCTTTCGCGCCCGCTGCACTTCTTCGGCACTCTGGGCGTCGTCAGCATGTTCAGCGGCAGCGCTCTTGTGGTTTGGCTGGCAGCGGAAAAATTCCTGCGGCATGTTCCTGTCATGGGCGCACACGGTCCGCTGATGATGGCCTCCATGGGTCTGCTGCTCGGCGGCTTGAACCTGCTCGCCATCGGCCTGCTCGGCGAAATGCAGGTCCGCCACTACCACGAACCCCGCCACCGCGCCCCCTACTCCGTCGACCGCGTCCTCCGTTCGCAGAACGAAGAACACAGCGTCTCGGAATAATCTCCGATTTTCCCGGAGATCGATGATCGATCCTAACGATGATCGATTCCTAAATCGTTTTTGCAGGGAAGGCTTCAGCGTTTGCGGAAAAACTCAAGACTCGTGTCAGGGTATGCCTTCAGGCATACCGAAAGTGCCACGTTATCAGTCGCGCCTTTAGGCGCTGCGCTGCGAGGCGTCCGCAGATTCTTCAGCCGTGCACAGCCGCCCCGAAGGGATTCCGCCCGATGAACAGCCCAATAAACCGCTCTATAAATATCGATCGATGGACTTCCGGCTCCGATTACGACCAATGGATGGGACGCTGGAGCCGCTTGCTCGCGCAAGAATTTCTCAAGTGGCTCAACCTCCCCGTCGGCCTGCGATGGATCGATGTTTGCTGCGGAAGCGGTGTCCTGACCGAAACTATTGCTGAACACAACTCCGCTATCGGCATCGTGGGAGTGGATGTCTCTTCCGATCAGATAACCTTCGCGCGCCAGCATCGCGCCCGCCCCAACGTCACCTTCGAAACCGGAGACGCAATGTCACTTCCGTTCCCCGACTCCACTTTCGACGTTGCCGTATGCGGCCTGGGTTTGAACTACATTCCAAGCCCCGCCCGCGGACTCGACGAACTCCAGCGCGTCACCAAGCCCGGCGGCGCCATCGCAGTCTACGTTTGGGACTACGCTCAAGGCGCAAGATTCCTCCGTGAGTTCTGGGATGCGGCCATAGCAATCGACGACGAAGCCGCCTCCTTTGACCAGGCTCGCCGCTTTCCAATGTGTACGCCAGAGGGGCTGCGTGGTCTCTTCGAACAAACGAAACTGGAAGACTCAACTCTGCATGCCATCGACGTAGTAACCAGCTTTGCAAACTTTGATGATTACTGGGAACCACTGCTGACCGGGCAAGGCTCAGCGCCCAACTATCTCGCGACCCGCCCCGAGTCCATCCAAACCGCGATTCGCCAGCGCGTGCAAGCCGCACTCCCGCTAAATGCCCAGGGAAGAATTGACCTGCCCGCACGCGCCTGGGCCATCCGTGCTCGCCGACCGTGAGGACCATCATTCCCACCTCGGCCCCGGCTGCCCCTGCCGCAACCACTCAATAAAATCCGTGCCCGGAGGCACCCCGCCCAGTTCGCGCAACCGCGTTGCGTTCTGCCCGCGATGGTAATGGCTGTGCATCGCCGCCTGCGTCAGCGCGTGGCGCACGCTGATTTTCAGCGCCGGCTGGAACCACGGCACCTCAATGGTCTCCGCCAAAGCGACATCATCCATCCCGCCGAGTTTCGCCGCCATTTCCGCGTGATACCTCCGGGCAAAGGCTTTCAGATCTGCAATGTTCGCGTAGTCTTCCGCCTTGGTAATCACAAACTGCCCGCGACGCCCGCCCACCACCCACAAAAACGCAGCCTGCACCAGATGGATATGGTGCAGCCTTTCACGAATTGCTTTATCGGCAAGCGCCGCAGCATGAGCTTCCAGCGCCCGCCAGTGTTCAGCGTCGGCCCACTCCTGATGCGCATACAGTTCGTCCAAATAGGAAGGCATAGATGTCCCTCGAGAGTGGATTCATCCCAACCAAAGCCCGCGTATTCCGCAGCTTCGCATCCAACATTATAGGCACCCATCTGCGAACCGCAGCGGCCTCTGATGGAAGGGTAGTAGCTAAATCTGAAATCTTCTACCATTACACCCCTCCGGCGTCATCCCGAAGTCCCGCGTTCTCACCAGCGGGACGAGGGATCTCCGTGCGCACACGGCCGCCCCTTTCAAACTGAGCCGATGGAAGACGCCGAAAAGCGACTGCCAACCCCGCGGCGTATAATGATCCGTTTGGGGTGAACTGGCAGGAGCACGAGTCCTCATGGCACCAACTACACAATTCGAATTGCAACTCGCCCGCCGCATGTCCCGGCTGGGCACCGAAACCGCCTTCGAAGTTCTGAACAAAGCGCGGGCCCTGGAGCGTCAGGGCAAGAGCATCATCCACCTGGAAATCGGCGAGCCGGATTTCGACACTCCCGCCAACGTAATCGAAGCCGCCGTCGACGCCCTCCATCACGGTTGGACTCACTACGGCCCATCCGCCGGCCTACCCGAACTCCGCCAGACCATCGCCGACTACGTCAGCCGCACTCGCGGAGTCAAAGTAACGCCCGAGGAAGTAGTCGTTGTTCCCGGTGGTAAGCCGATTATTTTCTTCACCATAATGTCCTTGATTGATGAAGAAGATGAGGTCATTTATCCCAACCCCGGCTTCCCCATTTATGAGTCGATGATCCGCTACGTCGGCGGCAAGGCCGTGCCCATCCAACTGCGCGAGGACCGCGATTTCTCCCTCGACGTAAGCGAACTCGCGGCTCTCATCACCGACCGCACCAAACTCATCATTCTCAATTCGCCGCAGAATCCCACCGGCGGCGTCATGCAGCGCCGCGATGTTGAGCAAGTCGCCAAGCTGATCGGCGACCGGAACATTCTTGTCCTATCGGACGAAATCTACAGCCGGCTGCTGTTCGAGGGCCAGCATTTCTCCATCATGTCCGTGCCCGGCATGCAGGAGCGCACCATCCTGCTCGACGGCTTTTCGAAAACCTACGCCATGACCGGATGGCGCATGGGCTATGGCGTCATGCGTCCAGACTTGGCCGCGCACATCACTCGCCTGATGACGAATTCCAATTCCTGCACCGCCAGCTTCACCCAAATGGCCGGCATCGAGGCCCTCCGCGGAGACCAGACTTCCGTCGATCACATGTGCGCCGAGTTCAAGCGCCGGCGCGATGTCTTTGTCGCCGGACTCAACAAAATCAAAGGCTTTTCCTGCCGCCTGCCCAAAGGCGCATTCTATGTCTTCCCCAACATCACGAAAACAGGATGGAAGTCGAAGCCGCTCGCCGATGCTCTGCTGGAGCAGGCCGGCGTGGCTGCACTCTCCGGCACTGCCTTCGGCGAGTTCGGCGAAAGCTACCTGCGCTTCAGCGTAGCCAATTCCATGGAGAACCTGCAGCAGGCGCTGGATCGCATCGACGCATGGTCGAAGAAGAACCTGTAGCCCCAGCGCCCTTTACGGCCCAGTCAGGGTTCAATCTCAAACACCGTTCCAGCCCCCGAAGTGCCGCCATTCAGGGTTGTGCCGTAGAGATTCCCGTGGCCATCGAAGACCAGGCTGCTCATGGGACTCTGTCCATCGGTACCGACATTGCTGAAGCTGTACAGAATCTGCTCGGTCCAGGTTCCTCCCTCCTGTGGCGATACCTCAAACACCGTACCGACGGAATCGGCGCCTCCATTGAACGTTGTTCCATAGATATTCCCGGCTTTATCGAGAAGGGGAGTGACGAACTCGGGCCAGATCCCGTCTGGGGTACCAACGAAAGCATATAGTCCCGCGTACGACCAGGAGTCGGTGCCAGCGGGCGACATTTCGAACACTGTACCGCAGGTGTCATAATTCGCGCACCCGCCCGAATTGAAGTTGCCATGGGCGCTTGTGCCGTAGAGATTGCCGTTGCTGTCGAAAGCCAGCCCGCCTACCGGCCATATCGCGCAGACGCCAAAGCATGTGTGGAAACTGTACATAAAGGTCTCCGACCACGGACCGCCCGACGAGGGAGACAGTTCGAAAACTGAACCGCAACCATTTTCGCAATTCCCGCTTCCGCCGCCATCGTATGTTGTGCCGTAGAGGTTGCCTGCGGTGTCGAAGACGAGGTTGGCCATTGGATTGCGCCCGTCCGTGCCATTGTCCAGGAAACTGTAGAGAACCCTCTCGACCCAGCCTCGACCTGGTTTTGCCACTACCTCGAAGACCGTTCCAGACGCGCCAGCGCCGCCGTTCACCGTTGTGCCGTACAGATTTCCTTTGGCATCCGGAAGGAGGCTCCCATTGGGATTTTCGCCGTCCGTCCCATTGTTCTTAAAGCTGTGAAGGATTCCCTCAGTCCATGCTCCGCCGGTGTGCGGGACGAGTTCGAATACTGTGCCCGCGCCGTAGGCGCCGCCATAGTACGTTGTGCCGTAGAGATTGCCGGCTTTGTCCATGATGAGGCCGGCAATGGGAGAGCTTCCATCGGTGTCACTGGCGGCGAAGTTGTAAAGCACCTTCTCGTGCCAACCCGTGGCGGACGGAGCCAGTTCGAACACGGTACCGCCGGAGTGGCTGCCACCGGCCGAGGTCGTGCCGTAGAGATTGTGCAGCTTGTCGAAGATCAGCGCGGAGTACGGGAGACCGCCATCCGTGCCGTTGTCTTGGAAAGAATAAAGCACTTTCTCTGTTTGAGCGGCACCGGTCGCGCTGAGGAACATGGTCGCGGCAAACATTGTTAGTGCCAGGGTAAGCGTATGGCAAAGCATCTTTGTGTACACGGGGGCCCCTCCTTTGTAGGGCGGCTGGTAATTCCTTGGGGGGAGATGCGACTCAAGAGGACCATGAGCCCGACCGGATTGTACACCTCCGCTGGCAAATTGCAAAAAAACCTTAAGCTGTTCACTTGTGATGCTCTCACCGGAATCGCGCCCGTACCAATTCACTGGAGAACTTGCAGCAGGCGCTGGAACGCGTCGACCAGTGGACCCGGAAAAATCTGTAGCTCGGCAAGACTCCCGTTCATTTCCGCATAAGATGATGCCGCTGCGGGGTCGCCGCACGAAGAGGGGTGGCCTATGCCATCGACACGCCTAGGAGTTCTTGTAATCTTATTGAGGCTTGCGCCAGCGGTCGCTGTCGGCCAAGCTTCGAGTGAAGCAACCTCGCCTCAAACGAGAGAGACCATCGCTCCGCAACAACATCGCCCCCGCTACGTCGCTCCCGGAACCCGGCCCCCGTTTTTTGATCCTATCCGCAACGTCACGGTTTCCTACAACACCATCTGGGCCGGATACGCCGTGACTGGCTCCGGCTTCACCCAGGTCCAGGGCTCGTGGATCGTCACCGCCGTCGACTGCACCAAGACCCCGAACACCGACTCCTCCGAATGGGTTGGCATCGATGGTTGGAGTTCGAACACCGTGGAGCAGACCGGAACCGATGCCGATTGCAACGGCAAGACTCTAAGAACTCTCGACCGCAACGCGTACAAACCTATCGCGAAGGCCGCAAAGAAAACAAACTGCACCACTACTCGAACCCGCCCAGGGTCGCGCTTTGGGCGGGTTTGCTTTATCCCTTCAGATGCGGCAGCATCTCTTTAAACGCCGCCGACCCCGAAGACCGCATCAACTCATAAATCATCATCTCGGTGGAAGAGATCACCGCCCCCGCCGCGCGCATCCGGTCCAGTCCAATCTTCCAATTCCATTCCGTCCGCGAACTCACTGCATCTGACCCGACATGCACGATGTAACCTTCGCGCAGCGCCGCCAGCGCCGTCTGCATCACGCAAATGTGGCTTTCCATGCCGCACAACAGCAGCGTGTTGCGCTTGCCCGGCAGCCGCTTGAGCAGCGTGCAAAACACCTCGCTGCCAAAACAGGAGAACAGATTCTTGTCGATCGCCTCCGTTTCCGGCAGCAGCGAAGCGACCTCCGGCACCGTCCCGCCCAACCCTTTCGCATATTGCGTGCTGACGATCGCAGGAATCTTAAGCACATCCGCCGCCCGGATCAGCAGCTTCGCGTTGCGCACCAGTTGTTCCTTCTGAAAAATCGGCGGCAGCAACTTTTCCTGAATATCCACCACCAGCAGAGCGCATCGCTCCGCTTCCAGCGCGCGCCGCGCCACTTCGGCATAATCGCTAGCAGGCCTGGAGATGTTCTCAAATGTGGTTGACAAGGTTACCCCCTCGCGGCCAAGTCTCAATGCCGATTCTACCCCCGGAGAAGGGAAAATTACGCCGCCAACATTGTTGACCGCGCTCCGCCCCAAACCATAGAATCGTATTGCAGAATCATAATGCACCGGCCGCACGCCGGCTCTAACCACTGCCCCCTCGTTCAACGGCTAGGACACCTGCCTCTGGAGCAGGCTATCGGGGTTCGAATCCCTGGGGGGCAGCCAAACTCCCTTCCGCCAACATCACGGCCTTAAGGTAAACGAGCCTTTCATCCGTAAGTCCCGTGACGACGATCCAATCAGTATTTCGAACTCACCCGAGAATCCGGATCATTGTACGAAACAAGTGGGAGCAATGCGACACGGCGAACCGGATGGTGTAGCAATCAGCCGTGGACAAACGATTGGCGAAGGTTCACCACCGGATCCGATTACGCCAGGGAGCGCGCAATCACCAGGGTGATGTCATCCTGCTGCTCGCTGCCACTGCTGAATTGCTGGACCGCCTCAACAACTGCTTGGAGAAGGGGTTCCACTGGAAGAAGAGAATGGCTCCCAAGGGTTTCCAGCAAACGGGACTCGCCAAACTCTTCCCCATCCGCGTTTGTGGCCTCGGTGACTCCGTCGGTGTAGAGCACCATGGTGTCACCTGGAGCAATCTCCACTTCCGCAATCTCGCACTGCCAGGCCTCAAACAATCCCATCACGGTGCAGGTCGAGCGCAGCCACTCCACATTCGGTTCCTGACCCTGGGAACTGGCGTAGGCGCGCAGCAGTAGTGGGGAAAGATGTCCACAATTCGCGTAGCGGAGCTTGCGGCTGGAGTCGTCGTAATCCGCAAAGAATAAGGTAGCGTAACTGGCATCGCCGCTATTCTCATAGAACAAGCGATTGACCGAGGCAAGCAGTCGCGGCAAGTCGTCGACCGCGATCGCGTATTGACTGCGCAAGTTGGCTTGCAGATTGGCCATTAGCAGCGCGCCTGATACGCCTTTGCCCGCAATGTCCGCCAGCACCAACGCCAGACGGCCGGGGCGAAGCTCCAAAAAGTCGTAGTAGTCCCCACCCACCTTCCGAGCCTGGATGCAGGCGCCCGTATATTCGAGTGTTTTCATCGGCGGCAGTTTTTGCGGAAAGAGCCTGGCCTGCACCTGCCGGGCAAATTCCATTTCCTGAGCGACGCGCCGATCCGCCTCCATTCGCTCCGCCATCTTTTCTGCAAGACTTATGTTCTCCAAAGCGATGCCAGCTTGGGCCGCCACCGATTCGAGCAAACGCTTGTCCTCGCCGGAATAAGGTTCCTCGGAAAGCCGCGGCCCAAGAACGAGCATGCCGATGAGCGTGTTCTCACGGCCGAGGATCGGCACCAGGCATTCCGGCGCGAGTGGAGCCAGCGCTGCTAACTCTCCGCCGCCAGCGGGCACTTCCCACGCTTTCCCCCGCCGCGCGAGTTCGACAAAAAACGATGCGCTGGCTGAGAGCGTTTCGAGCGCTGCGGGGAGAGTTCCGGAGACGGCAGCGAGACGGCCATTGCCTGCTTCGAAATAACACGCCAAGTCTTTCGGGTGCAGCGCCTCGCTCACGTGCCGTTCGAGCAGCGCAGCCAGTTGGCGACGGTCGCTTACCGTCCGCGTTTTCTCAGCGAGGTCGTGCAAGATGATACGAGAGTCGTACGCGCTGCGGAAAAAGGCCCGGTCGATGCGCAACGTTCCCCGCCTCACCAAAGGCGCTGCGGTCCCCGCCAATACAATTCCGAATACCGCGCTTAGAGCCATTCCCGTATTCGGATCTGTGCGCACCACTCGCGAGAAAAGGTGAGTGAACAAGATGATGGCGCAAGTCGCAATTAGGAACATCAGCACAATAAATCCCCTCTGCACCAGAACGTACCTCGCACTGCGTCGCAGCAGCACCGGAAGTTCCAGCACGCGGTGTTTTACCACCGCATATGCGAACGAGAGTGGATAGAGCAGCAGCACCAGCACCAGCGCGGTATCGAGCCAGAACGAAGGGCGGTATCCAGTGAAATCCGATAACGCGCGTCCCAGTACGATGGGCAGGACACCGGCCAACGTTCCCCACAAAATCACTCGCGACTTGCGCCGGGCTTCTGCCGGGACGGCGGCCATAAATGAATTCTGCGCCAGCGAGATTAGGCCCAGAATCAGTAAGTCGTAGTTCAAACCTTCGTTAATGAAAATCGCGTTGCGGCTGCCCAGCAGGTTCGTCACAGCGCCTGGAAGGCTCGGAGAGCCAGTCCGCAAGCCAGGAATGACAATGCAAGCTCCGTACAAAAGCCCGACCCATTTCAACCACGGTAAGCGCCTGTCTAGAGGTGATTGCACTGGGAAGACGGCGAAAAAAAGATAGAAGAGCGGACCCAGCATTCCCGCAAATACCGCGCGAAAGGCAAACGTCAATTCGCGCAGCGGAGCAGAGACGATCGCGGAATTAGGAAGAGGCGGCGCCGCGGCAAATGCGCAGAACAACAATGCCAGCAGCCAGGCATTCGGTTCCTCCAGCCTCAAGAACAGAACGGCGAATGCTACCAGAAGAAACGGAATGGGAAACGATCCCGTGATTTGCAGCGCAGAGGATCGGGCGAGGCCTTCAGACCCTCCACTCATTGCGACAGCTCGAAATACGCCGTGCAGCATCAGCGGCTTGGGTTCACCGGCCCGCTCCACGGTTAATTCCACCCTATCGCCGGGCCGGCCGCGGGTGTAGGCTTCGGTGGAACTGATGTCGGTATCCAGCGTTCGTCCATTTACACCAATAACGCGGTCGCCCGGACGCAGTCCGGCGCGCTCTGCCGGGCTTCCTTCCGTTACATCCTCAACTGATTGTGAGTGCGTTCGCTCGTCAAACGGAGGGTTGTGGTGGTTATTGAAGCCGAGTTCCACCTGAGAGCCCGAGCGACGCACGGCGTACATCCAGAGGGACCCGTAGACGATCGCAATCACGGCGAACAAGGTCGCCAATGTGGCTAGGAACGGTTTTCGGAACGACTGGCGCCCACGCATGATTTTAGATGTCGGCATCGCGCCGGCATCACCAGCCAGCTCTCATATCACTGGACGTTCCCCCGGCTGCCGGAACATAACACTTCAGCGTGTAATCCATCACCATTCGATCCGCATTGAAGCGCCATCCCAGCGTGCGTATGGTTCGCTTCATGCGCTTGATCCAACCCCGCGGCAGGCCATCGCGGTCGCGCTGGTAGTACAACGGAATCACTTCCTCCCGCAGCGCGCGGTGTAAGTCTTCCGCATCCCGTGTGTCATGCACATTCATGTCGGCATGGGTTCTGCCCGTCCCAATGGCGAACCCATTCATGCCGTCGTAAGCCTCGGCCCACCAGCCATCGAGAACGGAAAGATTCAGCCCCCCATTCAACACTACCTTTTGTCCGCTCGTCCCCGAAGCCTCCAGCGGACGCCGCGGGTTATTCAGCCATACATCCACGCCCTGCACCATATGCCGCCCGACGTTGATGTCATAGTCTTCGACAAACACGAACTTATCCCCGAACTGCGGAGTGCGCATCAATTCCGCAATCTGTTGCAGCACCCGCTTCCCCGGCTCGTCATTGGGATGCGCCTTCCCGGCAAAAACAAACTGCACCGGACGTTTCGGATCGTTCACCATCGTTGCCAAACTCTCAATGTCCCTCAGCAGCAGGTTGGCTCTCTTATAAGTCGCAAACCGCCGCGCAAATCCAATCGTCAGCGCATCCGGACTCAGTACCTTGCCGAGTCTCAGCAACGCCTCTCTGGCCTCCCCGCGGCGCTTGGCTTGCTCTACCGCCCGCCGCCGCACAAACTCCAGCAGCCGCGATTTCAGGCTCAGATGCGTCTCCCAAAGTTCGCCGTCATCCACATCCTCAATGCCTTCCCAGATGCGCGCCTCGCTGCTGTGCTCATGCCAATTCGTCCCCAGATGCCGGTCGTACAGCCGGAACATCTGCGGCGACAGCCACGATGGAACATGAACTCCATTGGTGATGTGCCCGATCGGCACTTCGTCCTCCGGCTTGCCCGGACAAAGCCCCGTCCACATCCTGCGCGACACTTCGCCGTGCAGCGCCGACACTGCATTCGCCCGCCGCGATAGCCTCAAGCCCAGCACAGTCATACAAAACGTCTCTTGCTGGTCGCTCGGTTTCTCACGCCCCAAACCCATCAAAGTATCCTGCGACAGCCCCATTTTGTCGCGCAGCGGCCCCAGATGCTCCTCAATCAGTTCCGCCTCAAAGCGGTCGTGACCCGCAGGCACCGGAGTGTGAGTGGTGAACACCACTTCCCTCGAGACCCGCGGCACCGCGCTGTCGAATGCGATCCCTTCTTCCTGCATGCGGGCGTTCAGCGCTTCCAGCACGGCAAATCCGCTGTGCCCTTCATTCAGGTGCAGTACTCCGGGCGTGATCCCCATTGCCTTGAGCGCGCGAAACCCTCCCACGCCCAGCAACAACTCCTGCCGGATTCGAGTCCGCGCGTTTCCTCCGTACAGCCGCGAGGTCAGCTTGCGGTCGTCCGCGGCATTACCTTCCACATCGGAATCAAGCAGAAACAGGTCGCAACGTCCCACCTTCACTCGCCAGACCTTGGCATGAATCGCACCTTTGCGGGTCTCGATTTTCACCTCTACAGGCAGTCCATTCTTGCCGATCGCGGCCTGCAGTGGTAATTGATTTACGTCCGTCTCCAGATACTCTTCCTCCTGCCACCCCGTACGATCCAGGCGCTGCCGAAAATATCCTTGCCCGTAAAACAATCCGATACCAACCAGCGGAATGCCCAGATCGGAAGCGCTCTTGATGTGATCTCCGGCCAGCACTCCCAGTCCTCCCGAATAAACCGGCAGCGATTCGTGCATCCCAAACTCCGCCGAAAAATATGCCACCGGACGTGGCCGCAAGACTCCGGCGTACCTCGTTCCCCAGGTGCGGTCCGCGTGCAAATATTCCTGCAGCCGGCGATATGCATAATTAATGCGGCTGTGCAGCACCAGTTCCGCGGCGCGGCTTTCCAGTTTCGCCAACGGCAACTCCGCCAGCAAGGAAACCGGATTCTGGTTCAGCTGCCTCCACCTCGCCGGATCCAGATCGCGAAACAAACTCGCCGTATCATGGTCCCAACTCCACCACAGATTCCGCGCCAGAGCGTAAAGCCGTTCCTGCGCCGGCGCAATAAAGCGATCCAGCGTCCGCGCTTCGCTCACCACCGGCGCCACCTGCGCCGCCAGTTCGGTCAGCATCCCGATTTCGTCCCCGCGGAAAACCCGGGGCTCCATCGTCTGCACTACCAGAACCCCCTGTAGAATTCCGCGGTCGATCAGCGGCACTCCCAGAAACGACTGGTACTCGTCTTCGCCCGCCTCCGGAAAATATTTAAATCGCGGATGCGTGTGCGCTTGCTCCACCGCCACCGGACGCACCTGCTCCGCCACCAGTCCCGCTAGCCCTTCATGAATTGCCATGCGCAGATGGCCAATACATTCCCGCCGCAGACCCACCGTTGCCGCCAGCACCAGATTCGCTCGATCCGGCTCCAGTAAATAAGCCGAACAAACGTCTGTATCGAATCGCTTGGCAATCAATGCCACCACGTTCATCAGCATCTCGGCAGGTTGACCCTCCTCCGCCGCAAGATTAGCGATCTCCTCCAGAGTGAGGACGTCAGCCACGCCGTGCGCATTTCCCGTCAAATCCATAGCTTGCTCTTCGTTGTGTTTCTCTTCTACTCCCAGGCTCTCCGGTTCCATTTAATTCGACCCCTGCGGGTCAAGTCGTCCTTTCCACATCATTCGGTTGAATAATCCCTTACCAGCATACGACAAAGCACACGCCCGCGACCAAGTCGCGTTCGTATGCGCCTGCCCTTAACCCCAACACATTGACTTTAGATGCGCCCAGACCCTCACGCCAATCGAAATTATCAATGCCCCGCATCAGCATCCGCTCCATAAGCCAGCAGCCCCTAATGCACTCTTCCTCCCGCCGATACCTTCTGCGCCCCTATCCACCGGTCTACCTTTTCTTCCAAAACATCCAGCGGCAACCCGCCCTGGTCGAGCACCGCATCGTGAAATGCTCGAATGTCGAACCCGCTTCCCAGTTCACGCCGTGCCCGTTCCCGCAACTCCAGGATTTTCATCTGTCCCAGCTTGTACGAAAGCGCCTGTCCCGGCCACGCTATGTAGCGATCCACTTCAGTTTGAATGTTCTGTTCATCCATGGCCGTATGCTTGCGGAAAAAATCCACCATCTGCTCCCGCGACCAGTGTTTGTAGTGCACCCCCGTGTCCACCACCAACCGCACCGACCGCCACATTTCATTTTCCAGCCGCCCGTAGTCGCTGTAAGGATCCTGGTAAAACCCAACTTCTTTTCCCAGGCGCTCCGCATAAAACGCCCAACCCTCCGCATAAGCGTTGTAGTAAACCCCAAACTTGCGGAAGGCTGGCAGGTCAGTTAGTTCGTTCGCTATCGAGAACTGCAAATGGTGCCCGGGAACGCCTTCGTGATACGCAATCGCTTCCACATTCAACAGCAATCGCTTCGGCGGATCGTACTCGTTCACGTTGATTCGTCCAGGAAGGGAATTGTCTCCCGCCCCAATGCTGTAGTCGGCCGGAACCGTGTCCGCACTGCGATAGGTCTCCATCGGCACCACCACCAGTTTGTTCTTCGGCAATTTGCCAAATAGTTGCGGCAGTTTCTCGTACATCTGATCTGCGTAATGTTTGTAGAGATTGAGCAGTTGCTGCCCCGATGTCGCATAGAAGTGTCGATCGTTCCGAATATGCTCGTTGAACGTTTTCAGATCGCTGAATCCCTGCTGCTGGGCAATCGTCAGCATATCGCCTTCAATTTCACTCACCTGCTTCAGCCCCATCTGGTGAATTTCTTCGGGACTCAAATCCGTCGTAGTCATGGTCCGAACTGCAAACCGGTAGCGCGCATCGCCCTCCGGCAGCGCCCAAACGCCCAGTTCCGTGCGCCCCTTGGGAGCATATTCAGTTCGTACGAATGCCGCGAACTTCCCATAAGCCGGCGATATTTCATTCTTCACCGTGGCGAGAATTTCATCGCGCAGGCGCTTTTGCTCGCCCTCGGAAATCTCTTTGGGAAACTTAAGCACCGGCTGGCTGAAAGGACTCGTCTCCGGCGAATCGTCCGCGATTTTCTGCGCCTGCGCCCCCACCTTCTCCAAAAGATATTTCGGCGGCATCAGGTGATCGCGCATCCCCAGCCGCATGTCTTCCGTGACTTGGTCGAAAACACGCGGCAACTTATGCAGGCGCGACAAATAGTCTTCGTAATCTTTAACCGACCGGAACGGAGTATCGCTGGAGAGTCCCGCGTAATCTAAATGAGGCCCATTGAACTGCGTCGCCGGCATTTCCCAGTCCTTGAATTTCGCCGATTCAACCTCCTCCCGCAGGCTGCGTACCATGAGCGCCTTGTTCAGTTTTTCGGACTCGGGAAAATCTGCGGTGTCGATCCCTTCAATGCGGGCCAGCATTTCTTCGCTGTGCTGCAAGTCGTCGGCAAAAAACTTTGCCGAGTAATCGCTTAGCCGGTCGTTGTACCGATTGTCACCCGTGTGCGTTGCCAGTTCCGGATGAACGCGCAGTTGATACTCCCAGTCTTCCTTAAGCGCGCTATTCAGTTGCACCCGCCGGGTTTCCGTCGGCGTTTGCCCCAGCGCTGCAGAGATGGCCATAGCCGTGAATCCAAGCGAAACAATTACTGTGGAGAAATAACACATAGCGGCGGAACCTCTTTTCTCGGAAACCTTTTCGGAAATATCGACAGCGCGTGAAAAGTGTACACCGCCGCCACAGTCATTACGATGAGTGATCCCCGACAAATTCGCGACAACCCAGCGCATCGATTCACTGTCTAAATTGCAGGAGGAGAAAACATGGCAGGGAAAAAGAGAAGTTCCGCAAGAAAATCAGGCGGCCGTAAGTACGGGCAAGCGGCCAGCAAGAGCGTGGAAAGCGCCATGCGCCGTAAGAAAAAAGGCACTCTCAAGTCGGGTCGAGGTGGCAAGGGCGGTACCGTAAAGAGCCGCAAACAAGCCATCGCCATCGGACTTTCCGAAGCCCGCGAAAAAGGCGCCAAAGTTCCCAAAAAAGCCGCTTAGGGAGATGCTCATGTTGATGCAAATGCTCATGTGGGGACAGCCGCCCTCGGCTGTCCCATCGAGCGAAGCTCGACGCTTTCTTCATTACGACCGGAAACCACATCACCCGGACATTCTTATATCCTCACTCGCTCTTCACACGGAAATCACTTTATTTTCTAAATCCTTCCCCGTCTGAGCCACATTCTCAGGCCGCCCTAAATCCCGCCAGTAATACTTGTCAGCGCGAAACGACATGATCTTTTCACCCTGGCCCGCGAGACGCAGGTAAGCATCGATGATCGAGAACGCCCCTAGTTCGCTCATCATCGCAAAAAGACGCGTGGAAATGACGTGGATGCCGGAAAAAGCCAGCGCCTCCGGCTGCTCACAAGCTCGGACCAACTGAGGAATCTGCTCTCGTCCCGACCGCCGCCCGCAAAGTCGAGCCTCCTCATCGAACAGCAAGTATCGCGACGTTTCTCGCTTCTGTACCGCCAGGGTGGCCAGCGCCTGACGCTCACTGTGAACCTGCACCATCCGTTCCACATCGATCGTGCTGATCACATCCACATTGTGTAGAACAAACGGCTCGTCTCCACCGCCGGCATCGTCCAAAAAAAAATGCGCAGCCTTCTTTAATCCACCACCCGTATCCAGCAACTCCTCTTCGCGCGACACTTCGATTAACATCCCGAAGCGATTATTCTTTTTCAGATACTCCACCACCGTGTCGGCAAAGTGATGCACATTGATGATCACCTCTCGAATCCCAAAACCGCGCAATCGGGTAAGCGTAATCTCCAGTAGCGTTCGCCCCCCCACCTCTACCAGCGCCTTGGGACGGTCGTTCGTCAGCGGCCGCAATCGCGTTCCCAGCCCCGCCGCCAGAATCATCGCTTTCATTGCGCCGCTGTCTCCCGATTATTTGTGGGTGCCCCATTTCTCGCGCGTTCTTTGCGCGAGAAGTGGGGCCTTTGCCGATAGCTCCGAGGCCGTGCCCCGCTCGCTTCCTCGTCAAACTGCATCGCTACTCTCCAGTTCGCGATGCCGCAGCACCACTTCCACTCCATTCCTGCCGCGCAACCGCTTCGCAACCTGCTCCGCCAGAAACACAGACCGGTGCTGCCCGCCGGTGCAACCAAACGACACCATCAAGTTCTTGAAGCCGCGCCTCTGATAGTTATTCACGCTGGCATCCACCAGCGACATCACGCTCGCCAGAAACTGGTGTACGCTCTCCTGCTGATTCAGATACTCAATCACCGCCGCATCTTTCCCCGTCAGCGCCTTGAATCGCTCTTCCCGACCCGGATTCGGCAGGCTCCGTCCATCGAACACAAACCCGCCGCCGTGCCCGCTCTCGTCCTTCGGCATTCCCCGATGAAATGAAAAACTTAGAATCCGCACCGTCAGGCTATCGGCATCGGAGGCTAGTCCCTGCAACTTCTCCGAAGCCAGCATGCTGTTGAACGCGCCCATTAGCGTGGGCAACGCAATCGGCAACTTCACGTTGTGCAGCAGCCAGCGCAGATTCTTCAGCGCGTACGGCACGCTTTGCAGAAAATGCGCCTTGCGCTCGTAAAACCCGCGAAATCCATAAGCTCCCAACGCCTGCAGAATCCGCACATAAACGTATGCATGGAAATAATGCAAAAAGGCTTCGCGCCCTACCCCGCCGAACTCACCCAGCCGCTCCATATACAGATCCAGCAATTGCTGGCGCAACAGCGGCGGCAAATCGGCCTTCGCATCGTAAAGCAGCGAAGCGATGTCATACTGCAGCGCCCCCTTGCGCCCGCCCTGATAATCCAAAAAAAACGGCTCCCCATCACGCAGCATAATATTTCGTGACTGGAAATCCCGATACATAAAATAGTCCCGCTCTGCACTCAACAAAAAAGTCGTCAAGCTGTCGAAATCGTCTTCCAGCGCCTGTTCGTTGAATGAAATTCCGGCGAGCCTGAGAAAGTAATACTTGAAATAATTCAGATCCCACGCAATCGACTGCCGGTCGAAACTTCCCCGCGGATAGCAAACGCTGTAGTCCAAATCCCGCCCCGCCTCAATCTGAAAACGTGGCAGCACCGCCACCACCTTGCGGTAAGCTTCCACCGCCGCCGGCGCGATATTCTCTCCCTCGCGATTCTTGCTGAGAAATTCAAACAGCGTCGTATCCCCGAAGTCTTCTTCGAGATAAGCCCCGTGCTCCAAATCCTCCGCATAAATTTCCGGAACCGGCAGCCCGTGCCGCCGAAAATTCCGGGAAAATGCCAGAAAAGCCGCATTCTCTTCGCGCACGCCATACAGAATGCCGATCGCGCTCACCGAACCACTCGCCAGCCGGATAATCTTCCGTCCCGACCCGCCCAACTCTCCCTGCAGCGGCTGAATCCGCTCCGGCGCCGATCCAAACCGCTCCTCAAACAGCTTTTTCAAAACGTCCATAGTGTGGTCTGCCCATCAACCGCACCCCAAAGATAACATCGAACCGAAAGTTTCAAGCTTCGCAGGTTTACCCTGTGCACCCCCGTGTCCTCTGTGTTTAGGAATTTGACCTTATGACTTCGGAGGCAAACCACACTCGACCGTCGCTCTCAAGTAAAATGACAGCTTCCCATGACCGACCGCCTCTACTACCACGACTCCTTCCTTTACGACTTCGACGCCGAAGTCCACTCGGTCCTCGAAACCCCGCGCCCCGCGCTCATTCTCGACCGCACCGCCTTCTATCCCACCAGCGGCGGCCAGCTCCACGACACCGGCTGGCTCGCCCCTGAAAACTCTGCTGCCAAATTCCGCGTCACCGAAGTCGCCGACGCCGAAAACGGCCACGTCATCCACTACCTCGAAGCCCCCCTCAAAGATCTCCAGCCCGGAACCCGCATCCACGGCCAAATCGACTCCGCCCGCCGCCGCGATCACATGCAGCAGCACTCCGCCCAGCACGTGCTCTCCGCCGCCTTCCTTCGCCTGTTCAACATACCCACCGTATCCTTCCACATGGCCGACGACTACTGCTCGATTGATTTGCAGATCGACGACCTCGACACCCCTGCGCTCTCCCCGGAGCAAATCGAATCCGCCGAACGCCTGGCCAACGAAATCGTCCTCGAGAATCGTCCCCTCGATATCCGCTTCGTCACTCGCGACGAAGCCGCCAGCCTCGGCCTGCGCAAACTTCCTCCCGCCGACCGCAACCAACTTCGCCTCATCGACATTCACGATTTCGATCTCACCGCCTGCGGCGGCACGCACGTCGCCCACACCGGCCAAATCTCCAGCCTCCTCCTGCGCAAAACCGAAAAAGTTCGCCACGGATACCGCGTCGAATTCGTTGCCGGCCAGCGCGCCGTCTCGACCGCCCGCCGCGATTTCTCCGCCCTCACCGCCACCGCCGCACTTTTTTCCTCCCACATCTACGACCTTCCCCAGCAAGCCCGCAAGTCGCTCGATGAAATCAAATCCCTGCGCAAACAATACGAGCAATCCCTCGACGACCTCGCCGCCGCCCAAGCCGCCACCCTGCTCGCCGAGACTCCCGCAACCCACGGCCGCAAAATAATCCTGCGCACTTTCGCCGACCGCGACCTCGCCTACATCAAACTCCTCGCCCAAAAACTCACGCGTCAGTCCGCCGCCATCGCCCTGCTCGCCGCCGGCTTGCCGCAACCCGCGCTGGTCTTCGCCCAATCCGCCGGCCAGCCCTACGACATGGCCGCGCTCCTGAAACAAACCATCGCCCCGCTCGGCGGACGCGGCGGCGGCAGCAAAGACCTCGCCCAAGGCGGCCTGCCTCAATCCACCGACCTCGCCGCCGTCCTCACCGCCGCCGCCCAATCCCTCACGCCCTAACGCCGCCGGATTCTTTTCTTCTCAAAAAACCGCCACCCCTCCCGGTACACTTCAAACTTCGATCGCCTCCTCCGGCTCACCGGAAACAATTTCATCGACTTGATCCTCCGAAACACCGATACCGGAACCACATACCACAAATCCTCCGGCACAATGTAAGCCACCAGCACATCGATATCCTTCAAGCTATACACGTTCTTATTCTCATTTCCATGCGCGTGAAACGTGTACCCTCCATACTCTCCCGCGCGGTACGCCGATTTCACCTGCACCCTCCACAGCCTCCTGCCCGAGTCCACAATCAAGTCATACGGATCGCTGTCTCCCCACGGCTTCGCCACCCCAAACCCCAGTCTGGACGCCTTATGCAGAAACGCCGCCTCCGCCATCTCCCCGCGCCTCTTCCGCGTGAGCCCGCGCCACCACGCCGCGTCCCGCGCCCGCCACTCCTGCGTCTCCGCCATCGCCATCAAATCCCCAATCAACACACTCATACCGAATCACCGATGCCCTCTCCGATCCATCCCGAATTTGTGTCATCCCGAACGAAGTGAGGGACCTTGGTTTCGCCGCCACCGCCCAATTGCCCAAACCCCGCCCTCTTTCCAGTATCTCCGTCCCAAAATGGGACGCAAGGTTTTCTGAACACCGGGAAGAATAAGCCTGTGGAAATTTTCCGGAACGCTGGCTTTTGGGTGGCGCAGCGCTTCAGCGCTGCGATAAAGGCACAGCAAAGTTAGTTCGGTGGGATCACAGGCTTTCGACGGCACACGCAGCTTAAGGAAGGTTCTTAATGCAGAGGTAGAGGCAACTGCGGCATACGGTAAGGGCGGATCATGCCGTGTTCCATCGGGCGAGGCGAAACCTTCTCCTTCGCTACATTCGCTCGTCCCGGCGGAATCTCATCGCCCCATTGCGTCCAACCCGTTCGGGTGCTCCGGGCGAATAGTTCTAAAAACGGGGCAGGGCTGCAAATCATGTCGTAGAGCTCGTCTGGCTTCTGCGAATGGCGCTGTTTCATCGTGGCAATGACGTTCACCATCCTTCGGCCCGCTTGTGCGGTTCGCAAATGGCCGCGGGTTCCGAAAAGGACGAGTTCGGTTACGTTGCGGTAGTAGAAGCCTACGCCCCGGCCGTCTGGCCCGCCATCTTTACGAACCTTAAGCCAAACGATGTTTGTCTTGTATTCAAAGCCCCGAGCTTTCATCGTTTGGAGACCTCACGCAAGGAGAGCATTAGGGCACCATAGATAGAGGTGTGATTTTTCGGAAGCAATTTGCAGCGTGATATTCTTCTGCAGACCAAATTGCTGCCAAGGGGAGCTGATGGATAAAATATTTGTTACAGTCTCAGGCGGGTCTGCCTACGTAATGGAAGATACCGTTCCGAAGGGTTTCGACGTAGAGATTATCGACTTCGACAACATTGAGGCCGGCGATAGCTTCCCGTCGGAGCAAGCCCGCGAGTACTGCAAGGAGCACAATCTTTACGAGGCCCCAAGAGCACCGCGGCGATGAATCTGCAATGTAGAGTTGATCTCGGCCGCGCCTACAAGGCCGGCTCGCAGACCGCTCGCGTAATTAGCGAGGACTGGTGCGTACGCGAACTTTACTGCGCGGCTTGCAAATCCGACAGGCTGTTGTCCTCGCGAGCCAACACTCCAGCCATCGACTTTGTCTGCCCTGAGTGTGATCAGTGTTTCCAACTGAAGGGCTTCAAGACATGGAATCAGAAGAAGATTCCCGACGCAGCCTACGAATCAATGGTTCGCGCAATACGCTCGGACAGAGTCCCGAACCTCCTCGTGCTGCAGTACTCCGCCGACTGGCTCATTAAGAACCTCCTACTGGTTCCCAGCGTCTTCTTCTCCGAAACGGTAATTGAAAAACGTCCTCCCCTAAGCCCCACAGCGAAGCGGGCTGGGTGGGTGGGATGCAACATCCTTCTAAGTCGAATTCCCCCGGGCGGTAAAATCGCCATCGTTTCCAATGGATCGACGGTTGCGGAGCGGCAGGTGCGAAGGGAATTCTCTCGTATCAGAAAACTATCCGAGTTGCCGCCGACAGTCCGAGGATGGACGCTCGACGTCCTGACCACCATACGCAGGCTGGGAAAGACTCGCTTCTCGCTGCAGGAACTGTATGCGTCAGAGCCATATCTGCGGAGTATTCACCCGCGTAATCAAAACGTGCGACCGAAAATACGGCAGCAGCTCCAAGTGCTGCGTGACTTGGGCTTGGTCCAGTTCACAAGCCCTGGAAACTATGCGATTCGCGCGTAATTTTCCAGCGCCTCTGGGAGGCCCCGCAAGAGCTGGAAAGGCACGCCCGTGCCCTCGGCCGGGTACCCCATTTCTCGCGCGTCCTTTGCGAGAGAGGGCGCTGGCGCAAGATCAAATCTGCTTTGCTTGAAACGATGCCTTGGGCGCGGGCGCGCCGCGCAGCAATCCTTCCGTCCTCAGGTCCTCGTCCAGATCGGGCCAATGAATCCCATAACCGCCGCCGGCAATCTTCCAATTCCGGCGCTGGGCTGGCGTGGCGTTCAGCAGGCGGGGATACCACACCAGAGGCACCGTGAAGACGCGCCCGTCCTTCAGACTCACGCTGAACGCGTCGTCGGTGGATTGCACGTCCAGCACACGCTCATCTGCCACCGATGCCGTAAAACTCATTGCACTCCTCGCCGAAAAGCCAAGCCCCGAGCATTTGCTCGGGGCTCGCGGATACTAAACGCCGATCGCCAATCAACTTCTATGATAAGCCAATCCAGTCCGCAGTCAAGAGCCTTCGGTAAAAGTCGAGTGACCCGAGGAGGGCAAGGGAGTCGAACCCTAGTGGCTGAAAAGCCACTCGACTGATTGGCGATCAGCGTCCAGTACCCATTGGCAATGCCCTCCCAAACGCCGCTCGCACAGGTGAATTCAATCGACCTGCCCAGCACCCCAGATAAAATCTCTAAGAAAAAACTTACACCCGTTCCCGAATCGGTCCGAAAAAAAGGCCCCACTCTCGCGAGCAGGGCCTTTGACTTTACTGACGGCTGAAAGCTGATTGGCATTCCGCTATTGATCGAAACGGATTCTGTAGCGCCGCGTCCGAGATTTCGCTAAACTTGGCTTATGGCAAACGGTTCGACCGACGAACGACAACACGCGCATGAGCTGATCGACCGAATGGCTCCCGGCCAGGTTTCCGCCGTGGTTGGGCTATTGGAGATCATGCTCGATCCGCTTGCCCGCACCCTGGCCACCGCGCCGTATGACGACGAGCCGGTGAGCGCAGAAGAAGCACGCGAGGTCGAAGCCGCCAAGGCGTCGCTCGCCCGTGGCGAGGGCATCCCCCATGAAGAAGTTCTCTCCGAGTTTGGACTCACTTCCAAAGACTTCGAGCGCATGGGCCGCACGCCGCTAAAGCCGTCAGACCCTAAGCAGTAACGTATGCCCAAGAAGATAGTTTGGAAGGATCGGGCCAAGGCCGAACTCCGTAATATCGAACAAGCCACGGCCCTTCGCATCCTCCACGCTCTGGCCCGCGTCATTATCACCGGCGAAGGCGACGTGAAGCGACTCAAGGACATCGAACCCCCGGAGTTCCGACTTCGAGTTGGCGACTACCGCGTCCGCTTCCGCGACTTCGATAACGCGATTGAAATCCTCTCCGTAAAACACCGCCGCGAAGCGTATCGCTAAAATTTCGAAACCCTTTGTCATTCCGAACCGGGCGTCAAGCCCCGGTGAGGAATCTGCTTTCTCTCTCCCACAAAAAAAGCCCCACTCTCCCGAGCAGGGCCTTTGAGAGCTAGTAGCTGACAGCTGCCTCTTAGTACATGCCTTCCATGCCGCCGCCGCCGTGTCCGCCGCCGCCCATGGGAGCTTCCTTCTTTTCCGGAATCTCCGCCACCAGAGCTTCGGTGGTCAGCATTAACGACGCAATCGAGCCGGCGTTGGTGAGTGCAGTGCGCACCACCTTCGTCGGATCGAGTACGCCCGCCTTGACCAGGTCTTCATACTCGTCGTTCAGAGCATTGAAGCCGTAGTTCGGGTCCTTGGAGTCGAGCACCTTGCCGAGCACGACCGCGCCTTCCTGGCCGGCGTTTTCGACGATCTGCCGCAACGGTTCCTGCAGGGCGCGCTTCACGATGTTGATCCCGATCTGTTCATCCGGATCTTCCACCTTCAGCTTGTCGAGCGCCGCGCCGCAACGCGCCAGTGCCACTCCGCCGCCGGGGACAATTCCTTCTTCCACGGCTGCGCGGGTTGCATGCATGGCATCTTCCACGCGGGCTTTCTTCTCTTTCATTTCGGTCTCGGTCGCGGCGCCGACTTTGATCACGGCTACGCCACCCACCAGCTTCGCCAACCGCTCCTGCAACTTCTCGCGGTCGTAGTCGCTGGTCGTCTTGTCGATCTGGCTGCGAATTTCCTTCACCCGGCCTTCGATGTCACCATGCTTGCCCTTGCCTTCGACCAGGGTCGTATTGTCCTTGTCGATGGTGATCTTCTTGGCCTGTCCGAGATCCGCAATCTGCACGTTCTCCAGCTTGATGCCCAGATCTTCCGTGATCGCCTTGCCGCCGGTCAGAATCGCGATATCCTGCAGCATCGCCTTGCGGCGATCGCCGAAGCCCGGAGCCTTAACCGCCGCGACTTGCAGCGTTCCACGCAGCTTGTTGACCACAAGAGTAGCGAGCGCTTCGCCCTCAACGTCCTCAGCGATAATCAACAGCGGCTTGCCGCTCTTCGCAATCTGCTCCAGCAACGGAAGCAGATCCTTCATCGAGCTGATCTTCTTTTCGTTGATCAGGATGTAAGCATTCTCAATCGCAACTTCCATCCGCTCCGGATCGGTAACAAAGTAAGGCGACAGATATCCGCGGTCAAACTGCATCCCTTCGACCACTTCCAACTGCGTCTCCAGCGTCTTCGACTCCTCAACAGTAATGACGCCGTCCTTGCCAACCTTCTTCATCGCTTCGGCAATGATGTGACCAATAGTCTCATCGTTGTTCGCGCTGATGGTGCCGACTTGTGCGATCATTTCCCCGGAGACGGGTTTGGAGAATTTGTCGAGTTCGCCTTTGGCGCGCTCGCCGGTTTTTTTGTCGAATGCGCCGCAGACCAGGGCGACGGCTTTTTCGATGCCGCGCTTCATGGCCATGGGATTGGCGCCGGCGGCGACGGTTTTTACGCCTTCGCGATAAATTGCCTGGGCGAGAACGGTGGCGGTGGTGGTTCCGTCGCCGGCGACGTCAGAAGTTTTGCTGGCGACTTCGCGAACCATCTGGGCGCCCATGTTCTCGAGGCCGTCCTTGAGTTCGATTTCCTTGGCAACGGTGACGCCGTCTTTGGTGATGGTGGGCGAACCGAATTTCTTTTCGATGACAACGTTGCGGCCCTTGGGACCGAGGGTGACTTTCACTGCGTCGGCAAGAAGGTTGACGCCGCGCAGGATGGCCTGGCGGGACTCTTCTCCGTGTACGATTTGTTTTGCCATGATTCGTTTCTCCTATTTCAATTCTGTTTGCAGGATGGACCTGCGGATTTGTTGAGAATTAGTTCTCAGTTCCCAGTTCTCAGTTAAAACCATGAGGCTGAGAGTGCGGATCAGCTTGAGATCCTTCGCGCTAAGAGCGCGCTCAGGATGACGCCAGCGGGCTCAGACGCCCGCTTAACGGCGTTACTTGCGCGCGCCTACGGTTTCCTTCTTGCTGCTGGTGTTCGAGGCGGCGGCTCCGGTCAGGATGCCGAGGACTTCGTCTTCTTTCATGATGATGAAGTCTTCGCCATCAATCTTGATTTCGGTGCCGGAATACTTGCCGAACAGGATGCGGTCGTCCTCATGAACGGCGAGAGGGAAGGTCTTGCCTTCGTCGTTGGTGCGGCCTTTGCCGGTGGAAACTACGATGCCCTCTTGCGGCTTGTCTTTTGCGCTGTCGGGGATGATGATTCCGCCGCGAGTGGTGGAAGCTTCCTCCACGCGACGTACCAGGATGCGGTCATGCAGTGGGCTAAATTTCGCCATGGTTGCAACTCCTTTCAAGGGTTGAGTAAAAGGTTGATGTTACGTAAACCTATGATTTATTGGGAATTCAGCGATCTGTTAGCAGTCTCGCCTACTGAGTGCTAATTGTAGAGGGGTGAGTGTGCAGTTGTCAAGGGGGGCGGGGTAGTTCTGCTGGGCGCGGCCGTCATCTTGGCCTATGGTCCCGACGCAAAACTTGTCGCGGAGCTCGTGCCGTCCCTACGGGACTCGGTTCCATTTCTTCCGGCTTACCCAGGACTTACGTCCTGGGCTATCGCATGCCGCCCCTCCGGGGCTGGAGTGTGGGGATTTGCGTTCTGTCTCTTCTTCCAAAATTCGGCTCGGAGAAGCCAAAGGCCCAAAAGACGCGAGAAATGGGGTACCCGCAATGGTCGCGTTCGCGTATTTGTCACGATCTTTAATGGTTGACGTTATTAACGAAGCTCGTTAAACTATAGACCGTGATCAAGTCTTTCGCGGACAAAGACACGAAAGAATTCTGGGACACGGGCAAGAGCCAAGGGATGCCTCCGGCAAATCTGCGAAATGTTGCCAAGCGGAAGCTGGCCGCGCTCCATTCGGCCCTTAGCCCGCAGGATTTGCGAATTCCTCCCGGGAACCGGCTGGAAGAGCTCCACGGCGACAGGAAGGGCCAGCACAGCATTCGCATCAACGACCAATTCCGCGTCTGCTTCGTGTGGCGGGACGGCGACGCTTACGACGTCGAGATTACGGATTACCACTGATTGTTCGTAGAAGAATGGTCAGGGCAGCAGTAGAAAGAGAATAAGTATGGAGAAAAGAACCGTGAGTATCAAAAATGATGGCGCGGCAGGATGGGCGGTGCATCCCGGAGAAATTCTGCGGGAGGAGTTTCTTGGCCCCATGGGCATTTCCGCTTACCGGTTGTCGGTGGACCTGGGTGTTTCCGCTCCCACGGTCAACGACATTGTTCGGGAGAAGCGCGGCATCACTCCCGAGATGGCCGCCCGCCTAGCTAAATATTTCGGCACCTCCGAGCAGTTCTGGCTGAACCTGCAAGATGCCTTTGCGGTTCACCAGGTCAAGAAAAAGTATTCGAAGGAGCTCAGAGCCATCAAGCCTATCGCGGCAGCAGTGGCCCGATAACCTGGCTGTGGCGCGGGCGCCCTCGCCCGCTCTTCAAAATGTCTTCTATGTGGAGTATGCTGTGGAATAGATTCCACAGTATGCAAATCGTTCAAATCGTGTTGGATAAAAAGCTTTTACACGCCGCCGACCAAGCCGCGAAGCGCACGAAGCGAAACCGGTCCGCTCTGGTGCGCGACGCCCTGCGGGAACATCTCCGGCGGTTGGAAATGCGAACCAGTGAGGAGCGCGACCGCCAAGGCTACTCGCGACATTCGCAAGCCGATGCAGAAGCGCACGGTTGGGAATCGGAGGCCACGTGGCCGGAAGAATAGCCCGAGGTGAGGTTCGGCTCTACCAGTTTGCCGCGGGCGCCAAAACGAACGACAAGAAACGACCAGCTCTCGTGCTTACCCGCAACAGCGCCATCGCATATTTATCCACCGTCACGGTTGCGCCGGTTACTTCCACGATTCGCGGCGTGCCATCGGAAGTGGTTCTGAATGAGGAGGACGGCATGAAGTCCCCGTGCGCGGTGAACCTGCACAATGCAGTGACGGTGTCGCAGCAGCGCCTGGGGAAACGGGTGGCCCAGCTCAGTTCCGCACGAATGAACGAGGTGCGTGCCGCTCTGCGTTTCTCTTTGGGTTGTGATTCGAGCAGTTAGTGGGAACGTTCTGTTTGTCCCTGAGTTTCTCTGTCCAGTTCTGAACTGCCCCACTCAAGCCAAAAGAAGGCTTGAGTGGGCCACCCGCCCGCGCGTTGCAATAGCGTGGCGATTCGATCTAGACTCATGGGATTGCTGCGAGCCTGGGAAGACTGCCCTGAGCCGGATAAACCCCGTGAGATCGGGCAGAGCTCTGGAGGTGCGTTATGGGCAACCCCGATCCCGATGTGGACAAGCTTTGTAACGTCCAGTACGCTGTCGACTTTGTTAACGGCTATAAGGACGAGGCCGCGGAGTTTGCGAAGCAAGTGGACGTACCCATGGAATTTATCCTGGGCCTGGCCGCTGAAGAAACTCGGTGGGGAACCGGCGACGTTGGGAACAAAGACAACAACTACTTTTCCATGCATGCTCCGGCGCCGTTCCAGACCGGATCCCGCGTCGCGAAGAAAAACCCAAAGGTGCAAATAGCACAATTCAAAACTGTCCATGATTCGGGAAGGTCTTTTATCAAGAAATACGGAGATTCCATCAGGGGCGCTCGAGACCCGAAGGAGTTTGGGCAGCGACTGAAGGATGCCGGTTATAACCGAGAGAGGGCGGACTTTGTCGATTATTTGGCCGGGAGAATCGGCGAGACAAAGCGTCGGCTGGCTTGCCCATGAAGCGATGCGGTCTCTTGGCGTTGCTGTTCGTCCTCTTTGCTTCGGGGATCCCAGCAGGGCAGGCCGCGCTTGATCCCAGCAAGATTTCTCCGCAAGGACTTTCCCCCGACCAGGCCGAACTGGTACTGCGAGTGGTCTTAAAACATCTGCCTTACGATCTCAACAAGGAAGGCATGTATATTGAAGCCCTGCACAAAAAGGATGGAACCGATCCTCATCCCGGCTATTACGATTTCGGTCTGTCCTACGACAGTCCAGCGGAAGGCGCGACAGAGGCTCTAGCCACCTATGCAGTCAGCCGATTCACCGGCGATGTGTGGGAGGTGAACCTGTGCAAACGTTACTCTCAGTCGGACCTGAAGAAACTTCAAAAGATCATCATGGCGCGAACAGGCAGGTCCTTCGCAAGCGAAAAAAAGGAACGCATTGGCCTCGGCTGCTCGAACGGATAGACCTGTGTCCTCCTGAGAAACTGGAGGCGCTGTGCCCAGGCGCGGGTCTTTCGACGGTGTAGTACATGTAGCCGTGGGGCCGTGTGTCGAGGTCGCGCAGCCCGGCCGAAATCGGAGGGTAACTCGTTTGCTCCCAAGATCTTGCCCGCAAGTTGTTGCAGCCCTGAGATCAAACGCAGTTTTCCGCCATCATGAAGATTCCATTACCCCGGCGTAGGGTAGGGTATACCTTTACCAGTCATCCCAAATTCCGAAACCAGGCGCAACCCTCCTCAAACTCAGGTAGTGGCTCAGTTTGAAAGGGGCGGCTGTGTGCGCAGGGGAGATCCCTCGTCCCGCTGGTGAAAACGCGGGACTTCGGGATGACGCCGGAGGGGTGTTAGGTAGGAGATTTTAGATTGAGCCGGTACCCAAACTCAGGAGCGACGAACGGAGGGTAGTGGGTCAGTTTGAAACCAAACTGACCCACTACCGAACGGAAGTATCGGCTTGCAGGAAATAATCGGGCGACTCCGGAAATCTGGGTTATCATTGAAGAGATGCCATACATATTGGAACACCTCTCCAGCCTTCGTCAGGAAATCACGGATCTACGGAACATGAACGCCCGGCATACGGGCAAGACTACGGACCACCAGATTGATCAGTCGGCGGTGGAGATGCGCGCGAACCGGCTGGCGGAAATCAAGAAAGAATTGTCGCAGATGCTGAACCGGCCGGACGATCCCGCGGTGTGGTGGGAAAAGGGTGGGCGCCGGAATCGGGTAGCGTAGGGCGGACTGGCTAACAAATTTTGAGGATTGGAAGAGCGCGGCTTAGAGGCCGCGCTCTTTGTGCTTTCAACGTAGTCCGAAGGGATTGCCGTTACAAAAACCAAGCACATGCAAAAACACGAGCTACTTTGGCTTCGCCAGGGAGCGGACGTAATTGACCAAGTCCCAGTTTTCTTCGGGCTTGATGCGGTCGCCTTCGGGGGGCATGTCCTGATGGCCGTTCTTGATGATGTAGAAGAGTTCGCCGTCGGTGCGATCTTTGAGGGTGTTGGGATCGGTGAAGTCGGCGATCTTGAGCTTCATGTCGGCGGCCAGGCTGCCTTTGCCGTCGCCAGCGCTGCCATGGCACATGGCGCAGTCGAGGGTCCACCATTTTTTGGCGCGGGCCAGAGATTCGGGTGACGACTTGACGGGATTGGACTGGCGGGCGGCTTCGACCGGGATGGCGGAGTAGGAGGGCGGAGTTGTCTTGGGCGCGGGTGGAGTCTGTTGGGCGGAGAGCGCGGCCAGGAAAATGATTGCGCAGGAAAGAGTCAGAGCGAGTCGGGATATTTGTGGGGACATCGGAGCCTCCGATGAACGTCTCTCATGAAAGTCTCTCATGAAACCATGAACAACGTCTCTCATGAATGTCTGTAGTGAACGTCGTTAGTGAACGTCTCTAGCTAACGAAGACTAGTGCGTTCAAGTCAAGGATAGAGCGGGGAATGGGCGGGGGCTGTGACTTGGATCACAGGTCAAGGGCTTGAACACCGAGGGCTTCGACACAGAGGGCAAGGGGTAGCACAGGGTAAAGCTCGGCGGCTTGCAAAATCGGTGGGGGTCGGGCAACCTCTTTAGTCATGCGAAAGAGATGGTTGGGGCGGGCGGTTCTGGGTTCTTTTTTGGGAGTGTTGTTTTTAACGTTTTTAGCTGGGGCTGGATTCGCGCAGGCCGAGCCGGGGCCGGAAGAAGGTGGGAATGAAGTGCAGGTGTGGGCCGGGGGCGGACACTCGGTTGCGGGCGGAACTCAGCATACGGAGGCTTTCGATGCGGGGGCGCGCTATGGGTGGGTGATTACGGGTGAGCACTGGCCCTGGATTTTGCGTGGGCGGTTTGAGTATGCGGTGGATGTGGTGCCGGTGTACGAGATTGTTCAGCCGATGAATACGGCGTATGGATGGGGATTCAATCCGCTGGGGCTGAAGTGGAATTTCGCGCGGCGCGGGAGGTTCTCGCCGTATCTGGAGTTGGGCGGAGGAACGCTGTTCAGCAGGCAGAGTATTCCTAGTTATACGAATACGGTGAACTTCACGCCCAGCGCGGCGTTGGGGACGCACATTCTTGGGGAGAAATATAACTGGAGCGTGGATGTGCGGTATCTGCATATATCGAACGCGGGGCTGGGGATGTATAACCCGGGGCTGAATACGGTGCAGGTGAGGTTGGGCGTGGGGAGGTTTTGGAAGCGGAAATAGATTGGCGTTCTCCCTCCCTCGACGGTGGCCGTCAAGGGAGGGAGAAGAATCTTCCTGCGTTAATTTCTGTTGCGCCGACCGCCGTGGTCGTTTAGCTGTTGACGGTTACGGAGTGGTTGCCCTCGTCCGGACCGCAGCTGACGCTCACATCGTAGGGATATTTCTGGTTCAACGTCGGCACCGAAACGGTGGCGTATCCCCCGGTCGCAACGTCGGTGTACTTAAGGCCCTGAGAATTGGTGCCGGTTGGCACAAAGGGAAAAGTCTCTCCCGAAATCTGGGTGATGGTGACGCCAGCTGTCGGAATGTTTTGGAAGCAGACATGATCGCCGTTACTTGCTGTGAAGGTGCTAATACAGATGTCCGGGCTTTCATCGCACGTAATAGTTGTGGGGAGCTTTTTGGGCGGGTTCTTTTTAGGTGGTTGTTTCTTCGGTGGTTGTTTCTTCGGTGGCTGTTTCTTCGGTGGTTGCTTCTTCGGTGGCTGCTTCTTCGGTGGTTGTTTCTTAGCTGGTTGCTTCTTGGCCGGCTGTTTCTTAGCTTTTCGTTTTTTGGCTTTTTGCTTCTTTGCTGCCATGCTCTTTCTCCCTCATTCGAATTGCCAGGTGCCGAAAGGCGTCGAGGCTGGATTTGGTGAAACGGTTCAAATAGTAATTCAGGGGCTAAAGCCCGGATTCAAAGAACGCACTCTTGGGAGCGGCAGAAAAGCCGCGCCCTTTCAAAGCTACGATTTCTCAGGGCCCGTTCCCGGCGTGGACCGGCAGGGAACTTACGGATGCGAAGACTTCATCAACTGCTGGTAACCTGGCAAGTTAACCAGGTTGGCGAACTCGGGATCACGGCGAATCCTGTCTGCGGTGTAGCCGGCTTGTATCGCCTTGCCCAGCCACTCGATTGCCAGCCCGGTTTCGCCTAATTGGTTGTAGACACCCGCAGCGTCCAGCAATATCTCTTTATCGTTGTGCCCGTACTGCAAGGCTTGCCCCAGACAGCCCAGCGCGTGCTGACGATCATTGAGCACTGAATAATACCCTGCCAGCGCGCTGAGCACAACTGGGTCGTGAGGATTAGTCTTTAAGTCTTGCGAAGCGAGCTTGATCGCCTTGCGGGTGGGCGCTATCGCCTCATCTTTCTTGCCGCTGTAGTAGAGGGTTGTCCCTAAATCGCCCCAGGTTACGTACTGCTGCGGATCGAGTTTGGTTGCTTCTTCATAGGCCCGGGCGGCCTCGGCAGGCCGGTTCAGGCCAGCGTAGGCGACGCCCAGATTGACGTAGCCCGGATAGCTGGGGCGGATGGCGATGGATTGCTTTAAAGGGTCGATCGCCTTCTCGTATTGTCCCATGTCGTTATCGATGGCCCCAACGTTTACGTAGGTCCCGTACCATTCGGGAGCGATCTGGATGACCTTGGCGAACATCTGCAAAGCCTTGTCGTACTGATTGCGGCGGCGATAGAACGTTCCGAACAGGTTGTAGCTGTATCGACTGTTGGGATGGAGCTGAATCGCCTGCTGGTAAGCGCTTTCGGCTTCAGTGATTTTGTTTTCGTGTTCGTAGGCTTGGGCCAGACCAAGAGCGGCATCTTCGTTACTGGGTTCGAGACCGAGTGCCAGTTGGAATTCGGCTGAGGCTTCCGCGAAGCGTCCGGTTCCGTCGTCGACACGTCCGAGGCAGACGTGCCCGGCAGCGCCGGCATTACCGAGTTTGATGGCTTCATTGCATCCGGTCTGCGCGGGAGCGATCCATTGATTTTGTTTGGTGTCAGAATATTTGCGCCAATAGCTTTCCCCGAGAACGGCTTTTGCCATGCCGAAGTTAGGATCGAGCTTGAGGGCTTCGCGGGCCATCAGGGCGGCATTGTCGAGATCCTCGACCTTGCCATCGAGCAGGTAGCCTTGCGCCTGCAGGTAGTACTCGTAGGCGGCGGCCTGGTCGGTGCCATGGTATTTCAAGGCGGCTGCTTCTTCGGGCCGCAACTGGAGATGGAGGGCTTTTACGGCGCCATCGGAGACAATTTGTTCCGCGGAGAAGGCGTCAGTGGTGGGGACGGTCAGGGAACCGTTGCCCAGCGGGGCGCCGGTTTGGGCACTGAGCAAAGAATAGTTGACCTTGAGCAGAGTGTCGGACTGGGGTTCGAGGGTGATCACGAGGCCAAGGTTGGCGCCGAACATTCGGGCGGCATCGGGGAGCGTGGAGAGTTTCTTTTCCTGCAAGGTGCGGGGCGTGACGACTTCGAAGGCGCGGTCTTCGGTGAGATTGCCGAGCTTGGCGGCAACACTTTCTACCAGACCTTCGCCGAGGGCGATGAGTTTTGGGTCGGCGTTGGCGGCTGCGGTGAAGGGAAGGACGGCGAGGATTTTGGTTTCGGGCAATCCTCCAGCCGGGGATTGTGAAGCAGCATTATTCGCGATAGAAGCGTGGAACAAGCGGCGCAGGGGACGGTAGGCGAGGAGTGCGGCGAAAACGACGAAAACGATCGCGACTGCGGCGAGGACGCGGTACTGATGGAATTGCCCTGGAGTGGAAGGAGCGCGTTTTGGCTTTCCACCTTGTTCGACGCGGCGAAGATCTTCCAACAGGGCGGCGGCGGTGGGGTAACGGAGATTGGGATCCTTGGCTAGGGCGCGAGAGATTATGGCGGCGAGTGGGCCGGGGACATTCGTGAGCGAGGGTGGTTCGGTGTGGACGATGCGGGCGATGGTGGTGGCGAGGCTGTTGGTCTTAAAAGGCTGCTCACCACCCAGCATTTCGTAGAAGACGAGGCCGAGAGAAAAAATGTCGGAGCGTCCGTCGTCGGGACGCTGCAGGAGGACTTCGGGGGCCATGTAGGCGGGAGTGCCGCCAGAGGCGGTCATGGTCTCCATGCTTTTGGTGGCATCTTCGGGATTGCTGTTCCAGGCGCGGCGGGCGACGCCGAAATCGAGAATTTTCACCCGATTGCCGGCGGTGAGCATGATGTTTTCGGGCTTGATGTCGCCGTGGATGATGCCTTTCTCATGGGCGGCCTGCAGGCCTTCGCAGCACTGGATGGCGATAGCAAAAAATTCGTCCGTCGAAATGGGGCGGGTGAGGCGAGTGCGTAGAGTCTCGCCTTCAACGTACTCCATCACGAGCCAGAGTTCGCCAGCGTGCTCGAGGACGTCATAGATACCGCCAACGTTGGGATGGTTCAGAGCGGAGGCGCGCTGGGCTTCTTTGAGCAGGCGTTTGCGGTCGGCGGCGGTGGAGTTGGCCTGCGGGGCCATGCGCTTGATGGCGACAAAACGCTTCAGCGTGGTATCTTCCGCGCCGTAGACCTGTCCCATACCGCCGGCGCCGAGCCGCCTGGAGATGGCAAAGCGACCGACAGTGCTGCCGGTGAGAGCATCGGCAGTGGCAGCCGCACTGACCGCCGGTGGGGGCGTCTTGATCGGATCATTCATGCGCATGCGCTAAGCGCCTAGACTAAGTGCCCGCCGATTTTTGCAATTCTAATCTTAGTTGCGGAGGAAAGCCAAAACGAAAGTGAGAAAGGCTTTACCACGGAGGAAATCCTTAAAGGGGGATGGCTACGTGGAGGGCTTGCACCGCAAGAGGTCCTGAGCTTTTTGACATCTTCTGCGAGCGCGAGCGCGAAAGTTACGGAGAGAACAGGGAGCAAGCTGCGAGTCTCCCAAGCGTTAACGCGACTCCTTGCTTCGATTGGCCGGCCCCGGCTATGCTTCTCACCTATGTCTACGCTAGTGGAGTGTGTGCCGAATTTTTCGGAAGGATGCGACAAGGCGAAGGTGGATGCCATTGTTGCTGCCATGAAGGTGGAGGGGGTTTACCTGCTGGATCGCGAAATGGACGCGGACCACAACCGGAGCGTGATCACGCTGGTGGGCGAGCGGGAGGCGATTCAGGAGGCGGCCATTCGGGGAGCGGGCAAAGCCGCGGAGTTGATCGATCTGAATGTGCACAAAGGGGCGCATCCGCGGATGGGCGCCACCGATGTGGTGCCGTTCATTCCGATCGATGGCGTGACCATTGAAGATTGCGTTGCGATGGCGCGGCATGTCGGGGAAGAGATTTGGAAGCGGTATCAGATTCCGGTGTATCTCTACGAGGCGGCGGCGACGACGCCGGAGCGGCAGAATCTGGAGAACATCCGGCGCGGGCAGTTTGAGGGGATACGGGCGGAAATTGCGACGAATGCGGCACGCAAGCCGGACTTTGGCGAGGCGAGGGTGCATCCGACGGCGGGTGCGACGGTGGTGGGGGCGCGAAAGTTTTTGATTGCCTACAACGTGTTTCTAAATACGCCGGACGTGGAAATTGCGAAAAAGATTGCGAAGGCGGTGCGGTTTTCGAATGGCGGAATGCGGTTCGTGAAAGGCGCGGGATTTCTGGTGCGGGGGCTGGCGCAGGTTTCGATGAATCTGACGGATTTTGAGCAGACGCCGGTGCATCGCGTGTTTGAAATGGTGAAGCGGGAAGCGGCGCGGTATGGAGTGATGCCGGTCGCGAGCGAGATTGTGGGATTGATTCCGCAAAAAGCCTTGGAGCAGGCGGCGGAATGGTTTCTGCAGGTGGAGAATTTTGATTCATCGCTAATTTTGGAAAACCGGCTGGCTGCGGTGATGAGCGGGAAGATGGCGGTCGGAGGGTTGAGGGCGGGGGTGGAGCCATTTGTCGAGCAGTTGGCTGCGCCTACGGCGACTCCGGGCGGGGGCAGCGCGGCGGCGGCGGCGGGGTCGATGGCGGCGGGACTGGCGGCGATGGTGGCGTCGATGTCACGAGGGAAGAAGGCGTATCTGCAATATGAGGCGCAGTTGAGGGCGGCGATTGCGAGACTGGGGCCGCTGCGGGAAGAGTTGAAGGCAGCGATTGACGCGGATGCGGAGTCCTACAACTCGGTGATGAAGGCGTACAAACTGGCGAAGACGGTGAGCGCAGAAGAAGGGGAAACGCTGATTGAAGCGGGATTGAAGCAGGCGACGAGCGTTCCGCTGGGAGTGGCGGAGAAGTCGCGGGAAGTGGCGCAGATTGCGCAGAGCTTGTTCGCGATTACGAATCCGAATATGAAGTCGGACTTGACGACGGCGCAGGCACTGGCACGCGCGGCGATTACGGGGGCGCTGGCGAATGTGGAGATTAATCTGGGGTCGTTGAAAGATCAGGAGTTCGCGGCGGAGGTGCGGAAGCGGGCCGGCGTCATCGCGAACTCGACTTCAAGCTAACTGACTGCTTTCCGGCGGAACTGGCGAAGTCCTGCAGTCAGGAATAGCGTATCAAAGGCCGTCAACACTACCAATACGGCTACTACCGGGAGGTGCGGGAACTGGGGCACGAGCGTCCCGCGCAGGCCCTCGCTGGCGTAAACCAGCGGATTTACCAGGACGATTTTCTGGAGAATGGGAAAGTGGGATAAGGCGCTCCAGGGATAATAGGTGCAGCCGAAGAAAATCATTGGAGTCAGGACCATGCTGAACATCAGACCGATGTGAGTCTGGCTGATACTGCAACCCAGAGCGAGACCGCCGCAGGCCGAGAAGAGCGCCACCAGCAGCGTGACCCCGGCAAAGGTCAGCGGAGAACTAAGGTTCAAATCCACTCCTGGCCTTAGTAGCAGCCACCCTGCCGGGATGACGACCAGGCCGGCCAGCAAAGCCTGCATGGTGCCAAAAAATACTTTTTCCACGGCAAGCCAGGAGATTTCCATGGGCGCGAGCAGGCGGTCTTCGATCTCGCGAGTGAACTGGAATTCGGCGATCAAGGGCATGGCGACGGCCCAAACGCCGGTGAACACCATGCTGATGGCCATGATGCCGGGCAACAGCAGGCTTTTGTACGCGGCGGGCATATAGCCGCTGCTGACCATTACGCGGCCGAAGATAAACACGAACATCATGGGCTGCAGGAAAGTTTGCAGCAGCACGGGAACGACATTGCGGCGGGCGACATGAGCATCGCGGCCGAGTAAGGCCAGAAAAGTTTTCCAGTTCATTCGCGGAGGCTCCTGCCGGTGTGGTGCAAGAAAAGATTTTCCAGACTGGGTTCGGAGATGTGCACGTCGCACAACTCGATGTTGGCGCTGGAGGCAAGGTTGGCAATTTCAGAGACCAAAGGGCCTCCGCGGTCGGCGTAGACATCGGCGGAGCTGCCGTTCTGCAGATCGTTATTTTGAGAATCGGTATTCGCACGCACCTCTGTCACCCCTGCCAAGGTCTGCAGGCGCTGCAGCAATTCCGGGGAGTGGCGGCCGAAGCGCAGGCGCAGTAAGTAGCCACCGGGGACCGACGCCTTCAACTCGGCGGGAGTGCCCAGGGCGATGTTGCGTCCGTGATCGATGATGGCGACGCGCTGGCAGAGCGCGTCGGCTTCTTCCATGTTGTGGGTGGTCAAGAGAATAGTTTTGCCACTCTGGTTGTACTCGCGAATGATCTCCCAGAGCAGCAGCCGGGTTTGGGGATCGAGGCCGGCGCTGGGCTCGTCCAGGAAAAGTACCTGGGGATCGTGCATCATGGCGCGGGCGATGGAGAGACGTTGCATCATGCCGCCGGAAAATCCGCGCACCATCTGATCGGCGCGGTCACGAAGTTTGAAGCGGTCGAGCAGCGCGTCGGCGCGCTGGGCGCGCTGGTGAGAATCGATGCCGAAATAAGCTCCGTGGAAGAGCAGAATCTCGCGAGCAGTGAGGGCGAAATCAAGATTGGGGCGCTGCGCCACCACTCCAATCAGGCGTTTGACGGCAACCTGTTCTTTCCAGACATCGAGGTCGCCAATCCACGCCTGGCCAGCGGTAGGGCGCACGCGGGTGGTGAGAATTCCTGCCGTGGTGGATTTGCCGGCGCCATTGGGCCCGAGCAGGCCGAAGATTTCCCCGGGCAAGATCTCAAGCGAGAGGCCGTCGAGAGCGACGATCTTCGGTTTGGGCTGCTTGTTGCCCTTGACGCGCGCCGGGCCGAAGCCAAAGCCGCCACCGGAGGCGAGCGGAGGCGGTGAGGTGTAGATCTTGCGTAGATCGCGAGTCCGAATGCCAGCCAGCATGCGACGTTAAGGTCTCCTCGAAGTTTGCATCGAAGTTTGCATCAGGGGCCACGAACCAATTCGGGGGCCAGGGTCTATCGATGGAAGCAGAGGCGGGATAAATTGTCAATTCGGCGGCATGCAATCGGCGGCATGCAAGATAAATCGGAAACTTAGTGCCGAGTGGAAAACTTCGCAGCCGGGTTTATCGGTGGGAGTACGATTACAAAGTCCTGGGAGCGTTCGATTATCAGTCGTACGGCATTTTCAGGCTATTCCGCCGCCGGCTAACAATGCGCAGTGCATGAGCGATCCGAGCCCGGCGAGCGATGCGGATGACGACTGAGTTGGGAAGGCTTGCCCCGGGGCTAAAGATTTGCGGAAAAACTCTTTTTGGCAGCGGAAAGCGAACCTCGGGCGCTAAAGCACGGGCGGTCTTAAAGGACTTAACAGCACGACTGAAGAGATTGCGGAAAAACTCGGTTTTCACCTCGCAGCGCCTAAAGGCGCGATTGATAACGCTGCACTTACGGTATGCCTGAAGGCATACCCTGACACGAATCTCGATTTTTTCGGCAGCCTCTGAAGTCGCGGCCTTTCAGAACATCGCGAAGGTCTAGATGCTGTCGGTCTAGTCTCCCGCGCTGGTGGCCGGCGCCTGCTCCGGTCGGGATCGGGAATTCCACCAGGCTTGGCAGCCTTGACGAGCCAGTTTGAAAATAGTTTTGCGATTTTCGGAGATTACTTTCCACCAAGCGAAGCGTCCGAGCATGGGGAAATAGATTCCGCGGAAGCAAATGCGGGCGAGAAAGATGTTGACGCGATAGCCCAAATTCTGGTCATGCAGGGAATCGACAGCCTGAGCGATCGCTTCCGCGTCGTAGGAGTGCGACCAGCCGTAGTTCACTTCGATGTGGGCTTCGTCGATGGTCATTTTCAGTGGGGTGTGGGCCATGGTGAAAGGGATGAATTCCTGCCAGTGCTTGGGGCGGGTCAGGCGGCCAGCAGTGTCCAGACGCTTATACAGGGGAGTGCCGGGCAAGGGAGTGAGCAGGCCAAAAATGGGGAGGCCTGGCGGCCAGGTTCGAACCTGCGCCAGGGTGCGTTCGGCAGCGCCTACGGTGTCGTTATCCATGCCGAAGATGAATGACGTGATGGCGTACACGTTGCGCTGTGCCAGGCGCTGCAGGACGGCGGCATATTCTTCCGGCTTGTTGAAGCCTTTGTTGACGTCTTTCAAGTTGGCGGGATCGATGGACTCCATGCCGATGAAGACCCACTTTCCGCCGGAGGCAGAGATCAGGTCGACGAGTTCCTGATCGCGCAGCAGGTTGGCGCTGATCTGAGCCACCCAGTGGACTTGCGCGCCAGCGGCGATAATATCGCGCAGCAGGGATTTCGTGCGCTTGAGGTTGATGGCGAAATTGTCGTCGATGAAAAAGACGGCGATTTGTCCGCGCTCTTTGCGGGCGCGGGCTTTCAGGAGCAGGAGTTCGTTGACGACGCTTTCGTTGCTGCGAAAGCGGATGGAGTCGCCGAAAAATCCGGTTACGGTGCAGAACTCACAGCCGTAAGGACAGCCTCGTCCGGATTCAACGGGAACGATTCGGAAAGTCCCCCAGCCTTCGCCGATCTTCTGCAGCCAGTGTTTAGCCGACTTAGGCACGAGATTGAACTGATGGAGGTCGATGGTGTCCCAAGGGATGACGGGATAGTGCTTGAGGGAAGGTTTGAGCTCCTTGCCTGCGGCATCGACTGGGGCGTAGATGTCTTTTAACTCGCCGCGAGCCGCGTCCTCCACAATGCGGGGCCAGGTTTCATCGGCCTCGCCGAGAGCCACAGCATCGGCGTGACGAGGCCCGCCATCGCGGCCAAGGGCTTCGTCAGCCATTTCGGTGACGTGAGGCCCGCCCATCACCACGGGAACGCCGACGGCGCGGACAGAGTCGGCCATGCGATAGGCTTTGGCGATCATTCTGGTCATGGCACCGATGCCGACCAGGTCAATCCTCTGTTCGATCACGTAGCGGGCGATCCCGGCTTCGTCCATGGGCTGAGCGTTGCCGTCGATTAGCAGGACTTCGTGGCCAGGGGGAGTGAGGGATTGCAGAAGGAACATCCAGAGATGCGGCATGAAATTGCGCGTAACCCCGTTATCGGGGTTATACAGTAGGATTTTCAATGGTTTCCCTGATTTCTTTTTGCGGTGGATTGCGTGCGCCCAGAAAGCAGGCTTTTATATGTGCGGTAGCGTACAAAACCCAACCTGCATCTTACACTATTCGGCGGGCGTGAATAGTAAAATGGTTGTTCTAAATAATCGTGCAGGAAAACGGGTTCCATATTGGTCATAGGGCTAGCACCTTTGGCTGCTCGTGGAACGGGTTCGCGGGCTTAGAATGGTGATCGCAGTAACGGGAAGGCTTGGTTTCGCATCTAAGTTGCAAGCGGCAGGTATTATTCCGTTCATAGTTGACGAAACAGGTTCAGGAGAGCCGGTTTAAACCCTGGACCAGGAAACTCCATTTATGAGGTCTGTATTGGTTATGAAATCCGTCAAAGCTGGTTTAAGCGCTATGGTTCTGCTTGTGTTGTTTCTGGGTATCGCGAATGCAATGCCGTTGAATGGTTCGGCGCGCGCGGTCATCCCTGGAGACCTGCAACAATTGATTTCAGTGGATTACCGTGCACTCAAGGACTCGCCAACCGCGACCGCCCTGAAGCAGCAACTGATGCCGGACAACCTGAAACAGTTTGAGGCGGCGCTGAAGGGGATTGGGATCGATCCCGACAAAGATGTCGACACGCTGACCTTCGCTTCGTTCCGCACGGCGAAGCAGGGAATTAAGGGCGTGGGCGTGGCCGCCGGGCCGTTCGCCATGAAGGCCGTGCTGAAGAAAATGGTTGCCGCGAAGATTAAGCCGGTAAAGTACCGCAACACGACGAACATCTACCCGATGGATGGTGGAATGGTGATGACCTTTCTGGACGACAGCACGCTGCTGTTCGGCGATTCGGTCGCGGTGCGTATCGCTTTAGATGTGCGGGACGGGCAGGTGTTAAGCCTGGACACGAATCAAACCATGGCTGACATGATGTCGAGCGTGGATTCGGCGCCGGTTTGGAGCATTCTGGATCAACTGGGAACGCAGAACGTGATGCGGTCGGCGCTGGGCGATGCCTCCAAGGTGGCCGACTATGACAGCATCAAGAAGCGGTTTCTCGGGTCGCGGTATACGATGAGTTTTGATGGCGGGGTGAATTTCGATTTGACGGTGGTATCGTCCGATTCGGTGAGCGCGGCTACATTAGCCTCGGCTGGGAAGTTGGGCCTGCTCGCCAAGAAGATGAGCGCCAGCGCGCCTGAGAAAATAGCGCTGGACAATACCACCGTGGATTCCGACGGCTCGAATGTGAATTTCCATTTCAAGTCGACGGACGCGCAGTTCCAGTCGATCATGCACTCGGAGTTGTTCGCGGCGGTTGCGCACTAGGGAAAAACAAGCTCACCACCCTTCGGCTTCGCTCAGGGCAGGCTCCGGCACTGAGACACGGAGAAAAACCGGGTCCTGGTGCTTTATTTCTTAGATTTGTTTTTGTGGGTTTGCTTTCTCCGTGCCTCCGTGTCTCCGTGGTGAACTCGCGGTGCGTTTCTCGCGAGCCCAACCTTCCTTCATGATTTGACGTGAGCGGCCGATGGCGAGTGCATCTTCGGGGATGTCGTCGGTGATGCAGGAGGCGGCGGCGACGTAGGCACGTTTGCCTATGCGCACCGGCGCGACCAGGGTGCTATCGCTGCCGATGAAGGCTTCGTCCTCGATCACGGTCTTGTGCTTGGCCACGCCATCGTAGTTGCAGGTGATGGTTCCGGCGCCGATGTTGACGCCGGCTCCGATTTCGGCGTCGCCGAGATAAGTAAGGTGGTTGGCCTTCGATCCTTTACCCAACTTGATCTTCTTGGTCTCGACAAAATTACCGACGTGCGCGCCTTCTCCTATGTCGCTGCCGGGCCGCAGGTGCGAATAAGGGCCGAGGATGGCGTTGCGGCTGATGCGGGCGCCCTCCAGAATGCAGCCGGGCCGAAGGAGAACGCCGTCGGCAATTTCGGAATCACGGATCACGCAGTAGGAGCGAATGCGGCAACCGGGGCCGATGCGCGACCGGCCGAGAATCTGCACGAAGGGTTCGAGCACGGTGTCGGGAGCAATTTCAACGTCGCTATCGATGACGCAGCTTGCGGGATAAAAGATGGTGACGCCCTCGGCCATGAGTTCGTGGCACTTGCGCATGCGCATCTGGTAGTCGATGAACGAGAGTTCGACGCGCGTGTTGGCGCCGAGAACCTCGGCGGAGTTCTGCGTTTTCCAGACGACGACGAGCTGCCGCGCCTGGCGCAGGACCTTGGCCATATCGGTGAGGTAGTACTCGGCGTGAGGGTTCGCCGTGGAAAGCTTTTTGATGTGCGCAAACAATTGCGGCACGTCGAAGACGTAAAAGCCGGCGTTGATCTCGCGAATCTTTTTCTGGGCGAGGCTGGCGGATTTTTCTTCGACGATGGCCTGGACCTCGGCGCTGCGTGCATTGCTTCGGAGAACGCGGCCGTAGCCGGTGGGGTTGTCAAGGTCGGCGCCGAGCAGGGTCATCGCGGCGCGCTCGTCCAAGTGGAAGTTGAGGAGCTGGGCGATGGTTTGGGGTGTGATCTGGGGCGCGTCGCCGGAGAGAACGATGACGTGGTCGTAGGCGGAAAGCGCCGACTGCGCGACCATCAGAGCATGGCCGGTGCCGCGCTGCGCGGATTGCAGAACGAAATTTACGCCAGTGGGGGCGAGGGCGGCGCGGACGCGGTCGGCCTCGTGGCCGATGATGGCGAACACGTCTGCCGGCGGGACGACGCGAGTGGCGGCGGCGATGACGTGGGCGAGCAGTGGCTTGCCGCCGACTTCATGCAGCACTTTTGGCAGCGGCGATTTGAGCCGCGTGCCTTTGCCGGCGGCCATGATGGCGATGGCGACGCGGGGCGCGGGAGTCGCGGAGGGCTTCGAGGAAGGTGCGGCGCTGGATTTCTTCATTCGCCCCACTATACCTTGACCCGGAACAGGACAGAAGAGGGATGCGGGGTTCTGGGTAGTGGCTGAAAAGTGCGTTGGTGGGCATCCAGTGAATCGGATTCCGCCTGATAGTCCTTTGGTGAGGGTTCGATGCCTCTTGAATAACCTTTTGCATGGTGCCGTCTCCGAGATACAATGGATTCGGCGGTAAACTCAAGGAAGATCAGGCCCCATGCGACGATGGGGCTTTTTACTTGGAGGCGCTCATGGTGGACATACCGGCTTCGATGACCTGTCCACGCTGCCACGGAACTGGGCAGCAAACTGACGGCAGTGAGTGCTCCACATGCGGCGGCTCGGGAGAGATTCCAGTTGACCGCCTTCCGCCTGACTCGTCTGGCTAATTCTGTGAAGCATAAGTCTGAAGTCCGCCTCGAACATACCCAAGAGGTGCAACTGCTCTGCAATTGCTGCCTACAGCCGTACTATCCGAACAAAGGCTGGGAAGACAGACTGCAAGCTGTTTTTCTCGGAACGGAAAAATACGCCATTTGCCCCGTCTGTACTCAAGCTCCTCCCGAACGTATATTCACCGATCCGCGTTATAGGAGACGCTGCCGCTACCAAGTCGAACGACTCAAAGCCCTTTACGAAGCCTCTCGAAAGAAGCACTAACCCGACCAACGCACATTTCCGCCACTACCGAGTTCTGGATCGAGTAGCTATTTTCCGCGACACAGAATAAAATCCTCACCCGGTTCGCTATGTACATCCCTTAGACATGGAGGAATAGATGCCAAAGTATGTGATCGAGCGCGAGATCCCAGGTGCTGGAAGTTTAACGCAGGAACAGATTCTGGGGATTTCGCAGAAATCCTGCAGCGTGCTGAAGAATCTGGGACCGGAGATTCAGTGGGTCGAGAGCTACGTCACGCAGGACAAGATTTACTGTGTTTACATCGCGCCTAATGAGGCGATGGTACGCGAACACGCGAAGCAGGGTGGTTTTCCCGCGAACCGGGTTTCGGAAGTGAAGCGGATGATTGATCCGACTTCGGCGGAGGGGTAATCGCGTACGAAAAGTATCGTGGGGTAAAGAATCTTATCTGAGGCGGTAAAGCGCGGACGTTTTCGGCGAGCTAACGGCACGACTGAAGAGGGTCCGGAAAAAGTCTATCGACGGTTGAACGTCCCTCAGCGGCTAAAGCCGGCATTGAAAAAATGGCAGTTATCGCAGCGGTAAACCGCTGCGCCACCCAAGAGCAAGAGCAAAATCGAGCTTTTCCGCAGCCTCTTAAGCCGTGCCCTTCCCGGTCAGAGTCAAAATCAACGGCAGAATCAGAATCAAAATCAAGGTCAAGATCAAAATCAAGGTCAAAGGCGTCGGACAGGAGTGTCCGACCCACAGGGGCAAGGTCAAAGGCTCTTATCCGTTAGAGACCGAGGCCGCCATCGACAGCCAGAATCTGACCGGTGATGAATTGGGGGGCGGTGGCGAAAAAGAGGACGGCGGCGGCGATTTCGTCGTCGCGCCCGTTGCGCTGCATAGGAGTTTGTTTGGCCATGCGGCGCATGAAGGCGGCGGCTGATTTTTCTCCGAGATCGATCATGCCGGGGGCGACGGCGTTGACGGCGATTTCCGGAGCCAGGGCTTTGGCCATGACTTTGGTGAGCATGTGCAAGGCGGCTTTTGAGGAGCAGTAATGCGCGTGAGTGGCCCAGGGACGCAAGCCGCCGAGCGAACCCATGTGGATGATCTTGGCTTCGATCTTGTCTGACTTTTTCGATCCGGTGCGCTTGCGGCGCATCCATTTCAGGGCTTCGCGCGAGACCAGAAATGGTCCGCGAGTATTGGAGGCGAATATCGCATCCCACTGGCGGAGGGTGAGGCGTTCGAAGTCGGCAGTGGCGTAGTTGGCGGCGTTGTTGACGAGGATGTCGATGCGGCCGAGTTCGCGCCCAGCGTCCTTCATCATTGACTTGACGCTGGCCTCGTCGGTAACGTCGCAGCGCAGGGCGAAGGCGCGGATGCCGAAACTGGAGAGATCGACGACGGTGTGGTGGGCTTCGCGGGCGGAATTGCGAAACGTGATGGCGACGTCGGCGCCGGCCTGAGCGAGGGCGAGCGCGGAGGCGCGGCCGAGACGGCGGGCGCCACCGGTAATCAGGCAGGCCTTACCACGCAGGGGTTTGAGATCGGGAGCGAGCATTTTGGGATTTTACTCCTGGGGTTTTATTCCGGAACTGGTCTGAAGTGGCCATGAACTGGTATGACCATTAGCGCATAATACTTGCTTCTTTTTTCTTGCCAGAGGGTGATGGGGCAACGGTACAATCGCGGCGTGACAGAGTCCCGGCAAGTCGTGGTCTACTCGCGCAAAGGTTGTCATCTGTGCGAAGTGGTGAAGGAAAGTCTGGCAAAGCTTTCTCGCCGGGGTGGATTTACATGGCAGGAAGTGGATGTGGATAGCGACACCGAACTGCGGCGGCAGTTCAATGACGAAGTTCCGGTGGTGTTCATCGACGGGCGCAAGGCTTTCAAGTACAAAATGGACGAACGGGAGTTTCTGCGTAAGCTGGCGAGCTAGCGCGTTGCGAACTCTTTGCGCCGATCATCTCCTAGGCGATCGTCTACTGGCCGATCGTCTACTGCATGACACACACACGTGTCCCGGCGGACACGTTTCCGCCGATCCGATAGCCCTAACCTGCGTACTCTCAACCGATCTACTGCGGCAACCTCCTTGCAAACGAAATGGTGCGATCTATCGCTATAGGAGGAAATTCTTTGCTGCGACAAATTCTGGCACTGGCGTTCATTTTTGTATGCACCAGCATTGCGTGGGTGATTCTGGGTGCGACCATTTTCTCCCGCACTTACGGCAGCAACGAGCAACTGCAGGGCCGCGTGGCTTCCACCTGGGGCACATCGCAGCAGCAGTCGCCACCGACGGCGGCTTACTTTCATAATGAGATCGAGAAATCGACTACGGTCGAGAACGGGAAGGTGATTGAGCACACCCAGACCGTGCACCAGCAGGTATTTCTTCCGGTGGAAGCCAGCCGGATTCGGGTGAACTTTCACCTCACTCCGCGGCAGAAGGGATTGCTGTGGTACAGCACGTACGCGGTGGATTTCGCCGGGGATTATACCTTCCGCAACGACACAGCAGAGGCGCAGACAGTCGATTTCCGCTTGAAATTTCCCGCGCAGAAAGCCATTTACGATGGGCTACAGATGAAGGTGAACGAGCAGACGGTCGCGCTCGCCGACGACGATCAGGGCACGGTGGGGCGGGCTACAGTAGGGGCGGGACAAACCGCCAGCCTGCACGTTGCTTATCGATCGCAAGGTTTGGATTGCTGGCGCTACGAGTTGGGTGACGGCGTGGCGCAGGCGCGCGATTTCATGCTGACCATGCAGACTAATTTTCGGGACATCGACTTCGCCGACGATACGCTCTCGCCGACTTCGAAGCAGCCGATTCCCGGCGGTTGGCAATTGACGTGGCAGTATTCGAATCTGGTTTCAGGATTTCAGATTGGGATGACTATGCCCGCTAAGTTGCAGCCCGGGCCGCTGGCGGGCGAAATCAGCTATGCGGCACCGGTGTCTTTGTTCTTTTTCTTCTTTCTGATGTTCATCATCACGACGCTGCGCAAGATCGATCTGCATCCCATGAACTATTTTTTTCTGGCAACGGCGTTTTTTGCCTTCCATCTGTTGCTGGCTTATCTGGTGGATCACATTTCCATCCATGCAGCCATGGTGGTGGCGTCGGTAGTTTCCGTGGGGCTGGTGGTGAGTTACTTGAGGCTGGTGGTGGGACTGCGGTTCGCCGCTTTGGAGGCGGGCACGGCGCAATTGATTTATCTGGTGCTGTTTTCTTATGCGTTCTTCTGGAAGGGATTCACGGGCCTGGCAATTACGATCATCGCCATCATTACGCTGTTTGTGGTGATGCAGGTTACAGGGAGAATTCGCTGGTCGGAGCGTTTCGCGGCGCGTGCGGGCGCGCCTGTGCCGAGCGCGGGGTGATGAAGCACGAGCTGACCGTGGGTTGGGCTGTCATTCACAATCACTGCCCAACCACGTTACTTGGTGCTGGCCTTCTGCCCAATCTGAGATCGTCCGAAGGTCGCAACCCATTGGTTATCTGGTGAGTTGGTTACGCTCTGGATAAAGTGCGACTCAAGGACTCTCCCTTGAGTGTCCTCTTGATGCCCTTCGAGAGGTGGAACGATTGGGTCCCGCGCGGCAGGAACATCCGAAGCAAAAAATCTTGTGGCAGTGCGGGGCGCTGATGGGCGCCGTGTTGTGCCTTTTATTGTGCAACGCGTGCGCGGGGTTTCTGTGCCCGCGAGCGCGAGTACCACATCGGGTAGCACATCGAGCACTACATCGACGCCCAGTTCAACTCCGGGGCTGACGATTTCGGCATCGCTTCCTTCGGCTGCGGTTGGGTCGGCTTACAGTGCCACCTTGTCGGTGACTGGGGGCACGGCTCCTTACGCTTTTGCGCTGGCGTCCGGACAACTGCCCACAGGAGTGCAGTTGGGTGCTACGAGCGGGACCGTTTCCGGTACGCCTAGCGTGTCGGGAAATTTTGGTTTTGCCATCTCGGTTTCGGACGCCAAGGGAGCCTCCAAGCAGCAATCGTTACAAATAACTGTGGCAAGCGCCCCGGTGACGACCGGAGGGAACTCATTTTCCGACCTGCAGCAAAGTAGCGGGTGGGCAGATTACGGGCAGGGACCGCCGGATTTTGTAGACTGCTCGCCGTCGCCCTGCGACGGGATCAGCTACTCCATGGAGCAGGGAATCAAGTCGCCTTCGATGAGCGGATCAGCGGCGCAATTCAATCTGGGTGGGACAGCGGTTTATTCCGACGCGTTGTTTAACAACCATTTGATCGGAGCATTCTCTTCGCAAGGCATGCCCGATCCGAATCAGACATTGGTTCCCACATATCACAATTTTACCTACGACGTATATTTCTATGGAACTAATCTCGAACTCTCGCAGGCGGTTGAGTTCGATATCAATCAATTCTTCGACAATCTTGGGTTTATATGGGGGCACGAGTGCCGCATTGCGGGCGGCAACGAGTGGGATATATGGGACAACATCAACCAGCACTGGGTTCCGACGGGGATCGCCTGCTATCCGAATGAGAATTCGTGGAACCATGTGACGATTCAGGTGCAGCGAACTTCTTCCAATCAGTTGTTGTACGAGTCGATCACTTTGAATGGGGTAACGAACACGGTGAACCAGTATTACAATCCGGGCCGGCGGTGAATTGGTACGGCGTGACCATCAACTATCAGATGGATGGAAATTACCAGCAAGCGCCGTATACGGTTTACCTGGATGACTTAACCTTTAGCTACGAGTGAGGATTGCCTCCCGGAGCAGTGCCGCGCCAAGCGCCAAAACATCCGAATTCTGTACTTTCCGCTACAATCATCCCGCCATGTTGCGCACCGAACTCTATGCTGATCCCAGTAACGTCTTTGTCCACGATGCGATTCTTGCGTCTTGCCGAACGCATGCGGAGAAAACCGCGCTGGTGGATACTTCGTGCGGGCGGCGGATAAGTTATGCCGAATATGGAGAGACGGTGGAGGGACTGGCGCTTGGCTTGGTTGCGGCTGGGGTAAGGCCAGGAGAAGTGGTTGCGATTTTTCTGGCGAACTCGTGGGAGTTTTGCGCGGCTTATCATGCGGCTACGCTGGCGGGAGCGATTCCGACGTTGCTGAATCCGACGTATCGCGAGCGCGAGGTGCGGCATCAGTTGGGGAATTCGGGAGCAGTGCTGCTGATCACGGATGGGACGAATCTTGAGGGCATGAATCTGGCGGGGCTGCCGAATTTGCGGCGGGTATTTTGCGACGCGCGAGCAGGGAAGCGGAAGCGAGCCTTTTTCCGATTTGCTAAAGCCGGTGAGCGCGACGCTGCCGCAGCCTGAGCAAGGATCGCAAGAGACGTTGGCGACGCTGCCTTATTCCAGCGGCACCACGGGGCTGCCCAAGGGAGTGATGCTGACGCATTCGAACCTGGTGGCGAACGTGTATCAACTTCTGGGACGGAACGCGTCTCAGTTCAACTCCAACGACAACCTGCTTTGCTTCCTGCCGCTGTATCACATTTACGGATTGAATGTGATTGCTGAATCCGGCGCTGATTCTGGGGGCGACGCTGGTGCTGATGCCGCGCTTCGAGTTCCTCAAGCTTACTCGCTTACTGACGGAGGAAGCGATTACGACGATGCCTCTGGTGCCTCCGGCGATGAATGCGCTGTGCCAGGCGGCGGAGACGGGACAGTTTCCTAAGAATCACAGACTGAACTGGGTGAAGTCGGGAGCAGCGCCGCTGGCGCCGGAGCTGCCGCGGCGATTCACGGCGCTGACGGGCGATTCTGGTTTGCCAGGGTTACGGAATGACCGAGGCTTCGCCGGTGACGCATGTGGGATATCTGGAGCCGGAACTTTACCGGCCGGATTCGATTGGGCATCCGTTGGCGCAGACGGAGTGCCGGGTGATTGGGACGGAGAATTGGGCGGCGCTCCTCTGCGGGCAGCGCGGCAGAAGTTGCGACGGGCGAGCCGGGGGAACTGGTGATGCGTGGTCCGCAGTTCATGAAAGGATATTGGAAGGAAGCGGATGCGACCGCGGCTGTGCTGCGCGAGGGATGGTATTGGTCGGGCGACATTGTGACGCGCGACAGCGAAGGTTTTTACCGCGTTGTGGATCGGCGCAAAGAAATGATCAAGTACAAGGGATTCCCCGTGGCGCCGGCGGAGGTGGAAGCGGTGTTGCTGGAACATCCAGCGGTGCGGGAGTGTGGAGTTGTAGGGCGGGCAGATGCGGAGGCGGGAGAGATTCCGGTGGCGTTTATCGCTCTGCGCGACGGCTTTGCAACAGGCAAGAAAGATGGAAGATGAATTATGCGGGTTTGTTGCCGAACGGTTAACGCGCTATAAACAGCCGCGTGAAGTGCATTTTGTGGAGGTCGTGCCTAAAACGGCCTCGGGAAAAATTCTGCGCCGGGAGTTGAGAAAGTTGATTCGGTGAGCAGGGGTGGATCCGGCGACCAGGCGGGGCGCAAGGCTAGAAGGGACATGGGTTTGTTGTTTTCAGGAGGATGCAAGAAAGCGATTCGGTTCATAGATTCTTGGGGATACGCATTTCGTTGTTCTCCGCCTGAACTTAAGGTAGTATCTCTGCCTCATGTTCCGAATCCTGCAACTGTTTGTGCGGCGGTTGTGGCTGCCGCTGGTGGTGTTCGCCTTATTCAGCCTGATGTGTGTGCTGGTATACCGGCGGCTGGAAGGTTTGATCTGGCAGGATGCGCTTTTCTGGATGATCCAGCCGCACGCGATCGACGCCAGGCGGGTTCACAATTCGACTAAGTTGTTTTCGATTTTTGTGTATTGCGGGGTGTTTGGGTTTCAAATCTGGGTGGCGGAGCGGGTGGCGGTTACGATCTTCAACCGGCAGGGAGTGGAGGCCTGGAGAACTATGGTGAACGACGTCAGCATTGAAAAGCTACGCGATCATTTCATCATTTGCGGCTACGGGCAGGTCGGCCGTACGGTGGTGGATCAGTTGACCCGACTGAAGATTCCGTTTGTGCTGATTGAGACCAATGAAGGATTGTGCAGGGAACTGCTGAAGGAAAAAGTGCTGGCTATTCAGGGTGACGCCAAACGGCACGACGTGCTGCAGTCCGCGGGAATCGAGCGGGCGCGAGGGGTGTGCATCGTGATCGACAATGACGCCGACAATCTTTACATCACGGTGACGGCAAAGGCGTTGAATCCCAAGTTGAGGATAATTACGCGGGCCGGGCAGTCCCGCTATGCGCAGGCCATTCGCAACTCCGGGGCGGACGAGGTGATCATCCCGGAGTATGAAGGCGGACTGATGACGGGACGAATGATCGCTAAATTCTATCCCGACGCGCACACGCATCTGGAGTGAGGACAGTCTTTATTTCTATTTTTGCACGCCGCTCTCGCCAGAGATTTTCCTGGTGACCAGGAAGCTCCAGATGGCTTCATTGGCGTTGAGGGCGTTGCTGGTTTTGCCAACCTCTTTTTCGGTAGTGTATTGTTCGCCGCCGGGCCAGGTATTGCCGCTGTTCTTTACGCTATAGAGCACGACCTGGGCGTTATCCTGGCATCCGCTGTAGGTATATGTTTTGGTATCCTTGCCGCCCTTCTCAGCGGAGGGCAGTTTGTCCTGGGCAGGCTTTTCGCTGCAGCGGTCGAATTTGGCCCAAGTCTTGGCACTATCCTCGGCAGAGAGGACGTGGAAGCGGCCTGGTTTGTAGTTGCCTCCGTTATCGGGGACGATGGGGTCGTCGGTGCCATTGATGAAAAGCGCAGGCACGGCCCGTGCCGGCAAACAGATCATGGTTTTGGGCATAGCCGCGCCCACGGCGGCGATGGCCGCAACGCGATCGGCCATGCTGCAACCTACGCGCAATGCCATGAAGCCTCCGTCGCTCAGACCAGTGGCGTAGATGCGGTGCGCGTCTACGGAGTACTTGAATGCGAGTTGGTCCAAAATTTGGTTCAGGAAGGCAACGTCATCCGGGGGCTCAGGCCGGTTTCTGGTTTCCTCGGGATTCTGTCCGCCGCTCTGACCGCCGCCGGGATAGCCGCCACCGCCGCCGGGATAACCTCCACCGCCGCCGGGGTAGCCTCCACCGCCGCCCGGCCATCCTCCGCGACGGCCACCGCCGCCGCGGCGGGGAGCGAAGGGAGACGGCTCCTCGGGGCGGACTCCAATATTCCACTCGCCATGTGTGGCGTTGGGATAGACCGCGATGATGCCGTCTTTATCGGCGAGCTGGTTGAAGTGGGTGAGCCGCGCCATGTCGCCGGCATCCTGATTTCGACCATGGAGGAGAATCACGACCGGATAGTGTTGCTGCTGGTCGTAGCCCGGTGGCAGATGCACGACGTAGGTGCGGGAAACGTCATCGACGTCGACCTTTTCCTGGGAGTCCCTTGGTGGCGCATTTTTGTCTGGAGTGTCCTGCGCCGGCAGGGAAGCCACGGCGAGCAATCCCAGGAAGCAGGCTGCGAGTGAGGACGCCGAACACGGCCTAGGGAGTTTCAAGGACGAGGCTTTCAGTATCATTCTTGCAATTCCTCTTTGCTGTTTCGTGGAAGTGGTAAGCCGTCTATCAAATGCGCCTTTGACAATCCCTCAAGGCGTGCGGGGCCAGGTACAGAATACAAGGTCTAGGTCGTCATTGGGATAAGAACCGGGACGGTCTATGAGGGTTGCTAGCGGGTGGGAAAGAGTTTTGCAAAGTTTTGTAAGCGGGCGGGCGGAAAGTTAGGGGGAACATTCTTTTGCGGAAGTCCGTAGCTATAGATGACGGGGGCGCTGGGATCGAACCGGCGCTGAATCGAAGTTCAGGAGGCATTTATGGACGGCAACTTTGTGGGATTGGCGGCGGTGGTAATGGTGTTCGGGATCCCGCTGGCGGCGATGTATACGTTTTTCCGGGTGCGAAAGCTGCGCAGCGATGAGCGGATGGCGGCGATTGCGCGCGGCGCGGATGTACCGATGCAGGTGGAACTATCGGAAGCGGCGCGTTCGCGGCGGTCGGGAATTCTGCTGGTGGCGGGGGCTCTCGGCTACATCGCGACCTTCGTCCTGATCGGGCGGGTTGAGCCGGATGCCATGATCGCGGCGACCTTCGGCATTATCCCGCTGGCGGTTGGAATTGGGTTTTTTGTGGACCACGCGCTGATCCGGCGGGATGCGAAGGCGCATTGAGATTCCGCCTGCCTCAAGCGCCGGTGATGAACTTGAGCTGAGCGTCGGTTAAAGGAACGACGCTCAAGCGCCCTTGCCGGACCAGGGGTGAGTCGGCAAAGAGTTTGTTGGCTTTCACCTCGGCCAAGGTCACCGGCTTCGCAAGTGGTTTGCCGATCTTGATTTTCACCTGCGGATTTCTGGGGTCGCTCGTATCCACGGACACGACGGTTGCAGTGCCCACGGCGCTTTTCTCGTCCCCGGTGTGATAGATGATTAGCTGTTCCCCCGGCTTCATACCGCGCAGATTCTTGACCGCAACAGGATTCGTGACGCCGTCCCAGATGGTGGTTTGTTCGCGCTGCAGATCGGCAAAGGAATATACGGTAGGCTCGGTTTTGAGAAGGTAGTTCATGGGCAAGATTCTATCGCAGAGTAGTTTCTGGTTTCCTGTTTCTGGTTTCCTGTTTCTGGTTTCCTGTTTCTGGTTTCCAGTCTTGAGGGGTTTACGAAGGGAAAACGCGAAAGGCCTTTGAAATCAGAAACCGGAAACCAGAAACTCAGCCTGGCTACTGTGGCTTGGCGTTAGGGTCCGGAGGCGGCGTCTTATCGTCCTTCTTGTCGTTGCCTTTTTCTTCGGGGTGGTCCTGGTAAATGGAGTATTGGCCCTGCGGGCGTTTCAGTTTGATGGTGAAATTCAGCTTAGCCCGGTCCACGTTATAGTCCTCGCCGAAGGTCTGGAATCCGCTAGCCAAGACTTGCACGCGCAGTGTTCCATAGGGAACGCCGTCGAAGCTGGTTTTGCCGTCGATGTCAGTTTTAAGTTCCAGTCCGCCTCGGCTTTGCTTGCCCCCTTCGCTCACGGGATGCATGATTACGGCGGCGTTGCGCACCGGTTTGCCGTTGTCGGCTTTGACCACGAGAAAATTTAGAACGGCCGTGGGATCTTCAGCTTTATCCCGCTGCGCAGCGGCCACGCCGGTCAGGGCGAGCACCAAGAGCAGACAGGCAACCGTTTGCGATTTTATTCCTGGCGTGAATTCAAGGTTCGAGAAGAAACGTTGCTTCATATCTCGACATTCTAGCGACTGCAGACCTTATGGGAAAGAGAGAATTGGCGCGGCTGTGGTTTAACGAACTAGGGGACTGCGGAAAAAGTCTATGGACGGGATTGGACGTCCCTCAGCGGCTGAAGCCGGCATTGAAAACCTGGCAGTGATCGCAGCGGTAAACCGCTGCGCCACCCAAGAGCTGCGTTACCCAAAAGCTGCGTTACCCAAAAGCAAAAGCAAAATCGCTTTTTTTTCCGCAGCCTATGGCTTAACGGCGGATCGAGTCCTGCGATCGGTTAGGGGTTGAGATCCAAGTTGGACCAGATCGGTGGCGACGCGGGTGGTGTTGTGGCGGGCTACGCCAGCCTCTTCCAAATAGTCTCCCAGGACAGGAATTACGCCCAGGGCCTCGATGGCATCGAGATCGGCAACGATCTGACACGCACCCTCGAGCGCGTACTTCGCTTTGAGTTCATCGGATACGGGTGTGCGGTTGATCAGAGCATAGTCAAAGATCTGCTGTCCGGCGTGACGGTTGAGGGCGCGGATGTGATCGGCGGCAGTAAGGCCGAGGCTCTCGTTCGCCTGGGTCATCAGGTTGCAGATGTAAACCTTGGTGGCCGGCGAGTTGACGATGGCCTGGGCAATGCCGTGCACCAGCAAATTAGGGATGAGACTGGTGAACAGCGAGCCGGGACCGATGCTGATGATATCGGCGCGGGCAATGGCGTCGAGCGTCTGCGGCAAAGGATCGACATCGGCGGGAACCAGGAAGAGTTCCTGGATGCGAACTTTGCTGGCGGTGATTTTAGTCTCGCCGCGCACGCGAGTGCCGTCTTCCATCCGGGCTTCGAGTTCGATGTTGGAGGTGGTGGCGGGATGAATGTGGCCACGGGTGACCAGAATTTCCGAGGACAGACGCACGGCTTCAGAGAAGTCTTGCGTGATGTCGGTGAGAGCGGCAAGAAATAAATTGCCGAAGCTGTGGCCTTCGAGGCCTGAGCCTTTGTGGAAGCGATGCTGGAAGAGCTGAGAGAGCAGAGCTTCGTCCTCGCTGAGGGCGACGATGCAGTTGCGGATGTCGCCCGGGGGAAGCATGTTGAGTTCCTTGCGCAGGCGTCCGCTGGAGCCGCCGTCATCGCTGACGGTAACCACGGCGCAGAGATCGCGAATGATAGGCGTACCGGGAGGAGCGGAAATTATCTCTGCCGGGGTGAGCGCGAAGCGCTTGAGTCCCTTGAGCAGAGTTGAGAGTCCGGTGCCGCCCCCGATGGCGACCACGCGCAGTCCGCGCTCGCGCGTGATTTTCTCCAGATGCGAGAATTCTGCAATTTTGGTTTCCATCGAGTGAATCTCGATTGCCCGGCTAATACGAGTCGTCTTCCCGGAAGGAGCTTTCCGGCGACGAAAGATCGGCAGCAGGATCCGGATATAACAACTCTGTGAAACGCGGATCCTCGGCCAGATTGTGGAAATCGGAGTCGTTCCGCGCCTGGTAGCGCAGGCTGGCATTCAGACGAAGGGCCTCATCAAGATGCTTGAGCGAGTCTTCCACGTGGCCGGTAAGACAATCGAGCGCGGCTAGGCCGTAAATGACGAAATCGGTTTTCGGCGCCTGCTTCACAAGTTTTTCGATGTGCTCGCGCGCGGTGACGTAGTCGCCCACGTTCATGAGGGAGACAGCGTAATCGAAATGTTCTTCGACGGTCTTGAACTGGTTGGTGGTCGAGCGTTCCAGATGTTGATTGCAAATGCTGAGGTGGATGGCGGCGCGGTCGGATAATTCCTTGCTGCCGCCGGCCAGCACTTTCTGAAATAGCGGCTTGGCCTTGTCGAACTTGTGCTCCTGCAAGGCGCGCAACCCGGTCTCATAATTCTGCAGGGCTTGGGATGCGCGCGGATCGTCGGCGATCGATGACTTCTTAGGATTAGCCTTTTGAGCCATGTGAAGAATTTTTCCTGTGCTCGTCGTAATGGGTACTCCTTAGCATGAACCTCGAAGAACTGATTCTCAAGTATCACTCAAAGTGCGGGTATAGAGCAATGCGGGTGGTGCACTTCCGAATACCTGGCCGCGATCACCGGACCCGCAGGCGATAGCACCGGTCGAGGATTGAGCCGGCGAACCTTCATGGTATAGAGAGTCCCGCTCACCAGAGTGGTGGATAGCCGGTCGGCAGAATAGCTCACTCAGAGTCCCAAAACGGAAAAGCTGCGGACAAAATACGCCCATCTGTGTGCGCGAAATCCTTGTGTCCAGCGCGGTGCGAGGAATAGTTTGCGAAACAGAGTCAAGCAATCGCGGCAGCAGCCGAGAGGAAAAAAGGATGAGCATCATACAGAAATACAGCAATCTCAACATCTGGTTCACGGCATTCCTACTGCTCATTTTCAGCGCCGGATGTAGTGACTACGACAAGGCGGGCAGCAACCCGACCGTGGTCGCGCCGACCGTGGTGTCCGTGACGCCTCTCAATGCCGCCACCGGTGTATGTCCGAACACAATCGTCACAGCCACCTTCAGCCTGGCCATGAATCCTGCAACCATCAATGGCACGACCTTTACGTTGACCGGGCCAAGCACGACGCCCGTGACCGGGGTAGTGACCTACACTGCGGCCAGCAACACTGCGACGTTCACGCCATCCAGCGCTCTGGCACTAAGCACGGTTTACACGGCTACGATTACGACTGGCGCCACAGATGTGTATGGCCTTGCGCTGGCCAGTAATTTCGTATGGACCTTCACGACCTCCGGCGAAGCATGCGCTCCGCCCACCGTGATTTCCGTGACCCCTGTTCTCACTGTCGGTGTATGTCCCAGCACGGCAGTGACCGCAACCTTCAGCGAGGCGATGAATCCTGCCACGATCAATACCACAACCTTTACCTTGACCGGGCCGGGCACTACGCCCGTGACAGGAGTAGTTACTTACGCTGCGTCAACCGCGACCTTCACGCCATCGAGCGCTCTCGCACTCAGTACCCTTTATACCGCCACCATTACCACGGGGGCCCAGGACCTCAATGGCGATGCGCTGGCGAGTAACAAGGTATGGAGCTTCACCACAAGCAGCGCGTCCTGCTCTCCGCCCACGGTTATTTCGGTAGCTCCTCCTAATCTCGCAACCGGCATTTGTCCGAACACTTTGGTGACCGCCACCTTCAGCGAAGCGATGACTGCTTCCACGATCAACACCACAACCTTTACGTTGACCGGTCCGGGCCTTACCGCCGTGCCAGGAGCAGTGACTTATGTTGTGTCAAGCGACGTCGCAACCTTCACACCCACCAATCCTCTTGCACTCGATACGGTCTATACCGCCACCATCACCACAGGAGCCGAGGATCTCGCGGGGGTTGGGCTGGCAGCTAATTATGTATGGAGCTTCACCACATCAACCACGGCGTGCCAGGCTACGGTGCCTTTGGGAACGTCCTGCATGTTTGGAATTCTGGCCGCCACCCCCGTCGTTAGCAGCAGCGGCCCCACGAATGTAACGGGAGATATAGGGATCTGGCCGGCATCTTCGATCACGGGATTTCCACCGGGAACCCTGACGGGCACGGAATACGCGGGCGACGCGGTTGCCCAGACGGCCCAGGGCGACTTGACGACGGCGTATAACTTTGCCGCTGCCGCGGCAGGAGGCGCCGTCCTGCCTGCAGATATAGGAGGAGAAACGCTTGTTCCCGGCGTTTATAAGACGACGAGCGCCCAGCCTTCGCTGGGAATAACCGGGAACCTTACGCTCAGCGGCAATGGAGTCTACATTTTCCAGATCGTATCCACGCTGACGACCGCAGCCAACAACAGCGATGTCATTTTAAGCGGCGGGGCCACGGCCGAAGACGTGTTCTGGCAGGTCGGCAGTTCAGCCACGCTTGGAACCACCACCACGTTCGCGGGAACCATTATGGCTCAGGCGTCCGTCTCGCTTGACACCGGCGCAATCCTGAACGGCAGAGCTCTGGCCCGGACGGGTGCAGTCACGTTGCTGAGCAATCCGGTGAATGTACCTCCCTGTCCAGGCCCATGAGTATTCGGGTGAGACCAGTGGGGAAGCCGCTCCGCTACGGAGCATGCAGGAAAAGAATGATTTTCGGTTATTGAATTTCGGAGGAATTGGCACATGTCATCCCACGCTCAGAAGCTTTATGGCCGGATCGCAATTATGCGTTTGGTAGTGGTCGCTGCCCTATGCGGCATGGGCACGCTCGCGGCAGCGCAGGATCAGTCCGCTCCCAAATGGGAGCTCTACGGCGGATACTCCTTCTTCTATCCAAACGCGAATGTGCACGCGATGCTTCCAGGAGGTCTGGTAGAGGTGAGCAGTCCTCTGGAATCGAACCCGCGAGGGCTGGGCGGCAGCCTTACCTATGACTTCAAGCGCTGGTTCGGCCTGACGCTCGATGGCAGCGCGGATTGGCATAGCGGCGAGAGCGGCTTGGCCATGCTGATTGACGATACTGTTTTCTCTAACATCTCTATCGGCCCAAAGTTTACCTACAGGCGGAGACATGTCGCTCCATTTCTTGAGGCGCTGGTGGGCGACCAAAACCTATCTCCGGATGCCTTCCACGACATCGGCAAATTAGGGTTTATGTTCGGCGGCGGCCTCGATTTCAAATTGCGCAAGCACGTGGCGTTGCGACTGCCGAGAGTGGATTACGCAATGTCCAGCTACCGCTACGGGCCCTCAGCCACGACGGGAAGCACCGATATCCGGGGCCTGCGATTGCAAGCCGGCCTCGTATTTACGTGGGGCGGAGAACACAAGATCACGCCACCCCGTGCTGCCTGCTCGGTACAGCCGGGCGAGGTCTTTGCCGGCGAGGCTCTGAGTGTGACCGCTGAGGGCTCGAATTTCAATCCCAAGCGTACTGTCAGCTACGCCTGGAGTGGGTCCGGGGTGAAACCTGGCGAGACCGGCTCCGCCGTACAGATTAATACCAAAGGCTTGCAGCCTGGTCCATACCAGGTGACTGCCAATTTAAGCGACGGCAGTACGACTGGCGTAGCCTCCTGCAATGCCAGATTCACCGTGAAGGAGCCGCACCCGCCTGTGATTTCATGCTCGTCTGATCCGGTCAGCGTGCCGCCGGGCGGCACATCAACCATTACTTCAACCGCCAGCAGCCCCGACGACCGCGGGCTGACTTATAGCTACACGACCAGCGCCGGCTACGTTACCGGCAATACCTCCACCGCTGCTTTGGATACCACGGGCGCGCAACCTGGGACAATAACCGTGACCTGCAATGTTGCCGATGACCGCAATCAACCGCTTACGGCTTCTGCCTCGACGACGGTGAACCTGCAAGCGCCACCACCCCCGCCTCCACCCATTGATGTGGTTGCCATCGAGAAAAGGCTGGCTCTTCACAGTGTTTATTTTGCGACGGCGAAGCCCACTGTGGAGAATCCCGAGGCTGGCCTGCTTGCCAGCCAGGAGACAACTCTGACTACGCTGGCAAGCGATTTTCTGATCTATCTTCAGGTCAAACCGGACGCGCGACTTACTCTGGAAGGGCATGCCGATCCGCGCGGCTCGGCAGAGTATAACCAGCACCTTTCCCAACGGCGCGTCGATCGCGTCAAAGGGTTCCTGGTCGGGCTGGGGGTTCCCGCCGCTAACATCCAGACCGAGGCGTTCGGCAAACAACAAGACCTGACCGACAAGCAAGTGAAAGCTGCGGTTGAACGGAACCCCGAGTTGAGCCCGGAGGATCGGCAGAAGGTACTCGACAATATGAGAACGATCATCCTGGCCAGCAATCGCAGAGTCGACATCACTCTCAGCAACACCGGCCAAGCGTCCCAGGAGTCAGTCCGCGAGTATCCTTTCAACGCTGCGGATTCGTTGACGCTGCTCAGGGAGGGAGAAACGAAAAAAGCAACCGGAGCACCGGCCAAGCGAAGGGCAAAACCGAAAAATCAGTAATAAGTCAGGAAGAAGAGAAGAGGCCGGTCGAGTGGATCACTTGACCGGCCCTTTCTGTTGTCTTTGGCCCGATCTAGCCGGGATGCGCTAGTTGACCGTCACTAGTTGATCGTCGCGGCCGATTCCAGATTGATCTGCTTCCAGTCGCCTTTGATGATGCCAGCGCGAATCTGAGTCGCGGTCTTGCCCGCCTTGTGCTCCTGATAAGAGTAATAAAGTTCCTTCAGGCAGGTGGCGCAGCGCGATCCGTGCGTGCTCTCGAAGCAGCTATGCAGGCTATTGTGGCCCATGCGGTCGCAGTAACAATAACAGGGCTGCTGGTGGAGCACTACAGGAATTTTGGCTGCCAGTTCGTAGGCATGCGTCTGGTAGGGATACTGCGCATCCGCTCCCCAAAGCTGATCTTTGGCGAGGATCGCAGGGAGTTTGGTTCCCTTGGGCGGCGGGCCCGCGTTGTAGGCCGGAATGCCCGAACCTTCTTCTTCCTGCGGAGTGGCCCAAAGAGAAGTCATCGTGAGGGTCACAAATAAAAGCAAGGCGAGGGTCAGAGCGCGATGGAAAAACTTGTGATGAAGGAATCGGGTCGCTGGCATAGCTGTCTCCTGTGAGACTCATTTTAACCTGCTTTCGAAATGGGAGCGAGAGGGAACGGGTTCAGTGCGCTACGGGAGCGTGATCTGTATACAATAGAAATCGCATGTCACAGCCACAAAGGACAGAACCAAGGACGACGACGCAGCCACCGCTGGCCGAGGAAGTAGGAGTGGCAGAGGCGAGCGCACGGCTGCGTCCAGGCTTGGGAGTGTGGTTGCGTGACCTGATCCTTTCGCTGGCGATTTCGGCATTCATTATTGTCTTCATCTATCAGCCGGTGAAAGTGGAAGGCACCAGCATGATGCCGTCGCTCGAAGACCAGGAACGAATCTTCGTTAACAAGTTCGTGTACCGGCTGGAGCCGATTTCGCGGGGAGACATTGTGGTGTTCCGTTATCCGCGCGATCCTTCGAAAAGCTATATCAAGCGCGTGATTGGAGTGGCCGGAGATCGCATCCGTATTGACGGCGGGCAAGTGTACGTCAACGGCGAAGCTCTGGATGAGGATTACGTTCCGCCAGCCTACGCTGACTCGCGGTCGTATCCGGAGACGGTCGTGCCGCCGCACTGCTATCTTGTGCTCGGAGATCATCGGTCGATGTCGAATGACAGCCGGGATTTCGGGCCGGTCAATCAGAGCTATATCTATGGCAAGGCCGTATTCGGATACTGGCCCATGGACAAACTGGGTCGAGTGCGATAACTTCCAGAGCGGCAATTTTCATACTCAAGACGTCAGGAGACAGAACATGCGGTCTTTCGTTCTGGTATTGATCACGAGTGGGATTCTGGTGACCGGCGCGATGGCCCAGTCCACGCAAACGGCACCGGCGCAGAATCAAACAGCGCCGCAAAGAGAAGAGCAAACCAAGCCAAACGCCAAGGCAAAGAAAGCGCAAGAGCCAGCGGCTAAGCCCGAGGCGGCTGCTCCGAGCGAGGAGTCCAAGCCGCAGAGGGAAGCCGCCGACGATAAAGACAAAGGCAAGGAGGAACACTTCGACGTCAGTGAGGCTGCGCCGGTGGTGACGCACCATCAGACGACAGTGAGCGGCAAGCTACTCAAATACACGGCCACAGCGGGACGGCTGCCCATCAAGCGTCCTGACGGAAAAATCGAAGCCGAAATGTTTTTCGTGGCCTACACCCTGGATGGACAGGATGCCGCGAAACGACCGTTGACTTTCGCATTCAACGGAGGGCCGGGATCGGCTTCGGTGTGGTTGCACATGGGGGCTCTGGGCCCGCGCAAGGTTGTGCTTCAGCCGGATGGCTTCATGCCGCCTGCGCCGTATCGCATCGAGGACAATCCATATACCTTGCTCGACAAGAGCGACTTGGTGCTGATCGATGCCATCGGCACGGGATTCAGCCGGGCGGCGGATCAGGAACTGTTCAAGAAATTCTGGGGAGTGAAGGGCGACATTGAGGCGTTCAGCGAATTTGTGCGGCTCTATATCAGCCGTTATGAACGCTGGAGTTCGCCGCTGTATTTGTTGGGCGAGAGCTACGGCACTACGCGCGCGGCGGGGATTGCGGGATATCTCGCCGATCACGGAATCTCTTTCAGCGGGATCACGTTGCTCTCGATGGTTTTGAATTTCGAAACGCTGGAAGACACCAAGACGAACGATGAGCCTTATATTTATTTGCTTCCGTCTTTCACCATGATCGCGGGATACCATCACAAGCTTTCGCCGGATCTGGCGCAGGATATGAATAAGGCGCGGAAGGAATCGGAAGAATTTGCCTCCGGTGCGTATGCCCAGGCGCTGGCAAAAGGAGATTCGCTGCCGCCGGAGGAACGGCAGAAGATTATTGAGCAGGTATCGCGCTACACCGGTTTGTCGAAGGAGATAATCGACGAAGCCGATCTTCGCATCGATGTTCGCAAATTTACTCACTACCTGCTGATCGACCAAAAAGTGCGCGTCGGGCGGCTGGACGCCCGCTTCACTGGCCCCGATCCGAACGGGTTGCTGGACACGCAGTTTTACGATCCCACGGGATCTGCTACGGGCCCGCCATTCACCTCGGTTTTTAATAATTACGTGCGAACCGAACTGGGCTATAAAACCGATATGCCGTACAACGTTTCCGCACAGGGGTCAAGTTTTGGAACTTGGGATTGGGGATCAGCGATTCAAGGATTTCCCGACACCGCTTCGGCGCTGCGGCAAGCGATTGTGAAGAACCCGTATTTGAAAGTGCTCGTGATGGAAGGCTATTACGATTTGGCGACCCCGTATTTCGCCGCAAACTATACCATCGACCACCTGAACCTTCCCTCGAAATACCGGAGCAATATCTCGACTGCCACTTACGAATCGGGGCACATGGTGTACCTGGCGGGCGAGAGCCTGAAGAAGATGAAGAGCGACCAAAGCAGCTTCATGGAGAAGACCGCGGGGCAATAGGGAAAATGAGAATTCCGTCGGCTTCTGGCTTTCCTGCCTGTCCGTTGCCAACCTTTTTCTCTGCGAAAAAGAGTCTTTCCTAAGAGAAACGATTCCAGTTGGGTGGAGGAATAAATCCACATGACTATTCGACGGGCCGCAACTCTCTTTTCTGCGCTGGCCTGCATTAGTTTGAGCACGACGTCATTCGCACAGCTTGCGCCGTCCCCGGCGGTGGAACTGGATAAGAATAAGTGGCAGACTGCGAGCGCGGAGTCGGCTGGAGTCTCGTCCAAACCTCTGCAGGATTTGGAGGCGGCAGTAAGGGCGGGCGATTTCAAGAAGATCGGCAGCGTCTTGATTGCCCGGCATGGAAAGTTAGTCTATGAGACTTATTTCGACGGCGATGCGAATTCCTTGCGCGATACCCGCTCCGCTACCAAGAGCATCACCGATTTGCTGATTGGCGTTGCCATTGGCGAAAAGAAGTTGACTGGCGTCGATGCGCGCGTGTTGCAGTTGCTGCCAGAGCACGCGCGCAAACTACAGAACCCCGATCCGCGGAAGGATAAGATCACGGTCGAAGATTTTCTCACCATGAGTTCGCCGCTGGAATGCGACGACTGGAACGATGCTTCGCGGGGCAATGAAGAGCGGATGTACGTTGTGGAGGATTGGGCGCAGTTCATCCTCGACTTGCCAATTCGTGGCCGGATGCATGTAGGCGAACAAATCGATCCACCGCCATACGGAAGATACTTCAGCTATTGCACGGGCGGGGTCTTCATGTTGAGTGAAGTCCTCCAGAAAGTTACGGGTGTTCGCGCCGACCGCTATGCTCAGGAGAAACTCTTTGCTCCGCTCGGGATTACCGACGAACAGTGGGTCTACTCCCCGTTAGAAATACCGCAGACGGGCGGCGGACTGCGCCTGAGCAGCCGTGACTTGCTCAAGATTGCACAGCTTTACTTGAACGGCGGAATTTGGCAGGGAAGGCGGATCGTTGATGAATCATGGGTGCGGGCGTCGACCCAGCCGCACGCCCGCATCGACGACGATACCGAGTACGGCTATCTTTGGTGGCTCAAAGCCTTCAAATCTGGAGGGAAAAGCTATCCCGCGTTTTTCATGAGCGGCAACGGCGGAAACAAAGTTTTGGTGTTTCCGGGGTTGGATTTGGCGGTCGTCATCACCAGCACGAACTACAACACGCGCGGCATGCACGAGCAGACGGAGAAACTATTGACGGACTACATCCTACCTGCAGTCAGCCAGTGATTTAGCCCGACTGCTGCATATAGCCCTGTCGTTCCGAGCGGAGCGAGGAATCCTGGCGGCGAGCGGAAACCAAGGTCCCTCGCTGCGCTCGGGAAGACAATTGAAATTTCTCAGCTCTAAACTTTCTACTCTGAGACAGCGTTCTATGCTTGGCCGTTGCGGCAATCCCTGATAATATCGATAAAATCCACTCCCCCGGAGCGAGAATGCAAGCAATCCTTGCGCTGGAAGATGGCAAAATCTTCCGAGGCAAAGGCTACGGTGCCAAAGGTGAATGCTACGGCGAAGTCGTTTTTAATACTTCCATCACCGGATACCAGGAAATCTTCACCGATCCTTCCTACTCCGGGCAGATTGTTGTCCTGACCAACCCCCAGATCGGCAACTACGGTACGAACCAGGAAGATAACGAAGCGACCCGTCCGTGGATTGAAGGGCTGATCGTGCGCGAGTTCTCGAAGGTGAGTTCGAACTGGCGCTCGCAGCAGGTGGCCGAAGAGTACCTCGAACAATTCAAAGTGCCCGTGCTTTCGGATATCGACACGCGCTGTTTGGTTCGCCACCTCCGCGATCATGGCGTGATGCGCGGCGTGGTCTCGACCCTCGAGAGCGACGCGGAGAAACTTGTAGCTAAGGCCCGGTCGATTCCAAAGATGGACGGTACCGACCTCGCCAAAGAAGTGAGCACGAAGCGGTCTTACGTATGGGAAGTGGGCGAGCGCTCGCACGAACCGGTGGCACAGGTGGGAGTGAAAGACGAGCCCGCGCGGTTTCATGTAGTGGCTTATGACTTTGGAATCAAACAGAACATTCTACGTAAGTTACGGGGGGAAGGCTGCCGGGTGACGGTGGTGCCGGCACAGACTCTGGCGGAAGATGTGCTGGCGTTGAAGCCCGATGGAGTGTTTCTGTCGAATGGTCCGGGCGACCCCGAGCCGTGTACCTATGCCGTAGATAGTATTCGGCGGTTGATGGGAAGAATGCCGATCTTTGGCATTTGTCTGGGACATCAACTTACCGGCATTGCGCTTGGTGGGAAGACTTTCAAACTGAAGTTTGGACACCACGGCGGCAATCATCCGGTGAAGCAGTTGAAGACGGGGAAGATCGAGATCACGGCGCACAACCATAATTTTGCGGTGGATCCGGATTCACTGCCGCAGAGCGAAGTTGAACTCACACACATCGACTTGAACGACTCGACGTTGGAAGGCTTGCGGCATCGCAATCTGCCGCTGTTCAGCGTGCAGTATCATCCCGAGGCTGCGCCGGGGCCGCATGACTCGCATTATCTGTTTAAGGATTTCGTGACGATGATGGAGGAGTGGAAAGGGTGAGGAGCACATCCCTGTTGCTGTTTTTGCTCTTCGCATGGGGCCTTCTATCGAGCGGGCAGAGGATCGGTCCGTGCCCACCGAGCCCTCCGCGAAGCCCGCAGAACATACAAGAGTTGAGGGGCGTGGTCGTAGATGAGAACTCGGCGGTGATCCCGAAAGTCAAGGTCAGATTGCAGGTGCCTGGCGGCAAGGATTTTCGCGACATCGCGGCGACAGAGACCGATCCTACCGGGCGATTTAGTTTCGAAGCTCAGCCTTCCGGAAATTATCGCCTCGTATTTAGGGGTCTGCCGGGTTTCTGCCCCGCAACGATTCCAGTCAGGTATTCGAAAGCGGGGTTCAAGGGAATTCGACTGACATTGCCCGTCGCTGCGAGCGACTCATGCCCGCAAGACTGCGATAAGTTAAAGGTGGAAGAAATGACTGGCCGAGAGGGACGCGAATAAGAGGAGCTTTCAAAGGGCGCCTTCAAGGCGCGCCGTAACTGACAGACTGTTTCAAAATGCCCAAACGCACTGATATCTCGAAAATTCTGATTCTCGGCTCCGGGCCCATTGTCATAGGCCAGTCTGCCGAATTCGATTACTCCGGCACGCAGGCTTGCAAGGCGCTCAAGTCTGAGGGCTTTGAAGTGGTGCTGGCGAACTCCAATCCGGCGACCATTATGACCGACCCGGAGATTGCCGACCGCACTTATATCGAGCCGCTCACGCTTGAGTATTTGGAGGCGATTATCCGCATCGAGCGGGAACTCTCGCCCAGCGCGGGTTTTGCGGTGTTGCCTACAGTCGGTGGGCAGACTGCGCTGAACCTGGCGATTGAACTTTCCGACGGCGGCGTTCTTGAAAAATATGACGTAAGCCTGATCGGCGCGAATGTGGCCGCAATCAAGAAGGCTGAAGACCGGCTGTTCTTCAAGGACGCGATGCAGAAGATCGGCCTCGACGTGCCCAAGTCGGCGCTGGTGAACAGCACGAAGGATGGACTTGAGTTCGCGGGCAAGATTGGATTTCCGGTAATCATTCGGCCATCGTTCACGCTGGGCGGCACGGGTGGCGGCATTGCGTTCAATCGCGAAGAGTTGGTGGAGGTGCTCACCCGCGGATTGGATATGTCTCCCGTACACGAGGCGCTGATTGAAGAGTCAGTGCTGGGATGGAAGGAATTCGAACTGGAAGTGATGCGCGACACCAAGGATAACGTCATTATCGTTTGCTCAATCGAGAATTTCGATCCCATGGGAGTGCACACCGGTGATTCGATCACGGTCGCGCCAGCACAGACGCTGACTGACCGCGAGTACCAGGCTATGCGCGACGCGTCGATTGCGGTGATCCGCGAAATTGGTGTGGATACGGGCGGATCGAATATTCAGTTCGGAGTAAATCCTGAGACGGGGCGCATGGTGGTGATCGAGATGAACCCGCGCGTCTCGCGCTCGTCGGCGCTGGCATCGAAAGCCACCGGGTTCCCGATTGCAAAGATTGCCGCGAAACTTGCCGTCGGCTATACGCTGGACGAGATTCCCAACGACATCACGCGCAAGACGCCGGCGTGCTTTGAGCCGACGCTCGACTACGTGGTCGTAAAAATTCCGAAGTGGCAGTTCGAAAAATTTCCTGGAGCCGACGAGAACCTGGGAGTGCAGATGAAGTCGGTGGGCGAAGTGATGGCGATCGGCCGCACTTTCAAAGAAGCGCTGATGAAGGGGATTCGCTCGCTCGATACCGGAAAGCGGGTTGGCGGCGGCAAGATTGAACCGAAAATCCTGACGCAACGGCTGGTGACGCCGCATCCGGAGCGGCTGGCTTACGTGCAGTACGCTCTGCGGCAGGGGCACACGGTAAAACAGATCGCGAAGATGACTTCGATGGACCCGTGGTTCCTCTACCAACTCAAAGAAATTAACGACATGCAACTTGAGTTGGAGAAGCATCCGATGGAGTCGATTCCCACCGAAGTGCTGCGCGAGGCTAAGCGCATGGGCTTCTCCGATGGACGGCTGGCGAATGTGTGGCGGCTTGAAGGGCAGGAAAAAGTCCGGCACCTGCGCAAGAAGCACGGAGTGTTGCCCGTGTACAAGCGCGTGGACACGTGCGCGGCAGAGTTCGAAAGCTTCACGCCCTATCTTTACTCGACCTACGAAGACGAGGACGAAGCCGCGCCGACCGACAAGAAGAAGATCATTATTTTGGGCAGCGGACCAAACCGCATCGGGCAGGGAATCGAGTTCGACTACTGCTGCTGCCACGCATCATTCGCGCTGCACGAAGACGGTTACGAGACGATCATGATCAATTGCAATCCGGAGACCGTCTCGACCGATTACGATACCAGCGACCGCCTCTACTTTGAGCCGCTGACGTTTGAAGATGTGTGGGCGATTTATCAGCATGAGACGTCGAAGGGTGCGCCGTGCGGGGTGATTGTGCAGTTTGGCGGGCAGACGCCGCTGAATCTCGCTTTGCCGCTGAAGGCGGCGGGCGTGAACATTATCGGCACATCTCCGGAGTCGATTGATCTGGCCGAGGATCGCAAGCACTTCAACAAGTTGCTCGAGGAATTAGAAATTCCGCAGGCCGCCGGCGTGATGGCAACCTCGCTCGATGAGGCTATCGAAGGAGCCAAGCGCGTTGGATATCCCGTGGTGGTGCGGCCTTCGTACGTACTGGGCGGGCGCGCCATGGTCATCGCCTACGACGAAGAATCTGTGGTGCGGTACATGAAAGAGGCGGTCGAATATTCGCACGATCGTCCGGTGCTGATCGATCACTTCCTCGAAGATGCGATTGAAGTGGACGTGGATGCGCTCTCCGACGGCGAAGATGTAGTGATTGGCGGAATCATGCAGCACATCGAGGAGGCCGGTATTCACTCCGGCGATTCTTCCTGCGTGCTGCCGGCAGTCGATATTCCGCAGGCACTGATGGACCAGATGCGCGATTACACCTTTAAGCTGGCGCGGGCGCTGAAGGTGGTTGGGCTGATGAATATTCAGTTCGCTATTCCGCGCGGGAATGGCGGATCGGAGAACGGCGAGCGCGGCGGAAAAGTTTATGTGCTGGAAGTAAACCCACGGGCCTCGCGCACCGTGCCTTATGTTTCGAAGGCCACCGGCGTGCCCATGGCGAAAATTGCGGCGAGGCTGATGACGGGGCGCAAGCTGCGTGAATTTCTGCCGGAAAATATCGAGCGTCGCTCTGATCTCGATACTGGAAGCTGCTACTACGTGAAGTCCCCGGTATTCCCGTGGAATAAATTCCCCGGCGTCGACACCGTGCTGGGGCCGGAGATGAAATCGACGGGCGAAGTGATGGGCGTGGGAGACAGCTTCGGCGAAGCCTTCGGCAAGGCGCAGTTGGCCGCCGGTCAGAAGCTACCGACGCAGGGCACCGTGTTCATCAGCGTGACCGACCATGACAAACGCCACGCGGCCGAAGTTGCGCGTAAGTTTGTGGATATGGGTTTCAAGCTGGTTGCGACCTCGGGTACGGCTGACGCGATTGAACTCGCGGGGATGAAAGTTGAGCGTGTTTACAAGGTAAAAGAGGGCCGCCCGAACGTGGTGGATTTGATCAAGGGCCAGCGCATTCATCTCATCATCAATACGCCGACTGGCCTTGAGCCATGGTTCGACGAAAGAGCGATCCGGCGCGCGGCAGTGACCGCGCGCATTCCCACCATTACGACGCTTTCGGCCGCTCGCGCGGCCGCGGAAGGGATTGCGGCGTTGCAGCGCGGCGAGGTGAAAATACGGGCGCTACAGCAGTTGCACGCGGAGAGGACGGTACGGCGGTAGCGTGGACTGTTGGTCTCACCCAGGAGTTCCGCGAGTAATTCTGAAGCGGAGCCATCTACGGGGTGTGTTACAATAGTTGCATATGAGTAACACACTCACAATCCGCCTTCCCGAGGAACTGCTTGAGCGGTTGCGAGAAAAGTCGCGGCACACTGGCCTCCCGATGGGCCGAGTGGTGCGTGAATCGCTCGAGGTCGCACTTCAGCCCGATAAGAATCAGGTTTGGCGGAAGTATGCGGGGATTATCAAAGGTGGTCCTCCGGATCTTTCGTCGCGCAAGGGGTACTCGCGCAAGTGAATGCCATTGCCGATACTGGCTTCTTGGTGGCCCTGCTTGAAGCGCGCGATTGGCATCACTCCTGGGCGATGGGACTGGCTGAAGACATCGAATGGCCTGCTCTGACCTGCGAGTCGGTTCTGTCGGAAATATCTTTTCATTTACGGTCCAGCAAATTACCGCTTGAAATGGTGCAAAATGGGATGCTTCGCCTGGCGTTCGATTGTGCGAACAATCTGCAGCATCTCAGCGATCTGGCCACCCGCTATGCCGATCGTCATCCTGACCTCGCCGATCTTTGCCTGATACGCATGAGCGAGCTCTACCCGCGCTATACGATCATCACGGTCGACGACGACTTCCGCGTGTACCGACGCAACAAGCGTGAGGCCATTCCGCTGCTAACTCCGCCTAAAAAGTGATACGCTAAAGTCGCCATGCTACTTCACGGAATTTTTCCTCCCATTACTACGCCGTTCTATCCCGACGGCAATGTCTACTTCAAAAAGCTCGAGAGCAATGTCGAGCGCTATTCCCGTACGCCGGCCGCGGGTATTGTGGTGCTCGGCTCGACCGGCGAGGCGATCCTGCTTTCCGATCAGGAGCGGCGTGACGTGCTGAAGTCCGCGCGTGAGGCGGCTGCCCCGAACAAGGTGCTGATTGCGGGCACGGGGATTGAGTCGGCGATTGAGACGCTTCGGCTGACCGAGTACGCTGCCGAAATCGGCTACGACGTAGCTATGGTCCGCACGCCGCATTACTACAAGAAGCAGATGCAACCGGCCAACATTCTGGCTTTTTATCGAACCGTGGCGGATCGCTCGCCGTTGCCGGTGATTATTTACAACTTTCCGCAGGCTACTGGCTATAACATTCCCGCCGAGTTGGTCATCGAACTGGCGGAACATCCGAATCTGATCGGGATCAAGGAATCGAGCGGCGACGTGGAAAAAGTCCGCAAAATGGTGGACGGCACGCGGCACATCCGGCGCAGTGCCACCGTGACCGAGACATTTGATGCGGTAACGCCGCGCATGCTGGCGGCGGCAGCTTCGGGCTCGAATGTAGACGGAGGGGAACTGGTGCAGGTTGGGGCGTCAGGTTCGGCATCGCTTGGAAAGCCTTCTTCCGCGGCCGTCACGGTTGTCGGCAAGATGAAAACCCGGCAGAAGGAAGCGGGATTTCAGGTGCTGGTGGGAGCTGCCGACAAGTTGCACTCCTCGCTGGATGCAGGAGCGGTAGGGGCAATTCTCGCATTTGCATGTCTTGCGCCCACTTCTTGCTATGAGATCTACGCCGCGTGGAAAGAGGGCGACAACGAACTCGCGCGGCTGAAGCAACAGCGCATTGCCATAGCCGCGCAACGTGTCGTGGGCGAGTTAGGAATTCCCGGCGTGAAGTATGGCATGGATTTCAACGGCTACTTCGGCGGTTCGGCGCGTCTGCCGCTGCTGCCGCTTACGAGCGACGTGAAGGGCGAAGTGGAGCGACTGCTGGCGGATGTCAGGAACTGAAAACCTGCGTAATCCGAAGTTGGCACGGTCAGACGGCCGGTGCCGAGCCGAATGTGAAGATCAACTCCCGCTCAGAGCTTGTGATCCGGATCACAATTGCCGTATACTGGGTTCGAACGAACGTTCGAATTAGGGCTTCTTCGAGATTCATGGCCAGTCCGTCAACCGCAACGCGAGTTTCCGCACGGCATCACGCAGGCTCTGCTCCGGCCACGCGCTTTGACCGGCGATTGTCGGAAATTCTCATCCACGCTACGAATGTCTTCTGCGAAAAAGGATATGAGGGAGCCTCCATGCGCGATCTGTCGCGCGCCAGCGGAATGTCGCTGGCTGGGCTTTATCACTACTTCGAGTCCAAAGAGCGGTTGCTCTTCCTGATCCAGAAGCACACTTTCACAACCATTGTGCAACGGTTGAAAGCGCGGCTGGATGGAGTGAGCGATCCCGAGCAGCAGGTTCGGATCTTCATTCTCAATCATCTGGAGTATTTTTTGGCGAACCCGGCGGCCATGAAGGTGCTGTCGCACGAGGCAGAAGCGTTGAAGAACAGCTTCGCCTCGGAAGTGGCCGCCATCAAACGCCAGTATTACCGCATCTGCGTGGGGTTGCTGGATGAATTGAAAGGCGAACGAGGACTGCAATTCTCCACGCGAATCGCGGTGCTGAGCTTGTTTGGCATGATGAATTGGATTTATACCTGGCACAACCCGCGCGTCGATGCCGATGCTGAGCACATCGCGCGAGAAATGGGAGACGTTTTTCTGCGCGGCGTGATGAGTGGGAGCCGGGCACGGAACGGGCGGTAAGATTGCGCAGAGTCGCGGCGAACACCAAGGTTCCTCGCTGTGCTCGGAATGACAAGCGGCTTGAAGATTGAACTTGATTTTCGGAAAAGATAAAGATAAGGAGCTATAAACATGGCGACCACAACACAGCCGGCGACCGGTGAAACCACAAAGCAGCTTGTTAACTACCGCACGCAAGGCGGTGTCGCGGTGATTGAGATGTGCGATCCTCCCGCCAACACTTACACCTACGAGATGAACCAGCAGTTGGATGCGGCCATCCTGCGCGCGCGCATGGAGAACGATGTTTACGTCATCTTACTGACCGGAGCCGGGGATAAGTTCTTCTCCGCCGGGGCGAATATCAAGATGCTTTCCAGCGTGGATCCGACCTTTAAATATTACTTCTGCCTACATGCCAACGAAATGCTGTTGCGCCTGGAACACACCCCCAAGCTGGTGATCGCGGCGATCAACGGGCACTGCGTGGGCGGCGGGCTGGAGATTGCGATGGCGACAGACATTCGCATCGCACGCAAGGATGCGGGCAAAATCGGCCTGCCGGAAGTAAACCTGGGCGTGCTGCCAGGCACTGGCGGCACGCAGCGGCTCTCGCGGTTGGTGGGTAAGAGCAAGGCGATTGAATTGATGGTGACGGGCAATACCTTCTCGTTCGAAGAAGCGCAAGAACTCGGAATCATTAACGACATCTACGAACGCGACGGCTTCATGGAAAACATGATGGAGTATGCCAAACAGTTCTGCCCGCCGAATAAGGCCGCGAAGGCTGTGGGACGCATCAAGCGCGCGGTGCAGACGGGATGGGAGATTCCCATGGAGTCGGCGCTGGCAGTGGAGCGCGAGAACCAGCAGATACTTTTCCAGAGTGAAGATGCGAAGGAAGGTCTGGCTGCGTATGTGGAGAAGCGGCCGGCGGTTTTTAAGGCGAAATAGTACCGAGTACCCGGTACCTGGTTCCGAGCGAGGCGGGCGAGAACGCCCGCCCGACAGCCGACGGGGACCCTTCGACTTCGCTCAGGGCAGGCTGCCGGCGCTACGACATTACAAGGAAAGAAGAATGCTTGCTGCGAAGGTGAAGATTGAACCCGGGCAATTGCTGATCGACGGACAATGGGTGGATGGAGCGAAGAAATTCGACACCATCAATCCGGCTACGGGCGAGGTGTTAACGCAGATTGCGGCTGCGTCGTCCGCCGACGTGGATCGTGCCGTCGCGGCGGCGCGCCGCGCCCTGGAGGATCGTAACGGCGGGTGGCGAAAGCTATCGGCCAGTGAACGCGGGCGGCTGATCTGGAAGCTTGCCGACCTGCTCGAAAAAAATATCGACGAGTTCGCCGAGCTCGAGACTCTCGACAACGGCAAGCCCATCTTCGAGTCGCGATACGTCGACATGCCGATGGTGATCGACGTTCTACGCTACTACGCGGGACTAGCGACGAAGATTCACGGCGAGACGGTCAACACCCTGGAAACGGCTTTTACTTATACGCTGCGTGAACCAGTGGGAGTGGTGGGGCTGATCGTTCCGTGGAACTTTCCGTTGTTGTTGGCGTCCTGGAAAGTCGGTCCAGCGCTGGCCTGCGGTAACACCATCGTATGGAAGCCAGCCAGCCAGACTTCGCTGACCACATTGCGGTTCGGAAAGTTGGCGATCGAAGCGGGTGTGCCCGCAGGCGTCATCAACATTGTTACCGGTCCGGGAGAAGTGGGCCGCACCATGGTAAAGCATCCCGGGATCGACAAAATTGCCTTCACGGGATCAACCGCAGTAGGCCAGGAAATCATGCGAAGCGCGGCCGACACGGTGAAGCGCATCACGCTGGAACTCGGGGGAAAGTCGCCGAACATTGTGTTCGACGATGCCGACATCGACAACGCCGTGAAGGGCGCCATCACCGGAATTTTCTATGGCAAGGGTGAAGTCTGCAACGCCGGCTCGCGGCTCTTTCTGGAAAGCAAAGTGAAAGACGAGTTCACAGAGAAATTGGTGGCGCGCGCGGCCAAGATGCGTCCGGCGGATCCGCTCGACCCGAAGACCCGGCTGGGCGCCATCGTCAGCCAGGAGCAGATGCAGACCGTGCTGGACTACATCGACGCCGGCAAGAAAGATGGAGCAAAGCTGGTGGTTGGCGGCAATCGTGTCTCAGTTGATGGCGGCAAAGGCTTCTTCATCGAGCCGACAATCTTCGGCGAGGTGAAAAATGATATGAAGATTGCTCGGGAAGAAATCTTCGGTCCCGTGCTTTCGGTGCTGACCTTCGATGAGATCGACGAAGTTGTCGAGCAGGCCAACAACAATCCCTACGGGCTCGCGGCGGCGGTGTGGACGCGCGACGTCAAGAAAGCGCACAGCGTTTCCCGGCGACTGAAGGCCGGTACCGTCTGGATCAACACATACGGATTGATGGACGCATCGCTGCCCTTTGGCGGATACAAGAGTTCAGGATTTGGACGCGAGCTTGGCATGCACGCGATTGAGCATTACACGGAGTTGAAAACCGTTTGGCTGAATATGGGGTAATAGCAATCAGCAGTCAACACTCGGCATTCAGCCGTGAGGATCCCGTGCCGGCTGAATGCTAGGTGCTGAGTGCTAATTGCTAATTAGTTGGGAGTTATCGCAGTGAGGGAGTCATAGTTATGCCTGGAAAAGTAGCGAAAATAGGCACATTTAGCGACTGGATCGGGATGTTCAACGACTGGCGTAAAGATATCGGCGTCAACACAAAGGACATCGAGGCCTTTCACTTCGACACGCTCTATGGCGCGATCGATACCGAGGAGATCGAATTCGGTTCGTACAAAGGACGGCGCAAGTGGGAAAACCTGCGACAGATTCCGACGCAGCAGATGCGCGACGCGCTGATGAACATGATCGTTTATCAGGGCGATACCGAATTTGCCAGCGTTGAACAACAGCGCAACCTGCTCGAGAATGCTCCCACCGATTGGGATCGTCGCGCAATTACTCGCGTCATGATTGAGGAAATGCGCCACGGTTGGCAGATGTGCGCGCTGCTGGTGGATCACTTCGGTTATTCGGGAAAAGTTGAGGCGCAAAAGATGTTGGAGCGGCGCGCTTTCGACAACAAGCGTCTGCTGGGCGCATTCAACGTTGATGTCGATAACTGGATGGATTTTTTTACCTACACCGACTTCGTCGATCGCGATGGAAAATTTCAGTTGCAGATGCTGAAGTATTCCGCGTTCGCGCCCCTGGGACGGTCGATGTCCTACATGTTGCGCGAAGAGGCGTTTCACATGGGCACGGGCAATGATGGTCTGCGGCGCATCGTGGAGGCGGGTATCGTGCCGGGCTGGCTGATTCAGAAATATTTGAACAAATGGATTTCGAGCTCCTACGATTTATTCGGCACTGACCATTCTTCATCGGCACACTGGGCTTATGTGTGGGGCGTTAAGGGACGCTACGATGAGCCCAAGAATGAACAAGCTCCAGACCTAGACGACTTGAACGACTACAACCGGAATCTGTATCGCAATGAAGTGGCGGGGTTGATCGAGCGCTTCAACGGTTCGTTGAAGGCAGGCCAGCCGAAGCTGTACGCGCCGAACATCAAGTTTAATCGTGAGATTGGACGCTGGAAGGGGCAGAAATTCCACGCGCAGACGGGCGAGCCGCTGGGAGACCTCGCCTATGAAGAACATTTGCAAGAGAACATGCCGTCTGCCGCAGACAAGAAGCTTTTGCTGGAAATTATCGCTAATGAAAAGAAGTGGATTGCGGAAAAAACTGGAGCGCGCGATCCGCTGGCGAGTATCGGCGAAGTGCGAAAATCGGCAATCAATCTGTGAGTCGAAGTCTTTTACTACACAGGAAGACACAGAAACGCAGAAAGCATGGTAACTACTTTGGTGGAATCTAAGCTCGCTCTGCTGACCGTCGATATCGATTCTTCGCTCGCGCGGATTGCTTTGCGTAACGCTCCGCTCAACGTCATGAATATCCCCATGATGGAGGAACTGGCGCAGGCGCTGGCTGACATCGAGAGGCGTTCGGATGTTTCCGTCATGATGCTGAGCGGCGAGGGCAAGGAGTTTTCGGCTGGTGTCGATGTTGCGGCCCACACTCCCGACAAAGTGGAAGCCATGCTGCATAAGTTCCACGCGGTGATTCGCGCCCTGGTCGCCACAAAGAAGGTCACAATCGCCGCGGTACACGGGCATTGCCTCGGTGGTGGGGCGGAACTGGCGATGGTGTGTGACATCGTCTACGCAAGTGCTTCTTCTCAGTGGGGATTTCCGGAAATCAAGCTCGGCTGCTATCCGCCGGTGGCGTGTACTGCCTTGGCTGCGCTGGTCGGGCAGAAACGCGCCGCGGAATTGATTCTGACTGGCCGAACGATTAGCGGCGCCGAGGCCGCGCAGATGGGATTGGCGAATCACGCTGTGCCGGACGAAAAGCTGGCGGCCGCTGTCGACTACACGGTACAAGAACTACTCCGGCTGAGTCCGGCGGCGTTGGCTGTGACCAAGAAAGCCGTCTACGCGTGGGATGCAATGCACTTTGATAAAGGACTCGTGCGCGCCGAGAAGATCTATCTGGAAGAGTTAATGAAAACGGCGGATGCGCAAGAAGGTATCCGTTCATTCATGGAGAAGCGCGTGCCGAAGTGGACTGGGAAGTAGATCACCGACTCAGGAACATGGATTACGAGATCACCCCCGAAGAAGTGAAGATCAAGCTTGACCTAGGCGAGGGATTCACGCTGCTCGACGTTCGCGAACCTTGGGAGTTCGAAACGGCGCACATGGCCGGGGCGAAGCTGGTGCCAATGGGAGATGTGCCATCGCGTGCGCATCAGGAATTGGATCCGGAAGAACACATTGTGGTGGTTTGTCATCACGGTGTGCGCTCGATGAATGTGACGGCGTGGTTGCGGCAGCAGGGCTTCGAGAGAGCGCAGTCGATGCGCGGCGGCATCGATGCCTGGTCGCGGAGAGTAGATGGAAAGGTGCCGGTGTATTAAAGCAGTGAGCAATTAGTAATTGGCAATTAGCCAATACGTGCGTGCGCCTGGGGGCTGAGATCTGATATCCCAAAATGCCGAAGGCTAATTGCTAACTGCGAATCTCATGAAAAAGGAACTCGTCGAACTTAAAGTTAACGGACGCATTCACGAATTGGCCATCGAGCCAAACGCGTTGCTGTTGGACGTATTGCGATACGACTTGGGATTTACCGGATCGAAGCGCGGATGTGATGAGTCGTCGTGCGGGGCGTGTACAGTGCTGGTCGATGGTGTTGCCATGATGTCCTGCACGCTGCTGGCCGCGAGTTGCCAAGAGCAGGAGATCACCACCATCGAGGGCGTGAGCGAGCACGGAAGTCTGGCTGCGATTCAAAAGGCGTACGGCGATTGGGGCGGCGCGCAGTGCGGCTTTTGCACGCCGGGATTCATCATGACGGTGAAGTCGCTGATGGCCGAGAATCCAGATCCGTCGGAAGCCGAAGTTCGCGCGGCGCTGAGTAGTAATCTGTGCCGCTGCACCGGCTATAGCCAGATGTATGCGGCGATCCGGTCGGCAATTGCGGCAGAGCAGAAAGAAGTACCTAGTCCCGAGTAGCGAGTACCGAGACAATCCCAATGAGTGACTTCAGCATCATCGGCAAGCCCACGGCGATGGTCGACGCGGCGGAAAAGACCACGGGCGGCGGCAAATACACCGACGATCTTAGCGTGCCCGGCATGCTGGTTGGCAAGATTCTGCATTCGCCATACCCCCACGCGCGCATTAAGCACATCGATACGAGTCGCGCTGAAGCTCTCGACGGCGTCGTAGCCGTTGTCATCGGCAAGGATGCACCAAATCCCTACGGCATTCTTCCCGTGGGTCACGATGAGCATGCGCTGGCGCTCGACAAGGTGCGCTACGTGGGCGATAACGTCGCGTGCGTGGTTGCCGTTTCTGAATCCATCGCCGAGAAGGCGCTGGAACTCATTGACGTGAAGTACGAGGTGCTGCCGGCTTACTTCGATCCGGAAGAGTCGATGAAGGCAGAGACTGATCTCATTCACGACAACAAACCGAACAACCTGGAGAAGGATTATCACCATGTTTTTGGCGATCCGGAAAAAGGTTTTGCGGAAGCGGACCAGATTGCCGAAGCGCGCTTCATCGCCAATGAAGTGACGCATGCCGCCATGGAACCGCATTCCACGCTGGCTTCGTTCGAACTGGATCCGCATACCGGAAAGATGGGAAGGCTTACAGTGTGGTCTTCCACGCAAGTGCCGTACTATCTGCAGCACAAACTTTCCCTTGTGCTGGAAATGCCCATGTCGCAGATCCGAGTAATCAAACCACTGGTGGGCGGCGGGTTCGGCGGCAAGAGCGAAGTGATTCCTCTGGAGATCATTGCTGCCGTTGCCGCGCGCAAGGCGCAGGCACCCGTGAAGATCACTTATACGCGCGAGGAAGTGTTCTGGGCGCATCGCGGGCGGCCGCGAACCATCATCGATCTGAAGACTGGCATCAAGAGCGACGGCCGCATTACCGCCGTGAAAGCTCGCGTGGTGCAGGATGGTGGCGCCTATTGCTCGTATGGAGTAGTCACGATTCTTTACTCGGGTGCGCTGTTGGGCGCGCTCTACGACATTCCGCACATTCAATATGACGGCTATCGCGTGTTGACCAACAAGCCGGCGTGCGGAGCGATGCGCGGCCATGGAACAGTCAATGTCCGCTTTGCGTTTGAATCACAGTTGGACGAACTTGCGGCGAAAATTGGCATGGATTCGGCGGAAATTCGCCAGCGCAATCTGCTCAAGCCGCCTTGTATCACCGTGAACGGTTTGCGCGTGCAGAGCTACGGGTTGCCGGTGTGTATCGAGAAAACGGTTGAACGTTCGGGTTGGAAGCAGCGCAAGGGCAAACTGCCCAGAGGGCGCGGCTTGGGGATCGCGTGCAGCCACTATGTAAGCGGAGCGGCCAATTCGATTATTCGTTCCGACATGCCGCACTCTACCGTGAACATCAAAATTGACCGCGATGGAGGAGTGGTAGTGTACACGGGCGCTTCGGAGATCGGTCAGGGTTCGGACACAATGACCGCGCAGGTCGCCGCTGAAGTTCTTGGCTGTCCGCTGGCGCGAGTGCGGGTGATCGCTGCCGATACCGATCTTACTCCGATCGATATCGGATCGTACTCCAGTCGCGTGACGTTCATGGCGGGCAATGCCACGTTGCGTGCGGCGGAAGATGTGAAGAAGCGAATCGCGGCAGCGGCGGCGAAGAAGATGAACTGCGAAGCCGAGCAACTTGTGTTCCGGGACGATCTGGTTTTCAAGAGAGGGAATATTCCGCCAGCCGTTCGGAAAGGTCAGTCCGAGGAAGTGGAAGTGACGGAAGCTGGGGCATCGGTCAGTGGACGGGTGGAAGGTCAGATTCTGCGCGGATCGCTGCAGCAGAAGCGAAAAGAAGAAGGACCGAAAGAGTGGATGACGTTCGAGGAAGCAGTTGTCGCGGCGATTGACTTTCACGGTGCGCTTAGCGGAACGGGTTCCTATGCTCCTCCACAAGAAGCGCGCGGCGGCAAACACAAGGGCGGAGGTGTGGGACCGTCGCCAGCATATTCCTATTCGGCGCAGGTGGCCGAGGTGAGCGTCGACGAAGACACCGGAGAGGTTACGGTACACAAGGTTTGGGCGGCACACGATTGCGGGCGCGCGTTGAATCCGGTTGCGGTGGAAGGACAGATCATCGGCTCGGTGTGGATGGGCATGGGTCAGGCGCTCACAGAAGAAATGGTTTGGAAAGACGGGATGCTGATGAACGCCGGCATGCTGGAATACCGGAGTCCATCGTCGGTGGAATCGCCTGAAGTGGAGCCCATCATCGTGGAGAGCATCGATCCCGAAGGGCCGTTTGGCGCCAAGGAATGCAGCGAAGGATCTCTGGCAGCGACCATCCCGGCAATTTCGAATGCGATTTACGACGCGGTTGGCGTGCGTTTGCACGAGTCTCCCTTTACGCCCGAGCGCGTGTTGGCGGCGCTGCGAGCGAAGAGACAAGACAAGGTTTTGAATCTGACCGAGGGTGTAGATCCAACTTCTCCAACCAGGTTCCGCGAACACGGTGGATCGCTATGCTTCAAGGGCAAAGGACCAGAGCGGCACGCCCTTGATCCGGCGCGCCGCGAAGCGCCAGCCGTTGCTGGAGGTGCGGATTGAGCCTTCCGCAATTCCGATTACTTCGCCCACGCGCGGTCGACGAGGCCGTTCGGTACCTCGCGCAGCATGCGGGCAATGTCCGTGTGCTGGCTGGCGGCACCGACTTGATCCCTTCGATGCGGCAAAAACTCTTTGAGCCGGAGTATGTACTGGATCTGCACGGCCTTGCGGAGTTGCGAGAGATTCAGCCGCAAACTAACGGTGCGGTGGAAATTGGTGCGCTGACGAGCCTCAGCGCGATTGAGAAGTCGCCCTACTTGCGGAGTCACTTTCCGGTGCTCAGCGAAGCGGCGGCGACGGTAGCCTCACCCGTGCTGCGCAATATGGGAACGGTAGGCGGGAACATTTGTCTCGATACGCGCTGCCTCTGGTACAACCAGTCGCTGACTTGGCGTAAGGGCTGCGGCTTCTGCATTAAGAAGGATGGCGATCTCTGCCACGTCGCTCCGGGTGGAACGAAGTGTTGGGCCGCATTTTCCGGGGACACGCCGCCTGCGTTACTTTGTTTGAACGCGGAGATTGAGATTGCTGGTCCGGAAGGCACGCACCGCGTTCCATTGCTGGATTTCTACACCGGAGACGGAGAACATTATCGCAAGCTTCTGCCCACGGAATTGGTCACACGGATTTTCTTGCCTGCGGATTCCGCAGACTATCGCGGAATTTATCGCAAGCTGCGAGTGCGCGGATCAATCGATTATCCGTTAGCCGGGGTTGCGGTGGTTATGAAGCGATCGAACGGACAGGTCACCGACGCGCGGCTCGCGATCACGGCGGTGAATCCCGCGCCGCTGCTGGTGCAACGGGCGGGCGAAATGCTGATTGGCAAAGCTGTTGACGAAGCTTTGGCGGATGCGGTGGGCGATCTCGCAGCTCGCACAGCGAAGCCTCTGACTACGTCAGCGCTGACTCCTGAATACCGGCGCGAGATGATTAGGGTTTTCACCAAGCGAGCCGTACTGGCCGCGGCTTCCAATTGAGCCCCATCGAATGATCACCGACTGTCACATCCACATCCAGCCCATGGAAATGTTCAAGCCTCACGCGCTGGAACTGATGAAAAGGAAGCGGCCGAACTTCGATCAAATTGTCGAGTTCTGCCGCTCACCTAAGGCATTTCTGAAATATCTCGACGGCTGTGGTATCGACCGAGCGCTGCTCATCAACTACGTGGCGCCCGAGGTAATCGGCTTCACCAACGGTGTAAATCAATTCATCGCGGATTACGTTAAGGAATCTCCCGAGCGCTTGCTCTCTTGCGGCAGTCTGCATCCACGGCATACCACGAACGTCCTGGCTGACATGGAGCAAATTCTGCGGCTGGGAATTCGTATGATCAAAATCCATCCCCCGCATCAGCTTTTGTTTCCGAATGATTATCTCAACGGCGTGAAGGAGCTCGAAATCATTTATCGCGCCGCGGAGGCCAACGGAGTGCCGGTGATGTTTCACACGGGGACATCTATTTTTCCCGGTGCTCGAAACAAGTATGGCGATCCGATTTATGTGGATGATGTTGCAGTCGATTTTCCCAAGCTAAAAATCCTGCTGGCGCACGGTGGGAGACCGCTTTGGATGCAGACTGCGTTTTTTCTCGTTCGCCGCCATCCCAATGTCTATCTCGACATCAGCGGCATTCCGCCGAAGACGCTGCTGAAGTATTTTCCGCGCCTCGAAGAAATTGCCCACAAGACTTTATTCGGCACAGATTGGCCGGGTCCGGGGGTGCCGGACATCAAGAAGAACCTCGAAGAATTCCGGGCGCTCCCGCTGCGTCAAGAACTACAGCAGCAGATTCTGAGCAAGACCGCACTGAGCCTTTGGCCCGCGTAGTCTCGTCCTACCCAGCCCGGAGCAGGTTTACAGCGACCGGGCGTTGCGGTCAGACCACCAGTCCAATTTGTCTCGAATTTAAATTTACGGCACTTACGCCGAATTACTTGGTAGTGGCTGAAGGATTCAAATTCAGCCACTACCAATTACTTCCGCAACTTGGAGCGCGAATACTTTTTAGCGTATAAAAGAAAGTTGCACTCCCGCGTCCCCTGGCGTGGCTCGGCAACAGTAATTAATCTCACTGAGCGAGATCCTATGTCCAGCGTGACCAGCACTCCTAGCAAAGGACTGGAAGGCATTGTCGCCACCAACTCCAGCATTTGTTATATCGATGGCGATCGTGGCGTTCTTGCCTATCGTGGCATTGATATTCACGAACTAGCCGACCATTCCAATTTTGAAGAGACCTGCTATTTGCTGTGGTTTGGGCGTTTGCCGGATCGAAGTGAATTGAGAGACGTGCAACAGCGTCTGGCGCAAGAGCGTCAGCTTGATCCGGCGATCATCCAGCTCCTCCGTGCGGCGCCCCAGTCAGCGTTACCCATGGACGTTTTGCGTACGGCGGTTTCGGCGTTGGCGCTGTACGATGCTGACGCAAGAAAAAATGATCACGATGCCAACATCCGTAAAGCGATTCGGTTGACTTCGCAGATCGCGATGATCGTTGCCGCTTATGACCGCATCCGCAAAGGGAAGCCGGTGGTTGAAGCCGACCGCTCGATCTCGCACGCCGCCAATTTTCTGCTGCAGTTGAACGGGACCAAACCCTCCGCCACGGCCGAGCGAGCTCTGGATATCGCTCTCATCCTGCATGCGGATCATGAGCTGAACGCTTCCACTTTTGCGGCGCGGGTGACTGCGGCTACTTTATCTGACATGCACTCGGCGATTACCTCAGCCATCGGAGCATTGAAGGGACCGCTGCACGGCGGAGCGAACGAAGCGGTGTTTCGCATCCTCCAGTCGATTGATCGCGAGAAAGCCGATCCTGTCGAGTACATTCGCAAAATGCTGGCGGAAAGGAAGAAAGTTCCGGGTTTTGGCCATCGCGTGTATCACACGGAAGATCCGCGGGCCACGCACCTGCGAGCAATGTCGGGCGATTTAGGACGATCCAGCGGGCAGCCCCAATGGTATGACATGTCGGAAAAAATCGAGCAGTTTGTTAAAGCGGACAAGAAGCTTAACGCGAACGTAGATTTTTATTCCGCATCGACCTATCACACACTGGGCATCGACGAGGACTTGTTCACTCCGGTATTTGCGGTTTCGCGCATTAGCGGCTGGACGGCGCACGTGATCGAGCAACTGGACGATAACCGTCTCATTCGGCCGCGGGCGGAATATCTGGGACCGGATTATCCCAACCGTTACGTCGCGATTGATAAGCGCGGATAAAGCAGCGAGAGTGGAACCTCCGATGTGGCGCCCTTTGCGGCGCCACTTCTTTTGTTGCAGGCGATTGGCCGGGGCATTCGCCAGAAAGCAGGTAGAATATTGAAGATGATGCGCCGCATTTACCTCGACAATAACGCCACCACGCCGGTTCTGCCGGAAGTGCTCGAGGCTATGCGCCCGTATTTTGGCGAGCGCTTTGGCAACGCTTCGTCTATCCACCACCATGGTCAGGAGACCCGTGCTGCGGTTGAGCGCGCGCGCGATTCGGTAGCGTCGTTGCTGGGTTGCACGGCATCGGAAATCATTTTCACTAGTGGCGGCACAGAGAGTGACAATCTGGCGATTTCAGGTTTGACCAGCGAGGGCGATCATGTCATCACTTCGAGAATCGAGCACCACGCTGTTCTGCACGCCTGTAAGCACCTGGAGAAAATGGGATGCGACGCGACCTACATGCCGGTGAATAGCCGCGGCCTAGTCGATCCTGATGACGTGCGCCGTGCTTTGCGACCCAATACCAGGTTAATCTCAATCATGATGGCGAACAACGAAACCGGAGTCCTGCAGCCGGTCGAGGAGATCGGAAAGATTGCCGCAGAAGCCGACGTCTATTTTCATACTGACGCGGTGCAAGCCGCAGCCAAGGTTCGGATTGATGTAAAGAAGATTGGTTGCGACGCGTTGTCGATTTCCGGCCACAAGATTCACGCTCCGCAAGGCGTGGGGGCGCTTTACGTGCGCAAGGGAACGCAGCTTCAGCCGCTTTTCCACGGAGGACAGCACGAACGTTCGCGCCGCGCCGGAACCGAAAATGTTCCTGGAATTGTCGCTTTGGGCAAAGCTGCGGAGCTCGCCATGCAAGCTTTCGAACGAGGCGAGGAGGAGAAGATGTCCGCCTTGCGCGACCGCCTGCAGAAGGGAATCCTTGCGCAAGTAGACGAAGCCGCGGTCAATGGCGATGGTGCGCCGCGCGTGCCGAATACTTCCAACATTTACTTCGATCATGTCGAAGGGGAATCGATGGTCATCTCCCTCGATCTGAAAGGCCTGGCGGTTTCCACCGGCGCTGCGTGCTCGTCGGGAGCGATCGAACCGTCGCACGTGCTGGTGGCAATGGGGCTCCGCACCGATCGAGCGCGCGCCAGCATCCGCTTCAGTCTGGGCAAGCAGAACACCGCGGAAGACATCGACTTCGCGCTCGCGCTGGTTCCGGAGGCAGTGGCGCGTTTGCGGGAGTTGTCGCCAGAGTACAAAAGGGCGGCAATTAGCAGCTAGCAGTTAGCTAATCGCCAATTGCTAATTGCGAATTGCTCGAACTAAAACATGTCCAATCTCAAGACCATTGCGGTAGCCATGTCAGGCGGTGTGGATTCTTCCACCGTCGCAGCCATGCTGCGCGCGGAGGGTCACAACGTAATCGGCCTGACCATGCAACTCTGGAACCAGCGGCGGCTGGCTGGACGCGAAGGCATGCCCGAGCAGGTAACCGGCCGCTGTTGCTCGCTCGACGACGTCTACGACGCTCGCAGAGTGGCCGAGCACATAGGTATTCCGTATTACGTGGTGAATCACGAAGAGCGCTTCGAGCGCGATGTGGTGCGTCCTTTCGTCGCGGAGTATCTCTCGGGACGGACGCCGATTCCTTGCAGTCTCTGCAACAATCACTTGAAGTTTGATCAGCTGCTCACCGTTGCTCAGCAGATTGGCGCCGATTGTGTTGCTACCGGCCACTACGCTCGCGTGGAATACAACGACGCTGGCGGACGCTGGCTGCTCAAGCGTCCGGCTGATCGCAGCAAAGACCAGACGTATTTCCTCTTCGGGCTCACTCAGGAGCAGCTCAGCCGGACGCTTTTTCCTTTGGGCGGGATGACCAAGCCCGAAGTGCGGGAGCGCGCCCGGGAACATGGCCTCGCGTTGGCCGAGAAGCCCGATTCGCAGGAGATTTGTTTTGTGCCGGGCGGTGATTACAAGCGTTTCATCGATGCTTATCTCGCCGAGCGCGGCGAGGCCTTGCCTGATACTGCGGGCGAGTTGGTAACTGCGAGTGGGGAAGTGATAGGCGAGCATGCCGGCATCCACAACTTCACGGTAGGACAGCGCAAGGGCTTGGGAGTGGCGACCGGATCTCCGCTCTACGTGATCCAAATCAATGGCGCCGACAAGCAAGTCGTGGTCGGCAGCGATGAGCATCTTTATTCGCGGAGTCTGCGCGCGCGGCGCGTGAACCTGATCGCCTTGGATGACTTGCGCGAGCCCATGCGCGTGTCGGTGAAAATTCGCCATCGTCATGAGGCCGCCCCGGCCGTGTTAGAAAAGACTGCCGCCGATGAGGTTCTCGTCACATTTGATCAGCCTCAGCGCGCCATCACGCCGGGCCAGGCCGCAGTGTTCTACGATGGCGACTGCGTCGTCGGCGGCGCTTGGATTGCATAAAGCGTCTTGAGAACATTCTTGAGAACGTAAGGATGGAAGGCGACGCCATTCGGAAAATGACGATTAACAATCCCACCAAAGAATCCGAAGGTAATCGAAATCAAGGCAGCTCGCGGAACCGCTCCGCCTGGATTCTGGGAATTTGTTTTGGGATGGTCCTTACCTTCGTGCTGGCAGGGGCACTCTGGCTCTCGGCAGGCCTCGGCTTATCGCATCTGATTGGCATTTTGCGCGGCGGACCTACGAGGATCAACGTTGATCAGCCCACGGTGGTTCGTCAAATTCAGCAGCTCCAGCGCCTGGAAACCGTGAGCTATACCATGGATAAGATTATTTCGGGTGAGCACGCCAATGCGTACCTGCCGAAATTTCTGGCAGGTGACCGCCTGCTGCTGGTGGTTCACGGAGAAGTGGTGGGGGGCATCGATCTTGCGGGTCTGGGTCCCGGCGACGTCCTGGTACAAGGGCAGAGAGTGACGATTCACTTGCCCGCTGCGGAAGTCTTCAGCACGCGGATTGATAATGCCAGAACGAGAGTGTATTCGCGTGACACCGGCTTATTCTCTTCTCCAGATCCCAATCTCGAAAGCGAAGTGCGCGAAGAAGCGGAGCGCCAGCTCCACCAGGCTGCCTTGCAAGATGGCATCCTCAAAACCGCGGCCGACAACGCGCGAACCACAATCTCGAGCATGTTAAAAGGCTTCGGCTTTCGCGAAGTGGATATTCGGTAGTTAGTTCGGTTTGGTAAAATCGCCTAAGTTAGGCGAAACCCGCCGAGTTATTTTTCTTCGGGGCGAAGCGACTCCAGGAAAGGTGCGCCGCGCTCTCTCAGCTTCTGCTCCAGCCTTGCGGTGCAGTCGCAATCGCCGCACGCCCAAGGTTCTTCACCGTTCTGATCGCGACAGTTGCGGCGGTCGTGTGCATCCTGCACCTTCGTGAGATGAAAGTGTTCTTCCCAATAAGAGCGTTCCTCTTGCAGCGGCGTGGGACAGTAACAGACTTCTACCCAGCGCACCGTTCCGTCATCGCCGATGCGCGCATCCCGCATGTTGCGCAGGTATTCGCCCTCGGCCACGGAGCCTTGGCCGAGCGTTTCGCTTTGGATGGCTTTGATAAGGTTATCCGTACAACCGGATTTGACGCGGGCTTGAACCAAATACCGCATGACTAAAGGGGCGCGATCACGGCAGCAAAAACGAAAATCTTAGCGACAATCTTGTAATTACTCGGAGTAGTTACTCAGATGAACATCTCGTCCTGTGGCACGGGACGCCGCGGAGTTCGAGTGTCGCCGTTCTTGCGACCCCGGTTGCCCAGCAGAAACTCAACTCCCGCCGTCACGCCACGGACAATGCCGGACACCTGCCGCACCGGGGACACCACCGTCCTGGTGACCACATCGGAGGTTTGCTCTACGCGATCAAACGTGCGAGTAAGCATTTCGTCAGCACGAATCACTTGCAAACGGGCTCGATCCATCACGTCGTTCACTGTCGCATCCATGCGTTGAACTTCAGAGCGTACCGAGGCAGTCGTTTCCACCAAATTATCGACCACTGTTTGAACCTTTGGACGCAACTCGACCATCGTATCTACGATCTGTCCCACCTTCGGACGTAGCTCAGTCAGCATCGAGTTCGTTGACTCAATGGTCGGAAGAGCCTTGCCTTTTATATCTTCTACCGTGGCTTCCAATTTGGCCGTCGTCTTACGGACACCTACATACAGAGCCACGAGGATGCCAGCCTGCAAAACAACCGCCGCGGCCGTGACTGCAATGAACACGGGGACAAGATTTTCCATCATAAAGAAGCTCCTCGAGAAGAGCTTGTAGATTTAGTTTGCCTGGTCACAGACCTTTTGGAGGCGCACTGTCCGCCGTTGCCTCCTGGTAGGCTTGCCGTCCGGCTTCGTAGGCCGCCTTGAACTGGTCTTTCTGCTGAGTCACTACGTCACGGCCTTTGTCAACCCAACCGGAAGCCTGCTCCCGAGCTTCACGGGCCCGTGTCCGAACATACTCCCGCCCTTGTTCGGCTCGAGCTTTAAGATCCTCGCGCGTTTCACTTCCCGCTCGAGGCGCGTATAGGATTCCAACCAAACCACCTATACCCAAGCCCGCCAGAAACCACACGAAACTGCTGCCGTCATGATCGGACATCGAAAAACCTCCTGAATGAGTGCCGCTTACTAAACGGATGGTAGCACTGGCATTGGCGAAATACAATTACTGCAGAACCCTTAAGCGGGCATCCGCGAAACCGCAACTGCAATAGGATTGTAGGTTACTTCTGCGTTGGATTCGCAGGCACCGGTGCTGCCGGCTGCGTTTTAGCTGGAGCCGATTTCTCTCCCTGCAAAACCGAGCGGGGGCCACTATGTTTGATGGCGTTGATCGACAGCGTCACCGATGTCAACATGAACAGCACGGCTGAAATGGTGGTGGCTTTGGAGAGCGCCGTGGCCGCGCCGCGCGGGCCAAATGCCGCCTGGCTGCCCTGTCCACCAAATGCCGCCGAGATGTCCCCGGCCTTACCGCTTTGCAAGAGGACAACGATAATCAGAAACAGACAAACAATCACGTGAATGACGGTGACAAGAATGATCATGGAATCAGAAATCCTAAATGGTACAGAATGAGTGCATTGCTGCGGAAGGGGGATTTGAAAAACTCTATTACGTTGATAACACGTAACTTATTGGTTCCAGATTCGGCCTAAAGGCCCAAAATCCCCACCATCCCGCTTCCATTGTACGTTTATTGTACGGCGAACGCACGGCAGAGAGAAAACCACATCGAAGTGTCCTCTCTCAGTCCTGCCAGCAACAGTTTGACATCCGCCCCTCCCATCGGTCAAGGCCACCGTTGGAGAATGCCTGGGTTGGTGAGCGCGCTTCGAAGCCCGCGATATCTCCAAGGTCGACACCGATCTTCATCTCGATCCTAGCCGGTCTGCGTGGAACTTCCGCGATGAGGTGTTGCGATGGCTTTTTCATGGGTAACAGTCTCTCCGATCCGAAGGACCCGCTCATCCCATTTATCGTTACCGATCTAGTGAAACCCCTTACTGCAAGCACCGGTGTGGATGTCTGAATCTATGGCTCCGACTGTCGGGGCGCAGATAGAAATCAGGCAGGAGCAAAATGAAGTTCTGCTTATACAAAACAGTTCCTTCCATGATCGTGCCCGTGCCCGGATGCAGTAGATAACCAAGCATTAAAGTTTGTTCCAGCGGGGCCGATTGAGAAAACAGGTATGCCGGTAACGTTCGATCAAGGCGGAGCTTTGGGTCTTGAGGGTGAGATCAGCATTGGTTTGGCAACGGAACTGAAGGCAGCTCTGCTGCAGGCTCTGGCGTCGGGAGCCGAGGTGCGCCTGAATCTGGAGCGGGCGACCGAATTGGATGTCACCGCGTTGCAACTGCTATGGGCTGCGGAGTGCGAAGCCCGCAGGTCAGGCAAGGCCTTCACGCTCGTGGCTCCGGTTCCGCCAGAGGTCTTGCTGGCGGTAAGCGAAGCCGGGTTTGAAAGATTTCCTTTCGCTGGCGATGCGAAGTAGCGCAATAGGCAGGTTTCTTGCCGGGAGCTTGGGTTTGGTGAAAGACAACGTCATCGACAAATACAAGCTCACCTTTCTCGAAGAAGCTCGCGAGATTTTGGTGGAACTGGAGTCTGCTCTGCTGGCTCTGAACGAGAATCGCGATGATAAGGAACTTGTTGGACGCGCCTTCCGCGCTTTGCACACCATCAAGGGATCGGGGGCGATGTTTGGTTTTGATGAGCTGGCGGCATTCAGCCACAACCTGGAAAATGCTTTCGACGAAGTTCGTAACGACCGGCTCAGCGTCAGCTCTGAACTCATTAACCTGTCCTTAGAAGCGCTCGATCAGATCAAGGCCATGCTGGACGAGGCTGCCGGTAGGGGCGCGGCCAGCGGGGTTCTCTCTGCTGGAATATTGGGAAAGTTGCGGCAGTTGACCGGAAAAGCTGAGACGCAAGCCGCGCCGACCACGCCGCCACCGGCCTCTCTGTCCGAACGTCCTAAGGGCGCGGCGCGCGACTGGCACATACGCTTTGGCCCCGGACCCGACCTCATGCGCCACGGGGCTAATCCGCTGCTGTTGTTGCGCGAACTCAAACTCTTAGGAAGCCTTCACATAAAAGCCAGCATGGCCGCAATTCCTCCGCTCGGCGAATTGGACGCCGAGCGCTGCTATGTCACATGGGACATGGTGCTGACGACGTCTTCCAGTCGCGAGGCGATTCGCGACGTTTTCATTTTTGTGGAAGACAGCTGTGAGCTGACGATTGAATCCACTGCCGCGCCGAGTTCGACGCCTGTCGTCGCGAATGCCGTAGCCGCTACTCCTGCGCCTGAGCCGCCGAAGGCTGCTGATAAGAAACCTCCCCCGTGGGGCCGTCGCGCTTCCGACACGCCCGACAACGCTTCTAGCATTCGCGTGCCCGCCGCCAAGCTCGACCAGTTCGTCAACCTGGTGGGCGAGTTGGTTACGGTGCAGGCCCGGTTGGTTGAGCTGGCCACGCGCCGCGAAGATCCCGAAGTGGTGACGGTGTCGGAAGAGATCGAACGCCTGACCACAGCTCTGCGTGAGAACTCGATCAGCATTCGCATGCTGCCCATTCGAGGGACTTTCGAGCGCTTCCGCCGGCTGGTCCACGACCTGGCGCGGGATCTGCACAAAGAAGTGGAACTCACCATCGAGGGCGCGGACACGGAATTGGACAAAAGCGTGATCGATCAGTTGAACGATCCGCTGATGCATCTCATCCGCAACAGCATGGATCACGGCATTGAGCCGCCGGAAACGCGCCTGGCAGCCGGCAAACGCCCAAGCGCAACCATTCACCTGGCGGCGCGGCATTCGGGCGCGAGCGTGCTTATCACCGTGGCCGACGATGGCGGCGGCATCAATGCCGCGGCGGTGCGGGAGCGCGCCATCGAGAAGGGTTTGGCCGCGGCTGAGGCGCAGCTCAGCGAAAGCGAAATCTTTAACTTCATTCTGGCGCCTGGTTTTTCTACCGCACAGAAAATAACGGACGTGTCGGGCCGGGGTGTGGGGATGGACGTGGTTCGCCGCAGTGTAGAAGGCCTGCGCGGAACCATCGATATCGCCAGCAAGCCCGGCAGCGGAACCACCGTTACCCTGCGCCTGCCTCTCACCCTGGCCATCATCGACGGGCTGCTGGTGCGGGTCGAGCAGGCCTATTTTGTGCTGCCGCTGGCCACCACTCTCGAATGCATTGAGCTGACCGGGCAAGACATTGAGAAGGCAAACGGCAAGCACGTGGCCAACGTGCGCGGGGAGATCATTCCCTATATCCGCCTCCGGGAATATTTCAACCTGAAAGAGAAAAGACCGGAGCGCGAGCAAATTATGGTTGCGGAAACCGAATCGGGACGCTATGGCTTCGTCGTCGACCAGGTGCTGGGAGATCACCAGACAGTGATCAAAAATCTGGGGCGGTTTTACCGGCACGTCGATCTTGTATCCGGGGCCACCATTCTAGGGAATGGAACGGTGGCGCTGATCCTCGATCCTCATCGGCTGGTCCGGGAGGCGATCCGAACCCTGTCACTGGGGAACCGATCGCTGGGCGGGCACGGCGGTGCACGCGCGGCTCCGCGCCCGCTATCCCGCGGTGCGGCCTCGAGCGAGGCGTTGCTTTTGAACTCCACCAGAGGTTTCGCAGGTGCTGGAGATAACGCTAGCGCTATTCAATAACGATCGAAGCAAGAGCGGCCGGTTCCATGACAGGTCGCAGACCAACGGGTAAATGAATTCAATCTAAAGGAGCTGGAACTTATGGCAACGAAAGTTGTACAGGAAGGCCGAAAGTCGGGTAGTACGGGCCGGGGCAACGGCGGAAATGGACAAGGGGACCGCGACGCAAAAGTACTACTGGTCTCGCAAGAAATTATGCGCTTGGTTGATGCCTCCCGGGATGGCCGGCTGACGGAGCGCGGCAAGGCAGAGCAGTTTGAGGGCGTCTACCGCGAAATAGTGCAGGGCGTCAACGAAATGCTGGATGCGATTCTGCTGCCCATTGGCGAAGGCAATCGCATCCTCGCCCAGATCTCTGGCGGCAAGATCGACGAACTCATTGCTCAATCTTATAAAGGCGACCACGAAAAGATGAAGCAGGCGGTCAACAACATCGCTGTCGTCCTGCAGAGCCTGCAGAAGGAAATGGCTCGCTTAACCGACGCCTCGAAAGATGGACAACTTTCCGACCGGGGCAAGCCGGAACAATTCCAGGGTGCGTATTCGGAAATTGTGCGCGGCGTGAACACCATGCTGGATGCGATTCTGCTGCCCATTGGCGAGGGCAACCGCATCCTCGCTCAGATCTCACGCGGCAAGATCGACGAACTCATTGCCCAGACTTATAAGGGCGACCACGAGAAGATGAAGCAGGCGATCAACAATATCGCAGTGGTGGTGCAAAGTCTGCAGAAAGAAATGGCTCGCCTGACCGAGGCTTCGAAAGAAGGGAAGCTTTCCGACCGTGGCAAGCCGGAACAGTTTCAGGGCGCGTATTCGGAAATTGTGCGCGGCGTCAACGAAATGCTGGATGCGATTCTGCTGCCCATTGGCGAAGGCAATCGCATCCTCGCCCAGGTCTCGACCGGCAAGATCGACGAACTGATTGCCCAGACTTATAAGGGCGACCACGAAAAGATGAAGCAGGCGATCAACAACATCGCTGTTGTCCTGCAGAGCCTGCAGAAGGAAATGGCTCGCCTGACCGAGGCTTCGAAAGACGGGCAACTCTCGGACCGGGGCAAGCCAGAACAGTTCCAGGGCGCGTACGCGGAGATTGTGCGCGGCGTGAACACCATGCTGGATGCGATTCTGCTGCCCATTGGCGAAGGCAATCGCATCCTTACCCAGGTCTCGAACGGCAAGATCGACGAACTGATTGCTCAGACTTATAAAGGCGACCACGAAAAGATGAAGCAGGCGATCAACAACATCGCTGTCGTCCTGCAGAGCCTGCAGAAGGAACTGGCTCGCTTAACCGATGCTTCCAACGCCGGGCAGTTGTCCGAGCGCGGGAAGCAGGATCAGTTCCGCGGGGCCTACGGCGAAATCGTACGCGGCGTGAACTCGATTCTCGACGCCGTCATCACTCCGCTGAAGTTTACTGCCGGCTACATCGACCGCATCAGCAAGGGCGACCTTCCGCCGGTGATCACGGACACTTACCACGGCGACTTCAACATGATCAAGGACAACCTGAATACGCTGATCGGCGCCATGACCGAAATCACCAATGCCGCCGATGAGATGGCGAATGGGAACTTGACCGTAGCCCTGCGCGAACGGTCGCCGCAGGACAAGCTGATGCAGGCGCTGAGTGCGATGGTGAGCGGCATCACGCGGGTGGTATCGGACATACGCTCGATCGCCAGCGAAGTGGCCTCGGCCAGCCAGGCCATCAGCTCGACTTCGATCGAGGTGTCAAAGGGCGCCAGTTCGCAGGCGGCCTCGGCCGAGGAAGCCTCGTCTTCGATGGAGGAGATGGTTTCCAACATCAAGCAGAATGCCGATAGCGCATCCCAGACCGATAAGATCGCCAACAAGTCAGCCACGGACGCGCAGGAAAGCGGCAAGTCCGTGGTGGAAGCGGTCGCGGCCATGAAGGAGATTGCCAGCCGGGTCTCGATCATTGAGGAGATCGCACGCCAAACCAACCTGCTGGCCCTGAACGCAGCCATCGAAGCGGCGCGCGCCGGGGAACATGGCAAAGGCTTTGCGGTGGTGGCAGCGGAAGTCCGCAAACTCGCCGAGCGCAGCCAGAAGGCGGCGGGCGAGATCAATCAACTCTCCGGCACGACCGTCAAGGTATCGGAAAAAGCCGGCGAAATGCTCAGCAAACTCGTGCCTGATATTCAGAGGACTGCCGAGCTGGTGCAGGAAATCGCAGCCGCCAGCAAGGAACAGGACACCGGCGCAGAGCAGATCAACAAAGCGCTGGTACAGCTCGAAAAGGTCATTCAGCAAAATGCTTCGGCATCGGAAGAGATGGCTTCGACCACGGAGGAATTGACCAGCCAGTCCGAACAACTGGTCAGCGCGCTGGCATTTTTCCGTACCGGGGACGAAGGCCATACGGCGACGGTAAGAAGCGCAGCCGCAAAACCTGCCAAGCACTTCGAAGCGGCGGCCGGGGCCGGAGTAGGCAAGGCTTCCAAGCCCAACGCCCACGCTGCCCCGCCCAAGGCGATGGCGGCCAAGGCGGGAGGAGGAGTCAATCTGAAGCTTAAGGACAAAGACAAAGGGGATGACCTGGACAAGGAATTCGAGCGTTTCTAGCCGATTCCAGCGCGTGCCGCTTCGAGGCCCGCCGATGTCTGCAGAATGCGAAAGGATCTGATTATGAGCGTTAGCGAGATTACCGAAACGCGGCAGTATCTCACCTTCAAGTTAGGCAACGAGGTGTTTGCGACCGAGGTTGCCAAGGTGAGGGAAGTGTTGGATTTCACGACCATAACCGAAATTCCCCGCACGCCCGATTTCATGAGCGGCGTGATCAACCTTCGGGGCAGCGTGGTCCCCGTTGTCGACCTGCGGCTCTGTCTGGAGATGTCGAAAACGGAGAAGACGAGGAACACTTGCATCGTGGTGGTGGAGGTTTTGATGGATAACGAATCCACCGTGATCGGGGCGCTGGCGGATTCGGTGGAGGAAGTGATCGACCTGGAGCCGGACCAGATTCAGCCGGCGCCCAGAATCGGAACCCACATTCGGACCGATTTTATTAAGGGTATGGGAAAGCGCGACAACCAGTTCGTCATGATCCTGGACATCGACCGCGTCTTCTCGGCCGAGGATCTGGCGGCGGTCCGTCAGCCCGAAAACAGCAAATCGGCCGCTGCGGCGGCGGCGATATAACCCAAGCGAGGGGCGTGCGATGTGGCCGTTCATGCCGTCAATGATCACAGCGAAAGCATCTCCGACAGGGATTTTCGCCGGCTGTGCAGCCTGATCTACCAGCAGTCGGGGATCAATCTGAATGCGGACAAGAAAACGATGCTCGAGCTTCGCATAAAGCGGCGAGTGCGCAGCCTGCATCTGAATTCGTACCTGGAGTATTGCGAATACCTGTTTGGGCCAGAAGGGCAGAAGGATGAGATCGTACATCTGCTCGATGTGGTCTCGACGAACAAGACTGATTTCTTCCGTGAGCCTGACCATTTTGACTTTCTCGCGCAGAAGGCCCTGCCGGATCTTATGTCCCGCAATCGGGGCGGACGGCCATTGCTGATTTGGAGCGCCGGCTGTTCCACCGGCGAAGAGCCTTACACCCTGGCGATTGTGCTGACCGAATGGGCGAATGCTAATCTCGGTTTTCGCTTTAGTGTGCTGGCTACCGATATTTCGAACCTGGTGCTGGCGAAAGCCGCGCGCGGCGTGTTTACCGCCGAAGCGGTGCGTCCCGTGGGGGCCGAGCTGCAGCAAAAGTATTTCATGCGGAGCCGCGACCCTGACTCCAAATTCATGCGGGTGGTTCCAGAGTTGCGACAAGGCGTGGAGTTTCGCCGCTTGAATTTTATGGATGTGGACTTCGGCCTCTCTCAAAAGGTGGACGCTTTCTTCTGTCGAAATGTGATTATTTACTTCGACCGGCCCACCCAGGAGCGGATCATGCAAAAACTCTGCAATCAACTTCTTCCCGGGGGATATGCCTTCGTCGGCCACTCTGAAACTTTGCATGATATGGACCTCCCGCTCGTGCCAGTCGCACCTTCTCTTTACAGGAAACCGGAAGATGCTCGAACTTGAGGACGAGCTTTCGGAGGTTTATCTGCTTCCCGGTGAGGCGCACCTCGCGCGCAAGCCCACCATCATCCGTACGATTCTCGGCTCGTGTGTCGGAGTTGCGTTCTGGAGCCAGAGACTCGGCATCGGCGCACTCACTCATTCACTATTGCCGCGATGCCCGAACGATGTCAGCCCGAGGCTCGGGGACGGGCACCGCTATGTCGACTTCGCCATACGCGACCTGGCGCGTCAGTTTGATGAACTCAGGGTGCGGCGTTCCGAGGTACAAGTCAAACTCTTTGGCGGCGGAGATGTGCTGCTGGTGAGCGACACCGCTTGCTCGATACCTACGGTTGGAAAACAGAATTGCGAAGTGGCGATCCAGGTGGTGCGCGCGGAAGGCTTTTCCGTAGTCGCGTCCAGCCTGGGAGGCAAGCTGGGCCGGAACATTCAGTTCAATACCAAGACCGGGGAAGTGCTGCTGCGCTGGCTCGACTGACCCTTGCTTCACCGGATTGGCTAAAGCACGATGGACCTTATGAGCACAACGAAAATTCGCGTTCTGATCGTCGACGATTCCGCGGTAGTCCGCCAAACGCTGAGCGAAGTGTTGTCTTCCGACCCGGAAATCGAGGTCATGGGCACGGCGGCTGACCCATTTGTGGCGGCGGAGCGCATCAGCGAAGAGGTCCCCGATGTAATCACGCTGGATATTGAAATGCCGCGCATGGATGGCCTGACTTTCCTGCAGAAGATCATGAGCCAGCACCCGATTCCGGTAGTCATCTGTTCGAGCCTGGCCGAGGAGGGGACGCAAAGCGCATTGAAGGCGCTGGAGTACGGGGCGGTCGACATCATTGCTAAGCCCCGGCTGGGCAGCAAGCAGTTTCTGGAGGAATCACAGATGGTTCTCTGCCAGGTGGTTAAAGCGGCGGCCGCCGCGCGTGTGCGGCAAATCCAGCCCAGCCGGACTGTCCAGCCCAAGCTGACCGCCGACGCGATTCTTTCCCCCGGTACTCACGCCATGGCTGAGACCACGGAGAAAGTGGTGGCAATCGGCGCGTCCACCGGAGGCACGGAGGCACTCAAAGTTGTGCTGGAGAAGCTTCCCGCCGACTCGCCTGGCATTGTAATCGTGCAACACATGCCGGAGTTATTCACGCGCGCCTTTGCCAACCGCTTGGATGGGCTGTGCAGCATTTCGGTGAAGGAGGCGGAAGAAAACGATACGGTTCTGCGCGGGCGCGCGCTGATCGCACCGGGGAATCATCACATGCTGCTCAAACGCAGCGGCGCTCGATATTACGTCGAAATCAAAGATGGGCCGCTGGTCTGCCGCCATCGTCCCTCCGTCGACGTGCTGTTTCGTTCCGCGGCTCGCTATGCGGGACAAAACTCGGTGGGGGTGATTCTGACCGGAATGGGAGATGACGGTGCCCGCGGCATGCTGGAAATGAAACAGGCGGGAGCCATGACCATCGCCCAGGATGAAGCCACCTGCGTGGTCTTCGGTATGCCGAACGAGGCCATCAAGCGGAGCGCGGTAGACAAGGTTTTGCCCCTGGAATCGGTTGCTGGATCGATTCTAGCGCTGGCTCGATGAGATGCCATGCGAATCGAGAACACAGCGACTATTGCCACCAGAGGCGATGCGGTTCTCAGGCTGGCGAACGCAAAGGACGAACTGCAGGCGCTCGAACGCTTTACCGAAACTGAAGTCCGGTCAGTGGCCAAGGCTTTCGCGGGACTGACCGGCCACACCGAGGCGATTTTGGAACTGGCGGCGAGCATCGTCGGCTGCGTCGAGAGTGAGAATGTCAGCTCCGTCCTGCCCAAGGTGCAAACCCTGGGCATCGCGGCCAATCGTTTCATTGGAGATCGTCTGCGGGCGACTCCGGGAATCCTCGAAATGGTGACCAAAGAAGTGCAACTGCTTCATCGACTTTCGCTAATCACCCAGGCCCAGAGGGCCATTGCGCTGCAGACTCGCGCGCTGCGCATGCTTACCAATATCGAAGTTGCGCGCCTCGGGGATGGGGGCACAAACTTCCATTACCTCGCGCAGGAATTGGCGGACTTTTCAGAATCGGTAAACGAGGATACCCAAGCCCTCGACAGGCACACGGATGACCGCCGGGCCGAAATCGAAAAAACCAAGCAGGTGCTTTCGGCGGAACTTCCGGAACTCAAAGAGAAATTGGCTAGCATTAACAGTGATCTGGGTAAGGCGCTGGCGGAAGTCGAGTCGAGCTTGACTCAACTATCAAGAACCCCCGCGCAATTCAGGATCGGGGTGCAAGATATCGCACAGCAGGTAACCGGGGTGGTGACCGCCATCCAGTCTCACGATATTACTCGCCAGCAAGTCGAGCATGTGGCGGAGGCGTTTACCCTTGTATCCGCGAGACTTCCTGAAAACAAGTGCGCGCCGCAGACAGCGGCGCACGAGTTATCCCAGGCCTATGTCGGTCTGACGATCCAGACCTATCAACTCCGGTCCATCAAGGAAACCATAGCCGGTTGGACATCTCAAATCCGGACATGCATGGACGGAATCATGCGGGTCAGCGCATCCGAAGCAGTCGGAATCGGCCCTATGGTTCTCGAGCAGGAACGGACGGTGGCCTCTCATCTTACTCATATCGAACTACTGGAACGGAACAGTCAGGCTTACAGCGAGAGAATTCAACGCACGTTCGGAGGGCTCTCGAACTTGATGCAGTTGTTCAGTGAGCATCTGCAAAAATCAAAGTCTGTCGGCGACCGCTTTCAGATCCTTAGTTTCAACTCAATTATTGAGTCCAGCCGCTTGGGGAAGAGAGGCGGCGCCATGCTCGCCATCGCCAAGACCATCGGCAGGACTTCGGAGGAGTGGAGCAAGATTACCGGGCAATCCGCGCAGGCGATGCCAGAGATCCTGAAGTTGGTGGAGCATTCCAGCAAGTTGGTGGAGGCCTTTTCCGAAGCCAGCAACCAGAAGTTGCGTGAAGCTCAAGCGCAAACCAGGGATGGTCTCGAGACTCTGCGATCCGCGGCTGCTTTTGCCGTTGAAAAGTCCCGCGAGATGAAAATCGCAACCGAGAGAATGCAGGCGAATATCGCCGGTGTTGGGAAGACCGGCGATCTGCTCGATTCCTGCTCCGGACGTTTCGACGCAGTACTGGCCCAGGTGGAAGGCGTGAGACATCAGTTAAGAATGGAGCATCCCGAGATTGACCAACCCTACGACACATCGGATGTTGAACAACTATTCGCCGCCTCTTACACGACGGAAATGGAGCGCGACGTGATGCGTGCGGCGCTATGTGGAGGGTCCTTGCCGGTGGCCCAACAAACTTTCGGAGGGAACGCCGTTGAACTCTTTTAAGTCTCGGAGAATTGCGCAAGAAATCTTGAGTTTTGCGCGGCATGAGGTGCAGCCATGAAACGGATCCTTACCGTAGATGATTCGTCCAGCATTCGGCAGATGGTGAATTTCACGTTGACCAAGGCCGGCTACGAGGTGGCTGAGGCCGTCGACGGCAAAGATGGCCTGAGCAAGATTGGCGGGGGAAAGTTCGACCTGATCATTACCGATCTCAACATGCCCAACGTGGATGGAATCCAGTTAATCACAGCCGTCCGCCAACTGCCGGGATACTCGTTCATTCCCATCCTGATGCTCAGCACCGAATCTCAAGCCGAGAAGAAAGATGCCGGACGCAAAGCCGGAGCTACTGGCTGGATTGTGAAACCGTTCAACGCCGATCAGTTGGTTTCAGTAGTTCAGAAATTGGTGAAGTGACCGCCCAATGGCTACCATGAACAAACCTGATGGTGCCAAAGCGAGCTTCTAAACAATTGATTCTAAAGGAGGTTTTGGTGCGGAAGGGGGGATTTGAACCCCCACGCCTTTCGGCGCCACCCCCTCAAGATGGTGTGTCTGCCAGTTCCACCACTTCCGCACAGATGAACAGCACCACAGGGGCGGCTTCGATTATAGCAGAAGGGAATTAGCGGTTTTTATCGCAGGCCGAACGCGGATAGCATCGCAGTGAGCTGCCGGCCGTCGCAAGCAGCTCACTGCAGAAATCCGTTCGTGGCTAGTCTCCCGAAGGCAGCAACATCTCCTCGGGGCGTGCCTCGATCTGCACGGGCGTGTGCGGGCAATCACCGAGGATCGGCTGGCAAGCGGCGTCGGGACCGTGCTCCGGCCGGAACAACGGTTTGATTCCGCTAAACTGCTCGGCTTCGGTTGATCCCGTCAGCGCCGTGGTTGAGGCCAACCCGCTGCTGATGACCTGCTGCACCTGATCGAAGTAGCCCGTCCCCACAAACCTCTGATGCTTTACTGCTTCGTAGCCATACTGAGTTTCGCGGCTGAATTCTTTTTCCTGCAACCGCGAATAGGCCGTCATGCCGGCGAGCTTGTATCCGCGCGCTAACTCAAACATGCTCAGGTTGAGCGCGTGGAAACCGGCGAGCGTGACGAACTGGAACTTGTATCCCATGCGCGCCAATTCCGGCTGGAAGCGTGCGATGGTTTCTTCATCCAGCTTCTTGCGCCAGTTGAAACTCGGCGAACAGTTATAAGCCAGCATCTTCTCCGGATACTTGGCGTGAATGGCTGCGGCGAACTGGCGCGCTTCTTCGAGATCGGGATGCGAGGTTTCGCACCAGATCAAATCTGCATAAGGCGCGTAGGCCAGTCCGCGAGCGATGGCCGAGTCGATGCCGCCACGGATGCGATAAAAACCTTCCGACGTGCGTTCGCCGGTGCAGAACTCCCGATCCCGCGCATCGATATCGCTGGTGAGCAGGTGAGCGCTGTCGGCGTCGGTACGAGCCATCACCAGCGTGGGCACGCCCATGACGTCCGCTGCGAGCCGCGCCGCCACCAATTTTTGGATCGCTTCGCTGGTTGGAACCAGAACCTTGCCGCCCAAGTGTCCGCACTTTTTCGCCGACGAAAGCTGATCCTCAAAGTGCACACAGGCCGCTCCCGCCTCGATCATCCCCTTCATCAGTTCGAATGCATTCAGAGTTCCGCCGAATCCGGCTTCCGCGTCGGCCACCAGCGGCGCGAACCAGGTTTGCCCGGGAGCAACTTTACCCTCCGCGTGATGAACCTGGTCGGCGCGCTGCAGCGCACTGTTGATGCGGCGGCAGAGGTTGGGAACGCTATCCGCCGGATACAGGCTTTGATCGGGATACATCTGGCCGGCGTTGTTGGCGTCAGCCGCGACCTGCCATCCACTCACGTAGATCGCCTTCAGGCCCGCCTGCACCTGCTGCACCGCCTGGTTGCCCGTCACCGCACCCAGCGCCTTGACGTAGGACTCGCTCCCCAGCAGTTCCCACAACCGTTCTGCGCCCAGGCGAGCCAGCGTGTGCTCGATGTGAATCGATCCCCGCAGACGCAGCACTTCTTCAGCGGTGTAGGGGCGCTCCACCCCTTTCCATCGCGGATTGTTTGCCCACTCGTGGTCCATGCACTGCTGGGCCAGCGCCTGTTGCGCGCTTCGTTCTTCCGGGTTCAGTAACGGTTCCGTAGCCCGCCGTTGCTGCGGGTTATTCATTGCATTGTCGTTCGTGGGCATTACTTTTTCTCCTGATAATTCGGTTAGGGCGCTGGATCGCGCGGATCTTAATAATTGAGTGTTCAATATGGTGAACACCAATTCACCATACTGGCGAAGCGTAGGATATCCCGCTTGCCCGGTCAAGACGTTGTTCAATATAATGAACATACATTCATTTAATTGGCCGAATACAGTTTGCTACCATGGGAGTCTCAAGTATGTCTTCGTCCGATTCTCCATCCGCCGCGGTTGAACGCGCCTTGGCCATGCTGGAAGCCGTGGCGCAGGAGTCGGATGGTTTGAGCAACGCCGAGATTAGCCGCAAACTTAAGATTCCAAAGAGTTCCGCGAGCTACATTCTGCGTACCCTGGAAACCCGGAACTATTTAACGCGCGATGAGGAATCGGGGAAATACCGCGTTGGGCTCAAGATCCTGAGCCTGAGCCGCGGAGCGCTCAGCGGACTCGATGTACGCGGCGTGGCCTTGCCGATTATGCGCCATCTGAGCCAGCAGACTGGCCTGACCTGCCATCTGGCTATTCTCGACGGCCCCGACGCGGTCTACATAGAGAAGGTTGAGCCGGAGGGTTTCATCCGCATGGATACCTGGGTGGGACGCCGGATGCGAGTGCATGCTACCAGCGTCGGGAAGGCCCTGGTCGCGCACATTACACAAGATCGCCTGCAGCAGATTCTGCGCCAGAGTGGTATGGAAAAGAGAACCCCTAAAACCATCACCACAATGCCGCGGCTACTCAAGGAGCTGGAGAAAATCCGCGAACGGGGCTATGCCGTCGATGACGAAGAGAATAACCTCGGCGCGCGTTGCCTCGGGGCTCCAGTTTTCAACGATCGCGGTGGCATTGAGGCGGCCTTGGGTCTAAGCGGTACCACGCAACAGGTTAGTCCGCAGACCATGCCGCGAATCCTCGAGGCGCTGAAAGACGCAGCTCGGCATATCTCCATGGGCATGGGTTACCGGGCACCCCAACGCCGCTAAGGGCGTCTCGAATGGCAAATCCAGTTTCCCAGTCCGAGTTCCGAGTTTAGAAGGTCCCGGGTTTTTAGTCGAGAATTCAGTTATGGCACACAACGCCGACGAAATGATTCGCCATTACACGGCGGCCGACGAAGCCTCCCGCCTTCGCACGGGATGGTTTCAACTGGAGCAGGCGCGCACCCAGGAATTGATCCTCCGCCACCTTCAGCCTGCGCCGGCCACGGTGCTCGATGTCGGGGGCGCAGCCGGGGCCTATGCCTGCTGGCTGGCCTCGCGCGGCTACCGAGTGCACCTGATCGACCCGGTACCCAATCACGTGGAGCAGGCTCTCGCCGCGTCCGCGAAGCTATCTCAATACCCATTGGCTTCCGCCACGCTGGGGGATGCCCGCCAGCTGCAGAATCCCAGCCAAAGCGCCGAAGCGGTTCTATTGTTGGGCCCGCTCTATCACCTTACCGAACGAGGCGACCGGCTCGCTGCTCTGCGCGAAGCCCATCGCGTCCTCCGAGATGGTGGTTTGGTGTGGGCAGCGGCCATTAGCCGCTTTGCCTCGCTGCTCGATTCCTTATCTCACGCGTTCTTCGATGATCCCGAATTTTCCTCCATCCTGGACCGCGATCTAGCCGAAGGCCAGCATCGGAACCCTACTGGCAATCTGAACTATTTCACCGATACGTTTTTTCACCTCCCCGCCGAATTGGCTGGCGAACTTACCGAAGCGGGCTTTGAGCTTGTCGAACTCGTCGCCGTAGAAGGCCCCGGTTGGCTGGCTCGGGATTTCGACCGCATCTGGAGCGTTCCACAGCAGCGGGATCGCCTGCTCGCCGCGCTGCGTAAGGTAGAACACGAACCCGCATTGCTCGGCGCAAGCTCCCACATTCTTGCCATCGGGAGGAAGTGAGCACGCCCGGTCTCAAAGCCGTCCCTGGCAATTGGACGAGGGACCAGCAATTCCGCTAGCTAACTTGCCGATAGTCTTCTGGTCTCGTTCCTTTGCCCGTTTGGTTAGTATGCGGGACCAATGCCAGGCCTCCACTCCCGGTCTGAATCAATGTCCAAAAAGGCGCGCACTCGTCGCACAGCCAGAAATGTTCCACCCGTTGCGGAAGTTTCCGCTGAGGAGGAGCCGTTCGCTCGGTAAGACCTGCCGGCTCCGTTACAGGGCTGGTTTCCACCAGAAAGAGCCTGCCTTCGCGCAGCCGCAGGAATGGTTTTGAGCACTCCGAATTAGCGCAGTGGCTGAGCATCGCTTGCCTCCTCCCCGAATTCCCACATCCACGCTTTTCGACCGTGAGGGACTTCGCACCGGCGGTCAGATTCCGAAACCCGTGCATGCGACGGGCCAGTCGCCGTTCACGAATTCTGTCCGGTTCTCCGCTATTTTCCGTCCCGTCGCGAACATTGCTGGTGCCGACGCATCGGCACCGTGCCGAAGGTTCGTCTTCCGTGCCTTGCCTCCCCATCCCGTTCCTCGCTACCATTTCTACAAATGCCAACGCAGGTTCTTCTTTGTCCGCCGACCCATTTCGACGTTGTCGAACAGAAAAATCCTTACATGGTGGGGAAGCCTTCGATTGACCGCGCGAAGGCTCGGCAACAATGGCAGGCCCTTTGTTCCGCTTTGGAAGATGCCGGCTGCCAGGTAGAAACCATAGCTCCCGCGCCCGGCCATGAAGACATGGTTTTCGCGGCAAATCAGGTGTTTGTAGGGTTTCACAAAAGCCTGGGAAAGTTCATCGTGCCCAGCCGGATGGTGCATCCTTCACGGCAAGGCGAGGTCCCGTTCTATGTGGATTGGTATCGTGGGCGAGGCTTCAAGATTGTCGAAGTCGATCTGGGCGCAGACTACCTGGAAGGCCATGGCGACCTCCTCTGGCACCCCGACTGCTCGCGCATTTACGCGGGTTATGGCTTTCGTTCGACAAAGCTTGGTGTTGAAAAATTCAGCAGTGCGATGTCCAAATTGGAAATTCCGGTCATCCCCCTCCATCTGGTCGACCCGTACTGCTACCACCTTGATACCTGTTTCTGTCCTTTAAGCAACGCAGCGGTTCTCATCTATCCCGGGGCTTACGCTCCCGGATCACTCGCTGCCTTGCGCTCGTTGTGGGAGCGCGTTCACGAGCTCACCGCAGACGAGGCCCACAAATTTATGGGCAATGGCATCGTCGCCAACGGACGCTATCTCACTCCCCACATCACGCCGCACCTTGAAACCATTCTCCGCCGGGAAGGCTTGGTGCCGGTGATCGTCGAAAGCTCGGAGTTCGAAAAATCAGGCGGCAGTCTGTTCTGCATGAAAGCATTCCTGCCCTGAAAAAACGTCGATCACGCCGATTGGCCTCAGTGGATCAACGCCCCCGTGACGGCCACGACCACACCCACTATGCTCAGCACGATCCCCAAATGCCAGAAGATTCGTTTTCCCGAGAGTAAGGTGATCGATGTAATTACTAGACCAATCTCCAGAAATACCTCCGCCAAGTCATAGCGATCGGCGCGTTTTCTTTCCATGGCGACCTCGTTCTCCAGTTTGCGCGCCTCATCCTGAATATCTGCCTTTTCATGTTTGTAACGCTCTGCGTCCTGAGCGGATTTTTCACGGAATTTCGCCGTGGCCCCGGCGTCAGTGTTGGCTACGGTTGCAGTGAGATCGGCGAATAGTTCGTCTTCGTGCTGACGAATGTTCTTCGCCTGGTAGTAGGACCACTGATCGGAGCTTTTCGCCTGAAGTACGACTTCCTCCGTGTGCGCCCGGTGTCCCAGCAGTGACACCACGGCAACGAATACAGCCAGCGCGGCCATCGTCAGTGACACGGCCGCCAGGGATCGGTCCTCCCTTGCTTTCTCAGCGCTTTCGCGTAACTCTTGAGCTTCGTCTCCCATGCTTTTACAAATCCTATCCGGATAGAGTTTGCTGAAACCTCGTTCATATTCCAGCGTCAGGCTCATCAGCATACTACAAGGCATCGAAAGCTACCTCACGGATAGTTGCAACGCCGCACAAAACTGGCAACAGCTCATTCCCCCATCACCTTCACGATTACCCGCTTGTCGCGCTGTCCGTCGAACTCGGCGTAAAAGATTCGCTGCCAGGTTCCAAGATCGAGTTTGCCGGCAGTGATCGGCACGATCACTTCGTGATGAATCAGCAACGCCTTCAGGTGCGAGTCACCGTTATCCTCACCCGTTTCGTCAATCGGCGATTGTTTCGCCGAGGTAAGCGGGCCAGACTTGCCAATAGGTGCTATCGGGGATTGCGTTTTGGCCGCCATCACGGTGGGAACAAATACGTCGGCCCGGCTGAGGCGCAGCCGGGCCGACTCACGGTGGTTTTGTCTGCTGAACACCCGATCTTGCTAGTTTTTGCCGGCGGGCGGCTGCATCATCGAGCTCTGAACCAGTATCGTTTGGTAGTATTCGGTGCCGCAGCAGCCGGTGTAAACCACAAACGTCACTCCGTTGTTGCCCCAACTTATAAAGGACGAGGGCGTTACGGATTCACCATAGAACTGCGACAGATTAATTACCGCATTGGGAGTGAACCGCGTCAGGTTGTAGCTGGTGATTCCGAACGAATCGAAGAACGGAGTGGTCCCGACGACCAAGGTGGAATTGATAGCGGATTCAGGCAGGAGAGCGTTGCTCGTGCCGTAACTTCCTCCTCCTACATCGTAATCGCCAATCAATTCACCTGTGGCCGGATTGAAAACCTCGCCGGAATTCCCGTAAATCAGCCCCGCGTCGTAGGCAATGTAACTGGAGCCACTGAGCGTGTCATTCCACTGCGTTGTTAGCGTTCCGCCGTTTGAATTCACGGCAACCTGAATGAGCGTGCTATCGGAGTATCCATACAAAGTGCTGGCATTAACAAATTGAATGGAACTGACCGTGGGATAGGTAATGGAGTTCGGTAGCAGAGTGGTGTCCGTGAAGAACTCCAGTGTTCCTCCGTAGCCGCAGCATTCGCCGTTGGAAAGAGCAACGGCAAAAGTATGCGAATCGCCGGGAGAAACCTGCAAGGCGCCCGCCGTGTTCAGGCCTCCGTATTCGCTGCTCCCGAGGCTCACATTAATATCAAGAGTGAAATTCGGCAGAATCATTCGCTGCACGGATCCATTCCCGTTGAGTCCGACATACAGGTAGCTGCTGTCGGCCGAGAGTGCCAACTGATTCGGCTCGCTCCCGACGAAATAGTAGCCGGTGATTTTGCCACTGGTGGGATCGATTACAGCGATGCTATTTCCGTTCGTTCCAAAGCTACTCGGCAGCGATGCGTAAATTCGCTGTGCCTTGGGGTCCCAGACCAGATCGTTCGCCGGAATGTTGAGCATCCGTACCAAAGCAGGGTAGGAAACATTGAAGTTCAAGGCTGACGACAACCCGCCGGGAGCGGGATTCGAGACTGAGACCTGCACAATCTCAGGCTTCGCAACCTGGGATGCTGTGAGTTGCGCCTGAAGCTGGCCTGGATTGGTGTAAGTGGTAGGAAGCTTTTTGTTATTCCACAGAACCGAGGCTCCGTCCATGAAGTTGCTGCCGGTGACCGTTAGTTGGGTTGCCCCACTGCCCGCCACAACAGCATTAGGAGCAACCGAACTGATTGAGGGGTCAAGGGAGACAATGTAGAAGATCACCGAACTCGAGTTGCCTCCGCCAGGAGGCGGATTATAGGCGTAAACGTAGTCTGAGGTGGGATTCGTGATATAGGCGGCGGGAACCAACGCTGTTACCTGCGTGTTGCTGACATACGTGGTTGTTAGGGGCGGATCGAACGGACTCCAGAAAATCACCGTG
>CAWFTQ010000008.1:0-136289 GCA_963818865.1 uncultured Acidobacteriaceae bacterium
AGCTCTCAGCCAAGATCCCGAACTCCAGGTCGTCAGTTCGGACTTGGATGCCTCGACTTTGGCATTCGCGTTGGTGACCCACCGAATCGATGTGTTTGTTCTCAGCAACTTCGCGGACGACGATTCCCAGCGTGGCTTCCGATCTCTCAAAGAACTGCGTCAAACCTATCCCAACGCCCGTGCGATTATGCTTTTGGATTGCTCAAAGACTGAGTCCATTCTAGAAGCCTTTCGAGCCGGAGCCAAAGGAGTCTTCGATCATCAAGAATCTTCAGACACGCTTTGCCAGTGTATCCGCAAGGTGCATGGCGGCCAGGTTTGGGTGAACCATGAGCAAATGACGCTAGTTCTAGAAGCCCTGGCTTCAGCACCCAAAGTTCGGGCCGTCGACGGAAGGGGCATGAATTTGCTTTCCAAGCGTGAAGCGGAGGTCGTCAGTTGTCTGGCCGAGGGATTGAGCAATCGCGAAATCGCTGAACGCCTGGGTCTGAGCCAGCATACGGTGAAGAATCACTTGTTTCATATCTTTGACAAGCTGGGGGTTTCCAACCGAATCGAACTGCTATTTATGACGCTTAATCAAGCCACCCCGGCGCCTTCCCTGCTCCAGGTTTTGCTCGAGGATCCGGCCTGCGATTACGACCAAGCGACTCTAGCGCTATGTGAGAAGGCTGCCGAACAAGGTGTCCTCGCCGCCCAGTTGATATTGGCACGCAGTTCGTGGACCGGACGGGCCGGCGACGGCGACGTTATCCGTGCCTATCAGTGGTTCTCTCTTGCGCTTGAACAGCTCGCTCGCAGCAAGAACATGGTGAAAAAGGCTATGAACCCGGCACAACTAGCCGAAGCCGAGCGCGGGGTGCGTGAACTGCATGGCAGATCCCAGCCTGTCGCGCCAGCCGTTTCCACTCCGGCGGCTTCCGGTTATGAGCGAAGAACAGTTGCTTAGCTTTGTTGAGGTTCGGCAATAATGTTCCGTTTTTGATGGATTGATCGTTGATCTTCGCTTAGAATTCCGCGACCTGAAAATTGGATTGAGGTCTGAGAAGTCTAACAACCTCGACCAATGAATATGTTGTTCAGCAATTTGGTGTACGAAAGTCCCCCCCTTTCGCACACGGGCCCAGTTCCATACGTCTATTAATAATTTGGGGCTATGATGATTGGAACGTCTCGGTGGCTGCTCTTCGTTTGGTTGATCGCCTTCGCTTTTCTGCCCGCATTCTCCCAGAATGTAACAGTGACCCCCACCAGTGTCTCGTTCGGCAATCAGGCCGAGGGTACAACCAGCTCAATCCACAACGTGACGTTGAAAAATGGTCAAAGCACCGCGATCACGATTAGCGGTATAACGACTAGCTTATCTGACTATTCTGCTACGAATAACTGCCCGGTCAGTCCCGCCACTCTTGCACCGACCGCCACTTGCACGATCTCGGTGACTTTCTCGCCGAGTGCGCTCGGCACCCGTTCGGGCACTCTCACCGTGGTTGACACTGGGACGTCAAGCCCACAACAGGTGACATTGACTGGTGACGGGACCGCTCCGTTGCTGGTTTCGATTGCTGTGACGCCGGGCAGCGCATCGGTGGCTGCAGGCTACACACAGCAATTCACGGCCACCGGAACCTACAGCAATGGAACGACGCAGAATCTGACGACAACTGCAAGTTGGACCTCTTCGAACACATCCGTTGCAACTATTAAAGCCAAGACGGGGTTGGCCACGAGCGTGGCGCAAGGCACGACCACAATTACGGCTACCTCGGGCAAGATCAGCGGCTCTGCTACGTTGACGGTGACAGCGGCGGTATTGACTTCGATTGCGGTAAGTCCGAGCACGGCCTCGGTCCCAGCAGGTGACGCGCAGCAGTTTACGGCAACGGGAACCTACAGCAACGGCACCACACAGAACCTGACGAGCACGGTGCAGTGGAGCTCGTCGGCAACCTCTGTAGCAACGGTCAGCAGTGCTGGTCTGGCCACAAGCCTGGCACAAGGTTCGGCCACGATCACGGCTACGTCTGGCGCAATCAGCGGGTCGGCTACGTTGACGGTGACAGCGGCGGTGTTGACTTCGATTGCGGTTACGCCGACGACGGCGACCGTGGCAGCAGGCTACACGCAGCAGTTCACCGCCACCGGAACCTACAGCAACGGAACGACGCAGAATCTTACAACAACTGCGAGTTGGACTTCTTCGAACACATCCGTTGCAACTATTAAAGCCAAGACAGGGTTGGCCACGAGCGTGGCGCAAGGCACGACCACAATTACGGCTACCTCGGGCAAGATCAGCGGCTCTGCTACGTTGACGGTGACAGCGGCGGTATTGACTTCGATTGCGGTAAGTCCGAGCACGGCCTCGGTCCCAGCAGGTGACGCGCAGCAGTTTACGGCAACGGGAACCTACAGCAACGGCACGACACAGAACCTGACCAGCACAGTGCAATGGAGCTCGTCGGCAACCTCTGTAGCAACGGTCAGCAGTGCTGGTCTGGCCACAAGCCTGGCACAAGGTTCGGCCACGATCACGGCTACGTCTGGCGCAATCAGCGGGTCGGCTACGTTGACGGTGACAGCGGCGGTGTTGACTTCGATTGCGGTTACGCCGACGACGGCGACCGTGGCAGCAGGCTACACGCAGCAGTTCACCGCCACCGGAACCTACAGCAACGGAACGACGCAGAATCTTACAACAACTGCGAGTTGGACTTCTTCGAACACATCCGTTGCAACTATTAAAGCCAAGACAGGGTTGGCCACGAGCGTGGCGCAAGGCACGACCACAATTACGGCTACCTCGGGCAAGATCAGCGGCTCTGCTACGTTGACGGTGACAGCGGCGGTATTGACTTCGATTGCGGTAAGTCCGAGCACGGCCTCGGTCCCAGCAGGTGACGCGCAGCAGTTTACGGCAACGGGAACCTACAGCAACGGCACCACACAGAACCTGACGAGCACGGTGCAGTGGACTTCATCGGCCGTAGGAGTGGCGACGGTAAGCAGTGCGGGACTGGCCGTCGGACTAAGCCAGGGCGCCACGAGCATCAGCGCTTCCTCAGGCGCGATTAGTGGGTCGGCGTCGTTGTCGGTCACGCCTCCTCTCTTGACCGGAATCTCGATCAGTCCGGCCAGTGCTTCGATTGCGAAAGGGACGACGCAGCCGTTCACCGCCACTGGGACTTACACCGATGGCAGCACGCAGAACCTGACTGCTACGGTGAATTGGAGTGCGTCTCCGGCAACAGTGGCGACGATTGGCAGCGGCGGTTCGGCCACGGGAGCCGGCATTGGCACGGCGACGATCACCGCCAGTTCGGGCACGATCAGCGCGACCGCGACACTCAGCGTGGGGCAGCCGGTGCTGGTGTCGATGGCGGTGACTCCAGCCAGTCCATCGTTTGCTCTGGGGACCACGCAACAGTTTGCCGCTACCGGTACCTACAGCGATGGCAGCACTCTGGATCTGACCAACACCGCTACGTGGAGCACGGCAGACGACACGATTGCCACGGTCAATGGGCAAGGGCTGGTGACGAGTGTTGCCCTGGGCAGCACCAGTGTCACGGCCACGTCGGGCACGATCTCCGGCTCTACGACACTGACCATCACTCCGGCGGTGCTGGTCTCGATTGCGGTGACGCCGGCGATTCCTACGATTCCACTGGGGACAACGCAACCGTTCACCGCCACCGGCACCTATACCGACGGCAGCACACAGAACATCACCGGCACGGTGCAGTGGAGTTCCGATACTCCGACGGTAGCCACGATCAGCAATGCGACCGGCTCGCAGGGAGTGGCCAGCAGTGTGGAGCAAGGCACGGCGACGATCTCGGCCAGCGTGGGAGCAGTGACGGGATCGACGACTCTGACGGTGACCTCGGCGGCACTGGTGTCGTTGGCCATCACGCCCGTGACGCCTTCGCTGGCGCTAGGCACGACGCAGCAGTTCACCGCCACCGGAACCTATACGGACGGCAGCACGCAGAATCTGACCAGCACCGCGACCTGGTCGTCGGATACGCCGGCAACGGCGACGATCAACAATGCCGGGTTTGCCAGCAGCGTAGGGGTTGGGACGGCGACGATTACGGCGGCCTCGGGCAGCATCACCAGTTCGACGCTTCTGACAGTGACGCCGGCGGTGCTGGTTTCGATTGCCATCAATCCGCCGACGGCGACGGTACCGCTGGGCGTGACCGAGCAGTTCACGGCGACGGGAACGTTTACGGATGGTACGACGCAGGATGTGACGCAGTCGGGACACTGGAGTTCGACGGTGGCGACGGTGGCGACGATCAGCAACTCGGCGGGAACGGCGGGGCTGGCGACGACACTGGGAACGGGGACGACGACGATTGAAATCAGTTCGGGCGGGGTGAACGCGTCGGCCGCGTTAATCGTAAATCCGGCAGGGCTGGCATCGATTGCGATCAATCCGCAGGCGCCGACGATTGCCCTGGGCACCAGCCAACAGTTCATGGCGACGGGCACCTACACCGACGGCAGCACGCAGGATGTGACCTCGGTAGTGACCTGGGGTTCATCGGCTGCGACCGTGGCGGTCATCAGCAACAGCGTCGGCAGCTACGGTCTGGCCACCAGTTCTGGTCAGGGCACGGCTACCATCACTGCTACTTCCGGTTCGGTCACCTCATCTACCACCATCACCGTGGGCAGTCCGGCGCTGGTTTCGATTGCGATTTCACCCCTGACTGCTTCCATTCCGCAAGGTACGAGCCAGCAGTTTACGGCAACGGGCACCTACACCGATGGCAGCACGCTGGATGTGACGGCTTCCGTGGTTTGGGCTTCTGACTCGCCGGCAGTTGCGCCTGTGACCGTAGGCGGGCTCGTTACTGGAGCTACGATCGGAACAGCTAATATCAGTGCCAGCTCGGGAACGATTACAAACTCTGTGGGCGTAGCGGTGACAGCTCCACTGCTCCTATCTCTCTCAGTAACGCCTGGGAGTGCGTCGATTGCGGCGGGGAACAGCCAGCAGTTTACGGCACTGGGAACCTACAGCAATGGCACGACACAGAACCTGACCAGCACGGTGCAATGGACTTCATCGGCGGTAGGAGTAGCGACCGTGAGCAGTGGTGGACTGGCTATCGGACTAAGCCAGGGCGCCACGAGCATCAGCGCTTCCTCAGGTGCGATTAGTGGATCGGCGTCGTTGTCGGTCACGCCTCCTCTCTTGACCGGAATCTCGATCAGTCCGGCCAGTGCTTCGATTGCGAAAGGGACGACGCAGCCGTTCACCGCCACCGGGACTTACACCGATGGCAGCACGCAGAACCTGACTGCTACGGTGAATTGGAGTGCGTCTCCGGCAACGGTGGCGACGATGGGCAGCGGCGGTTCGGCCACGGGAGCCGGCATCGGCACGGCGACGATCACCGCCAGTTCGGGCACGATCAGCGCGACCGCGACACTCAGCGTGGGGCAGCCGGTGCTGGTGTCGATGGCGGTGACTCCAGCCAGTCCATCGTTTGCTCTGGGGACCACGCAACAGTTTGCCGCTACCGGTACCTACAGCGATGGCAGCACTCTGGATCTGACCAACACCGCTACGTGGAGCACGGCAGACGACACGATTGCCACGGTCAATGGGCAAGGGCTGGTGACGAGTGTTGCCCTGGGCAGCACCAGTGTCACGGCCACGTCGGGCACGATCTCCGGCTCTACGACACTGACCATCACTCCGGCGGTGCTGGTCTCGATTGCGGTGACGCCGGCGATTCCTACGATTCCACTGGGGACAACGCAACCGTTCACCGCCACCGGCACCTATACCGACGGCAGCACACAGAACATCACCGGCACGGTGCAGTGGAGTTCCGATACTCCGACGGTAGCCACGATCAGCAATGCGACCGGCTCGCAGGGAGTGGCCAGCAGTGTGGAGCAAGGCACGGCGACGATCTCGGCCAGCGTGGGAGCAGTGACGGGATCGACGACTCTGACGGTGACCTCGGCGGCACTGGTGTCGTTGGCCATCACGCCCGTGACGCCTTCGCTGGCGCTAGGCACGACGCAGCAGTTCACCGCCACCGGAACCTATACGGACGGCAGCACACAGAATCTGACCAGCACCGCGACCTGGTCGTCGGATACGCCGGCAACGGCGACGATCAACAATGCCGGGTTTGCCAGCAGCGTAGGGGTTGGGACGGCGACGATTACGGCGGCCTCGGGCAGCATCACCAGTTCGACGCTTCTGACGGTGACGCCGGCGGTGCTGGTTTCGATTGCCATCAATCCGCCGACGGCGACGGTACCGCTGGGCGTGACCGAGCAGTTCACGGCGACGGGAACGTTTACGGATGGTACGACGCAGGATGTGACGCAGTCGGGACACTGGAGTTCGACGGTGGCGACGGTGGCGACGATCAGCAACTCGGCGGGAACGGCGGGGCTGGCGACGACACTGGGAACGGGGACGACGACGATTGAAATCAGTTCGGGCGGGGTGAACGCGTCGGCCGCGTTAATCGTAAATCCGGCAGGGCTGGCATCGATTGCGATCAATCCGCAGGCGCCGACGATTGCCCTGGGCACCAGCCAGCAGTTCATGGCGACGGGCACCTACACCGACGGCAGCACGCAGGATGTGACCTCGGTAGTGACCTGGGGTTCATCGGCTGCGACCGTGGCGGTCATCAGCAACAGCGTCGGCAGCTACGGTCTGGCCACCAGTTCTGGTCAGGGCACGGCTACCATCACTGCTACTTCCGGTTCGGTCACCTCGTCTACCACCATCACCGTGGGAGAAGCGAATGTAACTTCGATCGCCGTGACGCCCTCGTCCATATCGATCCTTTTAGGAGCTGCTGAGCAGTTCACAGCGACCGCAACCTATAGTGACGGCTCGACGCAAGACATTACGCAGTCCGCGACTTGGACATCTTCGAATCCGAACGTAGCTACGGTGAGTTCGACAGGACTTGCGTTGAGCATGCTGGCGGGAACTACCGGCATCTCAGCAAGCTCCGGTTCAGCGACGGGTACCGCTCTCCTTACTGTAAACGCGCCTGTTCCGGTGTCGCTGCAAATTGCACCCGCTAATCCAACGGTTTCGGCAGGCGCGCAGTTGCAGTTTGACGCGACGCTTTTCTATAGCGATGGAAGTTCAATGAATGTTACCAGCGCAGTGAGTTGGACTTCTTCAAATCCAGCGGTGGCGACGGTCGGCAGCACGGGTCTTGCAGCGAGTTTGACCCCTGGCAGCGGCACGATTGAGGCGAATTGGGGAGCGAACCTGCTGACGTCAACCGTAAGTTTGACCGTCGATGCTCCGAATACATTCTTCGTGGCGACCAACGGAAACGATGCGTGGAGCGGCGAGCTCGCGAGTCCCAACTCCACCAATTCCGACGGCCCATTTGCTTCGCTGTCGCGGGCGCAGTATGCGGTTGAGCGAGCTCCAAAACCGGCTACAGTCATGGTGCGAAACGGCACTTACTATCTCGCACTAACGCCATCCACAGCCAACTCATATCCCGGCGGCTTGACCTTCACCTCTGCTGATTCCGGCAGCTCTTCCAGCTCGCAGGTCACCTGGCAGAATTATCCTGGAGAAACGCCCGTGGTCAGCGGGGGTGTCCCTGCTAATGCCGATCCAATTTCCGGAGTAGGTCTGCATTTGCAATGGACGAACACGGGCAACTTGTATCAGGCGCAGCTTCCCTCGACACTTCCGAACAACGTCGCGATCCAACCCTTTGAATCCCTCTACTACAACGGACAGCGTCGTCTGCGATCCCGGATTCACGATAACGGAACTTCGGGTTACCCCAGCATTGGATACTTCATGCAAAACGGACAATGCGTTGCGTCGCCCTCAACCCCGGCAGGGCAGCAAGCACCCACTCAGGCATCCTGTAATCTCGGAACATTCTTGCGAGTTGCAAACACGATCTCGCCTAGCAGCACGCTCGGCCAGGGTTGTCCCTATGCGTCTGCCCTATCAAATAACGTTACTGTATCCAAGTGTCTGGACCGCTTTGTCTATACGAATACTGCAGGAGGCGACCCTATTCGGGCGTGGCAGAATCTGAATGGCATTTATTCGAGCAACGACCCGGCCATTCCCTGCGTTCCAAGCGGTAACTCGTATACGGCAGGAGATGTGGAACTAACTTTGTTTGACGCCTGGTCAGTGGATGTGATGAGAGTCAACTGTGTCGACACCGCTGACAACGTTATCTTCCTTTTGGGTCCGACCAAAGGCGGCGGGACGGTGGCCAGTTCAGATATCAATTATAACTTTCTCGGTCCGACGGTCGGGCATCGGTATCTGATCGAAAATACTCTGGACGCATTCAATGACGCACTGACGCCATCCTCGTCGCAGTATGGCATCACCGGAATATGGTTTTTGGACCGTCACACTGTCCCTTGGGTGTTGAACTATATCGCTAATCCAGGAGAAAACCCGAGCAGCGACAGTATAGTGATTCCGCAACTGGGCGGCCCCATTCCCGGCGCTCCTGCGACGGATTACATCGGAGGCAGTCTGATAACCGCGAATGGCCTGGAGTATGTCACGTTCCAAGGCATCACCTTTGAAGTAGATAACTTTTATCCGAACAGCATAGGCTTCAACAATGATGGCAATGGAGAAATGGCTCTTCCGCAAGCGGTCGATTGCGAAAACTGCCAATTTGTAACCTTCAACGGTGTCACCGTAGCACACACTTCAGCCTCTGGTATTCTTGCCGCGGCAACTGCAGCCACTCCCGCGTGCTCAGGCAGTAATCCTCCCGCATGTGTCGTCATTGAAAATTCGACACTTTACGACATTGGTGACAGCGGGATCCGCATTGGCCACACTGTCAGCACCTCTGATACGTCCGCAACTGTGGTTCAGGATGTCCTGGCTCAAAACAACCTCATCCAGGGTTACTCGCGAGTTTTTGCCGATGGCGAAGGAATCGCTGAGGCCAATGGAAACAATAACCAGTATTCCTACAACACGATTATGGACGGATATCACGCCGCCATTTCTATCTGCCAGGGCGGCTGTGGTCCAACCAAGAGTGGGGCAAGCATCAGCGGGAACAACATCATCAGCAGCTACAACCTCGTTTCCAATATCATGCAGGGGATAACCTCCGACGGAGGGGCGGTATATTACAACGTTGGCAATGGCAACTCGAGCGGACAAGGGGACTCAATAGCAAGCAATGTGATTAATAATGTTACCGACTCTTATATCATCGACAACACGGCTACCGCGGGAGTTGCGGTCATGGGTTCCGCCTACGGTGGCGAAGGGCTCCAACTCGACGCGCAGTCGGCCAATTTGCAAGCCACAAACAACGTTATCTATAACCTCTCCGGCTACGCAATCGACATTTCCGACGGTTTAGCATCTTCGAAAGAAACGGAGAATATTTTCAATAACAACATTTTCGCGTTTGCAAACTCGGGAATGTTTTATCAGCAAACCCCTTGGCCGAATGGTTGCCCTGCCTCTCCGATCGAGCAGGTGGCCGTCACCAACAACATCTTTTATTTCGATCGATTCAGCACAAGTACTCCTTCGTTCTATGTGATTCAAGGTTGCAAGGATTCCTGCAAACAGGCTTATGACTCGTACCAGAGCTTTCAAGGAAACTCTTATTGGCGCACGGATGGAGGATTCGCAAATGACAGCAACGCCTTCCAGGTGCTGACTACGCAGGGCTTAAATTCCAACAATAGCTGCAAGACGAGTCCCACTACTTCCCTTTACTTTGCCAGCACGACGATGCCAAATTGGCAGACTGGCGGCAAGGGCGTGCCGGTGGCGATGAATGAAGACCTTTCGCCAAATGCTACCGCTTCATATCAGCCTTCATTCACTGGGTGGGGGCTGACAACTGACTTGCCCGCCGACTATCTGTTCGGCAACGGACAAATACCTCCTACGCAATTTGCTCCTGGCAACACCAACCTCACAATCACGAATGCACACAGCTCTTTGGCACCAGTACAAACCGTTCCTCCCACTTTCCCGACTTACGTCTATGGCAGTCCGCTAAACAAGTTTTGAGGCGATGCCTTTTACGCTGGTTCAATGTTTCATTTACAGTACAAGAACGTAAGCGTCTGACCAACACACCTGTTCGAGTGGCGGGGTCTGTGTTGAAGTGTCTGGATGACCACAAAAACAGAGTTGTCGGCACCCAGGCGACGTACCCGTGCAGAAGTTCAACAGCTAGTGGCCGAGTTTGTGAGCAGTGGAATGCGCAGGAGCGAGTTTTGTCGGAGTCGGGGTTTGAGTTTCAGCACGCTTGATCGCCATCTTAAGAAGCTGAGTTGGAAGAGAGGGCGTAGACTAGTTTCTTTGGCTGGCCAGTTGGTGAAGGTCGAGTTGGCGGCCAGGAAATCGCCGAAGGAGCACGAACCGAATTGTGGGCTGGCTGTGGTGCTGCCGGGCGGGCGCCGGATCGAGGTGCATCCTGATTTTGATACGAGTACGCTCGAGCGCCTGGTGGGCTCTCCCCGGGCTTGCCGATCCCGATCCGGTGCCTACCAGACCTTACTCCCGCTGTGTGGGTCGGCCGGCATTCATAGACTCAAGCGACCTGGGTATTAGCGTGAAGCGTCCATCCTTAGGACGCCCGCTAACTGGCGATCCCTTAGCGGATTCATTTGAAGCTGCCAGGTGCGCGAGAAATGAGGCGGGTACTTACTGGCCCATCGAAGAGATCTGCTCCGCCCCTTAGAATGGCTGTGGGACTGAGGATTCACCATGCTGTGCGCAATCTCAGGTCCGTGCGCCTGAGTCCATGAAAACTAAAACCTACCCCGACCCCAAGCCTTATCCCGAGAAGGTGCGGCTCGTTATCTTGGACCTGGATGCCTTTCTTTACCCTTATGATAAGGCATACCGCAAGGCCGTTCTGCGAGCTTGGCGGTCGGTAGAAAAGGAATACGGCCTTCCCATATTTAGGAAGAAAATAGCGCAAAAATTGATTGAAGAGGCAAGGCAAGAAGCGAAGAAGAATCCAGATGACGCGTTATGCCAGTGCATCAGCGAGATGGCGGAACACCTGGAAAGCACGGGCCACCCCGCCGCCTCCGTGATCGGCATGCTGGAAGCCTATCGTCGCAGCCGGCGGGTAGCGCGCTCGGGTGGGACGGAGGAAGGTATGCAGCCTGATCACTCCCTTGACCCACCTTACAAAGAAATGATCGCCATGGCCTTTAATCTGAGGCTGCTGCAGGACCACAGGAGCGAAAAGAAAGCAGGACTCACGCGCGACGAACTGCGAGGAAAAATCCTGGAGGGAGAAAAAGGGGTTACGCGGCTGTGGAATAGGCACATGGGCAGCGGGTTCATCCGTCCCGATGCCGGACTGGTAAGCAGGATACAGCGGCTCACTCACGCTGGGGTCGAGGTTGCTGTCCTCTCGCATTCGTTCAAGCAGGGCGAAGGACAGGCAATGGAAAAGTTGGAAAAGCTTGGCCTCAAAGGGGTGATTCCCGAGCACAAAATTTTTGGGCTAGAAGAGATTTCTCCCTATAAAAAAGGCAAGCACCCGGAGGTTTTTGAGAAAGCGCTTGCGGCCATTAACAACGTGCGCGACCCGGCAGACCCGATTAAGCCCTGCGAGACGCTCATGGCAGAAGATACGATCGGCAACCTGCGGGGCGCCAAGAAAGCAGGCATGCAAACCGTCTGGGTGCCGCGCAGGAACAAAGACATGCCAGATCATCCCTCACAGAAGCTGCAGAAAAAGCTCGCGTCGGTCGATCATATCTACACTACGCCGCATCAGTTTCTGGACGCGCTGGATGCTGCGATCCGTGCTTCCAGAAAAGACCTGTAAGGGCGGAGTTGCTCCCGAGGCAGGAGTAACACTTTCCGGACGTTCTCAATCCAGATCTCATTCCCCAAAAAACCGGGCTGACGTATTCCGCGACTCGCCATCAAGCGCACCTTGCTCGCTTTGGCAAGCCCCAAGGCCACCAGTTCCAATCACCTGCAAGACGAAGGAGCGCGGGACCGATCACAATACGAACGAGCGTGGCGTCGATCAACACGGCGACCGCCAAGGTAAATCCGATCATCTTCACCACCAGGAAACTTCCGAAGGTGAATGCCGCAAATACCACGATCATGATCGCGGCAGCGCTCGTAATCAGGCCTGCGGTTCTAGCCAGACCCTCCGGGATCGCATCCGTTTCACTTAGCCCGCTCCTTCTGGCTTCGAGAACACGTGCAACCAGAAATACCTCGTAATCCATACTTAATCCGAAAACGATTGCAAAGGCGACGATCGGAACAAGAGGAAACACGCTACCGGTTCCCTCAGGAATCCCCAGGAAGCTGCTTCCGTGCCCGTCTTGGAAGACGAAAACCAATGCTCCGAAGCACGCCGCGACCGAGAACAGATTGAGGGCGATGGCCTTTAGGGCGACGAAGAGGGATCGGAATCCACAGAGTAGAGCAAGGAGCGTTCCCCCCACGATAAGCGCCATCACCGACGGAAAGTGGTCCCTAATAATCGTTTCATAGTCGGCATTCAGTGCCGGGATGCCCCCAATGAGAAGCGTTGCGCCAGGAACGCCGGTGAGAGCCAGCGCGCCGGTCTTACGAAGCTCCCGTACCCAGTTAACCTGTTCGCGGATGGAGACCGAACTCGCCGGTACCACCTCAAGCAGCGCCGCCTTTCCGTCACTGCTCAGAAACGTTCGGCGCGTCTCCCGTGAGAGATCACGGAGGGAAGACCGGTTGCTCTCTGCAATCGTAGTGATAGAAATCACGCGGCTACAGCGAGGGTCGCTCGCGAACCGCTTGGTGACACGATCAAGCACATTCCACCCCGCGTCGGTTTGCGCGATGGAGTCCGTTGGAAGCTCGACAATGATGCGCAACGATTCAACCACGCCTTCCCGATCCATCTGTCTCAGGGTGTGGAGCGCGCGTACTGATTCCGCCGCCGGCGGAAGCCAATCTCCCTGGGGGACACTGGTATCCAGTCGCCTAATCTGCCAGGCGAGCAGAAGCAAAGGAGTGCCCGCCACAAACAGGGCAAGCCAGGGATGCGCGACAATCACCTTGCCCCATTGCCGCCAGCGCTTTCCCGTTCTCGCAGCCCGATGCGCATCCAACTTTGGAGTAAAGGGCAATCGGCCAAGATTAATCCGCGGACCGAGCAACGCCAGCACTGTTGGAACCAGAGTATTTGTAAGCAACACGCTCATTCCGGCCACCAGGAATCCCGCGATACCGATGGAACGGATTTCGCTGATCGGAACCGTTAAGAGGGCCAGAAATCCGATGGCTACCGTTGAGGCTGAAATCAACAGTGTTCGACCTGCCTGACGTGCCGCGATGAGCGAGGCCGCGGGCCCGTCGTTGCCGGCGGAAATCGCTTCCCGGAAGCGGCTGACCATGAGGAGCGCGTAGTCGATGCCCAAGCCCAGGCCAAGCATAGTGGCCAAATTCTGAACCAGAATGGACAAGTGCCAGCGCTGGGCCAGGAACCCCGTAATCGCCAGAGTGATCGCGATGGCCAATTGACCCACCGCCAATGGAATCAGGGCGGCGATGAGGCTTCCGAAAGCCACCAGCAGAAGTGCGAGGGTCGCGGGGATCACCAGGCTTTCGCCGCGTTTCACGTCGTCGGCGCTCGCTTTCCGAATGTCGAAATTCAGTGGAATCTCGCCGGTGAGTTCGAGCTTAGCCGCCGGATAACGGCCTCGCAGTTGATTTTCAAGCGAGCTTGCCAACTGGTGAAGGCTCGGAACAAGCGACTCCACGGGACCGTCGGCCGACATGAGTCCCACGAGAACAAACGTTCCCCCTCCCCGGCCCAGAAAGATCGGATCGCGCGAGTCAAGATAGGAGACCACTCCCGAAACGCCGGGTTGGTCTCTCAGTGCCGTCACGATGGTTTCTAACGCTTGCCCGCCTTTCTCCGAACTCGCAGGCGGGAGTCCCAGGATCACCAGGACCACGCGGTCCACGAACGGCGACCGAAAACGATTGGCCAGCTCATCTCGGACAGTTTCAGCCTGGCTGCCTTCGACGCGGGTTGCGGTCTCCAGGTGGCGCTCCGCGTGAAAAGAGAATGGAAGAAGTGCAATGGCTGCTGCGAGAACGATTCCTGACACCCAAAGACGCTTCCCATCCATGGCACTCATCATGTCATACACGAGCGTTGGTACTAAAGCTCTGTTGCGGAGAGCGTACCATTCACAATAACGAGCTATATGAATCTGCTAAACTCTCCGCATTGCCTTGAGAGGATCAATTCCCACCTTACTGTTATTCGGACTGCTTGCTGCCGCCGTCCAACCTGCAGTGTCCCAGCTTGGAGTGCCGGACCCTCGCCTTGGCGTCTGGACGCTCATCTCAGCGCAGTCTAGCCTGGATCCTCCGAATCGGCTCTCCATTACACATCTGCATGGCGGGGTGCATGTAGTCATGTCAGGCGAAAAACATTTCGATTTCACTGCGGCTCGGAACGGACACGATTCGCCCGCACCCGGCAATCTCGGATTCGATCAAATTGAACTGCACAGGATCGATAAGAGGCAGGCGAAGGTCACGGAGAAAAAGGACGGAACTGTAGTGGCCACGGTTCGCGAACAACTTTCGAAGGATGGAAAGGAGCTAACGTCCACGACTGCGACCGCGGGCCACGCCGATCAGATCACCGTGTGGACGCGAAGCGGGGGTGCGAAGCTCGCCAGTGACCTGTTCGTTGGCGAGTGGACGCAAGATCTCAGCAAGACCCGTTTGCGGCAAGGTCTGGTGCTCAAGATCGAGGCGGACGGAAACGGTGGAGTCCGTTTTCTGGGTGACTACAGCTACACCGCCCGTTTTGACGGAAAACAATACGATCTAAAGAATTCGCGCAACGATACCGTGACGCTTGAACTTGTCGATCCTCACACGGTGGATGCGATTTACCGGCGGGACGAGCAAGTCACTCAAACGGATCGGTGGCAGGTGTCGGCGGATGGGCAGCAGATGACGGTATCGACAACGGGCACGTTGGAATCGGGTCAGCGGATAACGGAGAAGCTTGTGTTTAAGAAGCAGTAGCGCACAATGCGTCTGCGCAATGCAGAGGAAGATCGTTCCGGGGTCGATGAGTGTAATCGGGATTTATCGACAGCTACGCAGCAGATACCGACTTAACTTGTGTCTTGGCCTGCATCTAGGGAAACTCTTTTCATTATGGTCAGAGCCTTCGGCATAGGAATTCTGGTCTGCATCTTCGACCGGCCTTCGAAAAGACCTCCAGCGGTTGGAGGCAAGTGGATTTATCGTCCTTACCTACCCGTATGAACTGGACCATCGCCTTTGATGGCAAGATCCTTGGCTCAGTCGAAACTCAGACAGATTCCGATGAAAACGGGCTCACGTCTGTTCAGAAAATTCTGACTCCACCATCAGGCATTCCTCTGGTTGGATCGGCTTCGAAGCACTTTGCCGGACTGTTGGCTGATGGCCCAGCCAAAGTACGCCGCCCCCTTGTGGCTGTCTCGGAACCTTACCTCCGCGATCCCGATGGATGGAAGAGGACAAAACTGCCAGACGACGTAGCGGCATTAGTCCGCACGACCTTTCGCCGGGAATACCCACATGTTAACCGTTGCAAGGATGAGCAAACAGCGGAGCGGGACTGGAAATTCCCAGACTCCGCCCTAACATTCCCGACTGCCTACGCTTCCAACAAACACTCTTTCATAGTGAAGGCTAGTTTGAATGCAGGAGAGTGTGGGTGGGTCGATCAGCCTGACGACCCAGAATCCGAGCCTTGGTTCTTCGTGTCAGGAAGCGGAAACGTTCTGCGAATCGGTTCTTTCATGTCGCTACTTGACGCGGGTGATTACGACAATGATGGCGAATCGGAACTCATTTTCTTCGTGAATCAGGGCGAAAATACGGACGGTTTTGTGCTGTTTGACGCCAGCTTCAAGAGTCACGTATCCCTCCTCTGGCACTATCACTGACCATTTGCCAGTTGACGCTATCAGGCGACTACACTCATTGACCTGCGACGACTCACACCTGCTCCGAGGCTTCGATCTTCGGAATCTCCTCGATGCACTCAGGGTCTCCAGCAGAGGCCATGCATTGCAGGCAATCCGCACCGCAATCCGTACTTCTCCGATGGGTCTCGATGGTCAGTTCGCGTTCGCACATCGGTGACACCGCGTTGACCTCACGAGCCGCGACCGAAATGATCCCCTTGCGATACATGAATTTCAGAATGCCGTTGACCGTATCCTCCAGAGACGGGTCCGGTTTGCCCCACACCGAGGCATCCCGGGCCATTTGATAGGAAGAGCTGTCATACCGTTTGAACTCCATCGCCGAGATGTTGTCGACCGAGCCCACTAGAAAATCCAGCAGGGGGAACAGAAGATCTTCCTTCCGGCATCGCCGGATCAGCTCGGGAACGAAATCGGGAAGGCTGAATTTTTCGAATTGCCGGCCAGTCGCTTTGGTAATAAGCCCGGTAATATCCATCATGTTCGAATAATCGTCGCGAACGACGTGGTAAGTCTTATTCGCTGTAGCGGGTGTGGTAGAGATGGCAACGATATTGTTCGCCACAATGTCGGCCGGAACAAAGCTGACTTGGTTGAGAGTATCGACGCCAATGCCGTGATTCACCATAAAGGCAACTAAGCGAACCGCGATATCGAAGTTGTTACCTCCGCCCGTGACGGAAGGACTCACGAGAGCCGGCCGGAAAATCCGCGCGGAAAGTCCCCGGCTGCGCGCGTCGACAACCACCTGTTCCGCTACCCATTTCGATTGACTGTACCCAAAATCGAGAAGCTCCATATTCTCGTTCAGATCGGTCTCATACAAGACTGATTTGACCGCCCAGCCAAATACGAAGGTGGTCGAGACATAATTGAACTCTTTGGGCCTTCCCTCGAACGCCAATCTTACGACCTCATTGGTTCCCAGCACGTTCGCATCACGCATCAGGTCGTAGTTGTACAGGTAGTTCACGGTTGCACCGTTATGGAACACCGTGTCGATTTCACGCGCCAGGAAATCCCACACGTCCTGCATCAGGCCAAGCTTTGGCTGCCCTAGATCGCCGGAGACGGGGATCACGCGGGCCTCGAACATCTCCATCAGCCCCGCTCCGCAGGGTCCCATTGACTCCATCGCAGCTCTCAGTCTCTGCCTGCCCTGCTTTTCGTCGGAAGACCTGACGAGAACATAGATTTTGGCCCGCGTTTGTTCCAGCAAGCTTTTGATGAGGAATGGCCCTATGAAGCCGGTCCCGCCCGTGAGCAGCACATGATTCAGCACCGGTGTCTCCGGCATGGGCGAAGGCACCGGAAGCTCGAAGATGAGCTTTCGGTCGTTGCTCATCATCTGTTTCTCAGCGGCGCACTGCTCTTCACGGAAAGCCGCAAGAGAATGGCGCAGATGAACCAGTGCCTCTTCGGGAGCGCGCTCCAGTTGTTCGGCGAGTCCGAACAGTTCGGCTACGCTGACACGCTGAATGACACCAATATCTACCTGCCTCGCCAGCAACTCGGCGCCTTTATCTTTCAGGAGTTCCTTGAGCTCATGCGTGAATACAACGAGATCCAGGGAATCCAGGCCGGCTTCGACGAGGTTGTACGATTCCAGACCTGTCAGGTTGTACCTGGCTTTCAATTCGGCGAAAGAGGAATGTATGTCGGAATGGGACTTCCCGGCGTCCTTCTCCCGCGAAAAGTCGGAGAGAACGGTGAACTGACCTTGCAGCCACATCTGCTTGGTCTTATGGCGCATGATCTTCCCCGAACTCGTTCTCGGAATCGCACGAGGCGCAATGAAGGAAATCATCGCCACTTCGACGTTGAGATAATTCCGGACCGCTGCGGCAATCTCCCGTGCTCCGGGAAGCGCTCTAGGATTCTTGACTTCGGCGACGATTGCCAGCGCCGGTTCGCTCTCTTCCTGAATCTGGAACGCGGCGACGCAATTGTGCCGGATCAGACTGGATGATTTCTCCACGACGTTCTCAATGTCCTGCGGGTAATAGTTTTGCCCGCGGAGAATAATCATGTCCTTGATGCGGCCGCAGACATAGAGCTCGCCGTCGTGAATGAATCCTATGTCGCCGGTTCGAAGGTAGCCGTCATCATAAGGAGTATCGTCCACGAGCCGCGCACGAAACTGCTTCAGAGTCAATTCAGGATTATTCCAGTAACCCTGGCACTTGCCGTTTCCGGCGACCCAAATTTCGCCGATGCGTTCTGGCTTAAGAGGGAAATGTCCTTCCGGATCCACGATCTTAACGTCAAGACCCGGGAGTGAGGCTCCGCAACTGACAAGCTGCGTTGCGCAGCCGATTTCTGAGACCTCGGTAGTCATGCGGGCCTTGCCCAGTGCCAGGGCGCGCTTGTTGACGGAAACGATGTTGCGCCCGCCCAGTGAGACCGCCAAAGTATTCTCGGCTAGCCCGTAGGCGACATGGAAACTCTCGGACTTGAGTCCATAGGGCTGAAACGCTTCCAGAAACCGTGTGTAGGTATCCGGTTTTACGGGTTCCGCAGCGCACATCAATACGCGAAGCGAGCTGAGATCGCAAGCCTCCAGGTTTTCCTTGGAAAGCCTCCCGGCGCGCAAGCAATAATCGTAGGCGAAGTTGGGGGCGGCCGCCGCAGTGGCGTGGTAGGTCGTTATCGCATTGAACCACAGGATCGGCCGCTGAATGAAGTCCATGGGAGCGAACCCGTACGTCGTCCCACCTTTCAGTGCTGGGTATAGGTAGCACCCGATCAGTCCCATATCGTGATACTGCGGAAGCCAAGAAACGACGACTGGCGCCGGATGATCGATCACGAGCGGATAGGTATTCAGGATGTTTTCGTGCGTCACCATCACACCCTTGGGCTCCATCGTTGAACCCGACGTGTACTGGAGAAACAAGATCTTCGTAGGATCTGCAGGTGGCCGGTCTGAAATCGTGTCCACGAAATCTTCCGTGGCGATCCACGGAAGACCGGAAATGTAATCTACGTCGACGCCCGACGCCGAGACTCCACGTCGGGCGAGATTCGTCTTGAGAGATGCGTGGTAATCTCTGCTCGTTAAGATCCCAGCCGCCTGGCAATCTTTTGCGATGTGGACCGTCTTGTACAGGGCGCTCTGGAAGCCTCGCGAACTCGGGGGATAGACCGGCACTGGGATCAATCCCGCGCGCACGCAACCAAAAAATGCGCAGATCATCTCCAGCCCCGGCGGGTAGGCAAGCAGAAGCCGATCGCCCGCCGCGAAGCGACCCTCTTTCCGCAAATGTCCGGCGATCGCTTGCGCTCGGCGGACAAACGACGCGTAGGTGTAGCTTTCGATCGGATCGCCGTTTACGTCAAGATACGAATACAGTAGCTTGTTCGGGTGCTCATCTGCCAGCCTATCCAGGTTGTCCAGAATTGACGCCGTCATCAATCAGCGATCCTCCAAGGTCGAATAGAACGCGAGTCAGTAAACGAACCATACCTCGCCAACGAGCGAGGTGAAACACGATTGAGTCTCAAAGTGCAGATCGCAGTGCAGACCTTAAATGTGGGACTGTGAGAATGTACGCGTAATTCTTTTCTCACCACAAGCGTCCCTCGATTGGCTGGGGAACGGACGTTCTCCTTTTTGCCGCACAGGAGGCGAAGCAGACTTGTGGAGCTCCTAAACCACATGCAGGAGGCCCCGTTCACTAAGTTTCATTGGTTGGTATATATTAGCAGAGCATTTGCACAATACCATGCGTTATCGCTTCCTGGGACGAGGCACCAGCATCCGTGCATCGACCATCCTGAATTTTCTTGATTGCCCTTAATCGCTCGCACTAAAAAATTGGGACGAAACGGTCGACGGTGCGGCAACAATCACGCCGCGGGGTCAGGGCCACTCATGTAACTTGTGGAACGCGTCGCGTCCAATTTACCATGGTCGCGGAGGCGCCGGTGATGTTCCAACCCGAAGCGGCAATTGCCCATCAGCCGGAGATCGGGGACCTTGTCCCATCGGAAGCCTCATCTTTGCCGATTATCGAGCCGGTCGATGGTTCTTCCTTCCCGAAAGTCTTGCGTAGCCGCCTTGATAGCTTTTTTGCCGATCGGAACATTTCTCCTAAAGCGGACCGTACTATGCGGTTCAAGATCGCTGCGGGTCTGGCAGTCCTCGTGGGCGCTTGGATTGCTCTGTATACGCTAAGGCCCGGCTCATGGAAATTTGTCGCCCTCTACCTTTTAGGCGGCCTCGCGCAGACATTCCTTTTGCTGAACATCGCCCATGACAGCAATCACAACGCTATCTCGTCCCGGCCGCTCATAAACAAAACCCTGAACTATGTCTTCGATTTGTGCGGAATCAGTTCGTACATGTGGCGCATTCTCCATCATCGCGGCCATCATTCCTGCATCAATCTCCATGGCGAAGATGACGCCCTTTCGGGACGCGGCATCTTTCGCTTTACGCCCTATGAATCCCGGTTGCCGTGGCACCGGTTCCAGCACATCTACGCCCTGTTCGTTTACGCGCTGTTCTCTCTCGATTACGTGTTCTTCAGAGACTTCCAATGCTTCTTCTTCCCCACACACGAATATCTGAGGCGCACCAAACATTCTCTGCGAGAATACGCGATTCTCTTTGCCGGCAAGGGCTTCTACCTCACTTACATGCTTGTCTTGCCTGTGATGGTGCTGGGAAAATCGCCTCTGCTGGTTGCCGGGGCGTTCCTCCTGGTCAATTTGACCGTCGGTTTAACCGTAACGCTCGTATTCCAGTCGACGCACACCATCGACACCACGTACTTTCCTTCCGACCGCCGTGAGTTTGACAACGGCGTGTATCACATCTTCGCGACGACGGCCGATTATGCGACCGAAAGCCCGCTGGTCGGTTGGCTCGTGGGCGGGCTTAATCATCACGTCGTCCACCACCTGTGCCCTTTCGTGTGCCATACCCACTATGCTCCGCTCACCAGGATCGTGAAGCAGACTGCCGAAGAGTTTGGGATTTCCTATCGGCAGAACCCCACCATGACCGGGGCAATCCGGCATCATCTGATACTCTTGAAGCAACTGGGTAACGAAAACTGATTCCGAGGGTTTTTCTATTGCGCATGGCCCAGTCACCACCTCCTGCAAGTGACATGAAATCTCTCCCGGTCCGAGGAAAATGTGAGGACGGCTGGGTATGAGCTCATCAATGCCTATCCCCATTGTTTCCCGATTTCGCTGCTTTGCGGATTCTCGCGCCATGGCCCGTAATGCCGTGCAGGTTTTGTCCAGCTACAACGAAATCTTCGGCGACACATTCCGGCTCTATTTGGGTGGTCTCCAGGAAGCGATCGTTACCATCGATCCCGCTGTCATTCAGCACGTGTTGAAGACCAATGCGGAGAACTACCAAAAATCCGAAATTCAAGTAAAGCGTATGGGCCACTTCCTGGGGAAAGGTCTTCTCACGACCCACGGAGAAGCCTGGCGCACGCAGCGGCGTCTAATCCAGACGGGCTTCGATCGAAAGCAACTCGATGCATTGTCCTCAATCATGCGGGACTCCCTCGCCGACTCGCTGCGGGATTTCGACCGGCAGGTCCGTCTTGGCCCCGTCGATATCTACCCCCACCTGATGAAGATTACCTTCGCTATGGTCGCCCGATCGCTATTTGGCGCGCGGTTGAAGGATGAAGACATCCATCTTGTCAGCCAGACCATCTGCACCGTCCAGGAATTCATCGTTCGGCAAACCCTTCAGCCCTATTTGAATCCCTGGTTCGCTGTCTCGGGCGAACTGCGCAAACACGAAGACATGCGAACCCGCGCCGACGCCATTCTGCTCGAATACATAAAGAAGCGCCGCAACGAACCGCCCGGCCACGATCTGCTTCAGACGCTGATGGATGCGCGTTACAACGATGGCCAAGGCATGAGCGATGAACTCATCCTGAGCGAGAGCATGCAACTTCTGGTTGCCGGCCATGAAACATCGTCGAATGGGCTATCGTGGCTTCTTTATCTTTTGAGCACGCGTCCAGATTGCCTCGAAAGAGTACGGCAGGAGTTTGATACCGTGCTCGGCGACGCGCCTCTGGGCTATAGCGACGTTCCCAAATTCGAGTTTGCGACTCAAGTCATTCAAGAGGCGCTCCGCCTCTACCCGCCATTTTGGATGGTCGACCGCATGGCTGTCGCGGACGACCGCGTAGGCGACGTCGCCATACCCCGCGGATCGATGGTCATTGTGTATGTGTATGGTGCGCATCATGCTCCGCGCCATTGGCAAAATCCGGAGAACTTCGATACGGACCGTTTCACCAAAGCGAACGAGAAGCTGCGCACACCCTTCACCTATCTTCCCTTCGGTGCCGGACCGCGAGGCTGTATCGGCGGAAATTACGCAATGCTGCAGATCCTTATGATTTTGAGCGATCTGCTCCGAAAATACGATTTTCAGTTGGTTCCGGGCCAAATGATCGAAGCGCGCCCGATGGTCATCCTGCGGCCGGAGCACGGGATCCGCATGACATTCACCAATATCATCGGTCCCGCCCCGTGCGTCGCATAAGACGCGAAAAAACAATGAGACGGCAGTGTTAAAAGCCGCTTCCAGTGGGCAAATTGTCAGCATGGTGCTAATTGAAGGACTGCATTAACGCCGATAAATCGGCATATCGGCATTGACGAGTGGCCAAATCCCGAATGCTCCCGGATGACGGCAAATCGTTAGTCGTCCGCCCTGGACGAAGGAACGAAGATTGGCCGCCTGAGATTTTTGCCGATCAAGTGGCGAAGTCACGCTGGCTGCGGATTCAATCTGTCAACCATGTGTTTGCTCTGACACTTACACTCCATTTAATGCGGGCGAGGATCGCGATACGCGCAAACATCTGCCTGTACTGATTCTACGACGCAGGTTCCCACCCATCGACATCGGATGAGGGAGACAAACTGTATATTCCTCCCGCTTCGCACCTGAGTGACCGCATAGCCCAATCGAGCCACAATTGGCACCGAGGAGCTATTTACGCGAACGATGCCACCGGATACTCTCGCGACGTTACTTAAGAGTTGTAAAAGAATCAAGTCTGTTTCGCCCGCTAATTCGGGGAGCTTCAACACCATTTGCGAGAGCCGTATTCTGCTGGGAGAAAGATTTTTTCGCTAGAACTTCTAGGGCACTACAAGAGAACCCCGTTGTTCTCTTTCAGAAAAAAGCTACGGGTTCTGTTCTAAGGAATCGAACTCAGGGCCCAGGGTATTGAATCGATTCAGTAGGGAGGTACCGATGGAGGACGACCGCAAGAGGCTTGCTTCTACGATCCGCGTACTCGTGGCCGACAATTCGCGTTTTCATACCCGATTGCTGGTCGGAGCTCTCAGCCGAGATCCCGAACTCCAGGTCGTCAGTTCGGACTTGGATGCCGCGAGTTTGGTGACCGCGTTGGTTACCCACCAAATCGACGTGTTTGTTCTCAGCAACTTCGCGGACGATGATTCCCAGCGTGGCTTCCGATCTCTCGAAGAACTGCGTCGGACCGATCCCAACGCCCGAGCGATTATGCTTTTGGACTGCTCGAAGAGTGCGTCGATTCTAGAAGCCTTTCGAGCCGGAGCCAAAGGAGTCTTCGATCATCAAGAATCTTCAGACACGCTTGGCCAATGTATCCGCAAGGTGCATGGCGGCCAGGTTTGGGTGAACCATGAGCAAATGACGCTAGTTCTAGAAGCCCTGGCTTCAGCACCCAAAGTTCGGGCCGTCGACGGAAGGGGCATGAATTTGCTTTCCAAGCGTGAAGCGGAGGTCGTCAGTTGTCTGGCCGAGGGATTGAGCAATCGCGAAATCGCCGAACGCCTGGGTCTGAGCCAGCATACGGTGAAGAATCACTTGTTTCATATCTTTGACAAGCTGGGGGTTTCCAACCGAATCGAACTGCTATTTATGACGCTTAATCAAGCCACCCCTCCGCCTTCCCTGCGCCAGGTTTTGCTCGAGGATCCGGCCTGCGATTACGACCAAGCGACTCTAGCGCTATGTGAGAAGGCTGCCGAACAAGGTGTCCTCGCCGCCCAGTTGATCTTGGCACGCAGTTCGTGGACCGGACGGGCCGGCAACCGCGACGTTATCCGTGCCTATCAGTGGTTCTCTCTTGCGCTTGAACAACTCGCTCGCAGCAAGAATATGGTGAAAAAAACTATGAACCCGGCACAACTAGCCGAAGCCGAACGCGGGGTTCGTGAGCGGCTCAGCAAATCGCAGCAGCGTCTAGAAGGGCCACTTTCCAGCCATACATCTTCGGACTACACACGCGGCATCGTCGCCTGAACTCCACTTTCAGTCGGCGAGGAAGAAAGAATGCTGAGCTGAGAATGCGTCCGCTTGTGGCGCGGACGCTCCCATCTCGTTCAAGGAAAGCGACGGACGAAGAAGCAACTCGCGCAACTGAAATGGCGATCAGTTCGTCCGAGCGGCTACCCAAGGCTCCGGCTTGTTGACATCGCGCTTCCGTTATTTTGCTTCCAGCTTCTTGCGGATGCGGCGCAGTTCCATGAAACACAGTCCGCTCACCGAACACAACACCGATCCAAACATGATCATCACAATAGTATCCATCGGGCGCGGGCTCCTCCCCCGCTGGTTAATTGCATCTCAGGCACATGCGGCAGGTGCGCCTGAAGTCGGGCACGCTGCTGTGTGCCCAGTTGGCGAAGTGGCGGCAGAGGATCCGCCCGTTGCTTGTCGGCGATTATCGACCTAGAGTCGACTGGGGCCATGCAACACGGGCGGCGCACGACCGATAGCGCGCCTATTGCTTATTCGAGCAGCGCCCTCTGAGTTGAACCGGCGGCGACGGAAAATGGGTCGTTCGCGATCGCGCGCATTACGCGAATCGTCCCCACCGCCAATACCAGGCCAGGGGCTACTGAATCGAGCTTGCGGTATTGGAAAAAACGTTGTTGGCATTGGAGCCGATGAGCCGAATGGTACCAACCACGAGAACCAGGATCACGGCCAGCATAACCGCATACTCCGCAATGTCCTGTCCCTCTTCTGACCAAATGATTCTTAAAAGGTCGGACATGGAATCTCCTTTCTTGCCGGTGGGCAGCGAGCTCTAATCGGGGTTCGAGTATTCCGTGTAGGTGAATCACAAGGAGAAAAAAGCGATGCGCGAACCCAAAACTGCAGGGGATTGTGCGCCCAAGAGAACCAGCTGTCAAGCAATGCTTTCAGCTGGGTCGAAATGAAAACGAATGCCACACTCTGATAAGGTATTCGCGCATCCACCACGAATCTCCTTTATTGACATCCAAAATGGAACTTAGTATAGACCTCTCCCTGCAATATAGCGCAACGATCTTGATCCGGGAGTCGAAAAGGTAAATCCCGCGGGACGACCTAAAGAAGAGATGCCGTACCTTCATTTCGCGCGAACCAGCGATCCAGTCTAGCCTCAGCCCGTGGCCGGAAGATGATTTTCGATTTCGGCAATGGGTCGCTTGCACTCAATCGCGATGGCGAATCCAGCCTCCGCTTCTAGCCGTTCTATCCTTACAACATGGCCCTCACCCACCAGTCGTACCGGACGCCGCAACCGTGGACCCTTCACTTCAATGGTCAAGCTCACTTGCGCGTCTGGAGGAAGCGAATCGTTGGCTCTCAACAGCAAGCCACCGATGCTGACGTTCCGGCTAATCGCATCGAGCTCGCGAACCGCTCCGGCGGAGGGAAAACTGACGTGGACCGGGAATTGTAAGTCGAAGCGACGATGCCTGCGCTCTCGCGGATAAGGACCGGCGGAATCTTGAGGTTTATGTACCGGCATTTCCCTAGATCCTAGTTGCCTTTGCATGGACGTAACAGAGTACACCAGGACAGCGACGGAAGGACATGAACCTTGGTCACCTGCGCGCGGCCTGGGCAGCCGCCTGTTTCGCGCAAGGAAACCAACTGAATTAGGCCGCAGGAACCGACGGCTTTAGATGGCCGAGTTCGTTGGGATCGAACTCGATGAGCGCTGTCGGCAGGTTGTGGATTCTTCAGGCGGTGAGAAGGGCAAGAAAGTGGGCCGGACGAGGGTTTCCCTTTAACGCTACATTTGCGAGTGAGATAACTTTTGAAAGTAAGCGGGGAAATGCAGTGGAGAAACTAGGGCAGGGACAGCTTCAGGTATGGCGAAGGGGACGAGGCGCGGTTTATTGAGGAGATCGGAAATGCAGCTTCAGGATTTCCGGCGATTTGTAAGCGCATTTTTCTTGCTGAGAATCGGCAACTGCGAAGAACCACGTATCGCGTGTTGTTCAAGATGAAAGTCGGACCGTTGATCGTGGAGGTATGCCGCAACGAAGCGTTAGCCTTTAGCCGACGCAGCGGCAGCCTGGTGAGACACAACATCGCGATCACGCCCCAGCAAAATGCATTTCAGGTCATGAGTGGTAACAGCCTCGAAGTTCCGCACCACGTGCGCCGCACCGGCGGCGGTAAGATTCTCGGGCGTCTCGTGCGACGCTACTCCCACACAACTCAAGCCAGCACCCACCGCCGCCCGAATTCCTGAAATAGCATCTTCTACTGCCAATAGGTGTTCAGACTCAATCCCCATGCGGTTGCAAGCCAGCCGGTAGATAGTTGCATCCGGTTTTCCCAAAACCACATCTTCTCCGGTCACGACCTGTTGGAAACAATTCAGCAAGCCCAGATCGAGCAGTGTCGAGCGGGCACGACTGCGGCTGGCGGAAGTAGCCAGAGCTAAAGCGGTGCCTTCGCGATGAAGGTCGCGCACTATGTCGACCGCTCCCGGAACCGGGGCCACATCGATCCGCATTTGCCGGAAGATGCAATTCTTGCGCCTGCCGAATTCCTCTAGTTCCGGGTCGGGATAATCTCCCAGGAAGTGCCGCAAGATCTCGCTGCGTTTACGGCCATCCAGAATGAAATCCAGCTCGGATTCGGACACTTCACGTCCCAGCGTCTGGAAAAACAGACTCCAGGCCTTGCGATGCACGGCATGACTGTCAACCAGGACGCCATCCATGTCAAAAATGACGCCACGCAATTGTCCGAGGCTCATGAATTTTCTCCGCGTGAAACGCCGCGTGCCGGAAGGCCAGAACCTGGAAGAACCCTAGGGACTGGATTTGCTTTTAGCTCCGGTGCGGACGAACCGCCTTCCCAGCCTGGCCATGTGACCTGCGCCCTTTCGTAGTTCGGCAAGGTACCAATGTCGAGCAAGTAGTCTGCGATAGAAAAAGCGCGCATTTTGCCGAGCAGCCGCGGCAGCACGTGGAAAGCGATATCGGCGGGAATGCAGGGTGGGATCACATCGAAAAGACCGGGGCCCGCCACCATGAGCCCGGAGAAGACCCAATTACTGCGCGGGGTCTGCGGCTTTTCTTCGAAGTCGACGATGACCCCCCGGTGGTCTGTGATGGCGACGCCGCAGCGCGAGGGATCGGGGACCTGGTAAAGACCAAGAGTCGCCAAGCCTCCGTGAGCGGAATGGAATTCGCTCATGCGCCGCAAATTCGTGTTGGTGAGAACATCGGAATAAAGAATCCAGAACGCGGGATCAGAACCGATCCAGCTCCGGTTGGCTGCTAGTGTGCCCGCCGAGCCGAGCAATTGTTCTTCATGGATCAGACGAACGCTTACCGGCGAGCTCTTGCGCTTGAGATGCCGCTCGATGTCTTGCGAGCGAGCGTGCAGGTTGATGAGGACCTCGGTAATGCCGGAGCGAGCGCACAGATCAAGCCAGATGTCGAGCAGAGGCCTGCCCTGAATCGGCACCAGGCACTTGGCGATGGAGTCAGTCAGAGGTCGCAAGCGCGTGCCGTGTCCTCCAGCCAGTAAGAAGGCTTTCAATGTGGGCTCCCGCGATCGAACTGCAGAATGGAAATCAAACCGTTGCCGCCGATGACAGAGGCAGAAAGGTCCATCGCGTGCCCGCGTGTTCGTCGTGGTCGATAAAGGGGTCGTTGACGATGACTTGAGCGCCCTGACCGTCGAAGGCAAATGCCATCTCCTGCACCCCCTCGCCCTGCAATGCGGAGCGCACCGCAGCCTGGAATGAAGGCTCCGAATAAAGCAGTAGAAATCCTCCGCCGCCGGCGCCGGTAATTTTGCCGCCCAGTGCGCCATACTCCCGCGCGACGCCGTAGAGTTGGTCGATGCGCGGGCTCGAAATGCGCTGGGATATGCGTTTCTTGGCTTGCCAGGCATCGTCGAGAAGATGGCCGAAGTGTTCCAAATCGCCACAGAGAAGAGCCTCTTTCATCAGAGCCGCCGCCTCTTTCACCTGGTGCAACGCCTCCACGGCGGGTCCGTCTGGCATCCGCGTGGATTTCTCCTGATCGGCGAGGATGTCCCAGGAATGGTGAGCGGCTCCGGTAAAAAACAACATGAGATTTGATTGCAGAGCCGAAAGCACGCCGGGATCGAGTTGCAGCGGCTCGACTTGAGTGGCTCCATCCCGGCTGAAGCGGATGTAGTTGAGGCCGCCGAAGGCAGCGGCATATTCGTCCTGCTTGCCCACGTGGCGTTTCAGGCCGAAACGTGTGATGTTGAAGGCTCGTTCCGCGAGATCGTACTTGGACAATGGACAACGCAAATGGGTGGTAAGCACTTTCAAAAGATTGACACAAACGCTGGCGGAGGATCCCAATCCGGTGCCGGGAGGGATTTCGGAAGCCAGGAACAGGTCGGCGGCAAGGTCGGCGCCGAGATCTTTGAGCACCGCGAGAGGAATCTCCAGGCCACTACTTTTGTCGGGCAGAGCGGGCAGGGCGGTGAGGTCACTCCAATTGCCAAACAGGCGAAGATCGGAAGAGATGACCTGGATGCGCCCATCGCCACGGTTTCCCAGAATGGTGTAGAAGTACTTGTTAATGGCGGTGCTGAGGACGGCGCCCCCAAACTGCTCGTAGTAGGAGGGGAGATCGGTACCGCCTCCGCCAAAACTAATCCGAACCGGACTGCGTCCGATGAGCATGCTGTAACATCTCCGGGAAAGTCTGCGTAGCGGAATACGAAGAATATGAAATGGATGGAGCCACGGCGCCATCGTGGGCACTGCCGGCTAGGGCGCGCTTCGGCATCTTTATCAAGCGAAGCAGCAGCGTCCAGACCGTCTCGATCAGAAGCGAGAGATCCTTCAATAAAGAAGGATGCAACATGTATTGCAGATCGTGCCGGGTTTTGTCCTCGGAGGCGTGCTCCTCGCGCAGGCCGTGCACTTGGGCCAACCCGGTCATCCCCGGCTTTACCGAGAGCCGTTGTTGCTGCCAGGCGGAATACTGCTGGGCGCGCTCCGGCCCTTCCGGCCGTGGTCCCACCAGACTCATTTCCCCCCGCAGCACATTCCAAAGTTGAGGAAGTTCGGCGATGCTGAACCGGCCCAGCATCCGCTCAAAACCCGAACCGTTTCGCGGATTGTGATCCACGTTGAGCCGCAGCATGGAAAACTGCGCGCCCTGCCAGCCGATGCGTCTTTCCCAACGAAAGGCGCGTCCGGCGGTGAAGCGGAGAGCCGCGGCGCACGCCAAAAGGAAGGGCAGCGTGGCCAGGGCCAGAAACGAGCCCAGCGCCATATCCAGCAGGCGTTTGCCGGCTCCCCCCGAAGGCCGCGGCATCTCTCCGAGTTGGAGTAAAGGCAGGCCGCCGAGGTCCAGCAGGCTGGGACGCGATAGATAGAGTTCGTAAGGTTGGGGAACCAGGCTGACGCGGATGGCATGTTGGCGGCACAGCGCGACGAGATTCAGTATTTCGCTCGAAGCCGGAGTATGAGCCATCACTAGTTCGTCCACCTGGTACCGGCGTAACAGGCCGATGACGTCCGTCGTGGAAACGGTGGCTGGACTGGCAGTCGTGTCCCGATTGGGTGGTGTGGCTGGAACATCCGCTCCCGGGCACAAGAATCCAATCACCCGGCACAAGAGTTCAGGATGATGGGTAAATTTCACCGCCAGTTCGGTGGCCAAACGGTCAGAACCCAAGATAACAACGCGGTGAACCTGTCCATTCCGGTATCGATGTAATACCCGGCGCAGGGCGAACCCGCGAATGCAGAGGAAGCCAGTCAGCAGAAACAGGGAGAAGACACTCAGTGTCAGCCTTCCCACGTACCTCTCCGACACATTCTCGACCGCGAGCAGGAGCGCCATCAGCACAGCGACCGCCAGCAGAAGATGCGAGACCAGAGCGGGCAGCCGCCAGCCGCTGCGGAACCCATCCAGAGGCAGGTTCTCCGAGAGCAATACCCAGACGAAGACCGTGCAACCCACATAAACCACAAAATTGGAGGGCCCCAGCGGAAGGTGGCTGCAGTGCAGCCCGGAGCACAAGGCTTGCTCGGCGGCCAGCGCCAGTGGAATCCAGGCCAGGTCTGCGGCCAAAATCTGGTTACGAAGTTGCTGTGGTTTCATTCTTTGCTCTTATCTCTTCTCTCATATCTCTGTTATCTCGTCTCTTCTTCTTCTTCTCTGTTCATTTCGCTGTTCATTTTCTTCTTCATTTCCCGGCTGGTTCTTTCTTTAATGCGCGGCTAGCCCCGGAAGGCAACTGGGTGCGTGCCCGGAAACGGGCTGGGCTAAAGCGATGGTGGCGCAGGCGTGGTCCATCTCTTGAATCTCGTGCCGAAGCACGCGAAATACGGAGTGGGCGATGGAAAGATGAAGATCTTCGATGATCTGCATGTTGTCGGAGGGAACCACCACACAGAGATCGCAAAGCGACTTCATTTGTCCTCCCTGAAAACCCGTCATGCCAGCCGTGACCGCCCCGGCCTGGCGGGCAAAACTCAGCGCAGCCAGTATGTTGGGAGAGTTCCCGCTGGCGCTGATGGCGAAGGCGACGTCGCCGGCTACGAGCAGATTTTCGAGTTGTTCGACGAAGATGCGATCGTAGCGCGTATCGTTCGCCCAAGCCGTGATCAAAGCCACATTGTCGGTAAGAGCGACCGCGCGCAGCCGCTTGCCGGCGGCCGGCGCGGTGCCCTTGCCGAGGTCGCAGGTCATGTGCGAGGCCAGAGATGCGCTGCCTCCATTGCCAAAAAGAAAGATGGTCCGGCCGCTGTGATAGACCTGAAGGAATGTATCGACGAGCCGGTCGATGGCCGGCAGCGGAAGAAGATGGATGGTAGCGGATAACTCTTCCAGATAGGAGGGAACGTCGAATGTGGTGGTCATGAGTTTTTCGTTTTGTCCCACTGTTGCGCCAGGTACGGTTGTGCCAGGTTCAGCGATATAGAGAATTGCAACCAGAGCTAATTCGTCGCACTAAGCAGAACCCCGGCGGCCCGCATTTCATCGGCCGGGTCGGGCAGACTCGCAGGGATGCCGCCGGAGCTTTCCACCCACTCCAGAAAATCGCCGAGAATCTCGTCCATGCCGCGTTTGGGTTTCCAGCCCAGACGCTTCAATTTGTCGATACTCGAAACGCTGTGGCGGTTGTCGCCGCGGCGGTATTGGGATGAGACCTCGATCCCCGCGAGGCTTGGAATCCGGCCAAGCACGCGGCGGGCATATTCGAGAATCGTGGTGGCGCATCCGCTGCCGACGTTGAACACCTGGCCATTCGCCTCTTCTTTCTCGAGCACCAGCATGTTGGCCTCGACCACATCGTCTACATGCACGAAGTCGCGGGTCTGATGGCCATCTTCGTAGAGCATCAGCGGAAGATGCTGCAGGGCGCGGGTGCAGAAGATGCGGCACACTCCGGAGTAGCGGTTGTACAGCGATTGCCTCCGGCCTTGCGTGATGGAGTAGCGCAGCGCCACGGTTGGAATGCCATGCAACCAGCCCAGTCCGAGCGCGGTTTTCTCTTGCGCCAATTTGGAGACGGCGTACTGGTTATAGGGATTATGCAATCGCTCCTCGAGCGCCAGAGCCTGAACCGGCCCTGGGCATAAGGGACACGAAACTTCCCAGTTCCCGCGCTGCAGTTGCCCGGGAGAACGCGGCAGGGGCTGAAAGTCGCCGTGATCGAGGCAGCGGTACTGGCCTTCGCCGTACACCGCCTGCGATGAGGCTACGATGACTTTTTTCACCGGTAAGCGGTGCCCGATGATGAGTTCGAACAAGAGCGCCGTAGACACGGCATTGACTTGCAGGAACCGGGAAAAATCCGGCATGTAGTCCTGATAAGCCGCCTGGTGGGAGACGATGTCGACTCCCTGCAGAGCGCCCAGCAGAACGCCGCGGTCGGTAACGTCGCCCTGGACAAACTCCGCCCCCGCCGGCAGGTAGTTAGGCCGGCCGTGGAGATGGACCCTGGGCTCGAGGCTGTCGAGGATCCGCACCCGGAAACCCTCTCGAATAAAGCGATCGGCTAAGTGCCCGCCAATGAACCCGGCGCCCCCGGTTATGAGAACGCGCATGATTTCAGGATGCTCCCTCTTCGATTGCGAATTTACCGGCTGCAATCTATTTGCCGCAACCTGCGAATACCACCCCCAAAGTGCGCAACAGAATCTTGGTGTCCAACCACAGCGACCAGCGGCGGATATATTCGAGATCGAGGCGCACCCAATCATCCAGATCGTTGACCTGGTTGCGGCCCTGGACCTGCCACAAACCGGTCATTCCAGGTTTTACCGACAGCTTCTGCTTTTGATAGCCGGTGAAGTGCTGGTATTCGCTGAGCAGCGGCGGGCGTGGTCCAACCAGGCTCATCTCCCCCTTAAGCACGCTGTAAAGTTGCGGCAGTTCATCCAGGCTGTAGCGGCGCATCCATTTTCCCGCCGCAGTCACTCGCGGGTCGTGGGTCATTTTAAAGACTGGCCCACGCATCTCGTTGGCCGCCTCCAGTTGCCCCTTCAGGTCGTCGGCATTGCTGACCATCGACCTGAATTTATAGCTAAGGAGGGGTCTGCCTCCCTGTCCCACTACGCGCCAGCGGTAAAATAAATCCCCCGGCGAACTTGCTTTGATGACGATCGCCAGAACCACGAAGAGCGGAGAAAGTAAGAGCAGAAGCGAGCTGGCGAAAACCAGATCGATCCCACGCTTGACTGCGGGACGAAATGCGCTTTTCCAATAAGGCGAAAAAACCACGGCAGCGTCATCGACTGCCTGCGGGACGATGGACAAGTGCGCTTCTAATCTGCAAGGCATCATCATAAAGATTTCGTCCCGATAAAAATCTCGTCTTGGGTTGCGCCGAGCGAAAACCTCGCCTCGCGGATTATCGCCAAGCGCGTCGTGCTTTCTGGTCCGCATCAACCCGTTGCTGCGAAAAAGAGTAACTCCCGGTCAAGGTGGGACAAGACACTCTCTTTTTCCAAAACAGAAAGCGCATATTGCCGGGCATTTCTTCCCAGCTCTTCCCGCAAACCAGGGTCCTCGGCTAGCTGTTCGATTGCCCGGGCAAATGCTCGAGCGTTTCCCGGCGCGACCACCAATCCCCTGCCCTCGACCGCCTGGGCAAGCTGAGTGCCCGGCGGAGATGTAGCTACCACCGGCCGTCCGCTGGCCAGCATGCCGGTCAGCTTGGAAGGCATGACCAGGTCGGCGGCATCCGCTTTCTGCGGCAAAAGATGAATATCGGCCAGATTGAGCAAGTCGTTGAGGCGGGCAAAAGGCTGCAGCGGGATCCACTGGACATAGGGCAGATGGCTGGTAAGCTTGGCGAGCATCGGCTTGCCCGGGCCGTCGCCACAAAAAACCAAGCGCAAACTTGCGCGGCCACCCAGCTGGCAAGCCGCTTCCGCCAACACTTCGAGTCCTTGCTTGCGGGCCATCGTTCCGGCGTACAAGGCAACCGTATCGTTTGGGGAAATGCCCAGTTCCGCACGGAACACACTCGGCTTCTCGAGGGGAAAAATCGCGTCCGTATCCACCCAGTTTGGGAAAAAAAGACAAGCGGACGGTGCAACCCCTTTTTGTAGCAGCTTGGCCAGCATCTTCTCGGAGATCGTCGAAACCCGATCAAAACTGGACATGGATTTTTTTTCCGCCCACCCCACCGCACGCTTCAGGCCCTTCGACTTCAGGATACCCAGCTCGAAACCCGCGTCCACTTCGAAATCCAGAACATGCAGCCAGCTCTTGGCCCCGCAGAATCGGCCGGTCAGCAATGCCGCCGGCACACAAAACAGCGTAGGCTCCATGACCAGCACCACCTCGGGCTTCCAGCGGATCTGCCGCAACATTACGGGAAAACTCGCCAGGGCAAAGCTGGCCAGGTGCAATATGCGCCTGGCGGCTGAGGGCTGCCGAGGAACCCACACCGGGCAGCGGAGCACGGTCAAGCGTCCGGTCGTGGTTTCGCCGGTCGTGGTTTCGCCGGCCGTGGTTTCGCCCGTCGAATCCGGCGGTTCGGCCCGCCGGCCGCTGGCTTCCGACGAGCGGCGCAAATCGCTCCGCGAACCGGTGGCCACCAACTCCCGCAAGCCTTTTCGCGTCTGGCTTTGCCGAACGTAATCCTCGCGAGAGTATCGCCACGGGGAAAAACCTGGCGCCACCCTCCACTCCGGATTGAAGGGAGGAGCGGTTACGACCCGCACCTCATGGCCTCGGGCGGCCAGCCAATCCGCCATTTCGCCGGTGGTCTTACCACAACCCACGAGTTCCGGCGCAAAATTGAGGCCGTGAATCAGTATGCGCATCGGGTCCACTCACCGCCCGCGGCGGGCGACAGCGTGCTCCCTTGGAGAAAGAGACTAGTCAGCCGCCATTTCGGAAGCGGCTTGCCGGACTACCCGTGAAGCAATCCAGGGATAGGTGATGGCCAGGCCCTGCCCCAGAGGGATGGATGGTTCCCAGCCGAGGACTTGGCGCAGCCGCGTGTTTTCACTGTTGCGGCCGCGCACGCCCTGCGGTCCGTCCAGGTTATGACGCTTCTTGATTTGTTTGCCGGCAATGCCCGCGAGCAGATCCACCAGCCGGTTGATCGTGACCAGTTCCTCCGTCCCTAGGTTGAGCGCATCATGGTACCCGGAAGCCATAATGCGGATCAGCCCTTCCACGCAGTCGTTCACGTACATAAACGAGCGCGTCTGCTCCCCGTCTCCCCAAACCTCGATCTCAGATCCATTTTCAGCCAGCGCGACTTTGCGGCTGAGGGCTGCGGGGGCTTTTTCTTTTCCACCTTCATACGTACCCAGCGGGCCGTAAACATTGTGGAAACGCACGATGCGGGTTTCCAAGCCGTAGTCCCGGTAGTAGTAGTGGCAGAGTTGTTCGGCAAAGAGTTTCTCCCAGCCGTAACCCGGCTCCGGGTCTGCGGGGTAGGCATCTTCCTCCACCAGCGGCTTGACCTCCGCCTCCTTCTGTTTGGCCTGGTTGTAGACGCAGGCGGAAGAAGAAAAAAGAAAGCGCTGCACCGCGTTTTGCCGGGCGGCTTCGAGCATCTGGGCGTTGATGAGAATGTTGTTACGGCTGATATCGGCATGGCAGGCGGTGATATAACCGATGCCGCCCATATCGGCGGCGAGGTTATAAACTTCGTCGATCGCGCCGCGCGTGGCCAGCAGACAGTTCTCAAATTTTCGCAGATCCAGAATTTCGAACTGATCGGCCGGACTCGATTCATAGTCCGGATACTTGATGTCAGCCCCACGTACCCAGTGCCGGTCCGCCTTCAGCCGCTTCACCAGATGATGTCCGATAAAACCTCCCGCCCCGGTTACCAATATCCGCTTCTCTTGTTTCATGTCGTGTAACTCTCCTGTTTCGTGTAACTCTCGTTGTGGTCTGAAACCTGTGCCAAAGCCGATCCCGTGGACTCTCCTACGCTCGCCGTCAGACGATCGCCGGCGGCGATTACCGCGCCGCGCTGCTTCGAAAAATATCCGTAACGCAGCAGCAGCGGCGCGCCCGCCAGAGATACAACCTTCTTCATGACCGGGCCGAGTTCGGGCTGGCGTTCGCGTAACCGGATTTCTCCGCACTGCAGCTTATCTGGGTTGCCTCCGGCGAGATGTTGTGGGTGGATATGCGCCTGTCCATGGTGCAAGAAAGGGCAGACGACCGGGAATCCACGAAGGGCGGAAGCCAGCTGTTCGAGCAGAGGCCGAGGATGAGCGACGAAATCCTCGTAGCGCAATCGCGAAAATCCCGCGGCGCGCCTCTGCAGCAGCTCAGTTCCGACATTGGCGCGGTACCACTGCAAGATACAGCGCTGGGGCGGCATGGCGGAAATATACGATTTGGGGCGCTGCCAGCTGCTGACGACGCCGCGCAGATGGCGAATCATGTGGATCATGTGCACCTCGATGCCGGGAGCCCGGCTCAGAAATGCGGCAAACACCGGACTCTTGGAGGAGTCGACGATGACCGCGGCGCCGGTGAGCGCGGCCAACGTGTGGTAAAACTCGCTGGCGGCGGCGAGGAAGCGCAGCAAGTCCGTGTGAGTTTCCGGGCGCCACCACAAGGCGCGATGGAGGTAACGGGTGCGAATAAACGGTCGCGCCAGGGTTCGCAGGTGCGGATCCACAGTGACCCTTTTCCAAAAGGAGCATTCGGCCATTTCGGCGCCGCACCCGCAAGGGATTGCCGTCCCGCTGAGATTTCCGGGGCCTAAGAAATACGCGCCAGCCTCGCCTACGGACACAAAGCCAGGTATTTCTCCCAACAGCCGTGCCAGCAGAGTCGTGCCGCTGCGTTCACATCCCGCGATGTATGCGATTCTTACCAAAGGTCAACCCGAGCTCTGCCCAAGCCGCCTGGGGCCATATCAAAGTTCGCAAACTGAGGCGCGAACCGCGGGATCTCCGCCTCTCGACGCCACCGCAGCCACGCAGTCTCCCCGGCCCCGCCGGTTTCCGAGGGACAGCAGGGGAAACAACAGCACCCGGCATAGCGCTACGAGAGCGAACATCAACATCGGATTTCGCAGTTGCCGGGTTGCCTTCCCCTCGCGGGCAAACAGCCGCACCATGATCGAAGAGGCTACCCACAGCGCCGGGGTCATCTGACGGGTTTCCCGCAGCGTGAATCCGCATTCCTCCAGCAGGCTTCGCAGCGTGTTCGCAGAAAAGTGCGAGATATGGAAAGGCACGTGCCAGTTGATCCAGAAGGGACCAAAAACCGGCCGCAGCCAGCTCTCACTGTTGGGACAGCTGATCCATACCTGGCCCTCGGGCTTCAGCAAGCGGCGCACCGACATTAACATTGCCTTCGGGTCCAGCGCGTGTTCGAGGACATTGGACAGCACCGCGACATCGAAGGGAGCTGCAGGGATAAAATCGTCAAGGGAACCGGTGAAAACCGTGAACCCGGCGGAACGGGCAACTGCCGCCGCAGTTTCGTTCAGTTCGGCGCCTTCCGCCTGAAAACCGTTGCGCGCGTAGTTTTTCAGAGTTCTCCCTTCATTGCAGCCAATGTCCAACAGCCGCCCACGGCCCTGGCGGGTGTGAAAGGAAATATCTTCGTCGAGCCGAATCCACAGACGATAGAGCGGCGAGTCGAAAAACCACTCCCGCAGCGTGGTGTAGACGGTCCCACGCTCGCCTCCGAAGTTATAAAAGCGCTCATACAATTCTTTCAGTTGAGCCGGCGTCGGAACCGGGAAAATCTGCTCCAGGCCGCACTGCCGGCATCTTTGGACTTCGAAACTGCCGGGAATTCCAAAACGGGTGTCAAACAGCCGGTTGACCGACGCCTCCGCAACCCCCTGGCAAGTTCTGCAGCGGGCCGGAGCAGCCATGGTCTGGAGGACTGGGGATGCAATTTTGTCCCCCAGCGAGTTCTCGCTTACATCGACATCAAATTGGCATGCAGTGATCGCGGCATCCTTGCCCATAAACCTGGTCCTCCTAGACTAGCCCTCCTGGAAATGAACCCGCCGCTGGCACCCGAGCAAATTCTGTCAGGAATCGGATCTCCGTTAGCCAGAAGAGGGGATGATCGGACTTATGAAGCAACCGGTATTCCGGTGGAGAGTTTCGCCTTCTTGAACAGGAGAACATAATCCGCGTACAGCAGGTTGATCCTGCCAGCGCTGACCGCCGTAACGCATTGGGTGAATAAATTGACTGCGCCCAAAAACGGTTTGTAGACGGCCCGGACTCGGCTGGAATGAACGTCAAAAGCTCTTTCAAATACCACGCCCAGGCCGCCACGATTGGCGATGCGGACAAGATTCCTGAGTGAGCAAGCCGGCTTCAGATACGTAGGAAAGAAGATCTGGCCGTTGCCGTGAATGCGCCGGGCTTGGTGCGCATCATTTCCAGTGATGAGCTTATGAATAACGAATCTCATGGAATGCGGCGTGTACTGGGCGACGAGGCCTTTATAGGAGTACGGTTCCGGCCCGGCTACCAGCAGATATCCCCCGGGCTTGACGCTCCGGCTCATATTGGCCAGAGCCTTCTCGGGAAAGGGAAGATGTTCGAGCACGTCGACGCACGCCACCAAGTCAAAGGCATCGAGCGGCAGGTCGTAAGTTTGCAGATCGCCCTGGATTTTTCTTTCGACCTGGTGGTTCTGTTGGAGCTGTTCGGCATCGATGTCGATACCAACGATTTGCTTGGCCAGCGGCAATTCCATGTCCGAAGTTGACCCGCAACCGGCCTCGAGGACCAGCAGCGGCTTGGGCAGGGTGGGATCGCACATCAGAATCTGTACCGCTTCCGTAATAATTGCGCGGTCAGCCATTTCCCGCCTCCAAAGAATATGCACGGTGCTCAGGGCGGCGCAGAAGAACTCCCTGTGTGAACTTCCATGCCGCAACTTTCGATCTGGCAGCGTTCGATCTGGCAACTTTCGACCTGGCAACCCGCGCTGGCTCGACTCCAGGGCGTGCGGTTCCAGAGTCCGCAGAAAAACGATCGTCGAATGGCATCACGAAGCTCGGAGTTCTGCGCCCCGGGTAGCTCTCTGATAGGCGTTCAACTGAGCTGCAGTCACGATAAACAGAGCCCACAACACGGGCCGGTTGATGTCGGGTATTCCGATGGCCTGCGCCACTAATAGTCCAATCAATGACCAAAAGCTCATTTGGAGCACGCTCGGCCCCCACTTTCCGGGAAAGAGCTTGATGACTCGGTAGAGCACGATGGCAAACAGGGTTGTTCCAACAATACCCACGGTGCTTAGCAGCGTCATAATCAGGCTTGAGGGCCGGCTGCTGCCGAGTCCCACGCCGAGTCCATAAGTGTTCACCAGCAGCGTCCATGCGTCCCAATCGGCCAGAACCCGGCTCACAAACGACATACCCTCTGATTTTTCGACGGTCATGGCGAACACCGCCTGCGAAAGACTTGGAACCAGGAGTATGGCGACTGCCGTAAGGCAGGATGCGGGCACAGTGACGGCGGCCCAGCCTTTCGCGAAAGAGGGCTGGCGGCGAAATTGGCGCCGGGCGAGCGGATTGAAATACACGAGCAGCAGACAAAGCATGATAGTGAGCGCAATGTATCCCGTCGTCGATGCCGTCTCAAACAGCACAACTACGACTGCCAATAAGGCAAGAAGACGCCCTGGACCACGTCTTCCGCGGAGGTAGCTGGCCAGCAGGCCACACGCGGCGGCAGCTAGAAACGAGCCGGAATTCATGGGCTCAGCAAAGGTGGAACTGATGCGGACGAAGCTGCCTATCTGATGATCCAGAGGATGGATGTCAAAGGGATTGTAGGGGCTGTTGTTCAGCACACCGTACGGGTAAGACCAGCCGGTCAGTTGTGCGAGTTGCTGCAGGACTCCGGCGACCACCACTATGCCTACCGCCCAACCCAGCGCCTTCGCCAGTTTCTCCACCTGCGCCCTGGTCTGAATGACCTCGAACGCAAACAGCACGGCGGCAACGTTCAGCGTCAAGTAAATTCCCTGCGCGAGGTTGCTCAGACTCCAGCGCAGAGATGGGAGGCTGCCCAGCACGATGTCCATCCCCACCCTTTCTCGCGGAAGATTGACCGGCATGCCGGCAAAGAGGTGAGGCATGACCAGCGCCGTGGTAAACGACCAAGCCAGAAAGGCAAGCAGCGCGCGCGCGATCCCTCTTGCCGGAATGTCATGCGATGGCAACAATGTTCCCCGGCGCCAGACCGATAGGAAGAGACGAACGGCCACGAAGATTTCTACAAAATAGAATGGCGCTATGCCAAATACGAAATCCCCCGCCGCCCCGTTGAAAACGGAACCCGCCTCGAAAACCGATGCAACCACCAGAAGCGGCAACAGGTTTTGCGGCCTCCAGAAAAAGCACGCCAGCGTAATTGGAATGAAAAACGCTCCCAACAGCGTCACAGGGTTGATCGCTTTCCGCACCACACTCGACCGCGCATCGGAGAATTCACCGGGGCTGGCATGGAAGTCTTAGTTAGCCTGGAGCACCGAACTGTAGACGGCCATGAGGCGCCGGTAATGAGACTCGCGGGAAAACTCTTCCTGGAGTTTGCGCTGGCCCGCTTGCCCCCATTTCCGGCAAAGCTCCGGCCGTTCCAGCAGGAAACGGACGGCTTCGGCAAGCGCCGCCGCATTGCCGGGTGGGCACAGCAGGCCGGTGCGGTTTTCATCAATCAGTTCCGGGATGCCGCCTAAGCGGGAGCCGATCACCGGCCGGCTGGCGGCGTAAGTTTCCAAAATGGTGGCGGGCTGGTTTTCATACCAAACGGAAGGAACCACGGAAAAAGCGGCCCGCTGAATGTAGCGCCGCAGCTCCTGGCGGGAGGCGACGAAGGCGATCCGCCTTACTTTTCCGCCGCTCGCGGCGCATTGCTCCTCGACCCATCCGCTGAGTGGACCGTCTCCAATCAGGAGCAGCCTGCAATCCAGATCCTTTACAGCTTTTAAGAGAACGTCGATGCCCTTGGTAGATCCCATTTGTCCGAAATAGAGCACATACTCGGCGGGGCTTTGGTTCTCCGCCGCCTCGGCCGAGAAATCAATATCAATATCAGTATCAGTATCAACAAAATCAGTATCAACAAAGATCGGAACATGAACCAGGCGGCTGGCGGGAATGCCGAATTCGATGAGCTTCCCCATGAGAAAGCGGCTGGGGGCCAGGAGCTTAGCGGGAGCGCTCCAGGACCGGCGCGCGTCATGCAGGTAGTGACTTAGAGTGGCCATCAGGCTGGCGGGCAGGTTCCAATAGCAGGAGTGCCGCAGAAGGTTGTAGTGCCGCCCTCCCCGGCAACGCTCGCAGATGGCCCCGTCCACATATAACGTACCCGCACCGCAGATGACGTGGTAATCATGCAGCGTCACCACCAGCGGCACCCTCGAATTCCTGAAAACATCGAAAATCGCGGGCGAAAGCTGATAGTTGAAGCTGTGAACATGCGCCACATCGGGCTTGAAATCCTCCAGCAACCGCGACAGCTTCCGCTTGGCGTCAAAAGAATAGATACCATTGAAGAAGGCTTTCAGCTGGCGCGTCAGGCTGAGTTGTTTCACGCGCTCATCGGTAAAGCCGTCGACGAAGTAGTCGGCGAATGGGGAGGGCAAGTTCTGCGGATGCCGGGTGGAGAAATGCGCGACCGCATGCCGGTGCTCCTCCAGCAGATCGCAGGTCTTAAAGAAAAAAGTATCAGCCCCCCCGGTCAGGCGAAAAGTTTTATGAATTTGCAGGACACGCATTCGACTCCCTGATGTAGGCCACCGTCCGCAGTATTCCTTCCTCCAGCGATACCTTCGGAATCCAACCGGTGACCGCCCGGGCTCGCCCCGCGTCCAACGCGATGTGCTCAACCTCTCCCCGGCGCACCGGGGCATATTGCGGAGCGCCGACGTAGTCGGCGGCTTTGCCTACCAATTCGAAAATCCGGAAGTCGGAGACTGGCGTTCCCCAACCCAGGTTAAGTACTTCGCCATCCCCTTTCTCGAGCAACACAAGATTGGCGCTTACGATGTCGTCGATGAAGGCGTAATCCCTGGTCTTCGAGCCATCCCCGTAAATCGTGGGCTGATCCCGGCGCAGCATCTGCAGCGCGAAGATCGCGACCACGCCCGCTTCTCCCCGAGGATTCTGCCGCGGACCATACACGTTGGGGTAGCGCATCACCGCATAGTTGAGCCCATAAAGATGTTGGTATAGGTATAAATAGCGCTCCAGGGTTATCTTGCTGACTCCGTAGTGGCAAATCGGAGCGGTAGGATGAGTTTCGTCGACCGGGACCCGGTCAACCTCACCGTAGCTGGCGCCCCCGGTCGAGGCATACAGGAACTTCCTGATTTTGTACTTCACGGCCAGTTCCAGCAGTCCCAGGCCGCCCAGGATATTGACTCGTCCATCGAACAAAGGCTCGCGCACCGAGCGGCGAACGTCCATCTGGGCCGCGTGGTGGTTTATGATTTCGGGGCGCTCCCGGGCGACGATTTGCTCCATCTCTGATATATCGGTAATGTCGCATCGATAGAATGTTGCCGCCGCCGGCAGGTTCTCTCTCCTCCCGGTGGATAGGTCATCGACGATCACAACCGTGTGGCCGGCTTTAAGGTATCCCTCCGAAACGTGGGAGGCGATGAAGCCGGCTCCTCCAGTGACTAATATCTTCATACCGTTGCGTCCTGTCGTATTTGAGTCGCGTGGATTGCCCGCGCGCCTATCTCGCGCTATTTGCTCTCCGGCCGCCGGTTTCAGACGGGTAAGCACCGGCGCCAAAACCCGAAAACAGATGCGATAGCTCGTCCCGGGTCATTTCCCGCGGCTTCCATCCCTTTTCCTTCCTTGCGATGAGCAGCCAGCTATCTTTCCAACCGCGGAAAACTCCTGTGACCGCAAGGTAAGGCGGACGAAAAGGCGCGGGAACTCTTCCCAGCATTTGATCGCAAGACCGCATTTCGACGATTTTCAGACCAAGATACTCGGAAAGCGATTGCAGATCTCCCTTGGTATATTCCCGGATGTGGCCCCGCCACGGATCCGGATACCAGAAATACAGTTTGAAGTTCTGGAGATTGGTGCGACCGAAAAGCACGGCGATTCGCTTGCGGATGTTTACCGCATTCGGCACCGTGATCAGCAGCAAGCCATTTTCCTTCAGAAGCTGCAGCAGGCTATTGACCAGCGTGCGCGGGGAATTGTGGAGATGTTCGATCACGTCATTCAGCATGACCAGATCGAATGTACGCGGTCCCCAAGGGAACTGACTTCCGCCGCCAGCGAGCTTGAAGTCGATCCCCATGGCGGCAGCGAAATTCTCGATTGCCTCGCGGTTGCCCGGCATCTTGTGCCAATCGTCCGCCAGGTCGTCGTATGCGGAACACTGGTATCCGAGAGCCGAAAGCAGCGCCGCCTTTTCGCCGGCCCCGCAGCCAAAATCCAGTATTCTGGTGGTCGTCGAGGCAGGCAGGTGGCGCATGATCGCTTGGCATGTGTTCATGCATCCCGGAATTTGACGATCCAAACATTGCGGAAATGGGAAGCGGTCGCGCACCAGGTTCATCGCGTCCCGTAAATTCGAAGTCATGGTCCAGGGCACTGCGGTGGTGAAATCTAATTCGCTCATTGGCTGTAGTCCTCATAAATTGACAGTCGGGTTCTAACGGGAGGCCACCACATGAACTTCGGCGGATCGGGCGCTGGCACTCAGGATTTCGAATCCACAGCTGCGGATAAACTTCATGATTAGAACCTCGGTAACGCCGGAAGGCAGCGCCGGGGGGTGAACCTCCAGGCAGAGTCTGCGGCAAACTGCACTGGATAATGTCTGCTGCAATCCGCGCAGCACGGCAAATTCGTGCCCCTCCACGTCAATCTTCGCTGCCGTGGGAATGGGAACATGGCGCAAAGCCTCATCGCCTGCCATGCCCTGTGCCGTATGCACCGCCGATGGCGGATCGGACGGGCGCCGCGGACCGGCACAGTTCTCGTTATAGGCAAGCGCTAGTGGACCGGTGGTGTCGCTGAACGCAAGATTCAATACCTCGACATTCTCGCAGCGGTTGAGGGCGAGGTTCTCTCGAAGCACTTCGAGCGATTCGGGGTGGGGCTCGACGGCAATCACCCGCCCCGTCGGCCCCACCATTTTTGAGGCGAGGACGGAGTAGATTCCATAATGGCAGCCCACATCGAGGAAGGCGTCCCCGGCCTTGAGGTTGCACAAGGCCGCCTCAATCGTCTCTCTTTCCGAGGTGATGATGTAATCCATGAATGCCAACTGCTTGCTGTTACTGGTTTTGAAGACTGCATTCACACCCAGGCAGGAGACGTGCAACATGCCGCTGCCAGAAAGCAGCCGGCAGTAGAGGCGCCTGACGAAATGGTTTACGTGGAGGCGATGGCCGACCCTGCGCAGCGCAGGATTGCAGGATAGCTTGCGAACGGCGAGTGGGAGCATGATCTTCATTCCTTATTCCTTGATTTCTTTCCTGGATTTCTTTCAGACGATTTTCGCAATCGGGTTTTCGACTTCACTCGAGGGTCCTGCTCAAAGCGGGGACAGACAGAGGTGCAATCTGCCAGTAAAAGCGGCGAGCGAAGGCTAGTCCGAGTGCACCGGTGTACATCACACCGGAAAGAAGCATTCCGTATACGGCGCCCCATAGTCCAAAACGGATCACCAGCGGAACTCCCCCGAGGAAGGTTGCGGCCGCGCTGCACACGTAGGCAAAGAAGACCAGTTTGGGCTGCTCGCTGGCAATCAGCGCATTGTTCATGGTGTTGCCGATTCCCATGAGCAGCGGCAGCAGCGCCAACACGAAGAGATAGGATGCCAGCCCGTCGTACCGCCCGGCGTAGAGTACATGCATCACGAGCCTTCCCAGCGCCCGCAGGGCAATGGCAAACAGGCCGGTCATGGCAACCGTAGCCCAGGTGTAGCGCTTCCAGAGGGAGAGAAGATCCCGCGTGCTCTGGGCGGCGTAACGCGCGGCCAGCGCCGGGACTAACAGGTAAGACAAGGCAATGAAAATCTGGCTCACCGGCGCGACCAGCAGATACATGGCCTTCAGTTCGCCCACTTCTTTCAGCGAGAGAATTCCTCCCACCAGCCAGAAGTAACCCTGGGTCGTGAACTGAAAGACGAAAGCGGTGGCGAAAACCCATTTCGCATATTTCCAATGTTCCCGCCAGTAGTCAGGTTCAATCTCAAGGAATGTTTGCGCGGGCGAACCCAATCGCAGCTTTCTTCCAAAGATCGCTCCGGCGGCGATCCATCCCAGCGCCAGAATCAAAAACACCGAGAAACTGTTCAACAGGTGAAGTCTGGCCGCTAACCAGAGCAGCCCGGCAACGGTCAGAAAAGACACGAGTGAACATTTTGCCGCGAAAGCGGGCTGCCCCTGCAGGTAAAAAACCCGGCGCAGAAGATAGCCGGTGAAAAGGAGGCCTGAAGTCAGCGCCACGCCAAATAGCGCCCGCGAGGTCAACTGGGGCGTGACCCGGGAGATCACCAGACAGACCAAGAGGAGAACTGCAGTCAACAGGGCACAGATGATGGCGTTACTTCTCGCGATCAGCCGCAGATATTCGGAGAAACGCTCGCGGTATCGGCCGGCGCCGTAGATCGTATAGGGCTCAAGGATGGCCGCGTGGTACAAACCCAGCAGGAATGCGAACACCGAGTAGGAAAGCGCGAACATGCCATATTCTTCTTTGGTCTGGGTGCGGGCCAGTACAATGTTGACCAGGAACCCGGCTCCTACAGCGCAGGCCTGATCGGCCACGCTGTAGGCTACAACTGGCATGTGCCGGGAGATCCCCGGCAATGCCGAAACTGCAGATAGCAGCCATCCCTTAGCCTGCCGCATTCCTTCTTCTAAGGCAGGCGGCACACGCAATGACTCGTCAGTATTCAATAGAGGGACACACCCCATGAGTTTGCGACCTAAGACCGTTCATTCCTGTGTCTCCAACTCCAAACTGATTTACCCCCGGGAAGAGCACCGGTGCGGTGACGAGAAAACCAGTGCAGCCGTGCCATCATCGTTGTGAAAACTTCCCCGGCAAAGACTCTTCGGGGATCGGCGGCATCCACCTTCTGCCACGACGCCTCCCCATAAACCCAGGCCACGGCCATTGTCGTCCCCAAAGTCGCTCCTAAAAAAACGATTAGCAGGCGCGGCGGGAACGACTTTTTGGTAGGCACAACGGCTGCGTCCAGCACTTTCACTGCCGGAATCTCTTTGGCTTCCTGCACCTTGGCCAGTTCGTACTGTTGGGTTAGAAGCTCGTACACGGTCTCCTCGATTTTTGTCTGGCGATACAGGTCAGCGTAGGTCACGCCCAGAATGGGCAGCCTGCGAATCGAGGGATAAAGCGCGTCTTCACTCTGGGCGTCACCGGAGAGGTCGCCGCCCAGTTTGTCCAGTTGCTGGCGAAGCTCGTTGACCCGTGCTTGCAAGGAGCGAACCCGCACGTTGTTTGCGGTGTAAATCTGCTGCAGTCCGCTAAGCTCGGACTCGGCCGCGATGAGATGCCCTTGCAGCGTGGCGGCGGCCTCCACCATCGCTTTACCCTGGGCCGGGATATCGATCGCCGAGTTCTTGCTGGCAAAATCGCTGAATTTCCCCGCCGCTACGTCCAGGTCCGCCTTCACGGTATGCAAACGCCCCTCGAGGAAGATGCGTTCGCGGCGGGCCGACGATGTGCTGACCTCCGCGACCAGACGGTCAAGCTCGGTTACATAGGCGTGAGCGATGGCCGCCGCGCGCTGCGGGTCGTGATCGGTGAATCCGATGGTAATGATGCCGCTCTTGCGATCCTCCGAAAGCGAGGTATGCTGGGTCAGTCTTTCCCGCGCGTCTTCCATCTTTGAAACCCAATAAACCTGGCGCAGATTGAATTGTTGGATGAGGCGGTCTTCGACCGTCTGGCTTCCCAGGATACCCACAAAAAGCGCTCCGCTATTCGATCCTCCCAGCAGATCGCTGGCAATTCCACTGAGACCGTTCCCGCTCGCGCGTCCCGCCATGGCGGCCAACATCCCGGCACCGGAACCGGACTGCCCCTCCGGCGGCATAAGCCTGGTGACTGATTCGTAGCGGGCGGGAACGAGGAATGCAACCAGCGTGCTGGCCAGCAGAGCACAGATACTCGCGCGCCAGAGGACGGTCCGGTGTTGCCAAAGGAGTTGCAAATGGAAGAGCAAACCCGGTTCCGCATCTCCCGGCTCCCAAAACATCGGCGCTTCGCGGGAGCCGCTTTCTTGCCCTTCAGCCGGCTTCTCATGCACCGGAAGTCTGACCGTGGCGCTCACGGCTGATGTCCTGCTTTTAGGCCCGCAAAGGTTCTGGGTTGCTGCACTTTGGAATTTGCGGATGAATTGCTGAATCGCGCTCTCATTGATTGGAGAAACGGAGGCGGAGAAACGGAGGCGGCAGATCTGGACTGGTTTGGGACCACGTGTTCCTCAGTTCCCGAACTTCCAGCCGGGATAGTAAGTCAGTTGCACCCCAGCCGTCACATTGGATTGTTTCTGGCCCGAGAGCGCGGGAAAATCCCACTGCTCATATTGCGCCCGCCCGGAAACCGCCACTCGCGGACCGACTCTGAACTCGGCCTCCGCCGAGAAGTCGTTGAGGCGTCCTCCGCCAGCCAGAAACTTGTCCACTTCCTGGTGCCGGTACCCGAGTTGCAAGCTGCTTCGCGCCGTAAACGAGTACTTGGTCCAGGCTTGTCCGCCCAGCGCCTGCCGGCCGATCCAACTGCCGATCAGATTTCCGTCGTTGGTGTAACCGGAGCGATACCGCCGGTCGAAATAAATCGTCCCCAGCTGGGGCTCGGCCTTGAATCCCTCCACCCGCAACTCCAGCTTGGGCAATTTGGGCAGTTGTGGAAGGTACAACCCGGGATTCAACATGGGACGGGTCGAACCGATCGGTGAAATCTCATCCCCCACCATCGAATCGGTGTAGAAAGTCAGCCAGCGTCTCAAGCCGGGAATCCGGTAGGTGAAATCGAAGCTCGAAAATCGCTTGCCGGGATTGGTTGCCGTGTTTACATTGTGGCCGTAATAACTTCGGAAAAACTCGTGCCAAGTGAACGGAAGTCCAGGTCCGCCGAAGATCGCCGTCACCCCCATGCCAAACTCCAGGTTCGGGGTGGGCCGGAAGCCGATCTTGTTGCCATGAATGAAGGGCTGCGGACTGAACCCCGGTCCTAGCAGAAAACTCGGGTCGGTAGCGGGATTAAGTCCGACCGCGAGCGATGGGTTGTACACCCAAAGCTGTCCCGAAAGCTGTCCGATGAAGGAGTCTATCCGCGCTGGTCCCAGAAAATAGGAGAGCAGCGGAAAATCGAATGGCGATACATTGTCGATCTGCAGCATGGTGATGGGCTGGGCATTATCAGTCATAAGAAGCGCGCCGCTCTCCCCCGGACCGAGCCACAGATTCTGCTTGCCAAACGATACCTTGATGTCGTGGAAGGTAACTCCGACGGAAGCCTCGATCAGACGAAACCGGTTGATGGTCGGGGATCCGTCGGGAACGGGGATGGCGAGTCCGTCCACTTGAGCGATGGCTTGCAGCACGCTGAGCGGATCAGAAGGATCGACCGGAGCATGCTGATACTCGCCACGGAGAGAAAACGAGAACACCCCGGCCACGGCGCTCGCGCTCAGCCCGGTTACCTGGTTGAATCCTTCCCCATACGGCCGTCCGTAATCGTTGACGACGGTTTGTCCGAAGTGGAATCCGTCGCGCAGCGGCTTGCCCGAAATGCCCACCGAACGCGTGTAAATCGAGTCCAGACGCAGGTCCAGATTGGCGACGCCGTTCAGGCGTGCGGTCTCGTCGTTGAACTCGATCTGCAAAGCGGCATAGGTCTTCTGCGCTTCCTTGCCCGGACCGCCCTCCGGATAATCCATGCGACCATCTTCATCCATCTCTTCGAGCAGACGCGCGCACTCCATCCGCGTCCAGGGACGAATTCCGAGAAAAGCGGTGGACAGGTAGCCCAAAGCCGCCAAGCGCTCCAGTGAGGGATACACCCAGCTGTCGAGTGGGACATACGACGATCCCATATCGTGCGGGTTCCGGATTTTGTCCCGGTATGGTTTGGTTTCGAGCAGACTTCCCCAGGCGCTTTCGCTGACCTCAGGATCGCGGTGCCGGAGGTAAATCTGCCGCGCTATGAAATAGCCGAGCGCGCCGCCGACGATGGCGTCCGATGCAAAGTGCTCCTTGCCCGTAACCCGAGCCGCCGTGACTGCGGTCGCCAGCCCATAGGAAATCAGCTTGGTTAGAGGTCCGGAATACTCGTGCGCGACTACACCCGCGATGGCCCAGGAAACTGCGGCGTGCTCGGAGGGAAACGATGAGCCTCCGGAAAAAAAGCGGCCCGCTCCTGCACCCTGGTAAGGGCGTTGCCTCTGGAACATGGATTTGAAAGCGAAGTCCACGGCCGCCGCATTCACCGCAGCTTCGCTGGCCAGGAATCCGGTTTCGGCGGCGTGGTCGTTATGCATGATCTTTCCGAACAGGAACATTCCACCCGCAGCGCCCGCCAGAGAATAGGCGCCGTCATTTGAAAAACTGCGGCTGCGCACGATTTCGGCGGCAGGAACCTGCCGGGAGAGCCACGCATCGCTTGACAGAAATACTCCCGCGCCGGCCAGAGCCGGAATTGCCCACACCGCATCGCCGCGGCGAAGGTGCAACGGGCTGCTCCAGATCGCCCTCTGGTCATCGCCGAAGCGCTTCAACCAACCGACTCCGCCGGCCGCGGAGCCCGAAGCGTTCGGTTCGAGAACGCTCTCGGGCGCGTTCCATGTGCCTGGGGAAGCCCCAATCGGAAGGCGCGGACGCTCCCTCGCCTCCGGCTGTGACTGAGCCGCCGAATTATCCGCGAGATTCATCACCAAGAAAATCACAACCCACGCGATACTGACGATTTGCTGCAAGCGCCGCACCTTAACCGCCGCACTCCCTGATGCCGGCTCGGAGCGAAGCCCTAGAAACTCCGCGCCGCCTCAACCGCCAGAGCGACGGCCGAGAGGACCTGGGCTGTCTGCGCCGTGTTCTGCCAGGTGCGGCTGATGCTAATTATTTTTTCCGGAACCACCACCATGTCTCCTGGCAGCATGGCCGTGCTTTCGACTCCGCCGCTAAACAATCCCCCCGACCCACCCACAACCGAGCCGTCTGCCCGGATCACGAAAACCCCCTTTTTGTTAGCCGTCTGGGTAGGGCCGCCCGCCTGCCGCAGATACCAGCCCGCATTTTCCCCGGCTTTGAAACTAACCCCGGTGGGGTTGTAAACCGCGCCATCCACCAGGACCACGCCGGGCCGCTTGGGAACATAGATCGTGTCGTCCGCCCGCAGCTGAATATCGGAAGGAGTGTTCGACCAGCGCTGCACATTGCTCGAAATGTGAAGAACCAGGCGACCTTCCGGCGGAGTATGCTGCAGCTTGTACAGCGTTACCTGGAATTGCTGTACAGCGGCTTGTTTGGCCAGAACATCTTGCGCATTCTGCTCTGGGATGCTCTTGATATTGGCCGCCTCATCCTGTACCCGATCGATCAGATCGGAGCGATTTTTTAACTCCAGCTCTCTGATTTGCTCGCGTTCAAAAACGGCGGCATAAGGATACGCGTCACTGCGGAAGCCGCCAGCGCGCTGAATGACGGAGCTGAGGCGCTCGCCTTCCTGGATACCATAGGTGCCGGGGTGAAGAACCTCACCGCTGACGGCAACGGTCGCGCCCACATCCTTCCACCCGGAAAGCTGCTGGATAGTGAGGATGTCGCCATCGCGCAAGCGCACGTCGGCGTCGGGTTGATCGGCCAGAGCTGCGGCGATGGGGACGCTCACGTGGTCGCTCACCATCCTGCTTCCTTGTTCCAGTTCGTAGCGGGTCAGGTCGGCTGTCTGGGTATAGGCGCCTCGTTTAAAGCCGCCCGCAACCCTTACCAGACTGGCCGCCGTCATCCCGTCGCCCAGGGGATACTTTCCCGGACGAGCCACTTCCCCTTCTACGGTGACGGTGGGGGGATCCAGCTTGTTGAGGTTCCGGTGAACCAAAACCCGGTCTTTGGGCGCAAGAGCAATATTGTCCTTCGCGTCTCCTTCCAGCGCCTTCCCCAGATCTACGCTGATCACCTCCAGCTTGCCGTCGCTCGACTTGCGAAAGACCTGGGCGTCGTCGAGCAGAGCATCGGGCGTGGTTCCGCCAGCTAAGTAAACGGCGTCCCGCAGGTGGGCGATGCCGTTGGTCAAATGATCTCCCGGATCTCTCACCTCTCCGGTGACGGTAATCACGGGCGGATCTTCGAAATCGAATCTTCCGAAGACGCGAACCGTGTCAAAAGGTTTCAGCACCAGGTCCTGGTCCTGGCCGGCGAGCGCGTCCCCCAGGTTGAAGGCGAGCACCACCGGCGTGTAATCGGGCTGAGACAAACGGATGATCTCGGCGTGATTGGTCGAGGGCTCGGGCAACAGGTCCTTATAGGACTTGATCAGGTCCGTAACTTTCATGCCGTCGCGATAGGCAAACTTGCCGGGGCGGGAGACATGGCCATCGAGGTAAACGGTTTTGTCCGCAAAGGGCAGGATCGGAGTGATCTTGATCCTGTCTCCATCCTGCACCGCAAAATCATCGAGCGCCTTGGCCACGTTTGCGTCGCTATCCGTCTCCGGAATATCGAGGCGCAGCATGGTCCGGCCCTGGTGGCTTTCCACCCGCTCCACATCCACGTGGCGCAACGTCCCCGAAGGCAAAACCCCGCCCGCCAGGTCCAGAACCTCCGCCAGGCTTTTTTCCCCGCGCAGTTCATAGATGGCGGGGCGGCGCACCATGCCTTCGACGCTCACTTCTCCGCTGAGGGGTGGGACCTCAATCGTGTCGCCGGCCTGCAGTCTCTGCAGGTCTTCCCGAATACCGTGCAGCAGCAGGTCGTATTCGTCGACTTCCTGAACCAGCTGCCGCCCTCGATAGTGGCGGAGAATGCGCAACGAACCGCCCGACGTCGGGCCGCCGGCGGCGTAGAGAGCATTGAGCGGAGTGGAAAGCGAACTCACGTCGTAGGCTCCGGGACGCTCCACGTCGCCGGCAACATAGACACGGACCGTACGGATGCGGCTAAGAGAGACATCGGCATCGACACCACGGAACTCGCCACGGAGGACGGTCTCGACCAGATGCTGGACCTCCCCCAAACTGCGTCCTGACACTTCCACCCCTCCCACCTCGGGCAAAACCACGCGGCCTTCACGATCGACTACGCGCTGCAGACGCTGCGAGATTCCTCCCGAGAGGCTGATCGTCAGCCCATCCCCGGGGCCTACCACATAGTCGGGCCCTGCCGGCAAATCCATCGGCAGCTGGTCGAGATTTCCGCTGCCGTTGCGGAAAACATCCTCTCCAAAGCGCTCGAGCCTGGGCGAACGCTTGGCATATTGCGCGTACAAGTCGTAGAGGGAGGGAACGTCGGCATAGGGGTTCGGCTGATGACGGAGCATGGGCCGCGGCGGTGTCTTCGGAGATAAAAACGGCCGCAGCGAAGGTCGGCTCTGATTCTCCAGCCGAGCTTCTTGCGGCAAGCCCGGACCTCGGCTTAGGCCTTGAGGCATGCTCCCGCTTGATGGACCCAACTCGCGGGGCAGCATCAAACCCGAAGCTGCGGCGGCGTTTGTTCCGATCTCGTTTCCGGACGTTGCTCGAACCCCGCCGGTCTCGCTGGCGTTCAATAGACCGGGGAGCGCGTCGGGCAGTAGACTCGCCATTTCGCTTTCGTCGCTGGTCTCGCCAAAATAGCCCTGAGCTGGTTTCATCTGCGTCAAGTTAAGCTGACGGCGGTAGTCGGGGGAAGCTCCGGTCGGCGCAGCCTGGGCTGGCGCGTATGGTGAGTCCGGAAACTGCGGTTGCGGGAAGGGCTGCTGCGAGTATGGTGGCTGCGGGTACTGCGACGGAGGATAGGACTGGGGCGGCGCTTGCGTAGCCTGCGGGTGCCAATATAAAGATTGAGCCGCCCCATAAGGCAGATATTGAGTCAGATAGCAATCCAAGTCGCTGTAGTGTCTCAGCCAGTAGACCGATTCCTGCGACTGATCCGGTTGCATGCTCAGCGCCTCGCTGCCGGCCAGCAGGGGCTGCCGGCAGGGCAAGTTCCGCGCCAGCTCTTCCCGCGTGGGCTTGGCCCGGACATAAGATCGATCTTCGATCTCCTGAGTTGCGATAACTCGAATGTTGTCGTCTTCTACAATGGATCGAAACACAGCATCGTCCGCGAGATCTTTAGGATCGAGGATGCGGCCTTGCTCGAAGGCTCTTCTGACCAGTGCTTTCTTCACTTGCAGCAGCAACCCAGGTTCCTCGCGAAGGATGGAGAGGATCTTGTCAGCGGACAGCGACACCAGTTGCTCCGCTTCCTGCTCCGCGCGGGAGTCGGCTTGATCGATGGCAGTGCTGCGGCTGTAGGCTGAAGGCTCTTGACTGAAGGCCACGGCGGAATATCCCAGCTCCATACCCAGCAGAACGATCAATGCCCTATAAATCAATGCGCCGCAGATCAGTGCCCTATAACGGAAGGTGTCAAAGAGTCTTCTGGTCATAAGGCCTTTATCATTTGAGACATGTTCTGGAGAGACGAGCTCTGGGTGGTCTTTACTGGTTCGCAACTGGTTCGCACGAATCCCAACAAGGCTCTATGTCCGCTTCATCGACTTCGACCGCAACCGAGCGCATGATCAGATTCAGGGAAAGGACGACGCGAAATTTATCTTTTCTCCGCACCAGTACGCCCTGGGTTCCGGCCAGGGGACCGTATCGTACCCGCACCATGCGCCCTGCAATCAGATAAGGATGGGGCTCCGCGCGGACTCCCCGGCTCAAACCGTTTATCAGTGAGTCCATCTCGCTCTCAGGCAGGGGCACGGGGTGCCCGTTGCAGCTCACAAATCGCACTACGCTAGCTAACTGCAGTACCCGCAAGCGATCCTTCAGGGCGATTCGGACGAAGACATAGCCGGGGAATAAGGCCAATTCTAGTTCCTTGCGGCGATCCTTCCAGCGCCGGACCGAACGATATAGGGGAAGGAAGCACGAGATCCGGCGCTCCTCGATCTGCTGAACCACAACCTTTTCGTGGCGCGGACAGGTGTACAGAGCGTACCACTGGCTGGGATCCGCTTCCTCTCGAGCTACCATATCGGCGATTGCGTCCGTAATTGTTGTTTGGGCTTCCATCTCACTACGCGACAGATGCAGCTTCGCCCCCTGCCTTACAGGAGTCACTGCTATCTAACTAATTCCTTTTCAACGCTATACGGAACTAAAATGCAGCAGTGCCTGCTCTGGCGGATCAAAACGAATCACAAACCAGCCGAGCAACGCCGCCAACCAGCAACCCTGAGCAACTTCCGTTCCGATGCGCAGGCGAGTCGTCCCTTTGGTGTCTCAGTTCGGCACCGCTCCCACCAGCGTCGGACGTTCTCGAACCGCATTCAAAATTCCCGCCTCCGAACTTTCCAGCGGCTTAGTTCGGATATCCACGATTGCCCAGTAAAAGATTCCGCGGTTCTGCTCGGGAGCGAGCGCCAGAATTCTCATCTGGGGATAGCGCCCCAGGAGAAAGCCGCACTGGCCCAAACTCCTCTGGGTCTCGCTCATCGCCAGAATGAGCACATCGGGCTGAACTTGTTCTACCACTTCGGTAAGTTCCCCCTCGTCCACCACCTCGCCAACCAACTCGATATCGGGTTGGTCGGAAATTGTAGCCATCACGAGTTCCCGCATCAGACGGGGTTGATTTGCGACCAGCACGCGCACTCGCTTCACAAAGCTCTCCCAGGTGGACGCCGAATGCACAGTATCGCTTCGAGCATCGGAGTCCACAAGGTTCAAAAAGGATCTACCCAACGGAATCGCTTCGGTACCGCAGAAGTACCAGAAACAGTACCAAGGCAGTACCTACTAGCAGTACTAAGAGCCGGCTTCGTTCATGGAAGCCGGAACAGGAATGATGACGGACGAGGTAGCAACATCCTGGTTACTTTCGGCAAATAATCCAAAGCCAACGGCTGTTGTAGAATCGCAAGTATCTTCTTTTTATGACCAGCAAAATATGAGCAGCAAAACTCCCATTGGAATTCTGGGCGCTACCGGCGTCGTGGGGCAGAGGTTTATCCAGATGCTGGAGCGCCATCCGTGGTTCGAGGTGGCTTGGCTGGCCGCTTCCGATCGCTCTGAAGGTAAGACTTACTCTGACGCCGCGCGCTGGCGATTGAAAACACCGATTCCCGCGAATGTGGCCGCGATGAAAGTTTCCCCGGCCACACCCGAGGGCGCACCGAAGATTATTTTCGCGGCGCTCGATGCCGCCATCGCTGCCGAGATGGAGCCGCGCTTCGCCGAGGCGGGCTGTGCCGTGGTTTCGAATTCCAGCGCACTGCGCATGCAGTCTGACGTGCCTCTCGTAATTCCCGAAGTGAATGCCGGACACATCAAACTGATTGATGGGCAGGCTTGGCGCAAGAAATCCGGCGGGTACGTTGTGACCAATCCTAACTGTTCCGCGATCGGGCTGGTGCTTGCACTGGCGCCGTTGCAGCAACGCTTCGGACTGGAAGCGGTGATGGCCGTAACCATGCAGGCAGTCAGTGGCGCGGGATACCCGGGCGTGGCATCGCTCGACATCCTGGGAAATGTAATCCCCTACATTCGCAACGAAGAAGAAAAAATGGAGGAGGAAACTCTGAAACTCCTCGGGCAAATGAACGGAACAAAAGTGATTCCTGCCGCGTTTGCCATGAGCGCGCAGTGCAACCGCGTTGCGGTGGAGGATGGTCACACGGAATCGATTTCTGTGCGGTTAAAAACCAAAGCCAAGCGCGAAGAGATTATTGCCGCTTGGAACGACTACCGCAGTGAGCCGCAGCTTCTGAAACTTCCCAGCGCGCCGGAGCGTCCCGTGGTGTATATGGAGGCGGCGGATCGTCCACAACCGCGTTTCGATGTGGACCTTGGTGCGGGCATGACTACCGCAGTTGGTCGGCTTCGGCCCTGCGGCGTCCTGGACTGGAAGTTCACCGTGCTGTCGCACAACACCATCCGCGGAGCTGCGGGCGCGGCCGTGCTGAATGCCGAACTGCTTAAAGCCAAAGGTTACTTCGCAAAATCATAGCGCGATTTCATAGAATGAAATTTGAGCCGCACTCCCGCAATTCCGCCAGGAAGTCACGCCGATGATCGTGATGAAATTCGGCGGCACCTCGGTGGAAGATGCCCGGGCCATCGAGCGTGTGGCCGTGATCGTAAAAGACCGCCTGCCCCGAAGGCCGGTAGTTGTGGTCAGCGCCATGGCCAGGGTGACCGACACGCTGCTCACCATGGCTCGCGCGGCGGGAGCCGGCGAACGCAAAACCGCGCTGAAGCTTTGCCGCTCTCTGCAGGAGCGCCACTACAATACCGCCAGCGAACTGCTCGGCACGGCGCTGTTCACAGACTTCCACTCGGAACTGGGAAGCGACTTCGAATCTCTCGATGAATTGCTGCGCGGCATTTCCGCGGTCGGCGAGTTGACTCCGCGCACCACCGATCACGTTGCCGCGTTTGGTGAGATCCTTTCCAGCAAGATTGTGGCAGCGGCATTTTCCGCGCAAGGCCTGAACAGCGAATATGTCGATGCGCGCGAGGTGCTGGTCACCGACAGCAGTTACATGCAGGCCGTCCCGCAGCAGGAAGAAACCAACGAACGGCTGCAAACCAAAGTAAAGCCGCTGCTCGACGCCGGTCAGGTTCCGGTGATGGGTGGATTTGTAGGAGCAAACCGCGCCGGAATAACCACGACCATTGGCCGTGGCGGCTCAGATTTTTCCGCGGCCATCGTGGGCGCAGGCCTGGGCGCGGAGCGGATTGAAATCTGGACCGACGTAGACGGGATTCTGACCACCGATCCCCGCATTTGTCCGGAGGCGCGACGCATAAAAGTGATCAGCTTCGACGAAGCGGCGGAGTTGGCATACTTTGGCGCCAAGGTGCTCCATCCAGCCACAGTGCTGCCGGCGATCCAGAAAAATATTCCTGTCTATGTGCTGAACTCGATGAACCCGTCGTGCGAAGGGACGAAGATTACCACTCGCGCCCCGCAGATAAAAAACATTTTCAAAGCCATCGCCGCCAAGAAGCGCATCACCATTGTGGACGTGGCTGCCCCACGCATGCTGCTGGCTCACGGCTTTCTGCGTGCGATTTTCGAGGCCTTTGACCGGCACAAGGTTGCGGTCGACGTAGTCTCTACTTCGGAGGTGAGCGTTTCGCTCACCGTAGATTCCAATCAGGCCATCCCCGCGCTGGCAGCCGATCTCGCCAAGCTCGCGGACGTGAAATATGAAGGCCGCAAAGCCATCGTCTGTCTGGTCGGCGAAAGCCTGCGGGATAAGCCAGGTGTGGCCGCGCTCGTTTTCGGCGAACTGAAAGACAAGAAAATTCGCATGATCTCGCAAGGCGCCTCCGAAATTAATCTGACTTTCGTCATCGAAGAAGACGAAGTTCCTGAGGTCATCAAGCGCCTGCATACAACATTTTTTCAGGACTTGGATCCAGAGGTGTTCGCATAGGTTCGTAGCATCCCTCGCGGCGGTTCTTCGCGAACTTAGCGGTTAAAGGCTTTGATCATGAATATCCTATTACTAGGTCGTGGAAAAACAGGATCGCTGGTAGCGGAAGTCGCCCGCCAGCGCGGCCACCATATCCACATCGCCGGAGCGACCGAAAACGCCGACGGCGCGGCCCTCACCATAGAAAAGCTCCGCGAGGTTGATGTCGTAATCGATTTCACCACCCCCCACTGCGTGGTCGACCATATCGAAGCCTGCACGAAAGCCGGCAAGAACATGGTCGTCGGCACCACAGGATGGTACGGAGAAGCGGATCGCATCAAGGCTTTGGTTGAAACCCACGGCACCGGCCTGGTGTACGCGCCAAACTTTTCGGTCGGTGTAAATCTGTTTCTAGAGGTCGCGCGATCCGCCGCCGCGGCCCTGCATCACGGGTACTCCGGACAGATCTTCGAGCGCCACCACGCTACAAAAAAAGACGCGCCCTCCGGCACAGCCATCGCCCTCCAGCGCGTGATCCACCAAGCCAGCGGCAATCAAGACGAAATCGAAATCACTTCCTTTCGCGAAGGCGAAGTCGTAGGCATGCACGAGGTCCTGCTCGAATCCTCCGCCGACAGGATTTATCTCTGTCACGACGCCAAGTCCCGGCAGGGTTTCGCCGACGGCGCGGTGCGCGCAGCCGAGTGGATTGCCGGCAAGAAGGGATTCTACGAGTTTAAGGACGTGTGGCGGGAGTTATAGTCCGATATTCTGCTTCATCCCTATACTCACCTGAGTTAACTAGCAGGCTTCCTCCGAGACCCTCCTCGTTGAAGGAATGCTACTCCATACGCTACAAGCAATCCGACTGTAAAAGCATCGAATAAAGTGAAGGTTAGGGGAGCCCCCGCAAACATGAACGCCCCTCGCAGGGCAAGTATCGAAACGACGAATTCCAGAGAATTCCATTCGCGGTTTCGGCGCGACCTCCAAACTCGCAACACATAGATCAGTCCTACTCCGACAAGGATCAACGCAGACGCGATTACAAAATAGCTTCTGTGGACAACTACTACGAAGCCTGGCCCTTCCCAAAACTCAGACGGATCACGACCCACAGTGGCGCGAATTTCCGGCCCCTCGGCAGCCCGGGTGCTCCGGCAGTTCCGTAGTGAAGCTTGCTGTCATGTAAGGAACTACCGACGTCAAGACTGGTAACTCGATAGGTTGATACTCCCAGCCGCCCTTACTTGCCGTTCTGGTGCTTGGTGCAGAGTTAGCGCCTATCCCGCCGATGATGCCACCGGGAGGCCAATCAACGTATTCGTCCAACCCAACGACGCCAACAACCAGATAGCGATCAAACGGGAACCACAGCGGGCTCCCGTCAACCGAGATGTCGACCTCGGAACCGCCGCTCGGATGAACAACCCCAGCCGGTAATGGCAAGAGCGAACTGGGATCGGGGAAGAGGTGGTTGGCTTCCTGGTGGATCATGGCATTTTGGGCGCCTCTGCGCCCGCCAAAACGATAATCCTTGCCAAGATCAACAATGTACGGCTGACGGTAGGACACCTTGAAATCAGACGGAGCATTGGGCACCGGAATGCGCCAGTCGAACCTGAATCGTGCCGTGCGCTTGTCAGCCGGCCGCTCAACCTCGAGCTTCAAAAGAGTCAGCTCCGAAGTGGGACTAGGATGGTCGAGGTATGTTATCCCGCCTTCCTGCACAGCCTGGAAAAAAGCAAACGCAAGTACTGCAAGCAGCATAATAGGCCCGTCGAGCAATCAATTTAGCACAGTGCGTCGAGCCTGTCGGAAACGAATTATCGAAGACCTGCTGCCGATAAGCCTGCGTTATCACATGCAGGAAGTCCTGTTCCGCGTTATCTTATTACCATGCAACTCCGTGGCTGTGGTACCGCGCTCGTCACTCCGTTTCATCAGGATGGCTCCGTCGATGACGCTGCCCTGCGCAGCCTGGTGGCGTGGCAGGTGGAATCCGGCATAGATTTTCTGGTTCCCTGCGGAACCACGGGCGAGACGCCGACGCTCACGCACGATGAATGGCTGCACGTGATCGATACGACTATTGAGGTGGTGGCCGGGCGGGTCCCCATCGTCGCGGGTGCGACTTCGAACTCCACGCACGACGCCGTGGAAAAAGCCAAAGAAGTTGCCGCGCGGCCTGGAGTCGATGCCATTCTCACCGCATCTCCTTATTACAACAAGCCGACGCAGGAGGGCCAGTACCGGCACTTCAAGGCGATTGCGGAGGCGGTGAGCGACAAGCCCATCCTTCTTTACAATGTGCCCGGACGTACTGGAGCGAACCTCGAACCCGCAACCCTATCGCGGCTGGCGGAGATTCCAAATATCGTCGGCGTCAAAGAAGCCAGCGGCAACATGACGCAGATCGCTGAAGCGATTAACTCCGTACCCGAGACGTTTCTGGTTTTCTCAGGAGACGATGCCGTCACGCTGCCGGTAATAGCGCTTGGCGGTGTTGGAGTGGTATCGGTGGCGTCGAATGAGATTCCGCACGAGATGGCAACCATGACGCGGGCCGCGCTCAACAATGACTGGGCCGTAGCGCGCGGCATCCATCGCAAATACTTGCCCTTGATGCAGGCGAACTTCATTGAGTCCAGCCCGCTTCCGGTCAAGGCTGTGCTCGCGATGATGGGCCGGATCGAGGAGAATTACCGTCTGCCGCTCCTGCCCATGCGCCGAGACATGCGATCGAAGCTACAAAGAGTCGTGATGGAAGTTGGGCTGATCGCCAAGCCCGCAACGCCAGGGCCACAGGCGACCGAATTTTATATCTATGAGAACTGGGTGGCCGGACCGCATAAAATCGTGTTGCATCGCGGATCATGCGGGCAATGCAATCAAGGCAAAGGCCGTCCCGCCGGGCACGATGCCAACCATGCGCGCTGGCACGGACCGTACTCCACGCTGGTCCTGGGTCGTGAGGCGGCGCATGGTATGACTGGCGTGCTCATTCGCAGCGAGTGCAAGTGTATTTGAAGGCAGAAGTAAGAGGTCAAAATGAAGAAGTAAGAATTGCGCTTCAAGGCTCTACTTCTGACTTCTAACTTTTCACTTCTGCATTTCCTTTATACTTTCCCCGCATGCAATCCCTGAAACTTTCGATTGAGCGTTTGGCCGCGTTGGGCGAGGTCGAGCATAATCCTGAAGCGCGCCCGGCGTTTTTCGAATTCCGAGACGCACTCACCCGGGGCAAGATCCGCGCCGCCGAGAAGATCGACGGCCGCTGGGTGGTCAACACCTGGGTGAAACACGGCATTCTGCTGGGCTTCCGGCTCGGCGAGCTGGCCGAGACGGGCGCGGGCGCGTTGACATTTGTCGATAAGGACACCTTCCCCGCCCGGCAATTTTCTGTCGCAGACCGCGTGCGCATCGTGCCCGGTGGCTCTTCGGTGCGCCTGGGAGCGTATGTGGCGCCGTCGGTAATCTGCATGCCGCCCATGTTCATCAACGTGGGCGCTTACGTAGACGAGGGCACCATGGTCGATTCCCACGCGCTGGTTGGCTCGTGCGCGCAGGTCGGCAAGCGCGTGCATATCAGCGCTGCCGCGCAGGTCGGTGGAGTGCTCGAACCGGTGAATGCCGCGCCCGTCATTATTGAAGACGACGTTCTGATCGGCGGTAACTGCGGAGTTTATGAAGGTACGCTGGTGCGCACCCGGGCAGTGCTGGGCGCGGGCACAATTTTAACCCGATCCACGCCACTCTACGACTTGGTGCGCGGTGAGGTTTATCGCGCAACATCGGAAGGGCCGCTCGAAGTTCCGGAAGGCGCGGTGGTAGTGCCGGGGTCGCGCGCGGTCAAGAAGGGTGCAGCGGCGGAGTCCGGAATCTCTTTATACACACCGGTGATTGTGAAGTACCGCGACGAAAAGACGGACAGAGGAATTGAACTGGAAGACTGGCTGCGCTGATTCGAATAGAACCACCGCGCATCTACGCGACTGTGACCGTCAGGTTCCGCGTGCCATCCCGCCCAACTTGAATGTGCGCAAGCCTTGGAATGACAAAATCAGCTTCGGCCAGTGAGGCCGCGGGATAAGTGCTGGTCAGTCCAATCACTTTCATCCCCCCCGCGTGTGCTGAGCGGATTCCTGCAGGCGCGTCTTCAATCACCAGACACTCTGCCGGGTTCACCCCCAACAGGTCGGCACCCTTCAGATATGGCTCTGGGTGCGGCTTACCGTTGACAACGTCATCCGCGGCGACCAAGACCTTCGGCCGCGGTATGCCCGCGCGTTCTAATCGTGCGCTGGCCAATTGCCGAGTTCCCGATGTAACCACGCACCACTGATTTTCCGGAATCGTGCGGACGAGGTCGATGGCGCCGGGCATCACGGAAATACCAGGGTCCGCAGCCTCGCGGCTTTCCAGCTTGCGAGCCTCCGCGATAGCGTCAAGATGCGGAGCGACAGCTCGAATCACTTCGATGGATCGGACGCCGTGCGCAATGGCGATCACCGTCTCTTCGTCGATTGCCTGCTCTCGAGCCCAGGCTCGCCATTGCCGATCCACCGAACCCGTGGAGTCAACGAGAATTCCGTCAAGATCGAACAGGATGGCGGCGCAGGAAACTTTGGTCATTCCTATTTTTGTACCACAGCGGCTGGATCACCCAATCAAACCAGCGGAGCATGTCATCGAGTGCTCGAAAAGTGACGGGCAAGTGCGAGACAAAGGCCGGGAAAATCTCCGCTGCCCGCTAAACGGTCTGCGCCGGCAGAATCCGCGGCTCAGCTGTATCCAAAACTTCCTGTCGAGATTGCTGCCGCACCTGTAAATATCTCCGCCGAAAGTGAGCCTTGGCGCGCTCGCCCCAGGCGCGCACAAACCAGTAGTTCAAACCCGCACCCAACGCTGAACTGACGAGAGGAATCATTCGCCCCGCCCACTTCTCCACCACCTCAGCGCTGGCGCGGGCGGCAATCCGCTGGATGACGCGCGGGACAAATTTGTTGACCACTTCCTTCTCCAGCAACTCGCGGCTGATGTCGACTCCGGCCGCGCTGGCAGCGGCGATCCACAGCTCGGCAATCTCATTGTCCGTGTTGAACTGGAAGCCATAAACCAGGCTGAGCTTCTGAATCGTGCGCATCGTGATGGCGGAAAGAATTCCAAGATCAGGAATAATCGTGATCAATCCGCCCAAGCCGAAGCCCGCGCCCTCCGCGGCAGCAAGTTTCATCCCTCCGCGAATGAGATTGTCGGCCACCCTGTCGAGCTCGCCGACTTCCAGCGAATACACTCCGTGATAGCCGCTGATGGGCAGCCTGTAGGCGGTGCGTAGTTGCAGCAAAAACTTTTGCGGATCGACCTGCACCGTGGAGTAGGCCCGCGTCAGGCCTTTCGCAACAGTCTTCTCCACGCGAAGGCGCAGCCACGATTTTGATGCCGCATCGGCCATTGCTCTAACCTTAGCCCAGAAACGGAGGGAATACCATCGGAGATCGCGTAGAAATGGCGGAATCGCTCTGTACGGTTTGTGACACAGTCTGCTAGCATCAACGGTACCCCATGCCAACTGGAAAACTGCAGATCATCCCACTAGGGGGCCTCGGCGAGTTCGGTATGAACTGCATGGCGGTCCGCTGGGGCGACGACATTATTGTGATCGATGCGGGCTTGATGTTCCCCGAAGCTGAATTGCTCGGCGTGGACATTGTGGTCCCCGACATTTCCTACCTCATCGAAAATCGCCAGCGAGTGCGCGGCATCATCCTCACCCACGGCCATGAAGACCATATTGGCGCTCTGCCCTGGATTCTTTCCGAACTCAAAGTGCCGGTGTGGGGAACCGAGTTCACGCTGGCTTATGTCGAAGACAAACTTGATGAGCACGGGCTTCTGGAAGATGCGGACCTGCGTGAAATCCGTGCCGGTGAGCGCTTCAAAGCGGGCGTCTTCACCATTCATCCCATCCGCGTGACGCACAGTCTGGTGGATTGTGTGGCGCTCGCGATTCATACTCCACTTGGTGTCATCATCCACACTGGCGACTTCAAGGTCGATCCCACCCCCACGGATAATCATCTCTTCGATCTGCATTCCTTTGCGGAATACGGCAAGCAGGGCGTGCTGGCGCTGTTTCAGGACTCGACCAACGTTGAGCGCAAGGGATACACGCCCAGCGAGCGCGCGGTGCGACGCAAATTTGACGAAGTTTTCGCGCACACCCAACGCCGCCTGTTCATTTCATGTTTTTCTTCTTCCATTCACCGCATCCGGCTGGCGGTGGAATTGGCCCACCAGCATGGACGCAAGGTTGCATTCGTTGGCCGCTCCATGAACAATTCAGCCGAAATCGCGGAAGATCTCGGCTACCTGGAAATTCCCGACGGGCTCGTAATCAATCCCGGCGAGATGAAGAATTTCGCGCCGGAAAAAATCTGCGTGATGATCAGCGGCACTCAGGGCGAGCCCATGTCCGCCCTCTCGCGCGCAGCCGTCGATAACCACAAGCACGCCAAGATCGAGAAAGGCGATACGGTGGTGCTCTCTTCTCGCATCATTCCCGGTAACGAGAAGACGATCTATCGCATGATCGATCATCTCTTCCGCCGGGAGGCGTATGTCATTTACGAGAACGGTACTACGCCTCCGATTCATGTCAGCGGGCACGCCAGCCAGGAAGAATTAAAGTTGATTATCAACCTGGTAAGGCCGAAGTACTTCATTCCTATCCATGGCGAGTACCGTCAGTTGAAATTGCATGCGGAAATGGCCGGAGCCATGCACAGTTCCGTAGGCAAAGTAATGCTGATCGAAAGCGGGGACGTTCTCGAGTTCGACGAACACAACGCCCGCAAGGCTGGGAAAGTCAACGTTGGCCGCGTCTGCATCGATTCCGGATCGCGAACGGACGTGGTTGAAGATTTAATTATCAAAGACCGGCGGCACTTGAGCGAAGATGGCATCGTGCTGCCCATCATCGCCATCAATAAACTGACAGGCCGCGTGGAAACTACGCCAGAGATCGTCACCCGCGGATTTAATCCCGGCGAAGACGGCTTGATGGATGGAGCCCGGCGCATCGTCGAAGACACCTTGGCCCATTCCAGCGAAGAAGAAAAAGCCGACTACGGCGTGATCAAAGAGAAAATCCGTGCCGATTTGAAGCGCTACATTTCGAAGCAGACCCAGAAACGACCGCTGATTATGCCGGTAATCTTGGAGATTTAACCAACCCGCACCCGCGCGGGAGGGCATGCGATTCGCGTAGTCGGTCTCTCTCGTTCTGAACCCGATCCGGCAATATTCCATGTTCCCTTTAATGTTTTCGTGGGGGATAGCCGTGGAGGAGTGAAAGCTTATTGATCGACTATCCCGTTGGAGTTTCGCGCTAACTAATCGGATTTTTCCAACGTAGGTCTGGAAACCTTGCGAAGTCCCGATCCGCCGTATAGAGCACCCCTCCGTATTCAAGCGTCAACGCAGCAATCTCCGCATCGCTCACCAGCGCCCCTGAGGCCTGTCCTTCGATCAACATCCGCCGAAATAGAGGCCAATAGTGGTCTCCTGGTATCAGCACTCGTACGTTGGAGCGGGCCAGCCAAAGATCAACAATCTGCGTCGCTTGCACCGATTCAAAGCGCTCTCCCGGCAAATTCCTGTTCGTCATGACCCGCAAGAAAGCAGAAGCGGCCTGCCATGGAAGTCCCACCACTTCGATCCCGGAGAAGATTCTTTCCAGCCATGCGCGCGCCTTGGCGTGACGGGCCGAGCCAGTGTTATAGGCATAAATTAGAAGATTCGCATCGCAAACGATCACCGGTGCTCTGGCCCTTCAAGGTATTCGATTAGATCTTCCACTTTATCGAAATCTCGAGGCAGCCCGAGATTGATCGGCGTCACCTTGAATGGTTTTGGCGCGGGTTGCTTCGATGCCATTAATCCCAGGCGCAGGAGGCGGTTCACTGTCTGTTTGAAGGGTTCGCCGGACTTGCGCACTTCCTTGTTCAGCAGGGCGGTTACGTCATCATCCAAGGTAAGAGTAGTTCGCACATCATGATGCTACCATACTAGACATCATGATGTCAACTTCAATGGCTCGCGGCGTTTGGGTAACTGGGTGATAATGAACAGGCATGGTTACCCTTGACGACGTCCGCTCCGCCCAAGCCCGACTCAACGGCATCACCACCCGCACCCGTTTGATCGAATTCCACCATCCAGAATCCAACGCCCGCCGCCTCTTCCTCAAACCCGAAAACCAGCAGCCCATCGGCGCATTCAAACTCCGGGGAGCTTACAACAAGATCGCGTCCCTGTCGGCAGAAGAGCGCAAGCTCGGAGTGATTTCCTATTCCAGCGGCAATCATGCGCAGGGCGTGGCCTACTCGGCGCGTGCGCTTGGCGTAAAAGCCATCATCGTGATGCCGGACAATGCTCCCGCGATCAAACGCCAGGCTACGGCGGCGCTGGGCGCGGACATCGTTATTGTCGGCCCGGGCAGCGCCGAGCGCCAACTCAAAGCGGAAGAACTAGCCGCACAGCATGGATATGTAATCGTGCCTCCATACAACGACCAGCAGATCATCGCCGGCCAGGGGACGATGGGATTGGAGATTCTCGAGGATCTGCCGGAAGTCGAAACGGTTTTCGCGCCCGTCGGTGGGGGAGGGATGATCAGCGGCGTGGCGGCGGCCATTAAGTTGAGCAAGCATGGAATAAAAGTAATCGGCGTGGAACCGGAATTGGCAGGCGATGCGCAAGCCAGCCTGCGTGCCGGAAAGATCGTTCAGTTCCCTGCCGGCGAGGTGTCGCGCACCATTGCCGACGGACTGCGAACGCAGAGCATCGGGCCGATCAATTTCGAGCACATCCGGCGCTACGTCGACGATATTGTCACCGTAAGCGAAGAAGAAATTCGCCAAGCGGTTCGACTGCTGGCTTTAAATCCAGCCACCGTGGCTGAGCCCAGCGGAGCGGTAGCCGTGGCCGGCTTCCTGTTCCGCGGCGACCAACTTCCGAAGACGAAGCTCAATGTGGCCATAATCAGCGGTGGCAACATCGATCCCAAAATGCTGGAAGAATTGCGGCGAGACCAGCGTGGTTAGCGAGGCGACACGGGATCACTTCGAGCGTGCCGCTAAAGCCCACCGGCGTATCGCCACTCCAGACCAGACCGCTTCGACCAATCCGAACGGCCAAGCTCCTTGCAGAAAGCCGTAGACGGAGCCGAGCACGCAGGCCGCGGCAAAGGCAAGAATGAACCATCGGCTCCGCGCCTCTAAGGCGTAGCAGATGAGCATCGCCGTTACTGCGAACAACCCGAAGATGGTTAAGGGTGTCACCGCCAAGTTTGATGATTTTACTATCGCTAGACGGGCCGTGCCGTTCCATCCCCAAGAACCTGCCGGCATGAAACCGCGAGAAATCGTACAACCAAGTTGAAGCTAGCGTTATCTAACAAGCTGGGGGATGTGGCTGCTTGTGGTTCCTCGACTTGCGGCAGTTGAATTGTCTGTGCTACAAACAACCAGTTGTAACGCTCAGGTAAGATGCCACCGTTAAACCATTTCAAAGCTCAGCGCCGCCAAATTTGCAGTCTGGTCGTTGTGCTGATCGCGGTGGGATCGCTGACCGTGAGCTTGGCGACCCGCTATTCTTCCCCTTGGGATGCCTCGAATTCAGTAAGAACCATCCAGACGCATGTAGCCGCGGATGCGAAAAGGCAGCGGCTTGCCAAGAATGCCGCGATCTGGATGCCTCCGGTATTCAGCTTTACGGTTCTTCAGGTTCCCAGTTTTTATCCGAGAATCTCACCGGCTGGGCCTCCGGTGCGAAGTCTCGTTTGTGACGAACGCCTCTATAATCGGCCTCCTCCTGCTCTTAAATCTTTTTCATAGTTTTCTAGCTGTCGAATCCTACTGGTCGAATCCTACTGAATGTTCGCGGCTTTGGATTTTATCGACAAAGCAGCTCCGGGATAGCAGATTGCGGTTGCTGCATTTGGAGTCCAGACCCTGGAAAAATTTTGGTAGCCACCGACCGGAGGACTGGCATCTTCATAGCAGTTATTTTGTAGCCCGCATCGGTCGGAGATAGGGTTACCGAAGCCCATAAGTTGCGCTGCAGTGGACTCCAGGTTCAGTTTTCTGAAAGGAAATGGCATGGCGTTTGCACCTTTGTTGACGGAACAGGACCTTGACGCTCTGCGCCATTTCGACACGTGCATGGTCGCTAACGCGATTGAATCGTTCAATGTCAGGCTGCATAACACAGGATTTGCCGATGCGCGAGTTCGATGCATGTTCGAGGACGCGCCCCCAACTGTCGGCTATGCGGCCACAGCGCGCCTGAGCTGCGGGGAGCCCCCGATCGGCGGGGGCACGTTCCGCGACCGTGCGGATTTCTGGAACAGCATTCTCGAGGTTCCCACCCCACGAATTCTGGTGTTGCAGGATATGGACAATCCCCCGGGACGAGGAGCTTTTCTGGGAGACATGCATGCGGCGATTTTGAAGGCCCTGGGTTGCGTCGCCTATGTGACCAACGGGGCCGTGCGCGAATTGCCGTCCGTGCGCAAGATGGGGATGCAGTTGTTCGCCGGCTGCGTGGCCGTCTCCCACGCTTACGCCCACATCTTCGAGATTGGGAAACCGGTCTACGTCGGCGGTATGGAAGTGCGGCACGGAGATTTATTGCACGGAGACCAGCACGGCATTTTAACGGTTCCTGCCGAGATCGCTCCCCAGGTGCCGGCCGCAGCCGATCGATTGCAAAAGACGGAGCAAAAGGTTATCGACTTTTGCCGGTCAGGGGATTTTTCGGTTGAAAAGTTGCGAGCCGTTGTGAAAACACTGCGTTAGGGAATCGGATGGCGAGTCTGGCGAAGGGACAACTCGATGAGTGACGGTGGTACCAGCTTCAGTAACAAGTTCAGATCGAGGCGGTTGCTTTTCTTTGCAATCGCGAGCCTCCTGACTGCGCTCGGTATCGGCTTAGCTTCGTGCTCCGGTGGTCACAACGAGCGCGTGCAAGCGAGCGGACCGGCGGTAACGGTTGGCGTGACCAGAGTAGTGAAAAAGTCGCTTGGCCGGCAAATCACATTGTCTTCCGAACTGGTGCCCTTCCAGGAGATTGATGTGTACGCGAAGGAATCCGGATACGTAAAAAAATTGTTCGTTGACTACGGAACCCACGTGAAGGCCGGCCAGGTAATGGCGATCCTGGAGATTCCAGAGCTCGAGGCGCAGCTCCAGGAAGACCAGGCGGAAATTAAGAATGCGGCGAATCAGGTGAACCGCGCCCAACACGAGTTGTCGCGCTATCAGGCGCAGTACAACGCGCTTCACCTTCAATATACGCGTCTGAACGGAGTCTTTCAGAGCCAGCCCGGAATCGTCGCGCAGCAGGAAGTGGACGACGCTCAGGGTAAGGATCTGGCGGCATCCTCGCAGGTGGATGCCGGACAAGCCGCTCTGGAGGCTGCCCAGAGCCAGATGGCCGTGGCCAAGGCGAAGCTGTCTCACGACCAGAGTCTATTCGATTATTCGAAGATCACGGCGCCGTTTCCTGGAGTGGTAACTGAGCGTTTTGCAAACCTCGGCACGTTGGTGCAGGCGGGAACCGGTTCGAGTACTCAGGCGATGCCCATCGTCCGCTTGTCGGAAGACGATCTTTTCCGGCTCGTGATCCCAGTTCCGGAATCTTACGTTCGATACATCCATATTGGGGATCATGTAGACGTTCGTGTTCCCTCCCTGAACCGGACTTTTCCCGGCAAAGTGGCGCGGTTTTCCGTGGACGTGCGCGAAGACACTCGCACCATGCACACCGAAGTGGACGTTTCCAATCCGCAACGAGTTTTGCTGCCGGGTCTTTACGCGGACGCAGAATTGAATCTTGAAGAAGAACACGATGTTCCGACTATACCCATCCAGGCCCTGAACCACGAAGGCGAGAAGACCACCGTTCTTTTGGTCGACGGGAATGGCGTGCTGCAGGACCGAGCCGTGCAAGTAGGACTGGAGACCGCGAGCGATGTCGAAATTGCCTCGGGATTGAGTCCGGGCGAGCTGGTCGTGGTAAGCGATCGCAGCGCTTTGAAAGCCGGAGAAAAAGTTCATCCCCAGGAAGTACCCATGATGCAGTACCACGAGGAGAGCACACAGTAGACGTTTGCAGATAGCCAACTCTGATTAGGGCTGCAGGTGTAACCGGACAAACTTTATGCCAGGGTTTTCGATTCGCAATCCTTACTTCATCATCGTAATCTGCCTGACACTTCTGGTCATCGGCGTGACCAGTCTGGCGCGGATGCCGGTCGATTTATTCCCCCCGATCAATCTGCCCGAAGTCGTAGTGGCCACGTTCTACACCGGCATGCCGCCGGAGGATATTGAAACCGACATCACCGATCCTCTGGAACGATTCTTTACTCTGGCATCCGGCGTGGACCACATGGAATCACGGTCGATGTTAGGCGTCAGCATCATCCGAGTCTACTTCCAGCCGGGAACAAGTGCTGACGCTGACGTAAGCCAGCTGTCCAACTTGGCGCTCGCCGACTTGAAGCGTTTGCCACCGGGGACTCTGCCTCCCGTGGTTCTCAAGTTCGATGCTTCCAGCCTTCCCGTGGCGCTGGTTACCGTCAAAGGCGAAGGACTCAGCGAAACTCAGCTTCACGACTACGCCCAGTTCCAGATTCGCAACCAGATCGCGGTTGTGCCCGGCACCGAAATTCCTGCCGTGTTCGGCGGAATCTACCGCCAGATCATGGTCTACGTCGATCCCTACAAACTTGCTTCCCGTCAATTGAGCGTGATGGACGTGGTAGCCGCGGTCAACGATTCAAACCTGATCCTGCCCGCAGGCGACGTAAAGATGGGACCGTACGATTACTTCGTTTACTCCAACAGCCTGGTTGACAACATGAAGCAGTTGGGGGAAGTCCCTCTCAAAGTGAAAGGGAACTCATGGGTGACGGTGAACGATGTAGGCAAAGCGGAGGACGCTCACGGCATTCAATCCAACATCGTGCGAATTGATAGCCAAAGATCCGCCTACATCCCCATCATGAAGCAGGGCGGCGATACCAACACCATCGCCGTGGTGGACGGTGTCCGCCAACTCATCAAGCACCTCTACGATATCCCCGCCCAGATGAAGACCAGCATTGTCTTTGACCAGTCGGTGTACGTAAAGGAGGCGATCGATACCGTACTGCACGAGGGTTTTCTGGGGCTGATCCTCACCAGCCTGATGATCCTCGTATTTCTGGGAAGCTTCCGCGCCACCACAGCAGTGCTGCTCTCCATTCCTTTATCCGCGCTGGCCGCGTTCGTGGTGCTGGCCCTGATGGGCGGGACCATCAACACGATGATCCTGGGCGGAATGGCGCTGGCTTTTTCGCGTGTGATCGACAATTCCGTCATTTCTCTTGAGAACATTTACCGCCATCTGGAAATGGGCGCCGCGCCCATGATCGCCGCCGAGGTCGGCGGGGCCGAAGTAAATCTGGCCGTCTTGGCCGCGACCCTGGTGGATGTCGTCGACTTTTTCCCTGTCATATTTCTTTATGGCGTTGCCAAGTTTCTCTTCTCGGCATTGGCGCTGGCATTTTGCCTGTCGCTGCTGGCTTCGTTTGTGGTGGCGATGACGGTGATTCCGTTATTCTGCTCGCGCTTCTTGAAGGCCGTACACCACATCCCGGAGCACGCGAAAAAAGAGGATGCGAAAGAGGCTGGGTATGACGTCGAACCGACCGCAGCAGACACCCACTCCTGGATGGACAGGTTCAATGCCCGCTTCAACCGGACGTTCAACAAGGTCTTGGATTATTACGAGTACTGGGTGAGGCGGGCGGTGGTACGTCCCGGGCTTACGGTTGCAATTTTGAGTGGCGTATTTCTGGCCAGCTTGGCGATCTATCCACTGCTGGGGCTGGCGTTTTTTCCCAAGACGGATGCCGGACAGTTCACCATCAATATGAAGGTCCCCACTGGCACCCGCATTGAGATCGCAGACCAATACGTGGCAAAGGTGGAAGACTTGATCCGGCACCAGGTAGAACCAAAAGATTTCAAGCGCATCGTCTCCAACATTGGCGTCGTCCCTGATTTTTCTTCGCTCTACACCACTAACTCTGGGCCCTACACCGCAACCGTCCAGGTGGCTCTGAACGAATCGCACCACCTCAGCAGTTTCGAATATATGGACCGGGTGCAAAAGGCGATGGCCAGCCAGTTCCCCGATATTCGCACATTCTTTTCCAGTGGTTCGATGGTCGATGCCATTTTGAATTCGGGGGCGCCTGCCCCCATTGACGTACAGGTCAGCAGCCCTGATCTGGACCAGATCTACGGCATCGCACAGACCTTGGCCACTCGTTTTCGCGAGTTGCATGGCGTCGGCCAGGTCTTCATTCCGCAGGATATGAATTATCCGGCTCTGCGACTCGACGTGGATCGCGTACATGCAGGTGAGTTAGGGCTGACGCAAAAAGACGTAGTCGATAACGTCATCACCGCGCTCAATTCCAACTACATGATCGCCCCCAATTACTGGGTCGACCGCCGTAGCGGAAACGACTACTACCTTACCGTCCAGTACTTTGAACATGGCGCCGCCGCCATTCACAATATGGCCGACCTGGGACAAATTCCGCTGCGCGATCCAGGGAGCGGAGCGGAACTGAGCTGCGGCCCCGCTGGTCCTCCCCCGCCCCAGCCCGGAGGCGGCCGCTCGTCCTGGGCATGTGCTGGGCAAAACAGGCCAACTACGGTCCTCAAGAATGTTGTCGACGTGAAGCAGGTGCTGACCCCAACGGAAGTGGACCACTATCAGATCCAGCGAGCCGTCGATATCTTTGTCACGCCCAACGGAGAAGATCTTGGCCGCGTGACCAGTGCCATTCGCGATATTCTCGCGAAGGAGAAGATTCCTTCCAACGTGCGTGTGAATCTGCGCGGGATGGTCCAGGGCATGGAGGCTTCATTTAAGAGCTTCGCCTTCGGGTTCCTGATTTCTTTTCTTCTGCTGTTCCTGATCCTGACGGCGCAATTCAAATCTTTCATTGATCCCTTCCTGATCATGCTGGCAATTCCCATGGGGTTTGTCGGGGTGCTCATCATCCTGCCGCTCACCCACAGCACATTGAACGTTATGTCGCTGATGGGAGTGTTGATGCTGGTCGGTATCGCCGACTCGAACAGCATCCTGATTGTCGACTTCGCTCACAACCTTGAGCGCCAGGGAATGACGCCGGCCGATGCAGTGATCACCGCGTGCCGGGTGCGCCTAAGGCCTATTTTGATGACCTCTCTGGCGACCATTATCGGGATGATTCCGATGGCGCTGAAAATGGGGACTGGCGCGGAACAGTACGCCCCAATGGCCAAGGCCATCATCGGAGGTTTGACCTCTTCAGTGGTATTAACAATCTTCATCGTGCCCGCCGCTTATCTGTTGGTTTATGGCAAACGCGGTGCGAAGAACGCGGGGATCTCGACGCCGGAGCCGGCGCAATGAAGCAGAAATCCTCCGCTTCCCGGAAGCGCTCAGCGACCCACGCGGCACCTCATGAAGTGAGAGGCCACCCGATGACGAGGGCCAATATTTTCCTGCTTTGTACACTACTGGCGATTGTGTGGGCGGTTCTGCCCCCGGCCGGCTTAGCGCAAACTCCCGACAAATCGGGTTCAACCGAAAATTTACCTTCCGCCCCGCAGCCGCAATTCACGCAAAATCTGACGCACATTGCGTTGCCTCCGGAGGTTCAAGTGGCGCTGGGCGCCAGCTTCCCGCGCGGCGCCGGATCTCAGTCGGCTTCCTCCGTTGATCCTCAAGTGTCGTCAGCCGCGCCGACTCCAGGCGCCGACACGCGATTGCGTTTGACCCGCACCCAGGCGGAGCAGTTGGCCATCAAGAACAATCCTCGCATCAGTGTGGGGCGTCTGCTTGCGCTGGCACAACATCAGATCTATCGCGAGACCAGGGCGGCAGAACTTCCCAATTTCAATGGCGCCGTTACCGCAGTCGACGCCAATGAAGGCAGCCGCATCGGCGCGGGAGCGCTCACGGCATCTCGTCTGCTTGAACATGCGGGCGCTGGCGTCACGCTCGGCCAGCTCATCACCGACTTTGGGCGTACCCTTAACCTGGTGTCCTCTGCAAAGCTCCAGGAAAAGGCGCAAAACGCCAATGCGCTGGCCACCACCGAAGATATCGTTCTCGCCACGGACCAGGCTTTTTACAACGCCCTGCAGGCCCAGGCTCTGCTCAAGGTCGCGCAACAAACCGTGAGCACTCGCGGGTCAGTAGAGCATCAAATCGACGAACTGACGAAGAACAAGCTGAAATCAAGCCTGGATCTGGCCTTTGCTCAGGTGAATCTTTCTCAAGCCAAGCTGCTGCAACTCGACGCAGAGAACAATGTCGATTCGACGATCGCTGCGCTCACGGCTATCCTTGGCTTCGACAAACAGGTCACCTACGAATTGACCGAAGAGGACACGCAACTTCCGCCACCGCCTCCGGATGTGGACGTACTCATCAATACCGCTATGCAGCAACGTCCCGATCTGCAAGCGCTCACCTATGGTCAACAGGCGGCGGAAAAGTTCCGTCGCGCTCAGCGCGAACAGCTCTTCCCTACCATCAGCGCTCTTGGTATAGCGGGAGTCACTCCGGTGCGTCCCGACTGCATCGGTGGCTGCTTTCCTAACTATTTCATTTCCAGCTGGTACGGCGCCATCGGCGTCAATATGAGCGTTCCAATCTTTAATGGCTTCCTTTTCACTGCGGAAGCTTCGGAAGCAAATTACAAAGCAAAAGCTGCGGCCGAGAGCACTCGGGATCTGCGCGACCAGGTGGTGCGCGATGTTCGCACGGCGTGGCTAGCAACGAATACGGCATTTCAGCGCGTCGGCGTGGAAGCGGAACTCGCCAAGGAAGCCGACTTGGGATTGACTCTCGCCCAGGGCCGTTACCAGCTTGGCTTGGGCTCGATCGTCGAACTCAGTCAGGCACAGTTGCAGCAGACCGATGCCGCCATCGGCTATGTCAACGCTCAGTACCAGTATCGGCTGTCTCTCTCCACCCTGAACTTTGAGATTGGGGTGCAGCCCTAGGCGCCGGTCGGGAAGAGGGTGGCCGGAGCGAACCAGCTACTAACCTGCGCAGGAAACTGTTACCTGTATCATTCTCAGAATGCTTCCCTTTTGCCTCTATTTCGTCGCAGCTATGATCACTGGATTCAATCTCTACACTCTACTGGCGATGACTTTGTACGGAGTTCCTTTTAATCCATTGGAGCTCGTATCTTTGCTGGGATCGTTCTGCCTCATGATTGCCGCGTTCATCAGCCTTTTTAAGCCCCATGCTGCGGCCAAAGTCGCGTTGGTCGCTTCCCTTCTGATCTGGTCTTTCTACGGTCCCGCAATCGCGAAACTTGTCCGGACCAAAGTCGACAAACCCAGGGTTCTCTCTGCCAATCACGTTTTGCATGCGGGCCCACGCTCTCAGAGCAGATGATACTGCCCTACCTAGCCATCGCTCTTCTTACCCTTGCCACCGTGTACTCCGCAATTGTCAGCTTCCGGCAAACAGAAGGCGCCGCCCCGAATTGGATTTTCCCAACCGCCGCGAGCCAGCCCACGAGAATCATCGTAGGCTCCCTTGGCCTCGCACTGTTGATTGCCGTAGGACTCTGGCTGGGTCTCGGCGCACGGCATAACCGTCTGCGCTCATCACGGTTTCTAATTCCTGAAGGATATACAGGTTGGATACGAATCGAGTTCGAGGTGCAGGGTGCTGCGCCTTTACCGATGGATGGCGGCGAGTACGTTCTCAGAATCCCCGCCGATGGAGTACTGCGAACCTCGTCGGCCGAGCAGTACGGCTGGGCGCAGGATCACTACTATTACTATTCTGCGCAGGGTACGCGCTCACTGCCAGATTCTTTGATTTGGGGCAAAATCAATGGAGAAGCCTCCGGCGCCTCAGGCAAACGAAAATACGAAGAGTTTTTCGTCGGAACCGCACAGCAGTTCAAGACCCAGGCCAACCAATAAAGAATAACGCTGCGCTCATGAAAACCCTACGGCACCAATTCCTGTGTCAGTACGGCTCCGCCCATGGAACTCCAAACCGCGGATTCCTTGACAGCCTTGTGGGAATCCCGGGCTACCCAAAGCGTTTCCTTGTCCGCGCCACCATCGGCCGAAGAAATCTCCACTTTGTACGCTTCAAAAGTTCCGGCAGGAACCGTTACCTGGTCGACGCCGGAAACCTTTAATTGCATCAGCTTTACCTTTTGTTTTTGGACGTCAAAGTTTCGAAATGTGGTGCTGTAGCCCTCGGCCAAGGGCAGGCACGAGATGGACTGCTTGGCGGCGCCAGCATCAGCAAAAAGCGGCCCACCCAAGTCGACCGAGATAGCGCGGTCCTGTCCGTTCGTGTTGATGTTGCCGACCGCCTTATCGCCACTGAAATTGAGGTCGACCGCTACCGGCCCCTGTTTCATGTTGAGCTTGCGCGCGATCAAGGTTCCTTTTTCCAGCGTGGATATTTCGGTCACGGTTCCGTTGGGGGTCTCCATCACGTCTGTCGCAGTCCAGACGCCGCCGGATTCTGCGATCGTAGTTGAGACAGTGAGCGACACCTGCTGCCCGGCGGCTTCAATCTTGGCTTGATATTTGTACGTGCCAGGTTGCAGATCCATCGCCAGTTTGGGCACGCCGACTGAACTCGCGTCCACTTTCTTGGCCAGCACAACGGTTTTGGGATCGACCGTAATCTCCTTCAGGCGTGCCACCACTTCCGGCGTTCCGCCTTCCTGGTAGCGGCCGCCCAGATACTGGGCGAAAAATTTCTCTGTGGCCATGGTCGACGCCATATTATTTACCGGACGGGCAAAGCCGTGCCCTTCGTCGGGAATCAGGAGGTATTCCACCGGGAATCCGCGGTCGCGAAGGGCAACGACAATCTGCTCCGACTCAGCATGGTTGACCCGGGCATCGTTAGCGCCCTGCGCAATCATCAGCGGGGTCTTGATCTTGGCGGCAGAGGTGAGCGGAGATCGCTCGATCAGCAACGCTTTGCCTTCCGGCGTCCTGGGATCGCCCATGCGCTGGTAGAACATCACGCGAATGGACTCCCAGTAGGGCGGAATCGACTCCATCAGCGTGATCAGATTCGATGGACCGAACAGTTCCACTGCCGCGGCATATAGATCGGGCGTGAAAGCCACGCCGGCCAGCGTGGCATATCCGCCGTAGGAACCACCGAAGATTCCGACGCGCTTGGGATCGGAAATGCCTTCGTCGACCAGGTACTTCACGCCCCAGGTAACGTCGTCCTGCATCTTGCGGCCCCATTCCTTGTTGCCGGCATCGAGAAATTTCTTGCCGTACCCAGTAGAGCCTCGGAAGTTCATACTCAATACCGCGTAGCCGCGGTTGGCAAAAAACTGGGCATATCCGTTGTAGCCCCACACGTCACGGCCCCACGGTCCGCCATGGGGGAAAATGATAGTAGGCAAGTTGTTGCCGGGAATGCCTTTGGGCAGCGTGAGATAAGCTGGAATCTCCAACTGGTCCGACGATTTGTATTGCACCGGCTTCATCTCCGCCAGCGAATCGCGCGGCAGCTTTTCACGCACCTTATATTGCAGTGTGAGTTTGTGCGTCTTGCGGTCAAAGAGGTAGGTCTCACCCGGCTCGGTGTCGCTAAAGGCATTCACCAGCCAGAGTTGCTCATCCAGCGTAGCCGAAGTCCGACTGACTTCTTTCCCTGGCAACTCGCCCGTGAGCCATTTGAAATCGGCCTCGAACCCTTTGTCTTTGAAATAGCGGCGCACTCGGTCATCCTGGTACAAGATAATCGCCAACTCGTCGGTCGCCTCGGAGAAGACGGCGAAATTGAAGTCCACTTTCTTGAGCGGATCGGATTCCACCATCTCCGTTTTTCCGGTTTGCGGGTCGAACAACACCAGCGCGCTCAGGTCCATATCGGCGCCCTTGTTTGTTTCCATGTACGCTCGCTTACCGTCTTTTTGGAAACGAATCGTATCGCAAGTTTCAAACACGTTGCACGAGTAGATCGGAGTAAATTTGTCGGAATCGACGCGCAGGATTTCCGTATCGCCGTTCTCGGAGGATCGCGACGCCAGGCGCAGGTTGCCCTGAACGTCAAACTTCCAGCTGGCAATGCGCTCGGTGTTTTTTCGCACCAGGGTCTTCTCGCCAGTGGAAAGCTTCAATTTGTAGAGATCATGCCATGCCTTGTCGCGGTCGTTCAGGCCGATGTAAATAGTGTCGGGATCGTTCTTGGGTACATCCACGATCTGCACGCGAACGCCCTTCAGGCCAGTCAGGTCGCGCGACTCGGGAACATCTGCACCAGCCGCCGGCCTGGCCGCCGGGTCGACGGCATAGACGTTGTAGTTCTCATCGCCGTCATTGTCTTTGGCGTAAAGAATGTATTTGCCGTCGAGGCTCCAGAAATAACCTGCGATCGGGCGCTTGGCTTCCGCGGTAAGCAGGCGCGCCGCGCTGAAAGGCTCGTTCACGCGCTTCACATAAATGTTGCGCGTGTCTTTCCATGGTTTCTGAAAAGCCATATACTTTCCGTCCGGCGAGAGCTGCGCGCCTGAAATTTCTGGATTGCCGAAGATCAGCTCGCGGTCAATCAGCGGAGGGAGACCGGCAGGCGAAGATTTTTTGTCTTGGCTATTCTGCGCGCTGAGCGAAGAAACGGCGAGCGCCAGACACAACAGACCCTTGAACATTATTTTCATAACGACAAAGTTCCTTTCTGTCTTGCAGAAGAAGCTCTCCCGAACGGAGACGGCATTGTCGACAAATTCTAGCAGGATGTCGGCGGGCGAAACATTACGACCTCACTCCATGTCGGCGGTCGGCCAGTTCTCACTTTACGTAATACGCCTGAAAATGCTCTGTCTCTAACTTGCTGAAAAGATGGAGCGGGAGACGGGGATCGAACCCGTGACATCCAGCTTGGGAAGCTGGCGTTCTACCGCTGAACTACTCCCGCTCGAGCACAGATGATGGATAATTTCTTCTCGGCCAACCAAAGTTTAGCACTCGAGGGGGCGGGAAACAATGCGCTGGAAAGCGTATTGCTGGCCGGCGCCGGTAGCGCCGTGAGCTCGGTCAGAAAAAGTCCACACCGCCCAGCGGAGCGGAACCACCCAGGGAAGAATCCCACTCCCTGCGCACGAGTTCCTGCGCCTCCGCCATGCTGCCCGGCTTTTTTGTGCTTGTGTGACCGAAACCGGTACGGCAGCTAACTTCGTGGCCAGTCTCAATCCGATTCGCAGAGCAACTCTAGGGCTGGAACTGGCCATCCAAGGTTGGCATGAAGAGAACTCGATGCAGGAAAATTTGTCTTCAATAGCTTGTTCGGCGGAGACAGCACCATCCCATGAAGCAGGTTTCCGGCATTCTAATTAGCCTAATCGCAGCAGTTGTTCTGCAGTGCGGCTGCGGAGGCGGCAGCAACACGACCAGCGGCGGGAGCACCACGGGTGGCGGCACGACCGGCGGCGGAGGCGGCACGACCACCGGTGGCGGCGCGACCGGCGGTGGCGGTGGAAGCACAGGCGGAAGTATCCTTCCAACATTTACCCACGCTTTCATTGTGCTGGAAGAGAACCACAGCTACAACGATGTGATCGGAAGCTCCAGCATGCCTTATCTGAACGGCCTTGCGTCCGCTAACGGCTTGGCCACTCAGTATTACGCGGACGCCCACCCTTCGTTGCCCAATTACTTCATGCTGACCGTGGGCGAGGGAACATCGATCACTGGCAGCGAAGGAGACTCCTACAGCGGAGTGATCACCCAGGAGAATGTTGTGCGGGCAATAACGGCGACCGGGAAAACCTGGAAGTGCTACGCCGAGTCGCTGCCTTCGGTGGGCTATTTAGGAACCGATAGCGGCGCCTACGTACAGCATCACAATCCCTTCGTTTATTTCTCCGATGTTCAAAGCAGTTCCACACAGGCGAGCAATATCGTGCCCTTCACTCAGTTGGCTACCGACATGGCAAATAATAGTCTGCCCGATTATGCGTTTATCGTTCCTAACGTCAACGATGACGCTCATAATTGTCCCGTCGGCATGGCCACCTGCACCAGCGATCAAATGCTGGCAGCCGCTGACCAGTGGCTCTCCACCAACATCAGTCCGCTGCTGGCAAGCACGGCTTTCCAGAACTCGCTCTTGATTGTTGTTTTCGACGAGGCGGAAGATTCCGACACGGAATACGGCGGCGGACACGTCCCGGCAATAATCGTGAGTCCTCTGGCAAAAGCCGGGTATCAGTCAACAACGCTCTACCAACACGAGAGCACCCTGAGGCTGATGATGGAAGGCCTGGGCGTGAGGGATTTACCAGGCGCGGCAGCCACTGCGCCGGAGATGACGGAATTCTTTAACTAACGCAGGCCGAAAACTTCCCCGGCAATTTGCTTTTACACCGCTACCGTAACCGAGGTTTCCGTCCGCGTTACAGGCCGGTAGAGCGTATCGCGTTCGATGGGTTCGCGCCCGGCGGTGCGGATCAGGCGCTCCAGCTCTTCGCGGCGCATACCCTGCGGAGTAGTTGCGCCCGCGTCGTGATAAATCTTCTCTTCGATCACCGTGCCATCCATATCGTCGGCGCCGAAGCGGAGCGAGATCTGCGCGATTTTAGCCGTCATCATCTGCCAATAAGATTTGATGTGCGGAAAGTTGTCGAGCACAAGGCGGCTCACCGCGATCTGCTTGATATCGAGCATGCCGGTGGTTTTCGGCAAGTGCCGCAGCGGCGTGTTATCGGGATGGAAAGCCAGTGGGATGAAGGTCTGGAAGCCGCCAGTTTCATCTTGCAGCGCACGTAATTTGAGTAGATGGTCGACGCGGTCTTCGTCGTTCTCCACGTGACCGTAGAGCATGGTTGCGTTAGATTTCAGCCCAATCTGGTGCGCGATTTTGGCTGTGTCGAGCCATTGATCGCCATCGATCTTGTGATCGCAGATGATGTGGCGAACCCGGTCGGCAAATATTTCCGCGCCGCCGCCGGGTAAAGAATCCACGCCGGAGGCTTTCAGTTGCTCGAGCGTTTCGCGAATGGAAAGCTTGGCGCGCTTCGAAAGATATGCAACCTCGACCATGGTGAAGGCTTTGAGGTGCACTTGGGGAAAGCGCTGCTTCAGTCCGGAGCAGAGATCGAGGAAATACTGGAATGGCAGATCGGGATGCAATCCTCCAACGATGTGGAACTCCGTCACTGCCTCGTTGTATCCGGATGCTGCAGTCTCGAAAGCCTCGTCGAGCGCCATGGTGTAGGCGCCGGGCGTATCCTTTCTTGCGGCCGAAAGCGCACAACCGGCACGCGGCGACGCACACATTCGTGGGATTGATGTGTCGGTTGACGTTGAAATACGTCTTGTCACCATGCATACGCTCACGAACGTGATTAGCCATCCAGCCTACGGCGAGAATGTCGTCGGAGCGGTAGAGCGTAAGAGCATCGGCGAAATCAAGACGGTCGCCGGCCATCACCTTGGCGTGAATGGGCTCCAGGCGGGAATCGTCAGTTTGAAATGAATGTTGTCGCGGAACATCAGTTTGATGATACCGCAGCATCGCCTCAGAAGTCACAGAAAGCGTCTGCTAGTGGCCTGCGATGACACGGTCTCTGATCTTGTCGTATTCCGCCTGCGGGAGTACACGGCGTGTTACCAGATCATGGGCATCGTCGTATGGGCGATCAGCAATAATGCGGTCTGCCTCGTGCTCGGTCACCCCCGGCAGCATGAGCAGATCTTCGCGTGAAGCCTTGTTGATATTGATGGCCTTATTGTCGCGGCCCATCCCTTCCTTGACGCCCTCAACCACAGCTTTGGTGTCGCGGCGCATGGTCTCAGTGGCCTCAGCCGCGCGCCGGCGGATTTCATCCGGATTGTCTTTGGTTGTACAGGCGGTTGTACCGGCGATGACAGTAGCGAGCACTGCGAGGGCTGTGAGCGAGAGATAGCGATTCATGGATGTGGGATGCGATGGCGGCTTCAGCGGTTGGCAACTATCTTCTCGTCTGCATTCTGCTCCGCGTAAACCCGGGAATCTCTTCCCCGGCTCCAGCCACGCCGGTCACTCTTTCTTCCCCGTGTCCTGTACAATTTTCCTTCTAATGAAATGGCGCGCAAAATCGTGGCTGGTAATAGTCGCTAGTGCGTTAGCCCTGGTTCTAGCCGCGTACGCCGAGCCTGTCGCTCAACTCAAAGCAACCGACTACGTCAACGATTTTGCTCACGTTCTGGATCAGAACACGATCGCGCAGATGGACGAAATCTGCCGCCAGATCGACGAGAAGGCTCATGCACAAATCGCGGTCGTGACCATCGAATCGCTCGATGGCTCCGATATCGAGAGTTATGCGGTCGATCTTTTCCATCAGTGGGGCGTGGGGAGCAAGTCTACGAATCGCGGAGTGCTGATTCTCTACGCCATCAACGACCATCGTGCGCGAATTGATGGGCTCGAACCGATCTTGCCCGATGGAAAGACCGGCGGATTTCAGCGGGAAGCCATTCCGATCATGCGGGCGGGCAACTACAGCCAGGCTTTATTGCTGGTCACTTCGCGCGTGGCCGGTGTTATCGCGCAGGACGCCGGCGTTCAGCTCACAACCCCTACATTCGCCCCAGCTCCGTCACAACGGATGCGGCAACCGGACGGAGGAATATCGCTCGGCGGGATTGTGTTGCTCGATCATTATTGTTCTTATTGTTCTTTTCACTCCGCTTCGCGGCATACTTTTCTGGATGCTTGTTTCCGGCATGTTTGGCGGTGGTGGGTCTCGCGGTGGTTTTGGTGGAGGCGGCGGCGGTTTTGGTGGTGGGGGCGGGTTCGGTGGATTCGGCGGTGGTAGCTCCGGAGGCGGCGGTGCGAGCAGCAGTTGGTAGTACGTGAGGACGAACAAATGGTTCCCGAGAAAAAGATGAACGACTTTGTCAGCCGCCTTCGAGAAACGGCTGGAGCGAACCTGGAGAGCGTGATCCTGTTCGGATCGGCGGTGGCGGGCGATTTTCATCCCGAGTTCTCGAATGTGAATCTATTCTGCGTAGTGCGGGACGCTTCGTTCGCGAAGTTACAACTTCTCGCTTCCGCCGTGAAATGGTGGGACGCGCAGAAACAACCGCCACCTTTGTTCATGACTCGGGATGAGATCGAGCGCTCAGTCGACGTATTTACGATAGAGTTGATGGACGTGAAACAGCACCATCGAGTGCTTTTCGGTGAGGATGTTTTCCAGAATTTATCCATCCCTTCGAATTTGCATCGGCTGCAGGTGGAATACGAACTGCGGGAAAAACTCGCCCTGCTGCGCCAGCATGTGCTGCTCGCTTCAGGCAACGACTCGCGCATGTGGGAATTGCTGACACGATCTGTCTCGTCCTTCGCCACTCTGTTCCGCCACGCCCTGATGGTCCTGGGCCATGAGGCGCCAATCGGGAAGCGGCAGGCGATTAAAGCGTTGTCTGAAACAATCGGCTTCGATGCTTCATCTTTCTTGCAAGTGTTGGATGTCCGCGAGCAAATATCGAAGCGCAAACAATTTGATGTGGCAGAAGTCTTCGCCCGATATCTTGCCGCTCTCGAACAGGTAACCGCCGCTGTTGATAAAATGCTCGACTCAGGTGCCGCTGGTTCTTAGTAATTTACCAAGTGTCTTTCAGGAGAATCTCCATGGGCAAGGCTCTTATCGTTGTCGTAGTCGTAATCGCAGTTGTGTTGCTGATTGTCCTTTTTACATTCGGCCAGTACGTAAGCGTGAAAAATACACTGGTGAGCAAGAACGAGGCCGTCAAGGCATCCTGGTCTCAGGTGGATATTGTGCTGCAACGCCGTGCCGACCTGATTCCCAACCTGGTGGAGACGGTAAAGGGCTACGCACAGCAGGAGGTGACGGTGTTCGGCGATATCGCAAAGGCGCGCTCGGCGCTGCTTTCGGCAGGCTCACCGCAGGAAAAAATCGCGGCCAACGGCCAACTGGATGGAGCGCTCGGACGTTTGCTGCTGATTGTCGAGAACTATCCGCAATTAAAGTCCAACGAGAACTTCCTGCGTTTGCAGGATGAACTTGCCGGCACGGAGAATCGCATCGCGGTGGAGCGCAAACGTTACAACGACACGCTGCGCGACTACAACACTTATGTGCAGCAGTTCCCCAACAGCTTTTTCGCGGGCATTGCGGGATTCAAGCCGAACGAAGCATACTTCGAAGCCTCGCCCGGGTCACGCGAAGTTCCGAAAGTCAATTTCTCGAGTCCGGGAGCAACGGCGCCGCAGGCGACTCCGCAACCTGCGCCGGTGCATTGAGGGTTGGGAAATGTGACGAAGGAATCAGGCAGGGAGATCCCAGCCTTCGTCTTTCATCTTCTTGTTGCTCCAGTGCTGCAACTGCTCAAAGAGCGCGGGATCGATGACTGCAAAGCGCAGGCCGACGCGCCCTTCATCTCCCATCCAGACGATTCGAGCCTTGGCGCGAAAGACCGTCTCGGTATCGGGAAGCGGGAAGCTCACATCGAGCATGCCGGCAAAGCGCATTGGTTCTTTCAGACCGTCAAGGCCCATGCCACCGGTGCTAAGGTTGACGCCTTGCACCGACACTTGCTCTCCTTGCTGATTTTTCAACGTGACCTCCAGCTGGATGCGGGCGCGGAAGAATTTCTGCTGCTCGATACTGATAAGACCCAGGGGGTTCGCGCCCTCTCCGGCCGTGATGTTGATGTTGTACTCCTTCAACTTGCGGCTGAGTGTGCGGCGGGAAATGCCCAGTTGTTCCGCCGCCTGGCCGCGATGGCCGCCACTCCGCTCCAGGGCGCGGATAATCATCTGCTCCTCCATGCTGTCGAGGTTGCCGACCGGCATGGACGCGGACTGGCGCAGAGCCGTGGGGCTGCCGGACATTGCCGCTTCGATTTGCGCTGGTTGAATCTCCGGATGGCTCGCCTGCACGGCGACTCGCGCGATCAGGTTGCGCAATTCGCGAACATTTCCCGGCCACGAGTACGAGAGCAGCGCGGAGACGGCATCGGGCGCGAAGGAGCTACGCGGCGTTTTAAGATGAAGGAAGTGTTCGGCTAGAGCGACAATATCCTCCGGACGCTCGCGCAACGGCGGCACCCGCAGTTGAAACTGTCCCAGGCGGTGGAATAGATCCTGCCGAAAGCCGCCCGCTTTAACTGCGGCTTCCAAGTCCTGATTAGTCGCGGCTACGATGCGAACATCCACTTTGATCTTGCGGTGACCGCCCAGCCGGTAAAAGGGATATCCGTCCAACACACGCAACAGCTTGACCTGCGTGTGAAGCTGCAGCTCTCCAATTTCATCCAGGAAGAGCGTACCCTTGTCTGCCATTTCAAATAGGCCGGGCTTGGAAACATCGGCGCCGGTGAAGGCGCCTTTCTCATAACCGAACAGTTCGCTCTCCACTAGGTTTTCCGGCAGCGCGGCACAGTTGATGTCGACCCAGGGCCGCCCACGCCGATGGGACGATTGATGAATGGTACGTGCAATCAACTCCTTGCCGGTTCCAGTTTCTCCGGTGATGAGCACAGTCTCGGTGTGGCCCGCAACGCGGTCGGCCATGCGCATGAATCTGTGCATCAGTGGACTGGCCAAGACAAAAGTCGACCCGTCAATCTCGCGAGAAACCGTGTGCGCCGAGTCGTCGTCTGGTTCTTGTTCCGACGATTGCGCCGTGCCAGGAATCGACCCTGGTTTTAATTTCTCATCTGCGACAGAGAGCATTGCCACCAGCCCTGTCGGTACGGAACGGCCGTCACGAAGCAACGTGACCGAAAGGTCTGCGGTAAAGTGCTTTTCCGCTCTGGTTTGACACCGGACAGAACATCGATATTGCCCCTGCTTGACCACCGAGCCCAACATGTTTTCCTGTAATTTGATCGCTTCGGCGCGATGCTCACCTTCGATAAAAACCGCCAGCGTCCGGCCCAGAACTTCTGCGGCGGTGCACGCAAACATCTTCAGAACAGTCTCATTACAGGCGGTGATATTGCCTTCAGGATCGGTGGAGAGAACAGCAAATAGCTCGGCGCCACCTGCATCCCGGGCACACGCTTCTGATGTTTCCGAAGCGGCGCAGCCTGCCGGATTGGCGCCAACTGCTGTCCCGATAAGTTGCGAATTAATATTGGCTGCTGTCATTCCGCACGTTTGGAGTTGATCTTGACACAGCTGACCGCCGTTGCAGGAAGTATGCGGCCCCGGATCGTAACGAAAGTAATTGGTTCACTCCGCGCAGACCGAAAACCAGCCGGAGACATCCATCACGTCAATAGCCAAATAGCGATACCAGTCTTCTTTCGGGTTACGTCAGTAAGCTACTTAAAACTCTGCAACAAAATTAGGATTTGAGCGACGACCAGGAAAGGACAACGTGTGCGCGGACCAGTTCCGCGCGATGGTCGTCGTCTCTCGCCTCCTCCGGCAACAAAACGACGTAACGACGCAATGTCGACTCGGACGAAACTGTTTGTCGGGATCACGGTCTCGATGGGATTGGTGGTGCTGTGCTCTGCCCTCTGGCATTGGCAGTCCGTCGATCTCGCACGTTTTTTCTGCTATCTGGCGGTCGCCGTTCTGGCCTCCGGCTTGAAGGTGCAATTGCCGGGCATCGACGGCACCATGTCGGTGAATTTCCTTTTCATTCTTCTCGGCGTAATGGAGTTGAGCCTGCCCGAGACGCTGGTCATCGGGTGTACAGCCACTTTGGTACAAAGCGTTTGGCAGACCCGGGGTCGTCCGGATCCGATCAAGGTTTTCTTCAATGTGTTTGGAATGATGGCCAACGCCAGCGCGTTCTGCTACGTCAGCTACCACTGGTTGGATGCGAGAGTGGGCTCCAATAAACCTATCTTGCTGATGGTGGCAGCGCTGGTTTTCTTCCTCGCAAACACGCTGCCGATTTCCATTGTCATCTCACTGACCGAGGGCAAATCGAGCCGTAAGGTGTGGTCGGAATGCTACTTCTGGTCTTTTCCCTACTACCTGGTCGGAGCCGCCGCCGTAGGACTGGTAGGAATTATCAATCGGCAAGCCGGCTGGGAGACTTCGTTACTCGTACTGCCAGTCATCTATTGGGTCTACCGCTCTTACCGGCTCTACCTGGGACGTTTGGAGGCCGAGAAAGATCGAGTTGAAATCGAGAAGCGGCACGTGGAGGAAATTGCTTCGCTGAATATGCGGACCATCGAAGCCCTGGCGCTTGCCATCGAGGCCAAGGACCACACGACTCACACGCATTTGCAGCGCGTGCGGACCTACGCGGTGGAGATCGCTAAAGAAATGGGACTATCGACTGGCGAGACTGAAGCCCTGCGAGCGGCAGCTCTTCTGCACGACATTGGCAAGCTGGGTGTACCCGAGCACATCATCAACAAACCGGGCAAGCTCACTCCCGAAGAGTTCGAGAAGATGAAAGTGCATCCGCTGGTGGGTGCGGAAATCCTCGATCGTGTGGCCTTCCCCTATCCCGTGGCTCCGATCGTGCGTTCGCACCACGAAAGATGGGATGGCTCGGGATATCCGGCCGGTCTTGTCGCCGAGGAAATTCCCATCGGAGCGCGGATCCTGGCGGCGGTGGATTGTCTCGACGCTCTCGCCTCACACCGCCAGTATCGACCGGCCATTCCACTGGATCAGGCCATGAGTACGGTCAAGGAGAAAGCGGGCACGTGGTTCGATCCGAAAGTAGTGTCCCTGCTGGAGAATCGCTACGTGGAACTGGAACGCATGTCGCAAACCCTGGACGCGGGTTTCATCCCCTCGGGATTTTCCAAGGATCTTCGTGTGGAGCGTGGCCTGGCTCCCGCAGCGGGATTCGAAACGTCTGCCGAAGCGCCTCCGGTCGAATCCGACTTCCTGAGCTCGATCGCTTCGGCGCGGCAAGAAGCGCAGGCCATGTTCGAACTGAGCCAGGACCTGGGAAACTCGCTGAGCCTCAGCGAAACCCTGTCCGTACTGTCGATGCGGTTGCGCAAGTTGATTCACTATGACTCCATCGCCGTATACGTGAACCGCAATGGCTGGCTGCTGCCTGAACTGGTAAGCGGAGAGAATTTCAGGGTCTTGTCATCGCTGAAAATTCGGGTGGGCGAAGGCTTGTGCGGATGGGTTGCGGAGAACGGGAAACCCATTATCAACGGGAACCCTCAGGTGGAAGCGGGATACAGCGCCGATCCGGAAAAATACGCGACCTTGCAGTCTGCATTGGCCGTCCCCTTGGAGGGGTTGAATGGCGTCGTGGGCGTGCTGGCAATGTACCACTCGAGTCCGGATGCATTCACCCCCGACCACCTGCGAATACTGCTGGCCGTGGCTTCCAAAGTGGCGCTCTCGGTAGAGAACGCCTTGAAGTATCAGCAGGCCGAGAGTTCGGCAACCACCGACTTCCTCACCGGTCTGCCCAATGCCCGCTCACTGTTTGTCCATCTGGCGCAGGAAGTGGCGCGCTGCCGCCGCATGAAGACGTCGCTCGCCGTTATGGTCTGTGACATCGACGGGCTCAAGAAAATCAATGACTCCTTCGGACATCTCGAAGGCGATAAGTTGCTGCGCGAGTTCAGCATGCGCTTGAAGGAAGCTTGCCGCGGTTACGACTATGTCGCTCGCATGGGCGGAGACGAGTTTGTGGTCACCGCGCCCGGACTCACCCCAGAAGCCGCGCTGGAAAAGGCAAGCCGATTGGACCAGGCAGCTATCGAAGCCGGACGTCACACCTGCGGGCAAGATGTCGTTTCTCTTAGTGTGGGCACGGCGTTCTGTCCGGAAGATGGTTTCGACGTCGAGGCGTTGCTCGCGGAGGCCGACCGGCGCATGTACTCCATCAAGCAAGTCCATCACGCGGAAGCGGCGGCCCGTCAAAACACTCAGGCGCAAGGCGCCTCGGTGAAATAAATCCGGATGAAAATAAATCTGGGTCAAGTAAGTTTGGGTAAACAGATATGAGAGCACGAATTGCCGGGCATGCCTTGGCTCTGGTGGCGACCGTCCTCCTGGGCGGACTGTTTTCCGCAACGCTAGTAAGGCTTGCGCCAGGATTCGACGTAGATGAGCAGCAATTGGATCCTCACTTGAGCGCAGAAAGCGTGCAGGCCTTACGTGCGGCTAGGCGGCAGGAGCACAACATATTCCATTTTTATTTCTCCTACATGAGTCGAGCCGCGCACGGCGATTTAGGCACGTCGCTCGCCCTGGGTCAGCCGGTGCGAACTCTGCTGCGTGATCGCGCTCCGCTCACCCTGCGTTTACTGGTCGTTGGTTTAGGGCTGGGTTGGGTAGCGGCTCTTACTCTGGCACTGACCGCGGCCTGGTTGCGGCTTTCCGCTTATGACTTGCTGACCACGCTGGTGAGTGGAACATTTCTGTGCATTCCCGCCGCAGTCTTGGCCTTGCTCTCCGTACTTTGGAATGTGCAGGGTTCATTGGCTATCGCGCTGATCGTGTTTCCCCGCATTTACCGCTATGCGCGCAATCTCCTCGCCAAGTCGTATTCTCTTCCCCACATCATTACCGCGAGAGCCAAGGGCCTGGGAGAAGCTCGCATCCTTTTCTGGCATGTCCTGCCAGGGGTTGCCCCGCAGTTGCTGGCCGTAGCCGGGGTCTCGGTAAGTATGGCGGTGGGCGCGGCGATTCCCGTAGAAGCTTTGTGCGGCTTGGCGGGGGTGGGACAACTGGCGTGGCAAGCGGCGTTGGCTCGCGATCTGCCACTCTTGGTGAACATCACGATTCTGGTGACGCTGGTAACCTTGCTGGCCAATTCCGGAGCAGATGTAATCGGACACATGGTCCGGGCCCAGGAATCATGAATCTCTGGCGGAAGCTGGCGTGTGTAATTCTGGCGGTAGTGCTGTGCGCCTCGTTCGCAGCGAACTGGCTGGCTCCTGCAGGATACGCCCGGCAGTACCGCGAAGCCACGAACGCTGCTCCATCGCGAACTCACTGGCTTGGAACGGATGAAATTGGCCGCGACCGATTTGCCCGCGTACTCTACGGCACACGGATTTCACTGTTGCTGGCGCCAGCGGCAGCGCTGCTTTCGACGCTGATGGCGGCCTTAATTGGAGGTTTGGCGGGATACGTCGGCGGTGTTTGGGCAAGGATGGCAATGGCGGTAACCGATCTCTTCTTGTCGCTGCCCTGGTTATTTTTGCTGATTACCGCCCGAGCCTTAATGCCGCTAAACGTGTCCCCGCTGATCTCTGTGCTCGTGACTTTTCTACTGCTCGGGCTGCTGGGATGGACCACTGCAGCGCGTGTGCTGTGTACCACTGCGGGATCGCTCCGTTCGGCGGATTTTGTCCGCCAGGCCCGGGCCGCAGGGGTTCCGGGACAAAGATTGTTTTGGATTCATGTAATGCCGAACTTGACGCCGGTACTTTATGCGCAGTTCTGGATTTCGATCCCGGTCTTTATCTTGAGCGAGGCGAACCTGGGCATTCTCGGACTCGGTGTCGCCGAGCCGATGCCTTCCTGGGGAAGCTTGCTGAAAGAGTTGGAAGGCTTGGTTTCCCTGGGCGATGAGCCCTGGAAGTTCGTGCCGCTGATTCTGCTCGTCCTGGTAGTGATGTCGTTTCAGCTTTTACTTTCGAGGCACGAAGAGGTAGCGGCATGAACGGCCGGCAAAGAATGCAGGGACAAATGTCAAAGACGTGTTGGAAATCAATTGCGGTCATCCTAATCTGCGTCGCATCTTTTAGCCCGCACGTGGCGGCGCAAGCTGGTGGCGAACTCAAATTCTGCCTGCGCATGGAGCCTAAGACTTTCGATCCCCTAAAAGTGGAGGATGAAGCCTCCGCCGCGATCCGTTATTTGACGGGTGGAGTGCTAGTGCGGGTGAATCGCCAGACGCAGGAGCTCGAGCCGGAATTGGCACAGTCATGGAACGTCTCCAAGGACGGACGGCAGATCACGTTCCGCTTGCGCAGTGGAGTTTCATTTTCCGATGGCACACCGTTTTCGGCCGAAGACGTTGCCTACACCGTTCAGCAATTGATGGATCCGGCGCTCCATTCGGCTACCGGCGATGCTTTCCGTTCGGGCACGGGAAATGTGGAAACCAAAGTGATTTCTGCCACCCAGATCTCAATCACGTTTCCGGCACCCGTAGCCGGACTGGATCGCCTCTTCGATCAGGTCGCCATTCTTTCCGAACGCTCGTCGAAAAAAGAAATGGCCGTGCTCGGACCTTTTATGTTGGCCGACTACAAGCCGGGAGCAACTGTGCTGTTGAAACGCAATCCCAATTACTGGAAAACGGACGAGCAAGGACGCAAACTGCCGTATCTGGATTCGATTCGGCTGGACATACAGCCCAACCGCGACGTCGAGATGCTGCGCTTCAAGCGGGGCGAACTGGACCTGATCAACTCTCTCGACAGTGAGTATTTCGACAAGCTGGCTGCGACCTCGCCGCAGCTGGTGCATGATGCCGGCCCCTCGCTCGACAGCGAGCAGCTTTGGTTTAACCAGGTTGCCAAGGCTCCCCTTCCCAGCTACAAAAAGAATTGGTTCCGCTCCGCGAACTTCCGGCGCGCAATTTCAGAGGCCATCAACCGCGAAGACTTAAGCCGCATCGTATTTCACGGCCATGCTCAGCCGGCGTTCGGACCGTTCTCGCCCGCGAATAAGTTTTGGTTCAACAGCAAACTCCAGCCCCAGACCTACAGTCCCGATGCGGCTTTGAAGGCGCTGCAGACGGACGGCTTCCGCATGGAAAACGGGGTCCTGAAAGATAAAGACGGCAATGAGGTTGTGTTTTCAATTGTTACAAACGCCGGCAGCAAACCGCGCGAGCGCATGGCGGTACTCATCCAGGACGATCTTCAGAAGATCGGCATCCACGTAAACGTAGTTACGCTCGACTTCCCTTCCCTCATCGAGCGCATGACCCAAAGCTTCGACTACGAGGCCATCATTCTGGGCCTGACGAATGTGGACCTGGATCCGAACGGCGAGATGAACGTATGGTTGAGTTCCTCGGAGAACCATCAGTGGAACCCGCAGCAGAAGGTTCCAGAAACTTCATGGGAAGCGGAGATCGACCGTCTCATGCGGGCGCAAGCCGCTTCCACAGATCCCAGACGACGTAAGGAAGCCTTCGATCGAGTGCAGGAAATCGTGGTGGAGCAGCAACCATTCATTTTTCTGATTAACAAGAACGCACTCTCCGCTATATCCACGGTGGTGCATGGCGCCGCTCCGGTAATTCTGTCACCACAAACATTTTGGAATGCGGATCGGCTCACGGTAGCGGCAAAGTAGCGGAAGATCCTGCGCCGCGGATTTTCATAGATTCACACTGATCTGAACATGATTTGAAAAGATCTGAAAACTAGAGAAGCACAGGTTACAACCGCAATGTCATTGCAACCTCCACAAGATCAGACTCTGCTGTCCGCCCGCATCTCCGTACGTTATGCGGGCAAGCAACCGGTTCTGCGTGACGTGGAAATCGAAATCCGCCGCGGCGAGGTGCTCGGACTCGTGGGGCAGAGCGGCTCGGGCAAAAGCACTCTGGCCATGGCGATTCTTGGTCTTCTCGACCGCAAGCGCGCCCAGGCCGAAGGCACAATCACTTTTCAGAATTCTAATCTTCTACAGCTCTCGGAGCGCGAATTGCGAGCGCTGCGTGGGCGGGCAATTTCGCTGGTCTTGCAAAGTCCGTTAGCATCCCTAAATCCGGCGCTCAAGATTCGCACGCAACTCAAGGAAGCGTGGCGGGCGCATGCGTCGGGTGCCGCTTCGGATTGCGCGGCAGCAATTCGAGCTTCTCTGGCGAGCGTTTCCCTTCCTGCTGACGATGAATTTCAACGTAAATATCCTTCTCAAATGAGCGTGGGACAAGCGCAGCGGGTACTGATCGCGATGGCCATCATGCATCGTCCCGCGCTGCTGATTGCCGATGAGGCCACCAGCGCTCTCGATGTGATTACTCAATCCGAGATTCTCGCGCTGTTTCGCGAACTGAACCGCTCCACCGGAATGGCCATTCTCTACATCTCTCATGACCTGGCTTCCGTAGCCGGAATCTGCGACCGCATCGCCATCCTTCATCAGGGTGCGATCGTGGAGTGTGGAACCGCGAGCCAGATTTTTTCGCATCCCAAGCACGAATACACGCAGCGATTAATGGCGGCGCTGCCGCGCATCCTGCTGACCAACAAGGAACCGGAACCCAAAACCGAAGCGGCCGCCGCGCGGTAAGTTCCTCAACTTTTCTAGCTTTATCCAGCCCTCCAAGCACCCGTACGCCCGAGGTAACCACACCGCCGAAACCGACGTAATTACAGGTCGAGAGGTGGGACAACTTGGCTCATGCCCACAAGCGCGAGACAAACTGGCCCAATGCACACTTGGACACCGCCCGAATACCTAATGGCAGCAACAACTTACGGACCTTCGATTGGCATCGCCCGTGCACGGAGTAGGCCGAGTCGAAGCACAATTTTGTGCCACAGAAGGGTGAGACCAAATGTCGCAACGACGAAAACCAAAGAGCCCGGGCCGAGGCGAGCGTCACAGCGCGGCTTGGGGAAAACGCTTGAGCATGCTATTGCTGCTCCTGATCGCGGAGACCGCGTTCGCCCAATGGGCAAGCGGCAAGCCGACTGGCAAGTTCGCTCCGGACCTCGCCCCCATCGCTGCGCGAGCCCATCATGGTGCCGCGGCTAATGAGACCGTGAAGGTCATCGTGCAGTACAAGCAGGTTCCACAAGCGGCGGAAGAAGGCCGAGTGCAGCGTCTGGGCGCCCGCCTGAACCACCGGCTCCATTCCGTCAAAGGCATCGCTCTGACGATTCCGGTCAACGCTTTGCCGGCTCTGGAAGCGGACCCTGACGTTGTCTCCGTAAGCGTCGACCATCCCATGAAGGGGCTGGATGACATCTCGGATGTGGCCACTGGCGTCCCCTCGGCTTGGACTGCCGGCTTCAACGGAGCAGGGATTGGCGTGGCGGTGATTGACAGCGGCATTAACGACAGTCATCCCGATCTGAAGGACTCGACCGAGACTACGTCGCGCGTGGTGTATCACCAGGATTTCACCGGCACCGCGAATACGAACTCGAGCGGCGGCATGTACGACCTTTATGGTCACGGTACGCACGTCGCCGGAATCATCGGCGGCAACGGCTATCTCTCCGGCGGAAATTACGTCGGAGTTGCCCCGGCGGTTACGCTCGTCGATCTTCGAGTGTTGGATCTTAACGGGTCCGGCACCGACAGCAACGTGATTGCGGCCATCGAGCAGGCGATTGCGCTGCAGAACACTTACAACATCCGGGTGATTAACCTGTCGCTCGGGCGCGGCATCTTCGTCAGCTATACCCAGGATCCTCTCTGCCAGGCAGTGGAATCCGCATGGAAAGCCGGGATCGTGGTTGTAGTAGCGGCGGGTAATTACGGACGCGTTAGTGTCGACGGCAGCAATGGATTTGGAACGATCACCGCTCCGGGCAACGATCCTTTCGTAATCACGGTGGGCGCGATGAAGAGCAACGGATCTTCGTCGCCGTCGGCCGAAACCAAGGCGAGTTACAGTTCCAAGGGTCCCACCACTTACGACCACGTGGTGAAACCCGACATTATGGCTCCGGGCAACGACATCGTTTCGTTGTCGGCTCCTGGCGCCACTCTGGAAGTAGCCTATCCGGCGGAACTTGTCGCCGGCAACGACAGCAACAACGACTACTTCACGCTGAGCGGCACCAGCATGGCAACCCCGCTCGTATCCGGATCGGTTGCATTGCTGCTGCAGCAGAACAGCGCGCTGACACCAGATCAGGTGAAAGCGCGCCTGATGAAAACTACATACAAAGCGTGGCCAAGCTCCACCAACGCCTACGTGCCGCATCTCGAGCAGACCTTTACCGATTTTTACGATCTGCTTTCGGTCGGTTCGGGGCTGGTCGATATGCAGAACGCGGTTGTTGACACGACCCTTGCTCCGGCCACCGTTGGTGCCGCGCTATCTCCGTCGTTATCCTACAATTCGTCCACCGGCGTAGTTTCCCTGGTTGAAGGAAACAGCAGCGTCGCATCCACTTCCGTAGTTTGGGGAACGTCAGTGGTATGGGGCACATCAGTGGTTTGGGGCGCAAACGTAACCGGCAGCTCGGTGGTTTGGGGATCCTCCTTGCCATGGAATGACAACTTGCTAAGTGCCTTTAGCGTAGTTTGGGGTTCAAGCACGGGCACCGGCCTACAAGCCACAAGTGTGGTTTGGGGCGCGGCAGTAACGAGTACCGATGGTGCGTTTGACGATGCTGGAGACGATGAACAGTAGCCGTGAATAAACAAAACCAAAGAGAGGAGAGGATTATGAATCGCAATACACGGCTAACTCAAACATTCATCGGAGTAATGGTCCTGGCGGCGACCGCAAGCAGCGTATACGCCGGACTCGGAAGTCACACACTTCACTCCTTCTATGCCCTGGCAGTACTGGCGCTGGCGGCGGCGACGTCGCGGATGAAAGTTAAACTGCCGGGCATCGAAGGCAACATGTCGGTCAACCTTCCGTTCCTGTTGATGGCGGTGATTAATCTGAGCGCGGTGGAAGCAATCTTGATTGCTGGTTTATCCACCGTCGTGCAGTGTTGGCCGCAACCGGAGAAGAAGTTCAGGCCGGAACAACTGTTGTTCAACGTCAGCATGATGGCATTCGCCGCCAGTATGGCGAACTTAATCTGGAACGCCAACTGGCTGGGCAAAGCCAGCTGGTCATCTTTGCCTCTGACGCTGTCCGCGACAACGGCCGCCTTCTTCCTGGGGCAAACGGTTCCAGTGGCAGCCATTATCAAGCTAACGCAGAGCACACCGATGCGGAGCGCCTGGATGAGCATCGTACAACTGTCATTCCCCTACTACGTGGTAAGTGCGGGAGTAACTTCGATGCTCACTCTGGTAAGCCATCGCTTCGGCTGGCAAGCAGCTGTTGTGGTGTTCCCAGTCATGTACGGGATACACCACTCTTACCGCTTATACTTTGGACGGGTAAGCGAAGCGCTGAGCACTTCGCCCCTCGCCAGGGCTGCGAGCGCGGGAGTATAAAGCAAGTCAGTAGATCAGGATGGCGTTCCGGCGATTCAACCAGAACGCCATTTTTATTTTCGAAAATGATCTTCGTGGTAACTATCATTGCGAAAAGTGCAATAATTGCTCGCGCCGCCACAGCTCTAATCCCTGAGAACCCAGCGCAAGCATTCCCAGCGACGGTGTTGCCCCCGGCACCGATTCAACCTTAGCGGCGGCCCGCTCAACCAATTGGCCGGCCTGAATGGGCTGTCCCGCGACGGTTTCATAGGCATAACCGGTGAGAGTAGCCTTCGGCAACCTGGTGGTGAAATTTACTGTAAGCCGGATCCAGCCGTAGTGCGTTTCTCCGCTGATGAGAAACTCCACGCCCACAAAACGATTTTGAACGTTTTCCCACGGTCCGAAGAGATTGCGGGAATAACGAGAAGAGAAGTAATCGAATCCAGCAGACCGGGCCATGTTAAGGTGCTTGCCTTTGGTAAAGGCCTGTGCCGGTCCGATGGTGGCTCCCAGCGAAAGTGGAGCAGCATAGCCGCCGGCGGACGCTATGACGCCGCCAGCACCCTGCGGCTGCACCAGCAAGGTCCCACGGAACGTGTGATAGGCAAAAGTGGAAAGCAGGAAACGGAAATCTGAAATTCCATCATGATTCAGATCGATAGAGACATACTTATTGATTGGGATATTCCCATGAGCGTGGGTGACAATGATTTCCGCATCGGCCGGTTGGGTCAGCGCCATTATACTCACACCCGCCGCTCCCGCGGCCAGTGCGTAAGCGTTCACGTGGGCTAGAAGTGATTCCGAGAGTTGCTGCTTGCTGCTGGGGCCCTTGGAAGAACGGTTCATAAAATCTCCTCCAGGTTCGCGGAACGAATCGTGCCCCAAATTTTCGTCCGGCAATTCGCCGCCTGTCAACATGAAAGAGTTTGCAGTGTGGCTGCTCGTCCTAATCATGTTGCCGCCGCTTGGAATCGGCGCTCGCCCGGTATAAAGTGATGTTTTCGGAGTTGCTTCCCGTTTGCCTACCCGAATCGACATGAGAGTATTTTTCCTCGCTTTGCTTCTGATCGCCCTAGCAGCGCCCGGCTCAGAGTCTCAGATCTCTGACGACTCACAAAACAAAGGCTCAATCCAGGGAACTGTCATCGATTCCAAAACCGGCCAGCCCTTAAGAGGCGCCGAAGTTTCGCTGCGAGTTCTCTTTTCAGGCAATCGCATTGAGCCAACTTCCGCCGTCTCTGACGCCGACGGCCACTTCGCCTTTGATAACTTAGCCGCGGGGCGATATCGGCTAACTGCGTCGCGTAACGGTTACGTGAACCGCGATCCTCGCATGGGAGGCGCCTTGCGCGCGGGCCTGGTTTCGCTGTCTTCCGGACAACATCCCGACAGCATTGTCCTTAAGCTTATTCCCGCTGCTGTGATCGCCGGGCGCGTCACCACGGAAGGCGATGAATCCGTTCCGAATGTCTTCGTTCAGGCGATGAAGTTTACCTATCAGGGCGATAAGCGCCAGTTATCCGACATAGGCACTTCCACCACCAACGACCGCGGCGAATATCGCATCTGGGGATTGGCGCCCGGAAAGTATTATGTTCGCGCCACTCATCCACGCGGCGCGGCCATGCGCGCTGGCGGACAGGTTTATGTTCCCATCTTTTATCCCGGAGTAAGCGACTTGTCCCGCACCCAGCCAATAGAACTTCATCCGGGCGACGAGATTTCCGGAATCGATCTGAGCTTTGTTTCACTGCGTTCGGTTCGGCTGAGCGGCCATGTTGTCAACGCCAGTTCCCTGCCCGCCAAGGACGCGCAAGTTACCCTCGTCGCTGGTTCCGGGACCATAACCTTCGCAGCCGGACAAGCATCCACGGATGCGAAAGGCGCGTTTGAAATCCGCGGCGTTGCGCCAGGCTCTTACACGCTGATTGCCGAACAATTCGGCAATGCCGATCCGGAGAAGGTTACGCGCGGACGCACTTCGCTCGAGGTCGGCGAGGGCAATCTTAACGATGTGGAAGTGATAATTGGTCCAGGAGCGAGCGTGAGCGGCCATGTCCGGGTCGAAGGCAAGACCAATCCTGACTTCGCGAAACTCACGGTAGGTCTCGATGCGCAGGATGATTTGTCATCCATGGGATTCGCACCTGACGTTAGCAATGTTCCTCTGCGCTCCGATGGTACGTTCACCTTTCACGACGTGCCCGAAGGAACTTATCACATCAAAGTTCTTCCCCTGCCCGACGGATACTATCTGAAGCCCAGCGGCGAAGGCGACGCAGCGGAAACCGGCGTGAAAGTCGCCCGCAACCACGCCGCTGCGGTGGAATTAACTCTCAGCGCGGGCGCCGGACACATCACCGGCACGGTGGCGAAGGACCAGCAACCTTTCGCAGGAGCCACCGTCGTGTTAGTTCCGGACGGGGCACGGCGCGGACAACCGCGCTTTTACCGGCAGGCGCTCACCGACTCCGGTGGTCGATTTACTATCTCCAGCGTAACCCCCGGAGACTACAAACTGTTCGCGTGGGAAGAGATTGAGCGCGGCATGTATCTCGATCCGGATTTTCTGCAATCCTATGAAGACTCCGGGAAGTCGGTACACGTGGAAGAAGGCGGAAACCTCAATCTGCAACTCGATTTGATTCCAGCCAGTGACTAAACTTCCTTGAGAACCAGAGACCTGGCAGGTCGTTACGCCAAGTTTTCGTTCCGCATCCCGCCTCACCGACCACCGCACCGAAATTCTACTGACACCCGGGAATTTTGAAGTTCGCGATCCGGGTCCGCCACGTATTATCGGTGAAAAAATATTCGTTGACGTACCAAAAAGTGCAGTCATCCACGGGATCGACGGTCATGCTGGAATAAGATCCCCATTTGCCGGAGCCGGTTCCCGGAGTGACCTCCTCACCCGTCCCGTCAAAGATCGTAACCTCGGTCGGTGCTGTGGCGGCGGACTCAGTAAGGTTCCAATACGAAAAATTGATCCCCGGATCGGTGAGTGCGTTGGATACGCTGTAGCCCACCGCGACGTTGCCGGAGTGGTCCTGGGCTATGCTGGGCAGGAATCGGTATAGCGATGCATCCGGATTTATCGTGCCCGATTGGGAAAGCGCAGGCGTACCGCCGCCGTTGTCGGTGAGCTGATACCAGCGGATCCCTGTCTGGAAGGCGGCGGGGGTTTGGTTAGACGGTCCTGGACCCGTTTGTATGGTATGGCTTATTAGAAACGACTCGTAGGTGCCAAAATTACGGTACGCAAACCGCGGCATAAAACGGTCGCCCACAGAATCGATTATTTCTCCACCATTGGTCCGACTTTCGGGAACGCAATTCGTTATTGCAGGGAAACTGTCGTAGAGGTAGCACCCAGGAATGTAGGTGGGTACCGTGATGGGCAACTGCTGAGCGAGTGTCAATGGCTGGCTAGCCGTCCAATCCAAGTGGAAATCCCATAGGTTGAAAGTGGTGATTTTAGAGGTCGAGTTCTGCGTCGTCGAACCGTTATTTGGCGGATTCTCGATGCTGACCATGAATTCGTCGCGCCCCGTCGGCGGGGGAGTGGTTCCGTCGACGTCTGCGGGGATCAGGCTGTGGCCAAGAAAAACGCCATTACTCAAGGGGATCAAGGGGCTTTGAATGTTTGTACATGAGGCGTTCTTGATGTTGCCGGGGTTGTTTAATATATCGGGCCGGTCGAAAGCGCACACGAGGACGCCGACTTCATCGTTCGTGGTCTGGTCAATTTCATCCATTGATACGTAGTAGCCGTCGGGCCAAGTGCCGACTTTGGGCCAGTCGGGAAAGTAGTAGTTGCCGGATCCGTCTGTACCCAGCACGCCGGGTGCTGCCAACTTGAAATTGTACGCTCCCCAACTCAGAGAGGCGGAGCTCAGGTCGTCGGTAGTGGAAACCGCGATACACAGATTGTAGTCATTTTCCGTGGTTGTTTTGCCGACCACCACCCAGCGGCTCGCCAGTCGGTCAAAGGCAACCATAACGTCCAACTGGATGGGGTTTGTGTCAATGCTCGACTCATTGCATGGTGATTTTACAGGCCAAATTGTATTGATCTGAATGGGAGTTGGGCCCTGCGCCCACGCTGGTGCATACGGCGGCGTTTTAGAGAAGGCTTGTAGCCCGGGCTGGGTATTCCCGTTTGCATCGACCAGCGCATCATTCACGTACTCCAAGTACTGCAGGGTGCCCACTGCGCCATTCGGGTCAACATCTTCGCTAGACACCGCACCCATCGGCTGTATCATTCCATCGAAAGAAGTCACCAGATTCACCGTGACCGTCGCCGTGGCCGTGGCCGTCCCGCCTGGTCCGCTGGCGGTGTAGGTAAAGGTAGTGTTCGCTGTGGGGTAACCCGGGGTGCTTGGCGTCAGCACGGTACTGGTGGGGCCGATTCCCACCTGCCCAACATTATTGTTGATGGTGCCCATGTCCGCGTTTGTCGCAACCCAGGTGAGCGTGACACTTTGTCCTGCGACGATCGTCGCAGGAGTGGCGGTCAATGAGGCGGTCGGGACGGGACCGGAGGCAGATGTGTTGCTCGACCCGCCACAGCTGGCCAGGACAAAGGTCAAGGCCAGAAGTAACGCCGAGCATTTCGCTCTTCCATGGAAGCAGCTGCCAACGAAATTCCTGAATGTTGTGAAATTCCCCATGCCAACCTCAATAATCGGCTTTGATTTGTAATGCGATTTATCCCACTGTCCGCTTGGGGGAAGCGGAGTCCCTGCCCACACACGCCTAGTCCATAAATGGTACCAGAATCCGTATTTCCCGAATACAGACTAGAGACTCTAGCGCAGCGGGGTCGCGAGCGCGTTTCGGGACCTCGTACACCATACTCACGAAAGCGGCCACACTCACTTCAGCGCATTGACGGCCGGCTCCAGCCACGAAAACAGCGCGTTGTTCAGCGTAGGAAACTGCGAGACCAAAAGGCTGATCAGCGGCAAGGCGAACAAGGTTCCCATGCGCAGCCAGAACTGTCCCCCGAGCTCGCCCGGCTTGGTTTGAGTCACCAGGCTAAGGATCGAGTCGCGATGAGCCTGACCACACACATAGCCCACGATTCCTACAATGAACATCAGCAGCAGGATGGCTGCGGATCGTAGCGCAGTCCTGGGCTCAAATGGATAAGAGTTGACCGAGAGCAGTAGAAAAACATAAAGGCCCGCGACGGCGACCCCGAGAGTACGCATGCGCAGCAGAACTACGAGGATGAAGTTGAGGTAAACCAAGGCGACGAAACGCTCGGCTAGACGAGTGGACAAGGATGGTTCCTTTTCGTCGTCGTCGTCCTGATCGTCTTTCTCGCCTTTGCAACACACTACCGTAATGCTTTTCTCCCCATCATCCTTCGAGCCAACCTCGCGCAACATCAACCCTTCCTTTCCCCACCATTTCGGCTGCAGGTACTTGAGGGCTTCGGCGCAGGTTTCGGCAATCCTCTCCTGCAAAGGCTGACTGTTGGTAATGAAGTAATCCGACGGATCCGGCTGCTTTGACGCGGGCTCAAGTTGTGCGTCGGAGCGTCGCGCCCTGAAGTACGCCTCGAAGCTGCGGCGCATCTCGTTCCGTGCGGCGATGCTTCTTTCGATTTGGTTAAGCAGACGGCCGGCGCCTTCATTGGCCTTCTCCTGCTCCGCTTTCAGCCTGAGTTGTTCCAACGTTTCCAACTGCCGGGCGACCAGCCGAGACAATTCCAGACCCAAATCACCTCCCAGCCTCCAAATCGGATCCCACGAAAAATGGAGTTCCGCGAAAGCACGCCGCAGAGGAAAGCGATCGAGGGTGGTCAGGATTTTGCGGCACTCCAGCCAAATCACCAGCAACCGGAAGAGCGTACCGAATAGAGCAAAGGTGACCACCGCCAGAGAAATAACGTATACCCACTCGAAATGGCCGGTTTCCAGGCTAAGCAGAGGATGACCATAATCTAATGCACATAGCGAAATGGCAAGAAGCATGAATATCGGAAGGTAAATTCGGGAGTCCCAGGCGCAAGGCTTCACCACATGCAACAACTTCTCGACAAACTGCTCCGTGGGCCAAAAGCCGCGCATCACGCCCGGGCCGATATGGTCGGAGGGAAGAAAATCTGGGAGGTCGCGGTCGCAGGGAAGCTTGGGACGCCGCTTGTCCACGAACGCAAGCCCGGAAAGCGAATACCAGGCCCACCACAACCCCGCCGCCGCCAGGCAGAGCAAGGGTAACAACGGCGATACACCGGAAGTGATATGAATGTAGCGGTAAAGGAAGGGATTTTGCGAGTGTCCACCGCCATAGAGAACCACAAAGCAAGCGAATAGCACGGCGGCGACAAGAATGAACGCTAGGCTTTCGCCAGTGGCTCCCCTGCGGTGGAGTTCGTGGGCACAGACTGCACAAAGTGTAAGAGCCGCTATGCCGCCTAATATCACGCAAGTTACCGCGAGCCAGCCGAGCCCTGCCCAGTCGAACCAGGGCCAAAGCAGCAACATGAGTGCGGATAATAGCAGCCAGCCTATGACCACAATCAACCTCGACCGGCACTCGTCCTCAATCGGAGCCAGTATCGTCATGGTGGAAGTACTCGCAAAGATCGAGCCTTTCCGGAGAAGCCACAGATACGCCGCCACCAACGCCAGCACAAATCCTGAGGCTAATGCTGAAAATGTGCGCCGCGTGGGCTTGAACTCGCTGGTCTTCTGAATGCAACATTCCGGATGGCCGGGATAATGACCTGCACACGGGTGCGCAACCACATAAATTGGTCTGGGTGAGGATTCGATTTTGCCTTCTTTGTTGCCACCCTTGTCCAGAATCGCCACCGGCCAAAAGCCGCCGCGGCCTAACACTGTCAGCCAAACCACCGGAGCTAGAGGCGCAGTCGCATTGCGCGGCCCACCGAGCGACGGCCAGCCATACTCCGTGTAATGGGCTACAGGCAGGCCAACCGAAGGATTGACGCAGGCGGGGTCCGGCAGCGATTCGTCCATGGGCGGTTTAATGCAGCTGATCTGCGAAAGCGTTGCGTTGTAGGTGCCCGCGCCGAACGCATTGGGAAAGACATGCTCCGCGTGCGTATTCGCATTCAAAGAAGTCGGTACGGCTGTCTCGTCCGCCAAACCTGGCAACAAAGAGTACGTGGTTAGCGCCATAACACCGTGCAGCAGTGACACATCGTCGGCGTCGCGGCTCAGCAGGAGATCGGCAGGCATGGCCACAACCCGGGCTGCCGAATCACTCCTCTTGAGAAACGCGCTCAGGAAAACCGTGTCCATGGGATTCGTAGCCTGCAGGACGACGAACTGAATATCGCGCTCACGAATGGCCGCCACGATTCCCAAGAGAATTGACTCCTGCGACAAAGGAGTTTCCGAATGGGCATATCGTTGCACGGAATCGTCATCGCTCCCGGTGTCTTGAAGGTTAATCGGCAAGGTGGAGCGCACCTGATAGCTATCTTCGGACGACGATGCAGCCTTGGACTGAAATCCCTGCTGGTAGGCGCTGCGCAATTGCGAGATATCGCGAGGAAAGTACAGGTGCAGCACACTATCTTCGTCGTTTTGCAGAGTGGGATCGTCGGGCACGTCTAAAGAATCCTTGGGCGGCATTCCATTAATGCAAGAAGTTCTGGGCGATGTAGGTGTTTCAGACCGAGGTGACGGGCCCGTGCGAATATTGCCGTAAGCGGTTTCATCTTCGGTAAGGAGGGCAATCTTGCCAGGAGCGTACCCTCTACCTTTTTCGAACTCGATGAACTTTCGCAACATGAACTGGTTGCTCTCCTGAAAAGTTGCGAAATCCACTTGGGGGGTGCATTCGAATCGCTTCCGAAACCATTGAGTCATTCCCCAACTACTGACGGTACCGCTGCGAATGACGATGCCGTCAAACTGCGCCTTCGGTAATAGCTCGCTTATCAACTGAGCGAGGGAATATAGCGAACCAGAAAACGTCGGCCCAATGATCCGCAAAAAATTTTCTGGCGGGCGATCTCCTGCTTGGGGTTTAACGATCAGCTTCAGCGCCGTTCTAAATTGATCTTTGTTTACACCTCCCGTCGGAGTTTCTCCGACCACGAAGACATACAACCGTGTGTTCAAGGTCGCCGGATGTGCGTGGCGAAAAATCATGAGCCCGGGCAGAGCTTCTTTGTTGTCCTGATACTCCTGCTGCCCCAATCGGATGCGAAAGTCGGTTGATTCCGGGTGCTCCTGGCTATCCCATGGCATGGTCGCCCGGTCAAAGATCCACCCGGCCTGTTGCGCGCCTTGCTGGATCGCGTCCATGGTTCGATCAAAAAACAGGCTCAGGTGCGTATGAACCGGGTCAGGAACGATGGCGATGGCAAACTTCACCTCGTTGCCGCTAACCGCCTTCTGAAATTCTTTGACAAAATTATTCACACCGTCGTCGGCCGCGGCCGCAGAAGATGACGCGCCGATGGTGTCGAGCAAGTCCTTTTCCGCGCAATCGGGTAGGCTGCATTTTGCAGGAGGATTGAGCTGACGTAACTCCCCCGGTTGTTGACTGTAAGTGCCTGGCCTGGCTGAAGGGCCGCCGCCAGACGTGGGGCTACCCACGCGCAGCAATCCCATTCCGAGTCCCAGCACCAACAGAGTTCCCAGGCCACCCAGCCCTTTTTGCATGGGTTATCCCCCCGGACGAGTGAATGCCGCAAACGGCGCGTGCGCCCCTCGATAAAGAACCGAGGCTTCACCGCCATCAGCAGATCATGCTGACCATTCTTGATTTGAGTTGCGACCCAGCGAGGGGAAGATTTTCCGGGTCGATGAGATACGGCAAGAATTGTGCTCCCGAGGCAGAGTTACTGTCAAGCGCAAAGGCGGCGACTGTCATATCGCTGAGAAACGGTACTCACACCGCGCATAACCTATAGATACGACTCGGTAAAGTCAGTGGCTAGTAATGGTCGCTCAACGGTCAGTAAGCTGATGCCCGGCGGGAGTTCGCCGACTACCAGGCAGTGGGCCGCCACTTAGTAGGTCACTCAGTTCTGATATCGAGTCTCTGAGTCCAGACCGTTCAAACACTTCCTTTGGACAGTTATAGCTCGACGCCCATCGGCTACCGGTTAAGATCCACGACGGCGACTTTGTTTACTCCGCTGCAGGCCAGGTACAGCCGCCGGTCGGGAGTCGCTACCATATTGCGAACCACTCCGCCACCGGACGGGATTGGCTTCAAACTAAAACTCTCCAACTTAGGATCGAACTTGACCAGCGTGTTGGGCTTCACGCCCGACTCGCTATACCAGACCTCTCCATCTTTCGTGATCGCGATGCCATATGGTTCCGACTCCGAGCCACCTGGCGATGACCATTCTTTCAACAGCTTTCCTGCGGAAGGATCGAAATGTCCCAGATACCCTCGCGCGTAATCCGTGTAATAAATCGTGCCGTCGGGTGACAGCGCAATGCGCCGCGGACGCGCATCCCCCGCGCGCAGAATGTATTCGCGAATTTTCATCGAGCTGGGATCAATACTGCCTAGCTTATTAGTGCCGAACTCGCAAAAGAACGGAGTGCCGTTGGGCAGGACCACAATCCCATAGGGCACGGCGTGCGGCGTAGGCACTTTTGCCAGAGTCATCTTACCAGCCTTCGGATCGAGACGTCCGATATAGTTGGTCTCTTCGTTGGTAAACCACAGAATGCCATTCTGATCGAATACGGGTGTGTGCGGATCGATCCTGGCGCCATCGTCTGGCCGATACTCGGCGACCTCGCCCGTCTTTGGATTAAGTTTGCCGACGTAACCGGCGGAGATTGCGGTGAACCAAATATTGCCATCTTTATCGGCGACCAGCCCGTGCGGTCCGGAGTTCGGCGTCTTCAAGGGATATTCCTTGAATTCTCCAGTCTTCGGATCAAGCCGGCCCAGTTTGTTCGCTCCTTGCCCGGTGTACCAAAGCGAGCCGTCGGGAGCGAGTGCGGGATCGTGTGGCCGCGACTTCGGAGTCGGGACTTCGTATTCCTGGATCTTTACGTTTAGATTTTCTACCGTGGCTGAGCTGATCAGCGCTGCGGCGAGCCCGAATAAGCACAGTTTGCGCAGACACATATGCACTCTCCTTGCCAGGAAATTGTAGTCCTTCGTCTGCCATCCACCCCAATACGAAACTTTTTTTTAGTTTGGGGTTTGTCCTACTGTTGCTTCTTGATTGACCCCAGAATGGTTTTGTGATTAACTTCGCAGAACTGGGGTGGCTCGGCGCGACTCACATCGCGAAAAGGTGCGTTACACGGAGGCCACAATGAAGTCCATCGGTTATGCCGCCCTAGCGGCCCTCATATTCGGTCTGACCCTAAGCGCCAGTGCGCGGGACGTTGTCCTGCCCGCCGGCACGCTTCTGCAATGCACGCTCAACGAACCGAACTTTTCGACCGCGACCGCGGCGGTTGGGGATCCCGTTCTGTGCCATCTGCGTGGAGTCACCGAATTCGGCCAGCAGGCGTTTCCGCGTGGCAGCTATCTCGTAGGACACCTGGAGTCCTCCAAGGATCCCGGCCACTTTTGGGGCAAGGGAGAAATGAAGCTGCAGTTTGATCGCATCGGCTTGCCTAGCGGCGATCTTCCCTTGGATGCGAAGGTGATCGCGACGCGCGGGTACAAGGTGGATAAACAAGGCGACATCCAGGGCAAAGGCCATGCCAAGCGCGACGTTGTCGAGTGGATGATCCCGCCGTTGTGGCCCTGGAAGGTGATCATGCTGCCGGCGCGCGGTCCGCGGCCCGCTCTGAAGGGTGAGTCGGTTATGACTCTGCGGCTGATGGATGACGTCCAGGTACCGCAACTGGCGCAGCGCACCGTACCTCCTGGCTGGCACTTTTTCAGTCAGCCAAGTAACCAGTCATTCAACCAATCGCAGTTGCAGCCAGACACGCCTCAGCTTTCCGTGCGCGCTGTCACTTCAACCTCAGATATGGAGTTGACGGTAGCCCCGCAGGCTTCTTATGCCTCGTTGGTCACAGGGTCTGTGCCGGTGCAGGCGGCGGCTAACTCGGCAACTTCGCCAGGCATGCCGGTGTTTGTGCTGACCACCGGAATGGCCTTGTCGGTGAGTAGCTACGGCTATCAGGATGGCCGCATTACTTACACCTTGGCCAGTGGCGGAGGCGGCGTCATCAGCACGGATGATATCGACTGGAGCACAACCACTAGCGTGAACTCGAAGCGTGGAGTGCGGGTTACGCTGCACAGTAAACATATAAATCAGGCAACGCCGGGGATGTAAGCAAGCGCGCAGGAAACCTGCGCTGATGGATACCCGATCGGCCGGGCATGCTTGCCAGCGTGCCCGGCCGCTTCACAAAGATTCCTATCCTCGAAACAAACTCGCGCTCTTCAGCACCTCTATACCATTAAGTTAGCGTTTCGGCACGCGCGATCAGCCCAAGATATCTTCCTTCTAAGAAACAACCTGCTCAATCGCTCCACATTTTGTGATGTGTCGTCACATTGCGTGGTGATTCAAGTCCTTGTGCCATTCTGCGTTCGGGATTGAAATGACATCGTGAGTTAATGGTCAGTCATCAGACCACTCCGATGCTCAGCACCCATTCACCAGCGAAGGTCGGCTTCGAAGCCATCCCTAGACATAAGGTCTACCAGGCAGTCGCCAAGCAATTAGAGCGGCGTATTACGGAAGAGTTGCACCCTGGCGATCTGCTTCCCCCGGAACGTGAACTGGTCCGGATACTGGGCGTGAGCCGCGACTCCGTGCGGAACGCGATCCGGACCTTGGAGCTGATGGGACTGCTCGAACCGCGCCAGGGCGTCGGTACGGTGGTGTGCGGTCCGACGGCGAAACCGGCCAATCCCTTGGCCGCTGCCCTGCTTGAGAAGCGCAAGATGATCGCCGAACTCATCGACGTTAGAAAGATGATTGAGCCGCCGCTGGCTGCGCGCGCCGCTCTGCACGCTTCTCGCGATGCCATCGCGGACATGGACGACATTCTGCTGCGCCAGGAGGCGAAGGTGCTTCAGGGCGAACTCGGGATCGAAGAGGATTCCGAGTTTCATTACGCCATTGCCCTGGCATCGGACAACAGCGTGATCTTGAAAGTAGTGGACGTATTAATGGATTTGTTGCGCGAAACGCGGGAGAGCTCGTTGCAGGTGGAGGGGCGGCAGGAAAAATCGCTTGCCGGTCATCACCGGATTCTTTCCGCTTTGAAACTGGGCGACGCCGCAGCCGCTGAAGCTGCCATGCGCCGGCACCTGCAGGAAATTGAAAACGTCGTACTGAAAAAGCTCTAAGAGAATGGAGGTTGCCAAATGGGTCAGTTATTCGCGGTCGAAGTAATCTACCGGGGAGTCTTCCAAAAGACTCTAGCGAAAAACATAACGCGCGATATTGTTCTAGCAGCGCACAACGAAGGCAAACTAGGCATTTCCTTTGGCCGTTACGGGGATGCTCCTGAACGCAACGGTATTCCGGCAAAAAGTTTCGCGATCGTCGCCAATGACGAGCTGACGCTCGAAGCCGGCATGGCGCAATACGAGCCCAAGCAAGTCGACCTGACCGTGGTTCTCGATGACACGCTCTGCAAGGGCGGAGAATCCTGGGCATGGTACGGATTACAGCCGGTGCATCACGCTCTGAAACCGGGACACACTCTCATCGTAATTTCGCTTGAGGATGCGCCCACGCTGTTGAAGAGCATTCATCGTCGGGAAGAGCCCTACAAGCTGGGAATCCTGAAAGGTATCACCAGTTTTTCCGGCATGTGGGTCTTTAAGGATGACCACACCGAGGTGCGCGTCCTGGGTGCCATCGCCAAAGCTCTGCCGGAAGTGTTCGGCCTGAAGTCGGTGGAGCAATTCATCAACGACAAGCTGAAGAGTTCGCTGAAAGTCACTTCCGCTCGCAACGCTTTCGAGCGCTTCACCACGGTGCCGGTAAAAGCTGGCGAGGGCAATCCCGAAGTGCCGTTCAAGTTTGAACTGCCCGGCTGGGAAGATATGCGATCCGGCGTTTCGATTAAAGGTCAGCCGCAAGGCGGTCCATATCCGGATCCAATAACCGGTAAAGTCGGAGGCTTCCGGCCAGCCCGCAACGAGCTGTTCAAGAAATATTCCACGCGCACCATGCGGCCGGTCATTAACTTCTCGACCTGCACCAAGTGCACGCTGTGCTGGCTCAACTGTCCAGATGCGTCTTTCGACGTCACGCCGGACGGAACCTATGACGCCAATCTCGAAGCCTGCTGCGGTTGCGGGGTTTGCGAAGAAGTTTGTCCAGTCAAGCAATGCGTCTCCATGGTGAACGAGTCCGAATTCCACGACAACAACAGCCAGTGGGAAGCGTTCAGGAAAGACAAAAACGCCTACTTGAAATGGTTGGAAACCACGATTGAAAAGGCTGAACCGATCGAGAAGCGGTCTCATGGATTCCGTTATCGCGGCCAATATGCAGAACAGGTCCCCGAGGCCCTGGAAATCGCTAGGAAAGGCTAGCAGCCCAGCGGGCAACTGAAGATACAGCCTGCAGACTTAGCCTGAAAACTTAGCCGGAAAAACTAAGGAGATTGAAATGGCGACATTAACACTACCTGTTGAGGAAAAGAAAAAAGGTACCGAGCAGGAAGCCCTGATCACCGGCGCCGAGGCCATTGCGATTGCCTGCAAACTGGCCAACGTGGACGTGGTCACAGCTTACCCCATCCGGCCTTACGACACGGTGATGCAATACATCAGCCAGCTGGTCGCAGATGGCGAAATGGATTGCGAATATATCGTGGCGGAAGGCGAGCATTCTCAATTCGAAATCGTGAAGCACGCATCGGTCTGCGGAGCGCGCGTGTTCTGCGGTTCGAGCGGCGTTGGCTGGATGTACGCCATGGAAGCGCTGACCGTCAGTCCGGCTCTGCGCGTCCCTATGGTGTGCATGGTCGGCAACCGGGCGCTCGATGATCCCGGCGCCTTCGGCGTGGAACACAATGACGCTCTGGCCGTCCGTGACCTGGGCTGGATGTTGACCTGGGTCGATAGTGCTCAGGAAGCCCTGGACACAGCGCTGATCGCCTATCGTGTGGCAGAAGACCGCCGCATGTTCGTACCCTGTGCGATCAGTTGCGACGGCGCGTTTCTCACTCACTCACAAGCGCTGGTACAGATCCCGACGGCGCAGCAGGTTAAGAGTTTCCTGCCGCCTTACGATCGCGGCGATCTGCTGCTCCATCCCGATAACGTAATTTCGGTGGCTCCGCAAGCCAACGAAGATTGGGTGATGGAGATTCGGCGGCAGAACTACGCAGTCACTGAAATCGCCTGCGATGTGATTCGCGAAGTCTATGCCGACTTCGAAAAAACGTTTGGACGCAAGTACGGCAACCCGTTCTTCGAAGAGTACATGACCGCAGATGCGGAAGTCGTTCTTCTGGGCATGGGAACTTTGTCGACGCCGGTCAAGGTCGCAATCCGCAAAATGCGCGAACAAGGCAAGAAAGTCGGGTTCGTTCGTCTGCGCTGGTTCCGTCCGTTTGCCGGTCCACAGATTGCCAAATGCCTGGAGCGTTTCAAGGCTGTTGGCGTACTCGATCGCGATTTCTCGTTCGGCTCGCCGGACTTGAGTGGCGTGGTGGCGACCGAAGTTCGGTCCGCCATGTACAGCAGCAGCAGCACTCGACCGCCCGTACTCGGCTTCATTGGCGGATTGGGTGGCCGCGAAGTGACCGTACCAGACGTTGAACAGATGACCGAGAAAGTATTCCAAGCCGCAAAAAGTAAGGCGCAACCCCTGACGCAATGGATCGGGCTGCGGGGATAACGCCAGTCGACGCGTGGCGCTATTCATAGCCGGAAAGGACAAAACAATCATGAGCACATTTGTAGATGAAAAACCGACGCAAGACCTGGAAGCCTTCAAAGGAGTCAAGAAGGTTCCACACGAGGAGTACTACACGTCCGGCCACCGCACCTGTCAGGGCTGCGAGTCTGCGCAAATCATGAAACTGATGGCGAAGGCCGCAGGTCCCAGAACGATCGTTCTGGGAAGTACCGGGTGCATGTACGTGGCTAACACCTCTTACTACGCCACCCCCTGGGGCGTCCCCTGGATGCATACACAGCTGGGCAGTTCAGGCTCGAGCGCGCTGGGAGCGGCGGCGGCATTCCGCGTCCAGATGCGCAAGGGCGTGATGAAGGATGAGCCCATCAACGTCATCGCCTTCTGCGGCGATGGCGGTGGCGCGGACATGGGTCTGGGAGCAATCTCAGCCACCATGTGCCATCCCGATTACAACCTGCTGATCCTGATGTACGACAACGAGTCCTATGCCAACACCGATATCCAGATTTCCGGGACATCGCCTTATGGCGTCAACACCTCGTTCAGCACACCAGGAAAAGTAAAGCGGATCATGAATCACCGCTGGAAAAAGAACATGGCGCCGCTGATGCTGGTTGGCCATCCCACAGTGAAGTATGTAGGAACCATTTCTACCTCATACCCGCTGCAGGCGATGAACAGCGTTCGCAAGGCATTGTCGATCGGCGGGCCGACCTTCATTCACTGCCTGAATCCTTGCCCGAAAGGGTGGGACTTCGATCCGGTTCTTTCGTTCGAACTGGGCGAACTGGCCGTCAACACAGGCATTTGGCCTCTGTATGAAGTCGAAAACGGCAAGCTGAAGCTCTACGGCAAGACCGAACAGATCGCCAACGGCAGATTCAAACGTCTGCCGGTGCGTGATTACTTGCTCAAGCAAGGAAGGTTCGCGCATTTCATCGAGGAAGATATCGATTACTTCCAGAGCAAAATCGACGACATGTGGAACAAGTGGCTGGTGCCGGGAATCATTCCGCTCCAGAAGGATATCGAAACTGCTGAGTAATCCGCCCGCCCCATGGAGGGGCGGGTTTTTTCATTTACCCGGATGCCTTCCGGCTTGGAACGTTTAGCGAGACGAGAAGACAAATTCTGATAATTTCCCAGGAGGATGCCTATGGCCACGAATGTGACCTCCTTAGTTCCTGCACCGCCCAAGATCGTCAACCGCTGGATTCAAATGTGTGCCTGCATAATCGCGATGATGGCAATCGCGAATCTTCAATATGCCTGGACGCTTTTCACCAAACCCTTAACCTCAAACCTGCACGCGACTTTGGCCGCGGTGCAAATCGCGTTTGCCGCATTCATCTTTTGCGAAACCTGGCTGGTTCCATTCGAAGGCTACCTGGTTGATCGTCTCGGACCGCGGCTGATCATCGGCATCGGCGGCCTGCTCGTGGGCGCGGGCTGGATCGGTTCCGGCTACGCCACTACCCTTACCGGACTCTACATCTGGTACGCGGTTGGCGGAATTGGCGCCGGCGCCGTTTATGGCGGCTGCACCGGCAACGTGTTGAAGTGGTTTCCCGATCACCGCGGACTTTGTGCGGGCATCGTATCCGGCGCCTATGGCATCGGCACCGCGGTGACCGTCGCTCCGATCGAGAAAATGATCCATGCTTCCGGCTATCAGCATGCGTTCATCTTTTGGGGCTTCCTGCAGGGCATCATCGTGACCGCGGCCGCAATGTTTATCGTGGCACCCCCCAAAGGCTGGCTGCCCAAAGCGTGGAAACCTGTCGCCCGGCTCCATCAAGCCAAGACTGACATGACTTGGCAGGAGATGCTGAAGCAGCCCTCTTTCTACCTCATATACGTCATGATGACGCTGGTGGCGTTTGGCGGCCTGGTCGTCACTTCGCAACTCAAGGAGATTGCCGGTTTCTACAAAGTGGACAAGGTCATCATTGCCTGGGGCCTGTCCGCGGCAATTCTGGCGATCCAGTTGAACCGAATCGTCAATGGCGTGACTCGTCCTCTGTGGGGCTGGATCTCCGATCACATTGGCCGTGAGAACGCCATGTTTACCGCTTTCCTGATCGAGGGTATTGCGGTATTTGCCTGGTTGCAGACCATCGGCCGGCCTGTGATGTTCGTCCTGTTGTCGAGCCTTGTGTTCTTCGCCTGGGGCGAGATTTTCTCGCTGTTCCCCTCCCTTACAGCAGATCTGTACGGCAGAACATGGGCCACGACGAACTATGGCGTCGTCTACACCGCGAAAGGCACGGCAGCTATCTTTGCCGCTCCGGTCGCTGCCTGGGTGATGCTCAGGACAGGTTCCTGGATTCCCGTGTTCTACGTCATGATCGTCTGCGACATTACCGCCGCCTTCATGGCATTGCTGTGGTTGAAGCCAGTGGCAACGCGGGCCATCGCCAAAGCAGAAGGAATGGCGCTAGCAGCGGCATCGGCACAAGCGTCAACCGTCAAAAAGGCAAAAGACGAGAACCATCTGGCGCGTGTTGGCTGATAGTCAACATGGGATCCACGCAAGAGCACGATGCCACGACTCGGTCGAAAAGCTTGGCGAAACCATGTCCGAGCTCGATTGGAATTTAACCCGGGACAGCCAGAAACGCGCCGGAAGGGGTTGCCAAGCAGAACAAGGGTTTAGGAATTCGCTAAACCCTTTTCCCGATCGGCAACCTGGCATTCTTGCCCGGCGCGTTAAGCCTTTTGTGTTCGGAGTGACCGGACAGTTCCTTCGGCGACCGCAAGGTTGAAGAAGCGTTCGAGCGCAGATCGGATTGCTTCCCCAGTTAGTAGATGTGGGCAGAGGGGTTAGATGGGGGCCCCGGGCGGAGTCGAACCGCCGACCAACGGTTTAGGAAACCGCTGCTCTATCCAACTGAGCTACGGGGCCGCTACGAGTACGCCCATTATCTCATGTCAATTTAGAACAACCGTCCGCTGGTCCACTCGGCGTAGGAACTACTTCTGAACAATTTTCTCTTGTGAATTAGTCAGGCGCACGCCATCGGTTTGCCCGACACGCGGCAAATGATTTACCCTCGCCGCAGTCCATCATGAATCCAACCAGCGCCAACGCTACCACTTTGACCGATCAATTTTCCCATGCCATGCGCCGGGAAATCTACGAACAGCCGCAGGCCATTGCAAAAACTATTGACTTGCATCTGAAGAACGACATTCTGTTCCCGGGCGCGCTGCATGCCATCGAAAGCGCGCTGCTCACCTTCGAGAAGCTGATCATCGCCGCCAGCGGATCCAGCCGCCACGCCGGTCTGGCCGGCGAAATTATGATCGAAGATCTTTCCGGCGTCGCCGTCGATGTGGAGTATGCCAGCGAATACTGCTACCGTTCCACCCACGCCGCCGTCGATCCGATCGTCATGGTGGTTACGCAATCCGGCGAGACCGCCGATACCATCGCCGCGCAGCGCGAGGCGCTCACCCGCGGCGTGAAGACCATCGCAGTCTCCAACGTTGCCGAGGCCACCATTCCTCGTGAAGCCAGCGCTGCCTTGATTACCGGAGCCGGCCCCGAACTTGCCGTGCCCGCTACCAAGAGTTTCACCACGCAAGTCACCGTTCTTTATCTCATGGCGTTATTCCTGGCGCGCAAGCGCGGACGCATGACCTCCGAAGTCACTCGCTCTTACCTGCAGCGGCTGCAGCAGCTTCCCGAAGCCATCGATCGCAATCTCCGGGCATGGGACGACCTCGCCGCCCAGTTCGCCGACAAACAATTCCACGCCGAGAAATTCCTTTACCTGGGACGCGGTGTCCACTATGCCATCGCGCGCGAGGGTGCGCTCAAGCTCAAAGAAATCTCCTATGCTCACGCCGAAGGCTATCCCGCCGGAGAACTGAAGCACGGGCCGAACGCCCTCGTCGACGAAAAACTTCCCGTGGTCGTGCTGGCGACCTGCGACCACCATGATCCCGATTCTGTGTTGCGTTATCGCCGCACTCTCGACGTAATGAAAGAAGTCAAATCCAGGCATGGCCGCTTGGTGACCGTAGCCACCGAAGGTGATCGCGAGATCACCAGCATCGCCGAGGATGTCTTCTTCGTTCCCGCTGCTCCGGAACTCCTGTTGCCCATCGTTGAAGTGATCCCGCTTCAACTCTTCGCCTATCATGTCGCGACAAAAAAAGGCTATAATGTAGACCGCCCGCGAAATCTGGTTAAAGCCGTAGTCACCGAGTAACGGAACGCTTCAAAGGTTCTCAGGAGAACGGAAGCTTCATACAGTGCTCTGAAATCCCAAATTCCCGAAGTGATCGGTATTGCTCATCTTCCTTCCCGCCTAGCGCCTATGCTGAACTTGGCTCTCCCTAAAGGAGGCATTCATGGGCGGCCGCCGCTTCCAGGAAATATCTTGCGCACTTTGCAGCACGCCCGTCGATCTTCAGGTAGACCTTCATGCCGATGAAAACGGCAAGGCCGTCCATGAAGATTGCTACGTTAAGCAACTCACCACTTCCCCCAGCAATTCCCCGGAAGATCGCCAGCCCTAAGTTTTGCAGGGGACATTCATGTCCCCAGAAATGCCCTTCCATACAGTAGAAAAGTCCTAATCTCGCTCCCGGCGAGCATCACGCAAGGCAATACCCGCCGCCCATTCCGCCCGCTATCCTAGCCAAGGAAGTTGCTGCGGAGAACGGCGGGAGTCAGTTGCTTGAATGGCGCAAATTCGTTTGCGGGGTGATGCTTGTTATCGCGCCCCCGTCTCTGGCTCAGATTACGGACAGGGGCCTGATCTATAGTGATGGAGGAGTCTGGCTGAATGGAAGTGTCGCACCCGCGGTCACTGCAATCTTCCCCGACTCCCTCGTCCAGACCCAAGCCGGCCACAGCGCGAAGATCGACGTGGATGGATCTACTGTGCTGATCGCGCCTGAAACTGTGATGCAATTCCAAGGCGCGGAACTCGCCCTCGACCACGGCAACCTGAAACTCGATACCGCGCGCGAAATGAAAGTGCTCATCGGCTGCATCACCGTGAGCCCCATCACTTCCGACCGCACGCAATACGATGTGACCGATGTCGATGGCAGGGTGAAGATCGTAGCCATCAGGAACGATGTCAAGATTCACTTGCACGGCTCAATTCAGAGATCGAAACAGGGCGCATCTTCCGACATCATCGTACGCGAAGGCGAGCAGACAACCCGAGGCGAGCACTGCGGCTCTCCCGCCGACCTACCCAAGGGCTCGATGGAGACGGCCCCGCTCTGAACAGCCGCTTGGCATGGCGCTTGGGTTTGGTCGCCGCAGGCGTCATTGCCTGCTTTGGGCTCTGCCACGGGGACGATCCGGTCAGCCCATCCAAGCCTTAGGATTAACTTTCAGCTGCCGTTGTGCAGGCGATCGATGTCGGCATTCGTGTAAACATGACTCGCGTGACCGGTGTGCGCTTTGCCATACGCCGCCGCTTCGGGCAGCGTCACTCCGTAGCCACGTTCGCGCAGGGCCTGTGCCGTGGTCAATTGCCAAACTCCGGTATCCAGGATGCTGGCGGGAAGTTCACGGCTCGCCGTCGAGGTTTCCGCAAAGCTGATCTCTACCACGCTGAGCGGGGGCATGCCGTAGTAGAAATAAAAGAAATCCACCTGGGGTAGAGCATCCGCAGGGGGCAGGGAGACGGTCTGATTTTCCGCGCCGGCTGTGAGGCGTGCGGTCGCATTGTCTGCGCCAACTTCCAGCGGCGGACCGGCCAAAGACAGTGACGGGGTGGAGAGCGGCTGCGCGAACAGCGGCGAGCCGTGAGTCATCAGATACTGCGGACCGGTGGCAAAGTTCGTGTCCTGTCCAAAAGCCGCTCCCACAGCCGAAAGCACGATCAGCGAGAACCACAAGCAGTTGCGCATATCCCCTCCGCGAAACAATTCCGCCGGTGATTATGATGCAAAAGAATCGTTCGTGGCGAGAGTCGTTCGACCCTAATTGCCGCTACCAGCACCGGGTTCAGCGTCCGCCGAAGCATTCGCAGCCGTCCGGCGTCCGGTACGCAAAAGATAGAGCATGTAGCAGACAATCACCAGGTTGCCCACAAATACTACTGAGCGCAGCAGAGTTACTCCCCGTATCAATTCCCGAATCTCGAGCGGAATGAGCAAGGTTCCAGATCCGAAGGCCACCCATTCGGCCCAGGTACGTTGCTTCCACAGTCCGTAGGCCTCGACAAAACGCAGGGCGGAATAGGCGAATGCCAGTTGCACTGCCGCCCACAAGCGGGCGTCGGTGATGTCGTCTGCAAAATCCAGAAAAAGCTGCGCCGAACGCCGGTCGGTGCTGATGTGCAGAAGCGCGAGAAGGCTCTCCGCCATCACCCACGCATCCTTGTGCACCAGCAGGATCGCGCTCAGGCCGATGAGTAAAACAAAGATGCCTTTGGTGAATTCCAGGGTGGCGACCGCCCGCAGGATACGCCGCTGCGCTGTTGCGTGACCGGATTTCGATGCAGGCGAGGACATGCCGCGAGCGCTGGGAATTTTCAGAATATCACGGTAAACCGGAACTCAGTGCCAGTGATCGTGATCAGTGAAGACCTGACCGGAACTTACATTTCACTCTCGTCTCATCCGCCCTGGCAGACCACTTACCACTGCCCACTGTTGGCTCTCAGCGATTGCCCGTGCGTACCGCAGCTCGCAACTCGTTTACGATCTCTCGAGATGCTTTAATCGCCGCCGCATGCTGGTTCACATTAAAGGAGATCGCGCCGACACGCGCGTGTCCGCCTCCGCCGTAGCGCTCACAGATCTTTGCCAGATTGACCACCGGCTCTTGCGGCGCCCAGGGATTCGATCCCACCGAAACCTTCACGCGAAAGCTGCTCTTGCTAAGACCCACACTGTAGATGGATTCGGGATGCAGGTAGTAAGGAACGAATTTATTGTAGCCTTCCAATTCCTGGTCGGTGATGTCGAAGAAAATAGTGCCGTCTGTGCATTCGGCGCGCTGCCTTAGTATCTCGACGGAAATTTCGTGGCGCTTGAGCAGTGGCGGTAAGAGCGGAGCGATAAATGGCTCCTCCAGAATGGCAGCCAGAGGCTTGGCGGACAGCAGGGGAATCAGGTTCGGGACAAACCCCTGATCCGGCGCGGATTCGATGACCATGGTCAACTTCATGGCGGGGGCTTGCATCTCGACCGCGGTTTTGGCGTCGGGATAGAGCGCGCCGTCGATGACATCCGTCCAGTGAACCAGATCGGCCAGCGGCGCGGGATCGAAGCCGAAACGCTGTTCCCCGATCATCGCAATGAAACTGGTACAGGACTTGAAGGCCGGATCGTAAAACTTGCGATTGCTCTCGTCGCGCTCAAAATGCGCAGCATCGGCCGCCGAGAGAAACGCGCTCTCATGATGATCGAACCACCAAGTGATCTTCGGCGAACTCGAATACTTGAAATCGACGATGGCATTTTCGTCACCGGTGAAATGCGACTCGTCGAAGAGCGACCCGGCGCGATGCAGCAGGCCGGAAAACTCGAAGTCCACGTCGCTGCGGATGCGCTCGCGGTAGAAGCGGGAGAAGAGCGCCGCCGAAGACGCTCCGTCGAAACACTTGTCATGGTAGAAAACTTTGACTTTCAATCCAATCCCCAGATGCCACAAATTTCCGCCGCCCGCGCCGCCCGGAAATCGGCGCAATTCAGGTTGCGAAGTAAAAGCTAATAGGAATGACAGCTTAGAGGAGGAAAGTCAAGGGCCATCGGGCGAAACCGTTTTACCCTTGCTACCGACACCATGACACCCGTTGTGATTCATGCGCAGCGGCGCGATCTTTCACCGCCCGCGAAGAAACTATCCAGCCTGCTTTTCCGCCAGGTCGCCGATCACTGGCAGCTTATACATTTGGCCCTGGTTAGCCTTCAGCAGCAGGACGATCCAAAGCGCCAACGCACCCAGTGCGACGAGGAAGTGCAGCGGAATCATGATAAGACCCAGGAAAGGTACGATGGTAAGAATCGAGAGGCCGATCTGAAGCGCGACCAGGGCCACGAAAAGAAAAATACTTTGGAAGGAGTGAAAGCGGATAAACCGGCTCTTGTTGTAGGGTGCCGTCACCAGAAAGATGATGGCCGGAATGAATGTCACATAAGCCAGCATTCCCGCCACATTGTCGGTAAGTCCCGAAGCTGTGGCCGCGGGTAAAACGGCGGCTCGCCCGCTGCACGCCGCGCACACAGTCGCACCCTCGGCCACCTGGGCACCACACATATTGCAGAACGCCATTGAAGTCTCCCCGTTTCGTAAGTTGCGGACGCGCGAACCCGTCCGAGCGACTGTCGCGGCAAAATACCAGAAAATCGCTGGATAAGCAATCAATAAATTGGCGCACCGAGAGGTTCAGATCTCAGCAATTTGCTGTTGCGCAAAATCGCCTATCACTGGAAGCTTCAACATTTCTCCTTGCAGCGCCTTTACAATCATCACCACCCAGATCACGAAGAAACCAAGGCTCACCACCATGGAAAGCAACAGCACCACCAAGTGACCCAGCAGCGGAACAAAAAACAGCAGGACGCCTGCCACCCGGAGCGCCGCCCCAAACACCAGGGCAGCGAGCCATAAGCCGATGCATTGGAACGAATGAAAACGCACAAATCGGTTCTTGCTATAGGGCTCGACCAGGAGAAAAACGATGGCCGGAACAATCGTGCAGTAAGCCAGTGCTCCAGCTACGGTTTGAGGCAGTCCGCCAACATTGCCTTGCACGCGCTCGACCGGCTGAATGGCGGGCTGCATGGCCCGGCCGCAGCCTGGACAAAACGCGGCAGTATCGGGCATCGACGCGGCACATTCGGGACAAGAAATGGACATGAATTAGAGTAACCCGTTGCCGCGCAACGTTACCAGAACCCGATGCGGCAATCAAACCCGGGTCAGCTCACGGCTCAATTCGTCCTTGACTTGGAGTAGCTCCTGATTCTGCGGAAACAGTTGCAAGCCTCGAATGATACCGTCTTCGGCTGCCCTCCACTCCTTCATCTGAGCGCGGATGGCGGCGGCGCGTACGATCGATGCGGGATTCGGATGCTCGATGGCCAGGCGCTCGGCGGCTTCCGCGGCCTGGGGCATCAGATTCGCCAGAATGCAGGCCTTGATCATGCGATCGTGCATCTCCCACTCGTCGGCGTTTGCCTGCAAGGCCCGGGCGAGTCTGGCGAGACCATTCTTCTTCAGTCCGAGCCGAACCTCCGTCAAACCTAATTTGCTTCCTATGCGCGCATCCTCGGAAAGGATAGCTAGGGCACGAAGGTAGCAAGCGCGAGCCTCCTTCAGCCGTCCCAGGTTATAGAATGCATCGCCGCAGGTGCGTTCTTTCTCCCCCGCCGCCCTGCCGGTCATAACAACTCCGGCGAGTAGCTCGAGCGCGCGCTCCTCGGCATGAATGTCGATGTACAGATTGGCCAAAGAAAGGGCCGGAACGCTGGAGTAGCGAGGTTTTAAAGCCAAAGCCTTCTTGAAACACTCAATCCCGGCCGAATAGTTTCTGAACTGCTCGTATTCCTGCAGTCCCAACTCGACCCAGGCTTCGGGATCATTGGGAGTATCTTTGACTTTCAGCCGGCCCAGTTTGCGGTAAAACTCGTCTTTCGTGCGTAGCTCGGCCGCGGAGCATAGATGGCCGAAATGATGGATCACAAAATCCGCGGGCGCAAGCTTCAGTCCCAGAGCCTGAATGCTTGGTTCCACATGTTCATGCACTCTGCCAACGTAGTAAATTTCGGGGCGGCGGCGAAACAGACGGCAGATGGCGAAGTCGGCATAAGCCCGCGCCCTTTCCGCTCCTGGAACTGGTGAATCGCTTGACTTGATAGAGGCGGCATGTCCGCCTAAGCCAAACTTGACGGGAATATGGTTTCTCAGCGTCACCAGATAGCCGCCAACCTTGGCATTTTCCAGAAGGGGTGGGATTTTCGCCCGAGCCCCGGAATCGAGTTCTTCGTCATCATCCAAGATCAGTACCCAGTCGGTAGAGAGAGCTCGCACCGCGGCATTGCGGGCCTGGGCAAAATCGTCCAACCAAGGAATGTCAAATACTTCCGCTCCTAAATCGCGCGCCAGCTGAGAAGATCCATCACTGGACCCGGTGTCCGCTATCACCATTCGCTCAGTCACGCCGGCAACGCTGGCAATGCAGTTTCGCAGAGTCTTCGCACCGTCTTTCACGATCATCGCCAACCCAAGGGACGGCATTGAATGATTTCTCCAAATCGCGGCGCGCTGATAAAGGCGTCTAAACCTAGCATCGGCTGGATTGGCCTTACTCTTGAAAGTGACGGCCCTTAAGACCAGAGCTGAGACTTCCCTTTTTAGCCCAGTGGTCCGCAATTGCACAGGCACAAAGTCCTATATAATTCTCCGACCAAGCATAATGGACTTCGATCAGCTCATTACATTTCTGGAAGTTGCGCGGCAAAGAAGTTTCTCGCGCGCGGGAGAGAAAGTTTTCCGCTCACAATCGGCGGTCAGCGCCCAGATCCGCCAACTGGAACAGGAATACGGGGATCGCCTCCTGGACCGCTCCGGTAAAACCGTCAAGCTCACTCCCGCGGGTCAAATCTTCTACGAGTACGCGGTGCGTTTGAAAGCCCTGCGCGACGAATCCCTGGTCGCCGTCGCCGACCACGGCCAAACGCCGCGGGGAACGCTCATGGTCGGCGCCAACGAAGCCACCTGCCTCTACGTTCTTCCCGACGTGTTTGGCGAGTATTGCCGACACTATCCCGACGTGCAGATCAGCATCTATCGCAATTTCACCTACAAGATTGTCGAGAAACTGGAGAATGGTTCTCTCGAGGTTGGCGTTCTCAGCTTGCCCGTGCAGTCGCCGAGCCTGAAGGTGCAGCCCATCTTTCGCGACCGATTGATGCTGATGGTGAGTCCCAAGAATCCGCTGGCAAAGATGAAAGCCGCGCACATGAGTGAGGTAGTGAAACACCCTCTGCTTTTGCCCAAAACGGGTCACACACGCCGTTTGCTGGATAAGCTCTTCCGCGAATACAACTCGGAACTCAAAGTCAGGATGGAGTTACCGAGCATCGGCATGATCAAGAGCTTTGTGGCTGCCGATCTGGGTATTTCTCTGATCAGCGCGTCTTTTGCGCGCGACGAAGTCGCGGCCGGACGGGTAAAGTTGATCGAACTGGAGGGGGCGGAACTTTGGCGCGAATTGGGTCTGGCTTACCGGCGCGACCGCACGCTTTCGATGGCGGCCAAAGCTTTCATTACCGTGTCGCGCCAACTCGCGACTCACCCCAAGAAGGCCGAGCCTCCGGCGCATCCCTAGGTGGCTAGGCAGCTTTCGGACGTCGCCCTTTTAGACTGTGAACCACGGTCGCGGGTAGCTGAAGCACTCGAACCGTCGAGTTACTCTTAGTTCTTACATGAACCGCGATGCCCTCATCTTCCGGGAACGGGTCGGAAACCACCTCAAACTCCTCCCCATAAAGCCGGATGCGGCCCGGAGCCGCATAGCCAAGATGTTTGACGTGCGCACATATTTCAGAAACGGAGGGGGATTCAAGATTGCTAGTAACCATAATAACGTTATTGTAGTCTTCGGATGAAGTCCGCGCCAGATGCCGGGAAGAAGGCCGGATTTTCACCAGGTACACAGATGCCGGTTTGCGGTACTGCTCTTACGAAGAATAAACTCGGGCTTCTTCCTTCAGCAAAAGGATCTCGGCGTGCCGAACAATGAAAGCGAAAAAGCCGGCTACAACCACTTCCTCCTGCTGGTAGCAGGATTGGGAGGCCTGCTCTATGGAGTAGACGTCGGCATCATCGCCGGTGCCTTGCCTTATCTGGAAGCCACTTCCCGCCTGAATGCAGGCCAGCTTTCCCTCGTGGTCGCAGCCGTTCTTCTCGGCAGCGTGATCTCCACCTTATTTGCGGGCTTGCTGGCCGATTGGATGGGACGAAAACTGCTGATGACCCTCAGCGGGGTACTGTTCGTGATCAGCATTCCTGTCATCGCGCTCTCGCACGGCTATGAACCGTTAGTCCTCGGGCGTTTGCTGCAAGGCGTCAGCGCAGGATTGATCGGTGTAGTCGTCCCGCTGTATCTGGCGGAATGCCTGTCAGCGTCGAGTCGTGGTAAGGGCACTGGTATTTTCCAGTGGCTGCTGACCCTCGGCATCGTGACGGCGGCCATCGTCGGAATGTATTTCAGTATTCGGGTCGACGAAGTGGCCCGGCTTGGCGATCCCGGCCGGCTCTTTGCCTTTAAGGATACAGCGTGGCGCAGCATCTTCTGGGTTTCGCTGCCTCCCGGCATCTTGTTCGTGATCGGCAGCCTCATGGTCGCGGAGTCGCCACGCTGGCTGTTTCGGCGTGGCAGGCGCGATGCCGCTTACGCGGCGCTGCTTCGCTCCCGCAGCAACCAGCAGGCGAATCTCGAACTCGCGGAAATGGAACAGGCGGCGGCTGCGGAGAAAGCGCAGACTTCGACCGGAACGAAAGTGAAGGAATCGCTTTTGCGCCGAAAATATGTGATCCCGTTTGTCCTGGCCTGCGTGATTCTCGCCTGCAACCAGGCCACCGGTGTCAATTCCATCATCGGATATAACGCCAACATTCTTTTGCAGAGCGGGCTGTCCGACGTTCAGGCTCATTGGGGCTATGTTCTTTTCACCATCGTGAACTTCGTGATGACCATTGGCGGCGTCATGCTGGTGGATCGCAAGGGACGCAAATTTCTCCTCTCTATCGGCAGCGCGGGAATCATCCTGTCTCTGCTTTGCACTGGCGTCCTGTTTCGTCGCACTGAAAAGCTGCGCGTGGATTCCCGCACCGCAGTTCAATCCATGGTGAATTCCGCGCAGAAGATCGCTTTGCTCTACGACCAGAACACTGCTGATTCGCTGCTCGCGGCCAGCGGCAATGCGGGTCAGGCGCTGGCCAGCCGGCCTACCTCGCTGATCATCATTTATTCTTGCGGAGATTTCCGCGCCGCTACCAAGGTCGTGCGCTCCGACGATCCTGCGGCGAAGCCAATTGAGATTACTCGGGAAAGCTGCCTGCCCGCCAACAAAGTAGTAGCGTTCTTCTCCAATCCATTTAGCAATCTGGAAGCCTCGCGCCAGGCTCCGCTCAGAATTGATAATGCGCTGATCAGCCCCGTACCCAGCACCCGAAACGGATGGATGGTGGCCGTCACGCTCTTCGTGTTCATGGCATTCTTCGCCATCGGACCCGGGGTCTGCGTATGGCTGGCCCTCTCGGAGTTGATGCCCACCCGCATCCGCTCGAACGGCATGAGCATTGCGTTGCTGATCAATCAGGCAGTTTCGACCGGTATTGCGGCAACATTTTTGCCCACCGTCGGCAGGTACGGATACTCCACCATCTTCTTTGGCTTTGCCGCATGCACCGTCATCTATTTCATCACCGCCGCGTTTTTCCTGCCGGAAACGAAAGGCAAAACCCTGGAAGAAATCGAAGCGCATTTCGAAGGCACCGCCAAAGAGCCCGGCCTTGCGCCGGCCTGATCGCGATACTTTCCGCGATACTTAGGGGTAACTTTTATCGAACCTGGGAGGCATCAATGACGGTACCGAGATATAAAGGCACTCTAGTGGGGGCCTATGGCACTTGAGTGCCATTTACCAAATCCGGGCCATACCGTATCTTCCTAATTGAGCAGCACTTGGGGGAGGGCTGATCAACATACGTCCCACGACTCAAACGAGTCTGGGGCGTTTTGTTTTGCGCCAAACATTGACAACCACCCCGATTCTGCTTGACCATCCTCACAGGAAGGCTCAGCCAGACCAGTTTGCTAGCATCCAAGCGTTTATGAAACAGCGGCTCTTTCTCTATACCCTCGCTGCCGGCATTCTCTTTCTCGCTACATTTGCCTTAACCCGCGCGGCCTTCGCTGACGCGGTTCGCGGAACCATCGTGCACGAAGAAACCATCCGCGTTGCCCCCAGCGCGGACGCTGCCCGAGTCGGCGACGTCAAGCGCGGAAACGAACTCATCATCATCCAGACCAGCCGTGACTGGGTCCAGGTGGAAGCGATTCTGCGCGCGCCCAGCAACGAAGAAGGCGCCACGGAAGACGAAGCCGAAGGCAAAGCGATCACCGGCTGGGTTCTGAACCGCTCCGTGGTGCAGAGTACGACGCAGGATGGCGACAGGATTATCTTCGGCGAGGCGGCAGACTCCGAAGATCAGGCGAGCCGCCGCCGCGGCCGCCGCGACGCCGCGCAAGACGCCCTGCGGCTCTACTATCGCCTCTATGACCTGATGCCTGCCTCGCCGCTCGCCGCCGAAGCGCTGTATCGCGCGGCCGATATCCGCTGGCAAATCGAGCGCTCCGACGTTATGACGCGCCCCTCCGCGCGCGAACGCGACTCGTACATGCGTGGGCAGATGAAAGAAGATTGGATGAAGCTGGTCATCAAGAAATATCCGACCACGAAATGGGCCGACCTCGCCGCCTTCCGCCTGCTGGAAAACAAACTCTGCGGCGACTGGGAGGGCTTGTCGAAGTGTCCCGACAAAGAGGCGGAGTTGTACGAAAACTATGCCAAGGATCACCCGCAGTCCCCGGCTGTCGCGGAGGCTTTGTACGACGCAGCTTGGCGCCGCGCGGCGCTGATCGAGATTTATAAGAACGAACCCAATCAGAAGAAGGCTGCCGAATCGAAAGAACGCGCCTTGTCGCTGACGCAGAAAGTGATCAGCCAATCTGGGCAGAGCGATTGGGCCTACCGCGCGCAACGCCTGAGTTTCTATATCCAGCAAGGCATCGCTACGTTTGGGAACGCGAGTGACTGAAGAATCGGGTCTTGCGCACGCAGGCACTAATCTTCTACATTCAGCAGGGTAATTCCAACCTACGAGAATACGGCGGACTAACTTTGCCCATTTATCAAGCGGTAGTTCTGGCCATCATTCAGGGACTGGCGGAGTTCATTCCGGTCTCAAGTTCAGGACATCTCATCATCGTGCGTCGGCTGCTGGGCTGGAACGAACTTTCTCCCGCGCACGAGCTGACGTTCGACGTGGCTCTGCATTTCGGAACCCTGCTCTCCGTGCTCTTTTACTTCCGCCGGACGTGGTATCAGATTGTCCGCGCGGCGCTGGGCGGGAAAATCGTGCGCTTCTCCGAAACCGGCGGAGCGGACGAGAACCTGACCCTGCAGGAACGGAAGGACGAACGCATGCTGCTGTGGTTCCTGGCGCTGGCGACGATTCCGGGAGCGATTGCGGGCAAGCTGCTCGAGCATTCCGCCGAAGATTATTTCCGGGAACACATCGTCCTGATAGCGGCGGCGTTGATCGTAGTTGCGCTTCTGATGTGGCTGGGAGAAAAAGTCGGCAAACGGGAGAAGCCGCTTACGCGCATTTCGTTGACGGATTCGTTGATCGTGGGCGTGGCGCAGGCGTTTGCGCTGTTGCCGGGCGTTTCGCGCTCCGGCTCAACCATTACGGCAGGCTTGTTCCGCAATATGACGCGGGAAGCCGCGGTTCGCTTCAGCTTTTTGCTCTCCACTCCAATCATTGCCGGAGCCGCGCTGCTGAAGGCGCACGAACTTCGCAAGGAGGGCCTGCCGGCCGGGATGCACGCGCCTTTCCTGGTCGGGATTGTGGTCTCCGCGATCGTCGGTTACGCGACCATTGCATGGCTCATACGCTATCTGCAGTCGAATACGCTACGGGTGTTCATCGTCTACCGTATCGTGGTTGGCATCGTCGTGATCGCGCTGGCGTATATGTGGCACCTCGCTAGGCACGCAGTCTTTTTGCGCTCCGCCGGCATCGAATTGCGAGGCTGAACTAGCCTATTCCAGGGCGAGAGCCATTTTGAGGGCTCGGTCCAACTCCTCCCGCTTGGGGCGCGTAAGGGAACCGACGAAGCGAGTCAGTTGCACTTTGCGGAGACTTACGAGGTTATCGCAGAGTATCCAGCTTTCGTGCTTCAAGGCCTCGTCGATGCCGACCGAGACCTGAGTGGAGAATCCGTGGCCGCGGGTCAGGATTGGGGCGCAGATGACGGTGGGAAATTTGGAATCGATCAGGGTCTGGCGGCTCACGACCACGAAGCAGCGATAGAGTTTGGGATCGTCGCTGGGATGATGAACGCGATAGATTTCGCCCCGTCTCATCGCCCTTAGCTCCGCCTATGTCTGCTGATAGCGGAGGACGTCCTCCACTTCTTCATTCAGTTCATTCGCGGCCCTATTGATGAGTTCGAGATCGCGAGCTTCAATCTGCGCCCGCACCCGTTGGCGCAAGTACTGAGCCAGCACCGATTCGATAAATGCCGAACGCGATTGCTTCGATCCTGCCATGCGATCGATGCCAGTCAGTATTTCCCTGGAGAGTGTGATGGAAGTCTTCTCTTTCATACTACCAACATACTACCATACCAATCCGTCTTTGTCCGTGCCCCGAGGAAGCCAATTCAATAACCCCGGAGCTCAATTCCCCCATTGCCCGCGCCGCCGGTTCTTGGCATAATGATGAGGCTCTGGCCGATTTGCGCCACGGGGCAGTAAGCGCCCGTGCAAGAACGGCCCACATGCGTTTTCTGGCAAGGATCTATGTGCCCACGGGCAACCGGCGGCTGAATGAGCTGATCGGTTTCCTGTTGTGCGTCTCTGCGCTCCTCCTTTTCCTCGCGCTGGCTTCGTATTCGCCGCTCGATCCTTCGCTGAATAGCGCTTCGGTTCTGACCGGAACTCATGCTGCCCGCAACTGGATTGGCGTGGTCGGAGCGCTCGTCTCAGACCTCACGCTGCAGTTCTTCGGCATCGGAGCATTTCTGCTGCCGATCTTTCCGTTCATGCTGGGCATCCGCTGGTTTGCTTCGCGAAAAATCCAATCTCCAGTCGCGAAAACCCTGGGAGGAATCTGGCTGGTTATGTTCGTTCCGGCGCTTCTGGCTTTGCTGCCGGGGAATTTTCGCTGGATGCACGTGGTGCCCATCGAAGGTCTGCTGGGACGAGTTGTGGGCGATGTGCTGATCCATTACTTGAACGTGGCAGGCGCGTATATCGTTTGTGCCAGCGTGCTGGCGGTCGCGTTGTATCTTTCGACGGCATTCTCGTTTTCGTCGATTCAACTTTGGATTCCGACTCGCTTCGCGTTTGTGACTGCGCTGTGGAACCGCTACCAGGATTGGCAGGAAGAGCGCGCCAAGCGGCGTCAGCAGAAGGAACTGGAGAAGCGTCGAGTTTCAAAACCGGTGGTGAAAACGCAACTGATTCCGTCGCGTCAGGCGGCTCCTGGCGAACCAATGCTGCAGCCGAGAGTCGCGCCGGAACCGCGCCGCACCGGCATCGAGCGCACACTCGATCCTGAACCCGAGGAGACGAGCACACTCGGGCCGACGGGCGGCATTCTGCCTGAGTCTCTCGCCGCTTCCGAGCCGCCCATTGATCCCGAAGTCACGGCACGAGTCGACATCGATCACAAGGCCAGGACAACCATGCCGCGGATTGCAGCCGGTGGTTACAAGTTACCGTCGAGCAGTTTGCTACAGCGCGCTGACGAGCAACAAGCGGTGGATGCCGACGAACTGAAACTGCTGGCGCAAGTCCTCACCGAAAAGTATGCCGAGTTCGAGGTGCACGGGCAGATCACGCAAATCAACCCCGGTCCCGTGGTCACGACATTCGAGTTCAAGCCCGATGCCGGAATCAAATACAGCCGGATCACCAACCTTACCGACGATCTGTGTCTCGCATTGAAGGCCGAAAGCATTCTGATCGAGCGCATGGCCGGGAAATCGACGGTAGGCATTCAGGTGCCGAACCGGCAGCGCGAGATTATCTGGCTGCGGGAGAACATCGAGTCGCAGGAGTTCATGGGAACGAAGTCCAAGCTGACCATGGCCTTGGGCAAGGACATCAACGGACGCATCGTGACCGCCGATCTCAATGGCATGCCACATCTGCTAATTGCCGGCTCCACAGGCTCGGGCAAGAGCGTGGCCATCAATGCTTTCATCATGTCGATTCTGTACAAGGCGACGCCGGATCAGGTGCGGTTAATTCTGGTAGATCCGAAGCGGCTGGAATTGGGCAACTACGAAGGCGTTCCGCATCTGTATACGCCGATCATTACGGAGCCGAAGCTGGCGGCGAATGCGTTGCGCAATGCCGTGCGCGAGATGGAGCGGCGGCTGAAATTGCTGGCGGCGAAGGGCGTGCGCAACATCGACCAGTACAATCGTCTGTTCGAAAACGGCACGCCGAGCCTGTTTGAGGAAGAGTCCGACGACAAGCCGATTCCCTACATCGTGATCATCATCGACGAATTGGCCGATTTGATGATGCTCGATTCGAGCAACGTAGAAGAGTCGATTACGCGTCTGGCGCAGATGGCGCGCGCAGTTGGGATTCATCTGGTGCTGGCAACGCAGCGTCCGTCGGTCGACGTAATTACCGGATTGATCAAGGCAAACTTCCCGGCACGAATTTCGTTCCGTGTGGCCACCAAAGTGGATTCGCGAACCATTCTGGACGCCAACGGCGCGGAGGCGTTGCTGGGCAAGGGCGACATGCTGTACCTGCCTTCGGGATCGGCGCGAGTGCATCGACTGCACGCGCCGCTGGTCACGGAAAAAGAAATCGCAGCCGTGGTTGAATTCTGGAAGCAACAAGGGTCCGCGGAGTATCAACAACAATTCCTCGAAGCTCCTAAGGACGAACGCGAGGCGGGGAGCAGCGATGATGGAGTTGAAGGATCGGGCGGCGGCGAGGATGATCCTTTGTATCAGGATGCGGTGAAGTTGGTGGTCGAGTTCGGGAAGGCCTCCACTTCCCTGCTACAACGTCGGCTCCGCATTGGCTACGGACGCGCGGCACATCTGATCGATCTGATGGAACAGGACGGAATCGTGGGCGCGGCCGATGGTCCCAAGCCACGCGAAGTCTTGAAGCGTCCCGACTGGATTTCCGAGATCGAGGAAACCATGCGCTAGAGCTATCTTCAGACGCACAATCCTGCTAACTAGTCGGGAGTGCGGCCAAGAAATTCTTCGTGTCCCTCAAATATACGATGCAGGAGATTTCGGAGGCGTTTTTTCAGGGTCACCGGTTTCGGCTTCGCGATTTGCACGCTCTCCCTCTCAGAGGCGAGTTCCGCATGTTCAATGACGTTTGGATTCGCTGCCATGAGATTTCTCCTCTTGCGTCGACACTGCGAATCGGCGACTTGCAAAGTCCCGCTGCGCAAACTGAGGATTGCCTCACTGAGATCAACGAAAAAAACGGCCACATTGGCTCAGGAAGGCGACAATTTGTCTCATGGATGCGCAGCGATCCCTGACGAAAAGGCTTCCCCTGCGAGGGTAGGCCAGGCGCCGACTTTATCCGCACTTAAGTACTTCTGCCTAATGGTGACGCTGGGAGAGAATCCGTTTCAGGCACTTTCCGATCGAGGTTTACTAGTGGGTCTATTTCTCTGGCAATTTACTTGAGAGCCCGCTGGACAGACGTCTTTCTCGGGCGTCGAAAAGACGATTGATTTCACTCACCAGTTCCAGAAGTTTTCTTGGATCTTGCTCAACCGCGGCGCGTTCGCAAAGCGCCATCCAGGTCTCTCCGCTCTGGACTTTTTCGTGGAGGGTGGCTCGGAGTTGGGAGAGGATTGGTTCGATCTGGCCGGTGTCAGTCGCGGCCATGGCCTGGGCGCATAACTCTTGTATGCGGCTTCTAGGGTTCATCTCCATGCGGGATAAGATGCCGTATGGCCGGGATTTCCGCGTGCTGTTAATCCTGTAAATTGAGACCCGCCGCGCACCAGTAAATGCGCGGCGGGCTGCTCGCTTTGTTGGAAAACTTCTGTAGATCAGCAACCCTAACTGAGGCTTTCCGGACATTGCTGTAAGCGAACGATACTCTGTCAGTGAACCTCCGGCTTTCGCCAGGAGCGAAGATTAATGGCATACAGCGCAATGCAGAACACGTTCGCCGGAATGAAGCCAAATTGAGATGTGCGAAAGCCGATGAGGCAAACCACGACGCTATTAACCGCGGCGAGAATCCAGCCCTCCCAACATCGCCGTCCTACAAGAATGGTGGAAACGATGGTAAGTATGCAGGATAAGTAATCAAGCCTGAACAACACTGAACCCTCCTCGACATTTCGAGTATGCCGCAGGAACGGCCAGCTTTTCCGTGATTCTCCGCCATGAGAGGTAACGGAAGTAAGTGTCCAAAAGGTAAGGCCGCCTCGGATAAAATCTGCCTTATTGCCAGGAGTCGAAAGATGAAAGTCCTAACCGAATACTTGAAGTTTCATACCAAAACCCATCGGGCGTACGTGCATATAACCCCTCAGGTGGAGGGAATCGTGAGCACGAGCGGAGTGAAGGAGGGGATGGTGTTGGTTTCCGCTATGCACATCACGGCGGGCGTATACGTGAACGACAATGAGAGTGGGCTGATTGAAGACATCGACCAGTGGCTGGAGCATCTGGCGCCCTTTCGCAAAAGCTATAAGCATCACGAAACGGGCGAGGATAACGGTGACTCGCACCTGAAGGCGCTGCTGATTCATCACGAAGTGATCGTGCCGATCACTGCCGGCAAACTCGATCTTGGAACCTGGCAGCGAATCTTTTACGCCGAGTTCGACGGACAGCGCGACAAACGGGTGATTGTAAAGGTGATGGGGGAGTAAGAAGACGCCTTTAATCTTTAACCTTTAGGGAGATCGGATAGCCAACACCTGAAGACTGCAGGAATTTGCAACTTTAGGTGCTGGCGAATTCACGAAATAAAAACTAGACAACAACCCGAAACCGTGTAGGATTACGGCGTTTCGTTGATTGCTTGAGGGGGCAATCTCAAACTAGGGGTGTTTCGAATGACTCGCATGCTGAAGTATGCAGTTGCCGCCGCTTCACTATTGCTCTATTGCGGGATCGCGCAAGCCGCAAATCCAGTTCCTTCCATCACCTCGCTCTCTCCTCCGAGCGTTTACGCCGGTGGACCATCTTTCACTTTAACTGTGAATGGAACAGGCTTCATCTCCTCCACGGTGATTTTCTGGAGTCCGTTCGATCCGCCCCTAACAACCACGTATGTCAGCAACACGCAGGTAACAGCGTTGGTTCCCGCCGCCTATATCACGAATCCCACCTCAGACTACGTTTACGCCTATAATCCGCCTCCTGGCGGAGGCAACTCGAGTTCGGTGATCTTCTACATTGTCTCCCTTGACCCCTCAATCAGTTCGGTTGCTCCTAATGCTGTTGTGGCGGGCAGTGGGGCAACCCAACTAACGGTCACCGGCAGCAACTTCATGGACGGAGCCTCGGTTCTGTGGAATAACAAAAAGCTTCCTACCACTTACACCAATCCAGGCCAGCTTCAGGCGCAACTCACAGCATCCCAGGTTGCGAAGCCTGAGATTGTGCAGGTCTCAGTCTCGAATCCCGCTCCCGGCGGGTTGTCGTCAGCCTTGAACTTCAATGTTTCCTACCCTGCTTTGGTACGGATGCTCAACATTCCGGCGAACGATCTGGTCTGGGATCCCAAGGCACAGCGAATTTACGCATCGCTGCCGAGTAGCTTTGGAACGAACGGAAATAGCATCGCTGTAATCGATCCCACCAGTGGCAAAATCACCGGCTACTATTTCGTCGGGAGCGAGCCGAATCAGTTGGCACTCTCGGCCGACAGCAGCTACCTGTATGTCGGACTCAACGGGAATGGATCCGTGCAGCGAATGATTCTGCCGAATTTCACTCTTGATATTAATGTGAGCCTCGGGAGCAGCGAATACGGAGGCCTGAACACGGCGGGCGCCTTGCAGGTTTCTCCCGGCGATTCGCATACTTTTGCCGTTGCTCTTTCCAACGGCGAATGCTGCGGCTACGGAGGAACACTGGAGTTCTTCACGGACACCACTCTGCTACCGAACTCCATTACCTATCCCACGGTCAGTTCCATTCAATTTGTTAATGCCAGCACTTTGTATGGATACTCCGATAGCACGCTCATTCAGGTTGCCGTGAATTCAAACGGCGGAACGCTAACAACGCAGTGGAATGACACGCTCAGTGGCTCCAGTTACATTGCCTACGACGCGGGGCTGATTTACGGGAATTCCGGCGAGGTTTTCAATCCGGCCACAGGTGAATTGATTGGCGATTACGATGTAGGAGGAGGAAGTTACGGCACGAGCAACGCTCTCCTGCCTGAATCCGCTATCAATTCCACCTTGGTCGTCGGGACCACTCCGTTCTTCGATTCGTTCGGAATCACCAGCTACAACCTGACGCGGTTCACTCCCAATGCGGTAATTAATCTGTCGCAGTTCTATGGTGAATCCGTAACGCCCTCGTCCTTTATAAGTTGGGGCAACAACGGAGTGACGTTTGTGGTTTACACCGGCTGCTGCGGCACCGAATACTACCAAACGATACTGGTTCAGAGCTCGATGATGCAGCCGCCCGCCGGCAAAAACTAGCAAGATCGGGTGTTCAGCAGACAAAACCACCGTGAGTCGGCCCGGCTGCGCCTCAGCCGGGCCGACGTATTTTGTTCCCACCGTGATGGCGGCCAAAACGCAATCCCCGATAGCACCTATTGGCAAGTCTGGCCCGCTTACCTCGGCGAAACAATCGCCGATTGACGAAACGGGTGAGGATAACGGTGACTCGCACCTGAAGGCGTTGCTGATTCATCACGAAGTGATCGTGCCGATCACTGCCGGCAAACTCGATCTTGGAACCTGGCAGCGAATCTTTTACGCCGAGTTCGACGGACAGCGCGACAAGCGGGTAATCGTGAAGGTGATGGGGGAATGAGCTGTTGCCAGTTTTGTGCGGCGTTGCAACTATCCGTGAGGTAGCTTTCGATGCCTTGTAGTATGCTGATGAGCCTGACGCTGGAATATGAACGAGGTTTCAGCAAACTCTATCCGGATAGGATTTGTAAAAGCATGGGAGACGAAGCTCAAGAGTTACGCGAAAGCGCTGAGAAAGCAAGGGAGGACCGATCCCTGGCGGCCGTGTCACTGACGATGGCCGCGCTGGCTGTATTCGTTGCCGTGGTGTCACTGCTGGGACACCGGGCGCACACGGAGGAAGTCGTACTTCAGGCGAAAAGCTCCGATCAGTGGTCCTACTACCAGGCGAAGAACATTCGTCAGCACGAAGACGAACTATTCGCCGATCTCACTGCAACCGTAGCCAACACTGACGCCGGGGCCACGGCGAAATTCCGTGAAAAATCCGCTCAGGACGCAGAGCGTTACAAACATGAAAAGGCAGATATTCAGGATGAGGCGCGCAAACTGGAGAACGAGGTCGCCATGGAAAGAAAACGCGCCGATCGCTATGACTTGGCGGAGGTATTTCTGGAGATTGGTCTAGTAATTACATCGATCACCTTACTCTCGGGAAAACGAATCTTCTGGCATTTGGGGATCGTGCTGAGCATAGTGGGTGTGGTCGTGGCCGTCACGGGGGCGTTGATCCACTGAGGCCAATCGGCGTGATCGACGTTTTTTCAGGGCAGGAATGCTTTCATGCAGAACAGACTGCCGCCTGATTTTTCGAACTCCGAGCTTTCGACGATCACCGGCACCAAGCCTTCCCGGCGGAGAATGGTTTCGAGGTGCGGCGTGATGTGGGGAGTGAGATAGCGTCCGTTGGCGACGATGCCATTGCCCATAAATTTGTGGGCCTCGTCTGCGGTGAGCTCGTGAACGCGCTCCCACAACGAGCGCAAGGCAGCGAGTGATCCGGGAGCGTAAGCCCCGGGATAGATGAGAACCGCTGCGTTGCTTAAAGGACAGAAACAGGTATCAAGGTGGTAGCAGTACGGGTCGACCAGATGGAGGGGGATGACCGGAATTTCCAATTTGGACATCGCACTGCTGAATTTTTCAACACCAAGCTTTGTCGAACGAAAGCCATAACCCGCGTAAATGCGCGAGCAGTCGGGGTGCCAGAGGAGGTCGCCATGGCCTTCCAGGTAGTCTGCGCCCAGATCGACTTCGACAATCTTGAAGCCTCGCCCACGATACCAATCCACATAGAACGGGACCTCGCCTTGCCGTGAAGGATGCACCATCCGGCTGGGCACGATGAACTTTCCCAGGCTTTTGTGAAACCCTACAAACACCTGATTTGCCGCGAAAACCATGTCTTCATGGCCGGGCGCGGGAGCTATGGTTTCTACCTGGCAGCCGGCATCTTCCAAAGCGGAACAAAGGGCCTGCCATTGTTGCCGAGCCTTCGCGCGGTCAATCGAAGGCTTCCCCACCATGTAAGGATTTTTCTGTTCGACAACGTCGAAATGGGTCGGCGGACAAAGAAGAACCTGCGTTGGCATTTGTAGAAATGGTAGCGAGGAACGGGATGGGGAGGCAAGGCACGGAAGACGAACCTTCGGCACGGTGCCGATGCGTCGGCACCAGCAATGTTCGCGACGGGACGGAAAATAGCGGAGAACCGGACAGAATTCGTGAACGGCGACTGGCCCGTCGCATGCACGGGTTTCGGAATCTGACCGCCGGTGCGAAGTCCCTCACGGTCGAAAAGCGTGGATGTGGGAATTCGGGGAGGAGGCAAGCGATGCTCAGCCACTGCGCTAATTCGGAGTGCTCAAAACCATTCCTGCGGCTGCGCGAAGGCAGGCTCTTTCTGGTGGAAACCAGCCCTGTAACGGAGCCGGCAGGTCTTACCGAGCGAACGGCTCCTCCTCAGCGGAAACTTCCGCAACGGGTGGAACATTTCTGGCTGTGCGACGAGTGCGCGCCTTTTTGGACATTGATTCAGACCGGGAGTGGAGGCCTGGCATTGGTCCCGCATACTAACCAAACGGGCAAAGGAACGAGACCAGAAGACTATCGGCAAGTTAGCTAGCGGAATTGCTGGTCCCTCGTCCAATTGCCAGGGACGGCTTTGAGACCGGGCGTGCTCACTTCCTCCCGATGGCAAGAATGTGGGAGCTTGCGCCGAGCAATGCGGGTTCGTGTTCTACCTTACGCAGCGCGGCGAGCAGGCGATCCCGCTGCTGTGGAACGCTCCAGATGCGGTCGAAATCCCGAGCCAGCCAACCGGGGCCTTCTACGGCGACGAGTTCGACAAGCTCAAAGCCCGCTTCGGTAAGTTCGCCAGCCAATTCGGCGGGGAGGTGAAAAAAACGTATCGGTGAAATAGTTCAGATTGCCAGTAGGGTTCCGATGCTGGCCTTCGGCTAGATCGCGGTCCAGGATGGAGGAAAATTCGGGATCATCGAAGAACGCGTGAGATAAGGAATCGAGCAGCGAGGCAAAGCGGCTAATGGCCGCTGCCCACACCAAACCACCATCTCGGAGGACGCGATGGGCTTCGCGCAGAGCAGCGAGCCGGTCGCCTCGTTCGGTAAGGTGATAGAGCGGGCCCAACAATAGAACCGCTTCGGCGCTTTGGCTGGGATTCTGCAGCTGGCGGGCATCCCCCAGCGTGGCGGAAGCCAATGGGTATTGAGATAGCTTCGCGGACGCGGCGAGAGCCTGCTCCACGTGATTGGGTACCGGGTCGATCAGGTGCACTCGGTAGCCGCGCGAGGCCAGCCAGCAGGCATAGGCCCCGGCTGCGCCCCCGACATCGAGCACCGTGGCCGGCGCAGGCTGAAGGTGGCGGAGGATCAATTCCTGGGTGCGCGCCTGCTCCAGTTGAAACCATCCCGTGCGAAGGCGGGAGGCTTCGTCGGCCGCCGTGTAATGGCGAATCATTTCGTCGGCGTTGTGTGCCATAACTGAATTCTCGACTAAAAACCCGGGACCTTCTAAACTCGGAACTCGGACTGGGAAACTGGATTTGCCATTCGAGACGCCCTTAGCGGCGTTGGGGTGCCCGGTAACCCATGCCCATGGAGATATGCCGAGCTGCGTCTTTCAGCGCCTCGAGGATTCGCGGCATGGTCTGCGGACTAACCTGTTGCGTGGTACCGCTTAGACCCAAGGCCGCCTCAATGCCACCGCGATCGTTGAAAACTGGAGCC
>CAWFTQ010000009.1:0-800495 GCA_963818865.1 uncultured Acidobacteriaceae bacterium
CAGAAAACAATCTACGTTCAACCTGCATGTAGGAACTGAATGACAGCGGTTCTCAATAAAAACGGACAGCCGACCCGTGACTCGAATTCTCTTTGACCGTATCCTTTTTGCGACCGATTTTTCACCAGCCTCGATAGTAGCGCTGCCCTACGCCACGGCCATCGCTCGACACTTTGGCGCAAAAATATATCTGGCGTACGTGATTCCCCCCGATGCGTATGACTTGATTCCAGTGGACGAGCGAGATCCCGTCTTCGAAAATATACGGGCTCACGCGGAAGGACAGATGGCCGCGGTGCGAGCAAGGCCGCTTCTCAAAGGACTTTCGCACGAAGTGCTTGTCGATCACGGGGTCGTGTGGCCGATGCTCTCGGCGATAGCGGAAAAGCACGAAATCAGTTTGATTGTGATCGGTACGCACGGCCGGCGCGGGGTCGAAAAGATGCTGCTGGGATCGATTGCCGAGGAAATCCTGCGGTGCGCGCAACGTCCGGTGTTAATGGTTGGGCCAGAGAGTTCGGTAGCCCCGGAAACAGAGGCCCGGCTGAAGCGCATTCTTTACGCGACGGATTTCTCTCCGGAGTCCGAGCCGGCGATGCATTACGCGTGTGCTTTAGCCAAGGAATATAACGCCGGGCTCTTCTTCTTACACGTCGCCGAGGATGTCTGGCAAGAGCCGCTCTCAACCAGGATGCAGGCTGCCGACTTTTTCCGCCTGCGCCTGATGGAAAAGCACTGGGCATTAGAAGAAGGCGTCGCACCGGAGTTCCACGTTGAGTTTGGCGTGCCCGCCGAATTTATCTTGGAGACCGCCGGTAAGTTAGAGATCGAACTGATCGTGCTGGGTGTGCGCGGTACTCGCTTTCCGCGAGTAGCTGCTCATTTGCCTGGACCCACAGCCTACGATGTGGTTTCTCATGCGCGCTGTCCGGTGTTGGTCATACGGGGCGGACCTCAACACAAGAAATGAGGCGTGCATCGGGAGCGGACTGGTGACGGATTGAAGACATAGAATTATTAGGAGGAACGGATCGCGGTATTGACCCCCAACGCCACCAGCGAGGGACGATAACACGATCAAACTGGATAAACGAAAGTGAGGCTACTCATGTCTAGACATGATAAGAAAAAAGCGTCACAAGGAGATATTCCGGCTGTCACGTCTCAGAAGGAAACGCGTTCCAACGTTCCCTCCGTTCCGAGCACTTCGCATGAAGCCACCGCCCATTTTTCGACGCCGGGGCCCGCTGAGCACATCATTCGTCAGCGTGCCTACGAGCTGTACGAAAAACGGGGGCGCGAGGACGGCCATGCGGAAGAAGACTGGTTGCATGCTGAAGCGGAGGTCCTGGGTACAGTTTTCAGGAGAGCAGTTGGATAGTACTGGCACCGTGGACGGCCTCGCAACCTGGTTGGAGGTGGAAAGCGATGAAATTCAATACCAAAGCCCTGGCCTTGACTTCGGCGATCCTGTGGGGATTGGCGATGCTAGTGATGGCCGTAGCCAATTTGATCTGGGGTAACTATGGTCAGCAGTTCCTTCAGACAATGTCGTCGGTCTATCCCGGCTACCAACTCGCAGCATTGCAGAAGTTGTAATCGGGACGATCTATGGAACCGTAGATGGACTCATCGGTGGCGCGGTCTTTGCCTGGCTCTACAATCAGTTCGCCAGACCTGGCGCCTGAGCAATAGTGGGCCTGCTTTCCAGAGCCAAGGAGTCGCTGTCTTACGCCTGACGCGTTTCGGTACTAATACCTTGAGCGGTATCATGTTGTCTCAGGGTGTCTATGCAGCGTAGGTCATTTCTGAAGGGCGCTGGAATCGTAACAATTCTCGTCGCGGGTGGTGCAGTCTGGCGAGCGGAAGATCAGGGTGTGTTCAGTGTCGGGCAAGGTCCTGCTTATGCGCCTTGGAAAGATTGGCAAAAGGACGCGAGTGCCTGCCCGCTCTTACTGGTCAGAAGTGCCATCCTCGCTGCAAGCCCGCACAATACTCAGCCGTGGTTATTTCGCGTCTCAAGTTCCAGCATTGAACTCTATGCCGACACAACACGAAACACTGGTGCCCTCGACCCCTATCGCCGGGAACAGCACATTGCGCTGGGGTGTGCCTTAGAGAATCTGATGCTGGCGGCAGATGCGAATGGCTACAACGCTTCTGCCACTCTGCTTTCCGGAACTCTCGATGGAAGTTCTGGCCATAAGGTTCAGTTGGTCGCCCGTGTGGAGCTCGCTCCGGGCATGCGACAGAATAATGAGCTTTACAACGCCATTCCGAACCGACACACGAACCGAAACCCTTACGATCCGAAAAGACTAGTTCCGTCTGAATTTATGGAATTGTTGAGTCAGTTGTCTGATTCGGAGTCGGACGTAAAGATATTTCTCATTGCCGCAGAAGCAGATCGGAAAAGGATGGCCGAAATCATATCCGCAGCCAACAACGTTCTCTACGCTGACCCGGAAGTGAAACGCGGCAGTGAGCGATGGATTCGCATCAGATGGAGTTCCGTGCAGAAATATCGAGACGGCCTAACAATTGATGCTGCGGGACTGGCACCAATGACAGCGGCGGTGGCGAAGTTCGTGCCTTTGTCCGTGCTCCGGTGGATGGTGTCCGAAAAGGAAGACCCTTACCTCAAATTGCTTCAAACTCCAACGATGTTCGGAATAATCGCAGTGCGCGACCGCTACGATCAGCAGCAGAGCCTGCGTGCGGGGAGGGTTTGGCAACGGGCGCATCTGCTAGGTACTAGCCACGAGTTGGCTGCACGTCCGGCGAACGAGGCAGTGGAAATGGTGGATCATGAGCGTAAGTTGGGGCAGGAACCTCGCCACGAGAAACTGCTTGCCGGGTTGACGGGAGATGCAACGTGGCAGCCGACATTCACGTTCTACATGGGATATCCGATACGGCCAGCGGCTGCCAGCCCTAGACGCTCAGTTCAGGAGGTGGTGCTGTGAACTTGTAACCGATGGTCGGCGCACTCGCTCTGGTATGCGGAGTGAATCGGGACAAAGGCTCGCTCGAACAGGCGAGACAGTCCCCGGTTCCGAGCCTCGCTAAGATACTGGCTAATGTGATCTTGACTTGAATCCGCCGTAGGTCAGGTAGACGCCGACGACGAGCGAAATAGCCCCGTAGACGTAGAAAAGCTCCTGGTAGTGGAGCTGCCTGAGAAAAAAACCTGCTTCTAACTCTGGTGGCAGGAACAAGAAGAATAGGCTCTTGATTAGCGTCATCCAACCGACGAGGGTGACGATCACCGCCAGCGCACCCCCCGACCAAATATTGTGCGCGAGAACCATCGCCAGCCCGGCGACCAACATGATCGCGCCAAGGACGAACATCATTGATGGATCTCGAAGAACTGCTGTCACTGACTCCAAAGTCGCTTGTTTGCGGGTGATCATGGATAGCGCGACGAGAATACAGTACAGGCCAATCAGCCTGCTAAGAAAAAGTGTACGCGGCAACATAGTGCCCTCCAAAAGAATCAGGGATTTGTCTGCCAAGCATAGCGAGCAACGAAGTTGTCCTGCTCGGATGGACAGCTACACATGACAACCATGCGCAAGTCGGCGGCAGCGTAGCTTCGGTATCCGCAGGGGCTATGCCGCGAAGTTTGGATACGACGTATTCGGGTATGAACCTTCCCAGAATCAGTGCCAGTCTATGGTTGTTTGTCGCCTGACTCTTCGCGACGTTGCGCCAGAGCTTCCCGAGCCCTCGACGGTTTGGTCTTCCCCAGCAACATGTATTGCACCGTACGCAATCTCATGCCCAGCTCTTTGCGCTTGGATTGTATCCATCGCATCCACGACAAGGTGGATGGAGCGCCTTTGCTTAGATGCGTGCGCTTTCCGTGAACGCTTAGCCGTCTTTTCATCTCAGACACGTGAAGTCGTCCGCGGAAAGCAGGATGATCGGCAGGGTGGGAAACCCTTGCTTGATATGGCAGGCTACGCCTTCCGCGTCCATGCCTTCCTGTTTGTACTCCAGCAGAACTGCAGCCACCGACGTTTCCTCTAACATCTTCATCGCCGTGTAGCCGCTCGACGCTATCTCGACGCGATAACCATGAGATTCTAGCGTTGTCTTGCTGGTTTATTCCAGGCAAACTACACGTACGGCCATGCTCTCGATGAAGTTTCCAACGGCGGGCAAGCCCCATTCGCGGCGGGCAGTTCCGAATTCCCACAGGACCCCTTTTATCTGCGAGGCAGCTACGGAGCGGCAGATTACGACGTTCGTCACTCCTTGAATGCGAACTACGTGTGGCAACTTCCGGTGAAGACCGCGCTCCACGGCCGCGGCCCCGATTACCTGGTGAAGGGATGGCAGGTCTCGGGAACGATTTTCGCCCGAACCGGATTTCCCTACACCGTAATCGATCTCGCAGAAAGCGGTAACCTGGCTCGGAATAATTTCTATGGAACAATCTACTCCGTGCCGGTCGAGCCACTCAGCGGGCGGCATTCCTGCGGAGCGGGAGCCGTAATCGCACCCTTCCCGCATCCTTGTTGGCCCCTGCAAGTGGTGACGCTGCCGGACGGCACAACGACACCCAATACAAATGCAGATTTCGTGCAAACGGGTTGCGAAACAGGATTCAATACCGGGAACTTGCCAACTTCACAGGGACCTTGTTCAGGCGGTGCCGTTTCCTTCGCTCAAGGCCGCAACCGCTTCCGCTACCCGAACTATTTCAATACTGACTTCGATGTCGTGAAGAGAACCAGCCTTGTCGGGGACAAAGTGGTGCTGGCTATTGGCGTCCAATTCTTTAATTTCTTCAATCACCCAAATTTCGGCCCGCCCGACAACTACAGCTCGGACTCATCGTTCGGAGAGATAGGGACGATGGAGATGCCACCGACCAGCATCCTCGGATCTGGCCTTGGAGGCGATGTTTCCCCCCGCATGATCCAACTGAAAACGGTGATCCGCTTTTAGGCGCTTCTGGCCTCGTTAGAGTGCGGAAACCCGACTGCCTTGGCAAAGCTCAGCCCGGGCGAGACGGTGCTGGACCTTGGGTCGGGCGGTTCCGGCGGCTCGCGTCATATCCAAATCGGGGCGAGATTACTTGGGCGTTTCGGAGGGAAAGCACATACAAGGGAAGCATGTGTCTCCGAATTCCTCTTCGCTGGCGTAGTGTCTTTGGAAGCACGCACCGGCTTGGGGCTTGTCGACCATTGGACCGCCTGAGTAATGAGGGGTCAGCTTGTGAAAATCGAGCCAGTCACCCCGTGAATAACGGCCTAACCGGCGGTAATCCGCCTTGGACGAAGGTGACCTGCCGCCTCAGAATTTGCTGATCAAGTGGCGAAGCCAGCTGGCTGCGGATTCAATGTGTCAAGCATGTGTTTGCTCTTACACTTACATGTAAGCGTCTGACCAACGCACCTGTTCGACAGGCGGGGTCTGTGTTGAAGTGTCCGGATGACCGCAAGAACAGGGTTGTCAGCGCCCAAGCGACGTACCCGGGCGGAAGTTCAGCAGTTGGTCGCCGAGTTTGTGAGCAGCGGTACGAGGCGGAGCAAGTTTTGCCAGAGTCGAGGTTTGAGCTTCAGTACACTGGATCGCCATCTGAAAAAGCGGAATTGGAAGAGAAGGCATAGACCAACTTCTTCGGCCGGTCGTTTGGTGCCGGTGGAGTTGGCAGCCAGGAAATCTCACGCGGTTTTCAGTTGAGCGTCTCCGATTTCCGAGGAGACAATCGCGCAATGACACCAGTTGTGAAGGTTTTTTTCATCCAATATTCATTTCAGCTTCAAGTTTGCGTAACACTTGCACGTTAGAAGTTCTTAGCTGTAGTTCCCCGCCTGGGGCGAGCGTGGTCTCTCACTCCGCCGGCGACGCGGTGCCGCCATAGATCTGAACCCGCAGACGGCATTGAATTTCTCGAAAGGAGACTGGTGACGGGTCCGCAGTAGAAGTCCGCGAACTCGCTTAGTCTGCTGCTCTTGACGATGTGCTTGTCTCCGTGATGGTGACTGGACAAACCCAGTATCTGATACGGGGTAAAGCATGGATTCGCTATAGGTGGGAACTCAAATGAACGTGAACCGCCTGCCAACGTTGCTTTTTCTCCGCAGGGTAATGCAATGAAAATCAACTCGAAAACAAATGCATTCCGTCTACTCACCGCTACCCCGAGCCTGCTCGCAACCCGCTCGCTCCTCGCCGCATTGTTCGTCTTAACGAGCATGCTCCGATTGCCAGCTCAGAACGCTGTACTAACGGGCGCAATCGGCGGTCGCGTCACCGACCAAGCGCGAGCAGTTGTACCGGGAGCGTCGTTGGTTTTGCGCAATCTTGCGACCGGGTTGCAACAGTCCGCCGTCACGAATCACGCCGGACTTTACCAGTTCCTGGCTCTCATGCCCGGAACCTATTCGGTTACGGCCACGGGAAAGGGCTTTCACGACGCCGAGGCTCTGGTACGAGTGCAGGTGGGTAACACTGCGTTGCAAGATCTCAGACTACAGGTGGGAGCCAGCGGGGACACGGTAAAGGTCACCGGGACCATGCCACTCTTGCGGCCGGCGGAATCCTCGGCCAGCACAGTGCTTGACCGGTCGTTCATTGATGAGCTACCGCTTAACGGTCGCCGCTACACCGATTTCACGGCGCTGACACCCAATACCAGTTATGACGGCGATACCGGCCTGGTAAGCATCGCGGGACAGCAGGGAGGCGAGGACTCGGGGTACGCCAATGGAAATGGCTCGAATGCCTTCACCGTCGACGGAACCAACGCCACCAACAACTACTTCGACGACATCATTGGGCGTTATCGCATTCCTTATCTGTATGGCGAAGAAGCGATCGAGGAATTCCAAGTTTCGGTCAGCCCTTATTCCGCCGTCTATGGTGGTGGAGCGGGATTCGTTAACGCGGTGACGCGTTCGGGGAGCAATACGTTCCACGGCAGCGCCTTCTATTACAACCGCAACTCCGCTACGGGTGCCAACGACGCTCTTGACGAAGCGGCTGGCCTTCCGAAACCGCAGGATAGTCTGCAGCAATTCGGTGGAGGAGTGGGCGGGCCGATCCTGCGAAATCGTCTGTGGTTCTTCGTCGATTACGAGCAGCAACTGCGGAGCGATCCGTTTTCCGTGATCAACCCGGTGCTGGTCAGCACGCAGGCCGGTTTCTTGTCCTCTAACTTTGGAATCCCGGATGGGACGTCCCTCCCAGTACCGAACGGACTCTTACCGGAGCCCGGCACCGATACCGCACCGGATGCCAACAACCCGGTGTACTTGCAACAGGTGTCGAACGTCATCAATGGGTTGAATTCCAATCTGGGCAGCACGACGAGGAAGCGCAACGATCTGGTGATTACGCCGCGCCTTGACTACCAGCCGAGTTCCCGAGATGGTTTGTTCCTCAGCTTGAACTTCAATCATTTCAACTCGCCTGGAGGCGTGATCACCGACCCGACAGTTGGCAATTATGGCCTGCAGACCCTGGCCAACGCGGACGTGCACACCTTTGAAACCAGCCTAGGATGGACGCACGCCTTTTCTTCGCGACTTTTGAATGAGTTTCACGCGGGTACGTCGCAAGACAACGAAATCGCGACACCCACCGGCTTAGCTCCAAACACGCCGACGGTGATTCTGGATAGTCCTGCCGCCTTTACTCTGGGAAACGCCGCTTTCTCCATTGGGAGAGTTTTCGAAAGACAGTACTCTCTGTCCGAGCGCATGGACTATGTGATTGGCAAGCACACGTTGCAAATTGGTTTCGATTGGAGCCGCTCCTGGGATGCTGACACCGACGATGGCGGCGCCGACCCGAACGAGGCGGCCGATTTCGGATCGCCGCTTGGACTCTACGAATTTCCCAGTCTGGAAGCTTTCGCCCTCGGACAATACATCAATTTCAGCCAGGCGGCCGGGCAGCCGAGGTTTTCTTTTTCGGTGCCTTACTACGGATTCTACGTGCAGGATACGTTTCGGGCATTGCCGAAGTTGACGCTGGAAATGGGATTGCGCGAGGACTTCCAAGTGTACCCGCAGCCCGCGAGGAATCCTGCGTTTCCGCTTACCGGGCAGTATCCGAATCAATTTCAGCGCCTGGCCCCGCGCTTCGGATTTGTCTGGCAGCCGATGTCGAAGACCGTGGTTCGCGGAGGGTTCGGGATGTTCTATACCAACATGAATGGCCTGAACTATCGGAACGCGGTGATCTCGAACGGGCTGGCCTCACAGCAGTCGGAAGTGAGCGCGCAGTACGATGGGGGCTCACCCAACCACCAAACGCCGACGTTCCCGAATATCCTTCCGTCAAACTCGCCGTTGTTCCAGGCTGCTCCGGACATTTCCCTGATTTCACCGGAATTCCGCGTGCCCTACATTCTGCAGGGAAGTTTGCAGATTGAGCGCGCGATTGGGGAAAACACAACCCTGAGTATCGGCACTATGTTTAATCACGGGGTTCACATCCTCTCCGGCAGCGCCTATGACTTGAATTTGAATCCTCTACAAGGGACTACGACGTATTACGTGTGTCCTCCCAGCACCCCGGCAACCGCGCAGTCTTGCAGCAACGCTCAAACGATCATCTTGCCGAATATGGATAGTGGCCTGCTCACGGAAGGCCGCATTAACGCCAACCTGGGCGAGATTAACGAACTGATCAGCCCCGCCCAGAATTACTACAATTCTTTCTTCGCGCAGCTGCAACGGCACATGTCGCGCGGACTTTCCTTACAGGCTTCTTACACGTTCGCGAAAAGCATCATGCTCGACGGCATGGATTTCAACAATCAGTTCGATTTCAGCAATACCCATGCTCCTTCACTGCTGGACCAGCGACAGCGGTTCACCGTGGCCGCCATTTACCAGCCACGACTCGAACGCCTGATCGGTCCGGGCAGCGCACACACCTTGCTTTCCGGTTGGACGTTGAGCAGTGTCATGGAGCTCTCTTCCGGACGTCCCTACGCGGGTCTGTTGGCTCCAGCGTGTTGCAATGCCGGCAATGACAACTTGAACGATACTGCTTTCAATCAGGACACGGCCAACACCGCCGGTGGCATCAACGGTGCAGGCCCGACACCGGGAATCGGCCTGAATTCTTTTTATGGCCCATGGCTCAAGAGGATCGATGTTGGCTTGGCCCGCAGCTTTGAAATCCGCGAAGGCAAAGAATTGGAATTTCAGGCACAGGCATTCAATCTGTTCAATCATCCCAACTACTACGTCCAGAACGGCGACGGGGTTAACCAACTGCAGTACAACCCGTTCGGCAGCACTTGCGGGGACGGCAGGTCGCTGAACCAAACCTGCTATCTGGTGCCGAATTCAGGTCCGGGAAACTTCGGCGCGTTGCAGGAAATCAGTCCGAACGGTCTTCCGAGGATATTGCAGTTTTCCGTGAGATTGACGTTTTAGGGGGCTAGTCATGAGAATTCTGGTCATCGAAGACGAAGCCAAGACCGCCGGGTTCCTGAAGAAGGGACTTGGAGAGGTGGGCTTCGTCGTTGACGTCGCCGAAGATGGATTAGATGGGTTGCACCTGGCGCAGGAACTGCAGTTCGATCTCGTCATTCTCGACGTGATGCTGCCAGGGCTGGACGGCTGGCAGGTTCTCACTCACTTGCGCCGAGAAGGCCGGCGGGCACTCGTGCTTTTTCTGACCGCTCGCGATGCCGTACACGAGCGTGTACGGGGATTCGAACTGGGCGCGGACGACTATCTGGTAAAACCGTTCGCCTTTTCCGAATTGTTGGCACGGGTGCGCTCGCTGCTGCGCCGTGGGCCTTCGCGCGCGCAAGAGACGCTTCGCCTGGCCGACCTCGAGATCGACTTATTACGCCAGCGGGCCACGCGCGCCGGCCAGCGGTTGGATTTGACGTCGAAAGAGTTCCTTCTTTTATCCCTGCTGGCGCGCCGCGCGGGCGAGGTTCTATCACGAACCCTGATCGCCGAAGCGGTATGGGACATGAACTTCGACAGCGACACCAACGTGGTGGACGTCAATGTGCGAAGGCTACGCAGCAAGGTGGACGATCCTTTCTCGCTGAAATTGATCCATACCGTTCGGGGCGCCGGCTATGTCCTGGAATCCGCCCAGTAGCCTCGCGCCGCTCTCACGCTTGTGGGGAACTTTGGCCTTCCGGTTAACGGCCGGCTACGCGCTTGCAGGCTTGTTTCTGGTGTTCTTCGCCACGGCCAGTCTTTACTTAGTGCTGGTGAGCGAACTGGAGAAAAGCACCGATTTGTTCCTCGCGGACAAGGTGCACGTGCTGCGCACCATGCTGCGGGAAAGACCCGAGGACTGGGACGCGCTGCGGGAGGAAGTCGAGTTGGAATCCGCCGCGCGGCGCTACGAGCAATTTTATATTCGCCTGATGGATGAACGAAAGACCCCACTGTTGATGACGCCGGGCATGGCGGATCTGCTGGACTTGGAGCAATTAACCAGTCAAACTCAAAACCGCGCTGATCGCACTATTCGGATGAAGGGCAGGGATGGCCGAGCCTTTCGCGTAACCAGCGCTTCCGCGCTGGTCGGTTCCCCCCCTCATACCACTCAAACCGACACTATTCAGATTGCGATCGACGTCTCGCAAAAACAGGAGTTGCTGGCACGCTACCGGTCCTGGTTCTGGACCATTCTGCTGGCAACCTTCGCCATTTTTCCTTTGGTTGGGTATCAGATTGCCCGCCACGGCATTCGTCCAGTACAAGAGATGGCGACAACTGCGCGCCACATCAGCTCTACAAACCTGCAGGAACGAATTCTTCCGGAAGGATATCCATCCGAACTGGCATCGCTGGCGAGCACGTTCAACCAAATGTTAGACCGGCTGGAAGAATCTTTTGAGCGCATTTCGAGATTCTCCGCGGATATTGCGCACGACCTGCGCACGCCAGTGAATAACATTCGCGGGGAAGCAGAAGTGGCCTTGGCGCGGGCGCGAAGCGCCGACGAATATCGCGATGTGATCGAGTCCTGCCTCGAAGAAGCCGTGCGACTATCGGATCTCATCGGTGACCTGTTGTTTCTGTCGCGGGCCGAGAGCCCATTGACGATCTGCGCCGTGAGCGGGTGGATGTGCGCCAATTGTTGAGCGGAGTCCGTGAATATTATGAAGCGTCGGCTGCGGACAGCGGGGTCACGCTCACTACAACTGATACCGACGGACCGGTCATTGCCGATCTGGACCGCACCTTGTTGCAGAGAGCAGTGGGCAACCTGGTCTCAAATGCATTGGCACACACGCCACCCGGCGGGGCAATTACTTTGCAGGCGGGTGTCGATCTTTTGAGCACGGCGTTTTCGAGCACAAATTTTTCCACGGTCCGCATTGATGTCTCCGATACAGGCGTCGGAATTCCTCCGGAAGCGCTGCCGCGCGTTTTTGATCGTTTCTTCCGTGTGGATTCGTCGCGTTCGCAGGGTTCGGGAGGCACCGGTTTGGGGCTGTCGATCGTGCAGAGCATTGCGCTGCTTCATGGCGGCAATGTGGAGATTTCAAGCCAACCGGGACAAGGCACCCGGGTCACGCTGCACATGCCGGCTTCTTCCATAAGATGACGAGGTTCGCGCCATGTCCCAGTCTCCAAACCCGGCCGCGCCGCAGCAGGTGGCGCCTCTGCTTGCATTGGCCACTAACTTCCTCAGGGCCGGGCGCCCAGCCGATGCGATCGCGCCGTTGCGCGATGCAGCGCTACTGCAACCGTCCAATCCCATCATCCAGCACGATCTCGGCCTCGCCTGCCTCGAGGTCGGCCGCGTACCGGATGCCATCGCGGCATTGCAGCAGGCCGTCGCTAGCAACCCGCGCTACGCCGATGCCTATTTCCGCCTGGGAATCGCCTTGGAGAAGCTGGGCAACATCGGCGGGGCAATCGCTGCGTACGACCGCGCCACGAAGCTGCTCCCATCCCTGACGGAGGCGTGGTTCCGCGCCGGAGCCCTGGTCTACATACTCGGCCATCTCGACGAGGCGATCAGCTGTTTCCAGCGTGCGGCGGCGACCGGAGGTAGGACGAACTTCGGCCGCCTTGGCAAGGCGCGGGCGCTGCTGATCGAGGATCGCAATCAGGAAGCCGAACAGATGCTGCGAGAGACGCTGGTGGCCGATCCGAGGAACGCCATGGCGTATGAATTGCTAGGCAATCTGCTCTCTGAGTTCGGCCGTTTCGACGAGGCCCGCGCATGCTTCGAACGCGCGATCGCGATCGCGCCGCTGCTGGCGGGAAGCTATTACGATCTGGTCCGGTGCCGCACAGTCACGAGGGATGACGACGGTCTGCTCCAAGCGATGCAAGCTGCTCTGGCCACGCCGGGACTGGAAGCAGGACAACGCCAGCGTGTTCACCTCGCGATTGGCAAGGCGGCCGAGGATCTTGGCGACTATGCCTTGGCCATGCAGCATTTCGACGCCGCCGACGCCGTGCGCCGTGGCTCTACTTCGTTCGACTCGGCCGCGTTCTCCATCTTGATCGATCGCCTGATTGCGTGCTGCACACCCGAATTAGTCGCGCGGGCGCCCGAACTCGGCAGCTGCGATGCAACGCCGGTGCTGATCATCGGTATGCCGCGATCCGGCACAACTCTCGTCGAGCAGATCGTCTCCATGCATCCCGAGGTCGAAGCCGGCGGCGAGTTGAATTTCTGGAACCAGCGCGGGGCGGCGTGGCACCGCTCCGTCGCGGCCGGCAACGAGAAGCCGTTGGTTCCCACGGAGAATCTGGTCTCGGAGTTCTTGGCCAAAGCGGCCGCAGAGTATCTTGGCGTGCTGCGCGCGATTGCGCCGACGGCGGCGCGCGTGACCGACAAGATGCCGTTCAACTTCCTCTGGGCCGGGCTGATCCACGTGGCATTCCCGCGCGCAATCATCATCCATTGCCGTCGCGATGCAGTCGACACGGCGCTGTCGATCCATCAAACTCATTTCCATCCGATCCTGCCGTTCCCGACCGGAGGCGCCGAACTGGTCGCGTATTTCCGCGACTACCAGCGACTCATCGACCATTGGCGGAGCGTGCTTCCGGCGGATCGCTTTATCGAGGTCGATTACGAGGACCTGACCCGCGCGCCCGAACCAATTATCCGGCGGATCATCGCGGCTTGTGGCCTGGCATGGCGCGACGAGTGCCTGCGCCCCGAATCGAATCCGCGGGCTGTGAAAACCCCCAGCAAGTGGCAGACCCGGCAGCCGATCTATCGCAGTTCCGTCGATCGCTGGCGACGCTACGAACCCTGGCTGGGGCTCCTGCGTGCGCTCGTCGATCTTTAGCAGGGTCTATGACTGGTGGGACTGGACGCCGGTATAGCCCGATCATGAGCGGGCTGAACCTGAGTGCAATAGAGATTTTGCAACAGTTAATTAAGATGAGAGGCTATTTTCTTCCGAGCGCCATCCTGCCTAACGTTTCGGGCTGCACCGTAATCACATCCGGGCCAGTGATCTGGCCTGCGATAATAGGCTTGTCGGGCACGGTCTCGTAAGCATATCCAGTCAGAGTGCCGCTCACATCGCCGGATTGCCGATGGTGCCCAAGCGTGACGCTAAGTCTGGCCCAGCCGTAGTGAACTTCGCCGTCAACCACGAACTTTAGTCCCAAATATCGATCCGTGACACCCTCACCTTTGCCGGCCCACGGGCCCAGGTAGGAATACTGGCTGCCGACGCCGTTGAAAAGCTCCGCTGCCATAACTGGGGAACGAACGGCGAAATTGCCTTTCGGTCCGATTCGGGCGCCGGCGGGCAAAGCGGAGGCAGCAGAAAGAAAATAGCCGCTGCCGCTACTAACACGTCTGCCGGCGACCACGTTATTAGCGTTGCGGTACCCGGCTGCCGCGAGCCCTACCTGTATGCCCGAGCTGCCTCTGTAAAACGACGTGCGCAGTACAAAATCCTTGATGCCGTCGTGGTTGAGATCAATGTACTGAGGAACGCCTGGGTGCGTCACCTGATACGTTTCCGTGTAGACAACTTTCGCCTCGGATGCCCCGGCCAGCGCTAGCACACTCACTCCGGCTGCGCTTGCCACTTGCGCATAAATATTGAGTTGCCGGTTAAGGGAATCGGAAATTTTGAATGTCTTACGGGACTGGGGAGCGCTGGACATAAGTCTTCCTCCGAAGGCGTTTCATTATCGCAATCCGCGAGAAAAAATTCAGCGTTTGTAACGGAAATTTCACATGATCGTCATAAGGCTTTCACAAAAGTTGAGCCCACGATGTGCAAGAGGCGCTGGTTATATTTCGATGCTGGCATCGGCGTCACTTTGGCCCCCAAGATTACGAAAATGTAATCTCGGCGTCATGCTGCTGTCTCTTTCTCAAAACTAGACTGGTCGCCTTGGTGCACTGAGTGCTTGCGCCAAGGCCTGTTGGAGATTGAGGAAGAAAGTGAGCACCGCTACGAAGTCCCTTCTACTAAACCGCCACAAAATCTCTGCCACTAACGCTGCACGATGAAAAAAAATTGAATGAGGAGAACGGTATATGTCTCGAAATAAGATTCGAAATAACTCGCGAAAGAAGTCTCGGAACAATCTGCGACCGCTCGCCGGACTGATGGCGGCGGGGCTGAGCTTTCCGGGGCTCGCCGCTGCTCAATCCCAGCTGTACTACCCGACCTACGTCACCGGCCCGCAGACCAACGGCTCCTGGGTAGTCAGCTCTGGCCAGATCATCAACCCGGCTGGCACCCAAGTGAACCTCGGCATCGAGGTCCGCGCGAAGGCGATCGCACTGAACCCGAACACCAAGACTCACACCGCCGCCGTGCTCACCATGGGTACGTACACGTACAACGGCAACGGAGCCGTCGAGGTATTCGACACGACTACCGGCATTGTCCTGCAGAACTACATCCCGGCCGGAGGAAACGATCCGAGCGGGAGCTATAGCGGCATAGCCTATTCGGCGGACGGCACGCACTTGGTGTTCAGCCAAGACGACAGCTATGTCACCGTCGCCAACGTGAACGCACAGGGCTTGCTGTCAGACGACGCCCAGATCAGCGTGCCACCGAACAGTTCCTTCATCACCTGCTTTCCGAACAGCCCTCCGGGCGCTTATGCCGTACCATGCGGCACGTTCTACAGCCCAAGCACTTCTTATCCCGGCGGCGTCGCGGTCTCAAGTAATGGCCAGAGCGCCTATGCCCTGTTAAACCAGAACGATACGCTAAGCCAGATCAACCTAGTCACGAACCAGCAGGGTGCGCAGATCAGAGTCGGCAACGCGCCGCACAGCGTGGTGATCAACCGCGCCGGTACGACTGCCTACGTCAGCAACGAGGGTGGCCGAGCCGCTACGGAAGCGGACTTCCAAATCTGGTCCGCGGGCACTGAAATCGTCGCTGACCCCGTGGTTGGCGCCGCGATCACCGGTACCGTTTCTGTGGTTGATCTGGCCTCGTTGACGGTCACCGCTAACATCTCGACTGGTGGTCTGCACCCCACCGGGTTGGCGTTCTATCAGGGCAACCTGTTGGTCGCCAACACCTATAGCGACACTATCTCGGTTATCAACACGGCCACCAACGTTGTGGAGCGGACGATCAACCTTGGGCTGCCGATCGCGGTGCCCGGGCAAGGCTCAGCCTATGGCGCTGCGCCGGACTCGATCGCAGTCGATGGCAAGAACGGCATCGCCTACGTCGCGCTTTACAATGCCAACGCGGTCGCGGTGGTGAACCTAGCCAACGGCGTCCAAAATCCCGTCGAGGGCATGATTCCGGTCGCCTATGCGCCGAGCTCGGTGGTGCTGGACGCGGCTCAAAACGTGCTTATCGTTGCCAACGACAAGGGCATCGGCACGCGCGATTCGTTCGAGTGCGATCACGGCGTGTGCGGCTACAACACCCACCAGGACAATGGTACCGTCAGCATCATCACTGTTCCGAACAGCGCGACCCTGGCGACGATGACGGCTGACGTTTTCGAATACAACCACTGGAATCGGATCGCTAATATCGAGTCTGCCTCCGGAGGCAACCCGCATGCCAAGCCGGTCGCAATCCCGGCAAAGATCGGCGATCCCTCGCTGATCAAGCACGTGTTCCTGATCATCCGTGAGAACCGCACCTATGATCAGATCCTGGGCGATGTGGCCGCCGGCAATGGCGACGCCTCGCTGGCAGTGTTCGGTGACGGCTCCGCAGCCGGCGGCATCCCGATCACGCCCAACGTACACGCGCTAGTGACGCGCTTCCCCCTTCTGGACAACTTCTACGACCCGAGCCGCCAGTCGGCTGACGGTCACCAGTGGATCCAGGAGGGCATGGCGCCTTACGCCGACGACATCCAGTCGCCTGACTGGGTTCGCAGCTATCCCGGCGGGAACGCCGGCGATGCACTCGCCTATCAGAAAACGGGCTTCCTGTTCTCGGAAGCCTCTGCCGCCGGTCTGTCAGAGAAGATCTACGGCGAATACGTCGAGAACGATACCTTCCTGCAGCCGAACGGGTCGACCAGCGAGCCGAGCTGGAGCGACTTTTACGCCGACTCGCAGTGCTACGAGGGAGGTCCAGATTGCGGACCTCCTGGGACCCCGGGCGAGACGACGCTGTACTTTCAGAACACGGTCCAGGCAGAGTCTTCTATCCCGGCCGTGTATCAGCACCTGATCAAGAACTTCCCGCAGTTCGATCTCGGCATCCCTGACCAGTTCCGTGTCGATCTGTGGGTGCAGGACTTCAACAATGACGTCGCGAACGGTACGGTACCTGCGTTCGAGCAGCTGTGGATCATGTGCGACCACACCGGCGGTCCGCCGACGGTGCAGGCGGAAGAGGCCGATAACGACTTGGCCGTTGGGCGCATTATCGACTACATCAGCCACAGCAGCGTGTGGTCCACTTCGGCGATCTTCATCGAGGAAGACGACGCGCAGAACGGCGTCGACCACGTTGACGGTCATCGCAGCCCAGGCTATATCGTCAGCCCATACGCCGTGCAGAACGGCCCCACCGACGACGTCTACTACACACAAGTCAACATGACGCGGACGATCGAGCAAATCCTCGGTCTGCCACCTATGAACCAGTTCGACCTCACGGCTACGCCGATGCGGACGGATTTCACCAACTCACCACCCCCGGATAACTTCCTGCCGTGGACGCACGTAGCGAACGATATTCCGCTGAACCAGGGCGTTACATCGAGCGTGGACGACAAGACGAGCAGCCCTAAAGTCAAGGCTCTCAGGGCGGGTTGGCTCCAGAAGAAGGCTCAGATCTTCGCTGGCAAACTAACCAAGCCCGACTCCGAGGACCCGGACACGGTCAACCATCTGAACTGGTACATGGCTACCGGGTTTACGCGGCCCTATCCTGGCGAGAAGACGGTTCGCCCCGCGAGCGAATTCAACAACCCTGCACCCACCAAGGCTGACGACGACGACTAAACCCGTTCCGACCGCAACCGCCCTCTCCCCACTTAACGAGGAGAGGGTTTTTTGTTCACGCCTCAAACCTCAAACGCAAAGTGCCCACCAACTTGAACCGCCCACCACCGGCGTGAACGTTACTGTTGGTGGCGGTTGGCGCAGTTCTGCTCGGCGTTTCAGTTCCCTTCACGTTCACGGTGGAATCGACTGCACGCGATCCGGTCCCTTCTAAGTGCCGCGGCCTTCGGAGTCCTGCTTTTTCGGGTGGCCATGAGTTGAGTCGGTTCTTCGAAGGGGAATTGGGACCGAGTGACGACTAATCGTAGTAATCCGCGCTGAACGAAGCGACGAAGACTGGCCGCCTGAGAATTTGCTGATCAAGTGGTGAAGTCACGTTGGCTGCGGATTCAATCTGTCAACCATGTGTTTGGTCTGACACTTACTGAATTTCGCCGACTAGCGAGGGCGAAGTTTGCCGTCAATCTGAATATCGTAGTGCCCCAGATAGCAAAGCACCCTCATTTCGTTGCGGTCGACCACACGATTGGGTTCAAGGAGAAGGCTCAAGCGATAGTACTGAAGACAGAGATCCCACAGGAATTTATCTTCACGCTCACCGGACTCTTGAATAGCTCGTTACTCGTTGAAGTCTTGATGTATAGGAAATACAAAAACTGATTTCAGCAGGCCCGGACGATTTTGCTGACGGCGAAAGAGAGCAGCCTAAAGGGATAGAGCCGGGAAACCGAAACGGTGAGGAACGGAATTTCACACATTCCGGTGTCACATTCACTAGTCTCGGAGATTGTGCGTGAAAATGTACAGGGTGATTTTCAGGTCGCTCTAAGGAATCAGGCTGCTTCGACCGGCGCACGCCGGCCAGCCCATTGCATGAGCCCACCTTGACTATCTAGCAGGGGGTCAGTACCAAAGGTTTTGATGCGGAGCCACCTCCATGGGAGTCGAGGAGGATGCGGTCGTCGCTGCTGATTCAGCAGAACGAAGACAGCGGCCCACACTTGCGCTTTGCAACGGGGTGAAAGGAGCCCAAAATATCGCATTGCGTGCCCATAAGGATCGGGGACATGTTGCGCGAGGATGTCGATAAATTCCTCATTCGTATAGTGCACAAGAACAGGCCGTTTATTTCGTGTATCTTTTGCCAGGTACTCGACGCGATCAATTCCGATCCGCGCAAAACGATGTTGGGCGACTGGTGGTCGTCGTATGTATCGTCCGTCGTGCTTTAGCCGATAGGCTTTTGAACCCTTCCTACTGATAAAGACATTCCAATCGCGTCCATGTTGGGTCTCCAGCATAGCTTGATATTCGCCACTTGAGAGGCTTGACTTGAGGGCGCGCTTTCCGTATCCCTCTGACAGGAAGGCGCCGACAGCATAGCGCCAAGCGAGCATTAGCTCCCGTCGGTCATATTCAAGACGATGAATCCATCGCCCCGTGCATTCCCGCAGACCACCGGCTGAGACCATGACATGGAGGTGAGGTACGAAGTTGAGAAGGCCGCCGAAGGTCTGCTGTACAACAATCACAATCAAGCGCACGCCATAGCGAGCCTTTGCCCACTGTTGCACAGCCTCTGCTCCCATCGCCGGAATGCCGTGCAAAATGTGGCGGTTTTGCTGGAGGATTGTGCGGAATTCCATCGGCATTGTGAGTGTGATTCCGACATAAGGTATGTCAGGGAGGACGGACTCCAGGTCCGCCTGCCATTCTTCTGTCGCGCGTTGGCCACAGCTTGTGCAAAATCTCGACTTGCAAGTGTGGAACACCAGCTTGGATTCAATTTCCGATGCGTAGATTTCTGCGCCGAGGGCAATGGTCCCACACTTGATGATTTTCCGGAGGGTTTCGCGGACATGCGCTGGGGTGCCTTCGTGGTCCCAGTACTCTCGGGTGTAGTCTTCTGCGGATCGGGCTCTAGCCCGGCGCCAACATGGAGGGCGCGACTCTTCTCTCTGAAACCTTGGCACAATACTCCGCGCTCATGGTCATGGAGAAAGAGTATGGCCGCGACATGATGCGCAAATTTCTTGCCTACGAAACGGATCTGTACCTAAGCGCCCGCGGCCAGGAACGAATGAAAGAGCGTCCACTGCTCAACGTCGAGTACCGGCAGTTTTACATTTTTTACCAGAAGGGTGGGGTAGCCCTGTATTACATGAAGGAGATGATTGGAGAGGATGCCGTCAATCGTGCTTTGCGCAAGTTGATTACAAAGTGCGCGTATGCCCCGCCACCGTATCCGACGTCCTATGCGCTTCTTGATGCATTGCGCGAGCAGACGCCGCCGAACCTGCAATACTTGATCAAGGACCTGTTTGAAGACATCACGCTGTTCTCGAATCGCACTCTCTCAGCGACTGCAACGAAGCGTGCCGATGGGCAATACGATGTGTCCATCGAAGTAGAAGCGCGCAAATTCAAAGCCGATGGCAACGGTAACGAGACCGAGGTGCCGGTGGATGACTGGATCGATATAGGTGCGTTCACGAAGCCCGCAAGCGGGAGGAAGTACGGCGATACTCTGTACGGGCAACGCATGCACATAACGCAACGCAATTCGACATTCACGTTCACCGTGGCGCGGATGCTCGCCACCGCCGGGATCGATCCGTTCGCTTTGCTGATTGATCGAATTTCCGATGACAACCTGAAGGATGTGACTCTGGACTCGGGGCCTGTCTCTGCAAGCACGGGTCGGTAGATGAGACGACCACGGCTGCACGGGATCGGCGGTTTTGGGATTCCGATCGTATGACGGGGAAACCTGAAGTTATCCGAAGGCGGACATTGGATCGCAAGGGTGGTTTTCGGCGAACGAGACGTGAAGTTGTCCCGAAGTCGGGTTCGAGGAGATCGCCGTTGATCTCCGCCAAGCCCGCTTCTTGCTAACTTCCGTATAGCCGACAACACACCCAGAATCGTCGCATCCGCGCGTAACCTGCCACGCGGGCTGTAATTACCCGCACCGATGGCCCTTACTCCTGGCAGCAAACTCGGTCGGTATGAAATTCAGTCTCCGCTCGGCGCTGGCGGTATGGGTGAGGTGTATCGCGTGCAAAGGTGCGCCCTTTTATAATGCGTCGGCTTGGAGGAAGTGGGGTGCGGTCGAATGCCACGCCAAGCCGTAGCCCATTCGAGATGCATATTGCGGTCACAATAATGAGTGACGGGAATCACTGACGTGGTGTGCTGCTTGGCCCATAAGTAATGCTACGTTCGCAAGTGCTGCCCGGCACGTGGGCGCCGCTCGAACGAACGTTCGACAGATGCCTCAAGAGGTGGGTTGTGGAGATTCTCCTCACCGCCGCCCGGAAAGACGCACCCCGTCTGGGCTGTTCGTATCGACTGCCCTTACATCAAGGACGTCCTGCGGGCCGCCGGCGGCGCTATCAACCGGATTCTGGAGGATTTTGGGGACCCGGATCGCCCTGACTGGAATGGCTTTCGGCTTCCGAATGCCCGCGTTTTGCCCAGGCGGCCGCAGCCATGTTCGAGCAAGTGAGGAACTCGGTTCGTATCCGTATTGAATGCAGTCCCAGATAGAAGAACGAGAACAGAGCAGCACTAATTCAAGTTCGGTAGGAGGTACAGCATGGCAGCTCGACTTGCCGAAGAATGGTTTGCTATATGCGGAGGCTGCGAGGTAACGATCCTCGACATCGGTGAACCGCTGATCGACGTACTCAAACAAGTAGAAATCGTGCACATGCCGGTACTGATGGACCACAAGCTTTATGGTCAGACCGGCGAAGGTACAGAGATGGAAATCCCCGCGGCGGATGTCGGGCTGATATCTGGAGGAATCCGCAGCGAAGAGCATAAGAAACTGGCGCAGGAGATGCGGAAGAAGTGCAAGATCCTGATCTCTCTGGGTTCTTGCGCCTGCTTTGGCGGTGTACCGGCGCTGGCGAATCAGTTCAGCACCGAAGAGCTGTTGGAGAAGGTCTATCGGGACAGCGTTACGACCGAGAAAAACGGCTTACCCCACGAACAGATTCCGGCTCTGACGGACAGAGTCTACGCAGTCCACGAAGTTGTGAAGGTGGATGCGTATCTGCCTGGATGTCCCACCACGCCAGAGATGGTGGCCGGAGCACTTCTCGCCCTCCTTGAAGGCAAGCCCCTGCCCGTGCTGCCGTCGAAGAGCGTCTGCGACGAGTGTCCCACCAAGCGTGAAAAAAAGGCAGTCACCACCCTGAAGCGCCGACTGGATGCGCCGGATTTCAAGCCCGGAGCGCCATTGAGCGAGATGCGCTGCCTGATGGAGCAGGGCATCCTGTGCCTGGGACCGGCGACCCGCGCCGGTTGCGGCGGCAGCGAGGGCACACCGCGCTGCGTCCGCGCTTACATGCCATGCGAGGGTTGTTTTGGCCCGTTGTCGGACAAAGCCAATCCCATGGTGGACATGATGGGCGCGCTCTCTTCGATCGGACTTGATCCCAAGCAGATTCCGGATCGGGCCGCAACCTTCAACCGTTTTTCTGGCGCTGGCCGTCTGCGGCCGACGCCCCGGAGGTGATCCATGGCAAAGACACTCGTCATTCAACCTGTCACCCGCATCGAGGGCCACGCCAAGGTAACGATTCAGCTCAACGATGCCGGCAATGTGGACACCGCTCGGGTGAACGTAATTGAACTGCGCGGCTTCGAAAAGTTTTGTCTGGGAAAGCCAGTCGAAGACCTCCCACGCATCACGCCGCGCATTTGCGGAGTGTGTCCGTGGTCGCATCATCTGGCCTCGGCCAAGGCTTGCGACGCGGTCTTTGGAGTCGATCCGCCGCCCGCAGGCAAGAAGCTGCGCGAGCTGTGCAACAGCATCGCCTACATGGAAGAGCACATCCTGCATTTTTATTTTCTGGCGGGAGCCGATTTCCTGCTCGGTCCCGATGCTGACTATTCCATCCGCAATGTCATCGGCGTGCTGCAGGCGGCGCCGGACATCGCAACAAAGGTTGTTAAAGTGCGCCACCTTTGCGCGAAGATGCTGGAAACAATTGCGGGCAAGTCTATTCATCCGCAAGCCGCGGTTCCTGGCGGATTCAGCAAGCCGCTGTCTCCTGCCGAGCGCGACCAATTGCGCAAGCAGGCCGATGAGACGCTGGACCTCGCCAAGTTCTCCATTGCTTTTGCCAAGGAGAACGTCTTTCCCAAGTACCTCGACGTGGTGAAGTCGCTGGGAGTGATCACTACCGGCTTCATCGGCACCGTCAAGGAAAACGGCGCGCTCAACCTCTACGACGGAAAGCTTCGCCTGATGGCCGCCAATGGCTCATACCAGGACTTTCCGTATGATCGCTACACGGAGTTCATCTCCGAGCACATCGAATCGTGGAGCTACTTGAAGTTCCCCTACGCAAAACAGTGGGGCGAAGGTTTCTCCATGGACGTCGACAATCCCAAGGGCGTGTATCGTGCCAATACGCTGGCTCGCGTCAACGTCTGCGACTTCATCGACACGCCGCTGGCGCAGGCCGAGCTGGAGGAGTTTCGCGCGAAGTTCGGGCGGCCCGCACAGCTCACGCTCCTCTATCACTGGGCGCGGCTGATCGAACTGCTCTACAACGCCGAAAATACCATTCGCTTGCTGGACGATCCCGAGATCACCAGCACCGAAACCCGGGTGAAGTGTACGCCGCGGGCAGCGCGAGGCGTAGGCGTGACCGAAGCGCCGCGCGGCACGCTCATCCACGACTACACCACCGATGCCGACGGCCTGATCACCAACGTCAACCTGATTGTGGGCACGACGCACAACAACGCTCCCATCAACATGTCGGTCACACAGGCCGCCAAGAGTTTGATCCATGACGGCAAGTACGACCAGGGAGTGCTGAACAAAGTAGAGATGTCCATCCGCGCCTACGATCCATGCTTGTCCTGCGCGACCCACCGCCTGGACGGGAAGCTGTCGGTGAAGCTGGACATTTTCGACGCGGAGGGCAAGTTGCTCGGCTCGCTGGCCAACTGAATGGCAGATAACAAGGAGAGCGTATGTGGGAGATCGGTCAATCCGAGATTGGTCAATCCAGGATCGAGCAATCCGATCTTCCTGACTTCTGTCGGAAGCCGACCCTAGTGCTGGGCGTTGGGAATATTTTGTTTGGAGATGACGGCTTCGGGTGCGCGGTGGTGGACTATCTGGAGTCACACTACCAAATACCCGAAGCTGTCTGCTTGCTGGACGCTGGCACCGGCGTGCGTAAGCTGTTATTCACTCTCTGCTTGAGTTCCGCGCGTCCTCAGCGCCTGCTCATCCTGGACGCGATCGATGCCGGACGCAGTCCCGGTGAGATATTCGAGATCGATCCCGCCGAGATTCCGGTCGCCAAACTCGACGATTTCTCCATGCACCAGCTGCCCACATCCAACTTGTTGCGCGAGTTGCAAGAAACCTGCGGGGTCGAAGTGCGTGTGTTGGCCTGCCAAACCGGCGAATTGCCGGAAGAGATCTCCCAGGGTTTGTCGAAAGCAGTCAGACGTGCCGTGCCACAAGCAGCGGAGTGGCTGGTCCGCGAATACTTCCCCCGCTCCACGGCGTCGCCAGTGAAAAACGTTTTCACAGCAGCGTGTGAAGAGGCTGGAGGCGCCGTATGAGCCCGAATCTCGCAATGATCGCCGATGGAAAAAAGTTCATGTGGGATGGGCAGCTCTATGACAACAGAGAAGAAGCGTCCCGCGCAGCGGAGTCCTATCAGAACGAAGACTTTGAGATCCAGATGGTGGAAGAAGGCGGGAAGTTCCTGGTGTACACCAGGAGGACTTTGAAGGAATGGGCAGCCGCCGTGCAATAGCGACACCATTCGGTAGAGGTGGCAAATGGCAGTAGGCACATTGCCGGTTCAAAGCGATCCAACACTGCTGGCCGAGATCCGGCGGTATGGGAAGTTCGACCCCACAGGCTGCTATCAGTGCGGAAGCTGCACCCTCTCCTGTGATCTGGTCGAAGGTTCTGTGACCTTTCCCCGCAGGAGCATTCGCTATGCCCTGCTGGGATTGCGGCAACCGCTCGTCGAAAACCTGGACCCGTGGGTCTGCCATGACTGCGGCGACTGTTCGATTGTCTGCCCGCGCCAATCCGAGCCCAGGATGTCTATGATCACGCTGCGGCGCTTCCTCAGCTCGCAGTATGAGTGGACCGGCATCGGCTCGAGGCTGCTCCAGTCCAAGGCGTGGTATCTCGGTTCCTTAATCTCCGTGGCAGTTCTCACACTGCTGCTGATTGTCGGGTACCACTTGTGGTACGTGGGGATGCCGGCTAAAGACTTTGGCACCACGCCGTTTGGATTGGATCACATGTTCCCGCTCATCACCTATTACACGCTGACGGTGATCTTGCTTCCCCTGTTGCTCTTGCTGTCTCGTGTCTTCCACATCTGGCGCCTTACCATGACCGGGGAAGGGCGAGAGCGCATCCCGTTGTCTACATACGTGGTGGAGGCCTGGGTCTATGTGTATGAGTCGATAGCCCAGCCTCTGATGCGCAAATGTCCGGAACATGGCCGCTGGCTCGGGCATGAGTTTCTCGCTATAGGTACGGTGACGATGCTGACAATCAAGGTATTCGGGCTCCGGTGGTTTCAGACCGACAATATCTATCCCCTGTACCATCCTCAGCGCTGGCTCGGATACCTCGCAGCCGGGTTCATCTTTTACGGTATCGCGGACATCCTCAACTGTCGCCTGCGAGCGCATAAGGAGATCTGCAAGGAGACGCACTTCCAGGATCTGGTCTTTCCTATCTTGCTTCTGTTGACGGCGTTCAGCGGCCTTGCGGCACACATTTTTCGGTATGCCGGATTTGCACTGACCTGTCACTACGTATACGCACTGCACATCATCATCGCGACGCCCATGCTGCTCGTGGAGATGTCGTTTGGAAAGTGGTCGCACATGGTCTATCGACCGCTAGCCCTGTACTTCCTGGCGGTCGGGGAGAGAGCCGCGCGGCAGGCGCCGGCGGTGGAGGTGGTTCCCCATGCGCTCTGAAGATTCCCAAACCCCACCGGTGGGTGCTGCCCTGGTTGTGGGCGGCGGTATCGGCGGCATGCAAGCGGCACTCGATCTCGCCAACGGCGGCATCAAAGTGTACTTGGCCGAGCGCAGCCCTGCCATTGGCGGGGTCATGGCGCAGCTCGACAAAACTTTTCCTACCAACGATTGCGCGATGTGCACCATGGCGCCCCGTCTGGTCGAGATCGGCCGGCATAAGGACATCGACATTCTCACCTTGAGTGAGGTGGAACGCGTCGATGGACAGCCGGGGAATTTCACGGTCAGTATCAAGCAGCAGCCGCGTTTTATCGATGCGACCAAATGCACGGGTTGCGGCGCCTGCGTGACGGAGTGTCCAGTAACGCTGCCCTCCGAGTTCGATCAGGGGCTGGGAGAGCGCAAGGCGATCTACCGCCCGTTCCCTCAAGCTGTCCCCAACATCTTCGCGATTTCGCGCCGCGGGGCCTCTCCTTGCCAGGCCGGATGCCCCATCCATCAGAGCGCGCAAGGTTACACGACTCTGATCGCGCAAGGACGCTTCGACGAGGCGCTCCAGGTCATTCTGCGGGACAATCCGCTCCCGTCGATCTGCGGGCGCATCTGCACGCATCCTTGCGCCCTCGCCTGCACCCGCACCAACGTGGACGATCCGGTGAACTTGCCGGCATTGAAGCGCTTCGTTACCGACCATTGCCAAGATTACAAGCTGCCGCAACCCACCGTGCCTGAACGTCCGGAGAAGATTGCCATCGTGGGGTCGGGTCCAGCCGGCCTTCTCTGTGCCTACCAGCTCCGGCAGAAAGGCTATGGCACGACGATCTTCGAGGCACTCCCCGTAGCAGGCGGGATGCTCGCGGTCGGCATCCCTTCCTTCCGGTTACCCCGGCCCTTATTGAACGCCGAGTTGGACAGGCTGCGCGCGATAGGGATCGAGATACTGCTGGAAACGCCGGTGGGCCTCAGCATCACGTTCGAAGAATTGCGTAAGAGCTACGCAGCCGTTTTCGTCGCCATCGGGGCTCACGTGGAACGGAAGCTCGGAGTTCCGGGGGAACATCTACCGGGCGTCACGGGTGGCGTGGAGTTCCTGCGGCGCGTGAATCTCTCAGTTCCGCCAGCGCCGGGGCATCGTGTGCTGGTGGTGGGAGGAGGCAATTCCGCTCTCGATGCTGCTCGCACCGCTCTTCGCTGCGGATCTGACGAGGTGACGGTCGTCTACCGGCGAACGCGAGCCGAAATGCCTGCTGACCAACGTGAGATCGAAGGCGCAGAGCACGAGGGCGCCAAGTTGATGTTCCTGGCGGCGCCCAAATCATTCCGGTCGGGCCCCCCCGACGGGCGCGTAACTGGCCTTGAGTGTTTGAAGATGAAGCTGGGCCGGCCCGATGCCAGCGGCCGGCCGACTCCGGAGCCGATTCCCGGCTCGGAGTTTGTCATTCCCTGCGATGCTGTCGTGGTCAGCATCGGCCAACTCCCCGATGTGAATGCCCTGGGTGAACGGCTGGGGCTGTCCACGACAAAATCGGGAATACTCCGCGCCGATCCGCTGACGCTGGAGACAGATCTGCCCGGCGTGTTCGCGGGCGGGGATTGCGTGACTGGTCCTGACGTGGTGGTCGCGGCAATGGCCGCGGGCAAAAAGGCCGCCAAGTCTATCGATCGCTGGCTCAATGGCCAGGATCTCCGTACGGGACGCGAACTGGAAGGGTCGTATCAGACCCAGTACGTCGTGGATACGGCTGGCGTGCTGATGCAGCGCCAGATACCCGTACAAGCCCTCGACCCCAAGACTCGTGGAAAAACGTTTGCCGAGGTCCACGTCGGCTATACGCCGGAAGAAGCGATCGCTGAGGCTAAGCGCTGCCTCGCGTGCGGGATCTGCTCCGATTGTCATCTCTGCGCGACGGCCTGCCAGGCCAATGCGATTGACTATACACAGAAAGCGGAGACTCACGAGCTAAAGATAGGCGCCATCGTCCTCGCACCCGGGGACGAGATCTTCGACGCCCGATTAAAGAAGGACCTGGGTTATGGCCGCTTCCCCAATGTGCTCACGTCGCTTGAGTTCGAGCGGATTCTCTCCGCCTCCGGACCCTACTCCGGCCATGTGTGCCGGCCCTTCGACCGGCAGCAGCCGAAGCGGATTGCGTTCCTGCAATGCGTTGGTTCGCGGGATTTCGACCGCGATTACTGTTCGTCCGTCTGCTGCATGTATGCCACAAAGGAAGCCATCATCGCCAAAGAGCATCTCGGCGAAGGTCTGCAATGCGACGTCTTCTTCATGGACCTGCGCGCCTTCGGCAAGGGCTTCGAGCAGTATTACCGCCGGGCGCAAGAACTTGGTGTGCGCTATATCCGTTCTCGCGTTCCGAAGATCGAGGAAGTCCCTGGCACGCGGAACCTGATCGTCCAGTATCTCGGCGAGAACGACAGAAAACTTTCCCAGGAATACGACTTGGTTGTCCTATCGGTGGGCATGCAGCCACCCAAAGAAGTCAAAGCGTTGGCCGAACGATTCGGCATAGCGCTGAACACCTTTAACTTCTGTCAAACCCCGACGTTCCGGCCTGCAGAGTCCTCGAGGGAAGGAATCTTCGTGGCCGGGCCGTTTGCCGAGCCCAAGGACATTCCGGAAACTGTCATGCAGGCCTCGGCGGCCGCCGCCCAGGTGCTCTCGCTCTTGCGGGAGGCTCGCGGCACGATGATCACTCCCAAGGTTTACCCACCCGAAAGAGATGTCAAGGGAGAAGAGCCGCGCATCGGAGTCTTTGTCTGCCACTGCGGCACCAACATCGCTGGCGTGGTCAATGTCCCGGACGTTGTGGAATATGCCAAGACTCTGCCCAACGTCGTGTACGCGGAAAACAATCTTTATACCTGTTCCAACGATACCCAGGATCGGATTAAGGAGAAGATCGCGGAGCACAATCTGAATCGCGTGGTGGTGGCCTCCTGCACGCCCCGAACGCACGAGCCTCTGTTCCGCAACACGATGGCAGAGGCCGGCCTCAATCCCTATTTGTTTGAGATGGCCAACATCCGCGATCAGTGCTCCTGGGTGCACATGCACGAGCCGGAGAAAGCCACGCAGAAATCCAAGGATCTCGTGCGAATGGCGCTGGCAAAGTCCCGTCTACTGGAGCCGCTCCAGCGGCAAACGGTCAAGATAGAAAAGGCGACCCTGGTCATCGGCGGAGGAATCTCGGGCATGACCGCCGCGCTGACGCTGGCACGGCAGGGCTTCGATGCCTATCTCGTGGAAAAGGACAATGAACTGGGCGGAAATCTGCGCCACACCTACTACTTGCTGAACGGAGATAGGCCACAGGACGAATTAGCGCGCCTGCGTGATGAGATTGGACAGAATAGCAGAATCCATGTGTTCTCGGGCGCGGCCATCGAAAAGATCGAAGGCACCATCGGCAACTTCAAGACAACGATCACGGCTTACGGCAAAACCACCGAAGTTGCGCACGGGGTAGTGATCGTGGCCACGGGTGCGGAGCAATATCAACCAACAGAATACCTACATGGAAAAGAAGACAGTGTCCTCACGCAGCGCGAACTCGAAGCCCGCCTCGCTATGGGCGATGGCTTCCTGGCACGGGATGGCAATCGGCCCGCGAAGACGGTCGTCATGATCCAGTGCGTGGGTTCGCGAGATGCCGACCACCCCTACTGTTCTCGCGTGTGCTGTGCCGACGCCATCAAGAATGCCCTGAGGATTAAGGCGCTCTCCCCCGAGACAAACGTGTACGTCCTTTACCGCGACATCCGTACTTACGGATTCAAAGAGAGCTACTACACCAAGGCGCGTCAGCAAGGCGTCGTCTTTGTGCGCTACGACGAAGACCGCAAGCCCGAGGTGTCGCGAAATGGCGAAGGACTTGAGGTCACCGTTTACGACCAGACCCTGGGGATGCCGCTCAACATCTCCGCTGACCTCGTGATTTTGTCCGCAGGCATTCATCCCAATGAAGACAATCACAAGATCGCGCAGTTCCTCAAGGTGCCGCTCAACAGCGAGGGATTCTTCCTCGAAGCTCACATGAAACTGCGCCCAGTAGACTTCATGACGGACGGCGTTTTCTTGTGCGGTCTGGCCCATTCTCCGAAGAGCATCGATGAATGCATTCTGCAGGCGCAGGCGGCGTCTGCGCGAGCCGCCTCCGTCCTTGTACAGGACAACCTTGAACTCGGAGCGAATATTTCGCATGTGGTGGACGAAAGCTGCGATGGTTGCGCCTACTGCGTGGACACCTGCCCCTACAAAGCGATCACGCTTCTCGAATACAAGTGGCAGGGGTCGATCAAGAAAGTCGTCGAAACCAACGACTCCACCTGCAAGGGCTGTGGCTGCTGCCAGGCTACATGTCCGAAGAAGGGCGTATTCATCCGCGGATTTACCCTCGATCAGATCGAGGCCCAGATCCATGCCGCCTTAGGAGTAGAGTGATGGACGACAACTTTCAGCCCTTGATCATCGCCCTGTGTTGCAACTGGTGCTCCTACGCAGGCGCAGACTTGGCGGGCGTCTCCCGCACCCAATACCCGCCCAGCATCCGCATCGTCCGCGTCATGTGCTCGGGAATGGTGCATCCCAACCTGGTGATTGATGCGTTCACCAAAGGTGCCGACGGCGTCCTCATCTGCGGCTGTCATCATGGAGATTGTCACTATCAGGAGGGCAATTTCAAAACCGAAAAACGTGCGGAAGCCATCAAGTTGATGCTCGCGGATTTCGGAATCGAGGAAGAGCGCTTTCGCTTGGAATGGGTTTCGGCCGCCGAAGGGCCGAGGTTTGCGCAAGTTGTGCGCGAGTTCACCGAGCAAGTACAGAAGCTAGGGGTCAGCCCGTACAGGTCGTAAAGTGCGCTGCGAGTGGGCAGCGCCAATTATTGTTGGGGTGGTAGTGTGCCTCGTCACCACTCAAAACGCATTGCGGACGGTGCACATTCAAAACAGCGTTGCTATTGTTCAGATGTGACGTTTGCCCGGATACTGACCTCGTATCCCAATGTATTTCGTCGCACGGGCTCCATGGGGCGCACTCCGGCCCCACTACACCTTCAACGAGGCTAGCTCGTCGACACCCCAGTCTCAGGCAGCGCGGTCGTAACGGTGGTGCAGGCCTCCGAGTCGTGGCCGCGCAATGACGCGGCCGCGAGGAAAGTCTGGAGTTCTGCCGCTGGGCGTCTTCTTGCCGAGTCCGAGATGGGTTCGATCTTCGTGATCGTAGGAAATGTGGTCCGAGAGGAGTCGTTTCAGATGTCGCTCGTTTAACGCAATCACGTTGTCGAGCAACTCACGCCGACAGCTTCCAACCCAGCGCTCAGCCACTCCATTCTGCCAGGGACTTCCAATCGACGTCTGCACCGGTGTAGTCTTCATCGAATGGATTCCGGCGGGCACCTCGAAACCATACTTTGCGTCGTGGTCGAGCGGACCTAGCTCGCCTCGGATGTTTTACGTTTCAGAACTGCGAGTTGGCGGAGGGCAAGGTTCTCCAGCATCAGGCCGCGGCGACTGCGAAAAGTGCGAACGATGGCTCCGCACCAGAGCCGAAACAGGTCAAACATGGCAGCCAGGTTATAACAGATGGGATTCTGGGCTACGTTCCGATGTTGTTGAATTCAAAGGTGGACGGAATTGTGACGAGGGACAGTATCCCGCGAAAGTTTCGTATCATTGCGTTTGATGGCTTGCCTTTCGCAGGGACGGTCGAGTGTAGAATGCAATGTCTGACGCCGGAGGTCTGAAAAAAAGCTTTGCTGAACGAAGAACGACGCCGCCATATCCTGGAAATCCTGAATCGCGAGGGCCGCGTTTTGGTCGTGGACCTGGCAAAACAGTTCCACACGTCCCAGGTGACCATCCGAAAAGATCTGGACGTTCTTCAAGCCCATGGCCGCATCCAACGCAGCCACGGAGGCGCTCTGCCGGCACGGGAGAGCGCGCTGGAAGATCCCACTCTCCGGGAAAAAGAGAAGCTGCACCGCAAGGAGAAATTGCAGATTGCGGCTGCGGCCGCCCGTATGGTGCGAGAGGGGCAGGTGGTGATTCTCGATTCCGGCACCACCACCACGGCAATCGCGCGGGCGTTGCGCAAATTTCAGAACCTTACCATCATTACTAATGCGGTTAATATTGCCGCCGAACTCTCGGGTTCTTCCCTTGAAGTTATTCTGACCGGCGGGACTTTGCGGAAGAACTCATTCTCGTTGGTGGGGCCGATTGCGGAAGAGACCCTGAGGCGGCTGAACGGGGACATTCTGTTTCTCGGCGTGGATGGTTTCGACGTGCAACATGGATTAACTACCCCGAACCTGCTTGAGGCCAAAGTTAATCGGGCGATGATGGATGTGGCCAGGGTTGTGGTAGCGGTGTGCGATTCCAGCAAGTTCGGGCGACGCAGCTTATCTTCAATTGCTCCACCTTCGGGAGTGCATTACTTGATCACGGACCGGGGTGTTCGCAAGGCAGACTTGGCCGCAGCCAGAAAAGCTGGAATCCAGGTCACACTCGTCTAAGTATCTGGTTAGGTCAGGCCGCGTTCGCAGAGACGGGAGATTTTTTCGAGGGCAGGAGAGCGGCGAACTGGCATAAGAATCTGTCCCCTATAATGAACCGCGAGGCGCTGGCGTCGATCGAGCCTCACCTTTTCATGGTTAACCCCGAGTTCAAGGAATTCTCGCGTCTGGCACGGTCGGCAACGCTGGTGCCGGTAGTGAAATCGGTGAGTGCCGATCTGCTTACGCCGGTTTCCGCGTTCCTGGCCATCGCGGAAAAAGAGCCGCATGCGTTTCTGCTGGAATCGGTCGAGCGTGGCGAGCAGATTGGCCGATACACGTTTCTGGGAGTGCGGCCTTACATGCGGCTGCGGGCGCGAGGCTCTGCCATCGAAATTCAACGCGGACGGAAGCTTGAGCGACGCCAGGGCGATGTATTTCAAGTGGTGAAGCAGTTGCTGGGCGAGCATCAGCCGGCTGCGATGCCGGGGCTGCCGCCGTTCACCGCCGGGGCTGTGGGTTATTTTTCTTACGACGTGGTGCGGCAGTTAGAAAATATTGGTGAGCGGGCGAAGGATGACCTGTCTCTTCCTGATTGCGAATTGATGTTCTTTGATCGGCTGCTGGCCTTTGATCACTTGCGGCATCAGATTCATATTGTGGCCGCGGCGGACGTCTCGCGAGATAGTCCGCGGCGCGCTTACGACCGGGCGGTGCGTGACATCGCCGGGCTCGAACGAAAGCTGGCTGCGGGATTGCGCCCGGCGATGTGGCGCAGGTCCGGCCAGGCTCTTACGGGGAAGCTGAAAATTCACGCAGCAACCAGCCGCGCGCAGTTTCTGCGGAGCGTGGAGCGGTGCAAGGAGTACATTGCCGCGGGCGATATTTTTCAGGTGGTACTTTCGCAGAGGCTCGACTTTATCCCTGGAGTTGAGCCGTTCGATCTTTACCGCGCCCTGCGACAGGTGAACCCTTCGCCATATCTTTATTTCCTGCGCATGGGGGAGACACAAATCCTAGGCTCCTCGCCGGAGATGCTGGTGCGGGTGACGGGACGCAAGTTGGAATACCGCCCGATCGCCGGTACACATCCGCGCGGCCGCGATGAGGCCGAAGATCTGCGCCTGGAAGAGCAGATGCGGAACGATGAGAAGGAACGCGCCGAGCACGTGATGCTGGTTGATCTGGGGCGCAACGATCTCGGGCGCGTGAGCGAGTATGGTTCGGTCAAAGTGAAAGACCTGATGTACGTGGAGCGCTATTCCCACGTCATGCACCTGGTATCGGCCCTGGAAGGCACGCTGCGCAAGGATCTGGGGGCGATCGATGCGTTCGCCGCGTGTTTTCCGGCGGGCACGTTGAGCGGAGCGCCGAAGGTCCGGGCCATGCAGATCATCGAAGAATTGGAGCCGGTGCGCCGCGGCATTTATGGCGGGTCGGTGCTGTATGCCGATTTTGCCGGAAATCTGGATTCGTGCATCGGCATTCGAACCATGCTCATGCAGGGCAAGCGCGCTTATTTGCAGGCGGGAGCTGGCATCGTGGCGGACTCCAAGCCCGCGCGCGAGTTCGAGGAATCGATGAACAAGGCGCAGGCATTGTTAAGGGCAGTGGAGAAGGCCAGAGGGACGTAACGCCGGTTAGTGCCGCCGGTCGCTGCTGTGCCTGTTTACCGTGCCGCGCAAGTCGACGTTATGTCTGCGGCAATCGGGTCTCTGTTTTGCGAATTGTGAGCGAAGCACCAGGGAACCAGCGCTTCCGGATAACGCTGCCGTACCCAGGGCGGAACGTCGGACTCGTACACTTGCTGGAAAGAAAAATCAATTGTGCCATCCTGCGACACTGTGGCCAGCAGATACCCGTAGAGGTCGGTCTCGGCCGTCTGCGGAGCGCCGAGCGGAAGCGGGTAGCGCACGGCTCCAGCGGTGCCGACAATCCAGCCGGGCAGGGGCCGCGCGCCATTTGCTTTAAGTTTAGAAGTGTCAAAAATATTCTCCATGTAAAAGTGCGAGTGGCTGGCCAGCACGTAAACCGGTTTGCGACTCTCGTCGCGGAAACGCGCCAACGCATCATAGGCTTTTCCGCCGCTAACGCTCCCCGGAGATCCCGCGCCCTTGTCGCCCATGCTGTGAGAATTGGCGATGCTGTCGGGCAGCGCCTCGTGCATGCCGACGACTACGCTCTTAACTGCAGGGTCGCTCTTGGCGCTGTTCAGGCGATGTTGAAGCCACAACAATTGACCAGCGGAAAAGGAACCCGACGCGTTATCTAAATAGATGAAGTCCACTCCTCCTTGAATCCAGTGGTAGTAAGGTTCAGGCTGCGGCGGTTCTTTGTCCTTCTGGCGCTGTTCCTTAAGCACGGGGAGGTCGAGCCAATCGTGAAACTGGCGCTTGAACGCATCTTCGTCCTTATCTTTCGGCGGGATGACCTCGTGATTCCCGATACCCAGATAAAACGGAACGTTCCCGAAAGGAGAAATCTGATTCGTAATGAAGTCGTTCCATGCCAAGCGCTCGTAGTTGTCACAAGTTAAAACCTGACCGTGGTTCGCGGCTTCGAAGGCCATGTCTTCGTCGATTTTGTAGATTGCGCGCAAGTCGCCCAGGTGCCAGTAGAAGCTTGGAGCAAACTGGGAGCTGCGGGCAGCAATGGCGGGCATCACAACATCACCGCAGTTGCGCGAATCCCCGGAGACGATGAAGCGCCAGGAGCCGCCCGGCAGGGCCACGGGTTCGAGATCTGTTGCTTTTATCTTCTGGAGTTTGCCGGCGCTGCCAAAGTCAAGGCACCTCCAAGCGATGACGATCAAACACGCGGCCATGATCGTGGCCAAAAGCGCGCCATAGCCAAAGAACATTCGTCTGAAATTGCGATCTCGGTTTGAAGAAGTTGAGGGACCCATGGAACGCTCCAGCGTTGTTATCAGAAACCGCCGGTCTCAAGTTTTTACAAGCTCAAGAAATTTTCTACCAGCTTCTTGCCGGCATCCGTGAGCACGCTTTCGGGATGGAATTGCACTCCTTCGACGGCGAATTTTCGGTGGCGCAGGCCCATGATCGTGCGGCTTCCATCTTTCTCCGTCGTCCAAGCGCTGACTTCCAGTTCCTCTGGCAAATCTTTTTCTGCCACGATGAGCGAGTGGTAACGAGTGGCAGTCATGGGCATGGGCAGGCCAAGAAAAATAGTTTTGTTATCGTGGGTCACTGCGCTGGTCTTGCCATGCATCAAGTGAGGAGCGCGCACCACGCCTCCGCCAAAAGCCGCGCCTATGGCTTGATGTCCCAGGCAAACTCCGAGAATGGGTATTTTGCCGGCGAAGTGGCGAATCAGATCGATGCTGATGCCGGCGTCTTGCGGCGTGCAGGGACCAGGTGAGATTACTATGCGCTCCGGGTGCATCGCTTCAATTTCGGCAACCGTGACCTGATCGTTGCGGCGAACCTCGACTTGAGCACCGAGTTCCCCGAAATACTGAACCAGGTTGTAAGTAAAGGAATCGTAATTGTCGAGAACGAAGACCACTGGCTTTTGTCCGAATTTTAGCTTACCACCCTACCCGCGACGGAAGGCGAATTGAATCTTGGTGGAATTGCCGAAAGATAATCGCGTTTTCATTTGCCGCCTGAACGGGCCATTGCCCTCCCCAAGGGTGGCATTGACGGAACCGCCGGTCAACGTCATTCTCTTGGAAACACTTTAATCGCCACTTTGATTGGCTTGGGAGTTAGGCATGGCAGAAGCTCAGCAGGAGAAACGGTCTGCACGACGCTTCGCGCTTCGGATTCCAGTATCCGTGGCCCGCGATGAAAAAACGGACATCAGCGAACCCGCTCAACTACGAGATGTAAGCGCGCGGGGCATTTGTCTTTATCTTGATTCGCCCATCGAGCAAGGGTCGCCCATCGGCTTTACGCTTACTCTTCCGCCCGAAATTACTCTGACGGAAAGCATCCGCGTGCAGTGCAAAGGGCGAGTTCTGAGGGTCGATAGCGTCGCCAACAATGGGAAGATGGCCGTGGCCGCGGTCATCGAAGAATACGAATTCCTTCCTGAGAGTTGAAGCCGAGCCGGGGACGGACGATCGCGGTCCCATTGCCTCTGAGTATGCCTCAGGACGCCGTCGACATTCCGGCGCCGGTACTTCACCGCTTTCTCAGCAAATGATAAGGTTCCTTCAGGAAGGTTCGAGGAATCTCTTTGCTGCGACCACTCTTTAGACTCATTGTCATTCTGCTGCTAGCGTCTTTGTCAGTCCCGGGCGCGTGGCCGCAGAATCCTGCGACTGGTGCGGCAAAGCCAAAATCGAGTTCTACAAAGCCCGACATCACCGTCGTCACTAGTGTGCGTGTGGTAGTCGAGCGGGGTGTACCGGCGCTGGAAATTCTTTCGACTCGACCGGCAGTACCGTCGATTCAATTCCTGGATTCTCCGCCGCGTTTGGTTATCGATCTATTGCATGCTCAGATGGGGCTGCAGCAAAAGAAGATCGACGTCCAACAGGGAAATATCGTTGGTATCAGGGCGGAGCAATTTCAAAAAGATCCTCCCGTCGCGAGGATCGTGCTCGATCTTCTCGCCCCGTACAGCTATACCTGGGATGAAGCGGGGAATCGATTGATGGTCCGGCTAAAGGCTCCCGAAGACGTGAATGCCCGGAGCAAGAAATCGCCGCTCCAGGTCCCGAAAGAATTGTCGCTGAGCCCGGCGGCGGCCATAGTCCCGGTCACCGGAGGCGGCGGTGAGATAACGCTTGCGGGTAGCCGGATTGCGACCGGATCATCTCTGACTACGGGTCCCGATACCGCAGTCCTGAAACTGTCGCGCGGAGGCGAGATCCGCCTCTGCCCGCGGACAACGGTCTCGGTGACACCTTCGAAGAACAAGAAAGACCTGATGCTGGGTATGAGCACAGGAGCGCTGGAGACGCACTACGCGCTGGAAGCCTCGGCCGATACTGTGTTGACGCCTGACTTCCGCATCCTGTTCGCAGGGCCGGGAGAATTTGACTTTGCCATCAGCACGGACTCGCACGGCAATACGTGTATACGCGGGCTGACGGGAAATAGCTCTTCGGCGATTGTTTCAGAATTGATGGGAGACCGCGTTTACCAGGTGAAGCCGGCCGAGCAGGCGGTGTTTCGCGCGGGACGGATCGACAAGGTGGACAGCAACGTCCCGCTCGAATGTGGCTGCCCGCCGCCAGTTCCGGTGATGCAAGCCAGCGCTCCTGCAACTCCAGAATCTGAGCCGCCGAATGGGAGACTTGCGGGAGGCGGAACTGAAACTCAGTCCTTCCCGGCCTCGCAGCCCAACGACATACACGTTCAAGTCGACGCGCCGCTGGTATTTCATGGCAGGAAAGGCTCTGCCGCCGCACCCCCGCCACCTATGGAGGAGGCTGCCTTGCTACCCGCCATGGAGCCATCTCCGGCGCGAAGCCAGCTTACAATGCAGATCCAGCCGCCACCCGCTGAGTCGCAGGCTTCAGTTCAGCCCGCCTCTGCGCCGCGCCGATTTCTGCGGCGGATCAAGGGCATTTTCAGTGCCATCTTTCAATAAAGGACAGGGTGATCGGCGTATACAGAGGCACAGTACGGCAAATTACCTGCGATTGATCGCGCGCCGCAAGGGCTCCGCTTTTTCGCGCAAGTCGTCCGCGAAGCTCGCGCCACGCTCGGCTGCATCGCGTACACGTTCCTTCACATCGCGGACGCGGTCTTTGGCTTCTTCGGTCCAATCCTGGACAGTTTCCTTGGCATCTTCATAGCCGCGCTTCAGGTCGCGACGGAACTGTTTGCCGGTTTTCGGCGCGAGCACGAGGGCGGCCAGAGCGCCTGCCCCAATCCCAATCAGCAAGAAGGTGACGGCGGTTCCTAAAGTTGTGTTTTCGGAAGATTCATAACGTCCAGAACTCATGATTTGACCTCATTTCATTTTCAGTAAGCGAAAACCCGGCGGTGATCTGCCCCATAATTCATGCTATTGCCAATTCTAGTCCCGCGCGGACAAGGTGGTACGAACTTGTTCGGCGGATACGAGTTGATGGGATGAATTGGCCTGGGGAAAGGTTTCCTTTCTCGCGCACGGAGTGTAGAATTATGGTTTCGGTCCTCGCGTGCGGCGGAAAATGTGGCCTGCCCGCCTTCCGTCAGCCCTGCAAACCGCACCTATTTGAAGGAGATAGTTTCGAGCAATGTCGATCCCTGCCACTCAACTGCGCCCCGGCATGATCATCAAGCACAACAATGATCTGCACTCCGTATTCAGCGTCGAACATAGGACGCCCGGCAACTTGCGAGCCTTCATCCAGGCCAAGCTGCGAAATCTTCGCACCGGCGCGATGTTCGAGCACCGCTTCCGCTCGCCCGATCCCATCGAGAAGGTCAACGTGGACGAGGTCGATATGCAGTTCCTCTACGCCGACGGCGACAGCTACTACTTTATGGACACGTCGAACTACGAGCAGACGCACCTGACAAAAGAGGTTCTGGGCGACGCAGTGGATTACCTGATCGCTAATCTCGAGATCAAAGTCGAATTTTTCGACGGCAAGGCCGTAGGCATTGAACTGCCACAGACGGTGGAACTCACTGTAGTCGAGACTGAGCCGGGACTGAAGAGCGCGACTGCATCCAGCGTCACCAAGGCCGCGAGGACCGAGACGGGGCTTGTGGTGCAGGTTCCGCCCTTCATCAATGAAGGTGAGAAGATCAAGGTGGATACGGCTGAGGGGGTTTATTTGTCGCGGGCGTAGTCTTCGAGTCAAAACTAAGTCAGAATGCAGAAGTCAGAATGCAGAAGTTAAAACCAGTACTGTTTTTACTTCTTCATTCTGATTTCTTACTTCTGCATTTCATTTCACAGCATGACTTCCGTCGAAAAAGCAGTTGAAGCCCGCCGCTTTGTCGTGCGGGGACGAGTGCAGGGCGTTGGATTCCGCTGGTTTGTGGAGCGGGAGGCGCACATTCTCGGCATCGCCGGGTGGGTGCGCAACAATGCCGATGGTGGCGTAGAAGTGTTCGCTCAGGGAACCCGCGATCAGCTGTCCGGATTGCGATCGCGGTTGCGCGAGGGGCCGCGTGCCGCCCGCGTGGATGGCGTCGAAGAATCCGAAGCCCGCCCGACTGCGGGAATAATTTCATTTCGCATTGAAGGAGCATGGTAGATTGTCCGCCAACCCAAGCCTGACTACTGACCAACTCAAGCAACTGATCCGCGAAGTGCCGGACTTTCCAAGGAAGGGAATACTCTTCTACGACATCACAACCTTGCTGAAGGACAAGGCCGGGTTCGCCACACTGGTCGACCGGCTTTCCGAACACTATCTCAAGCAGAACATCGATCTCGTTCTCGGCATGGAAGCGCGCGGATTCATCTTCGCACCCGCGCTGGCCTACCGCTTGAACGCCGGATTTGTTCCGGTGCGCAAGGTCGGCAAACTTCCGGCGGCAACCGTTAAGTTCGACTACGCGCTGGAATACGGGACCAACTCGCTGGAAATGCATAAGGACGCGATCCAGAAAGGCCAGCGCGTACTGATCGTGGACGATCTGTTGGCGACAGGCGGCACAGCTGAGGCCACGGCGAAGCTGGCGTCTATGCTGGGCGCAGAGATTGCAGGATTGGGATTTGTCGTGGAATTGGATTTCCTGAAGGGCAGGGAAAAGCTCAAGGGTTACAACGTGATGTCACTGCTACATTACGAGAAATAGAGTCCCGCGACCGGATCTTCTCGCGGACATTTTGGCGAGAGCAGCTATCTCAAAAGGTACCGCAGCAGCAAGGCAATGCCGAACCACCCACCTACGCTAACAGCCGCCATGAGCGCAAAGCCTGCGGCCATGTTCCAGTTCAAGCGGCCGCGGCTGCGGGTCGTGTCCAAGTCAGAGTCATAAACCAGCCACGAGCGGAAAAACCTCGTATCCTTTCCGCTTGCAAGTGGCATCCGGATGTGCGACTCGTGAGCGCCGGATATTGGGGAGAGCTGCATTTTGTAATTCATCATCCGCACCTCAGAAATGCATGACTGCAACTCACTTGCCATTTCCTGTGACTCTTGTAAACGGCTGAAAGATCAGATGCATTTACACCTTGGGAGGTTTCCGGCGGGTCTGGCGTCGGGTTATAACCCCCAGAAAAGGGCGTTTTTTGCTCCTGACTGCGTCGTGGTCTCATGGCTAATCTGGCTCGATCACGGAAATTGCAGACCCATTTATGCGGTAGTCTCCGCGAGCAGTCGCTCCTTTTCCAGTACCAAGATCGAGTCCCCGGGGCTGGGCGGGACGATGCATAAGTCTCGTGCGAAAAACCGCAACTGCGTGCGCGGAATGTAGTATCATCTGCGGCCTTGAAGGAGTTAGCCTATGAAACCCTCGCAGTCCTCCACGACGATGCCGGTCGCACTCCACAAGCGGATCGATCTTTACGCGTTGGCTGCCAGCACTGCCGGAGTTAGTTTGTTAGCTCTGGTCGGGCAGGCAGCGGAAGCGGAGATTATCTACACTCCGACCAATCAAACAATTGGCGTCAACAGCTCGTTCAACCTCGATCTGAACCACGATGGAATCACCGATTTTCAGCTCTGGAATAAATATTCGTTCAGGAACGCGATTGAGGCGAAGCTGGGCATCAAGCCGATGGTTGCCGCCAACCGTATTGCCGGGAACTCAGAATTCACGGCAGCTTTGCCCGGCGGCATTCCTATCGGGGGGAGTGCGCGATTCCCCATCAAGGGCGATGGGATCATGGTGTGGTGGTTCTATAGTTTTTCCAGCACCGTTTGTTGTGGATCTTACGGGCCGTGGCGGAATGTGAAGAACCGTTATCTGGGGCTGAAGTTCTCGGTGAACGGGGAAACGCACTACGGGTGGGCGCGCCTGAACGTCAGCTTCCGGGCTCCGCACATTGCCGCGACGCTAACGGGTTACGCATACGAGACTGAAGCCAACAAAGCGATCGATGCTGGGCAGACAAAAGAAAACGCCACCTCCGAACTGCTGACCCCGCGGAGCAGAAAGACCCAGCAGATAAGCGCGTTGGGCGTGCTGGCGCTTGGATCAGTGGGCAAATCGATTTGGCGGCGCGAGGAAACCTCGGCGGTCTAATGGCTGATCGGCATTGCGGCGAATATCCCGCGCGGAGGTGAGGTCAGATTTCTTCCAAAAACAAGCTTGAGTTTTTCGGCAGATAGCTCTTGCGGTGAAACCAATCTTCCATAGCTTCCCGGAGTTTGTCCAAGGGAACGCTCGTGCCAATCTCCATCTCTCCGTCAGCGATTGGCAAGGTATCGTCAAATACGCTGGCATTGGTAAAACTGCGCATGGAAAAGCTATCCAGCCACTTCAGTGGGCAGGGCCGCAGTTGGGTCTTGTCGTCTCCATACTCGACGCAAATCTTGCGGGCAAACATAACTTGATTAAAGCACACAAAATGCGACAACCCCGCAACGGCAACGGAGTTTCGGTGGATGGTAAGTGCCACACGAAGTTTCGATAGGCCGTTTGATCATTTACTCACGTGCCGGCCGAGCCGCACTGCCTGCCTTTGCCAACTCAGCGTTCAATTCTCCCCCGGCTAATAAAATGAAATATGCCCAATACAGCCACGTCAAGAGGGCCATTACTCCCGCCAGAGTTCCGTAAGTTCGGTTATAGTTGCCGAAATATCGGAAATAGATTCTGAGCAAGAAAGACAGACCAATCCAGCAGGCGACAGAAAGAACCGCGCCTGGCAGGGTGCCAAGAAAGCGTTGCTTCAGATTGGGAGCCAGAAAATAAATTGTCGCAACCGCCAACACCGTGAAAATTATGGCGATCGTCCAGTGAATGTACGGCCAGAACAAAACAAAAGCTCCGGTGAGTGACAGTCTACCCGCCAACCAGTCGCCAACCCATGGGCCAACGATTATGGTTGCGATGGCGCAGATCAGAAACACCGCAGTTACAGCGGCCAAGCCCAGAGCCCAAAGGCGCATCTTCCAAAACGGTCGGTTGTCGTCTACGTCATAAGCTATATCCAACGCTTCAATCATTTCATCGAAGGTGGAAGACACTAACCAAAGGGTGCCCAGCGTTCCAAGTGAAAGCCATGCTCCGGAATTAGCTCCGAGTATGTCCTTGAGCACGGAATCGACCATGGGCATTGTCCCGGGCGGCAACACTCTTCCCATTGCAATCAACGAGTCCTGGAAAAAGTTGGGGAGCGGAATATGTGCCATTACTGCAGAAAGAAGAATCAGGGCCGGAAATATGCAAAGGATTGAATAGTAAGAGAGCGCTGCGGCGGCTTGGAAAGTCTGATTCTTCAGGACATCATGATAGCTGCTCGCTAGGGCGCGCTTAGTATTGGCGAACATCATGGATTCTACGCGACTTTGTTTTCGAGCACGACGAAGGCGTTGCCGGATATTTTTCACTTAAGCTGTGGCCAGGTAGACGTAACGCAAAATAAAGAGAATCGTTAAGATCCAGACGAGCGCATTGACTTCGCGAATCTTCCCAGCCGCAACCTTCACGACGGTATAGGAAATCAAGCCCAGGCTGAGCCCGGTGGCGATGCTGAAGGTAAGAGGCGTGGCCAGCATAGTGATGAATGCCGGAACGGCTTCACTGAATTCCTGCCAGTTAATTTGCGCGATGGATTGCGTCATCAGGACCCCGACCAAAATCAGAGCCGGGGCCGTCGCATAAGCTGGGATGGCAGTTGCCAGGGGTGAGCAGAATGTGGCCAGAAGGAAGAGTGCGGCCACGGCAATGTTGCTCAGACCGGTGCGGGCTCCGGCGGCGACTCCAGCTGCACTTTCGATATAACTCGTCACCGTCGAAGTCCCAGTCAGAGAGCCAACAATGGTTCCCACGGCATCCGCCACCAGCACCCGGCCTACTCGGGGGATTTTGCCGTCTTTCACGAATCCGCCTTGTTCGCAGACTCCCACAAGAGTTCCGACATTATCGAACAGGTCTACAAATAGAAACGCAAAGAGAATTTCGAGCAAGCCGAGGTGAGTCGCTCCTCGAAAGTCAAGCTGCAAGAAGGTGGAGGAGGGATGTGGCATGGAGAAGATTGCTGCCGGCCAATTGGTGATCCCACGTAAAATTCCGAGCAGCGCCGTGCCAAAGATGCCGATAAGGATTGCGCCATGTAGCTTTCGTGACATCAGGATCAGCATGAGGCCGAGGCCAAAGCAGGCGGTCTGCACTTCTTTGTCGGCAAAACTGCCGAGGCCGACAAATGTGGCTGAGTTGGCTACGACGACCTTCGCATTCCGCAGTCCGACAAACGCGATGAACATCCCGATCCCCGCTGCGGTCGAATGCTTCAGGCATTCGGGCATGCCGTTAACGATTTGCTCGCGAACGCGCGTGACTGTAAGGACCAGGAATAAGACGCCAGAAAAGAAAACCACCGCCAGAGCCGTTCGCCAGGGGACATGCATGGAGAGGCATACGGAATAAGTGAAGTAGGCGTTCAGGGACATTCCCGGCGCCAGCGCGATGGGGTAATTCGCGTAGAGTCCCATAACCAGCGTCGCCACCGCGGCCGAAGCGCAGGTGGCAAAGACCACGCCCTCTGGCGGCATTCCCGCCTGCGCCAGAATCTGGGGATTCACGACGATGATGTAGGCCATGGTCACGAAGGTCGTGAGGCCGCCCAGCATCTCCTGCTTCACCGATGTCTGGTTCTCGGCGAGTTTGAAATAGCGTTCGATCAATGATTCCCCCTGGAAGAAAGTTGCAGGCGCTGGAATAAACCTAGTAAGTGATTTTGTTGGGTTTATTTTCCCAAGCACGAAACGCCGCCAAAGCTTCTTCGCGCATCATCTGAATCATGGGAATTTTACGTTGCGAGTGCGGCTGCGCGATTTCGCGATAGATCAGTGAATCGTCAAATCCAATCTTGGACGCATCTGCGTCGGCGTTGGCAAAATAAACCCGGGAGAGGCGAGCCCAGTAGATTGCCCCCAGGCACATGGGACAAGGCTCACAGGAGGTATAGATCTCGCAACCTTCAAGATCGAAAACGCCAAGTTTCTTGCACGCCCCACGTATGGCGATAACCTCCGCGTGCGCGGTAGGATCGTTAGTGGAAGTGACTTGATTCGCCCCCTCCGCAATAATCGCGCCGTCTTTTACCACGACCGCCCCGAAAGGTCCGCCGAGTCCGGAGTTGACGTTGTCAATCGAGAGCTGAATGGCGCGCGCCATGAAAGGATTGTCCATCTGATCGCTCTACCTATGCGCAATCGTTCGGGTCTGCCGGCGTGAGCAACCCGCGAACCCACAAATCAAGTCGACATGGACTCTTTCGCAGCCGCTTCGCTGAGAAGCGAGTATATGCTGGGACTTAGAATTTCGTAAAATGCTGTTCCGATCAAGATTGATGAATGAGTTTTCCCGAGGGAGGTAAATGTCTTGAGTTCGCAAGCTTTCCTGTCCCGTCGAGTAGTCACGCCCGAAGGGATCCGACCGGCGGCCGTCATTGTGGAGGAAGAGTGCGTGCAGGCGGTTATTCCTCTCGATCAGGTTTTGGGTGAGGGTTGCGAGGTCCATGACTTCGGCGACGCGGCTATGCTTCCGGGACTGGTCGATTCCCACGTGCATATCAACGATCCTGGTCGCGCGGAGTGGGAAGGCTTCGAAACAGGTACACGCGCTGCGGCGGCAGGAGGCTACACCATGCTGGCCGACATGCCGCTGAACTGCCTTCCCGCGACTACGACTGTCGCAGCGCTTAAGGCTAAACGTGCGGCGGCAAAAGGCAGGTGCCGCGTCGATTGGGCGGCTTGGGGCGGAGTGGTGCACGATAACCAAAGTGACATCGAAGCTCTCGCCGCTGCTGGAGTACCGGGGTTCAAATGCTTTCTGATCGACCCCGGTATCGATGGCTTCACCATGGTCGCTGAAGAACAGCTGCGGAGGGCTTTGCCGCATGTTTCACGGACTGGCCTGCCACTGCTGGTGCACGCGGAACTTCCTGGTCCAATCAATCGGGCGGCAGAGGCTCTGGCCGATGCAGATTGGAATTGTTATCCGACCTATCTTCAATCTCGGCCGGACGAGGCGGAAGTGGCCGCTATTCGAATGCTGCTATCACTGTGCCGCGAATACAATTTTCGCCTGCACATCGTACATCTCTCCACCAGCCAAGCGCTGGAGGAGCTGCGCGCCGCGCGCTCTGAAGGGCTTGCGGTAAGCGTGGAGACCTGCCCGCACTACTTGCATTTGGCTGCCGAAACAATTGCCAACGGGGCGACGCCAAGCAAATGCGCGCCGCCAATTCGCAGCCGTGAAAATTGCGAGAAATTGTGGCAGGGACTCCGCGATGGGACGATCGACCTTGTGGTGACCGACCATTCACCATGTCCTCCCGCAATGAAGCGGCTGCACGAAGGCTGTTTCCGAACCGCCTGGGGTGGTATTGCAAGCTTGTCAGTCGCGCTACCGCTGATGTGGACCGAAGCCAGCAGGCGAGGTTTCACATTGCTCGATCTCGCACGCTGGATGGCAGCGGCGCCGGCCCGATTGGCCGGTTGTGACACGCGCAAGGGTAAAATTGCCGCGGGATACGATGCGGATTTCGTTATTTTCGATTCCGACCGCGAATTCGTTGTGACCGCAGACCGATTGCACTATCGACATCCGATCTCTCCGTATCTGGGAGAAACGCTGCGCGGCGTGGTGAGGGCTACGTATCTGCGAGGGAATCCCGTCTTCGCGGAAGGAAAGTTTCCCGGCGAACCACGCGGCCGGGAATACCGCCGCGCGTAATCATTATCGATAGACTCGATAACACTCATTTACTGTTACCTCACTCTTCCGCGACGTCGATGCCCGGTCTGGCTTACACTATCCCATCCGTGGGTCCTGGCCTCCCGCGGGTCCACAAATGAATCGCGACAGCATCGTCGGCAAGTCCGTTCCGCGCAAGGAGGGGCGGGACAAGGTTACCGGAAGGTCGCAATACGTCGACGATATGGCTCTGCCGAACATGCTCTTCGGAGCAACGATTCGCAGCCAGATACCCCGCGGGCGTATCAAGAAGATCACCTTCCCTCCCCAAATTCACTGGGATGAATTCGTGATCGTTTCCGCGAAGGATATTCCCGGGAAAAACTGCATTTCGTTGATTGGGGACGACCAGCCGTGCCTGGCGAATGAATTCGTCAACCATCCTGAGGAGCCCATTCTTTTGTTAGCGCATCCGGACCGCCATCTTCTCCCGAGAGCCGTCGAGGCAGTATCGATTGAATACGAGCCTTTACCAGCTATTTTCGCGATTGACGAAAGCGAGCGCCGCTCCGAGATTGTCTGGGGTGAAGACAACATTTTCAAAACCTATTTGATCGAGAGGGGTGAAGTCGATGGTATTTGGAAGAAAGCCGACTACATCGTGGAAGGCGAGTACACGACGGGTGCGCAGGAGCAGCTTTACATCGAAAACAACGGGATGATTGCGGTCTTTGACGCCGCGCTGGGAATCACGGTGTGGGGCTCGCTACAGTGCCCTTATTACATTCACAAAGCGTTGATGGCACTTTGCAATTTGCCCGCGGAGAAAGTTCGTGTCATCCAGATGGAGACGGGAGGCGCTTTCGGCGGGAAAGAAGAATATCCGTCGATGATCGCCGGACATGCTTCGCTGCTCGCGATGAAATCCGGAAGACCGGTGAAGATTATTTATGATCGGATGGAAGACATGGCGGCGACGACCAAACGGCATCCGTCGCGCACGCGCCATCGGACGGCCGTCAGCCGGGATGGAAAAATCCTGGGCGGAGAAATCGACTTCACAATTGATGGCGGCGCGTACGCAACCTTGTCCTCCGTGGTGCTTTCCCGTGGCGCGATTCACGCGGGTGGACCGTACTATTGGCCGAGCGTTCGGATCCGCGCGAAAGCGGTTGCTACAAATGCCCCGCCGCATGGGGCTTTTCGTGGCTTTGGAGCCCCGCAGAGCCTGTTTGCCATGGAGCGGCATATGGACCGCATCGCGCAAGCGGTAGGTCTTTCTCCCATCGAGATCCGGCGGCGGAATTTTCTGCAGCCCGGACAGGCCACTACTACTGAGCAGATTGTGCGCGAACCGATTGATCTTAGAAGGTTGCTGGACCGCGCACTGAACGTTTCGGACTATGAATCAAAGAAACAGCGATTCGCCACGGAGAATCAGTCCGGTGCTACCAGGAAGGGCATGGGTATTGCCGCGTTTCTGCACGGTGCCGGATTCACAGGTTCTGGCGAACGCTATCTGAGTTCTGTAGTCGGAGTAGAAGGCTGCGCCGACGGCAGCGTACGCGTGCTGGTTTCGAGTACAGAATTTGGCCAGGGAACAAAAACCGTTCTCAGCCAGATTGCGGCCGAGGCCATCGGTCTGCCATACGAGAATGTCAGCATGGCCCAGCCCGATACTCTCGAAGTTCCCAACAGCGGTCCTACCGTCGCTTCGCGCACGGTGATGGTGGTTGGGAAATTAGTTCAGTCCGCGGCGTTGGGAATTAAACAGACACTGCTCTCTTCCAACCTGCTCCAGGACGGTTACACCGCGGCAGAGTTTCGCGCGGCCTGCCGGCAATATGTTGCGGCGCATGGCCAATTCCGCTCATGGTCGCGTTACGAGGCGCCCGCCGATATTTTCTGGGACGATCAAAAGTATCGAGGAGAAGCCTACGCCGCCTTCGCCTGGGCGGTTTACATTGCGGAGGTAACCGTCGACCTGACAACGTATAGCGTATCGGTGGACGACTTTGTCGCTCTCCAGGAAGTGGGCAAAGTTTTGCACCCGCTTCTGGCGATGGGACAGGTCATCGGCGGCGTTGCTCAAGGAATAGGTTTCAGCCTTTACGAGAAAGTAGTTTGGCAGAACGGACGTATGCAAAACAGCCAGATGACGAATTACATTATGCCGACTTCAACCGATCTGCCGCCGATTCGCGTGCTCTTCGAGGAGTTAGGCAATGTCTACGGCGCATACGGTGCGAAAGGCATCGGCGAACTTCCGATGGACGGTCCGGCTCCGGCAATCATCAACGCCGTATCCGACGCGCTCGAATTCACTTCGATTTCATTCCTCTGCTGCCGGAGGACATCATGGATTGTCTGGACAAAGATCGGCCGGAACAAAGAAGGATTCGCCGCGTCGCCGCAAGAGAGCGGAGTGGATCCCACGGGTGTGGTGCAATGACCAATACTCGCGAGGGTCGCGCCAAAGTCGAGATCTCATTCACGATCAACAGTGAGCCGAAGAGCGTGCATGCTTATCCGATGGAGCGACTACTCGACGTGTTGCGGCATCAACTCCAATCTGACAGGCACGAAAGAAGGCTGCGGAGAAGGCGAGTGTGGTTCCTGCGCCGTATTGATGGACGGTACACTCGTGAACAGCTGTCTCATACCTGTGCTTCAGGCTGCGGGCTCAAGCATTGTTACGATCGAGGGACTCGCTTCAGGCAATACGCTTCACGTTCTGCAGCAGGCCTTTCTGGAAAACGGCGGCGCTCAGTGCGGCATCTGCACACCCGGGATGATTCTCGCGGCCTCTCATTTGCTGAACGGAAAACCTGAACCCACGACGGAAGAAATTCAGGAAGGACTTTCCGGCAATCTCTGCCGCTGCACCGGTTACAGCCAGATCATCGAAGCTGTTGCCGAAGCGGCGCGGCACAGGGCGACCGCATGAGATCGAATCCGTCCGACTACGAAATGGTCGCGCCCGCGAGTTTGAATTCAATTGTCTCGCTGCTGGCAAATGAGCCGGGCGTGTGGCTTCCGATTGCCGGAGGCACTGATGTGATGGTTCAGTATGCGGCGGGGAAGCTTCCGGCTCGAAAGCTGGTCAGTATCTGGAATCTCCCCGAGTTGCGCCGTATCGACGTCACGGCGAGCGAAATTCGGATCGGTGCGGGATGCACATATACTGACCTCCGCAAGCATGAGGTTGTCGCGCGCGAGTTTCCTCTCTTGCATAGCGCTGCACGATGGACTGGCGGAATCGCAAACCAGAATCGAGGAACGATTGGGGGCAACATCGTTAATGCGTCGCCGGCTGCTGACTCGCTGCCCGCATTGCTCGTGTACGAAGCGGAGTTGATTTTAGTGTCAGTGCGTGGCGAGCGCCGGCTGAACTATGCAGGCTTTCATACCGCCTACAAGAAGACCTTGCTTGCGCCCGATGAACTGATTCAAGCTGTCTGTCTGCCGCGGCGATTCCCGGGATATTTCAGCCATGCCCGCAAGGTCGGGGCTCGCAACTCGCAGGCGATCTCCAAAGTATGCATCGCCGCGCTGGGGCGCCTTACCGACGGTGTGATTGAAGATATCCGCATCGCACTGGGAAGCGTGGCGCCAGTGCCGCTCCGCCTCACGGAGACAGAGCGAACTGCGAGAGGCAACGTTATTGATTCCGATCTTCTGCTCTTGGCGAGAAAAGCCGCGATAGCCGAGATCCGGCCGATTGACGATATTCGATCTACCGCAAGATATCGCGCGGCAGTGGCGGGCAATCTCGTAGCCGAATTCCTGAAACTGCTGAGTTCGCAGCGCCCGGTGCGAAAAGATGAGGGAGTAAGCGCAATCCTGGCGCGATGGAGTTTTCTCCCGATCGACGAAGCCGTGCAAGAGATTCTTCCCTGTTGCGGATCAACGGCCTGGGGGCACCAGATGGTGGCTAAGAGACCGTTCGAGAGCGAAGCTGCGCTGCTGGCTGCGTCGGACGAAATATGGCGCAATCTCACGAAACCAGATTGGATGGAAGCCTTCGACAGTCATCCGCGAATCGGAGAATCGCGATCATCATTGCCGCTTCCGCCAGCGCAATCTGTAGAATGGTCGGCGCAAGAGCAACGGAACGTAGGCGAGGCCGACGCCGCCGTGAAGGAAGCTCTGGCGAATGAAAATCGAGAATACGAGCGGCGCTTCAACCGGATATTTATTGTGTGCGCGACAGGCAAATCTGCACAGGAGATTCTCGAGATCCTTCGGCGTCGGCTCAACAATGACGAGGATACTGAGCTTCACGAGGCAGTCGAACAGCAAAGACAGATTACGCAGATCCGGCTAAAGAAATGGCTTCAGGGATGAGACGTATTTCGACCCACATTCTGGACCTCGTGCATGGCAAACCTGCCAGGGATGTTCTGGTGCGCCTGGAGAAAAAGCGCAAGACCGGAGATTGGCGGCTGTTGAACTCGGCGCGCACCGATCAGGATGGCCGGTGTGCTCAGTTGCTCCAGGAAGCCGAGGATGTGTCCAGCGCAGAGTATCGGTTGATTTTTGACACCGGCGGTTACTACGCGCTGCAGAAAATCGATGCGCTGTATCCGCAGGTGGAAGTTACATTCCAGGCACGCGACGGCGAATCGCATTTTCACATTCCGCTGCTCTTGAGCCCGAACGGATATACAACTTACCGGGGAAGCTGAACTAACACGATTCTTACGCGATGGAGCCAATAAAGTGACCTCGTCAATCCGTGAATGGCTGAACCTTCTCGTGCGCTGGTTCCATGTCTTCGCGGCAATCATGTGGGTTGGCCAAACGTATTATTTCACCTGGCTTGATGGACAATTTAGCAGGCTCACAAAACACTCTGCAGCGGATGGTACAACCCCGTCGCTATGGATGGTCCACAGTGGGGGCTTCTACACGGTCGACAGACAGAAATCGTTAAAGGTCGGGCCCGAGCAAGTTCACTGGTTTCGCTGGGAGGCGTTGATGACGTGGCTCAGTGGAATGGTGCTGCTCTTCCTTGTTTATTATTCCAGCTCCGGGCTTATCGATCCCGATGTTTCCGCAATCTCCCAAGGCCGCGGCGTCGCCATCGGACTGGCTGTGCTCGCTGGCGGCTGGTTCGTCTACGATCTGGCGGCGCGATCCTGGTTAGGCAAGTCGGAAGCGGTGTTTGCCGTATTCTCTTTGCTAGCGATTGCCGTGCTCGCCTGGGGATTAATGCACGTCTTCAGCGGCCGCGCGGCCTACATCCACGTCGGCGCGATGTTGGGAACTATCATGACGGCGAACGTTTGGTTCCGAATTCTCCCTGCGCAACGCAAAATGATCGCGGTCGCGGCGGCCGGGGAAAAGTTCGACGCCTCACTTTCGATTCAACCCAAATTGCGTTCCAAACACAATACGTTTATGGCGGTCCCCGTTGTCTTTATCATGATCAGCAATCATTTCCCGGTCGCGACGTATGGAAACACGTACGCCTGGGAGGTTCTCGTCGCCCTGGTTATTATCGGATGGGCCGCGGCGAAGGTTATTCGCGAAGCTTGAGATTCCTGATGTGCGTTTGTTGCCGGAACTAAATCTGTGCCTTCAACTGTGACCACAAACCGCGCAGCCGAAGCCATCGCAAGGTGCCTCAGGTTAGCATCGTTCACGGAAGACCCTGGCAGCACGCGCCGGACGTTCTTATCTTCGCCCATGCATGATTGCCACCGTGAAATCGCTCGATGGGCGGAGTCGCTGGATGTTCCGATGCGCGTCGACGCCGCTGGAAATCTTCGCGGGTTTTATCCGGCCGCGCGGCCCAACAGTCCGCGCCTCTTGATCGGATCCCATCTCGATACAGTTCCTAACGCGGGGGCTTATGATGGCGTGCTCGGAGTTGTGCTTGCCATCGCGCTGCTCGAAGCATTGCAAGGACGAAGACTTCCTTTCGGGATCGAAGTCGTTGGCTTTTCCGAAGAGGAGGGAGTACGCTTCGGCACGCCGTTTATCGGTAGCCGGGCGCTAGTTGGCAGACTGGATCAGAAACTTTTGGACGTTCACGACGCACAGGGCATCTCCGTGAGAAAGGCTATCGAAAACTTTGGACTGAATCCCGAGGAGATTCCTCAGGCCGAACTGAAGAACGACACACTGGGATATCTTGAGCTTCATATCGAACAGGGACCGGTTATGGAGAAACTGAATCTGCCGCTCGCGGCGGTCGAGGCTATTGCCGGCCAGAGCCGGCTTGAGTTTGCATTTCTTGGACGCGCCAACCATGCCGGTACAACGCCCATGCATCTTCGCTGCGACGCAATTACGGGCGCGGCGGAGTGGATCAGCGCGGTAGAACGCTTGGCTCACGACGTGCCTGGATTGGTCGCGACAGTCGGAAAGATCGAAGCCAAGCCTGGAGCGGCGAACGTGATTGCAGGCGAAGCAAGGCTCTCCCTCGACATTCGTCACGGATCCGACGAGATTCGACTTCGTGCTGTGGAGGATCTCGCCCGCGAGGCTCATGAATTTGCGGCACACCGCGGACTATCGGTGCGGGAGAGTGCTCTGTTAAGCCAAGCCGCAGTCGCGATGGATTCGTTCCTCACCGCGGAGATAGAAAAGGCAATTCTCAAGACAGGATGCAAGCCACATCGGATGGTGAGTGGCGCAGGGCATGATGCCATGATTCTGGCGGAAAAAGTTCCTGCAGCGATGATTTTCTTGCGGACTCCCGGCGGCATCAGTCACCATCCTGCGGAATCGGTTGCGGTCGAGGACGTCGAAAGAGCGATCGAGTGCGGACTCCATCTTCTCGATCAGCTTGCTTCTTCGCCAGAATCTTACACAAGGATCAAACGTGCATAATCTCGGCAGGACGCGAAGTTCTCACCAACCGAATCATCTGTTGCTGACTCCGGACACTTTTGTGCGCACGGCTTTGCCAGGAATGAAGGCGTGTTCCGCAATCGTGCACGTCGGCCCAGCATTGGGCGCTAAGTTCACGGAATACACTGCTGAGTTTGAAGCCAGAGGGGAATTGGGCTGCACGCCTTCGCAGCGTTTCATTTTCGTAATCGAGGGCGGCGTGACGCTGGACGTCAACGGCAAATCGAGCGAACTGAGCGCACGCGGTTACGCCTATCTTCCCGAAGCATTAAACCATCGAGTGGTGGCTACGAGGGTGAGCCGGGTCGCTGTCATCGAAAAGCCCTATCAGGCGCTCGATTCGCTCCCGCAGCCGGGCTTGATTATTTCTAACGAAGATGCGGTTTCATCGCATCCGCTCGAAGACGACCCCAGCTTGCAAGTGAAGTGTTTGCTGCCTGATGAAATGGGTTTTGATTTTGCAGTGAACACAATGGTCTACCAGCCCGGATCTTCGCTCAGTATGGTCGAAATGCACGTGATGGAACACGGGCTCATCATGCTCGAAGGCGGCGGGATTTATCGACTCGGCGATTCCTGGTATCCCGTGACAGCGGGCGACTTCATTTGGATGGGACCGTGGTGTCCCCAATGGTTTGGAGCGATTGGCAAAGAGCCCGCAAAATATCTGATTTATAAAAACTGGAACCGTCATCCCTTGGCGGGTCTATAGCAATGAGTCTTAATATCGACCAAAATCGCCTGCTATCCGATATCGAAACTCTGGCTTCATTCTCAGAGGCTGATGCTCCAGCGGTGACTCGAATTGTTTTCACGCCGGCGGACCTCAAAGCTCGTGCGTGGATGAAAACGCGTTGCGAAGAAGCCGGACTCACAGTGCGCCACGATGCGGTGGGAAATGCTTTTGCTCGCTGGAATGGTTCCGATCCAGCCGCGCCGGTCGTCGGTACCGGCTCGCATATCGACGCTATCCCGAACGCGGGAAAATACGATGGCGTTGTGGGAGTGCTGGGAGGTCTGGAAGCGATTCGCGCATTGCGGCAGAGTGGGTTTCAACCCGAACATTCGATCGAGCTGCTTATTTTCACTTCTGAAGAACCGACTCGCTTTGGAATCGGGTGTATCGGGAGCAGGTTGCTGTCGGGCACTATGTCTCCCGATGCGGCAAGAAAGCTGACGGACAACGATGGCGCCACGCTCGACGAGGTTCGGCACCGTGCATGTTTTGGAGGCGAACTCGAACAAGTAAAGTTGCCAACCGGCTACTACAAGGCCTTCATCGAGTTGCACATTGAACAGGGACCGCTGTTGGAGCGCCAACAAATTCCTCTTGGCATAGTGACGAAGATCGCCGCACCGGCAAGTCTTCGAATTTCGATCGAAGGCTCCGGAGGGCATGCGGGTGGGGTTCTGATGCCTGATCGCCACGATGCTCTCTGCGCGGCAGCCGAACTGATTCTCGCCATTGAGAGCGTGGCGCGTGGCAGTGGAGCGATCGACACGGTTGCAACTGTGGGCATCTGCGAAGTGTTTCCCGGTGCGGTCAACAGCATTCCTAGCCGCGTTCGCCTTAGCGTAGATATCCGCGACACGGATCTGCAGCGGCGCGACGTTGTCATGCGCGCACTTGAGTCCACAAGCGAAGCGGTTTCAGCCAAACGGCAAGTCTCGATTCAGACTGAGTTGTTGAACGCCGACGCTCCGGCGAACTGCGCTCCCGCAATCATCGACGCGCTTTCTGAATCTTGCCGTCAGCACAACCTGAACTTTCTTTCCATGGTGAGCCGTCCTTACCACGACTCTCTTTTTATCGCACGCATCTCTCCGGTCGGGATGTTGTTCATCCCCTGCCGCAACGGCTATAGTCACCGGCCGGACGAGTATGCGCATCCCGATGACATCGCTCGCGGAACGCTGGTCCTCGCCGAGACTCTGGCTGCCTTGGCAGGCTGACTTATTTCTAACTGGCTTTGACAGCATTGCGCGTGATCACTTTGTCTTTAGCGATTCGCGGACCCTCGCATAACCAGGCTTGATGGCAGAATAGATAAAGTGAATGCGTTCTTTGTAGGGCAAGAAAGCGCTCTTCATCGCATTGATCGTGATCTTCTCAAAATCTGCCAGCGACAGACCGAATGTGTCTGCGGCGGCTTCAAATTCCTTGGTCATCGTGGTGTTGCTCATCAATCGGTTGTCCGTGTTTAACGTGACGCGGAATTTCTCTTGATAAAGAACCTTGAATGGATGCTCCGCCAAACTTGGCGTGGCGCCGGTGTGAACATTGCTCAGCAAGCAAATCTCCAACGGGATACGTTTGTCGAGAACATATTGAGCCAGATCGCCCAAGTTCACCGCCTTGCCGTCGACGACGGCAATATCATCGATGAGCCGCGTTCCATGCCCAATGCGGTGCGCTCCACAATATTGAATCGCCTGCCAGATCGATTCTTTCCCGTAGCCTTCGCCGGCGTGAATCGTAATGTTGAAGTTCTCCCGCTGGATGTAATGAAAAGCGTCCACGTGCTTTTTCGGAGGATAACCACCTTCTTCGCCCGCCAGATCGAAGCCGACAACCCCGCGAGCGCGGAAATCGACCGCAAGTTCCGCCATTTCAAGCGAAGTGTTCATGTTGCGCATCGCGCAAATGATCAAGCCGGAGGAGATCCCGAAATCTTTTCGGCCCCGTTCCAGCCCCTTCAGCACCGCCGAGACAATCTGCTGATGGGTCAATCCTTTCTGGGTATGAAACACTGGCGCAAATCGAGTCTCAAAATAAACAATCCCGTCCCGGCTCAGATCCTCAGCTTGTTCATAGGCCACGCGCTGGAGGGCCTCTTCTGTCTGCATTACGGCGATCGTATGGGTGAAGCCTTCCAGATATTTCCCGAGGCTTCCCTGGTTCGCGCCGCGAAAGAACCACTGGGCGAGCGCCTGAGGATCATCCGTTGGAAGATCTTTGTATCCCACATCTCGTGCCAGCTCAATGACAGTTTGCGGCCGCAATACACCATCCAGATGCTCGTGCAAGAGAACTTTGGGGAGGCTCTGCAGCAACTGTTTATTAAGTTTCATGGAATGGAGTCCTCATTCTCGCCAAAGGAGTAACTGCGAAGCAATGAACGTTGCCAATAATATCTTACCGCTCAATTCAGGCACATTCTCAGGTCCTCTCAAGTCCGCGAGCAAGTCATGTTGTACAATCCGACGCCACTCTGATTTGCGGAGGATCAATTCAGCATGGAGCTGACAGCGAACGAGCGAGCGGAGAAGGCAGACTATGGCTTGCGCCGCGGGATTCTATCCCCGCTGGAAACCTTAGCCCAGTCGGTCTCAACCATGGCTCCCACCACCACGCCGGCGGCTACTATTCCGCTGGTTTGCGCGCTTGCCGGCAATGGCACATGGCTCGCGTACGCACTGGCGACTATTGCGGTGTTGCTGGTCGCGTTGTGTATCGCACGTTATGGCCGCCATTCCGCCTCGCCCGGTTCGCTTTATACCTACGCGTCGATGACGCTGCCTCCTTGGCTAGGTGCAACTGTCGCCTGGAGTCTCCTGCTGGCGTATGTGGCGACGGGATCGAGCGTCATCGGTGGCTTCTACCACTATGCAAACCTTCTGCTGCGGGATGCCACCGGACACACGTACTCCGCAGTATTGCTGGCCACGCTAATGACCGGCGTTTCTATATGGATTGCCTACCGCGACGTAAAGATTTCCGCGCGCCTTATGCTGTGGATCGAGGCTGCGTCGGTCACAGTGATTGTGATCTTGGTGACGCTGTTGCTGGTACGCCACGGTTGGCACTTAGATCAAGAGCAAGTACATCTCCACGGCATGACTGGCAGTGGACTTCGCCTGGGGTTGGTGCTGGCGCTATTCAGCTTTGTTGGTTTCGAGAGCGCGACCACTCTGGGCTCCGAGGCGCGCAATCCATTAAAAACGATTCCTCGCGCGGTCATCCAAAGTGCCGTTCTCGCCGGGGCTTTCTTCACCATCTGCGCCTACGCCGAAGTGTTGGGATTCCACACTGCGGGCCAGGATTTGGGCGCAAGCCAGGCGCCGATGTATGTGCTGGCTCGAGTCGGCGGCGTCCCGGTGCTGGGGTTGTTGATCGATATCGGCGCGCTCGTGAGCTTGTTTGCCGGAACTCTGGCGTGCATTACAGCTGCCGCACGGGTGCTCATGCTCATGGCTCACAATGGACTCGCCCACAGCTCTCTGCGCAACACGCATGCCCGGAACCAAACACCGAGTCGGGCTGTGGTTATTACAGGTATTGCGGCGTTGCTCCCGGTGGCAGTGCTGGCGGCCCGCGGCGCCAGCGGTTTGGATGTTTACGGGTGGCTGGGCTCCTTGGCGACTTACGGCTTTATCGTGGCCTACGCATTGGTGTGCGTGGCGTTGCCACGCTACTTGCGTACCCACGAGGTTTTTCGTCCCGGAGCGCAAGCTGTTCCCTGGCTCGCGGGTATGGCCATGCTGTTCGCGCTCGTAGGAAATCTCTACCCGGTGCCGGAAGGACCGTATGGCAAGTTGCCCTACGTCTATCTCGCCTATTTGACTGCCGGCCTGCTGTGGTTCTTCATCCGCAGACGCGGTAAAGACACGGCGCTGGGCGGGAGTTGAGGCGAGGCTCAGAAACCTGCCGTGCCGCTTCGCCACCAGCATGAAAATATTCAATCTGCGGCAAAGAAATTTTCACTGAAAGAATGCTTTCGTTCCGGGCGGCACTCGTGTAAAGTCATCCCGTTATTTTGCTCGGGCAGAACAGACCCTCCCTGCCCCGAAAAATTGTTTGATTAAACAGCATTTTCCGGTCGCCAGCCAGCGGTCCCGTACAGGTTCGCTTACATATTTGTTACGAGGTCATTCATGATGAACAGAATTGGACTCGTCGCTTTCCTCATCGCATCATTCTTGTGGATGCCGTTTGCTTTCGCACCGCAAGCGCTGGCGCAGCAGACGCTCGGTGGCATCACCGGTACAGTCACTGACAAGACCGGCGGCGTTCTGCCGGAAACGGTTGTCACGATTGTGGGTGATCAGACAAAGTTCACGCGAACCCAAAAAACGAGCCCCAATGGCAGCTACGACTTCGTGAACCTGCCCATCGGCACCTACACCATCACTTTTACTCACGCCGGCTTCGAGACGCAGAAGGTACCTTCCATCACGGTTCAAGCGGATCGCACGGCCACCGTCAATGCCGTACTGCCTGTCGGCCAAGTGGGAACCGTGGTCGAGGTGCAGGCCGATCCGATGATGAACTCGGTGGACACTACAAACGGCTACATCCTCGACAAGGATCAGATCGACGTTGTGCCGCTTCCAACCGGTAGCTTCACCGGCCTCGCCATTCTTTCTCCTGGAGTGAATGCCGAACTCGGCGGGGGCACGGGAGCGAACACCGGTCTAGGAAACCAGCCGATCTGGGCCAATGGACAGCGCGATACCAGCAATAGCTTCTTGCTCAATGGCGTCGATGCCAGCAATCTGTTCAACGGTAAGAGTACAAGCCAGGTAGCCTCGGCACGCATTGTAAACAATACCGGCGTGGCCAACGCTGCCAGCACCAGCGCGGCTCCAATTCAAAGCACGGCCTCGGTTTATCTTGCCATCGGCCAGGCTTTGCCTACGCCAGCGCCAGAAACGGTTACGGAACTTCGCGTCAATACTTCGATGTACGATGCACAGCAAGGTTCCACCAGCGGAGCTCACATCGACATGAGCACCGCCTCCGGCACGAATACGATTCACGGCAGTGGTTATGTTCATCGCGGCACGGATTGGCTGAACGCCGCGCCTTTCTTCTACAAGCAGGATCCCAACATTCCCGCCGATGACAAGGTTCCGCAGCTGCATCGCTATACTGCTGGTGGAACGCTGGGCGGGGCGCTCATCAAAGACAAGCTATTCGGTTTTGTCAGCTATCAGCATCTGCATGACTCCGACCAGGAGATAGGATTGTCGCGCATGCTGGTGCCGGCGGGGCTTACCGATACCAACCGCACTCCTCACGGCCTGGCGCAAATTGCAAATACGTATTGGGGCACGAGCCTTACCGGAAACGGCGACGTCAGTCCCATCGCGGTCGCGCTCTTCCAGTACAAATTGCCCAACGGCCAGTTCTTGATTCCGTCGAATGACGGGCAGATTGCCACGCCGGAGTTTCCGGAGAACGCTATCAGTCCGGGCACGGCTTACTTCATCTCCGATCAGGCCGTTACTGATCTTGACTGGAACAAAAGCGCCACGGACACTGTATCCGCGAAATATTATTACCAGCACGACCCCAGCATAGCTCCTTACGCGTATTCCAATGTTGCAGGTTTTGCTCAACAGCTTGATGCCGGAAGCCAGGTCGCGTCGCTAACCAACACGCAAACGCTCAGGCCCAATCTGAGCATCGCAGAAGTTTTGGGGATTCTTCGAGAAAAGGTCTACAGCACGATCGCGCAGCCTTTTTCGCCACAGTCGTTCGCTGCTCAGACGGGGACGCCGGCGATCAATACATTTGGCTCATCGTTTTTCCCTGGCATCAGCATAGTGGACCCTCTCGGTTTGTCGAGCAGCGCCAACGTGGGCGGCATTACGAATCTCCAATTTCTCACCATCGGTCAAGGTGCGGCGTCCCAGGGAGCTTTTACCGGAGTCTTTCAGAATCGCATCATGCCGTCGGCAAACGCGATTTGGACTCGTGGCAAACACACGTTCACCTTCGGCGGCAGCTACGCATACACGCAACTCAACACTCGCGATGAGCGGACGAATCAGGGCATTATTTCCACGGCGGACTTCTCGCAGTTTCTGCAGGGATTCGTAACTACCAACGACGACTTCACGACTACGAAGTTTCTTCAAGGAAATGCCAACCGCTATTACCGGGCCGGTCAGTCTGGGGCGTACATTCAGGACAAATTTCAATTTCGCTCGAACCTCAGTTTGACCGCCGGCCTGCGCTATGACTGGGACGGTGGGCTCACAGAAAAATACGGCCGCATTTTCAACTTCGACCCATCGCAGTACTCGTACGATGCCGCCACTGACACCATCGCCTCAAATGGCTTCATCATTGCCGGTAACAACAAACTGTTCCCCACCAAAGGTGTGAGCAACACAACGCTTACCGGACGCCAGTGGGGGTTGGCGCCGCGCCTGGGCGTTGCCTGGAGCCCGAGGAAATTCAACGACAAACTGGTGGTGCGCGCCGGCTCAGGCATCTACTACGACCGTGGCGAACTGTTCTCTTATCTCTCGCCGGGCTTTGCGGAGGGCGTGATTAATGGCGGACCGTTCGGAGTGAACCAGACTCCGCCCTACGTGAATGCACAGTCTTGCAGCCCAAGTACGGAGAGTTACTACGAGGGCTTTATACCAACCTGCCCGTCTCCGGCGTACTCGCTCACCAATCCCTGGGGCGCTACCCTCGGGCCCGCTCCCAGTGGCAATCCTGCGGATATCACGCAGTACTTGCCGAACGAGACGGCGATTGTGAACGGCGCACAACTCTTCTCTTTTGCCACTTACAATCGCGCCAACAAACTTCCCTATACCATCAACGACACGCTCGATTTTCAATGGCAGCCGCGGAATGATTTGGCATTCGAGGTCGGCTATGTGGGCAACCTTGGCCGTCACGACGTGATTCCCATCCCGTTTAACCAACCGGGCATCGCCTCACCTACTAACATCATCCATCCTGGTTCTCTGTACCCGCAGGAATACACATACGGCTACACGGTCGTTGATTCAAGTTTCAATCCGATCAATCTGCCCAATGGACAGCCGTTTCTTGCTAACTATGAAGGCGGCAACGTCGACTTGCGCGTGCCCTATATCGGTTATTCCGCGGAATCGGAGAGCTACAAAGCGGCCGGAGTCTCCGCTTACAATGCTCTGCAAACGCACATCGAGAAACGTATGAGCCACGGCCTGCAGTTCGGCTTCTCCTATACCTATTCCCACGCGCTCGATGAACAAAGCGGGATGGGATTGTTCTTCAACGGCAACAATCCGCTGAACCTGCGCTCGGCTTACGGATCATCCGATTTCGACCGCACCCATGTCTTCAACTTCAGCTATGTCTACCAGGTGCCGAAGGTATTCTCCGCTTCCACGGTAAAGGGCAAGATAGTGGACGGCTGGTCTGTTCAAGGGATCACGGTGCTGCAAAGCGGACAACCGTACAGCATCATCGACTATACCGGCGCGGTTGGAAGCATCTTTTACAGCGTCTATGACGGCATTACGAACCCGATTGTCCCGCTGGCTGCTGGTTGCACGCCGAAGAATGCGGTTACGGGGTCCTCAGGCGCATATGCCAATCCAGATAACCCCAACTCATACGCCCTCAAGCAAAATTGCTTCACGCTGCCACTGCTCAACCCTGGCGATCTCGGCGGCGCCATTCCTGCGGGCGACACTTTCGAAACCAACTTCACAACTGGCCAGCGCAACATCTTCCGCCAAGCCTGGCAGAAGCGCGCCGATATTTCTTTTGTGAAACTAACTCCGCTGACCGAGCGTGTCTCGCTGAAGTACAGTCTCGACATTTTCAACGTAACCAATACTGCCAGCTTTGACATCCCGATCGATGACGTTTCGCAGAACCAGTTCTACAATCAATTCCCCGTCGTCGGAACAACCCCGTTGCCGACAAGCTGCGGCAACAATAACGCCGGCTTTTACAACTGTCCTTCTGGTTTGGGTGTGACCAATAAAACTATTGGCAGCCCGCGACAGATCCAGATGACGCTGCGTGTCGAGTTCTAATTACGCCTGGGATAGGGCACGAAGAGCGGAGCGATCACTCCCGCCCGATGTCTTCGTTCCAGATCTCGGGGTTGCGGCGAATATATTCGCCCAACATCGAAGAGCACTCTTCAGAATCGAGGTCGATAACTTTTACTCCGAGCGAGCGCAGCCACTCCACTCCGCCTTGGAAGTTGCGGCTCTCCCCGATGATCACCGTCCCGAAGCCAAACTGCCGCACCAATCCGCTGCAATACCAACAGGGCGCCAGCGTCGTCACCATGATGAGCTTGCGATAACTCCGCTGGCGGCCAGCATTGCGGAACGCATCAGTCTCGCCATGCAGTGAAGGATCTCCGTTTTGTACGCGGCGGTTGCGGCCGGCTCCAAGGAGTTTCCCGCTCTCGTCAAAGATCGCCGCGCCGATAGGAATGCCGCCCTCAGCCAGCCCCTTGCGGGCTTCGGCTATGGCTACTTCCAGCATCGCAGAGTAATCGGAATCAGACATGGCTTTCGATTATATGGGGCGGGCTCTAGCGGCGACAGTCAACAGATTCCTTGAAAGCAGAGGCGTGCGCTCACACCGCAAGAGATGACCAACGCAAAGAAGTGATGGGACAGATTCAAGTTTGCGATCTTGAATTCTGAGCCACGAATATTCCAGAAACAGCTAAATCATTTCTGGAACAGGAGTTCGGCCCCCGTTGAGACGAACGTCCGTGCGCGAGTCGCTCCATTTGCTTCAGACTAAGATTCAACCTTAGCGACGATCGCGAGCGACGATCGCGCAAAAAACCTTTGACGGACGGCTGCTAATCGGCCTAACATAAGTTCATTGTGACTTCGCTTCACCATCATCGTCACCACCATCACCATGCGATGAGCGTGTCAGCGGAGCACTTCGGATAACAGCCTTAAAGCACTCATAGGAAATCCAAAGCCCGCTGACGCGAAACGCGCAGCGGGCTTTTTGTTTCTGCTGCGAGCGTTCGAGCACCGGGACGAGTAAACCGGGACAAGTAAGAGGAGGTTTCGATGGAAATTGACTTCGACAAAATGCAAGGCCTGGCTCCCGCCGTAATTCAGGATGCTTCCACCGCGGAGTTGCTCATGGTGGGCTTCATGAACCGGAAAGCGTTAGAGGCGACTCTGCGGACCGGCTTCGTCGCCTTCTACAGCCGCACTCGACAAAAGCTGTGGACCAAAGGCGAAACTTCCGGCAATCGCCTGGAGGTTGTCGCAGCCTGGACGGACTGCGATCGTGACACGGTGCTGCTGCGCGTCCGGGTTTTGGGTGAGGGTAAGGTTTGTCATACGGGATCGAGATCCTGTTTCACGCAGGAACTTCCGCTGGGCGCGGCGGCGATGGCAGCGGAAGAGGAGATACGGCGATGAAACTCCGTTTGGGCATCCCCAAGGGAAGTTTGCAGGAGGCGACGCTCAGCCTGTTTACTCGCGCCGGCCTGCGCGTCTACACCAGTGCCCGCTCCTACTTCGCGGCAACCGATGATCCTGAGATCGAATGCCTGCTCATTCGTGCTCAGGAAATGGCGCGCTACGTTGAGCACGGGGCGCTGGATGCGGGACTGACTGGCCTCGACTGGGTGCTGGAAAGCGGCCTCGACGTAGTGCGTGTGATTGATCTGATCTATGCGAAACAGAGCATGGGCAAAGTGAAGTGGGTGCTGGCTGTGCCCGAGGATTCCGCCTTCCAGAAGCCCGAAGATCTTGAAGGACGAATTGTCGCCACTGAACTGGTAAGCTTCACCCGAAATTATTTTGCCAGCCGGAACGTGCCGGTAAGGGTTGAGTTCTCCTGGGGTGCGACGGAAGTGAAGCCGCCATTGCTGGCGGATGCCATCGTCGAAGTTACGGAGACGGGGAGTTCGTTGCGCGCGAACCATCTAAGAATAATCGAAACCGTGCTGGAATCGAACACCCAACTCATCGCGAACAACGCGACATGGGCCGATCCCGTTCGCCGCCAGAAGATCGAGAACCTGGCGGTTATGCTCTCCGGGGCTATCGCCGCGCTAGGCCGGGTTGGCTTGATGCTCAACGTGCGCAAACCAGATTTGGCCACCGTTCTTGGATTGCTTCCAGCCTTGAAGAATCCAACGGTCGCGCCGCTCGCCGATGGTGAATGGGTTGCCGTCAATACCGTGATCGAAGAGAACGCCGCGTGGTCACTGATTCCAAAACTGAAGCAAGCCAATGCTCAGGGGATCGTCGAGTATCCGCTGAACAAGGTGGTGATGTGATGCGTCTACGCATCCTTAAAGGGCTGCAAAAAGACAGGTTTGTTCGTGCCCTGGAGCAGCGCAGCACGAAGGATCTGGCCAAGATTGAGCCGGCGGTGCGGCGGATTGTGAACAACGTGCGGCGCAATGGCGACGGGGCTTTGCGACGTTACGCAATGCGCTGGGACGGCTTGTGCAAGGACGACACTGTCCGCGTGCGCGAGGCCGACCTGCATGAGGCCTGGCGTAAAACACCTAAAGAATTGCAGGACGCGATAACACAGGCCGCAGGCAACATCCGCCGCTATAGCGAATGGCAGAAACCGGAGGAGTGGCGGCGCGAAATTCAGCCCGGAGTTTGTGTGGGACAGTTGGTGCGTCCCCTGGAATCGGTTGGCTGCTATGTTCCCAGCGGACGTTATCCATTGCCTTCGACCTTACTGATGACGGTGATTCCCGCGCAGATCGCAGGCGTGCCGGAGATTCGCGTCGTCTCGCCGCGACCGGGGCAGGCGACTTTAGCCGCGGCTGCTTTTCTCGGTGTACGCGAGTTTTACTGCGTCGGCGGCGCGCAGGCCGTCGCGGCGCTCGCCTATGGAACGGAGAGCATTCCCCGCGTGAGCAAGATCGTAGGCCCCGGCAATCGGTATGTCACTGCAGCCAAGAAACTGATTGCGTTCGATTGCGCCATTGAGTTCCTGGCTGGTCCTACCGAAGCCGTCATCGTGAGCGCGGAGGGCGATCCTGCGTTCATCGCTTGTGACCTGGTGGCACAGGCTGAACATGATCCTGACGCGCTCTGCATTCTGATTACGAATTCGCGTGGATTAGCAAAAGCTGTGCAGATGGAGGTGCAGGGGCGCACGCGCGCAAATCCAACTGCCGCTCAGTCGCTCTCTGGCAACGGAGCAATTCTCATGGTTGATTCTCTTGAACAGGCAGTCGAGACCGCGAACCGCATCGCACCCGAGCATCTTACGTTGCCGGCAGCGCTGGCGCCGGCAGTTCAAAATGCAGGCTCCATTTTCCTGGAAGAGTTCACACCCCAGTCTGCCGGGGATTACATTTCTGGCCCGAATCACGTGTTGCCTACAGGGACGATGGCGCGTGTGCGCGGCGGCTTGAGCGTGTTGGATTATGTTCGCATCATCTCTTGCCAGGAAATCTCTCAAGAAGGGATTCGTCGAATCGCTCCTCCCGCCATTGTGCTTGCGGAAGCCGAGGGCTTGCGGGGACACGCCGAATCGCTACGGGTGAGGTGTGCGAATGCTTGAGGCCCGCGCTGCGGTGAAAAGTTTGCATGCCTACAGGCCGCCCTTGGCCGGCCGCGAGGGACTGCGGCTTGATTTCAACGAAAGTACAATCGGTTGCTCGCCGCGTGTGTTGGCACGGCTGCGCTCGCTGGATGCAGAGGCGCTGGCACGTTATCCCGAGCGCGAGCCGGTGGAAGGTCAGGTAGCGGATTTTCTTGGACTCGATGCGGCTCAGGTTCTGCTCACGAACGGGGTCGATGAGGCGATCCATCTGCTGTGCTCAACTTATCTCGAACCAGGGGACGAAGCGATTATCGTCGTGCCCACGTTTGCGATGTATGCCATCTTCGCGCGGGCGGAAGGTGCTCGTATAATTCACGTTCTTGCGGGTGAGGACTTTGCTTTTCCGTCAGCCGATCTGCTCACGCGAATCAACCCGCGCACGCGGCTAATCGCGGTCGCGAATCCGAACAATCCGACGGGAACGGCGGTCGCACCCGAAGTATTGCCCGAGGTCGCTCGTGCGGCTCCGCAGGCGTCGGTTCTGGTAGACGAAGCATATTTTGAATTTCACGGAGAAACGATTCTCAATGAAACCGGGCGGCCGGCCAATCTTTTCGTGGCCCGGACATTTTCGAAGGCTTATGGTTTGGCCGGTCTGCGTATCGGCATACTGGCTGGAGATGTGGGCCAGATGGCGATGGTACGCCGCGTCGCTTCGCCCTACAACGTAAATGCGATGGCGCTGGCTGCGTTGCCCGAGGCGCTTGCGGATCAGCAATACGTCGGCCGTTACGTTGCCGAAGTGCAGCATGGCCGCGGCGTATTGGAGCACGCTCTTAGAACTCTTGGCCTGCACTACTGGCCGAGCCGCGCTAACTTTGTTCTGGTGCGCGTCGGGCCCGCCTACGCAGAATTCATTCAAGCGCTGCGCACTCGCGGAATTCTCGTCCGCGACCGCAACTCCGATCCCGGATGCGAAGGCTGCGTGCGACTCACGGTGGGATCGCACGAACACACGCAGATTCTGATTGGCGCACTCCGCGATGTGGTCGGGAAACTCAGGCAGCACCACGAGGTGGGAGCGTGAGGAAAGCCAAGTTGCATCGCAAGACCGCGGAAACCGAGATTCGGATTGCGCTCACGATTGAGGGGCGAGGGAAATATGAAGTCGCCACCGGAATCCGTTTTCTGGACCACATGCTGGAGCTCTTTGCGCGGCACGGCGGGTTCGATCTGAAACTCGCAGCGGTCGGCGACCTTGATGTGGATCAGCACCACACCGTGGAAGACGTGGGCATCGCTCTGGGCGAGGCTTTCGACCGCGCTCTCGGAGATCGCCGCGGCATTCTGCGCGCCGGTTATTTTGTCATGCCCATGGACGAAACTCTCGGTTTGGCTGCAGTCGACTTCGGCGGCCGAGCGACTGCAGTGGTTAACACTAAAGTTCGCGCGGTGCGAGTGGGAGATTTGCAGTCGGAACTGGTGTATGACTTTTTTGAAGGTTTTGCCCGCGGCGCACGCGCCAACATCCATGCACGTGTGTTGTACGGACGATCGAGCCATCACAAGATCGAAGCGCTCTTCAAAGCTTTCGCACGGGCTCTGCGCGTCGCGTGCTCGCGCGATCGTCGCCTGGGCCGTATGCTTCCGAGCACTAAGGGACTTTTATGATCGCTATCGTGGATTACGGCGCGGGCAACCTCAATTCGGTGAGGAAGGCTTTCGATTATCTTGGCTCTGAAGTTATGGTGACCGGGCAGCCCGAACTAGTGGCAGCGGCGGACAAGATCGTGTTGCCTGGAGTGGGTCATTTTTCTTCTTTGCGAACGCTGAACAGCACGGGTTTGCGCCATGCCTTGTTGCAAAGCGCTTCTGCCGGCAAACCATTTCTCGGAATCTGCCTGGGAATGCAGTGGCTTTTTGAAGGCAGTGAAGAATGCACTGAGATTGCGGGAGCAGGAATCTTTCCCGGCAAATGCCGGCAGTTTCCCTCATCCGTGAAGTCGCCGCACGTCGGCTGGAATTCTCTGGAAATTCAGGAAGGCTCACTCTTGCTGCGAGAGGTCGCACAAGATTCATTCGTGTACTATACCCACTCTTTCCACGCCCCTATTGTGTCTGCCATGACGGGGGCAAGCGAATACGGTCTGCGGTTTGCAGGTGCCGTAGAAAAAGACAACATTTTCGGAGTGCAGTTCCATCCGGAAAAATCGGGTGACGTGGGACTCTCGATCCTGAAGAACTTCTGCGAGGTCTGATGTGTTGACCAAGCGCATCATCGCTTGTCTGGACATGGATGGCGGCCGCGTCGTGAAGGGCGTGCGGTTCAAGAACCTGCGCGATGCCGGTGACCCTGCGGAGTGTGCTGCGGCCCATGCTCGCAACGGCGCGGACGAAATTGTGCTGCTCGACATTACCGCGACGAGCGGCAACCGGGGCACTATGCTACACGCGGTTCGCAGTACCGCGCACTCACTGTTCGTCCCGTTCACGGTAGGCGGAGGAATTCGCCAGCTCGACGACGCAGCGGAGGTGTTCGATGCTGGCGCGGATAAGATCGCGATCAACTCGGCCGCCGTGCGCGACCCGGAATTGATTAGCAAAATCGCAAGGCGCTTTGGTTCGCAGGCGGTCGTAGTGGCAATCGATGCAAAAAGGGTGAATGGAAGCTTTGAAGTGTTCATTGCCGGAGGACGCGTGCCCACAGGCCGTAATGCGATTCAATGGGCGCGGGAGGCTGCTACGTGCGGAGCGGGAGAGATTTTGCTGACTTCGATGGATCGTGATGGAACTCAGTGCGGATTCGACTGCGAGCTGGTGCGCGCCGTGGCCGAGGCAATTTCGATTCCTGTGATCGCCTCGGGGGGCGCAGGATCGGCGCGCGACTTCATTGAAGTGTTTCGCACCGGCAGGGCTGACGCGGCTCTGGCTGCGTCCATCTTTCACTTCGGCATCGAGAATATCGCACAGCTCAAACGCGAACTCCACGATGCCAGCATACCGGTGAGGTGGCCATGCTGATTCCGTCGATCGATCTGATGGGCGGCAAGATCGTGCAGTTGGTGCAGGGTGAGAAGAAAGCGCTGGAGTTTGACAACTTCGAGTATTGGATCGAGCGCTTCGCAAAGTATCCGCTGGTGCAGGTGATCGACCTGGATGCAGCTCGGGGCACCGGCAATAATCTCCCCATCGTTAACCGGATTTTGCGGCGGCTTAATTGCCAGGTCGGCGGCGGGATTCGCAGCCTCGAAGCGGCACTCGCGCTTCTGGATTCGGGTGCGCGGAGGGTCATCCTCGGTTCCGCATTGTTAAAAGATGGCAAGATTAACGCAGAGTATGCGGCGACGCTTGCCGGCGCACTGGGCGCCGCAGCGCTTGTGTTTGCTCTCGATTCCCGAGGCGGCCGCGTGGCGGTCGACGGCTGGCGCAAACAGACAGGGGTCACAGCGCATGACATGATTCGGGCGCTCGAACCGTTCTGCGAAACTTTTCTCTATACACACATCGATACCGAGGGATTGATGGGCGGAATCCCGATGGAGACAGTAAGTGCGATCCGTCAAGCCACTACCCGGCGTCTCGTGGTCGCCGGTGGCATCAAGAGTCAACAGGAAATCGACGCCCTCGACGCGCTGGGGATGGATGCTGTTGTCGGGATGGCTTTGTATTCAGGTAACATCTTGGCGTGAAGCCAACCTTTTCCGCCGTTCACTGTCATGCTGGTGAGAGTTTTGAAATTCGCATACCCCGCATCGAAATTCTGAGTTGTACTTGTCGACGGCTAGGGCTTATCACAGAATTGACGGAATAGGCTTGGAGTGGAGTGTGGGCTGCGCCCGCAGCCTTTGGCTCAAGTCCAGGAACAACCGATTCGTAGTTGCAAATTCATCCCTAGGAGAAGCGCGATGTCCCGCGTAAGCCATATAAATGGCGTACCGCCCGCGCAGGGTCTGTACGATCCTGCGCACGAGCATGACGCCTGCGGGATCGGATTCGTGGCCAGCATCCGCGGCGAGAAAGAGCCACGCCATTCTTCGCGATGGAATCCAGGTGCTGCTGAATCTGGCGCACCGTGGCGCTTGTGGGTGCGATGCTGAGACCGGGGACGGAGCGGGCGTACTGATCCAGATTCCGCATAAGTTCTACGCCCGCGAGTGCGCGAAATTAGGATTCGAGTTGCCGCTGCCCGGTTCGTACGGCGTTGGCATGACATTCCTGCCGGTAGAAAAACACGCACGCCTGCGCTGCGAAGGGATTCTCGAGCGAATTGTGCGCGAGGAGGGTTTGTCGGTCTTGGGCTGGAGAGACATGCCGACCTTTGCTTCGGCGATCGGCCGCGTAGCGCGCGCCTCGCAACCTTACATCCAGCAGATTTTTGTCGGACGCCCGCCGGGCCTCGACGAAGATGCTTTCGAGCGCAAGTTATATGTCGTGCGCAAGCGCGCGGAGAATGAAATTCGGGAGTCCGGCGATGAGGATGCGGGCACGTTTTACATTCCCTCGTTTTCTTGCCGAACCGTCGTCTACAAAGGACTGGTGCTGGCTTCCCAGCTCACCAACTTCTACCTCGAGCTTTCCGATCCGGATGTAGTCAGCGCTCTCTGCCTGGTGCATCAGCGTTTTTCCACCAACACTTTTCCCAGTTGGCAGCGGGCGCATCCCTATCGTTACATCGCGCATAACGGCGAGATCAATACGCTGCGCGGTAATGTGAACTGGATGCACGCGCGCCAATCGCTGCTGGCATCGCCACTCTTTGGCGATGATTTGAAGAAACTCTTTCCTATCGTAGAGCCGGAGGGGAGCGACTCCGCCAGCTTCGACAACGCCTTGGAGCTTCTACTCCAGGCGGGGCGCAGCCTTCCGCACTCAATGGCTATGCTGATTCCAGAAGCTTGGGCTGGAAATCCGCACATGAAACCGGAGAAGCGGGCGTTCTATGAGTATCACGCTTGTTTGATGGAGCCGTGGGATGGACCGGCAGCGGTCGCATTCACCGACGGCCGCGTCATCGGAGCCACGCTCGATCGCAACGGTCTGCGCCCCGGAAGGTACGTGGTTACGCATGACGATGTCGTGATCATGGCGTCGGAGGCCGGCGTGCTCGACGTGGCGCCCGAGAAAGTAAAGATGAAAGGCCGATTGCAACCGGGAAAAATGTTTCTGGTGGACACAGTCGAGGGCCGCATCGTTTCGGATAAAGAAATCAAGCGCCGGCTAGCCTCGCAGCAGCCCTATGCCGAGTGGGTCAAGGACAACCAGATCATGATGAGCCAGTTGCCCGAGCCTTCGCGGATGCACCCTCCTGATCCCGAGACTCTTCTGCGGCGGCAGCGTGCCTTCGGATATACCGATGAAGATCTAAAGATGCTTCTCGCGCCCATGGCATCGGCTGGAGAGGAGCCGATTGGGTCGATGGGAACGGATACTCCGCTGGCTTGTCTCTCCGATCAGCCGCAGCCGCTGTTTAACTACTTCAAACAATTGTTCGCGCAGGTAACCAATCCTCCGATCGATCCCATTCGCGAAGAAATGGTGATGTCGCTGATCAGCTACATCGGCAGCGAGGGCAACATTCTCGAGGAAGCGCCGGAAAACTGCCACATGCTGAAGCTGGAGCATCCTCTATTAACGAATCGCGAATTGGAGAAGCTGCGGCGCGTGTCGACTCGGGATCTGCTCGCCACCACACTGCCTGCCTTGTTCCGGGCAAGCGAGGGCGAAGCTGGACTGAAGCGGGCACTCGATGAGCTTTGCCGAAGAGCGTCGTTGTCCGTGAAGGCGGGATACAGTCTGCTGATTCTTTCCGATCGCGGCGTCGATAAAGACTACGCGCCGATTCCTTGCTTGCTTGCGCTGGCGGCGGTTCACAATCTGCTCGTCAGGGAAGAGACGCGAACTCAGGTAGCTCTCATTACCGAGTCCGGTGAGCCGCGCGAGGTGATGCACTTCGCATTGCTCAGTGGATATGGAGCGAGCGCGATCAATCCTCACTTGGCGCTGGAAACAGTAGAGAATCTGGCATGGCGCGGCGATTTGGCACATGGAATTACGCCTGAGCTTGCAGTCAAGAATTTCATGAAGTCCATAAAGAAGGGGCTTTTGAAAACCTTCGCCAAGATGGGCATTTCAACGTTGCAAAGCTATCAGGGCGCCCAGGTTTTCGAGGCAATTGGACTTAACAAAGAGTTGGTCGAATCTTATTTTGCGGGGACTACGTCACGCCTGGAAGGACTTGGGCTGGACGTCCTCGCCCGCGAAGCGCAGGTTAAGCACGAACATTCGCTGCGTCCGGTCACCGAGTTCGAGACCGAACTTGCGGTCGGAGGTGCGTACCACCAGCGGGTGGATGGCGAGTATCACCTGTTGAATCCGCTTACCATCAGCAAGCTGCAGCAAGCCGTGCGGCAACAAAGTTTTCAAACCTTCCAGGAATATACCGAACTGATCGACAAGCGGAGCAGCAACTTGTGTACGCTGCGCGGACTGATGAAGCTGAAGAAAAGCGATAGCCCCGCCCCGCTTGAAGAAGTCGAGCCTGCCAAAGAAATTGTGAAGCGCTTCACCACCGGCGCAATGTCGTTCGGCTCCATCAGTAAAGAAGCGCATGAAACGCTCGCAGTCGCCATGAACCGGATCGGAGGCAAGTCGAATACGGGCGAGGGCGGAGAAGATGAAGAGCGCTTCACGCCGGATGCCAACGGAGATCTGCGGCGCAGCGCTGTGAAGCAAGTGGCTTCGGCGCGTTTCGGAGTAACGGCGAACTATCTGGTCAACGCGGACGAGTTGCAGATCAAGATGGCGCAAGGCGCGAAACCCGGCGAGGGCGGCCAGCTTCCGGGGCATAAGGTGGACGAAGTGATTGCGCGCTTGCGACACTCCATCCCAGGGGTTGGGCTGATTTCGCCGCCGCCGCATCATGACATTTACTCCATCGAAGATCTTGCGCAACTGATCTACGACCTGAAAAATGTCAATCCGCAAGCCCGAATCGCGGTGAAACTGGTGGCCGAAGCGGGTGTTGGCACGGTGGCCGCGGGCGTGGCTAAGGCTCATGCCGATGTGGTTCTGATCAGCGGTGACAGCGGGGGCACGGGAGCATCGCCGCTGAGTTCCATCAAGCACGCGGGCATCCCATGGGAGTTGGGTTTGGCGGAGACCCAGCAGGTGCTGCTGTTGAACGACCTGCGCAGCCGTATTCGCGTGCAAACTGACGGCAAATTGCAAACCGGCCGCGATGTAGTGGTCGCCGCGCTGCTCGGAGCGGAAGAATTTGGTTTTGCCACCACTCCGCTGATTGCGATGGGTTGCGTAATGATGCGGAAGTGTCATCTCAATACTTGCTCTGTAGGTATTGCCACGCAGGATCCCGTGTTGCGCAAGCAGTTCCAGGGACAGCCTGAGCATGTGATCAATTTCTTTTTCTTTCTTGCCGATCAAGTTCGCCAGTACATGGCGGAGTTGGGATTCCGCAGCTTCGACGAGATGGTGGGGCGCGTCGATATGCTGGACGTTGCGCCCGCGGTCGATCACTGGAAGGCGCGAGGCCTCGATCTTTCGGCCATTCTCTACAGCCCCCCCGTTCCCTCGCGGGTAGCCCGGAGATGCGTGCAGGCGCAGGACCATGGTCTCGAAGACGCGCTCGATTACAAGATCCTCAAAGCCGCGCGCGTCGCTATCGATACTCTCACTCCCGTCGAAATCAGCTTGCCGGTGCGCAATGTCCATCGCACCGTAGGCACTATGTTGAGCGGGGAAATTGCGCGTACCTACGGATCCGAAGGGCTACCTGACGATACGATCCGTATTCACTTGACGGGGTCCGCGGGACAAAGCCTGGGTGCTTTTCTGGCGAATGGCGTCACTCTTACGCTTGAGGGTGAAGCGAATGATTACGTCGGCAAAGGTCTATCCGGTGGACGCTTGATCGTCTACCCGCCGCGTGCTTCCGTGTTCGCTGCCGAAGAGAACATCCTGATCGGAAACGTGGTTCTCTACGGCGCCACCAGTGGAGAAGCCTTTTTCAACGGAGTGGCCGGAGAACGCTTTGCGGTTCGCAACTCGGGAGCGACGGCAGTCGTCGAAGGAGTCGGCGATCACGCTTGCGAGTACATGACAAACGGGTTGGTGCTCGTGCTGGGATCTTGCGGAAGGAATTTCGCGGCGGGTATGAGTGGCGGCGTCGCTTACGTGTTTGATGAGCGCGGTAATTTTGCGGAAGAGCGATGCAATCTGGGCTCAGTCGATCTTGAATCGATAGAAGGCTCGAAGGATGCGCAGATCGTAAGGGATCTCATCACCCGTCATCTGGAACTTACCGGAAGCTGCCGGGCCAAGTGGATTCTCGATAACTGGCCTGAAATGCTTTCGCGCTTCATCAAAGTTTTCCCTCACGAATTCAAACGAGTGCTGGGAGTGAGCCGTAGCCGCCAGGTTTGTATTCCGAGCCAGCCGTTGCCTCCCGTCGCACAAGCCGAAAATCTTCGGCATGCGCGGGTGCAGAATGGGCAGGTTCAACATGGGCAGGTTCAGCATGGGTAAGACCACGGGCTTCCTGGAATATTCTCGCGAGTTGGCTCCGCGGCGTCCAGTTACTCAGCGGGTGAACGACTGGTTCGAAATTTATCTCGATCTGCCGGAGGAAACTCTCAGGAAACAAGGCGCGCGCTGCATGGATTGCGGCGTGCCGTTCTGTCAGACAGGATGCCCGGTCAATAATCTGATACCCGACTGGAACGATCTGGTTTATCGCGGGCGCTGGAAAGAAGCAGTTCGACAGTTGCACGCCACCAACAATTTCCCGGAGTTCACCGGACGCATTTGCCCCGCGCCTTGTGAGGCGGCGTGCGTGCTGGGCATCAATCAGCCTGCGGTGACAATCAAGCAAAACGAAAAGAATATTGTTGAGCGCGGATTTCTGGAAGGCTGGATCCGGCCCGAGCCGCCGAAGCATCGCTCCGGGAAGAAGGTCGCGATTGTGGGCTCCGGACCAGCCGGCCTCGCGGCGGCGCAGCAGCTATGCCGCGCCGGCCACGCGGTAGTCGTGTATGAAAAAGCGGATCGCATCGGTGGATTGTTGCGCTACGGAATTCCTCAGTTCAAGCTGGAAAAGCACATCATCGATCGCCGGCTGGAACAGATGTCTGCCGAAGGCGTGAAGTTCGTTACCGGCGCTGAAGTTGGAAAGAATGTTTCGGTCGAGGATGTGCGCCGCGACTTCGATGCCATCGTGCTCGCAGGCGGCTCGGAACAGCCGCGCGATCTCAACGTTCCTGGGCGGGAGCTGAATGGGATCCATTTTGCAATGGAGTACCTGCCGCAGCAGAACCGGCGGTGCTTCGGGGACACAATCGAACCTGAAATCGAGATTCTGGCCACCGGCAAGCGAGTGGTCATCATCGGAGGCGGCGATACCGGCGCAGATTGTTTAGGAACCTGTCATCGCCAAAAACCACTTTCAGTGCACCAGTTCGAGATCATGCCGAAGCCGCCGGACGAACGCTCGCCGCTCACTCCCTGGCCTTTGTGGCCAATGCAACTGCGCATCGAAGGTGCGCATGAAGAGGGCGGTATTCGCGACTGGAGCATTGCCACAACGAAGTTCACGGGCGAGTCCGGCAGCGTCAAACATTTGCATGCGGTGCGCGTAGGTCCACCGCCAAAATTTGAGCCAATCCCGGGCAGCGACTTCACCATGGAAGCCGACTTGGTGCTCATCGCCATGGGCTTTCTGGGCCCGGTGCGGAATGGAATGATTGAACAAATGGGCGTAGCGCTCGATCAGCGCGGCAATGTGGCGACGGATCACAACTACATGTCCTCTGTGCCGGGCGTTTTTGCGGCTGGCGATATGCGCCGAGGCCAATCGTTGGTGGTCTGGGCCATTGCCGAGGGACGCAAGGCGGCGACTACCGTCGATTCTTACCTCCGGACCGCCGCGGTGCGTTCTGCTCCGCTGATTCCTACCGTACAACAAATTGCTTCCTGATCGCGTCCGGGGCAGCGCTTCCCGGTTTAAGATGACTTCTCAAACCCTATGATCGGGATACAGGATATCCAAACTGCAATGGGTCGAATACGCGCAGCCATTCGCGTTTCTCCTTGCACGTACTCGGAAGCTTTTTCCGCGCTTACCAAGAACGAAATTTTCCTCAAGCTGGATAACCAGCAGCGAACCGGAGCTTTCAAAGAGCGGGGCGCGCTGAACAAGTTGCTCACGCTCACTCCCGAAGAGCGCGCCCAGGGAGTGATTGCCGCTTCCGCCGGCAACCATGCGCAAGGAGTTGCGTATCATGCGGGCCGCCACGGCATTCGGGCGCTCATTTACATGCCCTTGCCAACCCCTCTGATAAAAGTATCAGCCACGCGCGCTTACGGCGCGGAAGTGATTCTGCACGGTACGAACTACGACGAGGCGTATGAAAAAGCGGTTGAGCAAAGCCAAAAGCACCATCTCACGCTGATCCACGCCTTCGACGACGACGCCGTTATTGCGGGGCAGGGAACGTTGGGGCTGGAAATTCTGGAACAGCAACCTGATATTGAGGCCATCGTCGCTCCGATCGGTGGCGGAGGGCTGATCGGCGGCATCGCCTGTGCGGTAAAAGAGACCAACCCCAAAGTCCGAGTTTTCGGAGTGCAGCCGGCTAAACTGCCGTCCATGAAAGAGGCGATCGCGCAGGGAAGACCTGTAACCCTTAAGCATGCCGCGACCATTGCGGAGGGGATCGCGGTGCGGCGCGCCGGCGAACGGACCTTCCCGCTGGTTCAGAAATATGTGGACGACATTGTTACGGTCGAAGAGGAAGAAATCGCCAACGCCATACTGCTGCTTTTAGAGCGGGAAAAGACTCTGGCGGAAGGTGCAGGCGCAGCCTCGATGGCAGCGCTGCTGAACCACAAATTGCCTCTGGAGGGTAAGAAGGTCGCGGTCCTGGTGTGCGGGGGCAATATCGACGTCACGCTGCTGGCGCGGATCATTGAACGCGGCTTGGTGAAAGATGGCAGGCTGGTTCGCCTGCGCGTGCATTTGCCGGATTATCCCGGAGCCTTGCACCGCCTTACAGGAATTCTGGCGGACCTGCGTGCCAACATCGTGGAGACCGCTTATGACCGCGCCTATCACGGGGTGAACTTAGGCGATACGGCGATCGACATCACCATGGAGACGCGGGGACCAGCTCATATTGCCGAGTTGCTGGCGGCGTTGCTCGCCGCCGGTTACGCCCACGAAAGAATTCTGTAGGCAAGCGTTGTAGTCGCGAAGTCTCGTGAGCGCTATTGGAGACTCTGATCCGCGCCATAAGAAATTTGAATTGGACTCGGTTGATTCCTCCCTTTATCGTCTGCGGATTAGGGAGAGGACTGCGATTGAACGCAATGGCGTTCGTCGGGGTCGGCTCTTTCCTGGGTCAGCCCTTCCCTCCAAGATTCAGGCGGTCGTATTGCCATTCGCTGGCGCTTTTCCAGCAGGCGTACGACCGCCAAAGAATTATCCACGCCTTCAAAACAGGAGCAAGCAAACATGACAAAGCGAGTCGACAGGCACTCTCTGCGCCTGTCGTTAGTGTGGGCCATTGCCACAATCTTTCTAGCAGCCGGATTGTTCACGGGATTATCCGCACCTTGCTTTGCCGAAGACTCACCGAAACCGGATCCATCGGGCATTGCCACAGGAGACAAAACGACTGTCGTGGATGGCGCGGGTAATTCCTTCGTCGTCGCCGAGCCCACCGACAAATCGGCTCCGGATTACGCCGTGAACAAAAAAGCGTTCGATGATTATCAGGCTCAAGCGGCGAAGGAGCCGCTCGCGATAAAACTTGCCGACACTGTTGGGCACGTTCGCGTCGCGACCAATTTTGCCTGGACCCTGAATACCGGCTACCTTGTCCTTTTCATGCAGGCGGGCTTTGCCCTGCTCACCTGCGGGCTGGTTCGAAAAAAAAATGCCGCTCACTTGATGATGCTTAATTTCGCGGCTTACGTGTTTGCCTTTCTCGCGTACTACGCTGTGGGATATGCATTTCAGTTTGGAGCCGTTGCCATCAATGCCGCGCCCACTAATCTGGGTGGTATCCCTACGCTCAACCATTTCCTGGTCGGAAGCGGCCAATGGGGTTTTATCGGGGGCAAGGGGTTTTTCCTGACCGGTCCGGCGTATGACAGCGGCAGCAACTGTCTCACGCTCTTCGAAGTTGTGTTTATGGAGACTGCCGGCTACATCATTGTCGGCGCCGTGTGCGAGCGGATTACGTTCTGGGCATTCCTGCTTTGTGAGCTCTTCATCGGTGCGATTCTCTATCCGATTTCCGGTTGCTGGACGTGGGGTGGAGGCTGGCTGTCGCAGGTCGGATCCACGTTGAATCTGGGCCACGGCTATGTCGACTTTGCGGGATCGACCGTTGTCCATGCCGTCGGCGGTTTCTGCGCCATGGCCCTCGCCATTATTTTGGGCCCGCGGTTGGGTAAGTACGGCCCCGGTGGGAAAATCCGCGTTTTCCCCGCGCACAACATCGTCTACGTCGTGACTGGCACGTTCATTTTGTTGTTTGGGTGGATGGGATTCAATCCAGGTTCTACGCTGGGCGCAACGGACCTTCGCATTTCCGTAGTCGCGGTGAACACGAACCTGGCCGCAGTCGCAGGCTCCGCAGCCGCAATGCTTCTTTGGTATCTTGTGTTCGGCAAACCCGATATAACCATGGCCTGTAACGGAATGCTGGCGGGGTTGGTTGCGATCACCGCACCGTGTGCCTTTGTCTCTCCGACTTCGGCGACAGTCATCGGCATACTGGCGGGTTGCCTGGTTTGCGGCGGCGTTCTCTTCAACGATCGTGTTCTCAAGATCGATGACCCCTGCGGCGCTATTTCAGTACACGGTTACTGTGGTTGGCTGGGAGCCGTTTCCGTGGGAATTTTTGCCGACGGCGCCTACGGCGCTGGATGGAATGGCGTGGGAGCGGCGTCCTATCTGGGACGTGCCGGTCAAGGCGTAACGGGCTTGCTCCACGGCGATACGCGACAGTTCCTGTGCCAGCTTATGGGAGCGACTTTGTATGCCGCATGGGCATTCGGTGCAACCTACGCCGTCTTCTGGGGCGTCAACAAAGTGAAAAGCATGAGAGTGGCGCCGCAAGTGGAAGAAGAAGGTCTCGACTATCCCGAGTTTGGCATGGGAGGTTATCCGGAAGACGCTGTGATTCCGGCTCCATACTAAAAGAGTTCCTCAAGCCATGTGCAGTCTCAGCGACGGCAAGGACAATCCCTCGACTTCCACCGTCCAAACATCGCCTCGACCGGTCAGATGTCCGGCCGTGAGCGTTCCCGAACTCACGATTTCACCAGCACCCAAAGGCTCGGCTGGAAACCGGCGCTCAATCGCTGCTCCGAGTTCGGCCAGGCACAAAGCCGGGCTCTTCAAAGAGTTCTTACCGGAACCTTCTTCCACAAACTCTCCGTTCTTCGACATGCGCACCTTAAATCGCGGCAGGCCGTCGATCAGCGTCGGGATGAGTTCCGGTCGAACTTGAATCTTCTCGCCGATCACGAGTGCTGCATGAAGTCCAAACGATGCCACGAAATCGCTCGGCTGAAACTTCCACTCTGGAAAAGGACAATCAATGATTTCGAATCCCATCGCCAGCCAATCGGTGGCTGCAAGCGCAGCGGCGGCGTCAAGCCCCTGCCCGGTGAGCGACTGTTCCAAACCAAAAACAATCTCGGGTTCGATCTTCAGCGAACGGGGATGTTCCAAAGATAACGTCGCGGAGTTGCCGTCGCTATAATGCACCGTGTCGTCGTACATGTGAGCCCAGACCAAGGTTTCCAGCTTGAGCACGCGCCACATGGCTTTGTTGGCATAACCCACCTTGCGACCGACGGACCTGTGTCCACCAGCTTCGCGAAACCGCTTCAGTGTTGCTTCAACTTCGTAAGCTGTGTCGAGGTCGAAACCGGGGCGTCCAGAGGGGGGACTCGTGACCATCTTGCCCGCTTCATGCGCGGACTGCAGCTCGCGCGCTAATGTTTCAACATCATCGTGCAACATAAGTCGGTGCGGCTCTCGCGGCTATCGTTCGGCAAGCCTGGGGTACCCACGAGGATACAGCAATTCGCCGCCAGCAGGGAGTTCAGGCCTTGAACATCGGAGCACCTTCCGTTTGTCGGCCACTCGTTTGCCCAGGTCGTTGAAACGAGAACCCAGATCCAGCCTGCGTCGTGTACACAGGTTTGGAGTGATGCCCGTTCCTACTCTGATAACAGCTTACGGTCTGCCAACGGTTTGGGTTCACTCAAAACGGTGGTAACTTTACAGTTATGACCTCGCGTCAGTGTCCCGTGGGCGGAAGAATGGGTCCTTGACTTAAGTCTAGCCACAATCAGGAGAAAACGATGAAGGTACCGGCAAGATTGTCGGAGTCAAGCCTTGCGCTGCGACGCTTCAGTCTCCGTTGGCGCTCCCAAATCTGGCTGCTCCTCCCTCTTACTCTCGGGCTGTACGGCGCCCCTGCCAAGGCGCAAAACGCTGTTGTCCTGGTGGGTTCCGGATCAAGTGTACCGGCGCCCCTCTACAACCGGTGGACACAGGAATATGGCAGGCGGAACCCCAACATTCGGATGCGGTACCTCACAGTTGGCACCAGCGAAGGGATCAAGCAGATATCCCATGGCATCGGCGATTTTGGCGCCGGCGAAGCTCCGCTTACGGAAAAGCAGCGGAAGGAGGGCAGTCTGATCGAACTGCCGGTAGTGCTCATCGGGATCGTCCCCATCTACAACCTTCCCGATGTTCACCAGGAGCTCCATCTCTCGGGAGAGGTGTTGGGCGCGATCTTCCTCGGCGATGTGAAGACTTGGAGTGCGCCACAGATCGCGAAGCTCAATCCAGAGATTACTTTACCGAATCTTCCGATCCTGGTGGTCAACCGACCCCCAGGAAAGGGGTCCAACTACGTCTTCACTGACTTTCTCTCCAAGGCAAGTCCCAGGTTTCGTGCCCAGGTCGGAGTCACCCCCTCCCCGAAGTGGCCCGTTGGCGAGCCGGCGGAACGCAGTTCCGATATGGCAGACAAGGTGAAAAATACCCCTGGCTCCATCGGCTATGTCGAGTATCAATATGCGGTGAAGAACAACATTCCCCAAGCTGCGGTGCTGAATCCCGCGGGTAAGTTTGCGAAGGCTTCCACTGAGAGTATGGCGGCGGCGTGCAAGGCAGCAGAAGCGCCGCGCTGGAATGCCTTCTCCGCTTCGCTGGCCAACGCTTCGGGGCCTGATTCCTATCCCATTACCAGTTTCACCTGGATTTACTTGCGAACTCCGACGTCTGATTCTTCCCGTGCGTTGGCGTTGAGCGATTTCTTGAATTGGATATACACGGATGGCCAGCAATATGCGATTCAGGAAGGCTATGCCGAACTGCCTCCACCGCTGCTTGCGGGGGTGCAAAAGAGAGCCAAAGAATTGAAATAGGTTCAGTTTTGCGCGCGCATCCGGGCAACAAGCACGAGTAGGATTCTCGCGTTCGCCATGGAGGAATCATGAGAGGTCGCTTCATCTTCGCTTGTATTGCCGGGCTGACGTCTCTTGTCCTGGCGCAACAACCCACAATGCCGACTACGTTCGGGCAAAGCAAGCCGGCCGGAACTTCCGCCGACTCCAGCCTGAAAGATATGTTCGAAGCGAAGATCAAAGCGGAATGGGAGGCGATTAAGAACAAGGACAAGAAGGCTTATGGCGACCTCCTGGCTGACGACTACCAGGGCGTCGAAGTCGATGGCAGGGGCGAACGCACCAAGATCCAAGCTGTGAACGAACTGGTAGACGGGAATGTCTTCAACTATACGCTGTGGGGGTACAAGCTGATTCCTCTAGGGCCGGACGCTGCGTTCGTCATCTATGAAAGCACCATGCAGTTCTCACCCAAGGCCCAAGTGCGCTACTCCCGGGTGTACATCACCGAGCTCTGGATGAAGCGAGCCGGGCAGTGGAAGGAAGTGCATTACCAGGAAACTCATGTGAAGTAGCTTCGGACTCCTTAAGATTTATTGCAACCGTGGCAATCGCGTTGCCATCCCATTCGTGGGGAGGTAAATCCGATGAGAAAATTATGTTTTGCCATGTTGCTGCTATCGGGTAGCTTTCTTCTGGCACAAGACAGCAACCCCGCGAGCCAGAACAACTCGAGAGATTCCAAAGGCCAGGTAACTCTGCAAGGCTGCGTCAGCAGGTCCAGCGGCGATTACATACTGATGAAGCAGGATCCGGCCATAACCTACCAATTGCAAGGCACTGGGAAGATAAAGCTACGCCATTACATGGGACAGCGCGTAGAAGTCACGGGGAATGAGTCACCGACGATGAGCACAAGCTCCGACGCGATGAATAAGGTTGGTTCTGCGGCTCCGGTGACGTTGACCATAACCTCAATCAAGATGCTTGATAAAGATTGCTCGGTTCGCGATGTCTCACGATAAAGATAAGTAGATTTCGGCTCGCTCCGCCTCGGTGTGCTTACTGGCAGTCTGGGGGCATGGCCTGAATCTCAGCCTCGGAGTCGCAGGGCGGCTTTTTCTTGGCTGGCTCGAATCGGGACGGGCGATTGTAGCGAAGAATATATAGGCCGTCATTGTTGGTGAGGTAGATCAGCCCGTGACCGCCGTCGGGAAGAAGACTGGTGACCTTGTTGAAGGTTTCCAAGGTCTTTGGATTCGCGGGGTCGCTCAGGTCGAGCACGCGAACCGTTTCGGTGGGATGACTGTTGCTGGTCAGAGTCGTCGGCGTCTTTTCCGGCGCCTCCGCGATGGCGACATCCGGGCTAACCATCTCCAGATTTCCAGAGGTCGACTGGTTTGATCCCGCCGTCCGTTTCAAAAGGCTCGGCTCCTCCGGCTTGCTCACGTCCACGACCATGAAGCCTTGCTTCGCGGCCTGTTGCACGTACAGGTATTGTTTGCCCTTTTCTTTCTGCAACAACATTTGACTTCCGGTCGCCTGCGGCAAAGGCAAGTGGGCGATGACTGTAGCCGGAACGTCCGTGGGCTTGGGCGCGGGTTGCTCGCTTGCGCCCGCCAGCACACCCGCCAGAGCCAGAACGAACCACCCGAGCACAACATTCCGCAGGTACGGTCTAAGACAAATCGCCATAAATCACATCGCTATTCCCGAAACTTCTCTGAGCTTCGCGCCTCAGGCAACTATACACCGAGCAAGCACTTCCTCATTGTTGCGCGGCGACCCCGACGCAACCGGCGGAGGCCAGCGTCGAACAAACCGTGCCAGCCTGAAGCGGGACAAAAGCATGGTTCGTGCTCGGGTCTACCGAGATGCTGTGGGCATTCGATCCGGTCGGCATGTTGTAGAGCCACTGGTTGGTTTTGGCATCAATTACGCCCATTACCGCGCTCGGGAGAAAATCACGCGCCGCCAGATAGTACTTGTTATCGCCTGGGTTGTACCAAACCTCATCCACGCCGCCGACTTGCGTGATTTCCAGGCAGTTGCTATTTGCTGGCGCGTTCGGTATCCCGCTGTTGGGCGGCACACAGGCTACATTGCCGCTGGCTGTGTTGCTGATGATGTATTCATTAGACGGAAATGTCTGGCCGTCATGGTCGGCGCACCCGACGAGCAGATTATCTCCGGGTCCTGGCACGATGCTGGTGGGCATGCAGTCGTACGTGGGAAAACTATTCACCACCACCGGTCCATTAGCAGTAATTTGAATTTCATCAATGCTGCCAATTTGCGTAGTAGCGACGGAATTCTCGTTAGTCAGCAACCAGTTTCCGCTGTTCGGATCATAGGTCATCGCGCCTAATCCGGCCGGCGCTATGGCCCCAGCACAAGTAGGATCCGCAAATGGCGGGGTTTGGCTACAGAACGCCCCAGTGGCGTAGCTGATGATGGGGCCGTGATGGCACGGGATTGTGTAAGAGACACCGCTGGGGGTTGTGCCGATGCCGGGCAGCCCTGCGGGACCGTCAGCCGCCGCTGATCCTGAAACGCCGCTGAAAACATGCGGATTGGAAGGATCGGGGCACGCGAAGGTGTTTCCGACCGTGTCCACCGGGACACTGGAAGTGAGGCCGAGTCCCCCGGATGCCGAGCCTCCTGCGCCGTCGTAATAGATCTGCCCGATAATGCACCGGGGAGGATTAAACGAGCCCCCGACGCTCGGGTCCAATGCAGGCGATGGCAGGGGATTGCCGTCTGGTCCGGTTCCGGTACCCACGATCCCAGTTCCCGTCCCTTGAAGCGGATAACCAAAAACCCCTGGTCCCACGCCAGGATAGGGATAAGAGCCAAAGGTGCCAGTCGTCGCATTAAATGCGGGACTAAATCCGACAGGATACGGCCCATAGGCCAGGCTCTGGTCAATTGGCAGGCAATGCAGATCCCCCAACCCCATAGGGTCCGCGACCGACGTCCTCGGCGGAGTTGCCCCTACGATGTACTGCATGTCGATGAAGGTGATGAACGGCAGCCCCGGATCGCCGTTGATGATGGAAAGAACATGGTGCGTGGGGTCGTAGGCCATTTCGTCACCGCGATCATCGCCGCAGTCGGCAGCCGAGCCAGCTTCACCGTTCCATGAGGCGATGCACCCCGAGATGCCTTGGGGCCCGTCGTAGTCAGCAGAAACGCCAGTGGGAATAGTAGCCAGAATAGTTGGCGGAGTGATGGGACTGGTATTCAGTTTCATCGTGGTCAAGTCGAAAACGATCACGTTCGAGCTGCCGTTTCCGACGAAGAGGACCTTGCCGTCGGGAGTGGTCGTATTGCCGTCTGGCCCGGACATCGGATTCACGCCGTTGGCGCGCGAAGCACAGCATTGCGCGCCGGGGAACCCTCCGAGGTTGCCGCTGGGACCAAAGCCCGTATTCAGGTGGAACCTTGAACCACTCGCCCACGTCATATCGGTCCTGCAGGCATACCTGACGAAATTACCGAACACGTCAGCGGTCGGCGGTATCACTTCCACATTAACCGGAGGATTGGAGCCAGGTTGGACGATTGTGGGGCAAGGGCTCGCGCCATTACCGGCATCAGAGACGCCATTCTGTCCTTGAATCGAGAAAACAGCCAGGTCTTGGGACGTGTCGATCACCTGCATGGCAATGCCGATGCGGTCGGAAACAAAATCCAGATAAGGTCCTCCCGTCCCCGTCGCGTTCGGGGCGATCGTGCTGATGTCGAAGGAGTTGAACGGGCCGCCTGGCTCCCCCGTAGAGTTGTGCTCGGGCACGGGAATGACGTTGATGATCGCGTAGGCGCCGTTGATCGTGGTGCCGCAAGTGGGACAATTCGGCGTTGTGCCGCAGCCGCTCAGGATTACAAATAATGCCGTGATAAAAATGCTAAGCAGAATCCTCGGTCTCATCTAAATTTCCTCCTGCGATTTCCCTTTAGGGCCGGCTGCCACCGGGCCCGGCGTTTACCGAACTCCACTAACGCTCCGTACCCAATCAACCCCGAAGCGGCTAGAACCTGAACTGTAACTGCTGCAGAACCACGTAATAATTCTGTGGCACCGCGCCTATCGTGCTGGGATCCTTCAACTGATCGATGCCCAGATTGACCGAGTACTTAACCCAATAATTGGGAAACCAGTTGACTCCAGCGGTGTACTCGAACGTGTGGTAATTAAACGTAGGAACAAAACCCGGCGTGTAATAGTCCAAGAAATTGGCGCCCGGCTCGTTGGCTTGGATACCCATGAAGCGGAGACCGACTCCAAATGCTCCCCACCCGCGTCCTTTGCCGCCAGGTGTGTCGGGGCCAAAGAGCGGATGATGTACGCGCGGCGTGCCGTTTTCCGGCTGTTTCTCGCCTGTGATCATGTAAGTTGTGCTGATGTCCCAAGCCTTCGCGATGATTGACGGAAGGCTTAAGAACCCAAGCCCCCCCGCCTGCTCGGAGCCGGTATTGTTACGGGACATGTTCAGCTGGTCGAATTCGCCGCGCAGAGCGAACCCCGACTTCAGGTAGGTAAACTCACCGTTGTAGCGCTGGATGGGTCCGTTAATGGCGAACTGGGGGAAGAAGTTGTAAGCGCCATCGGGCAGCGCGCCACTGAAACTTTGATCCCCGGAAAGACCCCGGGAGCGGCCACGGTCAATGGCGCCACCAAAGGCAAGTTCTTTCAGCCATGCGCCTTTGGATTTGCGAAACGGGTAAAAGCGGAGCCGTCCAATGACTTCCGCTTGATTCGTCGTATTGACCGTCGCATACCCCTTGCCGTTAAAAGCCCCAATCCAGTACTGCATGACGCCACCGGCGATGTCTCCGTGGAACGCTACGCCGGGACTCCGGTAGGCGGAAGCTGCTGACGGATACAACATTGACTGGAAGCCGCGCTCTATGAAGTCCAGATTGGTGGCGCCAGTTCCGGATTCTTGCGCGAAGGGCGTCTTGAACTGGCCCGCCTGGAATTGGAACTCGCGCCGGATTCTTACGTTGAGGTAGACGTCGCGCACTACTGAGCCCGAAGTTGACGCTGCATCGGTGAGCAGCGCAAAATCGAAGTGGGAACCATAGCTGCCTTGAAAACCGAAGCGAGCGCGGCGCAGGACGAACGTGTCGGCGGGCGCCCCGTCTCCCTGGTAGGCGCGATACTCGTTGTCCACGTAGCCGTACGGGCTAATCGTAAACTGTCCGTCGGGGCTTCTGATGAAAAAGTGTTCCCCGTTCCATCCAGCCGTGAGAGGCGCGTCTTTCTTAGCGGCAGATGGAGCTTGACTTGCCGCCGGCGCCGGCTCAGGATCTGCCTCCAGCAAAACCGCATTCATCAACCGAGCCGTGCCCGTGTCGGGGGCTGCGACCGGCTGCGCAATGGCTGCTGTCGAAGGGGCGTCCGCCACGGGCCGGATCTGCGGCGTGCCACTAACCGCAGTGGAGGCTTTTACTCCTGCCAGCTTCTCGACCAAAGCCTTCAGTTCCTCGATGGTCTGACGCTGCGCGGCGACCTCGCTGCGCAACTGATCGACCTCAGCCTTGGTGGCCGCGACGGAAGTCGGTCCAGCGGTTGGGTTCGCAGGTTCTGTATTTTGATTCTGAGCGAGCGCACTTGACGCAATGAGAACGAGAAGGACCAAAAAAGCCGTTAGCAAGCGCATCTGTTCCTCTTCCACGTGATTTGCAAAGCGCCCAGCGCTCGTTGGGGGCAGGCACACTCGGTGGGCGCCGCCTCGTCCGGTCGGCCGAAAGCTCGAGAAATCGCGATAGTGCGAACTGGAGGTCTGAAAAGCGGACCAATTACCAACGGAGCGAGTAATTACTATATCGCTACATTTACTGTCAAGTAATTTTTGATATTAGATCGCTTGGTATCTCGCGCGAGACGGTCAACCTTTCGTCTACGTCCGATAGCGTGTCTGGATTCACCTAACGCACATGACCGCTTACGCTGTGCAAAAGTCAGCGCCGACCGTTTTGGGAAATTCCTGATAGATTGTTGGCAAGTTTGATGCACTGTCTGTGACGATTTTTTCTGGAACTCGTTCCTCCGTTTACCTATGGGTCTACACTTCGGCCAAGCTATCTTCTTGCTCTTCGCCACCGTGGTCGCTGGGACGCTGAATGCGTTAGCCGGCGGCGGCAGTTTTGTCTCCTTTCCCGCGCTGTTGTTTCTACGAATCCCGGCTGTGTTAGCCAATGCAACCAATACGGTCGCACTGTGGCCCGGGCTAGGGGCCAGTACCATCGCCTATTTAAAACGGCTGAACGCACCTATGCGCGTCTTGGTTCCCTTGCTCGTCACGAGCATTCTCGGGGGCTGGGTCGGAGCGGTTCTGTTGCTGAAGACTCCGCAGCATGCCTTTCTCCGCCTTGTCCCCTGGTTGTTGCTAGCCGGAACTTTGCTGTTCGCCTTCGGCAATTCGATCCGAGGACTCGCCGGAAGCACCGTGGCTGTGGACGATCTGCAGTTCACGACGTGGAGGGCGATCGTGCTCAGTTCGATTGCAGAGTTGCTGGTTGCCATCTATGGCGGATACTTCGGCGCTGGAATCGGATTCATGACCCTCGGGATGCTCGCGATGATGGGAATGCGTGACATCCACGCCATGGGCGCACTCAGAACGCTGTTGGCCGCCGCCATTAACGCCGCTGCGGTCGTCACCTTCATCGTGGCCAAGGCTGTATTGTGGCCTCATTGCGCCGTGATGGTAGCCGGGTCGCTCGCTGGCGGCTGGTTCGGCGCCCACTATGCGCAGAAGGCAGACCCCCGGAAAGTGCGGGTCGTTGTGATCGGCATAGGTGTAGCAATGAGCGCGTACTTCTTTGTCACGGTACGCTAGCCTGCATCTTCCAGCCGGTGGATCACACAGCATTGTGATTTGCGCATTCCTGCGCTCGAACCCTCTTCGTCACGAGTTATAATTGCCTGTCGAGATTCGAGCGAATGCTCGAATCCATAATCTATCGGCGGTGGATAAACCAGCCATGAACCCGCAGGGCATGAACGCCGCGCCCGCAGACCTGAATCCCGAGAAAGATCTTCCAAAAGGATTTCTCGAGTTTTTGTTACCTCTCCACAAACAGTTCACTCCCTGGCAACAAAAGCTTGTTGCCAAACGCGCCAAGGTGTTGCAAGCATCGCATCGCGGCCAGCCGCCAGACTATCTTCCCGCTTCGGAGGCAACCACATCCGACTGGCGAATCTCAGTGCCGGAGTGGTGTGCCGACCAGCGTAACCAGATGACCGGCCCGGCGGATGACGGCGAGTTGACCGTGAAGCTGCTGAACTCCGGATCGCCTGCCGTCATGATCGACCTCGAAGATTCCACGGCGAACCTCTGGGAACATATCATGCTGGCGATTGAGAACACGATCGCCGCTTATAAATACGAACTCAGCTACGACGACAAGAAGCGGCAGAAAAAAGTTACGGTGCAGCGCTCGAAAACCGTCACCTGGGTGCGTCCCCGCGGTTTGCACATCAGCCAGGCTGGAGTGATCAGGAACGAAATCATGTCCGCTTCGCTGTTCGATCTCGCCCTGATCTGGTACCAGATCGACCCTGCGTGGTTGCCGCACAATTTTTCCGTGTACATCCCGAAAAGTGAATCCGCCGAGGAAGCTCTGTGGTGGCGCGATCTCTTTCAGGCGCTCGCCAAACAAAAGGGCTTACCGCATGACTACATCAAATGCATGGCCTTGGTGGAAGCCCACCCTTTGGCCTATCAGATGGAAGAATTTCTTTTCAATCTGCGCGATCATTGCCTGGGATTGAACCTCGGCCGCTGGGATTACATGGCCTCGCTGATTCATTTCATGATCGAGGATCCGAATTGGATTTTGCCGGATCGCAACACCATCCCGCACGATGTGCCGTTCTTCCAAAACTTTCGCACCCTGATGCCGGAGATTTGCCATAAGCACGGCGCGCACGCGATCGGTGGAATGACCGCGCTTTATCCCAGCCGCACCGACGCGGAGTTGAACGAGCGCGCGTTGAAGGTGCTGAAGCAGGACAAGAAGAACGAGGCCGACTGCCTGATGGACGGGGCCTGGACTGGCCATCCCGATCAAAACGAAATAGCAGTTGCCCAGTTCCCGCATCCCAATCAGATTGCAAAGCGGCCCAAGCTGCCGGACTCGCATCCGAATCTGCGGCCGGTCCCGAAAGGTGTTGGAGCCACGACTCTTGCCGGGACGCGAGCGGCCGTGCGCACTGTGATCCGTTATCGCAACGGCGTGCTCAACGGAAAGGGCGCTAGCCTGCTCGATGGCTACATGGAAGACCTGGCCACCGACCGCATCTATCGCTTGATGATCGCACAGCGCGTTCTGCACAAAGTCAGAGTGCCCGGCGACGATGGTCGGCCCGTCGAACATTCTTCGGCGCTGGTGACCCGTTTGTTTGACGAGGAACTGGCGAAGATCCAAAAAGACCTGCCGGCGGAGATCGATCGCCAAGCGGCCGCGACCCTCCCCGAAGCCCGCCGCATCGCCGAGGAGATGATTGTGCAGGGACACCACTCGCCGATTTAGGCTTGCGGAGTGCCTGCGAGCGCCGTATAGAAGTGCCGTATATTTGTACATCAGCGTCATCAGAAACGAGGAGTATGAGCGCCATCGAACAGACCACCGCCCTTCCACTTCCAGCCCTGCAACCGCCTCGCCGCTATCTGTTCGGGCCCGGACCCACCATGGTCGACCCCAGAGTTTATGGCGCGCTCTCCAAGCCGATTGTCGGACATCTTGATCCCTACTTCATCCAGGTCATGGGAGATGTGCAGCAGTTACTCAAATCAGCTTTCGGAACGAATGACGGCGCGACGCTCGTGATTTCCGGCACCGGAAGCGCGGGCATGGAAGCCGCGGTAGCCAACTTTGTGGATCCCGGCGCCAAGTTCGCGGTATTCGCCAATGGATATTTCTCCGATCGCCTCACCGAGATGGCCAAGCGCCAGGGCGCCAACGTCGTGCGCTTTGAGAAAGCTTGGGGAGAGGTCTTCACGGATGATGAGGCTGGAGACTTCATTCGCCGCGAGAAGCCAAAGGTGGTGGCTTACGTTCACGCCGAGACCTCAACCGGAGCGTTGCAATCGGGCCGGGCGATTTGCGCTGCAGCTCACGATGCCGGTGCCCTGGCCATCGCGGATTGCGTCACTTCCCTTGGCGGAGTGCCTGTAGAGTTCGACCGGACCGGAATTGACGTCGCCTACAGTTGCACGCAGAAAGGATTGAGCTGTCCTCCTGGCCTGTCTCCGATAGCGATGTCGCCCCGGGCAATGGATTTCCTGAGTGCCCGGACCACTCCCTCGCGTAGTTGGTATCTGGACCTCAAACTGATTCGCGACTACTCCACCGTCTCTCACCGCTATCACCACACGGCGCCGATTTCCATGTTCTACGCCTTGCGCGAAGCGCTTATGGTGATCGCAGAAGAAGGCATCGAGAACCGCTGGGAGCGTCACCGCCGCTGCCACCGCGCCTTTGTCAAGGGCATCGAAGCGATGGGCTTGCGCATGTACGTTCCCGAGTCGCATCGGATCACCACGTTGAACACCGTATGCGTGCCTGCGGGGGTTGACGAAGCCAAGGTACGCAAACGTCTTTTGGATGGACCGGGCATTGAGATCGCGGGCGGCTTCGGACCGCTGGCGGGCAAAGTCTTTCGTATCGGTGTGATGGGTCCTCTGGCCACCGAAGAGAACGTGCAATTTTTCCTGAAGGAGTTCAAAAAGATCCTGAGCGCGGAAGGCTATTCGATCTGATCCCGGCAATCTTTCTTTCCGTTTCGCGGACTGCCCAGGACAACAGTTCGACTCGGCCAATCATCCAAGGACCCGCACTAGAGGCGAGAACGAATGACGCTCAAGTCAGTAGATACTCTGCTTGATGTTTTGCATTTCGCCGATAGTCACAAGGCCATTGTTGTTCCCGAACTTGGAATTAACGTCACCTACGAGTCGCTGCGCCAACAGGTTTTGGCCATGGCGAACGCTCTGGCATCTGCCGGCATTCGCCGCGGCGATGCGGTAGCGATCGCGCTGCCCAACGGACTTCCGGCGATTGTCAGTTTTCTCGCTGCTTCCATCGCCGGGACTGCAGCCCCCTTGAACCCTGCCTATCCCTATGAAGAGTTTCATTTCTTTCTAGGAGACACCAATGCCCGTATTTTGCTGTGTCCTCCCGTGGGCGCCGAATTCGTGCGCACTGCGGCTGCGGACCGCAAGATTCCGGTGTTTTCCGTCGAAATGAACGAACAGGGCAACGTCCGCATGGTCGGCGCTCCCAGCGGAGCCACCGCAACCGAGCCCACTGCCGACGATATTGCGTTGGTCCTGCACACGAGCGGAAGCACTGGACGCCCCAAGCGCGTGCCCTTGCGGCATTTCAATTTGGCTGTTTCCTCGGCAAATATCGCGAACACTTACGCCCTTACCGCTGAAGATGTTTCGCTGTGTATCATGCCGCTGTTTCATATTCATGGTTTGATTGGGTCCACCATGGCCACTTTGCTTTCCGGTGGCACAGTGGTGGTCCCGACAAAATTCAACGCCCTTTCTTTCTGGCGGACGGTGCGCGAAAATCGTGTGACCTGGTATTCAGGCGTGCCCACCATGCACCAGCTTCTGCTGGCTCGGGCGCATCACAAACCGGCGGAAGCTGCCTCTCTGCGCTTCATCCGTTCCTGCAGCGCACCCTTGTCGCCAGAACTGATACACAAGATCGAAGGCCTGTTTGGAGTGCCCTTCGTCGAAGCTTACGGAATGACCGAAGCGGCGCATCAGATGACCTCGAATCCTCTGCCTCCAAGGCACCGGAAAGCGGGTTCTGTCGGCGTCGGCGCGGGCCTGCGCATCAGCATCATGGACAAGGATGGCAATCACCTCGGCACCAATCACTGCGGTGAGATCGCCATTCAAGGGGCGAATGTATTCCGCGGCTATGAAAACAATCCCGAAGCCAACGCTCGCGCTTTTGTAGACGGATGGTTCCGCACCGGTGACCAGGGATTTCTTGATTCAGATTGCTATTTGCATCTAACCGGCCGCATTAAAGACATCATCATTCGAGGAGGTGAGAACATAGCTCCTCACGAAGTAGATGAGATCTTGCTAAGGCATCCTGCAGTCGCGGCAGCGGTCACGTTTGGTTGCCTGCATCCGACGTTGGGCGAAGAGGTTTGTGCCGCCGTGGTTCTGCACGAGAAGCATGGCGCCAGCGAATCCGCATTGATCAAGCATTGCCGCGAATCGCTGGCGGAATACAAGTGCCCCACCAAAATCTATCTGGTAGAAAGCATTCCAACCACTGCGACCGGGAAAATCCGCCGGCGCGCAGTCGCCTCAGCACTCGCGGGCGGGGACGAATGAGATTCCTTATCGCCGGGGCCGGGGCAATTGGAGCGTATATCGGCGCGCGCATGGCGCAGGCTGGATTCGACGTAACGCTCTTCGCGCGCGGCCCGCATCTTCGCGCCATGAAAGAAAACGGCGTGCAGGTCAAAAGCAGCGGAGGAGATTTCGTTGCACGCCCCACAATCGCCAGTTCTCTCGATGAAGTAAGTCCCGTAGATGTTGTCTTTCTCGGGGTGAAGGCGCACGGCCTGCCGCAACTCGCACCGCACCTGAAACCGGTGCTGGGGCCCGATACCACGGTCGTTAGCACGCAGAACGGAATTCCCTGGTGGTACTTCCAGGGCTTCGGCGGCGAATGGGAAGGCTTACGTCTGGAGCGGGTCGACCCCGGTGGCGTCATCTCCTCCGCCATCGCAGCGCCTCGCGTGGTCGGTTCCATCGTCTACTTTTCCACGGAGATTATTGCGCCAGGAGTGATTCAACACATCGAGGGCAATCGCATTTCTCTCGGTGAACCGGATGGCACGCGTTCCAATCGCCTGCGCGGAATTGCCGAGGCTCTTATCGCCTCCGGATTGCGCTGTCCGGTCACCACTCGCATCCGGCATGAGATTTGGGTCAAGGTTCTGGGCAACGCATCTCTCAATCCGGTCAGCGCGCTCACGCGCGCCACGCTGGTTCAAATGGTCCGTGACCCTGGAGTCTGTTCGGTTATCCGAAACATCATGCAGGAAGTGGAAGAAGTCTCCCGCAAGCTGGGTATGGAGTTGCCGGTCTCCATCGATCAGCGCATCGCCGGCGCCGAAAAAGTTGGCGAGCATAAAACCTCAATGCTGCAAGATCTCGAAGCCGGCCGGCCCATCGAATTGGAAGCCCTGGTGGGAGCGGTGGTCGAACTGGGTGAGCGCGTTGGCCTGCCCATGACCTGCACTCGCACGGTGTACAACTGTACGAAGCTATTGGCGGAACGCGCGGCTCAACGGCAACCCGGATAACCGCCTGCGGCTTTTCTCCTGCGCCCCACAATAATATTTGCTACAGTCTTGACAGCCGATGTATACTCCTCTGGTTCGCTGGTCCACTTATCAGACCACTTGGAAATCATCTTGGCCCTCCCCGTCAAATCCGACTTCGAGTTTGTTCGAAAAAACAAAGTCTACGAAGAAGTCGCAAGACAGATCGAACGCCTGATTCTGAAAAAACTGAAGCCCGGCGACAAACTGCCCTCGGAACGCGAACTTGCGGAGATGCTGCAAGTCAGCCGCAGCTCCATTCGCGACGCAATTCGCGGTCTTGAATTGATGGGTCTGGTTGAGCCGCGGCAAGGTGCCGGCACCATCGTCCGCGAAATATCGCCCGACTCTTTGGTGAATCCTTTCGCGAATGCGCTGAAGCGCAAGCACGCTATGGTGGGTGAACTTCTTGATTTTCGTAAGATGCTGGAACCGCCATTGGCGGCGCGCGCCGCGACCCACGCTTCTCCCGACGAGATTTCTGAGATGGAAGACATTCTGCACAGGCAGCAAGTAAAACTGTCGCGCGGAGAAACCACGGTTGCCGAAGATGCGGAATTTCATTACAGCATAGCTCTGGCTTCCGGTAACAGCGTGGTGCTGAAGGTGCTCGATATCCTCATGGACCTGTTGCGCGACACGCGGGAAAGGTCGATGCAGGTGGAAGGGCGGCCGGAGAAATCTCTCGCTGGCCACCGGAGGATCTTAGCAGCAATCAAGCGCCAGGATGCGGAATCCGCAAAAGCAGCGATGCGGCGGCACATTGAAGACGTGGAAGAAATAGTACTCGATGAGTTTTGATCCACGGAGAATTTCCGCCGTGATCATTCGCGATTCGCCAGCCATGTGGGATGGCGATCGCGTTGTGGGTAAGAGCAGGCCGCCGAGCCTGCTGATTTGGGGATCATCAGAATTGACTGAACTGGCAAATGACATGGCTGGTGCCATGACGGAAACTCCTCCATCGTCTCTAACGGCGAGTCTCAAGCTGCGCGTTGCCGAGGCGCGTGTCGAAGACATCGGCCGCGCCATTGCGCGCTTGGCCCCGGCCGATCTGCAACGCATGGGCGCGCGAGCAGGCGACGTGGTGAAAATTACCGGCAGCGCCACGGCTGTCGGTCGCGCTGAAATTTCCGAAGATGGCCACGAAGGCATGATCCAGATTGATGGCACGTGCCGCAGTAACTGCGGAGCTGGATTGCAGGAGCAGGTTACAGTGGCGCGAGTCGACAGTGAGCAGGCCGTGGCCGTACGCTTTTCGCCACTTTGGGTAGGGGCCGCACCCGCCACCATCGCTCCCGACCGCATCCTTGAGGACCTCGTGGGCGTTCCGGTAATCGCGGGCTGCGTGGTGCGTGTGCCCACATTTGCCAAGGCGGTGAACTTCCAGGTTGTGCGCACCATTCCTTCGGGGCCGGTTGTGATTGGCAAACGCACTGACATTCGCGTCGTCGAAGGCGATCAGACCGTGGCCCGCGCTCCCGCTGTCTCCTACGAAGATATCGGCGGCCTGGAGCGCGAATTGGGGCGGGTGCGCGAGATGGTGGAGCTGCCACTGAAATATTCGCGCATCTTCGAGCGTTTGGGAATTCTCGCGCCCAAAGGCGTGCTGCTATACGGTCCGCCGGGCACGGGCAAGACTCTGCTCGCCCGCGCTGTAGCGGCGGAAAGCCGCGTCCACTTCATTCACCTCAACGGCCCTGAGATCATGCGGAAGTTTTATGGCGAGAGCGAGGCCAAGCTCCGCGAAGTGTTCGAAGAAGCGGCTCGCCATGCCCCTGCGATTCTCTTCATCGACGAGATCGACGCCGTGGCTCCCAAGCGTACCGAGGTGGTTGGCGAGGTCGAGAAGCGCGTGGTGGCCCAGCTTCTCAGCCTGATGGATGGATTTGTCGCGCGCGGCCAGGTCATTGTGATCGGCGCGACCAATATCCCCGAGGTCCTCGACCCTGCGCTGCGGCGTCCCGGCCGCTTCGATCGTGAAATCGAAATCGGAGTCCCCAACACTCAGGCACGATTACAAATTCTCAAAATTCATACCCGCGCCATGCCCCTCGCGGCTGACGTTGACCTGCAGGAGATCGCCGAACATTCTCACGGCTTCGTCGGCGCCGATCTCGAAGCCCTGGGACAGGAAGTTGGCATGATCGCCCTGCGCCGTTTCCTGTCATCCGCTCCCCTTGATACCGACGGCATTGCAGCTGAGGAGTTGGGCACGCTGCAAGTCACGCGTGACGATTTTCTTGCCGGCCTGAAGGAAGTCGAGCCCAGCGCCACCCGCGAATTTTTTATCGAGAAGAGTTCGTCGACGTTCGCCTCCCTCGGAGGTCTCCACGAGGTGAAACGCTTGCTCGATGGCGTGATCGAGCACTCTCACATGCGCGACGAAATCTACGAACAGGTTGGACTCGCGCCGCCGCGCGGCATCCTGCTGGCCGGACCATCGGGTACTGGCAAGACTGCCATGGCGCGTGCCCTTTCCGGTGAAAAGCAAATTCCGCTTATCGCCATTGATGGTCCGCAACTCTACTCGAAGTGGTTGGGAGAATCCGAGAGGGCACTGCGCGAAGTTTTCAAAAAAGCGAGAAGAGCAGCCCCCTGCATTTTGTTCTTCGACACCATTGACGCGGTCGCGCCCAAGTTCGGAGCGGATCAATTCGGCAGCGATATCTATCAAAGGATTCTCAGCCAGCTCCTGCGCGAGATCGACAACTTGCGGGACGTAAAAGGTGTGGTCCTGCTGGCAGCCTCCAATCGTCCCGAGAAGATCGATCCCGCCCTGCTGCGGAGCGGGCGCTTCGATTACATACTGCCGTTCGCAAAGCCCAACGCAGGCGACCGTGCTGCCATTATGCGTCTGTGCTGCCGGCGTGTGCCGTTGGCCGCCGACGTCGATTTTGAAGACTTCGCCGATCGGACAGACGGCCTCACCGGCGCTGATATCGAGAGCTTGTGCAAGAAGGCTACGCTGCTGGCAATTGTGGAATTTCAGGATGGCACTCGGCCCGCGCCATTCATCGTCTTGCGTAGCGATTTTCTGTCCGTGCTGGAATCCGATCGCGGCAATCCCAATCAATCGAAGAGCATCAACGAGCCTGGCAAGAACGGCGTGGATTCTTGCTCCGACACATCTTCTAACTTGAGCAGCAAAGAGGTTTGATCATGAGTTACACAGAACTAACTGTCTGGACGCGCGGCATCATCATGGACAAAGAGGGCCGCGACATTGTGAACTCCATCTCCGCTTCCGCCCGCATCGAGGGCAAGTACGCGCAGGCGATGGAGAATTACGTCGACAATCCCGATCGCACCAATTGCCCGACGCGCAAGTATTGCCGCGTGAGCGACGAAGTGCTCGAAAACGAACTCACCTACGAGAATGCGAACCCCAACATCGTCGTGCTGGTCGAGGGGACGATGGTGAAAGGTTGGGATTACATGCGCGGCATGCCTCCCGGTGGAACGCTCGTGATCAACACTCACTACACGCCGGATTACATGATTCGTTTCGTGCCCGGCGCCGAGCGGCTGGCGCAACTTGTCTGCGTGGATGCGGCCAAAATTGCCGACCACAAATGGCTTTACTATCGCCTCGGCGAACTCGGTCTCGACCGCCTTTCGACCGAAGGCGCCGCCGAAAGAAATAAATCGATCGCACCCGATATCGCCGCTCCGCTGATTGCGGCGGTGGTTCAGACCACGGGCATCGTTAAGATGAAAACGATCGAGCCGATGATCGCGAACAAACACGCATTCCAGGTAGCGCTCAACGAACTGCATATTATGCCGCTGAACCCAGTGGCCGTGTAAGAGAGGACTCATGTCGACCAAGAACACTCATATTCCCGAATGGCTTACTGTGCCCTTCGCGGGTATCACTCCCGCACCCACGCAGGAAAAAGGGCAAGATCTCTTTCCCACTGGCAATTGGCGCTCCATCCGGCCGGTGTATCGCGACAAGTTGCCCCCTTGCAATAATGCTTGCGGAACCAACGAAAAAATTCAGGGCTATCTCGACTTGGTGAAGCGCGGCAAATATCTCGACGCCTACGCTCTCATTAAGGAAGACATGCCGTTTCCGTCGGTCACGGGTCGCGTCTGTTATCACCCGTGCGAGCAAGCTTGCAATCGTGGAAAATACGATGAGGCCATTTCCATCCGCGCGGTCGAGAGATTTCTCGGCGATCTTGGCCAGGCACTCACCAACGACGTAGTCAAGCCCGGAAAATCCAACGGCAAAAAAGTCGCCGTCGTCGGATCGGGTCCCGCCGGCCACAGTGCCGCGTACCAGTTGGCACGCCTCGGCTACACCGTAACGATTCTTGAGAAATCGCCGAAAGCGGGCGGACTGAATCGCGGCGGCATTCCGGATTGGGTTCTCCCTCAGAACGTTCTTGATCGTGAAATCGAGCGTCTCGAACAACTCGGCGTCACCATCAAGACTGGCGTCGAAGTCGGCAAAGACGTCACTTGGGATGATTTGAAAAAGAACTATGACGCTTGCGTCCTGGCCGTCGGCCTCACCGAGCCCAACAGCGTGCGCGCCGAAGGCGAGAATAAAGACGGCGTGCTCTACGGACTTCCTTTCCTGCGCGATATTGGCATGGGCACATCAAAAGTGAAGCTGGGTGCCCGCGTTGCCGTGATCGGCGGCGGAAACACCGCCATCGATTGCGCCCGCGAAGCCTTGCGGCAAGGTGCCGCCGAAGTGACCATGATCACGGTCGAAGGCAACCCCAAAGAAATGCCTGCGTCGCCCGAAGATCTGCACGACATGCTCGAAGAAGGCGTCGAGCTTTTGCACGGGCGCGCCGTGACCGCAGTGCTCGGCAGTGGCAAGGTCGAGGCATTGCAACTGCACAAGGCGCGCTTCTCCGGCGCCATCAACGCTTCACCCATCACGGTGGATCGAGCGGCTCCGGCCGAGCGCTTCGCTGTAGACAATGTAATCATCGCCGTGGGCCAGCATTCGTCCCTGGCGTGGTTGCCGGCAGAATTCAAGACCGACCGCGGCACCATCAAGATCGATAAGTTCGGGCGCCTCGGTGACACGAACTTCTTTGCAGCGGGCGACATCGTGCAACTGGGTTCCGGTCAACCGCTGATGGTGGTGAATGCCGTTGGCGACGGCAAACGCGTTGCGTTCAATCTCGACAAAGTGATGCGCGGAGAGAAGTTACAGCCGCGGACGATTCCCGTCGACGTAATCTTCGATTTGAATCGCATGAACATGACCTACTTCCCGCACTTTCCGCGCGTCCAGCAGGAAATGCTGCCGACCAAGACCAGAACGAAAATCCAGGATGAAGTGATCCAGGCGTTCTCCGAAGAACAGGCGGTCGAGGAAGCGAATCGCTGTTTCAGTTGCGGCACCTGCAATGCCTGCGACAACTGCTACCTGGTCTGCCCCGAGCCCTGCATCGCGCGTCCGGAGCGTTCCAACGGCATGTATAAAATTCTGGTCGATTACTGCAAAGGATGCCGCGTGTGCATCGAGGAATGTCCCACAGGATGCCTTGAGGGCGTTCCTGAACTCGACTTCGATACCGGCGTTGTACGCATGGACACGGCTTTCGCCATCTCGCCCGGACTGCACGGTCGACAGGCGGAAGAGTTGAGAAACCTGGGCGACCGGGCGGCCAAGAATATTTAGGTTTGGAGTTGGGCCAATTTCAGCAATCGCCTTGCGGCGGAATGTGCGGAGTTAATTATGGCAATGCTGGCAGAGCAAAAAAAGAGAACTGTCCGAATCAATGGCTGCGTCGCATCGGCGCAGGCGGCTAAGTACGCCGATGTCGATGTGATTGCGGCGTACCCCATTCGTCCTTATACGGCCACTATGATGGCGCTCGCGCAAATGGTGGCCAACGGCGAACTCGATGCCGAATACATAGTGGCCGACAGCGAGCATTCGCAGCTGAGCATCGCGCACGGCGCGGCATCGAGTGGTGCGCGCGTTTTCACCGGCAGCTCTGGAGTCGGAGTGCAGTTCGCCTACGAACTTTATTCGCCGATCTCGGGCAGCCGCATGCCGGTGCAGATGATGATCGCCGATCGTACGCTCGATCCTCCCGGCGATTTCGGGTCCGAGCACACCGACGCGCTCTCCACGCGCGATATGGGCTGGATCATGGGCTGGTCGTGCGACGCGCAGGAAGCATTCGACAATCATCTGATCGCCTATCGCATTGGCGAGGATCCCCGCGTCCTGTTGCCGCAAATGGTTTGCCAGGACGGTTTCTTCGTCTCGCACATCACCGGCGATGTCGAGTTGCCCGACACCGGGCAGGTAAATGAATTCTTACCGCCGTACAAGCATCCTTATCCGCTTGATCCGCGGCATCCGGTATCCCATGGCCCGCAGATTATGCCGGAGCAAGGTCCGCCGCTGCAGTTGGAACGCGCCCGCGCCATGGAAGAATCGATGGCGGTGATCGAGCAGGCGCACGACGAGTTCGCGAAGATCTTCGGCCGGCGCTACGATCCATGGGTCGAAGAGTTTATGACCGATGACGCCGAAGTAGTTTTTTTCCTGCAAGGCGCCCACGCGGTGACGGCTCGGTTTGCAATTCAGCACATGCGCGACCGCGGGTTGAAAGTCGGAATGGCGCGCCTGCGCACCATTCGCCCGTACCCAACCGATCGCGTGAAAGAAGTCCTCAGCAAGTTCAAAGTGGTTGGCGTGATTGAGACCAACATGGGTCTCGGCAGTGTAAGCAGCGGCGGTTCACTGTATGCCGAAGTTTGCGCCGCCCTCTACGAAAGCCAGAAGCGTCCGCTCGTCCTCTCATTCATGGCTGGCATGGGTGGCGAAGCGATCGTGCTGAAGGAATTTTATTGGATGACCGAAAAAATGCTCGATGCCCAGCGGCGCGGCCAGATCGAAAAGCGCACCCATTGGGTTGGCTTCGAAGAGTAGAAAGTTATTTGTTGTAGCGGACTAAATGTCCGTCCTTATAAAAGATTGCAGCGGGGTCTCAGGCCCTGCGATTGGAGAATTGATATGGCAACCATAGAAGTTCAACGGCAGCTATTGCCGATCTTAGATAGCCCGAACCAGGGTGCGCGATTCTACAACCCCGAACTGCCGTCATCCGAACCGTTTGTCCCTGGGCACCGCACCTGTGCGGGCTGCGGGCCGTCCATTCAATACAGAATGACGAGCAAGGCCGCGGGCGACAACACCATTCTGGTCGGACCGACGGGCTGCATGTATGTCGCTAACAGCTCTTATTTGTGTACGCCTTACAACGTGCCGTGGGCGCATACCCAGATTGGCAGCGCGGGCAGCTTCACCGCCGGCGTTGCTGCCGCTTATGAAGCGATGATTCGCAAGGGCAAATGGAAAGGCAAGTTCCCGAATATTATCTGCGAAGCCGGCGACGGCAGCGCGTCCGACATCGGTCTTGCCTCGATTTCCGGCGCGCTCTATCGCAATCACGACTGCCTGATCATTTGCTACGACAACGAGCAGTACGCGAACACCGGCATTCAGGCTTCGTCGCGCACGCCATACGGGGGTATGACGACATTCTCGCCTCCCGGCCCCGAAGTTCCGGAAGGCAAAAAACTTTATCCCAAGGATCTCGCGCGCATGATGGCGGCTGGCCATCCCCACTGCTATGTGGCAACTGCCAGCGTCGGTTATCCCATCGACTTGATGAACAAGGTTCGCAAAGGACTGAACCACAAAGGCGCTGCGTACCTGATGGTCTACACCCCGTGCCAGAAGGGTTTCGTTTATGAGACGCCGCGCTCGATCGACCTTGGCCGGCTGGTCGTCGAATGCGGACTCTATCCCATGTGGGAATGGAACCCCGAGAAGCGCGCCTTTAATTACAGCTTCCGTCCCGCCAGCATGCGGCCGGTCTCCGAGTATTTGAAATTGCAGGGACGCTTTGGCCACCTTCACGCCGAGCACATCGCCAATCTGCAGAAGTTTGCCAATGAGCAATGGCGGATGATGGGCGTCCAGTTGCCGGAAGCTTTGGTCCAGGCGGCGGATGCGAAAAACCTCACTAACATGGCGGCCGCAAGCGAAGCAGCTGCAGTGGCGGAGACTGTATGAACACTAAAACTAGCACTCCTTTTTATCCTGTCGAGCCTGAGCCGGAAGTCGAGCCCGAGGGACAGGAAAGTTACATTGTCACCGAGGGCAAAAAGCGCGGATCCACGCGCGACGTGCGTCCGGAAGCGGCGTTCGACCGCTACTACACGGTTTTGCGCGTGCATGCCGGCGATGCCATCCTCACCGACAACTGGCACACCAACCAGGTACTGGATCACGCACGCAACAACTTCGAGGGCGTTACCTTCGCCATGCGCACGCTGGAGGCCTGGGGCGCAATGATCGAAAACGATCACCGCGCCTACTACACCGCCGGCGGACGAATTTGGATGATGGACCTCGAGCCTTCGGAAGGCAAAAAGAAGCGGCTGCCTGGCACCGGCCCGGTTAAGAACCCGGTTGCGAAATAGTGCCTCGCATTTTGCTGATCGACGACACGCCGGAGATTGCCGAGTTGCTGACGTTCTCGCTGCGTGACCTTGGATACGAGGTCTTCGCCTCGGGATTTACGGAAGCCGTGAATGATTTGATCGTGCAACAGCGCGCCGATGCGCTGGTGCTCGACTGCACAGCATTCGATATGAGCGAGTCACTATTCGATTCCGTGCGCCATCACCCAGATCACGCCGAACTTCCCATCGTGATCGTCAGCGATACGCCGGAGCAGGCGGACTCAAGCCTGCGTTCGCGAAAGGCGCAGAAAGTTTTGCTGATCCCAAAACCATTTACCGGTGCGCAGGTCGGACGCGCCCTTGCGCAACTGCTTGCATAAATATGCCTCTGTGGAGCATGGACGAATGGCAATTCCTCGAACGCGAGGTCATCACCGACCCGAAGGGCAGGCAATGGACCGTCGCACTGATGGATGTGCTCGGCCAGCAAGGCGATCCCGACATGCCAAATAAATTGCTCGAACTCCAGTACTCAACCGGCCGCTTTTACACTTTGATCTATGCGGACGGCGGAGCGCTGCAGCGCGAGCGAGGTTATGCTTCTTTGCCGGAGGCGACGAATGCTTTCGGAAATTTGCTGGTGGCCGTCATCGACGGCAGTCTTGATCCTTCGCAGCCAGTGTTTCGGCAGGATCTGGAAGATTAAGATCTGGAAGATTGAATGGAAATGGCAAAAGAGCGTCAAGGCGCGGCAGAGTCTCTAGCGGCCAGGATCAAGGTCGCGCATGATGACGTGAAGCACCTGCCCTGTCTTGCGCGCATCGCTCTCACTAATCATTCCGTTGGCAGAGGTCTCACCTCCGGCATCCATTCGGTCTCGATAGGTCCGCGCCGCTCTCGGCAGGCGAGCGCACCCACTGCGAATCAGTCCAGCTTTCTCTGCAACAGCGAGACGCATCTCGAACGTCCAATCGGCGATCTTGCCTGCGGGCGCACCCAGAGCTGCCAGGGCATTCGCACCCTTGTGCTCGAGGGCATCCGTTACGATGGCTTCCAGAATTCCGCAGGACGTCATCATGGCAAAATCGTAATCTCCTTTTTCGAGGGCGGTCCGACTATCAGCGTAAGCCTGTTCAAGCACCGGCCGAATCTCCAAATTGTGAACGAATTCGAATCGCCGGGGCGCCGGGTGCTCCGACGACGCAGAAATAATCGCCGCATCGTCCGATCGGGAGAGCGAGCCAACTGCTTGTCCGAGAACGCCGAGAAGCTGCTGAACGATCTCGCCGGGCGCAGCCCCCTGGGCCGCACGACCATCCGACGAGCGCATCAGAAAAGCCTGGCTGAAAGATCTTGCGAGCCAATGAGCCTTGCTGCCTCCGGAGAGTTGATTGATCGTCACGCCGCAGTCTTCCTGCCAGCGGCGGGTCGCCGTAATCGCCGCAGAATCGGAAGGATCGGCGGCCAACGTGTCTCGAAGCTGATGCCCGCGACGGATCAAGCCGTCGAGGTGGGAAAGGTAGGTTTCGATTTGTACTCGCAGGCTATCTTCGATCGGCATCGGTTGGGTGTCTTACAGTTTTTGCCAACGAATACGTTTGCAATTGACAGTGTGCCGCAGGCATGCTACATTGCCAGCCGCAAGTGGTACGGTAACTAGGCCAGTATACCATCACGGTTCGGTCAGGTTCGGGTCGAATTCGACGGACGGTGTAGCAGTTTGGTAGTGAAGGTCTAACGCTTCATGACGAGGTAGCACCTTATGACTGCATCTCCAGGCTCCCTGATTCACCCCTCTCGTATTCCCAACCGCTGGGTCCAATTAATCGCAGGCATCGTTGCCATGATGGCGATTGCGAACCTGCAGTATGCCTGGACCCTTTTCACTACGCCAATCCAAGCCCATCTGCACATCTCGCTAAAGGCGGTGCAGTGGACCTTTGCATTATTTGTAGCGCTGGAAACCTGGCTCGTACCCTTCGAGGGATATCTGGTGGACCGAATTGGTCCCCGGTTCATGCTTGGCTTGGGCTCAGTCATGGTGGGGCTCGGCTGGATCGGATCGGGCTACGCCGAGACAGTAGGGTCCCTTTATTTTTGGTACAGCGTGGGCGGAATCGGCGCTGGCGTGGTGTACGGCGGAGCCATTGGAAATGCACTGAAGTGGTTTCCGGATTATCGCGGTCTTTGCGTTGGCCTGACCGCCGGGGCTTTCGGCATTGGTACGGCGGCGACCGTCGCTCCAATCGCCAAAATGATTAGCAGCTCGGGCTACCAGCACACGTTCATTGTGTGGGGATTTGTCCAGGGAATCGCTGTATTGGCCTGTTCGCTTTTTCTGGCCAGGCCGCCTGTGGGCTGGACCCCGCCCAACTGGAAAGAGAAGGAATTAAAGATCAAAGCGAAAGTGAACACTTCCGCGGTTGATATGACACCGCTTCAAATGCTCGGCCAGCCCTCTTTCTACGTCATCTACGTGATGATGGTGATGTTAGCGTTCGGAGGCCTGGTGGTCACGGCGCAGCTCAAGCCAATGGCCGTCTCCTACCACGTGGATAAGGTCATCGTGCTTTTCGGGATGAGCGCCTTGGTGCTGGCCATCGAAGTTGACCGCATTCTGAACGGGCTGACGCGTCCTTTTTGGGGATGGGTTTCGGATCACGTTGGCCGGGAGAACGCCATCTTTTATTCGTTCGTTCTCGAGGCCATTGCGGTATTTGCTCTGCTGCAACTCATCAGTCATCCGCTCTGGTTCATTGTGCTCTCCGGACTATGTTTCTTCGCGTGGGGAAATATTTTTTCACTGTTCCCTTCGATCACGGGAGACCTTTACGGAAACAAATGGGCCACGACCAATTACGGAGTTGTGTATACCGCCAAGGGAGTGGCCGCAGCTTTTGCCGGACCCGGCGCCGCCTGGCTGTTCGCCAAGACCGGCTCCTGGTCAAAGGTCTTTTGGGCGATGATCGTGTGCGACCTGATTGCCGCATTCATGGCGCTGCTGTGGCTGAAACCTATGGCAGCTCGTGCTGTCAGAAAGTCCGAGGGTGCTGCGCCGGTCCTCAATACTGCTGCTCCGATAAAGACGCGGGGCGTGGCCTAACCAAGCTGAACCTAACAAAGCTGAGCGGTGACAAAAGGGCTCTCTTCTTACTGGAAGAGGGCCTTTCTTACATGACGCGGGCTAGCCCGCCCTAACTCGCGGATGCCGCGAAAGCTTGAGGCTGCGCCGAATTCTCTGGTCGTAATTTAGCATTACGCTCCGCCAGCAATTTAAAACTACCCACCATGTTTTGCAAGGCGAGGGCCAGCTCTGACAAGTCCTGGCAAGCCTTCGCGGACTGCTGCGCGGCTACCGCAGATTCCTTCCCCAGTTGTGCAATCTGCTCCATGCTTTGATTGACGTCTGCCGTTGCTCCCGATTGCTCGGTGGCCGCGGTAGCGATGTGGGTGATCATCGATCCCACTTCCTCCGACATGTGAATAATTTGCTGCAACGATTCGCCGGCCCGTGCGGTCGATGTGACTCCCTCCTGCACCTGCTTGCTGCCGATCTCCATGGCCTTGATCGCCCCGTTGGTCCCATCCTGTATGGTAGTGATCATCTGGGCGATTTCTTTGGTCGCGGTGGTAGTGCGTTCGGCCAGCTTGCGAACTTCGTCCGCCACGACGGCAAAGCCACGTCCCTGTTCTCCAGCGCGCGCGGCCTCGATAGCGGCGTTGAGCGCCAGCAGATTGGTTTGGTCGGCAATATCGTCGATGACGCCCGCGATGCGCCCGATCTGTTCGGTGCTGCGGCCCAATTCGCCCATCTCCTTCGCGGTCTTGGCTACCGATTCTGCGATCGAGCGCATCTGCGTTAAGGCTTTTTCCACGATGACACCACCTTCACGGGCAGTTTCGGCCGCCCGGCGCGAAGCCTCCGCCGCCTGAGTGCAATTTTCCGAAACCTGTTGCACGGTGCACGACATTTCCTGCATGGCTGTGGCCACTTGCGTGGTCTGATCTTTCTGATTGTCGGCGCCCTGTGCCTGCAGTGTGGCGGAAGAGGAAAGTTCCTCGCTGGCGCTGGCCACCTGCTCGGCCGTGCCAGCGACCTGCGAAATAATGCCGTGGATCTTGTCCAGAAATGTATTGAACCACCTGGACAACTCACCCAGTTCGTCGTGCGTAGCGATTACCAGTCGCTTGGTTAAATCCCCTTCACCCTCCGCTAGGTCCTTTACCATGTAGATCATGCTGTTCAGCGCCTTGGAAACGCTTCGCACCAGGGCCACGCCGCACACAATGAGCAATATAATCCCAGCGACAACCAGGGCAAGGATGGTGAACACAAGCCGAGCGCTGCGGGCTCTTACCGCTGCGGCATCATCGCCCAGTCTCTTAGCCACCTGGTTCTGATAATGATTGATGGCCCCGAGCAACGCCTCAAACGCGGGATTCGATTTTTCGATGATTGCCTGGTGCGACTCCGCATTGCGCGCCTGCAATACCAGCTTGGTCACCTGCTGGTTGGCTTTTACCAGAGCAAGAAATGCGCTCTTCACGCCGTCGTCTGCTGCAGCAACCTGCTCCACTTTTGACTGCGCTTCCTTTACCTGCAACTTATTTTTCTCAATCAGCGATTCCATTACATCGGGATCGGTTTCCTGAACCAGCTTCTGTGTGGTTCCCTGGACCCTTACCGCCAAGTCCAACAGTTCGGAGCATCGCTGTGTCTGTTCGCGCGCCGTCGCCGCCGCGCTCTGCGAGGAAATCGAGGAGGCCCGCAGGAGATACGACAATCCAAGAACCGCACCCACCGTGATAACTACCGATGCCCCTACCAAGAGGATCATCCGGAGAGCTATGCCTTGATTTCTCATAATTATGACTTTCAAGCACTCTCGCCTAGCGCAGCTTGTCGACCCGTAACCCGACTACGATTGAGCCAATAGGCTTGCCCTCATCCAGTACCGGTAGGCCCACTTGGATGAGTGGTTGACCCGTGGAGTCATCCACCTTGACAGTGCCAATCCAGGTCTCTCCGGTCATCGGTACCTCGTGTTTGGGCAATCCCTTATGCGTCCAATGTTCCGTCTTAGCGTCGTATCCAACCTTGAAGCCATCGGCTCCCGAAACAAAAATCTTCGCGATATTGTCATCCGACTTCTTCTTGGTTTTTAGGTATTCGGACAGAGGAGTCTTCGCCGTGGCGCGTACAAATGGATCGAGCACCGAAAGCGTGTGCCACTTGTCATTGGTCATGGCCAGAGCTTCTGCACTGGGAGTGGCAGCGTTGTGGGCCTTGACCGCATTCACAATTTCAGCATCCGTGCTGAGCTGCGTAAGTGCCTTGATTTCGACATCCAGCTTGGCTTTGATTTCTGGCGGAGCTTGCCCAAAACCTGCGGCTGCGCAGATGAGGACGATTACCGCAGATAGGGTGTTCTTGTATTTAGCGCTCATCACTTCTCCCTCGGTCAGCTTTGGCATGTGGAATCGACGCCAAGGTCCCGGGCTTCGCGTCCGGGGGCAGACGAAGTCTCCTTGACGAGGTATCTATCGGCACCACCTAGGGAAAACATTAAAGACGGGGGAGCCAACACGAAAGGTCACGGACGATCAGAGGGAGTCAGGCTTCGGACTCTCCAGCTAGGATGGTAGGTGCTTGCCGCGGGTTTCCGCGCCGAATGGAATCAGAACCAATCCCAGCGCGAAGGCAATCGAGGTCAGAGCGACCGGTGTTCCCAACGACCCGTAATGCCGCACCCCGCTTCCGACCAAAAAGGTGATGCCGGCCCCACCAAACCGGGCGAACGAAGTGGAAAAAGCGAAGGCGCTGGCCCGGCACTCCGTGGGATATTGCTCCGGCAGCCACAGAGTGTAGACGGCGAAGTTGGCGCCACCCAGCCCCAGAAAAAACAAACAAACGAAAAACCATGGCAGCGCTGTCGCTCCGAGATAGAAGATCTTGCCGAAGGTGAGCGCAATGAACACCATCATCAGAGTAAAAAAGAAGGCGAGCGCCCCGCGACGGCCCACCCGCTCCGCCAGCCATGGCATCGCCAGGCAGCCCAGAATGGTAGCAAACGAGACCAGCATAATTCCCCACGAGGCCAGTTGCGCTGCTTGCGGACCGACGCGCCCACCCGCTTCGGCAAGTGCGGTGATAGCCGCGGGCACATAGACAGTTCCCGCCCACAGACCGCAGATCGAAGCCAGCATTAATAAGGCATTCAGAATGGTACGGCGTCGCCAGGCCGGCGAGAACAGCGTGGCAAACGGACGCCAGACCGCCCATGATCGGACCACGCTTTCCTTCTTTTTCCACGCCACCGGCTCCGCAACGCCATGCCGAATCCACGCCAACAGCAGCGCTGGTACCCCACCGACGATAAACATGGCCCGCCAGCCATAGTGGCTGCCGATGCCGTAATTCGCCAGCGCGGCGAGAAATATGCCGACATAATATCCCGTATGCATCAAACCCGCGCCCATCCGGCGCCGCTGCTCCGGCCACTCCTCCGCCACGAACGTCCCGCCCATGGCCCATTCTCCGCCTATGCCAATGCCCGCAAACAGACGCAAAATGGCGAGTTGCCACACACTGGTAACGAAGGCGCTCAGAAACGTGAACACCGAATACCACACGATGGTAAGCATCAACGTGCGCACCCGGCCGAACTTGTCTCCAATCGGCCCCCACAAGAACGCCAGCCCCCAACCAATCAAGAACAAGGCAAACAGCAAACCTCCGTACTGTCCGATGTTGGCCTTGGTGGCTGCGATGCCGGAATGCGGGAGCAGTTCGCGCAGCGACGGTACAAGCACCAGCGCATAAACAAACGAGTCCATGCCGTCCAGAGTCCACCCGCCCCACGATGCCCAGAAGCCGCGAATCTGATTTCGCGTAAGAGACGGAGATAAGGCCGGGACTGGGACAGGGCCGGGCGCAGGAGGATTCGCTTCGTCCATCGCGGAACGCGCCATGACAGTGGGGAACTATATCAAAACGACTCGGCTATCGGGGAAATATGTTTGCTCTATTAGCGCCCGCTGCCTGAGGGAAGCCGGTCTCGGGTCGCAGGTTTTCGCCCTTAGGAGTGTCAGAATCGGTCTTTCCAAAGACCTAACACCTAAGACCCAAACGCGCCTGTAATAAATTATTCCAGCTGCCCCTACCGCTTCACCGCTAGCAGTCGCTCTTCCAGAGCCTTTACCTCGGCATTCAATCCTTCCGGCAGATGGCTGCCGAAGTGGGCGAAGTGTTCCCTTATCAACGGCACCTCGGCCAGCCAGCCCTCGATGTCCACACTAAGCAGTTCGTCCACATGCGCGCCCTTTATGTCCAACCCTGCTGTGTCGAGATCGGCAACTTCGGGAATGCGTCCGATTGGAGTCTCATTCGCATGCACCTTACCGTCGCACCGTTCAAAGATCCATTTCAACACCCGGCTATTTTCACCATAGCCAGGCCATAGATACTTGCCAGTCTTATCCTGTCGAAACCAGTTGACGTAAAAAATCTTCGGCAGCTTCGACGCGCTGGAGTGCGTTCCCATCTGCAGCCAGTGCGCAAAATAATCGCCCATGTGGTAGCCGCAAAATGGCAGCATCGCCATGGGATCGCGGCGTAGCTGTCCCACTTTGCCGGTGATCGCGGCAGTCGTCTCGCTGCTGACCGTTGCCCCCAGGAAAGTTCCATGCTGCCAGTTGAAAGCCTCGGTGATCAGGGGCACAATTCCCGCCCGCCTTCCCCCAAACAGGATCGCGTCGATAGGTACGCCTTTCGGATCCTCCCACTCCGGAGCGATCACCGGGCACTGCGCCGCAGCACAAGTAAACCGCGAGTTCGGATGCGCCGCCTTTCGCCCTGACTCCGGAGTCCACGGCCGCCGCAACCAATCGATTAATCTGGCGGGTACTTCCTCCGTCATCCCTTCCCACCAAACGTCGCCATCCATTGTCATCGCACAATTCGTAAAGATGGAGTCCCGGGTCACGCTGAGCATGGCGTTGGCGTTCGACTTCATGCTCGTGCCCGGAGCTACTCCGAAGAAGCCGAACTCCGGGTTGATGGCGTAAAGCCGCCCATCCGCGCCAAACTTCATCCACGCAATGTCATCCCCGATGGCCTCGACCTTCCAGCCCGGAAGCGTCGGAATCATCATCGACAAATTCGTTTTCCCGCACGCCGAAGGAAACGCTCCGGTCATGTACTTTGCCTGCCCCGAAGGACTGATCAGCTTCAGAATCAGCATGTGCTCGGCCATCCAGCCTTCGTCGCGCGCCTGCACCGAGGCGATGCGCAGCGCATGGCACTTCTTCCCCAGTAACGCATTGCCGCCGTAACCCGAACCAAACGACCAGATCTCGCGCGTCTCCGGAAAATGGCAAATGTACTTATGCTCCTTGTTGCAGCGCCAAGTCGCGTCCGGCTGGTTGGGACCGAGAGGCGCGCCTACCGAGTGCAGTCCGCGCACGAATTCCCCGTTCTCCCCGAGCACGTTAAGCACGTGGCTTCCCACGCGCGACATAATGTGCATGCTCACCACCACGTAGGCCGAGTCGGTAATCTCCACTCCGATATTGGAGATCGGCGAGCCAATCGGGCCCATGCTGTAAGGCACCACGAACATGGTGCGGCCCACCATCGAGCCGGCAAACAATCCTGCCAGTTTTTGCTTCATCTTCGCCGGGTCTTCCCAATTATTGGTGGGGCCGGCCTCCTCCTTAGTTCGAGAGCAGATGAAGGTCTGGTCCTCAACCCGGGCCACATCCGCCGGGTCTGAGCGCACCAGGAAGCTGTTCGGCCGCTTCGCTGGATCGAGAGGGATCGCAGTCCCAGTAAGCACCAGCAACCGCAGCATCGCCTGATGTTCACCGGGCGATCCATCGCACCAGTGAACCCGATCGGGTTTGCACAGCTGCGCCACTGCTTTGACCCAACTCTCCAGCTTCGCGTTTCGAGGATTATGCGCGGCTGTCTCGACCTCTACTGTGATGGTGGCCATGATATTTGATGTCTCCCGGATAAATGAAACGCGGATCGCGATAGCCCTGGCGGGACAAGGATGACGATGACCTCGCAAGCGCTGCGGGGAGGAAAGCGATTTTTCCCTCCCCAGGCACAACCCTAATATTGTCTCGCACTTGCGGGGATTATTCCAGTTTCGCGATTCGGCGGTAGTGATGCAGTTTCGGACTGCGCTCTTCTTCTTTGCGACCTTAGCGGCACTCCTTTGCGATCTTCGCGGTCAAACGCTCTTAGCCGCAAAGCACGCGAAGATGTCGCGAAGGACGCAAAGAAAACCAAACTACCGCGGTACCGGTTCGCTTAGCCCCTAGTGCTGGGACGACTCCAGCAATTCCTTCAAATACTGCTGCCAGACCGCTGCCCAGGTGTGCGTACCGTGTCCATGAGTTTGCTCGGAGATTGGAATCAGGACGAAACGCCCATTTTTCACTCGCTTGATTTCGCGTTCCGCAATCCCGAGTTCCGGAGGGTTAATGAAATCATCGGCTGAATTCACGAATATCACCCTCGCAGTGATCTTCTCCAGTCCGGGCGAAGGATCATAGTCCCACGATGCACTCACCGCGTAGAGCAGGTCATTGGCATCATGGGCTGCAACGAAGCGTTTCACGTAGTCCGCATCCGCTTTGTCGGTCGCCTCGCGGGTGGGCAGTGTCTTCTGCAGCTGAAGAGGTGCGCCTCCTGCGATGTAGAACATATCTGCCGCAGTCTCCAGCCCCGCACGCGGTTGGGCGGTATAGTCGCCGTTCTTCCAATCCGGATCGTCGCGGATTCCGTCGATAACCATTTTGCGCCACAGCCGATTCCGTCCCGCAATCTGCACCGGCTGGCAGGCCAAAGGCATGAGCGCGTCCATAAAGTCTGGATAGGTTTCGCCCCAAACCCAGGAATGCATGCAGCCCATCGAAGTACCCAGGATTAGCCGCAGATGATTCACGCCCATTCCTTTTTCCAGCAACTCATGTTGCGCCGCTACCATATCGTCGTACTCATATTGCGGAAACTGCGCCCGCATGCCATCGCTCGGCTTGCTGGATTTCCCGTGCCCAATGTTATCCGGCAGAATGATGTAATAGCGCGTTATGTCGAGCAACTGTCCCGGCCCAAAGAGCACACCGGCAAACTGAGGCGCAAGGAATTGTTCCCCCGTTCCGCTGGTACCGTGCAAAAGCAACACCGCGTTTGCAACCCGGCCGTTCGCGTCACGCACCGGAGTTCCAAACGTGGCATAGTGCATGCGCAACTCCGGCAGCGTTGCGCCTGACTTGAAATGGAAATTGTGGGAAACGTAATCCCCTTCTTTAGCTGCGGGCAACTGACCTGCCTGCTGCCCCAACGCAGCCGATGCGCAAGAAAGCAGGACAACTACAAACCCAAGTTTGGCCGCTCGACTGTAATTGTGCATGTTGGCTCCTCGTTCCGTGGCAGGGTATCACAGGATTGAGGGCGCGGTAGCTGGCCTTGGGGCGTAAGCATTAACGACGTAGCCTCTGCATCTGATATAAGAGACCACTGACGCCATAAGGTCGTTCGCTGGGATTCATACCGATCGGAGTCGATCTCAATTATGGGCCAAGTCAGGAAGTCTCGCCCTAAGCCGGCAGTCGTCACCCTCAAAATGGTTGCGCAACATGTCGGGCTTACGCCAGGCACAGTTTCCGCGGTCCTGAACGACGCGCCCTCGTCCCGTTCCATTCCGCAAACGACCAAGAATCGGATTCACGCCGCCGCCAAGGAACTGGACTATCGCCCCAACTTTTTTGCCCGCACCCTGCGTAACAAGCGTACTTACATGATTGGAGTCATCGCGGAGGAGATCGGCGATTCCTATGGCTCTCTGGTGATCAGCGGGATTGAAGAATATCTCAGAGAAAAAGATTACTTCTTTCTTACGGTTGTCCACCGGCACAGTCCTGAGCTACTGAAGCGATACTCCCAAATGCTCGTGCAACGCGGCGTCGAAGGCTTTATCACCGTGGACATGCAATTGACCGAGGCGCTCCTATTACCCACCGTGGCGGTGCCCGGGCACAAGAATTTTCCGGGCGTCACTAACATTATGCTGAATCATCACCATGCCGCCCGCGTCGCGCTGAACCATTTGCTCCAGTTGGGGCACAAAAATATTGCGTTCATGAAGGGGCAGCCATTCAGTTCGGATTCTGAACATCGCTGGCGGGCGATTTGCCAGGTGGCCGAAGAGCTGAAGATCGAGATCAAGCCTGAGCTCACCGTGCAAATCGACATCGACGATCCCACTCCGCAACTCGGCTACCCCTTTGCCAAACAGCTTCTCGAGCGCAGAGTTCCTTTTACCGCGCTGTTTGCCTATAACGATATTTCGGCTCTCGGGGCGATTCGTGCTTTCCAGGAGGCGGGACTCCGGGTACCGCACGACATCTCGGTAATTGGATTCGACGACATTCAGGGAGCGGCATTCAGCATCCCCAGTCTGACCACCGTCCGACAGCCGCTGGCCGATATGGGACGTCTGGCCGCACGAACCTTGCTGGCTCGGATTGAAGGTGCAAAAGATTCCCCGGCGGAAATCTCCATCGAGCCCGAACTCGTGGTACGGCAATCCACAGCGCAGGCTCCCGCTGCCACGGGCGCTTAAGCTACGGACAACGAGCCTTTAAATTTTGCCTTGGGTTGGATGTCCCGTACGTCAGGAATTCCATGCGTCTCGCAGAAATGCCGCGAACCGGTTCCACCTCTTCGTTGAACAAAGCCTCGTTGAACAACGCCGCGAACGCTGCCTTCGTCCCCATCGGAATTGTCACCGTACTCCTCGCTCCGCTGTTGCCGATTCTGTCGGCTCGTTGGTCGTTGAACTATCTGCAAGCCGGCTCACTTTTCACGGCGCAATTCCTCGGATCGACAATTGGAGTAGGCCTTTCTGGAGTCGTGGTTTCTCGTTTGGGATATCGATTCGCCATCAACGCCGGTCTTCTCGCCACGGCTGTCGGTGTAGGTATGTTGCCGTTCAGTCCGCGTTTCCCGGGGCTAATTTGCATTTCTTTTTACGGAGCTGGTCTCGGCCTCGCAATTCCTGCCGGCAACTTGCTGGTCGCGGCCATGAACCCTGAGCGCCGCAGTGCAGCGCTCAATCTGCTTAATTTTTGGTGGAGCGTAGGGGCCGTCGCCTGTCCTTTTATCGTAGCTGCGGCCGCCAGGTTCAATCAGGTCAACTTGTTGCTGCTCATGGTCGCCGCATCCCTGGTCCTGGTGCTTCTGGGAACCGCAGCCCTGCCCTCATTCATCGAACCTGTTTCCATGGGAGCTGCCTCCGGAGCGCCCATGCCCCGAGTTGCCGAGGAAGGAGATGCCTCGCCAGTCCATTGGAGACGGCGCCCCCTGTTGATCCTCGCTGCCTTGTTTTTCTTATACGTGGGCACGGAGAATGCGTTCGGTGGCTGGATCGCCTACTATGCCAGGAGCCTCGGAACTTCATCGCCCACATTATCGGTGATGACGCCGTCGTTCTTCTACGCTGCCCTGATGCTTGGAAGATGGATCGCGAACTTTGTCTTGCACAAGACGGACGAAATCAAGACCGCCCGCGCCGGGCTTTTCGTCGCTTTCGTAGGAATGGCGGGACTGGTTTTCTCGCGCACCCTCCCGCTCGTGGTGAGCAGCGTATCGATTGCCGGATTAGGGCTCGCCGCCGTCTACCCGATTACGATCTCCCGCTTGTCACACGAATTCGGACCGGCGGCCTCGCGTGTCGGCTCCGTCATGTTTACCATGGCCAACCTCGGAGGCGCCTCTCTGCCCTGGCTTGTCGGTTATGCCTCCCACAAATTCAGCGACCTGGCAGTCGGACTGGCGGTCCCCGTCGCCGCCACTGCATTCATGTGGCTTCTCTATTACTTCTCCCCGGCAAGCGGGAGCTTGGCTGTAATACCTTGCCCCTCCACAACCGTATAGATGAAGTCGGCTGGGACATTCTTAAGAACCTCGCTTCCTCCACTCGGCCAGCGCACGGTGACTTCATCCATGTTGTTATTGTTTCCCAGCCCGAAATGCTGGCGAAGATCGTTCTGTGAGAGATAACTGCTCCCGCCCTTCACTTCGCTGAACTGCGTCAGACTCCCCGACCGTACCGTTACGCGCGCGCCAATCGCCAGCCGGTTGCTCTTGGTTCCCAACAGCTTGAACAGCGCACGATGGTTACCATTTTGACAATGATTCATCAGCAGTGACGGCGGCTGCCCCCAGTTCAGCGTGACGATATCGACGCAGCCATCGTTGCCAATGTCCCCAAGCGCCGCTCCCCGCCTCGATTGCAGCGCACCGCTGTTCAGTCCCGCGGCGGATGCAACTTCATCGAACGTTCCATCCCGATTGTTGCGGAATAGCAGGATGGGCTGACGGAAATGCGCTGCATCCGGAATTGTGTCCACCTGCGGATAGACATGCCCATTGGCAACAAAGATATCCAGCCAGCCACTATTGTCCATGTCGAAAAACCCTGTACCCCAGCCCACATAAGGATGGCTCGGCTGCGCGATGTGGGAGTTCCAACTGACGTCTTCAAAACCATCTTTCCCCTTGTTGTGATACAAAGTGTCGGACTGGTCCACGAATTCAGTCACAAATATGTCCAGCCGCCCATCGTGGTCGTAGTCCCCCATGTCGACGCCCATGGAGCCGAGCTCCTGACCGTCTCCACTCAAGTCGGCTCCGAGCATCAGCCCGACCTCCTCGAACGTGCCGTTGTGCTTGTTGTGATACAGATAATTCGGCCCGGCATCATCGGCCACATATAAGTCAGGCCAACCGTCATTGTCGTAGTCGGCCCATTCAACCCCCATCCCATAATAGTGGTGAGCATTGTCGACTCCCGCTTTCCTGGAGACTTCCTCAAACGTGCCGTCGCCGCGATTATGAAAAAGGAGATCGGTTTCCCCCTGCAAACCCCACGGACCACACTGCACCATCACTCCGCGAAAGCGGCAGAATTTCTCGTTGCTGCCTAATTCCGGAAGCCTGTTCATGTCGACGTGAACATAACGGGATACAAATAGGTCCACATTCCCGTCGCGGTCGTAATCTCCCCAAGCCGCGCCCAGGCTCAGCTCGCCCCCGCCAACTCCAGCCTTTTCGGTCACATCTTCAAACTTGCAGTTCCCCAGGTTGTGGTAAAGAACATTTCCGCCATAGCCTGTAACATAGATGTCCGGCAGCCCATCGTTGTCGTAGTCCGCGACAGCAACGCCCATCCCCCAGCCTTTACGCGTGAGTCCCGCCTGTTTTGTAATATCCGTGAACTTAAGATTTGCGTCTTGATGGTAAAGCGTAATGAGAGGGTCTCCACCCTGCCGGCGGTAGCGCTCGACGCTCGAGCCATTCACCGTGATGATGTCGAGCTTGCCATCGTTGTCGCAGTCGATCAGCCCCACCCCTCCGCTTACCGATTCAATAATGTACTTCGCGGCGGGCGAAGAAATGTGGGAGACGGTCAACCCCGCTTGACTGCCGATGTCTTCGAACTGCGGAACCGGCATGGCTACGGAACTCTGCTTCCGCACAGGACCAGTGCTCGTCCGGGAAGGCGCCGTCTGCGCCCATGCCGCTGCGCATAAAAGACTCCAGATAAGAAATGAACGCATTGCACGAAGAATACAGTGTTTTCGTTCGTTCTGAACGGAACAGAAGCAGGTTTTGTTCCCCTAGGAGGTTGCGGAAAAACTCGATTTTGCTCTTGCTTTTGGGTGGCGCAGCGGTTTACCGCTGCGATAACTGCCATGTTTTCAATGCCGGCTTTAGCCGCTGAGGGGACGGTCGATCCCGTCAAAAGACTTTTTCCGCATTACGGCTGCGCGCGGCTGACCGTGGCCGACGCGGCAAGCGGAGGAAGCAAATCATAGAGCGGCTGCGCCGGCTCTACCTCAGGATTCTCTTCCGCTACGGATATCGCCAGAATTCGGATCTTGTCGTTGTGGGGCAATTTGATGCTCTTCGTACCGGCAGGCAGGTTGATCGGATATGCGAACAAATAAGAATACCGGTAAGCCACGTTCGCTCCCGCGGCGGTGTGATGGTGCGAACAATACCATGCCACGTCGGCGCGCTTGATATAGCCCGGTTTGATGCCCATCATCTCGCCGTAATCGTCGTGCGAAGTATCTTTCGAACTCCACTGCCGGTCGTCCCACTGGCCGATGAATCCGCCCCAGTCCTGAATGGTCAGCTCGATTTTCTTGCCCCCGATATCGAAGGTGGCCTTCTGGTCGCCCTCCGCCGAGGCCGCCAGCACGTACACGCGGTTGTAGTCGCCGGTCGGTAGATTAATTGTCTGCCCCTTCGTCACCACTGCATTCAGTGTGCCGGTCTTCGCCGGAGCAAGTTGGAATCGCACATCGTTGAAAGCGATCTGTGCCGGCAACATCTCCGCCGGCAGCGCGTTCCCCTTGCCGTCAAACCCACCCACCGATTTTGTCCCGTCATTGCTCGCGGCGGCCAGATCATATTTCAAGGTGACCGGAGTCGATCGCACCCCCGGTATTTTGGTCGAAGCCGCGGCCAACTTAACCGCGAACGTGCGCGGCTGATAGGCGGAAAACGAAGCGACCAGCGCACCGTCGTTCACCGTCGCCGTCGCCACCGGCTGCTCCTGCCCATTCACTTCCCGCGCGGCGGTGACCGGTACACCGAAAGCCACGCGGACATCCGGCTGCGGTTTGCCGTCGAGTTCCACCAGACGCACGATAATCTCATCGCTCAGTTCCGCTTTCTTCAGCGCCAACACTCGAATCCGCGGATTGCTGACCTTCAGCAAGGAAAACTCCCGTCCCAGCGCGCCCGCATGTTTTGAAGTTTCGAAGGCAATCAGCGGATCGTTCAAACGCTGCGCTTGCCAGTCGGTCTGGCCTAGACGCCAGCCGCCCGCGTGCGCGGTAATGCCATAAACAAATTCGTGATGTCCAAGATCCTGCGTGCCCTGGTCCGCATACCCTCCGCGTGTCCCGGGCGTTCGAATGAGAGTCAGCCGGATCGTGTCATCGTTCGGCTTATCCGATCCGTTCTTGCAATCGGTCAAAATCGTCGCGCCAAATTCGCCACTCGCGTCCGTCAGATCGATCCACTGATGCGACGGTACCTCGAACTTCTTCGGCCGCGCCGTAGGCCGCTGAATCGTTCCAATATCCCAGTTGTAAGTAGCCATCTCGTTCGACGCGGCAAGAGGAAAGCTCGCTTTCAGATTGGATTCTTTCGTGTTCCAGTCAATCACATTTGCGAATTCAACCCGCTTTCCGGCATCGCCAGCCGACAGGCTAATGGTCTGAACGAATTTGGATCCGGCAGCCTCTCGCGAAACTTCCAAGGCCACGCGCGCCGGTCCGCTTTCCACCACTCGAATCTTCGCCGGACCGCCAACGTAAGCCTTCGGCGCCGCCTGCTCTTGCTCCCAGTCCATATTCCACGCTGGCCACTGCTCAGGGTTGTCATAGGAAATCGCCAGGCGCGCCGGGGCGCTCAGCAATTCTTTGCGTAGCGATTTATCGAAAATGCTGGCGACATCGCCATCTGCATTCAGCTTCACCCAGTAATACTGGTTCTCAAGTGAATTCTCCGACACTTTCATTCCGTACTGATCGGCCGCGCCAGGCCCCGGCTGCACGTCGTAAACCGCGTACTCGACGGATGGCGCCTTCGCTAGGAAGATCACTTTCCCGTTCGAAATCTGCGCCGGAACTTCATCGTTATCTGGACCGACAACATGCACCGCTGTCGGCATCCCTCCAGGAAAGTTAACGCTGGCTTCCACCAGATCCTCCCGTGCGATGTTCAAGGGATTGAATACAACGACCGGCACGCCCTTCGTCTCGGTGCTCAGCGCCGAGGCAACTCCTTCCGTAGCGTTGGTCAGTACTCCGGCAAACTGATTCATGGCGATTACATCGTCGTTCCAGGCAAATTCATACGCTTTGGGAGTCGCAGTGCCTGCGGCGAGGTCGTGGAAGTGGCCGCCCATCACCAGCGTCCAGGCATCATTCAGCCGCTCCAGAGGATAGGGCCGCGCTCCCAGCCATTCCGCAGTGATCGATGCCTTCTCCGCGGCGTCGGCGAGCAATTCTTCTTTCCGAAGCCAGCGCTTCTGGTAAGCCTGCGACGTCAGCGATCCTGCTGAATGATTCGTCAGCTCCATCTCGCCGGTATAGCGCGGAAGTCCGGCGGCCTCTGCCGGAGTAATGTCGAGGAACATCTGCTCGGCATTCGCGGAAATCACGTGTACCGGCCCGCCGCCAAGCTGCTCCACCGGTCCCTGCTCATGAGAGAAACGGGAAAAAAGAGAATCAACATCCGGCGGCAAGCTGGCTTTACCTCCCGTGATGATCGCCTCGAGGCGCTTCACCGACTCTTCCTCCGGAGTTCCGCCGATGTCGCCGGTTCCATAGTAGTGGTAATCAGTGAAGACCCCGCTCACTTTGCCGTTAAGTTCTACGCGCGCCGCCCAGTCGTTTTGATGCCGGCTTAACTCTCGATCCTTCTGCATCTGCAATTCGGTTTTCTGCTGATTCCGCACGGCCAGGTACTCTTCGATGTGTCTGGCATCCATGGTCGAATTGTTCTGGTCCGCGTGAACCAGTTCTTGCCGAAGTGGTTGAAATTTCTTGCTGAGATCATCGAGAACCTTATCCGGCGGCAGCGGAGGAAGCGGCTTGCTCAGGTCGCTGTTGATTCCCCCTGCGTAGTCGCCCGGATTCAACCCAGCCAACATACTCTCGCCATCCGGTCCCACCCACACGCCCACGTTGAACGGTGTGCCCTCGGGCGTTTTCTCAAGAGACTCCGCTCCTCCGCCCGGCGCTGACGATCCCCAAACCAACTTCTGCGTCGAGAATCCCTTCACCCCCGAGTGCGCGAGAATCGTCGGCAGCGATGCCGGAAATCCAAAACAGTCGGGCAGCATGTACTCCGCGCTGGCCCTGCCCAGCTCTTTGCGAAACCAGTTATTTCCATACAGAACCTGCCGAATGATGGTTTCAGCGCTCGGCGTATTCACATCGCCTTCTTCCATGGAAGATCCCGCCGGAAACCATCTTCCTTCGTCCACGTACTTCTTCAGCCGTGCAAAATCGGCGGGATAATATTCCTTCATCAAGCGATAGCGGTTGGCGCCGCTGAAATTGAAAATGTAGTGCGGATATTTCTCAAACAACTTGAAATTATCCTCCATAGTCTTGCGAATGTATTCGTCGATAACCTGGGGATACTCCCACCGCCATTCCGTATCCAGGTGGGCATAGCCCACAACATAAAGCGTGGGCTGCTTGCTCAAATCGGGTTTTCCGGCGGTTTGTGCGGAGGCCACGGTCAGCAAGCCCAACCCGGCCAGTAAAATCGTAATCAAGTCCGTGCTAATTCGTCGCATCGCGTCTCCCTATGGCGCCGGGCAATATATACCATCGAGCTTCGTGGAGTGTCCAGACCGTGCTCCAGCCGTTTTCCTGGAACGGTTCCGGCCAAGTTACGGCTCGTCCCTGCAATCACTTGCGGTAGCAAATTGTGGCTTTAACTGGAACATTACTATGGTGGTATTGGCATGAACCATTCCGGCAATTGACGGACGCGGCCCATCGTTGGAAGATATTAGGAAGAAGTTACCAAGCAACCGGGCTCTCGTGCGGTCACGAACAAATGCGGATCAAGTTCTGGGGCGTGCGCGGTTCCACGCCGACTCCACAACCCGAGAACATGCGCTACGGAGGCAATACCTCCTGCGTCGAAGTGCGCTTCGGTGATCGCATCTACATCTTCGATTGCGGCACCGGGTTCCGCGTGCTCGGCCAGCAACTGCAAAGTGAATTCGGCGACCGCCCCTTTTCCGCCCATGTCTTCGTCTCGCACTTTCATTGGGACCACATTCAGGGCATGCCGTTCTTCCGTCCCCTTTATGCGAATGCGGAAAATCGTTTCCTTTTCCAGTGCTCCAGCCGCACCCGCAGCCTGAAGCAAGTCCTCGCCGATCAGATGGCCGCGCCTTACTTTCCCGTGAAAATCGACCAGATGAAAGCGCACCGCGACTTCTATGAAATCGAGAGCGGCCGCGTTACCATTGAAGACTGCGTACAGCTGCAAACCGCCTGGCTGAACCATCCCCAGGGCTGCATGGGTTTCCGCCTGGAAACGAAAGATGGAGTGCTGGTTTATGCCACCGACAACGAGCCCGGTGACGCCGCTTTCGACAAAGCCGTACGCAAGCTCGCCGAAGGCGCGGACGTGCTCATCTACGACGCGCAATATCTTCCCGAAGAGTACGAAGCACGCCGCCGTGGTTGGGGCCACAGCCACTGGCGCGAAGCCGTCAATGTAGTGATGGAAAGCGGCGCCAAGGAATTAGTATTGTTCCATCACGACCCCGAGCATACCGACGCCATCATCGACAAGGTCGTGCACGAAGCCCGCAACTACTATCCCAAGGTGCGCGCCGCAGCGGAAGGGATGGAGATCAACCTCTAGCCGGATTTATCTGTCCTTCTTCTCATCTCCCCAACGTACTTGCATTAAGTAATCCCATATCTCCATCGGCATGGTCTTTCCACAGCCAAATCTCATCCGCCTGACCGTACCCGCGAGCGTAAGCTCCATTCGAGACCATGTAGGTCTTCAGCTCGCTCCAGTTCCATCGACTGCAAACCGGCGGCCGTCGGCAGGAACAAAGCAACTTGTACTCTTCGGAAGAGTCAGTCACAAAAGATAAAAGGTAGGAGCCGTTTCGATACGGACTAAACCCAATCAAGTATCGGGTGCAACATTCCGGACATTCCACGCAGTGGCGAAGGCGGTCAGCCATGCAGACTCCAATCCAACGTCGTCACGCTTGGCAGAGGCGAAAAATCAAGAGATTTCCAGCCCTGATATCAGCTCGTATTAGTGAGATGCGCGTGTTATGGAATTCGCGGCCTCATCCTTATTGCAGGGAGTCCCTTTTTCGCATGCAACCTTCTGCAGTCTGCCAGCAAACCGACATGAACAATTCGTCTGCGGTCAAAATGTTCATGTCGAGCACCTCGCCAGCTACCGCGGCCGGCCTCAGGCCACAATAGATGGATTGCCGGAAACAGGTTGGACGTTCGCGGACTTTGCTGGCTCCGGTCGGACGTTTGCGGACTTTGCTCTGGAGACCGCTGGCGGCGCCCTCCGCAACTGAATTTGTCCGCATCCTAATAGTGTCTGGGAGTGTGGTCCGAAAACGTCCACACTGATCTCGGCGAACCGCTATGATGTCCGAGTTATGACCCTCGATTGGCAGATCTGTTCACGAGCCCGTCTGTCCCGCGATCCCCGCTTCGACGGCAAATTCTTTATTGGCGTGAAGAGTAGCGGTGTCTATTGCCGGTCCATTTGCCCGGCCCCCACGGCCAAAGAAAAAAATTGCCGTTATTTCCCAACCGCTGCGGCCGCCGCCGAAGCCGGCTTTCGTCCCTGCCTCCGATGCCGTCCGGAATGCTCGCCCGGAACTCCTGCCTGGCTAGGAACCTCCAACACGGTTTCGCGGGCTTTACGTCTGATCGGCGAGAGCGGTCTGGAAGATGGTGGAGTGGAAGCTCTTGCCGCGCGTCTTGGGGTGGGCTCGCGTCACCTTCGCCGCCTATTTCTCAAGCACCTCGGAGCCACTCCAACAGCCGTGGCTCATACCCGGCGTCTGCATTTTGCTAAGAAGCTCATTGATGAGACCCGTTTGCCCATGACTCAGATCGCGCTGGCCTCGGGCTTTGGCTGTGTGCGGAGATTTAACGCAGGTATTCTTAAGGTCTATCACCGAACGCCCACCCAGATACGCCGCCTCGCGCGTCAGACTACCGGCCAGCCGGAAAATCAATACCTGTTCCGCCTGCGCTTCCGCCCGCCTTACGACTGGAAGGGTATGCTAGCGTTCCTGGCGGCTCGCGCCACCCCCGGCGTTGAAATTGTGGAAGGCGGCTGTTATCGCCGGTCCATTTCGTTGAACGGCAATCATGGCCATTTTGAGGTTTCGCTGGACGAATCGAATCACGCGCTCGTCGCCCGCGTGCAGTTTGGCGATCCCCGTTCGCTCTTTTACATCACCGAGCGCATCCGCTCTATGTTTGATCTGAATGCAGATTGGGCCGCCATCGTTCAAACCCTGAAGACTGATCCCTTATTAGCAGCACGGATTGACGCAAACCCAGGTTTGCGCGTTCCGGGTTGCTGGAATGGCTTCGAGCTTGCCATTCGAGCAATTCTCGGCCAGCAGGTCAGCGTCAAAGGTGCGACCACGCTGGCAGGCCGCCTCGTAAGCACTTTCGGGCGGCCTTTTCCCTCCGCCTCAGGCATCACCCATCTTTTCCCTCAACCTCAAGCTCTTGCCGCGGCAAACGTCGCCGGCATTGGCCTGCCGGCTGCCCGAGCCGAAACCATCCGGGCTTTGTCGCGGGAGGTATGCGACGTGCGAATCAGCTTTGAGGGCGTTGTCGATTCCGCTGACTTCCTCGCCCGGCTCTGTGAAATTCCAGGCATAGGCAAGTGGACCGCAGAATACGTCGCCATGAGAGCCCTGGGAGAGCCCGATGCTTTTCCCTCCACGGACCTCGCCCTTCTGCGCGCATTACATGTGAATAGTGCGCGCGAGCTTGAACACCGCGCCGAAGCCTGGCGGCCGTGGCGCGCCTATGCTGCTGTCCACCTCTGGAATATCGCAACCCGATCCCAAAGTTCAGCGCTGTCGAAAAGCGCAACTTCTGCGCCGCTCGACTTTGCGACGGTCGCTACATCGGCCTGACTGTGGGCAGAGTACGAATTCTTACCTGCGCGTATTCCCAATCGCACCCCCCAGATCGCTGAGGAAAAACAGTATCCCCAGGATGATCGCTCCCAGCAAGGCGCACACCGCGATGATTGCCGTCTGGCGCGAACTTCGTCCTCCGTCTGCCATCGTGCACCCCCAAGATAACCAGCGGTGAGTCCACACCCACGGCGTCTTTTGGCCGGAAATATGTCACAAACGCCCCCGTTATGCAAGCCAAAATACTCATTGTGGGATTCTGCACTCCCCGGATCAGTATGAGATTCGGTTCGCCGTATTGCTTCCATACCGTCCCGGCTCATATACTCTGAACGTTTGCCCGTTCACTCCGGGAAGTCGTCCCGGCGTCGGCCGACATTTCATATCGCCATCATTCCGGAGCCAATTTATGACCACGATGACTGCCCCACCGCACGTCGATAAAGAAAGCAATCCCTGGGAATCGCAGCGGGCGCGTTTTGACCTGGCTGCCCAGAAGCTTAATCTCGACGATGGCCTATGGCGGGTTCTGCGCTATCCCAACCGCGAACTCACGGTTTACATCCCCGTCCAAATGGATGACGGTCATCTCGAGGTCTTCACCGGATTCCGCGTGCAGCACTCGATTGCGCGCGGCCCCGGTAAAGGCGGCATCCGCTACGCGCCCGACGTCACCCTCGATGAAGTCCGCGCCCTCGCCAGTTGGATGACCTGGAAGTGCGCCGTGGTCAACATTCCTTTCGGAGGCGCCAAGGGCGGCGTCATCTGCGATCCCCACAAAATGTCCATGGGCGAAATCGAACGCATGACCCGGCGCTACACCTCCGAACTGATCGAATTCATCGGACCCGAAAAAGACGTTCCCGCCCCTGACGTTAATACCAACGAACAAATCATGGCTTGGATGATGGACACCTATTCCATGCACATGCGGCAGACGGTAACCGCCTGCGTCACCGGCAAGCCCATCAACATCGGCGGCTCCCGAGGACGCCGCGAAGCTACCGGCCGCGGCGTCATGGTGGTCTGCGACGAAGCCATCAAAAAGCTCGGCTTCTCACGCGAAAGCAGCCGTGTGATTGTTCAGGGATTCGGCAATGTCGGCTCCAACGCCGCCCAGCTCATGCACCAGGGCGGATATAAAGTTGTCGGCATCGCCGAAGTGGGCGGCGGCCTGTACAACAAAAATGGCATTGATTTGAACAAGCTGGTCGAATTCCGTCAGAAAAATGGAACGGTGCACGGCTTCCCTGACGCAGAGAAGTACGATCCCGCGGAGTTGCTCACCACCGAGTGCGAAATCCTCATTCCCGCCGCTACCGAGAACGTCATTACCTCGCGCAACGTCGATCGCGTGAAGTGCCGCATCCTGGCTGAGGGCGCCAACGGTCCCACAACCTCCGCCGCCGACGATGTCCTCACCGACAAGGGCGTCTTCGTGATCCCTGATATTTTGGCCAACGCAGGCGGCGTCACCACCTCCTACTTCGAGTGGGTGCAGGACCGCCAGGGCTACTTCTGGAAAGAGTCCGTGGTCAATGAGCAACTGGAAGAAATCATGGTCTCGTCCTTCGGCGACGTGGTCCGCTACGCCGAGACCCACAAAGTGAACAATCGCATCGCCGCCTACATGCTGGCCATCGATCGCGTCGCCTACACCATCCGCCAGCGCGGAATTTACGCCTAGGTTGAGATTTGGGTGGCGCAGCGCTTCAGCGCTGCGGTCGGGAGATTATTTCAGACCGGCTTTTAGCCGCTGAGGTACTTTTGCAAAAGGAGCTTTATGAATTCTAAATTCAGACAACCGCTGGCGCGCATCCTGCCCTTACTCCTCGCCATCTGCTTGATGCAGATAACACTCCCCGTCCGATCTTTCGCGGCCGCTCCCGCGCCGGAAGCCGCAGCCGCCGACAAGCTTGATCTCAACACTGCAACTGCCGACCAGCTCAAGGCTCTGCCCGGCATCGGTGACGCTTACTCACAGAAGATCATCGCCGGCCGTCCTTACCGGACCAAACTGGATTTAGTCCACAAAAAGATTATCCCCCAAGCCACTTACGACAAGATCAAAGATCAGATCATCGCAAAACAACCGAAACCCAACGCAATGGCCCCGGCAACGCCTAAATAGTCGAAAGGTATGAATCATGTAGGGACAGCCGCCCTCGGCTGTCCGCCGCGAAGCGGGCCACTCGCCCACAAACTCCAAACCTTCGTGTCCCAATTCCGGATCCTCCGGATTGCGTTCCGCCCCACCGTGGAGGATAATCAAAACTGACTTCCGGTGCCCTTCCGGAAATCTCCCGAGCCGCGCGGTGAACCTGCCTAATTCCATTACGCTGATCCGCATCTGCAGTATCCCCTTGCTGATTTGGATCTTGTCTTCCAGCCATTTCAGCAGTGAACACGGCGCCAAAGAGTTGCTCGCCTCGGCCATATTTATCGCCGCCTCCATGACCGACGGCATTGACGGATACCTCGCCCGCAAGCGCGGCCAGATCACTACCATGGGCATTCTGCTCGATCCCATGGCCGACAAACTTCTCATTGCCGCCGCCTTCGTTACTCTCGTCCAGTTCAACCCGAGCTTGGTTCCTGCGTGGATCGCCGTCATCATCATTGGCCGCGAGTTTCTGGTGAGCGGCTTGCGCTCCATCGCCGCCTCCGGCGGCTTTACCATCGAAGCCAGCGAACTCGGCAAGTTCAAGATGGTGGTGCAGATCGTCTCCGTGGTCGCCGTCATTCTCGACCATCGCTGGAAAGAGTGGCCGGTTTACGGCAACTTTATTTTCCCCGTGCACTGGATCGCCTATGCCGCCATCTGGTTTGTGGTCTGTGTCTCGCTGATTTCCGCCGTCGATTATTTCGCCGCGTTCTGGTCCAAGATTGACCGGCAAGTCTCCAAGCGTCGTCGCCGCGCTTTCATTCTTAGCCGCCGCCGCAAACCGCAACCGGCCCCCGATGCCGATGTCGCCCCCACTGCATAATTCGCCGCCAGCTGCTGCCTCCTCCCAACTCTCGGCCGAGGAGTTTTCTCCGCAAGAGCGCGCTCTGCTGCTGCGTCTGGCGCACGATTCCATTTCCTCCGCGTTGGAGGGCCGCCCGATCACTCTCGATCCTCCCACTCCTCATCTGGCTGAACCTCGCGGGGCCTTCACGTCGATCTACCTGCGTGCCCAGTTGCGCGGTTGTGTCGGCTATGTTCTGCCTGCCTCTTCCGTCTACCGTGCGGTTGCGGAAACCGCCCGTGCCGCCGCCTTCGAAGACAACCGCTTCCCGCCTGTCACCAGAGACGAAACTCCTCATCTCGAAATCGAGCTAAGCATCCTCTCGCCGCCGCAACCCATTCTCCCCGAAGCTGTCGAAGTCGGACGCCACGGTCTACTAATCAGCCAACACGGACGCCGCGGCCTGCTGCTGCCCCAAGTAGCCGTCGAGCACAAATGGGACCGCACAATCTTCCTCGAACAAACCTGCCGCAAAGCCCATCTGCCCCCGGACGCCTGGCAACAAGGAGCAACCCTCCTGGCGTTCACCGCGGAAATCTTCAGCGACAAGACTTTCTGATCGCCGCACTTCCGCCCCAACCCATGCGCTACGCTCATCGATTCGTTCCGTCCCCAGGTTACTCCGGTTACTCGTAAACTTCGGTCTAATCCCTCAAGTGTGCCCTCATCCTGCCGATGAAACGCTAGAGCCGCAAATCGCCTCGGAGGTCGAATGTTTCTGTTCTTCGCAACTCCTTCACGCCGTCGCACATTTTCACTGCTGGTCCTAACAATTTTCTTAAATTTGCTTTCTCAAGACATACCCGCCCGCGCGCAGTCGCCAGCCGATCCTCCGAATCCGCTGTTCAGTCAACCGCAAGACCGGATCACCACTTTCATTGACGATGAGCAGCGCATCATCCTGAGTGGCAACCGCCATCCCTTGGCCATCGCGCAATATGACGCCGGCGCGGTCTCGCCCACCTATCGCATGGATGGCATGGTCCTCACCCTGCTGCCCGACGCCGCCCAGCAGGATGCGCTCGAACAGTTGCTCGACGCCCAACATAATCCCGACTCCCCTTACTTTCACCAGTGGCTTACTCCCGAACAATATGGCGAGCGCTTCGGCGTCTCCGAATCCGACGCGGCGCAAGTTACCGCGTGGTTGCAGGCGCATGGTATGGAAGTGGCAGAGGTTACGGCTGGCCGTGGATCGGTTGTATTCAGCGGCTCGGCAGCGCAGGTAGAGTCCGCCTTTCACACCCAGATTCATACCTACAAGATTGGCAATGAAGTTCATCACGCCAACGCAAGCGATCCTGAAATCCCCGCAGCGTTCGCCGGAGTAGTCGGAGGAGTTGTCTCTCTGCATGATTTTCGCAGTGCACCGATGAATAACGGAGCCCGCATTCCAATCCCTGACTTCACCAACAGCGGCTCCTACTATCTCGCCCCAGCGGATTTCGCCACCATCTATGACCTTACCCCGCTGTATCAGCAATCCATCAACGGCAGCGGACAGTCGATCGCCATCGTGGCGCGCTCCAACATCAACATTGCGGACGTGCGCCAGTTCCGCACCTCGTTCGATCTGCCCGCGAACGATCCGCAGATCATCGTCAACGGCGCCGATCCCGGAATTTTCAGCTCGGGCGAAGAAACCGAAGCCGATCTCGATGTCGAGTGGTCGGGCGCGGTGGCACGGAATGCTGCCATCAAATTCGTCGTCTCCAAGTCCACCAGCTCCAGTGACGGCGTCTATCTCTCCGCGCAGTACATCGTGAGCCACAATCTTGCGCCGGTGATGAGCATGAGCTTCAGTCTGTGCGAGGCTGCACTCGGCTCCTCGGGAAACAGCTTCATCGACAGCCTGTGGCAACAGGCCGCGGCGCAGGGCATCACTGTATTTGTTTCGTCGGGAGATAGCGGGGCCGCGGGATGCGATTCCGCATCCGCCTCCCGTGCCACCCAAGGGCGCGCAGTCAACGGTCTTTGCTCCACCCCCTACAGTGTGTGTGTCGGCGGAACCGAGTTCAACGACACATCCCATCCATCTCTCTACTGGTCGCGGACGAATGCTTCGGGCACGCAGTCATCGGCAGTCAGTTACATACCGGAAGTCGCATGGAATGAGAGCAGCGCAGGCGGCTTGTGGGCGACCGGCGGAGGCATGAGCACTATCTATGCCAAGCCCTCATGGCAAACCGGAAGCGGAGTTCCCGCCGACGGCAAGCGGGACGTACCTGATGTTTCCCTCACCAGTGCCGGGCACGACGGCTATCTTATCTACCAGAGCGGCGGTCTCTATGTTGTCGGTGGCACTTCAGCCGCCGCGCCGTCATTCGCCGGAGCAATGGCGCTTGTGGTGCAGAACTCAGCAGCCCGGCAAGGCAATGCCAACACCGCGTTCTATTCGTTGGCCACCAGGCAGCGGGCGGGCGGAGCCAGCGTTTTTCACGACATCACCCTCGGCAACAACAGCGTACCCGGGCAAACCGGTTTCGCCGCCACAGCAGGATACGATCAGGCTACCGGCCTCGGTTCCATCGATGGTTTGGTTTTGGTCAGCCACTGGAGCGACACCACGGCCACGCCCGCATTTCACGCGACCGCTTCCGCGAGTTCTCTCACGGTTAAGGACGGATCGAACAACAGCATCACTCTGACCGTCACGGTCAGCGGAGGCTTCAATGCGCCCGTCGCCTTTTCCGTGACCGGATTGCCCAGCGCAATCTCCGCCACATTCACGCACCCCAGCCTTGGGGCTCCCGGATCAGGCACCAGCGTTCTTAAACTTAGCGCGGCCAGCGGCGCGAAGGCCGGAACCTATTCCGCTGTCGTGTCAGCAACCAGCGGAACCACGAAGCAACAAATACTGCTGTCGGTTACCTGTACCAGCGCGTCCGCTCGCGCAAGTGAAGGTGCTCCGGGGCCTCGCTGAAATTCCTAAGCGGTAACGGGCGCTTGCATCGCGGAAACCACGGCTTCCAGATGGGCCAACGTTTCCTCGACCGTAAGCGAGTACATCTCGCGGCCCAACCCTTCGCCAGCCGCGAGCGCGGCTTGTAGGTAATGGCCGGCGATTTCAACGGCCAAAGAATCCGTGATCGCCCTGCCCGTGCGCTTCTTGTACTCCACCCACGCAGGGTGCGGCAGTGCCACCCACACCGTTTTTCCATCGACCAGAAATTTGATGTCTACAGCATCGGCGTGCCGCGTGGCGATGGCCACGATCAACGCCAGATACACGCAATGCACCTGCTTCTTGGTCCAGCGGTCGGTAGCCGTGAAATCCTCAAACATGGCTAGTAAAACTATAGCGGACAGGTACTCGGAACGCCAGTCCGCAAAAGTCCGCGCCCTCGATCTCGATCATCAGCTCGCGGCCGATGGGCTCGGGCCTCCAAAAGCCGTTTGAGCCCTCGGGTTCTGGCCGCCGCTCAAACCAGGCTTCGCTACCCACGCCTTCGCCTGGGCGATGCAAATTACATGGAAGATAAAAAACAATGGGACCAGGAATATTGGAACCAGACTCAGTGGCAACACTGTCATGGGGGCCATCGAAGGGCCATACGGACGAAGCAATGGCGCGGTTACGCCTAGGGCTACTGCAGTGACCAGGTCGGTAATCCCCAGAGCCTGCCAAAGAACAAAGCCTCGGCGATGATTTGGAGTGGCCAGCTTCCACGCAACGAATGTGGCTGTCGCCCCGATGGCCATGTCGCCGTATCCCGCGGGCCAAGCAAAGATGGCGGGCAACATGCTTTTACCTTCCAAAAGGACAAAGGTGAATCCTACAATGCGCCACGCCTGTGCCAGGGTCAAAAGGCGCACGTCCAAAGACAGTGTGAACTGGCGGAATTTCTCCGAGCCGGCAAACCAAAGCGAGAACACTAGGATTGGCACCACTGCGGCGATGGCAACCGCCAGTCCAATGCGATTCGAAGCGTTGCTGAAAACCTGCAAGGCCGAAGCGGCCAAAGCAAATACGAACCAAACGACGATCAACGAACTGGTAAGCATTCCATAGCGTTTCATAGCGATTCTCCTTGAGTCATAGCAGCGTTTGTTACTTGATTGCTCACTTGAAATAAGTTCTCCCAGACCTGGCCTCCGACGCGGCGGCGCAGTTCTGATTGAACCTGTTCCCATTTCGGCAAGGCCCGCTGAAGTTGGGCTTCTCCACTTTTGGCCAACCGTAGCCATCGTTGCCGGCGGTCTTTGCCCCGGTGCTCTGAGACCCATCCCTGACGGGTCATTATTGCCAGCGTACGAGTCAGGGTTGTGCTGTCCATGGCGAGCATCTCCCCAAGCTGGCGCTGAGTTACATCTCCAGCGAGCGCGAGGACTTGCAGGATCGTGAACTGGGAGCCACGCAAGCCCAAGGGACGCAAGGCCCGCTCATAAAGTTGGGTCAGCGCCCGCGACGTCCGGCGGAAACTACTGCAAAGGCACGGCAGAACTGGGAGCGAAGGCTTCATGGTCAGATAGATGTATATACATCTATCTGGATTCAGGAATTTTGACGGACGGACACTTTAAGGGGTTTTGGGTGAGCGATTAGGAAACCTATCCGCCAGCGATGGCCCCGATGATGAGAAAAGGCTCTTTCCCAGAAGTAACCGCATCGGGCAGCGGTGTGTCTGGCGACTCGTGGGAAAGGTCTTCCTCGCAGGCGAAGAATCGCAAGAACGGCCGGCGCTGCTGCGTGACCTGATCTCGAATGGTACCGCGCAGCATGGGATAGCGGGCCTCCAGCGCGTCGAGCACCGAGCGCTGTGTGACCGGGCCTTCGACCTCAAGCGTTACCTCGCTGCCGGCGTGCGCCAGGGTTCGCAGATGTGGCGGGAGGATGACGCGGATCATGTTAGCGTCTGCACCTCCACCGAAAGCACGGCCGGCAAATCCCGCACAATCGGAGCCCAGCTATCTCCCGCATCCGCCGAGGCGTAGACCTGTCCTCCGCTGGTGCCAAAATAAATCCCGCACTCATCCAGCGAATCGACAGCCATGGCATCCCGTAGCACGTTGACGTAGCAGTTGCTTTGCGGCAATCCCTTCGTCAATGGCTCCCATTCGTTCCCGCCGCTGCGGCTGCGGAAGACGCGCAGCTTGCCCTCCGGAACAAAATGCTCCGAATCGCTTTTGATCGGCACCACGTAAAGCGTCTCCGGCTCGTGCGCATGCACGTCGATCGCGAATCCAAAGTCAGTAGGCAGGTTCCCGCTGATTTCCTGCCAGGAATCGCCGGCATCATTACTTCGCATCACGTCCCAGTGCTTCTGCATGAACAGTACACCCGGTCGCGATGGGTTCATCGCGATGTGGTGAACGCAGTGGCCAACCTCGGCAGTTGGGTCTGGAATGTATTTCGAATACAGTCCGCGATTGATCGGTTTCCAGCTCTTGCCGCCGTCGTCGGTGCGAAATGCTCCTGCGGCTGAGATGGCAATCCACATCCGCTCAGGATCGCTGGGGTCGAGAATGATGGTGTGCAGGCACATGCCGCCCGCGCCCGGCTGCCATTTGGGGCCAGTGCCATGTCCGCGCAGGCCGGGGAGTTCCTTCCAGTTCTCGCCGCCGTCCGTCGAGCGAAAGATGGCGGCGTCTTCCACTCCAGCGTAAACCGTACCGGGATCGGTGAGCGACGGCTCCAGATGCCACACCCGCTTGAACTCCCACGGATGCTGCGTCCCGTCGTAAAACTGATGCGTGGTCAGTGGCTTGCCGGTTTCGGCAGACGCATCGTAGACGAACTTGTTGCTCGCGGCCTTCGGAGGCCCTGGCGCAGGCGGTTCTCCCGGCGGCGTTCCCGGCTGATGCCACGTCTGTCCGCCATCGTCGGAGCGCTGAATGATCTGCCCATACCATCCGCTGGATTGCGACGCATACAGCCGATTCGGATCCGCTGGCGATCCATTCACGTGATACATCTCCCAGCCCGCGAAGTGCGGCCCGCTGACCTCCCATTTGTCGCGCTTGCCGTCCGCCGTCAGAACGAATGCCCCCTTGCGTGTACCTACCAGTACTCGTACCTTGCTCATTGCGCCTCCCGTGGGTTTTTCTTTGTCATGCTCTCTGGTAGCTAAGCAGAACGACGCCCGAACCAAAGACCTTCGTGGTTATAAGTTTCAGGTGGATCCTTTCCGTTATGCCATTGAACAGCGGCTTGCCGCCGCCCAGGAGAACGGGATTCAGGATGGCCCGGTATTCATCGATCAGCCCCAATGGCAAAAGGAACGATGCGAGTTGGGCGCTGCCCAGGATTACGATATCCTTGCCCGGCTGTTGTTTCAGCTTCGAGACTTCTTCCTGAATGCTGGTGCTAACGAGTCTCGAATTATTCCAGTCTACCTTTTTCAGAGTCTTGGAAAAAACAATCTTGGACAGACCATTCATCCTGTCTGCGATTTCATCCGAAGGAGCGGTTGGCCAGTAGGCTGCCATAACTTCGTAAGTTGCCGCGCCGAACAGCAGGGTATCGGCCTTGCGTAGCATGTCTTTGGCGTATGCATGAAACTCTTCATCCACGACATGCCAATCCAATTCCTTGTTCACGCCCTCGAAGAATCCATCCAGCGACACCAGATTGGAAACAATTACTTTGCGCATTCCTATTTCCCCAAGAGTTCGAGAGTCTTTCCTGCATTCGCATTGTCGAGATCGCACGTCAGTGTGCGTCGTCCGCGGGTCCATCTGTTCCATCCGACCACTTGCCGACCGGAATCAGGAATACCGTCAATCGGTCCTGAGGGTCCTCAGTTGCCAGAATCGGCGAGCCTGGCAGGCCTGCGCCCCAAGTGTGAGCGTCGGCTTGCGGAACGAAAAACATTAGGTGGGGGTGCCAATGCCCGGCGCGATCATTTAGGTACCCTTGCTTTGACAGCATATAACACATCGCGCCAGGTTCCGGCGGGGGCAATTCCTTCTTGTCGAGGCCGGCTTTTATGCTTTCGAAGATTTGAGCTTTGGATTGTCCAGCCAATAACCACTCGGTCTTCTTGATGGTGAGTGGAAGATAGGTTCGCGCAGCTGGCGGGTTGAAGCAGATGGGACCGCGCAGCTTGGGATTCCAGAACTCCGGATCGTCGATTCCAGCGGTCCACGATCGTTCTACCACACACACGAAACCGTTCTTGCCTTTGACTGCGGTTTCGTAACCATGACGTCCAAGGACCATGACCTCGGCATCGCGTGAAATGGACTCTGGGGCCGCGCTCCGTGCCAGGGCGATCTCGGTCTCACGAGCCATCATGTATTGGTCCAGCGGAGCCATGCTCGGATAGGGATTTTTTTGGTCCTGTGTTTGCGCTTGCCGCGCCGCGCCCAGCACGAGAGCGAGTGCGAATGTTGCCAATGCGATTGTCTGAGCCAGCTTTCCGTTCATTGATTGCTCCTGAGCCCTGGCGTTTGAGATGGAAAACGGCCTGAGCCGTCTACGGATCAGCCGTCGATCGCCTGCTAGGCGGAATGTATACCAATATTACTTGTAAATTGCAAGTGATATTGCTAAATTAAATCATGCCGAAAAAACCCGGGCCAAAGCGCCGGTCCGAGTGTCCGCTGAACGCTTCCGTGGAAATGTTGGGCGACCGCTGGTCCCTGCTTATCGTTCGTGACATGATGCTGCGTGGCTTCCGGAGCTACAAGGAATTCATGGAGTGCTATGAAGGCATCGCGACCAATATCCTGGCCGATCGTCTCCGCAAGCTTGTTGATTATGGAATCATCACTACCGAGCCTGATCCTGGGGACAAACGCAAAGTGACTTACCTTCTGACCGAGAAGGGAATCGATCTGGCGCCGGTTCTCACTGAGATGGTGCTTTGGGCAGCCGCGCACGAAGAAACCGGCAATCAGGCGCTAGTCCGGCTAATGCGGGAAGACAAAAAGAAGTTTCTAGCGGGCGTGCGGCAACGCTGGGCGCAGCGCAACGCACGCCGAGCCTGATGTCACCGCCGGTGCGCGCCTTTCATGCGGCAGCCTCTGACGCCCTGGTTCGCCCTCAACATGAATTTCAAATCGAGTCAGCATTTCGCGCCGCCCCAGACTGGTGATGCCCGAAGCCTCTGCTATAAGCAAAGTATGAATGTCGATCAACTGTGCAGTCGGGTCGCGGCATGTCCCCGCTCCGCCCAGATGAACGCTTCGGGTAACATGATCAAGTGCCGAAGCGCCTTTCTCCGGAAACGAAACTTAATATTCTTTCTTCCCAACATTTGAGCGGAATACCCTGGCTCGTTCACGGATTTTCCACCCGTGTGGGCGGCTTCTCGCGCGTATATGGGAAGAACGCACTCAACCTGGGATTCACCAAAGACGATTCGAAAGCCGCAGTCGAGCGCAACCGGGCAGCGTTTCTAACTAAACTCGGCGCGCAGGACGAGTTGGGTAGAGGCTCCCGCCTTTGGCTGGTGACGCTACGCCAGGTTCACTCCGACATAATTCGGTTCGTCGATTCGCCTGCGGAATCCCAGCTTGTAGGAGATGGAATGATCACCGAAACCCCCGGTTTTTTGCTCGCGATTCAAACTGCCGATTGCCTGCCGGTCATTCTTGTCGACCCAAAGCGGCATGCCGTAGGTGTGTTTCACGCTGGCTGGCGGGGTACGGTGAAGCGGATTGTGGAAAAAGGAGTGGGCGAGATGCGCCGCTACTTCGGCAGCCGTCCGCGCGATCTGAAAGCCGCCATTGGCCCCGGCATTCACGGCTGCTGTTACGCAGTGGGCCCGGAAGTTCGAGACCAGTTTGACTCTCAGTTCACCTATGCGGCGAAGTTGTTCCGTGTGGTCGAAGAGGTCAATCCCGTGCGTGAAAAATATCCCATGTTATTTCTCACCGCGCGCGCCCCCGGCCATAGTGAGTTGCCAAAGAAAATATTCCTCGACCTGGTGGAAGCGAATCGTCAACAACTGTTGGCGGTTGGAGTTCCCGCGAAGAGCATCGCAGCCTCGCCTCTGTGTACCAACTGCCGAACCGACCTGCTGTTTTCCTATCGCGCAGAAAAGGGCAAAACTGGACGGATGATGGGAGTGGTGGGGATCCGAGCGTGACGCGGAAAAAGTCAGAAGTCAGAAGTCAAAATGCAGAAGTAAAGGCGAATTCGCTCTTACTTCTGCATTTTGACTTCTGCATTTTGACTTCTGACTTCTGACTTTCTAAGCCGTTGGCGGGCCCGCGGCTGTCGGCGGAGGCGCAGCCACGGGCTCGCCGATCCCCTCGTTTACCAAGTCCTTCAACTCCTTGCTGGGCTTGAAGAAAGGAATCTTCTTAGCCGGCACCTCAACCTTTTCGCCGGTCTTTGGATTACGTCCCGTGCGAGGCTTGCGCTGCCGCGTACGGAAGCTGCCAAAGCCGCGTATCTCGATCTTGTCGCCCGCGCGCAGAGAACGCACCACGCTGTCAAAGATCGTTTCCACGATCACTTCGCTGTCTTTGCGCGTAAGTTCCGCTAAACGCGAGACTTCATCGATCAGGTCGGCTTTTGTCATAATGGTTCTTCGCTCCTGGCAACCTCCATAACCTTCTCAAATTTCAGGGGTTGTCCGCAAGTCACGGCTTTGGGCCAGCGCTCCCGCCGGGAGTCAGATCTTAGATTCTAAGTCATAGGTTAGTGCCGGCCGAGATTCGACAAGGCCCCCCAACACCCAAGACCTAACACCCAAGACCTGTCTTTCACTTCCACAAATAGTAGAACCCAACATGCTGCTCCAGCATTTTCTCCGTGTCCGGCAGATACTGCGAAACGTCGCCCATCAATAAATCCAGCAGCGTCTTGCGGTCCTTCTCCGGATGCACCAGGGTCGGCTCGCCTGAGATCCCCACCGACTTCGCCGTGTCCTTAACGACGGCCTCGAAGTCGCCGACATTATCGATCAGCTTCATAGAGAGCGCCTGTTCGCCAGTCCACACCTTGCCGTTGGCGATGGATTTCACATCGTCGAACTTCATCCCGCGGCCGTCGGCCACCGCCTGCACGAATTGCCCGAACATATTGTCGATCAGCGACTGCATGTAGGCCTGCTCGGCGGGAGTGAGATCCCGCGCCGGATTGCCCGTGTCCTTAAACTCCCCGGTCTTAAACACAATATTTTTCAGCTTCGCCCACTTCAACAGATCGCCATAATTTACCCACTCCGCGATAACTCCGATCGACCCCACGATGCTGCCGTCGTCGGCATAAATTTTGTTCGATCCCGAAGCGATGTAATAGGCCCCGCTCGCTCCCACGGTTTCAATCGACACCACAATCTTCTTTTTTCTCTCCTCGCGAATTCGTTTGACCTCGCGGTAAATCTCCTCCGACGCGGCCACCCCGCCTCCCGGCGAATTCACGTGCAGAATAATGGCCTTGATAGAAGAGTCGTCGGCAAACTTCTTCAGTTCCCCAACCACCGGCTGCGGCGAGAGAATAACACCGTCCAGGTCCACCACGCCAATGCGGTCGCCGAAGCCTCCGAATGAAGCCTCATTGCTGCCCGCGTGCAACGTCAGATAAACCAGCGAGAATACCGCCAGCACAAAGAGGAAGAATGCTCCTCCGCCAATCAGAATCCAGAGCAAGGTTCGGGAACGTGGTTCAGACATGAGGAAAGTTTAGCACCGGAGCTAGAGTGTGAGCACGTTCAGCGCTCCGCGCTGGACGTTTACCTCAACTGGCGTCCGGCAGACGTATTCGCCATCCGCATAAATATCGAGCGGGACCTCAGTTTCCACGCGGATACGCGCGGCCTGAAAATAATCCACTTCGCGGATGCACAAGTGGCGTCCAAAGTAAACCGTTGGAAACATGCAGGCAAGCTTTAGGGGACCAACGCTGCCGACCACGCAGACGTCGAGCTGGCCATCGTCCATTTGCGCATGCGGCGCAATCTTCATACCGCCACCGTATACGCCAGTATTGGCAAAGCTGCCAAGAGGATGGGCCCATCGCTGCGCGTGGTCCACCGGCCGGCATCGTCCGCAGTCATAATTTTCGCGCCGAACGGAGCAAACCGAAAGATGGTGGGAACCAGAGTTAGCGCATACCCGCCGTGCGCACGCAGCCAGCGCGGCAAAGCATTGGCACGCCGCGACACTTCGGCATCCAGCCCCACCCCCGCCACGCTGCAAAAATATCGTGGAGACCCGTGTGGCGCGGACCTGCCCTGAGCGTCAGTCGAAGGGGCCCCGCCCGCGGCTTCGAGCGGAGTAATGGTTCCCAGATCGATGGCGCGGACGTTGTCTCGTTGCGCGCAAAAGCGCCGCCACGCTGCAAGTGATTCGCGCACCCCGCGCAGCCCGAGAGAGCGCGCAAAGTCGTTCCCGCTGCCGGCCGGCACAATCAATACCGGCAGTTTCAATTTCACCAACTGGCTCAACTGGCGATGAACGGTCCCATCGCCCCCAAACAGCAGGATGATGTCAGCCTCATCCGCCGCCGACGGCAGCCCAATCCGCCATTCGATAGTCTGATCAGTCTGGAACGGCCGGAGGTACTTCGGAGAACATCCCAGCCCGAAAATGGCGGCCGTCCGCATATGCGCGGTCGAGGGTAGCAGAATTCACCACGGAGACACAGAGGCACGGAGAAAAGCCAAGCTATGTAATCATTACCATCTTCATGGATCGGCCTGCACGTATGACGAGAGGTCGAGCGGGAGAAGGCACGGCCAGCTTAGGTTTCTCTACAAGTTCACCGTCAATCTCAACCGCTCTTTGTTTCACCTTACGGCTGCCGTCGGAGGCTGATTCGGCGAGCCCCGCTTCGAGCAGCAGCTTATCCACTCGCACCAGCATTGCAACTGGGCGCCGGCGATCTCCAGCGAGAACGTGAACATCGGGCGGAGGGTTCTGTATTCCGATCGCCTCGCCAAAACCGATCATGATCTTCGAAATCGGAACAGTGATCTGCTCCAGCACGTCGGGAGCTTCATTCTTCTGAAACTGCTTCCCCCAATCCTCCCCCGCCTTCGCCGCCGCTTCCTCCGAATGAAAATCCCCCACAATTCTCCGCGCCAAATCCTTCTTCGCCTGCATCGGATGCGTTTCCCGCTTCATCTTCTCGATCTCAGCCACCTGCACATCCGTCAGCAACTCGTAATACCTCCACATCATCTCGTCGGAGATGCTCATGATCTTCCCGTACATTTCCAGCGGCGGCTCGTGAATGCCAATCGCATTCCCCAGCGACTTCGACATTTTCTGTACACCGTCAAGGCCTTCGAGAATCGGCGTGGTCAATGCCACCTGCGATTCCTGCCCATAAGCCCGCTGCAGTTCGCGCCCCACCAGCAGATTGAAACGCTGGTCCGTGCCCCCAAGTTCCACGTCGGCTTCAAGCGCAACCGAGTCATAGCCCTGCACCAGCGGATAGAGCAACTCGTGCATGGAGATAGGCTTCTCGTCCTGGAATCTTTTGTGAAAGTCCTCGCGCTCCAATAGTTGCGAGACGGTGTACTTCGCCATTAAGCGCACGAAATCGTCAGCGGTGAATTGGCCGAACCAGCGCCGGTTGAAGTCGATCACGGTTTTCTGCGGATCGAGAATCTTGAAAACCTGCGCTTTGTAAGTCTCGGCATTCTGCTCGATCTGCTCACGGGTGAGCGGCGGACGCGTGGCCGAGCGCCCCGTCGGGTCGCCAATCATGCCGGTAAAATCGCCGATCAGAAAAATTGCAGTGTGGCCGAGATCCTGAAAATGTTTGAGCTTGCGCAGAACCACTGTGTGTCCCAAATGCAAGTCGGGAGCGGTCGGGTCCATGCCGAGTTTCACGCGCAGTGGCTTGCCCGTGGCGCGCGACTTCTCCAGCTTGGCGCGCAGATCGGACTCGCGAATAATTTCCGCAGAGCCCTTCTTGAGATACGTCAGTTGTTCGTCGACTGATGCGAAGGTTGACATGGGAAAGGTCATTATAAAGAAACGCAGAAGTCAGAATGCGGAAGTTAGAATTGTTGCGAGAGTTTGAGGCTCATGACAGCAACCAACATCCACCTACGAAAGGCTACTTCGGCAGACGTTCCCCGATTGCGCGAAGTGATTGAGGCTTCGGTGCGCGGCCTGCAAGCCGGAGATTATTCGCCCGCGCAGATTGAAGGTGCGCTGCAGTCCGTGTACGGCGTCGACAGTCAGCTCATCGTAGATGGAACGTATTTTGTCGCAGAGTTCATGAACGAGCAGAGCCAGCTTGAGGTTGTCGCCTGTGGCGGATGGAGCAAGCGCCAAACTTTATTCGGCGGCGATCAATACGCCGGACGAGAAGACTCGCTTCTCAACCCCGCCCAAGACGCGGCGAAGATTCGCGCGTTCTTCGTCCATCCAAACTGGGCGCGCCGCGGTATTGGCAGTTTGATTCTCGAAGCCTGCGAGAATGCCGCCCGCGAAGCCGGCTTCACGCGCTTTGAGATGGGCGCAACCCTGAGCGGCGTAGCTTTTTATCGGGCGAAAGGCTACGCGGCAGTCGAAAATCAGAAGGTTCCGCTGGGAAACGGAGAAACGCTGCCCATCGTGAGGATGACAAAAGATTTCGAGTTGTAGATCCTCTATTTCTTTTTCTTCAATCGCCGCCCGGCAATTTCGAAGTTTCCCCCGAGCACAACGTTGATCGCTTCCGTGTACGCGATGTGTTCCTGCTCGAGAATACGAGCGGCCAGAGTATGTTCGTCATCGCCGTCGAGCACCGGGACTGTCTTCTGCACGACGATGGCCCCATGATCCAGTTCCTCATCCACGAAATGCACAGTGCATCCAGAAACTTTCACTCCGTAGGCGAAAGCCTGCTCCTGCGCTTCGAGTCCAGGAAATGCCGGCAGCAGCGACGGGTGAATATTGAGAATCCTTCGCGGAAACTGCTGCACGAACCACGGAGACAGCAGCCGCATATATCCCGCCAGGCAGATCAGATCGACCTTGTTCTTTTTCAGCGCGGCGACCATCTCGCGATCGTGCTCTTCACGCGCCTTGCCCTTCGACGGAATCACTAGCGCATTCAGCCCGCGCTGGCGCGCCGTTTCAATCCCAGGAGAATCGGCCTTGTTGGAGATGACGACCGCAATCCGCGCATTCGCAATGCGCCCTGCATCAATGCTGTCTGCAATAGCAACAAAATTCGACCCGCGTCCGGAGAGAAGAATACCTAGGAATTTCATGGAAGTCTTCAGCACGGCAATAATAATTCACCACGATGACACGGAGTAATTCTGAAATTGAAAATTCGAGAGGCCCGGGCGAGCGTCACCGTTCGTGCCACTGAATACATAAGTCTTTAAGGGTTTCTCCGTGTCTCCGTGGTGATTCGGCGCTCAGCTGTAAATCACTTTCCTCTCGCCCTTCACGATGCGGCCGACAGTGTATGCTTTTTCTCCCACGCGATCGAGCACGCCCTGGGCTTTCTTAAACTTCGCCAGCGGAACCACCACCAGCATCCCCAACCCCATATTGAATGTGCGCAACATCTCCTCTTGAGGAACGTTGCCCAACTGCTGCAAGTGCTCGAACAATGGCAGCACCGGCCAGGAACCAAGCTCAATCAAAGCTGCCGTGCCGCGCGGCAGAACGCGCGGCAGATTTTCCGTGATGCCACCCCCCGTAACGTGCGCCAGTGCGGAAACGCACTGCCCATCGATCAGCTTCCGCAGCGCGGGCCAGTAGCTCTTGTGCGTCCGCATCAGTTCATTCCCCACTTTGTTCTTGATCTCGTTCACGTAGTCGTCGGGAGAGTAATGCGCGATTTCGAACAGCAGCTTGCGCGCCAGCGAGTATCCGTTGGTGTGCAGGCCATTCGAAGGCAGGCCGAGAACCACGTCTCCGATCTGCACATCCTTGCCCGTGATGATGCGGTCCCGCTCCACCACGCCCACGATAAATCCCGCCAGATCGTATTCGCCATCGGGATAAAAACCCGGCATCTCGGCGGTCTCGCCCCCGATCAGCGCGCAGCCGTTATGCTTGCAGGCATCGGCAATGCCTTCCACCACCTGCTCCGCGACCGAGGGATCCAATGTTCCCGTAGCCAGATAGTCCATGAAAAACAACGGCGCCGCACCCTGCACGGCGATGTCGTTGACGCAGTGGTTCACCAGGTCCGCTCCCACCGTAGAGTGCAAACCCATTTCGAAGGCTATCTTCAGCTTCGTCCCCACTCCATCCACACTGGAGACCAGGATAGGATCCGGATATTTTGTTTTGTCCACCGCGAACAGCCCGCCAAAGCCGCCAATTTCGCTGAGCACGCCCCGCGTAAAGGTCTTGTGCGCCAGATACTTGATGCGCTGTTTGGTGCGGTTGGCGCGGTCGATGTTCACACCCGCGTCGGCGTAGGTGATGGGCGTTCCTGCGGGCGTGGGTTTCTTGGCCACGGGTTCTGCGCTATCTCGTTGTCAGTCTCGGTACTTCGGTTGTGGGGAAACGCTGGATTGCTCGCGAAGCCTTAGCTTCTAAGGCCGCTCATTGTAACACGTTCGAAGAGAGTGGCCGCCGGAGAAGTCTCGCATCCGGAAGCCGGAAATTCTTGCCTACACTACCTGCACATCCGCGGACGCGCACACCCGCTCGTCACTTCCGGACCCTTCACTAGTGAGCGATGAAGTCGGAAAAAAAATAGGCCAAAATGCCGAAAAGAGCCAGTCCAGATATACCGTAAGCGGTGAGAACCCACGCGCCGCGCCCTTCATGGTGCTTGCCTGTGGTGGACGGTGTAGGGAAAGACTCCTGTGAACCAGAGACTGCTGGGGCCCGATCTTCCATGCCAGAAAAACCTCCGAACGGAAAGATCGTGGCGCAATTACGTTATGCGTCACGCCTGCCCGGCGACATGGCCAGACAAGACTATCTGGCCGCATTCTACTACGGTTTTGTGATCGATAAACAAGGAAATGTGATGTTCGTCACATGTTAAATGGGGGTACAGCTTCCCTCGGCTGTCCGTCGAGCGAAGCTCGACACCTCCCCTTGCCTTGGGATTTCCCCACCAAAGGCCTTACTATTACCTAATGCGTAGTTTCCTTCTGCCGGTTCTTGTGGTGTGCGCCCTGGCCGCTCCCTTCGCCTCAGCCCAATCGGGTCAGGCCCCCACCGACTCCAGCGTTCCCGCCAAAGCGAAAAATGCCGCCGAGATCGCGCCTTCGAAACCCGACGAACCAAAGCACGACTACTCCCAGGAGGCCTTTGTCGTCGAGCAATACCGATCGCTTTACCACTTTGAAAACGACGGCACCGGCCGCAAGGAAACCACCGCTCGCGTCCGCGTGCAAAGTGAGGCCGGAGTTCAGCAGTGGGGCCAGATTCAAGTCGGCTATAACTCCGCCAACGAACGCGTTGAAATGGACTACTTGCGCGTCATCAAAGCCGATGGCTCCGTCGTAAAAGCCGGCGAAGATGCCGTGCAGGACCTCAGCGCTCCCCTCGAGCAGCAAGCTCCGGTTTACACGGATTATCGAGTGAAGCACATTACCGTGCCCGGCCTGCGCCCGGGCGAAGTGCTCGAATACCACATCGTGACGGTCATTCACACCGCGCTGGCTCCCGGCGAGTTCTGGGCGGACTACGAATTCGACAAAAGCAACATCGACCTGGACGAAGAAGTCGACGTCGACGTTCCCTCCGACCGTCCGCTCAAGTTAAAAAATAAACCGGGCATGGATCCGAAGATTTCCGAAGACCACGGCCGCCGCATTTACCACTGGACCAGTTCCCACCTCGAACGCGAAGACGACCAGAAAAACAAAGACTCAGATAAAGCCAGGAACAAAGACAAAAAGAAAAAAAGAAATCCCGACGACGAACGCCCCGACATTCAGCTAACCACCTTCGTCAGTTGGGAACAGATCGGACTCTGGTACGCCGGTCTGGAGAAAGACCGTCGCGCCCCCTCGCCCGAAGTTCGCGCCAAAGCAGAAGAACTCACCAAGGGCCTCAACACCGATCTAGACAAAGTTGAAGCCCTCTATGACTTCGTCGCGCTGAATTTCCGCTACGTCAGCCTGTCGCTCGGCTTAGGCCGCTACCAGCCGCACGCCTCCGGCGACGTTCTCCACAACCAATACGGCGACTGCAAAGACAAGCACACCTTGCTGGCCTCATTGCTCGAAGCCGAAGGGTTCCACGCGTCTTCCGTCCTCATCAACTCCAGCCGCAAGCTCGATCCTGACATGCCCTCGCCCTCGCAGTTCGATCACGTCATCACCATGCTGCCCATGGGAAAAGAAGAAGTCTGGATGGACACCACCAGCGAAGTAGCTCCCTTCCGCCTGTTGGCCTATAGTCTGCGGAAAAAGCAGGCGCTGGTCATCCCCGCCTCCGGTACGCCGCACCTCGAAGAAACCCCCGCCAGCACTCCCATGCCCGATAGCGAAATTTCCGAAGTCGATGGAAAAATCAACGACATCGGCAAACTCGAAGCCCACGTTCACTACACCTTCCGCGGCGACGAAGAACTCCTGCTGCGCTCCATCTTCCGCCGCGTTCCCGAATCCCAATGGCAGCGCGTCGTCGAGAACGTCAACGCCGGCATGGGCGGCGATGTCACCAACCTGAAAATCAGCGATCCCGCCGCCACTCGCGAGCCCTTCACCATGTCCTACGACGTCAGCCGGCCCAACTTCCTCGATTGGTCCAAGAAAAAGTCCAACCTCGCTCTGCCGCTCTGCCAGTTCAATCTGCCCGATCTCAGCAATAACGATGACGACCGCGACGCCGATTCCGAACCGCTCAAGCTCGGCCCCAAGGCCGACTACATCTACCACATCAAGCTCGAACTTCCCGCCAAATACACCGCCCACGCCCCACTGCCGTTTTCCCTGAAGCGCGACTACGCGGAATATCAAGCCACGTACAAGCTGGAAGGAACCACCTTCACCGCTGCCCGCACCCTCACCCTTCGTCAAGACGAACTCCCCGCTCCCCGCGCCGAGGATTACGAAGCCTTTCGCCGCGCCGTTGGTTCCGACTTAGGTCAATTTCTTTCCGTCGAAAACACCGTCGCCGGTTCCCCCACTCCCCCCGCCGACATGAAAGCCGACGACCTCGTCGAAAGCGGACGCGCCGCCATGAACGGCGGCAATCTCACCATGGGCGTTCAGCTTCTCAAGCGTGCCACCGAGGTCGACCCCAAAAACAAATATGCCTGGAACCTCCTCGCCGCCGCCTATATTGCTCTCCGCCAGAACGACGACGCCATCGCCGCTCTCAAAAAACAAATCGAAATCAATCCCTACGACGAGTACGCCTACAACGCCCTCGGCCGTGCCTACTGGCAGGAGCGCAAATACGACGATGCCGTCACCGCCTTCAACAAACAGATTGAAATCAATCCCCTCGACAAGTTCGCTCATGCCGGCCTGGGCTCAATGTATTCCGAATGGCACAAGTACGACCTCGCTGCGCCCGAGCTGGAAAAAGCCGCTTCGCTTACGCCGGACAATCCCGAACTGCAAGTCAGCCTCGGCGATGCCTATCTCAACCTCGGTCAGGACGATAAAGCACTCGCCACCTTCGACCACGCCGTCGAACTCTCCGCCACCCCGCTCGTGTGGAACAACATCGCGTACCAACTTTCGCTGAAAAAGTCTCATCTCGATCGCGCTCAGCAGTACGCCGAGTCCGCCGTCTCCGCCACTACCGCCGCCCTCCGCAACCTGTCGCTCGACCGCCTCACCCCGCAGGAGCTCCCTCTGGTCCCATCGCTCGTCGCTTACTGGGATACTCTCGGCTGGGTTTATTTCACCGAAGGCAACCTCGATAAAGCCGAAAAATACGTCTCCGCCGCCTGGGGACTCGGCGGCCACGGCGAAGTCGGCGACCATCTCGCCCAGATCTACGAAAAGCGCGGCGACAAAGATTTAGCCCTGCGAACCTACGCCCTATCCCTCAGCGCCCTGCGTCCCAACCCTGAAACCCGCGGCCGTCTCGCCTCCCTCAGCGGAGGTGACGCCAAAGCCGACGCCGCCGTCGCGAAATACAAAGAAGACCTGCAACGCACCCGCACCATCGACCTCGGCAAAGTCGCCAAAGAAGACGCCACCGCAGACTTCTTCGTGCTCCTAAGCCGTGGCCCCAACGCCACCGCCACCGTCGAAGGCGTAAAGTTTGCCAGCGGCGACGAAAAACTCAAACGCTTCACCGACGCCCTCCGCACCGCCGAATACCGCGTCACCTTCCCCGACGACACCCCCGTAAAAATCCTCCGCCGCGGCATCCTCTCCTGCTCCACCACCACCGGCACCTGCACCTTCGTCCTCATGCTGCCGGATGACGTCAGAACCGTGGACTAAGGAGCCGCGAAGCGGCGAAAGAGTACAGCCCACGGCGTAAGCTGTGGGTAGGAAGTGAAGGGAGAATCAGCCCGCAGGGGCGGCCGATGATAGCCCGGCACGGCAGTGCCGGGTACAAGCGCCAACGACAGAACCAGTCCCGCAAGGGACGGCACCGCTGGTTAACCGCCTCACCCACGCCCAGCACACCTCCCGCATCGACGGCATCGCCGCCACCCTAAAAGCCTTGGGAAAGCGCCTCGACATGCGCACGGTGTGAGTGCATTCAATGGGGCCCGCCAGGCATCGAAGGCATTTGCCGGCAATTTTCCGGATGAGCAAATAGAGAGGCCTGCGGTTCGCTGAAACTTACGTCTTTGTATTCCATTGTGATGGTGCCCTTGCTGGTCTGCATCTCAGATTTTATTGGAAAGCCCTTCAGGTCCTCCGCTTCCCAAACCTTCCTTTTTATGGGCTGGCCATTGCGAGGCGTGACCGTCACATTCTCCACTTTGCAGGGATGGCCATCCACCACGTCAGTGCCCGCCGGCGTACGCTCGTAGGTGGCGTCCTGGGCTTGCGTAAAAGGGTTCTGTTCTGAGTCGGCAGTCTTGGGCATCTGCATGCACATGCCATTCATAACCATGTAAGCCGTGTGCTCGCTCATATCTATGATCATGTAGCCCGTCGTTGCCATATCCGTTCTCATTTTGTCGCCGGAGCGGTAAATCTTCATAGTGTGCTCACCGGTCTTCCCGCTTGTCACGCCGGTCGCGGAAAACTGTTTGAAGGTATCGTACGGATTCTGCGCCTGCGCAAAAACTGGCAGAAACAGAAGCAACAGAAAAAGCCCGAGCAACGATCCGAGCTCTAGTTTGCTGTTGTGAGTCATCGCAGTATCCTCCTGAGCACAGAGTTATGCTCAAAAAACGGCATCCATTTTACACCCATCATACCGCCCGTGCCATGCCGTCGCCGACTCGTACGCATAAGCCAGCCGCAGCACCAGATCCTCGCGCCAGTGCGCCCCTGCAATCTGCAGCCCGATAGGCAGCCCGCCCTTGGTAAAGCCGCAAGGCACTGAGATCGCTGGCAGCCCCCACACGTTAAACGGCCGCGTGTTGCGCAGCAACGTAAGATCCGCCGGACGCAGCGCCGCCGGATCTTGCTTCAGCTCCGCAATCCTCGGCGCCGCGATGGGCGTCGTAGGCGTGACCAGCAAATCCACTTCGGCGAAGAAATCGCGAGCGCGACGCCGTTCCCAGTCCAACTCCTGCCGCCGCTGAATATATTCCGCCGCTGAAATCTTTTCGCCCGAGCGAATCCGCCGCACCGTCTCCGCCTGGTACAACTCCGGCGTTCGCGCAACATTCTCGGCGTGATAAGCGTAAGATTCCGCAGCTTGCACCGTTCGATCCGCAGGAATATCGAGCTGCAAATCGTGAACTTCCGCCACCAAAGTGCCGATCACGGCAAGCGCCGCGTCCACCGCCGCGCGGACTTCATCATGAAGATCGTCATAAAAATGCGAGCGCGGAATACCGATGCGAAGATTCTTCGTCCCGTCGCGCAGAGCGGAAGAATAATCGCCCACAGGAACATCCGCACTGCATACGTCGTGCGGATCGTATCCCGCAACCGCCTGCAGCACAACCGCCGCATCGCCCACACTCGCGGCCAGCGGACCAACGTGATCGAGCGACCACGAAAGCGGAATCACCCCCCGCGCAGAAACGCGCCCATAAGTCGGCTTGAGCCCAACGCACCCGCACAGCGCAGCCGGTTCACGAATGGAGCCGGCCGTATCAGTCCCGATCGCCGCGTAACAAAGCCCGGCAGCAACCGCGGCCGCCGATCCTCCGGACGATCCTCCCGCGATATGCGCGCCATTCCGGGGATTGTGAACGTCACCGAAAAAACTCACCAGCGAGCTTCCCCCGTAAGCGAACTCGTGCAGGTTGTTCTTGCCCAGAATCACTGCGCCGGCCCGTCGCAAGCGCCGAACCACTTCCGCATCTTCGGTCGGTACGCGATTCTCGTAAAGTGCGCTGCCCGCCGTTGTCCGCGTGCCCGTGGCATCGATCAGGTCCTTCAGCGCAATCGGAATGCCATGCAACGGCCCGCGCCAATCCCCCCGAGCGATTTCATTTTCCGCGGCCCGCGCCTCCGCCAGCGCCGACTCCGTATTCACCGTAATAAATGCATTCAGCGCAGAATTGAGCTTCTCGATGCGATCCAGGCAAGTCCGCGTCAGTTCCAGCGGAGATACTTCCTTCCGCCGCAGGCGTGGAGCAAGTTCGGCGATGGTTTCGAGGCCAGTCATAGGGCGTCGGCGGTCTTCATTGTAGCGGACGGAATCGGCAGACTCTTTATTTACCCTCGTGGTTAATGATTCTGCTTCCTCAAAAAAAGCAACCACCTGCCAAGGCCTATAATCAAAACCGCTGTTTGTACTCCGGAGGTCAACCATGGCGGAAATGACAATCGTCCCAGTGGAGACGCCAGTAGCGACCCACGGTTTTTTTATCGACGGCCGTTGGATGCAAGACGGCGACGTAGTCGAAGTGCGATCGCCATTCGATGGCAGCGTGGTCGGACGAGTTACGCAGGCGCGGCGCGAACATGCCGAAGCCGCGATTGCCGCCTCCGTGAAGGCTTTCGGCACCACTCGCCGTTTGCCCGCCTTCGAGCGGCAGCGTGTGCTCAGGCGCACGGCTCAGGCTATTGCCGAGCGCCGCGAAGAATTCTCCCGCACCATCGTGCACGAGGCCGGCAAGCCAATAAAGCTGGCGCGCACTGAAGTGGACCGTGCCGTTTTTATTTTCAACGTCGCCGCCGAAGAAGCCACGCGGATTTACGGCGAATATCTTCCCCTCGACTGGCAGGAGTTTACCGCTGGCCGCTGGGGCATTGTGAAACGCTATCCACTCGGCCCTATCGCCGGCATCACGCCTTTTAATTTTCCTCTGCACCTGGTCGCGCACAAAGTCGCGCCGGCCATTGCGGCGGGTTGCTCGATGGTGTTGAAACCGGCGCCGCAAACCCCGCTGTGCTCGCTATTGCTAGCCGAGTGCATTCAGCAGGCCGGATGGCCTGATGGTGGACTTAACGTGCTGCCGCTTTCGAATGACGATGCCAGCCTTCTGGTCACCGACGAGCGCATCAAGCTGATCAGCTTCACCGGAAGCGTGCCCGTGGGTTGGGATATCAAGCGCCGCGCCGGCAAGAAAAAAGTCGCGCTGGAACTTGGCGGCAATGCCGGAGCCATCGTGCACAGCGACGCCGATATCGCATATGCCGCCGACCGCTGCGTGACCGGCGGCTTCGGCTACGCCGGGCAGACTTGCATTTCCGTGCAACGCATTCTGGTGGAGCAGTCGGTCTATGGCAAGTTCACCGATTTCCTGGTGGAAGGCGTGAAGAAACTCAAGACTGGCGATCCCATGGAAGAATCGACTGACGTCGGTCCGCTGATTCGCGAGAGCGATGCCATTCGCGTCACCAGTTGGGTGGAGGAGGCGGTGCGCTCCGGCGCCCACTTGCTGTGCGGAGGTGGCCGCAAAGCTTCCATCGTCAACCCGACGGTGTTGACCGGCACCAAGCCCGATATGAAGGTGAACTGCCAGGAAATTTTTGGCCCCGTCGTGACCGTGGAACCGTACCAGAAGTTTGATGAAGCTCTGCGGCGCATCAATAATTCCAATTACGGCCTGCAGGCCGGCTTGTTCACTCGCGACGTCAAGCTGCTCTTCCAGGCTTATGACGAACTGGAAGTCGGCGCTCTGATTGCCGGCGATATTCCTTCGTTCCGCATCGACCAGATGCCTTATGGCGGCGTGAAGGATTCCGGCCTGGGCCGGGAAGGACTGCGCTACGCGATCGAGGAAATGACCGAACCGAAACTGTTGGTGATGAATCTGCGGTAAATGACGGAACTCAAGGTCAGGTCAAAGACCGGCAAGGTTTTTCTCCGCGACCAATTTGAGACTAGGGCTGCAAATTTTCCCTGGAAGTACGCGACAAGAGCGTGCGAAGTATTTATAATCTCCAGTTCTTATAAATGTCGCGAGAAAATCGGTGGGTTTTCTTTCGCGCCGCAACCATGATGCTTCCACAACTTTGCAGTCTGCTGGGTCTCATTCGTATTTTCTAGAATTCGTACGTAAGCATGCCGCAGATTTTTCATCGCAGTGCGAACACTCTGTCGCGCGCCACGATTTTCGGCGCGGTCTTTGTGATTGCCGCCCTCGGCTGGGTGGGATATGAAGTTCAAGGCTCTCCATACGTCACGTATGCGGGAGTGCGAAAGCCGCAGCCTGTGCCCTTTAGCCACCAGCATCACGTTGCCGGACTCGGCATCGACTGCCGCTACTGCCATACCTCGGTTGAGACTTCGAGCTTCGCCGGCATTCCTCCCACCAAGACCTGCATGAACTGCCACTCGCAGATCTGGACGAATGCGCAGTTGCTCGAGCCCGTGCGCGCCAGTTACCGCTCCGGCCAGTCTCTGCAATGGACGCGCGTGAACGAGTTGCCTGATTTCGTTTTCTTCAATCACAGTATTCACGTGACCAAGGGTGTGGGCTGCAATACCTGTCACGGACCAGTGGACCAGATGCCGCTGATGTACCAGCAGGAATCCTTGCAGATGGAGTGGTGCCTGGGCTGCCATCGCGCGCCGCAGAATAACCTGCGCCCGCGCGATCAGGTTTTCAACATGCGGTATCAGCCGCCTACGAGCGCCCATCCAGTCGTCGTGGATGGACAAAGTTATACGGATCAAGTCGAGTTGGGTACGGCGCTGGTAAAGAAATATAACGTCCGCAGCGTGGGCGACATTACCAGTTGCAACACGTGCCATCGGTAGGAACGAACTATGAAGACTTGTCATCCTGAGCCGAGCGAGAGTTCGCGGAGCGAAGTATCGCGCAGTCGAAGGACCCCTGTAAGTCCGGCGCGCCACGAACGCTGCGAGGCGCTCTCACGACGTTGCCTGCGTTCGCAGAAGAACTCCCTGGCGCGGCATCCGAAGTGTCGGCTTTACGGGAGTCCTTCTCCGCTCAGGATGACAGTCTCAGAGTGTGTGATGTGGAACCAATGAAGATGGAAGAACAAAACGGCGGCGCAAAAGAAGACGTTTGTCCTTCAAAGAAGGGCAAGCTCGATCTGGATAGGGTCCGCGCGCAAATCAACGGGGCCGACGAGGACGAGAAGGTTAGCGGTCCGGAATACTGGCGCAGCCTAGAGGAACTCGCCGGCAGCCCTGCGTTTCAGGAGGCGCTGCATCGCGAATTTCCCAAAGGCGCATCCGAATGGGTCGATTCCGTTTCGCGCCGCGGCTTTCTTAAGGTAATGGGCGCGTCCATGGCCATGGCCGGGATGACCGGCTGCGTAAAACTCCCGCTGGAACCAATCGTTCCGTACGTTCGCCAGCCCGAGGAAGTTGTACCCGGGCGCCCCATGTTTTATGCCACGGCGATGACGCTCGGCGGCTACGCCAGCCCGCTGCTGGTGGAGAGCCATCTCGGCCGTCCCACAAAAATTGAAGGCAACGACCGGCATCCCGCCAGCCTCGGCGGCACCGATATTTTCGCCCAGGCTTCTATTCTCGGCATGTACGATCCCGACCGCTCGCAAAGCGTGATGTCGAGGGGCGACCAGCAACCCTGGCAGTCGTTTCTGAATGCGATCCACGGACCGCTCAGCGCGCAAAAGGCGCTGCAGGGCGCGGGCATTCGCATTCTTACGCCGACTATCTCTTCGCCGACGCTCGCCGACCAGATGCGGAATTTTCTGAAGATTTATCCGCAAGCCAAATCGCATGTATACGAGCCGGTCAATCGCGACAATGTGCTCGAAGGCGCGAAGCTGGCCTTCGGCCAGCCGGTCGAGACGCGCTACGATTTCGAAAAGGCCGACGTAATCGTCTCGCTCGACGCCGACTTCCTCTATGCGGGTTTTCCGGGAAACGTCCGCTACATCCGCGATTTCGCCAAGCGCCGCAATCCCGACGGCAACATGAACCGGCTGTACGTGATCGAAAGCACACCGACGACGACGGGAGCGAAGGCGGATCATCGGCTGCCGCTTCGTGCTTCTCAGATCGAGAGATTTGCGCGGATTTTGGCGGTGGAGGGAGAAATCCCCGATGAGCACGAGCGCTTCGTGAAGTCGCTATTTGCCGACCTTGACGCTCACAAAGGATCGAGCCTCGTCATTGCTGGAGATCATCAGCATCCGTATGTCCACACTATCGCGCATTTCATGAATCGGCGGCTCGACAACGTCGGCAAGACCGTTTTCTACACCGCTCCCGTTGATGCCAACCCAATCAACCAAACCGAATCGCTCAAGGAGCTCGTCTCCGACATCCACGCCGGCAAAGTTGATCTACTCGTCATTCTCGGCGGTAATCCGGTGTACGATGCGCCCGCCGATCTCGATTTTGCCGATGCTCTGAAGAAGGGCAAAGTCCCGCTGCGTGTACATCTCGGTCTTTATCAGAATGAAACCGCAGAACTTTGTCAGTGGCACATTAATCAGACTCATGAACTGGAAGCTTGGGGCGATGCTCGCGCCTACGACGGCACCGTCAGCATTATCCAGCCGCTGATTGCTCCGCTCTACAGCGGCAAGAGCGCGCTGGAGTTCGTCGGGCTGCTCTCAGGCCAGAGCGATGCCACGGGCTACGACTTGGTGCGCGCGTATTGGCAGAAAGAGCATGCTGGTGCGGACTTCGAGCAGTTCTGGCGCAAGGCCGTGCACGATGGCTGGATTGAGGGAACGGTATTCGCGTCGGTTGCGCCAAAGAAAGAAGTGCCAATCCCGGTTCGGGTTAATGTTGGGGGTGCCGGAGAACAGCCGGCCAACGCCATCGAGCTCAACATCCGCCGCGATCCGACCATTTACGACGGACAATTCTCGAATAACGGCTGGCTGCAGGAACTCCCCAAGCCGATGTCCAAGCTCACCTGGGACAACGCCGTGCTCATCGGTCCCAAGATGGGCGAGCGGCTGCAGATCAAGACTTGCGACGTGGTTGAACTTGAGTTGAATGGGAAGAAAGTCACTGGACCGGTATGGATTCAGCCCGGGGTTCCGGACAATTCGGTCACTGTGACTCTTGGCTACGGACGCACTCGCGCCGGCCGCGTCGGCACCGGGCAGGGCTTCGACGCTTATAAATTGCGCACGTCGGACGCGCCCTGGTTTGCAACCGGCTTGCAGATTCGCAAGACTCGCGACAGGTACGTGCTGGCCTCAACTCAGGGCTACCAGTCGATGGATACGCCGAATGGCGATCATCGTCCGCTGGTACGCGAAACTGCGCTTGAGGAATATCGCAAGGATCCAAGGTTCGCCAAGGAACAAGGCGAGGAGCCGGCGCCGGGGCTCACCCTGTACAAGCCTTATCCATATAAAGAGGAAGACTACGCCTGGGGGATGGCGGTCGATCTGAACTCGTGCGTGGGCTGCAACAACTGCATGATTGCCTGCCAGTCGGAGAACAACATTGCGGTCGTGGGCAAAGAGCAGTGCGCCATTGGCCGCCACATGCACTGGATTCGTATCGACACTTACTACCAGTATCCAGATGAAGCGGCGCGCGACCGCGACAATCCCAAGGCATTTTTCCAGCCCGTGCCCTGCCAGCAGTGCGAGGACGCGCCCTGCGAAGTGGTCTGCCCCGTGGGCGCGACCAACCACTCCAGCGAAGGCCTGAACGATATGGTCTACAACCGCTGTGTGGGTACGCGCTATTGCTCGAACAACTGTCCTTATAAGGTGCGGCGCTTCAACTTCCTGCTCTTCCAGGATTGGGAGACGCAGCAATACAAGATGATGCGCAACCCCGACGTCAGCGTGCGCAGCCGCGGCGTGATGGAGAAGTGTACGTATTGCGTGCAGCGCATCAACGAACACAAGATCGATGCCGAGACCGCTTCGGTGCGCGAAGGGAAAGAAATCAAAATCCAGGATGGTGAACTGCAGACCGCGTGTCAGCAGTCCTGTCCGGCTGGCGCGATTATCTTTGGCAACATCAACGATCCCAACAGCAAGGTCTCAAAGTTGAAAGCGCAGTCGCGCAACTACAGTCTGCTGGGCGAACTCAACACGCGGCCGCGAACAACGTATCTGGCGGAAGTCAGTAATCCGAATCCGGAGTTGAAGTCGTAGTGGGGTCTTGAAAGGGCACGGCTTCAGCCGTGCCGCAGAGAGTCGATTGAGAGCGGGGCTTTAGCCCCCGAGGTAAGCCAGCAAACAGCATGGACGAGCAATACAAGACGACGGTCGAGGCGCAGCGTGCCCCGGTGATCGAGCCGGGCTATACCTTCGCCACGGTCACAGAGAAAATCAGCGCCATCGTGCTGACCCGTCCCGCCTCGAACGGCTGGTTCATGGGTTTCGGCGTCGCGTTCATGCTCACCATGATGATGCTCTACGCCATCGGTTACTTGTTTCTAAAGGGCATCGGCATCTGGGGCGATACCATCCCAATCGGCTGGGGCTTCGCCATCGTCAACTTTGTGTGGTGGATCGGAATCGGCCACGCGGGCACGCTCATTTCCGCAATTCTTCTCCTTCTGCGCCAATCTTGGCGTAACTCGATCAATCGCTTCGCCGAAGCCATGACACTGTTTGCCGTGGCCTGCGCTGGGATTTTCCCTGCTATCCACGTCGGACGTCCGTGGCTGGCCTACTGGCTCTTTCCTTATCCCAACACCATGCGAGTGTGGCCGCAATTTCGCAGCCCGCTCATGTGGGACGTTTTCGCCGTTTCCACTTACGCCACCATCTCGGCGCTGTTCTGGTTCATCGGCCTCGTTCCCGACATGGCGACGCTCCGCGATCGCGCGAATCATCCTGTTGCCAGAATCATCTACGGCATGCTCTCCCTGGGTTGGCGCGGGTCGGCACGGCACTGGCATCGCTACGAAACCGCTTACCTGCTTCTCGCTGGATTAGCCACGCCATTGGTGCTTTCAGTCCACACTGTCGTCAGCTTCGATTTCGCCATCGGCATCGTTCCGGGTTGGCACACCACAATTTTTCCGCCCTACTTTGTCGCCGGCGCAATCTACTCCGGTTTCGCGATGGTTTTGATGCTCGCCATCCCTATCCGAAAAATCTACGGATTGGAAGATTTCATCACCGAACGCCATCTGCAAAATTCCGCGAAAGTCATGCTGGCGACAGGATTGATCGTGGCTTACGGTTATGGCATTGAAGCCTTCATGGGCTGGTACAGCGGCGATCGCTACGATGCTTTTACCCTGTGGAACCGCCTGCACGGGCCCTACGCCATTCCTTACTGGTCTCTGCTGATCTGCAATATTTTTATTCCGCAAGTACTGTGGATTCGGAAACTACGCACCAGTCCCGTGGCGCTGTTTTTTATTTCCTTCGTGATTCTGATCGGTATGTGGCTGGAGCGTTTCATCATCATCGTCGTCAGCCTGCATCGCGATTTCCTTACTTCATCGTGGGGCATGTACTACCCCACCCGCTGGGACTGGATGACTTACATCGGCACCATCGGCATGTTCCTTGCCGCCATGTTCCTGTTCCTGCGGCTGCTGCCGGCGATTTCGATCTTTGAAATGCGCACCCTCCTGCCGGAAGCGGAGGTCAAAGCCGAATGAAGCGCGATCCCATCTACGGCATCATGGCGGAGTTCGCTTCGGCTCAGGCGCTGGTCGACGCCGCCAAGCGTACGCACGAAGCCGGCTATCAGAAGATGGATGCCTACAGCCCGTTTCCCATCGAGGGCCTGGCGGAAGAAATCGGTTTCCATCACGACGAAGTTCCGTTGGTAGTTTTGATCGGCGGTATCATCGGCGGCCTCAGCGGCTACCTGATGCAATATTGGATGTCCGCCGTGGACTATCCGCTCAACATTGGCGGAAAGCCGCCGCACTCCTGGCCCGCCTTCATCGTCATCACTTTTGAAATGACGATTCTTTTTGCCGGAGTCTCCGCCGTACTCGGCATGCTTGCGCTGAACGGCTTGCCCATGCCGTATCATCCCGTTTTCAACGTGCCGCGCTTTGCGCTGGCTTCGAAAGATCGATTTTTCCTGATCGTGTTTTCGTCCGATCCCAAATACGATCCCACAGGCACGCGTGGATTCTTAGAGAGTCTCGCTCCGCGATCCATCTCGGAGGTGCCCAGCTAGCATGCTGCACCTCCGCCAATTTTCGGCCAAAAAGAACGCCGGGTGCCCCATTCTTGCGCGTTCTTTGCGCAAGAGTGGGATTCCACGGACGCATGTAGTTCCGGATTTTCTCGCGCTCGGACTTCTGTTGATTGCACTCGCACTCTCGACCGCTTGCCGTCTCGATATGCACGTGCAGCCGCGCATCAACCCGCTAGCCAGGAGTGACTTTTTCCCTGACCAGCGTGGCGCCCGTCCTTTGGTGGATGGCACTGTCGCCCGTGGGGAATTGCATGAAGACACGTATTTCTACACCGGCAAAGTCGGCGCCAATCCCGGCGACTACATGCCGTTTCCCGTGACCAAAGAAGTTTTAGATCGCGGACGCGAGCGCTTCAACATTTATTGCTCGCCATGTCATTCCCCGCTCGGCGACGGCAACGGATTTATTCCCTCTCGCGGATTCTCGCGTAAGCCTCCCTCGTATCACATCCCGCGGCTGCAGAAAGCGCCGCTGGGATATTTCTACGATGTGATTACCAACGGCTTCGGCATTATGTCCGACTACTCTGCCCAGGTGCCGCCGCGGGATCGCTGGAACATCGTGGCCTATATCCGGGCGCTGCAGTTGAGTCAAAATGCCACCAAGGCCGATGTTCCCGCCGGACAGGACGTTCCCTCGCAAGCCCCGAAGTTCCTCGAGCCGGGTTCCGGTGCGACCCTCCCGGTAATCGCTCCCGCAACGCAATCGACATCTGAGGATCAGAAATGAGCGCCGCCTCCACTTCACATCTCGATTTGACGTCGCCGGATGTCGTGAGAAAAATCTCGCAGCGTTCGCTCGTGATCGGCGGCATCTTCGCTGTGATTGCCATAGTGCTTGCGTTCCTCCGGCCCGACGAGTTCTATCGCGCCTACCTGCTCGGATTCATGTGCTGGCTGGGCGTCGCGCTCGGCTCCATGGCGATTCTCATGATCCGCCACCTCACCGGCGGTGGTTGGGGTACGGTCATACGCCGCATCCTGGGCGCGGCCATGCGCACGCTGCCGCTGCTGGCAGTTCTGTTCATCCCCGTGATTCTTGGCATACGCCGCCTCTACATCTGGGCGCAGCCGCTGGCGAACGTTGAGGACAAACATCTCCGCGAGCATCTTGAACAGATCACGCAGACCTATCTCACTGTCAACGGCTTCATCATCCGAGCTATCTTTTATTTCGCAATCTGGAATGTGCTGTCGTTCCTACTTTCGAAATGGTCAAAACAAACCGACCACGCCGGCGCACCCGATAATAGCCAGCGCTTCAAGGCGGTCGCCGGTCCCGGCCTTATCCTTTACGCATTTACCATCTCCTTCGCCGCCATCGACTGGATCATGTCGCTTGATCCCAGTTGGATCTCCACCATCTTTGGCCTGATCATTCTCATCGGAGAAGTGCTCTCCGCCATGTGTTTCGCAGTCGTGGTCGAGCGCATACTCTTCGAATACAAACCGATGTCGGAGTTGCTGAGACCCGACTTCGTCCACGACCACGGCAAGTGGATGCTCACTTTCATCATGGTCTGGGCGTACTTCTCGTTCTCGCAGTGGCTCATCATCTGGGCGGGCAATCTTCCCTCGGAGATCACTTTCTATCTGAGACGGATCAACGGCGGGTGGGGTTTTGTTGCGTTGAGCTTGGTTCTGTTCCACTTTGCTGTCCCATTCGCAACGCTGCTCTCGCGCCCATTCAAACGCAATATTCGCAAGCTGGTTTGGGTCGCCGTCCTCCTGTTGCTGATGGTTTACGTTGATCTGTTTTGGATCATCGAGCCGAATTTTTCCAAGACGTTTGCCATCACCGTTGCTGATGTCGTCGTGCCCATCGCCATCGGCGGAATCTGGCTTTGGTATTTTTTCCGTAATCTGGCTTCGCTGCCGCTTCTGCCGGCATACGACCAGGATGCCCATGAAGTTCTGCAGCCAGTACATGAGTAAGCAGCAAGATATGAGCGACCACATCAAACCCGAGAACTCAGCGGAGCACGAGAGCTTCGAACACCAGGACCTGAAAGCGGCCGGAATTGTTTATTTCCTGCTGACCCTCGTCGTGTTGATCATGCTCTCCATGTTCGGTCTCCGAGGACTCTATGCTTATCTCGATCGTCGCGAAAAAGCTTCGCAGCCAGCGGTGAATCCGCTGGTCACCAGCGTCCCTGAGGACACGCTCCACATCGCTCCCGGATACCCGCAGACGGCGTTCCCCAGCCCGAAGCTCGAGGAAGACGAGCGCGGGCAGCTCAATGGAATACGGTTACAACAAGATGACATTCTTTACACCTACGGCTGGGTGGACGAAAAAGCTGGAACCGTGCACATTCCCATCGAGCGCGCCATGGATTTATTAGTGCAGCGAGGCTTGCCGCTGCGCCCGCAAGGCGCTGCGGACGAAAGTCCAGCAGCGAAAGCGGATACAGGCAAGAGCAAAACAACAACCAATAAAGGTGAAAAGAAGTGAGCCGTAAGAAATCGAATTTGATCACTGTCGCGTGCGTCCTGTTTTCGCTCGTGCTGTTGTCGGCCTTTGCGGGCGCGCAGATCAACAGCGGCGTGATGTCCCCGGCTGCGAACACCCGGCCGCCGCGGCTGGAAAATGTTGGCATCGAGCAACACCTCGACGCGCAGGTTCCACCCGATCTCACTTTCCGCGACGAAACCGGCAAGACCGTGAAGCTGGGAGACTATTTCGGCCGCAAGCCACTGATCCTCAACCTGGTTTATTACAACTGCACCATGCTGTGCGGTGAGGCCCTGGCCGGACTCGCCAGCGCCATGCGGCTGGTGAAGTTCGATGTGGGCAATGAGTTCGACGTGATCACCGTCAGCTTCGATCCGCGTGAGACCCCGGAAATGGCTGCCGCAAAGAAAATCGACTACGTGAAACGCTATGGCCGCGCCAATGCCGCTGCGGGCTGGCATTTTCTTACCGGACAGCCCGAGTCGATCAATGTGCTTACCAAAACTGTCGGCTTTCAGTATCAGTACGATCCCAAGAGCAATCAGTATGCCCATGCCACCGCCATCATGGTGCTCACGCCGCAAGGCCGCATCTCGCGCTATTTCTACGGCGTGGATTTCCCGCCCAAGGATTTGCGCATGGGTCTCGTCGAAGCGTCGCACGGCAAGATCGGCAATGCTGTGGATGCGGTACTGCTCTACTGCTATCACTATGATCCTGAGACCGGGAAATACGGGGCGATGGTGGCGAACATTCTGCGGCTCGCCGCTGCCGCGACCATTCTCCTGCTTGGCGGTTTAATTTTCATCTTGTGGCGGCTGGACCGCTCGGCGGCAAAGAAGGCGGCAACAAAGACACGGTATGCTCAATAATTTTCCATTATGGCCGGAGCAAGCCTCCACGTTGGCGGCCCACGTGGATGCGCTCTACATTTTTTTGCTCATCGTCACCGGGATGATGGCCCTGCTGGTCTTCGTCCTTATCATCTTTTTCGCAGCCCGCTTTCGCCATCGCCCCGGCGTTCGCGCTGAACAGATTGAAGGTTCGAACGCACTGGAAATCGTCTGGAGCACCATTCCATTCCTCATCTTCATGGTGATCTTCGCCTGGGGAGCGGTCGTCTACTTCAAAGAACGTACGCCGCCCGCCGACGCAACCGAAGTCTATGTCGTGGCCAAGCAATGGATGTGGAAGGTGGAGCACGCCGAAGGTCAGCGCGAGATCAACGAACTTCACGTGCCCGTGGGACGCGACGTCAAACTGATCATGACCTCGCAGGATGTGATCCACAGCTTTTACATTCCCGCCTTCCGCATCAAGCAGGACGTGCTGCCCGGCCGTTACACGGTGGAGTGGTTTCGGGCTACCAAGCCCGGCGTCTATCACCTTTTCTGCGCGGAATATTGTGGCACGCAGCACTCCGGGATGGTGGGCTCGATCATCGTTCAGGAGCCTGCCCAGTATGAGGCGTGGATGAACGGCGGCTCGACCGGCCCGCTCTCAGCTACGGGTGAGAAAATTTTCGCCGAACTCGGCTGCGCCACTTGCCATAGAACGGACACGCCAGGCCGCGGTCCCAATCTGCAGGGAGTTTTCGGGAAGCCGGTTCAACTCGAAGATGGCCGCACCGTCACCGCTGACGAAAACTATCTGCGAGAATGCATCCTGGATCCGGGCGCCAAACGGGTCAAAGGATTTCAGCCGATCATGCCCACGTTCCAAGGATTAGTCACCGAAGAGCAGGTCAATGCTTTGGTCGCTTACATTAAATCGATTTCCTTGTCCAAGCCGGCCGGCGGCGCTAGGACTAACGCCAGCTTGGCCGCGCCCGACGATTCTGATCCGATCGATGCCGGCGCGAAGATACAAGCGCAAGCACGATCGAATGCCCAACCATCGAATGCCCAACCAAAGAGAAGTCAGGTGCAATGAGTATGGCTGCTAACCCGATACTTCAACCCACGATTCCTCAAGCGGCGGAACGCGAGAATTACCTGAACAAGGAGTACGGAGCGTGGTCATGGCTGCTCACCACCGACCACAAGCGCATCGCGCTGCTCTATCTCCTCTCCATCACCTTCTTCTTTTTCATCGGTGGATTCTTCGCGCTGCTCATCCGCCTCGAGTTGCTCACTCCCGCCGGCGACCTGGTGCAGGCCGATACCTACAACAAACTCTTCACCATGCATGGCATGGTCATGATTTTCTTCTTCCTCATTCCTTCCATCCCTGCCGTGCTCGGGAACTTCCTCGTGCCCTTGATGATCGGGGCTAAGGATCTCGCGTTCCCCCGCATTAATCTGCTCAGCTGGTATCTGTACATCATCGGCGGCGTGATGATGTTGCACTGCATGCTGACGGGCGGCGTCGATACGGGTTGGACGTTCTACGCTCCCTTCAGTACCAACTTCACCAACACAAAGATCGTCGAAGCCGGACTGGCGATCTTTGTCGCCGGATTTTCTTCCATCCTTACCGGTCTGAACTTCGTGGTCACCATTCACCGCATGCGCGCCCCGGGAATGACTTGGTCGCGCTTGCCCCTCTTTATCTGGGCGCACTATGCCACCAGTATCATTCAGCTTCTCGGCACACCGGTGGTTGCCGTCACCATCGTGCTGGTGGCCGCGGAACGCGCTCTACATCTCGGTATCTTCGATCCCAAACTCGGCGGCGATCCGCTGCTCTTCCAGCATCTGTTCTGGTTCTATTCCCATCCCGCCGTCTACATCATGATTTTGCCCTCGATGGGAGTGATCACCGAGATCATTGCCTGCTTCTCGCGCAAGCGCATTTTCGGCTACCACTTCGTCGCGTTCTCATCCATCGCCATCGCGGTCTTTGGCTTTCTGGTGTGGGCTCATCACATGTTTGTGGCCGGAATTTCCGTCTACTCGGCTCTCGTGTTTTCTTTCTTGAGCTACGCTGTCGCATTGCCTTCAGCCATCAAAGTCTTCAATTGGACGGCCACTCTCTACAAGGGCTCCATCCACTACGATGCGCCCATGCTCTACGCCTTTGGCTTTCTCGGACTCTTCACCATCGGCGGCCTCACCGGACTTTTTCTCTCGGCGCTCGGCATCAACGTCCACGTCACCGACACCTACTTCGTTGTCGCCCATTTTCACTACATCATGGTCGGAGGAGCGGTGATGGGCTATCTCGGCGGAATGCATTTCTGGTGGCCCAAAATTTCCGGACGCCTCTATCCCGAGGGCTGGGCGCGCCTGGCCGCGCTGATCGTCTTCATCGGATTCAACCTCACCTTCTTTCCGCAGTTCGTACTCGGATACATGGGCATGCCACGGCGCTATTACGATTACAGCCACATGCCGGAGTTCCAGGTTTTGAACGTGCTGTCGACCGCCGGGGCCACGGTCCTGGGCGTCGGATATCTTCTGCCCATGATTTATTTCCTGTGGTCGATGCGCTACGGCAAGCCGGCATCGGACAATCCGTGGAACGCGGCCGGTCTCGAATGGAAAACGTCCTCTCCGCCGCCGACCTTCAACTTTGATGAAGAGCCCATTGTGACTTGGGAAGCCTACAACTACGAGGAGCTGGACTCGCCAGACAAAGACGCGCCTCATAAGGAGGAGGTCCCGGTTGCAAAATAACGCCGACTCCACAACCGTTGTTCGCGACCGCCACGGAGAAGCCCACGCGGCGCACAACCCCGCCTTGCTGCACCATTTTGCCGAGCCCCAGCAGCAGCGCGATGCCGCCAGTCTTGGTATGTGGGTCTTCCTCGCCACCGAAGTAATGTTTTTCGGCGGCCTGTTCTGTGCCTACTTGGTTTACCGCCGGTGGTATTTCCCAGACTTCGCCGCTGCCAGCAAGTCCATCAATATGTGGCTCGGCGCCACGAACACCGCGGTGCTTATCTGCAGCAGTTTGACCGTGGTCCTGGCAGTTTGGGCGGCGCAGACGGCCCGGCGAACGCTGTTGATCGTCAGCCTCGCGCTCACCATGCTCCTTGGCCTCGTGTTTCTGGGTATCAAGGCAGATGAGTACTACGCCAAATTCGAAGAGCATCACGTTCCCGGAGCTTCTTTCAGTTTTGAGAACGTGCCCGTCCCCGGACATCCCGGTCAGTTCGCAAATCCACGCCACGCGCAGATATTTTTCTCTCTGTATTTCGTCATGACCGGGCTGCATGCGCTGCACATGATCGTCGGCCTGGGGATTTTTACCTGGCTTCTAACCATGGCATGGAAGGGACGCTTCACGCCCGAGTGGCACACTCCCGTCGAAATCGGCGGCCTTTACTGGCATTTTGTCGACATCGTTTGGATCTATCTTTTCCCCTTGCTCTACCTGATCGACCGGCACCCATGAGGCTTTTATGTCTACCCATTCCACATCGTCACCTTTGAAAATGTACTTCGCGGTATTCTTCGTGTTGTTGGTTTGCACCGGTCTCACGGTCTTTGCCGCAACGCTGGATTTGGGAAGATACAACGCCGCAGTCGCGTTGGGTATCGCTACGGTCAAGGCAACTTTGGTTGCGCTTTTCTTTATGCACGTCTGGCACGCCAGCGAAAAGCTTACCAAGCTGGTCGTGATTTCCGCATTATTCTTCTTGCTTCTGCTGCTCGGCCTCACCATGTCCGACTATGCGACCCGGCTCTGGAGCTAGGATCAATACTGCTCTATTCTTCTTTAATCTGAGGTATACTCGCGCCGACCGTTTAATTCACTGCCTGGCATGAGGTGATCTATGGCGTTCTGCAATTCTTGTGGCGCGAGTCTCACTCCCGGAACTCGATTCTGTAACAAGTGCGGTGCGGCGGTACTCGCTTCTACACCCGCGTCAAATTTCGCGACCCCTGCTGCGACTAGTTCCGTTCCGGCAACTTCCGGTCCTCCGGCGAATACGGGTCAGGGAAGCGGAGCGCTGAAGGTCATCCTCATCGTCGTCGGAGTGATCGTGGTGTTGGGAATGCTCAGCGTCGCTTCGGTCGGATTCTTCGCCTGGCGTGTGGCTCACCACGCGCACATTCACCAGAACGGCAACAACGTAAAAGTTGACACCCCATTCGGCAGCGTCGAGACCACACAAGATCCCGCTGCCGCAGCCCGCAATATAGGAGTGGATCTCTACCCCGGTGCGGAGGTTCTGAGAAATGGCTCGGCTTCCGCAACCTTTGGAGGGGTCCATACAGCATCGCTACACTCCGAGAGCACGGATTCCGTGGATAAAGTCGCCAGCTTTTACAAGGCAAAGTTCCCCAACGCGATGGTCACCAGTTCAGATTCAGGCCGTTGCACCATCATCTCCAACGATCAAAAAAGCATGATCACCATTAACATTGAAGCCCAAGGCGATAAGACAAAGATCATGATCACCAACGTGTCTCGCAATTCGGACAAGCCAGACACATCTTCGAATTAAAGCAAGCCAGGCCGCATGACGGACAAATTCGCAGAACTCGCCCAGGCCGCCAAGTCTGTGCAGGTGGACGCGGGCGGTTTGAGCGGAGCGCTGCGCGCTCAGATTCGCGGTGAAGTTAGGTTTGACCGTGGCAGCCGCGCTCTCTATGCCACTGACGGTTCAAACTATCGCCAGGTCCCCATCGGCGTAGTGCTGCCTTGCGATGCTGACGATGTTCTAGCTACGGTCGCGCTCTGCCGCGAATTCGGCGCACCGCTGCTCTGCCGCGGCGGAGGCACTTCCCTTGCCGGCCAGTGCTGCAACGTTGCCGTCATTCTGGATTTTTCCAAATACATGGCGAGGATTCTCGAAATCGATCCCGCCCGCCGTATCGCCGGCGTGCAGCCCGGAGTCGTGCTCGACACTCTTCGTGCCGCCGCCGAAAAGCACCATCTCACGTTCGCGCCCGATCCCGCCACGCACGACCGCTGCACCCTTGGCGGCATGATCGGCAACAACTCCTGCGGCGTTCATTCCGTCATGGCGGGCAAGACCGACGACAACATCGAAGAACTCGAAATCCTCACCTACGACGGCCTCCGCATGAAAGTCGGAGCCACGTCCAGCGCAGATCTCGAACACATTCTCCAGCAAGGCGGACGCCGCGCCGAAATTTACACCAAACTGCAATCCATCGCCGCCGCTTACGGCGATCTCGTCCGCCAGCGCTTTCCCAACATTCCCCGCCGCGTCTCCGGCTACAACCTCAACTATCTTCTCCCCGAGAACGGCTTCCACGTTGCGCGCGCACTGGTTGGCTCCGAAGGGACGTGCGTTACGGTTCTTGAAGCGGCGTGCCGCCTAGTCAAAAGCCCGCCCGAGCGCGTGCTGCTCCTCGTCGCCTATCCCGATGTTTATCAGTGTGCCGACCATGTCCCCGAGATCATGGAGCACAAGCCCATCGGCCTTGAAGGCTTCGACGATTTGCTCGTCGGCTACACTCGGGCAAAAGGCATCAACTCCGAAGGTCTCGCTCTGCTGCCCGAGGGTGGCGGATGGCTGATGGTCGAGTTCGGCGCGGAAACGGCACTGGACTCCGAATCCCAGGCCCGCAGCCTGATGCACGCCCTCACCCGCAATGGACATCCTCCCAACATGCGGCTCTGTAACGACAAGCGGCAAATTAAACGCGTGTGGGAAGTCCGGGAATCGGCGCTCGGTGTAACTTCGCATTCGCCCGGCGAACCGCTGAATTGGGAGGGCTGGGAAGATGCTGCGGTCGCTCCCGAAAAACTTGGCGGATATCTTCGTGACCTCCGCAAGATGATGGCCGCCTACGCCTACAAAGGCTCGCTTTATGGCCACTTCGGCCACGGCTGCGTACACACCCGCATCAATTTCGACCTGCAGTCGAAAGATGGCATCGCTAAGTTCCGCAAGTTCATGGAAGAGGCTGCCGATCTTGTCGTGAGCTATGGCGGCTCCATCTCCGGCGAACACGGTGACGGCCAGTCCCGCGCCGAGCTGCTTCCGAAAATGTTTGGCCCGGAACTGGTGCAGGCCTTCCGCGAGTTCAAATCTGCGTGGGATCCAGAATGGAAGATGAACCCTGGCAAGCTGATCGAGCCTTACAAGCTCGACGAAAATCTGCGCCTCGGTGCGAATTATTCTCCCTGGAAACCGGACACTAATTTTAAATTTCTCGGCGACCACGGCAGCCTGGCCGATGCCACATTACGCTGCGTGGGCGTGGGAAAGTGCCGCCGCGAAGAGGGTGGCCTGATGTGCCCCAGCTATCGCGCCACGCACGAAGAAGAACATTCCACCCGTGGCCGCGCTCACCTGCTCTGGGAGATGACCCAGGGCAAGGACAAAGACCGAAGTAATGGAATCATCAACGATGGCTGGCGCAGCGAAGAAGTGAAGCAGTCCCTCGATCTCTGCCTCGCCTGCAAGGGATGCAAAACTGAGTGCCCGGTCGGTGTAGATGTTGCCACCTACAAATCCGAATTTCTTTCGCATTACTATGAAGGACGCGTCCGCCCGCGCAGCGCCTACGCTTTCGGCAACATCGATCTCTGGGCGCGCGCAGCATCGCACTCCCCAGGCCTCGCCAACCTCGCAACGCAACTTCCGTTTCTGCGCGACATTTCAAAACTTGTTGCTGGAATCCCCAAACAGCGCGCCATCCCGGCGTTCGCTCCGCAGACCTTCAAAAGCTGGTTCCAGCGCAAGCGGACATCCGCGCACCGTGCCGGAAGAAATGATCTTGGGTGGCGCAGCGCTTCCAGCGCTGCGATTGACTCTGCGCTTTCAGCCGGGGCTTTAGCCCCCGAGGGAACGCCCGTGCTCCTCTGGCCCGATACCTTCAACAACTATTTCCATCCGGAAACGGAGAAGGCCGCCGTCGAAGTCCTCGAAGCCGCCGGCTTCCAGGTCATCGTGCCAACAGCCAATCTCTGCTGCGGGCGCCCGCTTTACGACCACGGAATGCTCGACCGCGCCCAGTCGCTTCTGCTTCAGATCCTCGACGAACTCTCGCCTGAAATCGAAGCAGGCATTCCCATCGTCGGCCTCGAACCCAGCTGCGTCGCTGTGTTTCGTGACGAACTCCTCAATCTCTTTCCCCACGACGAACGGGCCCAGGCCTTATCGCGCCAGACTTTTCTGCTCAGCGAGTTCCTCGAAACCCACGCTCCGAACTTTTCTTTGCCGCTTATCAACCGCAAAGCGATCCTCCACGGTCATTGCCACCACAAATCCTTGATGAAGATGACCGCGGAAGAATCGGTCCTGCGCCGCCTCGGCGTCGACTTCCAAAGCCCCGCTCCCGGCTGCTGCGGTATGGCCGGCTCCTTCGGCTTCGAAAGGGATAAAGACAAATACGATCTCTCCATCGCTATCGGCGAACTAGAACTTCTCCCCGCCGTCCGCCAAGCTCCCGCCGACTGGCTGATTATTGCCGACGGCTTCAGTTGCCGCGAACAGATCGCCCAAGGCACTTCCCGTCGCGCTTTGCACTTGGCGGAGGTTCTCCATATGGCGCTCGATGCTGTCCCGGAGGCCCACCCCTATCCCGAGTCTGCCACCGCCCGCCAACGCGAGGCGGAAGTGATCCGGTCGATGAAGCATGCCGGATTAGGCTTGGCAGCCCTTGCAGCCGCCGGATTCCTATTCTGGAGAATGTCCAGAAGCCGCTGATTTAACAGCGCTTATCTCAGATTTATAGCTCAATGCTAAGCCTGGACCCTCGCCAGATTGCGCGACTTCTGGGACAATATAGTTCTCGCTGCTTGTTCCACAAGGCTTAGACATAACATCCAAGGCGAGTGGCATTTCGGAATCAGAATCGCCGAATTCCAAGGATTCATGGATCGCGAAACCATTATCGCCGCGCCAACCGTCGGCAAAGTTCCCTACGAGGCGCTTCCGACCCTGGTCGCCGTCAAACTCCCTGACGCACCCCTCCGCGGCTCCGTCCTGGTAATGATCCAATTCGACGTCTGCGAGGAGATTCGCCTCGACGAGCTTCGCCACATCCTCGGCGCGCGCACCGTTGACACCAGCTTTAAGCACATGGCTCCCGGATACGTTCGGTTCCAGCGTCCTCCGGTGGAAGAAGTCCTCGAACCGCTGGTCCTCGAAAGCGGCGAGCGCCTGCAGGGCGAGATCAAATACTTCGACTACGGCGTGGTTAGCGTGGTCTTCGAGTTGCCCTTCTCCGGCGACTGGAACAATCTGGTCCAACTTTCCGGCCGTTGGGTTTGGGATACCAACTTTGAAAGTCTGGCGACTCGCATCGTCAAGGAGAAACTCGAGCGCGCCACTCCCGCGCTGGTTAAACCTTATAGCGTCAAGCCCTATACCGCGGAGTGGTTGAAAGAAGACTATTTCATTTTTCATCTGCGCGAGATTGCCGGCTCGCCCTCGGCCGCGGATCTTCTCGCCACTCAAGGCGATTGCATTTCCCAAGTTGTCCGCGGCGAAACCCAGCCGCTCTCCGATGGCGAACGCCAGGAAATTCTTCAATCGAGGATTTCCTACTATCCCAGCGACCTCGCCGTCATCGGATGGAACGCCGCTTTCGTCTACGACACTCCTTCGGGCGCCGAGACTGCCATCCAACTCTTGCAGTACGCCAACTCGCAGCTGCTCGAATTCCGCCATTACGACGAGCTCCTCACCAAACAGCTGGAAGGAGTTTATGATTTTCTTGAGCGCGGAGGCCGCGGCCTCTGGTCGCGCTGGCGCACCGCCCGAGCCGCCTCGAAACTCCACACCGTCCTGCTCGACGTGAGCGAACTGACCGAGCGCGCCGACAACGCCATCAAGTTCCTCAGCGACATGTTTTCTGCCCGCCTCTACAAACTCGCCGCTTCGAAAGTCGGCGTGCCCGACTACAAAGACTTAGTCCAGCAAAAACTGCAAACCGCCGAAGAGCTCTACCGCTTCATGGTCGACGAATTCAACCAAAGCCGCGCCTTCGTCCTGGAATTAATGGTGGTCATAATCCTCATCATCGAACTCGTCTATTTCTTCCGCGGCAAACCCATCTGAAAAGCACATGCGCGGCCTGAAAGACAAACGAGTCCTCATCACCGGAGGCGCCAGCGGAATCGGCGCCGCCACCGCCGCGCGCTTTCTGGAAGAAGGTTCACGCGTCTGCATCCTCGACCGCGACGCCGCAGCCTGCGCAGCCATTCGCCAGCAACTGCCAGGAATTTCCGAGGCCATCATCGCCGACGTCACCGACCTCATGCAGGTGGAAGCCGCGATCGCCGACGCTATCCGCGTGATGGATGGAGTCGACGTGCTTATCAACAACGCCGGCATCAGCATCCGCCACAAATTTCTAGACATCACTCCCGAAGAATGGGATCAGGTGATCGCCGTAAATCTTACCGGCGTCTTCTACGTGGCGCAGACCGCCGCGCGTCACATGATGGAAGGCAGCGGCGGAGTGATTCTGCAAACCGCATCGACCAACGGCATCATGGGCTATCCCTACTATGCCGACTATAACGCCAGCAAAGCCGGAGTGATTGAATTAACGCGCTCCATGGCGCTCGAACTCGCGCCTAAAGTTCGCGTATGCGCCGTCGCTCCGGGATATGTGCTAACGCCAATGCAACGTGCCGAATACACCGACGCCATGCTTGACGAAGTGAACCAGAAAATCCCGCTTCGCCGCCACGCCAAGCCGGAAGAAGTCGCCGCGTTGTTCGCATATCTCGCATCGGAAGACGCAGCTTACGCCACGGGCCATGTCTACACTATGGACGGCGGCGAAACCGCAGGCGGCCTCGCCAGCCGCTAGCGCGAAAATCTGGAGGCGAGACGCGCCAGACGCACCATGCGATAGAAAGGGAATAGAAGTTTAGGAAGACGCACTGCATCCCATTCGCCAGGACCAGGAGTGAAAGTCAGGCGCGCGAGGAATCGCATTCGATCCATCCGCCGTTCGCGCAGGCGCATCATCAGGCGAAAATAGGACACTTTCTCTTCTTCGTAAACAACCCCCGCCGCAACCGAGACGGCGATTCGTTCCGTAAACGCGTGCGCTGCCTTGTCTGCCAGGATCGTATGTTCGATTTGCGGCGGAATCGCCGTCGCCAAAAGCTGGTTCGCTAACAGCAACGTGATGTGCAGAATTCGCTCGATGCCAAGCTGGCGGGCCTGAGATTGAATCCAATCCCAATTCACCTTCCCCAGCTTCAGGATCTGCGCAATGTCGCAGAGCCAGATCAGCCGTCCCCAAACATGTTTCGCGGCATGCATGGAAAGAATCAGCAGCAGATCATCGGGGGAAGGGGTTTTCACACGCCGGCCCGCAACCGTGACCGCAACTGCCCGCTGGAACATTCCATCCATATCAAAATCGACGGCATAGAATCGCGGTTGCAGCGCCCACTGCAGCTCAAGCAGATTTTTCCCCGCAGGACTGTCGAAAGTGCATTCGTATCCCGAATCGATGTAATCCTGCTCGGCATCTTCCGGAATCAATACGCGCGGAGTGTAGCCCAGATCGCGAACTGCACTCTTAATCCGCGACACGTCTTCTTTCCGGACGAATAAGTCCATATCGCCGGACCGCCGCACCGCCATGTCGCCGTAGTAGACCTCCGACAACACGATACCTTTATACGCAACGACTTCGATGCCAAGCCCATCGAGGCAATCGAGAATGCGGATCAGTTCGCGGGTTAGAAAAAGAGTCTTGTGAATGTTCCTCTCATAACTCTGAAGCAAAGATGCCAGCACAGCCGACGGAACAGCGTTCTCGATCCGCCCGAGGTTTTGGTAGAGCAGCGAAGTTGTGCCATGTTGATCTGCCATGCGGAGCACAGGATCCCACTCCACTGGCGCCCTGAGCAGAGAGCGAATGTGGCTGAGACGGTCCTCGTGCAAATCGGGAGAACTCGCGGCCAGCAGGAGATTCCATTCGGGAAGAACCGGAGCCGTTTGCGCTGGATGATTCACGGATGTCGAGCCATCTTAACAGGGGGATGCAGCGACTTGGATCCGAGGGGAACGAAAGCTGCGTCTCGCCTCGCCGTATACCGATTACTTCCGTCACATTGATTTGCTCTTTCTTAAGCGCGCGTTCACCCTCTGTTCTGTCACACTAGCAGGTTGGTGGGTTGATAGTTTCGCAGATGGAAATAGTCACACCCAAGACGGCGCGGCGCAGCACCCGATTACGAGTGCAGATTCCTCTGGTCGTCACCAGCATGGACCGGAGGCATCCGCTATTGGCGCAGTGTGTTGCGCTGGTCGTAAGTCCGCAAGGCTGTGGCATACGAACGTCGCATGCTTTGCCTATCGAAACCCCCGTGCTGCTGAGCGATCTGCCCGGCGGCGGAAGCGCATCCGGCCACGTTGCGAATTGTCTGCCACTGGGCAAGGACGCCCAAGACTTCCTCATCGGAGTATCGCTGTACAACCAGGGAAATGTCTGGGGAATCGCCGATCCTCCCGAGGACTGGAACTGCAGCTCCAATTCCGGCGCAGGCTCCGCCGGTGCCGAAGGGAAGACGACGAACGGTAAGAATGTCTGGCCCTACAACCTGTTCTCCGGCAACGGCAAAGCTAATCCAAGACGAAAGTAATTTCCCAGAACCGCCACAAAAATACTTTAGCGCTTCCATCAGACAATAGGTGGTATCCGCATCCCGTTCTTTCGTAACATCCGGGGATGACTGACGGAATGCCATAATTCAGGCACGATGTCGCAGGCCCCAGAACCCGCACTCGAAAGCTCCTCGGCGAGCTCGCCGGCGCTCACGCCGCGACCGTTCCGCGTCAAGCTGCGCGGATCTATCTTGACGCTGATTGGCTTGCCGAACAAGCGTCAGGTGCGCGGCAAGCTGCATCAGCTTTCCACCACCGGCGGACTGGTGAATGTTGAAAAACCACTCGATGAAAAGCTACAAGTAGAGTTCGTGTTCCATCTCGGAGAGACCACCATCCGCGAGAAGGCTGAGATGATGTTTCCCATGTGGGCTACACAAGGATGGTTGCAGCCCTTCCGTTTCATCAGCATAACCGAAGCCAACAAAAGCATCCTCGAGTCGAATCTTCGAGCCTTGATGCATCCTCAACAAGAGCCCTAAATCAACACCAGCTCAAAAGTGGAACCCGAGTTCCGCCGTCAGTGTGCGCGGCGTTACATAGTGTTCCGCTTAAACGTCGAGAGGAAGTTGGGCAATCCACTTACCCTACTGCGCCGGGCTTCTATTTCTTGAACCAAGGAGCGTAGGGCGACGTGATGAAAAAATCCAAAAGCATTTGGGCGACTTTATCTACACCCACTTTGTTTGGATGTGTGCCGTCAGCCTGAAACTCAGAAGGGTTCCAACTCAAGCCGTCAGAACGTGCGAGGGTCCCGTCGGCCCACAAATAAGGTCCCCAGGCAATCCAAGGTGCGGCGCTTTTTTTATAGTCGAGATCGCCAGCAATAGGATCCACCTTTCGGCTACGCTCCTGCTCGATCTGCGATTGAATGGCCCACTTGACTGAAAATCCGTATTCATAAGCGTAGGGTTCCGGATTCAACGGCACCGCCGCATACCCCGCGTAGATGCGGCTGGAAATAAACATGAGCCTGAGATTGGGATAGCGAGCGCGGGCGGCGCGGGCGGCCTCGCCAATTTCGCGTTCGTAGACATAAGCGTCGGCACCGGAAGCAGGCAAGGCAACGGAAGGCCTGGGGTCCGCGTTCTTAAGCCAGATGACTTCCACCTGATCTTCTGCGAGGCCAGCAGGCTTGAGTAGTTCGTCACGAATGCGGTCGTACTGATTGGGAATTGGACGAGGTGCGCGGCATCCGCTTTGCACCGGATTCTCGGTCGCAAAACGCCAGAAACAGGCCGTCATCGCGCCTTGAGCTCCGTTAATCACCGCCATGGTTGCGTGGTTAACATGGGAATCGCTGGCCGCCAGGGTTTCAAAGGCGCGAAACTCGATGGTGGCATTGCTCATGCCGATGGCGAGCAAAACAAACTTGCCGCGAACCGGCTTTACCTGCGCGGCCAAGGCGAGACCGTCGGCTGCGTGATCATGGGGGATTTCGTTCGATCCGTTTTCATACAAGCCGCCCGGGAAACCCTTGTACTTACCGGAACCGAGATCTGACAGAGGCTTGGCGACAAAAGACTGCGCCCATAAAGTTGAGGTTAGCAGTAAGAAAAAAAGCCCGCATCGCAAGCATTTCAAGGTTCGCATGCAGATATCTCCTCAGATTTCACCACCATCAGTGTGCGTCTCCGGATTTCTAAAAATGAAAAAGGTTACCACCGAGCTGCCGGCCGCACACCGCTTAACCCCTTCTGAACCGCCTCTCGAGATGTGCGAATTTCGGTGAAACTACGTCAACAATCCAAATGGGGCTCGTGGTGGGAGTATAGGGCGTAGCGCAAGGCGTCCCAAACTTCGTCATAGGGATCGCCCACAACTTTTTCGACCTTTAGCGGTTCCTTCTTGTCGTGGACTCGTGACTCGATGGCATGCACTACGTTCTGGCACGTGTCGGCGATTACCAGTTCGCCAGTTTGGAGCATAGTGTAGACGAGCTGTGCTCCGCCGGCACGATCATTGCGGGCCTGCTGGAACGACAGATCGTACTGCTCCAACTCCTCGTTAGCTAAGTGCGCGAGTGTGTGATGATCGCCGCGTTCAGCCCAGGAATCCGGCCCAAGGTACAAAGCTGCGATTCGATCCCGGCCTAGTCGATGTCAGGATCCGACGGCTACCAGCGCTGACTCCCTCTGTCTGGGCCACTGCTGTCTAAACTAGAAGGGTTTCGATTCAGACTTACTTGTGCGTGAGGCGGAGGAGAACATGCCGTGGGAGATGCCCCACAAGCCCTTCTTTCTCGTAAGGTCAAGGTCGCTTAGCGGAGCCCCTGGTCTATATATTTTTCGTTCCGGAGTCCGCCTTCTCTCAACGAAGGACTCATCGTTATAACAAAATCTGAAAAAGATTACCTTCGACAAGAATTCATTTGACTAGGTGGCCTGTTGTTTGTTAACTTCGCTGTCCTTGTCGGCCCGGCTAACTTCCCCATTCCCGGACGCCATCGAAGTCGAGCTTGCGGTGCTCGGCGAGTTGCTAGGGGCAACGTGCTCGGCGTTGGTCCCAATGGTTGGCAGGATGTAAAGACCCCAGGAAATCGTGCGCCACAAATAAAGGTGCTCTTGCGCCCATGGGAGACCCCTGTCGCAAAATCACCGGTACTTCAGGGAGTAAGTTTGCATGACCTCTGGCCGAAAGATTTTGCTATTTTGCTCTTCGCCTCTTTCCATCGCTGTCTCTCCATTTTCGTTGCGGCGTCTCGGCGCTCGGGCGCTTGATCTAGCGCACTAGCGGGCAGATGTCCACTACGTCCGGCGCCGAAGTGATTGTGAACCCGGCCAACACAGCGCCGACTATGTATGCCGGTCCAAACCAGACGGTATCGCTCCCCAATGCCACAGTCACGTTGAACGGAACGATCGTCAATGTGGGCGTGCCCACAAATGCAACCGTAACCACGGCATGGAGCGAGGTTAGCGGCCCGGCATCCGTGACCTTCAGCAACCCGGCCAGTCTCTCAACGCAAGCGACATTCACCACCGCAGGAACTTACTGTCTGCAACTTTCCGGAACAAATACCGGGCTTACCGGGACTTCCAACTTGACCATCACCGTTTATGCCGCCCCGCAAAATCAGCCTCCAGTAGTGAGCGCGGGGCCGAATCAGACGGGCACGGCGAGCAACTATATTTATCTAGCTGGTAGCGCGAGCGATCCTGCTGGCAAAAGCTTCACGGTGGCATGGAGCGAGGTTAGTGGCCCGGCTGCAGTAACGTTTACGAATCAAACAAACCCTGTCACCTACGTTGTTGCGCTCGTCGCCGGTACATATGTGTTGCAGTTGTCGGCCACTGATAGCCAGCCGCTCACCAGCACAGCAACCGTGACCGTTACGGTTTTGCCACCGGTTCAGGCTCCGACCGTGTCCGCGGGGTTATATCAGACAATCACATTGCCATCCAATAGTGCGACCCTGAATGGAAGCGCAACCGCCGGCTACCCAAATGTTCTCAGCCTATCTTGGACCGAGTTAAGTGGACCGGCTGCGGTCACCTTCGCAAGTCCGAACCAGGCCGTGACGCAAGTCACTGTGCCAGTTGCGGGCACATATCAATTGCAGCTTACCGCGAGCAACGGCGTGTTGACGAGTTTCTCCTCTACCTATGTCACCGTCAATCCGGCGGATCAGGCGCCGCAGATCACGCTGAATCCTACATCGCTTACGATTTCGCTGTCGAACCCGACCGCTACATTGTCGGCGAACATCCTCATCAGCCAGGGTGCCACTCCAACGTTCTTATGGACGCAAATCGGCGGCACCGGCGGCCCAGTCGTCTTCGGTTCTCCTACGTCGCTGACCACCGATGCCACATTCCCGACCGAGGGCACTTATTACATACAGCTCGCAGTCGGCGATGGCACTTTAACCAGCACGGCTCAACTGACAGTGAACGTGACGCCGCCAATTCCTGCTCCGCCGGTGGTTGCGCTGCTTACGCCGCAAAACGCACAGACGATTACCGCTCCGATCACTGTGGTCGGCACCGTTACCTCAGCGGGGCAAAACGTTGGCGGACCTGGGAGCGGCTGGGTGCTCGATTGCAGCCTCAACACTCAGGATGGCGCTTCGACCCAGAGCTGGACCGTCTTAGCCTCCGGTTCGTATTATTTCCCCGGCTCGAACGCGAGTTTGGGCACTCTGGATCCGACTGTTCTGCTGAACGGCACCTATACTCTTCGCCTCACGGCGACCGATAATTACGGGCAGATCAGTGTCACGACCGAGCCCATTGTCATCAGCAAAAACGCCAAGCCCGGCGACTTCCTGCTCAGCTTCACCGATCTTTCCGTTCCCGTCGCGGGATTGCCGATTACGATCACTCGCACTTACAACAGCTTCGATAAAGGCTTCCACGACTTCGGCAGTTCCTGGTCGCTCAGCGTGGCTAACGTACGCATTGAAAAATCCGGACAGCTGGGAAAGAACTGGGTGGAATACGGCACTGCGGGAGGCTTTTCAAATTTCTGCCTGCAAACCCTCAATAACGCGATTGTGACGGCCACTTTCCCAGATGGCACGCAATATGTATTTCAGCCGGTGGTTACACCGCAATGTCAGGAAATCGTTCCTATGACCGCGGCAACTATCGGCTTCACCGAACTCCCAGGCAGCTCAGGAACCGAAGGCGCCACTCTGGTGCCCGCCGATGGGGGACAAGTTCTCACCGATGGCGCCGTCCCCGGCAATGTCAATCTCGTCGACTACAACGCGCAGCTTTATGACCCGACCACGTTTATTTTGACCACTCGCGACGGCCATCAGTACACCATTGATCAAACTTTAGGCGTCACCAACATGGCCGATGCCAACGGCAACACCCTGACCATCAGCTCCACTGGCATCGTCAGCTCCACCGGCAAGAGCATCAGCTTTGCCCGCGATTCGCAGAATCGCATCACCCAGATCACCGATCCCAATGGCAACACGCTGAAATACCAGTACGCCGCCAACGCTCCTGAGGGCAGCGGCATGTTGCAATCGTTCACCGATGGCGCGGGCAATACCACATCGTTTTATTACACCGGACCCAACACGCCCCCTCTGTTGAGCTTTATTCTCAATCCGAGTGGCGTCGAGGTCGCGGCAACGCAGTACGATGGCAGCGGCCATCTGATCAATCTGACCGACGCCAATGGCAAGTCCACGGCGTTCAATATCAATGAAACCAATCAGACCGAGACCGTCACCGACCGAGACGGCAACCCGACCACCTATACCTACGACGCCGACGGCAATATCCTCACCGAAACCGATGCCCTTGGCAACACCAGCAGCTACACCTACGACTCGGACGACAACAAACTCACCTCCACTGATCCGCTCGGCAACACCACCACTTACACCTACGACGCCAGCGACAATCGCCTAAGCCAAACCGATCCGCTCGGCAACACCACCAGCTACAGCTACAACGCTCGCGGTCAGGTGCTCACCACCACCGACCCGCTGGGCCACATCACCACCAACGTCTACGACGGGAACGGCAACCTTACTTCCACCACCGACGCCAACGGCAAAACCACATCCAGCGTCTACAACGCGAGTGGCCTGCCCACGTCCGTGACCGACGCCAACGGCAACACCACGCAGTTCCAGTACGATGGCTCCGGCAACCTCACGCAGCAAACCGACGCTCTCGGCAACCTCTCCACCTACACCTACGACGCCAACAACAACAAGCTGAGCCAGACCGTCACCCGCACCGTCAACGGCCAGCCGCAAACCCAGACCACCGGCTACGCCTACGACGGCAACAACCGCCTCACCAAAACCACCTATCCCGACGGCACCACCACGCAGACGCAGTACAACTCCATCGGCAAGCAGAGCGTGACCATCGACCAACTCGGCCGCCAGACCAGCTACACCTACGATTCGCTGGGACGCCTCACCACCACCACCTATCCCGACAACACCACCGAATCGACCACCTACGACGCCAACAATAACCGCCTGACTTCGACCGACCGCGCCGGCCACACCACCAGCTATGCTTACGACGCCGACAACCGTCTAACCAAAACTACATACGCCGACCAGAGTTTCACGCAAACTGTCTACGACGCCGCCGGCCGCGTCAGCTCGTCCATCGACGCCAACGGCAACTCGACCAGCTACGGCTATGACAACGCAGGACGCCGCATCACGCTCACCGACGCGCTCAGCCACGTGACCACCTTTGCCTACGACAACTCCGGCAACCAGATCTCGGTGAAAGACGCGCGCCAGAACACCACGCAGTATCAGTACGACGCTCTCAATCGCCAGATCGCGGTCATCTATCCGGACCAGACGACATCGAGCACGGCCTACGACAACCTGGGCCGCGTCATCTCGAAGACCGACCAGGCGGGCAAGATCACGGGTTACGGCTATGATGCGCTGGGACGCCTGACCACGGTCACGCAGGACGCAGCGACGGGCGGCCTGAATCTTGTGACCACCTACGGCTATGACCAGGTCGGAAACCGCATCTCGCAAACCGACGCGAACAATCACACGACCACGTATCAGTACGATCAGTTGGGAAGAAGAATTGGACGAACCCTACCTGCCGGACAATCAGAGAGCTATGTGTACGACGCGGCGGGAAACCTGAAGTCGAAGACGGACTTCAACGGCAAGACGACGACGTACGCATATGACACCAACAATCGTCTCCTGACGAAGACTCCAGACCCGAGCTTCGGCGCGCCCACGATCAGCTTCACGTACACCGCGAACGGGCTGCGGCAAACGATGGCGGATGTGTCAGGTGCGTACACCTATGCCTACGACACTCGCAATCGACTGACGTCGAAGGTAACCCCGTTCGGTACACTCTCGTACACTTACGACGCGGCCAGTAATCTGTTAACTCTGAAATCATCGAATAGCGGCGGAGCCTCGGACACGTATACCTACGATCAGCTGAATCGCCTGAGCACGGTGACGGATGCATCGGGAGCAACGGCGTACAGCTATGACGCCGTAGGCAACTTGCAGAATTACACGTACCCGAACGGAGTCAACAGTGCGTATAGTTACGACACACTAAATCGCCTGACGCAGATGGGATCGTCCAAGAATGCGACCTCGATTTCGAACTATGCCTACACGCTTGGGCTGGCCGGGAACCGGCTAACGGTGGCGGAGCTAAGTGGCCGCACGGTGAATTATGGCTACGACTCGCTGTATCGGCTAACGAGTGAGGCTGTGACGTTCGATCCGCACAACCACGACGGCACGACCAGCTACACGTATGACGCGGTCGGCAACCGCCAGCAGTTGCTGGTGAATGGTGTGACTGCGAACTCCTACACCTACGATGCCGACGACCGCCTCGGCGCAGACACCTACGACGCCGACGGCAACACGATCAACTCCGGCGGCACGGCCAACACGTACGACTTCGAAAACCACATGGTGACGGATGGATACGTAACCCTTGTCTACGACGGCGACGGCAACCGAGTTTCGGAGACCGCCGCAGGAGTGACCACAACTTACCTCGTCGACACGCAAAATCCGACGGGCTACGCGCAAGTCGTGGATGAACTCGTCAGTGGTGCGGTAACGCGAAGTTACAGCTACGGGCTAGAACGGATCAATGAGAGTCAGGTTCTCAATTCCGCCTGGACGCCCAGCTTCTACGGCTACGACGGGCACGGAAGCGTGCGTCAGTTGACGAACTCGGCCGGGGCGGTTACCGATACGTACGACTACGACGCCTTTGGAAACATTGTTAATCAGGCCGGGAATACGCCGAACAACTACCTCTTCGCGGGCGAGCAGTACGACCCCGCGCTGGGCCTCTACTACAACCGCACCAGATACCTGAATACAGTCACCGGCCGCTTCTGGAGCATGGACAGCTATGAAGGTGACGAACAAGACCCGCTGTCGTTGCACAAGTATCTCTACGCGAGCTCCGATCCGGTCAATGGAATCGACCCGAGTGGACAGGATGACCTTGGAGAAGTTAGTGCGGCGCTATCCATTGCGGGCACCATCTCGGCGATTAGCAACATATCCGTGGCAGGGGCCATCTCTCTTGCCTACGGCAGCTACCCGGATGCAGTGGCCTTCGGGGTGTTTGGAGCCTTGGGCGGGGGTAACTTCGCTCCCATTGGCGGCTACGAGGTCGTCTTTGCGCCCCGGTTGATGGAGGAGGCCAGCTTCGGGTGGGGCGGGTTTGAGCCGTCTGTAGGGGCACCCCTGTCTGCAAGCGATTTTGGACACGTGGCTCACAAGCTGCACGGAGAGGTTGGGATATTCATCGCCTGGTACTGGAACCTTAACGATCTGAATGCAGGGAACTTTGGCATCTATGCAGTTACTGCGGGAACTGGCTTTTACGGTTACGAGATCACCGCCGAGGGCTCAACGGCGTCACTTACTGGCCAGATCCTTTACAATTCGGGCGTACCCGAGGTAGGCCTCTTCAGCATAGGGGGTGGGGAGGCGAGCGTTTCGCCGGCGATCTCGGTGTCCGAGGGATCCATGGCCGCACAGGTTGCCGGCTACGAGGCAGCGTTCTCGGCGGTTGCCGTTGCCAGTTCGAAGGGGGCTATCAATCCCGCTGGCGGGGCGGCGGCGACGGCTCTGAATGCTGGTGTTGGCGCGCTGTGGGTATCGTCCACCTACGGAATCCTACGCAAATGAATGCCTCAAGTGACATGCTTCGACGTGCTGTAGCCGTAGGATCTGCGATCTCGTTGCTGGTTGCGATTGCAAGTTGCGTCGGCTTGGCAGCCTCTTTTATTAAGCCCACCTTGGGTCTGCCCGAGCTTTACCGAATCGCCAGCTCTACGAGGACGGCGGGTTTTTGCTTCCTCGGCAGCTATCTGATTTCAGGATTCGCATTCCTGGGCGCAGCCCCCACGGGCACGAGCGTGAAGGTCTCAAGCTGGGAGTCGCGAGTTCTGAAGGCCGTCTGCGCGGTCTGCTTCTTGCTCATCATGTTTAGCCCTCATACCTATGTTTACCCCGATGCCGGGGGGTGGATTACGAAATCGAAGGCGGGCACCTTCAGCATACCGAGCGGGGTGGCCAAAGAATATCTTTGGCGTGCAGTGAGAATGTGGTCTGCGATCCTTCTATGCGGGTCGCTGTACGTGATCACTTTCGCGCGGCAATTTGCACGTAAACCTGCAACATCTGAGCGACTAAAATTGTAATCGGGCCGCTACAACAAATTTCCTTTCTGGGAGGCATGTTATGAAACGAACAATGCTTCAAATCGCTACCATTCTCAGCATCTCGGCGCTCGTCGCGGCGCAATCAGGCAATCAACCCCCCGCTCCGCCGCCAACGGGAGCCCTGATCGCGCCGCAAGGCTGGGTGCCTCAGAATCCCCCGGCGCAGCCGAACGGTCAGCCAGCCTCCGTCAAGCCGAGCCAGAAAAAATCAGCCGCAGCTCAGCCGCATCCGAAAGCGGCCACGCCCGCGAAGAGCAGCGCGCCGAAGAACTAATGCAAGCCGCCCGCGACCGCCCCGGCAGCGATACCTACGACGCCGATGGAAACACCATCAACTCGTTCGGCACGGCCAACACTTGATTTCGAAAACCACATAGTCACGGACGGATACGCGACGTTGACGTATGACGGAGATGGAAATCGCGTGAGCGAGACAGCGGGTGGCGTGACGACGAATTATCTGGTCGACACGCAGAATCCGACCGTCTATGCGCAGGTTGTCGACGAGCTCCAGACTGGTACGGTCTCGCGCACCTACTCGTATGGGCTGGAGAGAATCAGCGAGACGCAAACGCTGAACTCGGTGCTGACCACCAGCTTTTGCGGCTATGACGGCCATGGAAGCGTGCGCCAGTTGACGAACTCGTCAGGCGCGGTCACGGATACCTACGACTACGATGCTTTCGGGAACCTCGTCAACTCTACCGGCACCACGCCCAACAATTACCTCTTTGCTGGCGAGCAGTATGACCCCGCCCTGAGCCTCTACTACAACCGCGCCCGATACTTGAACACCACGACTGGCAGGTTCTCCGTTATGGATTCCTTCGAGGGCAACGATGACGATCCCGCCTCGTTGCACAAGTACGTGTACACGGAGGACAACCCGGTGGATAATACGGATAGCGACGGGAACCAGATTGATGATATTGCGGCCAGCCTGTCCGTGATGGACAGCCTGAACGCGATTTCGCTGCCAAACTTCAACGCGATCCTTGCCAGCGTCAAGCCAGAGAACCTCTACATCCGGGCGTTTGCGCCCTGGAAGGTATTTGGATTGCATTACGCTGGCGACAACCGAAGTTTTACGACGGCCCTCCAGCAACAAAGATGCAATGGCACGTTCCCCACCTCGCGGATTTTAGGATTAGTACAGTTCTTGCCCTCCAGCGGTGGAATCCTGAGCCAGAATGCATGCTCGGATATGTCCCAAAACGTAAAAACAGGCGCGACTGCAACGGCGACACCGACAATAACCGCCACGTCGAACGCTGGGACATGCAGGTCGAGATAGAGGGGGCCAACCCGCTCGTGCCGCTTGCGCCCGACATAGATGTGAACCTGAACATGTCGATCCAGGTAAACGGAGGACAAGTTTGCTATACCGGAAAGCTCAATGGAACTGCGTTCCCGGATGTAGAAGTTTTCGTGGTAAACCGCGAAAATCAAGCCACTATGCTGGATACCTACGCCACCAGCGGCGGCCCGACGACTGGTCCCTTGCGCTTACTGTCACCCGGCATCTTGCCGATGGGCAGTTTCTCGAAATGCACTGCGGAATGAGGAGGTAAGTGATCTTGGAACCGCATCCAAACCTCACATATATCCTCCTTTGGGAGTTATTACCTGAAGCGTTGGCAATTGCTGCGGGCGCGATCTACTTGAGCGCCGCGAAGGGAATGGCACTCAAAGGATTCCCCATCGACTCGTTTCGGGTACGGACGCTCTCGTTCATGGGCCTTTTGTCTTGTATTTTATCTGCCGCAGGAACGTTCGCCGAAGTGATGTCAAGTTATTTGATTCTGGCCGAACCATTTGAGCTCCTTGCGGTTGTTTTGTTCGGAATTCTGATTTTTCGACCCGCTCTAATTTTAAGATCTAAACTGCGCATCTACTTGGCTGCGGCTGTCGCTCTTTCAGGTCTTAACGCGATGCTATTTATGTGGAATACACTGCGGTGGTTAACGCACGGAGTGCGTTGAAGGAGCTTTAATGGATCTGCCCAGGTCGGCATCGCTGAGGCAAGGCACGTTATACGCCGCCGACATAGATATCCACCTGGACATGTCGGTAACTATGCAAGCCAACCAAGTCTGCTACAGCGGGACCCTCACAGGAGACCAATTTCCTGATGTGGAAGTGTTCGTTGTCAACCGCGAAAAGCAGGCCAAGATGCTCGAGGAGTTTGCGACTAGCGGCGGGCAGCATACAGGGCCGTATTTCTACCTGCCAGGCAATGGAAACGGTCCGATGGGGAGCTTCTCTAATGTGTGTATGGCTCAATAGGGAAATATGACCTTAGCGCTTGAGTTAAGTACAGGAACGTGGGGGCTGTGGCCTGAACTTCTAGTAGAGAGTCTCGTGGTCGTTGTCGCAGCTGGCTACCTCTGGTACGCGACGGCCGCAAAACCAGACTCTCGTACGCCTCCCTTACGCCTTCGGCTACTGTCAGTTGTGGGCCTCGTTGCCACGTTAGCCCTCATTTTTATCGGAGGGATTTGGCCCAGCCTTCTCACAATCATGGCTATACCGGCGATACCTGCGCCATTCCTATTCGGGGTGGCGATTTTTAATCCGGAGTTCATTGGTAGAAAACAATACTTGCGTGTGTATCTGAACCTGTGCGTTCTCCTCTGTGGCCTTGCATGGGCGGCGGAATTTTTTTGGAGGCTTCGCCTTTACTGGAAATGACCGGGAAAAACCGGGGACAGGAATCTTCGCCAAACTCTCGCGCTCTTCCCGTTGTTCGATTTCTTCACAGCATACATACCCTGTATGCTCTTCGCGACGATGATCTACCGTGGTCGCCGCGAATTAGCCCGGAGCAGGTCCAAGAGCCTGCCCAAACAGGGTCAGATCGACTGAAACTAAGGAGAAAATACTGATGAATCCATTACGGCGAACAAACCCAAACCCCAGCCCGGCCGCGGTTGCAGTCCTGTTAGTCATCGCGACGATGCCTCGGTTCGCTCAAGCCATTGTGCCTGCGACGGCTGCCAATCAGTCTCAAACTGCTGCCCAGGGCACGTCCACTAAGAGCGGCGGCGCCAAGGCTGCATCGAAGAACGCGACAGCGCAATCGAATGCCTCCACCAACCACCAATCTGCGAACCAAGAAAATAATTCTCCGAACTCCGGGTCCAATAATCCGGGAATCGCCCCGGCGGGATGGGTTCCACAAAATTCCCAAGGCCAGGCAGGCGCGCAAAGGGCCGCGGCTCCCGCTTCCACGGGTCAAAAGAAAGCCGCCTCCGCCCCGCCGCATTCGAAACCAACGAATCCAGCGAGCTCCACCGCTCCGAAAAACGAATTTTAGCGTGAGCGCCCTCGGCTGGGCCTCAGGAAAACTTTCGAACCACATGCGGCTCGCGAGAGGGGTGCCACTCTGCCACGATCACACTGTTTCCTGCTAGCAGATTCAGATGAGATTTCGGCCCGACGCGAATCGCGCAGGGGCGTCCAGCGGCGTATGTGTCAAGGGTGTGGTTGCTCTAACGCATACAGAAGATCATCAACGACCTACTTCGTGAACATCCCGCCGATACGTTTCTGAATGAATTTGATACACCCATTGCCCTCGCTGCGTTCCAGCTGAATCTTGCTCACGCTGATGCTGCCTTGCGCACGCTTGATCGAACGAAGCCCTTTGAATTCGGCACTGTCGCCCAGTTCCTTCCAACCTACATTCGTGCGTCAGCTTACCTTCGCCTCCGGCGCCCGGAAGACGCCGCCGGAGAATTCGGCGCAATTGTGGCGCATCGTGGAGTGTTCCCTTTGAGCCCGTTGCTGATAGCGTCACAATTGGGTTCGACCCGTGCCTACGCGCTGCAACGCGACATTGGCAAAGCTGAGAGCGAAGTTAAAGCGCGAATTGCTTTTCTGACAAAGCAATCGCTTCCAGTCAATCGCGACGCAAGAGAAACGATTATTCGCCCAATCAGCTTCGGCACAACGACGCAATGATGGACCTTTGGGAAATGGGGCACAACGGCAAGTCCGAGCATGCCCGCGTATCGGCGTTTCTCCCATCGGTAGGCCGTGTTCTTAGACATACGACAACGCTTCGCCGCTTCCGCTGCCTTAAATCCGTTTACTCGGAAATGGGCATACTTCTCGCGCCCAGGATGCGAAAGCGCAGCTGTCCCTGGCATTACAGGGTCACATTTCTTCACAGTTCAGTCTCCTCGGTCTACGAGAGCTAAACCAAGTAGATTTTTCCCAATGCTGCCAGTCTTGCCCGTTCAAATCATCAAGGCTTCTAGCCCGAAGCAGGAAAATGTCGGCAAATCCCATCAAGGCTTGAACTTTCACGCTCATTCCTCACGTCCATTTTGGATGGAGGCGTGATCTCGTCGGGCGAACGTCTCAAGATCTTTCCGATGGATCAACACTCGTCGCAAAATCCGGCGGACGGGTATCTGCTTTGCGGCAATTAGAGTCTGCAGGCTGCGAACACTAATGCCAAGAATCCTCGCAGAATCCCTCAGGCTGAATAGCAGGATGGGGAATTCGATCGCGGGTAATGCTGGTCTAGATGTAGAAGAATTTTTGTCGGTTGTAAGCAGCTCCCCAAAAAGCCGAACGTCGCCGTCTGGCAACTCGGTGTCTATTTTTGAGTCCGCTCATGCGATCCGATGAAGTCACGTTCACGCGCCAAACTTTGCCGTGAGGTGCGGTGGACAACGTCGCTGTGCGACGAGGTTTGGCGACCTCGATCCGATTCAATCCCAAGCCCTCATAGGCCATTGGCACATACGGTCGCGCTGCACACTGGGATGCGCCCGTCGGAACAGTATGGCTTAACTTGGGACCGTGTGGATCTTCTTCGGCAACACGTGACGATTCCCAAGAGTAAGAACGGCAAGGTGCGTCATGTACGCCTAAACTCGGCAGCAGTTGCAGCCTTCAAGATTCTTCGGAAGCGCTCATTTAAGATTCTTCAAAAGCGCTCATTGAGTGGTGTCGCTCCGGTTTTTGTTAATATCCAAGGGGAGCCCTTGCAGGGCTATAAGCACTGGTTTGATCCGGCGGTGGCCGAAGCTGGGCTTAAGGATTTCACGTGGTATTGTCTGCGGCACACCTTCGCTAGCCGCTTAACAATGGCGGGGGGTGATCTTCGGACCCTGGCAGAATTGATGGGGCACCAAACAATTCAGATGACGATGCGCTACGCCCATCTTGCCCCTTCACACACACTCGCTGCAGTCGAGCGACTGGTGGCTCCGTCTGTTTTGTCTCCAGATGCGCTGAGGGAAAGTCGAACAGCCACCAGAACAGCCACCGGCCATAAAGGCTCCAAAGAAGTAATCTTCAGTGATGTTATTTAAGTCATTTATAATGTTTAGTTTAACGTAGCACGGGCCCGTAGCTCAGCGGTTAGAGCAGTGGACTCATAATCCATTGGTCCAAGGTTCAAATCCTTGCGGGCCCACCAATTCAGCACACCCGTCGCCGCATTTGCCCGAATGCCGGCGTGATACACTTTTTCGCCGTGGGGCAAATGTATCAGCCACCGACGCCTCCTTCGTGTTCCGAATGCGCCACCAAGTCGCAGGCGCCGGGCAGCGGCGCGCCGGCACAGTCGTCGCGGATGTGGCGGTCGAGCACCGGCAAGATGCGCATCGACACGCCCAGCGCCAGCATCATTTCGAGTCCGGCCGATCAGAAAACTATCCTGCTCGATCACTTGAAGAAAGTGGCGATGGTCATCCCGATGCCTCCAACTCCTGGAGCCGCGCCATCGGGGAGTACTAAGATGCCAGATGCTGCGGCACCGGCTCCTCCCATGCAAATCCAGGACTTGGGCAAGAGCCTGATTGAAGGGCATGAAGTCGAGGGAAAGCGTTATGTTCTTCCTGCAGCGCAGAAACCACCAGCACCGCCCATGCCGAAGATGCCGCCCCTTCCTCAAATGCCCAAAGCGCCTCAGATGTCCCAGCCCCCGCAGTCCCAGCCCCCGCAGTCCCAGCCTCCGCAGTTACCAAAGGCGCCTCCACTGCCCAAACCACCGCAGCCGACCGTCGCCGAGGTTTGGACCAGCGTCAAGCTGAAAACACCGGTGCTGACCAAGGTGACGAGTGCTCTGGGATCGCAAACCACTTACTGCAAGCCCACCTCCACGGATGAGCCGCATCCTTCCCTGTTCGAGATCCCACCGGGATATAAGTTAAAAAGCTCCTAAGCATCGCAGTTGTCAATCAGCCTGGGGGGAAGCCAGAAAGCAACTTTCTGCTGGGCTCTGGTTTGCCCCGACCTTCCCCAGGATGTGACAATACTCAAATGCACAAATCCTTTACAACAGCGGTAAACATATTGGCGGTCGGTACCTTGCTGCTCGGAAACGCCCTGGCACAGCAGACTCCGCCCGCAACCACTCAACCGGCTGCACCATCTTCAGCTAATCCAACCTCGAGTGCAGCCAAGGCGCAGACTCCGGCGACCAAGCGGCCAGCCGCCGCCAAGAGCGCGACAACTCTGACCCTCAAAACGCAGAAAGAAAAGTTCAGCTACGCCCTGGGGATGAAAACGGGACAGAGGATGGCGGAAAGCTTTACCAAACAATCCGTTCCCTTCGATCCCGCCATTCTGGCCCGCGGACTGAAAGACGGCTTATCGGGCGGTAAGACCCTGATGACCGACGAAGAAGCGCAGGCCGCGATCAAGGCGGTACAGGAAGAAGTTAGTAAGAAGCAGCAGGAGAAGATGCAAGAGGCCGGGGCGGCCAACAAGAAAGAGGGAGAAGCTTTTCTGGCGGCGAACAAGGGCAAGGAAGGCGTGGTCACGCTGCCCAGCGGCCTGCAATACAAGGTTCTGAAAGAAGGAACCGGACCAAAGCCCACGGCGAGCGACACCGTGGTATGCAACTACCGCGGCACACTTATCGACGGGAAAGAGTTCGACAGCTCCTACAAGCGCGGGCAGCCGGCGACATTCCCCGTGAGTGGAGTGATCAAGGGATGGACCGAGGCGCTTCAACTCATGCCGGTAGGGTCGAAATGGCAACTGTTCATTCCGCCCGATCTGGCCTATGGCGAGCGCGGAGCCGGCGCCGACATTGGCCCCGATACCATGCTCACCTTCGAAGTCGAACTGCTCTCCATTGAAGACAAGAGCAAGGAAAAGGCTCCGGAGCAAGGCAAAGATCCAGATAAGAAATAATGGTTCGCCGGCAGCCTAGCTTTCGATAGCGGAGCCCGGGAAGGCTCCGCTTTTCTTTTCCCCCCGTTGCGCTCCTGGGCGATTAACCAGTTTGGGGCGGACTAACTTCAAATCGTTGACAGCCCTATCTGACCAGCGTAGCTTGACCTAAGTTAAAACGATGCGCCTTTTGATTCGCAATTTGCGTTTGTGTTTGCTCCGAGGAGGCCCGCAAATGTTGTGCAGGTATATCTGCGCAGCGGCGATTGTATGTCTCGCCATAAATTCCGCCCTGGCACAAGACCCCACCAAGGTAGCGCCGAAACACTACAAACTGCACTTTGAAAATGAACACGTGCAGGTGGTGGATGTCCACTATGGTCCGCACGAGAAGTCAGAGATGCACGACCACCCCGCCGGTGTGTCCGTGAGTCTGACGGGCGGGCACCTCAGGTTTACTGACGAGAACGGTAAGGTCACGGATGTCTATGCCAAGGCGGGCGAGGCTCGGTGGTTCCCTCCCCATAAGCACAAGGTGGAGAACCTCGGCGAGGAATCCTACAATGCGGTTTACGTTGGCATTAAGGGAAAAGTTACGGAGGCGGGAGCCAATCCAGGACAAGGATCTCCGATGGTCCCGGCGGAGTTGGCGAAAATCCTGGCGGAGTATGCCGCAGCCACGGCGAAGCCCTGAGATCATCTGCGGCTACGTATTTTCTTCCTTACTGTATCCTCTGTTTGATTCTCCGGCCGCCTTCCCGTGTAATAATCTTTAAGGTGACAAATTCCTGAGCGAAGGAAGTGTATGGCGCACACTGTATTCTGCGTGAAATTGAAGCGAGAACTGCCCGGGCTGGACGAACCTCCCTTCGACAACGACCTTGGCCGCAAGGTTTACGACAACGTCTCTCAAGAAGCCTGGAGGATGTGGACGGAACATTGCAAGATGCTGCTCAACGAATACAGGTTGAATCCCGCGCGCCGCGAAGATCAGGAAGTCATCGTCAAGCAATTGGAGCAATTCTTTTTCGGAGAAGGTTCAGCCGTGCCCAAGGAATATGTGCCACCAGCTCAGAAGTAAGTGCTTGATGGCCAACGGTTTTTGTTTCGCGAACTGATCAAATTTACACCGCTGTAACATTTCGCCGGACGCCGCAGCTGAACTCTTGACTCCAGGCGGTTACTCCTCTAGTTACTCCTGCACTGATTTTGATGCAACTTTCATCACCCCTTAACATTCATCCCCTACAACTGAAGTATGGATCTGTCCGTGTACAACACGCTGATCCTTTCCGACCTGCACCTTGGTGCGGAGACGAGCCATGCGCGCGAAGCTACTCGCGTGCTGAAGGAAAATCGCTTCCACCGTCTAATCCTGCTGGGTGACATTTTTGCCGACCTCAATTTTGCCCGCCTCACCAAAGACCACTGGAAGTTTCTCGGCTACATCCGCAAGCTGTCGAATCCCAAGCGCAATATCGAGGTTGTGTGGGTGGAAGGCAATCACGACCACGGGCTCACCAACATCATGTCGCATCTGGTGGGCGTGCGGGTTTACCAACGTTATGCCTGGCAATACGCCGGACTGCGCCACATCGCGATTCATGGCCACCAGTTTGACGGCTTTCAGGTGAACAACGTTCGGCTCAGCCGGCTGGGTACTTCGCTGTATCTCAAGATGCAGAAGATGGATTTTAGAAGTAAGCCCATCGTGCGGCTCATCGACCGGCTCAATACGCGCTGGTTGCGCATGTCGCCGAAAGTATCCGCAGGAGCTCTGCAGTATGCGCGGCAGCACCAGGCTGGCCGGATTTTCTGCGGCCACACGCACCAGGCCTTGCACGTGGAAGAGGATGGAATTCATTACTACAACTCAGGCGGCTGGGTCGACTCCCGTCTGACTTATCTCACCGTTGACGAACAGGGGGTTCGCATCCATGAGTTCACCGAGCATGAGTTTAGCGAGCATGAATTCAACCAGCATGAATACAACGAGCGAGCTGACAATCGTGATTCCAGCCAAGAACGAGGCGAAGCTGATTCCTCGTTTGCTGACTTCGCTGATGAATCAGGACTACTCGAAGATGTCGAGTACGAAAGTGTTGGTGGCTGACGCCAATTCGACCGACGGCACTCGCGAAATTGTGCTTAGCTTTCGCGATCGATTGAACGTCAGCGTGATCCGTGGTGGCATGCCCTCGGTAGGCCGCAACCTGGGAGCGGCCCACGCGGAGAGCACTTACGTTCTTTTTCTCGATGCCGACATTGAACTCGCGCATCCTTCAGTGGTTCGGCGCGCCGTCGAATTGGCACAGCGCAAACAACTGCACTGCGTCACCACCAACATCCTGTGCCGCGATGGCAGCTGGATCGATAAATCGTTCTACGCGGGCATGGACTTCTTTCAATACTTGTCGCGCCTGCACCATCCGTTCGCCACCGGAATGTTCATGTTGTTTGAACTGAAACAATTCCGGAAACTTCGCGGATTCCACGAGCAAGTCGCTTTCGGCGAGGATTACCTGCTCAGCCAGCAAGTGAAGCGGAAACGTTTCGGCATCGTTCGCGGCGGAGTCTACACGACCAACCGGCGTTTCCGAAAAATGGGACATCTTCGAGTGGGATGGCTCTTCCTCAAAACCGCGATGAACTATTGGAACGAGAGCTACTTCCTGCGCGATCACAAATACTGGCAGACTTAAACTGGGGACTCGTTTGTTCGAGGTTCGAGCAGCCGCCGCTTTTGATCCTGCTGACCACCGGCCACTGCCCACTTCTAAGTACGTTCCAAATGACGTGTCGTCGGTTTTAGAAGCGCAGCACAAGCCCGGTCGAAAGTCGTATATTATTCTGCGTCGCACCGAAGAAACGCGTCTGCACGTAGTCTCCCTGAAATCGCCACGCGATGGGACGGATGATTTTGTAATCCAGGCCGCCACCCAGAGCCGTGGCGAACGATGTATCAGAGCCAACGCCGTCATTCACGTTGACATGCGCGGCGCCGAACATCGCTTCCGCGAACGGGCGAACCTTCCCCACGGAAACTGACACTCTCGGACCAAACAGATAATTGTGTTCGGTGAAGCTCGCATTTACCGTCAATGGACACCCGATGCCCGGGCATAGCAAAACGGAGTTCTGCGAGCCGTAGTGACTGTCGAAGTCAGCCACGATCCCGAGGAAGGGAATCACTTTGCCTTCTACCGAAGCCTCCCATCCATTGGTGTTGGCGCGGTTGACCGAGGAAAGATCGGTATTGTAAAACGAGTAGCCGAAAAAGACGTTCCCGCTGGTGGGAATCTGGGCGCTGGCCAAACCCGAGAACACGAGCAGAGCAAAGAGGATGAATCCAATTTTTCTCGTCAAGATGACCTTACCTTTCCCGGCTGAATCAACCAGGCTCATTGAAATCTGACACGAAAATTTTAGATGCCTGAAGCCCTGCATCGGTCAACCGCGCATGGTGAATTCGCGAGTCAGTGCGCGCCCGAAGTTCAGCGGCAAAACATTGAATTTCCTCGCCCACTCGCGGGCACACTTCTCCCAACCCGAGTTCGACCCCGAAGTTTCGCAGAGAAATGGAGACGCTTGACCTGAGCGGGAAATGATTTCTCAGAACCGCCAAACTAGTCCGGCTGATCCTCGAATATCGTTCTGAGTGGCGCTCAACATGTGGGTATGCATGTAGTCGAATTGCAGGCGCCAGGAAAAGTGCTTCATAAAGAGGAACTGGAACTTGCGATCCACGCCGCCGCCGACATCCCACGCGATTACATCGTGCGCCATGCCACCCGATGTCATGCGTTGCTCGCCGCCCAGCACGTGCACAAACGGTCGCCACTTTCCATAATTCATGGAAAGCCGGGGGCCCAGAAAGAGGTTGTACTGCTGGATTCCTGTTCGGTAGAAGCCGCTGCCATCCAATACCGCGCTAAGATGCGGGAATCGGGAGAACGGGAAATCTTCCACCGAGCCATTCCACCCGCGGAAGGTGTAGCGGTTCGTAGGTACCACGTCGACGGAATCGGCATAGGCCGCTCCGACATAAACATTTCCACTCGGGAACAGCTGGGCTCTCGATGTGGTCGCTAACAGCATAAAGCTCAGGAATGCCAGCACCACGACTGCGGTTTTTGACACGAAAATGATTCCTCCTCCGGCAATTTATGCCAGCAGCAAATTCTACCTGATTGCGTGAGATTCGTTAGATGCAGTGTACCCGACCCCCAAGATGCCCGCGTTCCAAAATTGTGCGAGTGCAAGTCCGGCACAAACTACTAAAAATTCATGTTCTTTTTATGATTCCCAATCCCCTCTGCCTGCGTCTATCTAATAGGATGAAATTCACTGATAGCACTTGGCAAACATGGCCGCCGCAGCAGCATCTGGCGGGCCTCGGAATTCAACTCAAGGAGTCGAAGTTGAAACTCAGTTTGGAAACTCGACATCGCGGCGATGTGGTCATCGTTTACTGCCAGGGCCGCATCGTCTACCGTGACGAGGCCGCCTCGCTTTCGAGCCTGGTCGGCGACGTTCTGAAAAACAGCAGTAAAGTCGTCCTCGATCTCAGTGGCGTCAGCTCCATTGACAGCGCTGGCATCGGCGAACTCGTGCTCCTGCACACTTGGGCTCAGGCGAAAAACGCGGATCTGCGATGTGCCAACCCCAGCCCATTCGTGCGCGATCTGCTCGGCCTTACTCGTCTCGATTCATTTTTCGAGATTCACCCCAGCCTGCACGAAGCCCTGGCCGCGTTCCAGTCCAAGGAAGTCTGCGCAGACTGCTGATTCAGCAGCAATTGGCAGTTAGCAATTAGCTGGACCGCGCTGCCCCGCGCCCCTATTTACTAACTGCCAATCGCTAATTGCTCGGGAACCATTCTGGCTGCCCCTTCTAGCTCTCTCGCTGAAAACGGTACCGCCCCGCTCGCTCCGTCGCCACCGCCTCGGCCACTTTCAAGAAAGCTCGTGCTGCGTGGGATAGCCCCGCTTCTTTGCGATAGATGAGCCGCAGCTTGCGTTGCACGCGCAGTTCGCGGACGGGAATCCTGACCAGTTCGCCCCGCGCCACTTCGGTTTCCACGCTGATCTCGGGCATCAGCGCCACGCCGCTTCCCAGCGCAACAAACTGTTTGATCGCTTGCAACGTGGGCAGTTCAAGGTCCATGTGCAGCGGCGTTTTGTATTTCAGAAATGTCTGGATAACTTTCTCCCGATAGGGAGACGAAACGATGTGTGCGACGAAGGACTCGGCCCCCAGTTGGCGGATGCTAACCTCCGGCGCCGCGGCCAGCGGATGCCGGGGAGGAACCACCAGCGCCAACTCATCGAGATAGGTGATCACGGAGTGCAGCCGCGGTTCTTCCGGTTTGTACGACAGCACTCCCAGTTCGGCGCTATGCTGCAACACATCGTCCGGAATTCGGCTGCCCAGTGCCCGCTGCACCCTAATTTTGATCATGGGATGCAGCCGCCGGAACTCAGCCAGAACCGGCAGCAAATAGAGCGAGGTGAATTCATTGGCTGCAATCACCAGCTTGCCCTTCTGCAATTCCCGCAGTTCGGCTAGCGATTCGTGGGCGTCATGGCGCAGATTCAGCAGCTTTTCCGCGTATTCATAGAGCACTTGGCCGGCGTCGGTAAGGACGCCTTCCCGCGACGAGCGGTCAAAAAGACTTTCCCCCAATTCATCTTCAAGTTTTCGGATGGTCTGGCTCACCGCTGACTGCGTGCGGTAAAGCTTCTCCGCTGCGCGCGAGAACCGGCCTTCCCGTGCCACGCTCAGAAAAACCTCCAATTGTGAAAGTTCCATCGGTCATTCCTTAATAATAAGTTCAGCATCCATTAGCAAATCTTATCATAGAAGCAACTCTAATGATCACTGTAAAATTATAAGCATTGCTTCAGCCGCCGTGCCCCTTACGATAGGGGATTACAATCCGCGTTGGCATTGTTTCCTAATAGTTAAGAGGAAGACTCATGGCCGTTGAGCATGTTCGCATCACCGTTTTCGACACCACGCTGCGTGACGGAGAACAGTCTCCCGGCTGCAGCATGAATCATCAGGAAAAGCTGCGTCTGGCGCATCAGCTCGACCGCCTGGGCGTCGATGTGATCGAAGCGGGATTTCCCATCGCCTCGGAAGGCGATTTCGAAGCGGTGAAGGCCATCGCCAGTGTCATCCGGCGACCCATCATTGCGGGATTAGCTCGCGCCTGCCGTCCCGACATCGAACGCGCCTGGGAAGCTTTGCGGGATGCCGCCCGCCCGCGCATTCACGTCTTCCTCGCGACCTCCGATATTCACCTGCAATACAAACTGCGCCTCACCCGCGATCAGTGCCTGGCGCAGGCTCGTGATGCCGTACGCCTCGCCAAATCGCTGTGCGATGACGTGGAGTTTTCTCCCGAAGATGCCACGCGCACCGATCCCGATTTTCTCTGCAAAGTGCTCGAAGCCGTGGTTGAAGCCGGTGCTACCACGCTCAATATTCCCGATACCGTTGGTTATACCGTTCCTGCGGAATTCGGAGAGCTGATCGCAACCATTCGCCGCCGCGTGAAGGGAATCGAAAACGTCACCATCTCCGCCCACTGCCACAACGATCTCGGGATGGCGGTAGCCAATACCATGGCCGCCATTGCCGCCGGAGCCCGCCAGGTTGAGTGCACCATCAATGGCATTGGGGAACGCGCCGGCAATGCCGCTCTTGAAGAAATCGTCATGGCCATGCACGTACGCCGCGATCGCTATCCCTACCAGACCGGCATCGCCGGCGAACAACTCTTCGCCGCCAGCCAGATGCTCAGCGAAATTACCGGCGTCCCCGTGCAGCCGAACAAAGCTGTTACCGGACGCAACGCCTTCGCCCACGAGGCTGGAATCCACCAGGACGGCGTGCTCAAGAATCCGTTGACTTACGAGATTATGACTCCACAGTCCGTGGGCGTGCCCGATTCCAAGCTGGTGCTGGGCAAGCACTCCGGTCGTCATGCCCTCAACATTCGCTGCGAACAGCTCGGTTACCAGTTTGACCGCCGCGCGCTCGATGACATCTACCGCCGCTTTGTGCGGCTGGCCGATAAGATCAAGCACGTCGAAGATCATCACCTTCTGGAATTGATTCGTGACACCCACAAGCCGGCGGCCTCGGCCACGCCATTGTTCGAGCCACTTTCCGTAGCCGCCGCTGCCAGTGTTTCGGCTAGCGACTCGCAGCGGCCATTTCCGCTCGCTGCGCAAACCAATGCATTCGGCGTCCCCTTGCCCATCCCCGGCGATCAGCACCACGATCAGGAAGACTATCTCTGGGGCGTGTAGTCCTTAGATTCATGTAGGGACAGCCGCCCTCGGCTGTCCGCCGGGCGAAGCCCGGTCGCCGCTCCTCTAATTGCGGAATCAATTAGACTAAGCCGCATGCTCCTAAACCTCACCATCCTCCCCGGCGACGGCATCGGCCCCGAAGTCACCGGGCAGGCCGTCCTTGTCCTGCAGGCCGTTGCCGATGCGTTCGGCCATCAGCTTAAACTCCAGCACAAAGACATCGGCGGTGCTGCGCTGGCCGCGGTAGAAGATCCTCTGCCCGCCGATACCATTCAGGCTTGCCTTTCATCTGCAGCGGTCTTGATGGGCGCGGTAGGAAATCCAGCTTACGATCATTATCCGAATCACCTGCGCCCCGAAGCTGGACTCCTGCGCCTGCGCCGCGAACTTGGCGCCTACGCGAACTTGCGCCCCGCCATCTGTTTTCCCGCGCTGGAAGATTCTTCTCCGCTGCGTGCGGAGCTGGTTCGCGGCACCGACATCATGATTGTCCGTGAGTTGTTAGGTGGACTCTATTTCGGGGAGCCGCGTTCGATCGCGGGCGCTCCCGGATCGCGCATCGCCACGAACACTATGACTTACGATGAGCCGGCCATCGAGCGCATCGCCCGCGTTGCTTTTGACCTGGCCCTGAAGCGCCGCCGAAAAGTTTTGTCCGTCGATAAAGCAAATGTGCTCGAGTGTTCCCGCCTGTGGCGCGAGGTCGTCATCCGCTGCGCCAAAGATTATCCCGACGTGAAACTTTCTCACATGTATGTGGATTCCGCCGCGATGTCGCTGGTGCAGCGTCCCAAAGATTTTGACGTGGTACTCACCGAAAACATGTTTGGCGATATTCTTTCCGATCAAGCTGGTGGCGTGGTGGGTTCGCTAGGGCTGCTCGCATCGGCCAGCATCGGCGGCCCGGTCGGCTTGTACGAGCCTGTTCACGGTTCAGCGCCCGACATCGCCGGCAAGGGAATTGCGAATCCTCTGGGAGCGATTCTTACGGTTGCGCTGCTCCTCCGACATTCGTTTCAACTGGAGCGCGAAGCGGCCTGCATCGAGCATGCAGTTGACAGTGTTTTGAATGGTGGTGCTCGCACCGCGGACCTGGCCCGCTCTGGACAAAATTCAATTACAACCAGGGAGATGGGAAGAAAGGTGGTCGAAGCGGTAGAGTCCTCACCGGCTAAACAGAAATCCGCCTGAGGTCAGATTTCAAACCCTTGGCGCAGGCCTGCCAGGCAGCGTCTTCGCAGCCTGTGCGGCCACAGGGATTCGGCCGTCATACTTGCCCGTCATGTCGTACCAGCGGATGCGCAGCATCTCCTGAAACATCCGTGCCCCATCCATCAGTGGATTGATTCTTGTCCCGCCCACGTGTCCCCAGCGTACCGGGACTTCCTCCACGCGGAACCCGAATTTGCGCGCCAGAAAAAGAATCTCCGGATCGAAGCCCCAGCGCTCGATCCGCTGCAGCGGAAGAATCGTTTGCGCGGCGCGCCGAGTAAAAGCTTTGAACCCGCATTGCGTATCCTTGAATCGCAACCCCAGGACAACGCGATTTAGCGCATTGAAAATCCTTCCAAAAACCTGCCGGTGCAGTGATTGCCGATGCGTCTGCAGTTCCGCACGAAGCCAGCGCGAACCGATAGCGATGTCCGCCCCGGCCGCCAGCGCCTCCAACAGCTTCGGCATCTCTTCGATCGGCGAAGATAAATCCGCGTCGCTGAACACCACGATATCGCCGCGCGAATTCAGTATCCCATTGCGCACGCTGTAGCCTTTGCCGCGGTTGCCGGGATTCTCCAGCAGCCGTAACATCGGGTTTTTCTGGGCGTACGCACGCACGATTTCGGCTGTGTTGTCGCGCGATCCATCATTCACAACGATCACTTCCGCATCCCACCCCTGCTGCCGCACGTAGTCTAAAACCTTCTCCAGGGTTGCCCCGAGGCGCTGACTTTCGTTATAGGCCGGGATCACGATGCTATAGGTCATGTCGTTCAATGGGATCATAGGGTCCGGCGCAACCGGAATCCATAAGATGTCCCAATCCGTAAATACGTTGCCGCTAACAGCGTTGCGCCATCGTACGGCCTGAATAAGTGTACGGCCTGAATTGTACGGCCTGAATAGCTGATTATTAAAGAAACGAAAGGAAAGCCGCGAGCCGGAACTGCTCACTCCTCACGCCACATGGCGCTGTTCCAGCAGCATGCCAAGGAATTCGTCTACCAGATCGCCGTCCAGCAAGCCCTGGCGGACCTTCTCCCGCATCGTCTGCGCGGACTGATCGTGGCCGATCGCAGGTTTGTAAGGCCGCGCCGTGCGCAGAGCATCGTACACGTCCACTACCTGCAAAATCCGCGGCAGCAGCGGAATCTCGCCCGCCCGCAACCCATCAGGGTAACCCGACCCATCCGGATGCTCATGGTGGTGTCGGATAATGGGCAGCACTAGCCGCAGCGACTTCAGCGGCTTGCAGATATTCTCTCCCGTCACCGGGTGCAGCTTCATGATCTTCCACTCATCCGGGGTCAGGTCGCTGCCTTTTTTCAAAATTTCGTCGGGCACGGCAATCTTGCCCAAGTCGTGAAGATACCCGCCGCGGCGCAAGGCCACGATCGAATCCTCATCCAGCCCCAGATGCCGCCCCAGGTCCACCGCGTTCGAGGCCAGCCGCTCGCAATGTCCCTCGGTGTATGGATCTCGCCCTTCCACAATCAGGCCCAACGTGCATAACACCGAATCCGCCGTTTCCAGTTCATCGGTGAATTCTTTTACCCGCAGGAGAGACTTGACCCGCGCGGTCAACTCTTCGGCCAGCACCGGCTTGTTCAGGAAGTCGTCCGCCCCAGCCTCAATGCCCCGCAACTTATCCGCGCTGTCGCTCAACCCGGTGATCAGCACAAAAGGAATCAGCCGGGTTGCCGGATTTCCTTTGAGATCCCGGCACAAATCATATCCCGACTTCCCCGGCATTCTTACATCCGACAGAATTAAATCGGGCAGTTGCCGCCGCACTTCGGCCTCGGCCTGCTGCGCGTCGGCCGCGGTCACCACCTCATACCCCCGCATAACCAGCAACTGGCTCATCAGCGCCGCGATGCCGGGATTATCATCCACCACCAGAATCCGCGGCACATGCCGTCCTACCCAGGCCTCGCTCACGCTTTGGTCCGAAGCCGCTTCCCGCGCGGAACTTGTCCCCAAAGTACCGGCGAAACTCAGACGTGGATCACGAGGAAAACTCATAAGTTCGAAACTGTACAGTCTTAGATTCTACTGCAATCTTGATGCCGCCGTGTTTGACCCAGAGCAAATACCGCGATCAAATTTTTCGCCGCAACCCCTCGCTCGGTCCTGTCCCATTTCGGAACGGTTCTGCCGAGCTTGTGACTTCTAGCCTTGTCCCTGCTCTGTTTGATGCTTAGTCTCAGGGGATGATCCGCATTTCTCGACCGCTTATCCGCGTCGCGCTCTTGCTCATATTCGTCTGTGGCTTAACTAACTCTGGATTCTCCGTCTCCAAGCCGCACCTGATTGCGTTCGGTAAATGGGCCACCGTTCAATGGTTCCCCGGTACCGGCGCAACCGAAGAGAAGCCGCTCACTCTGAAAGTTCGCCCTCTGCTGGTTGACGCCCGGGTCAAAGAATTCACCCTCGGTCCGGCGCACGATGTTACCGACCGTCTGTTCGTGGTCCGGCGCGCCTTCCGGGTGAATGACAGTCTTCCCGAGGAGTCCTCCACTCCGCCCCATTGGCAATGGCAGCGCGGCGGCTGGCTGTTGATCGACCGGGTTACCGGCCGCGTCTCTCCCATCAATCTTCCTGAGTTTGACGCTTTCTATTCCGCAGCCAGTTGGTATCGCGATTATGCCGCCTATTGCGGCGTCTCCGATGACGGCAAGAAAACCTACGCGGTCGTTGCCCAAATCGGCCGCCGAAAGCCGGTTTTAAGAAAACTTCTGGACGAGAGCATGGTCGAAGGGGAGCTGAAGAATGTTTCCCCCGATTCCGCCTGCCCCCTGCCCGCATGGCAGCGCACACCTATCCGCGTCACCTTCGAGCCTACAGGCATAGCCAAACAAACCTTCGCGATCCGCGGCCACGTCGTAGATTTAGTAACCGAAGAGGAAGACGACGAAGAAGCCGCAAAATAAATCTCAGCTTTGGGGGCTGCCCAGCCGTGCTCTAACACGACACGGGATGCCACGGGTGGGGCATCCAGTCCGTGCCCTCGGACGAAATGCGTCGCCCGGGCCAGCCCCCGTCAGTAGGACAGGGAAGTGTTACGGCCTATGCCTGCGGCTTCCGAGCGGGTCTCGGTGGCGTGCATTCCTTCAGCTTCTGTGCTGCATCATGTAGGAGGTAAACCGCCTGCAGCATGTTCTCAACAATATCCATAGTGCTGTTAACGTTTTCCTTTTTGGCCGCATGGCCTCTATGCGCTGCGGCGCTACCTGCATCAAGCACCGCTTCTAAGACTTCCCGGTTCTTGGAGCTTACGAAACCCGATTCTTCAAGCGCCTTGAGGCCCATAGCGAAAGTTCCCAAGTCTCCGACCTTTTCAACGATCATCATGTCCACGAGAGTCCGTGCGCCCATCATCGGCAGGCGGCGGTTGTTGGCGTCCAACGACCTGTAAATTTCGTCGAGCACAGACTTCAGCTCCCAAGGTAGTTCATTCGCCCACTCGGGGGAGTGTCTTGAGACACGGGGCGGAAAGTAGCGCACTTCTGCTTCTTCATATTCCGAAAACATATAAGTGCGACGGAGCACCACTTCTCGACAACCACAGCATTGCAGCACATCGAAGCTAGTGTCCCACCAAATAGCGGAATCCCCGTCGTATGATTCGGAGCCAGTGTTGCCTTGCGCTGTCTTCAGCAACCGATGGTCAGTTTTCCCACGGCACACGTTGCAATGAACTCGTTGAAGCTTGGATGGTTTTGTCGCCACTACGTCGTGATTCTACACCGTCCCCCGCCTCCAATCTTCCGGCGTACAATTCCTCATGCCCTTCGTCGATGAACGTTTTGATACGATCCATCAGCTCCTGAGACAGCAAAACCTCAGCGTGATGCCGGGGCCGTTCAACTCGCAGGCCGACATCTTCAAGGCATACAGGGAAAGCGCCCAAATCATGACTCGCACGATCCCGCACGAAGCGGGCCACGCCGTCATCGGTCTCGCTCTCGACGCCGGAGACGTGCTCGAATGGATCGCCGTCTATGCAGTGAGGAATGGCCTGCCGGGAGGCGGCTGCAAGTGGGGCGAAAAATCATGCCCAATCGAGCACCAGTGGATGAGTGCGGTCGGAGGGATGGCAGCGGAGAGAGTGAAGTACGGAGATTATCTAACGACGACGGCGCAGTTCGACAAAGCCGATCTCACCCGTGCTGGATTCAATCCGGCGCGGCTCCCAGAGTTCCTTGATAAGTGTGGCGACCTCATCCGATCCCACGAAGCCACATGGAAGGAACTTCAGCAACTACTCTACGAACGCACGGTCGGGGATCTGACTGACCGGATAGATGCGATCCGAAAAGGTGACATCGATGTCGGAGTAGTGACAGGCAAAGAGGCACGAGATATCCTCAAGAAGCACTCAGCATGTTAACGACAACAGCCAAGTCGATTGGAAAATATCTCAACGTCGTCGATAGAATCCGACAACAGTGGAAAGTCGAGAAGCATCTCGAATTATGGTTTCGAGCAGAAGACCTCCGACATTACGACACCCGACTCCAGCCCGGCCTTTATCGCCCGAGAGAGGATGGCAAACGGAAATCAGTCAACGAACTTCTCGAAATTGATAACGACCTCTACACTGAGTTTGATCGCTGTGCAACCCAATTGTCTTTGGCAGATGCAGATGCGGTTGATGACGAATGGGACTCCTACTTCTTGATGCAACACCACGGAGTTCCCACTCGCCTGCTCGATTGGAGTGACGGATCGCTTATTGCGTTACATTTCGCAGTCAACAAAAAGAAGCGTATACCCGAGAGCGGTTCCGTCGTCTACGTGCTCGATCCGTACTGGCTCATCAGACTTCTAAACAAGCATCCCGATCGCAAAGACGCTATCAAAAGATGGAGGCGATATGTCAGGCGACATCATGGCGATCTCGATGAAGATGAATGGGAACGCCTCTATCTGCCAGCGGAGAAGGACGAGATCAAGCACAAACTGTTGAAGACTCCGGTGACACCGATGCTATGGGACTTGCAACATGTCACCCGGAGGATCGCCGCTCAACGAAGTCGATTCATGATCTTCGGCACCGATCCGTTGTGGCTGGTCAATCTCTCGAAGCAACGTGGTTCTCGCTTGATGGAAATCAAGATTCCCAAGAATTCCATCAGCAACATCCGGCAAGAACTCAGAGACGCAGGCATCACTGAATCTGTTGTCTACCCGGACTTCGATGGTCTAGGCCGTGAGTTGAAGCAAGTCTGGGACATGCGACATTAGGGAAAACCGGGGGCTGGCCCAGCCGTACTCCAACGCGACACCGGATGCCCCGCCCGTGGCAGTTTCACGGACCTTGCCCTGAGCGGAGCCGAAGGGTGGGCTGCTGCGAACTCTCCCTGGCATATTCATCGGTCACAGTCTCTACCCCGCCGCCTCTACGGCCGGCAATTCTCGCGCTAACATTCTTCTCTTTCACTTTCGCGCTCGTAACCAGAATTACGGACAAAACCACAATTACACTTCCCATCACAATGAATCGATCCACCCGCTCGTGCAGAATCAACCATCCCAGAAACACCGCGACCACCGGATTCACATACGCGTACGTGGATACTTTCGACGTTGGCACATGTTCCAACAGCCAAATATAGGCCGTGTATCCGATCCACGATCCGCACACCACGAGATAAAGCACCGCGCTTACTCCGCGCGTCGTCCACGCAACCCGGGAAAAATCTCCCACCGCTGCCGCAAACAAAAAGTTTGCCACGCCCGCCGCCGTCACCTGCCATCCGGTAGCGCTGAACACGTCCATGCCTGACTGCCAGCGCTTCGACAGTACCGATCCCAGAGCCCAGGAAAATGATCCCCCCAGCAACCCAATACAAGAAAACAATTCGCGGCGTCCCAGCGGCGAAGTTGAATGCAACTCCGGCCAGAACAAAACCAGCAATCCCACCAAACCCAGTCCCAGCCCGGCTTTGCCTCGCCACGAGATGCGATGGTGGCCGAGTAGCAGTGAATCCAGAACCAGAAACCACAACGGGGTGATCGCAATGATCAGCGCCGCCAGGCCCGATGGCACAGTTAGTTCCGCCCACGAAAGCGTCAGATTTCCGCCCATCAGGAGCAATATTCCTACTACGGCCGCCAGCGCAATCTGCCGCGCCGAGTACCGTATCCTGCGCCCCGTAGCCGCGCACACCAGGAGCATGACCACCCCGGCAATCGAAAAGCGCATCGCGCACATCAATGCTGGAGGTATACTCTGCACCGCAATATCAATGGCCAGATACGTCGAGCCCCAAAACAGATACACCAGCCCGAAGGCAAGTATCACCGCAAATCGGCTTGGGCTCTGCGCTTTAGACATGTGGATGGAAAACAAGGAAGCTAAAAGATATCAGACGATCCATCCCTTTATTCGATTCGCAGATTCTTGCGGTGGGCCCGCCGTTACCAAAGTACACAGGGGGTTACGCAGCGCGCCCCCGCCACGTATAATGTTTAAGAAGACATGAACACCGATGCAGCGCAACGCTTCCAACTCGCATCTGCCCGAATGCTGGCTCCACTGCCTCGTGTGCCCGCGACGCTATCGTGCGAATCTGCCTTCCCGTCTTCGTCCCAGTCTCTTCGGTAGCGACTAGTAAATCCTCCTGCCTGATTCGCCTCATTCTGCGCATGCCCGAACCAGGGCCGCGTATTTCGAGGTTGCACTCACCCCAAACTGGCGGCTGACTACTGACGGCTGCTGACGGAGGATCCCATGACCACGAAAACCATGACCGCACCAACGCCCACTGCTGGACCAAGAATCAAAACCGCGCTCCCCGGGCCCAACGCCAGGCGCGTCCTGGCCAACGACCAGAAATATATTTCACCGTCATATACCCGTTCTTACCCGCTGGTGGCCAAGAGTGGCCGCGGCATCGTCGTCACTGATGTTGACGGCAACGAGTTTTACGATTTTTCCGCCGGCATCGCCGTGACCTCGACCGGCCACTGCCATCCCGATGTGGTGGCCGCCATGCAGAAGCAGGCGGCCGAACTGATCCACATGTCGGGCACAGATTTTTATTACGAGAATATGGTCACCCTGGCGGAGCGACTTTCGAAGATCGCGCCCATGCCCGGGCCCCACAAAATTTACTACGGCAATTCCGGCGCGGAAGCGATCGAGTGCGCCCTCAAACTCGCCCGATATCACACAAAAAGGCAGAACATCATTGCGTTCTTCGGAGCGTTTCACGGACGCACCATGGGCGCGTTGTCGCTGACGGCTTCGAAACCGCAGCAACGCCGCCGCTTTGCTCCGCTGGTGCCGGGAGTGACTCACGTGCGCTATCCCGATGTGTACCGCGGATGTGTGGGTGGCGCACAAGATAAGAACGCGGATGCTTTCGCGCTCGGTTGCGCCCGCTTCATCGAAGAGAAATTATTCAAGACAACGCTTCCTCCCGAAGAAGTCGCCGCCATCTTTGTCGAGCCAGTGCAGGGCGAAGGCGGCTACGTGGTCGCGCCGACTATTTTCATGCAAGAGCTGCGGCGCATCTGCGATCGTCATGGAATTCTGCTGGTGGTCGATGAAGTGCAGAGCGGTGTCGGGCGCACCGGCAAGTGGTGGGCGGTTGAGCACACGGGCGTTGAGCCGGACATGGTCTGCATCGCGAAGGGAATTGCGTCCGGCATGCCTCTCGGCATCACCATGACGCGCGCTGAAATCATGGACTGGGTTCCCGGTTCGCACGCGTCGACCTTCGGCGGCAATCCAGTCTGCGTCGCCGCCGCGCTGGCCACGCTCGACGTCATCGAAAAAGAAAATCTGCTGGAGCACTCGGCGGAAGTCGGCGCGCACATGGTCAAGCGCATGGCAAATTGGGCCGAAAAGCTAAAGTTGGTCGGCGACGTGCGCGGCCGTGGCCGCGGGCTGATGATTGGCGTCGACATCGTGAAGGACAAGACGACGAAAGAGTACGGCGCCGCCGAGCGTGACCTGATCGTCGAGAAGGCCTTTGAGCATGGCGTGCTCTTCCTGGGCTGCGGGCCGAGCACGATCCGCATCTGTCCGCCGCTGGTGGTCACGAAAGAAGAAGCCGATGTCGCCATGGACGTGCTGGAAGAGTGCATCGTGCAGGTCGGCAAGTAGGACGAAGCGGGAAAAAACGAAGGACCTCTGAAGTCGTAGCCTTCCCGATCACTCGGCGGAACGTAACTCAGGCCTGGAATTCGGAGGCTTCGGGAAAGCGGAGATTGCACTTGGCGAGGGCCAGTCCGAGGAGTTCTTCGATCTTCGTCTCCTCGCAGTTGCGGGACATGGCGAGTTCGCTGACCAGGAGGTAGCGGGCGCGTTCGAGCATCTTCTTTTCGCGGAAGGATAAGGGCTTGGATTGATGGAGGGCGATCAGGCCTTTAAGCACGCTGGCAACCTCAAACAGAGAGCCGGTGCGCATGCGGTCGGAGTTCTCCTTGAAGCGGTCTTTCCAGTCGGCAGTGCTGATGTCCTCGGCGACGGATAAAAAGTCGAGAATCTTTTGCACTTCGCCGTTGCGAACCACGCGGCGAATGCCGACGCTGCCCACGTTGTTGCAGGGCACCATCACCTTAAGGCTGCTGGCTTTGATGTTGAGCAGATAGAACTTTTCCACCGTAGCGCCAATGGAGCGGCTGCTGATTTGCTCGATAATGCCAACCCCGTGGTTCGGATAGACGACCTTGTCGCCAATGTGGAAGTTCAGATCTCCGTTCATAAAAAAGCACCCGGGCAGGAGAAGGGTCTAGTGGGGAGAACGTTACTCTACTGTAAACATATTATCCCGTAATGGGACGAAAAGCAAGAAGCCGAGTTGTCCTTAGAAACATCGCCCGGCGAGCACCATCACATCGGGAGTTACAACACGACTCTACAGACGTCGTAAGTCATTCTTTGCACAAGTGTTATACCGCTGCTCAGAAGAAAATAATGGTTCTCGTCCGGCCGCAGAGAAGGAGGCGAATATAATCGCGGGGTGACCATGGATCAGCAGAAATCCGCAGCGGTTAAGGTGGAACCGTCAGTTCCAGTCAAACCGGCCGCCGGACACAAAGGTTCGAAACAACCCGCGGGCGGGAGGATTCTAGGGTTGGACGTGGGATCCAGAAGAATCGGGATCGCCGTGTCCGACCCCCTGGGCATCACGGCGCAGGGATTGGACACGCTCCAGCGCCGAAATAAGCGGACAGATCTGGCGGCATTGGAGCAGGTGATTCGCCAGTATGCTGTGCGGGAAATCGTGGTCGGGCTGCCCTTGCGCATGAGCGGCGCGGAAGGTACGCAATCCGACAAGATGCAGTTATTCGCCGAGGACCTGCGGAAGCGCTTCCGCCTGCCCGTGCACCTGTGGGATGAACGCCTAACCTCGGCGGAAGCGAACCGGCTGCTGCGCGAGACCGATTTCTCGATAGAGAAGCGCGCCAAAGCCGTCGACCGCATGGCGGCTGTGTTGATCCTGCAAGGCTGGATGGAAAAAAGACGGCTTCCGGCTTCCGGTTCCTAGTGACCTAACATAGCCCGCCGGTAGGCAGCCACATTCTTATTGTGCTCTTCAATGGTGCGGGCGAAGCGATGGTGGCCTGCGGCGTCGGCGACGAAATAATAGTAGTCGGACTGCGCCGGATGCAGCGCCGCTTCCAGCGCGCTCTTGCCCGGATTGCCGATGGGGCCGGGAGGAAGTCCGGTGTGCGTGTAGGTGTTGTAGGGCGAGTTGAAGTGCATGTCATCGTGATGCAACGCCCCGGTGTAGCTTCCGGCTAAGAGCTCTGCATAAATGATGCTGGGGTCGGCATCGAGTGCGATCCTTTTTTGCAGCCGGTTGTAGTAGACGCTCGCCACCAGTGGGCGTTCCTCGGCGACGGCCGTCTCTTTCTCGACGATCGAGGCCATGATCACGGTGGATTCGAGTTCGGTGGGAGCTTCATGGGTGGCCGGAATGATCCGAACCTCAACCGTAAGGTGAGCCGAGTGGGATTGTGCGCTTGATACGCCCTCCGGTGTTTCGCCAGTGGGCGACTGAATCAATCCAATTTGTTGAGCGACTTGGCGGAATTGCTTGACCATGGCCGCAGCCATCTCTTGCATGGACATCATGCGGCTGAACTGGTAGGTGTCGGGAAACAGGTAGCCTTCGAGCGACTGCGCCGAGGGCGCGATCTCAGCGACCAGAGCAGTATCCGACTGCGCCACCTTAAGAAAATCCGCGCCCGAACCGAGCCCCGCGGCTTCAATTGCCCGCGCGATGTCGAACATGGTAAAGCCTTCGGGAACGATGACGGTATGGAAGTAGACGTCGCCGCGCGCCAGGCGATTGTGGACGTCGATAATATTCCTCGGTTTGTCGAACAGATACTCCCCGGCCTTGAGCGAACGGCGATGGTGCAGGTAGTGCCAAAGGATAAAGGCATCCTCGCTATGGATGATTCCGTTTGCCTTCAACTCCGCGGCAATGCGGCGGGTGGAGAACCCGGGGCGCAGCATCACAAAAGTTTGTCCGGAAGGCTCGGTCGGCATGAAGACAGCCCATGCAAACCAGCCCGCGGACCCGAGCGCCGCAACCAGGACGAGCCAGACGATCTTGCGCACGATGGATTTAGTGTAGATGATGCGACTTAGCGCAGCGCTCGCTCCGCATGTGATCTCTCATTGACCAGGGAGGTTCATCTACAGGGTCTTAGGTGATAGGTCATAGGCTTCGGGTATCGGGTTTCCTAAGGCCTGAGACCTATCACGCAGAACCAACGCTCGCTCGTCTTCCAAGAGACTGCCAAAGCGGGCCTTAGGTGATACATAGGCCTCCGGTGTTTGGTTTCCTAAGACCTGAGACCTATCACCCAAGACCCAATGACAGTGTTTTGGCACCCCCTGCGAGTTCCTGCACCCTTTCCGGCGCGCTATACTCAAATGTTCAGGAGTCATCCAAATATTTCATGAGACGTAGCTCGCTCTTTTGGTTCTTGATTCTGCTTTTCGCCATGCTGTCCACCACGGGCTGTCTGTTCCGCACGCGCCCGGTCGAAGAGACATACTCCAAGGTGCCGCTCAAGGAGTCGTCTCAATCGGCATTAATCGACAGCGTTAACCAGCAGGCGCAGAAGATCCAGTCGCTGCAGGCGACAGTAGATATTGATACCTCCGTGGGCGGCGCCAAGAAGGGGCACGTCACCGATTACAAAGAGATTCGCGGCTACGTGCTGGCGCGCAAGCCAGCCATGCTCCACATGATCGGGCTGCTGCCGATCGTGCGCACCACCGCCTTCGATATGGTCAGCGACGGCCAGGAGTTCAAACTGTGGATCCCGCCGAAGAATCGCTTTGTAGTCGGCCGCAACGATGTGCAGACCCCGAACTCCGATCAGCCCATGGAGAGCATCCGTCCGCAGGATATTTACGACGCGCTCTTGATTCGTCCCATCGATTCAGAACACGACGTCGCCGTTCTGGAAAACGGATATGAGATTCTTCACGATGCGAAAGGACATCGGGTTCTGCAGGCGGATTACGAACTGGTTGTGATCCGAAGAGGACTTGCCGGGTGGTTCCTTTCCCGTAAGATTGTTTTCAGCCGTACCGACCTGCAGCCCCATCGGCAGTATATTTACGATGAGCAGGGCAACCTGGCGACGGATGCGCGCTACGCCAGTTATAAAGACTATGATGGCGTCAGCTTCCCCTCGCGCCTCGAACTTTTCCGGCCTCATGAGGAGTACGACATCACCCTCAACATGTTGAAGCTCGAAATCAATAAGCCGTTGCGGGATGACCAGTTCGCACTGGAGCAGCCCCCGGGCGCGGAGGTGGTGCATCTCGACAAGCCGCAGTCCAGTGCGATCGTGCCACTGTCAGATACCAGAAATAGTCGCTAGGAGTTGATGCCCTACGACTCTCGTCCCGAGCGAAGCGAGGGACTTTGGTATCTGCCCTCGGCAGCAATTCGCACGGCGCAATACCAAGATCCCTCGCTCCGCTCGGGACGACAAGCTATGAGCTTTCTCTCGAACCCATGATGAATAAAGATGAATAGAACATGATGAATAAAATGGTTGTCGCCAATCTCGTGCACCGGCCGATCCGGTCGCTGATCAGCATCGTGGCCATCGCCCTGGAGGTCACCCTGATCCTGTTGATCGTGGGCCTCAGCTACGGCATCATGAATGACAACAAGAACCGTACGGCCGGGATTGGCGCCGACGTAATTGTGCAGCCGCCCGGATCGTCGTTTCTGGCGGGCATCAGCGGAGCACCGGTTTCGGTGAAGGTGGCTGATATCTTGCGCACTATGCCGCATGTGAAGGTCGTGAGCCCGGTCATATGGCAAATCTCGACCGGGGGCGGCCTGGAAGTAATCGATGGCATCGACATTGCCAGCTTCGAGGCGCTGGGTGGGCCGTTTCAGTACGTTGAAGGTGGGCCGTTTCGCGGACCCGATGATGTGCTGGTGGATGATTACATTGCGCGGCAAAAGCATGTGAAGGTGGGCGACACCATGGAGATCCTGAATCATAACTTCCGGGTCTCCGGTGTCGTGGAAAACGGGCGCGCCGCACGGAAGTTTGTTCCCATGGCCACCCTGCAGGATTTAATGGGAGCGAAAGACAAGGCCTCGGTCTTCTATGTGAAGCTGGACAATCCCGCGAACGCCGAGGCCGTAGTGCAGGAAGTGAAACGCCAGCCCGGTATGGAGAAATACGTCGTCGAGTCGACCGAGGAATATCTCAGCATGATGACGCCCAGCAACCTGCCCGGCTTCCGGCCATTCATTGGAGTGGTGATTGGCGTCAGCCTGGTCATCGGCTTTTTGGTGATTTTTCAGTCGATGTATACCGCCGTCATGGAACGCACCCGCGAGATCGGCATTCTGAAGTCGATGGGCGCATCGAAGTTTTACATTATTAATGTCATTCTCCGGGAGACCGTTGTGCTCGCGCTGGCGGGCATCGCACTCGGCGTCGCCGTAAGCCTGGCGGCGCGCGTTGGCATTCAACAGCGCTGGCCGCTGGTTCACATCGATCAAAGTGGCCTCTGGATGTTGCGGGCGATGGTCATCGCCATAGTAGGCGCAACCTTAGGCGCAATTTATCCCGCCTACAAAGCGGCGCAGAAAGATCCCATTGACGCGCTGGCGTATGAGTAGTTCCGCCAGAATGCCTTCCCTCCAGCGACAACCTACGGCAACACCTCAAAGGCTGCGCCCCCGTTGTAGGTTCCGCCGTGTGCGGCTATTCCGTAAAGATGTCGGGCGGGATCGATGGTGAGGGCCGTAAAAGGGTCCGATGCGTCTTTGGTTCCCCCCATAAAGCTGTACAGGGTAGTCTCGGCCCAAGGGAAGGTGAGCTGGGGTGAGAGCTCGAACACCGTGCCGCACCCGTTCTCCGCGCATTGGGCTCCGGTTCCGCCGTCGCTCGTCACTCCGTAAAGATTTCCGGCCTTGTCGAAAACCAGGCCCCCGGGAGTGTACCAGCCATTTTGGGGATCGTCGTAGTTGAAGCTGTATAGCAGGACGGTGGTCCAGGCCGCGCCGGGGGAGTATTGGAGTTGGTAGACGGCACCCGGTCCATACTCCTCGCTCGTATTCGCGGTGACATATAGGTTGCCTGCCTGGTCGAAGACCAGAGGCGCGACTGTGTAGGAGTCGATGTAGGAAAGCACGGTCTCCGTCCATGGCCCAAAACCGGAAGACGGAGGAGAGAGCTCGAAAACGAAAGCTCCTCCCTCCCCGAGCGGATCCATCGCCGTACCGTAGAGATTGCCTTCTGCGTCCGCGGTCAACGCCCCACCTTGGTAAAGTGGCTTGGTCCCTCCGCTGCCTCCATTGAAGGCGAAAATTTGCTTCACCAGCCACGTCCCGCCGGGCTGCACGGGTGGCTTAAGCTCGAGGACATTGCCAAACCCTTCTCCGCCCATGGTCGTGACTGCATAGAGGCTGCCGTGCACAAACCCCACACCGCCGCCGCCCAAGCTGCTGATGTGCTGGTTCCCGAAGTCATAGATTAGAGTCTCCGTCCAAGCGCCGCCGGGGGCAGCGGGGGGGAAAGCTCATAGATCACGCCGAGCGAGGTCGGGCCCCCTCCGCTGGTCGTACCGTAAACGTTGCCCGATTTGTCGAGGGCGACCCCTGCGGTTGGAGACCAGCCGTCGGTCGGCGGCCCCTGAAAGCTATGCAGAACGGTCTCGGTCCAAGAGGTCTGTCCCTGCGCCGGGGGGGACAGTTCGAACACGGTCCCGGCGCCAAATGCACCCCCATAGTATGTGACCCCATAGAGATTCCCGTGGCCATCCGAGGTGAGCCCTGACTTCGGTAAGCTTCCGTCACCAGAGCCACCGAAGGAGTGGAGCAGCCGCTCCCGTTGGCCGTAGGCGAGCGTACAGAAGTAGACTGAAAGGACAGCGAGAAAGGCAAACAATCTGACAGAGCTGCCGGTAAAAGAAAGACGCTTGGAGCGTTCCACGGGCGACCTCCGGACTAACGCGAGATAGGGGGAGGCTCAGGCAATTCCAAAGCAGCGCCTAGGCGGGCCAATTATACACTTGTCCTCGGCTCGCCGGGCATATTTTTTCGGGCTCAGAAAGGCGCCTCCGTACCAAAGACGCCACTTCCTGTCGATCGACCTCTTCGGTTAGCGTGGCGTGAGCTAAGGGACCACGACACGTCACCTTAAGGTGTAACTCGGCGTTGACAATCTCCTGCGCCCTACGGTATCTTTAAAGCTTTGGGAAGTCTCGCGGTTGCCCGCCTGATGGTCTGGCGTCCTCGCCGGAGAATCAACGAGCGGTCTTCTTTGTTATTTCAATCGCGTTTCGCAATCTTTTTTATTCTGGGAGAGTTCCGATGTCAACCTATTTCCCCAAACCGGGGGAAATTGTGCGCAAGTGGTACGTCGTGGATGCGGAGGGGCAGACGCTTGGGCGTATGGCCTCGCAAGTGGCGCGCGTCCTCATGGGAAAAGAAAATCCACAGTACACACCCTTTCTCGATACGGGCGATCATGTCATCGTCATCAATGCCGAGAAAGTCAAAACCACCGGCATGAAGTCGGAGCAGAAACAGTATCACCACTACACCGGGTACCCGGGCGGTCTGCGCACTGAAGATTACCGCAAGCGCTTGGCGCGCAAGCCGGAAAGAATTATTGAAGACGCGGTGCGCCGCATGCTGCCGAAGAACAAGCTGGCGGATCACATGCTGTCGAAGTTGCAAGTTTACAAAGGCGATAAACACCCGCACGAGGCGCAGAAACCGCAGCCTCTGCAGTTGGAAGTACGGGCGTAACGCGAGTTTCCAGTTTTCTGGTTCAGGTTTCTAGTAGGGACTTTGAAAATCTCTCGAAAGGTGTGAGGCACCGGGGTTGGCTGAGAGCTGACTGCTGAGTGCTGACGGCTCAAAAAATGGCAGAGTTGGTTCAATACTACGGGACGGGACGCCGGAAGCGCGCGATTGCGCGCGTGTATCTGCGCCCAGGCAGCGGCGAGTTCAAGGTGAATGGCCGCGAGTTCGAAGAATATTTCGTAACCCCAGCGCAGCGCTCGGCGGCGAAAGCGCCGTTGGCGTCCACCGAGACTGCAGCTTCCTTCAGCATCATCGCCAGCGTGCTCGGCGGCGGCGTGCGTGGTCAGGCTGACGCAGTGAAGCTGGGGATTGCGCGTGCTTTGATGCAATTCAACGCGGAGTTGCGCGGCAAGCTGAAATCCGAAGGCATGGTTACCCGTGACTCGCGCGGCAAAGAGCGCAAGAAGTACGGCCAGAAGGGTGCGCGCAAGCGGTTCCAGTTTTCGAAGAGATAGTTTCGAGTTTCCGGTTTCTAGTTTCCAGAAACGGGAAACTAGAAACCAGAAACTGTTTTTTAGGTGTTCAATTCTTCCTGTGCCTCGCGGCGCGGGGACGGGAATGGCAATCCGGAAGAGAAGTTTCAAGTTTCCGGTTTTGCGTTTCCAGTAGCCGGGTCGATTCCGTACTTACTGGGAACAAGAAACTGGAAACAGGAAACTGGCGTAAGCCGGATGCAGACTGAATAAGGAGGTTCATTGGCTACCATCACCATGAAGGAATTGCTCGAAGCGGGTGTTCACTTCGGGCATCAGACGAAGCGCTGGAATCCCAAGATGAAGGAATACATCTTCGGAGAGCGCAATGGGATTTACATCATCGATCTGCAGAAGACGCTGAAGATGTTCAAGGAAGCGTCGAAATTCGTACAGGAACTGGCGGCCGACGGCAAGATTGTGCTGTTCGTGGGCACCAAGCGCCAGGCACAGGATGCGATTGCCGAAGAGGCGACCAAGTGCGGCGGCTTCTACATCAACCAGCGCTGGCTGGGTGGGCTCCTAACCAACTGGGTTACCGTGCAGAAATCGGTGAAGCGGCTGAAGGAGCTTGACGAGATGGCCACGGATGGCCGCTACGAGCTGCTGCCGAAAAAAGAAGTCATCAAACTCGAACGCGAGCGCAAGCACTTGCAGGCCAACCTGGCGGGCATCAAGAACATGAGCCGTTTGCCGGATGCGGTATTTGTGATCGACTCGAACAAAGAGCAGATCGCGGTGCGCGAGGCGCGCAAGCTGGGCATTCCCGTGGTCGCGGTGGTTGACACCAATTGCGATCCCAGCGAAGTGGATTACATAATTCCCGGCAACGACGATGCGTTGCGCGCGATCCGGCTGTTTACTTCGAAGATTTCGGAGTCGATTGCCGAGGGCGCGCAGCTCATGAGCGACAAGCAGATCGCAGACATGACAGCGGCTACGGAACAAGCGCAGGCACGGGAAGCGCAGAACGCTGAAGATGCCGCATCGGCGCTTGAGATCCGCGCCCAGGAAGCCGCCGCTGCGTCGGACCTGGCCGACATCGGCGAAGACATCAGCATGGAAGAGGTACTGGGTCCGGGGACGCATAAGAAGCCGGTCGCCAACGAAGAAGCCGAGGCCGATATCCCAAAAGTGGAGAGCCAGACGGTTTAGAGCGGTGGTCAGCGGCTAGTGGTCAGTGGTCAGAAAAACAAACCGGGCATCTGACATCAGACCCGCGCGGGTCGTCCGGCGCGGGTCAAAGTTTGTAGAGGCCGGTTTGTAGAGGCAGTCTCCGGTTTCAGGCTTCTAGTTTCGAGTAAGCCTGAAGCTCAGGACAAACATTCTTAACTAGAAACCAGAAAATGGAAACTAATTTATGAGCACTACTATGGCGAACATTTCAGCAGCACAAGTAAAAGATCTCCGGGAGAAAACCGGAGCTCCCATGATGGATTGCAAGCAAGCCCTCACCGAAGCCAAAGGCGATATGGAGCAGGCAGTCGTGATCCTGCGCAAGAAGGGCGTTTCGGTTGCCGCCAAGAAAGCCACGCGCGTGACCAGCGAAGGCGCGGTCACCAGCTACATCCACGCCGGCGGAAAAATTGGCGTGCTCCTCGAAGTAAATTGCGAAAGCGATTTCGTGGCGCGCACCGATGACTTCAAGGAGCTGGTACACGATATCGCCATGCACATCGCGGCGAGCGATCCCAAGTTCGTGCGCAAGGAAGATGTGACCAAGGCCGATTTCGACCGCGAGAAGGATATTTATCTCGCGCAAGCCGTCGCTTCCGGCAAGCCCGCGAATATTGCGGAGAAGATGGTCGCCGGCAAGATGGAAAAGTTCTACGAGGAAGTCTGCTTGCTGGAGCAGCCTTTCATCAAGGACCAGACCATGTCGATTGCGCAACTCATCGCAGCGAAGATCGGCAAGCTGGGCGAGAACATCAGCATCCGGCGTTTCGCGCGCTTCAAGGTGGGCGATGCGGGCGAGACGGTCGCGATCACCAAGCCTTCGGAACAGAAAGCGGAGTAAATTTCAAGGCGCCCAATTGGGCGCCTTTTTTGCTGTGTACGCGAACGCCTGCGGAACGCCGGCGCTACAAAAACCATGACCTCTTCCACTCCTGCATTTAAACGCGTTCTGCTCAAGCTATCCGGTGAAGCCCTGGCCGCTAATCAGGGCTTTGGTGTGGATACGGCGCGCATCCACGAAGTCGCCGCGGAACTTGCCGACGTGCACAAGCTGGGAGTGCAGCTCGCGATTGTGGTCGGCGGCGGCAACTTCTTCCGCGGCGTCGCCGACCAGGCCCGAGATATGGACCGCGTTTCCGCCGATCACATGGGCATGCTCGCCACCGTGATCAACGCGCTGGCGCTGCAGGATGCGCTCGAAAAGCAGAAAGTCTACACCCGCGTGCAAACCGCAATCGAGATGAATCAAGTCGCCGAGCCCTTCATCCGGCGCCGCGCCATCCGCCATCTGGAAAAAGGCCGCGTCGTAATCTTTGCCGGCGGCACCGGAAATCCCTATTTTTCCACCGACACGGCCGCATCCTTGCGCGCCATGGAGATCAAGGCCGACGCGATTCTAAAAGCCACCAAGGTCGACGGCATCTACGACGCCGACCCCATGAAGGTGAAGGACGCCAAGAAATTCTCCGATATCACATATATGGATGTTTTAAAGCTGGGCCTGAAAGTGATGGATTCGACCGCCATCAGCTTGTGCAAGGACAATAATTTACCGATTATCGTCTTCAACTTGAATCAACACGGAAACATCCGGCGGGTGGTCAGTGGGGAAAAAATCGGTTCGAGAGTAAGCGCCTAAAAACCTTGGCCACGGATCCACACGGATCGATCCGCTTTTTTTGATTTCCGATCCGTGGCGATCCACGCAAATCCGTGGCCGGCTTGGTTGTTGGGTTTATAATTCAACGTTTTGATTCCTGAAGTATTTAATGGAGCTCATCCATGGCTGATAGCGGGCCGCTTAAAGAAATTCGTTTACAACTCAAAACGCGAATGGATAAGGCAGTCGAAGATTTTCGCAAAGCGATGGCCGCCACGCGTACCGGACGCGCCTCCGTCCACATGCTCGACAGCGTGAGCGTCGACTATTACGGCTCGCAAATGCCGCTCAACCAGATCGCGCAAGTGCACGCGCCCGAGCCGCAGATGATCACGGTGCAGCCTTTTGATACTTCCCAAGTCGGTGCCATCGAGAAAGCCATTCGCTCCGCTGAACTTGGCCTGAATCCCATGAACGACGGCAAACTTATCCGCGTACCCGTGCCCGCCCTTACGCAGGAGCGCCGCCAGGATATGGTGAAGCACCTGCATAGAGTTCTCGAAGAGCACCGCACCGCCGTGCGCAATATCCGCCGCGATGGCAACGACGCCATCAAAAAGGCGATGAAGGACAAGAAGATTACCGAGGACGACGAAAAGCGGTCGCTGGATGAAATCCAAAAGCTCACCGACGACGAAATCAAAAAGATGGAAGAGATGAGCAAGGCCAAAGAAAAAGAAGTGCTGGAGATTAAGTAGAGCGGAATCCCCCGCAGCTCGACAGCATGTGTTTGATTCAAACCACAGTGCCGGATGCGGCATTTCTCGGGATGAACAAATACTAAAGTACATGTCCCGAATCCTCCCCGCTCCGGCTAACGCCTAACTCCCTGTAATTCAATTGCATAGCCGACTTCCCGCTCCGGGAGTGCATTCAGTAACCGGAACGCGGGTTACGCGACATCCTCGCGGGCCGCGTGTTTCCATCATCGTGAAGCAAATCGAATCCCCCAAAGACTTCACAAATTTCTTTCAAACGGAGTTTGCCATGAAACGACTGCTTGGTACCGTTCTCTTGCTCGCGCTTTCCATGCTGGGGGCGAGTTGCGGATCGTCGAATTCTCCCGCGACATTGTCCTCACAATCATCGGCCGTATTCGTCACCGGCGAAGATGCTCCGCTGGCTTCGGTGGTCGGCTTTGATGTCACCATCAACTCGATCACTCTGAATGGCAACAACGGCGCACCGCAGGTGTTGTCCACGGCTACAACGGTGGATTTCGCCCGTCTTTTGGGTTTGCGATCTCCGCTCGCTTTCAACGCTGTTCCCGCCGACACCTACAACAGTGCCACGTTCTCGCTGTCGAGTCCGGTGATTTCCTACGTGGATATGACCACCACTCCTCCGTCATTGGGCACGATCAACGGCACTTTTAGCCCCACCACCAAATCAGCTACGCAGACCACAGTCACCGTGAACTTCCCTTCGCCGATGGTTGTGGGCGCGAATGGTCTGGCCGGATTGCGGATGGAGTTTGACATCCGTCAATCGGTTGCGGTGGATGGCAATGGCAATGTCACGGGAGTCGTGAATCCCACCATCTATGCAAGCGCCGTGCAAGCCAGCGATTCCAACGGTCAGGTCACCGACCTCACCGGCGGTCTGGTTTCAGTGAATGCAGCCGGAAATTCCTTCGTCGTTCAAGGTCCCTACGGGCACCAGTTGACCGTCGACGTGAACAGCAGCACCCAGTTCAACAGTGGATGGAATATCAACGACCTCGCTACCCCAGCATTCGTTGGAATTCAGGGATCGTTCCAGGCTGATGGCAGCTTGATGGCCAGCTACGTGGAAGTCATCACCACATCGCAGGCGTTTCTCTCCGGCCGCGTGTTGGCGGTTAATCCAACGTCTGGCCCAGTGCAGCAGATCACGCTGTGGGTGGGCGAGACCAGTGCCGACATGGTCAGCGATGTCGATACGATCCAGACCATCAACGTCAGCGCGGTAACGCAGTACGACATGTGCTTCTTCGACAACCTGCTGACCCAGGGTCTGTTCAACGATTCCACCGTAATCGTGGGCCAGCGCATCTTCATCGGCGGCAGCTACTCCAACAGCGTCTTTACTCCGCAGATGATCTCGCTGCGCTTCCAGGGCGTTTACGGCACACTGACGCAGGGCAGCGTAACCATCGCTAACGGCAACGCCGGAACCTTCCAACTGCAGAACAACGCGCTCATCGGCTATTCGCTCGGCGGTGCACCTTTGACAGTAGCTACAGGCAACGGCACGCTGTTCATCAACACGGCGGGTCTGAGCGCACTGCAATCCAGCGGATCAACTCCACTAGTCGCAGGCGGTTTGCTCTTCGTAAACCCGCTCACCAATACTCCGATAATGGGGGCAGCAGTGGTCTCCGAACCGCCGCAGACGCAATAAAAGCAGTGCAATGTAGAAACTCTACCGACGGGCGGCTGTGAAGCTGCCCGTTTTCTTTTTCCCGTCTCCGGTGTTCCCGCAAAAGCACTTTATAATCGAACCATGGCGAAACAGGTCGTCCATGCCGCGTGTCCTCACGATTGCCCCGATGCTTGCGGCGTGCTGATCTCGGTTGAAGATGGCCGCGCCACAAAAATCCAAGGGGATCCAAAGCATCCGGTGACGCGCGGGTTTCTGTGCGCGAAAGTGGCGAAGTATCTGGATCGCGTGTATTCGCCGGATCGCGTCCTGTATCCTATGCGGCGGATTGCTCCGAAGGGGATTGCTCGCGCAAACGCGGGCGAGGGCGCCCGCGCCACACGAACCTGGCAGCGCATCACCTGGGATGAGGCTCTCGACGAGATCTCTGAACGCTTCCACAAGATCATCGCCGAATTCGGCAGCGAAGCGATCTTGCCTTACTCCTATGGCGGAACGCTGGGCGCGCTGAACGGCGCCTCTATGGACCGCAGATTTTTCCGGCGCCTTGGCGCCTCCGAGTTGGATCGCACCATTTGTTCCACCGCCGGTGAGGCTGGCCTGCTCTCCGTCCTGGGCATGAAGCTTGGCACCGAACCCGAGCAGTTCGTCCACTCTCGCTACATCATCGCCTGGGCTTCGAACATTCACGGCAATAATGTTCACCTCTGGCCCTTCATTGCCGAGGCGCGGCGCAACGGCGCCAAGCTGGTCGTGATCGATCCTTACCGCACCCGCACCGCGGCTTGTGCCGACTGGTATCTGCCAATCAATCCCGGAACCGATGGAGCTCTTGCTCTCGCCATGATGCACGTAATCATCGGTGAAGGCCTGCACGATGCAGACTACGTTGCCAAATACACGCTGGGCTTCGATCAACTGCGCGAGAAGGTGAAGTCGTATGCGCCGGAGCGCGTGGCGCAGTGGGCCGGAATTTCCGCCGACGATATTCGCAAGCTGGCGCGCGAATATGCCACCGTGCGGCCATCCGTAATCCGGTTGAACTACGGCGTGCAGCGGTCGGAAAATGGCGGGATGGCCACGCGCGCTATTGTTATGCTGCCCTGCGTTATCGGATCCTGGAAGGAAGTCGGCGGCGGATTGCAACTGTCGACCAGCGGCGCATTTGGACTCAACAAAGAGGAATTGACGCGACCCAATCTCCCGCCCGGAGAACTCCAACACCCCCCAAGAACTGTCAACATGGTGGAACTGGGCAAGGCGTTGAACACGCTGGGCGATCCACCGCTGAAAGCGTTGTTCGTTTACAACTCGAATCCGGCGGCGGTCTGTCCCAACCACAATGAAGTTGTGCGTGGCCTCAAGCGTCCGGACCTGTTCGCTGTAGTTCACGAACAATTCTTTACCGACACCACCGATTACGCCGACATCGTCTTGCCGGCGACGACATTCTTCGAGCACAGAGATTTGCAGGCGGCGTACGGCCATTACTACCTGCAAGTGTCGGACCAGGCAATCGAGCCCCTTGGAGAATGCCGATCTAACGTTGAATTATTCCGCGCCTTGGCTGCGCGCATGGGATTCAACGATGAATGCTTCACCGAAAGTATCGATGAAATGATCGATGGTGCGCTGGCTTCAGGCAATCCGTGGTTGCAGGGAATCACTCGTGAGCGGTTGCAGCGAGAAGGTCAGGTGCGGCTGAACTTCAGTGGCCAGTTACAAGGGGCTGATAGCCCGCCGGAAAAGGGCGGCATCATGGGTTCTCAAGAGTTCTTTCTACCTTTCGCTCAAGGCAACTTCCGCACGCCATCGGGCAAAGCCGAGCTTTATAGCGAAGCGGTGAAAGCACTCGGGCTCGATCCTGTGGCCGCGTTCACTCCTCCAGCGCAATCCCGCCACGGTGCCGATAAGGCAACGTTTCCGCTGGAGCTTCTGGCGCGCAAGGCTGACAATTTCCTGAACTCAACTTTTTCCAACCTGCCTTCGGTTCAAGACATGGAAGATGTGGATCTTTTGGAAATGCACTCCGCCGATGCCCGAGCGCGTGGTATCGTCGATGGGGAGAAGGTGAGGGTCTATAACCATCGAGGGGAAATTTTCTTAAAAGCGCGGGTCGATGGTGCGGTTCAGCCCGGCGTCGTCTCAGCCCGGCTAAGTTGGGCCAAGTTGAGTCCCGGATTCCGGAATATAAACGTGCTGACCTCAGAAAAACTTTCCGACTTGGGCAACTCCGCAACGTTTTATTCCGTCTTGGTTGAAGTGGAGTCAACCAACTCCATTCCATGAAGCCGCCGGTCAGAGTGGCAACTTGGACGCTTTCTCTCTCTCTACCGTATAATGATCGTTTTCCTATATCCCAGAGGCTGAGGTCTTAGCGATTCATCTTCGCGTTCATACGGATATCATTGTGCCCGGGAACGGCTGCGGCCTTTCCGGAGCCGTCTCCACTCCATCTCCTTCATTTGTACGGCTTTGTCGCCGAATGAAGCGGTCTGGGTGGGCCTTGGTTATTCTGCTCGCGATCTTTCTAGCCTCGGCCGGTTGGGCGCAGACTGACGTTATCTCAGAGATCGACGTCCAGGGCAATCGCAGAATTCCCGCCGAAACAGTCAGAGCCCGCATTTTCACTCACCCTGGGGACATCTACGATCCCTCTGCCCTGGAGCGCGACTTCAACGCTCTCTGGAATACCGGTTATTTCGAGGACATCCGCTTCTCCCGTGAGCAGACTCCCAAGGGCTGGCGCCTGATTATCCAGGTTAAGGAAAAGCCCACCATCCGTGAGATCAATTACGTCGGCCTCAGTTCGGTCACCACCAGCGACGTGTTAGACCGATTCAAGGAGGCGAAGGTCGGCTTGTCTGTGGAGAGTCAATACGACCCAACCAAGATCAAGAAAGCGGAAGTGACCATCAAAGGTTTGCTCTCCGAGCACGGACGCCAGTTTTCCACCATCAGAACTGAAATCCGGCAAATTCCTCCCGCCGCCGTCGGCATCACCTTTGTCATTAAGGAAGGCCCGAAAGTAAAAGTGGGCAAGATAAAGTTCGAAGGCAACAAGAACGTTAAGACGCGAACCTTGCGTTATGCCATGAAGAACTTGCGCCCCATCGGAATTCCGCACTCCATCTTCCTGGAAAACATCTTCGCCAGAACCTACGACGCGACCAAGCTCGATGAAGACACCGAACGCGTCCGCAACGAATACCAGAATCGCGGATATTTCAAAGTCGTCGTGAATGAGCCCAAGACGCAAATTCACGACACTGGACACAAAGGCGGCCACATCCCGCTCTTGCAAAGCGGGCCGGGCAAGGCGGTTGACATTACCATGCCCATCGAGGAAGGCGATCGATATACCCTCGGTTCAATCACGTTCAAGAATAACAAGGCGGTTTCGAACGTAAAGGCTCTGCGCAATCTCTTCCCCATCAAAGATGGAGATATCTTCAGCAAAGATAAAGTTGCCAAGGGGCTGGAAAACCTGCGCAAGGCCTATGGCGAGCAAGGTTACATCAACTTCACTTCCGTGCCTGAGACTCGCTTTGACGACGAAAAAAAACTTATCTTCCTCGACATCGACGTCGACGAAGGCAAGCAATTCTACGTTCGCCGCATCGAGTTCCAGGGCAACACCACCACCCGCGACAAGGTAATCCGCCGCGAGATTGCGCTGGAAGAGGGCAACATCTACAATTCGCGGCTTTGGGAATTGAGCTTGCTGCGCCTGAATCAGCTGGGATACTTCGACCAGTTGAAGCCCGACGACCCCAACACTACCGACCGCAAACTGGATGAGAAAGATGGCCTGGTCGACCTAACTCTCAAGGTTCACGAAAAAGGCAAGAACAGCATCGGCCTGAACGGCGGCGTCAGCGGACTGGAAGGCGCCTTCGTCGGCATCAATTATTCAACCAACAACTTCCTCGGCCTCGGAGAGACGCTTTCGGTGCAGGCCAGCGTGGGAAACCTGGCGCGCAGCGTGCGTTTCGGATTTACGCAGCCCTATCTGTTTGACCGGCCATTGCAGTTTGGCTTTAACGTGTACTTAAACCGCGTCAGCTACGACCAGGCCCGGCAGCTTTCCATTTTCAGCGGGCAGAACTTGAATCTGCCCAACACCGTACTGCAGAACCTGCAGAATTACTCCCAGTCCAGCGCCGGATTTACCTCGTCCCTGAGCTATCCCCTGCGCCGCTCTTTCAAACGGGTTGGAATTACCTATTCGTTCGACCGCTCGTCGCTGCTGGCGTTAAGTAACGCATCGAAAAATCTGTTCGAGTTCATCGCATTCCGCGGCATCTCCGGACCGAATGCTCTGGAAGGAATTATCACCAGCAAGATCTTTCCCAACTTCTCCTTCAATACCATCAATAGTCCGATCTCGCCGCACAGCGGTCACCAGTTTACGGTGGGCGCGGAGATCGCCGGACTTGGCGGTACGGTTCACTCGTTTCGCCCGATCGTCCAATATAAGAAGTTCATTCCCGTCAACAACCGGCGCAACGCCCTGGGCTTCAACGTTCAGGGATCGTTCATCACCGGCTACGGAGGCCTAGTGGCGCCCCCGTTCCAGCGCTCTTACATGGGCGGCGAGAACGACCTCCGCGGTTTCGACATCCGTTCCGTTTCGCCGGTAGCGTTCCTGCCCAGTGTGGGCGCCATCGCGCTCAGAAATCCTGACGGAACTCCGGTCTTGAAAAACGCGCAAAATCCTCTGTTGGGTGCCCTGAACGTACCGATTCCTGTGGATCAGATTACTTTCCCAGGCGGCGACTTCAGCTTGGTCACAAACTTCGAGTACCGCATCACCATCTATGGACCCGTCGCCCTCGCACCCTTCATGGACGCGGGCATCGATCCTATTCTCCGCCCGTCGCAGTTGCAGATCGCGCAGGAGCAATACGATCAAGTGATCGGCCAGCAATATGGATGTCCCGCACAGGATCAAGCCACAGCCACCGCCGCCGGCACTGGCTGCACTCCCGGCACCATCTTGAATCCTCCGCCGAAGCAGCAGCTGCAGGTCTTAGGATCGACCAACTGGAAGCCGAGAATGTCCACCGGACTCGAACTTCAAATGTTCCTGCCCGTCATCAACGCGCCCTTCCGCATCTACTGGGCCTACAATCCTCTGCGCCTGGACAACCCCGCGATTCCGCCCATCCCGATCACCCGCGCCATGTTCCCCAACACCGCCGCCGGCGACTATACCTATCACCTCGCCGTCAACACCTACGCCCCCACCTTCCTGCTGCGCGAGCCCCGCAAAACCTTCCGCTTCACCGTCGCGACGACGTTCTAAAAGCTTAAGTCTAGATTTTGGGTGGCGCAGTGCTTCAGCGCTGCCGAAGGGAAAGGAAGCGTTATATTTTCGGACCCAAGGAAGTCCGGCAGCTCCGGTCTCTATTCCTGTGAAATCTGACCTTGCATCGCACAGAAATCAATCCGGCAGTTTGACGCGGCCCGTTCATGCTCTCTATAATGGCTTCGATCCACACCATTGCGGAAAGCTGATCAAGGGTGGACGACACGTCCGCAACCCCGGCGTGTGATGCTGGCAGTCCAGTGCGCCTTCCCAGCGTTGCCTGAAAAAGGGTAAATCTGAGTTTATTTCCGGAATCATGTTTCGCGGAACCAAGTTTCCCGCAATCATGTTCCAAGGAGTTTAAGCGATCCGATGACAAGCAAGCTTCTGCGTTCTTTCCTGGCCATTGCGGCTTTCTCAATGATCTCCGCCTTCGCCCAAACCAGCAGCGCCGCTGCCCCCGCGCGCCCGGCCACTTCGCCCGCAGCTTCTGAAACCACCCCCCCGATCGCTACCGGTGCCGCCGGCTCGAAGATCGGGACCATCAACATTGAGCAGGCCGTGGTCGGCACCAACGAGGGCCAGCGTGACTTCGAAGCCTTGCGCAAAAAGCTGGAGCCCAAACAAAACGAACTGAAAGCTCAGAACGACGAACTCGAAGGTCTGCAAAAGCAATTTCAGACCCAGAGCGATAAGCTGAACGACGACGCCCGCGCCACCCTTCAGAAGCAGATCGAGTCCAAGAAGAAGATCTTTGACCGTTCCGTGCAGGATGCCCAGGAAGATGCGCAGAACCAGCAGAAAGAAATTTTCCAGCGCATTCTGCAGAAGATGGCGCCGGTGATCGTGAAGCACGCGCAGGATAGCGGCTTCGCCATGATTGTCGATACCTCGAACCCTTGGCCGCAAAGCCCGATCCTGTGGTACGGCGATAAAGGCGACATCACCAAAGCCGTAGTGGACCTATATAACACGCAGTCCGGTGTACCGGCTCCGGCCGCTCCTGGTGCGGCGTCTCGGCCCACAACTCCGAAGCCCGCAGCCCCCAAGCCAGCGGCTCCGGCCTCAAACGCACCGCCTAAGTAGTTTTTCGCGACACCGTGTGTGTCGGGAAAGTTCCCAAAGACCGCGCCCCGCGCGGTCTTTTTTGTTTCTCAAAATCGCGCCGCGGCAGAAGGTCCTGGTGTCCTTAGCAGCAGCATCAGCATTCCACTTTGGAGGACGCCATGTTTGAGAGAAGCATGTTTTCCCACACACTCGATTCATCATGGGCCGAGCGCTCACGCCGCGGATTGACAACCCTGACCTCGTTCGGACTGCAGGCCTTGGTGACCGGCGTGTTACTACTCTTGCCGCTGTTGCGCCCCATGGGATTGCCCTCGTTCCACCAGCTCTCAACTCCAATCAGTTTGGGAGAACCCATGCCGGAAACTCCCGCGGCCCCTGCCCACGCCGGTTCAAACCACGCTCCAACCAACCCAATACAAATCATCTTCCGGCCTCAGTCGCAACCGACGATAGGAAGATCAACTCCCGCTGATGATGGTCCGCCACAAATTGCAGCCTCCGGTCCTTACATTCCCGGCGCGACAGGAAGCGGTGATCCCCATGGCCTCCCGGGTTTGTTTGAAAGTGGCACGCGCCCGGTTTTGCCGGTGGCGCCGCCCCCAACGGTCGCTCAGAAGTTCCGCCTGTCTCATATCAGCGAAGGAAATCTGATTCGCAAAGTGCAGCCATCTTATCCTCCGCTGGCGCGCAGCGCGCGGATTCAAGGGACAGTCGTGCTCCAGGCGGTAATCAGCAAGCAAGGTACGATCGAGAACCTCAGCGTCCTGACCGGACATCCCATGCTGGTGCCGGCGGCAATCGATGCCGTGCGCCAGTGGCGCTACCGGCCTTACATTCTGAACAACGAGCCGGTCGAAGTGGAAACTCAGATTACGGTGAACTTTTCGCTCGCTGGGAACTGATTAGCGAAGTTTCCCAGGCAAAGGAATCAAGCAGGAGTAGCCCAAGCGTAACCTGAGGGCGCGCGCCGCTCCCGCTATAATCGACCTCAGTGGCGACAATTGTAGAAATTCCGAGCCGTGTGGCAACACGCCCCACTTGGGCGGAAGTTTCCCTCGCCAATCTTCGGCAAAACTTTCGCACCGTTATGAAACACGCCGGCACCGGAGTGACCGTCTGCGCCGTGGTGAAAGCCGATGCCTACGGCCACGGCGCGGTGGAATGCTCGCGTGCGTTGCGCGATGAAGGTGCGCGCTGGCTGGGCGTCACGTCGCTTGATGAGGCGATTCCGCTTCGCGACGCCGGCATCGAGGCACGCATTCTCTTGATGACCGGTTTCTGGCGCGGCGAAGAAAGCGAGATTGTCCGCTTGAAGCTCACTCCCACCGTGTGGGAACCCTGGCACATCGAGTCGCTGGAGAATGCCGCGGCGCGCGGAAACCAGCGCCATGCCGTGCATCTCAAGGTGGACACGGGGATGGGCCGGCTGGGCGTTTCGCTGGACGAACTTCCCGCCGTCCTCGAAGCTCTCACGGCATCTCCGCATCTGGTTCTTGAAGGTCTCTCGACTCACTTGGCCTCTTCCGAAATTATGGACGCGCCTTCGGTGGCCGAGCAGGAACGCCGATTCGAAGAGGCACAGCGCATGGTGCAGGCGGCGGGTTTTGACCCGGAGTTGCTGCACATGGCCAACACCAGCGCGCTGATCTCCCGGCGCGAGACGTGGAAAAAAATGGTGCGTCCCGGGGTCGCGCTCTATGGATACTATTTGCCCTTTCAGCGTGCGGGCCGGGAAGTGAGCGGCGGTACGCTGCGGCTGGCAGTCAAGCCGGTGCTGACCTGGAAGACCCGCATTCTCTCCATGCGGAACTTCGCCGCCAATCAGTCCCTGGGCTATGGCGGAACTTATGTGACGAAGGCTCCAGCGCGCGTTGCGGTGCTGCCCGTGGGATACGCCGACGGATACAACCGTCAGCTTTCCAATCGCGGCCGCGTGATCGTTCGTGACCACTACGCGCCCATCGTCGGCAGCATCTCGATGGACCTCACGCTGGTGGATGTGACCGGCATTCCGGAGATCGCAGTCGGCGACGAAGTGATCCTGCTAGGAACCAGCGACGGGCTGAGCGTCGATGCGCTGGAACATGCGCGCTTGGCCAACAGTTCGCCCTACGAAATTCTCTGCAACATCTCCAAGCGCGTGCCACGGAAGTACGGCAGTTAGCCCCGCGTGTCTTAGCTCCGCGTGTCCTCCCGAGCGAAGCGAGGGACCTTGGTTCTTGCCCGCGGCGAGCTACACTCCTCGGACGTCACAGCCCTATAAGCACCCCGGGACGTACCGCTAACGCCCATTCGACGACCGAATGCCAGACACCGACTGCTAATTGCTGCCGTTGAATGGACCCACCTCGGGAGATCCGCCACAGCTTGCTACACTAGAAGATTGACCATGCCCTCACGCTACGCACAATGGATGTATGACTGGGAGCACCGGCTCACTTCGGTGGACAACAACCGCGTGGTGCGTCCTCTGGAGTGGGGCGTGGAATGGGCACGGGACTGGCCTTGCCGGAATGGCTGGCAGCCGGGGCAGGCGGCGGATGATCCCGCTAAGTTCTTCATCGACTTTAACCGCCGCATCGTCGCCTCCAGCGATGAGTTTTTCTCCTATAAGACGCCAACCGATTTTCGTCTGGAGAAGCGCGAAGTTAAAGTTTTCTCCACGCGCGAAGTTCCCGACCTGAAGCTTGAAGCGAAGGTGAAAGGAACCTTTGCCGAATTCTTGCGGTTTACTGCGCCCGTAAAAACGCCGTATCCCGAAAATAATCTCGTAAATGCGCGCTGGTTTCCCGCCCGTGGGCGGCGCGCGATCGTTCTTTTGCCACACTGGAACGCCGACGCGATTGCTTACGTGAGCCTGTGCAAAGTTCTGAACCTGCTGGGCATCTCGGTGTTGCGGCTCACCATGCCTTATCACGATATCCGCATGCCCGCCGAGATCACCCGCGCGGATTACGCCGTCTCCGCCAACATTGGCCGCACGCTCGATGCGGTGCGGCAGGGCGTCGTGGATGTCCGCTGCTGCCTCGATTGGCTGCAGCAGCAGGGCTGCGACAAACTCGGAATTGTGGGCACAAGTCTGGGTTCATGTTATGCATTCATCGCGGCGGCGCATGATCCGCGCCTTCGCGTGGCTGCGTTTAATCATGCTTCCACTTATGTTGCCGATGTGGTGTGGCACGGACAGTCGACGCGGCACATCCGGCAGGGAATGGAGTCGCAGGTCACTCTGGAAACGTTACGGCAGTCGTGGCTTGCGGTGAGTCCGATGGCGTACTTCGATAAGTTCGCGCGCTGGCCGAGAAAGTCGCTGATCATTTATGCGAAGTACGATCTGACTTTCCTGCCCGAACTCTCGCGCAACGTGGTGGAAGAGTTCGAGCGCTATGGTCTTGACCACAAAGTTGTGGTGCTGCCCTGCGGTCATTACACCATGGGCGAGGCGCCCTACAATTACATGGATGGATACCAGCTGGCTTCGTTCTTGCGAACCGCGTTTGAGGGTTAGGAGCGGCGTTTAGCAATCAGCGGTTGGCAATTGGCTGTTGGCTTTGTATGCCATGCATTCTCCGCCGCGAGTTAGAATGTTTGTGTGGAAGAGATCGTCGCCAGCAGCATCGTGCCGGCAATTGCGGAGTACAGACGCGATGAGTTTGTGATCAGCACCAGCCGGCAGCGATTAAATCTGGACATGGTTTACGGCTTTCTGACCGATTGTTATTGGGCCAAGGGCATTCCACGGGAAGTCGTGGCACGGTCGATCGAGCATTCGCTGTGTTTCGGGATTTACGAAGGCAGCGGCGTGCAAGTTGGTTTCGCCCGCGTGGTCAGCGACTTTGCCACCGTGGCATATCTCGGCGACTTGTTCGTGCTCGAGTCGTATCGTGGACGCGGGTTGAGCAAGTGGCTGATGGAGTGCATTGTGCAACATCCCGCCCTGCAGAATCTGCGGCGCTGGATTCTTTTGACCCGCGACGCGCATGGACTTTATTCAAAAGTTGGCTTTACCCCGGTGAAGGCTCCGGAGCGATACATGGAACTTCATCGGCCCAACGTCTACGAGACACCCTAGGAAAACGACATGACGAATTCCGCAGCCAAAATGTACCGCCCGCTGTACGAATCCGATCCGCAGATTGCCGCGGCTATCGACAACGAAACCCGCCGCCAGCACGAGGGCCTGGAGCTGATTGCTTCGGAGAATTTCGTCAGCGAGGCCGTGCTCGAAGCCGCAGGCTCGGTGTTCACCAACAAGTATGCGGAGGGATATCCGGGCAAGCGCTACTACGGCGGTTGCGAGTTCTCGGATGTGGTGGAGAATTTGGCGCGCGATCGAGCTAAGAAACTGTTCGGCGCCGAACACGCCAATGTGCAGCCCCACGCCGGCTCGCAGGCGAACATGGAGGCCTACGCCGCCGTGCTGCAGCCGGGCGACACCATTCTCGGTTTGAACCTGGCTCACGGCGGCCACCTCACGCACGGTCATCACCTGAATTTCTCCGGCAAAACCTACAAGATCGTGCCCTACGGAGTGACCAAAGAAACCGAGACGATCGACTATGACGCGCTGGAAAAACTGGCGGAGGAGCATCGGCCCAAGCTGATCATCGGTGGTGGCAGTGCCTATCCGCGCATCATCGACTTCGCTCGTATGCGGCAGATTGCGGACAAAGTTGGCGCTCTTTATCTCGTCGACATGGCCCATTTCGCCGGGCTGGTCGCGGGCGGCGCGCACCCGTCGCCGGTGCCACATGCGCACATCGTGACTTCCACGACGCATAAGACGCTACGCGGGCCGCGGGCGGGCATGATTCTTTCCAAGGCGGAGTTCGCGGCGGCGATCGATAAAGTAGTTTTTCCCGGGATGCAGGGCGGACCGCTGATGCACATCATCGCGGCCAAGGCAATCTGCTTTCAGGAGGCGATGCAGCCCGAGTTCCGCGATTATGCGAAGCAGGTTGTGGCAAATGCGAAAGTGTTGGCGGAAACCCTGGCATCCGAGGGCTTCCGCATTATCTCCGGCGGGACCGATACGCACCTGATGCTGGTCGACGTCTTCTCGAAAGGCATGCTGGGCAGTGAAGCTGAGAAGGCTCTGGGCGAAGCTGGGATCACGGTCAACAAGAATGCGATTCCGTTCGATGTCAACCCGCCGCTGAAGCCGAGCGGCATCCGCGTTGGCACTCCGGCCCTCACTACACGCGGAATGAAGGAACCTGAGATGCGGCAAGTCGGACGCTGGATCGCGGATGCGCTCCTTCACCGGACTGATGCCGTTGTGTTGACGAGAATCCGTAAGGAAGTGCTCGACCTTTGCGAAGCTTTCCCGCTGTATGCCGATCGCCGAGCCAAGGCACAGGCTGAAGTCCGGGCGTAGAGAAGGCTCCCTTTAATTCTGCTGTGAGCGTAAGCGCCGTCTGTGGTTAAATGCCTTCGGTGAAGATCGCCATCGACATTCGGCGCATGACGGAGTTCGGCGTCGGTACCTATATCCGCAATGTGGTCAGAACGTTGGGACGCCTGGACCGCGAGACCACGTATCTGCTCATTGGCTCTCCCGCCAAAGTCAAGGAAATCGGCCCGCTGCCGCCGAACTTTCATACCGTTCCTTTGGCGGAGCCGGAGCGCTCGCTCAAAAGCTACCGTGAATTCCGCACTGTGGTGAAGCGGCTGGACTGCGATCTGGTGCACATCCCTAATTTATTTTCCGTTCCGCGCGCCCTGTCGTGTCCCTATGTAATGACGGTGCATGACATCCTGGAGCATCTGTCGCGTGCGCGCGAGCAGGCCGGATTTTGGCGATCCCTGCACTTCCAGCTGACCAAGCGCGTTTTAAGCGGGGCCGCGCGCATCTTCGCAGTTTCAAACTTTACCAAGTTAGAAATAGAAAAGCTGTTTAACATTCCTCCCGGGCGCATCGAGGTGGTTTATAACGCCATCGACGAAAGGCTGTTGCGCACGCACGCCAATCCCGCGGACCGGCAGTTGATCGTCGAGCGCTATCAGGTGACCTATCCCTTCCTGCTGTACGCCGGGAGAATCAGCCCGCACAAGAATGTAGTGCGCATGATCGAGGCTTTCTCGGCCCTGAAAACGGAGTTGGAAAAGGATCAGTTGTATCCTGACCTGAAACTCATCATTATCGGGGACGACGTTTCCGGCAACCCTGACCTGCGGCGGACGGTGATCCGTAGCGGCGTGCAGAACGACGTGCGCTTCTTAGGATTCGTGCCGATCGAAGTCTTGCGCACCTTCTACGATGCGGCCAAGATTTTTGTCTTCCCGTCGTTGTATGAGGGCTTCGGCCTGCCTCCGCTGGAGGCGATGGCGCACGGCACTCCCGTCGTCACGTCAAATGTGTCTTCGCTGCCGGAGGTGGTGGGCAATGCCGCGGTGCTGGTCCACCCGGAGAATGTTTTCGAGATCATGCGCGCGTTGCACCGGGTTCTTCTTGACCAGCCACTGCGAGAAAAAATGAAAGAGCGCAGCTACCGCCAGGCGGCCAAATTCTCCTGGGAAAAATCTGTACGCCGGATCATAGACGTTTACCAGGAAGTTCTGCACCCGGCAGGCAACGCGGAAGCTCCCGGTCAGTCGACAGAGCCGGATCGAAAGACCAAGACGGGCGTAGCGTGAGCGAGCGAGGTTCTCTCGCGCCGTTCCATCCAACCCTACCTAAGAGCGAAGACCGTAAGAGTGAAGACTTACTTCAGCAAAGGCTGGCCGGGCGAAGCGATGGAAAGCTTGTGCAACTTCGCGGTGACGCGGGTGCGGTCGGCATCGGTTTGGGCGGAAGCGAGACGCTTGCGGAGTGTAGTGATCTTGTGCTGGCGGGCGCGGCGTCGACGAATTTCCGGCCGGCGGCTGGGTGCTGACATATTGTATGTGCTCCTGAGTGAATTTAAAATAATTATGGCAGCCGGACCTGTAAGCCGAATTCTGTCCGCCGGATTGCTCCAGCAGGACGGCCATTCCTCTGGGCCACGCATTGCTGCGAGGCTCTAGCGACCTACCCGAAGGTTTGACGCACCGAGCCGGCACGTGTCCGCAACCTGATTCGTAAAAATCAAGCGGCGGACTTCCTCCCTATTTGGTCTTGCTCCGTGTGTGGTTTGCCCTGCCCGCTGCATTACTGCCGCGGCGGTGCGCTCTTACCGCACCTTTTCACCCTTACCTGCATCCCTGAAGACGCGGGCGGTATGTTCTCTGTGGCACTTTCCGTCGAACGGGCTTGAACCCGTCCTCCCGGACGTTATCCGGCACACTGCTCTGCGGAGTTCGGACTTTCCTCTCCCCGCGTCCGAAGACGCTGGAAGCGGCCGTCCGGTCCAGCTGCCAACAGAATCATTATATGGTATGGCTTAGTGCGATGGGACTCAGGTCTTAGGTCTTAGGTCTTAGGCTTGGGGTTTCGGCCAGGATCTGAGGCATAAGTTGCAGGGGCTGGTAGACTGTATCGGAAAATGGCGGCGTGCTGGAGACCGATGCTGTAGCCTAAGACCTAAGACCTGACACCCGAGACCGCAACTCATGAACATCGCCGAAGCCATTCGAATCGCGCTGCAGTCGCTGTGGGTGAACAAGCTGCGCTCCGTGCTGACGCTGCTTGGCGTGGTGATCGGTGTGGCTGCCGTGATCGCCGTGGTTACATTCGTCTCCGGCATCAACGATTACGTCGCGGAGAAGATCTTCAATCTGGGCGCGGATGTTTTCCTTATCTTCAAAGTTTCTCCCGCCGTTACCAACGTGGACCACTTTTTGGAAGCGGAGAAGCGCAAAGATCTGACCATGGAGGACTATCAGGCGGTAGCGGACGCCTGTCGGCACTGTGTGTTGGTTGCAGCCTCCACACGCAACGAAACTGGCCATGTGAAGTACAACGAGCAATCGATCAGCGATACCCTGGTGCGGGGAATCACTCCCGGGATGGCTACGATTCTGGATATCGACCTGAGCTCGGGCCGCATGCTGAACCAGACGGACCTGGATAATCGGTCCCCGGTCGCCGTGGTGGGAGCGGATATCGTGGAGCATCTGATGGCGGGTACGGATCCAATAGGCAAGGAAATCCGTGTCGATGGCTGGACTTACCAGGTAATTGGTGTAGGAACGAAGAAGGGCACGACCCTGGGGCAGAGCGCTGACAATTACGTGATGATTCCCATGACGGCATGCCTGAAACAATATGGCTCGCACAATAACAGCCTGCGGATTGCGGGAAAGGCCGCCAGCGCGGGAGTGCCCCTCAACGAGGCCGTCGACGAAGCGCGCGCCGCCCTTCGTGCCAAGCGCCATGACCCGCTCGGCGGCGACGACAGTTTTGACATTGAGACCAATGCCAGCCTGCTTGGAATTTGGACCGGCTTCAGCCAGACTTTCTTCATCGCTACCATCGGCATTGCCGCCATCTCTTTAGTCGTCGGCGGCATTGTGATCATGAATATTATGCTGGTGTCGGTCACCGAGCGCACCCGCGAGATCGGCATTCGCAAGGCCCTCGGGGCGCGGCGCGAGGATGTGTTGCTGCAGTTTCTGATCGAGTCCGTTACTCTGGCGCTCGCAGGCGGTGTCCTGGGCGTCTTGTTGGGAGTGGCTATCGCCCTGACGGTTACTTTGCTGATCGGGATGCCTTCGTCAATCAAGCTCTGGGCCGTGGCGGCTGGACTGATCGTGTCGGCAAGTGTTGGAGTATTCTTCGGAGTCTACCCCGCGCGCAAAGCGGCGAAGCTGGACCCCATCGTGGCATTGAGGTTCGAAACATAAAGAATTTGCGATTTTGCGATTGGGTGATTTTGCGATTGAAAACCGAGTTGCTGGTTTTGCTTAGAATTTTCAATCGCCCGATCACACAATCGCCCAATCACTCAATTTTCATGATTCACAAAGACGAATTCGGCGAGATCGTCCACATGGCGACGGATACGATTCGCAGCAACAAAATGCGCTCGTCGTTGACCGTGCTGGGGATCGTGATTGGCGTTGCCATGGTCATCGGCGTTTCATCCATTGGACGCGGCCTGGACGACAATGTGCGCGACGTGGTCGCCAGCATCGGATCCAACGTTATCTTTGCCTATCATCTTGAGCCGTTCACCTTCGGTCGCCCCAGCGAAGCAATGCGCATACGCAAGAAGCTCACCCTCGAGGACGCGGAAGCCATCGGCCAACTGCCGCACGTGAAGGCCTCGGGCGCGATCGTCCAGTTCGTCCGTCAAGAACTGGGCATCGGCACCTTCGCGGTGAAGTATCAGGATCGCAAGGCCAAAAACACAATCCTCGAGGGAGACACCGCTTCCGTAAAGGACGTTGTCGACCTGCAGATGGCCGCTGGACGGTGGTTCACTGAAGCCGAAGAGCAGCGGCGCGCTAAGGTCATTCTCCTGGGTCACGATACCGCGGAAGAACTCTTTCCGCTGGAGAATCCCCTGGGCAAGGAAATCAACATCGAAGGGGAATTGTTTGAAGTGATTGGTGTTATCGCAAAGGTGAAATCGGTGTTTGGAGGCGGAAAAGACCCCAACGATAACCGGGTCTTCTTCCCGATAACTACCTTTAAGACGCTTCACCCTGAATTGAAGGACCATTGGATCATGGCCAAGGCGACTTCCCACGACGACATGCCGAAGGCCATCGACGAAATGCGCGAACTGCTGCGCCGCCGCCGCAAAGTCCCTACCAACAAGCCGGATGATTTTGCCGTCTTTACTTCAGATTCGATCTCCGACGTTTGGAATCAGCTCACCGGCATGTTGTTTGTGGGGATGTTCGCGATTTCCAGCGTAGGGTTGATCGTCGGTGGTGTGGGCGTAATGAACATTATGCTGGTCAGCGTCACCGAGAGAACGCGCGAAATCGGCGTTCGCAAAGCCATCGGCGCCCGCAAACGCGATATTCTTCTGCAATTCACCTTGGAGGCGATTATTCTTACCGCGGTCGGCGGGTTGATTGGAATTGCGCTCGGTGCGGTCATCGTCGGAATTATTCCCGCCTTCTGGCCGTCGCTGCCCGCTCACATGTCCATGTTCTGGACGATCTTCGGCTTCACATCCGCCGCGGGAGTCGGGCTTGTCTTCGGCATCTATCCCGCGTGGAAGGCGGCAAATCTGGATCCGATTGAGGCGCTGCGTTACGAATAGCATGACCTGCGCGTGCGCATGATGCACTCCATCCTTACCACTGTTCGGATCACAGTACTGATCGTCTCGGCCGTAGGCATCGTTTCCAGTTCGCTGTATTACCTCCTTTGTCTTTGGAGTGCGTTCAAATTTCTGCGTGAACGGAGACCAGCCGGCGCCGCTCCCGCACTGCCTCTGCCGCCGGTTTCGATTCTCAAGCCGCTGAAAGGAATCGATCCCGAAATCTACGAGTGCTTTCGCAGCCATTGCCGGCAGGATTATCCGGAATACGAAATCATCTTCGGTGTGAGCGATCCGAACGATGCTGCGATCGAGAGCGTTAAGGCATTGCAGAGAGAATTTCCAGATCGCAGAATTCAGTTGGTTGTGAGTCCGACGATTCTAGGCGCAAATGTGAAAGTGAGCAACCTCGAACAGATGATGACGGAAGCGCGTTATGACTGCCTGATCGTCAATGACAGCGACATTCGAATCGAGCCCGATTATCTCCGCCGGGTGACTGCGCCGCTGGCCGATTCCCGCGTGGGCATGGTCACGTGCCTTTACCGTGGAGTGGCTGCTGCGACGCTGGGATCGAGGCTCGAAGCGCTCGGCATCAGTGCAGATTTTTGCGCCGGGGTACTGGCCGCCCGTGAGCTCGAAGGCGGCATTCGATTTGGACTCGGTTCAACGCTGGCCTTCCGCCGCGCCGAGTTAGAGAAAATTGGCGGGTTCCACTCAATTGTGAATCATCTTGCCGATGACTACGAACTGGGCAAGCGCATTGCGGAGCTTGGCTTTTCCATCAGGCTCTCCGATGTTGTGGTCGAGACTTACCTTCCCGCCTACAGCCTGCGAGAATTCTTTGCGCATCAGCTTCGCTGGGCGCGCGGAGTTCGCGACGCTCGTGCCGGCGGCTACTTTGGACTGGCTTTCACGTTTGGGATCCTGTGGGCATTGTTGGCCGTGGCGGCAAGCGGGGGAGCGTTCTGGTCTTTGGCTACGCTGGCATCCACGCTCGTTCTGCGCTTGGCCGTGGCGCTGGTTGTGGGTTGGAAAGTGCTGCGGGACCGGCAACTTCTCCAATATGCCTGGATGATTCCGCTGCGGGATTTAGTTGCGGTTGCGCTCTGGCTCGCGAGCCTGACTGGCCACACCGTCACTTGGCGCGGGGACCGTTTCCAGTTAAAAGACGGAAAGCTCACTCGGGTCGCGCGGTAGGTCGATACGGAGCCTCGATCGTTTCCGCTGGCAGGCGACCTGCGACTATGTGGCGATCCAGAACGGCCCGTACTTTGCTGGCCAGCTGCGTTAATGTAAACGGCTTTTGAAGAAAGTTGTTTTCCACGTCGAATACTTTATGGTCCAGGATAGTTTGGCCAGCGTAGCCGGAAACGAATAGCACTCTCGTCGCGGGACGGATCGTGGTCAGTTCCTTCGCCAGTTGACCCCCGCTAATGCGCGGCATCACCACGTCAGTCACGGCTAGGTCAATCACCTTCCCGTGATTTGCGGCAACGCCCAAAGCGTCCTCGCCGTCTTTCGCTTCCAATACGGTGTAACCACGAAGCCCCAGAAACTCGGCGGTTGCACGGCGCAAAGCGTCTTCGTCTTCAACCAGAAGAACGGTCTCTGTTCCACGAGACATAGCCTCCGCGGCCAAGTCCGGCGCTTCGGGTTTGGCTGTCCGCTCTTGCACGCAGGGCAGGTAAATCTTGAAAACCGTACCCATTCCGGCTTCACTGTACGCCCAGACGAATCCATGATTCTGTTTCACGATGCCATAAACCGTGGCTAATCCGAGTCCGGTGCCTTGGCCGGAGGGTTTCGTGGTATAGAAGGGCTCAAAAATGTGCGGCAGATGATCCGGAGAGATTCCGGAGCCGGTGTCGCTCACCGTCATAACAGCATAACGTCCCACGGGAATAACGGCACTCTTGTGGCAAACATATTCCTCGTCGAGGCGCACATTCAACGTTTCGATCGTGCACTGTCCTCCCTGGGGCATAGCATCCCGGGCGTTGGCCGCGAGATTCATCAGTATCTGCTCGATCTGCATCGGATCCAGACGAATTCGCCCCAATCCGGCTCCCGGCACGAATGTCAGCTCGATGTCTTCGCCAATGAGCCGGTGCAACGTCTTGATGATCTTACTGACCACCGGGTTCAGTTCCGCTACCCGCAGGGCTTGCGGCTGATTGCGGCTGTAGGCGAGTAGTTGTCGAGTGAGTTCGGCGGCGCGCCGCGCCGCGGAAAGAATTTCCAGCAGGCGGCTTTGCGTGGGACTTCCTGGCACCACCGAATCCAATGCCAGTTCGGAATAACTGGTGATGATGGTTAACAGATTATTGAAGTCATGCGCCACGCCTCCAGCAAGCCGCCCGACCGCATCCATTTTTTGCGCCTGCAGCAGCTGCGCTTCGAGATGCAATCGCTTGGTAAGATCGCGGCCGTTGGAGACAAAATGTGTGATGCAGCCGCCAGCATCCCGTATTGCACTGATATTCTCGTCAACGTAATACAACTCACCGTTCTTTTTGCGGTTCACCAGAATGTTGTGGTAAACGTTGCCGATGCTGATGGTCTCCCACAATTCTCGATAGAGAGCCGGCGCTTGCTGGCCGGAAGTGAGAATGCCCGGAGTCTGGCCAACTGCTTCCTTTGACGAATAGCCGGTCAGCGCTTCAAATGCCGGATTCACGTATTCGATGATCCCGTCGCTGTTCGTAATCACGATGTTATCCGCCGACTGCTCCACCGCGCGGGATAGCTTGCGGGATGAGTCTTCCGCCAGCTTCCGTTGTTGCTGCGAGGAGTGCAGATTCAGCGTGCATCGTATGGTGCGCAGAAGGTTAGCGCCGTTGAGCTGCGATTTTTCCACGCAATCCCACGCCCCTGCCTGAATAATTTCCGCAACCGATTTCTCGTCTGCCTGATCGGTTAGCACGATGAAAGGCACTACGCGCCCGGTCTGTAGAAACTCCGCAAGCAGCTTCGTCGCGGCAGCATCCTTCGTCTCATGTTCGAACAAGACCAACCCGTAGTGGCCCTGCTGCAACATCGTCTTGGCCTCCTCCAGCGAGCCGGCATGATCGAGTTCCGCGGGCATCTCACCGCGGTTTCGCTCCAGGATTTCACGAATGAGGAAAAAATCTTCTTCCTGGTTCCCCACCAGCAGCACCGGTAAGTGCGAGGCCGCGGGCGCGAGTTGTGCAGTGGTAGACACGGGGGATAATGGTTACTCTTCTAACATCGGAGACTCTCGGTCTCCCCGTTGTCTTCAGGGAACCCAATCGGCGATTGAACCACCGCCAGAATCCTGAATTGGGCATCTGTCCATTTTGGGACGGTGTCTTCTTGTTATGTCCTGAACGTTATGTACTCAACCGGTGCCCCCACCCAGATCTTCTGCCCTTACATCATTCGGCACATGTAACGAACTTCCAGATCGTGCGTCTAATAGGTAAGTCAGGCCTCGAGGAACCAGGGAACTCGCGCGCGCTTTCCTGCGTATCGTCTGATGAGCCCGCACGCACCGAAGCTGGTGCGCGCCGGAACCGTAGGTCTTGGAGGTTAATATGGAAAGTCAGCCAATCGCGATCAGAACGGTTCCCAGCGCCGTTAGTGGACCGGTGCACGAGGTGGTGCGGCAGGCTCACGAAGAGCTGCGTCAACTGCTGCAGCAGCGCGCGGAAGTAATGCGCCGCATCGGGACCGTCAAGCAGACCATCGCCGGTCTCGCCAACCTGTTCGGAGACGAAGTGTTGAGCGCTGAATTGCTGGAACTGGTCGATCGTAAGAGCGGCGGCCGCCAGCCTGGTTTCACCAAAGCATGCCGCATGATTCTGATGGAAGCCAACCGCGCCTTGAGCGCACGCGAGGTTCGCGACCGGATTCAGGAAAGAATCCCGCCCATGCTGGCGCGCCACAAAGATCCCATGGCCTCGGTCACCACTGTGCTCAATCGTTTGGTTGCGTACGGAGAGGCCAAGGCCGTGGCTCTGGAGAATGGCCGCCGCGCCTGGCAGTGGGTCGCCGACGCGTCATCGGGAACGGAGCCTGCCCTGGCGATATCAGCCCCGCAGTGATTCGGACCTATCCCGGTGGCAGCAGCATCCCTTTTTCAAGGTGCCGCGTGACGTGCGCGTACGAAGCGGCGTGCGGGTCGTGGGTCACCATCACAATTGTTTTGTGGAAGTCTTCGTTCAGCCGCTTCAGGATCTCTAAAACCTCCGTCGCTGAATGACTGTCCAAATCTCCTGTAGGTTCGTCCGCCAGTAACAGCGTCGGATCGCTGACAATCGCCCGCGCAATCGCCACCCGTTGCTCCTGTCCTCCGGAAAGCTGTTTCGGAAGGTGATTCACCCGGTCTTCCAGACCCACCAGCTTCAATGCGGTCATCACGTGGTCGCGTCTCTGCTGCGAATTCAGCTTGGTCAGCAACAGCGGCAGCTCTACGTTTTCAAAGGCGGTAAGAACCGGGATCAGGTTAAACGTCTGGAACACATACCCGATGTGCTCATTGCGCCAGTGTGCCGCCTGCGAATCGTTGAAGCGAAAAACATTCTGGTTCTGCACCAGCAGTTCGCCCGACGTCGGCCGGTCAATGGCTGCAATCATGTTCAGCAGCGTGGTCTTGCCCGAGCCCGAAGGCCCCATCAGAGCCAAAAATTCGCCGGTCGCAATGTCAATGGAGACATCGTCGAGAGCCTTCACCTCGAACGCCTCCCGCTTGAAAATTTTACTGACATTGCGGGCCTGAACGACTTTCGTTCCCGTAGCGACTCTGGTTTCAGCAACAGTGCTCATGAAATCATCCCTTCACCTTAATTGTGTCCCCGTCCTTCAGATCTTGTGGCCCCTTGGTGATCACGCTCTCACCCCCGACCAATCCGTCAACGAGAAATCCATCAGTGCGCTGGCTCAACACGTGAACCTCACGCATGCGCGCCTTGCCATCGAAGGCCAGTAACACGATCTTCTTGCCGTCGTGATCCCGCACCGCAGCCGCCGGTACAAACGCTCCCGCGGGTTGCGTGCCGGAAGCTTTCGGCTGGTCCGCGATAAATTTCACCGTGGCGTTCATTTCCGGCCGCAGAAATACGTCTGGATATTTACTCGGATTCAGCACCTGCACTTTTACCTGCACCGTAGCTTTCTGCCGATTCGCCTCGGGAGAAATCTGCGCAATTTCTCCGTCATACTTCTTGTCGGGATAAGTATCCGTGGTGACGATTCCCTTTTGTTTGGGACCAAGCCGGGCAAAGTCGGCCTGCGCGATATCGAGCTCAACCTGAAGATCGTTCAAATCCGCCAGCGACACCACCGATCCCTGAGGTCCGCCCGCCGCGGCGCTGGCGAACTGCGCCGTGATCAGTTCGCCTTTTTCGGCGGTGCGGTCAAGAATCGTGCCGGTGACGGGCGCACGAATCACCGTGGCATCGAGCTGCGACTTGGCATAATCGGCAAGGCCCTGCGCCTGAGCGACCGATCCGCGGGCGCGGGCGATTTCTTCCGGCCGGGGGCCGATCTTCATCAGCTGAAAAGCTCTGTCCAGCGAATTCACTCGCTCCTGGTCCGACTCAAACTTCGCCGTCGCATCGTCCAACGACTGACGCGAAACGACTCCTCCCGCCGAAAGTTCCTTGGTGCGGTCCAAAGTCAGCTTGTCATTCACCAGCGTGGCGCGGGCTTCATCAAGATTATGCTGGGCCTCCTGAATTTCTTCCGGCCGCGATCCGTGTTCCAGTTCGTCGAGATAAGCCCGCGCATTATCCAGTGCGCCTTTGGCCTGCTCATAAGAAGCGCGGAACTCCTCGTCTTCCAAACGAACCAGAACCTGTCCTTCTTTAACGTTGTCGCCTTTTTCCACGCCGATCCACGCCAGGCGTCCGGTGACTTTGGAGTTCACGTTGATCGTATGATGGGCCACGATGTAGCCCGTGGCTGAAAGCACCGTGTCGCCCACGTCGCTGTTTTCCGCTGCTGCGCGTACCACCTCCACCTCGGGCGCGTCGCGGCCTAGCAAGCGGTACGCCAGGACGGACAAGCTCAACACCGCTACCACCACGATCCCTATAACAATGTAGCGCCGCGCCCAGGCGGGCGGCTCTCCGTTGCCCGCGCCGCGCTCCGTGCGGTCGATTCGCAAACTCTGTAAGTCTTCGTGTTTCGCGTCAATCGGCATAAGCATGAATACGAAATTCGTACTGATTTGGTTTCCCCAAAATCAAAAAATCAACCTCGCAACGCGGTCAGAATATTCTGCCGCGCCGCATGCCAGGCCGGGAACAGCCCGCCGAACAAGCCCATCGCCAGGGCGAAGATGATCGCATACATCGCAACCTGCCAGGTAATTTGCAGGCTGAAGACCACTTCGCTAAACGTGACTGCATTCGACGTTCCTGTCTGCATGCCGTTGAACGGCAGCATCAGCAGAATTCCCGCTACTGCGCCCAGCATCGCCAACAACAGCGACTCGCAAACAAAAGAAGTCAAAATAGCGGGACGGGAAAATCCCAGCACGCGCAACGTAGCAATTTCGCGTCCGCGGTACGCTACCGCCGCATACATCGTATTCATCGCCGCAAAACTCGATCCAATCGCCATGATAATCGCCACCACGATGCCAATATATTTAATAGGTGCGCCCGAACTGGTTTGCTTCGCGTAATAATCTGTTTCGAGAATTCCTTCAAGCTTGAGCCGCTGATCGTCGCTCACGCGATTCTTGAGTGCGTCGGCCGCAATAGGATCGGTGGCGCGTAAGTACGCCGATGAATACCCGCCTTGACGATCGAAATCCGAGGCCATCTGATTCACATCGGCCCAAATCTCCGATTCGTAGGCCGAACCGCCGGCGTCAAACACCCCCACAACTTTCCACGAGCCTTTTCCAAACTCCATAGTGTCGCCGATGTTCGCATGCGAGAAGCGCGAGCGGATCGATTTGCTCACTACCACTTCGCGCTGCCCGGTTTCAAACCATCGCCCTTGGATCAGCTTCGCGCTGGGACGAAGTTCGAGTCCATCCGGCATCATCCCCCGCACCGTGACATTCACCTCGCCCGTGCCGTCTTTGCGCGGAAGCACAATCACCACCACCCACTCGCCCGAAACCATGGGATCGCCGTGACTATCCTTCGCGATGCCGGGAAGAACCTTAAGCGTGGGAAACAGCGCCGCATCGAAGCCTCCCGAAAGCTCTGCCTCCGATCCCTTTCGCAACACCAGCACATTCTGCGGATTGCCACTCGAAACGAAGGCTCGCTGCAGCCCCGCCAGCAGCGCCATCAGAAAGATCGCAGTGGTCACGGTCAGCGCAATCCCCAGCGCGGTCATGATGGTGAGCCCCTTGCGAAGCTTTAAATTGCGGACGTTATAACTGATCGGTATCGCCATAGATTCGATCTCAACTCAGCCTGGTGTAGTCAGCCCCGGTGTAGTCAGCCAATGTGGCGTAACCCTTCCACGATATTGGTGCGCGACGCGGTGTATGCCGGAAGACAGCCACTGATGAATCCCATGGTCGCGGCCACCAGCAACGATGCCAACATCGTTGGAAGCGTCACCTTCATCCCGCTTGGAATCCCGATTGCGACCGGGGAGTGCGTCAACCAGCGTATCAGCAGCGTCGCGCCCACAACTCCCAACATTCCGCCCGTCAACGACAAGGCTATGGACTCGCCCACGAACATCGAGAGCACGCGCTGCCGCGTGAACCCCAGTGTTTTCAGCACCGCAACTTCACGCGTTCGCGCTCGAATCGACATGGCCATGGTATTGCCCGAGACCAGGAGAATCGCAAACACCACCGCCCCGCAGATCCCGAGAATGAACGCTTTCACGTTGCCCAAAGACGATACGAACGAGAGCTGAAACGCCTGCTGGCTCTCGGTCTTGGTGCGCTGCGGCGCATTGCGAAACATTTCATCGATTGCCTTGGAAACTGGTGCCACGTCGCTAGGCGAAGCCACTTGTATCAGATACCACCCCGCTTGCCCCTTGAACCAATCGACCGACTCTTCCAGATACTTAGCGTTGAAAATCAGCGAGCGAACCGGCGGATCGATCGTATAAATTGCGCGGATCGTGACCTCCGGGTGCACCGGAAAATACGGACTCTGCAGAGTGAGGCGGTCGCCAATCTTCCACCCGAACTTTCTGGCTAACTCGATATCTACCATGGCCCCGGTGCGGTCATGTTGCCAGGCCAGCAACTGATCCGGCGGGACGATCTTGTCGGCTGCGACCTTGGGGTATTCGTCCGGGTCAGTGACCACCTGGGCGAAGGAGTTCGTCGCGCGGTCATCTTTGTAGACGTTTCCGAAATAGGTCATCGGCACCACAGCCGCAACCCCCGGCACGCTCCGAATCTTGTCGCGGTAATACGCCGGTAGAAAAAATGCCAGCGAGACGCGATCCCGCGTAATGATGCGCTTCGCTGAATCCGGAGGCCCCTGGTCGATATAAAACGTGCGCCAGATCGACATCATCAGCGTCAGCAGCAGCAGCGAAAAGCTGATGCTGAGCATCGTCAGCAGGCTACGCCGCTTGTTGCGAAACGTATTGCGCACCACAAAACTGCCCAGCGTCATAAGTCCAACCCGATTTCAACACCAATTTCAACTCATCCAATATGCCGCAACCCATCCACGATATTCACCTTCGAAGCGTGATACGAAGGAACCACGGCACTCACCAGCCCCACAAATCCGGCGGTCAGCAAGGCTAGACCGCACATCCCCGGCGTCACCTTCATCGGGAAAAAAGAAATGAACTGCTTGGAATGGGTAAGTCCGTAAATCATGATCCAACCCAGGAAAAACCCAATCAGTCCCCCAGCGAGAGACAGCGCCACAGCCTCGCTCACAAATAGACCAAGCACACTTTGCCGGGTAAAGCCCAAAGTCTTAAGCACGGCCACTTCCCGCGTTCTCTCGCGGATCGACATTGCCATGGTATTTGCCGAAACCAGCAACGTTGCAAATACCACCGCCGAACAAATCATCAGGATGAACGCTTTAACATTACCCATCATGGCAACAAATTCCAGGCCGAAAGCCTTCTCGCTCTCCGATTTCGTAGGCTGAGGCGAGTTGCGGAACATATCGTCGACCGTGCTCGCGATCTTGCTCACATCTCCCGGAGATGCCGCGAGAATGCTGAAAGTACCCGCCTGCCCTTTGAACCACGAAACCGCCTCTTCCACATACTTCGCGTTGAAGTAGACCGACTTGTTGTCGGGATAGGAGGTGAAAATGCCTCGAACGTATAACTCCAGGTCGACGGGATAAATGTTGCCCTTTAGAACGATCCGGTCACCCAGCTTCCATCCATATTTCTTCGCCAGCGTGTCGTCGACGATCACTCCCTGACGATCCCGCTGCCACGCTGTCCGCTGCTCCTCGGGCAATTCCATGTCCCGGAATACTTTGAAAAATTCCTCCGGATCTGTCCCAAACTGCGCAAAGAAGTTTTCCGGCTTATCGTCTTTATAAATTCCCCCAAACCAGGACACCGGCACTACCGCTACCACCCCCGGCACCGCGCGAATTTTTTCACGATAGAAGCCGGGCAAACTGAACGTTAAGGAAACGCGATGCCGCACCACCAGCCTCTCCGCCGACTCCGCACTGCCCTGATCCAGATAGAAAGCCCGCCAGATGGTCATCATGAGCGTCAGCAAGAGCAAAGAGAAAGCGATACTCAACACCGTCAGAATGCTGCGCCGTTTGTTGCGGAAGGCATTCTTGGTGACAAATCGGCTCAAAGTCATATTGTGAATCCCAGTCGAACCCCAGGGAAGACGCGCCGTGCAGGACTGTGGACCAGCTTAGTCCATGCAGGCCCTAAGGATAAACGAATGCTTGCACTCCCACAACTGCCTCCGAGCCGGAATATCAGGTTTGCGCTTCGCTGCGCCGCGCACCCTATAATCCATCCGCCCAAGCCCGGCTGCCAGTGGAGATCGTCATCCCGCTCACCTGACAAATGTCACCCCCACTCTTCTAACAGAGTTAAACGGTTCCACTTTCAAAAGGTCACGGCCCGAAGCCAGAAACATTATTCTTGCGGCACGAGCGAGCGCCGCAGCCCGCAACTCGTGGACTGCAACCGAGAATCGCGCCCCATGCCCCACACCATTTTCTCGACACTTTGGTAACTCGAAACCCTTATGGCGACAGCGCTATCCTAACCATACGCTGCCCAGGATTTGAACCCACGCAGCTTCTCAATGGGAAACTGCGCGGCTCGTCTTCTGGGATGAGGTACGGAACCAATGTCGAAAATCGGCCACTTCGAAATCCTGAGTGAACTGTCAAAGTCAGCCACGGGCGCGGTCTATAAAGCCAACGATCCGCAAACCAGCCAAACCGTGGCGCTGAAGGCGATCCAGTTGTCCGCCTTCGGCGAATCCGCCGGTGAACTGGAGAAGTGCCTGCTGGCCGAGGCGGAGACCACCAAAGTCCTGAGCAATCCCAACCTCACGCCAGTTTTCGGCGCCGGAGAAATCGAAGGCCAGTTCTACGCTGCCATGGAATATATCCAGGGCAACAGCGTCGCCACCATGCTGGCCCGCAAAGAAGGATTCTCCATCTGGGATCTGCTCGATATCGGAAGGCAAGTCTGCAGCGGCCTCGATCACGCTCACTCCCACAACGTTTTTCACTACAGCCTCGAGCCCGCCAAAATCATGTGCGGCTGGGATAGTACCGTCAGAGTTCTGGGATTCGGTGTCTCCAGCGTGGGGAAATTCACCGCTCAAATGCCCGAGGTCCCATCTATCTTGCATTACATGTCGCCCGAGCAGGTACGCGGCGAAAATATCGATGCTCGTTCCAACATCTTCAGTCTCGGCGCCCTGTTTTACGAGATGGTGACCGACAGCAAGGCATTCGACGGCGAGGCTTCCGAATCCGTGCGCCAAAGCATTCTCGAGGCCACTCCTGTTCCACCGTCGCAGCTGAATCCCAAGCTCCACCCCATGCTCAGCTCTCTTATCATGAAAGCCCTGGCCAAGGATCCCGGCGAACGTTACCAGGGCGGAAGGGAACTGCTCGATGATCTGGAGAAGTGCAAGGAGTCGAAACCCCAGGCGGCCACGAAAGCTCCGGCCGCTGCACCCAAGGCTCCAGCGGTTGCAGCTCCAGTAAAAGCTGCGGCTCAAACAAAATTTGCGTCGGCACCGGCGGGAAAAATCCCCGCTGCCCCTCAGCCTCCGGTAGCGTCTAGACCCTCGGCGCAGCCCGCCGTTGCCAAGGCGGAGCCCGCTCGCAAGGCGGCTGCCGGTGCGGTGGGATATGCGGGCGCCCCATCCGCTCCGTCAACACCTGAACTCGAAACCTTCCATCAACCCTCCGTATCGCGCGCCCAAGCGACCAATCAGGCGGCATCGCCCTCATCGTCCATGTCTGCCGCCGGCCTTGATGATCCCGCAGTCGAAGCTCCGGCCGCCGAACCACCCAGAATCGCCGTCGATCCTATGATGTCGGAAGATGGTCCAGCGCGCAGCGGCGGCATCAGCTTCTCTGAGATGACGGAACTGCCTCCGTTGAAGGAAGTCTATATCGCGCCGCCCCCGCCCCGTCCAGCCTCTGAGCAGCCGCCTTCTTTCGCACCCAACTTCAACTCCGTTAGTGAACCCGAGAAGCCGAAGTTTCAGTCCCGCGAAGCCGCCGGAAAAGCAATCAAGGAAATCAAGAACGTTCCTCCCAGCCTGATGGTTTACTCGATCGCCGGTGCCGCCGTGCTGATTCTCATCATCGCCATCGCCCTGGTGTTGCACATCAACCATCTCAACAGTGACGACGATGCCGGTCGTCCCGCCACATCCGAGCCAGTTGCTCAATTGCCCACGACCCAACCCGCCGCTGCGGTTCAGCCGGCGCAACCACAACAACAGCCTGCCGAAGTTCAATTTGCCGCTCCGGCGCGTGCATCCGAGCCAGCCCCAACTCGCGCGGCCGTCGCGGCCGTGAGAGGCAAAAACGCCCGGAAGAAATCTGCCCCAGCCGCGGCTCCCGTCGTTCTCCCCGGACAGATGGCCGTCGACTCCACTCCGCAAGGCGCACAAGTTCAACTTGACGGAAAAACCGATCCCTCATGGGTTACACCGTTCACGCTATCGGGACTGGTCGCCGGTCAGCACACGGTTACCGTCAGCAAGCCAGGCTACTCTACCGACACCCGCACCGTGGATGTCGCGTCCGGCGGCAAAGCCTTCGTCACCAGCCGTCTCGCCCAGCTTATGGCGACGCTCTCCGTTACCAGCACTCCCCCCGGCGCCAACGTCTACATCGATGGCAGAGACACCGGAAAGCTCACTCCCGCACAGGTCTCCGTGGATAAAGGTCAGCACGTCGTGCTGGTGCGCAAGCCCGGCTTCATTGATGAAACCACCAGCGCGCAGTTTGTTCTCGCCCAGACCGTCAGCTTTTCGCCTGCACTGCGCGAACTGGGCAACGTCGATGACATCAAGACCGTCGGCAAAATGAACAAGCTGTTCGGCAGCAAACTAGCGCCGGGCATGGGGATCGTCAGCGTCAAAACCCAGCCCAAAGGTGCGCAGGTGGCCATCAACAAGCACATGCTGGATAAGAGCACGCCCGTCGATGCCCAGCTCGATCCCGGCAATTACATCGTCGATATCACTTTGACCGGCTACGCGCCGATCCATAAAGTCGTCAGCGTAGACAAAGGCGGCAAAGCCGTCGTTGATGAAGTCCTGCAGCACGAGTAGCTGACTCGCGCAGCCCGCGTAGTATCGTAATTCTGCTTCAGTCAGCCAGCGCGTCCCTGGCCCGGATCAGACCAATCGCTTGCGCGAGTGCTACAATACGCTCATTGGATGGTGCTGAATGCGCGCTCCTTATGGCCTGAACATCATCGACAACTGCCTTAGTTGTCCGGTGCGCGAGGAGCATTTGTTCTGCAATCTGCCTCTGCCGGTCCTGCAGAAGCTGAATGAAATGAAGTCCACCGCGGTCTATCCCAAAGGCACCATGCTCTTCATCGAAGGCCAGCAGCCGCGTGGAGTGTTTCTGCTCTGCGCCGGCAAAGCCAAACTGTTCACTTCCGCCAGCGACGGCAAAACCATCATCACAAAGATTTCCGACGCCGGCGACGTCCTGGGTTTGAATGCCATCATTTCCAACCGTCCCTACGAAGTCACCGCCGAAATGATCGAACCGGGCCAGGCTAATTTCATCGCCCGCGACTCCATGCTGCAGTTCCTTCGTCAAAATGGAGAGGTCGCCCTGCGCGTGGCCGAGCAACTCAGCCGCAACTACTACACCGCGCATGAAGAAATCCGCACCCTCGGACTCAGCAGTTCCCCTTCCGCAAAGTTTGCCAAGCTGCTGCTCGCCTGGGCGGCTAATGTGGGGAACGGCAGTGAATCTGCGCAGCTGAAGATGACGCTAACCCATGAGGAAATTGCGGAGATGATTGGCACCACCCGCGAAACCGTCAGCCGCCTGTTCTCCGATTTCAAAAAGAAGCACCTGCTGCAAACCAAAGGCTCCAGCCTCATCATTCGCAGCAAACCCGCGCTGGAGAAAATCGTAAATTCCTGAGCGCGACCCAATCAGGTGAACACCCTCTGTTGGCGATCTTCCGCCGATTAACCTGTTTTTAACAATCCCGAAACCCCACTGCAACACTCACTCGCTATAGTCCACTTCGCCCCGGTCCAAAAACAGTCCCGCAATCTGGGTGTGTGCATTGCGGAGGCAATACAGTTTGCTTACCCGGGCGGAGGAACAAAATGTTCGCTAAACCAAGCCTCACCAAGCTGAAGACTTCAGACGCCCCCAGGAGGACGCTGGCTTTGCTGCTGGCATTGACCACCGCACTGGGACCAACCGCCATGCCCGCACTCGCCGCCTCTAAACCAGCCGTGAAGCAAACCAGGAAAGACCCGGTCACCGCAACTCCCATTCAACACCTGGTTGTGATTTTCGGCGAGAATGTTTCCTTCGATCACTACTTCGGAACCTACCCGTCGCAACCAATCCCCCGGGAGAGCCACAAGTTCACCGCCGCGCCCAACACACCAACCGTCAACGGTCTCGGCAATTCTTTGTTGAACGCCAACCCTAATCTGAATCCCGCCAACGGCACCGGCGCCGCCAATCCCTTCCGACTGGATCGCTCACAGGCCTACACCAACGATCAAGGGCACGATTACACGCCTGAGCAGCAGGCATTCGATGCCGGCTTGATGGATCTTTTCCCGCTCTACACCGGCACCGCCGGACCTCCGCCATCCGGCTCCGGTGTCACTCAGACCAACGGCTTGGTCATGGGCTATTTCGACGGCAATACCGTAACCGCACTGTGGAACTACGCCCAGAACTTTGCCATGAATGACAACTCCTTTAGCAGCACCTTCGGCCCCTCGACGCCGGGTGTCATCAATCTCGTTTCCGGCCAGACCAACGGGGCTATCGATACTCTGAATGGCACCGGAGGCGAAGTAAGCGGTGGCCCCGATGGCTCTTTAACTGTAATCGGCGACCCCGATCCGATTGGCGACCTTTGCTCCAACTCAGCTAGCAACCAGGTCACCATGGGCAGCAAGACTATTGGCGACCTCCTCAACTCGGCTGGCGTGACTTGGGGCGGCTTCATGGGCGGCTTCAACCTGTCGATCGTCAACTCCAACGGCACCACCGGATGCGCTCGCACCACCACTTCTTCCGTTACCGGAGTGACCGAGAGCGACTACATCCCGCATCACTCCTTCTTCTCCTATTGGACTTCCGTTGGCAACCCGGCGCACACCCGGCCCGCATCGCTTTCCGAAATCGGCAACCCCGGCCCCGCCAATCATCAGTACGACATCGAGGATTTCTACGCCGCCGCTGCCGGTGGCTATCTACCAGCCGTAAGCTTCCTGAAGGCCCCTGGCTTTGAAGACGCTCACGCCGGATACTCCGATCCTCTCGACGAACAAACGTTTGTCGTAAACACCATTAACCTTCTGGAAACGCTCCCCACCTGGAGTAGCACCGCCGTCGTAGTCCTGTACGACGACTCCGATGGATGGTACGACCACCAGATGAGCCCGATCACGAACACCTCGACGGGCCCCGCAGACGCGCTCACTGGCCCCGGCGCCTGCGGCACGGCAGCCACTTCGCTGCCCGGCTACAATCCCACGGCCAATCCGCATGCTCTCGGCCGTTGCGGTTACGGTCCCAGACAGCCGCTGCTCGTCATCTCCCCGTGGGCGCGCCAGAATTTCGTCGATCACACCATCACCGACCAGACCTCGGTCATCCACTTCATCGAAGACAACTGGCTGGGCGGCGAGCGCATCGGCCAGGGTTCTTTCGATGGCATCGCCAACTCCATCGTTCAAATGTTCAACTTCACGAAGATCCGGACCAACGGCACCGTCTTCCTGAACCCCAGCACCGGCGAATACACCAAGTAGACTTAAACAATCCGCCGAACAAAAGCGCGGGCATGCGAAACTGATTCGCATGCCCGTTTATCATTGCCCCGCACCCTAAAGAAACTGACCACCGGTCACTGACCACTGGCTACTGCTTCAAGATGGAGAAACAATAGTGTCTTTAACCCGACGAGACTTCCTACACCGCAGCGGAATCCTCACTGCCTCTCTCGCGTTGCCCCAAACCGTACATCATCACGATCAGCCCGCGCCCAAATTTCGCACCGCGCTCAACATCAGCACCCTCGCGCAGTTCGTCGACCCGCTTCCCATCCCCGAGATCGCGCACCCCTCCGATCATCGCCCCAGCCCGACCGATCCAGCCGTCACCCTTCCTTACTATCACGTTGCCATGCGCCAGATCGAATCCAAAGTCCATCGCGACCTCAAGCCCACGCGCCTCTGGGCCTACGGCTCAACCTCACCCGGCCCCACATTCGAGACCCGCAGCGGCCAGGGAATCCTCGTCGAATGGGCCAACGAACTTCCCACTCAGCATTTCCTTCCCATCGACCACACCATCCACGGAGCCGAAGCCGACAAGCCCGAAGTCCGCACCGTCGTCCACCTCCACGGCGCCAAAGCCCCCGCCGCTAGCGACGGCTACCCCGACGCCTGGTACCCTCCCGGCAAGTCCGCCATCTACCACTATCCCAACCACCAGGACGCCGCCATGCTCTGGTATCACGACCACGCCCTCGGAATTAATCGCCTCAACGTCTTCGCCGGACTCTTCGGCATCTATATTCTGCGCGACGACTTCGAAGATTCCCTAAATCTTCCCCGCGGCCAATACGAAATTCCTCTCGTCCTCTACGACCGCATCTTCGATCTCGACAGCCAGCTCAACTATCCCGTCTCCGGCAATCCCAAATCTCCCTGGACTCCCGAAGTCTTCGGCGACGCCTTCCTCGTCAACGGCAGACTTTTTCCCTATCTCGAAGTCGAGCCGCGCAAGTATCGCTTCCGCCTGCTGAACGCCTCCAACGCCCGCTTCTTTCACCTGACATTAGTAAGCATGCAATTACCAAATAGTTTGCCCTTCCAACAGATCGGCACGGATCAGGGTCTCTTGCCTGCGCCCGTCCGGGCACACCGCGTCACCCTCGCCCCGGCCGAGCGCGCCGACGTGATCGTTGACTTCTCTACCTTTGCCGGAGCGAACGTTATTCTGCGGAACGACAACTTAAACACTATGCAATTCCGCGTCGCTCCCAAAGGCCCGCGCGATAACAGTGCTCTCCCCCTAGCCCTGCGCCCCGTTCCCAAAATCCCCGAATCCGCCGCCGTCCAAACCCGCAACCTTACCCTCGTCGAAGTCGACGACGAAGTCATGCGCCCCGTCACCATGCTGCTCAACAACACTCACTGGAACATGCCCGTCACCGAAACTCCACTCCTCGACTCCACCGAAATCTGGAACCTCATCAACCTCACCGACGACTCCCACCCCATCCACCTTCACCTCGTCCGCTTCCAAATCCTCGACCGCCGCAGCATCGACGTCTCCGCCTACTGGACCACCGGCAAACTAAAATTCTTCGGCCCGCCCATCCCTCCCGACCCCAGCGAAGCCGGATGGAAAGACACCGTCCGCGCCGACCCCGCCATGCTCACCCGCATCATCGTCCCCTTCACCGGATACCCCGGCCGCTACGTCTGGCACTGCCACATCCTCGAACACGAAGACAACGAAATGATGCGCCCCTACGACGTAATCGCCAAGCCGTGATCCGGCCGTTCCGACGAGACCTGTCATCCCGAGCGAAGCAAGATTATTCGCCTCGCGAATAATCTTGCGAAGTCGAGGGACCTGCTGTCCCCCAGCGCGACCTCACTCCCGCCGCCCTGCCTCTGTCATCCAGAGGCCCGCGCCCTTTGCGGGCCGAAGGGGATCCCTACCCTTGCACGCCGTCGCCGGCACTACAAGGCACTTCCATCCTGAACATTTGTCATTCCGAGCCGCTCCGGAGCCGGTGAAACCGGCGAGAGCAGCGAGGAATCTGCTTTCGGCTTGCGATAAACCTGAAGGATTTTGGGCGGCGCAGCGCTTCAGCGCTGCGATAGAGGCAGAAAAATGAAGCAGGCTTGAGCCTCGGAGGTAAATACCCCCCGACTCCCCGCCGCTCTCAGATCCGCTGTCATCCAGAGGCCCGCGTCCTTTTACGAATCAAAAGCCTGCCCTGAGCGAAGCCGAAGGGGATCCCTACCCCCGCACACCATTGTCGGCACCACACTACATTTCCATCACGCGGTAGACATTGACTCACAGTGCACGGCCCGCGTGCTCGAGCGAAACGGAATCATCCCCACGCTAAAGGGGCGGACGCCGCCAGAAAATCCCCGCCCAAGCGAAGCTTGAGCGGGGCACCCTTGGGAGTAAAATTAACGGTTAGGCTGGGCCAGCCCCCACAAGGAAAAACAGGCTCGCGTGCGGGCGCTAAACGTGTACGGCACAGCCGCCGGAACCATCGGCAAAACCATCGTCATGGGAATGCTTGACCGCAACGCACGCCAGATTCGCGCTCAAGTCGTGCCCAACGTGGAGCGGTTGACTCTGCAAAATGCAGTGCTTAATACCGTGGAGCACGGAACAAACGTTTATACAGATCAGGCACCCGCATACCAGCGATTGAATAAAACCTATGTGCATGAGATCGTGAACCACGCTGAAACCTATGTCCGTGGCCGGGTTCACACGAACGGACTTGAAAATTTCTGGAGTTTATTCAAGCGCAATCTCGCAGGCACCTATGTTTGCGTGGAGCCGTTTCACTTGGAAAAATATGTAGACGAACAAGTTTTCCGTTACAACAATCGCGGCACTCGCGAGAATCCGTTAACTGATGCGGATCGCTTTGATGCTGTGCTCCGTAATCTAGTGGGAAAGCGTTTGACTTACAAGGAACTCGCTGGGAAGGAGGCGGGCTGGCAGGAAGAATTCTAGTCCGCATCGGAAACGTCGCGGTAAGCGTGGCGGCGCGTGGCGCGGTCCCTAGGCCGCTTTACGCGCTTTTTTTCGGCCTCAAGTTCTGCCTTTATTTTCGAGTGAGGTACGGAGAGAAGCTTGTCTAGTAGATTAGTAAAGTTTGTGTACTCGCCCTGTGGATAATCGGTGGTTGATTTACTTGCCATAGGCGTTACAATTAAAAGCATCGAGAGTCCGATCCTCCAAGAACGAATCTCTCGATGCTTGTGCGAATGGTTAAGCGGCGCTTTCCTGCTACGGATTCCAAACCCGTGGCAGGGCCGCTGCCATTTGAACCATTTTGATTGTGCGACAAACTTAGGAGTACACGTCAAGTCCACGGAGTTTATGGTGCTGGCACCTTGTATCACCATGTACTACACGAGGCGGAGGAAAAGCGAACATGGAAGATAGAGAGCTTACAATCAAGTTTCTGACCGACCACCGAAAGTCTCTCCTTGAAAAACGCGAAAGGCTTTACAGGCCGTTACAAGAAGTGGACCAAGAAATCGAGCACATTGACGGGACCCTGCGTTCTCTGCAGAGGCCTGCGGTAACCGTCACGGGTACCATAACCATCGATTTCCCAATTGGAAAACTGCGAAAACTCACGCAGGTACAAGCTCTTATGGTGATTGCCAACCATTACGGAGGAACGTTCAAAGCGCAAGAAGCCAAGCGGTTGCTCATTAGAGCTGGTGTGATGCGAGAAACCAAAAACTCATCGAACATCATTCACGCGGTGATCGTGAGAAGCGAGAAGTTCGAGAAAGTGCGCCCTGGCGAGTACCGTCTGAAAACTGCTCCCGCCAACAATGCTGGCGGCGTGCTGCTTGCAGCATCCAAACTGGCGAGCGGGGCCGGAGATCATGGGCTGTTCAGTCCCTCAAAGCCAGTGCAGTAAACAAAAGCAGTTTCAATTTCGCCGATATGGAGATTTGAGAAATGCCACCAACCGTTAACGGTCATCTGCTCTTAGGATGGATGGAGAGGGATGAGGGAATCTATTGGTTAAGGAACGACTGCTGGTTTGACCCTCCGCTGACAGAGGAACAAGCCGGAGAATTATGGGAGAAATACAAAAAGGCGGTTGAGGCGCTTCCCGAGCGCACGCCAAAACAACCCGCACGCCTTCCAATTCCTCCGTCTGTTAAGCCTATCGTGGATAATTTTGTAATCCGCACGCGGGGGCCAGAGGTTGCAGGCGTTATCAATATCAATCCCTTAGACCTGCTGGTTTACCAACTGTATGTCGTGGCAGACCGGGCCGATCATCATGCAAAGCAGTTAGGCGGAAAAGAATGGGCGCGATGTTGCTTAGAACTCGACAGACCCATTGCACAGATGCCATTGCGGATGGAAGACGACGCAATCAAGGTAACCCTACCGCACGGGGAGCATCTTTTCGCCACCGTACAAGGCGGGTTCCAAATACAGCAAGGCGGTGGGTATATAAGCGTTTGCGAAACGGCTGGCCGCATGATCCTGAAGGCGGGCTATCACCGTTCTTTTGCGTTTTCTCGCTGTCTGAGGAACGATCCCGAGGCCAAGGACAGGTCGCTGTTAGTAGCGGTCACAAAAACTTTGCCGCCACCGCTGTTACCGGCCTTCCCTAAGCAGGGGCTGAGAACCACGGTTCTCGGATCGCGAGCGCCCTTGTTGTCGGATTTCTTTAATGAATCGCTAGCCATGGCTGTTAAACTCCGAAAGAAGCGTTACGAGATGCACATTCGGGTTGGCATCGTAGGAATAAACGAAACTTGAATGCTACCATACCCCGAATAGTTGCGTAAATTGATTATCGATGGTTTTCCACATTCCTTCAATAGCTAGGTAGTAACGGCCTGTGGATTCCCGAGGTCACCCAAGTACCAACCCTTTCACGTCTTCTATCGGCACTTCTGTGACCGCCATCACTTAAATCTATTTAATAGTGTGGAAAACGTTCATACCGTTTCCAACTGTCAATTCTGACACTGAGTCAACTATATTATTGCCCCTTTCTTCTCCGTGCTTTCCGCCAGGGGGCTGGCCCATGCACCACCACGAACGAGGTTGCCCCATCCCGCCGTGATTTCCGGCGGGTGGGACACGGTGCTGCATGAGCCGGACTGATAAGTCCGACACCCACTCGACCGCCTCCATTGTCAGAGGCCAGATCGGCGGAGGCGCCTCGCAGTCATCAACGATCCACACCCCCCCTGTGACATCCAACCTTGCCCTCCGCCCAAAATCGCTTCATCATGGTCAAAGCACTGACGGTGAATGCGGCTAGGGGATGAACGTACCTAAGTCCTTTATCGGACGTATTTTGCCCGTAACTCCTTTGCAAAACGTACTTTGCGGACACGTTTTTGCAAAACCCGCGCCCAGCAAGGCTTTTCATCGCGGAGGGGGTGGGGGGGAGGGGGGGTACTAGACCCAGATTAAAGTGATTGACGCTCCTGCGCAGCCCTCCCCAGCCGACTGCATGCGGATTAATTACAAGGCGGAAATGCGCAGGTGGATTTCGCAGACAGGAACAAAAGGCATAGAGAGGATGACGATAGGGACGAGTAGAAGTCCTGGGTAGGCAACCAACCACTGCAAGCTGTAGAGACCGCTGAGAGTCTACCGCGGCAGCTTGAAGTTCACCGTAACCTGGGTTTGGATCTCCACCGGATTGCCATCCAGCAGATACGGTTTGTACTTCCACTGCTTCACCGCATCGGCCGCGGCCCGCGCCAGGTTTGCATCTCCGCTCAAAATCTTCACTGCGGAAATGTCGCCATTCTTCGACACCGTCGCCAGCAGTTGCACCGACCCTTCCACTCGCATGCGTAAAGCATTCGCCGGATACGTGGGTGGCGTGTTTTTAATCAGCAATCCCCGCGAAACTCCCTGCGAAATGCTCAGCGTCTGCAGCACGGGAGCCGGCGCGCTCGAATTACCCAGCAGGTTCGGCAGGCCGTTGCCCGCCGCGGCAACCGCTGTGATGTTTGGAGCCGGCGCATCGCTGGTGAGCGAAGATTGTCCAGGCACAGTTTGCGCGGTGCCTTTCTTCACCACGATGGGTTGCGAAACCTCGGCCGCCGCGGGAGCCTTATTCTCCGCCACAACCGTCGCTGTATTTTTGGCAGAGTCCGCTTCAGCGTTGGCCTTGCTCTTGTGCGTTTGCGCAGGCGAAGAAGTTTTCCCAGTTCCGGGTTGCGCAGCAACCGTCGCAGTCGCCTTCTCCGGTGTGGCTGAAGATGTTACTGCCGAGGAAACAGCGGGTTCTGGCGTAGTCACCACCGCACTCGGAGCAGCTTGTTGAACCGGAGCAGGCACCGGTCGCGCGGCCACTGGCGCGGAAGTCGGCACCGCTCCACTCGGATGAGCCAATTGTGTCCACCCGAAATAACCGGCTACTGCTATCAGCACCACCGCGGCTACCGCCAGCACACCCTTCTTGCTGCCGCCGCTTGCGGATTTGGTTCCAGCCTCGACCGCACCTCCGAAGGTGAACGAAGGTGCAGGCGACGCACTCGCCTCAACCGCGGAACTTTCCAGGCTAACCGCGCCTTTCTCAATCGGAGTTTCCGCTTCCGAAATAACTGTCGAAGGTTTGTCCGGCGCTGCAACATTCGCCTTTGCCTCCCGCGCCGGAGCCGCCGCACTTGCAGCACCCGACGAGGCCACTACCGCCAGCCCCGCACTCGATGCTGCTGAAGTTTCCTTCTTGCTGGATGTTACTTCCAGCTTAGGTTCCGCAGTCGACTCCACAATCTTTGTCGCCGCCACTTCCCCAGTGGATTCTTCGGACTCAGGACGCACGCTGGACGCGGACGCAGCAAAGCTCGGCGGCGCAATCGGCTTTTGCAGCGGCACGCTGGGCGGAACAAGAGGACTCACGGCCGAAGCCGAAGGCGTTGTAGAAATACTCGGAACGAGTACTGGCTTCCCGGGCGCTGATACTGGCGCAGGAGTCACAGGCTTCGCCGTTGCGGGCGTTGAAGCGGCGCTGGGTTTCGCGGATTCGTTCTTGCGCAACAGTCCTCGCGCAACCCGCAACGTACCTTTCGCCTGCTCCACATTAATGGGCTTGGTTAGAACCAGGTTCGCACCGATCCGAAATGCCTTCGCTACTCCCGCCTGCCCTTCGACCACCGCGACCGCCAGAGCCGATTGGTTGTTCGGGGCGTTGCGTGCGCTCTTGAAAAGCAGCGTAGCATTCTGCTCGTTGTCGCAATCCACGACGACGGCATCGAAATGCTCGCCCATCAATTTCTTTACCGCGCCGAAGGGTTCAGTGCAGGAAACTACTTCGAAGTCCAACTCGCTGAGAACCTGCGTTACGGTGCGAGCCGTCTTCTCATCCGGACAGAAGAGGAGTGCTTGGTAACCCATATTAACTTCATCGTAGGTACACCGGTAAGCCGCATCAAGTTACGGTAGTAATTGCGCTTAGGCTGCTTTTGCCTTGCCAGACGGCGCTTTCGGGGCTTCGGACATCCGGCGGTAGTCACGCATACAATACCCTGTCATGCGCCTTCCACTCTGGCTCAAAGTTGTTTGGACCGCGTGCGTAATCGTCTGGATACCTTTGTACTGGCGGCAGTATGGCCTGCAGAATTTTCTATTCTTCTGCGATCTCGGCAATCTGTTTATTGCTGCCGGGCTTTGGCTGGAAAGTGCGCTGATATTTTCCTGGCAGGCCTGCGGGCTGCTGTTGTTCCAGACTCTATTCACCATCGATCTGGCGGGCGCACTTGTCAGCAGTCGGCATTTGATCGGCGGCACCGAATACATGTTCGATCCTCATGTACCGCTGTCGATTCGATTGCTGAGCTTGTTCCACGTGGTGACACCGCCATTGCTGCTGTGGGTAATCAGTCGTTTAGGCTACGACCGGCGAGGATGGAAATTTCAGACGCTCACCGCCTGGACCGTCGTTCCAATCAATTATTTCTGGCGTCCGCAATACGATGTGAATTGGGCTCGCGGGCCTTTTTTCGGCGAACAGCACGTCGTGCCGGGAGCCGCGTATTTGCTGGCTTACTTGATCATTGTTCCCGCCGCGGTTTTCTATCCAACCCATCGCTTTCTTCTTTGGTTTTCCCGACGGCGAAACCTTAAAGTCTAATCATCTTTCCCCGCATTTGTCTCGTCGTCTTGCGTCCGCTTGCGCAATGCCGATTGCAAACGCGGGCGCTCCGCCGAAACCTGGTTGGAGGCAACGTCTTCATCGGTAGCGGCTGGGGAAGGCTGTTGCTTTCCTTGAGGCGACTCAGTTCCTCTCCTGCTCTCAGCCTCGCTTTTCTGTTTGGGGGAGGCGGGATCCGGGGCCAGATATAGCGTCTGCGATGAGGATGCGAGGCTGGCTCCGGAGTCCTCGACCAGGTTCATGATGTGCAGCAACACCTCTTCGCGCACAGCTGCGAATTCGTTAAAATCCCGGGTCAAGATGTAACAAACCAACTCCACATTAAGTGCGCTGGCGGTAAGTTCAATGAGCCGCACGCGAATCGAATTGCTCTCGATCTTGGGATTACTGCTGAGGACGCGGCGTATTTCGGACAGCACGGCACTGACATGTTCCTGCGAAGTGTCGGTGTGCAGGCCCAGAACCGTTTTGAAAAGTATCTTGTCGCGACGGCTCAGATTCTCCACGTTGATGGTGGCCACCGTCCCATTGGGAATGGCCAGCAGCGTCCTCTCTTCCGTGCGGACGCGAGTGGAGCGCAGGCCAATATCCTCGACTGTTCCCGTGCGGTCGCCAAACTTGCAAACGTCCCCCACGCGAATTACTTCATCGCCCAATACTGAAACCCCACCGAATAAGTTCGCGATGGTTTGCTGCGCGCCGAAGCCAACCGCGAGGGTGCCGATTCCAACGCCCGCCAGAGCCGTGCTCATATTGAAGCCCAGCACGCTCAGGACAAAAAAAAGGGCCATCACGAAGACCACCGCTTTGACGATGCGCTCGCCCAGAAGCATCAGCGAGCCGGTACCCGAGTGACCATGGGCGAGAGCCCGGTTGCGCACGCGCTGCAGGAACCAGCGAATTACTCGCCACAGAATCCAGTTCGCGCCGATAATGGCGGCGACTTCAACGCACTGGAAATAATAGTGGCGCTGCAGCAGGGGCATGCCGAGGTAGCGAGCCAGAATCCGGTGAATCATCGTACCGGCGAGCAGCCACGCCGGCCCGGACACCGATTGCCATTGCTCGAATTCGGGCTGCCCGCGTCGCCGTGCCCACCAGCGCAGAGGGTTCTGCAGCAGCACTAACAGCAACCACCCAGCCGCGGCCGCTACAGGAATCAGCAGCACCAGCGCCAGCCATTGCCACAATGGCATTCCAGCCAACTGATGCTTCACCACCCATTTAGGCAATCGCGTTTCTACCTGGCGTGCCTGGACCTGATCGTAGAGTTCGGGGAGTTTCGCCAAAGTGTCGGAGGAAATCAGCCAAATCTTCCCCGCGTTGGGATCGGAGACTCGAACCAGTTCCAGGTCCGCTTCCGCGTCGCCAGACGATATGGTTCCCAGCTTCTGCCGGCCCGGCGGAACACCTTCCTGCGGTACGCCTTCCGGCTGCTTGCTCCCCAGGTTGCCAGAATACGCGCGGTCCATCACTTCCTTGAGGTTCGACGCCACGGTCTCGCCTTCTGTCTGACGGCGTGAAGCACTCATCTGCAGATATTGCGCCGCGATGCCGTAGTTGCCCGATTGCGCCGCCTGGAGGAATCCGGAGACCGTGCCGTAGGGCGTATCGCGTCCCAGCGGGTCGGACGGGGTTTTGGGTGACGTGCTTGCGGATGTGGACCCTTGCAGGATCTGGCTTAGCGCGCTTTGCGCGGAGAGCGGCAGGCAGACCGCGAGAATAAGGGTGAGAAAGGCAATACCTTTAAGAAAAGTGGACATGGTTTTCTTTTTCCAGATTACCCCCGCTTGGGGCGGAAAACGTCTGTGCTGGTGCCAAAAAAAACTTCCGCGGACTCCATCACGGTTTCAGACAGTGTGGGATGCGGATGGATGGTCATAGCGACATCGCTGGCGAGCGCAGCCATCTCGATGGCCAGCACTCCTTCGGCAATCAGTTCGCCGGCGCCGGCGCCGACAATGCCTACTCCGAGAACGCGTTCGGTGTGCGGGTCAACCAGTAGTTTGGTCACTCCTTCCGGACGGTCGAGTGTAATCGCGCGGCCGGAGGCGCCCCAGGGAAATTTCGCAACCTTGACTTCGCGTTTTTCTTTTTCCGCCTGAGTTTCGGTGAGACCGCACCAGGCAACTTCCGGATCGGTGAATACCACTGCCGGAATCGCGTTCGGTTCGAATGCGACCTTGTGCCCGGCGATGGCTTCGACGGCAACCCGTCCCTCATGCGAAGCCTTGTGCGCCAGCATGGGCTCGCCAACCACGTCGCCAATTGCATAAATGGAGGGATCGGCGGTTTGCAATTGCTTGTTCACCTCGATAAACCCGCGCGAGTTCACGTGCACTTGCGTTTTTTCCAGCCCGGGGATTTCCGAGTTTGGCTTGCGTCCCACGGAAACGAGAACGCGATCAAAAACTTTATCGCGATCTTTTTCCTGCACTGCAGCGCCTTCGAACGAAGCACGAATTCCGGAGCCTTCTTCTTTCAGAGAGGCGACGGTGGTGTTCAGCAGAATTGTCTCGAACATCTTCTCCAAACGTTTGTGTAGCGGAAGAACCAGATCGCGATCCGCACCGGGAAGCAGGCCGGGCAACATCTCAACCACGGTGACGCGCGTTCCGAGCGCGGCATACACCGAACCGAGTTCCAGGCCGATGTATCCGCCGCCCACCACGAGAAGGCTGCCGGGAATGTCTTCGAGATTGAGGGCGCCGGTCGAATCCATCAGGCGCGGCGAATCCAGCTTCAGAGCTGGAATGATGGCAGGGCGCGAGCCGGTAGCGATAATGACGCGGTCAAAACTGAGGTCGACTTGGGTGGAATCTGCTTTGGTGATCCGGAGCGTCGTGGAATTCTCGAATGCCGCGCGGCTCTGGATGTATTCCACGTGGCGCTGTTTGGAAAGCTGTCCCAGGCCCCCTGTGAGTTTCTTCACTACGCTTTCTTTCCAAGCGCGCAGGCGCGCGAGGTCGATCTTCGGCGCAGGAAAGTCGATTCCCCAATTCTTGGCCTGCTGAGATTCTTCAATCAGTTTGGCGACGTGCAACAGTGCTTTGGAAGGAATGCAGCCGCGGTAAAGACACACGCCACCGGGATTCAGTTCGGGGTCGATTAGCGTAACTTTCAGGCCGAGATCCGCGGCCAGGAATGCGGCGGCGTATCCACCGGGGCCGCCGCCGACTACGGCGATGTGCAACTGTTTAATTCCTTCGGGAGTAGCTTCCGGCGTTTGGTCGAGAGGTTCGTTCATGAGGTGACTTTCGTTGGGTTCGCTCGCCGAAGTTAGCCTTGAACCGAGAGCAAAAACGGCTGCTCGAAGGCTTCCGCGATCCAGCGCAGAAAACGTGCGGCATCCGCGCCATCAATCAGGCGATGATCGTAGGAAAGCGAAAGCGGCAGGATGAGCCGTGGTTCGAACTTTCCGCCAATCCATTCCGGCTCCATCCGAGAACGCGACAGCCCAAGGATGGCGACTTCAGGATGATTCACGATGGGGGTGAATGTTGTGCCGCCGATGCCGCCGAGGTTGGTGATGGTGAAAGTGCCGCCTTCCATATCGGCGACGGTGATTTTCTTATCCCGCGCTTTCTGCGACAGCTGCGAAAGTTCGACCGCCAGCTCGACGATATTTTTCTTGTCCACATCGCGGATGACCGGAACCAGCAATCCCCGATCGGTATCGGCCGCTACCCCGATATGGATGTACTGTTTGTAGATAATTTCTTCTTTCGCCATATCGATGGTGGCGTTGAATTGAGGGAAGACTTTCAGCGCCGCGGCGCATACTTTCAGCGCAATCGCAGTCACGGTCATCTTGCCGCCGGCTTGTTCGGCTTTGGGCGCAAAACGCGCCCGCAACTGCTCGAGTTCCGTGATGTCGGCGCGGTCGTGCTGCGTGACGTGCGGAATCGTGTTCCATGATTCCGCCAGATGTTCCGCCGTCTTGCGGCGAACTCCGCGCATGGAAACGCGCTCGATCTTTCCCCACTTGGCGAAATCCGGAAGCTTCGGTTCGATGAAATGTCCGGCGCGAGGCGGAGCCTGCGCGGCGGTGGCTAGCGCTGTCAGCACGGCCTTGGCATGGGCTTTGACATCGTCTTCACTGATGCGTCCGCCTGGCCCCGTCCCTTTGACTTCATAAATGTCGACTCCGAGTTCACGGGCGAGCCGGCGCGTGTGCGGAGCCGCGGGCACCGGTTCGCGGTGTTCCGTTCCGGCGACCTTGCCTAGTTGCACCGGCATGGAGAACGCAGCGGGACGCGGTTGTGGCTGATCGGGCGGCAGAGCCTGTTCTTCGGTTTTACCCTCGGCGCGAATCGCGGCCTGGAATGCGAGGCGTGCGCCATGCTGTCCAGAGACATGTTCGACAGGACGGTTTTGGGTACGCACGGTTTCGGATTGCGAAGGCACCGCACCTTGCAGCGTGAAAATCAACTGCCCAACTTTGACCTTCTCGCCTTCTTTGACCTTCACTTCATTCACAATGCCGCTGACGGACGACGGAACTTCGACGACGGCTTTATCGGTTTCGAGTTCCATGACCGGCTGGCCTTCGGAAACCTTGGCCCCGGGCGAAATCATCAAACGCACGAGGTCGCCTTGTGAAATGTTTTCTCCGAGTTCCTGCAGACGGAATTCGCCGGCGGCCGGGGCGTCGGTGGATCGCGTTCGTTGCGTAGTGGTCTGAGATGCAGAACGAGATTGCGCAACCGGTTCCGCTTTTAAGGATTTGGCGGCACTTGCTTCGACGGATTCGGGCTGCTCCCGTTGCGGTGTGGGCGCGTCCTGTTCAGGATCTTTTTGCCGCGGAATTTCGCGCGCTGCCGCGGTGGACGTTCCATTGCTGTCCGCAGTGAAAACTACCTGGCCAACCTTGATCTTGTCGCCTTCTTTAACCAGAATTTCCTTCACGGTGCCGCTCACTGACGAAGGCACTTCCACGACTGCCTTATCGGTTTCTAGCTCCATGACCGCTTGGCCCTCGTTGACCGTCTCACCGGGTGCGATCATGAGGCGCACCAAGTCGCCTTGTTCAATATTTTCACCCAGTGCGGGGAGTTTGAATTCGATCACTGATTCCATTCCTTGCCTGTTTTCGGTTCGCGCCGCAACGTTCAACTGATGGCCGGGTTCAGCTTCTCGGGATTGATTCCGAGGTCCCGAATCGCCTTCTTCATGATGTCAACGCCGATTTTCTTTTCCCGCACCAGCGCCCCCAGCGTGGCCAGCACAATATGTTTCGCATCGACCTCGAAGAAATCGCGTAGCGCGGCGCGGCTCTCGCTGCGGCCAAAGCCATCCGTCCCAAGCGAGACGAGTTGCCCGGGGACCCACTTCGCCAAAGATTCCGGCAGCACCTTCATGTAATCAGATGCGGCGATGAACGGCCCGGACGCATCCTTCAAAGTCTGAGTGATGAAGGGAACCTTCACCGCATCACCCGGATGCAGCAGGTTCCAGCGTTCGCAATCATTGGCGTTGCGGTAAAGTTCTTTGTAACTGGTCACGCTCCACACGTCCGCAGCCACGCCATATTTTTCCTGGAGAATTGTCTGTGCCTTCAGCACCTCGTACATAATGGTCCCGCTGCCCAGCAGTTGAGCGTGCAGCTTGGCCTCTGGTGCATCTGCGGCCTTGAAGCGGTAAAGGCCGCGCAGCACGCCTTCGCGGACGTTGCCATCCTTCGGCATCTCAGGCATGGCAAGCGGCTCATTGGTCACTGTGAGGTAGTAAAAAATCGATTCCTGATCCACATACATGCGCTTGATGCCATCCTGAATGATGATGGCAATTTCATACGCGAATGCCGGATCGTAGGCCAGCAAGTTGGGAACCGGCAAAGCCAGGACGTGGCTGTGGCCGTCCTGATGCTGCAAACCTTCGCCGGCCAGTGTCGTTCGTCCGGCAGTGCCGCCAACCAGAAACCCGCGGCACCGCATATCAGCCGCCGCCCAGATCAGATCGCCGATACGCTGGAATCCGAACATCGAGTAATAAATAAAGAAAGGAATCGTGTTGATGCCGTGGTTCGCATAGGCCGTGCCCGCCGCGATAAAGGAGCACATCGATCCGGCTTCGGTAATCCCCTCCTCTAGAATCTGCCCATTCTTCGCTTCCTTGTAATAAAGGAGCGTGTCCATATCGACCGGCTCGTAGAGTTGGCCCACGCTGGAGTAGATTCCGACCTGGCGGAACAACGCCTCCATGCCAAAAGTGCGAGCTTCGTCGGGAATAATTGGGACGATGAGTTTGCCCAACTCCGGATCGCGCAGCAGTTTCCCCAGCAGCCGCACGAAAACCATGGTAGTAGCCACTTCCCGCCCATCCGTGCCTTTGTAGAATTCCTCAAAGTGGGATTCCGGAATCGGCTTCAACGGCGTGGCGAGCACTTTTCTTTGCGGCATATATCCGCCCAGCTGTTGCCGGCGCGCCTGCATGTACTTGATTTCGGCGCTGTCGTCGGAAGGCCGGTAGAACGGCGCGTTCTGCAGTTCGTGGTCGGGAATCGGAATTCCGAAACGCGAACGGAACAACTCCAACTCTTCTTCATTCAGCTTTTTTTGCTGGTGCGTGATGTTTTTGCCTTCGCCAGCCTCGCCCAGCCCATAGCCCTTGATCGTCTTTGCCAGAATGATGGTCGGGGCGCCTTTGTGGTCCACGGCCGCGCGGTATGCGGCATGCACCTTGATGGGGTCGTGCCCGCCCAGCCGCATGCGCGCCAATTGCTCATCGGAAAGATGTTCGACCATCTTCAGCAGCCGCGGGTCCGTGCCGAACAGATTTTGGCGGAAGTAGGCCCCACTCTCCACAAAATATTTTTGATACTGGCCGTCGCTGATTTCGCCCAGACGCCTGACCAGCAGCCCGTCGCGATCGGCACGGATCAGGCTGTCCCAGTCCGAGCCCCAGATGCACTTGATAACGTTCCATCCCGCGCCCCGGAAGATCGCCTCGAGTTCCTGAATGATTTTTCCGTTGCCGCGAACCGGTCCGTCGAGACGCTGCAGGTTACAGTTCACTACGAAAATCAGGTTGTCGAGATTCTCGCGCGATGCCAGGGTGATGGATCCCAGGGATTCCGGCTCGTCCATTTCGCCATCGCCCAGAAAGGCCCAAACCTTGCCGCCGGTGGATTGTTTGAGGCCGCGATTCTCCAAATACCGGATAAAGCGCGCGTGGTAGATCGCCTGGATTGGGCCCAAGCCCATCGAAACCGTAGGAAACTCCCAGAAATTCGGCATCAGCCAAGGGTGAGGATAGGAGCTCAACCCCCCTCCCGGCTTCAATTCACGGCGGAAGTTTTCCAACTTCTCTTTAGGGATGCGGCCTTCGAGATAAGCGCGAGCGTAAATGCCCGGAGCGGCGTGGCCTTGAAAGTAAACGAAATCGCGGTCGCCGCTTTCGGTGCGAGCTTGAAAGAAATGATTGAAAGCAACCTCGTACAAAGTAGCGGCCGAAGCAAACGTAGAGATGTGCCCGCCAATGCCTTCCTGAATTTTATTGGCACGTACCACCATGGCGAGAGCGTTCCAGCGCACCAGGCTCTTAATGCGGCGCTCCATTTCCTGACTTCCGGGGAACGGCGCCTGTTGCGGAGAGGGAATTGTGTTTTGGTAAGGAGTGGTCGCCGAGAACGGAAGATTGACTCCCGCGGCGCGCCGCGCATGCAGTGCCAGTTGCTGAATCAGTCGCCCTGCGCGTACCGGGCCACCCTTGGACAGCACATAGTCCAGAGAGTCAACCCACTCTCGCGTTTCCAATACCTCTTGACCGTCAGTTTCAGTCTGAGCCACGTCTAATCTCTCCGTCTGATTATGCTGAATACTCCATGATATTCAATTACGAGGAATCTTGCTGGACGAAGGTCGAGGGCCAAACGTTACAATGCTACACGTCCGTTGGAACGGACCGATAAGCGCACTGGATTTCGGTAGTGGTGCCGTTTGGCAGGGCACCACTACCTGGATTTCAAGCGAGATCGCTTCTGGAAGGGCTCATGCTGAAAATCACGCTGCTCGTGCTCTTGTTGGTGATTATCATATTCGTGGTTCCGCGCTTGTTCTCGGGTTCGCGCGCCGCAGTTCCCAGCACGGGCAGCACCGCGCCGGATTTTACCCTGTTCTCACAGGACGGTACTTCCGTCAGCTTAAAGGATTATCGCGGAAAGTGGATTGTCCTCTATTTTTATCCCAAAGACCAGACTCCGGGCTGTACGCGGGAAGCACACAACTTTCAGGCGGATCAATCAAAGTACGATCAGCGCAACTCCGTGGTTCTGGGTGTGAGCGTAGACAGCGTGGACTCACACAAGAAGTTCTGCGCAAAGGAGGGTTTGAATTTCAAGCTCTTAGCCGACCGCGACGGCAAAGTCAGCAGGGAGTATGGGTCGCTGACTAACCTCGGAGTGGCCAAATTTGCGGCGCGGCATACCTTCCTCATCGACCCGACCGGCAAAGTCGCAAGAGCGTACACCAATGTTGACCCCGGCCGCCACAGTGGAGATGTTCTGGCCACGCTCGATCAGTTGCAGAAGCAAACGAACTAGATTTTGTTGACACTCGTCTCCGCTGCAGCTCCAACCTTGTGACCCGCGTCCCGTCGTAAACTAGCAGGGTGGGGACCGCTGTACGACAACCCGAGGTGCGAGAGTATTCTGGCGGGATAGGTTACCGCTTCCCGCCTGGCTTTCAGCGCAATCTCTTGTGGTTTGCGCTTCGCAAATTTCGTCCGGCAAATCCCATCCTTCTTTTTCGACACCTGGCTGAGACCTACGGCGACATCGCGCATTACAAGATCGGGCCTCATCACATTGTTTTTCTGAACCATCCCGAATACATCCGCGAAGTGCTGGTCGTTCAAAACGACAACTTCATCAAGGAACGCACCGTACAGCGCACTAAAATGTTGCTCGGCGAGGGCATGATCACCAGTGAAGGCGCGGTGCACCGCGCGCAACGGCTGGCGGCGCAGCCCGCCTTCCACCGGCAACGGATTGGCGAATATGGCGGCATCATTGTGGAGGAAGCGGCGCGCATCCGGGATTCGTGGCATGCCGGGGAGCAGCGCGATATCTCCATTGACATGATGCATCTCACGCTCAACGTGGTGGCGCGCACGTTGTTCGCGACCGATCTGCGAGAGGAAGTTTGCGAGCTTGCCGCGGCCATCAATCGCATCATGGGTCTTTACAATTTTCTGGTGATGTTGCCTGCCGCCGAATGGCTGGTGCATTTGCGGCCGCCGGGCCTGGCCGCGTTCGTCAAAGCACGCAAACGTATCGATGCCGTGGTCTACCGGATGATTGCCGCGCATCAGCGAAGCGGCCTCGACCGCGGCAGCCTGCTCGATCTCATGCTTGCTGCCTCTCCGGCCAACGACGCAGCATCGCGACAGTCTCTGCGCGATCAGGTTATAACCATTTTCCTTGCGGGTTATGAAACCGTCGCCAATGCTCTCTCATGGACGTGGTATTTGCTATCCGAAAATTCTGGCTGCGAGAGTAAGCTTCACAAAGAGGTCGACGAAGTACTGAGAGGCAGGCTTCCCGGCTTCGAAGATGTCCCTCGGCTGCGCTATACCGAGATGGTGCTGGCAGAGTCGCTGCGGCTTTATCCGCCGGCGTGGGCCATGGGCCGTTATGCGCGCAAGGACTTCTCGCTTGGCGATTATTTTCTTCCCGCGCAAACTACCGTGCTCATCAGCCAGTTCGTCACCCAACGCGATCCGAGATATTTTCCCGATCCTCTACGCTTCGATCCAGATCGATTCTCGACAGAAGGCAAGGCCCAGCGCACGAAATTTACCTACTTCCCGTTTGGCGCGGGTGTGCGGCAATGCATTGGAGAATCATTTGCCTGGATGGAAGGCGTTCTGATTCTGGCTACGCTGGCGCAGAAATGGAAACTGCAGCTGGTCCCCGGTCACCGGGTTGAGCCGCAACCGCTCATCACTCTCCGACCGAAGTATGGAATGCTCATGCAAGTCGAGCCGCGTTGAAACTGCATCAGTGCTTTCCTGCTGCGCTTTTTGCATCCGACAGGTATATGTCCGCAACGTGCTGGGCGATCTCGCCGGGTTTGGCCTCAGCCAGATTCGTCAGCACGACGACCGTCAACTGATCATCGATGTAGCGCGCGATGGCAGTTTTGAACCCTTGCCAGGCGCCGTCGTGGCTGGTCACGCGATGTCCGTGGCGCTCGCCAGTAAACCAGCCAAAGCCGTAGCCGTCCTTGTTTGGTTGGCCGTTCTTCAACTTTGCGGGCGTCCACATCTGGTCGAGGCTCGAGCGCTTGAGCAGTTTCTCGGTGTACAACGCCGCATCCCATTTCGCCAAGTCGAGAATGGAAAAATACAAGCTGCCATCGGCCGTGGTGTTGACCATGGGGGCGACCCATTCCTGATTTTTCAGTTCGCCTTTAACCAGCCGATAGCCGGCGGCGCGATTGGGGACAATGTCAGCTTCGCTGATGATGCGCGTCGCCTGCATGCCGAGGGGTTTAAAAATGCGTTGTTGCAGAAAGTCTCCGTAGAATTCGCCGGTAACGCGGTGGATCAAAATTCCCAGCGTCAGAAATCCTAGATTGCTGTACTCCCACTTCGTTCCGGGAGGATAAGCCAGCGGGATGCCTTCAACCAGCTTCAGCACTTCATTTTCCGTCCAATCTTTGCGGAAATCGAATTTCTCGGGATAGTCCCCGAAGCCGCCGGTGTGGCTTAGCAACTCGCGCACCGTCACTTCTTTCCATGTGGCGGGCGCATCCGGGAAAAAGTTCGTGAGCGGATCGTCGAGGCCGACCTTGCCCTCCTCGACCAGCATCATGACGGCCGTGGCCGTGAACTGCTTGCCGACGGAGCCCGACTGGAACACGGTCTCAGGCTTCACCGGCACTTGCAGTTCAACGTTGGCCAGCCCGAAACCCTCCGCCCGCACGATCTTCCCGCCCTGCGACACCAGCAGCGCCAGGCCGGGGATGTGCTGGCGCTGCATTTCCTCGCGCACATAGTTGCCGGCAGCTTCCTGAGCCGCATCACTTTGAGCGCTTAAGCGCGGAAGAAGAAAAAGAGCCAGCGCGATGGCAACCAGTCCAGGGATGAGCGGAGAATATTTGCCGCGAAGATTCATTCGGACCTTCCTGTTCTTGAAATTGTTTCGAAGCATGGCCCCGTTCGTAAGGTGGTTGTATCACACTCTTAAATTACTCAGGTCGACCTGAAACTTGGATGGAAGGAGGAGACGGGATTCGACTTCGGTGAGACAAACTGGAGGGTCGGAGAACTTTACGCGACCCGGCCCGCGGATCTGACTTCACTCATACCTCAGCGCCTCTACTGGGTCCAGCTTTGACGCCCGAAAGGCAGGAACCAGCCCGCTGATCACGCCCACAATCAACAACACTGCGCTCGAAAGCACAACGGTCATGAGTGAAATTCGCAGGTGAATATCACCCTGCCCGGAGTCATCTTCGAACAATGGTCCCATCATGGGTAGCGTTCCCACGGCCCAGGCAATGAAATAGGAAAGTACCACGCCGATAGCGCCACCCAGGAGCATGATCAACAAAGTCTCCGCCAGAAACTGAAGCTTGATGTGCCTCTTCCTCGCTCCCAGGGCCCGTCGCAAGCCGATCTCGCGGATGCGTTCATCCACTGAGACCAGCATGATATTCATCACGCCTACGCCGCCGATGCCGAGGGTCAGCGTCCCAACAAATGCGAGAAGCACCTGCAGCCCGATCGTAAGCGCGTCGATCACGGGACGGAATTCATCCCTCCCGAACATCTGAAGAGCTTTCGGATCGGTAGGAGAAAAATTCTGCCGCGTCGCCACGGCGGCTAATACTTGTGCCATCGCCTTCTTCTCAAACTGCGGCGCGAGCGGTTCAAACAAGAGCACAGCCGCGTAGCGGGTGTTCCATAGATCCCCGGCGGTCGCGTACGGAATCCACGCCGAATCATCGTCGCTGCTGAAATAGTTGCTGAGTTGAATCTTGCGCGCCATCACTCCAACCACGGTGAAGCGCACTCCCCCAACTTCCACCGTCTCGCCCACCGCCGGCCGTCCGCTGAAGAGTTGTTCCTTGATGCGTCCGCCGAGAAAAATCACGCGCCGCCGCTCCAGTTCGTCGCCCGCATCGATCCAGCGTCCCTCGGAAGGAATTTCGTTGCGCATCTCGCCGTACTCTGGACAAACCCCTCGAACCGCCGCCGTACCCACCATGCGGTCGCCGTAGGAAATTCCTGGCCGGTTGACGGTTTCGCGGCACACATGTCTCACCAACGGCGCCGTGGCTTTCACCATATCTACATCGGCTTGTTCGACGACAACTTTTTTCCCGGCGCGCTGGCCGCCGGGTTGCTCGCTGGTCTGCTGCGGCCAGCAAATCACCACGCTCTTTCCGAACGCGTCGAACCCGTGCACCAGAACTCCGCGGAAGCTGCTGCCGTAGGCGATCAGCAGCGTAACCGTGGCTATGCCCCAGACAATTCCCAGCATCGTGAGAAAGCTGCGCGTCAGGTTTCGCTTCAGAGCGATCCAGGCTTCGAGAATAATTTCGATGAGCATGCTCAGCCAATTTCCCTATCCGCCGGCCTCATAGCGCAACGCCTCAATGGGATCAATCGACGCCGCCCTGCGCGCCGGATACAACGCAGCACCTACGGCAATGGCGCCCAGCAGACCCGCCGCGACAAGGCCGGAAGTCCAATCTGGAATCAGGCCCGCAAAATAGTCCGGCATGGGCAATAAGTCCACTAGAGCGCAGAATCCGAACGCCACTCCCAGGCCGATCGCCCCGCTCAGTAGGGCGATAATCACAGCTTCCACAAAGAACTGTCGCAGGATCGTGCCTGCTGGCGCGCCAATCGCCTTCCGCACTCCGATTTCACGCGTCCGCTCGCGCACCGCAACTAGCATCACATTCATCACGCCAAGGCCGCCCAGCAACAGCGTCACAATTCCGACCGCACCCAGAAAATATTTCATGCCGTCGGTCATCTGCCGAAACGCTTTGGCCTCTTGCACCGTATCCCAGATGGGGCAGGCTTCCTTATCGTTCGGATCGTAGCGATGCATGCGCGCCAGGGCGACCCTCACTTCGTGTTTGCAAGCTTCGTGCTGTTCCACCGATTTCGGCGTGACCAGCAATTGATCGAAAGTAGTGGGCGTCCCCGGCGGCTTGTCGGGAAAGTCACGCCGCATTGCGGAGAACGGAATGAAAACTTTGTTGACGTCCCAACCGTCATAGCTGGAGTCTTGCTTCTTTTTTTCCATTACGCCGATCACGACGAAAGGGAAATCATTCAGATAAACGTTTTCGCCCACCGGGTTGCGTCCGGGAAATAGTTGCTTGGCGGCATCCGATCCCAGGAACGCCACGCGCCTCGCCTCGCGCATGTCACTCCAGTCATAGAAACGGCCCAATCCCACGTTAAGACTACGAATCGAACTAAACTGCGGATACGATCCGGTTACCTCGAACGACGCATTGTTGAAGTTGCTGTGGGTTAAAACGGTCTCCTGCTCCAGTTCGGGGATGGCATATTCGCAATCCATCGCCTCCGCCTGCACCACCGGCACATCCTCATCTTCCCAATGGATCAGCCGCCCCGCATGCGTTCCGCCCGCCTGCAGGCTGGTGCGGCCATGGAAGACGATCATTACGTCCTTGCCCAGCGTCCTGGATTGCTCTTCCTGTCCCTTGCGCAGTCCTTCGCCAGCCGCCACCATCAGCACGATCGATACGATCCCCCACGCGATGCCGAACATGGTGAGGAACGCTCGCAGTTTGTGGGCCCACAAGGTACGCACCACATCGACAATGAGATCCCTCAGAGTCATCGCGCTTGTTTGATTGGACGCGGCTCCACGGTCAAAGTAAGCTTGCCGCGCCATCTCCTGCCCGCTCAATATATGGATACGTACCGAAGAAGCGTATTGTTGCAGGAAAAGTGCCCCTCAGGGCCGAATAATCTAAGTCAGCGAGATGCCCTCAACCATTTGGAAACGTGGTGTCGTGCTAATCCGGGCTGACGCGACGAATCTCAAGTTGGATTGTCGCTCCCATTTCTCCATGCTCTCCGCGGCTGTTCTCTGCAGCTTGTGCAATCAAGTTCTCACCGCGGTTGCTCCGACCTGCTCCATCCACTTATCAAATTCGTTCAGCGCCAACTCGCACTGCACTCGGTGGCGATCTTTGCGGTCGCGAATCTTTTTCTCCAGAGCAGGGAGCAGATCAAAAGTGATGTTCGCCGGCTGGAAGTTCTTCGCATCCGCATGAGTTACGTAATGCGTCAGCGATCTGAACGCGGAGGCTCGCGGCGGCGGCACCGGTTCGACTCCGTGCACCAGGGCCGCGGCGAACATTCCCGCCATCAGCCCGGTTGCGATCGACTCCACATAGCCTTCCACACCGCAAATCTGTCCGGCGAATAAAACTCGCGGATGAGCCTTCATCTGCAGCGTCTCGCGCAACAGCGTCGGACTGTTGATGTAGGTATTGCGATGAATCTGGCCGTAGCGCAGAAACCGCGCATTTGCCAGGCCCGGAATCATGCGCAGCACGCGCCCCTGCTCTCCGAACTTCAGATGATTCTGAAATCCCACCAGGTTATAAGAATCCGCCCGCAGATTTTCCTGCCGCAATTGCACCACCGCATAAGGCATTCGGCCTGTGCGCGGATCCTTCAGCCCCACCGGTTTCATGGGACCAAAGCGCAGCGTATCCCGCCCGCGGCGCGCAATCTCTTCAATCGGCAAACAGCTCTCAAAATAATTTAGCTTCTCCCAATCGCGCTTCTCTACCGACTGCGCGGCCAGCAGTGCATCGTAAAACTGATCGTATTCTTCCCGCGACATGGGGCAATTGATATAGTCCGCTGATCCCTTGTCATAGCGCGCCGCCATGTACACCTGCGACATGTCAATCGAGTCCGCCTCCACAATCGGACTGATCGAATCGTAAAAATATAAGTGGGGCGCGCGCGGCGAGTCTGGACCGTGTTCGTGTGGGAGCGGGCGACTCGCTTGCTCAGGTGTTGACTCCTCTTCGAACACGCTCAACCGCGTAATCTCGGCAGCCAGCGCTTCCGACGTTAACGGTCCTGTAGCAATGACGGTTACCTCGTCTTCTTCAATCCGCGTCACTTCTTCCCGACGCACCGTGATTCGCGCCTCGGACGAAAGCACTTCTGTTACTCTGGCGGCAAACCGCACTCGATCCACCGCCAACGCGTGCCCCGCCGGAACGGCGCACTCACGCGCCATCTTCAACAGCAGCGACTGGGCTCGCCTCATCTCTTCCTTCAGCAGCCATGGAGCCGTATTCTCGGAGTCCGATTTCAATGAGTTTGAACATACGAGTTCCGCAAAATCCGCTGTCTGGTGTGCCGGTGTCGACCGCACGGGCCGCATCTCGAACAATTCGACATCTAAACCCCGCCGCGCGCACTGCCACGCTGCTTCCGATCCGGCCAAGCCGGCTCCAATAATTCTGACCACCGCTTTCATGATTTGCGACGCCACTCCAGGACTTCCGAGCAGGATCGGCACTAGCAGTTTACAAGTGTATATTGGACCCGCAGCAAACCACTCCTCAGCGCTCCCCCTCATGCAGGATCAAGGTTGACTGGCTGGCCACGCACATCCAACTGTCACCGCGGTGGATCCACGTGTCGATGAAGCGCCCGTTGTGCAGATACGGCTTGCCGTCCTTTACGCCCTTTTCGTGATACACGCCGACCACCACCGCACTCTGCCCGAAAAGCTGCACCCGCATCGATTCGCTCACAATGTGCTCGAAGCGGCGTTCCGGCGCGCTCACGCTGGCCAGGTATTGCGCCCTGTTCATCTCGGTGCCTTCGTTGTTGATGTAGATCAGGCCTTCAGCCAACAGAGGATCGAGCGCTTTCACGTCTTTCTGCTGCGTCGCCTGATTCCAGGCGTTCTCCAGGGAGAGAATTCTGCCGCGGTCGCCATCGGGCGCGCTTGCAGCCTGAGCGCTCAGTCGAGGCGCCAGCAGCAGAAAAATCGTGAGCAGCTTCCACATCTCAGCTTCTACTCCTTGCGAGCACGGCGCGGAAATGAAAAACAACGCACTGCAGCCAGAGGTCAGGGCCCACCTTCAATGCAGGACCGGAGTCGACTGGCTCACCACGCACAGCCAATTCCCGTCTTTGAACGTCCAGGCATCGACGAAGCGGGCGCGTCGCACATAAGGTTTTCCATTTTCGACGCCCTTGGTAACGTAAACTCCGGTGACCACTACCGTGCTGCCAAACATGTGCGCCGCCATCGACTGGGTTACCTCCTGCTGCGGATGCAAGTTTGTCGACTTTATCCACGCCAGAAACTCAGATTTGGTCCTGAGAATGCCGTAGTAGTCCACATACACCATGGAATTGTCGAGAATCGCATCCAGCGCTTTGGTATCCTTCCGTTCCGCGGCCTGGTTCCACGCGTACTCCAAGGCAAGAACCCTCGTCACTGCGCTCTCATTCGCAGCATTCTGTGCCGCGGTGAACAATAGTGCCGAGCAAACCAGAATCACGACAAACCCAGTAGTTTTCACGGGACAGGCTCTTCACAGATATATCGGCAGCCCAGTCATTTTCCTGCAGCGACGGCAGCGATGTTGCAAGAAAATTCGGGAGTTTTGATTTTCGACAATCTCATGATTTACGGGCGGCATCCGAATCGGGGCGGAAGGGGAGAGGAAGGAATGCGGACGCGGCACATTTTCCATTTACTTCGATAGGGGTGACGCCCCCGCAGCGACCAACATCCAACTCCCTTTCTTGTTCACCCAGGTATCAATAAAGCGCCACCTCCTTGACGAGACCTTCCCACTTTCACGCCTATTTCGCGATAGGTACCCACCACGATGGCGGTGCTTCCAAAGACACGCACCGTCGCGGCTCCAGCTACGACCTGCCGCGGACGTGCATCCGCTAACCTCACCCGCGACAAGTATTCCCCCTTAGTCAGCAACCTGCCGTCCTCGATGTACACCACAGCATTATCGAAAATCCGCTCGAGGGCGCCGTTGTCACCTCGCAATTCCGCCTCGGACCAAGCGGTTTCACGAGCTAGAATGGCGGTCACAGGGATGTCTCCGCCACCCTCCTGGGCCCGAACACGAAGTGAGCCGGCGCATGCGAGGATCAGCAACCAGCCTATCGTTCTCATAAAAATTGCTCCTCGTTACAGAAAAATCACTGGGGAGGCAGAACACCTCCGGACGGCCTCAATCGTCGGTGAAATTTACCATAGTCGTAATCGAGACCCAACGCTCACTTTTGTAAACCCATGTGTCCACAAAACGCTCCCGGCGCGTAAACGGCTTCCCACGCTCCATGCCCATGGTCCGAAAAGTCCCCGTGACGATCGCCGTATCGCCATGCAGATGCACCGCCATCGATTCCGTCAAAACCTGCAGTGCATTGGACGATTTAACGTCCATCAGAATCTGCGCCTTGGTCAATAATCTACCGTCTGAAGCGACGCAGACGAATGCATCGTCAAGAATCCGCTCCAGCGCCTTTGGGTCCTTGATTATGTAGGCTTGAGCCCACACATGCTCCATCGCGACAATCTTCGATTCCGAGTCGGCATCGGAATCCCTTTGTGCGTAGCTGCCCGACGTCCCCGCGCAAGCCAATAGCGCGACCAACATCACGCTTCTCATCGCAAAAAGCTCCCTTCTCAGTACTATCGGTCACTGGCGTTCTTTCTTGATGTCGCCTCCTATTCTCCGGCGCGTCCTCAGCCAATGTGCGATGATCAGATAAGGCAGTTTTACTCTAATTTCAGAGGACTCCATGGCACGCATCAGCCTGATCGCCCCGGAAACCGCGTCTCCGGAAGTGCGTGAGATTTACGACACCACGCTGCGCGGCAAGCCCGGCAATGTGCAGAAGGCACTTGCCCATCGCCCTGAGATGCTTAAGAATTTTCTCAGCTTTTACGCGAGCGTCGGACGCTCCCTCGATCGCAAGTTGTACGAACTGATCTACCTGCGCGTCTCCTTCATCAACGGATGTCGCTATTGCACCCAGCACCACATCGCATCGTCGAAGCGTGCCGGTCTTACGGCTTCCGACTGGGCGGCGCTCAAGGCTGGAAACTACTCGCACTATAGTGAAAAGGACCGGGCTGCACTGACGTATGTTGAGAGGTTAACGCGCGCACCCCACGAAATCGCGGAGGCGGATTTCGACGAGCTGAAGAAATATTTTTCCGATGCGGAGATAGTCGATATTCACATGCTGACGGGCCTCGCCAACCTTACCAATCGCTTAACCGATCCGCTGGGATTGGAACTGGAATTTCCGGAAGAAAAAATCTAGGGCATTGGGCGATTGAACCGGCAGCGAAGATTTTGACCGGGCCGCTCAATCACCCCGTTACAGATCGCCAAATGGCTCAAGGTTTTACAGAATTTGCCGCGCATCTCCCACCCGGCGGGTTATTCGCTCGCGATCCAGATATTCCAGCAACGGAATGGCATACTTGCGGCTCACTCCGGTCAGTTCCTTAAACTTGCCAACGTCGATGGTTGCTGATTTTACTTTGTACGCTGCCAGCTGCCGCCGCAATTCTTCCAGCGCGCTGCGATGAAAAACCAGATCTTCTGAAACTTTGACCAATACCTTGTCCCGCAAGAGCAACGTAACAAGTTTCTGCCCCCGCATCTTATCGATCTTCAGCCCTGCGATTACCTCATGTAGCGCCGGCACTTTCAGTCCCGCCGAGGTAAATGCGTCCTCGATCCTCTTTTTCGATTCGGACTCCTCATCTTTCATCACCACGCCGTGGCCGGGCAGCCGTACGACATCGTTTGCAACTTCCATCTTCTTATCCCGCACTAGCAGGGCCGCAACCGCCTCAAAGACCCCGGGTGACGTGTCCACTAACGTTCGCAATTCTTCTTTGCTGATTCCACCTGTCAGAGGATTCTTCTTTTGAAAATCCGCGATAACACTGACGACGTGGAGCTTCAAAACTTCCAGCGCCGCCTGATGCAGGTACCTCTCCCCGGCGCGCACCACCTCCCCCGCGCCTGACATCGAGGCCAGGTGCTTTTCGAGCAGAGTTGTTGTCCAACCAGTTTCGGCAACCAGGCGAGACATGGAAATGCCCTTCTGCTGTGTTCGTGCGATTCTACTTTTCAGAATCGCTTTGGCATCGCCCCTGGATAAGATTCTCAGGAAGTCCGCAAGCTTCGGCATCCGCGAAACTGGCGCCGCGTCTAAAACAATCCCGCCGCCAATAGTTACCACCGGCGAAAATTGCCGCAGAATGAACCGATCTCCTGGCAGAAGGAGCGCGGCCTCGGGCAACCTGATCCGCGCAAATGCCTCGTGCCCCGGTAGAACTTGCGCGCGCTCCGCCGTTGCGCCTTTTGCGGGATTTTGTTCCTTTCCCTCGAAGAGAACAATCTCCGCAACGGTCTCCATGGTGTACGCGTGAAGATGCACCCGCGAGCGATTTTTTAACGGACGCGTCGCAGAAGCTAGCAGACGCAACAAAACATCCGCCCGCCTCGTCTTCTCAAAAGTTGCCGGAGGAACCAGTGTCATGCCCCGCGTCAAATCCTCCGTGCTTGCGCCCGCCAAGTTCAGCGCGGTTCGCTGTCCCGCGGTCGCAGCCTGCGACATCTCACCATGCACTTGCACCCCGCGGACCCGCACTCGCCGCCCTGTCGGGAACACCTCCAGTTCGTCCTCGCGGCGAATTGTTCCCGCCACCAATGTCCCCGTTACTACCGTACCGAAGCCTTTCATGGTGAAGACGCGGTCGATTGGCAAGCGAGCGATCGCGTGCGAGTCACGCGGTTGCACTTCGGCCGCCGCGGCGACCATCGCCCGCTTCAGTTCGTCCAGTCCCGCACCCGTCATGGAACTCACTGCGATGATCGATTTTGGGTTATCCAGGAACGTTCCGCGCAGAAACTCTTCCACCTCCAGTCGCACCACGTCGAGCGTCTCCGCATCCACCGCGTCGGATTTTGTCAGCACCGCAATTCCGCGCCGCACTCCCAGCAATTGCAAGATGTCGAAATGCTCCCGCGTCTGCGGCTTGATCGCCTCATCCGCCGCAATCACCAGCAGCACCAGATCGATCCCGCCCACGCCCGCCAGCATGTTGCGCACGAAGCGCTCGTGGCCTGGCACGTCGACAAAGCCCAGCCGCAGCGTTTCACTGCTTGTGCCCTCACCCTCGGCGCGCAAGTCCATGTGTGCGAAGCCGAGATCAATGGTGATGCCGCGCCGTTTCTCTTCCTCCAGCCTGTCCGCATCAATCCCGGTGAGCGCTCTTACCAAGGCCGTCTTACCGTGGTCGATGTGCCCAGCTGTTCCTACGACGATGGATTTCATCTGGCTGGAATCTTACCGGAAGCCGGGCACATCGGCACACGAACTGCCGGTCTCGGTAGTCTAAGTTGAAGGAACTTTTTGTCCGCCACCGCGTAGCATTAGCAGCGGAGGCGCTCATGTTCTCAAGCCCAAAATTTCTCGCAGTTTACTCAGGAGTGTTAACTGTGGCATTTGCCGTGGTTGTGCTATGCGGCGCGGCGATCGTCCGCAAGCAGAATTTTGGCGTGATCACAGCCCGGCGCATCAACATTGTGGAACCCGATGGCACGGTGCGCCTGACCATTTCGAATCGCGCCGACTTCCCCGGCGCGTGGAACCGCGGGAAGGAAGATCCCCGGCCCGATCGCCGGGAAGCCGCAGGGATGCTGTTCATGAGCGAAGAGGGAACCGAACTCGGCGGTTTGATCTGGGGCGCAGCCCAGCTTCCCGATGGCAGCATCCAGAATCATGCCCATCTCAGTTTTGATGAGTACGAACAGAACCAGATCTTTGCCATCGATGCTGGGCAGGAGGGAAACGACAAATTTTCCCGCATCAGCATCGTCGATCAGGGCGACTTTCCCATCGAAGAGAAGCGGAGGGCGAACGACGAGATCGATAAACTCCCGGCCGCGCAACAGGATACCGCCTGGGGGAAGTTCTTCGCCACGCACCGGCATGACGTACAACGGATGGTTCTGGGAAGGTCGCCGGATGGCTCGGTCGGAATCAAGCTGCTCGATAATCAGGGCAATGTGAGAATCACGCTAACTGTGCAAAAAGATGGCACACCGGCTTTGGCTTTTCTTGATCAATCCGGCAAGGTGGTTCGCGAAATCTCCACCCCCAGCCGGTGATTCGCTGTCATCTGTCAGTTCTAGCCTTCAGTCACTGTCCATGCGACAATAGAGTTTCCCCATGGCCACTTCCATAACTTCTGTTTTTTCTCCGGAGACCCTCCGGCAGCACGGCCTCACTCCCGAAGAGTACGAAAAGATCAAGCAATTGCTGGGCGCGCGCGAGCCCACGCTCACTGAGCTTGGCATCTTCAGCGTGATGTGGAGCGAGCACTGTTCCTACAAATCGTCGCGCGTCCACTTGAAGCGTTTGCCCACGCGCAGCAAGCGCGTCCTGCAAGGGCCGGGGGAAAATGCCGGCATCATCGACATCGGCGACGGCTGGGCCTGCGCTTTCAAAATCGAATCGCACAATCACCCGTCGTTCATCGAACCGTTTCAAGGCGCAACCACTGGCGTCGGCGGAATCCTGCGCGACATTTTCACCATGGGTGCGAGACCGGTAGCGGTGATGGACTCACTGAGGTTTGGCCCTGTCTCTGCTCCTGTGGGCGCGCGCGACTCGTGCGCGCAGGGATCTCAGCAGGGGTCTCAGAAAGATATCCATCGTAATCACTCTATTCTGGAAGGCGTGGTCAGCGGCGTTGCGTCCTACGGCAACTGCTTCGGCGTGCCCAACCTGGGCGGCGAAACCAAGTTCGAGCCGTGCTACTCTGGCAACCCGCTGGTGAACGCGTTTGCTATGGGCCTGGTCCGCAAGGATGAAATTTTCTATGCTCGCGCCGCGGGCGAGGGCAATCCGGTGATCTACGTCGGCGCCAAGACGGGACGCGACGGCATTCACGGCGCGACCATGGCCAGCGAGGAATTCAGCGAGGCCTCGGAAGCCAAACGCCCGAATGTACAGGTCGGAGATCCGTTCCTTGAAAAGTTGCTCCTCGAAGCTTGTCTTGAAGCTATGCAGACCGGGGCGATCGTCGGCATTCAGGATATGGGCGCGGCCGGGCTTACCTGCTCAACCAGCGAGATGGGCGGGCGTGGTGGCGTGGGCATTGAGATTGAACTCGACCGCGTGCCCCAGCGCGAAACGGGCATGACTCCGTACGAGATCATGCTGAGCGAGTCGCAGGAGCGCATGTTGCTGGTCGCGCAAAAAGGCCGCGCGCAGGAAGTCTTCCGCGTTTTTGAAAAGTGGGGACTCGATGCTGTCGAAGTCGGCAAGGTCACCGCGGGTAATAAACTGCGTATCCTCCATCACGGCGATCTTGTCGCGGAGATTCCGAATCAGGCGCTGACTGACGATGCTCCCGTGTACAAACGTCCACTCGCCCGCTGGGAGCCACCCGTGCCCCGCGAGATGCCGGAGCACATTAAGCTCAACGAGGACGTTGATTTCGCGCAATGCCTGAAACAACTTCTCGCCAGCCCGAACATCTGCGGCAAGCGCTGGGTGTGGCAGCAATACGATCATATGGTGCAGACCAACACTGTTGAAGCGCCCGGCGCGGGTGATGCAGGTGTGATTCGCATCAAGGGTTCGCAACGCGGCCTGGCGATGGCGCTCGATGGCAATGGACGCTGGTGCTATCTCGATCCGCGCCTGGGCGCGATGCACGCCGTGGCCGAGGCCGCGCGCAAGGTAGCGTGTTCGGGCGCGACTCCCGTGGGCGCAACCAATTGCCTGAATTTCGGTAATCCCGAGAAGCCGCACATCATGTGGCAGTTCTCGCAAACCATCGATGGCATCACCAAAGCCTGCGAGGAGCTTGAGATTCCCATCACCGGCGGCAACGTCAGCTTCTACAACGAGACGCTCGGCGAAGGCATCTATCCCACGCCCGTCTTGGGAGTTGTGGGAATTCTCGAAGACGTACACAAAACCGCGAAGATGCATTTCGCCACCGCTGGCCGCACGATCGTGCTATTGCGTGCGGGCGAAGCAGCCGATATCACCGATGTGGAGAGTGAGTTCGGTTCCTCGGAATACGCCAAGGAAATTCTGGGCGCACTGTGGGGGTATCCTCCGGAACTTGATCTGGAAAAGGAAGCTGCGCTGCAAAAGGCAGTCGTCGAATTGATTCAGCGGAGCTTGGTGGATTCCGTGCATGACTGCAGTGATGGCGGCGTGGCTGTGGCGTTGGCGGAAAAGACCTTTCCCAAGGGGGTAGGCGCGCGCGTGAATCTCTTGTCTGGCGGGCTTCCGGCGCAGTTTGTTTTATTTGGAGAGGATGCGAGCCGCATCGTGCTCTCCTGCGACCCGGCTAACATTTCGCGAATCCAACAAGTGGCGGAGAATTGTGGGATCGATGCGGTTGTGCTGGGAGAAACAATTCCCGAGCGGCTGGAAATCTTGCTTGATGATACGTTGCTGGTTTCGGCGCCAGTTTCTGAGTTAAGCGGAGCATACGAAGGCGCTTTGGAGTCAGTGCTGCGTGCAGATCCTGAACTTGTGGCGGCGGATTGAGTACATTTTGTGGGTGAGAGTTAAAGGCCAATTGCTAAATGCAGATTTCCGATAAATTCCACGACGAGTGCGGCGTTGTAGCGATCTTCGCTCATCCCGAGGCGGAGAAGCTTGCTTATCTGGGATTGCACGCTCTTCAGCATCGCGGCCAGGAGTCCGCTGGCATCGTCACTTCCGACGGCCTCACTTCTCGCGTACACAAAGCGATGGGCCTGGTGGCCGACATCTTCACGGAAGATGTGCTTTCGAAGATACGAGGCACGCTCGCCATTGGACATACGCGTTATTCGACCGCGGGGGATTCGGCGCTGCTGAATGCTCAGCCGATTCTGGTGCAGTCGAATAAAGGTTCGATCGGAGTAGCGCACAACGGCAATCTCGTGAATGCGGCGGAAGTGCGCGGTCGGCTGGAGCGCCAGGGGTCGATTTTTCAGACGAATAGCGATACTGAAGTGATCGTCCACCTAATCGCGCTCTCGCGCGAACATACTCTGCCGGAAGCCATTGCGGACGCGTTGCGGCGAGTCGAAGGTGCGTTTTCGCTAGTGGTGATGAGTCCCGATCGAATCATCGCGGCGCGTGATCCGCGCGGCTTCCGGCCCCTGGCCATGGGACGCATTCCCGCGCTGGAAGGCCAGAAACGCGACACCATCGTTTTCGCCTCGGAGACTTGCGCCTTTGACCTTATCGGAGCTACTTACGAGCGCGACGTGAAGCCTGGGGAATTGATCGTCGTTGGCCCGGAAGGAATCAGCTCGCGTTTTTATTCCACCGCCGCGCCCCAGTCGAGTTGCATTTTCGAGCATGTTTACTTTTCGCGCCCTGACAGCGTGGTGTTCGGCCGCGCTGTGCAGACCAGCCGCGAAGAACTGGGAAGGCAGTTGGCGCGCGAAGCGCCCGTGGAAGCCGATCTCGTGGTCCCGGTACCGGATTCGGGCGTCACCGCCGCCGTGGGTTATGCCGCCGAAAGCGGCATCCCATTTCGCTTTGGTCTGATCCGCAATCACTACGTGGGACGCACGTTTATTGAACCGAGCCAGAGCGTGCGGGACTTCGGTGTCAAGCTGAAGCTGAATCCAGTGCAATCACTTTTGGAAGGGAAGCGCGTGGTGCTGATCGACGATTCAATCGTGCGCGGCACCACCAGCCGTAAGATCGTTCGCATGATCCGCAGCGCGGGAGCGAAAGAAGTTCACATGCGGATTTCATGTCCTCCTACGATTTCACCCTGCTACTACGGTGTGGACACGCCCTCGAAAAATCAACTGATCGCCGCCAACAAATCCATCGAGGAAATTCGCGAATACATCCGCGTCGATTCACTCGCTTACCTCTCGCTGGAAGGGCTCAAGAAGGCTTGTGGCGATGGCGAGAAAACTTCGTATTGCTCCGCTTGCTATACCGGTAAATATCCTACGAACATTGTCGATGTGGACGAGATTCAGCCTGCCGCAGTGCCGCGATAAAGAGACGTCCCCGGAAAGATTTTTCGCGCCGCGATGACCCGCGGTATCTTTTGGAGATCGTTGACGATGCGCAGCTCATCCCACCCTTTCAAAAGGTGCCTTGCGCCCTCCACTATCGTTCCACTGATTTCCATCACCACCCAGCCCCCGGGCCGCAGTGCCACGCCCGCTTGCGGGATCAGCCGGGCGATAATTTCTAATCCGGTCGGTCCGGCAAAGACTGCACTACGCGGTTCGAATTTGCGCACTTCGAGTTGGACTTCATCTTCTTCCGACTCGCCGACGTACGGAGGATTGGACACGATGAAGTCAAAAGAATTCTCTTCGAATCCTGTGAGCAGGTCCGCTTCCTGGAAATGAATGCGCCTTTCCAGTTGATGGCGCACGGCGTTGACGCGCGCGATTTCTAGAGCCGCGGAGGAGACGTCGACCGCGTGGATTTCTGCCTGGGGCAGTTCGCGGGCGAGCGCTAGCGCGATGCACCCGGAGCCGGTGCCGACATCGACGATGCGGAGGATGTTGGGCGGGCATTCTTGCCCGGCACGCCTGTTTTCGTCGGTGAGTTCCAGAACTGTCTCGATCACGTGCTCGGTCTCCGGACGTGGGATCAGCACGGCGGGCGTGACGATCAGATCCATGCCCCAGAATTCCTGATGACCGGTGATGTACTGTGCGGGCATGCCGCGGGCTCGCTCCGATAGCGCGCTTTGGTAGCGAGAGGTTTCGTCCGCGGTCAGATCGCGCTCGGTATGCGCATACAGGTAACCACGGTCGCAGCCCAACGTGAACATCAACAGCAGTTCCGCATTCATGCGCGCAGAAGGAACATTATTCGCGGTGAGGCGACCGACCGCCTCAGTGAGCGCCTGTTTCAGTTGCACTCGTCCATTTCACCACAGATGCACCGGGTCGCGGATAAAAACCCAGACCATGATCGATTACGTCGCACGTTAAGTCTGGCGAGGATTGAGTCTAATAATTTCCGAATTGAGCACGGTCGCGAATGCGACCCAGGCGGCATAGGGGATAAATGCGTTGGCGGCTGCGCGATCGACTTTTCGAGCTGCCATAATGTAGGAAAAAATCATTCCCTCCAGGGCAATCACGTCGGCAAGCGCGAGCCCTGGACGATGTTGGCCGAAGAATAGTTTCGACCATTTCGCATTGGCGCTGAGTTGCGAAATCCATAAGCGTAACGCATGTTTGCGTTCGCGTGACGGAGCGGCGTTCCATATCCGCCATCCTGACCACGCCATCATCGCGTAAAGCGATGTCTCCACAATTGGGAAAACTTTATCCGGCGGCATGAATCTCGGCTTGTCGAGATTTCGGTACCAGGTGTCATGGTTGTCGTTGCGGCTGTAGCGCGAACCGTACCAGGCGGCGCCGGCCGTGGCCAGTCCGAAGCCTGCCAGCGCCAGCAAAGAGCGAGATTTCCCGTTCGACATAGTGCACCTTAGGTGCGGAATCTCTCCACCCGGTTGCTCGCTTTGCGGCTGTTTATGCCCGCACAAAGTGATCCCTGAGAAGAGAACGCACGCTCACACCACGCTGGCGGTCTCTTGTTTTAGCTTCTCCGCCTGGTAGTGCGTAGTTAACGCTTCAATGAGCGGCTGCAATTTGCCATCCATCACAGCTTCAAGTTGGTGAATGGTGAATCCGATACGATGGTCGGTAAGCCGGTTCTGCGGAAAATTATAGGTGCGGATCTTCTCGCTGCGGTCGCCGGAGCCAACCATTGCCTTGCGCTCTTTGGCCAGCGCCTGCTGCTGTTTTTCCATTTCGATTTCGTAAAGCCGCGAGCGCAGCACGCGCATGCCTTTTTCGCGATTCTTGATTTGTGACTTCTCATCCTGGCAGCTCACCACGGTGTTGGTTGGAATGTGCGTGATGCGCACCGCGGAGTAAGTCGTATTCACCGACTGCCCGCCTGGGCCGGATGAGCAGAAAGTATCGATGCGCAGGTCTTTGGCTTCGATCTTAATGTCCACATCTTCAGCTTCGGGCAGCACGGCGACAGTGACGGCGGAGGTGTGAACGCGGCCCTGCTGCTCCGTTGCGGGAACACGCTGCACCCGGTGCACGCCGCTTTCATACTTCAACTGGGAAAAAACCCGATTGCCTTCGATGATGGCGATGACTTCCTTCAATCCTCCGGCCGATGACTCCGAGGACGAAAGGATTTCCACTTTCCAACGCAGCATTTCGGCGAAGCGCGTGTACATGCGGAAGATTTCCGCAGCGAAGAGAGTGGCCTCATCTCCTCCAGTGCCGGCCCGAATCTCCAGAATGATATTTTTCTCGTCGTTGGGATCTTTCGGCAGCAGTAGGACTTTCAGCTCTTCTTCGATTGCGGCCACTCGCGGCTCGAGCTTGTTGAGTTCCTCCTGCGCATACGCCCGCATCTCGGGATCCTTTTCCTCGGCGAGCATGACTTTACTCTCCGCGATGCCGCGCGTGAGGTCTTTGTACTCCCGATACTTCTCAACGATGGGCGCGATTTCGCTGTGCGCCTTGGCGGTCTTCTGGTATTTCGCCGAATCGTTGACGATATCCGGCGAGGCCAGAGCGCTGGTCAGCTCTTCGTAACGGGCTTCGATTTGTTCTAAGCGTTCAAACATGGGCACTTTCGTTGAGACATGGCTTGCTATGCCTCGGCTCGTAGCGCTACCCGTGGCTGTCTGCGGGCTAGACGTAACAAGTTACGTCTCTACGGCATTGTAGATGAGAGATGGGGAGAGAGAAATACTAGCGGCGGCGCCGCTAGGCAATCACCAGTTCGCCACCATTCTGTTTTTCCAGGGCCATGGCTTGATCGAGCGCAACGATGGCGCATTGCGCCTGCTCGTCTGACGGAGGCTGCGTGGTGATGCGCTGCAGCCACAGGCCGGGAGCCGTCATCAGGGCGAAGAGAGAGCCACGATGTTTGGCGGCGAAGCGAATGATTTCATAAGAGACACCGGCAATGACCGGCAGCAGCACAATGCGCGACGCGAATCGTGCCCAGAAAGTCGTGAACGGAACCAGCATATAGAAGCCGATCGAGATCAGCATCACGGTCATCAGAAAGCTGGTGCCGCAGCGGGGATGGAAGGTCGAATACTTCTGCACCGCCGCGGTTTCGAGCGGATCGCCGTTCTCGAACGCGAATACAGTTTTGTGCTCGGCGCCGTGGTATTCATATACCCGCCGGATGTCCGGGAACAGCGAAACTCCCCAGATGAACAGCAGAAACAAAATCAACCGCACTGCGCCATCGATCAGGTTGAAAACTATCTGCCCGCCGAAAGCGGGATTAACTTTCTTGAGTTCCGTCGCCGCCAGCAGCGGCAGATACTTGTACATGAAGATGAAGAATGCCAGGGAAATGATGACATTGCCCGCGGCGAGCCATCCACTGATAGACGCTGCTTTTTCTCGCGTCTCGGTGGTGGTGGATTTCGCCGGGGAGGGTTCCGCCTCGCTCCGCACCGGCGGGACAGCCGGGGTCTCTACCTGGTTCTTGGCAGAGGCGTCGTCCTGCATCATATCTTCGATGGCGACGTTTGCCGAAAAACGCAGCGCACGGTAGCCGAGCGACATGGCGTAACCAAGCGTCATCACTCCGCGCACGATGGGCCAACCCATCCACTTGTGTTTCTCCGAAGGACGTTCGAGCGGCTGGCTCAGAGTTACCACTTCTCCGGAGGGCTTACGGCAGGCAATTGCCCAGGCATGCGGAGAACGCATCATCACGCCTTCAAGCACAGCCTGCCCACCGACCAGAGTTTCTTCGCCACTTTCCAGCGCGGGAAGAAGCTGCACGGCCACAAGGAAACGCACGAGATTACGCAGAGATCGCACGATCTTTAGATGCTCCAGGCGAGAAAAAGCGCCAACAACAAGGTTATCACAGGGCGCAAGCTCCCAATCACCAGGCTCCCAATCAGAAAAGCCTGGCCCTTCGGCTATCCTTTGGGAGGACATGCTTAGATTCGCACAGACCTGCGAGGCCATCGCCGCTACGACCAAGAAGCTTCAGAAGACGGCCATCGTGGCGGACTATTTGAAATCGCGCAGCCAGGACGAAGCCGCGGTTTCGGCAGTGTTTCTCTCCGGAAGAGCATTTGCCGCGTGGGAGGAGACGACGCTACAGATCGGCGGCTCTCTGTTGTGGCGTACGGTCGCGGAGCTATCCGAAAAGGATGAATCCGCGCTTACCGAGGCTTATCGCAAGCACGGGGATTTGGGTGCGGTTGCCGAAGAGGTACTTCCAGACCGCTCCGTCCAGGGCCTGAAAATTCTCGAAGTTGCTGACACTTTCCAACAGGTTGCAGCAGCGCGCGGGCCCGCGGCAAAGTCCACGCTGGTTCGCGATTTGCTGTCGCGAGCCACACCGCTGGAAGCCAAATACATCGTGAAGATCATGACTGGCGATTTGCGGATTGGGCTGAAAGAGAGCCTGGTCGAGGAGGCAATCGCCAAAGCCTACGGTGACGGCCTCGCGGAGGTGCAGCGGGCGAACATGCTGTTGGGCGACATCGGGAAGACTCTGCGGCTTGCCGTCGAACACAACCTGGCGAATGCGAAGATGCGGATGTTCCATCCCCTGGGATTCATGCTGGCCAGCCCGGTCGAGTCCGCTGAGGAAGGGCTGACCTACTTTGCGGAGGCTGCCGTGGAAGATAAGTACGACGGCATTCGAGCGCAAGCGCATGTTTCGGGCGGTGTGGTTAAGTTTTTCTCGCGCACACGGGACGAGATCACAGAATCATTCCCGGAGTTGCCTGATGCACTCTCGGGATTGCCCCAGGATGCGATTCTCGATGGTGAGATCGTGGCTTGGGAGTATCCGCAGGATCTGGCTCGCACACAGGGAGTTGTGGACGAATCGCCATCAGAAGTGGGGGAGATGAAAGCTATGGAACTGGGCCGAGCGCGGCCGTTCTCAGTTCTGCAGCAGCGGCTTGGGCGAAAGAAAGTGAGTGAGAAAATGTTGCGGGAAATTCCCGTCGCATACCTTGTGTTCGATGTCTTGTATGCGGGCGGCGAATTGCTGATTGGTCGTCCGCTTCGGGAGCGGGCGCAAGTACTGGATGACCTGCTGGCTGAAAGAAGAAAAATCGTTCACAACAGAGACACAGAGGCGCAGAGGAAAATCGGAACACAAGGGAAGTTGACGTTCGGCAACGAGGAAGACGTTTCGGCGGCCAGCATCATTCGTGCGCCCGTGTTTCTCGCACATGCGGCTGAAGAACTGGAAGAGCTTTTTGTGGCTGCGCGGGCCCGGGGCAACGAAGGATTGATGATCAAGGACCTCGCTTCAACTTACACGCCGGGCAAGCGCGGCAAGTCGTGGCTGAAGATGAAGCGCGAATTGGCTACGCTCGACGTCGTCGTAACTGCGGTCGAGTTTGGTCACGGCAAGCGCATACGCGTGCTTAGCGATTACACGTTTGCCGTGTGGGATATGAATACGAATAACGCCCGGCTGGTGAATATTGGTAAAGCGTATTCTGGATTGACCGATGCCGAGATTTCTGAGATGACGCAATGGTTTCTGGAACACACGATTGAAGATCAAGGCTTCCGGCGGACGGTCGAGCCAAAGATTGTGCTCGAGGTCGCGTTCAATAACATAATGCAGTCCGACCGGCACGAAAGTGGCTATGCGCTGCGCTTCCCGCGGATCGTGCGGCTGCGTCCGGACAAGTCGGCGGAGGAAGCGGATACGATTGAAACGGCGCGGGAGATCTTTGCGCGTCAAAACTAGCCGCTGCGGGTAGTGCGCTCCCCTCGCGGGAATGCGTTGACAGCGACTCATCCACTACCTAACATTGTAAACATGGAAATACCCCTGAGTCCTGATTTGCAGGCCAAAGTTAGTCGCCTTGCTGCCCAGCAAGGCCGAGCCAGCGAAGCGCTGATCGTTGAAGCCGTTGAGCGCATGGTGAGTTACGATGAGTGGTTTCTGCGCGAGGTTGATAAGGGTCTGGCTGCCGCCGACCGTGGTGAGCTTGTAGATCACCAGGACGTCAGAAAGATGATCGATAAACGGTATCCGGGCTGATGCGTATCCGCTGGACGGACCCAGCCCTCCAAGATTTCACTCAGATCTGCGACTACATCGACCAGCACAGCGGAGGAGCAACTTCTCGCCGCGTGGCTCTTTCAATCCACCTGGAACTCGATCTACTCGCCAACTTTCCCGAGTGCGGCAGGACGGGCCGTAAGCCAAACACTCGCGAACTAGTATTGAGTAGCGTGCCATACATTGTCGTCTATCGCATTCACGACAATTCGGTAGAGATTGTCCGCATCCTCCATGGCGCTCAGCGTTGGCCGAAGTAAATCGACGGCGTGACCGTTTCATCCAGAGTTCGGCGTCAGCTCTTAGTGGCTGTGGTGGTGTTCTTCTTCGCTCTCGCTCACCGGGATCACACATCCATGCGCTACTTCGCACTCCACATGCTCGAACTGAATCGTGGTGTGGTCGATGCGGAAGCTGTGATGTAGCCGCTCTTTCACATCGCGCAGGATGCGTTCGCTGACCGACGGCGGAATATCCGCAATCGAGATGTGACAGGAGAGCGCACGAGTTTCCGAGCCGATGCTCCAGCAATGCAGATCATGCACGTCGTTGACACCCTCGACGGAGCGGATTGCAGTTTCGACCAGTTCCAGCCTGACGCCGCGGGGCGTGCCTTCGAGCAAAATGTTCAGCGTCTCGCGCACGATGCCGAATCCGGACCACAGAATCAGCGCGCCGATTCCGCAGGAGAGCGCGGAGTCGATCCAGGAATCCCCGGTGATCAGAATCGCCCAGCCTCCGGCGATGACAGCGGCGGTAGATAGCGTGTCCCCGACTTCATGCAGCAAAGCGCTGCGGATGTTGACATCGCTTCCCGATCTCTTGCCGGAGCGGTAAAGCAGCAGCGCGATCACTCCGTTCATCACTACGCCGGCGGCTGCGACCCACATCATCACAGACGCTTGCACCTGCTCCGGATGCTGCAAGCGGCGGAACGCTTCGTAAAAAATAAAGAAGGAAACCGCGACCAGCGACACAGCATTCACCAGCGCGGCCAGAACTCCGGCGCGATGGTAGCCATAGGTCTTGGTGGAACTGGCAGGGCGCGAATGCAAATAGACCGCTACCAGGGAGAGGAGCAGCGCTAAGAAATCCGAAAGATTATGCCCTGCTTCGGAGAGCAGCGCCAGCGAATGGGCGCGAATGCCGGCCACCACCAGCAGCACGATGTAGGCAAGAGTCACGCCCAGCGAGATCTTGAGCACCCGCTTGGGACTGCCGCCGCCGTGGACGTGGCCGTGCATCTATTTAGTGTACGGGCTGCGGAAGCGCGCTTCAAGCGCGGGACGGGACATTCAAACGATCGCCTGCTCAACCCTCAGCGATTGAAAAGATTCTGCAGGTACCGGTCGTTGTACATCGTGGTCGTGCTCTGAACGAACTCCAGAATGCGGTACATTTTTTCGCGCGACTCGCGGCTCATCTCCTTGAATTGCACCGCAACTCCCGATCCCGGATGGATTCTCGCGACGCTGCCTTCTGCGCTCAAATCAACCTTGTCCATGGAAAAAACCACCTTGACGTTAGAGCCAGGGGTGAGAATGGCAGCGGTTTCCACGTAGCAGCCCCCCAGGCTGATGTCGATCAGATTGCCGAAGACTGGCGCATCGCTTCCTTGGGGATGCAACTCGATGGTCAGCCGGCATTTCATCCGCGTGTGCAGCCGCTGATCTTTCTTCACCGGCAGTTTTTGTTTCTCCATGTACATGCGGCGGTCCGCTTCAGTCAGCAACTGCTCGGCGTCGTTGCCATCGTCCGGAGAGACTGCGACTCCAATACTTAACGAGAGCATGTCTTCTCCGCAAACATCGAACCCTGCCTGCCGCGCCAGAGGTCGAATCTGCTCAATCTTCTTGGCCGCTGCGTCAGCCGGCAGCCCCGGAGCGATCACCACAAATTCGTCTCCGCCCATGCGGGCAACATAGTCGTACTCGCGGCAGCTGTCTTTCAAGGCTTGCGCAAACAGACGCAAGACCCGATTTCCCTCCAAATGGCCGAAGCGATCGTTGATCTTCTTGAACCCGTTCATGTCGCAGACCATCAGCGTGAGCGTGACCTTGTCCCGCTTGCAGCGGGCCAGCTCGCGGTCGAGTTGCAGAAACAGCGACCGGGCATTGGGCAAGCCGGTAAGGTAGTCAGTGGTGGCCGAACTCTCCGCTTGCTCATACTTCAGTGCGTTTTCAATGGCCAGTGCCATCTTGCCGGTGACTGCCAGCAGGATTCGCAGATGATCGGAAGTGAACGCGTCGCGCTCGGCGCGATAAAGCGCCAGAACGCCGATTACGCCGCTCACTCCCTCGAGCGGCAACGCCAGGGCTGAACGCAGCGTGCTGAATTTGGCGGGATCGTTCAAGTACCCGGGTTCCACCGACGGATTTCCGTTCACAATCGGTTTCTTATTCTGCGCCACCCAACCGGATAGACCATCGCCCATCGGAATGCGCAAAGAAGCAAAGAGGCGGTAGTTGTCGCCATTCACATATTCCGGAATCAACTCATCGCCTCGCCGGATATAAATGGCAATGGCATCATAGGGAACCATCGGCTTGAGTTTTACCGAGAAAACAGAAAGAGTTTCACCCAGGCTCAATGACGCTCCCAGATCCTGGCTCAACTCAAACAATGATTGAGCCTCCTGGCGCGCGGCTGCGATCGACGAAAGAAAATTCGCTTCCCGCCCCGGCGCATCCGACACCCCGGCGCTTTCAAATCCTGCAGCCGGCTCCGGCCCGCGCGTAATCTTTATATCGCCGGAGCGTACCGGGCCGCTATCTTCCGCTGACTTCTTCTGCGCCAGATTCTCCAGAGACTTGTAACGCCTCTTCAGGACATCCACCACCTTCGGATCGAACGACTTCCCGGACTCCGCCGCGAGCCGCTGCATCACTTCATCCAATGGCATGGCACGCCGGTATTGCCGATCGGACGCCAAGGCATCCAGATAGTCGACAGCGGACAGAATCCGCGCCCCGATGGGGATTTCCGTATTCTTTAATCCGTAGGGATAACCCGATCCATCCCATTTTTCGTGATGGGCCCGCACGATCGGCACGACCGGGTAGGGAAAACGGACGCGCTCCAGAATTTCCGCGCCCACCACGGTATGAATCTTCATCTTCTCGAACTCTTCCGGCGTGAGCCGGCCGGGTTTCGAAATAATATGCTCAGGGACGGCTAACTTGCCGATGTCGTGCAGCAAAGCGGCCGCGTGCAGGGCTTCCAGCTCAGTCCCCTTCATCCCTAGTTCCTTGGCTACTTCGATGGCATAGATACGCACCCGCTGCAGATGGTCGTGCGTAGTCTGATCCTTGGCTTCAATGGCCAAAGCCAAAGCTTCAATGGTTCGCAGATGCAGGTTCGCCATTTCTTCCACGTGCCGCTTTTCATCTTCCAATTTGCCCAGATACAGCCGGTAGGAGCGGTAGATGAGATAGATGGCAGGAACAAACAGCAGCGAAGTTTCCCAATTGAAGGCGTGATTGAACCACGAAATCGCAGCTGCGATTCCAGCTCCGACCAGGTAGTAGGGGAAAGACCAGAAGTAACAATCCACCAGAATGCTGCGCAGCGGCTTGCCTTCGCTGAGCGAAATCACCGCAGCAATGCTCCCCGCGTTGACGATGAAATAAATCGAAGCGGTCAGGCACAAAATCAGCGGACGGTTGACGATGATTTCATTGCACAGCGGATTGTGATAGACAGCATAGGCCAGAGCGGTCGAGAGAGAGCCCGCACAGACGTTGAACGTCACCTGAATGGCAGTTGGCCGGTTCGGGTATAAACTCTGGGCTATCATCGCCACCGCACCCAGAGTCATCGCCTCCGAATAGCCCAGTTCCGCGATCCCCACCAGGATGAACAGGAAGTTCACCGAAAGCGTGCCCGTAATTCCAGGCAGGGTGACGCGCAATCGTGAAGCCACGATTGCTACGCCCAGATAACAGATGAATTCCGCGATGTTTCGGCTGTTCTGGTGGATGGCGGCCTGCAGTAAACACGCAGTGCCGGCAGCAATCACCAAACTTACTAAGACCTGGGCCCCTAGCGGCAGTGTCCTCCACGAGTTTGTACTGGCAGACATTTGTGTAGAGATCACCCCGCCATAGCTGCCGCCAACGGGTGCGGCGGCCCTTCTCAAGCATAAGCAGTTGGCCGGTCTAGCGACAGGGATTTGAGCGGTAGATAGGAAACTTCAGTAACGCCCAAAAGTACTTATCGGGGAGCTAACTTCGGCAGGAAACATCTGCAAGGTTTTTCTCAGCGCGCCGCTAAATGTCTCAGGATCATGAAATTGGTGACGGCGCGTGGGCTGGCGACTCATAATCCGTAAGGTCCGTGCTGCGAGTCCTAGCCACGCATATTAACTAGCTCGCTTGGTGTTGTGCGCGCCTGCACCGGAGTCTGCTGAGCTATCTTGGTGAGGTACTTTAGAACCATCGACGCCCTGCTGCACCGGATGCAAAGTTCCGTCCGCACCGGCTAAGCCTTCGATGGTCAGAACTTTCCGTCCGCGCACGGTGTGGGTGAGCACCGAGCAAAAATAATAAGGGATGTCGTCGATCAGGACGGTGCACGCTCCGCATTCCGCGCGGTCGCATCCCAGCTTGGTGCCCGCGGCGCTGAGAATTTGCGGAGGGCTCAGCTTGGATAACAAAAGCCTGGATGACAAGAGTACGGCCGCGACTGGAAAGCCTGCCGAACGACAGTACGGAGCTGGCTACAAACTGATCGGCAAGAACTACGCCACGCCGGATCTATATGCGAAGGTCACCGGCCAGGCGAAATATGCCGAGGACTTTCGCGCGGATGGCATGTTGTTCTGCAAGCTGCTGCTAAGTCCCATGCCGCATGCCCAGGTAAAGCGCATTCATGCCGATGCGGCGCTGCACATGCCTGGCGTGAAAGCCATTCTCACCGCGAACGATCTCCCCGCTCCGGCCGATACGCTTACCGACAATGGCACCGTGATTAAAGCCAGCAAGTGGGGCGAACGCGGGCTCACGAATGAACCTGTGTATCAGGGCGAACCGATTCTTGCCGTTGCCGCCGTCGACGAACTCAGTGCCGCCGAGGCCATCGAGAAAATTGAAATTGATTTTGAACAGCTTCCGTTCGTGATCGATCCGCTGGATACTCTGCGGCCGGGAGGTCCCAACCCGCGTACCGATGGCAATGTGTGGACACGGCCTGCGGGACAGAATCCGGGTCCGCCCGTGGTTAGTGAACTTAAGTGGACCGATGCGGATTTCGCCGAAGAAAAGCACGGCCGCTTGCCCATGGGCAAGGTTCCCGACGAATGGTCGTATGGCGATCTCGATTCCGGCCTCAAGAATGCGGCGCTGGTTCTGGACGAGACTTTCCTGACTCCCGACACCAGCCATCAGACCCTCGAACCCCGCAGCGCGCTGGCCTACTGGCAAAACGGCAAGGTCTATATTCACACCGGCACGCAAAGCACGGCACAAACTCTGCCTGCCATCGCGCGCTGGTTGAACATCAATCCCGATAACGTTGTTTTCATCAGCGAATACACGGGAGGCGGATTCGGCAGCAAGATCACTGGCGGCGTCTCGATGATCATCCCCGCGCTCCTGGCGAAGAAGACCAACGCCCCGGTGATGATGCGCATCAGCCGCGAGGAAGAAACTTTCATCGGGCGCGCGCGTCCCGGCTTTCAGGGAAGAATGAAAGTCGGTTTCTCGAAAGATGGGCGCATCACGGCTCTCGACATGTTCGTGGTTTGCGACAACGGGCCTTACGATGCCGTCGGCGATGCTCCTTCGTCGGGCCGCATTGTTTCTCTGTTGTACCAGCCACAGGCGATGCGCTGGCGCGGAGTGACGGTGATGACGAATACGCCGCCGCGCAGTGCGCAGAGTTCTCCAGGCGGGCTCCAGGGGATCGTCATTATCGAGCCGATCATTGCCAAAGCGGCGCGCAGGCTGGGAGTCGACCAGGTCGCGATCCGCCGCATCAATTGTCCCGAGGGCAAAGCGCCGTTCGGCCCCGCAGTGGAAGGTAAGCGGCCGTATGCCACCGGTGCATTCCTTAAAGAGGCTCTCGATAGCGGTGCGGAGCAATTCAAATGGAGCGAGCGGATAGCGCGCACCCCGAAGAGAATAGGAACGAAAGTTCGCGGCGTCGGCGTGTCGCTAAGCTGCTACGTTGGCGGCACCATCGGATTCGATGGGCTGCTCGTGATTCGACCCGATGGCCGGATTACCTTCCAGTCGGGAATCGGAAATTTAGGGACGGAATCCGTGATCGACGTTCACCGCGCGGGCGCGGAGGTTCTCGGTGTGCCCTGGGAAAAATGCGAGGTTGTATGGGGCAACACGAGCAGGAATCTTCCGTTCACATGTGTCTCGGGCGGCAGCCAGACCACCCATGCGATGACGCGGGCGGCACATGCTGCGGCCATGGACGCGAAGAAGAAACTTCAGGAAATCGCGGCCAGGAAACTGGGCGGTAAGCCCGAGCAGTATGAGGTCGCGAACGAGCGCGTTTTCCGCAAGGCTGGTGGCGGAATGACTTTGGCGCAGGCCGCGAAATACGCGATTGAACTGGGTGGCATCTACGATGGCCATGAGGCGCCCGCTGATCTCCACAAACTGACCAAGGCTTCGGTTGCGGCGCTAGCTGGCCAGGGCCTGGTGGCGGCAGCCAAAGACAACTATCCCCGCGATGGCTCGACCTTTTCCTACGTCGCCAGTTTTGCCGAAGTTGAAGTCGATGTCGAGACCGGTAAGTACCACATTGTCGATTTCCTCGCGTCCGGCGACGTGGGAACCGTACTTCATCCCCGAGCCTTGGGCGGCCAAATGCTTGGCCGTTCGACGCTTGGCATCGGCCACGCGATTGGCCAGAAGTGGGTGTTCGATCCGCATTACGGCCAGATGGTTTCCAAGCGATTCCATCACAACAAACCGCCGACGATTCTGGATGTCCCCGTCGAAATGCAATGGACGGCATTGGATATTCCGGATCCGGAGACGCCGGTGGGCGCTCGCGGTGTTGGCGAGCCGCCGGTTGCAGGCGGGTGTGCTTCCATTTTGAATGCGCTCTCGGATGCGGCCTGCGCATAAATTGGAGGCGGAATTCGACCTCAACGGCGATGTCCGGGCTCCAGTGTGGATAAGCGATTTGGGCTGGTGGCATTATCAGGCAGGAGATTATCCCAGGGCCGTCCAGCTCTTGTCGGAGGCTGTACAGTTGCGTCCGGCAGATACGACGATGGCGCAGCAACTGGCATGGGCGCTGATCGAGGTTCGGCATTATGGTGACGCATTGGCTCGCTCGGAGAGTGTTTCCTACGAGGCGCAGGTCAGGCCCGAAAAGGCGATCATACGAGCCGTTATCCATTGGCAGACACAGGAACACGGGCAGGCATTGAATGATTTCAATACAGGAGTCGCCGCACGACCGGAATGGGCAAATTCAAATTGGGTTAAGTCCCTTTATTCACCCCTGGTGTGGCAAGCCATCCAGGAGATACAGGCCGAAAGCGAACGGCAAAAACAGAAGACCCGAGTTGCCGCCAGCCGGTGAGGCGTGGCAACACGCTAATCGCTTCCTAAAAGCGCCTGCCGGTCCGGCGGATTTCGAAGAGCCGGAAACTGCACGCGCGTGCCCGGTGCCAGCCAGAGATTTGTCGGCCCACTCGAACTATCAGGAAAAAGCAAAGCAGGAGTTGAGTATTCCTTCGGACATAAGCTCTGGCTAGAGTAGCCTTGCGTATGCGGCTCTTGCCGTCTTGAAGATGGGAACCCCGGGGTCAGCATCTTTCCAGAGATCGAGGAACTGTTTGTATTGACTTAGAGCGCGTACACGGGCACCGTCCGCGACTGCGCCCTTCGACTTCTTCGATTCCAGCGTATTTGCGCGAGCCAGACCAAGATGAGCTAACGCTCCCGTTGAACAATTCCAAACCATGCCGGCGTGATCAATAATCTTCTGAAATTCGGTGGCGGCGTCTGTGGCTTGTCCTGAAGCCAGATAAGCCTCAGCCTTAATGTAGGTCGGATATAGACACGAAGGGTTATTCGTGAACAAGATCGTCCCGTATTCCATAGGCGACTCAACCGTCTGCAGAACGCGAAGCGCCTGGGCTGGATTCTTTCCATTCAGCGCCAGTTGTGCACGGATAGCAGGCAGCCAAAGTGACTGCATCTGGGTATCGAGCGGATACCGCTTGTCCAAGTCTTCGGCCAAAGATTGAGCTCGGTCATTCTCCGAGGCCATAGCGAACGCGAGCGCAGCTTCAACACCCACTCCCTGACTCTCGGGAGCCAATTTGAGTCCATCGGCGGCATCTTGCACGGCTTGCGATACATCCCCAGAAGCGGCTTCGCGTAAGGCGGCATTCTCCCACCAGATCGCCGCATTTTCCTTGCTGTCAGCAGTGATGGCGGCTTCTGCCGAACGCTTTGTCAGCTCTCGTGCCGCCATCAATTTGCCTCCATAAGCCTCGGTGTCGGACGCGAGCGAAAGAGCATAGTGATTCGAATCAGGGTGAGAGGTGAGCCATTGCTGCTGTTCCGCCATACCCGAGGAATCGCCGCCAAGAAATGCCATCGCATAAAGCGGAAGGCGAAACATGTAGCCATCCATGTCGTGCGCCTTCGCGCGGTCAATCGTTGCGCGGGCCTGAGCGAAGCGCTGGAGCGCCAATTGATAACCAGTCAGATTGGAGTAAGCAGGGACTTCGCCGGGCCCAAACTCCTGCGCCTTAGCAGTCATTTCAGCAGCGGTGTCATATTGTCCCAAGGCGGCATACTCTTCGCCAAGACTGAAGTACGCTGTCGCGCTTCGCGGGTACGTCTCAATCATCTCGTGGAAAGTTCGCGCCGCCTTGTCATGCTCGCCCGTCACAGTGGAATAGTAGTTCCCGGTAATCAGGAGCTTCGAACGATCGTTGGCGTGTTGCCTCAGTTCGAACGCCTTGGTGTAGTACTGGCTGGCGCGCCCTAGTTGGTTGAGGCTGAAGTAGTCGTCGCCCACGTCGTAATACGCCATTGCAAAACTGGGGTCAAGTTCAATGGCTTGTTGATCAAGCGCGAGAGCTGCCTGGACTCCTTGTTCGTTGTATGCCTTCAGGGCGCTCGCATATGTGCTCAGTGCCTCGAGAGAGGGAGTCGTTGCCTCAGACAAGGGCACGTCGAACTTCTGGACCGTTGAGGGCGGCTCTCCGAGGTCAGCGCGCAATTTCTTGGAAGCTCGCCCGATCGCATCGAGGACGTCTGTCTTGCCGGCCGCAGTCATTTCCTCATGGGCTACAGTCTTGCCACTCTGGCAGTTGACGGCGTTCAGGGCTACGACGTACTTGCTGTCCGCGCTGCCAATCGAACCTGCGACGTACATCTTGCTTCCCGCCCGTTGGCAAAGCTCGCGGGCTAAACCGGCTGTGAGGTTCGCATTGGACGGCAGACCCATTTGCTTCGATATGGCACTGACCCTGTCACTCGAAAGCACGTTTACGAAGGGTGATTCGGTGAGAGCCACATTCAGCGCAATCTTCAGCGTTCTGTCGAACAGCGGGTCGCCCGTGTTGTTCGTGAAGTCCGCCAGGAGTACAGTGTTTGCGTCGGTGAGAGTCTGTTTTCCGCCCGTCCGAGAGTAGACCCCTCGAGCTATCAGGGCAGCCACTAAAAGCGCTGCCAACCCGCCGATGGATAGCCACAACTTCGTGGCGGGCATCCGCATGGTCAGCTCTCGCGGTTTCGAAACTGCCACTTTCGTGGCGGATGGTGTCGTTGCCGGCGCAGACGCGGCAGGCTTTTGATAACCGCCGCTGTCAGTATCGCGCTTCAGCCTCTGCAGATCGGCCCGCACCTCCGAGGCGTGTTGATAGCGAAGGTTGCGGTCCTTCTCCAGCGCCTTTCGGATGACTGCTTCCAGCCCCGGAACGATTTGCGGATTTACCTGAGCCGGTGGTGGAGGTTCATCGCGCAAAATCGCACTGCAAATCTCTCCCGGACTCGATCCCTCGAACGGCAGCTTGCCAGTTGCCATCTCGTAGAGCACGGCGCCGAAGGAGAACAGGTCTGTGCGGGCATCCAGGTCTTTGGCCTTCACCTGTTCCGGCGACATGTAACTGACCGTTCCCAACATCGCTCCCGGGCTGGTCAAGTGCAGGGCATCCGAATCTGCGACTGTTTCAGCCTCGCTATTGGACGCGGCGGTCTTGCCGGCCATTTTCGCCAGACCGAAGTCGAGTATCTTGGCGTGGCCGCGCCGGGTTACGAAAACATTTCCAGGTTTGATGTCGCGATGCACGATGCCTTCGCAGTGAGCCGCGTCGAGAGCGTCCGCGATGTCAATCGCGATGGGGAGAAGCCTGTCCGTTTCAACCGGACGACCCGCGATGAGGTGGCTCAGCGTTAGACCATCGAGGAACTCCATGACCATAAAAGCGCGGCCATCGTGTTCGCCGATGTCGTGAATGGTGCAAATATTGGGATGGTTCAGGGCTGACGCGGCCCGAGCTTCGCGGCGAAAGCGCTCCAGCGCCGCGGAATCGTGAGCCACGCTATCGGGCAGAAACTTGAGGGCGACAAACCGGCCGAGGCGAGTGTCCTCTGCCTTATAGACCACGCCCATGCCGCCCGCACCCAGCGGGGACTGGATTTCGTAGGGACCAAGTTTCGTGCCCGGGGTGAGGTCCATCCGTGGGCGTAATTATAGCCCGTGCACAGTCACGTTGTACGCCGGAGGCGAGGATTCCGGGTGTGTAGTCGGCCAACCGGAAGTTATCTAGAAACGGGCTTGTGGGAAGTGCCAATCGGAGGTAGGGGCGAATTGGCGACAAACAATAGTGATCCTTACACATAGAGCTTTGCAATGAGATCGTGCACCTGACTCCGCCACTCGAAATCTTCGCTGATCTCAGAGCGTTGGCCGGCTACCCAGGAGAGGACTTGACTGACTCCGAAGAGACTGCTCACCGGCGCATCTATGCCAGGGACTTGGACTTCGCCGATCCTGTTGGTCTTGATCTCGCTTGGCCTCCGGTTTCCGACGGCCCCCACCGGCTCGACGTCCCACCCGTCCTTTGCAATTCCGAGGACCTTTGTCGTCTTGGATTCGCCGGGTCTGGATAACCATTCCGGAATAGACCGACTAGCGAACATCATCCGATCTTCGCCGGGCCTGACGCAAAACGAAGTCATAAAGCAAGCCGGCATTCAACGTCGTCGCGCGATCGAGTTGCTCCAGGGTCACGATGGTAGTCAGTGGCAGCGCCAGAAAGGTTCCGGTCGCTCACTGCGTTATTTTCCCGTGCAAGTGGTTCCGAAGCAAAATCTCGTCGAGTCGAGCCGGAACCACCAAACAGGTGTTTCGGAAAGTAGTTCCCATGCTGATTCCAAGAGGCGAGAACCACTTGGTATCACGCAGGCAGTTCTGGCTCTCCCACCCTTTAGGGGTGGGAACCTTGAACCATTGGAGTATTACGGCACATGAGTGACCGAACAAAACTCGCGATGGCCGAGTGGCTGGATTTGAGGAGCCTGTGCCAATACGCCTGCGTGTCCGAGCGAACCCTACGCGAATGGATTCACCGGATTGTCGAACCTCTGCCAGCCGTGCGCGTGGGGTGCAAGATACCGGTTCGCCGCAGCGAGTTCGACCGGTGGCTGGCAGCCCATCAGGTTAAGCATATTGACGTAGGTAGTATTGTGGATGAATTGGTCGCAGGCGTAAGGGGGAATGACTGATGGGGGTGAAGGTTCGCAAGAAGGGCGCCAAGTGGTATGTGCTAGTGGATTACCACGGCGTCGCAAGTCGAAATGCGTCGGTAGCCGAGAGGCGGCTGAGCAGGTCAAGCGCCAGGTTGAGGCCAAGCTCGCGCTCGGGGACCTTAGCGTTCTCGATGCTGCGGAGGACAAAAAGCCGACCTTCAACGCCTATGCGGATGGTTGGCTGAAGGACTACGCCCGGATCGAGTGTAAGACTTCCACCGCTGACGGCTATGAGGGCGTTCTCGACCAATATTTGCGACCCAGATTCGGCAAAAAGCTACTCAACGAAATTAAACGCGATGACATCAAAGCGTTGATCAATCAGCTAATCGGCCAAGAACTTTCGCGCAACACGATACGCAACGCGATGTGTGTCATCCGCGGCCTTTTCAATTACGCGATCGAGGAAGGACTCATCAAGTCCAATCCGGCGGCTCGTTTGGGCCGTTTCACGCGGTTAGCAAGAACAACCGAGACTAAGGGCGTTGCTCTCGCGGCGAAAGAAGTTCAGCAGTTTCTGAAAGCAGCCCAGGAAATTTGTCCTCACTACCATCCCTTCTTGCTCATGGCCGTGCGTACAGGCCTTCGCCGCGGAGAGCTGGTGGCGCTGCAGTGGGGAGACGTCCAACTTGGGGCAGACGAGCTCAATTCCGACCGGTTCATCCTCGTACAGCATAACTACGTGCGCCGGGAACACACGACTACGAAGAGCAAGAAGGCCCGAAGGGTGGATCTGTCCCGTGAACTTCGGAAAGTGCTCCTTGAGCTCCGAGACAAACGGCTGTTGGACGCCAAAGGCAATAACGACATTTCCGAGGATCTTGTCTTCCAGACGCCTCAAGGAACGATTCTTGACCCAGACAATTTATATCATCGAGTTTTTCTACCGGTCCTGGCTAAAGCGGGTATCCGCAGAATTCGCTTTCACGATCTCCGCCACACTTTCGGATCTCTGCTGCTGCAAAACGGGGCATCGATTGTGTACGTGAAAGAACAGATGGGTCACAGCTCGATTCAGGTTACAGTCGACATTTACGGCCATCTTATTACCGGCGCCAACCTGTCGTTCGTAGATCGACTCGACGAGATCGCAGCGGACCGGGTGGAAACAACTCCGCAACAATCCGCAACCCCCGCGCAACCAGGCGCAATGGAGCTTCCGCTGGATCTCCTGCAAGTTGTTGAAGAGATTGGTGGCGGCGCGTGGACTCGAACCACGGACCTACGGATTATGAGACCGTCGCTCTAGCCACCTGAGCTACGCCGCCATTCGCTGGGAACGCAACGAGAGGGACTAGTCGCACTCTCGCGGAATCTCGATGCCTCGGACCCAACCAACCGGAGCGGCTCGTCAGGTTCAATTCTTTATTCTAAGAGTCCCTGTAAAAAAGTGTCAAACGGTGCGGCGCGGTTAGTGGGCTACTTCTGAATTCAAGAGAGCCCAGTACCAGCCGAACATCGCATTCGCCGAATCGATACTTGTCAGTTGACGCAGGAAACCGGAAACTATGCTCACATGAAAACCGTAGCCATCATTCCCGCCCGGCTGGCCTCGACCCGTCTTCCTCGCAAGATGCTGCGCGAGATTGCGGGTAAGCCGCTGGTCGGGTGGGTGTACGAGGCGATTCGAACATCGCCATTGCTTTCCGAGATCATCGTCGCCACGGATTCCGAAGAGATTCTGCAAGCGTGCCGCGAACATGGCTGGAAAGCTCAGATGACCTCAACTACTCATCGCAGTGGAACCGAGCGCGTGCACGAAGTATCCAACTCACTTCTGGCCGATGTCTACGTCAACGTGCAGGGCGACGAACCGCTCGTGCGCCCGGAACAGATTGCCACGTTGTTGGAAGTCATGCACGATCAATCCGTCCAGGTGGGTACGGTGAAGACCGCTTGCCCCGCGGAAGAGATCAGCAATCCCAACGCCGTAAAAGTTGTGACCGCGGCCGATGGACGCGCTCTCTACTTTTCTCGCGCTACCATTCCATTTGATCGCGACCGCGGCGAGCCGCGCTACTTCAAGCATCTCGGCCTGTACGCGTATCGCAAGCCCGCGCTCGATTTCTTTGTGAGCCAGCCGGAGTCGATTCTGGAGAAAAGTGAACGGCTGGAACAACTGCGCTTTTTGGAAAACGGAATCTCAATCTACGTGGGCGAAACCCCGTACGATTCCGTGGGCGTGGACACCGAAGAAGACCTGCAACGCGTGGCCGAGATTCTGCGCCGCCGTTGACTCCGCACTTCCACTTCGATGGCAAAAGAATTTGCAGATTACGCTTGTGGGCCTGCACCTTGTGCGCGTCCCCACTCTTCCGCAGCCGCCACGCGCCGTGAGATCGCAGGGTGTGAGTGGAACAGCAATTCGATCCACTTTGCAGGTGTGCGCTCCGCCAGGTTTTGCTGTGCCAGCTTGTTCATCGACGAAATGAACGGCTCGACGCTGGCGATCGATTCAAAGGCATAGCGATCGGCCTGCCGCTCGTTGTAGCGCGAGTATGCATTTAGCGCCGGCATCAGCAGAAGCGAAAGCAAGGTCGCAGTAATGGCCAGCAAGGGCAGGTTGGCGAAATCGGAAAGCTCCTCGAACATGTGATGATCGACCGCGTAGTGCAGCACAAAATTCGCTAGCCAAAAACCCAACAAAGTAATTCCCGCCTGCACCAGAATGCTTTTCAAAATGTGGCGATGAACATGGTGTCCGAGTTCATGCGCTAGAACAGCTTCGATTTCCTCGGGAGCGTAGTTGTCCAGCAGCGTGTCGGCCAGAATGATCCGCCGTGTGCTGCCGAGTCCGGTAAGAGCAGCATTCGCTTTTTTGCTTTTTTCCGAAAGCTTCCAGCGATAGACTCCGCGCACCCGCGTCCCCGCTCGCTCTCCCAGTTGCACTAACCGTCGCCGCAGATCTTCATCGTCCAGCGGCTCGAACTTGTAGAAGATCGGGAACAGCACCACTGGCGCAAGCTGGGCCAGCAGAATGAATAGCCCCATGAACAGCGCCCACGTGATCAGCCACCAATGTTGCGGGGATTGGCGAATCATGAAGTAAAGCAACTCCACCACGATCGCAGCCATCACCAATCCCACCAGAAAGCCTTTGACTTCATCCCACAACCACGAGCGCAGTTTTTGCGTAGAGAGCTGAAACCTTCGCTCCAACCGGAATCCGTAGTAGTCGAGACCCAGGCCCAGCACTTTGCTGATCGAGAGCAGGAAGAACAAATACAAAAAGACGGCGAGCGTGTAGTTCTGGAATCCGCGCCGCAAAGCCAGATCGCGCAACCAGCCCGACCAACCCGTGACCAGCAACACGACGAGAAACGCGGAGCCGATGACAAAGTCGGCGATCCCCAGCCAGCGCTGGATCCGGTTGTAACGCCGCGCCTCGGGCGAATCGCTTGACTTCGAAGATGTGCTCTCGGCCAACGTCATGCTCAGTTAGAAGTATCGCATTACCGCAGCGATAAATGTGGAGTTCGGTAGATGTAAAGAGTTCCGTATCAGCCGTTGCTGACAAAACTCTCGGCGGCTGTCAGGATCTCCGTCACTAACTCCGGCGAAGCGGCCTCCGCGTACGCACGTAACAGCGGTTCCGTGCCTGAAGCACGGAACAGGATCCAGGCTTCCGCTCCATTGCCACCGGTCGGAACATCGAGAAAAAACTTGATGCCATCGAGATTCTCTTTTTTCACCACGCGATAGCGCCCCAGACTCTGTGTACTCTCGGCTCGCGCCCGCTGAATCGCACTCCGCTTGATCTCTTCTGGAATGTGCAGATCGCGCCTGCCGTAATAATGCGGTCCGAACTCGCGTTGCAGGTCCGCCACCAACTGTCCCAGCGGCTTGCCTTCTTCCGCCATCACATTGGCCAGCAGCAGGCAGTTCAGCACCCCATCCCGTTCCGGCAGAAAGCGCGAGTAACCGATGCCGCCAGATTCCTCTCCGCCGATCAGGATGTCGTGCTCCATCATCAAATCGGCGATGTACTTGAATCCAATCTGCGTTTCGTAAAGTTTGCGGCCATACTTGGCGGCAATGCGGTCAAGCATGCGGGTTGTGTTGAACGCGCGCACCACGTCGCCGGACCACTTCTTGCGCTCCAGCAGCCAGCGCAGAAGCACGCAGAAGATTTTGTGCGAGTCTACAAAGCTGCCATCTTCTGCGACCGCGCCGATGCGGTCGGCATCGCCATCGGTCGCCAGCCCGGCGTCACACTTCTCACGCACCACTGTTTGCTGCAGCAGAGCAATATGCGGTTCAATGGGCTCGGGATTGATGCCCGGAAAAAGAGGATTCAGTTCCTCCCGGATGGCAATGTGCTGAACCCCGCGCTCGCGGAAAATTCCCGCAAGGATCCCGCGGCCCGAGCCGTACATGGAGTCGATGGCAACCTTGAACTTGGCTTTGCCGATGAGATCCATGTCGGCAAACCTGCAAACCGCAGCGATGTACGGGCTCTTGAGGTCAACCTCTTCAACCGCTGCCTTCGTACCTCGCGGCATCGCTCCAGAGCGTAATTCCTCTTCCACCCGTTTCATGATCGCTGGAGTGGCCGACCCTCCAAACTTCCCTTTAAACTTCACTCCGTTCCAGTTCCAGGGATTGTGGCTGGAGGTGACCATCACTCCGCCCGCAGCGCCGTTTTGTTTCACCGCATAGGAAACCGCGGGAGTGGGCGTGTAATCGTCCGCCACTTTCACCCGGATACCCGCGGCGGCGATCACTTCCGCAGCCACTTGCGCCGCACGTTGCGAAGCGAAACGCGTGTCATACCCGATGAAAAGTCCGCGTGAAGCCTCCTCGTATTTCAAAACATAAGAAGCGATTGCGCCGGCAACTCGGCGCACATTGTCGAACGTGAAGTCATCGGCAATAATGCCGCGCCACCCGTCGGTTCCGAACTTGATTTCTTGAGCCATTTAAGTTCAGTGTCCAGTCTCCTGTGGCCAGTGAAAACAAATTGCTTGACTGATCACCAGCCACTGACCGCTGACCACTTTCTCTACACCAGTTTATGCATCTTCTTCTCGTCCAGATATTTCACAACTTTACCAACGTCCTGCGCGTTCTGCCGGGTGGTAATCAGCAAAGCGTCCGGGGTGTCGACCACCACCAGATCGCTCACGCCGATTGCCGCCACAAATTTGTCCGGGGCATGCACATAGTTGCCGTTAGCATTCAGAACAAACACACCCGCGCCTTGGATGATGTTGCCCTCAACTGGACTGCTCTTTGCGGTGTGATGTTCGTGCAAGGCAGTCCAGGAACCGAGATCATTCCAGCCGAAATCCGCAGGCAAACAGAAAATGTTTCCTGCCCTCTCACCCTTGGCTGACCGCGGTTCCAGAACCGCGTAATCGATACTGATGTTTTCACACTTCGGATACAGTTTGCGGAGACTCGCGGCAAATTTGCGGGTGCCGAAGGCTGCAGCAATCTCTTCCAGCAGGGGCGCGCTTTTCGGAAGATGTTCACGCAACGCATTGGCCAGCGTGCGAGCGCTCCACAGGAACATTCCACTGTTCCAGAAATAATTTCCCGCCGCCACAAAAGCGGCAGCCTTCTCCGCGTCGGGCTTCTCTGTGAAACGGCGCACGCGCAGGGCGCCGCCACCCGAAGCGCTTCCGGCTTCAATGTATCCGTATCCGGTCTCAGCCCGGTTCGGCGGGATGCCCAGAACCACAATGTTTTCACCGCTGGCGGCGATCTCCGCGCCGCGTTCGATCGTCGCGCGATAACTTTTTTCATCGGCAATCACATGGTCGGAGGGGAACATTCCAATCACCGCATCGGGATGCTCGCGCAGCAAAAGAAACGCGGCGAGTCCGATGGCGGGAGCAGTGTTGCGTCCTACCGGCTCCGCAATCGCCTGCGCTTTCGGCAACGTTGGGAGCTGTTTGAGAATCGCCGGACGGAGATCGTCGTTGGTAATGATCCAGAAGCGATTCGGAGGAGAGAGCGGAAGCAATCGCCCCACCGTTTGTTGGATCATGGTTTGCCTGCCGTCGAGCGCGAGCAACTGCTTGGCACGCTTCTTCCGGCTCAAGGGCCAGAAACGCGTGCCCCGGCCGCCGGCAAGAATTACGGGATAGAAGTTTGAGTTCTTGGTCACGTTTCTTGAATGTCCGGGTTGAGGTTTAGAAAAAATCGGCAACTATGAATCCGACGACCGATATTACAAATATCAGAACCCACCATGTCCTCTCCGAGCTATCGGGGAACAATCGCTCATGCTCCTTGAAGATACGGTTAAAGTAGTTCCAGCCATATTCTCTTGTTACTGGCCTGTTGCCTTGCTGCTCGAGCTTCTCGTTCACATCCCGAGCCAATTTGTACAAAAACAAAATTTCAAGCGCAGCACATGCGCACATCGCGAGTTCCTTGATTTCCAGCGAACTCAAGCCATTACCCTTTGCTGTACGTGCTATAGCTCGCGCGCATCGAGAGATTTCACTCACTACATTCGTGTTTCAGGTTCGGGCAATACCGCTCCCGGAACGCGCGCTCTTAGAAATTCCAAAGTCCACTGTGGTCGCACGCTAAAATTCTCGACCGACGCGGGAACCACCACCGCGTCACCCTTGGTTAGCGTGACCGATTCCGAGCCGCCCGCTTCCACTATGCCACAGCCTTCCACCGCTACCAGGATTTGCGCGGAACACTTGCCCGAATCCATGCGCGTACTCAGTTCCTGCGGTTGCTTTATCTCAAACATATCCACCACGAAATAAGGGGCGGCCACCAGTGAAGCCTGCCGGTTGTCGCTGCCGCGAATTTGCTTTGGAGCCGGTCGAACTACTTTCCCGGATGCAACTTGCAGCTTCACCGCAGCCAGTCCTTCTTTCAGATGGAGTTCACGTGGCCGTCCGTAATCATATAAACGGTAAGTCGTGTCTGATTGTTGTTGCGTCTCGATGATCACCGAGCCAGGACCCAGCGTGTGCACCGTTCCACCGCAAACATAGATCATGTCGCCGGTGTAGAGGTTAAGCCAGTTCAACAAATCTTCGGCATGCTTTCCATGAATAGCATGCTCCAGCTGAGCGACAGTCACACCAGGTTTCAATCCCAATGCGATTTGCGATCCCGGCTTGGCATGCGCCACGTACCAGCACTCAGTCTTGCCCCATGGCTGGTTCACGCGGCGGGCCTGCTCGTCATCGGGATGAACCTGTACCGAGAGTTTTTCGTGCGGGAAGAGAAACTTCAGCAGCAATGGGAAGCGCCGCGCATCGCGGGCGGCGTCGCCCACAAACTCGCGTTCGTATTTCGCGCAGAGCTGCGCCAGTGTCTGCCCGGTAAACGGTCCATTCGCCACCTTGCAATCGTCGCCAGTAAGCCACGCTTCTCCAATTTTTTCCGCGAATTGGTGATTGGGATAAATCGGCGACAGATCATGTGTGCCCCACGGGCGGGGATCGAATCGCGGAAGCATCAGGAACGGATATAGATTGCCCATGAAAAGTTATCAGACTAAAAAAGGCCGTTCGAGAATACACGGCCTTAGCTGGACTCGGCCATTCGACTACAGCGAGGCAAAAAACTTTCGCATGCGTTCGATCCCGCGATCGAGTTCCGCCTTCGAGGTTGCATACGAAACTCGGATGTGGTCGCCGGTCCCGAAGCCCTCTCCCGGCACTGTGGCCACGTGCGCCTCCCTAAGTAATTTTCCCGCGACGTCTGAGGCCGACTTCACGCTGCCGCGTCCTAGAAACGTGGAAATGTTCGGATAGGCATAAAACGCGCCCTCGGGCAGTGTGCACGTCACGCCAGGAATCGAGCGCAACCCTTTCACCACGTGATCGCGCAGCTGAATATACTCGCGCCGCATTTGTTCCACGCACTCCTGTGGCCCTTTCAGCGCCGTTACAGCCGCCTTCTGCACAATCGATGTGGGGTTCGAGGTGGACTGGCTCTGCAATTTTGACATTGCGCTCACCACCGCCGTCGGACCGAGCGCGTAGCCCAGTCGCCAGCCCGTCATGGCATAAGTCTTCGAGAGCGAACCCAGCACGACGATGCGCTCTTTGTATTCGCGCAGCGATCCGACAGAAAAATTCTTGCCCGTGTAATTCAGATACACATAACACTCATCGGAGAGCACCCAGATTCCGCGCTCGTGCGCCAGGCGAACCACTGCGGTCAGATCCTCTGCACTCATCACCGCGCCCGAGGGATTCGAAGGCGAATTCAGAATGATGACCTTGGTCCGCGGCGTGATCAGGCTCGCAACCATCTCCGCCGTAACCCGAAAGCCCTGCGACTCGTCGGTTTCCAGCAACACATTCTGGCCGCCCGCGTAGCGAACGATATCCTTGAACGAAACCCAGTAGGGCACCGGAAGAATCACTTCGTCGCCGTGATCGACCAGCACTTGGATCGCATTGAACAAGGCATTCTTGCCGCCGGTCGAGGCGATGGCTTCTTCCCGTCGATAATCGGAATCGAAATCAACCGCATGACGGTGCACGATGGCGTCACGCAACTCGGGCGTGCCCGGGACCGCCGTATATTTGGTGAAGTTGCCTTGAATGGCGGCGATCGCTGCGTCCTTGATGTGTTGCGGCGTGGCAAAATGCGGCTCGCCGGCGCCGAAGTCAACCACGTCGATGCCCTGCGCGCGCAGCTTGTCGGCTTCGGCCACCACCGCCATCGTGGCTGAGGGTTCAATGCGGTTGATTCGATCCGTAAGCCGGAGTGCTTCCGTGGTGGCGGTCGTCATGATTTCCTTTTCCTTTCTTTTCGGGCTGGAACTCGAGCCGCGGCTTCCTGCATTTCGTCGTGAAATTTGTATGCAGGCTCAAGCTTTTCGCGCAGCTTCTGCTCGACAAACTCCGGGACCAAACCTCGCACCGGACCACCCGCCTGTGCCACTTCGCGCACCAGCCGTGAACTCACGTAGGAGTACTTGTCCGCGGGCATCATGAAGACGGTCTCCAGCGTAGGTTCGAGCTTGCGGTTCATGAGGGCCATCTGCAATTCGTATTCGTAGTCGCTCACGGCTCGAATCCCGCGCAACACGCAGGTTGCGTCGATGGATTTCGCGTACTCGACCATCAGTCCGTGGAAGGCTTCGATGCGCACATTTTTCAGGTGTGCGGTAAGCGTCTTCAGCATCTCCAGCCGCTCCGCCAGGCTGAACATCGGACTTTTTTCCGAGTTCCGCAAAATGCCGACCACCAATTCTTCAAAAATCTTGGCGCCCCGCTCGATCAGGTCGAGGTGCCCGTTGGTAGGCGGATCGAAAGAACCGGGATAAAGGGCGCTGACTTTGGTCAATGGTCCTCGCAGGAAGCCGCCGAGCTGAATAGAGATTCTATGCGGGAGGCACGGAGTATGGCAATCGCATGTACGCTAGTCCAGAGGTTTGTCATCCCGAGCGCAGCGAGGGACCTTGGTTTCTGCCCGCAGCCCAAATCAGAGACTGGGCAGGCAAACACCAAGGTCCCTCGCTCCGCTCGGGATGACAAGCCTAAGAAATTTACCGCTTGGCCGCTATCGGTGCCCTGGCCGCCTCGGGAGCAGCACTCGGCATGGTAGTCACTCGCGCTCCTTGCGGCGGAGCCTGTACCTGCCCCGCTGCCGGTGGCGCTTGCGCAGGCGTCGCAATCAGCCCCAGCGCCTTGCGCACTTCCGTGTCCAGCTTGGCCATGGTGTCTTTGTTGTCTTTGAGAAACTGGCGCGCGTTCTCGCGCCCCTGGCCGATGCGCTCGCCCTTGTAGCTGAACCATGACCCTGATTTTTCGAGGATATTATTGTTCACCGCGATATCGAGCAAGTCGCCTTCTCGCGAAATGCCTTCGCCGTACAGAATGTCGAACTCGGCCTCGCGGAAAGGCGCGGCTACCTTGTTCTTCACCACTTTCACGCGAGTTCGTGAACCCGTGACTACGTCACCATCTTTGATCGCTGCGATGCGGCGAATATCCACGCGCACCGAGGAATAAAACTTCAGCGCGCGCCCGCCCGTGGTGGTTTCAGGATTGCCAAACATCACGCCAATCTTTTCCCGGATCTGGTTGATAAAAATCAGGCAGGTGCGCGACTTCGAAACCGTTCCCGTCAGCTTGCGCAGGGCCTGCGACATCAGCCGCGCCTGCAGCCCCATGTGACTGTCTCCCATTTCGCCGTCGAGTTCGGCCTTGGGCACCAGCGCCGCCACCGAGTCAACCACCAGCACGTCGATGGCATTCGAGCGCACCAGCGCCTCCGTAATTTCGAGCGCCTGTTCGCCGTAGTCCGGCTGCGAGACCAGCAGGTTGTCGACGTCAACGCCCAGCTTCTTGGCGTAGCCGGGATCGAGCGCGTGCTCGGCATCCACAAACGCCGCCATGCCGCCGGCCTTCTGCGCCTCGGCAATCACCTGCAGCGTGATGGTGGTCTTGCCGGAAGATTCCGGCCCAAACACCTCCACCACGCGCCCCCGCGGAAAGCCACCCACGCCCAGAGCCGCGTCGAAAGAAATCGAACCTGTCGGAATTACCGAGATGGGTACGATCGCTTCCTTCGACCCCAACCGCATGATCGAACCTTTGCCAAACTGCTTTTCAATCTGCGCAAACGCTAACTCAATCGCCTTACCCCGTTCATCCGCCATGGAAGTGTGGCTCCTTCAAGAGTGCAGAACTGATCTGGCCGGATTATACACACAGATCAAGGCGAAACAAAGGCGAAAATGGAATATGTTGTTGAAAACTTCCCAAAATGGTCGGCGTTATAATTCCTGAAGTGGCACCGCTTAGTGACGGCTCCTGGTTTTCAAGCTGATCGCTATCTTCATCACCGCCCCATCCACGGGATCAATCTCGAACACTGCCCTGCTGCGGTAACTTGGGCTGTCCAGTCGGTACTTGAAAATGCTGTACTCCTGAAAAATGTCGGTGTCATCCGGGGCACCGTACTTGGCCTGCACCTGAGCCGCAGTGTAGCTGCGATCGGCAAATTGAAGGACGAGGTAAGCATCCTGTTGCTTCTCGCTTCTCAGAGCGGAAATCTCAGAGAAAGGAAAAGGCTGTTTCAAGGGGCAGTCCACGACCGTGCTCTTGTGCTGATGGACCATGCCTTCCCGTATGATCCCGTCAATCCTCTTGGTCACTTCTCCGTCCATCGTAAAACCCTCGCGTTTTGCGGCGCACCTGCCCTTGTCGGGGCGGCACTCCGCTCGAACCTCGTTCGCCACATAGGCGCGAAGCACGTCGGAATGTTCCAGCACGGTCCTGATCCCCTGCTCCCCGGGCAGTGCGGCGGCGGCAAAGAGATAGGGAACCGTCGCGCGCCAGTCGAAATCGTCGGCAGACAGGGCGACAGCGCCGGCGGGCCAGTCGCCGCCGTCCCATGCGCTCAACGGCGGGGCGAAACTGCAGAGCAGGAACGATAGCGCAACCAGAAGAGCCGCCGGCCTCATGGCAGTGACCAAGGCTGCGATCATAGTCGATGCGAAGAAAAGATGCGAGTTCCCGAGCCACGAGCTTCGTCCGTCAACTGTCATCCTGAGGCCGCGCTTTTCGCGGTCGAGGGACCTACTGGATTCGTCGGCAGCGTCACCGGCGCCAGCTAGGTACACAGGTCCCTCGTTGAGAGTCCTCGGCTTTACTGAGGACTCCGCTGCCTCAGGATGACAAGCCGTTTGAGTTACTTTTCAGGGGGCCGACTACCTCTGCAGCAAATCCACCGGTGCCGTGACATCGTGCACCCGGAAATACTTGGCCAGCGCCGGATACTTCCGCGCCACGGCCTCATACATCGCATAGGCCACGTTGCGGTAGGAAACATGTCCCGCTGGCGTGGTGCGCAGCTCGGAGATGTACACAGCCTCGGCGAAGTCCATCTTGAACAACGCGCGCTTGCGATACGCCAGCGGAATCGCGTACTGCGAATTCTCTTCCGCCTCGGGCGCGCTGCGCGCGGCCAGCTTCTCCACCGCCGATTGCACCCGCCGCATGGCTGCTTCGAATTGCAACCGCATGCCCGCATCTTCCACGTCGAGCAGCATCTCGTAACCGTGCTGCGTGGTGAACCCCTGCATCACCTGGATGCAGCGCCGGTGACGGTGCATGTCCCGGAAGCCGCCCGTATCCATGAGGATGTCAAAGCGGAACTGCTGCCCGGCGCGGAAGCCGCGCAGCATTTCGTCGTGCTTGCCACGATGCCGCAGGCCGAGGTCGATGATCTCTCGCCGGTATCTCTCTCCTGAAACCTGCAGCGCCTGCCGCACCTGCCGGTAAGAGTGGTGGCAGTGCTCGTACAGCAAAGTGGTCGCAATCTCGACTTCGAGCGGCTCCTCATCGAGCAGATCGACGATCGCTTTCGACGGCGCGACCGACTCGCTCTTCATCAGCTCACGCGCCGCCTGCCGCAACTCGCGCCGCGTTTCCATCTCATACGGATTCGGGTCCGCATACTTCACCAGGGTGGGTGCGACCCGAACCTCGTGCAGCACCTCCTGTTCGGCCCGCACGCCCAGCTCCGGACTCAGCTTCCGAATCTCCTCTACCAACCCGCGCAAAGATTCGGCATTCACGTTGTAAGCCGCCGACGTTGCCGCCTTCTTCAACGACTCGCCGAGCACCCGCACTTCCTTGTGCGTGTGCGAGAGCAGATGCGCCACCTGCGTTTCCAGAGTCCGCGCGTTGACGATCTCCCCCAGCGAAGTATTCGTAGCCAGCGGCAGCAGGTAGCGCGTAATGTCGAAGGCCCGCGCCTTCAGCGTGCGCTCGTACGCCTCCTGCTTCATCTCGGCAGGCTTCGGAGTGATGCTGATCAGGTGTTGCGTCATGTGCGCGGAGAACGTTTCGTACTCGGCAAAAAGAAAATCCAGCGTCTCGCGGTAGAGCTTGCGGGCTTCATTATCGTCGCCGAAGTCGGGTGTGTAGTAACCACTCTTTTTGAAGTCCTGATAACGGGTCGAGCGCTCCTGCCCATCCCAGCGCTGTTCGTCAGCCAATTCGATCGCCGCCAGAATCGAGAGCCTTTCGACTGCCAGAGCAATGTGCGCCAGATCGGCAATCGAGCGATGACCGTACTGGAAGTAAAACGTGTTGAGAAACTTTTCCGCCTTCTGTGCGCTGATCTCGCGCAGCGACTCCTTCATCGACAGTGCCGAGCGCGAATACTTGGCCATGGCATAGGCCTGTATTTCCGGCTCAACGCCATAGACGGCGAACACTTCGGTGGAAGGCTCTTCGGGCCGCAAATTTTCAGGAGCTACGGGATTCTCCGCAGCCGAAGCCCTCTGCGGCGACCGGTGCCCAGAGTTGGACAAAGCCGAATCTGCGGATGATTTCTGGTTGGAAGATTCAGGCATGGCAATCACTTCACTAGTCACGATTGGAGTCATGGGAGTGTTCGAATGTTAATCGGCGAACGAGCATTGCGCAATGCGTTTGCGGGTGCCCGCTGTGGATATCGTAGCAGTCAACAAAATCGCCGAAGGAACGCGCCAACTGACGCGCGCCGAGTGGAGCCGTCCCGTATAATCTCTCGTTCCGGTCTTCAGTCGAGAATCGAATTAATTTTGGAGAACCTAAATGTCCCTTTCAGGACGGGTGGCGTTCATCACCGGCGCGTCGCAAGGCATTGGACGAGCCTGCGCATTGAAGCTCGCCACCGCGGGCGTGGTTGTTGCCGCGGCCGCGCGCAATCAGGAAAAGCTGAACGGACTGGTAAGTGAAATCGCCGCCGCCGGTGGCAAGGCCGTCGCTTGCGCTCTCGACGTTACCGACGAAGAGCAAGTTAAGGCCTCCATCAAGGCCACCATCGCGCAGTTCGGCAAGATCGATATCCTGGTCAACAACGCCGGCATTACGCGCGACCAACTCGTCCTACGCATGAAGCGCGCCGACTGGGACGCCGTCCTGCAAACAAATCTCACCTCGGCATATCTCTGTATCCAGCAGGTCACCGGTTCAATGCTCAAGCAGCGTTGGGGACGCATCATCAACATCGCCAGCGTCTTTGGCCAGATCGGCCAGGCGGGACAGGCAAATTACTCCGCTTCAAAGGCCGGCCTAATCGGATTGACCATGGCCATTGCCCGTGAACTGGGATCGCGCAACATTACTTGCAACGCCGTGGCCCCCGGCTTCATCGAAACCGCCATGACCGAGGCGCTCGGCGACGAATTCAAACAGAACGCCGCCAAACAGATTCCGCTCGGCCGTGTGGGCTCGCCCGCCGATGTAGCCAGCGCCGTCGCGTTTCTCGCGTCCGACGAAGCTTCCTACATTACTGGCCACGTGCTAAACGTGAATGGCGGGATGCTGATGGGATGAAGAAACTTTAACCGCCGAGTACGCCGAGAGCGCAGAGAAGAACAATGAAACTGGATTCGGCGAAAGCGCAATATTCCCGACGTTCCTCGGCGTTCTCTCCGTCCTCGGCGGTGAAAGGCCTTTCGATCATTCAAGCGGAATCGCCCGCCCAAGTCGCGCGGGCCCGTGAATTATTCCTGGAGTACGCGCAGTCCCTCGGCTTCAGCCTCTGCTTCCAGAATTTTGACAAAGAGCTCGCGGAGCTCCCGGGCGACTACGCGCCGCCGCAAGGCCGCCTTCTACTCGCAGAATACAAAAATCAACTTGCCGGCTGCGTCGCGCTCCACAAGGTAGAGCCGGGCATCTGCGAAATGAAGCGCCTGTACCTGCGTTCGCAGTTTCGTGGCCATGGCCTGGGACGTGCCTTGGCGGAGCGCATCATCGCCGAGGCGCACCAGATCGGCTATCAACGAATGCGTCTTGACACCGTCGAGCCGGTGATGAAAGATGCGGTTGCCATGTATCGCAAGCTCGGGTTCAAAGAAATCGCTCCTTACCGCCCGAATCCTATTGCGGGCGCGATGTACATGGAATTGGAATTGTGACTGCGCTTTTCGAAAGGCTGAAACCATGAAGAAAATCTACCTGCTGCTATTTGTCGCCCTCTTCGCGTCCCAATCTTTCGCCGCCGACAGCAAATCCGTTTCCTACAAAAGCGGCGATGACACGGTCCAGGCGGTGCTCTACACGCCCGCCGGCAAAGGCCCATTTCCCGCGCTCATCGTCATTCATGAATGGTGGGGATTGAACGACTGGGTCAAAGATCAAGCTTCTAAACTGGCCGACCAGGGTTACGAGGCGCTGGCCATTGATTTATACCGCGGCAAAGTTGCCACCACGCCCGACATGGCGCACGAACTCATGCGCGGAGTGCCCGACGACCGCGCCAAGCGCGACCTGCGCTCCGCTTTTGAATTTCTCCAATCCCAGCCCAACGTCAAGAAAGACCGCATCGGCGCCATCGGTTGGTGCATGGGCGGAGGCTATTCGCTGGACGTTGCGCTGGAGCAACCAACTCTCGCCGCCGACGTGATCAACTACGGCCATCTGGCCGCCGACGCCGATACCATCAAGAAAATCAATGCCCCTGTCCTCGGACTGTTCGGAGGCCAGGATCAGGGCATTACGCCCGATGACGTCCACAAATTTGAGGCCGCCATGAAAGCGCAGGGAAAGGAGGTCGACATCAAGATCTACGACGATGCCGGCCATGCCTTCGAAAACCCCAACAATAAAACCGGCTACCGCGCCGCCGATGCCGAGGACGCATGGAAGCGAACCGTCAGCTTCCTGGCGCAGAATTTAAAAAAATAATTCCGAACCGCGGCTGCCGCGCCGCTCGAATTGCGCTCGGCGGTTGCTTGTACGCTGTCTAAGCATAAAGACGCCCGCCCTTGTCAAGCCCCGATTCATCATGGGTTTTGATATGGCACTAATTTCCACTTGCCAGAAGATGCCGATCTGGTTACTATGTCGCATCCCGCAATGCTTCCGACCATTAACATCGGCGAGACCATTAGAAACTACCGGCTGCAAAAAGGTATGTCTCAGGGAGACATCGAGAAGCGCACCGGCCTGCTGCGCTGCTACCTGTCACGCGTGGAAAATGGCCACACCATCCCTTCCCTCGATACGCTGTCGAAAATCGCCGGGGCCATGGAGATCGCGCTCTCGCAGTTCTTCTCCGAATCCGGCCACAGCAACGGCTCCAAGGGACTGCCGCAACTTTCCGATGACGAAGTCCGCTTCCTGAGCCAGGTCCGCCGCTACGCCACCAACCTCAACGAAAGCGACCGCAAGCTGGTGCTCGCCATGGTCAAGAAGATGGCGGCGAATTCGGGGAAATAAGCTCTTAGCCACTAGCTCTTCACACAGTTCACTTGAACAGACCGGGTCCAGGGAAGCAGGTGTATCCCGAGGTTCCGCGTCCAAAGCTCATATAGCCCATCCCGCCCATGGTGGTATTCCGGTCATCTCCCTGTAATCTTGGCGAATGATAGAAAATCGGCGTGTCAAATCGGAATGTTACGTCATACTCCACATTGACGACGTCATGATGCATTTCCTGCAGCCGCCTGGCAAGCGCATCGGAGAATAAGATTTGATAGCAAACGTGGTTTCCTGGCGAGTCCTCCGTCAACGGGGGCCGGCTGAAGACCACTGCCCTCTGGTTGACGAAACCGGGTACCGGCCCGACTTGGCTGCGAATTGCATCCGGGACGTCCAGGGACCATCGCATCGGGAATGTATATGTCCGCTCGTACCCAATAGCCAAGGCCTGCAAAAGCAATCCAAGAATGAGGACGCAACCCCACACCTTCGCCACAATCTTCAAATGGGAGACCCATCGGATTCCAAGCAGTAGCAGGGGCATACCGACAACGCTCACAACTTCAAAAACGAGGATGTACGAAGAAAGTGGAATCGGGTGGCTCATTCGGATGAATTGTTGCCTGTACCCACGCACCTGTCAAACCACCGGTGGGTAGGAAAGATGGATATGCTTGAAACACCTTCTCGAAGAGCTTAAGAGCTAAAGGCTAAGGGCAAATAGCTTACTTCAGTACCATGTCCTCCGGTGACCGCCGGGTACCTCGCCGCCAGCGCTCCTTCTCACTACACTGTTGACCTGGAGACTTTCTTTGACCACCGATGAAGAATTAAATGTACTCGAGACTCAGCTCCGCCGGCTGAAGATCGAGTACGAAGTTTATTTCAGCAATCCTACGAAGCGGCCGCCCACCGACATCGAGTGGAAGGTCCTCTCGCTGTTACGCAAATTTTCCGACGGCGGCCGCATGAGCTTCACCCAGCGCTTCCGCTATAACGAAATGGCCCAGCGCTACGCCATCTACAGCGACCTGTGGCGCAAGAAATCTCGCATCCGCGAGGAAGGCTACCGCCGTCCCCAGGACGCGCTTCTCTCTGTCCAGGGTGTGCGCCCCGATGAGGAGCATAAGCCTCATCACAATCCGGTTTACGGCTTAAGCCATGCAGCCGCAGCTTCTGCCGGAGCCACTTCCCAGCCCTTCACCTTGCATAACGTGGATCAGAGTGAACAAGAACAGGTGGAGCGCCTCTACAACACTCTGGTCGCAGCCAAGAAAAAGGCGGGCGAGAGTATCTCCGGCAACCTGGATTCCTTCTCCACCTTCGTGCAGAAAAAGACGGAGCAGATCCGCAAACAGTACCACTGCCAGGACGTCGAATTCTCCGTCGAACTCACCGAAGGCCACGTCAAGCTGAAGGCCAAGGCGAAGTCGTAGAGGGGCCGTCTTCGGTCGTTAGTTTCTCGACCTTTCCTCACACTGCAGTTGGCGCAATGGCCTGCGCTCGACAGTTGCGCTGGCAAGTGTCATTATGCTGGCGACCGTGGTATCGAGTTGGGGGACGGCAGTCACCCGCCGAACTGCTGGTAGGGCGCATCGTGATTTTCCTAGTAGGCAGCGTTGATACCTCTGCCATTTCACCAGTGCCGACCAGATTTATTAGAGGAGTCCTCGCCCAACGACCCACGACTGATAGAATCTTCGGTCGCTCCGCACTCATCCTTCACATCCGAGGCCGATCATGTCCCGCAGCACTTACAAAATCCAGCGTGCCATTCTCAGCGTCACCGTAGCTTTCCGGGTAGGCTATCATCCACGGGTAGGTTAGCTTTGGAAGAGACGAAAGGCAGGAAAATGGCGGACAACAAGACGAAACCCACCAAATTAAGCGTGGCGGCATTTATCGATGCCCTAACGGACTCGGCCAGGCGCGCAGATGCGAAGGCTCTCGTCAAGCTAATGCAAAGTGCGGCTGGGGAAAAGCCGAAGATGTGGGGGCCGTCGATTATCGGCTTTGGCAGCTACCACTACAAATACGAGAGCGGGCGCGAGGGCGATATGCCGCTGATTGGCTTTTCGCCGCGTAAGGCCGCAAATGTTCTCTATAACGTGACTGGATCCAGCGACTCCAAGGCCCTGCTCGCAAAGCTCGGCAAGCACACGACCGGCAAGGGCTGCCTCTACATCAAGAAGCTCGCTGACGTGGACCAACAGGTGTTAGGGGCCATGGCCGTCAAATCCGTCGCTGCGATGCGAGCGCGGAGCCCGAGGTAGGGAAGATTGCTGATAGAATCTTCGGTCGCCACGCACTCATCCTTCATATCCGAGGCCGATCATGTCCCGCAGCACTTCCCGCATCCAGCGCGCTATCCTCAGCGTCACCGACAAAACCGGCCTCGTCGAGTTCGCGCGCCAGCTCTCCAGCCTCGGCATCGAACTCATCTCCACCGGAGGCACGGCCAAATTGCTGCGCGACTCCGGCATCACCGTCAAAGACATTTCCGAACTCACTGGCTTCCCCGAGATGCTCGATGGCCGCGTAAAGACGCTGCATCCCAAGGTTCACGGCGGCATCCTGCATCGCCGCGAAAATCCCGCGCACACCGCAGCCGTCGCCGAGCATGGCATCCAGCCGATCGACATGGTCGTCGTGAACCTCTACGCTTTCGAGAAAACCGCCGCCAAGCCCGGCGTAGCTTTCGAAGAATTAATCGAGAACATCGACATCGGTGGACCTTCCATGATCCGCTCCGCCGCCAAGAATTTTCACGACGTTGCTGTAGTCACGTCGCCGGCCGATTACCCGGCCATTGCCGAAGAGCTATCCCGCTCCAGCGGCGCGCTCTCGCTCGAAACCAAGTGGCGGCTCGCCCAGAAAGCCTTCGCCACCACCGCTGCCTACGACTCCGCCATCGCTTCCACGCTCGAACAAATCCCAGCCGATTTTCATCTCCCGCAAAGCCAAGGCAGTTTCCCGCAAACCCTTCGCCTGTTCTTCAAGAAAACCCTCGACCTGCGCTACGGCGAAAATCCGCACCAGAAGGCCGCCATGTATTCGGACGGCTCAGGCGTCGGCGTGGCCAACGCCCTCCAGATCCAGGGCAAAGAACTTTCCTACAACAACATCGTCGACCTCCAAGCCGCCTGGGATCTCGCCCAGGAATTTAACGAGCCCGAATTCGACGAACCCGTCTGCGCCATCATCAAGCACACCAATCCCTGCGGCACGGCCACCGGCAAGACTCTCACCGAAGCCTACAAGCGTGCGTTGGAATGCGATCCCGTCTCCGCCTTCGGCGGCGTGATCGGTGTGAACCGTCCCATCGACGCCGAGGCCGCCGAAGAAATGCACAAACTCTTCCTCGAAGTGATCGCCGCGCCTGCCTTCGACGAAGCCGCAAAGGCAAAGTTCGCGACCAAAAAAAATCTCCGCCTCGTCGAAGTCACCGCCGCACCGCAAAAGTGGGTCCTGAAAAACATCTCCGGCGGAATCCTGTTACAGGATTCAGACTCTCGCCCCCTGCAGGATGTCGATCTCAAAGTCGTAACCCAGCGCGCTCCCACGCCCGAAGAAACTCGCGCCCTGCTGTTCGCGTGGAAAGTCTGCAAGCACGTCAAGTCGAACGCCATCGTCTACGCGCGCGAGGGACAGACCGTCGGCGTCGGCGCCGGCCAGATGAGCCGCGTCGACTCCGCCAAACTCGGCGCCATGAAAGCTCAACTGCCACTGCAGGGAACAGTCGCCGCCTCCGATGCTTTCTTCCCGTTTCCCGACGGCGTCGAGGAAATTGCGAAGGCGGGCGCGACAGCCATCATCCAGCCCGGAGGCTCGCAGCGCGATCCCGAGGTCATCGCAGCCGCCGACCGCCTGGGACTCGCCATGCTCTTCACCGGAGTCCGCCATTTCCGCCACTGAAGCCTTTACCAAACTTGACAATGAACTCTGCAAGTCCCCTCGGTCCCTGTACTTCCGCTTGGTGGCGGCCAGCGCAGCCTGCACAGTTTTTCCCCTTCGGACGCGGAACAGGTTAGAATTAGAGCACCCCAGCCCCGGCGGTCTTGCATCCAATGATTATGTATTCGGGAAGTGCGCTCAGCTCTAATAGTTTTCTCGCAATCAATTCCAGCGTCGTCAGGTCAAGCATGAATCGAATTTTTCGCCTAGCTTTTGTGTTCTCATTCCTCGCAGCGGCGCTCGCGTCCGCTCAAACCAGTCCAGCTACGCCGGCTGAAAAACCGGCGGAGACGAAGCCCAGCGACTCCAAACCCGCGCCCGCCTCGCCCCACAAAGTGGACCATGCCGCCGCCTATTACCACTACACGCTGGCGCATTTGTACGAAGAACAGGTCACCGCCTACGGACGCAGCGAACTCGCGAATAAAGCGATGGAGGAATACCGTCTCGCCATCGACGCCGATCCCTCTTCCGAATTTCTGACCGCCGGCTTGGCGGAGCTCTACGTGAAGACTGGCCGCATTCGCGATGCCGTGCTCCAGGCGCAAGACATCATCAAACGCGATCCCAACAATCTTGAAGCTCACAAGCTGCTCGGCCGGATTTATCTGCGTTCTCTCGGCGATATGCCGGGCAACGGCAACGGCTCCGAGAACGTGCTTAAGCTGGCCATCGAGCAGTACGAAGAGATCGTCAAAATTGAGCCCACCAATGTGGATGACCACCTGCTTCTCGGCCGTCTCTACCGCCTAAACAATGATTTGCGGAAAGCGGAAGATGAACTCAAGGTCGCAGTCAAGCTGGATCCCGATTCGGAAGAAGCCGTCACTACCCTCGCTCTGCTCTACACCGATGAAGGCGACACGGCTCACGCTCTGCAGGTGCTGAGCGCGGTGCCCGATACCGGCCGCTCCGCCAAGCTGTATGCCGCGCTCGGCGCCACTTACGAACAGCGCAAGGATTATAAAAGCGCGATTGACGCCTTCAAACATGCTGTCCGCTTGGACCGCGATAATCTCGACGCCATTCGCGGCCTGGCTGAAAATCTTTTGAACGATGGCCAGATCGATGCCGCGCTCGATCAGTACAAAGTGATCGCCGATGCCAATCCAGAGGACGCTCAGACCTATCTCCGCATCTCGGAAATCTATCGCCGGCAGGGCAAATATGATGAGGCGCTCGACAGTTTGAAAAAAGCTCAGGACATGGTCCCCGATGCGCTAGAGGTTCCTTATAACATCGCCGTGGTTTATGAGGCTCAGGGCCGTTACGACGAAGCCATCAAGCTTCTCCAGGATCTGTTGAAGAAAACCGAGAAGGCCGACAGCGCCTACTCGCAAGCTGACCGCAACAATCGCGGAATCTTTATCGAGCGCCTGGGCATGGTCTACCGCGATCAGGAAAATTATCCTGCCGCAGTCGAGGCCTTCCGCAAAATGATTCCGCTCGGCGATGACAACACGAAAACCGGTTATCAGGATGTCATCGATACTTACCGCGAAGCCAAGGAATGGCCGCAGGCTACTGCCGCCGCTAAAGAAGCCGTGCAAAAGATGCCCGATGATCGCGAACTGCGCATGGTTCTCGACGCCCAACTCGCAGATACCGGCAATCCCGACAAGCCTCTCGCGGACGTACGGTCCTTGCTCACCGGCAAGCCAGAAGATCGCGAAGTCTATGTCCGGCTGGCTATCATGTATACGCGCCTCAAGCGCTGGAGCGATGCCGAGGAATCTCTCAACAAAGCCGAATTGCTTTCCACCAAGGCCGAAGACAAAGAAAACATTGATTTCCTTCGCGGTTCCACCTACGAGCGCGAGAAAAAATACGACTTGGCGGAAGCGGAATTCAAGAAGGTGCTCGCCGCTAACCCTCAGAGTGCCGTTACTCTCAATTATCTCGGATACATGAATGCCGACCGCGGCGTGCAACTCGAAGATTCCCTGAACCAGATCAAGCTGGCGGTCAGCCTCGATCCCACCAACGGCGCTTATCTGGATTCTTTGGGATGGGCCTACTTCAAACTTGGCAAGTACGATCTCGCCGAAGAGAATCTCAACAAAGCCTCTCTGCGGATGAGTTCGGACCCAACCGTGCAGGATCATCTCGGCGATCTTTTCCAGAAGACCGGACGCTTGAAACTGGCCGCCGCTCACTGGGAACGCGCCGTCGAAGAATGGAATAAAACTGTCCCCGCTGAAGTCGAAACCGATCTGTTGGTGGCCACGCAAAAGAAGCTCGACGCCGCCAAAGTACGCTTGGCCAAGGAAGATTCGCAGAACCAGTAAGCGGTACCGAGTACCTAGTCGCTAGTACCGAACAAGACGATTCGTTCTCGTTACCCCGTACTCGCAACCCGGCACTCCCACCTGTTAAACTCTTCGCATGCTGGCCGGCTACGCCGTGCAGGTGGAACTTTCCCGCGGACGCCGTTTCCCTGAACCGCCTCATCCCTATCGCAACGACTACCAGCGCGACCGTGATCGTGTCATCCACGCCCGCGCCTTTCGCCGCCTGGTGGATAAAACGCAAGTTTTCACCCGCCGCTATTCCGACCACTTCCGCAACCGGCTCACCCACACCATCGAAGTCTCGCAGATCACGCGCACCGTCGCGGCAGCCCTCGCTCTTAACGTCGATCTTGCCGAAGCGCTGGCTCTGGTGCACGATCTCGGCCATCCTCCCTTCGGCCATGCCGGCGAAAAGGCTCTCGACTCTGCCATGCGCGAACATGGCCTGTTCTTCGATCACAACCTGCACGCCCTGCGCATCGTCGAGGATTTCGAGCAGCGCTACGCCGCCTTTCGCGGCCTGAACCTCACTTTCGAAGTCCGCGAAGGCATCATCAAGCACTCCCGCGATTACGATCCGGCGAAGCATCCGGAGCTGGCGGAATATTTACTCGACCAGCGTCCTCCACTCGAAGCCCAGCTCGTCGACTTAACCGATGAAATTGGCTACAACACCGCCGATCTGGACGACGGCTACGAAGCGCATCTGCTGACGCTCGACCAGATTCGCGAAGGCGTGCCCGTGTTCGAACGTTTCTTCCGCGAGGTCGTTCAGATTTATCCCGATGCGCCCAGCAAGCTGCAATTCAACGAGGCACTCAAACGCGTGTTCAATCGCATGGCCGGCGATCTGATTACCCACACGCAAGCCCGGCTGGAGCAGGCGGGAGTCGAAACTCTCGCCGATGTTCGACTTCACAAAGAGCGGCTCGTCGCGTTCAGCACCGAGGTCGAGGCGGAACGCAAGCAGATCAAGGACTTCCTCTACGAAAATCTCTACTACAGTCCGTCGCTGGCAGGAGAAAAAGACGACGCCGAACGCATCGTCACCGAACTGTTCGCCTTCTGGATGAGCAATCCCTCAGCCCTACCCCACTACTACCAGGAGAAAGCGGAACAGGAATCCCTCCCGCGCGTAGTCTGCGATTACATCGCCGGCATGACCGATCACTTCATCATCGAACAGTATGAAAAACACTGCGGCAGTACGCGCTAAGGCACGCGCTAAGGCAGCACCGATAGCCCTGCGCATAGCTCTGTCATCCTGAGCGAAGTTGTCGTTCGCGAAGCGGACGACAACGCAGTCGAAGGATCCCTACCGTCCAATCGCATGATCGTGCCGATTCAGGGATCTCTTACGACGCGCTCATGTGACGACAGTCGTCCCAAGGCGCCTGTTCCTCCGCTTCGAGCCTCTGGCTCGACCTCCAACCACAACCGGGTCAACGAGTGCTATCGCTGATTTCAACAGTTGAAGCCATTCACGACTGCCATGTGCAGTTACAATGCCTCAGGCAGATAAATGTGGATCGGAAGAACCCAATCATCGGATCACGTCGAAAGCCGGCTGCTGCCGCGGGCGTAGTTGCGATTGCTTGTCTACTCTTCGTCTTTTGGAGAGCACGGACGAGGGCGGAGCCAGAACCAGTTCCCGAGGTACGAATCGACCTCTCTCCTCTGGGCCTGCCGAAGAACTTTTTTTCGACGAGGGATGAGGTGCCAAGGATCATCATCGGTTATCGCTTTGTGGTTTGGCTAAATAGCAATGAGGTAGCGGTTGGGTTTAACACAAGCCCGAATTCTAGGGTAGCGCCTGACCGCAAGGTCGACGGTTCAGCGCGAGTTCTGGTCTTCGGTGCGGACGGAAAGTTGAAAGCTAAGCGTGATATCGCCTATCTCGCCGATGGATACGGTGAAATTGTGGCCGAGGGCGAGGCGACGGCAGGTCCACGGGGCACTCTTCTTTTCAGAATGCAGTCTGTAAATCTTGATAAGGAAGGCGCGAACGAATCGAAATCGGGAGTCCTGCTACTCGATGCAAACTTGCAAGACGTTGCGCGCATTGATCGTTTTCTGGAGCAAACAACTTTTATTGATCACGCTCTTGTATTCCAAGAAGGCTTTACACCAGGTCAATCACGCACTTACGACGTTCTGGATGGCCCTCCGCCTTTACAGACAAAGCGTTGGCATCAGGATTGGCCAATAGACGCAAGAGATCGGAAATTCGGCGAGCATGGGTGGGCCTACATGGCTTGCCAGCAGGAGCTGCGACCGAACGAGTATGTCTCCACAGGGGTCGTCTACGCAGGCGCCAAACAACGCTGCAAGATGCTCGCAGAAGGCGAAGATCAAAGCATTTGGGAAATTGCGCTGAAGGATGGTGAGACAGCGGTAGTAGTCGGTGTCTTGGCCGATGGAAGTGTTCTCGGCCAGATCAGTGGAAACGAAAAAGGAAACAAGGCGGGGCAACTGGTCATTTGGAAGAAGGACAAGACAACTGAGCTGCTGCCCTGGATTCCGCGTAACGATTGCGGATCGGTCCAAAGCGCTACTACAGATATGTCGCGTTACGCGGCGTTCGCAACGTGCGACGACGGCGGCGACAGCGGCCGATGGATCGTCTTTGATCGAAGATCGCCAACTCCGCTTGTGAATCGACGCTTCCCGAAGAATGGGCGAGCAGCTTTGTCGCCGGACGGGCTACACTACGCCAGCTTTGAATCGGGAGAACTTCGCATCTACTCGTTACCGCAGCTACAGTAAACACGGTTGACGAAACACCGCCACTTCACCCATCGACCGCTCTTTCGATGCCCCTAAATCTATCTGTGCGACTGCCTCACCGAGTTCCCGCCACCGCCGCCACCACATCAAACAAAATCCTCGGCCCCCGCCGCACTTCCTCCACGCGAATCCGTTCGTCGTTCCCATGCTCCGTGTTTCCTTCTTCGTCAGTCGCCGTGTAAGGATTGAAACCATAAGCGTTAATCCCCAGCGGACGATAGCGCTGATTCTCCGTATACCCACTTGTAATGTGCGGCACCACCGGAGTGCCCGGAAAATACTTTGCCGAGACTGTACGAATGGCTTCGTACAGCGCCGTATTCGTGGGCGAGTAGTTGGCTTCGCGAAACTCCGCGTTCAGTGGTTCGACTGTGACGTTGGGATCGTCCACCACGAGCCGGATCTGATCCAGCAGTGCCTTCGGGTTTCCGCCCGGCAAAATACGCACATCCAGATTCGCCCAGGCTTCCGGCGGAATCACGTTCGTCTGCTCCGAGCCGCCCATCATGGTGAGCGAGATGGTGTCGCGCAAAAGAAAATTCAGCGCCTCATCCTTCTCCACATCCTGCTGAAACTTTTTGTCCTCGATAGCCTTGCGGATGTTGCGATACTCCCGCGCCTTTTCCGGCGGTTCATACGGCGCCATCTCGCGCAGAAATTCATCGACCACCGGCAAAACCTTCAGCGGCGTGCGGTACGCCAGAATCCGGTCCAGCGCGTGCACCAGACGATTCGGCGCAGAATCCGGAATCGGCCGCGACGCATGTCCCGGCCGTCCATGCGCCACCACGTGCAGCCAGAAAGTAGTCTTCTCGCCCACATCCACGCCCACGTATTTCACCTTGCCATTTTCCAGCAGGTTCTCTCCACCTTCGCTGATCAGGAACTCCGCGTTCTCGAGCATTTCCCGCTGATGCCCGATGAACCAATCCGTGCCTGTGCCGTCGACTTCTTCGTCGGCTACGGCGAGAAAAATCACATCGCGATCGAGCGCAACCTTTTCGCGCTTCAACATCACCATCACCACAAGCTGTGCCAGCCCTTCGTCTTTCATATCCTGCGCGCCGCGCCCCCATAGCCAGCCATCTTTGATCTCGCCGCTGAAAGGTGGAACTTTCCAATGCGCCGCGTCGCTGGTCACCACATCCATGTGGTTCAGCAGGATGATTGGTTTCTTCGCTTCCGCCGTCGTATGCGGTAATCGTGCCCACAGATCGCCGCGTCCCGGCGTGTATTCGAACACGCGGTTCTCAATACCTTCCTCGTCGAGAATCTTCTTGTAAAAAGAAACGGCGCGCATCTCATGGCCGGGAGGATTCGTGGTATCGATGCGCAGGTACTGCTGCATCCACGTCAGCGCGAGATCGGAATACTGCTGCAAATGGTCGGCCGGAATGTGGGACGAAGCCATCGCGGGCGCCGGCTCTTCCTCCGTAGCTCCGGTTTCCGCCGTCGCTCCGCCAGGAAACCCCGCGGCTAACGCCAGCATTAAGATCAGTTTAACCATTCTTGCCTGCCGCCAGACCCCCGACCTCGCAGCCCCAGCAATCGCATCTTCCGCAATCGATAATCCCAAGATTTTGTCCCCCTCAATGAGTCCTTGATCCACGCAGTTTTTATATCAGGTTTGCCAAAATTACCGTGCGCAAACCCCTGCAGACTACCCAGCGCCCAAACCGAGGGGTACAATGTCTTTAGCCTCAAGTGTTTAGCGGTTCAACCCGAAAGTCAGTTTTGGCATCTGACCTGTAGTAGAGATGGCAGGCGCCAGAATGCTGGTGGTGTCTAAGATTTGAGCTTTTCAGGTGTGCGTTGCGTCAGCGCACTCCGGTAGTTTTAGGGGACGCAATCAGAAATCACGCAACACGCCCGTTTCGGCGTGCTGGAGTGGAGCTCCCAACGCTCCCCCAATGGAGGAAGTTTTTATGAAAGTTCGCATGCTCGCTACTTTGCCTCTGGCCGCAGTTCTTGCTTTTCCGGCCTTCGCGCAAACTTCGTCTTCTACCCAGGAACCGTCGGCTCCCCCGGCGGGTTCGCAAACCACCCAGTCCACCGACAACATGAACGGTACCGGCAAGCAGCCTCTTCAGGCACCGGCTCGTGAAGGTTTCTGGGGACGGGTGAATCCCTTCGCCCGCAAGAGTTACGTGAAGCGCCAAACCGATCCCATCCGCGACCGCGTGAACGAACTTGACGACCTGACCGCAGCCAACGGCAGGGCCATTAAAGACACCGATGCCCGCGCTCAGGCCGGCATCAAGCTGGCCTCGGACAAGGCCAATGAAGCCGACCAGCACGCGATCGATGCCGGCAACAAGGCCACCGCGGCGCAGCAGAGCGCCCAACAGGCAACTGCGCGCATCCAGACCGTGGAAACCGTGGTCGGCAACATCGACCAGTACAAGGCTTCAAACCAGACTGAAATCCGCTTCCGCCCCGGCCAGACCGTGCTGAGCAAGAACGCCAAAGATGCTCTGGACGAAATGGCCAACGGAGTGAAGGGCCAGCGCGGCTACATCATCGAAGTGCAAGGCTTCTCTTCCGGCAAGGGCCAGACCGCGATTACCAACTCGCAGAAGATGGCCGAGTCGGTGGTGCGTTACATGGTGCTCAATAACGAGATTCCGGTCTACCGGATTTACCTCGTAGGCATGGGCAACGCCCCGGTAGCCGGCACAGACGAGAACGGAGCGACCAAGCACATCAGCGGCGGGCGTGTGGAAATCAGCCTGCTGAAGAATGATCTGGAGCAACTCTCCAGCAATTCTTCGGCTCCAACCACCACCCCCGACCAGCAACAGCAGCCGAAGTAGTTGAATTTGTTAGCCGGGACCATGAGCGCCTCGCTCAAGTCCCTCCCCCAACGAAAGCCCTTCGCGCGAGCGAAGGGCTTTCGTGTGTACCGGGATTTTGCTGCAGATGGCGCCATAAGGCCGGAATCCGCTGTGTGTGGACCTAGCCGACGCGGTGGGAGTGATGCAGTAAGAGATGGGTTATAAAGCCCACAACAAACCACAGAGCTGCTTCCAGTATCCGCTTAAATCGGGGCGTCATCAGAAAAGAATACCTTACTCTGCACCGTATTTCTGACGTCCTCGCGGTTAGTCAAGCACGATAACCCCCGGGATTAATCCCGAATTGTGTGAGCTTGGACTGAAGCGTTGTACGCTTCAAGCCGAGGCGTGCCGCTGCGCCGCTGGGCCCTCCCAGCTGACCGTGGCAGTCACGAAGAGCGCGCAAAATGCGCTCGCGTTCTCTATCCCGAAGAGTCACACTTTCTCCCGTCTCGGGCTCGGCGTGCAGTTCGCTCAGCGGCACCTGCAACACCAGTCCAGGAGTCAGAATTACTGAGCGCTCCACGAAGTTCTCCAGCTCGCGGATATTCCCGGGCCACGCCCACTGTACCAGAGTCTCCATAGTTTTTTTCGGAACGCTGAGGATGGACTTGTTCATCCGGCTCGCATACTTCCGAACAAAGTGTTCAATGAGAAGTGGAATGTCCTCCCGCCGCTCGCGCAGCGGAGGCGTGCGTAACGGGAAAACATTGAGCCGGTAATACAAGTCGCTGCGAAACTCCCGCAGATTCACACTTTTCAGCAGGTCCCGGTTGGTGGCGGCCACCAGACGGAAGTCGACCTTCAACGTCTGAGTCCCGCCCAGCCGCTCGAACTCCTGGTCCTGCAACACCCGCAGTAATTTGGGCTGCAATTCCAGAGGGATCTCTCCGATTTCATCGAGAAACAGAGTTCCGCCATCGGCCAGCTCGAGACGGCCTACCTTCTTGGCGACGGCCCCGGTGAACGCGCCTTTCTCGTGGCCAAACAACTCGCTCTCCAGCAATCCCGAGGGGATGGCGGCGCAGTTCAGTTTGACGAAGCTATTGTGCTTGCGCTTGCTCATGCGGTGGATGGCGCGCGCCACCAGTTCTTTGCCCGTACCAGTTTCCCCCTGCAGCAGCACCGTGGCGTTGCTGGGAGCGACCTTGGCCACTTTTCCCATGACCTCTTGCAAACTTTGGCTTCGTCCGATGATTTCTCCGAATCCTAATTCCGTATCGATTGCTTGTTCCAGGTACAACCTTTCTTCCGAAAGCTTTTCTTTGGCCAGCTGAAGTTCTTGCATGACCTCCTGCAGCCGGGCAACATTGTTGCGCAGAGCTTCATCCGCCTTTCGCCGATACTCCTCCAACTTCACCTTTTCGGTCACGTCCCGCTGGATGCCCCAGGTGCGCACCAGCATCCCCTTCTCCACGATGCCGATCATGCTGTTGAGAAACACTTTAGGATTGCCATGAACATCAACTTCGTGGGACTCGCGATCTAATATGCGAAATCCCGAACGGATGTAGTCCCGCGTCAGCTCGATGTTGTGTCGATCCTCGGGAGAGAGCATTTCCGTCAGACGTTTGCCGACGAATTCTTGCCCCGACTTCAAACCGTACATCGCAGCCTGGGCGTCGTTGCATTCCGCCATAGAAGACTCGTAAAGGATGTGGTGGATCAGTTCGTCTTCCGGCAGATCAATGGACACAGGCTTGTCCATGTCCTGGCGGAAGATGCCCTCCGAACTCTGCGAGACAAACATGCGGTAATTCTCTTCGCTGCGCCGCAGCGCTTCTTGTGCCCGCTTGTGCTCGGTGACGTCGCGGCAGGTACCCGTCAGGCGAATCGGCCGCCCTTGTTCATCGTAAAAAACCTTCCATTGCTCCTCCAAGACTTTGACGCGGCCGTCTGTCATGACAATCCGATATTCGACGTTGGAGGCTGCACCCTTGTCGAGCGAAACCTGAAAGGCTGCATCTACTTTCGCGCGATCCTCGGGATGGATAAATTCCACAAAATCCGGACGCCTGGGGTGAAAATGGGAGGGATCAGTCTCAAAAATTCGGTGTGTCTGCTCGGACCAGGTAATGTCAAGGCTTGGCAACTCGGCTTCCCAACTGCCCACTTTGGCCACGGCTTGAGCCTCGATCAGGCGGGCACGTTCTGCCTCCAATTGCTTTGCGATCTTGTGCTGGCGCCGCTCACTGGTTCGGAGGGCCTCCTCGGCCTGCTTGCGCTCGGTGATGTCCTGCACGATGGCCATGTGCCAAACCGGAATTCCAGCCTCCGGCCACATTGCCGCAACCTCGATCTCCGCCCAGCGAACCGAACCATCCGGCCGGAGATACCTTTTTTCCATTTCGAAATGCCGCAACTCCCCTTCCATGAGTTGTCGCACCTTTTCGAGATTCAACACCAGATCGTCGGGGTATGTGATGCTCTGGAAATTGCGCCTCAACAGGTCCTGTTCCGTCCGTCCGACAATTTCGCAGTATTTCGGATTGACCCTGAGTAACCGGCCGCTCTTGGTTTCAACCCAGCAAATGCCGACAGGGGAACGGTCAAAGACCGCGCGATAGCGGTCTTGGCTGGCCTGGAGCCGCGCCTCCGCCAGTTTGCGCTCGGTAAGGTCGCGGACGATCGCAATAATGTAATCCCGCTCCAACTGCACCCGCCTCATGCTGATTTCCACGGGAAAAGTTATTCCGTCTTTCCGCCGGTGAATGCTTTCTATGACCAGCGTCCCCGAATTCCTCAACTCCTCCAGGATCGTCCTGACTGAAGAATCGGTAACCGCCGGGTCAATGTCGAATACTCCCATCGAAAGAAGTTCTTCCCGGCTGTAGCCCAGCTCTGAGCAGGCCTTCTCATTGACATCGAGAAAGCGCATGGTTTCCGGATCCACCACTTCAATGGCGTCGTTGCTCTGGTCCACCAGGGTTCGGAACAGCTTCAGTTCCCGGATAGTGCGCTCGCCTTCGCGCACTTTATCCAGCAAGCCTTCGCTAGCTTCGCGCAGCAGCTTCTCGGAGCGCCTTTGCTCGGTCACGTCGTGCGCAATGCCACGCACGATCGGCGAAGCCACTCCTTCCTTGCGAAGCGTGTTGTAGTATTCCCAGACGCGCCGCTCCCCGCTGCGCGTCATCACGGTCAGCAGGCCGCGCGCCTCGCCCACGCGCTCAATCTCACTCAAATATGAATCGAACTGCGAGCGGAACTCCGGAGGAACCAGCTCCCGCATCGGGATCCGCAGCAATTCTTCTACGCTGTAGCCCAACACGCGCGCCGGGGTGGGATTGACCGACAGGAGCCGGCCTTCGAGGTCGTGAATGCACAGCAGATCCTGACTGTGCTCCACCAGGTCTTGATACCAATCTTCGTTTTCCTGCAGGGCACGCCGGATCGGATCCAACTGCGTCCGTTTTATTTCTAGCACCTGACACTGCTCTGGCCCAGGGTGCAATTCCATGGCTACTCCCTAAGCGGCTGGGTAATGGTAGCGGTGGCGTCAACTCTTTCCGTCTTGCTTTCGGCCAGAACGGTAAAAGGCACACTAAGTACACCGTGACGCTGCCCAATCCGATTCCGGCGAAGTGTAACAGAACTTTATTCTGTGCGCTAGCATACTTAAGAATGTTTTCTGAAAGACATTCCCGGTTAGGAATTTCGGTTTTGAGCGGCGCAGGTTTGTTGGGTGACGCAGTGCTTCCAGCGCGTCAATAAATGCCTCCATTGATTGCGTTTTCAGCCGCTCAGATAACCGTTTGACCCCCTGGCCGCGACGCAGCTAAACTCGCTTCTCGTGGGGTTCCTATGAAACGTATCGCATCGTTGCCGCTCGCTTGCTCTCTGGTTTTCGCCCTTGCCGTCTTTTCCGGCACTGCTCTTGCGAACACCGCTCTTGCTGACACTGCTCTTCCTGACGATGACCAGGCCCACCATCACCACGAAGACCTTACCACCGCCCAACTCGGGACAGTCTCCTTCCCTGTTTCCTGCGCGCCCGCCGTCCAGAAGCCCTTCGAGCGCGGCGTGGCTCTGCTTCACTCCTTCTGGTACGAAGAAGCCGAAAAAGAATTCACTCAGATCGCGGTCGATGATCCTAATTGCGTCATGGCGCACTGGGGTCTCGCCATGAGCCTGTGGCACCAACTCTGGAACAACCCCGATGAAAAGGTGATCCAGCGCGGCCTCGACGAAGTTCACCAAGCTAAAACCACCGACGGCCCCACCACTCCCCGCGAAAAGGCCTACATAGCCGCTATCGCAGCCTTCTACGGCAACTCGAAAAAGCTGAACCACGATGCTCGCGCCCAAGCCTATTCGGACGCCATGAAGAAGGTCTACGAGTCCTATCCCGACGACCACGAAGCCGCGGTGTTCTACGCGCTGTCCCTCCTCGCCTCCGGACCGCACGAAGACTCAACCTTCGCCAACCGCAAGCAGGCCGCGGCGATTCTGGAAAAATTATTCGCCACCGAACCCGACCATCCCGGCGTCGCCCACTACCTGATCCACGCCTATGACAAGCCCCAACTCGCGCAACTCGGATTGCCTGCCGCCCGCCGTTACGCGCAAGTCGCGCCCGCCGCTCCCCACGCCTTGCACATGCCTTCGCACATCTTCGCCCGCGTCGGCCTCTGGCAGGAAGACATCAACTCCAACCTCGCTTCTATTGCGGCCACTCGCAAAACCGCTGCCATGGGCATGGGCGGCGAGGGCCACCAATTCCACGCCATGGATTTCCTTTTCTACGCCTACATGCAAAGCGGACGCGACGCCGACGCCCGAGCTCTGATCGAGGAAATCCGCGCCATGCCCAACAAGAAAGACGATATGTACGGCACGGGATACGATCCGCACGCCGCAACCCTGTCGCACCTGACCGCGATGTATCCCATCGAGATGCACGACTGGTCAACCGCCGCCGCCCTGCCTCCGTATGAAGTCGCCGGTACCGCGGAGGATTCCACAATTTATTGGGCCCGCGCTATCGGCTCCGCCCACCTCCGCAAGCCCGAAGACGTCCGCCAAGACCTCGCAGCGATTGAAAGCATCCACAAAAAACTCGCCGCCGCGAAATCGGAATTTGCCAATGCCGTCGAAGACGATCGCCAAGAAGCCCAAGCCTGGCTGGCCTTCGCCGAAGGCAAGTTCGACGACGCCGTCGAGGCCATGCGCCCCATCGCCGACAAAGAAGACACTCTCGGTGACGAACCGGAAGGCATTCCAGCCCGCGAGATGATCGCCGACATGCTGCTCGAAGCCAAGCGTCCGCAACAAGCCCTGGTTGAATATCAAACCGACCTGAAACTGAATCCCAACCGCTTCGACGCCCTCTACGGCGCCGCCCGCGCCGCCGAAGCCGCCGGCAAGCAAACCGACGCTACGGAATACTACGCGATGCTCTTGAAAGTCTGCGACGGATCAAACTCCACAAGGCCGGAGTTGAGCCAGGCAAGGAAATTAGTCGCGCAGAAGTGAGCTTCCCAGAATTGTCATCCTGAGCGAAGGTTGTGCTTCGCGAACGCGAAGCACAACCGCAGTCGAAGGATCCCTCGGGCCATTGGCGCGGCTCCCTAACGATTGGACACCACGTGGGAACAGCGGGTGCCGAATCAACTAACTCCGAAAAATCTTCATCTTTCCAATCAGCGCCACCATCATCCCCACCGCGCCCAGCAGCGCATTGTATTCCCGATGTTTCAAATACAACTCCCAAGAAAATCCAAACGACTCCTCATTCTCGTCACCTGAATGCGCTGTAAGTCTCGGCAACATCCGCGGCACCCTCTTCGCATACTCCTCAAACTCCGGAAACGTCCCCCGCAGAAACATCTCTTCATCGCGAATCACCGGCAGATAAATAGCGAAGAACATCACCACAAGCGCAACGCCGACCCACCAACTCCGCGCCGCCACGCAGAATCCCAGCCCCATCACCAGTGATCCCAAATAAAGCGGATTGCGCGTATAAGCATAAGGCCCGAAAGTCGCCAGTGCCTCGTTCTTGCGCACATGCCCCGAAGCCAGCCCCCGAATCAACAGCCCCGGCGCAACCACGACAGCTCCCACCATCAACGATCTCCACGAAGGCCGCGCCAGCCAGAAATAAAACACCGCAAAAAGAAATCCCAGCGGCACTCGAATCCGCCGCGCGATTTGTGACCACTCAGCCATGCAAGATGATTTCTAACTGCTGCAAATAGATGTGCCGTTACCTCGTCACCTGCGCCTCAGTCGCGCAGCGACGGAACTCATTAGCCCCGCACGTTAGTGCGGGGAAAGCGTTAGGGAAAGGGACCCGAGTCCCGGCAGGGACGGCACATCGTTGCCATTTTTCCCGATCAACGGACTCACGAAACGAAGCCTAATAACCGCTTCGCAGCCCCTACCACCGCCTCACTCCCAATCCCCAACAACCCCTCATCCGCCGCCGCTCGCCGCGCATGCGATGTAACGCTCCCCGCGCCGCGCAACACAACACTCCGCGTCCCATAAGGCCCGTTGCGCGCCGGATCCGTAGGCCCATAAATCGCCACCACCGGAACTCGCAGCGCCGCCGCCAGATGCAGTGGCCCCGTATCGCCGCCAATAAACAGCCGCGCGCGCCGGGTCAATGCAATCAATTCAGAGATGCTGCAACTCATCGCCTGAGCCGTCCCTCCGCTTGCAGCTTCCGCCGCGCGTACCAACTCCTCTTCTCTCGGACCATAATTGAGAATCGAACGAACCCCGAGATCCCCCAGCCCTCGCGCCACTTCGCCGTAGCGCTCGGCCGGCCAGCGCTTCGCGCCCCATCCCGCCCCCGGGTTCAAAATGGCAAACTCTTCCATCCCGTATTCCGTAAGCCGATCACTGATACGCGCCTCAGCCCCGGGGTCGTAAGGAAGATCGCAAGGAAAATCACAAGAAATATTTGCGCGCGAAAATTGGCTTGGATGCTCAACCAGCGCCTCGGCAACCGAAAGATTCTGTTCGACCACATGCCGCCCGCGCGCGGCAACTTTCCGCGTGTACCACAAGCTGGCCGGGGATTCGCGCGGCTCCGCCGCGCCGTAAACCACCCGCGCTCCCGACCACCGAGCCAGCACCGCCGACCTCATCGCCCCCTGCAAATCCACCGCAACGTCATAATGCCCTGCGCGCACGTCGTTCCAAACCGTGGCAGCGCGCTGCAGAGTCGAAATCGAAAGCAAGGATTTTCGCCACGCCTTCAAGTTCACGGTGTGGACTTCATCCACCAGCGGCCGCAACGCCGACCCGGCGCCGCGGCGCGGCGATCCCGGCGCACACAGCAGTTCCGCCCAGCGCTCTTCAATCAGCCAGCCGATGTATGCCTGGGGAAACGTCCTCCGCAGCCAATGAACCGCAGGGAGAGTGTGGATTACATCTCCCATGGCGCTCAACCGCACAATCAGCACCCGCCCGATCTTTTTTTCGGAAGTAATATCAAGACGTGCCGTCTCGAAACTCACGCCTGCCTCGGTCCCATACGCGTACGAATAAGTTCGCTGGTGGAGTGATCCTTGGAATCTCCAACGATCGCGACCCGCCCGCCATATTCGGTTACAGCATCGCGCTCGGGAACGGAGTCGACCGTGTAATCGGTCCCCTTGGCCTGAATGTCCGGCCGAATCTCGCGAATCAAAGCGCGCACATCGAGCTCGGGAAAAATCACAACCGCATCCACGTCACTCAGCGCGGTAATAATTTCGGCGCGCTCCCCAGCCGGCATCACCGGACGCCCCTGCCCTTTAAGTGCCCGCACCGACTCATCGGAATTGATAGCCACCACCAGCTTCCCGCCCAGTTCTTTTGCGCCCCGAAGGTAGCGCACGTGACCCACGTGCAGCAAGTCGAAATTGCCATTGGCCAGAATGATGCGCTCGCCGGCGCGCCGCCACTCTTCCACTCGCTCGCGCAACTCGGCACGACTCAGGATTTTCTGATAGCTCATCAATCCTCAAAAAGCACTGATCTACCCAGTGCCCATCTGTGTTCCCCGTGTTTCAAGATTTTCGACGCTCATCTCTAGTGCGCCCTCGTCGCCGGCGGAGCCTGGTCCAGCGCCCGTAACAGTTCCTCCCGCGAAACCGTGGCCGTGCCGCGCTTCATCACCACGATCCCGCCTGCGTAATTCGCCAACTTTGCCGCTTCTTCCGTACTCGCTCCGGCTGCCAAAGCCGCGCTGAACGCCGCAATCACGGTATCGCCTGCACCGGTTACGTCGGCCACTTCGTCCGACCCGAAAATCGGAATATCCACCGGCGCATGTCTCTGATCGAATGCCACCATACCGTCGCGTCCACGGGTGATCAGCAGCGACTGCAACTGCATTCGCTCCATAATTTGTTGTCCAGCCTGAGTCACCTTCTCCCAATCCTGCCCGATGCGAACGCCCAGCGCCGCTTCTACCTCAGGTTCGTTTGGAGTAGCGGCAGTCGCGCCTGAATACTCCAGCAATCGATATCGCGAATCGAGGATCAAGGGCACCAGCACAACTCGTCTTCGTCCCGCTTGACGCAACGCACTCACGATTGCCGGACTCGCCGACCCGTATCCATAATCGGAAACCAGCAGCGCATCGGAGGCCCGCAGATATTCCCGCGCCGCCAAAAATAACTCTCGCATCAAATGCTGGTTGGGAGGATTCTCGGGCTCGCGATCCACGCGCACCACTTGCTGGCGCGTATTGTGCGTCGTGCCCGCGAGAATCCGCGTCTTCGTGACCGTGGTATACGTCTTATCCTTCAGCACACCGCTGGTCGGAATACGCTTGTGACGAAAAAACTTCATGAGCATTCGTCCCGGCTCATCGTCCCCAATCGCGCCGACCGGCAATACGTTCACTCCCAGATCCGCCAGATTGTTGACCGCATTCGCGCCCCCACCCGGCACCACGGTCCGTTCACGGTGCTTCAAAATCAGCACCGGTGCTTCGCGCGAAACCCGCGAGATTTCTCCATATACGAATTCATCGGCCACCAAGTCCCCCAGCACCGTGATCGTAACCTTGGGGAAGGCTTCGATAATCTTGCGCAGCCGCTCGGTTTCCTTCAAATGTTTCGTCATCAAATTGTTTTTGTCATCTCCGCCACCGGCATTTTCTCACGAATGCCTGCGCCGTTCCTCGATGACGCGCAGCATGGTATCCACAGCGTTAGCCGCGTCGGCGAGCTCCATCTTGACCGCAACCACCACCAGCGGCGCCAGCGCGTCGAGATATCCGCCCAGGTTGACCGCATCTTTCTCGGTAGTGACAAAGCCCCCAGCTTCGCTGCGCTGCCGCAGTTGCAGCAAGTCGCGCACGTCCTTCCCCGTGTAGGCATGATGATCGCGGAAGAACGCCTCGGCCATAGGATCAACCCCCGCGGCTCGTAACTGCAGCAGAAACTTCTGCGGCCGCGCAATCCCGCAGAACACCACCGGACGAACTGGAATATTTCTCCCAGCATTCTCCAGCGCGAGGCCCCGCCGCACCCTCCACACCGTTTTACCCTCCAGCGGAAACAATTCCGGCGAAGCGCCGCTCGTCAGCACCACCGCGTCCGCTCGCTGCAATGCGCCCAAATCTTCCCGCAACCGTCCGGCAGGCAGCAATCGATCGCGCGCATCCTCCGGCGTCACCAACACGATATCGAAATCGCGAGCCAACCCGCGGTGTTGAAAACCATCATCCAGCAAATGAACTTGCGGACCGAATCGCGCCTCGGCAAATCCTCCGGCCTCATACCGATCTTCTCCCACGACCACCGGCACTTGCAGCCGCCTCGCCATCAGCAACGGCTCATCGCCAAAATCCCTCGCCAGCCCGCCAGGATCGACCAGCAGCACTCCGCGAGTCTTGCGTCCATAGCCGCGCGAAAGCACATCGAAGCGGAGTCCCCGCGCCTTCAGCAGCTCGCCCAGCAAAATTACGAACGGAGTCTTCCCCGAACCTCCCGCCGAAACATTTCCCACACTTATCACCGGGCCTTGCAGCCTGCGCGCACGCAACCACCGCCGGTCGTATAGCGCGTTGCGCGCGGCCACCACCCCACCGTAGATGCCTGACAGAGGATTCCAGTTCATGGCTGCGCCAGCAGTTCCTGCAGTTCGCCAGCCGTGCGCGCCGTTGCCCCAATCTGCGATCTCATGGTTTCGGCGGCGCGCTGTCCTAAGGCTCGCCGTTCCGCGTCATTCGCCAGCAGATCCAGAAACACCAGCGGCAACTCCGCCGGACTAACACCTCGCACCGCATCCCGCCTCTGAAATAAGCTCACGATGTCGCGGAAATTTTCCGTGTTGTTGCCCACGACGATGGCCACGCCATGCTGCGCCGGTTCAATAATGTTGTGTCCCCCGCGTGGCACAAGGCTTCCACCCACAAACGCAATATCGGCCAGCGCATACAATGCGGCCAACTCTCCGATTGTATCCAGCAGAAAAACTCCGCCCGCCAAAGACTCGCCATTCCAAACGGATCGCCGGCAGAAGCGAACCGACATCTGCTCCAACAGAGCCACCACGGCTGGGAACCGCTCCGGATGCCGCGGCGCCAGAATCATCACCGCCCGCGGATGCTGCACCAGAATATTCTCAAACGCCTTCAGCAGCAGCGACTCTTCTCCATCCGCCGTGCTGCCGCATACCAGCACCGGCCCGGCGCCGCTCCCAGCTATCGACGTCCGAACACTCTCCACAATCGCCGGCGGAACCGGCGCAGGAATATCGAACTTCAAATTCCCGCTAACCCGCACACGCTCCGCGCGGGCTCCAATATCCTGCAGCCGCGTGGCATCCTCCGCCGTCTGCGCCAAAAACATATCCACATTCGCCAGCAGCCGTCGCATTAATCCGCGGAAGCGCTGGTACCGCGGCCACGAGCGGTCCGAGATGCGCGCATTCACCACCGCAATCCGCGCCCCGCTGGCATGCGCCAACCTCAGAAAATTGGGCCAGAATTCGGTCTCCGCAATCACCACCATCTGCGGCCGCAGCGCCCGCAGATAAGGACGAATCGCGAATGCGAAATCCATCGGGAAATAAAACACGTTGGCTGCGCCAAAGCGACTCCGCGCCAGCTCCTGCCCCGTGTCCGTGATCGTGGAAACAAAAATTCTACGCTGCGAGCCCCGCCGAAGTTCCTCCACCAAACCCGCAACCGCCAGCACTTCTCCCACAGAAACGGCGTGTACCCAGATCGCTCGCTGTCCTTCCGCAAGTCGCAACCGCGCCGGCACTCGCCCTAGCCTTTCCGCGAGTCCCTTGCGATATTTTCCATGGCGCACCATCTGGAAGAGCCAGTACGGCAGGCCCACAAACATTCCCACGGCCAGCGCCACGCTGTAGAGCAAGCTATAAAGGGAAGTGATCAAGTGCAGCTATTCTAAAATGAAAGCGCATTCAAGCGCTGAACTCCTCTGAACCTCTGTGTCTCCTCTGGTAAAGGTTTTAGCAGCATGTTTCAAACTCCGCCCCCGCGTTACCTTCTATAATCGGACTCATGCAGCCAGTGCTGAAGTTGCGTTTTTCTCGCGCCCTTATCGTCTCATGCGCCTTCGCGATCTTCGCGGTTTGTCTGGCCGCCAAAGACTTCGTAAAGCCCGTCGCCCATCCCGCTAAGACCTATCCCGCTCACGACGATCACACCTCCGACAAAGTCGCCATCGCCGCCGATCCCTACGATGCTCCCGACAAGGCAAAAATATTCTCCGTGAACTTCCACGAACACGGCTTTCTTCCCGTCTTCTTCATCGTCACCAATGACGGCGACCAACCCATCTCCCTTGCCAACATGCAAGTCACACTCACGACCGCCGGCCACGCCAAACTCACGCCTACCGTGCCCGAAGACATCTTCCGCCGCCTCTCCAATCCTCACGAAACTACGCCCATTCCCATTCCTATCCCGCAGAAGAAAGTGAAAGGCGGGCTGAACCAGAAAGAACGAGACGAAATTGAGACGTCACAATTCGCCGCCAAAGCCGTCGAGCCCCACACCACGCAGTCGGGATTCTTCTTCTTCGACGTCGAAGACATCAACTCGCCCCTGGAAGGCGCACACCTCTACGTCACCGGCGTCAACGACGCCAAAGGAACGGAGCTGATGTACTTCGAGATTGCGATGGAGAAATAACTGGGATCTCAGACCACTCGGAACCGGGCGGCAAATTGGCTTAATGTTCCGGCGGGAACATTCAAAAATGGCGAAAATCAGCGGCGTAAGTTGTTGATTCTTCGACCTGAGCCTTTGGCAGGTCAATGGGGTCAAGAGGTTAGGCGGGGAAGGAACGTCAACTTTCGAGGGCGTCGTAGGACCGCCAAAGTAGACTTGACAGGCGCACTTGGCGGTTAAGGACTTTCGACGGTTTCCTCGACGACTCAACAAACGCGCGCGGGCCGTATAATCAGCCGATATGTCGACCACCGTGGACGCGTCCGTCGCGGCTCACACAGCCTACGAGCCGGTCATCGGCCTCGAAGTGCATGTTCAACTGCTGACGGCGACGAAGATCTTCTGCTCCTGCTCCACGCGCTTCGGCGCTGCGCCCAACACCAGTGTTTGCCCGGTGTGCCTGGGCATGCCCGGAGCTTTGCCGGTGCTGAACCGCAAGGCGGTCGAGTTTGCCACGCTGGCTGCGATGGCGCTGAACTGCCGCATCAACGAAACGTCGATCTTCGCGCGCAAGAATTATTTCTATCCCGACCTGCCCAAGGGCTACCAGATTTCGCAATATGACAAGCCGCTGGCCGAGCATGGATATATCGACATCAGCGAGGAACGAGGGAAAGACACGGGCGAGGGCGCCCGCGCTGCGAAAATCGGCATCACCCGCGTGCACCTCGAAGAAGACGCCGGCAAGAGCCTGCACGAAGGTTTTCCCGACTCCGACGAAAAGACCGCGATCGATCTCAACCGCACCGGCGTGCCGCTGATCGAGATTGTCAGCGAACCCGACATCGCTACTCCGGACGAAGCCTACGAATATCTGACGCGCCTCAAAGAAATCATCCTCTATACCGGCGTCAGCGATTGCAACATGGAGGAGGGTTCGCTGCGCTGCGATGCCAACGTCAGCATACGTCCGCGCGGCCAGAAGGAACTGGGTACCAAAGCCGAAATCAAGAACGTGAATTCCTTCCGCTTCATCCGCGAGGCGCTTATTTACGAGATCGCGCGGCAAGTGGAAGTGGTCAAGTCTGGCGGCACGATCACGCAGGAAACTCGTCTCTATAACTCACACGAGGGCAAGACCTACAGCATGCGCTCGAAAGAGCAGGCGCACGATTACCGCTATTTCCCTGAGCCCGATCTGCTGCCGCTAATGGTGGATGAGAAGTGGAAAGCCGAGATCGCGAAGACCTTGCCCGAGTTGCCTGCAGCCCGCCGCGCGCGCCTGGTGAAGGAATACGGCATCACCGAGTACGACGCGCAGGTGCTGACAGTTTCGAAGTCGCTCGCCGATCAGTTCGAAGCTGCGGCGAGGGCGGCAAAAAATCCCAAGCGCGTTGCAAATCTTGTGCAGGGTGAACTGATGGGCCGCCTTAAAGCCCGGGCCGCGGAGATCGAGCAATCTCCGATTTCGATGAAAGGAGTAGCGGAATCCGCCGACTTGGTCGAGAGCGGCGCCATCTCCGGCAAGATGCTCAAGGACCTCTACGACCTCTGCTTTGAACGCAACCAGGATTTCCCCGAAGTCTACGACGAAGAGGGATGCCCGCAGCAGTCCACCGACACGTCTGCGCTGGAAAAGATCATCGACGAAATCATCGCCGCGAATCCCAGGCAGATCGAACAATACCGCGCCGGCAAAAAGACCATGATCGGTTTTTTCGTCGGCCAGGTAATGAAGGCGTCCAAAGGGCAAGCAAATCCACAGCTGGTGAATCAGCTGCTGACCAAGAGGCTGGAGTGAACGCACGTGAAATGAATGTGTAGGACCGGGTCTCTGACCCGGTCAGGCGCGCAGGGCCGATGTCGTATGCAGCCAAAATATGATTACCGTCGTCTTCCCCATCTCCTTCGGCCGCTGACCGGGTCGAAGACCCGGTCCTACACAATCACGTAAGTCCTACGCAATTACTTAAGTACCATCTCGGCTTGTGACTTCCGCAATCTAATTTCCGGGCCCAGCCCTCGATACCATGATGCCGGGCCTGTCTGTTCCGGGCTGACGGTTCGTGAGCTCTCATGAAAATCAAGCTGGACCGCATCATCAGCGTTGCAACTCTTTTAGCCGCGGTCGTGGCCATTGCTCTGGTGTTGAAGAAGCCTGCACCCGTGGCACCGCAGCCACAGGCAGCGGCTGGAATTGCGGCCAATTCCCCATCGTCCAACAGCCAGCCAATTAGCCAGAAAAGTGACCAGTTCGAGCCGGCCGCGCAGCCATTGCAAACATCACAGCCCAGCGGCGGATACTTCGCAGCGCCTCAGGCCGCTCAGAATTCGCTCGCGCCACCAAGCCCAAAAACTGAAGCGCACTCCAGCTCTGACGGAATTGGCTCTGCCATCAGCCAAATCCTGAGTGCGAGCGCGGGCGGAGCCGCGGCCTTGACTCCGGACTCGGATGTGGGCAGCGGATCGCCGAATATCAAAGATCAGAAGGTCGACTATGACGGAGATACCGTTCACGGGCATTTTCTGACAGAGATTGCGGGCAAAGACGTCTGGGTCACAATTTCAGGGCACATGGGGCAGAAGGATGGGTATGCCACGTTCGAACCCACCGAGTTCAAGGTTGGAGACATGGACGTGCCGGTGTCGCTGGTGAATCCTGCGCTGCAGAGGAAACTCGCCGAGGAACGAGATCGCCTTAAGCTTACGGACCCCGGCGCTAAGTAGAAAAGCCATCGAACGAGATTCGTCGTTAATCTTGTTGAGTCGCTGTGAGCGCCGGCAGAGTATTTGCCGCAGCCACTTTCGCATACCAGCGGCCTGATTCCTTGATGGTTCGTTGCTGCGTTCTGAAATCGACATAAGCCAGGCCGAAGCGCTGGCTGAAACCTTCCGCCCATTCGAAGTTATCCATCAAACTCCACGCATGATAGCCGCGAACGTCGGCCCCATCGGCGATGGCATGCGCGAGGGCTTGCAGATATTGCCGGTGATAGGCGATGCGTCGCTTGTCGCGAATCTCACCATTTGCGTCCGGGCCGTCGTTGTAGGCACATCCGCTCTCGGTAATTTCAATCACCGGACGGTTGAAATCGCGAGTGATGCGGGTGACCATGTCATACAGCGCCTGCGGCCAAATCTCCCATCCAAAGTCGGTCTTCGGACCTTGCTCGCTGCCAACCATTTTTGCCGGGAACAACCACTGCTGTGCGTGTGAGAGCCGCTCCAGGGCCGAGGGCGCGGAGACGATCGTGCGGTAGTAGAGATTGACGCCGACGAAATCGAGCGGCGCTTTCATCTTTTCGAGATCGCCTGACTTGATCCCCATGGCAGTTTCCGGAAGAAACGCCAGCGCCTCCGGATAGCGGCCGTTGAGCGCGGGCTCCAGGAACCACAAGTTGGTCATGGCATGGGCCCGCTCGGTAGCCAGTTTGTCTTCTTCGGAGTTCGTCGCCGGCTCGCACGACGACATACTGAATGCAGTTCCAACCCGAGCCGACGGACGAGCTGCCTTCAACACTCGAAAACCGGCGCCCTGAGCCAGGTTCACGGTGTGGGAGGCGCGCAGGAAGTCGAGGAGGCTTTTGTGTCCGGGAGCGTGTGTGCCTTCGAGATGCCCCAAATCGACAAACGCGGAGGGTTCGTTGAACAGCATCCAGTCGGAAACGCGATCACCCCAGGCGCGCGATGCAAGCTCCACGTAATCAGCAAAGCGAGAGGAGGTGTCGCGATTGGGCCAGCCTCCAGCATCTTCCAAAACCTGTGGCAAGTCCCAGTGGTAGAGCGTAACGAACGGGCGGATTTTGGCTTCCAGCAAGGCATCGACGAGGCGGCTGTAATAATCGAGGCCTTTCGAATTCGCGGGGCCCGACCCAGAGGGCTGAATGCGCGGCCAGGAAATGGAGAAGCGGTAACTGTTCAAGTTCATTGCCCGCATGAGCGCAATATCTTCGCGCCAGCGATGATAGGAATCGCAGGCTACGTCACCCGTGTCGCCGTTCTTGATTCTGCCAGGAGTGTGCGCGAAGCGGTCCCAGATCGATTCGCCCTTGCCGTCTTCCTTCCACGCGCCTTCGATCTGGTACGCGGCAGTAGCCGTGCCCCAGAAGAAATTCCTGGGGAACGAAATCTCGGAGGAATTATCGAACTGGATGATGTGGGAACTGGTAAGTGGAACGGAGTTCGCCGCGCGCGCCGCATTCGAGGACACGCTGCACGCAGAAAACACGCCGGCCGGCAGCGCTGCGGCTACGCTTGCGGTGAGAGCGGATCGCGCAAATTCGCGGCGGGTCAGACGCAAAGTAGAATCAGGCTCCTGAGGAATATATGGTTGCGATCTACTAATTATGCTTGATCAACTTTCCGGTCTTCTGCCCGGTGAGTGAGTTGTACAAAGTCTCCAGGAATATGTCTTCGTTCACGAAGTCTCCAGAATATTTTTTCCACGGATCCAACAACTTCGCCTGTTTCATCTGGTCCAGAGTCTTGCCGTCTTGCAATGCTTTCTGCACCGCGTCGCGGGTTTCCTTCAGCATGCCAAGATAAGTGCGCACATCGTCGAGGCTCGACACCGGGCCATGCCCTGGAATCACCTTAACATCCGCCGGCAGTTGTGAGATTACTTGTTGTACCGCAGCGATCATGCCATTGATGCTGCCGCCGCTTTCCACGTCGATGAAGGGAAAGCCGTAGGTGACGAAGTCGTCGCCCATGTGGACGACATTCGACTGGGGAAAAAAAATGATCGAGTCGCCGTCGGTGTGTCCGGCGGGAAAATAGAGGGCGCGAATGTCTTCGCCGTTCAGATGCACGGTAACGTCGTGATCGAAGGTGATGATGGGCAGTGCGTCGTGAGGCGCGGGCTTCATTTCCATGTGTATGGAACCGCCGTTGCCGCCGCCTCCGCCGCTCTCCAGGCGTTTGCGAACGTTATCCTGCGCAATGATGGGCGCTTGCTTCTGGAAGTATTCATTGCCGCCGGTGTGATCGGGATGGTAGTGCGTGTTGATGATGAAACGCACGGGTTTGTCGGTGATGCCTTTCAGCGCGGCCTGAATCTTGTCAGCGAGCGGGGCGTATTGATCATCGACGATCACGATGCCATCATCGCCAACCGACGCGCCAATGTTTCCGCCCGCGCCCATCAGCATGTAGACATTGCCTGCCACTTTCGAGACCTTCATCTGAACTTTGCTGAAATCCTGGTCCTGGGCAGCTGCGGCGCTGCCGGCCAAAATACAAAGGGCAAGAAGAATCCAGACTCTGCGCATGATTGTCCTCGATTTCGTTTTGACCACGGGCTGACATTCTAAACCGGAAGGAGGAAGTTATGCAGCCAGGCGCCAGCGGAGAGCTTGTGCTTCTATGAGAAACGAACCTAAGCTACGGTGGAGGGATCTGGACGAAGGTTAAGAGGGTGGGTCCGATTGCAGGAAACGGCGAACCTGGCACAGGAGTAAGCGCGCCGCTTAAATCAATGCCGAAGGCCTGGATGCCGGTGGGCCCGGCGACGTAGAGATGTTGGCCGAGATAATCTGTGGCCAGGGAGACGCCGACAATGGCGAACGGGGATCCCGAAAGTGGCGTCAGCGCGCCGTTCGTGGACTCGATGCTGTAGCCCGAGATGGTCCCGTCTGAAGAGTTGATCGCGTAGAGGAAGTTGCTGCCGGCCAAGACCACCGCAGTGGGCGCTGTTCCCGCGAGGAAAGGTGAATTGGGCACGGGCGTGAGTGCGCCGGTCAATGCGCCGTCAACGCTCGCGATGGCGAACGCGGCGATCTGGTTGGTTTGTGTGAGAGCCGTGTAAACGTAGGAGCCGGTATCGACAATGCCTATGGGCAGGCTATCGGCGACAGTTTGCCCTGGGATGGTGAACGGCGAGTCAGGTATCGCGGCCAGCGCTCCCGCAGAATCAGTCGTGAAGGCGAAGATGCCGCCCGGGGGATCGTCGTCCGCAGCGTAAAGGAAGTTGGCTGAAGGATCGACCACGATAGAGAAACCGGATTCCGGGAGGAAGGGAGATCCTGAAAGCGCTGTAGGCACCCCGGCTGCGCTGATGGTGAACATGTCGATCGTGCCGGAGTCGGCGGCGTACAGCAGACTACTGCCCGGGGACGAGCCCAGATCCCCCGGGGGCGCGGCCAGAACGCCCGGAACGGTGAGAGTTCCGGTCGGGAAGGGAGATCCCGCGAGGGCGGTGAGCGCACCGGTTGTCTGGTTGATGGAGAAGCCATCGATTTGAGCGTTGTGGGTATCGGAGGCGTATAGGAACTGGTTGCTCACGGAGGTGAGGCCGAGGCTTAGGGTGGGACCGGGCACGGGGCCAATCGCAGTAAGGGTGCCGTTTTGGGGATCAATGCCGAAGGCCAGAATCTGGCCGCCGATGCTGGTGGCGTAGAGGAATTCGGGACCAGGTTGGATCGGGCAGGCGGCTGTTCCCGAGCCGCACGTGCACGTACCAGTGCTACCGGTACTGCTGGGGAGGGCGCAGATAACCGGTGGCGTTGTGGTGCTGCAGGAGGCCAGAACAAAGGATAGTGCAACCACTGCGGAAAGTTTTACGAGTGTGGGTAGCTCGTTGATCGGCATAGAGGTTTCCGATGAGCGCATGCTTAAGTCGCGGAGGGACGCCCGAGATTGCCCGGTGGAACACTTTCTAGAGTGTCACAACCCCGTATACTCTGGAAAGTTTCGCACGACGGACGGCAGGGTTACCGGACCACGCAGAGGAAACTCAATGCCAGTTGCTTAGCAAGTTCTCCAGGATATCGGCGGCGGCACCGAGCTGGGCCAATTCGCTTGTAGTTAGAGTTCCGAGATGATCCGCAAGATATTCGATGCGGCGCTGGCGTCCTTCCTGGAGAAGCCGCGTGCCTTTGGCCGTGGGGCGAATGTGCATGCGGCGTTTATCGCCCGGATCGCGAGTGATTTCAATCAGCCGGCTGCGCTTGAGCCCGGCGACGATGCGGCTCATGGTGGGCGGTTTGACCTGCTCGGCGGCGGCCAGTTCGCCAAGCGTTTTAGGGCCGGCAAAGACGAGGACAGAAAGCGCGGAGAGTCGTGCGGGGCCGACGCCGGAGGCTTCGTCCTGTTTGCGCACTCGACGCAGCAGGTGGATGGCGGCGGAATGAAGCCGGTCGGCGGCCGCGATGGTTTCGGCGCGCGGTGCAATATTTTCGGGCTTGACTTTTGTCATCGAATATAGTTAGCTATGCTAACTAATATAACTCAGGAGGTCAAGACATGAGCGCAACAGTAACCGGAATCGGAATTACCCGCCTTGGCCAGATCGCCATCAACGCAAAAGACGTGGAGCGCGCTGCCGCTTTTTATCAGGATGTGCTGGGGCTGAAGCTGCTGTTCAAAGCTCCGCCTTCGTTGGCGTTCTTCGACTGCGGCGGAGTGCGGCTGATGCTGGACCGGGCGGAGAAGCCGGAGTTCGACCATCCCAGCTCAGTTCTATATTTTGCAGTTCCCGATATTCACGCGGCCTACGGCAAGCTGAAAGAGAGCGGAGTGCCTTTTGAGGACGAACCGCACATGATTGCAAAAATGCCGACGCACGACTTGTGGATGACGTTTTTCCGGGATTCTGAAGGCAATTTGCTGGCGCTGATGAGCGAAGTGGCGCGATGATCTGGTAGTCCGTCCGCACATCAAGGCGATTTCGGTTGCCAATTACCGGCTGCCGATTGAGAATTATTGCGACAGGCGATTCCTTGAGGCAAACACCGCCAGCACTTTCTGCGTCGGGCTTCGGCAGTGCGTGGTTTGCGCTATGCGTGGCGTTCGCGCTGCACATCTTTGACGAAGCGACGACCGGTTTCCTCGCCGTGTATAACCCAACCGTGACCACTTTGCGCCAGCGATGGGGCTGGTTTCCAATGCCTACGTTTGAGTTTCGGGACTGGCTGGTGATGCTGATCGTAGGTTGCGGACTGCTGTTCTGTCTGACTCCGGTGGCAGCGCGTGGAATGCCCGGATTGCGTCCCCTGGCGTGGATTTATGCCGTCATCATGTTTCTAAACGGGTTGGGGCATACGGTGTTCTCGATCCTGGGGCACACGGTGGCTTCGGTGACGTTTCCGCGTCCGGCGCCGGGGTTTTATTCTTCTCCGTTCCTGTTCGCGGCTTCGCTGTGGCTGATGGTCCGGCTGCGGCGCACGGCGCGCGTGGATTTCCAATTGCCAACCGGCGATTGAACCGGATCATCGTATTAGCGGATCATCCTAGCGGATCATCGATGATGGGGCGCGCTGCACTGGCTGACCATATCGTCGATGATGGCTTGTAATCCTGACTCATTGTCAAGCTCGGGAACGGTTCCTTGTTCCACTCCCTCTGTGCTTTGGCAGCCATCCACGCGGTACACGCTTTTGGAAGTGGTCACATTTTCATAGAAGAGTTGTCCCTGGGCCGCGGAATTGTTTTGGCACCAGGATGCGTTGCAGCCGGGAGGCTTGCTGCACAGCCAGCCCGAAACCGGTGTTTTGGGGTAGGAGAGGGTCGAGTCGGATGGATTGCCGTCCACAATACTCATGTTCTTCCAAGCCGTGTATTGGGATTGCGAGATTCCATTGCCGGTGGCACAAGCGTTCTGGCCAGATGCACCGGTCCAGGTAGAGATTGAAGTCTCGTTGCCGTCGACATATATCGGGGAATCGGGCCACGAGCCTTCTTTCCCAGTCAGACAGTCATTGCCAGGGCAAACGGTGATTGAACTCGAGTTGGGATTGCAGCCCATGGATACGTCGCTCAGGACCGGTCCGGACTCCAGTTCAACATGGTTAAGATACTGGGAAGCTCCGTATTCGGCGAGCGAGTAGGCGACGGCCGCCGATCCGGCGCTCGCGCCCTGGGCGCACATTCCTCCTCCGTTGTAGACGTTCTTCTGATTGAGCAGCCAATCCATGAGGGTTGCCGGACGGCAGGCGGCGCTCTTCAGGCTGGAGCCGGTCCCATTTCCCGTCTCTTCCCAAGGGGTTTCCCAAATTACCTGCACGGATTGAAAATCATGAGCAGGAGGGCCGTAGGCTTGCACATATTGTGTGAAGCCGACGGTAGTTCCATCGCCGTCGTTGAAAAATACGATGGTTCCGTCCTTGCCGCCGGCATTGACCACGCCGTAGGTGAATCCGATGTCCACTGTATCAGGGCAACTCACCGTGCTTGCGTAGCAGGCGGTTCCAAAGTCATAGCCGTCGGGGCAGGTAACCGATTTCACCGGCTGGTTCACCTTCCCGAGGGGTAGTGGGTTCGATTGGGCATAAGCCGTACCGGAACCGAGAATTATTGCGAGGCAAATGGCCGCATGAGCGGCGAGCGCCGAGTTCTTCATAGTGAAAGATCCTTATTCTGACTGACTTCTGAATGACCGCAGGCGCGCCTGTTCAAAAAACGGGAAAGAGCTTTATGCCTGCCCAGTGGTTTGAGGAACAGCGCGTCACGTTTTGGCAGGCACTTCCAGCCTATAAAATCGGCGACTCAGGTGGAACGTCTGGAAGGTACATTTCTGATTTTGACAGATAATGCCCGCCCAATACGGGACGCGGCGCTCGCGGGGCTGCTATCATCTTTTGCGGAGCACTTTTGGAGCGGCAGTATGGAAGACGAAGAACTCGAAGAAGGCGACGAACTCGAAGAAGAGATTCCTTATATTTCCGGATCAGGAGAAGGACTTATGGAAGAAGGGCCGACTTTGCATGGGAGCGCGCGCCGCGATGAGGACATCGCGCTCGATCTGATGAAATTTGTAGCGATGACTACGGGGTATGGGCGGACGACGTCGTCCGGCGTGGGGTTTCAGGGCACGGGATCGGCGTCGAAGCCCGACGAATACGCGGCGCAGCTGCTCGAATTATATGGAAAGTGCAAGGCAGCGGTGGGAGGCAAGAAGTAGCGAGTGTTTATTGCCGATTGCTGCGACAGAGGCGCTGGTAGCCGTAGGATCTCTGTTCAAATCTGGGCAAGAAAAGACCGCGGCTCGGGGCCGCGGTCCTGGTTCTGCCAACGCCGGTCTTTCTAGCGACGGCCTTTCTTGCCTTTTTTCTTAGGAGTCTTCTTAGCAGTCTTCTTGGCCGCTTTCTTCGCAGGTTTCTTTGGAGCGGGCTTTTTCGCGGCTTTTTTCTTTGCCGGTTTTGCAGGCGCTTTTTTCTTAGCGGCAGGCGCCTTCTTCACCGGTGCTGGAGCTTTCTTTGGGGCGGCTGGCTTCTTCGGGCCTCCACCGCCACCGGCGGGCGCAGGGGGCTTGGGTGCGGGTGGTGGCGGAGGAGCAGGAGTGGCGGGCTCGCTCATATCGGATTCGGGCACGCCGGCTTCTTCTTCCTCCTCCTCTTCTTCTTCGAAATCTTCTTCGAGCGACTCGCTATAAGCGCCGCTGTCGCCGAACTCTTCTTCATCATCACGTCCGTAGAGTGTGGGATCGTAGAAACTCATTGCTCCTCCTGATCTTATTTTGGCCTCCTGACGCAAGACAACCGCGCAAGGCTGCCGGGTACGGAAATTTAAAAGGCCATCTGAAAGCTGTGCTGGAACGGCGCGCGATTATAGCACGACGTTTGATGCAGGCTGCAAGGACCGGGATCACATTCAGCCTGCATAATCCTGTTATCACACAGAGCCGAGGAATGGAAGAAGATTCGACAGCGGCGGCGAAAGAAGTTGAGCCATGGGTTGGAGACGGCCGGTGATTGCGGGATGAGTCTGGGAACCGCTGAGTCTGGGAAAAAGAAAAGCGGGAAGATACGCGTAAATCTTTAGCGGGCTGGTTCTACGACGAGAATCATACCCGGCCGCAGAGTGGCAACATTCTGATTGTTGCGTTTGAGGGCGGCGACTGTGGTTTTGTAGGTGGTGGCGATCGAATACAAAGTTTCGCCGGATTTCACCTTGTGATGGAGCACGCTGGCCTGTTCTGAGGCGTCCTGGTCGGCGGATTTAGCCGATTTGGCGGTGGCCACAGGCACCGCTTTCGCGGAATGCCGGGCTGGCTTGCCAGGCGCGATCGAGGCCAGTTCACCGGTAGGGGTAACCGGCAGGTGCAGCGCGAGCACGGTTCGTCCGTGCAGGCTGTCGCCGCGCAAGCCGTTCCAACGGCGGAGCATCTGCGGGGAAACGCCGAAGTTCTCAGCGACGGTTTGCACCGTGTCTCCCTTGCGAACTTTGTAGCGTGTAATCCGGCGAGCATAGGTGGCCGTATCGCTGATGTGCTTGCTGGGCACAACTGGAATAATCAGCTTGGCGTCGGTGGGAAGCTGTTGGCCCTCGAGATGGTTCGCTTCGGAAATCGATTTGACGGTGGTGCGGTAGGTGCGCGCCAGGGAAGCCAGGGTGTCGCCGGAATGCACTGTGGGATAACGCCACCACAGGCGCATGCCCGACGGGATGGCGGCAACGGCCGTCTGGTATTGCTGTTTCGTCCCCGCAGGTAGATGGAGTTCGAACGATCCTTCCTTAGGAGTGCTTAGCCGAAGCAGGCTGGGATTCAATTGCTGCAGCTGGGCCGGAGTCGCGTCCACACAGTCGGCAACCAGGCGCAAATCGACTGGGTAGTTGATAGTTACAGAGTCAAAGGGAACAGGCTCGTCCATCGACACATCGTCGAAACCGTAGTTCGACAGATTCTTGGTCATGATGGTTACGGCCAAGATGATAGGAACGTAATTGCGAGTCTCCTTAGGCAGGACGTTGCGGCGGTAGAGCTCCCAGAAATCGGCATAGCCGGTACGCCGTACTGCAGCCTGTACCGTGCCCGGACCGGAGTTATAGGCGGCCATGGCCAGATACCAGTCGCCGAACTGGGCATATAAGTCTTTAAGATGGCGGGCCGCGGCGCGAGTGGATTTTTCGGGATCCTGGCGATCATCGACCCACATGCTGCGCTGCAGGCCGTAACCGTGGGCCCTGCTGCCCATGAATTGCCAGATACCGCGGGCTCCCGCACGGGACACGGCGAGCGGCTGAAACCCCGACTCGGCCTGCGCAAGATAGATTAAATCCTGCGGCACGCCTTCCTGCTTAAGGATTCGAACCATCATGTCGTGGTAGCGGCCGGAGCGGGCGAAGGCGCGCTCGAAGCTTCCGCGTCCGCGGTTGGAGAAGTAGCTGATGTAGCCCGCAACCTGGTCCGTCATCATGAGCGGCAGGTCGGAGTGGGTTGATTGGATCTCGGCCTGAGCCTTGGCCCTTACGTTCGGATCGGCTGAAGGCGTGATGCCGTTGGTTTCGTCGATGGGCGCCGGTTCTGATTTCTGTGCATCCGAGTCCGCGGCCAAGTCACCAAGATTCAGCTGGTTGACGCCGTCCGTAATGCGCTCAAACTCCTTTTCCAGCCGATCATCGGAGCGAATGTCGAGATTGCTTTCCAGTAACGCATTCAAGGCATTGTCGAAATTCTGTTTGGCGGCGTCGCTGTGGCCTGCCTGGTAGTCCGCCAATCCGGCCTGATACTTCTTTTCCACGCTGGCAACCAAGTCCCCAACCGGATCGGAAGCGTGAGTGAGGGTTGGAGATTCGGAATTGGCCGGGGCGACGGGTTGAGTCTGCGATTCGTTCTGAGTTCCTGGCGCCGGCGTGGAGATCTGAGTTGGTTGCGCTGCGGGAGCGACCGCTTTGGCCGTCAGCGGCGGCGGCGTTCCCGGCGGTACCACGGCGACCGATTTCTGTGCCGTTTGGCAGGATGAGCCAACCAGGGCCAGCATAGCCAGCACCGCGATCCGCATTTGGAGTTTTGCAACTCGCATATTTCTCTGAGAGATACGGATTGCTCCCTGGTGTTAAAGTCCGGTGAATTCTACCAAAAATCGTACCTTGCAGTCGCCCTCGGGTCAACGCCGAAAAGGTACCGTGTCCATTACTTTCGGCACCGGGGCTGTTGGTTACCCTTGGGCTCAATACCCTCAATACTCAGACGGCCGAAGCCCGGCAAAGGTTTGAAGAGATGAACCGAACAGATGATTGATTCCCACCTCTCGCCGTCGAATGAGGGCGGGTCAGACGCGCCAGTAGTCCGGGCGCCAGGTCTGGATTGCCTTCTTGATGTCCGCTCGGGAAAGTTTTTCATTGAGCGCCCGTTCCGCCAGTTTGGGAGCTTCCGCATCGGAGGCGAAACGGAGGGCGATGAGTTGTCCTTCGCTTAATTCCGGGATGCGGGAGCGTAGCGGCTCAGAGCATAGAGTACTCAGCCGCAGCCGCTCTTCCAGGCGGATCACGCGGTCCTGCACTTTGAGCGCATATATACGAGTTTTCAGAACCGCGATGACCGCGGCCACGGAAATTACGAAGAATGACCCCGAGTGGAAGCTGGGGTGCCAAAGGAAGTGGATGGTGCCACCGATGGCGGAGAGTGCGAAGACCGGCAATACGACAAAGTGAAACAGCGGATCAAGCTTGGTATGGTTCGCCAGCGTTTGGGGCATTTTTTCAGCCATGACGAAGGGCTCCTTGCAACGGACGTGCCAGTGTAGCAGAGCGGCAGTTCTCAGTTGCAGTTCTCAATATTTTGGAACAACGGCTCGATCTTTCTGAGAACCGGAAACTGAAAATTGGAAACCGACAACTGGCGCTTGGAAGCCGAATCTTTTATTCTCAGGAGGGAATCCGAGGCAACTATGAAAGCGATCCAAGTCAAACAAGTGGGCGGACCGGAAGCGATGGAACTGGTGGAGTTACCAGTCCCGCAGCCGAAGGCCAATGAGGCAGTCATAAAGTTGGCCGCGTCAGGGGTTAACTTTATCGACGTTTACTTCCGTGAAGGACGCTACAAGGCTCCGCTGCCCTTTGTGCTCGGGCAGGAAGGCGCCGGTGTAGTGACCGAGGTTGGCGCGGATACGATGTCGGTCAAAGTGGGAGATCGTGTGGCCTGGACTGGGCTGCCGGGAGCGTATGCCGAATATGCCGCCGTGCCAGCGGACCGCCTGGTGCCGATTCCGCAGCGCGTGAGCGAACAGCAAGCCGCTGCCGCCATGCTGCAGGGGATGACGGCCCATTATCTGTCGCACGATACTTATCCCCTTAAGCAGGGCGAGACGGCGCTGGTTCACGCCGCCGCCGGTGGCGTGGGACTTCTCTTGGTGCAGATGGCGCACAACATCGGCGCCCGCGTGATCGCGACGGTTTCGACCGAGGAAAAGGCCAAACTTGCCCGCGCGGCGGGCGCGCACGAGGTGATCCTGTACACGCAAGCCGATTTCGAAGCGGAAACCAAGCGGCTAACCGGCGGCAAGGGAGTGGATGTAGTCTACGACTCGGTGGGCAGGACAACCTTCGAGAAGGGACTGAATATCCTGCGGCCACGAGGAATGATGGTGCTGTTCGGGGGCTCGAGCGGGGCGGTGCCGCCCTTCGATCTGGTAGCGCTATCGCAGAAGGGATCGCTTTACGTGACCCGGCCCACGCTAGTGAACTACATCGCCACCCGCGATGAGTTGGTGGCGCGGTCGAGCGCCGTGTTTGGCATGATGGCGACAGGGAAGCTTCAGTTGCGTATCGAGCATACATACCCGTTAGCCAAAGCGCAGCAGGCGCATCGCGATTTAGAGGGAAGAAAAACGACTGGGAAGCTGCTACTGGTACCCTAGGTCGAAGCGTCAGGCCTCCAAGCAAAACTAATTTGTTATCCGGAGTGCAGCTAAAAGCCTGCCATTCCACTTCGCACTACGAGGAACAACCATGAAAGCAATCCGCGTGCAACGAACGGGCGGACCGGAGGTAATGGAACTCGCGGAGGTTCCGGTCCCGCAGCCCAAGCCTGCCGAAGCGGTGGTGAAAGTCGCGGTTGCGGGGGTGAACTCGATTGATGGCTATTTCCGCGATGGCAGGTTCCGCACGCCGCTGCCGTTCATCCCTGGGCAGGAAGGCGCGGGAGTGGTGACCGCAGTAGGAGCGCAGACCAAAACGGTGAAGGTGGGAGACCGGGTGGCATGGAGCGGAGTTCTGGGTTCCTACGCAGAATTCGTGGTCTCTCCCGAGGAGCATTTGGTGCCCGTGCCGGCGGCGATCACCGATGAGCAAGCGGCAGCGGCGATGGTGCACGGTCTGACCGCGCACTACCTGGTGAACGATGCGCACAAGCTGAAGGCGGACGAGACTGCGCTGGTGCACGCGGCGGCGGGCGGAGTCGGTTTGCTCCTGGTGCAGATGGCGCGAGCGATCGGCGCGCGAGTGATTGGGACGGTCTCCAGTGACGAGAAGGCGCAACTCGCACGCGAAGCGGGCGCTGATGAAGTGATCGTGTTCACCAAACAGGACTTTGAATCCGAAGTGAAGCGACTGACGGACGGCAAGGGCGTGGAAGTCGTTTACGATGGAGTGGGCAAGGCGACTTTTGACAAAAACCTCAACGTCATGCGCTTGCGCGGGATGCTGGTGCTTTACGGCATGTCGAGCGGGCCGGTACTGCCGGTGGATCCGGCGAAGCTGTCGGAGAAAGGGTCGCTCTACATGGCGCGCACCACGCTGGCGCATTTCACCGCCACGCGTGAGGAATTGCTGGCGCGCACCAGCGCCCTCTTCGGCATGATCGCGGAGGGTAAGCTCAAACTCCGGATTGCGAAGACCTATCCACTGGCGGACGCCCCGCAGGCACACCGCGACCTGGAAGCTCGTAAGGTGGCGGGCAAGCTGCTGCTGATTCCGTGACGATGGGCACAACCCATCGGGGACACCCGCTCCGGCAGTCCAGCCAAGCGATCGGCTGGTCGCGTCCACCTGTGTCATTTAAGTGCTTCGCCGGTCGTCAGCGCCGACGGGTGTAGCTGCGCGCGTATTCCGGCACGACTTGCCCCGGCAGTATTCGCGGATCGTCGATCGGCGTACCTGCCTTCATCTCCAGCGGAACCACCCCTGCCCACGTCGGGAAGGAATAGTCTTCCTCGTCATCGATCACGGGACCGGTACGGACTTTGGCGGAGAATTCTTCGATGGGCACGCGCAGCACAGACGTTGCCTTAAGCTCGCGCTCGTTGGGCTGGCGGGAGTCGGCCCAGCGTCCAGGAATGATGTGTTCGGAAAGAAGACGCAGGGCTTCGATTTTCTCTTTCGGATCATCCACCAGAGTGGCTGTTCCCAGCACCACTACCGAGCGGTAATTCATCGAGTGATTAAAAATAGAACGGGCGAGCACGAGTCCATCGAGCAATGTGACGGTAATGCAGACCGGAACGCCCTCTTTCAACTGCCGGAGCATGCGGCTGGCAGCGGAGCCGTGAATGTAAAGGCTGTCGTTCTTACGTCCGAAGGACGTGGGAATCACGAAAGGTTGGCCTTCGACGAGAAAGCCGACATGGCACAGAAAGCCCTCGTCAAGAATGCGATACGCGGCTTCACGGTCATAAACCGCGCGATCGGCTTCGCGGACCAGACGGGTCCGTGGCGTGGGCGTGTAGGGCTGAGACATGGGGAAACGAACTCCGGGCAAGCGCCAAGGATGGATGAAGAGAAAGTGTAACACCGGGCTTCGGCTCTCGGGCTTCGGCCAGACGATCTCGTATCAAGCCGAGACGCCTACCAGTTAAACTTCATCGCGAACTGGAACTGCCGCGGGTCATAAGCAGCCGTGGCTTGGCCGGCATTGGTAAACAGAGGACTCACGGCGGCCACGTTGTACCGGTTCGCGATGTTGAACATATCGGCGATCAAATCCATATTGACGCGCTCGTTGAATTTGATGCGCCTGGAAATGCGCAAATCGTCGAACACGGTCCAAGGCTGGGTTCCAGAGTTGCGGCCCAGATTGCCGTCCAGCGATTGCAGAGTCCCGTTGTAGTCCGCCGGGCAAGGCTCCTGGAAGACTCCGGTGGGAGAGTACTTCGAGGTCACCGCGGGATAGCCGAGCGCGGTACATGCGGGATTGACGAATGTGTTGGGCCTTCCCGTCAGCGTGGACAACTGCAGGTTGTCATCGTTGCCGGTAATGATGTTGAACGGCCGCCCAGAGCCGAACTCAACGAGGGGAGCGACGGTCCAATTGCTGAAGAACCTGCCGCCAAAACCGTTGCCACCGACCTTGCCCGTTTGATAGACACCGCTGAAAACGAAACGATGCCGCTGATCGAACAGCGAGGTTGAGCGGTCGGCGGCAGGAAAGTAGCTATCCTGCGGCGTGAGCGTAGCTTGCAGGTCCGTCGAGTCGTCAATCGCATGCGACCAGGTGTAGGAGGCGAGAAATTCGTAGTGCCGGTGGAATCGCTTGCGCAGATTCGCGCTCAGGCCGTGGTAAACGGAACTGCCATTCGAATAATTCGCGTCCATGTCGCTGAAGGGGATGCAATTCGTTAGGCCCGCGGCGGGGTTGCAGTTGGCGTTGAAGCCTTGGGTAGCCAAGCTTTGGAGAATGGTTTGGGCGAGGCCTACGCATGCAGCGCCACCGCTGGCCAGATAGGCGCCGGCAATCGATGGGTTCAGACCCGACGGCCGAAAGAAATTCATCAGAGAAGAATCGACCCACGGCGTACCCGTGGGACTGACCCCGCAGCCGCTGACCGTAAAGGGACTGGCGGCAGGAGTTTGGCCTGCGGCAACGGCCGATGCCGAGGCCGCCTCGTAGTTATTGATCATCAAATCGCCGCGGATCGTGTTGGCATTGATTGGCCGGTTGATATGTCTTCCGCCGTTGAAGTTGTAGGCCAGATTGAAGGTAAAGCCGCTTCCCAGATCTTTCTCGATGCTGAAGTTAGCCTGCTGCGAGTAGGGGTAGACAAAATTCTTGCCGATCGGATATCCAAACGGCTGGAAGGCAAGAGGCAGAAAGGTTGAGGGGTTTAAGTAATTTTGGTTGAGGAAAACCGAGTTGGGCTGAAATGCGTTGAACTGCTGCTGGTTGGGAAGATAGCCCAGATTGGCATTGGCAGTCGGAGACGGTGACGGCGCGCATTCCGGTTGGTTCAGCAGACCCTGAAAAATCGGGATCGCGTTTAGATTCTGAGGACTCCCAGCACCTTGGCAGGGCCCAGTGCCGGCAAATACTAACTGGTCGCTGGTGGAGGCGTCCGAGGCATCGCCCAGGAAGTAAAGTCCTAGCAGCGGATGGTCATAAAAAATTCCGTAAGATCCGCGGACAACGGTCTTACCGTCGCCTTTCGGATCCCATGCCATGCCGACGCGGGGCTGTATGTTGTGGGTGGCGGTCTGAATGCCCTTCTGGATTCCAAGGTAGTTATAGCCAGCTAAAGCGAGCGGCGTCGGAGAGGCGAACTGCGGCGGGAACTCGATGTCGTAACGCACTCCGTAGTTCAAGGTGAAGTTGGGACGAGCCCGCCACGAGTCCTGCCAAAAAGCTCCCAGCGGCTTGTTGGGGAACGAGTCATGCGGGTTACCGATTCCCTGGATGAAGTCGCCGGGCAAGCCCGCGCCGTAAGCCTGAACAGGATTAAGCAGGGGAAACGGTGCTGGGAAAGCTGCGATGGAGCTGATATCGTACACACCGCCATAATTCACGGTAAACGTTGCTGTCGTCGGAATGTAGTTGAAATCCACCCCGAACTTGGTATCGTGACGGCCAATGGTCCATGAAAAATTGTCGGTGAACTGGTAGCGTTGCTCCACGCGCTGGATGTAGGAGTAAGGTTCGCGGCCGAAGTAGGCAAAACCGGGAATGTTGACTGCTGGGTCAGAGCCGCCGGGGATCGCCGTGTTGTAGAAGTAAGACAGGCCGCGGCGCGCATACTGAAAGCGGAATTCATTCACCCTATTGTTGCCGATGGTCCAGGTGTCTTGCACGACTCCGGCGATGTCGCGGTAGGTCTGTTCGGAAGTGCGAGAATACGCGTTCTGCCCGAAGGGCTGGTCCTGACCGCTAACCTCGATTCCGGTGACCGTGCTGGGGCTCACATTCACGCGCAACATCAGGCGATTGTTGGTATTGATATTGTGATCGAGGCGGAGCGAGTAGAGGCTCGTACCCTCAAACACCGGGAAATTTCCGGCCTGCGATCCTATGGTCTGGTACGAGGCGGGCACTGGAGCGCAGGGACCCGGAGGAGCGCAACTGGTAGGAAAACCCGCCCAACTCGATAACAAACCGCCGCTTATCCCCTGAACCAGCGCGGTTGGCCAACTACCCTGCAGGGCCTGCCCGGAGGACGCTCCAGCCAGAATCGTGTATTGCTCAATATTTGTAAGACCAATAGCGCCGACCTCCGAGGGCGTCAGACTGCTCAGGAATGCCGCCTGCTGGGGGGTCACTTGTATCGTGCCAAAAGGAAGCGGCACCGCGCCTCCCGCGATGGTTGCGGTGTCGAAATTCTGCAGCTGATAGTAAGAGAGGTTGCTAGCTGCACCGATGTCGGAGAACCCGGTTTCGTGCCGCCGGGTGACTTCGTAAGAGAAATAATAATAAGTCTTGTCTTTCTTGATCGGTCCGCCGAACGCCGCGCCTGCCTGCACGCGCGTGTAGGCAGGGTTCGAAACCGTGCTGAAGGGGTTCACCGCCTGAAAATTCCGGTTTCGCAAGTAGCCGAAGACGTCACCATGGAAATCATTCGAGCCGGAGCGGGTAATTATGTTCACCACTCCGCCCGAGGCGCGGCCGTACTCGGGCGCGTAGTTGTTGGTGATGATCTGAAACTCCTGCACAGCTTCCTGCGACACGGTGGACCGGACTCCATTCACGGCGTTGTCCGTGGCATCGGCGCCATCCACGTTCACCAGGTTGGAGCGGGCACGCTGGCCGCTCATGTTCAGCCCGGAGGTGGGCGCCGCGCCGGTGTTCGGTGCGTTGTCGCGTTCCACCTGAGAATCGGTCAAAGTGAAATTTATGTAGTTGCGGCCGTTGATGGGCAAGTTGTCGATGCGCCGCTGTCCAATGGTGTCCGTGGTTGAGGTGCGCGAGGTCTCTACCAAGTCCGTTTGAGAACTGACCTCTACGACTTCCTTGCCCGCAGCCACCGCCAGCGCGATGGGAAGCTCAATCTGTCCGCCCACCGTGACGCTCACATCCTTGTCTTCGACTTTGCCAAAGCCCACCGCCTCCACGGTGACAGTGTAGGTGCCGGGGGGCAACTGTCGAACACTGTAGCCTCCTTGGCCGTCGCCAGTGGCCACGCGCACCAGGCCTTTCTCGACATCGCTTGCGGTGACCGTGGCGTTGACCACCAGGCTGCCCTTGGGATCCTTCACAGTTACGTGCAAGTCACCCGTGGCTACGCCGCCCTGGCTCCAGGCAATGGAGGAAAACGACAGGACGAACGTTGACAGCACGAACATTGATGCGGAGAAAGATGCGGAGAAAATTCTTACGCTGCGGCGGATCGCGATCATTTGGGTCGCGATGGTGCGGATCGTGATTGAGCGGATCATAGGGTCTCCCTTGCTCCGGCACCGTCATAGTGGCGGCTGACAGCTCCAACGGCAGATGGCCGAAATTCGTCCAAGATTTTCAGCGCGATAGTTCCCGCTGGTTTTTACACCAGAATGGGTAACGAAAACAAGGAGGAATGCCGGGAGGTAGTGTGCAAGTTACCCCGAAGTTTTGCTGGGTCCCGTTACCGCTCGTGGCAACGGGACCCATGTGCCCGCGTTATGACCGATGTCACATAGCAGCGGTCACACCTCAGCTTCGCGCTGACAGGCGAACCGCCGCGGCGGGATTCTGCAGACGACCCAACAGCATGGCCGAGCCGCTGACTTGCTCATACCGGTCGATTACGCGAACGGCGGCAAACGTGGAGTGCGGCCATGCCAATGCCAGGTAAATCCGCGCTAGAGCGATGGTGGTATTGCGACGAAGCAAGAGCGCGCGATCTACCAGTTGCTGGGCAGCTTCGGCAACTCGGGGATCGCCGGCGGCCAGAGCGGCTTCTCCCACGCGCACCAGCACCGCGGCGTTGTTGGCCGCGACTTGAACGTACCCCGCCAGGGCGCGCAAGCGCAGACGCCGGACCATTCGGAACTGGGATGGTGGCAAACGACGGCGCAAGTACTGGTCTTCGGCAGGGTTTATCAGATTGCGGAATGCTTCCACATCGATCGGACGAATGGTTGCGGCTAGATTGGAGCTTCCCTTGGGCTGCAGGCTTCGGGACACAGCCAGGCGCAAAATCACGCCCAGCGCAACGGCAGCGGCGATGACGAGAATGATGGCCAGATTCATTATTGGAGTAAACGCTCCAGTTCCCGGTTCCAAGTGTCGAGATTGTGCTCAGGCAAAGGAGCCGCAGACGTAGTGACAATCTTCCGGGGGACGAGGAGGAAGTAAAACCAGATCAGAACACAGACGTGGTAAGCGGCCATGTTCAGGAAATCGAGGAGGTAACGCCTATCAAGCAAAGCCCCGCTGGACGTGATAGCCCAGTCGGCGAGATGTATGCAGGCAGAAATGCTCAACCCCAGCGCGATTCCAAATGTTTTATGCTCCCAAGTGAGCCGAAAATGAGCCGCGAAGACAAAAATTGCTAGCAGTAATCCGCATTCGACCAAGTAAATCGTCTGTTGGAGAATGTGCGCGTGCGATATTACTGCGTGTTGCGGGTTGTCTATCCGAGTGTAGGCTGCGGCGACCGCCGCGAACAACACGAGCACGATACCAACGCCGCGAATAACTTTCTTGCCCAGACCCGCCAATGAGGGATACTGGCTAAATACACGACTGAATATCTCGCCGATCAGGGCAAACTTCACTAGGGCCTCAACCAGCAATCCGGCCCAGAAGAACTTCCAGAAGGTCTCGCCGCTCACTGACGGGCTTACATCGGCGAAGTAAAGAATGAGTTGTTCAATGGCAACTACGAGGGCAAAAATCAGAAAGACAGGGAACTGCTTCTGAAGTTTCTTCCGCCAAGACAGGATGACAAGCCCAAGCAGTAAAATGTTGGGAGCGACCCAAAGATAATGCCAGAGAAATGAGTGCGCCTGCAGCATGATCGTAGCCTCGCACTATACCGCGACGCGCCGCCGGGGGCAATTGCCATATCGCCCGTGTTCGTTTTTCGTAACACGATTCAAAATCACGGCTTGCACATCGAGTTTCCACCACAACTTGTGCTGCCGCCACCGCCATCCGCACGAGCTACTGTAGGAACCACTAAAGTGTTGAGGAACATCAGGGCTGCCACGACGATAAGTAGCGCACGTTTCATGTTTGTTTTCTCCTTGTATTTGAAAATCGAATCGTGATATTTTCATAGCTTTAGGCCTGCTGGGAAGAGCACGCAAGGCCCTTCGTTGTTCGGAATTCGTAACAAGAATCCGTAAAAATTCGTAAAGAAGATGACGCTGAAATCTGCTCTGCAAGACCTGCGAGAAACCACTCTGGCCGCGATTGCCGGGATGCTCGCCAAATTGGCGTATCTAGGCTCTTTGCGACGCCGGGAGGGTGGCTACAAGCATTGGGGTTTGTCGCTGGTTTATGGCGAGGAATCGTCGGATCGTGCTCTAAAGGCCGCTCATACAGAAGTATTGTCGAAGGTACTGCGCACTCCAATTTCGGAGCTAGAGGAAGACTTGCACGAGTCCAGCCAGGGCGGCCAGGAAACCGCAGGAACTTACATCGCGGGCATGCAAGAACAATTCAACCAACTGCTTCCCTCACCGCAAGACGCAGTTTCCGCCCGCCATCTTAATTCAGTACTGGTTGCCCTTTCGACCCTGGAGAAGAACCGAAAGGCTGCCAGTCCGTCAGCTTCATAGCCACCCCCACCACCTGTCCGATGATCTCGGCCTCCTGAGGATGTCGCAACACTCGCACTTGCACCGGCGAAAGCGGATGAGGCTGCAAGATCAGGTCGTCCTTTCGCATGCTGCACCAGCAGCAAGTGTGCCCGTCACGGGTTTCCACAAAATAGATGGGACGTTCGTATTCCGACCGCCACGATCCTTCCGCCACTTTGTTCTTCTCCTCATCGATCTGGATGAAACTGCCGGGCGGAAGAATCGGGTACATGGTGAAATCCTGAGTGCCGATATAACCGTAAGTAAAATCGCTATGCGCAAAATGAGCGAGATAGGAGAGCGGCACCAACCCCCATTGCTCCACCATGCGCCCCAGATTAGTCGTGCGATGCTCGTCAAAGCCAGGATCCATGCGGATCGGCACCTGTACGGACGATAGTGCGGACAAGGCCTCAGAGACATGCGATCGCGGCGGAGCGATCATGCCGAGATCCGCTGCCATGTTGTTCAAGTCGACGCCGTACCACGCCAGCAGTTCCCGCAGATCCCGGCGATAGATAACGGCCAGGGTGTAGAGGCGGAAAATGCTGGGCAAAACACCCTTAGTTTCAATGTCGGACAGACGGCTCGGCGGGATCGAAAACTCTTCATTGCGATACTTCTCAGCCATTCGCGCACTGGAGAGTTCGATGTCGCGCATGGTTAAGCCGAGTTTCTCACGAAGGGTACGAAGACTCTTGCCGGCCGGTAGCATGGGAAGCCTCCATAGAATGTAAAGTGAGGGAGATCACCAAAGTGCCCGCTATCATAGCAGGGAGCGGGGTTTGTGTCATGATCTTACAAGAAAATTTAGCTACGCCAGGTTTGTTACGAATTCCGAACAAGGTTTCCCCCGCGTCCTGACTGGTGAATACCGCATTTTAGAACCCGCTGGAATCGTCCGTCCTGAAGGTATGCAGTCCGCGGAGTAGACGCCCCTTGTTCGTTTTTCGTAACAGACAATCGGAAAATTGCAAGAATCCTAGTTTTGCCCCTCCGCTTCGATTCTGGCAAATTCGACCTCTCCGGGCATCTCTGCCTTCAATTCCAATGACATTTGTCACCCCAATTCCATGATGAACGGCACTGGTGCCTTGTCCCAAACTCCGCAATGATGCAAGCATCGAGAGAGAACGAGCCTCGGTGAAGTGACGGAGATTGCCCAACATGATCGGAACTCTTGAAGAAACGCAAAACCTCCAGCGCGCAAATTCCGGAGCTGTCGTAGCAAGTCTGGAAGAGGTCAACAAAAACTATGGAGAAGTTCGGGCTCTGCGCAATGTGAATTTCACCGTGCGCGCAGGTCAGGTCGTAGCATTATTAGGCCCCAACGGGGCAGGCAAGACGACGGCAGTGAAGCTGCTGTTAGGCCTAATCCAACCCAACTCCGGCAAGGTCCGTGTATTCGGCGGAGATCCAACGAACCCGCAGAATCGCATGCGCACCGGCGCCATGCTGCAGGTGGGCAAGGTGCCGGAGACTCTGCGGGTGCGCGAGCATGTTGACCTATTTTCCAGTTATTACCCGAACCCGCTGCCTCTAGAGGAAGTGCTGGGCGCAGCGGGCCTGGAGAAATTGCGCGACCGCAGGTTCGGCGACCTTTCCGGCGGACAGCGGCAGCGCACTCTATTTGCCTTAGCCATTTGCGGCAATCCCGACCTCCTGTTTCTCGACGAACCCACTGTCGGCCTCGATGTTGAGGCCCGGCGCGGCCTCTGGGAAGAAATTCGCCGCCTCGTCGAGTGCGGAAAGACTGTGCTTCTCACCACGCATTATCTGGAGGAGGCCGACGCTCTCGCCGACCGCATCGCCGTAATCAATCAGGGCGAGATTATCGCCGAAGGCACGCCGGCGGAGATCAAATCGCAAACCAGCGGGAAAAAAATTCGCTGCGTCACGGCGCTTGGTATGGCGACTTTGCTCCAGATCCCTGGTGTGGCCGGTGTTAAGCAAGACCGCGAGGCGGTCGAAATCCGCACCGGAGAAGCCGAGCCTGTCGTTCGTCAATTGCTGTCGCGCGATCCGTCGCTTTCCGGACTGGAAATCAGCGGAGCGGGACTGGAAGAAGCTTTTCTGTCTCTCACTAGGGACAACCGCGAAAACGAAAATCACCAAAATTGATTCGATGTTTTGCCTGCACGCAGTCTCAGAGAAACCGAGGAAACGAAGATGAGTACGATTGCAGCGGCATTGAGCAACACGCAAATCGAGCGCTCCATCAACCACACCGCCACCATTTATCTGAAGGAAGCTAAATACGAGTTCCTCAAGAACCTGCGCCTGCGCGTCTATACGATTTCGGTAATCACTTTTCCTCTGATGTTTTACGTCCTCTTCGGTTTGGTCCTAAACGCCAAAGAAGCGATCGGGGGCACCGGCTTTCCCACCTACCTGATCGCGACTTACGGCACATTTGGGGTGATGGGAGCTTCGCTGTTTGGAACCGCGTCGGGCTTGGCATCCGATCGCGGTCTGGGATGGCTGCAGGTGAAGCGCGCCAGCCCCATGCCACCGTTCGCCTATTTCGCCGCGAAGGTTTTTGTGAGCATGATCTTCAGTTCAATCGTGGTTGCACTTTTGCTGATTTTGGGCATCGCTTTCGGTGGAGTGAGGATGCCGCTCGCCGAGATGGCAAAGCTATGCGGAACCCTGGTGGCGGGATCGTTGCCATTTTCCGCCATGGGATTGGCCATCGGATACTTCGCTGGACCAAACTCTGCGCCCTCGGCCATCAACTTGATTTATCTCCCGCTGTCGTTCTGCAGCGGCTTGTGGGTGCCTTATATGTTTCTTCCGAAACTGGTGCGGCAGATTGCCCTGGCCCTACCGCCCTATCATTTGTCACAGCTCGCGCTGGGAATCGTGGGTGCGGGGCGCCACGAACCGGCGGCAACGCATTGGGAAGTTTTATTCGCCTTCACGCTGATTTGTTTGGGCGTCGCACGCATTGGTTTCCAGCGCGATCAGGGGAAGCTCTACGGTTAGCAAGGCATCTGCATCGATAAGGTTTTTTGAGCACAAAAGAGGCGGAAGAAAATAAGGATCATTATGAGCGCCGACGCCAAGAGAAAATACGGATCGACGATGGTTCTGATAATTCTCGGGATATTCGCACTGTATGGTGGTGAAGGTTGGCTTCTGGTGCTAGTCCCCGCTGCAGTAGTGATTTGGTATGCGACTAGTGGAGCGGATTTCAATAGGAGCCGAAACTAACCTGCAGATGAACGATAATGGATTGCCACAAGATATCGGGACACTCATAGAAATGAACTCGCATAAGAAAATCGATAATTGCGTGGCGGCCGCGATGACTCTATGAGACTCCTGCCCAAAAACAGTGAATACTCCTGGGCGATGTACTCCGTTCTGTATTTTGGCTTCTTCTATATCGATCCCATCGTGGGCCATGCGAGTGCAAAGGTGTGGTTCTTGACTGTGCTGGCGACGGTGGTCTTTCTCTTTTTGTATTTCTCTATATTCTGGGTCAGTTGCCGGCAGGGCCTGCTGCACCTTGCCGCCATGGTTCTGATGGGGATGGCCTTTGCCAAGTACAACGGGGGGGCAACTACTCTTTTCATCTTCGCCGCGGCTTGCGGACCTTTCGTTGTGGCCGATGAGATTGCTGGCATTGAGGTATTGCTGGCGGTTGAGGCCGCGGCCGGCCTTACCTATTGGGTTCTTCACCTAAACGGCTGGTTCCTTCTGTTCGGATGCGGACTTTCATTCATCGTGGGCGCAAGTAACATTCATTTTGCTCAGCGCAATAGAAGCAACAAGAAGTTGATCCGGGCTCAGGAAGAAATTGAGCATCTCGCCACAGTGGCCGAACGGGAACGCATCGCCCGCGATCTGCACGATGTTCTGGGCCACACACTGTCGGTGATCATCCTCAAGTCCGAACTGGCGGGGAAATTGATGGATCGCGACCCGCAGCGCGCGGGCAACGAAATCCGCGAGGTCGAACAGATTTCGCGTCAAGCGCTGTCGGAAGTCCGTGATGCGATCCGCGGCTATCGCTCGAAAGGATTGTCGGCGGAATTCGCACAGGCCAAGTCCACGCTGGAGACCGCAGGCGTCGCCGTTCAGTGCGATGTGGTGAAGATCCCGTTACCCGCGCTGCACGAAGGCGTGCTCTCCATGGCGGTCCGGGAGGCGGTTACGAATGTTGTGCGCCATGCGCAGGCGCGAACTTGTAGGCTGCGACTGGAGCAGCAGAATGGCTCCTGCCGCCTGGAAATCGAAGACGACGGCCGCGGCGGCTCAGCCGGCGAAGGCAACGGACTGCGCGGCATGCGCGAACGCGTGCAAATGTTGGGTGGTACGCTCAGCCGCGAGTCTCAAGCGGGCACCAAACTCACCATTATTCTTCCCCTGAAAGAAATCGCGCCGGCAAACGAGGGCTCCGCCAATTGAATCCCACCGCGAAGGACAATCGTAAAACTATTCGCGTGGTTCTAGCCGAAGATCAGGGCATGGTACTGGGCGCTCTCGCGGCGCTACTCGAAATCGAAGGCGATATCTCAGTTGTGGCACAGGTGCGCAACGGCAAGCAGGCTCTCGATGCCGTTCTCGCTCACAAGCCCGACGTTCTTATTACCGACATCGAGATGCCGCTCATGACCGGACTCGATGCCGCTGCCGAACTTAAACGCCGGCGTTCGAGCACCCGCGTCATCATTCTCACCACCTTCTCGCGGGCGGGATATTTACGGCGGGCTATGGAAGCGGGAGCGCTCGGATACTTGTTGAAAGATATGCGTGCCGAGGAACTTGCCGACGCCGTGCGCCGCGTGCAGCAGGGATTGCGCGTCATCCACCCCGATCTCGCGACCGAGGCCTGGTCGGAAATGGATCCGCTCACTGATCGCGAACGCCAGGTCTTGCGCCTGGCCGGCGAAGGCATGCAAAGCGGGGACATCGCCGCCGAACTGCGCCTCTCCGAAGGTACGGTGAGAAATTATCTTTCGGAAGCTATCAGCAAAATGGGCGCCAGCAACAGGGTAGAAGCGTCACGAATTGCCAGAACTAAGGGCTGGCTGTGAATCTGTGCGGTGCGCCGCAGGCCCGTTGACGCTGCCGACCGGTCCGCACGGCTTCGACGCCATAAGAATCTAATACGATAGCCTCATGGCCTTGGCTTACATCTTAGGCATTGAAAGCTCCTGCGATGAAACCGCGGCGGCTGTGGTGCGTTCGGGAGAGCAGCTTATCTCTAACGTTGTTGCCTCGCAGATCGCGACGCATCAGCCTTATGGCGGCGTAGTTCCCGAGCTGGCATCGCGCGAACACCTGCGCGCGATCGTCCCGGTCGTCAGGCAAGCACTGGCTGAAGCCAATCAGACTTACAACTCCCTGGACGCAATCGCAGTCACGCAAGGCCCGGGTCTTGCCGGAGCGTTGCTGGTGGGCATCAGCTACGCCAAGGCGCTGGCCTTCGCGCTCGACAAGCCGCTGATTGCGGTTAACCACCTTGAAGGGCATATTCATGCGGTTCTGCTGGAAGAGCGGCAGAAGGGCAATCACGAGCTGCAATTTCCGGTGCTGGCTCTGGTGGTCTCGGGAGGACACACGCATTTGTATCTCGCGGCCCAGAAGAACGACAGTTGGACCTACGAAAATATTGGTCACACTCGCGACGACGCAGCCGGCGAGGCTTTCGACAAGGTCGCGAAACTGCTCGGCCTGGGTTATCCCGGTGGCCCGATCATTGACCGGCTTGCCCCGCATGGCGATCCGAGCGCAGTGAAGTTCCCGCCCGCACAGATTAAACACCGCGATCGCCGGGAGCGCCGCGGCGAGAAAGCAGTAGAAACCGATCGCCCGCGCTTTGATTTTTCCTACAGCGGCATTAAGACCGCGGTGCTGCGTTACGTTGAAGTTCACCAGATGCGCGCGGCTATCGAACTCCGCAGCAAGGCTCTGGCGAATATCTTGCAGCCGAAGCTTGAAGATTACTTGGCGAGTTCCGACCGCCAGACTCTCAATTTGGTGGCTTCGTTTCAGCGCGCCATGGTTGAAGACCTGGTCGGCAAAACTCTGGCGGCGGCTCGCTCCTACGACGTAGCTACGCTTTTCGTAACCGGAGGAGTGGCGGCCAACAGCGAATTGCGCAAAACATTTGAACGCGAAGGTGCCCAGGAAGGTGTGCCGGTGTACTTTCCATCGCGAGCACTTTCGACCGACAACGCCGCCATGATTGCGGCCGCTGCCTACCCCAAATTCTTAGCCAAGGATTTTGCCGCAATGGATTTTTCGGCTGAGGCCAGCCTCGCGTTACGCTAGTCGGAAATCGCGAAAAAAGTAACGGTTGATTTCGAAATTCCGCTAGTTGCCCGCCTCTTGGCTCTGGCTTTTCCCCATTACCGCGTCCAATGCCTTATCGAGCTGGCTCTGTATATCGATATCCTTATAGATGGCGAAGTTGGCGCGTTTTTCTTTTTCATCGAAGCCGCTGGCGCGGCCGGCAACAATGATGATAGGAATATTGGCGGTCTCTGGGTTTTTCTTCAATGCGGTGATCAATTCGCCGCCTGACATTTTCGGCATCTGCATGTCGGTTACGATCACATCCGGGTGAACTCGCTCAAGAATCTGCAAGGCCTCCACGCCATTGGTGGCAGACTCCACCGCAAAGCCACGCTCTTCCAGAGAGCGGCATACGGTGTAGCGAATCAGCATGGAATCGTCGACCACCAGCGCTACGGCAGGCATGAGTTTGCAACGTGCGGAATGCACGCCCCCGGCCCGCAGATTAGCAGCCTGGTTCAGAGGGAACAAGCGGGAATACAGCGCCCATAGTTACTGTGGTGACTCAGCGTGTTGCGTTCCGCCACGGCGGATCTAGGATTGGGACTAGGATTCCTGGGATTCGCCTTCGACGCTCTCTTCGATACTCATATCCCTCAGTTCGCTGGATTCGAAGATTTCGCGGCACTCAAGGCATTCCACGAACTCGGCATCTTCGTCGCGGCTGACGATTTGCACACGTGGGTGCTTGCAAGGCTGCTTATTCGCGTCTTTCGGCTGGGAGAACGGCTTTGAGGTCATAAATCCGGAAACGTCGCCCTCTTAAAATACCTGGAGGAACGATTCGCGGGAATTTCCCGGTATTTTAGCCTCACTTTCTCGGTTGTCAAGCCCCTGTTGATAAATTTTAGTTGCATACGACAAAAGTGCGATAACTCAGGCGTCTTACGAAAGCCGACGGAATCCCGACCAAAATAATCGCCAACCCTAAACCATTCAATAGCCCATAGTTACCATTCGACTGAAATTCTCACCCGTGGGTGGAAGCACTTGCGCCATTCTGGAGTTTGGACGTAAAATGAAATTGCGATGGAAAAGGTCGCAATTAAATCCGACTTAATAGGTCGGAGATCAAATGATTTGATCGTGTGAAGAGATGTTAAAGCTAACCAAGAAGGCGGATTACGCGCTAATGGCCATGAAGCACTTGGCCGACCATGCCCAGGCGGGCACGGGCAGCGCCAGCGCGAAAGACGTGGCCGATTCATTCGGCATCCCGCCCGAGGCCTTGGCGAAGATACTACAGCGATTGGCCAAGGCTGGTTTGCTGCTCTCGCATCATGGCACCCATGGTGGTTACAGGCTGGCGAGGGCCGCGCACACGATTTCGGCATTCGAAGTAATACAGGCCATCGACGGGCCACTGTTTATCACGTCTTGTGTCACGGTTCGTGGAGAATGTGGCCAGAGCGATCGTTGCAACATTCGCGAACCCTTGCGCAAGGTGAATGAAAGCATAGAAGCGGTGCTGAAGCGCATCAAGATTTCGCATATGAGGGAAGAGCCGGACGCGCCACAAGGCGCGGTTGGCAAGCCGGCCGAACTGGTGACGATCGTCTGACCGCTGAATGTAGATGAAGACTGAGAACCCAGGAATCAAAAAGGTAGGAGACGCAATTATGAGCACGGATGTAAGAATCCCCCAGGAACTTGGGGTCACAAAACATGCCACTCCGCAGGGAGTGAAGTTGCCCATCTATATGGACAATCACGCCACCACGCGGATGGATCCGCGCGTATTGGAAGAGATGCTGCCCTACTTCATGGAAAAATTCGGCAACTCGGCCAGCCGCAATCACTCATTCGGTTGGGCCGCCGAAGAGGGTGTAGAAACAGCGCGCGAACGCATCGCAAAGCTGATTGGCGCCACCACCAAGGAAATCATCTTTACTTCGGGCGCCACCGAGAGCGACAACCTCGCCATTAAGGGCGTTGCCGAAATGTATCGCGAGAAGGGCAACCACATTATCACCGCGGTCACCGAGCACAAGGCGGTGCTCGATACCTGCAAGCGGCTGGAGAAATATGGATATCGCGTTACCTACCTGCCGGTGCAAAAGGACGGTCTGATCGATCTCGAGGACCTTAAGCGCGCCATGGACGATAAAACCATCCTGGTGACCATCATGGCCGCGAACAACGAAATTGGCGTACTGCAGCCGATTGCAGAAATCGGCAAGCTCTGCCACGAACGCGGAGTGATTTTCCATACCGATGCGGTCCAGGCAATCGGCAAGGTTCCCATTGACGTGATCAAGCAGAATATCGACCTCGCGTCGATTACTGGCCACAAGATTTACGGTCCGAAGGGTGTGGGCGCGTTATATGTGCGCCGCAAGAATCCGCGCGTGCAAATCTCCGCCATTATTGACGGTGGCGGCCACGAGCGCGGTATGCGTTCCGGTACGCTCAATGTTCCGGGCATCGTTGGCTTGGGCAAAGCATGCGCCATCGCATCTGAGGAAATGACTCGCGAAGCAGTCCAATTGGGCGGTTTGCGCGATCGTCTGCGCGACCGCATCATGAGCCGTCTGGACGAGACCTACATCAACGGTTCTATGGAACATCGTTTGCCCGGCAACCTGAACATCAGTTTTGCCTATGTGGAAGGCGAATCCCTGCTGATGGGAATCAACGATATCGCAGTTTCCAGCGGTTCGGCATGCACCTCCGCGACGCTGGAGCCATCTTATGTATTGAAGGCTTTGGGTACCGGCGACGACCTGGCGCACAGTTCGATCCGTTTCGGCATCGGCCGCTTCAACACGGCCGCCGAGGTCGATTACGTGGCCGACCGCGTGATCGAAACCGTCGAACGGCTGCGCGAACTTTCTCCGCTCTACGAGATGGCGAAGGAAGGCATCAATCTGAAGGATGTGAAGTGGGCGGGAGAGTAACCAGTACCGAGTACCAAGTACCTGGTACCGAGAAAGCGGCGGAGCGTCGTGAAGAAGCGAGAGAAGTGCGACGGCACAGATTCTAAAATTTAGGAGAAACGAATGTCATATAGCGATAAGGTAATCGATCATTACAACAATCCCCGCAACGTCGGCTCCATGGACAAGAGCAGTGCGGACGTGGGCACAGGCCTGGTCGGCGCACCGGAGTGTGGTGACGTTATGAAGCTGCAGATCAAGGTCAATCGCGACACGAACGTGATTGAAGAAGCCAAGTTCAAGACTTTTGGCTGCGGCTCCGCGATCGCCTCGTCCTCACTGGCCACCGAATGGGTCAAAGGCAAGACCGTGGATGAAGCTCTCACCATCAAGAATATGGACATTGTGAAGGAGCTGTCGCTTCCTCCGGTAAAGATCCATTGCTCGGTATTGGCTGAGGACGCCATCCGCGCTGCGATCGGCGACTGGAAGAAAAAACAGGAGAGCGCGAAGCCGGTTACTTCCGCGGTAGCGCAGTAAAGCTTTCTGCGCGGCACGCGCTTGCGGTTCGGCTTAGGCCGTGACGCGGCGGGCGTGCGCCGTTACGCATGCTGCATCGAGTATTTTATGACAACGGCAACAGAACAAACCGCGCAGCCGTCCCAAACCGCTCCAGGCAAGGGCATTCAGGTCACCGAGAAAGCCCTGGCAAAGGTGCGCAGCGCGATGGCTAAGGAAGGCATTTCGCCCGAACAGGGTGGGCTACGCCTGGGCGTGCAGGGCGGCGGCTGTTCCGGTCTGAGCTATAACGTTCGTTTCGACACGCAGCCACGCGAACGCGATCGCATCTTCCAGTTTGGCGATGTGCGGGTGTTCGTGGATCCGAAGTCGTTTATTTATCTGCACGGCATGATTCTCGATTACCAGGAAACGCTGATGCAACAGGGATTCGTTTTTGTGAATCCCCAAGCCACCAAGTCGTGTGGCTGCGGCACTTCGTTCTCCGCTTGATCGCGTGGCGCGGGCGCCCCTTTGACTCCGCTCAGCGCAGGCTCTCGCCCGCGACCGTCCGTGGCGCGACCGCCCTCGCAAGCACAACGGCTAACTTGGAATTGCCGTGTGGTCGTAGGTGTTGAAAGTACATAAATGACCAATTCGTCGTTGACCACGATTACCGCAAAACCCGCACCCGAGGACACTCAATCCTGCTGGTCGTGTGGCACCATGCGCGCGGTGCATTTCTGCGAAGCTTGCGGCAAGGTTCAGCCTCCTTCTCCAGCGGATTACTTCACTTTCTTCGGTCTGCCGCGGAAGTTGAATCTCGACTTGGCTGCGATGGAAAAAGACTTTTACGAGTTGAGCCGCAAGTTGCATCCCGATCTGAACGCACGCGCTGGCGGCCAGGAGCAGGAATGGAGCCTGCAACAAAGTTCTCTGCTCAATGACGCTTATCGGACCTTGAAAGATCCTATCAAGCGCACGCAGTATCTTTTGAAGCTGGAAGGCGTGGAACTGGAAGAGCAGTCGAAATCGGCGACCGAGCAGGCGCGCTCGACCGGACAAGTCAAGAAACAGATCGTTCCACCGGATTTGCTGGAAGAAGTCTTCGAATTGAACATGCAGCTCGAAGAATTGCGCATGCAGAAGAAAATGGGCGAGGACGATCCCGCGCTGATCGAAGAAATCGGCCGCCAGAAGCTGGAACTCGAAGAAAAGCAGGAAGCGCTTCTGCGTGAGTTAGAGTATCGCTGGAAAATGTGGGATGGAATGATCCAGCGGGAGCAAAACGGTCAGCCCGTCTCAGAAGAAGAGCGCAAGCAGGAGCGCGACAAAATGGTGGACCTGCTGAACCGCCGCAACTACATCCGGAATTTGGTGCGGGATGTGGGTGAAGCGCTGGAAAATTGAGAGATTGAGTCATCGGGCGATTGCGCGATTGAAAAAGCGCAGATTTCAATCGCCCAATCACTCAATCGCAAAATCGCACAATGTCATCTGATCGCATCGTCGGCATCGACCTGGGCACCACGAACTCTCTCGTGGCCTTTATGCAAGGGGAGAGCCCTGTCGTGATCCCCGGCGACGATGGCTTGAATCTCCTGCCTTCGGTGGTTGCGCTCGACGAGAATAACCAGCCAGTCATTGGCAACGCTGCGCGCAAATATCTAACCGAAACGCCAGAGCGCGCCGTCTACTCAGTCAAGCGCCTGATGGGACGCGGAGTTGACGATATTCAGCAAGAATTGAAGTTCTTCCCGTTTCGCCTGGCGGAAGACTTGCAAGCCGGTGAGGTGCTGCGCATCAGACTTGGCGAAAAGAAGCTGGGCGAGAAGACTTTTACTCCACCGGAAATCTCGGCTCTGATTCTCCGCCAGCTCAAGCGCAACGCCGAACGCTTCTTCGGGGCACAGGTCACCAAGGCGGTCATTACCGTACCTGCGTACTTCAATGATGCCCAGCGCCAGGCAACCAAAGATGCAGGCCGCATCGCAGGCCTCGAGGTTCTGCGTCTGGTCAACGAACCTACCGCCGCATCGCTCGCTTACGGCCTCGACAAGAAACAGAACGGCATCGTTGCCGTCTATGACCTCGGCGGCGGCACTTTCGACATCTCCATTCTCAAGCTCCATGACGGCATCTTCGAAGTCATCGCCACCAACGGCGACACTCATCTCGGCGGCGATGACATCGACAATCTGTTGATCACCATTGCACTCGACGACACTCTCGGCGACTTGGGTCTGGACCTTCGCCGCAATGCCGAAGGCGTGCAGGCGATCCGCAAATCCGTCATCGACGCCAAGATCGCGCTCTCCTCGCAGCCTTCGGTGAGCCTCGATGTTGAATTGCCCGGTGGTAAACGTTACCTGCGCGAGATCACGCGCGAACAGTTCGAGCGACTCATTCAGCCGATCATCGACCGCACCGTCGGCCCTTGTAAGCAAGCTCTGAAAGATGCCGGCCTCAAGCCGGAACAGATTGACGAAGTCGTTCTGGTTGGCGGGTCTACGCGCATCCCTAAAGTTCGCGCGCTGGTGAAAGAGCTATTTCACCGCGAGCCGCATACAGACCTGAATCCCGATGAAGTGGTTGCGCTGGGCGCAGCCGTGCAAGCCAACATTCTTGGCGGCGGCTCCGAAGCCACCGAGAATATGCTTTTGCTCGACGTCACACCGCTATCGCTGGGCATCGAAGTGGCGGGTGGAGTCACCGACAAAATCATTCTGCGAAACTCAACCATCCCCGCGTCAGCCACGCAGTTTTATACCACGCAAGTCGACGGACAAGCCAACGTCGCCATTCATGTTCTGCAGGGTGAGCGCGAACTGGCAAAGGATTGCCGCTCCCTGGCCCGTTTCGATCTGAAAGGCGTCCCCCCAATGGCCGCGGGAATGGCGCGCATCGAGGTCAAGTTTCTTATCGACGCTAACGGCATCCTGCACGTCTCGGCCCGCGAACAGCGCAGCGGCAAGGAAGCGGAAATACAAGTCCAGCCCAGCTATGGTCTCACCGACGAGCAAGTCGAGGGCATGATCCTCGACTCTTTCGACAGCGCGGAAGAAGACTTTCGGCAGAGGCAGGTCATTGAGGCGCGCACCGAAGCCGCGACTATCCTCGCTGCGCTCGACAAAGGCAAGAAGAGTCCGGCGTGGGGTCACCTCACTACCGATGAGAAAAAAAAGATCGCGAAGATGGAGAAGGCTTTGGTTGCGGTGAATACGGAAGACGACTATCAGGCGATCCGCAAAGCCATCGACGCGCTGAATCAAGGCACAACCCGACTCGCCGAACTGATGATGGACAGCGCAGTCTCCACCGTGCTGAAAGGTAAAACCATGGAAGAGGCTGACATGGGCGAAGGCCCCACGGCGCCGCATCCCATGGCGAAAGCGGAGTTCGAATAGAATCCTCGGGCCGTTTGAAGGCAAGAGGCACTGAAAGTAAGCGGGAGGACGCATGGCGGCCAAACTGAGCTATGTGATCGAATTCGTTGCTGACATGGACCGCGCAGTCAAGTTTTATCGCGACACGCTGGGCTTGCCCTTGAAATTTCAATCCCCGGGATGGAGCGAGTTTGCCACTGGAGAAACCACACTCGGCTTGCATCCGGCTTCCGACAAGAATGCGGCGGGCAAGATTGAAATGGGTTTCAATGTGCCCGATCTCGGGAAGTTTTATGACGAGATGAGGGCAAATGGCGTCAAGTTCCTCATGCCGCCTAAGAAACAGGATTTTGGTGGGATGCTGGCGCAATTCGAAGATTCCGAAGGTGCACACGTAAGCGTCAGCGGCGGAGATTAGATCAGGAGTATTCATGCCAGAAGAAAAAAGACAAGGCGGGGCAGCCGCCACCGAAGAAGCTCCCGGCGAAAACATGCCGCAGGAAAATATGGTGCAGATCACGTTCTTGCCCGAAGGCAAGACGGTGCAATTCGAGCACGGCAAGCTGCCGTACGAAGACCACGGCAAAGAAGAGTCGATTCTTGACATCGCGCTTAACTATGGAATCCCGCTCGACCACGCTTGCGGCGGCAATTGTGCCTGCACCACTTGTCACGTCTGGATCAAAGAAGGCGCCGAAAATCTCTCGCCCATGGATGACGACGAAGCCGACCGTCTGGACATGGCCGCCGATTTGCAGTTAAACTCGCGTCTCGGCTGCCAGGTGCAGATCACAAAGCCGGGTAAAGTCGTGGTCGAGATCCCCGCCTGGAACAGAAATTACATATCGGAAGAACATCATTAAGACCGGCTTCGGGCTTCGGCTTTCTGGCTTCGGCCTAACACGAATTCGCCGAAGCCCGATAGCCGAAGCCCGAAGCCCTGAGGATCCACATGCCCAAACCTCTCACCTGGGACGACGCCGAAGATATCGGTATCCTTCTTTCCGAAGCTCATCCCGAGCTTGACCCGCTGACCGTCCGCTTTACCGACCTGCACCGTTACATCACCGAGTTGCCCGACTTCACAGGCGATCCGAAGACATCCAACGAAGGCAAGCTGGAAGCCATCCAGATGGCCTGGCACGAAGAATTCCAGGACCGCACACAGGGCTAGAGGACAACGGCCAGCCGTTCCACGCTCGCAATCTCTTTACAATTTGGTGACAATCCGCGCACTGACCGGGATTACCCTTACCTCGCTGCTGTTCTAGCGGAGGCTCTCAAAGCTTTTCCCCGCGACCACCAGCATCTCTCTCCGTACCAACTGCAAAGGGCACGGCGCTCTGGCCGTGCCCTCTTTTTCGCACCTGAATGCCGATCTATCCTAAATGCCGATCTATCCCACTGTTGCCGGAACCGGGTCTTCCACGCTGGCTTCGCGCAGAAATTTTGCCGCTTCCTCTGGAGGAGTTGGATTGATGTAGAAGCCCGTGCCCCATTCGAATCCCGCCGTCTTCGTCAGTTTCGGCATGAACTCCATGTGCCAATGATAATGATCGTTGGTCGGGTCCTGCGCCGGCGAGGTGTGGATCACAAGATTGTACGGCGGATTATCCAGTACCCGGTCGGCCTTGGAAAGCAGCGTCTTTAGCGCTTTGGCCAGGTTCTCAAACATGTGCGAGGACGAGTTCTCGAACGCCGATTCATGCTGCTTCGGGAGAATCCAGGTCTCGAAGGGGAAGCGCGGCGCATAAGGAGCGATAGTCAGGAAATTTTCGTTCTCAGCCACCACGCGGCTTCCGTTTTCCGTTTCCTGCCGGATGATGTCGCAGAATACGCAACGCTCCTTGTATAAGAAGTACTGCTTCGCCCCTTCCAGTTCCTGAGTCACGTTGATCGGCAGAATCGGCAGCGCGATGAGTTGCGAGTGCGCATGCTCCAGCGAGGCTCCGGCTGCCTCACCGTGGTTCTTGAACAGCAGGATGTACTTAAACCGCCGGTCCTTCTTCAGATCGAGGATACGGTCGCGGAACGTCCACAGCACATCTTCGATCCGCTTTGGAGGCAAGGTCGCCAGGCTGGCAGTGTGATCGGGAGTTTCGATAATCACTTCGTGCGCCCCGATGCCGTTCATGCGGTCAAACATACCCTCAGCCTGGCGGTTCAACGTGCCTTCAATCCCCAGAGCCGGAAACTTGTTAGGAACCACGCGCACCGTCCAGCCCGGCGTGTCCCGCTGCGACGCTGGCCCGCCATTGGATCCCGGACGATAGGCTTGAATTTCCGGCGGCGTCTTGCCTTCGTTGCCATAGCAAAATGGGCAGAATCCGCCCTTCAACTTCACATTCTCGCGGGCAAAATCGGTGGGGCGCTTGGCTCGATCCGTAGAAATAATCACCCAGCGGCCAACAATAGGATCTTTTCTCAGCTCAGGCACTCAGGAACCTCTTTATTAGAATAGACACGAATCTTCTATTCTAAGCCGTCAGTGAGGAATTGCGAAACACTTCAATCTGCGGCTGGCTGGCTATCGAACGGTCATAGTATACGCTGACCACGTCGAAGCGCCACTGGCACGAAGGTGGCGAGCGCCGCAGGTACTCTCGTACTACCGCCGCTACTTCGCGCCGCTTGTGACGATCCACCGCCGCTATGCCAGCCTTGACGTCGCGCGTGCTCCGGGTTTTGACTTCGATAAAGCAAAGTACATCGCGCTCCCAGCCGATTAGATCGATCTCGCCCCGGCAGCGCGGCGATCGGAAGTTCCGCGCCACCATCGTATAGCCCAATCTTCTCAAGTGGAAGTAGGCTGCCTCCTCCCCACGCCGCCCGGTCCGCTGATGAGCAGGACTCTTGTCGGGCGGCAGCGTGCGCTCCGCCAGCCAGTCGAGCACACGAAGAGTTAGCTGCGTCCCCCGCCCCGAAAATGCTTGTCGCAAAAGCACTGAGAAAGTCTCCGTTTCCACTGTACCGGCGTTTTATGCGCGAGGGATGATTCTGGAGCAATTATCGGCAGCAGGATGGACTGTCCGCTCCCGAAGCGGGAAGCAAGACTCTCAGCACTCAATGCGATTCAGGGGTGCGTTGCTAGACTTCTTCAGCGTTTTCTTGAAACGCTATTGCCCCGTTCAACACCATCCTGCGTGGGATGCAGCTTGAGTAACTCGCAAGCATTCCAAAACAAAGGAGCAGAATATATGCCGAACATCGCTCACCTTCAACCCCTACCCTTTCAGCGGACCGTCCGCCTTAGCTTGCTTACGCAATTGCTTGGACTCGCATTTTTTCTGCTTCTTTGTCCCAGTTCGATTTGCGCGCAGAACTTCGAGCCGAACACCGACCGCTACGGTATGGATATCAGGGATTTCGATCTGCCATCGAACTCCCTTCTCTGTTACAACGCCTGCCGCGATGATCAGAGGTGTCGCGCCTTTACTTTCAAGAAGCCGCCGGCACCCGGTGCTCCGGCACACTGTTGGATCAAGAGTGGAATCCCGGCGGCACGGTTCGACCGGTGCTGCGTGTCGGGCGTAGTCCGGCCGGAAGCAGCCGTGCGTCCGCCCAACTTCGAGCCAAATACCGACCGTTTCGGAATGGATATCAGGGATTTCGATCTGCCAGCGAACTCACTTCTCTGTTACAACGCGTGTCGCGACGATCAGAGCTGCCGCTCGTTTACTTACAAAAAGCCCCCAGCACCCGGTGCTCCGGCACACTGCTGGATCAAGAGCGGAATTCCGGGGGCAAGTTACGACCCAGCTTTCGTTTCCGGGATCGTTCGCTGAGTCAACCAAGTCGCTCTGGCAGGCACCGCATGCTGCGGTGCTGCCCGGCCTGATCGATGACTCGAATTGCTTCTTTTTTTTCGTCTGACAACGCAGATGATGCAGCAAATCCCATTCTAAGGTTGTCGACTAACACTGATTGCATCGGCGGATAAAAACGCGTTTTTCTAGTCCACAATATGATGAATTCTGTATGTCTCCTCCCTTTCCTAGCGGCTGCGATGTTGCCTTGCGCCTGTAAGTGTGAAGAATCTTGCAACATTTTTGCCCGACGAAATCTTAGCTGATCGAATTCCCGCGTCCAGTGCGGATTTCCCTTGACATTATTTGTAGTCGAGTTACGATTCGGTCCCATGTGCATTTGCGTCCTCCACGAAGAAGTCGCGAAGCACATTCTGCCGAACCACTACTCTGAACAGCGTAGTAAACTCTCAGGAGGAACACAGTGAAAAAAACGTTTTGCGCGATTGCAATAGCTGCATCGCTGTTTACGATCTCTGCATTGGCCCAAAATACCCGGTCCAAGGGCATACCCTCATTGGTGAAGAGCACAGGAAAGCCGAAAGGGATTTTCCCCACTGGCGCTCCCTCCCTTACACCACCGCCGCCGTGCTATCCAACCTGCTTGTTCTATGGTGGCGACATCAACCCCGACTCACCTGACGAAAACGGATTCGCGAACGAGAATACTCTGCTCGTTGCCGACACCCAAGTCTGGGGAGCCTTCAACGTTCCTGCCGGTCAAACCTGGACCGTGAGCGGTTTGTTCATTAATACCATCTCCGATGGCTACGACGGAATCGATCCGGCGGAGTCGACTTGGGCGATCGCAACGGGAGTCAGCTCTGGCGATGGAGGAACCACTGTCGCTTCTGGAACCTCCACCGCCGCTGGTACCCAATACACAAGTACTGGACGTTTCCCGTTCGGGTTTACCGAGTACAGCCTGCGGGTTAGAATTCCCGCAACGGTTCTGTCTTCCGGCACCTACTGGGTAAACGTCACTCCGCAGTGCACAGACTCCGGCAATGGAGACTGCGACATCGCGCAGTATTTCTTCGATAACACGTTTGGTCTGAACCGCTACGGCCCGCTCGAGCCGGCCGACCAGGGATACTTCAACTCTGCTTATTTCGGTTTCGACTACGCCAATGACTGCACCGTTTCCAGCACCGGTTGCCAGGCGCTTTCGTTCGGCGTAATCGGCACCGGCACCACCGACTAACTTAAACACTGACCGGCATAGCCGGCGAATCACGGGCCCGATCTCAAACCGCCTCCCGGGCTGAGATCGGGCTTTTCTGCAGCCTGCTGGCCCACCCGCGGGCTTCCAACGGGTTTATAATCTCAAAAGCTGTCCCGCATTGCATGACTGATCAACTTAGAAAAAAACTGCAGGAAGAAGTCGACGCACTCGAGCACGAACTGGTTCACGAGCTGCCCAAAGAGATCAAGCGCGCCGCCGCTCTCGGCGACCTCAGCGAGAACGCCGAGTATCACATGGCCAAGCAGCGCCAGGAGTTCGTTAAGGCGCGCTTCCGCCAACTCGGCAAGCGCTTGGCCGATCTCTCCTTGACCAACATGAATAACATCCCTAGGGACAAAGTAGGGCTCGGTTCCACGGTCAAGGTGTACGACAGTACTAAGAATGAAGAAATAGAGTACAAGCTGGTGACCAGCGAGGAGTCGGACGTGGGAGCGGGCAAGATATCGACCACCTCGCCGATTGGCCGCGCCCTGCTTAACAAAAAGGTTGGCGAGGAAGCCACCGTGATCACGCCCAACGGGAAGCGCGAGTTGGAAATCCTAAGTCTGACCACCGTTCACGACGAGGCTGACCCGGAAAAGGCGGGCGCCTGATGTCAGCGTCGTCGTCAAATAGATCGTCCTCCAACAAGTCGTCGTCAAATAGATCATGGACCAGCGCTTTTGGCCGCGCTTGCGGCGTTCTGCTCGATACCATTGTCCGCTGGCTGGCACTCTCCCGCATCAATCCCAACGTCCTGACTTTCATGGGACTAGTAGTGAACACTTGGGCCGCGATTCTGTTTGGCTCTGCCATAGCCGCTACCCAGAAGCGCATGTTCTTTCTTGCCGGCCTGGTGATTATCTTTTCTGGTTTCTTCGATCTAGTGGATGGACAAGTAGCTCGGGCCACGAACCGGGTTACCCGCTTCGGAGCATTCTTCGATTCGGTGGTCGACCGCTACAGCGATGCTTCGCAATTTCTCGGCCTGCTGGTCTTCTACGCGCGCGGCGACCGTTTTTTCTACGTCGTGCTCACCGCCTTCGTCATGGTGAGCGCCATCATGGTGAGCTACACCCGCGCCCGCGCCGAGTCGCTCATCGGATCCTGCCGCGTGGGCTTCATGGAGCGCCCGGAGCGCCTGGTGCTGGTGATCATCGGCGCACTTTTCAATCGTATGGCTCCCGTGTTGTGGATCATTGCCGTGCTCTCCACGCTTACCGTAATCCACCGTATGCGCTACACCTGGACCCGCACGCAGGATGCTCCGCCTTCCGTCCCGGCCAACGCCGGCCATGCCGCGTAGCACCTTCCCGGTTTCCTGGCTGTGCAATGCTAGACTATTCAGTCGTTTTACTTCGTCTGGGGACTTTTCTTGCCTACTGATCCTGTTTTTGTGGTTCACGGTGGTGCCTGGGCCATGCCCGATGACATGGTAGAGGCTCACCTGCATGGTGTCAGAAACGCGATGGCAACGGGCTGGCAGGTACTGCAGCATGGCGGACCCGCTCTGGATGCAGTCGAGGAGGCCGTCGTCGTCATGGAGGACGACGAAACCTTCGACGCGGGGAGGGGAAGTTTTCTCAACCGCGACGGCCGTGTGCAGCTGGATGCGCTGATCATGGACGGCGCTACGCTCCGGGCTGGAGGCGTGGGGTGCGTCGAGCGCTTGCGCAATCCAGTGCGCGCGGCACGGAAGATTTTGAGTGAAAGTCCGCACGTTTATTTTGTTGCAGCAGGCGCGGAAAAATTTGCCGCGGAGCATGGCGTTGAACTCTGCAGGAACGAAGACCTGGTGATCCCTCGCGAAGTAGAGCGTCTGCGCGAGTATCAGCAAGAAGCTGCGAGCCATGGGAACGACTTGTTCGCGCCTTCGATTTCCCACGATACGGTGGGAGCGGTCGCGCTGGATCGCGACGGCAATATCGCGGCCGCGACTTCCACCGGAGGAACGCTGAACAAGGCTCCCGGGCGCCTTGGCGATTCGTCGCTGATCGGCTGTGGCTGCTATGCCGACAATCTCAGTGCGGCCGCCTCAACCACGGGTTGGGGAGAGCCGATTATGAAGCTAGTACTGGCTAAGTGGACAGCTGACCGCGTGGCGGCAGGAAATCTTCCCGAATGGGCGGCTCAGGAAGCGATGAATTATCTCAAGCAACGATTGAATGGCCATGGCGGCATCATCGTGTTGAACGCGCAAGGGCAATTCGGCATCGCGCACAACACGCCGCGAATGGCCTGGGCGTGTAAAACCGTGAGAAAAGAAGAATCCGGTATCGAGCGCGGCGCAATGTAAGGTTGCGCTGGTTGCCGAGACTCTGATCGCGACTTTGCTTTGAAAGGGAGCGGCATCAGCCGCGCCGCAAACCGCCGGCCGGACATGTCCAGGAATTTCGCAATCTCGATCATCGAAACCCTGCGCCAGCATGGGTTTAAAGCCTACCTGGTCGGAGGTTGCGTGCGCGATCTTCTGCTGAAACGGGAGCCGGCGGACTTCGACGTTGCGACCAGCGCAACCCCCGCCCAGGTGATGGATATTTTCTCCGAAACTTACGCCGTCGGAGCGCAGTTCGGAGTTGTCTTGGTGCCGTTGCCCGAAGAGCAACGAACGGAACAGGGCGAGAACGTTACGCCTAAAGCGAATGCTATCGAAGTCGCAACTTTCCGCAGCGATCTTGGATACTCCGACGGCCGCCATCCCGATGACGTTCGATTCAGCCAGGACCCGCGAGAGGATGTGGCTCGCCGCGATTTCACCATCAATGGCATGATGCTCGATCCCCTGTGCAGAGAAACGACCAGAAAAGCGAATGGCGACGCGAACGGCGAAGTGCTCGACTTTGTGGGCGGACAGAAAGATCTGGAAGCAGGCATCATCCGCGCCATTGGCGAGCCGGGACGGCGCTTTGCCGAAGATAAGTTGCGCATGTTGCGAGCGGTCCGTTTTGCCGCACGCTTTGACTATGAGATCGAAGCGGAGACACTGGCCGCGATGCAACGGCTTGCTCACGATGTTCAGGTCGTCTCGCGGGAGCGCATTCGCGATGAGCTTACCAAAATGCTCACCGAAGGCCACGGTCGACGAGCTTTCCTCATGCTCGATCAAACCGGGCTGCTCAAAGAAGTCTTGCCCGAAATCTCAGTGATGAAAGGCGTTCGCCAGCCGCCCGAGTTCCATCCCGAAGGTGATGTGTTCGCGCATACGCTGTTGCTACTGGAAAACCTGCCGCATCCCTGTCCGTCAACATTGGCATGGGGAGCATTGCTCCACGATGTGGGTAAGCCGGCTACATTCCGCATCGCGCCCGATCGCATCCGTTTTGATGGGCACGTCGATGTCGGCGTGAAGATTGCAGAGGAAATCTGCGAACGCCTGCGCTTCTCCAAACATGACGCAGCCCAGGTGCTTGCCCTGGTCGACAATCACATGCGCTTTGGTCACGTCTCGCGCATGAAAGAGTCGACTCTGAAGAAGTTCCTTCGCCTGCCCAGTTTCGATGAACATCTCGCGCTGCACCGCGCCGACAGCCTCGCTAGCCATCGCAATCTCAGCACGTATGAGTTCCTTCAGAGGAAGCTGACAGAGATTCCTGTTGAGGAGATTCGGCCCACGGCGTTGGTTACCGGAGACGATTTGATCACTGCCGGATATGTTCCGGGACCAAGGTTCCGCGAGATTCTGGAGGCCGTGGAGGATGAGCAACTCGAAGGGCGGCTGCTTTCGCGTGAGAAAGCGATTGAGTACGTCAAGAGTGCATTCCCGCTTTGAGGGAGCGGCTGGGTGCGGGCCGCGTGCTATCAACTGAAATGCTAGAATCGGAATCTCTGCTGGAGGACTTGTCATGGAGCAGGCTGGCGCGGGACTCGAAAAGATTATGGTCAGCTCGTTGCACCGCGTGCCGCCGGCCGACGCTCCCTTGCTCGCATGGCCGCTGGTTTGCGGATCAGCGGTCGCGGAACGGACGCAGGCTGTGGCTTTCGCCGATGCGGTTCTACGTGTCGAAGTTCCCGATGCTGGATGGAAACGCGAGATGCAGAGCCTCGCGCCACGGTATCTCGCGACTCTGAATCGTTATGCCGGCCAAAAAGTGGAGCGAATTGAGTTTGTAATTCGCCAGGAAAAGCGGGACTAGCTTCGCATACGAGTTTCGCATACGAGTTTCAAGAAATGAAAGTCACAGAGAAAGACGTGGCCTACGTCGCCGATCTCGCCAATCTGGAACTCTCCGGAGAGGAGCGAGTCGGCATGGTGCGCGATCTTAACTCGATTCTCGATTACATCGAGATGCTCAACCAGCTGGACACCTCCCATGTCGAACCAATGGCGCAAGTATCGGACCGCTATGGCGTCGATCAATCGAAGCAGGGAAGCGAGAGATTTGCCTATGCGAATCGCGAAGACGTGCCTGAGGGACTGCGAAAATCCTTGTCCCAGGAATCGGCGCTGGCAAACGCACCCGACGCGGATGGAACGTTCTTCCGAGTGCCAAAAGTGATTGAGAGATAGTGGCCACTGGTCAGTGGCTAGTGGCCAGTGTGTGCGACGCATAGCTGATTCGCTGGCCACTGACCACTGACCACTGACGTTAAACCTCCATGGTTCCGACACACCTGACCATCGACGCCGCTCGCTCCGCCGTGCAGGAGCGCAAGACCACTGCGCTCGCGCTCGCCGAGGCGCACTACGCGCGCATCCAAAAAGAGGATGGGCAAATCGGCGCTTACCTCACGCTTTGCAAAGAACGCGCTTTGGAGCAATCCGATCGCATCGACCGCATGGCCGCGGAAGGCAAGCCCCTGCCGCCACTGGGTGGTGTGCCGGTGGGCATCAAAGATGTGATGTCGACGCGCGGCGTGCGCACCACCGCCGGATCGAAGAGTCTCGGCAAATACATTCCACCTTACGATTGCACCGCGGTGGCGCGCATGGAAGCTGCCGGCGCAGTGATTCTCGGTAAGACCAACTGCGATGAGTTTGCCATGGGTTCATCGAATGAGAACTCGGCATTCCATCCCGTGCGCAATCCTCGCGATTTGAATCGCGTACCCGGAGGATCTTCAGGTGGTTCCGCCGCGGCCGTTGCCGCAGACCTCGCAGTGGCGGCGCTCGGTTCCGACACTGGAGGATCGATCCGCCAGCCGGCGTCTTTCTGCGGCGTAGTGGGGCTGATGCCAACCTACGGACGTGTCTCGCGTTACGGCCTGATCGCGTTTGCCTCTTCGCTGGATCACATTGGGCCGCTGGCCAAGACGGTGAAGGACGCGGCGATTGTGCTGCGTACGATTGCCGGCCGCGATCCCATGGATTCGACTTCCGCCGACTTACCCGTGCCGGATTACACAGCCGACCTGGAACGGTCAGTCCGCGGATTGAGAGTAGGCGTGGCCAAAGAATATTTCGGCGAAGGACTCGACGATGAAGTCCGCCATGCCGTGGAATTGGCAATCGACAAGTTGAAAAGCCTGGGCTGCGAAGTGGTGCCAGTCTCGCTGCCGCACACTCGCTATGCGATTCCCACTTACTACCTGATTGCAACCGCGGAAGCGTCTTCGAACCTCGCCCGCTATGACGGTGTTCGCTACAGCTATCGCGCCGCTGGGGTCAAGTCGCTCTCGGAAATGTACCGCCGTAGCCGCGATGAGGGATTCGGCGCGGAAGTGAAGCGCCGCATCATGCTCGGCACCTACGCTCTCAGCGCTGGTTATTACGATGCGTATTACCTGAAAGCGCAAAAAGTACGCACGCTGCTCACTCGCGATTTCGAAGAAGCCTTCCGCCAGGTGGACGCAATCGTCACGCCGACTAGTCCGACGGCGGCGTTTCGATTGGGCGAGAAGTCGAACGATCCGCTGGCCATGTATCTGGCTGATACCTACACGGTGACCGCCGACCTTGCCGGTATTCCAGGAATCTCAATTCCATGCGGCGTGACGAGGGATAATCTGCCAATCGGGCTGCAAATTCTGGGGAAGCATTTTGACGAAGCGACGATTCTTCGTGTCGCGCATGCCTACGAGCAAGTGGATCAGATAGGCTCGTAGTAGCTCTCCCCAGCGCAGGCGCGGCAAAGCACTTTCGCTTCAGAACGAACTTCTCGACGAAAGTTGATGCCTTCCCCGCACGCTTCACAAACCACCCGCTCGCCCTTGTATCCGGGAAACTCTTCCGGCGGCAGTTCGACTTTGACCCATTGCGTGGTGAACAGATCGTCATCTGTGATTTCGCGGTAGGCCAGCATCTGCTGCTGATTCTTATCTGCGATTTCAGGATGCATCTGCCGGGCAAGATTCTTCGAAGATTCTTTGGCCGCGATGCGGACGGCCTTGCCGCTGCTTACATCCACGAACGTCGCCGCAACTTTTCCCCAGTCGCGAAACTTCAACGCCCGCTTGCCCAGCCGGCATCCCGTGACCACAGCAACCGCATCGGTGGCACAGCGGTCAATTTCGACGAAGGTAACGAGCCGCTTGCGGTCTTCCCTATTGCCGCTCGGATCATCAATGCCGAGTTTCGTCAGGCCCAGCATCGCCAAGCGCACACCGAGAACTTGCCCCGCGCAAAGATGCCCATGCGCTTGTTCGGCGTCGCGGAGATATTCGTCGAGGGATTTCATTCGAAGCTGTCAGCTTTCGGCCATCGGCTTTCAGCTTAACACTGCAAAGCTATTTCCTCCGCCATCGAACACCATCTTTTGTATTTTCGATGACGATGCCTGCACCTGTGAGTTCCGCGCGCAGAGCGTCGGAAACCTTGAAGTTGCGGCCGCGGCGCGCAGCCTCCATTTCAGCGATTTTCTTTTCAATATCGGTGTCAGAGAGTTGCGCGGATTGCACCGCCTCCCGCAATTCCGCGCTAATATCTTTTTCTCGACCTTCGCTGGGAGCCCAATCGAACACCGCCTTCATCTTGGCCCCGTCGTCATCGTTGAGCACGGCGAAAATCTCATCGAACTTCTCCAAAGCCGTCAGCAAGGCGGGCGCGTCGTCCTGCTTAATTTCACTCGCATCAAGAGCAGCGTTGGCACTGCGTACCATTTCGAAAATTGCTGCCTGTGCCTGCGCTGTGTTCAGATCGTCATCCAGCGAGGTTTTCATCCGGTCGCTCGTGTCCTTCGCCAGCGCTTGCATTGCCGGACTCGAGCCGGACGGAAAAGTTCCCGTACTCAAGCGCTGCCGGAAATTGCGCAGCCGTTCAACCGATACGGCGGCTTGCTTCAACCCGTCAAAAGTGAAATTCAACTGATTACGATAAGGCACCGACGTCAGCAGATACCGGATCGACGAGGGTTTATGTCCCTTCAGTACCAGGTCGCGCAAGGTAAAGAAGTTTCCCAGACTCTTCGACATCTTCTCGCCCTCGACCAGAAGGAAGCGGACATGAAACCAGAAGCGGGCGAATGTCTTCCCCGTAAGCGATTCCGATTGAGCGATCTCGTTTTCGTGGTGGGGGAAGACAAGGTCTTCTCCGCCGGCGTGCAGATCAAACGTCTCGCCCAGTTCCTCCATGGACATCGCGGAGCACTCGAGGTGCCAACCCGGACGTCCCGGCCCGATCGATGTCTCCCAAAAAGCTTCGCCTGGCTTGGGTGCTTTCCAGAGGGCAAAGTCGCGGGCGCTGTCTTTGTCATACTCATCCAGATCCACGCGGGCGCCGTCGAGCATCCCGCCGAAATCTTTCTTGGATAGTTTCCCGTACTGCGGAAAACTAGCGATGCGGAAGTAATAGGAGCCATCCTCGGTGCGGTAAGCAATATCCTTCTCGACCAGTTTCGCCACGAAGTCCGCCATCTGCGTGATATGTTCCGTAGCGCGCACTAGAGAGGGTTGCTCAATGCCAATCATGGCAGCGTCTTCCAGAAATACCTTCTCGAACTTCGCGGTATATTGCTGGACGCTCACTCCGCCTTGAGCGGCATTGCGGATGATTCTGTCGTCCACGTCGGTAATATTCATGACGTAGTGAACGCTGTAGCCGGACTGCCGCAGGAATCGCTGCAGCATGTCGACGGCAATAAAAGTTCGGAAGTTGCCAATGTGTCCATAATCGTAAACGGTTGGTCCGCAGGCATACATGCGGACTTCACGGTCGCGCAGCGGAATAAATTCCTCGACCTGCGACGACATGGTGTTGTAAAGGCGAAGGGCCATAGGATAGTTGAGCGCTTGGAGACGAACCTTCAATTCTAGGGGGACGCGAGAAAAAGGGTCAACTGGCGGGGATATCGGCGGAATGTATTGGCAGTGCATGAGTGTGCATACGCAGCCGGTGTTGCACCAGAAAAACATAATGCAGAGCCGAGATAATGGTGAACGCAAAGGTGGCGCGCAAGAAAACGGTGCGTGTAATCCACACCCAACGCTGCGACCTCAGACAGAACAGCATCACGAAAAAAACGGCGGCGATCTGCGAAAAGGTGTTCGCCTTGCCGAAAATACTAGGCTGGAAGTTGCGCAGTCCCGCAATAGCAAACAGCACCGCACTGGCCGCCAGAATAGAAATATCGCGGCTGAAAACCAGCACGGTAAACTTCCACGGAATCTTGTGCAGGATCGACAGCACCAGAAACAGGGTGCTCAACAACAGTTTATCCGCGATGGGATCGAGATACTGGCCGAGTAAAGTCTGCTGGTGCAGTTTGCGAGCCAACAGCCCGTCCAGCCCATCGCTGAAGCCGGCGATCACGAAGAGCACCAAAGCCCAGAAATAGCGGCCCTCGACCAGTTCGATCACAATGAAGGGAACGAAAACCATGCGCAGCATCGTGAGTTGGTTGGGCGCAGTGAAGATTTGCGAAATCTTCATGCCGGTTCCTTCTTCGAAAGCACTGAGGGCCTCACGCTCGCCCCACGATCACCCGTGCCAGGAGATTCCAGCAACGCCGTAGGATGGAGACCGGTCTTAGCCGAGAAGCGCTGCGAAAGCGAAGGTAAACTTCCATCGGGCAGGTCAAGCTCTACGCGTTCAATCCTATGCATCGGGAAAAAAACGACAGCCGGACTGAACGGTTCGCCGTCTTTCACCATAACCACAAGATCTTCAAAAGAGGCCAACTCAATCCCGCTCAGGCTGAGTCCTTCCGGTGCCAGCGACAGAATCATGCCCCAGAATTTGTCCCGGGGATTACCCAGAGTCACGACGACCATCGACCCATGCACGAAAGGATCGAGAGCGGGCGTCTGTGCGGGAGCGCCCTTATCATCCCGCTGAGAGTTATTTGGCATGTAACGATTGTCGCCGCCGCAGCCCGGATTTTGCAACCGGCACAGGCGGCGCGTGCTGGGTACGAAATCGGAAGAACCTAAACCACTAGGCGTGACGATGCTTCGCAGCCTTCCGTTGCGCCCTCTGGTACTTCTTCGCTGCTCTCCGCTGTTTCCGGGCAATTTTCTTTGAAGCCTTTTGCTGCTGCTTGGCCGCCTTCCGGGCCTCGCGCCCATTTTCTCCGATACTTCTGTTCTCTTTCCTGCCGGGCAGTGACCATGCAAGGCTGGAGGCGAGCAGCAGGATTAAGGCCGCAATTCGTTTCATAACCTCTCCGAACGGAATATCCTCCACTGATCTTACATCGACGATCTTACACCGAAGCCGCGCTCAGGTTGGCACACAACTTTGTGTCCGTGCGAACCAAAGTACGTAACCTACTGGCTTCTTCAATAAATTGCGGCGGTTATGCTTTCGTCCTTAGCACGGCAGTCCCTAAGTGAACTGCGGGATGCCTTTGCTTCGCTATCCCTTGGTAGTGAAGGCTAACGTCACCAGCGTTTTCTGCTCCACCTCGTGTGCTTTGGCGCTGCCCGTGGCGGGGCTGGCGCTGGAGCTGCGCTTTACCGAGAGCACGTGGCGGGCCCCAGCGATGCGCTGCAAACGCGGCAGCATGTTGAAGAGTGCGCCCATGTTGGCGGGCTCTTCCTGCACCCAGACGATGTCGCCGGTCTCGCCGTGGCTGGCGAATTCGGCGATGAGTTCTTTTTCCGGGAAGGGGTAGATCTGTTCCAGAAACACGATGGCGGTGGAAGTGTCATTTCTCTTTTTGCGCTCGGCTTGGAGCTCGTGGCCGATCTTGCCGCTGCAGACCAGGATGCGGTCGGCTTCACCGATCTCCGTGTCGGGCAGCACGTTCTGGAAACTTTTCTGAGTGAAGTCCGCGATGGGCGAGGACGCGTCGGGATGGCGCAACATGCTCTTGGGAGTGAAGACGACCAGCGGTTTGCGCCAGTGGCGCAGGGCCTGGCGGCGAAGCAGATGAAAATATTGCGCGGCGTTGGAAGGCTGCGCGATCTGGATATTGTGTTTCGCGGCGAGCTGAAGGAAGCGCTCGATGCGGGCGCTGGAATGCTCCGGTCCCTGGCCTTCGTAGCCATGGGGAAGAAGCATGACGAGGCCGGAGAGCAGGCTCCACTTGGCTTCTCCGGCGGAGATAAATTGGTCGATGATGGCTTGCCCGACGTTTACGAAATCGCCGAACTGCGCTTCCCACAGGACGAGAGCTTCCGGATAGTCGCGGCTGTAGCCGTATTCGAAGCCGATTACGCCGGGCTCCGAAAGAGTTGAGTTGTGAATTCCGCAGCGGGCCTGGCTAGGTGCAATGTTTTCCAGCGGAACATATTCGTTCTCGTTTTCAATGTCGATGAGAACGGAGTGGCGCTGGTTGAAAGTACCGCGGCGGGAATCCTGACCACTGAGACGAACTGGAATGCCGGCTTTCACCAGGCTGGCGAAGGCGAGAGCTTCGGCCATGCCGTAGTCCACGGCGCGCTGGCCCGCGCCCATTTCAGCGCGCTGCTCCAGTAATTTTTTTACCTTGGGATGAATGTGGAAGCCGTCCGGATACGTGGTGAGGTGATTCGAAAGCTCTGTTAGTTCTTCCGCAGAGAGCCCGGTTTCTACTTCGTACTCTGGCTTGTGAAGGCCGCCATAGTATTGATTCCAATAGCTGGGTAGTTCGCGCAGCGTCGGTTTCTTAGTGAGTTTACCTGCATTCTTCTGCGCTGATTCAAACTCGGCTTTGATGGCGGCGGCTTGCGCGGCGGCATTGGTCGCGCCGATGTCGTCGGCGTAGATTTCCCAGAGCGGAGGATGCTCTTTGATCTTCTTATAGAGCAGCGGCTGCGTGACAGTGGGGTCGTCGACCTCGCTGTGGCCGTGGCGGCGGTAGCCGATGAGGTCGATGACAACATCGGTGCCGAACTGGTAGCGGTATTCGGTGGCCAGGCGGGCGACGCGGACCACGGCGTCCACGTCTTCGCCGTTGACGTGGAAGATGGGGATGGACTGCCGACGCGCGATGCAGGCAGCAAAGCGCGTGGAGTGTTCTTCTAGATAGGTGGTCGTGAACCCGAGAAGATTGTTGACGACGACATGAATGGTGCCGCCGACGGTGTAGCCAGGAAGGTCGGCGTAATTCATGGTTTCGGCGAGGATGCCTTGTCCGGCGAACGCAGCGTCGCCGTGGACGAGCAGCGGAAGATATTTTTCGCGCCCGCCTTCGCCGGTGCGGTCTTGTTTGGCACGCGTGCGGCCGACGGTAACGGGATCGACGGCTTCCAGGTGGCTGGGATTTGAGACCAGATGGATGTGAACTTTGCCACCGCTGCGCGTGATGTACTCGCCGGTCGCGCCCATGTGGTACTTCACGTCACCGGAGCCGAGAACGCTGCGCGGATCAACGTCTTCGAATCCGGCAAAGATTTCTTCCGGATCACGCTTGGCGACGTGGGCGATCACGTTAAGGCGTCCGCGATGGCTCATGCCCATCACCAGTTCGGTGGCGCCGAGACTCGAGCCAGTGTCGAGAATTTCGTCGACTAACGGAATCAATGCGGTCACGCCTTCGAGCGAGAAGCGTTTGCTGCCGAGATAACGCTGCTGCATCACCTGCTCGAAGACATCGGCGCGGATGAGCAAGTCGAGGATGCGCGCCTGATCTTCTTGTGGTGCCTCGGACTCCATCTGGTCGTAGATCCAGCGGCGGCGTTCGGGAGCGTAGATGTGGTTGATTTCGACGCCGATGGTTGAGGAGTAGATGGCGCGCGCTTCGCGCGTGTATTCGCTTTCAATCTGCAATTCGGGAGTGGGGCGCGGCAGCAGAAAGCCGAGGGGATCGAGATCGCCTTCGAGGTATCCCCACTGCCGGAACGCGCTGAACACACGGTCGCGCTCGGGGTTGGAACCGTTCGAGGTTTCGACGACGGCGGTTGCGGACCTGCCGTTAGAAGTCTTGGATTTCTGGGTCATAGGAATACAGGTACTAGAATAAAGGATGAGCAGACGTCCGCGCAGGATTCGGGAGCGGCTCCGGTTTCCGGCTTCCGGAACAGAGGCCAACCGCAGTAGTTTTCGCGATCAAATTGACTGGATTAGTGATAGCCGGCTGTTTTCACCGAACAGCCGGCGATTTTTTTCAGATAAATATGTCAATTTTTTGAATCATGCCGCGAGCGCTTGCGCGAGGCTCACCCCATTCGGCGTTCCCCACCCCGATGCGGCATCGTATCCCGGACCCGCACTGTAGCCGCCGGCGGTGGCGGTGTCGTTGTTTCCGGACTGAACGTCCGTGCAGCCAGCCGCACCCGCCCCGGAACCACCCGTGCTCGATTGATAAAGCAATGGAGTGACGTAGCCGACACGTTTGCCGGCAGCATTGCCGGCATTGATCAGCGTAAGCAGCGACGCGACCAGGGGACTCGCCGCGCTGGTGCCACCGTTCGGCTGAGATTGACCATCGACTACCAACAAGTAAGGAGATGCATTCCAGTCGGCGTTTGCGGCCAGGTCGGGAACGCAGCGTCCCGCGATAGAGCCGGGATTGACGGACTGAATGGTGATGGCACTTTGCCAGGTAGGCCGTGGAAAGACAGCGCTTACGCCACCACCAGTGCTGCCGCCATTATCGGCGCGAAGGCCGTCGCCTTCGAACCAGACGATATCGGGTTGCTGCGAGCCTTTTGTAGGGATGGTTGTGCCGCCGACCGCCAAGGCATACGGGCTTGAAGATGGGAAATCAACGTGGGCCTGGCCGTCGCTGACGGCATCGCTTGAGCCATCATCCCCGGCGGCGACGCATACGGTAACGCCGATCTGGGCGGCATCCTGCAGCGTCTGGTTGATCTGCTCCATCGCTTGAGCGGTCCATATATCGGTATCTTCGGGACTGCCCCAACTCACCGAGAGCACACCCGGATTATTCGTCTGGTCTTGGACGGCGGCATCGAGAATGGTGATCCATCCTTGCTCGCTCCAGTTGGCAAAGTAGACCACAATATTGGCTTTGGGGCAGGCGCCGGCAACTACTTCGATATCGAGCATGACCTCGCCCTCGGCGCCGTCTTTGCTGTTGGTCGGAGTTCCGTCGGTACTGATCGGCGTAACCGTAGGTGGGGTCGGTATGTTCGCCAGAGTGCAGAATTGCTGCAGATCGCTGGGGAAATATCCCCCGCCAAATTCGAGCAGGCCGACAGCCTGGCCGCTGCCATCGCCCGCAGGGAAGTTGTAATGCGTGGCCAGTTGACTGGGGATATACCAGGCTGAAGAGACCGAAGCTAGTCGGGCGTTGGAGTTGTCGCGGATGGGTTGGCGTCGCCTTCGTGCCACCTGTCGGTTGTCGAGTCCGAAAACGCCCTGTACGATGTCTTGCAGTGCGACAGGGATATGTACGGCGCCTACGCGGCCCCGATAACTTCCGTTGGCGTGAGAATAGTTGAATAGCTTGACCTGGAATGCTGCTTCCATGGCGGATACTGTTCCACGAACGCGGACGGTTCGCGACGCTGTATCGGCGCGAACCAGCGATAGCCCAAAAGTGCCGAGAGTTTGAACCACCTTGTCAACATCGGCTTGCGCCGCACCGTAGTTATCGCGGAGTTGCGCGCGCGTCATGACAATATCGGGCCGCTTGGTTAAAGCAGGAAGCTCTTTCTTGCGCCGGAGTTTTAGAGTAACTTCAATGGTTGAGTTTGCATTGGCTCGACCGGTGGCAACTGCACCGGGTAGCGGTTTGCGCTCGCTACCCTCGATAGCCGCGTGTGTGTTGGTCATTTTAACCTCCAAAGATTTTGTCTATGTAATGACCCTCAGGTCTTGGGATACATAAGTGGAACTTAGCCGGGATGGAAACCTTGGCCTCAAAAATACTTCAAAACAGAGACTGACTCAATAACATAGTGATGGATCGCAGCCAAACGTTTCAGACTTGAGTTACCCGACAATCTTGCGAACGTGAATGGTTTCCGTAGAACACTTTGCCCACTCGATCCGAGGTAGACTGCATCAACCGTCGGAGGCGATGTCCATGCCGACGTTTGCTCTGAAAGGGCGCGAGTCGAGACGCGCAAAAGTTCACGATAATCGGCAGCGGACTTCGCCGCCAAACGGAGTGCTAACGAGTTTCCGGAAGGAGTCAGTATGCCAAGCAACGGTCTGGTGCAAGTCGCGAGCCCATACTCAGTAGCCGAAACCCTGCAGCGTCTGCAATCGGTCCTCGCGCAGCGGGGCCTGCAAATCTTCGCCCTCGTCGACCATAGCGGCGAAGCGGAAAAAGTCGGGCTGAAGATGCGCCCAACCAAGCTCCTGATCTTCGGCAGCCCCAAGGGCGGAACGCCGGTGATGGTCGCAGCGCCCACGGTGGCCATCGATCTGCCACTAAAGGCGCTGATCTCCGAGGATGACAGCGGCAAGGTTTCGGTCACCTACAACAGCCCGGAGTATCTTCAGCAACGGCACGGCATTCCCGACGATCTGGTCAAGAATATTGCGGGCGTGGCCGCGCTGGTGGCCAAGGCTGTGGAATAATGTGCGGTCGTCTTTATTGCCACGGAAAGCGCTTGTGACCGAGAACTCCAACCGAGCCCGCGACCATCTAGCCAACGAGCGCACATTCCTCGCCTGGGTCCGGACCAGCGTGGCAATTGTGGTGTTTGGATTCGCCATCGGCCGCTTCGCGATCGCTCTGAGGCAGTTGGCCAGATTTCAAGGACAAGTGTCCAAGACGACTGGCCTCTCGGTCTGGATGGGAATGATTTCGATTCTTGCGGGAGTTGTCATGGTGGTTGCCGGACTGCTGCGCTATCGCAAGACGCGGGCGCAGCTGGACGAGGGAAAGTTTGAGCCGGCGGGATTCATTGTCGACCTGGTCACGATTCTCACGGTGCTCTTTGGACTGGCTCTGGCGGGGTATCTGGCTTACGTGGAGAAAAGTTTGGGTTAGACCCGGTTCGCGGGCGTGCGCGGTTGAATTTGATCCGTTTCGTATCGGGGCAGGCCTTTAGGCCTGCCGTGAAGGACCGGACAGGATGCCCCTTTAGGGGCTGAAGGAGCAGGCAACCCTAAAGGGCGAGTGATTTCTTCACGCGAAACGGTATCGCTAAACCGATACCCTGATACGAATCACGGGCAAGACACAACATCAACACCTATGGCGAACGAACAAGAGAAAGAGGCGGCGGCGCGGGCTAGTTTGCGGTTTGTGAAAGATGGTCAGGTGGTCGGCCTCGGCACCGGATCGACGGCAAAGTATTTCATTCAACTGCTGGGCGAGCAGGTGAAGAGTGGGCTGAGGATTCGCGGCATCCCCAGTTCGGATCGCTCGCGCGAGCAGGCGGCCAGCCTGGGAATTCCGCTCACTACGCTGGATGAATGCCAGCAGATCGACGTAACCGTTGACGGCGCGGATGAGGTCGATCCGCAATTGCGGTTGATCAAAGGTGGCGGCGGCGCGCTGCTGCGGGAAAAGATTGTGGCCTCGGCAACCAGGCAGTATGTGATTATCACCGACGCGAGCAAGCAAGTTCCGGTGCTGGGAAAGTTTCCGCTGCCGGTGGAGGTGATCAAGTTCGCGCATGCGCTGGTGACGAAAAAGGATTGAGGCCCTGGGCGCGAAAGTCATCCTGCGCCAGAATGCGGACGGAACGCCTTATCTGACGGACGAGAACAATTACATCCTGGATTGCCGCTTCGGCCAGATTCCGGACGCCGATGGCCTGGCCAACAAGCTTAGCGACATGCCGGGAGTTGTCGAGCACGGGCTTTTCATCGGCATGGCTAGCGTGGTGCTGGTAGCCAACGGGAGCGAGGTTGTGGAACTGCGGCGGTGACGGTGCGCTGGCTGGCTACCTGCCGCCTGTTCGCGAGGCGGCTCGCTAGTTCGTGGGAGTCAAAAGAGCGGCGTTGTTTCCGGTTCCGATTATTCCGTTGGTCACAATTTGTCCAGAGTTGTTGATTCCCCAAGCCTCAAGGAGCGACCAACCGGAATCGGGAGGAATTAGGTCGTTTAAGTTCTGGGTTCCGCCGGTCCGCGTCCACAAAAGTGCGGCAGGCGTGCCCTTTCCGAAGTATCCCACGATTTGATCGGAAGCATTGATCCCAAAGCCGATACTGTCCGGCCCCGCGTTTAGAGACCGCATGCCTTGGCCCGAAGTCCAAACAACTGCAAGAGAATACTGGCTTGGTGGGGCATAACCCAAACCAGAGATTTGACCGGTGGAATTGATTGCATAGGCGAGACTGTCCCCACCGTTGAATGCACCAAGATCCTGCATTCCCCCAGCTTGCGACCAAAGAAATGCATGGTACGTCACGTTGTCCGCCAAATATGAAAAACCAACCACTTCTCCTGATTGATTGATTCCTTGGGCACAGCTAATGCTTCCGCCAAGAGTCCCGAGATCTTGCATTCCACCAATTGAGGTCCAAAGAAAGGCGTGATAGGAGACTCCATCGGCGAGATAAGCGCATCCGATTACTTCCTCGGCTCCATTAATGCCTGTGGCAAAACTGTTGTCGCCTCCAAGGGTGCCCAAGTCTTCCATACCCGAGTTCTTCGTCCAGAGAAAAGCATGATACGTCGCTCCGTCCGCCAGATAGGAGAACCCTGCCGCTTCTCCGGAATTGTTAATGGCCTGAGCGGAGCTCAGCACAGAAGCGCCGCCGAGTGTTCCTATATCACGCATGCCCGTCGCGCTCGTCCAAACGAAAGCGTGCTGAGTGCCATTACTCAATGTCGAATATCCCGCCACGGCTGCATGATCGTTGATTGCGGAGGGCACACTATAGCCGCCCAGCGTCCCCAAATCCGTGATCGTGTACGACTGCGCTCCCGCCAGCGGCACGAGAATCAAAGCCATCGCTGCCCACACGCCAAAGCTGATCTTGCTCATTGTGAGATCCTTTCTGAAACCAATTCGCAGTTCGCTAATTCGTAGGGGTCAAAGAGCAGCGCGTGCTACGGAACCAACTCAAACGCAGCGCCACCGCCATAGGCGCCACCTCCGGCTGTCCCGTAAATATGTCCATTGCCACCCAGCGTCGGGGCGTAGGTAGGTCCGTCGCCGTCGCGGGGACTTCCGGTGAAGTTGTGCAAAACGGTCTCCGTCCAAGGAGTAGAGAACGTAGGCGTGAGCCTAAAGACCGTGCCACAGCCATCGGTGCCGCACGCAGTGCTCGTCCCGCCCCCGATTGTTGCGCCGTACAGGTTCCCTGCTTGATCGAGTACCACTCCTGCGTATGGAAACCATCCGTTTTGCGGGGTGCTCGACTCGAAGGTGTAAAGCGTGAGCCAGGTCCAAGGCTCCCCGGGAGCCTCCGGTGGCTCAAGCTTGAACACGGTTCCGTAGTAGCCATAAGTCGTTTCGTAGGTCGTGCCGTAGAGATTTCCGGACTTGTCTATTGCCAGCGGCGCAGACACAGTGTCGCCGCCCTGGGCCGCGCCCAGCACGGTTTCCGTCCAATCTTCGTTTCCAGATGCTGGAGGCGAAAGTTCGAAGACGATGACGTAAGAACTCTCGCTCGTTACGCCCGTCGCTGTGCCGTAGAGGTTGCCAGCCGAGTCAGCGACGAGCGCACCGCCGCCCGGCATGGGATAGGCCCCGCCGGTCCCTCCGCTAAAGTCAAAGATTTGCTTTACCAGCCACTTGCCACCAGCCTGCGCGGGAGGCTTAAGCTCCAGAACATTACCATTACCGTCCCAAGGGCCATCGATTTCCGGTCCCCCGGTTCGAGTTGATATGTAGAGATTTTTGTTTACAAACAGCACTCCACCAGGATTCGTCCCGGTGGTGGCAGTGCCGTGATCATAAAAGGCGAAGCTGTAGATAATCTGTTCGGTCCACGTGCCGCCCGGCTGCGCAGGGGGAGAGAGTTCGTAGACAGCACCTAAACCGCCTGCACCGCCAGCGGCGAGAGTTCCGTAAAGGTCGCCTGACCTATCGAAGGTGACTCCTGAAACCGGCGCGGTTCCGTCATTCGTTACATATGGCTGGAAACTATGGAGAATGGTTTCCGTCCACGCACCCTGTCCTTGCGCCGGAGGTGACAGCTCAAACACCGTCCCGAGCGCATAAGCTCCGCCATAGTAGGTAACGCCGAAAAGATTCCCATGACCATCGGGAGTCAGGCTTGAAACAACCAAATCGCCGTCGCCCACACCGTCGCCGTTTGCGCCAAAGGAGTGGAGCAGCCTCTCTGTTTGGCCGAGGGCGAAGCTGGCGGGGAAAAGTGCGAACAAGAACAGAATCACGCACAGCGCTGTAAAACGGCGGAACGCGAACGACCGCCTTAAAACCATCGCTGCCCACGTGCCAAAGTTGTTTCTGCTCATTGTGCAATCCTCTCTAATATCGAATTCGTGGTTCGCTAGTTCGTCGGAGTCAAAAGGGCGGCGCGCGTCTGGCCATCGTTAAAGGTTCCCATGACCGCGATCTGTCCCGATTGGTTAATGCTGCGGGCGATCTGTAGGAGCCAACCGGAATTCGGCGGGATCAGGTTGTTGAGATTTTGATATCGTAGAGTTGGGGTCCATAGAAAAGCCACCCTACCTTCATCCTCATAGCCTACGACTTGGCCCGCCGAATTGACTGAAAACGCCAGGCTGCTTGAACCGACAGAGATCGGCTCCATCCCTGCTTGTTGGGTCCAGACGAACGCCGAGTACTGTCCATTCTGAGCGCCGGCGGTTCCGACTATTTCTCCGCTGGCACTAATTCCCTCCGCAGAACTGGAGTTGCCACCCGGAATGACGCCAAGATCCTGCATTCCCGCAGCCGAGGTCCAAAGAAAGGCATGCTCCTCGCCATTCGAAATTGTCGAGTACCCAACCACCTCACCAGCATTGTTGATTGAGATGCCACCGGCAAGTGTTCCACCCAGAGTTCCCAAATCTTGCATCCCCGTCCCCTTGGTCCAAAGGAAGGGATGCATGGTCGTGTTATCTGCAAGGTAAGAATATCCGACAACTTGCCCGGATTCGTTCACGGAGTTTGCGAAGCTTTGGTTTCCGCCGAGACTTCCGAGACTATGCATTCCGCCTTTCGGACTCCAAAGGAAGGCCTTCACCACACCGCCGTCGAACACCGAATAGCCGACAACAAGGTCTGAATTATTAAGTCCGTACGCATAGTTGTAATCGGCGCCCGCCAGCGTACCAAGATTCTCCATACCGCCCGAGGCAGTCCAAAGAAAGGCGGACGGCACATTATCAGAAGCAAAGCAAACTCCGGCCACGTCTCCCCTATCGTTAACGCCGGAGGCGTCGCAAGAGGTGGTACCTGGAAGCAGTCCCAAATCGGTGATGGTATACGACTGCGCACCCGCCAGCGGCACGAGAATCAAAACCATCGCTGCCCACACACCAAACCTGATTCTGCTCATTGTGCAATCCTTTCGTAAATCGATTCGCGTTCGCTAATTCGTGGGAGTCAAAAGAGCGGCGTGCGCGGCACCGTTGATCGTCCCATACGCCGCTATTTGGCCCGACTTATTAATCGCGTAGCCTTCATATAACAACCAGCCGGAATTGGGGGGAATCAGATTATCCAGGAGCTGGCCGTGATTCTCGGACGTCCATAGCAGCGCCCGCGCGCAATATAGTGAACACCCTACGAGTTCTCCAGAACCATTGACCGCGTTAATGGAACTGTCTGATCCAAGTTCCAAGGAATGCCAACCCCCACTCTCCGTCCAAAAGGCGGCTTCGTCATCTCCCCTTCTTGAGGTATTTGACACTCCGAATATTTCGCCGGACTCGTTTACGGCAGATGCCAAACTGTCCGCTCCGCCACTCAGAACGCCGAGGTCTTGCATCCCTGCGGTCTCTGTCCAGCGGAACCCGTGAACTGTAAGCTCGTTCGGCGTCGTGTAGGAGTAACCTACGACCTCGCCGAGAGCATTGATCGCCGCCGCGGAGCTGGAACCGCCCAAACTTCCAAGGTCCCGTACACCGTCTGCCTCCGTCCATAAGAAGGCGTGCCTATCTAGTTCTCCGTTCGGAGAAAATTCTCCAACTACTTCTCCGCTGTCGTTGATCGCTATAGCCCAACTGCTCCCCGCCGAGGAAACCAGTGCCTGCATTCCGCCGCTCGCAGTCCATGTAAAGGCATGGCTTGCATCGGTGGAAGAGGAGGCCCCGACAACTTCGCCGGAGTCATTGATGCCATAGGCGATGCTCGTACTGTCGTCCGCCAAGGTTCCCAGGTCTTGCATGCCGCCTGTCTGTGTCCAAAGAAACGCATGTCGATTGTTACTCCCTTGCGGTTCCGAGAAACCAACAACAGCACCTTCATTGTTCATCGCGTAGGGGAGGCTGAGGCTATCGCCCGGTAGGGCTCCCAAATCCGTAATCGTGTACGACTGCGCTCCCGCCAGCGGCACGAGAATCAAAGCCATCGCTGACCACGCACCAAAGCTGATCCTGCTCATTGTGCAATCCTCTGTGAAGCCGATTCGGACGACGGTAAACATGCTGCGCGTGATTTGAGCGCTAGTCAAGATGAAGGTTTCTGCATAGCGGTGTTTCCTGGACCGACCGCACCTCACCGGCTAAGGCCGGTTCTGAAAGAGAGAACCTCTTATCGCAGCGGTGAACCGCTGCGCCACCCAAAGTCACCTGCGTCGGAATATAGTGTCAGGATGGCAGCAGGGCCACAATCTCGGGGATGGGATCAGCCGTCGCGGCGGCGTGGGCTGCGCTACCGGGTGCAGGCGCCGGTGGATGTGACGGTGCTGCGCTCGGGGATTCCGGATTCGGTGCCGGGGCGGTCAGTGAACCTGGGGCCGGGCGGAGTGGCAGCGGTGATGGCGGCGGAGTTGTTGCCGGGGGAAGTGGTGGGAGTGGAAATCCGTTTACCGCAGGGGGCGGATGCGTTGCGCACGCGGGCGCGGGTGCGGCATCACGACAAGCTGCGTTGCGGGATGGAGTTTGTTGGACTCTCGGCAGCGCAACTGGAGGCTATCCGCGTTTGGACGGAAAAAGCTACGGAGGAGAAGAGAGTTCAGCCGGAAGGCGGCGTGAGCGCTAAGCTTCCGGTAAAGGCCGCGACAGAATCGGAACAAGAGCCGAAAGCCTCGAAAAGCGAAAAGTCGGGCGGGGGCAAGCCTCCAACTCGCAGGCAGATCGGGCGGGGATGGATATTCCTGATAGTGTCGCTGGCGATTCTATTAGCGGTTTTGTGGTGGCGCTGGAATCGCGGATGGGAAGATCTCGAATCCGGCCTGCGAAGAAATCAAGCCACAGCGCAGCCGCAAGCGCACGTTCCCGCCGACGTGATGGAGAAGCTGGTGACGCATCGCGTCGATCCCGAGTATCCCGCGGCGGCGCGGCCGGGCAAGCTGCAAGCAGTGATCGTGCTCGATGTCATCGTCGGACGCGACGGCTCAGTCATAGACGAGCACGCCCTCAATGGTCCCGAGATACTGGCCCAGTCCGCCATGGATGCGCTGCGCTGGTGGCGCTTCAAACCGTACCTCGTAGATGGTCAGCCGGTGGTGGTGGAAACCACCGTGGCGGTGGAGTTCAAACCTTAGAAGCGGGCTTCGGGCTTTGGGCTTCGGGCTTCGGGCTTTCGATCATGCGCGATTCGGAAGGCGCTCTTCAAACCCGGCGTTTGCGCAGCGCGCCGAGAACGATGATGCCGCTTACGCCAAACGATACGATGGCAGCCAGTGCGGCAATCAGCATGAGTGTTGGGTTGAGGTGAAGGAAGTCAGCAAGGACCGCAGCCACGGCTAAACCCACGCCCAGCACGTTCAGCCACAGAGGACCTCGGCGCGAGGATGCCAGATCGGGCCGCAAACGAAGTTGCAAAAGCAGCGCCGCCAGTCCGATGGCAGCGACGACCACCAGAGCCAGTGGACTCAGGAACGCGCCCCGGCTAGTGTAGATCACCACCAGTGCAAGAGCGACGAGCAGCAGGCCGGCAGCCACGATGGTGGGACGGCGGGGCCGAGGATCAGGAGCGGGATTGGGCGATGCATCAGGCATGAGAAGGCGTCCTCAGTTTTATACAGGTGCTGGAAAAGGTTATCAACATTGGGGCTGACTCCAGGCCAGAGTCGGGAAATGCTGCATCCTTAAGCGTTGGGAGCTGAACGGCTGATGCCAGCCAGCCATTGCGCCTGACGGGGATCGCTATGGTGCACGGCATAGAGCACCAACTCGACCCGGGAAGAGATGCCCAACTTGTCGAAGATGCGGAACAGATACTTTTTAACCGTGTGCTCGCTGAGGTTGAGTTCCCGCGCCGTATCTCGATTGCTAAGACCTTCGGCAACCAGAGCCACCACCTGTTCTTCCCGGGAGGTGAGGAGTTGTCCGCCATTGGAGTTGATCACTCGCAGCGAGGGCGTCTCCGAAACCGAGTCGAGCAGAAAGTTCATCTGTTCGGTGTTGGCCCAGATTTGACCTTCCGCGACCCGCTGAATGCACCGGCAAAGCAGGCGGAAGTGAGTGTCCGTGAGGCAAAATATTCCTCGCGCGCCCGAGCGGAAAGCGCTGACTACCAGCTCGCGGTTGTAGGACTCTGCCAAAAGAACTTTCGCGACCCCCGGATGGGAGAGATGAATCCGGCGCATAGCCGCCATCTGGTTGGCAATTTCGACGGAATGATTGAGCGAGAGAATTACAACCTTTACGGGTGTGAATGCCACCGCGTGAAGGATCGAGTCTACATCGACCAGGCAGTTGGAAATGCGGAACTCCGAGCGCCGGCGCAAGGCGCTGGTCAACAAATGAGATTGCATACGGTTGGAGTCTGCTATGAGAACGGGAATTGCGGCCGAAGCAGCGGCCGGGAGCAGACTCATGAAGCTGGGACCCCGAATGAAACAGATTGAACCACCTCTTGATCTTAGGAGTGCATCGCGCAGGACTCAAGGAAACATGTCACAAAATTCGGTGGAGACTCTCAATTCGGGAAGACCAGTTGATGCGCTGTGGAAAACCACGGCATACAGATGAGCGTCTCGAAACAACTTCTGGAGTATCCCGGGGAAATCCGGCAATTTGGCTTGAGCGAGCTGTTTCGATGCCAATTTTGTGCCGCCTCGTGTGATTCGACAAACACGCAAGTCTACTTTTGCGGGTAGCCCATGAGGGCAGAGGTCTTCTGGCCCTATGGGGCGCTGGGTGGGGATCGAGACCCGCAGCAGACCCCGGTATCACACGGTTTCGCGACGAAATCCATGATGACCACGTTGGTAGACAACACTTCCCATGTCTTGTCGCGAAACTGGCGGGAAGGTAAGTTGCTGACAGGGAGCGGTAGAGGCTGTAAAGACGGTAGGAAGCCTATACATGGCGCTTTGTGACTGCAATGAAGCAAAGAAATCGATTGACGATAGCGCCGTTGACAGGCTTGTTGATCTTGCAACTTTGCGTGGCCGTGTTCGCCCAGGAGGAAAAGAAGCAGCAGGACCTGGGAGCAAGCACACAGTCTTCTCCAGCCGGCCAAACCGGGGCCGGGTTGGGAAGCGCGGGAATGACGGCTGCAAAACCGGGGCAGGCGGACGGCAAGGGAAACCTTCAGATGCTCGGAGGGGAACGCCGTCCGCTGTACCGGCTGAACCGGAGCGACGTGGTGACGTTGAGTTTTACTCTTTCGCCCGAGTTCGACCAGGTGCTTACCGTGCAGCCTGATGGGTACGTCTTTCTGAAAGATGCAGGCGGGGTGCTGGCGTACGGACTAACACTGGAGGAGTTCCGGCTGGCAGTGCTGAAAGCGTACACGGGATATCTCCACGACCCCCAGGTGGCGGTGGCACTCAAGGAGTTCGAGCATCCTTACTTTGTGGCGGGCGGAGAGGTGGGGCATCCCGGCAAGTACGAGCTGCGCACGGACACTTCCATTATGGAAGCCGTGCAAATCGCCGGTGGATTTACTCATCAGGCGAAACATTCTCAGGTGGTTCTGTTTCGACACGTGAATGATGATTTGGTGGAGGCGCGCATCTTCGACATGAAGAAGATGCTGAAGGAAAAAAGCCTGAGCGAAATTCCCCGCCTGCGGCCGGGTGATCTGGTGTTTGTTCCCCAAAATTCCATTTCCAAGATCGAGCGTTTTCTCAGCAAACCCGATTTAAGCATGTATGTGAGTTCTACCCAGTTCTAAGCAGGGACAGGCCAATTTTTACATGTCAGAAGATCGAGCGAAACCGGGCAAGGAGTCACCCGCGCCGACCGCGCGCGAGCTGGCGATGGTTTTGTTCCGCCAGAGGAAACTCTTTGTCGGAGTCTCGGGCTTGGTCTTTGTCCTGGCTGTGATCTATGCGGTTGCCGGTTCCTCCTACCGCGCTCACCTCCGTGTGCTGGTACGTCGAGGACGCTCCGATCCTCCCGTCACCGGCCAGCAGAATGCTCCTCCCGACTTTTCACGCGTGGAAGTGACGGAAGAGGAACTGAATTCAGAAGTGGAGTTGCTGAAAGACGATGATGTTTTACGGCACGTGGTGGAAGCCACAGATTTAGCGTCGCATGACTGGCTGCGCTGGCTCCGCCCCCACGAGGACCAAGCGGCTCGCGTGCAACGTGCGGCAAAGCGACTGGGCAATCGGTTGAACGTGGAGGCAATCAAGAAGACAAACTTGATTGCGGTGAGCTATGACGCGGCCGATCCGGAACTAGCGGCACGTGTGCTGCAATCGCTATCCAATGCTTACTTGGAAAAACACATGCAGGTCCACCGTCCGGCCGGACAATTTCATTTTTTCGACCAGCAGACCGCGGAGTCGCGACAGCAACTGGAGGAAGCCAAAAGGAAGTTGCTGGCTTTTACAAAAAGCCACGGAGTGGTGGTGGCGGCGCAGCAGCGCGACCTGATATTGCAACGACTTGACGCCGCAGAAGGGAATTACGGGCAGACGCAGTTGGAAATGTCAGAGACGGAACATCGCGTCCGAGAGCTGGACGCCGAGGTGGCAGAGTTACCGCAGCGAACCACCACACAAGTGCGGACGGCGGACAATCCAGAGTTGTTGCGGGCTTTGAAGACGAGCTTGCTGGACCTGCAGTTGAAGAAGATCCAGCTACTAACTAAATTCGAGCCGAACCACCGACTCGTGCAGGAGGTGGAACAGCAGATCCTTCAGGCTGAGTCCGCGATCGCCGCCGAGAGATCAACCCCGGTGCGCGACACAACTACTGATAAGAATTCCGACTATGAGTGGGCCAAAGGAGAAGCGCAAAAGGCCCGTGTCGACATGAAGGGATTACAAGCGCGAGAGGATACAGCCAGCACGCAGTTGGCGGAATATCGCCACCAGGCTCGGCAACTGGGCGAGGACGCCATTACTCAGGATGATCTAACGAGCAGTGAGAAGGCAGCGCAGGACAACTATCTGCTTTATGTAAAGAAACGGGAAGAAGCCAGGATGAGCGATGCGCTGGATGAAGATGGCATCGTGAACGTGGCGATTGCCGAGCAACCGATCGTGCCAGCATTGCCGGTGTGGCCTGCTGCTGCCGTTATGCTGGCAGGTTTTGTAACCGCCTTGACTTCTGGGGCTGGGGCAGCGTTCGCCGCTGATTATCTAGACCCGGCGCTGCGCACGCCAGAAGAAGTGCTCACATGTCTGGAGATTCCTGTACTAGCTTCGCTGCCGGCAAGAACTGGACGGAGGTTGTCTGCGTGAAGGAGATGCGATGAGCGCTAACGCGCACGTACTACGACGAGCCGAGGCCATTGGATCTTCGACTCGGGAAGCCGCGCTACCACAGGTTGAGGCCACTTGTGGCTCCCAATTATGGAATCCGGAAGATTTCGCCCGCGAACAAATTCGTGGCTTGGTGCGCCGAGTGTTCTTTGGCAACGGTGGTCGCCCGGTAAAACAGGTTGTTTTCAGCGCGGCCGAGCCGCACTTAGAAATAGCAAGTATGTGCGACCGGATCGCGCTCGCGCTCGCCCAGGAGACTCGTGCACACGTTGCGCTGCTGGACGCCAGGCAAGACTTGGCAGAAAGCGCTTACCGTCGCGCTTCTTCTGGCGGGACCACTTCGATTAAATCGTCGACCGCTCAAATATCGATCAACCTGTGGCGGGTGCAAAAAAGCGGTTTGGAAGAATGTGGCGAAGAACCCGGAACTGGACTCCAGTGGCTTCCCTGCCTGGAGAAACTTCGAATGGAGTTTGAGTATGTCGTAATAGAGGGCCCGGCGGCTGGGGCATCGAGCGAGGCTGCGTTGCTGGGACAACTGACGGATGGAATCATTCTCGTGCTGGGCGCTCGTCAGACGCGCCGAGCGACAGCTCAAAACATTAAGGAAACGCTGGAATCTGCGCGGTGTCGGATCCTGGGAACGGTACTCATGGAGAGAACGTTCCCAATTCCAGAGCGCATTTATCGCCGCCTTTAGGCGATGTTTACGCTGCGTAAGTGGCGCGATTTTACACTTGAAATGTTGTGCAACGCGAGGCGAAATGTCGGTGGGACTCAATGAGCGGTAGCTATGGCGTTACGGCGATGGACTTTGCTCGCGAAACACAGTCGTGGCCGCAACCGGCTGTAGCGGGCGCTTTGCCGCAATGGTTTGCGGTGGAAACGCGGCATCGATTCGAGAAGAAGGTCCTTGCGCAGCTTGGTCACCAGGGCTTCAACGTTTTCCTTCCGTTGTTGACCGAACATCACAGGTGGAGCGACCGGCAAAAGGTAATAACGGTTCCTCTTTTCCCGGGATATGCGTTCGTGCATATCGATCAGTCCCGAGATTCGTGGCAAACCGTTTTGCGAACTGCGGGGCTAATCCGCTTCGTGAGCTTTGGAGGAATCGTGGTTGCCGTCCCCCCGAAGGAGATTGAGGATCTGCAACTATTACTGCAAGAGAAGGGACTCTTCTCGCTTCATCCCTTCGTGCACACGGGACAACGTGTTCGAATCCGGGGTGGTTGTCTGCACGGCCTGGAGGGAATACTTGTGCAACATGAAAAGAAAAAGCTGGTGATCTCGATTCAATCGATACAGCGCTCGCTGGCCATTGAGATCGAGGGGTATGAACTGGAATTGGTCTGAAGTGTCTTCTCTTTCCTTACATCCAAGACAGCAGAAACCTCTGGGAACCGAGTGGGCTGCGCGGCTAATCCCAGGAACAGCGTCGACCTGTCAGAGCAGAAAAAAGGCTCGCCGGAGCGCTGGTGCAGGAATCCTCTCCGCGGATGCCTCGATTTCAAACTCGTTTTACGGCGCGAAGTGTGGTCCGCACTTTGCGGCTCGCATGTTGCCAAGTGGTGTGGTCGGCGAGAATTGGCTGCCGGCGCTCCGGGACTATGCGGTTGTGATGCTCAACTGGATTCTGGTCGCTCAGATTTGTGTGCCGCTTCACATGGTCTTCTCGCGCGTGGCCGTGTCGGACGTTTTTCCCGCGTGCCCTGTTTCAGCAACTCTTATTGGCATCGCGTTACTACACGGAGTTCTGATTAATTCATTGAATCGCGCTGAGAAGGCGCACCTTGCAGGCACAGATCTGCGCAGGCAAACGCAGGCGCTAGCCAAGGCTGTCTTCTCCGGGACTCTGGTGCTGAGTGCAACGCTGCACCTGGAAGGCTTCACCGCCCAGGCTACGGCAGCCGTTTGGAGCGCCGGCATGTTGCACTTCGGCGCATTGTGGGGATGCCGATGGGCCGAACTGAGCGGCTATCAGAGTGGCCTCCGAGTCACGCGGGGAGTGCGGAATGTGCTTATTGTAGGAGCCTGCGCAGCAGGGCGCCGAATATCAAAACATCTGGCGGAGCATCCGGAGTCAGACCGCTCAGTTTATGGTTTTCTGGACGACCGGAAGCCGCTCGGAAACGGAGTAGTGGGACGCACCAGCGACCTGATGGAACTGGCACGGACAGGATTCGTGGACGAGGTGATACTGGCGTCCCCACAGGATGAGGAGGTCACTCGCCGTGTGCTGTACGCAGGCCGGCAACTGCGGCTGGACGTAAAAATGGCGCCCGATCTTTTTGGGTGCGAGCCGGAAGGGAAATTAGAAAGCTTGGGAAACATTCCATTAATTTCTCTGCACGAAGAGAAGCTGCCAGTCGGCGGGTTGCTGCTGAAACGTGCGTTGGACGTGGCAGCAGCGGGGGTCGCGCTGATCTTTCTAGCACCCGTTCTGCTGCTGATCGCGATTGTGATCAAAGTGGGGTCGTCTGGGCCCGTGTTTTACAAGGCACCGCGGGCAGGGCGTAAGGGCAGGCCATTCCATTGTTACAAGTTCCGCACCATGGTAAAAAATGCGGACGATCTCAAAGCAGGCCTGCGCGAGCGCAATCAGCGATCAGGCCCGTTTTTCAAAATCGCGGGCGACCCGCGAATCACGCGTATCGGACAATTCTTGCGCCGCTACAGTCTGGACGAACTTCCGCAGCTTTGGAATGTCGTGAAAGGTGAGATGAGCATGGTTGGTCCGCGGCCGCATCCGCTGGACGATGTTTCCGCGTACACGATTGAACATTTGCCGCGGCTGGATGTGGTGCCGGGGATCACAGGACTCTGGCAGGTTACGGCACGGCAGGATCCATCTTTTCAGACCGGGATGAAACTCGATATCGAGTACATCCACCGCTGGAGTCTCAGGATGGACCTTTCCATTCTCTTAAGAACGGCAGGAGCAGTCCTGCGCGGGAGTGGGGAGTAATGTCATCGGCTCCGGCGAAGATGACGTTACCGGCGTGGGTGGGCGATTCCCCTTTACGAGTCCTGCAGTTGGCGCTTCGTCCGCTGCAGACGCTGATTGCAATGCCGACTGTGTTGCTCTTGGCAGCGCTAACCGCTATGCTGCTGCGTCATCCCGATGTTCCTTTCTATGAGATCGATCGAGTAGCCTTCGGCTTACTGGTGGTGGGCGTGGTGGGAGCAGCTTTAGTCAGGAGGCAGCGGTTCTGGGTTATCGAACGAGCCACGTGGCCGATGATTGGGTTGACCTTCGTGGCGGTCACGAGCGTTATAGGCGAGCCATTCGACAATCGGACATGGTCTCTAGTAGCGGCGAAGTTTATTGTTCCCTACGCGCTATTTCATCTGTCGGCAATCATATTTCGGGATGAGCGGCGGCTAGAACTCTTCGAGGTTTTCGCTCTGGCCGTGCTTGCGTATCTTTGCTTTACCTCGATCGCTTTTCTGGTGGGCGCAAAGTCGCTAATCTTTCCGCGCTTCATTCTGGATGAGAGTTTGGGATATCACGTCGACCGGGCACGTGGGCCGCTGTTACAGGCGGTGGCAAACGGAGTTTCTTTAAACTTGCTGGGTCTTTTGGCGATCCATGCAATTCTGCGGGGAAGGATACGCGGTCTTAAAGCCGCCATACTGCTGGCTTCTCTGCCGCTTGCGATCCTGGCAACCATGACGCGGGCGGTCTGGCTTTCATTCGTGGCCAGTGTAGGTGTGCTGATTGTTCGCTCGCGTAATCGAAGACTGCGGCGAGTCTCGATCGCCGTGGCAGTAATGGGAGCTCTGGCTATTCTCATTACATTGAGTTTCGACGACCAGCGTCGTGCGCTTACAGACCGGCTGCAGGAATCGGGCCCGGTAGATTTCCGCGAGGCGGTGTACTCGGGCGGCTGGCAAATGTTCCTGGAAAAACCTTTAATTGGTTGGGGAGTGAATCAAATGCCCGCCGAGTTGGCCCGGCACGTTAGCGGTTACAACGAGAAGGAATTGTATCCGCACAACACCTACCTGGAGCTGCTGGTGGAACATGGCATCCTCGGCCTGGCGTTTTATGGTTGGCTGATGTTGGAGCTTTTGAAGTTGGGACGAGGCTCCGTTCCACGAGACGAATGCAACGGTCTCTTGAATCAACAGTTTCATGCCATGTGGCCGGTTTTGCTCGGCGTCTATTTAGTAAACGCGTCGGTTGTGGTAATGAACTATCAGTTCGTAAACGGGTTGCTGTTCGTCTTAGCCGGAATGCTGGCGGCGCAGCAACGTCGCGCCAATCTGGAACGCGAACCAGTCGCCCCTCTCAAAGCAATGCGCAGGTCTGCGGCTTGAATCCCGGCCCACTTTAATTCCGCATCTCCAATTCAGTGCTCACGGTTGCTTATCTCGCTAACCAATTTCCAGCTTCTGTCGAGCCCTATGTTAGCGAGGAAATCCAGGAACTGCGGCGCCGAGGGGTAAACGTAATCGCGGGGAGCGTGCGCAGGCCAAAGACGGCGCAGGAGCCATTCTCGAACGGATATTGGGGGTCGTCAATTCTGTATCTTCAGCCCATCCGACTGTTAGTCCTCCTACATGCTCTCTGGTTGGCGGTGAAGTACTGGGAGAGGATTTCAAGCTTGGTGGCGCGGGTGCTGCTGAAAGGAAAGGAAAGTCCCGCGCTGCGCTTGAAAGCGTTGCTCCACACCTGTCTGGGTGCGTGTTACGCGGTCTTGCTGCGAGAACGTGGAGTGACTCACATCCACGTGCATCACGGCTATTTCGGTTCGTGGATCGCGATGGTGGCAGCGCGTTTGTTGGGAATAAATTTCAGCCTGACGCTGCATGGGTCGGACTTGCTGATGCACGGCGTCTATCTCGACACCAAGCTGAAGAATTGCCAGTCGTGCGTGACGATTTCCCATTACAACCGGCGCTATGTGCTCGATCATTTTCCAGACATCGATCCGGGAAAAATCTTGGTGTCGCGACTGGGGGTTGATGTGGCGCCAGCCGAAACAGGCTCGCCCAGGATTACTCGTGCCCTGCACAGCAATTTCAATCTCCTAGCCGTAGGCCGTCTCCACAAAGTCAAGGATCACGCATTTCTGATTCACGCCTGTGCTCGACTGCGCGACATTGGACTCGACTTTGAATGCGCGATCGCCGGCGAAGGGCCGGAGCGGCAGCGTCTCGAATCATTGATCCAAGACAATCGATTGCAAGACCGGTTCACCCTGCTTGGGCACGTGGCACAGCCGGAGATAGATGCACTCTACCGGTACGCAGACCTTGTCGTTCTCACAAGCCTAAGCGAGGGGATTCCGTTGGTTCTGATGGAAGCGATGGTAAGGGGCAAAATCGTGCTCGCTCCATCGATCACGGGTATTCCCGAGTTGGTCATTCCCGGAAAAACAGGATTTCTCTATCACCCAGGAGATCTCGAAGATTTCGTACAGCGGATCCGTTTTCTTCAGTCCTTGATGCAGGTTAGGAAAGCGAATCGGCTGAACTGGATCCGGCATGCGGCACGAGTACAGGTCCTGAACAATTTTAGCCGTGAGGAAAACTTAAGCCGTTTCGCCGGCGCATTCCTGAAATCGATCGCGCACCACAACTGGAGCCCTTGCCATGAGAATCCTATACTGCAACAAATATAACTATCCCTTCAGCGGGACCGAAGCCTACATCTTCGCGGCTATGGATCTCATGCGGTCGAAGGGACACTCTGCGGCACTGTTCTCCATGGGCGATCCGCGCGGCAAGCCCACTCCCTACGATCACCATTTCGTACCGCACACCGAATTCAAGAACCAGAAAGGAAGGCTTCACAAGGCAAGGCTGGCGGCCCAAGCCATTTACTCACTCGAGGCACGAAGGAGGATTCGGGCGATGATCGCCGAATTTCGACCTGACGTGGCTCACGTGCGCAACATCTACCACCATCTGTCGCCCTCAATCCTGTGGGAACTGAAGGCGCAAAAGGTTCCCGTCGTCTATCACTTGAACGACTTCAAAGTCCTCTGCCCCAGCTATAACCTGGTTTCGCGCGGAGAGGCTTGCGAGGCTTGCAAAGGTGGAAAGTGCTGGCACGTGCTGAAGGAAAAATGCTATCCCGGTCTGGCCGCGCGGATGTTCCTGGTGACCGAAGCTTACTTTCACACGGAGCTCGGCACCTACCGAAAATGCGTTGATTGCTTTCTTGCTCCCAGTCAATTTGTGCGCGAAAAGTTTGTTGAACATGGATGGGATCCGGAGAAGTTTGAGGTTCTCCCACACTTCCAGACTGTCCAGTCGGTAAAAGAGCGTAGTGCGGAGATCGCCCCGCTGCTTTATTTCGGACGATTGTCGAAGGAGAAAGGAGTTGGCGACTTGCTGCATGCCATGCAGAGGCTGCCGCATCTTCAATTGATCGTCGCGGGGGACGGGCCGGAGCGCAACGAATTGGAGCATCTGAGTGCTGGGCTGGGATTGGCCAACGTTAAGTTTGTCGGCCACATTCGGGGAGAGGAACTCGATCACGCAATTGCTGGGTCGCGCTTTACGGTGCTGCCCTCTCACGCCTATGAAACTTTGGGGAAGACGATCCTTGAATCCTACGCACATGGGCGAGCGGTGGTTGCATCCGATCTCGGCTCGCGGCGCGAGTTGATACACGAGGGTAAGACCGGGCTGTTGTACGGGACGGGAGATGTGTCCCAGTTGGCGTCAGCTCTGAAATTTCTCAGCTCGCAGCCAGAACTTGCCGACGAAATGGGCCGAGCTGGACGGGAACTTGTAGAGAAGCTGTATACGCCGGAGGCGCATTATGAAGTCCTGATCGGTTTGTATGAGCGTCTGGCGGCGGGAGAGAAGCAGTCTGCACGAGACTGGAACGCATCGAGCAAAAAAAACGCGCATATCGCCGTGGCTGCGCCGAAAACTTTTTCCGTTCAACGTGGGGGAAGCGGCTTCGTTCCGCTTCGGCGCCTCGTATTGACTCCTCCATTGAGCCATGTGGGCGCGTTACCGTCAATTGCGTTGCAGAAACCAACGCTCCGCATCGCCTTCATTGGTGGGCGTGGTGTGATTTCGAAGTACAGCGGGATTGAGGCCTATTACGAAGAGGTTGGCAAGCGGCTAGCGGGAATGAGGCACCAGGTTACCGCCTATTGCCGGACTTATTTCACGCCCAGCGTGGAGGAGCACAATGGGGTAAGAGTGGTGCGGCTGCCGACGATCCGGTCCAAGCATCTGGAGACACTGCTGCACACGTTTCTGAGCACGCTTCACGTACTGGTTCAGCCATGCGATATTGTGCATTACCACGCTCTGGGTCCGGCATTGTTCTCATTTCTCCCGCGCCTTGTGGGCAAGAAAACTGTGGTTACCGTGCAGGGCTTGGACTGGCAGCGTAAAAAGTGGGGCCGTATAGCCTCGACCGTGCTCCGGCTAGGGGAGCGGGCGGCGGTGAGTTTGCCCACCAGCACCATGGTCGTCTCGCGGACATTGCGGCAACATTACCGGGAAAGCTGTGGGGTGGAGACGACTTATGTGCCGAACGGAGGCCTGCTGCGCGACCGGCGTTTCCCTGACAAAATTCTCGACTGGGGACTGGAGCCGGAACGCTACATTCTTTTCCTGGGGAGGTTTTCACCAGAAAAGGGCTGCCACCTCCTGCTTGAGGCGTATGAGCGGTTGGATACGGATATAAAACTGGTAATGGCGGGAGCCTCGAGTTATAGCGACGATTATTACCGCCAGCTGCGAACCCATGCCAGCGAACGAGTCAGGATGCTGGACTGGGTTTCAGGGGAGGTTCTCGATGAGTTGCTGACCAATGCGATGCTGTTCGTGTTGCCGTCCGATCTGGAAGGATTGTCCCTGGCATTGCTGGATGCCATGGGAGCGGGACTGTGCGTTCTTACCAGCGACGTACCGGAAAATCGGGAGGCCGTTGAAGATGCAGGCTTCACCTTCCGGCGAGGTGACGTTTCCGACTTGGCGGATCGCTTAAGATTTCTGATTGCGAATCCAGCAGTGCGGGAGGCTGCTGGAGCGGCCGCAAGACGCCGTATTCTCGAACAATATCAGTGGACCGATATTGCCGCCGAAATCGAACGAGTCTATTTCAAAATGATGGGCTGGCAGTGGACCGAAACCGCAACCAGGAAGCCGAACGCAGGCATAACTGCTCCTTCGACTGGAGCCCGGCGGAGAGCGGGATGAAGCAATCTATCGCATAGCAGCCTTCGCACACGCCAGCCAGACAATTTGATTGCACGCCAGAGGACGGGATGATTCCCGTCCTTTTTGTTTACAATGAGAGGTTCGCCTTCGCAGTCTGCATACAAGGACGGCAGGCCGCGCAAATCGGCGATCGTTCTCATCATGGAAAACACGGTCCTCGTCACCGGCGGAGCAGGATTTATCGGATCGAATTTCATTCTGCGGTGGATGGAAAACGAGCCAGCTTCCGTTGTCAACCTGGACAAACTGACGTATGCCGGAAACCTTCATAACCTGGCGAGTATTGCTGACGATAAGCGGTATGAGTTTGTGCATGGTGATATTGCAGACCGCGTCTTGTTAGGTAGCTTGCTCGATCGTCGCCAGCCGCGAGCCATCGTGCATTTTGCAGCGGAGAGCCACGTCGATCGCTCCATCCGGGGACCGGAAGATTTTATCCGCACCAATGTTGACGGCACGTTCGCGCTGCTGGACGAGATTCGAGCGTACTGGGTAGGTCTTGAGGCGCGGGAACGAGGGGATTTCCGCTTCCTGCACGTTTCTACCGACGAGGTTTACGGCTCGCTCGGGCCGAAGGATCCGCCTTTTTCTGAGATGACTCCGTACGCACCGAACAGCCCGTATGCGGCGTCGAAGGCGGCCTCAGACCATCTTGTGCGCGCCTATCATCACACTTACGGATTACCAACGCTCACCACAAATTGCTCGAATAACTACGGGCGATTTCAGTTTCCCGAAAAATTGATACCGCTCATCATTCTGAATGCGCTTAACGGCAAACCGCTCCCCGTGTACGGAGATGGACAAAATATCCGCGACTGGCTTTATGTGGAGGATCACTGCGAAGCCATTGCAACGGTCTTGCACCGCGGCCGAGTGGGGCAGACCTATAACATTGGAGGCTGGAACGAGAAGCGCAACATCGACATCGTAGAGACAATCTGCGACATTGTGGATGAGATGGCCGGGAGCGGCGGAACTGCGCGCCGCAGTCTGATTACATTTGTGAAGGACCGGCCCGGACATGACCGGCGGTACGCGATGGATGCCGGTAAGATTGAGCGCGAGCTGGGCTGGCGTCCGCGAGAAACATTCGAGAGCGGAATTCGCAAGACCGTACACTGGTATTTGGACCATGAAGACTGGGTGCGAGATGTTACCAGCGGAAGCTACCGGCAGTGGATTGAGACCCACTACTCCTCTTGAATACGATTCGAGCGGGAAATTAAATCTTTAATGACGCAATCGACCAACAGCGCGAAGTACAAAGGGATCATTCTGGCGGGCGGGTCTGGTAGCCGCTTGTATCCGGTAACCCATGCCATGGGGAAAAGCTTGCTGCCGGTCTATAACAAACCCATGATTTACTACCCGCTATGTACGCTGATGCTGGCGGGGATACGCGATATCCTTCTTATTACTACTCCGGACGATGTGCTCAAGTTTCAGGCCCTGCTGGGAGACGGCGGTCAGTTTGGAATCCAGTTGCAATACAAGGTGCAACCCAAGCCGGAAGGCATTGCGCAGGCTTTTCTACTCGGCGAAGCGTTTCTAGGCCAAAGTGCTTGCGCCCTGGTGTTGGGCGACAATATTTTTTATGGGCACGACCTGGCGAAAGATTTGCGCGAGGCTGCGAGTAAGAGTCAAGGAGCACGAGTGTTTGCCTATCGCGTGCACGATCCCGAACGCTATGGCGTGGTGGAATTCGATGGCTCTGGGCGAGCTCTTAGCATTGAAGAGAAACCTAAGCATCCGAAATCACGTTACGCCGTGACTGGACTTTACTTTTATGACAATCAGGTGGTGAAGATCGCGAAGTCGTTGAAGCCAAGTGCGCGGGGCGAGTTGGAGATAACGGATGTAAACAAGGCATATCTGAAAAACGGCACGTTGGAAGTTGTGGTCATGGGACGAGGCATGGCGTGGCTTGACACCGGCACTCATGAGTCGTTGATGGATGCGTCGCTCTACATTCAGGCCATCGAAAAAAGGCAGGGACTGATGGTCGCTTGCCCGGAAGAGATTGCGCTTCGCTACGGTTACATCACCGCAGATCAAGTAGAACGAATCGGCAACTCGATGAGGAATAACAGTTACGGCGCTTACCTGCTGCAACTTCTGCGAGAAAAGGTATTCTAATAAATGCAGTTCAAGCCATGCGGCCGATGATGGATGTGATCACAAAACTTCCGACTTCACTCTCCGGTGTGTTCGTGCTTGAGCCTCGCGTGTTTCGCGACGGGCGAGGATTTTTCTTTGAGAGCTATAACCAGCACACCATGGCGGATGCGGGAATTACCGAAAACTTTGTACAGGATAATCATTCGTGTTCTTCGCGCAACGTTCTGCGGGGCCTGCATTATCAGGTAAAACGCCCACAGGGAAAGCTGGTGCGCGTGGCGGAGGGAGAAATCCTGGATGTCGTCGTCGACCTGCGCCGTAGTTCGTCCACCTTTGGGCGCTGGGAGGCGGTGCGACTCTCCGGGGAGAACAAACGCATGTTGTGGATGCCGATAGGTTTCGCGCACGGATTCAGAGTGCTCTCGGAAAAAGCGCACGTGCTTTACAAGGCGACGGATTTTTACGCGCCTGAATACGAACGCACACTCGCGTGGAACGATCCTCAACTCAAGATCGAATGGGAACTTGACGGCGAACCGATCGTATCGTTAAAAGACCAGCGGGGCGTGGCGCTTTCCGGCGCTGAAACTTTCGAATAAATTTTTCATGCGAGTCACTATCTTTGGCGCATCCGGGCTTCTGGGCAAAGCGCTCATGGGCGAATGGAATGGGGATGCCGTCACAGGACTCGGCTCGCGCGACGCAGATATCCGCGACAGCTCACGAGTACGCCAGGTTGTTGAGGAAACGCGTCCGGAGTGGATCGTCTTGTCCGCAGCTTATACCGACGTGGATGGATGCGAAAGCAATGCGGAACTAGCTTTCGCCGTGAACCGCGATGGAGCGGTGAATGTCGCCACGGCGGCCAAAGAAGTTGGAGCGCGACTGTTGTTCCTCAGTTCCGATTATGTCTTTGATGGAAAGAAGACCACGCCCTATGAGACCGGCGATGCGCGGAATCCGCAGAGCGTGTATGGACGAACCAAGGCGGAAGCAGAGATCAAACTCCTCGCGCTGCTGCCGGATTGCTGTATCGTCCGAACCTCGTGGCTGTTTGGAACCGGCGGCAAATGTTTTCCCGACACGATATTGAAGCTGGCAGCAAGCCGTCCGGCGCTTGATGTGGTCAACGATCAGCGGGGTTCTCCAACGTATGTGGTCGATTTAGCGCGCGCGATTGTTTCTCTGTGCCGGAAAAACGCGAACGGAATTGTACATGTGACCAATGCGGGCGATTGCACCTGGTTTGAATTCGCGCAACAGATTGTGCAGAGTGCAGGTCTAGCGACCGCGGTGCGACCAGTTAGAAGTGAACAAATGGCAAGGCCTGCGCCGCGACCGGTATATTCGGTTTTGTCGCCTTGTCGTCTGCAGGCTCTGGGGATCCAAATGCCTTCCTGGCAGGATGCACTGCGGCGCTATCTGGAACAACGTTGACGCGAGTTCGCGGAGATTGCCTCGTCTCCGCCCAGCCTGCTACGATTGCGAGGTCCCGCCTGAGGATCTCGTGAAATTAATCCAGAATTACATCGATGGCCGCTTCGTGTCCGGAAAGCGAGAGTTCGACAATGTGAATCCGGCGGACGGGAAGGTGATCGCGCAGGTCACGGAAGCAGGCGAAGGGCAAGTCAATGAGGCGGTAGCCGCCGCTCGATGCGCTTTGCGTGGAGAATGGGGAAGGATTGGCACACGCGAACGCGCCGCGCGTTTGCATAAGATCGCAGATGCGATCGAGAAGCGCTTCGATTGCTTCGTGCAGGCCGAAGTTGCGGACACAGGCAAGGCGGTTTCCTTGGCTGCGAAACTCGACGTCCCACGTGCTGCGGCGAATTTCCGTGTCTTCGCCGATCTCGTGAAAACGTCCGGAGTGGAAGCATTTCAAACTGAAACTTCAGACGGAACGGGCGCGCTGAATTATGCGGTGCGCAAGCCGTTAGGCGTCGTGGGCGTGATCACTCCGTGGAATCTGCCTCTGCTTTTGCTTACGTGGAAAGTTGCTCCTGCGCTGGCTTGCGGGAACGTAGTAGTGGTCAAGCCTTCCGAAGAAACTCCAGCTACTGCCACCCTTCTTGCCGAAGCGATGCAGGATGCGGGAATTCCGAACGGCATTTATAACGTGGTACATGGCTTCGGGCCGGGGTCTGCGGGCGAATTCCTGACGCAACATCCTGACGTGAATGCGATTACATTTACCGGTGAATCGAGAACCGGAACTGCCATCATGAAGGCGGTGGCGCCGACTGTTAAACCGGTTTCGTTTGAACTGGGCGGCAAGAATGCAGCAATCGTATATTCGGATTGTAATTTTGAAGAGGCCATCAGCGGGATATCCGATGCCGTATTTCTTAATACCGGACAAGTTTGTTTGTGCGCGGAGCGGGTCTACGTTGAACGCAAAATCTTCGGTGCCTTTGTGGATGGGCTAAAACAGAAGGCGGAGAGCCTGCATGCGGGCTGGCCAAACGATGCCAAGACTAACCTGGGGCCGCTGATTTCGGCGCAACATCGCGAGAAGGTACTCTCGTATTACCGATTGGCTCGAGAAGAAGGCGCGACGGTCATAACCGGCGGTGGCATTCCGAAGTTTGGCGACGATCGTGACAATGGTTTCTACGTACAACCAACCATCTATACTGGACTGCCGGAAGCGGCTCGGTGCGTGAAGGAAGAAATTTTTGGGCCGGTGTGCCACATCGTGCCGTTTGATTCGGAAGAAGAAGCCATTGCCTTGGCGAACGATACAAAGTACGGACTGGCGGCTTCGATATGGACCGGCAATCTGAAGCGTGGCCACCGCGTAGCCCAGCAAATGAATGTTGGCATCACATGGGTGAACTGCTGGTTCTTGCGCGATTTGCGAACGCCATTCGGAGGAGCGGGACTTTCTGGGATTGGCCGGGAAGGCGGAATGCATTCCCTAAACTTTTATTCCGAGCTGAATAATATTTGCGTCAAGCTGTGAGGGCAGGGAAATAACGGATATGAGTGTGATCGAAAGCAAAGTCGTCGAAGGAAAAGCGATGCCGCGCGGAAAGTATCCGCACATCAAGCGGGCAGGTGATTTCCTTTTTGTTTCCGGGACCAGCGCACGCCGCGCCGACAATACGATTGCCGGAGCTGGAGCCGATACCCTCGGTACAACGCATCTCGACATCCGCGAGCAAACGCGTGAGGTAATCCAGAATATCCGTGACATTCTGCAGAGTGCGGGAGCGCAACTGCAGGATCTAGTGGAACTCTCTGCCTACCTGGTAAATATGAATGATTTCGCCGGCTATAACGAGGTGTACGGCGAATTCTTCGGATACGATGGCCCGGCCAGAACGACGGTAGCCGTGCATCAGTTGCCGCATCCACACTTGCTGATTGAGATCAAAGCGATGGCTTACAAGCCGCAGAAATAGGAGCGACGATGGCCTCCATCAGAAATCTGAAAGCTTTCAACTTTCAGTCATGGATCGAAGAAAATAAAGAGAAGCTCAAGCCGCCGGTGGGAAACGCGCAAGTGTGGGAAGACGGCGAGATGATGGTAACCGTGGTCGGTGGGCCGAACCAGCGGCGCGACTATCACGATGATCCCACGGAAGAATTCTTCTATCAGCTCAAGGGCGCCATTGTCCTTCGCATTATGGAGACGCCCGGCAAGCCTCCCTTGGAAATACCGATCAAGGAAGGCGAAATATTTCTTTTACCAAAGCACATGCGCCACTCGCCGCAGCGGCCCGCTGAGACTGTCGGAGTAGTTATCGAGGTGCCGCGCCCAGAGGGGTCTCTGGACGCATTTGAATGGTACTGCCCGAATTGCCATCAATTGGTTTACCGCGCCGAGGTGAAGCTGAAGAGCATCGTAAAGGATTTGCCGCCTCTGTTTGAACAGTTCTATAGCAACGAGAGTCGGCGCAAATGTAAGCTTTGCGGCACGATTCATCCGGGCAAGTGAAGCATGCAAGTCATCGACATTCATAACCATTTTTTCCCCAGTTCATGGCCGGACTTGGCGGCGCGCTATGGCACGCCGAACTGGCCTTGGATCAGGCATACCGAGCCGGAGAAAGCTGACATCATGGTGGGAGATCGATTCTTCCGCCATATTTATTCGGCGTGCTGGGATCCGGAAGTTCGACTCCGGGAGATGGACCGTGACGGGATCGACCTGCAGATCATCTCTGCCACGCCGGTATTGTTCGCCTATGAACGTCCGGTGGAACATGCGTTGGACTGTGCGCAATTGTTCAACGATGCGGCGCTGGGACTTTGCAGCCGGGGAAAAGGCAGGTTGAAATCCTTTTGCCAGGTGCCGCTGCAGGATGTTGACGCAGCTTGCAAAGAACTTAGCCGGTGCATGCAGGCTGGGCATCTAGGTGTTCAGATTGGCAACCATGTTGGAAGCAAGAACCTGGATGACGCTGGAATTGTGACTTTCCTCCATCACTGCGCGGACGAGGGTGCGGCTGTGCTCGTCCACCCGTGGGATATGTTCGGGCAGGAGCGAATGCCGAAATACATGATGCCATGGACAGTTGGCATGCCGGCGGAAACCCAGCTCTCCTTGGTGGCGCTGATTGTGAGTGGAGCGTTTGACCGCTTGCCGAGTACACTTCGCATCTGCTTTGCGCACGGCGGTGGAAGTTTCGCATTCCTGCTCGGGCGCTTGGAAAACGCGTGGCATCATCATCCGGTCGCGCGCGGGGACTGCCAACATCCGCCCAGTCATTATCTCAATCGCTTCTACACCGACTCGGCGGTGTTCGACCAGCGTGCCCTGCAATTCCTGGTTGGAACAATGGGAGCGGATCGGGTAATGCTCGGCTCGGATTATCCCTTTCCACTTGGCGAAGAGCACGCCGGGTCTCTTATCCGGCAAAGCAATCTTCCGCAGCACACCAAGGCTAAGCTGCTGAGCGGGAACGCAACGCGCTTCCTGAAACTTGAGGCCGAGCCGCACCAGGCTGCGGATAGAGGAGCGGACTCGGCCATTGGCTCTTCGCCGCATGCGCCAGAACCAGGGCAACTAACGTACAGCTCTTACTTGAAAGTTCCGGAACTGCTCGAGCTGCAGCAGCCACAGTCTTCGCCACAGCATCACGATGAGTTGCTGTTTATTCTAGTGCATCAGACCTACGAGCTCTGGTTCAAGGAGTTGCTGCATGATCTCGATGCAGTGGTCGCAAATTTACGAAGGTCTGGCGCCGCCCCACAATCGCACGACGAAGTTTATGAAGCAGCGCGGTTGCTGCGCCGGTGTACCGAGATTACGCGCGTATTGGTGGAGCAGTTCACGATTTTGGAAACCATGTTGCCCACGCATTTTCTAGCGTTTCGTGGATTGCTGGAGCCGGCCAGCGGATTTCAGTCGGAGCAATTTCGCGAGATCGAATTTCTTTGTGGTCTGAAGGACGAGAAAATGCTCCGCTATCACAGGCCCACACCGGAAGCGTACGCCAGTCTTAAGCGCCGGTTGGAAGAGCCTTCGCTGCGAGATGTATTCTTCGGAGCACTGCAAGCGATGGGCAAACTTCCGCCGGCAAGCGAAGGCGAGACCGAAAGGGACCGATTTGAAGCGCGCGCCCGAGCCGTCCACTCCCTTTATAAGGATGAGAATCATCATCGCGATTGGATTGACGTATGCGAGCGGTTGACGGAGTTTGACGAACTGGTCGTGAGTTGGCGGTTGCGACACATACAGCTGGTCGAGCGAATTATAGGTATCCGCATGGGGACTGGAGGAAGCGCGGGATCGTCCTACCTCAAGCTAACTCTCGATAAGAAGTTTTTCCCGGAATTGTGGGAGGCCAGGACACTCCTGACGGAGTGATGTCTTGCCGCGCGCATCCCGTCTTTTATTTCATCTGGTATGAAAATCACCACTGGAAAAGTGACGCTCATCGGTGCTGGTTTGAATGGTCCTCTACTAGCCATTCTTCTGATGCAGCGCGGATTCACAGTAGATGTCTATGAGCGGCGGCCGGACATGCGGCGAGTGCGCGTGAGTGCGGGGCGGTCGATCAATCTCGCGATCTCGACGCGTGGAATTCACGCCTTGCAGCAGGCGGGACTATGGGAGCGGATGCGAAGCATCATCATCCCGATGAAGGGAAGAATGATGCATTCGATTGCCGGAGAACTTACCTTTCAACCGTATGGGAAGAATGATTTTGAGGTGATCAACTCGATTTCGCGGGCGGAGCTGAACATAGCGCTCATGAATGCCGCCGAGGAGCAGGGCGCGACTATTTATTTTCATCAGCGTTGCGCGGGGTACGACTTGAAGACCGGCGAACTTCGAGTGCGTAACGAGGCCACTGGCGAAGAAAAGATCCGACGAACTGAGGTTGTAATTGGGTGTGACGGTGCGGCTTCGGCACTACGGGCGGAGATGCTCAAGCTGAACCGGTTTAATTTCTCGCAGCAGTATCTTGACTATGGCTACAAAGAGTTGACGATACCAGCCGGTCCCAACGGCGAGCATCTGCTGGAGACAAATGCTCTTCACATCTGGCCGAGGGGCAATCACATGCTGATCGCGCTGCCCAACATCGATGGGACGTTTGCCTGCATTCTCTTTCTGCCATTTGAGGGTGCGGACAGCTTCGCCAGTCTCAGCACAGAGAGGGATATAGTTCGTTTTTTCCAGCAGCGCTTCCCTGATGTTCTTCGGCTGATGCCGCAACTGGCAGACAACTATGCAACGAATCCGACCGGGGCGATGGTAACGATCAAGTGCTCTCCCTGGCATGTAGAAGGCAGATCCCTGCTAGTCGGGGACGCTGCTCATGCCATCGTCCCCTTTTTCGGCCAAGGAATAAATTGCGGATTTGAAGACTGCACGTATCTGGTCGAGTTGCTTGACCGGCACGGGGCGGACTGGGCGCGAGTGTTCGCGGAATTCGGCGCAGAACGCAAGATCAATACAGATGCTATTGCCGATATGGCAATCGACAATTTTACCGAAATGCGAGATCGCGTTGCGGACGCACACTTTCTGTTTCGAAAGAAAGTGGAGCTGGCGCTGGAAGCAAAGTATCCCAAGCTCTTTGTTCCGAAGTATGCCATGGTGACCTTTCACCGCATACCCTACTCTGTCGCCCTGGCTCGCGGTGCGGTTCAGGATCGGATGCTGGCTGAACTCTGCAACGGTGTGAATCGCGTAGAGGATCTCGACTGGAAAAAAGCGGACCGGCTGATTCATCGTGATCTCATTTCCTTGGAGATGCGGTCGTGAACGATTTCGGGTTTCAATCAGGCGAGGATTTTGCGATCGCGATGGACGCACGCGATCCGTTGCGGAACTACCGAGAACTCTTCTTGTTTCCTAAGACCGTTGGCGGCGGTGAATGTGTGTATTTGTGCGGTCACTCGCTGGGGCTGCAACCCAAGACGGCGGCGGCCTACATCGCGCAAGAGTTGAAAGATTGGGCGCAGCTTGGGGTCGAAGGACACTTCCGAGCTACAAACCCATGGATGCCCTACCACAAGCTGCTCACGGAACAGACAGCAGTGCTAGTCGGAGCCAAGGATATTGAAGTTGTGGTGATGAATTCACTGACGGTAAATCTGCATCTGATGATGATTTCGTTTTACCGGCCGACGGCATTGAAACACAAAATTGTTGTGGAGCGCGGGGCTTTCCCTTCGGATCAGTACGCGGTGAAATCGCAAATTCGTTTTCATGGCTTCGATCCTGCGAGTTCGCTCATCGAGTTAAGTCCGCTGCCGGGCGAGTCTTGTCTTCGGGATGAACAAATTGAATCACTGATCGAGCATTCGGGAGATGAGATAGCACTGATCCTGCTGGGCGGAGTGAATTACGCGACGGGGCAGGCGTTCGATATGGCGGGAGTCACGCGGGCGGGTCACGCCCGTGGCTGCGTGGTTGGTTTCGATCTGGCACATGCAGCCGGCAATTTGCAATTGAAGCTTCACGAGTGGGGTCCGGACTTCGCGGTGTGGTGCAGTTATAAGTATCTGAATGGCGGTCCGGGATGTGTTGCTGGTTGTTTTGTTCACGAGCGGCATGCTCGCTCCTGGGAGTTACGTCGATTCGCCGGGTGGTGGGGGCATGATGAGCGGACACGGTTTGAGATGGGGCCGGACTTTCGGGCGATGCCCGGCGCCGAAGGCTGGCAGTTGAGCAATCCGTCGATTATCAGCCTCGCTGTCTTGCGGGCATCGATGGATATTTTCCAGCAGGCTGGCATGGATCGCTTGCGGACCAAAAGTGTAATGTTGACCAGCTACTTGGAGTTTCTGTTAAACGAGATTTTGTTGAATCAGAAAAGTTCTTCGAGCTTTTCCATCGTCACCCCGCGAGAAAGTGACCGGCGTGGCGCACAACTTTCTATTCGAATTCCAAAAAACGGGCGCACTTTGTGTGAATGGCTCACGCAACATGGCATTGTGGGCGACTGGCGGGAACCGGACACGTTCCGCATCGCGCCTGTGCCGCTCTACAACTCTTATCAGGATGTTTCCCGATTTGTTCAGCGATTCTCCGCTGCGATTGGCTCGGGCCCCGAGTAGTACGTTTGGCCCATTTCGGTGATTACTTCCGTAATACAGCGACATCCGTTGCACAAACATACACTCTTAAAGTGACCTCCGTGCGGCCAAATAAGTGGACGGGAATTGTGTGCGCCGTGGTGTGCGTATATGTCTCCGTGTCGGTACTGGCCCCACGCAGCATTGGGCTAACGACGTTCGGTGATCTCACGCAATGTGTTGTGCTTTTTTGTGCGACGCTGGCCATCCTTTCGAACATTAGAACCAGCGACAAAAAATCCCAGCTCTTCTGGTCGCTCATGGCGCTCGGCTGCGGGATTTGGCTCTGCGTGCAAATGTTGTGGACATACTTCGAGGTCTTCCTGCGCCAGGAGGTGCCCAATCCATTTGTCGCGGATGTGGCTCTATTTCTGCACATCGTTCCAATGATGGCGGCACTGGCGGTGCAGCCTCACATTCAACGGAACGACCATTCTTTGCGCCTCGTAACCCTCGACTTTTTTCTGCTGCTTACGTGGTGGCTTTACCTGTATCTGTTTATCGTGATCCCCTGGCAATATGTTTCTCCGAACGAAGCAGCGTATGGCCGCGGCTTCGATGTGCTTTACGCTTGTGAACAAATCGTTCTGGTGACGGGAGTGGGCCTGGTTTGGAAGCGCAGCCGGGGCTCGTGGCAAGTAATCTATGGGTGGTTCTTCAAGGCTGCATTGTTCTACAGCCTCAGCTCCATTCTGGCGGGTGTAGCAATCGATACTCACCAGTACTACACGGGCAGTCTTTACGATGTGCCGCTAGTCGCTGCCATGGCTTGGTTCGCGGCGATAGGTTTCAGGGCGTACGAACTTTCGCCGGACGGGTCAACTATCCAGCCGCCTCAACACGCCCGCAGCATGTGGACAGCACGGCTGGCGATGATGGCTGTATTCTCCACGCCACTTATGGTGGTATGGGCGGAGTTTGGGGGAAGTACTCCGCTACGTGTGCGCTCCTACAGACTGGTATTGACCGCCGCGGCGATGGTTGTGATGGGCGCGCTGGTATTCCTCAAGCAACACTGGATGGACCGCGAACTCCTGCACTTGCTGCGACTGTCGCACCGGAACCTCGATGAGATGTGCACACTAAAAGATGAATTGGAAAACAAGGAACAGTCACTCCGCTGGCACAGCCTCGAACTGCAGCGCAAGAATCTTGAACTGCAGGAAATTTCTTACACTGATCCGCTGACTGGAGTGTGGAACCGGCGCTATCTGGAAGAAATTCTAACGGCTGAAGCCGGGCAGGTCTTGCGAAACTACGAGCGGGCTTGTGGGGCGGACATTCGAAACATGGATCATCGCGATTTGGTGTTTCTCATGGTCGACGTGGACTTCTTCAAAGAAGTTAACGATCTGCATGGTCACCCTACCGGCGATCGCCTGCTGCAGTTGGTGGCAGAGCGTCTGGGCAGGGTGGTGCGCAAGTCCGATGTCCTGGTCCGTTGGGGAGGAGAAGAATTCCTGATCATGTCCCGTTCTGCCGACCCGTTCGGTACGCCCGCGTTCTGTGATCGTATTCTAGATGTGATGGCATCGGAGCCTTTTGATCTTGGACACGGTGTTCGCGTGCGAAAAACTTGTTCGGTGGGCTGGGCGCCTTTCCCGTGGAGCCGGCGCGCTTACGAGGCGATTTGCGCCGAGGAGGCCATTGAGCTCGCAGACACGGCTCTGTACCGTGCAAAAGCGGGAGGGCGAAATCAGGGCATAGGAATCTTGCCGGCAGAAGGATCTTTAGCCGCACCCCACGAAATTACGCTGCGGGCACTGCAAAACGATTCCGGTTTCTTGACACATGCCGTGAAAATCCAAAGTGCTGGCGGCAGCGATCGTGTTTCTGCCCCCACTCCTGCCCTTACCGAAGGCTTGACTCACGGAAAATCAACCCCCATCTAATTTCAAGCCGCCTTGCAGATATGCGGGAATGCCACTAAAGTGAAGTGAGCCTTGCCAAGGCGAAATAAACAAGTTCGACACTTGAGGCACATTTTGCGATGAACGCACAACCTACTCCCCGCCAGACCGCTCTCCACCAGAAAGCACAACTGATGTCGGCTTCGGAAATTGAGCGCACGCTGGTGCGCTTGGCTTACGAAATCGTAGAGAAAAACGGCGGCGTGGATGGCCTGGGATTGATCGGGATCCGCCGCCGCGGGGTGCCGATCGCGGAGCGCCTGGGCAAGATTATCGCGCGCATTGAGAATGCCGATGTTCCGGTCGGCACGTTGGATATCACTTTCTATCGTGACGATCTTTCAACCCTGGGACCGAAACCTGTAGTCCAGGAAGGGGAGATCGGTTTTTCGATTGAGGACAAGAATATCGTTCTGGTCGACGATGTTCTGTTTACGGGACGTACGGTGCGTGCGGCGATGGATGCGCTGTTTTCTCACGGTCGGCCCAGCCGGGTTCAGCTATGCGTGCTCATCGATCGCGGACACCGTGAATTGCCGGTCGAGGCCAGCTTCGTGGGGCGTAATGTTCAGACCACGATGAACGAAGTGATCGAGGTGAAGTTAACCGAAATCGATGACGCAGAAAAAGTTTTGCTGATGGAGAAGTAGCTTCAGAGATCCGCAGAAAAATTAAAGGACGGCGAACTCTCGCCGTCCTTGTTTCTTGGAATCAAGAGCTAAGCGATTTTCGTACAAATCGCCTTGGTCTGGGTGTAGTTGTTCAGCACGTCGTGACCCATCTCACGGCCCCATCCGGATTGTTTGTAGCCACCGAACGGCAGTGCCGCGTCGAAAATGTTGTAGCAGTTGATCCACACCGTACCTGCGCGCAGATGTTCCGCGGTGCGGTGCGCCTTGCCAATGTCCTGCGTCCAGACGGCAGCGGCCAAGCCATATTCACTATCGTTGGCGCGGGGCAGAATTTCTTCAGGATCGCTGAACGGCATCGCCGTGACCACGGGGCCGAAGATTTCTTCCTGCACCACCTTCATATCTTCGCGGGTATTCACGAGAACCGTCGGTTCCACGAAATAACCTTTGTCCCCTTTCTTGTGGCCTCCGGCAATGGCTGTGGCGCCTTCGGAGAAACCGGACTCCAGATAACCGCAGACTCGGCTTAACTGCTCGGCGGAAACGAGCGGTCCCATTTCTGTTTGCGGATCGAGGCCCGAACCCACGTTAATTTTCTTGGCATAGTCGGCGACTCCTTCGACCACGCGATCAAAGACCGGCTTTTCGACGTAGAGACGCGATCCAGCGCAGCAGCACTGACCATGATTGAAGAAAATCGCGCTCGCGGCTCCGGGGATGGCCGATTCGAGATCGGCATCCTTGTAAACGACATTGGGCGATTTACCGCCGAGTTCGAGCGAAACTTTTTTCAGGTTGCCAGTCGCGGCATGGACAATCAGTTTGCCAACTTCGGTGGAACCGGTGAAGGCGATTTTGTCCACGTCTGGATGCGCAGCCAGCGCCGCGCCTGCGGTCTCGCCATAGCCCGGCACGATGTTCACCACGCCCTCGGGGAAACCCGCTTCCATGACGAGTTCGCCGAGACGCAGCGCGGAAAGCGGCGTTTGCTCCGCCGGTTTCAGCACCACCGTGCAGCCGCAAGCCAATGCCGGACCCAGCTTCCAGGCAGCCATCAGCAGGGGAAAATTCCAGGGGATAATTTGTCCCGCGACTCCGACCGGTTCTCGCAGCGTATAGGCGAGGTATTTCGCGCCGGGAGTATATGGGACCGAGATGGGGATTGTGTTGCCCTCTATTTTTGTGGCCCAGCCGGCCATATAGCGGAACAGGTCCACCGCCAAAGGCACGTCGGCGGCCTTTGCGATTGCGAGTGGCTTGCCGTTATCGAGGCTTTCCAGGTAGCCGAATTCTTCGGTATGCGCCTCCAGTAAATCGGCGAGTTTCCAGATCAAGCGCCCGCGTTCGGACGCCGTCATCCGCCGCCACGGTCCGTTATCGAAGGCCTTGCGTGCGGCCTTTACTGCCTCTTCAATATCTTGCCGATCGCCTTCCGCCACCTGGGCCAGAATTTCGCCAGTGGCGGGATTATAGGTGGGAAAAGTCTTGCCGGAAATGGAGTTTACCCATTTGCCGTTGATCAACATTTTGCGCGGCTTTTCGATGAAGTCAGCGACTTGCGGGTGAATCTGCGGTGACAATGCGATACCCATAACATCCTCCTTAGATCAAGAACGAAGATCAAGCGCGAAGTTGCATGAGCCAGCCAAAAGATGCCGTGCGGAGAAGGGCAATTGGAATATGCTAGACCTGCTTCAGAACAAAAGCAATTCCGATTCGACTGGTCTCGAGCGAGCCAGCAGCCGGATAATCTTGGGATGAGGGCGAGCAGACACCCGCGGGTTAAGATTTGCTGTATTTCAAGCCGGGACGAAGCCAGCACAGCGATCAAGTGCGGCGCCGCCGCGCTGGGCTTGGTTTCCGCTATGCCCAGCGGCCCCGGCGTGATTTCAGAAGAGCTTATCGCAGAGATAGCCGCTTCCGTCCCTCCGCCGATTGCAACTTTTCTGCTCACGGCACAGCAGGACGGGGAATACATCATTGCGCAGCAGCGACGCTGCCGCACCAACACGATTCAGATCGTGGACCGTTTCTTAGGATCTTACGGGGACCTGCGGTCAGCACTGCCGGGAATTTCCATCGTGCAGGTTGTTCACATCATGGGAGAGGAATCTGTCGAAGAGGCCATTGCGGTTGCACCGCATGTGGATGCTCTTCTGCTTGACTCGGGCAATCCCAAACTCGCAACCAAAGAACTGGGTGGCACCGGACGGCGGCACAACTGGATGTTGAGCCGCCGCATTCGAGAGCGAGTCGATATCCCCATTTTTCTGGCGGGCGGGCTAAATCCGGAAAATGTGCACAAAGCAGTGGAGGAAGTTGGTCCCTTCGGGCTCGATATCTGTACCGGCGTCCGCAGCGGAGGAAAGCTGGATGAGCAAAAACTCCGGGCTCTATTTGCAAACTTAAAGCCTCCGAGCACTGCTTAGACTCAGGAATCCAAGTTTGCCTGCGGTCTGTTTAATCGAATCAATGAATTGAAAAGCCCCGCATTGCTTCGTCAGGGTTTACAATGGCCTTCGATTTTCGCCACGTTGTGCGAAATCTTTTCCATCTATGCTTCAAAAAAAAGTTCCCGATAATTTGCGCGCTAGTCTGCTGCGCTCAGCGAAGAAAGTAATGAGGAACGCGCATGCGCCCTATTCGAGGTTCCGAGTCGGGGCTGCCATTCTTCTCTCCAACGGGAAAATTTTTTCTGGTTGCAATGTGGAGAACGCGTCTTACGGAATGACCAACTGCGCCGAGCGCACGGCGATTTTTTCCGCGGTCGCGCAGCTTGGACCCAAGATCGAGATCCGCGCGGTTTCTGTAGTCAACGACCAAGGCGTTCCTTGTTCGCCCTGTGGTGCCTGCCGTCAGGTGATCTACGAATTCGGGCCGGACGCCACTATTTTCTTTTACGGAGCCAACGGACCGCGGCAAGCCCACATTACCGAGCTCCTTCCGGAAGGATTCCGTCTCCAGTGAATCCGACAGCGGCGTCAACGCAGACATTCCGTGCCATTGATGTGATTCGCAAGAAGCGGGATGCTGGTGAACTGTCGCGAGAGGAAATCACGTCGCTGGTGAATGCATATACCCGTGGCGATATTCCGGACTATCAGGTTTCGGCGTGGCTGATGGCAGTTGTGTTGCGTGGCATGACGCGTGCGGAAACCGCTGCGCTGACGGATGCCATGCTGCGCTCGGGAGAAGGTCTCGATCTCTCTTCACTCTCCGCGAAGAAAGTGGACAAGCATTCCACCGGGGGTGTGGGCGACAAAACGTCGCTGGTGCTGGCGCCGCTTGCAGCGGCCGCGGGCGTGGCCGTTCCCATGATCAGCGGACGCGGCCTGGGACATACAGGGGGCACGCTCGACAAGCTTGAGGCAATTCCCGGATTCAACGTGAATCTTCCCGTAGCGCAATTTCGGCGCGTGCTGGAAAGTTGCGGTTGCGCCATGATTGGCCAGACCGCTGAAATCGCTCCTGCCGATCGCAAGCTTTATGCGCTGCGCGATGTGACGGGTACTGTGGAAAGTCCATATCTTATCTGTGCGTCGATCATGAGCAAGAAACTTGCGGAGGGCATCGACGCGCTCGTGCTGGATGTAAAGACCGGCTCCGGGGCATTCATGAAGAGTGAAGAAGACGCGGCTTTCCTCGCCGAACTCATGGTGGAGACCGGCGAACGGATGGGCAAGCAAGTAGTGGCGCTGATTACGGACATGGATCAGCCGCTGGGCTGCATGATTGGCAATGCGCTTGAAGTCGTCGAAGCAGTGGACGTTCTGCGCGGAGAAGGACCGGAGGATTTGCGCCAGCTCTGCCTCGAACTTGCCGGTTGGATGCTCCATCTCGGTGGAGTCTGCGCTACGGTTGCGGCAGGGAAAAAACAAAGCGAGAAATTGATTTCCTCCGGGAAAGCGCTCGACAAGTTTCGTCAGATGGTGGAACTGCAGGGCGGAGATCCGCGAGTGATCGACGACCCGAAGAGACTGCCGCAGGCTCAACACACGACGACAGTTTCCAGCCAAACAGGCGGATATCTCGCGTCTCTGCAGTGCGAACAGATTGGCACGGCATGTGTGGTTCTCGGCGGCGGCCGCGAGCGAAAAGAAGATTCGGTCGATCCCGCAGTAGGAATCGTATTGCACAAGAAAGTCGGGGACACCGTCTCGGCCGGCGAACCACTCGCGACCATTCACTACAATGACACCACGCGCGCAGCTCGTGCCCGGCAACTGCTGGAGGAGAGCTATCAGATTGCGGATTCGCCAGTGCACGAGAAAAGGTCGTTGATCCATCGTGTGATAGGACGCGCATGATCGTAAGTACCCGGAGAAAAAAATAAATGGGACGCTTCACCGGAATTTTTGGCCTCCTAACAATGCTTGGATTGGCTTATGCCTTTTCAACCAACCGCCGCGCTATTCGCCTGAAGACTGTGGCTTGGGGTCTGGGCTTGCAGTTCGCGTTCGCTGTGTGTGTGTTGAGAATCGATGCTGGACGGCGCGTCTTTCAAGCCGCTGGCGATGTCGTCAGCCGCTTGCTCAGCTACTCTTACGTCGGCTCGCAGTTCGTCTTCGGTGACCTGGGGAAGCAAGGTTCGTCTCTCGGCTTCTATTTCGCTTTTCAAGTGCTTCCCACAATCATTTTCATCTGCGCGTTTTTCGCTGTGCTCTATCACTTCGGCGTCATGCAACTCATCATCAAACTCGCCGCGTGGGTCATGACCCGGGTGATGGGCGCCAGCGGCGCGGAATCGCTCAACATCGCGGCCAGCATTTTTATGGGACAAACGGAAGCGCCGGTGACCATCCGACCCTTTCTGCCTGATCTGACGCATTCGGAACTCATGACCGTGATGACCAGCGGCATGGCTCACGTCTCCGGCGGAATCATGGCGGCTTACATTGCGTTCGGCATAGAACCCAAACACTTGTTGAGCGCGGTGATTATGACGGCACCCGGCACGTTGTTAATGGCAAAGATGCTCGTGCCCGAAACCGAGCAGCCGAGAACCGCTGGACGAGTTGTCATGCCCGAAGACGAAGAGAAAACAGAGAAAGAAGAGAATCTGCTGGGCGCAGTTGCCCGTGGAACAACCGATGGCCTGCACATGGCTTTGAACATTGCTGCCATGTTGATTGCGTTCCTCGCCCTGATCGCGCTGGCGGACGGTATTATGGGTGAAATTCACCACTGGTTGGCCTGGTTTCCCGAAAGTCTGGAAAAGATTTTTGGAGCTGTCTTCGCTCCCATCGCGTGGGTGATCGGCGTTCCTTGGCGCGACTGTGGTGTGATTGGAACTTTGCTGGGCACGCGCATGGTGCTGAATGAGTTGGTCGCATTCTCCATGCTCGGACCGATGAAGGCGGCGCTCGATCCACGCTCTTTCACGATTGCCACATTTGCGCTTTGTGGCTTCGCGAATCTTAGCTCAATCGGAATCCAGATCGGCGGCATCGGAGCGCTCGCGCCGAACAAAAAGAGCGAACTGGCTCAACTCGGAATTCGAGCGATGCTGGCGGGAACCATGGCAAACCTGATGTCAGCATCGATCGCTGGCATGCTGCTATAAGTCACCAACGAGAAAGGATTTCTTTCCGTGAAGCGCCTTCGAATCAAATCCATTTTGACTTTGCTCTTCGTTCTTACTTTTGTGGCCGGTGCTTTTTCGCAAACTACACCGAGGCGCGTGATCATTGATACGGATCCAGGCACTGACGATGCCATGGCCATCATCCTTGCGTTAAATTCGCCGGAGTTCAAGGTTGAAGCTCTGACTGTGGTGCCGGGCAACGTGGACGGTCGGCAGGGTTTGGAGAATGCGCTGAAGATCGTTTCGCTTGCGGGACGCTGCGACGTCATCGTGGCAGGCGGGGCGCAGCATCCGCTGAATCAGAAGTTGATTACGGCGCAGTTCTGGCATGGAAAGAATGGCTTGGCTGATGTCGAGTTGCCACCTTCCAAATGCAAGGCCGATCCGCGTTTCGGTCCGGATCTGATCATTGAGATGATCCACAAATATCCTCATGAGATCACGCTGATCCCAGTGGGGCCGCTGACAAACATTGCGCTGGCGGTTTCGAAAGATCCTTCGATTGCGGGCCTTGTCAAGGATATCGTCATTATGGGCGGGTCGATCACTGGCGGAAACGTGAACGGGGCGGCAGAAGCGAACATCTACAACGATCCCGAAGCGGCTCAGATTGTTTTCAATGCGGGGTGGATGGTGACGATGGTCGGCTCAGACGTGGGCGAGCGAACGTTGATCACGACAAAATATCTCGCACAGCTTCAGTCGTCGCGCGGGCCGCAGAGCGACTTCATTGCGAAGATTGCGGATTTTTATCTGACGCGCAGCGAGAAGAGCGGATACAGCGGGGCGGCGATGTATGATCCGCTTGCGGTGGGTATTGCACTCGATCCAACGCTGGGTACGCTGAAAGAAATGCACGTCGATGTGGAAACCAAAGGTGAGTTCACTCGCGGAGAGACCGTAGCAAATCGGATGGGATCGAACGAAAACAACGTCCTGCATGGAGATCACTATGAGATTGAAGGCGTGATCGAACTAAAGCCGAATGCGCGAGTTTGTTTGGCATCCGACGCCAACCGTTTCTTGCAACTCTTTGTGGACCGCGTCAAAGGGAAATAGGTAGCCTAGCCATTCGCACGCGCCACCAGGAAGATCGCCAATCCGTAGAAGACGAACATCAAGCCAAGATAGGCTTTGGCTCGAGGGCCTGAGTTCGCAAATTCCTTCCACGCGAGAATTCCCCAGAGCGCAGCAACCATTGGAGCGGATTGACCGATGGCATAAGAGATCGCGACTCCCGTGAAACTTGCGGCCACCAGATTGAAAACCGTGCCGATGCCCCAGATGCATCCTCCGAAAAGTCCCAGCAAATGCCCGGACGCAGGTCCGCGGAAGAATCCAGCGAAACTCACCGGTTCTCCTACCAGAGGGTGCTTCATGAAATAAATATTCCAGATGAAGCATGAGAGTAATGCTCCCAGCGTGAGGAACACGGCCGCGCTGTAAGGACCAAGAGCATTGCCACGAGTCATGGCGTGCGTCATGAATGGCGCCCATAGGCCCATCAAAACTCCGGAAACCACGCAGGTGATGATGCTTTTTCTTGAGACGGAGCGTCCGGTGGCGGCGAGACTCCCGTAGGCTTTGCCGTCCAAAAGAACCGCGATAAACGCGCAGGCAACGCCAAGCGCAAGGAAGACGGCATTCCCCCTCGGTTGCAGCACATAGCTCAGCACAGTTCCAACCACCAATGCAATGCCGATTGAAATGGGGAAAGCAACTGCGAGTCCAGCCATGTCAATTGCGGCCACGAGTAAAAGGTTGGCCAGGTTGAACAGCGCTCCGCCGATGAGTGCGTTCGCAATATTCGAATTATCCGCCGAATGGACGTTGTTCAGAAAGCTGGAGGAGTCGTGGCCTGCGCTGCCCATGGTGAAAGCGAGCAAAAGCGAGATCAAAAAAATACCGAAGGCATAGTCCCAGTAGAAAAGTTCGAAACGATAGCCTTTAACGCCCTTATAGGTGTTTGCCCACGAACCCCAGCAGACAGCACTCGTAATCATCATCAACAGCGCAATGCTCAGACTCGATGGCGTGAACATCCATTCTCCTTCAGACGTTGTAAGGGTTGGGAAGGGTGCAACTGTACTCTTCTTTAATTCGCATCACAAGCGTGAGGCAAACAGCTACGAGAACTATCCGCTCAGCTGCGAGTAAGTCGACCGTCGTAAGAACTCTCCTTGTCCGGCACGGCCTAGAAATTTATCCCCATCCACCACCACGCGGCCACGGGAAAGAACGATGTCAGGCATTCCTGTCACCTGGATGCCTTCGAACATGGAATAATCCACGCGCATGTGATGGGTCTTGGCGCTGATCGTGTGCTGGCGCTTGGGGTTGAAGATAACGAGATCAGCGTCGCTGCCGGCCGCAATCGTCCCTTTGCGCGGATACAGTCCAAAGAGTTTCGCCGGAGTCGTCGAAACCAGTTCGACGAATCGGTTCACACTGAACCTTCCCTGAGCGACGCCGCCGGAGTAAATCAGACTCATGCGGTGCTCGATCCCCGGGCCGCCGTTCGGAATTTTGGTGAAATCGTTGCGGCCAAGTTCTTTCTGTTCTTTGAAGCAGAAAGGACAGTGGTCCGTAGAGACGACCTGCAAATGATCGCGCTTGAGGCCATTCCAGAGTTTTTCCTGATGCCACTTTTCACGGAGCGGCGGGGTGAAGACATATTTCGCGCCTTCGAAGTCGGGCACATCGAAGTTTTCTATCGAGAGATACAAATACTGCGGGCAGGTTTCAGCATAAACTGGAAGTCCGCGGTCGCGCGCCTCGCGAACTTTCTCGAGCGCTTCGTTGCAACTCAAATGCACGATGTAGATGGGCGCCCCAGCCATTTCCGATAATGCAATCGCGCGGGAGACGGCTTCGGCCTCCGCCGTCGTGGGACGCGTGAGAGCGTGATATTTCGGCGCCGTCTTTCCTTCCGCCAGCGCCTGTTGAATAATGACGTCGATAGCGCTTCCGTTTTCCGCGTGCGTGCAGATAAGAGCGCCGTTTTTCGCGGTGGTTTGCAGGGCTCGGAAAATGCTCGCATCATCAAGCATGAATACACCGGGGTAGGCCATGAAAAGCTTGAAACTGGTTACGCCTTCACCCACGAGTGCGTTCATCTCCTGCAGTTGACCATTGCCTATATCAGTCACGATGCAGTGAAAGGCATAATCGCAGACGGCCTTCTTTGAAGCCTTATCCATCCATGTATCAAAGGCTTTGCGCAAGGGCTGGCCTTTGTATTGAATAGCGAAGTCGATCAGGGTTGTGGTTCCGCCGAAAGCGGCGGCGCGGGTTCCGGTTTCGAAATCGTCGGCGCTGGTGGTGCCGCCGAACGGCATATCCAGATGCGTGTGGACATCAATGCCGCCAGGGAAAACATATTTACCTGAAGCGTCCAATACATTCGTGGCGTTCTGCCGAGGAAAGTCTTTGCCAATCGCTGCGACCTTGCCATCTGTGATGGCAACATCGGCCACGTAAGTATCGGTTGCAGTCACAACGGATCCGTTGCAGATAATCGTGTCAAAGCCCATCAATGCCTCCACGCGCGGCTGAGATGAAACAGGAATTCTATGCTAAACTGCCGCACTTCAGTTCCTGATATTTCGTCAGTCATGAAAGGGGCCTGCCATGCAGTTCGGCATTACGTTAAAACCGGACATTTCGGTGGAGCGCATCGTCGGGTTGACGCGCCAAGCCGAAGCGGCTGGTTTCGATTACGGATGGCTTTTCGACTCCCACGTTTTGTGGATGGACCCCTACCCTTTACTCACCTTGATGGCCGCAAACACGCAGCAGATGCGGCTCGGCACGCTGGTGACTAATCCGGCGGTTCGGGATCTCACTGTAACGTCCAGCTTGTTCGCCACACTAAATCTGATCTCAGGTGGCCGGATGGAGCTGGGCATCGGACGCGGAGACAGCTCGAGACGCGTGCTGGGGAAGAAACCGGTCAGTTGGTCACAATTGGAAACTGCGGTAAAGATCTTTTGTGATCTCACAGCCAGCCGCGAAATTGAATATGAAGGCCAGCCGACGCGGCTCACGTGGGCTAAAGTTTCTCCGCGAGTATGGATCGCGGGCTATGGACCGAAAGTATTGCACATGGCGGGCCGGGTCGCCGATGGAATCATTCTTCAGTTTGCCGATCCTGATTTGATTTCCTGGTGCCTTGGCTTCGTGAAGGAAGGCGCACGCGCGGCGGGACGCGATCCGAAGCAGATTGAAGTAATGTCAGCCGCTCCAGTTTGGGTGTCGGATGATTTGGCTGTCGCGAGAGAGCGCGTGCGCTGGTTTCCTGCTCTGGTATCCAACCACGTGATGGATCTGATCCGGCAGTACAAGCCGGAAGATCTGCCTCCGGCGCTCACCTCGTACGTGCGGGACCGCGGCGGCTACGACTATTTGCACCACTGCGTGGTCGAAAGCGATAACGCAAATTTCGTTTCTGACGAGGTAGTCGATCGTTTTTGCATCGTCGGGCCGGCAAAGGCTCATCGGGAAAAAATCCGTAAGTTGGCCAGCGTAGGGGTCACGCAGTTCAACTTATATTTGATGTGCGGGGACGAGGAACAATCGTTGGAGATCTATCAGCGCGAGGTCTTGCCGGCGTTCCGTCAAAGGGCGCGGAAGAGACGCTGAGTCACGGGGCTGCCATCGGCGAAAGGACAGGCGGCTGGTGAAACTTCATCATGGCGTAATAGGCCACGAACGAAACGGCGAAGCCTACGAACCAGGAGTAGTCGTACAAAGCGCGCAGTAGCGGAACTGCCAGACCCACCAGCGCGATCCCAGCTCCCAGCGCAAGTGCAGCCACCGCACGCCAGTTGAATCCCTTGGAATACTCGTAGACTCCGCCGCGAAGATACAAGTCGTCCACTTGTAGAACGCACTTTCGAACCAGAAAGTAGTCGCAAATCATGATGCCAGCGACTGGTCCGAGAAAAGCTGCGTAGCCGCCGAGCCAGCCGAGGATGAATGTGTTGTAATCGGCCAGTAGTTTCCATGGCATCAGAGCAATACCCACCAGGCAAGTGATCACTCCGCCCGTACGGAAGCTAATTTTGCGCGGCCACAAATTGGAAAAGTCATTTGCCGGCGACACGACGTTGGCTCCGATGTTGACGTTTAGAGTCGCCAGCAGAATCGCGATCAGCGAGATCACGACTGCCACGGGAGAGTGAAAGCGGCTGAGCAATTGGACCGGATCCGAAATGGCCGTTCCGTAAATCACGACTGTGGCCGACGTCACAGCGATGCCAATAAAGGCATAAAGCGTCATAGTCGTCGGCAGCGCCAGTGCCTGGCCGATGATTTGTTCTCGTTGATTGCGAGCGAATCGCGTAAAGTCGGGAATGTTCAGAGAAACTGTCGCCCAAAAGCCCACTGTTCCATTCAGCGCGGGAATCAGAAACTTCAGGAAATCTTTGAAGTTCGTGAATCGTGATGGCGCAGCTAACATGGGACCGAAGCCGCCGGCGCCGTGATAAGCCCATCCTAGAAGCAGCAATCCGACCGCCAGCAGTACCGGTGCGCTGATCCCCTGCAGAATTCGGATGTATTCGATTCCCATGAGAATGACCGCGAGATTGATCAGCCAGAAAAGAAGAAAGCAAACGGCCGTGGAGTAAGGAAAGTATTTCCATCCCGGTGCCAGAGTCGCTACCAGAGTGCTGATTGCTTCGCCGCCGATCCAGGTCTGAATGCCGAACCATCCGCAGGCCACCAGCGCACGCAGTACTGCGGCCACGTTAGCGCCTAACACTCCAAACGATGCGCGTGCCAATACCGGGAAAGGCACACCGTACTTGGCGCCGGGGTGCGAGTTCAGCAGCATCGGAGCCAGGACGATGACGTTGCCGATAAAAATTGTCATCACTGCTTGCTTCCAGTTCATCCCACCCTGGATCAAACTGGCCGCCAGCATGTAGGTGAGGATGTTCACCGACATCGAAATCCACAGCGCGGCGAAGTTATACGTGCCCCAGTGCCGGCGTTCCGCTGACGCAGGCGCGAGGTCAGGGTTGTAGAGAGGACTGGATTCGATTCGCGATCGAGAATGCGAGACTTCAGGCGTGGTCATGGATTTCGATCAGAAAACAAAACGTCGCATCGATGAATCTGGGTAATGTACGCTTCAGTCCGCGGCCGCAACCTCTCCAGTTTGAGCGGTGATTGGCCCATAGCTTTCGGGGCGGCGATCACGGAAGAACTGCCATACCTTGCGGACTTCCGCGATCATGTCCAAATCGAGATCCGCTACTAAGAGTTCGTCTTTGTCACGGCTGGCCTGGGCGATAATTTTGCCGCGCGGATTGCAAAAATAACTTTTGCCGTAAAACTCGCCGATGCTCCACGGCTTCTCGACGCCCACACGGTTTATCGCACCCACGAAATAACCGTTGGCCACAGCATGCGCCGGCTGCTCAAGTTCCCACAGATATTCCGAGAGACCTGCAACCGTAGCCGAAGGATTGAACACGATCTCCGCGCCGTTTAGCCCCAGAATGCGCGCGCCTTCAGGGAAGTGGCGATCGTAGCAAATGTAAACTCCGACTCTGGCATATTTGGTTTCAAAGACGGGATAGCCAAGATCGCCGGGCGTGAAATAAAACTTCTCCCAGAAGCCGGGATGGCAGTGCGGAATGTGGTGCTTGCGATATTTTCCCAGATAGCGGCCGTCGGCATCGATCACGGCGGCAGTGTTGAAATACACTCCTGGCATCTGCTCCTCGTAAATCGGAACGATGATTACCATGCGATGTTTGGCGGCGAGTTTTTGCATCATCCGCACCGTGGGTCCATCCGGCACTCGCTCGGTTAACTCATACCAGCGGGCGTTCTGCTCCGCACAAAAATAAGGACCATAGAAAAGTTCCTGCAAGCATAGGATCTGCGTTTTCTTTCGCGCCGCCTGTTCGATCAACTTCAGGTGTTTGTCGATCATCGCTTTTTTTATCTGGGCGAGAGGACGCTCCGTGCTGAGCGCATTGCTGGCTTGAATCAAGGCACAGCGCACAATTCGAGGCATGGGATCAGGACCTCCGAGGAACGAAACTATAGCAGAAAACTGCGGCAGGCTGAGCTTCTGCCGTACAATCTACGATACAAGGCAAGACCATGGCAGAGGAGCACAAGAAGCGTTTCGCTGTGGCTGACCGCACGAATGACGGCGCGGCGCACAAGGTTGTGTCCGATTTACAGCCGCCCATCGCAATGCTCTCCGGCCGTCCCTTGCTGTCAAATCGCGGCATCCCGCTAAATCTTGATTGGGTGAAGCAGGTGCGCGTAAACACCAGCGCAGTGGAGCGCAGAGCGCAAACGCATGTTACCCGCCGAACGGTTAAAAAAGAATGGCAAGCCGCGTGGCATCTGCGCGCGATCTCTTGCATGGATCTTACGACACTCTCCGGCGACGATACAGATGAGCGCGTTCGCCGGCTCTGTGCCAAAGCACGGCAGCCGATTCAGCCGGAACTCGTGAAGCGCTTGCAGATCGAGGAACTCGGAATCAAGGTGGCGGCAGTTTGCGTTTACCACCGCTTTGTCGAAACGGCGGTCAGGGCGCTTGCGGGCAGCGGCGTTCGAGTGGCCGCGGTCTCCGCCGGATTTCCGGCGGGCTTGTCCCCAGTGGAGGAACGTGTGGCAGAGATTCGCCGCTCGGTGGAAGCTGGGGCCGATGAAATCGACATCGTAATCACGCGCGCCCATGTCTTCGGTGGAAAATGGCAGGAACTGTATGACGAGGTTGCCGAATTCAAGCGGGCTTCCGGACATTGCCACATGAAGGCGATTCTGGGTACGGGCGACTTGCTCACACTGCGCAACGTGGCTCGCGCCAGCTTTGTGGCGATGATGGCAGGCGCGGACTTTATCAAGACTTCAACCGGCAAAGAAACTACTAACGCTACGCTTCCCGTTGGATTTGTGATGACGCGCGCGATTCGCGAATATGCGCAGGAAACGGGAATGGCCGTCGGCTTCAAACCGGCTGGTGGAATTCGTACCGCGAAGCATTCCACGGAATGGCTGGCGCTGATGAAAGAAGAACTGGGCACATCTTGGATGAAAGCCGAGCTCTTTCGTTTCGGGGCAAGCGGACTTTTGAACGACATTGAACGGCAACTGGAACACTACGCCACAGGACGGTATTCAGCAGACTACCGCCATCCGATTGCATAGTGGGCGAGCGAGGAAAGCGTAACCACGCAAATGAGCATAGCTGAGAAGTTTCTCACCATGGAATACGGTCCGGCTCCCGAGGACCCGAAGGATGCGCTGCTCTGGCTCGACCGGCATAAGCGACGCTTCGGTCACTTCATCGATGGCGAATGGCGACAGCCAGTCGAGGGCGCATTCTTCGATACGACCGATCCTGCTACGGGAGAAAAGATCGCAGAGGTCGCGCAGGGATCGGCCGCAGATATCGACGCTGCTGTCCAGGCTGCACGAAATGCGCTTCCACAATGGCAATCTCTCACACCGCATGCGCGGGCTCGGCATTTGTACGCCATGGCTCGAGCCGTTCAGCGGCATTCACGCCGGCTCGCGGTGCTGGAAACAATCGACAACGGCAAGCCAATCCGCGAGAGCCGCGACATTGATATTCCGCTCGTTGCTCGCCACTTCTACCATCACGCTGGATGGGCGCAGCTATTGGAGGCTGAGTTTCCAGGCTACACCGCTTGCGGAGTTGTCGGGCAGATCATCCCGTGGAATTTCCCGCTGCTGATGCTGGCATGGAAAATTGCGCCCGCAATTGCGACAGGAAATGCCGTTGTGCTCAAGCCAGCCGAGTTCACGCCGCTAACCGCACTTGCGTTTGCCGAGATTTGCCAGGAGATTGGCCTGCCGCAGGGTGTCGTCAACATTGTCACTGGAGATGGTTCCACTGGCGAGGCGCTGGTGAAACATGCCGGCGTCGACAAAATTGCGTTCACCGGATCGACCGAGGTTGGGCGCTCCATCCGTCGCGCCACGGCACAGAGTCACAAACGGCTTTCACTGGAACTTGGCGGCAAATCTCCCTTTGTTGTTTTTGAGGACGCCGATCTCGACAGCGCAGTGGAGGGCTTGGTCGATGGAATCTGGCTGAACCAGGGACAAGTTTGCTGCGCCGGCTCGCGTCTGCTGATGCAGGAGAGCATCGCCGGCGCGCTCACGGAGAAAATTCGCGACCGGATGAGCGCGCTCCGAGTCGGTTCGCCGCTGGATAAAGCCATCGACATCGGAGCCATCGTCGCCCCCGTTCAACTGGAGCGCATTCGTCGTCTTGTGGACCAGGGAATTGCAGACGGTGCAAGCTGTTGGCAGCCGCAAATTGAAATGCCCTCGCGAGGACTTTACTTTCTTCCTACGTTGTTAAGCAACGTGCATCCCACGTCAGTGGTGGCGCAGCAGGAAATTTTCGGTCCCGTACTGGCTGCCATGACCTTTCGAACGCCAGCAGAGGCAGTAGAGCTCGCCAACAACACCGTCTATGGCCTGGCGGCGTGTGTGTGGAGCGAGAGCATCAACGTCTCTCTGCAAGTGGCGGCGCAGATCAAGGCAGGTGTGGTGTGGGTGAACTGCACGAATATGTTCGACGCCGCGTGTGGTTTCGGCGGTTATCGCGAGAGCGGTTACGGACGCGAGGGAGGACGAGAAGGCTTGCTTGAGTATCTCGAACCGTCATGGTTCAAGCGCGCTCCGGTGCTTTCCGCTGCAGAGCGCAAACCCGAAGCCTCAACCGAGGAACACCGGCGAGATCCAGCAATCGACCGTACCGTGAAACTCTACATCGGGGGAAAGCAGGCAAGACCCGATTCTGGCTACAGCTTTGAGGTACGCGGCCAGCGTGGCGAATTGCTGGGGGAGGCGCCGCTGGGAAATCGCAAGGATATTCGTAACGCTGTCGAAGCCGCGCGCAAAGCGGCGGGTTGGGCTAGGACCACCGCTCACAATCGCGCTCAGGTTCTTTATTACATGGCGGAAAACCTGTCTCTGCGTCAGGAAGAAATCTCTCGCCGCTTGGCGGCAATCGTGGGCGAAACGCGGGCAGCCAGAGAAGTTGGAGCCAGCATCGAGCGAATTTTTTCCTATGCGGCGTGGGCCGATAAGTTCGATGGCGCGGTACACAACCCGCCATCGCGAACCATCGCCATCGCGATGAATGAGCCGATCGGTACGGTTGGAATCATCTGTCCGAACGACGCACCGCTTTTGAGTTTGTTGTCTCTCCTCCTCCCCGTTCTGGCGGGTGGCAATAGTGCAATCGTTGTCCCCTCGGAAACCTATCCGCTTATCATCGGAGATCTCTATCAGGTCTTTGACACAAGTGATTTGCCGGACGGCGCCGTCAACATTGTCACGGGATACAGCTCTCAACTCCTCAAGACCATTGCCGAACATGACGACGTAGATGCAATCTGGTGCTTCTCGGACGAATCCAACGCGGCGGCAGCGAAGTCATTTTCCGTCGGAAATCTGAAACAGGTATTCACCAACGAAGGTCGCGCCATCGACTGGTTTGACCCGAAGCAAGGCGAAGGCCGGTGGTTCTTGCAACACGCCACCCAAGTGAAGAACATCTGGGTTCCTTACGGTGAATAGATTTTGCTGGTTGCCGCAATGTCAATTGACACAATCAAGAACGGCAAATAAACTCGCCGGTCGCAAGATTCTGTGAACAACATGCCCCGTCGACCTCGAGTTGCCGTAGTTGGCAGTGCCAACATCGATCTAACCACATTCGCAGACCGGTTTCCGAAGCCCGGAGAAACCATTTTCGGCCAGAGATTCGATCTGGGATTTGGCGGAAAGGGCGCTAATCAAGCGGTCGCCGCCCGTCTTTGTGGGGCGGATGTATTTATGGTGGCGCGCGTGGGCAGCGATCTCTTCGGCCCCGCAACCATCGAGAACTTCCAGAATTTGGGTATCGACACCAGTCACGTCAAGCAGGTGGAAGGCTTATCCAGTGGGGTCGCGCCCATCTTCGTCGAACCCGATGGACAAAACCGCATCCTCGTAGTGAAGGGAGCGAACGACGCGCTGAAACCCGCCGAAGTGGATGCGGCGGCCGATATGTTGAAAGCCACAGATTGCATCGTGCTCCAGTTTGAAATTCCTCTGGCAACGGTTTACTACACCATAGCATTCGCGCGAAAACACGGAATTCGATGCATCCTGAATCCAGCCCCGGGGCAGGCTGTCGACATGCGCGAACTCGCTGGCCTTGATTATTTTGTTCCCAATGAAAGCGAGGCGGAGACCATCACGGGGATCGCGGTGCGAAATATCGACGACGCGAAAAGATGCGCGGCAAAATTGGTGGGAGATGGGATTCGCCGCGTCATTATTACGCTGGGATCCAAGGGGTCGCTCCTCGCAGGAAGTGGTTTAAGCGAACATGTTCCTGCATTTCCGGTAAAAGCCATCGACAGCACCGGCGCGGGCGACGCATTCATCGGCAGCTTTGCCGTGTTTCTCGCGGAAGGCTTGCCTGAACTGGAGGCCGTGCGACGCGCCAATTTGTATGCCGGACTCTCGACCACAGGGGTGGGAACGCAAAAGTCTTTCTATGATCGCCAGCGCTTCGATGCCCAATGGGCTGGGCGTTCCGAGCAATAAGTGGTGCACTAACTTTTAGAAACGCGCTGGACAAATTCTGGTGTGCCAGTTCGGAAATTTGGCGGAGAAGTGACCCGCCAATTGCCGAAAACTCTTGACTTCGTAAGCCGTTGCCATTTATAAGGTCTCCTCTACGGTCCAAGGCCTCCAAGCTTTTTATCTACAGAACTGGACTTCGCCATTCGGTGTGGGGACGCCGAAAAGGAGTTTTAATGTCGAGTAAGAAGGCGCTGCTTGCAGCAGTTTTCTGTTCGTTTGTGTTCCTGGTTTGTCCGCACCTGTACGGGCAGGCCACGGGCAGTTTTTCCGGCACGGTTTCGGACAAGGCGGGCGCAGTAATTTCCGGTGCGACGGTGAAGGTGACCTCGCAGGATACAGGCCTTTCCCGCGACGCAAGAACCGACGACTTCGGTCACTATCTGGTCCCCTTGCTGCCGGTAGCGCATTACACGATTCGAGTGCAGTCGCAAGGCTTCCAAACCAACGAAGAGAAGGATGTCCGGCTGCAGGTCGATGAGCATCGCGAAGTGGATTTCGCCCTCGCGCCCGCGTCGGTGACCTCGACCGTGGAGGTAAATGCAACCGAAGTAGCCGTGGAAACTGCGAACGCAACTCTCGGCCAGGTAATCACGTCAGAGCAAGTCGCCGACCTTCCGTTAAACGGCCGCAACTTCGTCCAACTGGCAACGCTGACTCCGGGAACAACCTCATCGACCAGCCCCGTCAGCTTCTTCACCAGCGCCGCCAGCAGCGAGGCTGCTACGCGCGGATCTTTTTCGCTTTCATCCGGCGGTTCGCGCGAACAGGAAACCGACTGGCTGCTCGATGGCAACGACAACAACCAACTGGATGAGGGTGGGATTGCGATTTTCTCGTCGATCGACGACATCCAGGAATTTAAGGTCTTGACCTACAACTACTCCGCCGAATACGGAGAGCGCGCGGGTCCTACAGTATTGGTCACGACCAAATCAGGTTCCAATCAGTGGCACGGTTCGCTGTTTGAGTTTTTTCGCAACACAGATCTTGACGCCACTCGCTATTTTTTTACATCGAAGCAGAAATTCAATCTGAACCAGTTTGGCGGTTCGATTGGCGGCCCCATCCAGAAGGACAAGACGTTTTTCTTTCTCGATTATCAGGCCAAGATGCAGCGCGAGGGCGTGCCGTTTACCGGGTTCGTTCCCACAACTGCAATGACGACGCCCGACGCAAATGGCAATTACAACTTGACCAACAATCCGTTTCTGTTGACCGCACTCAACAACCCTTACGCAAGCGGGACGGAACCCTCAACGTTCTTGTGCTCGAATGCCACGACGCCTGAGCCCGTTCTGGCCGATGGTAGCCAGGCGCCCGGTGGCACCCCTTGCGCCATCATTCCGGCGGCCCTGATTAATCCCATCGGCGCAAAAGTGGTTCAGCTTTATCCCGCTCCAACTCCTGGTCTTGCGAGCAATGTCGGCTTCAACTACGAAAACCAGCCGACGAGGAAGCTCAACGAGGGGACTTGGGACGTTCGTGTCGACCACAACTTATCCAGCAAGGATTCTATCTACGGCCGCTTCAGCTACGACCAGGCAACGAACTTTGTTCCCGGAGGCTCGCCGACCTGGTCGGAAGCCAACGCCTTTGGCAGTAACCAACACATTGAAAACCACGGGCGCAATGCGGTAGTGAGCGAAACCCACGTCTTTTCTCCGAACTTGATTAATCAGGCCACCATCGGCTACAACCGGATTTTCAACCACATTCTCTCGTTCGGTACGGGTTCGTGCGAAGCGGCGCTCCTGGGCATTCCGGGCGCAGATCTTGCGAGTTCGTGCGATTACATAACCGGCTATCCTGCGAGCCTGAACCAGGCGCCCCAGGAATGCGTGAGCTGTGGGTTGACCTCGTTCGATATGTCCGCTTATTTTTCGATCGGCGATCGCGGATACGCGCCTTACCAGGGCGGAACCAACGTTTACTCGCTTTCCGATACACTCGACCTGATTCACGGCAAACACGAGATCCGGGTCGGGCTGGTGTTTCGCGCCGAGGAAATGAATGTAAGAAACAACGCATTCCAGGACGGCTTTGTTGTAGACGTCGGCTCTAAGACTGGAGACGACATCGGCGATTTACTGCTCGGCAGCATGGGTGTTTTTGCCGCCCACGATCAAACATTTCTGGGAGCGACCACCGGCCGCCGTTGGAAACTGTTCCGACCTTTCGTACAGGACAACTGGCGGGTTTCCAGCAATTTGACCCTGAATCTTGGATTTGCCTGGGCCTTGGCGACGCCGGAAACTGAGGAGGCCAATCGGCAGGCGAATTTCGATGTTCAGAACCTAACCTGGTACGTCCCGAAAGGGAGCCCGGGGATAGCGGGATGCACACTTTGCGTCACGACCGATGGTCGCGTTGGAATTCAATTCGACAAAACGGCGCTCGAGCCTCGCATTGGATTCGCCTGGAAACCGATGGGAAGCGAAAAAACGGCTGTTCGCGGAGGCTATGGTATCGTCCACGATTCCGCGTGGAATCAAGGTGGACAAGGATTGTGGCAAAATCCCCCATATTATGCGGAGGTCGATACCAGCGGGCTTTGCGCCACCCCCACAAGCACGGGCTGCGGTCTTTCCAATGGCTTTCTGGTTGCGGTCGGCACGCCTTCGTCTACGCCGGTGGCGGGGGGCGCGGTCTTGAATGCGCCGGTCAATCCTGAGCTTTACACGGGGACGATTCAATCTGAGAACCGCAACTTTAAGCAGGGAGTGATTCAGCAATTCAATCTGAACCTCGAGCGCCAGATGCCGGGGAATGTGGTGCTGACGGTGGGCTACGCGGGAAGCCGGACCGCGCACATTCTGGTGGGCCAGCTCAATGAAAACCTCAACGATCCCGCTGCCTGCGGCGTTGTCCAGGGCTACACGCTGGGCTGCGGCTTCGGATACTTCCCTTACACAGTGAACCAGCCTTTCGGAGGAGCCTACCAGGCGGTCGACACCAATAACAGCATCGGCGCGGCCCGCTATGATTCTTTGCAAGTTAAGGCCGAAACCAAGAGCGCAAGGCATGGCATCTATGCGCTGATCGGTTATACCTATTCCCGCAACTTTGATACCGGGCTGACGGATGGCTTGGGCACCAACCCCGGCGCGCTGTATTACCCGCTGCCCGGCACCGCGAAACTCGATTGGGGCTTGTCTCAACTGAACCTCAACGACAGTTTTACCGCCAGCGTCCTCTATGACTTGCCCTTCGGTAAGGGCAAGAAATATGGCAGCAGCTGGAGCGGAACCGCCAACGCCATCCTCGGACATTGGCAGGTGGATGTGATCGAGAGGGCAACCTCCGGTTTTCCGCTGTTTGTGGTCGATAGCGCCGATGAGTCCGGCACCTACTTCTCCTACAACGGCAACACCTTTCAGCGTCCGAACGAAATCAGCGATCCTCTAAAGCCCGGCGTGGTCATGAGTAACCCGAATATCCAGTGCCAATACCTTGCCGGGCAATCGATTCCGGGAAGTACGCTGCTTGGCATCGCTCCCTCCCAGGTACATACGCTCTCAGCTTGGTTCAATGGTTGTGCGTTCGCGAAAGCCCCAGCGGGTGAACTTGGAACGGCAGCGCGCGCGCCGGTTTACGGCCCACGCTTTGTCAACACGGATTTCTCTATCATCAAGGACTTCCCTTTGCCTTGGCGCGAGTCGATGAAGATACAATTCCGGGCGGAGTTCTTTAATCTCCTCAACCATGCCCAGTTCTATATGAACGGTTACGCCGACACCGGAGAGCAGGATATAAACACTCCCTCTAGTTTCGGAGTGGTCAATAACACGGTGAATAACCCGCGTCTGATTCAGTTTGCTCTTAGACTGAATTTCTAGAACTAATTGGATGCGTGGCGTCTTAACTTAGGGCAGACTAGAGTTTCGCCCAGTCTGCCCTTAAGTTTGCAATTGAGAATTCTCTCGGAGGGACAATGAGGCGGTCCATGCGCAGGCTCGCGCTGGTATTTCTGTTACTCGGTCTGCTTGGCAAATGTTTCGGATCGGAGCCGACCCGGCGCAAGATAATCGTCAACGAGGATTTCTCCGGCCCCGGCGGAAGCAACATGCAGACGCTGTTGGTACTGGTTCAGTCTCCACTGGTGGAGGTGCTGGGAGCGACGGTAGTGAGCGGAGACCAGTGGCGCGACGAAGAAGTGGCGCACACGCTTCGCCTGCTGGAAATTATCGGCCGCAGCGATATTCCTGTCGTGCCGGGGGCTGTTTTTCCTTTGGTACGGCGCCGCGGCGAAGCTCAACTTTGGCAGGAACGTTACGGGAAAGTGGCTTACGCTGGCGCATGGGATGATCGGTGGTGGCACGAGCCCTTCGTGGTGCCGCCACTACCGGAAGGCACGCCCACGATCAAGGCCAGCGAGGAAGATGCCGCGCATTTTATGATCCGGATGGTGCGTAAGTATCCGCACGAAGTGACAATCTACGAGGGCGGACCCATGACGAATCTGGCGCTCGCGATCTCAATCGATCCACAGTTCCCCGAACTGGCGCAGGAACTGGTATTCATGGGTGGGAGCCTGAATCCGAACACAGACAACCCCGAGTTCGCGAACAATCCACGGCACGAGTTTAATTTCTGGTTCGATCCCGAGGCGGCGGAAATCGTGCTGCGTGCGCCGTGGAAGAAAATCGTCTGCACGCCGACCGATATTTCCATCAAGACTCGCTTGACGCCTGCCCTGGTCAAGCAGATCGAAGCCAGCCCGACGCCGCTGGCCCGCTATATCTCTCGCTTCGCCATGTACTCTCCTGGAGCCGACATCATGTGGGACGAACTGGCAGCGGCGGCGTGGATCGATCCGACTTTGATTACTAAGAGCGAGACTCGCTACATGACAGTAGATCTCGATCGCGGAGCGGGCTACGGGAATACGCTGACTTGGCCTGAGACCGACAATCCGACACTCGCTGCGGGTCAGGTCGAAATTCAGGTGGACTTGGATCTGGAAAGGTTCTACGGAATGTTCGTCAAACTAATGAGCGCGCCCACGCCCGCCGCACACTGAACTGATAAAGTCTGTTACTGCGGCGAAACCGGGGATCGATCCCGCAGTTCAAATACAAATTGTTGGAGCTCGTGCCGCTGGCGTTCGATCTCCTGCGTTTTTTCCTTCGAAATCTGTTCGTACAGCTGAAGCTCGGTATGCGCTTTCGCGATCTCGCCCATCTGCTTGTAGGCTTGTGCCAGTCGATAGTGTGCCTCTTCCAGACCTGGAGTAGCCTCGATTGCTCGTTGCAGGGCGGAGACAGCTTTCGGAAAGTCTTTCTGCTCCGAATAAATAATCCCTAGTTCCAGATAGGCGAGCCCGAGCTTTGGATCAAGATGGACCGCGGTCTGCAACAGAGATGTTGCTCGACCAAGATTTTCGACGTCCTGAGGAGACTTCCGCCGTTTCTGAAGGCTAACAGCGTAATAATAATTAGCCCAAGCATTCTGAGGTTGAAGTCTTACAAACCGCGCCAGCCGTTCCTCAATTGCTTCTGACTGCGTGCTCTCGACAGCTTGCATTTTTCCCATGAACAGATAGGGATTCGGATCGTCTGGATTCAAGTCGGAAGCTTCACAGAGGCGCCGGGCCGCCTGATCAAACGATCCCAGAGAATATAAAGATGCGGCCAAACCGGAGAGCATCCTCACAGAATGAGGAAATAAGCGATTGCCTTTTGTGAAAACTTCAACGGCGGGCTCAGCCGCGTGGTGCGTCAACAGTTCCGTTCCCCAATCGAATAGATTCGATTCGCTCGGGTTTAGTTCGGCCGCACGCTGATATTCGCGAACCGCCTCCAGAGGATGGCCCCGTCTCTCGTCTGCGTCGGCGAGCGAGTGATGCAGTCCAGCCTCGTCGTCACCATTACCCGGGGGTTCCTTTTTCAATGAAGCGGTCGCCTGTGCCAGCGCTTCTCGGTTTCGCACCATCGTATCGGAACCATGGCCGCCGAGACTCGTGGTATCGGTAACGCCAGCGACGGTAAAGTGCGGCTCGTCGAAAAACTCAGGTTGTGCAGCCGAGGATTTTGACGCACCTGCTCTTGCAGAGGAGAGCGCGAGGTCTACCGTTTTATCTTTCAGTCCGAGAACGAGTGGGCCCGACATAGCGCTGCCATCGCCGGCCATTTCCGCGCTGAGGGTGTAGACGCCTTCGCGAACCGCGGGAAAAAGATATGCTCCGGCTGAATCGGTATGCACAGTGAGATGTGCTTCCTTAGACTGCAGGCAAACCGTGGCTCCGGTAACAGGGTGGTTGTGGGAATCCCGCACGATACCCCGCAAAGCCGCCGCTGCGGCTGCTTCCGGCTGTACATCGACGCCTGCCCGTTGATCGGATTGCCCACGCGCCATCGAGGAAGCAAAAAGCATGGTCAACGCGAGACCACAAGCTGCGTTAATACGGGAGCGGCGCATAAGACGAGCGTGCAGCGGAAAAGCAAGAGAGCTTAGTTGCGCGCGTAGTCCGAAATTTTAATCGCTCGAAAGTCGATCTGCAATCGACCGAGAGCAAATTTATCAATGGTTGACTCGAAAGATAGCTTGCCTACCCTGATTGTCGTCAAGCACTTGAAGACCTGCGGCTTTTACGATAGTTTCAGGACGCTGTCTGTCCGCTCTGTACGTTCAACGTTCATCACTATGACGCGAAAAGTGGAATCTTACCGAATACATCTGATGACAGTCCTCCTGCTGACGACAAGCGTCACCTGCTGGAGCCAGGCGAAGCGAAAAATCATCATCGATCAGGACGCGGCCGGACCCGCCGGGACAGATCAGCAGTCGATACTGCTGTTGATCCAGTCGCCGCAGACGGAAGTGTTGGGCATCACGGTAGTGACCGGCGATCAATGGCTGCACGAAGAAGTAGCGCATACCTTGCGCATGCTCGAACTCATCGGGCGAACCGACATCCCAGTCGTGCCGGGAGCGGAATATCCCTTGGTGCGGCGCCAACCCGACACAGAACAATGGGGGCGGCAATTTGGCCAGATACCCTGGCTGGGAGCCTGGACACCCAGGTTCTATCACCCGCACGATCAGTTGGGAGATATGCCGGAAGGCAAGCCCACGACGAAACCCTCCGACGAAGACGCCGCTCATTTTCTAATACGCACGGTGCATAAATTTCCCAACCAGATAACGATCTATGAGGGAGGACCTTTCACTAACCTGGCGCTAGCCATCTCCATCGATCCCAAATTCGCAGGACTGGCCAAGGAGTTGGTGTTCATGGGCGGCAGCCTGAATCCGCGAACCGACGATCCGGAGTTTGCTTACAACCCGACTCACGAATTCAATCTTTGGTTCGATCCAGAAGCGGCTCACATTGTGTTCATGGCGCCGTGGAAGAAAATTGTCTGCACGCCTGTGGATATTTCGGTAAAGACGCGCTTGACCGCTGACTTGATCGATCGCATCAAATCGGCCGACACGCCGGCCGCGCACTATATCGGCAAATATGCCCGCTTGCGTGGCAACTATAACTATTTGTGGGACGAACTGGCGGCAGCAGCGTGGCTCGATCCCAGCCTGATTACCAAGCGCGAAACTCTCTATATGGATGTCGACCTGGAACGCGGCGCGGCTTACGGCAACACTCTGACCTGGACGGAGCACGACAAGCCCAAGATCGATGTGCAGTCAGTCGAAGTGCAGGATGATCTTGACCTGGACAGGTTCTACAAACTGTTTGTGAGTCTGCTGAGCGCGCAAACGCCAAAGCGTTAGCTGATCCGCTTCTAAGCCATTCAGTGCGGAAGTTGAGCCAACATGTTCTGCGCCTGCGCGTGATCTGGATGCTGTTTGAGAAGTGCGAGCAGAATGGTCCGAGCTTTGTCCGGCGCGCCCTCAAGTGCATAGACCCTAGCCAGGTTCAGATACGACTGATCGAACGCGGGCGCAACGCGAATGCATTCTTCAAAGCTCGCGACGGCTTCGTCTCGCCGGTGAGTACGCAGATAAAGTATGCCAAGATTGTTCAAGGCTTCCGGATACGCGGGGCGTGCTTTAAGCGCGCTCTGCAAATACTCGTAAGCATGCGCGCTGTCGTCGGCCTGGGCAAACACCATTCCCAAACCATAGTTCGCCTCGGGATCTCCGGCGTTCACTTCAAGAGCGCGCTCAAAAGTCCTTCGCGCCTCGTCCCAATTTTTCTGCAGGCGATAAGCATTGCCGAGATTGTTAAGCGCAATCAGATGGTCGGGGCTTAAGCGCACCGCCTGTGTAAAGCAACGTATCGCTTCGTCCGTCCGGCCTTCGCGAGTAGCGAGAAGGCCGAGATTATTCCAGGCATTCGCCAGAGTATCGGGATAGCTTGCGCGAAGTTTCGTCGCACGTTCAAAGTTCTCGCGTGCCTCGGCCGTTTTCTGCTGGCTCAGATAGGCGCTTCCCAGTCCGTAGCAGGCCTCGGCGCTTGAGGGATCGTCGCGAAGAGCAAGTTGGAACGACGCTGCGGCCTGGTCGATGTAACCTCGCTGATAAAAAATCGAGCCGAACGATAGATAATTCCGGCCGAACTCGAAAGTTTCACTAACTCCCGCGAACGGCAGTGCTTGCGCTAATCGCTCCATGTCGGTTTGAGGAATACGCCGCGAGTCTTGTTCAACATGCCCCGGATTCACCGGCCCCTGATAAATCTTGACGATATCGCCTCGCGGGTCGATGAGGAACGATGTTGGCAGGCCGAGGTCGCGATGACGGTCGAACAGATAGCGGTACAGAACGTTGTAAACAGCAGATACATTTTCTGATCCGCGAAGGATAGAGAATGTCAGTTGGCCCGCCGGCGTCTGTAGTTTTTCGCTGTCTCCAGGTACGTCAACGGTCACAGTAAGCAGTTGAAGGCCTTGCGCCTTCCAGCGATCAAATTTCTGCTGGAATGTTTTAAGGTCTTTCTGGCAATCCGAAGATTGTGCGGTCCAGAAGTTCAGCAGCACCGGCTTTCCGTGAAATGCGGAAAGAGTCTGTACTTGTCCGGCTAAGTCGGGAAGAGAAATATCTGGTGCGGCTACCGGCACGAGCAGCCAAGTCTCGACGGCTGTGGGGAGCACTTCGATCTCTTGCGGTTCGCTGATGCTGACTGGTGCACGCGATGGCGCTGATGTCTTGAACGGTTCGATTCGAAATTTGTCCGATCCCTCTTCTACCCAAATTCTATGGTTGGGCGGCAGGTCGCGAACTTCCTGCACCAGGCCACTTGGCCAGCGGATCGAAGCCCGCACAAAGCCTTTTGCCTCTCCCAACCCAAAGAAGACTTCCTTACTGTGCTGCGATAGAAATCCCGACCCGGCCTGGAGCATGCGGGTTTGTCGGCCTGAATCTGTTTCCAGCGTAATTGCAGCGCCAATGGCATCACGATTACTTTTTACCCCGCGCAGACGAAAGGCGATCGACGGCGGCAGCTCCTCCATCACATTTTTCAACAGCCTTAACTGCGGGGCATTACGATTTTTCAGGAAGATTTCCTGCCGGCCATCCTGATCGAAATCGGCAAGAGCAAATGCCCTTCCATCCTCGACAAAGTCCAGGCCCACTGCGCCGGAAATGTCGGAAAATGTTCCATCGCGATTGTTCGCATAGAAAACATTTCTCTCAAAGCCACTCCAAGTTCCATCCGAGCGAATGAGCTCGTTGATGGCACTCCATCCCTGTTCGTAATCGTGCACGGGCTTAGCTTGATCAGGTGAATTGGCAACGACCTGCCGCCAGAAAAAACTGTTCAGATCTTCACGTGAGACTCCGGAGACCATGCCGTTCGCAATGTAGAGATCGGGAAATCCGTCATGATCGAAATCGAATGAATCGCTCGACCATGACCAGCGTCCCATTCCAACTCCAGCAGCGGCGGTTCGATCCTCGAAGGCAGCGCCGCTGTTTCGAAAGAGCGAGTTGCCCATCGCGTGCTTCCGGTACAGAGCCCGGACATCCTCGGGCGCGTCTTTCTTGAAACTTTGCTGGGCAGAGATGCGTTCCCCGGCAGCGGTCCACATGTCAGCCACGTAAAGATCCTCGGCGCCGTCCTTGTCGAAGTCGGTCCAGCAAACGCTCATGCCCGCGCCGATGTCTTCAACACCTGCCTGCGGAGCCACATCCGTAAAGGTTCCGTCGCCATTGTTGCGGTAAAGATTCTTTCGGCCGAAATCATTCACCACGTAAAGGTCGGGCCATCCATCACGGTTGTAATCGCTCCAGCCGCAGCAGAAACTGTAACGCGTGTTCTTTTGATCGAGGCCGGATCGCGTAGTCACGTCTCGGAAAGTTCCGTTGCGGTTGTTCCGCATCATGAAGTTCGGAGGACCATTCTCGGCGTCATGATAGGGGACAGGATATTTGTACTGATCGGTGCCCTGATAATAAACGTAGAGGCAAAAATAAATATCCAACCAGCCGTCGCGGTCATAATCGGCAACGGCCGCGCCGGTGAACGTTCCCTGGGGAGCATTGGCGAACTGAAACGCTCCAGGTTTCTGGCGAAATTTTCCTCCACCCTGGTTCAAGAACAAGAGCGGACCGCTCGCACGCACGACTACAACGTCCTGACGCCCGTCATTATCGAAGTCTGCAAAAAGCGCACACGCTGTATTGTCGAGGATCCCAAGGCCAGACGCTTCGGTGACATCTTCAAAAGTACCATCTCCGCGATTTCGATAAAGGCGGTTGGGAAGACCCGCGGGTTGGCAAATATAGAGGTCGTCCAAGCCATCGTTATCAATGTCGGCGACTGAGACGCCATTGTGTCCGTAGATATCGATGCCGCATGCTCCATCGAGAACCGTGCGCCAGTGGTCGACGCCGCGCAGCATCTGGGCTGAGTATGAAGAATTGCCTCCCAGAGCGGTTGCGGTGATGTCCCTAAGAATCGGCGAAGAGGAGCGGCTTCGTGTCTCCTCCAGCGCTCGCCAACGCCGAAGTTTGAACTCGCCGAGCGCCGACGAAGACGGCTGGCTTTCCCACTCCAGGTCCCAATAACCCACGAGCTGCTCAAGATGGAAACCATGGCCGGCCCCAACCAACTCGTAACGCACGCGAGTGTTCACTCGCGCTGCAGGCTGGGAATCAAAACCGGGGCTCGCTGAAATGTTCGTCACCTGGAATTCCGCAGTTTCGAGCTTTGAAAAGCCGCTCATGCGGGAACGCAATTCCCGAAGAAATGCGTCTCGCCTGAGACTAGTCTGGGAGGCGAATCGATTTTGATGGACTTCGAGCGCGGGGCCGGGACGGACTGATCGCGAGTCGACCGGAAGCAGCGAGGAAGCGACAAAGTCCGTAGTCAAAATGTCTTCAACCGCTCTCACTTCCTGCGGAGAGCGAAGCAGACCCGAACTCCACTGCGCAAGAATCGCGGCAATCTTGTCATGATATTTTTCGCTGACAAAGTCGTCGAGGCCCGCATCGGTCTTGAGCAGGACGGCATCCAGCGGCCTCTGGGCGGCATAATGCGGATGCAGGCGGAACTCGCCATCGGATGAAAGCGTGCTGGAATCGAACGGAGGGTTCGACGGGAAGGCGAGACCACGCAAGCTTGCCGGAACCATCGCCGCTGACGCTCCCTGGCAGCAGCGGACGAGAAAATTGCGACGGCTTAGCCGGCTCAGAGAGATGGCCTCCTGACATTCGTACTCAGGACCGGAATCTACCAGCGACGCCGTAACCCGTCAAGGTTGGGTGGCGATTAGAGGGACCATTTGCGGAAATTAAGAGAATCTTCCCGGAGCGGGACGCTGCAGCTCTGAAGAGCCTGCTTTTTGCTTGACCCAGGTTTGATAGGCGGCTAGCGTTTCAAAGTAGACGCTGCGAATTCATTACGACGATCAAGGGCAGGAAGAGCAAAGAGCAAAGAGCAGAAAAGTGCTTTCTGAGAGCTGCGGAGTAATCGAGAGAGAGTTCGAGTTCTGAACGAGGTTAGCTAGCAGATGGGAAGTGCAGGAGCAGGAATTTCAGGGGCGGTGGCAGCAGTCTTTCTGTTGGCGGAAAATCGGCTGCTGCGGGAAGCTTTGCTGCGTGTTTTGTCGAAGAAGGACGATATCCAGGTGGTCGGAGCCGGATCGTATGGTCCCGAAACGTTTGCGGATATCCTCGCGACCCGGGCTAATGTAGTAGTGCTCGATTCCGTCTCTTCGGTCTTGTCGGAACCTGGAGTGCTGCGGGAATTGCGCCAGCTGAACTCTTCGATCAAAGTTGTAATGGTTGGCATGGAAGCCGAAGAATCTATTTTTCTTCGCGTAGTACAGGCGGGAGCGGTGGGTTACATACTCAAAGATGCTTCGGCGATGGAAGTGGCACGCACCATACGGGCAGTGGCGGCCGGCGAGGGAGTATGCCCCGGTTCACTCTCCGGAGCCCTGTTTCAATGGGTAACCCAGCACAAGCCTGCCATCCCCAGTTTGTACCTTAAGACCAGCCTGGGGCTTAGCCGCAGGGAGCAGCAACTGGTTGGGCTGATCCAGCAGGGTCTGACCAATAAAGAAATGGCAAGCCAGCTCAACCTCTCCGAGCAGACCGTTAAGAACCACGTGCATCGCATCCTGCGGAAGGTGGGCGCGCCGGATCGTCTCTCCATCGTCGAAGTTTGCCGTAACGTCGGCCTCAATGTTTAGCTGAGCACAGTGGCCCCGGCTTTGCGCTAAACCTTATCCCAGCGGATCGGCCTCGCGCCCGTAACTACGGCCAAAGCCTTGCCGCAGCCATAGCTCGTGCACCGAGTCGCGTCTGCAGGACCGCGTCAGCGTGAGCCAGCGCTGAACTCAAATACCGTCACGCTATGAAAGTTTTGTCCCGGCTTCAACTCAGTCGTCGGGAAGCTGGGATGGTTGGGCGAGTCCGGAAAATGCTGCGTTTCCAGGCAAAATGCGAACCGGGGTTTGTAGACAATGCCCCGCTTGCCGGTAATCGACCCATCAAGATGGTTGCCGGTATAGAGTTGCACTCCCGGCTCAGTCGTGAGCACTCGCAGCGTCCGCCCCGTGGTGGGCTCATAGACCGAAGCAGCCTCGGCCAACTGGCCCTCGGGATGGTCCAATACGAAGTTGTGATCGTATCCCAAGCCAAGCCGCAACTGTTCATCATTCGCATCGATCCGCTCTCCGATGGCATGGGGCGTTCGAAAATCGAATGGCGTGCCCTGTACCGACTTCAACTCTCCCGTCGGAATCAGCGTCGCGTCCACCGGCGTGAACCGCGCAGCATCGATCTTCACGATGTGGCCTAGAACTTCCCCTTTGCCTTGGCCTGCGAGGTTGAAATAAGAATGATTGGTCAGGTTAAGCACGGTGTCTTTATCGGTGGTCGCCGAATAATCGATCCGCAGCGCACCTCCATCCAGCGTATAGCGCACCGTCGTAGTCAGAGTCCCCGGGAAGCCTTGATCTCCGTCCTTGCTCACATACGTGAGTTCAATTCCGTCCTTTATTTCGCGGGCCGTCCACACGACTTTGTTGAACCCGCGGATTCCGCCATGAAGTGCATTGTCGCCGTCGTTCTTGGGGACGGAATAAGTCTTGCCGTCAAGTTGGAACGTGCCATGTGCGATGCGATTCGCGTAACGGCCAATGATGGCGCCAAAATAAGCAGGATTGGTACGGTAGCCCTCGAACGAGTCATAACCCAGCACCACGTCGTCGAGTTTTCCCTCGCGATCAGGCGAGCGCAGCGAAACGATGATTCCCCCATAATTCGTAATACGGGCTTCGATCTTGCCGTCGGCCAACGTATACAAATCAACGGCCGTGCCGTCCGAAGTCTGTCCGAAGGCCTGCTTGGTGACGCTTGTCTTCCCTTGCATCGCTGCTGTAAGCATAATGAGAGTCCCGAAAATTGAAAACCAGCCGTTGATTTTTTTGGGAAGCATAGTTCCTCTTGTTCTCCACACTCTTTGCGTTCGCTCGGTATTGTACAGTCTTATCAACCCCGCATGCGACCACGCAGATCGCGTACCTCGTTCTCACATTCAGAGAGAGCGGATACAATTATGTCCCTGATTCCGCTTTCGTCCAGAAAGCTGAATCGCCGCTATGATGCAGCAATTCCGTTTTCTCCAGGTTATCCGGCCATCGCGAATTTTCTGGATCGTCGCCGTGATGGCCATGGTTCTTATTCTTCTGTTTCTCCCTCGAAGTCCACTACCCTGGCTGGATGAAACTTTCTTTGCTTCAACCTCGCTGGCGGTCGCGCGCGGAGGGCCGCCCATACCCACGGTTTTAGGTGCTTTTCCCCATACCGGCCGTGTCGATCTTTTTTATGGTCCGTTGGTTTTTTTTCTAGGTTCAGTGGATGTGAGGCTCTTCGGACTGTCCATCACGAGTTGGAGGCTGTTGGGATTCTTCGGGGCGGTAGGAGCAGTGTTCCTCGCCTCGTGGGTGAGCCGATGCCTGGACCGTTCCTCGGCCGCGATGGCCGCATCGGCGATGATGGTGGCGTTATCGCAAGGAATTGGTGCTCGAGCTACCACTGGAAGGCTTGACACGATTACGATCACGCTCGAAATTCTCTCCCTGATTTGCACGCTGCATGCAATGCGAGTCCAGGAGTCAAGACGCTCCGCATTTCTCTACTCCGCGCTCGCAGGTATTCTTTGCGCTTTAGCGGCGCTCAGCACCCCCAGAGCTTTTCCCTTCGTACTGGGACTCTTCGTTGCCGTCGCCCTGGAACTCCTGCTGACCCGAACCCGGGAATTGATTGCCCGAGGCCTGATCATCGCGGCCGCTGCGCTCCTCCCGGTATGGGGATGGACATCGAGTCGCGGTACGAATCCAATTGGCTGGCTCCGCTTTATTGCTGAGGTGAGCCGAGGCGACAGGATCAGCGTCTCTCCAATTCTGTACGGCTCCTGGCACTTCTTCGACGAACCTCTGGTGCCTCTGCTCTCGGGATTGATTTTCACCTTCGTGACGCTCCTGGTTTTCACTTGTGCCTTCGGCAGTTCGATATTCACGGCCCGCCACACCTCCGAAATAGAAGCGCCCGAGGTGCTCCCCGCCGTGAGGCTGGCGTCGATTGCGGTGCTTATCAACTACGTCGTTTCCTTTCTAACCATCTCCCGATTCTGGGATTACGAGGTTTTTGTTGTACCTCTTGTCATACCTGTTTTGATCGCATTAACGGCGAAAATTCTGCGCAGCAGTGCTCCGCGTACTCTTCAGCGCATAGTCCTTGTCAGTTGGCTGGTGTTGGCAATTATTCTGGTTGCCATCCGCTCGGGAAAAGTTGTGGCGTGGCTTGCCTCCTACCACGAGCGCGACCCGCAGCCTTTGCAGGATTTCATCAGCGGCAAAGTGCCCGGCAACTCGCGAGTGTTTGGCCCGGAAGAGTTCTACTTCTACGCCGTGGAAGCAGCCGGCTCGCACTATCTTTTTGTGCGGCCCAGAATTCCTGCTGGTCTGGTGAGCAAACTCGATCACAATCTCAACTGGCAGGAACAACTAAACGAAGGCCAGCCTGTGTACCTGATTTGGCCGAAGGATGACATCCTCCCGCCCGGGCTGGCTCCCGGGAACTTGCATCTGGAGGGAAGCTTTACGGCGCAGCGAGGAAATGAGCCGGCTAGCTGGCGAAAGGCTGGCTGGGGCTCCGGTTATCCCCCTACAAACTTATATCGGATTGTCGAGACTCAATCAGCTAAGAATGACCCCGCAAGATAGGCACCCATAGAACGATCAGGGCAGTACAATGGCACGCAATGGATTTGTCCCGCAGAGGTGGAAGCCGCCTTCATCTATTCGTCCTCTGCTTATTGGCCTGCCTGGCAATTCTGGAATTTTCCATGCGAGGTCCAGTACGCGAACTGGAAAAAGACGTTCGAAGTTTTAATGACTTTGTCTCGCCGTACGAGCAAACCCGTGCTTGGATTTCCGGCCGTGATCCGTACGCTCCCGCAGTCCTCAACGACCTGTGGCCAACCCCCACCCGCCCACACTTTGTGGTTACGGAAAGCCAAGACGGAACACTCCCTGCGAAACGCGGCATACCTTCTCCATACCTGACCACAGCTTTTCCCCTGCTTCTGCCATTAGCCGTGTTGCCGTGGAAAATTGCAGTCTGGGTGTGGGCTTTGATGTGCGTCCTGGCTGTATTCGCGGTTGCCTGGGCCCTTATCCATCTTGCCGGCGTTCGCACCTATAGTTCGATGGGACTGATGATCTTCATATCGGTGCTGCTGCTCGCTCCCGTGCATGCCGCGATTGCCACTTCAAATATCGTCACTGTCGCCTTTGCCCTGGGCATGGTTGCCACCTTCTGCCTGACCCAGAACCGAAGCCGAATGGCCGGCGTTCTGCTGATCTTCGCAGTCGCCTTGAAGCCGACAGTGGCCCTCCCGTTCTTGATTTACGCGCTCGTCCACCGCAACCGCATGAAAGTAATGTCTTCCGCGATCGCGACCGGAGTCCTGCTCCTATCGGCCGCAATCACTCCCCAACACGGCAGAACTCTGTGGTGGCCGAGCTTCCTGGCAAACAATCAGCGCATGTTCGCCCCCGGTGCAATAGACGATTTCAGCACAGCCAATCCACTTCATTTTCAGCTGGTGAACTTGCAGGTTGCGCTCTTTCCGATTCTGCAGAACCGAAGCTTCGCGCAGGTTACGGCCGCGCTGGTATTCGTCGCCCTGCTCTCCCTCTGGCTTCTTGCGGTTCGCCGCAATAGACGTCTCGGTCTTCTCGATCTGGCTATCCTGACTTCGGCGTCACTTCTTCCTGTCTACCACCGTTTTACGGACGCCGGTTTGCTTCTCGTGCCGGTGGTGTGGGCTTTGAGCGAAATGAATGAAGGAGGAGAGTTGAAGAAATTTGCGCTTGCATGCCTCCTGCTGGCGTGTCCCTTTCTCATCCCAGGCGCCACGATTCTCCATGAATACCCCGGGACATATGACGCTCTCGACCGGCTCAGTCACAGCCGATTCTGGGAACCATTCATTCTGCCGCACGAGGCTTGGCTGATTCTGGTGATTTGTGTAGTTCTACTGAGGGCGCGTTTCCTGGTTCAGACCACCAGTGTGGGCGAAAACTAAGGATTCGCGGAGAGCTAGCCGAGCCTAGATGAGGGCGATGGGACTTTCTGAGTCTCCGGGCCTAAGGTCGGTAATTCAGCCGTGCTGCAGGCGCTCGACTACGCTGTGGGCTGCAGCAAACTCTGCGTTGGGGTGAGCGACGAAACAGAATTAGGCTTGGTGATTCGCAAATCGGCGTCCATGTCCGAAGCCAAATCTACCAGCAGAAAAGCCAGCACCCAAAAAAACAAGCAAAGATAGGAACCTGCCGCAAACAGCCAGTCTTCAAAAGCCGCGTGAATAAGACCGGCCACAGTGACCATGGCAAACGGTATGGCATAGTGATAGGGGCTGCCGGTTCTTCGCATCCACATGTATACCCGGCCTGCTGACCGCATCAACAGAAATAACAGCAGTAGAAAAGGCAGAATACCCAACAACCCCATGTATTCGACGAGTGCCAGATAGCTGCTGCCGTGTTCGCGATTCGTGCCTTCCACGGTGGAGACGTTCGACTGCTGAAGGTTGGATTGCTCAGCTCCCAGGTCGCTGGTTCCGAATCCGGTTCCAAACCAAGGGTGTTGTGCGACGGCAGAAATAGTTTCGTCCCAGGGGGTAAGGCGTGAACCGAGGATGCCTTGCTGCGGCCGGTGCGCTGCGAGCTTGAACACGAACCGTCCGCTCAGAGAGTCCATTAACTCGCTCATGTGGGCGGGATTGGCCACCGCCATGGCCTCCAGGAAAAAAGCCCCAACAAAAGCCGCTTTCAACAGAAGCCGCGGACGGTGTAAGCCCAGGGTGAGCGCAACCGTAACCACCACATCTGCGACAATGGCGGCACGGCAGACGCTAACATAAAGCAAAACGGCGCAGATTGCCAGGGCGGTGTAATGACGCTGGCGTTCCCCTCGACTCTCAGCCACCAAAGCCGCCCAGAGCAGCACTGGTGTGGCTATCACTCCCACGAAGGCTCCCAGATTGTTGGGATTTCCGAACACGTCATGGCCGGCAAAATAGAAAATAGCCGAAACAAAAACCAGAATCTCGCACCCTAAAACAAGAACGTGAACAAAAGACGCTTCTCGCCCGGCCAGGGCAACCCGTCCACCGGTTGAAGCGTACAGAAAAAGCAGGAACAGACTCGCGACTTTCAGCAAGGCAGTCACGGGTGTGCCTGAGGTGCTAGCCGAGGCTAGTGCGGCAAGCACAGTAAACAAAGCAACCAGGTGGAACACTCCAAAGTGTTGAATGCGGTTGCTTTTGATCCAGATCACCGAGCCGGCCAGGGCGCCCACGCCTAGAAACAGCCAGCGAACCGTCCAACTTTCCACTGCGAACGGTAGCCCAGTACCAGCCGCCAGAAAACAATACATAGTTACTGGAAAGAAAACCGTTTCAAATCGCCATAGACAGCCAAGCACAATTTCGATGGCGACAATCGCTCCCAGGTATGTGCTGTTTGCGAAGTAACCAGGACGCCGTTGCAATTCGAAAAGCAGGATGAGCCCAAGCCCAACTGCCCCCAGCGCGATAAAACCAAGTCGAAATCGATCTTTCATCCTAAAATGCTCGCGTTTACCACCCCTGGTCACTCCGGCCGACTATTTTGCCGCACATCACATCAAAGAGGAACACTATTGTACCGCGCAGAGTACGCTTGTGCCTCATCCTCAGACACTTGCAACCCGATTCGCAGTAGATTTTGTAGGAGAGGAGCAGCGAATTTTGTGAAAAAAGAGAATTGGTCGGGGAGAGAGGATTTGAACCTCCGACCCCCTGGTCCCGAACTATCGCAGTACAAACTCCAAGTGCTTTAACTGGTGTCGCTTAGGGGTCAGCAAACCATCCTTTCTCTCGCTCAGTTGTACCGAAGCTGTACCGAGTCCTGTTCACCCATTCACGACTGCCAATCCCCGCTCGAAACCCGCGTCGATCTTCTGCCGCCCAGCTTGAATTCCTGCCTCAAGTGCGGACTCCTGCGTGGGGAATGTGTCGGGCAAAAAGAACTCAGTTTCCATGAACCCGTTCGCATCATGCTCCTCGACGGAGAATTCTGACGAGAATCCCCCAGCCTGTAGTTCGTATGACCGTGCCACGATAACGTAGCCCTTGTACCCCTGCCTGTTCTTCATGACTGCGACCTTTCGACCTTGCACTGCGGAGTTGGGGCAATCGCTTCCCCGACCGAGCCTGCCGTGGTTGGTTGCTTTCCCTGTTGCAATTCCCGAATATACCGCTTCACAAGTGCGGGCACGACTACCCGTTCAATGAACCCCTCCACTTCAGTGCTCACCTTTCTTGCAGGGTCCGTTTTGGGTTTGCTTATCCTCAGGAACAGCGGCGATAGTCCTTCACAATCGCATTCCCAGAGTGGGCGAATTGAGCCGCCCGAAGGGGTTCAGGTCGGGTCGGGACGTTTCAGAAGTGCTGGCAGGCTTTGTGACCATCCCAGCGAGCCTATCCTGATCTCGTTCGAAGGATCGAGCCCGCTTCCCCGCTCCCCCAACTGGCATATATAGCGTGGCGAACAAAAGGCGAATATGCTATCCTTCGCGAATGGATGAGGGCCGAAAACGGGTCATTGGAATCATGGCAGCGATTCTTGCGAGTCTGCACATGCAGGCGGCAGACGACCTGTTCGGGACACCGCAAGGGAGTCCGAGGACTGAGAAGCTAATCGCGGCTTCAATCCAATGGGGCCAAGCAGATCATGCGGAAGATTGATAATGTGTTTTCGGGCTGAGGGTGAGCTATCGGGGAGGGCAGTTGAGCAGCTTCCGGGAGCTTGCTCACCTGCACGCTCGGGAATTGATGCCACGCCCTTCCTCTCAATGGAGAGTTGGGTGAAATGTCGAGTCGCATAACTGTCGCTGGCGACGACACATATTTCGGGCGGACACTCATTCTCCTCCTAACGGCGAGTATCCCCACTGCACGTCATCCTGCCAGCCTATGCCGCCGCACCTAGATTCCAAAACTAGCCAAAGTCCGCTCTCGGCTCATCCCAGAGCTGCGTGTGACGGTTCCCGAATTCAAGTGTTGCCTCGTACTTCTCAGGATTGTTCTGCTTCAGCCAGAGCAACTTGTAGACCGTGTCCACCGCCCGCTTCATGATGTTCTTCATCTCGTTTTGCGTGATGTGGGAGTATTCGACCTTGCCAGCACAATTGGGGCATTCTTTTCCTGCGTGAACATCTTCGATTGGGCCATTGCGGAATGCCAGTGCGACGATTCCCTTGGCTTCTGCCGCTAATTGGGGGTCTAGTCTGAGTTGAGGTTTTGGCATTGGCTCTCCCACTAAGTTGGCCTCGGTATCTCCAGTCGTCCCAGCCTACACCTGTACCGCAGGATCGCGAGGACGAGGACTATAGACTGCTGGAGGCGTGGAACCGTTTTACAGTATCACTCCTGATCTTCATGGCGACATTGCTCGACCAGTTTCGGCGGCATAGAATTGCCAGTCGCAAGATTTGATTTGCGGAGGAAACGAACTCCGATGACATCTTTCAATGTCCACGGGTGGTTTGGAATTGAATATGAGAAACGTAAAGGCGGCAGGACTTTGGTTTTCGATAATTTCTGGTCCGAGGGTTCCAAGGCACATTATCTTGCGGACGAACGTGGCTGCTATGTGTTCGCCATTAAAACAGGACGCGGCTTAGAGCCTATATATGTCGGGAAGGCGACCAAGACCTTTAAGCAGGAGACATTTAATCCAGCCAACAAACACAAATATCACGATGGATTCTCGGAGTACGCAAAGGGTTTGCCTCTCATGTTCTTCGTCGTGCACCCGGACCAGAAGGGCAAGACAAACAAAAAGCAGATCGAAAAGATCGAACAGTTCCTCATTCAGGCTGGTGCTGCTAAGAACCCCGAACTTCAAAATGTCCGAGGGGCATATCGTCCCAAATGGAGTATTCGAGGGGTTGTTCGCAGCAGCGGAAAAGGTAAGCGTACCAAAGCCGAGGGGGCGTTTCGCCGACTGTTTGATCTAGCAGATTAACTCACTGGCTGCCCGAGAACTGAGTCGCTGGTCTGAACTGGGAAGCAGTTGGCTTCGTCGGTAGGCCGCCAGAACTGAAAGCTTTCGACGATGGACATACGTCACTTCGAATCTATTAAACAGAAACATGGTAGCCATGCGAGTTGGGCCGTATGGGCTGATTCGGCAGAGAAACCAAAATCGAATATAGGAGACATGAGCGTCTTTGATTTGGGTTCGAATCCCGCCCTGCTGCACGTGCTCAAGACCAACGTGATTATGGTTGGTCTGAACATCGCAAGTTTCTCAAGGCTATTGCCTGAGCCCTTTAGAAATTTTCACGACCCAAATCCGAGTGCGAATGACTTCAAGATCAGGTATGCATTTCGTGACACGGAATATTACGGTGCATACATGACGGATATTGTTAAGCGAGTCGGAATGCTCGATTCGGAAGATTTGCTGGCACACCTGAAAGCAACCCCGGCTCTGGTCGAGCAAAACATCGAGAGCTTTCGAGAGGAACTACGTGATCTCAAATGTCCGGCCCCAACCATATTGGCGTTTGGCGTTGGGGCGTACAACATCATCCAAAACAACCTCAGAACTGCGGAATATTCAAAGTTGATCAAACTGACACACTACAGCCATCAGATAAGCAAAGAAAAATACAGAGAGGCTGTGCTAAAGCAAATCAAGCAAGCATCGCTCTAAGATGTGGTAGTCCCAATCGCCCGCAGTAGGAAAGGGCTACCCGCGACAAGATCATTATGATCGTCGAGTTCGCAACTGGAAATCGTCAGCCCGATTTCCCGCATGATCTCCTCCTCGGTCCTAGACGCTCGAATCGCCATTCTTGGTGCTGAATAATTCGTCGAGATTCTTCGCCTTCATCAAGCGTTCGTGGGTCGTGTATCGAGGTGCCTGCGGAGCTTTGACGCGTCCACCCTTTACTAGCGAAATCGGTCCAATTGGCTGTGCGGGTTCTTCAAAATTGACAACAAACTTTCCAGAGTCTTTCCACGGCTCAATTGATTTAACCCTCGCAAAATAGGTTACTGCTTGCACGGGGGAGACCTGATAGCCAGCGATGTATTTGATCTGGGGGCGTACCGATCCGTTGATCCTCACCGAATACCAGCGGTTTTCATCAAGGAAGACTTCTTGGAACCCTTCCGCCTGTGCGGGAACGACAATCGTGTCGATTTCGTCTGCGTTCAATACGGGGGCAACAGAGGCTTCTCGCGGAGGCAACTCGCCGACGACTTCCTCTAGGAATGGCTCGAAGTGATATAGGCGTTGACCGTCGTCGGCTTGGTATCGAGACAGTTCCAGAACCGAAACTCCGAAGTTGAATTTCTTCGAGAGTATCGTCTCTAGATTCTCGGGAATCGAATCAATGACCACGAGGGCCGAGAAGGGACTCTCGACGAGGTATTCGAGCATGTGATCGACGTTGCGGAACTCGCATCGAGCAGCGTATTCCTCGCAGGCTTCCCTAATTTCAGGACGTTTCTCAAGTGCCCGCACGAGCACCTTCTTAACGCCGAGTCTCTCTTCCTCAAATGAAAGCGAGAACTGAAGAATCTGGACGGCGATGTGTCGGAGTGGATCGTGAGACTCAAGCTCATTCTCGACGACGTAAAGCCGAGGCTTGGAACCAGTCAGGTCTAGGAGGTAACCATCTGGAATGTTCTGGATCGAACCTTTGACCCCAATCCTGTTCTTCACGTCCAAGTAATGACGATTGGCACCGAACAGGCGATGCTGAACTTCGATGATGGCGGACTCTAAGTCAGCCTCGCTGTCGTATTCGACTCGGCGATACGCTTTGCCTGCGATCCAAATGACGGGCATATCAAATCCTCGCCAGTTATCGTACTCCGGGCCTGTTCGATTGCCACCGTTCATCTATTGACTTCATGATTTCCCCTCCCACTCTCCCCAGAAAAGCAATTCGCTCTGTTCAACTTTTCCGTTCGAGACCTGCCTTCCTGCCAACTCGCTTCAGGAACTTCCTCTTGTGGACTTTCTTGTTCCATCCCTTGTGCAGGCCGTCGTCGGGCTCGTGCTCCCCTCCGGGGTGAATGAACTGGACGAAGCAGAGTTTGTCATCCATACATTCCCGCCTTTTGCCGATCACGCGGGTTATCCACAGACTGTAGCACAATTTCGATAGCGAACCAAAGGCGAAAGTGGTATTGTGCACCGATGGACGAACGCCGAAAGCGAGTGCTGGCGACTGTCGCGGGAACACTCGTAGCCCGTTACCTGAAAACCGTCGGACGATCTGTTTGACACGAAGCCCAGCCCAAGGATGGAATCCATGAGGTTGAGATAAACCGTTTGGGGTGGTCGAAAGGCTACCCCCTTTTTCAACAATTTTTCAACATTGCCGCACATCGTCACAGAGGGTTAAACTCGGTAAACTCAAAATGCCATCTGATTTGCATCCGCATGATCCCCTACTCTCTCGGTTTTTTAGCGAATTGCTCGTTGCGAAGCAGGAGCTTGCCCAATCCAACGGAATGCACCATCACCCGGATCTCCGATTCAGCGACCCGCTCAACGGTGCACTCGTTTCTTCAGCGGTGAATCTTTGGTCAGACCTGAGCGACCCCACAGCATCGCGATTACAGGGTCTCCTGCGGTCCAAGAACTTCATCACGGTGCTTCCCGTCCTGCTGGAGAGGCTGAATACACCAGTGGAGCGGCTCAATCTCCCGCATCGTGGCGTAAGCAGGAATTTGGATCGTGGGGAGCTAGACACGTTCTACACGCCCATCGACCTTGCGACGTGGGTAGCATCGCTAACCACGAAGAATGCCTGTGAATCCGCCCGCGTGCTGCACGACCTGTCTGCCCTGCGTGTTTGCGATTTCTCATGCGGCTCAGGCGTGCTCTTACGGGAAGCCGCTGAATGGATCGTGCGGGCCTATGAAGCAAGTCATCACTCCTTGTCAGCAGCGAGCTTGCAGCAATTGCCCGCTGAGTTCCGATTCTTCAAGAAGGGCCTGTTCAAGCTGCAATGCCTGTCGATGAATCTCTACGGCGTTGACATCAGTGCTAAGTCTCTTGAAGCCGCAAGGGTGGTGCTGTTGCTATGGGCAGTGGACGAGTTGCGGCAGTGCCCAGCCGATTTGCCGATAGTCTCCCAGCTTCTCGACTTGAATCTCAGATTGGGGAGCGGCTCCCATTGGGAGATTCACAGGGATCACGTCTCGGCGGATCAATCAATTCACGCACAATGCGTGACCGAAGCAGAACGGCGTGCATCGCTCAGACGGCAGATACTCGCTGGGGAACAGACCGCAGACGAAGCCACTGCGAGTTCCGAGATCGTTCACATGTTTCCCGAGGTCTTTGTGGATTCCACGAATCCCGGCTTCGGCTGCATCGTGGGAAACCCACCCTACGGTGAATTGCCGATAGAGTTTGAGGCACAGGTATCGAAATCCCTGTTCCGTGGCGTGCCCAAGGCGAACCGCAGTCGGAATCAGTACGTTAAATTCGCCAGTTCGCTTCTCTATCTGTTGCGGGACGAGGGCTTTGGTGCAATCATCTGTCCGCTTGGGTTGGCTTATAGCAACGCTGACACCAAGGTCCTGAGAAGGGAAATCCAGAAGCAGAACAGGCGATGGAACTTCGCGTTCTTTGACCGCAGCCCCGATGCATTGTTTGGGGACATGGTCAAGACGCGGAACGCGGTGCTGTTCTGCGGCTCGTCTCCCTCGGGCTTGCCCGAGATCAGAACCACACATCTCCTCAGGTGGACGCGGCCTCTGCGATCACAAATCTGGGATCAGATACACTCCATTCCACTCGACCCGTCGATTGACATCGGCGAGTTCGTTCCCAAGATAGGCAGTGATCTTGAGTTGCACGCTTGGCAGGTAATCCGATCAAAGACCAGTTATCTTCTAAGTTCACTGCACAGTAACGGGCACGATGACGACTCGATTTTGTATTGCTATTCCACTGCTTACAACTGGCTCCCGTTTTTCCGAAGCGATCCCGCTTCATTCGCCGATGAAGGAAGGCACGCCTCGCCGTCCACTCGTCAGTACGTATTCGGCACTGCGGAAGAGGCGGACCTGTTCTACGCCTGCTTGGTAAGCTCTCTTTCGTTCTGGTTGTGGACGGTTGAGTCCGACGGTTTTCACGTGACCGATTCCTTCGTGCAGAAGCTCCCATATACGTTCGATTCTTTCTCTGCCGAACAGATCGAAGAGTTGGCATCGCTTGGACAGGAACACGACGACACCATCCGCAAGGCTCCAATGGTGAAAACGAATGCAGGGAAAAACATCCTCAACTTCAATCGGCACGGAGCGGGCGAGATAGTTGAACGCATCGACTCGATTCTGGTTTCTGCTCTCGGGATTCCCGAACAGTTTTTGGAAATCCTGCAAACTCGCGTAAGCGACCTGATCTTTGCGGGACGTAAGACGACACGGGTACATCCCCTCCGAGCATAACTATTGCCTTCCTAGAGTCCCTCACCTTTCCCCCGGACAACATAGTGGGTAAGTTTGACTAGACGACTGTCTCCGACTGTGGAGGGATAGTGATTCCTCGTCTTGTCGCCCAACAACAAAAAGGTAAACAGTTAGGTGCTGAGCTAATCGCAATGCTCAACAGCGGCGAGTATAGCCTGTTGACTATTGTCGTTGCATTCTTAAGAAGCGAAGGTGTAGAGCAACTGAAGAGTGCATTGGGAACCTTTGTTGCTTCAGGGAACAAAGCCCTATTCATCGTTGGAATCAGCGGCAAGGTCACGAGCTATGAGGGCCTGAAGTTGCTGCTGGAGATTGTGAAAGAGGACTCGGTCGCTGTCTTTTACAATGCAAATTCGTCTGCTGGAATATTCCATCCCAAACTGTACTTCTTCGAGGGTGACAAGAAAGTAGCTGTGGTGATTGCGTCGAACAATCTCACTGAGCCGGGGCTGTTCGTCAACTACGAACTGGCAACTATCATCGAGCTTGATCCCCAGAAAAAAGAAGACCAGCAATTGCAGGCTGAGGTAAATGACTACATCGGTGAGCTTATATCAAACGGTGACACGACCAAGCAGCTTACCCCAGAATTTCTGGAGAAACTGAAAGAGACTGGAGCCGTACAGATTGAGACAAAGGAACCCAAAACCGAAGAGGAAGCGGAGGAAGATGCGGCAGCCAAACTAGAAAGGTCCGCTCGTCACGCTAAGATCAGTGGTCTCTTTGGCTCGGCTCCCGTGACCTCGGCTCCTCCGCGTCAGAGAAAGCCTCAGCCGAAAGTGCCGGGAATCAAACGACCAGCGGCAACTCCACGACCAGCCGCAACTCCACAACCTTCTGTAACGGCGGGATCGACGTTGATTATGAGGGCTTATAAGAGTCGAGGCACTCAGGTGCAAGTACCGATGGGTACCACCTTTTTCGCCAAGGGCGACCGCATTACTTCGGCTCGGAGCAAAACAGTCCGAACCATCAACCCCGCCAAATCCCACGGTAGGCGGAACACTCTCAAGATAGAAATCAGTGAGAGTAGAAACTTAGATATACCCGTCGTTGTTTTCCAAAAAACGGGTTCGGGCGTTGAGTACACGGTATACGACGGAAAAACTGGAGAAGGAGCACGGCTTCTGCGGCGGCTCGAACAGGGACGTAAGGACGGATCGACCAAACAAACCCGTAAGGGTTCAACGTTGTATCGGATCGAATAGCAGCTAGTTGCCCATGAGAGACGACAACTCAGGGCCTTTGAATTTGCCAGCTACCGACTTCTTCGCGATGATGATGTACTCGTGCACGTTCTTGAAATAGAAGTGCGGCGGATACGGGTAGCTCCCGAAGATCGGTCGCTGTTGACCGAAAGACCCCCACTTTCCACCCGTCTTGTCCTTTGACCAAATAATCTCGTTCACTACGTGAAATCCAGCGGTTTGCAACAGCTTGATGTAGTCGGACGCAATGGGGAACGTCAGCAAACCGTGCTCCGAATACTGATTGACGTTGGCGGTCACAATGCAGATTCGTTTCCCGTCTTGCAGTATCCGATGAAACTCAGCGAACGCTTCAGCCATCGCACTCAGAAACTGGTTGTACTTGTCTAGGCATCCGAGATTGAAAGAATTGTGAGCATAGTCCGCCTTATTCCAATAGGGAGGCGAAGTCACAATTAGGTCTACGCCGTTCTCTGGCAAAAACCTCAGCTTTCGTGCATCCTCATGCAGCAGGACATGGTGCGGGACACGAGACGCCAATTCATCCGCGACCGTCTCCAGATTTGCTTTCGCTATTTTCAGATACGCCTTGCTGGAATCCGTTCCCACAAAATGACGCCCTAGTTTAAGGGCCGAGCATCCAGTCGTAGCCACGCCGCAGAAGGGATCGCAAATGACATCACCGACCATCGAGAACAGCTTGATGAGCCGCCGTGGAATCTCTTCGGGGAAGACCGCTGGATGATCAGGATGAGACGTGTTTGCGATCTGCCAGACGGACTTGGTGAACTCCTTCCACTCTTCCTTCGTGAGCTTCGACTTCTCCTTGGCATCGAGTGCGTGCTTGGGATCGGAACGTCGCCAAGTCAGTACGTTGAGCGGAGTGTCGTTCTTCTCGATTACGATTCTGGCGGGATGTCGTGTGCTGATCGCTCGGGTGCTCATCGCTTTTTCCCCTTCTTTTCCTTCGGAACGGTAGGGACGCTCAACTTCGGCTGATCCACGAATTTTTGAAGAGCTTCGTCGATGAATCGTGCTGCGACTTCTGCTGTATTCCGCCCATAGATTCCCTGTTTCCCCAGTTGCTCCAAAAGCTGTTCCGATTGAACGGAAACCGTGACGCGGAACGTCTTGCTGTCTGCGAGATTGTTGCCCTTTGCCATGTGAGCATACTTTAGCCGTAATTATGGCTTAATTATGCAAACGATACAAGAGCCAAACCGCATGATGGGTCACTACTTGGTTTTCGGCTAAGAGACCAGAAGGTTATCCGTAAAAGGCGAGACGCCCGATGGTCGCCTTCAGCGGGGGCTCATCGGGCTTGCCCACAATGGGAACCGCTCGTTCACGAGTCAGTGACAGCTTCGCGTTGCAGTGTTGACAGGTCAATTCGAAACCTGACGAAGTCTTTCAAGAAGCCTGACCAAAGCCAGTGTGTCCTGCCCGCAATAATCCAGCAGAGCCTTCCTTGTCCTCTCACGCTCAGACTGATCCAGCTCGCCTCGCACTAGCGACTCCCAAGCCAGCCCAGCATGCTGCCCATTCGCTACCGCCATGCCCTCGTAGGTCATCGCTGGAACAAGAGCAGGCAGCACGGCCTTCAGCGAGTACGACCCCGCGAAGGCGGCATGGTATACATGGTCTCTAACGACGGGTAGCAAATCCCAGAGACGACATTGGATTTGCTTGATCCGTTCCGCGAACTCGGGCAGCCATGCCGCGAGTTCTGAGAGCCTCTGGGACTCAAACGCCGCGTAGACAACGATGCTACCGCTCTCCCCGAGTGCACCGCACAGCGAAGTGATGAACTCGCGTCGGGGGTCGCCAACATTGGTCGCCAAGAATTCGTAATGCTCAGGTACCGCTTCGGGCTGTCTCTGTACGTGGAGAGACCACTGGAAAGGAAGTTGATCGAACGGACGCATTCCCAAAAACCTTGGGATCGCAGGATTTACGCTCTCAAAATCCATGAAATAGAGCGGGTACTTCAGGCTCTCCAACTCCTTGCCGAGTTCCGCACTGAACCACGGGTCGCCTGTTTGCACAGCGGTGCACGCTCGCCGCTGCCTCTCGCTGAGCGGAAAGTCATCGGGTATATCAGAGATAGACTCGACGCCCATCTCCTCCAATTCCTCAGCGGCACCGGCATGGAGCCTTGGCAGATAACCGATGTGGTCATCTGGAGGCTGGGGATTGCAGCGGTCGAAGAATTCGCACGTGACGGGGTTTGTGCAATGTGGGCCAGCCGGGATCTCTGGAGCTTTAGGCATGACGAGCACTCGGAGTTCTGACCGCAACTGGAATGTGAGCTTCGGCTGGAGCCCCTCGACTTGCCGCGTCAGGTTCCTGATCTTGAAGAACCTACGCACATCAATGGAGCCGCCTTGAAACACATAGTTTCGGTTGACGTGAGCGAGGCACGCGGAAGCCAAGTCTAGCCCCGACCGAGAGACCACACGATACTGAATCGCCACGTCATCAAGATGCTGCTCTTTGAGGTCGGCGGTGGATTTCACTTCGATGAGTCGCCATCTGCGGTCTCGACGACGATGCAGGATGTCCACTCGTACAAACACACCGCCGTTTTCGAAAGCCGCTTCGAAGATGGCGGGAACCTCGGGGTTTGCGATTAGCTCGCGTGTCGTTCGGATCGCCTGCTCAGAATCGCCGAACGGGACTTCCACGCCGTTCGGAAAAAGCTGGCGGGCGAGCAATCCGACCTGTCGCCCCTGCTCCATAATGGGGACCGCAGCGGCGTCAGGCGACCCAGCCAGTTCAGGTTCATGCACCTGCCAGTACAGACGCTTGAGACACTGGGCACCTGCGACGAATCGCGATTTCGAAATGGTTATCGGGTTATTCATTCGCCTGTGATGATCCCAGCAGCTTCCAGAAGATTCAGCACTTCCCGCGTGGTGACCTTTCTCCATCCCTTATTCGGGAGCGATCTGCATTCGCTCGGAGCCGCGAAGTCCCTCACTTCAAGAACGAACTTGGGCAACGCCGAATCCGCGAGGCCCTCGTTATCGTCAATGACGACCCAGCCAATTTTGGCGTCCTCGATGGCGATCTGTCGTCTGCCCGCATGGGCTCCGTCGATTATCCTCAGATACGGCATGACGAGGCCGTTTACACGGAACTGGTACTGCCGTTTGCCTTCTTTCATCCCGCCAGCCCCTTTCGCTCGCTGAGAGCCGTGTTTGGTTTGGACGGCATCTTCGATGCTGAAGCCTGATCGCAGAGAGCCTGCAACCGTACTCTGTGCTTCGCGGTCAATCCCGTCGCTGCTTCGACGGCCCGAGCCGCCTTTCCAAGTTCCTTGCCGATCTCGTCAAGATCAACCAGAGTACGCCTGACTTCGTCGCCGAGAGCCACGTTCTTCAGTAAGAATTCAGCACCTTCCGCTCGCATCCGGTCGAACAAGGGCTTTAGAACTTCGAGGTCACGAGGGAGCCATTGCCGCGTGGTTCGGAGTATCCAGATTCCGTCCTTGCAGGCCCAGCGAGCCTCCTTGTCAGCCGAGCGAAGCTGGCTTTCTTCCCGAGCGACCAAGACAGCGACTGGAGTTGATCGTTCTTTTGCATCTCTAACCAGTTTGCTGATGTCGCTCTCGGCGACAATCGCTTTGTCTTTGTTGTCCACGAGGATTCGTGGCTCAAGCGGGGCACCGCTGAGATCACGGAACGACAAGAGGTAGTCGCCATTCTTGGAAAGCTTCTCACTAACGGAGATGCCAGCCCACGTCCTTGCTTCGTCGGCGAAATCCATCTCTTCCCGCTTGCCGATGCGGGCGACCTTCGCCAACTCTGTCTCTAGTTGTTGGTTGCGTTCACGAAGCTGGCTGATCTCACGGAAATGGTCCTCGACCCGGCGGTTGAGATGTTCCTTCTGCGACTGCTCAAACCGAAGTTTGTCTTCCAGTCCCAGCCGAACACGCTGGATTTCTGTTTCGAACCTGAGCCAGACGTGCTGCTGATCCTCCTTGTGTTTTTCGAGAAGCAATCGAAACGCTTCTTCGGCACTAAGCTGGGCAACCCTCGCGAAGTCCTTCACGCCGAGGCGATCCAGAACCTCAGTTCGCTTCAGTGTGCCTTCGCCCAAACAGAGCGGGCATTCGATGGCGTCGGTCGGCATTGTTGATCGTGTGCTCAAATGACCTCCCACTACTGTTCTACCAATCGCGTCGAATAAATCGCTAGGAATTCCGAAATAAAGTTGTGGCGATGGCACCATCGTCACCTTTTCGTGTAGTTACTCCAACTTTCTTTCTGAATTCCTAGCGATTTCACGATTCAGATTGGTAGAACAGTAGTGCAGGTGAATGCGTGCTAAGCGGAGAAGAAAAAATCAGCGTGGGTAGCCTGATCGAAGAACAACGACGACTCTCGGCTTCTGAGAGCCCGTTTGAACGAGTGATCGGCACATTGTGTGTGGCTGGGCTGCTCAAGCGGAAGCTCGCTGGCTTAACCGACGCAGCAGTTGGACAGTTGATGTTCGATCTGGTATTGGACGAACTTGCCCTTTTCAGTCCCGCGATGACTGTCTGCCAAGTCGCTACCGAGCGGCTCCTCCATTCCTCCCACGTGCTAGTCAAAAGCGAAAAGGAGAATCTCAACCGATGAAAAGAGCAGCCGTGTACGTGCGAGTCAGCACCGTAGATCAACATCCCGAAACCCAATTGCACGACCTTCGGCAGTTCGCCGCCCAGCGTGGGTTCCAGATCGTGCAGGAATACACGGATCATGGGTTCAGCGGAACCAAGGCACGTCGGCCAGCACTAGACCAGCTTATGGAAGATGCCCGCCGACGCAAATTCGATGTGCTGATGGTTTGGTCAATCGACCGACTTGCTCGTAGCACTAAGCATCTGCTCCAGACACTCGACGAACTGAACGGATTAGGAATTCAGTTCCTTTCACAGCGGGAAGCAATCGACACCGAAGGGCCGCTCGGGCGTGCGATTGTCGTAATCGTCTCGGCGATGGCGGAACTGGAGCGATGCGTCATCATCGAACGAGTGCGTGCAGGAATGCGTCGGGCGAAGTTGGAAGGCCGCCGAATCGGGCGTGCACCACTGGATATCGACAGAGGGCAGATCGTCCATGACCGTCGCTCGGGAATGTCACTGACACAGGTCGCCAAGAAGCATTGCATTTCACGGGCGAGCGTGTGCCGTGTGATGAAGGTGGTCGGTGCTAGTGATTCGTATCCCCGCTTGCGGGAGGCAGTGCTTTGCGATGCTTCCGCTTCTGATGTGCAACCGATGCAGTGACTTTTCATTCAGGAGGGGCATGAACACCAACAATCTGGGACTCTCGAATATGGCGACAGGTCAACTAGATCGAATGATTGACGACTTCGGGTGGATCACGTATCCAATTCACCTGTTCGTGAACCTCATCAAGACGTTTGTTTACACTTTCCTTCTCATCGCAGGTGCCATCATGTTCGCGATTGTCTGGATGGTGACTGCCCACGATCAGCGTGCGGAACTGACCAAAGACTTCATCACGCAGGAGTCGGTCTATCGTGTTAACGTCGCGACCAATTCAATCACCACGCAGAGGACGGGTCAGGTGTTCGTGCCTGCGACTACCCTCGATGCGGCGTTTAGCGGCTGCTCGGGCACTGGTGAGCAACTCAAGAATCCGATGGTGACCGACCGCAACTGGCTTGCCGAAAAGAACGATGTGTTCCAGTCGGCGTACATTGCGGCTTCGCTCAATCTGGCGGCGTTGAAGGTTGCGTTGCACAGGGCAAAGGCTCCGTTCCAGCCGATGTACTCGTTCCGCAACACCTGCGTCGAAGCCACGGAGTTCAAGTCGGCTGTCATCATCCCGAACGTTCCTGTCGTGTACGTATCGTTCTTGGAGCGGACGGATTTTGAGCGGATGTATCGTGCAGATGCTCAGTACAACTGGTTCACAGGCATGTGCTTAGTCGGGGCGAACTGCACCGACGCTGACTTCGTGCCGCGTAACGATTCGATCTACATGGACGTGGTCAAGCCGCAGGTGACGGCGAATCAGGCCGCAGCGTTGAAGGCTCTGTATGCCACGAGCACACCCGAGTTCTGGATTGCGGCTGCTCATGCGAACGGTATCTACGATCATGATGCGGAATTCGCCAGCTATGCCGAACAGCAGACGCGGCAGGTAGCGAGTGGTTTGAGCCACAAGATGACGCCAGACGAAGAGACTGCCCGCGAGTTCTTGGTGGTTGGTATCGGCGTTCTGTTCTTCATCGGCTTCATCGGCTGGTGGATCGCCCGCCGCACGTATAAATTCAACCATTCCTGCGAAAACTGAGTGTTGCGCCCTCTCCCCAATGCGTCCTGTTGCTGCTTTCTAGCGGCTGACCTCGGAAGCCGAGAACACCCACTGTGGTCAATGCTATCGCTTGCTTACAACAGGAATCCTCCCCTGACTTGTCCCCCGATGCGACAATAATCAAGGTCTCAATGATGAGAGAAACTCTGTCTCGGCTTGTCGTCCTGTTCCTCTCAATTGGGTGCTGTCCGTTTCTGATGGGACAGACTTCCCATCCAGTTTCAGCGAACACCCCGCCAGAGTACACTTTTTCGCTCGTTCGAGTATTTCCCCATGACATCTCCGCCTACACCCAAGGTCTCGCATATCGCGACGGCTTCCTATATGAGGGCACGGGTCTGAATGGCCGGTCATCGCTTCGAAAGGTACGCCTCGAAACTGGAGAGGTTATTCAGCACGTCGATCTGGGGACTGAGTTTTTCGGCGAAGGAATTACCATCATCAAAGACAGGGTGTTCCAACTCACTTGGAAATCAGGAGTGGGTTTTGTATACGACCTGAACAGCTTCCATCTCTTGCGAAAATTTGCGTATTCAGGGGAGGGATGGGGTCTCGCGACGGATGGCCGCGAACTCTTTTTGAGTGACGGAACGTCGGAGATTCGCATTCTGGATGCGGAAACTTTTCACGAAAAACGACGCCTTAGGGTCCACGACGGTGCGACTCTGGTTGATCAACTGAACGAACTGGAGTTCGTGGAGGGGCAGATTTTCGCGAACGTGTGGCACAGTAATCGCATTGCCCGCATTTCTCCGCAAACTGGGGATGTAGTCGGGTGGATTGATCTGACGGGACTTCTGAGCCCCATCTATCGTCTCGAACCAGAATCCGTTCTAAACGGCATCGCTTACGATCCAATCCGAAAGCGACTGTTTGTTACGGGAAAGCTGTGGCCAAGAATCTTTGAAATCAAGCTGTCCCCGAAACATGCCCATTGACCCACTCGTGAGTGAATCTGGGGACTCCCAGTGGACATTGTCGCCAGCAGCCTACGAACCTACGACGGCGGTGCAAAGGGGTTGGGAAAGCAAATCCCGCCATTTCAGGCTTTCCCATTCCCTTGCGTACCCAGTGGTCAAAAATGGTCTTTCCTCAACAACCGCAAGTGAATGATTCAATGGGTCGTGAAATTCGGGTTCGGGCTGGTCCAGAGGGTATACGTTTTGAGCCGTCAGCAGACTTTGAACGAAAGACAAGGAATCTCAGAGCTAGGTACGATTTCGTTGCCAGCTAGGACTGGATTTCTGTCTCGCACGCCGTTGCTTTATCATATCGGGTGCTGGAACCCGATGGTACCTATCCTCCAGAGTTTTTATCTGGATACGAAATGGCAATTCACTTGATGCCGTCCCCAAAGTTGGGAACGAATTGTCCTGCCTGAAGCAGTAGCAAGAACCTGTTCCTGTCGAGAGGGCGACATGGCAGCGAACGATTGGATCGTCTGGCTAACCGAACAAGCGGGGGAAGTTTTCCTTGGGCTCCCCGCTACTAGTACAGGAGATCGGCGGTTTTGCGTTTTGGGTAGTCTACAGGAGACCGATCCGAGTGGAATCGGTGTGTGGGTAGAAGTGGACTTCGTCCAAGAAGTGAAAGTCGCAGATAACACTGCAGTCAAAACGTGGGAGGTTAATCCACGATCCTGCCTGATCCGCTGGGACTACATCACGTATGTTCAGAAAGGTGAACACTCGGGCACAATCGGATTTACTCCGAAACAGTAAGGGGAGGTAGTTCACTGCCAATTGTGTATAGTGCCTTGTCCAAAGTTCGCACGAGGCTCTCATCCCGTTGCTGGACTTGCTTCAGGCACTCTTTGTGCTTCTCCACTTCTTGACGAACTCGATTCAGCCATTTCTTATACGACAGCCAAGTTGGATCTTCATCGCCGCCCAATGCTTGTCGGGCGTTCTTGTCCCAAAGGGGAAAGGCATCATTTACGCAAAAATGTAGGTACTTCGAAAGGAAGCTGAGTTGCCGAGACTTGACACCCGGTGTTGGAAGCAAGTGAGTATTGCGGGCAAGATCATCCACAAACCCAGCCATTATTTTCGTTTCAGTGCCCCAACGCCTGTCATGCCGACCTATCATGGCTTGAAGCACAACCCAGCGAGTTTTTATCTCCTCGGCCATCGCGAGTCGATCTCCGAAGGGAAAATGCTGAATCGACCCCCAGTCGGCTACTACGCAGACTTCCGCCACGAACCGCCCCAAACACGGCGTCAGGCTCTGTGCGGCTTCGACTGCCTTTTTGAGTGCGACACCATCCCTTCTCAAATTGGGACCATTGTTGTACTTTGTCACAGCTTCTTTGATCTGTTCACACGTTAGCGTTTTGTATCGTTGATGCCATCTGTAAATCTTGTTGAACCGAGTACGCTCCTTTTGTCCCTTAGGGGTATCCCCGTGGAGCCAGTGTTCAGCAATGAAGCGGTCGAGCAAGCGGCGGCGTGTGAGTACCGCCAGCACCACGGCACGCTTTAGCGTGGGATCATACGACCGGACCTTTGCCTTGCTCTTCCGAATCTCTGTCGCTGCCTTCGCAAGTCCGTTCGACTGCATGAATTCGTAGGCTACCTTCAACTGAAAAGTTTGGAAATCTCGCTTTTTCATGGAGGCTAGAAATGTACTTTGTTCTGATCCCCTTCCCCAGAATGGATGCCGATCACAATTAACTGCTGAGCGAGTCGGGGCACGATGACGCGATTCGTCAGCCAGAATTCGGTGCGATCTGAAGGCTGCCAGACTCAATCAAGTGGCGAATTCCGTCGTGGAAACGCTTTTGCTGTCCAGTGGCGGGGAATGGCAGTGCTGTTTCGTTGATTACTAGAAAACCAGCATCCCGCAATCGTTGAAAGAGTGCGTCATGGACGGTTTTCTTGATCAAAACTATGCAGTCTGGTGCAACAGCTCGAATTTCTGAAATCAAGGTGGGAGCAGAAGCTTTTATTCGGACAATTCTACTTGGGGAACTGCCACTTAACGGTTCCTTCACTGCATCGACCAGTCGAAAGCCGCTCTTCTGGAATTTCGCAAGCCAATACGGCTTTCGCTGACGTTCTGTCTTGGTGTCTCCCCATTCCGATGCGTAGAGTGCCTTCATCAGGGCAATCCAGAGCCAATCGTGCCCCTGCACGTTCTCGAAATAGAAATAACGGTCAGCCGACTGTGGCGGGGCTTCGGCGAGAAAAAGAATGCGTGCCCTTTCGGGCTTGTATTTCTCTGCGGATGTTGATCTCTCCAGTAGGGTGCTGGAACACATCGGACTGCTCCTTTCCAACTACACAGCGGGAAGAAACACATCAGCAGAATGCGGGATTTCACCAATGCCGAGCGATTTCTTCACGTCCGCTATTCCACCTTGCCAATCGGCTCTTGATGTCGGGGTCGAAATGGAGTGATCATCAGTGAAATAGACATTTACCAGCCACGCTTCGATCTTGAGCTTCCTCAAAAAGTACAAATAGGCGAGTCGGTTTGCGGACTGGTAAAGCGGTCCTTTCCAATCGGCCTGTTGGCGGATGTGCAACCATTCTTTTGTGGCTGCGATTGCACCGTCTATCTTTTCAATGGATGACTTTGCTTTTGCTCCACACCCATTCCCATAGATTTCAGACACGTGGCTTTTTGCTTCGACTAGCAGAACGCCCGTTTCCCCGACATGAGCAAGTGCATCCCAATGTGCCCCGCCCCTGGGCCAAAAGCGACTCAGGTCTTTGCAGTGCTTGGATAAACCCAAAGCCTTCAGAAAAGCAGAGTCCCAATATTCCCGATAGCCATCAGAACGTAGCGGTGATACCCAACGCAGAGACAAAGGTGTTTTGAACACGACAGAGATTGCTTGGTTGAGCACCAATGGCTGCTCGTTGACGTAAAACTGAACCTGCCGTTGGCTTCCTGCGAACGCTCGTCCTGTATCGTCACACCTTGGCATGAAGTCTCATGTTTAGATTCTCTGCGATAGATGTCAAGGGCTGAGATCACCGGTGCCCGTCCGAAGTCATCACGCGGCTCTCCCACCATTGGTATATGCCTTCCAAACAGCAGCCATGTCTAGCTGTGGCAGTGCCGCCCTAATCTTTTCGACCGCCTTTGTGCTGTATCTATTGATTTTGGTCTTGCCGAACTGGAAGCACCTAAAACAGTCGCCGTCGTCTTTGATCTTGAGATACCGAATTACGGCGGTTGCCTTCGGCTGCGAAAGACCAACCTGTTCGGCGACTTGGTGATGAGACAGAGAGTAGAACCCGGTCTCGTTGACCTTCTTAACCGCAATGACCTCGGCACCTGCTGTGCCTTCGGGAACCAAATGGACGGGTACACCTTCTTTCTTCGTCAGGCGAATATTGAACGGAATTCCCTCGCCATCCGTTGACAGAGCCAGAGAGGCGAAGCCGGGGAAAATTTGGTCGGTCGGCTCGTCAGCAAGGATTCGTCGCAAAACTCGATCCAATTCACTGTCGCTTGGCTGGACCTTTTCGCCCTGAGTGGCAGCTTCCACAACCGCAAGTGCACGCAATCTGGAGCGTGCTTCGATTCGCCTCCGACCACCCGGCCGAAACAGACGCTTAATAGTCTTTAGTTCATCTTCAAGAAGTACCCCTAAGTCGGTCGGAGGGCTGGTGCTGACCGGCAGCACTCTGTTCGGAACATAGTTCATTAGTTTCTCACCGAACACCTTCTCAAGGAGGTCAGCGAAAAGAGTTACGCCAGTTTGTGCATGTAAGTACAATTGCTGCTCTGGGACATCTATCAAGTAGTGCTGGGCTGCATCCCTCAAAGCGTTGATAGTCTGAAGGGACACGACTTGTTCGTTTTTCAAGAATCTGACTTCTGGGTTGTTGAAGCCCTCCGTTACACATGCATCGAATCCGATTGTCTGCTTTGCACGTCGTTTGCGAATCTTGCCTCCTTTGTGCAAGATCGCGGCCTTCAATAGCATTTCAAAAGCGTGGTCGAGATAGATCAACACAGAATGCACACGCCCACGGTCGAATGGGCGGTTGAAGTGCTCGATGCTGAGCAATATGGAATCCAACGCCTTCTGGCGAAGGTGCTTGACCTCTCGCTTCATGTTGACCTCCGGTGCGACGTTCTACCCGAGATTCATGGCTAATGCGAGATTTGAGTCAGATGCTTTCTTTAGCGTTTTTTGTTCCATAAGAACGAGACGCCTCGTCCTTGGAGCACTCCGATCAAGCTCGCCCGCTTTGTGTCCTCGTCGAAGTACGAAACATGAACAGTCCCGTATATCTCGTCGCCACCACCAACGTTTTCGAGAAAGAGGATTTCACGCAATTTTCCATCGAGTTCCCCAGCATCCTTCACATCAAAATGCCAATCCGGCATCGTTCCGGCCTCCGTTGTGCGATCTTACTTCAATCAAACGACTATCGACACACTACGAAAACAGCCTATTCTGAATCTGTTCGAGTTCCACAGGTGCGGAGCAGGCTTCGTCATCGTTCGCCACGTGATTGATCCGCGTGCTGATGGGGTAGCACCGCATCAGCCGAGCATCGTAGGGCTTCAGCAGATCGGACGCTGCACTGACATTTGTCATACCGGGATCTAGCCACAGGTCGTAGCTATCTGGATCAAGGATGACTGGCATTCGATCATGGACGGGTGAAGTCACGGCATTCGGGGTCGTGGTCAGGATCGAACAGGTCTTGACCCAGTTGCCGCTTGCGTCCTTCCAACGGTCCCAGATTCCCGCGAACGCGAACAACTCCCCTTGATTGACTTCAAAACAATAAGGCTGTTTGGCTTTTCCCGTTTTCGCCCACTCGTAGAAGCCATCGGTGGGAATCAGGCACCTGCGGAATTTCAGAGGATCGCGAAATGCGGGCTTCGTGGCTGCCGTTTCTGATCTTGCGTTAATCATCTGGGCGGCAACAGATGGGTCGTTCGCCCAAGATGGAATGAGACCCCATCGCATCAGCGATAATTCTCGGACGGGCTCCTTCGGATTCTGGCGGATGACTGGGATCGGCTGAGTAGGAGCAATGTTGTAGCGAGGGCTCCAGTCTTCATCTCCCGAGACGCTATCGAAGTGCTCCTCGATAATCTGCTTTCTCCGCGAGAGTCGGTAGCGTCCGCACATAGAGTCTCTCAGGCTGGTTTCGACCACTCCTTCTTCAGTTCGAGCAGGACAGGCCGCAGCAAGTTGTAATGCTCTAGGTCTGCGATCAACGCGGCTTCAGCCGTCGTCCTGAGAAAGCTGCTGCCGTTCTCCTCAGCCCAGCGAAGCCAGTCGTGCAATTCCACATCGGTGGCGGGGAAAATCATTACTCTCGCTCCTTGTGCCCCGACGAGAGCTTGGAAATCATTGCTGCACGTCACCCGTTCCCGGCAGTGGCACTTGAGAACTTGGCGGAGCAGACACATTCTGTTCTTTTTTCAGCTTTCGAGTGGCGGCTGCCTTCCGTGCCGCCGCTCTCCGTTTTCTGGTGAGTGCCGCCTTCGTACCTGCCGCCCTCAGTTTCCGAGTTCTTGCCGCTTTCTTGCCCGCTGCCCTGTGCTTTCTGGTTTGAGCCGCCTTCTTCGCTGCCGCACTGCGGTTTGCCATTGCACCCTCCTCCGTTCGAGCAAACATGATAAACCTCCATAGTCTTCACTACGAATGCCAATCGGAATGTGGCGACCAACCCAAGCCATCGTTACCTCCCACGGCACTTGCAGTCGGCCCAAGAGTGCTCGACAATTTCATTCGTATGGCGTTCGAACTCGTTCGCTACGATGCCGCTCGCAAGGCCCTCGCCGCCGCTCACCGCGTTGATGAAGTCAAGCGAATCCACGACAAGGCCACCGCCTTGCTCGCCTATGCGAAGCAAGCTGGCGACTACGAATTGCAGAACAAAGCAGCCGAGATCAGGATTCTTGCCGAACGTCGGGCGGGCGAGTTACTGACCGATCTGCACGCGACCGGACAGAGGCAAGGAAAGGAAAGTGGACGCCCGGCAAAAGTGTCGTCGGCGACGACACTTCCGAAACTCGGCATCACTCGTGACCAGTCTTCCAAGTGGCAACGGCTGGCAAAGTTGATCGACGATGCTTCTTTCGAACGGGCTCTGATTCGGGCAAAGGAACGGAATGGCGAACTGACAACGGCTGGACTACTGCGTGAGATCAAGGAGATCATGAAACCAGCGGGCGTCGTCGTGGAACCGGATATCAACGTGGTTGCGGCAGAATTGATACGGGAAGTGGAGTATGACGCCGGAAGAAAGAAACTGAAGACGGTTGTCCAGTTGCGGAATCGCTTGAACCCTACCATCAGGAAGAACCTCATATCCGCGTTGAAAAACACAGTGAGGGACATGGCAGCCTTCGCGGATCAGCTATCAGCAGACTTTCAGGAGTTCCCCACGAACGGGAAGTGCCATCAGCGTGTGATCCGCGAGCACATGGCAAAGCAACCGGAGCCTCATCTGAAGGAAAAAAGGGCACTGGCGGCTAATTTCAAGAACGCGGTCGTGCGAGAAATCAGCTACGACGAAGCGAAGAACCTGATCCTCGCTAACGAGTGGCTGGGGAACATGGGAACCACGGAATTCACCTTCGGGCTTTTCTTTGGCGGTTATCTCGGCGGTGCGGTTTGCTTTGGCAGTACAGCGGGAACAAATACGAAGAACTCGGTCTGCGGTGCGGAACACGCCGACAAAGTTCTAACTTTGTCTCGTGGAGCCTGCATCCACTGGGCACATCCCCATTCGGCATCGTTCTTGATAAACGCCGCGTGCAGGGAAATGACGAAGAAGGGCTACCACGTCTTCGTGGCCGTATTCCGATCCGGACGCAGGAGAGATCGGCACCGTCTATCAGGCGAGCAACTGGCTCTACTGCGGAACGACCAACCCCACGGAGAAGTACAGAACACCAGACGGTAAAGTCTGGGATGCTCGGAATGTTCAGCACCTGACACGCGACTGGGCTGGCGGTAAGGTGATCTACGCACGCAGCCGTGCCGAGCAAAAACTCTTGCTCAAGGAACAGGGCTGCGAATTCTATAGAGACAACCGGCGAAAGTTTCGCTACGTAGGAATTTACGGCGACCGACGCATCAAGCGAGTTCTCCGAAGTGCTCTGAGATGGGACGTGCTGCCTTACCCCAAGCGTCAGCAGGTTGGCGACACAACGTCAGAGGTCACGGTTGCTCCATCTCAACAGTTGGTGGGCTTCGACGATGCATCGGTGACGCTCGCGACTGCCTAGCCCGCACTTTCAGCAAGATGTCCAATGGATTATGAGCCAGCCGTACTGGTCGCATCGTCTCGAATAACCAGCCGATGGACAGCAGTGATGTTCTCGTACAATCAGCGAATGGGTCGGTCGATTGAACAACTTGAAAAGGAACTGCTTCTTTCCAAAGCAGACGTGCTTGCGTTAGCCCCTGACCTAGTGGTGGCAGCGGTTGACCGAGTCGAAAGGGTGCTCGGCTCCGAATGGATCGAATCTGAGATTTCGTCGGGAAAAGGAATCGCTCCAACGATGCGAATCATCGGCATGGGGCTCCGTCTGGTCTCTCTTGAAAATCTGGCTCAATCAGAGGAGTTGATTACCCATCTTCGACGCGGGGATCAAAACGCCGAGAGCGAACTGGCTGCCATCCATCTGATTCACTCCTACGATCCCTCAATGCAGTTGGAGTTGCACCCAGCGGTCGGTACCCGGAAAGCGGACTTTCGCGTTAGGCGTATGGACGACGAGCAGTGGACCACGGTTGAGGTGACGCAGCCAAACACGTCTCAAGAGCAGCAGCGAGTTCAGAGAATTCTTCGGCGACTCACAAGTGCATTTGAGAAAATAGAGCACCCATTTTCCCTCGAAATTCTCTTTCGTCGAGAGCCTTCAGACGACGAGGTTGAAGTGCTGTGCAATCGGTTGCCCGAGTTTTGCCAATTGACGGGACAACAGCGTGCAGAGTTGGTCGATGGAATGGGATACCTCTTCCTTAACTATGTTGAAATCGGAAAGTTGCTGCTGTGTGAAGTCGAGGAGCTTGCTGACACGCCGATGATTGGGGTGACCGCATTTTTTGGCGGCGGATCGAGTGGTGGTCCTCACCACCAAGTCTCGGTTCGAATTCCATTCACGGACGAAAGAGCCGAAGAGATTCTGGACTACGAAGCCAGACAGTTGCCAAAAAGCGGACTAGGGTTGGTGATGATCGACCTTCCCACTTCCCCAAAGGAGCTTCGAGGTTGGGTGTCTCTCATTGAGCGACGTTTCCAGCCCCAGATTCATACGAGAGTCAGTGGGGTATGCCTGTTTTCCGGTGGGATGGTGCCAGTAGGAGATCGGTACGACTGGCTTCTTCAAACGAAGCTACTCACCAATCCCCATGCGAAATTTCAATTACCAAGCTGGATTCAAACTGCGATCAAGTCCACAGGCGAAGATTTCGAGCGTGCTGCGTCCCATGGCTAACGGTGACATGAGGCGTTCATAGCGGATGTAGGCCCGAGCAGCCCCTCCGAGACTCGTTTTCGCTGCTCCCCGACGATCATTGTCGATTTTCAATTTCTGAAAACAACTCTCGATTTTCCCTTCAACACTGCGTTTTTCGATAGCTTCTCCTGAAAAGTCTGCCCACGAAATTCTAGAAACTGAAATTTCACTTCCTTGATACAGAGGGTCGGCGGACTAAAAACGCAGGGAGGTAATCCATGGCAGCAGTCCATCCAATCGAAGTGTTGGAAAAGAGGCTTCGCGATCTGTTGGAAGCGTATGAGTCCGACCTTGGGGACGCAGTTGATCGCGTGACCGAGAAGTATTCTGGAAAAATCGAGCGACTGGTCGAGCAGTTCGGTGCACAAGAACTCGAAATCAACCTTCGGTATTACCCGATCACCGTCCTACCCAAGAACTTGCACGAAGCCTTTGGTCCCGTCTCAGCCCTCAGGTTGCAGGACGAGGAGTAGGGGTCATGACGACGAAGGGCTTGAAGGAAACGCTAAAGGCGGCACGCAGGGACGCCAGCCGAGAGGTTCTCGCTCAGATCGCGGCAATGATCGAATCACGCCCGGCCCTGAGCTACAAACAAATTGCCGAACACTTCGGCTGTGGCACGGGACTGGTCTGCCAAGCGGCAAGGGACGCAGGGTTGAGTCGTCCGCGTGGCGGGGCATCGCCAGCGTTCAGGAAAGCGAAGTAGGGCAATGCGGGGATTAGGGGTGAGATTTCGCTAAATATCAGTATCTCTGTATAGAGACGCATTGTTGCCCGAGGAGTCATGCCCAAGGGTTGGTTTCAGGGGAGGGTCTAGTTCCCCCTCCCCGCTCGATTCAAACCGAGCAAACAAAATGGAACTGAATCGAGCAAAGACAATAGGAACGACAATGGCACAATCAACCGAAAATACAACTTATACGGCCTTCCCCAACCAACTGTTCGACGATCTGGTACAGGGGAAGATCGACAACACGATGTTCAATTTGCTGATCTGGCTGTACCGCCGTGCTCTCTGGAAAAAACGGGATCGTCACGCGAGCTTCGTCCCAACAGATGATTGCCGAGTTATGGGGCGGCTGGACATACGAAAAGAATCCACCCTCCGAACGCACCATTCAAGAGAAGCTACGTCGTTTGGTACAGATGGGCTACATCGTCTCGCATCACACAGCAGGACGCCGGGGGACATACTCAATTTCCATCAATAATTATCCTGCACTGACTCCTGCGGGCGAAGAAATCATTCTACGACAAACGGAGACAAGGAGTTTAGACGAAGTGCTTGCTGCTTCCTGCGGTGACGACGGCGGGGAGTCTTCCGCTGAGTCTTCTGGTGATCCTGCGGTGAGTCTTCCGCGTACACACTCTACTACACTCGACTCACCCGACTATCACTCTACTCCACCCAACCCCGAAGTAAGTGAGGGAGTGAGTGAGTACGGCTCGCTTCGCTCGCCTACTGTCAGTCGGTCAACTTCGAAAACCAAAACCCAGCCCGAGGTTCCTGTCTTGAACTTTGATCTGGAAGTCCTGAGGAGCTTTGGCTGGGTGGAACTTATCCTGAAGCTTACTCCCCTGTTCAAGGTTCCGACATCTCCTGAGCCCAACCCCGAGCTTGAAGCCTGTCAGTGGTTCCACGATCAAGGCTGGACTCCCAGTGAGGTACATCAATTCTGGGACTACAACCTGTCCCATAAGCGGGGTTCCAAGCTGGAATTCTATTCTCTGGCTCAAGCCAAGGTTGCCGCTGACAGCGACGACCCGAGGGCATTGATTGCCCAATGGCACAAGTGTCATGCGTCCCCCTGTCGTAAATGCCCACCCCCAACGCCGCCCGTCCCATTGCAAGGGCAGCGTCAGCTTGAGGCCCTCGACAGGCTGTTCGGTGAGTTGTGATCCATAGGTGCCCGTACAGGCCGGTCGTCACGAATGGCGTTCTCGATGACGGCTTGCAATTCGAGGGTGGCACGTGCGATGCAGGGGCACCACAGCCCGCCACGCAATCTCTCTACTTTTTCTCAAACTTGGGCTCCCGCAGACGGTGGGATAAACCAGCCTGTAATTACCATTTCTCCCCTATGGCTCTTAGCTCGCAGGAGGTTCTCATAAGTCGTGGTCCCGTCCGTATATTCAAGCCACAGGCAACCGCGTTCGACCATCCCCGCATGGTGGGGGCAGAATCCATGTCCCGCATAACAACGGGCGGCGGGGTTACCACAGGCGATGGGGATGCCGCCCATTGTCCCGTTGGGGTAGTCGCAGGTCATAAATCCTCCACATCGTCCAGCCAAGCCCGCTTTTCTTCCTCGTGAAGTCAACTGATGAGTAACTCCTGTGGAACCACGGAAGCACGTAGTAGAACCGTGTCTCAGCAGGAAAAGCTGCCCGCACAGGCTGTTCGACGGCGTGTGATCCGAAGGTTTCCAAGGCCGGGGGGCGACCTGAACTCAACCCTCACGGCATTCTCCGCTGACGAGCGGCTTCTCAAAGTCATCAAGCTTTATCCGTCCGAACGCTTGTTGGCGGATTACAAAGTTCCTGTGCTTTTCTTCGTGCCATCGCTTGTCATACTCTTCGTCGATCTTGGGTGGGCGACCGTTAGCGATATCGAGCAGACGCATAAAATGGATTCTCTTCTCACGCTTTGTCATCTGGAGCCTCAAATCGTCGAATCACGACCAGCGGCTCGCCCCTATCTCCCAAGATTGTTGGGCAATGCGGGCGAGCACGTTTGTTCAAGCTGAGTCCCGATCACCCAACAATTTCTGAGCCGCATTTCTGCCGTCTTCGGTAAGGACAAGAGTGCCGTCCTCCTTGATGCTTATCAGGCCCCGTTTAGCACATGCCAAAATCTCAGCGTGTACTTCATCGCCTAGTTCGCCCTCCGGTATAAGCAGTCGCACTGCGTCCTCTAGTGTCATCGCACATCCCCGCACCTGAACGTGAGATTTATGCGTTCTCCGATGTGCTTCGCCGTCTTCGGCACCCAGTGCTGCCACTCAGCGTTTGTGCGTCCCCTCATCACGAGCAGATCGCCGTGCTGCGGCATGTACTCCACAGTTGTCGATTTATTCAGTTTCGATCCGCTGATTATCTTCGCGAGCCGAAATGGTCGTGATGCACCGAGTGTCAGGCTCGGTATCGTGGGTTCTGGGTCACCATAGTCGTCATCGCTGTGCGGCGAGATGTAATCATTGCCGTTGCGATAGCGATTGACGAGCACAGAGTTGAACGTGCCAAATCCTGCGGCGGCGATCCTGTCGATCACGGCTTGTAGGTAGTCAGGCATCGGGGCAGCTTTCAGCACTACTCCCTTCGAGTACGGATAGTCCCACGAGCCATACCATGCCTCAAGCCTCGGTATCGCCTTGGGACCGTAAAGCTGAATGTAGTTCTGGCGAAACTCTGCCTCGACGCGAATGCGTTCCAGCAATGCGTCAGCTTCGTCCCGACTCAAGAAATTGCGAACGTGGATCAGATCAGGTGTCATATATCAGTTCCCTCACAGTTCTAATACCAACTTCTTGTCCATTCCCCTTTTGCAAGATTTCGTCCGTCCAAAACAAGCTCCCTTAGTTTTCCGGCTACGGACGGCAGCATCGGCACGGTCCCTGTGCTTTTCTTCCATGCCACACGTACTCAGGTTTGTGCTTCCAGTCGGGGGCATAGTTCGCCGTGCACCAGACTACCCGTGTGTAGCCCGCCCGGTACAAATACCCTAGCACCGCTAATGCAGCTTCACGTTCCGCCTTTTGTGACTCCACCTTGAAGCCGTCTTCCCCATTTTGTAAGTTGGCAAAGCAGAAGAAGATTTCTTGGGGATCACGAGCGTCGTTATTCCACGAGCTTGCCGTGTAGGCTGTAAACAGCGTCGTTCCGTCGTCATCCACGAACATCGTAATGACTGCATCGGTTTGCTGCTTACCGAGTTTCGTCTTAGTCATAGTTACCTCCTCCGTAGTTACAACACCGCGATTTCGAGAGTCTCGGCTGCAATGACGCTGTAGTCGTCTCCATACTGCGTTACCCGACCCAGATACTCGCCCGTCTTGTCTGGTACAAATCCATCACACAGGCAGGCAAGGGCGTCGATCACCCAAACCCGATTACGTTTGCCAAATGCGGCTATGTGCTGTATTTCCCAGTTCGAGTCACGAATCACCGCACCAATCAAAGTGGCACCAGAGGCTCGCACCGCACCCCAACGAGCAGATAGCCACGCCACTTTCTTGCCAGAGTGTTTGGTGTAATCACCTGCTGCGTGGTTCTCCCACATAATGGGAGATAGACCCCAGACTGGAGCCCCGTTGTTGGAGTAGATGTATTCGATCTTTGACTCTGGGTCGATCCCCGAAGAAGCTATCCAACCAGCGATCAGTCCCTCGGCTTTCTGGATTCCTTGTTCATTGCCTTTCACGTGTTGCCTCCTTTATTTTGGGTTTCGTAACGGCCCGGAGCCGCAAGGACCTGAACGAGAACTAGCGACAGAGCGTGGGTGGTGGTAACGGCTTCCTCAATTGCACCGCCCTCGGGGTTGTCAGTGACGGCAGCGAGGATGAGGTCATATTTCACCTTGCTACGCTTGAGCCGTGGGGCATCCAAGTGAGTTGGTCTTCGAGGACGCAAATGAGTCCAGCAAGGTCGGATGCGAGTTGGTCTTTCTTGTCTTTGTGTTCTTGAGCCATACAGTGAGCCTCCGAGGGGTTGAATTAGAAAAATCCCCTATCGTAATACTACCTTCCAAAATTTCTTTTGGTTAGTTTTCGGGCAGGGGTCAAAAAGATTCCTGCACGTTGGTAACTCTTAGTAATCCTGTCTTGGAAACTTGTGCAGCGGACGGATGCCCGCCTCCATCGGTCTGGCGATAACTCCACGGTTGACTCCATCTTTTTCGCGAAAAAAACCCGAAAATTAGCAGTCAAGTTCTCTGGAATTTGGGTATTGAACAATAGCCGATTTCGAAGTTCGGCTCGCTTACAAGGTTTCGGTCGCCTCAGATTTCTCGTTCTACGACTTTGCAGAATTCACGGGATATGACTGGCATGGCAAAACCGACCGTGGTCTCGAAGGACAGCCTCATTGGAACAGTGCATCCTCATTTCGGGTTCGATACCCGCCTCCAGCGGTGGCGTTATCCTGTCCGCTGCCATGCCGCTCGGGGTCAGCGGGGAGGGCTGCTCTCAAGGACTCGCGGCCCTGATTCCAGTCAGCAAACCGCAAGTCAATCTGTTGCAATTCCCGACAAGTGATATTAAGGTCGTTGCCGCGACACCAGTGAAGCGGAGAGGAAAGTCAATGTCCCGCCGAACTGGTCAAGAAGGTCATATTGAAAGGAGCGGAAAGTGGTGGGTTGTTCGTTGGTGGCAAGATGTAAAGGCGAACGAAAAGCGAAGCCACATGAGGAGGCAAATCTGCCCGATCTCAGGCAAAGGTTGCCTGTCCAAGTCCGCAAGGGAACGCCGTGCTCGTGAAATTATCGCGGCAAGCGGAGCCGACACTGTGGAGTATTTCAATCAGGTCGTCGAGCGAAGACACGGTGTCACGTTTCGTGAACAAGCGAAGTGGTGGCTCAACCACGTAAGGGAGAGGAGGCGGAAGCCTGTTGCCGCTTCGACTCTGGAAACTTGGGAGGGCTGTATTGACAACTGGCTCAACCCAAACATCGGAGACTTGCCTTTGTCCGAAATCAACAATGCGGTTTTGAAGACCGTCGTTGCCAAGATGTCGGAAGGAGGCTTGTCTCCAAAGACCATCACCGATAATTACGCTCCAGTTGTGAAGATGGTAGTAGCTTCCGCCGTCGATGAACAAGGCGAAGAAATCTATCCTCGAAAATGGAACGCCGAGTTTATCGACCTGCCTGTGGTCGAGAAGGAAAAACAGAACACGCCTTCCTTCTCGACCGAAGTGATGACGGGTTTAGCACGCTGGAAGAAGATGCGGGAACGGATGGTTTTCATTCTGTCTGGTGCGACTGGTCTTAGAATCGGAGAGACGCTTGGTATCGAGATCGACAAGCACCTTTCTCCAGACTTCTTGACCATTTCCGTCAAACAGAAAGTTCATCACGGCAGGGTCGAACAACGGCTCAAGACAAAGAACGGCTTTCGTCAGGTTGACCTTCACCCGACGATTGCCGCTCTCCTCAGAGAGTTCGTTGCCGACCGAAAGACGGGCTTTCTCTTCTGCACTCGATTGGGAAAGCCTCTCTCGCCCACGAACATAATCCGTCGCCATCTACACCCAGCACTGAAGCAACTGAACTTCGTGAACCCGTTCGATGGGACGCATAAAGCTGGAAACCATGCGTTCCGTCGCTTCAGGAGCACGTACCTGCGGAACAAGACCGAGTGTCCAGACGGGCTTCGTAATTACTGGATGGCACACGCAGGGAATTCCATGAGCGACCTCTACGACAAGATCAAAGAGGATGTTCAGTTCCGCAAAATGTGGGCGGAGAAGTGCGGCTTTGGCTTCGAGTTGCCCTCACTTGTACCGAATGTACCGAAAATCGCCGAAGAAACTGAACTGCAAAAGGCAGCGTAAACAATTGAATGGGCGAGAGAAAAGATGGTCGGGGAGAGAGGATTTGAACCTCCGACCCCCTGGTCCCGAACCAGGTGCTCTACCAGGCTGAGCCACTCCCCGACTAGGCTGCGGGCGGCAACAGGGAAGGCCATCCACCCGCGCTCTGCTTCTTGATGGGCATTCAGATTATAGCATCGTACCGTTCGCTGGTTCGTTCCCGCTTGCCGATACATTTTTCGCGCTACACTAGTGGCGCACCGGGTAGCGAAGCTCCGCATCAACGAATTCTTAGCGAACAATTTCCCATGATCGTTCTCTGCGCTCATCGCCTGTATACGCCGCGGGAAGAGATATTAAACCCGCTCTTGTTTATTGAGGAGGGCCGCATTTCCGCTGTATCTTCGCGGACGGAGAAGAGATTCCGACGAGGCAACCGTGCTTGACTTTACCCGCGATTTCCTAGACGCCATTCTGGCCCCGGGCTTTGTCGATATCCACATGCACGGCGGCGCCGGAGTCGACGTTATGCGAGCCTCGCTCGCCGATTTGCAGCACCTCAACAAATTTCTGACGACGCACGGCGTCACCGGCTACTTTCCCACCACCGTTGCTGCGCCGCTCGATCAGACTTGCACCGCTCTTGAACGCATTGCCGACGCGATCGAAGCGGCGCAGGCATCCCCCGCACGGTCAATGGCGACCAGGCTCAGGCTCTTCCGCTTGGCATCCATCTGGAAGGTCCATTTCTCAGTCACAAGCGCCGCGGCGTACATCCTCCGGAAAATCTGGTCGAGCCGACGCTGGAGATCTTTGAACGCCTCTGGCAGGCCGCGCGCGGTCACGTCAGAATGATGACCATCGCTCCTGAACTCCCCGGAGCGATCGAAGTAATCGCCGAAGCCGCGCGCCGCAGCGTTTGCGTCAGCATCGGCCATTCCGACGCCACCATGGAAACTTCCCGCGTTGCGGTGAAGGCCGGCGCCCGCCACGCCACGCACACCTTCAATGCCATGCGTCCGCTCGATCATCGCGAGCCCGGCATCCTCGGCGAAGCGCTCACCAGCGAGCAACTCAGCGCGGACATCATCGCGGATGGAATTCACGTCGCGCCCGAAGTGGTGAAGCTTTTTCTGCGGGCCAAAGGTGTCGAACGCGCCGTTCTGATCACTGATGCCACCGCCGCCGCTGGCATGCCCGACGGCACCTATCAACTCGGCCCCATCCAGGTCGAAGTAAAAAATGGCCGCTGCACGGTTCATGGCGAACCGGATGGCAAACTCGCCGGCAGCGTCCTCACCATGGATCGCGCCGTGCGCAACGTGACCCAATTTTCCCACTGGAGCCTGCGGGACGCGGTCCGCGCCGCAACCCTGAACCCCACAGCAGCCACAGGCCTCCGGCAACACGGACAAATTACTGCGGGCGCTGAAGCAAACATTGTAGTGCTGAGTCCGAATGGAGAAATAAGAAGGACGCTCGTCCGAGGCGCTTAATTTGGCTTTCGTTCTTTCGCTTCCGCCATATAACGCAACAGCAACGCCTCATCGGCCCGCGTGAGCTGATCCAAAAAAGAAGTATCCAGCTTGCCGTCTTCCACCGTCTTCGACGCATTCGACTGGCGCAGTTTGTCTCCGAGTTCGGGGTCGTTGCTCATCACCTGGCTGTAGAACCAGAGGAAGTGGCGCATCTGATCGAGCGACTTGCATAGAACTTGGATGGCTTCCGTCTCTGGCAGCGCGCTCAGTGCCTCCATCAATTCCGGATCGCTGGGCGCTTGCATGGCGGCGCAGTTCAGCTCGCGCTGAATCACACGCAAATCTTCGGTAACTCGCATCATGCGCGTATGAAGGTCATCCATCTCCGGATCGATTCCTGTGGCCATTGTGTGGTTTGGAGTATCGATAGAACATCTCATCGCCAGCCTGCAGCGGATAGATGTCCCACGATCATGCGCTTTCGTAATTCAAGCAATTACTTTGGTCTGACGACTGATGCCCATCGGGCGTATGATGCTGAAATCCGCTACTGGCAAGGCTTTTCACGCCAATCGCACGTATGTTCAGCGCATCGCAACCTTAGTTTCCAAGGTTGATTTCTTCACCGCAGCCAATAGTGCAGTCGCAATTTGTTCCAAAGTCACCACCGACCACGTGGCGACAGCCGCCTCGGCTGTCCAAGCCGGAGCCTGCCCTGAGCCAGCGAGGCGCGCCGAATTGGAAGCCCGTCGCACTGAGCGGCCGGGGTCTCGACGAAGCTGCTCTCCCCACTGCGTCCCTTTCCGAGCATCTTCACTTGTGATACAAACGCGCGATGACCGAGCCACTTCCTTCCCCCGAACCTAACTCAACCGCCCCTCGCCACGAACTCATCCGCGCCATCGGCCGCTGGAGTCTGGTTGCGCTGGTCGTGAACTCCATCATCGGCAGCGGAGTCTTCGGGCTTCCTTCCACCGTGGCGGGTATTATCGGCAACTACAGCCCCTATGCCGTACTTGCGGCCGGCGCAGGAATGAGCGTCATCATCGGCTGCTTCGCCGAAGTTGCGTCGCGCTTTCAACAAGCCGGCGGCCCCTATCTCTACGCCCGTGTTGCCTTCGGACGACTCATGGGCATTCAAACCGCGTGGATGCTCTGGCTCGGCCAAGTCGCCGCCCCCGCCGCCAACGCCAACCTTTTTGTGATCTATCTCGGAGAATTCTTCCCGCACGCCAAAGACCCCGTACCCCGAGCTCTCATTCTGACGGCGCTGGTCGGCCTTCTGACCTTGATCAACATTCGCGGCGTGCGCGCCGGAGCGCAAGTCAGCAATCTTTTCACCGCCGCCAAACTCGTGCCGCTATTCGCCGTGATCGTTCTCGGACTGTTCGTGCTCTACAACCACCACTGGACCATTGCATCTCCACCCATCGCCTCCCCCGGTACCAGCCAATGGCTCAAAGCCATGCTGCTCCTGGTCTTCGCCTACGGCGGATTTGAAACCGCGCTCGCTCCCATGAGCGAAGCGAAAAATCCCCGCCGCGACGCTCCCTTCGCATTGTTCACGGCTCTGTTGCTATGCACCGTGCTCTACGCGTTAATCCAGTGGGTGGTCGTCGGAGTCCTGCCCAACGCCGCGCACAGCCAGCGCCCGCTGGCCGACGTGGCACGAATCGCGGTTGGTCCCGTAGGGGCTGCTCTGGTTGCCATCGGTGCGTTAATCTCTTTCTACGGATATCTCAGCGCAAAAATTCTCGCCATGCCCCGCGTTCCCTTCGCTCTCGCCGAGCAAGGAGACCTCTCTAAAGCCTTCGCCGCCGTCCATCGCCGCTTTCACACCCCCTATGTTTCAATCCTCGTCTTCGCGGTCCTGGTCTGGGGATTAGCTCTGCTCGGCGACTTCAAGTGGAACGTAACCCTCTCCGCCGTAGCCCGCCTCCTCTACTACGCCGTAGGCTGCGCCGCGCTGCCCGTCCTGCGCCGCAAGCAGCCCGAAGGCGCGAACGCAATGTTCCACCTGCCCGCCGGAAATTTCTTTGCTGTACTCGGTGTGATCCTGTGCGTGATACTGGTAACGCGCGTGGATTTCGGCCAATCCCTGATCCTGATCGCAACCATCGCGCTGGCGTTCGTGAACTGGGCCGTTGTGGCCCGCCGAAGCGCCGCAGGTTGAGGGCGAACGTCGCAATTCCAACGTCGCCAGCCAAAAGGAGGGCGGGAGTTGCACGCTAGAATGTCTGATCATGGCAAAACAAAGGCCAGTCGATAAATGCAAGCTCTGTAGTCTGGTGAGAGAGCTTTGTGTATAGAGCACACATGTGTTAAAGTGTCACAAGGTAACACCTTAGAGCACCCATCATGCCGAATCCCTCCACCACCAGCCTGAAGCTCGATGTCGAGATCAAAGAGCGCGTACGCCGCCTGGCCTCGGCCCGCCGTCGGTCGCCGCACTGGCTCATGCGCGAAGCCATCGAGGAATATGTGGAACGCGAAGAGAAGCGCGAGCAATTCCGGCAAGACGCGCTCGCCGCCTGGGCCCACTATCAGACCACTGGCCTGCACGCTACCGCCGAAGAAGCCGACGCCTGGCTGGCCAAACTCGAAGCGGGCAAGAAGGCGGCAACTCCTAAATGCCGCGCCTGAGGTGGTCCCAGCCGGCGCTGCTGGACGTGGCCCGTCTTCATGATTTCCTGGCTCTCAAGAGCCGGGACGCCGCCAGGCGCGCTATCAAGGCAATCCGGCAGGGCATCAAAGCGCTGGGAAAGCATCCGGAGATTGGCCGCCCGGTCGAAGAAATGCCGCCCGAATTTCGCGAGTGGGTGATTGAGTTCGGACGTGGGGCCTACGTCGCCCTATATCATTACGACGGCAAAGAGATCGTGATATTGGCCGTCCGCCACGGACGCGAAGCCGGATACTGATTCTTGAATTCTTAATGGGAACGAGCTGTGATCGTTTTGACCTTGATCGTTCTTGCCGAAGCCCGATAGCCGAAGCCCGAAGCCGAGCGCTTACACTCCCCGCTGCTCCATCTCCAACAGAGTTTTCTTCCTCTCCACGCCCCAGCGGTAGCCGCTGATGTTGCCATCTCCGCGGACCACGCGATGGCAAGGAATCGCAACTGCGACAGGATTCGTCGCGCAGGCACGCGCCACGGCGCGGCTGGCGCTGGGTTGCCCAATCGCCTTCGCCACCTGGCTGTAAGACCGCGTCGCGCCGAACGGGATCGACTGCAGATAGGTCCACACGCGCCGCTGAAACGCAGTTGCGCGGATATCCAAAGGCAGTGCGGCATTCAATTCTTTGCCGGTATTTTCGAGAGCAAGGCGCGACCACATTTTCGAGAGCAAGGCTGCGACCCAGGCTTGCAGTCCGCCCTCGTCGGGTTTGCGCACGGCAAAAGGAAACTCGCGCTTCAGGCCTTCGATCAACTCGCCATCGGAGCCGGCGAACTGGATCGAGCAAATGCCAACTTCCGTCGCCGCGATCAGCATGCGTCCCAGCGGCGAGTCGGCGCAAGCATAGCGAATAGCGGCAGCGATGGCGCCGCGGCGATACTTGTCAGGCGTCATTCCAAGCTGCGATGCGGTCTTCTCGTAAAGGCGGCTGCTGGAGCCGTAACCCGCGTCATACATGGCGCGGGTTACATTGTCGCCGGATTGCAGATTGCGCTTGAGCTGGCGCATCCGGCAGGAATCGGCGTACTCGCGCGGCGTGATTCCCAGCGCCGCTTTAAAGCGCCGCTGCAGATGGAACGGGCTTTGCCGAAACGCCTTGCCCAGCCGATCAAGCGTGATCGGCTCATCGAGATGCTGTTCGATGTAGCGGCAGATCTCTTTCGCCGAGTCGGATTGCGCGTGGCCGCTGACTGACCTGGGCCGGCAACGCAGGCAGGCACGAAAGCCCGCTTTCTCCGCCTGCTCCGGCCGCGAGAAAAACGTCACATTCTCGCGCCGCGGCCGCCGCGCCGGGCACGATGGCCGGCAGTAGACGCCAGTCGTTGCCACGGCGAAGACAAACTTTCCGTCGTGGCCGGAGTCACGCGCAACCACAGCATCCCAGAACTGGTCGTCAATTAGACGACTGTGATTCAGACGATCGGCGTCGGCTAGCTTGTTCGATTTGGCACGAGCCACTGGCATCAGCTTGGTTCTGTCCTCTGCGAGTATGGCATCGGCAGTCACGTCAGGGAAAGTATTGTTGGCGACAGTCATGATAGGACCAGCTTATGTTGACGGCTTAGCAGTGGGCTATCCGAATCTTGCGGATAAAGTGAGATTCTTGAACCAATTCTCCGTACTCAGCACGCGCCACATTGCGCCCGCTGCCGGAGACAGGTTAGAGTTCCCCTGAGCTTTCTTAACCCATTTTTCGAGGATCAATTTCATGAGGAACATCCGAGCAGCGGCAGTGGGAGCACTCATAACGGTGCTTCTGAGCGTCGGGTTGGCACAGAATGCGGCCCAACACTTGTTGAGCGCCGACGAACTTAAGAACGTTGTACCGTCCGAGTTCTTCTTCCGCGGAAAGAAAGCGCCCACCCAGCTGCGGAACGCGACCGGATTTCAAACCGCCAATGGCAAAGTCACATTCGCCTCTCTGGTAGATGCTTCGGGATACTCCACCGCCATCCAGGAAAAATATCAGGGTATGCTCGTCACCGAATCCAAACTGAACATTGGCGGCTCGGAACTGGCGCCCGGGGCGTATGGCTTTGGATTCACGGCAGACAAGTTCATAGTCATGAATGTGGCGAACGAAGACGCACTCAGCGTCCCCTACCAGACGGATGCATCGCTGAAGCGTGCGGTTCCCTTAAAACTGGCAGAGGATGGCACCGCTTACAAGCTCTACGCTGGTAAGAAATGGGTTGCGCTGAAGCCGGAATAACTCTGCTCGCGATCGGAATCCGGTTCTTCCTGCGAATCGCCCGTAAGCTGCTTGTTTCGAGCGTACGGGCTTTTTTATGCTGGCTCGCAGATGCTTTCTAAAGTTTTGCAGCCTTTATGCCGATGTTCTAGACAAGGCGCCATGGGCTAACACTCGTGGCCGTGCTCCGTAGGAGCAACGAGGAGAAACCATGTCCATTACTCCGATTTCGGCAGCAGGTCTAAGTCAGGACGTGCTGCTGTCGAGCAACCCTCCTCAGCAACAGGCATTGCAGACTTTGCAAAGCAGCCTTTCGTCGGGCGACCTGAACGGCGCGCAGTCGGCGTTTCAGACGCTGCAGACGCTCTTCCAGAATTCAGAGCTTTCGACTGGCAGCACCTCGGTTAGCAATGCTCAACTCGCCACCGATCTATCAGCGCTCGGCAGCGCACTGAGTTCGGGCGATCTATCCACTGCACAGTCTGCTTTCACCACCGTCCAGGGCGATTTCAACAACTCTGCTTCGACGTCGCAGGCTAGTGAGGATACTGCCGCAGCCCAATCCCTGCAGCTGGTCGAAGGAATTCTTAGCACATTGAATCCGAGCACTGTTTCTTCCGGCAGCATCGACAACACGACTTCCATATTGCAAAGCGTGTATGCAAGCCAGAGCGGGCTGGACGTGCTTGCCTAGAGCGCGCGGTTAGTCTTCAAGGAGGCCGCGCAGAGGCTTTTCTGCGAACGTTCTGATCCTCAGGGGGTCAATAGGGTTAATTTCCCAGCGGCTGAAAGGGGCCGATCATGCTGGATACTCCGGCGCGCTTGCGCAATTCGGTGAGCAGGGCGCTGGCCGCATTCGTATAAGTCTTGCTGGGGTCGGAAGGATCGGCCCAAACGGCGTCATAGACGATTTGCGCCGCATCTTTCACATCCATGTGCAGAGCGGCTTCGCACACGTCGACGCGTTCCTGCAGGCGGTCGTAACAGGGCTTGCAGATCGAAGCCGCCTCGGCGCCTTGAATGTGGTATTCGCCTAATGCGCAGACGACTGGTGAATTCGCCACTTCGGCATGCGCCGCAAAAAGCTGCGACTTGAACTCCTTCAGGAAAGCTTCCCTTTCCTGGTCCACAACGGCGGCATCGGGAACGGGCTCGGCAGCGGCCTGCGATTTCGCAATCACAGGGACGACATTGGGGGAAACCCGCTCTGTGTTCTTGCAAGTCGGACAAACATCGAGGTTCGCGGGATAGTAGAGGTGACACTTGGAGCACGGCATTCCGTAGTGCGAGGATTTCCGCGGGGCTTCACCCGGAGCGGCTGCGCCGATCCGATCCGGTTTTGCGGAAGGCAGATGCCGAAGATCGTTTCTCATATCGGCTTCCGCCTGCGGAATGGACTGCGCCAGTTTGGCGGCTGCGGCTTGTGCGGATCGCGTCAGGTCCATGATGGATTCCCCCACATCCCCCAGTGTAGGTAACTCTTCGGTCTGTTTAAAAATGCCGGGAGTACACAACCGGCACTGTCCTAATGCCTAGCGCGAGTTCGATTCTTTCATCAGTTTGAGTAGTTCTTCGCGACGGGCGCGATAGAGTGTGCGCTCGGGATCGAGTCGCGCGGCGGCGTCCAGTTCGGACAAAGCTTCTTCATAGCGGTCCATGGTCATCAGACAGGCCGCCAGCGAAAAGTGGTTGTCGGGTGAAGCGTTCAGCCGAAGCGCTTCCCGGAACTCCTTTTCTGCCGCCGTTAGTTTCTGTTGGCGAAAGAGCGCGGTTCCAAGACCTTGATGGGCGCTGTCGGAATCCGGGTTCAGGGTAACCGCCAGACGTAACTCTCGGACACCTTCCTCCAACTGCTCATCCAGCACCAGGGCTTCGCCGAGCATGCGATGTTCGGTGGAACTCGATGGATTTTGGCGAACCGCCAACTCCCATTCCTGGATGGCATTGCCATAATCTTTTTTCGACATGTAGGCGCGCGCCAGGCACCCGTGGCCCTGTTCCCACTCGGGATGCCGGCGGTAAAGTTCGCGCAGTTCGAGCAGCGCGGCATCGAAGTCGCCTTGGTCACAATAAGTGTTGCCCAGGTTGTTGCGAACCGAGGCTTCCTCCGGTGCAAGACGCTTGGCTTCGCGATATTCGGAGATAGCCTCGTCGAGCCTGTTTTGTTGGTGCAGAGTCAATGCCAGGTTGGAATGAGCCTCCCAGAAAGCTGGGTTCAGATGAATGGCCTCGCGATAGGCGGCGATGGCCGCGGGCTGATTTCCGGCGGCGTGCAGCGTGATGCCCAAATCATAATGAGTATCAGGATTGGCGTTATCGCGGGCGAGCGACTCGCCGAAAGCATGAACGGCCGCGGCGTATTGTCCGTTGGAATACAGAGCGAGGCCGAGAAACTGGTAGGCCTCGGCGTTCTGCGGATCCATGCTTAGAGCGGTGCGGGCTTCAGCAATCGCATTCGGACCGTCATCGAGGCGATAGAGAATGTACGCCAGGCTGCTGTGATTCTCGGGAAAATCGGGCATGAGTTCAGCGGCCAGGCTGACCTCGTCGAAGGCATCGTCCCAGCGCTCCTGCCGGACGAGCATACCCCCAAGAGCGAAGTGCAGCGCGGCATTCTGAGGATCGGAGATTAAGGCGGGGCGCAGATCGAGTTCGGCCTGGTGAAAGTGCTGAGCTTTGGCGTCGGCTGCGGCTTTCAACAGCGGCGCGGGTATCGCGGACGTTGCGGCATTGGCCGCGGAAGGCTTCGCGAGCGTTCGGATCAGGCTGGGATCGGCGCCGGCGGTTTCGAATTGGTGAATCTGGTCCTTGCCGGGAACTTCGGCCAGGCCGCGCTCTTGAATGATGCGAACCAGGCGCGCGCTGGGTACCCCGCCCGTGAGCCAAGCCATTAATTGAACACAGTTAACGGGCTGAGTCTCGCTGCACTGGGCAGCAAGCGCCACCCCAAGAAGAAAGAAAAATACTGATAGGCCCTTGCGCTTCACTCGACTCTCCGGAGACGGTTTGGCTTGCTGGGTTGCGCTGGCAGAACCGCTCACTGCTGCGGATGGCAGCGCTGATCTCGAACCGCTGATTTACATTAGCCTGCGGGCGCAGCCGGAGGTAAGGTCACGGAAGTAACGGGCTGAGGCCATGACGGGAATGTAGCCGTCACGAAACGTTGTGATTTTGATCACAGCGCCCGCCCTCGGCATGGGCCGAGAATGAGTCAGGGTGGCTGAAGCATAGGTTCTTGATACCGTGCTGGGAGGTTTGACTTCCTGGTAGCCGTCCGGTAGCGTATAAGGATCTAATAGTGTGGTTCTTGGGAGGTTCCGATGTTTGAGGGTTTGTTTCAACCAACGCACCTGATCATCATTTTTGCGATTGCCCTGCTGGTTTTCGGTCCCAAAAAGTTACCTGAACTGGGCAAAGGCTTGGGCGAAGGGATTCGTGCCTTGAAAGAGGGCATGAAGGATACTCCACCCCAAGCATCAACCGACCAGAGCAAGACCGCCGAAAATAAGGAAACCAAGGCCTAACCGAAGTTCCTTTCGCGGGCGGTGTCTGTTTATGATTTAGCCGCCGCCCTCGCGTCATTTCCTGTTTCGTTCCAAGTAGTCCCAAGCCGCGCAAATAGCATCTGAGCTGTGAAAATTGACTCTGGAAGCTGGAGGTAGGTTGTGCTGCGTAAAGTTCAATCGATTGGCTTAATGGCATTTGTTGGATTAGCATCTGCGGCTTTCGCCGATCAGATTACGTTGAAGAACGGTGACCACCTGAGCGGTACCATCGTGAAGTCCGACGGCAAGACACTGGTGCTGCACACTGAGTATGTGGGCGACGTGACGGTGCAGTTTGCGGCGATCACTCAGATCACCACCGAGAAAGAATTGCACGTCACTACAACGGACAAAAAGACCGTTGTCGGCCCGGTAACCACGAGCGATGGGAAAATCGAAGTTGCCACCAAATCGGGCGGAACGGTGGAAGTTCCTCCGGGAAATGTAGTGCTGATCCGCAATGACGCGGAGCAGGCCGCCTACGATAAGTCGCTGCATCCCGGGTTGCTGCACGGTTGGAACGGCGGGGCGGACGTAGGATTTTCGCTGGCCCGCGGCAATAGCCAGACGAGCAATCTGGCATTGGCGATCAATGCCGTGCATCCTACGCTGGATGACAAGATCACGATCTATACGACTGCGATCGAGACCAATAATGAGTTGGCGACTCCCAGCACGGTGGCCAATCTGGTGACGGCTGGAATTCGGTACGACCGGAACTTTGGGCCGCGAACCTTTGCCTTTGTGGGCGCCGACTTCATGAGCAACGCGCTGCAGGATCTTGATCTGCGCGGCGTCTACGGCGGCGGCCTCGGCTTTCATGCAATTAAGTCAGACCACACTACACTGGATTTTCTTGCCGGACTCAACTACACCCATGAAACTTATTCGAACGGAACTGTGGTCACGCCGGTCACGGTTCCTCCCAGTTACACCTCTTATGGCATGACCCAGCGATTCGCCGCGCTTACCCTGGGCGAGGAGCTGATGCACAAGGCGGGGAAGACCACCGTGATCACGGAGAAGCTCTATCTCTATCCCGACCTGTCGAGCGGATATAGCGGGCAGTATCGAGGAGAGTTTGACTTCGGCACGGTCACAAAAATCAGCAAATGGCTGGGCTGGCAGAACCAGTTCAACGACATCTATGTTTCCAACCCGCCAACGGGCACCAAGGATAATGATGTGATATTCACGACCGGGCTGAACTTTTCGTTTACCCACTGAGACCTGCAGTCTCGGCGCTCCCCGGTCTGTACCCTCTTGGGTATACCCCCCCTCCCCCCTCCTTGCCGGGCCATTGGAATCATCGCGTTAGCGCAAAATTCTCCGCAAAATACGTCCGATAAAAGACTTAGATATCAAAATCCGTGAAACAAAGAGGTTAGCTTGCGCGGGCCTCGTCACGAAAATGTTATCCCCTTCCGCTCGTTAGGATGATGGGTGATTGGGGCTGTGGATCGCAAGGTTAGATGTCACAACGGGTATCGTGTCCGCTCGCCGGTCTCCCGTTTCTTGAGTACACGCGGCTTCAGCGATTCGGGAGTTGGGGAAGCGCCTCCGCGATTCATGGAGCGAATGATGCGCGAGAGAGTGCGTTCTTCGCTTATCCTACACTCCCACACACGAAGCACGCTCCATCCTTCGTTCCGTAGCATTCGAGCGACTCTTACATCTCTTCGGCGATTAGAAACGATCTTGGACTTCCAGAATTTCGTATTGGTTTTCGACGGGCGGTCGCAACGTGGGCATCCGTGCCAGAAGCATCCATCGACGAATAAAGCAACCTTCGATTTCGGCCATGCGAAATCCGGTTTCCCGGCGACTGGCCATTGCCTCCTGAAACCGCGTATTCCCCGAAGCCGGAGGAGCGTTTCCATCTTCCGTTCGGTCGTCCCTCCCGACGAGCGGACGGAGGCCATGATTTTGGACCGAACTTCTCGCGTAACCCTGTCCATTGCAGTTTGTGGTTCGCGACTAACGGGTCGCGTACGTCTTCAAATCCTCGGCTTGGATTGAATCTGCCGGGACGAGTTGATAGTGCCGCTCCTCCGCGATTTTGACGTCATCCCCTCTCATCGCGAACTCGAACAGAGCGATTATGTCGTCCGCCATAAACTGAGCGGAGACAGGCCGACATGTGAGCGTTGGGAACTTCTGACGACAGCAAGCGACATCTTGCGAGGTCTGAATCGTTGCGAGTTTGTCGGTGCCGCCCTTAGCCTGGACGGGCACGACAAACTGCTGGCCATTTCTGTTGACGCCGACATACACTTCGTCAATCTCAATCTGGCCCATGTTTGGAACTGTGGTGCGAAGATGGCTCTGAAGCGAGTAGGTCGTGATGCCGAGGAAAATATCGATAAGTCGGTTATAGCGAACTTTGGCGAGAAGCGCCTGCTCGTCACTCAGGGCGTTGCCCGCGATGATTTCTGGGGTCGCGTCGGGGATTTTGATAGCTAGAAGCTCGGGGTTGGGAATTATGCGGCTGACGCCGGCGAGTTTGAACCGATAGCGGGAGCGGCCAGCGGGTTCGATAATCCACTCTTTGCCTGTGGTAGCAGTCTTGACGATGTCGTCGGGGAGAGATGTTCGGTAGCGAAACGAATAAATTATGTCGCCGAGATTGTCCGGCAGCTTTATCCTTAGTTTCTTCGCGTTGCTGCTGAGCTCAGTTCGCTCGAACTCGAACTCAGTTATGCCGTTCTTGAAGTGGTCGTGGAATATGCGACTGATTAGCGCTTGGTAGCGGTTCGGCTTCGATTCAAGCATATGCGAGTTCTGTATTTCGTTTTCTTCGCGGGACGACATCCGATGCAACTCCGTAGCGTGCCGCCGCTTCTGACATGCTCAACGATAGCAAAGCTGGGTCGCCAAGTTTAGGAGCTGCGCTTCCAACATTGGGCCCTAATGTCTGCGGCAATACGGCGGCGACCTGAAGCGCGACCGCCCTTGCGAGGAGCGGCGGGACGGAGTTGCCAATCTGCCGAAACCCGTGCCACTTTGTGACATGGAAGCGAAACCAATCGGGGTAAGAATGCAGGCGAGCCGCTTCGCGGACGGTTATACATCTCGGTGTGTGTGGATGAATTGGTCGCGGTGAAGTAAAGGCACCCCGGTCGCTCGCCGTTCCCGCCCTAAGCGTGTTGCAGTATCCTGCGGGGTCTAGTTTGAGAAATCGGCTGATTTCCTCTACGTATCCATGACGTGTCTTGGTGAATCGTTTCTGGGACTCTGGGGTATGAACGGTTCGGAGGCTCGAGGTCAGTCTCAGAGTGCGCTTGCCGTTTGCCATGCTCAGAGTTTTCGCGTATTCGCTCGGACGACCGAACTTCGCATCGACCCAATCTCTCTCCAACAATTCGTCGTACTCTTCGACTTCAGGCAGGTCGCCGATGGCATCCCAGACGGTAGGAGTCAGCGGCAGGTTGCGAATGTCTCGGATTGTTCTATCAGGCTGATGGGTCGGTTCGGGATAGGACGGCAGGGGTGACCCATTCCGGGCGCCGATGATGAACAATCGCTCACGGTCTTGAGGCACGCCAAACCAGAGCGCATTCAAGACCCGATACGGCTCGGCAATGGAATATCCGATTCCCTTGAACTCGTCTATGAGCTCGTGGAGAAACTTCTTGTGATGCCCGATGGTCAGCCCTTTGACGTTCTCGAAGACGAAATATTTTGGCTGGAGCTCCTTGACTAGTCGAACATAATGCGACACCAGTTGATTGCGCGGGTCATCGAGTGCCCGGTACCCGATGAGGCTGAAACCCTGACAGGGCGCACCCCCGACGACCACGGAGATATCGGCTTTTCCGATACCCGAATGCGACCTAATGTACTCCCCGTCAATGTCGGTAACGCTTCGACATATCGCCGCGCAATGCGGGAAATTAAACTCGTGGACCGCACAATGAATCGGGTCGTACTCAACAGCGGCACGAACATCGAATCCTGCCAGTTGAAACCCAAGACTGAGGCCGCCTGCCCCAGCAAACAAATCGACCGCTATAGGATGTCCTGCCATGTGATTGAAACCTAAATGGCTCACCGTCATCGACGCAACTCCGAATAATCGCGATCCTGTGGAAATCATGTTCCTCTTGCGAGAAGTGTGCCATTGCCGTAGGCGAATGTAAAGCGAAGCCGAGAAACTTAGGGGCGGATGGCACAGCCGGAACCAGTTTCTGCGAGCTACCTCCTCCGCTCACCTCCACTTGATCAACACGTCTACTACCGAGTACAGTACTGTTTCCCGTTTTCCCAGGGTTCTTTAAGTTCCTCTACAAACAGGAGTCGATCGATGCGTCACGCTGTGATAGTGCTGCTTGCTGTCTGCTGCTTCGCTCCGTTTTCCTCGCGTTCTTCTGCGCTTCTCTTGGCTCAAACCGCCGACGAACTGGTTGCCAAGAACATCCAGGCCAGGGGCGGGATGGAGAAGATGAAAGCCATCAAAACCCTGCGTATGACCGGCAAGTTCGAAGGCGGAGACGGCTTTGTCGCAGTGGTGAGCCAGGAGAACGAACGGCCGAACCTGATCCGGCAGACATTTACCCTGCAAGGCATGACGGCGGTGCAGGCTTACGACGGCGCTACCGGCTGGCAGATACAGCCTTTTGGCGGGAAGAAAGATCCGGAGTTGATGGGCGAGGACGACATGCGCGACCTGTTGCTGGATGGCGACTTTGACGGGCCTCTGGTGGATTACAAAGAAAAAGGCAGCACCGTGGAGTACCTTGGGCACGACGTGGTGGATGGCGACGACGCGCTACGGTTGAAGGTCACGCTGAAAAACGGCGACATCATTTATGACTACCTCGATCCCGACACCTTTATCGAGATTCGCCGGGAGATTCAGCAGTTTATACGCGGCTCGGTACGCGATCGCGTGGTGGGATATGGTTCTTATAAGCCGGTGAATGGGGTGATGTATCCTTTCTCGATTTCGCAGGGACCGAAGAACCATCCCGACGAGCAGACGGACACGGTCCAAAAGATAGAAGCCAATGTGACGATCGATCCCGCGGATTTTGTGCTGCCGGCGTCACTGAAGACTGAGGAAAAGAAGTCGGGGATCGTGGGGATTCACTGATGCGTCGGGATGAAGATCCATCGGAATGAAGACCACAACCAAAATCAGGAGTTGGGCTATGCGTCGGGTGGTGATGGTTCTTGTTGCAGTCTCGTGCTTCAGCGGGTTTGCGTACCCTCAGACCGCGGAGGAACTGGTCAGCAAGAACATCGAGGCCAAAGGCGGGATCGAGAAGATCAAGTCGGCCAAGACTCGGCTTACGACGGGCAAAGTCAAGGGCGGCAGAGGCCGCGTCGTGGTTTTGAAACAGATGAACATGCGTCCGGATCTGGTTCGGCAAAACGTGACCATACAAGGAATGACCGCCGTGCAGGCGTATGACGGCTCGAACGGCTGGCAGACCCAGCCCTTTCGCGGACGCAAAGATCCCGAGTTGATGGGCGAGGACAATCTGCGGGACTTGTTGCTGGCCGCGGATTTTGACGGTCCTCTGGTGGACTACGCTGCGAAGGGAAACACGATCGAGTACCTGGGACACGATGCGGTGGATGGCGATGACGCGCTGCGGCTGAAGGTTACGCTAAAGAACGGTGACATCATCTATTACTATCTCGACCCCGACACCTATCTTGAAATCCGCAAAGAAATTCAGCAGTTTATCCGCGGATCGGTGAGGGAACGGGTGGTCGACCTGGGATCCTACAAGCCGGTGGATGGAGTCATGTATCCGTTCTCGATCTCGGAAGGGTCCAGAAACAATCCTGGGGCACAGGTGACCACGATCGAAAAGATCGAAGTGAACGTGCCTCTTCAAGATTCTGACTTTGCTCTGCCGGCGTCGCTTGCGAACCGAGGAAAAGAAATCCGGGATGGTCGGGGTTCACTGACCTGGTTCACTGAATCGCTGGGATGAACATGCTGAGATGAACATGCTGCGATGAACATGCTGCGATGAACATGAAGAAGACAACGAAAAATCATTGGCGTGGAAAAGGACTGGTAACCATGAAAGCATCCGCTCGGAATTCCTGGGGAGTGATTGTGTTGATGGCCTCGCTGTGCGCGAGTTTGCCGGCTGGGGCGCAGGCGCCGTACCGCTTCGACTCGGCAACCGTATCGGGATTGCCGGCACGGAACATTGGCTCGGCCACCATGAGTGGACGCATTGCGGCGGTGGATGCGGTCGAAGAGAATGGCCGCATTACGGTATTCGTGGGCGCGGCGAGCGGCGGAGTGTGGAAATCGGTGAATGGCGGCACCACCTACAAGGCGGTCTTCGATCGGGAAGACGTGCAGTCGATCGGCGCGGTCGCCATTGATCCATCGAACTCGAAGATCGTTTGGGTGGGTACGGGCGAAGCTTGGACGCGCAACACCGTGTCGGTGGGCGATGGGGTTTATAAATCGACCGACGGGGGCGAGAACTGGAGCAACGTCGGGTTGAAAGCCAGTGAGCACATCGCCAAGATCCTGGTGAATCCGAGCGACAGCAATGATGTGCTGGCCTGCGCCACCGGGCATCTGTGGGACGACAACGACGAGCGCGGAGTTTACCAGACGAACGACGGCGGCAAGACCTGGAAGAAAGTTCTGGCGGGCGCGAATGGTTCCAGCGGCTGTGCCATGATCGCGCGCAGCAAGCAAGAACCGAAGACGATTTACGCGGCGATGTGGGATTTCCGGCGGCAGGGTTGGACGTTCCGCTCCGGCGGGCCAGGGAGCGGACTTTTCAAGTCGACGGACGGCGGAGCTACGTGGAATGAAATCAATGAAAAGAATGCCAAAGGATTGCCGCCGAAGCCCTATGGGCGCATCGCGGTGCAGGTGGCTGAGTCGAAGCCGAAGGTTGTGTATGCCAACATTGAGGCTGAAAAGGGAAGAGGGCTGTACCGCTCCGACGACGGCGGCGCGACCTGGACCAAGTTCGATGCCAGCAATTACATGGTGTGGCGTCCATTTTATTTCGGCAATTTAATCGTCGATCCCAAGGATGAAAACAAAATCTTCAAGCCCGATCTAATTTTGTTGCTGAGCAACGATGGAGGAAAAACCTTCAATGTGGTTTCTGGCAACGACCACGGCGATTTTCACGACGTGTGGATCGATCCCAAGAACACAAATATCGTGATCGCCGGTGACGATGGCGGATTGTGGCGCAGCGAGGACGGTGGCAATCGCTGGAAACATCAGATGAACCTGCCGGTTTCGCAGTTCTATCACGTGAGCACGGACAACGCGGACCCGTACCACGTTTACGGTGGCTTGCAGGACAATAGTTCATGGGTGGGCGATTCATCGTATCCGGGCGGCGTGACCAATTCGCGCTGGGAAAATATGTACGGCGGCGATGGCTTCTGGATGTTCGAAGATACCTCCGATCCCGACTATGTTTACGCCGAGGCGCAAGGCGGCGAGATTGGAAGGGTGAATCGATATACCCACGAAATTCGCGGCTTGAAGCCCTGGCCGAATTATGGCGAGGGCAAGCTGCGCTTCAACTGGAACACGCCTATCCACATGAGCCCCAACGAAAAGGGGACGATCTACATTGGGGCGCAGTTCCTGTTTCGCTCGCGCGATCACGGTCAGTCGTGGGATCGGATCTCGCCCGATCTGACGACGAACGATCCGGAGAAGCAGAAGCAGGAAGAATCCGGTGGGGTGACCGTCGACAATTCTTCGGCGGAGATGTACACGACAATTTATTCGATCTCGGAATCGCCGAAAAATGGGCAGATCATCTGGGTGGGCACCGACGACGGCAATGTTCAAATTACACGCGATGGCGGGAAGACCTGGACCAATGTGGTGGGGAACGTCAGCGGGTTGGGAAAGAATTCATGGGTCTCGACGGTTGAGGCCAGCCGCTTCGATGACGGGACCGCCTACGCGACGTTCGACCGGCACACCTTTGGCGATATGAAGCCCTATGTGTACAAGACCACCGATTACGGAAAAACGTGGACGGCGCTTCCGGCACAGGATAGCGGCGTGCGCGGTTTTGCTCACGTGATCAAGGAAGACACGGTGAACGGCAACGTGCTTTTCCTGGGCACCGAATTCGGCCTTTACATTTCGGTGGACGGCGGACAGCGCTGGGCGCAATACAAGGGAACGGACTTTCCTTCCGTGCCAGTAGACGACATTGTGGTGCAAGCGCGTGAATCCGATCTGGTGTTGGCCACGCACGGACGCGGCATCTGGATTGTGGATGATATTTCTCCACTGCGTGCGCTTACACCGGACGTAATGACGAAAGATGCGACGCTGCTGCCCGGGCGTCCATCGATCCAGTATTTCGATGTGTTCGGAGGCTGGTCAGAAGGCGACGAAACTTTCCACGGCAGAAGCCGTCCCGGGGATGCGCAGATCACCTACTACCAAAAGGGCCGGCATATTTTCGGAGATTTGAAGATCGAAATATTCGATCAGGACGGGAAGCTGGTGGACACGGTGGCGGGCGGCAAACACCGCGGATTAAACCGCGCTGGATGGGGAATGCGAGTGAAGCCGCCGGCGGTGGCTCCGGCAGCGTCGGCGCTGTTTGAAGCGGCACAGGGGCCGCGCGTTTTACCGGGCAAGTACACAGTGAAACTCACCAAGGGGGACCAGACTTATACCGAGCAATTGGACGTCGCAATGGATCCGCGCGCGAAGTATTCGATCGAGGAGCGCAAGGCGGAGTTCGAGCTTTCGATGAAGATCTACAGGGAACTCGAGCACATGACGTACGGCGTGGCGGCGATCGAGGGAGTGCGCGATGCAGCCAACGCACGCGCAGCCAAGCTGGCGGAGAAAGATCCATTACGCAAACAACTGCAGCAACTCGCCGCCGATTGCGACACATTGCGATCGAAGATCGTAGCTACTAAAGAAGGCGGCATGATTACCGGCGAAGAGCGAATCCGGGAACATCTTGGACAACTCTACGGCGCGGTAGCGGGATACGACGGGAAACCCACGGACTATCAAGTGGCGCGGACCGAATCGCTGGATCATGAACTGCAGGACGTAATCGACGACTTCCAGAAGCTTGCGCAGAAAGATCTGCCGGGAATCAACTCGGGATTGAAGAAGAAAAAGATGGAAGCGATTACCGTGCTGGCCGAGGCTGACTGGCAGAAGAAGAAAGAAGAGTCTTCGCTAGCCGCCGGCGCGGGCATGCGTGCGGCAGAGGGGCAGATGCGCGAGATGGATTAGGGAAGCGAGCGGGCGACGGGCGATCGGGTAGTAGTCCCGGGGCCGGATTGTGTGGTAGGATTTTCCTACCTGCGATGGCCACCCAGAATCCCACTCTTGAATACTTGGCGACGACCAAGATCGGCGAAAAGGGTCAGCTTACTGTTCCCAAACAGTTCCGCGAAGATCTCGGCTTGGGAAATGGCTCACCCTTTGCGGTGCTGCGTTTGGGAGATGGCCTCATCCTTGTGCCTGAGCAGCAGCGCTTTGAGCGCTTGTGTGAGGAGGTCGGTGCCAGATTGACTACGGCGGGCCTCAAGCCGAAAGACTTGCTGCTTTCACTTCCTGCGGCCCGCAATCGCGTTTACGAGCGTCGCTACCAAAAGAAATCTTCAGCAACCACCCGGCGACGTCATCCTCGGGGCAGGTGACGAACCAGCGCAGAATCAGGTTGTTCCTGGACTCAAATGTCCTGACTGCGGGAATCGTGTCTCCGTGGGGAGTCGATAAGGCCACATTGTCCCTGTGCGCAGCAAAAGTCTGCAAACTGGTATTGGCTGAAGTGGTTCGTGATGAGGTGGAAGAGAATCTGATGCTGCACGCGGAGCGATTGGCTGCGCTCAACGCCGAGCGGTTGATCGAAGACTATCGCCGCCTTATTAAGTTAACCAAACCCGAGATCGTTCCATATCCAGCCTACGATCTTGTCCGTTCTAGTCGGCACTTGATCCGGCACGCTGCGGATGTTCCGGTGCTGCTTTCTGCCGTGGCGAGCAAACCGGATTGGCTGCTCACACACAACACCAAACATTTCACGAAAGCGGTCGCACAGAAATCGTCGTTGCGTATTGCCACGCCGGTGGAATTCTTTCGAAGCCTTTCGGGTATCTTTCGCTAGGGCGCTGCCAGGCTTCGCCCGGCGGGACAGCCGAGGGCGGCTGTCGCCACAAGATCGGCGTTAATGTCCCTGCTGCTGGGCGATCAACTGCGCCACTTTGGAGTTCGGGCCTACGTCCTCGACGCACAGAATCTGGTTGGGATTCAGATGCATGTCGCCGGGTTCGTGGAGTTCTTTCCCCCGCCGGACCAGGACGTTGTTGGTCTGTTTGGTTTCGGGATTGGTCTGACTAACGATGTAGTAAACCTCTTTCAGAACAGGCCGAGGCGTGCCGTAACCATCGAGCTTGCCAAAATACGCAGTGCCGTTGGTCAGCAGGACTGCTTGATAGGGCGTTTTAAATGTCACGGCCGGCCCGGGCTTCAATTCCTTCAACAAGAGAAGTGCGACGACCATCACCACGATGCCGGTTAGAACCCAAACCACCTGAACTGCGGCACTGCCTTGCTGATTCCTCATCATAGAAAATTATCCTTCTGCGTTAGAAATTTTTCTTAGCCTGCGATGGCCAAGCTGCTTGTGTTGCTTATGCTATGCAATATTCAAACCAAGTAGATTGGCAGAAGCATACCATTTTTCGAGCAGGCAGTCGCCAACCGGTCGGCAGGAAGCCGCGCTGCAAATGACCAAAGCGCAAGCGCGCGTGCGGGTAGGGCGTCCTCATAAGACCGCCGCGGAGGTGGCTGAAGTTGCGCGGAGTTCCGTCTCTAAGAACGCCGGTTCGAATCACGCCAGATCCAAAATAATTTTCTTCACGGTGGGATCCAGCTTTGCGATGCGAAAGTTGCGGATTTGGCCGCTGCGAAACGGCTCCGGCTTAGCGCTGTTTCCGGACGTATTGCCCTTCCAGCGTGCTTGCAGCATGGAACCCAGCGAAGATAAATCCGGCTTTGGGGATTGGGTGTTGCTGCGCGTTTCTTTTTCCGCCGCGGGAGTTGTAGTATCCAGCCGGCAATCGGCGCGAATGCCTTCGCCTAGTTCCACGCTTGCATGGCTCCCTGAAATCTCCATCATGCGGCCGGTGACCACATCGCCTTCTTTGTGTTCCGCGATGTATTCATCCAAGCCGCTGGGAACAAGTTGCTTTATACCCAGGCGCAATTGCCGTTTCTCGGTATCGACCGCCAGCACCTGGGCCTTTACCAGCTGACCAACCTTTAGCACTTCCTGCGGGTGGTTGATGCGCTTCTCCGCGCTCATATCGCTGACGTGAATCATGCCCTCGACGCCTTCGGAAAGCTGCACGAAGGCGCCGAACTTGGTGATACTGACGACTGGCCCTTCAATCACCGTGTCCGCGGCAAACTTCTGAGCCGCATCGGCCCATGGATCTCCAAGCGCTTGTTTCAGACCCAGCGACATTCGGCGCTCGCCGGCGTTCACGCCAAGAATTACGGCGTCCACGATTTCACCGGGCTTTACCAGCGTGCTGGCGCTCCGCAATTTCTTGCCCCATGACATTTCCGAAACGTGGATCAGGCCTTCGATGCCCGGCTCCAGTTCGACGAACGCGCCGAACTCGGCGACGCGGGTTACCGTGCCGCGCACGCGTTCGCCCACATTGTATTTTCCAGGCACAGCATCCCAGGGATGCGGCAGCAACTGCTTCATGCCGACAGAAATGCGGCGCTTGTCCGCGTCAGAGGAGATCTTCAGTACTTTCACTTCGATCTGCTGACCTACGGAAAGCACGTCGGCCGCTTTGTTCACGCGGCTCCAGGCAATGTCACTCACGTGCAGCAAGGCATCCACTCCGCCGAGATCGACGAAAGCACCATAATCGGCGAGGCTGCGGACGGTGCCGCTTACGGTATCGCCTTCCTTCATCTCTGCGTAGCGGCGATCCTTTGCCGAACGTTCTTCTTCTTCGAGAACGGCTCGGCGGTCGACGACAACATCCTCTTCGGCTACGTCGAGCTTGATGATGCGGCAGAAGATTTCCTGCTCGACCATCTTCTCCATCTCGGCCGTGTCACGCACGCCGCTGCGCGAAGCGGGCATGAAGGCGCGCACTCCAACGTCCACGCTGAGGCCGCCTTTGATGACGCCGGTTACGGTACCAACAATCGTCGCCTTCTCGGCGAAAGCTTTCTCCAATGCGGACCAATCTTTGGGGCGCTCGACTTTGGCGCGGGTGAGTTCGTAATATCCCTCGGGATTGCGGCCTTTGACCGAGACCAGCAACTTATTGCCGGGCTTCACGGGTTCGCCGGCGCTCTGGAAATCCACGAGCGGGAGAATGCCTTCGCTTTTGAATCCGATGTCGAGGATTACGGAATCGGTGGAGATGGCGATTACAGTTCCTTCGAGTTGTTTGCCGCCGTCTTCGTTATTGCGCTTGTGCGAATGGCTCTTCTCGTACTGCGAGAACAGCTCGCTGAACGATTCGGTGGTTTCGGTGGTGGGCGATTCAGGAATGCTTTGGTTGGGAATGGTTGGATTGGACATGAAAGGTTACAGCCTCGTTGGGCGTGGAACTGAACTAGGATAACACTCGAAGCGGCGGCTGGCGGCGTCTGGCTCGGTCCTTGGGGGCCTTAACCGGGTCCCATCCCTTCGCAATGAACGGCGAAAGGATGGGACTGAGTCCGCGATATTTGCTTAGCCCGGCTTCTTCTTTTCCTCTTCCGTCTGCTTTTTGGGCGGCGGACTTTTCGGTTTAGCCGGCGCCGGATGCTGGGCCTGCTTCGCAGCTGGGGGGGGAGTCGCGGGCTTGGCTTCAGGTTTTGGCGCTGGCTTGTTTGGCGGCGCTGCTGGTTTTGCCGGCTGCGGATGAGCGGCCGGTTGCGCGGGCTGAGTGCGCGCTTCGGGCGCAGGAGAAGGCTTTGCTGGTGCAGCAGCCTTGGGAGCGGGGGGCGGCTCTGCTGCTTTCCTCGCGGGTTCAGCGGGCTTTGCCGGTGTAGGAGCAGTCGAGCGAGCGGGTGCTGGTGCAGGACGATTTGGGGTAGCGGGCCGAGATGCCGGTGCGGGAGTTGCCGTACGAGCCGGAGCCGGAGATGGCTCGGCGCGCTTGGGTTGTGTGCTTGGTGCCGCGGGTCGCGGGGCGGCTGCGGCGCGGGCGGGGATTACCGGAGCGATCGGCTTGCCTTCGGCGATCGGTTTCGTCGCCGCAAGAAGAGTTGGGCGTCCTTTATTGACGGAGGCGAACTGCTGGCGGTTCTGTGAGGCTGCCTGCCGGGCTTGGATCTGCGTGGTCATGGGAGGGATGCGCTGCTCGCGGGTGGCAGCGACTTCCGCCGGAAGAGGCTGGCGAGTGATGCCTCCGGGACCGTTGTAGCTGGCGCGGCTATTAGTGACGTTGACGGTGGTGTTGTTGATGATGACGGTGTTAGTTACGGTTCGGTTATAGACCTGAACATTGCTGCTGGTTATATTGTTGACGGAACGGTTGTAGTTGAAACGATCTCCGTTCCAGTAGCCGCCCTGATAGCCGGCGCCCACGTAGCCGAATCCATAGTTAACGCCGCCATAGTAGCCGACATGCCGGCCCCAATATCCGTAATGATAACGGTAGCGGCCGCCGGTAAATCCCCAGTAACCGGGAGTCCACAAATAACCGACCTGGGGTGGGCGCGCCCATGCGCCGGGGACCCAGTAATAGCCTTGTGAAGCATAGCTCCAATAGCCGGGCGTCCAGAGATAGCCGTCGCCGGGACAATCGGGCTGCGAATATTCCGGCAGTTCAGGCGGAGGGTCTTGGGCATAGAGATCCGCTTGGCCGTAGTCGGCATCCTGGTCGTCGGCATCGTAATTGTCATTAGTATAGTTCTGGTCGGTGGTTCCAGTGGACTGAGTATCGCTGGCTGGGGCCAGGTTGCCAGCAGCCGCTGGATCCTGTGGCTGCGACTGCGACTGATCGGGCTGCGCCGGTTGCGTTTGAGCGGTGTTGTCCGGGGCTGGGTTGTTGTTGCAGGAGGCGAGTCCGAAGGTTAGCGCGAGGGATGCGGCTGCCAGAAGAATGAGCGAAGGGGTTTTGCTGGAGATGCGCATATTGGTTCTGTCCATATTGGTCCTGTCCACGAACGTTGTTTTCCGAGCATTGGATGCAGGAACTCACCTCCATGGAAGGAAATAGATTTGGCATCTGCACTCATGGTGCCGGCGGTAACGGCGCCGCGTCGATGGAGGTGTCGCTCCGGTCCCATAGAAGCGCTTCAGTGTTCAAGGCATTGGGAGATCGTTCGGGAAGGCCCCACTTCTCGCAAGAGACGCGAGAAATGGGGCACCCGTTTTTCGTGGTAGCGGGGCCGGGTCGACAGGACGTGCTTACATGCCCGGCTTGTCTTCGTTGGCGGCAGTGGCGTGCAGTACGCGGAAAGTGGTTCCGCCGCTGGACCAGACGAGGACGAGGGCGTCTTGTCCGTTGGGTACTGTGGACAAGGCTTTCTGCACATCGGCTGCGTTCTGCACGGGGTGACGATTTACTTCAACGATTACGTCACCGCGTTGCAGGCCAGCGTTATCAGCGGCGCTGCCGGGTTGGACTTGCTCGACGACTGCGCCGTGAACATCACTCGATGCCTGCAGTTGCTCACGTAATTCGGGAGTGATGTCCGTGAGGCCGATGCCCCAGCGCGCTTTGCCGTGACCGTTGGCGGCGATTTCTTTGCCTTCCTTGTCACGGCTGCCCATTGCTTCCAGCGTCACAGGAATGCTGCTGGACTTGCCATCGCGCAGAACTTCCAGCTTGATGCTCGAACCGGGCTGCTTCTGTCCGACTTCGATCTGAAGCTGGCTGGCGTCGCTGACTTTCTGGCCGTCGAGTTCGGTGATGACGTCTCCGACTTTCAGTCCGGCCTTCTCGGCTGGGGAACCGCTTTCGACCTGGCTGATCACGGCTCCTTCATTGTTTTCGACGTGGAAGAATTTAGCGTTCTCCGGCGTCACGTCGCTGATGCCGATGCCCATGTATCCGTGAGTGACCTTGCCGTCGCGGATCAGGGCTTCCACGGTGGGGCGGACGATCTGCGTGGGAATGGCGAATCCCATGCCGGAAAAACTATCCGAGGACGAGACGAGGAAAGTGTTGATGCCGATGACCTCGCCGCGCGCGTCCACGAGCGGGCCGCCGGAGTTGCCTGGGTTGATGGCCGCGTCGGTTTGAATGAAGCTTCCCGGCGAACGGCGATTCTGGGAGAAGGGATTGGGACGATTCAAGCCGCTGACGATGCCGCGGGTCACGGTGAAGCGGAAGCCAAAGGGATTGCCGAAGGCGAGCACGGTCTGGCCGGGCCGAAGTGCGGTCGAATTTCCCCAGGGCGCGTTGGGAAGATTGGTTCCGTCCACTTTGATTACGGCGAGGTCCGTGAGGGGATCAGCACCGATCAGTCTGGCGTGCATGATTCGGCGATCCTTCAGCGTAACGTTGATGTCGACAGCGCCGTCGATTACGTGGTTGTTGGTGACGATGTAGCCATCGGGCGAGATGAGCACGCCACTGCCGATGCCGTGCTCGATCTGGGTTTGCGGCTTCATCCGATGATTAAAGAATGGTGCGAACATCGGCGGAAGGTCTTGCATGTCGGGCAATTCGGGCATTTGGCCGTCCGCCATTTCAGTTTTGGAGTGAGAAGTGACGGCAACGTTTACGACCGCGGGCGTGACGCGCGCCGCCAGGGTTTCCATAGCCTGGTCGAGCGAAAGCAATGCGCTAACGCTGTTGTCGTCGAGAGGCGTAGCGGTGGGTGAGGCGACCGGTCCCTTGGCATACGCCGGTTTGATGAATTCGTAAGTGGTGAACGACAATGCCAGCGCGACGGCCATTACGGGCACGATCAGGCGGCGTGTCAGGAAGTTCTTGCTGAACCATGTCTTGCTAAACCATGTCTTGCTAAACCAGGTCTTCATTTGCTTGTTTCTCCTTGTGTGTAACTAATTATTTAGTTTCTTAAAGCGTAAAAATACTTTTAGCGAGCAAACTTGGTTAAGTGGTTTTCGGGATAATTCCCTTCTGGATTTGGCGAACGACGGGATGAAATACCGTCAATCGCATTACGCTGATGCTCCACACGCGGCCGTAGCTGTCGACCTCCTCGGTCTGGATCACGAGAAACACCGGTGTGGGATAAGCGACGTCGTCAACAGAGTTCGTATAGCCGACATTCATCTGGCGCGGAGAATTGTTCTGACGCGCGACAAAGTGCGCGTTCGCGCCGTCGATTGGCGTGGCGTCGTGGTGAATGTCCCGCGGCTGCGGTCGTACAGCGTGGGCGAGATCAGATCGCGAGGGAACATTTTTTGCAAGCGGGAAATCGGAAGCGCGGCTATGAAACGCTGCCGGAATCATCTTTGCCCCTGCTCCTGCTCCAACGCCTGCGATCGGCGACGGAACTGCGGCGGGAGCGAATGCCGAGAAATTGAGATCCTTGCCATCGAATGCAATCAGCCTGGGGGCATGAGGCAGCAACAGCAAGCATAGAGTTGACGATGCGGCCACCAAGCCGAGAGCGGGCTTGCAGACTTGGGTGGCAGTAGGGCGGTCCGCATCGAGAATTCGGATGATTCGCCGAGTGGTCTCTTGCATCCGTCCCGCCACGGCCTGCGCCAAGGCCAAGCCGCGCCGCAAAAAGCTCTTCTCCGCCACAGACACTAGACACTGCGCATACGCCCGTGGGTTCGAAGTACCGGCCAGCACAAAATCGTCGCAAGCCATTTCCCGTTCCAATGACAATCCACGTCCGATCCACCAGAGCGCAGGATGAAAGAAGAAAAGCGCTCTCAGGATTTCTTGAGCCAGGTTGGTCCAATCATCGCGGCGGCGCAAGTGCGCTAACTCGTGCAATAGAACTGCATTGAGTTCGAGCGGAGACAAATCCCGCAGAGCCCACACTGGAAGGAGGATCGCCGGTTTCATGAAACCGACGGCCGCAGGTACGCGGACGCGGTCAGAGCTGCAGATCGTTACCTGGCGGGAAGCGCCGAATTGATTCAGCGTGCCGCGGAGAAGAGGATCCAGGCTGGCTGGATCTACGACGGCGCAACTGCGACGCAATCTTTGCAATTGCCAAAAGCCAAAGCCAATTTTCGCCACGCCCGCTGCGGCAATGACTGCCCATATCACGAAAATCTCAACCGCCCAGGAACCCGGCAGGCGCAGCGCCGAGTGCGTGGCATTCGTAAGTGCTCCGGAACCAGCGTTTCCCATGCCGCCGAAGAAGGGCAACGCCGCTATGGCCACCAGCGTGGAGAACCAGACCGTGAATCGGGTGCTGGAGTTTTGCCTGTGGAAAGCGCGTACCAGGATCCAACCGAACAGTGCGAGGACAATGCCTTCCAGCACGCTGTTCAGCATTCTGTCGGCGAAAATCTGAGCGAGAATCTGCCAGTGACCTGCTACTGCCATCGAATCACTCGCTCCCTTCCAGCATTTTTCGCAGGCGCTTCAGTTCCGCCGCGTCGACGCTCTCATCTTTGAGTATGTTGAGCACGAGCAGTTCATGAGAACTGCCGAAGAAACGGTTCACCAGCCGACGAATCTCGGAACGGGTCGCCTCCTGGCGCTCGACCAATGGGGTGTAAACGTAAGCGCGTCCATCCTTCACGTGCTTCACATAGCCTTTTTTTTCCAGGATCCGAATCGTGGTCAGAACGGAGTTGTAAGCCAGCGGCGCCTTTTCGGGCAGATCCTGAACCACTTGCTGCACCGTGGCCGGCCCCTTCTGCCAGAGAACTTCCATAAGGCGCAATTCAGCTTCGGTCAGAGTTGGAGACTTCCTGGGGGGCAAAATCATTGCTCCTTAACGTGAGATACCGTCCCAATGCATTAGACGGTTCAAGTATTGGATTGTCAACTAGTAAATTAGTTGCACGGCGAATTTAAAAGGTTGCTCCGTCCATTTATCAGCAGCTTGCCGAGGGGCAAATCGCTCGCGGAACACGAAAAAGACCGCTTCTGATTCCTACTCTACGAATCCCGGCCGTCAGTCAGTTCAGGGTGTTCGCCACGGCTTTCTTCGGTTGCGACTACGATCTGCTTCGATTTCCGATAGACGTTGGCGACCGCCATCGTCCAGAAAGGCACTAAATCAACCCCGGGTACGAGCTTGGCAAGAAACGATGGCAGAAATTCCCAATGCCAGCCAAGAAGGTGAACCATCATGGCGCCAACGCCGAAATCGAGTATGTCATCAGCGGGGGATAGAGCGCCTTCCACGAAGAAAGGAAAAACTACAATTTGGAGTGCGTCGGCAACGATAGCCAGCATCATGGCGTATCGAAAGCGCGATCCCGGCGAGATTGTGATGGTGTCGTGAGTCATGGTAGCGCTGCCTGCCCGCTGCAAACCTTATTCTAACTCGCCGCACTTAAAGGGATGGAAGCATCGGCTGGGCTCGGTTTGCGAACACGCACGAGTGTCCTAGGATTTATGGCCGAGTCTGATCTTCTCCCGCACCATAAGGTCGATTAGTTTGCGGAGATTCTGTTTCTCTTTATCGCCGAGACTCCACTGGTGATTGAGACGGTTGTCCGAGTCACTCCCGAAGGCGTGCCGGACCAGGATTTCCTCGTTGCGGTCCAGCAGAGGCTTGAGATCGTTATCGCTTAAGATGGTGAAAGCGGTCACGGTTTGTTCGCAGATGGTACAGAGGGCTTGTAAGCTGGCCATGTTCTCCTCCGGTTCGCGGGCGAGGCAGCGATCTGACGGGTGAGGAATATCGTAACATTCTGAATCGCGGGCCGTGGAGCAGGCATATTTTGTTTTTCTGTGTCATTGCTGCATAATAGGCTACTAGAGTAGTAGACTTACTGTTATTTAGATTCTCAAGTCATCCTGCCAGGGTTCGGAGGCGCAAAGTTATGAAGATTGCAAAGGATGTCATCGAACTGATCGGCCACACTCCGCTAGTGCGGCTTAACAAAGTTACGGAAGGCTGCGTGGCCGAGGTGGTGGCAAAGTTGGAGAGCCAGAATCCGGTGGGCAGCGTGAAGGACCGCATCGGCGCGAGCATGATCCTCGATGCGGAGCGTGCGGGAAAAATTCAGCCGGGGAAGACGGTGCTGATCGAGCCCACGAGCGGCAACACTGGAATTGGCCTGGCTTTTGTGGCTGCGGTGAAAGGCTACAAACTGATCCTCACGATGCCGGAAACGATGAGCCTGGAGCGGCGGGTGCTGCTGCTGGCTTTTGGCGCGGAACTCGTGCTGACGCCGGGGCCGAGAGGGATGAAGGGCGCGATCCTGAAGGCGGAGGAATTGGTGGCGAAAACTCCGAACAGTTACATGCTGCAACAGTTCGACAATGCGGCGAATCCTAAGATTCACTTCGAGACCACGGGCCCGGAGATTTGGGACGACACGGATGGGCGAGTCGACTTTCTGGTCTCTGGCATTGGAACCGGCGGGACGATCACGGGCGTCTGCGAATATATCAAGCCGAAGAAGCCTTCCTTCAAGGCAATTGCCGTGGAACCGACGGAGAGTGCGGTGCTCTCTGGCGGAAAGCCGGGGCCGCATAAGATTCAGGGGATTGGCGGGGGTTTTGTGCCGCGCATTCTGCGTACCGATTACATTGACGAGATTATTCAGGTCAGCAGCGAGGAGGCGATCCGGATGGCTCGGCGGATGCCGCTTGAGGAAGGCCTCTTCGTGGGGATTTCTTCCGGAGCGGCGGTGACGGCCGCGCTGAAAGTGGCGCGGCGTGAGGAAAATAAGGGGAAGCTGATCGTGGTTGTGCTGCCATCCTTCGGAGAACGTTACTTGAGCACCATCCTGTTCGAAGAACTCCGCGGCAAAGCGCAGCAGATTCCTACGTCTCCTCTTCCGGATTGAACTGTTCCGGATGAGCTTTTTCTGGATGAACTTCCGGACTGACGAGTGGAAAGTTTGCGGAGAGACGAGCCGGTTAGGGGGCGCTCGTCTTCTGAGATTCGGCGCCAGTCGAGTGGAAATACCTGTGGAAATCTGCGCCCAAACCCGTCAAAATTTGGAGGTTTCCGCCAATTGCTCGGTGTATGATGATTTTCCAACCAGCCAGCTAGGACTTCAAGAGCAGACGGGCGGAGGGCCCGGTCGCAACCGCTTATGATCTGGCCGTGTCCGCGTCCTCAAGCATCAGGGAGAAAAATGAGAAAGAACCGGCGGCGTTCATTGTGGTTGGGTGTCTCAATTCTGGCAGTGCTCATCGGATCTTCGGCGGTGCTGGGTCAGAGCGTTCCGGCTCCGGAGGTCACGATTCCCCTACCGAACGACTGGAGCCATCGCCACGTGATTTTCTCCAAGCCGGCCACAAAGGAACAGGCCGAGCGGGTGGAGAAGGATCCCCGCTATTGGCAGCAGCGGTATCGGCGAGAACTGCCGATTTTGTCGCCGGCTGCGGAGACTGGCGACTCGTTTTCTTCGGGGTCGAGTAGCGGCGTGAAGGTGTTGCACTCCGGTGTGGACGCCAGCCCGGGAGACTGGCAAGAGAACCTGGGCAGCGGCGGCGGCCTGGGCGCAAGCAATTACCCTGCGAAGTTCACATTTCTTCTCTCGACGGCCAATTGCGCCAGCGCTCCGCAACCCGATTTCGTTATTTACAGCAGTGGCCTCGAAGGCTCTAGCACGCAAGCCAGTATTGTGGCTTATGACAATATTTATTCCGGCTGCACCGGCACGGTGCCTATGACTTACTGGGCCTACAATACCGGCGGCCAAATCCTGACTTCTCCGGTGTACTCGGACGACGGCACGCAGTTGGCGTTTGTACAGACCAACACTGGGCTGGAAGGGAATCTGGTCCTGCTGAAATGGGCGGCTTCTACGACCGAAAAGGTTGGCAGTCCAATGACGCTTACGTCGGAATCTACGACCTTGTATGCATCCTGCTCCCACGCCTCCCTGCATGACCACGATATTGCTGACCAATAGCTCAGGCACGCCCGCCAACGATACTATTTCGTCCTTCTTCTACGATTACAATAGTGACACCGGTTGGGTCGGGGATAGCCACGGTTGGCTCCACAAGTTCACACCAGTGTTCAAAGGAACTCCTGCTGAAGTGAGAACCGGAGGATGGCCGGTTGAGTTGAATTCGTCCAATCCCAATGCTCTGGGCGAGCCGGTAAACGACTCCGCATCCGGAAACGTTTTTGTTGGAGACGCCGGAGGGTATTTGTATATGGTCACCCCAGCGGCCAGCGTAACCAAGTCTGGCCAGTTGGATTTTGGGGTGGGCTTCACACAAGGCCCATTCGTCGATTCAACGGCGGGCGTGGTGTACGCGTTCGCTTCCAGCGACGACAAGGGAAACTGCACCGGGGGAGCTAACTGTGCGGCGGTTTACACGCTCAGCGATCCTTTTTCTGCTGGAAGCACAGGGTCGGAGGTGCAAGTTGGAACGAGCACTGTGACCGGAACAAATCCAAATCCGCTGTACCTTGGCGCTTTCGACCGTGCTTTCGAAAACTCGGCAAACGGAACAGGGAACCTGTATGTTTGCGGCAACACGGGAGTCTAACCCGACGCTGTACCGGGTGCCGGTTCAGGCCGGAGTTTTAGGCACGCCGGCAGCGGTTGCAGCGCTCACTGCCGCGGGGAAGACTCCTGCCTGCTCTCCTGTGACGGACATCCTGAACCCAAATGCCGTCGGAGGTGCGGCCGAGCGGCTTTTCTTTGGCGTGCAAAATAACGCGCACCCAACTCTTTGTGCCGGGAAGGGATGCGCTCTGAGTTTTGTGGATATGCCGTGGCAGGCCTCGACAGCCTACCAGGTGGGTCAGGAGATACTGGTCCTGAGAACGGCGAACAACACTCCCTACATCAATGTGGTTACCGTGGCTGGCACCTCGGCTGCCACTCCTCCAGCAACATGGTCGAACGTGGTGGGTGCGACCACGGTGAGTGGCACCGTCACCTTTCTGAACCAAGGGGCCACAACGGTCACCGCGCTGGCGAATTGGGCGGCGACCCATGCATACGCATTGCATGCCCGCATTGTCGACAGTAACGGCAACGTTGAAGTCGTGACCGTGGCGGGGACTTCGAATGGCACCGCTCCCACATGGAAAACGACTGCTGGAGCTAATACCACAGACGGCACAGTGACTTGGGTGAATGCCGGTGTTTTGCCCAGCGCTGCTCTTGAGTCGGTCGGAGGCACGAGCGGATTTATCCTCGACAATACAGTAGAGACTTTGCCGGGCGCGTCTCAGGTATACTTCTCCACTCTAAGCAACCAGACGTGTACTACTTCCGGCGGCACCGGCGGCTGCGCGGTGCAGGCATCGCAATCTGCATTGAAGTAGGCGAAGGGACGGTCATTATCATTATGAACATGAATAATTCATCGAACGAAGAGCCGCAGGTTGCGGCTGTCGAGAAAAAACCTTACGCGAAGCCGGGCTTTCGCTACGAAAAAGTTTTTGTTACGTCGGCTCTTACTTGTGGCAAGACGGGTGGCGAAGCAACTTTGTATGCAGAAACCTCTCTGGCCTCATGAAGCAAGCTGGACTCTCGACATCCGACGCCGGAAGCACATTGAAGTGCGAACTTGCGGTGGAGGTCTTGCGCACGTTCGGCACGCTTCGTTTCGCGGCGACGGGCTGGAGCATGCTGCCTTCCGTCTGGCCTGGGGAAACCTTGGTGGTCGAGCGGGTCAGTCAGGATCAAGTGCGGATCGGAGATCTGGTGCTGGTTGGGCGCGAGGGCAGGCTCTGCGCTCATCGCGTGGTTGACAAAGTGGATGACTCCGAGAGTGATCAATGGATTACTCAAGGGGACGCGCTGCCACTTCCTGACCGTCCCGTGGCTGGAAATGAGTTGCTGGGGAGGGTCACTTACCTGATCCGGGGAGGAAAGCTGATGACGGTGCCCACCGAGTTGGGCGTGATCGACAACGTAATCGCAAAAGTGGTCCGGCGTTCCGTTCCTGCAGCGCGCGCTCTCGTATATCTGAATCGGATGCGCCGAACTCGCCTGGCTTAAGGAGAGGATTCTTTCGTGACATCGTTAGGTACACAAGTGTTAGCTACACAAGCATCAGCCACAGAGGCATTAGCCACACAAGTCGAAAGCTACAGCGTAGTGATCGCCATCGGCGGCGTTCCCGTCCGCGTGAACACGACGGACACGTATTTTCTCGAAATGTTACAGAATCGCTATGCCGGTTTCGTAAGCGATGAGGGAAGCGCGGAATTTGATTTCGATGTGGATCTGAACCCACCTGCAGGCATCGATCGGGAAGATGTGCGGGTCACGCAGCGTGCGGGCCGATGGTTGCTGGAGCGGGGAGATTTTCGCGCCGAGTGGGAACCGGCCATGCGACGCGGCAGCATTCGCCAATCGGCAAACCCGTACTCCATCGACGCGGTTCTACGCATCGTTCACACCCTGGTGCTTGCCAGGTCGGGAGGATTTCTTGTGCACTCCGCCAGCGCCATTCGCAACGGGAAAGCATTTCTGTTTGCCGGTGTTTCCGGCGCGGGGAAGACGACAATCTCGCGACTCGCGCCCGCGGACGCGACTTTGCTAACCGATGAAATTTCTTACGTGCGCAAGCAAGGGGATGGATACGTGGCGTACGGTACGCCTTTCAACGGGGAGTTCGCGAAGCTGGGCGAGAATGTATCGGCGCCGGTGGCTGCGCTGTATCTGCTGGCGCAGGGTGCGGAGAATCGTATCGATCCAGTGGGTGAAGCTGATGCGGGGCGTGAGTTGTTGGGCAATATTCTTTTCTTTGCCGAGGATCCGGAGTTTGTTCATCGGGCATTTCAAGCTGCATGCGACTTCGTCCATCGCGTGCCGGTTCGCAGGCTTACATTTGTGCCGGATGCGCGCGTCTGGGAGTTGATCGGATAAAGATTACAAATGGAGGTGAATAAGAAAATGTATGTTGCACGCAATCCGCGAATCGCCGCCCGCATGCTGGGTGAAGAAATGCTGGTCATGTCCGGTCACGATTCGACGCTTTTTACTCTGAACCCGACGGCCACTATTCTTTGGGAGGCAGCGGATGGGGCAACGCCACTGGATGAGATCGTGGAACGACGCATCTGCACCGAGTTCGAAGTGAAGCCTGAGGATGCCATGCGGGATGCGGAAGAGTTGGCGGAAAACCTGGCCAAGCATGGCATTCTGCTGATCTCAGAGCAACCGATCGCGAAGCCGGACGCGCCGGTTCAGGGACAGGTTCAGGGACAACGATGAGCGCTTTGTTGCAAGAGATGGGCGAGCGGGCGCTGCGGTTGGGCGTTCCTTTCAGTGCGCAACTCGACCTCACCTACCGCTGCAACGAGCAGTGCATTCATTGCTATCTCGATCACGACGATCACGGGGAGATGACCACGGCGGAAATAAAAAATCTGCTGAAGGAGATGGCGGAAGCCGGAGTTTTTATTCTTACCTTCAGCGGGGGCGAGATTTTCTTACGCAAGGATTTCTTCGAGATTCTCGAATGGGCGCGCTCGCTGACTTTCTGCATCAAGCTGAAGACAAATGCGGTGCTGATCCGCGAGGCGCAGGCGGCGAGGCTGCGCGACCTCGGCGTGCAATCGGTGCAGATCAGCATTTACTCGCACCGGCCCGAAGTGCATGACGCGATCACCAAGGTGAAAGGTTCGCTGCGCCGGTCGATCGACGCTATCCGCTTTCTCAAGTCGCAAGGGCTGAAGGTCATTATGGCGAATGTGCTGATGACCGGGAACATGCAGGACTATCACGGAGTGCGGGCGCTGGCGGAGGAACTGGGCGCGGAATACACGCTGGACCCAACGATCACGCCGATGATGGATGGCGACCGTTCGATTCTGGATTTGAATGCAGGCGAGTCCGCCCTGCGTGAGCTTTTCCGCGATGAAATGTTTGTGGGCAACGCGGAGGAATTTTGCGCGCCGCCGCCTCCGCCCGACGCCGAGAGCATGTCGTCTTTGCCTTGCAGCGCGGGCCACACGGCCTGCTACATTTCTCCTTACGGCGAGTTTTACCCTTGCGTGCAGTTTCCCTTGTCTTGTGGGAACGTGCGGCAGCAGCGTTTCATCGACATCTGGCGCGACTCCGAGCAACTGAAAGAAGTCCGCTCCATCCGGCTGAAGGACCTGTCGGGTTGTTCGCAGTGCGCGCACGGCTCGAGCTGCACCCGTTGCCCGGGACTGGCATTCATGGAAGGAAATATGCGCGGACCTTCCACTGCGGACTGTGAAAAATCTTTCGCCCGGACCGGGATCCCGTCGGTGAATCTGCTGGCCAAGAAAGAGAAGGTGGCGCGTCCGCGACTGGTGCAGATTCAGCTTGTACCGGCGATCACGGGTAACCGGCTGTCAGGGATTAGCGCCGTTGCCTAGGCCTCCGGCAAACTCCTGGCAATAGGTTTCTATCGGGCGCTTCAGGAACTAAAAGTCCGCGGCGTACGTACCTATTCCTGTCTTTGAATCGATGAGAGGCGAAAAAATGTCTTCATGCAGGAAGTTCTCTTTGGGGTTGGCGTGTATTTGCTTCTGGCTAATGACCAGCAGCCTTCTGAGCAGCCAGACATCCGGGCCTGGGGTTCAACCGCTCACGGCGATGCCGTCGGTCATTCAAGCTCCGCCGGAGGCCCAGCCCTCGCCTAACTTCAACGCCGAAGCTGCCACGAACGCTTATCTGGCGCTGATTCCCGCGGATGCCCGAGCCCGGTCAGACTCCTACTTTGAAGGCGGCTACTGGATGATCCTCTGGGATTTTCTCTACGGAGCGGCGATTCTTCTTCTGTTGTTAAATCTGGGGTGGTCGGCGGCAATGCGGAATCTCGCCGAACGAGTCACGCGATTCAAACCGGTCCACACGATGGTTTACTGGGGGCAGTACTTGCTTGTCACTTCGATCCTGGGTTTCCCGCTTTCCGTTTATGAAGATTATTTTCGCGAACATAAATACGGACTGGCAACGCAGACATTTGGCCCCTGGATGGGAGATCAGCTGAAAGGTCTTGGGGTAAATCTTGTGCTGGGCGGAATTTTAGCGATGATGCTTTTCGGCATCGTCCGGCGACTGCAGCGGACATGGTGGGTTTGGGGTTCCGTTGTTACGTTGTGTTTCATGATCCTCGTTGTCCTCATCGCGCCCGTTTACATCGTTCCCATCTTCAATAAAGTCAGCGTGCTCAACGACCCCAAAGTTACCCAACCGATCTTGAGTCTGGCTCGCGCCAACGGAATTGCCGCGCATGATGTTTATGAGATCGATGCGTCGCGTCAGACGACGCGCATGAGCGCCAATGTGAGCGGTTTTGGAAGCACGATGCGCATCACGCTGAACGACAATCTGCTGCGCCGCGGTTCGCCGGAGGAGATTCAAGCAGTGATGGGCCATGAAATGGGCCATTATGTTCTTCATCATATTTACAAGGACATTCTATTTTTCGGTGTGGTCATTGTGATCGCATTTGCCTTGCTGCAGTGGTCGTTGAGATGGTGCTTGCAGCGCTGGGGAGAAAAATGGAAAATTCGCGGGACTGGCGACACCGCCGTCCTCCCGTTGGTTGTGCTGCTGGTGTCGATCTTCGCTTTTGTCGTCACTCCGGTCATGAACACCTACATCCGCACGACTGAAGGCGAGGCCGATATGTATGGGTTGAATGCCAGCCGTCAACCGGACGGTTTTGCGCAGGCTGCGATTCATCTTGGCGAGTATAGAAAGATGAATCCGGGGCCGCTCGAAGAGTTTATTTTCTTCGATCATCCCAGCGGCCGCAACCGGATCTACGCCGCCATGCGCTGGAAGGCGGAAAACCTGCCGCTGATGCGCTGGCAGTCGAACCCGCAGGTGGAAGCAGCTTTGCCGGCTGCCGATAAAAAATAAGCAAATGATCCGACGGCTTCTGCGTCGCCGCTCTTGCACCGGACGTTCATGTCCCGTTCGTAATGCTGGTTTAGCACTCCTTTGCGGATAGCATTTGCGAGAGGGTTTGCTATGGGCGCCAAATGCGGAGTTTTGCTGCTTTTCACCGCGGCGATTTCACTGGCTGCCATAAACGCCAACAGTCAGGAGTCGCCTTCTCTGGGCGACTTGGCTCGCCAGCAGCGCCAGCAAAAGGCCGCTCCGGGCAAAGACGCCAAAGCGCCCAAGGTGATTACGAACGAAGAGATTCCCGAGCACGCCGAAGCGGCTTCGTTGCATAGGACTGGCGCTCAGGAAAATGCCATGCAGGCATCCTCTAATGGGCCCAAGATATCGGCCGAGCAATGGCGATCGCAGATTGTAGCGCAGAAGAACCAGGTAAGCTCCTTGCAAAACCAGATTGATGAACTCAATGAGTCGATCCGCTTTGCTCCGGCAAACTGCGTTGCCAATTGCGTGGGATGGAACGAGCGGCAGAGAGAGAAGCAGCAGCACGCTGAACGGATGCAAGCCCAACTGGAAGAACAGAAAAAGCGCCTGGATGACATGCAGGAGTCGGCGCGCAAACAAGGCTATGGCAGCTCGGTGTACGATCCGTAGCCGCGGTAGCCTGCTTAGGCAAAAATAATGCCGCCGCTTCCTTGGCCAGAGAGCGGCGGCATTTTTCGTGTGTGCCGAAATGCAACGGCACGCATGAGCTTATTTAGTCTTCCCCTTCGCGTAAGGATTTTGATATTTCAGAACCGTGGAGAGATCGATGCCGCGAATAATGCCGTCGGAATGGTAAAACAGTCCCCACGAATCGATGGTGGAGTTATCGGGGAAGATGCAGGCTTCCAGCACGACGTCGATGGTGTCGAGTTCGACCCAGCCTCCGCCGGCAGCGCTGACTCCTCCGAATGAATCTGACCCGCCGAGTTGCGTGCAATAGAACGATGCGGGATTGCCATTTCCCTGGCCGTTCCACGGAGTCTGCGCGTAATACGCCAGCGCGGCCAGACTAGGCTTGGTTGTGAAAAGTGTCGCCAGGGAGACGTGGATGCGCGAGCCGTCCGACGCCTGAGTGTACTGGCAGAAGCCTTCTCGTCCCTGGAGCAGAATCCAGTCCTGCGTGGGATTGTTGGTGCCGTAGACAGGATAGCGACTTTCCACAACGCCTCCGGTGCTGGTGCAGTAATCTTGTGGAGCGGGCACAGCGGCAGGGGTATTTTTCGTTTTTGTGGTTTGCGCCGCCGAGGTGGAAAGAGTTCCACACAGCAGCAGAGTTGCCGCCAATGCAATCATTTCTTTAGTCCGAGTCATAATCTCCCCCAGATTCAGTTGTTCAACCATCGATTGAAAGCCGCGAAAGTTTATCATGCGAGTCCGAGCGGCGCTAGGGCTTATTGCGGACGACCCGCCGAAAGCCTTGACTGGCTTCGGTCACACGCCAGAAGAGCCAAGCGGGAGCAAAGAATCTGCTTCCATTCTTTTTCGGCTTCCACGAAAGCTTCCCGGCGTGCGAAATTAGTTGGATGGCATTAGTCATTCGCCCCTCACGCATTCACGCAGCGGGTGTCTTCACCACCACGCCCATTCGCAAAGGTTCCCGGGTTGTCGAATACTCAGGCCCGCGGCTCAGTCCAGAGGAAGCCAACCAGCTTTACGACGGCGCGAGCCGCACATACCTTTATGGCCTGGAGGACGGCAAGACGGTCATCGACGGCGAAGGCATGGGCGCCTACCTGAACCATTCCTGCGATCCCAACTGCGAAGTTGATGAGATCAAGAATCGAGTGTGGATACTGGCCATCCGCAATATCGCGGCTGGCGAAGAGTTGCTATGGGATTACAACCTGTACGACGATGATGATCCTGCACCCTGCCACTGCGGCTCAACCAAGTGCCGTGGAACGATGTATTCGCGGGAGTGGATGGCCAAGTTGCGGAGAAAGGCGCGCAAGCAAGCCGAAAAGCGGGCAGCCTCACGCGCAGCAAAGAAGAATCAGAAACCATCCGCGCGGACGAAAAGGAAAATCAGGCGCACTCTTGATCCCGGCGTTTCTGCTCTCTAACTTGCAACTCCCCGAGCGTGGATAGTCTTTTTCCCGTGTTCGCGCCAGCCTTCAATAATCAAATACAGCACCGGAATGAAGAAAAGATTCAGCACGGTGGACATAATCATTCCGCCGAACACGGTTGTGCCAACGGAGTGACGGCCGTTTTCACCAGCGCCGGTGGCGACGACGAGAGGCACGACGCCCAAGATGAAGGCGAGAGAAGTCATCAAAATCGGACGCAAACGAATGGTAGCCGCCTGCACCGCCGCTTCCACCAGCGGGATTCCGCGCTCGCGCAATTGCTCGGCGAACTCAACAATCAGAATGGCGTTCTTGCTGGAGAGCCCAACCAGCATCACCAGTCCGACCTGGCAGAAGACGTCATTCTGCAGGCCGCGAATCCACTGTGCACCCAGCGCTCCCAGCAATGCCATGGGCACAGCCAGCAAAACGATGAAAGGCAGCACGAAGCTTTCATACTGCGCGGAAAGAGTGAGATACACGACCAATGTGCCCAGTCCAAACAGAATCAGCGACGTTCCTCCCGACTGCAGTTCTTCGAGCGAGAGGCCGGTCCAGCTGTAAGAAAATCCCTGCGGCAGCTTCTTGGCGAGGTCTTCCATGGCGGCGATCGCCTGACCCGAGCTGTAGCCGGGCGCGGCCGATCCATCGATCTCCGCCGAGCGGAATAGATTGTAGTGGCTGATTACCTGTGGAGTCGTGGTTTGCGTAATGCTGATCAAATTGTCGAGAGGAATCATCGCGCCGCTGTCGGAGCGCACATAGAACTGCTTCATGTCTTGCGACGTAGCGCGGAATTGTTTGTCGGCCTGCACGTAGACTCGATAGGAACGGTTATTGAAATCGAAATCGTTCACGTAGGCCGAGCCCATGTACACGCCCAGAGTGTCAGTGATCTGCGAAAGCGGTACGTGCAGGCTCTTCGCTTTTTCGCGATCAATCGTTATCAAATACTGTGGGTCGTTCGCGGTGAAGGGAGTGTACAGTCCGACCAACTCCTTACGTTGAGCAGATGCTTGCATGAGTCCATGCGCCGCGTTCGATAACTCTTCCAGCGTGTGCGCCGCCTGATCCTGCAAGACGAACTGGAACCCGCCGAACTGCCCGAGGCCGCTGACTGCCGGCGGAAGCGTGGCAAATACGATCGCGCCCGAAATCGAAAACAGCCGCGGACGAACGCGGTTCAGAATGGCGGTGGCGGTGTGCTCCGGGCCCTTGCGCTGTGAATAGGGCTTCAGCGGCACGAAGATCAGTCCCTGGTTCGAAGCACTGCCGGCAAAACTGAAGCCTGCCACGGAGAACGTGCCCTCGGCCTCGGAGACGTCGCTCAGTAGATCCGAAACCTGTTTCCCGATGGCCTTCGTGTACTCGAGAGATGCTCCGGAAGGGGCCTGGATGACGATGATGAAATATCCCTGGTCCTCGTCAGGCACGAAGCCCCTTGGCACGCGCGTGAACACAAGATAAGTTAGCCCCAGACCGGCGAAAAACAGCACCATCATTGCCAGCTTGTATCCCAGCAGGTAATGCAGCAAGCCACGGTACCCTCGGGTGAGGACAGCTACGCCGTCGTCAAACTTTTGCAGCCACCACCACTTTTGGCGGTGGGGGCCGCTCAGAAAAATTGCGGCCAGCGCTGGAGCCAGGGTGAGCGCGTTGAAGGCGGAAATGGCAATGGAAAATGCGATGGTCAGAGCAAACTGCCGAAACAGAATGCCGGTGGTCCCGGGAAAGAATGCAACCGGAACGAACACGGCAACGAGCACCAGCGAGGTGGCGATGACGGCGCTGGTAATCTCGCCGGTGGCGGCTGCCGCCGCTTTGTGCGAGTCGTGTTCGCCCGCAGCGATATGGCGCTCGATGTTTTCAATCACGACGATAGCGTCGTCGACGACCAGGCCGGTGGCGAGCGTGATGCCGAACAACGTCAGCGTGTTGATGGAGAACCCCAGCAACTTCACAAAGATGAAGGTGCCGATGAGCGAAACCGGAGTGGCGATGAAGTGAATCATCGTCGTCCTCCAGTCGCCGAGAAAGATAAAGATCACCAGGATGACCAGGAAGATCGCCGAACCCACCGTGTAGACTACGTCGCGGATGGATTCGCCCACGGCGTCGGTCGTGTCGAATGCGACTTTGTAGTGCATTCCCGGAGGGAATTTTTTCGAGAGGCGGTCGAGTTCAGCAATGGCGCGACGGTCGACATCGAGCGCATTCGCCGTGGAAAGCTGCGTGACACCGATGCCGACTGCATCCTGCCCGTTAAATTCCAGGTCCGAGCTGTAATCTTCGGCGCCTAGTTCGGCGCGGCCCACATCTTTCAGACGGACTAATGTGCCGTCAGCATTGGTTTTGAGAATAATGTTTTCGAATTGGCTGGCTTCGCTCAGACGTCCAACGGCGCGAACGCTGATCTGATATTGCTGTCCTGCTACCGCGGGTTGCTGGCCGACTTGCCCGGCGGCAACTTCCACATTCTGCTCCGAAAGAGCGCTTACCACATCTGGCGCGGTCAATCCGCGTCCCGCCATGCGCCCTGGATCCAGCCACAGCCGCATGGAATACTTGCGCTCGCCGAAGATCAGCACGTCGGCCACGCCGGGAATGCGCTTGAGCGAATCCTTGACGTAGATATCAAGGTAGTTGCTCATGAACAGCGTGGAATATTTATTCTTGTCGGAAATGACGGCAGAGCCAAAGACAAAGTTCTGCGAACTCTTCGCGGTCGTGATGCCAACCGCTTTCACCGACGCGGGCAGCCGTCCTTGAGCTGTGTTAACGCGGTTCTGAATGTCGACCGTGGCCAGGTCGGGATCGCGGTTCAGATCGAACGTGGCCGTGATGCTGCTGGATCCGTCGTTGCCGCTGGTCGAGGTGACGTACTTCATTCCCTCGGCGCCGTTGATTTGCTGCTCCAGCGGAATGGTGACCGCGCTTTCTACCGTCTGCGCGCTGGCCCCGATGTATGCGCTGGAGACGCCCACCTGCGGGGGCGCCAGATTCGGAAACTGTGAGATTGGCAGCGTAGGAATTACGGCTGCACCCGCCAGAACTATCAGCAGGGCGCACACCGTGGCGAACACCGGGCGTCGAATAAAAAACTCAACGAACATAGAGGGTCGGGCGTCGGGCTTCAGCAAAACACTTTGCAATCAGCAAATAGCAGTTAACAACCATCTTCTTTTTTTTGCTTACGGCGGGCGACACTTGCGCTGCTAGTTGCCAACCGCTGACTGCTCTTTGATTGAAAACACTGCGACTTAAGAACTGAAGCCCGAAGCCCGAAAGCCGAAGCCTGCTTTTCAGCTTTGCGGAATTACCGGCGCTCCATCCAGCAAGAACTGCGTTCCGGAGACGATCACCTTGTCGCCCGGCTTAATACCGGCCAGCACTTCGTAATTGTTGCCCACAGTCTGGCCAATCGTCAGCGCCTTCTGCCGGGCTACGTACGAGCCACTACTCTGCGGTTCAGCCACGAAGGCAAAATATTGTCCCGCAAGCCGCGACACGGCCAGCATCGGCACCTCGGGACTGTCATGCGTGCCCCACACGATGCGTGCCCGGATAAATTGTGACTGCCGGAGTGCGTCGTTGCTATTCGCAATGCGCGCCTTCACCAGAACCGTTTGGGTAGTGTTGTCGACCTGCGGTGAGATGAAGTCGATGCGGCTATTGGCCAGTACTTTGCCATCGCTGTCCAGGACCTGCACGGGAAGGCCCATCTTGAGCTGCGCGGAATGCTCGATGGGTACATAGACGTAGACTTCCAAGCTACCGGGCTTATCCACTGTCGTAAGCTGGGTTGCGCTCGTCACCCGGTCGCCCACGCGCACGGGAATATCCCCAACAATTCCGCCCCATGGCGCCACCACTTTGTAATAGTGCAATTGAACCTGCTGTTCGCTCACCTGTGCATCCAGCGAATCCATCTGCGCCTGAGCCGCGTCCAATGCGGATTTCGCCTGGTCGAGATCCTGCCTGCTCACCACGCCCGCGGAATAAAGTCCCTGGGCGCGTTCATACTGCTGCTTGGCCCAGTTCAGGTTGGCCTGTTGTGCGGCGCGAGAGCTTTCCTGACTCTTAACCGTGGCCTGCTGCTTGAGCGGATCAATCTCCATCAACGCGGCTCCGGCGCCCACCGACTCTCCCGAATGAACCAGGATTCTTGTGACCTGACCCTCCACCTGCGGCATAATGACGGCGGAATCGCGCGATTTCAGGGTAGCCACGTATTCCGTGGCGTCATTCACCGGAGTCGGGCGCGCCTCTTGCACTTTCACCGGCATTCCCGCCGGGCCCTGGGCGTGAGCATTCTGTGGGACATTATTGGAGCACGCCAGGGTGGCTCCGCTAGCCGCGACAGCAAGCAAGAGGATGCCACGGATTAAATGTTTATGAAGTCTGGTCGACATGAATTTACCGTTAGCCGAGACAACCATGATGACGAACTACAATACCTAATCCGAAGCTCTTGGGAAAGCCCTGAACCTGCTTAGACGAACCCAGGATTCCAAGGTTAGTCCGCAATATAGAAGATTCCTCGAGGGGCCATCAGGACGCAAAAATAATCGCCGACCGAGGGTGAAGAAATAGGGAAGAGGTGACTTGGAGCGTGGGGCCGATGCGAGGTTAACCGTCGCCGGTCTTCTTTCCTCATCTCATTCTGCTACATTGTTGCCCTATGGAGCAGAATCCTTCCCAAGCTACTCGCAGTTTTGCCAGCGACAACAATGCCGGCGTACACCCCGAGATTCTTGCGGCGATCGCACGGGCTAACCAGGGCCATGTAGTGGCCTACGGAGACGATCCTTATACCCGTTCGGCGATCAAGAAGTTTGAAGAACATTTTGGTCCGGACATTGCAGTATTTTTCACTTTCAACGGCACAGGGGCGAACGTTCTCAGTCTGCAGGCCCTGACCCGGTCCTTCCAGTCAGTGTTGTGCAGCGCCTATGCTCACATTTACACCGACGAATGCGGAGCGCCCGAAAAGCACACCGGGTGCAAACTGATTCCACTGCCGCAGCAGGATGGCAAGATCACGCTGGATTCCGTCCGCGAGGCCTATCACGGCGTCGGCGATCAACACCACTCGCAACCGCGCGTGATTTCCATCACGCAGTCCACCGAGATGGGGACGGTCTACCAGCCAAAGGAAATTCAGGCGCTGGCGAAGTTTGCGCATGAGCACGGTATGTTTCTGCACATGGACGGAGCTCGGATCGCCAATGCCGCGGCATCGCTCGGACAAAGTCTGCGCGGGGCCACCCGCGATCTGGGCGTGGACGTGCTCTCCTTCGGTGGCACAAAGAATGGAATCCTGGGAGGCGAGGCGGTTGTGTTTTTTCAACCCGAGCAGAGCCAGGACTTTCTGTATCTGCGCAAGCAAAACATGCAACTCGCGTCGAAGATGCGCTTCATCGCTGCGCAATTTGAAGCTCTGCTTACCAACGATCTCTGGCGGCGCAGCGCGGAGCACGCCAATCGCATGGCCCAGTTGCTGGAAAAGGAAGTCCGCCGCATTGCGGGAGTCAGAGTCGTGTGGAAGGTTGAAGCGAATGGGGTATTCGCCCAGATTCCGCTCCACTCCATCGAGAAAATCAAGCAGCATTACTTCTTCTATATGTGGATGGAGGAGGAATCGATTGTGCGCTGGATGTGCTCGTTCGATACAACGGAGGAGGACATCCGGAAATTTGTCGAGGTGGTGGCAGAGGCGGTGAAGGGGTGACGGTGGTGCTCGAACACTCAGTTAACAATTGCTTTTTGCCCGGTTTTTGACTAAATTGGCCCATCCCCTAAATGCGTAAGAATTCAGCCGAATTGTTTGATCCCAGGAGCCGTTGATGAGCCGGAAGTGGTTGAGCATCATCGTCCTTATTGCTGTCGCGACGTTTCTGATGAGTGTGTCCAGCTGCGGATTCAATCAGCATTTGGTATCGATTTCGATCACGCCTTCCGCGTTCACCTTCGGCGTAGCCAACCCCAATGCTGTAGTTGGCTTTGGGGCCCTGGGAACTTACATTCATCCTCCGGCGACCAAGGACGTTACGAGTTTGGTGACTTGGGCGTCGGACAACCCCCAAGTGGTTCAGATAACAAGCGCGGGCGTAGCCTCGCCCGCGTCGGCTCTCACCTGCGGTACCGCTAACATTGGTGCGAGTTTCTATGACAGCCCCAATCTTGTCACTAGCAATATCGCCACCATCACCGTGGACGGACCGGCTAGCCTGGGCTGCACGCCCGCCGGCCCCGAGCCGATTCTCACGGTCAGCTTCGCCGGCCTTGGCTCTGGGACTGTGACTGGCTCCATCAGTTGCTCCAGTCCGGGCTCTTGCAGCGATCAGTTCCCCATCGGCAGCACGCTTACGCTTGCGGCTTCGCCCACGACCAATTCGTCGTTCGCGGGATGGTCGGGCTGCACCTCAACTAGTGGTACCAACGCGACGGTCTGCACCGTCAATCTCCAAAATAATCTTACTGTGACTGCGACCTTTAACCAATAACCCGAACGCGGACAAGCGTCATCCCTAGTCGGCTTCGTCGATGAGCTTGCCCAGCGTAAGTTTGTGCTTGGCCGGATTCTTTTTCTTGTGGGGAACTACCTTAGCGGCTGGAGGCGCGCCCATGCGTTCCCGTGCTAGCTCCTTGACCGCCTGCACGGCTTGAAAGCGCTTTATCTTTTTCTTGCGCGCCATTTTCTACCCACCCCGTCCCTCATGTTGCCATAGCTTGTACTGCGTCGAACATGCAATAATCGTATTTTATGGAAGAGCGCGATTTTTTCGACGAGAGCACGCAGAAGAAACCGGCAACCTTAAACTGTCCCCACTGCCATCAACCCGCCGAGTACGAGGTTACCTGGGTAGTGCGCACCAAGAAGCGCCAGCTCGCCGGCCGCGCCGATGAGCGCGACCGCGCCCGCTTCGCCAAAGCCCGCTCCTATATGCTGCGCAAAGACGACCTGATGGCCTGCAAGAATATGCGTTGCCGGAAACGTTTCGAGATTTCCGGCGTGCAGTCGGTAGTGTTCACCGATTAGAAGCCGTGAGGGCAGTAATCCCAGGCAATTCTGTTAAGCCCACGCTCCCAGCTTCGGTTTCGGCGAAATTCAAGAGTGCCTGTTCCCGGTCGGCCAGAATTTCAGGACGCCGGTATTCTGCCAGCAACTGTTCAACTCTTTCCCGGGCGCGATCCAGAATTCCCGGAGGAGCGTCCGGGCCGCTCGTCAGTCCACGATCGATCACGGACGAAGGGAAGTGCTGTTCCTTCCGGAACAGCGCCCGCGTTTCTTTCAGTTTCAAAAAGTCGGTTTGCAGCCCGGCTTGCGCAAACGCGCCTAAGGCGAGCGACTCGGAGCGCGGCTCAATGCCTTCGATCAGGCGCTGCGCCGATGCGATCGCTTCCGCGTCAATCACCAGTTTCTCGATGCTGTGGCAGGCGAGGAAATCAAGCATTCCCGCACCTGAGATCATATTGATCCCGGCCAGCGCTCCCAGCACGGCCGACATCCCACTTTCCATTTCAACTTGCGCGTCGATTACCCGGCCGTCACCGGCGACCATATAGGCGTGAGTTGGCAGCCCAAGATATTTCCCAACCTGCGCGCAAGCGACATCGAGCATGGCGGTTTCAATTGCGCCCATGGGGGTCCTGCCCGTACGCATATCGAAAATTGCCGGCGCGCCTCCCCAAACGATGGGCGCACCCGGCTGCGCCAATTGATGAATGGCAATTCCGCTGATGCACTCGGCCGCGTGCTGCACCACCGAACCGGCCAAGGTAACGGGAGCGGTCGCTCCCGCAAGCGGCATGCTGACAATCTCCGCCGGTACGCCAGCTCGTGCTAAATCAAACAGATTCTGCGACGCGAACTCTGACCAGTTCAGCGGCGGTGACGGACATACATCGAAGACACCCCGCGGCTTCTTCCGCAGCGCCTCGCGCCCTCCACTCTCAATCGCAAGCAGCTGCAGCAGTGTGTGCAGGCTGGAAGCGGAAAACGCTCCGGTGATCACCGGCTTTTCCGAGTACCACAGAACCAGGAAGAGCCGGTACCAATCGCCGATCTGCGGCGGAACGTCATTGCACACCATTGCGGTGGACTGAGCCGCAAATTGCGGCAGCCTCTCGGCGACCTGCACCAGCCTGACTAAATCGGCGGCCAGTGCCGGCCGCGCCTGCTGCGTTTCCGGATCAAGAATGTTCAGGCACGAGGAGCCGGGATCGAAATGAACGTCATCCCCGCCATAATGCACCGCGGGTTTTCCCTGGCGGTCGTAAAGATAAAATTCTCGTGGAACCAGTTCCAGTAAGGACCGCGCCAGCGCCTGTGGAATGCGAGCGATTCCATCCGTTACCACGATTCCGGCCGCGCGCAGCAAGTCGAACACATAGGGAGCGACGCGCACCCCAGGGTCTTCGATGAGTTGAAACGCTTCCTCGAGAATGCGCTCAATCAATGGTTTATCGAGCAAATCGAATTTCGGCCTCATACCGGCTCCGGCACGAGCTGGGCTTTTTGTTCCATCAGGCTGCGAGCCAGCCCTACCGCGCTCATGGCATCTTTCGCGTAGCCATCCGCTCCAATCTCCTCAGCCCACCGGCGAGTTACCGGGGCGCCTCCCACCATAACTTTGACCTGGGACCTCAGCCCGGCCTTCACCAGCGCTTCGACGACGCCTCGTTGATTGCGCATGGTCGTGGTCAGCAATGCCGACACGCCGACGATATCTGCATTCAGCTCGCGTGCTTTAGCCGCGAACTTTTCGCCCGCGACATCAACGCCAAGGTCGTGGACCCTAAATCCATTTGCCGAGAGCAGAGTTCCTACCAGAATTTTTCCAATCTCGTGGATGTCCCCCTTGGTAGTCCCCAGTACTACCACCCCGGCCATCGGCCTCTCGGTTCCCAGCTTCTTTAATTCCGGGTCCAACACGGCCATCGCCGCCCGCATGGCCTCGGCCGATGCCATCATGTCCGGCAGAAACATTTTCCCCTGCGCGAACTGCTCGCCCACGGCCTGCATCCCGGGAACGTATCCGTTGTTGATCGCATCGAGCGGCGCAATCCCCGCCGCAACCAACCGCTGCGCCAGCTCAGAAGCTGTCTCCGGCGCCCCGTCGATAATGCTTTGCCGCATGGCACAAAAAGTGTCTGACATGAAATCTCCTCGGTCATGCTGACCCATTGACTAACAGCCGTCTGTGACCCGGATCACATGCTGGCTGAGATGCGCCACATTTTCACCGACGTCTCATTTATACTGGCAGGTTTCCCTGGGGCTCCCGGAAGCCACAGGGACGAAGGAGTTAAGTTTTGAAAATCCTGGTTTGCATGAAGCAGGTGCCGCAGAAGGATGCGCCACTCAAGCTCAATGAAACTGGCGCTTGGATTCGCGAGGACGTTTCCTATGAAGTGAACGAGCCCGACGCGTACGCCCTTGAAGAAGCGCTGCGCCAAAAGGAAAAACACACCGGAGAAGTAGTGGTTATCACGTCCGGCCCGGCCCGCTCACAGCAGGTGCTGCGCGAGGCCTTGGCCAAAGGCGCCGACCGCGCCATCCATCTCGAAGACAATGCCTTCGTAGGACTCGATGCATTCAACACGGCGAAGGCCTTTGCCGCGGCCATCAAGGACGAAAAATTCGATCTCATCTTTACCGGCCTGCAATCCGACGATTACGGTTATGCGCAAACTGGAGTCATCCTGGCTGAGTTGCTGGGCTGGCCGCACGCCACCATCATCATGCAGATCGAAAAAACCGACACCGGCATTCGCGTGAAGCGCGAACTGGAGGCGGGATTTTTTCAGTTTGTTGACATGCCGTTGCCCGCGGTGCTCACGATTCAATCCGGCATCAACAAGCTGCGCTATGCCACGCTGATTGGCATCAAGCAGGCGAAAAATAAGCCACTCCGCAAAGTGATGCTAGCCGAAGTTCAGTCCGCCATCGGCGAGAATCTGCAAAAGATCGAGCGTTTGTATGTTCCGCAGAAAACCAAGAAGACGGAGCACATCGAGGGCTCGGCATCCGAGATCGCCAAGAAGCTGGTCGACAAACTGCGCAACGAATTGCGCGTGCTGTGAAGGTAGTATGTGGGGACCGCCGCCGTCGGCTGCCTTGCGTAGCCGAAGGGTCTGTCCGCCGAGCAATGCACGGTCGTTTTGCTGAGAATTGAGAACCGAGAACTGAGAACTGGGAACTGCTCTTATGCCCGATACCATCTTAGTAGTAGTCGAACAACGCGAAGGCAAACTCAACCGCGTCTCCTGGGAGACCATTACTGCCGGCCAGGCCATCGCCGCCGCCACCGGCTGGACTCTCGAAGCTGCCGTTGTCGGAGGAACAGCGTCCGCCTTTGCCGCCGAAGTCGCATCCAAGAAGGTCGCGAAGGTCTACGCGGTCGAGTCGCCGAAGCTCGAGCCCTACACGCCCGACGCCTTTGCCTCCGCGCTCAAGCAACTTCTCACGGCGAAGCACTCGAAGCTCGTGCTGATGCCCCACACTTATCAGGTGCGCGACTTTGTCCCCAAGCTGGCGACGGCCATGGGGCGCACGGTGATCAGCGACTGCATCGGTTTCAGGCACGAAAACGGAAGACTCGTTTTCACCCGCCAGATGTTTCAGGGCAAATTCGCTGCCGACGTGAGCTTCGCCAGCGACGCTCCGTGGTTCGCAACTTTTCAGAACGGAGCGTTCCGTGGGGACAAGGCAGAATCTGGAGCAAGCGCGGCTCCGGTTGAGACGGTGAAGGCGGAAATCGCCGATGGTGTGGTCCGCAATAAGCCGCAGGAAGTTTTCAAAGAGGCCAAGCAGGCGGTCGATCTTACCCAGGCTGAAATCATTGTCTCCGTCGGCCGCGGGATCAAAGAGCAGAAAAATATCGAGATCGCCAAACAGCTCGCGGAAGCGCTGGGCGGAGACCTGGCGGCCTCGCGTCCCATCTGCGATTCGGGATGGCTTCCTATGGACCGCCAGATAGGGTCTTCCGGACAAACGGTGGCGCCAAAACTTTACCTGGCCCTGGGCATCAGCGGGGCGATTCAGCACATCGTCGGCATGAAAGGTTCGCGTACAATTATCGCGATCAACAAAGATTCGGAGGCGCCGATTTTCGAGATCGCAGACTATGCGATCGTCGCAAACCTGTTTGACATTGTTCCGCCGCTGATCGAAGAAGTGAAGAAGGCGAAGGCGGGGGGATAAGTCGGCCACGGATTCTCAAGGATTTCCACGGATCAATGACCGGGCCTTGAATTTGTGGTGATCCGTGCAAATCCGTGGCAATCTTTTTTCTTATGCTGATCTTTCGCAAACCGATCGAAGGTGTCGAACGCCCCCAGATGCCGGCGGATGTGGTGATCGTCGGCGGCGGGCCGGCCGGCATGGCGTGCGCGCTGCGCTTGTCGCAGTTGATCGACGCACACAACGCTGCGCACCCCGACTCGCAGCTCAGCAAAGAAAATATTTACGTCCTGGAAAAAGCGCGCGAGATTGGCCAGCACTGCCTTTCTGGAGCTTTGCTCGATCCTCGCTCCATGCGCGAACTTCTTCCCGGATTCGAAAAAGAAGCTCCGCTCGATGCCGAAGTCACAAAAGAAGCGGTTTATTTTCTCACCGAGAAGAGCAAGTTCAAGCTTCCCATCACGCCGCCTCCACTGCGCGATCACGGCAATTACGTGATCTCGCTGAATCGTTTCGTGAAGTGGCTCGGCGGCAAGGTGGAAGAGACGGGCATCACCATCTTCACGGGATTTGCGGGCTCAGAACTTTTATTCGAGGGCGACCGCGTTACCGGAGTCCGCACTGACGACAAGGGGGTGGACAAAGAGGGGCATCAGAAATCGAACTTCGAACCGGGTTATGACCTTAACGCAAAAATCACGATTCTCGCCGAGGGACCGCGGGGATCATTAACGAAACAGCTAGTATCGAAATTCGATCTGGCGCGCAACGCCAACCCGCAAACTTACGGTATTGGAGTGAAAGAGCTTTGGGAAGTTCCTTCGGGACGTGTCGCGCCGGGCGAGGTCATCTACACGCTGGGTTGGCCGCTTACCGCGAAAGAATACGGTGGCGCGTGGATTTATGGTTCGAAAAGCGAGGGCGGCAAAGATAACATCGTCTCGCTGGGCTTCGTCACTGGACTTGACTATCCCGATCCCCGGCTCGATCCGCAGCGCGTGCTGCAGGATTTCAAACAACATCCCATGGTGGCGAAGCTGCTCGAGGGCGGCAAGATGATTCGTTACGGCGCGAAATCGATGCCGTACGGCGGCTGGTGGGCGATTCCTCCGGTCGCAGGCAACGGGTGGATGATTCTAGGCGACTCCGCCGGCTTCTTGAACTCCGCGCGGCTGAAGGGAATTCATCTCGCGATCAAGAGCGGAATGCTGGCGGCTGAAACTGCGTTCGAGGCGCTCAAGAAAAACGATTCATCGGCCGCGATGCTGGGCGAGTATCAGAAGAAGGTCGAATCCAGCTGGATCAAAGACGAACTCTGGAAGGTGCGCAACATGCATCAGGGTTTCGAGCAAGGCATGTATGCCGGCATGTTCCACACGGGCTTGCAGATGATGACGGGCGGACGCGGACTGCGCAACCGGTATCCCGCGAAAGCCGGGCATGAACACATGCACAAACTTGCCGAACTGCCTGCGGATGGCGGCAACGAGGCGCATCTGCTGGGCCCGGCGAAAGGTGACGGCAAACTTACGTTCGACAAACTAACCGACCTTTACCACTCCGGCACCAAGCATGAAGAAGACCAGCCCGCGCACCTGGTCATTCACGATACCAATATTTGCAACACGCGATGCGTGAAAGAGTTCGGCAGCCCTTGCCAGAATTTCTGTCCCGCGAACGTGTACGAAATGGTGGACGACCCAAGCCAGCCCAACGGCAAACGCATCAGCCTGAACCCCTCGAACTGCGTCCACTGCAAGACCTGCGACATCGCTGACCCGTACCAGATCATCACCTGGGTGCCACCGGAAGGCGGCGGCGGTCCGAACTACGATGGGATGTAAGTAAGAATCGAGCCATGAAGGCAGGCATGACGTCACGGCTATCAGCGTTGCAGTTCATATTAGTCGTCCAGCTAACCGTCGCTGCTTTTGCCCAGCAGCCCAGTATCCCGACCACCGGTTTCGCTGGCCTCGATGAATACCGCGCCTCGCGAATTGCCATATACGCCGATGATTTTGGCGAGCTAAAACGCTATCGCGACGCCGACGCTACGCTGGCACCGCCTGCGGCGAAGGAGAATCGGGTCGTGTTTCTGGGGGACTCCATCACCGACTACTGGAAGCTGGCAGACTATTTTCCAGGCAAGCCTTACATCAATCGCGGCGTTGACGGACAGACCACGCCCGAGATGCTGGTGCGCTTCCGCCAGGATGTAATTGATCGGCATCCCAAAGTTTTGGTTGTGCTTGCGGGTACCAACGACATTGCCGGCGTCACCGGACCTGCGCGTAACGAGGACATTGAGGCCAACTACGCATCCATGGCAGAATTGGCGCGCGTGCACCACATCCGCGTGGTCTTTGCGTCGCTGCTGCCCGCGCACAATTACACGCGGGAGGCGAAGGAGTCTTTTGCGCTGCGTCCACGTGAGAGAATACTGGCGCTAAACGCCTGGCTCAAGGATTACTGCGCTAAGAACGGCTTGGTGTATCTGGATTACTATTCGGTGCTCATCGATGACCAGGGCATGCTGAGGCGCGATCTGTCGGACGATGGATTGCATCCCAATGCGGCCGGGTACAGAATTATGGCGCCGCTCGCTGACAAGGCGATTGCGCTCGCGCTGGCGAGCCAACAGTGATGGACTTGGTATGCTTGGTCTCGTTTCTCACCTCGGAGGAAACTGCATGAGGTCATGGCGTGGCTGGTGGACGTTTGCGCTAATCGTTTTCACTGCTGCTACCTTCGCCCAGCAGGCCATGCCGCCCGCGACGCCGGTGCAGCCGCCAATTCCCTCCACCGGCTTCGCCGGGCTGGATCAATACCGCGCCCGCCGCATCGCCGTCTTTTTTGACGATTTCGGACAGCTCGCGCGCTACCGCGAAGCCAACGCTGCCCTCAAACCGCCCGCACCCGGCGAGAATCGTGTTGTCTTCTTCGGCGACTCCATTACCGACATCTGGCTTCTCGATGAATATTTTTCTGGCAAGGCTTACATCAACCGCGGCATAGGAGGACAGACTACGCCGCAGATGCTGGTGCGTTTCCGGCAGGACGTGATCGATCTTCATCCGAAAGTTGTGATCATTCTTGCCGGCACGAATGACATTGCCGGGAACACAGGTCCGATGAGGCTGGAAGATATTGAGGACAACTACGCTTCTATGGCGGAACTGGCGCGCGCACACGATATCAAGGTGATCTACTCATCCGTGCTGCCAGTGCACAACTACACGCTGCGGGCGCAGGATTTTTTTGCGCAGCGCTCGCCGGAGAAGATTTTGCAATTGAATCGCTGGCTGAAGAACTACTGTGTGCCCGTGTCTAGCGGATGCTCGTATCTCGACTACTTCAGCGCCATGGCCGACGATAAGGGCTACATGAAGAAGGATCTGGCCGATGATGGACTGCATCCGAATGCCGCGGGATTCAAGATCATGGCGCCGCTGGCCGAGGCGGCGATCGAAAAAGCGCTGGTGACTGCGATGCCTTGAAACCTTTTCGTTCTCCGCAAGCTCTATAATGAATTGAGTTTCCGACCGGCGCGGCCTTCGGGCATACCCAGGTTGCGGCGGCGAGGTTGTAGCGCCGGCATCTTGCCGCCTGTGCCGAGGGCTTGGCACAACGAAAGCTGCCGAGACGGCGGCGCTACTTCCGAGGGTGCAGGTGGAAACACCCGCGCCTCCCGCGATTCGCGAGGATCGCATTGGAAAGGAAGCGGCCGCCAGGATTATCCTGCCTGTTCGTTTTCTTTTCCCGAATAAAGCGACTGTGCCTCTCACCGACAAATTCGGGCGCGCCATCACCGATCTACGGATCTCTATCACGGATCGATGCAACTACAAGTGCGTTTACTGCCGCACCGGAAATGAAGGCGCGCTGTACGGCGATCTGCCGTTCCCCGACTATCTGCGCATGGCGCGAGTCCTGGTGGGGATGGGAGTGACGAAGATTCGTCTGACGGGCGGCGAGCCGCTGCTGCGCAACGGCGTGGTGGAGTTTGTGCGCGAGTTGGCGAAGCTGAGTACGCCAAACGGAAACGGACGCGGCGAACTCCTCGATATCGCGCTGACTACCAACGGGCATCTTCTTGCCGATCTTGCGCAGCCGCTTAAGAATGCCGGGCTGACCCGCGTCACTGTCTCCATGGACGCGGTTGATCCCGATCGCTTTGCGCGCATCACGCGCGTGCCCTACGGCTACGACCACGTACTGGCCGGGATTCGCGCGGCGCGGCGTGCCGGGCTGTGGCCGCTGAAAGTGAACTGCGTGCTGATGCGCGGCTTTAACGAAGATCAGATCATTCCCTTCGGCATGTTCGCGCGTGAAGAGGGCGTCACCGTGCGCTTTATCGAATTCATGCCGCTTGAAGAAGGACGCACGTGGTCGCCGGATACGGTGGTGACGCTCGACGAAATCCTGGCGCGTATGGGTGAGTATCGCGCGCTCGTTGAAATCCCGCGCGGACGTTCGGAAACCGCGCGACGCTACCGCTTCGACGACGGCGTCGGCGAAATCGGCATCATCGCGCCAGTTTCGCATCCTTTCTGCGGACACTGCAGCCGCATCCGCATCACCAGCGACGGCAAAATCCGGACGTGTTTATTTTCTGTGTGGGACCACGATCTGCACGCGCAGATGCGCCGCGGGGCTTCGGACGACGAGTTAGCGGAGTTCATCCGCGGAGTGGTGCAGAAAAAAGAGGAACGACACCACATTGGCGAGCCGGATTTTGTGCCGGCGTCGAGGACGATGGTGCATATCGGGGGATAGCGCCCCTATGGCTCCTCGCTGGCGAACAGGCGATTCGGTCTGAAGAAATCCTACATGCCGGTTCGGGCCGGTTGCGAATCGGAGTTCGAAATTTCGAAAGCGCGTTTCCTCGTGATCAGGAAATATAACTGTACGGCGATGAGAACCAGGCCGACAAGCGATCCCAATATTAGAGACGGAGTGAGATCGAATTGATATTGGGCTTGATCTTGAAATTGCCGCGTCCAGGGGAAAATCGATTGTTCGCTCGCCACCAAGGCGGCCAGGCGTGCATGGCCTCCGGGAGCGAAATAGAAGACCGCGGCGTTCGCGAACCCGAAGACGAAGTAGGCTATGGCTCCGATGCGTGCCGCTGGCTTAAGGCGCAGCAATCCAACGCCGATGCAAAGCTGCGCGACAATGAAGCAAACGTAAACGAGAAATGCAGCTCGCCCCGCCACCAATGACGTGAACACGACCGCCGGTATTCGAAATACAAGCGCCCAGGGCATGAATACGCAGCCAAATAGCAATAGCCAAGCGATTATCGTAATACTTAGCGGTCGGGTTGTTTTTCTGACGCCGCTCTGCTCCGGAATACGGCCCTCTGTTGGCTGGGCTCCTTGCGGTGACCCGGCGCCGGAGGATGCCAAGGAGGGTCGCGCGAATTGTTCGGCCACCTTTGCTCGGGTGAAGAACACCAGCCACCAAATGCCGATCCCCATCAGAGTTAGCCAGAACCCTCCCATTACTATCCGCACGGTTGCCATTGCGGCTGGGTCGGGGCTCGCGGTCGGGGCAGAGGGGAACCGTATCACTAGCATGACTAGCCCCGTGACCGCCCCCATGAAACTTAAGAGCACGGAGAAGACAATGATCGAGATGCGAGCCCAGTTCTTGAGCCTCCACAAACCGATGGCGGTTGCCACGCCCCAAGTCGCAGGCAGCAAGTACACGAGAGACGCAGCTGCCATCAGTGCCTTGAACGTCGCCGGAGAACCGGGAAACTGTGGCGTATGGCCGTTTGGGACAAAGACCGTTACTGCCAACAACAGGAGTCCCATTGCCAACGTAAGCAGGGAGCCGATCAGGGACAGGATCGAGACTACGGTCACTCCAGTTGAACGCGTCATCCATGCGTCCCCTTAATTCCGACTCTGCTTGACATGAAATCGCCCTGACATGAAATCGGCGACCCCTAGCACTCTATTGCGGAATGAATACAAAAACCAGCGGTTTCGAAAATATTCCCAAGCTGTCGATTTTCGCTAACATAACTCTGTGAAAACTGACTTGATTATTTGTCTAATTTCGCTTTCCGTTACAATGGGGGCCGCAGCGACCGCGCAGGGACGGACCGGGGCCTACCTCGGCTTCGACCGCAACGTCTACCCCGGCGACGGCAACCTGAAAGCCCTGCACCAGACTTTTTCCTACACTGGCTACTGGCTCAACAATCCTCCGGGCGAAAAAACTAACACCTGGACGGGCCACCGCGCCGCCGTCGAATCCGCCGGCTTCGGATTTCTCGTGCTCTTCAACGGACGCCTCTATGCCGAGCTCAAATCGGCCGAACTGAAATCCGTTACCAGTGCAACGAAGCTTGGCCAGTCCGACGCGCAAGCCGCCGCCGCTGCCGCCCGCCGCGAAGGTTTTCCCGCGCGCACCGTCATCTTCCTCGACCAGGAGCAGGGCGGACGTATGCTGCCTGAGCAGAAGGCTTACATCTATGCCTGGGTCGATGGCGTAACCGCCGCTGGATTTCGCGCGGGGATTTATTGCTCGGGCATTCCGTCTCCTGACGACGACAACATCGTGACTGCCGAAGATATTCATGCTCACGCGGGCGAGGGCGTCCGCGCCACACGCGAGATCGTCTACTGGGCGATTAACGACGCTTGCCCGCCTGCGCCGGGCTGTGCTTTTCCGACGCGTCCGCCAAGTCCTGCCGAAAGCGGGGTTCGCTTCGCCGAGGTTTGGCAGTTCGCACAATCGCCGAAACGTAAAGACGTTGCCGGGCACTGCGCCAACTACAGCCGGGATGGAGAATGCTATCCGCCGGGAATTTTGCCCGCGCTGCAACTTCATGTGGACTTGAACTCCGCAACTAGCCCCGACCCTTCACACGGAAGAACGCGCTAATTACGTGTGGAGCAATTTGCTAGACTGTAACGACTGCCTGGAGAAAATTCACGTTGGAGATTTGCGCCTCATGCCCCGTACTCTCTTTGCCCTCGCTGTCGCTCTGATTTTGACTCTTTCTGCTGCCGCGCAGGATACGTGGCAGCTCGATCCGCCGCACTCCTCGGCGCAGTTTTCTGTGCGCCACCTGGGGGTTTCCACGGTGCGGGGCGCGTTCACCAAGGTCAGCGGTACGGTGCAATACGATCCGGCTAATCCCGGCAAGTCTTCCATCCAGGCCACGATTGAGACCGCTTCAGTGGACACACGCGTGGAGATGCGCGACAACGATCTGCGCAGCCCGCGCTTTCTGGACGCTCAAAAATATCCCACCATCACCTTTACCTCGAAGAAAGTCGAGGCGGCCGCAGCGGGTCAGTTGAAGGTTACCGGCGATCTCAGCATTCATGGCATCACTAAAGAAGTTGTGCTCGACGTGGATGGACTTGCCGCGCCGATCAAGGATCCCATGGGTAAGGACCGTATGCGTATGGGCGCCTCCGCCACCACCAAAATTAACCGCAATGATTTCGGAGTCAGCGGCCTGCCTGGCCTGGTGGGCGACGATATCACCATCACGCTCGACGTGGAAATGGTCAAGCCGGCCACAAAATAAGAGCTGAGCAATCAGCTGTCACCATGAAGCTTGGCGCCGGCGCGCGGCGGCCCGAATGGCGGTTAATTAATTGCCTGCTGCCGTCTCCGCGATTGCGTTAGAATAGAGGTGATGTCAGACCGCACGTTCACTCTCGAAGAAGCCCAATCGCTGCTCTCGGTGTTGGAGTCTCTTTTGCGCAGCGCTATCAGCGGCAAGAAGCTGATGGAGGAAGTCGAAGGTGAGATGCAGGAGCTCAGCCACCGCATCTTCCTTAACGGCGGTACGCACGTGGATGTTGTGGCCGTCGCGCGGCGCAAGGCGGAGCGTGCCAAGGCCGAGCAGCGCGCCAAAGATGCTCTCGCCGAGATCGATTCTATCGGAGTGCAGGTGAAAGATCTCGACATCGGTCTGCTCGATTTTCCCTGTGAAGTGGAAGGCAAGAAGGTTTTGCTGTGTTGGAAAATGGGCGAGCAATCCATTACGCACTGGCACGGTACGGACGAAGGATTTGCCGGCCGCAAGCTGATTGATGAGCGTATTGCGCGGTCGAAGAGGGCAAACTAAACAAGCAAGTTCTCAGTAAAACCGAGGCCGGCCGCTGCAGAATTCCGCTCCCGCGTCGGCTTTCGACAATAACAATTGAATTCACCCCAAGAAATAAAGAATTCGCCTGAGTTTCCTGGGTTCGATTTGACTGAGAACTGAGAACTGACAAGTAAAATTGACAAAAGTTGACATTCCGAACAACTTCTTGACCAACAACCTACTCCAACCTGCGTTGCTTAATTAGATAAGCCTTTCGTCAGGCCAAGTTGTTGGTTGCGGATTCAATCTGCGCCAGACTTCTTGCGCCGAATTCGCCCGCTCGTGGTGCTGCCGTTTCCAGGGCAAGCCCACCGGGCCCGAGGAAACAAAATGAAACTCTCCCGTGCAGTTAGTCTCCTAACCTTTGGATTACTGCTTCTGGTTCTGCCAGCAGCTTTCTCTGCTCCAGCCGCTGCCCAAATCGGCGTTGGTGTTGGCGTCGGCGGTGTCGGCATTTCGGTGCGCATCGGTCCGCCCGCGCTGCCGGTTTACGAGCAACCCCTCTGCCCCGGCGACGGCTATTTGTGGACGCCCGGCTATTGGTCGTGGAGTGACGATGACGGCTACTACTGGGTGCCCGGCACCTGGGTGGAAGCGCCAGAACCAGGCTTGCTGTGGACGCCCGGTTACTGGGGTTGGAACGACGGTGCCTACGCCTGGAATGGTGGCTATTGGGGACCGCAGATCGGCTTCTACGGCGGCATCAATTACGGATTTGGATACGGCGGCAACGGATTTGGGGGGGAGAATGGCGGGGTGGCCATTTCTTCTACAACACTGCCGTAATGAACGTGAACACAACCCAGATCACCAATGTCTACGTTAACCGCACGGTGATCGTGAACAACGAATCTCACGTGGCGTTCAACGGGGGGCAGGGTGGAGTGGCCGCACGGCCAACGCCGGAACAGGAAAGCTACGCCCATCAAACGCACACTCCGCCGGTGGCGGCGCAGGTGCAGCAGGAACATGCGGCAAGTCAGAATCGCGCCTTGTTCGCATCGACCAACCATGGACGTCCGGCCATCGCGGCTACGGCGCGTCCGGGAGAATTCAGCGGAAAGGGCGTGGTAGCAGCCAAGGCCGCTGGCGGGACTTATCATGCTCCGGCGATGTCGCCCAAGGAAGCACGTGCCTCGGCTCCGGCCGGAAACCGGGCGGGAGAGGCCCGTCCTGCGGAGAAGCGTCCGGCGGAAAACAAGCCCGCTGAGAATCGCGCCGCAACGCCGGGCGGGACGAAGGCGGCCAACCATCCATCCACTGCGCCGAAGAAGAGTACTGCAAAACCGGAGAAGGCGACTACGGCGCGGGAGAGTGCGCCGCGCGCGGAAAAGGCTCCAAAAACCGAGACTGCTCATCCGGCTAGCGAAGCGCGGGCTGCGGGTAAGCCGAGTCCTGCTCCGAAGGCGCATGAAAGCGCGCCTAAGGAGAGTGCCGCTCCGAAGGCTCATGCCAGTGCGCCTAAGGAAACTGCCCCGAAGGCCAAGGAGACTGCACCTAAGGAAAGCGCGCCGAAGGCTCATGCCAGTGCGCCTAAGGAAAGTGCGCCGAAGGCCAAGGAGACTGCACCGAAGGAAAGCGCGCCGAAGGCTCATGCCAGTGCGCCTAAGGAAAGTGCGCCGAAGGCCAAGGAGACTGCACCGAAGGAAAGCGCGCCGAAGGCTCACGCCAGTGCGCCTAAGGAAAGTGCGCCGAAGGCCAAGGAGACTGCACCGAAGGAAAGCGCACCGAAGGCTCATGCCAGTGCGCCTAAGGAAAGTGCCCCGAAGGCCAAGGAGACTGCATCGAAGGAAAGCGCCCCTAAAGCGGCTGCACCGAAGCCGGAAAAACAGGCTGCCCCGCCTAAGAAGGAAAGTGCTCCTCCGAAAGAAGAGCACAAGGGATGATAGGCTGATTCCTGCTTGATTCGAATGGCCAGTGCTGCTGCCAGCACTGGCCTTTTTCCGTGCAAGTTCCTCAGTCGTCCCGCGTTCTTACCCCAAGCACGGCATTGGCAGAGCTGGTTACGGGCGTGCACGGAAGTACAGTTGGGTGGTGGGCAAGAAATCTTCTTCTGCTACAATTTTTTACATCCGCCGTAGCGCAGAGGTCGTAATCTTAGAGGTGTAGTCTGCTGCGTCGGTGGAGGGCTAGAGCAAGCCGAGCGGGCGCGCCCAAGGAAGTTTCAATAACTATGTCATCTACGAAACATAAACTCCGCATCGCGGGAGCCATGGCTGCGATCATCACGCTTGGCCTAGCCGTAAGCTGCAAGGGATTTTTCGTGAACCCAACCCTCACCACCATCACTGTTGATCCCCCAACTCCGAGTATCAGCCAGGGTGCAACCCAACAGATGACGGCGACGGCAACCTACCAGGACGGCAGCACCGGGACGTTAACGGGAGGTACAAGCTGCAGCGGAAACACCGTATGTTGGTCAAGTTCGGATACAACGGTCGCCACCATCACTACCGGCGGGGAGCTCACCGGCGTCTCTTCGGGCACATCGACCATTACCGCAGCCTCCGGCGCCATCACCGGTACCACAACGGCAACCGTAGTTCTCAGTAACATCACCAATTTCCAAGTTTGTTTGGGCTCCTTCGGCGCCACGACCACCTGCTCGAGCGGAAGCACGCCTGCTACTTGGAATGCGAATGCCGCGGCCACGGTGACGCAAGACTTTGTTGCGCAAGGCGACAGCAACGGTACGCCGTTCGATCTTACAACCAGCGCGACATTTACCGTTGCGAACTCGCCCACGGACGTCACGTGCGAGAACAGTTCATCGCCGGCAAGTTGCACCGTGCAGCAAGGTACATCGCCGACCACCTACCCCGTGACGGTAACTTACGGCACGCAGACTGCCACCATTAATATAGTTGTGACGAACTAGCACCGCATTTGCTGCCGTGTGCTCCACTTATCGCGTAATTTGCGAGAGGTGGGGCACACGGCGCACGCCCTTCGAATCCCCGCCCAAGTTACGGGCTAACCGTGAACGATACCGCATTGGAGCCCGCGGCGCTGCACGAGTTTGAGCTCGACGCCGTGACTGATCCCGTACCAACGGTTTGGATCCCGCCCGTGGGGTTGTACACGTAAACCAGCGCTGTGTCCGGCTGTGCGACCTGCGTCGACGAGATCGCAACGGTAAGCTGATTACTATTGACGTACGACGTCGTCAGGGGCGAGCCGTTCCAAACCACCACAGCGTTGCTGCTGAAATTACCGCCGTTTACGGTTAGTGAGAATCCAGCTGCTCCAGCGGCTGCAGTGCTCGGCGAGATCGAAGTTACCGAAGGCGTCGCCGGACAGCCACCACAGGAGACGACAGGAGGCAACAAAATCGCTAACGCGCCCAAAAGTACCGATATATTTATCGCCATCGGCTTGCATATCCGCCAAATTCGCGGACGCGCAGGCTCACAGGGCCGGGATTTCGAGAGGTTCATCAGCGTCGCCATACAGCTAGTTGGCCGGATTGAGATGATTATATAGCTCTAGCGACTGCCTGGCTTTGATCTTCGGCGAAGCGCCAAACCGAAAAAGAACTGCTGGTACATTTCCAACTGAAGTCCTTTTGCATCCGGCTCAAGCTTGTAGTTTGAGAATAGATTTTCTGATGACGGAAGATTGTTTCGTCCACGTCCACTCGTAAGTTGCCCTTCGCCGTAACCTCGGTATCATCGTGAAGAACGGCCTAATTCCCTATACCCGGCCTCCCAACATTTATTTCTATGTCTGACATTCGTTGTATCGGTATTGCTACTGGAGGCGGCGATGCGCCGGGGCTGAACGCGGTCATTCGCGCCGCTACCAAAGCTGCCATCCTGAAATACGGATGGAAGGTCATCGGGATTCCCGACGGCTTCGATGGGCTGATCTGGCCGGGAAAATCGTTCGAACTCACGCTAAAAGAAGTCAGCGGAATTCTGCCGCGCGGGGGAACGATTCTCGGCACCACCAACCGCGGCGATCCCTTTCACTACAAAAAGGTGGTGCACGGCAAGGAAGTGCTGCGCGACATTTCCGCGCAGGTGATCGCCAATGCGGCGAAGCTCGGCATCGACGCCATCATCAGCATTGGCGGCGACGGGTCGCAGAAAATTGCCTACGAGCTCTTTAAGAAGGGAATGAAGATCGTGGGCGTGCCCAAGACGATCGACAACGATCTCTCCGCCACCGAGGTTACGTTTGGATTCGATACTGCGCTGCACACTGTGACTGACGCCATCGACAAAATTCATACCACTGCGGCGTCGCATCATCGCGTGATGGTGGTCGAAGTCATGGGGCGCGATTGCGGCTGGATCGCGCTCGAAGCGGGCATCGCCGGGGGCGCTCACGTCATCCTGATTCCGGAAATTCCTTTCACTATCGAACACGTTTGCCGGCACATTGCGGAGCGCGAAAAAGTTGGCAAGGATTTCACCATTATCGTGGTGGCCGAAGGGGTGAAGACGCCGCCGGAGTTGAAGGAGAATCGCCGCGCCAGTTCGATCGGGAATCTGCTGGGCAATGCCATCGCCCGCGGCTCGGGTAAGGACGTGCGGGTCAGCGTGCTGGGACACATTCAGCGTGGCGGGACGCCGTCGCCGTTCGATCGCATCCTGGCAACGCGCTTCGGCGTGGCCGCGGTTGACCTGATCGCCGCCGGCGGTTTCGGTATGATGGTTGCCTTGCACGGCGATACCATTGTCTCCGTCGATGTGGCCCACGCCATCGGACACCTCAAGTCGGTCAATCCCAACGGCGAAATTGTGCGCGCGGCGCGCGCGGTGGGGATTGGGTTCGGGGATTGAGAAAAAAGTAAGCGCCCGGACGTGACTTTAGTAAACTTCCCAGAAACGCCCGAGCCGCGTTTTAATACAAGGGAATCTTTCGTAACGGAATCGTAGCCATGAGTGTTTTGGGAATGTGTGTAGTTGTCCAGCTCTGCCTGGCATTCGGAGTGGCCGGGCTACTATGGCCGGAGAAGCTGATGCCGGTGTTCGAGGTTCTGATGTTTCCCTGGGCGGCGAGCTATCGCGGAATTCGAGCCAACAGCATCGCTGCGATTGGATTGTCTGTTTTACTTTTTGTCAGGATGCTCGCCGGCGGTCTCTAAAATTTACGGCATTCTTGTGGACGTACCTTTCACGCAAAGAGGAAGCGCGAAATCAGAAATCAACACTCAGTAATTTTTCCTCGATCCTCTAATCCTTCATCATCTCGTCGATCAGCGCGTACAGCTGAGAGCGGTCTACCACTTCGACAAAAGGTTTGCCGGAGCGTTTGTTGCTTACGACGTAGAGCGTGGGGGTGTGTTGCAAGTTGATCGCCTTGCCGAGTTGCTTGTCGGCATTCACCAAGGCGGCGAGTTTGCCATCGGGATCGACCACGAAGGGCAAATCGATTTTGTGTTCGGCGGCGAATTTTTCCGTGAAGCCGCGCAGGTTTTGCGGAGTCACCTCCAACTGGTTGGAAAAAATGTAATCGCGGAATTCGTTGCCCAGCGCTTTCGAGTGGGTATCGAAATAACGCGCATCGATCGCCGCTTCGTACGACCAGGTGTGAAAGGGCAAGGGGAAATCGTGGCGCACCACGGGAATCTTGTAGGTCCGCGCGGCTTCTTCGACCAGCGGCGCAGCCCGGCGGCAATCGGGACATTGCAAGTCCTCGAACACCACAATGGCCACCTGCGCGCCTTTCGGCGGACGCAAGGCAGGATTCACCGGCTGCTGTGCAGAAGCGCAAACGGAGATACCTAATACTGCAAGCAACCACCAAAGGACAACCAGATTCCTGGAAATATTTTTCATAACTCGCTTAGTCAAGGAGATTTTGAGTTAACCGCAGCTTGCATTTTCCGGGCCGCGGATCTAACGCTCTGCCTTTATGGTAACTGAAGCAGCCGCATCGTGTAACGTTTCGGAGGGAAGGTACCCGTGGAGGTGCATTCTGCGTAAACGGTCCGCTCGGGAATGAGAAGCGGCAACGCGCTATAGTGAAAGTGAGTGTAGATGAACCGTTCCTTGTGGAGATTGTGAACTCTTTCCGCTTATCGCATTGTCGGCTCCCCGTGGCTTTCGCATTGGCCTTCGTTTTCCTCCTGGGGGTGACGGCCTGCAATCGCGGGCGGCACCGCGTGCTGGAAGTGAACTACGTGTCTGCGGTGCAGGCCACGCTGCGCGATCAGGTGGCTACTATCTACAACCGCGTCGGAACGGTAAAAAACGGAGAGCGCGTGGAAGTGTTGGAGCGCGAGAAGCGCTTTTCCCGCGTGCGCACCGCGAGCGGCGTCGAGGGCTGGATCGAGCAACGCTACCTGGTGGATCAGGCAACCTATGACGGCCTGCAGAAGCTGACTAAAGACAACCTGAGCGATCCGGTGCAAGCGCCCGGGCTGCTGCGTAACGATACGAATCTTCATCTCACTCCCGGCCGTGAGACCGAACACCTGTATCAGCTTTTGACGGGAGCGAAGGTCTCCGTACTGAAACGTGCGACGGCGGAGAAGCAGCCCGGAGCGGCTGTGCAGGCAAAGGCGGGTAGCAAAGCGGCGGGCCCGGTGCTGGAAGACTGGTGGCTGGTGCGTGACGCGGAGAACCGCGTGGGCTGGGTGCTGGCACGCATGGTGGACATCGATGTGCCGCTCGATATCGCTCAGTATGCCGAAGGCCAGCGCTTTGTCGCTTTCTTTGTGCTGGATCAGGTACAGGACGCGGGCAGAGGGGGCACCGGGAAGAACGTTCCGCAATATCTTTGCGTGATGACGGAGCCGCACGATGGCCTGCCCTACGATTACGATCAAATTCGAGTCTTCACCTGGAACGTCAGAAAACACCGTTACGAAACCGCCTACCGCGAACACGGTCTGAACGGTGTACTGCCGGTAACAGTGACGAGTGAGAATTTCGATAAAGAAGGCACACTGCCGGTATTTATCCTGCGCGTCAAAGACGATAGCGGCAACGTGAGCGAACGCAAATACAAGATGAACACGCCGATTGTGCGCAGAGTGCTGTCGCCGGGAGAGCAGAAAGAAGCGCCGAGGACGGCGGCGAAGCATCGCCGGCGCTGATCGCGGACTCGCTCGCCTAACCCTTAATTTTTGTCGAAGCGGCGCCGAGAATTACCCTGCTCTTTCTTTCCTGCACGAAAATCGTTACGTGCAGATTGTCAACATCCCAGTGGGAGTTGAATTTCACCTCAGGATCTCCCGTGAACGACGCCGACGAGCCGACGGCGTCCGCAACCCCAATCTTGTGGAACGAACGCACAGTGGCCACATGCTGCAGGAGGTGCCCGGCATTCTCTCCTCGACTTACCGACGAATGCAGACCGTCTTCAGTCACTGCCAGCCAGACTTCCGCCACATCCCCGGCTGTATTTCCTGCAAGCTTTCCCACTGACACGTGGAACTGCCGCGAGTTCTTCCCATTCGGATTAGCAGTAGTGATCGAAACTTCCGTCTTAAGGCCGTGTGCCGCCTTTTCGATTTCGCCCACTGCCAGTTGCGGATTGTTGCCCGAGAGCTGGCTGTGCCCGTCCACCACCAGCTCTGGGGTATATGCATCTTTCCCAATCAGAGTCACGTAGGTTTGTTGCCGTTGCGTCCATTCCGGGGAAGAATAGGGATCGACCCACCCGTCGTGATTCCAATAATCCACGTGCTCTTCTAGCGGGATGATCTCTGCTCCATCTACCGGTTGTAAGGCTTGCAGCTTTTGCAATAGTACATCTGCCGGCGGACAAGAGGAGCATCCCTCCGAAGTGAATAGCTCGACCACTACGGGCGTGCGGTCTCCTTCGACGGCAGAGGGTTGCGCCTTCACTTTTGGAGCAAACGCTGAGCAGCCAAGAAAGAGCACGATTGGGAGCTTTAAGGCTAGGGCTGAAAACCTTCTCATTCTCATTGCCTCCGTCTCCTTTTGCAAACTTTGAATGCAACCCCGGGTAGAAAGTTGCCCGTTCGGTCAAGTGAGAATCAGCAATTAGCAATAAAAGTCCGCGATGCTCTCGACCACCCGACGCTGCTCTTCTTCAGCGAGTTCAGGAAACATGGGCAGCGCCAGCACATCTTTCGCTGCGCGCTCGGCTTCCGGAAAGTCGCCCTCCAGATAGCCGAGATAGACGAAACAGGGCTGCAAGTGGAGCGGGATAGGATAATAGATTTCTGTCCCTATCCTGCGCGCCGTGAGGAACTCTCGCAATTCGTCGCGCCGGTAAGCACGCACGACATACTGATGGAAAACGTGGTGTGCCTGCGGGGAAGTCTGCGGCAGCTGAATGGGCGCGGCGCTTTCAGATCGCTCGGCTGCGGTCGTTTTCCCCGCTGCGGTCAGCCCGGCACCGGCGAAGAGTCGGTCGTAAGTCGCGGCCCGTCGGCGGCGGGCATCGTTCCATTCTTCGACGTACTTCAACTTCACGCGCAAGATAGCCGCCTGGATGGCGTCAAGCCGGCTGTTCCATCCGAACTCTTCGTGAACGTAGCGGCGCGGGCTGCCGTGGTTGCGCAAGCGGCGCATGTGGGCCGCCATCTCCGGGTTATTGGTAGTGACCAAACCGGCATCGCCGTAAGCGCTGAGATTCTTAGTAGGATAGAAGCTGAACGCCGCGGAGACACCCATGGATCCGGCGCTGCGGGCCTTGTCCGGCTCGCTTCCCCAGCGAGCTCCGATCGCTTGCGCGGCGTCTTCGATCACAGACAGATGAAATTCGCCGGCGAGATGCTGCAAGCGATCCATGTCGGCGCACTGGCCGTAAAGATGAACCGGGAGCAAGACGCGGAGTTTGTCGTGTGGGCCGCGGCGCAGACAAGATTCGACTTGGGTGGGATCGAGATTGAACGTGCGTGGATCGATGTCGGCGAACATCGGACGCGCGCCCGCGCGCACGATCGCGCCGGCCGAGGCAAAAAAGCTGAATGGTGTGGTGAGAACCTGATCTCCGGGCTGCACTCCAGCCGCAGCGAGAGCCAGCCACAAGGCGTCTGTACCGGAGGCGCAGCCGACGGCGTCGCGTGCGCCGCAGAACTGCGCCACTTCGCGTTCTAGCCCTTCGACCTCCGCCCCTAGAATGTAATGCTGCGATGCGCAAACGCTCTCAATCGCGGCCAGTACCTGCGAGCGAATCTGCAAATACTGCCGCTGCAGGTCGAGCATGGGAACAGCATCGACCAGCTTCGCCTCCGGCGCGGGCTGACTGCCCGGGTAAGGCGACGATTCGCGCTTGGTGAAAGACGGAGTCACGGAAAGGCCGATTGTAGCAGCAACCAACTCTTACCCGGTTGAGATTAAGTTCTGCTTCTAGCGCGACCGAGGGCGATGTAAATCGGCTCGAAAAGGTTGCCATCAATACCAAAACTAATAGATTTGCTAGTCTAGCAATCCAATTTTTGGGGAGTTCCTTGACCACGAAGCATAACAAAACATTGAAAACAAAGGGTGTTTCATCATTTCCTGTTTTGGAGTGCGAGTTGCACTAATGGAAAAACTATAAGGCTGCACTGCGGAGTAATAGTGCGCCGACCACCTGTGAGTTTCGACGGTGGCTTGGTGGGTCGACCCAGGGCCCTTTGTTAACTAATCTGCCGGTGTTGGGAGGAGAAAATCAATGAAGCAAGGCGTGCGGAGTTTCAGAACGGTAGCTTCTGTCTTGGCGCTGTTTGGCCTATTCGCGATCCTTCCGTCGATTCTGTGTTCCCAGACGGCGACAACCGGTGCGGTGATCGGGGTTGTTTCCGATCCCTCGAGTGCTCTGGTGAAAGGCGCTTCCGTCACCCTGTCGGAGCCTGCTACGGGCACTGTGCTATCGGCAACCACTGACTCCGGCGGCAGGTTTGCTTTCCCGGCGGTGAATCCCGGGGATTACGTGCTCAAAGTCGAGGCCAAGGGCTTTCGCACGAGCTTGACCAATAAGATCGTGGTTGAAGTCAACAAGTCGAACGACATCACTGTGAAATTAGAGGTCGGCGCGCCGTCGGAGGTGGTGGAAGTCACAGCCTCGACCATGACTGAACTGCAGACCCAGGATGCCAGCGTAGGAGAGGTGTTGAGTGGGACGGAGCTGAATCGATTACCGGTGCAAGGCAGAAGCGCTGCGCAACTCATCTTTTATCAACCGGGCGTCGCTCCCGACATGGGAACCGGGGATACCACTGGCGGGCAGATTGCCGGCGCTCGCAGCGAGCAAATCACCTTTAACATTGACGGTGGAGACGCCACCAGCGATCTGGAAGGTTCGAATAACTACGCCTCGCCCAACCAGGAATCGAGCGCGGTCTCGCCTGTGGTCCCGATACCGCAGGATGCGGTTGAAGAATTCCGCGTGGCGACTAATAATGCCAACTCGACGTTTGGCGAGTCTTCGGGTGGACAGGTCTCCGTTCTCACCAAGTCTGGCACCAATGCCATTCACGGCAGCCTTTATGAATATCACTCGGACAACGGGTTGAACGCCAGCGGCTGGAATAACGATCACACAGTCCCGGTCACAGAGAAACCCCCGCTCGTGGACAACCGTTTCGGCGTCGCGGTTGGCGGACCGATCATCAAAGATAAACTTTTCTATTACGGCTTCTACGAAGGGCGCCGTTTTCACGACCAGACGGGTTTTAACTTTATTGTTCCCTCAGCTCAGCTCAAGAGCGGCATTATTTCGTTCAACGGTGTGAACTATAATTTTAACCCGGCGAATGGCCCTCTGACCGCTGCATGCGGAGGGCCCTGCGATCCGCGCGGACTGGGCGTAAGTCCTGTAGTTATGGCGCAGCTCGCCCTTCTTCCAAACGGGAATAACGTCAGCGAAGGGGACGGCGTTAACACCATTGGTTACGACACGCCACTGGCGACTCCGATCAGTACCAACGTCGGCAAGTTAAAGCTCAATTACAACTTTAACAGCAAATGGTCGGCGTTCGTGAGTTGGCAATATTCCAGCACGGCACGCACCGGCACGGAACAATTCAGCCTGTTGGGAACCCCCCATTCGGTCAGCGCTGATCCCTACTTCGCTAACTTCTACACCTTCCAACTCCAGGGCCAACTCAGCCCAACTTTCCTTTCCGTCACTCACGGTTCGTTCCTCAAGAACTGGTGGGGTTGGTCGCGCCTGGCTCCTGCACCATTGGTTCCCGGCACGGACGCGGCACTGCAAATTTCCGGTGAAGACCCAGGACAGATCGCGGACTATAGCGCGGGCGGAGAGTTGTTTACCAATCCGATTAACATCAATACGCAACAGGCCCGGCCGCGCGTTTGGGATGGCCATGACTGGTACTTCGCGCAGAACTTCACCAAGATTCATGGCAGTCACGAGTTTCAATTCGGCGGAGAAGGGCGGGTCTGGTACGACTACCATAAACGCACGGACCAAGTCTTAGGAGGATTGACTACCGCGCCAATCTACTACGTTCAATCGTCAAACCTGGCCCAGGGAGCTTATGCCACCATTGGCGCCGCGAACCAGCCGGTCGGTCTGCCGGCGGGGGACGACGGCTTCTGGAACGGCTACTACGCGTCACTGCTCGGAATAGTGGATCACTCCTCTCAGGTGGAAACCCGCAATGGGAATTTCGTTGCGAATCCACTGGGCACGCCAACCATCGCGAACTACACCTTACCTACCTTCACTGGCTATCTCCAGGATGTGTGGAAGGCGCGCAAGAACCTGACCATTACGGCGGGTTTGAACTGGGGCGTAAATCTGCCGCCCGAACAGGGCGGTGGCCTGGCGTCGGTGGTAGTTTATGGCGACTCGAACACTCCGGTTAATATGCAGCAGTTTTTGAAGAGTCGCGGCGCCGCGGAGGAGGAGGGGCAGGCGTATAACCCACTGCTGGGCGTAAGTCCGGTGGACAGTCTGTCTTCTCCGTGGAATGGCAAGATGAGGCAAGGAATCTGGAAGAATATCGGACCGCGCATTGCAGCGGCATGGTCCGTGAACCCGACTGTCGTCGTCCGCGGCGGTTATTCGCTGGTATGGGACCGGACCAGCGCAGTCACCAGCGTACTCAGTGGGTTGCTGGCTGGCGGATTGGCCCAGGTGGATGAGTGCGGAGGGCCGACATTCAATGCGCCCGGCGCAGCACCGACATGTTCTAACTCTTCGACTAATCCGGCCACGGCATTCCGCATTGGTCCGGATGGCGCCAGCGTTCCTGTGCCGGGTCCAACGAATCTCTCGATTCCGTATGCTGCCTTACCAACCAACCAACAGCCCTACTCCTTCGGGGCAGACCCTTTCATCACGCCTGGTTATGCGCACGCGATTGACTTTACCGTTCAGAAGGCCTTGCAACACAATCTCTTCCTGGAGGTGGGTTACATCGGACGCTTCAGCCGGAACCTCTCCAATAACGAGCAATTCAACGCGCCTGACTACCGGACGAAGGACCCCGTCAGTGGACAAACCTACGCGCAAGCGTTCGACGCTCTCGATAGAGCATTCCTCGCCGGCACCACCCCAGCTCCACAACCATTCTTTGAGAACCTGATGGCGACGACGGGACCGAATGCGGTTTGCGCCCCGGGCACTTGTACCGGATTGGCTTATCTTCTGATGCCCAGCGTAGGGCCAGGCGACTTGGGCTTCTTCGATTATTTGATGAATCTGCCGGGCGTGCTGGGCCCTGCTAGCTCGTTCACCACGCCGACCAGCAACAACCAAATGTTCGAAGCGGCCTCGGTTACCGATGGCGGATTCTCCGACTACAACGCCGCCATCGTGACCCTGCGCAAGGCCATGTCGCACGGCCTGCAGTTCCAGTTCAACTACACCTGGAGCCATGCGATTGGCAATCAGGGAACAAACCAACAGTATATTTATTCCAGTGAAAGCCCCTACAACTATAACCTCGATAAGTCATCCGAAACTTTTGACCACCGGCAAACCGTTACTGCTTTCTGGTACTACGATCTGCCCTTCGGCAAGGGCAGAAGCTTTGCCAGCGGCAGCAATGTCCTTGACAAGTATGTTATCGGCGGATGGAATGTGTCGGGGATATTTAACTTCTTTACTGGATCTCCAGACTGTGTCGGTTCCGCCGGGGGGGACTACGGATCTTTCTTTGAGGAGAGTTGCGCGGTTCTGAGCGGGGGAATTCCATCCACGGCGACCCCTACGTCGGCGTCAAGCATTCCAAAGTGGGGCGTGAATAGCAATGTAACGGGCACAGTGAATGGAGCGCCGCTGGCCGGTTCACTCAACATCTTCTCTAATCCCGCCGCGGTCTACAACAGCTTGCAGTATCCTCTGTTGAGCGGGCCAACCCAGATCCCTCACGACCAGATGTATTCGTTCCCCTATTGGAATGTGGACTTCTCTCTTGGAAAGAGGGTCCCCGTTACCGAGCGGGTTGGACTAGTCTTCACTGCGGATGCTTTTAACATTTTCAACCACGTAGTCCTCAACAGCCCGTCGCTCGATCTTGACAACCCAGGGGCGTTCGGAGTGCTCAGCAGCCAGTTTGCTCCCGGCATCTCGCTGACGGGCGCGCGTACGTTGCAGCTCAGCTTCCGCGTTGAGTTCTAGCCAGCTGGGCTGAGTATAAGCTTCAGGCAGGAGGCTCGAGAGAGCCTCCTGCTTTTCTTGCCTGCAGGAAACCGCACTCGCAAAAACCTACCAATTGTCATAGGCTGGGTCCGCAAACCCATGCTCGATTCCTTGGAATCAGGGATATCGCGTTCACATGTCCATGATAATAATGGGTTTTGTCGCGAAGAGTGCTTTGGAGCATCAGTTGCATAACTGTACGTGCTCGGGGCGCAGTACGCAATCCTACTTGTCTGTCAGATTGGCGCCGCGACAAAAGGCCCGCGGGGCGCGGGCAGGGAACTCCCAGGTTCTCTTTAAAATTCTAATGCGGTTCAGGAGAAGGATATGAAGCAACTTTCATCGAGCCTTAGGCTCGCAGGATTGGTGTTGGCATTATTCGGTATGCTCGCAATCAGCGCCGGTCTGGCCTACGGCCAAGCCATCGACGGCAACGTCGTCGGCACGGTACTTGATTCCCAAGGCGCGGCAGTTGTAAGCGCGGAAGTGACCGCCACGAATGTCGCGACCGGCGTAGTGGCGACCACGAAGACCAACAATGCCGGCGAATACCGTTTTGATAACCTCCTTGTGGGCACTTATAAGATCACAGCGAAGATGACCGGCTTCAAGACCATCACCGAACAAGTTGACGTGGAATTGAACAAGACCGGTACCCGCAACCTCAGCCTGACGCCGGGCGCGGCCAGCGAGACGATCGAAGTCTCCGGCACCCCGCCGACGATCGACACTACCACCTCGCAATTGCAAACTACCTACGACGAGCGGCAGTTGCAAGACTTGCCTAGCGCTACGGTCGGATCCGGCGTTTTGAATCTATCGTTACTGCAGGCTGGAGTCGGCAGCAGCGGCGGCTTGGGCGCTGGCTCCGGCCCATCTGTGGGAGGCCAGCGGCCTCGTGAGAATAATTTCACTATTGAGGGCGAAGACAACAACGACAAGACCGTAACCGGTCCGCTGGTATATGTGCCGAACGATGCTGTCGCGAACTTCACAATTATTCAAAATCAATTTGCACCGGAGTTCGGACACTCCGCTGGTGGCCAGTTTAACCAGGTCGTTTTAGGTGGTACGAACACGATTCACGGCCGGGTATACGAATATTTCCGCAACCGCAACCTGAATGCGCTGGACCAGACTTTGAAGAACCAAGACATTACTACGGTTCCCCGGTACGACAACAACCGTTTCGGCGGACAAGTTGGCGGGCCGATCATCAAGAACAAGCTGTTCTATTTCGTTAACTTCGAATATAACCCGGTCGGCGAGGCGGCCGTACCCACGACGGCGGCGATCGCTCCTACGGCGGCTGGCTGGGCTACTATATTGGGCATCCCCGGTATAGTAGCTAACAACGCGAACGGTTTTGCGAAATATGCAACTGCTCCCGGAGTGTGTTCGGCGTCCCAGATTTCTGGAGGCGTTTGCCCCGCCGGCGGAGTGGACCAGAATGGAAACCCGATCGCACCGGGGAATATAGCGGTTTATGATAATACAACCGCAACTCCAACCCAATATCAGATTCCGGTAGGAGTTATCCCCATCGTTTCTCCGAGCTACAGCAATACAAAAGCGCTGGTCACGTCCATGGACTACGACATGAGCGACAAAGACCAGATTCGTGGCCGGTACATTTATAACAAAATTGGAACGATCGACACCGGGGCGGAACTGCCTGCATTCTTTACCTCGTTGTTGATTCCTTACCACCTGGTAACGCTGGCCGAGTACCATACTTTTTCGCCCACGGTCGGCAATGAATTCCGTATCGGCTACACCCGTACCGGAAATGACTATACGGTTCCAAGCTTCAAGTTCCCCGGGCTGGATGCCTTCCCCAACCTCACAATCGACGAATTGAACCAGCTTAACGTTGGGCCCGACCCCAATGCCCCACAATATGCAACCCAGAACACCTACCAACTCACCGACAACCTGTCTTGGACGAAAGGTGCTCATACGCTGAAGTTCGGGCTTGACTTGCGCAAGCAAATCGACCCGCAATTGTTCATTCAGCGTTCCCGCGGTGACTACGAGTGGGACACGGTAGACAACTTCGTGCACGATACACTTCCTACGGGAATTGCCGAGCGCAGCTTTGGCTCGGCGGGTTATTCCGGCAACGATAAGTTATTTGGCTGGTACGTGAACGATGTTTGGAAGACCACCCGCAACCTGACTCTCAACATAGGAGTTCGCTACGAATATCTGACCACTCCCTATGGATGGAGCCAGCAGGCTTTGAACAGCGTCGCTGACGTTCCGGGACTGATCACTTTCGCGGCGCCGACGGCACCGAAACATGACTTTATGCCGCGCCTCGGATTTGCTTATTCGCCGGGCAACACCGGGAACACCTCGATTCGAGGTGGATTTAGCATGGGATACGACGTGCTGTATGACAACATCGGCACTTTGGCCCGTCCGCCGCAAATCGGCAGCACGGTCGACTGTCCGCTAGATTGCACCGCTCCCTTTTTGACGAATGGCGGAATTCCGCCGGAGGTCAGCAGCGGAATTTCAGTTCTAGGCCGGCCGCAAGCGATTGCCGCCACTTCATCGTATCTGCCGCTGAACACCAAGTATCCATACGCGGAGTCTTGGACTCTGGGTGTGCAGCACGTCTTCGCCTCGAAATACACGGCGGAAGTTCGCTACGTTGGATCACGCGGCATCGACCTGCCGGTTCAGACCAGACTGAACACTCAGGCCATCGCGACGCCAAGCAACAGCGTGCCCGAATTTGTGGGCAATCAGACCGTACCGAATCCGGACACTCTGACGACGTTTTGGAACGTCAATCCCGCCACTTGCCCGACCACAGTTTGCCCCTCGGGGGCGGGAGATGCACCCGGAACGCTGGAATACGAGTATTACGATACCAATGATGTCATCCCTGCGGCCTTCAATGCCGCCGGGTTTAACCAGTCCATCATTACTTCCTATCAGCCTTGGGGATCGTCGACTTACCACGGTCTGCAAACCCAGTTGCAGCGGCGGTTATCAAACGGCATGCAGTTTCTGGCCGCGTGGACTTGGAGCCATACCATTGACAACAGCACGGCGGACTTCCATTCCACCGACATTACCCCTCGCCGCGCGCAGGACTTTTTCAACATGCCTGCGGAGCGAGCCAACTCAATCCTCGACCACGCTCATCGCATCACTCTCCAAATGCTCTACGATGCCCCATGGTTCTCCCACGACTCAAGTTGGCTCAAGCGCAACGTGATCGGCAATTACGAATTTGTGCCGGTCTATACGTGGGAATCAGGCCAATGGGGAACCGTTCAGAGCGCGATTGACTCGAACCTGAACGACGATGCCGCTGGCGACCGGGCCTTCATCAATCCTTCCGGTACAACCAGCGTGGGTAGTGACATTAACCCTCTATTGACGGTGGCGAATCCGAACTGCCCCTATAATCCCTGCACCGCGGGCTGGGTGGCCCAAAACCCCAGCGCTAAGTACGTGATTGCGGGTTATGGCACGGTACCGGTGACCGGGCGCAGCAATTTGCAGACGGCGCCCATCAACAATTTCGACATGACTGTGGCCAAGCACTTGAAGTTCGGCGAGCGCTATCAAGTGGACTTCCTGGCCCAGGCCTTCAATTTGCTCAACCACGCACAATTCACCACGGGCTACTTGAACGACATTGGCTCGATCGGCGATACCGGAGCGGTCCGGAATTTCTTCATTCCGAACGCGCCGGGATTCGATAACAACAAGGCTAACTTCTCCAGCAGCCCGCGCACCATGCAGCTGGCTTTGAAGTTCAGCTTCTAACGGGAAGTCGGTTCCAAAGTTTCAGGAGGCTCGAAAGAGCCTCCTGATTTTTTTGAACTGATTTTTCCCGCAGCCTACTTCCCGAACATTGGATAGTGACTGGCCGCGCCCATGAAGAACAGCATGGGGATAGACAGAAACGCATTGGCCCGGGAACACAGGAACGATTGCCGAGCCATGGCTTTCGCTTTGTCCGGCATAGGGGTGCCGTTGGTGGCATTGTCGCGGGTCCATTGAATGAGGCGCTTCTGGATACGCCAGATGACTCCCCAGACGTTCAAGTAGCATCACCCAGCCGATACCTCCGCCGATGCCGATTGCGAGCAGCCGGTTACTCTCCCACCCATGGCTGTTCAGGCTCAGGAACAGCCAGGCTGCGGCCGCGACCACCACGGCATAGACCACGCCGACGAATGCTCCGTTGTCGAAAATTCCCTTGCCGGGGATAAGGCAGGCGTAGAGCACTCCCCAGACGATTGTCCAAATCAGAAAGAAGCTTGCCATCGCGGTGCCGCTGGTGGCGTTGAATCCCTGTATTTGCCCGTTGTGTGCATCGGCGGCGACAATGTTTCCCCAATAGGTGAGACCGGCGAGAACGGTCAGCGCCGCAGACATGCGGAACCACATCAAGGCGCGTGTCATCAGCGCGGGCATCACTTTGCCCTTGGTGGTGGCATCGAGCTCCTTCATGAACGGGACATTCACCAGATTGAAGAAGTAAAGCAGCCCGATCCAGGTAATGCCGGCGAGGAAGTGGATCCAGCGGACCAGCATCAGGAAGTTCGTATTGAAGTCCGGGGGAAAGTTGATTTGGGGTCCAAACAAAGTTGCGAGAGCGGCGCTTGCCATGAAGCCTCCTAGGATTTCACCGGAGTCTTTGCTTTGGCTAAAAGAGAGTCCGGTGCGTGACGCAGGGGCGGAATGCCCACGCGGGGGATTGTACACAAGGGAGAGGTGTTACGGGCTTGTTAACGAGCCGTCGCATTTCCGTCCGTTTTCCACATCGGTACAAAAGGGTTTTCCGCAAAGTTCACGGTTGAAAAGCGCAACGGGAGGCCGTATGGTACTCGCAGCTACCTGCTGGGCGGCGCGGCTCGGGAAACCGGGCGGCGAGGAGGCAGGTTGTCCCCCCGTGTTCCTTGTGCGGAAGGCCGCGAGGAAACGCTGTTGTTTTGAGCTGGTCCTAAGGCGAATGCCGAAGGAGCAACTGGATAGGTCGCAGTTCAAAAGAACCTAAGGAGATCGGCTATGGAGAGCAGCAAGCCGGCGCAGAACATTCAGGATTCCTTCCTTAACACGGCCCGCAAAGAAAGATTGAGCATCACCATTTACTTGCTCAGTGGGGTGAAATTGACGGGCCGGATTCGTTCCTTCGACAAATATTCCGTGGTCCTTGAGGCCAACGGGCAGGAGCAATTGATCTTCAAGCACGCCATCTCGACGGTGGTGATGGGCCGGACGATGCCGCACGGTGCACACGCAGCGCATTCCGACGGGAAGGCAGGGTCTGCAACCGGGCCCGCAGCTCCGGCGGCGACAGCTACGGCTTCGGCGGCCAGCGCTGCCGGTACCGAAGGATAAGGCGTTTTCGGATTGCGCAAGTCACATCCCAAGAAGACTCGCGACCGTGCGTCCGCAGCCTCGCGACGCGTGGCTCTCGGCGCACAGCCTGCGGCCGCTGAAGATGCGCAGGAGCGCGCGTTCCTGGTTGGTCTCGACGTGCGAACCCGTGGGCGCAGCGGCGCCAAAGTGACCGCACAGGCGCAGGCCGCGCGGGACGCCGCATCGGCCACGGCTGGCGAAGACGAAAAGGTTGGCGTGCCCGCCCATGCCTCGGGAAAGCCGAGCACGAACAAGCCGAGCATTCCAGAATTTGACGCCGAAGAGTCTCTGGCGGAACTGCGTACGCTGGCGGAAAGTGCGGGCGCGAAGGTTGTCGGCGAAATTCTGCAGCGGCGCGACAGGCCCGATCCCGCAACTCTAATTGGCGCAGGCAAGCTGGAAGAAATTGCCGGCGCGGCCGCGTCCGCGAATGCCGATCTGCTTCTTTTCGACCACGATCTCACCGCTTCCCAACAGCGGAACATAGAAAAAATCGTAAAGCGCCGCGTGATCGACCGCACGCAACTCATCCTCGATATTTTTGCGCGCCACGCGCGCACGCGGGAAGGCCAGTTACAGGTGGAGCTGGCGCAGCTGCAATACATGCTGCCGCGCCTGGCGGGACGCGGCATCGAGATGTCACAACTCGGCGGCGGCATCGGCACGCGCGGTCCCGGTGAGACGCAGCTTGAAACCGACCGGCGGAAAATCTACCGGCGCGTCCGGCACGTGGAGCAGCAACTGGAAAATGTCCGCCGCATCCGCGCGCAGCAGCGGCAGCGGCGGGAGTCCGCGCCGGTGGCGACTGTCGCACTGGTAGGTTATACGAATGCTGGGAAGTCGACATTGTTCAACGCGCTCACGCGGGCCGCAGTGCTGGCTTCGCCGCGCATGTTTGCCACGCTCGATCCCACGATTCGCGCCGTCGTACTGCCTTCCAAGCGCAAGATCCTGTTGTCCGACACAGTAGGATTCATTCGCAGCCTGCCGCACACGCTGGTCTCGGCGTTTCGCGCCACCCTGGAAGAAGTTCAGCGCGCATCGCTGATTCTGCACGTGTCTGATGCCAGCAGCCGGCTTTCCGCAGAGCAGGACGCGCAGGTGGAGATTGTCCTGAAAGAACTGGAAGCGGAAACGAAGCCGCGCCTGCGCGTGATGAACAAAGTGGATCTGCTGGATGTGGAAGTGGCCGGGAGTCTGCGCGATGACGCGAAGACAGTCTATGTTTCAGCCGTTGAAGGCAGAGGCCTGGATCATCTGCTGGCGCGCATCGACGAGATGATCGATGAAGACCGCGTCAGCCGTGTGCATCTGCGTGTCCCGCAAAAAGAAGGCAAGTCGCTGGCCATGCTCGAAGCCAAGGCACGAATTTACTCAAGAGCGTACAAGGATGGAGCGGTGGAATTGGAGGTAGAGGCGCCGGCGTCGGTGGTGAGGAGGGTTAGGGAGTGGGTGGTCAAAGACCCGGCCTGAGAGACGTACTCAAATAGGGCACGAATATACCAACTGTGAGTTCCTTGCTACTCCTCGGTGAAGTAGTCGGAGTCGATTTTCTTAATGTCGTAGGAAACGTCGGTAGAGACGCCCACACCGTGTTCGATCATCAGGTCGGCAAGGGCTGGGCCGTTGATCAAGACTACCTTGTCTTGAATCTTAAGCGCGTATTCCTCCGCAGGCTTGGAGAAGCCGCTGGTCGTAATGAAAACTCCTTTGCGCGCCTTCTTCCCGTGCAGGGCGCCTACAAAGGACTGAATCTCCTTGCTCCCGACCTGGCCGTCACTCCAGCGCTTGGCCTGTATGTAGACGGTATCTAGTCCAAGCTTATCTTCCTTGATTTCGACATCTACCCCGCCGTCGCCGCTTTTCCCGACCACCTCTCCGAGATCGCGCCGCGAGCCTCCATAACCCATTTTGAGCAGCAGGTCCAACACGAGTCGCTCGAAAAATTGGGGTGAACATTCTTTGATTTGTTTGAGCAGCTCAGCCGAGAGCTGTTTCCGAATTCGCTGATAGCCCTCCTCAATGTTCTCTCTGGGATCGAGTTGCTCAGTAGCGGCCGTCATTTCCTTTGCGTCCACTGACTTGCTTTGAAATTCGACAAATTCGGGAAAGCCGCGAAGTGTTTTGTTGTTTACCGCTTTATTACTCTTGAGGACTCTTAGGCCCCTGTCGGTTATTTGGACGACTCCGCGCTTTGGGGCCGAAAGCAGACCCGCTTTCTTCATATACGTCCTGGCCCAGCCTACGCGGTTGTTGAAGACGAACTGACCGCCGCTGGGGAGCAGCTCGCGGCGCTCGGCTTCGGAGAGTTTGAATTCCGTTGCGAGGGCGTCCACGATGCTCGGGAATGAATGTTCTCTCCCGTCGGATACTTCCTTAAGAAGGGGCAGCATGAGGGTTTGATAATCGGGGATACTCATCGCGGGAGAATTTTACACCTAACTATCTTCGAGCCCGCACCGAGATCCCAGGCCGCCGGGCCGGGGCCTACCAAGGCCTCATGCGCCGTTCACGGATAATCGTTTCCGAAAGCGGCTCGCCCTTGATCCTAATGGGGTGGAAGTCGTTGTCGATGACTGCGGGATGGGAAGGCTTCCTGTCCGTCGCGGAGGTCGTGGACCGCGATTTGTCCTCGGCTCCCTGTGTTCGATTGTTGGGTTCCTTCTTCATAGGGTGCCCCTCGCAAACGACCATCCGCGCAGTTACTAACGACCACAATTTAAATGGGCCGGCAACCAAGAAGCGGTGACATTCCTTGGCTATCGGCCCATTCGATCCTGAATTGGATCGGAGGTGATACCTCTATGCTAATCCTCTTGCTCGGGAAGTCAAGTATTAGTTGCAGTTTCTTGCATGGCGTAGTTAAGGCCTTTACCAGCAGATTTCGTCCGTTTTGGTACCGTATTTTCCCATCCCCGAATCGCCTGAAAATCGTGCCCTTTGCGTTGACATAAACTCCCTCGGACGTTAGACTTAACAGTTTTCATAGCCCTCATTTTCCTGTACAGCCGTAAGCAATGGATCAGACGCTACGACAACTAGGCGAATTACTGCTCGGAGCCGTTCCGACGGTAATCCTGCTGGCGCTGCTTTACGTTCTCTACACCGCCATCGTTCACAAGCCTCTGCGGCGTGTGCTCGACGAGCGGCGCAGCAAGACGGAGGGCGCTGTGGAAAAGTCGCGGGCTGATATTGCCGCGGCCGCTGCGCGCACGTCCGAATACGAACAGCGGCTGCGCGAGGCCCGCGCAACGGTGTTCCGCGCGCAGGAGGCTCGCCGCAAAGCGGCACTCGATGCACGTTCAGCGGCGATGGCCGAAGCTCGCACCAAGGCCCAGGCTCAAGTACAGGAAGCCAAGGCCGACATTGAGAAAGATCGCGAAGCCGCGCAGGAAGGTCTGCAGGCTGAGGTGCAGACGCTGGCGGAAGAGATTATGCGACGCGTGTTGGAGCCAGCCGGAGCAGGACGTTAATGATTTCGAACATGAATTCCGTTGGAAAAATCGCGCGAGTGAGTTTGCCGGCTCTGCTCATAGTGAGTTTTGCAATGGCGGCAGGACCGCTGCGAGCTCAGCAGCAGCCTGCGGCGCCACCCAAGCAACAGCAGTCGAATGATTCTGGCAAGCAGCCCGGCTTCGGGCAGCAACTTGCGCGCGAGACCAGGGAGGCCGCGGGAGAAGACAAAGAAGATGCTGAGAAGGGGGAATTTAAGCGGTCGCCCTCGGTCCAGGCCATCGCGAAAAAACTCGGGATCAGCGTCGAGACCGCTTCGCTGCTTTCCTTCTTGTTCAATTTTGCCGTCATCGCGGGAATCATTATCTGGGCAACTCGCAAATATTTGCCGGGCGCATTCAGTGCGCGCACAGCGGCTATTCAGAAAGCGATGCAGGAAGCGCAGAAGGCCAGCGAGGAAGCGCGGCGGAAACTCGCCGAGATTGAATCGCGCCTGATGAAGCTCGACGTCGAAATCGGCATGATGCGCGACGCCGCGGAAAAAGAAGCTGAGGCGGAAGAATCGCGCATCCAGGCCGCGGCTCAGAACGATGCGCGCAAGATGTTGGAATCGGCGACGCAGGAAATTGCGGCTGCAGCCAAAGCGGCGCGGCGCGAACTCACGGCTTACGCGGCGGATCTGGCGGTCGGGCTGGCGCAGAAACAGATTCACGTGGACGCAGCCACCGATCGGTCGCTGGTGCGGAATTTTGCCGGACAGCTAGGCGCTTCGTCCGGCAGTGCAGCCGATGCACCGGGAAAGGGCAGGAGTTAGACGATGGCTTCGGTCGCTAACACGTATGCCCGGGCCTTCGCGGACGTAGTCCTCGGCGCGCACCTTGACGTGAATCGCGCCATCACAGAACTGCGAACCATTGCCGGCTTGCTGAACGAGAGTTTCGAACTGCGGCGAGTGTGGGAGAATCCTGCGGTTCCCGCAGATCAGAAACGCCGCGTGCTGGACGCGATCGCTGCGCGAGACGGCATTTCAAAACAAGTGCGGAACCTGGTTGCCGTCCTGATCGATCACCGGCGCGTACATTTTCTGGAGCCGGTCATTGGTCAACTGGAGAAAGAACTCGATGCCAGGCTGGGCTTCGCCGAAGCCGATATCACCAGCGCCCGCGAATTGGGAGATGCGGAAAAACGCGAATTCGAATCGCAGGTCGAAAAGTTGACGGGCAAGAAAGTCCGCGCGCATTACGGCCAGGATGCATCGCTTCTGGGAGGCGCGGTGGTTCGCCTCGGCAGCACGATTTACGACGGTTCGGTAAAAGGGCAGTTGGAGAGGATGCGGGAACAGATAAGCAATTAGCAATTGGCAGTTAGCATTTACCCACAGACGCCGGGTGACCTGAGCGTTAATTGCTAACTGCCAATTGCTAACGGCAGCGGGCCGAAGGCTGAGAGCAATCTATGGCACAGATCAAAGCAGACGAAATTTCAAAACTGATCCGCGAGCAGATCGAGAACTACGAATCGAAGATCTCCGTGGACGAGACCGGCACCGTCATCACGCTGGGCGATGGCATCGCCCGCGTTTACGGACTGGACAAAGTCATGGCCGGCGAACTTCTTTCTTTTCCGCACGACGTGGCCGGAATCGCCATGAACCTGGAAGAAGATCAGGTGGGCGTCGTGCTGCTCGGCGAGTACACGGAGATTAAAGAAGGCGATGAAGTGAAGCGCACCGGACGCATCATGAGCGTGCCCGTGGGCGAGGCGATGATCGGCCGGGTTGTTGATTCTCTCGGTCGTCCCATCGACGACAAGGGTCCCATCGCCAGCGATCAGTTCATCGCTCTGGAGCGTCTGGCGCCGGGCGTCATCGACCGGCAGCCGGTGCGCGAGCCCATGGCTACTGGACTGAAAGCCATCGACAGCATGATTCCGATCGGCCGCGGTCAGCGCGAGCTGATCATCGGCGATCGCCAGACGGGAAAAACCGCGGTCGCTCTTGACACCATCATCAACAGCAAGGGCAATGACCTCATCTGCATTTACAACGCGATCGGTCAGAAACGCTCGTCGATTGCGCAGGTCGTCAAGATTCTCGAAGACGCCGGCGCCATGGAATACACCATCGTCGTTGCGGCTTCGGCTTCAGAACCCGCACCCATGCAGTACATTTCGCCCTATGCAGCGTGCGCCATCGGAGAGTACTTCCGCGACAACAAGCGGCACGCGCTCGTGATCTACGACGATCTTTCGAAGCACGCCGCCTCGTACCGCGAAATCTCCTTGCTGCTGCGGCGTCCGCCGGGACGCGAGGCATATCCTGGGGACGTCTTCTATCTCCACTCTCGGTTGCTGGAACGCGCATCGAAACTGAGCGACAAGATGGGGGGCGGCTCGCTGACCGCGTTGCCTGTCATCGAGACACAGGCGGGCGACGTTTCCGCATACATTCCGACTAATGTAATTTCGATCACCGATGGCCAGATTTATCTTGAAACAGATTTATTCAACCAGGGCGTTCGTCCTGCAGTGAATGTAGGACTGTCGGTGAGCCGCGTAGGCGGCAGCGCGCAGATCAAGGCCATGCGCCAGGTTGCGGGAACGCTGAAACTGGAACTGGCGCAATACCGCGAACTGGCGGCGTTCGCGCAGTTTGGCAGCGATCTCGACAAAGCCACGCAGGCACAACTCAACCGCGGGCAGCGTCTGGTCGAACTGCTGAAGCAGAACCAGTTTTCGCCTCTGCCGTTCTCCAAGCAGATCTTGATTATCTTCGCGGGCACGGGAGGATTCCTCGACGACCTCCCGGTGAATCAGGTCCGCGACTTTGAGAAAGAACTCTACAAGTACGTGGATGCAACCAACGCAGGCTTGCTGCGCACGATCATGGAGAAGAAGATTCTCGATGACACTCTAAAAGCGCAGTTGACCGACGTAATCAAACAGGCGAAGCAGCAGTTTGTGGAGTCGCGGGAAGCAGTAGCGAAATAGCAGCGAGTACCTAGTACCTGGTACCTATGGAAGATCTTACTAGGTACTCGGTACTGGGTACTCGCAACTCTCACAATGGCAAACATTCTCGATATTCGTCGCCGTATCCGCAGCGTGGTCAACACGCGGCAGATCACCAAGGCCATGAAAGTGGTCTCGGCCGCCAAGCTGCGCCGGGCGCAGGATCGCACTCTGGCGGCGCGTCCTTATGCGCGCATGTTGACGAATGTGCTGAAGTCGCTGGTGACGCGCGCCGAGATTTACGATCCAGAAACTGGCGAGCCGAAGCATCCTTTGCTGGCGCAACGCGCCGAGAACAACATTCTGCTGATCGTTGTCACTGGCGACAAGGGACTGGCAGGCGCGTTCAGCGCCAACGTCACTAAAGCGGCCAGCCGGTTTCTCGAGTCCAAGACAGGAAAGAATATCGACATCGAGGCGATCGGCCGCAAAGGGCGCGATTTTTTCCGGAGGCGCTATCCTGCCGCCACAGTTCAAACTCGCAGCCTGGCAGAGACCGAGGAATCGATGGAGCCACGCGCTGACGCCGGGGAGCGAGCCGGGGCCATACAAATTGCGGGAGAGCACGTTGGCGTCCTCGGTAAGCTGGAGTTCGCGCAGGCGCGGACATTAGCGGAGAGTGTAATTGAACGCTACCAGCGCGAAGAGATTGACTCCGTTTATCTGGTCTTCAACGAATTCAAATCCGTGATCGCGCAAAGGCTCATCGTGGAACAGATTCTTCCCATCGAGCAGATTGGCGAGCAGGCGGTGCGCCTGGCTGAGGAGATGACGGAAGAAGAAAAGAAAAAAGCCAAGGAAGCGGCCATCAGCGCTGGGGTGGGCATGCGCGGAGAGAGTCCGGCGGAAAAGGTGGCGGAGCAGTTCGGCACCGCGCAAGTGGATTACATCTACGAGCAATCGCCCGAAGAGTTATTCCGGTCGTTGCTGCCGAAATATGTTGCCATACAGATTTTCCGTTCTCTGCTGGAGTCAGTGGCGGCCGAGCACGCAGCACGCATGACGGCGATGGATTCCGCCACCAGCAACGCCACTGACATGATCGACTCGCTGACCCTGGCCATGAACCGGGCGCGGCAGGCGAAGATCACCAAAGAAATTATCGAGATCGTGAGCGGAGCGGCCGCGATGTGAGGAGAAGCACTTAGCACTTAGCAGTGAGGAGAAGCACTTAGCAATTAGCACTTAGCAATTAGCCTTCAGGTTTTTTGCCGGGAGCGAAGATAAGAGTGACCTTCCCAATGCCAAATGCTAACTGCTAATTGCCAATTGCTAACTGGTGAGAGCTGAAAACATTATGCCAGAAAACATCGGACACGTAGTTCAAATCGCGGGACCCGCCGTCGACGTGCAATTTCACGAAGGCCACCTCCCGCCCATCTATGAGGCGGTGCGAGTGGTGAGCGACGGCTTCACTGTCCCCAGTCCCATCAACGTGATTCTCGAGGTGCAGCAGCATCTCGGGGAAGGACGCGTGCGCTGTATCGCGATGTCGGCCACCGACGGTATGGTGCGCGGCATGCAGGCCATCGACCAGAACGGACCCATCTCCGTTCCCGTGGGTCGCGGTACGCTGGGACGCGTGATGAATGTAATCGGCGAACCCGTCGACCAGTTGGGGCCCGTCGAATACACAGAGAGAATGCCGATTCACCGTCTTGCGCCTGCATTCGATGAGCAGGCAACCTCGGCGGAAATGTTTGAGACCGGCGTGAAGGTCATCGATCTCATCCAACCATTCTTGAAGGGCGGAAAGATCGGCTTGTTCGGTGGCGCGGGCGTGGGCAAGACCGTTGTCATCATGGAACTCATCAACAACGTCGCCAAACAACACGGCGGCTACTCCGTGTTTGCCGGGGTGGGCGAGCGCACCCGCGAAGGTAACGACCTCTGGCTGGAGATGACGGAATCAGGCGTGATCAAGCCGGGTGATCCCGCGCACTCGAAAGCCGCGCTGATTTACGGACAGATGACGGAGCCGCCCGGCGCGCGTTTGCGGGTGGCCCTGACCGGACTCACTGTCGCGGAGTATTTCCGCGATGCCGAGGGCGCGGACACGTTGCTGTTCATCGACAACATTTTCCGTTTCACGCAGGCGGGCTCGGAAGTCTCGGCGTTGCTCGGCCGCATGCCCAGCGCCGTAGGCTACCAGCCGAACTTGGCTACGGAAATGGGTGAACTGCAGGAGCGCATTACTTCGACGAAAAAAGGATCGGTCACGTCGGTGCAGGCGATTTACGTGCCGGCCGACGACTTGACCGATCCGGCGCCGGCAACCACTTTCGCTCACCTGGACGCGACCACAGTGCTTTCACGCGCGCTGACTGAGATTGGAATTTATCCTGCGGTGGATCCTCTGGCTTCGACCTCGCGCATTCTCGATGCGCGCATTGTCGGGCAGGAGCATTACGACGTGGCACAGTCGGTGAAGAAGACGCTACAGACTTACAAAGATCTGCAGGACATTATCGCGATTCTCGGTATCGATGAGCTCAGCGAAGATCAGAAGCTTACTGTGGCTCGGGCGCGAAAGATTCAACGCTTCCTGTCGCAACCGTTCCATGTGGCTGAGCAATTCACCGGCGCAGCAGGTCGTTATGTGAAGATTGCCGACACGGTGAAAGGCTTCAAGGCGATTGTCGAAGGCAAGTACGACGACATTCCCGAGCAGGCGTTTTATATGAAGGGGCCGATCGAAGAAGTGCTGGAAGCCGCCGAGAAGATGAAGACAGCAGCGTAGGAGCAGTGGCCAGTTGCCAGTGATCAGTGGTCAGTCAAACCAAACTGATTCACGAAATAAACTGGCCACTGACCACTGGATACTGATCACTGATGCCAGATACTTTCCAACTCGAGATTGTGACGCCGGAAAAGAAAGTGGTGGACACCGTCGCGGCGGAAATTCAGATTCCCGGCAAGAACGGCTATCTGGGCGTCCTGCCGGGGCATGCGCCGCTTATCACCGAACTCGCTGTCGGCGAAATCACCTATCGCAACGGTGGGGAAGAGCAAAAACTCGCTGTGGCTTGGGGATTCGCGGAAGTGCTGCCAGATAAAGTTACGATCCTCGCCGAGACCGCCGAGCGTCCTTCCGAGATCGATGTGGAGCGCGCACGCAAAGCTAAAGCCCGCGCCGAACAGCGGCTGACCAGTGGCGACACCAACGTCGACGTCGAGCGGTCACTAAACGCGCTGCACAAAGCGGAGAGTCGATTGGAAGTGGCCGGAAAGAATCAGTAGCATTCGGTATCAGGCCAGCTCTCGCGGAGAATGTAATGCGACTTGCTTCAGTATTCCTCTCCTTGTTTTCCTCGCTGCTCCTCCTGGCAGATTGCGCCGCGGCTCAACAAAATAAACCTTCGCCACCTGCGTCCCCTCCAGTCCCATTGGTTTCTCCCGAAGTACATTCCGATGCCAGTGTAACTTTCCGCTTCCGCGCGCCCAATGCAAAAGAAGTGAAATTTGCGCGCGAGGGCGCGGAGCCCGAGTCGATGCAGCAAGATGATCAAGGTGTGTGGAGTGTCACCACAGCTCCGCTCGCTCCCGACTACTACGGCTATTCATTCGTCGCCGACGGCGTGCGTCTAATCGATCCCTCAAACCATGCACTGGTGCCCAATCTGATCTCCCCGTCGAATTCCGTGCATATTCCCGGGCCATTGTCGTTGCCTTGGGAGTTGAACGATGTTCCCCACGGCGAGATTCATCATCATTTCTATAAATCCTCGGTGGCGGATGATGAGCGCGATTATTACGTATACACGCCCCCGGGCTATGAAAGCTCGGGCAAGCGAAAGTATCCCGTGCTGTACCTTCTTCACGGGTACAGCGACGACGCCAGCGGATGGACCGCCGTTGGCCGCGCCAACGTGATTCTCGACAATCTGATTGCGCAGGGCAAAGCCAAGCCGATGATCGTAGTGATGCCCCTGGGCTACGGCACCATGGAGATGATTCGCCTCGCTTGGGGCGCGTGGAGCCACACCGAGGTGCGCGATACCAACTTTAAGAAGTTCAGCGAGGCGCTGCTCACGGAAGTAATGCCGCGAGTCGAGACCGAATATCGAATCACGAAAGACCGCAATGCGCGGGCAATAGCCGGGTTGTCGATGGGAGGCTCAGAGTCGCTGCTTACTGGGCTCAACCATCTCGACACATTCTCCTGGATCGGTGCCTTTAGCTCGGGCGGTATTCCCGACGACTTCGAGAAGGACTTTCCTGCTCTCGATGCAAAAGCCAACCAGCAACTTCATCTCTTGTGGATCGCCTGCGGCACCGAGGATCATCTGATCACCGTCAACCGTAATCTGCGGGAATGGTTGAAGACCAAGGGCATACAACACACTGATGTGGAAACTCCTGGAATGCACACCTGGATGGTGTGGCGGCGGAATCTGGCGGAGTTTACTCAGTTGTTATTTCGATAAGGGACAAGCACGCTACAATCCAGCCTACGGCACATTCACCTGATCCCGATTCTCCGACGCCACATACTTTACCGCGGCGGTGCGCTCTAATTTGTCCCATGCAAACCTGCGGCCTTCGAGCGCGCGCTTCAGCGTCTTGAACAGCACCACGGAAAACAATTGGCGGTAGGCGAAACGTTGCAGCCACACTTGACTTAGCAGCCAGACGTCTTCCTTTTCGTCCGGACGGCGGCGTTCAAGCGCGAATGCAAGGGCAGACGCCAGGAAGTCGATCACAAGAAAAGCGAAGAAAAACGCAACGAGCTTGTGAAAGCTAGCTGGGTCTGTGGAATCCGGATGAAAGTGTTTCTGAATGAAGTACCAGATGGCCCCGAAGGCAAACATAATGTCGATGAGCGGCGATACCAGCGGCAAAAGAATCTGGAAGATCACGATGTTCGGCAGAGCGACGAAGCCCAGAGCCCCTTTGCGCGCGAACACACCACTATGTTTATAGACCGCCTGAAGAATTCCGAAAGACCAGCGGAAACGCTGGCGCATCAGGCCATTTGCATTGGTCGGGGCTTCCGTGTAAGCCAAAGCCATGTCTTCGTATTCCACGCGGTAACCGCGCCGCAGCAAAGCCATGGTGAGATCGGCATCCTCGGCAACGGTGTCGATTTGGTAGCCGCCCGCTTCGCGCACGGCGGAGACGCGCCATGCGCCGATTGCCCCGGGAACCACGCTGACTGCGCCGAGCACATCCAAAGCGCGGCGTTCGAAGTTCTGGCTGGTGATGTATTCGAGAGCCTGCCATCGCGTCCACAGATTCACGCGGTTGCCTACCTTGGCATTGCCCGCGATGGCGCCGACCTTGGGATTGATGAAATGCGGAACCAGACGCGAGATCGCGTCACTGGCGATGATGGTGTCGGCATCGATCCCCACGAACAGTTCGGCATCTCGAAGATGTTCGATGCCATAATTGAGCGCCTCGGCTTTGCCAGAGTTCGGCTTCGTGAGGATGAGAACCTTGCCGGCCTTTTGCTCCGCAACGAAAGCCGCTTGCGCTATTTTGAGCGTGCCATCCTTGGACCCGTCGTCGATCACGATCACGCGCAGATTCGGATAATCGGAGTTGAGGGCGGCGCGGATGGTGCGCACAATAACTTTTTCTTCGTTGTAGGCCGGAATGAGAACAGCTACTTTCGGCTTATAGGAGGCGACCTGAGCCGGCTTGCCGAAAATCTTCTCATGCAGCCGGTCGTAAATGGCGGCCGTCCCGATAAAAACTAAACGCCCGGTCATGAGCAGATCGCCCAGGAAAAATATCCACGTGATCGACACGATCCCGGCCTCGAAGAGCCAGAAGCCAAGTCCATCAAGGCGTGCGGCCCAGCGCTCCCCTGTGCTCAAAGGGGACATCACGTCGGCCCGCGTCTTGCCGAACAATTGAAACACTGGAACCACCGAGTAACCCCGCGCCCGAATGCCATCGATGATCATGGGCAGCGCACGAACGGTTTCGGCACGATTACCGCCGCCATCATGCAGCAGAACAATGTTTCCGCAGCGCAGATCGTTGGCGCCGCAGGGCGGCAGGTGCGCCAGCACGTAGGAAGAAATTTCTTCAGCCGTGTGCCGCCGCGGCTTGTCGCTCCAGTCGTTCGGGTCGATGCGGTTGCCCACCGTGATGTATCCCATGTCCTGCGCGAACTCCAGCGGCTTTACCTGATCGGCAGTATCCGGTTCCTCGTCAATCGCGTACGGCGGACGCAGCAGCTTGGCTCGAATCCCCATCAAACTGGCAAAAAGTCTTTCCGTCAGGTTCAACTCCACCTTCATGTACGTCGAAGAAATGTTGCTCACGTCCGGATGAGTGAAGGTGTGGTTGCCGATGGTGTGACCCTCGTTGTAAATCCGTTTCGCCAAACTCGAGAACTTGTCGGTTTGAATGCCGATCAGAAAAAACGTGGCGGTAGCGTGCTCGCGCTTCAGGACATCGAGAATCTTCGGCGTCCATTCAGGATCGGGACCATCATCGAACGTAAGCACAACCTCGTTGGGGCTGTAGCCGTAACGCCCCACGCGGAAGGGTTCTGGCAGGTTCTGAAAATTTTCGTCGGTGATCAGCTTTGTGTTCGGGTCGATGGTGAGGTCGCGAACGCCCGGAGTCGGCCGATCCTCGATGCGCAGAATCTCGCCTTGGCCTTCCATGTCAACATCCTGACCGGGAGGCACGCTCCGCAGTTTGTCGGCCGCACCAGCGTCGCCGGGAATATCCCACACTCGCCATAACGAACGATCCTCACCACCCAGTCGCCACAAGGCGAAAGTCTGAATGCCCAGGGTTTGCGCCGCTCTCATGTGATTCAGCGCCGTGACCGCATCCAGAAACCAGACGTCGTGGCGGAGACTGCGCTCGTCCAGATAACTGAAGTGCGGATTCAGCGCGTCGTCATCAAAGGTCACGTCCTCATCGGAATCGCGCGCGGCAAGCCAGGCTTCCTGCACGCTGACGGAACTATCATGGACATCGGGCGGGAGTTTGCCCTTCTTCGGCTTCAGCACCCAGTCATAGCCGTAGTTGGCGATGGCGCAGATCAGCTTCTCCTTGGGAATCACTTTTACTGCGAATTTGAGATTGTCAACGAACCAGTCCTGCGATGCGACCGGGCCGGACGCAGATCCGGGATAATGTTCGTCGTAGTTCATGATGATCACGCCGTCCGCGGGCGCAGAGATGGCGGCGTAATCGAACTCCTGATTATGCGCGGGCACGCTGACATAAAGCTTCATCCCGTGCGCATGCAAGTCCGACGAAAGTTCGTTCAACAGGGCAATATAACCCTTCTGCCCCGAATTGGGGAAAGCTTCGAAATCCACCATCAAGCCGCGGAAATGGTCAGACGAAAGAAATATGCCCACCTCTTTTCGAAACTCTGCGCGCGCATCTGGATCGTTCAGAAATCCCGTGATGTCCCCCACCCAATCGGTGCCGTTGAAGTTATTGACCATGGGGAAGACTTCCATGCTGGGGTCTTCCGCTTTGAGAAATGGCATGACACGGTCGTCGACGGAACGCGCGTGATTATTCTGCACCACGTCGAAAAACTTGTTCGTCTGGTCGTCCACACCCTGCAGATGGCCGTCGGGGGTCAGCACGTGCAGCCAGTCGGGATAGAGCAAGTCGATTTGGCGCGAGAAATCGCGAAGCGAAGAAAAACTCGCAGCATCCCAGGGAACATAGAACGCCGCCCGAATTCCTTCTTCCTGGTTAAGTTTCACTTCAGAGGCGGGCAGCTTCGACTTCCGGTGTGAGCGGCTGGCCAGCTTCTTTTGACGCTCGCGTGCTTTGTCCTTCTCATTTTCCTTCAACGCCTTAAAGGCGCGTTTCTGGGGGGAGAAAAGAAGCTCAGGCAGCCGTTCGTCGCGCAACGTGGTGTAGACAAAGAAAATAACCAGTGCTGAAATCGCCGCGACGAGAGCGTCGACGAATCGTCTCAGCCGCTTCCAGCGGGCGCGTTGCGGGTCGTAGAAGACAGGTTCTGCCATGTAGGGGTTAATCGATTATCGTATGCCGCGCGCGGCAAGTGGTCAATTGACGGGGACGGAGGCAGCTCGCTCCAAGTGGTAGTTATCCAGTAAGATGCGGTCCCCGTGCGCGAAGTTGACTGCAACGCGCTATATTCTCATCGTGCTGCAACTGGTGCGTAAGAATGTTCGCTTCGTTCTGGCGGCGATCCTGTGCGGATTGGCATTGCGGCTCGGATTTCTGCTGCATTTTCCCGGCGTGGTCGATGATTCGCGCCTCTACGCCGATATTGCCATGAACTGGCTGCAGTATGGCGTCTTTGGCATCACCAACTCCGGCCAGGTGGTGCCAACGCTCTCTCGCCTTCCGGGATATCCGGCATTTCTTGCCGCACTGTTCGCGATCTTCGGTTGGAGCAATTTCCGCGCCGTTCTGCTGATACAGGTATTGTTCGATCTGACTTCATGTTTACTGCTCGCGGATATAGCGCGCCGCCTCTTTTCCGAGCGCGCGGCTAAAGCCGCTCTCATGCTCTCAGCCCTGTGTCCATTCCTCGCCAATTACTCCGCCGCAGTTCTCACCGAAACCCTGGAAATCTTCTTTACCGTGCTGGCATTGGATTTTGCCGTCTGCGGACTCGCTGGCTTGCGCCCTGAAACGAGGCCACTGTCAAAGCCGAAGGCTGGTCCGTGGTTTGGATGTGGGCTCTCCATCGGCGCCTGCATATTGTTGAGGCCCGATGGCGGCATCCTGCTCGTGGCGGTCGGAGCATATTTATTTGCGCTTTTTGTAAACGCACTTCTTAATCAAACAGGGGATACTCACAAGGCACGTCGTTTACTCACAATCCTGCGCGCCGGAGTTATTCTCGTCATCAGCGCGCTCGCTCCGCTGGTCCCGTGGACCCTGCGCAACCTGCACACCCTCCACCGCTTCGAACCCCTTGCTCCACGCTATGCCAACGATTCCGATGAACTTGTAATGACGGGATTCAATCGCTGGACCAAGACCTGGATCGCGGACTATACCTCCGTGCAGGAGATCTATTGGAACGTTCCCGGCTCCGCTCTGGATGTGACGCGCCTGCCGCGCCGCGCCTTCGATTCCGACCAGCAACGGCAGGAAACCGCACAGCTTTTTGCCGACTACAATCAGGATCACGATATTACTCCGGAACTCGATGCGCGCTTTGCGGCACTGGCTGCGGCGCGCATTCACGCCGCGCCCCTGCGTTATTACGTTTGGCTTCCAGCTCTGCGCATTGCCGACATGTGGCTGCGTCCGCGCACCGAGTTGCTGCCTTCCGACCCGCGCTGGTGGGAGTTCGATGACGATCACGTCTGGCTCGCCGTGAGCATCGTCTTCGGCCTGCTGAATCTCGCGTACGTCAGTGCAGCGGTTGGCGGGCTCGTGCGCTGGCGCGAATTCTACGGCCTCGGCTTGTTCGTCTCATTTTTATTCCTGCGCTCGCTCTTCCTCGGAACGCTGGAAAACCCGGAGCCCCGCTATACGCTGGAATGCTATCCCGTGGTCATACTGGCGGCCTCGCTTCTGATCGGGAAAACGAATCGTTCCAATCGAAACCCCGCATAGTCAGCCTTCTGAATCTGGAACTCGGTATGTGAAAAGCCGTATTCAAACGTTTCAGAACGGCAAAACCCATTGAAAATTAAGCTTGAACTTTGTGGCCTCGGAGTTGCACAATAGCGCCCCATCAGGGCCCCAGGGTCTCGCGCCTATCTCTAACTTTCCTGGGCAAACAAAATCGAACGTAGTCCCCATCGGGAGGAGCTTTCTATGCGTATGAGCGCACGTGTAGTTACTCGGTTGGTCGGATTTTTCCTAGCCATGAGTGCTCTGGTCCTGGCGCAGACTGCAACCACCTCCCTGCGCGGAACGGTCTACGACGCGAAAGGAGCCGTGGTCGCCGGCGCGTCCGTCACAATTAACAACCCGGCCACCGGATTCAGCCGAACCATCAAGAGCGATGGTCAGGGCAATTATCAGTTCCTTGAGCTACCGCCCGCCAAGTACGAGTTGACCGTGGACGCTCGTGGTTTCGCCACCATGAAACAAAGCGGCGTGGAGCTGCAGGTGGCCAGTCCGGCCACCTTGAATATCAATATGCAAGTCACCGGCGGAACCGTGACGGTGGAAGTGAGCGGCACAGCCCCACTGGTCAATACCCAGGATGCCAGCATGGGTCACGCCTTCGGAGCGGACCAGATCGCCGACCTTCCCTTCGAAGGCCGCGATCCCGGCGGAATCCTCAGCCTGCAGACCGGAGTCGTCTTCACCGGCAACAGCCCTCACATCGCGGGATCCTCCGATAGCCGCGCTGGTTCCGTGAACGGAGCACGCAGCGACCAGACCAACATTACCCTCGACGGCGTCGACAACAACGATCAGCTTCTCGGAACGGCATTCCAGGGCGCAATCCGCGCTCCCTTGGACTCCTTGGAAGAACTCAAGGTAACCACCAGCAATTCCGACGCGGACACCGGCCGTTCCTCCGGCGGCCAGGTTTCTTTGGTGACCAAGAGCGGTACCAATCACATTCATGGCTCGCTCTATGCCTACAACCGAAGCAGCATTGGCCAGGCGAATGACTGGTTCAACAAGGCCGCCGAGCTTTCGCAGGATGAACCGAATAATCCATCGCTCCTGGTGCGCAACACCTTTGGAGTAAACGTTGGCGGGCCCATCATCAAAGACCGGCTATTTTTCTTTGCGGCATACGAGGGCCAACGCAAGCACGAGGATTTGCAGGTCACACGTGTCGTTCCGAGTCCGGGAATGCAGGTCGGCTCGATAAGCTATCTTTCGGGCGGGGCGGAGCAAACACTAACGGCGAGCCAAATCGCAGGCATGGATCCTAATTGCTCCACCGAGACTCCCGTCACCTGCCCGCTCGGGCCGGGCCCCAATCCGATGTTGGCCAATATCGGCGGGGCTAACCCCGGTGCCTTGTTCCCGCAGTACCCGGTTGGGAATACAAACACGGTGGGAGATGGCTTCGATTATGTCGGCTACACCTTCCCCTCGCCGCTTCCGCTAAGTTTGAATGCTTATGTCGCGAAACTGGACTACAACCTGACTAAAGACGGGAATCACCGACTCTTTGTGCGCGGCATCATGAACAATGACCGGCAAGCCGAACGCAACATCAGCACCTCAATCACCGGAGACGGAGGCGAGCAGTTCCCGGGCCAGCCTCAATCCCAGGTGGAGCACGACAACAACAAGGGCTTCACCGTGGGCTACACGGCCACCTTCAGCAGCACGCTGGTCAACAATTTCCATTTTGGTTATATAAGCGAACTCCTCAACTTGCAGGGCCTGCAGAATCAGCCCTTTATCCACTTCCGCGGAATGGACGATATAGGTGCCTTTACCCCCACCATCAACACCCACGTGCCGGTGAAGAACATCGTGGACGATCTCACCAAGGTCGTGGGCCGTCACAGCTTTCAGGTTGGCGTGAACTACAGGCAAGTCGATAACCTGCGCGAATCCGATGCCCAGAACTTTTTTCAAGGGGTGACTAACGTCTACTGGCTGAATGATTCGGGAATCTCGAACACAGGCAGCAGTCTAGACCCCGCGGCTTTTGGGTACCCGGCCGTCGACTCGGGCTTCAGCGCCAGCTACGACTTCGCTATGGCGGCCCTGGTCGGGTTGATTCCCCAGGTTAATGCCAACTATGAACTGGACAAGAACCTGAACCGGATTCCCCAAGGCGAGTTGGTTCCCCGGCACTTCCGCGATCATGAATACGAGTTCTACGGGCAGGACCAGTGGAGAATTAAGCCCAACTTCACCTTCACCTACGGCTTGCGTTATGCGATTCTACAGCCGCCCTATGAAACTACCGGCACTCAAGTCGCCCCGACGATCAGCCTGCATGACTGGTTTAATCAACGCGGCATGGCTGCGGGGCAGGGGCAGGTCTACGAACCACTGGTCAGCTTTGCACTCGACGGGCAGGCGAACGGCAAGCAGCCTTATTGGGGATACGATTACAAAGACTTCGCTCCGCGCGTGGCATTCGCCTACTCCCCCAACGCCGACGGCTGGGCCAAGCGGCTGTGGGGCGGTCAAGGGAAGACCTCGATTCGCGCCGGCTACGGCATCTATTTCGATCACTTCGGAGAAGGAATCACCAACACCTTCGACCGCAACGGCTCGTTTGGCTTGACCACATCCGAGGTGAATCCTGCCGGAGTTCAAACGGTGGACGGCTCAGCGCGGTACGATGGACTTTTCAACATCCCGTCCGCCAGCGCCGACGGATGCAACACACCTCCGTGCTCGATTATCGGGGCGCCGCCGACCGGGCCGTTCCCGGTCACCGCCCCCGCGGGTGCCACCACCCCTGGCGGCTTCGCGATCACCTGGGGATTGGATGACAAGCTGAAAACCCCATATTCCCACGTTATCGATTTTTCAATCACCCGCGAGTTGCCCTCGAACTTTGTGTTCGAAGCGTCGTACGTGGGACGATTCGCCCACCGCCTGCTCCAGGAAGAGGATTTGGCGGAGCCAGTCAATCTCAGGGACCCGCAAAGCAAGACGACCTACTTCCAGGCAGCCCAGGCCCTGGCGAAGCAATACTATGCAGGCACCCCGATTCAAAACATCAGCGCCCAGTCGATCGGCACTAACTACTGGGAAAATCTGTTCCCCGGAGCGGGGCCAGTTCTGGGTAGCGTGGCCAATCAACTTTTCGGAACTTCCAGTGAGCCGAAAGGGTTCACACAACCCTGCCTTGGAAATCCCATTCCGAATTCCAGCACCGTGACGGCGACGCAAGCCATGTACGATCTGTTTTGCAATTTCTCGGGAAACGAAACCACGGCACTGGAACTCGCGGATGCCCCCGGGCTGATCAATACAGGCACTAATTTTTGCTTCCCTTCTTGTGCCACTATCGGCGGGCAGCTGACACAGGGATACGATTTCTATTCGTCGCAGTTCTCCTCCTTGTTCGCCTGGCGAAGTATCGGGAACAGCGCTTACAACGCTGCCCAGTTCAGTCTGCGCCATAAATCTGGAGGCTTGGAATTCGATTTGAATTACACATACTCTAAATCCATAGACGCAGGCTCCAACGCCGAACGCATCAGCGAGTTTGAAGGGTTCGGTTTTGGCAGCCAGATCATTAATTCGTGGTTCCCGCAGCAGAATCGCGCTGTGTCAGACTTTGATACTACGCACATCGTGAACGCTAATTGGGTCTACCAACTGCCCTTTGGCCGCGGCAAGCGATTCGGCAGCAGCATGGGCCGGCTTGCCAATGGAGTCTTTGGCGGCTGGACGGTCTCCGGCCTCTGGCGCTGGTCCACCGGTTATCCGTTCTCCCTGTTTAGCCCGGAGTGGGCCACGAATTATCAACTCGAGAGCCCGGCCGTGCCGATCAGCAGTGCCCGACCCACGACCGGTAGCTTCATCGTTGCCCAGGCCAGCGGCGGAACAGGACCCAATGTTTTCAAGGATCCCGGTATTACAGACAGCGCCACCAATCCGAACGCTGCTATAAACCTGTTTCGCCCTGCGTATCCGGGCGAGGAAGGTCTGCGCAATGGCTTGCGCGGACCCGGCACCTTTAACATCGATACGGGCGTGGCTAAGACCTGGCCCATCACAGAAAGCCAGTTCGTGAAGTTCAGTTGGCAGATGTTCAACGTGACCAACTCCGCTCGTTTCGATGTTGGAACAATGTCTCTGAATGGAAACAACTCCCTCTCCAGCAGCAGCAGCTTTGGAAACTTCAGTTCAACGCTTTCGAATCCTCGGGTGATGGAGTTTGGTTTGCGCTACACATTCTGAGTAGGTACGAGTTTCCGTCGAGGGGCGGTTCCGCCGCCCCTTAATTCTGTCTGTCAGGCAGAAACGCGACAATTGCCTTGGATGCGATTATTGGGAATTGATGCCGCACTACGACAGCGGCGAGTCGCTCATCCGGAAGCGGGTGCGCACGTGCTCCGAGATCAGTTCGATCGCGGGACGGTTGCTCACCGGGTCGCTTTGGGCCAAATATCTCATAGCTTCCACCAGCAACCGCTGTCCATCGACATAGCGAGGATCGGACGTGCGTTCTCTTTTCGTGGGACGACCCAACTTCGGTGGGACCGGGATAGTGAACACTTTGGCCATGCGTAAACTCAAATGAGGATTCTCAAGGCAGTATAGCGCCCCAAGTCCATTTTTCAGAACAAGATTCTTCTGCTTTAGATGCAACTACTTAGCCGCGCGGCGAGACAAATTTGGTTTTACTCGTGGTTTTCAAACGGAACACGTCATTGCCGATCTTCGCAGGCATTTTTATGGCAGAGTATTTGGCCAATCGAGAATCGCCCTGGCCCTGCACGAATCTCTGTTGCAACGAAATGCCACGGTTCAAATCAATCCACAGAAACGCCTGGGTGAAATAGTTCTTTACTTTGTTGCTCTTAGGAATCAGTTGCAGTTTCGCGGTCGCAGTATTGTCGATGGTTTCCTCACCCTGATAGGTGACGTCGAATTGCTTTTGCAAATCCTGCCCGCTGCCTCCGAAGCCCAGAACCAGGTAGCTCTCGATCTCGTTATGGTTTGCGCCCGCCGTATACTCCATGACCTGTTCAATCTTCGGCTGGTACACCTGTAGCTTGCCGTCTTTGTACAGCAAAAACTTCTGATCGGGATCCTTGATGTCGGCCATCATTTCGATTTCTTTGCCTGACCGGCGGTAGTAAACCGTGCCCTTCTGCGTATCGTGTTCATCCACGACTCTTTGATACTGATCCCAGACGAAATCGGCTTGCAAGGTCTGGAAGTTGGCGGCGGCCGCGTCCATTTTCTTGAGGACGCTGTCGAGGGTTGGGGCTTGCGCGGCCGCGAGCGAGTGCAGCAAGGCCAGCCAGAGGACGCCGATGGTCAGCAAGAAACTTCTTCTCACTTTTTCTTCACCCAAACCCGGTAGCTCTGCACTTTCCCTTTTGGATCAGATACAGCTTCGTATCTCACGATCGACACTGCCCCGGAAATCGGCTCTATGACACGCAACAATTGTTCGCGAACCGATGCCTCGTCTCCCGGCGAAATCGCGGCGCCGGAAATCTCATAGATCAGCCCCCCCTGCGCGTCGGGGGTGACGATGACATCAGTCTGATGCAGCCCGCGCGGAGCGGGTTTGTCGTTGTAATTGATCCAGTACGGCGAGGCGAAGATGAAAATAAGGATCAGCGTGACCATGACGTCGTAGTGCAAGGTGCCACGCTCATGCTGCCACAGAATATAGCTGCGGATTGTGCGCCAAACGGCGTTCATCGGTAGGGAAGGCGCGCCCGTACTGGTCGTGCTGATGTCCACACTTTGCAAGTCTAGTGACCGCGCCCTTTCTTGGCAATGGCGAATAGCTCTTAGCCTTTAGCTCTTGGCCTTTCGCCAAAGGCTAAGAGCTAAAAGCTTCTTTTCGTGATGCGCTCCGCTCCAATGTAAGGCCGCAACACTTCGGGAATCAAAACGCTCCCATCGGCCTGCTGATAGTTCTCGACAATCGCCACCCAGGTGCGGCCCACGGCTAATCCGCTTCCGTTCAGCGTGTGCACGAATTCGGTCTTATTCTTGCCTTCTGGACGGTAGCGGATATTCGCCCGCCGCGCCTGGTACGACTCGAAATTCGAGCATGATGAAATCTCGCGAAACAGCTGCTGCCCCGGCAGCCACACTTCAATGTCATACGTCTTCGCCGAAGCTGCGCCCATGTCACCGGTACACAACGCCACCGTGCGATAGTGCAGGCCAAGTTTTTGCAGAACCGTCTCGGCGTTGCGCGTCAGCTTCTCGTGTTCCTCGTACGAATTCTCCGGCCGCGCGAACTTCACCAGTTCTACCTTCTGAAACTGGTGCTGCCGAATGATGCCGCGCACATCTTTCCCATAGGATCCCGCTTCGCTGCGAAAGCACGGTGTGTATGCCGTGAGTGAGATCGGCAAACGTGCCGCGTCAAGCACTTCATCGCGGTACAGGTTTGTCACCGGAACTTCCGCTGTCGGAATCAGCCAGAGATCTTTTTCTCCATGCGGCACGCGAAACGAATCAGCCGCGAACTTGGGCAGTTGCCCCGTGCCATACATGGATTCGGAATTCACCAGGTACGGCGGCAGCACTTCTGTATATCCATGCTCGCGCGTATGCAGATCGAGCATAAAGTTCGCCAGCGCTCGCTCCAGCTTCGCACCCAGGTCCCAATAAACCGCAAAGCGCGCCCCGGTGAGCTTTACGGCGCGTTCCATGTCGAGGACGCCGAGTTCCGCCCCCAGTTCCCAGTGCGGTTTGGGCGCGAAGTCAAACTTTGGCGGCGTACCCCAGCGGCGAACTTCCAGGTTCTCTTCCGCGCTGTGGCCGACCGGCACGCTCTCATGCGGCACATTCGGAATGCCCGATAAAATATCCTGCAACCGCGCGTCAAAATCGGCCGCAGTTTTCTCCCGCGCCTGAATCTGCTCGCGCAAGTCTTTCGTCTCCGCGATCGCCGCGCTGGCGTCCTGCCCGCTCTTCTTCAGCTTTGAAATATCCTCCGAAGCCTTGTTGCGCTGGGCCTTCATGGTTTCGGCTTCCGTGATAGCGTGCCGCCGCTGTCGATCCACCTCGTGGAAATCCTTCAGCACGGCAGCCGGATCGGCACCGCGCTGGCGCAGCATTTCTTCCACCCGAGACAGATTGTCGCGAACAAAGTTCAGATCGAGCATGGGAAACATATTACTTTATCGGAAACGGGGCAGGGAATGCACGCGGAGCGCGGTTTACTTGGACTTAAGAATAGTCCGGCCGTTCTGCCGCCGGGGAGTTTCTCCTATCAATGTGGAACATCCCCGATTGCAACGGTCGGAGAGCTGTGATCTAAACCTGAACTGGGACAGGGTGGTAGAGCGCGTCCTATTCCTCGCTCCTCAAAGTCTCGCGGATGGGTTCTGCTTTTTTGCCCCGTCTTTTCCGGCTGATCGCAAGTCGAGCAAGTTCGCTCCGGATCTCTTCCAACCGGGCGAGCCTGCCTTGGTAACTTGCTCTCGCTGCACGGTCGCTGCGGTTTCCCTGCAGCCAATACAATCTGTCGGTTAAATAGATGGCGTCCATTTCCGCGCGCAGCAACGCCACTCTTGCTTTGCAGATATCGGGTCCCATAGGCCACGTCCCTTATTGGGCCACTTTCCCCATGAACTTGTGAGCCATATTACGCCTGGAAAGCAGTTTGAGCTAATACCCTATTTCTTGTAGTCACTCCCTAAGGGACGACGAATAAGACTCTTGCCGCCAAGCCTTCAGCCGCACTGTGCCACCAGAGCCGAATCAGGAGGCATTCTTGCCAAGTAGCGTCAGCCGCGGGATTACGATCAAGATCAGACCGTAAGACAAGAGCGATGCCATCAGTGATGTGGTATTGCCGAAACGAAGGTCCTCGAAGACGAGTTTGAGCGTGCCAAATGCTATGGCTCCATAGGCAACCCACACCAGTTCCGCTCGTTTCAAACGTGCGCCGGTGAAGCCGAGGATGAGAGCGGCCGAGCAGGTCACCATGGTCCGGACAACCGAGAGGCGTGCAGCCGTGAGTGTTCCACTCGAGGACCCAAGCCTCACGCTCGCCATTACTGCCAGGGCCGCTGCCGCGCCAGCTACCAGTACGCAGGGAACTATCCAGAGGAACCGATATTTGCGCTGATCGGTGGAAGCATGCGATCCGATTGCGTAGCAGAGAATAGCCGAGACCGCGACCACCCCGGCGCCTGCGTCCAGAGCCGGAGGCACCTGTCCGGCCAGAGCGCCCACGGCAAGCTGCAAAAGACCAGAGAGTATTGCCGCTGCTGTCAAGTAAAAAGACACGTGCAAGCCCAGACTGAACTTCCCGGTACGCATATACAAGAAAGACGCCGTAACCGCAGCCCCGCACAAGAACGGCGCCTGAAAGTTGGCGGGAAAAACCAATAAGCTGCCCGTCAGCAAAAGTGCGACCGCAAAACTGGCATATACTCGGCGATTTAGATTTTGCTCGGGGGCCATAAAGCGAAACAGCGCGCCCCAGTAGCACAGCAGCGCAGCCAGCAGGAAAGAAATACCGAGCGCGGGGCCAGAGCCCGGGCTTGCCCGCAGAGTACCAAAAGTCGCAAGGACGAATGCCACGACGGCCTGCGCTATCTCAAAGATCGTCAACCTTTGGCGCAACCCAAAGCTGCGCATGCCAATGCTTCCGCCGTAGATCGCAAGCAGCGCCAGGCACAGCACCGTGATCGCAGTGGAACCGATGGGCCGATACTCGGATGGAACGCCTTCCGGGGACGTCATCACATAGATGAGCACCCACACCGCGAAATCCGCTGCGATTGCCGGGACCGCCCTTATGCCGAGCCGGTGTCCGAGGTCAACGGTCGCCTCGGCCAGCAGAGCCAGCGCCAGCAATCCCACGGTAAACGGCCACAGGTCACGAGTCGCGATGATGAGCGCCAGCGCCGTGGCCACCGCCGCCACAGTCATCACCCAGGGAATCGCCTGCAAGTTTTCCCTCCATGCCAGCGCCCAGGCCAGCACCGGGAAGGCAACCAGCACTGCCGCTGTAAATGGCGGCCAAAGGATCTGAAAGCGCACGGTGGATTCCCACAGCAGAGGCGAGAGGATTAGGGCCGCAGTGATTGCATAGGTGACGCTGGCAAAGTGATTTGTGGCGTGCGTCCTGACAGCCCACACCAGCCACAGGGCTGCGTACACGATAGCGACTAACAATATGGGCAACCGCGGAATCGGTCCCGACTCCGCCAGGGCACGCAGCAGGTACGCCCCCGCGATTCCGAGAATTGCTTTGCCAAACACCGGCAGCGCTCCCGTCGACACGTTCGGCCCCGGAAAGCCCCGCCAAGTCTCGGGAGCTCGCGATTTCGGCAGGGCAAGGCTGTGCGCTGCGGAAGGGGCGGCGGCCGCATTCGCTGGCTGACTCTCCAGGGCAGAAACTCGGCGCTCCAGGTTCCGGATCTGTTCGCTGAGTTGCTCGACATCCGATGCGATCGCGTCGAAAGCTTGCGCCATTTCGCTTCTCCGCATCTGCCCCGATGAAGCGGGCCTAACTGGTTCCGTGCGCCGGAGCGGCGCTGGAGTTTGGCAAGCAGGCTGACTCGTGCCAGGGTGGCAGGAGTTTCACCAAAAACCACAGAATGAAGAAAGGAAGAATCATCAGTATGATCGCGGGCAACAGCCCTTCCCGCGTTGCGAACGCCATCTTATAAGTGGTGTACCCGAGAAAACTCTTGGAGAAAAGCTGGCCGCCTATCACCACATTCCAGCGCATGGCAAAAATGCCCATCACGGTCAAACATCCCGCTAGACCGTAGACCCGTTTGCGGGCGCCGTCGGTAATCTTGAGAACCTGCATCAAGCCCAGCAGCACAATCGGCGTCACCGTCCCCAGCAGGATCTGCACGATCACCTGCGACACCCACAGCCGCGTATGCACCATAAAATCCAGGCTGCGGAAGGATTCATCGGCCTCGTAGATTCGCTGCAGCAGATCCAGCATCTCCAGGCTGAAGTCGATGATGAAGGTGTACATCAGATATCGCGCTATTGTGTCCAGGCAGCGCATATCAATCTGCTGCCCCCGCAGCCGCGTCGTAAGCATGTAAAGCAACATCACCGCGGCAATCCCCGATACCATTGCCGAGAACACAAACACGATCGGCATCAGCGGCGACGACCACCAGGGGTTCGCCTTTACCGATCCAAAAATGAAGCCAACGTAGCCGTGCAGAAGAAATGCCGAGGGAATTCCAATCAGCGTGATGAAATACCCGAGTCTCTCATCGATGCGCAGCGAGCGTTCACTCACATTGTTGGAGCCCAGCGTCAGCACCCGATAGACCAGACGCTTCCAGCCGCTCGTGGTCTGCGAAAACACTACAATTTCATGCCGGTAGTCGAGCCAGATCTCCAGCAGCAGCACGCCCATCAGGTACCACAGATAAACAAACCCGAACATCGCCATCGCCGAGGAACGGTGCGGCGTCAAATACATCTCCAGCGAACGTTCGGGATGTCCCAGGTGCAGTTGCAGCGGCAGCGGAGCCACCAACAGGAAAGCCAGTGCGGTGAGCAGCGCCAGTCGATACGTCGGCTTCACCGCTTCCACCCGGAATACCCGTTCCAGCGAGGCCAGAATAAACGCCCCCGCCACCAATCCCGTGATGAACGGATAAAGAACGATCAGGATGCTCCACTGGAGTTCCACTTCGTTCGGATACATGAAGCCTTCCACCGGTATCTGCACAACCCTCCTTAGCGCACCCGCCTTTGTCGGACTGAACTTTATCGAACCGAACTTTACCGAACTGACCCATCCATGCCGTTGTAAAAAACTTTCGCTCCAGTCGCCATGTGCGGTTTCAGAACTTGTACCGTGTGCGTCCTCAAGAACTCGTGAATGGGATCTTTCGGATTTTTCAAGTCGGCCAACTGCCGTGCCCCGGTGGGACACACCTCGCAACAAGCGGTCGTCAGTCCCTTGGTGATCCGGTGATAACAAAGCGTGCACTTCTCCGCCGTGTTCGTCTTAGGATTGAGAAATCGGCACCCGTAGGGGCACGCCTGGATGCAATAACGGCAGCCCAGGCAGTAACTCTTGTCCACCAGCACAACTCCGTCCGGCGCGATGAACGTCGCGCCCACCGGACACACCTGCGTGCAAGGCGAATCCGCACAATGATTGCAGAGCTTGGGAACGAAGAAGTTCTTGCCGCCGTCGTCGGCGTGCGGCGGAAAGCCTTGCTTGCCCCCGTCGGGCGATTCCACCTCCGGCTGTTCGATCTTCCAGTCGGTCACGTGGTAGCGCTCAATCCAGGTACGGTAATAGCCTTCGGGAACGTCGTTTTCCTCGGCGCAAGCCCGCACGCAACTGCCGCAGCCGATGCATTTGGGAATGTCGATCAACATGCCCCACCAATGCTCGGTCAGCTTGTAGTTCGGCGAAGCTTCCGGAGTTCCCGCCAGCACGAACTTCCAGGCCACTGCAGCCGCAGGCAACAGCATCAGCAATCGACGGCGGGTGATTTCCATTATTTTTGTCCCTGCACTTCAGCCTTCTCGGTTTCAATCTTCGGGTGGTGCGGCTGATGGCAAGTGTCGCAGGCGACCCCGCCGGAGTGATCCGCCGTCGCAACCTGTGGAAAGCTCTTTGGCTTGGCCGCGTTGGCCTCATGGCAGCGGGCACACACCACGGCTGTATCCAGCTTCGCCGGCTGCACCGAACCAGGATCGTCCGCATGCTTGGCCTGGGCTCCGTGACACGCCTCGCAAGCCACAACCACATGTTTCCCAAGCTTTTTCTGATCCACCACGTCGCTATGGCAGGCCTCGCAGGTGTCGTGCCCGGCAAATGCAATCGGACGGGACGCGATTTCGCCGATCGCCGCGCCTCGATAGTGGCCATACTCCCCAAAACTGTGGGGTACAACAGCGGCCCGCAGGATCACAAATGCCACCAGCGCGATTGCGATGACGACTGCGAGACGGATCAGGTGTTCGATGTCTTTAAACAAATCAACTCCCCCACGTGATACTGCAGGCACGGTGTGCATCGCCCAAACTCAGGGCAATACACCTTAAGTACAAGTACCTGCAATTCTTCCCGGCAGCCATGATCAGGCTCACAAGAAGTTGTGATGGCAGTCACTTTTTGCCTGCAGGAATACGTCAGGCGCCTGATTTGATTGGTGCCGGGAGGGGGAGTCGAACCCCCAAGGTACTAAGTACCGGCGGATTTTGAGTCCGCTGCGTCTGCCAGTTCCGCCATCCCGGCTGGGGCATCGACGTGAAGAGAAGACTAGCTTAATTCACGCTTTGCGGCTTTGCAACCGGCGCCTTGCGGCTCCTTGGTTTCGGAGCGATGTTTCCCTCCGACAGGAATTGTACAAACTCATGACAATCCTTTGACAAGCCCGCCGCAACTGCGCTTTAGGATTGCCCCGTTTGACGGGCCATGAACGTTCGCACAAGAGCCCGCGAAAAACACAGAATGTTGATACACCCTCACTCCCACCACACAAGGAGAAATCGCATGCATCGCTTGCTCCGTCGCACTCACGTTATTTCCGCTGCTCTTGGGCTTCTGCTGGTGCTAAGTTCCAGCGCAGCCCTGGCGCAATACCAGCTCACCTATCTCACTTCCGACTTAACCGGCAAGGCCAAATATACGGATCCGCTGCTGAAGAATGCCTGGGGACTCGCCTACAGCCCGGACGCTCCGTTCTGGATCAGCGATGAGGCTAGCGGATGGTCGACGCTCTACAGTGCCACTGGAGAGCCGCAGAGTTTGCAGGTAATCATTCCCCCTGCCAGCGGCAGCGGGCCAGGAACCCCCACTGGCATCGTGTACAACGGTTCCACGGAGTTCAAAATCGACACCTGGACTTCGGTTTTTCTGTTTGCCACTCTGGATGGCACCATCAGTGGATGGTCGGACTTTAACCCAAGCGCCGCTCTGATCGGCGCAACCAGCAAGGGCTCAAGCTACACCGGGCTGGCCATTACTAACCATACGTCGGGAAACTCTTTGTTCGCCGCCGATGCCGCCAACAACAAGGTCGATATTTATGACGGAAATTTCAATCTGACCGGTTCATTCACCGATCCGGAAATCCCGGCGGGCTTCGCGCCTTTCGGAATCCAGGATATCGATGGCAAAGTGTATGTTTCGTTCGCGGCCACTTCCGGAGGCTCGGGTGGTTACATCGATATTTTTAGCGAGACCGGCACGCTCACAAAACGCTTTACCCACGGCAAGCCACTAAATCAACCTTGGGGTTTCGCCATCGCTCCAGCGAATTTCGGGACATTCAGCAAGGCCCTGCTGGTCACGAACAACATAACGGCTGGCACTATCAACGCCTATAGTCTGACCACCGGAAAGCTGCTGGGCACGCTCTCCAACGCTTCCGGCAAAGCGCTCACCATCAACGGTCTCTGGGGAATTGAATTCGGTGGCGGCGGCGGTTCGTCCTCCAACGGTGAGAAGAATCAGCTTTTCTTCACCGCCGGCCCCAACGACACGGATGGCTATTTCGGAGTGATCGCTTCAAAGTAACCGAGACTCGGCATGGTTAGCATTGTCTAAGGCCGCCCGCACGGGCGGCCTTTCGTGTCATGCAAAGACGGACGCTCGCACGCAATTCCGGCTTCGTTATGCACCGCACCTGATAGCTTTAGTCAGCAACCTCGCCCGGCGGTTCGGACTCCAACTATCATGTCTGTTGCCACAGCCACGCCTCCTCAATCATCTGAATCGGCGCATCTACACCGCGGTGGACGTTTGGGGAAGTACTTGGTTGTGGTCGGGGTTTTGGTTTGCGTTGCAATCGGTGCCATCGCATTTACGGTCAGCCGCAAGTGGCCCTTCGCAAAAGCTCAAGTCCTGCAGGACTTGCAACAGGCTAGCGACAGCCGCGTCCAGGTGCGATCGTTTCATCAGACCTTTTTCCCATCTCCGGGCTGCGTTATTGAAGGATTAGTCTTCCATCACGAACCCGGCGAAGCCAAACCTCTCATCACGATCGACAAATTGACCATTCAAGGCAGCTACCTTGGCCTTCTCGCACTGCGGGTCAGCCGCATTACCGCCGAAGGTATGATGGTTTCTATCCCTCCCTTCGACACCCATTCGAAGTTCCACACCACGCAGTCAAAAATCACGATTGCGGAGATTGTCGCCAATGGCTCAGCCGTCGAGTTCGCCGCAGATAATCCAGACAAGAAACCGTTGCGCTTCGACATTCACCAGGCAGTCTTCCAGGACGTGGGATGGAAAGGTCCCATGACTTACCGTGTGCGGGTCCACAATCCCGATCCCCCAGGCGAAGTCGCGGCCGAAGGTAAGTTTGGAGTCTGGAACCAGACGAATGCCGGCGAGACTCCTGTTTCCGGCACGTATAAATTCGATCAAGCCGATCTAAGCGTATACGAAGGTATCGCGGGCAAGCTTTCTTCGACCGGAAAATTCGCCGGCAAGCTGGCCCACATCGACATCTCAGGCAACACCGATACTCCTGATTTCCAGGTGAAATCGAGTGGGCATTCGGTTCGCCTCACCACGCAATTCAGCGCCTACGTCGATGCCACGCAAGGCGACACATTCCTCAAACAAGTTGATGCCGATTTCGGCAAAACCCACGTTGTAGCGCAGGGCAGCATTGCTACGTCCCCGGACGGCAAAGGAAAAACCACGCTGATCAATCTGCGGGCTAAAAACGCGCGCATTCAGGATTTCTTGCTGCTCTTTGTTCAGGCAAAGCGCGCACCCATGTCGGGGAATGTGACGTTGCAGGCCCAAGCCGAGATCCCGCCCGGCGACCAGGCGTTCTTGAAAAAACTTAAGTTGCGCGGCGGGTTTGGTATCGCAGGAGGGACTTTTTCCCAACCCTCCACCCAGGAGAGCCTCAATAAACTAAGCGCTGGCGCGAGCGGCGACAAAGAAAAAGACAAAGAAAAAGGCGGGTCCGATCCCGAGACTGCTCTCACCGATTTGAGTGGGCAAGTCAACCTCCTTGCCGGCTCGGCGAGATTCTCCGATCTGTCCTTCGAAGTTCCCGGCGCCCACGCCCGCATGGATGGAACTTACAACCTCATCAATTACAAAATTGATTTCCGCGGCCGCATTCGAGTGGATACCAAAATCTCCGACACCAGCACCGGGACCAAATCATTCTTATTGAAAATGATGGATCCGATTTTCAAAAAGAAGCCCAAAGGAGAAGTCATACCGGTGCGAGTCTCAGGAGACTACAATCACCCCACATTCGGCCTCGATCTCGACGACAAGAATGCGCAGAAGAGATCATTGCAATCAAAATCGTCGAAATAACGATGCCCGCCTAGCGCAGCGTGTTCGTCGATGAGGACGATCGCCGCCGCCCTCTGCCATGCCGAAAGCATCCCGCGACGTGGTCATCCACCATTCCCACTGCCTGCATGAAGGCATAGCAGATAGTGGAACCCACGAAGTTTAAGCCGCGTTTCTTCAGATCCTTACTCATCGCGTCCGATTCCTCGGTGCGCGCCGGGACTGGATTCCGCGCATTGCGCAAGTTCACTTGCGGCTTGCCCTTCACAAATTGCCATATGTAGCGGTCGAAGCTGCCGTACTCATTCTGTACCTGGAGCAACGCACGGGCATTCCGTACTGCGGACCGAATCTTTAACCGGTTGCGTACGATCCCCGGATTCCGCATGAGCTGCGCGACTTTACGGCTATCATACCGGGCCACCCGCCGCGCATCGAAGCCGTCAAACGCGGCACGATAATTTTCCCGCTTGTTGAGAATCGTCTCCCAACTCAGTCCGGCCTGCGCGCCCTCCAGAACCAGAAACTCAAAAAGCTTGTCGTCCTCGTGTACCGGCACGCCCCATTCTTCATCGTGATAGCGCATCATCAATTCGCCGCGCGCCCACGCACAGCGAACCGGCTCCCGTTTTTCCTCGCTCGCCCGCCTCATAAATCACGAAACCAGACTGCCGCACAAACTATTCCAATGACTTCGGATCCGACTTGTTTCTTGGCGACTTCGCATCCAGCAACGAGACTAATTGCCGCGCGCACCCCGGAACCCCTGCCTTCCGGTCCACAATAATATCTTTCGCGTTCAGCTTCCTCCCGTAGAGTTTTTCATTGGCATTCCCGTCGGAGCGCAACGTCGACCCTTCCAGGGATATTCCGGCGAACAGCCCTTTGTTGCGCGAGTAAGAAAGGATTTCCGCGCTCATCACCACGTCAGTCGCACCCTCCGCAGTGCGTCCCTTCGGACCTGCCGCCGCCGATGCGTCCGCCCCCAGCTTCACTTTGCTCGACAACAGCGAGCGCGCCCCCTTGGGATTCATCACCAGCAGAACGAAATCTGTTTCCTGTGCGCCCAACTGGAAGCCGATGCTCACGCCCTCCAGCGCATACAGAGCCGGCGCTCCCCACGGTCCGGTATAGTGCTGGCCACTGCGGCATATCATCACACCGCGCCCGTAGCTGCCTCCCACTCCGAACGCGCCTTTCTTTACCGAAGGCAGAATCACCACGCACTCCGCCTTGTCCAGCAAGTCCTGCGGAATGTCGTCAGGAATATTGAGGATTTCCTTCATCACTTCGCCGGCATCTTTCACCCGCTCCTCTTCCCGCGCATCCGTGGCGAACCCTGTCGAGGCGAACAGGCATAACGCGGTTAAAAAACCGATTAACAATACTCCCAGCTTCCCTATCTTTATCGTCTTAAGCAATCTCCGGTTCATCTGTGTCGCTTCCTCCCGAAAACTCGCTTCTGTCGAATTCCACTCGATGCATCTTAACCTTTTCTTAACCAGACATCTCCGCACTACGGTGCTAGGACCCGGCAATTGCGTTGTTTCCTGTGGTTCGAGCGACAGCCAGCGCCATTCTCGGCCATAGCCAAACCAGCATGACCAAACGAGTGCTCCTTTTGTAACTTGGCACTTCCGCCGTCCGCCCTCTACAGTCATTTGAATAGACTGGCGGGAAACCGCCCGCCATTCGGCACTTGGCGTGCATCTAATGAATCAGGAGTACATTTTGGGCCAAGCTGGAGTGAAAATTTTGGACCTTTCTGGCACGAACTACACGCGCGCCGCCGCCCGCGTTCTGGCCCTGCTCGCCGCGTTGGCTCTGGCCTCCCCGGCGTTCGCCCAGTCCGAGCCTTACGCCAATGCCTACGCCAGTAGCAGTCCCGCTTCCAGCCCCTATGACAGCGCCTCCACCTCGGATGACCCCCAGTCCGGCGCGATGCTCACCATTCACAAACGCGTGGATGAAGTGAACGTCCTGTTCATCGCCACCGATAAACACGGCAAATTTGTTCGCGATCTCAATCAAAACGACTTCTCGATTTTGGACGATCACAAGCCTCCGCAATCCATTCTCAACTTTCGCCGCGAAACCGATCTGCCGCTGCACCTCGGCTTGCTCATCGACGTCAGCGGTTCGGTCCACAGCCGTTTTGAGTTCGAACAGAACGCGTCCATCAGCTTCCTGCAGCGCTCGGTTCGTGCTGGCTTCGACAAAGCGTTCGTAGTCGGCTTCAACAAACAAAGTCAGCTCACGCAGGATTTCACCGACAACGTGCAACTGCTCTCCGATGGCATTCACCGCCTGCAGGATGGTGGCGGCACCGCTCTCTACGACGCCATCTATCGCGCCTGCAAAGATAAGTTTTTGAAAGACCGTCCCGATCACCCCACGCGCAAAGCAATCGTAGTCGTGAGCGACGGAGAAGATAACCAGAGCGAATACTCTCGCGCCCAAGCCATCGAAATGGCGCAGCGCGCCGAGGTCATCATCTACGCTATCTCCACCGACGATAGCGGCCTCATCCTGCGCGGCGACAAGGTTCTCGAACAACTTGCCGAAGCCACCGGCGGCCGCGCCTTCTTCCCCTTCAAGATGAAGGACATCACCCATTCCTTCGCCGCCATCGAAGACGAACTTCGCAGCCAGTACGTTGTTTCCTACAAGCCCGCGGATTTCGACGCCGATGGCCGTTACCGCTCCATTGAAATCTCCGCCCTCAAAAAAGACCTCCAAGTCCGCGCCCGCAAAGGCTACTTCGCACCCCAGCAGTAACCGCAAAATCTTGACCACAGAGCCACAGAGGAAAAACAAGAACGTGTCTCCCTGGCTAAAGTGGGGGGCCCCATTTCTCGCGTCTTTCGCGAGAAGTATTGTCAGCGCGAAGTGGGATCGTCAGTTCGCCCTTGGAATATACCCCGAAACATCTTTCGAACCGCAGCCAGCCGCATCAATTCTCTCGCGGCCTCTGCCTCACTCTCATCCCCACACGCCTGCATATCGACCGTCCCCGCCCCTCGACCCTTCGCCGCTTCCAGCAGCAAATGCCACGCCTCGCCATACTCGCCATATTTTTGCCCCTTCATGCCCGGCCTGAAATACACATTCGCATCCCGATCGCCCACCACCGCATACGGAATGATGTACCAGTCATCCGTCGGGATAATGTAAATCGCGAAAAAGTCCACCGTCCCTTTAGCATACCCGCGTCGCCGCCCCGTCGACCCATCTTTGACGTTGATGCTCATGCAGTAACTGCCCGCGCAGCACTCATAAAGCGTGCACTTCACCTGCACCCGCAGGATCGGTCCCGTGCCATTCTCCACGCCCACGTCATACGGCCCCAGCCCTCCATACGGACTCGACACTTTCAGCCCATAACTCATCGCCAGCACCATAAAGTACATCTCCGCCCAGGCCCCGCGTTCCTTGGTTCCCTTGATCCGGCATCCCAGAATCTTCCGGTGTTTCATCGCTCGCCTCGCTCCTTTTTTCCCCAAAATAAAAATCGCAGCCCATAAGGCCGCGATGTTTGAACCACTCCGATTTTGTCATCCTGAGCGGGTTGTCATCCTGAGCGAAGTAAGTGCTTCGCGAAGCGAAGCACTTACGCATTCGAAGGATCTCTACCGCCTAAGTCGTTCTCACCCTCACGGTCTTGTCATTCCGACCGGAAGGAGGAATCTGCTGTTACTGCCCTTTCAATTTTGACCGTATACTTACAGTATATCATGCCGCATAGGGTAAATGGGACATATTAGCTAACTTTATATTCCCTTTCTCCTGAACAACCTAACTCACTTCCCCGCCTTTTCGCCCCCTTGACAACTATTTTCCGCCGCTTTGTATGACTAGAAGCTAATTTCCGGGATCATACTCCCTCGGCCTGGGTGGATTGCTTCTGATTGCCCGGCACGATTCGGAATTTCCCCGCTCGGCCTACGGTCAAAACGTGTAATCGCCTGCTTTCGCCAGCCATGCAGCAATGCGGCATACCGGGTCGATAACAATGTGCATTTGAAAACGCTCTCCCCAGGGGAGTCTGGGCCAATTAGAATGCGGACAAGATGGAAAGAACGCTGGCACCTGCTGTACGCGGAATGGTTCAAGGCGTGACGGGCGCTTATGTCGGAGCTGTTCTTTTCTTAGTCACAGTAATAGTCGACGGTTTCGTTCACAAACAAGGCACGGAGATGTTGTGGACGAGAGGAGACCTATCCCGCCTTTTTTTATATCCGTTGGCGGGAATCTTTATGCTTGGCTGGTGGATCCTTCCCCTCGGGGTCTTCTTCGGAGTTTACGTCGGTCCGAAACTGTCACAATGGCCCCGAAAGGCAGCCGTGATAAGGGGCATCTTGCTCGGGGCCGCGCTCGGGCTGCTCACAGCAGTATTCTTCGCTCTTGACTCTCGGCACAGCACGCCGACACGCACCATTCAAGTATCGTTTGCGTTTCTACCTGTGTATTGTGCCGCGTGGTGCGGATGGTATTCGTGGCTCAAGGCAAAGCGCGTTTAAGATAACTGGCGAAACATCTCTATTACACTCACAATGCCAGCATCACGGGTGTTTGTCAGCCACGCGAGAGTCATGGTTTGCACTGTTTCGGCGCTCGGGCAAACTGACATGCTGGCTGCCCCCCTCGTTTGCACCCGCGCCCCCTCTGTACTAACGTCCGATTGATTTCAAGATCAAGATTCCGAGATCAAGCCTTCGAGATTAAGGTTCCCCAAGGAGCCACTCATGTTCGGCATCATCTTTCTCGCAATCGTCGTCGTCATCGCGGTCGTGCTCATCGGCATGTACAACAGCCTCGTGCAGTTGCGGGTGCGCTGCGACTCCGGCTGACGTGCTCTCAGGGCCGGTGTCAGCTGAAGCCGCTTCAGTCTACTCGCGCCAATCAAGCCGGGATAGATCGGCTGGGATAGATCGGCCTTTCTCTTGGCGCAGTCGAAAATGCCCCTTACTCCTTGCTCTCGCTCGCCGCAGTGCCGAAGCCACAACGCCCGCGCATGCCCTGGCGGAATGTTTCGCGCTCCTCTGGAGTCATGCGCTGCCAGCGCCCGGCCATGCGATTACGAAAGTTCGAATGGCGGAACCCTCGGCCACTAACGCCGCCGAAGAGGATGCGGCACAGTGCCAGAATCCCAACCGCCTGCCAGAAAGTGATCTGGCGCCAGCCGAAGAGCGGCGGCAGCAGCCAATTCCACAGATGCAGAACGATCTCGCCGCCGATTGCGATAAAAAGCAGAATCCCTATGATCGCCGCCGGGACAATAAAAATCCATTTTCTTCTCATGTTCGGTTCCTCATGTTTTCGTAAACTCTTCGTATATGCTTCGTAGTCGCTCACGCAAATGCAGTACTGCGTAATGTTTGCGCGAGAGCAGCGTATTGACGCTCACACCGGTTTCGGCTGACATCTCCTTGAAGCTGCGCCCCTCCAGTTCGTGCCCCACAAACACCTCGCGCTGCTCATCGGGCAGTTCGTCGAGCGCAAACTCCAACTCGTCGAGGAGCACGCTGCGGGCGTAAACAGCGTCCGGGCCGTCATTGGGCGAAGGCAGCAAGTCTTCCAACTGCAGCGACTCTTGGTCGTTGCCGGCTACTGCGGCATCGCTGAAGCTCTCCGGCTTCTTCTTGCGGAAGAGATCGGTGATGCGGTTGCGCGCCACCCGGAAGAGCCAGCCGGCAACGTGCTCGACCGGCATCAGCAGGCGATTCGCCTCGACCAGTTCGTAGAAGACCTCCTGCAGAATGTCTTCGGCATCGCGCGGGTCCGGCACACGCCGGCGAATGAAGTTGCGCAGCCGGGACTGCTCCCGCCTCACCACTTCGGAAATCCGCCGGTCCTGTTCGAGGCTCATCGGCTCCAGCCTCACCGCGTCATTCATCTACAGATGTAGACGAATTGAGGGTACAAATATTGTAGGGCTCGGTGCCCGCGATACGGCCGCGACACTTGCACCACCCAACATTTGTGAATCCGCTTTGATCAATGCACGGCATGGCGGCGGATAGGCACCAGGTGTTCATCTCCGCGCCAGGGCCAGCAGCGCGTTCTAATTTTGCGATGATTGAAATCTGGTGCGCCCGGAGAGACTCGAACTCCCAACCCTCTGCTCCGAAGGCAGATGCTCTATCCGATTGAGCTACGGGCGCGATGCAGAAATACATTCTACGGCAAATCAAGGCGAAAAACTGAGGTTGCAGTGGTGTCAGCGACGGGCGGAATTTTCTAGGAAATATTTTCTAAGAAATAAAAGAGGCCGGTCGCGAAGGATCCGGCCCCTTCACCTCACGAGAGGTGAATCTTAGTTTTCTCCGGCGGCGAAGTTGCTGCCCCAGAGAGCTTGACTTCCCCATAGCGCCTGGGAGCCCCAGAGGGCTTGGCTGCCCCATAGCGCCTGGGAGCCCCAGAGGGCTTGGTTGCCCGATAGCGTGCTGCTCGATGCGGTGGCGCGCCGGTCGAGGTTGTGGTTGCGCCGGTTACGAACTGCGACGCGCCCCACACGGCTGTGTTCGACCAGGTGGAGGAAGTATTCCAGACGGCGGAGGGATCGTCGGTGAGAGTCACTTCATTGGTATTGGAATTGAACGTCGCGATGGGAGACATTGCTGTCCCTTTCGCCAGGGCGGTGCTGTTGAGAGCAGCTTCGACATCGACGTAGCCGGCGCCGATGGTGAAGACGTCGTACTGATCCGTGTATGTGATTCCGGTGGTTGGATCGGTGGTGCTGCTGGATTGCGGGAAGGTCTTGTATGCAGTCAGCATTAGCCGGGCCTTGACCTGATCAGGAGTGAGGTTCGGACTCTTCTGCAGAACGTCCGCGACGACTCCGCTGACTATGCCGGTAGCCATACTCGTTCCGCTGAGCTGGAAGTAGGTAGGAGAGATCGCACTGCTGCCCCCATTCACGTAGTAGCTGTAAGGCACCTGGTCGGTGGGAAACTCGTTGTAGAGCGTGGAATTTGGCGCTTCGAGCGAAACCAGCAGATTGCCAGGCGCGACGAGGTCAGGCTTCACGACCGCATCCACTACGGTTGGACCTTTGGAACTGTAGCTGGCGATTAGATCATCGACTCGTGTTGGCGTGCCCATTGGCTTCATGTCGCCCACAGTGATGACATAAGGATCGTTGCCGGGTGAAGTGACTGTGGCGTAACCATCGGTGGGCTGGTAGCGGCCGTTATTGCCCGCAGCCACAACCACCACGATTCCATTTTTCCAGGCCTGCTCGACGGCCTGGCAAAGCGGATCCAGTTTGTAAGACTCGTAGATCGCGCGTCCGAGCGAAAGGTTGATGACGCGAATGTTGTACCGCGATTTAAGAGAGATCGCCTGGTTGATGGCCGCGATCACCAGGCTATCGGTACCCGCGCCGTTCTGGTCCAGTACGCGCAGGTTGACTATGTTGGCGCCGGGGGCAAGGCCTTTGAAAGTCTGACTAAAAGACGGTCCGGTGGAACTGAGGCCGTCGCCGGCAATCAGGCCTGCGACGTGCGTGCCGTGGCCGTACTGGTCATTGGTGCTGGAGTTTCCCGGCACAAAGGATTGCTGATAAACCACTCGCGAGAACGGCAGGATGCCCTGATACAGGTCAGGGTGACTGTACACGCCACTGTCGATCAACGCTACACCAACTCCAGCTCCGCTATAGCCCGATTGCCAGGCGAATTGCGCATTGATGGCACCGTTAGCATTGTTGTCGGAAGGCGCCAACGGGCGGTCTGAGCTGATGTAGACAACATTTGACTGGTTCGAGAGGCTCTGGATGCCATTGCCATCGAGTTGCGCGACCAGGCCATTGATCAGCGGGAGTTGCCCCAGGATGGTGCCGCCCAGCTGAACAACGTCATTCAAAACGCAATCGAGCAGGCCGAGCAGACCGGTGCAGGTCAGCTGCGTTCCGGGCGCATATTGAATGATGACTTGCGCCTGCTGGTTCGACGGCTGATTAAGTAGTTCCGGCGATATCTTCGTGTTGTCGGCATAGGCCGAGGTTGCGCTGACAATCGTTCCAGCGACGATCAGCAATACGGCGAGAAATCTTTTCATAATCCCCCAAAGGCAGACCCACATCTGCCGGGTGACGGGTGGAGCTTCGGGGTTAGGAGTGCAGTCGGAGTTCCAAAGTGAGGGGAATTCGTCCTGTTAAATCAATGAGTTAGGGGCGCCGAGTGGTGCGAGTAGGTGACACGTTGTCCCATGGCGTGGCTAGGGACAAATTGTCCAAGAGGGCCGTTTACGGGGTCTGAGACCTCGGCAGGCCAGGTAGTGTCCTAACGCACTATCAGGACACTACCGCAGGCCATATTGCCTTTGACAACTTCACGTATCGTGAAGTATTCTGTTTGGGTGCACATCGTTACGCGTAAGCATCTGAGCGAGGCGATGGAACGCTACCCGGATGCGGCGAACGAAATCACAGCGTGGGTGGGCATCGTGGAAGCGGTCCGGTGGCACAATTTTGCGGAAGTGCGCCGCATATTTAAGGATGCCGACTCTGTGGATGGCTACGTGATCTTTAACGTCAGACAGAACCGGTACAGGCTTGTCACCGTCGTCCACTATTCAAGGGCGATTGATCAAAAGGAGACCGAAGGGCACGTCTACATCCGATCTTTTTTGACGCACAAGGAATACGACAATCGCAATAACTGGGATAGGAGGTTCAGAACGAAATGAGCACAGGTCTGGCAAACCCCGCGGAAATGATTGCGCGCGGGGCTCCCCACGTCATACACAATGACGCGGAACTTGAAGCGTATACCAACGCTCTCTTCCAGCTAACGGCGCTGGAAAATCCCTCTCGCTCTGAAGTGGAAGCAATCGAACTCCTGACCTTGCTGGTGGAACGTTACGAGCAGGAGCATTACTCGATTCCTAGGGCGGATCCGGCTTCCGTTGTTCGGTTTCTCATTGAACGCCAAAATCTCAAGCAACGTGACCTGATTCCTCAATTTGGTTCGGAAAGTGCGGTCTCGATGTTTTTGTCCGGGCAACGGAATCTCACCATAGAACAAGTGCGGAAATTGAGTGCTCGGTTCAAACTTCCAGCTGATGTTTTCATCCCAAAGGGGGCTGTCGGAGCAAGAGCCTAAGTGCCCTTGGGGCTTCCGCCCGCAAACGACTGAAGTCGTGCCCTTCCCAAACACACGGCGATGTCAAAAGGCAAGCGGGCGGGTCGCCCGCTTCCACATGAGTTGTGGTGGTGTCGGCAGACAGCAGATTCCCTTCGGCTTCGCTCAGGGCAGGCTCTCGCCCGTGAGGCCGCTTCCCGGCTGCGATGGGCTCGGAATGACAAGGTCGTGATAGGTCCACACGGTGTGGGACGGCTGAGGGCCGTGCTCCCTGTCTCCTAAGGATGGCGAGATCGAAATCAACATCCACGTCAAAGGCAACGGACAAGAGTGTCCGTTCCACACGTTCCTTCTTTGTCGTTGCTTCGGGAGCCGTGACCTTTCCAGACTGAGAGCACGATGGTAACCGGCGCGGTCACTTTTGGGCGGGACATTGACGGGGTCTTCAGGAAAAATCTAAAGGAGCTCCCTATGTCATTGGCGCGACAAATTGGCACACGTGTGTATATCGCCGGAATGACTCTGGCGGGTGCGGGCTGCCTGGCCTTCGCGCTCTCTCACTGGCGGTCAACCGACGTGGCCAGGTTCATCCTCTATATGGCCGTGGCGGTGTTGGCCTCGTCCTTCAAAATAAGCATACCGGGCGTCGAAGGAACGATGTCGATGAGTTTCCTGTTGACGCTGCTCTGCATACTGGAGCTGGGGTTGCCGGAAACGCTGCTCATCGGCCTGGTAAAAACGCTTGCGCAATTTTATTGGAAACCGACGCGGCAACTGAAGCTGGTGCAGCTAGTGTTTAATTTGTCGCAGGTAACGGTATGCAGCGCGGCATCGTACGGGGCATACAAACTGACATTCCAGGTATGTCATGGGTCCATCCCGTTGGGTCTTCTGGCGGCGGCGATTACGCAGTTTGCAGTCAACACCGCTGCCATGTCGATCATTCTCGGTCTGACGGAAGAGAAGCCGATCTCGAGTGTATGGACTGGGATCTACCTCTGGACTTTCCCTTACTACATGGTGGCGGCGGCGGTTGCCGGATTAGTCAGTTTGTTGAACCGGCACTTCGGATGGCAGGGTTCTCTGCTGGTTTTGGCGCCCATCTACCTGATGTACCGGTCGTATCGTGTGTACCTGGGAAAACTGGAAGCGGAGAAGGAGCACGCGGAGAAAGTTTCCAATCTTCACCTGCGAACGATCGAAGCTCTCGCGCTGGCTATCGAAGCCAAAGACCAAACTACCGGAGAACACCTGCAGCGCGTTCGCATTTATGCCATGGAACTGGCGCGGGACCTGGGTTTGAGCGAAGACGAAGGCGAAGCTTTGCGGGCTGCGTCGGTGCTGCACGATATTGGGAAGCTTGCGGTGCCAGAACATATTATCTCCAAGCCGGGAAAGCTTACGCCGGAAGAATTCGAGAAAATGAAAATCCATCCTATCGTTGGGGCGGAGATTCTGGAGCAAGTGGATTTTCCTTATCCGGTGGTGCCGATCGTGAGGGCGCATCACGAGAAATGGGATGGCAGCGGGTATCCGAATGGATTGGTGGGCGAAGCCATACCGATTGGGGCGCGCATACTGGCGGCGGTCGATTGCCTGGACGCGCTGGCTTCGGACCGGCAATACCGGAGAGCTTTGCCGTTGAACGAAGCCATGGATAAGGTAGCTTCCGAAGCGGGCAGCAGCTTCGATCCGCGCGTGGTTGGCATGCTGCAACGGCGTTATGTGGAACTTGAGAAACTGGCCAAAGAGCAACCTTTTCAGGCTCCGCCAAAATTGTCGACCGACGTCAAGGTGGAGCGGGGACTGGCTCCAGACGCGGGTTTTGCGGAGTCGAAAGAAGTTGTGGATAACCATGTGAAGCCGGGCGGGGATTATGCCACGCTGGTTGCGAGTGGACGGCAAGAGGGCCGAGCGCTCGCCGAATTCGGACTGAGCCATGGCGCCGCTCTCGGTTTGGATGACATGCTGTCGCTGCTTGCGGTGCGGGTGAAAAAGCTTGTTCCGCATGACTCCATGGCGGTGTACGTTCTCAGGAAAGAGGTTCTGGTTCCGGAGTTTGTGAGCGGCGAAAATTTTCGTCTGTTCTCCTGCCTTAGGATTCCGATGGGAGAAGGGCTGTCGGGGTGGGTGGCGCAGAACAGCAAGCCAATCCTGAATGGCAATCCGTCGGTGGAACCGGGGTATCTCAGCGACCCCACGAAGTACAGCACTTTGCGATCCGCACTGGCCGTGCCTTTGGAAGGGTCAGCGAGCGTGGTAGCGGTGCTGGCGCTGTACCGCGGCCTGCCGGATGGGTTTAGGCGGGAGGAGTTGAGCGTGTTGCAAGCCCTGGCATCACAGGTAGGATTCGCCATCGAGAAGACCTTGCAGCATTCCCGTCCCGCAAATCCTGCGATCGCGCCTTCTGCCCTGGCGGCATCTGCCGGCACTGACTAAGCTGGGCGTTTCCGCAAAAGCTTTTGACCGCAAAGGTCGCGGAGAAAAGCCGCGAAGGGCGCGAAGAAAATCGACGCTCCGCTTTATTCCATCTCGAAACTCAAGTACGAGAGGCCGTCGCCACGCTCGACTTGCAGGACGACGGGATCGCCGACCTTCAGGGTGAGAACGGCGGCGCGTAGTCCTTCCAGCGAAGTAATTGGAGTGGTGTTGAGTGTGTGGATGACGTCGCCAGTCTGCAGGCCGGTATCGGGTGTGATGAGTTCGGCGGCGCGGCCCAGCACGATTACTCCGGAAGAAATGCGCATGGTGCCGATTTCAGTTTGCAAGGCGGGGGTTAAATCGGTGGCGAGAATGCCGAGGCGCGGAATGAGGTTTTTTTCGGGATCGGCAGCATCGAAGAGCTGATCCATGGGATCGCGCTGTTCGATGGCGGGGACGTAGAGAATTTTCTTTTGGTCGCCGCGCAAAATTTCCAGCTTCAATAATTGGTCGAGCCGGTGAAGATAAAGCGCCGAGGAAAGAGAGGGAAGGGTGTCAATACGGCGACCATCGGCGGTGAGAACGATATCCTGAACCTGCAGGCCGGCGGTGGCGGCGGGGCCGCCGGGTTTGACGTCGGCAATGATGACGCCCCAGCGTTGCACGAGATGCAGGCCGTCAGCGAGGGTGGGTGTGACTTCCTGCGCTACAGCGCCGATTTCGACGCGATGCACGTGACCGTATTTGCGCAGGCTGTGGTAGACGAAATCCACGATGCGGGCGGGGATGGCGAAGCCCAGGCCTTCGCTGCCTCCGCCGGACGAGAGGATGAAGGTATTGATGCCGACCACCGAGCCATTCATATCGACTAGTGGTCCGCCGCTGTTGCCAGGGTTGATGGGGGCGTCGGTCTGAATGTAGGTGAGCGGCTTATCAGGATCGGGCTGGCGGGCGACGGCACTGACGACGCCCATGGTGACGGAATTCTGCAGGCCTTCGGGGCTGCCAATGGCGAAGACGAGTTGTCCGACGCGGGGACGTTGTTGGGTGAGGAGCGGGAGAGTGGGAAGATCCTTCTCGTCGATTTTGAGGAGAGCGAGATCGGTTTCCTTGTGCACGCCGATGAGTCGGGCTTCGAGGAGTTGGCGTTTACCGACGGGCACGGCGCGGCCGGTGTCGAGGGGTAGGGGCAAGGCAACGCGGATGCGTTGCGCGCCTTCGACCACGTGGGCGTTGGTCATGATGTAGCCGGAGGGATCGACGATGACGCCGGAGCCGACGGCGTGCTGGCGCACGATGAGAGCGGTCTGTGAGCGGTTCTCTTCGTGCTGCGCGCCGTAGCCGGTGACCAGAATCTGAACTACGGCGGGCGACACTTTTGCGGCTAAGCCCTCGAGGGCATTGTTGATCTGCATGAGGGCTGCGGCGGCTGGGGCGGATTCGTCGGGCTTAGGCTGCTGCTTTTCGGGCGTGGGCTTTGCGTCCGCAACTTTGGTGGAGGGAGTTGGAGTGCCGGGATTTTGAGACGGCGACTGCTGCGACATCAGGCATGTGGCCGAGGCCAGAAGCAGAGCGGCAAGGGGGCAGAGGAACAGGCGCGGGCGGCGAATGGCGTGCGCGCGGCAGAAAAATGGTTCGAGCATGAGTTAGCTCTCCTATGAGAGAAGAAAGAATACTCATCTGACGGTAGCACGCGGGGTTTGGTTGCACTGTAAAGCTGGGTCAGGTCTATTGGAATCGTCGTGGCAACGGGAAAGTGACACCTGGAAACTGCCGGCTTAACGACTTACGGCTAAAACTTTAAACCGGCTTGCCTGTCACTGCGCGGCTGGCTGGGTGCGAGCGCTTACCGGGGGCTCATTTTCTTCCACTCTCGGGGGTTGAACGGTCCTTTGCCATCGCAGTCCAGCTTGGCTTGGAACAGGACCAGTTCTGGTTGTTCTTTTGCGAACGAGTACGTACTCATGAAACCGCAGTCGCCGAGTCCACGAAACTTGTTAACGAGCCGCAGTTGCTTCTGTTCCACATCAAATTCTGGCGTTCCCGTCAGCTCCGTCACGGTATGCTTTTGCAATCGGTTCGGTCCGGGTTCCCCGGAATCTTCATAATCGACAAAGCGAAGAAGCTTCGATTCGAGGGGCGAGCGCGACTCATCCAGGAGCAGGAAAATGGAGGTTCCCTGATACGACCCAAGGGTGCACGTGACCTGGACAAGATAGCGATCGGCGGACAACTGGAAAAACGCTAGTCCAGCGAAACTCTTATCGGGGTAATCGAAGGACTGCTCACAATCCTGGGGCCATTTCAGCTGAGCTCGCCAGGCAGCCCGATCCGCATAGGTCAGATCGGTTTTCTTTAAGCTGGTCGATGCCGGCGCGGGATTGCTTTGTTTGGCTTCAACAGGACCCTCGGACGGCGGCAGCGCACACGCAGGCAAACTCAACAGGGCGACGACTAAACCCAGACACAAAGCCCACCTTGTCCGGCATCCATCCAGGATCGGCTTTCCCCCCATTGGATTACTCCTCCCAAGAAGACTCGCAATGTTCGGATACGACTTTTTATGGGCCAAGACTTCATGGGCCAAGACTGGCCTGCAGCATGGCCTCGAGCTTTTCGGCATAGCCCTTAATGACGGCCCATTGATCGAGTCCATTGATGATTTTCCGTGCATTCTTGTAGTCACACTGGTCTGCGTGAATAAAGTCACTCAATTTCTTGCCGGTGAATGACCCGTTTCGCATCCCGTAAGACATAATCGAATAGGCAGTCGCAGGTTCGAGCGCCTTCTCGGGGTGGATCACGAGTTGATTGCCCAGATTTAGCGCTTGGCCCAGCTTTTCATAGTTCGCCTTCCAGGTAAGCTGCACATACCCTCTGCCGTAATAGGTGTTGTTGTACACAGTTCCGTCCGTATCCGTTACCTGGACGGCTGTGCCGTAGGGATGGCCTGCCCCCTTGCCGCCTTCCTCGATCGGTTGCCAGGTGTCGGCGCATTCCCATTTGACAGTCGCCAGCATGTAGGCCGCCCAGCGAATGTCGGTTACATTGGGGTCCAGCTCAATGTAGCCGAGCAACAGTTCCAATCCGTCGATTTGGCTTTGCGTCAGGCCTCCGAATTCCTTCATATACATCCCCAGGAAAGTCGCGGGATTGAACGCCATCGCACCCAGAACCTGGGGCTTCCCGGTGACCAACTTTTTAAGCCAGTCGGGCAGCACCGAAATTATCTCCAGCGCAATGTCCCAACCTCCGATTTCTTTGCCCAGCGCACCCCATGTACCCGAGCCGACCTGGCCGTCGGGATGCAGGCCCTGTGCCAATTGGAACCGCACCACTGCGTCAAAGGTCGCCTGGTCGAACTTATCATCATCCTTGTTTAAACCCGGGCTAGGATCCAGAATCACGTTCAGCCAGGATTTCAAGGTAATGACCAGGGGCGATCTGACACCCTTAATCAGAACGTGGCTCATGATTCACCCCCTTCATGAGGTTAGAACGACCGTGTGGTTCGCGCTCCCGAGTAGCTAGCCACACATTAAAGATGGCGGCAAGCGAGACGAAAGCGAACGAAGGCCATCAACGGCGAGCAGATTCTACGCGCGAAAGGCCGGTTTTTCAACGGCAACGCGTGCGGGCGGTTGAGATCCGCGAGCATAACCCAGGGGGCTGGGGCCGATACGCTCGCTAAACATCAATTCCGCGATCGTCCAAACGTGATCTTTGATTCCGGCTTCAATCGCGGATGTCACGCGAAGGCTCACCCCGTTAGCCAAGTCACATTTGTATGTGACTGCGCTTACAGCCTGCGAAGTGTGCGGTGGCGTACAGTCATGCTCACCTTGGCAGAGGTAGCTCTAGTCAAAGCTAAGATTGCGGAGCTGGAACGTGCTCGCGACTGTTGCACCGATTCGGGTATCCGCGAAACGATTGAAATCTGGACTGAAGAACAAAGAAATAAATTAGCGTCGAAAGCGACTTGCGAAACGGGCGCGAAAATACGAAACAGCTCGGCGCGATGGGTGTACAGGCGTTCTCAAAGTGTGGCGAAGGGAAGTAAGCGCTCAATCGCCTAGCAAGCCTGCTTAGGCTCGCGTTGCCCAAAAACTCCTAATTCTTAACTAAAAGTAGGCTTAGAATGCCCGTTATCAGGCAAAGCCGGGCGGGGGGCCGTCGAGGCCGGCGAATCCGTAAGTTGCGGAAGTAGTCGCAGAAGTGTGCAATTTTGAACAGATTTGTGGTTTCTAAGGAATGAAAATGATGGTCTGGATTGGCCTGTGCTTTCTGGCCGTTGGAGCGCCGGCCTGGTTTTCCTGATGCAGACGTGAAAAGGGTAGGAGGGCATAATGAAATCCCGAGCTATTTGGTGCTTGGCTCTGTCGTTCTTGCTGCTTCCGTTGTTAGTGCTCAGTGCTTATGCCGACTCGATCAATCTGGGAGCGGCCAGCGGATACTCCGTGCTGGCTGGTTCAGCGGTTACTAATACCGGCACAACCGTGCTGAGCGGAAGCCTGGGCGTTAGTCCGGGTTGTGCGCTAAGCGGCGCGGGAACGATGACCGTGGGTGGAGCGACCAACCTGTGTAACGCGGCCGCGGGTAAGGCTCAGACTGCTCTGACCGCCGCGTACCTGCAGGCACAGGGCTTGAAGCCCACAGGCAACTTGACGGGTACGGACTTGGGCGGGTTGACGCTGAACTCCGGCGTATATCTGTTCACCAGTTCCGCGGACCTGGCGACGGGGATGACGCTGACCCTGGAGGGTACGCCGGGTGCGTTGTTTGTTTTTCAGATCGGCAGTTCGCTGACGACTGGAACCGGCTCGGCGGTTATTTTTATCAATAGCCTGACCGGCAAGGCGATGACCGATCCGAACATATTTTGGCAGGTGGGCAGTTCCGCGACGCTGGGCACAACCACGGCATTCGAAGGAAATATACTTGCGCTCAGCAGCATCACGCTGAATACCGGCGCAACCATTACTTGCGGGAGTGCCTTGGCGCAAACGGGCGCGGTGACGCTGCAGGGTAATACCATCAGCGGTTGCGGCGGAACGACGAGAGTTCCAGAGCCCGGCACGATGGGATTCCTAGGAACGGGGCTGGTAATTCTGGGCGGCGCGGTACGGCGGAGGTTGCACATCTAGCGGATCGGATGTCGGACCTGGCTAATGGTGGTCGAGAATCAGCATAGAGGTGATTGCCGTTACGCTGCGAAGTTTTTTTTGCGAAACTGAGCAATTTTGAACATTCGGTGAGTGTGCCAAGGTTTTAGTTTTGTTCTTCAGAATAGATGTGAAGGAACTTCCGGCGCACCGGCCGGTTGTTTCTCTGGTGGCGCAGCCGGATCGTTACATCGATCATCAACCCTCCCCCGGGGCTGCGCCATCTCTCCTTACCTTCTTCCTTCGGCGGACGGTCCATGACGACTGATGCTTGCCATCGCTAATTCAGGTGCGGTATCCAGATGGTGACGTTCGCGGGGGCCAGAAAAAAGTCAAAGGCAGCGGACGAGGGCGTCCGCTCTACACGAGCACTGTCAGAACCAGTCGGGGAAGACTAGTTCAATGAGGCCGGGAACCCAGTAGGAATAGAATTGGTCGTCGCAGATTTTGTATTTGCCGTATTTTGTGCGGGCATAATCACCCCAGTGGGGCTGAGAGCCGTCGAGGTCGGTGAATCCGTATTCGCGGGCGAGGGCCCAGGAGCTGAAGACACGTCCGGATTTGTTTTTTACTTTGGGATCGGTGGCGAGGGCTACGACGGCGCGGCCGATGTAGCGGGGCGATTCTGAGACCATGAAATCGTTGGGCGCGTCGTTCTGGTCTTTACTGTTCTGGTCTTTGTTCCTATTCTTATTCTTTCTCTTCCCGACATCCTTCCAGCTGGCTTCGGTGACTTTGAAGACGTCGAGGACGGCTTCGGAGCGCAGGAAGCCGGGAGTCAGTGCGACGGAGACGATGTCTTTTTTTCGGAGTTCGCGGGACATGGCGAAGGCCAGGCGGATGACGGAGATCTTGACGAGATCATAGAAGAGGTTGCCGCGGTAGTAGAAAGCGTCGCCGTCGGTGATTTCGAAGATGATTGCGGGGCTTCGACCTGGCTGGCTTCGACCTAACATTAACGGGGCGGCGTAGTGGGCGGTGATGATGTGGGAGTGGATGGCTTGTTTGAGCATTTGCAGGCCGTTGTCCAGGTTGACCGTCCAGAATGGTTTGCCCCATTCGGTGAGAGAATCGCCGCCCCAGATGTCGTTGACGAGGATATCGAGGCCTTTGTGTTGGCGGCGGATGCGGGCTGCGAGTTTTTTAACTTCGGCGGGGATGGTGTGATCGACTCTGACGGGGATACCGTGGCCACCGGCGGCGGTGACGAGTTCTGCGGTTTCTTCGATGGTCTCAGGGCGGGCAGAGTTTTTCTTGAGACTTTTTCTGGAGCTGCGGCCGGTGCAGTAGACGGTGGCGCCGGCCTCGCCGAGGGCGATGGCGATGCCGCGTCCGGCGCCGCGAGTAGCTCCGGCGACCAGGGCGATCTTGCCTTGCAGGGATTTATTTGGGAATTGCCGCGGGGTTTTGGTCATGACTGGGGTCCGGCTTGCTTCCGGCTTCTCTCTCGTGATGCTAAATTTAAAGGCCTAACCCTAGGGGCTTCCCGAAGGAAACCCTGCCAGAGGAGCGCTGCGGTGAAAAGTATAGTCGCGTCGGCAAATTTTGTGGGGCGGAATCGGATGCTCCGTGCTGGACTGGCGGTGGGCGTTGTGGTGACGATTGGGTTGGCGATACTAAATGGGTGCGGTGGGAGTTCGTCGACCACGTTTATTTCGCCGCCGCCGCCTCCGCCGAGTGGTCCAAGCGTGGTGGTGGGAGCGACGGTCACGTGTAGCGGCCATTTCTTTTCCGATAGCACGACTCCGGCGGTGTGCCAGTCGGCGACGGTGACGAATTGCCCGAATGTTTCCGACTTGAGTTTTATTTATAGCTACGACACTCCGGCGTCGCCGAAGGGGACGATCGTGTTTTTGTCTGGAGCCGGCGGGACGGATGACTCTGGGGATGCGGACCCTGCCGGGTTTTATTTTGCGAACGGGTATGAAGTGATTCAGATCGAGTGGGCGGACGACTGGGAGTACACGGGAGGAAATGACACGAACACTACGCCGGCGAACGTGAGATTGGCGGCGTGCCGGGGAGCGACGCTGCTGAACTTTATTTTCAATACGAATAATACGACGTTGTACAGCGGAGGTGGGCGGTGCGCGGAGGGGAGCAGCGCGGGGTCGGGAGCGATCGCGTATGCGCTGACGTTCTATGGCGCAGGAAGTTATCTGGATGCGGTGGAGATGAAATCGGGGCCGCCGATCGCCGACTTTGAGCAGGGGTGCGAGGAGCCGGCGCCGCCCGACGTGACGATTTGCCCGGCGGGACAATTCGGGTGCCAGTTGGGAGGGACGCAGCCGTGGGTTTTGAGTCCGACTTATACGGGGGCGGCGAGCGGGGTGCGGAACTGGACTGGAGACAGCACTTGCGCGGTGCCGAAGACGACGACATCGGCGGCATCGAATACTGCGTGGCTGCAAGAGAGCATTGTGAACGATGGGACGGGGAGCCCGACGTATAGTTATCCGACGACGGCGATGACGGCGTGGCTGTGCCAGAGTTTGTTCGAGGGGAACACATGCATGGGCGGGCAGGGAGGGATGCCGCAGGATTTCTGCCCGAATAATTCGACGTCGCAGGGGCAGATTTATTATGCGAAGCTGACCAGCGGCGGAAATCTGCCGGTGCAGAGCTTTAATGTTTATGCGGTGCAGGACTGCGACGGTCCGGAGGGGGTTGCGGGGACGGACCCGACGGTGGCGGCGATCACGGTAAACGGGGTGCCGGAAAACGGAACGGTGGCGATTGAGAACGACATGCTGGCGCAGTGTGTGAAGCATTAGGGGTCGGCGCAGAATGCGGAGAAGATCAGGTCAGAAGGCAGAAGTCAAAAGTCAAAAGTCAGAAGTCAGAAGTCAAAGTCAGAGGCGGCGGACGAGGACGTTCGCCCTACATGTGCAGTTGAGGGGGGAATCTAAGTTCTACCCTTAACTAATTCGTTATCAGGCTTTTATAGAGCGCGCATCCGTGATATAACCGCCCCTGAGCAATAAAAGTGGTCAATTCGCCTGCCAGGAGCGTATTTTGATGGTATTGGCCTCGTTCGCAAAGAGAGATGGACCAAGCCACGAAAGAGGAGGGACTGTGTCCGAAGAAGCACGGACCGGAAAAAGGTTTCCGCTGGAGTTGCCGATCAAGTTGCACAGCGAAGCGGCCAGCGGCGACGCGAAGGGGACTACAGGAAATCTGAGCGCGGCGGGAGTTTATATTCGCGCCGACGCGTCGCTGGAGATAGGGTCGCCGGTGGAGTTTGAGATTACGCTGCCGCCGGATGTAACGGGAGGGCAGGAAAATGTGGTGATTCAGTGCAAGGGTCGGGTGGTGCGCACTGATCCCACGGGAGCCAGTGCCGATGGTAAGGGTGTGGCTTGCGTGATCGACTCGTACGAGTTCGTGAGGAACTCGTAATAAGGGATGCGAGCCAAACGCACGACTTATCGGCCGCGAAAAGCGCGACCGGTAGCGCAGCTCACCCAGATCGCCTTCACCTGCAGTTCAGGCCAGGCTTTCACTGCGTAAAGAACGCTTGTTCAGGGATGACAGGTATTTAAGAGAGAAATTTTGGAGCGCCAATCACATGCTCAAACTGATTCTGGCCGATAACCAGGCAATCTTCCGGGCCGGCATTGCCAAGGTGCTGGCGGTGGAAGACGAGATGCGCATCGTAGCGCAGGCTCAGACGCCGGAGCAGATGTTTATGGCTCTGGACAAATTTCGCGCTGCGGTGCTGGTGGTGGCTGCGGGCTTTCACAACGATTTTGCCGCCATCGTGCAGGGCGCCAACAAGGCGAAGACGCGTGTCGTCGTGCTCGCCGATACCGGTGAGAGTGCGCAGCGGCACATGGCGAACGGCGCGCATGGCGTGGTCTACCGCAATGTAACCAGCGCTGCGTTGGTCGATTGCGTGCGCAAGGTGGCGCGCGGGGAGACCTGGGTGCAGGACGTCGCGGTGCCAAGCGAGCTCACCGAAAACGATATGGTCGGGTTGCGGGTGCGCGATCGTCTGACGGCGAAGGAACTGCGCATTGTGGCGCTGATTGTGCAGGGCTACAAGAATAAAGAGATTGCCACGCAGCTCGGAACGACGGAGCAGGTGATCAAGAATTATCTGCGCAACGTGTATGACAAGATCGGAGTCTCCGACCGGCTGGAGCTGGCGCTGTTCACGATTCATCACCGGATTTTGAACGAAGCGGCCGCGGCGACCACGGCAGGACCGGCGCCGCAAACGCCGGCGGGAGTGATGCCGTAGATGTACATAAATATCCGTAAAAGGCCGCCTGCGGGCGGCCTTTCGTTATGAAATTCACAGCTCGTTGAAGCAACCTCAGCGACACCTTTAGAACCAAATATCGCGTCCGTTGGATAGGAGTTCTGATCCCTGCCCTCCGCTGCTCCTACCCCCAATTTCTGTTCAAACGGGAGTCGCTTCGATGCAAAAAGAAAAATCTCAACCGGCTATGCGTGTGTGGCTGGCTTTCGCCTGCTGCGTTCTACTGTTTGCGGGCTCAGCTTCAGCCGCAACGGAAAAAATTCTTCATGACTTCACTGGCGGAAACGATGGCAGTCAACCCGATGCTGGACTAACGCCAGGTCCTAACGGTAGTTTTTACGGCACCACGTTCTACGGAGGCACGGCAAACCAAGGTGTCGTCTATCAACTCACTCCAAGCGCAAGCGGCTGGGACGAAACTGTCCTTTACAACTTCCAGGGCGGGAGCACGGATGGCGGCAATCCCAGCTTCAAGATCGTCCTCGACGCGGAAGGAAATATTTATGGAACTACGCTATCGGGAGGACGAGGCTATGGCATCCGCGGAGAGCCCGGTTCCGGCATCGTTTATGAGTTATCGCCCGAATCCACCGGCTGGAAGGAAACCATTATTCATTACTTTGCCAATGAGGGATCGAGCAGTGGCTTGATCATGGATTCGTCGGGGAATCTCTATGGAGAAACCGGAGGCGGTGGCATTCAAAACAACGGCACGGTTTTCATGATGAAACATACGAGCAGCGGCTGGAAGTATGGAAATCTTTATGAGTTCAAAGGCGGCAACGACGGAAGCTATCCCTACGCCGGTCTGATTTTCGACGCAAAGGGAAATCTTTACGGCGTCACCATTCAAGGTGGTCCCGCTTTCGATGGGACAGTGTTTGAGCTGGAACGTGGCGCCGATGGTGGCTGGACGGAAAACCAGCTACACGTTTTCCAGAACACTGTGGATGGAGTGAATCCGGAAGCCGCCCTCGTTTTTGACAAGGCAGGCAATCTCTACGGCACGACCGTCTACGGAGGCGCATATTGCAACCCCTACGGGTGCGGGGAAGTGTTTGAACTCTCGTACTCCGATGGAACCTGGAAGAAAAGCACGATCTATTCCTTCCCCGGCGCGCCCGATGGACACGCGCCTTCAGCGCCTCTTTCTTTTGACAGCGCCGGCAACCTCTGGAGTACTACTTCGAACGGCGGCAGCAACGATAGCGGCGCTCTGTTCGAACTCATGCCGCAGAAGGATGGAGGGTGGCAGGAAAGCATTGTTTACTCTTTCCTGAACGGCAGCGACGGAGGTTACCCGAGCACTCCGCTGTTGATCGACGATGCGGGAAATATTTGGGGCACCACCCAGGTGGGAGGAACGGATACACAGGGAGTGGCGTTCGAATTTCCGAGCTTGGCTAAATAGAAGCAGGCTGGATGGCAGAGGCCGCCCGCGGGCCTCTGCCATCCGGCTTTCGCCAGGTACACAAAAAACTTGGTTCATCCTGGACGGGCGCAACAACCGTCGCATCGTTCTGGGGCGGTGCGGCATCTATCGCCTATGGAATTTCGAACGTTGGGACGCTCTGGTTTGAAGGTACCGGTGCTGAGTTTTGGCACGGGGACATTTGGCGGCGGGAACGAGTTTTTCAAAGCGTGGGGCGCGAGCGATGTGGCCGAGGCCACTCGGCTTGTAGATATCTGTCTGGAGGCAGGCGTCAATCTTTTTGATACCGCCGATGTTTACTCGGACGGTCTTTCGGAAACAATTTTGGGGAAGGCGATCGCGGGGCGGCGCGACGAGGTTTTGATCTCGACGAAGGCCACGTTTCGCATGGGAAATCAAACTGGGCCGAACGATCTGGGATCGTCGAGGCATCATCTGATTCGGGCTTGCGAAGCGAGCTTGCGCAGGCTGGGCACGGATTACATCGACATCTATCATCTGCATGGGTTTGACGCGCTGACGCCAGTCGACGAAGTTCTGAGCACGCTGAATCAGCTGGTAGTGAGCGGGAAGGTGAGATACATTGCGTGCTCGAATTTTTCCGGCTGGCACTTGATGAAGTCTCTCGCTGTCGCGGACAGGTACGGATGGGCGCGGTATGTGGGACATCAGGTTTACTACTCGCTGATCGGCAGAGAGTATGAATGGGAACTGATGCCGCTGGCGCTCGACCAGGGAGTGGGCGCGCTGGTGTGGAGTCCGCTGGGCTGGGGGCGGTTGACGGGGAAGATCCGGCGCGGAAGGCCGTTGCCGGCGGAGAGCCGGCTGCACAAGACAGGCGGACTGGGGCCGCAGGTTGCGGATGAGTATTTGTATAAAGTTGTCGATGCCCTGGATGAAGTTGCCAAAGACGTGGGGAAGACGGTTACGCAGGTGGCGCTGAATTGGCTGGTGCAGCGGCCGTCGATTTCAACCGTGATCTTTGGGGCGCGGAACGAGGAGCAGTTGCGGCAGAATTTGGCGGCGGAGGGATGGAATCTTTCTGCAGAGCAGATTGCGAAGTTGGATAACGCGAGCGATGTGACGCCAGTTTATCCGTATTGGCACCAGCGGCAGTTTCTGGAGAGGAATCCGGTGGCGATCCCGTTAGCCACAAAACCCGCCTGATGGATCATGTACAACCACTTGTGTTTTCGAGCGCAGCTAGGATTGTGCAAGCAAGAACCAGGGTCCCTCGCTGCGCTCGGGAAGACAACGATAAACCTTGAACAACGATAAACCTTGAACAACGATGAACCTTGAACAACGATGAACCTTGAACAACGATGAACCTTGAACAACGATAAACCTTGAACAACGATAAACCTTCAACAACGATGAACCTTGAACAACGATGAACCTTGAACAACGATGAACCTTGAACAACGATAATCTTGAAGCTTCCTAGATCTTCTCCGCCACCGACTTTGCCTGGGTGAATAAATACAGATAATCCGGGCCACCGGATTTTGAATCTGTGCCCGACATGTTGAAACCGCCGAAGGGGTGGGCGCCGACCATGGCGCCGGTGCATTTGCGATTGATGTAGAGGTTGCCGACATGGAAGTCGTGGGTGGCGCGGTCGATTTTGTCGCGCGATTTGCTGTAAATGGCGCCGGTGAGGCCGAACTCGGTGTCGTTGGCGATTTCGAGAGCGTGATCGAAGCCGTGGGCTTTGATAACGGCGAGCACGGGGCCGAAGATTTCTTCCTGCTCGAGTTTTGATTTGGCGGGAATATCGGCGATGACGGTGGGGCGGATGTAGTAACCTTCTCCGGCTTCGGTGGCGCGCGCGCCGCCGGTGAGGATGCGTCCGTCTTTCTTACCTTGCTCGATGTAATCGAGGATCGTTTTCATCGAGGCTTCGTTGATGACCGCGCCCATGTTGCTATTCTCGGCGGGATCACCGACGGTGATTTTTTCCACCCTTGCTTTTAACTGCTCGAGGAATTTGTCGTAGACGCGCTCGTCGACGATGGCGCGGGAGCAGGCCGAGCACTTTTGTCCTTGAAACCCAAAAGCCGCTTGCGCGACACCTTCGACGGCGGAGTCGATATCGGCGTCGGCGTCGACGATGATGGCATCTTTGCCGCCCATTTCGAGGATGGTGCGCTTGATCCAGAGCTGGCCGGGGGCTTGGGTGGCGGCGGTTTTGTTGATATGGAGGCCGACTTCGCGGGAGCCGGTGAAGGCGATGTAACGAGTCTTGGGATGGGCGACGATGGCGTCGCCGAAGCTGGCGCCCGAGCCGGGGCAGAAATTGACGACGCCTTCGGGAATGCCGGCTTCTTCGAGCAGCTCGATGAATTTGGCGGCGATGGTAGGGGAATCGCTGGAGGGCTTGAGGATGACCGTGTTGCCGCTGACGATGGAAGCCAGGGTCATGCCGGCCATGATGGCGCAGGGAAAATTCCACGGTGGGATGACAGCTCCAACGCCGAGTGGGATGTAGGTGAGGGAATCGTGCTCGCCGGGCAACTGGACGGGCGGCTCGCTCTTGGCAAAGCGGAGAGCTTCGCGGGCGTAAAACTCGCAGAAGTCGATGGTCTCGGAAATGTCGGCGTCGGCTTCGCCCCAGTTTTTACTGACTTCGAAGACGAGCCAGGCCATGTAATCCATTTTGCGGCTGCGGAGCAGATCGGCGGCGCGGAACAGCAGGCTGGCGCGTTCTTCGACCGATGTGTTCTTCCAGGATTCGAAGGCTTTGAGCGCGGCTTTCATCGCCGGTTCCACGTGCTCTTTGCCGGCCTTCTGGTGGATTCCGACGATTTGCGAGGGGCGCGAGGGATTCAGCGATTTGATTTTATCGGAGGTCTTGACGCGCTGGCCGCCGATGATGAGGTCGTACTCGCGGCCAAGCTGTCCGCGGACGCGCTCGATGGCGGCGCGCATTTTGCGGGCATTGTCTTCGTGGCGGAAATCATAGAAGGGCTCGTTGATGAATGGGCCTTGATGGGATTGCGATGATAACGTGCGCGGCCGGACTGGGGTTTCAAGGGTTGCCATGGGTGCACCTCGCGGAGGATCAGTATGGAAGTCGATGGATAATAGAACACCTTATTTTAGCACCGCCGCGCACGCGAGAGTTTGGGCACAGTGCTTAATTCCACTGCCGGGGTGAGCCAATTTGCATCCTCCCTTAGTGCCTCAGCGAAGCTCCTCACTTATGTTATCCAAGAGACTGGCAAAGCCCGGAATACTGCTGGAAATCGGGCATGAATGCGAGTGGATGGAGTGCGGACGTGTCGAAGAAGCTGAATGTGGGATGCGGCCGGAACATACTTCCGGAATGGATCAATCTCGATTATGCGGCCCTGCCGGGTGTCGACGTTGTGTATGATCTGGAGCGCTGCGCCGAGGTTTCTTTACCGCTCGAGGATGACAGCGTGGACGAGTTCCTGCTCTCGCATGTGATTGAGCATCTGCATCACACACTGCCGCTGATGCAGGAGTTGCATCGTGTGGCGAAGGCGGGTGCGAAGGCAGTTATTCGCGTGCCGCACGGAGCCAGCGACGACGCTTGGGAAGACCCTACCCACCTGCGCGGCTATTTCCAGTCAAGCTTTGGATATTTCTCGCAGCCGTTTTACTGGCGGGCCGACTACAACTATCGCGGCGATTGGCAAGTGGAGCAGTTGCATTTGATTGTGGCCAGGCAGGTCTATGCCGGGATGAGCGCGGCAGCAATCATGAAAGAAGTGTCGAACAAGCGGAATGTCGTACAGGAGATGGTAGCCGACCTGCGCGCAGTCAAACCGATCCGCCAGCCTCTGCGGGAGCTGCAAGTACCGCCGCGAATCGAAATCCTTCTGGCCTAGCTAAGTCTGGCCTCGCTCAGTATGGTTCAGGCCCCTAGTCGCCCCGCTGCATATTGTCATCTGCGTTCGCCGAATGGCTTTGCGAGCCTCGCCATGAGACGCATCCGGGCGGAGACGGGGTGGCGGGTGTTAGACTCAAACGTTTCTTGAACTGGGAAACTTTGGGAGAGATAGCATTCTCTTTACTTGTTACTTGCAGCGGCGGACATCATGGACATCAAGAGCGTAGGAATCGTTGGCGCAGGCACAATGGGCAATGGCATCGCGCATGTCTTTGCCCGCAGCCGGTATAGCGTAGTTTTGTGCGATGTGGAGCAGCGCTTTCTGGAGCGCGGGCTGGCCACCATCACGAAAAATCTGGAGCGTGAGGTTGGGAAGGGCAAGATCACGGGGGAAGAAAAAGAGTCCGCGCTGAAGAGGATCGAGCCAGTGACCGAGCGCGCCAAGCTGGCGGATTGCGACTTCATCGTAGAGGCGGCTACGGAGAAGTTTGAGATCAAGGCGGAGATTTTTCGCGATCTCGACCGGATGGCGCGGCCCGAGGTCATACTGGCCTCGAACACTTCGTCAATCTCCATCACCAGGCTGGGCGCGCTTACCAGGCGGCCGGAAAAAGTGATCGGGATGCACTTTTTTAATCCGGTGCCGGTGATGAAGCTGGTGGAGGTGATTCGCGGGCTGGCGACTTCGCAGGAGACATTTTCTGAAACTCGTAATCTGGCACTGAAGCTGGAGAAGACGCCGGTGGAGGTCAATGACGCGCCGGGATTCGTCTCCAACCGCGTGCTGATGCCGCTGCTGAACGAAGCCATGTATGCGGTGATGGAGGGGGTGGCCACGCCGGAGGCGGTCGATGAAGTGTTCAAGCTGGGCATGGCGCATCCCATGGGGCCGTTGACGCTCGCCGATTTTATTGGGCTCGACGTTTGCCTGGACATCATGCGCGTTATGCTGGAGGGATTGGGTGATCCGAAGTATCGGCCGTGTCCGCTGCTGATTAAGATGGTGGATGCGGGCTGGCTGGGAAGGAAGAGCGGGCGGGGGTTTTATAAGTATTGAGCAGTCAGCAATTAGCAGTCAGCAATCGGCAGTCAGCAATCAGCAGTCAGCAATCGGCAGTCAGCAATCAGCAGTCAGCAGTCAGCAATTAGCAATTAGCAAATCATCCATCAACCATAGCAATGACGAACGAGGCAGTTTCGCCGTGGGCGCGGAGCGATGCGCTGTTCTATCTGATGGGGGCGGTTGCGGGCGTGGGCACGGGGTGGGTGGACGTTACGGTCAACGATCTGCTCTTCACCGCTTTGCTGGTGCTGATGGCGTGCATGCTGCTGGGGCTGTTGCGGCCGCGCTGGCCGTGGCGCTGGGTGGTTGTGGTGGCGATCTTCATTCCCCTGACCGAACTTGTGGCTTACTGGATCATGACCGTGAAAGCTACGCGAGGCCAGGTGTATGGATCGTTCCTCACCGCCTTGCCGGGAACGGCGGGCGCTTACGGCGGCGCGGTGATGCGGCGGGTGATTGATAATTTGCGGCAGGGGAAGTGAAAAGACAGTGGCCAGTGGCTAGTGGGCAGGGAACCGGATACCGAAACTGGCCACTGATTACTGGCCGCTGACCACTGGCTACTGATCACTGCTCCAAGGTATTGGATAACTAAGAAGTTACTCCCGGTTCCACAGGAGGGTCGCGTATGCTGCGAGCATGGGAGTGACTGTCTCGATGCTGGCCAGCGGGAGCCGGGGGAATTGTGCGTTTGTGGCCAGTACGCGCACCCGCATTCTGGTGGATGCCGGCGTCTCCTGCCGCGAGACTTTCAAACGCATGAAGTCGCTGGGCGAGGATCCGCACTCGCTCTCGGCCATTCTCATCACCCATGAACATTCCGACCACGTTTACGGTTTGGCGATGCTGGCCAGGAAGCTTCGTATTCCTGTCTTTATGACGGTGGCGACGCATGCGGCATGGGCGCGGGCGCTGCGCAACGAGAATGGGGAGCGGCCGCAGCTGGAAAGGCTGGAGAAGTTCGAGTCGGGACATCGCTTCCACATTGGCGATATTGAGGTGAAGCCCTTCACCATCCCGCACGACGCTGCCGATCCGGTGGGGTTTACTTTCCGCGTGGAAGGCGCGAAAGTGAGCGTGGCCACCGACCTTGGTTATCTTCCGGTTAACGTGCGCGATCACCTGCGCGGCTCCGACGTTCTGATCATGGAGTCGAATCACGATGTGGAGATGCTGCGCGGCGGGCCTTATCCGTGGACGGTAAAGCAGCGGGTGGCGAGCAATGTGGGGCATCTCTCGAACGAGAAACTCGCGGATTTCTTCACTGGCGACTATGATAATAATGCAGCCTTTGTCGTGCTGGCGCATCTCTCTGAGCAGAACAATCATCCGGAAATCGCGCGCAGAGAGGCGGAGAGGGCTTTGGCATTGCGCGGTGGCTTGTTTCACAATCGCGTGATGGTGGCGGTGCAGAGCGAAGTGCTGCCGCCGATTCAGCTGTAGAAAGCTCGGGTGCTAGGTCATAGGTCTTGGGAAAATCCCAAGACCTATGACCTAGCACCAAGACCCAGCTTCTGTGTTCCTTATGAGTCAGCAGTGCATCGATCCAATCGTAGGCAAAATACTGGCGGGCTGGCGTTATGACATTTCTGGCCTGGCGCCGGAAATGTGCGGCGACTACGAAAACCATTTCGCGGGATGTGAGCGCTGCCGCAGCCGCCAGCGTTTGAATCGTGCGATTGATGTAGGTCTGATTGCGCTGGCGTCGATCTCGGGCGGGGTATTTCTGCTGGCTTTTGGAGTGATCCGCCACTTCGGTCCGCGGCACGCTTTCTGGCTGGAGATTGCGGCGCTGGCGGGCTTTGCCTTGTCGGCGCTGATCTGGCTGGTGGTGGCGGTGGCGACGCCGGCTCCGGTTACGGTGCTGGATGCGGCCAAGGAAGGCGCGCGGCGGGTGCACGATCGATTGCCTCCCGAGATTCGCGAGCGCCTGCCGGAAGAAATCCGCGTGAAGATTACGGGGACGTAGCCGATAGCCCGATTCACCATCCCACCTGCATTTCTCCATCGCACATCTCAGCCCCGTTGGCGCGGCATACCGGTTTCCCGGTTCCCACAAATCGCTTGACTCTGGAATGCATTCGAGGGTTGATATTGTTCATGGTGAAACGAGATGGCAGCCGTGGCGCTGTATTCCGGGGAGCTCGCGAAAGCGACGGGTGTAAGCCCGGACACGATTCGGCACTATGAAAAGATAGGCGTCCTTCCGAAAGCTTCACGGACCGAGTCGGGCTACCGGTTGTATCCGGGGAGCGCGGTGGAACGGGTGTTTGTGGTGCAGCGCGGGCTGCGGCTCGGATTTAGCCTGGCGGAACTGGCCGAGGTGTTAAAAGCTCGCGATGCCGGCGGGGCTCCATGCCAGCGGGTCTACAAACTGGCGAAGGAGAAGCTCGAAGATGTCAGCGCCGAGATCGAGGCGCTGAAAAAGACGGAAAAATATCTCAAGCAAGTCTTGTCGGACTGGGAGCGCCGCATGCGGCGAACCCAGTCCGGACAACCCGCCAACCTGCTGCACTCGCTCACGGGGGCGGTACACGGGAAGCGTGTAGCGGCTCAATTTGGGAGGAGAAAACCATGAAAATCATCGTCACGGTATTTTTGTTCTGCGGTCTGCAACTGGCGGCGCAGGACATGCAGTCCTGCCCGATGCACAAGGACCACATGAACGGCTCGCAGCATCAGGCAGATGTGGAGCGGCGCGGCGATGCGGCGATGGGATTTCCGCACGACAAGACGACTCACCATTTCCGCCTCCTGCCGGATGGTGGAGCAATTGAAGTCACGGTCAACGACAGCAAAGACGACGGAGACCTGCAGGCGATTCGGTCGCACCTGAGTCATATCGCCACGATGTTCTCGAACGGCGACTTCTCCGTACCACTGTTCGTGCACAGCCAGGTCCCACCCGGTGTGACGGAGATGAAAGACAAGCGGGCGGAGATTTCTTACACCTTTGAAGAGTTGGTCACTGGCGGCCGAGTTCGGATTAAAACGAAGAATCACGATGCTCTCAACGCGGTGCATGATTTTCTGAATTTCCAGATTGAAGATCATCACACCGGGGACAAGACTGGCGACTGATTAGCCGCGTTCGTCGCGGGCGCCGGGGCGCGACCGAGCCCTGTTAAATTAGATCCAGTCATTTTCTTGCGCGGGAGAAGCGGTGGCGAGGGCCAGCTTGCGTTCGACGATCGTGTGGTCAGCCGTCTGGCTGCTGGTGAGTCTGGCTTCTGCGCAGGATACGTCCATGAGCGGAATGCAGATGCAGATGCAAATGCAAATGCAAATGCAGATGGAAGACCATGAAACTGCGCAGCTGCCCTCAGCGCACGCCGGATCGGGCACGGGATGGGAGCCGGCGTCTGTGCCGAAGCACGAGTGGATGCTGATGCGGGGCGGCTGGGAACTGATGGCGCACGGAGTGATCTTTACCGACTACAACCAGCAAGGCGGGCCACGCGGCGAGGGCAAAGCTGAATCAGTAAATTGGGGAATGCTGATGGAGCAGCACAAGCTCGGGGGCGGAACGATTCTGTTGCGGCAGATGTTCTCGGCGGAATCGCTGACTTCGCCGCATCCCGGCTTTCCGGAGCTGTTTCAGACGGGAGAGACTTATCATGGCCAGGAGCTGGTGGATCACCAGCATCCGCATAATGTTTTCGCGGAACTCTCAGCGCTATACACGTTGCCGCTTGCGGAGAAAGTCTCGTGGGAACTATATGGCGGGCCGTCGGCGGAGCCGGCGCTTGGTCCCGTCACTTATATTCACCGTACGTCCGCTTCGGAGCTTCCACTGGCGCCGTTGAGTCATCACTTGCAGGATTCCACGCACACCAGTTTTGGAGTGGTCACGACGGGATTTACGATCGACCGCGTCAAGCTGGAGGGCTCGGCTTTTAACGGACACGAACCGAACGAAGAACGCTGGAGTATCCAGCCTGCCGCACTGGATTCCTGGTCGGTGCGCGGCAGTGTTGCCCCCAGCCGAGACTGGGCGGCGCAATACAGCATGGGGCACCTTGACCACCCTGAGGCGCTGGAACCCTGGAACCAGTGGCGGCAGACGGCTTCGGTGGAATATAACCATCGGCTGGCAGCGGGCAATTGGGCGACTTCGCTGGTTTGGGGCCGGGTACACGAGATCGGCTCGGGAATCAACCTCAATGGCTACCTGCTCGAATCCACGCTGAATTTCCTGCGGCGCGATTATGTATTTACGCGGCTGGAGCTGGTGGACAAGGATGAATTGTTCCCGCCGCTGGCGGTGCAACCGTCCTACCGGATCGGCGCCTACACTTTCGGCGGCACGCGCGATCTGGTGCAGAGCCGGGCGTGGCAACTGGGGCTAGGCGCGGATGTAACGGTCTACTCGAAGCCCGCCGTGCTGGATGCGGCGTATGGAAATTATCCCGTATCGTTTCAGGTGTTTTTACGGATGCGTCCAGGGCTGCGGGCAAGCGAGCATCATCATTAGCCGGGGGAAACGATATTGTCTAGGCGGGTTCCGGCCAAGAAATTTCTGACTGCGTCCGACAAACAGAAGGACAATGTAGGTCAATGAGGGGGACTATAAGAACACTGCGTGCGGTGCAGTGGTCAATGCTGGGCAGCATTCTTCTTTATGCTGTCGTGGGCGAAGTTCTGGGTTCGGGCGCAAGAGCCGTGGATCCCTCGCTGAGTTATGTTTTCGCCACCGCGAGCGTAGCCATTGTGGGCGTGATCTTTGTGGTCAGGCGCACCCTGGTGTTGCGCTCGGCCGAAAGCCTGGCGGCTCACCCCGACGATGCGCTGATTGTAAGCCACTGGAGAAACGGTTACATTCTGACCTACGCGTTGTGCGAGGCCCTAGCATTGTTTGGCTTGATCCTGCGCTTCACGGGCGTTAATTTTCAGCAGAGCTTGCCGTATTACATCGGCGGTTTTGTGCTGCTTTTCTTCTTCGGACCGCGGGAACCGGTCAGCTCTTAGATGTGCTCGCGCGGAAGTATCATGTGCCTGAGGTGATTCCATGTCCATCAATGGGCCGGAGGAATTAGCCGGGATGCGTGCCGCCGGCGCCGTAGTTTGCCTGATGCTAGGAGCGATGAGAAGCGAGGTGCGGCCTGGCATCACCACGGCGGAGTTGGATGAAGTAGGCGGGGGCGTGATGAGGCAGCACGGAGCACGGTCGGCTCCGGCGCTGGTTTACGGATTCCCTGGGGTGAACTGCATCAGCCTCAACGATGAAGCGGTGCATGGAATTCCCGGCAGCCGCGCTCTTCAGCAGGGCGACCTGGTCAAGCTGGATGTCACCGTCGAAAAAGACGGATTCATGGCGGATGCCGCGGTGACTCTCCCCGTGGGCGAAGTAACGGAAGAGCGGCGGCGCCTGATAACATGCGCGGAGCGGGCCTTCGCGAAAGCCATGCTGGTGGCGCGAGCCGGATTTCGGGTTTTGGAAATCGGGCGAATGATCGAGCGCGAGGTGAGGCGCAGCGGATTCTCCGTGATTCGCGACTTGGGAGGGCACGGCATTGGACGCACGATCCATGAAGAACCTCGGGTGCCGAACTATGCCGATCCCGAAGCCAATCAAGTTCTCACGGAAGGTCTGGTGATTACCGTGGAACCGATTATTGCCGCTGGATCTGGCAGGGCGTTCGTGGCGCAGGACAAGTGGACCGTTGTCACGGCCGATCACAGGCCTTCGGCGCACTACGAGCATACGCTTGTGATCACGAAGGGTGCGCCGATCGTTCTGACGGCGGCAGCCTAGCCCATGACTCTGGTAATTAGCGGTTGCCGCCTTCTCATCGGTAGAGTTCAGAGTGGGGTAACAGTATGAAGCGAGTTCTGATTTTGATGTTGGCGCTGACAACCTTGGCGGGGGCGCGGGATAAGAAACCGAAAGCTCAACCCGGACCGTACGTATTCGCCAGCAAGGCATCGGCGCAAACCATCAAAGGGCTCATTGTGCAGGAGAATCTAAGAGAAGGCTACACGCTCGATTCCGACAATAAGTTGCAGTTCCGTTTCTCCAAGCCCGGGCAGATGCCGCTCATCGGAGCGCTTTTCATGGCCTCCACTGCCTGTCCGGGTATGACCACAAAGAAAGTTTGGTCATACACGTTAGTGGAAGTCGATGGCATGACAAAGGTGACAGTGCAGCCGGTGTGGGAATATCCTGACGACTACTGCCAGACACAAACTCATGAGCTGATATGGAGCCAGCCGGAGGAGATTGCGGCATTTCAAGCCATGCTGGACAAGGCTCCTACATTGAGCGCGCAGGCTCCAATATCAGCTTCCGCTCCCGTTGTCCCAACCGCTGCACCGTCTTCTCCGTCACAAGAGGAAAGTTCAGATAGCGCCGCACGGCAAGCGAAACAACATGCCGCTTGCCTGGAGTTAGCGAAAGACAATCCCAGCGTCTCTTGTAAGTGACACAGCCGAGCGGTCGGCGTCGCCCAAGTCGCTCGGCCCGCCGGCTAAATGGACTGTCGTCATCACGGAGCACAGGCCGTCGAGCGCATTCAGCGCACGGTGCTGATCACGAAGCGCGTACATGCTGCTGACGGCGGCGTAAGCTAGCCCTCCGAGGCCTAAAGGTTTACGGCACCGTTGATGAATCCTGCTCTCAAGCATTCCCCTCATGGTTGTTGAAGCAGAATTGATATCGTATTGCCGGTCCAATTCGTGACTGCGAGGCCGAGGCGTCCGCTGCCATTGAAATCGGCGATGGCAATCGATGATGGCCCTGCACCCACGGCGATGGGCGAGTCGGCCGCTGGGGTGAAGGTGCCGTCGCCGTTGCCGAGAAGAATGCTAACCGTATTGTCGAGATAGTTGGGGATGGCGAGGTCGAGTTTGCCGTCGCCGTTCAGATCGGCTACAGCAATGGAGTAGGGCCCGTTGCCGACGGTGACGGGCGAGGCTGCGGTGAAGGTTCCATCGCCGTTGCCCAAAAGAATGGTCAAGGATGCGCCCTGGTAGTTTGCGATGATGAGATCGAGCGTGCCGTCGCCGTTGAGATCGGCGGCGGCGATGGCCTGCGGAGCCTGGCCGGTGGCGTATGCCGGGGTGCTGCCAGCCGTGAATGTTCCGTCGCCATTTCCCAGCAGAATGTTTACCACATCATCCTGCGGCCCGGTGACGCCGGCTCCGGTGACGGCTAGATCGAGCTTGCCGTCGCCGTTAAAATCGCCCACGACCGGCATGTACGCGGTATTCAGATACCCCGCGTCTGGAGCGGGCGACTGATTGAAAGCGCCGTTTCCGTATCCCAGCAGAATGTTGAGCGGAACGCCGCTCGGCGAATTGGTGACCGCCAGATCGAGATTGCCATTGCCGAGGAAATCTCCAACCGCCAGGCCCGCGACATACATTCCTGCCGTGTAAACGAAGGCGTTCGAAGGGGTGAAGGTTCCGTCGCCGTTGCCCAAGAGGATTGGAATATTAGCGTCAGTGGAATTGGAGACGGCGAGACCGAGCTTGCCGCTGTTGTTGAAATCTCCGACGGTGATGAGATTCATATATGGAGTGGGCAAAGTGTCCCAGGGTGGGGGTTGAATCACCAGGGGGGATGCGGAAGCTTGGGTGAAAGTGCCGTCTCCATTTCCGAGAAGGATGTAGACCTTAGTGCCGAACTGCGCGACGGCTAAATCGGGTTTTCCTTTTCCGGTGAAATCGCCGACGGCTGCGGAGATTGGGCCATAGATGCTGGTGATGGGAGAGCCTGGGGCGTTCGAGAAACTGACATTCGCTTCCGGCGTGGCCACCGGGAAGTAAACCACGTTGGAACTGCCGCCGCCCGGGTTTGGATTGACCACTGTGATCGAAGCGGTGGTCGCGGTGACGATGTTCGTGGCGGGCACGGCGGCCGTGAGTTCTCCCTGATTCACGAAGGTGGTGGGGAGAGGCGCGCCGTTAAAGTTGACGGTGGAAGTTTGGAGGAAGCCCGTGCCGTGCACGGTGAGCACGAATCCAGATCCGCCGGGAGAGATAGCATCGGGCACTAGGGGCTGGTTGAGGAAGGGTGCGGGGTTGCCGGTTACGCTGTTCGCATAAACCTCGATGCTCAGGAAAGGCTGCTCAGCTACGACTCCGGCGGCGTCAATCAATTGGACTTCGAAATACCAGGTGCCGCCCTGAGTTGGGGTGCCGCTGATGGCGCCCGTGGCGGGGGCGATGTTCAATCCGGTGGGGAGGGCGCCGTAGACAATCGACCAGGTGAAAGGCTCGGTACCGCCGCTTTCGCTGACGCTCTGATTGTAGGGCGATCCCGGGTTTGCTCCGGGAAGCGAAAGGGCATTAATGAAGGGCAGGGGATTTACGCTGATCTGGAGCGAAGCGGTCTTGGTGGGGTCTTTCATGGAACTGGCGGAGACCGTGGCTTTCTGCACTACCGGGGTAATCCCGTTTGAGGAAGCGGGGGCAACGTAGGTGACGGAAGTGGAGGACTCGGCAGTGAGCGAACCGGGGCCGGTTAAGGTCCACGAAATGCCGCTGGAATCGTTGTTGACCATGGCGGTGATGGTGATCGATTTCCCTTGATCGGTTTGCGCGGAGGGCGCGGAAAGTACGACGGAAATGGGTGGCTGCGGCGAACTTGAACAAGAAGATGAAAACGCGACGGCCAGCAAGGCGATAAAGCCGGCGAGGGCGGAATGAATCCTTCGCATATTGTCTCCTCAACGGTGCAGCGCCCTGTTGCGATCAAAGTCTGCGATCTGGTCGGAGAGAAAAACCTCGGTCGGTGCGCTTCACGAGCTACTGCCTCGGTGTGCTGCCATGGGCCTGGGAAAAGGCAGTCACGACTCGGGAGAAAGTATAAGTCGAAATTGGTGATGTGAGAAGAGTGAGTTTTGATGCGGGTGTTTGGAATATTTTCGTCCGTGGGTTCGTGATTCGCCTTAACGGAAGCCCGTACTTTACGGTGTTCTCGCGTACCGATTGTGGTATGCTTCTCGGCGCGGTCCCCCCAAACCGCTTCGCGCCGGGGCCTATACCCGATCCCAGGAGTTTTCTATGACTCGCAGAATCCTTTCTCTTGCTGTTCTCCTTGCCATCTTCGTCCCGCTCCACGCGGACCCGGCTGCAGCCGCGACAGAAAAAGTGTTGTACAGCTTCGTACCCTACCTGAACGGCCGCTACCCTTCCACCACCATCAGCGATGCCGAGGGAAATTTGTATGTGGTTGCGGAAGGCGGCGCCTACAACGACGGCTTGATCCTCAAGTTCACGATCAACTCCCAAGGCCAAGCCATCGAGACGGTGCTCCACACCTTCACTGGCGGCAGCGATGGGTCGGGGCCATTGGCGATCAAATTGGACGGAGCAGGAAATATCTACGGTTTGGCCTACTCAACTGTGACCCCCACCGTTCTAGGCGAGCTCTTTGAGCTCACGCCCACCTCCCACGGAGCATGGAACATGACCGTGCTCGAGACTTTCACCGTCAGCGGTTACATCGCCCCCGGCATAGTGGAAGACAGCGCGGGAAATTTCTACGGAACCAGCTACAACTATGGTCCTACCTACGGCTCCGTGTTCCAGCTGACGCTCGGCTCCAGCGGCTGGACCGACAACGTTATCCACATCTTCTCCGGCGGCTCGGACGGCGGCTTTCCTTATGGCCGCTTGACTCTTGATCAGTCCGGCAACGTCTACGGAACCGCGGAAGAAGGCGGCATCAACAACTTGGGACTCGTATTTGAGTTCAGTCCCTCCTCGGGCAATACCTGGACTGAAAAAGTCCTGCACGATTTTGTTGGTGGGAGCAATGACGGCTGGCAACCCTCAGCCGCTTTGATCTTCGACAATGCCGGCAATCTGTACAGCACCACCGACAATGGCGGAGCCCCCAAGTGCAACAAAAACGGCGGCTGCGGCACGGTTTTCGAGTTGAGCCCCGCCACCGGCGGCCAGTGGACCGAACAGATTCTCTACACCTTTGGCAACGGCGACGCGAACGATGTACAACCCCAGGACATTCTCTTCGACAGCTCGGGCAACATTTACGGTACTACGTTTGAGGGCGGAGGCGAACTCTGCTGTGGCTCGGCGTTCAAGTTGACCTTCGCTTCCGGGCACTGGACCGGCACAATTTTGTATACCTTTACCGGTTTCAACCGCGAGGGATATTACCCTAATAACGACATCGTCCTCGGTTCCGCTGGTCAAATCTACGGCACCACGCAATACGGCGGCCCGACCGGATTGAACGGGACGGTGTTCGAACTCACTCCCAGTGGCACGGGATATACGCAGAGCACTCTCTACGGCTTTCCCTTCGCCGATGGCAACCGTCCCGAAACCGGATTGGTCGCCGACGCGTCCGGCAACCTCTACGGCACAACCGCGCTAGGCGGCGGCGCTGACGTAGGAGCCGTTTTCAAGCTAGCGCCGAGTGGCAGTGAAAGTCTGCTCTACAGCTTCTCCGGCACCAGCGATAACGGGAACAACAGCGTCTTTCCGTCCAGTCTGATCTTAGACACGGCGGGCAATCTTTACGGCGCCGCGGAAGAAACCGGCGCTCGTGAATACGGTTCGGTGTTCGAAATATCACCTGCCGCACATGGGACGTACACGGAAAAGAATCTGGATAACCTGAGCGGGGTCATTGACCATCCTCTGGGAAATCTGATTTTTGACAAGTCCGGCAATCTTTACGGTACTGCGGTAGATGGCGGCACAAACGGCTTCGGTGCGGTCTTCGAACTGACTCCACAAGCGAATGGGACGTTCAAGCAAACCGTGCTCTACAGCTTCGGCGGCTATCCTATCGATGGTGCCGGGCCATCGGCCGGCCTTATCTTTGACGCAGCGGGTAATCTTTACGGAACCACTGCCCATGGCGGGCCGAGCTCAAACTGCAAGGGAGCTTTGTTGAACCCGATCGGCTGCGGCATCGCTTTTGAATTAATCCCAACGGCTGGCGGGGCTTGGCAGGAGCAGATGCTTCATTCCTTTGCGGGCGCGACCAGCGATGGCGCCATCCCCGCCGGAAATCTGATCATGGATGCCAACGGAAATCTCTACGGCACGACAGCTGAGGGAGGCATCAAGAGCACCGGGTGCAAGGGCGGCCAGGGTCCCGCTGGCTGCGGTACGGTGTATGAGCTATCTTCCAGCAACGGCAACTGGACCGAAACAATTATTTACGAATTCACCAACACCAACGGAGATGGATCCTATCCGGAAGCCGGACTCGTCGAGGACGCTGCGGGCAATTTTTACGGCACCACCTTGCACGGAGGCACTTCCAGCGAAGGCTACGGCACAGTGTACAAGCTGGCTCCCGCCACCGGGGGCGGTTGGACGGAGAGCGTTCTCTACAGCTTTTCCGGCACCGGCGGAGACGGCGGGTGGCCGTATAGCAACCTGATTCTGGATACGGCGGGCAATCTTTACGGTACCGCGTCTTACGGCGGAAGCGCCGGATACGGCATGGTGTTTAAGATCACGCCGTGAGCCGACGATTTTGAACTCGGCCTCGTGACATTTACGTCTTGATATGGCAGTTGGCCATGCCGCGCTTTTCCAGAGTATGAAAGAAAATGGCGGAGCGGTACTGGGAGCCCCAGTCCGGGATCAGGGCCCAGCCATGCAAAAACCTGCATCTTGACACCGCAATTAAGACGCATAGAATGGCTCCACTTGTCAGCTTTCTCGTCCCCCGCGAACCCAGACAAGGTACCCACTCTGCTGGAAACGCCCAGCACCCCTTGAGGAGATCTCCATGCCGCGACACTCATCCCGCCGTCGATCAACCAATGCGCACACCACAGCTCATCTCGACTCAACCGTGGAAAAGAAGCTTCTCGGCTACGCCGCCTTGGCGGGCGCGACCGGGGTAGGAATTTTGGCATTGGCTCAGCCCGCCGAAGCCAAGATCGTATATACCGCCACGCATCAGATCATCGCCCCGAATACGACTCTTCAACTCGACCTGAATGGTGACGGCACTAACGATTTCGTTTTCTCAAACCGATTTGCCGGATCCCCTCGCCGGGCTACATCCTCATTTCGCACTTCGGCTTTTCTGAGCATTTCGCCGGCAGTTCAGACGAACGAGGTTTGGGGCACCGACGGCTTGGTGTCAGCGCTGCCGGCAGGAGTGAAGCTGGGCCCGGGCGGAAAATTTGCCGTCAGCCAATTTGACATGGGCGGAGTTAGCGCACTTGACGGCAACCACCCCGTATACGGCGGGCAGTGGGCTCCGCCAGCAGGCAGCGTAAAAAATCACTATGTTGGCCTGAAGTTTGTCATCAATGGGCAGATCCACTTCGGTTGGGCCCGGCTTAGCGTTGAAGTTCGGCAGACCAAGGATGGAGGAGTGAAGGCGGTGCTGACAGGATACGCCTACGAGACGGAAGTGAATAAGCCTATTGAAACGGGCAAGACTTCTGGACCGGATGTGGCCTCGGCGCAGCCCGCGACTCTGGGGCAACTGGCGCTGGGAGCGGCAGGGCTGGTCGCACGGCGAACCGAGAAGGAAGCGGTCGCTTAGGACTGCGGCGTTTCGGAGGGTGGGTAAGGTGCCACTCAGCTTTAGAATGCTACGTCTTGATATGGCAGCTGGCCATGCCGCGCTTTTCCAGATACTGCTGGTGGTAGTCCTCGGCGGGGAAGAAGGTCACTGCCGGGACGATCTGCGTCACGACAGGCCTGGAGTAGCGGCGGGCTTTCTCCAGCGATTCTTTTGAGGCTTGGGCGGCGGTTTGCTGCTCCGGAGTGTGGAAGAAGATGGCGGAGCGGTACTGCGTGCCCCAGTCCGGGCCCTGGCGGTTGAGCTGCGTTGGATCGTGGTTTTCCCAGAAGACTTTTAGCAGATCTTCGTAGCGAACCTTGGCGGGATCGAATTCCACTTCCACCGCTTCGGCGTGGCCGGTGCGGTCGGTGCAAACGTCCTTATAAGTTGGATTCTCGGTGTTCCCACCGGTGTAGCCGACGCGGGTGGCGATCACGCCCGGCATCTGGCGGAAGGTGGCTTCTACTCCCCAGAAACATCCCGCTGCAAACGTGGCTTTCTGCATCTTAGAAATCGCTCCTTGTAGGGCCGCCGTGGCGGCTTGGCGGGCATAGCAGTCCGCCCATTGTCAGATTGTATTAGATGACGGGGCCAGCGGAAAGTTACGTGATGAATATCAGTGCCACAAGCGCATCCGTGCGCATGACATCGCCAGCAGGATTGTTACGTTCAGGTCTCTTCAACGGGCCAGCCGTCTCCGGCGGACGCTCGCAACTTCTCCGCCAAGCTTCCCCGGATCCGCAGAGGGATTGCCAATTCGTGTCCCAGAGTAAAGGTCACAAATTCGAACACCCAGCCTTTCTTCCTCCGCACCTTGATTTCGCTCCAGGGAACGAGCAATGGAGGATGCATGAGGCGAAACAAAAACATGTTCGCCAAATACAGGCCCTGCGGACTGACTCCAATGGTCAATATGTTGTTGTAGCCCATCAGGTACCGCAGTTGTCCGCTCTGCATTCTCCATTTCGCGCCAGTGAACGGTACCCGCGTGCGGTAAACCTGCGAGAGCGCGAACCACCCGCCCACGAAGCTGATTATCGTGCTGACCAGTACCCACATAGAGATCCATATGATCACCCCAAATAAGAGGAGATTTTGGTTAACCCAGTGTTGGGAATTCATGCTTGTAAATTACACGCTAAACCATCGACGGCGCTGCCCGACAGTGACCCGATCGTGTAATTGACGGTTTGGCGGGATTCAGGATAAAGTTCGGCAAGGTTGTTGCAGGAATTTTTCCCAGGAGAAGTCTTTGGTTCTGAGGTCCAGGGTTCTGAGCTCCAGCCGCGCCAGAAATGTGCAGAGGTTTGCCGTCTGGCTGCTTGTGGCGCTGGCAACGGCGCAGGCGGCGCTGGCCGTGGCGAATTTCACTCCGCAGCGGCGGGTTGGCTACACCACTGGGGATCAGTGGGAACCCGCGCTGGCCGCGGATGGGCACGGGCACATCTATATTTTGTTTCCCCAGTACGGCGCGGTGGGCGACTGCCCGGCCTGCACCGCCCCGACGATCTCTCTGATGGTTAGCAATGACAATGGAGTTTCGTGGGAAACTCCACGCGCGCTGTTCGTTTCTGCGACCGGGCAGTTTGATCCGCAGATCGTGGTCGATCCCGTGGATCACCAGACTGTGTATGCTTCGTGGCTGCAAAATAATAAGCGCGATGTGATGGTGGCGCGGTCGCAGGATTTCGGGAGCTCCTGGTACTTGTCGGCGGCGGCAAGCGGGAGAGATGACGCCGATAAGCCGGTGCTGACGGTGCACGGCGCCGATGTCTACGTGGGATTCAATCACGAGCAGAATTTTCTGGTGGCCGCTTCCCACGATTACGCGCAGACTTTTGCCTCGGTGGCGGTGAATGCTGGCGCGGCGCCGGGATGGTCGCTGGCGGGCGGGGCTACGGTTGATTCCACAGGCAACGTTTACTTTTCGTGGACGGCCTACGGGCGGCAGGAATCGAGCAGCCGCCCGGTTGGTGTCTACGTGAGCCGGTCGGCTGATTCCGGGCGCACTTGGAACACAGTGCTGCTGGACGTTTCAGGCGCACCGCCGGATTGTTCCGCCGAGGGCTGTGAGGCTGGTTATCTGGGAGCGCAAGTTGCGCTGACTTCCGATACGGCAGGAACGCTTTATGCGCTATGGAACGCGGGCGCTACGAATGGCGGCCGCGAGCGCATCTACTTCTCATCTTCGACCACCGGCGGAGCGAGTTGGTCGGCGAAAGCGGATGTGTCCTCCGCCCACGATCAGACGGAACACTGTTTTCCCACAGTGATAGCTGGAGTGGCTGGCGATGTGCGCGTTGCATGGATGGATACGCGCAATCAGGTTCTGCCGGATCAGCCGCTATGGAATGTTTTCCAGCGCAGCTCGAGTAATGGCGGAGCGACCTGGTCGGCGGAGAGTCAACTCTCTGGCCCGGCGCGCGGGTATGACTACATTCTGCCGGAAGGGTTCCGCTTTCCTTTCGGCGACTACTTCTCGATCGCCATCGATAACCTCGGAACTACACATGTGGTGTGGGGCGAGGGCCGCAATTACAAATCTCCGGGATCGATCTGGTATAGTCGCGGGCGTTAGCGGGACGGTCTGTCGCGGCCGTCTTTCATTCCAGCATTCCAGTCTTAGTTGGTTCGGCGTACCTGCATTCGTAGCGGGTGAAGTTGGCCGATCTTCAATATGAACCTCGGCAATATGAACGTCAGCAATATGAACGTCAGCGACGTATTGCGTCAAAACTTTTGCATGGGGAAGCAAACGATTATGAGATTCCGTTCCGCTGTTTTGCCGTTTTGCGCGATGGCCTGCGCTTCTTTTTTTCTGTCGCCATTCGTGACCTCTCAGTCTGCTCCTTCCACGCCATCCGCGCCGCGGGCGATCACGGTGGACGATCTCTTTGAAATCCACGAGGTGCGCGATACGCAGATCAGCGACGACGGCAAGTGGGTTGCCTACACGGTTGCGACGGCCTCGTTGAAGGAGGACAAGACGGAGACGCGCATCTGGATGGCGCCGGCCGGTGGCGGCGATGCTGTCGTGATGACTGCCGAAGGCGTTTCCTCATCGCATCCCCGCTGGAGCCCGGACGGAAAATATCTCGCATTTCTCTCCAAGCGCAACGAAGGCAAGACGCAGGTGTGGCTGCTGAATCGCATGGGCGGCGAAGCGCAGGAGCTGACCGACACGGTTCAAGACGTGGGTGATTTTGCCTGGTCGCCCGACAGCAAGAGGCTCGTGCTCACCCTGCAAGATCCCACGCCTGAGGAGTTGGACGAGGCCAAGGCTAAAGAGAAAGACAAGCCGGGGAGCAACGATAGCAATAAAGATAAGGACGCGAAGCCAAAAAAACCGAAGACACCGCCTCCCTTCGTGATCGATCGCTATCGCTTCAAGACCGATACGATTGGATATCTCGACCGGCGGCGCAATCATTTGTATGTGTTCGATGTTGCGACCAAGGCGGTGGTGCAGATTACTTCCGGCGACTTCGACGATGAAGCGCCGGCGTGGTCTCCTAATGGCAAGCTGCTGGCGTTTCAAAGCAACCGCTCCACTCCCGATCCAGATCGCACTTACGACACCAACATCTGGGTGGTGGCCGCCGACAACACCGACAGGGGTGCGCATCTGACACAGGTGACCACCAATCCCGGGGAAGATGAACAGCCGGCGTGGTCGCCTGACGGCAAGTGGATTACTTACCTCACGAAGCTCGATCCCAAACTTTTTCAGTACGGGACGCGGCACGTTGCGGTTTCGCCCGCGGCGGGGGGGCAAGCTAAAGTGTTGACGCTGGCCTTCGATCGTATGGCGAGGATGCCGCGCTTTTCGCCCGACGGGCAGTTCATCTACTTCATCGCCGATGACAACGGTTCGCTGAACCTGTGCCGCATCCCGGCAGGCGGCGGGGAGATCACGCGGCCAATTTCCGGGCGGGTTGTGGTCTCCAACTACACCATCGCCAAATCGGGAGATCTTGCCGCGCAGATCACAAGCATGGACCGGCCCGCCGAAGTCTTCACAATTCCCGCCATTGGCGCGCCTATGACACGCGTTACGCACGTGAACGACGCGTTCATGGCGAAGATCAGGGTCGTCACTCCGGAGTATGTAAACTTTAAGAGCAAGGACGGTACCGTGGTTGCGGGCTATCTGTACAAGCCGCTGGATTACGTGGTGGGAAAAAAATATCCCACGCTTCTGATCCCGCACGGCGGGCCGGTGGGTGCTTATTACGGCGAGTTCAGCCATTTCTGGCAACTGCTCGCGGCCAATGGGTACGTGCTGCTGGAGCCGAATCCGCGCGGGTCTTCGGGATACGGGCAGGATTACTGCAAGGCAATCTACGCGGATTGGGGAAACAAGGATTATCAGGACGATATGGCGATGGTCGACTATGCCATCCAGCAGGGGCTGGCCGATCCTGACAAGCTGGGCGTGGGCGGATGGTCTTACGGCGGCATTTCGACGGACTTCATTATTGCGCAGAGCAAGCGCTTCAAAGGGGCGATTTCGGGCGCGGGGTCGGCTCTGTTCGCGTCGTTGTATGGGCACGACGAGTACATCCTCGATTACGACACGGAAGTGGGGCGCCCGTGGGAGAACCGCGCCGTGTGGGATAAAATCTCGCCGTTCTATCGAGTCGAAAACATTACCACGCCAGTTCTGTTCATGGGCGGCGACGCCGACTGGAATGTGCCAATCGTGGGCGGTGAGCAGATGTACGAAGCGCTGAAGAGCCTGGGCCGCGAAACCGAGCTGGTGGTGTATCCCGGCGAGTTTCACGGCTTCAAGACGCCTTCGCATATCAAAGACCGGCTGGAACGCAACCTCAGTTGGTACGCGCATTATGTGAAGTCCGATGGCAGCCCAGCGCGGCCCGCGGCCAAGGCTAACTAGCGCCCGCGGAGGTGGGGGCTGCACCGGGTGAGCCAGCGCCCCGGAACCGCGAATGCACCATTGGGCTCCCCCCTCCCCCCTACTGCCCGGTGTGTTGGAATCAACAAGTTAGCGCAAAATTCCTCGCAAAATACGCCGGATAAAAGGTTTACATATCAAAATCCGTGAAACAAAGGGGTTAGCTTACGCTGAGCTTTGGCGAAATGTCTTACCGCATTGCGCCTGCGAGAATGATCGGCGGTCGGGGCTGTGGATGGCAAGGTTAGATGTCACAGGTGGGTCAAGAAAAAACTATCGTTCCCAGCTTCTGGATGCCGCGCGGTTGATAGATCAAAAATCCCGCCCAAGCAGAGCTTGGGCTGGGCCCTCGGGGGCTGGCGTTGTCCGGGCCACCAGCCAGCGGCACTCGAAACGCGCGCTTCCAATCGTGCTATCATACCGTCGGCCAATGATCGACCGTGGCTGGCCGCAGTCAACGGCTCCCCCGCATCGTCTCCGAATTGGACCTGAAGCATTGAATGCGAAGCGAGGTGCTGCTGCGATGCGACTCAAATTTCTAGCTACCATCTGCCGTATTGTTATCTTGGTGCCGATACTGTTTGTCCCCGTCGCTCATGCCCAGTCCAACGGCGCAACCGAGCAAGTCCTCTTTTTATTTGGAGAATCGGCTCCCAATTCCGGCGATCAGTCGGTCACATCTCTGACCTGGGATGACGCGGGCAACCTCTACGGTTCCACGATTGCCGGAGGGCTGTATCCTGGCGGAATCGTTTTCAAGATGACCAACTCGAATGGCGCTTGGGGTTTTACGGTTCTGTACAACTTCGGATCGATTCCTGACGATGGATCTTATTCTGCGTCACCCCTTGTGTTCGATGCGAACGGCAATCTGTACGGTACTACTCAGCAGGGCGGAGCCTACGGATACGGCACGGTTTTCGAACTGATTCCCAGCCAGTCGGGGCAGTGGACGGAAAAACAGCTCTATAGCTTCGAAGGAGGGAATGACGGGGCCTATCCGCAGGGCAGCATAGCGCTTGATTCCGCGGGGAATATCTATGGCATCACCAGCAGTGGAGGCTCGAGCAGCGGCTTCGGCACGGTCTTTGAGGTTGCCCCGACAAGAAGTGGGACATGGCGCGAGCGTCTGCTTCACAAATTTACGGGTGGCGTGGATGGCGAGTTTCCGTGGGGAGGTGTGACTTTCGATAGTTCCGGAAGTCTCTTCGGCACAACGTTGGGCGGAGGCGCCGACACCTACGGCGTAGTCTTCGAGTTCGTTCCCGCCGGAAGCGCTTGGCAGGAACGCGTCATTCACAGCTTCACCAATGCCGAGGATGGAAGCCAGCCATTCGGCAATTTGATTTTCGATGCACTGGGCAACCTCTATGGCACGACCGCGCAGGACGGCGGTTCCGTTTTTGAGATGACTCCAACGTCGTCTTCCTGGCGTTTTCACACCCTCTACAAGTTCAGCGGGGAAACCGATCCCTCTCTTCCATATGATGGCGTAGCGCGGGATTCCAGCGGAAACCTGTACGGCACCACATTCTACGGCGGAGCGAACAACTTAGGTACTGTGTTCGAAGTGTCACCAAGCAGCAGCGGCAAATGGACCATGCAAATCCTTTACAGTTTCGTCCACACCATTGAAGACGAGACGGACGGTTACTATCCTAAAGGTGGGCTGATCCTCGATTCCTCCGGCAATCTCTACGGAACAACCAACTATGGCGGCTACTACAATTCCGGAACGGTCTTCGAGGTAACACCTTAGGCATTAAACCCGGCATGGCTACCTCATTGCGCGGAGTTGCGCAGAAAGTCAGAGATCGGCCAGTGTTCTGGGTGAAGGTAGGGATGCTTCGACTCCGCAGGGAGGGTCGCTCTGCTCTCCTCCCAGCTACGCTCAGCATGACAGGGATGGGGGACGATACCCTACTCGATGATCAGCCCGCCGATGAGATCGGCGAGGCGTGCGATGTCGCGGTCGGCGCACCAACTCTGCAGGTCGTTCACAATTTTTTCTGTGGCGCAGGGATCCCAGTAGCTGGCCGTGCCGATTTGGACGGCGGTTGCACCGGCGAGCATGAATTCCGCGACATCGGCGGCGGTGGAAATGCCGCCCATGCCGATTACTGGAATGCTCACCGCGTGGGCGGCGTCGTAGACCATGCGCAGGGCGATGGGCTTGATGGCGGGGCCGGAAAGTCCGGCAGTGATGTTGGCGATGCGCGGCTTGCGGGTATCGGCGTCAATGGCCATGGCCACGAAAGTGTTGACCAGCGAGAGGGCGTCGGCGCCCGCCTCCTGCGAGATGTGGGCCATCTGCGCGATGCTGGTCACGTTGGGCGAGAGCTTTACGATCAGAGGGCGACGCGCAACCCGTTTCGCGGTGGTCACCACTTCGTCCAGGGAGCGCGGATCGCTGCCGAACTGCAGGCCTCCGTGGGCGGTGTTGGGGCAGGAAACGTTCAGTTCGTAGGCGGCGATGCCATCGCCGTCGTTGAGGATTTCGATGGTTCGTTCGTAATCTTCGCGGGTGTAGCCGAAGACGTTGGCGAAAACTACGACGTTCTTGATCTGCCGGAGCCTGGGCAGCTTCTCTTCGAGGAAGGCCGCCGCGCCGATGTTCTGCAGGCCGATGGCGTTGAGCATGCCGGCTGCGGTTTCCCACAGGCGTGGGGGCGGGTTGCCGATCATGGGCTCGCGCGAAAGGCCTTTGACGACGAAGCCTCCGAGCTTGTCGAGGTGGACGACATCTTCGAACTCGACGCCGTAGCCGAAGGTTCCGCTGGCTGCGATGATTGGATTTTTCAGCGGAATTCCTGCGAGGGTGACGCTTAGGTCCGGGGAAGAGTTGTTGTTGCCGGGGGCGGTCACTGTGCAGGCTCCTCAGAGTTTGACCTTGCAGCAGCGGACCCTGCGGCTGGTTCGGCGTGGTGTGGAGGAGCAAGCGCCTCAGTCAGCACGCGTCCCACGGCATGGGTGGGAGCGTTGATGCCGAGCAGAGACGCCAGCGTGGTCGCCATATCCACGGGCTCGGCGTGGGTGCGGTAAGTGCCGGGGCGAAAGGGCAGGCCGTAAAAAGCCAGCGGTACGTGGGTGTCGTAGGTATAAGGCGATGCGTGGTCCGTGCCTGTAGCCGAGCCGACGGTGTAGGGCTCGGGAACACCCAGCACATACCAGCTGCCTTCCGGCGAATAGCTATTCAAGAATTTCTTTCCGAGAGCGGTTTCGGGCACCTCGCCTTCTGCGAGTTGCGACTTGGTAAAGTAGTCGCGCAGCAGTCCGGCTTGCTTCATGGCCTCGCCCACGGCAGTTTCGGCGTCATGCTCTTTTACGTGAGCGGCGGCGAAAGTGTCCGGATCGAGCCAGGCGTCGGGGAAGTCGAGTTTAATGAAGGAGGCGGGGTGAGCGGGGGAAAACTTCGCCGTCAGCGTGGCATTGAGTTGAGCTTCGAGTTTGCCCGCACCCAGGTTGGCGGCGGGAATGCGCAATTTCTTCGCGGCATCGGGCAAGGCAGAAACACCGTGGTCGGCGGAGAGCGCGATCCACACATTCGCGAGGCCGATCTGGTGACCGAGGAAGTTGAAAAAGTCAGCAAGGTCGCGATCGAGCGAGAGCGCCATGGCAGCCATCTCCGGCGAATCGGGGCCGACCTGATGTCCGAGAATGTCGTTCGGAGAAAGGCTGATGGCGAGCAGGTCGGTAGCGTGCCCGGCGCCGACATTCTCGTACACAACTAATTGCTTGGCGAATTCCAGTTCGTACTGGTTGGCGAAGGGCGTGGAGCCGATCACTTCGTAGAAGCCGGCATCGGATCCGTCTTTGCTATTGCTCTTGCGATGCGCGGTGGAGCGCAGAACGTCTCCGTTATTATTCTTCCACTCGCGGTCCCAATATTTCGCAGCGCGATCGGCGGAGTTGAAATCTTGTGCCCACTTGGGCAAGTCGCTGCGATAGTAAGTAGAAGTGACCCACGCGCCGCTCTTCGGTTCGATCCAATAAGCCGCGTCTGCCGCAAAACCGCCGGGCAGAACGGCCGCGCGGTCTTTCAAGGATACGGTAAACACTCGGGCTTGTCCCTGGGTAGCGAGTTTCAGTTCGTCCCCTAAAGTATCCGCGAGCAGATTGTGTGGTGAGGCGCCTGTCTTGTCCTCGGTGATGCCGACGAGTTTGGTAGCGTCGTCCTCCACGGAAGTGACCGTGCGCTTCTTCTGCGGGTCCCACCATTCGTTGGCGGCGATGCCGTGACCATTGCTGTAAGCGCCGGTGAAGAGCGTGGCATGGCCGGGAGCGGTGCGGGTGTTGGCATAATCGTAATTGCAATCGGTGAAGTTGGCGCCATGGTCGAGCAGCAGGCGGAATCCGCCATCGCCAAACTGGTCGCGATAACGCTCCAGATAATCGCCGCGAAACTGGTCGATGACAATTACGACCACCAGTTTAGGATGGGCGTTGTAAGCGGAAGCAAACGCCGCCGGCGGGGTCGCGAAGAGCAAAAGGGCGAAAACCCAGGGCAGAAAATGACGGCACTCACGAATCGAGTGGGGGAGGAATCTCATCGCGAAACTAGTTTACACAGTCAGGCACTCTAAAGGCTGAAGAAGCTACCGAATCCGCGGCGAGCCGGACTCTAGTTCGTACAGCCATCACGGGCAGGGCCCTCGAGAGGCAGATGGCGTCGGCATACGCAGTGTGGTAGCCACTGTAGTTGGATCAGCGTATCGGGGGCAGTCCGATTTTTGCCAGGAGCTCGCGGAAGTCCTGGTTCGGATGCAGGTGCTGAAACTCGAGGTTAGTGTTGAGCGTGGTGAGGTGAAGGTCGTGGCGCTGGTAAGCGATTTCGAGATACTTCATGGCGTCGTTATCCTGCCCCAGGGCAGCGTAGGCAGCTGCCAATTCGAAGGCTGACCCGCCGCGGTTGAACAATTCCTGGGCGGTCGTCAAGCGCTCCTCAAACAGGCCCCGCTGGCCGCCGCGTTCATAGGCTGCTTTCTCCGCGTTGACGTTTTTCTCCGCGGTTGCGTCGCGGCGCAGACGCGCGACGGTTCCCATTTCCGCGAAATATCCGGCATAATTTCCTTCGCGAAAGTAAATGTCTTCGGCCAGATAGCGGTGCGGAGGCACAAAGTCGGGCTGGGAGACTATGACTTGCGTAAGCAGCGTTCTGGCCTCTTCTATTTTGCCTGCTGCCGCGAGAATCAGTCCCTTATCGGCGAGAATCGGCGTCGAGGAAGGATTGAGTTGCCGGGCACGTTCGATCTCGGCCAAGGCTTCCGGGTCACGTCCAATTTCGACCAGGAAGGTGGCGTACCAGTGATGAGCGCGCGGCAGAGTGGGATCCAGTTCGAGGGCGCGGCGGAACTCCTGGTCGGCCGTAGCCGCGTCGAAAGATCCCCAAAAACTGGCGAAGGCGAGGGAATTGTGGGCCTCGGCGGAATTCGGATCGAGTTCCACCGCTTTGCGGGCGGCAGCCAGAGCGCGGGGAAACGCTTCCTGCGGAAGCATCGCACTGTACTCGCGAAGCAGATTGTAGGTGTCGGCCAATCCGACATAAGGTGCGGGATAAGCGGGATCATGCACGATCGCCTGGGTAAAGAAATCCACGGCCTTGTTCAGATCGTCAGGAGTACGCTTCTCGAAGTAATAGCGGCCCTTCAAGTAGAGATCCTGAGCTTCGGCGCTGGGCACGTGCGGAGCGGCGAGAGCATTCTTGAAGCGCGGCTCGCGGTGGCCGAAAGAAAAAGCCAGGAAAGAGCCGACGATCAGTGCCAAGGGTACAAGCCATAGGAAAGGTTTGGCCGCGGCCACTTTCGGTGCGCTCGGGACGGGACGGAGATCAAACGCAGGTATGACCGATGGAACATTGTCGGCAACGTTGCTCGCCGGCAACTTGACGGCGGCAATGGCCCCACCCTCATCCAAGGAAGAAATTTCGGCGGGAGCCTCGGCCACTTCCGAAGCGTGGTTGGGTGCTTTCAGCCATTCCGCTAATTCTTCTGCGTAAGCGAAGACGCCGCCGCGAGCGCTTCCCGGCAAGCGGTAGACGGGCAACCCGCGTTCTTTTTCCCAACGTTTGACGGTGCGCTCGTCGCGGCCGAAGAAGGCGGCAATTTCCTTCCATGAATCCAGACGCTTTTTCGGCGCGAGAGGCTGGCTATGAGCGGCCATACTCTGAAGTATCCTGAATGTTCCTAGTTTGTTTTTCTGCTCGCGGAAGCGAAGCCTGCGTAGTATAGCGTGATCCGCAGCGAAGCCAACCCCACGAACGTGCCCACACCCTCCCCGAATGGGCGAGAGAGAATGCCCGGCTAGAGACTTTCGTCTTCTGTTGACACATTCCGGCGAACGCGCAATACTTTCGCGCTAGCGCCGCTTCCGTCTGCCTGTGCTCCCGCAATGCCAAGACGGACGCGGCTTTTGTCACGATCCCAGGAGGATTCGTATGCCCCGTACTGCCCGCTTGGCGCGAAATATTTTTTCGCTTCTATTACTTGCAGCAGTCTTGGTTCCTTTTGCTTCCGCATCCGGCCCGTATGTGATCGGTTCAGCGAACACAGTCAGCGCCGATCCCAACGTGACTCGGCCTTCCACCACGCCTTGCGTAGTGCAACTCTTCAGCGATGCCAGTTTTTACGATTTCAACGTGGAGAACTTCACTTACACTCCGCCCTCCGCGTGTCCTGGTCCTTGGGCTGCGGTAATACTCGAGGCCGACATTAACTTGAACGCCGGCATTCAGTATGACCGCACCGCGAATTTCTGGCTGGGGCCGGTGAACATTTATTTCGGCACTACGGCTGAGCCTTCAAATATCGGTCCGTCATGGCACGTCGAAAACGATCTTACCGATTACAGTTCGATCTTTTACACGGCGCAATCCGGGCAGGCCGACATCGGCAACACTTTGTGTTGCGGCCTTACCTCCACGATCTATGCATCCGCATCGCTGGAGTTCTATCCGGTTCCCGCGGGACAGTCGGCCCCGGTTTCTGCCAACGTGGTACTGCCGCTCTCGGCTGGTCCCGCGGGCGGCACGGTCGCTTTGGGCTCAGGCACCAGCACGCTATCCGGCACGTTCACGATGCCGACAAACGTGCAGGCCGCTTACCTTGATGTCTACGCGCAAAGCCAGAGCGACGATGAATTCTGGTACACGTGCGTTCCGAATGACGTTTCCGGGGAACTGGAAAGCTGCGGCAACACAGGCTTCCGCGAGACCGAGATCACGATTGACGGCCAACCCGCCGGCGTGGCGCCGGTCTTTCCCTGGATTTATACCGGCGGCATCGATCCTTACTTATGGTTCCCGATTCCTGGCGTGCAGACTTTGAACTTTACTCCCTATCGGGTGAATCTCACTCCGTTCGCCGGCCTTTTGAGCAATGGTCAGGAGCACACGGTTTCACTCAGTGTGTACAACGCCGACAATTATTTTTCGGCGACCGCGTCGCTTCTGCTCTACACGGATCCGGGCAGCACTCAGACCAGCGGTGCGATCACGGAAAACACGCTGACCGGGCCGTCTCCGGTGGTCACGGAGAACCTTAATGTGCAGCCGACATCCATTACAGGCACCGTGGACGTTAGTTCAAAACGCAGCTTCGTGATTTCCGGTTATGTCAATACTTCACATGGCACAGTGACGACGAAGGTTGCTCAGACTGCGAACTTTTCTAACGACCAGACTTTCAACATTACCGGAACCAAGTATGTGCAGGACATCTGGCAAAACACCACTCTTACCTCGAATACGACGGTGTCCCAGACCGGTGTCCCGAGCGTGGTCTACAACCAGGATTACACCTGGCCGCTGACGGTTAATTACTCGGAGGTAGTTCTATCCGATGGCGATTATAGCGCCACCACCACGGCAAAGCAGACCTACCAGCTCACCAACACGACAACGCAGTCCGGCAAAATCACCTATACAAGTTTTCTGGAAAACGCCGGCCAACACGTTGACACGCTTAACTACAACACTGGAGCCAATTCGGACCAGTCCGCTTCCCAGCAATATAACTACTACGATTCGACTGCCGCGGCCTACGACTGCGCCATCTCCGCGGTAGCAAACCTGCTCACGGCGTTCAGTCCGGGGTGCGCGCAGTAGACAATCGGTACCGGAGTAAAAAGGGAGCGGCTAGGCCGCTCCCTTTTTATTTGAACGTCGTTGGCAGTGCGAGTTGCTAATTATTGCGGCGGCCGGGTGATGGCGCCTTGCGAAGCCGACGACACCAGGGCCGCATATTTGGCGAACACGCCGGTGGGATAACGCGGTTGCGGCGGCTTCCATTCCTTCATTCGTTGTCGAATCACGTCGTCGCTGATCTCAACCTCCAGCACGCGCCGGCTGATGTCGAAGTGGATCATGTCGCCGTCCCGCACGGCGGCGATCGGGCCGCCCAGCGCAGCTTCCGGCGAGACGTGGCCGGCCATCAATCCGTGGGTCGCGCCGCTGAAGCGGCCGTCGGTCAATAGCGCAACTGAGGATCCCAATCCCTCGCCTACGAGAGCCCCGGTTACGCTCAGCATTTCGCGCATGCCCGGCCCTCCTTTTGGCCCCTCGTTGCGGATGACGACGACATCGCCGGAACGAATTTTCTTGCTGGTGACGGCAGTCATGGCATCTTCTTCCGACTCAAAAACGCGCGCCGGGCCGCGCTGCTCCAGCCGCTCATGCCCGCTGATCTTGGCCACGCAACCTTCCGGTGCGAGATTTCCCCTGAGCACGACCAGCCCTCCGGTTTTCTTCAGCGGTTTTTCGAGCGGGGTGATCACTTCCTGACCGGCAGTTTCGACGGCGCTTTTGCTCTCTTCTTCCAGCGAAAAGCCGGTGACGGTTTTCGCCGAGCCGTGAAGATGATTTCCGCTGAACAACCGCTGAGCTAGGAGACGTACACCGCCCGCGCGATGCATATCGGCGGCTACAAAACGTCCGGAGGGTTTCAGATCGGCGAGCAGAGGAGTGCGCTCGCTCACCGTTTGAAAATCGTCGATCTCCAAATCGACGCCGGCTTCGCGCGCGATGGCCAACAGATGCAGCACTGCGTTGGTCGATCCTCCGGTCGCGGCCACAGACGCGATTGCGTTTTCAAAGGCATCGCGAGTGAGAATTTCTCGCGGGCGGATTTCTTTTTGCAGCAAGTTCATAACGACTTTGCCGCAGTCGAAGGCAACTTGATCTTTTTTTGCGTCCATCGCGGGCACGCTGTTGTAGCCCATGGGAGAAAGTCCAATCATCTCCATCACAGTGGACATGGTGTTCGCCGTGTACTGGCCGCCACAGGCTCCGGCGCCGGGACAGGCCACGTCCTCCAAGTCGTGCAATTCTTTATCTGTGATTTTTCCCGCGGCATTCGCGCCGACAGCTTCGAACACATCCTGGATGGTGACGTCCTTGCCGCCGTAGCTGCCGGGAGCGATGGTGCCTCCATAAAGTACAAGGCCGGGAAGATCCATTCGTGCCAGCGCCATGGCCGCAGCGGGAATCGTCTTATCGCATCCCACCACGCATACCACCGCGTCGAACAATTGTCCGCGGCAGACCAGTTCAATGGAATCGGCGATCACTTCGCGGCTCACCAGCGAGGCGCGCATGCCTTCCGTGCCCATGGTTTCGCCGTCGGAGATGGCGATGGTGTTGAACTCCATGGGAGTGCCGCCAGCGGCGCGAATGCCTTCCTTCACTTTGGCGGAGAGCCGCCGCAGGTGAAAGTTGCACGGCATGGTTTCAATCCAGGTATTGGCCACGCCGATCAGCGGCTTGCGAAGATCTGCGTCGGTGAATCCGATGGCTTTGAACATGGAGCGCGCCGGGGCCCGGTCGCGTCCGTCAGTAATTCCGCGGCTGCGATGCTTAAGATCCATGATGTTTAAGATACACGGGAAAGATTACAAGATGATTGTTATTCCCAGCGAGGTCCGTCCGCAGTGGCCAGATTGGCGGAGCAGGCAAAAACCAAGATCCCTTGCTTTGCTCGGGACGACATGAAAAAAAGATGACACGAAGAAAAACGGGGAACCTGTAAGCAAGTGACGTCAGGAGGCGCACTCTATTGCAGATCCCCCAACTCGCATGATGCTTACCCAGGAGGCATCACGCACTGACACTACAGCCCAAAACTTATGCCAACGCGGCACGCGCCGATTGATTCGTCATGCCCGCCGAGCCCGGCGGTAGCGGCGCCCACTCCGGGTCTCCATGCTGGCGCAAGGCCGCGCTCGAACGTACGTCGATTACATCCACAATCGCATACCATTCGCGGCAAAGCTGGCCGATCTGCTTGTGCGATGCTTCCAGTTGCAGGGTGACGGCATGGTCCTGCCCGGCGGCTTCGGCATGTACCGATGTGAGATCGAGCCCGCGGCGCGAAGCCGCGTTGAGAATGCGCATCAGTGCGCCCTGCGCGTTGCGATAGCGAATGTGAAAGACTTGCATGTTTCGTTCCCTCAAAACTAGATTGAGTCATTGAGCGATTGAGTCATCGGGTGATCGAAAAACCGGCGCAACCTGATCTTGGTCTTCAATCGCAAAATCACCCGATCACCCAATCACTCAATTCTCTCTACTCGTCCCCGAACACCATCTCCGAAAGCGCCGCGCCTGCCGGAACCATGGGATAAACATTAGCCTCGGGATGACAATCAAACACCAGCAACTCCGGCTCCGGCGAGCGCAAAAATCTCTCGATCAGATCTCCCGTCTCCTCCGACACCGGAAACTCCGCCATGGCAGCCTCATTCAGACGCCATGCGTGGATCTTGTAGGCCTTGGCAATCTCGACGAAATCCGGGTTGTCGCTCAAATCGGTTTCGGCATAGTTGCGTTCGTAAAACAGTTGCTGCCACTGCCGCACCATACCCAGATATTTGTTATCGACGATGACCATTTTGATAGGCAGGCCGAGACGGCGCACGGTGGCCAGTTCCTGGATGTTCATCTGGAAACCGCCATCGCCGGAAACGCAAAGCACGCAAGTCTGCGGTTTCGCCAGCTGCACGCCGACTGCGGCGGGCAGAGCGAAACCCATCGCTCCCAGTCCGCCGGAAGTGATGAAACCGCGCGGTGACGAAGAACGGTAACGCTGCGCCGCCCACATCTGGTGCTGGCCGACGTCGGCAATCACCACGTTGTCTTGCGGCAGGCGGCTGAATAGTTCATCGAGGAAGCGCATCGTCGGCTGCGCTAGTCCGCGCGGATCAACCTCCGCGCGCTCCTCACCGCAGGCGACTGCACGCCAATCGCTCCAGTCCGGAAGGGAAGTCTGGCGCAGCTCCGCGTGAAACGCCGGAATCGTTTCGGCCAAATCTCCGATCACCGGCAACTCACAGGCCCGAACTCGATCCAGTTGCGCGGGATCAATTTCGAAGTGAACGATTTTTGCGTTGGGGGCGAAGCGCGTCGGCTCGCCGGTTACGCGATCATCCAGCCGCGCTCCGAAAACCATCAGCAAATCAGTTTCGTGCAGCGCCATATTCGCGGCGCGCGTTCCATGCATCCCGACCATGCCCAGGTAATACGGCGACTGCGGGGGAACGGCGCCCAATCCGTGCACGGTGGCGAACGTAGGAATATTCAAATCGTCGAGCAAGCGCCGCAGCTCTGGAATCGCTCCGGAAAGCTTTGCTCCCGCGCCCACCAGCGCCACCGGCTTACTCGCCCCTTCCAGCAAGGCCACGATGCTGTCGCTGAATGATCCCTCAGCTTTGGCATCGGCAGGACGCGCGTGCGGCGTGAACTTCGCCGGACCGGAAAATTCCTTTTTAGCCTTGAGCAAATCGGTGGGAATATCGATGACTACCGGTCCCGGGCGTCCACTGCGGGCCCAGTGAAATCCTTCCGCAATCACTTCTGGAATTTCGTCGATGGTTCGTACCAGCCGACTCCATTTGGTCAGCGAAAGCGTCACGCCGAACACGTCAGTCTCCTGAAATGCATCCGTGCCGATCACCGCGCTGCGCACTTGTCCGGTGATGCAGACCAGAGGGACGGAATCCATCTTGGCATCGGCAATGCCGGTGACCAGATTGGTTGCGCCGGGGCCGCTGGTCGCAATCGCCACGCCCACTTTTCCGGTAACTCGCGCATAGCCCTCGGCGGCAAAGGCCGCACCCTGCTCGTGCCGCGTGAGAACATGCCGGATGCCGCTTCCTTCCAATGCGTCATACAACGGCATGATCGCGCCGCCGGGATAGCCGAACACCAAGTCCACCCCTTCGGCGCGCACGCATTGCAGAACGATTTCGGCTCCCTTAAGCATTCACGACCTGTTCCGGTTCCGGCTTCTTCGCCTCGGCCGGCTTCTTGGTTTCTTTGCCGGGAAGCCAGCTCATCATGCCGCGCAGCTGCGCACCCACAATCTCGATCGGATGCTGCTGCTCTTTCTCACGCAACTCGGTGAAGTGGTAGCCTCCGTCTTTGTTTTCCTTGATCCACTCGCGAGCGAAGGTTCCGTCCTGAATGTCGGCCAGAGTTTTCTTCATCGCGGCTCGCGTGGCATCGCCCACAACTTTTTCGCCGCGCGTCAGATCGCCATATTCGGCAGTGTTTGAAATCGAGTAGCGCATCCGGCCCAGGCCGCCTTCGTAGATGAGGTCGACGATCAGCTTCATCTCATGCAGGCACTCGAAATAGGCGATCTCCGGCGCGTAACCGGCTTCGACCAGAGTTTCGAATCCCTTCTTGATCAGCGATGTCAGACCGCCGCACAGCACGGCCTGCTCGCCGAAAAGATCGCTCTCGGTTTCTTCTTTGAAAGTGGTTTGTAATACACCGGCGCGGGTCGACCCGATGCCATGTGCGTAGGCCAGCGCATACTCGTGAGCGCGATTGCTCGAATCCTGTTGAATCGCGATCAGCGACGGCACGCCGCGGCCTTCGCTATACACACGCCGCAGGAGATGGCCGGGGCTCTTGGGCGCGATCATCACTACGTCCACATCGCTGGGTGGAACGATCGTCTTGAAATGAATGCTGAAGCCGTGGGAGAAGCCGAGAATCTTTCCCGGATGCAGATAAGGCTTGATGTATTGCTCGTAGACCTGAGCCTGAGTCTCGTCAGGAGTGAGCACGTGAATCCAATCGGCGCGCTTGGCGGCTTCATCGGGAGCCACCACCACCATGCCATCGGCGCGGGCCTGCTGCGCGCTGGGGCGATTGGGTTCCAGACCCACGATTACCTTGCAGCCGCTGTCGCGCAGGTTCTGCGCCTGGGCGTGTCCCTGGCTGCCGTAGCCCAGGATGGCGATGGTTTTGCCCTTCAGGGCGGCGGGATTGGCGTCGTGCTCGTAGAAAATTGTGGCCACTGGATGCTCCTTTACGAAAGAACCGACCGGTCGGTCGGTATCTGATTATGCTATCGGAGGGGATTTACAGTGTCAAGCGAGAAGTTTCGATAGGAACCATCGACGCCCAGCCCGGCAGGGGCGGCATAAGACAGAGTGCCGCGGGGCGTGGTAGCGCCCCCGAACTCCTTCCGAAGAGCCTTTGCTACTTGAACGGTATTTCCACTTCGGCGTAGCTGCCGGGGGCGGTTTCGTTTACAGCCGAAGCAATCCGACTAAGGTGCAAACGCACAATCCGCCAAGTCGAGTTTCCGAGTACGAGAATGCCAATTCTTCGCGCGGTTAAGTTTTGCTGATACCGGATGTTCTTATCCGTCGTAAGCAAGAGATCGAATCCTTCTGCCTCAGCGGCTGCCAGTAGTTCGCCGTTGGAAATTTTCTCCCACCCACGATCAATCGCCTCTGTGACATCATGCGCGGAAAGCGCTCTGGCAATGCCGCTCGGTGTACCGTGATCAAAGAGGATGCGCATTGTTTGCGGCAGGTGGGCCGGCAGGAACAGGGGGAGCATCCAGGCTACGGGCGGCAAATTCCAGCACGGCTTGAATCTGCTCTCGCGTTACATGGAACTGCTCAATGATTTCCTCGATGCTCGAACCCGCCTCAAGATTTTCAAAGACGGTCGAAACAGGCATACGCGTGCCGCAGAATACCCAAGCACCGCTCCGTTTGCCGGGGACGCTTTCAACGGCGGGGCATTTTGACCAATCGAGAGTGGGCATCGGCGAAGCTCCTTCTGACTCAGAATAAACCCGAATCAACTTGAAGTTCAAAAAGATTGCTATCAGCGCGCTTGATTCAAAAGCCGCTCAACTCTCTCCGGTTCGCAGGCGATGATCTTCAAATAGGCTTGGGTTGGCCGGTCCGGCTGTGCGCGGCCTTGTTCCCAATCCCGGAGAGTGCCGAGCGGGATGTGGTAGCGGACGGCGAATTCCTCCTGCGTCAATGCGAGGGCGCGGCGAATGATTTTTGCCTGCGGCGTCCGCTTCATCCGCTTAAGATCGCCCGCAGTCAGCGGCTGGGCGTCGCGGTCGGCACCGGCGGCGGCCTCGATGGCCGCGGACGTCATGGGCCTAAGCATTTTGGTGGAAGTAGTCCTCTTCCTCATATTGCGTCGCCCTTCGGGCCGAAATAATGCGAATGCGCTCCTCGCGTTCGGTGTAGGCCACAAACAGCAATACTTTGCCTTCGGCCATGCCGATAATCACAAAACGCTCTTCGTCGTGAGCTTCGCGGTCATCGAGACGCTCGATGGCAAACGGGTCTTTAAACACGGTCCTCGCCAGGTCGAAGCTTACGCCATGTCTGCGGAAGTTAGCTTTGGCCTTGACCCGGTTCCATTCAACAGTTTCATGATACTACGGGATTCCAGTAGTTACGTCAACTGCCCCGATTAAGAATAAACGCCCTGCACGCGGTCCGCACAGCCATTGGCATTCCCGCTCGCAACTGTTTACCATGTGACCCGATGGCCCGCGAGACTTTGGTCGATTCCCGGCAGGAAATTCTGCGCACTGCGGCACGCTTGTTTCAGCAGCGAGGCTACGACGCCACTTCCATGAACGATGTTGCCGCGGCGCTCAAGCTGAGCAAGGGCGGCCTCTATCACCACTTTCAAAGCAAAGACGAAATCCTGTTCGAGATCATGGACCACGCCATGGAGATCACTCAGGAGCGCGTAATCAATCCGGTGCGCGGCATCGCCGATGCGGAGGAACGGCTGCGCGCACTCATCCGGCTGCACATTGAAGTTGTACTGAGCCCGCGCGATCGCGAGATCACCGTAATGCTGCACGAAAACCATCCCCTGCCTCCGGCGTTGCGTAAACGCATTAACTCCCGCAAGAAAGACTATGTGCACTTTCTGGAGAATTTGATGGCGGAGGCGCAAAAGGTCCGGCAACCGCATTCCACAAAAGGCAAGGTGAGTCCGCGTGCCGCGGCCTTCGCCCTGCTCGGCATGCTCAATTGGATTTACCAGTGGTACAAACCGGAAGGCGATCTGCAGGCGCAGAATCTGATTCCGCAATTTACCGAGCTCATCTTCGGAGGCATCTTCGCGTGAAAACGTTTTTCGCCAGCCTTCCGGAGATCGAGGAGCAGCGCGCTGACAGCAGCAAGTCCTACCGCGAATTCATGCGCGTGCCGGCGATGAGCGCCGGGCTTTATGTTCTGCCCGCTGGAGGAACGGACCGGCAAAAGCCGCATCGCGAAGACGAAGTCTACTACGTGGTCCGCGGCCGTGCCCGCTTCAAGGCGGGATCGGAAGACCGCGAAGTTTCCGCTGGCAGTGTGATCTTCGTCGCGGCGCAAGTCGGGCATCGCTTTTACGACATCACTGAGAAACTGTCGGTGCTGGTCTTCTTCGCACCGGCCGAATCCTGATCTGCTGCGTTTTCAACTCGCCTCTCGATACCAGGTACTCGCGACTACTTCGCCGGAATCCAGTAGACTTCTTCCTTGATCGCGGTCCGGTCGACGAAGCCGCGGCGCTTAAGAATTGCCTTGCTGTTGGCGATCATGTCCGGATGTCCGCACAGGTACGCCGTCGTATTCGTGGCGTCGAGTTCCCAGTGATCGGCATACTTGCGCAACACGTCGTCCGCGCGTCCGATTTCGCCCGGCCAATCTGCATGATCCCACGGGCGGCTCACGGTGGGCACGTACTTGAACCAGGGCAATTCGGCATCGAAGCGAATCAACTCCTCTTTGTAGCCGAACTCCCAGGGGCGGCTGGCGCCGTTGAGCAAATAAAGTTGATGGCTGCCATCGAAACGGCCTTCTTTCCAATCTTTCGAAAGTGCGCGGACAAAGCTTACAAACGGAGCAACTCCAGTTACGGTGCAAACCAGCAAATGATGTTTTCGTCCGCTTTCGGTATCGAGCGTGCATTTTCCCTTGGGGATTTTTCTCATGAGCAATTCGTCGCCGGGTTGCAGCTTGAACAGACGCGGCGTAAGAGCCCCTTCAGGCACCAGTTCGAAGAAAAATTCCATTTCACTTTCGAAAGGCGCAGAGACAATCGAGTAGGGGCGTTCTGTTCGTTTGCCGTCGTGCTCTATCCCCAGCGTGGCATACTGCCCCGGAGCAAACTTGAACTCGCCGCCGGGCTGGATGCGAATCGTCCATAGGTCGGGGGCGAATTCCTCGCGTCGAGTGACCTGGGCCCGGTAAAACTTGTCGTCCACCATCATTTGCAACAATCCTCTGGAAGTCATGAAGCAGCCAGAACGTCGACTTAAAGCTTGCTTCACGGGTGAGTTAAAGATTTGCGATGATACACGGCGAGTCGGCACTTTGACAACCGAACGGTCGTTCGAATCGGCAGCTCCCGTCTAGGCGAGCGCTATTTAGTTTGCGGAGTCTCCCAGGAAAAATTCACCAGGTTGCGTTTCGGGCTCGATCCGCCCATCCGCCTTGCCTCCAGCCGGCGCAGGCTCAGGCAGCGTACGGAGCTTCGCCAATTCGTCCTGAGTCTTTTGCCAGTCAGCCGGGTTTTTCTTGATCGCGTTGGGGGCGTTCGGGTCGCCATAAAAGGCCAAAATGTTCGCCCGCAAATCGGGATCGATTTGATCGAAGTTATGTGCAGACAACTGGTCAAGCAAGTGCGCATACGCCTTATCGGTCAGGGCATACTCCCCGGACCGCGTATCGTGGCCTGTGTCAAAGTCGGTGTTGGTGAGGTGCAAGTCTCCGGCTGAAGTTTCCTGGAGAAGCCTGGTGTAATCCTGCACCGTTTTCACTACACTGGCGATGTAAAGGTCTTCAGTTTTCTGCGTCGGGATCTTGAAATCGAGCGCCTTAAAGGGTCCAATCTTGGGAACAAATCTTAGAAAGAACGCCAGCAGCCGTGTCCCGAAGCCTGGCTTACGATATCCCTTACCCCATTCCTTCTGATATTTGGTGCGCGATAAGTAATAACGAAACTCGCGCGCCTTAAAGTTGGGAGTTTCCGAAACGATCTCCTTGCGGCGAGCGATGAGTGCCACGCGCGTCATCTCGGGAATAATGTTGCTGATGGCTCGGCGGAAGGTGCCGATGGACAGGTCTTCCTTAGTGAGGACGTCTGTCAGCGGAATGCCGTAGGTATCCTGAAACGCCCGTTCCAGCACGGGTTTGGAAATTTGGAAGCCGATGAAGTCGTGATAACGATCGGAAGTATAGCGGTTCTTCGCCACCTGGGTTACGTCGAAACCAAACTCGGTGCGGATGTGGGCCTTAGGATTGTCTTCATAGGTCACCACGTTCCCGAACTTTTTTCGAAGCTTGGGGAACTCAAGACCTACGGCTTGATTGACGGTCGGGTGACCGCAATTGTCGGCGGAATAATGAGCCAGAGCGCCCAGCGCAAAAGCGTATTCGTCAAGGTCGGAAGCTTCCTTGATCAAATTGACGACGAAGTCGCCGCTTCGCACGTAGTGCGTGAGGTCGCTGAAATACTTGTTCCCGAACGGATAATATCCCATGTCCTGCATCACAGATCCGCCGTAGGCAAAGGCGTGCGCCTTCTGCAAATCGTCGTCCGTAGCGGCGGGAAAGCGCTTCTTCAGCAAGGGCAGGAGAGTATCTTTCCAAGCCAGGTCGACGATCTCTTCGTGAGTCAGCACGGAATAGGCTGCGCAGGGCTGCACGGTGCAGACCTGCGCAATAACAAGCGCTAGTCCGAGCCAAATCGGCGATCTCCAGGAATTGAGAATGCGCATCATTTGCTGCAATTCACGCTGCAACTCATTTGGTTAAGACGAGAACCACAAAGCTGTCAGGCACGATGCTGCGCCGGGGATGCGGATTGTCCGCCGTCGCCGCCGGAGGCGGCCCGAACTTCGCCGTCACCACATACACATTGTGAGTTTTGGAATCGAGCGCCATGGTGCGCGCGCCGGCTTGCGTGGGAACGTTTTCCGCCACGCTGAATTTCTCCGGCGAATCTTCGTGAATTACGCTCAGCACACCTTCCCCGCAGGACGCGAAAGCCAGTCCAGTTCCGTCGTCGAAGGCGGTGGCGTCCACGCCATCGCCAATGGCTGGCGTGGCCAGGACTTTGCCGGAATCGGCATCGACCACGGCCATCATTTTGTTCTCGCACCCTACGAACAGGCGCCGGTTCTTCCTGTCCATGGACAAACCCGACGGCGACTCGCAGGGCGCCAGCGGCCACTTCGCTCTCACTTCCAATTTGGTGGGATCAATCGCAGTCAATTCGCTCTTGTCTTCGATGTTCACGAAGATCTCGCCCTTGCCGTCGCTGGCGGCGAATTCAGGCTTGCCGTCCAGTTTGATCGTGCCCAGCACCGTGCCGCTGGTCGCATCGATGGCGGTCGAATCCTGACTTCGGCCGTTAAATGTGAACACTCGCTTGGTTGCCGGATCGTAAAGAATCGCGTCCGGATTCTCTCCCACTTTTACTTTGCTGCTAGTCGCCAATGTTTTCAGATCAAAAATGCTCACTGTGGCTTCGCGTCCATTGCTGATAAAGCCTCGTCCCAACTCCGGCGCGAGCGCAATACCGTGCACTCCCGGTGTGTCCGCGATGTCGCCGACACTCTTACCGGAATCCAGATCGAGAACGATGACGTGGGTGGCTCGAGAAATATAAAGACGCCGCGCCGCCGCATCCGCGGTCAAATAATCCCAACCACCGTCGCCCCCTACTTTGTAAGTGTTCACCACTTTGTATCCGGGACCAGCTGCGGCCAGGGCCGCAGCGGCCAGAATCAGAACCAAAGAAGCAGGTATCCAACCGCGAAAATTAATTCCTTTGCCAGCCATTCTTCCTCCATAACTTTCCAGGCCAACGGCGATTATTGCGATGCCAGTTTCGGCCCGCAGGTAGCCGCACTCGTACATCTAACCTCATATGGGCGGGACCCTGAAGTAACTTTACCCTATTTTGTACGGTCCCTAAACTCTCGACTATGGATGTCTATCGGCCAAATTCGTCGGGGCAGGACTGTGGCGCGAGCTTAGACCCGCGCCTACAGCCGATGCCGGATTACGGCAAGCTCGGTCCGGATTCAGCATTTGCATCGAAGCTCGGGTTGGAAGATCAAAATCCTGACCGGAGGAAAGTCTCAACGGTGCGCGTGCTGCACGTTGCCGCCATGATGGCGGGAATCGGGATCGCGGTGGCGGTCTCCACCAGCGGGGGCATGGGAACTTTTGGAGAAAAATTCTCGCGTCCGTTCTCGTCGCGGGAAAATCGTGACAACTACTCCGCGTTATCGTCGGATCGCGACCTTGATCGGCAGAAGCCGCAGAGGCAGGCCGAAATCCTGCTCGAGCGCGCGGTAGCCCGTGCCGATGGAGCGACCGATCAGATCGAAGCGCGCGTGGATGCCTGGCGCGGAAACCTCAAATGGGATGCACAACTCGGCGAACTTACCACCGCGGCCCTAAACTCCAGCGACCGAAATGTGAGGGATTCCGCTATCGAAGTGCAACTCGCAGCCTACGGCCTTAGCAAGAGCGACTCCACCGTCGATGCGCTGGTACGACAAGCAGCCTCCGCCGACCACTCGAAAAAGATTTGGGCTCTTTGGAGTTTGGGTCTGCTGGCGAACCGCGGCATTGAGACTGACCGTGTGGTCGCAGTCTTGACCACTCACCTCAAAGACACTGACCACCTAGCCGATAATAATTCCGAAGACTCGCGCCGTTGGGCCGTCGAGGGCCTGGCCTTGGTAGGGACTAATCCGACGATCGCGCCCTTGCTCGACGCAATGCACAATGATCCCTCTGCGTTGGTGCGCGAGCGGGCAGCTTGCAGCCTGGCGGAATCCGGCATGTATAGCCACGATCAGCGCCTCCTCGCCATACCGCAACTTATCGATTACTCCGATGATCCTGCGCTCGATGCTCAGACTCGCAGCTGGGCCTTCCTTGCATTGGCCGACATCACCCAGCAACGTCTGCCGAACGACTCCGCCGCCTGGCGGAACTGGTATCAGACGGCAGTGGCCAATGGCCATTGATTAGTGATCAGGTCTCGCGTATTCGGTTTTTTGCTGACCATTGCCCGCTGCCCACTGCTTTTTTCACTCTGCCATCTTGGCCACGTGCACATCAAAGCCGGTCTTCGGCAGTAGCGACGTCAGCGCGAACGCCTTGAAGCCATCACCATTGATTTCCGTGTGACGGTAGATTCCGGGTTCGCTCTCAATCGTTTCTCTGCGTCCTTCCATATCTCCAAGGAACGCTTCCGCCTGCGCCAGGCTCGCCTCGCCGCCCTTGGCACGGGTTACGACCGCTTCGGAGGCATAGGAGCGCACCAGCTTCGGCCAGTATTTTTCCAGCAGCTCCGTGCTGGCGAAGACGTCGGCCCAGATGATGCGACCATTCACCGCGACTACCACGCCGACCGCCTTACGATCCCGCAGTTGCTTGATCAGACTTTCATAATTGTGTTCGATGGGTGCGGCGATCTCGTCCACCTTCTGTTTCACGTCTTTGTTCTCCATCACGCGGGCGTACGAACTGGTGGAGCGTATCTCGTTTGTGCTCGCCTGCGGAGCTGCTGCCGCTACCTCGACCGTCATTGACTGTTGTTGCTTTCTGACCTCCGCCCAAACCTGGTTCTGGTCTTTGTCGCCCATGGCTTTCGCGCGTACTGAAGGTTGAGCCATGAGCGTCCCCGCAGATACGCCCACGCCCCCGCCGCTACCACTACCAATCCCACTTCCATTTCCCGACGCGTATGTCGTTCCGGATGCGCCGAACTGATTGCTCGTCGCCACCCATCGCCCCGGCTCCACGCAGAACACGCTAAGATCGACCGGATCGCTTTCCGCCGGAACGATGCGATCTTTGCCGATCACCCGGTCCTGCTTGCCTCCGGTAACAATCTCGCCGGCCAAGAGCAACAGCGGATGCTTGGAATTGTTAATCAGCACCAATCGATTCACCTCGGCGCGGTCGTGCAGAACCGTGGGCGTGATCTGCCGCCGCAGCAGTCCGCGCACGTTTCCATACTCGGTCACAACCACCTCTCCCGAGCGCAAGCCTTCATCCAGCGTCAGAAAATCGCCGGTGGCATAAGACTTGGGAGCGACCACGGGAAACACCGTTAGACTTCCATGCCGGATCGGCTCCAGCACCTTGTAACCGGAGCCAGCAGGCTGCTCTCCGGCATGAACCGGGCGTAAGCCCACAGTGACCAGTCCAACCGCGAGCAGCAAAACCGCCAATGCCAGAAACATTTGCGACTTCATTGGGTTCCTCCCCCTCGAGGCTTGGCGCGCCCCGGCCTAGGAGGACTTTTTCCGGGGCGCGCCGTTTGTCTCGACTCGCCGGAAGAACGAAATGAATTTCAGAGCTTGCGGCCTAAATTAACATTGCGAGCGTCTAAGGAAGTAGTGGTATCGGAAGCCTTGCTCGTCGTAATCTCTTCTCTTCTACATGCGTGACGCGAAACCGATCTCCGCTGCAGTGCAATCGGCAGTTTCCGAGTTGCTGGCGGAACTGCACGAGAAAGGCGGATGTGAAAGGATCGGACTGACTTCCGAATCCTTTGGCGCAATTCTTTGTGATGTAGCTTCCAAATACTTGCCTGCCGGATCCAGCCAAACCGAGGCGCGGACTTTCCTGCTGACGTTGCGGGTCGAAGAACTCGCAATGGCCCGGGCATGCGCCGCGGGCAACAACCAGGCGTGGGAGATTTTTCTCACGCGCTACCGCGAAAAGCTTTATCAATCGGCTTTGCGCATTGCCCGCGAGGATTCCGCCGCCCGCGATCTGGCTGATACGCTCTATGCCGAGCTCTACGGCACCACCACGCGCGCCGGCGAACGGGTTTCGAAGCTGGCATCGTTTACCGGGCGCGGATCGCTGGAAGGGTGGCTGCGCACTGTGCTGGCGCAGGAGTTCGTGAATCGCTACCGCCGGACGAAGCGGCTGGTTAGCCTCGATGAGGAGGGGGAAGACGGGGCGCAGTTCGCGGCGCCTGAGCCGGAGCCGGTTCCGTCGCCGGACTCGCGCCTGGAATCCGCCACCGATGCGGCCCTGGCTGCGCTTTCCAGCGAGGAACGGATGGTGCTGGCGGCCTATTTTCTCGACGGCCGGACGCTGGCTGAAATCGCCCGCATGCTGGGCGTACACGAATCCACCATCAGCCGTAAGGTGGATAAGTTGGCCAAGTCCTTGCGCAAGAGAATCCTGAGTACCATGATGCAGCAGGGTATGGGCCGCCGCCAGGCCGAAGAGGCTTTAGAGGTGGATGTACGCGACCTGCGGGTAGATATTCGCCGCAGCCTGGCGCAAGAATCGCCTCCGACGGCGTTCTCTCGGAAGAGAGAAAATCCGGCAGTCGAACCGTAAGTGAAAAGCCGGAGTGAAAAGCCGGAGCGAAAAGCCGGAGTGAAAAGCCAGAGGCCAAAAGCTACTGGACACAGGAAACCTGGAAACTAGAATCTAGAAGCTGAAATGCAGAACGTTCCAAAATTCGTGCTGAAGCGGCTGAAGGAAACGCCGCCAGCCGCCGGTTCGCATCCCGACGCAGATTTGCTCACTGCGTTCGCGGAACAATCTCTTTCAGGAGACGAACGCGCCCGCATGATGGAACACCTTGCGCTCTGCGGCGACTGTAGAGATGTGGTTGCGATGGCTTTGCCCGCGACTGAAGTCGTCGCTATGCCTGTTTCCGCCAGCACCGCTGGAATTGCCTGGTTGAGATGGCCCGCGCTTCGTTGGGGAGCTTTAGCTGCGGGAATCCTGGCCGTCGCGTCGATCGGAATCGTGGAATACTCGCATCGCAACCAGCAGCAAGAGAAGATGGTCGCCTCAAACCAAACGCAGGGCTCTGCGGCAGTCCCAGCGCTCGATCAGGGGCCCGTTACTCCCCAAGCGGCCGTTCCGCAAACTGAGATGAGAAAAAAGACATTGGCCGGCTCCGGGATATTGGCCGCGCACAAAGCTGCTCCTGAAGCCAGACCAGCCCAGCTGGCAGCAGGATCAGCCGGTGGGATCGGCGGCGGGGTGTTTGCCGGAAATGGGAGTGGATCTGGGGCTGGGATCGGGTCTGGCTCTGGCGGCGGAATCGGCTCCGGCTCTGGCGGAGGAGTTGCGGCTGACAGTGATGCTTTGGCGCGAGCTCGGCAAAATCCCTCCGCAGTTGCTGGTCGAGACCAGAATTCAGTTCCCGAAATCCACCAACAACTGAAGGTCGGCGCCGCTTCAGAAACGGTCGAAGTTTCAGGGGCGGCGGGTGCAGTCAACACCGAATCCGCGACAACAAGCCAGAATGTAGTTGCGCAGAATCAGACTGGCGTGCCGCTGCAAGGACGGAAGTTCGTCGATTTAGACGTTGTAAAAGCTAAAGATCCCGTGCCTGGACAGGCAGCAGCAAGCGGCGCTCCCGTGCCGCAACGTGCGTCTCCCGGCCCTCTGCAAACTTCGGCTTCTCTGATGGTCCGCGCCCTGCCGCGCTGGACGGTCAGCTCTTCGGGCGTGTTGCAGCGTTCTTTCGACGGCGGGAATACCTGGGAGAATGTTAATCCGGCTCTGAGCGCCGGATTGATAGGCGGTCGCGCGGCAACGTTGAGCGCCGCTAGGACTGATGCCGCTGGATTTGATCAAGCCGAGCAAAGTCAGGCCGAACAGAGTCAAACCGAGCAAAGTCAAGCCGCGCAAAGCCCAGCCAAACAGACTCAGGCCAAACAGGATCGAAAAGTCATAGCCGCCCCGAATCCCGCTCCCGTATTCCGCGCCGTAGCGGTTTCCGGGCTGGAAGTTTGGGCCGGTGGTTCTGACGGCGTCTTGTATCACACTTCGGATGGCGGCAATCGCTGGAGTCGCGTAACACCCTCGACCACTGCAATGGCGCTCACCGGAGACGTCATCAGCATCCAGTTCTCCGACACGCTGCACGGAAAAATTTCCACTTCGACCGCCGAGATCTGGACCACGTCCGACGCCGGCCAAACGTGGCAGAAGCAATGATTCCTACCCGCTGACGCGATTACCAAAGTGACGTTTACAAAAAAAAAAGCTAATCCTACTATCCAAGAGTGGTTTGGCAGTTCTGGGGGAGGGCTGCCGAGGCGTCTTGGGCTGCAAAGTCCGAGGCGCTTTTTTATTGCCCTGCAGAATCCAAAACAGCGCTACTTTGAACATGCCGCCGCTCCGCGCCTGATGCAGGCTGCGGTCAAATTCATCTTTTAGGCCTGATTTCTCAGGCGCGGTACCGGGCAAATCGAACCGCCCGCTTTTTGCGACTTTCGCCCTCCCCCAGCATCCAACCGAAGTGCGATAATAGAAGGAGCCTTCATAGGGCAAGCACTTATTCGCTACAGATCGCCGGGTCAGGCAAGACAGCTCGTTGTTTCCGAAACGTGGGAGCGTCCGCCGACAGTGCGACGTTACAACGAGGAGAAACGGATATGGCAGGCACAGACACAAGCACAAACAAATCCCCGCAATCGCATACAGGGAACGGAATTGTCGAAGTCACGGATGCAAATTTCGACCAGGATGTTTTGAAGTCGGATACACCCGTGTTGGTAGACTTCTGGGCAACATGGTGCGGCCCCTGCCGCGCCCTGGCTCCGGTGGTGGAGGAGCTGGCCAAAGACTACAAAGGCAGACTCAAAGTCGGGAAAATGGACGTCGACTCCAATAGCTCGACGCCTATGCGCTACAAAGTTACCGGCATTCCTACGCTGCTGGTTTTTAAGGGCGGACAAGTGGTGGAGCAGCTTGTGGGGTATCGTCCGAAGGATGCGATCGCGCAGGCGATTGACCGGCACATCGGGTAAGGCAGCTTCTTAGCTGCTGGCTTCTAGCTATAAACGCACGCTGATTCTTATGAATCGCGTGCGTTTTGCTTTTGTCCTCGTCCCTCAATACTTCCGCAGAACGCCAATCACGCGACCTTGCACTTCCACCGACGCGGCGGGAACGATGATCGGCTTCATTGTGACATTCGAGGGTTGCAGGCGAATGTTATCGCCTTCGCGGTAGAAGCGTTTTAGCGTGGCGTCACTCTGCTCGACCAGCGCGACTACGATGTCGCCGTTGTGCGCCGTCTTCAGCTTCTCCACCAGCACATAGTCGCCGTCGAGGATGGCCTCATCCTGCATGGAATCGCCGCGCACTTCGAGCACGAACACTTCTTTCGAGCGAACGAAGTCGGCGAGCGAGATGGTTTGATTGTCCTGCACGGCTTCGATGGGCTGGCCGGCGGCGATGCGACCGAGCAAGGGCAACACCAAGCCGGTGTTCACGCTCATGGCCTGCTTGAGGCGTCCCTTGGGCGGGAGCAGATCGATGGAGCGGCTGCGGTTGTAGTCGCGGGTGAGCAGTCCCTTTTTCTCGAGATTGGTGATGTGCTTGTGCACCGTGGCCAGCGAACTCAGTTCGAGGCCAGTTCCGATCTCATCGAACGACGGAGAGTAGCCATGCTCCGCCACGAAGCGGGAGATGAAGTCGTAGACTTCGCGCTGCCTGCGTGTGATCGCCATGCCGGTATTGTTGGCGAATATAAGGCGAATGTCAAGAAGAATCGCTGGTAGCTGGGGCTTCAATTTAGGGCGTTTTTGGCGTAGGCTTATGCCGCTGTTTAGGGAGGCTTTATGGCGCAGATCACTCCGGTTGAGACGGTTCGGAAAGCTTCGACAGTTTCGGTTTTGTGGGGAGTTTTGCTGATTGTGTTTGGCATAGTGGCAGTTGGTTTGCCGCTACTGGCCGCGGTGGCGATTAGCGCGCTGGTGGCTTGGCTGATTGTTTTGGCGGGCGTAGTCCACCTGATGCTGGCATTTCGCGCGCATGGCGCGGGCAGCAGGATATGGAAGGCTCTGGTGGGGATTGCGTATTTGTGTTTCGGCGGATACCTGATTGTGCGTCCGCTGCTGGGCGTGGCGTCGCTTACGCTGGTGCTGGCGTTTCTGTTTCTGGTGGAAGGCATCCTGGACATCGTGCTGTATGTGAAGATGCGTCCGATACGCGGATCGGCCTGGGTGCTGATTGACGGGATCGTTACCCTGCTGCTGGGGTTGTTGATCTACATGCAATGGCCATCGAGTTCGCCGTGGGCGATCGGGACGCTGGTGGGGATTAGCATGATCTTCAGCGGGACTGCGCGGGTGATGATGTCGTTGGTGGTGCACAAGGGTGCGGAGGATGTATCGCGGTTGGCAGCTTAGTTTGGTGCAGGGTCGACTGGGGGTCAACGGCAACATCAAAGTCAAAGGCAGCGGAGAGGAGTGTTCGCTGCACAACGAGCTTGCCGGGCTTCGCCCGGCGGACGGGCGAGTCGCCCGTCCCCACACGAACCGTCCCCACGCGAGCTCTTCCCGGCTATTGCTTTGTGGCGTTGTCCAGGAACGTTGCTACGTTGGCTTTCAGCTTGGACAGATCGGCTTCGTGCAAATACATCATGTGGCCGGCGTCGTAATACTGCAGCTTGATATTTTTCTGGAGGTTTTCGGGCAGCTCCAGGTGGGTCATGGTGTACTCGGTGGCCAGGAAAGGTGTGGCCAAGTCATATAGACCATTCTCGACTTCGACGTGGAGGTGGGTGTTGGTCACCATGGCTTCGACTAAATCCTGCTCGACGTTGGGTGAGCCGGGGAAGAAGTGCATGCCTGGACCCTCGGTGCGCTTCCAATCCCATTGCCGGCCGGCACCATCGGCCGAGGTGTTGTAGGTGAGGTCTTTCCCGAATTTCAAATCTTCGCGGACGTAGCTGTTGAAGGCCGCGACGAACGCTCCTTCAACCGCAGTGCTTTGCGGATCATACTCGGCGTATTCGGCGAGCAGGTCGGGCGACGGACCGGAGAAGCGGGCGTCCAAGCGGCCCGTGGAAAGACCGCGGCTGCGCTGGAGTTCGGCCGTGAACTGGGGAAGGTTGACGCGGAGATCGGCTTTGATGAGGTAGTCCTCGCTGAGGCCGGTGAAGCGCGAAACTTTTTTCGCGATGTCGGACTTTTCGGCGGGGGAGAGGTTCGCGCCTTTCATCAGGGCTCCGGCATACTCGGTGACGGCAAACTGGCGGGCTTCGGCGAGGAAGGCGTTGAGGTCAGCGGGCTGATCCTTCAGCATTTTGTGATAGGAAGCGGTGGCGGCGTAACTGGGAAGATAGAAGATGTAGGGCATGTCGTTGCCGGGCGGGAACGAGATGGTGCCGAGATCGAGAACCGAGGAGATAAGGACGATGCCGTTGAAATACATTCCGTTGTGCTGCTGGAGATAATTGCCGAGCGCGGCGGAGCGGAAGGTGCCGTAGCTTTCGCCGATGAGGAATTTGGGAGAGTTCCAACGGCCGTTGCGGCTGATGTAGGTGGCGATGAGCTGGGCGAGGGATTTGACATCCTGGTCGATGCCCCAGAAATCTTTATCTTTGGCCTTGCCGACGGCGCGGCTGAAGCCGGTGCCGACGGGATCGACGAAGACGAGATCGGTTTTGTCGAGGAGGCAGTCGGCATTGTCGACGAGTTTGAAGGGTGGAGGCGGGGTGGGGCCGGCGTCGGTGGTGACGACGCGTCGCGGGCCGAAGGCGCCCATGTGCAGCCAGATGGAAGAAGATCCGGGGCCGCCGTTGTAGACGAAAGAGATGGGACGCTGGCCCATGTCCTTGACGTCGCTGCGGGTGTAGGCAATGGTGAAAATGCTGGCGGTGGGTTCGCCTTTGTCGTCCTTGATGAGGGTGGTGGAAGCGGTGGCCTTGTAGGCGATGGTCTGGGAGCCGATCTTGATGGTGTGGTCGGTGACGGAGGACTCTTCTTTGGGCTCGGGGGCAGGCTTGGCGTCAGGTTTGGCTTCTTTGTCTTTATCTTTATCCGACTTTTCGGACTTCTCCGGTTCCTGCGCTGCGAGTGGTTTGGCTTGACCGAGAACCAGTAGAACTGAGAGCACGACTAGGGCAAAGATTCGGTTCTGCATTTTTTCGCTCCTGGGCTTTGTTTAGGCTTTTTCTTAGGATTTCTTTATTGACTTGAAAAACAGGGCACATTGTATAACGGGAGGGCCGGGCTTTGCCCGGCGGACAGTCGAGGGCGGCCGGCCCCGCACTGCTATCCCCACACTAAGGCTGGGAACATCCGAAACTTCTGTTGGGCTCGTAACTCTAATGGGGAGTGGCTGGGATTCAGGGTGGGAGGAATTTTATGTCCAGAAGTTCGGTGCGGATGGTGGCGATGATCCTGACAGTGCTGGCGGGAGTGGTGGCTTGCCGGGCGGGGAATGGCGCGAGTGCGGCGCTGCCGGGTGCGGTGGTGGATGAGGTTAAGGCGACGGCTCCGAGAAAAGAACTGGCGTTTTTCGCGGGGGGATGTTTCTGGGGAGTGCAGGCGGTGTTTCAGCATGTGAAGGGCGTGATCAGCGCGACCTCGGGATATTCGGGCGGGACAGTAAAGAATCCGGATTATGAGGCGGTGAGCAGCGGCGAGACTGGGCATGCGGAGAGCGTGCAGATTGTTTACGATCCGTCGCAGGTGACGTATGGAGAGTTGCTGCGGGTGTTTTTCTCGGTGGCGCTAGATCCGACGGAAGTGAACCGGCAGGGGCCGGATTCAGGGACGCAGTACCGGTCGGTGATTTTTTACGGGAATGATGAGCAGAAAAAGATTGCCGAGGCTTATATTGCGCAGCTGGATTCGGCGAAGGTTTTTCGGAAACCGATTGCGACGCAGGTGGTGCCGTTGAAGGCGTTTTATAAGGCAGAAGATTATCACCAGAATTATGCGACGCTGCATCCGGATAATCCTTACATTGTGTATAACGATGCGCCGAAGGTGGCGAATTTGCGGCGGGAGTTTCCGGAGCTTTATAAGTAGACAGTTCTCGATTCTCAGTTTGTGGAGCAAACGTGTTTTGCGGAGAACGGGGAACCGAAAACTAGCTTTGGAGGGAGCCATGTTTGAGTCGGATGGTGGTGAAGAGCAGGTCAATTTAGGGCGGCGATTATTTTTGTCGGGGGTGGGGGCGGCGCTGGGAGGCGCGGCGTTATTTTCGTTGCGGCGTCCGCACGTGACTGCGGAAGCGGCGAAGACGGAGCCGGCGGAAGTGACCATCGTGCAATTTTCCGATGCGGGCAAGCGGCTGGCTAAGGTGAAGATCGCGCGCGTGGTGAAGTCGGATGAGGAGTGGAGAAAGCAGTTGCCCTCGGGAGTATACGAGATCACGCGGCATGCGGATACGGAGCTGGCCTACAGCGGGAAGTATTGGAATCTGCATGACAAGGGGATCTTTCGGTGCATCTGTTGCGACAACGCGCTGTTCAGTTCCGCGACGAAGTTCGATTCCGGAACCGGCTGGCCGAGCTTCTGGGAGCCGATTGCGAAAGAGAATGTTCGCGAGATATCCGACACCAGCATTGGCATGGTGCGAACAGCGGTCGCGTGCAGGGAGTGCGATGCGCACCTGGGACATGTGTTCGACGACGGTCCGAAGCCGACGGGGCTGCGGTATTGCATGAATTCGGCATCGCTGCGGTTTGTGAAGGCAGCGTAGAAGCGGCGTTACAATTGCACGCATGAGCTCCGACCTCATTAAATCCAGCCTGCCTGGGCGGCGCGATTGAAGAGGCTGCGGAAAAACTCTATTGACGGGATTGAGTTCCCCTCAGCGGCTAAAGCCGGCATTGAAAACATGGCAGTTATCGCAGCGGTAAACCGCTGCGCCACCCAAAAGCAGGGCAAAGTCGAGTTTTTCCGCAGCTTCTGAAGTCGTGCCCTTCCCGAAACCATTTATGAGACAGCTTCTGGTTAGGCAGGGCGTCGACATGGGGCCGCCACAGGAAATCAGAATCAACGATAGTGGGGCAGACAAGAGTGGAGAGATGGGCGATCGTGCCCGTCTCTCCATCTTGACGTGATGCAACGCGTTCGAGGGGTTAAGTTGGTTTTGGTTTGGTGACTGTCCCGGAGTTACTTGACCGTGCCCGTGCTTTTCAGCGTAACAGTGTCCGAAGGTTGCGGACTGTTCTTCTGCTGTGTCGGCTGAGGCTTGGACGCGGCTGTTTTCGCGGCTTCGGGGGGATGGCTCTGATTTAGGTTGCTAACTGGGTTCACCATATGAAAGAAAGATCGGCTGGTGGTTGAGAAGCTTTAGGGAAATAAGGCTGGGTTGGCAATCTTTGGTAATGGTTACCGGGCGTGAGGTGGTTCCGTGCTATGTGTGCCGCATGAGTAGATACTGCGGGGCTGAAGTACGCGCGTGCTGCAGGCGTTTCCTCCACAATCTCGCTCATGCTCCGGTCACTAAAAACTTCTCGTCCGTTTTTCTGTCAGGCTGGATGGGAGCCGCGGCGGCGGTGACGTCTTGCACGAACTCACGGCGGCGTTCCTTGCCTTTGTGTTCAATCACGCGAACGCGGCGGGCCGGGATGTTGCTGGGTTCGAGACTGAGGATGCGGCCGTCGCGCACCTGTATGTGGGAGCGGAACCAGTCGGTGCGGAACATTCGTCCGGCGCAATAGAAAGTCATCGAAGCGGCGATCGGACCCTCGAATTCTTTTCCGGTGCAGGCCAGAATGCGTCTGCCCAATGCCTGCGTCCAGGTCATGCCGCCGACGAGCGGATCATTCAGGCGGCAACGTTCAAAGGGAACGGCATGCGAGAGTTTGCGGAGCTGCAGCAATTGCAGCAGGACGGAACTCTTCGCCAGGTTGGTGACGATGACATTGGCTTCGGAGGCCGACACGCGCTCGAGCTTGATGTGCAGATCAGGCGACCATTCGCGTTCAAAGCCTTCGCGGGCTAGGGCAAGGCCTTTATCGGTCGCCTCCACGTAGCGCAAAGTCGCGCGGGCCAGAATCAAACTGAAGAAGCAAGTCACCACGGTCGCGATGAGCGGAATGTAGCTGACGAGAGTGCTGAGCGAGATCCGGAATGAGTTGATCCACTGCATAGGCATGCGGGTTTGGCTCCTCGCTGCGCACAGAGCGCGGCTGTGGTTCAAAAAAGGGAAGGATGCTGGAGGCGCGCGACTGATTTTCGCCCCCATTTCCCTGGCCTCGTTCTTTCGGGCTTAGAAAAGTCTAATGAGAGGGAGGTTGCCTCTCCAGATGCGCATGGTGCTGGGGCTAGATCGTGCCAGATGGAGCGACCTTGGTAACTGGGAAGGGGGGAACACAGGGTAGGACAAAAGGTAAGGTACAGACCGAACCGATTGGGCGAGTTTGTCCTATTGGTCGGATTTAACCCAATATCCGCATTTGGGCCTGTTTTCTATGTTCTTGTCTATACGATCATAGATTTTGTCCCCCTCGGGAATGTCATACCAAAATCCGTTCTCAACTTGTCCAGAGGGCGTGTATTCCACTTGATGCGCCTTTCCATGCTTGAATACGAAAACGATCATGGCTGGATGGGTTTCCCGATAAGCTCTTGCGTCGTCTTCGTCGTCTGGGAACTGATGAACTTCTGCGCCTAGAAGGTCAGGGTTGTTCTTGTGCAGGTTTATCCATTCGCGACCACACGCGATAGGCTGCTTTGCCCAGGCTGCAGAGGACGTCAGGGGAATAACGGCAAGACTTGCAAGAGATGGGAAAAACGTTCGCCGATTCATGGCAAGCTCCTATTCGAGGACGCTGTCGTCTAGCTTTTTGCGTTCCCAGTCGGCGGCGGCTTGTACGAAGGCCAGGACTACGGGATGCGGGGTTTTCTCCGTGGAAGATAATTGCGGCTGGAAGAGTGTGGCGATGAAGAAACGGTGGGTGGGGGATTCGATGGCGCGAATTTCGCCTTGGGCTCCGCGGGCTACTACTGGGAAGCCGGCTTCCATCGTGGCCCATTCGTATTCCGGATTGACTTCGAAGTTGCAGAAGAATTCTTCGGTGACGATTTCCTTTTCCTTGCCGTAAAACGATTGCAGGTAGGAACCGGGGCGGAGGCGAATCTCGGGCACCGCACCGGACAGTTTGGGAGCGTTGCCTTTGCGACCGGGGACGGCGCAGGCTACGGGATAGATGACGATGTTTTTCGATCCGGAATTATTTTCGGCGCTGTCAGCGTCGGCGATGCCGAGAACGTTGCGGGCAAACTCGATCAGGGCGTACTGAAAGCCTGCGCAGGTGCCGAGAAATGGCCAGTCGCGGCGGCGGGCGAACTCGATGCCTTTGAGCATGCCGTCGAAACTTTTGTAGGGACTGCCGGGTGAGGCCCAGAGTCCGTCAAAGGTCTCGAGAGTTTTCTCCGCGCCGGGGGCAGTGAGGGATGGCGTGGGGATCCACTCGGACTCGAGTTTCAGATTTAGTTTGCGGGCGGCGTGCTGCAGGGAGTCTGGGGTGGCATGGTGGGAGCGGAACTCAGGATTGAAGTCGCCGAGAATTCCGATGCGAACGGCATTACTCACGGAAGCATTGTACTAGAGCGGGTTGAGAGCGGGGTGACTTTCAGGTTGTGGTGCCGTTTGACCCACGCGGAGGTGTGCTTACGGGAGATCCCTCGGCCCGCTGGTGAAAACGCGGGCCGTCGGGATGACGCCGGAAAGATAGAACTGCTGGATTGCTCGAACAGCGCCACCGCTGACTTTCAGGAAACCAGGGTCCCTCGCTGCGCTCGGGATGACAACTACAGCCATGGTCCCTCGCTGCCCTCGGGATGACAATTTCAAAAGGGATGATAAACGGAGACCTAGATCAGATGCGTGAGAGTGAGCAGGCCGTAGAGGCAAAGCAGGGCGAGTGCGGGACCACCCCAAATCATTAGTGTGCACTTCCAGCCGAGAGATCGGGCGACATCGCCCTGGCTGCGCCAGGAGATCAGGAAAGTTGGGTTATTTTTCCCTTTCATGAGGATGACGGGCGGATGCTGGTCGAAGGCGTCGGCTGGGGCAGCGGTTCTGTTTGGCGAGTTGCTCGATGCGGCGGCGAGAGTTGATGGCGTGATTCCGGCGGCGGCCCATGGGGCGGGATTTGCGATGCCCGCTTTCATCAAGGCGGCGGAGATTTTCTGCTGCTGCGTCATGTCCGCTGATTTGGTGGGACCTTGTTCTGGCGAGAGCTTAATTACCCGGGTCGAAGCCCTGGTGATTGCCTTGTCGTAAATCGCATCGAACTTTGGATCATGCTGAAGGCCGCTCGTTAATACACCACTGAAGACATTGCTGCCTTCTGTTGCGAGCGACAGGCTAGCACCCCGCAACGGAAATGAAAGGCCTGCGGCGGCGAGCGAAATTGCTTCTTCGTCTTGAATGGGCAGTGAAGTGAGTTCGAGGCCGGGGTTTTCTCCGAGCGTTCCTACCACGAACAGCGCGTTCTTGGGTTTGATGCAGTACTCTTCGACTTTGATTTTGTTGGTGGCGTCGACGCCGTGACGCGAGAGAAGAAGGCGAACATTCGGCGGGACTTCGTCTTTGGTGGTGAAGAATGAATCGGAGAATTCCTGAAGGAAGTCGCGATGGAGATCGAGTTCGGCGCCGCGCGGGTCGATCAGGACCTGGGCGGTATTATCGTCGAGAAAGAAGGGAAGGTGCATGCACTCGGCGGCGACCTTGACCCAATTTTTGCTTCGGCCTTCCTGTTTCCATTCCCAGACGAAGGTACGGAAGTAGTAGCAGGGGCGCTGGGTGACGGGCGCAATCATGGTATAAGGACCGACGGCGAGGCCGCTGAGTTCGACCATACCCATGGATGCGCTACGAATTTTGGAGACCGGAGTGTCGAGGATGAGGCGGCGGCGCTGCAACAGGCGGAAGCCGTTGAAGAAAAGATAAAGGCCGATGCAGAGTCCGATGGCGCAAAAGACGGTGGCGCGAATGGAGTCGGAATGAAATAAGACAATAGAAGGAATCAATTTAGAGAAGATGGCTTTCGAGAGAATCATCGCTTTCGAGAAATCAAGGTTCGGCCCAATGGGGTGGGTTTGGGATGCACCCTCCATTGAGGCTAGCGGAGCGGGCTTGGAGCAGGCAGTAGAAAAGGGCAGAGCGAGCTTACGTTGGTAATGGGACAGAATAGATGCGTGGCGACTTGCTTCGCTTGTCTGGACAGCCGAGGCGGCTGTCCCCACGCGAGCAACGTTATGATGCTTGGCGGCTACGCTTGAGGCAGACGTAAGCGACCGTGAGCAGGACGAAGAAGGCAAGTCCACCAACCGCGTTTATGCGGGTTGCCAACAGAGTATGGAGAACGGCGGCGGAGGCGAGGACGAAGCCGAGCATCGATCCCCAGATGCCAAGGGGGGAGCGCATGGGCAAAGCCGCGACGGCTTGTGGCGTGAGGCGCCAGCGGAAGCTAACGTGGGCTGCCAGGGATACGACCCAGGAAAAAATCAGGCCGGAGAATGCCGCTCCCATGATGTATAGAAAGGCTTGTTGCGGGGCGTAGTTCTCGATGATGAGCGCGGTTACGATTCCGTAGGAAGAGACGAGCAAGGCGAGGCGGGGCGATCCTGAGGAGTTCAATTTGCCCATGTTGGCAGGGGCCCATCCGGTGCGGCCCATGGAAAACAGCAGGCGGGAGGCGACGTAGAGCTTGGCGTTGGCTCCGGAAAGCGCGGCGGTGAGGACTACGAAATTCATAAGGTAGGCTGCGGCTGGGACCTTGGCCACGCGAAGGACGCTGACGAACGGGCTCTCAGAGACGCCGGTGTGGTTCCAGGGCATTACACCGACCAGAACGGTGATAGCTCCGAGGTAGACGCCGGCCAGCAGGAAGATGGTGAGGCGAGTGGCGCGGGGAATGTCCTTTGAGGAATGCGATTCGCCGGTGGTGACGGCGAGCATCTCGACGCCGCCAAAGGCGTAGATGGCCCAGAAGACGGCGAGCAGAGGAGCGATTGGACCTTTGGGCAGGAATCCGCCGTGAGCGGTGTATTGCGGGGCTACGCGGCCACTGAAAAGCAGTGCAGCGCCAATCACAATGAAGGCCACAATCGTGGCGAACTTGATCATGGCGAACCAGAACTCGAAGCGACCGAAGGCGAGCACGCTGCGCAGGTTGACCACGAGCAGTAGAGCAGAGAACAAAATTACCCAGAGCTCTCCCGGCACGGCGGGGAACCAGTACGCCATGTAGGTGGCGGAGGCGACGAGTTCGGCTCCGATGGAGAAAGCGATGGCGGCCCAGTAAGCGGCGCGGCAAAGAAATCCCAGATATTGATTGAGATAGAGTTCGCCATAGAGGCCGAACGAGCCGGCGGCGGGATGCATGCTGGCCAATTCGCCGAGAGCCATGGAGACGGTGTAAGCGATGAAGGCGGCGACGATGTAGCTCAGGATCACACCGGGGCCGGCAACTTCGAGGGCGGCGGCGGAGCCGAGAAGAAGTCCGGTGCCGATAGATCCGCCGACGGCCACCATGGTCATTTGGCCGGCGGTGAGTTGGTGGTGGAGACCTTGTTCGTGAACGTCTGGCCGGGCGACCTCCGGTGGCGGCGGGGCGAAGGGCATGGGGCACGATAACAAAAGAGGGCGTGCTGGCCCAAATGCGAACCGGCGGCTGGAATGTCCAACTTTCCCAGAAGCCGATTTCTGGCCGGGTCGATCGAAATCGATGCCGACGATGCCAGACAAGGGAATCCCAAAGGTACCGCGCGACCCAAGAGATGCGACGAACTTCGGCTTTGCCGATCCAAACAACAGGAGCGGGGTTAGGGTAGTGGGCTACTTTTCAATGAAAGTAGCCCACTACCCGGTTCGTGCCGAGTGGGCAGCTCTCTTTTCCGGCGAGCTCAGGCAAGGTCGTAACGGTCAAGGTTCATGACCTTGTTCCATGCAGCCGCGAAGTCCTTCACAAACGCCTCCTTCGAGTCGTTACACGCGTAGACTTCCGCGAGTGCCCGGAGCTGAGAGTTCGAACCGAAGACAAGATCGACGCGGGTGGCGGTCCACTTGATTTTGCCCGTCGCGCGATCGCGCCCCTCATACACGCCTTCGGATGTAGCAGAGGGCTCCCACTTGGTATGCATGTCGAGCAGGTTGACGAAGAAATCATTCGTCAGCGTCTCGGGCCGGTTGGTGAAGACGCCGTGTTTGGTGTGCCCGAAGTTCGCATTCAGGGCGCGCATGCCGCCGATGAGTACTGTCATTTCGGGGGCAGTTAGTGTGAGCAACTGCGCCCGATCCAAGAGAAATTCCTCAGCCGACAGGACTTGTCCGCTGCGGAGATAGTTGCGGAAGCCGTCAGCGACCGGTTCCATTACGGCGAATGAGTGCACGTCGGTTTGCTCCGGAGAAGCATCCGTGCGTCCAGGCGTGAAAGGAATTTTCACGTCGTACCCGGCCTTCTTCGCAGCTTCCTTGACGGCGGCGCAGCCACCCAGCACGATCAGGTCTGAGAGCGAGACTTTCTTTCCTTTGTTTCCGCCTTTGTTCCCGTTGGACTGCGAGCCGTTGAACTCCTTTTGGATCGCCTCCAGCTTCTTGAGAACCTTCGCCAGTGCGGCCGGCTGGTTCACTTCCCAATCCTTTTGCGGTGCAAGGCGAATGCGCGCCCCATTTGCCCCACCGCGCTTGTCGGAGCCGCGGAATGACGCAGCCGATGCCCACGCAGTCGTAACCAGTTGGGAGATCGACAGTCCGGATGCGAGGATCTTCGCCTGGAGAGCAGCAATGTCCTTCTCCCCGATCAATTTATGATCTACGGCGGGAACAGGGTCTTGCCAGATCTGAGGCTCCTTCGGAACAAGTGGGCCAAGGTAGCGCGGGATCGGCCCCATGTCGCGGTGCGTGAGCTTGAACCACGCCCGCGCAAACGCGTCTGCGAACTGATCCGGATGCTCGTAGAAGCGCCGCGAAATCTTTTCGTAAGCAGGGTCGAAGCGCAATGCGAGGTCAGTAGTCAGCATCGATGGCGCATGACGCTTTGAGGGATCGTGCGCATCCGGCACGGTACCGGCGCCTGCGCCATTCTTTGGTGTCCACTGATGAGCACCGGCCGGACTCTTCGTCAGTTCCCATTCGTAGCTGAACAGGTTGGTGAAGAAGTTGTTGCTCCACTTCGTAGGCGTCGTGGTCCAAATGACCTCCAGGCCGCTGCCGATAGTGTCATCACCACAACCTTTGCCAAGTTTATTCTTCCATCCCAAGCCTTGATCCTCAATGTTGGCACCTTCTGGTTCGGCGCCTACATATTGAGCGGGAACGCCAGCGCCGTGCGTTTTGCCGAATGAATGTCCGCCGGCAATGAGCGCAACGGTTTCTTCGTCATTCATCGCCATGCGAGCGAAAGTCTCCCGGATATCGCGTGCCGCGGCAAGCGGATCCGGCTTTCCATTCGGTCCTTCCGGGTTCACATAGATCAGACCCATTTGCACGGCACCGAGCGGATTCTGGAGATCACGGTCGCCGCTGTAACGCTCGTCCGCCAGCCACGTGCCCTCAGGTCCCCAATAAATTTCCTCTTCGGGCTCCCACACGTCCGCGCGCCCGCCGCCAAAACCGAATGTCTTGAAGCCCATCGATTCCAGTGCGACGTTGCCGGCGAGAATCATGAGGTCGGCCCAGGAGATTTTCCGGCCATATTTCTGCTTGATCGGCCAGAGCAGACGGCGCGCCTTGTCGAGGTTCACGTTGTCCGGCCAGCTATTGAGCGGCGCGAAGCGCTGCTGCCCGGACCCTGCCCCGCCGCGGCCGTCGCCGATGCGGTACGTGCCCGCGCTGTGCCACGCCATACGAATGAAGAGCGGCCCATAGTGGCCAAAGTCGGCCGGCCACCATTCCTGCGAATCCGTCATCAAGGCTTGCAGATCCTTGATCACGGCATTCAGGTCGAGCGTCTTGAACTCTTCCGCGTAATTGAACTCCTTACCCATCGGATCGGACAGCGGGGAATGCTGATGCAGGACCTTCACGTTCACCTGATTCGGCCACCAATCAACATTCGTGTGGGATTGGCGAGCGCCGTGCGCTACTGGGCACTTCGATTCGGTTACGGTGTTTTTTTCTTTAGCTTCGGGGACAACGCTCCCCGATGAAGTCGCGAGTGTATTTTCCATAATGTTTTCTTCCCTTCTAATATTGGCTAGGAATTGCGTTAAAAAACTACTTTTTGGCGCTGCACCGGCGGCAGAGGCCAAAGACCTCGACCAACGGCTGCGTCAGATCAAAGCCGTCCGGCAGTTGCCGGGACAGCCGACTGAAATCGATGAACTCTCCTTCGACGTCCCGCACCGATTTGCAGCGGGCGCAGACCACGTGGTGATGAGGTTTGAGATTGCCGTCCACGCGCAACGTGGACGCATGAGGACTGACCTCCCGCAGCAACCCGCACTCGATGAAAAGACGCAGATTGTTGTAGACCGTGGCCAAAGAAACAGATGGAATACGGCGCCGGACCGCGGCGTAAATGTCTTCCGGGGAATAGTGTCCGTGGGAAGCGACGACGGCCTCATAGACCACCTGACGCTGGTGCGTGACCGCCAAACCGTGCTTCGCGGCCAGCTCACGGAACTGTTCGTGGGTGAGGCGCATAATTATCGGATGAGAATGATTATAAACGACTCAGCGCAGTGTCAACCGAAATCTTTCCTTTTGATCTCGAAGCCGGCGGTTGACCGCAACTTCGCCGCGAACACGCAAAAGGCCAAGTTAACTCCGATGGGATTTAAACCCCAGACCTCCCGAGCCAATCTCATCACTCGAAGCGCTGCGCCACCCAAAATTCCGCGCTAGTCGAGGGGCGCAAAGCCCGCGTTTCAGTGACTTTCGTAATCGCTGGCGTGGCCTTGCGGATTGCTGGCACCGGGGGTGGCTCCTAGAATCAAAGGGGCAGTAGTCTGCCCATTTCCAACCCATGGCTGAGATCACAACGCGCGCGGACCGAGCTGAGCTGAGCAAGCGGGTGGAGCGTGCGGAAAAACTTCTGCAGAAGGGTAAGGCTGCCGAAGCGCTGGAAGAATATCTGCTGGTCCTGCGGGACGATCCGGAAAACGATAAGGTGCGGGAGCTCTCGGCGGACTTGTGTCTGTCGCAGAACCGGGCCCGCGATGCGGTGCGGTTGCTGGGTGAATTGTTTGAGCGGCAGGTAAATGCTGGAGATGCGACGCGTGCCAGTCTGACTTATAAGAAACTGGCGCGGCATGGCAGTCCGACGTGGGAGCAAAAATTCCGCTTCGGACAGTTGCTGGAAGGTTCGAACAAGAAGCTGGCGCTGGGCACGTATGAATCCGCATTGAGCGATTTGGCGAAGGTGGAAGATAAGAAGGACGCGTTGCAAGTGCTGGCGCGCGTGGTGGCGCTGGAGCCGGTGCAGGCAAATTTTCTGCGGGTCGGCGAGTTGTCGGCCGAAGTTGGAGAGAGCAAAGCGGCGGCGGCAGCATTTAAGCGAGTCGCGCAGCTTACGGCCGAAGGTGGCGGCGATCCGGCGCAGTGGTACGAGCGGGCGTATCAGGAAGATTCGTCGGATGAGGAGATCGCGCTGGAATACGGAAAGAGCCTGCTGGGGCAAGGACAGATTGGGGCGGCGATTTTCATTCTGGAGCCGCAGGTGAATGCGGGCAAAACTTCGCCGGTGTTGCGCGACATTTATGCCGAAGCACTGCTGGCGGCGGGACGCTATGCCGATGCCGAGCCACTGGTGTGGCAACTGTTTGAACTTAATCCGAACCGGATGTCGCAAGTGACGGCGCTAATCGGGCAATTGGTGGATGCGGAGCAGGACGATGCGGCGGTGTCGCTGGCGCGGAAGTTGGGACAGTTCCAGGCGAAACGTGGCGAGCGGCGGCAATTTGTGGGGGTGATGCAGGAGATTGCGTCGACGCGGCGGGCGTCGCCGGTGATGCTGGAGTTTCTCAGCGAGCTGTTCAACGCTTCGAATCGCGAAGGGGATTACTGCCAGACCCTGCTGAAACTTTTTGACCTGTACTGCAGCACGGGAGATTTTACCAAGGCGGCGGAATGTTTGGACCGGGCGGCGGAAGTGGATCCTTACGAGTCGGGCCATACGAAGCGCCTGGAGACGTTGAAGGGGAAGATTGACGAGAAAAAGTTCGAGGCGATTGCCTCCCGATTTACTCCGGTGAGTAAAACTGCGACGGAGGCTGCGCATGAGGTCGAGGCGACGCTGGGGGCCTCGACGTTGCAGGATCTGATGTTGCAGGCGGAAATTCTGGTGCAGTACGGAATGCGCAATAAAGCGGTGGAGCGGCTGCAGAGAATTCAGGAACTGTTTCCGCGGGAAGAAGAACGCAACGAAGATCTGCAGCGGCTTTACCTTTCCGCGGGCGTGACGCCGAGTTATGCGGGGTCCGCGCCGCGGGCGATGGCGGCGGTGGACGTGCCGGCAGCAGCGCCGGTGGTTGCGATCGCCGCGCCCGTGGTGGATCCGGCAGCGGAGATGCGCAATGTGACGCGCGTGGCAGAGATCACCCGCAAGCTGTATCACCAGACCACGGCGGCAATGGTGTTAACCACGGCAGTGAACGAAATCGGCGGACACTGGGAAGTATCGCGATGTGTGGCGGCGATGCGTACGCCGGGTTCGAAGCCGACGGCAGTGCAGGAGTTTTGCGGCAAAGGAGTGAAGACTGGCGATTCTGGAGCCATCAAGCAAGTGATGTGCGCGCTGCAGGATTTGTCGTTGGCTTCACCTTCGAGCGAGCCCGTGATTATTGCGGACGCGCAGAAATCGGCAGAGCTTCTGGCGGTGCGTAACGCAGTGGTGGAGTTGGGAGCAACATCCGTGCTGGCTTTTCCTTTGAGTAACGGCGAGGATTCGGTGGGAGTGCTGGCGCTGTTGCACAACAAGCCTCGGATGTGGCCCCAGACCGACGCGGTGGTGCTGAAGACGCTGGCCGACCAGATGGTGATCGCGCTGAATAATGCGGGCTTGCGAAGGCTGGTGAAAAATCTTTCGGTGACGGAAGAGAAATCCGGATTGCTGAAACGAGGGTCTTACCTGGATTTGCTGCTGGCGGAAAGCAAGCGTGCGGCACAGAATGCTTCGCCGCTATCGGTGCTGCTGTTGCAGTTTGGCCGAAGCGCGGCGCTGCTCAAGGAATATGGCGAGGCCGCGATTGAAAGCGTGATGGAAAAGATTGGACAACAGTTCGCAGCCAACATCCGGACGAATGATCTGGCGTTTCGTTACGATACGACGACGATCGCGCTGATTCTTGGGGATACGGCGGAGAAAGAGGCGCTGCTGGCGGTCGAAAAACTGCGGAAAGTAATTGCCGAAGTTCGATTGCCAAGCAAGGACGAGTCCGGCAAAGGACACTCTTTGGAGTTTTCGGCGGGGCTGGCCGAGGCGGTGGTGCGGGAGAGTTACGATCCGGTGGACATTGTGACGGAAGTGATCAACCGCGCCGAGCATGCGCTGGCCACTTCGCTGGTGCAGGGACCGGGGAAGGTTGTGGCGCTAGGGGCGGCGTTGGCTGCGGGCGCGGTGGCGTAACTAGTTGCGAGTACCGAGTACCGAGTTGCGAGTACCTAGTTGCGACCATCGAGCCGGCGAGTAATTTAGTCATTCAGCCGCTCCGATGTTGAATTCCCGTCCGACGCTCGCCCCATCCGCCGAATCGTTCGCCAATCACACAAATCGATCATCAATGATAAAGCCATTCGGTGGTCAAATCTGCTTCCTCGCTGCTACACTAACCAGTTTGATTGTCACTTTTGATCCGCTCTGAGCGGGGTCCGTAAGGAAATCATGTTGAAGCCGGGTGATATCGCGATTGTCAGTGGGGCGCGCACGCCCTTTGGCCGCTATTGCGGCAAGTTGAAGGACTTCACGGCGCAGGAGTTGGGCGCGGTTGCGGCCAAGGGAGCGATCGAGCGCTCGGGGATCGATGCCAAGGAGTTTGATCATGCGGTGTTTGGCAACGCGCAGCAGACCTCGGGAGACGCTTTGTATGGGGCGCGGCACGTGGGATTGCGGGCGGGATTGCCGATTGAAACTCCGGCGCTGACGGTGAACCGGCTGTGCGGGTCGGGGATGCAAGCAATTGTGAGCGCGGCGCAGATGATTCAGACGGATGAGGCAAAGATTGTGATGGCGGGCGGGATGGAGGCCATGTCGCAGGCTCCATTTGTGATTCGCGGACGCGACGGGTTTACGCTGGCTCCGGGCGGGAAGCTGGAAGATTCGCTGATGGTGGCGCTGCTCGATAGTTATTGCGGGCTGTACATGGCGAACACGGCGGAACTGTATGGTTCAGAGCATGGCATTACGCGCGAAATGCAGGATGAGTTTGCGTTGCGCTCGCAGCAGAAAGCCGATGCGGCTTATAAAGAAGGACGCATTCAGGAGGAGTTGGTTCCGGTGCCGCTGCGGAATTCGAAAGGCGAGGCTACGGGAGAATCGCTGACGGAAGATGATCACCGGCGGCCGCAGACTACGATGGAAGGATTGGCGAAGCTGAAGGCTTCGTTTGGAAAGAATGGGACTGTGACTGCGGGGAACGCTAGCGGAATTGTGGATGGGGCTGCGGCGGTTGTTGTGATGTCACTGGAGGAGGTTCGCAAACGGAATATGGAGCCGTTGGGCAGAATTGTGAGCTGGGGTGTTGCGGGAGTTGAGCCTAAGGTGATGGGGCGTGGTCCGGTGCCGGCTACAAAGGTGGCGCTGCAGAAGGCCGGATTGTCTTTGGAATACATTGATTTGATTGAAGTGAACGAGGCGTTCGCGGCGCAGTATCTGGCGGTGGAAAAAGAGCTGGGGCTTGATCGCGAGAAGGTTAATGTGAATGGCGGGGCGATTGCGTTGGGGCATCCGCTGGGGGCGACCGGAACGCGGCTGGTAATTACTTTGCTGTATGAATTGCGGCGGCGGAAGAAGAAGTATGGGCTGGCTACAGCTTGCATCGGCGGCGGGCAGGGGATTGCGATGATTGTGGAGAGTATGAATTAATTCTTGGCCGCGGATTTTCACGGATTCACGCGGATGAAGGGCAAAACCATTCTTTGATCTTAGATTTTCTTGATCCGTGAGAATCCGTGTTATCCGTGGCTGCTTTTCTTCGGGAGTCATTATGGAAATTAAGAAAGTTGGCATTCTCGGTTGTGGCTTAATGGGTTCTGGCATTGCGCAGGTTTGCGCTACGGCTGGATTTGATGTGACTGTGGTGGAAGTCGAGCAGAAGTTTCTCGACAAAGGCTTTGCCGGGATTGAGAAATCTCTGGCGAAGTTTGCCGAGCGGCCGGTGGAGAAGGGCGGGATCACGGCGCAGCAGAAGGACGCGATCCGGGCGCGGCTTAAGGGCACGACGAACAAGACCGACCTGGCCGATTGCGACATTGTTATTGAGGCCATCATCGAGAACGTGGAAGAGAAGAAGAAGATGTATGCGTCGATTGATGGCATCGTGAAAAAAGACGCGATCTTCGCTTCGAATACCTCTTCGATTTCCGTGACTGAGCTTTTGACGGCGGTGAAGCGGCCGGAGCGGTTTATCGGGCTGCACTTTTTTAATCCGGTGCCGCTGATGAAGCTGGTGGAAGTGGTTCGCACGATTGCCACGGCCGACGAGGTTTACGAGACGGCTTACGAGTTCGGAAAACGGCTGGGCAAGGTTCCAGTGCGGACCTCGGATAAGACGGGATTCATTGTGAACCGGTTGCTGGTGCCTTATTTGCTCGATGCCATCCGGGCTTATGAAGAAGGTGTGGGATCGATTGAAGATATCGATAATGCCATGAAGTTGGGATGCGGATATCCTATGGGGCCGTTTGTCCTGCTCGATTTTGTTGGACTCGATACCACTTATTACATTACTCAGGTGATGTTTGACGAATTCAAGGAGCGGCGGTTTGCATCGCCTCCTCTGCTGAAGCGGCTGGTGATGGCGGGGTGGTACGGGCGGAAATCGGGCAAGGGGTTTTACGATTATTCGGACCCGAACAATCCGAAGGCGAATAAACTGTAAGATCGACCTTCCAAAGATCGAACCGTCATGGAGAGACGTAGAAAATCCGATCAGATGCCTGGCGAAGGCGGCCCGCCGGATGTAGAGAAGTATCGGCGAGCGTGGCACAGCTATGTGGCGCGGCGGAATCTGGTGGTGGTGCTGTTTCTCAGCTTTGTGTTTGTGGGTTTTATGGTGGCCAAGCTGAGACTTGGCGAACTGAAAGATTTTTCGATCCTGGTGGGCTGGATCGCCGTGTATCTGGCGGGCGGTTGGTGGCTCACGGAGTGGAGGTGTCCGCGGTGCGGGAAGATATTCGCCAACCGGCTGTGGACGCAGCGCTGCATCAGTTGCGGACTGAGCAAGGATGAAGTGGCGGCGCGGGCGCGGATGAAGTGAAATTCTTTGGCACGGATCTGCGTTTTGCGCGAGCGTCTCAGTTCAATATCGGTTAGGTAGTGAGCGAAGTAATCTACATGCCGCTACGGGATGAAGGCACGGATTGCTGGCGGCCTGTGCATGCCGACCGGGTTTCGAACGATATCTACGAGATCACGGTCGACGTAGAGCCTGGCGGCGAGCACTGGCTTTTCCCTCCCCGGTCTCGCGTGCGCTGTCGCGAGCATGCCTTCGCGGACGGCCAAGTAGGTCTGGTTGCATTCGAACTTGCCAAGTGAGCCTATATGAACTTTGAAAACATTCTTCTCGAAAAGAAAAACGCGATTGCTTACGTCACCGTGAACCGGCCGAAGGTGCTGAATGCGCTGAACATGGCCACGATGGAAGAGTTGCGGGCGGCGTTTCATGACATCAAGAATGATGCCGCAATTCGCGTGGTCATCTTTACCGGCGCGGGCGAGAAGGCGTTTATTGCCGGCGCGGACATTGCCGAACTGGCGAAACACGATGCGGTTACGGGCAAGGAGTACACGCATCGCGGGCAAAATGTTCTTAACTTGATTGAAAATCTGGGCAAGCCGGTGATTGCGTGCATTAACGGATTTGCTCTGGGCGGCGGGTGCGAGATTGCGATGGCTTGCACGATGCGGCTGGCTAGCGAGAATGCCAAGCTGGGGCAGCCAGAGGTGAAGCTGGGGATTATTCCCGGCTACGGTGGGACGCAGCGGCTGCCGCGGCTGGTGGGCAAAGGCATCGCCATGCAGATGGTGCTGGCGGGGGAGATGATTACGGCGCAGGAAGCGCATCGCATTGGGTTGGTGAATGAAGTCACGGTGGCGGCTGAATTGATTCCGCGGGCGGAAGCGATTGCGGCGAAAATCATCGCTAACGCTCCGCTGGCGGTGCAATACGCGATGGAGGCGGTGAACAAAGGGATGGAGATGACTCTGAGCGAGGGGCTGTATTTGGAGGCGGTATTGTTCGGCGTCGCGTGCGCTACTGAGGATAAGAAGGAAGGGACTACGGCTTTCTTGGAGAAGCGGGCGGCGGCGTTCAAGGGAAAATAAACCAGTTGCCACGGATTTTCGCGGATCAACACGGATCAAGAGCGAATTCACCACGGAGACACAGAGTCACGGAGAAAAAAGAAAATAAAGATCCTCTTCCCGAGCCTGAGTTGCACGCGCTCGAAGGCGTGTTGAGCGCTTCGGGCAGGCACTTCGCGATTGTAGTTTCACGCTTCAACGCTTTCATTACCGAGAGGCTATTACTCAGCGCAGTCGATGGGCTGGTGCGCTCCGGCGCTGAGAAGAAAGATATTGAACTTGCGCGCGTGCCGGGGGCGTTTGAGATTCCCTTGGCGGCACGGAAGTTGGCGGAGACGAAGAAGTATGACGCGATTATCTGTCTCGGCTGTCTGCTGCGCGGCGATACGGCGCACTACGACGTGCTCGTGAATGAAGTGACGCGGGGGATTGGGCAGTCGGCGCAGGAGACGGGAGTTCCACATGCTTTCGGTGTGCTTACTTGCGAGAACCTGGAGCAGGCGATCGACCGCGCTGGGTTGAAGATGGGGAACAAGGGGTTTGAGGCGGCGCTGGCGGCGGTGGAGATGGCGTGGTTGAAGGAAGCTATCAGCAATCAGCACTCAGCAGTCAGCAAGAAGCAGGTTCCTCACCGAGCCTCCGGCTCAGTTCGGAATGACAAACCTAAAAAGATCGTTCAGGCCTCGAAGTCGAAGCGGCGCAAATAACCTTCCTACAGTAAACTGACAACAGGACACTAGCCACTGGCAACTTCTTCTATGGGTACGCGCCGTAAATCTCGCGAACTGGTTCTCCAGATGCTGTTTCAAGCGGACATGGGCAAGCAGACCGTGGACCAGGTGCAGCGCACGTTTTGGACGGAGCATGCGGGCACCAGCGCCGATGTGCGCGGGTTTGCGGAGGATCTGTTTCGGGTGGCGACAGATCGCCTGGCGGAAATCGACAAGCTGATTGAAGGCCATGCGGAACACTGGCGCATGGAGCGCATGGCGGCGGTGGATCGCAATCTGCTGCGGGCGGGAGTGGCGGAGTTTCTGGCCTATCCGGAGACACCGCGGGCGGTGGTGATCAACGAATCGCTGGAGATTGCGCGGAAGTTTTCCAGCCTGGAATCGGTGCAGTTCGTGAATGGAGTGCTCGACAGCGTGGCCAAGGAACTGCAGAAGCCAGCCTAGTAATTTTGCCATTTTGTAATCGGGCGATTGGGCAATTTAATCCCTCTGCGTTTTGTTTTCGATCAGCCTTTTCACCCCACTTTTCAATCGCACAATGACCCGATCTCCCCGATCGCTCAATCTCTTTTCCTCACGGTCTCATGGCGACCAGATCCAAGGAGCAGGTGTAATTCTGGTAGCAAAAGTTGTTGGTGGAGTTGGGGAGCTGGAAAAAGGGGATCTCCAACACGTCCAGGGCAAGAACAGTGTTCAGTTCGTGGAGGATGCCGTCGGTGCCGGCTACGTAAAGCAGTGTGCCGTCCACGGTCATATCCGCGGCGACGGGAGCGGCGCCTCCACTAAGTGGGATGGTGCTGACGGATTGGGTGCCGAAGTTGTAGACCAAGACGCCCTGGTCGCTGGTGACGATATAAATCTCAGAACCGCTGGGCGAAACAAAAAAGTTGATGGGATTGAAAGTGCCCTGTAGAAGATTGATGTGGAGGGGATAGAAGGCCGGGTTCGGAGTGGCGGCTTGTGCAGCGAAGGCAATCTGCTGCACTGGGCATAGGGTGGCCGCCGGTGGAGTGAGCGGCGTGGTGGTTGTGGTGGCGATGACATCGATGCCGGTGCTATCGACGCCGACGAAAACATCGAGGTTATTCAGATCGTCCTGGAAGAGAGTTGGAACGCTGGGATTGCCTGCGGGCGCGCTGCCGGCAGGGACCATCTTCAAGAAAATCGGTGGACCGGGCAGTGGTGGAATGGGTGGAGTTTGTACTGGCAGAGTCAAGTACGCGGGAGAATTGTTGCAAGTGTTGTAGATGGCGAAGGTAGAAGGGTCGGAAGATCCGCCGGCAAGCAGGGCAAAGGTTCCGGTGGAAGAGAACGCGATGACGTTGGCAGGCGCGGCCAGAGGAATGGTCTGCAGAGCCTGCAGCGGCGAGTAAATATATAAAGTGTTGCCGCCATTGCCCAGGATGAAGGCCTTTGAGCTATCCGGTGAAAATGCCGCCGTCGTGGCGCTATTGATATTCAGAGGAGTGGCGGCCGCCGCTGAACTGGTGTTGACGACGTAAACCTGATTCGGAGTGGAGACAGTATCGGAGAAGACTGCCAAATTGCCGTTGGGTGAGACAGCAATGACTTTGCCGGTCACCAGGCCGAGAGTGGTGCCGGCGGCCGGCAAAGATGCGAACGGGCTGGTGGTGGAAGATCCCAGGTTGGTGGTTGTGATGAGCAATGCGCCGTACTGGCTGCCGGAGTAGATTTTGTCTCCCGCCGGATCGAACATCAGCGAATTGGGTGGCGTAGGCATCGAAGTGGGACTGGCTGCAATGTTTTTAGAAGTCGAGATGTCGTAAAGGGCAACGGTACAGAGGGAACTGCTGTAACAATCCTGACTGGTCGCGAGCACACTGGTGGCTGAGGTGGCTCCGGTGACCAATCCGGAGATGGCTGTGACAGGATAAACCGGTTGCGGGACATAGAGCGTGGGAAGGCCCGCGGGAACCAGGGGGAATCCGACGTTGCAGGTAGGCGGCGTACACGAGGCCGTGATGGCGGCCGCTCCGGGCTGCGCGGTAGAAACAGTGCAGGTCGTGCTACCGGCGCATCCTGTGGTGGCGCTGCCTGCGGTAAGAGCGGCTGGCGCCGAGGACGTCCAAGTCAGCGCCGGTTTAGGCACTATGCAACCCTGGACATCGACTGCCGTGGCAGTGATGCTCTCCGATGTGCCTTTGTTCGTGATGAAACCGGTCTGGCCGAAGTTGGAGCCTATCTGCAGCGCAATGCACTGCACTGGGCAAGTCTCAGCAATGTAGGGCTGGCTGGATACTCCAGAGGCTGTCGCGACTACCTGAGTCTCGCCGGGCGTGCTGGGTACTACGGTTGCCTGGTTGGTGGCGACGTTAGCGGAAGAAGTAACGATGGGAGTGATGGTGACGACGTTCGCATTGGCCTGGGTCCAGGTGAAGGGTCCGACCGAGGCTGTGATATCGACGCCCTGGCTGTAGGCAGTGGCTTGCAAAGTTTGTGTCTGGTTTTGCGAGAGACAGTAGTTTGCGGCACTGGGGTTGAACTTAATATTGCAGGCGAGAGGCAGGGCGGTCTGCGTGGGACATGCGGGTGGGGGAGAGTTGACCGGTGGCATCACGCTGATCTGAATGTTATCGATTGCCGGATGAACGAAGACCAGAGTCGGTGGGCTGGTTGCACCCAGTGCTGAGGCTACGACGTTCACTGTCCCAGTGCCGGCGGGGGTGCATACGTTATAGTACGGAGCGTTCCAGCTTCCGGCGCAGGCAAAGCCAGCCGGAGAGATGTCCAGGATCCCACTCGGGCTGTCGGGGGTCAAGGAATAGGTAAAGGCGGGAGAAATGTTCGCGTTGGTAGCGTTCTGCGCGGCGGCGGTGAACAGCAGAGTGCTTCCCAATTGCATGGAAGCGCTGGTGGCGGGATTCAGAGTAATCTTTGCGGGAAAGGGATTTGCGCCGGGCGGCTTATGCCCGCCGCAGGCTGGCAGCACTAGAAATAGAAATACGGAGATGATGATTCCCGCAGACTGAACGCAACCGAACCTTCGCATGCAACCTCATCGTCGCCTGCCGTGCATCGGCCAGGCGAGCCGCTTTTCTTAAAATGAACTCAAAATGAACTTGAAATGAATTGGAACGGAAAACTTTTGTAGTGTAGAGGCTGGAGGCGGATTCAGCAAGCCGAAGGCGCAACGCCTCACTTCCACGATCAAGTTGTTCCGCGTTTGCAGTGGGATGCAAAAACATGGGTTGACGATGTTTCGCTTGAGTTGCTATAGTAGTTTGGTTCCGCGAGTTAAATCCAAGCTTGCTGTAAGCCGTGAGTTCCGAGGAGTATTGCGCGGACTTGGGGTTGAGCTTTCGAGAAAATGCGTTTTCGGATTGAGTTTGAGTTCGGAAACTTTCCTCGCTGAAATGTTCCTGCGCTGCCTTTCGCCCTCGGGCTTCTGGCGCGCCTGAGTCAGGCGCAACGGTGGTCCGCGGAAGGATATGCAGGACAGAGCTGGCGATACGGAGTACCCCCGCAGTTTTGGCCGGGTGCCACCGTCGACAGTTCAAATCTAGAACGGGAACCCAGAATCTCTCTCCGTGACTGGTGTGCGGCGAGAAGCATGGTTGGCCGGTTGAGCCTGCCAGTCCGGATCATGCAATTGCGAACCGGGAAAGCGGATGACGCTGCGCGCCTGCGAGGGTGGGTTGCGGTGCGCGAATTTGTTAAGCGATTGAAGTTGCTAGGAAATCAAGGAGCGGCAAAGAGTGCCTACTTTTAATCAATTGGTGCGTGATGGCCGTAAGCGGCCTCGTTATAAGACGGCGAGCCCGGCGTTGCAGGGATGTCCGCAGAAGCGCGGTGTTTGCACCCGCGTGTACACGCAGACCCCCAAGAAGCCGAACTCGGCGTTGCGCAAAGTCGCACGCGTGCGGCTGACCAATGGAATTGAAGTTACGACTTACATTCCCGGTGTTGGCCACAACCTGCAGGAACACTCGATCGTGCTGATCCGCGGTGGCCGCGTGAAGGATCTGCCGGGGGTGCGCTACCACGTGATTCGCGGCACGCTGGATGCGGTGGGCGTGGCCGGCCGCCAGCAGGGACGTTCGAAATATGGCGCCAAGCGGGCGAAGAAGGGCTAAGAGCTTATGCCTCGTAAAGGACATACAGTAAAGCGGACCGTGCCAGCCGACGCCGTTTATGGGTCAAATCTGGTGACGAAGTTCATCAACTCGATGATGTGGCAGGGCAAGCGCTCCACCGCCGAGGGCATTTTCTACGAAGCCCTGACTAAGGTGCAGGAAAAAGGCGGCGACGAAGCTTTGAAGCTGTTCACGAAGGCGGTCGAGAATGCCAAGCCGTTGCTCGAGGTGAAGACTCGGCGCGTCGGCGGCGCGAACTATCAGGTGCCGGTGGAAGTGAATGCCGACCGGCGAACGTCGCTGGCGATTCGCTGGCTGCTGACGTATGCGCGCGGACGTGCGGAGCGAGGCATGGTCGACAAGTTGAGCAACGAATTGCTGGACGCAGCCAACGGAAAAGGCGCGGCCATCAAGAAGAAGGAAGACGTACATCGCATGGCGGAAGCTAACAAGGCTTTCGCCCACTACCGGTGGTAAGAAGCATTGAGTCATTGAGTGATCGGGTCATTGAGTGATTTGAAATGCGCATCGTCATTGAGGCGTTCAATCGCCAAATCGCCCGATGACGCAATCGCCAAATTTTAATTAGCTGTTGGAGCCCAGAAAGAGTTAGAGCGTCGTGCCCAGAACAGTCCCATTAGAACGCTGCAGGAACATCGGCATCATGGCCCACATCGATGCCGGAAAGACCACTACGACGGAGCGTATCCTGTTCTATACGGGAAAGACGCACCGCATCGGAGAGGTGCACGAAGGCACTGCGACCATGGACTGGATGGAGCAGGAGCAGGAGCGCGGCATTACGATTACGTCCGCGGCGACCACTTGCACCTGGCGCGACATTCGCATCAACATTATCGATACGCCTGGCCACGTGGATTTCACGGCGGAGGTGGAGCGCTCGCTGCGCGTGCTTGATGGCGCGGTCGCGGTATTTGACGCCGTGCACGGGGTGCAGCCGCAGTCGGAAAAAGTTTGGCGTCAGGCCGATAAGTACGGCGTGCCGCGCATTTGCTTCATCAATAAAATCGACAAGATGGGTGCGGATTTTGAGCATGCCATCGATACCATCCGCAAGCGGCTTAGCGCCAAGCCCGTCGCCATTCAGATTCCAATTGGCCAGGAAGACAAATTCAAGGGCGTCATTGATCTGATCAACATGAAGTCGATCGTGTGGGAAGACGACACGATGGGGGCGGAGTACGTCACGGAAGAAATCCCCGCCGAGCTGAAGAAGAAAGCCGAAGCATTCCACGCCCAGTTGGTCGAAAGCATTGCCGAGAACGACGACGAAATTCTGCACAAGTTTTTGGAAGGCGAAGAGATTAGCGCGGACGCGTTGCGGGCATCGCTGCGCAAGTCGACCATTGCGCTGAAGGTGTTTCCGGTGGTGGTGGGGACGGCATTCAAGAATAAGGGTGTGCAGCCGCTGCTGGATGCGGTGGTGGATTATCTGCCTTCGCCGCTCGATGTGCCGGAAACGCATGGGCTGAATCCCGATAACGGGGAAAAGATTTTCCGTCACGCTGACGACAAGGAGCCGTTCTCCGCGCTGGCGTTCAAGATTATGGCCGATCCGTTTGTCGGCCAGTTGACATTCATTCGCGTTTATTCCGGGCAGCTGAAGACCGGGGACTCCGTGCTGAACACGGGCCGGCGCAGGAGTGAGCGCATTGGACGGCTGCTGAAGATGCATGCCAATAAGCGGGAAGAAATCAGCGAGATTCTGGCGGGCGATATTTGCGCGGCCGTTGGACTCAAAGGCGTGAGCACGGGCGATACGATTTGCAGCGAAGATCATCCCATTGCGCTGGAAAATATTACGTTTGCGGTTCCCGTGATTTCGGTTGCGGTTGAGCCGAAGACCAAGGCCGATCAGGAAAAAATGGGCATGGCGCTTGGCCGCCTCGCCCAGGAAGATCCCACCTTTAAAGTTCACACCGATCCCGACAGTGGACAGACCATCATCAGCGGCATGGGCGAGTTGCATCTGGAAATCATTGTCGACCGCATGATGCGCGAGTACAAAGTCGAGGCCAACGTCGGCAAACCGCAGGTGGCGTATCGCGAGACCATTCGTAGGCATTCCGAGGCGGAAGGCAAATACATCCGCCAAACCGGCGGCCGCGGGCAGTACGGGCACGCGAAGATCAGACTGGATCCACAACCAGCGGGCACAGGCTATGAATTCGTCAACGACATCGTTGGCGGTTCGGTGCCCAAAGAATTCATCAAGCCGATCGATCAGGGAATTCAGGAAGCGCTGGAAGGCGGAATTCTGGCGGGCTACCCGATGGTCGATGTGAAGGCTACGCTTTACGACGGCAGCTACCATGACGTCGATTCGAACGAAATGGCGTTCAAGATTGCCGGTTCGATGGCGTTCAAAGAAGCTGCGCGCAAGGCTTCTCCGGTGTTGCTGGAGCCGGTGATGGCGGTTGAAGTGGTTACGCCGGAAGACTACGCCGGCGTGATTATGGGCGACCTGAGTTCGCGTCGCGGACGCATTGAGGGCATGGAGCATCGCGCCGGATCGCAGGTGATCAAGGCGATCGTTCCACTGGCTGAGATGTTTGGGTATGCGACCCACATGCGCTCGTCGACGCAGGGTCGGGCCGAGTACTCGATGCACTTCGCGCGCTATGAGGAGGCTCCGCGGTCGGTGGCGGAGGAAATCATCGCCAAGGTGCAGGGGACGACGAAGTGACTGAACTCCCCGCGGTTCGTAGTTGATCGAAGATTTTGGATTGCGGACGGCAGGCGGGCGGAGTTTGAAGCAGTTTTCGGTACTGAGGGGCCATGGGCGCGGTTGTTATTCGAGGCTGATGGTTACCTGTTTAGCGAGGTCTGGTGCGAGTCTCCGGAGGCTCGGCAGTATCGAGTGAAGGACAGGTGGGACTGGCATCGGAACTTCGAGAAGTTTCGTGGCCGGTATCAATCGGAGTGCGAGCGGTTTGAAAGCTGGATCGTCTCAGATGGATTAGTAGAAAGGGCGCAGTTCCTGGGCGCGTACTACGAGAAATATGGCGACGGGAATGATTTGGTTCCGTCGTAGCGAGGGAAATAGAAATGGCGAAAGAGAAATTTGATCGTACCAAGCCGCACTGCAACGTGGGGACGATTGGTCACATCGACCATGGCAAGACCACGTTGACGGCGGCCATCACCAAAGTTTTGCAGAAGCATAATCCGAAGATCGTGTTCCGGTCGTTTGATTCGATTGATAACGCTCCGGAAGAAAAGGCGCGCGGCATCACCATCGCTACGGCGCACGTGGAGTATGAGACGGCGAACCGGCACTACGCGCACGTCGATTGCCCCGGCCACGCCGACTACATCAAGAACATGATCACGGGCGCAGCGCAGATGGATGGCGCGATTCTGGTCGTCGCGGCGACCGATGGTCCGATGCCGCAGACCCGCGAGCACGTGCTGCTGGCGCGGCAGGTGGGTGTGCCTTATATCGTCGTTGCGTTGAACAAGTGCGATGCGGTGGATGATCCGGAGCTGCTCGACCTGGTCGAGCTCGAAGTGCGCGAGCTGCTGAAAAGCTACAAGTTTCCCGGCGACGATGTGCCGGTGATTCGTCTATCTGCTTTAGGGGCTTTAAACGGAGAAGAAAAGTGGGAGAAGCAGATCGACGCTTTGATGGAGGCGGTGGACAAGAGCGTGCCGCAACCGGCGCGCGAGTTGGACAAGCCGTTCCTGATGCCGATTGAAGATATTTTCTCGATTCAAGGGCGGGGCACGGTGGTCACAGGGCGTATCGAGCGCGGCAAGGTGAAAGTCGGCGAGGAAGTGGAAATTGTCGGCTTCCGCGAGACGCGCAAGACGGTTGTGACCGGCGTCGAAATGTTTAAGAAGCAGTTGGACGAAGGTCTGGCGGGCGACAACGCCGGCCTGCTGCTGCGCGGCATTGCGAAAGAAGATGTGGAGCGCGGCATGGTACTGGCGAAGCCGGGATCGATCACGCCGCACACCAAGTTCAAGGCCGAAGTCTACATTCTGACCAAAGAAGAGGGTGGGCGGCATACGCCATTCTTCAAGGGATATCGTCCGCAATTTTATTTGCGCACGACGGATGTGACCGGCGTGGCGGAGTTGCCGGCGGGTACCGAGATGGTGATGCCCGGGGACAACGTGAGCCTGGTAATTGAGTTGATCACGCCGGTGGCGATGGAAAAGGGCTTGCGCTTCGCCATTCGCGAAGGCGGGCACACGGTGGGCGCCGGAACGATTGCGGAGATTGTGCAGTAAGGGAAGGCAGAAGTCAGAAGTAAGAATGCAAAAGTAAGAACCAGTAACTTCCGCATTCTGAATTCTTACTTCTGAATTTGAAAACGCGGCTTGCATCCTGCCGCTGGTTCTTTCCTTCCGGAGACGCCGGGAGGGGTTAGAGAGAGTGAAACAGTGATTGGAAAAGAAAGAATTCGCATTCGGTTGAAGGCTTACGACTACCGCATCCTGGATCAGTCGACGGGCGAGATCGTGGAAACGGCGCGGCGCACCGGGGCACAGATCGCAGGGCCGATTCCTTTGCCCACGATGAAGAACAAGTACTGCGTGCTGCGTTCGCCGCACGTGGATAAGAAGTCGCGGGAGCAGTTTGAGATCCGCACCCACAAGCGTTTGCTCGACATTCTTGAGCCGACGCAGCAGACGGTGGATGCGCTGATGAAGCTGGATCTGCCGGCGGGCGTGGATGTGGAGATTAAGGCTTTCGGGAAAGAACATAAATAGATTATGTGGGGACAGCCGCCCTCGGCTGTCCGGCGGAGCGAAGCTCCGCAGGTTTCGCGGGCGAGGGCGCCCGCGCCACAGTACCAGCCAATAGCCGTCGCAATAGCGACGAGCCAAGCTGGGTGGAGACGAAGATGGCGATTAAGGTTACAGGCATTCTGGGCAAGAAGGTCGGCATGACGCAGCTGTTTGACTCCAAGGGCGACGTGCGCCCGGTCACGGTGCTGCAGGCTGGTCCTTGCGTGGTGACCCAGCACAAGCTGGCGGTGAAGGATGGCTACGAAGCGGCGCAGATTGGCCTGGTCGAGTTTGTGAAAGAGTCGCGGCTGACGAAGCCGGCGCGCGGACATCTGGCGAAGAATAATCTTCCGCCGGTGAAGTTCATGCGCGAAGTGCCGCTCGAGTCGGATGGCGATGGTGATGGCGCGGTCAAGGTCGGTGACCGCGTGCTGGTCGAGATTTTTGAAGGCGAAAAGTTTGTCGACATCGTGGGAGTGAGCAAGGGAAAAGGCTTCCAGGGCGTGGTCAAGCGGCATCATTTTGGCGGCGGTCCCAAGTCGCACGGCTCGATGTTCCAGATTACGGGTTCGATTGGCTCCTCCGCGTTTCCTTCGCGCGTGTTTAAAGGCATGCGCATGTCGGGACACATGGGGCATGCGCGGGTGACGCAGCGCAACCTGCGAGTGCTGGGTGTAGATAAAGACGAGAATCTGCTGGTGGTGGAAGGCAGTGTGCCGGGGCCGCAGGGCGGCTACATCGTGATCACCAAGGCGAAGAAGCCGCCCAGAGAGCGCCGGGGATTTGCGGGTTCGGCTACGGTCGATCCGTTGAAGGCGGCAAAGCGAGCGGCGAAGAAAGCATAGTTGTGAGTACCGAGTACTGAGAAGCGATTATGGCAACCATTGATATTCACAATTTGAGCGGCGACAAGGTCGGTACGTTCGATCTCGCCGATGAGATTTTCGGCGCGGTCAACGAAGACCTGCTCTGGGAGGCGGTGAAGCATTACCGCGCCGGGCAGCACCGCGGAACGCATGCCACCAAGGCCCGCTGGCAGGTTTCCGGTTCGGGCAAGAAGCTGTGGAAGCAGAAGGGCACGGGGCGGGCGCGTATCGGCTCGATCCGGTCGCCACTGTGGAGGCACGGCGCGACGGTACATGGTCCGACGCCGCGGTCTTACGACTATGCCTTCCCGCGCAAGAAGTTGCTGGGCGCGTTGCGCTCGGCGCTGGCTTCGAAGTTTGCCGATGGCAAGCTCACGATCGTGAATGCGTTCGACGTGAAGGAACCGAAGACCAAGGAGTTCCGGGCGGCGCTGGAGGCTTTGAAAGTGGAGAAGACGGTGCTGATCGTGGAAGCGCCGAACGCCGCGAACCGCAACCTGGAATTGAGCGCGCGCAACATTAAAGGGGTCGAACTCATTCCGGGCAATGAGGTGCATCCATATCACTTGTTGCGTTATGATCGCGTGATTTTTTCCCATCCCGCCCTCGAGAAATTGCAGCTCACATTGAAAGACACCTTGCCGAAGCGGCAGCGCAAGCACGCGAAAGAAGAAGGCGAGGGCGCGAAAAAGGCGTCGGCTTCTCCGCGCAAGCGCGTGCGGCATGAAAAAGCGGCGGAGGTGGCCTAGGGCCTAATCAATATGAAATCCGCATACCAGATTATTCGCCGTCCGGTGATTACCGAAAAAGGTTTAGCGATCAAAGAAAACCAGAACACGCTGGTCTTCCAGGTTGCGCCGGGGGCGACGAAGACGGAAGTGAAGCAGGCGGTGCAGACGATTTTCAAGGTGAAAGTGCTTTCCGTGCGCACGGCGATGTATCCGGGAAAAGAACGCCGGCGGGGAAAGTTTGCCGGCTACCGTCCGGACTGGAAAAAGGCGTATGTACGGCTGCGGGCCGGCGAGAAGATGCCGGAGTACGCGCAGAATTTGTAGGAAGCACTCGGCAAGAGAAGCAGATTCCTCACCGGCAAAGAACGCCGGTTCGGAATGACAGGGGTTTTGCTAAGGGCTAACGGCTAAGAGCTAAAGGCTGATTTTTATGGCAATCAAGACATACAGACCGACGACGCAGACGTTGCGCTACCGCACGACGATCGTCAATGACGACATTACGACCAGGCATCCGCACAAGCCGCTGATCGAGAAGAAGCAGCGCACTGGCGGGCGCCGCAACTCGGGCGACATCACCAGCTGGCATCGTGGCGGCGGACACAAACAGAAGCTGCGCATCATCGACTTCAAGCGGGAGAAGGCGGGCATTCCCGCGACGGTAACGACGATTGAATATGATCCCAACCGTTCGGCGCGCATTGCGCTGCTGGCCTACGCGGATGGCGAGAAGCGTTACATCCTGGTGCCCGAAGGAATGAAGGTGGGACAGAAAGTGGTGAGCGGACCCGAGGCCGATATTCTTGTGGGCAACGCCTTGCCGCTGCGCAATATTCCACCCGGCACCTCGATTCACAATCTGGAACTGAAGCCGGGCAAGGGGGCGCAGATGGTGCGCTCGGCGGGCGGGGCGGCGCAGTTGATTGCGAAGGAATCCGATTACGCTTTGGTGAAATTGCCTTCGGGCGAAACCCGGAAGATTTCGCAGGACTGCATGGCGACGATTGGCCAGGTGGGGAATCTGGATCACGAGAACATCACCATCGGCAAGGCGGGACGCACGCGCTGGCTGGGATGGCGCCCCGTGAACCGCGGCGTTTCGATGAATCCGGTGGATCATCCGCACGGCGGCGGCGAGGGCAAGACTTCGGGGGGCAGGCATCCGGTGACGCCGTGGGGACAGCCGACTCGCGGCTACAAGACGCGGAATAACAAGCGGACGGATAAGTTTATTGTGAATCGCAGAGGCAAGAAGTAAGAGCGGCTGAAGTAGAAGGGCTAAAAACCAAGGTTCCTCGCTGCGCTCGGAATGACAAGAATTAGTTTGAGGTTGAGAGCAAATTTATGGCACGTTCAACGAAAAAAGGCGCGTTCGTGGATGGCTTCCTGATGTCGCGGGTGGAAGGCATGAATTCGCGCAACGAAAAGAAAGTTTTGCGCACCTGGTCGCGGCGCTCCACCGTGGTTCCGGAGATGGTGGGTCATACCATCGCGGTGCACAACGGCAAGAAATTTATCCCGGTATACGTGACCGAGAACATGGTGGGGCACAAGCTGGGCGAGTTCAGCTTTACGCGCAACTTCAAAGGCCACTCCATGCGGGCGGCGACGGAAGTGGCGGCGAAGCCGGCGGGCATTCCGGGAGGTCCGGGAGCGATTACGCCCTCGGCACCGCCTGCGGCGCCGAAGGCATAAAAGGGGTTAGGCCCTAACCCTCCGCTTAACCCAGGTTAAGAGACCCAGGTTAACAGGGCGAAAGGCTTAGAACAGAGACGAGAATATGGAATTTCGAGCGGAAATGCGTTACTTGCGAGTCTCGCCGCAGAAGGCGCGCCTGGTGCTGGAGTTGATCAAAGGGCGCAAGGTGGAAGAAGCGCGCAACACGCTGTTGTTCACCAAGAAGCGGGTGGCGGCGCACGTGGGCAAGCTGCTGCAGTCGGCGCTCGACAATGCGAACTTCCTCAGCGCGGAGAAGAATCTGGATATCGAGCTGGACAATTTGTATGTGAAGAGCGCCATCGCGAACGACGGCCCTCGCATGAAGCGCATTCGTCCAGCGCCGCAGGGACGGGCTTTCCGTTATCAACGGCGCATCGCGCACATTACGTTAATTTTGGCGGAGCGCGGAAATGGTGCGGCTCACACTTCAGGGCAGACGCGGGCGGCATCGGCTGGGGCTCCGGCAAAGCGGCGGGCTCCGGTGGCGAAGAAAGCGGCGGGGAAAACGAGTAAGAAGAAAGTGGCAGCAAAGTAGTGGCGGCGCGGCGGGCGAGACGCCCGCCGGACTGCCGGCGGGACGCCGGCGCTACGGTAGATCGGTTGCTGCGTTCGAGTTGGGTTGCGGTTTCGAAGGGTTTGATTAGGAGAAGCAATGGGACAAAAAGTCCATCCTTATGGTTTTCGCCTCGGCTACACCAAGCCGTGGAAGTCGCGCTGGTTTGTGGAGCGGGACTACGACAAGCTGCTGCTCGAAGACGTCAAGCTGAAGAACGAGCTGAAGGAAAAGCTCAAGTCGGCGGGCGTAAGCTCGATTGAGATCGAGCGTCCGGGCAACAAGCTGCGCATCATTATCAAGACGGCGCGTCCCGGAATCATCATCGGACGCAAGGGCGCGGAGATCGACAAGCTGAAGGCCGATCTGCAGAAGCGCACATCGCGCGAAATGTTTGTCGACATCCAGGAAGTGCACAAGCCCGAACTCGATGCCCAGCTGGTTTCAGAGGCGATCGCGCTTCAGCTGGAAAAACGCGTGGGCTTCCGGCGGGCGATGCGCAAGGCGGTGGATTCGGCTCTGCGCTTCGGTTGCAAGGGAATCAAGGTTCGGGTGAGCGGACGGTTAAACGGAAATGAAATCGCGCGCTCGGAGTGGTATCTGCAGGGGCGTTTGCCGCTGCATACGCTGCGTGCGGATATCGAGTACGGATTTTCCGAAGCCCGGACGACTTACGGTGTGATCGGGGTGAAGGTTTGGGTGTACAAGGGCGAAATTCTCCCGACTAAGAAGAAGGAACAGCAGCAGGGCGTAGGCGCGTTCTGAATAACAGCTATCAGCCATCAGCTCTCAGCCGTCAGTAAAGGCAGAGCGGGTTTGGCTGAGGGCTGACAGCTGAGAGCTGAGAGCTAATTTATGTTGATGCCAAAGAAAGTGAAGTACCGCAAGCAGCAGCGCGGCCGCATGACAGGCAAGGCCTGGCGCGGCAGCACGCTGGCGTTTGGCGATTTTGGGCTGAAGGTGCTGGAGCCGGGATGGATTACCGACCGTCAGATCGAAGCCAGCCGCGTGGCCATGACTCGTTTCGTGAAGCGCGGCGGGAAGATCTGGATCCGGGTGTTTCCCGACAAGCCGGTCACCAAGAAGCCGGCCGAAACCCGTATGGGCAAGGGCAAGGGCGCGCCCGATCACTGGGTGGCGGTGGTGCGGCCGGGAAAGATTCTGTTTGAAATGGAAGGGGTCACGGTCGTAGATGCGACCGAAGCCATGCGGTTGGCGTCGCACAAGCTGCCGCTGCGTACGACCTTGGTCAAGCGCGACACAGCGCATTAAAGGCGGGCTTCGGGCTTTCGCTGCCGGGCTTCGGCCAGGAAATGAAAGCTCTTGAGGAATTTTATGAAGGCAGACAAAGTTCGAAACTTAACTGACGACGAGCTGCAGCACCAGGGGCGGGACCTCGCGGACCAGCTGTTCAAGCTGAAGTTTCAGCTGAACATGGGCCAGACCGAGAGCCTGAAAAAGATTCGCGGGCTGCGCAAAGACATTGCGCGGGTCAACACGATCCTGGGCGAGCGCACGCGCGCCGCGGCAACGGAGAAAAGATAATGGCGGAAACCGCAACCGGTAAAGCAACACCCGCGAGCGAACACGTGCAGGGCCGGCGCAAGGAAGTGGTGGGAGAAGTGGTCGCCAACCGCATGCAGAAGACGATCGTGGTCAAGGTGACGCGCAAGAAGGCGCATCCTTTTTACGGACGGGTGGTGGCGCGCAACAAGAAGTTTTATGCGCACGACGAGAAGAATGAAGCGCATGTGGGCGATGTAGTGCGGATCGAGGAGACGCGTCCGCTCTCGAAGTTGAAGCGCTGGAAGCTGAAAGACATTGTGCGCAAGACGGCGCTGGTGCCGGAAATTGTGATTGAACCGGAGACCAAGTAAGGAAGTAGGGATGCGCGCCGAACGCGCGAGTCAGCATTTTCGCAAAGAACGCGAAAATGATCGCGGCGCGCCCAGATCCTTCGCGAGACAAAAAACGTCTCGCTCAGGATGACAGAGCGAAATAAAAAGCGCTTGCTCGGGATGACAGTAAGGAACGGGAGATTGAAGCCATGGCTGTGATGATGAGAAGCATGCTGGAGGTCGCCGATAACTCCGGCGCCCGCAAGCTGCAGATGATTCTGCCGCTGGGCGGGGCGACCGGGCTGAATGCCGGGCTGGGCGACATAATCACGGCGGCGGTGAAGGAAGCGGCTCCCGAAGGCCAGGTGCAGAAGGGCAAAGTGGTGAAGGCGGTGATTGTGCGCACCCGCAAGGAGCACCGGCGGCGCGACGGCACCTACATCCGCTTCGACCAGAATGCCGCGGTGCTGATCAACGATGCGGGCGAGCCGGTGGGAACGCGCGTCTTTGGTCCGGTAGCGCGCGAGCTGCGGGAAAAGAAATTTTTGAAGATCGTTTCGCTGGCGCCTGAAGTGATTTAGGCAGGCGAGAAAAATTGAGTAATTGGGAAATTTGGTAATTGAGTAATTGAAAAACCGGCCGCGCTTTGGCTTTCAAATTACCCAATTACTAAATTACCCAATTACTAAATGGGGTTGAGATGAGAACAGTTAGCACAGTACAAAAGCGAGTCGATATCCGCCGCAACGACAACGTGAAGGTGATCACGGGGCGGGATAAAGGCAAGGAAGGGCGCGTGCTGCGCGTGTTTCCCAACGATAACAAGCTTCTGGTCGAGCACGTGATGATGGTGAAAAAGCACGTGCGCCCGAACCCGCAGCGTAACATCAAGGGCGGCATTGCGGAGCAGGAGAGCCGGATTGCATTGTCCAATGTGCAGCTGGTTTGCCCCACGTGCGGTCCGGTGCGCCTGGGACACGAAGTGCGCGGCGACCGCAAGGTGCGGGTTTGCAAGAAGTGCGGAACGACATTGGATAAGTAGGATTTGGCAATTTGGTAATTGAGTAATTTGGCAATTTGAAAACGCGCCGGGTTTCAAATTACCAAATTACCCGATTACAAAATTACTAAATTTGTCGGGAGACGTGATGGCAAAAGAGAGAGAAAAGAAGGGTTCGAAGGATTCGGGGCAGGAGCAGGCGAAGCCGGCGCAGGCGCACCATAGCGCCAAGGAACGGCCGCGGCTGCGCGCGAAGTTCGAAAAGGAAGTGGCGCCGGCTTTGTTGAAAGAACTGGAACTGAAGAATGCGATGGCGGTTCCCCGGCTGAATAAGATTGTGGTCAACATGGGCATGGGCGAGGCTACGCAGAACTCGAAGATTCTCGATCCGGCGGTGAACGAGTTGGGACAGATCACGGGCCAGAAGCCGATCATCACCAAGGCCAAGAAGTCGATTGCGGCTTTCAAGGTGCGCGAAGGGCAGGCCATCGGAACCATGGTGACGCTGCGCGGCGACCGCATGTATGAATTCCTCGACCGGCTGCTCAATATCGTTCTGCCACGGGTGCGCGACTTCAAGGGAGTTTCCACCAAGTCGTTCGACGGACGCGGCAATTACACGCTGGGGCTGCACGATCAGTTGATCTTCCCGGAGATTTCCTACGAGAAAGTCGACAAGTTGAAGGGCATGAACGTGACCATTGTGACGACAGCGGCGAACGATAATCAGGCGCGCTCGCTGTTAAAGCATCTGGGCATGCCGTTCCGGGCGCAGTAGAGGCAAAGTTTCAAGGCTTCATGTTTCAAGTTTCAGGTTTCAGGTTTCAGGTTCTAACAACAAGACTTTTAAGGAATTCATGACTACAGCAAAACGAGTGAAAGACGCGAAGATCGAAAAGAAGTTTGAGCTGGCGCGCGACAAGAAAGAGAAGACGCCGAAGTTTTCCTCGCGCCGGCACAACCGCTGCAAGATTTGCGGACGGCCGCGGGCTTACCTGCGCAAGTTCGGGCTATGCCGCCTGTGCTTCCGCGGGCTGGCGCTGCGCGGGGAGATTCCTGGAGTTTCGAAGTCGTCGTGGTAGGTGCAGGGCGCGGTTGGACGACAGTTGTAAGCACGCAACGGTAAAGAGTTGGTAGACAAGCCGCCGCAGGTTCTCCGCGAGACGCGGAGCGAACGGGTGGCAAGAGGAGAAGCAAACGATGAGGTTGACCGATCCGGTCGCAGATATGCTGACGAGGGTGCGCAATGCGCTCCAGGCGCGGCACCAGAAGGTGGACATTCCGGCCTCGCGGCTGAAGCTGGAGATTGCCCGCATTTTGAAGGAAGAGGGCTACGTCTCGAACTTCAAGGCCACGGAAGAAGAAGGCCACAAGGTCATCCGGATTTATTTGAAATACGGCGCGCACAATGAAGCCGCGATTTCGAAGGCGGAGCGCGTGTCGCGGCCGGGGTGCCGGGTTTATGTGCGGCGCAGCGAGATTCCGCGCGTGCTGGGCGGTATGGGGATCAACATCCTGACCACGCCGCGGGGAGTGATGACTGGACGGCAGGCCCGCAAAGAAGGTGTGGGTGGCGAACTGTTGTGCGAAATCTGGTAAGGCAGCTGTCAGCGCTCGACCGTCAGCCGTCAGCAAAGGCGCGGGGTTGAAGAAGCTGGGAGCTAAGAGCTGAAAACTTATGTCGAGAATTGGAAAAAAGCCGATCCCGATCCCCAAAGGGGTGACGGTCAAAGTCGAAGGCAACACGGTGCTGGTGCAGGGACCAAAGGGCAAGCTGGACACGGCTCTTCCCGCCGGCATCAAGGTTGAACAGAAGGACGGGCACATCGTGGCCATCCGCGAGAACGATTCGCAGGCCGCCGTGCATGGGCTGGCGCGAGCCCTGGTAAACAACGCTGTCGAAGGCGTTACCAAGGGCTGGACGCGCGAACTGGAAATCGTCGGTATCGGCTATCGCGCCGAGATGAAGGGTAAGGGGATGATCGTGTTCAATCTCGGTTACTCGCATCCCATCGAATATCCGTTGCCGACGGGGGTTGACGCGACCGTCGATCCCAAGCAGACGAAGATTGCGCTTACCGGGATCGACCGGCAGCAGGTGGGGCAAGTCGCGGCTGAAATGCGGTCGCTGCGTCCGCCCGATCCGTATAAGAACAAGGGCGTGCGGTACGCGGGCGAGCGGTTGAAGAAGAAGGTCGGTAAGACCGGAGCGAAATAGGCAGGTCTTGGGTGTCGGGTCTTGGGTCTTAGGAAACCCAACACCAAAAACCTGTGACCTATCACCTAAAACCGGTTTTGAGAGCGACTAAGGACAGATTTTATGCTGACTAGAATTTCTAAAAATCAGAAGCGCGGGCACGTACACGACCGCATCCGCAAGAAGATGCAAGGCACGGCGGAGCGTCCACGGTTGAATGTGTACCGTTCGCTGAATCACATTTATGTGCAGGTGATCGATGACCTGCACGGCAACACGCTGGTATCGGCGAGTTCGGCTGAAGGCAAGAAGGAAGACCGGCGTACCGGCGGCAATCTGGCGGCGGCCAAGAATGTGGGCAAGATGATTGCGGAGCGCGCCAAGGCGAAGGGTGTGAGCAAGGTTGTGTTTGACCGCGGCGGCTATATCTATCACGGGCGCGTGAAGGCGCTGGCGGATGCGGCGCGCGAAGCGGGATTGCAATTCTAGAGATTGAGCGATTGTGCGATTGAGTCATTGGGCGATTGAAAATGCGTAGTTGGTTTTCAATCGCTAAGTCGCCCGATCACAAAATCGCCAAATGAAATGAGAGTTTAAAGAATGCCAACAGTAATCAAGAAGCTGGATCCGAATTCGTTTCAGTTGAAAGATCAGGTTGTGGCCATCAACCGCGTCACCAAAGTGGTGAAGGGCGGCAAGAATCTTTCGTTCGCCGCGCTGGTGGTGGTGGGCGATCCGTCGGCGGCGGTGGTGGGTCACGGGGCGGGCAAGGCCAAGGAAGTTCCGCAGGCCATTCGCAAGGCGATTGAGTCGGCGAAGAAGAATCTGATTAAAGTCAACCTGACGCAGACCAGCATTCCGCATCTGGTGCTGGGACGCTATGGGGCGGGCAAAGTGTTGTTGAAACCGGCTCCGGAAGGCACGGGAGTGATTGCCGGAGGCGCGGTGCGGGCGGTGATGACCTCGGTGGGAATTCAGAATGTGCTGACCAAGTCGATTGGCACCACCAATCCGCATAACGTAATTAAGGCGACGTTCGCCGCGCTGCGAAGTTTGAAGAGCCGCGAGAGCGTGGCTGCGATGCGCGGCAAGTCGATGCAGGAGATCTAGTACCGAGTCCCGAGTCCCGAGTACCGAGAAGCGGCGCTCCGAGCGAGGTCGAAATTAGGAAGAACTGGCCACTGGTCACTGACCACTGACCACTGAGGGGTTAGCGATGACGACGAAAAAACCGAAGGCGGTTGCTGGGAAAATTCACCTGAAGTGGGTGGTTTCTGCCATTTGTGCCCCGGTGAAACAGAAGCGGGTGGTCAAAGGGCTGGGATTCACCCGGTTGAATCAGGTGATCGAGCGTCCCGATAACCCAGCGATTCGCGGTATGGTGGCGAAGGTTCCGCATTTGGTGGAGATTTTGAAGTAGAAATGTTTCAAGGTTTCAGAGTTCAAAGGTTTCAAGGCGGATTCAGCTCCTCGAAACTTTGAAACCCTGAAACTTTGAAACCTGGGCTTACTTATGAATTTATCCAACATTCGAGCACCGAAGAAGGCGTCGGAAAAGCGCAAGCGGGTGGGGCGCGGCATGGGCTCCGGGATGGGCAAGACTTCCACGCGAGGACATAAGGGGCAGCGTTCGCGCACCGGTATGCGCCTGATCCGCGGGTTTGAGGGCGGGCAGATGCCGCTGCACCGCCGCATGCCGAAGCGCGGCTTCACCAACATCTTCCGCAAAGAGTTCAACATCGTGAGCCTGGAGCGGCTGGCCGCGCTGGGTGAGGAACTGCACGCTGCTCCGATCACGCCCGAGGTTTTGCGCAAGGCAGGAGTGATCAAGGCGAAGCATCCCGTTAAGATTCTCGGCGACGGCGAGCTGACGATTGCGCTTACCGTACACGCGCACAAGTTTTCCAAGTCAGCCCAGGAAAAAATCACCAAGGCAGGCGGCAAGATTGAGGTCTTGCAGTAATGTTTGAGAAGCTGGCGAACATCTTCCGTATCCCCGACCTGCGCAAGCGGGTGCTGTTTACGCTGGCCATGCTCGCGATCTACCGGCTGGGCGGGCATCTTCCGACTCCGGGCGTAAACTTCCTGAAGCTTGAAGACTTCTTCAATCAGAACCGGGGATCGTTGCTCGGTTTCGTCGATCTGTTTTCCGGCGGCAATCTGCGCCGGCTTACGCTGTTTGCCCTGGGCATCATGCCGTACATCACGGCATCGATCATTTTGCAGCTTTTGACCGTGGTGTATGAACCACTGGCCAAGCTGCAAAAAGAAGGCGAACTGGGGCGCAAGAAAATTACCCAGTGGACCCGTTACATCACGGTCATCCTCAGCGCGGTGCAATCGTTCGGCATTGCAATTGGATTGGAGAAGGCTGGTGACTTTGTGCTTCATCCGGGTCCCAGCTTCATCCTGATGACGATGCTGACTCTGACCACGGGCAGCGCATTCGTCATGTGGCTGGGCGAGCAGATCACCGACCGCGGAATCGGCAACGGCATGTCGCTGCTGATCTTCGCCGGCATTGTAGTGGGCTTGCCGCGCGGCGTAATGGATCTCTGGGATAAAGCCAGGAATGGAACCTGGGGTGCGATCACCCCGGTTTTGATGGTGGGGCTGGTGGTCTTCATGATCGCCGTGGTGGCGTTCATCGTGTACGTCGAGCGCTGCGAACGGCGGATTCCGGTGCAGTATGCCAAGCGCGTGGTGGGACGAAAGGTGATGGGCGGGCAGTCGACGCATCTTCCGCTGCGGGTGAATGCGGGCGGCGTGATGCCGGTGATTTTCGCGTCTTCGATTCTGACCTTGCCGCAGACGGTCGGCTACGGTCTGCGCAACAGCCGCTACATCGGGGACCTGATGCGCATGCTGGGATGGGGCGAGCCGCTCTATACCGTGCTGTATGCCGTCGGCATTATTTTCTTTGCGTACTTCTACGTGTCGATCGTCTTCAATCCCAGCGAAGTTGCCGATAATATGCGGAAGTATGGCGGCTTCATTCCGGGCATTCGTCCGGGCAAGCGCACGGCGGACTACATCAACGAAGTACTGACGCGGATTACTCTGGTGGGTGCGCTCTACCTGATCGTCATCTCGTTCATTCCGGAATGGATGATCACGGGTATTCACCTGAACCATCTGCCGTTCTGGCTGGGAGGGTCGCTGTTTGAGCGGCTTCCGGTTTGGGTGACCAACGGCTTGGGAGTGAATTTCTATTTTGGTGGAACGTCGCTGCTGATTGTGGTGGGCGTGGCGATGGATACGGTTACGCAGATTGAGGCGCAACTCATCATGCGCCATTACGATGGATTTACGCCGCGCAGCGGACGCATTCGCGGGCGCAGGAATTGGTCTTGATATTGAGCGATTGTGCGATCGGGTGATTGTGCGATTGCGAGGTTGGTTGATTGAGGAGGGGTTGGATTTTCAATCACTCAATGGCTCAATCACCCAATGACTCAATGCTGGGGTTGCTGCATCTGGACAGCCTTGTGGGAGGCTGACCGGGAAAACTGTTCGGGAGGCTTGGGAGCCAACTCGATGGCGCAGGAAACCTCACGCGATGTAGGTCCGGTGGTATTGCTTGGTCCACCGGGCGCGGGTAAAGGAACGCAGGCCAAGCGCATCATGGAGCGCTACCTGGTGCCGCAGGTTTCTACCGGAGACATTTTGCGGTACAACGTGGCCCAGGGTACGGAACTGGGGCGGGCGGCGAAGGCCGTAATGGCGCGGGGAGAGTTGGTTCCCGACGATTTGGTTTGCGAGATGGTCCGGCAACGGCTGATTGAACCGGATTGCAAGCGAGGATACATTCTCGACGGGTTTCCCCGGACTGCAGCCCAGGCCGGATGGCTGGACGCTTTGCTGGACGACAAGCTCTTTGACAATTCGCGCCCTACTCGGGCCTGGCCAATTGTGATCCGGCTCGACGTGGATTATAATCAACTGTTGCTCCGGATTACTGGACGCCGTTCTTGTCCCACCTGTGGGCGGATCTATAACGTCCACTTTCAGCCAGCTCTGGTCGATGAGATTTGCGACTTGGATGGATCGAAGCTGGTGACCCGTAATGACGACCGGTTGGAAGTGATTCAGCCCCGCTTGGCGGCCTACCAGGAGCAGACTTTTCCCGTAGCGGAGTATTACCAACGCACGGGCCGATTAATTTCGGTGAATGGCGACCTGCCCATGGATGAGGTCACGGCGCAGATATTCAGGATACTGGAAGATCATCACGCATAAGCATGGCAATTGTTTGCAAATCGGCGGCGGAGATTGAGCGCATGCGGCAGAGCGGCCACATCGTGCGTCAAGTTCTCGATCATGTGCGTTCGATGGTTGCGCCGGGCGTTACGACCATGGATCTGGAGCGCGCAGCCGAGAAGAAGATCGGCGAGTTGGGCGCCAAGCCGGCGTTCAAGGGATATTACGACTACCCGTGCGTGTTGTGCACATCGGTGAACGAAGAAATCGTGCATGGCATTCCGTCGGAAAAGCGGGAGCTTAAAGAAGGCGATATTGTTTCGATCGATTGCGGAGTCGTGCTGGATGGTTACTATGGCGATGCCGCGATCACGGTGCCGGTGAGCGATACGGTGAAGCCGGAGTTGCGCAAGTTGCTGACAGTGACCGAGGAATCGCTCTACCGCGGTATCGATCAGGCGCGCATCGGGAACTCGGTGGGCGATGTGGGGGCGGCGGTGCAGGAGCATGTGGAGGCTGCCGGCTTCAGCGTGGTCCGGGAGTTTGTCGGGCATGGCATCGGGACGCACTTGCACGAAGAACCGCAGGTGCCGAATTACGGGGCGCGCGGTCACGGTGCGAAGTTGCGCGAGGGCATGGTAATCGCCATCGAACCGATGGTGAATTTTGGCAAGCCGGAAACTCGCGTATTGGGTGACAAGTGGACAGCCGTCACAGCCGATGGCAGCTGCAGCGCACACTTCGAGCACTGCGTGGCGGTGACGAAAGACGGGCCGATGATTTTGACGAAGTAGAGGCGTTTAGCGGGCGGGAGCCCGCTGCCGAAATCCCGAGCGTTGGGTGCGAGGGATCTCTCAAGCATAGGAGCGAATGAGTAAAGAAGACGCGATTGAAGTGATGGCAGTGGTTCTGGAGCCTCTGCCGAACGCCATGTTCAAGGTGGAACTGGAGAACAAGCACCAGGTGCTGGCGCACGTATCCGGCAAGATGCGCAAGAATTTCATTCGCATTCTGCCGGGGGACAAGGTCGCGGTGGAACTCTCACCCTACGACTTGAATCGCGGAAGAATTGTTTATCGCTATAAATGAACGTCGTTGTCTCAGTCGAATGATTTTGCTGATGGCTGACGGCTGAAAGCTGGTTTATGAAAGTACGAGCATCGGTAAAGAAAATTTGTGACAAGTGCAAGGTTATCCACCGCAAGGGTGTGGTACGGGTGATCTGCGTCAACACGAAACATAAGCAGCGCCAGGGTTAAGTAAGCCCCGCGCCGGAGTTAAGGACCTAATATGGCACGTATCGCAGGCGTCGACTTACCGCGCCAGAAGCACATCAACATCGCGCTGACTTACATCTACGGCATCGGGCATCCCCGCGCCGGAGCCATTCTTGATGAGGCCAAAGTCGACCCCATGAAGAAGGTGCAGGATCTCAGCGAAGAGGAAGTCAACCGCATCCGCACCGTGATCGAGCAGCAGGGGATGGTGGAAGGCGATCTGCGCAAGGAAGTTTCGATGAACATCAAGCGGCTCATCGAAATCGGCTCCTACCGCGGATTCCGTCACCGCCGCAACCTGCCGGTCCGCGGACAGCGTACGCATACCAACGCGCGCACCCGCAAAGGTCCGCGTAAGGGAACGGTATCGACCAAGAAGAAGGCGACTTCGAAAACATAAGAAACCAGTTCTCAGTTGTCGGTTCCCAGTTCTCAGTTAAGAACCGGGTTCTGAGAACTGGGAACTGAGAACTGAGAACTGGAAAATGGCAAAACCAGCAGCAGCGGGCGGCACTGCCGCACCGGATAAAAAGGGCAAGAAGAAAACCTTCAAGAAGAAGGAGCGCAAGCACGTTCCGCACGGGTTGTGCTACGTGCAGGCGTCCTTCAACAACACGATTGTCACCATCACCGACATGAATGGCAACGTTCTGTCATGGAAGAGTTCGGGATCGCTGGGCTTCCGTGGATCGCGCAAAGGCACGCCGTTCGCCGCGCAGCAGGCAGCCTCGAATGCGGCCACACTGGCGCGCGATCATGGTGTTCGCAGCGTGGATGTGCGGGTGAGCGGACCCGGTTCCGGACGCGAGTCGGCGGTGCGCGCGCTGGCATCATCCGGCATTGAAGTGCGCTCGATTCGCGATGTGACGCCGATTCCGCACAATGGATGCAGGCCGCCGAAGCGGCGTAGAGTGTAAGAGCAGTTCTCAGTTCCCAGTTCTCGGCAAAGGCGAGAGCCAAGGGATCTTGGGTTTAACTGAGAGCTGACAACTGAGAACTGATCCGGGACGAAGGGTGAAGCCAAACCCGTAAACCGGTCATCTAAAAGGAGAATAACTTGGCCCGTTATACCGATCCAGTCTGCCGTCTCTGCCGCCGCGAGGGCATGAAGCTGTTCCTCAAAGGCGCAAAGTGTTTTAGCGATAAGTGTCCCATCGAGAAGCGCAATTTCGCTCCTGGACAACACGGAAAAGACCGCAAGGCCAAGATTGTTGGCTACGGTCTGCAGTTGCGCGAGAAGCAAAAAGCGAAACGCATCTACTTCATGCTGGAAGGCCAGTTCCGCAACTACTTCGAGAAGGCCGCGCGTACCCGGGGCGTTACCGGCGAGTTGCTCTTGCAGCAGCTTGAGCGCCGATTGGACAACGTTGTTTTTCGTCTAGGCTTTGCCCAGTCCCGGCGGCAGGCGCGGCAGTTGGTGCGTCACGGACACGTCGCGGTCAACAATCGCAAAGTAAACATTCCTTCTTACGAAGTGAGTGCGGGCGAGGAGATTGCCATCCGCGAGAACAGCAAGAAGCTCACCGTGCTGGAGTTGGCCAAGGAATTTGCCAGCCACGGCACGCTGCCTAACTGGCTGGAAGTGAATCGCGACAATTACACGGCGCGCGTGCTTTCGCTGCCCAAGCGCGAAGATATTCAATTGCCGGTGAACGAGCAGTTGATTGTTGAACTTTATAGCAAGTAAGAATTGGGCGATCGGGTCGTCGGGCGATTTAAAAATCACCCGATCACCCAATCGCAAAGTCACTCAATATTTCGGTCCACATTTCGAGCCAGATCAGCCTTTTCTGACGTTGAGCTGAGTTGGACCACTCAGCGAGCCAGAACTGAGCCAAACGGCCGAAGGAGAAACAAATGCTTTGGAAAGGTTTTCAGAAACCGAAACGTCTCGCAGTTGATACTTCCACTCTCACCGATAAGTACGGCATTTTCTGGGCGCAGCCCTTTGAGCGCGGCTTCGGCACCACCGTGGGCAACGCTCTGCGGCGCGTGCTGCTGAGTTCTATCGAAGGCGCTGCCGTCACTGCGGTGAAGATGGAAGGCGTGCTGCACGAATTCCAGTCGATCCCAGGCGTGGTGGAAGACGCGACCGACATCATCCTCAACCTGAAACAAATTCCGTTCAAACTTGCCGGCGACGCGCCGAAGGCTATCTATTTACGCGCCGACCAGCCGGGTGTGGTTACCAGCGGCATGATTGAAGCCGATGGCGACGTGGAAGTTCTCGACAAGGACGTCTACATTGCGACGGTCAGCGAAGGCGGCAAGCTCGACATGGAAATGCGGCTGAAGCGTGGCCGCGGCTACACTTCCGCCGACAAGAACTTTGACGAAGATCTCGGCATCGGATTTATTCCCATCGACTCCGTACACTCGCCGGTGCGCAAGTGCAACTATACCGTCGAGGCCGCACGTCTCGGTCAGATCACCGACTATGACAAACTGACGCTTGAAGTCTGGACGAACGGCTCGATTACTCCCGCCGATGCCATCGGCCTCTCGGCGAAGCTGATGAAGGACCACATGAACATCTTCATCAACTTCGAGGAAGAAATCGAAACCGGAACGTCGTCGTCGGACGATCGCAAGCCCGAGATCCACAATGAGAACCTGAACCGTTCTGTCGAGGAGCTCGAGCTTTCGGTGCGCAGTTATAACTGCTTGAAGAACGCGAATATTCAGACCATCGGCGAGCTGGTGCAGAAGACGGAATCGGAAATGCTCAAGACCAAGAATTTCGGCCGCAAGTCGCTGAACGAGATCAAGGAAATTCTTTCCTCGATGGGTCTGAGCCTGGGCATGAAGATCGACGAACATGGCAACGCCGTGCCCGGCCCGACTTCGAATCTGGTCCTGCCGGCATCGGCTTATGGTCCGGACGATCAGCTGTAGGAACGAGGTTCCAGTTTCCGGTTTTTAGTTTCGAGTGTGCACCGCTGACCTCTGGAACTAGAACCGGAAACTGGAAACCAGATACTGGAAACTGAAGAGGTTTCAGCCATGCGCCACAAAGTTGCAGGATACAAACTCGGACGGAACACATCGCACCGGCGGTCGCTGCTGCGGAACCTGGTCACGTCGGTGATCGTGGAAGAGCGGATCGAGACGACGGTTCCGAAGGCGAAGGCTGCGCGTCCGATCGTCGAGAAGATGATCACGCTCGGCAAGCGCGGCGATCTCGCCGCCCGGCGTCTGGCCACGGCTTACCTGATGACCGATGAGGCCGTGGTGAAGCTCTTTGACACGGTCGGCCCACGTTTCGGCGACCGCAACGGCGGGTACACGCGCATCATTCGCACCGGCTGGAATAAGGGCGATGGCGCCGACAAAGCTTTCCTCGAATTGCTCGGCAGCGAAAAGGTGCTGGACGAAAAGCGCGAGAAGCGCGCCGAAGCCCGCGCCAAGAAGGCCGCCGAAACCAGGAAGGCCATGGAAGATGCCGAGAAGCAAGCCCAGCACGATGGCGGTGTGGAACCGGTGAAGGAAGAAGCCGAAGACAAGAAAGAGTAGTTTCGTCCCCGTTCTAGTTAGAGGTGCGGTCTTTGACCGCGCCTTTTCTTTTGTGCGAAGGGCCTGAGTTTGACGCGGCGGTACATGTCCGCTCGCGTCTCCCGGCGGTAATCTTGCGGGAAGTTGCCATCCAGATAAACTTTCTCTCAGCATGGGGTTCACTCGCACACAGATTGGCATTGCTGTCGGCGTTGGGGCGCTGCTGGTGTTCGGATTTCTCGGCTACATCTGGTGGCTGAGCAATCAGGGGCCAGTGCTGGCGCGGTCCGACGACCATGATCCTTTGACGGGCCTGCCCGTCAGCATCCGGATGAATCCGTTGCGCGATCGGACGATCGAGCACAGCGCCAACAAATTTCTGCACGAGCTGCGCGACGGCCATTGCGATCAATTGCTCTCCGAGTGGGAGCACGATTACCGCAAGAAGTACGCGCACTTCATCTGCGACTCCGAAGCGCAGCATCCGCTTCTTTCCTGGGAGTTGGCGGAGTGGGAGGACGCACCACCGCTGACGATCCTTCACTACCGCGGCAAGCGCCGCTACGGACCCATCCAGCCTGGCACCTACCAGGAACTCTTCACCGTTACGGCCGAGAACAAGGATGGGCAGTGGGTTGTGACTAAGTACGACGCGATGTACTGAGGGCAGTTCTCAGTTCTCAGTTCTCAGTTCTCAGTTCTCAACGTTGCGGTCGCGATGCGGCGAATCTGTTATGGGATTCTGGGATTTTCCTGCCTTCCTCTGTACATCCGCCCCTCCGTGGTAAAAATTAGCAATGCCCGAACGTCCCACCGAGTGTCCGCCTTCCGCTGCACGGAATGTTTACGCCTTTGGCATCACGTCTTTCCTGAACGATGTGGCTACGGAAATGGCGTACTGGGTGCTGCCGGCGTTTCTGGCGACGTTGGGGGCGGGACCGGCGCAGCTAGGATTGATCGAGGGCATCGCGGAAAGCGTTGCGTCGTTCTCCCAGCTTTTTTCTGGATATCTCGCGGACCGCATCGAGCGCCGCAAGCCAGTCGTAGTCGCGGGATATTTTATGGCGAACGCAGTCAAGCCGCTGCTCGCGGTGGTGACAGCCTGGCCGCAGATTCTACTGATTCGCTTTAGTGACCGGCTCTCAAAGGGCTTCCGGGCTGCGCCGCGCGATGTGATGGTAGCCGAGTCGGTACCGAAAAATCGGCTGGGCTCGGCTTACGGCCTGATTCAGTCGATGGATTCCGCCGGAGCGATTGCCGGGCCACTGATCGCACTGATGATGCTCTCGCGCTTCGGGATTCGAAGCGTGTTTTGGGCGGCAGCTGTTCCGGGAGCATTATGCGTGCTGGTGGCATGGGGCGGCATACGTGAAACTACAAGGCGCGGCAAGGATTCGGACAGGAGCGGCGTCGAAAAATTACACGTCCAGGAAAATAGCAAGATTATTTTCCCAGCATTGAAAAGCAGTGGCGCGAAGCTTCCAGCGAACTTTTATCTTGTGCTCATCGCTGTGACACTTTTTTCTCTGGGCAATTCGAGTGACATGTTTTTGGTCTTGCGGGCACAGAACGTCGGAATCCGGGTGGCCCTGGCGCCTCTATTGGGACTCGTCTTCAATATTACGTACACGCTCGCATCCTGGCCTGCGGGCTGGTTCAGCGATCACGTGTCGCGGCGGCTGGTTGCTTCCGTCGGCTATGTGATTTTCGCGGCTGTGTATTTTGTCTTCGGGCGCGCGCCTTCGGCGCTGGCGATTTGGATTGCGATGGCGGTGTATGGCTTTTACTACGCCCTTACCCAGCCTGTGTTGAAAGCCTTGGTGGTCCAGAGCGTGGGCGAGCAGGTGCGCGGGCGGGCTCTGGGAATTTATTTTTTCGTGACCAGTGTGGCAACTTTAGCCGCGAGCTTGATCACCGGGGAACTGTGGAAGCTCTACGGTGCTGGGATTCCATTTTATTTTTCGGCTGGGGCGGCGCTGGTGGCAGCGGCGCTACTGCAGGGTGCTTGGCGCGGAAGCCATGTCTCCTTCAGGGGCTAACGCTGCCAATTATGATCTCTCGACAAAACGGCTAAAAGTCGCGCCTTTGCTAGAACGCCTTAGCCACAAGAAAAGAACAATCTGAGCCGCAATTCCCGCGCAAGCATCGAGTACTACATCCTGCCACCGACCAGTGCGTGATGGGATATAGCTCTGGTGCCATTCGTCAAGGCTGGCCACGAGTGCTGTGCCAAGAATTGCGATGGTCGTCCATCTGGGAGTCCAGTTCGTGTCCGACATCGCGGGCAAGGTGGCGCGCCACGCGCGGAAAAGCAGGATGCTCAAGATCGCGTAACCGACGACGTGGCCGCCCTTGCGAATAAAAAAGTGCCAATGCTGAAAATGTTCCCAGTCCATGCCGAAGAGGAAATGCAGCAGGGGATAGAGAATCCGGCTGGTGTTGTTGGCAGAGAGTAGAGCGCTCGATTCAATGGCGATGACGATCAGCCAGAGGATCGCGGCGATCCACGCTTTGAGAAGATTGTGGCGGTCGGAGTTCAAATTTGCGGATTACTCGATGGCATAGTTGGGAGCCTCGCGGGTGATCATGACATCGTGGACGTGGCTCTCGCGGAGACCAGCGCCGCTGATGCGCACGAAGCGCGTTTTCTGCAGGAGTTCGGCGATGGTGGCGCAGCCGCAGTAGCCCATGCCTGATTTCAAGCCGCCGACCATCTGGTGCACGATCATCGCAACCGAACCGCGGTAGGGGACGCGCCCTTCAATGCCTTCGGGAACCAGTTTACCCAGGCGATTGGACTCGCCGTTATTCTCAGCGACCGCGGCGGATGAATCGCCTTCGGTGCTCTGAAAATATCGCTCGGCGGAACCTTGCGCCATGGCGCCGATCGAGCCCATGCCGCGATACGACTTGAAGGAGCGGCCCTGGTAAAGAATCAACTCGCCTGGACTTTCGTCGGTGCCGGCGAACAGGGAGCCGATCATGACCGCACTCGCGCCCGCGGCCAGCGCCTTGGTGATGTCGCCGGAATACTTGATGCCGCCGTCGGCGATGATGGGGATGCCCGCGTCTTTCGTGGCGCGGAAGGCTTCGGCGATAGCGGTGATCTGCGGAACGCCGGCGCCGGTCACCACGCGCGTGGTGCAAATGGAACCGGGGCCGATGCCGACCTTGATGCCGTCGGCTCCAGCGCGAGCCAACTCGCAGGCGCCATCGAAAGTGGCAACGTTACCCGCCAATAATTCCATTTCCGGCAGCTTCGACTTCACCAGTTTCACTGCATCGAGCACTTTGGTGGAGTGGCCGTGGGCGCTGTCGATGGCGATGACGTCAACTTTGGCTGCCGCCAGCTCCTGCGCGCGCTCAAGAAAATCTCCGGTGGCGCCGATGGCCGCGCCTACGCGCAGGCGTCCCTGAGAATCTTTGGCGGCGTTGGGATACTTCAGTTTCTTCTGAATGTCTTTTACGGTTATGAGTCCCTTGAGGTTGTATTTGTCGTCGACGACGAGAAGTTTTTCGACGCGATGTTCGTGGAGAATCTCCTCGGCATCTTCGAGAGTGGTGCCGACGGGCACAGTGATGAGATTTTTCTTGGTCATCACGCGATCGATTGGAATATCGAAGCGGGTCTCGAAGCGCAGGTCGCGATTGGTGAGAATGCCTACCAGACGACCTTGCAGAGTAATGGGCACGCCGGAAATCTTGTACTTGCGCATGACCTCAAGCGCGTCGCTGACCTTATCGGTGGGCGACATGGTGACCGGATCGACGATCATTCCGCTTTCCGAGCGCTTCACTTTGTCGACCTCATTGGCCTGTTGATCGATGGTGAGGTTGCGATGGATAATGCCGAGCCCACCCTGCTGCGCAAGTGCAATCGCCATGTGCGATTCCGTGACCGTATCCATGGCGGAGCTGACAATGGGAATGTTCAGACGGATGTTGCGTGTGAGCTGGGTCTGAGTACTCGCCATTGCGGGAATTACGTCGGAGCGCGCGGGGAGGAGAAGAACATCGTCGAAGGTGAGAGCTTCGGGTACGGGAAAATGAATCATAAGGATCTCGGAAAATTCTCCCAGCTTGTGGGTGAATCTTCATTCTAGAGAGCGCGCGGGATTCAGGCAAATGGTAGGGAGCAATCAGGCGCTGTGGCGAGCGACATCGTCATGTTTTGCCGAGACCATATGACTTGACACGCCATGTTTGGGGTGACTTGAAACGGCTGCAGTAGCAAGTTGGCGCGTCGTGACCGCGTGACCGAACTTTCTACGAGACACCAATGAAAAGCGATAAATAAATCCAGCCTTCAGAATGCCCTTCAACGATAACGCATTGGTGGCTCCGCTGAAGATCCAGGCTGCTCTATTCTCCCGATGTAACTGTGCGGCGGCTTGACGAATGGCGGTGGCATAGTGGCCGCGGCCGCGATCCGCTGAGGGAGTCCAACAGTCGAAGATCATGGCAGCGCTGGTAGAGGACGGCTCGAGGGCGTAGTCAATTTCGGAAAAACGGAAGCCGTCATAGTTGCTTATCCAAAGGAAATGGACCGGCCTGCCCTCTTCATCTTGCAGTAAGAAACCTGATGCATCCCGATGACTTAAGCGCTTGGCACAGCGCATTAAGTAGCGAAGCGTGTGGGTGTCGCCTGCATTGAGGATGGTTGCCTCAACCAGGTGCTCTCGGGTCAGTGGCAACAACTGAGCGTTAAATTCGTCAAGCAATGGAGCTTTCGGAGCTTCAAAGAGCAGAACTTCATCTCGCGAGGCTAGCGACCGCGCGGCACGGCGAATCGACTCTCTGGCGGTCGCAGAGAATCCGGCCTCGTGGACGCGGTTTGCGACACCTTGGCAAAACGTTCTGGCGTCACGGAGCTTGTCGCCAAGGTTAGGAAAACGAACAGCAGTACTACTCAACATTTCGCGGACCGCACTGACGACGTGCCTGGGAAGTCCGCGCGAAAGGTGAACGTAACGCGTCTGCCTGACTTTGTTGGCGAAGCGATCTTTGTAGGGTTCGTCTCCCAGTCCAAGGTCCAACCATTGCAGAGAGGCGTCCTTCGCGCCTTCTTCGACCAGGAGACGAAGCAGGCATGATCCGGGTGAGACGTGCTCGTACTCCATTTGAAAAGTTGGCAGGTACCAGAACCAACTCCCCGCGAAACGAAAGCCATAGTTCCACGCGACAGGGCGTCCATCGATCTCCAACTGGCTGATTTTCAGCCAACCGGAGTGCGCCAGGAGATCGCTCAAGTGGCGCAAAAACGTGCGACGCTCCGATCTGACCAGTGGGCTGACGCGGTTGCTCGCGAGGAAGCGCGAGATTTGTGCGGAAACAATCGACTCCAGGCTGGTCCCGATCTGTTCGGGTTCCGTGAGGTGGATGACCTTCACGGCTCCAAGGTTTGTAAGCCTTTTTAAGGCGCGTTTCTCTCTACCCTTGCTGGCCAGTGACTGCAGCAGGGTTTCACGCTGCTCTTCGCCGCCAAGCTGGACTACGCCGCAGTTGTAAGAGGTTCGCGATGTCACGTAGAAACGATGCGATCCCGCTACGCGGGGAAGTTCCTGCACGGTTGCGGAGTTGGAAGGCACATTGGCGAAGACCACATCGCCGATGCCCAAGTTTTTTATTTCTTCCAAAAGGGCGAGTAGAACAGCCTTTCGATTGGCGGGTGCGCTGACGATGTCGCAATAGTCGGCTGTGCTCGAAGTCAGGAAGAATGCCGACCGAGGCGCCTTCGGATCGACTGCCAAGGCAGCGACTCCGACCAGTCGATCGAAATCGTACATCAGAAAAAGCAGTGTGGATAAATGCTGTCGGAAACCGCGACTGGCAGCCAGAGCCCACTGATAAGTGAGGAACACTTCTGGATTATCCATGGCCAGGACCAGGGTGTTCCAAGCCTCAGCGAGAGCGGGATCTTCGGGAATTTCTTTCAGAACGGTTACGCGCAATGTTTTTCGGGCTTTCGTTGCCGATTGGCAAACTGGTGTACAAGGATGCCGCATTCTCGCCTCGGACGCAAGGCGATTTAAATTTAGCCTCCCACAGCGCGTTGCAGCCGGTTGTGAAGTCCGCTCAAGTGGGCTGCGAACTCCGCCAGCGTGGTTTGCGACGTGACGTGGGTTCGAGGAATTGCAAATCGATCCGAAGGTGCAGAGCCCCAATGCTCCACGTTGAGGAAGGCGCAGGCATAGCCGGCCTCGTGCGCGAGGCGAATTTCGCGCTCTCCCATAGTGGAGGGATTGCCAAAGGGATAAGCGAATGCCCAGACTGTTCGTCCCAGAGCTCGCTCAAGTTCGATTTTGCTTTCCTGAATCTCGCGGCGCGCTTCCTCGTCGCTGCACTGCGACAAAACAGGATGCGACAAAGTGTGGGCTCCAATGCTCATTCCAGCGTCAGTCAACTGTCTTAGTTCGGCAATGTCCAAGAGCCGCCATCGCCTCTCAGACCCCAAACTTTGTTTGGCTCCGCAACGGCTGCGTATCCGATTCATCCAGTCGGTGCGCGCGGCTTCGTTCAGGCGGGAAGCTCTTCTGACTGTTCTCCACCAGCGATCCTGAAAAGTTTTCGGAGAGGATTCGGGTTCTGCCTCAGAGGGAAGTTCCAAATCCGATTCGCTCAACGATCCCGCTTGCATTAAGCGGTAAAGCTCTTCGTACCACAGCATGCGTAGCCAAAGCTTGCCTGGATCGAGCTTGCCCGGATCATTACGACTTGACGCACCGGTCACGAAAAAAAGACAGGAAACGCTTTCGCTCCGCAGCACGGGGAGCATGTCCGTCAACGTATTGAGCAGGCCATCGTCGCAAGTTAGGAGTACAGCGCGTGGAGGAAGTGGCTTACTTTGCTCAACCCAGACGCGAAAATCTTCCGGGTGAATAATCTCGAAGTCTTTCTTCAGGAATTGAAGTTGCTTTCGAAGGACTTCCGGGCGTACCAGATTTCCATCAAGAAAGCTTTCCGCGCCGGAGTGAGTAGAGGAGGCATGATCGGACGGAACATGATCGGAGGGAACCACGCCATGGTAGTTGACGACGGCGTAGCCAGAGTTCGGATTGATGCGCGCCAGCCATCCGATCTGGTGCATAGCCGGATAAACCGCGTGTTTCAAAAGTGGACTAACAATCCGCATGCATCGGAGTTCCGGAATGCTTTCTTGTGGGGATGAAGCTTGATTCTATAGAGAGCAGGGGGTGGAGGCAAATGTGGTGGAGGAAGTTGCGAATGAAGCAAGAGCGCCTTATCCTCAGGAGCGGCGGGCGCGAGAGCCCGCCGGAGAGCCGCCGAGACGGCGGCGCTATGGGGCAACCATGCGCAGTTTAATTTTTTCTCTCTGTCTTCTTGCGTTCTCGACGACGACCCTAGCGGCACAGCAATACGATCTGGTGATCGAGGGTGGTCGGGCGATGGATCCAGAGACCGGTCTGGATGGCGTACGCAACGTTGGGATCCGCGACGGGAAGATTGTTCGCATCGCATCGGAATCGCTGGAGGGACGGCGCGTGGTTCATGCTGCAGGGCTGGTGGTTGCGCCCGGGTTTATTGACCTGCACCAGCACGGTCAGGATTTGGCAAGCCAGCGAGTCAAGGCGCTTGACGGCGTGACGACTGCGCTGGAGTTGGAAATTGGCGCGCCGGACGTGGCACAGTTCCTGAAATCGAAAGAATCTCACTCGATGATTAATTACGGCACGTCAGCGAGCCATGTAGCGGCGCGGGCCGCGGTGTTCGGCGCACCGCTGCCAGAGGGAACGATTCTTCCCAAGAGTGGGGCTGCGACCGACCAACCGGCTACGCCAGAACAGATCGAAGCCATGCGGCAGCGGCTGCGCTCGGAATTGGATGCTGGCGGTTTGGCTGTCGGGATGGGCATCCAGTACACACCGGGAGCAACCCGGCTGGAAGTGATTGACATGTTCCGTTTGGCGGCCGAGCGTGGGCTGCCGGTTTACACGCACGTGCGCAGCGCGGGGCGGATCGAACCCGGTTCTTCGATTGAAGCGGTGAGCGAAGTGATTGGAGCGGCGGCGATCACGGGCGCTGCGTTGCATATCGTGCACATCAACAGCAGTTGCCTGCGCGATTCTCTGGAATGTCTCTCGATGGTGGAAGGAGCGCGCGCTCGCGGGTTGGATGTAACCACGGAGGCGTACCCCTACATCGCGGGTATGACTGCAATCAACTCGGCGGTATTCAACCCGGGATGGCGCGAGAAGCAGGGGATCGATTATGGCGATCTCGTGCTTCCCGACACCGGCGAGCAGCTTACGAAGCAACGTTTCGACGAGTTGCATAATTTCAGCGCGCCGCACTGGGTGCTGATTTTCTCCAACACGCAGGAAGTGGTGGACAAAGTGATTCCGCATCCACTAGTGATGATCGCGAGTGATGGCGCGGAGCGGCATCCGCGCAATGCGGGGACTTACTCGCGCGTGCTGGCACAGTATGTACGCGAGAAGGGAAGCATCACGCTGATGGATGCGATCCGCAAGATGAGTTTGATGCCGGCGGAAATGCTGGAACGCTCGACGCCGGCGGCGCGGCAGAAAGGAAGATTGCAGGAGGGTGCTGACGCTGACATCGTAGCGTTCGATGCCAACACGATCACTGACCGCTCCACTTTCGAAAAGCCGATGGAGCCAAGTGTGGGCGTTCGCTATTTGGTGGTAGGAGGAACTCTGCTGGTGGATGAAGGCAAGCTTGTGCCGGATGTGTTTCCGGGGAGAGCGATTTTAGGGCCGGGTAGGGGTTCCCAGAAGGGCTTCTGAGAGTAGAGATCAGGCTCCCGACTTGATCCACTTTTCTGCTATCCGGACATTCACGGAGATGGGTACCGAGTCCGGACAGAGCAGTCGGTAGGCTTTTTCCGTCCGGCCCTGGCTCGTGTCCCTAAGTGGATCGATGCTGACCGTGCCCCTGCTTTTCCCGATTATGTATTCGAGGTGGAAACCGGCGGCCGCGTCACCGGATTCGGCAATGATCCGCGCTCCAGCCCTGTTCAGTTGAGACGTCACGCTCTCAAAGAGCGCCCCCATCAGCGCCGCACGTTCGCTCGCCTTCATTACGAAGGAGTGATGGAACTCCCGATCGTGCGTTGTAAAGCCATAACCGGCGCCGATCCGAAACCTTCGCCTTCGCCATAAGGATGCTTCGTACATCTGAAGCGGTCGAGAACTGGATTCAGCGTATAGGTGCGCAAGAAGGCACTTTGCATTTCCGAAGTGGGGTAGGTGGTCCGAGCGCGGTCGACGACCATTGCTGCGATTCCTGCGAGAAACACGCAAAGTACGGAGATTCCAATCGTGATTCCGACGGCCGTTACTAATCGCCGCAGTTTCATTGAATGTTCGTAAGGGGACTAATCTCAATGGTACCCCGGAATTGTAGCCGTTCCGCCCGAAAGTCAATGAGAAAATGTTACGGGCCACGACCCTCCAGGGCGGTTTGTCTTTTACCCCCCATCCGGCGTATATTAGAAAACTGAGAACTGTTGTGTAGTACCAGGATTTGGCGGAGCACACCAGTGGGCGCAAGCCCACTTTTTCGTTGCGGAGGAATCTGCCGGGTCAACTGCGCTGCAAGTTATTGGATGCATGGCACTTGAGCTTGATCGAGTACGAGAGATTGCGGAGCGGGTAGCGGCCTCCGGCGGGCTTGAGGTGGTCGAAGTTGAGTTTCGCGGGAGTGGCAAAGCCCGCATGCTGCGCGTGTTTCTGGATAAGCCCGGAGCGGCAAGCGGCGATCCACTGGCGGGAGTGACGCACGGAGATTGTGCCAACTTCAGCCGGGAGTTTGGCACCATCCTCGATGTCGAGGATGCGATGCCGGGTAGTTACACGCTGGAAGTTTCATCGCCGGGGTTGGACCGGAAGCTGACCAAGGCGAGGGAGTTTGAGCGCTTCGTGGGCAGCCGGGTGAAGCTGACGACGAGGCAGCCGGTGAACAACAACCGGTACTTTGAGGGCCGACTGGAAAGTTTCCGCGACGGGTGCTTGACGCTGGACTTGAGCGTGGCGAGCCACAAGTCGCGCAAGAAGATGGGTGCGGCGGCGGAGCAGGGGCAAAAGATCGGGATCGAATTCGCCAACGTGGAGAAGGCGAATCTGGTGCCGGAAATCTAGAGGGATTGAGTGATTGGGCGATTTTGCGATTGGGTGATTTAGCGGTTTTGTAATTGGGTAATTCGAAAGAACGCCGAAATCTTAGATTTTAGGTTGTTCAATCACCAAATCACAAAATCGCACAATCACTAAATGGGTTCTTATGGCTAGTGAGCTTTACAACACGATCGACGCGTTGAGCCGCGAAAAGGGGATTGATCCGCAAATTGTGGTGACTGCGGTGGAAGATGCCATTGTGATGGCGACGCGCAAGTACTACAAGTCGCAGGAAAATCTACGCGCGGAGTTGGATAAAGAGACCGGCAAGATCAATGCCTTCGCGGTGAAGACCGTGGTGGAGACACCGGAGCAGGTCGAAGATCCGCAACTCCAGATCACGCTGGAAGATGCGCGCAAGGCCGATCCCAACCTGGAAGTGGGTGGAGAGTTGCGGATTCCGAAGGTGACGGAAGGAATTCTGGGACGCATTGCGGCGCAACTGGCGAAGCAGGTGATTTTCCAGAAAGTGCGCGAGGCGGAACGCGATACGGTCTACAACGAGTACATCGGACGGGTGGGCGAAGTAGTGAACGCTACCGTGAAGCGGGTGGAAGGTCCGGACGTGATCTTTGACATCGGCAAAGCGGAAGCGCGCATGCCGCGCAAGGAGCAGTCGCGGCTGGAATCGTTTGCCATTGGCGAGCGCGTGCGGGTGGTGATTGCGCGAGTAGAAAGGGCTTCGAAGGGACCGGGCGTAGTCGTCTCTCGCGCCGTGCCGGATCTGGTGCAGCATTTGTTCCAGACCGAGGTTCCGGAGATTTACGACGGTACAGTGGTGATCCGCGCTATTGCCCGTGAAGCTGGTGAGCGCACGAAGATCGCGGTCATGTCCAAAGATAAGGACGTGGACGCCGTGGGCGCTTGCGTGGGCATGAAGGGGATGCGGGTGCAGTCGATCATCCGCGAATTGCACGGAGAGAAGATCGACATCATCGAGTATCACGAAGATGCAGTCACTTTCGCCGAGAAGGCTTTACAGCCGGCTAAAGTCAGCAAGGTGACGGTGGTCGATTCCGGGGGCAAGCATTTGGAAGTTGTGGTTGACGACAGCCAGCTGTCGCTGGCGATCGGCAAGAAGGGGCAGAATGTCCGGCTGGCCGCCAAGTTGCTGGGCTGGAAGATCGACATCAAGAGCGAGGAAGAAAAGCGCCAGGAAGTTGAGCAGCAGATGTCGGCGATGGTTACGCAAACAGCAACGCCACTGGAAACCGTGCCGGGCCTGGGCGATGGGCTGGTGGAGAAGCTGAGTGCCGCGGGCGTAACTACAGTGGAAGCCCTGGCCGACATGACGCCGGAGCAGCTGGAGGCGATTGAGGGCATCGGGCCGAAGACGGTGGAAAAAATCAGTCTGGCGGTGAATAATTATTTTGCCAGCCTGGAGCCGGGTGCGGCGGTTGAGGGCGAAGTGCCCATGGAAGCCGAGGCCGCAGCGGAAACTTCTGAGGCAAGCGGTGAGGAAGTTCCCGTGGAAGCCGCGGCGAGTGAAGAATTGGCGTCCGCGGACGAAACAGCGGCGAGTGCGGAAGTTGCATCCAGCGAAGAAGGTACAGTCGAAGCAGATACGCTTGCCTCGGACGAACACGAAGGGCAGGCTAAGGATTCCGCGGAGCAAGGTGCTCCGGAAGAATCCGCTCCTGAGACGAGAGAATAATTATGACACGCTGGCATAAGTTCGACGGCGTGGGACCGAAGAAACTGACTCCGTGAGGTCGCAATGATGACCTAACTACAGCACGGAGAAACGAAAGGCCGGATGAGTAAGGTTCGAATCAACGATCTAGCCAGGGAACTGGAAGTAAAGAGCAGAGCTATTCTGGATACGCTACCGTTAGTCGGGGTGACCGAGAAGAAGACGCATTCCAGTTCTCTGGAGGAGCATGAAGCGGAGAAGGTACGTGTGTACATCCGTTCCGCTGCGGAAGGCTCGTCCTCCACTAGCAAGTCGAGTGCCCGCCCGGTTCGGGGCGAAGAAGAAATCAAAACCAAGATTGATCTGTCACACATCTCGCGTCCCGGGGATGTGCTGAAGGCAATTACGCAGCAGAAGGAAGCGGTTGCGCCTCCAGTTCCCACGCGGGTTGTGCCGCCGCCGGTGACGCATGCGCCCGTGGCGCAGCCTCCGGTGGAGAAACCTGCGGCTGCACCTCCGGCTGCGGTCAGTCATCCCACAACGGTTGCACCGGCCGTGGTAAAGCCAACAGCGGCCCCTCCGGCAGCTTCCACGACTCCACCAGCGGCGGCCCCAGTGGTTACCGCGCGACCCGTGGTTGCGCCTCCAGTTCCATCCGCGCCTGCCGCGTCTTCGCCAGTAGTTGCTCTTCCGGTGCGTCCTGCGCCACCGCCCGTAATACCATCTTCTTCTGAGCCAGCGGCTCCCGTGGTTTCGGCGAGCGCTCCGCCAGCGGCTCCGGTTGCGGCAAAGCCAGTTGCTCCGCCACCGCCGGCGCCGCGCATGATCGTTCCGCAAACCGGCCCGCGGCCGGTGTACAAAGCTCCCGTGCGTCCGGCTGCAGCTCCGCCGCCGGTGCAACCTGGAGTTCCGATCGGCGGCGCAATGCGTGCCGCTCCCGGTCGTCCGGTGCCAGGGCAACCAATTTTTCAACGTCGTCCGCCTGTGCAGAGTGGAGGCCCCGGCGGTCCGCCGCGTCCGCCGCTTCGTCCCGGCGAGCGTCGTCCAATGCATCCTACGCGGCAAGCTCCAGCCGGAGCGCGACCTCTGGGCGTAGGTCCAGCGCTTCCACCTCCGGGCACAACGCGGCCTGGGAGCCGTCCCGGCGGTCCAGCGCGGCGTCCCGGTCAGCGCTATGTTCCGCGCGGGGTGAAGGAAGGCCCGATGAAGGGCTACACGCCGCCGCCGCGCATGGTGGTGTCGAATGAGCCCCAGCCGATCACGCGCAGCATCACGATCACGGAAGGCATCAGCGTAAAAGATTTGGCGGAGAAGTTGGACATTCGCGCCAAGGATCTGATTTCACGTCTGTTGTCGAAAGGCGTCTTCGCCACAATTAACCAGACGCTGGATGCGGAACTGGCCAGCGAAATGGCGCGCTTCTTCGGCGCGGATACGAACGTGATTACGTTCGAGGAACAGACGGCGAAGGAAATCGATGCGGCCGCTGCCGGCGAAGAGTCGGTTCCTGAAACCGGGATTCGTCCGCCCGTGGTTACCATCATGGGCCACGTCGATCACGGCAAAACCACGCTGCTCGATTCCATCCGCATCACGAATGTCGCGGGCGGCGAAGCCGGAGGCATCACGCAGCACATCGGCGCGTACAAAGTACGGATTACCGATAAGGAATCGCCGGCGTTCGGACGGGAAATTGTTTTCCTCGACACGCCCGGCCACGAAGCCTTCACTCGCATGCGGTCCCGCGGGGCCAAAGCTACTGACATTGTTGTGTTGGTGGTGGCGGCTGACGACGGCGTGATGCCGCAGACGCTCGAAGCCATCGATCACGCGCACGCCGCCGAAGTTCCCATCATTGTTGCGGTCAACAAGATCGACAAGCCCGATGCCTTGCCCGATCGCGTGAAGAAACAACTCGCCGACCGCGGCCTGATGCCGGAAGAGTGGGGCGGCAAGACCGTATTCGTCGACGTTTCCGCCAAGAAGAAAACGAATCTCAATCTGCTGATGGAAATGATTTGTCTGGTGGCCGACTTGGGCGAGCTGAAAGCTACTCCCGAGCGCGCTGCGACTGGTGTGGTGCTCGAAGCCAAGCTGGATCGTGGTCGCGGCCCCGTGGCCACCGTGTTGGTGCAGAACGGAACTCTGAACGCGGGCGACAATTTTGTGGTGGGCAATGTATACGGCAAAGTCCGCGCCATGTTTGACGATCGCGGTGCGCAGCTGAAGACGGCTCCGCCTTCTACGCCGGTTGAAATTATCGGTATGGAAGCGCTGCCACAGGCCGGCGATCAGTTCGTGGTGGTGGCCGATCGCGACAAGGCGCGCGGCATTTCCGAATACCGCGAACAGAAATCGCGCGAAGCCGCTTTGGCCAAGAGTTCGCGCGTATCGCTCGAAGGACTGGCGGAGCAGATCAAGGCCGCAGGCACCAAGGAACTGAACGTCATTCTCAAAGGCGATGTGCAGGGCTCGGTGGAAGTGATCACCGATCTGCTGACCAAGCTCTCGAACGAAAAGGTTCGCCTCAAACTTCTGCGGTCAGGCGTGGGCGCAATCACAGAGACCGATGTACTGCTGGCCTCGGCGTCGAACGCGATCATCATTGGGTTCAACGTGCGGCCAGAACGCAAGGCGCAGGAGATTGCTGAGCAGGAGAAGGTCGACATCCGACTGCACTCGATCATTTACGAACTGCAGGACGAGATCAAGCGCGCCATGAGCGGATTGCTCGAGCCCACGATTAAAGAAACCTACCAGGGCCGCGCCGAAGTGCTCAACGTTTTCCGCATTCCGAAAGTTGGGACCGTGGCCGGTTGCCGCGTGAGCGACGGTTTGATCAAGCGCGATTCCGAAGTGCGCTTGTTGCGCGACAACGTGCAGGTGTTTAAGGGCAAAGTGGGATCGCTGCGGCGCTTCAAGGACGATGCCAGTCAGGTTACGAATGGCATGGAATGCGGCATTTCGATCTCGAACTACGGCGACATCAAGGTCGGCGATGTGATCGAGGCTTTTGCCACGGAGAGAATTGCCGCGGAAGTAATTGCTTAGAACGAGTTTCCAGTTTCTGGTTTCCAGTTTCCAGCGTCTTGAATGAGAACTGGAAACCAGAAACTAGAAACCGGAAACTGCCTTTGATCGCCTTCCTCACCCTCGAACTTCACATCGAAGCAGCACAGTCGCTCAAAGATAAACGCCAAGTGGTGCGCAGCCTGAAAGACCGGCTGCGCGCCAGCTTCAACATCTCTGTCGCCGAACTCGATCCCAGCCCTATCTGGAATCGCGCCACCATTGGCGTGGTTGAGCATTTCCGATTCACGCGACTATCTCGATGGATTGATGAAGAATGTGGAGCGTGCCGCCACGCGAGATCGCGAATAATCACGGGGCCGATATTGCGGATTCGTTTGTGGAGTATCTCTAGTATCCGCAGCGTGGATTGGTGCCCGCCTATCGATTCCTGTTGCTCACCTTCATCAGCTGAATGATTACGCCCGCGAACGCAGCAAATACTCCGATCCCAAAACTGGGGAAGATTACTAGGAAAATTCCCTGTGCTTCGCCCGCGCGTAGCGTTTTACTTCCCCATCTGCACGTAAAGGGCAGAGAGAAAAAGAACCCGGGAAAAAGCAAAGAGCTCCCACGACTGCACCTCTAACATATTGCTCAAACAACGAACGGGGCTCGATTCTCGTTTTAGGCATTAAAGTTTGCCTTGGTGAGTGTTCCCAAGTGTGTCCGAGCATTGGGCACAGTCTACCCCTGTATGTAATAATGTACAATGTACTAGATAAGGTGCAAGGGTGGCCGAGGATCCGCCAGTTGCGAAGATTCCGTTAGTTTTCTTTCGCACTTCGGCCGGGAGCGAACCTGTGCGGGAGTGGCTGAAGGAATTGCCCGAGGTCGAGCGCCATGCCATCGGGATGGACCTGTTGCGGCGCAATGGCGTTGGCCGATAGGCATGCCGCTCTGCCGTCCCATGGGAGGTGGCCTGTGGGAGATCCGCACGGACCTGCCTACGAGGCGGACGGCGCGCGTGCTGCTCTGTCTCTACCAGGAACGCCTCGTGGCATTGCACGGCTTTGTTAAGAAGACTCGCGCGACTCCGGATGAAGATTTGGCGCTGGCGCGCAAACGCAAAAAGGAGTTGGAGCAATGAGCAAGAAACATATGGGCTCGAGCATCGACGACTTCCTCAAAGAGGAGGGCATCTTCGAGGAGGCGCAAGCGCGGGCGGTCAAAGAGGTTGTTGCCTGGCAGTTAGCGAAAGCCATGAAGAAAAAGAAAATCTCTAAGAACAAGATGGCGGCTCTGCTCAAGACAAGCCGGACGCAAGTTGACCGGATACTCGACGGGAGAGACGACATTACGCTGTCCAGTCTGCAGCGGGCGGCGGCCGCCGTAGGGCGTCGCGTCTCGATCAAATTGGTCTGACCTGCGCTCTTAGCAAGCGCCCATCTCCTTGTTACCTCTGTACTTAGGCCAATCCCTCCTTTGTGCGCGACAATGGCACTGTAGGGCCAACACTTGCGGACGATTTTCTGATATTCTCATGCGTTTTACTTCGAGGTGAACGGTGGAGAAGCGCGGGCTCAAATATCATCGCGGTCGGTTAGGCGAGGCCTTGCGTGAGGAGATCGAAACTCTGGTGGAAGGAGAATTGGCCGATCCGCGTATTGGACTGGTGGGCGTGACTGCCGTCCACGTGGCAGATGATGGCCGGTCGGCGCAGGTTCTCGTGGATGTAGATGGCGACGATCAGGAAGCGGAGCGCAGTCTCGAGGGCTTGCTTGCCGCCAAGGAATATATCAGGCATGAATTGGTGGAGCGTCTGCGGCTGAGACGCGCGCCAGAATTGTATTTTCGGCTGGACCGTTCGGAGCGAGAAAAGGCGCGAGTGGAAGAACTGTTGGCGCGAGCAAAAAAGAGAATGATGAAACCGCGCACGAGATCGGGTGAGAAAAAGGCATAACGATGCTGCAGGATGTTCTTCATCAAATCGAGCAGCGTGACCGGTTCGTGCTGACTTCGCACGCCCGGCCCGATGGCGACGCCATCGGATCGGCGCTGGCTTGCTGCCAGGTTCTCCGTGCCATGGGTAAGCAGGCCGACGTGGTGCTGCATGATGGCGTGCCACGAATTTATCGCACACTTCCGTTCGCCGACCAGGTGCTACAGGCCAATCGTGTTGGCGGGAATTACGACGCTGCAATTATTCTAGAGTGCGATAGCATACACCGCACCAGGCTGGAAGGCCTGGAAGACCGCTTTCTCATCAGCATCGATCACCACCTCAGCGGACGTCCATTCGCGCACGTGAACTGGATCGATCCACATGCCGTCGCTACGGGAGAAATGGTGTTCCGGCTGGCGCGCGAAGCGGGAGCGCCGTTCTCTCCGGAGATTGCGACCTGTCTTTACACCGCGCTGATGACCGACACGGGATCGTTCATGTTTCAGGGGACCAACGAGCATACGTTTGCGCTGGCACGCGAACTGGTGCTGGCTGGCGCCGATCCCTCGCATTGTGCGCGCAGCATTTATTTTGCCCACTCCGTGGCGAAGATGAGGCTGCTGGGTGAAGCTCTGCGTAACCTTAACACGGAAGCGCACATCGGCTGGACTTGGGTGACGCAGGAGCAAATGGAACGCTGCGGAGCAAAAGAAGAAGACTGCGAAGGCCTGGTGAATTACGTGCTCTCCATCGGAGAGGTTGAAGTTGCGGCATTATTCCGCGAGCTTCCCGAAGGACGTTTTCGAGTAAGCCTCCGCAGCAAAGGCAAACTCGATGTGGCGAAAGTGGCCGAGAGTTTTGGCGGTGGCGGCCACGAATGCGCCAGCGGCTGCTCGCTGGAAGGGCCGCTGCCTCAAGCCGTGCGCCATATTCTGGAAAGTTTGCGCCGCGGTCCTTCCGTACAATAGTCGCAACCGTCGAGCCTGCGTACAATTAGGCATCAGTCAACAATTTCCCAGAATGTCCGCAGATTCCGGAATCCCAATCCCGTGACGAATCGCACTCGCACCGACTCGCTCCTACTCGTGGGATTCTGCGCATTTCTGTTTTTCTATGGCCTGGGGCAATTCGGTCTGATCGGAGCCGACGAGCCGCGCTATGCGCAGGTGGCGCGTGAAATGCTGGAGCGTCACGACTGGATCACTCCTGTGCTCGGCGGACAGCCCTGGCTGGAAAAACCGCCACTCTATTACTGGCAGGCGATGGTCGCTTACCGCATCTTCGGGGTGAGTGACTGGGCCGCTCGGCTGCCCTCGGCGATCGATGCCACTTTCCTCGTGCTTGCCGTGTATTTTTTCTTGCGCCGCTTTCGACCCGGTTTCGAACTTGACGGAGCGCTGATTGCGGCCTCCGGTGCGGGGATTATAGGCTATGCTCATGCCGCCTCGATGGACATGGCTTTGGCTGCGGCATTCACCGCGGGCATGCTGTGCTGGTGGTCTTGGCGCGACACCGGGAAGAAAATCTATCTTTGGGCGTTTTACGGCTTTATAGCTTTGGCAACGCTGGCGAAAGGGCCGGTAGCTCCCTTCCTCGCGATGGTCGTGATCATTTCTTACGCGGCCGCTGTTCGAGAATTACGCCCGGCATTGAAAACGCTCTGGCTCCCGGGAATTCTTTTTTTCTGTGTCATCGCTCTGCCATGGTATTTCGCAGTGCAGGCCGGCAATCCGGAGTTCTTCCGCGAGTTCATCGTCGAGCACAATCTCGGCCGATTCTCCAGGAACCTTTATCACCATACCGAGCCATTCTGGTATTACTTACCTGTCACAGCATTGGCGTTGCTTCCCTGGACGGCTTTCGCGGTCGCGGCTTTTGCCGAGTCGGTGCGCGTGTGGTGGGCGTCACGAAAATCAAGGGACGCGTCAGGTATTGATGCAGAGTATCGGCTCAGCATTTTCGCCTGCTGCTGGCTCGTCCTCCCTGTGATATTTTTCTCAATTTCTCAATCGAAACTTCCCGGCTACATTCTGCCGGCGATTCCCGCGGGCGCGCTGCTGCTGGCGGATTATCTGAGCCATCGTCTGGAACAAAATGATGCGACACCCGTCACTGCGTGGCTGGCAATTCCGCACGCGCTGTTGGCGGCGGCTCCGATTGTTCCCGCGTTGCTGATTGCGTATCTGATCACGCAGCACCGTCTTCCGGGAGGCCAGCCGATGATCGTCGCGCTCGCCATCGCATTCGTAATATGCACCGGAATCGCGCTCACGCTGGTGCGCAAGAATGGTCTGCGCATGCTGCGCTTCGTCACTCTTATTCCCGTCGTGCTCACGGTTTGGATCGTGCTGAAACTGGGCTCCGAAGCCCTGGATCAGGCACTCTCGGCGCGCCCATTAGCTCAGGAAATCGCCGGCGTGGAAATGCACCGGCTCCCGCTGGCCGTCTACCACGTTCGCCGCGAACTGGAATATGGACTCACGTTTTATCGCAACCGGTTAACTTTCAACTACGATTGGGGCAGCGTGCCACAGGAAGAGCATCTACTGGTGGCGCCGGAAAATTCGCAAGTAGAAGTTGCCAAGCTGGTGGCTGGCCGCCGCGTCTCGTATCTCGGCCACTATGCGGCGCAGCATGTGGAGTATTTCTGGGTCGCTGCGGCGCCGCGTTCTTCGCCGTAACCCCGGGGTTGCCGTCCTTTGTTCCGCCAGTTTGCCTAAGCTCTTACAAACGCACTAAACTCGGAGTTCTGCCGCCGCGAAGTAAGCCGTTATTGGTTGGCTGAACTTCGCAGGAGCCCCGTGGAGATTCTCGACCTCAGACATTTTTCCTCCGTGGATCTGCGCCCCCTGCTCGACGACGAGGCTCGAGTCTGGGCGAACCTGCTTTCGTGGGACTACAGCGGATCGGCGGAGATGATCCTGCGCTATGTCGACGCGAAAATTCTTCCCGGCTACGCCGCCATCGAACGCGGCCGGATCTTCGGTTACACCTTCTTCGTGTACGAAGGCAGCAAAGGCGTGGTCGGAGATTTGTTCGTGACCAACGGCAACCGGCTTCCTAATCCACGCGAGGTGGAACTGAAGCTGCTGACGCATGTGATCGAGACATTGCAGCAGTCACCCGGAATCCACCGTGTTGAAGCCCAGTTGCTGGCGCATGAAGCGGGAAGCGTCGCCCGGCCATTTCTCGACCAGGGATTCCAGCGCCATCCGCGTCTGTTCATGGTGCTCGAGATTGGCAACATATCGCCTACTACGCCGGCAACCCATCCCGAGGTTGAGATTCGGCGTTGGACTGAGGCTGACTATCAGCCTGCGGCGGCGGTAATTTCAGCGGCATATCGCGGACACGTCGATGCCCAAATCAATGACCAATACCATACCCTGGCCGGATCGCTGCGCTTCCTGAATAACATTGTGCGTTTTCCGGGATGCGGTCTCTTCGATGTGGAAGCTTCGTTCGCTGCCATCGATCGCAAAGCCAAGAATTTGATTGGCTTGATTCTCTGTTCGCGCGTGCGCGGCGATGTGGGCCACGTGACGCAAGTGTGCGTGCTGCCGGAATATCGCTCTCACGGGATTGGTGAATCGCTTCTGGCCGCGACGGTGGGCAGCCTGCGGAAGCGAGGCTTCTCCATGCTCTCACTCACCGTGACCGAGGCCAACATCCGGGCGGTCGCCCTTTACCGACGGCTGAATTTTGACTCGAAACGAGTGTTCGATGCGTTCGTGTGGCAGGGATGAAGGGAAGCCTTTAGCCGTGAGCAGTTGGCTCTTAGCTTGCCCCTCTTGGGCCACGCTTAGCGGCAACGGAAAATTCTATACGAAGCAATGCGAGAGAGCTAAGGGCTAAGGGCCAACTGCTATCGTCGCACCAGCCACATTGCCCACCCTGCGACGAGAGCTCCGCCCAGGAACATCACGAAACAATACAGGCCGTAGCGGATCATGTCACGCGAAGTTTCGCGGTGGGTGATGCCGAAGACGATGGAGGCAAAGAGCGCGAAGACAAAAGCCGCGCTGAAGTGTGTAAGTTGGACGGTCATGACTCTCCCGCCGGTGGTGAGGTCTTAGCTGAGTGCTGACGGCTGAATGCTGACGGCTGTGTCATTGTTTTTTCCCGATGGCAATGTGGTAGGCGTCCGCCACTGCAATAAAATTCAGCAGACCGGCGACAATCATGAATTTTGTTCCGTAATCCGCAATCGCAAAGGCGATCGCTCCCTGGCCGCCGTTCATGGCGAGGGTCACGATATACAGTCCGCCTGCACCCAGGTCGCCGATGAATCCGAGAATATCGAGAATATCGCCGCCGTTGGCCTTGTAGATATGGCCCTGCATCATCAGGCCCAGCACGAATAACGTTCCAATGGAAATGAGAAGCAGCAGGCCGCGAATCCAGCGTCGCTGAATAAGGTGGCCCGCGCCGGGAATGAGCCAGCCGATTGCGAGCGCGAGCACGGCCATCGTGCTGGCGGGCTGCGCCGGCTCAACCGCTTTTGTTTTCGCTGTCGTGGAATTTGCCATCAGATAATTACGATCTCGCGTTGAATGTTGCCGGTAACTTCCGCCGACTTCGGCCGCACCAGCATGTTCACTTCGCTGCGCACGCCGAATTCCGGCAGATAAATGCCCGGCTCGATTGAGAAACAAGAGTTGGGAAGAATCTGGCGCTCGTCATGGATTTCCAGATCGTCCATATTAGCGCCATTGGAATGGACATCGGTGCCAATGGAATGTCCCGTGCGATGTATAAAATAATTGCCGTAACCTTTTTGCTTGATGTAGTTGCGGGTGGCGCGATCCACTTCCCAACCGGCAAGGCCGCGTCCGGCGCCGATTGCGTCGATGACGGTCTTCACCCCGGCGTCGCGGGCGTCGCGCACAATCTCGAAGACCTCGCGCATGCGACCGGAGGGCGCTGAACCTACAAAGCCCATCCAGGTGACGTCGTAGTAAACCGCATCCGGAATATCCTTCTTGCCCCAGACATCGAGCAGCACCAGATCGCCCTCGCGAATGGGAGCAGTATGGTCGGCACGAGGCTCATAGTGCGGATTCCCCGCATTGGAATTTACGGCCACGATCGGAGGATCGTCCGTGAGCAGGTTCTCGCGTCGAAATGCTTCCATGAACCATTGTTGAATCGCGTGCTCGGTGGTTCCACCAGCGCGCGACCGCTTGCCGATCTCCTTGAAGGCCGCGGCCACGATTGCATCCACACTATCGCGTGCGGCAAAGTGCGTTTTTATTTGCTCTTCGGTCCAGGTGGCTTCGAACTGTGCGATCAGGTCAGCCGAACTGACGACGTTCTTTCCCAGGCCGCGCAGCAACTCGACCGTCCCGGCATCGACCAGGGAAATGGTGAAGACAATATTGTTGGGCGAGTATTGCATGGCAATGTCGCGATAGGGTGCGAGCATCGCCTTCAAACTATCGAACAGTTCCTGCCATCCGGAATACTGGCGCTTGCTGCCGGGCAGGGAATCGAGATGGCCGGCCTCGATCTTGTGTACCAGTTTCACGGGCTCGCCTTGTGCCGGTATGAGGTAAAACCAACGCCGCGTGACCATCAGATTCGCCGGTAGCCCGAGTACGCGGTAAGCGATAGGATCGCGATGGTGGTGGTCGTAGAACAGCCACGCGTCGATGTTGCGTTCGCGCAGCGCAGATTGGATGGCAGCCAAGTCCATGGGCAAACCTTTATTGTAAACAATGGAGAGGATTTGGGCGAATCGACTGTGAGATGTTCACTGCATACTCGACTTCTATGCCGCTCTGAAGCAGCGATGCTTGGCTCAGCTATTTTTGACCGCAGAAAAGTTCAGCCCAGGATTTTTCGTTTGATATTCAGGGGAAGCGTTTCGCATGCCGTTCGCAAAACCAGGCGCGGTGCCTTTTGGCGAATCTTCATCAAATAAGGAACAGTTCGCTTGGCATCAAATTTAGCGGTTTCGCGCAGCAGCCAGCCTAATCCCTTTTGCACCATGTCATCTTTGTCGGCGAGAAGTGAATCGGAGAGTTTTGTGATCTCGGGAAAGAACATTTTCGCTCGAGTCCCGCGAATCAGGGCGACGCAGGCGGCACGGCGGCGCCAGCGACTTGGCGACGCTGCCCACCGGAAAACCGCTCTTGCGCGTGCGGGTTTGGACGCGATCATGGGAGCGATCACGTCGTGCACCAGCGCATCGTGATCGGCCCAGCTGCTGATCCGGTCGAGCCAGGACTCGAACAACTTGAATTCGCGGTCGCCAAAGTCAGCGTCGAGTTTCTCCAACAAGAAGACGGCGGCAACTTTTTCTTCAAGAACCGAGCCGGAAAAAAGCTGATCAGCCACCGCCACCAGAAAGTTGAGTCCGCATTCTTTCCGCACGTCCCGCCGAAAACGAATGGCCGCGCGGCGCAAGTCTGCCGTATACCAGCCGTGCGATTTGATTTCATTTTTGAAGAACCACTGCACCCCCGAGGCATGCTCGGCGGAGCCGCCATCTTTCAGCGTACGTCGAATCTGGGTGGCGACGACCTCAGGTGTGAGTTTGAGTTGAGGCATGGATGACCGGATTGAAATTCCGCTTGCAAAAAGGCGGCCTGTCGAGGCCGCCTCGGTTCTGGTTGTCGCAATCTGGCCGCTGTAGTCCAATTGCTGCGACCTGTTTACGCGGCGCGAGCCGTGACCGTTGCCGGCCGATAGCCGCATTCCCCGGCTTTCTTGAAGGCTTGCAAAGCTTCTTCCGGGGACATCAGCGGCGTGGTTTGGACAGCCTTGCATGCGCCACCTCCGGCAAACGCCATGGAAATCGCTGCAGCGCTCACGTTGTCGGGCAGATCGGCAATGACGATTACGTCGTACTCGCCAAAGGCGAACCAGGCGGTTTCGATTTTTCCTCCCAACTTCTCGATCGCGGGCCTCACCGCCTCAATGCGGTTCTGGGGATGCGCCAGAAGCGCTTCCCAGCCCTCGCGGGAATATGCGACTTGGTGAAGATAATGTGGCATAGAGCCTCCTTCGATTCACTTGCTGGGAGCGAATGATTCCAGAGGCTGGACGCGAAGTCAAGCGCAGGCGGCCCTAGTTCGATTGAGGAGTGCTCGCCGTTCTGAACGCCCTGTCATAGATCCACAGCAGCACTGTGGTCGCTACACCCACGCCAGTAACAACCCACCAGATTCGCGCTGGCTGGTGAGTGACTTCTCCGAAGTGATGCATCAGCGTTCCGCCGAACCATCCGCCGACCAGCGAGCCAATTCCGATGGGCAGAAATGCGAAGCCCATGTAGGTGCCCTGCTGTCCCGGAGGCGCGAGCAGCGCAATATATTCGTAATAGCGCGGCTGCTGCGTGATCTCGCCCAGCGCAAGGACAAACAGCGAAAGCACCGCTCCCCAGATCGTCGGATGAAAGGCAAGAATCAGCCACGATATCGAGGTGATTAGAGTTCCCAGGATTACCGCCTGAAACGCAGGAATTTTGCGCGTCAGGAAATTCACTGCGAGCGTGAGGCAGATTACGGTTACTCCGTCGGTGACGAGAATGATTTCGACGTCCGCATGCGGGTTGATGTAGCCGTGAATGTAACCAGGTAAACTGATGTACTGCTGCCAAAACACGACCCAGTAGCCGGTGAAGAGAACGAGGAACCACATGAACCGGCTGATTCCGGCAAGCACCAGGGCCAGAAGGCCGGCCCAGATCCACCAGGGCACGGAGAGGCTGGGATAAATCCACAGGCCGATGCGAAGCAGGAGGGCGAACATGAGGACGGGCAGAACCAGCCGGTAGTTTCCCACTACTACGCAGAAATTTCGTGCCACGGTGGCGATAGAAGGCGGAGGCGCATCTCCGGGCTGGCGCGGTTCGCGGAAAAAGAATAGAACCACAAAAAACATCGCGAAGACGCTCAGCGCGGCAACGCGGTAAACGCTCTCGACGCCAAGGTGACGATGGGCCCACGACGCGTAATAGGGCCCTGCAGCACCACCAATGTTTACCATGGTGTAGTAGATCGAATAACCGATGGAGCGCACGCCCGGCTTCGAAGCGCGGGCCGTAGTGCCGACTACGCACGGCTTCACCAGCGCGACGCCCAGTGCGGGCAGGATGAGGATGAAGCCGACAAACAGTTCGAGGGGAACGGCATTGCGCACCGGAGCCAACCATGAGGCGCCGATGGATCCGATCAGAAAATACGCGGCGGCGAGGATGAGATAGGCGATCGAGAGAGCGCGGCGAAACCCCAGGCGGTCGGCAGCGGCCCCCCCGAAAATGGCGAGAAACCATACCATGCCGCCGAAGATGCCGGTCAGCGTCCCCGTCTGTTCCGCGGAGAAATTCAGCTTTTCCTGGAGGTACAGAGCGAGCGATGCAAAGGCCCCGTAGTAGGAAAGGCGCTCAAAGATCTCGCTGATATTGGCGACCCAGAAGGCACGTTCGAACCCGGTGCGAATCTCCTGCAAGCGATCGGAAAAGCTCAAGAGTGGCTCCCTGGTAAATCGTGTAGCGCGGGCGCCCCGCCCGCGTTTGCCGCCTGCTCTACATCTGATCGCGCCTAAATTCCGATGCGCTTTCTGATTTCATCGGCCGAAAGTCCGTCCACGCGAATCACTTTTACCCGCCTGGTCCGGCCGGAGGCAATGGTAACGGAAGATCGCGATACCTTCAAAAGTTTCGCGAAAAATTCGATGCAGGCCTTATTGGCCTTGCCTTCCGTGGGAGGCGACGTCAGAGAGAGCTTGAGCGCATCGCCGAGTTCGCCGGTGATGGCGTTCTTACAGGCGCGGGGATGGACCTTGACGGCAAACGTGACTCCGCCGCTTGACTCCTGAATGGCAATCAAGCGTTCTTCCCCAACGAAAACGTCATTTCGACAATTACTAAGATAGCCACAACAATGATCTGTGGATTGTGCAGGGATCGTGCCTCGCCGATGCTCATCATCAACGCGACAACAAAAGTCAGCATCAAGACGTTGGCGCCAATGCAGAACATTTTCAGACCCCGCACCGCGTAGCCGTTGCGAAGGCGAAGCACGTTCAACATGGCGGTGAACAGCAGAGCCAGTGCCGTGCCGAGGAGCCAGATTCTGCCAGTGTAAGTTTTCGGCACGAGCAGGCAATCCACGATCGATAGAACAAAAAGGATGCCTGCGCAAAGCTGGTCGAAGAGCTTCATGGCGTCTGTGCCCCGGTGTTCGGATTACGCTGAGCTCGGCGAAGGATGGTTAGGCCTTGGTCCTTTCTCCGAAGATCGCGGTCCCCACGCGCACGCAAGTCGATCCTTCTTCAATCGCGACTTCAAAATCGTGCGACATTCCCATGGAGAGCTCGTCCATCGCGATGCACGGTAGTTTGCGCGCCGCAATTGTATCGCGCAACTCGCGCAGCTTGCGGAAGTAGGGCCGCGCACCCCGCGGATCGTCGGTAAAGGGAGGCACGGTCATCAGTCCGCGAAATGTTAGTGCCTCCAGCCGGTCTGCAGCCAAGAGCAGTTCTTCAAGACCACGCGACCCTGGCGGCACTCCGCTCTTCGCTGTTTCGCCGCCGATGTTGATTTCGATGAGCACGTCCAGTTTTTTGTTGAGCGAGCGTGCCGCGGCATCCAGCTTCTCCGCCAGCTTCAAGGAATCGACCGAATCCACGGCGCGAAACAACTCCGCCGTCCTGGCGGCCTTGTTGGTCTGCAGGTGGCCGATCATGTGCCACTCGGCCTCTTGCAAATCCGCAAGCGGGGCAGCCTTGGCCGCTAAATCCTGCACTCGGTTCTCGCCGAACAGGCGTTGTCCCGCCGCATAAGCCTCGCGAATGCGCTGGGGCGGCTGAGTCTTGCTGACGGCCATCAGAACAACAGCGTCGACGCTGCGTCCTGCCCGACGTGCCGCCGCTTCGATGCGCTCGCGCACCATGGCAATATTTTCGGAGATCGACATAAACAAGGCGAAGAAGAATGCAGAAGTAAGAAGTCAGAATGCAGAAGTTTGAATCACATCGACATAGGATCGAGCGCTACTTCAGCATTCTGACTTTTCACTTCTGCATTCCTTCTTCTACATGATCGCGGTCGGCGGGGCCGGTTCATCCGGACTGCCGGCATTGGCCAGCGGCACGCGCACCATCACCAGTATGAGGACGACGAGTGCGGCCAGGGCCACCCAGAATGAAGGCGTCCAGTGAACCAGAGTTACATCTTTGCCGGAGCCTACCAGCCCGGCGATCACCAGTCCGCACAAGGCCTCACCTGCGATCAAGCCGGAGGCGGTCAGCACCCCCGCGTTCTCCACGCGAGCTTTCTGCGCATCGTTGTAGCCGCGCCGGTCGCGCAACATGTCGGTAACCCACCGGATCACGCCGCCCACAAAGATCGCAAACGTAGTCCCCAGCGGCAAGTACATTCCTACCGCGAACAGCATCACGCTCTTTACTTCGATCATGATCATGGCAATGCCCAACAATATCCCCACAATCACCAGCGGCCACGCCATGTCGCCGCCGACGATGCCTTTGGACAGCATGGCCATCAATCCCGCCTGCGGAGCGGGCAGCGCAGCGCTGCCGAAGTGATATGCCTTGTCGAGCACCGCCAGCGGAAAGAACAACACCAGCGATGCCACCACCACGCCGAACAGATCCCCAATTTGCATCTTGGAAGGCGTGCCACCCAGGATATAACCGACCTTCAAATCCTGCAGCATCTCGCCCGCGACCGCAGACGACACGCAGACCACCGCCGCCACTCCGAGCACCGCCGCCACGCCGCCGGTTCCCGATACGCCCATCGCGACCATCAACAGTGCGGCAATCACCAGCGTGCAGAGCGTCAGTCCTGACACCGGATTATTGGACGAGCCGATCAGGCCCACCAGGTTTCCAGAAACCGCGGCGAAAAAGAATCCCAGAACAACCATCACCAAGGCAGCGACCACCGCAGCGGTAATGACTTGCGAACTCGACAGATTTCCCGCGCCGCCAATGAAGTAGTAGTAAAGCGCAATCATGGCCAGGAACACGACGCCAATGCCGGCAAAAATCGCTTTCGATGGAAGGTCGCGATCCGTGCGGTTTGTGGCCTCGTGCGCGGCGGCTGACTTCTTCAGGTCTGACACTGCGCGCGCCATGCCGGCGCCCAACTGTTTCCGCATCTTGAACAGGGTGTAGGAAGCTCCCACCAGCATTCCTCCCACCGCAATAGGGCGCACAATGGAGTAATAGATGGCTCCCGCCAGCAAGGGCCACGCGAGCGCTTGTCCGGCAGGCTGTGCGGCCTGAATGTAAGGGCCGATGGTAAAGGTTAGAAGCGGAACCAGCAGGCCCCAGGCCAGCACGCCTCCGGCAAAATTGAGCGCCGCCAGCCGCGGACCGATGATGTAGCCAACGCCCAGATATGCCGGACTAATGTCGGGCGCAGTCAGTAGCGTTGTGCCTCCGGTGATGGTGGTCGCCACGTTGGGATTCGTACCGGTGCGCAACAGCAACTTCTTGCCCAGAGCACTGATGGTGACGGGAAAAGTATTGTTCGCCGAGAAAACATTGACCGCGCCCAGCAGATACATGAATCCGCCGAAGCCCATGTTGGCAAACAGAATCTTGGCGGCTTTAGCGCCTTGCTGCCCCGCTTTGTGAATCTCGGAGGCGGCTACGGATTCCGGGTAAGGGAGATCCGGGTCTTCCACCATGACGCGTCGCAGCAGCGTGACAAAAAGAATGCCGAGGGTGCCACCGATGACCATCAGCGCCACCGAGTTCCAATATTTGTCCCGGGTCAGGCCGGGCCACAGGCCCGCCATCACGAACGCCGGAATTGTGAACACGGCTCCGGCCGCCACCGATTCTCCGATCGAGCCCACGGTTCGAGCGATGTTCTCTTCGAGCAGTGAGCCTTTCATGAGCCGCAACAACGCCATGCCAATTACTGCCGCCGGATAGGTTGCCGCGATCGTCATACCGGCCTTGAGCCCGAGATAGGCATTGGCCGACCCCAGAATGGCCGTCATTACCAGGCCGATGAGCAAGGCGCGGAAGGTAAACTCCTTCATCTCCATGTTTTCGGGAACGTAGGGTACGTGCTTCTTCTGGACCGGTGGAGCGACCGTGCTCATGGGCGAAATCCTCGCAGTTGGGATGAGTCCCGATACGCTAACTTTATAGGCAAAACACGGGAACGGCGCACGTTAGCACGCGGGCACGCCGCTTTACAAGTGCGACGCGGGTCCGGGCGCAGGTATTGGTCAGGTAAAATGCCTCTCTTGCCTACTGGCGTCCTTAAGGTAAAATAGTACAAATTTGTCCGGACGCCCCTTCGTAGTTTCGTTATCACCCGAGGTGCAAGTGTGACAAAGAACTCCCCTAACCAGCTTTGGTTCCAGCAGTACTTTGAATTTCACTGCGACGACTGCGGCAGCGACACGGGATTTCGTTCGCGGCGGCGTACGTTTTCCGAGCGCTACCTCCTGCCGCTATTTCTTCTCCAGCCCGTGCGCTGCGCAGAATGTTTCCGGAGGGACTATCGATTGATCTTCATGCCGGTGAGAGAACGGCTGTCGGAGGTGGCCGGCAAGCCGCCGGGCTCCGCGATTCGGCCCGGCAACACTCGCAACGTTGCCTAGGGGGACCGAACGCCGTTATACTGAAGGACAAGCAGGCAACGCGCAAGCGTCCATTCTTGCGGGGATCACGGAGGCCGTCTTCAGCAGTAGTGGAGACCGAATTCGGGCTATCCAGGCCAAGGCCGTAGTCGCAGGGCCTTCTATTGCTTCGGCGGGCGGTCAGTCCTGGGTTAATCGATCCTGGGTTAACCGAACATGGGCGAGTCGGTTTTCTGTGCGCCTTGCCGAGAGTCTTTTTACCGTTCTGTTTCCTTCCGATTGCCGCATCTGCGGTGAGCCTCTGGTTAAAGTTTCCCGTCTTCCGGTGTGCCAGGAGTGCCTTGACGCCATGCGACCCATTGCGGATGGACTCTGCGCCATTTGCGGCGAGCGGCTTTTTTCTTCGTATGCGCTATCGGCCCCGGAGGGCGAACCTCGCTGCGGGTTGTGCCGGCGCATCGAGCCCGCATTCGCGCGCGCAGCCGCCTATGGCAGCTATGAGGGCGGCCTGCGGGAGTTGATTCATCTGCTGAAGTATGCCTCGGTGCGGCCCGCCGCGAATGTTTTGGGACGGATGCTGGCCGAGGCGATGGCAGAGCTTGCCCCCGATTTCCCGCCCCGCTCGATTGCCGTGATTCCGGTGCCCCTGTACCGCGCCAAACTTCGCCAGCGCGATTTCAACCATGCCGAACTGATTGCGCGAACTGCGTTGAAACTGACTGCACCCGGTCGCCTGCATTTGTGCGCGGGAGCGCTGGAGAGAAAACGCGAAACGGTTTCGCAAACCGGCCTCACTCGCCACCAGCGGCGCGAAAATGTGCGCGGCGCGTTCGGAGTGGCGCAAGCCGAAGCCGTGAAGGGACGCGAAGTGCTGGTGGTGGACGATGTCTACACCACCGGAGCCACGGTTTCAGAGTGCGCGCGGGTTCTGCGCCGCGCGGGAGCAACCAAGGTTTGGGTTGCTACCGTGGCTCGCACACTAAAGGCTTCCGAGCAGCATGTTGAGATTCAATTCGCGGGTGACACGCCTGTTGACGAGAGACTTGTCGCCCAGGAAATACCGCTGGCTCGGGCGGCCGGCGGTTGATTTAGTAGCGATGCGTATTTCGATTGCGGCATCCAGTTAACGAACATAAGCCCCGCGAGCGGGAGTGCGGACCGGGGTTGCAGGGGACTCTGGGGTTGCAAGGGACGAAGAGAGCAATGTCAGCAAGAATCGAGGGCGATTCGGGATTCACCAGCCGGCACGCCGCCAACCTGTTCGCAGGAACGGCCGTGCATCACGACGGCAACGGGCACGCGCTGCACGCCCCTGTGCTCGTGCTGAATGCTTCGTATGAGCCGATCAATGTGTGCGCCGCGCGCCGTGCTCTGGTTCTGGTGCTGAAGGGCGTGGCCATGACGGAAGAAGAGAACGGGCACTTCCTGCACGCGGCGCGCATCGCCATGCGCGTTCCTTCGGTCATCCGGTTGCTGGAGTATCGCCGCATCCCGCACCAGAGCCGCGCTTTGTCGCGAAAAAACATTCTGCTGCGCGACCGCAACACCTGCCAATACTGCGCAACTGTATTGCCCTCAGGCGAGTTGACGCTGGACCACGTCGTTCCACGCTCGCGCGGCGGATCGACCACGTGGGAGAATCTTGTTGCCTGCTGCCATACCTGCAACCGCCGCAAAGGCAATCAATTTCCACTAGAAGCTGGCATGAAGCTGATGCGCGAGCCCCGCGCCTTCAATCTCCATACCAGCCGGCACATCATGCGGCTCATGGGACGCAGCGACGATAAGTGGAGGAAGTATCTGTTCTATTGAGCATTGAATTTGTCTATGACGCTCGATGATTGCCGCCGGTTCTACGCGGATGAGATCCGTTACGCCGCCAACCTAGGTTCGCCGACTCTGGCTGAGGCTTTTGCCCGCGTACCGCGGGAGAAGTTTCTCGGCCCGGGTCCCTGGGAGATTGCGTTTCCCGATCTCGGTTCAGGCCGGGGCGGGGCAACCTACACGATGACCGACGATGCTGACCCTCGCCACGTGTATCACAACGTGTCAATCGCACTCGATGCCAAGCGGCACTTATGCAACGGGCAGCCGGGTTCACTGGCGCACTGGATAGATGCGCTCGACCTGAAGGCAGGCGAGCGTGTCTTTCACCTTGGCTGCGGTGTCGGTTATTACACAGCCATCATGGCCGAAGTTGCAGGAAGCGGCGGGAGCGTAGTCGCCAGCGAGGTGGATGCCGACTTGGCTTCGCGCGCGACGAAAAATCTTGCCGCTTATCCCAATGTGACGGTACACGAAGGAGATGGCAGCGCACTCGATCCTGGATTCTGCGACGCCATGCTAATCAATGCCGGGGTAACGCACCCGCATTTACCGTGGCTGGAGCGGCTAAACCAGGGTGGGCGCATGATTCTGCCCCTGACGGCCGCCATGGGTACGACCGGGCTGGGCAAAGGTGTAATGGCGAAGATCATTCGCGAAGCGAATGGTTTTTCGGCGCAGGTTGTTACCTTTGTGGCAATCTTTTCGTGCAGCAGTGCGCGCGATCCGGAATTGGAGCCTCTCATGGGGAAGGCTCTGGCAACTGGAGCGCTGATGAAGATGAAGTCGGTGCGCTGCGACCGGCACGAGCCAGCCGACTCATGCCTTCTGCACACTCGCGACGAGGTGTGCCTGAGCAGTGCTGCCCTGTAACTACTTTTGCGGGGCTTGCGGATTGGGCGCGGCGTCCGGCTTTTTCTGATCCGGATTCGGATTCTGATCCGGCGGCGGAGTCTGATCCTTCTGGTCCGCCTTCGGAACCTCCTTGCCCTGATACAGAATCCTCACATTCGATCCAAACCGTTTGTAGTCTTCGTATTTCACGATCTCTCGAATGTGAATGTCGCCGGTATTGAACTGCAGCGTGTCGTCGGCACGCGTGTAGGTGGGGAACCAGTACTGGCCGTCAACCTGCTGCCGCCAGGTGGTGAACTTCGGGTAAAGATGTTCTTCTTTGCCCTTCTTCTTCGTATCCTTAATTTCCGGTACGGCTTGGCCGTAAGTTTTCACGATCTGAAAATCCTTATCGTCGACCCAGATGCGGCCCTGGAAATAACGCTTCTTCCCTACGATCTGCTTGGGCGCAAGGTCAAAGACGTAACAGTGCACTTCGTCTTCCTGCTGCTGCCCCACATAGAGAATGTTGTATTCCGGAACTTCCTCGGTGGTGAGCACGAAAGGCAGGCGGTTGCGAAAATCCTGGACGTCGCCTTCGTCGAGCGAAAGTCCACCTTGCTCCAGCGAAGACTGCGGCGCGAACACCACGTTTTCGATGCGATGTCCCTTGTCGTCGTAAAGCACGTCGAACACTTCGTGGTACTCGCCGGTGACGGTGTCGCCGTCGCGAGTCTGAACTTTTATATCTTGCCGGTAGGTGTAATGCTCGCGCGCCTCCTTGAACAGCTTTTCGCGAGCGGCGAAGTGCGTAATGATTTCTTCCGGCGTGACGCCTTTCGGCGGGGCGCTATCGAGTGGGCCTTCCTGTGCGGCTGCCGGCAAAGCGGCCATCGACAGGGAAAAGACACAAAGAACCGTGCGGAGAAAAGCCGACTTCATACTCTCTAGTTTACCGAATCTGGGAAATCGTTGCTGAAGAAGCATACCGCGGCAACCCTCCCCCGACCCCTCTCCGCTCAGTGAGGCCGGGGGTAGGGCGCTGCAGTTCTGCCGCGTAATTGGATGCCATAGCATTAAAGGGGTTGCCGTCGGAAAAAATTGGCGGCTGCGGGCTCCGGCGATTGAACTTCGGTCTTCTCCTCTTGGACTCGCGCTGGCACCCGGAAGCGTCCCCCTGTTACACTCATCCGTTTGCCAAGGAGCATTCCCCATGCGCCGTGTGTTTCTTCCTTTTCTCGCTCTTATTGCCTTTGCACTTCCCGCCTTCGCGCAGGCCAAGCATCCCTTTACCTTCGAAGACATGATGAAGCTCAAGCGTGTAGGCGAGCCGGAAGTCTCGCCCGACGGCAAGTGGGTGATCTTCAGCGTGGTCGATGTGAGTCTCGAAGCCAACACGAAGACGCCGCATGTGTGGATCGTGCCTACGGCCGGTGGTCAGGAGCGCGAGATTATCGGCGATCAGGACGCCGATCGCCCGCGGTGGGCGCCGGATGGGAAGAGGTTTGCGTTTATCTCGACGAAAGAAGGTGGATCGCAGGTCTGGATTGCCGATTTTGTTGATGCTGCAGGAACAGTAACCGGCGTGCATCAATTGACTCACATTGCAACGGAAGCTGGCGGCGAACTATGGTCGCCCGACGGGAAGAACATCCTCTTCACTTCGGATGTGTATCCCGAATGTGATAGTCCCATGCCGAACTCGAGTGCGGAGTTCAATGCCGAGAGCGTTTGCAACGCGAGGAAACTGAAGGAGCACGAGGAATCGAAGATCAAGGCGCAGATTTTCACTCATTTGCTGTATCGCCACTGGAACGCCTACAAGGAGGGCAAGCGCAGCCACATTTTCCTAGTTTCGGACGAACCACCAGTTCCCGGGCATACCGCGGGCAAAAACCCGGTGTCCATCTTGGCCTATCCGGTTCCACTCGATCTCACCCCCGGCGACTACGATGCTCCCGTGTTCTCGCTGGGTGGGCAGGACGACTATGCCTTCTCGCCCGATGGACAGGAGATTTGCTACACCTCGAATCACGACAAGAACCCAGCCGCTTCCACTAACAACGATCTCTGGATCGTCCCGGTCAGCGGAGGCCCAGCCAAGAACATCACCGCCGACAATCCCGCCAGCGACTCGACCCCGCTCTATTCGCCCGATGGCCGCTACATCGCCTACCGCGCCCAGCAGCGTCCGGGATACGAGAGCGACCGCTTCCGGTTGATGCTCTATGACCGGAAGACGGGCGAGAAGAAGAATTTGACTGAGGCTTTCGATCGTTGGGTTGGTTCGTTCGCATGGGCGCCTGATTCCAAACGAATTTACTTCGCGGCAGAGGACGCTGGAACATCCCCGATTTATTCGGCAGCAACGGATGGCAAATGGCAGGAGTTCCTTCGTGATGTTTTCGCGGACGATCTGGCCGTCACACCCGACGGCTCGGGGATTGTATTCACCAGGATGTCTGTCCAGTACCCCACGCTAGTCGTGAAGAACCTAATTGTCAGTCCCGGTCCAAGCTACAACGGAGCGCTTCCACTAGACTTTTTGGCTGATCCCAATCGCGAAGTCCTTTCCCAAGTCGCCATGTCCCCTCTCGAATCTTTCTGGTTCACCGGCGCTCACGGTGACAAAGTCGAAGGCTTCCTAGTTAAGCCCCCGAACTTCGACCCCAGTAAGAAATATCCCGTGAAGTTCCTCATCCACGGCGGGCCGCAGGGCGCCTGGGGAGACGACTGGAGCTACCGCTGGAATCCCGAACTGTTCGCGGCGCCAACTTCTGGGTCATCAAATTCAACGACAAGCAGCGGATACGTCGTCATCATGATCAACTTCCACGGCTCGACCGGCTATGGGCAGAAGTTCATCGACGCCATCAATGGCGACTGGGGCGGCGCTCCGTTTGAAGACCTGATGAAGGGCCTCGACTACGCCGAGAAGACCTACCCGTTCATCGATAAAGACCGGGAATGCGCGCTGGGCGCCAGCTACGGCGGATACATGGCCAACTGGGTGCTCGGCCACACCGATCGCTTCAAGTGCATCGTTTCGCACGATGGCATGTTCAATGCGGAATCCGCATGGGGCACCACCGAGGAACTCTGGTTCAACGACTGGGAGTTCAAAGGCACTCCCTACACCAACCCGGAGATGTACGAGAAATGGTCTCCGCGCAACGCGGCCAAGAATTTCAAGACTCCGACTCTCGTAATCCACGGCCAGCGCGACTACCGCCTCGACGTAAGCGAAGGCCTGCAGCTTTTCACCACACTGCAGATGGAAGGCGTGCCCTCAAAGATGCTCTATTTCCCCGACGAAGGCCACTGGGTGCTGAAGCCGCAGAATTCGCAGCTTTGGTACAAGACGGTCAACGACTGGGTGGATCAGTGGACGAAAGATCAAGGGACGAAAGATCAGGGGACGAAGAAGTAAGCCGGACTTAACCGCCCTTAGCTTCAACGATCATCTGGAGGACCCGCATCATCAGAATCGGCCTCAGGCCTGCCGAGGGGCACAACAGCGCTGGGTCGGGAGGTCATGACGCCCGCTGGGGCGGAAACAGTTCCGGCCCACGGGTGCGTTGCGGCGGAATTGTCCCCGCCGGTGCTCGCCGGAAAACTTTCCTCCACATCTTCCAGCGCAGCGGATATTCCCGCCGAAACCTGGATCTCAACTTCCAGCAAGCCGGTGAACGATCCAACGGTCGGGACGAAGCTCGCGAGGCCGTTGGCATCGCTGGTCACGCTGCTCTGGCTTGCACTTAAGATGACGGGCATTCCCGTTTGGGTGTTGGTCGGATCGCCCGGCGCCAGAGTTAGATCGCCTCCTGCCGGACGCAGCACAGTGGATTGAAACAGGACGCTCGCACCGAGGATAGGATTGGGCGGCGTGGACGAATCAGTCACGCGGACGCTGAGAGGCTGAAACGCCTGCCCAGTCACGACCTGCCCGGCTCCGGCCACTGCTTGCAGGTTCAGCAGCGCCGCTGCCACCGCGTTCCCATAGACGGTTTGGCAAGGGCTGTTACCCGGAGCCACACAAGCGGTGAGTTGCACGTTGGCGGTGAAGTCCGTCAATGTGAGTGTGACCGATGCGTAGCCGCTGGCGTTGGTCACCGCAGTTGCCGAACTGAGCGACCCCGTTCCTTGCGCGATCCTGAAATTCACCGTCACACCACTCTGCGGCACTCCCGTACTCACCACCCGTGCCGTGATTGGCTGGCTGACCGTCGCTCCCGAGGCAATCCACCGGTAAGGCGTCGTGACCCCTATGTCCAAAGATGACGACGTCGCCGATAGCGTGCCAGAGACCGATTGCGCGGGATTGTAGACTCCGGGCGCGAGTGTTGCCGTGATGGATGCAACTCCTGTGGATGCGGGCGTAACCCATGTAGAAACCATTCCGCTTTCGTCCGTGACTGCCGAACAGGTGGAAGCGCCTCCGCAGGCTGACAGTGTGGCGCCGTTGCTGGTGGTCCATCCCACGGTCGCGCCATTCACGGCAGTGACGCCGTCGGAGGCGACAACGCGCACGCTCACTGGGTTGGTTGCCTGCGTCCCGACAGGGGTGGGAGGGTTGGCTCCTTGCAGCAGCACAATATTGTCGGTGGAAGCAGCCCCGAAGGTGAGCACACTGGTCATGATGGAGAATGCACCGCTAACGGGATCAGTGATGGTAATGGTCTGTGTCCCGTCGCCTTGCGCGGGAGCGGCCACGAGAATCTGGCTGGCGTTTGTGGCCAGCAGGGGCACTCCCGCACTGCCTATGGCAACGGTGAGGCTGGGCGCAAGACCAGTTCCCTGCAAAATGACGGCACCGCCAGTCACTGGAATGCGTGAAGGGTTCACCGAGTTTCCGTAGAGGACATGCGCATGATAGGAGTAATCCGGCCGTCCGTCGCCGCGCAGATCGGAGACTCCGATTATGAAGCTATTCGAGCTCAACACCTGCGCATCAAGACGGCTCATGCCGAATGTTTCCGAGTTGAAGGGAGCGGCAGTGAAAGCTGGCGGAGGCGTGCCTTGCGGATCGCCCAAGGTCCAGATGGCGACCACGGGCTCGGCTTTCGACTCACTGGGCGCGCCGGTTTCGTCCAGAGCGGTCACGGCTACTGACAAAGTGCGGTTGTCTTGGGCAGTGATCAGGAAGTAGGAAACATCGCCATATCCGCTGAGCGAGCCGACCCAGTCGCCAGCAGAGAGAATGGGGGCTGGAGCGCTCCACGTTTCGGTCGCGGCCCACGGCGGTGCGGCCTGCCCGCTGCCGGACATAAGGATGTCCTGTTCAAATTCACCGCCCGCATTTACGGTCACGACGATGGGTGCAAAGCTTCCGGAGGGTGCCACTTGCGAATTGTCATACGGGCAAACACCAGCCGACCATAACGGATCCAAAGCCTCGACCGAAAGCTGGTACTGCGCCGTGCTTCCCGCGTTCGGGATCGGCAAGCCACCGAGGTCGAAGAATCCCTCCAAAGTTTGATTGTTCGATCCGAACTCGCTGTAGGCATTTCCCAGCGGATCGGTTAATCCTGTGATGGGATTTCCGGCATTGCCGGTGAAGAGGAATCCGGAAACCGACGCGGCAGCGTACTGGTCGGAGGGCAAGCCGGTGGAAGGATCGATCCAGCGCGCGAAAACATTCACGCCCTGCATGGGCTGGCCTTCCGCACCGAAATGATTCATGAAATAGACCGAGCCATAGATTCGAGCACTGGTGGTCGAATTGGCGGAGGCGGGATAGAGACGAGAGAGCGCGGCCACATCATCGGGCGCCAGTTGGTACGGATTCGCGTAGCAAAGGGTAATGGGTATGCAGTTTACCGGGTCCATATAGTGCATCACCGGAAAGCCCGCGTAGTCGGCGGGCGTGGGTGGAGGATTGCCGGTGATGACATTCAGATTCAACTGCGACCATCCCAAGCCCAGCACGTTGCCCAGGACGCGTACCAAGCGGTATTCCAGGTCAGTGAGTTGGGAGGACTGCAACGCGCACTGTCCGTTGATCACAACCAAAGCGTGCAGGAAATTAGCTCCTATGCCGAAGTTGTCCACGCCTCCGTAAGCCGCATTCCAGAAACATTCCGAGGTATCGCCGGCACCTGCACCCAAAAGCGCATCCGTTACTGAGCCGTCGTAGTCGTAGACGATTCCGACCGGCGTTCCCGTGGCTTCGGGAGTGATATCGGCGGGAGCAGTGACGATTCCTTCGGAGTTAACTTCGATGTTACTTCCATTCACATCTTCGGCCAGCTCGCCCGCGGCGTTGGCCAGGACGGCGGCTGTAGAAACCGAAGTCCATTGCAGAAAGGCGCTGGCGACGAAGGTATTAGCGGCGGCGTTGGGCAGGATAGGACTCAGGTCCCCCTGGTCGGTGTAGTAGTTCACCTGGCCGAGCGACCAGTTGAGGGGCTGGCCCACCGTCGAGGAATTGAAGTAGCTCGAACCGGCAACGTATTCTGGGCCCCCGGCTCGGGAGGGAGGTGCGAATAATAGGACAATCAGCAGCGTTATGGCCAGCCTGATTAACCCATGCCAGCTCAATTCCGCATATTTCCGTGTAGTCACGCCGGTCATTCCACGCCGCCCGCGCGCCGCACCGCCTGGATGAAATCGGTATAGGAAACGACCGTCCTGCCACCAATCACTGGATCTGCCGCCACAGCCGAGACATTCTGGGAGGTCATTGCAATCCTGCCTTGCGGGTCAATCGCGAATCTACCTACGGCCCCGGCTACAGAACTGGTGAGGCCTAGCTTGCTGGGCGGATACAGGAACAGGAATACGCGTTCCCCTATGCGGTAACGCTCTCTCCCTGTCCACAGGCCGGACCATTCGTGGATGGTCAAACTTTGACCGTCTACGGTGCCGCGAAGTGCGTGTTCCACCTGGAAGGTGATCGCGGTGGAGGAAGCACTTTGCGGGGATGTTGATGCGGCGCGATCGTCAGCATGTCCCACAAAAGTGACGCGCCCGGAAAAAATAATTCCCGCAGCGCGAATAACTTGCGGCAACGCGATCGTCCCTCGAACCGCAGAATTGCGCCAAGGTCCATCGACAAGTAGAGGAAGCGGAGCAGTCCTGTAGAGAACAGTACTCGGGGAGGTAGCCAAAGTTGGAGCGATAGCGGCGGAGCGATCCGCAATCACCTTCTGCGCAAGCAACGCAGGCGGTAAGAAAATCACTAAGAAACAGGCGAGCAGACGCCAGCAACTCCCGGTCATAGCAACCACCTGGGGATGAAAGTCTGCTCAGAGGGCTTTGGGAAACCAAGAGCATCCTAATCGTGGGTTCTCTAGCAGCGCAGTGACGGATGTCACAACTACCCTGTGGATTGCCCGGGCGAAGCGGGGTCCGACAGCCGGACTCGCCAATGGGCGGACTCATCCTTTCAGCGTCGGTGCCGATATTGCAACTAAGGGCGGCGGACTGTGTGAAAATTCTCTTAGTGGATGACAGCAAAGCGATCCTGCACGAGAACGAGCGCGTGCTGCATAAGGCCGGTTACGAGGTGATTTGCGCTGAGGACGGCGAACTCGCTCTGAAGCTGGCACGAGAGCATAAGCCTGATTTGATTCTTCTGGACATGATTTTGCCTAAAGTGAGCGGTCCGGACGTGCTCGCACGTCTAAAGAAAGATGCTGCAACCGCTGACATTCCAGTGGTCGTGCTGAGCAGCCTGACAGAGAAGAACCGGCAAAAGTTGATCGAAGCGGGAGCCGAGGACTACGTGGAAAAAAACTCCTTAGCGCCCCTGCCGGGGATGAACCTGTTGCCGAAAATACTGGAAAATCTGATCTGCCGGATCAACCGGAAACGAGGAATTGCTTTCAGCAACATTCCGCTCGAGAAGCAGTAAGGATTGTCCCTCTCGACCGAGTGCGAATAAATCTCCGCTAAACCGCCCGCCGCGCGTGCTCTTCGGCGCTAAGATTCGCCCCCGCGAGCAGCAGCAGTCCTGAAAGAAACGCCCAGAACATCATGCTGACCGAAAGCGCGAAGGGGCCATAGACTTCGCCGAAATTGAGCCAGGGCAGTGCCAGGATGTAGCCATACTTCAACGCCTCCGATAGCAATCCCATGATAATGGCGGTAGGAAGCACGGCCCGCGCCGGAACCTTTCCGTTCGGCAGCACCCAGTAAATCAGGAAGAAGATGGCGATGCTGGCAGCAATGGCGAACAGCTTCATGACTACAAAGCCCACCAGCCGAATGAATCCACTGCCGTGGCCACGCAGCAAAAATTCCAGCAAAGCTACGTTCCCCGCAGTCATGGCAATGGAAAGCAGAGACAGCACGCCGCAGCTGAAGGCTAGGCCGAGCGAGATCAACTGATTGCCGAAGTACGACCGGTTGTTCGGAAAGCGCCAGATCCGGTTGAGCGCAACTTCCAGCGGCATGAAGACGCCGGAAGAGGTCACCAGCAGGATAATCAGCGAAACCACTTGCACACGGTGGCGGCTGTTGACCATGGCATTCAGGTTGCGGATAACGAACTCCTGGCCGGCAGGCAGGTAATCGCGCAGCAACTCCACCACCACGTCATACATCACGCGCGAATGGAAAACGCGCCGGATCAGTGTCATCAAAAGCACCACAAACGGGAAAAACGACAGGATCGAATTGGCCGCGACGGAGAATGCAAAAGTATGCACATCGGTTCGCAGAAGGTATTTCACGGTCGAGACCATCACTCCAGCGGGCCGCTTCCGGCCGGGGACCGGCGGGGTGCTAGGGCTTGTTTCTGCGGGTGGAGCCAGCGGAGCTGTGGTCTGGTCGGGCATGATGCTGGCCTAATCCTATCAAGGGTTTGGCTGTGTGTCGGTATTTCCCCGGAAACCAAAGTTCTAGCCCCCGGAAAGCCCCTTTTCTTATACTTCGTTAAAGTTTAAAAATGGCCTGGGAGTATTTTTTTGGCCTACCCTCTAATTCTTCTTGTCAAACGATTTAGTAATGCTTATTATCGGTTGCTCATTACCCGGTGAATGCCGGGCGATGCGTTGTAAGGCAGGTTGACGTCTTGAGTAGGGCCGTAGAAATAGCGACGATGGTTAAGGGCTCCGAAAGTTCGCGGCGCAATGACTTTGCGTGACGAACCGAGGAGTCTTTTGCTTTGGGGCGATTTCTTCGGCACTAATGGCCGGCAACCGAGTTCCACCGTTTTTCCTGAGGGGGCGTTCCGGCTCGTTGGAACAACATTTTGGATATCCGGGGAACTAATTCTTCGCGACAGATGAAAGGAGTTTTTCCGTGAGAGAGAAGGGAACAGTCAAGTGGTTCAACGGGGCGAAGGGATATGGCTTCATCCAGCGCTCCACGGGAGAGGACGTTTTCGTACATTTCTCCGCGATTCAGGAGAACGGCTACCGCTCACTCAATGAGGGTGAGACCGTGGAGTTCGATCTGCTGAAAGGCCCCAAAGGCTTTCAGGCGGGCAACGTCGTCCGCGCCTAACGCGATCCAGGATTCCCACCCTCCCGTTCCCAACGGGAGGGTTTCTTATTGAACACTTTCTCCGATAGTTACGGCGCCTCTGCGAGAAATTAGAAGGCAGACTTTTTCTAGTTCGCCACGCCCGCGCTGCCCCGGCTTCTACCTTCTCTAAAGTCGTCCGGCGACCCGGCTGGCGAGGTCCTTTAGCTGCTTCTCGATTGCCGGAGTGAAATCCATGGGTTCAAGATCGAAGTAGAAACGAACTTTGCCCTTGCGGACATGGATCCCATGCGCTTCGTCAAAATAGGCCTCGTCTCCCAGGCCGGTCATCGGCGTTGGTGTGCCAAAAAATCTGCTCAATTTGGCGAAGAGTTCCGCCGATGCCGACGGTGAGGGATCAACATATGCTCGGAACAAGAGATCACTTCCCTTACCAGAATAAGTGCAATCCGTTCCGGAAGCGGTGTCCCGGTAAGGACGCGGAGCGACTTTCTTCGACGGAGCCTCGTAGGCTCGTCCTAAGATCTTGCTTACTTCCGCTGCGGGAAGCAGTGAGCAGAGGTCGGAGGGCGGTTCGGCCGCTGTTGCGGAGTGAACCGCACAGATGGTTACGAGCAGAGTTGCAGCGATCAACGATAGTTTATTTAAGTGAGCCATTTGGCATTCCTTCCTGACCTCTAACCGAAGGCGCGAGCGAGTACGACCCGGTCTTGTGTGGGCTTCGGCCACCCCGACTGGAGTCACCAGCCTGGCCCGTCGACGATGCTAAAGCCGCCGGACTGATCGGTGCGCCATTCCATCACGGCCCACTGTCTCCGGCCCTTTTGCTTCGCCGCATCACTCGCTTGCTGCTTCGTTCTGAACAGAGCTGTCACGCAGAGTTCTTTCCCCCTGGCTGAAGGATCCGCCGCGGCGCCCATGTAAATCGCACAGGAGAAGATACCCCGGGAACTCAGAACGCTCGCCACTCTCTGCCCAAAGGCCGGCAGCGCGGTCTTTTCTACGGGTGTTGTCCAAACCTCTCCATAACCTGTGAACACCAGTTCGATCATGGCACCAACGGCGGCCACGGTAAGCGCTTTAAGTGCCGCCGCCCCGAGTGAAATCTCCAACAAGCCAACCTCGGCGACTTCGGCGGTGAAACCCACGCCCATCTCAACGGTCGAACGGGTGCCGGTAATCCACACCTCCGCATTTGATTCTCCCGCGGCCTCGCCCTCCCGCGCCTCCATGCACGGCGGATCGACAACATCCCAACCGAACGCAGCGGCTGATTGACCAGCCAAGACACCCTCGTTGAACACGCCTTTTAGTGGCTTCCCGATCTGCGTTGGCACCGGGAGATCGCCACTGCGACCGGTGGGACCGCAAAAGCCGGAGCAAAAGCCGATTTCCCAGGCGTTATAAACTGTAGGGCTAAGATACATAACATTGGAGTACGGATTAGGAAACTTTTGGGACATATTTTCTCCGTAGGTCTTGCCGCGCTTGGTGCGACTTCTACAGAACGGATTTGCCTTGCTTTCGACAGAATCCGGGGACAAAAGGAACGTTTCCCAATTCCGAAATTATGGGATTGCCCGGTTTGTCCCCGAATTTTTCCCGGTACTTTCCGACCCGAGCTTGAATAACGGATAACTCGTCGCCGGTCAAAGGACCCGCTCCTGATACGCCTGTGACCTGACAAATCCTTTCGCTGCAAGGAGTCGCAAAAACTTGTGACTCACATTTTTGGGTGTGGTAGACTTGCCCGCCAAAGGGGTGAGCACCTCGGCGTATGGAAACACCGGTCCTGCGTAGGCCCGTTTATCGATTTGGCCTCTTCCAGGTAGATCCAGAGGGCGGGAAATTATTGCGCCAAGGTGTGCCCGTCAAACTTCAGGAGCAGCCGTTGCGGGTGCTGTGCCGGTTGCTGGAGCGTCCAGGCGAGATTGTTACGCGTGAAGAGTTGCGGCAATCTCTCTGGCCGGAAGGCACCTACGTCGAGTTCGATGGCAGCCTGAATGCGGCGCTGAAGCGGTTGCGCTTCGCGCTGGGGGACGACGCTGACAATCCCATCTTTATTGAGACTGTTCCTCGCCGCGGCTACCGCTTCATTGCGCCGGTGGAATGCGAGCAGACCTCTGAAACCAACGCGGTCGCGACATCCGCAGAGAGCGCAAAGTCTCCGCTTCCGCAGGCCGCGGGCGAGCGATTCTCTGGCGATCAATCTTCGGGCGATCAATTCTCTGGCGATCACTCCTCTTCGGTCTCGCGTTGGCAACCGCGGCTGCGATGGATGCTGACAGGGACGGTCGTTCTGCTCTTAGCGGTAGCTTGGCGATATGCCACGAGGAGCCGGCCAAGCCTACCACCCGTCCGGAAGGTGATCGCGGTTCTGCCCTTCTCCAATGAGGGCGCGGGCCCAGACTTCGATTATTTGCGCTATGCGATCGCCAACGATCTGGTCACGGATCTCACCCACACACGCTCCGTAACGGTGCGCCCCTTCGCCTCGACCAGCAAATATGTGTTCCAACCCGCCGACCCGGAGGCAGTGGGACAAGAGCTGCGTGTCACGCACGTGGTGGCCGGCGGATTTCTGCTGGATAAAGATAAGCAGAACCTGCGGGTGAACCTTGAATTGGTGGATGTGGATCAGAACCAGGCCGTTTGGCGCGAGGAGATCACGGTATCCCCGCAGGAACTCGTCGCCTTACACGACAAGCTCGCGAGCCGCGCCGCGAAGGGGTTGTTGCCCGCCATCAACATCTCCAACGCCTCCGCTGCTGACATGCCCGCCCCAAAGAATGAGCAGGCTCTCGATCTCTTTTTGCACAGCTTGACGATTCCTCTCGATCCGATACCCAACCAGCTTGCGATTAAGAAGCTGGAGGAGTCCGTTTCCCTCGACAGCGGTTACGCACCCGCGTGGGGAGAACTGGGCTGGCGGTATTACAACGATTATCACTATGGAAACGGGGTCGAGGCGGCACTGGCCAAGGCGCTGCAGGCCTACAAGCGTCAATCCGAACTCGATCCGAATGTGCCGCCGGTCTCGACCATAATTCGCGTCGAGCAGGGCGACCTGAATGGCGCCTACGATCAAGCCGCGGAGTTTCTGAAGAGGCGCCCGGATTCCTCCATGGCGCATTTCCAGATGAGTTACGTGCTGCGCTATGCCGGACTTCTGGACGAGGCTGGCAAGGAGTGTGACGCGGCCCTCGCTCTTGATCCTGGATTCAACGGCGTCCGTTCTTGCGCCTTTCCGTTCATCCTGGCCAACGACTACGCCCACGCACAGAGGTATATTAGCCTTGACGAGAGGTTCGCGGTTTTCATGCGCATGAGGATCGCGCTCCGTAACCGAAATGCGGATGCGGTTCTGGCGGAGTCCAATGCGGCAGTGCAAACCGGCTATCGGAGGGCTGACGATCAACTGGCGTTTTTTCGCGCGTGCGTGAACCATGCGCCGGAAGCCGAACTCAGCAAAGCTGCGGCGAAAATCGGAACCAATCCGGTTTCGTCGAATGATCCGGAACTGTTTTACCAGGACGCCGAGGATCTGGGCTTCTGCAGCCAGGGAGAGGCATCGCTTCGGGTATTGAGAAAGGCGGTCGAAGGGAATTACTGTCCCTATCCCGCCATCGAGAAAGATCCGCTGTTCGATCCCATTCGCCAGCGCCCCGAGTTCGCAGAATTGCGGCAAGCTGCCATCCACTGCCAACAGAAATTTCTGGCTCATCGCGAGCAAGTTGATCTCGGGGGTGGCCCAACTTTGCACCATCCCGACTGAGACATCAAATCATCGCGCTCGAAGTCCTTTGTTTCACCTTGCGGGGGATTTCGTACTAACTCGATGATTCCAACACAGGCAAGGGGGAGCGATCGTTCCACGCGCAGGAAAACGTATCGGCCCCGAGTAGCAACAAAGGCGAGAACCGCGACCAGACGGTCCTGGGAGAACTTAGCGGGCTATTTTCCCGGTCGCACTACCCGCGCTGCCCAAGGCCAACATCCCCAACGAAGCGCCTCCAGAAGAAGAGCTGTCAGATGTGGTGGCCTCAGATTGTGCCGATCCAGAGCAACTACCCGCGTCAATCGCCGTATTCGGCGTGCTCTCGTAGCCATATCCGAGGATGTTGGTGACTGCGTGTTTTACGTCACTTCCGCCATCCTGAAAAGTAATCGCAAGACGGGCCCACCCATAATGCACCGCGCCAGCTTCGGTGAATCGAAAGCCAACGTAGTTGTTCTGCGTGAGGTTGAGGTTGCCCTCGTGCCTGAGCATCGTACCGCCGCCGACGAACGAAAGCTGGCCTTTCCCGTAGGTGAACAAGAGGCCATACGATGCGCCTTTTCCAAAGTCTCCACCCGGACCGATCTCCGCTCCAGCAGCGAGATCGGCAGGCAGTTGGCCGGCTCCCAACACGACCTTGGCACCGGCCGTATTCGGAGTAAAGAAGCCGCGGTTCCACCAGAAGATGGTGCCGATCCCCGTGAGCGTACCCGAACGGAACGTCGCATTCGTTCCTTGCGCGATGTTGAACGGTGGAACGGCTGGGTCGATCAGATACAGAGGAAAGGTGCTGGTCCGAGTCAGTTCAGCGTTAAGAGTTTTGCAAACTGGCGCGGCTTCAGCGGGCACGCTGCAGGCCAGCACTGCGACCCCGGCCGCTCCCGCCGCCAGTGCATACGCATTCAATCGTTGGCTAAGAGCATCAGAGAGCCGGGCGGGAGTTTTCACTCGCGGGAAACCGCGCTTGGGGATGTTCAAATCAAGATGCAGCATTGTTATCCTCCCTCGCCTTTCCATTCGCTTAACACAAATCGCAACGCCGTAATCGCTATCCTCTAAGGCACGCTAAAAACATAAGCTGCGGGCGCCTGCAAGCGAAATTGCGCGCTGCCCACCAAGGTTTTGCCGCTGATCCCTACGTAATATCCAAACGAGTTGTTGTAGTGAGCGTCGGAGCCAATCAGCACGGTGTTGCTGCTCATGTTCTGCCATCCGCCCGCCGGCTCCTGGAACGCGTACACTGCACCCTGGCTGGCATCGGGCGTAGCTCCGCGGTACGGCGCTCCGGCGATCACAATGTTTCCGCTGATCGCCACCGAAAAAGCGAACTCGCCTACCGTCCCGTCACCGGGGGTGAGCGTAGCCGTTTGAGTCATGTTGGCCCATCCGGCTGCCGGCTTCTGGTACACAAAAGCGGCTCCCAGGAAGTCGTTGTAGGGATAACTTCCTACCACTATGACGTTTCCATCCATGGCGACCGAGAAGCCGAAAACATCTCCATTCGCGAGGCCGGTGGCGCTCAGCTCCGCGGTCTGGGTCATGCTGGTCCAGCCGGTTGAGGGCCTGACGAAAACATAAGCCTTCCCCGTCCCTGGATTCACAAAACTCCCGAATTGAGTTGCTCCTACGACAATCGTGCCGCCGCTGATGGAAACAGACCAGCCAAACAAATCGGTGTTTACTCCGTCGGACGCGGTGAGTTTTGCAGTCTCGGTCATGCTATGCCAGCCACCTTTAGGCTTCACATAGACGTACGCCGCTCCCAACCCGGCGGTGTTGCCAGAGTATCCGTTATCGCCCACCACGATGGTGTCCCCGCTGATCGAAACCGAATCCCCAAATTCGGTATCGTTGGTGTCCGAGGGCGTAAGCACCGCGGTGGGAAACATGTCTTTCCAGCCCCCGGCGGGCTTCTCAAAAACGAACACATAGCCAGCCACGCCGTTGAAGCCAACGGCTCCAGCTACCACAATCGTGTCGCCGTCTATCGCGACAGGCGAGATATAAGGTTCCTCGGGCTCGGGCCCGCTGAGCGTCGCCACCGGAGACGTATTTTGCCAACCCTGCGCCGTTTTGACGAAAACATCGGCGACTGCGTTTGTGAAGCCCTTTAGCGCCGCCGTGCTCACTACCGCCGTATCTGCAGATATGGCTACCCCTGGACTTCCGAAAGGGTAGAAATTCGATGCAACCAGCTTGGCCCGCTGCGACCAGTTGCCCGGCGACACCGCAGGCGGCGCGCCGCTCTTCGGGGCTTTGCGTGAGCTGGGGTGTGGAATAACCGGAAAATTCTGCGCCGGACAGAGCGAGCCCGTAACCAACGCGAAGCCGAAAGCCAGGAGACCAGCTATTCGGCGAGTACACAGGCGGAGAGACATTGGAGCCTCCTACAGGCAAGACGAGCCAGTCATCGAGTCGATCAGGCAGCCCGACGGGACGCAAACATACGTCGCTGCCTTTTCGCCAATCAGTGGGGGAGGATGGCGAGTTCGGCAATTATGCTACTGGTCAGTCCGAAGGTCAACCAGGTGCTGAGTCTCATGCCGCGGCTCACTTTTCCCAATTCGCTACGCGCACGCTGCCCAGCGCCAACATTCCCAACGAAGCTCCGTCCGAAGCATCGTTCCGAACACTCGGCTCAGAGTTGCTCGAACCTGAGCAACTCCCGGCATTGATCGGAGTATCGGGAGTGCTCTCGTAACCAAAGTTGAGCGCATTCACCAGGGTCTGCTTGATCGTCTGCCCGTGAAAACCAACGGAAAGCCGAATCCAACCATAATGCGCTTTGCCTGATTGTGAAAATTCAAATCCAATGTAGCTGTCTTGCGTCAAGCTAAGATTGCCTCGGTGTTTGGTCTTGGTTCCTCCGCCCTGCACGTGGGAGAAATTTCCTTTGCCATAAGTGAACAGCAACCCGTAGGACGCAGGTTTCCCAAATTGTCCGCCCGGCCCGATCACCGACCCCGACTGCACATTAGCCGGAAGATTATTTGCCCCCATCACCACTTTCGCTGCTCCCGAGTTCGGAGTAAAGAAGGCGCGATTCCACCAGAGCCAACTGCTGACGCCAGTGGTCGATTGGAAATACTGAAACGTAGTTTGGGCGACGTTGAATGGCGCCGCAGCTGGGTCAAGCCAAGAACAGACAAATCGCGCCTGCGCCGGGCAGCCATTATGCTATGAATGCTGTACCGGGTCAACAACCAGGAGAGGATTCTCGGGGGAAACATCGTAGCGGACGAATCTGGCGAGTGGCCCGGCCAACCCAACTCCCGAGCGTGCCCGGTCCAGCTTCCGCTTGGGCGGTTTTTTTGATCTTCACTTTTCCACACTCGGTTGTGACATCTAACCTTGCCCCCGCAACTCCAATCGGCGATCATGATCGATGGCGTGACGGTCTGCTCCACACGAAACCGCCGTGCCCTAAGTCCTCTGTTTCACGGATTTTGATACCTAAGTCCTTTGAAAAACGTATTTTGCGGGGGGTTTCTTGCTAACTCGATGATTCCAATACAGGCGAGGGGGGAGGGGGGAGGGGGGTACACCCTGGACGAAATGACCCCAACTCTCTACCGCAGTTCCACCGACACCAAATCTCCATCCGATACGCCGCCGGGTTTGTAGTTCACCGACACCGAGCGATCGTTCCACGCGCAGGAAAACGTATCGGCCCCAATCAGCAGCAGAGATTTGTAATCGGCAGTGCGTAGTTTCAGAACAGCTCCCCCGGTGACCACGGTGAGAACGGCCACCGGAGACTGCGAGCAGTCCACGCCCACCAGCCGGCCCTGGAGAAACTTGGCGGCGCGCCTGTCTCCGACGCCCGGGGTCTGCGTAGCCTGCGCCTCCGCCGCGCGCTTGGCGGCGTCCTGCTCCAGCACATCGAACGGAGAACTTTGCGGAGAAAATTTCGGAGCCGAGGTTGACGCGGCTGAGAGTCCGTATTTCTGCTCGTTGGCCAGTCTCGTTAACTGCTCGCGCGCTTCCGCCGCAACCTGCGGATTGCTGCTTGTCTTCAAGTGTTCCAGCAGGGCGCGCGCGGCTTCCCACTTCTTGGCCTCGATGTAGATTTCCGCCAAATGGTAAACGTACTCCTGATTGCGCGGGCTGAGTTGTATGGCCGCGCGCTCCGCCTGCATCGCGGCGACTGTACCGCCGCCAACCTTGCGTGCCGTCGCCATCAAGTCATAAGCCTCGGCGAATTCCGGATACCAATCCAGCGTCGCCCGCAGATCCTGCATCATGTTGGGCAAGCCCCGAATATCGGTGTGCTTGGCTTTTGCGATGCGGTACTTCAGCACGGCCAGGTAGTAACGGATCCACATATCGCGTTGGTTGAGGGCAGCGGCATCGCCCAGTTCTTCCGCAGCCGCATCGAACTCGCCATGCTGCAGGTGGTCCCAGGCCAAGGCGCGGTGGGCGACCTCGTTACCCGTCACCGCAACCAGCGGAGCCTCTTCCTGGTCAGCCTTTTTTTCTGCTTTTTTTTCGGCTTTGACGGAAGTGCCGGGCTCAGGAGCCGTAGCCAGCGCCTGCAATTCGCGCAAGCCGGCTTCGCGTCGGTCAGGAATTCTGGTCTTGATCCCAGCCACGAATGCGCGCGCATCCGTTTCGCGCATTGGTTTCGAGACGATTGCGCTGTCGTTCGGCCCTACCGGCACGGGAAAGTGATAAACCTGTGGCGGATTGGGCGGAGGATTGGGCTGCTTCGACGCATCAAGGGCCACAAACAGCGGCGTGAGCGAGTGGTAGTAAGCCTTCACCGCCTGGTCAAACTGATCGGGCGTCACACCGTACGCCTTCTGAACGGCTTCTTCCACCGGAACATGCTGGTTCTCGACCAGGTCGAAATACGTGCCCGTCTCGGGCAACTTCTTCTCGTGCAGCAGGTAGTGGATCACCATCCAGGACTGGGCGTAGAACAGCGTGTGGTGCGTGGCTTCAACGTAGGTGGAAGTGTCGTGCTTCATGGTGAGCAGATCGGGCAGCGCGAGCCATACCTGTCCACCCAGCAGTTCGGTCAGAGATTTCGGAGGATTGCGAGTTTCTTTCTGGTTCTCCAGCAGATCCTGGGCGAAGACATTGTTCAATTCAGGGTCGCCGCCGATCTCAACCTGCTTGGCGTCGATGCGGATCGAACTGAAATATTCCGCCAGCCCTTCGTCGAACCATCCCTCAACCGGAGGATAGTTATAGTTCAGGAGAAGATGCGCAAAGTCATGAGCGACGGCGCGCCACGACTCCTCCTCAAATAAATTCAGTACGATGAAGTTCTGATCCTCGCCGGGGACGAAGAAGCCGGGAACGTTGATGGGCTGGCCCTGATGCAGCGGTGCGCTCTGGTAATAGTCTTTGTCGTTCTTGAAAGCGAGAATAGTCAGAGGCAGCGATTCGTTGAGCCGGTCCTTCATTAGCAGGATGGCGAACACTGCGCGCATCTGCTCGAAGCGAAGCGCAACTTCCTTGCCTTTTTTCTCTCCGGCGTCGGTGATCACAGTGAAGTGGGTGGAGTGAATCTCAAGCCACGGGGATGGATCTGCCGCGGGCGCGGACATCGTGAGAACGCACAGAAGCATTACAAGAAGCAATGAAAGCGGGATGGGACGAGTGCGGGTCATGCGTACCGCCGGGGCGGGCAATACCGAAATGCTAACACGGGATAGCCCGGGACGGAGCGCAAGCCCTAGCGGTCCCATGATTGACGGGGCGAACGGAAAGAAGTTAAATGTAAGACCGATTGATCGCGCGATCAACGCGTATACGGCCGACCCTAAGGGAACGATAACGTAGGAGTGATTTCCTTGCGAAGTGCCGACGGTCCTCCGGTGCGCCCAGAGCTGCCCTGGAGCCGCGCTCAGCTGACAATCCAAGGTGCGGGTTTTGCCCTGGTCTTTCTTCTGCTTCTGCTTCTGGCTGGTCGATGTATTTGCGCGTTGCCGGCCTTCGGTCAGGACCTCCCATCTGATGATCGGCCAAAGATTGTTCGCGGCACGGTAGTCAATGCTGTCACCAACCAGCCTGTCGGCCGCGCCCTGGTTTACTCGACCAACAATCGTTACGCGACGATGACCGACGGCGAAGGCCAGTTTGAATTCACCCTGCCGAAAGCTGAGGTCGAAAACGCTGGAGGGTCCATAAGCTCTGGCTTGGGCCAGGGATCAAGCGGAGTAGGCGACAACCTTTGGCTGATGGCGCGCAAGCCTGGTTTCCTGCTTGATGAGGGAGGACCGACGAGGGCTTCGCCGGGCGCCGAGGTTACGCTCGCTTTAATGCCGGAGGGGTTGATCAAGGGGAGAATCACTCTTCCCGCAGCCGATCCGGTGCATAGCATCGATGTGCAGCTTATGAGCCGGCGGATACAGGATGGCAGCCCCCATTGGACGATGACGAATGCAGTCGCGACCAATTCGAACGGCGAGTTCCGCTTCGCCGAACTCCGGCCCGGCACCTACAAAGTATTGACGCGCGAGTGGATGGACAACGATCCCGAAGCCACGGTACCGGGCGGGCAACTCTATGGCTACCCGCCGGTGTATTACGCGAGCGCCAGCGATTTTTCAGCGGCGAGCACGATTCAGCTGATGGCCGGGCAGACTTTTCAGGCGGATATGTCTCTTGTCCGCCAGCCTTATTATCCGGTAAAGATTCCGGTTACCAACGCAGACCAGCCGGGACTGAATATCACGGTATCGCCGCAAGGGCAGCGTGGTCCTGGCTATTCGCTCGGTTACAACCGAGGACGGAGCACGATCGAGGGGCAGCTGCCGAACGGAAAATATCTCGTCGAGGCAGAGACATATTTGCCGAACTCCGAAACCGGCTCGGTGAATCTATTGGTCACCGGAGCGCCGGCCGAAGGGCCAGCCATGGTGCTGACGCGGAACAATTCGATCACGGTGAATGTGAAAGAGGAATTTAGTTCCAATGATTCCAGTCCTCGGGTGTCGTGGAGCGATGGGAAACGCAGGTTTTCCCTGCATGGGCTCGATCTGTCAGTCAAAGCTGAGGCGATCGACGACTTTGAGACGCAACGAAGCGCATTTGCTCAACCGCCAATGGGATCGAACGACAATTCCTTAATTCTCGGGAATGTGGTGCCCGGGCGTTATTGGTTGCGATTAACGCCATCTCGCGGCTATGTGGCATCGGCGACGATGGGCGGAGCGGATTTACTGCGTGAGCCGTTGGTGGTCGTGCCCGGTGCGAGCGCATCCATCGACATCACCCTGCGGGACGATACCGCGGAGATCGAAGGCACGCTGCTTGGTATTGCTCCGACTCCCGCCGATCCAGGCCGCTGGTCGCCGCAAAGCTTTATCTATTGCATTCCTCTGCCGGACAGCTCGGGACAGTTTCTGGAGCTCTCTGCCGGCGCCGATGGGAAGTTTGACTATCGAACGGTAGCGCCCGGGGTTTACCGCGTCATAGCTTTTAGCAGTCAACAACGGGACATTCCCTATCGTGACGCGGAAGCGATGAAGGCGTATGAAACGAAGGGCCAGATCGTTCATTTTGCTCCCGGTCAGAAAGTGACGCTGCAGTTGCAGGTCATTTCCGACAGCGAGAAACAGTAGCGAGAAACATGGCGGCTTGCTCAAATACGGTCCGGTCGTTCTGCTTAATCCTTGGGATGACGCTGGCCCCGGTTTTGTTAGCAGGGCAAGCATGGGCCGCGCCGCAGGCGGCGAACAGTCCTCCCGCAATAATTCCTTCAGGCTACAGAATCGCTGGAACCGTGGTGAGCAAGGCGGACGGGCGGCCTTTAGCCCGCGCGCGAATTACGGTGCGGGATACGAAGGATTCGAAGAAGTTTCAGTCCATGGTTACTTCGGAAGACGGCAAGTATGGATTCAGCGGGCTGCCTGCGGGAAAGTATGCGCTGACCGGCGCCAGACGAGGATTCATCTCCGCCAGCTACGATCAGCATGATCAGTATTCCACCGCGATTGTGACCGGCGCGGGGCTCGACACGGAAACCCTGGTACTTCGCCTTGCTCCGGATGCGGTAATCGCCGGCAAAGTTTTGGATGAGGCCAACGAACCGGTTCGCCACGCCCATGTGACGTTGTATTACGTCGATCACAGCACTGGTGTGGATCAGATCCACCAGTTTCGCTCCGCGCAAACGGACGACCTTGGGGAGTACGAACTTACACCGCTGCAGCCCGGCACTTATTACTTGTCGGCGAGCGGCCAGCCTTGGTACGCCATTCATCCTCGTTCAGAATCGCCAGGTTCAAACCCGAATCATTCGGATTCCAACGAACCAGTCGAAGCTCCGGCGACTGTCGATCGATCCCTTGATGTAGCTTATCCGGTGACTTACTACCCGGACGTGACCGAGGCCGACGACGCAATGCCGATACCGATCCGAGGTGGCGGGCGAGTGGAGGCAGACATCCACTTGAATCCAGTTCCATCGCTGCGGCTGCTTTTTCGAATACCGGACGATGGCGAACACGGGTTCAGGATGTCGCAGCTCGAACAACCCGCCTTCGACGGTTCCACGCTCGTACCGATGGATTTCGAAACCGTGATTACGCAAGGCGTCATGCAGGTTACGGGTATTCCCGCTGGGCGCTATAACATCCGTTTCCATCAACAGGGGGCATCCCTTGAGATGAACGGGGTCGATCTTACCAAAGATGGAGAAGAGATCGATGCCTCCAAGAGCGAAGCCGTGAGCAGCGTCAAGTTCTCGGTGCAAGTGCCCGGCGAGGCCACTTTGCCTCCACATCTTTCAGTTGGCTTGCGCTCAGGAAGTAGAGTTTCTGCTTCTCAGCCTGTCGATGCCAAGGGCGAAGCGGAACTGCAGCAGGTTGCTGCGGGCAAGCATGAAGTGGTGGTGTTTGGTGGCCGGAAGCCTTATTCCATTGCGCACATCTCGGCACAGGGCGCCGAGGTTTCGGGTCACACTCTTAACGTTGCGGCGGGCTCTTCTTCATCGGTATCGCTCACGCTGGTGGGCGGCAGCGTGCAAATACAGGGAACGGTCACGCGAGCAGGGAAGGGGCTCGCGGGCGCGATGGTGGTCCTGGTGCCGAAAAATCCCGAAGTGGACCGCGATCTTTTCCGCCGCGATCAAAGCGACCTGGACGGGACATTTGTTCTGCATGGAGTGGTTCCGGGTTCCTATACTCTTCTGGCCATCGAAAACGGATGGGATCTGGATTGGTCCCAGCCCGGCGTGATTGCCGCGTATATGAAGCATGGGAGCAGATTAGAAGTTGGCAATCAAAGCGGTGGGCCAATGAATGTAGAGGCAATCGAAGTTCAATCCAAATAGATGGAGAGCACAGTAAAACGAGGGTCTTTGTTTTATTTGGGAATTGCGCCCCACCGCCGTTGTTGGCTAAAATCGTGAGCGGTCCCCTGCTCGATTCCGGTGATTAGAGGAGGCCCGATGCAAACTGCCACCCGACTGCTGGGATTCTTCGCTTCTTCGCTGTTTTGCATTCCTGCAATCCTGGCTCAGACCAATCCACCTCCGGCCGATCCGCACGAGATGGTGACACGCCAACCGCGCACCCTGACCAAACCGGCCGATCGGAATGCCGCACTTGATCTTCTTGATCGCACTCGACAAAATTACAATCTGCGCGACATCGCCACTCCCTACGCACTCAAAGTGTCGTTCGAAACAAATGGCGCGACACAGAACGAGGGTGAAGGGACAATGGAGGAATTATCTGACGGAGCATCGCACTGGCGCTGGGCGACGCAGTTCCAGAATTCACATGTGGTTCGAATCGGCACTGAGGGGCGAGTCTACGGCACCAATCCTTCCGAACCGGTTCCCCTGCGCGTTCAACTGATCCGTTCCGCCCTGCATTGGCCGATCATGCGAAATGCCGGAGCCTCTGCGATTCGCGCCGCGGATGTGAATCGCGATGGCATGGCCCTGTCGTGCCTGCTGCTCAGCGCTGCAATACCGCCGAATCCGGCGCCGCGGTCGTGGTACGAAAGGGAATACTGTATCGATGCCGCGACAGGGCTGTTGCAGATGTGGTCCGAAGCGCCCGGAATTTATGCGGTCTACGACTATGCCGGAGCCGCTAATTTTCACGGCCATCTTCTTCCGCGGCAGATTTCCATCTTCGAAGATGGCAGCCTCGCGGTTCAGGCGCGCGTGGAAAGCCTTGAAGACGCGCCCAACGTCGATGCGAGCTTATTTAAGCCTACGCCTGAAATGGTTGATGCCGGCGGCTCGTTCACGCTGGCATCGCCCAGGCGTTTTCCCATGCGCGTTGATCCCTCAGACGGGCCAACTTCGACTTTCTTTCAGCCAGTGATCGTTCACGCGATTCTGGACGCGCAAGATGGCAGCGTGCTGGATGCCGAAGCGTTGCAGAATTCCGACCGGGACCTGGCGCGCGCGGCGATCGATCTGGTGAGAAGCACATCCTTTGATCCGTCAGGATTTCAGCAAGAGGCGTTCATTAACGTGCAGTTCCACATGCCCGCGCAAAATCTAGGCGGTCCGCCGGTATTCCACTCTTCCGTGCGTTGGATGATTTGGGATCACCGAGGCAGAGTTCCGCCGGTGAGAAGGATGCCGCACCCCGGAAACTAGGCGATTATCTAAGTTGGGAAATAGGACGACTTCTGACCGGTGGAACGTATGTTAGTCGCCGCTGGCGTGATTCTGCGAGGGCACGAGAACCAGGCGCGGTTTTGCTTCGGCGGGGAGATGCAGCGACGTGCGACCGCAAACTTCCAGAATGCCGATGACGGCTGCATAAGCTGTGATCACACCAATTCCGACCGAGGCAACTACGGTAACGCAGAGAATTAGAGGCATGAAGAGCGAAATCACGGTCAACCACCCTGTCTAGACGTATAAGAAATGGCAATATTCAGATGCCGCCGGATCAAGTTTCGTCTATGCGGCATCTTCAATCTACCTGCGTTGACGCCCGCCGCTATTGACAATTAAGATACGGAGTAGAGCTGTGCATCCCTAATGTCGTTCATGTCTGTAGACCTGTCCACGTTACGGAAGGGCAATCCACGCCAACACTAAATGGCTATTACCAAGATTTCGGTGCGCGGGGCGCGCCAGCATAACCTCAAGAACATCGACGTTGAGATTCCCCGCAATACCCTCACCGTGGTCACCGGCCTGAGCGGTTCGGGTAAGTCATCTCTCGCATTCGACACGATTTACGCCGAAGGGCAGCGCCGCTACGTGGAGACTCTTTCCACCTACGCCCGGCAGTTCCTGGACCAGATGGAACGCCCGGATGTCGATGCAATTGATGGACTTAGCCCATCTATCTCCATCGAGCAAAAGACTACCAGCCGCAGCCCGCGTTCGACGGTGGGCACAATCACAGAAATCTACGACTATCTTCGCTTGTTGTTCGCTTCCATTGGTGTCCCCCATTGTCCCAAGTGCGGGCACCCCATCAGCCGCCAGTCGGCCGAACAAATTGTGCAACGCGTGATGGCCCTTTCGCCCGAAGACCGCGTCATGGTGCTCGCTCCAATTGTCCGCGGGCGCAAAGGCGAATTTAAGAAAGAGATGGAGACGCTGCTCAAGCACGGCTACACTCGCGCCCGGGTCGACGGCGAACTGGTGAATCTTGAGGACGATCTCAATCTTGACAAGCGCAAGAATCACACCATCGAAGTGCTGGTCGACCGGCTGCTGGTGAAGCCCGGAATCGAGCATCGCTTGGAAATGTCAGTGGGACTCGCGATGAAGCTCGCGGGAGGCCTGGTGCAGGTGTCCGTGGTCGGCGGAGATGAACAACTCTATTCGGAAAAGCTCGCTTGCCCGGATTGCGGAATCAGCGTCCCACAACTCGAACCGCGTTCGTTTTCATTTAACAGCATGTACGGGGCGTGCCCGGAATGCCACGGCCTCGGCAGCCGCTACGATTTCGACCCCGCGAAGGTTATTACGGACTGGTCGAAGCCTCTGCTTGATGGAGGACTTGGTCCCGGTTCGGCGTCGCAGGGGCTGATTCACAGTTTGCAGGTTGTGGCGGCGGCGCACGGCATCGACCTCAACACGCCATTCGAAAAGTTCCCCGAGAAAATTCAGGACCTGCTGTTGAATGGCGAGTCGGGCCGCGGCAAGACGGGCTTCCGTGGAATCTTCGGATACTTAAAGCAGAATCTGGAAGAGTCCACTTCGGAAGGCTACCGTGATTGGCTGATGGATCACATGTCGGCGACGGAATGTCCCGGGTGCCGGGGCAAGCGGCTGAGGCCGGAAAGCCTCGCGGTGAAGGTAAACGCAATGTCGATCGCAGACTTTACCGCGCTGCCAATTTCGCGCGCACTCGAAGTTGCTCGCAGCATCAAACTTGCGGGACGCGAAGAAAAGATAGCCGGCCGCGTGATGCATGAAGTAGTCGAGCGTCTGCAGTTTCTGAATGCGGTTGGACTGAACTACATTTCGCTCGACCGTTCGGCTGCGACTTTATCGGGCGGCGAAGGCCAGCGCATCCGGCTGGCGACGCAGATTGGCTCAAAGTTGCGCGGCGTGCTCTACGTGCTGGACGAGCCCTCGATCGGGCTGCATCATCGCGACAATGGCCGCCTGCTCACCGCGCTTGAAAATCTTCGCGATCTGGGTAATACCGTGCTGGTGGTGGAGCATGACGAAGAAACCATTCGCCGCGCCGACTATGTGATCGATCTTGGCCCCGGCGCCGGACGTCATGGCGGCAGTCTGGTCGCGCACGGCACGCCGGAAGAAATCATGCGCGATCCGAACTCGCTGACCGGAGCATACATCTCCGGCAAAGTGCAAATCGAGATGCGTGCCGAGCGGCGCCAGAAGAACGGGGCGGCGCTGACCATTCTCGGCGCGAAGGAAAATAATCTCAAGAATCTCGACGTAACTTTTCCGCTCGGCGTGATGACGGTGATCACCGGAGTCTCCGGGTCGGGTAAGTCCACGCTGGTGAACGACATTCTTTATCGCGCTCTGGCGCGCCAGCTTTACCGCTCGCGCGAGAAAGCCGGCGAGCACAAATCGATCGTGGGCGCGGAGAACATCGACAAGGTGATCCGCATCGACCAGTCGCCCATCGGCCGCACTCCGCGGTCGAACCCGGCGACTTATACCGGAGTGTTCACTGCGATTCGCGATATCTATGCCATGTTGCCCGAGGCGCGCGAGCGCGGCTACAAGCCGGGACGATTTTCCTTCAACGTCTCCGGCGGCCGTTGCGAGGCCTGCCAGGGCGAAGGCCAGCGCCGAATCGAGATGAACTTTCTGCCAGATGTTTATGTTCTGTGCGAAGTTTGCGGCGGACGGCGTTACAACCACGAAACGCTGGCGGTGAAGTACAACGGGAACTCCATCGCCGATTTGCTGGAGATGCCGGTCTCCGACGCGCTGCCCATTCTCGAAAACATTCCGCAGATAAAACAAAAGCTGCAAACTCTGGTCGACGTAGGTCTCGGATATATTCATCTCGGTCAATCTGCGGTCACGCTCTCCGGCGGCGAAGCGCAGCGCATCAAACTGGCCCGCGAGCTGAGCAAGCGCCAGACTGGCAAGACTCTTTACCTTCTCGATGAGCCGACTACCGGGCTGCACTTCGACGACGTAAAGAAGTTGCTCGACGTGCTGCACCGGTTGACCGACCTGGGTAATTCCATCATCATCATCGAGCACAATCTGGACGTAATCCGCAATGCCGATTGGATTATCGACCTCGGCCCCGAAGGCGGCGAAGAAGGCGGCAGGATCGTAGCGCAGGGCACGCCGGAGCAGGTGGCGCGGGTGAAGAAGTCGTACACCGGGCAGGCGCTGGCGGGATATTTTGCGGGGAACGGGAAGCGGAGCGCATGAAACGTCGACGAGCCCTGTTATGTTCGAGTCTCGAACATTCTAGCGGGGAATCTGTCGGAGCGAACGTCCGAGCGGGGCGATATCGATCTCGAAATACGCTAATCTTCGATACGCTCCCACGTAACATAGACACTGGTCACCTTGCCCTGATCGTTCTTCTGCGGCGTCACAATCTTTTTATAGTGGCAGCTCTTTCCGCCGAGGGGCGAGTGCCCCCAGTCGCAGTTAGCGGGTTTCTTCTCGACGAAAACGTTCTTTGAGTCGACCGAGTATGTGAAGCCATACGAGTATTTGTCGGGCGCGACCAACCACGCGAAGGCGGGGAGTAAGACGATTAAGAGCAAAACGGCAAAAACCGCACGCCGCGCCTCGGTTGCCTTTCTCCGATCCATCTGATCAGCCTAGCCTACGCGAATGCAGATGTGGTGCAGGCCGGACTCGGGAACGACGAAGCCGGTCGAGGCCACGTTCGTTTGTGGGCTGTAGGTGATTGCCGCATTCGCGACGTTGCTCGCGGGTGCCGGCGAAACCAGCGCGATTGCCGGAATGCGTTCGACGTGCTGCTGTTTGTGATCCTCGTTCGGAGCCAGTTCGATGGCGACCAGAGTGACGGCGGCGATGAAAGCCAAAGGCCTAACGGTCTTCATGTCCATGGGACCCTCTAGGCCGAATTCTAGCACCTAGCCTTTCGCGATTACCCGCGGGGCCGGCCCTCCTTTGCCCCTCACGGGGATACCCTACCTTTCGCTGTTCCTGCGAAAGGCGAGAATCGATGCTGCCCGGTGCGGGCTGGTCTGAGCCTGGCGACCGTAATCGGCATCGTTCGCCGGCACGTTTACCCCGGCACGTTACCTTTAGCGAAAAGTCGTCCGGTCTATTCTTGCTAATGTGTACACATTTGTGTATTATGGACTTCAGTCGTCATAGCTGAGCTGAGCTTTGAACGGGACAAAGAAAAGAACGCGGCCAATATCAGGAATCACGGAATTGATTTCCTGGATGCGGCACTGATCTTCGAAAATCCCAGGGTGGAAGCCATTGACGATCGTGTGGATTACGGAGAGTTGAGATGTATCGCGCTTGGCTTATCGGGGGAGACGGTGCTGCACGTCGTCTACACCTGGCGCGGCGAAAACGTCGTCCGCATCGTCAGCGCAAGGAGGGCAAGCCGGCATGACGCAGAGAAATACTACCGTGAGATATTCGCTTAAGGCGATTAAAAGAAAACTTTCCCGCGGCGCAAGCAAAACCCGGGCTGGGTCTCCGGAGGCTGCGCCTGTGGGTGACGATTTTTGGAAGCGCGCGAGGATTGTCATGCCGCCCGGCAAGACGTCGGTCCATCTTCGCGTCGACAGCGACGTATTCGACTGGTTCAAAAAACAAGGCGAAGGCCATCTTACGCGCATGAACGCGGTGTTACGCTCCTACGCGGAGGCGCATAAGGACTAGCCACAAATGTTAGTCTTATGTTGCAGTCAAGCGTTGCAGTCAAGCGAAAGAAAATCTCTCTGTCATCATCCGACAATCCGCAGCTCGATCCCCAACCGCTGAGCAGCGAGCCGCAGTTGTCTGCGCCGCTGGTTACCTACTCGCTTCCGCCGGTTGAGTTAGCACCGCCGCCCCCCGCCCCCCGCGCCGGCGAGAATCCCATCTGGAGCGGGTGGGACGTACTGCTCATCGCCGCGCTTACGCTCGGCATGGTTTTTATCGTGCAACTGGCTATTGTCTTTGGCGCGCGCCGATTCGCGTATCCGCACTTGAGTTGGGCAGACGTCGCTCAGAAACCTGTGCTGGCGTTGATTTCCGAGTTCGTGGCTTATGTGGTTGTCGCGCTCTACATGATTCTGCTGCTGGAGGGGAAATATCACACGCGATTCTGGCCAGCCATTCGCTGGAATTGGCCAGGGCCCGCCGGCGTGGGCCTCGTGGGCATCGGAGCCCTCATGCTCAGCCTTGACATGCTGGGCCGGTTTCTCCCCATGCCGAAGACGACGCCCTTCGATCAATTCTTTGAACGCCCCATGGACGCCTATCTCACCGCGGCCTTTGCCATCACACTCGGACCATTGATGGAAGAGCTTTTCTTTCGCGGATTTATGTATCCAGTTCTGGCGCGGCGCATGGGAGCATTCTGGGGAATTATTCTCACCGCGCTGCCTTTTGGATTGATCCACTACGTGCAGTATCGTTCCTGGTCGGCCGTGTTCATCATCGTTCTAGTCGGTGTGGTGCTCACGACCGTGCGGGCGGTGACCAAGTCGGTGGCGTCAAGTTTTCTGGCGCATGTGGGCTACAACGCGACGCTGATGGCTCTGGCCGCCTGGGCGACGGATGGCTTCCGGCACATGGAAAAAGCTGGCGTGCTGTTGTTCTGATTGCTGGCTGCGAGCAGACACCAAGGGCCCTCGCTTCGCTCGGGATGACAAGTTTGTGGTTCTGTCGTGTGCATCGCGGCCCCTTGTGGTTGGGCCTTTCCTTCTGGCATACTCGCTTCGCTATGAAAGGTGACTTGCAATGAAAGGTAATCCTAAAGTTCTTGCTGAACTGAACAAGGCGCTCCGTGAAGAACTGACTGCCATCAACCAGTATTTTCTGCACGCCGAGATGTGCGAAAACTGGGGATATCATAAGCTTTCGGACTTCATCAAGAAACAATCCATCGGCGAAATGAAGCACGCCGAAGTGCTGATCGAACGCATGCTGTTTCTCGATGGCAGCCCGTCCATGCAGCCCCTCGATTTGAAGGTGGCCGGGACGGTGAAGGCAATGCTCGAAAACGACCTGGCCCTGGAGGTCGGTGCAGTTAAGCAGTACAACGACGCCGTCGCCATCGCCACCAACGAAGGCGATAACGGATCGCGCGATTTGCTCGTGAAACTCCTCAAGGACGAAGAAGAGCATGTAGACTTCCTCGAAGCTCAGATGCATCTGATCAAGGAACTCGGCTACGAGCGTTATCTATCGCAGCAGATGGGCGAGGACAAGGAGTAGAGATCATCGTCATGCCGCGGAATTTGACTGCATCGCGATCTTTGTCGCCGCCTGTGGACGGGAGGGAAGACCTATTACGAAGTTTACTGACCACTGATCACTGTTTCACCGGCCACTGAATTCCCCTGCCGATTCCAGACCCTAAACGACGGCGATCTGCTTACGCAGCTCTGCTGCGAAAAGACTCTTAGGAATCATGGCATGGACCCCGCGCACGATGTCCACCACCTGCGTCACCCGGAAACTAACGGCGATGCTGCACAAAGCGTAGGCGTCGAGCCTGGTGAGATCGGCACGTGCGGCGAGGAAGTTAATCGCATTGCGGGCGGCCAGGGCCATCGCCACGTTGAGATCCTTGTCCAAGCCTAAAGTGATCCAGTGGGTCGGAGTCTCCGCCACCGGCCAGGCGAAATTCTTCTGCTTGTGCAGGACCACCTCGATGCGCAGTTCCTGCATGCGGGTCTCGAGCGCAGAGAGGTTGATTTCGCCATCGCCCTGCACGGCGTGGGAATCGCCCGTAAAGATCAGCGCTCCCGGCTTCCACACCGGGATGAACATGGTCGACCCTTCGACCATTTCGCTCAGATCGGTATTGCCGCCGTGAGGCCCAGGAGGAACAGAACTGGTGACGCCCGGACTCAGAGGCGGATAGAAGCCGTCAGGCGGCGCCACGCCAAGCGTGCCCTGAAAAGGTCTGATGGGGATATGGATGTTCCGGTTAAACTCCGCCATCATGTTGGGAAAATCGATCTTCAGATACTTGACTTGTCCTTCGGGAAAATCCTGGGCCAGCAAACCGGTTCCGAGCGAACCCGGATTATTGAATACCGCTCCCCAGTCGAATGGACGAATGCGCTTGTAGCGGACTTCTAACACATCACCGGGTTCGGCGCCGTTAACGTAGACGGGGCCGATGATCGAATGCGGGCCGTGTCCTGGATTGCTGATGCGGAGCTTTGCCAGGGTTTCGATGGGAACGCCCGGCTGCAGCTGGTTCAAGAAGTGTGACCACGTGTTGGGATAACTGACGGTGTCGCCGGAATCGATTTTGAGAATGGGATCGAGTGTGGTGTCGTAAACGCCGAGGTGCACAGTCTTATCGTTGCTCTCGACTACGTGGACGCGGCCGGGCTGATCTTTCTCCTGCTTTTGCTCCTGCTTTTGCTCTTGCTTCTGCGCCGCCGCGGCGCCGCTAGCAGTACCGCCGTGCATGGCGTCCGTGGCCCGCGCAAGTTTGTTGAACCACGGTCCAATTCCCGCCAGCGCACCCATGAAGCTGCTGGCGCGCAGTAGCCGGCGCCGGAATTTGCCTCGGGCGGTGAGAAAACCGTCGATCTGCTCCTGGCTCATCTCGTCCATGTGCAGAAGGCGGTCGGCGGCGCGTTTGGTGAAGGCGGCGTCCTTGATGTCTTCGCGGAGCACGCCAGTGCCTTGTTCTTCGCCGCATCCGAAGAGGTTTCCGCAAGCGTGATGGTGGGGTTGAGGCTGGCTTTGGTTCTGCGGGTGGTCGAGATCGTGTGACACTGATTCCTCCTCAAAGGCTATAGAGAAGTTGTTTTAACGACAGAACAGTGTGCTACAAAGCCAGGCGCGTGCCAAGGGCTGGAGAAAAGTCCCAATCGGTGCTCGGTGCTACTTCACTGTGACCGTCAGCAACTGCGCTCCCGAGACAACGTAATCGAGAGGAGCCGTCGCGGTTTCGTCCACATTCGATTCGCCGCTGACGATCATTTCCTGATTGCCACGCATGCCATCCATCACATTCATGATGGAGATGGGCAAAGTCGGCATTACCTTGTCGGCGACGCGGGCTTCAGGATCGGCTTCCAGCAGGGAGACATAGACGCGGTTGTTCGAGTGCTCTTTGTTAAGCAGCGAAATAGTGGAAGCCAGATCGAGTTTGCGTCCGAAAGCGGGATTCGCACGGCCGATGTGGTCGAGCGTTTCGCCGTCGCTTACCAGAATGCGCAGTGTTCCCTTGCTTGCGGAGGTCGGAATCTTCACCGGAATCTGCTGCACGATGCGCTCGCCGCGATAGGGAGCAAGCACGGTTTCCAGCATAATTTCCTCGCCAGGACGAGCTTCCGTCACGCTGGTTCGGGCGCTCTCCAGGCGGGCCCAACGGCGTTCCCGGACGAGGTCGAAATCCAGCTTTACGCCCGCCACAGCCGCGGCGCTGTAGGGATTGTCATAGATGCTTCCAAAGCGCTCTCCCAGAGAGATTGCCGCTTGCATGGCCGCGGGCTGCGCGTTCTCCGCTGGAGCGAACATGTTGCGCATCGTGACGTCGGGAAACCCTTTCACGCCGATGCTGCCGGTAAGCCGGTAAGTAATCTCCTCGCCGAACTCGTTCACGCCGTGCAGAGCGTTGAATACCGTCACCATCAAAGCCACCGGGGTGAGCTTCGGATTGTTCAGGACTTCGTAGTGGAACTGCTTCACTCCCGTGCTTCCGTGAATGCTCAAGGTGACCGGAATCATTTCCGGCTGGCGGTTGAATACGCCCATGATTCCGGTGTGGCGATCCTGCACAAATGTGCCCACAGGCTCTGTAGTATTCACGATTTTGAAAGCGTTGAGAGGCGAGGGCAGTGTGGCTAAGACTTCAGCCTTGTTCATGGGCAGATCGACGGAACCGAACTGCAGCAGCGGATGTCCGCAGGCCAGCAGCCGCTGCGGATCGACGTAGGTCACAGTGCATGTGGCCTCAATATCCATATCGCCGCGCACCAGAATTGCGCTGATCGCGGATCCGGCTTCGACCGGCTCCGGCTGCTTATCGTCGCTGACGGAACCCGCTCCCATCACCGGCACGATTCCGGCAGATCCAAGCTGCCCCGCAAAAAGCTGAATCGCCTCTTCGGAGAATCCGTTGAACACCAGCGGCGTCTCGATCGGTTTCAAGTAATTCGCGAAACCGTTTCCCGTGGAATCTTGCTCCGAACTGGGCAAAGCGTAAATCCCGCCCGGCGCGCCGGTTTTGCCGGCAACCGTATTTACAGTGGGCTTGACCGCGGCGCTCTCTTCCGCGGGCGATTGATCGAGCGCGCTAATTTCCAGCATGTCGGCGATCGGCGTAACTCCGGCGATTGGCTCTTTAGAAAATTCGCCGATGCGGAACGCCAGCGCCCCGGCCAGCTTCCCATCGATGTATACCGGACTGCCACTCATGCCAGCTACTACGCCCGTGTACTCTACTTTTTGCCCGTGCAGACGCACTAGGATGACGTCGCCCTTTGGTCCATTCACGTTGTGCAGCACGCCAAGCACTTCTACGTCCATGGACTCGGGCTTGACGCCCTGGAATACGGTGTAAGCTACGCCGTGCATGCCGGCATGAATCTGGCTGACTGGAATGATTGGTGGATTTTGCGCGGAATCAGTCTTCTGCGCGGCAGCGATCAAGGAGAAAAACAGGACGGCGGAGAACGCGAAAACCAATTTTTTCATGTACGACGCCTGGCGGAACTGTTGGAAGCCCCGCTTTTATGGATTAGATTTCGCCAAATTGCAAGTCGTTGCCAGGAGGGGAAGACGAGAACCGGGCAAAACATCCCAATCGCGAATCCGTGCGTCTATACTAGCACAGGGACTTTTCGCTCCCAAGAGTCTATTTACGTCCTCGGAGTTGATCATGTCAGGCAAATTTCCCATCAATAATCGGCACTGCAGACCGCATAATTTTAACTGTTTGATGCTAGCGATTGCACTGGCTATAGCTCTGCCATGGGCGGCCATTCCTGCTTCCGGGCAGGACCAGTCACAAACCCAGTCCCAGACGCCGCCAACCGACGACAACGCCAAGCCTAAGCAGGATGCTCCGGCGGACGCGGGTGGACCGAGCGGCGACATTGGCCCTTACGCCATCCCCAGGAAAAAAACCGAGGACGCTCCTCCTCCGCCGCCCCCACCTACTCCTAAAAAAGTTGAGGGCATGCCGGACTATTCCATTCGCGTAAACGCCCCGCTGGTGAACGTCGACGTGCTGGTTACCACCAAGAGCGGGCAATTTGTTCCCAACCTCAAGCAGGATAATTTCCGCCTGTTTGAAGACGGTGCGCCCCAGACCATCAACAGTTTCAACGTTTCCAAAGCTCCCATCACCGCGGTGTTGCTGGTGGAGTTCGCGTCCACTCGCTACAGTTTCATGATTGACGCTCTACAGGCTTCCTACGCCTTCGCCAACACGCTCAGGAAAGACGACTGGGTTGCGGTTTCCTACTACGACATGCAGCCGCATATTCTGGTGGATTTCACCCAGGACAAGAGAGCCATCTACGGGGCGCTGAACCAGATGCGGATTCCAGGATTCGCCGAGACCAACCTGTTCGACGCTTTGTATGACACCCTGGATCGCCTGGACCGGGTCGAAGGGAAGAAATACATTATACTGATCACCACCGGATTCGACAGCTTCAGCAAACTCACGCTCGATCAGATCACCAAGAAGGTCAAGGATACGAAAGACGTGACCATTTTCCCAATCAGCGTGGGACAAATCGCTCGGTTAATGGGTTACGCTGGGAACCGCAGCATGGGCATTCATGCTAGCGAAATGGATTATCTGCAGGCCGATAATGAAATGCGCACCTTCGCTGCCATAACCGGAGGCCGTGCCTACTTTCCGCGTTTTCAGGCAGAGTATGGGGAGGACTTTCAGGATATTGGCAACGATATCCGCAATCAGTATTCGATCACCTACCGCCCCACCAACGATAAGTTGGACGGCACCTACCGCAAACTGAAAGTGCAGGTTGTCGCTCCCGATGGCGGCCCGCTCAAGGTGAAAGACCAGAAGGGCAAAGAGCAAAAAATCGAAGTCGTTGCCCGCGACGGATACACCGCCCGGCACTCCGTGGATTAAACAAAACTCGCTAGTCCGGTAGTGGGTCAGTTTCTTCAAACTGACCCACTACCGCTAGTCCAGCCGCATTGACAGCCCTCGCTGCTCGCAGGATAATGTCTGCCTCTCGGGGGAGGGGTCCATGGCTCAGTCTAAGCGGCGTGCTCGAAAATCAGGCCGGCTATCCAAAGCCCTGCGTGCCGACCTTTCCCAGTACGCGCTCGCCGCTGCCGCGGCAGGAATGGGCATTCTCGCGGCTTCGAATCCAGCCCAGGCACAGATTGTTTTCACGCCCGCGAACCAGGAGATTGGTCCCAACCAAAAACTATTCATCGACTTTAACCACGACGGTCTGACAGATCTGATCATCAGCGAGAATCCGAATCGATCCGGCAGAATATTTTCCGGCAATTCGGTTAAGGCATTGCCTCACAGCGGTGGAGGAGTAAAGCAGGGTTACGGTGAAGGGTTCGCGCAGGCTTTGTCCCGGGGCGCAAGGATAGGACCAGGCGAGTTCTTCCTTCCCAAGCGCGCCATAATCGAGCAAACCTACAGCGTATATTATCGTGGCTCGTGGCTCGGTGGCGGCAACTACTACCTGGGTGTCCGCTTCCCGATCGACGGGAAAACGCATTACGGCTGGGCGCGGCTGGATGTGACTTGGGGAATTTCTGTTGTGCTGAGCGGGTACGCCTACGAAACGCAGCCCGATATTCCCATCAACGCCGGACAGACCGGTGCTGAGGAGTATGTAGAACCCAGCAGTGAAGTTTCTCCCACGCCTCGATCGGCGGAGAAAGCAACTGTGGGAGCGCTCGCGCTGGGCGTGCCGGGCATAGGCATTTGGCGGCGCGCGGAACCGTAGGGCTGGGAAAATTGAAGTAGACAGCCAGTCTCGCTAGACTCTGGATCTGCGAAAGGATCATTCCATGGCTCAACCCATCGGCCAAAAGGCACTGTCTCATCCCTTACAGCACGATCTTGCACTCTATGCTCTCGCGGCCGGCGCAGCCGGAGTAGGCGTGCTGGCTCTCACTCAGTCCGCTGGCGCAGAGGTCATCTATACACCAGTCAATCAAACCATAAACGCCCACCAGGGCTACGCCATCGATCTTAACCACGACGGCATCGTCGACTTCAGAATCCAGAATATTTTTAAGCGACAGTTTGCCTTCGGTTTCCCCTACATTAGCGACATTGGACTCATGGTTGTACCCGTCGATGGCGTTCAAGCCGGCAACAGCCAATACGAGGTTGCGGCACTGCCGGCAGGTGCGGCCATTGGACCCGTGCAACCCCCCAAGCCATGGGGACTCAGAGGGGCTGCCATGGCGTATCAGTTCCGCGATGGTTCCTTTGGTACCTACTATTTCGGATCCTGGCTCAACGTTTCCAATCGCTATCTCGGCCTTGCCTTCAATATCGATGGCGAAACGCACTTCGGGTGGGTGCGACTGACGGTTCACTGGAACCACAAATGGACGTTGTCCGCCGACATCACTGGCTACGCCTACGAGACAGTACCCAACAAGCCCATCATTGCCGGAGACATGGGCGCAGGAATTGCCGATAGCAACAGCGTTGAGCCAACCGGTGAGATGTTTGCACAACGGGCGCCGGAAGCCAAGCCAGCGACGTTGGGAGCCCTCGCTTTAGGCGCAGGCGGCCTCGCCATCTGGCGGCGCCCGTAGGCGTAGGTAGGCAATCGGGACAACTGCTACCTTAAAGTCTTGATCCGGGAAACCCCGGGTTTGCAGACTCGCCGTTGCACGCCGCTTTCCCTTGCCCGTGGTTTACAATGATTTGTTCCGCGCACTCATCTTCGCTATACAGTCCTGGAGGAATCAAATGAAGCTCACCCCTGGAAAACTTGCCGGTCTCAAGAAGGTCTCGAACGACCATGGCGTTATCGCCGCCGCCGCGATGGATCAACGCGGTTCGCTGCAGAAATCGTTAGCCAAAGAAAAAGGTGGAGACGTGAGTGACGCCATGATGGAAGAATTCAAAACTCTGGTTACCGAAGTCCTGACGCCGCACGCCAGCGCCATCCTCCTCGACCCCGAGTGGGGATTGCCCGCCTCCAAGCGCCGCGCCAAGAATGCCGGGCTGCTGCTGGCCTATGAAAAAACTGGTTATGATAAGACCGGTCCAGGGCGCCTGGGAGATCTGCTCGATCACTGGTCGGCACGGCGACTGAAGGAGGCTGGTGCGGATTGCGTAAAGATTCTGCTCTACTACACGCCCTTCGACCACAAGGACGTAAACGATAAGAAGCACGCGTGGGTGGAGCGCATCGGCGACGAGTGCCGCGCCAACGACATTCCATACTTTTTGGAGTTCGTCGGCTACGACGAAGGCGCCGACGAAAAGGGATTGGAGTATGCGAAGAAAAAACCGCAGATTGTCACCGAAAGCATGCGCGAGTTCAGCAAAGACCGCTACGGCGTGGATGTGCTGAAAGTCGAAGTACCAGTGAATATGAAGTTCGTCGAAGGCACGAAGTCGTTCGGTGGCCAGAAAGCCTACACGAAAAAAGAAGCGATCGACCTGTTCCACTCAGCCGCGAATGTGGCGACTAAGCCCTTCATCTATCTTTCAGCCGGAGTCAGCAACGCGGAGTTCAGCGAGACGCTGGAACTCGCCGGAGAATCCGGAGTGAAGTTCAACGGCGTCCTCTGCGGCCGCGCGACCTGGAAAGACGGCATTCCGATCTACGCGAAGCAAGGCGCAGCCGCATTCCGCAAATGGCTGGAGACCGAGGGCGTGAAGAACATCAACAACGTGAACGGCAAACTGAAGGCCGCAACCTCCTGGTATTCGATCTATGGAGTCGAGCCAGTCTTGGCAAATGCGTAAGTCATAACGGTTCGTGTGGGCGCGGGCGACTCGCCCGCGCTTTTCTACCTTCTTGCGAATGGAGTCGTTTTCGAGCAGTCTCAGTGCAGGTGGAAAAGCATTTCTAGCAAAAAGAAAAATCCAGCTCCCACAAAGACAAGCAGCGCCATCTTCATCGCGGGTTCTTTATTTACCTCTGGCACTAAATCCGAAGCTGCCACGTAAATCGTTACGCCTGCGGCCAGAGGCAGTCCCGCGCTTACATGATGGCGAAACAGCGCCATGGTCAAAACTCCTGCCAGCGTCGCCCCGCCAAGAATTACTGACGCGCCCCACGCCGTCCCCCGGCTGCGTCCGCTGGCCAGCATCACCGAACTTACGGTGAAGCCTTCCGGAATTTTATGCAGAAAGATAGCGAAGAAAATAATCCAGCCCAAAGCATTCGAAACCAGGAACCCAGAGGCGATGGCAATACCGTCAAAAAATGTATGGATGATGAGTCCCAGCAGCACGGAGTATCCCTTGTGAGAATGCATGAACTCATCTTTGTGCGTCTCTTCGCCAAAGTGGAAGTGCGGCGTGACCGTATGCTCGAAGAAGTGAATGATGAGATAACCGAGCAGAATCAAATACGCCGCCGATCTGCCGCGCAGTTCCAGGCTTTCCGGAACCATCTCAATCAGGGCAGTTGCCAGCATGAATCCTGCACCGAGTGCAACAAAGTAGCGCAAGTACCGCCGCTCCCAGTTGCGCTGCACAATGATGGCCCCGCCGAATACATTAGCGGCGGCCGCGGTTAGCCCGAGCAGAATGCTGGTAGCAATGGGATGCATTTGAGCTTAGAGTCCCGAGTCGCGAGTCCCGAGTAAGGTATCGATTACTGAGGAATGCAGTCAACTCGCCGATAGTGGAATTTGCTGTTCGAGTGCGTTGATGAGACCGCTAAGGACTCGGCTTACTTCGGCAGTCCGCTTCAGGAGTTCGGCGGCTTGGGACTCGGACAGATAATTTCTTTGGCGTGCAATCAGTACCTGGGTTTCAAGTTCAGCAAGCGATCCTCGCGAGCGACGAAGGAAGTAGCGAAACTCGCGATCACTGTAGTGGGCTTGCCCTTCCGCAATATTGCTGGGAACGGAAACGGCGGCCCGGCGCATCTGATCAGTCAAGCTGTATGTTTCGCGTTTGGGGAATGACTCCGTTGCATCGTACAGTGCGGACACCAAATCCATGGATTTCTGCCAGGCAATCAAGTCTTTGTAGTGGCGGGCCACCGGTTCAGCTTACAGGCGCGTCGCTCAGCTAGGGCCATTTATGAACTGGAATTCGATCTTCTATCCCAAAACGGAACGTCTGGGAATGCTCGGGACTCGCGACTCGGGACTAACCGCTATGCCGAATATGCATCACATCCCCATCCTGCACAATGTAGTCCTTGCCTTCCAGCCGCAGCGTGCCCTTGGCGCGGGCGTTCGCTTCCGATCCCGCTTCCAGCAACTGATCCCAGCGAATCGTCTCGGCGCGAATGAAATGTTTCTCCAGATCGGAGTGAATCGCTCCCGCCGCTTCCTGCGCCCGCGAATGCGCCGGAACCTGCCAGGCGCGGCATTCATCTTCTCCCGCGGTAAAGAATGAAATCAGTCCGAGCAGTTTGTAGGTCGTCCGAATCAGACGTACCAGCCCGCTTTCCGTCAGTCCGTAGCTGGAAAGGAATTCCGCCGCATCCGCATCGCTCATCTCCGCCAGTTCCGCTTCCACCTTGCCGCAGATCGCCGTGGCCGCGGCATTCGGCCGCGAAGCGATTTCGGTCAGCTTATATTTGCTCACCGCTTCTTCCAATTCTTTCCCCAGTTCGGTGGACTCGCCGATGTTGAGCACGTAAAAAATCGGCTTCTCGCTCAGGAACATGAAGCCCTTGATGCGCTTTTTGTCTTCGGCAGTCATCTCCATTTCGCGCAGCGGCTTATCGGATTCCACCTGCGCCTTGGCTCGCTTCAGCAGCTCGAATTCTTTTTCGAGTTCCGGCGTCTTCATCTTCTTGAGATCTTTTTCCAGCCGCTCCAGCCGCTTTTCGATCTGTCCCAGATCACTCACCAGCAGATCGAACTCCACATTCTTGATGTCTTTCAGTGGGTCGATTTCCCCCGCATGCGGCACCGAGGGATCGTCAAACACCCGCACCACGTGCGCCAGCGCGTCCACATTGCGCAGATGCGCCGCATAAGCGCTGTCTTTCAGCGCCTCCTGGCCGATCGCGCCAACATCCACATATTCGACAGAGGTGTGCGTAAGCTTCTTCGGGTTGTAAAGCGCGGCCAGCCGGTCAAGACGGTCGTCCGGAACTTTGGCCACGCCGATGTGCGCCTCGCGCGGATTGGCGCGCGCCTGATCCGAAAGATGCGCCTTGGTTAGGATACGAAACAGCGATGTCTTGCCCACCTGAGGCAGGCCAATGATGCCAGTTTTCATAGGAAAGCTCTTAGCTGTTAGCTCTTGGCGCTTAGCCGCTGCGACACTGAAGTGAACCCAAGTGTATCCGCACTGCGGCCTCAGCGATGATCGAACAACCTTTCAGGATAAATGATTGATGTGCAAATGCCCAACGGCATGCGGAGACGTTTTGGCTAGAAGCTTAGGAGCTAGAAGCTGCGTGCAGTAAAGTAAACAACTATTAACCCCAACAGCAGCACTGCACCTTCGACCCGAGTCGACCAGACATGAAGCGCGTCGAACTGGACACGCTCGGGATTATCAACCGGCACGGCGCTCACTTCGCCCAGCGATGCCCGCAAAACATCCATGCGAGGAATAATCCCAAACTGCGAGATCAAGGTAAGCGCCAGCATCAGGCAGAGCAGTACATGGCGCGCCGCAAACACATGCGCAGTGCCGTCGACGAGCCGACTATAGAGAAGAGAACTGATCAGAAAGACGATCCCGGAAATAATGGCGATCCAGTGCAACTTGCCCAGAGCACGTCCCACGACATTGCCTGCAAGATGTGTGTTGGGCAGCACGTCGGGAATCGAAAAGGCCGTCGGTGCCAGCACGAAAGCGAAAAAGATGAGCCCGCCAATCCAGCAGACGAGCGAGAGAAGCATGAGAAAACGCAGGAAGGACATGACGCGAGAATTATATCCTTGCGGAAGAGTACCTAGTAGCTAGTACTGAGAACTGCTCCCCTACACCGGCACTGCCACATTCTCCACAATCTCTCGCAGCACCTGATCGGCCTGCTCGGACTTCTTCATCGTCGAGGCATACTGGCCGTTGACCACGACTCGGTGGGCAAAAACCGGCACGGCCAGCGGCTTGAAATCTTCCGGAGTGCAAAAGCCGCGGCCTTCAAGAAACGCCATTGCCTGCGCCGCCCGGTAAAGCGCCTGGGCCCCGCGCGGCGAAACTCCCAACGACAAATACTCCGACTCCCGCGTGCGCTTCACAATCTCCAGCGCGTAGGTCACCAGGGATTCATCCACGCGAATACACTTGACCGCCTCTTGCATTTCGAGCACATCCGCGCCAGTCAGAACCGGCCGCAACTCCTGCAAATGAGCCGCTCCTGCTTCCGATCGCAGAATCACCCGCTCTGCTGCCGCGTCGGGATATCCCATCCTTACCCGCATCAAGAAACGGTCCAACTGAGATTCCGGCAGCGGATAAGTTCCGTGATGCTCCACCGGATTCTGCGTCGCAATCACCAGAAATGGCTGGGGCAATGCGTAAGAATGGGCGTCCACGGTGACCTGGCCTTCGTTCATTGCCTCCAGCAGAGCCGACTGTGTCTTCGGCGTCGTGCGATTGATTTCGTCCGCCAGCAAAACGTTAGTAAACACGGGCCCGCGCTTGAATTCGAATTCCTGCTCCAGCGCGGAATAAACTGAAATCCCCAGTACGTCGGAAGGCAGCATGTCGCTGGTGAATTGCACCCGCTGAAACGTGCAATCGATGGCCCGGGCCAGCGCTTGTCCCAGCGTAGTCTTGCCCACGCCGGGTACACCCTCAATCAGCAGATGTCCGCGGGCAAAGATGCTGACCAAGGCGAGCCGAACCACATCGTCTTTGCCGCGAATCACGCGGCGAAGTGCTTTTTCCAACTCGGCGGCTTTATGGGATACGGCTATGGCAGTCTCAGGCGACATTGGATGGATTTTACTATCTGGCATGCCAGCCGAGGAGTTACCGATGTCATAGCACCAGCTGTCAGCTTTCAGCCTAACCCCTGCGCCCTACTTGTCATCCCGAGCAAAGCGAGGGATCTTGGTTTCTGCACGGCCACGAATTCAGAACGCGAACACGGGCACATCTTGCAGCTCTTCAAGCCGAGAGCCGACAACGTTACTGCATCAACTCCGCCGGCCTTCCCGTCAGCCGCTCGATCCTCTTGGCGATCGGCGGATGGGTCGAGAACAGATTGCCAAAATTCATCCCCAGCAGCGGCTGGATAATAAACAAATGGGCGGTCGAGGGCGAAGCCGCCATCGGGACGCGCTTCGAGTAAGCATCTAGTTTCTGCAGAGCGCTCGCCAGCGCATAAGGGTTGCCCGTGTACTTCGCCCCAGTGGCATCGGCCTGATATTCGCGCGAACGCGATACCGCCATCTGAATCAGCACCGCGGCAATGGGCGCGACAATGAGCATGAGCAGCGCGGAAAGGCCGCCGCGCCGGTCGCGATTGCCACCGCCGCCGCCAAAGATCATGGCAAATTCTCCCATGCGGGCCAACATCGTAATCGCGCCCGCAAGGGTCGCCACCACCGAACTAATAAGGATGTCGCGATTGCCCACGTGCCCCAGTTCGTGCGCCAACACGCCTTCCAGCTCCTCGTCGTTCAATAACCCCAGAATGCCATGCGTCACAGCTACCGACGCGTGCTTTGGATTTCGTCCCGTGGCAAACGCATTTGGCGATTCGGTCGGGATCACATAAATCTTCGGCATGGGCAGGCCAATCTTTTGGGTCAGCCGCTCCACCGCCGCATAGGCTCGCGGCAACTGCTCGCGCGTCACCGGCTGCGCCCGGTACATGGCCAGCGCTATCTTGTCCGAGAAAAAGTAAGAACCGAAGTTCATCACTGCGGCCAGCGCCAGCATCAGCAGCAAGCCATTCTGCCCGCCAAAGTACTCCCCAATAAACACCAGCAGCAGGGTGAGTGCCGTGAATAAAAATGCAGTCTTGAATGTATTTCCCATAGCTTTTCGATCTCAACTGATTAGATGTTACGCGCTCTAGGGGGATGCAGGTAGCCGGAGACAGGCAATCAGCATTCCCCCGATGGCTTTATCCCAGCTTCCGGTCTATACTGCAATTCTCCGTTGATGCGCCGACCGTCTTAGGAATCCAAAAGGAGACTCGTCATGAGTTACAAGGCCGGAAGCTCTTTTGACAGCATCGAGAGCGCCCATGAATTCGTCGCTCTGTTGGCCGAAACCGTTCGTGAGGCTAAGCAAGAGGTCGAAGCCGACGTTCAAAGGGAATCGAGTTCAGACTCCCCCCGCCGTTTGGACGCGCTGCGCGCCGCTCTGTACAGCATGGAGAAGCTAGAACTGCACATGAGCAAGAGCCGCCGCATCCTCAACGATCTCCGTTCCCTGCGCCGTCTTCTCTTCGACGAACGGGCCGCAAGCGCGAAGTCGATCCCGGACACGAAAACCAAGAACCGGCAAGCCCGCATCCTAAGCCCTACCGACAGGGCCCAAGAAAAAATCCGCCTCTCCCAAGTGCCAAACGTCTGAGCGCTGGCCGATACGCCGGTCGAACTAGAGGGCCGAACTCAGCTAGATTTTCTCTTTTGGGGCGATTGCAACAACGGAGCGCCCCAAGCGCTGGCGGCGAGAAGTGCGCCGAATAGAATGATGGCGTCGATACTGGACCGTCCCTCGCGCGCCCAGTAAACGTCACGCAGGTTCAACCAGAGAGCAAACTCGTCGAGCGTAAGCGCCGCGCCCACCCCATAAAGGATCGACATCAGGCGGCTCAGAAGCATCGACGAATCGTCGGCGCCGGTGCCGATTTCTGCCAGCCAGCCGTAGCCCACCAGCAGCAGAATGAGGATTCCGAAGACGAGGTGATGAATGTGCCGACCGCCCGACTGGATAAAATGAAAGGGCGGAATCTGATGTAAAACGGCAAAGACCACCGCACGTACTCCGGCGAACGTGAGAAAGAAACTAACCGAGGCTACGAACAGCCGCCGCCGCGGCCGGTCGGGAATGCGCTCGTGAATTAGCGTGCCGAAAGACGTGCCCTGCAGCAGCAATAACAGGAAAACCGTCCCCGCCGCCACGAGCAGAAGGATGAACCAGGAATAAGCCATGCGCCATTAAAGCACGGCGCGTGCGAGCGTCAAGCTCGCTGCGCTTCCCGTTTCAGTGCCCGCTCCAAAGTTTGATCGAGGGCGGCTTTGGCCTTTTCATATTCGGCTGGGGAGATTTGGCCTTGCTTGCGCTCGACTTCGAGTTGGAAAAGTTCTTCCTTGATTCCTTCCATCAGCATGGAAGTGGGCCGCGTTGGTGCTCGGGATGCGCTAGGAGCAACCGCTTCGGCTGGCTCATAGTCGTCTTCCTCCTGCATGGCGATTGGCGCGGACCTCCTCTGCCGCTTCAGAGCGCGTGCCGCTGCTTGTTGCCGCGATGCTACGTAAATCCCACCGATCACCAACACTGCGGCGAAGCCTCCAAGAATCCACCAACGATATCTCTGCAGCGGATCGGGAGCGTCAATCGGCGGCCCCAATCCGCCGCCGGGACGGCCGCTGGATTGGCTCGCTCCCGGGCCAGGCGCCGAACTCTGCTCGCCTCCGCTCGACCCTTGAGCGCCAGCTTCCTCTTGACCGGCGAGCGTGCCTCCGCCGGAAATCTTGAACGCAAGCTTTTGCCCGAGCGTGGTGTTGGACGCAACTTGAACGGCGGCGTCTGGCTCATTGGGATAGTTAATCAATTTGAAGCCCGTCGCACTCGCGGCGGCGGTGAACTGCATCGCTTTTGGAGTCATGACCACGAAATGCTCCAGCGGATACAGCGACTTGGGATCGATATTCGCGCTGCCGCTGTAAGGAAGCTGGTAAGTCACCTCGAAGCGGGTCAACCCCGGACGCAGCGGAAAGATGAAGGAGTAGCGATTCTTCTCGCCTTCAGGCACGGGCGCCGACTTCAGCGGGTTACCGTTTTCTGTGGTAGCGGTGGCTGAGTCATCGATGACGTGCGCTCCGTCAGGAACGTAGAACTCAAGATTGTGTTCATTCATCTGAGTGCGCGGAGGCTTGGAAGTGTTCTGTACTCCGAATTCGCGGGTGATTGCGACCTGGCCTTGCGCCGCCTGGATACGCATGATGTCGGCAACCACTTCGATGCCGTCCACTTTCTTGGCAACGTCATAAACCTCGACTTCGACGGAAGTCGTCCCCGGTGGCGCCATGCGGTGGTAAGTCACATCCTGATGGATGGCGCGGACCAGGTGCGGCGCCTGCGCGTCGTCCAGTTTGAAGCTGAATTGGCCCTTAGCGTCGGTCTTGGTGCGGCCGGCTTCCTCCATGCCCTGGCCCAGCTTGAACACGACAACTTCGTCTCCGGCGGAGGGCTTGCCGGTGGTGGAGTTCTTTACCGTGCCGGTGAGGGTTTGAGCCGCGGCAAAGGAGGCGAAAAGGACGACGAGAGCGATAAGGATGCTCGCGTCGCGCTTATTGCTGGCCGCGCTTCGCGCAGCAAGCGGCGCGGTCGCTCGCTCAGGTCCCCCGTTCGCGCAAAGAACGCGCTCTCTCGGGATGACATTCGAGTCGCGCCCGATGACATGCATTGGCGATTTCAAAATCTGGTTCCTTTCAGACTCTTGTTTTCCGGGTTGCCGGCGCAAGACTCTCCAGCCGCGAAATTTCGGCCAGGAGAGTGGCGGCCTCGTCCTGCAAAGAAGTTTTCAGCGACGCGTAGTCTGCGTCGGGCACTTTGCCCGCTTTATACTCGAAGTTGAGATCGCGCAGGTTTTCGTAGACGGCATCTTTGCGTTCGCGCAGATAACCGGCGCGGGTTTTCTCCGGACCAAGAAAAAGTCGTCCCGGCAGATAGAAAACATAGTAAAGACAGGCGATGGCGAGCATCAAGCAGAGAGGAATCCAGGTCATAGATCAGTCTCCTTGCGCGCCTGGTCACGGAACTGTTCGAGTTCGGCTCCGCGAACTGGCCGCAGACCGTCGGCGATGGCGGGAGTTGGACGATTTTTCCAGGCCCGAATCACCAGCACAATCAGACCGAAGCCGAAGAACAGAGCCGCGAAAGGAATAACGTAGGCGGCCCGGTCGAAGCCTTTATTGGTGGGAGCGGCCAGCACCGTGGGTCCGTACTTCTGCACGAAACCTTGCTCGACCAGGCTGTCGCTATCTCCGCGCTCGACCGAGGCCATCAGCTCGTTGCGCATGCCGTCGGAGGCCGGGCAGCCAACGTGGTTGCATTCCAGAAGAATCTGATTGCATCCGCAGATGCACATCATTTGATGGCCGATTTCGTTGAAGCGCGTGGCGGGATCACCGGCGCCGAGTAATAAGAAGACCACAGCGCAAAGCAGGAGGGTCTGCGCGAGTTTACGGCGCCGAGGCCCACTTCTCGCAAAAGACGCGAGAAATGGGGCACCCACTTTTACTTTCGGATTTAACAGATCGGACATCAGTCTCCTGTGACCACGGGAGCAGCCTGTGTTCGCTCCAGTCGCGCGGGGGCGGGAACGCGAACCGGCGCGGGCGCATTCGGAATCAAAGCTAGAATCGTTCCTCCGAGCATGATCCACACTCCCATCCAGATCCACATCACCAGCGCATTCAAATGCGCTTTAAGAATGGGGTGACCGTTATCCTGGTTCAGTCCTTCGAAAACAAGATAGAGGTCTTCATTGAGAGAGGAGCGGATGTCGGGCATGGTTGAGGTTTGCTGGCTTGCCTTGTAGAAGCGGCGCACCGGAGTCATGGTGTCGATCTGCTTGCCGCCTTTGTAAACGTCGAGCACCGCCCATTCGCTCGAATAATTCGGCGCGTCATCGTCGGTATACGAGCGGCAGATCAAGGTGTAAGGGCCGATGGTCATCTTGTCGCCGTATCCCATTTCCTGCTCTTTGTCGAGATTGAAAGCAGCCCCGGCGAAGCCGATGATGACCACCACCACGCCGAAGTGGACGATGTATCCGCCATAGCGGCGCGTGTTGCGGTGGGTGAGTTGCACCATCGAGGCGAACATGCCCTGGCCGGTGTGCTTTGAAATGACGCGTCCACCGCGGTAGAACTCACTGGCCACGGTGAGCGTGACCAGCACGGAGAGCGCAATGGCCATCAGCGAATAGAAATAAGAGATGTCCTTCCACGGTTTAAGGCCAAACGCCGACCCCCAGCTTTGCGGCGTAACCATCAGGAAGATCGCAACCGCGATGGCTCCGATCGTCGGCCACATGAAGTTGCGCTTCAGACTTTCGAGCGAAGTTTTGCGCCACGCCAGCAGCGGGCCCACGGCGGTAAGGATCAGGAGCAGCAAGGCTACAGGAATGGCGACGCGATTGTAAAAGGGCGCGCCTACGGTGACTTTATTGCCTTGGACGAGTTCGGAAATTTTCGGAAACCAGGTGCCCCAGAGCACCGTGAAGCAGAGCAAAACAAAAAGCAGATTGTTGAACAGAAAGCTGGATTCGCGCGACACCAGCGACTCCAGCTTGTGCTCGCTGCGCAGGTGCGATTTGTTCTTGAAAAAGAAAAAGAGGAATACGATCAAAGTGATTGCGAGGAACCAGGCAAACCAGTCTCCGATGGAAGACTGCGCGAAGGCGTGTACCGAACTGATGATACCGCTGCGGGTAAGGAACGTTCCAAGAATGGCCAGCCAGAACGTGGCGAAGACCAGCCACATATTCCACATCTTCAACATGCCGCGCTTCTCCTGCATCATTACCGAGTGCAGGAAAGCAGTGCCGGTGAGCCAGGGCATGAGCGATGCGTTTTCGACCGGATCCCATCCCCAGTAGCCGCCCCAGCCGAGAACGGAGTAGGCCCAGTGTGCGCCGAGAAAAACTCCGCAGGTGAGGAAGGCCCATGTGACCATGGTCCATCGGCGCGTGATGTGGATCCACTTCTCGCCGGGATACTTCATGATCAGTGCGCCCAAGGCGAAGGCGAACGGTACAGTGAATCCTACGTAGCCGAGGTAAAGCATGGGCGGATGGATCACCATCTCGGGATATTGCAACAGAGGATTCAAGCCATTGCCGTCGGCGGGAATGGTACCGGTCACGATGGCAAAGGGATGCGCCGCGAAGTTGAGCAGCAAGAGAAAAAATATCTGTACCCCCGACAGAACAACCGAAGCGTAGGCGAAGAGCCGCGGATCGGTTTTATAGCGGAGGCGCAGGACGAATCCATAGGCGGCGAGCAGCAGCGACCAGAACAGCAGCGAACCTTCCTGGCCGGACCACAGCACGGCGAACTTATAAGGACCGGGCAGATCGCGGTTGCTGTGATGAAGAATGTAGGCAATCGAGAAATCGTCGCGGAAGGCGCAGATGACCAGCACCACCGAAGCGAGCAGTACAGCCGCGAAGGTAGCGATGCCGGCGCGGCGGGCAGTCTCCCCGATACGCTCCGAGCCGTGGCGGAGCATCGTGGTCAGCGAACTCTCCTCGACCGCTGGCGCGACGCCGGGGCCCCCGGCGGTTACACCTACCAGTTGCGAGGAAGCACGATTCTGGAAAATCAACGCGACGATCCCGGCGAGGAACGAGTAAGCGCTCAACGCCAAAGCGAGCAGCAGTGCAAAACTACCGATTTCCGCCATGTGGGGGAACCCCTGCTTATCTTTTCAGAAACGTCCCTGCGAGGCAACTGCCACAACCCAAGTCAGGCCATTTAGGTGATGGCGATCACTACGGGACCAGCAAGTTGCTCGCGGAACCGGACCCCAAGGCGGCGGGCCAATCTCCGGCCGCCGCTCCCCGCAAATTAGGAGGCAGCGCTCCGCTGATGATAGCGTTGCATGACTTCACGTTCGGCGGTCAGCCAATCTTCCGCCTCACTACCCGTGCCGGGTCCGCGCTGCTGGTAGAGTTCGTAGGCGCGGCGCCTGATCTCGTCTTCGATGTTGATCGGAACAACATTCTTCCGCGGCTCGGTCTTTCGGACTTCGAACTTCCTAGGTTCCGGAGTGACTCTGTTTTCCGGCTTAATGTCGCTGGATACCGGCTCGGTTGCGGCTGCATTCACGCCAGGAATACTGGCCGGATTGTTGACGCCGGTTGGGTCTTTACTCGCACGATTGGACTTGCCACCTGAGGTAGATTTTGATCTCGCCATATTCGGATACTCCTTGCATATACCTAGATTTAGGAATGAATTGACTTGTTCAGTGAACCACATACACTTTGCCCGCAACATTTAAGAGGACATTTGAGTTTGGTTGCAGAGTTGAGCCTAGTATAAACCTCTCGGGGCTGTGGAAACCTCGTTGTCCCTAAGAATTTGGCAGGGTGCGCTTTGCTATAATCGAAGCTCTCCGGATGGCGCT
>CAWFTQ010000010.1:0-386956 GCA_963818865.1 uncultured Acidobacteriaceae bacterium
GGGGTTGTGGAAATTCTTTGAACTGGAGGGCGTCAGCCCCCTTTTCCTCTCCTTATCCGCCATTGTTCCCTGCAATGCACAGGCCCCGATTGCGGAACACGGTGGTATCGATAAAGCTCACTGTGCTCGTTTCCGCAAAGATTGTCGGCTATTCTAATTCCTATGACGAAAAGGGATTCTCTTCTGTTAGATCATCAGTGGTCGAAGCCTAATGTGGTGATCCGGGATGTGCGTGATCGCGATGGCTGCAAGCTCGGAAGGGTGATTCAGGCGCACGACGGGACCGAGGATGGAGTGATTGCAGCCGCACAATCAGCGGCGGGACCAGATGTAGTTACACGATACTCTTCGTGTGAAAAATTCCTGCTGTCATTGCCCATTCCGGGAAATGGCCCGAAAAAGGCCCAGCCTGTAGGCGTGAAACAGACCAAAGATCTGTCATCCTGAGCGCAGTGAGTTGGTTCGCGAGGCGAACCAAGTCACGGAGTCGAAGGACCCCTTTCCTGCCTGCACCGAGATCGGCGTGTAGGGGAGTTCCCACGACGCCGTCGACGTGGTGGGAACTCCCTTGCGCGTCCGTGCCGTGGCCAAGTGCCACGGGGTCCTTCGACTCCGTGAATGCTTCGCTTCGCGGGGCATTCACTGCGCTCAGGATGACAGGTCCGTGGGAGTTGTCGTGAAGGATCACGAGTATTTTGTTTACATCGTCTGCAGCCGCTCGGGAACACTTTACATCGGCATGACCAACAGCATTTACCGGCGCGCCTTGCAACATAAGCGCGGGGAGATCGAAGGGTTCGCAAGCAAGTATGGTTGCGACCGACTGGTTTATTACCAGAGCTTTGACGATGTCCACAAGGCGATTGGACGAGAGAAGCAACTGAAGGGCTGGGCAAGAGCGAAAAAGATTGCTTTGATCGAATCGAAGAATCCAAGGTGGGAAGATTTCGCGGAGAAGTGGGGAGCGCAAGTGGCCTTTGCGGGCGAAGCCATAACGGACAAATGACTGTGCTATTCTTCTCACTTTAGCGCACGATATGCCGCGCCGAGACTGGACACGCGAAGAGTTGATCGTCGCCTTTAACCTCCACTGCAAAATCCCATTCGGCAAAATTCTCAGAGGAAATCCGCAGATCATTGGCCTTGCACGCGCGATGTGATGTTCGGCCACATGGCGCAGTTTGCTTCCTGGGTGCAGCGCGGCGGAGGAAAGACGATGACGGGCGGTGTGAGCTCTGTGGTCCGGATTCCGAAGGCGGAGTTTCAGGAGTTGAATGCGGCGAGCCTTGCCGCTCTTTAGAAACCGTCCGGGCTACTGATCCTCGGCCACGCTGGTCTGGGCGCCTTCTTCGTCTCCATCGCCACGAATCAGGCCGAATTTCTTTAGTTTGTAGCGCAGAGCGTCGCGGCTGATGTCTAGCAGTTTGGCGGCGTGGGTTTGGTTGTTGTTGGCTTGGCGCATGGCGAGTTCGACCATGGCGTGCTCCACCTCTTCCAGTGACGTCCCGCCTTCGGGGATGTAGAGGCGGGGCAGGGTGCGGCCGTTGGGCAGGGGCTGTCCGCCGTCGGTGGGGGAGGTGCGTTCGAAGACGGTGCGGCCGCCGGATTCGCCGACCGAGAATGGCAGATATAGCGGGCGCAGTAGCGGTTCGTCCTCGAGAATCATGCCGCGCTCGATGGTGTTTTTGAGCTCGCGAACATTTCCCGGCCAATTATGGCCGAGAATAAGACGGCGCGTATCGTCGGTGATGCCGCGAATCGACTTCTTGAATCTGCGGTTGTAGCGGTCGATGAAGAACTCGACCAACGGCATAATGTCTTCTTTGCGGTCGCGCAGCGGCGGGATGAAGATGGCGATGATAGCGAGCCGGTAATAAAGATCCTGGCGGAACTGGCCTTCGCGGACGGCTTTTTCGAGATCGCGGTTGGAAGCGGCGATGACGCGCACGTCGACCTGCATGTCGCGGATACCGCCGACGCGGCGGATGACCTGGTCTTCGAGCACGCGCAGCAGCTTGGCTTGCAGAAGCGGCGAGAGTTCGCCGATTTCATCGAGGAACAGAGTGCCGCCGTCGGCGGCCTCGAACAGGCCTTTCTTCATCTGCTTGGCGTCGGTGAACGCGCCTTTTTCGTGGCCGAAGAGTTCGGCTTCCATCAGCGTTTCGGGAATGGCGGAGCAGTTGATGGCCACGAAAGGTTTCTGCTGGCGCGAACTTTCGTAGTGGATGGCTTTGGCGATGAGATCCTTGCCGGTGCCGCTCTCGCCTTGAATCAGAATGGTGGTGGCTTCACTGGCCGCGACTTTGCGGACGAAGTTCATCAACTCGGTCATCTTGGAAGAAACGCTTACGACGCTGTCGTAGCCCGATCCGCGGCGCACCTCACTGCGCAAGGCCTGGACTTCGGTGCGCAGGCTGGTGGCTTCGAGAGCGTTCTTGATGGTGACGTGAAGCTCGTCGAAATCGACCGGCTTGCCGACGAAATCATAGGCGCCGAGCTTGAGCGCGGCTTTGACGTCGTCGAGCTGAGGATCGGCGGTGATCATGATGACGGCGCGGGCGTCGCCACTTTTCTTAAGTGCATCCAGGACCTCGATGCCGCTGAGATCAGGCATGCGCACGTCGAGCAGGACGAGGTCGGGGGTTTCATGTTGCGCGAGCTTGAGCGCGGGGATGCCGGAGTCGGCTTCGATGACGTGGTAGCCCCACTCTTCGCACTTCTGGCGGAGCGACCAGCGGACGAGGCGCTCGTCGTCCACGACCATGATTTTCTCCGCGGGCATTGGTGTTTAATTTACTACGAATGGGAGTGGTAATGCTGTAGTGAGCCTATTGGGTGGAGTGCCGGACCGGACTAGGAGGCCGCGATCTGAGCGGCGGGCATGTGAAATGGCAAAAGCACGGTGAATGTGCTTCCCTTCCCTACAGCGCTGCTGACTTCGATGCGGCCGTGATGATCTTCCACGATGCGGTGGGCGAGCGAAAGGCCGAGACCGGTGCCGCCGCCCTTGGTGGTAAAGAACGGGCGAAAAATGTTGGGCAGGTTCTGGGGCGGGATGCCCCGACCGGTGTCGCTGACCACCACGCTGGCGCAATCGTCCCGCGAGCTGATCTCCACATGCACCGTACCCGCGCCCTCCATGGCCTGGACTGCATTCAGGAGGAGATTCAGAAGCACCTGATGGACCTGATCGCTGTCGTGCTCAACTTCGGGTAGATCGGCGGCCTTCTGCAGTTCGATCTTGATTGGCCTGGAGAGTACCTGTTGGCGAGCCAGCATGACAGCGTGTTCCACGGTGGTGTTGAGGTTGCTGAGGCGGACCTCCGGATGGCGGGGGCGCGCGGTTTCCAGAAGATCGGTCAAGGTGCGACTGATGCGGTTAATTTCGAGGCGAACATCTTTCACGACGGCCCGGGCGGGGCTGGTTGAAGGCAGATCGCGACCGACGATCTCGATTACTCCGGCGATTCCGGCGAGCGGGTTGCGAATCTCGTGGGCCAAACCGGTGGCCAACTCGCCGAGCGTCGCCAGGTGTTCCGCGCGAGAGATTTGGGTCCGATGCAGGCGTTCGATCTCGGCGCGGCTCTCGCGCAACTGCTGCATCATGTGATTGAAGTTGCGGCCGAGGTCGCCGATTTCGTCGTTGCGCTGGGCAAAGCTGACTGCGACGTTCAGGTTGCCTTGACTCACCTGCTCGATTTTTTCCTGCAGTTCGACCATGGGCCGTTGAACAAGGTAGGCGAGGACGAACATGGAGACAGCACAGATTGCGACCGCTCCGGCGCCAGCAAGGATCAGCACCGCATGGCGGTCAGGGTCGCGCAGAGATAGGGTCGCTAAAGTGAAGAGCAGCAATCCCCCCAGCAGGACAAAGCCCACTGGCAAGATTGCTTTGAGCTGCCAGTTGACGCGTACGGAGCTCAAGTGGAAATCTTCTTTCTGCGAGGAATGTTTCGGCGACGATTCCGCGGACATGATGCGCTCGCTTTTCTCCGGCCTGCGCGGTCCAGCCGTGGTGTAGGATGTCTCGGGCAATGGCCGAGACGCTGCGGACTGAGTGCGACTAAGCATAAGCGTGCATTCCGGGCAGCAAATACGTGACGCCGAAGAATGTGAACATCACAACGGCAAAGCCCAGGATGGCGAAGTAGGCAGCGCGCCGGCCGCGCCATCCGCGGGTGATGCGCATGTGTAGATATCCGGCGTAGACAAGCCAGGTAATCGCGGCCCAGGTTTCTTTAGGATCCCAGCTCCAGTAGGAACCCCAGGTGCGATTGGCCCAATAAGCGCCCGCCGCGATCATCAGGGTGAGTAAGGGAAATGCGATCGCGATGGTTTTGTAAGTGATGCGGTCGAGTTCGTCGGCGGCGGGCAACATGCGCTCCAGATCGCTGCGCCGCCACAGCAGCAGCAAGTACAGCAGCGAGACAAAGACTCCGCCCACCAGACCCGAGAGAATGAATGGGCTGGCTGCAAGTGCGGTGGGAAACAGACCATCCGCATCGAGCGAAGCATAACGGCCATCACTGGCCCGCAGCACGAAGAAAACCAGCGCCAGCACTTGCAGCAGAATGCTCAAGAAAACGGCGCGATTGGCCATGTTGAGAAACGCTTGGTTTTGCGTCTTACGCCAGACGAGGTAAAGAACCAAGGGTGCAGTCACTGCCGCCAGCACAAGAAGGAGCAGCCAGCCGAGATCAGGAATCACCACGAAAAGCCTGACGCCTCTGGACAGGAACACTTCCGATTTTTCTTCGGGGTTCCATGCAATAACGCTAAACCCTCCCCATTTTTCGAACCGGGTGAGCACACCCAAATAAGTTGCGACGCCGAACAAGCTGGTCGCCGCCAGGAAGGTTTCGGTTTTCATCTTGTCCTTGATCAGGAACATCATGGCCAAGGCGAAACTCAGCGCGCATGCGGCGTAGGCCAGCATGGCCAGGGTGACGTGCACGTGCAGCCAGGTCGATTGCAGGGCCGGCACCAGCGGATGAACGTCAGTGCGCAGCAACTGCATCAGGACGACGCCCACGATCGCGACCGGCATGGTGACCGTGCCGATGATTTTTACTTTGAGTTTCTTCTCGGCGATCAAGGTAAGCGCGGCGAGAGTCCATACGAACATGAGCAGCATTTCGTAGATGCTGGCGAACGGGGGATGTCCCGCCTCATACCAGCGATGCGCCACCGCACCGGTGTTGGCGATTAATCCCGCCCATGTGGCCAGCGAGGCGTAGCGAATGTAAGCGGGAGTCCCGGTGATCCCGAAACCGAGATAGAGCGTGCCTGCGCCCGAGTAAAAAATGAGGGCCGCATAGAGCAGGTTGGACTCGCTGAGCAAGTTGCCGCTCTTCACCACATTCAGGAACGCCATGAACAGCAGGAAAGCCACTCCCAATCCAACCGCGACCACCAGGGTGGTGCCGGTGGCTGCTGGCGGCTGTTCGACGGTTGTACGTGCCATAAAACAATCCTCCGTTGCCGGAAATTTATTTCCCGGCGAGTACTGCCGCAGGCGCCTCGGCACCTGCCTCTACTGAAACTTTGAGTTCAGATTCGATCTTTTCCACCAGCTCGCCGAAACGATGCTCAAAGGCATCTTTATTCTTGTTGGCGGTTCCGCCGATCCAGAGTTGCAGTTGGCCGCGAGCGTCACGCACGGGCACGACCCAAAACCGCATATGCACCAGGTAGAAGACGACTACCAAGCCGAAGCCCATGACGACCACGCCTGCCCAAACCGCCCATTGGCCAGGCTCATGCGAAACTTCGAGGCCGGTGAAGTAGGCCATCTGCACATCTTTGCCTTCGAACGTGTAAGGCGATGAGTCGTTCTGCTCGAGACCGGGGATTGGCGGCAACCAGACATTAATGGATTGACCGGATTTCCTGGATTCCAGCACCAAATGGGCCGCTGGATTTTCCAATTCGTTGGAGCGGGCGTAGACGTGGCCATCGCTTACCACGTAGTCGGGAATGAACTCGGCGAGCCGGACGGTGGTATCAGCGTCCAGCGGGAGGGTCTCGTCCAGACCAATTGCAAGACCCTTCGGGGAGTGGCCGTCGCGGGGAGTTGCGGTGAGCGCCAAGCTCTCCAGCTTTCCGGTTTTGCCATAGCTTGCCTGATAAAAGCGCACGCCACCATATACCAGCGGTTCGTTGACGACGATTTGCTTGCGCAGGACAACCTGGCCATTCTTCAGAACAGCCAGATCGGACCACCAGCGTTTCGGAGAGCCATCGGCATAATTTTCCTGCCCAGCGCCATCACATCGGATAGCAAAAGGCAGATTGCGTACGCTGCCGTTTTGCGGCTTCACCTGGCTTGATTGTTCTCCGCGGGTTAGTGTGAGGAAGCCGCGCCAGCCGAAGAGGGCATCGATGTTGCCGCCCAGAAGAATCAGCAACAGACTGGCGTGCACGATATAAACCGCCAATTCGGAGATGCGGTTGCGCTCTCCGAACAGAGAGAAGCTGTTCTCCCGCACAATGCGCTCGGGATGGAAGCCCGCCTTCTTCAATACCCGGTCGGCCACGCTCAAAGCCTCTTCTTCATCTTTAACAGGGATCAATTTGTGGAGGGGCAGCGCACTGCGGAAGCTCTCGTCGGGACTTTTATAGGGGCGAGAAAAAAATCTCCAGGCGTTGGGGAAGCGCTGAACCGAAGCGGCGATAATGCTGAGGCTGACGAGGCTCAGCAGCAATACGAACCACCAGGCGTGGAAAACGTCAGTGAGCCGAAGTGCGTCGAGCACACGCAGCACTTGCGGCGAGTAGGCGCGCTGCATCTCGTCGGGCTCAGTCGCGGGACGCTGCAGAATTATGGTTCCCGCCGCCGATAAGATAACTACGAGAATGAGCAGAATGACGCCGGTCTTGATTGCACCGAGGGTTTGCCAGATTTTCCGAGGTACGGATGCGGCCATGTCTTTCCCCTTCTGACTGGTAGAAAAGCACGTGGTGCGCCATTGCCGGAAGAAATGGCCAAGTTGTTGAAATCACTGGTCAAAATTCAGTGTACTGTGAGGTCTGGCCGGAGCGATTGTGAGGCATATCACACAGCAAGGGAGGAGTTGTGCGGAAATTTCGCGCAGGGGGAGGTGCAGTGGCCAGTGGTCAGTAGTCAGTGGCCAGCAAACCCTCATCGTCCGAGCACTGGCCACTGACCACCGATCACTGACCACCGATCACTGACCACTGGAACTATGCGCCATTTTGACCAATTCACTGTGGGATAAGCCCCCAATCTGATGAAGGTTGCAACAGTCGGAATCTCTAATAGAGTCGATCCCGATTCCCAAGTCACTATGTTGCAATCTGTTGCGCAGATTGTTCAAAAATCCGCCGTGGCAGACAAATAAGGCGAGATGCGTGCAAAAGAACGTACCGGAGGAGTAGGAACAGTGGCGCTGAAATCATCCAAATCAAATTCGCGCACAGGTTGCACGTTCAGCGCGCTCAGCTGTTTTCTCTTAGTTCTCCTCTTTGTTGGCCGGGTATCGGCGGCAAAGCATCCGGTGCCGCTCGATCCAAAGGCCGACCCCGCGACCTGCCTTGCATGCCATGAGGACAAAACTAAGGGCAAGTCCGTCCATTCGGCGATTGCGATGGGTTGCTTGGCTTGCCACGAGATTCGGGTTAACAAAGACATCACTCACGTAAAACTGATCACGGCCACGCCTTACAAGCTTTGCCTCACCTGCCACACCGACAAAGATTCCACGCAGATCAAGGGACGCGTTCATCCCCCGGCAGTTCGCGATTGCCTGACCTGCCACGACCCGCACACTTCCGACAACAAGAACCAATTATTGAAGCTGACCTCGGGCGATAAGAAGGACAATCTGTGCCTGACCTGCCACACGCAAGGAACGAATGTTCCGGAGGGGGGCAGCCGGCACGCCGCACTCGACATGGGCTGCGACACCTGCCACACCGTGCACAAGACGGGGGAGCGGGGCAAGCGCGAATTTGATTTTCACCTGACCAAGGACGCTCCCGCGCTGTGCATCGATTGTCACGATACGAAGGACGCCAGTCTGATCAAGGCTCACCAGGGACAGCCCTTCGGAACGGCGGATTGTCTCACGTGCCACGATCCGCACCAGTCAAAGGCTCCCAAGCTGATGCAAACGTTCCTGCACGATCCTTTTGCGTCCAAGCAGTGCGATATCTGCCACCAGCCGGCTAAGGACGGCAAAGTCGTCCTCACACAGGCCAGTGCCAAGGAAATATGCATCACCTGCCACGCCGACAAGGCCGCGCAGATCGAGAAGGCGAAGGTGCAACATCCCGGCGCGGCCGGCGATTGCACCGACTGCCACGATCCGCACGCCGGCCGCTCGCCCGCATTCCCCAAGCCAGACGCGGTTTCGGTTTGCCTAGGCTGCCATAGCGAGCAAGCGGAGGAGGGCAAGAAACAGCATGTGCACCAGCCCGCGTTCGAGCAGGGATGCGCCGTCTGCCACGATCCGCACGGGAACGATAACGATCATTTGCTGCGGGCTAAAGCGCCCAACCCGCTCTGCTTGGAGTGCCACGCTCCCGACCGCAAGCCGCAGAAGCTGGAAGGCGATCATTTGGTAGCCATCTTCGACGGCAAGGTGAAATTGCCGGAAAACTACTTCTCCAAAGTTCCGATCCTGCCGCTGGAGTATGGCTTGGGCCATCCCGTGGAACACCACCCGGTCTCGGACCTGGTGGATCCGAAGGATCGGACCCACGTTCTGGTCCCCTTGAATTGCCTGACCTGCCATCAGCCGCACTCTTCCGCGCAGGCCGATCTGCTGGTCAAGGATCAGGCCAATAACATGGACTTTTGCCACAGCTGTCACAAAGGTCTGATTGGTCCCAAACAACAGTTGGGCCCGGCACAAGGAGTTCCGCCCGCGCCGGGAGTTCCAAAAGGAGTGCAATAGCTATGCCTGAGATTCCCCAAAAGTCGATGCGCAGAACCTTATATACAGCGGCGGTGATGACACTGATGGCCGCCTTTTGGGCGTCCCCGGCTTTCGCCGACGACAAGAAAGCGGCAGCGCCCGCCCCGCCGCCAGGGCCGCCCAAGATCGATACCTCCAATATCGCATGGCCGCAGCCGCCGGCCATCGCGCGGGTCAAGTATCTGGACTATTTCTCGGCGGAGAAGAAGGCTCCAGAGAAGCAAAAAGAGGTCAAGAAAAAGTCGTGGATGGACCGCATGGCCGGCGTCGATCCCGATGAAGCCGCCAAGCGAGCCGGCACCAAGCCCCGCTTCGCGCTGGGAACTCCGTACGGGTTGGCGGTGGACTCCAAGGGAAGGTTGTACGTGGCCGATACGAAGGTCGGCGGTGTCTTTATCTTCGATCCAGAGAGTAAAGATACCTCGTTCATCAAGCATGGCGTGGACGCCAAATTCGGCCGCGTTTTCGGCCTGGCCATCGATGATGCCGACCGCCTTTTCGTCAGCGACGGCATGTACAACCATGTGCTGGTGTTCAGTCCCGAGCATAAATTGCAAGGCCAGTTCGGCGAAGGCGCGATGAACGATCCGGCCGGGCTGGCCATCGATGAAGAGAACCGTTTTCTTTATGTGGCGAATACGGGAACGGACCAGGTGCTGGTTTACGACGCCGATACCTTGAAGCTGCTGCGCAAAATCGGAGCGGCGGGGAAGAACCACACCTCCACCGATCCGGGAGAGTTTTCCAAGCCGACTAATGTGGCGGTCGATAAAGACGGCAACCTCTATGTCACCGATACCATGAACGACCGGGTTGAAGTGTTTGACGCCGAGGGCGCATTCATCCGCACGTTCGGCAAGAACGGCGACGGGCCGGGCGATTTCACGCGCCCCAAGGGCATCGCCATCGATTGCGATGGCCACGTTTGGGTAGCCGACGCCAACATGAACCGGGTTGAGGTATTTACGCCCGAGGGCGATTTACGTCTCATCTTCGGTGGATTCGGCTGGCTGCCGGGGGAGTTCGAGGCTCTCGCCGGGTTGACCATCGACAAGCAGAACCGGGTCTTCACCAGCGAGCAGTTCATGGGGCGGGTGCAGATGTTCCGCTATATCACCAACGCTGAGGCGCAGAAGGAATATGATCGCCGTGTGGCCGAGGTGGCGAAGAAGGCGGGCGAGAAGACGACGCCCACGACAACGCCGACAGACGAAAAGAAGCCGGCAGTGCCGGCCCCCACCACAGCTCCAGAGACTCCGAAGCCGACGCCACCGGCGGCGGCGCAGGCAGCGCCCGCAGCCGTTAAGGCGCCGTAGCAGGTTGCAGACAGAGCGTGGGCCGAAACATGCTTTGGTCCCGCAGGACACTTTGTCGTCCCCCCGCTTGGCTTGTCAGCTCGAGGCCTTGTTCTTGCCTGGACCAACTGTACGAGTCGCCACAGGCACACACCAAGGTCCCTCGCTTTGCTCGGGATGACACTCGAAAATTTTTCCCGATGGCAGTCCGGGTTCCTGAGCATTTCCAGCCCGTATACCCCTCCTGATCCAGGTGCGCCAGCTTACCCTCGTAACTTCTAGCACTTGCGTCATTTCACCAGTCCCAGTGTGGGAGAAGGCTCATTTGGGGCTGTGTGGGGCGGCCGTGGAGATTTGCAGCAGTCCTCACATTAGACGGAACTCATTATGTTGCAATAGTTTACAGCGTAGGTAAAAGATTCACCATCGGTAACAATAAGGTGATGGTCGTGCAAATGTAATAGCGTCGTAAGAGTACCAACTCGAATAAAGGCCTTTATCTTGAGGAGGAATTAGACCATGAAAAAGGTAATGCTAGTAGTCCTCTTCGCCCTGCTGGCTGTAGCCATGGCAGCGGCGCAGACTTACATACCCCAGACTGACGTCTTGGGTGCACATAACAACGGCGGACGCGGCTGCCCGGCATGCCATGCTCCCCATAGCGGCGCGCGCGGCAACGGCGGCACGATCGGAGCCACGTGGACCGGAGCCCCCGTCAGTCTGGGCGGCGCCGAGGGCGATTACCACCTTTGGGGTCAGGACGTATCTTTGATCACGCAGGAAAACCTGACGTTTGGCGGCGGCTTCAGCGGCGGCTTCGCCGTCAACTTCGGCGGCGGCCAGCAATGGACCAGCACGTCACTCCCAGTCATCTCGGGCATCGCGATCTGCCTGAGCTGCCATGATGGCAACGTTTCGACGGGCGCCATGATGACAGGTTATTCCTATGAAGGAATGGCGGGTCTGCTGCCGCAAGGCAACGGCTGGTACGCCAAGAGCGGCTCGATCTACGGGCCCGCCACCACGACCATCCCGACCTGGCTGGGCAACGACGGCGGAACGCTCGGCGATTACCTCAACGACCACCCAGTGGGACCGGCCGCAACCCCAACGACCTCGACCCATGGGGGATCCCTGGCGAGTTTTGGCTTGGTCTACACCGGCTCCGGCACGACGATGAGCTGGACCGTCGGCGGTCAGTATCAAATCTTCATGAACAACTACGGCGCACCTGCCATCGGCGGTTTGGTGGTTGATGCCACGAACACGGTTCCTTATGTGGTTTGCACCACCTGCCACAACCAGCACCAGATGAACGTCTATGAGGCGAGCGCCGCGAAGAGTGGCCCGAATTTCGATGCGATTCAGGGCAACACGACCGGCACGTACGAGACGTACTTCTTCGTCAACTCTCCTTATAACGCGGGCGCGGTCTGGACTCCGACCAAGGCGCCTTCAACCACGCAGTTCTGCCGTCAGTGCCACTTCGGCGGCACAGCCAATGAAGCTTTTGGCGCCGACGGCATCGGCACTGCGTTCTAACTGTTCTTTTACCGTACCTGAGGGGAGACAAGTAACTCTCCCCTCAGATTTTCAAACTTGGTCATTCGGCTACCGGGTTGGAGAACTTTGGTTGGCAGGCAGTACAGCAGGACTAACCGGGTAACCAAATCACCAAGTGAATAGGCTGGGGAGGGGCGGCGCTGAAGTTCTGCCCCGAAAGCGAGAAAAAGTGAAGACCAAACACAATAGCTCCGGCATTTTCGGAAAAGGGCAGGGATCCCTCGCGTTGCTCGGGATGACAATTTTGATGGGAGCTTCTTTGGCGCAGGGGCAGGTCGCGTCGCATGAACCGACGGCGGTGAAGCCAGTGATGGCGGCGAACGCCGCTCCGGCCGCCGCTCCCGCCAGCCCAAGCCTGAGCCCGGTGCAACCGGTCACCAACAAGCCGGTGGTGCGGATTAATGGCACCGAGTTGACCGACCGCGATCTGCTGCGCGAGATGCTGACCATCTTCCCTTACGCCCGCCAGCACAATGGCTTTCCCAAGGCGGAAGAGGCGAAGATCCGCATGGGCGCGCTGAAGATGATCGAGTTTGAAGAACTGGTGTACCAGGAAGCGGTGCGCAGGGGAATGACGATCCCGCCAGCGAAATTGCAGAAGGCGGAGACAGATTTTCGGGCGCAGTTTCCCAACGACGAGGTTTACAACGACTACCTGAAAAACGAGATGCAGGGGTCGAAGCAGGCGCTGCGGAAACAGATCAAGCGCTCGCTGCTGATCGAGGCGCTGCTGAAGGCGGAAGTGCAGGACAAGTCGAATGTTTCGCTGGTGGAAGAGCGGGCGTACTACGACAAGAACCCGAACATGTTTCGTTACGGCGAGAAGTTCGCCATCCAGACGATTTCGATCATGCCCTCCGACAAGGCCGGCGATGAAGTGAAGAAAGAAGGCCGCAAACGCGCGGATGAAGCGTGCCAGAAGGCGAAGGCCACCAAAAGCTATGACGAGTTTGGCCTGCTGGCGGAAAAGGTTTCAGAAGATGACTTCCGCGTGAACATGGGCGATCACAAGGTAGTGGACCGCGACAAGTTGCCGCCGGAGATCGTGAAGGCAGCGCAGGCCATGCAGCCGGGAGAAGTGAGCGATCTGATTCAACTGGGCAACTTCTATACCTGCTTCCGGCTGGACGCGCACATGCCGGCGGGGAAGTTCACGTTTGCGCAGGTGAAAGATGCGTTGAAGGAAAGCATGCAGAAGGAGAAATTCGAGAAGCTGCGTGCCGGCTTGGACAAGAAGCTGCGGCAGAACGCGAAAGTGGAAGAGCTGTAGGGATTGAGTGATTGAGTGGTTGAGTGATTGAAAAACCGATCGCGCGATAGGGTGATTGAAAAACCGGCTGGCCACGGAGTGAGAGGGGTTTAAGGTGTGCGGTGGGGAAGTAAATATCGAGTGGTGGCCGGGGCGGCGCTGCTGGGGATGCTCTGCTGCGGGGCGGGGGCGCAGGTAGCGCTGGGCGACCTCCATGTTACCGCGAACGGGCGGCTGGAGAGCTTGTATTCCGGGGCCTACGGGAATCTGGCGGGAACGGATGACCATTCGCTGGGGTTTTCCGGACAGGGCATGATCAACGGATATTATTACAATCCTAATTTCCTCTCATTCAGCGTGCTTCCTTACTATGGGCGGTCGCAGGACAACTCCGATTCGCAATCCATCACCGACGCCAGCGGATACAACGGAACGGTGAGTCTTTTCCAGGGCAGCCACTTTCCGGGATTCGTAGGGTTCAACCAGACGTGGAATAATTCCGGGACTTATGGCATTCCCGGCGTGGCGGGATTGGCGACGGTGAACGATAACCACGCATTCAACGTGGGATGGAGCGCACTGATTCCGGGGTTGCCGACTTTGTCGGTGGGATTTTCGGACACGGCCGGAACGAGTTCGCTGCTGGGCAGCGCGAGCACGACGGCTTCTTCCACGCGCAACTTCAACCTGGGAAGCAGCTATAACCTCGGCGGGTATTACATGAGCGGCGGATTCATCCATTTGGACAACAACGTGGACCTGAGTGGAATTGAGGGTACGGCAAGCGGCGAACCGGAAAGCGAGACGGCGCACGGATCGTCGAACCAATACCGGTTCATAGTGCAGGGGCCGCTGCCTTACCGGAGAAGCAATGCATCGTTGAGCATGACGCGGGGTACTTACAGCAATGACGACTCGCTGAGCGGGACGAATTATGGGACAACGGACACAATTAACGGCAATGTCAACTTGATGTTTCCCAAGGCTCCGGTGGCGCTGACGACCTCGTATACCGACAATTTGCTGGGCAGCGTGGAGCAGCAACTGGTGAGCAATGGGCAGGTGCCGCTGGCGGGGTTGAATGCTCCGGAATCGCGATCGTTTACAGTGGAAGCGAGCACGTATGTGAATGTGCTGCCGCGGCTGATGGTGGGCGGATATGTGGGCCGGACGCAGCAGTTCTTCGACGGGGAGAATTTTGGATTGACGCAGGTGGGGTTCACGGCGAATTACAACTTTCTGCACAAGCTGAAGGGGCTGACGTTTTACGGCGGAGCGAACGATAACGCCTCGCAGCAGGGGAACGAGCACGTCGGATTAGTCGGCAACGTCGCGTATAACCGGTACATCGGCAAGTGGCAGATCAACGGGAACTTTCTCTACAACCAGAACACGCAGACGTTCCTGGTAATGTACACGACCTCGACGCTGAATTACGGCGGGACGGTCAAGCGGCAGATCAGTTCGGATCTGACCTGGGCGACGGTGGCGAGTGTGATCCACAGCGGATTTGAGCAAGTGGCGGGGAACAGCAGCAAGGGCGAGAGTTTTACCACCATGCTGATCTGGAAGCAGGCGTCGGTCTCGGGGATTTATTCGAAGTCGAGCGGGGCAGGACTTTTGACTTCGACCGGGATCGTGACGACGCCGACGGTGCCGGCGCAGGCGCTGGGCAACGCGATTCTGTTCAATGGGAGCAATTACGGCGTGAACGTGAGCCTGTATCCGATCAGGCACTTGATCGTCAGCACGGCATGGTCGAGGTCGCTGAGCAATACGAACAGTCCGGTGCTGCTCTCGAACAGCGGGAACACAAACATTTATGGGTTTGCCGGGTATGAATACCGGAAGCTGCTGTTTCAAGCGGGGTATACGAGGTTCGATCAGAGCATCAGCAACTCGGGCACTCTCCCGAGTATGCTAACCTCGTACTCATTTGGGATTTCCAGATGGTTCAAGGGATTCTAGCCGGTGGGAAGCTGGGGAGAATTGTTGGCTGCGTTCTTTTGCTGGTAAGTCCGCTGTGGGCTGCTCATAAAACAGAAAAGGGAGTGCCGGGACCTCCGGACTTGCTGCTGGAGGGCGGGCGGAAGCTCGTCTTTGAGCAGGTGTTCAGCTCGGAGCGGGAAGTGCTGGGCAAGCAGAAATTCTGGACGCGGGTGCTGAATGTGGTGGCGGGCGAGCCGGAATACCGGATGGTGGTGCGTCCGTACAGCATTGCGGTGGATTCGCATGGCCGGGAGATTGTGACCGATCCGGGTGCCGCGGGCGTACACATCTTCGATTTCGAACGGCATAAATATAAGTTTCTCGAGCGGCAGGACAAGGGCAAGGAGTCGATGCTGGCGCCGCAGTGCGTGGCGCTGGATTCGGAAGACAACATTTATGTGACGGATTCGGAGTCTGGCAAGATTTTTGTTTGGGATGCGGGCGGGAAATTTCGCAGGACGATTGGGAGCCTGAAAGGCGGGGAAGGATATTTCAAGCGTCCCACGGGGATTGCGGTCGATTCGGCGGCGCAGCGGATTTATGTGACCGACACATTGCGGGATCAGATTTTTCAGCTGGACATGCAGGGGCATGTGCTGCAGACGATCGGCAAGCATGGCGCGGGCAAGGGCGAGTTTTATTTTCCGACTGAGCTGCATTTGGATGGCGACAATCTACTGGTGGTGGACGCGATGAACTTCCGCGTGCAGTGGTTTGGCAAGAATGGAGTAGCGGAAGGGACGATGGGGCAGGTTGGAGACGAGCCGGGGCAGATGTTTCGTCCCAAGGGCGTGGCAGTGGATTCGGAAGATCATCTTTATGTCGTCGATGGGCTGTACGGGCTGGTGCAGGTGTTCGACCGCCAGGGGCGGCTGCTGTATTACTTCGGAAAACGTGGAGTGGGGTTAGGAGAGTTTCAGTTGCCGTCAGGAGTGTTTATTGACCGCAACGATCGGGTGTACGTGGTGGACTCGTTTAACCGGCGCGTGCAGGTGTTCCGGTATCACGGACTGCCGAAACAGGCAAGGGGGGCGGGCCAGTGAGCAAGCTTCTCGCCATCTGCGTTTTGATTTTCGCCACGACTGTGGTTCTACAGGGGCAGTCGACACCGCAGGAGGATGTGCTCGGAATTCATAATATGGGCCCGGCGACGCCAGGGCCGGTGAGCGGACCCTTGCCGGCGTGCCAATACTGCCATGCTCCGCACTCGGGCCTGACCAGCACGGCCCTGCCGAACTTGCCACTTTGGAGCCAAAAACTTTCGACGGAATCGAATTACACGCTGTACTCCAGCCCGACCTTGGTGAATACGGTACTGGAGCCGACGTTGGGCTCCGCTGGCAATTTGTGCCTCAGTTGCCATGACGGGACGGTGGCGCCGGGTACGAATGTTCCGTATACCGGCCTGCAGATGAGCGGCTCGATGAACAGCCAGGATTTATTTATCGGGACTCTGGCAGGGATCCATCCATTTAATTTCCAGCTCCCCCTCAATTGCTCAAATGACAATCTGCTGTCGAGTTTGTGCAGCGGCACGACGGGAAACCCTGCGGTGCAGTTGGTGCGGGGAAATGTGCAGTGCAATAGCTGCCACAATCCGCACGTGCAATTTATCGACCCGGTGCAGGGCGATTTTCTGGTGATGAACAATGCGGGCTCGGCGATGTGCCTGGCGTGCCATGTGAGCCAGCCGGGGCAGATCAGCGCGGTGCGGACTCCGGCAACAAATCTGACCACCGCGGCGGCAGCAAACTCGACCGCACCAACCTCGGCTGCCAATGCGACGCTGGCGCATACCGGCGGAAAGTACAACCCGTTTACGGCGTGGAGGCAGAGTATTCACGCCACGACAACCAATAGGCTGACGAAGGCCGCCAAGCTGGGGACGTACACCACGGTGAATCAGAACGGGTGCGAGTCCTGCCACACGTCGCACAATGCGCCCGGTGGCGCCGATTTGCTGACGGGGCCGAAACCGGCGCTGCCGAACATGGACGCGGCCACCCAGGATTGTGTTGGCTGCCACGGTGGCGGCGGGACGCTATCGCCGGAGATTCCTAATATATTTGCCGAATTCGCCAAGACCGGGCATCCCTTTCCGACAACCAGCAACCGGCACTCATCGCAGGAAGGCGTAGTGCTGAAAAACGACCGCCACGCAACCTGCGTGGATTGCCACAATCCTCATGCCATCATGCAGACAACTTCATTTACGACAACCGGAGTACGTGGATCGCTGAATGGCGCGGTGGGAGTGAGTGCAACCGATGGTGTGACGCCCGTGAACCCTGCGGTGAACGAATATGAAGTGTGCTTGCGGTGTCATGGGACCAGTTCGGGCAAGCAGACGTTGCAAGTGTTCGGGTATGCGCCTTTGCGGACGAGCACGGGCGGCGACCCGCTGAATTTGCTGCCGCAATTTGGAATTACGGCGACCTCGAGCCATCCGGTGATGCACGAGAGCAAGAGTCCGCTGCCGCAACCGAGTTTGCTGAAGTTCATGTTGAACCTGGATGGGCGCACGCAGGGCAGGCCGATCACGACGCTTATTCTCTGCACCGACTGCCACAACAGCGACGACAACAGCGAATTTGGCGGCACCGGACCGAATGGCCCGCACGGTTCGCAGTTTTCGCACATTCTGGAGCGTCGTTACGAGTTCAGCCAGGTTGCGGCCGGACTTCCGCCGGCGGCCGGCCCGGGAAGCACGATTACGAATTTGTTGCCTCCGATTACCGATGCCGGGGCGGGCGGACCTTATTCTTTGTGCGCCAAGTGCCACGACTTGACGAACATTCTTGCCAATGCCAGCTTCAGCAAACACTCGCTTCACATCAACGCAGGATTCTCCTGCTCGGTGTGTCACACCGCTCATGGCACGGGGGCAACCTCGTCGAATGTCACGGGTGACCGCATGGTCAATTTCGATTTAAAGGTCGTGGCCGAGAACGCGACCTCCAGTTATTTCCGTTCTCCCATTTCCTACAATCGCGGGACCGACACCTGTACTCTCACCTGCCACAACATGAGCCACAACGCTGACGGTACGGTGACGCCCGCGGTTAGCCCCAAAACGCCTGTGCCCGGCAAACGTTGAGGCGAATGGGTTCCGGAGCGGAAGTCGCGCTGCGGGTACACAATCTGCTCGATGAGCAGGCTACTGCAACGGCTTTGCAGGTGTGCCTGGTTTTACGCCCGAATGCTTTTTCGCCTGCGCCATGAGTTCCAGGACCTTGTCTTTGCCTTCATAGTTCGGATTCGTGTCCAATAACTTCTGCCAGGTGGCGACAGCCTTGTCGATATCCATCTTGCCCTGCCACTCGACGATGGCCAGATTGAACAGGGTGTTGGCCTTGTTGGGGTCGTAAGAAAGCGATTTCTGGAATTCCGCGATGGCGGTATCGGCGTCGCCGGTGTACCAATAGGCGGTCGCCATGTCGGTACGAACGGCGGTGTTGGCCGGCTCTACTTTCAGCACGCGCTGGTAGTAATCGATGGCCGTGGGGAATAGCTGGGCGTCGTAATAGACGTTCCCGATGTTTGCCAGAAGTCCGGCGTTGGCCGGGTCCGACTTGAGCTTCTCAAGCAACGGTCCAGCTTGCGTGTCGGCCATTTTCTGCATCTGAGCCGGAGTTGGAGTTTGGGCGCCGGGGCTTGCATTGCCCACGGCCAGCGCCGATCCGTTCGCGGTCTCAGTCGCAGTGGCGGCTGGGCTTTGGGATCCGCGGATGAACCAGCCGCCGGCGATTCCCACCAGCAGGCAGATGACCGCCAACACGTAAGCCTGCAGGCTCGTCCATTGTTCGATAGAAGTTGCTCGATTTGTATCCGTCATTGCTCAGTGCTCCTTCAGATCTCGTTTCATTTGCCGGCGTCGGCCGCTGCGAGATGCGTCTCCCCGTCTAAGCAGCCAGGCCGTATCTTAGCTCTTGCTCTTCTTCTGGACTTCGGCCATCAGTTTCTGCACCGTGGCTTTGCGATCTGCGCTCAATTGCGGATTTGATTTCAGCAACTGTTGCCACGCCGCCAGCGCTCCTGGGCCGTCCTGTTTTCCCTGCCACTTGATCATGCCGAGGTTGAACAGCGAGTTGGCATCCTTGGGGGCATAGTGCAGCGACTGCTGAAGCTGGCTGATTGCACCATCCACATCACCGTTGTAGTACAGGCACGAAGCCATCTCGGTGCGAATGGCAACGTTCTTGGGATCAACCTGCAACGCCTTGTCGTAGTAGCCGGCGGCGTCCTTGAACTGGTGGGCAGCTTTGTACATGTTTCCGACCTGGATGAGCAGATCGCTATTGTTGGGATCGTTTTTCAGTTTCTCGAGCAGTGGTGCGGCCTTGGTGTCGGCCATTTGTTTCATGTCTTCAAGGCTGGGCATGTGTCCGCCCATGGCACCTGGCATAGCAGCGGGTTGGGTGCTGGCCACTTTCGGAACGGGTGGCGCGGGAGACTGGGAGCCGCGGAAAAGGTAGCCGATCGCCAGACCTACCAGCAGGCAAACGATCGCCATTGCGTACACCTGTTTCGCCCGCCAAACGGATCCACTCATTGCCTGCTCGACTGCTTCATCTGGCATTCGTCGTCATCTCCTTCGATCGGCGCGTTCCTCGCCATTTACAGCGGCACAAGAAATTTCAGTAATTCAAGGCACGCGCGCCAAATCGCAATCCGAGAATATCAGTTTGCGCCACCTGTTTTCAGTGCGTTGTAGGGAGGCATTCCCGTGACTGCGTCGAACAAAATCGGGGATTCGCCTGTTTCTCCTCAGTCGCCGCGAAACTTGCCCTGGCGCAGCGTTATTTCAAATCCAACCTCTACCCTGTCTACCTTAGCGGTGCAATGGGCAGGAGGACAGCATGCGCTGTCACAGGCAACTGTGACATGGATCACACGGCGAAAGCTGGCAAGTCTCCTGTGGAGCGCCACTGGGGCGAAACGAACCATTTGTTCCTGGAGAGTGCGTTTCCCCACATTCATGAGCAGTTTTTCAGCGATGGATGTAGGCGTGGCACGCGGAGCAGAGTGTTATTAGGTTTCGCTCGGAATCGTCGCCAGAGTGAGTGAGCGCATCGCTGCCCACAACTCGACCCCGCGCGCCCGCCGCGATGCTTCCGGCGCGTAGTGACACGGCTCGCACCCATCACTCATCGCCAGATAAGCGGCGCTCAGTGTCATGGCGTCGCGGAGATACTCCGGCTTCCGCACCACTGCGAGACCCGAATCGTAGGGTACGTTCAGCCACTTATGGCAATCAATCGCCCAGGAATCGGCTGCGCCCGCGCCTGCCAGCAAAGGAGACGCCACCAGCTAACCCTCGATGAGTCGGACAATGGGAAGTATCCAGAAACGCCCTTGTGCCACGATTGTAGTAGTTCGGGGTTGGTCGGCAAACCCGGACGTTGGAATGATCGCGGATGCTAGTGTTTTTCTATCGGTTCATGCTGACTCGTCGATGCAAGATGAGCGAACACTGTGCCAGATTTGTGATAATGTTCCGCACTGGCCCGCGCAGCTCTCAGACTCACGTGCCCGATCAGTCGAAAAGATTGGTTCCGAGTTGCCCGTGATTGGTCTGGAACACTGCCCAGGAAATCCATTGTCAGCAGCTAAGTAGGAAAGATTCCGCTGGAGCCCAGTACCGCACCACCTTTCGGAGATGGAAACAGTTTGGTGATGCGACACTGTTCACCAGAGGTTCGATCTTGGAGTTATCACGGCGCCATAAGCGTGGCGCGAGCAACGGTGTTGGAAGGAGTGTGCACTTGAAAAAATCTTTGCGAAGAGCGGCAGCATGTTTTGTCGTGACACTCATGGCAGTGGCGGCCGGGGTAACTGGACTGGGTGCACTTCCGCCAGCTCAACAGGCTAGCCTAGAACAGCCGGATAACTACACTTGGCTGGAAGACATACACGGTGAGCGGCAAATGGCTTGGGTGAAAGCGGAGAACGCCCGCACCGCAGCCGTGCTGGAGAAGGACAGTGACTTCGCGCCCCTGGAGGCAGCGGCGCTTACGGTGCTCGAGTCTTCAGACCGGCTGCCGGACCCGCAGTTTCGCAATGGCATGGTTTACAACACGTGGCGCGATGCCGAACATGTCCGCGGGATCCTACGACGCACAACGGTCAAGGATTATCTGACGTCGGAGCCGAATTGGAAAACGGTGCTTGATTACGATGCGCTCTCCAAAGCTGACAAGCAGAGTTGGGTGGCAAAAGGACTCACATGCCTGCATCCTGAAGATGAGCTTTGTCTGGTCGAACTGTCGGCAGGGGGCGAGGATGCGCAGACCTTGCGAGAGATGGACCTGAAGACGGGTAAGTTTATGGAGGGCGGTTTCGTGCTGCCACGCGGCAAGCAGACCGTGGCGTGGGTGGACAAGGACACGCTGCTGATTGCGCGCGATTGGGGCCCGGAAACGATGAGCGAGGCCGGGTACCCGATCACCATCCGGCGATGGAAGCGCGGCCAGCCTCTCGAGAGCGCCGAGGAGGTGTTTCATGGAGACATCAAGGACAACGGGTATGGCGACAATCCGAGCGTCTTCATCGATGGAGAGGGGCATCGAGCCGTGCTTGTGGAACGGAACCTGAGCACGTTCGCGCATGAAAGTTACCTGCTGTTGCAGGGCGGAGCAAAGAAGCTGGCGCTGCCCCTGAAGGCCAGCGTGGATGGAATGCTGGACGGTCAGTTGCTGGTTACTGTGGATGAGGATTGGACGCCCGAGGGACAAACCAACATGATTGCCCAGGGCTCAGTGATTGCGCTCGATTTGGCCTCGGTGGAAAAGGATCCGGTGCGGCTCAAGCCGGTCGTGGTGTTTGCACCGACCGCAAAAGAGTTTGAACAGAAGTTTGTGACAACAAAGAATCACATGATCCTGACCACGCTCGAACACGTACAGGGACGCGCGTATGTATACACAGTGGGCAGCGATGGAAGTTGGACGCGGAAGCGGCTTTCCGTGCCAGACAATCTGACCATTGATCCCACGACGGCGAGCCGCACCGATGACCACTTTTTTCTGGGTCTGGAGGGCTTCTTAACTCCACCCTCGCTGTGGCTGGGCGATGCGGGGGATGGATCCTTCGCGCTGGCCAGGTCGCAGAAACCGCAGTTTGACGCGAGCACCGATGTCGTCGAGCAGTTTGAGGCGATCTCAAAGGATGGGACCAGGGTGCCGTACTTTGTGGTGCATCGCAAGGATATGAGGTATGACGGGTCGAATCCGACTCTACTGACAGCCTATGGGGGATTCCAGATCGCGAGTACGCCCCACTACTCGGCGGTGAATGGCAAATTGTGGCTCGAGCGTGGGGGCGTGTATGTGCTTGCCAATATCCGCGGCGGAGGTGAGTTCGGTCCGGCGTGGCATGAGGCGGGGCTCAAGACTCACCGGCAGCGGATTTACGACGACTTCTACGCGGTGGCCGAAGATCTCGTGACGCGGAAGATCACTTCTGCGCGCAGGCTGGGGATTCGAGGCGGGTCGAATGGCGGCCTGTTGATGGGCGTGGAATTTACCCAGCACCCGGAGATGTGGAATGCGGTGGTGATCCAGGTGCCACTGCTGGACATGCTGGGGTTCGAGCATTTGTCGGCCGGCGCGTCGTGGGTAGGCGAGTATGGTTCCGTCTCGGTGCCGGAGGAGCGGGCTTTCCTCGCGTCGATTTCGCCATATAACCAGGTAAGGCCGGATGTGAACTATCCCGAGCCGCTAATCTTTACGACCACCAAGGACGATCGCGTGGGACCGGTTCACGCTCGCAAGTTTGCTGCGCGCCTGGAGGAGTTTCACAAGCCGTTTTTCTACGACGAGATCACGGAGGGCGGACACGGCGCAGGCGCGGATAAGAAGCAGGAGGCGAGGACCGATGCCGAGTACTTCACCTATCTGATGAGGAAGCTGATGAATTCGACTGGTCCTGGGCAGAGTAACTGAAGAAATGACGCGCAACTTCAGGGTTGTCGGCTAAACGGAAGTTGGCCAGAAACGGGTTTGGGGGAGATCGACGAATCATTTCCTCGAACGCGACTTCTGGCCCGGAACAACTTTCGGTTGCCCGTCACTCAGGCCGAACCTGCAATCGTCGTAGGTCAGCATCCGAACCACTTTTGTGCGGGCCGACAATCTGGACTGGAGAGCCGTCCCATGACGCCGTCCTCATAGGAGGGCAGTACGGTTTTGACCGTACTGCCCTCGGTGGTGGGGGAGAGCACTTCTAGAAGTGGAACCCGAGTTGAGCTGTTAGGGCACGCGGTGTGACGTAATGCGTGCCGCTGAAGGTTGAAAGGAAGTTGTAGAGCGCGAAATTGTTCGCCAGGTTGATAGCAGTCAATTGCAGACTGACTTTGTATTTGTCGCCGTGGAACAGGTTGTCATGGCCCACCGACATGTCGAACAGGCTCCGGTGTGCGATACGCGGAGGCTTATGGTCGTCGTTCTCAGTACCTGGTGGAGGTACGTTTATGAGCGCAGAGCCGAACGCTGATGCGGGGCAGTTGTAAGGCAATGGGACCGTCGGGGTTGCCCGGACGCCACTACAAGTGAACCCGGCTTCAGCCTCTTGATCAGCTGAAAGCGGCACCTGGCCCACGTTGGCAGCCATCATGCTCACATTGGGCACGCCGCCGATGAGGACTGATTGCGGACAATCGTTGCTTGCACTGATCCCGTAGCACGGAGTTGCGCCCGCCACCAGTCCAGTGTCATACCGCCAGTTGAATCCCATCCATGGACCGCGTTTCCAGGGTTGGTACTGGAAGTGGGTCGTCTGGTTGAACCTCTCGTCGTGGTCAATGCGGAAGGGAGTGCCCGGCGCCCCCACAGTCGCGCCCGCGCCGGCAATCTGAGGCGGGAAGAAACGTGCCGCCACGCTGGAGAAGACCATGAGTGCCGAGAATCCGTGGACTTCAGGCACACTCACGCGCCCCGCATATCCCGGAATCTTCGAGTTGTGCCACTCAATAGGGTAAGTGATCGGCGTGTTGCCGAGCACACTGAAATCGAAGCCGTTGTGCGTGTACTTCGAGATCCACTCGCCGGAAAAAACCAGGTGCCTCCCGAAAGCCTGCTCCAGGCCAGCATGGAATTCATTGCGAAAGCCAACGCTCAACGGATTGGTGGCTGACGAAGAACAGAGAAGCAGCGGATTTAGGACAGCGTTGCCGCATCCGATGCTGGAAAGGATGAGGTTCTCGTTGAAGGGAGATTCCAGGGTGCGGGCGTAGGAAACTCGCAGAATCGTGTTGGTCTTCTTGACGTTGTAAGCCACCCCAACCCGAGGCTCGGCTTGGCTTCCGGAGGTGATCCCGTTATAGAGATCGCCGCGCAGGCCGAGGTTCAAAGACCAGTTTCCTACGGTGATGTTGTCGCGCACGTACAGGGCGAGTTCCTTGATGTCGGTATGGCCATTGAAAACGGACGGGGTTCCGCCACGGGTTAAGTCGTATGGGGCTAGGATCGGGTTGTAATTAGGGTAAAAAGCTACGTTGGGGAGTGGGTCGGTCGTGTTAGGGGAGGCGGGCGAGTTCGTGTTTGATGCAGTGTTTGGCTGGTAGATGCCCGTGCAACCCGAGGGATTGGTGATTCCCGGCGCAATTGCCGCGACAAAGGGGTAGGGGTTCACTGAAGTTACAGGTTCTGCAGTTATGCAAGGAGCGTTGTAGGTCGGATCGACGATCCCGATGGTTTCGTCCTCATTGAGAAATGTTTGCTCGTAGGTGGCTCCAGCCTTGACTTGGTGAATTCCTTTCACGTAGGAGAGATCTGTTCGAAGGCCCGCGTTGGTGAGCGTGCGGTTCTGACCCACAGATTGTCTCTGAAGGCTGGGGGGACCGAGGTCCGCGAACGGGTCGCTGCTGGGGTAGTAGTTGTAATCGTCGCGGCGCACGAATGCGCCCAAAGTGTATACAGTGTGCGCATTCAGCACATGCGTCCACGAAGGAGCAATGTTGAAGCTTCCGATCTTGGAGCGTTGGTCCGTCGATCCTACAATATTTCCGTCAGGGCCTATGCCGTTAAGTGCCATTTGCGGCTCAATCCCATACAGTCCGCTCCAGGGCGTCGCGTTTTCGGCATCGAGGTTATTCGGTGTCTGAAACCAGCTCCGGCTGTAGCCGAAGTTCAGGTGAATCGAGTCGTTCCCGTTGAGTTGATAGTCCACGCGGTCGAACAGGTTCTGCTCGTTGCCCTTGTCGTGGAATACTGCGAATTCCGGAGGATCGAGGAATCGTCCGGTGTTCAAGCCGTTGGCAGAGATGAAGTTTCCCCAATTCTTGCCTCCGTACGCAAGCTCGGCTTCCAGGTTTGATGTTCCAAATGAACCATACGAAGCGGTTACACTTCCATGAGGCGTGGTTACGCCTTGGCCGGAGCGTGTGGTCGCAACAATCACAACGCTGGTCTTGCCTCCGTATTCCGCCGGTGGCGCGCCAGAGATCACTTCCATAGATTCGATCGCATCGACGGGAAGCTGGTTGGAAAAGACTTTGCTTTGCTGGTCCGTAATCGGCTGGCCGTCGATGCTGAAGGAATTCGAGGCATGGTCGCCGATCCCGTGGAACAGACCATTGGAATCAGCCGCGATTCCCGGCGTGGAGAGAGTAACCAGCGAACTCAGTCCCGATGTCGTGCTTTCCAAGGGAAGCTTGTCAAACAGGTTCCTGTCGATATCGGAGTGGAAGGTCGGATCGTTCTCCAGCAAATCGGCCGCCTCAGCCGTGACCGTCACCGAAGTGGTGGATCCGGAAACTTGCAGACTGACTTTGAGGTTGACCGGCACAATGGACCGGATCTCCACATCCTGCGCATTGGGAGCGAAGCCGGTCGCGGTCACGGTCATCTGATACGGATTGAACGGAATATTAGGGAGGCTGAAAGTTCCGGACTTATCCGTGGTAGTTGAGCGGTCGAAGTGGCTGACCGGGTTGTGGATTTCGACGGTCGCATTAGGCACGACAGCGCCGGTAGGGTCCGTTACGGTGCCGTTGATGGAGCCGGAATTGCTGCCCGACTGCGCGTAAGCCTGAACGCCGAGTACTAAAAGGAAAACGACCACAAAAGCCGCACGGAGCCACCTCTCGTATGAAGCCAACATGATTCCTCCTGAAAATCGGTCCAAAAGATCAAAGGGAGAGCCGCCTCGGAAAACTTACCGGGGGCCTTTAGATTCAGGGAATTGATCTTTGAATTTAGACGCTAGGAGGTGGACGAACCAAGAGAGCGAAGACGATTAGGCGTTGCCTGGTCTTTACCGGTTCCGATCGAAAGACGGATACGGAAACGAACATCACCCGTGGCAGGATGATAGTGGCTTTGGGGGAAGCTGAATGGGCTGCGACACAGACCGAACACGCCGCCGACTCGGTCTCGTTCGAGTGCTGATGAGTGGCAAATAATATCGCCGACCACAAAACCAGCAACACGCCAAGACACGCTATCGTTTTTGACATCGGCCGCATCACGGTTATTCCACGAACATTGCGACGGCTACCCCACAGGTATGTGGCTCTGAATGTATATCAAAACCGGAAACGAACGCAATAAGGGGACCTTGCTATGCAATGGATGCGTCGCAAGAGATTCGATCCTCCCGGTGCTGCAAGTTCGCGTAATTCCATTTGGCCCGACAAGTCAGCTTTTCGGGCTACACACTCTGTTTGTGTTTTGTGTTTCCTGGGTGCCCGTACTAGTGGTGGTGTGAAGTAGCAAGTCCCCCATAAAGACCCAACACGACGACCACTATTGCCCACAGAATGATCAATAGTAGCCGAATGACCTCCTCACTACGGTTCGCTTTCCTGTTCCGCCTCTGACCCTTCTTGAAGATTGATACCATGAGGTCGCTGTTTTTCGCCTCCAATACCAATGCACGAATCCACGGAAGCTTTGATCTGTGTAGATACCGCGGTGTTGGTTGCTCCACCTTGTGCATGCTTATGTACGCCTTGTCTATAAGGCTGTTTGACAGCTCCCCCGCGCGGACTTCCACACCTACGAGCAAAACGGCCTGATCTTGCATCCATGGAATTCGCGCGGCAGAGCTAGCATCTCGCCGGCATCCCGACAGCGCACGACCCACTCAAGCAGGGTTCGGTACTGGTCAAACTTAGCAATATTCCCGAGCCATTCGGTGCCCGATGACCTTGTAATCACGACTACGTTCGGCACGTTTCACGGCCCAACCCAACACACCGTACAAGTCGTCCGGGTCAAACGGTTTTGGCGATCTGAAAGACAACCAAACGACAGCGGCGACCAGAATCCCGATGATCGCCAGGGCGATCAATGCTGCCCAAGTTCGCCCTCTCCGCTCTGGATCGCGTGAGCAAAATACATACGAAGTCGCACACTCGGCCCCGAAGCCCACGACTCACCGCGCGCTTTCGGAACTTCAGCTGGAACGTTTACAACGAAAGCGGAAAGGAGAAGCGGTGCCGCCTCCAGTCAACATCAATTTGGGAAGAGGGAGGTACTATTTGCCAAACAAAGCCAAGAAGCTCTTTATTTTCAAGGCAGGGATAGGAAAAGCCATCCAGTCGACGAGCTACTTGCGACGTAGATCACGCGAAGCGCAGGCGCAGCATGGGGATGGATTGAAGGGATGGCTAGTGATTCGAACGGCTGGGGGGGTGTGTGGTGCGCCAGAGGTCAACTTGGCGTTCAGCCTGGGCGATCTGCTCTGGTGTCAGGAGTTTTCGAAGTTCCTGGGCGGCCGCGGCGCTTTCTTTTACGGATGCCTGTGCCAAGACTAACCATTTGTAGGCCGAAACCAGACTTGTGGGGGTGCTGCGGTCAGAGGCCAACAGGAGTCCAAGATGGTATTGCGCCTGAGCGATACCATAATTTGCGGCGAGATCATAGTACTTCGTGGCGGCGGCGAGGTCGACCGGGCCGCCCTGGCCGGCCTCGAACATTTTCGCTAAGAAAAACTGGGAGTACGGGTGACCCTGGTTTGCCGCCGGGGTTAACCAACGCCGTGCTTCCTCGAGATCCTCGGGAACGCCCTGGCCGAACAGGTAGCGCGCTGCCAGCCCGAACTCGGCTGCGGGCAGGCCCTGGTCCGCAGCTTTTCTATACCAGAGGACGGCCTGGGCATAATCGAGGTGTCCGAGTTTTGGATCGGAGAAAATATCGCCAAGCGCGGCCTGCGCCGATGCGTCGCCCTTGGCGCCAGCTTTTTTGAACCAGGCGATGGCATCATCGATAGTGTTGCCGTGCTGGGGTTCCATATCCCAGTTGGCCAGTTCCAGCATAGCCGGGAGCAAGCCCTGGTCGGCGGCTTTGGTGAGCCAGAGGACAGTCTGGGCGTCATCCTGCGGCACTCCTTGGCCACGGTGGTATAAGGACGCAAGATTCAATTGGGCGGTAGCGTCGCCGGCCTCGGCGGCACTGCGAAACCAGGTCGCGGCTTTGCTGGCGTCCTTCGGGATTCCGTCGCCGGTGGAGTACATGAGAGCGAGGTTGGTGGCGGCATCCCTAGACCCATGTTGGGCTGCTTGGGTGTACCAGAGAACGGCTTGTGCTTTATCGGGTGGAGCGCCCAAACCGGACTGAGAAAACATACCTAAGGCTTCCTCAGCGGCGACGAAGCCGCGATTTGCAGCGTTCTCAAGCAAGCGCCGAGCCTCGGTATCGTCCATTTTGAGCAAGGTGCCGGCGTGGTAGGCAAGGGCTAGAGTAGTCTCCGCCTCAGGATCGCCGGCTTTCGCCCTTGCCTCGAGGGGCTCCAGATCGGAGATAGCCAGCGATCGGGCCTTGGCGAGAAGAGTGTAGGCGGTGAACTGAGCGGGCGCTGTGAGGGCACTCGCTGGTGGCGCGGCGGTGGGTGCTTCGAGATTGGAAGACGTGGGTACCGGCGGGTTCGAAGACTCGGGCACCGGTGGCGCGGGGCGAACCGGGGGTTGGATTGCCTTTTTTTCTGCGCTGGCCGGAGGCGATGGCAATTCAGGTCCGGGGATGTTGAACTTGATGATGAGTTTGTTTCCGACGTATTCCTCTTCGTGGTCCTGAGGCGACTTGAGATCGATGACAATTCTCACCACTGGAGGTGTGACGCTGAATTGTGCAGACCTGACGGTGAGTAATGATCCGCGATTTACCGCGAGGCGCTGTGGAGGGCCAGCCAGGTGGCATCCGGGAAACTCGAAGAGCAGGCGGTCCGGATGCTCAAGCGTACTCACCTGCGGGCGTACGAGATGAGAGAAAGTGACCTCGATGGCGACAGCGGTAGCGCGTTCATCCGCAGTGATGGAGGAAATGAGAGAAGGCGAATTGGGCTCTGTGGGAGTGGCGGCGTCCTGGGCAGGGGCGCGGGTTGCCACCAGGCTGAGCAAAAGAAGTAGGAAGGCTGAATCGATGCGCATCGCCGTTCTTATGAATGCCCAGTGCTTTGGCTGTAGTTGTGGAAGGTGACAGAATTGGGTCCACGGTTTCAAGCGCAATGTTGAAATAGTACACACATTTGGCCCCCAGGCGTGGGATGGATTGAAATCCCGTGGGCGCTCTTAGAATTTTGGTGCAGCGGAATTCGCGGAAGAAAACTGATGGTGCGGGTTGATTTCCGGCAGACTACGTTCGTTGTGAGCACTTCAGATGGGTCAAGGAATCCCGTCGACGATCTGCGCAGTCTGCTGCACGAGGTCCTTCACTCAGCTTGAAAGGCGGCTGCGCTCAGGATGACATCCCTGTTCTGGATGGAGCACTTAAAGGAGGGTGGAGCCTTTCAGTTCCTGGTTTTCATGGCAGCCTGCTCTTCGGTAGCTCTCATTTCGTCCTCGATATGGCGCTGGATGCGATCCCATTCGGAGCGCACTATCATTTCCTTGATGATGAACTTGGATTCTTTTTTCGCATCATCCACGCGCACCGCGACCTCGTTTTTTAGGAGACGGAAGTCGATGATTTCCGCGAGCGGGATCACATGGTTGGAGGACTTTCCAACGATCACGAAGACCACGTTGCTGGATACCAGCGTATATTCCGGGCAATACTCGGCGGGTTCAGGAGTGGGAGGGGCGGCCGGATTGCCGAATGCCATCATGAACGGGCGATGGGTGAGAAGGCAGTCGGCCATGTGCATGCGAACGACTGAACCGTGTTGATACATCCCAATTTGCGCGGTGAGTGCAGCCGGTAGAGCGCAGAACAAGAAAATCAGCGTTAGTGTCCGTTTCATGGAGCCTCCTCAGAGCTGCTGGCGCGGTGATAGTAACCGCGACGGCAGCGGAACTGCAGGTTGAGATTGCGGGTGGGGAGAATGCGAACTGAATGGAAAGCTGAATTGGATTGGGGCAGCGCGTAAGTCACCACCCGGGCGGAATGCAAATCATCGATGACGTGACTGAAAATTTCGCTTGCGCCCTCGCTAAGCCATACACAACGGCCACCGGAATCAGCGGCCAGCCTTTGCAGAGTTGCGTTATGGTTTGACGATCGTCCGGAATTGCCGATGTCGACGGCATAAATCTGCGCCCCGGTGGCAAGAATTTCCTCCTGAACATCCTTGAATGACGCTTTGCTGATGGTGTCATCGCCGTCGGAAAAGAGAATGATGACAGGCCAGACATCCGGCTGCCGGCGCTGGCTCAGCAAGGTAGTCGCAGTTTCAACTGCGTCCAGCAGCGGTGTCGCCGCACCGCCAGGAACGACCTGATCGGCAGCAAACGAGCTGCGACAATTCTGCGAGCAAATGAGGTGCGCTTCCAGGCCGGCGAATGACATGGCCGAGACATTGTCCTCGGGGCTCCAAGGTGACTGGGAAATCAGTTGCGCGACATTCGTGATTTCCTGTTGGAAGTGCGGCAAAACGGAATCGCTGGAATCTATGAGCACGATAACGTCCAGTTTGATTGAGGCTGAGGGGGTGAAACTGCGGAACTCTCGGATCACGTTCTCATCGTCGACGACGGCAAAGTCGTCTTTCTTAAGATCCAGGACATTGTGATTGTGCTCGTCTGTCGCGAAAAAGACGAGCCGGACTTCAGAAACCGTGCTGTGGTACGCATCATTCCCAAAGTCTTCGGAACCGATCGGAGACAGCGCGAAAGCGGAGTGGCTGAAAAAAACACTGGCGACTAGAACCAGGGGGGCCAGCGAGCGGCGGAAAGGGTTGCGCCCGGCTAGTGTTTTCGAAAACCCGGACAGCGTAGAAAAATGAGATTTTCCTTTATTCGCAAAGACTGCTAACAGGCGCGGCAGAATGTATTTCTGGTTCATAAATTCGGCAAATGGCACCCAGGAGCAGGCAGTCCCCACAAAATTGGCACAAAGATGAAGCTGTAGATGCGGTTGTCATCGGCAAGGTCGCGCCAAAAGTTGAGCCGTTTCGCAGTTGGAGCTAAGCATCCAAGGTCGAGGATGGCAAACACATTCCCCACAATGAGTTAGGGGCGAATGGTTCCCGTGAAACTTAAGATTGATTTAATTCAAGGATGGCGAAATATGAACTTATCGGCTCCGGCGTTGTGCCGTCAGTCCATTGCGGAATCCGATGATGGCGGGTCATACAAAAACGAAACCCCGGGCTTTCCTGCCCCGGGGTTTTCAGGCTGACGCTGCGAGTTGATGTTTCGGAACGATTTTCGCCGAACCGGTGCTTGCCGAAACGAGGTTCGTCGAAACGATGTTCGTCGCTTCAGGCGGCGAGCGCCTCGACAAAGTGCTCGCACACTGCGGTCTCCAGTTTATAGTGATTCACATTGACGGGAGTGGTGAGGAATGGCTTCAGGATGTCCAGGGCCTTGGGATAGAATTCCCTCTCATAGCGCTCGGCATCCGACTTGGTTGTCCACAGGCTGATGGTAATCACCTTGTCCTCTTTCATCTTCTCCGGGAAGAAGGGCAGGACCTCCAGGAAGCCGGTCTGCTTCTTGAGGATGGGTACGATCTGGTTCTTTACTACCTTCACGAACTCCTCTCTTTTTTCCGGCTTTACTTCGAAATCAAGGATACGTGCAAACATGGGAGTGCTCCTTTTCGGTGTGAGGATAGACAACAGGTTCCAGGCAGGGGCCCTCGGTGTAACGAAGCTTGAGCGCTTCCCGGACGCCGGGAGCTCGGGCCGAGACGAACCTTAGCATAACGGCGCTAACCGCGCGGTGATGAATGACAGTCATTGCGGTGCACTATGTCACACCGTCTTGCGAAAAATTCAGCTGAGGATAAAGACATGGCTCCCCTGCGAGAGATCACTCCTCCTCCCCAAGAGATCCCATTTCGTCAATAGGCATTTGAGAACTGAGGGCTTACCGCTGACACCCCTGCTTTACAGGCAAGCAAGTTCCGGGCTAGATTCTAAGAACCGTTAGTTTGAAGTCTGGAGTGGTTTTATGGTTTCTCGTCCCGATTCCGGAGAGAGCACTTCCCGCCTTTCGGTTTTAACTATGGCTGATGCTCTGCTGTCCACCGACTTGCTTGAGGCCCTTCCGGATGCCATTGTCGCCGTCGATAGCGACGGGACTATTGTTCAAATCAACTCCCAGGCGCAGGAGCTATTTGGTTATGCGCGTGAGGAATTAGTTGGCCAGAAAGTTGAAATGCTGGTGCCGGATAGCTATCGCGGCCAGCATCGCCACCATCGTCAGACTTTCGCCGAAGCTCCGAAGACGCGGCGAATGGGAGCAGATCTGGACCTCTACGGGAGACGGCGTAATGGCTCGGAATTTCCGGTAGAAATCGCCCTCAGTCCGGTCTCCACGGAGAAGGGACCAGTCGTCCTGAGCGCGATCCGTGACATCAGCGATCGCAAGAGAATCGCGGAAGAGCTGCGAAGAGCGAATGAAGAGCTGTATCGCAGAACAACCGAGCAGCTGGGAGAATACCGGTCCAGGCTGGCTTCGATTATTGATTCTTCCGAAGATGCAATCTTAAGCAAAAGTCTCGACGGCACCATTATGAGTTGGAATCGCGGCGCTGAACGGATGTACGGTTACATGGCGGAAGAGGTTGTCGGAAGGCACATATCCCTTTTAGCCCCTCCTGACCGTGCCGATGAAGTCTCGAACATACTTCAGAAAATCGCGGCAGGAGAGAACGTCGATCACTTTGAATCGGTGCGGCTCACGAAGGAGGGTCGGCACCTGGATGTCTTCATTTCTGTATCGCCGTTGCGCAATGCCATAGGCGAGGTCGTGGGAGCGTCGGTGATCGCGCGCGACATCACGGCGCAGAAACGGGCCGAAGCTCAGCTTCGTCAATCACAAAAAATGGAAGCTATCGGCCGCCTTGCTGGCGGTGTGGCGCACGACTTCAACAATATTCTGGGCATCGTCAATGCGTGCACGGAATTTCTGCGGGACCGCCTCGATCCGGCCACCGAGCCTTCGGTCTACGTTGAGAACATCAGGAAAGCAATCGATCGAGGCAAGGCACTGACTCGGCAATTGCTCACCTTCAGCCGCACATCTGCAATTCAGCCCCAACTCCTCGACATGAACGATCGATTGAAGGACATTGGCAAGCTGCTGCGGCCGCTGCTGGGAGACGACATCGAGGTCCTAATTGTGTCAAAGTCATCCTCGGCGGTGATTGAGGCTGACCCCGGCCAGCTCGACCAAATCGTGGTCAACCTGGCGGTGAATGCGCGCGACGCGATGCCACGGGGCGGCAAGTTTATTCTGGAAGCTGGGCCGGTGACCATTGACGAGGCCTACGCCGACCAGCGTCAGGCCTTTACGGCGGGAAAATATATACAGCTCGCGGTAAGCGACACCGGCTCCGGGATGGACGAAGCCACCGTATCCCGCATTTTCGAGCCCTTCTTCACCACCAAAGAGATTGGCAAGGGAACCGGCCTGGGATTGGCCACGGTTTATGGCATTGTCAAGCAGAGCGGGGGACACATCCTGGTCTACAGTGAACCGGGACAGGGGACGACGTTTAAGATCTATTTTCCCAGCGCGGATCACAAAATTGGGCTCGCGTCCAAAGCTGAGCCGGAGACGGTTGGCCCTAAACGGCACGGGAACACGATCCTGCTGGTGGAAGACGACGAAATTATGCGCGGTCTGACTCGCCAGCTCTTGCAGGAACACGGGTATAGCGTAGTGGAGGCGGATGATGGGAAGTCTGCGCTGGACGCCTTGCAGTCTCACTCGGGTCCGATTGATTTGTTGTTGACCGACGTGGTGATGCGGCGCATGAGCGGTCCGGAACTGGCGGAGCGACTGAGCGGGCCGCATCCTAGTCTGAAAGTGGTCTATATGTCAGGTTATACAGGCGAGCTGATGACGAATCGGGAAGTCCTGAAGCCTGGGATTACGCTGCTGGAAAAGCCTTTTACCCGCACCGCTCTTCTGAACACGATCCACACCACGTTAGGGTGAGGCGTGCTGATCTAGAACTTGGTGTTTACGACGTGGAGTCTAGAATCTGGTGCTTAAGGTCACCCTGCTGTGCCTCCGGTAACCCTTCGACCGGTGATGAGGATCACACATCGGTGTGGGAAAGCACCCATTTTTTCGGCACTCTTTTCGGCACTTAGGCAGTCACTGCGGCATTGACGAATAAGGCTAATGGTCCTGTTTTGTGCGGTTTAAGGTAGATCTAACCCAAATCCAGCGCCACCGAGAAGAGTGGCTAGGGAGTTGCCCTAGTATAAGCGCGATCGGAGACAACCCAATGGCCACACATCTCGTAAACCACGTCCTGAGATTTGCATCGGCAGACAAAACCTTTTGCGACCTGCCCCCAGCGGTAGGCGAGGCTTTGGAGCACGAATCCCTCACCACGACCTATCCCACCGGAGCTGTATTGTTCGCCGAAGGACAGACCCCGCGCGGAGTGTTCATCGTGCGTCGAGGGCGGGTAAAGCTTTCTATTTGCGGCAGCGATGGCAGAACGTTGATTCTGCGAATGGTCGAGCCCGGTTTGCTATTGGGAGTAGCCGCTGTGGTTTCCGGATGTACTTACGAAGCCACGGCCGAGACCCAGGAGCCGAGCGAGATCAGCTTCCTGCGCCACAGCGATTTGCTGCGGCTCATGCGCCTTCACGGCGAGCTTGCCCTGTGGGTAACGCAGCAGATCAGCGCGGATTACGCCTCTACCTGCCGCGAAATCCGCGATCTCATTCTCTCCGATTCGGCCAGCGAAAAGCTGGCTCGCCTGCTGGTGGGATGGCTCGACCAGAATGCTGAAGCGAGAAATCCCAGCCAAATGAAGCTGGCTCTGACGCACGAAGAGATCGGTCAGATGATCGGCACATCGCGCGAGACGGTGAGCCGTTTGTTCGCAGGTTTCAAGAAGCAGCGACTTATCCAGCAGAGCGGCTCGACTTTAGTGATTCCCAACCGCGTTGCTTTGGAGTCCCTTATAACCGCGTAGACGATGAGTCCGTTCGACGGGGCCGCACCTCCCGGCTCCGTCGGACGATGGGCGCCGCTCAGCGAGGCATACGCGACGCCGGATTTTCCTCCTCAACCCAGAACATCTCCACCTAAGAACGATATCCGACAGCTCGGCGAGCGTGGCGATCTGCGCGTCCGGGGGCTCCGGGATTCGTTCCGACCCTTGCCGGAAGGGATTGCACCACAGGACGCGAAATCCAAATGCATTGGCGTCCGACTATTCAACTTTTTGCGGTTTTATCTTCGACGGGAGCAAGGGCAGGCTCGAGCCCCTGCTCCGCATCCGCAGGATCAGAGGGAAGTTCGATTAGGTGGGCGCGTTCCAGGGCGCGGTAATAGGCGGGGCGGGCATGGCGGTAATGATCAGCGGGAACTTTGCCGTTGATCCAGGCTGTGTCCATGGGATAGACCAGGGGGTCAAAGATCACCATATAGAAGTGCCAGATGAGGATGGAGAAGGTTGCGAGCAGCGCTTCGTAATAATGCACCGCGGTGGCCGCATCCGACACCCACTTGGGGAAGTAGCGTAGCGTGAAATTATTAAACCAAAGCAGACAGCCGGAGACCGTCATCACCACCGTGCCCCACATGAACGCCCAGTATTCCACCTTCTCCGCATAATTGAACTTAGCGAAGCGCGGCTCGATTTTGGTGAGTCCAAGATTGTAGGAAAACACCTGCACGAGATCCGTCGCATCTTTCACTTCCGGCAACATCGCTTTCAGGAACAAGCGGTCGCGCTTGTTTATCGCGAGGTGAATCACATGGTAGAGGGTAGCAACCACCAGTACAATCGCCGCCCCGCGATGCACCGCACCACGCAGTGCGAAGTGTCCTTCCAGGAGCAACAAGGGACGTGCCCACCATGCCTCGGGATATTTCAGCGCGAATCCGGTGATAACCAACGTGGGGAAGCTGAGGATTATTCCCGCATGGGCGATGCGGAAGTTTCGATTCATGCGTGACACTTGCGCGCCGGTTTCGTGACGCGCCTGCCGCCGGATCAGCTTGGCAAAAAAGTCCAGCAGGTTGTGCACGATCATGAAGCCAAGGGTCAGCGGAATCAGGAGCAAGTAAGTCCAGCGGATCCACTTGACTACCGGATGATTCGGGCCCACGTTGATCTGCACATGCACGGGACCGATAGTGAATTTGCCTTCGGCCACGCCTTTGTGGCACTGCCCGCACGTTTTCCGGAGGTTCGCGGCATTGACGGTCGAGCGCGGGTCGCTCGAACGGAGAATGGAGTGCACTCCATGGCACGAAGCGCAATTCGCCGCGGTTACTTTCCCCTCCGTGAGGGCCAGCCCGTGATAGCTGCCGGCATAGGATGGGAGGCGATCCGTGGGCAAATCATAGCGCAGTGCCAAACGGGGATCGCCATGACAACGCCCGCAGGTCTGCGCGGAGATATTTTCGGCATTCAGTGGCGAGCCCGGATTGTTCGGGTCTATGATCAGGTGTTCGCCGTGGCAGTCGATGCAGACGGGCGCATCCCGCACGCCGGCCTTGACCGCTTCCCCGTGGACACTCTCGTTGAACTGCCGGGCAACTTCCTTGTGGCATTGCGCGCAGGTCTCCGGCACTTTCCAGTGATTGACCTTGGATCGCGCATCGGTGGCAGGATAGATGTCATGACTGCCATGGCAACTGGAACACACAGCCGCATCCTCGCCGAGCGCGACCGCGCGCCCGTGAACGCTCAGCTTGTAGGAAGCCACCGGATGCGCCACCGGAATTTTGTGCCGCGACAAAAACCCGGCATCGCTGTGGCATTTTGCGCAAGTATCCGCCAGATTCTTACGGGCAATGGTCGAATCCGCTTCGCTCGAGGCCTTCACCGCGTGGATGGAGCCATGGCAGGACTCGCAGTTGGGCGCGTCGGGGTCGCGGTTTTTCTCGGCCTGCCCGTGGATGCTGGATTCGAGGGTCTTCACTTCCTCGGCATGGCACTCCGTGCACTTTCCGGGAATCAGCTTTTCCGTCGTGCTGAGCTGGTGCACGCTGCCATGACACGAAGCGCACGCGGATTCGCCGAGGATGGAGTGGGCGCTGGCAGGGAAGGACTTGGCTTCGTCCGCATGGCAGGTGGCGCATTGCACTTTGGCGATTTTGGCGGGATGCGGGAATTCTTTGATGGTGGTGTGGCAGTCTTTGCAGCCGAGAACCCCGTGCGCGCTGGCGGCATGCCTGGCCGGGTCGATCGAAATGTCTTTTCCCGCGTCGGACTTCATTCCCGCCTGGCCATGGCACGCCAGACAATCCTGGTCTACTGCGGGCAGAGCCGGAGCACCAATCAGGTAAACCAAAGCGACCAGAGTCGCGAGCATTTCAACACCCTTCTCCCCAGTTCAACTGCAAACTGCTCTAGCGGTATGCGAACAACATGGCATAGATGATCCACAGCACGATGCAGAATCCCAGCGCCAGTGCTGTCCAGGCGAAGGCTCGAATCGCACGGATGACGATCGCTGGATAGGCCTCCTCCATTTTTTCCTCCAGCTTCCCGCTGGCGACCAGCGCTTCATACTCTCTTGGCTTGTCTCGTTCCAATTCTTCCAGCGGCATGCGCCCGGTGAATACCGTGATGTCCATGGGAAACTTTTCGGGCCGCAAGTGGGTATTGAAGAAATGCACGGTAAAGATGAAACCGGTGGCGAGCAGCGCCTCGTCACTGTGAATGATGGTTGCGATGTTGAGGAACGACCCCGGCAAGAACCGGGTGAAGAACACCGGAAACCACAGCGTGAGGCCGGTAGAACCGATCACCGCGATCCCCCAAAACACCGCGAAATAGTCGAATTTCTCCCAGTACGTCCAGCGGCCATAGGCCGGCCGCTTGCCTAGGCCCACAAACCACTTCAGCGTGCCCACAAACTCAGTGAAGTCCCTTCGGGTGGGGAGCATGCTGCTCGGGCCCAGCAGCAGAGCGCGCCACGAACCGTGCACCCTCCTCTTCAACCTGTACAGGTCCACCAGATGGGTTGTGAAAACTCCGAACATCATGAGGGCGGCACTCCGGTGAATGCTGCCTGCGCTCTCGAATCCCCCCAGCAGATGAGAAAGCACCGCCGCCCATCTGGTGTAGGAGAACTTCAGGGTTAGTCCGGTCAGCGCCAGGGTTATGAAGCTCACGATCATGCAGATGTGCAGGATCCGCTGCAGCCGGGTGAAGCGGATGAACTGGAGTTCGGGAACTTCGCGCTTAGGCATCGGCGCCCTCCCGGCCTGCGGAAGTTTCAGGCGTTGCTTGGAGTTCCGCCTCAGCAGCGCGCAATTCCCGGCGCATCTGGAAAGCCCGGGGCAGCCAGAGCAGGGTGTGAAGGCCACCGATCACGAATGTCCCCAGCAGCAGCGCGGTCATGCCCCAGAAGGTGTAGAACAGGAACGGGTACTTTCGCGGGTCGTGGTGGGTGGCGTGAGTCAGGTATCCGGCGAAGCGCCGGGTCGCGCCCGCATGGCACTTCTGGCAGGTCGCGGCCACATTTGCCCGGCTGAGGTGCGAGCGCGGATCCGTCACCGCCTGCACGTCGTGCGCTCCATGGCAGTCATAGCACTTTGCCGCTTTCGTGTACCCCAGCCGCGACACCTTCCCGTGATAGGTATCAAAATAGGTCTTGGCTATCTCCGCGTGGCAGCGTCCGCACTGGCCCATCACGTCCAGTTGGAATTTGTCCTCGCCCGTGCGGCGGATGGAGTGAGCGGTGTGGCAATCGTTGCAAACGGGAAGTTCCTTGGCGGACCCGTTTACCCGCTTGGCGTGGATGCTGTTCTCGAACTGCTCCTCGATGCCCTGGTGGCACCGGCCGCACGTAGCCGGCACGTTGGCCGGGTTAACACTCGATTCCGGATCGGTTCGGGGAAGGACATGGTGAGCGGTGTGGCAACTGGTGCAGGTCGCCGTCACCGTCAGGCCGGCCTTCAATAATCCCGTTCCGTGAATGCTCTCCGTGTAGTTCGCGATGATTTCGTGCTGCCTCCCGATGTAGCGAACGGCGGCCTTCTGGCCCTCCCGGTGACAGCGCGCGCAAAGCTGGGGAACATTGGTCGGAAAAGTCAGCGATCGCGGGTCCTGTTTGCTCAGCACTCCATGCGTACCATGGCATTCCTTGCACGTGGGAGCATTCGGATCGTTCTTGCCGGTAAGTTGTCCGTGGGTGCTGCTTATGTATAGCTTGCCGATTTCATCGTGGCAAGAGGTGCAGTCCACCCCGCGGGTGATCGTCTCGCAAGGCCGCACGCGAGAGGCGTTTACTTCCGAGTGGCACTGGCTGCAAGCAACCTTTTTCTGACCCTCCCGGGCATTGCTGTGTTGCGAGTGGTTCACCTCGTCCGCATTCACGTACATGGATTGCCCGTCGCGCGCCCGGCGCAGCTTCTCGTCAGCGTGGCAATGCATGCAGTCCGCATCGGCCATGCCCTGCGTATAGAAAACATTCCTGATCTTGTGCGGCTGATGGCAGTCCACGCAGGCGGGCAGGACGTTGGCCTGTTTTTCCCACAGCTCGCCACGAATGATCTTGCGGTGGACCGCTTCGATTTGCGAGTGGCACTGCGTGCAGGTGGCGGCAATGTTGCGGCGATTGATTGAGGAAGCGGGATCGGTATGCGGCAAGATCAAGTGCGGGGTGTGGCAGGTGGCGCAGTTCGGGGCCACTGACAGTCCCTTCTTCAGCAACGCCTCTCCGTGGATGCTCTCGGAGTAGTTCTCCAAAATATTGTCCTGGGGAATGGGGCGGTTGCGCGAAACCGGAGTGCCTTCACGATGGCACTGGCCGCAAACGAAGGGCACTTTCAGCGGCGCCACCGCCGACCGCGGGTCCTTCACCGGATAGATATCGTGGTTCCCGTGGCAATTCACACAGCGGGGTGCCAGCGGATCGCCGCGCGCAACCGCCTTCCCGTGAAGCGACCGGGCATGTTGCTCCTGCTCGGTGGTGTGGCAGGTGCCACACTTCACCGGCGCCGGCGTGTCGTGCGGCAGATCTTTTCCTTCCAGGTCGGCGTGGCAGCCCGTACAGCCGAAACTGCCATGGACGGAAGTCGCAAATTTCTTTCCGTCTACGTACAGCGAAACCGTTTTGCCGGCTCGGGTCGTGCTCATGCTCTTGTCGCCGTGGCAGGCCAGACATTCCGCTCCGGGTTGATCGACGGCGCCCCCGGCGGCGCGTCCCGGTTCCGTCAACAGAAGGGAGAGAACTATGGTGAGAAGGGGCGCGACGATAATTCCCAGACCGCGGCTCGAGTTCCATCGCACTAAGTTGGTTTCAGCCATGTCAAACTCTCGGCAATGCTTACTTCATGCCAAGATCCGTAAGCACTTTCGGGTTTTGCTCCCCGGCCGCCAGCAGGTTGTGGCACGCACTGCAATCGTTGGTAATCGTCTGGCCAGCGGCACTGGTATGACTTCCATCGTGGCAGCGGAAACAGCCTGGCGAGTCATTGTGGCCAAGATTATTGGGATGAACTCCCCAGGTCACGTGCATGTCGGGAAAGATGTTGCGCAGGTAAATTGCTGCAACTTCATCGCCCGCTTGCTGCACCAGGGTTCGGCGCGTCTGATAGATCTGCGCGTAATTGGTGCGATAGAAATTGTTGAGTTCGGCGGCTATGTTTTGTCGCGCCACATCACGGGTGGGATAATTCACTTTGAGAAGCTCGACCGCTTTCTTCTTAATGAAGGGAAGCTCGGGACTGATGTGTCCCGACGCCATTTGTTTGTCCACGGCGTTTTCGGGCAGCTCGAAGACGTGCGTGGGCCGGTTGTGGCAATCCACGCAATCCATAACGCGATTCTCTCCCTTGTCCAGTTGCTGCTGAGTTGGCTTGGCATCGGTGGAAATGAATTCAGTCGTCTTCCCTTGATCGTCGGTGTAATAGACGACCGGAATCGTCTGCCGCTCAACATCGGTAGAGATGTAGCGGATACGCGCTCCGTCGGCGAGATGATGGCCGTGGATGCCAACAGAACCTTGCCAGGTGCGTCCACCCACTTTCAGCAGTAAAACGTCGGTTTGCGGGGTGTTTTTTTCGTCGTCCTTGTAGCCGGTATTCACCAGAAATTTGTCGCCGGTAAAGCGCTGCGGCCAGTGGCACTGCTCGCAGGTTTCGCGTGCCGGGCGAAGATACTTTACGGGCGAAGGAATCGGGCGCGAATAAGTATGGAAGGCCACAGCGAAGACCTGACGTAGACCGGAAAGCTTCGACCGGACAAACCACCCCGCTCCGGGCCCGATATGGCATTCGACGCACTCCACCCGCGAGTGCGGCGAATTTTCATAGGTCGTATACTCGGGAGCCATCACCGTGTGACAGGTCGTCCCGCAAAAATTCGCGGAATCCATGTATTGGACGCCGCGATACGACGCGGTGCCAAGAATGAGAAGGTTGACCACCGTGGCGAACCCCACCCATTCCAAGGTACGACGTACAACCGGGAGGCCGAGGTCGATGGCGGGGTAGACCCCGGGCAGTTGTCCGCTTTCGCGGAGAGTTCGTCGCCTCAGCCAAATGCCGAGTGGAATGAGCAGCAGTCCGAGTACAAAAATTCCAGGAAGGATCAGGTAGACCAGCAGGCCGATGTAAGGATGCGGCGGACCTGGCAGGAAGAAGTCGTAGAACCAGAAGGCGATTGTGGTGAGCGCCGTGCTCGTGGTAACCACGGCACCCGTAAGCGTGATTGGGTTCTGCCCTAGAAAATAGATGGGCTGCAATCTGTCTCGGAGGTCTTCTCGCAAAGTCATCGGAAACCGCTACTCGCTTTCTTCGTCTTTCTATCTACAATCGGCGGCTGCGCAGACACACTTCTCTTATTGTCGCGGATTGTTAACCGCATCCAACAATGTTCCTAGCCTCGTTGTCAGAAACCGGCTATTTTTTCAAGGTGCGAATGTAAGCCACCAATCCCTTGATCTGGTCCGGCGGCAAAGAGCCATACTTTGGCATCTTGTTCTTGCCGTTGGTGATGATGTCTGTGAGCTGCGCATCCGTCATGCCCTGAACGTCGGCAGTCGTAAAGTCGTGGGCACCCATCTTCTTGCCCATGGCCGAACCGGTTCCGTCAGCACCATGGCATCCGGCACATTTTGATTTGAAGAGCGATGACGCGTCTTGCGCCTGCACCGACAAGGAAAGGCTGAGCATAACTGCGGCTGCTGTTGTAATCGTAAACAGTTTCAGATCAATTCTCTTCATCTTCAGGCTCCCTTAGAGTTAATTCACCACCATCGCAACGAGAATACGCCAAATATGTTGCAATATTGAACCGTTTCCTTGCGGAAGTGCTGTGACCCGCATCACATGTGGATGTTAACAATCCCTCGGGAGGACAAAAGAAGTGGGCTCCGGGCTAATTCTCAGCCGATTTTAATCTGCGCAGTCTGAGAGTCCAGGCAAGGTTTTTACGGCTGATTTTCATGCGTTGAGGCCTTTGGATAACGCGCGTGATGGCCCTCACCGTATCCTGTGATGCGGGTCACGGCATCACTAGGGACGCGGGACCAAACTGACGGTGAGGGTAAGGCTATGCCAAGAGATAATCGCAACCTGCTGGACGTACTGAAATTCGAACTGGAATTTCTTGAGCAAGGCGGCTACGGGCGATTGCCGCGCGAAGCGTGGCGGCCGCGATTTGTTTTCGAAGATTCTCCCACTTGCATGAACTTTAACTCCAAAGACCGCGAGCCTTGCAGCGAATGCCTGTTGATGCAATTCGTCCCCGCGGAAGCGCGCAAGGAACAAACTCCTTGCATTCATATTCCTTTGTCGATGAATGGAGAGACTCTTGAATCTTTGTACCGGACGGGAACGCAGCAGGAGCTTGAAGCAGCACTCGGCGCCTGGCTGCGAGCGACGATTCATCAACTGGAAGCAGAAAAAACCAGGCAATTGGCGCCGGCCGATTCGCCTCATTAGCCGATCTTTCGGGGTTTTAGCCGAACGGTTAATTCGGTACCGGGTTCAATCCGGTATCGTCGGCTGGCAAAAGATCGGAGGACCCATGTCAACGCTCGCACAGATACACCAGGCGCAGCGCGTTCGATTCCAGCAGATATTAATTGCTACCGACTTCTCGGATGCTTCACAGCGAGCCCTCGCTTATGCACTCGCCATCGCACGGCGTTATGACTCCGTGCTCTCGGTAGTGCACGCAATTCCACCCGAGCCGCGGAACCAGATTCCACTTGAAACTTTGCCCCGACAACTGAACCGGCGCCGACTGGAGGCGGAGCAGGAGATGAAACAGATCGCCGAGAATGCGCGGCTTGCTGCTCTCAAACATCACCTGCTTCTTGAACAAGGTCCAGTGTGGGATGTCCTTGCTTCGGTGATCCAGCGCAAGAGCGTTGATCTGCTGGTGCTGGGTACGCGGGGACGGGGCGGACTGAAAAAGCTCGCATTAGGGTCCGTTGCCGAACAAGTGCTGCACCTGGCTCCGTGCCCGGTGCTCACGATTGGTCCGCACGTCACACCAGCAGGCTCGGCGCGGTTCGAGTTCAAGGCAATCCTTTTCGCTACTGATTTTGGCGCGGCTGCCAGTCAAGCGTTTCCTTACGCGTTGGCCATCGCAGAGGACCATCAGGCGAAGTTTGTTCTGGCGCACATGGTGCCACCTATGCCTCTGAGCGATGTTGGCCCGTCCGCTTACGGCCCGTCGGCTTACGCGGCTGAGGAATTTGCCAAGTGGCAGCGGACAATTCGGGACGAAAGTAGAACCAAGTTGCGGGGATTGCTTCCAGCGAACGCGAAGCTGGCGTTTGAACCTGAGTACGTTGCGGGAACGGATTTCCTTCCAGAAGGGATTCTCGAGATAGCAGAGACGCGCGGAATTGACCTGATCGTCATGGGTGCGAACCGAATCTCTCTCCGCACGAGTGGCCGCGCATATACCATGGGCTTTGACCCACGAGGTAATTTGCCGCGCCAAGTGTCCTGTGTTGACCTGTGTGGGGTGAGGAACAAGGCGACACCGAGTGCCCAAAGCTCGCGCTCGGAATTTCTGCTACATTCACTACAATTTCTTAGCTCGATGGCGACACTGGACTAAATGATCGCCGGCGAGGTTATTGCGAATGAATCCGTCAAGGATCCGGCGATAGTCTATTCTTGACTTGGAAGTTTTGCCGCGGCGTTAGATTTGAGGATTTATTGTGAGTTCAACCGAAGCTAATCTCGTGCAACACGCGGCGAGTGAAGTGGAACCGTCACTTCCCACGAAGTACAGCCTGGATGCGATGTTCACTCCTCACTCGGTGGCTGTGATCGGCGCGACCGACCGACCCGGCACCGTAGGCCGAACCGTTCTGGAAAATCTGCTGCACGGCCGTTTCCAAGGCAAGTTTTACGCTGTGAATACCAATCGTGAGGAAGTGCTGGGACTCAAAGCTTACAAAAGCATTCGCGATATTCCTTCTCCGCCCGTGGATTTGGCTGTGATTGCTACCCCAGCTGCGACCGTTCCGCAGATCATTGCGGAGTGCGTCGCAGCGGGTACGAAATCCGCGGCTGTGATTTCTGCTGGATTCAAGGAGCGCGGGACGGAAGGGGTTGCACTGGAACAAGGGATTCGAGAACAGCTGCGCGGCAGCTCCATGCGCTTGCTGGGCCCGAACTGCCTGGGCCTGATGAACCCGAAGATGGGTTTGAATGCCACCTTCGCCAAAGACGCGCCGAAGGCGGGCAACGTCGCGTTCCTCAGCCAAAGTGGAGCGCTGTTGAGTGCGATCCTCGATTGGAGCTATCGCGAAGAAGTCGGCTTCAGCGCGATCGTATCGACCGGGTCGATGCTGGATCTTGGCTGGGGCGATTTGATCTACTATTTCGGTGATGACCCGTACACCAAGAGCATCCTGCTGTACATGGAATCCGTGGGAGATGCGCGATCCTTCCTGTCGGCGGCCCGTGAAGTCGCACTGACTAAGCCCATCATCGTGATCAAGGCCGGGCGATCGGAAGCCGCCTCACGCGCCGCGGCCTCACACACCGGGGCGCTCACGGGCAGCGACGAGGTTCTGGAGGCAGCCTTCCGCCGCACGGGTGTATTGCGGGTCCACAATATCGCTGACCTTTTCTATATGGCGGAAACGCTGGGAAGGCAACCCCGTCCGAAGGGCCCTCGGCTTACCATCCTAACCAATGCCGGTGGACCGGGCGTTCTCGCCACGGATTCGCTGGTGGCGAACGGCGGACAACTCGCTGAGCTTTCTCCCGAGAGCCTGCAACGATTGGATGAGTTTCTTCCGCCGCATTGGAGTCACAACAATCCGATTGATATTCTCGGCGATGCCGATTCTGAGCGCTATGCCCGCGCCCTCGAAATTGCCTCTCAGGATCCAAACAGCGATGGGCTGCTGGTCATTCTCGCGCCGCAAGGGATGACCGATCCTGCGCAGATTGCGGAACGCCTGAAACCTTATGCCAAAGAATATGACAAGCCGGTGCTCGCCAGTTGGATGGGAGGCAACAGCATTGCCGCCGGCGAAGCGGCTCTGAATGCGGCGGGGATTCCAACCTTTTCTTATCCGGATACAGCGGCCCGCGCCTTCACTTATATGTGGCGCTACACCTACAACCTGCGTGGACTATACGAAACTCCCAGCCTGACGGAAAACTCCGAGCTGGAAAGCGCATCCCACGACAAGATCGAGCAAATCATTCAGAATGCGCGAGGCCAGGGTCGTGTTCTGCTCAATGAGTTGGAATCGAAGCAACTGTTATCGCTTTACGGCATTCCCACGGTCGAGACGCGGGTTGCAGCCACTGAGGACGAGGCGGCCCTGCTCGCTTCGAAAATTGGTTTTCCTGTGGTGCTGAAAGTCTTCTCCGAAACCATCACGCACAAGACGGATATTGGCGGAGTCAAGCTGAACCTGCAGGAGGAAAAGGCGGTCCGCTTAGCATATCGTTCCATCCAATCTTCTGTGACCGAGAAAGCGGGCTTAAACCAATTCTCGGGGGTGACGATTGAGCCGATGGTGAAACTGGATGGCTACGAATTAATCCTCGGCAGCAGCATCGATCCGCAGTTTGGGCCGGTAATCCTGTTCGGCTCCGGCGGCCGGCTGGTCGAAGTGTATCGCGACCGATGTCTGGCGCTTCCCCCGCTTAATACGACGCTTGCACAAAGAATGATGGAGCAAACAAAAATCTTCACCGCTCTCAAGGGAGTGCGCGGACGCAAACCGGTGGACATGGCGGCACTCGAACAGCTGTTGGTGCGCTTCAGTCAGCTCGTAGTGGAGCAACCGTGGATCGCGGAAATTGACATCAATCCCCTGCTGGCTTCGCCGGAGCGTTTGCTGGCCCTTGATGCCAGAATCGTGTTGCACGGTCCCGCCGTAACTTTTGACCAGTTGCCTAAACCGGCAATCCGTCCGTATCCATTACAGTACGTCGCGCCCTGGACGATGAAGGATGGAAAACAGATTACAATCCGGCCGATCCGCCCTGAGGACGAACCGCTCATGGTTAAGTTTCATGAGACACTATCCGACCGCAGCGTCTATTTGCGTTATTTCTGCTCGCTTAGCTTGAGCCGGCGCGTGGCGCATGAGCGGCTGTTACGCATCTGTTTCGGCGACTACGATCGCGAGATGGCTCTGGTCGCCGACCTTACCGAACCCGGCACGGGAGAGCACAAGATCATGGGCGTGGGACGCATGAGCAAACTTCATTCCGGGAACGAAGCGGAAGTAGCGGTGCTGGTCTCCGATCAATATCAGAAACTTGGCCTGGGGTATGAATTGCTTCGCCGCGTCATCCAAATCGCCCGCGACGAAAAGTTAAGCCAGGTATCGGCCGAGATGTTGACCGATAACGTAGCCATGCAGATTGTCATGAAGCGCCTTGGTTTTCGGGTTCGCGCCAGCGACGATCTCACTTCGGTGCGCGCATTTCTGGACCTTTAAGAAATCGAGTAAACAAATCGCTTTATCGATTGTCCTCAAGCACCTCCACTCCATAAGCCGGCAGATCAAGCGCAGAGCCTTCTGCGCCTTGCAGGAGGATTTTCATGCAACGGGGCAGTGTGACATGGCGCTGCTCTTGAGCGTAGTTGATCAGAATAAAGACGCGCTGGTTGCTGCCCACGCGGCGGCAGACTTCCACGCCGTCCGGCACTGGGCCGAAGACAGGCGTGACGCCGCTTTCCGCGATCATCCATTTCGCGGCGGTGGCCATGATTTTTTCGTCCAGAACTGCGCCGATGTAAGTGATGCGGCCCTTCCCATATTTGCGAGTGAGCACCGCCGGCTGGCCGTCGAGCCATCCGTTGCTCTTGCCATATCGCAGCAGCACGTCCGCATCGGGAGCCGAGTTCATCAACTGCTCCGCCCATATTGTGACTTGACCTTCGCCCCATTTGCCGGAGACTGGGAAATCTTTTTCCAGTGCGTAGTACTGCTCCACGCGTCCGCCCAGCGCATCCGCCAGGAATCCGGGCTGTCTTTGGGGCAGCAAAGCGTTGAACTCATCCTTCATACCGGAACGCGGACCGAGAACGAGTTGACCGCCATTGCGCACGTATTCCAACAAATGCTGCGCCAGATCTTCCGGGATCACATTCAGATCCGGGGCGACGACGAGTTTGTACGGCTGCAGCGGCGCGTCGGGACTGATGACGTCAATCGACTGCGAAAGCGGCCGAAGGTTACGGTAATAATCCTTCAGCAAAGCAATCTGATCGTACTTTGTGGTGTGCCGTTGAAAATCGATGGCCCAGCGGCTGTCATAGGAATTCAAGAATGCGACTTCGGAGACAGGAGCCGTACCCCGCAAACTACTCTCGACTTTCGCAAACTCGCTTCCGAGGGTTTTGATTTCTTCATACAGCGGAACCGGAGTGCCATCCGGCCCGACTAAAGTGCCGTGATATTCCTCCTGCCCATTCAGTGCACTGCGCCATTGCCAATAGCCGACCTCGTCGGCGCCGTGTCCGATAGCCTGCCAGGCCATGGCGCGAACTTCGCCGCGGTTCAGAAAGTTATTCACGTCTGCCCAATTCACCGCGCCGGGCTGGGTTTCGATCACCCAGAAGTTCTCACGCTTGAAGCCCCGCGTAAGGTCGTGAGTGAGGCCATTTCCAGCGGGGTCCACATGCCCGCTGCCGACGTAGTCATCCCACGATGCAAAGGTGAGAGGACGAGACATAATGTAGTGATCGAAGCCGCTGAAAAATCCCATGAAGTTGCCGGTAATGAATTGGCGCGGCTCAACATGCTGGCGAATTGCGTCGATTTGATTCTGCTGGTAGTCGGCCCAGGTATCGGTAACAAAGCGGTTCCAATCCAGGCGCAATCCGGGGTTGTGAGCCTCGCGGTCCTCGCCGAGCAGAGGAATCTCCGACCAATCGTCGTAAGTCTGGCTCCAGTACGAAGTGGTCCAGTGCTGGTTGAGTTGGTCGAGCGATTTGTATTTGGCCTTCAACCATTCCTGGAAGAGATGCAGTGTGACATCATCGAACGACATGTTGGCGTAACCATATTCATTGTCGATTTGCCATCCGACTACGTTGGGGTTGTGCCCGAAGCGGAGCGCCATCTGGCCGGCAATGCGCCGGCAAAACTCCCGATAACGTGGAGACGTGACCGAACCGTGGGCGCGACTTCCGTGGACGGCGCGATGGCCGGTTTCATCCACCCGCAGCGTGTCGGGATATTTGTGAGTCAGCCACGCCGGAGGCGCGGCCGTCGGTGTGCCCAGCACGGAAACAATACCGTGCCGGGCTGCGAGATCGATGGCACGCTCCAGCCAGTCGAAGTCGAAGTGATTCTCCGAGGGCTCCATGCGGCTCCAGGCGAACTCCGCGATGCGCACGACATGGATGTGAGCGGCTTCCATCAAACGCAAGTCTTCTTCCCATCGCGATTCGGGCCACTGCTCGGGATACCAATCGGTACCCAACAGGATGGCGTTGTGGCCTGGAATCTGGCTTGGAATAGGGGTGTTGGCGGGCTGCGCACATGCGCAAACCAGGAGAACTAGAATTGCCCCAAGGAACCGCGATGAGCAGCGATTTGTTTTTCGGAAGCTGGCCCAGTTGAACATTACGATTCCCTTCTTTCCGAATGCGGTGCTGGCCGCATGCGTGTGCGATTCTAATTCAAAAACGACGGCTAAATCCTGGAGGGTTCGCCTTGTCAGGAATAAAAAGCGGTAGACTTTGGCACTTGGAATTCATCTCATCGACACAACATCAGATACGAGGATAAGCTGCGTGGAACTTAAAGGACTTAAAGGAAAATCGCATCGCCGTTACAATCCGCTGACCCGGGACTGGATTCTAGTTTCACCTAATCGCACGGAGCGGCCGTGGCAGGGGCAGACAGAGAAGCCGGCTCAGTCGGCTGCCTTAACGTACGATCCAGACTGTTACTTGTGCCCAGGTAACGCGCGCGCGGGAGGATTGCGCAATCCGGCGTATGCGACGATCTTTGTTTTTGACAACGACTTTGCCGCTCTACAAGCTGATTTGCCGAACGTCACGGTAGCAGATGCCGGTAAGAATCTTCTGATCGCAACTAGCGAGAGCGGGATCTGTCGAGTGGTGTGTTTTTCGCCTCGTCACGACTTGACGCTGGCCCAAATGGCGAACCACGACATCGCCGGCGTCGTCGATGTGTGGGCCGAACAGTACCGAAGTCTTGGCAGCCTTCCTAATATTAATCACGTGCAGATTTTTGAAAATCGAGGCGCAATGATGGGGTGCAGCAATCCTCATCCGCATGGGCAGATCTGGGCTACGCAAACCGTTCCAAACGAGCCGCGGAAAGAGCAGGAGTCGCTCTCTGATTATTGGCGGGAACATCGCCGTTGTCTTCTCTGTGATTATTCCGTCCTGGAGTTGGCCGCGAGCGAGCGGACCGTGTGTGAAAACGAATTCTTTCTCGCGGTTGTGCCCTTCTGGGCGACCTGGCCTTTTGAAACCTTACTGCTCAGCAAGCGGCACGTTGCCGATATCGATATGCTTGATGCGGCGGAACGCGTGGGTTTGGCGGACATTCTGAAACGTTTGACCACGCGCTATGACAATTTGTTTCAGACTTCTTTTCCTTACTCGATGGGTTTTCACCAGCGTCCCACCGACGGCAACGATCATGCGGAGTGGCATTTTCACGCGCACTTTTTTCCTCCGCTGCTCCGCTCCGCCACCATCAGGAAGTTTATGGTGGGCTTCGAACTGTTGGCATCTCCGCAGCGCGATATGACGCCGGAATTCGCGGCCGAGAAACTGCGCGAATCGCCGGAACAACATTACTTACTCTAGAACATTTTTTCCGCACCCTGAGAGGCTTCAGAAATGTAGATATCAGGATGCAAACCGGTTGCGGCTTCGTACTCCGCGGCCACTTGCTGGCAAAAATCGTCTGCATGGGCTGCGTTGACCAGATTGATGGTGCATCCGCCAAAGCCGCCTCCGGTCATTCGCGCTCCAAGCACTCCAGATTGCCGCATCGCGATCTCAACCATGAGGTCGAGTTCACGACAACTCACTTCAAAGTCGTCGCGAAGACTTTGATGGGATGCGGTCATTAACCCCTGCAGTGCTCCAATATCACCGGTCTGAAATGCGGTCGCCGCGTTTTGTGTTCGCCGGTTTTCGCTTACGACGTGGCGGCAGCGTTTGTAGATGGTTTCGCCGAGAAGGTCGCGATTGCTTTCCAATGTGGCGATTGAGACATCGCGCAACGCGCGAATACCGGGGAGTCGTTTGGACAATAAGTGAACCCCGGCTTCGCACTCTTCACGGCGCGCATTATATTTGCCCGCACTCAGGTTGTGGCGCACCATGGTATTGCAAATGACTAGTCGCATCGCCGGTGGAATAGGAACGTAGTGAAAATCTAGAGAACGGCAATCGAGAAAGAGCGCCGCTCCAGAACGTCCGTGGCAGGAAACAAACTGATCCATGATGCCGCAACGTGCACCGACAAATTCATTTTCAGCTTGCTGGCAAAGGAGAGCAAGTTTGGTTGGTTCGACATCGTGACCTGCGATATCGAGAAGAGCGTAGCCGACGGAGACTTCCACGGCAGCGGACGAACTGAGGCCGGCACCCAGCGGCACTTCGCCCAGAATGTATATGTCTGCCCCGTTCAAGTGGTAGCCGGCCTGCTGCAGGGCCCAAGCGACGCCGAGGGGATAATCCTGCCAATTTCCCGTGCAGCGGTGGGTTAGATTGTCGAGATGCGCTTCGACCGATTCGTCGAAATTTTCCGAATAAAGCACGAACTTCCGGTCATTCCTGCGGGCAATCGATATCCAGCAGGAAAATCCTATAGCGGCGGGAAGAACGAAGCCGTCGTTGTAATCGGTGTGCTCGCCGATCAAGTTAACGCGGCCCGGGGCGCGATACAGGTTTGCGGTCGACTGAAAGCGATCCTGAAATTTCGCGAGCAGGTCACTCGGTTTATTCCTAGACATTCTGATTCACTATAGGATACGAAATCGGTGGGAATATACGCGTAGGAAAATTTCCGCGGCAACGGTGATATGCTTTCATGCTACCAACGAAGCGATTTTAGCGATAACGGGGATCTCCATGCCGCGTTTTCTGTTCGCGTTTGCCGCAGTATTTTGTGTTATCAACGTAGCGTTGCAGTCTCAAGACCGGAAAACGACTGTGCCAGGTCACTATCTGTTTGCTTGGGCAGGTGACGCGGCCCACAAGGGCAACGACTTTCTCGCAGTAATCGATGCCGACCCTTCATCGGTGTCGTACGGACATCTAGTGACGACGCTCGCCACCGATCAGCAAACCCTGCGCGTGCATCACACGGAGTACACCATGCCCGCCAGCGGGATGCTTTTTGCCAACGACCACGATGCGGGCCGCACCTTTATCTTTGACTTGCGCGATCCGCTGCATCCCAAAATTGTGACCTCGTTTACCGACATGGCTGGCTATATGCATCCGCACTCCTACTTGCGGCTACCCAACGGGCATGTCTTGGCCACCTTTCAGCACGCGCACCATGGTGCGAGGGAAGAACCGATGGGAACAACCGGCGGTCTGGTGGAGATTGACGATCAGGGCCAAGTGATTCGCTCCGCTAGCAACGCGGATCCTGCATTTACAGGCGCTCTCTTGACGCCTTACAGCCTGGTGGTTCTCCCCGATCTGGACCGCGTCGTGTCGACAAACTCTTCCATGCACTTGGAGGATATTTTCGCCGGAGTGACTTATCAGGTCTGGCGTCTGTCCGATCTCAAGCTGCTCAAAACGGCGTTTTTCGATGTGGGAGAGAATCGCTACGCGCAGATCAGTCCGGAAGAGCCACGTCTTGCTCCGGATGGATCGATCTTTGTACAAACCCTGGCCTGCGGACTCGAACGCATCACCGGGGTGAACACCGACGAGCCCAGGTCGCAATTGGTATATACCTTTCCCGGCAACTGGTGCGGAGTGCCCACGATCATTGGACACTATCTGGTACAGAGCGCGGGAGCGACACACGGTTTGATCGTGCTCGACATCGCGAACGCGGCTAAGCCCGTGGAAGTCTCGCGACTGAAGCTGAGCGATACATACCAACCACATTGGACGGGGTGGGATTCAAAGACGCACCGAGTCGTGGTGACTTCCAGTATGACGCAAGGGCAGCCAGTGGAGCGCCTTTACTTAATGAAACTCGACCCCGCAACGGGTGCTCTTACCCTGGACGACTCTTTTCGTGACACCGATGGAAAGATTGGCTTCAGCTTCGCCGACCGTGATTGGCCGCACGGATGGAAGGGATCGGGCCTGCCCCACGGCGTAGTCTTCTCGCGCTGAAGGCGAATATTCGATCTTCATTGGCGATAGATCCCGGAACGTTATAGATGTAAAGGGCCCATCGCAGGTGCTGCGAAACGCCAGCGCTTCAACGGTTCATTAACGAGGAGAAATCATGACGACACGCCCTCCGCTGCCTCCATTTAACCGCGAAACTGCGATTCAGAAGGTGCGTCTGGCGGAGGACGGTTGGAATTCCCACGATCCGGAAAAAGTGGCGCTCGCGTACTCTCTTGATTCGCGTTGGAGAAACCGCTCGGAGTTTGTGAATGGAAGACAAGACATCATCGCTTTTCTCACGCGCAAATGGACGAAAGAATTGGACTACCGTCTGATCAAAGAAGTTTGGGCCTTCACGGACGATCGCATCGCGGTGCGTTTCGCTTACGAGTGGCACGATGACTCGGGCACATGGTACCGGTCGTACGGCAACGAGAATTGGGCATTCCATGATGATGGCCTGATGCGGTTAAGATTCGCCTCCATCAATGATCTTCCCATCCAGCAATCGGATCGGAAGTATTTCTGGCCGCTCGGCCGCCGTCCCGATGATCATCCGGGATTGAGCGACCTTGGTCTTTGAGTATTACTTGATTCCCCCCCGGTCGCTAGCGTGCAGACGATTTTGCCAAAACAATCTATTGGTTCCGGTTTGCCGACGGCCCGGAAGTATTATTAGGTCAAGGAGCAGGGAGCCGTGACCACGCGTCAATACACCTCTCGTCAAGACGAGGTTCACAGTCAAGTCGGCCGAGCCGCAGTCCAGATCTTTGCCGCCAATGACCGCATCAACCAGGTTCTTATCGAACATCTTGACCCTGCCGTCTGGACGGCCAAACCACCGACTGCCAAGCCACCCGGCAGCGGGCGCCCCATTGCGGCGATCTTCACGCACATGCACAATGTCCGCTGCAAGTGGATCAGGCTGACGGCTCCGCACCTGAAGGTTCCACCACAGCTCAAGCGCGCGCACTGCACGCCGGAGCAGGCCCGTGCGGGATTGGCCGCCAGCGCCGCTCGCTGCGCGGAGATGCTTGCTGAAGCGCTCGGCGGTGGTGGGGGCCGCGTCGAGACGTTTCGCCGAGACGGCTGGGCTCGACCTTGGCCGGTCGGCCCGGAAATGCTGTGCTACATGCTTGCTCACGAAGCCCACCATCGCGGGCAGGTGTGTATGCTCGCGCATCAGCTCGGATTCCCGTTGCCGATTGAAGTGACATCCGGGATGTGGAATTGGGAAAAGCTGTGGAAAGAGTGCGGGTCGTCTGGCGGCCCCGGCTACGCTTTTTTAAGAAATCGCTCAAGGGTCCAGCAGCGCGTAAGAAGCAAAACCTGACTCGCCGGGCGGCAGATGACCGCGTTAAGACGCAACCTGCCGAGGCCATCCAGAAGAATGCCAGTTTCATACGGCGACGAAATCATTGAAGAGAAGACCGGGCCATTAAGTAGTTGACGAATCTTTACTTTTTTATATCTGGGCTTGCATTCGCTGACACGCCAACCGTCATCCAACTACGCGCCTGAGGAGTCGCTGGGACGGATGTCACTGATTTTGTCCAAATCGACGCGCCAAACATCCCGCCAGCTGGGGGCAGCCCTGCACTCCAGTGCCAAGAATCCGAACACATGGATGCGATGGGCGATTCTCCTACTGGGGCTGGGAGCGGGCTTTGTCATGCCAGGCTGTTCAAAAAAGCAAGCTTCTCCCGCGCCGGACGGCGAAGCGCTGTTCACGAAGAAATGCGCAAGCTGTCACCAGCCTAACAATGACATGCGAGCGCCGGATCCGAACTCGCTGCGGCAGATGACGGCGGCTTCCATCCTCGCGGCCCTTCAGACCGGCAGAATGAAGTGGGAGGCGAAATTTCTTTCGACCGCGCAAAAAACTGCAATCGCCGAGTACCTGGGTGTGCAAAATGTTTCCACTGTGGCGGAGATGACAGGGGTCTGCGCTCGAGATCTGGATCCGCCGCCGAATCTCCCCGGGTGGGCGGGTTGGGGAAGCGATGCGCAGAACAGCCGCTTTCAGCCAGCTCTTGCCGCAGGACTGAAACCCGGCCAGATCAAGAATCTGAAATTAAAATGGACGTTCGGCTTTCCGGGAGCGGCAGCAACCTTCGGTCAACCTACGTCGTTCGCCGGAAAATTGTTTGTGGGGAGTGAAGACGGCACCGTTTATGCCCTGGATTCGACCACGGGATGCATGTGGTGGAGTTTCAAAGCATCAGCCACGGTGAAAACCGCGATTTCCATTGGCAACCAAGGCCGCGCCGCGCTGTTCGGCGATACCGACGGATATGTATATGCGCTCACTGTTGCGGATGGTTCGGTCCTATGGAAGGTGCATCCAGACTCGCATCCCGCCGCCCGCATCACGGGGTCGCCGCTGCTGGTCGGCTCACGGGTGTACGTTCCCATCTCTTCGGGAGAGGAAGGTGCGGCTGCCGATCCTGCTTATCCATGCTGCACATTCCGTGGCAGCGTTGTGGCGCTGGATACAGCTTCCGGAAAACAGATTTGGCAAGCCTATACTCTTGTTGAAGTTCCTAAGCCCACGCACAAGGATGCTCAGGGAGTTCAATATTGGGGCCCCTCCGGCTCTCCTGTATGGTCGTCTCCAACGGCCGATCTTAAGCGCCACACGATTTACGTAGCCACGGGAAATAACTACTCCGGTCCGTCAACCGACTCCTCGGATGCCGTGATCGCTTTCGACATGAGGTCGGGTAAAAAGTTATGGTCGAGGCAATTCACCGCGACAGATGTATGGAATAGCGGCTGCGTGGCGGAGAAAAAAGATAATTGTCCCGATCCACACGGGGACGATTTCGATTTCGGAGCGCCTCCGGTGTTGCGATCGCTCAGCAATGGCACGGATATTCTTCTGCTGGCGCAAAAGTCGGGCGTGGTGTACGCGGTAGATCCCGAACATCGCGGCAAGCTGCTATGGAAAAGCCGCATCGGACGCGGCGGCCCACTGGGCGGAATCGAATGGGGCGGTGCCGCCGACCGACGTTACGCCTATTTCACGTTATCGGATTATGATTTTTCAAATCCCCTGGCCGGAGGTGGATTGTTTGCCCTCGATCTTCGAACTGGAAAACAGGTTTGGCATGCTGAACCGCCAAAACCGGCTTGCGCTGGGCAGTTCGGCTGCAGCGCGGCACAGATGGCGCCGCCAACTTTGATTCCTGGCGCCGTTTTTGCCGGCTCGCTCGATGGCCATTTGCGCGCGTATGACACTCGGGACGGCTCCGTGCTTTGGGATTTCGATACGGCGCAGGAATTTCGCACCACGAACGGTGTCAAGGCGCATGGCGGCTCGATGAATGGCGCAGGACCAGCGATTGTGAGCGGCATGGTTTACGTGAATACCGGCTATACCAATGCCATGGCTGGGAATGTGTTGTTGGCGTTTTCGATCGATTCCAAATGAGAATGGCACCTGGTGATCATAGCCGCGGCTGCCGCCTTCTACCTCACATGCCTTTCCGAGCCTGTCGGAAGCCGCAAGTTGGCTATAATGCGTGAGCGATTCGGAGTCGGAAAAGGAGATCCCTTTTGAACGTTGACACGAATGAGCATCCCATCACCGACCCTAGCCATCAACTTACGGCTCACGGTTCGGAACCCCGCCGGCACAAATTGTTGTGGATCATCACAGGAATCGTTTTGTTGCTCCTGCTGGTGCTCGCCGCCGTGCTTTTTTGGCGCCACCACGAGAATGCAGAGAAAAAGCCGGCCGCGCCGCCGAAGATCAACATTACGGCCGCCACGGCCCAAAAGGGCAACATCGGCGTTTACCTTGACGAGATCGGCACCGTCACCCCGGTCTATACCGATTCGATTACCAGCCAGGTAACGGGAGTGATCGCGGCGGTGCACTATAAAGAGGGTCAACTGGTACGCAAGGGCGATCCGCTGGTTGACATCGATCCGCGCCCATATCAGGCAACCCTGTTGCAGGCGCAAGGAGCACTGGAGCGAGACCAGAGTCTGCTCGCCCAAGCGCAGATGGATCTTGACCGCTACCGTATTGCCTGGTCGCGCAATGCGATCCAAAAACAGCTATTGGACGATCAGGAAAAGATCGTGCAGCAGGATGAGGGCACGGTGAAGAACGACCAGGGTACGGTTCAGTATGACGAGGTTCAGCTGGCATACTGCCACATTACCGCTCCCATCGCCGGCCGCGTGGGCTTACGGCTGGTGGATCCGGGCAACCTGGTGCAATCTACTGGAACGGTAACCCTGGCTGTGATTACTCAGCTGGAGCCTATCACTGTGATCTTCACCGTCCCGGAAGACAGTCTCGGCCCGGTTATAACTCGATTGCAGAAAAAAGCCAAACTTACGGTCGACGCCTTTGATCGCACTGCTCAGACAAAAATTGCCAGCGGGACGCTGCTAACGCTCGACAACCAGATTGACACCACGACGGGAACAGTAAAAGCCCGGTCTGTCTTCGCCAATAAGAATGATGCGCTCTTTCCCAATCAGTTTGTGAACGTCCGACTGCTGGTGAATACCTTGCAAGGAGTGATTCTGGTTCCGGCGTCGACAGTTCAGCAGAATGGCTCGGCATCATTTGTGTATGTGATTCAAAACAACATCGCTCATATACGGACCGTAAAGCCTGGAGTTACAGATGGAGGTGTAACTCAGGTTGAGGGAATTAATCCGGGAGATGTTGTGGCTAACAGCAGCTTCGACAAGTTGCAGGACAATGTCGCGGTCACCGTTGCGCCTACTGGCGCGGCCAAACCCGCCCCGGCCAGCACGAACGGAAACAGCACGAGCGGGAGCAGCGCCCCGTGAGTCCATCTCGCCCGTTCATTTTGCGGCCCGTGGCCACATCTCTGCTCATGGCCGCGATCTTGTTGGTCGGTATTGTTGGCTTTACGCAACTGCCGGTCTCGGCATTGCCGGAGGTCGATTATCCGACCATTCAGGTGCTCACGTTTTATCCCGGAGCCAGCCCGACAGTGATGGCAACGACCGTAACCGCGCCCCTGGAGCGTCAATTCGGCGAACTGCAGGGCCTGAGCCAGATGACCTCCACTAGTTCTGGCGGCACTTCCGTGATCGTGCTGCAGTTCAATCTCACTCTCAATATCGATGTTGCCGAGGAAGAAGTGCAGTCCGCCATTAATGCGGCGCAAAGCTTATTGCCATCCATTCTGCCCGCGCCGCCGATTTACAGTAAGACGAATCCTGCAGACGCGCCGGTGCTTACGCTGGGAATCACTTCAAGTTCCATGCCGCTGTCTCAGGTCGAAGACCTGGTAGACACGCGCCTTGCGCCGAAGATTTCGCAACTTAACGGTGTTGGGCTGGTGACCATCAGCGGCGGACAAAAGCCCGCGGTTCGCATTCAAGCCAACCCTGCGGCACTGTCATCCTACGGGCTCAACCTGGAAGACCTGCGCAGCGCGCTGACCCAGGCCAGTGTGAACGCCGCCAAAGGAAACTTCGATGGGCCACGCCAGGATTACCAGATCGACGCCAACGATCAACTGGTTACGAGCGACGATTATCGAAAGGTTGTTGTTGCCTACCGGAACGGCGCGCCGATCATGCTCACCGACGTTGCGCAGGTCGTGAACGGCGTGGAGAACAATAATCAGGCCGCCTGGATGAATCAGACCCCCGCGGTCATTCTGAATGTGCAGCGGCAGCCCGGGGCCAATACCATCAGCGTGGTCAAAAGCATCAAGCAACTTTTGCCGCAGCTTGAGGCGAATTTGCCCACGGGCATTCAGGTGACCACGCTTACCGACCTCACCACCGCCATTGAAGCGTCGGTTTCAGACGTTGAGTTCGAATTACTGTTGACGGTTGGACTTGTCGTACTTGTCATCTTTCTCTTTTTGCGCAGTCTTTACGCCACCATCATCCCGAGCGTGGCGGTACCGTTGTCATTAGTGGGAACCTTCGCAGCGATGTACATCCTTGGTTATAGTTTGGATAACTTATCGCTGATGGCGCTGACCATTTCCACCGGCTTCGTAGTAGACGATGCCATCGTAATGATCGAGAACATCGCGCGCTACATCGAAATGGGCGACCCGCCCATGGAAGCGGCGCTTAAGGGTGCGGAGCAAATTGGTTTCACCATTCTCTCACTCACCGTTTCCCTCATCGCCGTACTTATCCCATTGCTATTCATGGGCGATGTGGTGGGGCGACTGTTCCGTGAGTTTGCGGTGACCCTCGCAGTCACGATCATAGTCTCGGCGGTGGTCTCGCTCACGCTCACCCCAATGATGAGCGCGCGCATCTTGCGGCATCAGCCCAAAGAGCAGCAGGGCCGCGTCTACAGAGCCTCGGAGCGCGCCTTCGAGAGCATGATCGCCTTCTATGGCCGGACGCTGAAGTTCGTTCTTAAGTTCCAGACGATTACGCTGCTGGTCGCGCTGGCCACTCTGCTACTCACGGTTTTCCTTTACATCATCATTCCCAAAGGATTTTTCCCGGTGCAGGATACCGGCGTCATCCAGGGCATCTCGCAGGCGCCGCAGACAATCGGTTCAAAAGAAATGGCGGCGAAACAGGAAGCGATGGCGAAAGTCATTCTGGCTGACCCAGCGGTCGAGAGCCTCTCGTCGTTTATTGGCGCGGATGGAACCAATACAACGACGAACAGCGGCCGAATGTCGATCAATCTAAAGCCGCTCGATCAGCGCAAGATGAGTGCTTCCGACGTAATCCGTCGGCTCACCTCGAAACTCAACCAGGTGCAGGGCATCCAGTTGTTTATGCAGCCGGTGCAGAACATTTCAGTGGATGATCGAGTAAGTCGCACCCAATACCAGTACACGCTCGAAGACCCAGACCAGAATGAACTGAATGACTGGACCAATCGCTTCGTCGGCAAGCTGCAGCAGTTACCGGAACTTGAAGATGTCGCCACCGATCAGCAAATGGGAGGGCTGGCCGTTTCTCTGGTGATCGACCGGGTCACAGCTTCACGATTTGGCATCGCGCCCTCGACCATCGACAACACGTTGTACGACGCCTTCGGTCAACGGCAGATCAACACGATGTACACGCAGGTAAATCAGTACCACGTTGTTCTCGAAAGCGAGCCGCAGTTTCAACTTGACCCCAATAAGCTGAACCATCTTTACATCCAGTCGAATGCGTCTTCAGGAGCGACCGGAACCGGGGCCTCCACCTCATTCGCGTCTTCCGGATCATCTTCCGCGGGGTCGAATGCGCTCACCAGTTCAGCACAGTACACTCCGTCGGCAAATACTCTTGCTCCTCCGGCGAATGCACTTTCCCCGACTACGCCCTCGACGTCGAACAATGGAGCAACTTCTGCGGGCGCCACCAGTTCTTCCATGAGCAATGCGGTGCCGCTGAGCGCTTTCTCGCACTTTGAAAAGACGACTGAGGCGCTCTCCATCAACCACCAGGGGCAATTCCCGTCGATCACCGTATCGTTCAATCTGGCGCCGAATGCCGCGCTGGGCGAGGCGATTACTGCGGTCGACAAAGTCGAAAAAAACTTGCACATGCCTCCCAGCCTGCAGGCCGGTTTCCAAGGCACAGCGGCATCATTCACAAATTCGCTATCCAATGAGCCCCTGCTCATTCTTGCCGCGCTAGTCACGGTCTACATTGTGCTGGGTGTTTTGTATGAGAGCTTTATACATCCCGTTACGATTCTCTCGACGCTCCCGTCGGCGGGCGTCGGAGCTTTCCTCGCTCTGATTATTTTTCACCAGGATCTGAGTGTGGTGGCCATCATCGGCATCGTCTTGCTGATCGGCATCGTGAAAAAGAACGGCATTATGATGGTCGACTTCGCCCTGGAAGCCGAGCGGGAGCACGGGAAAAACGCGACAGAAGCAATTTACGAGGCCTGTCTGCTCCGCTTCCGCCCCATCATGATGACCACCATGGCCGCGCTGCTCGCTGGACTGCCGCTGGCGCTCGGAACAGGTTTCGGTTCTGAGTTGCGCCGGCCGCTGGGCATCGCCATGGTGGGCGGACTGCTGTTGAGCCAGGCGCTTACGCTTTACACCACGCCCGTCATCTATATCTTTTTTGATAATCTGGCGCACCGCTTTTCCCCTAAGCCGAACAAGGTGGAAACCGGAGAGGCGGAACAGGCAGGGCCGGCATGAACATCTCCGCACCGTTCATTCACCGGCCCGTAGCTACGACGCTGCTCACCGTAGGGGTTGCTCTTGTCGGCGCGATCGCGTTTCAGGTGCTGCCGGTAGCGCCGCTGCCGGAGGTGGACTTTCCGACTATTTCAGTGAGTGCAAGCTTGCCTGGAGCCAGCGCCGACATTATGGCGTCGTCCGTGGCTACTCCGCTGGAACGGCAGTTTGGCCATATTGCGGGCGTAACGGAGATGACCTCCGCCAGTACGCTGGGTAGCACATCAGTCACGATTCAGTTTGACCTCACTCGCGATATTGATGGCGCGGCGCGCGATGTCGAAGCTGCCATCAATGCGGCGCGAACTTATCTGCCCGCTAACTTGCCGGGTAATCCGAGCTATCGCAAGGTGAACCCCGCCGATGCTCCGATCATGATTCTCGGCCTAACCTCAGATAAGTTCGGTCCCGCTAAGTTATATGACGAAGCCTCCACCGTCATCGAACAGAAATTGTCGCAGATTCAAGGAGTAGGGCAGGTCACGGCCGGAGGCGGCGCGTTGCCTTCCGTCCGCGTGGACGCAAACCCCACGCAATTGGCGAGCTATGGACTTACTCTTGCCAACTTGCAATCTGTGCTGAGCCTGCAAAACTCCGACTTGGCCAAAGGCCAAATCACGGATGGCAACGTGACGATGGATATCCTAGCCAACGATCAGATCTCACTTGCCGCGGACTATAAGCCGCTAGTTGTCGGCTATAACCATGGTGCGGCCGTCCATTTATCCGATGTCGCAACGGTGACGGACTCCGTGCAGAACATCCGGGCTGCCGGCTATTTGAATGGCAAGCGCGCGGTTACGGTCATCATCTTTCGCCAGCCCGGGGCCAACATCATTGCCACGGTCGACCGCATACGCGCGCAGCTTCCTTTTATCCAGGCGTCCATTCCGCTCGGCATCGATACCACCATCGTTCTAGACCGCACCACGACCATCCGCGCCTCTGTGAGTGACGTCGAGAGGACGCTGCTCATTTCAATCGGTCTTGTCATTGTTGTGGTGTTTGTCTTTCTGCGCAACGGCCGCGCCACGCTCATTCCCGCCGTGGCTGTGCCAGTCTCGCTGGTCGGCACATTCGCGGTGATGTACCTGTTCGGATACAGCATTGACAACCTGTCGCTGATGGCAATGACCATTGCCACCGGATTTGTGGTCGATGATGCCATCGTAGTGATGGAAAACATCGCACGCCATCTGGAAGCTGGCATGAAGCCTTTTGCGGCGGCGTTAAAGGGCGCGGAAGAAATCGGTTTCACTGTCTTCACCATCAGCATTTCCCTTATCGCAGTTTTTATTCCTCTTCTGATGATGGGAGGAATCGTTGGCCGTCTATTCCGCGAGTTTGCCGTCACCTTGTCTACCGCTGTTTTTGTCTCGATGATTATTTCGCTGACCACGACACCGATGATGTGCGCCTATCTCCTGAGGAACGAGCGCACGGAGAAACATGGCCGCCTCTACATGGCCAGCGAAAGGTTTTTTGATGGAACGATGTCCTTGTATCGCAGGACCCTGCATTGGGTGCTGGACCATCCGGCCATCACCCTGGTTGTGCTCTTCATCACTATCGCGCTCAATGCCGTGCTTATCGTCAAAATACCCAAAGGCTTTTTCCCGGTGGAGGACACGGGATCAATCACCGGGAGTGTACGCGGGCCGCAGGATTCATCATTCCCGGCGATGGACGACTCCATTCGGCAGATCGGTGGGGTAATCACGAAGGATCCTGCCGTGGCCAATGTGATTGCATTTACCGGCGGCAACGGCGCCACGAATACCGGTTCCCTCTACGTCGCGCTTAAACCGCTGGGTGAACGCAAGAGCAGCGCCGCGCAGATCATCAGTCGGCTTCGCCCCAAATTAAACCGGCTACCGGTAGCTTCCGCTTTCCTGCAGGCGGTACAAGATCTACGCATCGGGGGCCGCTCCAGCAATGCGATGTACCAGTACACGATTCAATCCGACACGGTTGAGGATCTTATCAAGTGGGGACCGACCATACTGAATCAGATGCAGCACCTCCCCGGATTTCAGGACGTCAGCTCCGATCAGCAGAATGGCGGCCTCGATGAGATGATGACTTACGATCGCCTGACGGCGGCAAAGCTCGGTCTGACCACACAGTCGCTGGATTCGGCCTTGTACGGCGCCTTCGGCCAATCGGAAGTTTCCATCATTTATACGCAGTTAAATCAGTATTACGTTGTATTGGAAGTCGCTCCCGAATATTGGCAAAGCCCGGAAGGATTGAAAGACATCTATCTTCATACGTCGGGCAAGGGCAACATTAGCGGCAACATTCCGCTGCTCGCGGTAGCCAAAGGCCAAGCCAACACAACCCCGCTGGCCATCAACCACACGGGCTTATTTCCTTCGGTCACTGTGTCCTTTAACCTGGCTCCGAACATGTCGTTGAGCGATGCCACGTTGAGCATTGGCCAGATGCAAAAGCGCCTCGGCACACCTTCCACCATGCAAGGCTTTTTCGCCGGCACCCTGCTGGCCTACCAACAATCTCTTGGCACCGAGCCGGTGCTGATTCTGACGGCGCTGCTGGCGGTCTATATCGTCCTCGGGATTTTGTATGAGAGTCTCGTCCATCCCGTGACGATTATCTCGACGCTGCCCTCGGCGAGTGTGGGCGCTATGCTCGCATTAATGCTTTTCAAGCAGGATCTGAATATCATTTCCATCATTGGCATTGTGTTGCTGATCGGCATTGTAAAGAAGAACGCCATCATGATGATCGATTTCGCTCTGCAGGCAGAACGCGAGGAAGGTAAAAAGCCGATCGACTCGATTTTCGAAGCCTGCATGTTGCGCTTCCGTCCCATCCTGATGACGACGATGGCTGCGTTATTGGGTGCTCTGCCGTTGGCGCTCGGGACCGGCACTGGTTATGAGCTCCGTCGGCCGCTCGGCATCACAATCGTGGGAGGGTTGATCTTGAGTCAGTTGCTCACACTCTATACGACGCCGGTTGTGTACCTGGCGTTCGACCGGCTGCGGCTGCGCATGGCGGGAAAACAGCGCGACACCGTTCCCGGGCTCAGGAGTCCAGCTAACACCGTTGACTAAGATGAACGCTTGGTTAGGCAAACTTATGCGGATTTTCAACCAACAATTAATGAACGGCATAGTAGGGTTGGGTGGGACCGCGCTCCTGTTAATCTCGTTGGGCTGCGTGGTCGGACCGAAATATCATCCACCTGCGAATCAGGCGCCGGCTGCAGTCTACAAGGAATCACCCACCCAGTTCAAAGAAACTGGAGGCTGGACGGTGGCGCAGCCCGCGGATGCCAAGCTGCGCGGCAAATGGTGGGAGATCTTCAACGATGCCGAACTAAACGCTCTCGAAGACCAATTAAATATCAACAATCAGAACATCAAACAATATTTTGAGAACTTCATGGAAGCACGCGCCGTGGTGCGCGAGGCCCGTTCGCAATATTTTCCAACGCTGTCGGTCGCACCCGCGTTCACCCGCTCCCGAACCTCCGGAAACCTGAACACGAAGCCGGTCAACACCTCCGGCACAAGCGCCCAACCACAACTGCAGAGTACGGTCTACTCCCTGCCGCTCGAAGCGTCCTGGGAGCCCGACCTTTGGGGCAAGGTTCGCAACACTGTGCGCCAGGCACAGTACGCGGCGCAGGTGAGCGCAGCCGATCTGGAAAACGAACGGCTGACTGAGCAGGCGAGTCTGGCGGAATATTTTTTTGAAATACGCGGCCAGGATGAGTTGCAAAAAATCTACAACGATACGGTGGAGGCGGACAAGAAGGCTCTCGAACTGAATAAGGCAGCCTACGAAACTGGTGTCGGCGACGAAATCTCCGTAGTGGAAGCCGAAACCACGTTGCAGAGCGCAGAAGCAGGCGCAACCAATGTGGCAATTGCCAGGGCACAGTATGAACATGCAATCGCCATGTTGGTAGGCAAGGCGGCCACAAATTTCTCCATCCCCGTAAAGCCGATGACCGTTGCCCCACCACCGATACCGGTTGGCGTACCGTCAGAATTGCTCGAGCGCCGGCCCGACATTGCCGCCGCCGAACGCACGATGGCCGAGGCCAACGCACAGATCGGCATCGCTTACGCGGCCTACTATCCCGATCTGACTTTGACCGCGGCAGGTGGCTTTGAGAGTTCCGCCATAGGTAATTGGCTCTCATGGCCCAGCCGCTTCTGGTCCATTGGCGCGTCGATCCCGGAAACCATCTTCGATGCCGGCTTGCGGCGCGCAACCGTGCAGCAATATGTCGCAACCTACAATGCAGATCTCGCCAGCTACCGGCAAACGGTGCTCACCGCATTCCAACAGGTGGAGGATTCTCTCGCGGAAGTTCGCATCCTCTCCCAGCAGATTCAGAAGGAACAGCAGGCAGTGGATTCGGCTGAGATCTACCTTAAGCTCGAACAGGCGCGGTATGAGACGGGGATTGACCCCTACGTCGACGTTTTGATCGCCCAGACTACGCTGCTGAGCGACCAGCAGACCCTGAATAATCTTCAAGTGGAAGAGATGACTTCTGCGGTAGGTTTGGTTGAGGCCTTGGGCGGCGGGTGGGACAGCTCCCAATTGCCGAGCCCTGCGCAGGTGACGCAGAAGCCGGCCAGTACGGAGACGAGCATCGAGCATTAGCGCCTGCCGCGTAGCTCATTCAAGGCTGGTGGCGAACGCTATCTTCCTAGGTCGTAGCACCCTGTTTGTTGAGCTATTGCCGTGGCAACGTAACCTTCACGGAGCAACCTCTCTGCCCCGAGCGGTTGGTTAGTTCGATAGACCCACCGTGGGCCTCAGAGATTTGCCGCGAGAGTACGAGTCCTATACCGCTGCCTCCTGGCTTGGTCGTGTAGAACGGAACGAATACATTGCTCGGATTCATAAGTCCGGGACCGCTATCTTCGATGGTAAGGATCACGTTTTTGTCGGTCAGTTTCCAGGTAAAGGCAATTTGTTGTTCCGATTCGCTGGAGCGGTTGTTCGATCCGTTCGAATTCTCGCCGGAGATTGTCGGCTCAAGCACAGCTTCCGCCGCATTACGCAGCAAATTAATGAACATTTGTTCGAGCTGGTCGGGATCCGCCATTAACGTGATGTCCGGACCCGGGATTACCGTGACTTGGATACGAGCCTCGAGAGCAGCGACACGTTTCACCAACGGTGACAACGCACACTGCTGCAACACGGGAGGGGGCATTTGCGCTAACTGACGATAGGCTTGCAGAAAACGATTGAGCGAAGCGGCGCGGGTTTCGATTATGCTCAAGCCGCGTTCAAAGTCTTGGCGCTGTTCGGCGTCAAGATTGGTAGCAGAAAGCCGGGCATTTAAGCTGCCGGCTATCGATTTAATGGGCGTCAACGAGTTGTTCAATTCGTGACCCATTACCCGGATCAGCCGTTGCCATGCCCGGCGTTCCTCTTCGCGCAAGGCACGGCTCACATCCGATAACACAACCAGCGTGTGCGGCACTCCCTGCTGCCGAAAGGAACTCCGTCGTACGAACCAACGTGCGTCGCTGCCGAAGCGCAGCGCGACCAGAGTCTCGTTTTCGCAGGACAGAGAAGTCTGCAATCCAAGCTCGGAGGCCATCCTGCCAATCAATTGTGTTGAGGACCGTTGCAGAAGTTTTTCTCCGGCAGAGTTCACGAGACGCAGCTTGTCTGCAGGATCAAACGCGAAAATAGGAATATCGACTTCTTCCACCACGCGTTGCAGTAGTGCCGTCGCCTCGATCGCTCCGATGCGGTGCAGGGCTAGCAGGTCGGCCAGCGCGTTCACTTCGAGTGAGAGTTCGCCAAGAGCATCACTGGGAACCGCCAATCGAGCCCGGAAAGAATAATCGCCCTCGCGCAGCGCACCCACGACGTTGGCCAAGGTTTGCAAAGGGCGGACAATGTGATCATGAAGGGCGACTCCGATCAGCAAACAAGCGAGTAACTCTGCGCCAAGCAGGACCAGCTTCGATTGAGTCGACCAGGGTTGCAGCCAGACAAGAATGCCGCTGACGAGAAATCCGGGAGCAGCCAGCAGCGCCGAAAGGCGGGCTACGCGGCGCTCGAACGGGGATCGAGGTCTTCGTGAGTTGCGATTGGAGGAATCACTTGCGCCCGGGCTAGAGCCCATACTTTTCCATCCGCCGGTACAAGGCACCGCGGCTGAGGCCAAGGGCTTCCGCTGCCTGGGTCACGTTTCCCTGAAAACGCTGCAGCGCCTTGCGAATCAGAATAGTCTCTACTGATTCCAGACTCAATTCTTCCAGATTCTGCGCCTGCGGACGCTGCAGGCCCAAGCCAAGATCGGCGGGCTGAATCTGGTCGGTGCGGCACATCAGGACGGCACGCTCCAGGGTATGCTCCAGTTCGCGGATGTTGCCCGGCCAGGAGTATTGCAACAGCGATTGCAATGCAGAATGCTCCAAGCCGTGAACTTGCCGCCGATAGCGTGAAGCGTAATGGGAGAGAAAATGCATGGCCAGCGCAGGGATGTCTTCCCTGCGCTCCCGCAAAGCAGGCAGATGGATTTCGACCGTATTGAGCCGGAAGAGGAGGTCCTCGCGAAATTGGCCGGCTTGGCACGCGGCCGGAAGATCGTTGTTGGTAGCCGAGATCACGCGAACATCAATCTTCTTGGTACGAGATGAACCAACGCGTTCCATTTCTCCGGATTCGATCACGCGCAGCAGCTTGGCCTGCTGGCGCAAAGGCACGTTGCCGATTTCGTCCAGAAAAATCGTCCCACCCTCGGCGAGTTCGAAGCGCCCTATGCGATCGGTGCGAGCGTCAGTAAAGGCGCCCTTCACGTGACCGAACAGTTCGCTTTCGAATACTCCTTCCGCCAAGCCGCCCGTGTTTACCGCAATCATTGGACGCGAAGCCCGCAATGAAAGCGAGTGGATGGTGTGCGCGGCAACTTCTTTCCCGGTGCCATGCTCACCGGTCAGCAAAACGTTGGCGTCCGAGGGGGCGATACGCGTGATGGCTTCGAGCACCGGCAACATCGATGGAGCAGTGGCGATGAACTCTTGCCGTCCCTGAGCACTGAGCAGTCGATTTTCCGCAGCCAATCGTTCAGCCTGCTGCAATACGCGATGAAGCTCCACTTGCGTGCGCAGAATAGAGAGGAGACGTTCGTTTTCCCAGGGCTTCTGAATAAAATCGCGCGCTCCGCGCCGCATGGCCTCGACCGCAAGCGCCACGTTGCCCCAGGCGGTCATCACGATAACCGGAAGAGTACTGTCGAGCGCAACCATTTCGGAAAGCAGGTCGAGTCCCTCCCTTCCGGAGGTGGTATCTCGAGAGTAGTTAAGATCGATCAGCACCGCATCGTAGGCGGCGCTGGCCAAAACTTCTCGTGCCATCTCAGGCGACCGCACCACATCGACTTTGTAGCCTTGTGGTCTCAGCAGCAGTTCGATCGCCTCAAGAATGTGCTGCTGATCGTCGGCCGCCAGTATCCGGGGAGGAGTCGCGGCGTTCGTAAAGGTTGGGGAACTTACTTCTGGCGGTTTGGCCGAGGTTGGCATGGCTTAGGGAGTGGCACTATCGGTGGTGCCTGCGAGCGCATCCTGAATCTTGATTCCATTATCTTCCAAAGTGCTTCCGATCGCACGATCAAGTTCAACTTTAGCCTTTTCATAAACCGTCATGGCAGTTACTAAGTCGAGTTCCGCCACGGCGAGATCGCGCTGGGCGGTCATAGTCTGGTAAGTCGAACCCGCGCCGAGCGTCTGCTCCTTTTGCATGATTTCGAATGTGCGCTGCGCCAGGTCTCGAGCTTTGCGGGCGGCATCGACGCGAGACGCCGTTTGTTCCAGAGCGTACTGAGCATTGCGAACTTCGATGCGGATTTGTTTTCTCAATTGTTCGCGGCGCAGTTCGGCTTGGCGGTATTCCAACTCGGAACGGTATTGGTCGGCCTTGGCTACACGATTCCGGAGTGGAATGTTCAGATTCAGTCCGATGTAGTAGTCGGGAGCGGTATTGTTGAATGCGTTTTCGATGGCGCCGGAGAAGTCAGTGGGTACGGTTGACGAGTTGGGGACGCCGGGGATGTTATAAACCGGGTTGAGGGGCCCGGCCAAGCCCGACCCTCCGTAGAATCCCACCAGCGAGAGCGATGGCAACAACGCATTTTTCGCGGCTTTATTGCTGATCTGGCGGTTCACCAGATCGATGTCAGACTCGGCAAGTTCGGGACGGTCGTGCAGCGCCTGGGCGATGAGGTCCTGAACGGCCTGATTGGCCGGCGCTTGTGTCGATTCCAAGTGGTCTGTAGGAATCACGGGCATGGCCGCCAACACCGGATCATCCAGGCTTTTGGTCAGGGCATTCTTGATAAGCAATTCCTGCAACTGCAGCGTGGTTCGGGCGACGGTCACATCCTGATCACGCTTTGAAACTTCGGCTTCGGCGCGCATCACATCCATCTCTGGAATGCTTTCCAGCTTGAGCTGTTTTTTGGAGGTGTCGAACGACTGCTGGGCGAACGCCAATGACTGTTCACTTACTTGTGCCTGCTGATAAGCGTTCACCAAGTCCCAATAAATGTTCTCGATCTGCGTGACCGTGGTGATCACCTGATCTTTGAAGGCGATATCGGAAATTTTTCGGTTGTTATTCGCGATCCGAAGATAGCGGAGATTAGGGCCGAGTCCAAATCCGGCGAGCAACTGTTGCTGGAAGGAAACGCGGTACATCGAACTGAGCACGGGAGACAAATTGAAGAAAGGACTATTCGTCGTCTGGCGGCTGTTGTTGAACTGCACCGCTATGCTGGTACCGGTCGCGAAGGCCTGCGAATAGCCAACTGTGGCTTGCCCAGTATTGAGCTGCAACAAAGGCACCCCATAAATTTGCAGATTGGCCAGGGGAGAGGTTTGATGCTCGGCACCGACTGTCCCAGTAATCGCCGGGTCATACGATTGGACTGGAGTGCCGGCACCCAAAGTCGACTGAACTAGTCCTGAAGCGCCCGCACCGGCGCCGCCCGCGCCGCCAGTCGTGCCTCCTGCGCCCGCGCCCGGAGCGCCCGCACCGAAGCCGCCCACTCCTCCGCCCGGTGTTCCCTGCACCACGCCGGTGTTCACCCCGCGAAAGATTCCGCCAGCTTGCGTCCGCAGAATGTCCGTACCGGCAATGGGCAAATTGTAGCGGGCAATCGCCAGGTCAAGGTTATTCTCCAAAGCCAGCCGGATTGCGTCTTTGAGCGAAATGTACAGCTTGCCATCACGAATGAGCTGGGTTAACAGTGGGGAATTCGTGAGCGGCGGCGCAGGAACTTCACTCGGCGCATATGCACTAAAAGGATTGCGCGACTTCGGCATATCAAAGGAGACTGAAGAGTTCGTTTGCGCCGATGCCGTGGCAGTAAGACAAATGAGAAACCAAGCCAGAATCCTTCGGCCCTGTCCCACGCCTACACCTATTGTCATTCTCATTGCCGCACCGCCTCGTAGGGTCGAAGCTCCCTGTTGGAGGTATCGCTTAACATCCAGCCATCGCGCAGGTGAATCGTTCGTGAGCCGTACCCCGCGTTCGCCTCCGAGTGCGTGACTTGAACAATCGTGGTTCCTTGCTGGTTCAGTTGGCGAAACAGTTCCATGATTTCCTTTGCCTGTGAGGAGTGCAGGTTCCCTGTCGGCTCGTCGGCAAGCAAGAGCGCGGGTTTGTGAATTACAGCCCTGGCAACGCCCACGAGCTGTTGTTGACCGCCGGACAATTGGCTGGGGAATAAGTCCTTCTTGGCGACGATCTGAAAACGATCGAGAGTGTCAGCCACCATCGCCTGCCGCTCACTGCGGGGAACATCTTTGTAGGAAAGCGGCAAGTCGATATTCTCGCCCACCGTGAGGTCATCGAGCAGGTGGTAACTCTGAAACACCATTCCGATGTTGCGCTTGGCCACCTCGCTGCGCTGCTTGCGCTTCATCTCGTGGATCGCCTGCTCGCGAAACCAGTATTCGCCTTGCCAGCTATCGTCGAGCAGAGCGAGGACATTTAATAAGGAGGACTTCCCTGCCCCGGACGGGCCCATGATGGTGATAAACTCGCCCTCGCGAATTTCCAGGTTGATGCGGCGAAGCACCCAAGTCTGTCCAGCGGGAGTTTTGTAACTGCGTTCCAGGTTCTTGAGCTGAATCATATTTTCCTGAACAAATTTGCATCAGAAATGCCGCTTACTCGTACCGCAAGGCCACCATCGGGTCAACCCTGGCAGCCCGCCTGGCGGGCAAGCAATTAGCCAGCAGGGCGACGATGGCCAGCAAGACCGCGAATGTAGAAAAAACCAGCGGATCGGTTGTACTCACACCAAACAACAACCCTGACATCACTCTCGTTAGAGCCATCGAAGCCAATATACCCAAGCCCAGTCCCACACCCACCAGCGCCATGCCTTGTCCCACCACCAGTTTCACCACATCCGACCTCCGCGCTCCTAACGCCATGCGTATACCGACTTCGCGCGTGCGTTGCGATACGGTATAAGACATGACGCCATAAAGCCCGACTGCAGCCAGCAGCAGGGCAAGTGCAGAGAAGATAGCCAGCAACAACGTAGTGAACCGGCGTCGCATCACGGAACTGGCGATCACTCCCTGCATGGTGCGAAGGTTCGCCAGTGGCACATCCTTGTCCACGGACCACACGGCATTCTGCACCGCGGAAGTGAGGGCCAGAGGGTGAGAGGTGTTGCAGCGAACCGCAACGAAAACCATTGGCCAGTGCGCTTGCCCGAATGGGAGATAGACTTCCGGCCGCGGCGTAGTTTCCAATCCAACGTGGCGAACATTCCCAACTATGCCGACGATTTGAATCTTGTTGTTCAGCGGCCCGAAGTTAACGATGTACTTCCCCACCGCGTCCTCGCCCGGGAACACATTTCGCGCCAGTGCCTCGTTCACGACTGCCACCTGCGCGGAAGCTTGAGCGTCCTGCTCGGTTAAATTGCGGCCCGCGCGCAGTGGAATACCCATAGTCCGGAAATACCCGGGTGTGCTGACACGCAGGTCGGCGGTGTAGTCTTTCGTACCGCCAAGCAAATTAAAACTGCGACTGCTATTGCCACCGGATAGCGGCAATCGGCTCACGGCACCCACAGATTGCACCCCGGGCAGGGCCTGCAAACGATCGACCACCTCGCGGTAGAAGGCATCCTGCTGGGCCGGAGACGCCGAGGGTGGAAGCCCCACGCTGAAGACCAGAAGATGATTGGGGTCAAAGCCAGGATCGACATTCATCAGACGGACGAAGCTCTTGAGCATGAGCCCAGCCCCGATCAGTAGAACCAGGGATAGTCCTACCTCAGCCACAACTAGCGCGGAGCGCGTTCTGCCTCGACCGCCGGTGCTTCCGCGCTCGCCCTCTTTGAGTGACTCATCGAGGTTCGATTGCGAAGCACGAAACGCCGGGGCGAGGCCGAACAGAATTCCGCTCAGAAGGGAAATAGTGAGGCTGAAGCCGAGCACTTCCGGATTCAGTCCAATGTGTTTGAAGTTGCTGATCTCTGGCGGGCTCATCGTTAACAGAGCTGGAACGGCCCACCAAGCCAGTAGGATACCCAGTACTCCTCCACCTAGCGCCAGTAAAATGCTTTCCGTGAGCATCTGTCGTGCAAGTCGCGGCCAGTTGGCTCCTAGCGCGGTACGAATGGAAATCTCGCGCGTTCGAGCGGTCGCCCGCGCCAGTAAGAGGTTGGCGACGTTCGCACATCCAATGAGCAAAACACACCCAACCGCGTTCAACAACACCCACAATACAGGCCGAATGTCACTGACCAGGCTGTCCTGCATACCCACCAGACTGATTCCGACATCATCGTTGGCGTTTGGATACTGCTTTTCCAGGCGTCGCGCGATAGCAGCCATTTCAGCCCTCGCCTGCTCGAGCGTCACTCCCGGCTTGAGTCGCCCCCAGACGTCGATGTAATTCCTGTCCCTAAGCCCACGGGGATCTGCCTGCGGGTTCAGTGGATGGGCCGGTACATCCCACGGCGAGGGCACCCAGAGCTCGCCATAATCATCGGGAGCAAAACTTGGCGGCATGACTCCAATCGCCGTGTAGGGCTCGCCATTGAGCGCGATGTTGCGGCCCACTAGACTGGGATCGGCGCCAAGGCGCTTCCACAACGCGTAGCTGAGCACTGCGACATGATCATTACCGGGTTTCTCATCGTCAGGAAGCAGGCTGCGTCCTAATTGCGGGCCAACGCCAAAGAGAGAAAAAAAATCGCCCGAGGCCACGGTGTACCGGATGCGCTCGGGACGTTCTCCGCCCGTTAGATTGCCTTGCATACCGCGCGAGGCCGCCATGTGGCTGAAAACATGATTCTGTTCGGCCCAGTCAAGGTAGTTGGCTGGAGATGTGTCGCCCATGTCCTGTCCTGTACTGCGGATCGTTTGTGACATGAAAACGATTCTGCCCGAGTCCGGATAGGGCAACGGATGCAACAGAACCACATCGACCACGCTGAAGATGGCGGTCGTGCTGGCAATGCCGAGGGCCAGCGTGGTGATTGCAACTGCGGTGAATGCGGGGTTCTTGCGCAGCATACGTAAACCGTAGCGAACGTCATGGATGAGAGTTTCCATAATTTGCTTCACTCGTAGCGCAATGCCACCATGGGATCGACCTTCGCCGCGCGGCGCGCGGGCAGTAGCGCAGAAACAGTCGCAACCACCAGGATCAGTAGCGTAGCCAGGGACAGCGTAAGCGGGTCGCTGCTCGAAATGCCAAACAACTGGCTGCGCACCGCCACGCCCAGCAACAGCGATGCCGGGAGGGCTATGGCGATTGCGATTCCTGTCAGCCACAGCACTTCAATCAGCACCACGCGTACCACCGAGGCCCGGCTCGCCCCCAGCGCCATCCGGATGCCGATCTCCGACGTTCTCTGCGCGGTGGAGTAAGCCAGCACGCCATACAAGCCAATGGCGGCCATAAGAGCCGCCAGCACGCCGAAGCTCTCTGCCAGAAATGCGACCACACGCGCGGCGGTCAAGTTGTCGGCGATTTGTTCGTCCATGGTGCGGAACTTGTCGAGCACCAGCTTGGAATCGAGTGCCTGCATAGCGCGGCGGATGGTCGATTCCGCGCTGTCCGGGGTCTGCCAGGTTCGAATGTAGAAGGTCATTCCGCCGGGATCGGTTTCCTGAAGATAAGGCGAGAAGACGGTGCGTCGGATCTCCTCACGAACGCCGGTATGCTTTGCGTCTTTGACGACACCGACAATTTCGATGTCGGGTTTCTCATTCTCGCCGCCGCCGTTGCCCATGTAATGTTCCAGCGCGTGCTGCGGTTCACCGAAGAAGTGGCGGGCGAAACTTTCGTTGACTACTGCAACCTTTTGCGTCCCCGTTCGATCCGCATCGCTCAACTCGCGGCCTGCAAGCAGCGGCATTCCCATGCTGGAGAAATAGCCCGGACTTACCTTCGGGTGCTCGACGTTCATATCTTCATCTTCTTTTGCGGTGTAGCCGGCAATCGTAATGTTGTTAGCCCAATTGTCATCCGCAAGTTCCGGGTCAGTTGTGCCGGCAACCGAGCGCACTCCTGGAACCGCCGGGAGGGTGCGCAGCACTCGGGAATCAACTTCCAGGTTCTGGGCGGGCTGATATCCGGCGAGAGATGGATCGATGTTGAAGGTCACCAGATGATCAGTGGCGAAGCCCACATCCAGCGACTTGAGGTTGTGCAGAGTCCGCGCGAAAAGACCAGCGCCCACCAGCAGCATGAGGCTCAATCCGATCTGCACGCCAACCGCAATGCGGCGGAATCGCAGCGGCCCCCCGCCAGCGATCACTTGTTGCTTCAGCGCCGGCGCCAGGTTCGGACGCCAGAACTGCAGGGCTGGCGCCAAGCTGAAAAATAGGCTTGCCGCCACGGCCAGCGTGAAGTTGAAGAGGAGGATTCTCAGATCAAGGTGCGAGGAAAACGGCAACTCCATGCCGGTATTGCCCCAGATCATGCGGATGAGCAAGGATAAAATCTGGGGAGCCAGGATTATCCCGAGCACTCCGCCGGTCAGTCCCAGCAACAGTCCTTCCACCAGAAGTTGCTGAATTACCCGTTCTCGTCTTGCTCCTAGCGCATAGCGCACGGACATTTCGCGCAACCGGCCTGCCGCGCGCACCAGCAGCAGGCTACCCACGTTGGCGCAAGCCATCAGCGCAACCAGGCCCACCATCGCCATCACAATGAGCAGAGGAGTTTGCAGATCACTACGCAGCGGAGAAAATCCTTTCTTGCCGTCGAGAAGTGACAGATGAGACCTGGCCACGAAGTTCTCGCGGAAATTCTCTGTGCTGTGTCCGATCTGTTTTAGTTCGTCAGTGCGGATCGCAGACCACACCGGATTGATGCCTGCCTCTGCCTGCTCACGGCTGATGCCGGGCTTCAGCCGGGCGATGATGTTGAGCCAGCTCGAACGGCGATTCTCAAGATCGTCATCTCCCGGCATAACCTCGGATTTCATCATCATGGGGACGAACAGGTCGGGAGTGTCGCCCATCACAACGCTGTGAAAGCCGGATTGGGCTATGCCAACCACGGTGAAGGGATGGCCGTTCACCAAAATGGTCTGGTTCAAAACCATCGGATCGGCGTCGAAGCGGCGCCGCCAGTAATTGAAACTCAACACGGCGACAGGATTTGCGTTGGGCTGGGTGTCATCGGAAGCAAGCAGCAACCGGCCTAGCGCCGGCTGCACTCCGAGCACATCGAAGTAGTTGCCCGAAACCAATTCCGTAGCGACGAGTTCCGGCTGGTTGCGCCACTGCAGGCCGGCTTGTGTCCAATCCGTTGCGATGATTCCGCTGAAGACGGAATTGCGGTCGCGGAGATCGCGATACATCGGGTAGGAGAAGTAAGTCTTCCCATCTGCCCGTGAACTAAGATGTCCGGTATTGCTGCCGGAATATTTCAGCAGAACCAGGCGGTCGGGTTCCTTGACCGGCAGACTGCGCAGCAGCGCTTGATCGAGCAGGCCGAATATAGTCGTGTTCGCGCCAATTCCGAGCGCCAGGGTCAGCACGGCCACCGCGGTGAAGCCGGGACTCTTGCGCAGTTGGCGCAGTCCGTAGCGAAGATCTTGTGCCAGCCCTGTCATGGTTCGACCTCACTCATAGCGCAGCGCCACCATGGGATCGACCTTGGCCGCGCGGCGGGCGGGAACATAGCTTGCCGCCGTGGCAAACGCAACCAACAGCAACGCCGCCGCTGCGGTGAAAAAACGACCGATCAGAGGCTTGATGCCTAAGACTTCGGAATGAGCTGCGGATGCCAAGCCGAGTCGGCCACTGCTCGGGTTCGCTGAACCCCTGACTCTTGCGAAGCTGTCGGAGCGCGTAGCGAAGGTCCTGGAGCAACCCGCTCATGCATGCACATCCGCCATCAGCTTTTTCAATTCGTCTTCTGCCACCACTTTGCCATCGAACAGATGCACTTCGCGTTGGGCGTGTTTGGCGAAGCGGGGGTCGTGCGTCACCATACAGATGGTGGCTCCGTCGGCGTGCAGATTCTGCAGCAACTCCATCACGGCCTCGCCGTTACGGGAGTCCAGATTTCCAGTAGGCTCGTCCGCCAGCAGGATGGAAGGATGTCCGGCAAGAGCACGCGCCACGGCAACACGCTGCTGTTGTCCGCCGGAGAGCTGGGAAGGATAGTGCCGCACCCGGTGTGCCATGCCCACTCGTTCGAGCGATTCCATCACGCGTTTCTTGCGATCGGCGGCGGGCATTTTCTGGCGGTAGGTCAGCGGCAGTTCCACATTTTCATAAACTGTGAGATCGCCAATCAGATTGAAACTCTGAAAAATGAATCCAATTTCCTGATTGCGAATGCGCGAGCGCTGGGCAAAATCCAGGTTCTCGACGGGCTGATCATTCAAGCGATAGCTGCCGCCGGTTGGAGTGTCGAGCAGACCAATAATCGAGAGCAGCGTGGACTTCCCGCAGCCCGAAGGCCCGGACATGGCGACGTACTCTCCTTTTCGAATCGCCAGATGAACTCCGGAGAGCGCGTGGGTCTCGACCTCATCGGTGTAAAAGACTTTTGTCATGTTCTCAATCTCGATGAGCGGCTGTCCTGCTTCAGTCATAGTGTTTACCTCGTTCTTGCGTCGATTGTTTGCGATTAATCAAGCCGGATGCGGTCGGTGTTATCGGAGCGCGACATGTCGGACAGAATGACCGTGTCGCCCGCGTGCAATCCTTCAATAATCTGTATCGAATTCACTGAGGCGCGTCCAACTTTCACCGGAACACGCACCGCGCCCTTGCCGTCGGAATCAAGTTTGAACAGGCTGATAGTGCTATTCTCCTGACCGAATGCGGGACGGCCAACGTAAAGAACATCATCCAGATGTTCCAAGTCGATGGTTCCATCGACGCTCAAATCGGGCCGAGCCCCCTTTGGGAGTTCACCCGTGAGTTTCACGTCTACGGTGACGGTGCCGTTCTGAACCGCCGGATCGACCCGCATCACAGACCCGGCAACCGTTCCATTGTGCGTATCGACCAGCGCGGGTTGGCCGATCTGCACGTCGCGTGCCTGCGTCTCGGCGACCTTCAATTCTGCTATCAGGTGATCCGGCTGCACAATTTTCGCCAGCATCGTGCCAGGTAAAACGTGCTGACCAACTTGCAACGGTAAATCGACGAGCACGCCTTCGATTCCGGCGCGAACTTTCAGTGCGTCCAACTGCTTCTGTTTCAGTTGAGCGAGCGCGCGGCTCTCATCCACTTTGGCCTGCTGTTCGGCCATCTGCGACTCTATCGCTTTCTGGTTGATATCCAGCCGCTGGTCCTCAATATTGTTGCGCGTAGTCAGCTCATCAGCTTTACTTTTTGAATTCTTGTACGCGAGTCCGGAAATCACACCGAGATCATAGAGAGCCTTGTCGGTTTCGGCCTGCAGTTTTGCCTGGCTGTAATCCGCAGTCACTGTCGCGGCTCCGGCTTTCTGGGTCATCAAGTCGCTCTGCAACTTGACTCGCTGACTCTGATATGCGGCTTCAGCGGCTTTCAGTTGAAGTTTCGCATCGAGTGCGGCCTGCTCCACTTGTGGATTGCTCATCTCCAACAGAACGGTGTCCGCCTTCACTTGCGAACCGGGAAGCATATGGATGCGAACCACGGTAGCCTCTGTCTCTGCGGGTATTTGACGGGTGAACTCCTGGCTGGGAATGAGGGAACCGAGCCCTCGAACCTGGCGGAGCATCGATCCACGCTTCACGGTGTCGGTCCACACCGTACTGCGCTCAACCTCGGGTGCTGCCGGCTTCAGGCGCGATACGCCGATGGTGACAGCGATGAGGAGCACGATGCCGCCCGCAAGCCACACCATTTGCCGACGACGTTTCTGAACCTTGAATTCTGGCCGTGCGATATCCATCGCTCAAGATAGTGCAATTTTCGAGCCGCAGTGAGAGCCTATCTATCTCGTTTAAAATCTTAGTCCTAGACATCGTTGACGAGTTTAGCAGTGTCCGCTAATAGAATCGACTGTCCATAAACGGACGGCTGCGAAACGACTCGAATTTCAATCTGCCCGCAGAGCCTTCATGGGATCGATGGAAGCTGCGCGCCGCGCGGGCAGTAACGAAGCGACCAACGCCAGAATCAGCACCAGGACCGCGGCCAGCGCCAGCACAAAGGGGTCAAACGGGCTCACCGCGAACAGCAACGACTTCAGCACATGCGAGGCTGCGGCGGCCCCCAGCAATCCGAGAGCGCAACCTGCAGTTGCAAGTTTGGCCGCGGACGCAAAGACCAAGCCCAGGATTCCCGACCGTTGCGACCCTAGAGCAATGCGGATTGCCATTTCCTGCTCGCGAAGGGCAGCCGAGAACGCAATGACGCTGTAAATACCGAGGACCGACAGCAGCACTGCCGCGATGGCAAAGGCCGCAATAACTGCGGTGTTGAAGCGGCGCGGCGCTTCGCTGTCGGAGACCGCGCGCTCCATGCTTTGCACCTGGTCGAGCGGCAACTGGGGATCGATGGAACGGACCGTCGCGCGCAAAACACTGGCCACCTGCTCAGGGTCCATCGCGGTGTGTAACGCAATGTAACCGCCGTTGCCCTGCAGATCCGTAGGCGAGGCCAGGGAGCCCAGGGATTTTTCAAACTGTTTGACCGGCTGATAGTACTGTTCCTTAGTGGGCATGTCGGGTGAGCTTTCCTTCACGTCGGCAACTTCACCTACAATGGTCACCCAGGGTGTCTGCATTTCCTGGGTCCCGATGCGCAGGCGCTTCCCGATGGGATCGGACCCTGGCCAGTAGTGCTCAGCGAGCTTGTGGTTAACGATCGCAACCAGTTGTGCGTTGGCGGTGTCCGCTGGGGTGAAGAAGCGGCCGGCTAGCAATGGAATCTGCATCGCCTGCAGATAATCACCCAGCACCTGCACCGGCGTACCGAGGTTCAGGTTGGCGCCGGGTGGTGGGACGTAGCCTTCTGGGACAAATGCGGTATTGCTGTTGTTACCTGAAGCCGGCAGAAACGATGTAAGCCCCACGGATTTTATGCCCGGAAGCGGCTGGAGGCTTCGAATCAATTCGTCATTGAATTCGTCCACCGCCGGCTGCGTTGCGTACTGCTTTTGTGGCAACGAGTAGGAAGCCGTAAGGACATGGTCCGGCCGAAAGCCGAGATTGACGGCGCGCATTTTTTCAAAACTCCGCAGCAGCAATCCGGAAGCGACGAGCAGGGCCAGTGCGATAGCAATCTCGCCGACGACCAGCGCGGAGCGGAGCAGCGCGTGGCCGCCGCCAGGCGTGCCCGTGCGTCCACCTTCCTTGAGAGTCTCATTCACGCTGGTGCGCAGCGCGGCGAAAGCCGGGGCGAGTCCACAAAGTATGCCGGTGAGCACCGCGAGGGCGATCGCGAACAACACTACCCGCCAATCGAGGCCGATCTCATCAATGCGAGGCAGCGTCTCGGGCAGCCGGCTCACGCCCACGCGCAACGCGATCGCGGCGAGGAGCAGACCGAGCACGCCTCCAGTCACGCTCAACACAAGGCTTTCGAGAATCGCCTGCCGCAGCAACACTCCGGCACGCGCGCCCAGTGCCAGGCGGACGGCAACTTCGCGGCGACGGCGGATGGCGCGCACCAACAACAATCCGGCAAGATTGGCGCAGGCAATCAGCAACACGACAACGATAGCCAGAAACAAAGTGCGCACCAATTGACGAGCCTGCCCGACCGTTTCCTCGTGCAGCGAGCGCACGACCGCGCGTATGTGCAGGCTCGCCATTGAGGCAGGATAGTTTCGCATTATTTCCTGGGCCACGCGCTCGGCATCGCTCTCCGCCTGCGCCGGAGTGATTTCCGGCTTCAGCCGTCCCACCATGTTGAAGTTCCACGAAGACGCCCCTGCGGTCGAAAGCTCCTGCGCGGTGAAGCTCATCGGCACCCATAGCTCACTGTTGTTCAGGCGTCCTGGCACCAGCGGGAACTCAAAGTTGCGCGGCATGACGCCGATGATTTCGTAAGGCTTGCGATCAAGCAGGATCTTGGTTCCCAGCACGCGCGGATCGCCGTGCAGGCGGTTTTGCCAGAGCGAATAACTGATTACCGCTACTTGCTCTTTTTGGTCGTCCTCCTGCTGGGTAAAGAAACGCCCCATCAGCGGCGCAACCTCGAGCGCCGGGAACACTCCGCCCGAGAGCCGAGCCCCGATCACCTGCGCCGGCTCGCCAACGCCCGACAACTCATAACCATTTTGCGTATACCCGCCGAGACTCTCGAAACTGTGCGTATTGCGCGTGTAGGCTTGAATGTCGGGAGCCGTGACCCCAGCCTCACCGTTACCCCCAAAATCCGCACCTTGCAGAATATCTCCAGTCGCCACCAGCCTCTCGGGATCCGGAAATGGCAGCGGGCGCAGCAGCACGCCTTCAACGATGGAAAAGATGGCGGTTGTGGCGCCGATCCCTAAGGCGAGCATCAGCACGGCGGTGGAGGCAAATCCGGGCGACTTCAGCAAATGGCGGACTGCGATCCGTAGGTCATGGAAAGGCATCGCATTGCTCCGTGGGATGGTTAGTAATTTAGCACGTCCGTGCCAAGTATGGATGGAGATGAGCGATTGGTCTTTCAGGAACTTTCGCCGCGGGGCTGGGAGAATTGGTGAGGAAGGCGGGCGTCGTTTTCGCAAACTCCAGTCGGAAAGCGGACACAGCTTCTCGGGCAGGAATTATATCGACGAAATTCTCCGGGCTGAGGGGGCGATCAGCCGTCCGACGATCAGCCTTCCATGGTGGAAACATCGCCCGCGTCGACGCCTGCTTCTTTCGCCTTGAGAAAGCGGCGCAGAATTTTCCCGGATCTCGTCTTGGGCAGCGCAGCCACAAATTCCAACGACGATGGAGTAGCGATCGGGCCGAGTTCCCGGCGCACGTGTTCGATCAGCGCCGCGGATAGAGCTTCAGAGGCGACGTGATCGGCACGGACTTGCACGAACACTTTGATGGTCTCACCCTTCATCGCGTCAGGCACGCCAATAGCCGCGGCTTCTGCAACCGCCGGATGCGACACCAGTGCACTCTCCACTTCTGCCGTGCCGATGCGGTGTCCGGCCACGTTGAGCACGTCATCGTAGCGGCCCAGGACGGCGATGTATCCATCCTTGTCTCGCGTGGCAACGTCGCCGGTGACGTAGCAGCCGGGGATGACTTGCCAGTCGCGCTCGTAGCGCGCCGGGTCGCGCCACACGGTGCGCAGCATGTGAGGAAATGGCCGTTTGAGCACCAATCGACCTCCCATTCCAGGAGGCACTGACTTGCCGTTCTCGTCGAGCACATCGGCCTCGGCTCCGGGCACGGCCACGCCAACTTTTCCCGGACGCATCGCCATCGATGGCGGAGTACCCAGAGCTGGGCCGCCCAACTCGGTCTGCCACCAATTGTCGATCACATAGCCCCACTTGCCGTCCCCGGCCAGATGAGTTTGCGCCCAGCGCCAGGCTTCGGGATTCAACGGTTCGCCGGCGCAGGCAATCACGCGCAAAGTTGTCAGATCATGCGCTGCGGGATAGGCGTCGCCGTAGCGCATGAACATTCGCAACGCGGTGGGCGCGGTAAACATTTTGGTCACGCCGTAGCGCTCTACGATTTCCCAGGCAATTCCAGGATTCGGATAGTCGATTGCTCCTTCGCGGAACAGCGTGGTCACACCTGCGCACAGCGGCGCGTAGACGATATAAGAATGTCCGACGACCCAACCAATGTCCGATGTACACCAGAAAATGTCGCGGTCGCCAACATCGTAGTAGTTTTCCAAATGGTAAGTGGTGCCAACCATGTAACCGCCGTGGACGTGCACCACGCCTTTGGGCTTGCCGGTGGAACCCGAGGTGTACAGCAGGAAGAGAGGATCTTCGGCATCCATCTCCTCCGCGGGACAGTCGGGAGCAAACTTCAGCAATTCATTGAAGTCGATTTCACGAGGAGCGGTAAGTTCGGCGTGGGCCCGCGAATACGCGACGACTTTCTCGACGAACTCCAAATTCTCTACAGCCTCATCGACGATGGCTTTGAGGGCTACTGTCTTTCCGCGGCGGAAGCCCACGTCTCCCACGATGACTACCTTCGCTTCTGCATCGGTAATGCGGTCGCGCAGAGCAGTGTGACCCAGGCCGGCATAAACCACAGAATGGATTGCGCCGAGACGAGCGCAGGCGAGCATCGCCACTGTGCCTTCAATCGTCAGCGGCATATAAATGACGACGCGATCGCCTTTCACCACGCCCAACGATTTCAAGCCATTGGCGAAGCGGCAGACCATGCGGTAGAGCTGGCCATAGGTAACGATGCGCTCGCTGCCATCTTCGCCCAGCCAGATGAAGGCGGCGCGATTGCAGCGATCCGAATTGGCGTGACGATCCAGCGCATTGATCGTGATGTTGGTTTTGGCGCCGGTGAACCACTTGTGATGAACGCCGTCCCACTCCATCACTTTGCTCCACGGCCGCGACCAGGCGAAGCGGGACGCGTAGTCGCCCCAGAAAGCTTCGGGATCTTTCTGCGAGCGTTCACACTCGCCTAACCAATCCTTCTGAATCGTATTGTCGGCCACAATCTGCGGCGCGGCGTATTCCTCATCCATGGCCAGCAAATTGGAAATGTTTTCTGGTTTCTCGACGGTGATGGGGCTCATGTGGACCTCCGAGAAGGCGACGAGTGCGAACCTGACGGCGTCGATTCTGCTCCGCGCGTGAGTCGGTGGCAGTGACGCAGATCACAGGATAGTGTGTTTTCGCGCCAATGGCTATTCGAAAGCTCCAGTTCGTGATTGCCTTGCTCACATATCGAGAAACTGGGCGGCGGGCTTGTCGAGAAGGCAGGTTTCAACAATAACGTCGGGGTTGAATCACGCAGAGCAGTGATCGGCGTCACAGCTTCATTCGAAACAACAAAGTACGGTTTCCCTCCATATCGTGTTTTAAGTTTAGAGCCGGAACCCGGAGACATCGTCAATGTTGACGCCGAGAAACACCGTTGGCTTCGTCCGGCCACTGGATGCTGCGTGAATTTCCATACGCTGCGTTCCGTTTTGAAACTGCTGACGAATCGTAATTTCTGTTTACAGCTAACAGTTTTTATGCTAGCCTTCCGGCCCTTAGGGCTGGGCGGAGGAATTTCGGACGGTCCAGCGCGAAGCAAGTCGATCTAAGTCGCGATCTCAAGCCGCAGTGTACGACAGGGCCCTCGGCAGACATTTAACTATTTCAATGAAAGGCTCCCGGTTAGGAGAACAACATACTTATGAGCTTTAAGAGATGGCTTTGCACTTCACTAGTAGCGGTCGTAGCGGTCGCGCCGGTCTTCGCCGGAACCAACGATGCCACCGACGCGAAAAGCACTCCCTCAGCCAACACAGCGGACGCCGCCCCTGCGGCCGTGCCGGCAAGTCCGACCCCAAACCCGAACCCCGCTCCTGTCGCAGGAAATGCAAACGTTACGGCTTTGCTGGGCGTGCTGGTGATGAAAGGCGTACTCGTACCCACGGAAGCCAACGCGATTCGCAATGCCGCTCCCAACGCTCAATTCCAAGCTTTGGTAGAAGCACTTTCGCGCAAAGGAATAGTGAGCGCGGCGGATCTGTCTGCTGCCGCCAGCCCGTCCGCACCCGCCCCCGCCCCCGTTTCCGCAGCCGTGTCAGAAACGGTTGCTATCTCAGCCGCAAACCCCGAGGCTGAGCCCGCGCAGCAGACGTCACAGACCCCAAGGATAGCTGGAGCGCCATCGCTTAACCCACCGGCTGTGGTACCAGCGGTGGCTCCCGTGAGGGTGTTCCCAGTCGACCCGCCAAAGACCGGCGGTCTAAATGGGATTAAGGTTGGGCCGCTCACGCTGGCCCCTTATGGCTTCATCAAGGCGTCGATCGTCCATGACAGCAGCGACCCCGATGGCGACGACTTCCCGTTTCCCGGCATATGGTTGAATGCCGGGCCTAACTCGACTTTCAACACCGGCCCGACGCAGGATCCCGAAGTCCACGTCAAGGCGCGGTCCACGCGCTTTGGCCTCAACCTCGAATGGCCTGACATTTCTAAAAACCTGACGCTGACCGGCAAGATCGAAGGCGACTTCGAAGGCAACTTCAGCGAAGTCGACAACCGCGACGTTTCGTCGATTGCCAGACCCCAGCCGCAACTGCGCTTGGCCTACGTGCGCATGGATTACCACGCCAGCGAGACCACTGACATCTTCTTCGTCGGTGGGGAGGACTGGACGCTTTTCGGGTCCGGCGCACTGATGAATATATTTGAAACCACCTTCAATGGCGCATTTTGGGGCAACACTTACGAGCGTTCGCCACAACTGCGGGGCGGCTTCATCCAGACGCTGAATAAGGAGAATCACGTCAACCTCGAGGGTCAATTTGGGGTCATGATGCCCACCTCAAGCGAAATCCTGAAGCTCGGGAACGCGGCCGGCAACGGGCTCGCCGCACAGCTCGGGGAAGGCGAGCGCGAGGGTGCCGACTCCGACCGTCCGGAATACGAAGCCCGAGCGGCTTTGAGTTTCCAACTCGACAAGGCGAAGGGTGTAGCCCCGGCACAAATCGCTCTGGCTGGATTTCATGCCAGGCGCACATCAATCGTTCCCAACTCGTCATACTGCCTACCCCCGGCGACTTGCGGCGCAGACACAACTATTATTCCAGCGAACTACGAAGCTGCCTTTCCGAACGGCTTTCAAGCATCCAGCGCAATGTGGGGCGGCCAAATCGTGGCGCAATTGCCCACGCGATGGTTTACCTTGGTGGCGACCGCTTATAAGGGCGCCGATATGCGCTTCTTCTTCGGCGGCCAGATCAACAGTTTCTTCACCGACGTATCCGGGCTGACGAACGTCGTCGGGCCTTTCGAAACTGCCGATGGCGGTCCGCTGGCTGCTCAGGGTGGCACCGTCCTCGGAACCAACGGGGCTGGACAGGTCGTGGTTGCTCCGCAGAAGCCCATCCAGGCCTTTGGCGGATTCCTCCAGCTCGGCTTGCCGCTTTCCCGCTGGTTCAATGCCAATCCGCATGGCCACAACGCGGGCTGGCAGCTTTCGTTCACCATCGGCAAGGACCAGGTCGTGGATAGCGACCAGAACCGCGCCAATGGCGTTACCTGCGCCTCCGCAGACTATGTCAAGGGCGTAAGCGGCGTGACCTGCAATGGAGGACTCCCGATGTCGATGGGCAAGAGTGCCATAGCGACCCTGAACTACAAATTCAACAACTGGTGCTCGTTCGGCTTCGAACAGTCGGTCTACGCGACGCGTGGATTCGACCACATCCTCTTGTACACAATTGCTGGACAGCCATCCAACGAATGGCAGGATCACCGCACCGAATTCGGGCCGATCTTTACGTTCTAGACCGACCATTCATCCCCAGCGGGCCCAAACCGGGTCCGCCGGGGTTCCCGGTTGGATCGCTGAGACGGCCAGTGCACACTGAGGGCACTCGGCTACAAAAGGGAGGAGGACGGGTTCCGTTCGGGCGATTGCCCGCAGGTGAATCTGTCCTCCCAAACCTCCTCCAGGAAAAGCTGTTGTGCGAAGCACATCAGGGGGAGCAGAATGTAGCGAAACTGCGCGACTGGCTTCCAGAGTCGTTGGGAAAACAGGTGTGCGATGTCTGCGGAGTGTTTGGGAGGAGTCGGTTTCATGAGTATCCGTAAAATCGCAGCTTTGCAGATGGGTCTTTTGTTGGCGGCCATGGTCGCAAATGCCGCCGCGTCGAAAGACGTGGTGTCGAAAGACATGGTTCGGATCACGGTTCTGGATTCTGTAACCCGAGCGTTGACCCCTGACAACAACGGCGTCCCCCAGAATTGTGAACAACTTACTTTCGATGCATATTGCCGTTCCACTACCAACGTGCCTCTGCTAAGTACCTTGCTGGTGCAGGAAGACAACCAGCCGCCGTTCCGTATTAGTTGCACCGTCGAATCAAAATATTCCAGGTGCGTTCCGCTGCCCAAGGGAGCAAGCTTTGACGCCCGAAGAGAGAAACACGGGCTTGAGGTGTACTACCTGGACGACAAGGGCAAAACGCGAAAGCAGTTGTACACGCTGGTAGCGTCGGATGCGAAGGCAAGTCAGCCGGCGGCTGCGGCCACACTTGCAACGCAGCCAGTCCCGGCTGCCGCGTCAGGGCAGAGTTCACCGGCCCCCGCGCCGGCCGCGCCCGCTGTCGCGGCGCAGCAAGTCTTACCGGAGAAAGGCTTAGAGAAGGTGAGGTGCAATTTCGCCTCGACACCGGCGGGAGCCGACATCAATCTTGATGGCAAGTATGTGGGCAGCACGCCTTCCGAAATCGCCGTCAGCCCTGGCACGCATGTTGTCGCCTTTTCCTTGCCAGGGTTCGCTCCATGGACGCGAGACCTTACAGTCGAGAAGGGTTCGGGAGTTGTAAACGTCACGGCTAGTTTACAAAAGACGCAGCCGTAAGCCGGATTGCTGCGGCAGGTCGAATTTGGAAGCTTGACAGTGCGCCCAGGCGCGCAGCGTAGAAAGCTGTATCCGAAACAGTATTAAAAAGATTGTCGGAGAAAGACAGTTCGCGCTTCTCATTTCACTCTCTGTAAAGGAGAAAAGGTATGGCAAATGGATCTGATAGCGGCACTCTTGGAATAAGTCGCTGGTGGCGCGTAGTGGGCGGGGTGTCTATGAACCTCGCGCTGGGCTCGCTTTATGCCTGGAGTGTGTTCGTAGCTCCGTTAGAAAAAGAATTTCACTGGAAGCGGGCTGAGACCTCCAATGTGTTCATCATCGCGGTGGTGGTCTTCGCGCTAACCTTCATAGTAGCTGGCCGCTTGCAGGATAAACTCGGGCCTTTCAAAATTTCCTTGATCGGCGCGATTCTGGTGAGCCTGGGCTTTTTCCTCTGCTCTTCTGCCGACAGCTTAACCAAGTTTTTTATCTTCTTTGGCGTGCTTGGAGGGTTGGGCAACGGCTTTGGCTACGCGACCCCGATTCCGGTTATGTCGAAGTGGTTTCCGGACAAACGCGGTCTGGCGGTGGGACTGGCGGTGGGCGGGTACGGCGGCGGTTCAGCCATCTTTGGCCCACTGGCGGCCAGCTACCTGATCCCGCATTTTGGCTGGCGCACTACCTTCCAAGTGCTGGGCGTCATCTTCTTCGCAATGACAGTGTTTGGCGCGTTCCTGCTGAAGAATCCACCCGCCGGTTACAAACCTGCTGGCTGGGTGCCTACTCCGGCTTCCAAGGCTGCGGCCACGTCCTATGACTTTTCCCCGAGCGAAGTGCTGGCCACTCCTTCGTTCTACCTGCTATGGGTGGGGTATGCGTTTGGCTGCGCAGCCGGTCTCATGGTCATCAGCCAGTTGGTGCCGTTCGCCAAGAGTGTGGGCATACCCAGCACCACGCTGGCTTCGTTTGGCCTGGTGGTGGGCGCCACGGGAAATGCCTCGGGCCGTATTTTGTCGGGCTGGATGTCGGATACACTCGGCCGGGTCAACGTGTTGCGACTCATGATCGGAATTTCGATGCTGGCTATGCCCATTCTGTATTACGTGGGCGGCAACGTGGTGGCGTTGTTCGTGATGTTGTTTATCGTCTACTGGTGCTACGGCACACAGCTTTCGGTGAATGGAGCGACGGCGGCCGACTTCTGGGGCACCAAGAACCTGGGGCTCAACTACGGCATGTTATTTACTGCGTGGGGTGTGGCTGGTCTGCTCGGAGGCCGTATCGGTGGTTGGATGTTCGACAAGTACCACAACTACCAAATGGCGTTCTACGCCGCCGCAGGTCTGGCGGCAGTTGCCCTGCTCTGCGAACTGGCAGTCAAACGCCCGGTCGCGCCGGAAGGAGCGCTAGGAAAGAAGGTGCAAGCCGTAGCCTAGCTTCCAGAAAGGCGTTGCCGTGAGGCGCAGGATTGTTCCATCATATGGGGTTCGAAGGGAGCGCGAGGGCGCGCTCCGTCAGCCCTAGTAAACACTGGCGAAGAACCGCCGGGATTGCATCACAAATTCAAAATCTCAAGGAGTGATTGATATGGCTCGGACGCTTCCGATACAAGGTGCGGTGATTGAGACCAGCGAGGCTCAGATCGCAGTTCATTGGCGGGAAGAAGAATATTATTATCCCTCCGCAAAGTTCGTCGGCCAGGCAAACCTGACCGATCCCAACGTCATCGAACGCTTCAGCGAGAAGAATTTCCCGGAATGTTTCCGGGAGTACGCCGACCTGTTGAGCTGGGACCAGTACTGGCACACCACGCTCGACACCAGTGACCCTCCGTTCTGGAAGTGGTTCGTGGGCGGCAAGATCAACGCCTCGTACAACTGCGTGGACCGGCACCTCGCCAAGTACAAGAACAAAGCGGCATTGATCTTTGTACCGGAGCCGGAATCCGAAGCGCCCGTATCCGTCACCTACCGCGAGCTCTACGTGCGAGTGAATGAATTCGCGGCGCTGCTTCGCGATTTCTGCGGTCTAAAGAGCGGAGATCGCGTCACCGTTCACATGCCGATGGTCCCCGAGTTGCCCATTACCATGCTGGCATGTGCCCGCCTGGGCGTGATTCACTCCGTTGTATTCGGCGGCTTCAGCGGCGAAGCTTGCGGCATGCGTGCCGCCGATTCGCAAAGCCACGTCCTGATCACGATGGACGGTTACTATCGCAATGGCAAACTCCTCGACCACAAAGCGGCCGCCGAGATCGCTCTGACTACGGCCAAGCACGAAGGGCAGACCGTGGACAAGGTCCTGGTCTGGAGGCGGAACGCGGGCCAGAATGCCTCCGCCACACCTTTTGTAAAAGGGCGCGACTTCTTCGTCGACGAGATCCTTCCGAAATACGCGGGTGAGATCGTGCCTCCCGTCCCCATGGATGCGGAAGCGCCGCTGTTTCTTATGTACACCAGCGGCAGCACCGGAAAGCCCAAAGGCTGCCAACACCGCACGGGCGGCTACCTCGCCTACGTGACTGGCACCTCCAAGTACATTCAGGACATTCATCCCGAGGATGTGTACTGGTGCATGGCCGACATTGGCTGGATCACGGGCCACTCCTATATCGTTTACGGTCCGCTGGCCTTGGCCGCTACCAGTGTCCTCTACGAGGGCGTTCCTACTTACCCCGACGCCGGTCGAGTATGGAGAATCGCCGAGCGCCTGGATGTCAACATCTTCCACACTTCGCCCACGGCGATTCGCATGTTGCGCAAGGCCGGTCACGATGAACCCCCCAAGTACAACTACCACTTCAAGCACATGACCACGGTGGGAGAACCCATCGAGCCGGAGGTTTGGCGCTGGTATCACGACACGGTGGGCAAAGGTGAAGCTGTGATTGTCGACACCTGGTGGCAAACCGAAAACGGAGGATTCCTGTGCAGCACGAAACCCGCGCTGGATCCGATGAAGCCAGGCAGTGCGGGCCCAGGCGTGCCCGGAATCTATCCCGTAATTTATGACGAAAACAACCAGGAAGTCACGGCTGGATCAGGTAAGGCCGGGAACATCTGCATCCGGAACCCCTGGCCAGGGATCATGCAGACCATTTGGGGTGATCATGACCGCTTCGTTACCCAGTACTACGCAAAATACTGCAAGAATCGCAACAGCAAAGACTGGCATGACTGGCCATATTTTGCATCGGATGGAGCGGTGCTGGCCGCCGACGGCTATTTCCGCATTCTCGGTCGAGTCGATGATGTCATCAATGTGGCCGGCCACCGCCTGGGCACAAAGGAAATCGAGTCGGCCTGCCTGACGGTTCCCGAGGTGGCAGAAGCCGCGGTGGTGCCGGTGGCGGACGAGATCAAGGGCCGCGTGCCCGAGGTCTATATCGCCTTGAAGCCCGGTGTCCAAGCCAGCCCGGCGATCGTGAACAAGATCAACACGGCCATTGAAACCATCATTGGAAAGATTGCCCGTCCGAAGCATATCCACATCGTTCCAGATATGCCCAAGACCCGATCCGGCAAGCTCATGCGCCGTGTTCTCGCCGCCCTCTCCAACAATATGAAAACTGGAGATATCTCGACCTTGGCCAATCCTGACGTGGTGGAAAGCATCCGGGAACTGGTCCAGGGCAAAGAGGCGGTAGCGTTGGCAGACGGACCGGAAGACCTGAAAAAATTTGGGACGGAGGATTAAAAGCTGATCAAATCCTTGCATTTTGCCTAATTCCGCTGGGATTTGTCGAACCCGATTTGATCCTTGAAATGACGACGATTTACGTGCCTTGGCAGATTGGACTCTTGCTCCTCTGCCAGGGCACGCCCTGTCAACCTTTGATCCGGGAAGCTTGCGGCCTTGCAAGAATCAGATGCTTTGGATCGAAATTATTCATCGAAAGTAAGTTGACGAATCCCAGGGCTCAGCCTAGCATCCAAACCAGCATGATTAGTTTCAGCAACTTTCGTCAGGAGTGCATGTGTGCATGTTGTTGTTGTGCATTCGTGTGCTCTGGCGGAGGTAAATTGCTGACTTAAGACTTTCCTAGTTATCGGCAGTTATAACCCACCGCCAGACATCCTCTGGCGGTGGGTTTTTTCTTTTTGGCGGCTACTTATGACCAACGCAGTTGCAGAAACTAAAGCTCAGAAGTCCGAACGCCTGAAGCGCGCAATGAATCCATGGGAAGGACTGGCCGAGATTCGCCGCTTTGCGCGCGAAGGCTTCGAGTCGATCCCCTCCGAATGGATTGGCACATATTTCCGCTGGTGGGGAGTGTACACACAGGGCGATGGCGCGGGCGTGGTCGGCGGCCAAGGCGGCCAGGGACGCGCTCTGCCGTTCTTCATGCTGAGGATTCGGATTCCGAACGGCCTGTTGCGATCCGATCAACTGCGAACCATCTCCGCTCTTACGCGCCGCTATGCTCGCTGCACCGCCGATCTCACCGTGCGGCAAAACATTCAACTGCACTGGGTGACCATCGAGGCTCTTCCGGAAGTGCTGGAAGAACTTTGGCGCGTCGGTCTGAATACGACTGGCGCCTGCGGAGACGTCACGCGCAACATTACGGGCTGCCCGGTTGCGGGTGTGGATGCAGATGAGATATGCGATGCATCGTCACTCGCGCTGGCAGCGGATCGTATGCTGGCAGGCAATGCCGAGTTCTACAACCTGCCGCGTAAATTCAAGATTTCCATCACGGGATGCCGCGTGTGGTGCCCGTATCCGGAGATCAACGATGTTGGCCTGACTGCGGTCGAGCGGGTGCTTCATGGCGAGTCTGAGATCGGTTTTGCATTGCGCGTCGGCGGCGGACTTTCTACTGAGCCTTATCTGGGTGCTCCGCTGAACGCCTTCGTACGTTGGAATCAGGTTCTGCCGGTAATCAAAGGAATCGCCGAGTTGTTTCGGGACTGCGAACCATTGCGCGAGCACCGCGAAAGAGCGCGGCTGAAATTTCTATTCCTGCGCCATGGGTGGACTCCGGGCGATTTCGAAAAAGAACTGGAGCGGCGGATCGGATTTCAACTCGATCCCGCCGAACCGGAGAATCCGCCCGCAGATGTGTACCGCGATCACGTCGGCATCCATGCGCAAAAGCAGCCGGGCTACTGCTATGTGGGTTCTGCGGTTTTGCGCGGGAGAATCACACCCGAACAAATGGATGCCGCCGCGGATCTTGCCGACCGCTTCGCGGGCGGCGAATTGCGCACCACCAACATGCAGAACCTGCTCATCGTCAACGTCCCCCGCTTACGCGCCGAGGAGTTGGCCAAAGAGCTAGGCGCAATCGGGCTGTCGGTAGGGGGTTCTCCGTTTTTCCGCGGAGCCATCGCCTGCAGCGGAAGCGAATTTTGCAAGCTCGCTATCACGGAGACCAAGGCTTTCTCGCGCTGGCTGGTGGAAGAACTCGAAGAGCGGCTGCCAGGGTTTGAGCAGCATCTGAAGCTGCACGTCACGGGTTGCCCGAATAGTTGCGGCCAACACTGGATCGCCGACATAGGAATCGAAGGCAAGAAACTGAAAGTCAGCGGGCAAATGGTAGACGCCTATTACTTCTGCCTGGGCGGAGCGCTGGGTTTGAACCAGTCCATCGCAAGACCGGTGGGCTATCGCTGCCTTGCAACTGAGGTTCCGGAGGCCATCGAGCGGCTTCTGCGGAGATATCTGGCCGATGGCGACGCCGACGAAAATCTCCGGCATTTTTTTGCTCGCCACAGCGATGCGGAGTTGCGGGACTACCTGGCCGGACAAACGGTGGATGCAGTCGCGCGCGATTTGCCCGAGGGACGCGTCCCCAGCACCGTGGAAGGTTGAAGAAACGAGAGTTGAAAGAAACAATGAGCAGCTTATTTGCGATGTTCCTGAAACTCGAAGGCAAACATTGCCTTGTGGTCGGCGCCGGGAAAGTCGGCGAAGTCAAGATCGGCGGCCTCATCGACACGGGTGCCTGCGTCCACGTAGTAGCCCTGAAAGCAGCCGCAGCGGTGCATGAGTGGGCACGAGAAGGAAAGATCGCGCTCGAGCTCCGCGCCTTTACTCCGGAAGATCTCGATGCAGCATTTCTAGCGATCGTCGCCACTGCTTCGCCCGGCCTCAACCAATTTATTTATCGCGAAGCCGAGAAGCGTGGCGTTCTGTGCAACGTGGTCGATGTTCCGGAATATTGCGACTTCTATTATCCCGCGGTGGTGCGTCGCGGCGATCTTCAGATTGCGATCTCCACCAGCGGTCAAAGTCCGTCTCTGGCTCAAAGAATTCGGCAACAGCTTGAACGGCAGTTTGGTCTGGGATACGCGCCCTGGGTCGCGGAACTCGGAGCCACGCGAAGGCTGGTACTGGCCAGTGATCTCGATCCGGAACGCAAGCGCGAGTTGTTGCACTCGCTTGCCAGCCGTGAGGCTTTGAATACGGCATTGGCCGAAGAGTCGGCTAAGGGGGTTGCCGACGGAGTTGCTGAGAATGACAGGAGGGTAACTGCATGAACGGCAAAGTTTATTTGGTGGGTGCCGGTCCGGGCGATCCCGAACTGCTGACCGTGAAAGCCCTGCGGCTGCTGCAAACCGCTCAGGTGGTGCTTCACGACGACCTGGTCGCACCCGAAATATTGAAATTGATTCCTTCCACCGCCCAAGTGCAGAACGTGGGCAAGCGCTGCGGAACAAAAACGATGCGGCAGGAAGAAATCAATTTTCTGCTGGTCGCGCTGGCGGATTCTGGAAGACAAGTGGTGCGGCTGAAGAGCGGTGATCCCCTGATCTTCGGCCGCGCGGGCGAAGAGATCGAAGCTTTGCGCCGATGCAACATCGCGTACGAAATCGTTCCAGGCGTGACTTGCGCTCTGGGAGCCGCGGCGGCGGCCGGAATTCCGCTCACGCATCGGCAAATATCTTCCACACTCGTGCTGACGGCAGGTCACCGCGCGGCAGAAAATTCCGATGCGGAGTGGAGCAAGTTCAACGCAAGCGAATCAACTCTTCTCGTCTACATGCCGGGTCACGATTATGCTGAGATGGCCGACCGCCTCACAGCCGCCGGATTCGCGAAAGAAACTCCCTGCGCAATTATTTCGCGGGCGACCACTCCCCGACAGCAAGTCCACCACACAACAATTTCAAATCTCCATCGGTCGCCGGAACTGGAAGCTCCGACGCTGCTGGTTGTAGGCGAGGTTGTGAAGTTCGCCGATCACGCTGCTGGTCAGCCAGAAACAAGTTTCCCTGGGATGGAAAGCGCATTCGCAGCCGCGCGTGTGCAAATCGCTATTTCCAGTGAGCGTTTGCGACAAGAGGAGCGATTGGCATGAAAGAGAATATCTCGCAACTGCAAACTGCGGCCGAGAGTTGGACACCCGAGCGCGTACTTGGCTGGGCCTTCGATACTTTCGGAAGCGCGGTCGCGATCTCTTCCGCCTTCGGCGCCGAAGGCATGGTCCTGATCGACATTGCGTCGCGCGTTAGGCGGAATTTTCGCCTCTTCACATTGGACACCGAATTTCTTTTCCCCGAGACCTATAACCTAATGGATCAGGTGGAACAGAAGTACGGCATCGCGATTGAAAGAGTTTATCCATTGATTTCGCCGGAGGAACAAGAACAGGCTCACGGTCCGGCGCTGTGGCTGCGAAATCCCGATCAATGCTGCAACATGAGAAAAGTAGAGCCGCTGCGCCGCAAGCTGGACGAACTGCAGGCCTGGGTCACGAGTATCCGCCGCGATCAGACTGCAGCCCGGGCAGGCGCCGGCAAAATCGAGTGGGATGAGAAATTTGGCCTGGTGAAGATCAATCCCATCGCCGACTGGAACTCAAAGCGGGTGTGGCAATATATCCGCGAGCGTGACATACCTTACAACGCGCTGCACGACCGCAGCTATCCCAGCATCGGCTGCACGCACTGCACACGCGCTGTGCGTCCGGGAGAAGACTCACGGGCAGGACGCTGGGCTGGCTCTTCAAAGACAGAGTGCGGGCTGCACATTATTCAGCCTTTGCAAGGTTCTTCAGAAGCGGGCGCCTGAAAGGGCGGAGCCGGTCTTGGCATTGACTTCGCTTTGCACTGCGACCTGATATCCTCGTTTCGCGACGACGCTTACCGACTTGAAGCCCGCCAGAAACGAAGATCGCATTGTGGACCGTGGCCCAGGGAATGAATGCTGCTGGCTCGGCATTGATCTTGGCACCCAAAGCGTTCGCGCAGCCGCAGTTACCCGCGATGGTCTTCTGGTTGGGCAAGGCTCTCATCCACTCGCTACGCAGCGGGACGGTCCTCGTCACGAACAAAATCCCGAAGAGTGGTGGCGCGCCACGGTATCTGCCTGCCGTGCAGCGGTTGATGACTTGCCCGCCTCGTCCATTCGGAGTGTGGCTGTGGACGGCACTTCCGGCAGTATCCTTCTTGTCGACCACTCCGGCAATGCGCTGACCTCGGGCCTGATGTATGACGATTCGCGGGCGGTGCATGAATCGCGTATCGTGAATGAGGTTGGCGCCTCGACGTGGGCTTCGCTCGGATATCGCATGCAGTCTTCGTGGGCGCTGCCCAAGCTGCTGTGGCTGCTGCGTGAAAATCATGCGCTGATTCGTTCTGCGCGTTTGGCTCATCAGGCCGACTTCATCAATCGCCGGCTCGCTGGTCATGAAGTTCCCTCAGACTCTAGCAATGCGCTCAAGAGTGGCTACGATCTCATCCATGACATCTGGCCGCTTGAAACATTTAATGCTCTCGGCGTCCCTGATCACATCCTTCCTCAAATCGTGCGCCCGGGCACTCAGCTTGGGACAGTGTGCCGCGAAGCCGCTGCGATGACTGGGATTCCCGCAGGAACGCCAATCATCGCCGGCATGACTGATGGGTGCGCCGCCCAGATCGCCTCTGGAGGGCTGGAAGTCGGTAGTTGGAACTCAGTCTTAGGAACAACACTCGTGATAAAAGGCGTGACGGCTGATTTGATTCGCGACCCTGCCGGCGTTGTCTACTCCCACCGATCTCCGGATGGGAACTGGCTGCCCGGAGGAGCTTCCAGCAGCGGGGCTGGAATTCTGACACAGCGTTTTCCTGGACGCGATCTTGACGAACTGAGCGCACGCGCCTCGGATCGTGAACCAGCCAGCGTGATTGCGTATCCCCTGGTTTCACGCGGCGAGCGCTTTCCTTTCGTTGCCCCGGATGCGGAAGGATTTGTAATCGGGGTTCCCGTCGATGAGATTGATCTTTACGCCGCTCTGCTGCAGGGGGTAGCGTTCGTGGAACGACTCTGCTTCGATTTTCTCGACTTGCTGGGCGCACCCATCAACGGCAACCTGACTTTTACCGGCGGTGCGACCCGCAGCCACTACTGGTGCCAGCTTCGTGCCGATATTCTCGGACGGCCGGTTCGCCTGCCCGCGAATGCGGAGCCTGCGCTTGGAATGGCTGTGCTTGCAGCCGCAAAGGGTGGAAGCGTGAAAGACGTTGCCCGTGAAATGATACGGATTCGCGAGGTTGTGAATCCGCGGCCTGATCGTACTGCTCGTTTTCACGAATCGTATATATACCTGGTGAAGGAACTCGCGCGCCGCGGCTGGATCCAACCTGCTCTTCGTGAGCACGCAGAGAGGAGGGCTAAGTAGAGTGACTCGCCTCGTTCTGGTTCGCCACGGCGAAACTATTTGGCAGGCAGAGAACCGCTACGCCGGCAGCAGTGACATCCCACTTAGTGCACGCGGGGCTGAGCAGGCACAACTTCTCGCTAAATGGGCTTTGACGGCCGATCTCGCAGCCCTCTGGACATCGCCGCTACTGCGCGCCCGCGAAACGGCGGCGCCATCAGAATGTGCCACCGGCATCGCTGCCCACGTCGACTCGCGGCTGCGCGAGATCCACTTCGGTCAGGGTGAAGGATTGACGAATGCTGAGATCAGCCAAACTTTCCCCGGGGCTTTCGCTGCCTTTCAGTCTGATCCCGTTTCTTATCACCTGCCCGGCGGTGAAAATCCGCAAGATGTTGTGCGCCGGGCCATCGAATGTTTCAATGAGATTGAGGCCAGTTATCCAGGCGGGCGCGTGATGGTGGTTACGCACAACACCTTGATTCGAGTCGCGCTTTGTCATTTGCTGGGCGTGCCACTCTCGAAGTACCGCACTTTATTCCCTACGATCGATAACGGCGCCCTAAGCGAGATCGAATTACAAAACAGCCAAGCTTCTCTCTTGCGATTTAACCTGGCGCTCGACCAACCCAACGCTCCACTTTAGCGACGAGCGAACTGGCGCCGTCTGGATGCGGTAGAATACGCGCCTGGCGTGGGGCGCACTGGAAATCCGGACATGAACGGTATTTAAAGCGGGGAGATCTAAGTCGAGAGATTTATTTCGAGAGACGCATGACTCGAATCATCATTATCGGAGCCGGCCGTGGGGGAAGAGCGCTGGTGGAACTGTTCCACAAAGATCCTGGGATCGAGATTGTCGGGGTTGCGGATAAGGATGAAGGAGCTCCCGGCATCGTCCTCGCCCACGAGCTCGGCTTGCCGGTTGCCGCCAACTACCGAAAGTTCTTGAAAGCCGATACGGCGGATCTCATTATCGATGTGACTGGCGATCCCGACGTGGCCCGTGAAGTTTACCGTCTGCGTCCGCACGGAACTGAAGTGGTGGGCGGCAAAACCGCCCGCTTCATCTCCGCGTTTGCGGGTAAAGGCAATCACACTGAATCTCTGCAGGATCAATACCAGCTTGCTTTGCGCGAACTGGAAGCGCGGGCTGAGGGTGAGTTCATCATTGGCAATAACCTGAAGATGAAGGAAATCTCGGGACTGATTTCAAAAGTCGCTCCTACTCCAACGACTGTCTTGATTCGCGGTGAGAGCGGGACGGGGAAAGAACTGGTGGCGCGAGCCATCCATCGCAACAGCGCCCGCAGCAATCACCCGCTGGTCACGCTGAATTGCACGGCATTGTCTCCCGCGCTACTGGAGAGCGAACTCTTTGGCTACCGGCGCGGCGCTTTTACCGGCGCTTACAACGATAGCAAAGGATTATTCGAAAAGGCCGATGGCGGCACCATGTTCCTCGACGAAATTGGCGACATGTCCCTGGAGATTCAGGCAAAATTTCTGCGCACGCTGCAAACCGGCGAGATTCGGGCTGTCGGCGATATGCGTACCAGAAAGGTTTCGGTGAGAATTGTTGCCGCCACCAACCGAAATCTCGAGACCGCCATCCGTGAAGGCACTTTCCGCGAGGATCTGTTTTACCGCATCAACACTTTCTCCATCACGCTGCCACCGTTGCGCGAGCGGATTGAGGACATTCCATTTCTCGCCGAATATTTTCTGTTGCGAGCCCGCGCTAAGGTGAACAAGAAGGTAGAGAGCATCGCCCCACAGGCGCTTGCACTGTTGAAAAACTATTCCTGGCCAGGCAATCTTCGCGAACTGGAAAACATTATTGAGAGAGCTGTTGTTTTGACGTCATCCTCCGTGGTGGAGGCCGAGCATCTTCCGCTGCACGTTCAAGATGTAGTGTCGTTCAAACCGCAGATGGGATTCATGCCAAGCAAGGCGCGTGCCATCGAACAGTTCGAACGGGAAGCACTCTCGAGCTATTTGCTGAAGGCGGCCGGAAACATTTCTCGAGCTGCAACGCTGGCGAAAATTCCGCGGCGCACCTTCCATCGACTGCTGGCGAAGCACAAACTTTCCTCACCTTTGTCGCGATCTTCGCGATGAGACATGCATATCCCTCTTGTGGGTCACTAATGTCTCTCGTAAGATTAGGGCAATAATCATATTAGCATCATAGGGTTACGTATTACGCCGCACTAATCTAGTGGGACATTTGTGACACTCACTGGCCGGCGCTGAAGTCGTCACCGGTGGCTTCGGTTCCGAAGTAATCCGTTAAAACGAGGCAATAACAACTACTTAAAATCCCCTGCCCGGCATTCCAAGAGTTGCGACTCAGTTGGAAGGAAAATTGCCTTAGTAAGAGAAGCCAGCGACGAGCCGGCGAACCGAACCAGCCGGAACGATTTCGAAAAGCAGCGTCGCGCTCAGTACGAGGAGCAGATTTGCTGATAAATGCGGCCGGGCCAACCAGCCCGGCTCTCGTCTGAATCTGCACGCGCCGTCCACTCTTGTTTCGAACATTCGTCACATCGACCTGCTGCAAAAGTTGTACAAGCAAGTGATTTTCTTGAGGGAGACAGAAATGGCTGGTAACAACAACTCGGGCAAAAAGAAGAGTCGTTGGGCCGCGGGCATCACACCATACGCGGAAATGGGATACTACGAGGCCGATTACGAACCGAAGGCGACTGACATACTATGCGCGTTTCGGCTGGTGCCGCAGGCAGGGGTGGATCCGATCGAAGCGGCGGCAGCAGTGGCTGGCGAGTCTTCGACTGCAACCTGGACCGTTGTGTGGACCGATCGCCTCACGCCTTACGAACACTATCAGGCAAAGTGTTACCGGGTTGATCCCGTGGCGGGCACGGATCAATATATTGCTTACATCGCGTACGATATCGATCTTTTCGAAGAGGGCTCGATTGCCAACCTGACATCATCGATCATCGGCAACGTGTTCGGCTTCAAGGCGCTCAAGTCTCTGCGTCTGGAAGATATGCGGATACCTCCGCACTACGCAAAAACTTTTCAGGGTCCGGCGCACGGCATCGTGATGGAACGTGAGTACCTGAATAAATTCGGACGTCCGCTGCTGGGCGCCACGGTGAAGCCCAAGCTCGGCCTCTCCGCGCGCAACTATGGACGCGTAGTTTATGAAGCGTTGCGCGGCGGCCTCGACTTCACTAAAGACGACGAGAACATCAACAGCCAGCCTTTCATGCGCTGGCGTGACCGCTTTCTATTTTGCATGGAGGCGGTAAACCGCGCCACGGCCGCGACCGGCGAGATCAAAGGACATTATTTGAACGTGACGGCTGGAACAATGGAAGAAATGTACGAGCGTGCCGACTTCGCCAAGAATCTCGGCACGGTGATTGTGATGATCGACCTGACGATCGGCTATACGGCGATCCAGTCGATGGCGAAGTGGGCGCGCCGCAACGGAGTGATTCTGCACCTGCACCGCGCCGGTCATGGAACCTACACGCGACAGAAGACGCACGGAGTGAATTTCCGCGTGATTGCCAAATGGATGCGCCTGGCAGGCGTGGACCACATTCACGCGGGAACCGTGGTCGGCAAGTTGGAAGGCGATCCCAACGCGATTCGCGGGTACTACAGCACTTTACGGTCAAATAAAATCGACGCCGATCTATCGCAAGGATTGTATTTTGAGCAGGACTGGGCGTCGTTGCCGGCGGTAATGCCGGTCGCTTCCGGGGGCATTCACGCGGGACAAATGCATCAACTCCTGCATCTTCTGGGTGAGGATGTCGTGCTGCAGTTCGGCGGCGGAACAATTGGCCATCCCGATGGCATCGCTCAGGGCGCGACTGCCAATCGTGTAGCTACGGAAGTGATGATCCAAGCCCGGAACGAAGGCCGCGACATTCTCAACGAAGGACCGGAAATCCTGAACAAGGCGGCGCGCTGGTCGCCGGAACTCCGCACAGCGTTGGACATTTGGAAGGACGTCACTTACGACTTTGAGTCAACCGACGTGCCCGATGCGGTGGGCACAGTTACTGTTGCGTAAACCTCGCAGGGCTTACGATCCGACGTTGAATGGAGATCAATCATGCGCATCACACAGGGAACATTTTCTTACTTGCCCGATTTCACGGAAGACGAAATTAAAGCGCAAGTGCGATATTGCTTCGACAATGGCTGGGCTTTCTCCATCGAGCATACGGATGATCCGCACCCGCGAAACTCGTATTGGGAGATGTGGGGGCTGCCGATGTTCGATTTGCAGGACTTGAATACTGCCATGGAACAAATCGATGAATGCCGAAGATCCTTTCCGAATGATTACATCAAGCTGAACGGATATGACCGCACCAAGGGGAGGCAAACAACGATGTTGAGTTTTATTGTGCAACGGCCGGAGCACGAACCAGGTTTCACCTTGGAGCGCACAGAGGCGGCGGATCGACGCATCCAGTACACCATTCGATCAAAGAGCAGGTCAGCGAATTAGGGCGCGCGAAATACCATGCACAAACTGGATACAGATTCCGTGGCCGATGCGGCACCTATGCGAGAACGCGAAGAGACCCGCGTGGACGTTGGCGCGGCCCATCGGGATTCCAACCTCGACGAGCTTTTAGACGAGCTTGATCGGGAGTTAGTCGGACTCAAGCCGGTCAAGGATTACATCCGGCGCGTGGCATCGCTGCTGTTGGTAACTCGTTTGCGCGAAAAGGCCGGGCTCTCCAGCGAGCGCCCCACACTCCACATGTCTTTTACCGGACATCCCGGCACCGGCAAAACCACTGTGGCGATGCGCATGGCGAAGATACTCCATCACCTCGGATATCTGAGGCGCGGGCATCTTGTGGTTGCGACCCGCGATGACTTAGTAGGTCAGTACGTGGGCCACACAGCTCCCAAAACGAAAGAGATTCTGAAGAAGGCGATGGGAGGTGTGCTTTTTATCGATGAGGCGTACTACCTCTATCGTCCGGAGAACGAGCGCGACTACGGGCAGGAAGCGGTTGAGATGCTGCTACAGGCGATGGAGAACCAGCGAGAAGATCTAGTTGTGATCCTTGCCGGTTATCGGGATAGGATGGCGACTTTTTTTCAGTACAATCCGGGTTTTCGCTCCCGCGTGGCACACCACATCAGCTTTCCCGATTACACGTTAGAAGAACTAGTAACCATCGCAGAACTGATGTTGCGAGAACAGAACTACAGTTTTGACGATGAAGCGCGACAGGCGTTTGTGGAATACCTGGAGTTGCGAATCACTCAGCCACAATTTGCCAATGCCCGCAGTGTCCGCAATGCCATTGACCGAATGAAACTGCGGCAGGCGAGCCGGCTGGTTTATAAGGGCGGATGCGTCGATAAAGCGGAACTCGTCCGCATTGCTGCACTAGACGTGCGCCAGAGCCGGGTGTTTCAAGGAGGCCTCGATGCCGAAGCCGAAACGGGTACTGCTAGCGGCACGCGGAGCGAGGAGACGCGATGAAAAGAAGACCGATCTTGCTCGGAATTGTAGGGGACAGCGCCGCCGGTAAAACCACCATCACGCGGGGATTGACTCGTCTGCTTGGAGCGGAGCGCGTAACCCACGTGTGCGCCGACGATTATCACAAGTACGATCGCGCCGAACGGGCGCGCCTGAATATTACTCCACTGCATCCCGACTGTAACTTTCTCGACATTCTGGAATTGCATCTAGAGCGCGCGCACTATGGGCAGCCTATGCTGAAGCCGGTTTATGACCACAGCACTGGGTCGCTGGTGCGGCCCGAATATGTGGAACCGCGCGAGTTCGTGATCGTCGAAGGGCTGCTGGGATTTCACACTCCGGCGATGCGGCAATTCTATGACGTAAAAGTATTTCTCGATCCTCCCGAGGATATGAGGCGGCTGTGGAAGATCAAGCGGGACACGGCGAAGCGCGGCTATCTGCCCGAACAAGTGTTAACGGAAATGGAAAAGCGCGAACCCGATTCGCGGGACTTCATCCGTCCACAGCGCGAGTTCGCCGACATTGTGGTGCGCTTTTATCCCGAGAGCGGTGTGGGATCGGATCAGTCGGATGGCCATTTGAATGTGCATCTGGTGTTGCGGCCAACCATTCCTCATCCCGATCTCACTTACCTGGTGGACGGCCAGCCCGCGGGGATTCGCCTTGACCTGGGCCGGGATTGTGGGCGTCCGGTGGAGTTTCTTGAAGTGGACGGCAGCGTGAGCCGCGAACACGCCGCCCGTTTGGAACAAACGATCTGGAAACATCTGCCCGATCTGCGGCCGTTGCGCGCCGATCAGTTCGGCGATTACAACGACGGCAGCGAGGTACGACATAGCGATCCGCTGGCCCTGACGCAATTGCTCATCACGTATCATCTGCTGCGCGCCTACAGTAAGGATAGTCCGATGCCATTCGCCCGGCCGGTGGCTGCTCTCAGCCGATTGAAATCTGTGCCGGAGGAAGCGCCTGTCGAGGCTGTCGCCAAGGGTTAAGCAGCACTGATCACGCCAGATCCAGATTTTTCAGTTCATCAAGAAGCGCCTTTTGCACTTTTCTCTGCAGCGCCGCCGGGAGTTTCTTCCCCTCCGACGTCAAATAAAACGTATCAATCGCCATTTGTCCCTCGGTATCGATCAATGCGATTTCAATGTTGCACTGCTGCCGCGAGAGACACGAACTCACCCGGTGCAACAACCGCGGCCGGTCCTGGGCAATCACCTGCAGCAGCGTACTCGTCGACGAGCATTCATCGTCAAAATCAATACGAGTCTCCACCACCACTTTAGCCTTGGCATGTTTCTCGCCGCGCTGACGATCGCGCAGCATTCGATCCAGATCGGCTTCGCCCGCCAAAACCGCGGAGATGCTTTTCTTGAAACGATCCCATTCCGACAGGTTCAACTCCAAAGTGCGAAAGCGGTCCGTGAAATAGAGCGAGTCCACAACCGTTCCGGCCTGGTTCGAGAAAGCGTTCGCCTTCACGATATTCATTCCCCAGGCGGCGAGCACCCCAGTCAAGGTCGCGAACAGAGAGGGCCGGTCCCTTGTAATCAGCGTGAGCTCATACCAATGGCGGCCGCGTTTAAGATCGACCTGCACCGCGTCGTGGCCGATCCGCTCCGCCATTTCCATGTGGCTCATCACTTCTTCGGCGGAGTGCACGAGCAGATATCTCTGCGGAAATCCTTCAACGAAATCCCTGAACTTCGCGCTCATCACCGGAGCCAGGCTGCGCAGGCGCGCAAGTTTTTCGTCGTTCACGTCACCATGAACACGCTGGTCCGCACTGCGGTTTAAATAGTTGGCCGCGCCGATGTAGAGCTGCCACACGTTCTCCGCCTTCCACGGAGTCAGCGCCTCCGGATTCACCGCCTTGATGTCAGCATAGGTGAGCAAACACAACATCTTCAGCCGCTCGGGCGTGCCCATTTTCTCGGCAAAGGCCGCCACCGTCTCCGGATTGAAAATATCGCGCCGCAGCTGCGCGGACATTTCCAAATGATTGCCGATCAGAAATAGCACGACCGCACGTTCTTCGGGTTCAACGTCAAGGCGGTCCAGGCAGCGGCCGGAGATTTCCAGGCTCGCCTCCACGTGATTGCCATCGGGCACTCCCTTCCCGGTGTCGTGCAACAACAAGGCGAGATAGAGCAACTCAGGATCCTCCAGTTCGCTTAGCAACTCTGCATAACGCTTGTCCCATTCCGATTTCGATTGACTCAAGCGGTGCAGACTTTCAATCGCGAGGATCGAGTGCTCATCGACCGTAAATCGATGGTAGAAATCCCGCACCACCAGCGAATCGATGGGCTTCAATTCCGGCAATAGTAGAGTGAGCAGGCGCAGCGAATGCATGGCACGCAGCGCTTCCCCGGCGTGTGGCTGCACCAATGTTTCCTGCAGGTACAGCCACAATTCGGCGCCCCGAGGCGGGGTCACCGCCAGCGACGGAAGCGCCTGCTCAATACGATGTTCGGTGGTCGCGCTCAATTTCAGCCCGTGATGTGCCATAAAATGAAACAGGCGCAGCAGCATTTCGGGATCCTGCAGGGATGAGGATTGTTGCAGGAAAATCAATCCATCCACCACGGAAAAGTCGGGATGGGACGGCCGTGAGCGCCAGCCCTGAAATTGCCGCCGTAATGCGGACCACGACTCCGGAATCTCTTCCATCAACTGCATTACAGTGCGTTGCACCGCGCGGGCATGGCCGAAATAAAGTCGCATCCAGTCGGCCGCGGTCAGATCTGCTGAATCGGAAGCGCCAATCTTGCGTGCGGCAGCTTCGTCCTGGGCCTCCCAGCTCAGCGCGTTGTCGTCGCGACCGTGACGGAAGTGCAGAAAGCAACGAGCCGCCATCAGAAACTCCAGCGCCGCCTCTAGTTGCTTCCGCACCGACGCCCGCAGTGAACTGGCATGGGGCCAATCACCCAGCTTGCTCATGGCCGAGATTAGCGCCAACCAACTCGCTACATTGCAATCGCGAAGGCCTCCCGGGGTCTCCTTCAGATTCGGCTCAAGATGGAATACGGTCTGCCCGAACTTTCCATGCCGTCCCTGTGTTACTTCGGCCAGTCCTTGCAGCAGTGCTTTCGATTCCCGCGCCACCAGCTTCGGAATCACCTTGTCGTGAAGGCGAGCAAATAACTCCTGATCGCCCGCCAGGAAACGGCAGTCCAGAAGAGAAATGGTGAACTCGGTATTGTTAGGATCATAGCGGTCGCATTCCGCCAACGTGCGGGATGCGGGACTCAGCTTGAGTTTTAGATCCCACAGCTCCTGCGAGAGGCGCTGGACGTTTTCTTTGTGCCTTTCTTCGCTTCCGCGGTCGGCAAACAAAAAGAGCAGATCAATATCGGAATAAGGAAACAGCCAGCCGCGTCCGAAACCTCCAGTGGCAACTAACGCGAAGGCGCGAGGTCCAAGTTCGTCAGAGGAAACAAACTCGCGCCAAAGGCGCCTGAGAATATCTTCGATGAGCAGCGTTCGTTGGGAGACCGCGGCGCGGCCGTCTCCGCTTGCCGCGAAGTCACGCGCAATCCGCTCCGACGCGTCGGCCAGACAACTTCGCAGTTCACTGATTAGTGAAGACGCTGCCGTCATGACGAGGAGTCAATCGGTCGATAATCGAAGCTCAATGTTGGCCGCCCTATAGCGCTTCCTACAATGCTCCTTCGCCCCGCTCGTCATTGCGAATGCGAATCGCTTCATCCACGCGGGTGAGAAAAATTTTGCCGTCGCCGATCTTGCCCGTGCGCGCCGCGCCTACGATGGCTTGTACTGCCTTCTCCACCATCGTGTCGGCCAGCACTACCTCCAGCTTGGTCTTGGGAATAAGGTCGACGCTATACTCCCGACCGCGGTAGACCTCGGTGTGCCCCTTCTGCCGCCCATGGCCTCGGACTTCAATTACCGTCATACCTTCGACGCCAATTTCCTGCAGAGCGCTCTTCACCGCTTCCAGCTTGGAGTTTTGAATGACTGCCTCAACTTTTGTCATGGTGTTGTTGTTGAACTCTCACTCCCTCCGCTCGGATGCATGGCGGATAAACCTTTATCTCTCCCAGTTGTATGCTTCTTCAGCCCGTCACTACAAGTCCAAGCCTTGGATCGTTCCTTCTTAGGTTAACGCGCAACCTAAACCATAAACACAACTTCCACCAGGCAGGTGTTACCCCAGTAGCCGGCGATCGAGAATTCGATTTGAACCCAAATCACCCGCGCTCACTTTATCGCCTGCTGCGATTTTACGGAAATCGAAACTATTTATCACTCTTATCGGGATTTGCTATGCGACTTCGCAGCCTCAGCCTAGCTATGGACATGCAGCGTAATGAGCAAGGGCATGGTTTCAAACAGCAGACTGACTTCGAGAGTAGGCATTGGTGGCCGGGTGTGCACCGTATAGTCTTCGCCGGTAATGACGGATGGCGGGGAGAGCATGCAACCGTCGCCCAAACCGGAAATCTTGTTCTTGAAGTTTCCTGCCACCATATTGCACACTTCGCCGAGTGCGTCCGAAATCTCTGCGCCCACTTTATCCAACTCTACACCGAGCATCCGTGAAGCCATGAGCGCAGCGGCTTTTTCCTGGCAGCGAACCCCGATCACTCCGCTCAGTTTCCCGGCCAATCCCACTACAGCGGTAACGTTGTAGCGAGTCGTAGGCGCGGTTTCCGACTTGGTCAGTTGGCAACCGAGCATCATTTCAAAAACTTCGCGAGTGGCAAATTCCAGGAATGGGAGCCAGTCTTGATGCTGCTTTTCGACGACGAGGACAGGATGGTTAGAATTCATGTTCGCTTCCGAGCGAGTGCAATGCCAATGTTGAGCCGGGACTGGCAAGCGCAGCCGTTTGCTTGATATCAGCCTGCCTTTGAAATATCGGCAGAAAGCCGCAGGGCTTTAGGAGTTGCGTGGCTGCTATGCGGGAGCGGCGAGCAGACCTTCGTCGACATTTGCTGATAGTCTCAACAACAGATACGAGGAGAGATCGGGCCGTTGGCACCCATCATCAACGCGCAAGGGATTTCGAAGCATTTCGGAGCAAATCCGCTCTTCCAAAACGTCTCGTTTACGGTTTCAGAGGGCGATCGTATTGGGCTGATTGGGCCAAACGGCTCGGGCAAGTCTACGCTACTTCGGATTCTCGCCGGCGACGTACGCCCCGACGACGGAGAAATCGCCGTCCGCAAACGTGTTCGCCTCAGTTGCGTGGAGCAGGACTCCAAATTCAAGTTCGGCGACACGGTACGGTCTGTAGCCCAGAGTGCAATGGAGCGGGCTGCAGTGCCCGAATCAGAGCGCGGCACTCGTTTTGCTGAGACCCTCGGCCGCGCCGGCTTCGAAAATCTTGAGGTCGAAGCCTTCGCGCTATCTGGAGGTTGGCAGAAGCGCCTAGCCATCGTCGAGGCAGTGCTTCAGTCGCCAGATATTCTTCTGCTGGATGAACCTACGAACCACCTGGATCTTGCGGCAATCGAGTGGCTCGAAGCCCTGCTGCAGGCGGCGCCATTCGCCTGCGTTGTGGTCAGCCACGACCGTTACTTCCTGGAAAATGTCGCCACCGAGATGGCCGAATTGAACCGCACCTATCCCGACGGATTGCTGCGGGTCGCTGGAAGTTACAGCCGGTTTCTGGAGAAGAAGGAAGAATTCCTGCATGCCCAATCGAAGCGGCAGGAAGCGCTGGAAAATCTGGTGCACAGAGAGATCGAGTGGCTGCGCCGGGGAGCGAAAGCACGGACGAGGAAGTCCAAGGCGCGGATCGATAAAGCAGGAGAATTGATGGGCGAGCTTGCCGATTTGAATGCGAGAAGCCGCAGCGGAAGCGCGCTCATTGATTTTTCGGCCACGGACCGAAAGACCAAGCGGCTGATCGAACTGGAAAACGTCTCCTGCGAGGTGGGAAATCGCAAATTATTTGCGGGACTTAACTTCGTCATTACCGCTGGCATCCGGGTTGGACTGGTGGGGCCAAACGGCAGCGGCAAGACGAGTTTACTGCGCCTCTTGCGCGGGGAGTCAGAGCCATCTGATGGTGCGATTCGCCGGGCCGACCGGCTTCGCATCGTATATTTCGACCAAAGCCGCGAACTCGATCCGGATATCACTTTACGCCGTGCACTGGCTCCGGAAGGTGATTCAGTCATCTATCAGGATCGCTCAACCCACGTGGCATCCTGGGCGGCAAAATTCCTGTTCACCGGCGAGCAACTCAACCAACCCGTGGGCAAGCTTTCTGGCGGAGAACGCGCGCGCGTTTTGATCGCTCAGCTTATGCTGCAGCCCGCGGACGTTCTCTTGCTCGATGAGCCCACGAACGATTTGGACATTCCGACCCTGGACATACTTGAGGAAAGCTTGCTGGAGTTTCAAGGGTCTTTGGTTCTAGTGACGCACGACCGCTACATGCTCGACAGGGTTTCTACGGTCGTGGTGGGGCTCGATGGGCTCGGCGGCGTGGGAATGTTCGCGGACTACTCGCAATGGGAAAGATGGTTGGAGGAATGCGAGCGAACCGCACGGTCCGCAGTTGGGAAAGGCAGCGAGAAGTATCCGGGGCGCGCTAATGGCGAACGTGAGCGGCAGGGGTCGGCTAGAAAAAAGTTGTCGTATATGGAAGCGCGGGAATACGAAACGATCGAGCAGCGCGTCGCCGAAGCCGAGGAAGCATTGCAGGCCAAACGCGCTCAACTGGAAGACCCCGGGATTATGAGCGACTGCGAACGCTTGATCGCGGCTCATGCAGAGATGGAAGAAGCTCAGGAAAAAGTCGATACTCTCTACGCACGCTGGGCTGAACTGGAAAAAAAGAAAAGCTGAAATTCGTCAGGCTGCGAGACAAAAAGCGACGATCGTATTTCCCCGCATGCCTGTGGATTTTTCCACCTTCTCCAGCAACGCTGATTCCAAGTCATCGGGGTCGGGCTTCATTTCGCAGGCCGCAATCTCCTTATCGGTTGCACCGTGGAAACAAAGTTCGCACACTCCCAATCCATCTTCGGAGCGAACCGGCGGTCCGAAAACGCGACAGGTCATGGGGCGTGATGCGTAGAGTTCGCAGTTACCGGTGGCAGGGTCGAGCGCGGGACAGGGCTCGTCATTCGCGAAATCCGAAAACCGCCGCGACGCTTCATCTCCTTCGTCCAGTAAGCCGCTTACCGGGTCGCCCGGAAATTCTGGGGACAGGCGAGCAATCGCATCCCGAGCCCGCGCGCGAACACCTTCGGCACGCGCTGGTGCGCTTGATTCCAGCTCAGCCAGCCCTCTCCGCAAGCGCATGGCATCGAGCTGATTGACCGGAAACGCCCCGATGCAGCACTGTGTGCATCCCGGACGGCAGACCAGCCATTGGCCGCTGCGATGAGTAACATCCGCTAACGCCGAGTCCACAATCTGAACGAGTGCGTGATCGTCTACGTGATCGCCGGAAGCAAGAAAATCCCGTTGCATAAGGATTTTCGAATCATACAACCAAATCGCAGAGCGGATGACAGTGGAGAGGGCACGGTAGTGTCCTGATTTAGTTTTTCACCACAGAGTCACAGAGACACAGAGAAACCCAAGGGCATGGCAAACCCACCCCCTTCTGGTTTTTACAGGTCCGAGGTTTTCTCTGTGACTCTGAGCCTCTGTGGTGAATAAAGGCAAATTAGGATGCTACTTAGGACGCGGTCAGGATGTTCGCGCTTTACGGAGTCTCCCGAAAGCGACGGAGCCGCATGCTGCTGGCTCCAGTCGCTAGAAGCGCCCACCCTTCCCCCCGGCGGTGTGGCTCTTCCTCGGGATCCCGCGCTCATGGAAACCGATAGCCTGAGATCACCCATTGAAGACCGGCTTTCGGCTACCCATGAACTAATTACACTGGGATAGTGGCGGGCGCGTGGAAAACGTTTCATCCGGAGCAGAATTTTTCCTCGCGCGGAATATGCACCTGTACGAGCGTCTGCGATTTGGGTAAGATAGCTGCCACTTAGCCTCACAGCTCGCGGAGAGACTCGTGCAGTTTCACGCCTTCGACAGGCATTATCTTGAACAGCTCAGTTCTGGAGATTTCCGGATACAGGAGCACTTCGTCTCTTATTTCAGCGAACTGATCCGCCTGAAATTGAGCAAGCGCCTGCATTCCCGCTCCGAGGTAGAGGACGCACGCCAGGAGACCTTTGCCCGGGTGTTTGCCGCGCTGCGAAAACCCGATGGGATACGCGAACCGGAAAGGCTCGGGGCCTTCGTCAACTCCGTGTGCAACAATGTTTTGCTGGAATACTACCGCTCTGCCGCGCAGGAGGCGACCAGTGACGACGAAGAGGCCGAGGCCAATATTCCCGATCCCGCCGTCAGCGTAGTCGACATCATCGCCAATCGGCAAACCCAGAGGAACGTGCGTGAGATTCTCGACCAACTCCAAGAAAAAGATCGCCGCCTGATCAAGGAGGTTTTCCTCGAAGAACGCGACAAGGACGAAGTCTGCCGCGATCTTGGGGTCGACCGCGAATATCTGAGAGTACTACTGCACCGCGCCAAGAAGTCGTTTAAATCCATTTACTTAAAGAGAATTGCAAAGGAAACAGCGTAGGGGATTAATTGCCCGTAACGATTGGCGTCTATTTGTCACTATCTGTATATGAGGAGACCATCGGTCATGGATCATAGCGAGGCGAGCCGCCTGATGGCCAGCGAGAAGTATCTTCTCGACGAACTTTCCCCCACCGAGATGGAGGCGTTTGAGGAACATCTTTTCGGCTGTCACGAGTGCGCTCTCGATGTGCGCGCAGGATCGGTTTTCCTGGAACATGGCAAAGTCGAGCTCGCAAATCCCACGCCCAAGGCAGGCCGGGTTACCGCAGAAGTCCGTCCATCACGAGGGTTCTCATGGTGGCGGCCTGCGTTCGCCATTCCAGCCATGGCGATTCTTTTGATTGTCGTCGGATATCAGAATCTGGTAACCTTCCCCGCCATGAAAGGTGCCCTGGCGGAGAACAAAGCGCCACGGATCCTTCCTGCAGCGTCTTTAGTCAGCAGCGCCGTTCGCGGAGCGACCCCATCGGTGATCGAGGTACGTCGAGGCGAGCAGTTTTTGCTCCCGGTTGATATTCAGCCGCAGAGTGCCTTCCAATCTTATGTGGTCGAGTTGCAAAATCCCGCAGGAGGAGTACAGTGGTCGCTCCCGGTCTCCTCGGAATCAGCCAAGAATACGCTGACCATCCAGGCACCCGGAATGAACACCGCCGGCCACTACGAGGTGGTGGTAATGGGCCGGAATGCACAAGGTCAGAATTCAGCAGTTGGGCGTTATCCTTTCGATTTGCAGTTTGCCAGGGCGGCAAATCCTGAACCTTAGCGAGGAAAACTAAAGATGGGCTCAACGCCTTCTACCAACCGAGTTCACTACTACCACGCTGACGCCTGCGCTTACGGCGGATTTTTTCAGACTCCGGTCAATCAAATCATCGCTCCGCAGGCGTCCCTGTCTGTTGGAATGTCGGGCGGCCTCGGATCGGGGGCTGCGGGAAGCTTCCAACTCCCGGGCGCCCCGAACTTGCTGTCCTACGATTCCGCCTCCACGTCGGTCTCGGGCCAGCTACAGAGTGAAGGGTGGGTGACGCTGGTGACCGCTACCCTGGAGGGTTTGAATGTGATGGGCGTGGTCATGGCCCAGAGCTTGTGTGCGCGGATTTTAACCGTGCATCCGTTGGACGGCGACAATCCGACTGTAAGTTTTACGGGAACGGCGATTAACGGTCTAACCATTGGAGGAATTTCCGTACAGGCGACGCTTGACCTCAACTTCTGTGCTCAGACAGATATGAACAGCGATGGCTTCCCGGCTGATCCCTGCGCGACCGACGAAGGATTTCTGGAGCGGGTTGCTGCGCAGTACCAAAACGTGATCGATGTGCCAGGCGTGCCGAGCTGGATTCCAGAACGTTACAACCCAGAGAATTTGCAAGATGGGGAGTGTGGAAGCGTGCTCTGCTCGCTGGTGAGCGGGGTCCAGCCGGTCAGCCCAAGCAGCGGAGGCTCTTCTCCATTTACGGTTTATGGCAACGTCCTCGTAGTGCCAAGCTTTGGGAACGTGTTTCTGGGAGAACTTCTGGTGGACTGCAAGTCCTACCGATTAGGCATGTTGCGATTCGAACTCCAGGGCGGGGGCGCTAGTGGCCAACAGGGCGGCCCGATCGCCTGCGCAAATGGTACGACCTATCCGCCGGGCGGCTAGCTCCTTGACCTTCAGATGTGTCCCGTATAAGCTGCTTGCTCTAGCCCCTTCTTCAGCACGCAAGTCTGTGGTTCTTGGCCGTGCTGAATTCTACTCAAGGAGCGTAGCAGACGGCGCGGGGCGAAATGTCGGGCTCAAAAAAATCCAAGTTCGAGTCGGTTTTCGCCTTGGTTCTGGCACCCTTGTGGTTCCTCGGATGCAGCCACTCTCCGGATCCGCAGAAAGCGTTCGCCGAGGCGCGTCAGACATTTCTTCGCGGCGACCTTCCAAATGCCCAGGCCGAAGCCCATAGGGGCTACGAGCGTTTCGCCGGCCTCGATCAAGAATGGGCGTGGAGGTTCCGTCTTCTTGATGGCGAGATTCTTGTGAGCCGCGGTCAGGGTAAGGATGCTCTACCCCTACTCAACTCGGCGTTGCCACCGCACCTTGCCCGCAGCGAATTGGCCGTCAAACAGGAAATGCTACGGGGAAGCGCCTACACTCTCCTCCGCCGAACTGCGGATGCGGCGCAGAGTTTAGCGGTGGCCGAAGAACTTTCCGATGCTCTCCATTCTTCGCTATCCGGAGAAGTGGCCCGAGCTTGGGGAGTCCTGGAGGGTACACAAAACAACCTTGAAGTCGCCGACGCTTTTTATCGCAAGAGCTTACAAACTGCCGAACAGCAAAGAGACACTTTCTTAGAGACGACCGACCTTTTGGACCTCGGGCACGTCGCCCTGCAAGAAGAGCACTACGATGAAGCCGTCGACTGGTCGCTTGCAGCGAACAAGAAGGCTCAACTCGTTGGAAACCCCCGGTTGGCGGAAGCAGCCCAAGGCAATTTAGGCTGGGCCTATTACAAAATGGGAGACTTCGAAAGATCTCTGGCTCTATACAAAGAAGCCGATAAGGAAGCGCGCAATCTGGGAGTGGTGTATGACCAAATCCTCTGGTTAAACAACATCGGACTGGTGTATTACCAACTGAATCAACTTTCGATCGCGGAGGAATATTACAAACAGTCCCTGGACTTGGCTCAGAAAAACGATACGCCACAACTGGTCATCGACTCGCTAACCAACCTCGCCTTCGTCTCCGTACAAAACGGGAAGCTGGCGGAGGCGCAACAATACAGCGAGCAGGCTTTTCAACTAGCTCACGCCAGGAACGATCGGACATCCGAACTCTATCCTCTTCTCGTCAGGGGCCAGGTAGCAGCCGGCCGCGGCGATCACAAACAAGCGGAGAAGATTTTCGACGAGGTCGCAAACGACCAGAAGAGCGATCTTTCCCTGCGCTGGCAGGCGCAAAACGATTTAGCGGAACTCTACGAGCACGACCATCGCCTTGCGGAAGCCGACAAACAATATCAGCGGGCGCTGGCCACCATCGAGCAATCGCGCGCCACGCTGCAGCATGAAGAATTCAAATTGCCGTTCCTGGCAAACGCCGCCCACCTTTATGACGACTACATCCGTTTTCTCGTCGAGCAAGGAAAAGACCAGCGCGCCCTGCAGGTAGCCGATTACAGCCGCGCCCGAACCCTGGCGGAAGGCCTGGGTGTCCTGCCAAAGAACTGGCCAGCCGACGCCCCGGCGCTAAATGCACAGAAGATCGCGCGCCAGGCTCACGCCACGATTCTGTTTTACTGGCTCGGCCGGGAGCGCTCTTATTTGTGGGCGATCACGGCGAACCGCACAGCCCGATTTCCGCTTCCGCCGGCGGCCGAGATCGATGCGGCTGTCCAGCGATACCGCCAGGCATTGCTGGGATGGCAAGACGTGCTGAAGACGGCCAATGCGGACGGCACTCATCTCTACGACGTTCTCGTAGGGCCCGCGCGGAAATTGATCCCGCCCAATTCACGCGTCATCCTGATCACCGACGGCAGTTTAGACAGCCTGAATTTCGAGACGCTGCTCGCGCCAAGCCCGCCCCTGCATTACTGGATTGAAGACGCCGCCGTACTAAGCGCGAGTTCGCTGCACGTCTTAGCCGCATCTCAAACGCATCAGGAGCGCGGCACGGGAAAACTGTTGCTAATCGGCGACGCTACTTCCAGTAGTCCCGAATACGCTCCGCTGCCCAACGCCACGCGAGAGATGGAGAATGTCGGAAGCCACTTCGCCACCGAAGCCCGCAAGACGTTCACCCACGATCAGGCCACCCCGGCCGCATATCTGGAAAGTGATCCCGGACAGTTTTCCTTTATTCACTTCGTGGCCCATGCCACGGCCAGCAAGTTAAGCCCGCTAGATTCCGCAATCGTTCTATCCCGCTCTTCTTCGGAGCAGGACTCTTTCAAGTTGTACGCCCGCGACATCACACAGCACCAACTGCACGCCGAGTTGGTCACAATCTCGTCATGCCAGGGGGCAGGCACCGCGGCTTATTCCGGCGAGGGACTGGTGGGGCTTTCGTGGGCATTTGTCCGTGCCGGGGCGCACAACGTAATAGGCGCGCTCTGGGATGTAAACGATGCTTCCACGGCCAACCTCATGGGCCACGTTTATGACGGCCTGAAGCGCGGCCGGCCTCCGGACGCAGCCCTCCGCGCGGCCAAACTCGCGCTGCTGCACTCCGATGACGTTTTACGGAAACCCTTCTACTGGGCTCCCTTTCAACTTTATACCGGGCGATAAGGCAAAGTCTCGGGTGGAAAAGGATTTCCACACGATTCACAGCTTACAGGCACAATTTCAGAGGGAATGAAGGCACCCGCTGGCATAGAATAAACGATTCGGCAAGCCGTGGCCTATGACTCTGATCGATGTCGGGAAAAATTGGGAAGGCCGGGTCATCGATGGAAAATTCCCGCTGCTGCAGTGGCTTGGAGGTTCCGAGGACAGTGCGGTATTTCTCACCGAACGCAGGGGAAGTGGACCACAAAAAGCGGCCATCAAACTGATCCGAGCGGAAGTCTTTTCCAGTAATAATTTCGATGAAGCCGATCAACTGTCGCGTTGGGCTGACGGCGCAAAGTTGTCTCATCCTCATCTGATTCGGCTATTTGAAAGCGGACGCGGCCAGATCGACGCCAGCAATTTCCTCTACGTCGTGATGGAATATGCCGAAGAGAATCTGGCGCAGATTCTTCCCCTGCGCCCGCTCTCGCCTGAGGAAGTTAAGGAAATGCTCCCGCCCACGGCCCAAGCTTTGTCTTTCCTGCATCAGGCCGGATTTGCACACGGCCGCATCAAGCCGTCAAACATTATGGCGGTGGATAACCAGCTAAAGATTTCTGCCGACAGCCTGCGTAAAGCTGGGGAGCGCGACAAACAAGCGCTTTCGGCATATACGGCACCGGAAGTAGACAGCACAGGCCCATCCCCTGCGGCCGACGCTTGGTCGCTCGGCGCAATGCTGGTTGCTGTCTTGACTCAGCACGAGCCCTTGATCGCGAAAAGCAAAGACGGTGGGGTTGCAATTCAAGACACCATTCCACAGCCTTTTTACGGAATCGCAGAGCGATGCCTGCGCTTCGATCCGCAGCGGCGCTGCACTATAAACGAAGTCTTGGGCAAGCCCGCAGTTCAAGAGCCGCCACCCGCAATAGCAATCGAAAAGCCGGTCTCGGCAAAGCGCAGCACCATTTGGATAATCCTGCCGGTTATTGCCGCCATAATTCTATTGGCGGTTTTATTCGGCCGCAGATCGCACCAGCCGCCCGTCCCCCCGGCGGAATCGCATCCAGCACAATCCCCAAACGCTGCCAACGTTCCTGCCGCTCAATCGCCTGCTCCGTTTCACGACAGAGCGACGCCCACGCAAACCGGAATTGCCAAGGGTCGAGTGCTTCAGCAGGTCCTACCCGAGGTCTCGCAAGGCGCACGAAACACGATCCAAGGTCACATAAAAATTGGCGTTCAGGTCTCGGTGGACACGTCTGGCAACGTCTCTCAGGCGAGACTCATTTCTCCGGGCCCCAGCAAATACTTCGCGAACCAGGCCCTAACCGCCGCGCGCCATTGGAAATTCAGCCCGCCACAGTTAAACGGACAGCCTTCACCAAGTGAGTGGATTCTACACTTCCAATTCGGAAGAACCTTGACTCAAGTTTTTCCCGCAGAAACGAAACCCTGAGCGAATTTCTAACCTTCCGCATCTTCGTTCTTCTTCATCTTCCAAATCATCTGCCGCAGCATACCGAGCAAAAACTCCGCATCGCCCTGCTGCAGATGCAACCGCCGTATTACACGCCGGACTGCGGCATGAAACGACTTCGAAGTATTCAGCTTCGGATATTCACTGGCTCGAAGCGCAATCAGCAACGTATCGGTAATCCGCTCGACCTCGGCTGACGAAGCAGGAGTTCCCTTCCCCGGCTTCGCCATCGCATTAGGATCACGCATCAATTCATACAAACACACCGCCACCGCCTGCCCTAGATTCATCGAAGTATGTTCATCGCGAGTAGGGATGTGCATCAGCCAATGGCAATGGCTCATATCCTCATTTGACAATCCGAATTTTTCCGATCCGAAAAGAAGAGCACAAGGACCGCCCACGAGATGCTCTCGAATGTCCCCAGCGCCTTTCTCCAATCGAGCCAGGGGGTGTTGCAGATCGCGATGTCCCACCGCAGTGGTTCCCACGACCAGGGAGCAGTCGGCAACCGCTTCGGCCACCGTCTTATACACTTCGGCGGTCGCCAGCGTGGCCGCGGCGCCCACTGCGGAACGAGCATCCCGGAACGCTACGTCGTACGGATTCACTACCCGGAGGGTAGGAAATCCAAAGTTGCTCATGGCCCGCGCCGCCGCACCAATGTTGAGCGGATTGCGCACGTCGACGAGGACAACGCGCAAACGGGCGAATTCGGCGGGAACGGGCAAGCTGTCGCTATTCTACGGCAGGGCTATGGCAATCATCAGCCCTTGTTCCTCTGCTACAGAAAAGCCGCACGGGGATGAGAACCCGCTGCAAGCCTTCTGCCGCAGAGCCTTTTTACCCAGGTCTGCAATTGTAAAAAATTTGTCAAACCGCTCCTCCTGCCCCACAATTGAGCAAAAACCGTTGTAAGCTTCCCTTGTTGCTGGCATCGCACACCTGCGGCAAACTTTGCAGCTGCCGCACTTTTTATGAGGATCATCTCCTATGGCTCAAATCGCAACCCCGCTAAGCACAGCCAGATCGGCTGATCCGATGAGTCCTATACGACCCATGGGAAGAATTCTCGTCGTCGAGGACGATCCATCGGTCCAAAAAGCCTTAAAGCGCCTCTTCGAAACCGAGGGGTACACGGTTGAAGTCCAGGCCAACGGTCAGTCGGCGCTCGATAGCTTTCAAGCCGCGCCGCCCGCCGTTATCATTCTCGACCTTCGCCTGCCAAAACTTTCTGGCAGCGATCTGTGCAAAGAGGTCAAGGCCCAGGCGCCAGCGTTGCCCATCGTCGTGCTAAGCGCAACCAGCGATGTTTCGGACAAAGTTCTGCTGCTGGAGTTGGGCGCCGACGATTATGTAACCAAGCCTTTCAGCCCCCGGGAACTTCTGGCCCGCGTGCGCGCCGCGTTGCGGCATACTTCGAGAATTGCGAGTGTCACCTCAGTGAGTTTCGACGGCATTTCCGTAGACTTCAAGAAAATGGAAGTCCAGCGCGACGGTAAAGTTGTAATTTTGACCGCGCAAGAGTTCAAGACCTTGCAGTTCCTGGTGCAAAATGCCGACCGCGTGATTAGCCGCGATGAATTGCTCAATGAAGTCTGGGGATACCAGAATTATCCTTCTACCCGCACCGTGGACAACCACATTCTAAAGCTTCGCCAGAAATTGGAACGCGACCCGGCCAGTCCAGTGCACTTCCGCACCGTGCATGGAATGGGTTACAAGTTCGTGCGCTGAAATCCCTTGGACCCCACATCAGAACCCGCGTCGCAAACTTTTCCAGGACAGACCGGAACCGCACTGGTGCACCGGACCCGGCTGCGCACGCGCTTTTTGCTCTCCATGCTGCTGATCACCGCAGGCCTCACTGCGATGAGCCTGCTCGTCGTACGGCATAGTGTCCAGGCCCACGTTCGCGAAGGAATCGTCCAGGATCTGCGAAATTCGGTCACCACCTTTCAGAATTTTCAGCACGACCGTGAAGTCATGCTGACCCGCTCCGCGGAATTGGTGGCCGATCTTCCCATCACGCGAGCCATCATGACGGCTCACGATCCAGCCACCATTCAGGACGCTTCTAAAGATGTCTGGCAATTGACCGGCAGCGATCTTCTCGTCCTCGCCGACCGCAACGGCTCGATCGTCGCGCTCCATACAAAATCGGCGGGATTCACTCGCGACGCCGCTCAGCAATACTTCCAGCAATCTTTGAGCGATGAGGATTCCAGCCACTGGTGGTTCGGAGCTCACCATCTCTACCAAACTTTCGTGCAGCCAGTTTACTTCGGCTCCAAGACACAGGGTCCGTTGCTTGGCTTCTTGATCATTGGCTATGAAATCGATGACCGCTTTGCCCGCGAGATCAGCAAAGTTTCGGCAAGCCAAGTCGCATTCTCCTATGGCGGAGACATCGTAGCCACAACCCTGACCTCTGTTCAATCTCAAAGCTCCGGCGTGCGCGCGTTGGCTAAAGGATCTCCCCAAAGCGAACCCCGCAATGTTGAAGTGGGCAGCGAGAATTTTGTGGCTACTTCTCTCGATCTCTCAGCCCAGCAAGCAGCGGCCATACGCTTGACGGTGCTGGGTTCCTACGATCAAGCTGCGAAGTTTCTCGATAACCTGAACCGCCTGCTGCTGCTGCTTGGCCTCACTGCTGTGCTGGTCGGTAGCGGACTGGTGTTTCTGATTTCCCACACGTTCACGCGTCCTCTTGCCAATCTCGTGGAGGGCGTGCGTGCCTTGGAACACGGAGATTTTCATCATCCTCTTGATCCCCGAGGAAGCGACGAAGTCGCTGAGTTGACTTCCGCGTTCGACCGCATGCGCTCCAGTCTGCTCAAGACCCAACAAGCTCTGCTTGAGTCGGAGCAGTTGGCCACCATCGGACGCATGGCCAGCTCAATTTCCCACGACCTGCGCCATTCCCTGGCGGCAATCGTGGCCAACTCTGAGTTCCTCTGCGACGGCCGCCTAACGGGCGCTCAGCGGGAAGAGTTGTACCAGGAAGTCCGCATCGGCGTAAATCAGATGACCGATCTCATCGATTCCCTGCTGGAATTTGCCCGCACCAGAGAATCTCTCAGCCCGTCGTATGCCAGCATTTCCGAAACTGTACATCGTGCGATGCAAGCCGTGCGCTTGCACCCGCGCCACCAGGGAACGCTGATCCAGATCGACAGCAACGGCCAGGGGCTGGCGTGGTTCGATTCACGTAAACTCGAGCGGGCGCTCTACAATCTCTTGCTGAATGCTTGCGAGGCAGCGCCGACGATTGAGGGCCGCGTTCTGGTCACAATCGGGCGCAGCGGGTCGTCAGTCACCATCGCAGTTTCTGACAACGGGCCGGGCATCGCGGAACCGATTCGCGACAAATTGTTTCACCCCTTTGTGAGTTACGGCAAAGAGAACGGCACCGGCCTTGGCCTTACGGTCGTACAGAAAATTGTGCAGGATCACGGGGGTGAGGTCTTGATGGAACGTACCGCGGATGCTCGAACCGTTTTTCGGATCACAATCCCCGGCCGCTCTCCCCAAGGCTACGCGCCAGATCAAAATAAGAATCAAGACAGCGACGACAAGCTGACGCCCCGTCCTGTTGTGTCACTGAATAACGAGCAAGCGAGTGAAAACTCAATTCGACATTCGGATACATAGCATCTGTCTGTTTCTGTGATTTTCATAACGATCCGTATGTCGCCCTGGAGGATGTGTGAACAGCCCATGGACCTTTGCGCTTCGTTCAACCGCCGTAACGACAGCCGCTTTAGTCCTGCTAACCGTCAGCAGCAGCCCGGCACAGGACAGCGGCGCCGCCTCCGCATCTCCGCCCGCTGACACAGCGGTGCGAGAGCTCGATTCGCAAGTGCGCGAACTCCGCGCCATGATTGAACAAATGCGAGCCGAAAATTTACAGTCGCGCGCCGAGATGCGCGAACTTCGCCAGGAATTGCAAGACACCCGCAAGCTTCTAACCCCACTCGCCTCCGCAGTGAATAATTCCGCGTCGGCCACTGAAGCTGCGGCGGCAGAAACTTCCACAATGTCCCCATCCGCACCCCAGACGATCTCCGCTACATCAACTCCTGCGGACGTGGGAAGCCGCCTTCAGAAACTTGAAGAATCCACGCAGTTGCTGGGCTCTAAAATTGACGAGCAATACCAGACCAAAGTAGAAACCGCCGCCAAATATCGCGCCCGCCTCTCCGGAATCGTTCTGATGAACGCTTTTCGCAATGTGGGGGCTTCCGATAATCTTGACCTGCCTGACTACGCGCAACCGCCCGCGCCGGGCGCTACGTCTCAGGCCAGCTTCGGCGCCACTTTGCGTCAGACTGAAATTGGCCTGGAAATCTTCGGTCCCACTCTCGCCGGCGCAAAAACTTCAGCCAATGTGCAATTCGATTTCGCCGGAGGATTTCCCGCCACTGCAAACGGGGTCAACTTCGGCATTGTGCGGATGCAGACTGCGAGTTTACGGCTCGATTGGAAAAACACCTCCGTGATTGCCGGTCAGGATTCCCTTTTCATCTCCCCCCTATCTCCCACGTCTTTTGCATCTCTTGCGATACCAGCCTTGGCTTATGCGGGCAATCTGTGGGGCTGGACGCCGCAACTCCGCGTCGAGCACCGCTTCAATCTTTCCGATGACCAGACGGTTACCTTGCAGGGCGGAATTCTCGACAACCTCGATTGGGAGAATCCCAGTAACTCGTACTACCGCTCTGCAACTGCTGGCGAACAGACCGGTCAGCCCGCCTATGCCCTTCGCAGCGCGTGGTCCCGACCTGTGTTTGGTCATCCTTTGAGCGTGGGCGTGGCAGGCTACTATGGCCGCCAGAACTGGTCCTGGGATCGCTACGTCGATGCCTGGGCAGGCATGACGGACTGGCAGATTCCCATCCTTCGCCGCTTGAACCTGTCCGGTGAATTCTATCGAGGTCGAGCAGTCGGCGGCTTGGGCGCAGCCATCGGCCAAACCATTCTCTACGGCGGCAATCCCTACAACCCCTACACGAGTATCCGCGGTCTGGATTCCGCCGGAGGATGGTCGCAACTCAAATTTCAACTCACTCCGAAGCTTGAACTGAACGGCGTCTTAGCAGAAGACAATGCGTTTGCCAGTGACGTTCGCGGCTTTGCCACCGACGCCAACAACTTCGGTCCGATCCTCGGACGCAATCGTGGCGCACTCGGCAACCTGGTTTACCGGCCACGTTCTGACTTGCTGCTCTCCGCTGAATTCAGACGCTTGCACACTTTCCCGGTCTACGACCTCAGCAGTGTGACCAATCAGGTCAATCTCGCAATGGGGATTCTTTTCTGATGAGCCGCTTCGCTCAATGCACCATCTTCTGTTTCTTGTTGACGTATTCTTGCGCCTCGGCGCAAAGCGTCGAACTCAAAGGAAAAGTGCAACTCACCAGAAGCGGACACCGGGTAAAAGACGCGTCGAAACTTGTCGTTTGGCTCACGCCAGTAGGAAACACACCTCCAGTCGCCGCGCCGGTTCAGCAGTCTTCACAAATCCCCCAACTCGTCCAGAAAGATAAAAGTTTCCACCCTTCGCTGCTGGTGATTCCAGCCGGTGGGAAAGTGGAGTTTCCCAACCAGGATCCATTTTTTCACAATGTGTTTTCGTTGTTCGACGGAAAACGCTTCGATCTTGGCCTCTACGAAAGTGGCACTACTCGTTTCGTGCAGTTCGACAAACCAGGAATCTCTTTTATCTTCTGCAACATTCACGCTCAGATGAGCGCCGTGGTGATCGCCTTGAATACTCCGTACTATGGAATATCTGACGCGCACGGCGACATCAGCATGAGCAACGTTGTACCCGGGCGTTACCAAATGCACGTCTTCCATCCGTCGGTCTCTCCGGATGCACTGCACGCCGCGGAACACGAAATCACGGTCACTCCCGGCGATACCTTCCTCGGAAGCTTCAGCCTCGCCGAATCGGATCTTGAACTCGCCCATAAAAACAAATACGGACGCGAGTATGATCGCCCCGATCCCGATAGCCCAGCGTACGCACGGCCATAGGCGCCGGATCTCGAAACCGGATCTCGGAAAATGAAAAGGGCGTGCCGGTTAGCACGCCCTCCTCGCCTCTGCCTCTTCACTGCTCTTACATCAAGTCGTGTTGCTTAAAACGAACCATGTTGCAGCATTGGGTCTAGCGGTGACCTCCGCCTCCCGAATGTGCGCCGCCGCTGGAATGGCTGGCTCCGCCGGAACTTGGAGCGCTGCGTGTCCCACCGCCACTATAGCCGCCGCGATAGCCACCGTAACTTCCGGAAGACCGCGGCTGCACGATCGGCTGACTCATGTTCAGTTGCGGACGCGAACTTCCCCCGCGCTCGTAACCACTGGAGCCGTAGGTGGAGCTCGATCCCCGCGAGTAGCTTGAACTCGGCGCCGTGCGGTTCCAGTAACTGCCGCTCATGCCGCGGCTGGAAGTCTCGGAGCTACTTCCAGTCCGACTCGCCGACTCAGTTCTGCTCTGCGACGGTGGCGTAAACGACTTCCACTCGCTGCGGTTTGGCTCCCCTCGGCTTGCCGAAGACCGCTCCGCCCGGTTTGCGGAAGATTCTCCACTCGCCTGAGTCCCTGCGTTCCGTCTGGCGGAATTGTTCATCTCCCGACCCGCCGCAGCCATACCCGCACTCGACTTTCCTCCCACTGCGGGCGAGTTCCCTCGAGATTCGGATGCACCGCGAGATTCCATCGCGCCATTGCTGCGTCCGCCAGCCGTTACCGAGCTGACGTGGTTCTGCTGCATCGACTGCTGCAGATGCGCCGTCTGCTGCTGGAACGATTCCGGCCGCGACCCACTCTGCGTTCCAAAGAAATGCCGCGACGCGGTGTTGTGAATGGTCGAAGAAGCCGCAGGCCGCCCACTTGCCGACAAACTGGCTCGCGAAGGAACCACCGGCAAATTGCCAGTCATCATGCGAGCGCTGCTTAGCTGCGCATGAGTCGCCGCTACCGCCGCGGTTCGTCCCGCGCCGAACCTCCCAGCTCCCACTGTCGAAAGCGCACCTCCAATGTGCGGATCGCTGATGTGTGCCAGGTTCGAGAATCGCGTGCCCCCATGCAGCGGCGCGAATCCGCCAAACCGGCCAAGCCCACCAAAACGGTTGAAGCCGACTACACCGAACCGGCCGCCATATCCGCCCCACCATGGGAAGAAGCGGTCACACGGCCCGATCGGCAACCAACCAAAACCGCCCCAGCCGCCCCAGCCAAATCCGAAACCAAATCCAAACCCGCCTCCAAATCCAAAGAACGAAACATAAGCCGGCGCCCAGAACGGACGATAGAAGCCCGCGCCCCAAACCGGTCCCGGCCACCATGCCCACGAATTGCCGTAATACATCCAGCGCCCGTAGTGATATGGCGCCCACCCCCACGGCTCATAGCCCACCCATGTCCAACCGTAGTAAGGCTCCCACACCCAATTGCCATCGCGATACGGAGCCCAGCCATCCGGCTCATTCGGCACCCATACCTGACCGTAGTCGGGCGCGTTCTCCCAACGTCCGTTGGCGTCCAGATCCTCCGATCCGACGTAGTATTTATTCGTGTGATGCCAGGCATCCGCGTTGTGGATCATGCGGTCGCGCTCGCTATTCCATCGGTCCCAATCGTCGCGCTCCGGAGCCACAGTGATTTTGTAACGCGCATCGGCGCCAGTTCCGCGCACCGTCGCCATATCGCCTGCCTTGATGTTGGCAATGCCTTGCGGAGTAGCCAGCTGCGCCTCGCCCTTGCGCACAATGATGATGCTGTCGCCATCCGGCCGCACTTCAATGCGATACACGCCATCCTGATGCGCCGGATGCAAAGCAACGTTCGGCGTATCGATCTCCGGCTCGGTCTCACTCTCGCCAAACACCGAGTAGTTAACCAACCCTTGCCCAACCTGCACCTGTACATATTTCTTCGTGAAGGTCGCGAGATTCACCTGAGCATTCGATCCCAGCCGCAGAATGTTGGCGAAGTCCAGTTGCACCTCGGCGCGTCCACCCGGTCCCGTGGAAACTTTGTCGCCATTCACCACCGGCTGATTCAACACCGCCGCTGACGCGGTCCCCGAATCTCCGCGTTGCGTCGACACATCGCCATGAATCATGCTCACGCGTCCCACACCCTGATCGACCTTAGCCGGACCTTCCCCCGACGGTCCACCCGGTTCAGCCTCCGGCATATTCGGCTGACCTTCGGGCTGCATCTGCGGCCCTTGTCCGGGTCCAGCTTGTCCCGGCCCAGAGGGTTGTCCCGGCTGCACCTGCGCTGGAGGCGGCGGTGGCGCCTGCGGCTGCCCGATCTCCATGGGCGCGCTAGGCTGCTCCGAAGGACCGCTGCCTTCATCAGTGGTCTGCGCCTGCACACCCGCCGTAAACACTCCGGCCAGGGCTAGAGCCAAAATTGCCAGACTTCCTGTGAACCTGTTTCTCATGACCAACCTCTCTCGAAGCCATCCCACTATTATGTAAACCCAGAAATGGATGATAAGATCCGCCATATGCAAAGCATGTGCCATGCCAAAACGAGCCTGGCGGGATATCATATAAGTTATTTATTTTCAATAAGAAAGGCAGCGTGGTGCACAGACTGGAATCATCGCAATTCCGAGTCGGTGGCTGCCCTAAGCCAAGGTGGTGGTTTTCGGCCAGGGTGACGCCAGAAACACGAAAGCCCCGATGGTCAGTCGGGGGCTTGAATCAAATCTTACCGGACGACGTTTGCCTAACACCTTAGGGATGGCTCCGCCGTCCGAAATGTCAAGCCACATTTTGTTTTGTCGGGTGACCGCAGGAGAGTGAGGGGGCAATTCTAACGGCTGGCGAGCAATTCACTAGCGCACGCGTTTCTTCTTCTTTTTTTTCTTTTTCCTCTTTCTTTTCACCTTGAGGGGATCACGCCGGATCAGTCGTTCAAACTCGGACTCAAAATCCTCGAGCGCTTCGTAGACTTTGATCGTGCGCTCGTCCATTCCAGCCAGAACACCCTTGAGATGCGGGGACGGTTTGTAGATTGCCGAATGTTCGACCTCCCAGAATAACCCTATCAACATTGGCGCAATCTGAAGTTCAGCGCGAAGGGCGGTGTTTCGAGAGCAGTAGCCGTAGTACTTGAATGCTAATGGCTCCGCTCCCACGTCATTCGGCCTAACTCGAACCGGATCTGAAGTCCACAAAGCAAATTGCGAGTGCTGACGCAGAAGACAGTCGGCCTCTAGCCAACGACTACGTGGAAAGGCTAAGACACGAACGCCAGCAAAATCGTTGAGGCTCTTAAGCGAATACTTGTCGGCCCGGCCTGGGTCGAAGATTGCCCCCTCTTGACGCCTCCGCAGGGCGCCCAACGCACTTTCGCAATCCTTGATCCGCGAAGTAACCGTAAGCTTTTCATGCTTGTCGAGCTTGTTCAGTAGCGGCAACAGGCAATGTCGAACCTCGGCTTCTAACTCTTCTAAAATCCGCCGGGCATCGGGTAGAAGGGCGAAGTATTCTGCGCGGAGTCGATCCTCCACGGTTCGTTCGGTCATCGTGTGATGCTGCGGAGGAATTCCCGTTTTACGCCTTCGGAGGGAGCCAGATTGAAATAAAACTTCCATTCACCTGGTGGTGTAGGTTCATTGATACGAGCCTTGAGTTCAGCTTCGCTGTGATCCTGGACGAACTCGATGCTAAAAACCTTACGCGCATCACGGTTTATATAGCTGATCCTGTCAAAGCTGTAGGCATAGCCGGCGTCCTCAAGGATTTGCTTCTTACCTTCCACTGTCAGCATACCGAAGGCCTCTAGCTACATTGTATCCGACTATGGCGCAGCACCGCTCAGGGCTCTTTCTCTTCATCCGCGATCCCAATCTTCGACAGCCGATAGCGCAGCGCATTCCGCGACAACCCCAGCAGCCGCGCCGCCTGACTCTTATTCCCATTCGCGCGCCGCAGCGATTCCCGAATCATTTCATCTTCCCACTGCTCCAGCGTCATACCCTCGGGGAGGAAATTGCCGCTCCCATTCACCGCCCTCGCCGGACGCACATCCAAATGAATGTCATCCACTTTCAGCGCCACACCCTTCGCCAGAGCGCACGCCCGCTCGATGATGTTCTGCAACTCGCGCACATTCCCCGGCCAGTGGTAATTCACCAGAATCTGCATCGCCTCCGGCGTAATGCTCTCTACCGGCTTGCCGGAATCTCCCGCAAATCGCGAGATAAAGAGATTCACCAGCTCCGGAATATCCTCCTTACGCTGGCGCAGCGGCGCAATGTCGATCGGCACAACGTTCAAACGATAATAGAGATCCTCGCGGAACGTGCCCTGCTCCAGCGCTTCTCGCAGATCGCGGTTCGTAGCCGCAATCAGACGCACATCCACCTTCACGGTTCGCGTCCCACCCAGGCGCTCAAACTCCCGCTCCTGCAGCACCCTCAGCAGTTTCACCTGCGTCACCGGCGGCACGTCTCCGATCTCATCCAGGAATAGCGTTCCCTTATCCGCCAACTCGAACTTTCCCGGCTTGCTGGCGTTAGCGCCCGTAAACGCGCCCTTTTCATATCCAAACAGTTCGCTCTCCAGCAGATTTTCCGGAATTGCGGTGCTGTTTATTTTGATGAACGGTCCCCCAGCCCGGCGCGACTTCTCGTGAATAGCGCGCGCAATCAAATCCTTGCCCACGCCACTCTCCCCGCCCAGCAGCACAGTTGAGTTTGTCGGCGCCACGCGGTCCACCGTCGCCAGCACTTCCTGCATCTTCGGGCTGCGCGCCACCACGTTCGGATGCGCATACCGCTTGCCCAGCGCCTCTCGCAGCGACCGGTTCTCCTCGCGCAGATTATGTACGTCCAACTCCTTGCGGATCACCATTCTCATCTCGCTCAGCGAGAACGGTTTCAGCACATAATCGCTGGCCCCAGCCTTCATGGCTTCCACCGCCGTCTCGACCGTGCCAAAGGCCGTCATTACCACCACTGGAAGCGCCGCGTTCTGCCGCTTGATCGTTTGCAAGAACTCCAGGCCATTCATCCCCGGCAGCTTGAGATCGGTAACGACAAGATCAACCGTGTTCTCGCGCAGAAGTCTCAGTCCAGCCTCCGCGTCGCCGGCGGAAAGCGTGCTGAAGCCGTCCTCCCCGAGATTCAATTCCAGCAGCCGCCGCATCTTCGCTTCGTCTTCGACAATCAAAATTGTTGGCATGTTATAAAGTCTCTTATCGCCCAGTTCTGCGTTTCAACCGTTCTTAAGATGCAGGATTTCCTGCACCTCATCACTCGCGGGAAAAAACAGTGCGAAGGCGGCGCCCTTGGACCCACTCGCATCCCGGCCGCTCTCCACTCGAATCGTTCCATGATGCCCATCGATAATTCGCGAGACGATCGACAGCCCTAGGCCAACCCCAGTTTTCTTGGTCGTCACAAACGGATTGAAGATTTGCTCCCGCAGTTCATCCGGAATTCCCGGCCCAGTATCTTCGATCCGCACCTCCACTCCATCCCGGTTCGCATGATTTGCCCTCGCCGCCTTCACCCGCAACGTTCCGCCGCCGCTGCCCATTGCATCGTAAGCGTTCTGAATCAGATTCACGAACGCCTGCTCGGAAAGACTTTCGTCGAGCGGAACCAGCGGCAAGTTAGCCTGATACTGCCTCTCCACCTGCACCGAGTCGCCTTCGTCTTTGCGCGTTACTGCCACATCATGCACTGCGCGATCCAACACCCTTGTGATGTTTTGCGGCGTCAACTCGGCATGCAACGGCCGGGCAAAATCCAAGAACCGTGTCACCAACGCACTCAAACGATTCGTCTCACTCGATATATAGCCCGCCAATTCGCTGGCCAGCGGATTCGACTCCCCTAACTTCTGATGCAACATCTCCGCCGATCCCTTGATCACTCCCAGCGGATTGCGAATCTCGTGCGCCAGTCCAGCCGACATTTGCCCCAATGCCGCCAGCCGCTCCGATCGCCGCGCCTCCTCCTGCGCCTGCTGCAACTTCCGATTGGTTTCCGCCAGTGTCTCCGCCAGTTCCTGATAGCGCTTGATCTGCCTCCGATTTTCCACCACAAACCGGTTCACGACCATGGCCGCCAAAAAAAAGAAAAGAATGCGGATGGCCAGCAGTCCATAACCCTCTGTAGTAATTTCATATTCCTGCAATGCAGGGTAAAGATAGGAGCAGTAGGCAGCGGAGGCTAGCGCCGTCCACAGCAGCGTCGCCCACGGGCTGAAATATTCGGCCGCAGTCACTACCGGCAGGTAGAAAATTGGAGAGTAGCTGCTGTTGATTCCGACTTCGCCTGTGTGATCGATCAGCAGCGTAGCCAACGCAATCTTCAGGAGAACGATGTAAACCGCGCCCCGCTCCGGAGCCTTACCTAACAACCATCCTTCGCTTAATTGCACAACCCCAAACGCCAGCAATACCAGTTGCTTATGGATTTCAAACACCGGCGGCAGCGCCGCCAGTCCGGCCAGGAACAGCAGCCAGAGAACATCCATCCAATTAATTGCCGGACGCTTCTGTTCGTTCATAGCGACAATGCAAAAAACAAACGCGCCGGGAACGGGTTGCTTGCCCGTTTCCCGGCGCTATTCTTCTTTCGTTGGTTTTCCTGCGGTCCGTGGGAATCGTGTTCCATCCGAACCCTATCAAACCGCAGGCAAGTAGTTCGCGTCAATCTCACTTCTTAGGAGAACTCGCTTGAGTCTGCGCTGGTGGATGCGAATTCTGCTGCGGATGCGCCTGAGTGGTTGCGGGCTGCTGCTGGTGCCATGTACTGTTCTTCTGCTCTTGATCCCGCTGCTGCTGGGCGTTTCTCTGCTGCACGGGAGCCACCGGCTTGGCCAGTGGATGCGACCACTGTTGCGCCGGTTGCGTACTCCGGTTCTCCGGCTGAACCGACGCGCTCTTCTGCGGCTCTGGAGTCCCTTGCGCCTCCCACACCCGCGGCAGAGGTTTCTCCTGATCAGTTCCGCCACTAGGCTGGCCAAATGAACGGAACCCATCCTCCGCCTGTGATCGCCGCGTCACCGGTGCGGTCGGCACCGGCCGGCCCGGCGCTTCCTGCCGCACCAATGACGACGATTGGTTCAGATGCCCGCCGGCCTGCGCCTGCCTCTGATCAAACGAACGCGGCATCGGAGCCGGCGTCCTCAGCGCCACTACCGGACGGCTTACCACCGCTGCCGGCGGCCTGTTCGCGGGTTTTCCTGCACCCAGCACGCTGCTCCGGACCGGCTCAACCACAACGCTGCGCGACACCGGCGCCGCGGCGAGTTCTCGCACTGGCACCGTCACCACATTCCGCGCCACCGACCGCGCATTCACAAACGTGTCGCGCGATACCACCGTCACTCCTCCGGCCACATTACGATTCGCATACGTAATGTTGTTCACGGTGGCACTGCGGCTAATAACAACGGTGTTGTAAACGTTGGTGACCGTCGCGACATTCACCCGCGTGTTGGTAAAGTTCACATTGTTCACATAGAGACGGCTCACGCGATAGCCGGGAATAAATACTTCTCCCGGAGCCAGCGCGAACCATCCCACTCCTGCTCCAAACGAGAAGTTGAATCCTGGCCCGCCGCCGACCCATGCCACCAGAGCCGGCGCATACATCGGCCGCACCAGGCTCGGTCCCGGAACCCACATCCACGCACCGCCGGCGAAGGCCCAGCGGCCATAGTGGAAAGGAGCGAATCCCCAGGGTTCATCTTCCACCCACGTCCATCCCCACGGCCCTACCCAAGCCCAATGACCGAAGCGATACGGCGCCCATCCCACCGCAACTCCTGTCGGCTGCCAAGCCATGCCATAGCCCGCAACGTAAGTCCAGCTGCCGTTGCCGTCGAGGTCTTCGTATCCTGTCATGTCGCGTGAAACATAATTCGCCGAATCGGACTGATCCTCACTCCGGTCGCGATCCAGCGCCCAGGTATCGAGTCCATCTTCCGCCGGAACCTGGCCCAGTTCGTCCAGATGATCGCTGCCAGTGAAGGTTGCAGATTGGTTCGCCACCAGCGTATAAGATGCACCTCCGCCCGTGACTTCGCCGCGGCCGCGCCACACCGTCACATCCGTTCGGCCGCCGTCCTCACTCACATCAATGCGATATTCCCCCGGCTGCGCCACCACGAAGGCCACATTCGGCGTGTCGATCTCATAAGAGTCTTCGACGTCCACATGCCGGACTTTCACGATTAGCGATCCCTGCACCAGACGAATCTGCGCCGCGCGGTCGCTCACTTCGAGCAATGTAATCCCAGTCTTGGGGCCGAGCCGCAGCGCGGTCGACCCAATGTGAACTTCGGCGCGCGAGTCTTGGTCCGCCCAAAGATTATCGCCCGTTACCAGAGGACGATTGAGCACGGCATCAACCCAGTCATTCTCGCCGCCGGGCTGGAACGACACCGATCCGTCCATGTAATTCAGCCGCGCCACGCGGCTCGGAGGATCCTGTGCACTCGCATCCTGCGGATTCTGCGCGTCGGGCCCTGCTTGCGAATCCTGTACAACTTGCGCGTCCTGCGCCTTTGCTATGAGCGGAGCCTGCAGCATGAATGCCAAGCCGGCAACAACCACTGCCCAACTCCACCACTGCTGATGTGTCTTCATGTCTTTCTCCATGGCGGACTGGAACTCCCGGGGTGGAGAATCGCCATCCTGGAAATCCTATCTCCATCTCTATAAACACCAAAGAGCACTTTAGTTTCTTCTCCGGAGATGGCTGATTTCGGCCAGGGTGGCCGAGATTGGACACTTCGCAGAAAGGATTTGTATCTTGGGAGTCTGGATCTAGGTTCGAAGATGAAGATCAAAGATAGGGTTCGTATCAGGGTATGCCTTCAGGCATACTGAAGATAATATAAGATCATTTTTCGCGCCTTTCCGGCGCTGCCCCACGATCAGTGATTTGCTGGCTTCGGCGAAATCTCATCCAACGTAAGATTCAACTCCAGTACGTTGACCCGCGGCTCGCCCAGAAATCCAAACTGCCGCGCTTCTGTATGCTGGCGTACCGCTTCGCGAACTACGTCTTCACTCACACCACGCTCTCGCGCGATGCGCGGCACCTGAAATTCGGCCGCCTCGGGTGAAATATGCGGATCCAGCCCCGAACCGGAACTCGTCAGCAAATCCATCGGGATCGCCGCGCCAGGATTCTCCGCCTGCAAGCGATCGGCATCTCCCTGCACTCGTGCAACCAACAACTGGTTTGTTGGCCCAAGATTCGATCCGCCGGAATTGGTCGCATCGTAGCCCGTTCCCGCACTGGACGGCCGGGAGTGGAAATACCCCGGAGAAGAAAAAGATTGCCCTATCCATCGCGATCCCACAACCCTGCCATTCTTGGTTAACAGTTCTCCGTTCGCCTGTCTCGGAAACAAAACCTGCGCCAGCCCCGTAATCAGCATCGGAAACGCCAAACCAAACAACACCGTCGTCGCCAAGGTCATCAGCACAGCCGTGATCAGATTCTTCTTCATAGTCGCCTCTACGCCAACCCAGCCCGCACAATCAGCAAGTCTATAATCTTGATTCCGATAAACGGTACGATCACTCCGCCCAGGCCATAGACCAGCAAGTTTCGCCGCAGCAGCACTGCCGCTCCCTGCGGAACATATTTCACCCCGCGAAGCGCCAGCGGAATCAGCGCTACAATAATCAGCGCATTAAAGATTACCGCCGACAATATCGCCGACTGCGGCGTCGCCAACCGCATCACGTTGAGCGCCTGCAGAACCGGGAACGTGCCGGCAAACATCGCCGGGATGATGGCAAAATATTTCGCTACATCATTCGCGATCGAAAACGTGGTCAGAGCGCCTCGTGTCATCAGCAACTGCTTGCCGATCTCTACGATCTCAATCAGCTTCGTCGGATTCGAATCCAGATCCACCATGTTGCCAGCTTCCTTCGCCGCCTGGGTGCCCGTATTCATGGCGACTCCGACATCGGCCTGCGCCAGCGCCGGCGCATCGTTCGTGCCATCGCCCGTCATCGCAACCAGCTTCCCTTGCCCTTGTTCCTTTCGAATCAGATCGAGTTTGTCCTTCGGCGTAGCTTGCGCCAGAAAATCATCCACTCCAGCTTCCGTTGCGATGGCCGCCGCAGTCAGCGGATTGTCCCCGGTAATCATCACGGTCTTAATTCCCATCGCACGCAGCTGATCAAAACGCTGCCGCATGCCGCCTTTCACGATGTCTTTGAGGTGGATCACCCCTAACGCGCGGCCATTCTCGGCGACCACCAGCGGCGTTCCACCGGAACGCGAAATCGACTCCACCTCGGCGCGAACTTCCCCGGGCAACGAACTGCCCTGTTCTTCCAGATATTTCGCAATGGCATCGGTCGCGCCTTTGCGGACCGCACGTCCATCCAGATTCACACCCGACATTCGAGTCAGCGCGCTGAACGGAATAAACTCGGCGTCATGCGAACTCATCTCGCGCCCACGCAGTCCGTATTTTTCTTTCGCCAACACCACAATTGATCGCCCCTCGGGAGTTTCGTCGGCCAGCGACGAGAGCTGAGCCGAGTCCGCCAGCATCGCCTCACTCACACCCGGCGCCGTCACGAACTCCGTGGCCTCGCGATTGCCCAGCGTGATCGTCCCCGTCTTATCCAGCAGCAGAGTGTTCACATCGCCCGCAGCTTCCACCGCTCGCCCCGACATTGCGAGCACATTGTGCTGCACCAACCGATCCATGCCCGCGATGCCAATCGCCGAGAGCAACCCGCCAATCGTGGTCGGAATCAGGCATACCAGCAGAGACACCAGCACGAACACCGTCTGCGGTGCACCCGCATAAATCGCGAACGGTTGCAGCGTGACCACAGCCAATAGAAATACGATCGTCAGGCCAGCCAGCAAAATGTTCAGCGCAATTTCATTGGGAGTCTTTTGCCGCTCAGCTCCTTCCACCAGCGCGATCATGCGATCGAGAAATGTTTCGCCGGGATTCGAAGTGATCTTCACCTTCACCCAATCCGAAAGCACACGAGTTCCACCCGTCACTGCCGAACGGTCGCCGCCCGCTTCGCGAATCACCGGCGCCGACTCGCCCGTAATTGCCGACTCGTCCACCGACGCCACGCCTTCCACAATCTCGCCGTCGCCGGGAACAAACTCGCCCGCCTCTACCAGACACATGTCTCCCGAACGCAACTTCGACCCCGGCACTGTTTCCGTTTTCCCGTCGGGAAGCAGTCGATTCGCCATCGTCTCCGCTTTCGCACGCCGCAGCGCATCGGCCTGCGCCTTGCCGCGGCCCTCCGCCATCGCCTCGGCAAAGTTGGCAAACAGCACGGTGAACCACAGCCACAGCGTGATCTGCAGATTGAATCCAAACCCAGGCTGTCCGTGCATGCGTTCCACAATGAGCAGAACTGTGGTCACTACGCTCCCCACTTCCACCACGAACATCACCGGATTGCGCATCATGGTCACGGGATGCAGCTTGACCAATGAATCCCACGCCGCACGGCGCACAATTTTCATGTCCCACAAACTACGTTTTGCTTTCGCCATATTTGCCTAGAAGGTCTTACCCGCCTGCATCAACAAGTGTTCGAGAATTGGTCCCAGACTCAGCGCCGGAAAAAATGTCAGCGCCCCCACAATCAACACCACGCCGATCAGCAGCACCGTAAACAACGGTCCCGTCACCGGAAACGTGCCCAGAGTTGCCGGAGCCTGTTTCTTCCCCGCCAGATTCCCCGCAATCGCCAGCATCGGCAGAATCATCATGAAACGCCCCAGCAGCATGGCTATGCCCAGCGACGTGTTGTACCAAGGGGTATTTCCGCTAAATCCATTGAAACCCGAACCATTATTGGCCACCGAAGAGGTGAAGGCGTAAAGAATCTGAGTGAATCCGTGCGGACCCGCATTCGAAATGGCCGAAGTGCCGAAGCTGTACAAAACCGAAATCGCCGTAAACACCAGAATCACCAGGGGGAAGATCAGCACCACCAGCATCGCCATCTTCACGTCATAGGCTTCAATCTTTTTCCCTAAATACTCTGGTGTGCGCCCCACCATCAATCCTGCAATGAAAACGGAAAGAATGACGAAAACCAGCATTCCGTACATTCCAGCACCCACGCCGCCGAAGATCACCTCGCTCAGCATGAGGTTGATCAACGGAACCATTCCGCCCAGTGGCGTGAACGAGTCGTGCATCGAATTCACCGCGCCGCAGCTCGTATCGGTGGTCACGGTTGCGAACAGCGCCGAGTTCGCCACTCCAAACCGCACTTCTTTCCCTTCCAAATTGCCCGCAGCTCGTGCCCCCGCTGATGAGTGCTGCAACCCATGTTGCGCAGCAGACGTTACAAGCGGATTCCCGCGCGCCTCGGCCCAGTAAGCCGTCGTGACTCCGGACAAAAACAACAAAGCCATTGCCGCCCACACTGCCCACCCATGTCGTGCGGAACCCGTCATCTTTCCCAGCGTGTAAGTAAATGCCGAAGGAATTGCGAGGATGCAGAACATTTCCAGAAAATTCGTGAACGGCGTCGGATTCTCGAACGGATGCGCACTGTTCGCATTGAAGAACCCGCCACCGTTGGTTCCGAGTTCTTTAATAATCTCCTGCGAGGCGGTTGGCCCTTGTGCGATCACCTGCTGAGTCACCGTCTGCATGAGCGGCTTGCCGTCCGGTCCGTTTAACGGCTTGCCATCCGCACCAAGTTGCGGCGTCTGATACGGATCGACCACCTGCACCGTGTCATAAGGCTTTAGGTTCTGCACCACGCCCTGCGACACCAACAGCAACGCCCCCACCAGGCACAGTGGCGCCAGAATCCACAACGTGCCGCGAACCAGATCCACCCAAAAATTCCCGATCGTTTTTTGTTCACGCCGCGAAATGCCGCGAATGAATGCGATTGCCAGCGCCATTCCCGCGGCTGCCGAAACCCAGTTGTGATACGCCAGCCCCACCATCTGCGTTAGATAGCTCATGGTGGTCTCGGGCGAATAATTCTGCCAATTCGTATTTGTGGTAAACGAAGCTGCGGTATTGAATGCCAGCGCCGGAGGTACACCCGCCAACTTCTGTGGATTCCACGGCAACCACGCCCACTGCTGCACCCGCTGCAGCACATACAGCAGGATCATGGAAACGCCGCTGAACAAAAGCAGCGCCAGCGCGTATTCCTTCCAATCCATCTCGTGACTCTCGTCCACACCCGTAACCCGGTAGAGAATCCGTTCCATGGGCCGCATCACCGGGTCCAGCCAGGTCCGCTCGCGGCCGAAAACCCGCGCCATAAAAGATCCCAGCGGCTTGGTGATCAGCAACACCACCAGCAACAGAAAAGAGATTTGCAGCCATCCATTTGCTGTCATCAGAATTTCTCCGGGCGCAACATGGCGTACACCAGATACACCAGTAACCCCGCGCAAATGATCAACATGATGATCGGTCCCATAAGCTCCTCAGCGCACGCGCTCGCAGAAATGTACGTAGGCCAGCGAGATCCCAAAAAATAAGATCATCACCACAACATAAATCGCGTCCTGCATCGCAAATTCCTTTCAGCCTCCGGCCTGCATCTCCACTTCACTAAAACTTGACCAGTATAGCCATGTCTATGAACTGCTCATCCCGGCGCAGGTCGGGAAACCATACGGTGCTACCCTGCGATGCGCAGGCCGTTTGCGCGGCGCCGAGCGTCTCTTGCATGGACGAATTCCCGTCGTTACAGGCGAAAAACTGAGGATATCCGTCATTGGTGTAAGGCACTCCCCCCGAACCCGGCGGCGTGACTCCACCGCGGCCTGACCAGTACGGCACACTGGCATGGCGATAGTCGTATTCCCAGCGGAACGTGATGTACTGCCGGGGCATGTAGTCAAACGTAATCGACGAATCCCAGGCCTTGAACGGGTCTGAGGGATTCCCGGTAAAGTACGGAGCATTAATCGCCGCCGACTCCGCCGTCTCTCCATTGATGGGAGGGTCCAGCACCAGGTAGCGTCCGGGATTGTTGATCTGGCCACCGCCGACCGTCAATCCGTAACGGTCTTTCTCGAACCAGAAGCGGTTGTACAGCATGTACCCGATAAAGCTCTGCTTGGGATTGATGCCCGCAGCAAAATGTTCGTCAGCGGAACTGGCGCCCACCGATTTCGCGTCCTTGGTGTCACCGTGGCAGCCCACGCCTTGTAGATATACGCCTGCCGAAGTGGTCGTGCTCGGGCCAAATTCGCAGCCCATATCGCCGGTAAACGAGAACGCCATCTTGTCGAGAAGCTTTTCCGGTTGATCGTAATACTTGATCTCGATGCTGTCGTCGGTGTGTATGCGCCCGCGGTTCGGTACATAAAGGTCGTCGTGGCCTAGTCCGTAATTGTTGGAGATGACATTCACCCACGGTCTTGGAGTCCACTTGATCTGTCCCCCCAGACCTTTCCGCGAGTTGGCCGACCCATACGATTGCCATCCATTGATGAACCACGGCTCAATCTTTAAATGAGGATTGGGGAAAATCTGAACTCTCAACCCGTTAAAGAACCACGGCGTGTTCGAGGAAACATAAGAGGGCTGATAGGCCCAGTTATCGAAGTTGTAGTAGCTGAACAGGCCAATGTAAGAAAGGAAAATGCCGGCATCGACGTTGATCCCGTTCAACGCATTGATGTGGTAACCGCCGTATGCCTCGGCCAGGTAGCGATAGGCGGTGTCGAGATCCCACTGGCCCTTCGCCGGACTGGCGTCATTGCGCGGCGTAGTTGCGGAATACATGCCGAACTGTGTCATGAATCTCGCCCGAACGTTGTCGTAGTGGAAGTCGCCGCCTAGACCGAGTTGCTCCAGCTGGATTTCGTTGGAGCGGAATATTTCGCTCGAACCGCCGATCGTGTTGTCTACCGGTTTGTTGAAGTCGTAGGTATAGGTAACATCGGCGCGGATTTCCGGAGTGAAGAATTTGGAATCGAAAGCCGCTTCTTTGGTGCGCGGGTTGCCGTTCAGCCAGGTCCAATCCCAATCGGAAAACGGATCGATCTTCTGCTTTTTTGTCGGCGCGGAATCAGACGGTGCAGCGCTGGTAGGCGTAGCCACAGCAGGCTGCCCAGATACAACAAGCGCTGGTGAATTGCCAACGTTCGCCACCGTCACCGGTGGAATATTTGACCCTCCAGTAGTCGCTGGCGTCAGCTCGCCGCGATCATCGGCTGCTGACGCGGCCTTGTGCTGTTCCACTTCCGCGCGCAAGCGCTCTACCTCGGCTCGCAGCGCTTTCAACTCATCCCGCATTTCCTGTTGTTCTGTCCGCTCACTGGAGGCGGTGTTCCCGGAGGACGTAGCTCCGTTGGGATTGGATTGCGCGCCAGCCCAGCCTGCCAGAAATGGTACGCACGTCCAGAGTAATAAGACTTGAACCATCCTTGCCCTTCTCATGATTTTCGTTCTCCAATAAGTCCACGCGATAATTGCTGCCGGTGCATGCCGTGCCGCAATCGCCGCCATCCAAGCGGACGCGCAACATGTGAAGCGCCTCTCTTTCTTTCCGGCGGACAGGTACAACCCAGTAGCAGACCGAGGGCGCACCCTCTCGCAGCAAGGCAATTAGAAACCAGAGCATGAACCCTGCCCCGCAGAATCCAACGGCTGCCACTACCGAGGCTGCGCCCATAACCGAGCCTCCAGCATGCGCGCACAGACCACCCGCGCAAACATTTCAGTGAACCATTTCATGTGTAAAGGCCGCTTAAGGAATTCGTAAAGAATTCGTAAAGATGGGATTGCATTTCATGGAATTACACTTGGCCTCACTTCGAGCCGCGCCGAGGATTCGGCGAAAATCAACCGCCGAGTCGCGCCTTAGCAGCCCCATTCCGCTTCGCCCGGCTGGGCAAAATACGGCCGCGACTTTGCCCGTTCATTCGTCATCGATTCCAGTTCGAGCAGCGCCAGGCGCGCCGCTGCTACCAGTCGGCTTTTCTCCTGTTGCGGAACTTCGCGCCACGCGCCTCGCCCTTCGCTGCCCTTACCTGATACCTCCGGCATCAGCGCCTGATGATAGTGATGGAAAAGTTCTGCCAACCGTTCCGGTGCGACTTCATTGATCCACATGACCGCTGATCTCCGCTTATTCGTGATGGTTTGCTCAAGCTGACTTTCAGCCCCACGACTATTGGACACGGGATCGCACAAAATCCGAGTAAAGGGTCCATAAAATGTTCGTAAAGACAGGGGAGATCAACGGAAGGCGGAAACTTATGACCCCGGTTCAAACCGGTAGCCGACCCAGGGTTCGGTAAGCAGATATTTCGGTGAGGAAGAATCACTCTCAATTTTCTTGCGCAACTGCCCCACAAACACACGCAAGTACTCCGGCTGTTCGGTACTATTTGGCCCCCAGATCGCGGCCAGCAGCGTTCGATGCGTCACCACCTTGCCCGGACGCCGCGCCAAATAAACCAGCAAATCAAATTCCTTCGGCGTGAGATGAACTTCATGTCCTCGCACCTTGACCGAACGCGCATCCAGATCGATGGAAAAGTCTCCCGCAATAATCGCGCTGGCTTGTTCCTCGGCCGCCGGCGTCCGCCGCAATTGCGCCCGAATCCGCGCCAGCAACTCGTTCATGCTGAAAGGCTTGGTTACATAGTCATCGGCGCCGGCATCCAGCGCTTCCACTTTCGAGCGATCTTGTCCGCGCACCGACAACACAATAATCGGCACCTGTGACATTTGCCGCACCTGGCGGCACAGCCCCACGCCATCCAGATTCGGCATAGCCAGGTCTGTGATCAACACGTGCGGCGTCCAGTTCTTCATCAACTCCAGCGCCATGTCTCCGTCATTAGCAACGCGGATGTCATATCCCTGCGCGGAAAGCGTTGTGCGCAAAACGCGCGTGATTTGCGCCTCATCATCCACTACCAGGATTCGCCGGTGCTCGTTCGCCATCTCACTCACCGCATTTCCTGGGTCACGATGTGGACATCCACCGCGGGCGTGTCGCGTAGGAACTTATGAATTGCCGATAGATAGAAATATCTCTTCCACCCTTTCGTGGCCGACCGCCCGAAAACTACCTGCGTAATATGATTCTCGCGGACGAATTCCGCAACTTTTTCCGCGACCACCTTGCCCTCGGTTTTCACCACCTTTGCTCCCACGCTCTCCGCGAAGCGCACGTTGTCAGCCAGCGTTCGCTGGTTCTCGTCGCTCTCGTCCGCGCCGGTGTCCACGTACAGCACAAAGAAATCGCCGTCCAGCGCCTGCGCCATGCGCGCCCCACGCGCGATCAAATACTGCGCCGCCGGATTCGAACTGATGCACACTGCAATCCGCTCCCGTACCTGCAGCAGTTGACCGTCCTCGGTTTTCAATTCCGAAAGTGTACGGTCGACCGCCTGCGTAACCTGCCGCAAAGCCAGTTCGCGCAACGCAACCAGGTTTTGGTTCCGAAAAAAATTCGCCAGCGCCCGCTCCACCCGTTCCAGCGGATAAATATCTCCACGCCGCATTCGTGTCTGCAGCGCCTGCGGCGTCAAGTCCGCCATCACAATTTCGCCCGCCCGCCGGATCACCCAATCCGGCACCGTCTCGCGCACCTGCACCCCGGTGAGACCGCGAATCGTCGGCGCCAGGCTCTCAATGTGCTGCACGTTCAGCGTAGAAACCACGTCAATTCCCGCATCCAGCAACTCAAACACATCTTCATAACGCTTCGCGTGCTTGCTGCCTTCAATGTTGGTATGCGCCAGCTCATCCACCAGCACGACGTGCGGCTTGCGCGCGAGGATCGCGTCCACGTCCATCTCTTCGAAGATAGTCGATTTGTATTCCAACTTCTTTCGCGGAACCGTCTCCAGCCGCGAAGAAAGTTCCATGATCGGTTTTCGGCCGTGCGTTTCCACCACTCCGATCACAACTTCTTCGCCCCGGCTCGCCCGCCGTACACCCTCGCTCAGCATGGCATAAGTTTTCCCAACGCCGGGAGCATAGCCTAGAAACAACTTGAACACCGCCGGCCGCTGCCCGGTGTCCACTTCCTTAAGCCATTCTTCAGGACTCTTAGCCATCGCCGCTATTCTCCACGCCGCGAGGGAAATTGTCGAATGCGAAGGGAGCAAGACTGACAGAGATTTTCTCTGTGCCTCTGTGTCTCTGTGGTGAAAGCATCCCTTCGGTTACAATCGTGCCCGTGAAACCCCGCTGGCCACAACACGTGTTCCGCTACATCGCTTGCCTTGCAGCCGCCGAACTTGTGGCTCAAATCTACCGCCGCATCGTCCACGTAAATCCCACCACCGTCGCGCTAACATTCTTGCTGATGGTGCTGTGGGTGGCCGCATACTGGGGATTTCGCTTCTCCGTTTTTCTTGCCATACTCGCCACCCTCGCCTTCAATTATTATTTTCTCCCTCCCATCGGAACCTTCACCGTCGCCGACCCGCAAAACTGGGTGGCCCTCTTCGCTTTTCTCGTGACCGCAGGCATCGCCAGCCAACTCGCCGACCGCGCCCGCCGCCAAACTGCCGACGCCAATCAGCGCCGCCGCGATGTGGAGCGCCTTTATGCCTTCAGTCAGCGCCTTCTTGCCACCGACAACGTAGCCGAATTATTGAATGCGATTCCCGCCTATGTCTGTGATGGATTCGGCGCTAAGGCTGCAGCCATCTACTTGCTAAGCTCTCAGCAGGTCTACCGCACCGATCCCAAAGTATCCTGGTTTCCATTGCACGATCTTCAAATGGTGAGTTCGCGCGGCGAGCCGGTCATCGATTCCAAGCGCGGAATCTCGCTCACCCCGTTGCACTTGGGCACGCGCACAACCGGAGCCGTCGGCATTGCCGGCCCTGCACTTTCCCGCTCCACTCTCGAGGCTCTCGGCAGCATGATCGGCATCGCTATCGAGCGCGCCGGAGCCATGGAAAAGCTTTCTCAGACCGAAGCCGCGCATCAAAGCGAGAACCTGCGCGCCGTCCTGCTCGATTCCGTCACCCACGAACTGCGGACCCCGCTCACCGGCATCAAGGCCGCAGTCACAGGCCTGCTCTCCGATTACAACCTGGACGAGGCTCAGCGCAGGGAATTATTGACCGTTATCAACGAGGAAACCGATCGCCTCGACCGCCTGGTCGGCGAAGCCACCGAAATGGCCCAACTCGATGCCCACAAGGTCGAACTGCACATCGCGCCCGTGGATATCGCCACCGTGATCGAGTCGGCTGTGGAAGATTCCAGAACAGTTCTCGCACAGCATCCCCTGGATGTACGCGTGCCCGCATCGCTGCCCAAGGTGCGCGTGGATTCCGACCGCATCGCCGAAGTTCTCAAGCAACTACTCGAGAACGCCGCCAAATATTCTCCGCCTGACGCCTCCATTACTATTACCGCCGAACGCCGTGGAGACCGCATTATCACCAGCGTCACCGATCACGGACACGGCATCGACGACTTCGAGCAGTCGCTGGTCTTCGACAAGTTCTACCGCGGACGCGACCAACGCTACAGTGTGCAAGGCACGGGCATGGGATTAGCCATCGCCAAAGCGATCGTGGAAGCCCACAACGGAGCCGTTAGCGTGACCAGCCAACTCGGACGCGGCTCAGTCTTCTCCTTCGAACTCCCCACCGCCTGAAGCCACGCGGAGAGAGCGATGGTGTGGCGCGGGCGCCCTCGCCCGCGTGTCTTCGGGTGGCGCAGCTCTTAAGCGCTCCGACCAAATCCAATGGAAACCGGCGGCTTTAACTCCCTGAGATACTCAATTCTTCAGCTTCGGCCGCTCACACGTATCCACAATCTTTGTCGGATCGATCGCATCCTTATCCACCTGCTCTTCTAAAATCTTCCCATCTTTCCCAATCAGAAAATTTACCCGCCGCGCCGCCTTATATTTATCCACGTAAATTCCATACTGCCGCGTCACTTCCCCGCCCCAATCGCTCAGCAGCGGAAACGTAACTCCAATTTGGTCGGCGAATGCTTTGTCTGCGAAGGCGCTATCCATGCTCACACCCAGGACCTGGGTGTCGGTAGCTTCCAGCCGTTTCAAATCCTGCTGGAGAGCTTTCATTTGTTTCGTTCAGCCCCCGGTGAAAGCAAAAATAAAGAATGCCACTATCACATTCTTCTTCCCTCGATACTGGCTCAGGGAAACATCCTTCAGGTCGTTCCCGTCGAAATATTTTAGTGTGAAATCCGGCGCCATTTCTCCCACCTTCGGCATTTGTGGCATCGGCGTCTCGCCGGCTACTGGCTTGGTCTGCGCGGCAATCGATCCCACGCTACTGATCGCCAGCACGCCCGAAAGCAACGACGCCGCCAACACATTCGGAAGTTTTTTCTGCATCACGTTCCTCCTGCCCGAATGATAGCTCACCCAAGCGAAAACATTGTAATGTCGAGGATGCCAGACAGTACGCTCACCGCACTCCCTTTCGCATTGCCGAATCGAGCCCAAAACCAGTAAATTCAGTTTCAGACCAAACCACGCCACCATGAGCCTCGCCACACTAAACGATGTTTTCTTCGCCGCTGCCGAACGCAATCTCGACCGCACCATGCTGCACCGCCAACATGGAAAGTGGCTGCCCATCTCTTCGTCCGACTTGCGCCGCAACGTCGCCCGAACCGCCCACGCTTTGCAGGAATGGGGCATCCACCGGGGCGACCGCATCGCTATCCTTAGCGAGAATCGTCCCGAGTGGTCCACCGCCGATTTCGCCATCCTGCTGCTCGGCGCCGTCACCGTCCCCGTCTATGCCACATTGACCCCGGAGCAAACCGCCTACACTCTCTGCGACTCCGGCACCACTGTCATTTTCGTATCCAGCGAACATCAACTGCGCAAGGTCCTCGCAATTCTTCCCCAAACTCAAGTTCAGAAAATCGTGGTCATGGATCATCTCCAAATTCCCAGCGACCTCGCTGCAACCTGCGTGCTCATGGATCAATTCATAACCCAGGGGCCCACCACCCTCGACGCCCGTACCGAGTCCTTCGCCCGCTCCATCCAGCCCGACGATCTCGCTACCATCATCTACACCTCCGGTACCACGGGAACTGCAAAAGGCGCCATGCTCACCCACGGCAACATGGCGTCCAACATCAACTGCTCAATGCTCGGGTTCGACATGCGCGCCGGGCTGGTCAGCGTTTCGTTTCTTCCCCTGTCGCACGTTACCGCGCGCCACGTGGATCTCGCCATGCTTTACCATGGCGTCACTCTGGCCTACTGCCCCTTCCTCGAACACCTTCCCGAAACTTTGCTGGAGGTTCGTCCCTCGGTCTGCGTTTCCGTTCCCCGAGTCTACGAAAAAATCTATGCCAAGACGGAGATGACCGCCCGCGGATTTCCCAAGGGCGCGATTTACCGTTGGGCGCTCTCCGTCGGTCGCGACCACCAGCCACAAATTCTCGCGGGAGAAACTCCCACTTCCGCCAGCTGGAAGCTGGCCAACAAACTCGTATTTTCGAAAATCCGCGCTGGTATGGGTGGCAACGTCGACACCTTTATCTCCGGAGGCGCGCCCCTGGGCCGCGAACTGGCCGAATGGTTCGCCACCGTCGGCATCCGCATTCACGAAGGCTACGGTTTAACCGAAACTTCTCCCGTCATCGCCGTCAACACGCCCGTCAATCACCGCATCGGCACGGTCGGAAAAATTTTGCCGAACCTCGAAGTCCGCATCGCCGAGGATGGCGAAATTCTGGTGCGCGGTCCCTCCGTCTTCAAGGGATATTGGAACCGTCTCGACGAAACTCAGAACGCCTTTCAAGATGGCTGGTTCAAGACCGGAGACATCGGCCACGTCGATGCCGATGGCTATCTCTCCGTCACCGACCGCAAGAAAGAGCTCATCAAGACTTCAGGCGGAAAATTCATCGCTCCGCAGCCGATCGAAAATTCCCTGAAGCTTAACCCCTTGGTCGGAACCGCGGCCATCATCGGCGACAGGCGCAAGTTTGCCTTTGTCATCATCTCGCCCAACTTCGCGCTCCTCGAAAACTGGGCCCTCGAAAACAACACCGCTTTCTCCTCGCGCGCCGAACTCGTCTCTAACCCCAAGGTTAAAGCGCTCTACCAGGGAATTGTGGAAGATACCAACAAGAATCTCGCCAGATTCGAAAAGCTGAAGCGCGTTCTCCTCGTCCCCGACGAATTTACCGCCGAGAACGGCGCTCTCACCCCCACCATGAAACTGCGCCGTCGCGTAGTCGAAGACCGCTACCGCCGCCAGATCGACGATCTCTACGCTCAGGCGGAATCCACAACAGACCACTAGTGTCGTAGCACGGAATCCTCGGTATCTATAGGGTTACCCGAAGTACGCCTTTCACTCGCGCCGCATCTCTTAGGAGAAGGCAAGACTGTAAAACAGAATCAAAAGCACGATGGACGATACCGCCGCATACATACGGTCGCCCTCCCTAAAAAATCCAAAGATTGAAAACCCGACACGCGCCACCGGAGTGGCGATGAGTAACAGCAATCCGAGTTGGATGATTCCCCTGCCGCGCAGCGCAACCACCTCCCGCAGCACTCCCTCAACCTTGCGAAGGTCTGAAGGCTCGCCATGAAACGCCCGATAGTCGGCGGGGGAATGGCCGTTCCTCACCAGATAAATGATCGCGCCAACCAAGACGATGAATGCGGAAAAGAGCACGCCTGCGCGCAGCAGATTACCGATAAAATTCTCTATCTTCTGATCGTTCCAACTTTGGTTCGCGCTCATCTCACATCTTCCCCGAGAACCCCTTGTAAAGCATTTCAATCCCTAGAACCACGATTACGAGGCTGAACACCAGCCGCAGCCACTTGGTGTGTGCCTTCACCAGAACCCGAGTTCCCACCAGCGACCCGCCAAGGACCCCCAGCATCACAGGCATGGAGAGACCAGGATCGATGTATCCACGGGAGAGATAAATTCCGGCACTGGCGGCTGCGGTTACACCGATCATAAAATTACTGGTCGTGGTCGAAACCTTAAAAGGGATCTTCATCGCCCGGTCCATCGCGAGGACCTTCATCGCTCCCGATCCGATGCCGAGCAATCCCGACAACGCTCCTGCGACAAACATCAGGCTGAAACCGGTTGGTACGTGCTGAACGTTATATTCCCGAGTTCCCTGCTCCTCGGGGAAACTCCCATTCATCCGCAATTTGGTGGCGAGCCTGTCTCGCCCGGCTTCGCGCTCTTCCTTCGAACGGGGCTTGCGCGATAGATACGCCGAACCAATCAGCACGAACCCAAAAACGATCGCAATCGCGGCGCCAGAAACATGTGTCGCCAGAGTTGCGCCAACCACCGCCCCAATCGTGGTGGCGATTTCCAAAAACATTCCAATCCGAATGTTGGAGAAACCCTCTTTCACGTAAGCCGCCGCCGCCCCCGAAGAAGTGGCGATCACCGACACCAGCGAGGCCCCAATCGCATACTTAATGTCCACTCCAAGCATCAGAGTGAGCATCGGAACCAGCACTACCCCACCGCCTAGCCCCGTGAGAGCGCCCAGAAAGCCGGCCATCAGCGATCCAGCCGACACCACCAAGCTAAACTCGAGGACAGTCACGCAGTTCCTTCTCCAAGATGTTAGTCTCACACTCGTTGCGCTGCGAGACTATTTGGCCGAACTTAGGATGCATTCGGTGCTCATTTCTGTATTTGGGAAGTGGCTAGCGTAAAGCCCCGCCCTTTAAACTCGACATTTCTCCCAAGCGATTTACAATAAAAGCATAATGACCGACCTACTCCTCATCGCCGACCGTTCTTTCCGCTCCCGCCTGATCGTTGGCACGGGAAAATATAAATCCTTCCAGGAAACCGCCCGCGCCCTCGAGGCCAGCGGAGCCGACATGGTCACCGTCGCCGTCCGCCGCGTCAACCTCGACCGCAGCAAGGAATCGCTGCTCGACTACATCGATCCCAAAAAATATTTCCTGCTCCCTAACACCGCCGGTTGCTACACCGCCGACGAGGCCATCCGCGCCGCTCGCCTCGGCCGCGAGGTCGGACTCTCCGATTGGGTGAAACTCGAAGTGATCGGCGACCAAGCCACGCTCTATCCCGACGTGCAAGCCACGCTCGAAGCCACGCGCGTACTCGTCAGCGAAGGCTTCACCGTTCTGCCTTATACTTCCGACGACATCGTCTTCGCCAAGCGTCTCATCGACGCCGGCGCCGCCGCGGTTATGCCCCTCGGCGCTCCCATCGGTAGCGGCATGGGCATTCAAAACCAGGCTCACATCCGCATCCTGCGCGAGATGATCACGGCCGTGCCCCTCATCGTGGACGCTGGCGTGGGCACCGCTTCCGATGCCGCCATCGCCATGGAACTCGGCGCCGACGCTGTCCTCATGAATACTGGCATAGCTAACGCCCAAGATCCCGTACTGATGGCCGAGGCGATGCAACACGGCGTGCTCGCCGGACGCAAAGCCTATCTCGCAGGTCGCATGCAGAAGAAGCTCTATGCGACAGCTAGCTCCCCGCTGGAAGGCGTAGTGCGTTAGATTTTCGTAGAGGCGGCGTCCTCGCCGGCTGTCCCGCCGCCGGTCCCGACCGCATAATCAAATCCGGCCAAAAACAAAAGGGCGGCCACAGCCGCCCGCTGTAAAATCCATACCTCAACTCAAAGCATCTTCGCGCTGTCCACGTGAATATTATCGCCCTTCACTTCTCCGGTGACCGCGACGTGATGTCCGATATGCGCCTGGAGCGCGTCTGGATTGTCCACCATCAGAATCTTTTGATCCTTATCGGTCACGATCACCATCTTCGCACCCTTGTCCAGGCATTTCTTGGTGCACGCCTCAGCCTTATCGTTGGCCCCTTTGGCGCCGCATTTGTCATCGCTCACCCACCCGTTGACGGTGGTGCTCTTCCCCATATTGTCAAACGCCATCGCCGTCAGGGCGAACACGAAACAGATCGAAAGACATAGCACTAACACTTTTCTCATGGCCGGTTTTCTCCTTTTTATCGCGGCCCCAAGCCGCTGGTATGGCAGGAATTTTAATCGCGCGTCCGGCAGCAACTCAACCCCACCGATTCGTCGATTCCCGGAACTATACCACACACCAAGGTCCGGATTGTCATACCTTCAGGAAGTAAGTTGCTAATTTTGCTCCTATTTCTTCGCGGAGTTATTTACTGGCGGCCCGGAATTCGCCGTCGGCGGCGGGACATATACATACTCCCCCGGCCGCGCATAGTGCAACTGCTCGCGCGCTTCTTTTTCAACCGCTTTTTCGTCCGTCTTCAAGCCCTGAATCTGCTGCCGGTAGAGCTCGTTTTCCTTCTGCTCTAGCACGATCCGCTTCTGCAGCGCTTCATATTCCACGCGTTTCTTTTTGTACACAATCATCCCATTCGCGCCTAACAGCACATGCACAAACAGCAAGCCCGCAAGCAACGCAACCATGATTGTTGCAATCCGTGTCCGCAAACCATACAGCCGCGCGACCGCCGGACGCACCCACTCCACCCACGACGCAGCCATCGCCTCCGCCTGCCGCGCTCTCTCCGTCACCGCACACAATCCATCTTGCGGACCCGGAAATCGCCGCGCCCTCCCCGGATTCTTTACTCGAAAATCCATTGCTTGGCCGCCCGGCTCAACTTCTCCAGACCCTGCTCACTCCGCGCTTCCGAATACACCCGCACCACCGGCTCTGTCCCGGACAGCCGGTAGCATACCCACGAGCCATCTTCGAAAATCAGCTTCAACCCATCCTTGCGAACCACTTCGTTGACCTTGTGTCCACAGAACTCTCGCGGATCAGACCTCAACTTCTCAGTGAACTTGGCCTTCACCTCGGGCGTCAAGCGGAAGTTCTCCCGCTGTGGATAATAGGAACCAACTTGGTTACATAGCGCCTTCAATTGCTCGCCCAGTGGCTTCCTGCGCTTGGCCACCATTTCGCAGCACAGCAACCCGGCCAGCACTCCATCTTTCTCCGGTACGTGATGCCGTATCGAAAGCCCCGCACTTTCTTCCCCGCCAATCGCAATCTTGTCCTGCATAATCAGTTCGCCAATGTACTTGAACCCCACCGGCGTCTCGTAAAGCTCCACCCCGCGCGCCTTCGCAACGGCGTTAATCAGGTTCGTCGTCGCCACCGACTTCGCCACGCCATTCTTCCATCCCCGGCTTTCCACCAGATAATCGAACAGCAGCGCAATCACGTAGTTCGGCTGGAGAAAAGTTCCATCCGCATCCACAATTCCGAACCGATCCGCATCGCCGTCGGTCGCAATCCCAATCTGTGCGCCAGTCTCCCGCATCTTTTCCCGCAGATCTTCCAATAAATGATCGTCCGGTTCCGGCGCATGTCCGCCAAACAGTACATCGCGATAGTCATGCACGGTCGCAACCTTCACTCCCGTCTCGCGCAAAAGTTCGTCGGAGTATCCTCGGGCCGCACCCCACATGGGATCAAAACAAACTTTCAGATCAGCCTTTTGGATCACCTCCAGATCGACAATCTCCCCGAGTCGCTTCAAGTAATCGGTCCTAACATCGAGCGATTCCTTCGCGGATTCGTTGCTATTACTCGTCGCCGAAGGCGTACCTTCTTGATCTCCCACTTCAATCTCCGCTTCAATCTTCCTGGTTATCTCGGGCAGCGCCGGGCATCCATCCGGCGTCGAAAACTTTATCCCGTTGTACTGTGGCGGATTATGCGAGGCCGTAAAGTTAATCACCCCATCAGCCTCGGTTTGGACCACGGCATAAGCAAATGCCGGAGTCGGCGCGGCTTCCGCCACGATCACCGGCGTAATTCCCCGAGCCTGCAGAATCTCCGCCGCCATCGCACAAAAAGTCTCGCCCAGAAAACGCGGATCACGCCCCACAATCACGCGCGCCCCCTGCGGCTTCTGCCCAGCAACATAGCGCGCAATCCCGCCCACCGCGCGCCGCACATTGGCAAAAGTAAACTCCTCGGCCATCACCGCCCGCCAACCCGATGTGCCAAACTTAATCTGCGTTAACATGATTTCTGCTCCCTTAACTTAAGGTGCCAGTCTCCCCATGCGAGTTGGCTGAGTGCTGAATCCTAATTGTTAACGGCTAATTGCGAATTACTGAAGGCTGATTTTATATGACCGATAAACGAATCGTCCTCACGACTGCGGGCTCGGAAGAAGAAGCCCGCAAGATCGCGCGCCAGCTGGTGGAAAGTCGCATCGCCGCGTGCGTGAACATAGTCCCGCAAGTCTCGTCCATCTATCGCTGGCAAGAGAAGGTCGAAGAAGCTCCCGAATGGCTCTTAGTAATCAAGACGACAGCTGCAGCCTTTGAAGAAGTGCGCCAGGCAATTACCAAACTCCACTCCTACGACCTGCCAGAATGCATCTGCCTGAGCGTCGAAGATGGAACACCGAACTACCTCCAATGGATCGCGGAATCTGTCGTCGCAGAAGAGTAATTCAAGAATAGGTTTATCCGTGTTAGATCAGTGCAAATCCGTGGCCAAAAGCTTTCTATATCGCAGCCAGCCCCATTTCCAGGTCATCCAGAATATCCTGCAAGTCCTCGATCCCCACTGAAATCCGCACCAGCCCATCCGTAATTCCAATCGCCTTGCGTCCCTTTTCGCCCAGCGACGCGTGCGTCATCGTCGCCGGATGCGAGATCAGCGTCTCCACTCCTCCCAGCGATTCTCCCAAAGAACAAACCCGCAATTTTTTCAGCATCCGGTTGGCATTCTTCAGCGACCCGGTTTCAAACGTAATCATCGACCCAAACCCGCTCATCTGCCGCTTCGCCAGGTCGTGCTGGGCTATCTCGTCCTGCGAATGACCCGCCAGTCCCGGATAAAAAACTTTCTTCACTTTCTTATGCCTCGCCAGAAAATCCGCCACCGCCCGCCCATTGCGGTCGTGAATCTCCATTCGCGCCGCCAGTGTTTTCACCCCGCGCAGCACCATCCAGCACTCAAACGGAGAGAGTATCGCCCCCGCACACTTCTGCAGAAACGCCAGCATCTCTGCCTGTTCCGGCTTACTGCATACCACCACCCCGCCCAGCCCGTCGCTATGGCCATTCAAAAATTTGGTAGTTGAGTGCACCACCATGTCCGCGCCCAGCGCCAGCGGCTGTTGAAAATACGGCGACATAAAAGTATTGTCCACCACCAACTCAGCCTTCTTGCGCCGGCAAATCTTGCTGATCTCCTCCAAATCGCTCAATCGCATCAACGGGTTCGTCGGCGTCTCCACATAAACCATGCGCGTGTTCTTGCGGATCGCGCCCTCCACGTTCTTCGCATCCGAAGTATCGACATAAGAAAACTCCAAACCGAATCCGGTCAGCACCTGGTTGAACAGCCGCGGCGTCCCGCCATACAAATCGTTCCCGCACAACAGGTGATCGCCTGACTTCAACATGCTCGCAATCGCATTGATCGCCGCCATGCCACTGCCAAAAACCCGCGCCGCCACTCCGCCTTCCAGCGACGCCAGATTCTCCTCCAGCCGATCGCGCGTAGGATTCGAGACCCGCGAATATTCATACCCCTTATGCTCTCCAATCCCCTGCTGCACATAAGTGGAACTCAGATAAATAGGCACGTTAACCGCGCCGGTCAACGGATCCGGCTGCTGCCCATCGTGAATAGCGCGCGTCGCAAACCCAGCTTGTCGGTTTTTCTTCATGGATAGTTTTCTAAAAATGGATCGGTTTTCTCAGCGTTCTCCGGGCAGCGTCCCCTGCGATTGAGCTTTTTCCTAAATCCCGCCTTCAAATATCTTCTTCGACAAATACCGCTCCGCCGAATCCGGAACAATCGTCGCCACACGTTTTCCCGCGCCCATCCGCTGCGCGACCTGCAAAGCAGCGAACACCGCCGCTCCACCGCTCGACCCCGCCAGCACACCTTCCCGCGCCGCTAATCGTTTCACCGTTTCAAACGCATCCTCGTCCGTCACCGCAATCACGTCGTCGCACACCGAGCGGTCAAACGTCGTGGGAACAAAACTCGCTCCAATTCCCTCCACTTTATGCGGACCAGATTCTCCCCCACCCAGCACCGACCCCTGCGTCTCCACTGCAAACGCCAGCACTCCTGGCACATGCTCCTTCATATAGCGAGCAATCCCCGTAAACGTTCCGCAAGTTCCGCAACCCAAAACCACGGCATCGATTCTGCCACCCATCTGCTCGAAGATTTCCACCGCGGTAGTTTCGTAGTGATAGTCGGGATTCGCCTGATTCTCAAACTGCCCCGCCATAAACGCATTCTCATCGCTCGCCACCAGCGCCTTGGCGCGTCGAATCGCACCCTGCATTCCTTCTTCATCCGGAGTCCGATCCACTTCCGCTCCCAGCGCCCGCATGATGATCACTTTTTCCTGCGAGAAATTCTCCGGCACAAACAATTTCACTTTATATCCGCGATTCACCCCAATCAGCGCCAGCCCAATTCCGGTATTCCCCGCCGTCGCCTCCACTATCGTCCCGCCAGGCGCAAGCTTCCCTTCCTGCTCCGCCCGCCGGATAATTCCGATGGCCGCGCGATCCTTCACGCTCCCGCCCGGGTTCAAGTATTCAAGTTTCGCGAAGATGTCAGCCGACCCAGCGGGAACCAGTCGTATCAGCCGCAAAAGGGGAGTGCCGCCGACCAAATCCGTAATATCGTCGGCGACTCCAAGATGGAATACTTCAAAGTTTTTCTGATGCACGTTACAGGGTAAGGGGGAGAGTCCGGAATCGTCAATGGAACGTAAGCCTGTATGACGTTGCGTCAAGAAATAAACATCAGCTTCCTGCAGGTCTTCAAAACCGCTGGAAAAAAGTTCTACTTATTTCCGGCCGCCCCCAACTGCGTCCCCGCATAGTACCCACTCTTGGTCCGCACGGACATCTTCCCGTGCCCCTTGGCCTTCGCTTCCACCCGGATCTGCCGGAAGCCGCCAGTAGATCTCGGATTCGTCGACTTGTATCCAATCGTGTACTGATTCCGAATGTCATGCGCCACCTGCCGACTGATCTCATCCACTTCGTCCAGCGTCTTCGGAAAAAACGCCAATCCCCCGGTCCTTTGCGCGATAATCTCCAGCGCGCGTCTGGCCCGCTTGGGATGTTCTTCATCCCCTAAAATTCCGATGGCATACACCGACGGACCATTCTCATCCTGCAACTGCTTTACCGCCTGCTCCAAAGTCTCCCGGCTGGCATTGTCTTCTCCATCCGTCACCACGAACAACACCTTTCGCTCTAGCTTCGCATCCCTTTTCAGATGATCCGCCGACGCCACCACGGCTTCGTAAAGAGCCGTCCCACCCTTGGCGTCAATTTTCTCCAGCGCCTCTTTAAGTTTCAGAAGATCGTTGGTGAAATCCTGATCGAGATAATACTCATCATTAAAATTCACCACGAACACCTCATCTTGCGGATTACTCGACCGCACCAAGTTCAGCGCCGCTTGGTTTACCTTAGCCCGCTTTTCGCGCATGGATCCAGAATTGTCAATCAAGATTCCCATCGACACCGGAATGTCTTCGTGATGGAAGGAAATAATAGTTTGCGGTTTTCCATCCTCGAACACCGCAAAGTCGCTCTTGCTCAGGTTGGTCACAATGCGTTCTTTGTCATCCACCACCGTGGCGTGCAACAGCACCTCATCCACGTCTTTACGAATGACAAATGTCCCATTGTCCTCAGTATTTTTTTGCTGGCTTGATTGTTGCTGGCTTGATTGTTGCTGGCTTGGTTGTTGACTCGAATTTGCCGGCGGCGTCGCAGCCGTGCCCGATTGAGACTCTTTGGATGCAGCAGGCTGACTGGATGCAGCAGGCTGAGCCGGCTCAGTCTGCACCTGCGAAGGCTTCCACAGCGCGTGTCCGGCAACCGGTTGCGCCGGCGCCGCGACCAGGGCCCCGGCCCACACCGCCCATCTCAAGAAAACGAAGTAGCCGGCACCCTTATTCTTCGGGCGCGTAATATCCGGTCCTGGCATACACTTTCAGCGGCGGCAGTCCTTTCGGCGGCAGTAACTTCACCTTGATCTTACGCCATTTGCCGTCCCGCGACCCGTTCAGCGGACGATACCCCAGCACATATTGGTTCCGCAGTTCCACCCCTATCTTGGTCGCCACATCCGCCAGATCGTTTGGATTTTCCACCGTAAACGCCCGCCCTCCAGACAGTTCCGCAATCTGCCCCAGCAGTTCCGGACCCAGCCGTTCTTCCTGGGTTTGGAAATAGCGGTCGTAAATACCGATGGCATATACCATCACATCCGCTTCCTTCACCTGCGCCTTAATTTCGCTCTCCGTGTACCGGCTGTGATTATCGCCGCCATCGGAAATGATCAGCAGCGCCTTTTTCGCGTACTTGGCCTGCCTCATCTTGGTGACGCCCATGTAAATCGCGTCCAGCAGCGCCGTCCGCCTTCGCGGCACCGTAAAAACCAGCTTGCCCTGAATCTCATCCACCGAACTGGTGAAATCGCTGACCACTTCGGGCTCGTCCGAGAATGTGATCATGAAAAATTCATCCTGCGGGTTGGCGGTTTTGAAGAACTCCACCACCGCATCCTTGGCCCGGTCCATTTTGCTGCTCATGCTTCCGCTGGAATCGAAAATGACCCCCAGCGAAACCGGCGCATCCTCGCTTGAGAAGGTCTTGATCTCCTGCCCCGCACTGCCTTCGAAAAGCTGAAAGTTCTCTTTCTCCAGCCCAGTCACAAGCCGGTTCATCGGATCCGTTATCGTCACCGGCACCAGCACCAGATCCGCATTGGCCCGCAGCGGACGTACGTGCGTATTCAAAGAAGACGAGACTACGGTTCCCGCCGGTTCGTCCGTCTTGGCTTTTTCCACGGTTCGCGGAGTCACATGAACGTCGTTCACATCCGTCTGCGCCAGCGCGGGCATGCACCAACCGCACCCCCAGCACACGACAAGCGCAAGCCAAAATTGAATGGAGTAAAAAGCAGAAAAACCGCGCAGGACCGTCCTCAACCGGACAGAAGTCAGATTCCAGGGTCGAATCAAACCGTATTTCCCAGCTCGGACCATCGGGCAAGAGAACCGGCGCTCATCCGCGGAGGACATAAGCACCTCTATTTGCCGCGATAGTATCACAGCTTCCCCTTCGCTGGCCCTGGTATTTTTGTCAAATCTTCATGACAAGCCCAGAATGGACGCCCATTTCGGGCGATTCGCTCACCAGCCCACGATCACCAAGCCGAAATCCGCTGCCACCTTGCTACAATCAGAAGTTTCCATGGCTGACATTCATCCCTTCCGCGCGTTTCGTTATGCGAATGACAATGCTTCGCAACCGGTTTCCCCCGCTCAAGTCGTCACTCAACCCTACGACAAGATCACTCCCGCACTCCAAGATCGCTATTACGCTGCCAGCCCGTACAACCTTGTTCGCATCATCCTCGGTCGCCGCCATGCCGATGACAATCAGGAAAATAATGTATATTCGCGCGCGGCCGCCTATTTTCGCGACTGGCGCCAGCAGGGCGTCCTTCGCCAGGACTCTCAACCTTCCTTATACGTCTATTCCCAGCGCTTTAATCTCCCCGGTTCCAGCAAAGAACCTTCAATCAAAGACGGTTCAGCCAGCAAAAGGGAACGCCGCGCCTTCATCGCCCTTGGCCGCATCGAGGACTATTCCACCGGCGTCGTCTTCCGCCACGAACAAACCCTCGCCAAGCCCAAGGCCGACCGCCTCGATCTCCTCCGCGCCACCCGCGCCCACTTCGGCCAGATTTTCATGCTCTACGAGGACTCCGGCCAGGTAGAATCCCTGCTCCACACTCCCGCAGCGCCAGATATCGCCGTGACCGACGAATACGGAGTTGTCCATCGCGTCTGGCAAGTTTCCGATCCCGACGTCATCGCTTCCGTACGCGCCGCCATGAGCGACAAGAAACTCATCATCGCCGACGGCCACCATCGCTACGAAACCGCTCTCACCTATCGCAACGAGTGCCGAAAAACCGAAAACCGCGGCGGCTTATCTCCCACCACTCAACCGGATTCCGCGCCCCACAATTTTGTCATGATGACCTTCGTCAACATGAACAGCCCCGCGCTTCTCATCCTGCCCACGCACCGCGTGGTTCACAGCCTGCCTTCCTTTTCCGAAGATGCCTTCCGCAACTCCGCCCGCGCCTTCTTCGACATCGATGAACTCGACGCACCCATCGAGGCGTCTCGCGCCACCGCCATCCTCCGCGAGTCTGGACGCGCCGGAACCAGCATCCTCGCCATCATCGCCAACCGCGCGTTCCTCCTGCACCATCCCAATCCCAACGCCGCCGATGTCTTCGCTGGCCTGTCCGTCCGACAACAATCGCTCGACGTAGTCCAACTACATAAAGTCTTGCTGGAAAATGTCTTGCACCTCTCGGAAGAATCCATCCGCAACCAGCAGAACATCTCCTACGTCCGCGACGCCGCCGAGGCCCTGTCTCACCTGCAAGCCACCCCTCGCGCCAACATTGTTTTCCTGATGAATCCTTGCCGCGTCACGCAGGTCCGCGACATCGCCTTCGCCAACGAAGTCATGCCCCAAAAATCCACCGACTTCTACCCCAAGCTCCTGAGCGGATTGACGGTCTATGCCCTCGCTTAGCCGACGTGTGGGGACGGCCCGCGGCTGTCCAGCTGTCCGAAGCCCGGCCACGCACGCGCGCTCCTGCTGGGACAACCGCCCTCGGCCGTCCGGCCCTCCTGTGCTCGTGTGGGGACAGCCGTCGGCTGTCCGACCGGGCAAAGCTCGCCACCCGCAGTACCCCTGGCCTCGATTGTTCTTCCTTCTCAGCATCCTACTGTTCCTCTCCGTCCCGCTCTGTGCCGCTCCCGAAAAACATCTCTCCATCTACTCCACGGTCGCCAACTATTCCCTCCCGATTGTCCAGCGCCAGGGCCGCGACTACATCGGACTGCTCGAACTCCTCGAACCCCTAGGCACCGTCAGCGCCAAAACCGACGGCCTGCACTGGCGTCTGCACTACAACAATGTTCTCGGAGAGTTCACCGTCGACAAGACTCGCGCCCGCATCCAGGGACGCGATGCCGACCTCTCCGCCAAATTCCTCATGGAAAATGGACGCGGCCTCGTCCCGCTCGCCTCCCTCAATTCCCTTCTGCCCCGTTTCCTCGGCGGTCCCGCAAATCTTCACGAGGAGTCCGCACGGCTCTTCATCGGCAACGTGGCCACCCACTTCACCGCCTTGGTCGCCCCCGATGATCCTTCTCACCTGGTTTTTCAATTCACCGCACCCGTCAATCCCTCTGTCGCCACGGAGCCTGGCAAACTGCACCTGACTTTCAGCCACGAACCGCTCACCGCGCCCGCATCACCCACGCTCACCTTCGCCAGCAAAACCATCCCGTCCGCTGCGTATTCCGAAGGCAACGGCGCCGCCGAAATCACGGTGACCACCAACGTCCCCCTAATGGCCGGATTCAGCAATGATGGCCGCACCATCACGCTCGCCCCGGCGAAATCACTACCCGCTGCCACCGTAGCCTCTAAGCCAGCCATGCCTGCGCCCCAAAACGTTCAGGGCGTGCAATCGCCGCCAATTCCGTCATCCGCCCCACGCCGTTACTTCGCCGTTGTAGATGCCAGCCACGGTGGCTCCGACCGCGGCGAAGCCCTGAGCTCCACACTCGCCGAAAAGGACGTCACTCTCGCCTTCGCCCGCCATCTCCGCCAGGAACTCGAAAGCCGCGGCATCTCAACACTCGTCGTCCGCGATTCCGATGCCAACCTTTCCCTCGACGAGCGCGCCTTCTTCGCCAACACCACCCACGCCGCCGTCTATATCGCTCTGCACGCCGCATCCAGCGGTCACGGCGTTCGCGTCTACACCGCGTTGCTTCCCTATGCCGATGCTGCTGACGATGACCGCGGTCCCTTCCGCTCCTGGCCGACCGCTCAGGCCTCCTCGATTCCAATGAGTCAGGCCGCTGCCGCCAGCGTCGCCGAGGCGCTGAAAAAAGGAGAGATTACCGTCCGAACGCTTACCGCTCCCCTTCGTCCTCTGAATAATATTGTGACCGCCGCCATCGCGGTCGAAGTCGCACCACCGGCTTCCGACGTTTCTGCTCTCGCGGCTCCCGATTATCAGCAACTCATTGCCGGAGCCGTGGCCAATGGAATTGCCGCCATTCGCGCCCAACTGGGAGCTGCCCCATGAAATCGGTAAATCTTAAACTCGGGCGATTGAGTGATCGGGCCGTTTGGCGATCTAAGGAAAGCCGGTTAAGGTTTTTCAATCGCCAAATGACCCGATCTCTCAATCACTCAATGCTATGATTCCGCGCCACTTTTTTATCGCGCTCTCGATATTGCTCGCAGCCGTCCTAGGCATGAGCATCTACGTCTGGCACATGCGCGGACGCGCCGCCGCGACCCCCGTCCCTTCCGCCAACAGCGGTCCCGTCGTCGCTCCCGTCGCCGGCAACACAGAGCACGTCACCCTGTTCGTCGCCTACGACGACATCGGCATCCTGCGTGCCCAGGCTGCCCAGATTCCGATGCCTTCAGTCCGTCAGCAACGCGCCGAAGAAGTGCTGCGTGCCCTCATCGACCTCTATCTCGACAAGTCTTCGCCTCACCCGCTTCCGCCCGGGTCTGATATTCGCAGCGTCTATCTCGTCGATCCCGGACTGGCCGTCATTGACATCAACGCCGCCTTCGCCGACGGCCACCGCTCCGGCGTTCTCGCTGAGGAACTCACGGTCGCATCGCTCATCCAAACCCTCTCCGCCAACATCCCCGGCATCCTGAAAGTAAAAATCCTGGTCGAAGGCAAGCAGCGCGAAACTCTGGCCGGCCATGTCGACCTCTCCAATTTCTTCGACGTCTCCGGCATCAATCAACTGACCTCACAACTGCAGTCAACGCAGTAGTCCCGGTCCTAATCTCGCACAGCCCTGCTCCACAGCCCTGCTCTCCGCAATTTTCATCGCTGTCATGCTTGCGAAAACTGAGTTGGCAGCCAAATCTACATCAGCAATAAGTCCACAGCCACCTACTCCCCATCCACTTTTTCCGCGACCCACCTCGACGCCGCAGTTACCAACTTCCGTGGCGCAAACCGCACCGACTCCGCCACCAGCCAGTTCTGCATCCCGGAAATGACCACCGTCTTTCCCGCCATCAGCCCGCGGTATCCATCCCTCGCCACCGCTTCCACATTCATCGCTCCGATTTTCTTGAACAGCCGCGAATCCTCCATCCCCGCCCGCTTCTGGAAACCCGTGTTAGTCGCTCCCGGACAAAAACAACTCACCACTACCCCGGTCCCCGCAACTTCATTCGCCAGTGCTTCAGAAAACGACAGCACATAAGCCTTGGTCGCGTAATATACCGCCATCAGCGGCCCCGGCTGAAAAGCTGCCGTGGACGCCACATTCATAATCTTCCCGCTTCGCCGCGCCAACATCCCCGGAAGAAACAATCGCGTCAAATGCGTGAGCGCCGCAACATTCAAATGAATCTGGCCCAGAATTTCTCTCTCCGCCATCCCCGCAAACTCGCCAAAAATTCCGAACCCCGCGTTGTTCACCAGAACATCCACCGCGGCTCTTTCGCCCTCTAGATGGTCGAACAAGATTTTGCCACCGGGTGCCGACGCCAAGTCCAGCGCCACAGTCTTCACCGTCACCCCAAACTGCTGGCGCAGTTCGGCCGCCACCTGATTCAACTTGTCGCCGCTTCGCGCCACCAGCACCAGGTCGTAGTGATCCTTGGCAAACAACTTCGCCAATTCATATCCGATGCCACCCGATGCCCCCGTAATCAGCGCCGTCTTCGATTCCATCTAAAATCTCCTCGTGAACATTGCTCACCACCGAGATTATCCTGTGCCTCTTATCCCGTGTGGTGAAAGGTTTTTTTGCTTGTACATCGCTCAGCCCCGGCACACCCGATGGTATAGTGGTACGACCGCCGCGAAACGCAGTTATTCCGCTTCCAGGCAGACAATAGGCGAACCAAACTTCGGTAGACTTCTTACATTACATCCAAAGGATGAAGGACGATTTCCCCATGCCCATTGCCACTATTAATCCCGCGACCGGCGAAACTCTTCAGACCTTTCAGCCACTTTCCAAGTCCGAGATCGAGCAGAAACTCCAGCTCGCCGTCGCCACGTTCCACGCCGAACGCAAAACTCCCTTCGCTGAGCGCGCCCGCCGCATGCTGAAGGCCGCCGACATCCTCGAACGCGACAAAGACAAGTTCGCCCACTTGATGACCCTCGAAATGGGCAAGCCCTACAAAGCTGCCGTCGCCGAAGCTGTCAAGTGCACCACCGCCTGCCGCTACTACGCCGATAATGCCGAAAAAATCCTCACTGACGAAGTCATCGACACCGGGGCCAAAAAAAGCTTCGTCCGCTACCGTCCCATCGGCCCCATCCTCGCCGTTATGCCCTGGAACTTCCCTTTCTGGCAGGTCATCCGCTTCGCCGCTCCCGCGCTCATGGCCGGAAACGTCGGCTTGCTCAAGCATGCCTCCAACGTACCCCAGTGCGCCCTCGCGATTGAAAAGATTTTTCTCGAAGCCGGATTCCCCGCCGGCGCGTTCCAAACCCTGCTCATCGGCTCACAGCAAGTCGACGCCATCCTCAACGATCCGCGCGTCGTCGCCGCTACCCTCACCGGAAGCGAGCAAGCAGGCATTGAAGTTGGCGTCGCCGCCGCCAAGCGCATCAAGAAAGTCGTTCTCGAACTCGGTGGCAGCGATCCTTTCATCGTCATGCCCAGCGCCGATCTCGACACCGCCGTCGTCACCGCCGTCGAAGCTCGCGTCATCAACAATGGCCAGTCCTGCATCGCCGCCAAACGTTTCATCGTCCATGAATCCATTGCCGCCGACTTCGAAAAGAAGTTTGTCGCCCGCATGAAGAATCTCCGCATCGGCGATCCTTTCGACGAAAAAACCGAACTCGGCCCGCTTGCCACCGCCGACGCCGTCAAGTCCCTAGACGCCGACGTTCAAAAAACCATCAAAGCCGGGGCCAAGCTCCTAACCGGCGGCCACAAACTCGAACTCCCCGGCAACTACTATGCCGCCACAGTCCTCACTGATATCCCGAAAGATTCTCCCGCCTACCGCGAAGAATTCTTCGGGCCCGTCGCCTCGCTCTTCCGCGTCGAGGATATCGACGAAGCCATCCGCCTAGCCAATGACAGCCGCTTCGGCCTCGGCGCCAGCGCCTGGACCACCGACGACCGCGAGCGCGAACGCTTCATCAACGAACTCGAATCGGGCATGGTCTTCATAAACAAAATGGTCGCCTCCGATCCCCGCATCCCCTTCGGCGGCGTCAAACACTCCGGCCACGGCCGCGAACTCTCCGCCAACGGCATCCGCGAATTTATGAACATTAAAACTGTCTGGATCGCTTAGCAATCTACCTTGTGTCCCTCTTCGCGTCCCTGTGGTAAAGGTTTTGTGTCTCTAGGCAGGATGCACCGCTAACAATTTCCCGTTTGGCCAGTCGAATTCCATAGCGCCGGAGTTCATCGCTACCGGGCCTGAGCCAACCAATGCGCATGCTCCTGGATATCTTCGGGCAAACCTTGCGCACCCTATGGGCGCACAAGCTGCGATCCTTCCTGACTATGTTCGGCATCGCCTGGGGTGTGGGATCGCTTTTGCTACTCGCCGGGGTCGGAGAAGGTTTCCGCAACGGCAATCGCCGCCAACTCGAAACCTTCGGCAAAAACATCATCTTCTTTTATGGCGGCCGTGCCCCCGCAGTCGAGGGCAGTTTCACTTCCATGAAGTGGTTCAACCTCACCTATGACGATTACCTCGCCATCCGAAACGAATCCACCCTCGCCATAAACATTGCGCCGTTGATCGCGCGCGATGATATCCGTGCCGTCAGCGACTACACCAGCACCAATGGCCAGGTCTCCGGCGTCCCTCCGGTTTTCAGCCAAGTCCGCTCCATCCCCCTGCAAGTCGGACGCTGGATCAACGACGAAGACAACGACCAGCGCCGCCGCGTCTGCGTCCTCGGCCGCGAAATGACGCGCAACCTCTTCCCCGGCCGTCCCGCCGTAGGCAACACCGTCTTGCTCAACGGCGTTCACTTCGAAGTGATCGGCATGCTCTCCATGATCGGCAACGAAGAGCAGAACTCCACCAACATTCGCATTTTTGTGCCTTTCAACACCATGCGCGAACTCTTTCCCCTCAAGGGCGACAACTCGAAAGAAGGCAACGCCATTTCGTTCATCAACTATCAGCCCCGCACCTTCAACGAAAACGAAGCCGCAAAAGATGAACTCCACCGCATCGTCGCCCGCAACCACGGCGGCTTCGATCCCACAGGCAAAGACATTTGGGAAGAGTGGGACACAGTCAAGAATCAGAAAACCATGGGGAAGATTTTCACCGCAATGGATTGGTTCCTCGGGGGTGTCGGACTAATCACGCTGGCCTTGGGTGCGATCGGCATCATCAACATCATGCTGGTCGCAGTCACCGAACGGACCCGCGAGATCGGCCTGCGCAAAGCCTTGGGCGCGACCACCCGCAACATCCTGTTCCAGTTCTTCCTCGAAGGCGCGTTCCTTACGCTGCTAAGCGGAGCCCTCGGAGTAGGCGCCGCAATGCTCATCGTCCACCTGCTCTCGGGAGTCAATCTCCCGCAGGGTTTCGATACGCCGCGTATCGTACCGGTCTCCGCCATTGCTGCGGTGCTTTCGCTGGCCTTAGCCGGCATTAGCGCCGGCCTTTACCCAGCCCGCAAAGCCGCCATGCTCGAACCCGTAGAGGCCCTGCGCCAGGAATAATCGGCAGAAGTAGTGGAGAAATGGAGTAACTATGACGCGAGATCTATTGAAGGAAGCCTTGGGCGCCATGCAGTACAACCGCCGCCGCACCGCCCTCACCATGCTCGGCATGGCCTGGGGCATTGCCACCGTTGTCATCCTGCTCGCCTTCGGATCGGGCTTCGAACGCGCCATCGGCATCATCTTCAGTTCCTGGGGCACCGACGTTATCGGTACCTTCCCCGGCCGCACCTCGCTGCAAGCAGGAGGCGCCAAGGCCGGCAGCGAAGTCCGCCTCCAGATCGCCGACGTCGATTACATCCGCAACGAAGTGCCCATGGTTAAGGGCGTCACTCCCATCTTCGACAAGTCGAATGGCGTGACCATTCAGCACGACACCCGTACCTTCACCAATCTCTTTCTAACCGGAGTGTATCCCGTCTACGACCGCATCCGCGGCTTCTCTATCGCCACCGGACGCGGCCTCAGCGAAGAGGATCAGCTCCAGCGCGCCCGCGTGGCGGTGATCGGCGACGAAGCCCGGCGCAGACTTTTCTCCGGCGAGCTGCCGCTCGGCCAGTCCATCCGCATCAACGGCCTTAGCTTTGAAGTGGTCGGTGTCTATCAGCGCAAGGTCCAGGATGGCGACGACAACGACAACAGCTTCGTCGTCATCCCCTTCAGCACCATGGGCGACCTCTATGACACCAAATACATCTCCGGCATCTTTATGGATTACGAGGGTGAGAACCACCAACAACTCACTCGCGTCGTGCGTTCCGTGCTCGCCGGACACCACAACTTCCGTCCCGACGACCGCCGCGCCGTATTCATGGCCGATTTCAAGCAGGACTTTGACGAGTTCTCGACCGTTACCACCGCGCTCAAAATTCTGCTCGCGTTCATCGGCGTTCTAACCCTGGGCATCGGCGGCATCGGCTTGATGAACATCATGCTGGTCTCCGTCCAGCAGCGCACCCGCGAGATCGGCATCGAAAAAGCCATGGGTGCGCACAAACACCACATCCTCTTGCAATTCCTCGCCGAAGCCATGGCCATCACCTTCGCCGGAGGCCTGGCCGGCCTCGCAATCGCCTATATTATTTCCTGGACTGTCGGCGCGTTGCCGCTGATGAGCGCCTTTGGCGACAACCTCCAAGCCGGAGACATCCACCTGACCATCAACCTAAGCAGCCTCGTCGTGGCCACAATCATTCTCGGCTTGGTCGGCATAGTCAGCGGCATGGTCCCCGCCATCCACGCCGCCCGCCTGGATCCGATTGAAAGCTTGCGCTACGAATAATGCCCAAACCGCAGGAGTTTTGAAAGGGCACGGCTTTAAGCCACACCTTGACCTCGCCTTCAAGGAAAAACGCAAGCATCATCTGACTCCGGCCTCCCAGGGGAGATTTTCATTAGCCCCGGACGCAAGTCGGACCGTCACTCAGCCAATTCTAAAATGGGTAAATTCCTCCGGCCGAATATGCTGGACGATGTACCCTCAAAGCCGCGATGCGGAGCGCTTCGCGTACCGCCATTCCAGCAGAAAGGCGATGCCGACTCCGACGAGAACGAAAGGCCAGACCAAACGCTCGTTGACGCGGACCATGTGTAGGGCTGAGAAGAGCAACACGGCGCCGGCGGCCAGAAATAGCGGGCCGGTAATAACGCAGTGAAAAGAGCGATTCTTAAGCCAGTTGGCGAAGCAGCCAATGGCCATGGCGAAGAGGCACACAGCCGCTGGAGACGTATGGAGAGGATGCCAATAGATTCCTAAAAGACTCAGGACTCCCCACGTCACCAGCGAGACTATGAACCAGTAACACATCGCCGCCGGCGAGCTACAGCAAGCTTCCACTGCTCAATCATAGACCCTACCCCCGCGGAAAGAGATCTTAACCTACTGCCGCAACGTCAGCCCGCTCAGCACCCCTTGCTGCTTGGCAATCAACGCCTGCACTCCCTGCCGCGCATAAGCCATCATCTTCGCAAACTGCGCTTCATCAAACGCCTGCCGCTCCGCCGTCGCCTGCACTTCCACCATCTTGTACCCAGCCGTCATCACAAAATTCATATCCACATCTGCGCGCGAGTCCTCTTCATAACAAAGATCGAGCAGGATTTCTCCTTCGACAATGCCCACGCTCACCGCCGCCACAAAATCCCGTAGCGGAACCGACGTCAACGTTCCGGCCTCCACCAACTTTTCCAGTGCCAGCCCCAACGCAACAAACGCGCCTGTAATTGAAGTCGTGCGCGTGCCGCCATCCGCCTGAATTACATCGCAATCAATCCAGATAGTCCGTTCGCCCAGCCGCGTCAGATCAGTCACTGCACGCAGCGACCGTCCAATCAGCCTCTGGATCTCATGCGTGCGCCCACTAGGCCGTCCCTTCGCCACTTCTCGCGACGTGCGAGTCAGAGTCGCCCGCGGGATCATGGCGTACTCGCTTGAGATCCATCCCTTGCCGGAGTTGCGCATGAACTGCGGCACCGTTTCTTCAATGGATGCCGTACAAATCACCCGCGTATTGCCTACTTCGATCAGTACCGATCCTTCGGCGGTAGTAATGAAATCCGGGGTGATCGAAACCGGGCGCAGTTGTTCAGGAGTGCGATTGTCCGAGCGATAGAACATAAGCGTGGATTGTAAACGATACGGCGCTCTCAAAATACCAGCGCCAAGTGTGATTCCAATCACATTGTCACAAGCCTTTACAAAACTCCTCACAGCTTTTCAATTCTGCACCAATCTCTATACAACTTATCAGTCGTGTCGCTGTTCACTAGAATGAGAGCTGATGGCAGGCTCTGAAAGCGCCGCAGAACGGAAGGCTCCCGCCTTCAGGAGGTATCACCGATGTCTCCGAATCTTCGTCTTCTCGCCTTCTCATTCCCAACCAAAATTAAAATCCACCAAACCCTCGCAATTAACAAGCTGAAGTTTTCGGCCACGTTCATCTCACTAGCATTCGTTTCCACAATGTTGCTCTCACTAACTTGCCTGGCCCAGCAACCAACCGCGCCGCAGCCAGATTCACAATCCACAAATTCAGTCGCCTCCGCGAATCCCGCACCCGCCGCCACCACCATCACAGTCCCCGCCGGAGTCAGCATCGCTCTCGTGCTCATGCATCCCATTCAGAGCCGCTACGTCCATCGCGGCGACGAGATCTACGCCCAAACCACTTCGCCGGTGGTCGCCGGCAATGAAGTCGTAATTCCGCCCGGCACATTCGTTCAAGGGAAAGTAGACAAACTTTCGCGCACCGACGGCCGGGCGGAACTTTATCTGCAATCCATATCAATCACCTATCCCGATGGCTACGTTGCGCCAGTGGCCGGCCCCATAACTCTGGAGAGCGGTGATGGCTACGCCTTCCAAGACCCCGGCAGCGGCCACATCGCCGGCGCTCTGGCCCTTCCCGCGGCCGGCGCCGGCGTCGGCGCTTTAATTGGACACTTCACCGCCAGTTCCCAACCCAACACCATTACCAGCACGCTTCCGCCCGGCTGTACCGGACCGCCTCCGGGTTGCCTTTCCTCCAGCGTGACCGCTCCCGGCAGCACGGCAAAGAACACCATCATAGGCTCCGCAGTCGGCGCAGCCATTGGCGGGATTGCTGCCTTCGCACTGCTCTTCCACACCCACAATTTTTTCCTCGACGTAGGGTCTCCCGTCGAGATGACTCTCCAACATCCGCTCTCCCTCGAGCAAGACCAGGTTGCCACCGCCCTCAAAGATGCCGAGCAGCACCCTGCCCCACAGCAGCCCATTTCGCCGCGCCCGCAAATCGCCATGCCGGATAATAACGATCCCGGCATCTGCTGGACGCCCGGCACCCCCGGCACTCCCGGCATCGATATCCCCGGCACCCCCGCCGTTGGCGGCTCGCCCGGCACACCGCCCACCCACATCCCCGGCATCCCGCCAACGCCGCCGACCGCACATCCCTGCCGGTGACGCTCGCCTTTGTGTTTGCAATTTAGTCGGCGGAGAGTTTTCTTTGATCTCTCCGCCGCGTTACACTCTACCTTCAGAAAGAAATTTGCTCGCATCGCGGAACAAAGAATCGACATCGCAACTCTGAGAACTGAGAACTGCCTCCCATGCCCACCCTGATCCCGCACCCCACGCGCATTCAATCTGCCGGCAACAAGCCCAAGCTGATCGACGAATACGTCGGACTCGTCAACTCCCAAACCTCCGCCGCCAGCGTCGCCCACATGCGCAGTCCCGCCGGATGGCGCGAGCCCGGCCAGACTCCTTCCTTTGACGAGTTCACCATCGTTCTCCAAGGAACCTTGCGCGTCGAACACAAAAACGGATCGCTCGAAGTCAGCGCCGGGCAAGCCATCATCGCGCATGCTGGAGAATGGGTCCGCTACTCCACTCCTCACGAAGGTGGCGCCGAATACATCGCCGTCTGCCTGCCAGCTTTCTCCATGGAAACCGTGCACAGGGACGAGTAGAAGAAGTAGATGCACTGTGGAAATGTGGGGATAACTGCGCTCGGCTGTCCAGCGCGGCGAGGTTTCGCAGCTCCCAACCACTCAAACGTTCACAACGAAAAACAGTCATTCGATAGAATTATTCCCATGCCCGATCGCCTCATAGCAGTCTTCGATCTCGGCGGCGTTCTCATCGATTGGAACCCCCGCCACTTATATCGCAAGCTCTTCCACGGAGACGACGCCGCCATGGAGCATTTCCTGGCGACAGTTTGCACCCAGTCCTGGAACTCGCAGCAAGATGCCGGACGAACGTTCTCCGAAGCCTGCGCATCCCTTAAGCTCGAGCACCCCAACCACGCCGACTTGATCGATGCCTGGTTCCTGCGTCAGCCAGAAATGGTGACGGGACCCATCCAGGGCACCGTCGACATCCTCGCCGAGTTGCGCGCCCGCGGAGTTCCCCTCTACGCTCTCAGTAACTGGTCCGCCGAAACTTTCCCGCTATCCCTGAAGCGATTCGAGTTTTTGCAATGGTTTAACGGGATTCTGCTCTCCGGCGAAGTCCGTCTCATCAAACCCGACCCGCGCATTTTCCAGCTTTTCCTTTCCATTCATGCCATCGACCCTGCCCACGCCGTCTACATCGACGACCTCAAACCAAACGTCGATGCCGCCATCGCCCTCGGCATGCAAGGCATCCTCTTTACTGACCCTCCCGCTCTTCGCAGCGAGCTGGTGAACCTGGGACTGTTGGATCCGCCTCCGCGCATCGATCACGCCGCCGCCTGGGTGTCCGATCTCGAGCGGGCACGCGCCTTCTACGAACGCTGGTTCAACGCCTCGGCAGGCCCCCCATACTCCAGCTCGACGCGCGATTTCAAGTCCTGCTTCCTCTCGCTCGACTCCGGTGCCCGTCTCGAACTAATGGCATCGCCGGGCGAATCTCCTCGTCCCGCACACCTCGCCGTCTCCGTCGGCTCGCGCCAGGCCGTCAATCGCCTGGTGAAAGATATGGAAACCGCCGGAGTCCGCATCATCAGCCCACCGCGGGCCACCGGTGACGGTTACTACGAAGCCGTCATCGCCGACTCCGAAGGCAATCTCCTCGAGATCACTGGTTGATGTGAATCGAGACCGGCCGCGCTCTGGCAAGCGCTGGTTATTTCTTGTTACCGGGCCGCCGCTCTCGAACCGCTTGGCCGACGGATGCTTTTTTCCTTACCCTCCCGCCGTTGCCCTCTGTCTCCGCCGCCACCTGAGCCGGACTCTTTCCCAGCGAGGCCCCAATCGCCTCTTCCACCGCCCGCAACTCATTCTTCTTGCCTAATCTTCTCGAACGTTTGCTCATGTCACATCATGGCACGAGCCGACATAGCCTGCGATAGAGAAGCCACCAGCGAGAAGCCGGCAGCAGTTCTTCTCACTCCCACTCAATCGTCCCCGGAGGCTTTGACGTAATGTCATACACCACGCGATTCACACCCTTCACTTCATTCACGATCCGCGTGGAAATATTTTTCAGCACTTCGTGCGGCAGCGCAACCCAGTCTGCTGTCATCCCATCTTCCGAACTCACCGCCCGCACCGCGCAGGTGTAGGCATAGGTACGCGTATCGCCCATCACGCCCACCGACATCACCGGCAGCAGCACCGCGAACGACTGCCAAATCTTCGTATACAGCCCCGCGTTCCTAATTTCGGTGACCACAATCTCGTCGCACTCCCGCAGCAGCCTCAGCCGCTCCGGCGTAACCTCTCCTAGAATGCGGACCGCCAGCCCGGGCCCCGGAAACGGCTGCCTCTGCAAAATTTCCTCCGGCATCCCCAAATCGCGTCCAATTTTGCGGACTTCATCTTTGAACAAATCTTTCAGCGGCTCGATTAGTTTCAACTTCATTTTTTCCGGTAATCCGCCTACGTTGTGATGCGACTTGATCACCTGCGACGGTCCCCGCACCGACCGCGACTCAATCACATCCGGATACAGCGTCCCCTGCACCAGATAGTCAACACTTCCTTCTGCTTTTTCGATGCGGTGCGCTTCATCCTCAAACACAGCAATAAATTCGTTCCCAATTATCTTCCGCTTTTTCTCCGGATCGCTGACACCCTTCAACTTGTCGAGAAAGCGATCCGTTGCATCGACCGCATCAAGCCGCAGCCCAAGTTTGCCGCGCAATGTCTGCTGAACTTTCTCGAACTCGTTCTTGCGCAACACCCCGTTGTTCACGAAGACGCAAGTTAGACGCGACTTACCGCCCCCATCGCGCAGTGCCCGGTCTACGAGCACCGCAGCAACCGAAGAATCCACTCCGCCCGAAAGCGCGCAGATTGCATTCCCGCTTCCCACTTGTTGCCGCACCTGTTCTACAGTCGAATCGATGAAATGCTGCGGCGTCCACAAAGGCTTCACTCCACAGATCTGAAACACAAAGTTGCGCAGTATCTCGGTGCCATTGCGCGTGTGGTGAACTTCGGGGTGGAACTGCACGGCGAACCACTGCCTCGCCACGTTCTGAATTCCTGCAACCGCATGAGCCGTCTTGGCGGTCAGCTCAAACCCTGGGGGCAGCTCCAGCGCCTCGTCCCCATGCGACATCCAAACCGCCTGCCGTTTCTCCAGCCCCTGAAACAACACCGACTCCGCGACAATGTCGATCTCCGTGTGCCCGTACTCGCGCTTGTCCGCCGGCCGCACTTTCCCGCCCAAGGTGTGCACCATGAACTGCAGCCCATAACAGATGCCCAGCACGGGCAGCCCCAACTCGAACACTCGTGCATCCGCCGGCGGCGCGTCTTTGTCATACACCGACCACGGCGCTCCCGAGAGCACAATACCGGCAGGCGCGTAGCTCTTCACCTCATCAAGCGAGGCGGTGCAAGGCAGCACCACGGAAAACACGTTCTGTTCGCGGATGCGGCGCGCGATAAGCTGCGTATATTGCGCGCCAAAGTCGAGGATGACGATGGATTGGTTAAGTATGGATTGGGTTTCCACGGATGAGTTTCTCAAATCGGATGCTTCGTGTAAAGCTCTCGCTCGGAGACTGGCGAATTATCACAGGAAGAAGCAAGCTACGTTTCTACGGCAAGATCTGGAAGGTCGCTCAGGATCGGTTCGTCGCGGTCGATTGTGGCCTGGGTCGGTTCGGGCTGAAGAGCGGGCATTGGCGCGGATGAAGCCGGAGCATCCGGCATCTCCGCGATGCAAACGTAGCCGGCGAGGCGCGCCATGTAAAGCCAGTCCGCAACCGCAAAATAAGTGAGCGTCACAAGAATGATGCCTGCGATCACGATCCGTGATGGCGCAACGCGAATAAAAGCGAGTGGCAACGAAACCGCGGTCGTGGCAATGCTAAAAGCAACGAGATGCGCCAGACCAGTCCACATGCTTACAGCGCATACGGAAGCCGTACGCTCCCGCGACACAGTGACGGCCGTCGAAAGCGCGGCCAGTGCGTCTTCGCCATCGCGGACTGCGAATATTCCAGCCATGGAAAGCCACCAGTTCAGCGCCCAACCCGCCATGCAGATCAATCCAGCAACTGGAAAAAAGAGAACGACACTCAGACCTGGCCGCGGGTTGGCATTGGAAGAAATAAAGCTGACGAGAATTGCCGCGCCGGCAAAGGCGAGAATCATTGCCAGAAATACGGCGGCGCGCAAGAAACTGAGATCGATCAAGGCGCGGATGGGCCGCGGCTTTCCCGCGTCGTACGCCTTGGTGGAGACATCGTCTTCGTTGGTGGAGCGGGAAACGATGGCGGCCGAGGCATCGCAAGCTTCTCTACGGAAGTAGATGAGCAGGGCGCGGACAGTCGCGAGACGCCCAATTGAAGCCACGATGATCCATAGCAGGGAAAGGGCCAGCGCGGCGAACAAAGCCGCAAATATGGCTCGGTTCAGACTGCCACGCAGGATGTGTGCGATGGCTTTTCCCACCAGCATGGGCTGTCGAGTCGACAACAAAACCGAGTCGGCGTTGGTTACGGGCAAAGTGTCGAGAAACTCGATGCAATAGAAAATGAATAAGGCCGCGGTGGTCGCGCCAATCGTCCAGCGCCACGCTATTTCTGCAAACGTCAGCGCCGGCCGACGAAACGCAGCGCGGAAGCCTTCGATGGTGGGTGACGGCTTAGACATTCGCTCTTGCTCGTTGACTAGAATACCGCACGTGTCAAAGCTGGCGCGAGCCGCGTGCCGATCGAGCATGCTCTCATCGTGAAGAAACTTTACATACATCGTGCGGTATACCTGCATCCGGCGAGGATGAGCGAGCATCTGTTTAGAGTAGTAAGAAGATAGGCTTAGGAGAATAAAAAATGAAATTTGTGCAATATCTGGCTTCATTCGCTGCGGTAGCGCTTCTGTTCTCAGTTAGCACGTTCGCAAAGGACAGTCATTCCGGAAAGTTTACTCTGTCGGATACGGTTCAAGTCGGTTCGACCCAGCTTGCCCCCGGCGACTATAAAGCTGAATGGAATGGTCCAGCCAATGACGTTAAGGTTAACATCATACAAAATGGCAGGACCGTCGCCACCACGCAGGGCAAGATCCAGGACCTGCAGAAACCTTCTCCCTATGATGCGGTTCTTACAAGGACGCGCGATAACAACACGAAAGACCTCGATGAAATCGAATTTGGGAACCACACCGAAGCGCTGGTTTTCGTAGGAGAATAAGACAGTTTCTTGTTGGTTGTTGGGTCCGCAATTCGCGGGCCCATTTTTTTACATACGTCACTTCACGACAATATTCAGTAGCTTCCCTGCAACGTAGATTTTCTTCACGACCTGCTTGCCCGCAATGGCGGATTTAATTTTTTCGTCAGCCAGGGCAGTTTCGACGACGAATTCTTCGATCGCATCGGCGGGCACGGTGATGCGGCCGCGCAATTTGCCATTAATCTGCACGGGAATCTCGAGTTCGTCTTCCCTGGCAAGCGCAGCGTCATATTTTGGCCATGGCTCTTTGAGTAGACTTCCCTTTTCGCCCAGCATCTCCCAGAGTTCGTGGGCGAGATATGGTGCGAAGGGTGCGAGCAAGAGCACGAGGCTGCGCTGCACCTCCGCCAACAGAACTGGTGAAGTGCCGCTTCCGGTCTCAGAAGCTGCACTTTCTTCGTAGGCGTAGAGCGCGTTCACCAGTTCCATGATTGCCGAGATACAAGTATTGAAATGCCAGCGACCCTGGAAGTCGTCGCTGACGCGCTTGATGGTCTGGTGAAGTTTGCGCTGAATCTGGCGTTGTGCTGGCGAAAGGGACGTTGCAAGCAACGTCTCTACGGATGTATTCGGCACGGCATTACGCACTGCGAAGCGATACACGCGGCCTAAGAATCTATGGATGCCTTCGATGCCGGAATCCTGCCAGTCGAGATCGCGGTCGGGTGGAGCGGCAAAGAGGCTGTAGAGGCGCGCCGCGTCAGCGCCATACCGCGAAACCATCTCGTCGGGGCTGACAACATTGCCCAGACTCTTCGACATTTTTGCGCCGTCTTTGATCACCATGCCTTGGGTGAAAAGCCGCGCGGCAGGTTCATCGTTGGTGATGAGGCCGAGGTCGCGCATGAACTTGGTCCAGAAGCGCGAATAGATCAAATGCAAAATGGCATGCTCGACGCCGCCGATGTATTGATCGATCGGAAACCAGTACTGCGCGGTCTTCGAGTCAAACGGAGCGTGGTCGTTGTGCGCGTCTGTGTAACGGTAGAAATACCAGGACGAATCGACGAATGTATCCATGGTATCGGTTTCGCGACGCGCCGGCCCGCCGCACTTGGGACAAGTCGCGTTGACGAACTCCGGTACCCTGCCGAGCGGCGATCCGCCGGCGAGCGTGATATCAACATTTTCCGGCAAGATAACCGGCAAATCCTTTTCCGGCACCGGAACAATGCCATCCTTTTCGCAATAAAGCATGGGGATTGGCGTGCCCCAATAGCGCTGGCGTGAGATTCCCCAGTCTTTCAGCCGATACGTGGTGGTGGCCTTGCCGAAACCGTTTTCTTCGGCGTGCGCGGACATTTTCTTAATAGCATCGGCGCACTCAAGTCCGCTGTAGGGACCGGAGTTGATAAGCATGCCCTCGTGGCTGACAAAAGGAAGCGCTGGCTCGGCCATGGTTTCTTCCGGGTCGTTTGAGATGGGAAGAACAACGAGGCGAATTTCGAGCTTGTATTTTCTCGCGAAATCATAGTCGCGTTCGTCGTGCGCGGGAACGCTCATGATGGCGCCGGTGCCGTAATCCATGAGGATGTAGTTAGCCACCCAGACGGGGACTTTTTCCCCGTTGAAGGGATTAATAGCGTAGCGGCCGGTGGCGACGCCGTGCTTTTCAATTTCGCCGATGTCTCCCGCTTCTTTGGCCTTGCGCTGCTCGGCAATGAGTTCATCAACTTTGGCGCGGAGATCGGGATTGGATGCGGCAAGATCGGCGACGATGGGATGCTGAGGCGCGAGTTGGACCGAAGTGGCGCCGTAGATTGTATCGACGCGCGTTGTGAAGACGCTGATGGTGGCGCCAGCCGGGCCGAAACCGCTGTGCGGCTGGGAATAGTCGAGTTTGAAATCGACCAACGTGCCTTCGCTACGGCCAATCCAATTGCGCTGCATGGTGCGGACCTTTTCCGGCCAGCCCTCCAGCTTTTCAAGATCGCGCAACAATTCGTCGGCGTATTTTGTGATGCGTAGGAACCACTGCTCCAGCTCGCGCTGCTCGACCAGAGTATCTTCGTGACGCCAGCAGCGGCCATCGACGACCTGTTCATTGGCAAGCACCGTAGCGCACTTGGGACACCAGTTGACTCGGCTGTTCTTGCGATAGGCCAAACCCTTATCGTAGAACTTGAGGAAGAACCACTGATTCCAGCGGTAGTAATCGGGCAAGCAGGTAGTGACTTCGCGGGACCAATCGTAGGCGAAGCCGAGTCGTTTCATCTGTGCCTTCATCTTGGCTATGTTGCCAAGCGTCCACTGGCGCGGCGGAGTGTTGTTCTGAATGGCGGCATTTTCCGCAGGCAATCCGAAGGAATCCCAGCCCATGGGATGAAGAACGTTATAGCCGTTCATCCACATATAGCGGGCGAGGGCATCGCCGATCGCATAGTTGCGCACGTGTCCCATGTGGAGCACACCGGAGGGATAGGGCAACATTTCGAGGACGTAGTATTTCTTCTTGGACGAGTCGGCTGCGTCGGCGGCGTAGAGCTGAGGATCGCTTTGCCAGCGTTCGAACCATTTGGTTTCGACGCGCTGCGGGTTGTAGCGCTCGTCGTTGGGACGATCTTCGTTCCGGCGGTCTTGGTTCGGGCGACCGTCACTGCCCTGAATCGTCCCAACGGCTATTGTTTCCTGCACTTTGTCTTGCGGCATAGGAGGTTAGACGCGATTGCAAGTAAACCTTAGATTTTACAATGAGGCGGCGTGGCAGTGTGGGAGATCATTCGTGGTCAGCACAGAAATTGGAACCCAGCTGCGGATTCATTTCTTGGGAGGGCGCGGCGCTGGATAGGATGGCGGCTTGATGTAATCGCGGGCGTGTGCGCGCAGGCCGAATTCGGGAAGGATCGCGAAGACCATCAGGCTAGGACACGAGCTTCTTGAGAGCATCGACATTTTTGCGGTCGTCGCCGGGCTGGTCGATGGGAGTTTCGGCGATAAAGGCGGCGTGGGCGAGGCGAAGATCGTTGAGCAGGATGCGGAAGGGTTCGAGGCCGATGGTTCCCCTGCCGATGTGTTGATGGCGGTCGAGCTTCGATCCGCGAGCGGCTCTGGCGTCGTTGCAGTGGATGACTTTCACATTGTTCAAGCCTACGGTTGCGTCCAGGAGCTGCAGGGTCTGGTAGATGCCTTCTTCGGTAACGATGTCGTAGCCGGCGATGTGGGTGTGACAGGTATCGATGCAGGCAGCGATGGGCACAACCCCGCGAAGGCGATTGATGACTTCAGCAACTTGCTCGAAACTGCCGCCAAGGGAAAACTCGGCTCCGGCAGTGTTTTCGATGAGGATCGTCAGGCCTGATTGCTCTAGGTCGAGGCCCTGTGTGGAAGCTGCAATGGCAGCGGCGGTTTGGAGCAGTCCGGCTTCGCGATCGGAACCGCGGAAGGAGCCAGGATGGAGGACCAGGCAGTCGGCGCAAACGGCGAGGGCGCGCTCGACTTCACCGCGAAAGGCTTCAATGGATTTCTTAAGAAACAATTGGTTCGTACTGGCGAGATTAACCAGATAGTTGGTGTGGATGACCAGCGGCTTGAGATCGTACTTGGCGCGAAGGCGAAGCATTTCGTTGCAGAGTGGATGACTGAGTTCGTAGGGCGCCCACTGCCGCGGACTGGAGGAGAAAATCTGCAGCGTGTTGCAACCGAGGCGGTAAGCCCGTTCGGCAGCGTTGTGGATTCCTCCGGCCGTGGAAGTGTGGATGCCGATGCGGCGGGAAGTAAGGCGCGGCGGGCGTTTAGGAGAGGGGCGAGCAAGAATATCCTGTTCGCGGGCTAGGGAGCGGGGCATGAAGAAAGTATAAAGGGACGAGCGAATTGCCCGTCCCCAACTACCCTAACTTACAAATCAATTCATCGTAATGACCGCTCGGAAACGTACTTTGCCTTCGGCGACGCGGTCATAGGCTTTGGCGATGTCGTCGAGCTTGTAGGTTTCTTCCACCACTTTGATTTTGCCTTTGGCGGCAATATCGAGGGCTTCGTAGAGATACTCCGGACCATTCTGCGATGAACCCATCAGGCGGACGCGCTTGAACATGAGTTCGGGGGTGTAGTTCAGCGGCTCGGGGCCGACTCCCATCAGGATAATTCGGCCATCGGGGCGCATGCCTTTGGCGGCGTCGGCAGTGGCGGACCAAGAGTTGGACGTCGCCAGAAGAACGTCGGTGCCGCCGGCAGCCATCAGCTTTTCTCCGCCCTCGACGATTTCGTCGGCGCCAAGGTCGCGAATCATTTTTTCTTTATCTTTGCTTTTCGTGACGGCAATGGTGTCGAAGCCAGAGGCTTTGGAATACTGCAGGGCGAGGTGGCCGAGACCTCCGATGCCGACGACTGCAACGCGTTCGTGCGGCTTGGGATCGGCAAGGCGGAGACCGCTCCAGACGGTGTAACCGGCGCAGAAAATCGGGGCGGCCTGCTCGTAGCTGAGAGCCGCCGGGATGGGCATAGTGGCGTCAGCGTAAGCCAGCATGTACTCAGCATGGCTGCCTTGCAGGTTGATGCCGGTGGAGATAGCATGCTGGCATAGTTCTTTCTTGCCGCGTAAACACCACTCGCACGTGCCATCTCCTTTTTGTACCCAGCCGACTCCAACGCGATCCCCAACCTTGCGGGAGGTGACGCCGGGGCCGAGCTCGACGATCTCGCCCACTGGTTCGTGGCCCAGCACGCGGGGGAACGGAAGGGCAAACAAACCGTGAGTGAGGTGGACATCGGTGTAACAGAGGCCGCTGGCGTGGATCTTGATGACGACCTGGTTGGCGCCGGGCTTGGGAGTTTCCCACTGCTTTACTTCCCACTTACCGTTGACGGATGGAACAACCGCTGCTTTCATGAACGGGGTCTCCGGAGGAATTTTAGAGTTGTAGTGTTTGGATGCGGGCGGGCGCATCGCGACTCAGAACGTGCGTCCCAGTACAATGGATTTCTTTCGCGGGACGATCTTACGCTCAAGTTTGCATGAGAACCTTCGCCAGCAAAAACACGACCTGTCCGGACGATACAACTATGGTTCCAAGGCCCGGAGCTAGCTGGGCGAAATACGTATACGTGGGCGCACTCGTGCTGGTGATGATATTTTTCTCGTTCATCCGGGTGCGGCTTCGCAATATGCCTCTGGAACGCGATGAGGGAGAGTTTGCCTACGTTGGCCAACTGATGCTGCAAGGGATCCCGCCTTACAAGATGGCCTGCAATATGAAGTTGCCGGGTACCTACGCGGCCTACGCGGCCATGATGGCGGTCTTCGGCGAGACCGCCTCAGGCATTCGGATTGGATTGATGCTGGTCAATATTGGGGCGACGCTACTGGTTTTTCTTCTGGCGAAATATCTGTATGGGCCGCTGGTGGGCGCAGTCGCTGGAATCACTTACAGTTTTCTTTCCTGCCGTCCCGCGGTGCTAGGCCTCTACGGACACGCCACCCACTTTGTGGTTCTCGCAGCCCTGGCTGGGATTCTGCTGTTGCTGCATGCCATCGAGACCGGACGAACCGGCCTTTATTTTGGGAGTGGAGTGTGCTTCGGGATGGCGTTCCTGATGAAGCAGCCGGGAATTTTGTTTGCTGTTTTCGGGGGATTGTATTGGATGTGGCGGGAATGCAGGCGTCCGCTTCCCTGGCGCGAGCTTGCGGTGCGCGGCGCCGCGTTGCTAGCAGGTACAGCATTACCGTTTGGAGTGACATGCCTGATTCTGTTTCGTTACGGAGTTTTTTCGAGCTTCTGGTTTTGGAGCTGGTCCTACGCGCGAGAATATGGCTCGATCATAACTCTGCCGGAAGCGTGGGTTTTGCTGCGAGCCGGGGCTCCGTGGGCGGCACGTCCGTTCGCGATCTGGGAAATTGTTGCCGTTGGTCTCACCGCGCCGGCATGGAGCCGCTACGCGCGGGCACACGCGGGGTTCGTGACAAGCTTTTTCCTGTTTTCTTTTCTAGCGGTTTGCCCGGGCCTGTACTTTCGTCCGCACTACTTTATCTTGATGCTGCCGGCGGCTGCGTTGTGCACGGGAATTGGCGTGTGCGCGGTTCTAAAGAGCTTGATAGAGAGACGATTCGGCACACTGGCAGCGGGGCTTCCAGTGCTGTACTTCGCGGTCGTGTTTGGGATTTCTGTACACACTCAGTACAAGACGTTCTTCCAACTCGATGCCGTATCCTTGAGCCGAAAGATATTCGGCCAGGATCCATTTGTGGAGGCGGTTGCGGTCTCCAGCTACATCGAGGAACATTCTTCGAAGCAAGATACCGTTGGAGTCCTCGGTTCGGAGCCGGAGATTTGTTTCTATTCCGGCCGACATTGCGCCAGCACCTATCTGTATACCTATCCATTGCTGGAGAAGCAGAAATTTGCCGGGCGAATGCAGAATGACATGATGCAGCAACTGCAAAGTGCGCAGCCGAGATTTCTGGTCTACGTGGACGTTGCACGTTCTTGGGGAACCAAAGCCGATATCGAACGTAATCTGGGATTCCTTGCGGAGGCATGGGAGTTTGCTCATCACAACTATGAGTTGGTCGATCGATTGATAATTGCGGGCAATCCAGAACACGAGTGGGGAGATCGTGCGTATTTGTACGTCTTCCGCCGCCGGGAGCCATAAAAACCGAACTGGGGCCGGGAGGGGGTGCTGCGATTGCGGTGCAGACGCTAGCAACGATAGACTTGATGGGCCGACTGGCTTGCAGCGGCGAGGAGAGCTAGTCGAGCTTCGCTCGACCCGGACAGGCGGGGGCGGCTGTCCCCACATGGTTCGTCCAAGGGGAAACTATGTTAGTGGTGATGAAGGCGCACGCTACCGAAGAGCAGGTGCGGAGCGTCTGCGAAAAAATCGAAGAGCTGGGTTATCGGGCGCATGCCATGCCGGGAGCGCAACGCACCGCCATTGGCATTACCGGGAATAAAGGCGAAGTGGAGCAGGGCACGCTGGAAGAGATGGCGGGCGTGCAGGAAGTGATCAAGGTCTCCAAGCCCTATAAGCTGGTGAGCCGCGATATTAAGGAAGACAACACGATCATCCGTTTTGCCGGGACGGCGGCGACCATTGGCGGGCCCGGGCTGGCGATTGTCGCAGGACCGTGCGCGATCGAGAGCCGCGAACAGGCATTTGCCGTAGCCGAGCGCGTGCATCGCGCGGGCGCGCAGTTTTTTCGCGGTGGAGCTTACAAGCCCCGAACGTCTCCTTATTCGTTTCAGGGATTGGGCGAGGAAGGTCTGCGGATCATGGGGGAGATTCGCCGGCAGTATGGGATGAAGATTATTACCGAGGCCATCGACAATGAATCGCTCGATTTGGTGGAGGAGTATGCGGACGTGATTCAGATTGGGGCGCGGAACATGCAGAATTTCTCGCTGCTGAAGCGCGCTGGACGGGCGAAGAAGCCAGTGCTGCTGAAGCGTGGCATGTCGGCCACGCTGGAAGAGTTTTTGATGGCCGCGGAATACATTTTGAGCGAAGGCAATTACAACGTGGCGCTGTGTGAGCGCGGGGTGCGGACTTTTGCCGACCACACGCGCAACACTTTGGACCTCAGTCTGATTCCGGCGGTGCAGCGGCTCAGCCATTTGCCGATTCTTGTAGACCCGAGCCACGGGACGGGAAAGCGAAATAAAGTTACGCCACTGTCTCGTGCAGCGGTCGCGGTGGGATCGGATGGATTGATGGTGGAAGTACACAACCATCCGGATCAGGCAATGTCAGATGGTCCGCAGTCGCTGTTTCCCGACCAGTTTGATGACCTGATGACACAGGTACGGCAGATTGCTGCCGTGGTGGGAAGGACGGTGCCAGAGATTGGACTGAGGGAGAAGCTGGTGATGAAGTAGGGGCAGCGCAAAGCAATTCGACTCGGGAGCCTAGTGTGAAAGATACAACGAGAGTCGCGATCATCATCGTTACTCTTACGATTTGGATCTTACCTCTGCTCGGCGATAGTGCTCTGTTTGCGCAGGATCCGCCGGACAACAAGTCCGATTTGGTCTACGAAGTCGGAAATGGCGTGACGGCCCCGAAACCTATTTACACGCCGAATCCCGAATATGCCGAGAGACCGCGAAAAAAGAAAATCCAGGGCACAGTCGTGCTCGCACTGATCGTCACAGAAGAGGGCAACGTCCGCGACGTCAAAGTCACCAAGCCCGTAGACCAGGATCTCGACAAACAGGCGGTAGCAGTGGTCAGCACGTGGAAATTTAAACCTTCCACGAAGGATGGTAAGCCCGTGGCGGTTCACTTAAGCGTCGACGTAAGCTTCAGGCTGTATTGAAGGGTATTGGCTGCACACCAAATAAGCTCTACCTTATGCAAAGAACTGTAAAGTTTGTGGCGTTTTTTTCGACACTGCGACAAGCTGGAATCGACAATTTAGAAACTGGAGCCGTAAAGAAATGCCCTGGGCCCACAATGGTACGAGTGACAAGAAATCTTTCGACCGCGCGGCTGCTACGCAAAGCAGCCACCACGCTCAGGATGACAAATTAGGGGATTGCTTAACTTAGTGAGAGACTGGCTTATGTTTCGTAGAGTGAGTAGTTCAAGATTAAAGACAATCGTTTTGACAGCGGTATTGCTGGCGTGTCCGTGCGGAATGTTTGCGCAGCATGGAGGCGGTGGTGGGCGTATTGGTGGTACCGCAGCGGGCGGTACCGGGCTGAGTACAGGAAACCATGCGAGCGGGGTTGACGCGAAAGACGATTTGCGAGACTTTCACGAGATCATGGCAGTGCAGGCCAGCAATGAACAGAAAGCCGCTTATGCGGCGATGCTGAAGAGTACGGAAGCGGCTGGCGTGGAGGTGCAAGGGTTTATCCAACTGCTGAGTAAAGAAAACAAAGCGTCGGAAATCGCGAACCGCGATAAGACTTTCGAGGAAGCGATTGAAACAGCGCGGACATTGAGCAAAAGATTTTTGGAGGGATTTTCCGAAGCACAGAAATCGGGATTAAAAGAAATCACCAAGCGGGTGGGCAAGGCGGATTCTGAGGTCGGGCAACAGGCGAAAGCCTTGGATCAAGAGGTGGAAGCGAACGCAGCTAGGGCGCGGATGACGGGTTCGGCGCAGAATCTGGAGCACGCGCTCACGAGCTTTCAGCGCGCACAAGTCGATTTGGGCGAGGAAATGAGCATCACGGCCAACAACAGCCAGGATTCTGCTTTCAATCTTCCGGCGGTAAAAAACACGGTAACCCTCGCCGGGCAGGCGGTCGCCGTGACTACATCCGGAGCGGTTTCGAAGGGGGTGACTGAAGGCGGCCAAAACACCTTTGCGGTGGAACTGACCGCGGACCTAGCAGACCTGCAGCAAACGATTGCCGATGTGCTGCGCGCGCAACTCGACAAAGCTGACCGCTGCGGCGAGCAGATTGCGCTGCAGACGGCGACTCTCACTCCGCAGGGGTTGACGGGCGTGGTGTTTGCGCAATTGCATTATGAGCGCTGGACCTGCACCACAATGTTTGGCAGAGAGAACATGAACGAGATTGTAGAAGGCAACGGAACCATCGAAGTCAAGCTGACTCCGGCGGTTGCCGAAGACGGCACATTGCGATTGGTGGCGCAGACGGGGCGGATCGATGCAGAAGGACTAGTCGGCGAGACGCTTCGGTCGGGATCCCTGGGAGAATCGTTGCGCGACAAGATTGCGGAGTCGGTTCTTTTCATCCTGCGCCAAGGGGGAGACTTCAAACCGGCGCTGCCTTCCGGAGCGCGGACCTATGCAACTTTGAGGCGGGCGCGGTTTCAGGGAACGGGTTCGGGCAGGTTGATCGCAGTGCTCGACGGAGAGATTCAAGTTTCGAACGAGAATCTAGTTGCGGTGACCAGTGCGTTGAAAGAACGATCGTCGCAGTCGCAGGAAGGATCGTCGGTGCGGCCCGAACTGATGGCACGTTAGGCGGCCCTCGAAAACCTGCGCTCTGGTAGTCTTGTTGCTTCCTGATTTTTTCTGGAAGCAGCCTTCATCTTGCGAAAATTCCTTTTCATTATTGTTCTGATTCCGTTGCTCGGCGCGGCCGGGTGGTGGTACTTCCGCGAGCAGGCCCTGCCGGACTATGGGCCGGCGTATCGCGAATATGCATACGTCAGTAACGGCAAAAGCAATACGGTGAGCGTGATCGATTTGCGGACTTTTGAGCTCGCGAAAACCATTGCGGTGGGCTTGTCACCAACCGGAATTGCGGCCAACCGCGAGAAGAATGAAATCTACGTAGTGAACTCGGGGTCGAATAACGTCAGCGTGATCGACGCCGAGAAGAACGCCGTGGTGGCTACGATCGGAGTTCATGGACGGCCGTACTTCATCGATGTTGCACAGGATGGCAGGCGCGCCTATGTGGCGAACTCGGGGTCGTCGAATGTCTCGGTCATCGATCTGGAGAAGCGCACGGTTTTGGGCAATGTGCGCGTAGGCTCCGCGCCAGGACTAGCGCGGGTTTCCCCCGACGGCGCAACCGTGATGGTGTCGAATCGCGGGGACAATACGGTCTCGGTGATCGACACAAAACTGCTGCGGGTGCGGTCCACATTGCCAGTTTGTCAGCAGCCGGAAGACATCGCCATTCTGCCCGATTCAAGCAAAGCGTTTGTGGCCTGCTCGGGCTCGTCACAGGTAGCGTCGATTGCGTTGGCGGCAAACAAAAATAACGAACCGCCGAGCGACCGGGTGCTGGCGCTGCTGGATGTCGGACGGACGCCGGTAAGCCTGGCGCTGAAGCCGGACGGTGGCGAGATGATGGTTTGCGACTTCGATTCCGACAGCATTTCGATTGTTGAGACGGCGAACGATGAAGTGGGCAGCAGCGTGCTGATCGGACAGCATCCCGCCCGCGGCTTGGTCACTCTTGATAACTCGCGGCTATATGTCAGCAATTTTGGATCGGATAGCGTGGCGGTTTACGACATTGAGCTGGGCAGGCGCATAGCCACCATGCCGGTGGGCAGCCATCCCGAGGGATTGGCAACGTCGCAGGATCAGAGATATTTACTCGTGCTCGATACGCAGGCGGGCGACGTGACCGTGATTCAGAAACGCACAGCACGGAAGCTGGAACCCACGGAGTATTCGCTGCTGACCATGATTCCGGTCGGCTTGCAGCCAAATGGGATTACGGTCAAAGCGTTCATGGTAACTGGGCCAAAGACAAAGTAGGGAGCACTCCGGGGACAGACGAAAGCAGGTCCCTCGGAGCCTTTCGGCTCCTCCGAATGACAAAAAGTTCTAGACTTCTGCCGGCTTGGCGCAGAATTTGTCTAACGCCGCTTTCAGCTCGACGGCAATGGCCGGGGCTTCACGGGATTCGATGTCGCGTCGCGGCATCATGTAGACGAGTTGGCCATCGCGCAGAATGGCGATCGAGGGCGAAGATGGCGGTTGTCCAGTGAAATAGCTGCGGGCGCGCTCGGTCGCTTCCGCGTCTTGTCCGGCGAACACGGTGAACGCTTTATCGGGATGCGCGGCCTTCTCCAGGGCCATGCGAACCGCGGGGCGCATGCGGCCGGCGGCGCATCCGCAGATGGAATTCACGATTACTAGAGCGGTACCGGACTGAGGCTTCAGGGCGAGATCGACAGCTTCGCCTGTGCGAAGTTCTTCGATCCCCAGTCGCGTCAATTCCTGGCGCATGGGGATGACCATGATTTCGGGATACATTGCTTAAGCTCCTCCTTTGAATCCGTCCTGAATACTTACTAAGTGCGTGTATCTTGATTCTAACCCAGAACCCACTGAGACCTCGGGCTAAGATCCCGATTTCCGAAGCGCTTCTTGCGCGGACTGGGCATCGCCGGGGCTGAGGCCGGCTTGCAGCGCGGTCTGCAAGGTAGTGTGAGCTTGTGCAGGTTGTCCGGCCGCCAGATAGGCCATTCCGAGATGGAACTGGAATTTAGCAACCTGAGGATTTCTTGCGACGGCGGCTTCGAGTGCGGGGACTGCTGAGTTGTATAGCCCCTGCTTATAGTAGACCCAGCCCAGAGTATCGTTGACGGCGGGGTCATCCGGTTGCTGTGCTTTAGCCTTCTGCGCGAGGTCGAGTGCGTCGCTAAGAGATCCGCCATGATCGGCGTAGAGTCGCGCGAGACTGCTCAACGACTGAGAGGAATTGGGATCAACCTTTAACGCGTCCTGATAAGTTTGGCGCGCACGGTCGATGTTACCGACATATTCATAGACTTGGGCGAGCAGAATATAAGTGGGAAGATATTCGGGGAACTTGCTGCGCGCCGCTTCGTATTCCTGGATCATGTTCTGAGGGCGATTGGTGGAGGCGTAGATGTGAGCCAGGGCGAGATATCCATTTACGTAATAAGGATTGAGCGCAAGCGTTTGCTGGTAGGTATGCTCGGCGCAAGGCCAGTCTTTTTGGGCGATGCAGAATTCGGCTTTGGCAACGTACAACTGAAAGGCCTTGGGCTGGGCGGCAATTTGGCGATCCAGGCGCAGATCCGCCTGCTTGCTCTTCCCTTCTTTAGTGAGAATCTCGGCCAGGCCGCTTATGGCCGGAGCGTAATCGGGCGTAATCGCCAGCGAGTTTTCGTAGGCCTTTTCGGCGTCCGTATAGTTGCCTTTCATGCCGAAGACTTTACCCAGACGTTCCTCCGCGGCGGGACTGCGGGGATTTAATCCGGCCGCCATTTCGAACGCGCGCTGGGCCTGATTCAAATCTCCCAGCAGCAGATAGGAGCTTCCGGCAAGAACGTGAGCATCGGCCACCCAAAAACTGGTTGCGATCACCCGGCTGGCATACGCCAGAGCCACGTTTGCATCGTTTTGCTTCAAGCTAATATTCCCAAGGCCCAGCAGAGCCGGCAAATATCCTGGCTGCACGCGGATGGCATCGGCCAGAGCCTGCTGCGCTTGCGTTGCTTGCTCCTGTGCGAAAGCAACTTGAGCCAGATAAAAATATACCGCCGGCAGATCGGGCGAATCTCTAATTAGACTCTCGAGTTCGCCGGCGGCTTCGCGAAGGCGAAAAGCTCCAAGATAGCTTCGCGCACGCAGCAGACGAAAATCCGGATCCTTTCGATCTTTACCTTTGTCGCGCTGATCAATCCATTGGTCGGCATCCTGCCAGCGGCCCAGTTGCAGATAGCATTCGGCAACTTTTCTGGCGGCAGCCCCATCGTTATCGTTCTTACTTACCAGAGCGCGAAAGCGATCCAGTGCGGAAATAGCATCGCCATTCGTCAGATAGAAATCTGCAACGGCGCGACTGCCGTCAGGATAGTCCGCTTCATCGGCTTCGACCTGATCCAGCAAATGCTTCGCCTCAGGCTGCCGATTGCGCTCGAAATAAAGCCCGGCCAAAGCCATCGGCAACTCAACGGCTTTTGGATCCTTGCCGATTCCCTGCTGCAAGACTTGCTCAGCCCGACCGGGAGCATTTTGACCTTTGTAGAAGCTCGCCAGATTGATATAAGTCTGCGGGTCGTCAGGTTTGATATCGACTGCGGTCTGGAAACTTTTTTCCGCCGCACCGTATTCCGCATCGAGCAACTGGGCGAGACCCAAATCTTGATAGGTCTGAGGATCGTGAGGGTTGAAAGCAATAGCCTGGTTGAATTCGTTTTCAGCAGCGACGTATTGCATCTGATGCAGCGCGACCTGGCCAAGCAGCCGGTGAGCGCCCGAATTTTTGCCGTCCTGCTGAAGCACGGCTTCGGCCTGCTGGCGGGCTTCGGCGTATTGAGTCGACGAGATGAGCAGATCGCCGAGACGCAAACGAGCATTCAGATTCTTGGGGTCGAGATCTACAGCGCGGGCCACGGACTGGCGCGCGGCAGTGGGATACTCCTGCTGAATCTGCAGAAGTCCCAGGCGGTAAAAGGCATCGGCAAAATCGGGATCAATCTGAATGGCCTGGCGGTATTCGTTCTCCGCCGAGCTGAAGTTTTTCTGCGCGAAGTATTGGTTGCCTTTTTCGACGTGCCCCCGGGCGCGTGCGGTGCTGCGGCAAGCGGGAAGAACCGCAAGCATCGCCGCTAGAACAAAAACAGCAAGGCGGGCGTGGATAACGGTGGAAGGGAATCTCCAGCGGAATCGAATCATTTTTGTCTCAGGGTCAGCGTGGGAAGCCGCGCGTCTCGATTCTAACGCAGAAGCCGGAACGAAATGGTGTTGGGTCTTTCGGCTTTGAAACAGAAGCGATGCCGCAGACGCTGCTTACAGAGACATTGCAAACGTCTATAACGGGCCGGCTGCCCTTGCCAGCATCCTAGTGCTTACCTTGCTTGTCGGCTTCGATCAGTTGCGCGACCTTGGAGCCAGCTCCTACGGGCTCGATCAAGACAACATGATGCTCGTTCAGGAACATGCGATCGGGACCGTGCCACTCATTGCCGCGCCGCACCAGGACGCTGGTTACGGCCTTGGTCTCCTGGTTGACCTGGCTTTGGATGTAATAAACATCGGTCAACTCGGGAAAATCTGCCCCGGCGTTCGCCAGCTTGCCGTAGTAAAGCTGGCCATTGTCCAGCAGGACAGCGGCGTACGGCGTAGTAATCTCCGGCCCTTTGCGGCTTTCGCCTCTTTCACAAGCGGTCAGTCCAGCCAACAAAATGAGGGCTATAACCCACACGGTCAGCGTCTTCAAAATAATCCCCTCGTTAGCAAGTAGTCACTTCTCGCCCCGACCTTATCATCGCGCGATGCGAGGCAAAGATGGGGACATTACCTTGACCGGTACCCGGCGATTGTTGGAGGTTCCCATCCAGCCAAGCGTTGACGGAGTGCCGATTCCGTGGCTCTGTCCCATCCAGTCACTCGAAACCGCCAGGTTGTTGTGCAGCGAGGGGGAGTTCACTTCCATCCCGATTCTCGACACGGGCGCCGGCTTCGCGATCGTTGCGACCACTGGCATATGTTCCCAACTGCGCAGGCCGGAACCTCCCGCCAGAATCGCGTTGGAACGTCCCAATCCCGCAACCAGAATCGGCTTGGCTAGCTTGCTGGTGCCAACTTCACGCACACCGCTGGTGAGCATTGGGGACCGACTCTTGCTGGTTGCCGATTTGGTGGTGGCGATGATTGCCTGTGACAACGGAGCAGGCTGGTTTTTCGAGCCCGGTCCGGTCACGGAAGTCAGGGTGAGTACCACGCTGTTGCCCGTGTAGGAGACGGTAAATACGTCGGTGCCGGTGGTCACGGTTCCGTTGGTGAACGAACCGGTCAGCGTGCCGGAGGTGGTGAGGATCGTCCAGGTCTGGCCGATGTTGCCGGAAGTTAACACGAAACCGTTCACGATAGCCACTGTCAACGTGCCGCCCAGGCTGGTGTTGCCACTGACGCTGAGCGCGCTGTAGGTGCCGGTGGTAAGGCCGCCAATCGAAACGTTCATGGTGCCGGTGGCCAACTGCGTGTAGGTCCCGGTGATGGCCAGCAATCCGGCTTTCCCGCTGTCGCCCACATTCAATGTGACCGCCGTGCCGGTCGCGTTGCCCACCGAGGTGTTGCCCTTCAGCGTGCCCGCCCCGAAGATCGATCCGCCTGTGGCGGTGATGCCGGTGGCCGTCAGGGTTCCATCTACCGTGGTCGTGCCTGCGGTCTGCGTGTAGTTGTGGCTGCCACCAACTGTCAAGGTGCTTCCTTTTTCAACGTCAACTGAGCCCGAGTTCGTGAAGGTGCCGGTGGTGGCCGTGGTCAGCTTAGCGTCGGAGGCAAGGGCGAACGTACCGGTATTGTTATCGAAGGTGGCAAGAGCATTACTGGTGCCGTCATCGATCTTGAAGGCGGTTCCGGTCAAGGTCAGGTTGGCTGCGTTGGTGGTGATGCCGCCGTTTGCGGAGGTGAGTTGTAGCGTGCCGCCAATGGTGTAAGTCCCGCTGGCTAAGGTTCCGCCGCTCAGGTTGGTCAGTGTGCCGGTCGATACGGTGAACTTGCTGCCGCTGTCAATAGTCAGAGCTCCGGAGTTAGTGAAACTGCCGACGGTGGAGAAATTGGCTTTGTCCGCCAGCGTCAAGCTGTCGGTATTGCTACTCAGGTTGGCAAGATCGTTGGTGGTGCCGGTCTGGATGGTACCGCCTTCAAGCGTCAAGTTGGACGAGTTGGTCGTGATGTTGGCGGCTGCGGTCAAATCCAGATTGCCTGCCAGAACAAACGTGCCGCCGGAAAGAGTCGTGCCGCTGATCTGCGTAAGAGCCGGCGCTGAGAATGTATCTCCGGCGTCGATGGTGAGCGTGCCCGTGTTGCTGAAGCTGGCGGCGCTGGTGGCTACCAAAGTACCGGTGCCGGCAATAGTTAGATGGCCGGTGTTGGTGGCCAGTGCGCTCAGAGCGTTGGAGGAGCCTGAATCGATGGTGCCACCTTCCAGCGTAAGCGTGGCGCCGTTCTTGGTGATGGTGATTCCGCTGGTCGTCAGATCGAGATTGCCCGCCAGAACGTAAGTGCCGCCGGTCAGGGTCTTATTGTTATTGGCGCCGCTCAACTGCGTAAGGGTGGTAGCTGTAAAGCTGTCTCCAGCGTCAATGGTCAGCGTGCCGGTATTGCTAAAGCTGGCTGCGGTAGTCGAAACGTTATTGCTAGAACCCGCGATTGTGAGGCTCTTGGTGTTAGCGGCCAGCGCAGCAAGCGCATTGACGCTGTTGGAATTGATGGTGCCGCCTTCGAGCGTTAAGGTCGAAGAGTTTGTGGTGACGCTAATGCCAGCGGTCGTCAAATCCAGATTGCCGCCCAGAACGAATATTCCACCGGACAAGGTGGTGCCGCTGATCTGGGTCAGCTTGGAAACGCTGAAACTGTCGCTGCCGTTGATGGTCAGCGTGCCGGTGTTGCTGAAGCTGGCCGCCGTGCTCGATACACTATTGCTCGAACCGCCGATGGTCAGCTTGCCGGTGTTGGTGGCCAAGCCAGCCAGCGCATTCGTGCTGTTGGCGTTCTCAATGGTACCGCCCGCCAGCGTCAGGTTGGTGGCATTGGTGGTGATGGTCTGGGTGGCGCCGGTCAGGCTGAGATTCCCATCCAGCACGTAAGTTCCTGCCGTCAGCGAACCGCCGCTGATCTGAGTCAGCGAGCCCACCTTGAAACTCTCACCTCCGAGAATGGTGAGCGAGCCCGCGTTGCTGAAGCTACCGGAGTCGGTGAAGGCCACGCCGCCAATGGTTAACGCGCCTGCGGAGGTAATGCTGGTCAGGTTTGCCAAGGCGTTGGCGTTGCTGTTGCTGGTGTTCAAAATCTGGCCGCCATTTTCTTCCGTTACGCTGGCTGCCAAGGTTGTGATCCCGGTGGTATTGCCCGCGGCAAATGTAATGTTTCCGCCGTTGGCAATGTAGGTGCCACCGGTCAGCGTGTCGGTGGTACCGCTGTAGTTCGTGAACCCGGTGCTGTCCACGTTAATGGCGATGGTTTGTCCCGTAATGTTGGCATCCACCGTGCCGTCGTTGGTGAATCCCATGTTGCTGGAGCCAAGATTCCCGGCGCCCTCGATAGTGTTGTGGCTGATGAGGATCGGAGCCGTGCCCGCACCGTAAATCAAGTTCACGTACTGTCCATTGCTGCTCGTCATGTCAATGGTCCCGGTGCCGTTGAGAGTGACCGAACCGTTGATGATCAAGTAGGTGTTGTTGCCAGTACTCTGGAGGTTCACCGTTCCGCTGTTGGTCATGGTTCCGGTGAAATTCAGCTGAGCGTTGTTCTGGACGTTGAGCGTCCCGGCGTTGGTCAGACTGGTGAGGTAGACATCGTTGTTGGCCAAGGCATTGATCACGCCCGTCCCGGACGTCGTCAGTGTACCGCCCGTGATCGAAACACTGCCCGTCAGGTTAACTGCGGAGCCGGCCTCGGCTTCAATGGTTCCGCCCGTGTTAGTCCAGCTTGACCCGTTGAACGTCATGGTGCCGCCGCCGGAAGCTTCCATGGTCTTGGTGTTGGTGGCGGCCGTAAATGACTGCAATGTCAGATTCGCGCCGCTGACGTTGGCATTGACTGTCCCATTGTTTGTGAACGTCCCGCTGTCGATGAGGCCCGCACCCTCAATGGTTTCGTCATTTGTAAGCCCGCCTGCCGCGTCAACATTGCCGGAATACTGGCCGTTGCTGCTGGTCAACACCAGTGAACCCGAACCCGTCAATACGGTCGCGCTCGGCGCATAAAAGTAAGTACTATTGCCCGTCGCTTGCAGGGTGATCGTTCCATTGTTGGTAATAGTGCCAGTGGCATCAATTTGGCCATTGTTCTGCACGTTTAGGGTGCCGGTGTTGGTCAGGCCGGTTAGGTTGGCTACATTGTTGGCGGCAACATACACCTGCCCCGTTCCCGACGAATTCAGAGTCCCGCCCGTAACAGTGACGTTACCGGTCAAATCGACAGAGGAGCCCGTCTGGGCCGTAAGCGTGCCGCCCGCGTTGTTCCAGCTAGAGCCGTTAAGTTCCAGCGTGCCGCCCCCCGTGGCTTCCATCGTCTTAGTGTTCGTGGCGGAGCTAAACCCTTGCAGAGTCAGAGTCGCGCCACTGGTGTTGGCGTTGACCGTCCCATTGTTGGTGAAGGTGCCGCTAGCAATCTGGCCCGCACCCTCAATGGTTTCGTCGTTGGTCAGCCCGTTTGCGGAGTCGACGTCGCCGCTGTACTGGCCGTTGCTGCTGGCCAGCACCAGCGAGCCGGTGCCCGTCAACACAGTGGCGCCCGCGGCGTAGAAGTACGTCGTGTTGCCCGTCGCTTGCAGCGTGATCGTCCCGTTGTTGGTGATCGTGCCGGTCGCGGCGATCTGGCCGTTATTCTGCACGTTCAGCGTCCCGGTATTGGTAAGGTTCGTCAGATTGGCGATGTTGTTGGCCGCCACTACGATGGTCCCCGCACCGCTCGTGGTGAGCGTTCCGCCCGAAACCGTCACATTATCGGTGAGCACTACAGTAGAGGCATTATTGCTGCTGTCGGCCCCCACGGCTTCGATAATCCCGTTGGTTCCGTTCGTGATCGTGCTGCCGTACAGGGTCAAAGTGCCGCCGTTCGTCGCCTCCAACGTTGCATTATTGAGCATGCCGCCCGCGCCCGCCTGAATGGTAAGGGGTGTCCCCGTCACGGTTGGACTGATGTTGGCATTGATTGTGGAATTGTTGGTCAGGGTCAGATTGCCCGCCCCGATATTGCCCACTCCAGAGACGTTTTGATCGATGGTAAGCGCTGTCCCGCCCGCTCCATTGATTTGATTTCCCGAGCCCGTGCCTAGAACGACCGATCCAGATCCGGTCAACGTCGCGGAACCCGCGCCCGCGCTGGTCACATAAAGCTCTGTGGTATTGCCCGTGCCTTGAAGGTTGATCACGCCATTGTTCGTAATCGTCCCATTGATTTCAGTCGCGGCGTTGTTTTGAACGTTATACGTGCCCGCCAGGGTGAGCCCCGTCAGGAAAACGTTATTATTGGCCAGATTATTAACGGAGCCTGTTCCAGTCGACTCAAGCGTTCCGCCGGTGATGCTGACATTACTGGTCAAGCCTACCGATGAGCCGGTCGCAGCTTCGATGGTTCCGGTATTGGTCCACGTGCCATTGCTCATGGTTAACGTGCCGCCGTTGGTCGCTTCCATAAGCCCGGCGTTGCTGGATGCAGTACTCGTCAGCGGATTCAGCTGAATGTTGCCACCGCTTATATTCGAGTTGATCACGCCGTTGGACGCGTTGGCGATTACCAGAGCGCCGCTCCCCACAGTGCCCCAGCCGGTGATGTTCGACTCATTCGTCAGCACGCTGCCCGAAGCCCCGTTAAAAGAGCCCGACCATTGATTGTTGGTGCTGGTCATCACCACCGTGCCGGCGCCGGACAATGTGGTGTTCCCGGTCAAATAGAGTTCCGTCGTGTTGCCGGCCGCGTCCAGCGTGATGGTGCCGGTATTGGTGAGCGTTCCATTGATCTCGGTGGCGGTGTTGTTCTGTAGGGTGTAGTTGCCGGTGTTGGTCACGTTGGTCAGGAATACGTCATTGTTGGCTGCGTTGTAGATTACGCCACTTCCCGTGGTCGACAGCGTCCCGCCCGTGATACTTACGTTGGCAGTCAGATTCACGGTGGAACCCGCCGCCGCGGTAATCTTCCCGGCTCCGCTCTGTGTCCAGGTTCCATTTGAGAGAGTAAGGGTTCCGCCGCCAGTGGCTTCGAGTGTGCCCGTGTTGGTATTCGTGCAGGTGGAGCAGGTGTCGGGATTGACGTTCAGGTTCTGGCCGCTAATATTACCGTTAATCGTGCCCGAATTGACGAAGTTCAACTCCCCATTGCCCACCGTGCCCGCGCCCGCAATATTCGACGAAGTGGTAAGGACCGAGCCGCCCGCGCCGTAAATGTATCCGCTGTAAGACCCATTGATGCTGCTCAGGTCAATAGTCCCGCTGCCGCTCAGGGTCAACGAGCCCTGGAGGTTCAAACCCGTGGTATTGCCCGCTGCGTTAAAAGTAATGGTGCCGGCATTGCTGATGTTGCCCCCAACTAGCACCGTGGCGTTGTTCGCCATCGTCACCGAGTCGCCCGTGTTGCTCAGGGTGAGTGTGCCGATGTTGAAGCTCTCGTTGTTGCTGATGGTCGTGGCCGCTGTGGTGGTGCTGATGGCGATGTTGTCACCAGTGGCGATGGCACCATTATTCCAGTTAGCCGCGTCGCTCCAGTCCGTGTTGGAGCCGCCACCTCCAGTCCAAGTATCGGTGGTCACCGGAGGCGGCGCGTGCCGCGTCGCCTTCTGTGCTGCCTTCATGCTCGCCGAAGGTTGCTGACTCAGCAGCGATTGCTGCGAGAGTTTGTGCTTCGATCCGGCCGCTTGTGCCGAGACCAGACCATTTAGGCTGAAAATGGATGCGAGCAGGCAAAGGACAGTAACCCACAGAGTGACTACACGAGAGGACGCTGGGCGCATGACACACTCCATAGAAGCAGATTCAGCTCGGCCATGAACAAACATTGATCTTGTTTTTGGTTCCCCAAGGAAAGACGCAGTACACCGAAAGACTGTACGAACCCGGACGGGCTCATAGAGAGGGCACCCGGATTCTAGCCAAGAAGAAAAAATTGTCAAGATGAAAAATCTTGCAACTCCGTCTCCCCCGCAACCCGGCCCTAACTTTTCAGCCCGTAAAACTAATCTGAGACTTTCCCCCAAACCGTCAAACATGAAACGCCCCAACCATTACAGTCCGCTGAGGCGTGCGCAGTGCAGACTTCGACTCCACGTTAGCTTGATAAGCGAAAGGGATGAGACAAGGCAAGGGACATGACGGGACAACTCGGGACATTTCAGGACATTGGCTTCCAGATCGAACGGAAATCAAATTTATTCCGGAGAAATTAAACGGCTTCGCGGAAAAGGCTGCCATAGCTTTGCAGCCCGCAATTTTCTGAAGAGCCAATCCACCCTCTCGATAAGATTCTGGTGTATGAACCCCGGCGATCTGAATCCGTGATTCAGTTTGGCCGAACCAAATTCCTTGGCAAAGGTTTTGTAGGACCAGGCTAGGAACTTCAGCCTAAGCAACCCGGTGGGGCACGGCGGCAACGAAGTCAAGATCAGGGCGAACCCTGGGTCCAGTGTTATTGTAATTAATCGTACAAATATCAGAGGAGGCCATTTCAGATGGACAAACGGTCGAGATTTCTTAGTTCATTAATCCTGGCTGGCGCGCTGACTTTTTCTGTCATGGGCACCGCTTGCGCACACCATTACCGGGTCTATGACCCCTATTACAGCGACTACCACGTCTGGGACAACGTGGAGGTCGGTTACTATCACCAGTGGGCTCGCGATAATCACCGCGACGAGCACCGAGACTTCCGCAGCCTGCCGCCTGGAGAACAGAAGGAATATTGGACCTGGCGGCACAGCCACGGCGATCACGACCATCACTAGATCTCGATACGTTTCCATCTCCATCGGCAGGCGAGCGTTTGACACGCTCGTCTGCTTCCGTCTGTTCTCTAATTCCGGCAAGACGCTTGGCCTTCCTGACTGCGATCCGCCATTCGCATTTGACTTGCCAATCGACGTCCGGCGAGTCACTCAAGACACTCTTTATGTTCTAATGCTTCCTCTTGGATCGCTCAGGGGGAAACTCATGTTCAAACTGCATCGCTCCGTCCTTGTAATTACCACTGTTTTGCTGGCTTGCGCCGCTTCACTCTGCGCCCAGGCTGCGGCACCACCCGACTTGGATTCCTACGTCGCTAATTCCATGACGACGTTCGACGTCCCCGGGATGGCTGTGGCCATCGTCAAAGACGGCAAGATCGTCGTCGCGAAAGGATACGGTGTGCGCAAGCTGGGTGATCCTACTCCGGTCGACGAGCACACCATGTTTGGGATTGGTTCGAATACCAAGGCATTCACCACCGCCGCTTTGGCCGGACTGGTGGATGCAGGCAAGCTCTCGTGGGACGATCCAGTCTATCAGCGGCTTCCCGGCTTCGTGATGTATGACCCATACGTTTCTCACGAGATGACCATCCGCGATCTGCTCACTCACCGCAGCGGCATGGGACTGGGCGAAGGCGACCTGCTGTTCTGGCCGCACTCGACCTACACGCGCGACGAGATCATCTACAAGCTGCGCTTCATGAAGCCGGCGTCCAGCTTTCGCAGCCACTACGCGTATGACAACTTGCTGTACATGACGGCGGGGCAAATTGTTCCCGCCGTGACCGGCACGTCGTGGGACGATTACATCCGCCAGCATATTTTTGAGCCGCTGGGCATGAATCATTCGACCGTCAGCAATGCCACCTTCAAACCCGGCGACGATTATGCCTTCCCGCATGAGCGGGTGGATGGCCGGCTGCAGGTCATTGCATTGGAAGTACTCGACAACGTAGGCCCGGCCGGATCAATCAACTCCTGCGCGGCCGATATGGCGAAGTGGGTGCAGCTGCAGCTGAACCACGGCAAATTTGTTGACCGCGAGGGAAATCTGTTCAGCGAACGGCAGTCGAAAGAAATGTGGACGCCGCAAACTATTTTGCCAATCGGTGAACCCACGCCTGCCTTGGCAGCCTTGAAGCCGAACTTTGCGGACTATGCTTTGGGCTGGGGAGTGCGCGACTATCGCGGGCGCAAACTCGTCGGCCATACCGGCGGGGTCGCGGGCTTCGTTTCCCGCGTGATGTTGGTGCCGCAAGAAAATCTCGGCGTCGTCGTTCTGACTAACGCGGAGGAGGGCGGCGCCTTCGATTCCATCCTTTATCACGTGCTGGATCATTACTTCGGCCTCGCACCGACCGACTGGGTCGCCGCGTTTAAATCCGTCAAAGATAAGGAAGAGAAGGAAGCGGCTGAGACCATGAAGCGCGCGGAAGCAGCCCGCGCCGCCGACTCCAAACCTTCCCTGCCGCTCGAGAAATATGCCGGTGTTTACAGCGACGCCTGGTATGGGCCGATCACCATCCGCATGCACAACAGTGGCTTGGTCATCACTTTCGATCACACTCCAACGATGATCGGCGATCTGCAGCACTGGCAATACGATACGTTCAAGGCGCACTGGCGCGACCGCACCATCGAAGATGCGTTCCTGACTTTCTCCTTAAACCCGGACGGCAGCATCGACAGCGCGCGCATGGCCGCGGTTTCTCCGCTGGCCGATTTCAGTTTCGACTATCAGGATCTGCTGCTCAAACGCGCAGTCCCAAAATAGGCGGCCAAAGAATTGACCACCCGAGACTCCATCGGATTGCGCACGGCTGAGGCCGAAGTCCAGGCCCACAGCGCCACACTACGCAAAGAGCTTGGGCTGTTCGACCTCGTCTTGGCACAAGTTCTGCTTGTCATTGTGCTGGATTTCTTCGGCACCGCTGCCAAGGCTGGACCCGGTCATGTGGTTTTCTGGCTGGTTGCCTTCGTTTTGTTTTTCATCCCGCTCGCGATGGTGGTCGCTCATCTCAATCGGCTGATGCCGCTGGAAGGGGGTCTGTACGAATGGGCGCGGCTGGCGTTCGGCGATCAGGTCGGATTTTTAGTGGCGTGGAATCTGTGGCTCTTCGTGATGTTATACGTGGCGGTGATCGGGCTGGTGACCACGACTTTTGTGGCCTACGCTCTGGGTCCCGCCGCCGCATGGATCGCCTCCAGCAGGTGGCTGATCCTGGCGGTTTCCTTCGGGCTGATTCTCGCGATGATGTTGATGGCCGCTTTCGGGCTGCGCATCGGCAAGTGGCTGAGCAATGCGGGCAGCATCGCTACCTTAATCACGCTCGCGCTACTCATCGCTACTCCGCTGCTCAGCCGGTTGCGCGGAACGCTTCCGGAATATCACCCTCTTCGGCTGGCCATGCCGCCGCTGACGGTCTTTAGTCTCAGCGTGTTCGCCAAGATGATGTTCGGCGCGTTGAGCGGCTTCGAATGTCGCAATTTTTGCGGGCGAGAGCCGCAATCCAGCGCGGAATCTTACTCGCTCGGTCCTGATAACGGCGCCTTTCATCGCGCTCATCTACATCTTCGCCACCAGCTCGATACTTGCGTTTGTTTCTCCCAACGCCGTGGACGTGGTCGGCCCCATCCCCCAGGCACTCCGCCTGGGTTCACGCGGCTTCGGGCTCGCAGGCTTCATTGTCCCGTTGGCGATTGTTCTGCTTTTCGTGAACTACCCCACATCTTTCAGCGTCTACTTCAGCGCCAGCGCGCGGCTGCCTATGGTAGCGGGATGGGACAAACTTGTCCCGGACTGGTTTACCCGGTTGCACCCCCGTTACAAGACTCCAGTCAACTCAATCCTGTTTCTAGGAGCAATCACGCTGGCCGGCAGCGTGGTTGCGTTAATCGGAGTCGGCCCACAGGAAGCTTATGAGCTTTTGCTGACCTGGGCCTTCACGTTTTACGCCATCGCTTATCTGGCGCTGTTCGCCATCCCGTTCCTGTCGCCGAAAGCGCGAGGACTGCGTCCGGGATTGTGGCTGCGCGCCGCGGCTGTCTCGGGATTTCTGATGACGCTGCTTTACGTCGTGCTCTCGATTTTTCCTATTGTTTTGTTGATGTGGAAAGTTCCTGGGCGTATTCGGTGAAGATCGTGACTGTTGTGCTGGGCACAAACTTGCTCGGGTGGATGATTTATCGTGCGGGGAGGGGCAGGAGTAGCTCGAGACCAGATGATTGTCTCGGCAATTCTTAAATTCTTAGCTATTAAATGCCTCGGGTTCCTCAGTAAAGCATTACCGCGCCAGGGACACGGCGGCTACGCGCTCCACTTACCGCGGCGTTCAAGGCCGGGAAGAGATGGCCTCTTGGCGCGATCTTTGTCAGCGAGCCCGCCGCGCTCTGGAGGCGGTTCCGGAGCCTTGTTGGCGCGGGCATTTGGATTCTTAGACGCCAAAGTCGCGGTTTCTCCGTCATCGTCATGAAGAACGACGTTTAACAGTGAACTGTGGACATGTAAATTATCTCCGGCGTCGTAATTGATAAAGCCGAGCTTCCTGAATCGGTTCATGAAGAAGCTGACCCGCGAGCGTGTCGTTCCCACCATTTCGGCCAGAGTCTCCTGACTTAATCTCGGCACCGACATCTCGGACACTCCTTCTTGACCGAATTGCGCCATCAACAGGAGAACTCGCGCCAGCCGTTTTTCGCTGGAATTGAAAAGTTGGTCGACCAAATCATCCTGATAGCGGATGTTCCGCTTCAGCAGGTATTTGACAAACATCACCGATAACTTTGGTTGCACGCTCATGGCATGCATCATTGCCTTCTTCCCAACATGCAGCAGAACGCAGTCTGTCATTGCGACTGCAGAGGACATGCGGAGGGGCTGGCCAGCAAGACCGCCTTCGCCAAAAAAATCTCCTTCGCTCAAAATGCCCAGAGTCGCTTCTTTCCCAGCCTCCGACACGACGCTGAGTTGTACTTTCCCGTCCTGGATGAAAAACAGTCCGTCGGTCGAATCGCCCTGCGCGAATATTGTGCTTTTCTTTTGAAAAGACAACATATCCCTACCCTTCCCAATGGTGGAGAGAAAGATGTGGGGATTGAAGTCTTTTTTTCTTTTTGCGGTCGTAACCTGGTTTAGCAAAGGCCGTCCTAACTGGAAACTGTATCAGTGTCAATTATGGCGGATTGGGGATGCTTAAAGGTGGTCTGTAATGCTCACATTCGGAGATATAAAAAGGCCGAACCAGGTGAGTTCGGCCCAAGCACAGTGAAGTAGATGCGGTCGTGAGGGTCTGAACGTCGGTTTCCCGGCACTAACCCATGACCGCGTTCCGATTCGGGAACTGAAACACAATACCTGCTGGTGGCTCCCCTGAGTGTTCACTTTTATACACCTGTGAAAATAAATTCAGCGGCTGCACTCCGATTCACTGGCGTAGCTTCCGTCCAAGCTTTATCCGTGCTTTCCAGCCCGTATGTGTAGGTATCGGCAAGACATTCCGTCTACAGGGGGCGTGTTCAATATTGATCAGACTTCTGAATCCCACAATGGGACAATCACACACTTGAACTAGAGATCCTGATTGTCTCCCCTAACCGCTCCCAAGGAGGACTTATGTGGATTCTGTCAAAGCACCTGAAGCTGTCACACGCGCACTCCGAACTTGAAACGTTGATTCTGGAACGGACAGCCGAGCTGCAGAAACTTTCTCAGCGTCTGCTTAAGGTCCAGGATGAAGAGAGGCGAAAGATAGCCCGCGACCTGCACGACAGTACTGGCCAAACACTAACCGCACTGAAAATAAGCGTTTCTCTCCTTCAGGAGGATTGCAAGGCAGAACCGGCGAGGCTGGCACTTCTTGCCGACGTTGCCCACCTGACGGATCAGGCGCTGGAAGAAATTCGAACCATGTCGTACCTGCTGCATCCCCCATTATTGGATGAGGTCGGTTTTGCTTGTGCGGCCGAGTGGTTTATTGAAGGATTCGCCAAGCGGAGCGGAATCAGCGTAAAAACAGAGATTGCGAACTCGCGTGCGCGATTGCCGAAAAGGGTGGAGATCGCTCTATTCCGTGTGTTACAGGAAAGCTTGACCAACGTGCTTCGCCACTCCGGAGCTTCGGAGGCCAGCATCCGTTTTCAGCATGAAGCCGAAGCCGTGGTTCTGGAGGTACGAGATTTTGGGAAAGGTATAACCGAAGAACGCTTGCGGTTGCTGAGTGGTGTGAGTGCCGCGACGGGCGTTGGGTTGGCTGGGATGCGCGAGAGATTGCACGAACTGGACGGCAGCCTGGAAATAGAATCCGATGGTAACGGGACGAGCATGCGTGCAACCGTCCCACTTTGTCCAACCTCTCTATCCCTTCAGATGGGAGGCCGCGGCGGAGTCGGCATATCCGCACAGGCCTGACCCGGCTTCACGAGGCCTCAAATGGCAAAAAAATTCAAGAAAGATTCCGCCTTGCGGTTCAGCTGATTAGGATACCGCCTGGTTTCAAATTGCGAGCCAATTTCGGCGTTGTTCCAGTGGTAGACGCCAGTGAGCAGTCCGAAGAGGTATCGAGGGTCGATGTTGATCTCACTTCTGGGCTCCAAACGCTGAACATCCACTTGCTCGCAAAACTGCACGGGCTCTTCGCCACCGTGCTTTGCATTTACCGATGCAAAGCCACCGCCAGGGAGTTCGAAGACAAAGTAATAATCCTGCAGGCATTCAGACCGCTCACTCGCCCGTCGCGCCGCCGCCGACAGTAATCTCTTTAACGGAAGCTGGTAGATTTCAGACTCGGAAATCAGTCTTTCATAGTCGAATTTATGCAGGCTGATTTCCCTCTGCCTGAGCTCCATATCTTCTTCACTGTAAGGCCGAACCCGGACTGCCGTGGGCTCCAGGTTAAATGTCGAGATCTGACCACCATTGTCCTGCAAGACTACGGCTGCCCGGTCAATCGCGAGCACCTCGGTAGCGTCGGCGACTCCGCGAAACCGATTAAGCCGAGCCAGCTTGCCGCCCAAAATGTATTTGCCGGCAAACGGAATAGTGACTTTGGGATGAAGTCCGGAAACCAATTTTAAATAGCGCTGAAAAAATGCGTGCTTTTTTTTCTCCGCCTCGATCGGAAGTTGCGGATCGTCAATATCAAAATAAGTTTGCGGATAAGGACCGGCGCCAGTGTAACCGCAAAGCAGTATATCCGGCTCGTAGGCGCTCTCTTTCAGAGCCGCGATCATTTCGTCATCGAAGATAACGTCGTTGCCGTTGACCACGCAATGTTCCCTCTTCCCATCGAAGTAGCGAAAAATCAGAGCAGAATCGATATCGGAAATGCTCCCTGTGCGGTGCGGAACGATGGTGATCCGGCTTGAACCGATGTCGATGCTGGGCTTGAGGATAGTGGGCTTGAACCCGTCGGCTCGCATCTTATTCGCCAGGTAGTTGGGTTTATGATCCGCAATGATGACTTCTTTGCTGCCGTGCACTTCGAAATATTTCCTCAGAAATATCGGATCGTAGTGGTCGGGGTGAACGTGCGAGATATAGATCAGGTCAACGTCGCCAATAGAAGCAATGGGGTCTGCAACCGTAGGAAAATGGAACCATGAGCCGTCATAAATTCCTTCAGTGAACCACGGATCGTGTAAAACGCGGACGTCTTTCGAAGAAGTGACGATACAGGCGGAGTAGATGTATCGGACAGAAATTCCAGCATCGAGCGTCATAGAAATCAGGGACTCGCCTTCCAGTAGTTCTGACGTTTTCGCGCAGGCGGGACATCGGCTCAAGTCTACGGGAAGCGCACATCCAAGCTGTATATTTCCTGCGTGCTTTTGTCCCGCATCAGCAGCGGCGAATCATCTGGCGCAAGGCCGACCCAGAACTCCCAGGGATCGAAACCACGCGGAACTTCCTTCAGGCTGAGTAAGCGTTCCACTTTGCCGTTGGCTACATTCACCCGCACAATGTCGTCAGTTTTATCGGGATAGTCTTCCGCATAAATAAACCTTCCATCGTGTGACCAGTTCTCGAAAGCAAAGCGGGAGACGGCGAGCTGCCTCCAATTCTTTTTTTCGGCGTCATAGAGCATCAACCCGGTCGAGTCGGCAGAGAGCGCCGCTACGTAGCGCCCGTCCTGCGAACAGCGGGGACTGAAAAGGTCTTGCGAATCCGGAACATCCGAGACTTGCGATGTTGTCAGATCGGCCACGTGGATGTTGGGGCCGGTCGCGTTTCCGTATTCCAGCCAGGGCATTCCCGCGAAAACAATCGCATCCCCTTGGGGCGTCCATGTGGGATCGCCCTGGTTGTGGTCCCCGGCGGTCACTTCATGCGCCGTTCCACCATCGCCTGGTATAACGAAAATCTTCCACGGCTTTCCGGGACGCGATGCCATGAATGCGATCTGAGTTCCATTCGGCGACCAGCGCGGCATGTGCGCGAGCATCGGCGCATACGTGAGCTGCTGGCGTGAAGTTCCGTCCGGCTTGCTGCGCCACAGCGTGAGATCGGGATGCGACACGTAGGTGACCCACTCGCCGTCGCGCGTGAGATCGGCCTCGCCCGCGGACACTCCCGGAAGATCGATGGAGAATTGTTGCGACTTGCCATCCAGCCGGATCAAATCGAAGCGGCGCTGCTGGCCGATGACGAATAGCTTTTTCCCATCCGGGCTCGGAGTGGGATTACTGAACATGAGCGGACCTACGGTCAGCTGCGTGGGTTCTGCGTCGGATTTGCTAAACCATTTGCGCAACCAAGATGCGCCCTCGCGAATAGACCAGATGTTTTGCGTGTGGTCGCGAGTGGATTCGAACAGGAAGAATTCTCCGTCCGGAGTCCAAGTCCCGCCAAACTCTTGCGCAGGCTTGTTCCACTCCGGCAACACCGCATGCAAACCTTTTCCGTCCGGTGAAATTTCCCACAAGGAAGAGGTTCGCTGGTTGGGGTCACGGATGGTGAAGCGCAAGCGGCGGCCGTCGGGAGAAAATCGAGGTGCGAACGGGATTCCTGTCACCGTGACGAGTTCATGCGAATCGGTACCATCGGCATTGCAAACGTATAAGCTTGACTTGGTAGCGTACACGATGCGTTGGCCGCCGGGAACCCAAGCCGCCGCGTGCGCGAGGATGTTTCCCACGGGCCGGAGAGACCCGGCGGGTAGCGGCAGTATCAAAACCGGCCATTCCGTCTCGGAGCCTTCCGCCGAGCCTTTCACTAGTAATTCAGAACGGCCAGGAAAGAAATCATAAACATCTGCACTCGCCAGCGAGATCGGGAGGGGTGCGGTTTCTCCTCCGGAAGTGGAAACCTGCATTAACACTGAGTGGCCGCTCACATATTCGGAAAAATACAGGCGAGTCCCATCGGTGATAAGGGAACGCTTTGAAGTTCCATCGCTTGTGATCTGCAACGACGAGATCACGGTGGGCGGAGATGCTGGCGGCCTCAGAAGCAAAATTACTGCAGCCAGGGTTGCGAGCGCAACCACGCCGCCTGCGACCAGCCACGGCAACTTGCTTGCCTTACGTTGAGGCGCAGCAGCAGTGTGAGCCGTGGCGAAGAGGGCGCGGATTCTATCCTTGGAATCAGGCACGGGCTGTGCAGCGGCCGCGGCGGTCAAGGCTTGCCCGGACTCGACCTCGCGGCGCAATCGCTGCAGATCGGCGCGCAGTTCGGCCGCGCTTTGATAGCGGTGCCCTGGATCTTTCTCCAGAGCTTTCCTCACGATGCGTTCAAGTTCGGCTGGGACGGCGGACGAGAATCGCACCGGCCACTCCGGCGCGCTGTGAATCAGCGAGTCGAAGAATGCGGCGGTTGTCTGCCCCGTGAAAGGCAGAACCCCGGTCGACATCTCATAGAGGACGACGCCGAAGGAGAAAAGGTCGGTGCGGGAATCCAGCGGTCGGCCCAGGGCCTGCTCCGGCGACATGTAAGGAATGGTTCCCAAGGCGAAGCCCGGGCGAGCCGGATCAATGGGCGATTGTGTCACTTCCCCGAAAGTATTGCCACTGAGCACCGCCTCGTCACCCTCGGTAAGCTTGGCCAGTCCGAAGTCGAGGATTTTGGCGTGACCGCGTTTGGTCACAAAAATATTTACCGGATTAATGTCACGATGGATGATGCCGTGGGTGTGAGCGGCGTCGAGAGCGTCGGCGACTTCGACTGCCAGGGATAATAAGGTTTTTATGTCCAGCGGGCGCCCCGCGATGCGGTGCTTCAGCGGCAGGCCATCCAGAAACTCCATGGCGATAAAGGCTTGCCCGTCCTGTTCGCCAATGTCGTAAATCGTGCAAATATTTGGATGGTTCAGCGCGGAGGCGGCCTGAGCTTCGCGTTCAAAACGGGCCAGCGCATGCGGGTCGCTGGCAACCTTATCGGGCAGGAATTTGAGCGCGACAAAACGATGCAGGCGCGGGTCTTCCGCTTTGTAGACCACACCCATCCCGCCGCCACCGATTTTTTCGACAATACGATAATGCGAAATAGTCCGCCCGATCACGTGAAAAAATCCTACGTCGGTAAGCCCGGCAAGTCAATGAATGCCATCCCATTGATCTTTAACAAGCTGTCTTTAAAGGTCGGGAGGAAGTCGCAGCTTTTCATGAAGATCGCGAGCTGTTCAGCGCAGGAAGACGTGCTCAAAATCTTCCACATGAATATTCGATTTTCGCCGGCTTCCACTCGCGATGTTGTACGCCACCAGCAAGTGATCCTCTACGAAGAGAATTTCTTTGTCGCTGATCCAGCCCACGAGCGTCGCATGCGGTAGAAACGCGAGGCGACGCGGAGAATCCTCGACGCTCTTTACCTCAACCGCCGGGAGGTCCAGCAGAGCCTTGCGAATGCGCTGCGACTCTTCAGGGTTCGCTTGCCCCTCCTCGGCCAGTTGAATTGGTGTGTTCGGCTTAGCGGTGGCGTCAATTGTCAAGGCCACCGATCCCAGGCCGGGGGACAGCTTGCCGTTTTCTGTGTAGAAGCTCACATCGTAGTCGGGATTCTGGTAGGTGGACAGTTCATCGAACATGGTCAATGTTTTGCCGAGAAGATGCAGCAGGGTCCGATCATCGCTCTCATTGGACCATCCGCAGCAGCCCGTGTCCGGAATGGCTTCAAGGATTTCCCCCGCATTCGCCGCGTCCAGGACTTGCCGCAACGGTGGTTCGAGGGGCGTTGCCGTCCATTTGCCCGCGCTCTCTTGATAGACGGATGTCGATTTGTAAATTGCCTGTGTCTGTCCCTCCACAAACATCGTTAACAGAAAAAAACTCCCCACTCCTTCCTCCGGAACCCACGCATCGGCAGTGGGGCACGATTCTTCGCAGGCTCCGGTCGGGCACGAACACTCGGGCAGCGTGATCGAGGCAAGATCCTCACGGTTCGCTCCCCCGAGGTCGGTCCGCCAGCTTGTCCAAGTCGTCTTGATGGAAAGATCCACGCCATCGCGCTGCAGCCGACGTGCCTGGTTCGAGAACCAGTACAGGTGCGTGCCATCCTCGGAGAGAAATGGCGCCGGTGCCGACTCAGTGATAGCCAGGTTCGATCCGGTTGTGGATGTGCTCCGCGAGACGTCGCGCGTCAGCGTGGATGCCGTACGACCATTCCAGAACCATATCTTTCGCTCGGCGGAGAGGTCGCTATCTGCGAGCGGCAAAACCGCAAGCGGGGCGAACAACATTTGCCCAAGATGATTGATCGAGAGTCTCAACGGCGACGCAACGGCTTCCGGAGGAATCTTCACCGTCTGCTTCTCCCCGAAGGTCGCGGAATCGTACTCCACCGCCTCGCCAGGCGCGCGCAAAACCCATAGGCGCTTATTCTGTGCCCCGAGCGAAAGTGTCAGGGACAGGACAGGAACGACTATTAGAATGAGTCTTCGCATGGCTTTGCGTATAAATGCCAGATTGTAAATCCCACGATGATTGTAAATCGTAGATTCGCTGGTGCTGTTACTCTTGCGTACAATAGAGAATGGAAAAAGATGAGCACACATCCTGAGAACCCCATGACAACGACCACTACTCCTCACGTCCGCCCGCAAGCCACATCGGCAGAGACTCCCGAGGTGCCGCTCACTACCGAGGGTTACAGTGTGCTGCACCAAATGATGCGGTTCCGCAGGACGGCCTGGCGAGCGCTGGCCGACGGAACAAGGTCGGCAATCGCTCAGGAAGCCGCGTCAGTACTGGGCAAAATGGAACAAAGACCCCAGGGGCAATCCGCGCTTTTTTCCTTGATCGGCCACAAAGGCGATCTAATGCTCCTGCACTTCCGCAATTCGTTTGCCGACCTCAACCAAGCGGAACTGAACCTGGCCGGTTTGCGCCTGAGTGAATACCTCGAGCCCACATCGTCTTATCTTTCCATCATCGAACTCGGGCTGTACGACTCCACGCTAAAGATTTATAAAGAGCTCACCGCGCAAGGCATCCAACCGCACTCCGACCAATGGAAGGCTGAGATCGAATGCAAACTTGGCCGGCATCGTGAAGCGATGCATCCGCGGCTTTTCCCTGAGATTCCGCCGAACCGTTACCTCTGCTTTTATCCCATGGACCGGCGGCGCGGCGAAGACAAGAATTGGTATATGCTTCCCATCGAGGAACGCGCCCGCCAGATGAATGAACATGGCCTTGTAGGCCGCCGCTACGCGGGTGAAGTGAAGCAGATCATCACCGGCTCAATTGGCTTTGATGATTGGGAGTGGGGCGTCGACCTGTTTGCCGACGATCCGCTGGTCTTTAAGAAATTGATTTACGAGATGCGCTTCGATCACGTCAGCGCGGTCTATGCATTGTTCGGCCAGTTCTACGTGGGCGTACGCTGCCCCGCTGCGGCATTGGAAAAATTGCTGAGCGGAGAGGTGCCGAAGTAGCGTTGTCAGAAAGTCTTTACTCACCACAGAGTCACAGAGAAGAACCTTCTTAAAAGGGTGTTGCCTTTCTCTGTGACTCTGTGACTCTGTGACTCTGTGACTCTGTGGTGAACTAACTGCAGTGATGGAGAACTCATGGCAACCCTCGGACTCATCGAATACAAAGACGCCAGCCCGGAAGTACGCGCCGTTTACGACGACATCATGGCCACGCGCAAGACCGACTGGATCAACAATTTCTGGAAGGCGATCGCGCACGATCCCGCTACGCTGAAACGCACGTGGGAAGACATCAAGCAAATTATGGCTCCGGGCGCGCTCGATCCGTTGACCAAGGAGATGATTTATCTGGCCGTCAGCGTTACCAATCAATGCCATTACTGCATCGCGTCGCACACCGTCTCGGCACAGAAAAGAGGCATGACCGACGCCATGTTCAAGGAACTGATGGCGGTTGTCGGCATGGCGAACGAAACCAACAAGATGGTCACGGGATATCAGGTGGAGATCGACGAGCAGTTCAAGAAGTAGTGGCTCGCAGGGAAGGAACTTAGCCTTGCTTTAGCGCTTCTTCGCCGCGCTCTCGCGCGCGAATTTAAACTCACACTGTTTCATATCCACCTTGCGGCCCCGGAAGCGCACACCTTCGGCTTCGAGCCGCAGCCGCTGTTCGATAGCCGAATCGCCGCGCAGCTTGATTTCCCCGCCCGCGCCTAACACGCGCTGCCAGGGCAAGCCGAAACCGCGATGCAATGCTTTCGCAACCTGCCGTGCCGCGCCAGCGAATCCCGCCGCGCGCGCAACCGCTCCGTAGGTCGAAACTTTACCCTGGGGAATCCGGCGAATCGCGCCTTCGATGCGCATCCGCATCTTAGACGATTGATCGGGAGACGCTTCGTTCGAGCGCTTGATCCCGCCACGCTTTGGCGATTTTTTGCTTTTCTGCTTCACAGCGCAATCCATCCGATGCGAATCAGCCACAGCGATCCCACGGAAACCAGCAACCACAGGATAATTCCCTGCAGCAACGGCCGAGGTCCAACTTGTTTGACTGTTGCCACTGAGATCCCGCTGCCGATCAAGAACAAAGTAGCGGTTAGCCCAATCTTCGCGATCTTCACGGCAAGAGAATATTCGGGCGCTCCGGCTAGAAGATACGTGTTGCACACTGCCGCGAGGCAGAACAGACCGATGAACCACGGCCATTGAATCTTCGCCTTGGCGCCGCGCACCATAGCCGTCGCCACCGAGAGCGGAACAATCCACAATGCGCGCGCCAGTTTTACCGTGGTTGCAACGGCTAATGCCACAGCGCCATATTTGGCCGCGGCGCCCACCACCGAACTGGTGTCATGAATAGCCAGCGCCGCCCACAGTCCAAACTGAGATTGGCTAAGCTTGAGTGCCGCGCCAATTGCCGGGAAAATCAGCAGCGCCACGGAATTCAGCACGAACACAGTTCCCAGTGCGATGGCCATTTCCTCGTCGCTGGCCTGCGTGATGGGCCCGACGGCGGCAATCGCGCTCCCACCGCAAATCGCAGTCCCTGTGGAAATGAGAAATGCGGGCACGCGTTGGACATTGAGCAGAGCGCCCAGCCCCATGCCAACAAGCAGCGCGAAGCTGATCCCCAGCATTGTATAGACAAAGCCGCTGCGCCCGGCCTGCACGACCTGATGCAGATTCATTCCGAAGCCAAGCCCCACGACGGAAGCCTGCAGAAGATACTTGGAAGACTTCTTCGCCTCGCGGCCATAAGGATGCGGCAACGTCAGACCAAACACCAGTCCGAGCGCCAGCGCCACCGGCGGAGACACGAAGCCGCTGGCACTCACCAGCAAACACAAAATAAAAATGATGCGAGGAAGCATTCGAGAAAAGGCCGGAGCAGCCGGACCATCCGCGGCAGATCACGAGCCGCGATTCATAAGCCCCACTTCGTGGCGCGGATTAGGCTGCCTTCCGGAAGGATTCGATGGCTTCCGCCTCGGAGTTGTATACGTCGAAAACCGTAAGCAACTTGGTGACTTGCAGCAGATCGCCCACGCGTTTGGTCAGGTTCGTTAACTTGATTGTGCCGCCAGCATTCTGCGCGGTGGTGCGCAGCGCTACGAGAGTGCCCAGTCCGCCGGAATCGATATAATTTACTTCGCCCAGGTTGAGCACGATGCGATTATTCTCCGCCACGGCCTTTTTTACGGTCTCCCGGATGAGTGACGACTCCTCGCCGAACACAATGCGGCCGCTGCAATCCACGACTAAAATCCCATCTTTCGTTTTTGTTGCCAGCTTCAATTGCATGAATGCCCTCCTTCGCGGCGCTCTTGATCAAAAGGGACAACTATTTCGCGCCTGGATCGACGCACCAGACTATCGCTTGCGGTTTGCTTTTAGCAAGCCTCCTGGGAAAGTGCCTTCCCGCCAGGATCCCTCCAATCACGTATAATCGTCTCTTCCGGCTCATGAGCTATACCGTCCTGGCGCGTAAATATCGTCCGCAAAAATTCTCCGAGGTCATCGGACAAGAACACGTCACCCGGACTCTGCAGAACGCGCTCGAACAGGGACGCACCGCGCATGGCTACATTTTCAGCGGCCATCGCGGCATTGGAAAAACAACCGTGGCGCGTATTCTGGCCGCGGCGTTAAATTGCCGCTCGTCCGACAAGCCCGTTGCAGAGCCCTGCGGCATCTGCGAATCCTGCACCGAGATTCGCGCCGGCAACGCCGTCGACGTCATCGAGATCGACGCCGCCACCAATCGCGGTATCGACGAAATCCGCGAATTGCGCGAGGCGGCGCGCTACCGCCCAGCGCGCGATCGTTTTAAGATTTACATTCTCGACGAAGCACACCAGATTACCGACGCTGCCTTCAACGCTTTGCTTAAGACATTGGAAGAACCGCCCGACCATATCGTCTTCATGCTGGCGACCACGCAACCCGAGGACATTCCGCAGACCATCCGCTCGCGCTGCCAGCATTTTAGTTTCCGTGCCGTAAAGTTTGATGACATTGTTGGGCAGCTGCGCGACCTGGTCGGCCGCGAAAACATTGAAGCGGATGACGATGCTCTTGCCCTGCTCGCCGAGGCTGGCGATGGCTCCATGCGCGATGCGCTGTCGATCCTCGATCAGGCGATTGCGTCATCGAGCGGAAGACTCACAGCCGACTCCGTGCGCAACCTGGTCGGCGCCGCACCCGCGCACATACTCGAAGAAGTGATGCAAGCCATCGCCGGCAGCGCCAGTGAAGACGTACTGCGGCATGTCGACCATCTCATCAGCGAAGGCCACAGCCCCACGCATTTTGCACGCCAGATGGTTCGCTTTTTGCGCAATGCCACCGTGGCCAAGATTGCTGGCAAAGAGTCTTCGCTGCTGCAGATATCGAGCGAAGAACGCGAACGCGTGCAGCGTGTTGCGGAACTGTTTGGCGAAGAAGATCTCACTCGTCACTTGCAGATCATGCTTCGAACCCATGGCGAACTGGGATACAAGCAGGAACAGCGCTTCCACCTGGAACTCGGCCTGCTCAAGATGGCGCACGCGCAGCGCCTGTTGCCGATCGAGCAACTGCTGAGCGACGTGGCCGGTTCGTCGAGCGTTGCGGGAGAGAACGCGTCCAGACCTGCGGCGCGGCCTTCGATCGTAGCGACCTCGTACGGTGCCTCCGAGATGCGCCGGGCAGAGGGCGTTGCGGGAGTTCGTCCCAATCACGTTTCGCCGTTTGCAGCCGATTCCGCGCGCAAGGGCACTCCGCGGCAGGAGTCGTCCGCGGACTCAGTTCCCGCTGGCGGTCCACGAATGGTCGCGGGTGGAAGTCCGCCTGCACGGGTGATCATGGGCGCTGCCGCACCCGCAAATCTCAGCCAAACTGCGTCCGAACCGGAACTCAACTCGCCGGCCGAGCCTCAGCCCGAACCAAGACTGTGGGCCGCGCCGCAAGCTTCGCAATTGGCCTCACCACCCGCAGCCGCGGTTTCAGCCGCGCCCCTTGAGAGGCTGCAAAGCGCCGTGCTGCAAGCGCTCACGGACGGCAATCAGCGCATCCTGGTCTCGATGCTCGAACCGGGAGAATGGTCGGTGGAAGGAAACGAAGTGGTGATCAAGGTCTCCGAGTCGCAGACCGTGGTCGGCATGTCGCTAAGCGCCGACGCCAGGCGGCTGGCGATTGCCTCGGCCAGCGGCGTTCTGGGGCGCGCCGTCAAGCTGAAGATCGTTCCCGGCGCTTCCGTGGCGACGGCAGAAAAACGCAACGGTAGCCCCTCCCGATTCAGCGGGACGAATTCGGAAGTCGGAGGCCGAGGCCGCGCTGAGCGGGATGCCGTGGTCCGCAGGCTGCAGGAAAAGTTCGGCGCTGAGATTCGTACGGTGATCGACTATAAGGAGAAGCGGTGAAGATCAGGTGTCGAGGTCTTAGTCTTTAGGTCTTAGGAGACCCGCATCCTAGTTCTACGACTCGACCCTGAGACCTGAGACCTAACACCTAGAACCCAAAAAGCAATGGAAGGTACAAATGGGCGGATTCAATCTGCAAGAACTGATGTCGAAGGCGAAGTCGCAGTACGATAGCCTGCAGAAGAAGATGCAGGAAACGGTGGTGGAAGCCTCGTCTGGCGGGGGCACGGTGACGGCGAAGATGGACGGCCGCAAGCAGTTGCTCAGCCTGCGCATCGATCCTGAAGCAGTGAAATCGGGCGACGTGGAGATGCTCCAGGACTTGGTGCTCGCCGCGGTCAACCAAGCCGCGCGCAAAGTCGATGGAGCAATGCAGTCGACTGTAGGCGGCATGCTGGGCGGCCTGGGCATCGGCGGGCTGTGAAGAATTGGGCCATTGTGCAATCGAGTGATTGCGCAATTTCCCTGATTCCTTAGCTGACTAATTCAAGAGCTTCGATTCGGTTTTCAAATTGCCTTCTTTCCTATGTCTAAATTTGCGGAACCGATGTCGCGGCTGATCGACGAACTGAAGAAGCTGCCGGGCGTAGGCTCGAAGAGCGCGCAGCGGCTGGCATTCTACATTCTGCGTGCGAGCGACGAGGATGCCGAAGCGCTGGCCGCGGCGGTGCGCGACGTGAAGGCTAACCTGCGGCTGTGCTCGGTGTGCAACAACATCACTGATGTTGACCCATGCGTCTATTGCACCAGCGCAACCCGCAACCAGAGCCTGGTGTGCGTAGTAGAAGAACCCACCAACATTGCCGCCATCGAAAAAACCAAGCACTTCAACGGCGTCTACCACGTGCTGCACGGATCGCTCTCGCCGTTGCACGGCATAGGGCCGGAGCAATTGCGCATCGCCAATCTGATTGCGCGCGTCGATGCGGGCAACGTGGATGAAGTGATCGTGGCCACCAACCCCACGGTCGAAGGCGAAGCCACTGCTACTTATCTGTCGCAGCAACTGAAGCGCGTCGGCGTGAAAGTGACGCGCATTGCGATGGGCATCCCGGTCGGAAGCGACATCGAGTACACCGACGAGATCACCATGCTCAAAGCTATGGAAGGGCGGCGGGAGTTGTGAGAAGCTTCTGGCTTCCGGCTCTTGGCCCATTCGAACTTGTCATTCTCCGCGGCGGCGCTAAGTCAAATCCGCTTCGAGGAACACGTTGGCTTCTTCTTCAGCGGAAGCCAAGCCTTCGGGAAGGGTGCCGCGATTGTATTCCGCCATGCGGTTCTTCCACTTCAGGAAGTCGGTGATGCTTTGCGGCTCCACGCGGACCTCTACGCGGCGCAGGCTGGCTAGCAGCAGATTCATTTCGCAGCGAAAGCCGCTGGCGCTGCGCAGGTTCTTCGCGGAGGCACGAGTCATTTCGATTCTGCCACGACGAAGTTCGAGCAGGCCCCAGCCTGTGGGAAGGTCTTCCGATCGAACCATTCCAGCGGAAACCAGATAAAAGCGTTCGCAGCCGACTCCCTGCTCCGGCTTGAGGCGGAAGGGCTTGGCGCGGTCGGCCAGAAAATCGGAGCGCGTGACTTTGCATTCGACCAGCACCGAGTGGCAGGCGCGCTTCCAACCGATGGCGTCGGGCATCTCGCCGCTAACGCAGGCTTGTTCGGAGAGCACGACTCCACAGCGGTAACTTCGCAGCCAGCGGACGGCCTTCTCGACTAGTTGGGCGTGAGTCATTGGTCGGGCTTCCGGCTCTCGGCGTCCGGCTTTCGGTAGCAAGAACATTTGTATCCGGAAAAGCGAGTTCGCGGAAGTCCCTGGAGAGCTACTCGTAAAGTGGCCTGTGGAAATCTGACTGAAAAATGTTGCCGGCGGGAGGCGCCTGTTCTCAAGGGATTTGACGGAAAGCGTATCTAGGATTAGGTTGTTTGCGGGCTCAAAAAAAAAGCAAGATTCTGACTTTATCCCTTAAGGAGATTGGAAAAAGATGAAAAACATTGTCCGTGCATCTCTGGTGCTTCTGCTTTTGACTGCGTTTGGCTGGGCCGCACAGGATGTTGTCGGTGCCGTCCATGGAACCATCGTCAAATTGGATTCTGCTACTAAGACTGCCGTTGTAAAGAGTAAGGACGGCACCGAGCAGAGCCTCAAGTTTGTTGACAAGACCACTGTTCACGGCGGCGAGGCCACAGCGACGGGCACTAAAGACGCCTTTCACGGACTGACGGAAGGCACCGAAGTAGTGGCGCATTACACCACCGCGGGTACGGAAAAGACGGCGGTCGAGGTCGATAGAGTCGGCAAAGACGGCATTAAGTCGATGGACGGAACCATCATGCATATCGATCGTGCCGGCAAGACCCTGGCGGTTAAGACCGCAGACGGCACGGAGGACACATTTCGGCTAACCGATCACGCCGCGGCCGATGCGGGCAGGGACATCGCAAAGGGAAGTGAGAAATCCGCTAAGGTGACGGTCTACTACACCGAACAAGCCGGCAAGAAAGTGGCCCACTTCTTCGAGTAAATCTTAGGGAGCATTTTTCTTCCGGAGCCACGGGTGGGTTGACGGACGCAAGCCGCTTGCTGTCTACAGAGCGGCACGGCTGTGTTGTGCCTACCCAAAGGCGATCGCTCGACGGTTTCGGGTCGAGGGATTCTTCATCGGCTTGATCACTATCGGGCGGTGAAGCACAGTCTCCAGCAAATGGCGTTCGGCGGCGATGGTTTGAGCAGATGGTCCCAGGGGCGAATAGCCTTCGGCGGCGATCTCTAGAGCTTCGTTGGGTTTCCCTTTGATCTGATCATTTTCAATTTGAATGCGGCGAATGTGCCCGTCGTGGGCGGCATCCAGGGCATTGGCCAGGCGAAGGATTGCGGCGAGTTGGATGGTTGCTTTCTGCTCGTCAGGGAAGAGATCGCACAACAGTTTGTGCCTTCGAGTGGGCAAGGCTCCACAGTGAAAGCGGGCAACGACGGCGGCCCGCTGCATGTCCGCGGGCTTCCAGCCCAATAGGTTGCCGTGGGCGCGAATCAAGTCGAAGGAAGTCTTGTGATGTCCCTTTTCGCCTTTGGATTTGCCGACATCGTGGAGAAGGGCGGCGGCGATCAGACTGGAGCGGGCAGCGACGACGGCGACCGAAGGCTGCCATCCCCAGGCGAGGAGGCCGTCGTAAAGTTGAAGAGCCAGGCTGGTGACGCGCTCGGAGTGCGGGAAGTCGGGATCGAGGCCATTCGCCCAAAGCTTCATGCGGCGCGTGGCAAGAACTTCAATCTGTTTGCCCTGCGGCAGCCCAGCGCGCCAGACCTGCCACAGAGAATGCTCGCCGATCATTTTCTTTCGGTAGCCCTCAATGCGCTTGGTGCGCTCGGAGAGGATTCGATCCCGCCAACGGCTGCGCGAATCTGCATCGAGAAAAACCTGACAGGAAACGGCAGTGGCCCAGAGCACATCGAGATCGTGGACTTCGCCGAGTAGGTCCTGGATTTCTTTAAGGTCGTTGCTCCAGGCCTTGTGCTCGGCCGGAAGAAAATTTTCCACGATGTAGCGGAAGCGTTTGATGCCGATGCGGAGACTGTGGAATGCAACTTGGGAGCGATTGCGCAAGACACGGTTGTGGAGTTCGCGGGCTGCGGTCCAGCGCTCGAGAGCGAGGTGCTTAAAGAGCGCGCTTCCCTGCCGAATGCGGGCGGCCCGTGCAGGAAGAGACTTACTCCACTGGCGCCACTGTTTGCCGTCGAATTCTTCGAGAGCGGATTGCGCTTCATGCTGTTGTTCCTGCTCGCGGCGGCGCAGGATTGCGAGCAAGGTTTGGGCTGCCTGATCTGCTGTATCGGGAATGGAATCAGGATTCAGTTGCGATTGTGGCAACGCAGGCGAGCCTGCCCTGGGCGGAACCGAAGGGTCGCCCGCCTCCACACTTGCAGCCACTTTAGCTTCCGCTCGATTGAGTTTCTCCACCCACTCCATCATTACTTGCACATCGCGCAGGGCGCCGAGGCGTTGAAAGAGGCGCTTGCCGGCCTTCTTCATGGCTTTCCAGTCGGGATCGGGATCGAGGGCCATTAATCCGTCGGCGAGGGAGCGGCAACGGCGGAGCGCGACGCGCAGATCATGAACCGGATCGGCTGCGAAATCCGTGGCGACGTGGTCGCATTCCTTTAAAACCTGCAGCATCCAGTAGCGCAGGCCAGTGGTTTTCTTGGGTCGCATTTTGCGAGTCGTTGTGGAAGGCACGGTAGGTTCCGGAGGCTTGCAATATTGGCAATCCTATTTTCGCCGGAGACGACGGGGAATGCCAGTGATGGGAAGTGTCCCAAACGGGTTTTCCACAACTGACAGCCCTCTGCTCCGATCAACGCAGGCTCCGTCGGAATTGCCAGTTACCTCCGTAATGTGCAACCCCTTACCTGCTGGATTTAACCTTTTACTTGCAGAAGTCTAGTTCGAGGAGCACCTTATCACGAACGCGAGTACATTTCATGCCAACCGGGCGGCATCGGCGCGGGCGTTTGTCCATAGTCTCAACATCCTGATCAAGTACGCCCGGATGTACGGCTACGAACACAAGCGCACGGAAGCGCAGTTCGAAGTCACCTGGAATGAACTGCAGCAGGGTCTGCCGGCAGCTGGAGAAGGCGGCTTTCTGCTGGGAGTTTCGGATAACAAGTTACTGCTGGATGGAGTTCCGCTCGAGACCGGCCAGACGGAACGCAGCTTCGGGCAACTGTTATCCACGGCCGGGTTGGCCAGCCTGCACTTCTCCAAGGACGTTACCGTCGAAGACTTCACCCGCCTGGTGCGCGCGTTTACAATCGCCGGCTCCAAGGCCCAGGACGTATCCAAGCAGATCAAAGAAGCTCTGAGCAATGCGGGCAAGCAGAGCACCATCAAAATTAATGAAGTGAAATTTGTGGCGGCCGATCCGTTGACCGGCGACATTAGTGTGGCGGCACAGATTGCCGCGCAAACTCTAGGACCGGAATTCAAGCAATGGTTGAACGATCCGCAGAAGTTGCTGCAGTTGATTGCAGCGGCGGAGGGCGCGAATGCAGCGGGCGGAGGCACGGGCCAAGGCGGTGGAACTGGAGTTCCATTCGGAAGCATTCCGAATGTTCCGGGCCATTGGGTTGCAGGGCCAGCAACCGGAACCGAGGCCGGGACCGGCAGCGGCACGGCGACGGGAACGGGCACGGCTCCAGCCTGGGAGGGTGGAGTGGTTCCGCTGCAGGAGGCGGAAGTGGTGCAGGCTATCCGGCTGCTGACTCGATTCGGGCAAGTGCAAGACGATCCGAGCGCGCGTCCCGAAGACTTGCAGAAGGAATTAGTTCAGACCGATCCCAACATGCGGCTGAACCTGCAGCAGCTGCTGGGAAGTTTGGCGGCCAAAGCTACCAGCGAGCAGGAGGATACCCCGCTGCTGATGAAGGCAGCCGAGCACATGGCGATCCGCTTCGCCTTGGAACGCTATTCGAAGGGTGAAGTCAAGGTCAACGCTGTGCACCAGATGATGGAGCACATGAGTCGGCAGATGGACTCGCTGCGCCAGATTCTGAAGCTGCAAGAAGAAAAAATGAACAAGGCCGGGATCCTGGTGGAGTCGCATGCCGATATCCTGGACCGGATGTTCTGGGCGGAGGTGCCGGAGTCAGGAAAGAAAACGGTACTGCTCTCCCATGAAGCTCCCTGTGTGCCGCCGCGCAACCTGCGCCAGTTCGTTGAAGTACTGCTCGACCGCGACGACAAGCAAACATCGGCGGAAATTCTGAACAACTACTCTGCTTGCCTGAGCACTAGGGAGATCGATCCGCGCCGCAAGGTTGCCATCGGATTGAGCCAACTGGCGGATCTGTACGCCAGGCTGGGCGGTGAAGCGATGGGTGGGGCCATCCACAAAGTAACCGAGCAGTTGTGTATAGAAAAAGATAACGAGCTGCAAAGCTTGCTGAGCGCGGCATTCGTGCGGCTGAGCCAGGAGGCCAGCGAAGCCAAGAACTATCAGGCGGTGAATGCGGTCTGTGCCGGGATGGAGATGTTGCTGCAACAGCGTCCCGTCATGGTGAATGATCTGCGGCCGCGAGTCGGCGTCGAAAACCGCATTCCGGAGTTTATCGAAGAAGCGTTGCGTTGCGATCCAATTCCAGCGGACCTGCTGGTGGTGTTGCGCCGGACCTGCCAGTCAGGGGCCGAGCACTTGGCCGACCGCTTCTTCCGCTGCATGCGGCGGGACGAATGCGATCGCATGGTCGAGCTGGTTAAAGAGATGGGATCTCCGGCTCTGACCCAACTGCGGGAGATTTTGCGTACTGGGCAGCCTCGCCAGGCCTCAGCGGTGGTGGGGCTTTTGAGCCGGTTGGATGTGGGCACGTTGTTGGAGTTGCTGCCGACGCGCTTGCCGGAGTGGAACCGCTTCTATCACGACATTGTGGTGCGGCAGATCGCGTATGGTGCGGCGCCCGACCGGGGCCGCACGTTGCTCGAGTTAGCGGAAGTGCTGGATTCGGTGGTGCTGCCGGAAACGGTGGATGAAATCGGGATGAGTGGCGACCTCAGCACATCGCATCCGCTGCTGGCCATGGCAAAACCAGGAGAAGCCGCGTCTCGTTCGCCCTTCGTCCAACTGAAGGCCATCGAATCTCTGGGCAGACTGAAGGATCCCGAGGCTGTACCGCTGCTGCGCGAGATTGTGGAGACGAAAAAAACATTTGGATGGATTCATCATCGCGAGCTAAGGATTGCGGCGGCGCAGTCTTTATCCAAAACCGACCCGCGCTACAGCGGTCAAATCTTATCCGACAGCGGCATCGAGCCGGCGGAACTTGCGATCGCGCCTTTGGATACGGCTCCGGCATGCCCATGGGTGCGCCAACGGCGCTACGAGCGAATGGTCCTGTCGCGCACGGTCGCCGCAACCATCGGGAGTTCGTGGGGAAAATCAAGAATTCTGATCCGCGAGTTGAGCTTGGGCGGAGGAATGGGCACGAAAGAAGACAACTTGCGCATCGGCAGCGAGGCCGATCTGGAAATTTCCCTGGGCATGCGCTCGAAAATTCGGGCTCATGTTTTGCTGCGCCGCGCGCGCGTGAACGAGGTGGGGTTCGAAATTGTTAATACCGATCTGGAGAGCCGTTACCGCCTGCGGCGGTTGCTGGTGGATGCGCTGAGCCGTGCCCCACAAAAGAAGGATCTGGATTGGGGCGGGGACCGGAAAGTGTAGCCAGATGGGATTCTAAAAGCTCCTATGAGAACAAAGAAGCCTCTGCTCGCTGCTCGAGCAGAGGCTTCTTACTTCCCAGAGCATTTGATCAAGATGCCTACTTGACCTTTACAAAGATGATCACCAAGGTGTAGAGAGCGAGTGACTCGATTAGGGCCAAGCCCAGAATCAAAGCGAGCTGAATACCAGGACGAGCGGCTGGATTGCGGGCCAGGCTCTCGGCGGCCGAGGCGGTCGCCTTGCCCTGCGCCAAGGCACAGATGCCGGAAGCAAACGCCATGGAAAATCCGGCAGCGATCGCAACCCAGTTGACTCCACTCTCGGCTCCGCCCTGCGCGAAGGCGGGCACAGCGAACGAAAGTACAGACAGTACCATAAACAATTTGCTTAGCTTGCTCATTGTGTTTCTCCTCGTATGAAATACCGCCAGTGGGTGGTTGACGTCATTCCGTGCAGACGCCCTCACGCTGAACGGCTGAAAATCAGTGGCCAGTTGCCGGTTGCCAGTTCCCAGTAGAACCTGAACATCGGAGGACGCCCTCACAATTATTCTCAAGCCAGTTCTTCACTGGCCACTGGCAACTGACAACTGCCTTTCAGTGCTCTTCCGAAACCGCGCCCTGCAGATAGACCGTAGTCAGCAGAACGAAAATGTAGGTCTGCAGCAGCGACACTCCTATGTGCAGTCCCAGAAACGGTATGGGAAACCCGATCGGGACCAGCGAAAAGAAAACCAACGTGACCATATCGCCAGCGAACATGTTGGCGAAAAGACGGATGGTAAGCGAAAGGACTCGCGCCAGGTGGCTGACGATTTCGATGGGAAGCATCAGCGGTGCCAAAGCCGGCATGGGCCCCAGGAAGTGCTTCAAGTAGCTGATTCCGCCGTGTTTGAACCCTTGACTCTGGTAGTAGATGAAAGCACAAAGAGCGCAGCCCAATGGAACGATGGGCACGGCGGTCGGGGACTCGAAGCCCGGAATGACGCCGATCAGATTGCAGAACAGAATGAAGAGAGCCAGCACCGCCAGGAACGCTGTGTAGCCCTCGCTGTGATGGCCGATGATCTCTTCGCTCTGGCCTTGAATAAATCCCTCGACGCCTTCGAAGGCGTGCTGCAACGCACCGGGACGATCCACCGAAAGGCGTGAGCGAAGCGAAAGGAACAGAACCAGAAGGAACGCGAAGACAAGAACTTCCATCGCGAACGAGTTCGGAATAGGGGCCGTAGGATATTTGGGCTCGATCTGCAATGTCCGCAGCAATGACGTGACCGGGGCCGCGAACAGGTGGTTTAGAATCTCGGTGAACCAAAGTTGTTCAGGCATAAAGAAGCTTTTGGATGTCAGCTTTTAGCTCTCGCCTTGGCCGTGGCTGCTCCCGCTCTACCGCTAAACCCCGCGCGCCAGCGCTACATACAATTCATAAACCGCTTCGCAGGCGATGGCGGCAACGGGCAAAAATAAGCCCGCAAGAAGCCCATTCAGGCTCGCGGGTGAAACAGTCAATATAACATAGGCGCCGACGGCCATCAAAACATAGCGAACCAGAAATCGAAATACAATTCCCTGCCCCGATTGCGACGTTGCGGTTCCGGTTGCGCGATCGACAAACCCAGCGATCACACGCTTCAGCCAGTAAAAGTTGACATAGGCAATGCCACAGCCGAAGACGAAGCCAAGGGCTGGACGCAGGCCGAACCTCCACCATGCAGCTGCAACCAAAAATGGCGCAAGCACAGCCATAAAATTGCCGATGCGGTGAAGCGCGCCGGAATAGAAGTGTTCAGCCGCAGTGGCCTGTGCAAGGTCGACCTGGGTTGGGATCTGCTCAGTCATCGACGGTGCTCAACCCCCAGTGTCCTTAGCATGTCCTTAACTATCGTAAGCGAAGGCGGTTGGGCGCGGACAAGAATTTCAATCCACGATGGCGAATTATTTCGCGTCGCGCAGAAAAGTGCGGATCAGTTCGATGAAACCCGCGACTATGCCAAGAAGGATACCGGCAAGATAGAGCCACGTCGTATGCAGCCAGCGGTCAAGTGCCACGCCGATCAGCCATCCCACGACGAGCGCTGCCGGCAGGATAAATGCCAGTTGGCTGTAGCGGGCCGCCTGAACCCAGAAACTCTCTTTCCGCCCGGAGTTTTCGCGGTCGGGGATTGGCTCGGGAGCAGGCATGGATATATCCGCGGACTAGCGCATGAGCCTCGCGACCGGAGAAGTCTGAATAATCAACGACCAGTTGACGAGATTGATGAATCTGTCGGGCATGATTCCGATGAACAGTGTCGCGAATGCCGTGATGGCGAGTGCGGCGCGCATCGTCCAGCTTACCGGCAACAACCCTCGCTCTTCCGGCTGGCCCATAAACATGGCATTGGCCATCTTCAGGTAATAGTAGAGGCCGAACACGGAATACAGCACGCCCAGCGATGCCAGCGCGTAGTGCCCGGTTTCGATGAGGCTGAGGAAAATGAAATACTTGCCCCAGAAGCCTGCGAGCGGCGGAATCCCGGCAAGTGAGAGCAGGAAGATCAGCATGAGCACGGCTTCGACGGGGGCGCGCGAGTAGAGGCCATTAAGATCGTCGAGTTCGTCGCCAATCACGTTGCGATGGCGCAGCGAGGTGAGCACGCCAAACGCGCCCAGGTTCATGAAGGTATAAACCAGCAGATAGATCAGAATGCCCTTGATGCCATCCGGGCTGAGTTGGGTTGGAGTGCCGGCAATCAATCCCAGCAGCATATAGCCGACGTGCGCAATAGAAGAGTAGGCCAGCAGCCGCTTCGTGTTCGTCTGCGTAAGGGCGGCAAAGTTCGCGCCCGTCATGGTCGCGATGGAAACGAAGACGAACAAGGGAACGTACACCGGGCGCATCGCCGCCAGGCCCAGCACTGCGTTGGGAAAAGTCGGATAGGTGGCGCCCATAATCCGCAGCAACATCGCCCATCCCGCGGCTTTGACGGCGACCGACATGAATCCCGTAATGCAGGTCGGCGCGCCCTCGTAAGCATCCGGCGCCCACTGGTGAAAGGGGACAGCGGCAATCTTGAACAGCAAACCGGTCACCGTGGTCAGCAAGGCAACGATCGCTACGGGATTGTGAGGGTCCTTGGCATAAATCGAAGCTAGCCCGCGGCCAATGTCGATCAGGCTCGTGCTGCCGGTGAGTCCATAGAGCAGCGATAAACCGTAGGCAAAAATCCCGGAGGAAAACGCTCCCAGTAATAGATACTTCAGCGCCGCTTCGTTCGACCGGCGGTCGCGGCGCAGGAAACCCACAAGCACGTAAGTGGAAATCGCCATCAACTCGAGGCCAATGAAGATGAGCACAATATCGAGACCCGCGGCCATGCACATCATGCCCACGACGGAAAGCAACATCAAGGCATAGTATTCGCCGTGGTTTTCATGCTCGGTCTTCATGTAGCGCGCCGACATGAGGATGGAAATCGCTGTGGCCGCGAGGAATAAATAGAAGAAATAAATAGCACAAGGATTCATCAGCATGGTGCCCATCATGCCGACTGCGCCCTTGGAGACCGAGAGGTTGGCATGCATCCAGTGCTGAATCGTCCACACGCCCCTGGTGGCAAAAAGCACTCCCACAAAAGCCAGGAGCGCGTTGACCCATTTCTCCTCCGGGGGCAGCATCAGATCGATCAGAAGGATGCCCAGCGCAAACACCGCGAGCAGTGTCATGGGCAGCGCCATCAGGTAATCGCTTGCCGTGAATTGTGAGAGCAAGCCCACTTATTTCTTTCCTTTCGCCGGTTGCACTGTGACCGGCGGATTAATTACGACGGCCGTAGTCGCAACCGGGACCGTTGTTATTTCAGGTTGGACGGCGGCATTCACCGCGTCGCCATCGTGCGGTGCACGCACGTTTTGCACGATCTGATTCACCGGCTGCTCAAGAATTTTGAAAAACGGTTTGGGATAGAGACCGATCCAGAAAGCCATAATGAGAAGCGGCACGAAGGTCAGAACTTCACGCCCCGTGAGGTCGTGCAGTTTTTCATTCTTCGGATTTGTAACCGTGCCAAAGAAGACCCGCTGATAGAGCCACAACAGATACGCCGCGGCCAGAACCACGCCAGGCACGGCCCATGCGCCCCAGCGCCAGTTCTCCATGAATGTGCCTTGCAGGATGGTGAACTCGCCGACGAAGCCATTGAGCAGCGGCAGTCCCATCGAAGAGAGAAACATAATCATGGTGATGGTGGCGTAGACGGGCATCACGTTCGAAATGCCACCGTACTCGGCAATCTCGCGCGTGTGGCGGCGTTCGTAAAGAATACCGACGATCAAGAACAGGGCGCCGGTCGAGATGCCGTGATTGACTTGCTGCAAGACCGATCCGCTCAGGCCTGCGGAATTCAGCGCAAAAATGCCCAGCGTGCAGAAGCCGAGATGGCTGACCGAGGAGTACGCCACCAGCTTCTTCATGTCCTTCTGCATCAGAGAGACGAGCGCGCCATAGATGATCCCGATAATCGAAAGAGTAATCATCCAGCCGCGGACTGTCAGGTGGAGGAACGTGGCGGGATTCCACATCACGCCAGGGAAAAACGGCAGCGAAAAACGGATGAAGCCGTACGTTCCCATCTTCAGCAAAACGCCCGCCAGGATGACCGATCCGGCTGTGGGCGCCTCAACGTGTGCGTCGGGCAGCCAGGTGTGGAAAGGGAACATTGGGACCTTAATCGCGAAGGCAAAGAAGAAAGCGAAAAATAGGAGCGTCGCGATGGTCGGCCCGTAAGCGGGATCGGAATAAATCTTCGGAGCGGTTTCGTAGAGCGCCGTCAGGCTGAAGGTGTAAATGCCGGTCAGCGCGTGGTGATGGAAGTAGAGGAACAGGATGCCAAGCAGCATCAGAACAGAGCCGGCGAGTGTGTAAAGGAAGAACTTGATCGCGGCGTAAAGTTTGCGCGGCCCACCCCAGATGCCGATGAGCAGATACATCGGAACCAGCATGGCTTCCCAGAAAACGAAGAACAGGAAGAAATCCAGCGCCATGAAGACGCCGAGCATGCCGGTCTGCAGAATCAGAAACCACACATAATATTCCTTAACTCGCACCTCGATCGCGGTCCATGACGACAGGATCGAGATCCAGCCCAGAAGCGTGGTGAGCATGATGAGCAGGAAGGAAATGCCGTCGATGCCGATCACGTAACCCGCGCCGATGGAGGGAATCCAGTTGTTCGGTACGCCCTCGATAAACTTGAAGCGCTCGGGACTGTTGATCTGCGACCAGAACATGGGCACCAGCGGCAGCGAGATCAGGAAGCCGCCGAGCGCGAAAAAATTCCCAATCCAGCGGATGGCGTCCTTGTTCTCCTTGGGAACAAACAAGAGCACAAGCGCGCCGACGAGCGGCGTGAAGAGAATGATCGAGAGTATGTGGTTTTGCATGAAAGCAGTTCTCAATTACCAGTTCATAGCATTCAGCATTCAGCATTCAGCATTCAGCACTCACCAGTCAGCCCTTAATGGGGCACTGCGCCGGCAAGAATCCTCACTGGCTAAATGCCGAGTGCTGAATGCTGAGTGCTCCTCATCAGTGGTACACGTAATAGAACACGAAACCTACCAGTCCGGCAGTCATTACCAGCGCATACCATTGCACCAGACCCCATTCGAACAAGCGCGCCGGATACGAGAGCATGCGCGCCAGAATGGCCGGTCCGTTGACGCAGATGCCGTCGATGATCCACTTGTCCCACCAACTGGAAATCGTTGCCGTGAGACGCGTGATCCCGCCTACGTCATTGACGGCCGCATCAATCACGTGCGAGTCCGCCCAGGACGACGCTTCGCCCAATCCCAGCACACCCAGGCGGACGTCGCCCAGCTTGCGCCGTCCGGTAAAGACGTAGTCGTAGCCTTCGTCCACGTAGTACTTGTTAAGCAGCAGGTTGTAGACGGGCGGCGCGGCTGCGGCAATGGGCTCGGTGTAACCCTTGTCGGCGTGGCGATAGCTTCTCCATGCCATGCCCCAACCGACGCCCGCGGCAGCAAGCGACAGCCCCATCAGTGTCCACTCCCAGCCGGTGTTGTGTTCTTCTTCCAATCCCGCCACTAGCTGACCGGTTCTTCCTTCTTCCTGCAGGACGCGCGCTTCGCTGGCAAACACGGGCTCGAGGAATTTCGTGAATCGGTCGGAACCGCCGAGGCTATGCGGCCAGCCCAACCATCCCGCGACGATGGCGCATAGCGCCAGCACGACCAGCGGCGCCGTCATCGATATGGGCGATTCGTGAATGTGGTGCTCGACTTCGTGGCTCATGCGCGGGCGACCGCGGAAGGTCAGGTACATCAGGCGGAACATATAAAACGCGGTCATGAACGCGGTGACGTAGCCGATAGCCCAAAGGAAGCGGTAAGCACCACCTTCGCGCGACCAGGCTTCCCAGAGAATGGCGTCTTTGGAAAAGAATCCGGCAAACGGAAAAATGCCCGCGATGGCTAGCGTGGCGATGAACATGGTGCGGTGCGTAGTGGGAATGCGATGGCCCAGGTCGCCCATGTTGCGCATGTCCTGCTCGCCGCTCATGGAATGAATCACGGAGCCAGCGCCGAGGAAGAGCAGAGCTTTGAAAAACGCGTGCGTGAAGACGTGGAAGACGCCGGCAGCGAATGCTCCCACGCCCAGCGCGAGAAACATATATCCGAGTTGCGAAACAGTGGAATAGGCGAGCACACGCTTGATGTCGTTTTGAACAAGACCGATGGACGCGGCGAAGATCGCGGTCAGAGCGCCGACAATCGCCACCACTAACATCGATTTCGGCGCTAGCACGAACAGCGCATTCGAACGCGCGACCATATAAACGCCCGCGGTGACCATCGTCGCAGCATGGATCAGTGCTGAGACCGGAGTGGGGCCTTCCATCGCATCAGGAAGCCAGACGTAGAGCGGAAGTTGCGCCGACTTGCCGCAGGCGCCAACGAAGAGGAGCAGAGTAGCCGCCGTGATGATGGGATCGCCGATGGCGAAGTGTCCGCTTCGGGCAAGCGTCGTCACGTCGGTGAAGCGGAGCGAGCCAAAGTACCAGGCAATGAAGAACATTCCCAGCAGGAATCCGGCGTCGCCGATGCGGTTTACGATGAACGCTTTATTTCCCGCGTCGGTGGCGGATTTGCGGTGGAAATAGAACCCGATCAAGAGATACGAGCACAAGCCCACGCCTTCCCAGCCGACAAACATGAGCACATAGTTATTGGCCAGGACGAGCGTCAGCATGGAAAACATGAAGAGGTTGAGGTATCCGAAAAATCGGTAGTAGCCGCCTTCATGCGCCATGTATCCGATTGAGTAAATATGGATCAGCATGCCGACGCCGGTGACGAACAGAAGCCAGATGCTGGAGAGCGGATCGAGCAGAAAACCGGCATCGGCCTGGAACGCGGCCTGAGACCCATCGTGGGTCGTGTAGTTCATGTGGCCGGTGTCGGTACCGAGCCAGGTATAGAGAATCGTCTGATAGGGCTTGTGGAAATTATCCGGCGTGGACGACCAGGCTGAATATTGCCACACCGCTCCGCAGGCCATGAGGAATGCCAACACAATCGTGCCAACGCAAACGCCGCTGACCGAGGCCTTCTGTAGCTTACGGCCAAAGAAAAACATGACGGCCGCGCCAAAGGCGGGCAGCAGCGGGATCAGCCAGATGTTTTTTAGAAATAGCATTCAGCACTCAGCATTCAGCACTCAGCCCGTCAACTGTAAATCAGTACCCGGCCAAAATCTTAACTGGCCGAATGCTGAGTGCTGACTGCTGACTGCTTTCTACCACTTCAGCAAATTCACTTCGTCAATGTTCACCGTCTCCTTGTTACGGAAGAAGGCAATTAGAATTCCGAGTCCGACCGCGGCTTCAGCGGCGGCATCGGTGATCACGAAAATGGCGAAGACCTGGCCGTGCAATCCTCCCCACATGCGGGAGAATGCCACCAGGTTCAAGTTCACGGCGTTCAAAATCAGTTCGATCGACATCAGGACGATGACCACATTGCGCCGGGTCAGCACCCCGATCACACCCAGCAAAAACAAGGCTGCGCCGAGCACTAAGTAATGTAGAGTCGTGATGTGCAACATCGATTCCATAACAACTCTTTGCGCTTTGCTTTGCTCGGTACTCGGTACTAGGTACTAGGTACTAGATCCTCTTCTTCGCCATCACCACCGCTCCGATGATCGCCACCAGTAACAGCAGCGAGGCGATCTCGAAGGCGAACATATATTGTCCATACAACTTCATCGCTATCTGCTGCGTGTTGTCGTTCTCCACCATGGGGAGCGCATGTTCCGGAAAAATGTCATTTCCTTTTGTAAAAACCGCCATAAATAATCCACCCAGGGCTGTGGCCGCAATAATCCCCGGTATCCACTGGCTGTTGAACTGCCGCTCTCTCATCGAACGATCGATGCTCACCAGCATGATCACGAACAGGAACAGCACCATAATTCCGCCCGCGTAGAGAATGATTTGTACGCCAGCAACGAACGGAGCATAGAGCATCAAATAAATCGACGCCTGCGCCAGCAGCGTGACAATCAGCGCCAGCGCCGAATGCACCGGATTCTTGCGCGTGATCACCAGGATGCCGCCGATCAGCATGATCCCAGAGAGCAGGTAAAAGAAAAATGGTGTGGCTACGGGTGCCATAATTTTTGTTGCAGCAGCGCTACGCCGGCCGTCAGAATCAGAACGCCCAGGCCCAGCGGCAGGAGGACTTTCCACCCCATCCGCATGAGCTGGTCAAAACGATATCGCGGGAACGTGCCACGATACCAGATATAGAGGTACATGAAGCCGGCAACTTTCGCCGAGAACCAGAAAATATCCTGAATTCGCACGCTTACAACGGGAATGAACAGAACTAGACCAATCAAGCCGAGGACTACGCCGAAGCCCGCGAGGCCGATGGTTTGAACGCGGAAAAGCGGATGCTTCGGCATGCGCAGCGCATTGTAGAAACACATCGCTGCGAACAGAAGAAACGTAACGCCGGGAAAAAGCGAGAAGATTAGATCCCACGTTGAATTGTTCAGAAAATTCGGGAACGGCCGCAGCCATCCGCCCAGCCATAGCGTGACCGCGATGGATGAGACCGCGATCATGGCGGAATATTCCGCAAGGAAGAACAACGACCAGCGGAAGCCGCTGTATTCCGTATGGAAGCCTGCAGTCAACTCCGATTCGGCTTCGGCCAGATCGAAGGGCGCGCGGTTGGTCTCGGCGACCATAGCGACTGCAAAGATGAAAAATGCGACGAGTCCGAGCGGAAAGAATTTGAAAATGAACCATTCGCCCTGCGCCAGCTGCGCCTGCACGATCCCAATCATGCTGAGAGTTCCTGTGCCCTCGGCGTTCAGGCTGGTCATCAGAATTGCCGACACCACGGCCAGTCCCATCGCAACTTCGTACGACACCATCTGCGCGCTCGACCGCAGCGCACCGATCAGCGGATAGTGCGAGTTCGACGCCCATCCTGCCATCACAATGCCCAGCACGCTGAGCGACGAAACGCCCAGCATGAAAAGAATTCCGATGTTCATGTCGGTGATGGCGTGCGTGGGACCGAAGGGAACTACAACAAAAGTTGTGAATGCCGCTAGCACAACCACGAACGGCGCCACCCAGAAAATAAGACCATCGGCCTCGGCCGGCATGATGTCTTCTTTGAGCAGGAGTTTGATAGCGTCTGCGATGGGCTGCATCAGGCCGTGCGGACCCACGCGCATGGGTCCAAGGCGCACTTGCATGTGGGCAAGGATTTTTCGCTCCAGCCAGTTCATCGCGATCACAGCGACCGACAGCCCCGCAAAAACCAGCATGATATAAACCAGCACCCAGAACATGTTCCCCGCAGCACCGGGCGTCTGGCTGCTACTGAGATAAGACTTGATGTAGTCGACGATCTGGCCCATCAGCGGTCCACCTCGCCGAGAACAATGTCAAGCGTGCCGATTACGGCGATCACGTCGGCCACGAGTTGCCCGCGGCACATCACATCCAGAGCCTGCAGATTTACGAACGAAGGTGGACGAACACGCACCCGATACGGCTGCGTGGAGCCATCGCTGACAATGAAATAACCCAGCTCGCCTTTGGGCGCTTCGATCGAGTGATAAACCTCCCCCGCTGCCGGCTTCATGACCTTCGGGACTTTGGCCATGATCGGTCCTTCAGGTAGCACCCCAACCGCCTGCTCGATGATGCGCACGGATTGCCGCATCTCGGCCATACGCACGAGATACCGATCATAGGTGTCGCCGTTCTGCCCGATCGGGATTTCGAAATCAAAATTCTTGTAGTTGGCGTAGGGCTGCGCCTTGCGCAGATCCCACTTCACGCCGCTGGCGCGCAGCACGGGGCCAGTGACCCCGAGTGCGATGCAATCCTCAGCGGAGATGGTTCCAACGTTCTTCGTTCGCTCCACCCAGATTCGGTTGGTGGTAAGCAACTCTTCGTACTCGTCGATCTTCGGGCGGAAGAAATCGAGAAAGTTTTTCACTTCTTTTTCGAAACCAGTATAGGTTTCATACTGCAGGCCGCCGATGCGGAAAGCGTGAGTGGTAAGGCGCGCGCCGCAATATTTCTCGTAGATTTTGAGAATCTCTTCCCGGTCGCGGAAGGTATAGAACAGCGGCGTGATGGCCCCGATATCGAGGGCGTGCGTGCCCAGCCAGAGTTGGTGGCTGGCGATGCGGTTTAGTTCGGTCAGGATGACGCGAACATGCTGGGCGCGCGCCGGCGCTTCCACGTTGAGCAGCTTCTCCACCGTCTCGCAGTAGCCCAACCCATTCGAGACCGCGGCAACGTAATCCATGCGGTCCACGTAGGGATTGAACATCGTGTAAGTGCGATGCTCACCGATCTTCTCGACCCCGCGGTGCAGGTATCCGATTACGCATTCCAGGCCAAGAACCTTCTCTCCATCAAGGCGCAGAATCACGCGCAACACCCCGTGCGTGGCGGGATGCTGCGGCCCCATGTTGATGACCAGTTCGTTGGCATCCAGAAACGGCTTCTCGGGAGTTTCGAGATCGAGATTCGAGAGCGAACTGTGCTGGTCTGTCATCGGTTCTTGCTGGCGTTCTTATTGGCGCTTTTCACTGGCCGCTTTCAATGCCCAAATTAATCTGCACCCACTCGTTATCCTGCTGGAGGATTCCGTAATCCTTGCGCAGGGGATGACCTTTCCATCCGTCTGGCAGCAGAATCCGTTTCAAATCAGGATGTCCATCAAACTTGATGCCGAACATGTCGTAGACTTCGCGCTCCAGCCAGTTGGCCGTCGGCCAGATACGAACGGAACTCGGCAGGCTCTCGCCATCCAGAATTTGCGTGGTCACGCGAATACGCTCGTTGCGTGCAAAAGAATAGAGAACCCATATAACGTCGAATTGTTTTTCGCGCTTTGGGTAATGCACCGCGGTGATATCGACGCAGTAATCGAACCGCTCTTCATTGCGCAGGATTTGGAGAATCTCGGGAATCAGCGAGCGATCGACCGCCATGTAGTTCTGCCCAGCGTAAGTGAGCGGCGTTATGCCGGAGCCGTATGTTCCCCTGAACTTCGCGATCATGGGCGAATCCCACGGAGTGGGGGTGGGCGCGGCAGGTTTAGCAGGCGCTGCAGGTTTTGCAGCAGCAGGCGTCGCGGGCGCGGCGGCTGCGGGTTTCGGAGGAACTGGCGACGGAGGCGAAACCGGTTTTTCAGCGGGCGACTTTTCTGTAGAAGGCTTCTCTGCAGAAGTTTTGGTATCGGATTGAACGGAGCCGGAAGCAGTTGCTTTCACGCCGCCAGGGACGGCTGTTTGGTCAGCCGTCGGTTTCGGCTCACCTTCCGGCGGCGGTGTAGAGGGCGATTTGATTTCGTCCGGCATTAGCGGCGAAGGCACAAACCTCAGGCGCGCAGGGTTTCGGAGAGAACGTTAATTTTTATCAGCTTGAGCATTCGGTGTCAACGAGTCGGGCGAGAAAAAATGGCGGGTCTTCAATTCTGGGAACGCCGCACTCGCTTACTACACGCGGGCTTGCGCCTGGTAGGACTCGATCAGGTCGCGAATCCGCTGCGCATCTTTTTTGCGATGGCCGTGGCTGGTAATGGGATCGGTGCCGCCGGTGGATTCGATCCGAATCTCTGCCCAAAGCACGCCGGTCGAAATGTGCACGGAAGCAATCTTCCCCATTGCAATGCTCTCATCGTTGCTGCCGAACCATCGTGACTTCACGCGGCTCACGCGCAAGGGGCTGACCACGATCCGAGTCGGAAAGATAAAATTTCCCTGAGTCCAGCGGCTGGCGGTAAAGCTCTGGGCCGAAGGCTCGGGAGTCGGCATCGGCGGAGCTACACCCATTCCAGCGCACCTTTCCCCCAAACCCAGATGTACCCGACAATCAGGATGACGAGGAAGATCAAAATCTCCACCAGCCCGAAAACGCCGAGAGCTTTGAACTTGACGGCCCATGGAAACAGAAAAATCGTTTCCACATCGAAAACCACGAAGAGGATTGCGATGATGTAGTAACGGACGGTGTAACGGCCGCGGGCATTGTCGATGGGGTCGATGCCGCATTCGTAGGGCATCAGTTTGGTCTTGCTCGGATTGTCCGGGCGCACCAGTTTAGCCAATAGCAATGTCAGCGGCAGAAACACGGCAACGACCGCCATGAAAATGAAAATAGCAACGTAGTTTTGCGGCATAGTTCGCCTGGTGCGCCCTCACTCCACTCGCACAAATGTCGAGCACGCAATCTTACCGCCGATGAGGGGCGACTTCAAGGAGAGATGTCTAAAGTAGTCGGGAGACTGCCTGTCTATAGCGCAAAAAACTCGTCGGCCTGTACCAACACTTTCCCGCAAGCTCATGGGGAGGCTTTGATGTCTAAGAGCTTGTTGAAATACCCCTCACGCCATGTGCGGATCGTTCTGCGAACCGCACGGTCAGACTGAGTTTCGTTATTTGAGCTTCCGATCTGCTCCCGATGGGCACGGAGCAGAAGGTTGGGTCGGTGGCTTCATGCGCTCTGCGCCCGCAGTTTCGGGATACGAATCAGGTTGAAGGCCGCACAACTGAAAACGAACAACCAGTCCACCTTCGCCAAACCGCGCAGTTTCACCTTCCTTAAGGGTCCGATTTGCTTCAGCCAGCCGAAAGGTTTCTCCACCAGCCAACGTTTGCGGAGACTGACCGAGTACCCCGCATGCCGGCTTGTGCGCTGGTCGATTGCTCCGTGCCGTCGTCGGGCCACGTGCGGCGTCACGCCCAGTTCGCGAACCGTGCTGACGAAGTCTCGCGTGTCATAGGCTTTGTCAGCTCCCGTCGTGATCCGACCTCTTCGTCCCCGGGTCAACTCGTGCAACATTAATAGAGCCGCATCGCGCTCTGCTCGGCCATCGGCCTGCGTGGTCATCGCTGCCGCGATCAACCCATTCCGGTTCTCCACCAAGGTACGACCCAAGTAGCTTAGCTTGGCTTCTTGCCCGGCAGACTTCTTATAAAGCCGTGCTTCCGGGTCGGTTCTGGATGCATGCGTGTCGTTGCGGCGCGGCTCCCCGTGAAAATCTCCTCTCCCCTTAGGCCCATCGTCTTCGTCTTTACGGCGGAAGCTTTTTTGCCCCGCCCAAGCCTCGATCAGCGTGCCATCCACTGTGAAGTGCTCGTCCGACATCAACCCCGCCGCCTGCTCTTTTACATGAGCGAAAAACTTCTGCGCCAAATCTTGATTCAACAACCGATCGCGGTTCTTGCTGAACACGGCGTGGTTCCACACTTCCTCGTCGATCTCTAATCCCACGAACCAGCGGAACAGCAGGTTGTAGTTCAGCTGCTCCATCAGCAACCGCTCGCTGCGCACCGAATAGAACACCTGCAGCAGCAATGCCCGCAGCAACCGCTCCGGCGCTATCGATGGCCGCCCCACCTCCGAGTACAGCCCATCGAACTCCTTCGTCATTCGGGCCAAGACAGTATCCACAAGCTTCCTCACCCCACGCAATGGATGATCCGCTGGAATCCGCTCTTCCAATGCCACGTAGCTGAACATCCCGGTTTGCAGTTGCTGATCGTCTCCTCGCATCCCAGCTTCTTACCACACTTCTCCGCGGCACCGGCAGTGGCTTTTTCGACAAGCGGGCCGCAGAGTAAAGTTGTAGGTTCCGAAGGGTAAGCCCCCCGTCCACCCAAAAACTATCGTAAGTTGCCCAGGGCATCGAAGTGCGGCAGCATGGCATCGTGGCCGACCCAACCGAGATGTACGGCGAGTACAAGGTGCTGCCCAATGAAGGGTCGCTTCTGATCGGCATGTCGGTGTCGGCCATCCTCGGGCTGTTATTCCTCGGCGCGGCGGGCTGGTGGAAAGGGATCTCTGTGCTGCTCTCGGGCGTCTTTGTCGTTTGTTTTTACCAGCTCTACTGGCCGCGGCCCATCATTCGCGCCAACCGGGAAGGCCTCTACTTGAGCATCGGCACCTTCGGGCGTCCCTTTTACGTGCCGTGGGAGCGAGTGAATGGCGTAGTGCTTACCAAGGTGTGGTCGCTGGCGGGCGTGGATAGTTACAGCCACCCCACGGACGCTCTCGGTTTCGTGATTCAACAGGACGATGCTTTCAAGCTTCCCTCTGTGCGATGGAACGCCGCGGGCGACGACACTGGCGAGGTCCACAGCGACATCAGCTTTGACAAGAGCATGATTCAAGGCGACGTAAAGACCTGGGCCGCAGAGCTCGAAGCCTTTCGCAAAGACATTCGGGGACTGCCCTGAAAGTGCTGCGCAGGCCCGTCCCGGTTACTGCGAGTTTACCCACACGGGCGTCCAGCTCATCCATAAGCTTTGTGTTCTTCTCCAGAGCGCCCTCAAGGATCGCGGCTTGCTGTTTCGCTGTTGTCCAATCCTGTTTTTCAACGGCTTCCTAAGGCTCCTTCGATGTTTTCGGCGACTTCCGACTGTCAAGGTACACAACGATTCGTTGCTGCCAGTCGCGCATTTTCGCGGCATAGGCCTCCTCGGAGAACGCCGCCACAAGGCTCGACGCATGCTCTCCAAATGCAGTAACCGTGTAACTCACAACCACCCTGCTGCGCTCTCCCGCAAGAGGTTCGATGTTCACGACGATGCGTGCAGTGTGAGAATGAGGAGCGAGGCGGACATATTCTGCTCGATGAGTTTGCCAATTTGCGTCAACGATGGTCCAGACCGCTTCCTCGCCGGCACTCCCCTCGCGAAACACGGTGTCGCGGGCGAATTCGATTCTGCCCGGAAACACGGGCGTGGGATCCCAACCTTTCACCCAATCGCGCTCCCCTTCGGGACTGAAAAGCGGGAAAGCCGTGTCGGCGACGCACGGCAACTCGAAACTTCCGGTGCGACTGACCTGCTGTGCGGCGTCCTGCGCAAACACGGCGCTTGCGAAGGTGACCATCCAACTCGCAAGAATTATTTTGAAAGCGATCATAGGTGTGTTCCTTCGTGGATCATTGAATGGTTCATCGGTAGATAAGCGTCGGACCGCTATTTATCGGAGGTTCGCTTACGTGCGGGCCGCGCCTTAATTTCCTTGAGGCGATGGCTAGCGCCGGAATCGAGATCGAAATCGTAAAAGCGCTTCAACTCCTGAATCCGTTCGAGGGATGCCGGGCTGAACGGGGTTTTTCCGTCGAAGGCATGCAGCACGATGCCTTCTAAAAGATCGCCCAGCGTCATGTCATGGTATTCGGCAAAGGCCTTCAGGATTTTGAGCAGGCGCTTTTCCATGCGCACCCCGGTTTGGACGCGTTCCACCAGCAGCTTTGGATCTTCTGTCATGTGTACCAATGTACCACATTACCGAGATATTAACAACCGCAAGGGGCTGCGCTGGGACGCGCAGGCACATTTCAGGCGGGTTGTTTATAATCGCGTTTCACCGTTTCCAGTGATTTCCCGCGCCCCCGGCGCAATTCCCTCATAAAGGATTCTCTTGGCATTCGACGAAAACGTTTACGAATTACGGCGCCAGAAACTGAAACAGATCGAGGCGCTTGGGCAAACCGCATACCGCAACAAATACGAGTTCACCCTCACCATCCCGCAGATTCTGGCGGAGTACTCGGAGAAGACTGCGGAGCAACTGGAGAATCCGCGCGTGGACGTGCGTGTGGCCGGGCGCATCATGGCGATCCGGCTGATGGGCAAGGCAGGGTTCTGCCACCTGCAGCAGGAAGGCAGGCGGCTGCAGATCTACGTGAAGAAAGATGCGGTCGGTGACGTGGGCTTCGAGTTGTACAAGTTGCTCGATCTCGGCGACCACATCGGCGTCAGCGGCTATTTGTTTCGCACGCGCACCGGCGAACTGACGATCCATGTGGAGGAGATTACGTTCCTCAGCAAAGATCTGCTGCCGTTGCCTGAGAAGTGGCACGGGCTCACGGATGTGGAACTGCGCTACCGCCAGCGCTATGTGGATCTGGTGGTGAATCCGGGAGTGCGGGAAGTTTTTCTGAAGCGCAGCCAGCTTGTGCAGTCGTTGCGGCGAACCATGGAGGCTCACGGATTTGTCGAAGTCGAGACTCCGATGATGCAGCCCATCGCGGGCGGAGCGGTGGCGCGTCCGTTCGTGACGCACCACAATACGCTCGACATGGATTTGTACTTGCGCATCGCGCCCGAACTTTACCTGAAGCGGCTAGTGGTGGGTGGATTCGATCGCGTGTATGAAATCAATCGCAACTTCCGCAACGAGGGACTCGGCTGGCGCTGGAATCCTGAATTCACCATGCTGGAGTTTTATCAGGCTTACACCGACTACCAGGGCGTGATGGATCTCACGCAGCAATTGATCACGCAAGCCGCAAAGGATGTGACCGGCGGAACGGTAACAAAGTGGGGCGATCAGGAGATCGACTGGGCGAACTGGCAGCGGCTCACGATGCGCGAGGCGATCGTCAAATTCTGGCCCGGGGAGGCCGGACAGGCACCGAGTCTGGCGGAGTTCTCCAGCGTCGATGGTCTCGCGCAACGTCTCCGCATCGCGGTTGAGACGATCAAGGTAGAACACCGCCGCGTATTGCCCAATCCTCTGTTGGCTAGCAGCGAGGCACGGGAACAAGCTAAAAGGCTGACAGTACTTGAGGCTATTTTTAACACGCCGGTGAATGCGCTGAGCCGAGGCTCCAACATCGGCAAGGCTATCGCTTACTTGTTTGAAGTTTGCGCAGAACCGTACCTGACCCAGCCGACGATCATCTACGAGTTCCCCACCGCAGTCTCTCCGTTGTCGAAGCAGAAGCCGGATGAACCGGACTGGACTGAACGTTGGGAGATTTACGCCGGCAAGATGGAGATCGCCAACGGCTTCAGTGAACTCAATGACCCTGAGGATCAGCGGCGCCGCTTCGAGAACCAGTTGCAGGAACGCGAGCGCGGCGACGACGAGGCGCACCAGATGGACGAGGATTACATCCGCGCGTTGTCGTATGGAATGCCTCCGGCGGGCGGATGTGGCGTGGGCGTGGACCGCCTGTGCATGCTGTTGACCGACTCGCACACTATTCGCGATGTAATTCTGTTTCCCTTGCTGCGTCCGGAGAAAGGCTTAAACACAGGGGACACAGAGGAAAAGCCGTAGAGTTTCGTGCGCCATTTCGCAGTACCCCACCAAGCACTAGAAACCGGGCACAACGTTTTCTATACTTTTCGCATCGGAATTTGGTGCTGTAATTAGCAGCGCTGCCGTAATGTCCGAACCATTTGGACATTGGGTCGGTAGCGCTTTGCTTTTTTCGCAGAGTTATTACTTCGATGTTTTTGCGTTCTTGTCCGCTGTTCTCTGCGGCTCGTAGGCTGGCTGGTCGGGGCCAAAGTTGGTGCTTAGATAATCGATCAGAGCATCGCGATCCGCGGGATCGACCACCGCACCCCACTTTGTCATCTTGTCGACTTCCTTGGTCCACGCAGCCTTGCTGAGGCGCTGCTGCAGAATGATGCGCGCTTCGTGACATTCCAGACACGCCGTGGTGGCCTTCGCCTGCATTGCACCAGCGGGTAAATCCGCAGTGACGTTCGCGGGCGTACCCTTCTGCGCCAGCGCGCCGCTTGTGAGCGCCAGCAATGCAATCGGCGCGATTCTAGGAAACATTTTACGAAACATGCCTTTACGAAACATGAATCTTCACCTGGTCGACTGCGTTGTAGAGATAACCGCTGGGGTTCCACACCGGCGTCGCGGGCTGCGTGCGTCCCTGGCTGTCGGTTGCACGTGACTGGATGGTGTAATCGCCAGCTTTGCCCGGCTTCCAATCGTAGCTCCAAAGGCGCCACGCATAGTGCGATTGGTCGTGGCCGAGTCTTGCGGGACTCCAGGTCGCGCCGCCGTCGGCGGAGATTTCCACTTTCACGATATCGGCTTCTCCCGCCCACGCCGCCCCATGCACGGTCACTTTACCGGCCTTCAGGTTAGCGCCATCGCTCGGCCCGGCAATGACGGACTTCACCGTCAACGACGTCACCGCATGCGTGTCTTCAGGCTTCACGGCGTCGCCTGGCTTCACCGGTTGGTTGGGCAAGCGGTAGCCAGTACTCATAAAATTGCCCACGAATTCCGCATCGAGCACTTTAATCTCAGTGAGCCATTTGCAGGAGGCCGCGCCAATCCAGCCCGGTACAAGAGCGCGCGCGGGAAAGCCGTGGTGCTTCGTGAGCGGAGATCCGTTCATGTGTGTGGCGATAAGAGTATCGGCGTCGAGCGCCTTCTCAATCGGAATGCTGCGAATGAAAGGCGGAACTTTACCGGGAACTTCATCGAGGCCTCGGAACATGACGTGCTTGCCCGTAGACTTGACTCCGGTGCGCTGCAAAACATCGCGCAGCCGTGGGCCCGAAAAACGCGCCGTGCCTACCGCTCCCTTGCCCCACTGAATACCAGGCACTTGCGGACGGTGCAAGCTGCGTCCGTTGCCCGCACATTCGAGCGTATTCACGATCGAGTGCGTTTCGATCTTCGAAAGTTCCGCCATGCTTAACGTCAGCGGCTTCTCCACTTCTCCGCCCAGCGAGAGTCTCCAGTCGTTGGCTTCGAGTTCGATAGGTTCGTGCATGTGATTGCGCACGAAGAAGTGCGGCGTCGGCGTAAGCCAGGTATTGAAATATTCGACCGGGCTTTCCAGATCGACGAAGCGGAACGAGCGCAGGATCATGCCGTCTTCGCCCGGAAGCGGAACCGCTTGTCCCTGCGGGAAAGCCCAGGTCAGCATGGCGGGCGCCGCACCCGCAACCAGCGCCGCTCCTGACATTTGCTTGAGGAATTCACGTCTGGAATTCATATTCTTGAAATATGATCTTGAGAGCATGGGCATGAATCACGTTAGAAATGTCTGATCCGTGAGTTCTTGCCGCAAATATAAGTTAACACCACCGGCCCGGAAAAGGAGAGTAGCCAAAACCGGGCCGGCGGCGTTTCCGAAGGGAAGGCGCCCCTCGAAAAGTTGAGAGTCCGTGGAACCATGTGGTCCCGCGTCGAATGCTGACGCGGGACCAAGTTCGGTTTACGGCAAGTAGTAACGGAATGAAGTGAAGACCATGCCATCCAAGCCTTCCGGCGTCACACCCGGTTGTCCGGTGCCTGAAGGACCGATGCCCGACCACGTCTGGCGCGTCACATAGGAATACTGCGTGCCGAACTGAAATCTTCCTCTGGGTCCGTTGTAGAAGCGGTACCAGAAGCCGGCCGTTCCCTCGATGACCGCGCGGGTATCCGCAGTGCACTTGGAAAGCGAACCCGGGTTGAAGCCACTGGTGACCGCGGTGGAAGGAGGAGTCTCGGTGTAGCAACCGGAATTATTGAAGAACGGCGACCCGTAGCCGACGTACGCCTTGGTCACGGGATCGTAATCCGCCGTCCGCGAGGCATATTCGGCCCCCGTGTAGGCATAGACATCGAGTCTCTTGCCGTGCCACTCGAGTGAGGCGAGCCCCTGGGAGTCCTTGATTAGGTGAACCGTTCCGTCGGCGTTGATTGAGAGGTCGGAAAGCTGTGCCGCGCCGTACCGGCCCACACCGCTTCCTCCAAAGCCATGCAAACCGAAGACAATATGCTTGTTGTCAAAATACCAGCGGGCATTGACTCCGAAACCACCGCCGTTTTTCGAGGCGTTATAGGCGCCTATGGCGCTGGGACCTGTGACAGTCGGATCACTCGGACAAGGCCCGGCGGTCCCAACGGCAAAGTTGGCGCACGGGAAGACACGGTCCCGAAACCGGTCAAAAAGTCCGAAGACTTCGTAGTGTCCAAAACCTGGATCAAAGGCCACCTTGGCGATGATATCCGGTGAGGGGTTAAAGCTATAGGTGCCGGCTGGCGAGCAAGTGGTGTAGAACGTTGGACTGGTTGCACCGGTCGGAGTGTACGAACTTGTGGTGCAGCCTGTGACAGCGTCGTTGTAGCTGTTGCTTGCGCCTGCCGCGCCTAACAGGAAGTTATTCGTGTTGCCGTGGCTGGTGAGCGTGCCTTGTGCGTTTTCCATTGCGACGGCGAACGCCACCTTATGGCTAAAGTCTTTGGTGAGGCGAATGCCATACTGGCGCGCGAAAGTGAACCCGACGTTATATCCCGGGTCGATGGTCATGGGGCGAGCATCGTTGGTTTTGCCCAAGTCGTCGCTGGGAGCGATGCTTCCTTTATTTTCGGTAACCAGACTCCACATCTGTCCGCCGAGGAAGCTCCATCCATTGTCGAATTTGGCCTGGCCCCAGGCTTGGCGAAGACGGAATGTATAGCTATTGGTCTGCGTGGCCGTGGACGTATCGCCGGAGGACAGAAAGTCACCGGACATATAGCTGGAGAACTCCACATTCTTCAGACGCCCATCGACGTATATAGTTGGCCGCGACTGGCGGGCTGAACCGAAGAACTCCGACAGCGAACTCTGCGATGCGCCTGGCATGGTCAGAGAATTGAAGGGTGTGGGAAGGTCCGCTCCGAGGGCTCTCGACCGTCGTACGAACGCAGCTTCCGCGAATCCGCCCGGCGTAATGGTGATCCCTCGGAAGTGAATGGATATAACTGGACTCTCCAGAGGGTTTGGTTTTCCTTGCGGCTGTGCGTCCTGCAGGTTAAGCCCAGGTGTCGTGCCATCTTGCTGTGCCGAAATGCCGGTTGTGACTTCCGCGACCTGTTGCTGCGGTGCGGGTCGCGTATCGGACTTGGTCGCAGCTTCCGCGGCGGCTTGCTGGGCCTGCTGTCGCTGCAGTTGCTGTGTGAGTCGATCAAGTTGTAGTTGCTGCGCGGCCAGCGCATCTTTCAGAGCCTGGACATCCGCAGCGGTGACGACGGATGGTGCCGGTGCGGCCGGGGCAGACCCTGCCGCAGCATCTTTAGCGGTCGGCGGAGCTGATGCCGGATCTTCTGCCCAGCCGCAAGCGGTCACAGCCGCAAGCGCGAGAACCGTAACGAACAACTTTCTGGTTAGTTTCATGGAATTTAAGTCTCTCCTTTTGAGTTTTTGGTCGACAACTTTTTCATTGGGGGAGCTACCCAAGCTTCTCGATATTGCAGGCTGTGACGTAGCGGCCTTCATTTCTCCGCAGCTACGGGACTGCTCCCGAATAACTACGTTATCTATTATCACCATCGATATACTCGTGATTAGCGCGAATTAATATACCCATTCACTGTTTAAAAGAGGGTTGATTTCCGGAAGGTTGGGGGACTTTCCTGTTGCCCGGAGCCTACGCCATCAACGATCCCATCAAGAGCTTCCTATTCGCCTTTCTGTCCGCCAACGACCATGGCCAGAACACTTCCCTTCTCCTTCTTCTTGGCTGCACGTTTGCCTTTGCGCGGACCTGGGTCGGCAATAAGGTCCGCCAGAGTTGTGTTTTCCAGAATATTGGCGGCCGCATCGCGCACGTCGAGGAATAACTGGTAGAGCGCCCGGTGCGGCAGATCGCGGTCAATCAGCGCCCGCAACTGTTCGGCATCGCCAAACGGCGCCAGAGGGCCGTCGATCAAACGCATGATTTCGCTGAGCCGGATCTCGGAAGGATCGCGCCGCAACTGATATCCTCCTTTGGCTCCGCGGACGCTTTCGACTATGCGGGCATTTTTCAGTTCGAGCAGGATGAGTTCCAGAAATTTTTCCGGAAGATTCTCCTCATAGGCCACCTCGCGGATCTTGATCGCGCCTTGGTGGTAGTGGCGGCCCAGCATCATCATGGCCTGCAATGCATAAAGTCCCTTTTGTGAGATTTTCATAGCGCCCGCCATTATGCCACAAAGTCGATTGCATTACTAGACTTTGTCCACTTTATGCCAATAGCAAACGGCACGCCGTTTCTGCCAACCCCGTTTCCCTCTTCAAGCAATTTATTTTCAGCGGTTTGCGGATTGCAGCTGCGGCGAGGCTCGGAACCACGGTGTGCATCGGATTGCGGTTCGAAGGATGAAAAGTACACAGGCTCCGCGCGACTTCTTCATGATCTGGCTTCAGCCTCTGGCAAAACGCGCAGCACCTGCACCGTGATATTGTCCGGCCCACCGCGTTGCAGAGCCAACTTCACCAAGGCGGCGCAGCTCTCCGCCGGGGTGCTGCCGTTCACTGACTTCTCCAGCTCCTGATCGCTAACCACGCCCCAAAGACCATCGGTACACAATAGAAGTTCGTCGGAATCATGCAGAGCCATACCCTGTTCGGGGCTTTCCACGGCCACTTCCGGGCCCGCTCCTAGAGCGGCGGTAAGGATGTGCCGCTGCGGATGTTTCTCGGCATCCTCGGCACGCACCAGGCCCGACTCCACCAGCCTGCCCACATAGGAGTGGTCCCGAGTCAAGCGGGAGATGTGCGCCCCGCGCACCAGATAGAGCCGGCTATCTCCCACGTGCGCAAAATAAAGCTGGCGGCCGCGGATAACCAGCGCGGTGCAGGTGGTCCCCATGCCATGCAGCTCCGGGTGCTCCAGGGCGTAGGCTTGAATCCTTTCGTGAGCCCTGGCAAATGCCTCCAGCAGGGCGGCGTGCGGGCTGTCGCGGACAACATCATCGTAAACTTCACGCACCGTCTCGACCGCCAGTCTACTAGCCTCCTGGCCGCCTTCGTACCCTCCCATCCCATCGGCGATAACCGCCAGTCTGCCCTTGCTCTGCAGCTCACGGTCGGCGGCCGGTTCCCAATAGAGGTAGGAATCCTCATTGTTGGCGCGCTGGCAACCCACGTCGGTGAGGCTCGCAACTTCGAGTCCTGGTTTCACAGTTTAGGCTTCACAAGTCCGGGTTTCACATTCATACGGTCGGCTGACATTCCTTCGCGTCCACGCGACGGACGTGTGTTGCGTAACGCCGCGCAGGTTCGCTGGCTTGCTGCCCAACAGTTAAGGCTCCGCCTATGCCCGGCCATTATAGACAAGTTAGCGCGCAAGAATGCATTGTCTGAGCCGCATTCCGGAAAACAGAAAAGCCGCGGCCATCCGCGGCTCTTGTCCTGAACTTGGGGAGTCAGATGCTCGAACTACTTTCCATCATGCTTATCTTTATAGATTTGCCTGCTCGTACGGTTCTGTTCCTTGTTGAGCTGTTTCTGCTCACCCTTGGTCAGGTGACCGTTGTGCGCGGCCATGTCGGCCTTCTGCTGGTTCTCGATGTTCTGTTCGCGGTTTTCCACGCGCGAGGCCTGTCCCGGCGTCATGGTACCGTTCTTTTCGCCATTCGCGATGCGGTCCTGCTGATTCTGCTCGCGGGCGTTGACTTCGTTGACGCGCGGATGACCAGGATCGACCTGACCCGGTCCGGCGCCGGAAGTGTTGCTGTCTTGGGTTTGAGCAGCGGCGGCGCCAACCAACATCAGACCACCTACTGCCAGGACTAAGAGCGACTTCGTGATTTTGTTGATCATGGTGGAACTAAACCCCCGCATCGAAGTTTAGTTGTGGAGATTAGTAGCGACTAATTACGAAGGGGCTGAGGCTAGCGTTGGGAGCCGATACTGCGGGCTCAAAGTAACCAGGGCGTGGGTTACCGAAGTTACATATAGTTCCAAACTATCCGCTCATCGCCATAAGAATGGGTTCCTCGGCCGGCTTTCGCTAGCCGTTTGTTTGGGCTGACAAATTCGGAGTCGGGACATTAAGCCTACGGTAATTACCGTATACTCTCATCACCAGTGGCTAGCTACTCTACCTAGCTGTTTAATCTGTGGCGAGCAAAGTGGCCTATTTTTATAACAGAATCTTCAGCAGGAAACTCCTTTTCAAAGTAGGAAAAGTTAGAGTTGATCTGATACTTAGCGAAATGCGACGCGCGGTTAAGCGTGCTTGCAGGAGAGATTTTGACAGCACCGGCGATATCCTTGCGAATTCTTGTTGTCGACGATAATGAACGGGTCCGGCACGGCGTGATAAGTATTCTGGAATCCAGAACGAATTGGCAGGTCTGCGGCGAAGCCAAAGATGGCACGGAGGCCGTTCAGAAAGCGCGAGACCTTCTGCCCGATGTCATCCTCTTAGACATCAGTATGCCCGGCCTCAATGGTTTGGAAACGGCGCGTATTCTTCGCCAGCAGGTCGCCAGCGCTAAAATCCTGATCATGAGCCAGCACGATCCGGTTCAAATATTGCCGGGCGCGATTCAAGCGGGCGCGGATGGCTGCGTCGACAAGGGCCATCTCGCGACCGAATTATTGTCGAGCATCGAACGCATCGCCGGGAACTCAATCCCTCGCGGGACTGCCAACTCCGGCTGAGCCGCCGCTTACGCGAGATGCGACAATAGGCAGCATGCCATCTGGAACGATGCCGCGGATCGCGATTGCGTTTCTGTTCGTTGCATCCCCGCAATTACTCCTCGTCCAGTCTTTCTTAGGCCAGACCTCCCCTCGAACACACGCCGCAAGACCACCCGAGTACACGTTCAAGATCGTCCGAACTTTTCCTCACGACTCGAACGCTTTTACCCAGGGTCTCGCCTACCGTGACGGATTTCTCTACGAAGGTACTGGCCTTCAAGGGCGTTCCTCTCTTCGCAAGGTTCGTTTGGAAACTGGAGAAGTGATTCAACGAGTCGATCTCGCGCCGGAATTCTTTGGTGAAGGAATTACCTTGCTGAAGAACGAAGTGGTGCAGCTGACGTGGCAGTCTCAAACCGGATTTGTTTACGACCTGAACGACTTCCACTTGTTGCGGCAATTTTCTTACCCAGGCGAAGGATGGGGTCTGGCCACCGGCGGTCACGAGGTTTTTATGAGCGACGGGACGGCGGAGATCCGCGTACTCGATCCCGGAACGCTTGCAGAAAAACGCCGCTTTACCGTTCACGACGGAAAGACTGTGGTCAAAGAATTGAATGAACTGGAGTTCGTGGAAGGAGAACTTTTCGCCAATGTCTGGCAGACCGATCGAATCGCCCGCATCTCCCCGCGGAACGGAGAGGTAGTCGGCTGGATCAACCTCAAAGGTCTGTTGAGCCCGGTCTATCGTCTGCAATCGGGTGCCGTCTTGAACGGAATCGCTTACGATTCAGAGCATAAACGACTGTTTGTCACCGGCAAGCTGTGGCCGAACATATTCGAAATCCAACTCGTTCCGCAACCATAGCACTGGGCACGCGACTGCGCGCCCGCGAATCTCGGAAGTAGCGAGTTCCCTTATTTCAAAACGGCAGAATCCGCCCGCGCCATCGCGGCATCCTAAAGACTTCAGTCCCAAGGAGAACTATTCATGGCTGCCGCAACCGAAATCCTGACTACTCTTTCCGTCGAAGAGCTGAGAAAAATGGATGCCTACTGGCGAGCGTGCAATTATTTATCGGCGGGAATGATCTACCTCCGCAGCAATCCTCTGCTTCGCGAACCGCTGCAGCCAGAACACATCAAGAACCGTCTTCTCGGCCATTGGGGTTCCGATCCCGGCCAATCTTTTGTCTGGATCCACCTGAACCGTCTCATCAAGAAATATGACTTAAATGTGATGTACATTTCCGGCCCCGGCCACGGCGCGCCGGCTACCCTCGCCAACTGCTATCTTGAGGGCTATTACTCCGAGATCTATCCGGATAAGAGCCGCGACGAAGCGGGCATGCTGAAATTTTTCAAGCAGTTTTCCTTTCCCGGTGGAATCGGCTCCCACTGTACCCCGGAGACGCCCGGCTCCATTCACGAAGGCGGTGAGCTTGGCTACTCCATCTCGCACGCCTACGGAGCGGCGTTCGACAATCCTGATCTCATCGTCGCCGTGGTAGTGGGCGACGGCGAGGCGGAGACTGGACCGCTCGCAACCTCATGGCATTCGAACAAGTTTCTGAATCCGATTCGCGATGGTGCTGTATTGCCCGTGCTGCATCTCAACGGTTACAAGATCGCCAATCCTACGGTCCTGGCGCGCATCCCCCGCGAAGAATTGGAGGCGCTGCTGATCGGATACGGCCACAAGCCCTATTTCGTTGAAGGCGACGATCCGGTTGAGATGCATCAGAAAATGGCTTCCACTCTCGAGCAGTGCATCCTCGAAATCCGATCAATCCAGCAGCACGCCCGCTCGGTGAACGATGCTAAGCGTCCGCGCTGGCCCATGATCGTCCTGCGTTCGCTGAAAGGATGGACCGGACCGAAAGAAGTTGATGGCCATAAAGTCGAAGGCACATGGCGCGCCCACCAGGTTCCCGTGCTCGATCCAGTTACAAATAAGAAAAATCTGAAAATCGTCGAAGACTGGATGCGCAGCTACCAGCCCGAAAAACTATTCGACGCCCATGGAACACTTGTGCCGGAGCTCCAGGAGCTTGCGCCCTCCGGCCCGCGGCGCATTTCCGCCAATCCGCACGCCAATGGCGGCCTGCTGCGCAAAGAACTCGAACTGCCAGACTTCCGCGATTACGCCACGCCAGTGAAATCTCCGGGAGCAACCTACGCACCACCCACCGACATCCTCGCGCATTTTCTTGCCGAGGTGATGCGCCGTAACATGAATTCCTTCCGCGTCTTCGGCCCCGATGAAACTGCCTCCAACCGGCTCACGGCCATCTACGCCGCCTCCAAGAAAACCTGGCTGGCCGAATTTGAGCCGGATGACGCAGACGGCGGCGAACTCGATGTCGCGGGACGAGTCATGGAAATGCTCAGCGAACACACCCTGGAAGGATGGTTCGAAGGCTACGTCCTCACCGGACGCCACGGGTTTTTCTCAACCTACGAAGCCTTCGTGCACGTGATCGATTCCATGTTCAACCAGCATGCCAAGTGGCTGGAGAAATCGAAGAACGAACTGGCGTGGCGCGCTCCGGTGCCCTCGATCAACATCCTTATCACATCTCTGGTATGGCGGCAGGATCACAACGGTTTCACCCATCAGGACCCTGGATTTCTCGACGTCGTCACCAATAAAAGCCCTGATGTAGTCCGCATTTATTTGCCGCCCGATGCGAACTGCTTGCTCAGCGTCACCGATCATTGCCTGCGATCGCGCGACTACGTCAACGTCATTGTGGCCGACAAGCAGGATCACCTTCAGTATCTCAATATGGATGAAGCAGTCGAACACTGTACCAAGGGCATCGGTATCTGGGATTGGGCATCCACTGACGACGGCGCCGAACCCGATGTGGTGATGGCTTGCGCGGGCGATATTGCGACCATGGAATCGCTCGCCGCCGTCCAGATTTTGCAGCAGCACTTCCCCGACTTAAAGATCCGCTTCGTCAACGTCGTCGATCTCTTCCGCCTCATGCCGGCGACCGAACATCCGCACGGGCTCTCTGACCGCGACTTCGATTCTTTGTTCACCATCAACAAACCCGTGATCTTTAACTTTCATTCCTATGCTTCCCTGATTCACAAGCTCAGCTATCGCCGCACCAATCACGAGAACATCCACGTGCGTGGATATAAAGAAAAGGGCAACATCAATACTCCACTGGAACTGGCGATTCTCAACCAGGTGGACCGCTTTGACCTGGCCATCGATGTCATCGACCGCGTTCGGCGGCTCCAGCCGGTCGGCGCACACGTCAAAGAATGGCTGAAGGATCAGATTATCGACAGCATTAACTATGCCCACGCCGAAGGCATCGACCGGGAAGAAATCCGCAATTGGAAATGGACGAAGTAAGCAGCGTGAAAGAGTTGAGCGGAAAGGGCGATCTCATTCTGGCCCTGAACAGCGGCTCGTCGTCGCTGAAATTCGGAGTTTACTTCCGCGCTCCTAGTAACGACGGCAGCGACAACCACAATGAGGATGACGAGCAGCCGCTCCTCACCGGCAGCGCCGATGGGATTGGCCACAGCAGTGGAAGCCTGAACATCCGGTCGGCTGACGGTACATCTCTGACCCACCGAGACCATGTACACGAATCACAGAGCGATGCTCTCACGGCCCTGTGTACGGCAATGCGTGAGCACATCCAAAACCTCCCGGTCGCCGTAGGTCATCGCATTGTTCACGGCGGCCCAAAACTCTGCACGCACCAGCGAATCACGCCAAGAGTACTCGACGAACTGCGCCTGGCCACGCACTTCGCGCCCTTGCACATTCCGCAGGCCTTAACGCTTATCGCCTCGGTGCAGTCGATCTTCCCCTCGGCAGCTCATTTCGCCTGTTTCGACGACGCTTTTCACCAGACCATGCCGGAGCTCGCATCGCGACTGCCGATTCCCAAAAGCTATTTCGACGCTGGCATTCGGCGCTACGGCTTCCACGGGATTTCTTACGAATCTCTGGTGCATCACTTCGGCGCGAAGCTTCCCCGACGAGCCATCTTTGCGCATCTCGGCAACGGATCGAGCCTCTGCGCACTACGAAACGGAGTATCCATCGACACCACCATGGGCCTGACTCCAACTGGCGGCATCCCCATGGGCACGCGCTCCGGTGATCTCGATCCTGGCGTGCTCCTCTATCTTTCGCGTAACGCGAAACTGAGTACCGATGAACTGGAAGCCTTGCTCAACCATCGCAGCGGTCTCTTTGCGCTTTCGGGCGGTGAAAGCGACGTGAAGATTCTTGAAGAGCGCGCCAGTTCCCATGACAATGACAATGACCGCGAAGCCGCCCTGGCGCTGGATATCTTTGCGGTCTCCGTGCGCAAGATGATTGGCGCGTACATGGCCCTGCTCGGCGGCGTGGATCTTCTCGTCTTCACCGGCGGCATCGGAGAGCACAGCCGTCGCATTCGATCCGCGGCGACGGACGGCCTTGAACAGCTCGGGCTCACCGCAGACAAGATTCAGATCGTCCCCACTCAGGAAGAGCGGCAGATTGCGCGCCACTGTCGCAGGATGATGAAACAATCCCAAGAGCCCTAAGGCAAGCTGACGCTAGCATCGCAAAGCAAAAGGCGCGCATCCCGAAAAGGATGCGCGCCCCAAATCGGCACGCCATAATGGCGCAGCGGGCCAGGCTATCGCCCGAAATATTTCGCGTTCAGTTCGGTAAACGAGTTCCACTTTTCCGGCAGGTCATCAAGCGCGAAGATGGCCGAGACCGGGCAGACCGGCACGCACGCGCCGCAATCGATGCATTCCACAGGATCGATGTAGAGCAACTGCTCGGTGGCGTATTTGGGATCATCCTTCTTGGGATGAATGCAATCCACCGGACACGCATCCACGCAGGCTGTGTCTTTGGTGTTGATGCAAGGCTCTGCAATTACGTAAGTCATAACGGTCTGGGTCTCCTAAACTGAATGCTGATATTTTACTACGCCGGTCTCTGAGAGAACGCACATTCTAGCAAGAAACAGGGATGCTCCGCAAAAACAAAAACGGCCGGCAGACCTCGCTGCCAGCCGTCTCCTTCGTGTGTTAGAACTAACCACACCGATCAAGTACGATTACCGGTGTCCGCCGCCACCACCGCCGCCGTGGCCGCCGCCTCCACCGTGGAATCCGCCTCCACCGCCGCCATGGAATCCGCCTCCACCGTGGAAACCTCCACCCGCAGCCCCGTGGAATCCGCCGCCGCCGTGGTACGCGTTACCTCGGAAGCCGCCAGCATAGCCACGTCCGGCGAAGCCTGCTCGTCCGTAGTACCCCCGACCACCCCAGCCTCCGCGACCGTAGCCCCACCCGCCCCGACCGTACCAGCCGTGGCCCCATCCGCCGCCCCAGCCATACCAAGGGCCGGCGCCAATGAACACTCCACCCACGAACCAGTCAGACCCGTAATAGCCGTAGGGCGCACAAGCGTAAGGGTAATATCCGTAGTAGCCGTAGGCGCAACTCGGCGCAACGCCCACATATCCCGGCCCAAAACCCACGCCAACGCTGACCTGCGCTTGCGAGTAGGCGAGTGGCAGCATCAAAATCATTGCCAAAGCCAAATATTTCATGTACCTCATGGTCAATCCCCCTTGTCTCAGATCCGCCATTCCAGCCACCAACGCAACCGGATCTGCAGGTTCTTCAAGATCTTCTTTCTATCCGAAGCGCCTACCTGTTTGAACTCGTATCTCGCCAAAAAGTTGCAATCCTTCAGTGGCTGATTTCGGCCACCCCGCTTAAACTCAACCACTTACGAGCGCCGATCTCGGTAAACCATGCATCTCCCGCTTCAAGGCCGGTAAATCCAGGCCTGCGACGTGGCCTGATCGTTATTCGCGTAGCCGCCCGTCATCAGCACGCTGCCGTTGCCCAGCTTCGTCTCCGTCATAAAATGCCAGGGTTCGCTCAACTCCCCCGCCGCCACCAGAAACTTCCCCCCCGCCGGATCGAAGACTTCCACTCTCTTGCTTCCCCCGGCAATCAGCAATTTTCCCGACGCCAACCGCACTGCTTCATCCGGCAGCTTGAAGCGGCGGTCATTCATCAGCGATCCTGCCGTGAATTTTCCCGTATGCGGATCGTAGATCTCAGCAGTATTCAGATTCCTGTCCCAGCCCCGCGCCTCAGACCCACCCGCAATCAGCACTCTCCCATCCGGCAACAGCCCGGCCGTGTGTTTGCAGCGTGCCGTACTCATATCGCCAGTCTCCGTGAAAATACCTCTCTTCGGATCGTACACTTCCGCGCTGGCGAAAACACTGTCCCCATAGCCGCCTGCAATCAGCACGCGCCCGTCACCCAGGAGCGTTGCCGTATGCGACACCCGCCCCGAGTGCATGGAACCAGTCGGCTGAAACGAAAGCGTCTTGGCATGGAAAATCTCGGCCGAAGCCACAGATTCATTGTCGCGTTCCTCTCCACCCGCGATCAGCACGTCGCCGTCAGCAAGCAGCGTGGCGCTGGGTCGGCCTCGCCGTACAGTCATCTTGCCGATCACCGTAAATTTCCCAATCGCGGGATCATAGATCTCCGCTTCATCCGTACCCCCATGCCCCACCCAGCCTCCGGCGATCAGAACCTTTCCCGAGCCGAACAGCACGGCGATATGGCCCACTCGCCCAATGCTCATCCCGCCCGTCGTCTGAAACCTGCCGGTCGCAGGATCATACAACTCGGCTGACTTGTAGAAGTCCTGATTCCGCCGCATTCCCCCGGCAATCAGAACCTTGCCATCGGGCAAAAGAGTCGCGCTATGGCCCGAACGAGGTTCAAGCATCGGCGTCGCGGCGATAACCGATCCTGCTGAAGAGGTCGAAGAAACAGTTCGAAAACCCGCGGCCGCTGCAGCTAAGCTCAAAGTGACCAAGGCAACGAACAGCAAGCGAGAACGACTCATGACAATCCTCCTGCTGGGTCAGGCGCTTCCCACCGGCGCAGGTTTGCATGGTGCTAAAGATCCAATACCCCAACTGTCGAGGCGGAAAATCCCCAACCGCCCCTTACGCTCCTACCAGCACTTCACTCGGCTCATACTCCACAATGTACCCCGCCACCGCACTGGCTGCGACCGTCAACGGCGATGCCAGATACATCTGCCCCGGCCCACTCCGCCCCGGGAAGTTCCGGTTCTGCGCGCTGATCACCACCTGATCGGGACGCGTCGAAACTCCCGGCCCGGCGTTGATGCAGGCGCCGCAACTAGGCTCGATCACAATCGCCCCGGCCTTTTGAAACACGTCCAGGTAGCCCTTGCGCAGGCAATACTCTCGCGTCTCTTGCGATCCAAACTGGATGTAGAACTTCACCGACCCGGCCACCCGCTTGCCCCGCTTGAGCGCCTCGGCTAGCACCGCGGCGTACATATCCATGTCTTCGTTCTTGCCGGCGGTGCACGTGCCGCCGTAAGCAATCTCAACCGGCACAGGCGTATTCAGCTCGCGCACATATTTTCCATTCCCCGGATCGCCAGGCGTCGCAACCATCGGGTAAATCTCTGCCGCATCCAACTCGATCACGTGCGCATACCGCGCATCGGGATCGCTGTACAAGCCCTCGATCATGGCCTGCGCTTTTGCCCGATCCATGCCGCGCCGCTCCACCAGGAAATCCACTGCCTTCTTGTCCGGCGCGACGATCCCAGTGAATCCCCCGATCTCCGCCGCCATGTTGGTCATGGTGGCGCGCTCGTCCACGCTGAGCTCTTCAATCGCTTCGCCGGCGTATTCCATCACTTTCGCCAGCGCCTTGCCGCTGCGCACGTAGTCGAGGCTCAGAATCTTCAGGATGAAATCCTTCGCCGTGGCATTCGCGTTTCGCTTGCCGCGAATCACGATCCTCACCGACTCCGGCACTTTCACCCGCACGTCCTTCGTGATCCAGCTATTGAACACATCCGTGGTCCCAATGCCAAAAGCAACGCAACCAATCGCGCCCACATGCGGCGTGTGCGAGTCCGAACCAATGTTGAGTTGTCCTGGCAGCGCATAGCTCTCAAGCACAATCGAATGGCAAATGCCTTCCGACCCTTTGCGGTCCTTCAATTCTCCGTGCAGTTTGATTCCCTGCTTGGCGGCAAAGTCCTGCTGCTTCAACTTAAGTTGCGTCGCCAGATCGAGCAGGCCCAGTTTTTTCTTCTCCTCGGAAATCACTTCATCCAGAAACGTCAGGTGATCGCGGAAAAAGATAATGCTTGAAGCATCATTGACCTTGGCATCTTTACCCACGTAGCGTTCAAAAAAGATGGCTGCCATGGGCGTGACGTACTCATGGCTGAAGCGCAAATCGGCCTGCGCGAAACCTGTATCCCCCGGCTTCACGCAGGCAACGCCGACCTCGCCTTTCTCGTTGATCATGTGCCGCGCGAAGATTTTCTCCGCCACCGTCATTGCCGGTGTGGCGCGGGCGCCCTCGCCCGCGTTCTTAATCGGCGGCAAAAAAACCTTCCCCTGCATCCTCGCCACATTGAACGGAAACAGCCCGCCGTATTCAATGACCTGCCGGGTAATTTCATCCTCGCCCGCAGTGAACTCGCTCAACGGAATATCTTCTCCTCCACGAATCCTGTCGATCAGCGAAAAGTTCGTCGAGGTCAACACGCCCAAATTCTGGCAGTTCTGCTTGTAGATGCGCTCGATGTTTTCGGCAATCACTACCTGAATTCCGGCGCACATTTCCGCATAGGGCGACTGCTCGCGGCTCGATCCCTTCCCGCGTCGCTTCCCGCTCACCGCGCACACAAATCCGCCGCGCTTCACATCGCCGCGCCCAATCGACGTCACGCTGCCGCACTTCAGCCCAAGATAAGGAATCTCACCCAGCGTCTCGTCAAAATAAAAACAATAATGCGCCGGTGTGATTTCGTCGGTCGAGATATCGTCGCGCAGCTTGGGATTATTCGCCGCGTTCTTCGTGTCCCACGCCAGATCTTCTCCGGCAAGTTGCCGCTTGATCAGATCCGGATCTTCGGTGAGAAAAAGGATGCGTCCGTGCAGCCGAACTTGGTCCGGCCGCTTTTCGATTTTGCGTTCCAGAAGAGAGTTGATCACGTTCAGCCTGCAGGAAAAGGATTAAGGGACAGGCAGAGCGGCTACCCATTCCCTGATTATTGTAACGCGCAGAAGACCGGAAATCCGCCGGTCTACGGCATTTCCCGGTCTCGCGATTTCCCGGCCCCTCGTCTTCAATGATGCCCGTGCGCCGCCTTATCAAACTTTTCTCCCGCGGGAATCGCCACCGTCAGCCGGTTCTCCTTCGGCGCCAGCGGACACGTCGCATACGGAGTCACGGCACACGGCGGATTGTAAGCACGGTTGAAATCCAGAATCACCGTTCCATTCGCCACCGCATCGGTATCGAGAAAGCGTCCACCAGGATAGGTGTCGATCTTCGCGGTCAGATCATTGAAGACAAACGATAGTCCCTTCGACGGATCGCCGCCAAATGCGGTCAGCCTCTCCTCCTGGCCGTTGATCTTAAACATCACCGTCCCCGCCACCGGCACCGAAGTCACGTCGCCCAGAACATTGGGCACCTCGATCGTCTTCTTCCCGTCCGACGGAACCCAAGTCGCGCTAACCCGGTAATTCATGTCCAGCGGGTAAAACAGCAGCCCGTGAAAGTTACTGACAGCCGTGCTGTCCGCATCTTTCAGCCGAATCCCTACCCGCTCGCCGCGCACGATCACATGAAACTGCAAACTTCCCATTTCGATCGTCGAGGCATGCCCTGAGATATCGGGATCCAATTTCAGCGGATTCGTCGTGAGCACCTTGCCCGCCGCAGTCGCCCGCGCGTCGGGACGCAGTTTGAGCGTAACGTCTTTCCCCTCAAGATCGAACTCTCCCGGATGCGCGGGACCCTTGGGAAAGATCACACCATTGTCCGCAGCCGTGCCAAAACTATTGGCTCCGGGCTTCAGCCAGTACAGTCCTGCCAGCGGCAGCCAGTTCTGCTTCAAATCGTCGATCTGCTCCGCCTTCCACTTCTCGAACGACTCCACATATGCTGCATCCGGAGCGGAGCCGGGCACAGCGGCGAGCAAAACTGCCGATCCCAACAGCAGCAGGGAGATCGCTACCGCAAGAGTTTTGTTTTTCCTGAGCATCGATTGCGTTCCTCCACGTTCTCCGGGTCCTCAGGTGTTCCGCTTCATCTCTTGTACTCGCGCGGATCGGGCAGCGGTTCCATGCCTCGTCCGGCAAATATTTCTTTAAACTCCGCCAGCAGAGCTTCGTGCAGCAGTCCGTTGGAGGCCACGGTTTCGCGGCTGTTGAGTTCGAATGGCGATCCGTCGAAGCGCGTCACCTTGCCGCCCGCCTCCTCCACCATCAGCACGCCCGCCGCAGTATCCCAGGGGTTCAGGTTGAACTCCCAGAAGCCGTCATAGCGCCCAGCAGCCACGTTGCACAAATCGAGCGCCGCCGATCCCGCCCGGCGCACTCCGTGCGTCCGCAGCGTGATCTGGTGATAGAAAAAAATATTCGGATTCTTGTGCCGCTTGTGGCTGGGAAAGCCCGTAGCCAGCAGGCTTTCCTTCAGCGTCGCGGTTTTCGAAACCTGAATCGTCTCCCCGTTCAGCCGCGCGCCTCGCCCCTGCTCCGCCGTAAAAAGCTCGTCGCGCGTGGGATCATAGATCACCGCAGCTACACGGTTTGCCCGCCTTTCTGATTGCCGGTACTCCAATCCCCGGTATTCCAGTCCCATGGAGACGCAGAACACCGGATATCCATGCGCAAAGTTCGTCGTGCCGTCGAGGGGATCGACGTACCAGCGGTAGTCGCTGCCCTGGTCGCTGAGTCCCTGCTCTTCGCCGAGAACATCGTGGGTGGGCCACTGCGCCCGGATGCGCTCTCGAATCAGCTCCTCGGACGCGCGGTCGGCCGCCGTCACCAGATCGGCGTCGCCCTTGTACTCAATCTTCAGATGCTGATGAAAGTACTGCAGCAGCAGCGCGCCCGCCTCACTCGCGATCTCAGACATGGCGGGAATGAAACTTTCGTGATCGGATGACATAAAAGGGCTGCGCCTCTCGGGCTTCAAGCTTCGGCCTTTCGCGAACACCCTATGCCATCCCTATATCCGCCATTTTGAGAATGGACGAAAATTCTGGTTTGGCCGCAGCCGGCAAGCCGCAGCCCGAAGCCCGGTTTACTTCTTGCCGCCGCCATCTTCCGCAATGTACATAATCTCGTGCTTAAAGATGAACAGGTTCGGCAAACCTTCCCGCGTCAGCCGCACCATGTGCTTGTCATAGTATTCAATCCATCCGCTCACCGTCTGGCCATCCATCAGCTTCACGCTGACCGGCTTCTGCTTCTCTCCCAGAGCTTTGAGAAAACTGGCTTCTTCGAAGGTCTCTTCCGGAGGCGGCGTCCGCCCGCGCTTGGCGGCATTAGGGTTTCCCTGCGCACGAAACGGCATGCTCGCATTGTACACAATGCCCCGCTCCGAATCGGCGCATTATAAAAGCCAGTGGTGGAACGAAACACACATGGCCTCCGCGGAGATACAATGATTGTCTTCTCCGGTAGGAGGCCTGCCATGAAGCACCTAGCTAGCATTCTCCCGTTCGTGCTGCTTGCCGCATCCTCTGCCCTGGCTCAGACGCCCATACCACCCGGAATACGGCAGGCCGATCAAGCCGAGGCCCAGACAGAAAAGAACATCCCTCCCCCGGCCACGCGGCACGCTCATCTTGACCTGGCCAGGCTAAGCCAGGATGCCGACGATCTAGCCAGGATGGCCCAAACCATTCCTCCCGATGTCGCCAGCATTCAGAGAGGAATTCTGCCCAAGGACACCATCGAAAAGCTCAAGCATATCGAGAAACTCTCGAAGCAGCTACGAAGCCAGATCAGCCAATAAGCGCCCGTAGACTCTCCCCATTCGTCCGCAGCGTTCCAAAAAAAAGAGCCACCAGTCGGAACTGGTGGCTCGAAATGCAGTTTGCAACAAGTATCTAAAAGGTTAAACGCAGACCAAACTCCGTTACTCGAGGCGCGCCCAAGCCAAACACCCCGGTTCCCGCTCCCACCCGGAAGATGTTGGCTTCAGGAGCATTCTCGCCCGGCTGAGTGATGGTGTGGACGCTGTTGATCGAGCCCGCTCCCTCGTTCAGCCAACCAGTCATCGCCCCCGGGGGCAGGTTAAAGTTGCTGAAGTTGAAGATGTTGTAAATACCGACGTTGGGCTCGATGGTAAACCGCTCGCCGAAATGGTGAATCCAGCTCACCTTGAAATCGAAGGCGCGCAGCCACGGAAACACTAACTGGTCAGACGGAGCTGGAGAGAGAGTTGGAGCGACGCCACCGATTGCGGCCAATTGACTGGCCGTGAAAAGTCCATTGTTGACCAGTACTTGACCCGCCGGAGTCGGTAGGCCGGCGACGGTTGTGTTGTAATTGCTGATGGCCGAGTTTAAGCCGCTCAGGCCAAAGTTACGCATGAACGCGCCATTCTTTGTCCCGGGCAGAGGATCGCTATCGACGCCACTTCCGGTAAAGTCCGTCTGGAATATCTGTCCCGAAACCGGCGTGGCACCGACGATTGCCGGACTGGAAAGCGGGCTGTAGAAGTGAGCGATCACTCCAAACCGGAAGCCAAAGGGTACGTCGAAATTGCCGCCGAACGAGATTTGATGCGTGCGGTCGAGCAATGACGGCCCCATGTATCGGAGCGGGTTATCGTTGTCTGCGGCCGACAGGACAAAGTCCTGGTCGTTGGCGGCTATGGGATTCGACGGCGCGGTGGCACCTTGCCACGCCAGCGGGTTCACAAAACGCGCCAACTGGTATGACACTTGAAAGTTAGCCGCTTTCACTCCCCGCATCGGGTTCACAGCGTTCTGTACCAGCTTCATTTGCAGGGCGTCATTTACTGAACGGCTAATCGGCTCCAGCATGTTCATCGAACCATACTGGGGGTTGATTCCACCAAAGGCGCAGCCGTACCCAAGAGCACCCAGACAGGACGATCCAAAATCTCCCGGGGATCCCAAACCAAACGAGGCAAAGTTCCCGATGTTGGCGCCAGCTCCGGGACCGTTTACCGCAGAGCAATCGGCAATTGTGCCCGGCAAGTCACCGGGATGACCACAGGCGGCCTCGGTGTTGGCGATGGCTGCCTGGGCCGAAGCCAAGCTAAAATACCGCGCCGCGCCAGTGTGATTGATATCGATACCCAGTAGGGCATGAGTTTCCACATTACGCAAGAAATCCGCGCTAAGAATCATCCCATGGCGGACCTCACGCTGAACTCCAAAGTTAATCTGCACTGAACGCGGGGTCACGTAGTTAGGGGCAAACATAGACGCGCCCTCGTTAAGGCCGCTAGCCAAAGCCGTACCAATGTAATTCGGATTCTGCGACGTAAGGCTGAACGGTACGTCAGCCTGATACGTAGACTGGAAGGCAGCAATAGCTGCCGCTCCCTGGCCGATGGTACCAGCGCAATAGCTGGCGTCAGTGGCGGGATTGAGGCCCTCTACCGAGTCTACCGTTATGTTTCCGCCCGGAACGGCAACGGGATACGCCGTGCCCAAGTAGCAAGCGACGGGGTACGCCAGGAACGCGCCATCCTTCAACCGCAGCGGCCGATCAAAGAGCACATTGTTATAAATTACGTTCTCGTAATAAAGCCCGACGCCGCCGCGAATGCTGGTCTTGCCATTACTCTGCGGATCCCACGCAAACCCAAATTGCGGAGCAAAATCCTTGTTAGGCTGATTCACGGGGTTTCCATAGCCGGGGAAAGCACTATTCAGCGCCACACAGGGACCGGAGACTCCCGAACAATCCGGGGAGGCGAGGTCGCTGTCTGTCCTCCCTGTATCACGCTCCCAGCGCAAGCCTAAGGAGATGGTTAGATTTGGACGAAGCTTCCACGCATCGCCAATGTAGAAGGCGGCCCGATTGTCCGGACCCAATCCGCCAGCGGGAAAACCGAGCGCAGGCGAGGTCGTCGAATAGCCCTGACCGTTTCCCACGATCGCCTCGGCAAGGCCGGCCGCGGTTGGGTCGCTCGAACTCGATCCCGTAAAGCCGTAGACGTTGGGATCGATCTTAAAGAAGCTGGCAAAACCGCCACCCTGAATGTGGTTCAAGCTTGCACCGAAGCGAATGATGTGCTTGCCAAGCACCTTGCTGCCATCGTATTTGATTTGGTGATCGCTCTGCGGAGTGGTTTGAGGGGCCAGCAGATTCGGGCCTGTCGTGAAACTCCCGATATTGATGCTGACTGGATAATTAGCGAACGGCAGGTCAGTCCCGCGCGTCGCGTCCACAATCTGGTTTTGGAATTTCAAATACGAAAACCGAATCGTGTGAGTAAAGCTTCCTGTATTGAAATCCAAGCCCACCACATCGTTCCGGGTGTAGTCCTTGTTGTTGTAAACCTGGAAACTTGAGGGGAAGAATGTCGCGTATACCGAGTTCTGGAAATAATTGAATCGGTAGAATAGCCGCGCGGTCTTGGTTAACGAATAGTCAAGGCGGCCCATCAACTCGTCTTCTTTAAACGGAGCCGGGAAAGTTCCGGAATATGCCTCGTACGGGCTCGATTCGGAAACCGGTGCAGCTAGATGCTGCAAAGTGCGCTCACCGTCGAGGAAGAAGAAAAGCTTATCTTTGATGATCGGCCCACCAACGTTGCCGCCTTCCTGGTTGCGCTGGAATGGCGACGACAGACCGGGAGGCGTAGGCAGCGAGGCCGCACCCGCTGTGCTATCACGGAAGAAGCCGAAGGCCTCGCCATGTAAGGCATTCGTGCCCGACTTCGTAGTCACGTTGACCGCGCCCGATGAAGTCAAATCGTTCGAAAGATCCAAACTGGACTGCGCCAGCGAAAACTCCTGAATCGAGCTGGCTGGAATGTCTTCGGTAGTGGTACCGACTGTCTCATCGCTGACGTCCACGCCATCGACGTCGATGCGTGCAGTACGGCCAAATCGGCCGCCGAACGAGATGGAAGAGTATCCCACTTTGGTCGGGTCAAAATTCGCGCCGTCCTGGATCTGTACGCCTGGCTCGAGCTGTGCGAGATCGAGGAAGTTGCGGCCGTTGACTGGCAGGTTTTCAATTTGACTCGACGTCAAAACGCCTTGCACCGTGGCCTGCTCCGTATTGACTTGAACTTCGCTGGCCTGCACCTCAATTACGGTGCTTTCCTGGCCAATTTCCAGCTTTACGCTGCCGTTGGCGGTATTGTCTACCTTTACATCCAACGATAACTGCTCCGTCTTGAAGCCCTTGGCCTCGACCCGGACTTTGTAGGTGCCTGGGATCAAGGCGCCGGAAGAATACGCCCCGGAATTGCTGGTAACGGCATGCACTGTCTGCCCGGTGGGGCCCGTCATCGTGACCCTGGCATTAGGGACAACTGCCCCGGTTGCGTCCGTCACGGTCCCAGCGATGCTGCCGTTTGAAACCGTGCTCTGGGCGAATGCTACAGACGAAAGAAATAGTGCGGAGATGGCAATCAGAGCGAGCACCACGAACCGCGCGGCGGTACGGGAGGAATTGAATTTCGACATCGTAGACCTTCCTTTCGGAATTGTTCTCATCGGAATTTTCTTGCCAGCATGCTCCCAGAGTCTCGTCATCCAGAAGCGGTATAAGTTAAGTAAAGTCTTGAAATCCTTGCGAATCGGGGAATCGACGGGACGCAGATCCCAACTTCGTCGCAGAAAATCACATCACTCGAAGCAGTCCCCCAAACTGAAGATGATTCCCAGTGCCCTAAAGCAATTTTCCAGCCACCTAGGGTGGATCTGGTAACAGACAAAGATCCCTATATTTTTCAGTAGTTTGTAATGATTAAACCAGAAAACCAGATGAATGATCGTGCCTCTGGGTGCGCCATAAATCCTAAAAAACGTATATTCAATCTGTAAAAGGAAATCTCTCTTCGGTTGATTCGTAAGTTAACAGCGATGCCGACACTGTTAGTTTTGACCCTAACTCAGCCATGATCTGACCGAACCTCGATACTGACCGAACTTCTCGCACGATCATACGACCATCAGAAATCAGACTTGAAAGTGTAGTAGCCGGCCCGGTGCCGCACGCGGTAGCTGGTGGAGTCGGGCGGACCCGAAACCCCGACTTCGATGCGCCGGAATTGGGAGTTCGACATGTGCTGCGATGGATAGTAGGCCAGCAGGTACTGCGTCCGGAGTTCGTCGCTGATCTGGCGGAAGGCGTCGTCGAGTTGCGACATCGAGGTGGCATAGTAATACTTGCCGCCGGTATCTTCCGAGATCTGGATCAGGGCGTGCTCGCCCCCGGTTTCGCGTCCGGCGCTGTTTTCGATGGGCACCACGATAATGCTGTAGACAATGCTCTCGGCCTCCTCGGCGGCCCGCACCGCCTCTTTGTAGTCCATTTTGCTGACCGTATCGCCTCCGTCGGTAATCAGCACCAGAACTTTCCTTCCCTGGCGGCGGCCGAGCGAGCGCGAGGCCAGATAGATGGCATCAAACATCGCCGTGGCCGCGCCCAGCCGAATGTGGTCGATGCCATCGTCAATGCTTTTCAGGTCGGACGTGTAAGAAGTCGACTGCAACACCGTTTCACTGAACCCGAACACCGATAACGCATCCACCGGCCGCATAATGGCCCGCGCGAAGCGCTTGGCGGAGGCCTGCTCCAGCGGCAGATCGTGCCGCGTGCTCAGGCTGGTATCGATGGCCAGCGCGATCGAAAGCGGCACCGCCGATTCCTTATCGAACACCGCAATCGTCTGTTGCCGCCCATCTTCCTGCACGGTGAAGTTTTCCTTCTTAAGTCCCGCCACCGGCCCGCCTTGCGCATTGGTGACGGTCACATAGACGTTCACCAGCTTCACGTCGACCTTGAGCGTGGGGGTAGAATCGTTCGTCGATTGATTCGGCGGAGCAGACTGTTGCGCCAGCGAGGCGGCGGAAGCCAGCAACAAAAGAATCAGCGTTGCAGATTTTCTCATTCGATAAATGAAATATACGTGGGAACAGCCGCCTTCGGTCCAGCCGGGCAAAGCGAGGCATCCAGCATGCTCAGCCCGTTCACTTAGATGCGCCGTCTGCAGCCGGGCTGCCCGCGGCCTCGGAATTTAGCCGCGGTAATTTACACCCGGAATTTCGGCGGGGAACGGTTCCCCATCGGCCCACACCGCGCCATCCTCAAAATACTCTTTCTTCCAGATGGGAACCGTGCGCTTCAGTGTATCAATCAACCATCGGCACGCATCGAACGCCGCCGCCCGGTGCGCGGACGCCACCACGATGAGCACGCTGGTCTCGCCAATCTCCAGCCGTCCCAAGCGATGGACCAAGGCAACGTCGCGCACCTGGAATTGTTTTAGCGCCTGCTCGGCCAGCCCGTCCATCTGCCGCAACGCCATCTCTTCGTAGGCCTCGTAGTCGAGATAGAGCGTCTTGCGGCCCCGCGTCTGGTTGCGTACCACGCCCTCAAACACGACATTCGCCCCATCCTCGCCACGCTTGATTTTGGCCAGCACCAGCGCCGTATCAATCGGATCGCGGATTATCGAAGCGTAGCGCTGGCGCTTGCCCTGAGCGGAGTCGAAGGGTCCCTCCGGCAATCCGGAAGCCGCGTCGCACTCCGCTGATTCTCCCAACCCGCCACTCACCGGCGGCAGCAACGCCACTTCGTCATCGGCTTTCAGCACAGACTCCGGTCCTGCGTATTCCTGATTCACCGCCACCGCCAGCGCAGCCAGCGATTCCTTCAGCCCCGGCGCTTGCGCCGCATAATGCTCCAGCACCTCGCGCACCGGCGCGCCATCACGCAGTTCAATCCAATCGCTTGCCTTCCCCACGAGATCTTTCAACACACCGAAAAAGAGAACGTGCACTCGCATGAGGTGATCGGGCAGTCGCTGCCAGCCTGCTGCCAGTCTAACCCGAGTCGGCTAGTCCAGCGCACTCACCTCGCCCTACCGCCAAACAGTAGGCCTCATTTCCGCTTGCAGGCCGCTCATGGAATCCAATCCATTCGGGCGCTCCCCAAGGTTTCCGAGCAAGCACCGTATCCTTGATAACATCGCGACATGATCGCTGTCACCAGGCGAGCATTAGCCTCTAAGATTTCCCCGTTTGTCGCTGTCGCAACAACCGTTGGAGTGATTGGCGCTCTCGCCGCTTGTTCCAGGGACCGCGCTCACCCGTCCCCCTTGCCAACCGTGACTTCCATCACTCAGGTCACGCGTGACGGAGCCAGCAAGACAAGTCTATTGTCGGACGATTCCCATCTTTACGTGACAGAAGGGTCGGGCGCGCATCAGGTAATCACTAGACTCTCCTTGCAAGGCTCAGATCGAACGATAATACCGAGCCTCTTCTCAGGCCAGCGAGCTCTTGATCTCTCAACCGATCGCACCAGGCTGTTAGTTTCACCGCTCCAAAGCGGATTCGATGATAACGAATTCTGGACTCTGCCGCTGGCTAATGGGTCTCCACAGCGAGTTGGCCATCTCACTGGGCGCGATGCCTCTTGGTCTGACGAGAGCCAACACATTGCGTTTAGCAAAGGGTCAGTTCTTTACCTCGCCGGTTCAACAGGAACGGGATTGCATGAATTGTTCACCGCGAATGGATCTGTGTTCGCGCCCCGCTTTTCGCCAGACAGTCGGCGTATCCGCTTTTCGGTCAGTGACGTTCCTCAAAACACCACTGAGCTTTGGGAAATCAATGCAGACGGATCCGACCCGCATGTTTTGCTGGCGAACTGGCGGAAAGCCTCGGCTGCCTGCTGCGGCCGTTGGACAGCCGACGGCCGCTATTACGTTTTCCAGGCAACCGAGGGCGAACCGTCGAACCTGACAAGCCTTTGGGCTTTGCCCGAATCCGGGCGGGGCGCTGACCGAGGCACGCCGTCTCTTCCTATTCAGCTGACTAGCGGACCGACGTCATTCGGAAACGCTTCGCCCGCCAGCGACAACAAGACAATCTGGGCGATCGGTGTTCAACCTGTGGGCGAGGTCGTGAAATACAACGGCGATAAGAAGAGGTTCGATCCGGTGATACCCGGCCTTTCCGCTACTGACTTGGATTTCTCGCCCGCGGAGAAGTGGATTACGTATGTAACAATTCCCGAAGGTACGTTATGGCGGTGCCGTGCCGACGGCACGGCACGGCTGCAGCTCACCTCGCCACCCGAACGCGCAGCCTTGCCGCGTTGGTCGCCAGACGGAAAGCAAATCGCTTATGTCAGCATGCAACCCGGCAAGCCGTCGAAAATCTTGGTCATTCCTGCGGGCGGCGGCACTTCCACAGAAATTCTGCCGGAGAGTCGCAGCCAAGTGGACGCCAATTGGTCTAGCGACGGCACCCGGATCATGTTTGGATATTTGCACGCCGCCGAAGGGATCAATATTCGAATTGTGGACTTGAAAACGCGGAAAACCGCAACCCTTCCCGGCTCTGACGCACTATTTAGCCCCCGATGGTCGCTTGATGGAAGATATGTTGCCGCACTCTCGCCCGATTTCACAACCCTAAAGCTGTTCGACTTTGAAACCCAGAAATGGACGAACTGGCTGACCGAGCCTGCGGGTGCGGTTAGCTATCCGGTTTGGTCCGCGGACAGCAAGTATCTTTATTTCGACGACCTGGTCACTGGCGTGGAGACGATTCGAAGAGTAAAGCTAGGGGAATCCAAGGCGGAACGGGTGTTCGCGCTTGAGGGGATCGCTCGCTACCCGGGCGCTTTCGGCCTTTGGAGCGGTCGTACTCCCGACGGATCCTGGATGTTTGTGCGCGATCTCAGCACGCAAGAGGTTTATGGCTTAACCATAGAATCGCGGTAGCTTTACGAGTCCTGAAAAAGTATGTTGAAGCGGCAAGATACGAACCGCCGGCCCACCACCAGGTATCGCCGCCCGGCTACTCTCGGGCTGCTCATGATGACGATGATGCTCGCGTTTCTAAGCATAGTCCCATCTCTCTCGCAGACCCTCGATCAGAAATTCAAGCAAAGAAAGCTAATAACTCGAGTAGACCCTAAATATCCCGCAGCCTTGAAGCGACTCTTCATCGGGGGAGTGGTGCGGATAGAGGTTCTGATCGCTCCCGACGGCACTGTGCAGAAAGCCACTCTTCTCGGTGGAAGCCCCTATCTCGGTCAGGCCGCTATGGAGGCAATCAAAGAGTGGAAATACGCACCGGCCGTCTCCAACGAAACCATAACCGTAAAGATCGACTTTGATCCCCATCGGTGATCCCGTCCGTCCGTTGCCGGACGCGCAAGTCAAGTCCACTTCCGTGGTCATTCCCCTCGAACGTGGACACTTCTTCCGCAGCCTAAAATGACTTTCGCCATTTTGAGATGTTCCAGCCGGAACACGTAAGACGAAAAACCCAAAAAAATTGCCAGCCCCAAAAGGACTGGCAACCGGAAACCGGAAACTTCAAACTGCCTTTACGCTTGCGCGAACGCCTTGTCGTGAGCCGCCGCCGGCGTCGTCGCCAGCATCTTCGCCGCAGTTGACTCCGCCACCTCCGGCAGCGAAACCCGCAGCGCCTCATCAATCGTCTTCACGTAATGAACCGTGAGATTCTCGATCTGCTCTTTCGTCAGATCTTCCTCCACGTTCATTTTATTTTCCGCCGGCAGAATCACGTGGGTCACTCCCGCGCGCTTGGCCGCCAGCACTTTTTCTTTAATGCCTCCCACCGGCAACACGTTGCCGCTGAGCGTGATCTCGCCCGTCATCGCCAGCAGCGGACGAATGCGATGCCCCGTCAACAACGACACCAGCGTAGTCGCCATGGTCACGCCCGCCGAAGGCCCATCCTTCGGGATCGCTCCCGCCGGCACGTGCATGTGAATGTCGTGGTCGGCGAAAAAGGTTTCCGCAATGCCCAACTGCGCGGCGTTCGACCGCACCCATGTAAGCGCCGCTTGCATGGATTCCTGCATCACCTGGCCAATCTGCCCGGTCATGGTGAATCCACCTTTGCCCTTCATGGCATTGGCTTCCACGAACAGCACGTCCCCGCCCGATGGCGTCCAGGCCAAACCCACAGCCACTCCGGGACGCTCCGTGCGTTCCTCAATCTCGCCTTCGGTGCGGATCTTGATGCCGCCAAGAAATTCCTGAATGATCTCCTGCGTCACTACCAGCTTTTCGGTTTTGCCCTCGGCCAGCCGCCGCGCCTGCTTGCGGCAGATGGTTCCGATGGTGCGCTCCAGGCTGCGCACCCCCGCCTCGCGCGTGTAGTGGCGAATCACATAACGCAACGCAGCCTCGGGAAATTCGATCTGCCCCGCCGTGATGCCATTCTCGTCCACTTGCCGCGGCACCAGGTAGCGCACCGCGATGTGCAGCTTCTCTTCCTCGCTATAGCCCTGCAGTTCGATGATCTCCATACGATCGCGCAACGGCTCCGCGATGGGATCGAGCATGTTCGCGGTCGTGATGAAAAGCACCTTCGACAGATCGAACGTCACATCGAGATAGTTGTCGCGGAAGCTCGAATTCTGTTCCGGATCGAGCGCCTCGAGCAACGCGGAAGCCGGATCGCCGCGGAAGTCGCGCCCCACTTTATCGATTTCATCCAACATGAAAACCGGATCTTTGGTCTCCGCACGCCGAATGCCCTGGATGATCTGCCCCGGCAATGCTCCGATGTAAGTGCGTCGATGGCCGCGAATTTCGGCCTCGTCGTGCACCCCGCCCAGCGACAGCCGCACAAACTTGCGCCCCAACGCGCGCGCGATCGATTTGCCCAGCGAAGTCTTACCCACGCCCGGAGGACCGACAAAGCACAAGATCGGACCTTTCATATTCGGCTTCAACCGGCGAACCGAAAGATAATCCAGGATGCGATCCTTAACTTTCTCCAGGTCGTAGTGATCCGTGTCCAAAATTTCCTTCGCCTTCGGAATCTCGATTTCCACCCCGGAAGTTCTGGCCCAGGGCAACACGGCCAGCCACTCGACGTAGTTGCGCGTAAGCGAATAATCCGCAGCCATGGGAGACATGCGCGCCAGGCGGCCCAATTCCTTGAGCGCTTCTTTCTTCACTTCGTCGGGCATCCCGGCTTCGTCGATTTTCTTTTTCAGGTCTTCAACGTCGCGCTGGCCTTCATCCTGCTCGCCCAATTCTTTCTGAATCGCCTTCATCTGCTCGCGCAGGTAATACTCACGCTGAGTTTGCTGCACGCGGTCCTGCACTTCGCTCTGGATCTTGTTGCGCAGTTGCTGCACTTCAAGTTCTTTGGCGAGGTGCTGGTTGATCTTCTCCAGGCGCACGCGAATGTCCAGCGTTTCCAGCGTGTCCTGCTTGTCAGGCGTGGATAGCGACGGCAAAGATGACGCGATGAAATCCACCAGTCGGCCCGGTTCGTCAATGTTCAGGGCCACGGTGGAAAGTTCGTCGGAAAGCGTGGGCGAACCGGCGACGATCTGCTGGAATAATGTCAGCACATTACGCTGCAGCGCTTCGATTTCCGAACTTTCGGGCGAAGCGGCTTCCGGAATCGGCGACACGCGGGCGCGCATAAAGGGCGCCAACTGCGTGAACTCGCCTAAACGCACCCGCTCCAGGCCTTCGGCAAACACAAACAGGCTCTGGTTGGGCATCTTGACGACTTTATGAACGACTGCGGAAGTACCGACCGTATAAAGATCGCTGGGTTGAGGGTTGTCGACGCGCGCTTCGCGCTGCGCGACAACTACGATGGTTTTATCCTCTCCGAGCGAATTGATAAGCTGGACGGAACTTTCCCGTCCCACGGTGAGGGGCAGGACGGCATGCGGAAAAAGAACGGTATCCCGCACCGGAAGCACGGGCAACGCCCGTACATCGTTTATTTCCCGGGTCTTAGCAATCGGCTCGGAAAGCGGCTGTTGGCTCATTGGCTCTCCTTGAGTGTAACTCACTCAACCTTAGATGATACTCTTCGGGAAAGGTTTCATCCCTTCGACGCGATCGTCAAGGGACTGTTGCATTCTATCGGCATTTTCGGGCGAACAACATGATGCCCAAGGTACCGGGGCTATTGCGGTGATGCCGACCCCGTTCCAAGCGCGGCCACCCTCGGCTTAGGAAGAGCTTGTACGCTTCACGCCGCCGGATAGATTCCCAGCACCTTTACGAACTCCGCCACTTCGCCGAGATGGCGCAAGGCATTCCGCGCGGGTTCGTCGTCGCCGCGCAGGAAGTCCACATAAAAGACGTACTCCCAAGGCCGACCGCGCATGGGGCGAGACTCGATCTTGCTCAAACTGATGTCCCGCAGCGCGAACACGCTGAGCGATTTGAACAGAGCCCCGGGCTGGTTCTTCAGCTTGTACGCGATCGAGGTCTTGTTCGCTCCGGCCGGGATCAGGCGCTGGTAGTGGGGTACGGAGGTTGCGCTCGCTTTTTGCCTCGTGCCGGTGGTCTGCGCTCTCACCTTGCGGATCAAAAGAAAGCGGGTGAAGTTGCGCTTGTCGTCTTCGATCCCGGTTTGGAGAATCTTTCCCGAATATTCGCGAGCGGCGCGTCGTCCCGCGATGCCGGCTGCATCGGGCAGGTTCTCGGCGACAACGTGCTTCACGCTGCCTGCGGTATCGTAGAAGGGGACGGGCTCGATGTTCGTGTGGTGACGGAAGAAGTCGCGGCACTGATCGAGCGCCACCGGATGAGAAAGGACCCTGCGCACCGCGATGAGCTTCACCCCTGGGGCCGCAATCACATTGTGAACGATGCGCAACAGGAATTCCGCTTGAATAAATACATCCCGAGCCATCAGCAGGTCGGCGTGCTCGGCAACGGTGCCGGCCAGCGAGTTTTCGATGGGGATGACTGCGGCGGCCACCGAGCCCTTCTCGACACGATCAAACACTTCGGCAGATCGTGCGCACGAGACAACCGAGCAGCGCGGCACCATTTGCTCCGCGGCTTCGTGGCTGAAGGAACCGAGCTCGCCCTGAATGGCAACTTTAACGGCGGCAACTTTAACGGCAGCAACTTTCATCACAGGCAAGGTAGCTGGAAGAGCGGGGAAAGCGCAAATCGAATCGGCGCAAAGTAACAACAAAACAAGTAACCACACAACAATCAGACCAGAGTCTTCTCCAGCACCGACGCATCCACGCCATTGGAATAATAGCGCGGATAGGTTGTGATCACACTGTAGCCGTGCCGCTTATAAAACATGAGGGCAGAGACGTTATCCACGGCAGTTTCCAGTTCGACCGAACGGCATCCGGCAGAGATCAGACGATCTTCAGCAGCGCGCAGCAGCAGCGATCCCACACCAAATCGGCGTGCGGCGGCGATCACGTCAATCGTGATGATGTGGCCGCGAGCCCGGGCGCCCGCTTCGGCTACGATGAAGCCGGCAATGGCGGCATCGGGCTCCCCGCTTACCGCGATCAGCGTAAACGACGCGCGGCGACGCATGTAGAGTCTCAGTTCCGCCCTCGAATAGGAAATGCCCGCAGGAAAACAGGTTTGATCGATCCGCCAAAGCGTGTCGAAGTCGGCGGGCTGGAAGTCACGAATGACGAAGGGCACGCGGCCATTGTAGCCGGGAGTTCCATGCCCGAAACCGGCTCGCTTCGGCCGCAAAAAGGCTTTAATTCCAGTTTTTCCACAGTTTAATGAATTGGAGACGATTGCCCCTTGCTTCCTCCGCAACCCCAGACGTACCATGAGCATCAGAGGAAAGCGTGTGGGGCGCCTTCTCCTAATTGACGTGGTCGCTTCGGTCGCCATCCTGGGGCTGTGGTACGTCGTGTTTTCCCATTACAACCGAAAAAAAGGCGCGGCGGCCTTGCGCTGGGTGCAGGACGCATGCGCCGGCAAGGGGCGCATCCTCGAATCCCGCTGGATGGGGAGTTCGCGCCTGCAGGCGCGGCTGCATTTTCCCTCCCGCTGGTTCGAGAATGCCCGCGTAACCCTTCGCTTCCGCCCCCGGCCTCTTCCCGTGCAGTGGCTAATGAGCTGCTGGCACCGGCAAAAAGAAACGCTGACCTTCGAGGCCGACCTGGATGGTTCTCCCACCTTCCATCTGGAAGTAGTGCGCCATCGCTGGTGCGCGCATAACCGCGGTATCTCTGCGCGCAAGCGCGACGGCCGCGAGTGGGATATCTTCGAACCCGGCCCGGTCATCCTGACCACGCGGACGCACTGGAAGCAGGATCCGTCAGCCGAACTGAATGCGTTAATGTCAGCGCGGCGGCAGGACATTCTGCAGGTTCACTTCCGTCCAGAGTCGCCGCAATTTTCCGCTACTGTTCGCTTGGAGGCTCTGGCCGATCCTAACGCCGCTGCGGAATTTGTCAGCGCGCTGCGCGAAATCGCCGCCGGAGCTTCTACCCACCGCCAGTAGCTAAACTCCATGCTCGCGGCAACCTGTTAAGGTTAGCGGAAGGATAGAAAAGAATCCGTGACGAGGTGAAGCAGTACGAGGTGAAGCAGCATGGATCGTTTCTTTTGGTTTCTATTTGTCCTGTTTCTTTCTTTCTCGACCTTATCGGCGCAGAATACTCCACCTCCCCAGCTGCAACCCCGGTCTGCGGAGCCGGCAAAAGCCCCGTCCTCCGCAGCCTCCGTCCCGGCGGAGCGCCGAATTCAACTCGACGTGCAGGTCACGGACAAATCAGGCTCACCCGTCCGCGGATTACAGCAGCAGGACTTCACTATTCTCGACGACAAGCGGCCGGAGAACATTCTCTCGTTTCAAGCCGTGGATAGCACCGCAGCCGCAGCCAGCGATCCTCCCGTTGAAGTTGTTCTGGTGGTTGACGCCGTCAATGCTCCCTTCCAGGCCGTCACCTACGAGCGCAGTGAACTGAAGAAGTTCTTGCTGCAGAACGGCGGCAAACTCGCGCTGCCAACTTCGCTCATCGTGTTCTCCGACACCGGAACCGAAATACAGAAAACCTCCTCGCGCGATGGAAATGCTTTGGCCGCACTTTACGATCAATACGAAACCGGGCTGCGGATTATCAATCGCTCGCAAGGCTTCTGGGGCGCCGCGGAGCGTTTCGACTTGTCGCTTAAAGCCCTGACCAATTTTATCGAGTACGAGAAAACTCGCCCCGGCAGAAAACTCATGGTTTGGTTCAGTCCGGGATGGCCTTTGTTGTCGGGACCGCGCATCGAGCTTACCAGTAAGCAAGAGCAGCATTTCTTCGATTCGATCGTATCTGCCTCCACCGAAATGAGGCAGGCCCGCATCACTCTCTATAGCATCGACCCGCTGGGCCTCGCGGATGCAGGTGGAATTCGGATTGTTTACTACAAGGAATTCTTGAAAGGCGTGACCTCTGCGAACCGGGTTATGCCGGCCAATCTCAGCTTGCAGGTGCTCGCGGTTCAGAGCGGCGGGCGCGTGCTCAATTCCAGCAACGATCTCACCACTGAAATTGCTCAGTGCGTCTCGGATGCCGACGCTTTTTATGTCCTCTCCTTCCAGGCCGCCCGCGCCGACCGGGCAAACGAATACCATGCCATCGCAATAACCGTCGACAAGCCTGGACTCACGGCGCGCGCGCGTACCGGCTACTACGCCCAGCCCTATGCCCCGTAGCTGCCCATTCGTAAACGTTTTCAGACTATGACTAACGCCAACTTCGACAACACGACGCCGCAGTTCGGTACCGCCGAATATCTCGGATCGCCGGGCGCCGATCACTGCCACTTCTGCCAGCAACCGATCGCCGGAAGCTATTACCGCTTGAACGGAGCAATGGCCTGCCGCGGTTGTGCCGAAAAGGCGCAGAGCGAATTGCCGCGGGAGAGCCATGCCGATTACATGCGCGCGCTCCTGTTCGGCATCGGCGCCGCCATTGCCGGACTGATTTTGTACGCCGCGTTTGAAATCATGACCGGCATCATCATCGGCTATATTTCGCTGGCCGTGGGCTGGATGGTCGGCAAGGCCATGATGAAAGGATCGAACGGACACGGCGGACGCCGCTACCAGATCACCGCCGCCTTGCTCACCTACGCGGCAGTTTCGATGGCGGCGATTCCAATCTGGATTCACTACGCCGGCGAGCAGAGGCATGCGCAACGCACTTCGCAACAACAGCAGTTAACGGATGAACCGCGGCAACAAGATCAAGATTCGGGACAGCAGTCCGACTCCACGCCCGCCAAACCTGCGATGGACCGCGGCAAGGCTTTCCTGCAATTAGCGTTTCTTGGACTTGCGTCCCCCTTCCTGGAGCTGAGCGATTTCTTCCATGGCGCCATCGGCCTCTTCATTCTTTTCATCGGAATTCGCATCGCATGGCAGACCACGCAAGCGAGATTGCCCGCGCTTGCTGGACCGTTTCAATCTTCGCCTCCGCCACCGGCGCGAGTTAGCGCGGGCTGACGCGCGTAATATCGAGAGTTGTGTCCTCCATCACTCCTGAACTGATTCGAAACTGCAGGCGCTGCGCGCACGAGCTCCCGCCTGGCGCGCTGGTCTGCGACCAATGTCACGCGCTGGTACACTCCGACGAACTGGATCGCCTGGCCGCGGAGGCAAAGGCGCTGGAGGCAAAGGGTGACTTCTGGCGGGCGCGCGAGCGATGGCTTGCCGGACTAAATCTTCTGCCGCGGACTTCTAAGCAGTACGACTGGATCAAAGAGCACGCCCACGGTCTGGAAGTCGCCGCGAATCAGGCCGCTCTGCCAGAGCCGACAGATAAAAATAAAGACAACAAGTGGGCCAAGCGCCTTGGTCCCGTGGGCCCTATCGCGGTTCTCTTGGCAAAAGGCAAGACGATTCTGTTCGCACTTTTCAAGCTGAAATTCCTGCTCAGCTTCGCCGCGTTTATCGGCATCTATTGGGCCGCTTGGGGAATGAAGTTCGGCATCGGATTCGCGGCGCTGATTCTGCTCCACGAGATGGGCCACTTCATCGACATTAAACGCCGCGGTTTGCCGGCAGATATGCCGGTGTTTCTTCCCGGCCTGGGAGCCTACGTGCGTTGGCAGGCGATGGGCGTGCCTTTGGAAACCCGTGCGGCCATCAGCCTGGCCGGGCCGCTCGCTGGATTTTTCACGGCAGTCGCTTGCGCCGCTTTGTGGTGGCAGACGGGCAATCCGCTCTGGGCAGCTCTGGCGCGAGCCGGCGCCGTGCTGAATCTGCTGAACCTGATTCCCGTCTGGATTCTCGACGGCGGCCAAGCCGCCCTGGCCTTGAGCAAGGTGGAGCGCATCATCCTGCTCACCGCATGTCTCGCTCTGTGGCTGGTGCTGGGCGAAAATATGTTCTTCCTTGTAGCGCTGGGTGCGGGATATCAAATATTTTTCGCCGGAAACTTTCCCTCACATCCCAGCCGCTCCACAACCATTTACTACCTCGCCGTTCTCACCGCGCTCGGCGTCATCATAAAGATGTTGCCGGGAACTGGACTGGGTGTGCGCTAGCGGCGCCGGAACAACTACTGATCCCCTATACTGAGCCCCATGCGTCTAGCTCTGCTTCTTACTCTCTGTACTGCATCCGCACTTGCACAGGAGCCTTTGCGACAGCAGATTCGTGCCATTGCTGCGGAAGCTAACGGCAAAGTGTCAGTGGCCTGTACGCTGCCCGGCTCAACACTAAATTGCGATCTCAATCCGAAGGCGCACCCTCCCATGCAGTCCGTCTTCAAGCTGCCGCTCGCTCTCACCGTTCTGCATCAGATCGAGCAAGGGACGTTTTCGATGGATCAGCCGATGCGGTTCCTTCCGAGTGACCGCATTCTGCCGCATGCTTATAGCCCTTTGCAGGATAAATATCCTGACGCTGGAGTCGACGTGCCCTTACGCGAGCTTCTGCGATTGACCGTCTCACTGAGCGACAATGTAGCAGCGGATATTCTGCTGCGTCTGGCGGGCGGCCCCGAAGCCGTCAACACTTATATTGCTGCGCTTGGAATTAACGGCTTCCATCTTCAGGACAGTGAAGCAGCCCTTCATCACGAAGTGTCAGCCCAATACCGAAACTGGTTCGAGCCTGTGGGAGCCGTCCACTTGCTTCGCACGATCAGCGACAACTCGCCGCTGACATCGGAACACACACATCTGCTCTTAGGCTGGATGACCCCGTCTGTCCGCACAAAGCGCCTGGATGGTGATCTGCCGGAGGGAGTGCTTGTGGCTCACAAATCGGGTACCTCCGACGTGGACCACGGAGTAGCGCACGCCACAAATGATATAGGGCTCATTCCGCTACCAGACGGACGGCGAATTGCAATCGCTGTGTTCGTGACGGATTCGACTGCGGACGAGGGCGCCCGCGAGCAGGTGATCGCTCGCATCGCGAGAGCCGCTTACGACGCGAGTCTGCAAGTCACAAGTTCCGCAGCTGGCAAGCAGCATTGACGCAGTCTAATAGCCGCCAAGTTGATTATGGATCGTGTTAAGAAGAGTTGATCTGCTATCGTCCTGACCCAGGTCCCAAAACATCATCCCGCCGAGATGTTTCAGAATTACATACTTCGCCTTCGCGGCTATCGATTCCGGGTCCTCGTAGCTGATCATGATTCTTGTCTCTTTGTTGTAGAGCCATGGCACTTTCACTTGATCGTCCCAATGTCGGGTATAAACGGGCAGGTAGTTCTGCTGAATTTCACGGTAGCTCAACACGCCATCTTCTCCCGGCCTGCCTCTGAAGGGTTGGTACAATCCGTAGTTCTCGTCAGAGACACTGGCCCAAACCTGCCCGTAAAACGGCACGCCCAGCACAATCTTTTCAGGTGGGACACCGTGATCTAAATACCATTGCACAGCAGCATCAGAATTTGCGTACTTGATCGCCTCAGCATCGAGCTTTGGAGCCGTCCACGCAAAAAGGCCGCTGTGATGAGATGTACGCTTAGGCTGCATCTCGTTGAAGTCATAGCCCATGAGATTAAACCAGTCCAGGATGTCAGACATTTCCTTCAGCGACAGATCATTCAAATGATTTCTGTAGCCAGTGGATGCGATGGTAAGCAGCAAGTGGCGTCCCTGCCCGATCGCGTCCAGGTCAGTGCGCAGGTTTCTCAGAAGAAGAACGAAATTTTCTTTATCGCTTCCCCGCTTTTGATCGGTCCGCTTCCCGCCAGTAACCGGGTATTCCCAATCGATGTCCAGTCCGTCGAGGGCGTACTTCTCAACAATTTGCGAGCAAGATGCGGAAAACTGCCGCCTCGCCGAAGCGGTGGCTCCGACATCGGAAAAATACCTTGAACCGCTCCATCCCCCAACAGAAAGCAGCACCAAAAGACTGGGATTTTCAGCCCTTAGAGTCCTGAGAGCCCGTAAGTTTGGTACATCTAAGTCAGGATGAGCCAATTCGCATTCGCCTTGCGCCGTTGGCTTGGCGTGCGAATAAATCAGGTGTGTCAGCTCCTGAACCGGCACCTGAGAAAACTCGTAACCTGGCCGTCCCTTCCCGTAGTAATACCCGACGACCTTCTTTGTTGTCCCCACTTGTGCTGTCGACAGGGTGCAGAAGATCAGCATCCAAACGATCATGCTTCCGCCTTCATCGATCCTTAGCTTGGACATTCGACGGCTCCCTTAATTAGTGAAGTCTTGACAAGGATATTTCATTAGGCGAGCACGCGCATCGCCGAGCAGCCTACAAGCGAGTCTGTAAGACACGGGTTTCCGCCTTCTGGCAATCTCCGTTGACGGTCCCGAGCATCGTTCGCTTCTACCGTATACTGGACCACTTGGAAGGAATTTCTGCCTCAGGCGGCGAGTATGGGATCAGTCCCAAAGTCGTCGGCTCAACAAATTCTCTTTCTAGCTCGCATCAGCTTTTTCGATTGTCTTTTTTCGATTGTCCCAGACCAAAACTCGCGTTATTCTTCTCAGTACACCCCCAGCCACTTTCAACTCCATGTTTTGCTGGCGTCACTTGCTGAACAAATTCTCGCAGACTACGAATAAGGAGACTGAAGACCATCCATGCCTAATGAACTTCGCAATTTTCTGGCCCTTACTTACGACGAACTGGAAGACCTCAATCTAAAGGCAAAAGAACAGCGCAGTAAACGCGTCCCCATCCATAAAATTCAGGAAGAGCGGTTGAAGTATTTGACCGACGAAAAACGAATCAAGGCCGTGACCGTGCTCTTTAGCGACCTCGAGGGCCGGTTGCACATGCTCGATTACGACAAGAAGTTTCTGATCAAAAGTTGGGACAATCTCACCTTCGATGGCTCGTCGATTCGCGGCTTCACCGCGCAGCGCGAGAGCGATCTGCGCCTCGGCATCGACTGGTCGGCATTCTACTGGGCGCCACGCGGACGTCTTCGGTTCCGGCAAAGTGCTGGTATTCGGCGAAGTCATCGACAAGGGCGGAACTCCCTACACCGCCGACATTCGCGGCGTGCTCAAGGGTTACGCCGAAACCCTGAACAAGAAGAAAGGCTACACCCTCAACGCCGCTAATGAGATTGAAGGCTTCCTGTTCAAGGGTGCGGACGCGGAGCGCAGCTATCACGAAACCGACAAGTTCGAATACGTGAACACCGGCGGATATTACCATTCGCTGCCCGGCGATGCTCTGCGTACTTTCATCGATACCACTGCCGAAGTACAGCGCTCCATGGGCTTCCAGAATGAGAAAGACCACCCGGAAGTCGCGCCCTCACAATTCGAAATTAATTACGGATACGGCGAAGTAGTCGCCGCCGCCGACCAGATTCAGCTCTACAAGCTGATCTGCCGCCAGGTTGCGACCAACATGGGATTAACCGCGTCATTCCTGCCCAAACCCGTGGTGGGCGTCAACGGCAGCGGTATGCACACCAACGTTTCGATTAGCGAGAACGGTAAGAACCTGTTCTGGGACGCGAAGGGCGAAGAGAAGCTGAGCAAGATGGGCTGGGCTTTCCTCGATCGCATCCTCACCCATGGCAATGATATCTGCCTCCTGCTAAACCCCAGCGTGAATGCGTATCGCCGTCTGGATCCGCACTTCGAGGCTCCGAACCAGATCAAGGCGTCCGCCGTCGATCGTGGGTCCATGATCCGAATTCCGATCGGCAACGAGAAGAGCATGCGGGTGGAAGTTCGTTCCGTGGCGCCAGATGCCAATCCGTATCTGGTGATGCTCTCAATCTTCAAGAGCGGAATCGACGGCGATACCTCGAAGATCAAGAATCTACGCCAAGCCGAGCGCTACCTGCCAGACAACATTTACACCGCTCTCGAAGACTTCCGCAAGTCAGAATGGACCACGGAACTTCTGGGCGAAGATGTGAAAGGCCGCTACGCCGACCTGAAGCAAGCAGCCGCCGACCGCTGCCCGCGCCTGCTGGGAACGTTTGTGAAGGCGCCCGAAGTGCAATATCACCACGACGTCTACAACCAATTCCTCTGGAATCTGTTCTAACCCGGTGCAGTTCTGCCAAACCAAGACGCCCTGCCGTAAGGCCAGGGCGTCTTTTTCATTCAGGCGATCGGTAATTTCAACGCAGCTTTTGCTGTTTTTAGCGGATTCGCCCACCGGATGCGCTTGTGCTAGATTCAGAACTTTCATGGATCTCGCTCCCACCATCTCTACCCAAGCCCTGACCCGCCGCTTCGGAGAACTCATCGCCGTGGATGGCATCGATCTGCGCGTCGCGCCCGGACAGTTTTTCGGCTTCCTCGGCCCCAACGGCGCCGGCAAATCCACCACCATCAAAATGCTCACCGGTCTTTTAGCGCCGAGCGCGGGACGAATTGAAATTCTCGGACTGGATCTGGAGAAGAATCCAGTCGAAGTGAAGCGCCAAATCGGCGTCGTCCCCGAAGGCATGGCGCTCTTCGGAAGACTGACCGGATCGGAGTTCCTGAACTTCGCCGGACGCATGTACGGTCTCGACCGCATAACCGCCGCCAAGCGCACCGCGGAACTCCTCGACTTCATGCAACTCGCCGATCAGCCGAAAAAACTGGTCACCGATTACTCCCACGGCATGCAAAAAAAACTGGCAATGGCCGCCGCCGTGATTCACGGCCCCAAAGTTTTATTCCTGGACGAGCCCTTCGAAGGCGTGGACGCCATCGCCTCCGGAACCCTGAAGTCGATGCTGCAAGGCATGATCGCGCGCGGCGCCACGATATTTCTCACCTCGCATGTGCTCGAAATCGTGGAGCGCCTCTGCAGTCACGTCGCCATCATTCATCAGGGACAGTTGGTGGCGCAGGGATCGCTCGAAGAGCTTCGCGCTGGCGTGGAAGCGCAGACGCCCAACCCGGACGGCGATGGCGCGGCGTCCGAACCCGGCGACAAATTGACTCTGGAACAGATTTTCCTGCGCACTGTAGGCGGCGAGCGCCGCACCGATCAGGAGTTGTCGTGGCTGGGATGAACAGCATGAACGACGGCAGTCTGACGCTGCACCGACGAGGCCAACTCGCCGCCATCGCATGGCTCCGCTGGCGCCTCTTCGTCAACGCACTGCGCACTGCCCAAGGCAAACTGGAGCTGCTCTCCCGCATTCTTATCTCGCTAGCATTCACCATCCTCGGACTGGGCGGCGCTTTCGGCATGGGCATTCTGGCCTATGTATTTCTCACGCAAGGTAAGCTGCAAATGCTGGCGCTATTTTTGTGGATCATCTTTTTCTTCTGGCAATTCTTCCCCATCATGGCGACCGCCTTCACCAGCCATTCCGATTCCTCGGACTTGCTGCGTTTCCCGCTCAGCTACGGCTCCTATTTCCTGGTGCGTTTGGCGTATGGTGCGTTCGATCCCGCCAGCGTGATCGGCAGCCTGTGGTTGTTCGGAATCCTGGTAGGCGTGGTTTTTGCAAAACCCGCATTGCTCCCCTGGACGCTGTTGGTTTTATTTGCCTCCGCCGCCTTCAATCTGCTGTTCATGCAAATGATCTTCGCCTGGGTGGAGCGCTGGCTGGCGCAACGCCGCACCCGCGAAATCATGGGTGTTCTGTTCGTTCTGCTCACACTGAGTTTTCAGTTAATCGGACCACTCACCGGCCGCTACGGCAAACGCGCCCGGCCGGATGTGCAACAGAAAGCGCAACGCTTCATCGAAGTTCTCGCTCCGGTACAGCGAATTCTTCCACCCGGTCTGGCCGCCGACGCCATCGTGCAAGGCATATATCCGCAGTGGCCCGTTGCCCTCAGCTCATTTGCTCTGCTGTGCGCTTTCGCCATGGTGATCGCCTACGGCCTGCACGTGCGGCTACTGGCTCAGTATCGCGGGGAAAATTTGAACGAGGCCGCCGCAGCATCGGCTCTACCCAAGGATCGACAGCTCCGCCTTGGCTGGAAGCTTCCAGGATTCCCAACTCCAGTCGCCGCCGTCTTCGAGAAGGAAGTTCGCTATCTCCTGCGCAGTGGCCCGATGTTGCTCACATTGATCATGCCCGTCTTTGCGCTCGTCGTCTTCCGCTTGGGCTCCATGAACTCCGCCCGTCGTCCCATCGGCTTCTTAACGCATGCACCCGATCTGGCATTTCCCTTCGCCGCGGCCTACATGCTCTTGATGCTAACCAATCTGGTTTACAACACCTTCGGGGGCGACGCTGGCGGCATCCAGTTCTTCTACGCATCGCCGGTAAGGTTCCGCGAAATCGTGCTGGCGAAAAATCTCACGCATACCGGCATCCTCGCTCTCGAAACCATCGTGGCGTGGACTGCGGTCGCGCTTCTCTATGGCCGGCCCGCGCTCGACATCACCATCGCAACCCTGGCCGGTCTGCTCTTCGCCGCCCCGCTTAATTTTGCCGTGGGCAACGTGCTCTCGATGTATTCGCCGCGGAAGCTCGATTTCTCGAAGTTCGGCCGCCAGCGCGCCTCTCAAATGACGGCGCTCATGGGCATGGTCTTGCAACTTGTAGTGGTGGGAGTTTGCGTTAGCGTTTTCTCCATAGCGCGGCAATTCGGAAACTTCTGGATCGCCACGCTGATCTTGCTGCTGTTGGCGGGAGCTTCGTTCTTCATTTATGGAATGATCCTTCAACGCGTGGATCGCCTCGCGCTGGAGCGCCAGGAGCTCCTGGTCGCCGAACTATGCCGCACATAGTCGAAGACGAACGCCGTCATCGGTTAACTTTTTGCTTCGTCGACCGTCTGTCCGCGGAAGTGGCGGTCGTAATCGAGAAACCAAATCAGAAAAGCAACCGCAAGCATCGGCAGAACCAGCCACAGCTTGATGGTCGCGAAATCAGCCAAAATCGTTGCCCCTCCCACTACCGCCAATACATTGCGCAGGGAATCCAGAGCGGCCTCCCGATGAAGGCCTTTCCCCCACGCGAAACCAGCTTTCCAGATGTCGATTATTTTTTTCACTTTACCTCCTGGAATTGCACAAGAACGGAATTGCAGAAGAACTTTACCCAACTGAGCAGACGCTGCGTCGTGTTCAGTTACGGCCGCCGCTCAGTATTTGGCACCACCACTCCGCCCTCAATCTTCGGGATCCCGAAATGCCCGCCGAGATGGGAAAGGTCGAGCGGACTAATGGACCCCGAAACTACCACCAAGTTGACCTCATTCGGCTCCGCAAAAAGAAGCGCAACATTGCTGATCGCGTTGTTCTCCAAGCGCACCCAGATATCGGTCGCACTCGGCGCTTCACCCTTCTCACGGTTATTCATCAACTGCTTCCAGCCGGCCGCGCGGTACTCTTCGCCCACGGAACTCAGAACGCCCTGGTCATATTGCCCCTGCCCCGCAAAACGGTAGCGATGCACCGAGATCCCGCTCACGCCTGCGATCACGCGGCGCAGGTCCTCGTTATCCGGTTCCAGCTTGGACGCGACTACCAGCATGGAATGATCGAACGTGAAGTCGGTTTTCGAGGACGCACTTTGCTGCAAGCTCAGAATCCCCTGAGGAATCCACTCGTGCTGCTCCTGCGCCTCAATGAATTTGCTTGCGGAAATGGCGATTAAGATTACAAGAACAACAGCGGTCAGCCTCATAGCGCCCCAATCGTTGAGTGTTAATCGTTAAATGTTAATCGTTGGGTGTTATCGTTAAATGAGATCCGGTCCCAAGCGTCGTGCAAGAGCCCCTGTCTGCAAGAAACCTGGAAGCTGTCTCATAAATGTCTCGGGAAGGGCACGACTTCAGTCGTGCCGCCTCAGAACCAATCGCCTTACAACCAATAAAGACGCGGGCTCTAGCCCCAGCGGCAGTCGGCAATCTGCTTCGTTCATTGATGAGACGACCCCCAGCCAAATAAAACCCATTGCACGAACATTAGTTGTGCCAGTCGCGCCTAGGCTTCCTGAAGGCGGTTTGATTCAGGCAATATCTGAAGAACTATGACGCTACATCCTCATTTCAACGACGCCGCCTGACCGAATACATCGCGGGGCAACCTTCACTTTTTTTCCGGATTCGCCAAAAACCTATATCCCACCCCGCGCACCGTCAGTAAATGCCGCGGCTGCGCGGGATCATCTTCAATGTAGCGCCGCAGCCGCACCATAAAATTGTCGATGGCGCGCGTGTCGGTGTCTTCGTGCAGGCCCCAGACTTCTTCCAGAATCTGCTTGCGCGAAACCACTCGCCCGTCATTGCGCACCATGTGGCGCAGCAGTTCCGATTCCATCAGCGTCAGATGAATCACTTGTTCCGCCGTACGCAGTTCCAGCGTGCCGAAGTCGATGGTCTTGCCATCGAACGAAAATGTTCCGAAATCGCCGACGCTGCGTGGATCCGATCCGAACTGCCCATTCGTCGCCTCATGCCCCGCCCGCACCCATTGGCTGCGCCGCAGCAGCCCCTGCAGCCGCGCCAGCAGAATCGACAGATCAAAAGGCTTGGGCAGATAATCGTCCGCGCCGGCCGCAAATCCCTTCAACACATCTTCGGGCCGGCTGCGCGCGGTCAGCATCAGCACCGGCACATAATTCCGCGCCGCACGCAGTTCCGCGACCACGCTGAACCCATCCTTGCCCGGCAACATAATGTCGAGCACAATGGCGTCGAAGTTTTCTTTTTTTCCCAACAGTCGATCCGTCGCCGCTTCGCCGTCTCCCACAACCTCGGCGGAATATCCCTCCGCCTGCAGATTGAAACAAAGTCCCTGCGCCAGATGGGCTTCATCTTCCACCACCAGCACCCGGCTCATGCGTCCGCCCTCGGTGGTTCGACCCTCGACGGTTCGGCCCTCGGCAACTCCATCGTAACCGTGGCGCCCTCGCCTTCTCCCGCGCTCTCGGCAAACACCTTGCCGCCGTGTTTCTGCGCAATCGCCTTCACAATAAACAATCCCAGCCCGGTTCCTTTCACATGCGCCAGGGAGCGATGGCTCACCCGGTAAAAGCGCTTGAAGATGCTTTTCAAATCATCGGGAGGAATGCCCACGCCCTGGTCCTGCACGCTCAGAACAACCCGTTTTTCATCGGGCATATCCAGACGCACCCGCACCTCCACATCCTCGCCGGAATATTTGATCGCATTATCCAGAACATTGAAAACCGCAGTACGGAGATCTTCAGCGCTGCCCAGTACTCGCATCCCCGCTCCGTTGCTCGACGCTTCCTCATAGCGCAAAGCCTCCGGCGGCAAGTGATGCCGCACCCGCGCCGCCTCCATGCATTCGCGCACCACCTGCCGGAAGTCAACCACAGACTTTTCCCGCCCCGTCTTCTTATCTCCGGCCCGCCCGGCGCGCAACACCTGTTCCACCGTCGCCGTCAGCCGGTCGGTATCGCTCAGCATCAGACGATAAAACTCCTGCTTCTGCGCTTCCGGCAATTCGCGTCGTTGCAGAGTTTCCAAATGCAGCCGGATCGAAGCCACCGGCGTTTTTAATTCGTGGGTCACCGCATTGATGAAGCTGTCGTGCTGCTCACTGCGCCGAATCTCGCGCAAGAGAAAAGTTGTATTCACGATCATGCCCGCAATAATCAGCGCAAAAAAAATGACCCCGAAGAACAGCAGCACGCCTTCGCGCCAGTTGAGAATGATCCATCCCACATTGAGCGCAACCGCCAGCGCCACCAGGGTGATGCCCAGGCAGAGGAAGAAAACGAGAGTTCCGCGGCGGCTCGTGATGCGCATGGCGACAGGCTGATTTTACCGCGTTCACCGACCGGGGGCTGCCAAAACTCCGCAGGGCATTTATGGCCCGGACACCGGTAGGCACGCTACGTTTGATCGTTGCTGGTGTCATGGCGATGTTTCAATAGGAGCGTCTGGCTTTGCTTTCTGGCTCTTGGTGATCGCCGCACGTCAAGATGTGACCCTTGCCCTTGACGGGGCCGCCCTCGTCGGCCTACTATTACCGCGTCCGCCTCACCGAAGAGCAGTGCCTCCACCGGGACGCAGCACCCCCTGAGACGAACGACCCGACCTCCCCCCTGGGAAACCTATTTCCGTCCGATCAGTTTATCTTCTGGAGGTTCATCATGAAACGAATCAGCATTTTGGTTTGGATTCTCTGTGCGTGCTTCGTGTCCGCGGCATGGGGTCAAAAGCTAACGTGCCCGGCCACCTTCAACTGGAGCGAGTTCCACACGCCTGACATGAAGCGCTGGAACCCGTGTGAGACAGTGCTTAACGTCAACAATGTTGGGAGCCTCCAGCTGAAGTGGAGCTACACGACCGGCAGCTATGTGTATTCCTCGCCCGCCGTGGTGGATGGGGTGGTGTATGTCGGCTCGGGCGACTACAACGTGTACGCGCTGAACGCCAAAACCGGCAAGAAGCTGTGGAGCTACGCCACCGGCAGCGTTGTAAATTCCTCGCCCGCGGTGGTGAACGGTGTGGTTTATGTCGGCTCGAACGACAACAACGTGTACGCGCTGAACGCCCGCACCGGCGCCCTGCTGTGGAGCTACAACATCGGAGAGCTCGACGGCGCCTCACCTGCCGTGGCGAATGGGGTGGTTTATATCGGCTCGTGGGACGGCGTGCATGCGCTGAACGCCGGCACCGGAGCCCTGCTGTGGAGCTACGGCGCCGGCGGCGCTGTGGAATCGCCCGCCGTGGCGAATGGGATAGTCTATGTCGGCACGAGCGGCGCGAACGTGTACGCGCTGAACGCCACCACCGGCGCCGTGCTGTGGAGCTACGCCACCGGCAGCTTTGTGTATTCCTCGCCCGCCGTGGCGAATGGGGTGGTGTATGTCGGCTCGGATGACCAGAACGTGTACGCGCTGAACGCTACCACTGGCGCCCTCCTGTGGAGCTACCCCACCCGCAGCTATGTGTTTTCCTCGCCCGCCGTGGCGAATGGGGTGGTCTATGTCGGCTCGAGCGGCTCGTGGGACGACGTGTATGCGCTGAACGCCAAGACCGGGGCCCTGCTGTGGAGCTACGGCACCGGCGGCTATTCCTCGCCTGCCGTGGCGAACGGGGTGGTTTATGTGGGCTCGTACGACTACAACGTGTACGCGCTGAACGCCACTACCGGCGCCGAGTTGTGGAGCTACGCCACCGGCGGCACTGTGAACTCCTCACCCGCAGTAGTGAACGGTGTGGTTTATGTCGGCTCGTATGACGGCAACGTGTACGCCTTCGGCCTGAATTAGGGTCGGGAGTAACGTGATTCGGAGAAACCGGGGCGACATCGAACCGCCCCGGCCTGAAGATGCTTCGCCCCGACTTAAGCGTCAACTTGTTCGAGCCGGTTGCCGCACTGTCAGGCACGGAGCTCCGAGGCTTACAGGGATAACTGTCGCAATCAGGGCGATTAACACCCGCTACCTTTTCCTAGCCATCTGCGAGAGCTCCAGCTTCCGCCGAAAAAGGAAAACCCGCCGGAAGGGCGGGTTTCGTATCCAAGAAAGTTCGGTCGCCGCGCTTAATCCCCCGCCACCGCCGCCTCCGGCAGCGCCACGGTAACCAGCTTCCCATTCGGCGCAGCCACCAACCCTTTTTCCAGGTCGGCCAGCTTCACTCGCTTGATGTCCCAAGCCAAGCCCAGCTGTTTCAGCGTCCAAATGCCATACCAGTTCATATCGACTTCATACCATGTAAACCCATGCTGCGCCGCCGTGGGATGCGCGTGGTGATTGTTGTGCCAGCCTTCCCCGAAAGTCAGCAAAGCCACCCACCAGCTGTTGGTCGACAGATCGCGCGTGGTAAAGCGCCGCGTGCCCCAGGAGTGCGTTGCCGAATTCACCAGCCAGGTAGTGTGCAGCCCAACCACGGTCCGCATGAAGACGCCCCACAACAGAAATGGAAGTCCGCCAATGGCGAACAATGTGGCTCCCAGCACAATCATGGGTACGTAGTGATACTTCGTAATCCAGATGTGAAATTTATCCTTGGCCAGGTCGGGGACGTAGCGGGCCAGCGTGGTCGTGTCATGGTGCATCGACTTGCCCATCAGAATCCAGCCCATGTGCGCCCACCATTTGCCATCGATCGGCGAGTGCGGGTCTCCATCCTGATCCGAGTACTGATGATGGATGCGGTGCGTCGCCACCCAGAAAATCGGCCCACCTTCAAGCGCCAGCGTGGCGCAGACCGTCAGAAAATACTCTACCCACTTCGGAGTCTTATAGCCGCGGTGCGTGAGCAGGCGATGGTAGCTCATGCCGATGCCCAGGCTCCCCGAAACCCACCACAGGAACATGGCCACGAATAATGCCTTCCATGTGAAAAAGAAGAGCGCAGCGATGGCGCCTACGTGAAACAACATCATGAAGGTCGCTGTTACCCAGTTAACTTCGTTTCTTGCGGCTTGTCGTTTTTCCAGGCTTTCGAGTTGCATGTCCAAGGAGGGTCCCCAATTGTCTTAAGTTCGATACCGTACATATCTAACTTATCAAGGCTCAGGGCGAGCCACTGTAATACTTGTGTAATAGCGGGGTCTTGGGCGTTACGAAGGTATCACTATGGGAGAAACTAACGGGGCGCGGTCACTGGCCGCGCCCTCCGCGAGCGAGCGGAACACCAAGTCTCTTGGTTCAACCCTTCAAGCGCTCTTCGGCATCTCGTTCATAAACGCTTTCTGCGCCTCTTCCATTTCTTCCATCGACACATCGCGTTTGTGGGTTCCAATCGACCACTTGTGGCCAAAAGGATCCGCCAGCTTGCCATACCGGTCACCCCAGAACATGTCAGCGACTGGCATTTCCACAGTTGCTCCCGCCTTCACCGCGCGATCGAAAGCAGAGTCCACGTCCTCGATATAAATGTGCAGTCCCATGCCCGTGCCGCCAGTGGACTGCGGTGACAAAGATCCAAATTCCGGGAATTCGTCGCCGAGCATGACGATCGAATCGCCGATAGTTAGCTCGGCATGCATAACTTTGCCGTCAGGTCCTTTCATGACGCCTCTTTCCACTGCGCCAAAAGCCTGCTTGTAGAACTCGATGGCGCGAGCGGCATCGCGGACGGTCATGTACGGAGTAACGGTGTGGTAGCCCTCAGGTATGGCTTTTACGGTCATATTCGCCTCCTCGGGAGAAATTTTCGTGCACCGAAGCTTACACCAAAACGCCGGGACAGTTTGTAAGATAGTTTGTAAAAAGAATATTACAAGGAGTATTTCAGATCCTCGACCCTCGGAATTCAGGCCGGTACATCAGAAGAATCTGGCGGTCAGAAGAATCTGGTCACGCCCTCTTCCATCACCACCACCCGGTCTTCAATCCCCGCCGCCCGCGCTTCCTTCGCCAGCAGTTGCAGCGGCTCATCGACCGGCTCGTGCGATAGCCGGAACGTCCCATAGTGCATCGGCACCATCCACCGCGATTTCAAGTCGAGGAAGGCATGGGTCGCATCGGCCGGGTTCGTATGCACGTTGCGAAAGGTCGGCGGGTTATAGGCGCCGATGGGAAGCAGCGCCAACTCCGGCGACAAGCGCCGCCCGATCTCGCGAAAGCCCGCAAAATAAGCGGTGTCGCCCGCATGATACACCGAATGCTTCCCTGCCTTCAGCACGTAACCCCCGTAGCCGCGGTGCGAGTCCTTTAGAATCCGCGCTCCCCAATGCCGGGAAGGAACATGCGTCACCAGCAAACTGCCGTGCCGCGAACTGTTCCACCAGTCAAGTTCGATAATCTCTGAAAAACCCAGGTCGGACACCAGATCCGTCACGTGGCTTGGAATCACGATGGCGGGAGCAGCTCCGCGCGTGCGCAAATTGTTTTGCACAATGGCCCGCAACGACGGCCGGTGCAGATGATCGAAGTGCGCATGCGTCACCAGCACCAGGTCGATCGCCGGCAAGTCGCGCACCCGTACTCCAGGACGCCGCAACCGCTTCAGCACAAACAACCAGCGCGCAAAGTTAGGATCGATCATCACGCTTTGCCCGCCCATCTGCACAAAAAAGCTGGAATGCCCGATGAAGGTAACTCCAAGTTCGCCATTCGAAGCCAGCCGCGGCGTGTGGGTTTCTCCGCACAGCGGGGTCACGGCGGAATGCCGCACCAGTCGCCCGAACTGCGACGCACGCTTGCGGAGAGCCGGATTGCGGAGCGTTGCCTTAATCATCCTGAAACGATCATCCTGAGCTGGCCTGCTTATTGGATGAAATTTTGAAGCGGCTGATTCCATTTTAGTCCACGTCAGCGGAGAAAGCGCGTTAATTCGGGCGGTTCCCGGATGACGCTTTCGATTCGCGCGTCCGATTCCGTATTAAATCAACATTAGAAACAAAAAACCGCCAGCATATCCATGCTGGCGGCCAGTTCAAACCAGATTCTACTGCCCCGAAGTATTCGTAATCCAACGCGAGCGCGGAATTTCCCGCTTTCCCTCGTCATCGTAGTAGAAGTGCATCTCGTGATCGGACTTCGCTCGCGCTACCGGTTTATCCGCCAATCCACTCAATCGCGGAGCGCTGCCCGGCGCGGGCAGCGGCGACTTCGTCGTGTACATCGCCTCTGCCAACGTGCTGCCAGTCGGGGCCACCGCGTTGGCAAACACGCCAAACGCATTTCCGTTCACATAAGACACTCCAATGTAGTCGGCCACCATCGGTCCGTCGTCCGATACCGGCAGCCACGCCAGCTTCATCGGCCCGGCAAGTTTTACTCCCGCGGTCCAGGTTGCGCCACCATCCGTCGAAGTCACAAAACCCACTTCCAACTCGCATGTGCTGGCGCTGCAGTTGGCCACCGGATAGTAGTAATAAACAATTGTCATGTGCGCGCTGCTTCCCGACGTTGTGGGATCAACGCCGATGCCCGCCAGGAAATGATCCACCGTGCTGCTGGTCGGGTCGATCGGAATTCGCGTTACCGCGCTCCATGTCTTGCCGTTCGCGGACGAACTCATCACAATGTCGTTTTCCTTGCAGCCCGTGCGGAATCGGCAATCCGACCACACCACATAAACATTGCCCGCTCCATCGATCGATGCCGACGGCAGATTCGGATTCCGTATCCCGCCCGCCACCAGATGGCTGTCGATGCTGGCAATCTGCTGGCTCTTGCCCCAACTCGCGCCGCCATTCGTGGAACTGAACACGTCGATGCCACCGCCTTCAAAAGGCACAATCACCGTGCCATTGGGCTGCACCACAGGCTCGCCGCCAAGTCCGCCCGCGTGGTCGGACGAAGCCAGACCGGGCCCCCAAGTCTGCCCGCCGTCGCTCGACACGCTCAGCAGAACATCGCCGGTCCCGTACGCCTGGTCCCACTCCGTGTAGCAATTTCCGTAGTAAGGACTCGTCGTCGTGTTATCGCACACGCTCCAGTTCTTGTCGTCAAGATGTGTCTTATCGATGTTGATCGGATCTCCCCAGGTCAACCCATCCGCCGACCGGCTCACCGCCACATCGCCAATATACTGCGAACCGCTGCTCAGCCCGACCAGCGGCAGCGTCGAAATCAGCCACTCCCCATGCTTCGCGTCGTAGGCGACCGATGGATCGGCCGCCGCCCCGTAGGTCCCGCCCTTGTAGTTCACTGTGAGTCCCGGCAGATCTCCATGCGTCCAGCTGACGCCGCCGTTGGTTGAAGTGGCAAATCCCACGTCGCCGCTACCCCAGCCAATCGACCCCGGCCGCCGCGCCACATGGAATGTGCTCACAATCGTATTGCCCCAGGCAAAAATATCCGGTTCAACTTCCGTCTTGTGTACGCTGTCGCTATTGGTAAGGTTGTCCACGCTGATCTTGGCTAATCCCGATTGCGCCCCCGCCTGCAAGGTCAAGGCCAGCGAAATCGCCAGCACGATTGTTAGAAATGAAAGTGATTTATTTCCACCGCAACTAATTCGGAGAACAGTTTTCATCTTCATCAGAGCTTGCCTCAATTCTCAGTACACAGGATTCAAACCTCGCAGGGGCTGGAGCGGAACGAACGGGACGATCCCACCCACAGGGAAATCGTCACCGGAACTATATCGCGATAGTTGACGAAATGTCGATGTGAAGATTCTTGCATAGCGCGTTTGCGGAGAAGCTCAGGTGGGGACAGCCGCCCTCGGCTGTCCGGTCGAGCGCAGCTCGACACTCTTCGTGGAGGCAGTGGGTCAGTCTGATTTCCACAGGGTATCGCGTCCGCGGACCATGAAGAACTCTGCGGCTTCCTGCCCGAGACGGCATCCGCCGCGAAGCGCATTGACAATTGGCTTATCCTAAAGGCTCTAGCTGGTTCCTAATGAGCACGCCGTGGCAACCCGACCGATTAGATTTCATCTTCGTTATCGCTCTGCTTGGCTGCATCCTTGGCGCCTTAGTGGTGATCGGGCGCAGACTGGAACAAATCCTCCATGCGTTGAAGGAGAGGAACAAATCAGATGGAGAAAACTCTTAACTGCACGAAGTGTGGAAAGCGAATCATTCTCAGCGGACCAAACGACGGCACGAGGGAACAGACAACGAACGTGGAATGCCCTGACCCGCAATGCAAACATCCAAACGAAGTGTCATGGCCCATGGGGACAACGTTCACTTCAAAGCGCCTAGGCTAGCCCTGCGGAAATCAGACTGACCCACACCCCGGTACCCCACTTCGCTTGACCTCGATCCTGCCCCTCATATCTAATTCAAAGCGTTCGTCGTTCGAAGGAGATGTTCAGAGATGCGCGTCGCATTCTTAGGTCTGGGAATTATGGGGCAAGCCATGGCCACGAATCTGGTCAAGGCTGGCCATGAAGTCACGGTGTGGAACCGCACTCCCGGCAAGCTCGTGGAAGGCGCGGGCATCGCTCCCACTCCGGCCGCCGCTGCTCAGGGAGCCGAAGTCGTCTGGCTGTGCGTCTCCGACACCGCCGCTGTCGAACAGATATTGTTTGGCACCGATGGCATCGACCAGTCGCTCGCCGACGGCATGATCATTGCCGACTCCAGCACCATCTCTCCTTCGGCCACCGTAAAATTTGCCGAACGCGTTCGCGCCAAAGGTGTGGCCTACGTCGACGCTCCCATGACCGGATCGAAAATCGGCGCCGCCAACGGCAGCCTGATTTTCATGGTCGGCGGCGACGCCGCCATCATCGACCGTCTCAATCCTTTATTCGCCGCCATGGGCAAGAAAATTTTCCGCATGGGCGAAACCGGCAAAGGCCAGGCCACCAAGCTCGCCATGAACCTGCAAATAGCTCTGATCTTCGAAGGTTTCGCCGAGGCCCTCACCCTCGCCACCAAACTCGGCGTCGACCCCAAACAACTTCTGGCCTTGATCGATGCCACCATGGTCCGCTCCGGCGTCGTCGATTACAAAGGACCGTTCATCCTGCAGCGCGACTTCACTCCAAATTTCCCTCTGCGCCTCATGCACAAAGACATTCTCCTCACCCTCGAGGCCGCCAAAGAAGCGCGCGTAAAGCTGCCCGCTCTCGAAACCGTGGAAGAAATCTACGAAATGGCCACCGAAGACGGCCACCGCGATCTCGACTACGCCGCGACCTTAACTCTTTTGGAAAAATGGGCAGGAATCCAGGTAAAAAGCGAAGCCGCTTAGATCGCAACATCGCATAAAATCACGCTCGTGCAGCACTGCATCCCCGTTTTCTGAATTCCTCTAGCGAGTCGCCTCCAGCAACGGAAGGCGTCGCACATTGATCTGCTTCTCGCGCTTGCGAGTCTGGGCGATGTCGTATGCGGCCTGCATACGCATGAGCGTGTCCATCTTCACGCCAAAGGCTTTCTCGATCCGGAGCGCCATATTCCCGGAAAGGTCAGCCTTGCCATTGAGCAAGCTCGACAGTGCTGGCCGGGAAACGCGCAACGCCGCCGACGCCGCCGTGACCGTCAACCCTGCGGCTTCAATAATCTCGGTCCGGATGAAATCTCCGGGATGGGGTGGGTTTTTCATCGGCATGAGGCTCTCTCCTTATTGCTTAGTGGTAATCCTCTAAATTCACATCGCAAAGCTCAGACACGCTTGTGTCGATTCGAAACGTCAAACACCGGTTGGCGGTAATACTTAGACTCCATGTACCCTTGCGGTCGCCAGTCAACGTGTGCACCTTCCAAGTCGGTAGCGTCCTCAACTCCTCCGGTCCCTCCATGTCGTCCAGGAATGCAAGCATCTTGCGGAGCTTATCCGCCGTATCGGGAGGAACACCCCTGGCGTTGTCTTCCGCGTAGAGCGTCTTCAATCCCTTGTGAGCGAAGTTCCGAATCCTCAATCCAAGTTACCCGTAGCCTGTAGCTTAACACTTTTCAACTTGAGCAGCCTCCCGTTCTAGCACGCCAACAGTATCCGCAAGTCCCGCAGATTATTCCCCGTAGGCCCAGTTTCAACGGCATCCCCGAGCCCGCTGAAGAATGGATAAGCGTCGAACTTCTCCAGCGCCGCGCCAGCATCAAGTCCTTTCGCATGCGCTCGCTTCACAGTGCTCCCGTCCACCACCGCGCCCGCCGCCGGACTGTTTCCATCCACTCCGTCCGTCCCCGCGCTGAGTACGGTTATATTCTCTCCCGCAATCCTCGCGGCACACGCCAGCGCAAACTGCTGATTGCGTCCCCCGACTCCGCCGTTCGTAACCTTCACCGTCACCTCCCCGCCGGAAATCAGGCACACGCGTGGAGATTCTTTTCTTAGCTCACGCAAGCGTTTCAACAAGTATTCGGCCGCCCGCTCGTAATCCCAGTCGTCACAGGAATTATCCACGTGCACCGCAAACCCAGCCTGCTCCGCTGCGACCCGCGCCTGCTCTACCGCAGTCTGGTTCGAAAGCACGGTCCACCACCGCGATCGATAAAACGCCTGATCATCCGACTTCGGCGTCTCCTCCAGTGCTCGGCGTTCAAAAAGCTCGCGCGTGGAATGCGGTAGCTGCGCCATTAACCCATATTTCTCCGCGATGCGATAACAATCCTCCACGCTGTTTGAGTCCGGCATCGTCGGCCCCGACGCCAGCGCATCGGGCATATCGTCCGGAACATCGGAGACCAGCAGCGAAACCTGCTGCGCCGGAAACGCCGCCCGCGCCAGTCTTCCGCCTTTCACTGCCGAAAGATGTTTACGGATGGCATTGATTTCCGCGATGGGCGCACCCGAAAGCACTAATGCACGATACGTCGCGATCAAATCGTCCAGCGAGATTTCATCGTCGATCGGCTTCTCCACAATCGAAGATCCTCCCCCGCTCATCAGAAAAATCACCAGCGAAGCCGCGCTCTGCGCATCCAGCAGTTTCAAAATAGCCTTCGCCGCATGAATCGATTCCGCGTTCGGCGTCGGATGCCCGCCGTGAAAATAACGAAAGCCCCGCACCTGCGCCGAAGGCTCGACCGAACTCGCCACAATCCCTTCCCTCGCCGACTCGCCCATTTGCTGCGCCAGCGCCTCGACCATCGTATGTCCGGCCTTGCCGATGGAAACCACCACCACGCGCGAATAAGCCTGCAGATCGTAAAGATCCTCGCGTACGCGCAACAACCCACGCTCGCAATGCACGTGCCGCGCAAACCCCTTCGCAATCGAAGCCTCGGCTAGCGCGCTAAGAAAAATCCTCCGCGCCGTATCGCGCATATGGATATGCAGATCAGCCTCACTCATTCAAATTGTCATCCTGAGCGGAGCCAAGGCGTTCGCCTTAGCGAACGCGTTGGCGAAGTCGAAGGATCCCTTGCAGTTCGCAAATAGCTCGCGCACTCAAAGTTCGTTCTCACAAGCGTTTTAGCTAATTGCTAATTGCTGATTGCTGATTGCTGATTGCTGCTAGCTGAGCGCTTCCCGCACCCACCCTTCAATCGCCTCTCGCAACTCGCGCAGCCGTCCTTCAAAAAAATGATCCGCACCTTCAATCACCACAAGCTTCTTCGGCTCCGCTACCGACGCAACCAACTCTTCCAGCTTCGCCCGCGGACCGAACTGATCGCGCGCGCCGCTCACAAACAACTTGGGCTTTACCGAGTCGCGCAGAAAATCAAATGTATAAACCCGCGGCGCCTCCACGTCGGCCGCCACCGGGATCGCTGGAACTCCCACGCCGATCAGCGCTTTCACCCTCGCATCCGACGATGCAGCCCGCAATCCGACCGCCGCGCCAAAAGAGAATCCCGCAAATATCAAGGGCAGATGAAACTCCGCGTCCAGCCACTCGAGAGCGCTGCGCACGTCTTCAACCTCGCCATTACCGTGATCGTGTTCCCCGTGGCTGAGTCCCGTGCCGCGAAAATTAAATCGCAAAACGGGAAAAGCAAAACTGTTCAGCGCCTTCATGGTGTGAAACACAACCTTGTTATGCAGCGTCCCGCCAAACAGCGGATGCGGATGGCAAACCACCGCCGCGTGCGTCGCATTCTCCGCGCCCGCATTCAGCAAAGCTTCCAGCCGTCCCGCTGGCCCCTCAAGGAACAGCGAGCGAATCGTTGAATTCTGCCCAATCACGTCCATCAGATTACATGAAGTCGGAAGTCAGAAGTAAGAAGTCAGAATGCAGAAGTTAAGACCAACCATCCGCATCCGCCTTTCACTTCCGCATTCTGACTTCTAACTTCTAACTTCCGCAATAGCGAGCGCCCAGATCGGTGTCTGATATCCTCGTCACTGCATGGACCCTATCACGCTCACTCGCCAACTCGTCGACATCGAATCTATCTCCGGCAACGAATCCGCCGTCGCCAACTATCTCTATGGAGAGCTTTGCCGCATCGGCTACCAGACGCGCAGAATTCCCGTCGAAGGCGACCGTTTTGACGTCTACGCCACATCGCCCGAGCAGCCCCATGCTGAGCTGGTTTTTTCCACGCATATGGATACAGTTCCTCCTTTCATTCCTTCCACCGAAGATGCGGCGCGCATCTACGGCCGCGGCTCCTGCGACGCGAAAGGAATCATCGCCGCCCAGATCGCCGCCTCCGAACGCTTACGCCGGGAAGGAATTTATGTCGGATTGCTCTTCGTCGTGGGAGAAGAGCGCGACAGCCTGGGCGCGAGAATCGCCAACCAATACGCTGCAAAAGATCAGGCCCATCGCTGCAAGTATCTTGTCAATGGCGAACCGACAGAAAACCGCATTGCGCTCGCTTCGAAAGGGACGCTGCGCGCCGAAGTCACCACCTCCGGACGCATGGCGCATTCGGCTTATCCCGAGCTCGGCGAATCCGCCATCGATAAGTTAATAACGGCACTCACGCGCTTGCGCTCCGTGCCGTTGCCCTCCGACGCGGAGATCGGTCCCTGCACCTTGAACATTGGATTGATCGAAGGCGGACGCGCCCCCAACGTGATTCCCGATTACGCCCACGCCGACTTGCTCTATCGTCTCATCGGTCCATCGCAAGATCTGCGGCGCCAGATTCTGGAAACGGCTGGCAATGAAGTGAAGGTCGATTTCCCCCTGGAGATTCCCTTCCTGCGCCTGCGCACAGTCGACGGCCTGCCTACCATGATCGCCGCTTTCACTACGGATATTCCCGCGCTAACCAACTGGGGCGAACCGCTGCTGATCGGTCCCGGATCGATTCACGTTGCTCACACCGACGGCGAGTTCATCGACAAGCGGCAACTCGCGGAAGCCGTTGATTTGTACTGCGCCATCGCCAGGCGGCTGCTTTCAAGTTAGAGACAAATCAAGAATGCGGAAGCTCTTCACGGCCCGTGCTCCACGCCGTCACCCCCGCTGTATTTCACTGTTTGTCGTTGTCGGTATCCTTATCTTTCTCGTTGCCTTTATCCTTAGCTCTCGCTTTGAACTCTTCCTGAGAAATTGCGACCGCACCGTCGTGTCCTCGAACATAAACGTCGTCTCGCACAGTCGTCTTGAGATCATAGGATTGGAATTTATCGGGGGACCCAATTTCGCCAACCAGTAGTTCCATCTTCAGGCCTGCTTTTTTCCACTTGGCGAGATAGCGCCCGTCCCCCACCGTCCGATGGAACGGCTCCACCGCCGTGTAGCTAAAATCGAAGCCGCGAACGGAGTCCCCATCCTTTACGTTCCCGCGCCCCCATCCCTCAACTCCGCCATAGCGACGGTCCACGGCGTTGATGGGCCGGTTCCAATGAGATTCTATGACTTGGATTTGCAAGGGATAATCGCTTGGGTTTTTCCCCGCAAGCAATGTAAGTGGAAATATCAGAGCCACGGCCAGAGCAAACCTTCGCATGCTTCACCTCACGCGCTGTGATTGGCGAACATAGTATAGAGCGCGCAAAAAGTTTGCAACGAAGACCTCGTAGCCCATCTCTGCGAGTTCCTCTTTTCTCGCCGATTTTGACATATATACGCTAACAGCGTATAGTTGATCAGCATACTCTAATAGAGTACATACCGGTATGGAGTTCATCGAGGCGCCGCCATTTACGCGTTATCTGGCGGACTATCTGAACGATGATGGCTACAAAGAACTGCAAGCCAAGCTGGGAGCTAATCCTGAACTCGGAGACTTAATGCCGGGCACAGGCGGATTCCGAAAAGTACGCTGGGCGGATGCCCGGCGAGGCAAAGGCCGCAGAGGCGGGTTGCGCATCATTTATTACCACTTCAAGTCCGATAGCCAGATATGGTTGATGACGCTTTATGACAAAGATGAAGCTTCCGATCTGACAACGAAAGAAACGAAAGCACTCAAAGCCGCAATCGAAAGCGAATTGGCCGCACGTGCGGCTCGGCGGATCACTGGAGCCCACAGGAGAGCGAGGACACGCTAATGGCGAAGCGGAAAATCTTTGACGACCTAATGGAAGGCGTGGCCGCGATGAGGAGCCAGCGCGAAGGCAAGCTCACCCTGCGCAGCTACAAAGTGGATGTGTCGCCGCTTCCCAAAGTAGATTCGAAGCTGCTCCGGGACACTCGAAAAAAACTGCACTGCTCGCGCGCCGTGTTCGCCCGCAAACTGCGCATCAACGAAAGGACACTGGAAAAATGGGAACAGGGCCGCGCAAAACCAAATCCACAAGCCGCCGCGCTCGTCCTTCTCGTGCGCAAGTATCCGGATACGCTGGCGCGGCTGGATGCGCTGGCGGTTGGATGAGGCTCCGCGCGGGCTATTGCTGCGGCGACCTGAGGTTACTGCGGACCGTTCATCTCGCGCCAGGATGACTTGGCCTGGATAACAAGATTTGCAAACATTCCGTACTTTGTCACCGCCCACTCGTGTTTTAAGACTTTGCGGGCAAGAGCGATAACTGCGTCGACCTGCCCGGTATCCGCCGTTTTGGCCTTAATAATATGCAAAGCCCTCAGTCCCTCAGCTAGCTGTATATGGTCGACCTCGGTCACATTGAGTCGCAAAAGTATACGTCGATAGACTAGAAGTGCCGCGTTCCTCGTATCCTGTTGCTTCTCCAAGTCCTCCGTCGTGCCCGCCTCACCGCCTTCACCAAACACCTTGCCTATCCTGTAGTGCATAGCGTCGATTTCTTTAAGGTAAGTCGCTATGTCGTCTCTGAGCGCGTTAATCCAGTTCTGGCGATGATTTGAAATAACGCTCCAACGCGTCAGAACCGCAGCGATGATTGTCCCGGCGCCGACCGCGGCAACAAGAGCAATCCATGGCGATGCTGAGGACATCTTGATCTCCTCTCAAGTAACACTTCGAAGAGCACCCCGTCGGGCCGGTCGCAGGTTCTGTTTCCAAAAACCCCAAAAGGCCTTCACACCGTGAATTCCGCAGAATCCACCGTGAGAAGGCCCTTTGGCGGAGAGGAAGGGATTCGAACCCCTGGTACCCCGAAGAGTACGGCTGCTTCGTAGGCAGCTGCCTTAGACCACTCGGCCACCTCTGCGGCCCCGCCATAGTGGGCGTTGCGGCACAGGAGGCTTTCCCATATTTTACAAGAAGTAGTCACGTCGTACACTAAGAAGCATGACCACCACCAGCGTGAACTCCCTCTCCCGCGCCTCCTCCGCCTACCTGCGCTCCGCCATGCACCAGCCAATCCGCTGGCATGAGTGGGGCGAAGAAGCATTCGCGTCCGCGCGACGCGAGAACAAGCCAATGCTGCTCGACATTGGCGCGGTGTGGTGCCACTGGTGCCATGTCATGGACCGCGAGTCCTACGACGATCCTGAAATCGCGGCCATTGTGAATGAGCATTTCATCGCCGTAAAGGTGGACCGCGACGAGCGTCCCGATATCGACAGCCGCTACCAGGCCGCGGTCAGCGCCGTCAGCGGACAGGGCGGATGGCCGCTCACTGCTTTCCTCACTCCTGATGGCAAGCCGTTCTACGGCGGAACTTATTTTCCGCCGAGCGATGGATACGGCCGTCCCAGCTTTCGCCGCGTGTTGCTCAGCATCGCCAACGCTTACAAAGAAAAGAACGGCGATGTACTGGAGCAGGCAAAGATGGTCGAGAGCACCATCGCGCAAGCGGAGTCTTTTGCCGGGCGCAGTGGTCGCGTCTCCGCCGGCATTATCGCGGCAATTCATGAATCCGCCTTCAAGATGTTCGATCCGCAACACGGCGGCTTCGGCCAGGCGCCTAAATTTCCGCATCCTTCAGCCTTGGATTTGCTGATCGAGCAATACACTCGCACCGGAGACGAGAGCTTACGCAATTTAATCGTCACCACGCTCGAACACATGGCCAATGGCGGCGTCTACGACCAGCTCGCCGGAGGCTTTCATCGCTACTCGGTCGACGAGCGCTGGGTGGTCCCGCACTTCGAAAAAATGTGCTACGACAATTCCGAACTGCTGAAGAACTACGTACACGCCTACCAGGCCACGGGTTCGGAATTCTTCGCGAACGTGTCGCGTGACATTATTCGCTGGATGGATGAATGGTTGAGCGACCGTGAGCGCGGCGGCTTCTACGCTTCGCAAGACGCCGACATCTCCATGGACGACGACGGCGATTACTTTACCTGGACGCTCGACGAAGCCCGCGCTGTCCTCACCGAAGAAGAAGCGCAAGTCGCCACCCTGCACTACGACATCAACGAAGTCGGCGAGATGCATCACAATCCAGCCAAGAACGTACTCTACGTGCGCGCGCCGATCGATGAGATCGCGCGGCGCATGAATCTCAGCGTTGAGCGCGTGCAAGATCTGCTGGGCTCGGCAAAGAAGAAAATGTATGCCGCCCGCCTGCAACGCCAGACTCCCTACGTCGACAAAACGGTTTACGTCGCATGGAACAGCATGTGCGTTTCAGCCTACCTGGAAGCAGCCAAGGTGCTCGCTCTGCCCGATGCCCGCCGCTTCGCTCTGCGCTCGCTCGACCGGACTCTGGCCGAGGCTTGGAATCCACACGCCAAAAGCGCGGGCAACGGCGGCCACTCTGCCCCAACAGCACACCTGCTGCACGTAATCGCCTACTCTGATCCCAACGCTCCCCACCGCAAAGTTGCCGGACTGCTCGAAGATTACGCCGCAACCACACTGGCTTGCCTCGACGCCTATGAAGCAACCGCTGACCTGAGTTATTTCAAGTTCGCCCACGCCATCGCCGACGCAATGATTGCCAGGTTCTTCGACCCGGTTTCCGGAGGATTTTTCGATGCTGAGCCAGCGCCCGACGGGCAGAGCCTGGGAGTGCTGTCGACGCGCCGCAAGCCGCTGCAGGATTCCCCCACGCCGGCGGGCAATCCCATGGCGGCGATCGCCTTGCTGCGGCTGCACCACTATACCGGTGACGCTGCCTATCGCGATAAAGCCGAGCAAACGCTGGAAACTTTTGCCGGTATCGTGGGGCAATTCGGAATTTTTGCCGCCACCTACGGAATCGCGGTGGCGCACTTCCTCGAGAAACCGGTGCAAGTGGTCGTGATTTCTGAATGGGAAGCGGACGATGCGGGCCGTGCTTTGATTGCATCCGCCAACACCCTTTTCGCTTTGAACAAGACGGTGCTCCGGCTGGCTGCGAATCAGGCCGTCGCCGCGAATCTTCCTCGCACGCTGGCGGCCACCATTCCCAATCTGCCAGAATTAAAATCCGGAAAGGCGTTTGCTGTTCTGTGTTCGGGCTTTGCCTGCCAGCCACCCATCAGTGACGCGGCGCAATTGCGGCGTGCAGTAGAACTCGCGGTAAAGAGGCACCCTTCTTAGAAGACTTGGCTTAGAAGATCCGGCTTAGAAGCACCGGCCCTGAAAAAGCCCCGCCCCTAAAAAAAAACGGAGCTGACGGTTTGTATGAGTGTCCGTCAGCCCAAGAATTGCGAGCCCTAGGTTCGGCCCAAGTTACTTACAGGTTACTTTGGTGACCTTGCAACAACCTTCGTCCTCCGATAATCATTACTTCATCATCGGCGGTAGACCGCTGCTGCATTTGCTTTCCAGTTGTTGTGGTGGGCACGTTAGAATCGGGCCTCCGTCCGGGGCGGGAACCTGCGGAACGGCGGCTGCGACATACGTGCCCACTAATCCACACATCAGGATCGAGACCCTGATTGCTTGCTTCATGGGTTTTCTCCTCCCGCGTCTTGCTATCAAAAAGAAGCTCGCCTGACGCGGTGAGGCATTATAAGGCACAAGTCAAGCCTTCTACAGAAATTCCCCTACATCGATCACCTTAGCTTGGCTGCGCCTCCGGCATCTTGCCGCACACGCTGTGCCAGAATACACTTAAAACGTTACGAATCAATGGCTTAGATTTGAAGCAGAGGTGATCAGGAAGGCAACCACTGGGCGACGCCGTGGCCTTGGAGCGTCACCGGTGGAATTTACGAAATCCGGAATTACACTTGCCTGCGAAAATGCAAGCTAAAAAACCTGCGCGATCAGGTTCTCGCTCTTGACTGCAGCGGCCAGTCACTTTTTCGGCGCAAAACCGTCGACAAGCCCAGAGAACCCGAGGCCACCAGTGGAGGCGCCTCCGGCATGAGCGGCTGCGGATTTGGAATTGATCGCAACTTCCTGCGTGCTTGTAGATGGCGCCCCTTGCGTTCGCGACAGGGCACGATCCACCATGCCTTCAAACATGGGGATCAGAGAATCAGCAGGCAGCGGATGATGAATGTCCGACAAACTTTGCTCCCAGCGCTGAGGCCGCAACAGCATGGACCCAGCTTCGCGGGCCGGACTCTTCACCAACACGTACCCCAGCCAGATGAGCAACGTGCAGTTGTAGGCACCCATATTGACCAAGTCCACTGAAAGCCCCGCCAGATGATTGCCCGCCCAGGATGCGATTAGCGCCAGTTCCACCATGGCAAAAGCTCCGAAGCCCAGCGCTATGCCGAAACTATGCTGCCGCCGGCTTACACCCAGATAGCGAGCAAAGGACAACAAAAACAGCACCATCCCAACCTGGATGATGCGCACACAACGCTGGGCGGTCAGGATAGCCTGTATCCACGGAGGCGTATCCGATGAGTTCGTGGAAACCGACACCACGCCCGCCACCAGCAGCATCACCAGACCTGCCCACTTGAATAGCACCGTGCCCAGATCTCGTAGCGTGTGGAACGGCCGGAAGGCATCGAGAAAGGCTTCGTGAATCACTTGGAATCCCAAAGCCACACTGACCGCGGTGCTGAACCAGGAAAAGTAAAAATAGATGAAGTAGTTGTATCTTGAAGCCGGAAAGAGCACCACAAAAGTCAGAATTTGCGTAACGATATAAGCAAAGAAATACTTGAATACGCGGTGCTGCCCGCGACGGAACATAACTATGGCAATCACCGTCTGGAGAACGGGATGTGCGATCCACAGAGCGCAGTATAGAATCTTGATCTTCTCGCTCATCGGGACTTCTTTAAATCCTCAAACCTACCGAACCAACTTACACGCGGCGCAGATAGATATAGACAGACTTATTAGAAGAAGTTAAACCTTTTGCCGCAGGTGTTCAATGTACTCAGGTAACCCAAAGTAACGTTACCTTTGTGCCATACGCGGAGCCGGTCAAATTGAGGGAAGTGAGCGGAACGGACTCACTGTGGCCGTTCCAGACGGCTCATCTGGATCCTGTTTCCCGAAGTCCTTTTTTCTTGAATCGCCGGCGTCCTAGCCACGCTGAGTTAACCACACGCTCAACAATGACACACTCAGAAACGACACGCGCAGCGCCCGCCCGCGCGCTGCGCCTCTGCACACCATGTTTCTAGGCGTCCGGCACGGAGTGGATGTAGGCGCGCATCATGCGCACTTCATCGTCTTTCTCGTTCAGGTCATGCAGCAGGATGTCGCGCAGCGACACAATGCCGACCAACTGTCCCTCATGGACCACGGGCAGATGACGGAAGCCGTGCCGCCGCATGATCGCCATGCAGTTCTCCAGTTCCTCGTTCATGCTGACGGTGAGAGGATCGTCGGTCATAACTTCGGCGAGGCAGGTGCTTCGCGGATCGAAGCCCTCGGCCACCACCCGCTTCATCAAATCGCGCTCGGAGAAAATCCCCACCAGTTTGCCGTTGTGCACCACCGGAACCGCGCCAATGTTACGTTCCACCATGGCACACACCGTTTCCAGTACGGTTTGCCCCATCTCTGCCTGGTAAGTCATCTGGTCCTTGATCAGATCACTGATACGCATTGGATCCTCCCGGGTTCTTGTGTTGCGAGCGCCCCAAAAGCTATACCGGGGGGCGAGTATATTCCGAAATCAGATGCATGGGAAGGGCTAAACAGTTGGGAGAAAAGAAAAAATCAGGCGCAGGATCATTTAGGGAAACCCGGTAGGCAGAGAAAGCCCCGTCTTGATCGACTGTCCGGACTACTTTGAGCGAGTTGAGCCTTCCGTCCCCAAAAACACAAAATAGGAGCAGTTCCACCAGGATGTCGGCAGGCTCCCCGGCGCTCGCGCCGTCAGCACAATGTTGTACTCCCCGCTGTTACCCAGGCTCATCTCCCGAAGAGCATCTTCCGCCATCAGCCCACCTCCAGGCGTCTTGCCTGGCCTGCGTCCGCCATGGGGCTCAACCACCGCCAGCCGCGCCAGAAATTCGTGCAGATCCACGCTGCGCCCCTGCCCCGCCACCACGAATGAAACCTCCGCATCCTGCAAGGAAAAATGCCACGCCAGCGACGCTGCCAGATTCACCCCTCGTTCGTAAGCCGCCTCTGAAATCAACCCCGCCGGAGGATTGTCGAACACGATCGACAGCTTGCGCTCATCCTCGCGGCTGAATTCCCGCACCTTCAGCGACCCCGATTTCGCCGTCGCCTTCCAATCCACATGCCGTGCCGAATCCTCCGGCAAATACTCTCGAATCCGATACAAATCCGACCCGCGTCCACGCACAAAACTTTCCCACTCCCCGCGCACCAGCGGCAGAATCTCAAACAGCTCATCCGGCGCCTCCACTGGTGGGTAGACAAGAACCTCGCGCTGCAATGCCACATGCCGCGTCTTGGTCAAGAACGCAAACGGAAACCGCGTAGCCACGCCGAAGCTCGACTCGCAATACCTCCCGCGCCGCTCAAACAGCAACTCCAAATCCGCCGTCAACTCCGCCTTCGGAGGCAAATACGGAAAGTAAACCATGCCCTCAAAAATACCCGGCGGATCGGGCGCCACCTGCACCCGCCGCACGCTCCAATCCCGCAGCCGCACCCACTGCGCCTGCGGAGGCCGGTTCAGCGGAAACACAAACTCCGTCGGTTCCCACCGCCACTGCTTGCGGATCTTCTTCTCCCGCCGCGCCGGAACTACGCGTATCGAAAACGACGGCAACACCCGCCGCGAATTCCTCAGCCCAATCCTTCCCACCACCGCGCGCCCGGCAAACACATGCTCCGGCAACCGCACATCCAACTCCAGCCCGCGCAGCACCAGCGCCGATACGATCCCGGAGACCAGTATCGCCGCCAGCATCGCCGCCACCACGATATACAGCAGATTGTTTCCCGTATTCAGCGCCGCAATGCCAATTACCAGCGTGACCAGCACGTAGACCACGCCCGCCCGCGTCACCTCATAATGAAACGTCTTCCTCAGCCGCTCCAGCGCCACCCGTCGCGCCAGGTACGGCACTGTCACCAGCCCCACAAACGCCGCCATCAACAGCGCCACTGCCGCCAGAACCACCGACACCCAAAGATGTCCCGCCTCACCCGACGCCGTCGAAAACAGCGCCGCCCCAAACGCCAGCCCCAATCCCACCAACGCCAGCAAGAACTTAGCCCACACCTCCGCCGTCCCTGATCGAAGTAAAAAAGACCCAAAGGACGACCGCAGCCACGCGCCCGCACCGACAGAATTTATGGTTGTAGTCCCCACTGCTCGCAGCCTAGCACCGCCAGAAAGAACGTTCAACGAGAACTGCCTTGCAGAAAAAGCCTTCGTAACGTAGCAGCCATGCCTCTCCTCAAACCAATCGTCGAGACTCTCCTGGAAGCTACGAAGGCCGCGCCTCAAGGGACGCGGTCTCCAGCAATCGCGCAAGCGTGCAGGTGGTCGAATTTCCGCTACTTTTTCTTTTGCGGCGTCAGTCCGAAGATCTGCAACTGTTTATTGCTGGCAACGTAGACCTTGCCGTTGGCCACCACGGGCACCTGATTCGAGTCGCCGCCAAAGTTCGGCCATGCGCCCGCATTGGCGTGGAACAGTGCGGCCAAAGTCCTACCGCCCGCTTCCGGATTGAAGGCATAGAGCCCAATCGCGTTCGAACTCTGGCTCTGCGGCCGCGTCAGGGCCCAGATGATCGGGCTCGCGTTGCCGTTGGAAGACACGCTGGTAAAGAAGCCGCCAAACTGCCCGCTCTTAAGCGACGTCGACTGCGCCACTAAGGTCAGCTTCGGCTTCGGCGAAGTCTGCAGCTTCCACACCTTCACCTGATTGCCCCCGCTGCTCACAATGCGCGCCGCCCCATCGGTCGGGTTCACAAAATAAGACTCCCCGCACCAGCAGGCGCCAACCTGATATGTGCCCAGGACGTTGTTCCCCGTGGTCGAATATCCCCCCAGATCGTCTTCGTTCATCAGGTACATGCTGCCATACTTACCCGCGGCTACGGCCAGATGCGGAATGGATCCCGGCTGGTCAGGCAAAACCAACAAGCCTCCGGAGCCGAAATCCACATCGCCCTCGTCGAGGCTGGCCTGGTTCGACGGCGTAAACAGATCCAGCACGCTGGTGAGGTTCGCCGCCACTTTCACTGCGCTTTCCTGAATGCTGGTCACACCGTTGTAGGTGTTCCCCGAGTAGTCGGAATTGCCCGTGACGAACAAAACGTTGCCCGAGTCATCGGCCGCCGGCCCATATCCTGACATCCAGATGGACGCCAGGAAGAAGTCGTCCGGCGTGGAGGCCAGCGTATCGTTGAGCTGGTTGGCGGAAAGCGGCGCCAGCGTGGAGGCGTTCCATCCCAGCAGCCATCCCCGCGAAATGTTGGCCGAGTAATCGCAGAAGCTGCCGAAGCCGGCATAGATGTTGCCATTCGCCTCCAGCAGGCCCGGACGCTGGCGCTGGTAGGTCGCGTTGAAATTGAAAGTGGTGCCATCGGTGAGGGTATGCGACGCGCTCACCACCACCGGCGTCAGCTTGTCGGTGAGGCTGCCAAGGTCTAGCGCATGTATGCGATAGGTCGGGCCAGTAGTGTCCTGAGTGTAGGCGATCAAGTAGAGCGTATTGCTGCCGCTGTCGATTACTGGTGTCGAATCGATGCCGACGTGCGGTCCATTATTGTTGCAGCCGAGGGGCGCGAATACAGGCTTCCCGAGACTGGTGCTCAAGAGCACCGTGCCCACGTTGGCGTCAATGGCATAGACCGTGTCGTTGCCGGTCGCGATATACGCGACGTCGTGTGTCCCCTGATTACTTCCCGCCGTGATGTTTACCCCCGGCACTATCAGCGGATGCGCGTCCACCTGATCATCGACCGTTACTTTGGCCAGCAGGCCGAAAGTGGAACTCGTCACATTCGCCGGGGTCAGCACGGTCTCGGTGGAGTTCCAGCCGGTGCGGTAATTGTCGTTGTGATAAGTGGTGACGGCCGTTTGCGCCGCGGCAAATGCATTGGCGAACAAGATGAACGCAAGGCTGGCAATTCCTGCCAGCCCACGGATGTGGGCACTGATACCGAGCGGCCTCATATTCCCCCCAGAAAAGCAGGCACCTGATTTTAGGAGGGTGGGAACATCGGGGTCAATTGGGAAGGAACTCTCGGAGATGGAAGACCCTAACAGACTGTGGCCCCGCCGAGTTCCCCGTCGACACCCTTCCGCAGACTAAGGTGTCAGCTCGAAGATTACGCCGTCCCCGAAATACCCGAGGTTATCGCCTCCGCCTCCGGCCGCTCCATACAGATTTCCCTGGACGTCCCATGTCAGCCCGCCCCAGGGAACGGCACCGTCGGCATGACCGGTAAACGCATATAGAATGCTTTCGCTCCAACTACCGTCTTCATTGGGAGAAAGCTCGTAGAGATCGCCGTTCGTGACACCGGAGTCCCAGCCAGGCGCTGTACCGTACAGATTTCCTGCGGCATCCAGCACCACGTTGCCTCCCGGCGCAGGATCTTCGTGGTTTGCACCCAAGAAGTTATGCAAAATATTCTCGCCCCAGCTAGCGTTTTGCTCCGGAACCAGATGGAACACGGTTCCGTTCCTGGCGGTGCCGCCCAATTCCGTAGGTCCATAGAAGCCGCCTCCTCCGTCGGAGGTCACCGCAGTAGAAGGGTTCCAGCCATCTCCTGCCCCAAAGTTGTGCAGCACACGCTCGGTCCATCCACCGCTTGAGGTTCGGCTAACTTCGAACACTACGCCGCAACCGGACGGGCAGAAGCCAGGTCCGCCAAAAAGTGTCATACCATAAAGGTTGCCACTAGAGTCCGTTGCCAATCCGTAAGGTTGGGAGCCGTCGCGGGGTGCACCCAGAAACCTGTACAGAATCTTCGGCGTCCATCCTCCCGTTGAGCTCGGACTCAGTTCGAAGACCGTGCCGCACCCGCCGCCGCACGCCCCATATTCTTTACCGCCACCCCCAGCGGTTCCGTAGAGGTTGCCCAGCTTGTCGATCAGCAATCCCGCCACCGGGTAAGCACCGTATTCGAAATAATTGAAGCTGAGAAGTATAGTTTCCTTCCATCCCTGCCGGGATGGCGACAGTTCAAACACGCTGCCGTAGCCGTAGTAGCCTCCGTCACTGGTCGTACCGTAAAGGTTCCCCGCCTGATCGAAGACTAGCCCGCCATTGGGAAAGCTGCCGTCATAACCCCTAATGCCATTGTTGCCGATGAAGGTATGCAGGGTTGTTTTGGTCCAAGCCCCATCGGCATTGGGTGACAACTTAAAAACAACGCCGCAGCCTTGGGCGAGGTTGCCGCACACACTATTCCCGCCGGCATTGGTTGTTCCGTAGAGATTACCCGCGGAATCGAACACGAGATTGCCGTTGGGGCTCGATCCATCCGTGCCGCCAGCGAAGGTGTAGAGCAAGCGATAGTTCTGACCTGACGCCACGGGCGCCATTGCCGTGAGCACAACGAGTGCGATTGCGGAAACGATGAGCCTTAGAAATCGAATGCGCATGGATCGTCCTGAAGAGGGCTGGGTGCTCGGGCCCCGAACCGGATAAAGCAGACCCGCAAAATTTATCCCCTGCGGCATAGAAGGTCAAGATGAAGGAAATTTGCAGAGACGCTGCACGCGCCCCGGCTTACTGATAGCGATTGGCAACTGCCTCAGTACTCCGCCAACTCCTTCATCGCCCGGAACAAATCATTGGTCTGCGGCAGGATGGCGTCTTCAAGAATCGGCTGGTAAGCCACGAACGTATCCGCGGCGGCCACGCGGCGTATGGGCGCATCGAGGCGATCGAAAAGTTGATCGGCGATGCGCGCCGCGATCTCCGCTCCGTAGCCCCAGCTCAACGTATCTTCGTAAGCCACCAGCGCGCGATTCGTTTTCGCCACCGACGCGGCAATCGTCTCCCAGTCAAACGGATTCAGGCAGCGCAAATCGATCAACTCGACTTTCACGCCGTGCTCGCGCTCAATCTTCTGCGCCGCCTGCAGCGCCCGCGGCACCACCGCGCCGTAAGTGATCACCGTCAAGTCCGTCCCTGGACTCACGATCTTCGCCTTACCGAACGGAATCATGTAATCCGGCCCGGGATATGGCGCGCGCCCGTAAGTCTCCCGATAAAGCCGCTTGTGCTCCAAAAACAATACCGGATCGTCGCAGCGGATCGCGGTGCGCAGCAGTCCCGCCGCATCCAGCGCATTCGAAGGAAAAACCACTCGCAGTCCCGGAATGTGCGTAAACACGCTCTCGCCGCATTGCGAGTGATAAATTGCGCCGCCGGTCAGATATCCGCCGATGGCCACGCGAATCACCACCGGACAAGAGAATGCATTGTTCGAGCGCCACCGGATCACCGAAAGTTCATCGCGAATCTGCATCATGGCCGGCCAGATGTAGTCGAAGAATTGAATCTCGACCACCGGCTTCAGCCCACGCGTCGCCATGCCAGTTGCGCGGCCCACGATCGCAGCCTCGGCCAGCGGCGAGTTGAACACGCGATCATTGCCGAACTCGCACTGCAATCCAAAGGTGAGTTTGAAAACTCCGCCCTTGCCTTTTACCAGTTTGCGCTTCAAATATTCTTCGCGGCTGCAATCGGCGACGTCTTCGCCAAAGATCACGATGCGCTCGTCGCGCTTCATTTCGTCGCGCAGGGTTACGTTGATCAGATCGGCCATGGTCTTGGCCACCGGCTTCTTGCCGTCGGCGGAATCCGGTCCGATCAACGCCTGCGTGTCGAAAGCCGCCGACGCGGGATCGAGATCCGGCGAATATACGTACTGCATCACGCTCTCGGGCGCGGGCGGCAGGGCTGCGAGCGCCTGGTCCACCGCAATTTGCAGTTCTTCTTCAACTTTTTTTTCCAGTTCGTTGATGCCCTTTTCGTCGAGGATGCCCTCGCGCAACAAGAACATCTGGGTGCGCGAAACCGGATCGCGGGCCGCGTCCCGCTCCCGCTCTACGTCAGGACGATACAAGCGCTCATCGTCGGAAAGCGAATGGGAATATGGACGGATCACATGCGCGTGAATAAACGACGGCCCGTGGCCCTCGCGGCAATATTGCGCCGCGCGCTGAAAAGCCCCGTAACTGGCCACCGGATCGGTGCCGTCGACTTCATCGAAATGAAAATTCGGAAAGCCCGAAACCAGCCGCGATATGCTGCCTCCCGCCGTCTGCACTTCCACCGGCACGGAGATCGCGTAGCCGTTATCCTGCACGACGAAAATTACGGGCAGCTTGTTCAGCGCAGCGGCGTTCATCGCTTCCCAGAACTCACCTTCGCTGGTGGTGCCGTCACCCAGGGAAACGTAGGAAATCTCATCGCCGCGGAAGCTGACATCTTTGAAGTAGCGATAGTCGGATTTTTCGTTGACTTGAGAAGCCGGAACCTCGGCAGCCTTGGGATGTTGCGCGTAATATCGTCCTGCCTCCGCGCATCCCACCGCCTGCAGAATCTGCGATCCCGTGGGCGACGATTGAGTGACTATATTGAGCTTTTTGTATCCCCAATGCGAAGGCATCTGGCGTCCGCCCGAACTGGGATCATCCGCCGCCCCCACCGCCTGCAAAAACATGTCCAGCGGCTTGGCGCCCAACGCCAGGCAGAGCGCGCGATCGCGATAGTAAGGATAGAACCAGTCGTACCCCGCTTTCAGAGCCATTCCAGCCGCTGTGCCAATTCCCTCATGCCCCGCGCCAGACATCTGGAAATAGATCTTCTGCTGCCGCTTCAGCATAATTTCCCGGTCATCGATCCGCCGGGAGGTATACATAATACGGTAGGCCTCGATCAATTGCTCGCGGGTAAGTCCCTCGTAACGGGACTTCTTGTTGGCCGTGAGGGAGAGCTTGGGGTCGGTTTTTGTGGTCGCCATCCGGTTCCCTGATAAGAAATCTATGAATTCTCCGCCTATGTAAATAAGGTGCGGAGCGTTACCGGGCAGGTTGCATTGTAAATGGGAAAGAGGGATTGGAAAATAGGCAAAGTTATTGCTTCCGCGGAGCATTTTTGGCTTTGCCAGGTGGGGAAGTTATTTGCCCCACACCTGCCCCAAACATCGCTCCAAATCTTCGACCAAATCCTGGGTGTCTTCCAGCCCAATGTTCAACCTTACGATGCGGTGCCCGTAGTCCGGACGTCCCTTGGACCCATGGAAGTCGTAGGCCACGGCCAGGCTCGTCACTCCGCCCCAGCTATAGCCGATCTCGAACAACTCCAGACCGTCCACAAAAGCAAGCACTTCGGCTTTCGTAGCTTGTGGTTTGAAGACGATGGAAAAAACGCCCGCCGATCCAGTGAAGTCGCGCTTCCAGAGTTCGTGCCCCGGAGACCCCTCGAGCGCCGGATGCAGCACGAGATCAATCTCCGGCCGCGATGCCAGCCAGCGAGCGATTTGCAAACCCGAGGCCTCGATGTGGTGCAAGCGCACCGCCATGCTCCGCATACCGCGCAAGGCCAGGCTGCAATCGTCCGGCGAAGCCGCACTCCCCAGAAGTTGCTGCGTCGACCCAAGTTGCTGGTATAGCTTCGGATCCTTCACCGTCACCGAACCCAGCAGCACATCGCTGTGCCCGCCGACATACTTCGTCAGCGCCTGCATGGTGATATCGACGCCGTGCGCGAACGCGTCGAAGTACACTCCGGCGGCCCATGTGTTATCGAGTGCAACGAGCACTCCGCGCGCGTGCGCGGCCTCGGCGATGGCAGGCACGTCCTCGACTTCCATAGTGATCGATCCCGGACTCTCGCACCATACCAGCCGCGTGTTCTCCCGCAGTAAATCTTTAATTCCGGCGCCGACTTCAGGAAGATAAAAACTGGTGTCCACTCCAAATCGCTGCATCACATTGCGAGCCAGCTTGCGATTGGGCGTGTAGACGCTCTCCGGAATCAGAATGTGATCGCCGCTCTTCAGCAATGCCAGATTAATTAGCGAAATCGCGCCCTGGCCTCCGGGCGTGACGATCGTCCGGTAACCTTTTTCGAGTTCACAAATCTTTCCCGCGAGTTCGAGCGTAGTCGGTGTGCCGTAGAGGCCATACGTGTAGCCAACTTCGTACTGATCCCAGCTGTCGTCCACCGAAGCGGCGTCAGGAAACAACGTAGTCGATCCGCGAAACACCGGACTCGCCAGCGACCGGTATCCCTGCGGCACCTGAGCATCGGAGTGAATTAAGCGCGTCTTCCAACTCTTCGCCATGGCGGAATTATACGGGCCGCGATTGGGATGGGTGGGTCCGGAGTTGAATCGGACTCGTCCGTTCTTCATGCCTTCCCCACCGGTCCGCAGATGGGAACTGCGAGCAGACCGCCGGCGTCACCCTCGCCAAAGTAGCGCCGCTGGAAATACAGGGCTACGTTCACCAGCCCAATCAAAGCCGGAACCTCCACCAGCGGCCCAATCACTGCGGCAAACGCCGCGCCCGAGTTGATGCCAAATACCGCGACCGCAACCGCAATCGCCAACTCAAAATTATTGCTGGCCGCCGTGAATGACAACGTCGCGGTCTTCGCATAGTCCGCACCAAGCTTGCGGCCCATGTAAAACGAAACGAGGAACATCACCACGAAGTAAATCAAGAGCGGAATCGCAATCCGAATGACGTCCAAAGGCAGCCGCACAATATAGCTCCCCTTTAGCGAAAACATCACCATAATCGTAAACAGCAGCGCGATCAGCGTGACAGGGCTGATTCGCGGAATGAAGCTTTTCTCGTACCACTGCTTTCCGCGCGCCCGCACCAGCACGAATCGCGTGATCATCCCGGCAAGAAATGGAATGCCGAGGTAAATGAAGACGCTCTTGGCGATATCGCGAATGGACACGTTTACCACCGAACCGTGCACCCCAAACCACTCCGGCAGCTTGGTGACAAATATCCACGCATAGACCGAGTAGAACAATACCTGGAACACGGAATTGAAGGCGACCAGGCCGGCGGCATATTCCGTATCGCCTTTCGCTAGTTCGTTCCACACGATCACCATCGCAATACAGCGCGCCAACCCGATCATGATGAGACCCGCCATGTACTCGGGATAATGGCGCAGAAACAGGATGGCCAGGCCAAACATCAGCAGCGGTCCAATCACCCAGTTCTGCAACAGCGAGAGGCCGAGGATTTTCTTGTTTCGGAAGACCTCACCTAATTCCTCGTACCGAACCTTCGCCAAAGGCGGGTACATCATCAGGATGAGGCCTACTGCAATCGGAATGGAGGTCGTACCGACGCTGAAGCGGTTCAGAAAAGGCACTACGCCCGGAAGCGCCCAGCCCGCCGCCACGCCGACCAGCATGGCGGTGAAAATCCATACGGTCAGGTATCGATCCAGGAAGCTGAGACGGTTCGTTGTCTTCATCCGCAGACCTCTCCCACTTACTCCATCAGCGATGCGTGTCTGGTTTCTGAAACTCTGGACCTTGCCCCGCGGTTCATTGCCGTCCGATGTTGTCAATTTCTTTCTTCAGTGAGAGGCCATTCAGAGTAGAGAGCGGCAGACTCAGGAACAGACTGATTCTTCGATCCAGGAGAAAGAACGCATCGCGAAAAGCTCGTTCCACTTGCTCCTGGGGACCCCGCACGGCCGCGGGATCGGGCACGCCCCAGTGCGCAGTCATCGGCTGGCCGGGCCAAATCGGGCACACTTCGTTGGCCGCGTTGTCACAGACCGTAAAAACAAAATCGAGCTTCGGAGCGCCCGGCTGGGAGAATTCATCCCATGCCTTACTCCGGAGACCGCTGGTTGGCAGGTGAGCCGATTCCAGCTGTAGCAGCGCTTCGGGCCGAACCGATCCTGCAGGATGGCTGCCCGCGCTGTATGCAGCGAAGTTCGGCCGGCCTTTGTGATTCATGATGGCCTCCGCCATGATCGAGCGTGCTGAATTGCCAGTACACAAAAACAAAACGTTGTAGCGTTTTTGCATCGGCGCCCTCATCTCAGGCCCATTCAGTTGCAGCACGTCGGACCACAACAAGCCCTCTTGGCCGCACTCGGCTTCACCGCCCGAATAAACGCGCTCAGGAATTTTCCATCCACCTGCGGAGCGATGGCATCCACATCGATTCCCTGCTCGGCAAGAAACTCGCGCGCATCTTCGGCCCGGTAGATGCGAGTCGGCTCAACTTCGATCTGCTCAAATCCGGCGGCGGCGAGCCTGGTGCGGTAATCATTTTCTTCGAGCGCCCCTGCAATGCAGCCCACCCATGCCAAAACGCTTTGGCGAATCTCAGGCAACATCTCCCCACGGGTCACCACGTCGGAGACCGCAAAACGCCCGCCGGGCTTGAGCACGCGGAAAGCCTCCCGCAGCACGCGGCCTTTGTCCGCCGATAGATTGATAACGCAATTGGAGATGATTACGTCCACCGAATTGTCCGGCAGCGGGATATTTTCAATCTCTCCTTTGAGGAATTCGACGTTCGCGATCCCAGCTTTGCCCTTGTTCTCATTGGCCAGGGCGAGCATTTCGTCCGTCATGTCGAGCCCGTAAGCCTTGCCCGTCGGGCCCACCCGCTTGGCCGAAAGGAGCACATCAATGCCGCCGCCAGAACCGAGATCAAGCACAACCTCGCCGGGATTCAAGTTTGCCAGCGCGGTCGGATTGCCGCAGCCAAGCGACGCCAGCAAAGCTTCCTCTGGAATCTGCGCGGCCTGCATGGCGTCGTAAAGATTCGCGGTGATCGGATCGCAGCCGCCGGTGCTGGACGTGGCGCCGCAGCACGAACTGCCCCCGGATTTCGCCCGCAGCGCGGCTTGCCCGTACTTCTCTTTAACGACTTCTTTAATGTCTACAGCGTCGGCTTTTGCAGTATCGGCGGTCGCCATAATCTCTCCTTATCCACAAATTCGGACGATTTGTTCCGGCTTGACAGCCTTGTTGCGGGTGCAGCACTCGGCGTACAGAAATTGCAGCAATTCCTGCAAAGCACCTGTGTTGGCGGTGTAACGCAGAAATGTTCCCTCCCGCTGCACTTCCACCAGACCCTCCGTCTTCAATTTCTCGAGATGGTGGGATAGGGTCGAGTTAGGAATTTCCAGCTCGCCTTGGATGTCGCCGACCACCAGTCCTTCGGGGTGCGCGGAAAGCAACAATTGCATGATGCGCAGCCGCGAGTCGGTTCCCATCGCCGAAAACATGTCAGCATATTTGGCGACGCGCTCACTGTTCTTGACAGGCGAAGACGTCTGCATATTTCGATATTACTAGTAATATAGAGTATTGTCAAAAAGAAGATCACGTCACCCTTTTCGTTAGCTGCGGCAGACCAAGCAACGTCTCTCGGCTCCCATCGTTTATCCTGAAAGGGCATGATCCATATCCACCGCGGCTTCGACCCGCGCATCATCAAGCTGGTGATCTTCGACCTCGACGGCACCCTGATTGATTCGCGCCTTGATCTGGTGCACTCGGTGAATGCCGCGCTGCGCCACATTGGACGGCCTGAGTTGCCTGATGACGTCATCGCCAGCTACGTGGGCGACGGCGCGCCGATTCTGATTCAGCGGGCGCTCGGCGGAGAGGCGGTCGATGAGGCGATTGTGCGCCAGGGACTGCAGTTTTTCCTGTCTTATTACCGCGAACACAAGCTCGATCACACCACGGTTTATGCCGGCATTCACGAATCGCTCAGCGTGATTCAGAATTCACTTCATCCAGACCTCAACGGAGATCACCGTCAAGAATCGAGCGGCGTTCCGCGGCAGATGGCTGTGCTTACTAACAAACCCGTCGTGCCATCGCGCGCCATCGTCGAGGCACTCGGGCTGGGCCCGTTCTTTAGCCAAATTTATGGTGGGAACAGCTTTGCCACAAAAAAACCTGACCCCGAAGGTGCGCGTAAACTGCTCGAAGAAAACGCCGTCAGCCCGGAGGAAACCGTAATCGTCGGCGACTCCCACGTCGATGTGGAAACCGGACGCAACGCCGGCCTGTGGACGATAGGTGTGAGTTACGGCTTTGCCCCCCATACCCTGCAGGCAAGCCCTCCGGATGTGCTGGTCGATTCTCCTGGCGAACTGGCCGAAGTATTTGTTTGAAGCAAAGCGTCGATTTCCTCGCTTATTCTGCTCCCTGCTCTCATGTAAACTCAGGCGACGATGAACGACTCGATTGGTTTCACTTCTGCGGAGCTGCGCAAGCTTCGCAGCATGAAGGATCCCCACGGCATTCAGAAATTTCTCGACGATGCGCCTTATCACCTCGCCGATACGGCATGGTCACCGCGGCGCGTGCTGGCCGAGCAGACGGCGCACTGCCTGGAAGGCGCGATCTTCGCCGCAGCCGCATTGCGCGTCAACGGATATCCTCCCCTCCTGCTTGATTTTGAAGCGGAACGTGATACCGATCATGTAATCGCCATCTTCCGTGAAAACGGATGCTGGGGCGCCGTCGCCAAGTCGAACTACACGGGATGCCGCTGGCGCGAGCCGGTGTATCGCACGCTGCGCGAACTCGCAATGAGTTATTTCAATGTGTATTTCAACCTGCGGCGCGAGCGCACGTTGCGGCGTTTTTCGGTCCCGGTCAACCTGAAACGCTTCGACCGCCAGAACTGGATGACCACCGACAAACCCGTGTGGTTCATTGTGTATCACCTGTTCGAGATCAAGCATTACCCACTGATCACCCCGGCAATGGCCAAGCGCCTGCATCGCATAGACGAGCGCCTGTTTCAGGGAGAGTGCACGGGAAAGGCGCTGAAGGGCAATCGTCAGTGATTGAGAAAATCAGTGATCGAGGAATCAGTGATCGAAAATCAGTGATCGAGAAAAACGTGAGGCGGTCAAGGGTTAGTCGCTGACCACCTCATAAATTCCTATCGAAGCTGTGCGTATTGTATGCACTCTCGCGGCCGCGGTTGTAAGCACGTATAGCGCATCTTGCACTTTATGCATCCCGCGGGAACTCCAGGCCTTCTAAGAACGTAATGCCTATCATGAGAAGATCGGGTCTCGTTCTGCTCTTCACCCTGCTAGCCGGTTTCTCTGGGTTGGCGCAGCAGAATCAATCCGCTCCGGTTGATCCAGTTCCGGCGGCTCAAGCCGGTTCATCGGCAGACTCCGCTTCCCTGCCCGACCTGACCCCCGATGCCAATGGCGCGCTCTCGCAGGATCAGATGCAGCGGCTCTTTCGCATCGTTGCCGACAAAGACATGGAGAATGATAAACGGCTACGCGACTACACCTACATCGAACGCGACGAAGAACACAAGCTGGATGGCAAGGGACAAGTGAAGTCAACCGAGGCGAAAACTTACGAAGTGATGGAGCTTTACGGAGAGCAGGTGCAGCGGCTGATTGAAAAAGACGATAAGCCACTCGGCTCCAAGGACGCGGCCAAGGAAGAAGAAAAGATTCAGAAGATCATCGACAAGCGCAAGAACGAATCTGAGAGCGAGCGCCAGAAGCGCCGGGAAAAAGAAGAGAAAGATCGAGAAGAGGACCGCAAGTTCGTGCACGAGGTGGCCGATGCCTACAACTTCAAGCTGGTTGGAACGGAGCTTGTGGGCGGACGCGAGGCTTGGATGATCGATGGTGAGCCGCGGCCGGGCTTTGTGCCGCACATGAAGGAATCCAAGTTTCTGTCGAAGTTCCGCGGGCGAGTCTGGATCGACAAGAGCGATCTCCAACTGGCCAAGATGGACGTTGAATGCCTGGATACGATTTCCTGGGGATTGTTCCTGGCACGCTTTCATAAAGGTTCGCGTCTTATGCTGGAGCAGACGCGGGTGAACGAGGAGGTGTGGTTGCCGCACCAGGTTACGGCTAAAGTCGATGTGCGTCTGGCCCTGCTCAAGAACTTCAACGTGGATGTGGAGCAGACCTTCCGCGATTACAAAAAGTTCCGCGCCACCACAAAGATTTTCGCCGTGGAAGACGTACAGAAAAAATAAGCCAGCTTTCGGCGCCGCCGGCCTACCGCGTCCTCAAAGTTTCTTATGCGGCTGTGAAACCGAACCATTGCCAGCGTCATCTACTAAGCTCAATCTCGTTTTCCGTTACCGGGAGAAATCATGTCGACCCAGTTAATGCCTTTGTCGGCCGATATTCGTGGTGAAGCCTTTCCTGTGCTGACCGCGGAACAGATCAGCCGAATTCGGCCCATGAGCAGAGTGCGGAACGTGAAAGCAGGCGACATCTTGTTCGAGCCCGGCGACAGCAACCTTCCGTTTTTCGTGCTGCTCTCTGGAAGCCTGGAAATCGTGCAGCCAGGCCTCGACGGCGAGAGCCTCGTCGTGAAACATGAAGCTGGCGGGTTCACCGGAGAAATCGCCATGATCTCCAGCCGCCGTAGCCTGATGCGCGGCCGGGTCTCGGCCGACGGCGAATTTCTGGAAATGTCCAGCGAGGATTTGCGCACCCTCGTCGCCAGAGATGCGGAACTCAGCGACATTTTCATGCGCGCCTTCATCCTCCGCAGGGTGACGCTGATCCACCGGGGTCAGGGCAACGTCATTCTGATGGGATCGCGGCACTCGGCAAACACTCTGCGTTTGAGAGAGTTTCTCACCCGCAACGGACACCCGCACGCCTACGTTGATCTCGACACCGACGCCAGCGCGCAGGAATTGCTCGACCGTTTCCAAATCACGATGCAAGAAGTCCCTGTCGTCATCTGCAACAACCGCACGGTTTTACGAAGTCCGTCGATCCAGGAATTAGCCAGATGTCTGGGTCTCAATGCGCATATCACCGCCTCGGAGTTGAAGGATTTGGTGATCGTGGGCGCGGGACCATCCGGCCTGGCCGCCGCTGTTTATGCGGCATCGGAGGGCCTCGATGTTTTGGTCATCGAAGCCGAGTCGCCGGGCGGGCAAGCGGGCTCAAGCTCCAGGATAGAAAACTATCTGGGCTTTCCCCTGGGCATTTCCGGAAACGAACTGGCGGGCCGAGCCGCCGCGCAAGCGCAAAAATTTGGCGCCAAAGTGCTGATCGCCAACGCGGTGACGAAGTTGAACTGCGAGCGCCGCCCCTACGAGTTAAGCGTGGACTGCGGCCAAGTCATTCGCGCGCGCACTGTCGTCATCGCCAGCGGCGCGCAATACAACAAGCCGAACATCGACAGTCTGAAGAATTTCGAAGGCCAGGGCATTTATTACGGAGCTACTTACATTGAAGCGCAGTTGTGCGGGAAGGAAGACGTAATTGTCGTCGGTGGCGGAAACTCAGCCGGACAGGCGGCAGTCTATCTGTCTCAGACCGCGAGCAAAGTACATATGCTGGTGCGGTCGAAGCAATTGTCGGACACGATGTCGCGCTACCTGATCCAGCGTATCGAGGAAAATCCCGCAATCGAAATGCACTACTGCACGGAGATTGTAGGCCTCGATGGCGGCTCGCAACTGGAGAGCGTAACCTGGCAGGACAAGAACACTGGCGAGAGATCGACGCATAATATCCGTCACGTCTTCATCATGGCGGGAGCTTCGCCGCGCACCGACTGGCTGAAAGGATGCGTGCTGCTCGACAACAAAGGCTTCATCCTCACCGGGCGCGATCTGGATCCGCTGGCGCACAGTTTCAACTGGCCGCTTCCGCGCGCGCCGCAAATGCTGGAGACGAGTCTGCCGGGCGTGTTTGCCGTGGGTGATGTCCGCGCCGGAAATGTGAAGCGTGTAGCCTCTGCCGTGGGCGAAGGATCGATCTCCATCTATCTGGTGCACCGGGCGCTGGCGGAGTTGTAGGGGCTGCCAGGATATGACGAGCGGCGTCCAGATTTCGCCATCGTTTGCAATCCAACGCGCCCAGCCTTCTACCTTGTCGATTTTTCCCGAGTTACGGGCAACCCTCTCATACCGATCAGGAAGGTTTGCCGACAACTCAGCAACTGGCACGCACGCCCGGTCAGCCGCCCATGGTATGCTGGTTCCGAGTTAGGTCGGGCGGGTCGGCCCGGGCCGGGCTTGACCTCGTAATGATCGATCAACACGAATCGAGAAGAAGCACGGTCCCCAGAGTGTGATCAAGATCACATAAGCCAGTGATGCTAGACGCAGCAGGCCTCGCAACCTGCCGTGATAATAGCCCTCGATTAAGGCCCCTTAATTTGAAGTTCCGCTATGACCTGGACTGTCGCGGGAGCGATGCCATGGACACGCGGCATTGGGGTGGGGATGTTCTCGGCTTGATAGGCGTGGGGCTGATCGGCAGCCGGTTAAGTGATCCGGCTTTAGCCGGCCAGAGAGCGTGCGCGTAGTGACGGTCAAGTGTATCCGTCGACCAACCGCTACAACATTGCTCGAAAACAAGTAGCGCGTTTTCGGAGGAACCAATGAGATTCGAGATAAGAAAGGTCGCGCTGTTTTTGCTGGTGACAGTTCCTGTCATGGTTCTGCTGTTTCTTGCCACTGTGAATCCGCCGAGCGTGTTGGCGGTTCCAAGCTATGCGCGGCAGACGGGCTTGGCGTGCAGTGGCTGCCATTACACCCCTCCCGAACTTAACCCTGCCGGACGTAAATTCAAACTGACTGGCTACGTCGATCGAGGAGACGACACCAAGACCGTAAAGGCCGATGGAGGCAAGAAGCGAGCCGCGCTCGATCTGCTCGCGTCACTGCCGCTGTCCGTTATGCTGGAGACTTCGTTTACCTCGCTCAAGACTGCGCAGCCCCAAACCCAGAACGGCAACTTCGAGTTCCCTCAAGATATCTCCCTGTTCCTTTCGGGCGCATGGACGAGCAAGGTGGGAAGCTTTCTACAGGTGACGTACGACACGCAGGATGATCACTTCACCAGCGACAACACGGATATCCGCTTCGCGGACAAGACCAAGATGGGCGGCAAGGAACTGGTTTACGGCATCGATCTCAATAACAATCCCACCGTCGAGGATCTTTGGAACAGCACGCCAGCGTGGGGCTACCCGTGGATCGCAAGCGACAACGCTCCTACTCCCAATGCCAGTCCCTTCATCAACGGCGGTTTGGCCCAGGACGTAGCCGGACTCGGCGTGTTTGGCATGTGGAACGACCATCTCTATCTGGACACGGCCATCTATCGCTCTGAGCACGTCGGGGGACCGCAGCCGAACCCAGGCGTGGGCGCGGGCTTCAATATCCGCGGCGTCGCTCCCTACTGGCGTCTGGCTTGGCAGGAGTTAACTGGAAAGACGCAGTATGAAATCGGAACTTATGGTATGCACCTGCGTTCGACCCCCAATGAAATCACCGATCCCACCGGGGCCAGCATTCCGACGGATTCGTACACGGACTGGGCAGTCGACACGCAAATCGACCGCACCATCGTCAGAACTGACGTGCTTTCATTCCGGGCTACCTACATCCGGGAAAACAACGATCTGCTGAGCCTGCTGTTTCAGGGCGGTGGTCCAGGGAGTTCGACTCCGCTCGTATCGCAAGGTTCGCACCGTTTGAACACGGTCATGGCCAATGCCGAATATCACATCGGCAACAAGTACACGGGCACGTTCGGCTGGTTCAATACAACCGGGACATCTGATCTCGCATTTTATCCGTCGGGGACAGCCGTGGCCGGCAATTTCAATGGCGACCCGAGAAGCGCGGGATACCTGTTGAACCTCTCTTACTGGCCGTGGCAGAACCTGCAACTCGCGGCGCAATACACCGGCTATACGCGCTTCAATGGCGCTGCGACGAACTACGACGGCTTCGGCCGCAACGCGAGCGCCAACAATACGCTCTATCTGGACGCCAGGATCTTTTTCTAGAGAGAAGAGAGATAATTGGTTTCATTGCAGCGGGTTTTTCTTAGCAGCAAGTGAGGCGTTGTTTACAACGATTTCAAGGAGAAGAGAACAATGAACAGCAAGTTCGCAATGAAGACATTCGCTGTCGTCGTGCTGATCGGTGGGCTGGGCGTGGCGGCGTGGGCCGGCGACATCGATGGCAAAGTTACGGGAATGAAGGGTAAGTCGGTGGTGTACGTCGAAGCCGTAGCGGGCAAAACTTTTCCCGCTCCCAAAGAGCATCCGGTGATGGATCAAAAAGGGCTGGCCTTTGTGCCGCACATCATGGTTGTACTACAGGGCGCAGCGGTCGACTTCCTGAATAGCGACACCGTGCAGCACAACGTCTTCTGGACTGCGATCGGCAGCGATAAGAAAGCAGGGCACAATCTCGGCACGTGGCCCAAGGGTGAGAAGCGATCTTTTACCTTCGATAAGGCCGGCGTGGTGCCGCTACTCTGCAACGTACACCCGGAAATGGGTGCGTTCGTCATTGTCAGCCCAACTCCCTATTTTGCCGAAACCGACGACAGCGGCAATTACAAGATCAAAGACGTCCCTGACGGCAGCTACACCGTAACGGCGTGGCATGAAGGCGCCAAGAACCAGTCCAAGCCGGTAACTGTGGCCGGCGGAGGCAAAGCCGATTTCACCTTGAGCAAGTAGAACATCGAGAGAAAGAGGGGAGCGAATCGGAAGCGAGCGATCCACTTCGCTCCCGTTCTTTTGTCATTGCTTTTTCACCCGGCTTGCATCGACAAAAGGCGGGTTGACGTTCAGCCGTCCCAAGGACTAGAAATTGCCTTCATGCTGAAGCGATACAAAAACAAGAAGGTCGATGGGGACTGGCTAAACACAAACTTCCCTTGCATGATGGCGTGTCCGGCGCACACTAACGCCGGACGCTATGTCGGCCTGATCGCCGAGGGACGCTTTGAAGAAGCCTATCGCATCGCGCGCGATCCCAATCCCCTGGCCAGCATCTGCGGACGCGTGTGCGCGCATCCTTGCGAGACTGCCTGTCGCCGCGGCGAGATCGACCGGCCCATTTCGATCCGTGCTCTCAAGCGTTTTCTCACCGAGCAATTTGGGCCTGAGTCGAAGCATCCCATTCACGTCAACGAAGGTCGGGGACAGAAGAAACTTCCCTTCAAAGTAGCCGTCGTAGGCGGCGGCCCGGTGGGACTTTCGGCGGCTCACGATCTCGCCCTCATGGGATACTCCGTTACGATTTTTGAAGCCGCGCCGGTGGCAGGCGGAATGCTGTATCTGGGCATCCCCGAATATCGCCTGCCCCGCGACGTTGTGGAAGCGCAAGTGCGTGAGATTCTCGAAACCGGCGACATCACGCTCAAGCTGAATCACGCAGCCGGCCGGGACTTTACCGTCTCCGATCTGCGCCGCCAGGGCTTTGACGCGGTGCTTATCGCCGTCGGAGCGCATCGCAGCCGCGATCTCAGCATTCCCGGCGTTGATCTCGATGGCGTGCACAAGGGCATCGACTTCCTGCTCAACGTGAACCTCGGCTACAAGTTCACCATCGGCAAGAAAGTGATCGTGATCGGCGGCGGCAACGTGGCCATGGACGTGGCCCGCTCCGCTGCTCGCGAAGTGGTGCGCCAGCATGCCGGTGGGGTGCAGGATGCCGAACCCTCCGCGGAAAACATGACCGCGGTCGCCACACGGGAGATGGTCGACATCTCACTTTCCGCGTTGCGCATGGGCGCACGTGAAGTAAATCTGGTGTGCCTGGAGCCACGGGATCAAATGCCGGCCGCTCTCGAAGAGATTGAGGAAGCCGAAGAAGAAGGCATCAGAATGCATCCTGGTCTCGGGCCCAAGCGGATGGTGGGCAAAGATGGCAAGGTGGTGGCACTCGAGACGCTTAAGACCAAGTGGGTCTTCGATCAGAACAAGCGCTTTAATCCGGCCTTCTTCGAAGGCAGCGAAAGTCAGATCGAGTGCGACACCGTCATCATGGCTATCGGACAGGCTCCGCGCCTCGACTTTCTCACACCCGAAGATAAGGTAGAGCTGTCGCCACGCGGTCTGATCGCCGTTAATCCGCAAACGCTGATGACTTCGGCTGCCGGGATTTTCGCCGGCGGCGACTGTGTTTTCGGCCCGCGACTGATTATCGACAGCGTTGGAGATGGCAAGCGCGCGTCGGTCGGAATCGACGAATACCTTCGCAAGAACAAGCATCCCGAGCCCATCATCGAGGTCGAAATATTGAAGCGGCACAGCATGCCGCTGGACTATCTCGACATCAAGCGCCAGCCCGTGCCTATGCTGCCTCTTGAGCGTCGCACCGGAGTGACCGAGGTAGAAGTTGGCTACGATGCTCCCGAGGCGATCGCCGAAGCACAACGCTGCCTGCATTGCTGGGTCAACACAATTTTTGAGGGCACGCCGGAAGATGGCAGCATGTGCATTCTGTGCGGCGGCTGCGTCGATGTTTGCCCGGAGAAATGCCTGGAACTGGTTTCGCTCGACCGAATTGAGTTCGAACCTCAAACCGTGCAGCACATTCGCGACAACCAGGAATGTTTTGGCGTGGAATTCGACGAAGTGGCAGCCGACGAACTGGGCATCGTAACTGGCGCTGCCATGTTGAAAGATGAAACCCGCTGCATCCGCTGCGGTCTCTGCGCCATGCGCTGCCCCGTAGGCACGATCACCATGGAGTCGTACAACCTCATTCCCGCCGAGCCGACGGGGCTGATCTCGGTAGCGGCGATTGGAGTGGGATTGCAGTCGAAGTAGGTGAATAGACACATGCCAGACGAAACTAAAATCGAAAACTTTGACGACAACGTCGACCGCAGAAAATTCTTCGCGAAGCTGGGACTGGGCTCCTTGAGTATCGCTGCCGCGGGCACGGTCGCCTTCGCCTACCAGTTCCTGGAGCCGAATGTGCTGTACGAGCCCTCGCCCGTGGTCGACGCAGGCAACCCCGACCGTTATCCGCTCGATTCGGTCACCCTCGACGTTAATGCCGGTATCTACCTCATCCACTCGCAGGAGGGTTACTTCGCGTTGAGCGCGGTCTGCACGCATCTTGGCTGCCTCACGGCATGGAAGCCGGAATTGGGCATCATCGCTTGCCCTTGCCATGGCAGCAAGTTCACACGCTACGGGGTCAAGATCGAGGGGCCAGCGCCCAGGCCGCTGCCGTGGAAGCGCATCTGGCTGAACGACGACGGAGATTTGCTGGTGGATCGCTCCACCGACGTTCCTGCGCTGCAGCGCGATTCCTTCGTGAGGGTCTAAGAATGGCGAAGACAGTAGACCAATATTTCGACGACCTACGCGGCACGCGGGTGTGGCGCTCGATCTTCCGCAGTGGCACGGGCTCGAGCACGCTCAAGCGCGCCCTGGCCATCCAGCAGAACGTGTTCTTGCACTTGTTCTCTACCAAGGTGCGCACGCGCATGCTGGGCTTCGGTGCGACCTGGTACTTGGGCACGCTGACCCTGGGGACGTTTTTCATTCTGGTCGCAACCGGAATCCCTTTGATGCTCTACTACCATCCCTCCGCGCCCCAGGCTTACGCCGATACAAAGGACCTGCAGTTCGTGGTCTCCTCGGGAATGTTTCTTCGCAATCTGCATCGCTGGTCGGCGCATGCCATGGTCTTCCTGGTCTTCGCGCACATGTTCAAGGTTTTTTATCGCGGCGCTTACCGGACTCCGCGCGAGTTCAACTGGGTGATCGGCGTAATTCTCCTGTTGCTGACGCTGCTGCTCAGTTACACCGGCTACCTGCTTCCCTGGGACCAACTGGCCTACTGGGCCATTACTGTGGGATCGAACATCGCCTCTGCCGTGCCGCTCATGGGCAATAAGATTCGCTTCCTCATGCTCGGCGGGAACTCGGTTAACGCCAACGCACTGCTGCGTTTCTATGTGCTACATTGCATGATTCTGCCGCTGACGGCGATGTTCTTCGTCGCCATTCACTTCTGGCGCATTCGCAAAGACGGCGGCCTCTATTCTCATCCCAGCGAACCGGCAACCGTGCGTGCGAAGGCCGCGAACGGCGACGCCACCGCGAAGGAGGCGCAATAGTCATGGCCGACTCCAAAGATTTCACCGCGGGCGTCGACTCCAACGCTAAGAAGTCTCCGCGCCGCATCGTCTTCATCACCCGCCGCACCTCGGCGCAAGTGAAGGCCGAGACTGAAGATCAGATGCAGACTTTTCCCGAGGTCCTGTTTCGCGCGGCCGTCGCGATTCAAGTGCTTGCCATTGCGCTGGTGTGGATCTCACTCATGTTCAACGCACCGCTGGAAGGACTCGCCGATCCTTCTCACACTCCAAATCCGGCCAAGGCTCCCTGGTACTTTCTCGGGCTGCAAGAAATGCTGCACTACTTTCCGCCGGTGGTTGCAGGTGTGCTTGTACCCGGGTTAGTGGTGATGGCACTGATCGTGATTCCCTACTTTAAGGTCAACATCGAAGCGGATGGACTCTTCCTGAAGGACCGCCAGCGGCGGCTACAGATCTTCTATTTAGTGGCGAGCGCTCTTTCGTTGTTCCTGTTGTTTTTCAAGGTATATGCAGCTCTCGTCCCAACTCTGATCATGGCCGCGGCGATGCTGCTGGCGGCGCAGAGTTCTCCGCAGTCGTCCTCGGCTTTCCGCCGCTATCTTGCGGCAAGGCCGCTTTCCTATTGGGTTATGACATGGTTTTTATTCGAACTGGCGGTGCTGACCGCCATCGGCACATTTTTCCGCGGGCCGGGATGGTCCTGGGTCTGGCCATGGCAAGGGTCCTAATGCGCTCATGAAAGAAAAACTCAAATCGCTGTGGCAGAAGTTGTTCGGGGATAGCGTTCGCGCGTTCGGCGTGGTGAGCCTGGTATTCCTGTTTTCACTCGCCATCGCTCCTGCGAAAAACCACTTTAGCGAGTGGCGCCATTATCAGCATGGCTATTTGAAGATGATTCGCAACCGCAGTGACGCCGTGACCCTGCAACGCCATTTTCAGGGGGGGATTCAGCAGATCTGGCTGCCCGACCTAGGCGTGGTCGACCGCTGTACAAGTTGCCATGTCGGTTTGAAAGAGGCAAGCCTCGCCGACGTAAACACGCAGCCCTTTCGTCCACATCCCGCCATTCCGCACAAGCTCGAGCAATTCGGATGCACCGTCTGTCATCGTGGGCAGGGTGCCGCGACGACCGTAGCCGAAGCCCACAACAGCACGTTGGCGTGGGAGCAACCGATTCTGCCGGCAAAATACATCGAGTCGTCGTGCGGCGAGTGCCATCGCGGGCCGCTCCCGGGCACACCTCAACTGAATCAAGGCCGGCATCTGCTTTCCCGCTACGGCTGCGTGCATTGCCACACGGTGAAGCTGCCGGACGGAAGGATAATGAAGGCGACGGACGATCCGCCCTCGCTCTCGCACATCGCCGACAAGACCACGCGCGAGTGGATCTACGCTTGGCTGAAAGATCCGCAAGGCTATGCGGCTACGGCTACGATGCCAAACTTTAAGCTGAGTGATGACGATGCGCGGGACGTGTCCGCGTTTCTGATGGCGAACAGTACTCCTCAGCCGGGAGACACTGCTACGCTTTCAGCAAAAGCATCGCCTGATCCCGCTGCTGGTGCCAGCTTGTACGGAGAATCCTTCTGCTCCTCGTGCCACGCTGTGCAGAACGCAGCGGGTAATCTGGTCGGAGGCGACGTGGGCCCCGAACTGACTCGTGTAGGCAACAAGGTAAAGCCGGAGTGGCTGCGCGCATGGCTGCGCAATCCGCGCGCTTACGACGCGGAGACCGCGATGCCGCACTATCGTTTTGACGATCCTCAAGTCGCAACGCTCTCCGGATTCCTGCTGGCGAAAACCGATTCCGATCTGTTAGCCAACGTTCATCTCGAAGCTGCGACTCCGGAGCAGATCGCGCACGGCAAACGCCTGGTCTCCGATTACGGCTGCGCGTCGTGTCATGAAATCGCGGGCATCAAGAAACCGGAGAACTTTGCTCCCGAACTCAGCCGCATCGGCAACAAGCCGGTCACTCAGTTGGTGTTCCTTCCGGGCATGCAGCACACGCTTCCCGATTACATCGCGGCCAAGATCAAGCAGCCGCGTCTGTTTGGACAAGCTTTGAAGATGCCGCAGTACACCTTCACGCTGGCGCAAATCGATTCGCTCACCACCGCGCTGCTCGCCCTTAATGATCGTGCCGCCACATTGCCTCCGTCATTAACGGTGGCGGCGAATCCGGACTCGGATTACCAGCCCGCGGGCAAAGCCGGAAAGCTGATGACCGACCTGGCATGCTTCAGTTGCCATCGCATCAATGGCCACGGTGGCGACATGGCCCCAGACCTCACCTGGGAAGGCAGTTCCGTGCAGCGCCCATGGCTCGTGGACTTCCTGAAGAACCCGAACACGCTGCGGCCGGCGCTGATTCGCCGCATGCCGAAGTTCAACCTCACCGACGGCGAAGCCACCGAACTCACTGATTACATTATGACCGTGTACCAGAGTCCGGCGATCGACCGCGATTCCATGCCGCTAACCGGCTACCCGCAAGGCCAGGTTGAACTGGGCAAACAACTGTTCTACGGCAAGTACGCCTGCCAGGGCTGCCACATCGTAGACACCAAGACCGACAAGGGCTACATCGGCCCGACCTTGACCAACGTGGGCTCGCGCCTCACCGCAGCCTGGATGTTTCAGTGGATGAAGAATCCCCAGGCCCTGCGCCCCGGCACGACAGAACCGAACCGTGCTATGGGCGACGAAGATGCCCGCGCCCTGACCGCGTTCCTTATGTCGCAGAAAAGCGGCGGCAAATCGGAGGTCGCAAGAGCAAAGAAATGATCCGTCACTCTCTGATCATCGTCGCGTTATCAACCGCCTTGCTGGCCACGTCCTGTGCGACCAAGCGCACGTCCGCGCCGCTACCCCAGCCAACCGCGTTCGGTGCGGCAATTGTCGAATCCAGCGGTGGAAAGCAAATCGCGCAGGCGGGCACCGCGCTGCCGCAGCCGGTGGTCGTGCAGGTCAATGATGAACAGGGCACCGCAGTTGCCGGCGCCCTCGTCGAATTCAGCGCTGCGCCAGGAGTGGCTTTCGATCCGGCGTACGGGCTTACCGATTCCAGCGGCCAGGTCACGACCAACGTCACGCTCGGCGGCATGGCCGGCCGCTATCAGCTCACCGCGTCCACCACCGCCAAATCAAGAAAAAATGTCGCACTGACAATCGAAGAGATCGCTCTCGGTTATCAGCAAACTCTGGGCCGCCAGCTCAACGATCAGTACTGCGAGCGCTGCCACAATCCCGAGTCGACGGTGGAGCGCGTTTCCAACTTCGACAACCTCGAAATCAAGCCGCACCCCTTCACCGAGGGCGATACGCTCAACAAGATCAGCGACGCCGATCTCACCGCCATCATCAGCCATGGCGGCCCCGCACTGAACAAATCTGCACTCATGCCGGCCTGGGGCAACACCATCAGCAAATCCGATATTCAGGCATTGATATCCTATATCCGTGCGGTCTCCGATCCTCCCAGCCGCAACGCTGGCCCGATGTTTGCGAAGAATTAGTCTCTGGCTTTTCTGAACGTGCTGCTTCCCGTCGCTTGGGAACGATGACATCGGACTCTAAACATATCTTCTCCCAGATCCCACTCCCAGCTCCAAGCGGACTTACGGGCTAACCGGCACTAATCCGCCCTGAACGAAGGGACGAAGACTGGCCGCCTGAAAATTTGCCGATCAAGTGGCGAAGTCAGGCTGGCTGCGGATTCAATCTGTCAACCAGGTGTTTGCCCTGACGTACTGGTCGTAGACGGTTCGCATAATCCCGCGGAGCGTATTGGAAACCATATGAGTGAAGCGCACCAGATAGCGCTTGAACTCGACGGCGCTGTGCCATGGTTGAAAAGCAAAGGTTGTACAACACATGAACCAGAAGTCTGTTTCAAAGAACGAAGGGTCGAACTGGTCCGAGATGCTGCTTCGTCCAAGAAGCACCTCCGGCTCAATTTCCAAGCGTTCGATGTTGAGAATGTCCCTTTCGCTCAGACCGAACTTGGGAGCGTCGACCCTGTGTCCGTCGCGAAAGAGACGGGACTTGGATGAGGTTCTCATCGTCTCATTCCAATCGAAGATCTCCTGCGTAACTGTCTTGGTCGTGTCGAGGGTGGGGATCGATGAAAACAGATCGAAGGTGCAGAGATACTTGCTCTCAATCATCCGGCCGCCACGCATCACGTAGCCATCTTGGGGAGTGCCGGCCGCATCAAGGCTGCCGCCGATCTTGCTTGACTTCAAGAATCGTGATGTTCTGGCCGGGGACGTCTCCTTCTCGAATCAAGAAGGCGGCAGCCGCAAGGCGACTCCAGACAACGATATTTCTGTTCAAACTGGGAGGTTCCGCTCCCCCGGTTCCGGCGCTCGCTTGTTCGTGTGTAGCTCGTTAGCGAAAGACGGGTGTTACTTAGGAGTCGCAGCGAGAACTGCGCCATGTCGCTTCTGATGTGGTTCCGTGTGTCCCTTGACACTGATGAATAGAAAGACAAAATGGTCACTGCCGCGGGCGTCTCCACTAACTGTCTCCAAGCGCCATTCCTGATAGCTGGATGTCTTCTATTCAACTCTTGCTTTTTTGGACGAGTTCCACGGGCATGTGGCTCAGCTTGGCATAAATCCGGCTCCGCCGTAGCAGAGGCCACCAATCGTAAAGATAGATCTGCATCGGTCGCCACATCGCGACCCATCCGGCAATCGTAAGGCTTTCCCGCACGATGGCGGCCCAAGCGCTCATCTCACGACCTAACAACATCCTGCTGAGAACTAAGCATGCAGCCAAGAACAGCAGCCCGATAAAAAGACTGGTGCGGCCTTGCCTCAGGAGTCGTTTGAACTCCAGATCAGTAATTTTCGCGCGATGAGCAAAGTGGTTGTGGACGGCCGTCCTGATCAATTCTTTGGGGTCTTCGGCCGGCCACTGGTCCAGGTAGATGCGCAATTTGAGCGGAGCTTTAGGCGAGAATTCTTGGGCCCAGCTCACGATAAATTCTTCCGCGTCGTCGTCGAGATCCTTTTCAACGAAAGGAGAAGGATCCATCGAATTGAACAGTTGGTTCAGGTCACGCAGTTTGAGACTTATGGTGTGCGGATGCTCCCGGTCCTTAGCGGCAATGTACGGTAATGAAAGATGCATACCAGAGCTTCTGCTATGGTCGGTCTACCAATATCGACTTTGCGCACCAGCGATGCCGCTCGGTTCCCCCAAGGCGATGTTTTCAAGCAGGATGATCGGGAGGCGAGGCATCGACTGGTTGGCCGCTACCCCGCACCTTTTCCCGTTTGACGCTCGTTCAATGAAGGCCGGTCAATGCCGGCTCGTTCTATGAACAATCAGGATTCCCGTCGGAGAACGATCTTACCTCTTGGACGGCTCCCGGTTCGCTGGCTGCTGCCTTTGCTGCAACTGCTGAGTCTGCTGTTGGTGTTTCTGTTGCAATTGCTGTGTCTGTTGCTGGTGCTTCTGCTCCACCTGCTGCTTTTGCGCGTCATTTGCCTTCTGTTTATCCAACTGCACGTGCTCCTGGTCCTGCTTCTGCTGGAGTTTGTCTCGTTCCTGCTGCTGCTTCGCGATTTGCTTGTCCTGCTGCTGCTGGTACTTCTTGTCCAGCTTCGGATTGCCCGTGTTCGGAGTGCTACGTGCCAAGGGCGGGAGTTCGTGAGGATGGACTGCCGTGCTGGCGTTGTTCCCCTGATTTCCTCCCCGATTGGCTGGGGTATAAGGCGCTCCAGCCTCTTTGGCCGGTACCGCCCCACGATCGTTAAAGTCCCCGGGCCTGGGCGTGGCTGCGACGCCTGGCCTGCCCATATTCACTGAAGCGCGTTCCTGAGGATTGGCTCGGGCCGCCTGCGCATGTTGAGTTTGAGCCGCTACCGGCGGTATATGTCTGTCACGCGCCGCAGACTCCTCTTCAGATGTCGGACGCGCGCTGATTCCGCCATTGCCGCCGTTGTAACTCACGTGACTCTCGTTGCGGTTCGTCACGGGGGTGTTGTAAACGTTGTGAATGTTGGTGATGTCCACGTTGCTCACGGAACGGTTGTAGAAAAAGTGTCCGTTATCCCAACGCCCGCCTTCAAAGCCCACACCGAAATAACCGAAGCCGTAATTGATCCCGCCGTAGAAGCCTACGTTCGGACCCCAGTAGCCGTCATAGAAAACAAATCCGTCGCCGCCCCAGCCCCAATAGGCTGGAGTCCACAGGAAACCGGCTTCCGGTGCCATCACCCATGTGCCCGGCACCCAGTAGTAATCGCTGACGTCGTAATCGTAGGCCCAGTAGCCAGGCGTCCAGAGATACCCGTCTCCCGGACAAACCGGCTGTTCATAGACAGGCAGCGCGGGCGGGCCGATTCTAATGGCCACGCCAATTTGCGCAAACGACGCTGCCGACATGCATAGCACGAGGATCGCGAACAGTAGAGTACGAATGAAGCGAATATGCATTGTGATTCCTCTGGTCCATCATCCCTCGTTTCCCCGGTGCTGCTCTGCTGCTGCGGGTTACGTGGATTCACTGCAACGCTTGAGCCAACTTTGAATTAAATTGCTACAAACCGGATTTGGCACGCTGTTGCCCGACATGCATGAGACGCACGAGGCGACAGTCCCGCCACGACTGATGGCTGCGAATTGGGAATGATTTTCTTTACTAGAGTGCAGCCACCTTCTAAAAGTTAGGAGCCCACGGAATCTCTGTCTGTTCACAATTGACCACTCTCGAGTCCACCGGGCAGGTGAGGATTCCTTCTACTTTTTTCTAGGGCTTAGGCGTGGCAGCCCGGGGGCCCGTCAGCGCTTCGAAGCCTGAGATCACGTCGAACAGCTCTTCGTCGATGGATTCCTGTCGAACACGGCGGAAGGTGCGGTTTAGATCCTCCAAAATGTCTTCGATATTCTTTTCCGCGCGCTGCATGGCCGCCAGACGGCTGGCATTTTCGCTGGTGAGGGATTCGGCGCACGCTTGATAGAGCAGCACAAAAAGGTATCCTCGGACGAAAGCCTGAAGCGCCGACGAGGCTCCTTCGATAACCTCTGGCAACTTCTTTGTCGGCCACGCCATTACCGCCAACTTGTTTTGCCATGTGTGATCCAGCGGCACCAGCCGCTCGCTGACGGGCTCGTAAACAGCTCCGAATTTCGGGTGGTTGTGAAAGACATAGACCTCCCCAACATCGCCCTGCTCGAGAGCCGCTTCAATTTCGATGAGAATCTGGCCGACAAGGGACGTGATGGCATTTACTGAAGTCGGAACCGATAGCAGGTCGACTGGAGCCACACCGGTGTCCCCCAAGAGCGCGTGAGCGCGATCGCCGACGGCCCAGATTTTCGCTATTTTGCCGGACAACGCTTTGAATTCATGCACGGCGAATTCCACGATTACCTCATTAAACCTCCCGACAAGACCCTGGTCCGAACCGAAAACGACTGCGCCGATTGCCCCCTCATGCGGCGTGCGTTTGCCCTCGACGAACGAGACCGGGCCGGCTTGTCGGAGACACGCGACCAAAGCGAGCTCGACCGTGCGATAGTATTCGTCCAGCGATTCGACTGCCTTTTCGTATTGTCCAATGCTGGACGCCGCCAGCGCCTTCATCGAACGAACGACGCCTTCGAGATCCCCCGCGCCGTCGATTTTTCGACGCAGACTCTCCAATGTGCCGCTCATGGCGAAGCCTTAGCCGGGGGTTTGGGCCTAGCAGTGGATTTGGATGCGGTGTCGGGGTTGGGTTCGGCTGGTTTCGGTTTGGGAGCGGCCTGGAACGGAGCAAGCGCACGCGTGGCAATTTCCAGAACCGCCTTTCGGTCGATGTCACTCAATTTGTCAGCCGACGTTAGCCGCCCCGCTACGTCCGCCGGGATGTCCGACGTCGCTTTCTGTATTGCCTGCTCCGCATCGCTCACCTTTTCGATAGGCACTGGGTCAAACAGGTTCGCCGTCAAAGCCAGGAGCACGGTGATCTGCTCGATCATCGACACCGGCTGCGATTCCGGCTGTTTGAGGCAGGCTCGGATGCGTTGCCCGTGATCGATAATCTTGCGAGTGGTTTCATCGAGACGAGTGCCGAACTTCGCGAAAGTTTCCAATTCCTCGAACTGCGAGTAGGCGAGTTTGAGGTTCCCGGCGACGGCGCGATAAGCGGCTCGCTGCGCCGCTCCGCCCACGCGCGAAACGGACTTGCCGACGTCGACCGCGGGAAGGATTCCCAGTTCGAATAAAGTGGGCGAGAGGTAGATTTGACCGTCCGTGATGGAGATCAGATTAGTTGGAATATAGGCGGAGATGTCCTGCGCCTCGGTTTCGATGATGGGAAGCGCGGTGAGAGAACCACCTCCGCGCTCCTTGCTAAGATGCGTCGCCCGTTCCAACATTCGCGAATGAATGTAGAAGATGTCGCCGGGAAACGCTTCGCGCCCGGGCGGACGACGGAGCAGCAGGGAAAGCTCGCGATAGGCGCGGGCGTGCTGCGTGAGATCGTCGTAAACGATGAGCACATCGCGTCCCTTTTCCATGAAATATTCGGCGATGCTCGTCGCGGCGTAGGGCGTGATATAGACAAGGCCGGGCGCATCGTTGCCTTCGGCGACAACCACCACGGTGTAATCCATCGCGCCTTTTTCGCGCAGGTTGGCCACGACCTTGGCGACGGCGGAAGCGCGCTGACCGATCGCACAATAAACGCAGAGCACATTTTGCTCGCGCTGGTTCAAGATGGTGTCGATCGCGATAGCCGTTTTACCCGTCTGTCGATCACCGAGAATCAATTCGCGCTGCCCACGCCCGATAGGAATGAGCGCATCGACAACCTTCAGTCCCGTCTGCAAAGGTACGACTACGGGCGCGCGGTCCATAATGGGCGGCGCCGGACGCTCGACCGGCAGGCGCTGCTCCCCTGCCACCGGGCCTTTGCCATCGAGCGGTTTGCCCAACGGGTTGATCACCCGTCCCAGCAAACCGTCTCCCACCTCTATGTCCATGACCCGCCCGGTGCGTTCGACTTCGTCGCCCGCGTGCAGATCCTGATATTCACCGAGCAGGATCACGCCGATTTCGTCCTCATCCACGTTGAAGGCGATGCCCAACAGATCGCCACGGAATTTCACCAACTCCTCGTACCCTACGCCGGGAAGGCCTGAAAGCGTGGCGATTCCGGTGGAGACGTTTGTGACGATGCCCACTTCGCGCAGCGTGAGTCGCGGCGTGAAGGCTTCGCGCACTTGCCTTATTCCAGCGAACGCGCTGTCGAAATCGTGCTGGAGGCTCTCAGGTTCCATGTTCATGCGCTCACAGTTTCGGGCTTAGGCGCTTCGGGTTTGACCTCTGCTTTCGCTTCAGGCGTCGGCTCCGCTTCCACTTCCGGCTTGGACTCGGCTTTCACTTCTGGCTTCGGTTCGGCCTTTGCTTCCGGCTTGGGCTCGGCTTTCGCTTCAGGCTTCGGCTCCGTTTTTGCCTCTGCCTTGGGCTCGGCTTTCACTTTTGGCGTAATCTCAGCTGTCGCTTCTTCTTTCGGTTCGGCTTTCGCTGCAGTTTCGTCCTTCTTCTTCAGGAGTTCATCGACGCTGTTTTCCAATGAGGCCAGATAATCCGCGATGCTCCACGCCACCTTTTGTCCATTCGTGGTGAGCTCAATGCCGCTGATTAAATCCGGCGAGGTTTCGAACCGGATACGGATTTCCGCCGAGAAGGTTTCGTTGAGCGCATTCTGAATCGCGGCCCTCTGAGCGTCACCCAGATCAAAGGTGCTCCGCACGACGGCCGGTTCAGACGACGACTTGAGGGCTGCACCGAGCAACGCCTTGGCCTTCCCGTCCATTTCGCGCAAGCGGCGGGTGAACACCTCTCCCATGCGTTCTTCGAGACTGACCGTCGCCAGATCAGCGAGCGTCTTTCGCGCGATTCCAAAGACTTCTTGCTTTGCCAGGTTAGTGATCGCACTACCCAGCCTCTTTTGGTCATTTCGCAATGCGGCCGCTTGCCCAGCGCGTAAATTATCCGCATCCTTGTGCGCTTCGTCGAGAACACGTTCGCGCTCGATTTTCGCCTCGTCCGCCGCCTTGCCCAGAAGCGCGCTGCGTTGTTCATCAAAGACTTTGTTCTTGTTTTGAAAGTCATCGCGCTCCTTTTGTGCCTCGCTCTTCTTCGCATCGGCATCCGCAAGTTCAGAGGCGATGCGCTTTTCCCGCGCGTCGATGGCGTTGAGGATAGGCTTGTAGAGGAAGTGCTTCAACAACCATACGAGGATGATGAAGTTCAGTACCTGTGCCCCGACGGTGAACCAGTCGATGAGCATGGCTCATTTCCCTCCGGTTTGAGCGATGACGTGATTCCAAAACGGGTTCGCGAAAATGAGAATCATCGAGACAACAAAGCAGTAAATGGCCAACGATTCGATCATCGCCAGACCAACAAACAACGTCCGCGTGATCGTGGCGGAGGCGTCGGGTTGCTGTGCCAGCGAAGTCAGGGCGGTGGCGACGGCCCGGCCCTCGCCGAGCGCCGGACACATACAACCGATGCCGGTGGTAATGCCGGCGGTGGCGACTGATACGATTGCGACAACGGTGACGCTATCCATAAGGAGTCCTTCTTATCGCTAACTTTAATGTTGCGCTTCCAAATTCTTCGTGTCTGGCTTGGTTTGAACAACAGCCGCCTTCGGTCTCGGTATACGGGTGGCGGCTGCAATGTAGACCGTGGCCAGAATACTGAAAATATAGGCTTGCACCATGCCGGTGAGCAGCCCGAGGGCGGTCATGAAAATCGGAAAGATGAAGGGTGTGATCGTGAGCAAAATGCCGATAATCATCACCCCGCTCATCATGTTGCCGAACAAACGAACCGCCAAGGCCAGCGTGCGCGACAGTTCACTGATGATGTTGAACGGCAGCATGATGAACGTCGGCTTCATGTAGGTTTTGAGATAGTTAACCAACCCCTGCTCCCTGATGCCAAACAGAGGTACCGCGACAAACACACACAGGGCCAGCGCCGCCGTGGTCGAAAGTGAACCCGTCGGCGGCTTATAGCCGGGGATCACCGTACAGAGGCTGGCCGTCGCAACGAACAGAAAGAGCGTGCCCAGAAAGGAAAGATACTTCGCGGGCTCGCTCAGGCCGACTTCCTTGATCTGTTCCCCCATTGCAGTAACGACGATTTCAAGCGAACCTTGCCAGCGTGAGATATCGCCTTCAGTCTTGAGCTTGCGTGTGATCAGCTTTGCGCCCAACGACATCACGATCATCGTCGCCCACGTCATGACGATTGTTCCGTTGAGTTTCACAAAGCCGTGCTGCCACAGAATCTGCTGATCGGATGTGAGATTTACCGGCATACTTCACCGACAGTCTGCGCCCTCTTCGCCTTTGCAATCGGCACGCGGGTAAGCCAAGTCACCAGGATGCGCGCCAGGATAAATCCAACTAGGCAAGCCAGCACTCTGCGCCAATCGCCACGCGCCACAAAATAGAAACCAGCCAGCGCAATACCGGTCCGAATTAAAAGGCTGAAGAAGAACAATGCCGCCGGCTGTTTCGACGAGACGCCCCTCTGAATTGTCCACCAAAGGCCGCCAAAGAAAATCGCGCCAAGCAAAACGCCAGCGAGCAGTGTGAGGATGAGAGCCAATGTTTCATTCATCTTTCTTATCCTCTTTCTTGTCCTCCGATTTGTATTCCTCTGGTTCGTCGTGCATGGCCTTGTCCTGCTGCGCCACCCAATGCCAGGCATTGGCGCAGCCGATGCACAATCCCGCGACCAGCAACATGAGCGTCCAGGAACGAGTTCCCGGATGGCGTCGGTCCAACCAAAGGCCGAGCGTCGCACCCAGAAGCGTCGGTACCGCGACGGACCAGCCGATAAGTCCGGACATGCCTAGACCAAACCAGACTCCCTGCTTACCCTCCCGTTGCGCCCTGAGCTTGCGGGCAGCCTTCGCGGTCACCTGCCGCACGAATTCCGTCTCCTCTTTCGCGGATTGACCTTTCAGCTCATCGCTCATGTTGAAACTCTGCGAACCGGCCGATAAGGCCACTTTCCATTTTGGTGAGCGCAGCGCGAACGTTGCGCTCGCTTTGGTCGAGTGTCAGAAACTCACGTTTCACCGCTTCATGGAGCTGGCCGAGATCCGTTCCGCCGATAGCGTGGCGCACGGAGACGAGCACGTCCGCACCGGCCTTGACCAACACACCTTCATCGACGGCGAGGTAAACTGCTCCCTCTTCTTTTGTTTCGTAAGTCAATATCCCGGGCGCAAGCGCCGCAACGCAGTCGAGGCGGTGAGGCAGGATTCCGAACGACCCCTCGCGGGTTTCCGCAACGATGCGCGATACGTCTGTTTTCTCCGCGAAAATCTCGAACGGAAGCAGGATCTTAAGATTCATGGGTCTTCGCTGACTCTGTTGTCGGTTCTGATTTCGGTGCTGTGTTCGTCTCGGGTTTCGTTTCGATTCTCGGTTTCTTTTTCGATTCCGTCTTGGGTTCCGTGTTTGTTTCGGTTTTCGGCTCCGGTTTTTTCGCTTCGCCAATCGCTCCGATCATGTAGAGCGCGCTCTCCGGGTAATCTTTGAACTCGTCTTGCAGAATGCGTTCGCAGCCATCGAGCGAGTCTTTAAGGCTGACAAGCTTCCCCTTGATCCCGCTAAACTGCTCGGTGGTGAAAAACGGCTGCGTGAGAAAGCGTTCCAGGCGCCGGGCGCGAGCAACGGCGTTACGGTCTTCCGGGGAAAGCTGTTCCAGGCCAAGCATGGCGACGATATCCTTGAGGGCCTCGTACTGCGCCAGGGTCTTCCGGATTTCTTGTGCCAGTTTGTAGTGCCGATCGCCGACGATGCCGGGCGTCGCCATTTTCGAGCTGGATTGGAGTAGGTCAATGGCCGGATAAAGTCCTTCGCTCGCCCGCTTGCGCGAGAGCACGATCGAAGCCGAGAGATGCGAAAACACATGCACCGCCGCCGGGTCGGTCAAATCGTCGGCCGGTACATACACCGCCTGGATGGACGTAATGGCTCCTGCACGGGTGTTGGCGATGCGTTCCTCCAGCCCCGACAACTCCGTACTCATCGTTGGTTGATACCCAAGGCGCGACGGCATCTGGCCCATCAAGCCCGATACTTCCATGCCGGCCTGGATGAAACGGAAAATATTATCGATCAGCAAGAGAACGTCTCGATGCTCGTCATCGCGGAAATACTCCGCCATCGTCAGCGCCACATCCCCCACCCGAAACCGGCTGCCCGGCGGTTCATTCATCTGGCCATACACCATCACCATGTTCTGAAGCACGCCGGCCGTTTTCATGGCGCTGTACAGCTCTTCGCCTTCGCGGCACCGTTCACCGATTCCGCAGAAAATGCTCATCCCTTTCTGATGGCCGATCATGTTGTGGATCATTTCCGTGAGCAGCACCGTCTTGCCGACGCCCGCGCCGCCGAATAAGCCCGCCTTGCCGCCGCGCTCCAGCGGCACGAGCACATCGATGGCCTTGATGCCAGTCTCGAAAATCTCGGACTTGGTGGAACGTTCGGACAACGGTGGCGGGGCGTGATGGACGGTTCTCCATTGCACATCCGCGGGCTCCGGCTGTCGGTCTATGGCGTGACCGAACACGTCGAACATCCGCGAAATGATCTTCTTACCGACCGGCGCCAACAGAGGGGCGTCCGTGTCTTCGACCGGCATTCCTCGGGCCAAGCCTTGCGTCGGCGTCAACGCGATTCCCCGTATGCGACACGCATCAAGCTGTGTCATCACTTCGACGACGATCTCTCGTTCCGCTCCGGCGCGCAGCACCGAAAAAATCGGCGGCAAATGCCCGTCAAACCGCACATCGACGACGCTGCCCCGCACCGCTACGACGGTGCCGCGATTCGAAGAAGGTGATTCATTTCTCGGCAGATCCACACTGGGCTCAGTTCACACGCGAAAGTGTTCGACCGCTGATTTGTAGTCAGGTCGCGATTCGCCAGGCATGCTCATGGCTTGAGCATGCCAGGGAAAGTGGCACTGCACCTGCCACTTTGCAGAAGTCTCGCAGATAGTATCTACCCGCCGAGATGGGGAATCTGTGCAGTTTTGATCAGGAAGAAAGGACTCCCATGGCATTAAAGTCAACCTAATTAATCCGGAATGGGTCACAGAGAACGATAGGAGCGGTAGTGTGGTGTCCGGAATTGTCTCTAGCTTCAACGAAGTCTCCGCCTCCCGGGGATGAGCACTCTTGCTCAGACGAATGTCGCGTGGAGCGCTAACGTCTCGGTGTGCTTCCAATTGCGACATTGATCACCTTATGTCAAGTGTTTTGGCGAAGCTGCAAAACAGAAAACAGTTCAAGGTCTAACAGCAAGAAAGACGGCCTGAAGCAACGTCGAGCCGGTTTGTCGTGCCGGAAGAACCAGGTGAATTATTGAGCTCTGCTGACATGTTGCAGAGGCATCGCACACGCCAGGTGCTCATGTCCGTTGGATAGGAGTGGACTATGGTGATCGACGAAATGAAAGAGGAAGAGTGTGGCGCATTTCTGACAAGCGCTTCGCTCGGAAGACTCGGCTGCTCGCTTAACAACCAGCCGTACGTGGTGCCGATATATTTTGCCTACGAGTCTGCCTACATATACGTCCTCTCGACCTTCGGGCAAAAGACCGAATGGATGCGGGCGAATCCCAGAGTGTCTCTCGAAGTTGACGAGATCAAGGACCAGTCTCAGTGGATAAGCGTGATTGTCAACGGTCGCTACGAGGAATTGCCCGAGCCCCAATATACGGCCGAGCGGGAACATACGAGGAAACTGTTAGGGAAGCGTTACCAGTGGTGGCAAAACGCATTAGGGGAGCGGCAGCTGAGAATGGGCGACGAGTTGATCACTCCGCTCTTCTTCCGCATCGTGATTGATTCGATGACCGGTCTTCGTAGCCGCCCTTAAGATCATCGGCTGGCGATGACAACTACTTCGTCTCTCTCAGTTGTTCCCGTATTATTCATACGAGCGATCGGCGGGACAAACTCCCATCGTACAGTAAGATAAAAAGTCCTTACGCTGCTGCCCCGCCACGCTGACACTCCTTGTCAGACCCGTGCGACCGCGTTGCTCGTTCGATGATCGGCACCAGCCGTTCCGGGAGTTCGCTCTTCATCACGTATTCATCCACCAACCACAGGATACGCTCGGGCATCTCGGCGTACGCCGAAAGCAGGATGATCGGCAGGTCGGGAAACCGTTGCTTGATGTGGCAGGCTACGGCTTCCGCGTCCATGCCTTCCGTTTTGTACTCCAGTAAAACCGCGGCTACAGGCGTTTCCTCCAACATCTTCAACGCGGGGTAGCTGCTCGAGGCGATCTTGACGCGATAGCCATGAGATTCCAGAGTCGCTTTGCGGAGCTCTAATGCCTGTGGCAGGTCGTTGATATACAACACAGTGGGAGATTCCATTGCTACATCTCTCATACAAAGTTAAACGCTGTATTTGGCTCGCCATTGTCCGACGTGCGTAAAACGCAAGACGCAACAGTTCCGCCACGACATGGTGACACGTGAGGGCTGAAATGGCCGTCCCCTACGGCGTGGCTACGATTACAAAATAAGTAACCAAAGGACGCCTGTCTGGTCAAAATTGAACACTTTCCGCGAGGTGGTTCACGGCATAGTGGGCCTGGGAAGGGACAACGACAATCGACGCTAAAATGGTTCGCCATACGTCCCAATACACTGGAAGCGAAGTGCTCAAGTGGCCGAATACTCAATACCTCATACGGTTTTCGAATTTCGCTTCGTTTCCACGGCCTCGGCTGCAGAGAGTTTCCGGTCTCGGTGTGGCTCGGTGCGCGGTGCACCCGTATGCAGTTCAGAAGTTTCGCCGACCGCAGCACCGCAAGTAGTACAAGGTACGGATAGTATCTGCTTCGGGGTGAGTTCTTTGGTCTTCACTGCCCTATAGTCCAACCTTCCTAGCCGTGAAAATGTTCACTATTGCTCATCCTCAGCACGTTGGCCACGCAGCAAGTTTCATTTTGGGGACTTTTCCTAGGACGGGAAGGCACCTAATCAGTCTGGCACGCGTCCTCGGTCACGCGCTAAAGTTGTAACCCATAATCGCCAAGGTCACCGCAAGCAGATGCTCGGGTGCACCGGGCACTTCTTTCGGAGTTTGCACCCGCAGAATCTCGCGGACATTTCCATGGGAAAGCAAATTCTTCCCGGCCGATTTGAAAACTGACCAGTTTCCGCGCTCGAATCATCATTGCCCTGGAGGCGCGCCGCGTCTGCACTCTTTTGTACACCACGCGCTCCTCGCTAGACATTTCACGTGCTAAGGAAACGAAAGGGAGCATAACAAAATCTGGGGACTGTCCAGAAGACGATGACCCGGCATAGAAGAGAATCGCCAGATTGCATACATCAGGGCATCCAAGGCGAACGGTCCAAAGATCCGTAAAAACAAGAGAGATAAAATGTGTACTCTCCTTTCAAACATATGGGAGCGGCACTAGAATATGTGCCAGCACAGCGATCAATTGCTTGTGTGAAGTGGATCAGCCGAATCTCGCGCACAGACAAACATTTGCCGTGAAAACCGAATATATGACATTGTTGCTAAAGCATATGAGGATCTCGCGGTCGGCCTAGTCCTGAGTAGGGCTGGTGGATCTCTATAGCACGAGTCAATACGTGTTGTTTGTCACCATCGTCACCGCCCTGGTGAAGCCCTTGGGTGGGTACATGGAACGGGTCTTTTCCAGGAAGCAGACCAGAATCGATAGGTTGTTCCTTCCGGTTGAGCGGTTCATCTATCGCATCACTGCGGTTAATCCTGATCTAGAAATGAATGGCAAAGAGTATGCGACATGTTTTGTGCTCTTTGGTCTTGCCGGAACGCTCCTGTTGTATGCCATCCTCACACTGCAGCAGTTTCTTCCCTGGTTTTTTCCGCAGTACCACACGACGCCATTATCTCCAGACCTGGCTCTGAACACCGCGATCAGCTTCTCGACCACCACAACTTGGCAGGCTTACGCCGGCGAGAACACGATGAGCTATTTCAGCCAGATGGTGGGACTCTGCGCGCAGAACTTTTTGGCTGGCGCTGCGGGGTTAGCCGTCGGGGTTGCGTTTATCCGCGGCTTAGCCCGGCAGCTCTCCGACACGCTGGGAAACTTTTGGGTTGATCTCACACGCGCCCTGTTGTGGATCTTGTTGCCGGGAGCATTGATCGGCGCCTTGCTGCTGGTCTCGCAGGGCGTTCCGATGAACTTCCACCGCTATGCCGTCGTCTCTACCGTCGAGGGTACGCAGCAAGTCATACCGCAGGGTCCGGTAGCGGCGCTGGAGATCATCAAGAATCTCGGCACGAACGGCGGTGGCTTCTTCAACGCGAATGGGGCTCATCCTTATGAGAATCCCACGCCCCTTACAAACTTCCTCGAAATGTTGGCGATCGTGCTCCTGCCCGCGGCATTCACCAACACCTTCGGCAGGATGGTGGGCCAGCCGCGACAGGGATGGCTTCTCTACGGGGTGATGCTGCTTCTCTTCGTCTGCGGACTGGTCTTCGTACATCACTTTGAGCAACGAGGATTCCCGCACATCGGAAACGTGAATTCCCGACACAGCAGCATCCACTCTGGTGGCAACATGGAAGGCAAGGAGGTGCGCTTCGGCATTGCCAGTTCCACCCTCACGGCTGTCGTCACATCGAACACGGCTACGGGATCGAACAACTCAATGGACGACAGCTACACCTCGCTCGGCGGCATGGTTTTGCTGGTGAACATGCTGCTGGGAGAACTCGTATTCGGAGGACTGGGGACAGGCCTTTACAGCATGGTGATGGCCGCTGCGATCGCCGTGTTTCTCGCTGGGCTGATGGTTGGTCGCACACCTGAATACCTGGGGAAGAAGATAGGGCCCGCGGAGAACAAAATGATCATGCTCTACGCTCTCGCCGCGCCGCTGATCGTGCTCCCACTCACTGCGATTGCCGCGAGCACCAAGGTGGGGTTGTCCGGCTTGACGGTCAACACCGGCCCACATGGTTTTTCAGGGATTCTCTTCGCCTTCACTTCCTGCTTCGCCAACAATGGCCAAAGCTTTGCCAGTCTCAGTGCGAACACTCGGTTTTACAACCTCACCACGGCGCTAGCAATGATGGTAGGCCGGTTCGGCTTGGCGATTCCCGCATTGTCGTTCGCCGCTCTCTTTGGTCGTCAGAGAAACACTCCTTCTACGTCGGGAACTCTTCCGACCCATTCTTTCTTGTTCGGCGTCCTGCTCACCGCCTGCTTGATCACGATGGTGGCTCTCAGCTATCTCCCAGCTTTGGCCCTCGGCCCGATATTGGAACGATTGCTCCTCGGAAGATAGATCTCATCAGTCCTTAAAAAAGCCTGCAGAACAGACCCCGGCGCGTCGTTGGACAGGCAAACTGGTGTTTTGTAAGTCCGCCCCATGCTGAGCGCGAGACGAGGAAAGCTGAATGAAAACATTTCCGATTCTGATAGTCACACCTAGTCGAGGCATCCCCATCCAGTCCTGAGTTCCGATCAACCGCGTTTGATCAGTTCTGGGAGTTCAGCAATCAATTCACCTTATCAGAATTCCCGATGCGGGCTATCGTTTCTTTGCGGCACAACTTTACGATTCCTTTATCGCCTGCCTACACCATCTTTATGCACTCACCGCTAGCCTCGGAACACTGGGCGTGAACTCCAAAGGAAGTCGGTAGATGCGATCTCCGGAGAACCGTCCTGGTGGAGGTTGGTGCAGTGACCAAAGCAGTTATCCATCCAAGCATCGCGGCTGCGACGATCGTTCTATGTCTTATCGGGATCAGCGTTTCGGCACACGCACAGTCCACGTTCGGCAGCATCGTGGGCGTGGTGCATGACACGACACAGGCGGTCGTGCCAGACGCGTCAGTGAAAATCCGGAGCTTGGAAGACAACAGCATTCGCTCCACTACTTCGGATCAGAACGGATCATTTGAGTTTGTGAACCTCAAGCCGGGCAACTATGCCGTTTCCGCTCACGCCGAGGGATTTGCCGACTTCCAAGTTCCATCCGCGGAACTGGGTGCCCGGCAGACGCTTAGGATCGATGTCACCGTCGGAGTCAAGAGTCAATCCGTGACCGTGGAAGTTTTAGACACGGTAGCAGTGATTAATACGGAGAATGCGGTGATCAGCGACTCCAAGGACAATCAGCAAATTACCCAACTCCCGCTGAACAATCGCGCCACCACCACCAGCCCGCTGGGAGCGCTGGCGCTCTCGCCCAACGTGCAACAGGACAGCTCCGGAAACATTGCTCTGGGCGGCGCGAGCTCGGCGATGGTGAACTTTTCTGTCGACGGCATCTCGACCGCGAACGTGCGGCAGAATGGGGCGCTGCAGGACGCTTATCCATCGCAGGAGGGGATCTCTGCGGTAAGCGTAACGTCGTTTAACAACAGCGCAGAATTTTCCCAGGTAGGCGACGTCACCTTTACCACCAAGAGCGGCACGAGCCAGTATCATGGCACCCTGTTTGAGTACCTGCAAAACGACGCGCTCGATGCGGACCCGTATGGCTTCAGCGGCACAGCGCCCAAGCACTTCAACACTTTTGGCGGATCGCTTGGCGGCCCACTGAGTATTCCGCATCTCTACAACGGCAAGGACAGGACATTCTTCTTCCTCGATTACGAGGGAAATCGCCGCTCTATCGCTGTTGCCGAGCAGTTTCTTGTTCCCACGCAGGCCGAGCGCGGCGGTAACCTGACTGCGCTTGGCGTCACTACGCCGATTACGAACATCAATCCCACCGCCGCGGCGCTGCTGAGCTACTATCCGCTACCCAACGTCGCCGACCAGGAGAACTACAACTACGAAAATTTCCAATCCACCCCGGCGCGTACCGACGGAGTCGATCTCCGCATCGATCAGAACATCAATTCCAAGCAATCGCTCTACGCCCGCTTCAGCCGCAAGAACATCACCGAAGATTACGCTAACCCCCTTCTGCCGGATGATTCCGACAGCGTGCACAATCGCAGCCTGCTGGTCTCGCATACGTGGGTCCTCACACCGCGCCTTCTGAACGAGGTTCGCTTCGGCTTCACGAACGTAATCACCAACGTTGGCTTCCCCATCGAAGGCGCGGACGCGCTCTCGCAACTCGACCTGACCGGAGTGAACATCAGCCAGCACCCCACCACGCACGCTTTTCCCACTTTTAATTTCAGTGCCGGAACCGGGTTCACTCCCATTGGCCGCGATAAGACCGGAGTCACACAGTCGAGGACGACCCAGTTCACGGACAATCTGACCTGGACGCGGGGCAAGCACACTTTCAAGGCCGGCATTGACGCGCGCAGGGTACGCTATGCTGACATAGAGACCTTCCTGCCTTCCGATGATTTTGGACAATTTACCTTCCAGCCCACATTTACCGGCAACGCCTTTGGAGACTTTCTGGAAGGCCTGCCCACAACCATCTTCTTCGCGGTTTCCAGCCCCGACGTAGCTGGAACTGCTTGGGAGTACAGCGTCTTCGGCCAGGATCAATACCAGCTCACCAGCAGACTCACCCTGAACTACGGCCTGCGCTGGCAGATCCTCCCAGGTTTCACGGAAGACGGCGGCAACCTGGCAAACTTCGATCAGCGAGACAACTCCATCGTCGTGCCCAACAATCTCGCATCCTATCTGGCGCAGCAGAACATCCAAGCCTCCAATCTTGGCTTCCAGCAGTCATTCAATGCTTGCAACCTCGGCTATACCGCCTTGCCCTGCAGCAACTACGTCACCGCCAGCCAGGATCACCTGCCACAGTCGCTACGCAACATTTATACGCGCAATTTTCAGCCGCGGGTCTCCCTCGCCTACCGTCCCTTCAACGATACGAAGACGGTCATCCGCGCAGGCTTCGGGATCTTTACCACGACGAATCTTGGTCCGCTGTCCTTCAACAACAGCGGTAACCCGACCTCCGCACTGCACACCTACAGCAACTGTCTCTCGACCTCTGGAGTCTGCAACAATAGCAACGCCAGCGGCGGCGTTCCGCTAATCCAGTTCCCCAACACCGCGCCACCTACGGTCGGTGTGCAATATGGCGGCGGCGGCCTCGATCAGGGCGTAGATCCCAATTACCGCGATCCGCAAGCTAATCAATGGAACCTCACCGTGGAGCGTCAGCTCGCCGCTAACGACAGCCTTCGCGTCAGTTACGTGGGCATGCACAGTTACCGCCTGAACATCACCGAAGACCTCAACCAGATTCCCGCCAGCACCACGCCGTATCAGACGACAACTACGAGTCCATATGTCGACCCCCGTGCGCCCTATCACAACTGGTTCACGCTCTACAGCACCTTCAATGCCGGCGAAGCCAACTACAACGCGCTTCAGGTCGGAGAAAGCCACCGGATGTCGCACAGCCTCTACTTCGACGCCAATTACACGCTGGCGAAGAATCTCGCCGACAATCAGGGCGATAACCCTGCGGCCTTCGCCGGTGAAGTCAACTATGGCGTCCCTATTGCCGACCGCTTCAATATCCGCAGCGATTACGGCAATGTCGAGGGCACGCGCCGTCAGCGCTTTCTCTTTACCGCTATCTACCAGCTGCCCTTCGGCCAGGGCCGTACTTTCCTGAATGCCGGCGGCTGGAAGAACGCCTTGCTGGGAGGTTGGGAGATGAGCAGCGTGACTCTGCTTGAAACCGGCCCGTGGCTCACACCCAGTATCAGCCCCGGCGGCTGCCAGGTACCCGCCTTGGCCGGGGGCACCTGTCCTTCGTTGCCGTACGGTCTGCCGGAAACCAACGACCAGTCCAACACTAACGTGGTCAATCGTGGCGCTTGCCTGCGTCCCGATCAAGTCTCGACGAATTACTATCAGGGTCAATCGCGTGCTCAATACTTCAATCTGGCGGCTTTTTCGCCAACTCCCGTAGGCGCTGGCCGCTTCGGCAACGCCGGAGTCGGCATCCTCCAGGGACCGGGCACCGCTACGGCCAGCCTCGGTCTTGCCAAAGTCTTCCACCCCACGGAGCGAGTAAAAGTGCGGTTCGAGTCCACGTTCACCAACGTGCTCAACCATACGAACTTCGCTCCTCCCGCCACACAGATCGACGTCCCGGCAACCTTCGGCGTCCTTAGCGCTCCGCAAACCGCCGAGAACGCTGGAAACCGCACCGGCCAACTTGCCCTGCGCGTCGAATTCTAGATACCGGGAATAACCGCTGGGAGTTTCGCGTGTTGAAAAAGCAAGCCCAAGAAGGGTGCCCCTAACCCAAGCGCTTCAACCGAGTTATACGAATGGCGAATTTCTCTAACTTTAGTAATTAGCCATTGCTTGTTTTGCATGCGACGATCCTCAAGCTAGCAGAGGCAAGGCTTTCCCCGCGCCGCTGCGGCTCAGATGAGTCCTCGAAAGAGGACATCAACATATGCCGCGCTCCAATGATGTTTCAGACGTTAGGCATCACAAGGACGCGCTCGCGGACTTCAACGGGATCAACTGTGGACACGGCCGTCGGCCTGGCGCGAGGAATTCGCAGTGAGCTCGAACGAATCTACCGCCCGAAACATCGCCTGGGGACCTTCGATCCTCGTTGTACTCGGCAGCATGCTGATTGTGCTTGGCGCCGCGCGTTTCGTCATTAGCCATCGTTTTGGTTTTATCGACGCCCTTTATTGTTGTCTTGCAGTTGTTCCTTCGGGATTGTTCCTTCTTGTATTTGCCTACGTTTTTCAACACGCGAAACTGGCATCGGTTATTCCCCTCTTTGTGGGCGGAATTTTGGCGTTCTCGTTCCCCGTGGCGGATGTTGCGCTTGGGTTGGCGCTAGTGGGGGCCATAGCAGTTCCGGCACTGAATGAATGGAAAAACGAAAAACGTCGGCCGAAGGCTTCGGCGGCGCATGGTAGCGAAAATGAAAACCGCAGGTAGCGGCAAACGATTGGGATCGACAACGCACAAATGCGGTTTCGCGCCGGCAAGGTTCCAGTCCACCTACGCGAAGCATGAGGTAAGTGAGAGTTAAGTGGGTACGGGTACGTCTCGGGCCATCGAGACTTACGTTGCACCGACCCACTTAGTAAATGAACAGGCCGGGGCAACTCGGCCTTCTTACTCCGTTAGCTTGAGGATTAACCATGAAGCGCGCGATGCTTGTCCCGATGCTCCTCGTCTTGGCCTTACCCTCTTTTGCTCAGACTCCTGAAGCAGCAATCGAACGCATGGCTCGAATGATGGAATCGATCTCAAGTCTGAAGTCCACCAACGAACAGATCGACACTTTCACCGCTGACTTGAACGCGGCTAAGATCAACCAGTCCGACGTCGCTGCTCGCCAGACCGCCTTGATCGCCACGGGCGAAGCCCTCCAGAAAGATTTCAAAACCATCGACACTGATCTTAAGGCAAACAATGCCGAAATCGTTCAGCAGCGTGCCCAGTGTCCCGACCAGACCACGAATCCGACCTTGTACGCCCAGTGCAAAGCATGGGCAAAGAAGCTTGATGACTCCCACAAGGAAATCCTGGGACGACTCAGCCGCTGGACGGGCCGCAAGAACGTGCTTTTCGCCGACATGCAGCAATGGGACAAGGACACAGCGGCCGCGGAGAAGCTCGTCAACTACTTACAGTTCTCACTTGGCAACTTGGAACGTTCCAGGGAGCGCATTCTGAAAGAACTCGGCAAAGTCAACCAAGAGGTTCTGGATTGCCGCGCTGCTATCGCCAATGCGTCTCAGGAAGAGATGGTTGAGCGATGCGGCCAGCTTTTCGATGGCAACGCGCTTCATCCCGCGCTGGTCAATCAAGGCACCGGTTCAAAGATTTTCGGAGCGGGCGGTAACCCGACCAACGACTCGGGTCCACACAACTAAAAAGGAGAACTATGAAACGCTTCACTTTCGTCTTGATCGCATTTCTCTTCACACTGCCCATGTTCGCTCAGACCGATATCCACGCCCTCATGGACCAACTGAATGTTGGTCTGGCGGAGCGTGGGCGTGAACACGACGACTACAACGCCATGGGACAGGCCAAGAAGTCGCTTGATAGCCAACAGCACGACGTGGAGTTGGACCAGCAACAATGGGACAAAGCATTCGCAACGCACCAGAAGTGGTTGGCAGACTGGCAAGTGAAGCAAGATGCCAATCAAGCTGACATCGCCCGGCACACTCAGCTGGTTGCCGATAACACCGCGAAAGTAGCCGATGTTTCAGCACGAAGTAGCGTTCATAAGCAGTGGGCCGATCGACATAACGCGAACCGATGCTATTATCCGCCCAACAACCCAAATGCGTGCGCCGGATATGAAGCAGAGCGCCAGCAGATAGCGCAGGAGGCGGCGAACCTGACCAGCGAGATCAATGCGGTCAACGCCGAGGCGGCGCGGTTGAATTCCCTGGCTGCGGGCCTGAATGCGATCCACACCCCTCTCGCTGAGGAGGGTGGCAGGATCAACGCAGACAAGGCGATGGTTGACCAACAGGGGCAGAACCTGAACAACGCTATCGCAGCCTACAAAGCTCAGGCGGAGAAGTACAACGCATGGGCGAAGAAGCACAACGACGAATGGAATGCGAACGAGGCCAAGATCGCCCGCATCCTCACGGACCTTAAAGCCGCCGGGGTGCAGACTGACAACTGTCAGAACGCGCTGAAGAACACCGGGGACGGCGCTCTCGAAAACATTAACGCTGTTTGTGGTCACATGTTTGATAACAATAAGAACGATCGACCGGTGACCAATCAAGGGACAGGTGGCGCTTCTTCGAATTAGAGTTTGTTGCTGTGAATCAAGCCGCTAGAAAAAAAACTTGACGCCCAACTGAACGAGACGCGGCGGATTGGCGCTCACGACTTGCCCAAAGCTGGAACTGCCGATATTGCCGACGACGGATTGGGGCCCGAAGAATTGTGCGTGGTTAAAAACGTTAAAACCTTCCAGCCGAAGCTGCAGCGATTTCGATTCGCTTAAACGCACATTCTTGAGAAGAGCCATGTCATAGTTGTCCAACCCCGGTCCGTAGAAAAAGCGCCGCTTGGCGCTGCCCGGCGTGCCCAAGGCGTTCTCGCTGAATTGAGAAGTATTAAAATAAGTCCGTTCATTACTCGGATCGTGATTCAGATCCAGAGCTCCTCCTAAGTAATCGGGCTCATCAATTCCATAGTTGTTGATGCCATTCGGTTCGGCCCCGAGCAGCGAATTGTCGCCGTAGTTGACCAGCGTCACCGGCAACCCGGAACTGAAATGTGTGATCCCGGAGACTTCCCATCCCTGCGTCCACCGATTTGAGACGCGCCACAGGCTCTCGAAGGGAATCCTGTAGTTGTAACTCACGACAAAGTTGTGCCTGATGTCAAAGGAAGACAAGGCATAGCTGAGGGCAGGATTAATCGGATTGACCTCTTCGCCTAAATTGGAAGACTCATCCAGCGACTTCCCGTAGGTGTACCCAGCCGACAGTTCCAGTCGTCCGCTGGTGTGGCGCAGGCTGATTTGAAGAGCGTTGTAATTCGATTTCCCAATCGTTGTCTGCTTGGTGTCGCTTCCGAAATTAGAACCAAGTGGCCCCCGCGTTCCGTCGAATACCCGACCCGAAGCCGCCGTGTATACATTGCTCTCCCCAAAGGGGCCACAGGTGGGAGAACCGGGTGACACGTCCCTCGGCTGACTCAGGCTCAGGCAAAGCGCCGGATCGCCGGCATTGGCTTCCTCCATCACGAGAAGCCGGTGCGACTGTGTCCCCACGTAGCTGACGCTTAATACAGTATTCGCTCCCAGCTGGCGTTCCAGCGACAGCATGTATTCCTCGACATACGGGATCCGGTTCGTCGCGGCATATCCAGGAATGCCGCTGATCGGCTCATATTGCGACCAATCGACGTTCGAGTCCGGGTGGCTGCGGGACGCCTTTTGCGTGACCAGTGCGACGGGAAATGGTTGGCCTTGGAATTGCCCGGTTGACGCGGTAATGAAGGGGGTAGCAAACAGCGGAGGGGCGGGACTCGAATAAGTGATGCCAAAGGGGGCGTTCCCGGCCAGGATGCCCACGGTCAGCGCCTCGATCGCGGTGTAATACATTCCGAAACCGGCTCTTACGCTTGTCTTTCCCGGACCACCCAGAACCTTACCCAGAAGAGTGTCTTCCCTCCCCTCGGGCGAATAAGCCACGCCGATGCGGGGAGCGAAGTCCAGGTTTCCCGGAGGCGACAAAGTTCGCGGAACGCCCGGATCGGTGGGAAACAAAATTCCTTTCGGCGCACCCGGAAACACCAGCGACTGCTTGCCGGGTTCGAAGGTGGAGATTCCGTTGTTCTTTTCATACCAGGGCTCGATGCGATCCCAGCGCAGGCCGTAGTTCAGCGTCAAGTTGGAACGCATGCGCCAACCGTCCTGAGCGTACAGACCCCAGTACTTGTTGCGACCATAAAACGGTTGCAACTGGCTCTGGTTGTATTGGCTCGGAAGTCCCAGCAGGAAATCTTCGAAGTCCGGTACCGTGTCGCTGCCCGTGAATAAGAAGTTGCCATTGAATTGCGCGATCGCATTGGTGTTGATCTGATCGAAGTGAAATTCCATCCCGAATTTCATGGTGTGTTGCCCCACGACTTTTGAGAAATTGTCAGTCCATTGAAAAGTGTTGTTGGCCTGCTTCAGTTCGTTGGCGTTTGTCCCAATGGAGAACGCATTGAATACGATGTTTTCAACCCCTTCGCCTGGTGGATTCAGCGGCACGATGCCAGGCGTTCCCGCCCCGGTCACAAATCCCTGCGACGCCAGACTGATACCGAGCCCGCCGATCGGTTTCCCGAGATCGCTGTGATCGCGCATGTAGGTGAAGCGAAATTCATTGACCGCCGTCGATCCCAGGGTCTTCGTGTCACTCAGGCTGAGTAACTGCGCCCGTCCCAGGTACAGCGCGTTGAAGCCCGGCACACTCGCCCCGCTCTGCGCCACCGGATAGGGATTGTTGAGCGTGTAGTCGTCTAGAAAATAGTATGCCGACAGCACACCCCAACTACTGTTGTGGTCCAGTCGATAGGCGCCCTTATCGTCCCGCAGAGTTTCGTTGTACGCGGAGGTCGCGAATTCGTCCGTGCCTACATTCGGCTGGGGAATATATTGCAGCAGATTCTTGGCCGGGGCCGACCATTCGCTTTCCGGTATAACGCCGTTCGGAAAAATTCCGCTGCGCTCGGCAACGGTTGGCACGGCAATATCGCCCGTGTCCACACCCTGCGTCAATCGAGTCCCTTGGTAATCAGCAAAGAAAAATGTCCTATTCCTCCGAATCGGGCCACCGAATGTTCCGCCAAATTGGTTTTGGTCAAACGCTCCGCGGGTCGGAGAAAAGTAGTTGCGCGCATCCAGACTCGTGTTGCGAACGAATTCAAATGCGTCGCCATGAAACGCATTCGTGCCCGATTTGGTAACCACGTTGATCTGGCCTCCACTGTGTCCTCCATATTCCGCATCGAAGTTGCTGGTGAGGATGCGGAACTCGGCCACCGAGTCGAGGTTCGGAATGATCGCTGTTCCGGAATTCACGTCTTCCTCGGCGTCGCTTCCATTCACCGTGAAGGCATTCGAGAACTCCCGTTGCCCGTTGATCGAAATCGTTCCCGGGTTCAGCCCACCTGAGGGCGAAAGCGCGCTCACACCCACGTCTTGCTGCGTGGTCGAGGTAAGCGAAGTCGTCGGAACCACGCCCGGCTGCAGTGCCAGAAGATCCGTGTAGCTGCGCCCATTCAAAGGCACGGCAGCGATCTTCTTACCGCTGATCACTTCGCCCATCTGGGTCTCGGACGTTTCCGCGTGGACTGCGGTGTCAATTACCGTAACCGCATTCCCTTCCGCGCCCACATCGAGCACCGCGTCGACGGTCAACGCACGGTTCGCGTCGACGGTAATCGCGGTTCGCTGGTAGAGCCTGAAGCCCGTCTTCTCGATCGCGATGGTGTAACGTCCTACGGGGAGTTCGGGAAAAGAGTAAAAACCACGGCCGTTGGTCGCGCCCCAGACCTGCACTCCGGTATCAACATTGTTTGCGCTTACGGTTGCGTCAGGAATTACAGCACCGCTCGCGTCTTTCACCGTGCCAGATACACTTCCACCCGTGCCGGCCCGCGAGTTCACAGCGGCGAGCATAACCACGGCAAAAGAAAGAAATAAAGTAAGACGATTCAAGAGATTAATAAACAAAAATCAAATTCAGACCCTGCCCCTGGCCTTACCAGCCAACCGCTGGCAATTCCACTAAGATGCGACTGAGTCGCAAGTGTAAAGGCAAAAAAAAACAAAGCGCTAACTCCCAGTGTTTTGACACCGTTTACAAATTCCGCCCACCTCCAGCCGCACCACGCGGATCTGGAAACCGCTCTGCTGGGCCATCTCTTTTTTCAGTCTCTCGAAAGATGAGCTCGCGTATTCCATGATGGCGCCACATCGGAAACATGCCATGTGGCAATGATCGCGGTTCGTTTTGGCTTCGTAAAAGTGTTTTTCGCCCTCGATATGCATCAGATCCAGTTCATCAATCAACCCCTGTCCTTTAAGTAGCGCAATGGTTCGATAGACGGTGGCGCGATTGATGCCCCGATCCCGTTTTCTAGCGATTTCCAGAAGCGTTGAGACATCCAAGTGTCGAGGCGAGTCTTGAATAATGCCAACAATCAGGCGTCGCTGAGCGGTTATACGTATTCCCCGTGCCGCCAGTTCTTTCATCAGGGAGGGACGCGTGATGCCGTCGCCTTTCGATCTTCCTAAATGCGAGTCACTCGCAACCATGGTCTCAGTCTGCACGCCTGTCCCCTTTACTCTCGCGGCTAGTTGCGACTGGGTCGCAAACCATAGCTCTCATTGGACTTCATTTGGTCTCTGGCTGTCAAGGCAGAGCTCTTTCAACTCCCCACTCCGACGTGTTTAATACGAGACATTGCGATCTGCAGGAGTGCTGTGCATCTGAGTGCCCGATCCGCTTTGCTACCATGAGTTGAGCCTGTACAAAGCGGCTGCGAACAACATGCTTCATCTCTCGCCAACGACAGTCTTCGACGTTCAAACTCTGGCTGCTTATGTCATCTTTCTCGCCAGCTATCTGGTCTTTGCCCTGGGAAAATTTCCCGGACTGAAAATTGACCGTGCGGGCGCGGCGATTATCGGCGCTGTGGGCATGGTGGCGTTCCGGGTTGTGCAGCCGTCTGACGCGCTGCGGTTCATCGATTTCCCCACGCTGGTTTTGTTGTTCTCGATGATGCTGATTGTAGGCAACCTTCATCTGGTGGGATTCTTCGAGTGGAATGCAGAGATGGTGCTGTGGCGGCTGAAGCCTTCGCGGCTGTTGCCCGCGGTAGTCTTTACGTCGGGAATACTTTCCGCATTTTTCGTGAACGACATTGTTTGCCTCGTGATGGTACCGTTTGTGTTGAGCATCACGCGCCGGCTTCGGCTGGAACCAGTGCCGTATCTATTGGCGGTGGCGACCGCGTCGAATATTGGCAGCGTGGCGAGTATCACGGGGAATCCGCAGAACATGCTGATCGGGTCTTTTTCCCACATCTCTTATCGTGACTTCTTGCTGCATCTTGGGCCGGTGGCGGTGGTCGGTTTGTTACTGGATTGGATGGTGTTGCACTGGATGCACATGCGGAAGGTGAAACCTGCGGGATTGGTCAACGACGGGATTCCACTACCGCCGCTCGATCTTTCGCGGCTGACGAAACCAGCGATTGTGGTCACCGCAGTTGTAATCGCTTTTTTTGCAGGGGTGCCTCCAGCGATGGCAGCGGCTTTGGGCGCAGCGGTGTTGCTGATTACCCGAACGCTGGAGCCGCGAAAGCTCTACGAGGAAGTGGACTGGGGTCTTCTGGTGTTCTTTGTCGGGCTGTTTTTGATTGTGGGCGGAGCGCAAAATGCCGGAATTGTAGGGAAGTTTCTCGGAATCGCAGAGCATTGGAATCTCCACAGGCTGGGAGTCTTCACGGTTGCCGTGTCGTTGCTGAGCAATATTGTGAGCAATGTGCCGGCAGTGATGCTCCTGAAGTCGTTGGCACCGAACTTTGCGAATCCGCATACGGCGTGGCTAATACTGGCGATGGCTTCGACGCTGGCGGGCAATCTGACGATCACCGGCAGCGTGGCGAACATTATTGTGGTCGAGAGCGCCAAGCCGGAGGTGAAGATCGGGTTCTGGGAATATTTCCGCATTGGGCTGCCGATTACCGTAATGACGTTGATGGTGGGATGGGCGTGGCTGGAGTGGGTTCAATAGGCCACTGCTTCCGGCAAGGCCTGCGAGGGATTGCGATGCTGGCGCTTCCCGCCAGCAAACAGCGCTGGTTTCAAGGTGCGAAAACCGAATCGCTGAGAACAAAAATGAGATTCCTGATTAGTACTGGGCCAAGCACCTCCTTCCTTGGAAAAAGGGGCGACGGTCAAAGTACGATCTCTTGTTTTCCTCATCCCTGTGCGGGAAAAGAGAAAATTGTTTTTTGATTCTCCCGGTTTTCATAGCCGCGCCTCCTGCCGTCTCTCGGCTTTCTCGTAGTTGTGAGCGTACTTGATGATGTCTACGTCGGACAGCACGACTAAGCCTTGCTGTACCATTTGATCGAGAATGGGCATGAATGCCTTTAGTTTGTCCTCGGTGTCAACCACGGACAACAGGATGGGGCGATCATGCGAGAGACTCAGGGTGGCGTCTTTGTGAATTCTCCGATTGGCGCCATAGCCAAGGATTCCGCGATAAACGGTGACCCCGGCAATATCGTTCGATCGCAGACCGTTGACAATGGCTTCATACAACGGCTGGCCGTTCCACTTATCGTTTTCGCCGACGTAGATCCTCATCATCTTGGCTTTGCCCTCGCGCTTTAAGGCGGGCCGCTCCGGCTCCGCCGGCTTTGGTTTGTTCTCGGCAGGTTTGACAATCGTAGTATCGTGCATCTCGATCAGCCCGGTCCCTACCATCGCCTGCAGTTTGGGTAACAGCTCCTCCACCTTTTCTGCAGTTTCGATAAATTCGATCTTCACCGGTAGATGGACTGCCAAGTCCACAAGACTGGTGGTGTGAAGATGATGGTCTGCCCCAAATCCGGCAATGCCACGCGTCACGGTTGCACCCGATACGCCATGGAAGAAGAGAAAATCCAGAATACCGGCGTAGGCGGCGCTCCCGTGGTACTGCTGGTCCTCAGCCACGTAAATGCCGACCTTCTTACCGGGTCCGGCTGTGAGCATGTAGTCCTCCTGAAATTAGAGTCCTCTTTGACCAACCAGAAATTCCGCTACGCGGCCCAGCAAGCCGCCACCGGCATGCACTCCGTGCTTGAGTTGGTCATGAAAAGCCTCCAGTTCCTCGCGGAGCTCCGCGCGATTCCGTTCTACGACTTCGTCGATGAGTGTTTGAAGACGCAAAGGGACAAATTCCTTTAATTTTCCCGCATGGTCTAGGCACAGACTCCCCTGGGTCTTTATCCATTGGACGAACATAGGGCGCTGGAACTGCTGTGCCAGTTCACGCAAGCGAGTCACTTCCTCTTCGCGGACGCGGTGGCACAGCGCGCAATCATCGCTGCTCACTTTCCCTGCGGGAGAACCGGATAGCATCTCCAGAAACACACTCGAAACGCTCTCCCCAGGTGTGGAGCGTTCAAGCGAGCCACCCCTGGAGCGGCGAGCGCCCAGGTATGAAAATTGCACAATCGCAAAGTTGCTTGCGGTCGCACAATGGCAGCCAGGGTCCACTGGAAATCCTTCAGGATCCCACAGATAGGACACGCGCCTTTGGTCAGCGCGTGACCTACGCTCGCCTGTGTAGCGGCTTCAGCTTTCACGAGATTGCCCTCCCTGCGATCATGCCTCCCCAAACCGCAACGAACCCAAAAACCACACTCGTTCCTACGTAGAGAAGCCCCAGTCCGATCTGGCCATCCTGGATCGACCGCAGCGTCTCATACTCAAAGCTGGAAAAGGTCGTATAGCCTCCGATGAAGCCAATTGGGATCAAGTACCGCCAGTTGGGGCTCCAATGTGTCTTCACGGTCAGCAAGGCAAAGATCAAGCCAATGAGAAACGAACCCGTGACATTTATGACGAGCGTTCCGTAGGGAAAGCGAGTTCCCATTTTGCTGCCGATGTAACTGCCCAGCCAAAAGCGCAGAATCGACCCCAGACAGCCTCCAATGCCGACGAATAGATATTTCAGCAAGTCGCTCTGTTCCTTTCCCCTTCGTCTACAGCTACACGCACAAGTCACGAAGCCAAGGTTTTTTCCTTTAGTGTATTTTCTAACGATTCCAAGTCGCGGCGAATGCCGTCTTCTTCTTCTTCTTCTACGGTTCGCGTTTCCTGGTTTCCCACCAACCTTTCTATCTGAGCACGATAGTTGTTGGCATAGGCATCGAATCGGCGTTGGACTTGTCCCAGCGTCCTCTCGGACCAGTCGCAAAGTAACGCGCAGTATGCGGACAAGGATCTTGTAAGCTGAGCCCCAATCAGCCCGGTCAGCCTTTTGGCCACATACGATTCAGACACTTTTCTCCCGAGCAATGCTAGCAGCGTTGGCCGTCGCACGTTAAACGTCAGCCGTCCAAGATCGAACACTGGCATTTCTCGCAACACGCTGGCGAATTCCTCCTCGGCAGGCACGTCGGTTATCTCCAGAACCTTGGCCGCCGAATGAAGAGTCTCATTGAGTTTATGGGTGAGTACATCTATACGCTGACGCAGAGTTTCCGCTTGTTCCTGAACTGATCGTGTTACCACGCTGCTCACAATCTCGGATGCGGGGTTTTCGTCGGAGTCTGGGGACGACCACGACTCAACCAGATAAGCTCCGGCTACCTGAAGCATCTTTCCGGAAGTCGAATGCCGCAACTCGTCCGCTGCGCGCCTCGCGGTCTTTTTCATTTCCTCAAGCCGTCCGCTAGCTTGACGCAGTTCGCTTTCGACCACTCGCAGTTGTTCAAGTTTCTTGATAGGAATCCGGTCCTTGTGACGAAGCCGCCCGCGCAAGGCGATTTCTACCGACTGCCGCAACCCTCCTAGTTTGCGGCGGATTGAGCGCATCTTCAGATCTTGCCGTTGGCTGTACAAAGGCGCAATATCATCTTCGAACCAGCGTGTGAGCAACTCCTTGCTTTCACGAACGACACTTACGGGATGTATTGATAAATCAACATTCAGTTCTTTCCTGATGTGGTCTTTCACATATTCGATCACGCACGATTGATCTTGTGCGGTGAGCAGATCGGCTTTACTCAGCAAGATCGTCGCAGGAATCGCCGCGTCATAGAGAATCTGAATGGTCTGAAGATCGTCCGGGGTCAGGGTCGATCCAGCGTCAATCAGAACCACGCCCAGCTCGCAGCGCGGAAGATAGGCAAGCGTCTCGGCCGCTCCCCGAGTGGCCAATGATCCAAGTCCGGGCGTATCCACAAAAGTGATGCCCTCCCGAAGGCGAGGTGAGCCAAGCTGGGCCACGATTCTTGTTACGTGTTTCTCATTGCCTGGATTGAACTGCTCCGCCACGAATTCTGGTAGTAAGGAAATTTCATAACGCTCGGGTGCGCGGTTGGCAAACCAGACATTGACCGAGGGCGATTCGGCATAGGCAAGCCGTGTCGGAACGGCAGTAATCGGAGTCACTCCGACCGGAAGTACGTCGGTTTCCAGAATCGCATTCAGTAATGACGACTTGCCGGAACTGACGCGACCAAACATGGCGATTTCGAAAGTGTTGTCCTCAAGCCGGTCGAGAATCATCGACAACGTAGACCGAAATTCCACCAGTCCGTGTTCGCTGATGACCGTCTCCAGCTTCCGGAGGAGAAGCACCTCGTCACCCGTTTGCTCCAACTTCTCTAGCCGCTGCTGCAGGTTTTCCCCCGTGCCGCGCATTAGAAAATGATCCAACTGTCTCACCAGACCTTGGAGTTCTCCGGCAATGCCGTTCAATTCGACCGCAGCTTGGGGTGGGACTTCCCCGTACCCGCGCATGTATTCGGGCTTCAACTCCTCAACCGCAATGTCTACGAAAGTGAGCGTTGAGTGGAGTGACCTTGCTACAGGAATATCGGCCGGTGGCCGTTCGATGTTTTGCCCATCCAGCACCCGAATCAGTTGCGCCCGGATGCGGCTGATGAAGTCTTCGATGACACGCCTTTGAGCGGCGTTCAGATCGAGAGCGTACTGCGGGAACGCGAGCCGGGACGAGGAGACATTCAACATGGTCTCCATATCGGCGAGCAGCTTATCGATATGGCGGCAGGTCACACTCAAACGGCGCTCATGATTCGAGTTGAGCGAATTTGCCGATTCTTCGGGCATCACGTCGCATCCACCTGCAGTGTCTGGACCACGTCTTACGAGGAATCAACCTGCCGCCTAGTTGCCAACAGCGCCCACGGATCGCTAATCAGCCAGCGACTTTCCACTTCATGCGAAAGTCGATGTAGAGTGGGCTGATCTTGATGTGTTCGCCCGAACGATATTTGGGGTGCTTCGCCGTCTCCACCAGCGCCACAATCGCTCCTGGGTTTCCCTCACTGAACTGCAGAATCTTGTTGAGGAACTCATTCATGTTCGATGCCGTGAGATTGGCGCGCACGACCACCTCCCGAGCGAACCGCTCTGCCACCAACTTCTCAAAGTTTCGGATTTCGTACTTCTGTGAACGGTCTGAGTAAAGAGACTGGAGGAAGCCGGTGTCCTCCATGTGACCTGAACGGGACACCGCACTTACGGGTGTCGATCCCCAGCTCATCATTTCGCGAACGGTCGCTGCAAAGGGGTGTGAAGGATGCACGAGGTGGTCCAGGACAATCGCGTATTGCCCCTCATTTAAGGCATCCATCACAATTCCCTTCAGGGAGACTGCCGACTTCGTCTTGATGGCATCCTCGTTTCGAAAAGCGGCCAGCGTGCGGGGGCTGCGGAGGCGCAGCAAGCTGCTCGCCAGACTGCGAAACACGACGTGTGTGGTGGCGGAATCTTCGCAGTAAAGGACTGACGGGAATTCCGGCAGCAAGCTACGCAACAGCAGAGTCTTGCCAACACCAGTGGGTCCATGAATAAGGAAGGGGCGTCTCTTCGCGAGGCGCTGCCTGATGGCCTGTCTTTCGTCTTCCCGGTCAAAGATAGATTCCGGCATCATGTGATCCCTTGCCAATGCATCTCATCGACTTGCTGCTGCACATCCCTCACCCAGGCTAGTGGACGACCATCACAGCACCGCTTTCCCGAAATCCGTAACGTTAAAAACCCGTTCCAACATCACGGCGTAGACCACTGCCACGGAAGTAGTGGAGAGGGCGACACCCGCCAGCCAGCTCGACCGCCCAGACCAATGCAAGACGCAGTGGGCAACTGCCGCGCAGCCCAGAAACGGGCCGAAAAAACCGACCAGCCCGACGACGGTTGCTTCTTTCCATTTCGTCCGGAAGATCTGGGGATCGAGTTCGGCCCCGGCCAGAAACGTAAGAACGATGGCGCCCGTGCCGGCGAGAAAACTAATCCAGCTCGTCTTCCCGCCAAGTTCGGCATGCACGAAAAGCGCACCGATCACCAACTGGGCGACGGTGCCTACGACAATTTCACTGAGAGCGGTGGAGATCCTGAACCAGATGGCAACCAGCGTCGCGACCAAGGCGAGGCCGACCCAAACCGCGGCCATTACCCACACGTTCTCCATGAAGCGTCCCCTCGACTAGTTTCTGCGGATCCTTGCCGGCACCATGATTCCGTGACAAAACAATCCGCTTGTCAGGAGTCATCAGCTGTTCCGGCTTAAGAATTGGGACAGCGGTTGGCGGTGAACTCCTTCACCGTGGCTAACGGTTTAAGTACAGCAAAAAGTGCCTGCTAAGTCAACGGCATTCGTCACACGCGACCGGCAGTCTCGGACAACACCTATATCAGAATTTCGGAAACCGCGCGAACTGATCGGATGAGCGAACCGTATTGAGAATCATCAAGTCCCCGCACTTTTGATTGTTGGTACATGGCAGCAGCGAATCTGCCGCTACGCAGCACGCCGCAGACAGAAGCGGACTGAAGGCGGACTGCGATCCCGAAATTGCAGTGATAAGGCGTGCCCCAGGGATCGACGACACTTCCAGGGTAGTCAAGCCCCGCTTTTCGCAGAACGGACGCCACTTCATCGTTGTTCGTCGCGAACTTCCACCCGATCACGTCTTCGTTTAGAAGAGCTTTGCGAAGAGGTTCAAGTTCAGTCCGCATCTTCTCAGAGAACAGCGCGCGGGTTTCATATCCGTAGTTGTTGCCTTCGATTTCTGGCAATCCGACCGAGTAGTAACTGTGCCCCTGCAAAAGCATCTCGGCAACAAGATCCATACCACAAGGGAGTGGCTTAGAAAGGTCCCGTCCATCAAGGTCCCTAAATGTGATTCCGTCGACGGACTCAGGTGGATACCACCAACTCCAGTCCCAGAAACCGTAGTGCCCTTCCCCGAATTCCTGGTCCGTGCGAATGCGTTCTTCTACTGCTTTATCGACCACGACGACTCCTAGGGCGCTGGCCGAGGTGAAGCCAGATGGCAGACTAACGTTGAGGGCGGCTGATACGTCATCCCCTGGCTTGTAGGTGTGCAGTCAGTCTTGACTTTCACAGTCAGGGTTGATGGCTCGGAAACAGAATGGCGCGGGCACGGGAGGGGATTTCATAGCGCTCTTCACTTGTCTGTTTCCAGTGAATACGCTGCAGGTGTCAGTTCGCCCTTGAACTCGGGGGCGTAGCCGCACTTCGGGCAGACATCAAACGCTGAGAATCCGCGAGCCAGCCTAACTCCGATCAGTGCAGTTCGTGGATCATAAATGGATCAAGAATGGATCTCGCAATTCCTGTGCTACAGTGCTCTGCGGAACTAGGACTCCATTGTTTCCTGAGGCGATGGCACACACAGAAATCATCCTGCAAGAAAAAGCACAGGTTGTGATTGGGGTGGTTTCTTCAGCGCTTACACTGTTCTTAATGAAACAGGTGTCCATTCTGCTTTGTCTTCTGTTGATAGTAGGCTGGGGTGCGTCTGGTTCGACTCAGGCCCGCACATTCCGGTCCGATCCTCTCGCGCGTTCCACGCAGACGATCGTGGTCACAACGTCGAATTGGAACGCGGTAGAAGGACAGTTGCAGCGATATGAGCGCGCAACTACGCATGAAAAGTGGCGACCCGTGGGCGAGCCCATCTCCATTGTAGTCGGCAAGAATGGCTTAGGGTGGGGCATCGGCGTCCTTGCGACCGATGATTCCAATTTCCGCGTTGCATCCGACCCGGTCAAGAGAGAAGGAGACGCCAAGTCTCCCGCCGGCATCTTCTTGCTAGGCACTGCTTTCGGCTACGCTTCTCACCCACTGCGGGGATTAAAGATGCCCTATCTGAACCTGACTCCATCGATCGAGTGCGTCGACGACACTGGCTCGAAGTACTATAACCGCATCGTGGATCGCTCTCTCGTCGCTCCCGACTGGAACAGCTCAGAGCACATGCGGAACGCCGGTGAGTCGTACCAATGGGGGAGTTGTCGTAGATCACAACGGCATCGTCACGGCGGACAACGCCAATCCGCCTGAGCCGGGAGGCGGCTCGTGCGTCTTTCTCCATATTTGGCATAGCCACGATCAGGGCACGGCTGGATGCACGGCTATGCCGCAAACCGAACTGGAAACACTTCTTACCTGGCTTGATCCGGCGCGCAAGCCATTGCTGGTACAACTGCCGGAGCCGACATATCAGCGGCTGGTCAATCGCTGGATGCTGCCGAAATTGACTAATGCTTCTCAGCGCTGACCTGTGGCAACATCTCTACTGTCCGAGATCTTCGAACTTCACATTCAGGATTGGATACTGTTTCCAATCCTTAATAGTCGAAGTGCCACCACTCCTTGGGGTTAACCTTGAAATCCTGTTTTTCCATGGCTTGGCGCAGAATAGCACGGCGGGCACTCTCCTCGGGCGTGCCACCGTCGTAGTCGGCAAATGCGCGATTGGTCATTTCGTCGTAGCCACTGGGCATCTTCACTTCCTTGCCCGTTTTCAAATCGTATAACGACAGGTCCACGGCGCATCCGCGGTTATGCTTGGAACCCTCGGCTGGATCGGCGACAAAAATCTTTTTGTCGTCGGGCGTGGCGTCCCAGAAGATTTTCGTGACGTACCACGGCCGGTAGCCGTCGTGGATGATCAAACCGTATCCCTGAGCCTTGAGTTCGCGATGGGCGCGAAGCAATGCTTCTGCCGCTGGCCGCTGCAGGAACGCCCGTGCCTGGGTGTACACGGGTGTACTCAGAAAATTGTTCGAAGTGGCGTAGCGGATGTCGAGTTTGATCGTGGGATCGAGCGTGACCAACTCCACAAGATCAGGTTTGAGGAACGCTCTCTGCTCTGGGGTGGTTGCTGCTTTAGCGCTTCTGCCCGCAACTCCTCCACCGGACGTAGAGGTGTGATACGGAAGCTGACCTCTTGCGCGAAGCCGAGTTGCAGCAGAACAAGAAGGACAATACAAAGACGAAGCTGGGGGGGTTCAAGAATTTCATATTCATCCGTCTCATTGCGAATACAACCTCCGGGCTGCGATTGGCAGTTTAGAATCGGTGGATGTCATTGCGTGATGTGATCGTCCTTGCAATCCTACAAGGATTGGCTGAATTGCTCCCGGTGTCGAGTTCCGCTCACGTTATCGTCGCGGAGAAACTCATGGGCGTTGATCCATCGTCGCCGCCCATGACTCTACTCTTGGTGATGCTCCATACGGGTACGATGTTCGCCGTAATCGTCTACTTCTGGCACATGTGGCGCGGCACATATTTCCAGACTTTCGCTGCTCTCAAGAAGTTTGCGGGATTGCTCTTCTTGGCAACAGTCCTAACCGGAGTTGTCGGCGAAACCATCATCAAGATCATTGAAAAGACGGTTTTTCGTGGTCTGCCACACGCTGAAATCGAGGATCTTTTCAGCCACCTCGAATTCATTGCTCCAGCACTTGCCGCAGCCGGGTTGCTGATATTGATCGCGGGCAGTCTTGACAAGCAGAAGCCCACAGGAAGTTTGTCCGAAACAAACGATCTGAACATACGACAGGCTGGTTTGATCGGGGCGGTGCAGGGACTTTGTCTGCCCTTTCGTGGCTTTTCCCGCTCAGGTGCAACCATCTCTGCCGGAATGCTGGCCGGCGTGGTGAAGTCGCGTGCGGAGGCTTTCAGCTTCGCCCTGGCGGTGGTTCTAACTCCTCCAGTTGTCTTGCATGAAGCGATGCGTCTCATTCACGCACAACACCTCAGCGGGGCCGCGAGCTTGGCTTCTGCCGTATTTCCGAGCGTGGTGGGCGCAGTTCTTGCATTTTTCGTTGGCCTTCTTGCATTGAGGTGGCTGAGCCGATGGCTTGAAGGCGGACGCTGGTATCTCTTCGGCGTCTACTGCCTGATTGCCGCAGCCGTAGTGGCAGTGTTGCATCGGATAGGTTATTGATTCACGACAGTACCTGGTGCGTTGCCGCCATCGTATACGTAGCGGCCCGAAAAACTCGGCACCAATTCATGCAAAGCTCCTGGAAGAAAACGGACTGATCCTGCATTCAAGAAACTCGCGCGGTAGAGCCAACATCTCGCCTGCATCCCGACACTGGACGGCCCACTCAAGCAAAGTCTGGTACTGCTCGAACTTGACAATGTTCCCCAGCCACTCAGTGCCTGATGAGCTTGTGATCACGACCACATTCGGCACGTCACATGGCCCGACACAACCGCTAATGGTCAATTGAACTCGTTTCAGCAGTCCCCGCTTACGCCATTCGCTCTTAAGCCATTCCACCGGAACCTCCGGCAGACCACGTTCGACGTTGCCGCAACAACAGCCTCGGCAGATCGTGATTTGCCCGACCACGAGGCGTTTCGTTTTCAACGGACAATCTCGATCATCGTTCACAGTGTCTATCCGTCCCCATCTCGGGATGTCGCTTTAATCCAACACGCCATACAGGTCGTTCACTTGAAACGGTTTTGGGATCTGCCTGGCAACAAAAACGAACGCGGGGGTCAGAATTCCTACGATTTCCAAAGCGGTGCGGACAGCCCACGCCCGCCGTTCCCGACTTTGGATCACATCAGCGAAGCGCATACCCCTGGCTCTTTGCTGCAACTCCTGAATCTCACTGCCCGGCTTCAGAACTGCGGGGCAACAATCTTGTGGAATTGAGGATGAATGCCAACTCTGAGGTCACATGAATAAAGGCGGCCAGGAGTGGATTGAGAAAGCCGAACGCCGCCATTCCCACTCCCACGCTGTCCACCATCAGCGTGCCCACAAAGTTCTGCATGATAATCCCGCGACAGCGTCGAGCAAGCCGCAGAGTCTCGACTAATTTCAAGAGATCGCTCCCGATCAAGATCACATCTGCGCTTTCCCGAGCAACATCGGTTCCCGATCCCATGGCGATGCCAACATTGGCTTCCACCAGGGCGGGAGCGTCATTTATGCCGTCACCAACCATCGCGACATTGCGTCCTTTGCTACGCAGCTCAGTCACCCACTTTGCCTTCTGCTCCGGCAGAAGACCTCCCACCGATTCGTCCACTCCAAGACCACGGCCGATAGATGAAGTTGCAGCCTGCGTGTCTCCGCTCAACAGAACCGTTTTCAGACCCATTTGCCGCATCGCCGCAATCGCGTTCTTGGCTTCGGGCCGCAAAACGTCCGCAATTCGGATACTTCCAAGAACTTGTCCTGAGCGAGCAACGTAGACTTCCGACGCCCCGTCCACACCATCACTAGGCGTTGGCAAGCCCCTTGTCATGCCGTGCTCCGCGAGGAGCGCGAGACTACCCACGAGAATTTCCTCGCGTTCATAGCTCACCCTGACGCCTCTTCCCGGCGTGTACGAGAATTCATCGGGCTCGACGAGTGGGACGCCTAGTTCCACTGCCCTTGCCACGACTGCTTTGGCGAGAGGATGTTCAGATCTGCGCTCCGCAATGCTGGCAGCGGCGATGATCTGCTGTTCCCCGAAACCGTTGGCGGAGACAACTTCCCGAATCTGCGGCGTACCGAAAGTCAGCGTGCCAGTTTTGTCCAAAAGCACCGTGTCCACGGCAGCCAGCGCTTCCAAATAGAGGCCTCCTTTAATGATGGCTCCCTGGTGCGCCGCCCGGCCGATTGCTCCGAGGATGGCAAGAGGGGTTCCTGCCGCAATGCCACAGGCTCCGGCAACGATCACTACCGAAATGGTTGACCTGACATTGTGAGTAATGATGAAAGTTAGAACCGCCGCCCCCAGAGCAAAATACACAAGGTAACCTGCCAGGCGATCTGCGGTTTTCTGGATGGGAGCCCGTGACTTCTCCGCGCGTTCGACAGCTTCAATGATTCTTCCAAACGTTGTATCGCGCCCGAGTTTTTGAGCAGTGACTTCCAGAGCCCCCGATTGATTGATGGTTCCAGCATAGACAGTGTCGCCTGGCGCTTTCTCAACCGGCATGGCTTCGCCGGTGATGGCCGCTTGTTCCACGAACGAGCGACCGCCTGACACGATGCCATCCACCGGGATATGGCCGCCCGGTTTGACGATGACGGTTTCACCGACTCGAACCTGGTCAGACGATACTTCGATCACCTGACCATTACGGCGGACTGCAACGGTTCTGGGGAGAAAGTCGAGAAGACTCTGAATTGCCCGCCTGCCCCTGCCGACTGTGAGACCTTCCAAAACCTCCGCGGCGAGGACGAAGCCGGTAATGACCAAAGCGGTGAAGAACTCTCCGATCGCTAAAGCCGAGAGAAGAGCGATGGTCATCGAGAGTTCCATCGTCATCTTTCGTTCGACGATGTTCTCGAAGGCTTCCTTGAAAATGGGATATCCGCCAATCAGCGCAGCCACCATGCCGATGACACTGATGTGTGGAAACGGTTCCCAAACGCGGAACCAAACGGCAGCTGCAGCCAAAGCTACAAAGGCAATGCGAGCCAGTTCAGTCCATTCGAGTCGGTGTTCATGCTCGGAATGTTCCGAGGCTTCGGGCTCCTTCATATCATGAGAATGCGAGCTCCCCTGAAGCTGAGTACCGTTTGCAGGGTTTCTTTCGATCGAATGCGGAGCACTCATGTAAATGTCCCTTCCGCGAAGCAGGAGACGCTTCATTTCAAGTACGACTTGACCATGTCGATCACTTCATCTGCTGCGACTACCTGCTGTGAAGATGGTTTGTGTTTTCCGTTGAGAACGTGGCTCCGTATGTGGCCCTCCAGGAGTTCGGCCATCAAGCTGTTCATGGCGCCTCTGGCTGCACTCATTACTTGGAGAACTTCGGAGCAATCGCGCTCTTCGCTGAGAACGCGCACCAGAGCTTCCACCTGACCTTGGATACGTTTGGCTCTGAGAAGCAGATTTTGCTTTTCTTTGACTGTGTGACTCATAGTTTCATAGTCGCCTTTTAATATACCATACCCGGTATGGTAGTAAAATTCAGTGAATATGGTTTATTATGATCCTCGTGGCCCACTCTTTAAACGTCATCTTCCTGCACCCGGTCGTCGCCACTCTGTTTGCATTTGGAGGAGTAGCGCTTGGCCTCGCTCTTCGCAAGATCGCGTTGCATCGGCTCAGTTTGCTTGTGGCGGCCGCAATGGGCACGCTGCTAGCCGTCACGCTGTTTGACGTATTACCGGATGCCAAACAGTTCTTGACTTGGCCGACCCTCCTTCTCGCCGGCGTTAGCGGATATCTTCTTCTTTGGGCCGTCGGCAAATATGTCTACCACGTCTGTCCAGCTTGTGCGGTAAACGACCTCGAACAAGCAAATCCCCGGTTGGCTGAGACGGCAATGATGTTGATGGTTGCTCTCGGGCTGCACTGCATCATGGATGGACTTGGCATTGCCTTCGGTGACAATCTGCTGGGTCATCCGGATGTCGGTCTCGTGGCAGGAATATCGGTGCACAAGATACCCGAAGGTCTGGCTCTGATATTGCTACTGCTCGGCGCCGGAATCGAACGGAAGAAAGCGATCACGTGGGCGCTCGGAGTGGAGAGCATGACGATTGTTGGAGGCTTGATTGGGTTCTACTTGGTGAATTCGATTTCTACGTTCTGGTTGGGAATATTGTTCGCTCATGTTGGAGGCGGGTTTTTCTACATGATTGCGAGTGCCGCCAGGGGCGTGCTTGGGCAGCATACTGAGGAGCCGCGATATGCTCAGCACGCGCTAGTGAGCGGGTTATCTTTCATATCCAGTGCGGTCCTGCTTGGCTTGGTCGCCAAGTGATTTCGAACGTTGGTGTCGGTGCAAAATCCAGTGCGCTTCCTCGTGGTAGGAGATCGGGTGCTCTGGGTCGATTACGTGAAAGCCACAAAGGCCACACAGCTTACTTGAGATACGCGCGCACCAACGCAATTGTTACCAGCTTTTCTTGAGCTCAAGGTGAAGTTACCGGGGCGAAAGACGAGGAGTGCCGCGCTTTCAGGCGGCTCGAAAGGATGGGATTTCCATCGCCCGATCCACCTGCGTTGCGGATTCACCCCAGTAAGATCTGAGACGCACTAAGTGACAAATCTTTTGACCCTTAGATTGTTTGCACATGGCGATGAGAAAGCGCACGTAGAAAGCGATAATTAGCCGCCGGTAGAAGGAGTGCCATAATCGCAACCATTGCAGCCTCCGGCGATGCTATCGACTGTCCGTTGCCCTATGATTGAAAACCAAACTGCATAAAGTTTGTGGAAAAAGTCCATAAAGTTTTCGTAATGATTGTTCTCATCCGATTGGGGGATTTCTTTAGGTGCACTTTACGGACTTCTGTGATCGAATCACTGTTGTGGAAGTAGAGAACCTGCTCCGATTCGAAGAGACCAACGGCTGAGCGGTCACAAGAATGCCTGATTTCTACAGCGCTGCTCAATACTTGCTGTTTCTCGTGATCGTCACCGTCCTGGTGAAACCCTTGGGCGGATACATGGATCGGGTCTTTTCTAGGCAGCGCACCGCTTTCGATCGATTGTGCCTTCCCGTTGAGCGGCTCCTCTATCGCATTACTGCAGTTGACCCCAATGTGGAGATGACCGGCAAGGAATATGCGACATGTTTTGTGCTATTTGGCTTTGCCGGTGCGCTCCTTTTGTATGGCATTCTCAGACTGCAACAGTTTCTTCCCTGGTTCTTTCCGCAGTACCACACGACGCCGTTATCGCCAGATTTGGCTCTGAATACGGCGATCAGCTTCTCGACGACTTCTACCTGGCAGGCTTACGCCGGCGAGAACACGATGAGCTATTTCAGCCAGATGGTGGGACTCTGCGCGCAGAACTTTTTGGCTGGCGCTGCGGGGTTGGCCGTGGGCATTGCCTTCATTCGCGGTCTTGCTAGGCAACTCTCCGACACGCTGGGCAACTTTTGGGTTGATCTCACACGCGCTCTGCTTTGGATCCTTTTGCCCGGAGCAGTGATCGGTGCGGTGCTTCTGGTCTGGCAGGGTGTTCCTATGAACATCCACCGCTACGCCGTTGTCACTACTGTAGAAGGCACGCGGCAGGTCATACCGCAGGGTCCTGTAGCCGCCCTGGAGATCATCAAGAATCTCGGCACGAATGGCGGCGGCTTCTTTAACGTAAATGGGGCGCATCCATATGAGAACCCCGCGCCGCTTACAAACTTTCTCGAAATGTTGGCCATCGTGCTCCTGCCCGCAGCGTTCACGAACACCTTCGGGCGGATGGTGGGCCAGCCTCGACAAGGATGGCTTCTCTACTGTGTGATGCTGCTTCTCTTCGTCTCCGGACTGGTCTTCGTACATCACTTTGAACAACAGGGCATTCCCCACATCGGAAACGTGAACTCCCTACACAGTCGCCTCCAGGCCGGCGGGAACATCGAAGGCAAGGAGGTGCGCTTCGGCATTGGTAGTTCGACCCTTACAGCCGTGGTCACATCCAACACGGCCACCGGTTCAAACAACTCAATGGACGACAGCTACACCTCGCTCGGCGGCATGGTTTTGCTGGTAAACATGCTGTTGGGAGAGCTCGTATTCGGAGGACTGGGAACTGGCCTTTACAGTATGGTCATGGCGGCCGCCATTGCCGTTTTTCTGGCAGGACTGATGGTTGGGCGCACACCTGAATACCTGGGCAAGAAAATAGGGCCCGCGGAGAACAAAATGATCATGCTCTACGCTTTGGCCGTGCCGCTGGTGGTTCTGCCACTCACTGCCATCGCAGTGAGCACCAGGCTGGGATTGTCCGGGCTGACGGTTAACACCGGCCCCCATGGTTTCACGGGGATTCTGTTTGCGTACACTTCCTGCTTCGCTAACAATGGCCAAAGCTTCGCCGGCCTGAGTGCGAACACTCCGTTTTACAACCTCACGACAGCATTGGCGATGATGGTGGGTAGGTTCGGCTTGGCGATTCCTGCATTGTCGTTTGCAGCTCTGTTTGGTCGTCAGAGAAACACTCCTTCTACGTCGGGAACTCTTCCGACCCATTCTTTCTTGTTCGGCGTCCTGCTCACCGCCTGCTTGATCACGATGGTGGCTCTCAGCTATCTCCCAGCTTTGGCCCTCGGCCCGGTACTGGAACGGCTGCTCTTGGGAAGATAGAGCGTTTGAATCACTCGAAAGGGCTTACTAGTGGGAGATCAGAGAGATTCGATGGCTACCGCTCAGGCCTTCTGCAAAATCTGCCAAAGCAAAGTGTCAGCCGACACGATATTGACCGACGATGATCTTCGGCGGGCGCTGGAGCGCGACGAGGAGGTCAGAGTCATGCACGTCTTCATCGCCGAGGATGACAGTTCTGCTGACCATATCTGGAGTTTGAGCAGTCAGGAAAAGGAGAACCTCCGCAAGTACCTAAGCTCGGGCCAAAGCTAGTCGACTTTATGGCGCCCGTTGGGACCTTCTCGGCGGAATAGACTCAATTCGGCCATCTTCAACCAACCCAGACGGGTTGCACCTTTACGAATAAATTATGATTTTTTTATTCGGTATTTATGGATTGTGGTTCCCAATGGTCTGGCTTGAGTGATTCCGGCAACGATTCCGGCGCTGGGATCCGAGCCGGAGGCTGCCTTGTTCGTCAAAACCCTAATGACGGTGCTGTGCACGGCAGGTATCGCGTTTTATGCGCGATTCCTCGTGGCGCTATGCAAGGAATGCAAACTTCGTCCGGTCGGTTATTGGGTGCGTCTGCGACTCGGTTCGGGCGAAGACACGATCGCCAAACCGCCACAGCGGAGAAAACCCATGTCTCGCGCTGCGTGAGAATGGGTTGAAGCAGAACATCATGGAGGTCAACTATGTTGGCGCGAATGAAGATTGGACGGTTCATCGTGATCGTCGCAATGTTGATCACAACTTTCGCGATACCTGGAATTTCGGTCGCACAAAAGGCGGCGGTTCCCAAGCCCCAGGATAAACTCGCGATTGGAGAGGAACAAGCCGAGCAATTGTTGCTCCTAATAGATACCGACAAAAGCGGCAAGATATCGAAACAAGAGTGGATGAAGTTTATGGAAGCGGAGTTCGACAGACTGGATAAGGGCAAGAAAGGACAGTTGGACGTCAAGGAACTGACCCAATCGAAATTGCGTGTAAGCCATTTCATAAATGTGGGGAAGTGACATCTCTCAATAAACAATCCGGGCCCACTTATCGTCCCTTGAGTTTCCGCCTGTGGATCCGAATTCGATCGTGAGTTGCAGTTTTATTTGGTCGTCAGAGACGCACCCTTTTTTCGTCGGCAACTCCGCGGAGCCATTTTCTTTGTAGGGGTTCTACTCACAACCTGCTTGATAACAATGTTGGCCTTGAGCTATCTTCCTGCCTTAGCCCTCGGCCCAGCACCGGAACAATGCTCTCGGGAAGATAGAGCGTTTGGACTTCACATCGCATGCTCGCACCGCGCCCGACCAAGCTCCGTTCGCAACGCGACATTAACCTGTGGCGGATCCCGCTGCAGCTCTCACTCGTTGCGGTCGCGCTGTTCGGGATCACCCTGATTCCGGACGTTCTCGACAAATATAGCGTTATTCACATCCCGTCGTGGTTGACGATGGGCAGCATCGACGACGCGCGCGCAATCCTGTCGGCGATGATGGGCGCAGTTGCGACCGTGCTGGCGCTGATTTTCTCGGTCGCGCTGCTCGTGCTGTCGATGGTCTCGACGTTGTTTGGCCCGCGCCTGCTCTACCGCTTTCTACAGGACTGGGTCATCCAGGTCACGATCGGCATGTTCATGGGCACGTTCGTGTACATTTGCCTCGTCTTCCTCGTCACGCATCAGAATCCGCAGTCGTCGTTCATCCCGCAGATCTCGTTGATCATGAGCTGGGTGCTCGTCGTGATAAGCTTCGGGTTCCTCGTCTACTACAGCCATCGGGTTGCGAAATCGATCCAGAACCCCGACATGATCGGAGCGATCGTCGACGATTTGTACGTCGCGGCCGGCGGCGCGCACGCGGCCGGTCCGGGCGAGGGCACCGGCGCGGCACCCGACGACGCCGCAATTCTGCGTCAGGCTGATACCGGCGCGATTTTGTCGTGCCCGAAGAGCGGATACCTGCAACATGTTGATCGCGGCGCGCTGGTCTCGGCTGCGCGCGCGGCGGATGCACTGATCGTGCTGAGGTTCCGACCCGGCCAGTTCGTGCTTCGCGGTGAGCCGCTCGCAGCAATCGTCCCAGCGGACAAAGTCGGCACCATCGAGGCCGCGATTGATCGGGGAATTCACATCGGCCGTCACCGCACTCTGACTCAAGATAGCGAATTTGGGATCGCGCAGGTCGTCGAGATTGCGATCCGCGCGCTGTCGCCCGCGGTCAACGACACGTTCACCGGCGTTGCCTGCGTTGACTGGCTTGCCGATGCGCTGCTCACGCTGGCTGAGCGCCCCCCGCTTGAAGGAAACTGGTACGACACTGGAAGCCGGCTCCGGGTGTGGATGCCGCCGGTACGGCTAGAGCGCCTCGCCAAGCTCGCGTTCGATCAGATCCGTCAGGCCTCGTCGACGACACCCGCTGTACTGATCCGCCAGCTCGAAGCGATTTGCCGGCTCACACCGCGACTTCCGAACGCCTGCCGTCAAACGCTGTCGGATCAAGCGGACGCGATCCTCGAAACCGCAAGCGCGCTGGTCGCGCTTGACCGCCGCGATCTCGACGCGGCGTGGCGCCGGGCACATACAGCGCTCGAAACGCTGCCCCGCTAAACCACATTCTCCGAGCTGACTTCTTCTGCGGTTTCATACCCATGGCAACACATTCGGCGGCTCCTAAAAATCAAGGCGCACCGCGAGTTGCCCGGTGCGATTTCCGCCAGAGCCCTGTGGCAGCACAGATGTGAGCACTCCGAAGGTTGACGGGTTGCTAATATTCAATGCAGGCGGCGCGAAATTGGAGCGGTTGAACACGTTGGTGAACGACGCCTCGAAGCGTAGCCGCATTCGTTCACTTAAATTGACGACTTTGGCCAGCCCCGCATTAACGTTGATCAGGTTTGGCCCTTCCAAAATGCCCAAGCCGCAATTGCCAAACCGTCCGGCGTCCTGCGGGGGAAGGGCGAAGGCATTGACGTTGAAGAAGTCTGCAGGGGTTCGCTTCGAAGGTATGGGATTGCCGGTGCAATCCGGACGCGCCTGCGCCGATCCTTGTGTATTTCGTATGACCAGATTCGTGTTCGACTGATCTGAGGTTGCGTTCATCGTGGGCGTCAGCCACGGACCGGTTTGTATCGTCGTAACCGTGCTGAGATTCCAGCCTCCCAGAACTGGATTCAGGTGCTTAGGTAAGTTGAAGTACTGCCCCTTCCCGAACGGCAGTTGGTAAGTCCCCGTCAATACGAAACGCTGCCTGGGCATTCCCGCCACGTTGCCGCGGTCGTACCCGAGATCGTAGCGGTTGGCAATCTCCACGGCGTAGGGTTCTTCGCTGGCGAATCCCGCGGGTGCGTCACTGCCTTGCGCGTCGCTGATACTTTTTACGAACGTATAGTTCGCTTGGAACGTCAGCCCGTGTGTGACTCTGTGCTGCACCTCCGCGATGCCCGCCTCATAGGTTGCGTTTCCGATGCTTTCCCCGGACATCAGCAGATTGAACTGCGGATAGGGCGCTGCGAGCTGGTTGTACGGAGTCTTGCTGGCGGGCACTTGGTTCAGATCGATGGTGATGGGCAGATGCCAGGTGCCCTGGCCGACATAGCTGAGCCGTACCGTCGTGTTGGGCGTCACTTGCCGCTCCATAGTCAGGTTCCATTGCGCTGAGGTGGCATCCTTCCAGTTGGGATCGTTGGCCTCCTCAAATGCGCCTCCGCCAAAGTGGACCGCAGCATTCAGAGGGGTGGCGTCCGGAAACTGGAAGATTTGATTCGTTACAGGATAGGGATTGGAATAGCTGACTAGATCCGAAACACCAACCATTGCGTTGTTGAAGGACATAGGGCCAAGCGTCGTCATGGTGAACATTCCAAACCCCGCGCGAATCACGGTCTTTTCATCGTTGAATGGCCTATAGGCGATACTCAAGCGTGGATCAAAATCATGCCGAGGCGTATGCCTCAGTCCCTGCGGAAGGCCGGCCTGGCTGGCCGACATCACCTCCGTACACGGTAACGACGGATCCGGGGTTATCCCGTAGTTCGTAAGCGAGCACCCGTTGTAGGACTCCAGAGTTCCCACGTAGACGGGGGTCGCGGGGGCGTAAGTTTTCAACATGGAAAAGAATTTGTTCGGAACGACGATGCTGTTGAGCGACGGAACGAAACTGGCCAGATCGCCGTTAGTTTCGACCATGGGGGGCTGCACTTCCCACCGCAAACCGAAATTGACGGTAAGATGATTGTTCACCTGCCAACTATCTTGGCCGTAAACACCCGAGTGCCAGCTATAGGCGTTGACTTGTGGGCCGCCGGTGATCGCGAAGTTCGATTGCGGCGCCCCGAGAAGAAAATCGCCGAAGGAATAGCCTGTAAGGGAGCCGGCGAAATTGAACTGGCCGTAGTCGTCCGAAGCGTAATAAAACATGAGGGCGTTATAAAGGACTCTCCGCGTGTCGAAGCCGAATCGCATCGTGTGTTTGTGTCGGACGATCGCAAAATTGTCGGTGAACTCGTATGTCTTGGATAGGGTCGTGCCCACCCGGTCCTGCCCGATGTTGGTAATGCTGCCGTCCAGGAAGTTGAAGGTGGGGAACGCATGTCCCGTCGGCTGCGCGATGAACTGCAAGGGAATGGTGCTTAGCGTTAGTCCCAGCTCGCCGGGCCCCGTGCCGACGTCGGCCTGCGCTCCTTCGATGGGAAACGTGTCGTTTTCCGTGTAATTCGTGAATCCAAAGCGGAATTCGTTCAGCACGTTCGAACTGAAGATGTAGTTGTAGGACACCACCAAACTGCGGTTTTGCTCATGAGCTTGGTCATTCGGTAGAAAGTTACTCGCGGGCGCAATCGCGCCGGCGCTGTTGGACAGTGTGTAAAAGGCGTTTTTCCAGCTATAGCGGCCATAGATCTGCTGCTTGGACGTCAGGGTTTGATCGACACGGAGGTCCAACGCGTTTGAGTTGGACGGGATAGGCACGAGTGTCTGGTAGTTGTAGGCAGGATTCACTTGACTTAGGTTAGCGTTTGGCAGCGGATAGTAGTCATTCAGCAATGTCATTGCGACCGGATTAATACAATCCTGTGGATTGCCGCACGGGTTGCCCGGGCCACCTGGGATGGTGTTGTTTGGATAGGGTAGGCCGATAAAAGGATCCATCGCCTGACCGTTCCCTAGCGCCGTCACCAGAGTGCCCAGATTGCCGTTTCTTTCCGCCTGCGTGGGAACGAGAAGGAATTCCGGAGCAGAGATGGTCTTGCGGTTTCCCTCATAGTCCGCAAAGAAAAATGTCTTCTTGCTTCTGCCGTCCCACAGCTTGGGAATAGTTATGGGGCCACCCAGACTGCCTCCGAACGTGTTGAATATTTTAGGTGCCTTGGACGTAAACCCGTAGATTGTGGAATCCAATACGTCATCTTGGAAGTACTCGAACACGCTTCCGTGAAACTGGCTGGTGCCGCTTTTGGTCGCAAATGTCACGTCGCCCATCTGCGCAAATTCCGCGTTGTTGTTGAATGAGGTGACTTTCATCTCCTGGATTCCTTCCTGGGATGGATAGGCATCCTGGAGAGCGCCGTTCGCTCGCACGCTGGCCGTGGAAATTCCGTCCACGGAGAATCCCACCTGGGCGGCAGTTGCGCCGCCTACGGCGATGTTTCCCTGGCTGTCCTTCACCACGGCCGGAGAAGTGGCCAAGGCCGCCAATGGACTGGATGATACGGCCCGCGAATTTAAAGGCAACTGGGTGATGTCGCTATTGAGTTTCGAATCGGCAATTATGCCGTTTTCGGTGTTCACCACTGCAGCGCCCACCTCGACTATGGTTGACGTGGTGGCAACCGACAGTGTGAACGGGATGCGCAATTCCTGGCGCGCAACGAGCGCAACCGAAGGGGCGATCGCATCCGTAAATCCATCGTGATGCGCGGTGACTTTGTAATGGCCGGCTTTTAGATTTTCTAAAATGAATTCGCCAGAGTCGGTTGAGATGGCCGTGCGTTCCACGTTCTCATCTAGGGATCGCGCGCTGATCGACGCTCCGACGACCACCGCTCCCGTTGCATCGGTGACTGTGCCCCGTATGCTTCCGAACGTCGACTGTGCGTTTGCGCCGCAAATGGTTCCGAAGTAGGCGAACAGCAACACAGCTATTTTCGCTGCTGTGTTGCCTCTGAACACAACCATTGTCATTCCGGCTTGTGTCTTACGATGCGTGGAATTCCCATTCGAACGCTGGCGCAGCGATGCAGTAACGAAAGAATGGCCGAATGCGATTACCGATTCAAACATGGCGTCCACCTCCACGGAAGGCTGTGAGCAAATCACGATGCGCGACAATTTAGCAATCGGAGTGTGAAGAAGGCATGAGGAACTAATAAATCGTGCGTAAATACAGCCTTCAAAGTTTGTTTGGATTCAATCGAAACTTTTAATAGCCAACTGATGCACCGCGCCTGACAGGCGTGCGAATACCTGCGGAACAGGTTGCCTCGCATGTTTCAGGATTGCACTTGGAAGGTAAATGGAGCGATCAGTGCAGCAAGCCACAATCTCTTTTCAATTCCGAAGATCTGGTGTGCTTGCGCCTTTGAAGCGGTAACCGAAGTGTGAATCCGTGAGTAAGTACTCGGGCTTGGAAGGATCGTCCTCCAACTTCTTGCGCAGCTGTCGCACGAACGTGCGTAGATATTCAGACTCATCTCCATATTCGCTACCCCAGACGGATGTCAGCAGATACCCATGAGCCAGGGGTTTGCCCGCGTGCGACATCAAACACTGCAGGAGATCAAATTCTTTCGGCGTCAGATGAACAGCATTTCCGGACTTTCGCACGACTCGATGCTCGACATTCAGTTCGATTTTGTCTATTGCAATCACTCCGTGCTCCTTCGAACGACGCGTCGCCGCTCGAATGCGAGCTATAAGCTCTCCCACGTGAAACGGTTTCGTAACATAGTCGTCCGCTCCAGCCTCCAACGCTTCAATCTTGTCCTCGGCGCAGTCGCGAACGGTGAGCATCAAAATGGGAATCCGTGGACATAATTTACGAAGAGCACGGCACGTTTCAATGCCACCGACTCCAGGCATATTGATATCGAGGAGCACTGCGTCATAACGCCGTGTGCGCAGCAAGCCTAGTGCTTTGTCTGCTCCTGAAGCTTCATCAATGTGGAAGCCTAGGGAGCTCAGAGTTGCATGGAGTGCCCGCCGGATCGCAGGCTCATCATCGATCACGAGAACTTTAGTTTTCAACGGACTCACGTCCCCTCCTTGTGAGCGCCGGAAGAGAGAGAAAGAATGTAGTGCCTGTGTCTGGCTCGCTCCTTACCCAGAGATTTCCCCAGTGGGCGATGGCCAATTTCTTTGCGACCGCCAGACCTATCCCACTGCCGGCAGCTCGATGCTTTGAAGTGGGGCTTCGATAGAAGCGTTCAAAAATCAGTTCTCGTTCTTCACGCGTGATCGCGGGGCCGTCATTATGAACCGCAACCACAACCCGATCATCCCGCCTTTCGGCAGAGACGGCGATGGGAGAATCGACGCTGGAATACTTTGCGGCGTTTACAAGAAGCTCTGTAATCGTCATGGCTAGTAAATGGCGGTCCGCCGGAACTGCCAATTCGTTATCCGAAAGACACACTTGAACAGTGTGTCCGTAAAGGTCATCTGAGCACTCGCCAAGGATTTCGTCGATCAATTGAGGGACACTCACCTGCTCGCGCTGTAGCTGCACTTCAGTCGACTCAAGCTTGGCCATGCGAAGGAAGCGGTCCGTCAGCACATTGAGCTCGGTTGATTCTTGATGGATCATTTCGACAAGCTCCGTCTGCGCCAGATTGAGATTCCTCATTTCCAGAAGCCCCGAAGTGCCCGTATGGATAACCGTGAGGGGGGTCTTGAAAGCGTGCGCCAACCCATCGAGAACAGTTTTCCGGAGTTGCTCACTATAGCGAACCGCTTCAGCGCGACTTTCTTTCTCGAAGGACCGAGCTCGCTCCACCGCACAGGCAACGAGTGATGCCACCGCGTCCACAATCATCGGAGTCAGCTCGCCTCCGCACAGCACCATCGCACCAATCGGACTCGACCCAACCCTGAGCACACGTATCCACTTCTGCGATTTCATATCGTCATGACTTGTGTTACCTAAATATGCATTTCGGGCCAAATCTTCGTTTTCCTTGGTACAACGTCCGGCGGTGTCCGATCGCACAAACGTAGAATCGAAAAGGGCAACGGCGTCTACTTTGACATTTGTGATGATTAGTCTTGCGATCTGAGGACCAGGCGGCTCTTGCCGATTGAGCAAGAGAATGCTACGGCTCAGCTCGTAGAGTTTCTCAGCGTTGCAGCGATGGACAACTGCCTGTTGCACGTGGTTCTGCACCTGGATAGAAAGGCGACTCACAACCAGCGCGGTGAATTCAAATGACGCCAAAGCCATCCAGTCCTGGGGATCGACGATCCGGAAGCTTAGAACTGGGGAAGTGAAGAAATAGTCCAAGCACGCTACTGCCACCAAGGACGAACCGGTAGCTTCCCAGAATCCGAACTTTAGGGCGGTTAGAACGATTACCAGGAGACTAATTGAGCTTGCAGTCGAAAGATTGAAGTGCAGCTGGAATGCACAATAGTTTAGAAGCAGGGCTACCGCGGGACCAGCAACAGCCCGAGCTACTGATCGAACTGCCTCCCTTTTTCTTCGAACGTTCGTAGTGGCCATGGTGCGTAGAACCCTGGTGGCATAGCGCGCGCCAAGAGAACAGGGCCTCAGTCGTTAGGACAACAAGAGTAATGCGGGACAGACAATAAAGTCCCAAAGAAATGCATGAACAATTTGTATAGGTGCAATTGCTTTTCCGAATGCTGTCTGGGGAATACCTGGACTGATCCTCTGGCCGCACTGTGCCTGATACCGCTGATCCTGCGGGAGGGCTGGCAACTCAAAGGAAACCCCCTGCGACTGCTGCTGAGAACGCTTGGGCCCGGAACGTTGTGGCGTGCGACAACCATTCCGAGAGGGCCAGATCCTGATAGAAGCTGCTTTTGAACATCTCGAGAAAACGCAAATCTGTATCGCCCGTATTCTCGATGTAATGAGGCAGAGTCTGCTGCACGTAGCCCACATCGCCAGCTTCAAAATCCGCGGTCCGTGCACGGGCTCCAGTTGCGAATACCTTCATTCTTCCCTTGCCGCTGATGTAGTACTGCCACTCGTCGGTAGGAACTCGGCACCATCCGGAGCCAACCCCTGAATGGAATGGGGAATCCCGGTGGGAAATACCACAGGTCCCCTTCGCTCACGTCTGCTACGAAGCTCTTGCCGTTCGCATCGATTGCGGTAATTCGCGCGCTCCCATACAGCATGAATGCCCATTCCGCAGCTGCGTGCCAATGCAATTCTCGAATGCCACCAGCCGTAAGTCGCATATCAACACCCGCGATCGATTTGGAAACCGGCAATTCGCGCACCGTCACCTCGCGAGACCATCCTCCCTGGTGAAGCCTCTTGTGCGAGAGTGAGAACGGGTACTTGAATGCCGGAACCGATCCCGCGTCGGTGACGGGCGGCGCGACTGAACTCGGGTTTTGGGCGTCTAGTGCGGCATTTGTCGGGCCTGGATCGCTCTTGCTTCTGTCAGTTATTCTCCCGGTGTTCTGCCTTCCGTCCTGAGCCACTGCAACATCGGAGAGAGTGCCGACTGCCGTCGCCAACGCGGTTGAGTTCGCCAAGAATGTGCGGCGGGATATCTTACCTTGGCCATTCGTGCTACTGAATTTCATTCTCGTGTCCTCGCTCTCTCAGTGAGCTAAACTGCCAAATTTCACATTTCGCGAGATTCCGCGCTACTATTACTTGCTTGCGACGCACAAAATCAACCAAATCAAGGGTTACTCCGAGTTCGAAAAGTGCCCGCTTTCTGACCGTCGGGCAGACCGCGCGAATCCTGGGAATCAGTTCTTCAACCTTGCGCCTATGGGAAAGCGTTGGCCTCGTAACCCCGGCACGGAGCGCAGGCAGTTATCGTCTGTATACGCCAGAACTGCTCGATCTTCTGAAACGCATCAAGTACCTGCGAGACGTTAAAAAGTTAAACGTGCCTGGGATCAAGGAGGCTCTGGGAAGCAAAGTGCGTGCCGACCAATCAACGCCCGCGCCCAAGCCCACTCCAGATTTGGGTGACAAGCTTCGCCGACTCCGAAGGAAAGGAGAGTTAACCATCACAGAGGCATCTCGACAAGCCCACATTTCCGCAGGGTTTCTCAGCGCCATCGAATTGTCTCGTGCGAACCCTTCTGTTGCCACCATTTACCGGTTGGCGGCGGCCTACGGCACTACGGTCCTGGAGCTTTATGATTTGCCGGTTCAATCGAATCGAGTACTTCGGCCGCGCAACCGCAAGAGCCTGGAAACAAAATCCGGCGTTCGCATGGAACTTCTTTCTACCGGCACGAAGATGCTCGAATCCATGCTGATTCGGGTCCCACCCGGAACCGGCAGCGACGGAGCTTACGTGCACCAAGGTGAAGACTTCCTCTACATACTTGAAGGCACGTTGGAAGTCTGGCTCGATGAGGTCGAATGTCACCGGTTGCAGCAAGGTGACAGCTTCTGGTTCGAGAGCAACCGGGGCCACCGCTGGTTTAACCCGACAAACAAGCAAGCTGCTGTTCTCTGGGTAAATACTCCGCCAACATTCTGAGTTCGTCTCCACGCTGCAACTTAAAAACCGAACCTCAACGAGAACTGTTGAACCCGTTCGACCGACAGGGTCGCGCGGTACAGCCCGAACGAGCCGTCGTCGGAACCGTTGTCAAGTGAAGTGTTCGTATTCGTATCGAAGCGCACAGAGTTCGTCATATTGAAGACCTCCCAAGCGAACTTCAAGTTCAGGCGCTCGCGGACTTTCCAGCTTTTCGCCAGACCCACGTCAATCCCGAAGTAGCCCGGGCCGCGGAAGTTGTTGCGGCTTCCGGCCTCCCCTGGATATGCAAAGCGCATCGGGGCCAGGGTAGCTGGAACGTCCGGTGTTATTTGTACTCCGGCCACCACGGCACTTGGATTGGGAAAGGCATATGGGGCTCCGCCGATCATAAATACGCCCGAACTGATCGGGCCGGTTTGCACCATGTTGCTCTCGAAAAGAAAGTTCTGAGTGAAGCCTCGTGAGTCGATCGCACTAAACGGAAACCCACTAGTCCAGCGATTTAAGCCGGAGAGCTGCCAGCCTCCGATAATGGCGTCGAGCCAGGTCCCTGAGCCGCCGGCGAAAGTTTTTCCTTTCCCGAAGGGCAATTCGTAAACCCAGTCCGCGGTGATCACATGGCGCAAATCGAAGTCCGACGGCGCGCGATTCAAACCCGGATTCCAGGGATTGGCAATGTAGCTGAGGACTGTGCTGACGCCCTGAGCGACCGGAGTGACAGTTGACGTCGTCCCCTGGGAATTCGTGCGTTCGGTGTCCGAACCCAAATCGAGCGACTTTGAATAGGTATAGCTGAAGTCGACCTGCAGGCCATGACTCATAGGATGACGCAAGATAAGCTGGCCCGCGTTGTAACTGCTGGTACCGAGAGAGGACCACGCGAAAAGGGAGGAAAACTGAGGATCCCAGAAAGGTACCGGCGTCCCAAGACCGCCCAGCGATGTTGGACAGGCGGGTGTGACGCCACCATTCGCTAGGTTGCTGCAGAGCAAACCCAGGCGGTACGGCGCTCCTACTTCTCTGCCTGGACGGTTGGCCCAGCTAAATCCGGAACCGATGTTGTTAGTGGCAGACCCGCCCGTGTAAGTGTTCTGGGTTGCGCTAAACCCGCCTGCCGCGGCCGTCGGGAATAGATCCTCGAAGTAAGGGATTGGAGAAATTGTAGCGCCCGGATCTTCGCCGTTCGCCAGCGCAAATCTTGATATCAAAGTTGCCGCGGTGTAGTAATCCATACCCGACTTTGGATCCACCAGATCGGTGGCAGCGGCCAGATCGCGCTGCTGCAGAAGGTGCCGGCCAAACCGGCCCACGTAGGCAGTTTCTAACGTCCATCCCTTGCCTACCTGCCGCTGGACGGAGAAATCCGCAGCCATGGAGTAGGGTGTCTTGATTTGGCCATCGATTCCGTTCGAGTTGAAAGTAAACCCAGTCGTATTGGGGTTATCAGGAGGGAAAGCTGGATAGGTAACCGTTTGTGACGGGGCGCCACCCGGCAATGCTGGCACAATGTTTCTTCCGGTATAGCGCGGCGCATCGTCAGGCGTGAAGATGTTCGACGGGGCCGCCTGCGTGCTGGTCAAGCCGAACGAGCCGAACTGGCTGAAACCGTCAACGATCCCTTGGCCAAAATGGTCATAGTACATGCCCAAGGCGCCACGAATCGAGGTTTTGGGATTGGGAGAGTATGCGACGGCAAAACGTGGCGCAAAATTCAGTTTATTGACGTTCCAGTACGCATTGCCTCCGCGGCTCTGGCCGGAAGGAGCAAAGGCGAATTCCGGTTGATTCCCCTGTCCTTGAGCAGCCGCAATGGCGCGATTTATGAACCACTGGTGCAAATCGATGGTAGGGGCAACCTGTTGCCCATTCACTTCATACGGAGTTTGCAAAAGGGTATACCGCAGACCCGCCGTGACCGTCAGATTGGGCTTCACACGCCAGGAATCCTGCACGTACCACTCGAATTCGTTGGCTTTGAAATCACGAGGGATAACCGAGCCGGTCGGCAATAGTGTAGCGGTGGTTGAGTTCGTCACTTGGTAATTGTTATGCACGTTAATGGTGCTTAACAAACCCGCGATGGAGGTAATTGCATTGTCGTAGCTGGTGGAAAAGGCCCCAGACACTGCTGGGAAACCAAACGCCTCGGGATCAAAGCTCTGGCCGGTTCCTGCAATGGCAGCCTGGCTGATGTTGGCTGCCCCAGTCGAAGCCGAGCCGAACGAGACGTTATTCGACGACGTGTTGTTGTGGATCAATCGGTAGTTTGCCCCAAACTGCAGCGTGTGTTTGCCCTTGACCCAGGTAAAGTCATCGATAAGGTTGTGTACCGGGACGTCCAGGATGGTGGTATTGTTTTCGGCGGTTAGCGGGCTGATTCCCGCAAAATCGGAGAAGGAGTTGTTCCCTGCCCCAACGTTGTTCACTGCTTGGCGGATATAGCCGTAGCGGAAGTTGTTAATCAGGGAGCTACTGATGGTCCAAGTGTGCCCGATCGCAATTCCCTTAGCAGTGTCCACCACGGAAGCACTAGGAGGATCGCCGGGAAACTCGGGTGCTGAAGAACTTCTGTCGCCCTGTAGATTGCCTCGCACAAACAGACGTTGGCGATCGCTGAGCTGACCGTCGAACTTCGCAATGTATGTATTGAGTCTGATCGGGTTTGGAGCCGACCACGTGAAGCCGCCCGTATTCAGCCCGTCTCCTCCGGGACTATTGGGTCCAGGGTAGGCGCTAAACGTGGCTAGTGCGTTTGGGTCGTCACCAGGACCCCACGGACAAGTAGCTGTACAGATCGGGTCCATAGTGGCGATCTGGGCCGGTGTCAGAGTCTCAACCCCGCTTGCTGGGCACCCCGTACTTCCAGAGCAGTTATAGCTGACATTACCAGCCACGAATGAAGCAGTCGGCACAGTCAGGCTCTGTTGCTGGTTTTCTTGCGTCTTCTGGCCCTCGTAGTTTATAAAAAAGAAAATCTTGTCTTTCTTGATGGGGCCCCCGAACGTCCCCCCAAATGTGTTGCGAATCAACTGGCCAGGCTTATTCGGAAGTCCCGCGGAGATCTCAGCCGCCTTGTTGAACCAGTTGTTGGCATGCCCAAAATTAGTGCGGTTGTATTCATACAGGCTGCCGTGAAGAGTACCCGAGTACTTCTTTTGGAGTGCCGGAGGATCGACGCCAAGTTCAGTCAGTAGTCCGCGGGCCTCTTTGCTGTAAGGGAAAGGAGATTCGATCGCAACCGTGCCACCGTTAGTAAGCAGCGTGCGCCCATCTAAATGAAACTCGTTCCTCTTGGCATGCCCGCCGAAATCATCGTGATTGTCAAGGATCAGAATGCGGGCTGACGGCCCGGCCTGCTTACGATAGAAATCCGCCGCCGCCAAGCCGCTGATGCCCCCACCCACTACCACCAGATCGTATTCCTCGCCCGTCTCCACCGGGGTGACTGCCGCGCATTCCGGTGCGGGTGGGAGGATAGTAGCCGGGGCGGTCCTGTGCAGAGGGCGCGGGCGTTTGGGCCGCGAGCAAACCGCCAAGCCATGGACTTGCAAGCGTGCCGCCCACTCCCATTGCGATCCCGTTCAAGAAATCCCGGCGTGTGATATCGCGGTGCATGCCAAGCTCGCGGTCACGGGATCGACGAGCGTTTTCGTTGTCGAAATTAGACATTTCTAAGCACCTTTCACTTGTTCCTGAATGGCCCGATAGGCCTGGTCGATGGCCGCGTTAGTGTAAGCACTGGCCGCGGCGTCGGAGTTTGCGATGGAGATTCGTCCAAACTGCTTACGACCAATCACACAAGGACGCTCGTCTCGCGCCCAATGAGGATCGAATAGAGAATCGTATTCGTAGGCGTATCCATGTGCCCAGCGATTCACTGTGATAGCTGCAATGTCGCGGGCTGAGTCGAAGCCGGCTGCCGCGAGCATGCGATTCAGCTGTTCGCGGATATTCCGTTCGAATTCGGAGAAGGGAGTGCTGATCAGTTCGTACCTGCCCATGCGGTATTGCTCGCGGCGCGGCAGACCCGCCTTGCAAGGGGTCCGCAGCATGAACAGCACCATGGGCCCTTCTGGTTTGCTGGGAAATTGATACGCACCCAGACTGACCGGGAAGTCGAGCATGGTAAAGGTGTGATAGCTACCCGGCGAAAGAATCTGTCGTATGCCCAATTTGTGGAACGCCGACCAATTGCGAATGGCGACATGCGTATAGATGAACGGTTCCTTGACGCCATAGTGCAGAGCTTCCTTTTGCTTCTCGGGAAGCTCAGGGCAGAGATACGGAACCATCGTGTTGTAACAAGCGAGAATGCAGCACTTCGTCGTTACCTTCTTCAGCTTTCCTGACTGCACGTACGAAACTTCTACTTGCTTCGCTGACTCTGGCACTCCGCTATTCTGGGCGCGAACCGCGGTTGAGTTAAGACGAAGTCGGACGGGGGATGACGAGTGATCGAGCTTACTGTAGTTGGCACGGGCGGTCACAACATCCTCCATGGTGTGACCTGCGAGGGCTTCAGGAATCAGACTTCGGACCAACAAGCGGGCAATTGACGCATTCCCGTCGGGAAAGTGAAAGATGTAGGGCTCTTCTTTTCCTTCGTCTCCACCTAGATCCAGCCCCCCAAACCCGGCATATTGGTATGCCCCGTAGTCATCAGGATTTCGATAGCAAGCAAGAGCCGACACAGCATCAATTCCTACAGCAAACAAGTCGTTTGTGTAACTTTGGAAAAATGGCAAAACGGCAGGGTCCGCTTTACAGATTTCAGTCAGGAACCCCGCGTAGCTGATCTTGGCCAGCCGCGCATGCTTCTCTTCTTTTGAAAGGCCGGGAAGATAATCTTTCTTTTCGTCGTAAAGACGCGCGATCTCCTGCTGCAACTTTTCGGGCAAGGGACTCTTCTTGAGGAATTCGGGCCAGGGAGTCGAGCCCATTCCCGTGACCACGCGATCCGCCCCAAACGTCTCTTTGTCGAAGAAACAGGCAGTGCCGAGATGTGAGTACAGCTTCTGGTCGTAGGTTTTGTAAAAGATCTTTGTTTCAATCCCCAAGTCTCTGAGAACTTCCTTCGCCACGTCACTGTATTCCGAAGGGCTCTCAATGGACTGGGTTCCGCCGTTGCTCAGCAGCAGGCGTCCAGCAACGCGGAATTCGTTGCGGCGAGCGTGTCCGCCAAAATCGTCGTTATTATCAAGGATCAGAATGCGCGAACTCGTGCCGGCCTGCTTGCGGTAGAAGTAAGCTGCAGCAAGCCCGCTGATGCCGCCTCCGACGACGACTAAGTCATAGGTTTCGTGCGTGTCTATTGGGCTACCGGCGGTTTCCCAAAAGGTCCCGTCGCGCAGTGAATGGGCAATATCGAATGAGCCTGGCGCGCTGCCTCTCATGCCGGTCAACGCAGGCGGATACGTGTTGACCGAAGTGCTCGTAGCTTTCGAGTCGTTTTGGAGAGTGGATGCTAGGCCGGGCAGGCTGGAATAGCCTAACGCTCCGATGCCGACGGCAACACCGTTGAGGAAGTCGCGGCGCGTGATGCGGCGATGCATCCCCAACTGCCGGTCACGTTTCTCGTCGCTCATTGAATCAAGTTGTCAAGCATTCAGGATTCCCCAAGCCTATGCGTTACGTTGTTATAGCTGCTACTGTGCCGCTATCGGTTCCGGCTCCGCCGAACCGTCGGCCCTCGGATCAGAAGCAGCAAAATTCGTACCAGTTTTCGAGTTGTGAAGCACAGCTTGTCCGCGCCCCATCAACGCGGAATAATCCTTCCGCATTTTCAAATCGTGGCCCTGCTTCCGCAGTTCGGCTTCCACTTTCGGCGAGATGCGCGATTCCAGAAGAATCGTGCACTTGATTGCCTCGCCGGTTTCGCGGATCGTGAACCGTGGAGCAGAAAGCGCCGCCTGGATGTTCCATCCATAGTCTGCGATGTTGGACACGAATTGCGCGTGGGCAAGCGGCTGATTGGAACCACCCATTATTCCGAATCCGATGTGTTCGTCGCCTCGTTCCATAAACGCAGGAATAATCGTGTGGAAGGGGCGCTTGTGCGGAGCCAGCGCATCGGGATGGTTGGGATCGAGTACGAATAGTCCGCCGCGATCCTGAAGCAGAAAGCCCATGCCCTTGACCGCAACGCCGGAGCCGAAGAAGTCGTACACACTCTGGATCATGGAAGCGATGTTGCCGTCTTTGTCGACCACCGCCAGATAGGTCGTGTCGCTCTTGGCCGGCGTGCCACTGGCCGCAGCGCAGTTCGCCCTCTGTGGATCAATCAGCCCTGCACGTTGTTCAGCGTACTCTTTGGAAAGCAGGCCCTTCACCGGGATGCTCGCGAAATGAGGGTCGCCGTTATAGCGATACAAGTCGGTGTAGGCGAGTTTCATCGCCTCGATCTTTTTGTGTAGCTCTACCGTGCCCTGAGGACCGTCTTTGTCTGGCTGCGAGGTGGCCATAATATTCAGCATCTCCAACGCCGCCATGCCTTGCCCATTGGGAGGAAGTTCGTAAACTTTCCACCCCCGGTAATCGATCGAAAGCGGCTCGACCCACTCTGACGAAAATTCCGCCAGGTCGCGGGCCTGCATCGTTCCGCCCAGAGAGGCCGATGTTTTGAGGATCGCTCGTGCAATTTCGCCCTCGTAGAACTCGCGAGATCCTTTCTCTGCCAACAGTCGCAACGTCCTCCCGAGGTCCGGATTAGAGAACTTGTCGGCTACATTGAGCGGTTTTCCGTCCCGCAGAAAGAGACGCTGTGCTTCCTCGGTTTGTTTCAACCGCGCACTGCCGATAACCCAGAAGTCATGGATGATTTCGGGCACGAAATAGCCATTCTCGGCGTAGTAAATCGCGGGTGTAAACAGAACCTTCCAAGGTAATTTTCCAAAACGCTCGTGAGACTTTGCCCAACCATCTACAGCCCCAGGCACTGTGACACTGTGGATTCCGACCTCAGGCATAGACGTGATGCCCTGTTTGTTCAAGAAATCAATCGTCAGCCCTTGCGGCGCCCAGCCACTAGCGTTCAACCCGTAGAGTTTGCCGCTCTTCGCATCCCAGTAGAGAAGGAACAGATCGCCGCCAATGCCGTTCATCATAGGCTCGGTCACCCCAAGCACGGCATTCGCAGCGATGGCAGCGTCGATGGCCGAACCGCCCTGGGAAAGAATTTGCGCCCCCGCCTGCGAGGCCAGCACGTGGCTTGTTGCGACAATCCCGTGGTCAGTGATGACCATGGATCGGCCATAGTCACGATCTTGGGATAAGGCGGGGTTCAACCCGAGGCACGACAAAGTAAATAGAAGCAGCAAGCGGCGCATTGACGGTCCTCAGCGTTGCAGTCGAGCCGGTGACGGTTGGCGGAACATTCAGAGATTACTATAAGTTCGCAAGGTTAGAGAAAACGGTGACTGTCTGTCAAGGAGAATGGGGGACCATTGCGGGGGGTTCACTCCCCCGCCGGCTCTTCCAGGGAAACACGCCGCACCTTGCCGCATTCCAGAATTCTCGCAGTTGGGAAAGCCCGCCATTAAAGAAACGCACTTGTCCTTATAGGAATTTTTTACTTGACACTGAGTGATTCTCTTTTCTAACCTTCCACAATTCTCGTAAGGTTCGGCGAATCTACAAAGGATCGTTCGGAGTCAAAGGCGCGCAAGGACCGGGTCCCTCTCTATGACGTGCGAAGTCTTTTGTGGTGATGCTGTCATCCCTTTCGATCATCCGTTCCGCATAGTCCGTCTCTCATCTTCAAGTCGCTGGGCGTCGGCTTTTGCAAGGTGAATTAGCATGAGAAATTCGACTTTCGCCGGAGGACTTTGTATGGCACTTCGCACCTGCAAGCGTCTTTCTTGGTCGCCCCGCGGGCGGCGAGCGACACTCGCCGTGTCTCTCGCCGTTTTGATCTTCGGCGTTTCCGTTTGGGCGCAAAACACCAACGGTCGAGTCATCGGCGTCGTCACTGATCCGCAAGGCGCGGCCGTGCCCGGCGCCAAAGTGACCGTAACCAATATTGGCACCAATGTGAACTGGAACACAGTCAGCGATGGCAAAGGAAGCTATCAGGTGCTCGACGTACCCATCGGCATGTACAAAGTGACAGTCGTGAGCCATGGCTTCGCCAAGGCCGCGACCGAACCTCAGGAACTCACCATTAACCAAGCACTGCGCGTGGACGTACGCTTGAAGGTGGGCACGGCGAACGAAACCGTCGAAGTCCAATCCCAGGCTGCCCAAGTCGAAACCGTGAACCCTACGATCGGTGGAACGGTTACTGGCAAAGCCATCCAGAACCTCCCTCTCAATGGGCGCAACACTTTGGACCTGGCACTGACCCAACCTGGCGTCACTCCCATCGCCGATGACATTGGGACGTACGGCACGAGCAATGGCGGCGCCACTGAAACCGGACTCGGGGGCATCAGCGTGGCGGGCGGTCGCGGTGACGCCATTACGTATTTGCTCGATGGCGGCATGAACAATAGAACCACCAGCAACCAGGTCGTCTTCAATCCCAATCCTGAGGCGGTCGAGGAGTTCAGGCTCCTCGAAAACAATTACACCGCTGAATATGGCAGGAACGGAGGCGGGACTATCAGCGTGGTCTTGAAGTCAGGCACCAACGGCTTGCACGGAAGCTTGTTTGAATACCTTCGCAATGACGCTTTCAATGCCAACGACTATATCGACAACGAACTCGGACTGCCTCGCCAGGTGCTCAAGCGCAATCAGTTTGGAGGCGTGATTGGCGGTCCCATCACCCTGGGCAAGTGGCTGAATGGCAAGGACCGGTTCTTCTTCTTCTTTGGCTACCAAGGGCAGCGGCTGGCAGAAACTGTCAACGAAGGGTTTGTCACAACCTACACGCCCGCGCGGAGATCACCGGGGATTTCTCACAGGCGTCAAACGGCAACAATCTTTTTGTAGAGTGTTACCTCACTGGGAATACCAGCATCGTTCTTCCCGACGGACTGGGGAATTGCGCGCAACCCGCGCACACGTATTATCAGTCGAACCCTACGCTCGCGGCGCAGGGAATTATCGATCCGACCAAGGCCGGCGGCGGCATACCCGTCGAATATGGCGGCGTCCTCGGCAAAGGCGATCTGTCGCGCCGCGTCCTTCGCGGGTTGCCAATCGGAGTCGTTCGCGCCACGATCAACGTCGTCGATACTTTTGCGATCCAATTCGAACGGAACACGTAGCTCGACTAGCGCCTTCGCCTCTCGCTGGCTCGCGACGATGCCTTTCGCCGGTGCGGCGATTGTCCTCAGGTGGCCGGTGCCGATCGCAGAAAGCGCAGTGCCGGCTGGTCCTTTTAGGTCGACGACGCGGCGTCCGGCGAGATAGCGCTTGAGCGTCCGTGATGTTTCCTCTTCGATTTGAGCCCATGCCGAATCGGAAATGGGGGCAAGTTCACGATGGAGATTATTCATGTGGTACGTCTCCTTTGAGAGATCCGATGCGGAGCGAACCCTCGCGCACCGATGGGATGGATGGAGAAGGTTCGACAGCCGCAGGCGCCGCAGGGGATTCCGCAACCGCAGGCTGGGTTTGGTCTTCGGTTACGTTCTCCAGAAATGTCGCCGACGGCACAAAGAACAGGTTTCCGGTCACGGCACGGCTGAAGTCGAGCAGTCGGTCGTAGTTGCCGGGAGGCCGGCCAACGAACATGTTCTCGAGCATCTGCTCAATGGTGCGAGGCGAACGGCTGTAGCCGATGAAGTAAGTGCCAAATTCACCATGCGCGGGCCGTCCGAAAGGCATATTGTCGCGCAGGATCTTGACCTCTTTGCCGTCCTCGACGATTGTGGTGAGCGCGTTGTGTGCTGAGGTTGGCTTGACCGAATCGTCCAATTCGATATCGGAAAGCTTGGTGCGGCCGATGATGCGTTCCTGCGCTTCAGTGGATAGCGCATTCCATGCGCCCAGATCGTGGAGATATTTCTGAACGATAACGTAGCTGCCGTTAGCAAACTCGGTGTCTTCGTCGCCGATGAGCACGGCGTCGGCTACGGCGGCACCGCGGGGATTCTCCGTCCCGTCGACGAAGCCGATCAGATCGCGGTCATCGAAGTAGCGGAAACCTTGAACTTCATCTACCGGCGAAACGGCGTTTCCCAGACGCGCCATAAGCTGAGTGGCCACCTCGAAGCACAAATCCATGCGCTTGGCGCGGATGTG
>CAWFTQ010000011.1:0-9687 GCA_963818865.1 uncultured Acidobacteriaceae bacterium
GTGCGGAAGGGGGGATTTGAACCCCCACGCCTTTCGGCGCCACCCCCTCAAGATGGTGTGTCTGCCAGTTCCACCACTTCCGCACAGATGAACAGCACCACAGGGGCGGCTTCGATTATAGCAGAAGGGAATTAGCGGTTTTTATCGCAGGCCGAACGCGGATAGCATCGCAGTGAGCTGCCGGCCGTCGCAAGCAGCTCACTGCAGAAATCCGTTCGTGGCTAGTCTCCCGAAGGCAGCAACATCTCCTCGGGGCGTGCCTCGATCTGCACGGGCGTGTGCGGGCAATCACCGAGGATCGGCTGGCAAGCGGCGTCGGGACCGTGCTCCGGCCGGAACAACGGTTTGATTCCGCTAAACTGCTCGGCTTCGGTTGATCCCGTCAGCGCCGTGGTTGAGGCCAACCCGCTGCTGATGACCTGCTGCACCTGATCGAAGTAGCCCGTCCCCACAAACCTCTGATGCTTTACTGCTTCGTAGCCATACTGAGTTTCGCGGCTGAATTCTTTTTCCTGCAACCGCGAATAGGCCGTCATGCCGGCGAGCTTGTATCCGCGCGCTAACTCAAACATGCTCAGGTTGAGCGCGTGGAAACCGGCGAGCGTGACGAACTGGAACTTGTATCCCATGCGCGCCAATTCCGGCTGGAAGCGTGCGATGGTTTCTTCATCCAGCTTCTTGCGCCAGTTGAAACTCGGCGAACAGTTATAAGCCAGCATCTTCTCCGGATACTTGGCGTGAATGGCTGCGGCGAACTGGCGCGCTTCTTCGAGATCGGGATGCGAGGTTTCGCACCAGATCAAATCTGCATAAGGCGCGTAGGCCAGTCCGCGAGCGATGGCCGAGTCGATGCCGCCACGGATGCGATAAAAACCTTCCGACGTGCGTTCGCCGGTGCAGAACTCCCGATCCCGCGCATCGATATCGCTGGTGAGCAGGTGAGCGCTGTCGGCGTCGGTACGAGCCATCACCAGCGTGGGCACGCCCATGACGTCCGCTGCGAGCCGCGCCGCCACCAATTTTTGGATCGCTTCGCTGGTTGGAACCAGAACCTTGCCGCCCAAGTGTCCGCACTTTTTCGCCGACGAAAGCTGATCCTCAAAGTGCACACAGGCCGCTCCCGCCTCGATCATCCCCTTCATCAGTTCGAATGCATTCAGAGTTCCGCCGAATCCGGCTTCCGCGTCGGCCACCAGCGGCGCGAACCAGGTTTGCCCGGGAGCAACTTTACCCTCCGCGTGATGAACCTGGTCGGCGCGCTGCAGCGCACTGTTGATGCGGCGGCAGAGGTTGGGAACGCTATCCGCCGGATACAGGCTTTGATCGGGATACATCTGGCCGGCGTTGTTGGCGTCAGCCGCGACCTGCCATCCACTCACGTAGATCGCCTTCAGGCCCGCCTGCACCTGCTGCACCGCCTGGTTGCCCGTCACCGCACCCAGCGCCTTGACGTAGGACTCGCTCCCCAGCAGTTCCCACAACCGTTCTGCGCCCAGGCGAGCCAGCGTGTGCTCGATGTGAATCGATCCCCGCAGACGCAGCACTTCTTCAGCGGTGTAGGGGCGCTCCACCCCTTTCCATCGCGGATTGTTTGCCCACTCGTGGTCCATGCACTGCTGGGCCAGCGCCTGTTGCGCGCTTCGTTCTTCCGGGTTCAGTAACGGTTCCGTAGCCCGCCGTTGCTGCGGGTTATTCATTGCATTGTCGTTCGTGGGCATTACTTTTTCTCCTGATAATTCGGTTAGGGCGCTGGATCGCGCGGATCTTAATAATTGAGTGTTCAATATGGTGAACACCAATTCACCATACTGGCGAAGCGTAGGATATCCCGCTTGCCCGGTCAAGACGTTGTTCAATATAATGAACATACATTCATTTAATTGGCCGAATACAGTTTGCTACCATGGGAGTCTCAAGTATGTCTTCGTCCGATTCTCCATCCGCCGCGGTTGAACGCGCCTTGGCCATGCTGGAAGCCGTGGCGCAGGAGTCGGATGGTTTGAGCAACGCCGAGATTAGCCGCAAACTTAAGATTCCAAAGAGTTCCGCGAGCTACATTCTGCGTACCCTGGAAACCCGGAACTATTTAACGCGCGATGAGGAATCGGGGAAATACCGCGTTGGGCTCAAGATCCTGAGCCTGAGCCGCGGAGCGCTCAGCGGACTCGATGTACGCGGCGTGGCCTTGCCGATTATGCGCCATCTGAGCCAGCAGACTGGCCTGACCTGCCATCTGGCTATTCTCGACGGCCCCGACGCGGTCTACATAGAGAAGGTTGAGCCGGAGGGTTTCATCCGCATGGATACCTGGGTGGGACGCCGGATGCGAGTGCATGCTACCAGCGTCGGGAAGGCCCTGGTCGCGCACATTACACAAGATCGCCTGCAGCAGATTCTGCGCCAGAGTGGTATGGAAAAGAGAACCCCTAAAACCATCACCACAATGCCGCGGCTACTCAAGGAGCTGGAGAAAATCCGCGAACGGGGCTATGCCGTCGATGACGAAGAGAATAACCTCGGCGCGCGTTGCCTCGGGGCTCCAGTTTTCAACGATCGCGGTGGCATTGAGGCGGCCTTGGGTCTAAGCGGTACCACGCAACAGGTTAGTCCGCAGACCATGCCGCGAATCCTCGAGGCGCTGAAAGACGCAGCTCGGCATATCTCCATGGGCATGGGTTACCGGGCACCCCAACGCCGCTAAGGGCGTCTCGAATGGCAAATCCAGTTTCCCAGTCCGAGTTCCGAGTTTAGAAGGTCCCGGGTTTTTAGTCGAGAATTCAGTTATGGCACACAACGCCGACGAAATGATTCGCCATTACACGGCGGCCGACGAAGCCTCCCGCCTTCGCACGGGATGGTTTCAACTGGAGCAGGCGCGCACCCAGGAATTGATCCTCCGCCACCTTCAGCCTGCGCCGGCCACGGTGCTCGATGTCGGGGGCGCAGCCGGGGCCTATGCCTGCTGGCTGGCCTCGCGCGGCTACCGAGTGCACCTGATCGACCCGGTACCCAATCACGTGGAGCAGGCTCTCGCCGCGTCCGCGAAGCTATCTCAATACCCATTGGCTTCCGCCACGCTGGGGGATGCCCGCCAGCTGCAGAATCCCAGCCAAAGCGCCGAAGCGGTTCTATTGTTGGGCCCGCTCTATCACCTTACCGAACGAGGCGACCGGCTCGCTGCTCTGCGCGAAGCCCATCGCGTCCTCCGAGATGGTGGTTTGGTGTGGGCAGCGGCCATTAGCCGCTTTGCCTCGCTGCTCGATTCCTTATCTCACGCGTTCTTCGATGATCCCGAATTTTCCTCCATCCTGGACCGCGATCTAGCCGAAGGCCAGCATCGGAACCCTACTGGCAATCTGAACTATTTCACCGATACGTTTTTTCACCTCCCCGCCGAATTGGCTGGCGAACTTACCGAAGCGGGCTTTGAGCTTGTCGAACTCGTCGCCGTAGAAGGCCCCGGTTGGCTGGCTCGGGATTTCGACCGCATCTGGAGCGTTCCACAGCAGCGGGATCGCCTGCTCGCCGCGCTGCGTAAGGTAGAACACGAACCCGCATTGCTCGGCGCAAGCTCCCACATTCTTGCCATCGGGAGGAAGTGAGCACGCCCGGTCTCAAAGCCGTCCCTGGCAATTGGACGAGGGACCAGCAATTCCGCTAGCTAACTTGCCGATAGTCTTCTGGTCTCGTTCCTTTGCCCGTTTGGTTAGTATGCGGGACCAATGCCAGGCCTCCACTCCCGGTCTGAATCAATGTCCAAAAAGGCGCGCACTCGTCGCACAGCCAGAAATGTTCCACCCGTTGCGGAAGTTTCCGCTGAGGAGGAGCCGTTCGCTCGGTAAGACCTGCCGGCTCCGTTACAGGGCTGGTTTCCACCAGAAAGAGCCTGCCTTCGCGCAGCCGCAGGAATGGTTTTGAGCACTCCGAATTAGCGCAGTGGCTGAGCATCGCTTGCCTCCTCCCCGAATTCCCACATCCACGCTTTTCGACCGTGAGGGACTTCGCACCGGCGGTCAGATTCCGAAACCCGTGCATGCGACGGGCCAGTCGCCGTTCACGAATTCTGTCCGGTTCTCCGCTATTTTCCGTCCCGTCGCGAACATTGCTGGTGCCGACGCATCGGCACCGTGCCGAAGGTTCGTCTTCCGTGCCTTGCCTCCCCATCCCGTTCCTCGCTACCATTTCTACAAATGCCAACGCAGGTTCTTCTTTGTCCGCCGACCCATTTCGACGTTGTCGAACAGAAAAATCCTTACATGGTGGGGAAGCCTTCGATTGACCGCGCGAAGGCTCGGCAACAATGGCAGGCCCTTTGTTCCGCTTTGGAAGATGCCGGCTGCCAGGTAGAAACCATAGCTCCCGCGCCCGGCCATGAAGACATGGTTTTCGCGGCAAATCAGGTGTTTGTAGGGTTTCACAAAAGCCTGGGAAAGTTCATCGTGCCCAGCCGGATGGTGCATCCTTCACGGCAAGGCGAGGTCCCGTTCTATGTGGATTGGTATCGTGGGCGAGGCTTCAAGATTGTCGAAGTCGATCTGGGCGCAGACTACCTGGAAGGCCATGGCGACCTCCTCTGGCACCCCGACTGCTCGCGCATTTACGCGGGTTATGGCTTTCGTTCGACAAAGCTTGGTGTTGAAAAATTCAGCAGTGCGATGTCCAAATTGGAAATTCCGGTCATCCCCCTCCATCTGGTCGACCCGTACTGCTACCACCTTGATACCTGTTTCTGTCCTTTAAGCAACGCAGCGGTTCTCATCTATCCCGGGGCTTACGCTCCCGGATCACTCGCTGCCTTGCGCTCGTTGTGGGAGCGCGTTCACGAGCTCACCGCAGACGAGGCCCACAAATTTATGGGCAATGGCATCGTCGCCAACGGACGCTATCTCACTCCCCACATCACGCCGCACCTCGAAACCATTCTCCGCCGGGAAGGCTTGGTGCCGGTGATCGTCGAAAGCTCGGAGTTCGAAAAATCAGGCGGCAGTCTGTTCTGCATGAAAGCATTCCTGCCCTGAAAAAACGTCGATCACGCCGATTGGCCTCAGTGGATCAACGCCCCCGTGACGGCCACGACCACACCCACTATGCTCAGCACGATCCCCAAATGCCAGAAGATTCGTTTTCCCGAGAGTAAGGTGATCGATGTAATTACTAGACCAATCTCCAGAAATACCTCCGCCAAGTCATAGCGATCGGCGCGTTTTCTTTCCATGGCGACCTCGTTCTCCAGTTTGCGCGCCTCATCCTGAATATCTGCCTTTTCATGTTTGTAACGCTCTGCGTCCTGAGCGGATTTTTCACGGAATTTCGCCGTGGCCCCGGCGTCAGTGTTGGCTACGGTTGCAGTGAGATCGGCGAATAGTTCGTCTTCGTGCTGACGAATGTTCTTCGCCTGGTAGTAGGACCACTGATCGGAGCTTTTCGCCTGAAGTACGACTTCCTCCGTGTGCGCCCGGTGTCCCAGCAGTGACACCACGGCAACGAATACAGCCAGCGCGGCCATCGTCAGTGACACGGCCGCCAGGGATCGGTCCTCCCTTGCTTTCTCAGCGCTTTCGCGTAACTCTTGAGCTTCGTCTCCCATGCTTTTACAAATCCTATCCGGATAGAGTTTGCTGAAACCTCGTTCATATTCCAGCGTCAGGCTCATCAGCATACTACAAGGCATCGAAAGCTACCTCACGGATAGTTGCAACGCCGCACAAAACTGGCAACAGCTCATTCCCCCATCACCTTCACGATTACCCGCTTGTCGCGCTGTCCGTCGAACTCGGCGTAAAAGATTCGCTGCCAGGTTCCAAGATCGAGTTTGCCGGCAGTGATCGGCACGATCACTTCGTGATGAATCAGCAACGCCTTCAGGTGCGAGTCACCGTTATCCTCACCCGTTTCGTCAATCGGCGATTGTTTCGCCGAGGTAAGCGGGCCAGACTTGCCAATAGGTGCTATCGGGGATTGCGTTTTGGCCGCCATCACGGTGGGAACAAAATACGTCGGCCCGGCTGAGGCGCAGCCGGGCCGACTCACGGTGGTTTTGTCTGCTGAACACCCGATCTTGCTAGTTTTTGCCGGCGGGCGGCTGCATCATCGAGCTCTGAACCAGTATCGTTTGGTAGTATTCGGTGCCGCAGCAGCCGGTGTAAACCACAAACGTCACTCCGTTGTTGCCCCAACTTATAAAGGACGAGGGCGTTACGGATTCACCATAGAACTGCGACAGATTAATTACCGCATTGGGAGTGAACCGCGTCAGGTTGTAGCTGGTGATTCCGAACGAATCGAAGAACGGAGTGGTCCCGACGACCAAGGTGGAATTGATAGCGGATTCAGGCAGGAGAGCGTTGCTCGTGCCGTAACTTCCTCCTCCTACATCGTAATCGCCAATCAATTCACCTGTGGCCGGATTGAAAACCTCGCCGGAATTCCCGTAAATCAGCCCCGCGTCGTAGGCAATGTAACTGGAGCCACTGAGCGTGTCATTCCACTGCGTTGTTAGCGTTCCGCCGTTTGAATTCACGGCAACCTGAATGAGCGTGCTATCGGAGTATCCATACAAAGTGCTGGCATTAACAAATTGAATGGAACTGACCGTGGGATAGGTAATGGAGTTCGGTAGCAGAGTGGTGTCCGTGAAGAACTCCAGTGTTCCTCCGTAGCCGCAGCATTCGCCGTTGGAAAGAGCAACGGCAAAAGTATGCGAATCGCCGGGAGAAACCTGCAAGGCGCCCGCCGTGTTCAGGCCTCCGTATTCGCTGCTCCCGAGGCTCACATTAATATCAAGAGTGAAATTCGGCAGAATCATTCGCTGCACGGATCCATTCCCGTTGAGTCCGACATACAGGTAGCTGCTGTCGGCCGAGAGTGCCAACTGATTCGGCTCGCTCCCGACGAAATAGTAGCCGGTGATTTTGCCACTGGTGGGATCGATTACAGCGATGCTATTTCCGTTCGTTCCAAAGCTACTCGGCAGCGATGCGTAAATTCGCTGTGCCTTGGGATCCCAGACCAGATCGTTCGCCGGAATGTTGAGCATCCGTACCAAAGCAGGGTAGGAAACATTGAAGTTCAAGGCTGACGACAACCCGCCGGGAGCGGGATTCGAGACTGAGACCTGCACAATCTCAGGCTTCGCAACCTGGGATGCTGTGAGTTGCGCCTGAAGCTGGCCTGGATTGGTGTAAGTGGTAGGAAGCTTTTTGTTATTCCACAGAACCGAGGCTCCGTCCATGAAGTTGCTGCCGGTGACCGTTAGTTGGGTTGCCCCACTGCCCGCCACAACAGCATTAGGAGCAACCGAACTGATTGAGGGGTCAAGGGAGACAATGTAGAAGATCACCGAACTCGAGTTGCCTCCGCCAGGAGGCGGATTATAGGCGTAAACGTAGTCTGAGGTGGGATTCGTGATATAGGCGGCGGGAACCAACGCTGTTACCTGCGTGTTGCTGACATACGTGGTTGTTAGGGGCGGATCGAACGGACTCCAGAAAATCACCGTGGAGGAGATGAAGCCTGTTCCATTCACAGTTAAAGTGAAAGATGGTCCACCGGCGTAAACGCTCGGAGGAGAGAGCGAGGTGATGGAAGGAACTGGATTTGCGGCTTGCGCGATCCCGCAATAGAGCAATAGTGAAGCGGCGGCAACTGCATACTTCAGCATGCGAGTCATTCGAAACACCCCTAGTTTGAGATTGCCCCCTCAAGCAATCAACGAAACGCCGTAATCCTACACGGTTTCGGGTTGTTGTCTAGTTTTTATTTCGTGAATTCGCCAGCACCTAAAGTTGCAAATTCCTGCAGTCTTCAGGTGTTGGCTATCCGATCTCCCTAAAGGTTAAAGATTAAAGGCGTCTTCTTACTCCCCCATCACCTTTACAATCACCCGTTTGTCGCGCTGTCCGTCGAACTCGGCGTAAAAGATTCGCTGCCAGGTTCCAAGATCGAGTTTGCCGGCAGTGATCGGCACGATCACTTCGTGATGAATCAGCAGCGCCTTCAGGTGCGAGTCACCGTTATCCTCGCCCGTTTCGTGATGCTTATAGCTTTTGCGAAAGGGCGCCAGATGCTCCAGCCACTGGTCGATGTCTTCAATCAGCCCACTCTCATTGTCGTTCACGTATACGCCCGCCGTGATGTGCATAGCGGAAACCAACACCATCCCCTCCTTCACTCCGCTCGTGCTCACGATTCCCTCCACCTGAGGGGTTATATGCACGTACGCCCGATGGGTTTTGGTATGAAACTTCAAGTATTCGGTTAGGACTTTCATCTTTCGACTCCTGGCAATAAGGCAGATTTTATCCGAGGCGGCCTTACCTTTTGGACACTTACTTCCGTTACCTCTCATGGCGGAGAATCACGGAAAAGCTGGCCGTTCCTGCGGCATACTCGAAATGTCGAGGAGGGTTCAGTGTTGTTCAGGCTTGATTACTTATCCTGCATACTTACCATCGTTTCCACCATTCTTGTAGGACGGCGATGTTGGGAGGGCTGGATTCTCGCCGCGGTTAATAGCGTCGTGGTTTGCCTCATCGGCTTTCGCACATCTCAATTTGGCTTCATTCCGGCGAACGTGTTCTGCATTGCGCTGTATGCCATTAATCTTCGCTCCTGGCGAAAGCCGGAGGTTCACTGACAGAGTATCGTTCGCTTACAGCAATGTCCGGAAAGCCTCAGTTAGGGTTGCTGATCTACAGAAGTTTTCCAACAAAGCGAGCAGCCCGCCGCGCATTTACTGGTGCGCGGCGGGTCTCAATTTACAGGATTAACAGCACGCGGAAATCCCGGCCATACGGCATCTTATCCCGCATGGAGATGAACCCTAGAAGCCGCATACAAGAGTTATGCGCCCAGGCCATGGCCGCGACTGACACCGGCCAGATCGAACCAATCCTCTCCCAACTCCGCGCCGCTCTCCACGATAAAGTCCAGAGCGGAGAGAACCTGGATGGCGCTTTGCGAACGCGCCGCAGTTGAGCAAGATCCAAAAAAACTTCTGGAACTGGTGAGTGAAATCAATCGTCTCTTCGAAGCCAGAGAAAGACGTTTGTCCGGCGGGCTCTCAAGTAAGTTGCCGGAGAAATAAACCGACCAGTAAACCACGATCGGAAAGTGCCTGAAACGGATTCTCTCCCAGCGTCACCATTAGGCAGAAGTACTTAAGTGCGGATAAAGTCAGCGGCTGGCCTACCCTCAACAGGGGAAGCCTTTTCGTCAGGGGATCGCTGCGCATCCATGAAACAAATTGTCGCCTTCCTGAGCCTATTATGGCCGTTTTCTTCGCTATCTCAGTGAGGCAGTGGTTAGTCTGCGGAGCGGGACTTTGCGAGTCGCCGATTCGCAGCGTCAACACAAAAGGAGAAATCTTATGGCAGCGAACCCAAACGTCATTACCCATGCGGAACTTGCCTCAGAGAAGGAAACCGAGGAAATCGTGACGCCGAAACCGGTGACCCTGAAAAAACACCTCCGAAAGCTCCTGCATCGTATATTTGAGGGACACGAAGAATTTCTTGGCCGCACTCCTGACTAGTTAGCAGGATTGTGCGTCTGAAGATAGCTCTAGCGCATGGTTTCCTCGATCTCGGAAATCCAGTCGGGACGCTTCAAGACTTCGCGTGGCTTGGGACCATCGGCCGCACCCACGATTCCGTCCTGTTCCATCAGATCGATCAGATGTGCCGCGCG
>CAWFTQ010000012.1:0-229015 GCA_963818865.1 uncultured Acidobacteriaceae bacterium
CCTTCATCATGAAGGTCCAATCTTCGGTGTGGTGGTTGGCGTCGATACGGGTCGAGCGGCTGGTGTAGTCTTGGTAGTCCGGGTTCCCACTGATGTCTTGAACTCGAACTCGACGGTCTTGCCGTGGGCATCTTGCCGGTCATGCGCAGCGTTTCCCGCATCGCAATAATGAACCGGCGTGAGTTGGTCACCGTCCAGGTAGAACATGGTGACCGGATGGTCGTACTTGGTCGCATCCGACGGCGTTCCAGCTTCCTGGAACTCGTGCACGAGCGCGTTTCCCCGCGAGGTCACGCGCAGGAGAGATCATTGGCGCCTGACATCTCCGGCACATAGGCGACGGTGACGGGGCCTTCCCACTCTCCCGCGGCTTTTCAAGGTTGCGAACGACTTCTGCGCCTCAGACGGCACAGGAGCCACGAAGATTGCACGTCGAGCTTCACGGTCAGACTGGGCAAAAGCCACGGCGGAGAGCGACATCAGAACAACGAACAGCACAAATCGAATTGGACTTTGCATTCTCCATCTCCTTCAAGTTTTTTACTTTCGGGCCTTCTCTCGTATTCAGGTGCGAGCAACGAGCTCTAATGGACGACCCTTGCACGTCATATACTGATATAGTTAACTATATCACTAGTCGACATATCTCAGAGCTTTCTTTTCTCTCTTGCCAGCGGTGGCAGCGGGCCTCACAATACGCAAAAGAGAAAAGGTGAATGAATTACAAACGGAAACAAACGATTTCGAGGCGGGAATCGATTCAACGAATGCTCTCCGCGGTGTCGGGTGTGTCCGTCGAACAAATTCATACCCGCAGCTCCTGAAAACATTCCGCTCACCCTCACCATTCGGATCGGCGGTCCGTCGCGGTATTTCGTCGAAGCCAAAGGCGTTGCAGAAGTGCAGGAGCGGATCAGTTCACGCTGGCGCGCAATCTGCCTCTTTATTCTTGGCGGCGGCAGCAACCTGGTCGTGGCCGATGCCGGCTGGCCTGGCCTGGTGCTGAAGATCGCCGTGGAAGCCGATCGCCCCGGGCACGATGAAGATGGCAACGTTATCTTCGACATTGTGGCACAGGGCGTAGCTTGGGATAAATTCGTCTATCGAGCGGTCATGGCACGCTGCGCCGGGGTCGAACCTGCATCCCGGGCAGCGTGGGCGGCACGCGGTACAAGACGTCGCGGCCTACGGACAAGACGTTGCCGAAACCATCGTTTCGGTTCAGGTGCTGCAACGATTGAAGGAGACGCCCAGGTCCGCGAGCTTTGCCGCGAAGCCTGCGGGTTCGGCTACCGCTCAGCATTTTCAACACCGAGCAGGAGAGTGGACGCTTTATCAGTTCTCCGCGTAAGCTTCCGCCCGCGAAAGGCACCCCGCGCCTGACTTACGCCGACCTGAAACGCCACTTCGCGGGCCGCGAAACTACCCCGATCTGGCAACGGCGAGGCCATGCGCGCATCCGAGCCTTGAAAGGCATGCTGATTGTGGCCCGGAGATGCGGATTGCCTGAGTGCGAGATCATCTTTCAAGAATCCCGTTCTGTCCGAAGCCCAGCATGAAGACCTGAAGCAGCGCCGCACCGCCCACGCGAGGTCTAACCGTGCCCCAGCTATCCCGCGCTCGTAACCCACAAGAAAGTTTCGGCGGCCTGGCTGGTAAGCGTTCTGGATTCACCAAGGGCTATGGCTTCGGTCACGCCGGCATTTCGACAAGCATGCGCTCACCATCGTGAATCGCGGCGGAGCTACCGCCGCCAAGGTGATCAGCTCTAAAAGAACAGATTCAGCATCGCGTAGAAGAAATCTGGGGTGTCCGTCTTCGAACCGGAACCCGTGATGGTCGGCTTGGCTTCTCGGCCTCTGTTTGCCTTTCCTCCGCAGAGTCGTAGCTCCGCCCGTTCTTCCCGAAGATTCCTACTCGCGAAAAAATTCCTGGACCCAGCCAGACCCCCGGTCGTCTTTCTGAATGTGGATCTCGCGATTGGTGGCGAGAGGCAATCCTGGAACGAGGAGCTCCAGACGGTGGTGCAGGAGTCCAGACCGCAGTGAAGACGCACGACTCGATCTTCACTGAGCAGCACTCACGGATGGTTTACCGCATCGCCTATGCCGTGCTCGAAGCCACCACGATGTGCGAGGACGCCGCCCGGAAACATTTCTCCGCGTGTTGCGCTACAGCCACAAGCTGGCAAGTGTAGAAAACGGCAAGACGTGGCTGGCGCGCATCGCCTGGCGAGTGGCGGTTGACCGCAGGCGGCGGCGCAGCCGCAGGACGGAGATCGCGCTCGATGATCCTGAGAAGCCCGTGGGAGAAACCGCTTCCTCGGACTTCCCGGCGCTCAGAAGGTAGTGCGCCGGCTGGCAGGTCGGCGAGTTGCTGGAAAAATTAATTGCTGCGCTGCCGGAGGTTGCGCCACCGCTGATTTATCGACGCTGAAAGAAATGTTCCCCGAAGTGGCCTGCGACATCGGAGATGGACGAAGCGGGGCTTGCGGTCGGCGTTCTTCGAGCGCGGCAGATTCTGCGAGAAGCTGGCCGGCAGCGTGACGAAGGAGGCGACGGTGATGAAACGGTGACGATTTCACAGCGAACGACCGGCAAGGATAACGCCAGCGGACAAGGACCTTCAGCAGGAATACGAGCGCTGGCAGGGCCTGGAGAGCGAAACGCTCGAGCTTTGAGCTCGATCAGGCCTGGGCGCGGTATGCGGCGATCGAGCCGAGGATGGGGCTGGAAGATCGCGTCCTGGCGAATCTGCGCGCCGAGCCGAAGCTTGCGCCGCCTCACGCATGGTGGCGGTGGACTGCGGTACGTGCTCAGCGGCGGTGTTGCTGGTGGCTTTCACGTTCGTGTGGAGATCCGAGAACGACGTAAGGACAGGACAATGTCGGCCGCGACCCTTCTCCTGCTCCTCGCGCGCAACGCCAGACCGCGTTAGTAGCGGAACGCAGGTGGCAACATATCGCGGAAGCGGCCAGAGCCCAGCCTCGCATCTGGTGTCCGTCAAGAAGCCCAGAACAAACATCCCGCGGGCCACGCCGGCCGTGGTGGCTTCCGGGCCAAAGTTGGATCAGTTTCCTTCGCCGCGGCCTTTGAGCGAGCAGGAAAAAATTCTTGCAAGCTACGTGACGAAGTATCCGAAGCACGCGGCCCTGATCGCACAGGCGCGGGCTGAGGCACTGCGGCAGGACCTCGCCGAAGAAATGAAGGACGCGGCGGCCGCCAAGGACTCTCAACGATAGGATTCTCAACGATAAGAACGCACATGAATACTAAATAAGGAGAAATGAATCAATGATCAAGAAACAGCTGTAACGGCAGCGTTGATTTTCACCCTGATGGTTGGGGGCGGAGTCTGGAAAGCGGCGGCGCAGCAACCCGACGCTGAGAATGCGCACAAGGCCGAAAAACCTTTGAACGCTTATCGGCTCGATTTTTCAGTCAATGAGATGGAGGACGGGAAAAAGATAAACACCCGGCAATACTCAATGAACCTCAACTCTGACGGCAGCAACGAACTTAAAATCGGAACTCGCGTCCCGATCGAATCGAAACAGGGCGAGTTCCAGTACATTGATGTGGAACAAGCATTTGGAGCAGAATTGACGACCACAACGGAGCCATCGATCTGTCGGTGCGAGCCGAGATCAGCGACTTCGCGAATCCCGAACAGACTCCGGGGCACGATATGCTTCCGCTCTTGCGCCAACTCAAGATCAGTGCCGGGACCCTCGCCTTGCTGGGCAAGCCGATGCTGGTCGGCAGCGTTGACGATCCAAATTCCAAGAGGCAGTTCCAGCTCGAGGTGACAGTGACAAAATTGAAGTAGAGTGCGCGCTGGCCGGGGTGGGAAGGATATCGTTGCTCTCACCGCAGCAATACTTGCGGCGCCGCCCCGGTTCGCGACCCGGCTTTGTGAACTATGACCCCGCTTTTGGGTGCGGGTGCAGCGATCCGGCCCCGACGGCGCCTCAAACTATTCATCGGCAAGTCTTGCCGCCTCTTTAAATATCCCCACAAACATTTCGCGCGTCAGCACGCCGGTCTGCGTGTTCTGATTCGATGGATGGTAAGAGGCCAGTAACACCTTACCATCGGGTAACCGGTAACTGGCGCCATGTTTGAAAAGATACGTCTTGAAGAGATAAGTCTTGGAGAGATTTTTCTCTCTATTGAGCGGCGGGCCTCGCCGTTTCAAGTAGTTCAGATAGGCGTCGAAGCCAATCTTACCCAGCGCCACCACGACCTTGACGTTTTCTAATCCTGCAATTTCCCGATCGAGAAATTGGGAGCACTCGGCGAGCTCCCCGGGCGTCGGCTTGTTGGCGGGCGGAGCGCAGCGGACCGCGGCGGTGATGTACAGATCTTTCAGCTTGAGCCCATCATTGCGGTCGGTAGCGTCGGGCTGGTTGGCAAATCCGGTTTCATACAAAACCGGGAACATGAACTTGCCGGAGGCATCGCCGGTGAACGGGCGTCCGGTGCGGTTGGAGCCATGCGCACCTGGGGCCAGTCCCAGGATCAGCACGCGCGCCTCGGGATCGCCGAAGCCAGGCACCGGCTTGCCCCAGTACTCACAGTCACGGTAAGCCCGGCGCTTCTCGCGGGCAACTTGTTCGCGATATGCAACCAGCCGAGGACAGCGGGTGCAGGCGATCACTTCGCGATTCAGAACTTTCAGCCATTCTGGCATGGGTGATATCAATGGGTTGAGGACTCCGCTCGTCTCTGCCCTCAGGATAGCCGACTCTTTCTTAAAAACTCTTTTGACAGCCAGCCAACGTAGGCGAACGTCCCATATATGACACAACAATGTACGCTAGAGTACGGTATCGAGGGTATGGCGCTTTGCGGGCCCGGCTACTAGGCTTAAATTACCTTCCTCATAGCCGTCAGCCGAGATGCACGACACGACTCGGTCAACAGCCTGCCGAGGGCAGAGCGCGCGGCCTTCATGTCACACCGAATTCTCATTGTTGATGACAACTCCACGATCCGCTCTTCCCTACGCTCGTGGATCGAGGGCAACGCGGACTGGCAGGTATGTGGCGAGGCGGAGAACGGGCAGATAGCGGTCGAGCAAGTCGAAGCAATGCGTCCCGATATCGTTATCCTGGATTTGCAAATGCCCGTTATGAACGGGCTGGAGGCCGCACGCCAGATAAGCCATGTCGCTCCCAACACTGCTATGGTGATGTTCACCATGCACCCTTCCGCGGAGTTGTTGAAGCTGGCTCAGGCAATAGGGGTTAGAGATGTTGTTTCAAAAACCGATCAACTTTCGGGCCCTTTGCTGGTTGCGTTGAAGCAGATTTGCGCCTGACTTTGCGCTCGCTCGCTGCCGGGATCGGGAAACTACACCTGGAACGCAAGGCTGAGTTGGTCAGCCCGTTTGACGGTGCTCTCCTTCTGTCTTTACACTCAAGTTAACGCCGTATGAATTCGGTCCGGTTCCTTTGCTCGACGGAGCCTCCGGAGGCAGCGGATGGTGAAAGGCGAAACGTGAGCCCCACAGAAACTACCGACGCGGCCAAGCTCGACGCAACGAAGACGGAAACAACTAACAAAGATATCAAGCGGGAGATTTCGGTTGAGATCCCGGCCGCTGAAGTTACGCGCGAAACCGAGTTGCAGATCCAGCGCTACCAGAAGAGTGCGCGCCTGCCGGGCTTTCGCGCCGGACACGTGCCGGCTTCCATCATTCGCCAGCGCTTCGGCGATGGTCTCAAGAACGATGTGATCGAAGCTTTGGCGCCCCGCTATTTCCGCAAGGAAGCGGAGAAGCAGGGCCTCATCCCGGTTTCGCAGCCGCGCATTACCGATCTGCACTTCCATGACGGGGAGCCGTTGCGCTTCAAGGCCAGCTTCGAAGTCCTTCCCGAAATTCAGGTCGAAGGCTACAAGGATCTTCGCGCCGACAAACCGGAGATTGCCATTACTGACGAAGAAGTGGAAAAGGCGCTCTCCAATCTGCGAGAGCAGCAAGCCACCTACGCCGACGTGGAAGGACGCGCCCTGGCGCAAGGCGACTTCGCTCAGGCCTCCATGGACGGACGACCGAAAGATGGCAAAGACGTTAAAGAATCCGCCGCCAGCCCCGTACACATGGACGATGTGCTCATCGAAATGGGCGGCAAGAATACGGTAGCGGAGTTTACGCAGAACCTGGTCGGCGCATCCGCGGGCGAGGAGCGCACCTTCGACGTGAGTTATCCCGAAGACACTGCCGACAAGCGTCTGGCGGGCAAGACGTTTGTGTATACGGTGAAGGTGAATGGAATTAAACAGAAGAGCCTTCCCGAGCTCAACGACGAATTCGCCAAGGAACTGGGAGAGTTCGACAGCCTGGACGCGGTGCGCAAGCAGATTCGCGAGAACATGGAAGCGGAAAAGCGCCACACGGCTGAGCATGCCGCAAAAGACAAACTGGTGGCCGAACTGGTCAAGCGCAATGATTTTGAGGTGCCGGAATCTTTGATCGACCGCCAGATCGATTTGCGTCTGGAGCGCGGCCTGCGAGCGCTGGCAGCGCAAGGCATGAAGATGGAAGATTTGAAGAAGATGGACCTTCCCCGGCTGCGAGCTGGCCAGCGGGACCAGGCAGTAAACGATGTGAAGTCTTCATTGCTGCTCGAACGCATTGCGGATTTGGAAAAAATCGAAGTCGGCGACGAAGAAGTGAACCGGGAATTGGAAGCTCTGGCGAAACAGTCGAAACAAACGTCGGAAGCGGTGCGAGCGCGTTTGACAGAGGATGGGGGCCTCGATAGAATCCGAATGAGAATCCGCAGCGAGAAGACCCTCGATTTTCTTTATCACCAGTCCGCGTAGTGATTGAGTAAAGACGCGGACCACTTTCAACCCTCCCCGAACACGTAAACGTTAATTCGGGGCGGAGTGTGGCAGGTCCGGTGACAGGTCCGGTAGACAATGAAACCAAATGATCCGCAAATGATGTTAGTACCGATGGTGATTGAGCAGACCGGGCGGGGCGAACGCGCCTACGATATCTATTCCCGTCTGCTGCGAGATAACATTATTTTCATCGGCACGCCGATTGACGACAATATCGCCAACCTGGTGATCGCCCAAATGTTGTTTCTAGCTCAGGAAGATCCTGAAAAAGATATTCAGCTCTATGTGAACTCGCCGGGAGGCTCGATCACGGCGGGCATGGCAATTTATGACACCATGCAGTACGTAAAGAATGATGTCATGACGCTGTGCGTGGGACAGGCGGCCTCGATGGCGGCGCTCCTGCTGGCAGCCGGGGAACCCAAGAAAAGGCTGGCTTTGCCCAATTCCCGCATTTTAATTCACCAACCTTCGATGGGAGGGTTATCGGGTCAGGCTACCGATATCGACATCCACGCCCGCGAAATCCTGCGTATGCGCGAGATTACAAACCAGTTACTCTCGAAGCATAGCGGACAGAAGCTGGATAAGGTGGAGAAAGACGTGGAGCGGGACTTTATTATGAACGCGCAGCAGGCAAAGGAATACGGAATCATAGACGATATCATCTATAAGACCGGAAAAGCTGTAGGATAGCCTTCGTGAAAAGCAGTACCGAGTACCCAGTCCCGAGTAGCGAGCACATCGCGCGCACTCGCTACTTGGTACTCGGTAATGGAAAAAGGAGTAGAGCCGAGTGAAAAATAAGTCAGGCTCCGACGAGATCCTGCGATGCTCGTTCTGCCATAAGTCGCAGGATGCCGTAGCCAAACTGATTTCGTCGCCCAGCGATTATCCCCGCGCCTATATCTGCGACGAGTGCGTAGCGGTGTGCAACTCCATTCTGGAAGATGACCGCACCGCTACTCCGCAATCGACTACTCCCAATCAACTGCCGAAACCGCAGGAGGTCAAAACCTTCCTCGATGAATACGTCATCGGGCAGGAGCAGACCAAGAAAAAACTGGCAGTCGCGGTCTACAACCACTACAAGCGCATCTTCATGAACCGCCAGAAGACGGCGGGCGACGGCATCGAACTGAGCAAGTCCAACATTCTGCTCATCGGTCCGACTGGAACCGGCAAGACGCTCCTGGCGCAGACTCTGGCCCGCATGCTTGACGTGCCCTTCGCTATTGTCGATGCCACCACCCTCACCGAAGCCGGCTATGTGGGCGAGGATGTGGAAAATATCATCCTCAAATTGTTGCAGGCGGCCGAGGGCGATGTCAGCCGCGCCCAGACCGGAATTATCTATATCGATGAAATCGATAAGATCGGACGCAAGGACGAAAATCCTTCGATCACGCGCGATGTTTCCGGCGAAGGCGTGCAGCAAGCGCTGTTGAAGATTCTGGAAGGAACGATCGCCAACGTTCCGCCGCAAGGCGGACGTAAGCATCCTCACCAGGAATTCACTCCGGTTGATACCACCAACATTCTTTTTATTTGCGGAGGAGCGTTCGTTGGCCTGGAAAAGATTATCGGCCGGCGCGTGGGGAAAAAATCCCTGGGATTCCGTGCCGGCAATGAAGAAGAGAAGGAAGAAGCGGTTGTCGCGCGCAACAAACGCAACTTCGAATTGCTCAGCGAAATGCAGCCGGAAGATTTGATTAAGTTCGGTTTGATCCCCGAGTTCGTTGGGCGCTTGCCCGTCATGGGCATGCTGGAAGACTTGGACGAATTTGCCCTGATCGAGATCCTGACCCGCCCCAAAAACGCCATCGTCAAGCAATACCAGCGCTTGTTCGAGTTCGAGAACGTCCGCTTGAAGTTCAGCGACGAGGCTCTGCGTGCGGTCGCCCGCCAGGCCATGGCCCGCAAAGTGGGGGCCCGCGGGCTGCGTATGATTCTGGAAGAACTGATGCTCGATCTAATGTTCAACTTGCCCAGCCAGAAGAAACTGAAAGAGTTCGAAGTCACCAGGGAGATGGTCGAGAAACGCAACGCCTCTCTTTCGACGCTGGAAAAGGCCGGATAGCCAAAGGGCCATAAAAGAGTAGTAAACTGAGAACTGACGGCAGGTGGTAGGGAACTCGCGCCGCGATTGTCATTAGGCACGGTAGGCACTGTCATTCAGCATTGTCATTGAGCGCTGACCCAGGGGAGATTGAGTGACTACATCCAAGGAAAAATTCGAAACCAAAAAGCTGCCCATGATGCCCATCCGGGACGTGGTCATCTTTCCCTACATGATGACGCCGTTCGTGGTGGGCCGCGAGTCCAGCGTGCGCGCCCTGGAAGAAGCTCTCGCCGCGGACAAAAAAATCTTCCTGGCGACCCAGCACGATGCCTCCATCGACGAACCTAAGTCGAACGAGATCTATCAGGTCGGCACCATCGTCAACATTGTGCAGAGCCTTAAGCTGCCCGACGGAAATATCAAGGTTCTGGTCGAAGGCATCGAGCGTGGCAGGCTTCTGCAGGCCACCGACTCCGACGGGTATATGCAGGCTTCCGTGCGCGTCGCCCGCTACCCCGTTGAGATGAATGCCCAGATCGAAGCTGGCATGCAGCGCGTGACCACGCTGTTTGAGCAGTACGTAAAGCTCTGCCAGGCGCTGAATTATGAGACGATGATTTCGGCCGTGCGCATGGAAGATCCGGCCAAGCTGACCGACATCATTGCCGCCAACCTGCAGCTCTCCATCGAAGAAAAGCAGGAACTGCTGGAGATCTTCGATCCTTCGGAGCGTTTGAACCGCATCGCCGACGTGCTCGACGTGGAGATCGAAAAGCTCAATGTGGACCGCACCATCCAGTCGCGGGTGAAGCGGCAAATGGAGAAGGCGCAGAAAGAGTACTACCTCAACGAGAAGATCAAGGCCATTCAAAAAGAACTGGGCCGTGGCGAAAAAAGCGAATTCGACGAACTGAAGAAGAAGGTCGAAGCCGCGGGCATGCCGAAAGACGTCAAAGACAAGGCATTGCAGGAACTGAAGAAGCTGGAAGCGATGCCGCCGATGTCGGCGGAATCTACGGTGTCGCGCAACTATCTCGACTGGCTGCTGGCAGTGCCGTGGAAGAAGCGGTCGAAGGAAATACGCAACATCTCGCGCGCCGAAAAAGTTCTGAACGAAGATCATTACGGCCTGGAGAAAATCAAGGAACGTATTCTGGAATTTCTCGCGGTGCGCCAACTGGTCAAGAATCCGAAGGGTTCGATTCTCTGCTTTGTTGGACCGCCGGGCGTGGGCAAGACCTCGCTGGGCATGTCGATCGCCAAGGCCACGGGACGCAAGTTCGTTCGCATGTCGCTGGGCGGAGTGCGCGATGAAGCCGAAATCCGCGGCCACCGCAGAACCTACATTGGCGCCTTACCCGGCCAGATCATTCAGATGATGAAGAAGGCGGGCACCAAGAACCCGGTCTTCATGCTGGACGAAGTCGATAAGATGTCAATGGACTTCCGCGGCGACCCGTCGGCCGCCCTGCTCGAGGTGCTCGATCCCGAACAGAACTACATGTTTGTCGATCACTACCTCGACGTCGAATACGATCTCTCGCAGGTATTTTTTGTAGCTACGGCGAACGTAATGCACACCATTCCTCCCGCTCTGCAGGACCGCATGGAAGTGCTCCGGCTGCACGGTTACACCGAGCAGGAAAAAGTGGAGATCGCCAAGCAGTTCCTGGTGAAGAAGCAGATGCTGCAGGCTGGATTGTCGGAGAAGAATGTGAAATTCTCTGACGATGCCATCACCACGCTCATCCGCGCCTACACCCGAGAGGCCGGCGTGCGCAACCTGGAGCGCGAAATCGGCAACGTTTGCCGCAAAGTGGCGCGCAAGGTGGTGAAGGAAGGCGAAAACTACACGATCGCGGTGACCGGCGGAAATGTCACCGACTTCCTGGGCGTCATCAAGTTCCGCGACACCCTGGCTCATGAGAAGAGCGAAGTGGGATTGGTCACAGGGCTGGCCTGGACTGAGGTCGGAGGCTCGATTCTGAGCACTGAGGCCACGGTGGTTGACGGCAAGGGCAAGCTCACGTTGACCGGCAAGCTCGGCGACGTCATGCAGGAATCGGCGCAGGCCGCCCTGTCCTATATCCGATCGCGGGCGCATCGTCTCGGCCTGACCCGCGATTTCTACCGTACCCTCGATCTGCATGTGCACGTGCCGGAAGGCGCAATTCCAAAGGACGGACCGTCGGCAGGCATCACCATTGCCACCGCGATTGCCAGCGCGCTAAGCAAGATTCCGGTGCGGCGAGATCTTGCCATGACCGGCGAAATCACGCTGCGCGGCAAAGTGTTGCCCATCGGCGGACTGAAGGAAAAGCTGCTGGCCGCGCACCGCGCCGGACTTTTCGAGGTGATCCTGCCGCGGGACAATGAAAAAGATATCGCTGAGGTTCCAGAAAACTTGCGCAATGCCATGAAGCTCCATTTCGTGGATACGATGGATCAGGTGCTGCAAATCGCGCTGGAATCTCCCCTGCAAGCTCTCGGCGAGGAAGAACCCACGCGCCCGATCGCGCCCCTGACCTCGAGCACCGGAGATAGTCCGACGGCGCATCAGTAGTCAGCGACGCTGCGCCAACCATTCGCCACTGTCATCCTGAGCGGAGTTGCCGTTCGCGATAGCGGACGGCAAAGCAGTCGAAGGATCCCTTTAATCTTAATGGGACTAGAGAGTCGTGAGGGAGTTTCCATCGCGAAGCCGGACTGCACAATAAGAACTCCTTGCTGAGATCGTTTCGCCCCTGCCGTACTGCCTGATCGTCTCTATTTCCCGCGAAGCGTTACAATAGGGACTCTTACGATGTCCACATCGAACCAGAGTCAGATTGCCTTTGAAAACGGGCCGGAGCCGCCGTCCGAAGGGGCTCAATCCCGTACAACCGGAATACTGCCTTCGCAAGAAATCAGCAACTTGATCGCCCGCGGGAATATCAGGGCGACGCCAGCGATCAATCCAGACCACATTCAGCCGGCAAGTCTCGACCTGCGGCTCGGTGACATGGCGCATCGCGTGCGCGCGAGTTTTTTGCCGGGCCCGAACAGTACGGTTGAGGCGAAAATCAAGGAGCTGCGGATGACGCGCGTCGACCTGACCGGCGCGCCCGTTTTCGAAAAGGATTGCGTTTACATCATTCCGCTGGTGGAAGAGCTGAACCTGCCGGAAAACATTTCTGGGAAGGCGAATCCGAAGAGTACGACTGGCCGCCTCGATATTTTCACGCGCCTGATCACCGATTACGGTACCGAGTTCGACCGGGTGCCCCCGGGATACAAAGGCAAACTCTACGCCGAAGTTGTTTCCCGCACCTTTACCGTTGCGCTGCGCGCGGGGATGCGGCTAAGCCAACTGCGTTTTGTGCAGGGCAATCCGCGGTCAAGCGACAGCACGATCAGAGGGCTGGATCGGGAGGAACCGCTGGTCTACGAGGAAGACAGCCCCGGCAAGGCGCGAGTCGAGCGCGGGCTGAGAATCACGATCAATCTGGAAGGCGCGGAAGGCGAGATTATCGCCTATAAGGCGAAGCGCTATGCTCCGGCCATCGAACTGGATAAGATTAATTTCTATGCGACGGAAGAGTTCTGGGAAGTTCGTCATCAGAACGCCAGTAAGAGCCTGATCCTCGAACCCGGCGACTTCTATATACTTGCGTCCAAAGAGCGGGTGAGCGTTCCTCCTGAGTTCGCGGCGGAGATGGTGCCTTTCGATCCGTCGGACGGCGAGTTCCGCATTCACTATGCGGGATTCTTTGACCCCGGCTTCGGGTACGGCTCAAGCGACATCAAAGGCACCCGCGCTGTGCTCGAAGTTCGCGCCCATGAAGTTCCGTTCCTTATGGAGCATGGTCAGCTGGTGGGCCGGCTTAACTATATGCCTCTGCTGTCGCGGCCTCACAAGATCTATGGCACGAATATCGGGTCGTCCTACCAGCACCAGGCTCTCACTCTGAGCAAGCAGTTCCGTAAGAGTTGATTTTCAGTTTCCGGTAGTGTCCTAATTGCGAGGGCACTACCCAGTTTTCTGCCAGCTTGCCAATCCCTGTCACCCCATTGCACACTTGAACCATGGCAACTGAGAACCGAGAACTGAGAACTGAGAACTGCCCATGAGAGTAATGGCGCGATTCATGGCGGCGGCCACCGATGCCGCGCACTTCCCTGCTCCCAGCCTGCCGGAAGTCGCATTCCTCGGCCGCTCGAACGTAGGCAAATCCAGCGTGATCAACACGCTGATCGGCGACAAGATCGCCCGCACCAGTTCCACGCCCGGACGCACGCGCAGCATCAACTTCTTCGAAGTACGCTGGCCGGGAAAGCCGCGTCCAGAGGTCATCTTCGCCGACCTGCCGGGTTACGGCTATGCCAAGCTGTCGCGCGAGATTTCGCAGGAGTGGCCTAAATTCATCGAGCCCTACCTCAACGAACGCCCCACCCTGGTGCTGTGTCTGGCGTTGGTGGACGTGAACGTGCCTCCGCAGGACAGCGATCGCCAGTTATTAGACTTTCTTAATGCCTCGGAGCGTGAATTGCTTCTAGTTGCGACCAAGAGCGACCGGTTGTCCAACAATCAGCTGCGCAACGCTCTCAAGGGTCTCTCCGAGGCATATCCGACCGCGACCGTGGTTCCATTCTCGGCCAAAACCCGGGCCGGACGGGACGAGGTATGGAACAAGATTCGGCAGTGTGCCGCAGGATTCCCTGCCGCCGCGTTCCAGTCTTGAATTCTTCCCGTTGCGGAAACCCCTACATCCCTTCGTCGCAAGCCCATTCTCTCCGGTAAATCTTCCGCGGAAAAGTTCCGATAGAGTCAGACAGAGACTCCCCGCGCAGCGAGGCCCGGGAAAGCTCAGATGTGCCTCCTAGCGGAGAGGCGAGTCCGCAGGTATGTCTGACGAAAACAGCGCCGGCGCGGCCTATCTGGCCGCTTTGAAGCAATCCGCACCTCGGGCTGCGGGCGCGGCTCCCGCGCGCGCGCCGCTGTCGCCGCCCGATATCCGGACTGAAGGTGCGGCGGCGACGGGAACCGCAAATTCCATTGCGGACAAGCGGCAAAGCGCTCGCTACCGCTGCCAGGGAAGCGCGCGCCTGCGCGAACTCGGCAGTGGTGTGTCGACTTGGGCAACTTTCACCGACATCAGTTTGCACGGATGCTACGTCGAGGCCATGTCAACGTTTCGCGTCGGCGCCAAAGTCGGGTTAACCCTGGAGGTCAACGGCTTCCGGCTCGAAAGTAACGGCGAGGTGCGGGTGGTGTACCCGAACCTGGGCATGGGAATTTGCTTCACGACGATGGCGGATCCGGATCGCGAGCGGTTACGCGAACTGCTGCGATCGCTCTCGCGGCCTTCGGTAATTCTAGGCACGCGCCCCGAAGTGGACGCTACATTGATTCCCGAGCCCACCGCTCTGGCTCCGATTACCAACCCGGCCGCCGCTCTACAGGCGGTCATGAACTTCTTTGAGGAACGCCATATTTTGAGCCGGGAAGAATTTCTTCGCATTCTGCGAAAAAGCCAGAGTGCGGCAAAGTAGACGGTTCTCAGTTCTAGTTCTCAGCTCTCAGCTCTCAGTTCTCAGTTCGCGGTCCCCAGTTCTCGGTTTCTTCCCAGGAAAAAGGCCGGCCCGCCATTCGGCGCTCTCATTGGATTACTTCGGTTTTTCCGTCCGCGCTCATTGCCTGCGCAAACGGTCACGTCGATTGGTTATGATGAAAGTCTATGGCGGTTTATCTCATTACGGGCATCGGCGGTTTTATTGGATCGTCTCTGGCGCGCGAGCTGCTACGGCGCGGGCAGCAGGTTCGCGGAGTGGATAATTTTTCAACTGGGAGGCGCGAAAATCTCACCGAGATCCTGAGCCAGATTGATTTTCGTGAGGCCGACATTCTCGATCTTGACGCCATGAAGCTCGCCTGCACCGGCGCGGACTACGTTTTACATCAGGCTGCTATTCCGTCCGTTCCGAAATCCGTTCTGGATCCGATCGGAAGCAACCGCGCGAATGTGGATGGCACCGTGAACGTGCTGGTCGCGGCGCGCGACGCCAAGGTGAAGCGCGTGATCTATGCCGCGTCGTCTTCCGCCTACGGCGATACCCCCACGCTGCCCAAACACGAGGGCATGACACCCGATCCGATTTCGCCGTATGCCGTGGCCAAGCTGGCCAGCGAGCGCTACATGATTTCGTTTTACCGCTGCTACGGACTGGAAACCGTGGCCCTGCGCTACTTCAACATTTTTGGACCGCGGCAGGATCCATCGTCGCCTTACTCCGGCGTGCTGGCCAAGTTCATCACCCAGATGCTAAGCGGACAGCAGCCTACCATGTTTGGCGATGGCGCGCAGAGCCGGGATTTCACCTATATTGACAATGCCGTTGAGGCCAACCTGCTGGCTTGCAAGGCTCCTGCAGGGCAAGTAGCCGGCAAGGTTTTCAACGTGGCCACAGGTCGCCGGGTCACGCTCAATCAAACTTTAAAACTCCTGCAGAAACTCACGTCGTACTCCGGTTCTCCCGTCTATGCCGCGGAACGAGGCGGTGACATCAAGCATTCCCTCGCCGATATCTCTCAGGCGGAACAACATCTCGGCTACAAACCTGAGGTGGATTTCGAGGAAGGCTTGCGGCGCACGGTCGACTGGTATCGCAGCCAGAGCAAGGCTGCCGGCGCGTAGGATCGGCTTCGGGCTTCGGGCCTCGGGCTTCGGGCTTCGGGCTTCGGGCTTCGAAGGCTGCACTGGTTTCGGTTCGACAATCAAGTACGTTCTTAATCTTCTCGAAGATGCATTGCAGCGGTCCCGGAGAAGTCACCACAGAAGCCCGAAAGCCGAAGCCCGAAGCCCGATTCGTTACGTTGGTGATCTACGTCGCCATTACCACTGTCGATAGAGTGAACTCATGACACTTTCCTCGATGGTAGTTTCGCGCGATTGGCAGGAAGTCAGTGTTCTGGAATGTATTCTCGGCGGTCTGCACATGGATGTCGCCGTCGAGAGCGAACCGCAACGCGCCCTGACGCGGCTCACAAACACCAAAGTCGATGCGCTGATCGTCGACTGCGACCTGAACGGCACCGGACAATTTTTTCGCGAGTTGCAGCGCGAAGCTCCGCTGGCGAGCACAGTGCCTCTGGTCATTATGGGCGGACCGCATGGCCGGCCCGATATGCAGACTACCGGCGCCATGTTTGCCTTCGACAAGCCAATCTCCGTGGAACAAGCGGTACGCACCCTTTCCGCCGCGCGCAATATGATCCTCGACGGCCGATTACGCTACCATCGCGCCGGGCTGGACGTGCCGGTCACTTTGACTGGCCGCCATCAGAAACGAGTGGAGGCGGAATTGATCAACCTGAGCCAGGGTGGACTGCAGGTTCGGGTCGACGATGGATTCAATGCCAGCGATCTGCTGCGTGCCTCGTTCGCGCTTCCCGGAACAAAGTGCGGAGTGAAGGCCGACGTCGAAGTGGCCTGGTCTGACGATCGGGGAAATGTTGGCATCCGCTTTGTGAAGATTGCGGCGCAGACCCAACAGAGCTTGCGGCTTTGGCTGGCCCAGCAGTATTTTGCGAACTAGGTTGAGCAGTTCTCAGTTCTCAGTTCTCAGTTCTCAGTTCTCAGCTCTCAGCTCTCAGCTCTTAGTTCTCAGTTTCCGATCTTACGTTTCACTTTGGAGTTGACGCGCCGATCACCGCAAGTGGACCGCGTCATACTCTTTCCCTTCCTGTCCAGAAGCGGATGCTGCGTCGGCTAGCCGCGCACCCAGGCTTGCTCCTCCAAACACCGCAAACAACGCCCAGTAAGCGGCGGAAACGAAAACCGCAGCCACTAAAGTAGCGGCCACGGTAAGCGGCCACTGCGGAAGTTCGTGGGCAATCGACAGAAAAATCAGAGCGAACAGGAGCAACGCCGCCATCACGACGAGACTATCTACCAACCACGCGAGAGTACGCCCGGAGAGCGGGCGAGAAAGCCAGTTCAATTGCGCACCGGGATCGCCGGCTACATCTGGAACATCTTCATCACGATGGGGACGCGAAACGTGCGACGGCTCTCGTCCATTAGAGTTTGGCTGCAGTCGAATCGAAGGACGCGGCGGAGCCGAGAGATTCAGCCCGTCGTTTTCTTCCGGGCCATTTTCTTCCCGACCATTTTCTTCCCGAACAATCGAGACCACAGAGGCTCCAAAAATCGAGCGCGGATGAGCCGCCTCGCGGGCAAGTGACTCCAGCAGGTTGGAAAAGATCCACTCGTCGATCTGGCGTGCGGTTTGTGTCGATAAGTCCACAAAACGGATGCCACACTGCCCCGTAGAGCTAGCCCAGGTGACGTGCCCGTGAGCCTCCACGCGCAAACGAGGAAACCTCAACTCGAAGCGCAGGCGGACCCGCTGTTGCGGGCGCAGCGGAGCGACGGCCTGCACAGCTACCCCGTAGCGGTTGAGATTGCGGACGATTCCACCGTTGGCGGCGTCGAGGGTAACGTAGGTTAGCGTGCGCAGTTCGTGGCGATAACCGGTGCGTGCTTGCCGCGCGGGAAATGATACTACCTGCATACTCTCCGCCAGGAAAAGGTCGGACAGGGCCCAGTTGTTGAGATTTTAGTTTCTCACACAAGCCGGCCGGCAGTAACTGAATTGATTCCCCACGACCAGTTCTTCCGCACGCTAGACAATTAGCCTTTTCTCGCACCCCACATGGTCTCGCCCAAAGAGCGCTCCGACGCTATCCCGACCTTCACGACTTCAAAAACAATCGCCGTAGCGTAGGTGACTGCGATCCACACGCAGACTTCTTCGATGGGCAGGCCGGACCAGGCGCCAATAAAAAGTCCGATCATCTGGCGGTGCTGAAAGTTCCACCAGTTATAGGGCACGGCCAGAGTAGCTTCCCAGAGCAGGCTGACCAAAAGCATAAAGAAAAGCGTGAGGCTGAGCGCGCGCCAGTTGATGAAGCGCCGCGCCACGGGAAAAAAGCTCACGGATGGAAGCAAGCCCCCAACTACCAGAACTGTGAAGTAGCCGGGAAAACCGGCCTGGTCAGCAGAAATGGCGAAATGCTTTTTATAGATCCATGCGCCAGCAATCAACAGCACGGCGAGGATCAAAGAGGTTGGATGAAACTGCAGAAGGCGGAGCGTCTTCCGGGCTTCGGCCGGGTAATCGGGCACGTTGTAAGCCGCCAACCAGAATTCGCCGAGCCACACATAGAGGAGAAGAACTGTGAGAAAGCCGGTGAGATAAAAAACATATTCCTCGATGGGAACTGGCCTCCCGAGCGCTATAGCGGGGATGCCCAACGTGGCGCCGGTATTAGGATAGCAGAAAAACCACTGCGCAAAAACGAAATCGAGCAAAAAACCCAGGGGTACGAGAATGATGAGTGTCCAGCGAAAAGCGCGTTGCGGAATATGCAATCCTTCGCTCGGCAAAAACCATCCTGCAATAAAAGTGCTGGGAACTATAAAAAGTAGAAGGCTCCAGGTGTAGCCGTGGGGAGTGGGGTTTGGGCTGGTGGGTACGAGCGTAACCGGAGAGTGTACGGTGTGCAGCGTGATGGCTGCGGGAATAATGATCATGGCCAACATGGCAATGACAATTCCGGCGCACACCGTAGGGCTGGGGAGTCCATGAGAGCGGGGCGCGGACATGTGCGGCCTCCAGTTCGTGGCGGCGTTTCGTTCGGAAGGGACTTTATAAAACGTCAAGGATTGTACGCTTGTTTTTGGAGGACGCTGCACCGAGCCGAAGCTTTTTCGGAATTTGGAAAAGCCGCAGGCAGGACTCTTACGAAAGTCCATGGCCGAAAGGGCATGTACGCATCATTGCAACTCAAGTGAAATCCCGCTAGCTTACTGTTAAAGCCAGAAAAAAGCTGTTTCGGAACTGCATTGGCACAAGCGTAGCGGCTACGCCAAGTAGTCAATAGACAAGAGCTCTGCGGTATGGCCAAACTCGCTAGAAGGAGATTGGCCGGTCAGCGACGCAATGGCAACAACTCCCACCAAACCGGAAATCGACGTGGATGCGCGAGTGCCGTCCTGGCCGCGGGAGCGGAGTGGCACGACTGCGGGACAAAACAGTTTCTATCAAATTTCTTCTCGCCAATCCAATCCCATCGCCGCTTCTGATCGCCGACAGTTACGGCCGTTGGGAGGCGATGCCCTCCAGGCGCTGCTGGCATTTTCGGCGCTGCATCAGCAAGTGCGGCAACGGCGTGCGCTGGCCTCGCGGCACCATGGATTTGAGGCGATTGCATCGGCTGCCGAGTTCGAACCGACGGAGCAGTTTGTTCTCGACGAAGTTCTGCAACTCGTCGCGGAACGGGCTATTGCCATCACCGGAGCCGATGGGCTGGGGATCGCTTTGGCCGAAAACAATGAGATTGTTCTGCGGGCTTCGGCGGGCGCGATCAAGCCGGACGTGGGCGCGCGCATCCAGCGCGACTCGGCTTTCTCCGGGGCCTGTTTCCGCACGGCACAGATTATCCGGTGCGATGACACCGAGACGGACGAGCGGGTAAACCTGTACGCGTGCCGGCAGTTGGGCGCGCGCTCCATGGTTGCGGTGCCACTGTGCGGAAGACGCCGTGTGATCGGTCTGCTGGAAGCGTTCTCGGCAGACCCGTTCGGCTTCAACGACAGCGATGTCAGCAGCCTGGAATTGCTGGCGGAGTTGATCCTGGGCGCGCTCAAACCTGAGGACGAAGATCGCTTCGCGGAAGCGGCGCAGGTGGCGGAAGCGACGTTGGCCGCGCCTGCGAATCCAAGTCGAGCACCTCTTCCCATTGAAACTCCTGCTGAGAACATTGCCGCGGCTGAACCTGCGCTGCGAATTGAGGGAGCGTCCGAAGTCGCTGTTCCGGTGGTTGTGGCCGCGGTTGTTGAACCAACGGCGGCTTTGGCTGCGGCAGAACTGAGCACGGAGCCCGACTGCATTCCAGAAGATGCGGCTGCGACCGAAATAACTCCAGAGCCGATTGCCGAGCGTCATCCGGGAATTATTCTGGTCTTGATTCTGCTCGTGGTTTCCGTTGTAGTGGCCGGAGGCGTGTGGTGGAAACTGAAAACTGCGCAGCTCAGTAATGTATTGATTCGACCCGAACAGAAGATGAACACGAAGCCGGTGGCAGCGCCGGCACCATCATCCGTCGCACCAGCTTCGGCGGTGGCTCCATCCAGTTCCATCGTAGATGGGTCCGCCGCCAATTCCGGGGCAACGGCGAATGCGAATCCACCGGTTGACTCTTCCGCTGGAAACATCGCGCCACAGGACCAGGCGAAGCCGACTCGCATCACGGGGATTCGGCACTGGTCGTCCGCCGATTCGAGTACGGTTGTGCTCGATCTCGAAGATCAGGTGCAGTACGAAGCGCATCGACTGGCGAATCCGGATCGCATTTACTTCGATCTGCACGATACGTCCTTGGCTCCTGAGCTTGACGGGAAAATAATCGACGTTGGTGATGCGCTGCTGGCGCGGGTTCGAGTGGCGCATCCCGCCCCCGGTTTGACTCGCGTGGTATTGGAGACGAAAGGTAACTCGAACTTTTCCGTGAGCCTGGAGCCGAATCCGTACCGCCTGGTAGTGCAAGTGCGGAAGCTGGGCGACGGTAACAAATCGCAATTGAATCTCTTCCCGGGAGCCGGGGGGGCCGAGCGCGAGAAGCTAGCCATCGTGGTTCCTCCGCCCACGAGCGAGGACGTGCAACTGCGCGCGCGAGTGCCGAAGATGCGCATCGTGGTGGATGCAGGCCATGGCGGCTGGGATTTGGGAACGGTGGGACGGCGCGGCCTGCTGGAAAAAGATCTGGTGCTCGAGATTGCGCAGCGTCTGGGCAAATTGCTGGAGAGCCGGCTGGGTGCGGAAGTAATTCTCACGCGCAACGACGACAATTACATCCCGCTCGACGAGCGGGCTGGAATGGCGAATCAGGCGCAGGCGGATCTGTTTGTCTCGGTACACGCAAACTATAGCGACCTGCCTTCGGCGCGCGGCGTGGAAACTTATTACACGAACTTTTTTTCCGCGCCCAGTGCGAAGGACATCGAGACGCGGGCGGGCAAAAGCGACGGCAAGAATCCGGTGACGGTAGCGCTCTCGGCGGCTGATTTGCATGAAAAGATTGAGCAGTCGCGCCGGCTTGCGGCCAGCGTGCAGCGCTCGCTCTATGGAACCTTGTCGGTGCAAAATCCCGGCTTGCGCGACCGCGGGGTGAAAGAAGCCTCCTACGTGGTTCTTACCGAGACTGCGATGCCCGGAATTCTCGCCGAAGTTTCGTTCGTGAGCAGTCCCACCGACGAGCAAAAGCTGCGCAGCGACGGATACCGCGAGCAGATCGCGGAAGCGCTCTACAAGGGCATTGCGCGCTATGCTGCTGGCTCGCGGGGCGTGAAGGTGGCTAGCGCTGGTTCGCGCTAATTCGGCTTTCCGCTTTCCGGCTTGCGCTTTACGGTTATCCCGGCCCAGCCTCTAGTATCTTCCTGACGAACGGCTCCGGAAACAGTTCATAGACGAGGTCATGCATCACAGTCGACTCCTGCTCGATCTTCATGGCGCGCGCCATTCTTCCAGTTTCGGGATAAATCTTCTCCTCACGGACGGTTCGGCAAGCCTCGCCGCGATGAATCTTGCGTGGGCGGGCTGGCGCCGGTACTTTCTCGCCGCCGGCCGCCACCGCACCGCCGCCCTCTTCCTTCTTGTCTTCCCGCTTCATTCCCGGCTCGGTAAAATCCTGCGCAAACCATTGCGGACCGTTGAGGCAGGTGCGGTCTACATCCTTGGGATCGATCACCACGTCGGTGGGCTTTTCGGCCTCGAATTTTACGTTGCGGAGGTTGCAGCTGGCGGTCTGCAGCGCGTAGAGCATCAGTCCGGCCATTTTGTAGTCCATGCGGCCGTTTACCAGAGCCTGCATCACCTTCATCAAGGTCAACTGCACCGCGTTGGCGTCTTCGAGCACGGGCAAGGTAAAGCTGCGCTGCGCGAACTGGTCGGCGACGAACTCTTTCCGCTCGAGGCGAATGCCCTCGTGGAAATAGCACCGGCGCCTGCGCCGCAACGCGGGCGATCCGCATTGCACCCCATTCACTTTCACATGCTGACATCGTGGAACATCTTCCAGGGCCATATTCTTTTCCCTACTCTCTGGCTTCAATGGGCCGGATTTGCGGGATACCCCTACCCAACCCGCTATTTAAGAATCATCGGGTTAGCAGGAAAATCTCCGCAAATTACGGCGGTCGAAGAAGTTAAATGTCAAAATCCGCGAAACAAAGGATTTAGAGCTGGGGCGAACTGGAATGGTGCCTGTTCGACACAGCTATAAATATGGTTTCATGGTTAGCTTGTGGATAACAAGGTTGGATGTCACATGGATGGGAGAATTTTATGGGGCGGGGGCGGAAATGGGACGATGGAGTTGTGGTGAGGTAGGGATGCTTCGACTTCGCAGTGAGGGCCTGGCGGTCCTCGCTGCTGCGCTTGATTGCATAACGACGTTGGCCCGTCGCGAGTAGATTGGTATGCGATGAACAAGACCAAGGCTCGGAGAGGAGCCAACGTCAATGCTGATTATAGGCTGTGATTTTCATCCGGGATTTCAGCAGGTCGCGATCTTTGACAATCGAACGGGAGAGATGGAAGAAAAGCGGTTGCAGCACCGCGCGGAGGCGGAGCAGTTTTACCGGTCGCTGGCGGGCCAGGAGGTGCGGGTGGGGATGGAGGCTTGCGGGCACTATCCGTGGTTCGAGCGGTTGTTGCATGAGTTGGGCATCGAGCTGTGGTTCGGGGATGCGGCGCGGGTGCGGGCTTCGGTGGTGCGCAAGCAGAAGACGGACCGGCGGGACGCGGAACACTTGTTACAGTTACTGATGGAAGATCGGTTTCCGCGGATCTGGGTGCCGAGCCTGGAGGTGCGGGATGTGCGGCAGTTGCTGGTGCATCGGCACAAGCAGGTGCAGGCGCGGACGCGCACCAAGAATCAGCTGCAGGCCATGGCGCTGAGTTGTGGCGTGCAGAAAAAACGCAAGCTGTGGACGAAGGCGGGGCGGGCGGAGTTGGAGCAGTTGGTTTTGCTGCCGTACGCAGCCCAGCGGCGCAAGCGCTTGCTGGAAGCGCTGGATGGGCTGGAGGCGGAGATCGTCGAACTGGACCGGCGGGTGGCGGAAGAAGCGCGCCAGCGGTCGGAGGCGGTGCGGCTGATGACGCATCCGGGAGTGGGTCCGGTGACAGCGTTGGCGATGGTGCTGACGCTGGGGCCGGCGGAGCGATTCGGATCGGCGAAGCAAGTGGGCAGTTATTTCGGGCTGATACCGAGCGAAGAATCCAGCGGCGGAAAACGGCGGCTGGGCAAGATCAGCAAGCAGGGCAGTTCGTTTCTGCGCTTTTTGCTGGTGGAAGCGGGACAGACGGCGGCGCGGCTGGATCCGCAACTGAAACGCTTCTATCGCCGATTGGCGGTGCGCAAAAATCGCAGCGTCGCCAAGGTGGCGGTGGCCAGAAAGTTGGCCACGCGGTTGTACCTGATGTTGCGCGAGGACTGGACGTACGCGCAGCTATGTCAGGCCGTCATGCAGGTGAGCCCGAGTCATGCTGTGGCCGGCGAGTAAGAGCCGAGCGCTTGAGTGGGCAGCCTGCCTCCCTGAACAGTCGGGGAGTTCGAAGTGAGTAATCGTGGGCGCAAGTGCCGAAGAGATGGATGGTGGGACCTGAAGTCCCGCTGCGAGATTCAATAGAGTGACGACCTTGGTCTGGGAGTCAAAAGCTTTCTACTAGAGCGAAAAGGCGCTGCTCTCGGCGTCGATGCCGGAGTGTCGCCACAAAACGCTTGACAGGGTGCAGCGTCGTTAGAGACAGCATGACAGGGAGCGTTGTTAAGGACGTTCTGGTGGGTCTGTGGGTGCTCCCGGCAAGACCCTCTGCTTTAGGCGGCAGATGAGAGGGTGGGGATGCTTCGACTTCGCAGTGAGGATCGCTGCGCTCTCCTCACTGCTTCGCTCAGCATGACAGATCGGGAATGGGCAGTCGGCCCGATGGAAGCGGGCCGCCGGAGTTCTGAGTCAAGAAGAGCACCTTGCAGAAAGCGAAGTCAGAATCCCACCCTAGTCGCAGAGTACGTGACTAGAGTGGGGCACCCTCGAAACCAAGGTTCCTCGCTTCGCTCGGAATGACAAAGGTGAGGAGATCAGTTTGATGCTGGCACGCCGCTTGATCCTGGCACGCCGGCGTATTTTTGCAGCCACTTTAATTCTTCGCGGACTTTGATTTTGCCGTGCCAGGGGTTTTTCGAGAGCGAGTGGCCTTCGCCGGGGAAGATCAGCAACGCGTTCGGAATGCCCAGCGAATAGAGGGCGTGCTCGAGCAAATAGTCTTCGAGGACGGCAACGCGGATGTCGTTGGCGCCGGCGACGATGTGGGTGGGAGTGCGGACTTTGTCGATTTGGAAGATGGCGGCTTCGTCGTGATAGCGCTGGGGGGCTTCCCAGGGGCGTCCGCCGAGGAAGTAGGCATCGTCGAAGGTGGTATCGTCGTTGCCCCAGTTGCCGACGTGCTCGACCGCGCCCGCGCCGGTGACGGCGGCTTTGAAGCGAGAGGTTTGAGTGATGAGCCAGTTGGTCATGTAGCCGCCGTAGCTGTAGCCGCCGATGGTGAGGCGGTCGGGATCGGCGATGCCGTCTTTGACCAGGGCGTCGACGCCTTCGAGAATATCTTTGCCGGGACGCGAGACGATTACGGGAACGATCTGTTCGAGGAACTTGTCGCCGTATCCGGTGGAGCCGCGGTAGTTGGGCTCGAAGATCAGCCAGCCGTTGGTGGCGGCGAGCGCTGCCCACTGATACCAGTCGGCCTCAAAGAGGTTGCCGTCGGCGCCCGCGGGACCGCCGTGAATGAACGTAAACATGGGCAGGTGCTTGGCTTCAAAGCTGCCCGGAGGATAGATCAGCATGCCTTCGACCGTAGTACCGTCGTCGGCCTTCCAGCGGTAGGGCTTGCCTTGGGGAAGATCGCGTTCGGTGAAGAGTTTGTTGAAGGAAGTGATGGGATGCGCTTGACCGAGTTTGTCGGCGCTTTCCGCCAAGTAAACTTCAGCCGGCTTTTGCAGTGACGAATAGACGAACGCAATGCGTTGAGAGTGCGGGGTGGTGGAGAGAATTTCGTACGTGCCTTCCCAGCCGGTGAGTTTGTGCAAGGACTGAGCCGGGTGCGCGACGGAGTAGATTGCCACTTCGGTTCCGAGACGCGCGGAGGCGAGCACACCATCGGCGGTGACGGAGTAATGTTCGACGGAACCGACGAAGTCTTTGCTCCATTGCTCGACTGCGGCGGTTTCGCTTTTTTTACTGTCAGGCTTTTCGCTGTCGGGCGTTTCGCTGTCGAGCCAGTAGAGGTGCGGTTGAAGATCGCGATAGGAGCCGGTCACGTCTCCCTCTTCGACGCTGAAGAAAAGGTGGCGACTGTCATTGGCCCAGCGCAGGCTGGTCTCTTGAGCCTGATTGTGGGTTAGCCGGCGGGGCTGCGAGGCGGGATTAGTCTGGGAGCCGGCATTCGCGGGCGAGGGCGCCCGCGCCACACTGGGAAGATCGAGCGCATAAATTTCGTAGTCTTCAAACTTTTCCTGGCGCTGGTTGATGGCGCTGGAGATGAAAGCCAGCTTGCTGCCATCGGGCGAGGCGATGAGATCGTCGACGCGCAGGGGCGAGGTTGCAATGGTGCGAGCGCCGGGGGTGAGATCGGATTCTTTTTCGGCGTCGCCCTGTTCTTTTGCAGGAGATGCGGCGTTGCGGGCGAGGGCGGCGGCAACGTCGAGGGCGAAGATGGTGTCACCGCGTTCGGCGGTGCGATACTGCACCACATCTTTCCATTGTTTTTTGTAGTCGTCTTTCTGCGCCTTGGTCCAAGGATTGCGGGTGGCGAAGTAGATAGTGCGCGAGTCGGAAGACCAGGAAAATGTGTGCACTTCCTCCTGGCCCTGGGTAAGGGGAATGGCTTCGCCGCCGGAGGGAGAGATTACGTAGATCTGGCTGACTTCGCCTTTGTCGTCGTTGTTGTCTTTGTCTTTATTATCTTTACCACTATCTTTCGCTAATTTTTTGGCGTCGCCGGAATCGGAATCTTTTTCGGAAGAAGGCTTGCGCTCGGAGCGGAAGGCGATCCAGCGGCCGTCGGGCGACCATTTGGGATCGACGTCGTGTCCCGACTGGGTGAGTTGGATGAGCGAGCCGGTTTTGGCATCGTCGCGGTAGAGCCAGAGGTCGGTGCGGAAGATCTGCCGATCCCAGTCGGCGCGTTCGGTTTCAATCACGACGGAGGCGCCGTCGGGGGAAAGCGCAACGTTGGAGTAGCTCACGGAATTGAAGAATTCGTCGAGGGTGAGTTTGGGCTTGGTTTGGGAGGAGGCTAGGGATGTGAGAGCGAAAAGGAAGATCAAGAACAAGAAATATTTCGAAATTTTCATAGGGCCCTTGGCGGGAAATTGTTTATACAACGAGGGGTCGGCGATTGGCAACGGTCAAGCTTTGTTTCGGCGCGGGATCCAAGAGGCAGCAGGGAAGGCTATAGGGATGCTTCGGCTTCGCAGTGAGGATCGCTTCGCGATCCTCACTGCTGCGCTCAGCATGACAGCGGGTGGGGGCTTCTTAGTGCGCGGGTTCGGCGGTCCGGAGTGATTCGTCAAGAGATTCGGGGGGATGGGAGACGCGCTCCACCAGACGCCAACCGTCGTCATAGCAGCGAAAACTTGCGGTTGACTGGTAGTGGACGTCTCCAGAATAAAGAACAGCGCCAACTTCGTTCAGGGGAACCCATCGCCAGGTGAATTCGACATCGGCAGCGTTGCCCTGCTTGACGATGCCAGTAATGGCGACGAGTTCGCGACGCGCAGCGGGGATGGCGAAGGATGGTTTCTCCGCGTCTCCGGGGGCGATGAGACTTTGAAAAGTATCCACGCCGGAGGGCGTGAGCGTGATATCCCAGCAAGGCGGCGGAGCCAGAGCCGCAGGGCAAGGAGCGTTGGTGGAGGAAATCCAGCCGTGATGTTGCAGTTCGATATATTCCGGAGAGAGATAGTCCTTGTTGGAAACAACACCAGTGTGGAGCTGGAGCTGCTGCGGGGCGCTGAAAGTGTCGGAGGCGGCGATCAGGTCGGCGGCTAGGCGGCGGGTGAGGAAGTCGCGGGGGGAGCAGGAGGTCAGGAGGACCAGCAACGCGAGACACGGGATGATGAGGATAGGCTTCTTGTGCATGAGTAAGGCAAAGTCAGATCAGTGATTTTGGATTGTAACCTTTTTCCATCGTCCGAGCCCGACAAGGCCAGCTGTAAGCTCTTGAAGACATTGGAGGCCCTTTCTTAGCCCCCTCTTTTCGGCTAATGTGGGCAGTGACCCGTTTGAACGGAATCTAATTTTTGATTGGGGGTGTGATTGCTCGGGCTAAAGCAATCGGGGCGGCTGCCGACGAAGTATTTGGACACCCGAAGCACACTATTGGATACGGAGTAGTATTTGTGCCGCGTATGGATCATAATAAACCGCTTGCACAATGGAGCTTATCGATGCATTGCGGCCGATCACAGAAGCCGAAGTTCGTGCTGTGTATTCGGGTATTGGCTCCCCGGTGAGTCTCGCGCGGACGACCGTGTCTTTTCAAGTCGCCGGAGAAAAGCCGGACGGTACGAAAGTAATTTACTTCGCGGCTTTCTTTATCAACACCACCGAGCCTCTTTTGGAGAAGGAGCTGGAGCGTTGGCTTTGCGCGAACAGGAAGCTGCTGGGGCAACCTGGTCGCAGGGGAAGGGTGGCCGTAAGGGTCAAGTTTTATGTCCGAGGTAACTTTCAGGGCAACGGCTTTGCGACGTACATTGTGAATCGAGAGGAAGAATTATTTCGCGGGTGGGGGGCGCAGGAAGTGCAGACGCCAGCTATGGAACTAGGCAGGTGGGTTTGGACCCGCAGCAAATTTGGATATAGTATTCCCGAGTTTGACTTTGGCGCCCTACAGCAGAGTTACCGAGACTGGCAACGAAGTGAGAAAATAGAATCCCCTGTTAGGGCGTCGAACTTGTCTGATTTCCCGAAGGAATTCTTGCTCTCCTCCGCGGTGAGCACAATTCAATTGTTCAAGAATCTCTGACACATCTATGACGAGCGAGCTCAAAGTCTACAACCAATTCCGTGAGATGATTCTGCACATTCGTCTTACTTATGGCGATGCTCCTGAATTGCTTACAATCGATGCGACTGAAGAGATGCGGTCTGCGGCCCACGGCCTGATCGGGCGTGACTTTGACCGCACCATCGGAAAGGGCGGCGATCTGCTGCGGCTCACGGCGAGGTGGGGAGACCCAGACTATGCGCAAGTGCTAGCTGAGTATTTCAGCAATAACTTTGGTTGGAGCACGTGGCTCATCGAAAGAGAGCAGCCTCTATCCGCGAGGGCGTTTACGACAGCGGGAGAAGCTCAGATTTACGCAACTAAGGCCGAGGAGAACACCATGGCGGGATCTGGTGCTTGGGCAAATCGCCTTTGCTACGCAGGGACGAATCTGGCCACGGAAGATCAGCTTGGAAGCGGATACACCTTCGACCCCTTGTTGCAGGTATCGCTGGGCAACAATCAGCATTAGGTGATTCTAATGAGCAACAAACCGATTCCGGCGACCCCGATGCCGTGGGTAAAATCGCCAAGCGGCGTTTATGAGGTGTATGCAAATGCAATGCACGTCACCTGGACGCAAGACGATGTCCGGCTAAGATTGGCGCAAGTGGTGGATAGCCCCGGAACGCCTAATCCGGGACCGGGCTTTCTCGGAGTCAATGAAGAGCGAGCCGCCGTCACCTTTCCTTGGCGGCACGCCAAGGTTCTGCGCGACCAGCTCACGACTGCTATCGAGCAATTTGAAAAGATCAACGGTCCGATCAGGTTAGATCTAAGACTGCCCCCCAATCTTCCTTAACAACACGAGCGCATGAGTACTCCGATTACGCGGCGAGAACGGACTCGACGCGATCTGGCCTTCGAAGTGGGTGGACCAGCGGCCGGGGATTGCGGTGGCGCATTTTGAGCAGCGGCCTTCGGGAGTGAGGCGGTAGTGTTTGATCAGGTAGCCGTGGCGTTCGATCAAAGTTTCGCCGCAGTGCGGGCAGCGCGTGTCTTCCCATTGGGCGATCTGGCCGGGGAGATTGCCGGCATAGATGTAGCGGAGGCCGGACTGGCGGCCGATTTCGACGGCGCGGAGAAGGTCGTCCGCGGTGGTGTCGCGCGCGACATCGTTTTGCATTTTGTAGTCGCCGTGAAAGGCGGTGACGTGCCAGGGAATGTCAGGAGAAATTCCGGCGAGGAATTCGGTGAGACGGCGCAGTTCGTCGGGATCGTCGTTGAAGCCGGGGATGAGAAGCGTGACGATTTCGAGCCAGAGACCTATTTCATAAATGCGGCGAATGCTTTCGAGGATGGGGCCGATGCGGCCGCCGAGTTCGTGATAGTGGCGGTCGTTAAAGGTTTTGAGATCGACTTTGTATAAGTCGATCCAGGGGCGCAGGTATTCGAGAACCTGCGGCGTGCCGTTGCCGTTGGAAACGAAGCCGGTAATGAGCCCGGCGGCTTTCGCCTCTTTGAAAACTGCGACCGCCCATTCGCTGGTGATCAACGGCTCGTTGTAGGTGCTGACCAGAATCTTTGCGCCTTGGGCGACGGCGTCACGCACCAGATGTTCAGGCGAAGCTGGCAGCGGAGGCGAAACGGCGTTGGAATCACGCAGAGCCTGCGAGGTAACCCAGTTCTGACAATAGGCGCAGTGCAGATCGCAGCCCAGCATTCCGAAGCTGTAGGCGAGCGCACCGGGATAGGCGTGAAAAAACGGCTTCTTCTCGACGGGATCGCATTGCGTTCCGGCGGTGTATCCCCAGGGAACATACAGCGTGCCACCGCGGTTGTAGCGAACCTTGCACACGCCGGGCTGGCCTTCCGGGATGGGGCAGCAGTGGCCGCAGGCGAAGCAGCGGACGCGGTTGTTGTCGAGCTTCTCGTAGAGAGCTGCGTCGGCTTCGCGGACTCGCTGGTCGAGGATGGTGCGGAGGGTGGGCACGGGGGTCTGCTATCTATTCTAACGCCATGACTCCACTCCATGGAGGCTTGATGGAGACGGGTTGTGGCATAGAAACGATCGAGCTTCGCTCGATGGACAGCCGAGGGCGGCTGTCCCCACATGAGTTGGGCGCTGCGGAGCGGGGGCGGAAATGGGACGATGGTGCCGCGGTGAGGTAGGGATGCTTCGACTTCGCAGAGAGGTTCGCTACGCTCTCCTCACTGCTCCGCTCAGCATGACAGTTCGGGAGTGGGAACGGGAGCGGCCCGATGGGTGGTTGGGACGCGAGACAGCCGAGGGCGGCTGTCCCCACATGGCGCATTTCCGGGAAGTAAGGCTTGATTAGCGATTGGCGACGGACTTTGGGGATGATTCGTGGCGCTCGAGCCACTGTTCGGCTTGCTGTTCAATGGCTGCCCGTTGGGCAGGGGTGAGGCGCGTGGCAATGAATGGGGCGAGGGCTTTGCTGGCGTCATCGCCGTTGGCGCGGGCGAGCACGGTCCAAAAATAGGCCTGATTATCATCTTTGGTAACGCCGCGGCCACCCCAATAGAGCGATCCCAACTTCGATTGGGCGGGAACGTTGCCATGCTCGGCGGCCTTCATGAACCAGCGAGCCGCGTCGGTTTCGTCGCGTTGGATTCCCTGCTTCTCATCTCCAGCAGCATAGAGAAGGCCCAGAGCGTTTTCGGCCGCTGGATCGCCGCGGCTCGCCAGCTCGCGAAGCTGTGCGAGGTTGGCAGAATCGGCTGACAGAATTGCAGCCGAATTCGCAATCTCCAAGGGCGCCTGCGAGGAAGCGAGAACGGTGTGCTCTGCGTCATTGTTATTATTTCGGCTGCGGGCTTGAAGCTTTTCCTGGATCCATGGTTCAGCCAAGAAACCTAATACGAGAAAAATGGTCGCTGCGGCCAGGAATAAGAGGTAAAGGTGAGCTCGAGGCAGGCGAATCCCCCCGACCTTATCCTGGTCTCTGTCCGGATTACCGGTGAGATCTTTTTCTGCAGCGCTCTCGGGCGGGTAAGCGAACAGAACACTGCCCGGCGCCGGAGTAAAAGGTTTCGGAGAGGCCGGAGGTGGCGCGGAGGAATCGTGGACCCGCGCCGATCGGCTGACTGCGGCCTGAATCGTTTCCGCGAGCCGCTGCAGCACGGCGCTGTCGTTCTCGCTGAAGGCATTGGATTGCAAGGAAAACACTTCGAGCAGTCCAACTACTTTTGCGCCTATACGCAGCGGGACGGCAATCATGGAACGAATGCCAAGGGCGCGACAACTCTGGCGATCGACACGCTCGTCGGTTTCGGTATCGTCGCAGCGCAGCAATTTTCCGGTGCGAACGCATTCGCCGGAAAAACCCGAACCTACTTGCAGAGTTACACCCACGGGCGGGGCGCTGGGGCCGGAACTGGCTCGGCAGAGCATGGTACCGGCGTTTTGTGCTTGGTTTTTGTCTTCCTTTTTTTCTTCAAGTTTTTTTTCTTCAAGTTTTTTTTCGTCAAGAGCGATGGCAGCGCCGGCAGCGCGCAGCAAGGATTGAGAACGAGAAGCGACCAGGGCGAGAACCGCTTCCAGATCCACCCCAAGGGACTCCGCTTCTCTCTGCACGGCGGAGGCGGCGCTGAGAATATCGGTATAGTTTTGCCGAAGAAGGGAATTCCGAAAATTCTCGGAGCGCAGTTCGGGAGGCTCTGCATTGGCAGCCGCCGCGAGAGCGTTCAGGAACAGCCACTCAGAGAGATCGTGCCTGGCGACACCCGAGAGATCCGGAAGAGCCAAGCCGACACGTCCAGTGGAGTCCGACCAGGCTACGCGGGCAGTGCAGGAAATCTGGCCAGAGGCTTCGGCGAGATCCAAACGGAGTTCGACGGGCTGGTTGATTTCCATTGGTGAAGAGCAGTGGAGCGCAATGCCGCTTTCGCTGATGTCGAGGACTTCGTAGAGGTCCAGCATCTCGCTCTCGGAGCCACTCCTGAAACTAGCGTAGGCGGGGACGTGAACTTTTTGCCGCACGCGAGCGCGGCGGTTCGAGGAAAGAGGACGTAATACAGGAGCAATGGCTTCCATTGGGGGAGTCCCGAGTTCGGTGTGTACATATTAATCCTTGATCGAGAAAAAGAAAGCAAGAAGAAAATTAGAAGGGCAGGGGCTCCCAAATCGCTGAAAACACGACTGAGCAGGACCTGAACGTGGCTTGCGCAATCGATCCATTCGACCTGGGGTGGATTGGATCAGGGCAACCCCGTGGGATGCAGCACGTATCTAATTCTGATACAGATAGTGCCGGAATGTTCACAAAAACTTTAATGTTGACGCGCCCAGTTTCCATCAAGGCAGGGCTGGTGGTGGGTGCCGTGGCCCTAATTTTGGGGGCTGCATTTCCAGCTTGGGCGTCGTTGGGCGGCGACGTCAGCACCATCCAGGCGGACCAAGTGCAGTTGCAGGGGACGCGGCGGGTGGTGGCCGCGCAGTCGAGCACCGGGCAAGCTTACACGGTACACGAGATTCAAACGGCTAACGGGACAGTGGTGCGGGAGTATCTATCGTCGTCGGGCATGGTGTTTGGCCTCGCGTGGCGGGGGCATTGGCCACCTAACATGCGGCAACTGCTGGGGAGCTACGCCGAGCAGTACAGGCAGGCGGTGAATGCGCAGCAGAAAAATTCCCGGCCGGGACGCAGGCCTTTGGTGGTTGAACAACCAGGATTGGTGGTGGAGATGGGCGGACATCCGCGGGCGTTTGCCGGCATGGCTTATATTCCGGACATGCTGCCGCAGGGCGTGAAGGCCGAGGATATCCGATGAGAACACTGAGAAAGCTTTTCGTCCTGGTGGGTTGTTCGGCAGTGTCCTGCCTGGTGGGGTGTGGAGGCGGTAGTTCCAGTACGCCTCCAAATGTGGTCGCGACGACGGGGAACAATGTTGCGCCGATCACAGTGAATGGCGGTCCGCTGGGGACCGGCGTGTATCCCGATGCGGCGTTCATCAGCGTGACGGTGTGCGTTCCCGGATCTTCCACGGAGTGTCAAACAGTCCCTGGCATATTGGTGGACACCGGCTCAATAGGTTTGAGAATTCTATCCTCGTCTCTGCCGGGAGGGCTGTCGGCGGAGAGTTCTGGCAGCAATCCAGTGCTGGAATGCTACCCGACTGAAAGTGGTTATTTTTGGGGACCGGTGGAAACGGCGGATGTGCAGATCGGAAGTGAGACAGCAAGCTCAGTGCCCATTCAAGCAATCGGCTCGAGCGATGCCGTTCCACAGGGATGCCTGGACTTCGGAGTGCCCTCCTCGAATACGCAACAATCGCTCGGAGCAAATGGAATCATCGGCGTGGGCGTGTTTCCGCAAGATTGCGGTCCCGGGTGCCCTGCAGATTCGAACTTGTATTATGAATGCTCCTCAGCAACCAGTTGCACGGGGATGGCTCCGAGCCTAACGCAGCAGGTACAGAATCCAATCTCAATGTTTCCCACCGACAACAACGGGGTAATCGTTGAACTGCCACAGGTCCAGGGGGGAGTTGAGGCTAGCGTGAGCGGGTCGCTGGTCTTCGGGATCGGAACGCAATCGAACAATGGGTTGAGCGGGGCCACGGTCTACACGGTAGATCCGAGTACCGGAAACTTCACTACTACCTTTAACGGCACCACTTATACAGACGAAAGTTTTCTAGACAGTGGCTCGAATGCCTATTTTTTCGCGGACAGCAGCATACCTGACTGTACCGTTAATTCGGGATACTATTGCCCCTCCAGCACAGTGAATCTCTCGGCGACCAATCAGGGGGTCGCGAATCAAGGAGCCGCGACGGGCAGCGGGACAGTAAATTTCAGCATCGCAAATGCTGACAACCTGTTTAACGAATACCCCACCGACAATGCCTTCAGCGATTTGGGGGTCGATGCGAGTGCCGTCGGCGCGTCGAACTTATTCGACTGGGGGCTTCCCTTCTTCTTCAATCGCAACGTGTACGTGGCCATCGATGGCGCGACTGCCCCAGGTGGAACAACGCCGTATTGGGCCTATTGAGGCGTGTGCCCTTTTTCGAAGCGCTGGAGCTTATGGACGGGACTTGCGGCATCGCTGAAGCGATGCCCTGATACGAATCGTATCGCAGAAAAACAAAAACTTACTTAATCGCCAGCCGGGATTGGTGGAGGCTGGAGATGCGGGAGATGGCTGCGACCATCATGCTGGAAAGCAGCTGCATGGTGGCCACGTCTTTTTCGTCGAAGGCGCTGGGAGATGAGGAGAGCACTTCGAAGACGCCCAGAGTGCGGCGATAGTAACGCAGTGGAGAGACCAGGATGGAGCGGACACCGAGGCGGCGGCAGCTGGCGAGATCGACACGCGGGTTGCGCTCGGCGTCATGACACAGCATTACCTCGCCGGTGCGCACGGCTTCGGCGGAGATGCCGATATCGGTTTGGAGGCGGACGCCGAGGTCGGGAGCGGTGCGGCCGGCGCGGGCGCGGCATACGATTTCATCTCCGGTGCGGAGGGCGATGGCCGCACCGGTGGCGCCGGTTAGATGCTGGGCGCGTTCGGTGATCGCACTGATGGCTGGTTCAAGATTCAGTTCCGCGGCATGAATGTCGACTTCTTCTCCGGCACGTACGGCACGAAATCCGGAGACGGGATGCGCGGCATTGGCAACGCGGAGCTGGCTGCGTAACACGGTCGAGGGGATGCGGGTCTGGTAGTCCGCGAGGTTCGAAACTTCCTTGTTTAAGGACTGAGGATCGGGCACGGTGCGCAGCAAATCGCGGACGAGACTGTCGAGTTCGGAATCGGTGATGAGATGAGCGGTCTGCTGGTTACGCAGCGTTCCACCCAGAACTCGCGAGAGACTCAAGAGCGAAGTATTGCCGCAGGCCAGGCAATAGGGGCGGTAGTTCGTGCTGATCAGTTCGCACTGGATGCAGAAGGTGGCGGACTGAAGAGGAACAAAATGTACGTCTTTAAACGTGGCGCCATAAACCGTCTTGCTAAACATGCTTGCGAAGTCCTCAAGAATCCCGCAGGAAAATCTGGTGTCCCAAGGTAAACGGGCGTGGTGGAATGAAGAAGTGGCGGGGGTGGTTCGGGGGTGTGGAAAACTGCGGCCAGCTGCCGGCTCCTGGCTTATAGGCGGATTCTTCGACGCCGTGGTATAGTTTCGGGCGGCGCTGAACAGCGGATTCCCCCATCCGTCGGCCATTTCCTCGAGAGGCAAAATCGTGCAAAAACTGAAGAGAGGTTTGGTGTGTGTCCTGAACTTTGCAATGGCTGCGCTGATCGTCGTGCTGTGCGCAGGCTTTGCGTGGGCGGGGCCGGGTGAGAGAACCCTGTACACATTCACAGGCGGCAGTAATGGCGGTGTGCCATACGGCACGATGATTTTCGACAACACCGGAAGCTTATACGGTTTGGCGGCAGAGGGCACCATTGCTGGGACCATTTTCAAGTTGACGCCGTCAGGGACTGGGACCTGGACAGAAAGTGTGATTTACAGCTCTCCGAATTATTCGGACGTTCCGGGATTGAATATTGTTTTTGACCTGAGCGGGAACCTGTACGGTACGATGCCCAGCTCAGGAACCTGCGGAGCGGTTTATCAGTTAGTCCCGAGTTCGGGCGGGAGCTGGACGCAAAACATCGTGTTCAGCTTCACGGACAGCGCGACGCAGGGATGCTATCCCGAAAGTGTTGTTTTCGACGCGGCTACGGGCAACTTATACGGAGTAACCCCTGAGGGCGGCGCAAACAATGCCGGTGCCGTTTTTGAGTTGACGCCTGTATTGGGCGGCGGCTGGAACTTCAATCTGATCCACAGCTTCGGATTTGGCACCGATGGCACCTATCCCGTCGCGGCTCTTACCTTGGACTCTTCCGGCAATCTCTACGGGACGACGTATAACGGAGGCTCATACTCCGATGGCACAGTGTTCAGGCTCACGAATGGGTCGGGCGGCTGGAGCGAGAGCGTACTCTACAATTTCACGGGCGGCGATAATGGTTTTGCGTCGAGCGCGGGGGTCGTCTTCGATCGGGAAGGCAATTTATATGGCACTACAGACGCGCCGGGCGGCGGCGACGATGTGGGAAACGTTTATAAGCTCACACCCACAAAGGGAGATTGGGCCATTCACATTATTCACACCTTCACGGGCGGGCCGGACGGAGGCAATCCGGCGCCTTTCAATTTAGCCATAGACGGCTCGGGCAGTCTTTACGGTACGACCGAGCTAGGTGGCCTTTACAGCTACGGAGTCGCATACAAGCTCTCGCCGTCAGCCAGCGGCAAGTGGAAGGAAACCGTTCTGCATTCCTTCACGAATGGAGCCGACGGCGCGAACCCTGATTGCGGATTCGTGTTCGATTCATCCGGCAATCTCTATGGATCGACGAACAACGGAGGGGCAGACGGCTATGGTGTGGTGTTTGAGGTCAAGCCGTAAATAGAAGTCGTTGCACAGCGGATCCGATTCAGCGGCGGTATGCAAGAAGTTGCAACTGGATACAGGATTTAACGGCGACTTCTAGGGTCTTTTTTCTTTCGTTTCGGGTATTGATTTGGCTGGGAGCGTCGGTTAGACTTGTATCACGTTCGAGGCAGGAAATGCCTTGATACTGGGGGAATTCAATGCAGTGGACAGCACCCGCTTTTGAAGAAGTTTGCTTGAATTGCGAAATCAATTCTTACGCCAGCGCTAAACTTTAACCGTCAGCCCTCCCTATAATTTTCTCTGCATCGCGCCCTTGTGGGTGTGTGTCTGATTGTGCCCGTCTTCGTTCCCTGCTGAACAATTACGCTACCGCAAAGCTGCGTCTTCGCGGGCCGCATGGACAGCTACGCCCGTTCCCACATGAGTTGGCGCTGCGGAATGGGACGATGGAAGCGTGGTGAGGTAGGGATGCTTCGACTGCGCAGTGAGGATCGCTACGCTCTCCTCACTGCTCCGCTCAGCATGACAGCAGGAATGGGACGGCGGCGCTACGGATGTTAGCCAGCCTGGGCGGCGACGTAGCCATGATCATCCTGGCCGGGATGTGCGATGACCTGGACGCCGTGCTGCAGAGTGCGGTCCAATGCATCGGCGAGAGCAATCGGGAATTTCGAGGTGAGAAGATTGATATCCAACTGCAGATCCCGCTGCGAGTACAGGCGACGGACAACCAGCGCTCCGCGGTGACGATTGGACGAACTTACGAGATCGAGGGAGAGCGTCCAAAGCGCCAAACCATCCTGGGACAAACCAGCCTGGGATAAACCGGCCTGGGACAAATTATCAAGTGACCTTGCGGCATTCTTGCCCCAATGATACGAAACTTCACCCCGCCGCGGCTGCGCGGCCGCACCCACCCCGGCCAGGGGACAGGACTCGCCGGGAAAAAGCTTGAAGCGAACGTCGAAGCCGTCAAAGTCATTGGAGTTGAAGGCAGCCTGCAGAACGCGCCAGAGTTGTTCGTAATCATGAACCGCTTTCAGTTCTTCTGTGGCGCGGCGGATGGCTAGATTATTGATGACAATCTGGCGTTGTTCGAAGGTGCGCTTACCGACGCGAGCCAGCTCTCCAAGTTCGAGATAGCCGAGGCGCTGAACGCCGATCCAGATGCCGGTTCCGAGCACAGCGAGAACCAATCCCAGCGAACTCCCTGTGGGCCAGAGCAAGAACAAGCTGAGGAGGGCAAAGACGGCGGATACCCCGTAGAGAACGATCACGACTTGACGGTGAGTGAGCCCGTGCTGCAGAAGTTTATGGTGAATGTGTTCGCGGTCGGCGGTGAATACAGGACGCCCGCTGATCAAGCGCCGCAAAATGGAGAGCGAAGTTTCAAGAATTGGCAGCCCAAAAGAAACTACCGGGATAGCGACGGCAACGATGGTGGGAGCCTTTTGCGCTCCTTCGAGAGCGAGCGCGCTGAGCAGAAAACCGATGAAGAGGCTGCCGGAATCTCCCAGGAAAATTGTGGCGGGATTGAAGTTGTAGCGCAGAAAGCCAAGGATCGCGCCGGCCAGGGCAATCGTCATCACGGTGACGAGGGAGTATCCGTTCAAGAGCGCCACGACGAAGGCTACGAGCGTGGAGAACAAGGCGGAACCGGCAGCCAGGCCGTCGAGGCCGTCGATCAGGTTGAAGGCGTTGGTGATGGCCAGGACCCACAGAATGGTGAAGGGCAAGCCCACAAACCAAGGCAGCTGATGTTCGCCGAACAATACTGGGATATTAAGAATGCGCAGTCCACCCATGAAAAGCATGGTGGCAGCAACTGATTGCACAGCGAATTTTACGTAAGGACCGACAGGGTAGAGATCGTCATAGACTCCGAGAAGGAAGACGATCGAAGCCGGGACCAAAATGGTGAGTATAGTCTTCAGCGAAAGGGCGGAGTGCAGGTTAGGAAGATACGCGCTCAGGAGCGCAGCTACTGCCATGCTCAACGAGAACGAAATGAAAATAGCCACGCCGCCGAGGCGCGGCAGAGGAGTAGAGTGCAGATGCCGCTCCTGAGAAGGAACGGTGACCCATCCCCGCCGGGACGCAACGTCGCGCACATAGCGGGTGAGGACGAACGAGAACAGCAACGACAAAAAGAAAATCCCGAAAAATACTACCGTCAACTGTCCCCCTCGGCCAGCAATCACGAACGTCGGCGCGCAATCCAACCCAACAGCAAAGTATTGCAGCAGCTTGATGCCGCCGCTAGTTAGTTAGCGGGTTCTCCGGTTCTGTCTTTTGATTGTTGTTTGGAATCTAGCAGCCTTGCAGGTCAGCTTCAATTGCCTCGCAGTGAAAAATCTGTGGAAAACCGATCCGTTTCCGATTATTCGGCGAGAATGCGATGGGATCGTCGTGGATTGCTGTGCTAAACTTTCACGAACCTTCTTCCACCCGAGGCCTGTGATGGAGTTCGGCAGATGCAATTTTGCCTGCAGCGGTAGCCTGTTCGCGTTGGCTGGCGTTTTAGTTTTCGCTTTGGGGCTCAACGCTTCGGGGCAGCAAGCGCCCGCAACGTCATCTACGGCGAACGATGCGCCAGGACTGTCTACGGCGCAGCCGACCTCTCAAGCTGCGACTGGAAGCGGGACGGGCAATGCCGATTCGGCAAAGGCTTCTGAGAGCGCTGCTGCCTCAACCTCGGTTGTTCCCGCCGATCAAAATTCGTGGGCGCTGAGGCTCGGCCCGGGAGATTTGATCGAAGTCGGCGTCTATAACGTTCCGGAGCTAACCACCAAAGCAAGAATCGGCAATTCGGGAGATGTCTATCTTCCGCTGATCGATTATGTGCACGTAAGCGATCTCACGGTGGAAGAGGCGCAGGCACTGATTGAGAAGCGGTTGCAAGACGGCGGCTTCGTCCGCGGAGCGCACGTTACGATCTTCCTGGACGAATCTGCTTCCCAGGGGGTGACCATCCTGGGAGAAGTGGCGCGGCCGGGGATTTATCCTGCGGTTGGAAACCGCAAGTTGTACGATCTGATCTCGGCTGCGGGAGGATTCTCGGCATCGGCAGGGCGCAAGGTAAGCATCATCCGGCAGCACGATCCGGCCGCGCCAATTACCGTTAGTTTGCCGAGGAATCTGGCTGACGATTTGCAAGACAATGTCGAGATTCTTCCCGGCGACATGATCACAGTACCGCGAGCGCCGATCATCTACGTGGTAGGAGATGTGGGACGGCCGGCAGGATTGCTGGTGGATAATGGGAGCTTAACGGTGTTGCAGGCGCTAGCGCTGGCGGGCGGGACGAACCACACGGCCAAGATGGGTTCGGTGCGAATCATCCGCAAAGGTCCGACGGGGATGACGGAGACGCGGGTTCCACTGAAAAAGATGCTGGAGGCAAAAGCTCCGGATATGAACCTGCAGGCCGATGACATCTTGTTTGTGCCGCTCAGCGGAGTGCGAATGGCAGCTCAGGAAACGATGCAAGCGGGGATATCGGCAGCCACTGGAATTGCGGTCATCGCGGCACACCCGTGAACCGAACGGGCGTGAAATTATCCAGGCTGCGAAATTATCTAGGCTGCGACCTCGGTTTTTCGATCTTCCCGCAAGTGCAACAGGCTTTCGAGGACGCGAATATATTTCTCCGCGGTTTGACGACGAGAAAACTTGCGGACAATGTATTCCCTGCCGCTCCGCCCGAGATTGCCGGCCGTCTCCGGATTCGCGGCAAGATAGCGGATGGCGTTGACCAACGCAGCGGAATTCTCCGGCTCGACTACCAGGCCGCCACGAGCTTCCTCCAGAATTGCACGCGCTTGCCCGTCTACGCCGAGGATCACGGGACGCGCACACGACATAAATTCCAGCATCTTGGTGGGAATGACCGTCTTAAACAGGTCGTTTTTCTTGAGCAACACAAGGCAGGCATTGGAGGCGCAAATGTAGGCTGGAACTTTTTCGCGAGGCTGCTGATCGACAAATCGTAGATTGTATAGACCGCGCTCCCGCGCCAGGGTGACGATATGTTCTTTTTCAGCGCCTTCTCCTAACATCAGGAAAATAATCTCAGGGTTCGTATTCTGCAACTGCGTCGCAGCCTCGATGATCGTGCCCAGTCCGTGCGCCATTCCCATGGTGCCGATATAAGACACCACAAACTGTCCCTCCGCCCCCAATTCCCTGCGCACAGCGGTTGCCGCTTCCGGAGCGAAGAGGTTGGTCTCCACTCCGTTCTCGACTACCGCGATCTTTTCCTGGGGCACGTGCCAGTGTTCTACCAGGTAATCTTCAAACGCGGGCGTGACCACGACCACCCGATCGGCATGGCGATATAGAAATCCGGCAAGCTGCGCGAGGCTGCGGTGCAGCAGCGAATTCGCGTCGCCTATGCCGACCGCGGCCAGCGACTCCGGCCAGAGATCACGAACCTCGAAGACGAACGGGACGCGCTTCCAAAGAGCCAACCACCAACCGGAGAGTGCCACCAGCAACTGCGGCGAGGTTGCAATTACAACGTCAGGCCGCGGCAAGAAAAGTCCGGTACTCGCGGCTGATACACAAAACGAACTGTAGTTCAACATCCGCTCGTACGCCTTTCGGTTGGGAAAAGGCAGAAGCCAGGAGCGAACCACATCGACTCCGTCAACTTTCTCGTGAACCACCAAACGGCGGAACTGGCCGCGGTACTCGAGAGGCACATGGCCCGTGGGATGATTCGGAAAGCCGGTTAATACGGTGACGTCGTGCCCCGCGGCCGCCCAATGCCTCGCCAACTCCACCGCTCGGGCCGCGGGCGCACCCATTTCCGGAGGAAAATATTGCGAGATGTAAAGGATCTTCATGAGGAGCGAAGCGTTTTTTAGAAAGCTGTATTCAGAAAGCTGTGTTCAGAAAGCCGCATTCAGAAAGCTGCATTCAGGAAGCTTGATCGAAACCGCTTGCCTCGGGAGCCTGACTGCCGGTGAAAATTCTTTTCACCGTGACGGGTTGCCCTAAACACCGCGATTCCTCCAGTGCGAACGTGGTAAGCATGGTGCTGACAATTTCTCGCAAAGGAATTGGCGACTCTGAGCCAGTTTGAATGGCCGCGACAAAGGCTTCAAATTCGCCGCGATGCCCTTTGTCCTGTCGAAGACGCGAGCGCAGCACGCGCTTGTTTCCGTCGCGGATAAGTTCCAGACGGCGGAAATCTTCCAACATGGCCACGCTGCCGCCGCCAAAAACTTCGATTCGCTCCTTGGAATAAGATTTGTCGCCATTGGCCAGATAGCTAATGGTGCCTTGCGAACCATCGGCAAAGCGCAGCGAACATACAACATTGTCATTACTGTATTTGCCTGCATTGGACAAGCTGCGGGTTTCAACTTCCAACGGGCAGGCGTCCGTGAGAAAGCAGAGGAAATCTACGAAGTGGCAGAGCTCTCCGAGAATGCGGCCTCCGCCCTGAAGCGGATCGTTCAGCCAGTGATCAGCGGGAAGGAAGCCGGCGTTTACTCGATAGTGAAGAGCCAGAGGCTCGCCTGCCTCTTGCACAAAACTTTTCATGCGCCTCGCCAACGGGGCGAAGCGGCGATTGAATCCAACCATGAGAAGATGGCGAGCGGAAACTGGATCCTGACAAGCCGCAACGATTTCTCTCAATTCCGCTTCATTGAGGCAGAGAGGTTTTTCGCAGAAGACATGTTTGCCACAATTCAGGGCAGCGACCACTTGTTTTGCATGCAGATGATGGCGAGTGGCAATGACCACGGTGTTGACTGAGGGACTGTTCAGAATTTCCCGCTCATCGGTAGTGCAGGAACGGAATCCGAATTTATCAGCCGCGTGCCGGGCGTGCGATCCGTTCGCCGCGCTCGCGATGATCATGTCAACCCCGTGAACTCGCTTGAGTGCGGGAAGCATGGTACTGACCGCGAAGCTGCCTGCTCCGAGCAATCCCACACGGACTGACTTCTGGCTGGCGACGGGCGGATGAGAAGCCGCGATGTCGATGTGCTGCGTATCTTGAGCGTCGTCTGGATACGAGAGCAGCACGCCGAGGAACGGCTCTTGCGTTTTCCCCGTGATTAAATCGTAGGCGGAGTGCGCCCGCGCGATCGGGAAACGATGCGTAATCAACGAAGGCAAATCCAGTTTAGAATCGGCAACAAGCTTCAGAAAGGCTTCCATGTTGCGGGTTTCGGTCCAACGCACGTAGCCGATGGGATAGTCAATTCCTTTTTGTTCGTAAGCCACGTCATACCGGCCGGGGCCGTAGGATCGGGAAATGCGGAAGTCGAGCTCCTTGTCGTAAAAAGTCCTGCGAGGAATATCCATGGCAACGGTTCCGACGGCCACGACGATGCCACGGTTGCGGGCTACGAATCCCGCAAGATTCACGGGATCGTTGCTGACGGTTTGGGCGGCGATGATAACGGAATCGGCGCCCTGTCCGGCGGAGTATTGCAGGCACAAATCTCGAAATGCGGAAGGTGAAGCGCTTACCGCATCCGCTCCCATGCGCAGCGCGAGATCGGCTCGCTCAGAAGAAATATCCATTCCGAGGACGCAGCAACCGGCTGCCTTGAGACTCTGCACGGTCAGTTGACCAAGCAGGCCGAGTCCGATGACAGCGACGACGTCGCCTAGCTTGACGTCGGCCGTCCGTATCCCGTGGAGGGCCACCGATCCGACTGTGGTAAAAGCAGCTTCGTCAAAGCTGACGGATTCGGAAGCAATCCGGGCAAGCAGAAGACGCGGAACACAGGCAAACTCAGCGTGTACGGCGTGTCCGGCGCCGGCACACGCCACACGATCTCCGGGATTGATTCCGCTAACACCTTCGCCCACAGCCATAACCGTCCCGGCGCTGCTGTAGCCTAACGCGCTCGGCTGATCGAGACGGCTGTGGACGGCGGATACCGCCTGCATTAGTCCGTCGCGGCTAATCTTGCTTAGAACTTCGCGCGCCAGATCGGGCCGCATTCTCGCTTTCTGCAACAAGTTCTTGCCCGCGAACTCGGAGGAAGCGCGCTCCGTGCCCGCGGAAACCAGCGACGCCGCAGTGCGAACCAGCACGCACCCTGCCAGCAATTTCGGAGCGGGAACCTCCGCCACCGTGATTGCTGCGCTGCGGGCATCCTGGAAAACTTGTTTCATACTCTTAGCTCACCACTGGAAACAGGCGTTGCGAAGATAGTTCCGAAAATTGTGCCGCTGGCGCTGAAGGATTCACGCGATACTCAAATACTTTCGCGGGCTCGTCATGTAATTTCTCACGCGCAATGACGATCTCGCTCCCTTGGCATTCGATCTTGCACCGTTCATTTGTAAGAACCACAGTCACGAGTCGAACCGGCAGTTGCGACCGAGTATGCAGCACCATCGAAACTGCGGGCCGAAGATCACCATACGTGGGCGCCTCCCAACCGAGCAAGCGCGTGTCCGCGGGTGCGAACTCCGGTGGAACGTTCTTCGCAACCTGCTTTCCGGCACGAACCATCGCCGCACTTCCTGGAACACTGGAAAAAATACTCCAGCGAATCCGAGTTTGCTCCGATTGGAACACAACTTGAAAAGGCGAGTCAGTAACTTCGAACGGCAAATCAGCCACGAGCCAATGCAAATGCACGTCGTGATCGCGGGGTTCATCATTGTTATCCAATATGTCATGCAATATGTCATCCACAATAATCCAACCGGAGCCGTGCAACCATTGCACCGCGCGGCGGTGGATCACGCCGATACCCCGGTAGCCATCATGCTCGCCTTCGAAACGGTCGGCGCACGCCTGATTGCTCGATGAATAGGCTTTGCCGGACGCTTGCGCCCAGTCGACCCAGAGAAATCGGTCGGCGCGGCGCATCTGGTCTTGATGATCGACCGTGACAGTGTTGTGGACGGCAGTGCGCGCGAATCCATTATTCCACGGCGCCGGCCCGTTGTAGAGATACGTTCCAGGGTCGCGGGCCAGATTGATTCCCTGCCACCATAAATCCACGTGCAATTGATCCGCCTGAAAAGGCCGGCGAGTGTATCGGCCGGCACGAATGAGCGCCCAGGAATTCTGATCGCCCAGACGGAAGTATCCGGTTTCCGCTGAAGGAAGCGTAGCTGTTGACTGCACGGCAGCAGGGTTGACGCCGAACCAGAGCGCGGGTTCGTCCCAAAGCCCTGACTGCAATGAGGGACGATGCAGAACAGCAGCGCCCAACTGCAAGAGCGGACGAAAATCGCGATAGGAAGCGGACGCGAGTGGAAGGATCAGGCTGCCATCATCGGAACCATAGTTCGGAACAAGCCCGCTGATCGGATCCACCCATTGGCGTATGAAGTCATAGGCGGATTGTGCGCGTCCGCGAATTTCCTCGGGGAGCGGGGCCGAATAAATTTCGGCAAGGCGCAAGGTCCACAACAGCAGATGCAGAATCATGCGCTGGTAGTTGAAGGAGTGCTGCTGCGAAACGCCTTCCGGTGTAATGTGATCGAGCACGGCCTCGTGCAATATTTGCGCGCCCAGGTTTCTCCAAACTTGCGCTTCTGACAATTCTGGAAAAAGCGTTCCCGCAGTCCAGAGACCGACCGCCTCGGTAATCAGGTGATTGCTGCGCTGGGAGCGGGCATACCCGAGGGTCTGGGCGGTGCGCCAGGCATGAGCGGCGATCATCGATACCAGCAAACCCACACGCTGGTTTGTAGTTGACGGCGAATTGATGAACGCATGCAGGGCGAACGACCAAGCGAGGATGCGCAACGAGCACTCCTGGCCGCAAATCCAGAGCGGACCCGCCATCGGCGGACTGTGGAGGGCCCAGTCCTCAATCGCACTCCAGAAGGCTTGCGGAAAGCGTTCGTCACCGTTGAGAGCGTAAGCGCGAACTAACGGGTAGACAAATAAAAATCTGGAGGGCTCGAGAATAAATTTCAGATCGCCATATGCGGGAGAAGCAAATCGCATATGGGTCCACGACTGCTGCGGCGAGACGCTTTGGTTCGTCACGGGGTTGCGAAACCATCGGGGTGGCACGCCACACGCATACGATAGTTGGCCGAAGAACGGCAGATTGCCCTGAAGGATACGTTCAGCCTCAGCGAGAACGGAGGCTTCTCCGTCGCGTCCGATAATTTCTTTGACGCCCACTCCCAGGGTTTGCGCACCGGTAAAGAAAAATCGGAGCCCGCCATTGCGGCGTGCAGCCCGCAGTTCTTCCGCCTTGGAGCTGGGGGCGATTTGCTTCAGGTCCCAGGAATCCCAGCCCTGAACGGAGCGCATTCTCCACGACAGCAGGCCGCTGCCGCGCTGCAGTTCATACTGCAGGCGCAGCATGCCGTCGCGCATGCCGAAGGTGCGGCCAACTTGCAGCAGGGTATCGAGCTTACTTATTTTACCCATGCTCATTGGTTTACCGATGCTCATTGGTTTATCCATGCTCATTGGTTTACCGATGCACCGGACCGGCGACGGTCAAGCGGCGGCTTGCCACAAGGCGTTCAGCCGCGCGCGCCTGCAGCCATTCATGCATGACGAAAAATTGTCGATCTTCCTCTGGAGCAGATTGCGGAGTGGCGAACATCGTGCCGCGAATCAGACCTTCAACCACCGAACCCACTCGTTCGACGCCAAAGGCGATGAGCCGATTGCGCAGGTCGTTGAGCGATTCGGACTGGGCCGCATCAGGATATTCAGATTTTTGAAGAATGGGTCCAGTATCGATTCCAGCGTCCATGTAATGGATAGTGATGCCGATTGGAATGTGGTTCAGCAATGACCACTCTGGGCTACTCATGCCGCGAACCTCCGGCAGCAGGCCGAGATGCACATTCAGAACGCCGAGGCGGGGAACCTCCAACAATTGCTTTCGCAAGACATTCCCGCCGGCGAAAATGATCAGGTCGGGCGACCACTCTTTGAGACGCGCGATGGAGTCAGCCGAATTTTGGTCATCGCAGACAGCAACTGGGATTTCGTAGAATGCCGCCACTTCGCGCAGACTACGAAACATTCCGCCCTCAAGTTTGAGCCAGGGTTCGAGGTAAGGGTTGGCTACGCGTGCCTGGCCGTTGCCGCTCTGCGGAATTAGTTTCGCGCGCGCATAGCGCGCAACGTCACCCACGCCCAGCTGTCCGAGCTTACGCACCAACGTTCCGCGGTTCAAAGTGGAAAGCGCCAGAGCGCCTGCAGGGACTTGTCCGAGCTTGGCCATTCGCACTGCCATGGCGCATGCAGTTTCGCTGTACAAGCTGGAGCTGAGAATTACGACGCGCATGATAATGCCCCGGGGGTTGATACTTCGAAAGAGCGCGTCAGACGGTGTTCCAACAGGAGAGCATCCGCGGAGAATTTGCATCCCCAACTTATGTAGCGCAATGGCTGGTAGCGGCCCCAGATGGGGTATGATCCGCTCACTCCGCCATCAATGCCCCGCCGTCCGCGGATTGCAATCAGTTGTTTCAGCATCTCATTCATCTTAAGTGCAGCATTCAGATAGCGGAGGTCGTCCGTCATCTCAAACAAGCGCAGCCAGATGCAGGACATCTGCGCATTTCCGGTTAGACATGTGAACGGTGCTCCGTTCTTGAAATCCGCCTCGTAAGCGCCCGCCAGATATTTGTTCGTTTCAAACTTCCGCAGCAACGCCCATGCCGATTTCGCAACCATTTGGAGTGCGTCAGCGCGCCGACGAACGATGCCGCACTCGAGGGCGCCCTGCAGCACGTAAGCGATAAAGTGCAAATAGTCGGGATGGCCTTTCAGATTGATGCCATCGATCCAACCGCTGGGATTGAAGCGTGACAAAACCCAATCCAAATTTCTCTCTGCGGCCAGGCCATATTTATCGTCTGCAGCGCGTTCGGATAACTCCGCTAGCGCCCATGCGACCATGCTGTAGTAGGTGTGAGCCGCGTCCTGATAGGCACCGGGTCCAGACCACGATCCATCCACCTGCTGCATTTTTACCAGCCAATCGCCGGCAGCAACGGCCGCTTTCAGAATTTCTGGACGGCTCGTCTCGGCATGGGCGCGAACCAATCCTTGCAAGACCTGGCCGGTATTAAAAACCGATGGCTGCACTTCAGTTCCATGCGATCCGCTGTGCAATCCGCCGGGAAAAGCGCCCGTGGACATTTGAAGTGACAGCAACCACTGCATAGCGCGTTCCGCCACCACTGTGGCTTGCCCGTCACCATCATTGGCCATTCTCGCGAAATCGTATAACGTGGGGACGATGTAGCCGGTAACTTCCGGATAAGATTCCGAATATCCCGTGAGCAGGCTGTAATAGGCTGCAATGCCGCCATCGGGGCGCTGAGCGTGGAGTATCCAGCGCAGCAATGCATGCAGCGTTTCGTCGCTAGGCCGCTTGGTTTTGGTGTAAGAGTAAAGATGCCGCTGCTCGAAGGTGATGCGCAATTTGTCGGATACAACTTTCTGAACCAAGGGCCCGATGCGCTGGGGTCCGCGGAGCAAGCCGGTCGCTTCGATCAGCGCCCGGGCGATTTGCGCAGTCATGTCATTGTTATTGTCGTTGTGATTGTCATTGGCGCCGCGGACATGGGCGGGTTCAATCATCGGTGCGTCCGTGCCGGGGTTGGGTTTCAGTTGACTCGAAAAACTCACGCGGTGGCGGCCTCGCCGGAGTGACTGAACTCCTCCGTCCTTTGCTGCGCTCCAGTATCCAGGAAAATTCGCATCCAGTTCTCCAGCGTCAGAAACTGCCAGATTTGCATCGACCAATCCTCCGTGCCGGCGCGGTGTTCGTCAACCAAGCGCCGCACGGCTTCTGGACGAAACAAGCCGCGCTTCCGAATGTTCGTCTCCGAGAGCAGATCATCGACCATCTCGCGCAAATCGTTCGCCAGCCAGTAGTCCACCGGAGCGGCGAACCCGGCTTTCGGCTGCCGCAACACTTCGGCGGGCAACACATCTTGCATCGCGCGGCGGAAAATGTGTTTGGTGGTGGGATGGAAGAATCCTTTGAGCTTGAGATCCGGCGGAACATTCCAAGCGGCAAACTCGGCGAGTTCACGGTCGAGAAATGGAACACGCACTTCCACCGAAGACGCCATACTCATCTTGTCGTTATAGTTCAGGTTCAGACTCACCATGAATATCTTGGTATCGAGATAAAGCATCTGGTTGAGGAAGTCGGCGTCGCGCACCGCATCAAAGCTGGAATGGTGGCGAGCCGCGGGATCGGAGCGGCGAAGCTGATCCTGGACTTCCGCCGTATACAGGTTCATCTTCTGCGCGGCATCCAGATAAGTGCAGTTTCGAATGAAGCGATCTTCCGGAGCGAGCGACGCGCTTCGAGCCATCTTCTTCGCCAGCCGCACTGGTCCCTTCATTGCCGTACCGCGCAAGCTGGGCAACGCATCCAGGCCGGCCTCGATTCCGTTGCGAAGAAAGCCGGGCATCCTGCGATACGCAGTGGCCCAGCGATGCGCGGCATGTTTGCGATATCCGGCGAACAACTCGTCTCCGCCTACTCCGGAAAGCAAAACCGTTGCCTGCTTGCGCGCCTCGCGACAGACCAGATATGCGGTAATGATCGCGGGATCGGCAGTGGGTTCATCCATGTGCCACGTCAGACGGGGCAGTAACTCGGCCACGTCGGGCTCGACCACGATTTGCTGGTTGTCACAGCCCAGCTGCCGCGCCAAACGCGCCGGCACATTCGGATCATCGAGCGTGGTTTCGCCCACGCGATATTTTCGCGGAAAAGTAATGGTGTAGGTTCGAACCGGCTGCCTGGTTGCCTTGCACATCATCGCCACGATACTGGAAGAATCCAAACCCGCGCTGAGAAATGCGCCAAGCGGAACGTCGCTCACCATCTGCGCTTCCACCGATTGCCGAAAGCGCTCGCGAATTTCGTCGGCAAGATCGGCTTCGGATCGCGGGTATGGAGCATCGGCGCGCGGAAAACTCAGATCCCAATATTCCCTGATCTTCAATTCGCCGTCTCGAAAGGTCGCGCAATGTCCCGCCGGAAGCTTGTGAATTCCGCGAAACATGGTCTTCGGATCCGGAACCCAAAGGAAAGTCAGATACTGATGTAATGATTCCAGATCGAGTTCGGCTTCAATCTGCGGCACATGAAGCAGCGCTTTCACTTCGGAAGCGAATGCCAGCTTTCTTCCGCTGTGGGCGTAGTAGAAGGGTTTCACTCCAAAATGATCGCGCGCCAAAAACAATTCCGGCCGGCCCGAGCGCAAATCGCAGATCGCAAAGGCGAACATGCCGTTGAGTTTTTGAACGCAATCCGCACCTTCCTGTTCGTAGAGATGAAGCACAACTTCCGTATCGGTATTGGAAATGAAGCGGTGGCCTTTATTTTGTAATTCGCGGCGAAGCTGGGCGAAGTTATAAACTTCGCCGTTGTAAGTGATCCAGACTGTGCGGTCCTGGTTGCACATGGGCATGTGGCCGCCGGCCGAAAGATCGAGAATGGCAAGCCGGCGGCTGCCGAGGCCAACGTAGGAACCATCGGGAAACCTCCGCTCCCACAAACCGGAATCGTCGGGACCACGGTGGGCCTGCACGCGCGTCATGCGCGCGAGCACTTCCCTGTCCCCACAATTGGCGAGTCCGGCAATCCCACACATGATGGAACGGGTTCCCCTTATCCCTTGGTTTGTTGAGTCTTCTTCAACTTGAGCTCGTAGATCTTGGCTTTCGTGTGAAACATCTGAACCGCTTGAAATCCGCAGTAGATCAGGCCCGGCACGCCATCCAGGAAGCCGAGCCGCAAGACATAACGATACAGGAAAAGCAGCGCGGGAGAACCCGGCACGGCAAAGAGTTTGCGCTTCAGCCAGCGCCTCCGCTGCGCTTGAGTACCGAAGGGCGAGGGTGGAAGTTCTTTATCATCCCCCCCTCCAACAGCACGTGCGACTCCCAGTTGGAGTACTGATCATGTTTCTGTATGTAGCGCGAGAGCGAATCCACGTTTCTATGAATCAGCGGCGACCGCAACTTTGCGGTCGCGCCTTCGACGACAACGTGCTCATGCACTTCCATATCGGCCATCGAAGCATCCTGATGCTGCAGCCGGCATTCAAACCGTCCCTGGCCTCTGCGAAATAATGCCAGCTTCCACAAACCGATATCGCCGTGATGCAAGGCGCGGCCCAGAAACCAGGTGCGAAGCAGGACGGAGTATCCATTGATCGCGGGATTCAAAATTGCAGAACGGATTTCTTCCGTGAGTTCCGGCGTGAGCACCTCGTCGGCATCCAGCAAAAGAACCCAGTCGTGAACGATGGGCAACGTATCCATGGCCCATTGCCGCTTCTTGGGCCATCCGCCCTGATAATGAAACTGCACGACTCGAGCTCCATGAGATCGGGCAATCTCGACGGTCTCGTCCGTGCTCTGCGAGTCGATCACATAGACCTCGCCAAAATCTCTTAAGGCCTGCAAACAGCGGGAAAGATTCTTCGCTTCATTCCGCGCCGCGATGATCACACTCACCGGAAGTTTACCGGCGGCATTACAGCTCGCGACTTTTCCGGCGTCTTCAACCTTTTCCATACGGCAATCGCTCAACTCGAAAGGTGCTGCTCGCACCAGCGTTGAAGAACGTACAACGACCAGGGACGCGACCATGAAGTTCGGCCCGCGAGAAAATCCTGCCACACGCCGCGCGCCGCCGGTTCGCTGATCAGAGAGCTGAGAACACCATCTCCAATCTTGCGAAGCGATTCTTCCACCACCGGGCGCAACGCATCGCGCAACCAATGCTCGAAGGGCAGAGTGAAGCCTCGCTTCGGTCGATGAACGACGTTGTCCGGCAGCTCGCCCCGCAGCGCATGAACCAGCAACGGCTTCGGCGTTCGAGCATTCAACTTCCACCGTCCCGGCAAGGCAAGGACTCGCCGCGCCAGTTGATGGTCGATCAACGGCACGCGCACCTCCAGGCCATGTGCCATGCTCATGGAATCCGAATCCCGCAACAGTGTGTTGAGCATATAACAACGCGCCTCCAGATAGGAAACACGGTTGACCGGATCCAAACTGTGCACGCGGCTCACACTCTCGGTCAACGGTTTTTCCGCGCGCGATAAAACCGCGGAGTCCGTCTTGATTGCAGGTATCAATTTGTTTTGCTCTTCGGGAGTAAACAGCATGCGCGCAAGAAAATAGGGGTGGACAATGCTCCTGCCGTTGCGAACGAGAGCAGTTAGCTTGCGATTCTGGTCGCTGGCGGGAGTTATTGCCGCAAACATATTTGCCAACGGGGCGCGGAGGGAGGCGGGCACATTTTTCCAGGCATGAGCAAAGCGCTCCATCCGCGGGACGGTGCGGAAAGTCGAGTAGCCGGCGAATACTTCATCGCCACCCAGTCCAGAAAGGGCAACTTTCAGCCCGGCCGCGCGAGTTCTTTCCGAAACGAAGTATGTGTTGATGCCGTCAATCGTGGGCTGATCCATTGCATGAATCGCAGGATCGATTGCGGCGAACAGGTCGGACTGGGAAACCATGATCTCGTGATGATCCGTGCGAAATTGCTTTGCGATGGCACGGGAATACTCGGCCTCTGAGTAGTCCGCCTCTCGAAATACGATTGAGAAAGTGCTCAGGCTCAAGCCGGTTCGATTCAGAATGGCGGCGAGACTGCTGGAGTCGATTCCGCCAGAGAGGAAGAGCCCTACCGGCACATCGCTCACCAGTTGCATGCGCACACACTCATCGAGCATCGCCGCAATCTGGCTTTCGCTTTCGCTGCTGGTTCCCGCAGGCATAGTGGACGCAGGCGAGTCAGGCTCGACCAGGTCCCAGTACTGGGTCACGGTCGTCTGCCCGTCCTTCCACGTCAGAGAATGACCGGGGGGAAGCGCGTTTACGTTTTCCACTAATGTGTTGGGGTCGTAAAGCGATCCGAAAGTCAAATAGTTGACGAGACCCGCGGCATTTATGAGGCGCGGAACGAGACCGGTACCGAGAAGTGTGCGGACCTCGGAAGAAAAAATAAAATATCGATCCGACTGGAAATAATACAGCGGCTTGATTCCCATGGGATCGCGAGCAACAAAGAGCAGGTGCCGCTGCGCATCCCAGATAGCAAATGCAAACATCCCGCGGAATGCATGGAGGCATTTTTCGCCCCAATGCGCGTAGGCCTTAAGGATCACCTCAGTATCGGAGCAACTGTTAAACCTCGCCCCAGCTTGTTCCAACTGGGCACGAACTTCGCGGAAGTTGTAGACCTCTCCGTTGTAGACAATCCAGTTGCCGGTAGCCGGATCGTTCATGGGCTGGTGCCCCAAGGGAGAGAGATCCAAGATTGCGAGCCGGCGGTTTCCTAAGCCGATTTCAACTTCTTCCCGCGCGGAGTCGCGGAGGATTACTGTGCCGCCATCATCCGGCCCACGGTGAGTCAGCGAGCGGGTGGCGCGCTCCAGCAATTCGGCGGGGACTTGTGCATTCAGGCCAATGATGCCGACAATTCCACACATCCGAAGCGTCGCTCCCGGGGACTTTGCCAACCATCTTACGTGAAGCGGCGGCGGCTCTCGCCGTTTGTCGCAACCGAAGTCTTGTTTCCAGCCGGTTATTTTCCGGTTACACGTCTTCCGGCTAAACGTCCAGCCAACAACAGCAGTTCGTGCACATGCTTGTCCCAACTGAAATCTCGGGAGCGTGACATTCCCATTTCACGCATCGCCGCCTTTTGTTCGTCGGATCCGCACACCTGCATGATTCTCTCCGCCAGACTTTCCGGCGCAAAGCGCGGAAAATAGACGGCGGCCTCCCCGCAGATTTCCCGGTGTACCGGCAGGTCCGATGCAATCACCGGAAGGCCGCTCGCCATCGCCTCGACCAGTGGATGAGCGAACGTCTCGGCGTAAGCGGGCGTCGCATAGACATCGCAACTCCGATACAGATGGTGCAGAGCAGAATAAGGCACTGCACCCAGCTCGACCACTTCCTCGCTGAGCTTGAGTTGCCGCACCAACTCCGCAGCTTTGTCCGCCTGGTAGATGCCGGGATTATCCTGCGAGACAAGTTTGCAGGTGAGAATCAGCCGGATAACTCGCGGGTGCAGTTTCTTCTTTAAAATCGCGATAGCGCGAATCAGAGTTTCAAAATTGCGATAGTAATTGTAGTGGCTGACGAACAAAACGCGCACAGCGCCTTCCGTCGCCGCGAATTGCGCTTCTACCTCGTGGCACAACGGCGCCGGCTCGCGGAAGAAAACTTCGTGATCGAAGCCGTGGTGTATATACGCCACGGCCTTCCCTGACCACTGCCGCAACGCGCTGGCAAAGGCCGCGCTGGGAGCGACCGTACAATCGGCGATGTGCACCGACCATCGGGCGAGCGTGCCTTTTATTTGTGTGTCGATCCACAAACGATAATCTCCGCGGTCTCGCATATCGCGCAGAAAATCCGCCGAAGTATATAGAGCGTTTCGGCTCAGCAGAATTTGCGGAACTGGCGAGCGATACAGCGCGAAGTTTCCCGTGGACAACAGGACATCGGCTTCAGACCGGCGAATCAGATCCGGGAGCTGGCGTTGCTCATTGTAGAATCGCCTTCCGGAACCACCGCGATAATCCTCCCTCAGAACCTTCACCTGAGTTGAATCGGTAATTTCGCTCCGCAGCGCTCCGCCGACTAGTAAAGTCGTGCGCACATCGTCTTTGCGGCCGAGACACGGTAAAACATTGCGAATGTAGGTGAGGCCTCCTCCTGCACTGGCAGATAGCGCGTTAATAAAAATATGAATCATTCTTCTACGGGATAATCACCGCGACGATTTGCCGCTTTACAACGGTTACTCTACATTTCGAGGAGAGGAAGCTCGCACCATTGCGCGCAAGCGTGCTCTTCGATTTCGCCACCACAGGTCGACCAGTCCCGAATAGCAAAACCGATACTCAGACACGGAATATCTGACCTCAATCTCGCGACGCCATATGAGCGATGAGTGATCGTAACGTGTGTTGATTACGCCGGCGCACGGTGAAAAGCAAAACCGGTGGTAACGCTGGATCACTCGCCAGCCATTGGCGTCGATCGCATCCCAGCCGAACGTCCACGCAAACGCATCGACCGGCTTCTTCGTCCATGATGCAAGCTGGCGAGCGCTATCGCCGATCTCACGCTCCAAGGTCTCAGGCGAGAGGTCCACCAGTCGCTCATGGGTGAGGGTGTGATTCCCGATCGCGTGACCTCGATTCGCAAGGTCGGCGATCTGCGCGGGATTCATCGGCTTCCAGTCCTCGAAGTTTTCGTCGCCGGGGTTTGAGTCTGGATTCATCCTCGTCCGGTAAAAAGAGAGCGCGCGCTCGGTACCGGCGCTCGCAGCGAAAGCAGGCACTACGAAAAACACTCCGCGCCCGCCAAAGGACTCCAGCAGCGGGGCCGCCACAGAGTAGTTGCTCTCTCTTCCGTCGTCGAAAGTGAACAGGATAAGAGGCTTCGAATTTGCTTCGGATTCCGGGCTTCGCTCCCACAGTTTGGCAAAACCCTCAAAAGTGGTAATCGTAAAATGTTTTGAAGCAAATTCAAGTTGCTCGCGGAACCGCGCTTCAAGGGATGCCGGAGTTTCGTGCATCGCGACTACCAAACCGTGCGGCCTGAGATTGCGCTTCTGAATGGCGAAGGCCAACGAATCTGCGCCAGTGAGGCTGGCCGTGTGCATCAGAAATGCGCGAGCTTGGCTTCTGAAATTCATTAGGCGATGCAATCTTTAAATTAGTCCGTCGCCATCTGCCGGCGCGGGATACCAATCGTGAGTGAGCAACAGATTCGCCTTGTCAAGAAACCAGCCGGTGGGGGCGTCGAAAGCGCGGCGCTGAAACCCTCGTCCGCAAAACAGTTTTTCCTGGTCTGGATTCTGGCTGCGCAGAACTATCGCGTCGATGGTCTTGCCGTAGCAGGCGATCAATGCCTGGATAATGTGCAACCATTCCTCCGGCGGAACTTCGGGATAAACATCGAGCACATTGAGCGTCCTGATCTGACCGCGATATCCTCGATTTCTCTGGTTCACGGTTACCAGAACTTCCTGGTCTGGCCGCCGGCTGCGAAATGCAAATGCGGAGACTGTGCCGTCTCTACCCGAAAAATAACGCCAGCGAATGTAAGGCAGATCGCGTATCGCAGTAAGTTTTGCTGAGACATTGTGGATCGGAAGATCGTTCACTTGTTCGGCAGATGTAAGCGGCCGCAGCGTGTTGGATTCATCGTTATCAATCTTCAATGGACGAAGTAGTCCCGCAAGATTAGAGATAGAACTCCCTGCCAAACGCGACAGCCATCGGCTTGAGAACCGCCGATGAATAAATTCCTCGGCCACCGGCGGCCAGTGCAATATACCGAAAAGTTCCGCGTCGGAATATGGGATTGGTCTTGCTCCCGCCGCCTTCCACAAAGCGGCGGACTCCGCATTCGCAGACGTTCCAAACAGAGGCTGCCGGGTCGCAAGGCGGGAGTACTTCAGGAAAATTCGGCCCCCGTAGCCGCGATGACGATTGTCCACGTAGAACGAACTAGAACCCATCATTGTGATTCTTTCATTCCCCAAACAAAAGACTTGCGGAACGCACAGAATGCATCCTGCGAGTTGATCCTCCAAGCGCAGTCCGAAGCCCAGCGGATCTTCGGGCTGACGCGCCGGATTTTCAAGCAAGAACCAACGGAGATGCGCGTCCACTGATTCCGTAGTTCGCCCCGACTCACCCGCTATGAAGCATGCCATCTCACCGACATCTTTCTCCGCGAGAGTGACGAGGCGTGCCTGCAGAGAACTCTGATCTGGGATTGGCGTCGGCGCATTCATCGCGCAGCTTCCTCATAAATTCTCATCAACTTTCCAGCCTGATGCGACAAAGTCAAATTGTCGAGAATGGTCCGGCGCGCGGCTTTGCCAATCTGCGCGCGCAGTTCGGCATTCCCCAGCAGGATCTGCAGCCCTTGCACTAATTCCTCCAAGCCGTCGATCGGAATGAGCCATCCGTTGCTGCCGTGATAAATAATTTCGTCGATACCCTGGCCATGGCATGCGATTGCCGGTTTGCCACAAGCCATCGCTTCTAGATAAACACATCCCAAGCCTTCGTATCGGCTGGGCAAAACAAAAACTGTGCAGTTACGCATGGCTTCGGCCACTTCAGAGCGCCTTCGCCGTCCGAAAAAATGGACCCGATCGTCGATTCCTAAATCCGTTGCCAGAGCGCTAAACCGGTCTCGATCCGCGCCTTCACCAATGATTTGGCATTGCAAGCCGGGACGGGAATCCTTCAATCTGGCGAAAGCCTTCAAGACAAGTTCGTGCCCTTTTCCCGCCAGCAGATTTCCGACAATCAGAATAATCGGTCGCTCGTCTTGTGAATTTCCGGGTGTAAACACTTCGGCGTCAGTTCCGTTATAGACAACCTCGGCGTTTACCGTGTCGCCCGTCCCGGCCATTCCATCGGTCAACAGCTGGCGAATCTTTTCGCTGATACAGATCACTTTGCGTGCACCCGCATAGACACGCAGAGAAGTTTTCCGCCGCCAGCGTGCAGCAATCCCATCCTGAAAACAACGATTGAAAACGTCCAGGCCATGCACGGTAACCACAAACGGAATGCCCATGCGACGCGAGAGGAACGCCGCAGCATGCCCGCAAGGCAAGGCCGCATGCGCGTGAATCACATTCACCGGCGAGCGCCGATGAAGTTGCTGGACTCTGCGCAAAAGCACCGCGCCCAGAAAGTTGCCTGCGCTTGCCAGTCCGAAGTTGCCGGGCAGCTGCGGATAGCGTATCCAATCGGCGGGAGACTGCTCGCTGGATCGTCTGCGGGCATGATAAATCGAGTCGACCGCAATCACGGAAGAAGCCGCGCCCAGAGCCTGGATCGGCCGCAGCGCTTCCGCGACAAAGCACCCACTGACTTCGTCTCCATGGGAAGGATAAAAAGGCGTGAGCGTAAGAACATGCAACTTTGGCCGTGTGACGTTATCCACTATTTTATTGGCGCGCCCCCAGCCGTGATGCACGATGTCTGAAGTTACTTGCTCTCACTGCGCCATGTCGAGCGCGCCAGAATCAGATCCGTAAGGCCGGCGATGGTTACGAAACGCGGATCCTGCATGTCTTCATCGGAAAACTGCATTCCAAACTGCTGCTCGATCTCGGTAATGAATTCCACCACCTCCATCGAGGTGAGCCAGCCCGCTTCGAAGTAGTCGACGTCGAGCAAAGATTGGCCGTTTAGCCTGCCAATCTTCGCCCGCTTCTCGAACCAATCCTTGAGCCACGTCTCAACTTCTGTTCTCAACTTCACCTTGATCTTTTCTTTTACCTTTTCTTTTATCTTTCAATGGCCACGCATCGTGCGGGCGCGCCATCGCATCCCTTCAGCTTCAAAGGCATCACGATGAGTTCAACTTCCGCTGCGGTCAAAGCCTTCAGGTTGGCCAGGTATTCCACCAGGACCACTCCCGCGCCCAAGAGAACCTTGTGGTTGGGAGAATCCTTGGGCGTTCCCCGCGAATGGGCAGGGTTATCGGGAGATGGAGTGTCCATGGCGATGAGACGCACGCTTTTGTCCACCAGCCACTGCGCCGCGTTTTCGGAGAGAAATGGATATTCGTTGTAAAACTTCATGTTGCCAAAATATTCGGACCAGCCCGTCCGCAAAATCAAGCGCGCCGGGATTTCATCGCCCAATCTTTCTTTAAGGTCGGCGATGTCGATCTCCTGCAAAGGCCGGCATCCGGTGAAGTCCGCCACGGTGGCGGGTCCGACGAGCACGTCTAGAGAGACTTCATCGATCGTCCGGCCGTTTGGAATGAAGTGGCGAGGTGCGTCGGCATGCGTACCAATGTGCGTTCCCAAGACTACTTTGCGGGTCTCGCGGCCTTCGATGCCGTGACGGCCTAGGATGGTGATCTCGACCACAGGATGCCAGTGGGTCGGAAACGTCATCATGCCTTCTTCGATGGGCAAGGAGAGGTCAATAATTTTCATACGTGGTCTTCAGCGCGTGTCGTTCGGCGCGATCGTTCTGCGCGTATCCTCGGCGCGTGTCAAGCACTACAAATCAGTCGATGCGAATCATCAAGTGCGGGATCAATCAGTGTAAATCATCAGCGGGACGCGGTTGCGCTCTCCGTCGCCAGCTTGCAAGACGCCGAACTTGAACCTACTTGCAGTTTCTCTGCCACCAACTCGCGGATGCGGACCTTTTGTACCTTGCCGCTCGTCGTCCGGGGCAGTTCATCGATCGCCATGTAGCGGGCAGGCTGCTGATGCTGCGCCAGATTTCGTTTGGCATGCGCGGCGACCGATTCCAAAATCAAATCCACTTCTGCCCCTGCCTCCAGTTTCAGCACGGCCACAATATCTTCGCCATAGAGTTCGTGAGGAATACTCACGACGGCCACTTCGGAGACGCCGTCAACGTGCATCAGCATGTCTTCAATGGCCGCAGGGCTGATGTTCACACCTCCGCGAATGATGATGTCTTTCTTGCGTCCCGTAATTGAAAGTGAAGCTTCGCCGTCAAGGCGGCCAACATCACCCGTCGCAAACCACGCGGCGGCGTTCATTTCCAGCAGGCGCCCTTCGGCGTCGAGGTAGCCAGCCATCAGATCCGGAGTGAGAATTTGTACTTCGCCTTCCGCGCCAGGAGCCTGTTGTTCTCCGTCGTCATTGACGATTCGCAGCGCTATTCCAGGTAGGGCCTCGCCGACATAACCTGGGCTACTGCGCGTGTTTTCCGAACGAGCGGTGACAAACAAAGTTTCCGAGAGACCGTAATTTTCGATCAATCGCACGCCATAGCGCGATTCAAACTCATCTTTTACCTTTAGCGGAAGCGGAGCGAAGCCCACGAAAACGTGGCGCACGGAGCTGCGGCAAAACTCCTCGCCGGTACGGCCGCGGTCCATACGCAGCAGGATGGACAACACGGTTGGAGCCATCCATAGCGTGTTGACCTTGTTATTTTTCGCTTTCTCCCAGAAATGCAAGCTCGACCGAGCATCGAAGACGTGATCCACCACTACGCTGGCGCCGCACAAGAATGGCAATACGAGTAAGTTGTAGAAACCGCCCATGTACGCCATCGAAAGCGTCAGATAAAATCTGGAATCTTCATTGATTCCCTGAGCGCTGGCGAATGCCAAGGCGTTGCGGAACATACGGCCCACCTTGTGCGCCAATCCTTTCGGCTTTGCCGAAGTGCCGGACGTGTACATGATCACAACCAGATCTTCGGCATCCGCGGTTTCGAGCGGCACGAAATCCTTGCGCTCCTTGAGAGCCGCGATCTTGATTTGGTGGGGTGCGTTCCCATCCACTTCCTGCGCCGTTTGTAATCGCAGCACATTCGAGTGGAACTCGCGGACTGATTCTGCCGACGACGTGCTCGCCACGACTAGAGCGGGCCTGCAACTCCCCAATATGAAACGGACTTCACTCCTGCTGAGCGTCGGATTGACCGGAACGATTACAGCGCCGAGATAAATGCAGGCGAAGTAGAGGACTGCCAGCTCACAACAGTTCGGAAGCATCACCCCGACGCGGTCGCCCTTGCGCACGCCTCGCTCGCGCAGTTCCGCAGCCAAAGCGCAAGCCTGACGGTGAAACTCGCGGTATGTAATTTCATTCCCGGTGCTCGCGTCCACCAGAAAGACGCGGGCTCCGTGGCATTCCACAATTTTAAGAATCGTTTCGCGAATCTTCATTGCATCGCCATCGGAGTGGGCTGAGCCGACTTCATGAGATTGGACATGGCCACCCACCGGTCCATCTGGCCGCGGTAGGCCTGGTTGGGATCGAGACGCAGAACGGAACGGCCGGGAATATCCATCTCAAAACGGGGGAAGTGGCCGGCGGTAATCACGAGACCCTCCGGCAAAAGGAGCTGATCAATGGACGCGGAGTCGGCGCCGCTGGGCGGACAGAGAAGCAGCGCAACACCAATGCCCAAGTCGAAATGCATGCGATCAGAAAAATCCGCAATCTGCCAGGAGTTTTCTGGCGCGTTCGGCGGTAATTCACCGTGCACCACAACGTTATTGAAAGTCTCTGAACAATGCGTCAATAGAGCGGAGCCCGGGCTGCCATAGATCAGGATGCAGAAATCGCCACAGCGCTGGGCCGCAGCGGTGAGCACATCTTCCAGGTAGCCAGCAACCAGACGCTTGGAGCGCACCGGCAAGATTCTTTCGGCGCCTACAATTTCTACCAGCGATGCGGGCCACTCGGCGCCCCACGCGCCTCCGTCCTGATCATTGAGAAATAACGGCACACTACCGCCGGTCATTTTCAACACCTGCTCCAAGACTTCGAACGATCCGTAAACTACTCTGCCGAGCACGACCGGACCCTCGGCGAGAACAAGGTCGGCCAGAACCAGTTCCTGCGAAGGGGATTCCGAGGCGACGAGTTCCAGCACAGGACGGGCGCGGCGCTTGGCACAGGTGGCGATCATTCCATCCACCAAGGACCGCACTGCCGAGAGCGAACTGCTGATGCTGTGCGCCGAGATGCCGGGCGCGGAGAACGAAGTCAAAATCTCACGAGCCTTTCCTGGTATCACCTTCGGCAGGCTGCAGGCCACGCGATTCAGATTCTCTTCATCGAGATTGACGGGGTCGAGCTTTCCCATCGCGACGACAAGCCTGCGCAGTTCTACTCCGTGTTTGCGCGCCGCCGCCGCGACTTTTGGCAGGAACGAGGAATGAAACTGACTGCATCCCATCGCGACTGACATCATGTCGTAAAGCTGCATTTGCGACATCAGCGGGCCCATGAATTCTTCCGCGGCATCCATCACGTCGAAGAGATCGATTCCAGTTTCGATCCCGAGATTCTGAAAGACAGCCACGGCAATTTCGGTAGGAACGTTGCCCGCGCTGCGTCCCAATCCGTAGAGCGTGGTGTCAATGAAATTAGCACCGCAACGAACGGCTTCCACGCTATTCGCGACGGCGAACTGCAGGTTGCTGTGTCCGTGAAAACCCAACTGACAATCGGAACGTTCGCGCGCAGCGCTGAAATATTTGCGCACATCTTCGGGCAACATGCTGCCTGCGGAGTCGACGCAGTAGACTACGTCCGCCCCGGCAGCCGCTCCGGCTTTGGCTTTCTCGCCGAACGCCGCGGGAGAAATGCCGTAGGTCTTCATGAAATTCAGGCATACCTTGAGCCCTAATTCCCTGGCCAGGGTCAGGTAAGAAAAGGCGTCTTCGATTTCGGGAGCGTTGTAGCCAATACGGATAAAATCAAGTCCGGCGGAGCGCGCGGATTTTAGTTGATCGGCTGTTCCGATCCCTGGAATGAAGAAACATCCAATCTGCGCGTGGGGAGCGGCTCGCTTTGCCGCTTCAATCAAGCGCTCATCCGACGCGGGCATCGTGCCTTTGCCGGCTTTGGCAGCACCCAAGCCCACACCGTGCCCGACTTCGATCCAACGAAAACCCAGCCGATCGAGAACGCCTGCCAAGACTGCAGTATCGTTTTCGGTGAACTTGAAATCGACCGCGTAGCTTCCATCTCTTAACGTGCACTCCAATATTTCCACTCGCCGGCCAGAGAGTTCTTGCCGCATTCCTTCACCTTCAATTCGCGACCCTGCAATTCGCGACCCTGGATCTGCCATTCCAAATTCTCCGAAACGCTCAAGCACGCGAGTATTCTTTGATTGGTTGGAGCCAGTATATTACCAGTTCTAACCCTGAGGATAGGACTGCAGGCACGCTGACCTCGCCGCTTCTAATATTCCCTGAGCCCAGGCCGCCGGCGAGTAAGCCTGGATGCGTTCGCGGCTTCTGTTTCCCATTTCCATCCGCCGTTCGGAATCCTCGGCCAAAGTCGCCATCGCGCGCGCAAGTGCAGACGCGTCCCGAGGCGGAACCACGAATCCATTCCAGGCGTCTTGCACCAGATCCAACGTACATCCCGCGACGCTTGTGACAATCACGGGCAAGCCGCACGCCATCGCTTCGTTTACCACCAGTCCCCAAGGATCGCTGTGCGTCGGAAAAATCAATCCCTCGGCCAGCGCGTAAATCTCCGGCAACTCCTCCCGATGCACGAAGCCAAGAAACTGAGTCATCCCAGGCATGATTTTTGCGGATCGTTCAACCAGTTCGCGATGGTCAGAACCACTGCCAGCGAATACCAAACCAACGCTGGAGCGGAGCCCAGTTTCCAACTGAGCATAAGCGTCTAGAAGTTCAAAAACTCCCTTATCTCTGACTAGACGACCGACATAGAGAAAGTATCGAGACGGCAGACGATGGCGAGCACGCACTTGAGATTCATGGCTGCGCGCCGTTTCCGCTAATTTCGAAAACAGAGACGTGTCAACCGCGTTCGGCGCGGTAAAAATTCTGCCCTCCGTGATCCCCAGAGCCTTCAAGTAGTTGAACGAGGACTTCCCAGGGACAACGAATGCCGTACACAGCTTCAGAAAACGTGCCTTCAGGAATTCCACCAGACGATAACCGCGCCGCCGATCCCAAGTCGTACTCTCGGACCAAAGCAACAATGGCACCCGATGAGTCCTGGCCCAGTAAGCGGCAGCCCAGGAGGCGAGATAGTTGTATCCCCCGCACAATACGACATCGGGCTTGATGCGGCTCAGAGACGAATGAACTCCGCGGTTGATTAACAAGTTGTATCTGCCCACACGCTGCCGCCACGCCGGGAGCACGTGATATTGGAATTTGATTTCATCCTTGTAAACCTTCCACTGCCGCAGCGTGGGATCGTTCTCGGAGAGAAACACAACCTCAAGCTCAAGTTCTGGCCTTGCCGCCAGGGCGTTGAGAACCGGAATCCGGTACGGCGCAATGATTTCGGTAACGATAACCAGCTTCGGGATCACGCAACGAACTCCCCAGAGAACTGAGCATCGAGCACTGTGAAATCCGGCTTGAGGACCGGATGACGAAATTTTCCTGCGCCGTCTTGGATCAAGATCGCGAATCCCTTCTTTTCTTTTGCGCGAGCGCCAGACGAGTGAAGGCATCCTCCCACTGGCGGGTGATCACGTCCCAACTGAATTGAGCAATGTGAGAACGCCCGGCTTGACCGAGCCTTCGACGCAAATCAGCATCTGCCAGCAGTTGGCCCAGGCGTGTCATCATCTCACTATCATCATTTGCAAGGAAGCCGGTTGCGCCGTCAATCACGGATTCCGGTTGGTAGTCCTTGCGGACGATTACCGGCAAGCCGCTCGCCGCGGCCTCCATCAGCACCCGGGGCGATCCTTCCCATCGCGACGGGAACATAAAAATATCTGCGCTACGATATTCTTCGCGGATCTGGGCTCGTCCTAGTGTTCCACGCATTTCAACATTCGCCAGGGATCTGGCACGATCACGCAGTTCTTCACGCAAGGGTCCATCTCCCACCAAAATGAAATCCGCTTGCGGATAGCGTTGGGCAGCGTCGAAAAGAACGCGTGGGCCCTTGAAGGCGCGCAGCGCTCCGACAAAGAGCACGCGTGGCCTGAAGTTCGCCGGCCTCTCCCAATTGGGAGTGAAGAATTCCGTATCAACCCCCGTGGGAATGACTTCACTTGGCAAACCGTAATTCGTTTCCAGGCTGCGCTTGACCATCGCTGAGTTGCTGAATAAATAGTCGCAGCGCAGAACGGTTTTCTCGAACAGGCGAATCGACTGCGGCGTGATTGACTCATCCCGCCAGTCGGTCTGCGACTCAATTGTGCCAACGATCACGCCATGGCTGCGATGGCGCGAGCGCAGTTGCAAATACCATCGACTGGCCGGCGAGGCCTTCAGATAGAACACAATATCCTGGCCGCCGAAAAGGAATCGCGCAAACAAAGGAATCGTTTGCAAGCGGTGCGGAAGGTGAATCAAACGTGTATTCGGCCGAGCGAGAATCTGCGGCGCGGGCGCACCGAGCGCGAACATGGTCACGGAGAAGCGGTCTGAGTCGAGGCGGCTCACGATTTCCCGTGCATTGATCATTTGAGCATTCGTCAGTGCCTCGTCCGCGAAAGAATCGACCAGAATTTTGACCGGCTTCATCTGGTTTCTCGTCACCCGACTCGGCTTGCAGCGGCATGGCGGGCTGCGCGCGTAGTAGCTTCGGCGGCCGCGCTGAAAGGATGGAGTGCGATCTCACGCAAGCGTGTACGCAAGTAAGAGTCCGACGTGCGTTGATAAGTCGATTTTTGTAAATGGGCCAGCGCGGCCTCCAGCAAGCGCCGTCGCTCGGGCTTCGCGGCATGCTCAGGCAATGGCGATCGCTCGTCCGGATCGGCTTTCAGATCAAACAAAACCTCGGCATGCGTGTCAAAGTTCAAAACCAGTTTGTATCCTGCTTCACGAACCGCCAGCAAACGAGAACCGCGGCGCTGTTCAACGCGGAACGGATTCGTACATCCCGCAACAGACTCCGCAATTGCAATTTCGTTCCACGCTTTGCCCTCCCGGATGTGCGTCCAGTAGCTTTGTCCTTGAAATTCTTCGGGAATTGACGAGTCAGCAGCTTCGAGAAGAGTGGGCGCGAGATGGATCAGGCTGAACGGATTGTTGGAAACCGCTCTTTTTACCGCACCCGGCACGCGAAGCAAGAGCGGAACGTGAATTAGTTCTTCAGCCAACGATGGTGCGTGGTACCGGCCACCGTGTTCCAGGAACTCCTCTCCATGATCCGCGGTAAGAGCAAAAATGCAAATTTCCCATAGTTTGCGCCGGCGCATAGTCTCCGCCAGCTTGGACAATTGCGCATCGACCCAGCGGATGCCAGCATCGTACATCGCAGTGACTTCACGGCGGTAGCGTCGCAGACGCATGCTCCCAACGTCGGATCGATTCCAGGACTCGTTCAAGTAACTGGCGCGAGCAGCCGTGAGGTGGCGCTCGCCTAAACTTTCCAGCGCTTCTTGAGTGGGATAGTAAGGAGAATGCGGATCCATGAAGTGCAGCCACAAAAAGAACGGCTTTTCTCCGACAGAGGACAACCAAGTCTGGGCGCGGTCGACAATTACATCGGCCGCCGGAAAGCGGCGCAGATTATCCAGCGATTTAGCGGCGGGAGAGGCTAAGCGCTGACAGTACTGAAAATAGAGTTCATCGTAAGCCGCACCCAATGCTGGAATCTTGTGACTCACGTTCGCGAGGGCTCGGTTCAATTTTCCCGGCCAGTGAGTGCGTTGCGCCGAGTTAGTAGACATGTCGGAGACTGGGGCAAGGTCGCTGTCTAGAAAATCGCAGAATGTATCGAAGCCAAAATCGTAGCCAAACTGCGGCGAGAGATAAGGATTGGCGGCACCGAAAAACGCCGTCGTGTACCCATCATCCTTAAATGCCGAAGCCAGATTTTTTTCCTGGACTGCAAGACCGAGCACCTCCCGTCCCAAGGCCAGGGGATAGCGCGACGCCATAATCGCGGGAAGCGAATAATAGGTCGGGACGCCAGCCACGATCGCCGTAGGAAAAACAAAACTCTCGGCGGCCAGCCCATCGAGGAAAGGAGTGGTTGAGCGCTGATAGCCCGCGAAGCCGCAATGATCCGCGCGCAGGCAGTCCACGGTGACCAGTAACGCCGATTTTCGCTCAGCCATCTACGCTCTCTCCGCTTCCGCAACCGCGGCAGCTTTGAATGTCCGCTTCGTTACCGCGACCTTCACCGCAGAGTGCGTTGATTCGAAGGTGCCTCTAGCCACCAAGTCGTAAAGGTCTTCGTCGCGAACATATAGAAGATCCGGATATTTCGATTCGAGAGCAGTCAGAAACTCGTCGAGCAAGCGCAGCGTACGGCTCCGAAAATCCTTCAGCGTTGAATGAAAGTTTATGGAATGAACCGAAATGATCGCAGGAGCGCCGCGGGCAAAGCAGTCCTCAGCCGTTCGCACGCAAGCCTTCACGGAGAATTCCTGCGCTGCGGAGGGCTCGAAATCCAGCGTGCGGTACAAATGCAAAACGGAGTTGGCTGCGCAATCCGAGCTAGTGTTCGTTTCAAAGTGCGGTGGCATCGAACTCCCAGGTCCATTCTGCGCCACTTGAATGCCATGGTTCGCCCATGCATGATGCGTACTCCTATTTGCGCGATAGCCGGGAGCGCAGGCCGAGCGCGGAGGCTTCGAAAATAATCGTGTAAAGGTCTTTACCGCGTCGGCAATCATCCCCGCTTGAGCTTCTGAGTTCAGGAATGCTTCCCGCCCATTGTGTCCCGGGTCGGAATATTCAAATCCGATCCACGGCATGCGCCAGTGAATATAAGGGACACCCGCCTTCCACAACGTTCGCAGAAGACTGCCTCGCTCTCCCGCATCATTCAGGTGCCGTTCCGCCGCAGCGCGGCAGAAGTGCGTTGTGCCGTGGAGTGCGGGCGAAAATACACCGGCGGAGATCCCTTGCTGGTAGGCCGCGAAAAGGCCGGGTCGGTTCCAACCCTCCGGCAAGCCATCGGTTAAAGAACGAAGATGGATCTGTCGAAAATTATCCGCGCTAACTTTCGCGAAATCGACATTCGCCATTATGAAGTTCATCCCCAGACACGCGGGCCGCCCAGTCGAATCACGGTGGCGATTGAGCAGCGAGACGAGCGCTTCAACATCCTCGGCAGTTTCGAGACTATAGAAGTCGTAGCTCCGCTCGCCCAGATTCACTCCTGAATTCCTCAACTGATCCCAACCTTCGCGGTCCCGCACGCCGACTCTTCCCCAGTCATCGCTTTGCAGAACGACCAATGGACGCCCGAAGACGACGCCCTCAACGGATCGCTCATGCCCGAGCCGCCATACTTTACGCAAGGCGTTCAGCATGAGAGTCTCAATTCGTTCGTTATGGATTTGATGCGGTTCAGTTTCACTCCTCTGCCAGAGCGTTGGTCGCCAGCAAATCTCGCGCCTTCCTGCGCGCCGCCCACGCCGGTTTGCTCAACTCTCTCATTCGAAAAATTAAGTCGAAGGCGCGGTAGTAACCGCGCCGAATCACCATACGGTGTGGCCGCACAAAATGCACAACCGAGCCTCCGAAGCCCGCCTTGAACCAGGCCGGGCCGGAGGTTGCACCCGGAGTGTAACCACCGAAATCGTACTCGTTGCAGCCATGCGATTTCGCCCACAGTAAAGCTCTCCATTGCAGGATGTGGCCAACGTTGAAGTTCTCGTGCTTCTCAGCCGCTCCCCAAACATACCAACATCGCCGTCCGGCGCGTCCGATGACCGCTCCGCCGTAAACCTGATTTTCCATGCAAGCCAGCAGCAGCGCGCCGCGCGAATCCGCCGTGGTCAACCAATGGATGGCGCCTCGCAAATCTTCAGGCGCCTCCGCCGCAAAGCCTTTGCGATCCGCCAGTCGCGAGTGCAAGGTCAAGAATTCTTCGATCTCCGCGTCCGCCGAACCTGGCACCACTGACACGTTCATGCGTTCTGCGCGCCGCACTTCGTAACGCGAGTTCTTGCGAAAGTTCGCGAAGATTTCATCCTCGCTTTTGGTAAGATCCAGGCGCAACGATGTCCGCTCTCCGCCCCGCTCCTGCCATCCTGAATTGCGCAGACGATTCTCCAGACTTCTTTCCGGTGTTTCCACCCAGTCGGGAATAGCGTCAAAATAAGTAAACCCCTCGCTCCTCATCTGCTCGATAAATTCCGCAGTCGCCGCCTGCCATAGGGCGCAGTCATCGCAAACCGGCCCTCGATTCGCGACGACGGCCCGCATCCAGGGCAAAGAAGACCCAAGAGGACGATGCGTTCCGAAAGTACAGAACCACTGAATCTTTCCGCTTTCCCGAAGCAGTGCAAATCTTGCGCCAGTGACGTTCCACTGCGGAAACTGAAAAAGATGGCTTGTCTCCTGGCTATCCAGAAAATCCGTGATCTCGCATATCAGGGGCTGAGAAAGATCGGGCTGAGAAAGATCGTTGGTCGCGTAGAACTCCAGGGGCATGCGCTCCACGTCCTTACAGGTCGAATTCACAGGTATCCCAAATCCTTAAGCCTTTGCTCCACCGCCGCCTGCTCGGCCTGATCCAGTTCAACCGTATCGCCACTCACTAACTCTCGCAGCAGAAAAGCCACCAGTTCGTCCAAGCTACCGAACTTATTGCCGAATCTGCCGGCAAATTTCTTTTCCGCAGCGACGCACAAATCTTCGGGGAGCCGGATCTGGCGCGATTCGCTCATGATTGACCACTGGACCTCATTGTCCGAAAGCTCCTCGCACGCGGGTCCAAACGGCATTGGCGATCAAGCGGTCATCCGCGTCCAGACCCATCACAAAAGCCATGCCGGAAAATGTTCCGTAGGCAAGCACCAGCGCGATGAAAATCATTACCCAATCCGCCTTCATGAATGTTGAAAGCTTGCTCACCAGCAACGTCGTCAACAGAGCAATGGCAATCGACGGCAACAGTTTCAAATAGCTGCGATTGTAGGGAGACAACTTAAGCGCCGCTCTTACTTCCACCAGATTCCAGACATTCACGCCCACGTTCGTAATCGCTGCGGCGACGGCGGCTCCCAACATACCCCAGAGCGGCACCAACCAGACACTTAGAACCACCATGGTTACGGCCATGTAGGCCTGCACTCGAATCAGCCGGCGCTGATTGCCAGACATCAGCAGGATGCACCCCACGGATCCCACACCGCAGTTTACCAATTGACCGCAGGTTCCAATCACGAGGATGGGCCAGCCCGCCTCGAAATCATGCCCGAATATCGCCATGATCGGACGGGCGTACACCATCATCACGACCGCCAAAGGAAACGTCAGGCCCAGCATCCACTTGGTGAGAGTCTGGAACAAACGTCCCAGCAGCAAGTGATCGCCGCGAGTATGTATATCCGCAATCACCGGCGCAAAGATTTGATTCACTGACTGCAGGATGATCGGTTCGTAGGCAACGAGGGCGGCGGCCACCGCATAAATTCCAACATCATGCGCTCCGCGATAATAACCAAGAGCGACGCGGTCCGTTTGGCCCATCAGGAATTCCATCATGCCCACGCCGAACATGGCCGCGGAGAATGACCAGACCTCAGGCTCAATCGAGAGCTTGGTCACATCCAGCGCCCGGGCCGCGACGGGAGTGAGGCGCCACAACAGCGACACAAGCAACGCCAGCACCACGACCGCACTAACGATCTGAGCGACTAGATATCCCCACAATCCGCCACCCAGGATGACCAGCACAATCGTGACAGCCATGGTGACTGGGCTGGCGACAAAGCGGGTGATCACGGTGCGGCGACCGACTTCTTTGTAGCCTGCCAGCACCTTGCCAAAGAACGTGCTTAACGCGCCCGTAATCATGATCAGCGCGAATAGCGGAAGGTAGCGCACGAGTTGTGGTGAATGATAAAAACGGGTGGCGATCCAGGGGCCGGCCTTCAGAACGATCACGGCAAAGATCAGGTTGCTGGCCAGCAGTATCCATGAGCCGTTCCATAACAGCGATCGTAGCGCTTCGAACTTTTTCGACGCCATGTAAAGAGCTACAAATCGGACGGCAGAGTCCGGAAGACCCAATCCATTGATGATGCCAAGGAAGCCGATAATCGTCATTCCAAGGGCATAAAGCCCCAGAGCTTCCGCTCCCAGGACGTGCGCCAGATAAACTTTAAAGACGTAGCCACAAATTGCGGCGAAGATTGTCCCCGCAAAGACGATTCCTGATTGCCGCGAGATGCGGCCCATCTCCGACTGGAAGCTTAGCGGTGCCGCGGATGCAGTCTCGGCGCCGGCCTCAGGGGCAGTCGTCGCGCAGCGCGAGTCGGTTGCATCAGTCTCGGTCGCACCAGTCTCGGTCGCACCAGTCTGTAGTTCGGATGGCAAAATCCCCACCGCTCTCCACCCCTCAAGAATCGAGATGCATCAGTCTAAATGTTTTTTTGATTCAAGGTGTGGAGTCTCCAACCGAGCCCACGCGGCTAATGAAGCGGCGAACCACCGACTCAAACCTGGGCGATTGCTTCAATGCGCTGGCTACGCGATACCTCATTATTTCTCGCAGATGGCGGAACAACGACCTTGTCAGCGTGACGTAAAGAGTCTGGCGCGTACTGTTCCCAAACCGTTCCTTGTAACCCTCGGCACCGAGGCCCAGATCGACGACCTCTATCCCTTCCATGTCGCAGGCTTCGATCACAATCCTCGAGAGCAGACAATGACCAGGTGAATTCTCTTCCTGGTTGCCGAAGGTTGGCTGGTACCAAAACCAACTTCCGTGGAATCGAAACCCATAGTTCCATGCCACGGGACGGTCCTGAATTTTTAGCAGGCTCAACGTGACCACGCCGCTCCCGTCAAATCGCCTCGCGAGTTCTTCCAGGAAGAATCGCCGCTCCGGCGTAGCCAAACTGCTGACGCGCCCCGTGGCCAGAAAACGCGCTACGTGGGCGTCAGCAAATGCGGGCAACGCCGCTTGAATTCTCTCCCAAGACTGCAGATGGACGAAACTCACGGGCCCATCACGCTCCATCTCGCGCAGACAGCGCCGAAGTTTTTTCTTACCCGCGAGCGCGGTCTTCAGCTCCTGACGCCGCTCTCCGGCACCCAGCTCTACTTGGGAACATAAATACGCCGGTCGCATGTAAACGTGAAGGCCGTGCTTTCCCGCTATATCGCGCAGCGAGTTCGCGGTCTGCGAATCGGCTGGAAGATTAGTCAATGCCAGCGAAGCCGCGTTGGTTTTGCGCAGCTCCGCAAAAACGGCATCAACGAACTCGCCGCGCCGTTGTGGCGCAGTCAAAAAGTCGCAGTAGTCGGCCGTAGTGGCGGCTAGAAAACTTACATTTCTCCCAGCCGGATCGGTGGCCAACGATGCCACGCCAATAAGAACATCCTGGTCGTAACCCAACAGGAGCAGCGTTTTCAACGACGACCGGTAGGCCGCCTGCACCGCGAGCGCCCACTCACACGTGTAAAACACCTGCGGCCGCTCCGCCAGGAGCGCAACCGCATTCCATTGACGATGAAGCTCGGGGTCTTCAGGAATTTCCCGGTGCACGGCGATACGCAAGACTCACTTCTCTCCATTCGCTTCGGACTTGGAAAATACATAGTAGTACCAATCCTTGACTAAGGGTGGCGGGGGCTAGTAAACAACGATGTCCGAATGGGCTGAAGTTCCAGCAGGCTACGGCTCCCCGAAATCTCACGCCAGGCTTCGTCGGAAGTCTGCTGCGACAGGATGGGATGGTTCAATGTGTGAGCCACACGCTTTAAAATCGGGCTCACAACCAGCACCTCATGATCGGACCACAAATTCCCAGCTTAGAGGAGTACCGCGCTTGATGCCCTGCGCCGCGCTCCTGCCCAATACATCCCGCAAATGCCGCGTGTGCAGCCCGTTTCCGGGCCGAATGGAGCGCACATTCTGCGCTGTGAATACTTCACCCTGCTTCACATCCGCCACCACGAACAACGAACGGCGAAACGCGCGGCTCGCCTCTTCCTTTTCGCTCAAACCAAAATGCACTTTGCCAATAGCTTTTTCGGCGATTCGTAGCGCATCCACCATCGCTTTGAATTCATGCGGCTCAAGCGAAAACGCGCTGTCCGGCCCGGGAATCGATCGCGAGAGCGTCAAATGTTTTTCGATGATGCAGGCGCCCAGCGCAACCGCCGCTACGGGCACCGCGATGCCCATCGTGTGATCTGACAATCCCACAGGGACGTTGAATCGTCGCGCCATTTCCGGGATGGTTCGCAAATTCATTTCTTCCGGAGGCGCCGGATACGCGCTCGTACACTTCAGCAAAGCAATCTCCGCCGCGCCCGCCTGGCGAGCGCTCTGCAAGGCCTCATCGATTTCTTCCACCGTCGCCATCCCCGTGGACATGATCAGCGGCTTACCGGTGTTGGCCATTTTCTGGATCAGCGGAATGTCCACGAGTTCAAACGACGCAACTTTGTGAGCGGGGACGTTCATCTCTTCCAGAAAATCCACCGCCGTCGGATCAAAAGCGCTGGAGAAACAATGCATTCCCAAATCTTCCGCCAGCTTCTTAAGTCCGGGCTGCCACTCCCACGGCATGAAGGCTTCGGTATAAAGATCGTGCAGCGTTCGCCCATCCCACAGCGTCCCGCCGCTGACGCGGAATTCCTCGCGCTCGCTGGCGATGGTGATCGTGTCCGGAGTGTAGGTCTGCAGCTTCACCGCGTCGGCGCCCGCATCCTTGGCGGCACGAAGGATGCGGACTGCCTGGTCGTAATCCCGGTTATGGTTGGCTGAGACTTCGGCAATCACGTACACCGGAAAACTATTTCCGATTCGACGGCCCGCGATTTGCATGACGTCCGTCACGCAACCGCACTCCTCTCCAAAACGAAATGGACGGCTTCTTGTCCCTCGATTACTTCCGGTGGGAAGCGGAGGAAACCCGCGCCCGCAAACAACTTCAGCGAAGGCTCATTCGCCGGTTTGACGTAGGCATCGATGAAATTGATTTCGGAATCATGGAAGAGCTTCTCCGTAGCCACCGCGATAATTTTCTGGCCCAGTCCACGCCCTCGAAAGCCTGCGCCCAAGTTGACCGATAACACGGCGCGCCTCCCTTGGATTTGATAGCGAACCTCTCCGACGCGCGCCCCATCTTTGTCGGTTGCTGTGTAGAGAATGGCTTGCGGATCGGCGAGCCTGGCGCGAAACCACTTCGCGTGTTCCTCCCACGAGATCCCACTGGAGCGGAAGGAGGCCGCGCGCGCCTCTGGATCATTGGCCCAGTCCCAGAACATTTCGCAATCCGAGTCCACCGCACGCCGCAACTTCAAGTCTGGCAAGAACGCAACCACCCTCCCCGCTCCGCGACCGTCAACCAGCTTCCGCCCGCTCCCGGACTGCTTCATTCTGCAATTTTCTGAATTCAGCAGCGCGGCTAGTTTCTCCGCAATGGAGGATGCGCTCACCTCGCCCTGGTTGCCCAGGTTGCAGGCAATACCCATTCGTCCCGCAGTATCTGCACCGCTCTCCTGATTTGGTGCAAGCGCAATCAGAAGGCTCGGCAGTCCCAAGAAACACATCTCCCAGAACGTCGTTCCAGCACCTGCGACGGCTACGTCCGCCCACGTCATCCATTCGCTTACGTTGAAGGTGTCGATCAGGAGACGCATCGGAGCCTTCTGCGTGCGAATCAATTCCTCCAGCGACGGCAGATGCGGATTGCTACCGCCAACCAGTACCGTCGTCTCCAGGTCCGGGCTGGAAAGCTGCTGGATCGCTGCGATCACTCTTGCCGTTAGATTGTCCGGATCGCTGCCTCCCATGGTGACCAAAATTTTTCGTCCGACCGGGGCGATCTCGCGCCGCCAGTTACGCCACTGACGAAACTCGCGTCGAAGCATGGCGTAGCGCGGCCCCAGCAGCAACTGTGTGGAGCGATCGCGTTCGGCATAGAGAACTCGGCTCGCGTGCAGGTTCTGATTCAGCACCAGGTCAGCACTGTACGGCCCGGCATGGGTGTGGTCGTCTATGAACAGCAGTTTGAATCCAGCCTTTTTGATCGCCGACTGGTAGGCCGAGCCAAACTGATAGCCGTCCACCACGATCCACTCCGCATTTTTTCTGCTCGCAATGCTCCCCGTCTCTCCCGCGTCTTCGGCCGTCCCAGCACTGACTTCGAGGCGTTCAACTTCTATTCCTTCCTCGCGCAACCGCCGCTCAAGAGACGGCGTGGTTTCCGCCATGACAAAAGTCGAACGGCCGCCTGAATCCTGCCAGGCCTGTGCCAGCGCGAGACATCGCATTACGTGGCCCGTTCCCATTGCTACGCTGGCATCCGCTCGAATTAACAGAGTTCCTTCACACACACAATTGTCCATGGCATTCCGCCCATAACTCATCTGACCGCGGTCGTGTACGCTTTTCGCGATGCGGTGAATAGCTCCCTCAGTCGCCCCTGAGACGCAGGTTTCCAGCAATTCTCCCGCACATCCGGGCTCACCGGATTCGCCTGCACGTACTCTGGAATTCTCTGGATTTCGTTCGGATCGTTGAGCCCGACTCCGGCGCCGAAGCGAATAAATTGTTCCACATATCCGTAAGGCCAGAATTCCAGCCACTTGCACAGGAAGCATGGAATTCCACGAAGAGCGCATTCAAACGCCACGGTGGAAAGTATTGTGATCCCGAACCAGGCTTTGGCCAAAAGATCTTCCGTGAGCGGACCACTCACCACTCGCGTCACGCTTTTTTGCTTGGCGCTCAGGATTCGAGCCACGATGCTGGCTCGTTCGCGCTGGCTTTCTGCCGGATGCAACTTCACAATCAACTCGCGACCCGTACCCATTGCCAAATCTGCGAGTGGAGGCAAAATGTCGCGGTAGAACTCTTCCTGCCTCCCACCTGACACTTCGCAGGCTTCGGAAAAGAAAAGCAGGTAAGGACGGAAATCCTGGCGTTCCAATTTCTCGGAGGCAGTCCAATTCGTCGGCAACGCGGGCGCCGCGATCTCCACTCTCTCCTGTGGCACTCCGCACTTTCGCACCAGATAATCTTCCTCCATCTTTCCTTTCGCCCAGATGACATCCCCGTAGCTGCGCTTGAAGACGTAGCGGCCATCCAGCGCTCCGTGATGGCTTGCGATGTTCGCCAATCCCCGCGCTTGCGCCAAAAGCAGGGGGATCCGCGTATACGGATTACTGTCGTCCGCACACAGCACCGCCTGAACCGGTTCCGTGTCGAGAACATTTCGCCAGGCGTCGCGCACTTCGAATCCGCGCTGAATCCATCGCGGAAAATTCTGCAGATGTCCCAGGCCGCCGAGTATCTCGAATTCCGTTGTTCTCAACAATTCCTGCAGCAGCGATCGCCATCGGCTTTCCATTTCACGATGCTCAGCGCTGCGGTCGCACACCGAGGCATACACGGAAAGCCACGTGGCTGCTACATTCCGCGGCGGATCTTGAACCCAGCCACTCCGTCGCGTGGTGACCAGTAGAAAATTTTCTTCCGGAAAAGTATTTGCATAAGCAATCCCGGTGCGGGACACATTCACGTACGCGCTCGGAAGCAACACGACCGCCTGCGGCGAAGACTGGCGCCTTCGGCCGAAGCGCCCGCGAAGCTGATATCCCGCGTCGTACTTGTCCCAGAAAACGTCGATGATCTGCGGGGTGGAAAGTTTTCTGGAAACGCGGAAGTAGTGCGCCAGCCCACCCTTTTGAGATCCGCGGCGCACCGGAAAAATGTTCACCGGCGACGGCAACAGGCATTGCAAGAAACTCGCATGCGGACCCGGACGCGAAACATATACCTGGTCGCTCGATCCAACCGTCGATGCAAAGCGCTGCAGCAGAATCAACGTCTCTAATTCTCCGTGCAGCAGCAGCGACATAATCTCCCACCAGTCCAGGCCGTGTTCGTCGATCAGTTGACCGCTTCCCAGACCAAGCAAGTCGCGAATCCGCCGGAAGTCGTCAAAACCTTGCCGCAGCGCATCCAAAGTCGTCACTGGACACTCGAATTTTCGTGTCCAGCGCTGATAGCTCCTCTCTCCTCCCAGGCCAAGATCTACGATCCGGTCCCAGGGCTGGCCCACCCATAAACCTTTTCCCGGATCATCACTGGGATGCACGAGTAGGATCTTCATAGCGAACCTGAAACAGCTGACACCGGCTTCGAAGTTGACGAAACCATTCCCTGACCCTGCAAAATGGTTTCACACAATCTCAAGTCGAATTCCACGGCAACGTGCACCGAACGCTCGAGCGGTGTTTCGATCACATCCAGCCGCTCCCCGAAAAAGTGCCCGATTGCCGCCAGAGCGCTAAGCTTCGCAACCTTGATCGATCCGTTCGGACGATACACCGGCGGCAGAAGCGGGCGCTCTTTGTGGTATTGCGTGCCAAAAAACATCTTCCAATACGGGCCATCTCCCGGGACGACCGCCCAGTGAAAGTCATGCGGATCGATCGCCGTTACGCTGACCAGGAAGTCGCAGTGACCTTGGGAGAACTTCTCAACCGCGTCACGGACATCTTGCGCGCTGCGCAGCGGAGAACTTGGTTGCAAACACAACAGCGAGTCGATCTGACCCTGTGACCGCAGTTGACTCGCAATGTATTGGCAGGGGATGTGAGACGCCACTAGATCTCCGCAAAGATCTTCAGGCACGAGCTGCGGTACGATGGCGCCGAACTGCGTTGCCGTCCGCGCAATCGCCTCGTCTTCGGTGCAAACATACACTTGTTCGAATAGCCCACTTTCCAAAGCCGCCTCAATCGAATAAGCGATCAGTGGCTTGCCCGCCAATTCCCGCATATTCTTGCGGGTCAGGCGCTTGCTGCCCCCGCGCGCGGGGATCGTGCAGATCATTTTATTGTGCAAGTTATTGTGCAAGTCGGTCATCGGCTGAAATAGCTTTCCTGAGCGGGCGTCTCGAGTGGTGAGCGCCCGTCGCGCTGGGTAAGTCCGAGCACTAACAACTCCGACAATCGCAGATCTTCCTCATCGTCGATGTCCACGCCCCGGTTCGCATCCATCTCCGCCAGATGAAAAGGCGATCCGTAAAAGGTGTTCTGGGCAAGCAGGTCGGCACAACGGGCCCACCACACGGCCCCGGTGGGGCAAAAAGTGCGAGCGCAATCCTGGCTCCGCCCAACAAATTCCTTGCCTAAAGCCCACTGTCCATGGCCTTCCGCGTCTGCCACCATCGCCCACTCGGGATAGACACAGCGGTAAGTCACAACGGAAATCTGGAAGGCGCGGTTCCCTTCCCGGAACAATTTGCCGTGGGCGACAACGTCGGCGCTGGTCACCAGCGGACAGTTGGGAAAGATTTGGCACAGGTAATCGGGGCGTTGATCCCGCTGGGCCAGGGTTCGCAGCACGTGAGTGACTGCGTCAATCGATTTTGCCGTATCGGTAGCCAATTCCGCTGGCCGCTCAATAAATTCGGCTCCATACCATTTGGCGACGCGTCCAATCTCCGGATCGTCGGAGGAGACGATCACCTGCTCAAACAATCCGCTATTCACGGCAGCAGATACGCCATAGGCCATCATAGGGTGGCCAAAAAAAACACTAAGATTCTTACCGGGCAGCCGTTTTGAACCTCCCCGCGCTGGGATAATCGCCACTGGCTTGGACGTGCTACTCAAACCACACCCACTTCCTGTCCTCCGCGGCGGCGCGTGCGGCCAGAGCAATGCGTAGAGTAAGAATCGCGTCTTGCAAAGTGAACCGGGGACGCGCCCCGGTTCGCACGCATTCCATAAAATGCGCCAGTTCCGCCACATACGCGTCATTTATTTCGTAGTTGAACTTAACGATTTCGGCCTCTTTGCCAGGCCGCTGGATTTGCACGGAATTACTCAGCAAATCCCATTGCACTTTGCCCTCCGGTCCCACTAGGGAACAATAACGAGAATAGGATCGCTGAATAAAATCAAGATGCAAGTCGGCCCGAGTTCCGTCCGCAAAGCGGAGAAGGATCGTGGCACAGTCCTCCACGTTCACTTCCAATTGGCTCACGTGGTCCGCCATGCACGCTATTTCTTGCGGAGCGCCGAAAAGCCACGTCACATAGTCAATTTCATGGGATCCATCGAGCAAAATTCCTCCCCCCAGTTCGCGACGCGCCGTGTAACTCTTACGGTAGTCCTGCCAAGGGCGCCAGTCTGGCAAATAGCTTCCCGCCTCCACGTGCGCCCAGAGGATTTTTCCCACCGCGCACGCATCCACCAGCTCCTTCAACTTCTGTATCGACGGATGGAAGCGCAGGTTGTATCCCACCTGAACCACAGCCCGTCGTTTCGCCGCTTCGTCTCCCAGTGCTTCCACCTCATCCATCCGATCGGAAAGAGGCTTTTCGATAAATACGTGCGCGCCCGCGCGCAGTGCTTGCATGGCCTGGGCCACGTGATGTACCGGTGGGCTACAGACCAGAACCGCGTCCGCCTGGAACTTATCCAAACCCTCTTCGATGGTGGAGAAACATTCGACATGGAATTCCGTTGCGACGTACTCCAACCTTTCAGGATGAGGATCGCAAGCCGCCAACTTAGTTACGCCCAGTTTCTTCAGGTTCGCGATATGCCGGCGCCCAATTGAGCCAGCACCTACGATCAAAGCGGATTTCATTTCGGAATTTGCCAAATCTCTTATCTCGCGAAGTGATGGATCACTTTCTGAAGGGCGCGGACCACATCCGCCACGTCTCCGTCGCTCATTCCGTGAAACATCGGCAGGCTGATCAGACGTGCGTAAGCAGCCTCCGCGATCGGATACTCGCCTGCGCGATTTCCAAAGCGATCGCGATAATAGGGATGGAGGTGCACTGGAATGTAGTGAACGCTGACGCCGATGTTCTCCGCACGCAACGCGCGGAAAATCTTGCCTCGGTCTGCACTCAGCTTTTCAAGATTCAGCCGGATGGGATACAAATGCCAGGCCGGGTTCACATCGGGTCGTACAGTGGGAAGAGTGATTTCTTTGAGGTCGCAAAGTGCGACCTCATATCGAGCAGCGATCTCGCGCCTGCGCGACAAGTTTTCTTCCAGCTTCTTCAGCTGCGACAAGCCCAGGGCGCATGCGATGTCGGTAAGCCGGTAGTTGAAACCCAGCAGCACCATTTCGTAATGCCATTGTCCTTCGCTCTGGCGCTGGCGGGCGTCGGTCGATAAGCCGTGATTTCGAAAACGCCGCAGCGTCTCGGCGTAATCGGCGCGGTCCGTGGTCACCATGCCACCTTCTCCGGTGGCCAGATGCTTCACGGGATGAAAGCTGAAGACTGTCATATCAGCAATACTGCCCGCGCGGCGTCCCTTGTATTCAGCGCCCAGGGCGTGGCAGGCATCTTCGATCAGCACCAACCCGCGGCTGTCCGAGAGTTCTTTCATCGCCTCCAGGTCTGCCGGATGCCCGGCGTAATCTACGGGAAGCAGCGCTCGCGTCCGAGGAGTGATTCGCTTCGCGACTTGCTCCGGATCCAGGTTGAGCGTATCGGCGCTTACGTCGGCAAAAACTGGAGTCGCTGCCTGATACAACACGCAATTTGCCGTTGCCGCAAACGTCACCGGCGTGGTGATGGCTTCGTCACCCGGCTTGAGCTCCGCGGCGAAGGCCGCTCCATGCAAAGCCGCCGTTCCGGAACTGAAACTCACCGCATGTTTCGCACCTACCCAAGCCGCGAGGGCCTCTTCAAATTCCGCAACCTTGGGGCCTGTGGTAAGCCAGTCGGAGCGCAACACGTCGGTGACAGCCTGGATATCGTCTTCTCCAATCGACTGGCGACCGTAGGGAAGCAGAGTCCTCCGCACCGGAGTTCCTCCATCGATGGCAAGTTCTGCCTGTTTGCTGGAGGTCATTTGCATGGTTGGTCTTCGGTCTTGGGTCTTAGGTCTTCGGTCTTAGGGCTTAGGTCTTGGGCCCTAGGACCTGATACCTACGACCCGAGACCTACGCCTCGAAACGTTTATGCCGGAATCGCCGACTTCGCCGCGGCTCCGGGCTCAATCAATTCGTGCAATTGCTCGTTGGTCAGCCACTCTTCATTGCTGTCGCTGGTATAGCGGAAACCCTGCGGCAATTCCCGCCCGTGCACCCAGTTGGCTCGTTTCCACCACGGATGCGAGGGCTGGATGACATACATGTCATCCAACTCCACTGCGTTGCGCGCTTCATCTTCAGAGAGCAACACTTCGTGCAGTTTCTCCCCCGGCCGAATGCCGATGTATTCCACCGCACACCCGGGAGCGACGGCCTCGGCCAGATCGACCAGCCGCATACTGGGAATCTTGGGCACGAAGATTTCCCCTCCGTGCATTTGCTCGATCGCGAATATCACAAAGCGCACGCCGTGTTCCAGGGTCAGCCAGAAGCGAGTCATGCGAGGATCGGTAATGGTAATCTTGCCGCGTTTGCGCTGCTCGATGAAGACAGGAATGACACTGCCGCGGCTTCCCACAACATTTCCATACCGCGCGCAACTGAACCGGGTCTCTTGCGCTCCGGCATAGGCATTCGCCTGCACAAAAACTTTTTCTGCGCACAGCTTGGTCGCTCCGTACAGGTTCACAGGATTCACGGCCTTGTCGGTACTAAGTGCAAGTACGCGATTGACGCCCCGGTCGATGGCCGCATCGATTACATTGCGTCCGCCCATGATGTTGGTCTGAATCGCCTCGAACGGATTGTATTCGCAGGCCGGGACTTGCTTGAGCGCAGCCGCGTGAACCACCACCGTGATTCCCGCAAAAGCCCGCTGCAGCCGCGAAAGATCGCGGACATCCCCGATAAAGTAGCGCAGGCTGGAGTGGTCGAAGCCGCCGGTCCGCATATCATGCTGCTTCAACTCGTCGCGGCTCAGGATGACCAACCGCCTGGGATGATATTCCCGCAGCATAATCTCGACGAACTTCTTCCCGAACGAACCTGTCCCGCCGGTGACCAGCACTTCCTGTTCCGCCCAATTCATCGAGCCTGCCTTAACCATTTAGTTTGCTTTTCCGTGCCTTCTCAGCCTGCCGCGTTGAAAAATGCCCGCGCGAGCGCCGGTTCCGGTAGGGCTGTTGATTGCAAGGTAGTATAACGGAGTTTCCCGCGCCGGAGTGAACCACGTGTTATTGCAGCATGTTATTGCACCAGCAGCGCGGCATTGCGATTCGCCAATTGTTTTGGCGAAAGCAATGTTAGAATATCCGCGAAACCGACATTAACATTTTGAGAGAGTTCGCGGGCGATGAACCAGCCATCGATTCGCCGGCTTTCTTGAGTTGCCCGGGGTAATCAGCCCGTTCAACGTGAAACGCATGAGAAATTTGTTCAGGAGAAGGCATGGAATCCGGACCGCTGGTACCGAATAACCCAATCATCCGCGAAATGCAGCCGGCGAACGGTGATTTTGGGAGATCTGTCGGCCCCCGAATCTATCCGGAACTTCTTTCTCAGGAATCGGCCCTCGGCGAATACGTTCGCGTTTTGGTGAAGCGCAAGTGGACGATTCTGGCCTGCCTGATCATCATTTTCTCCCTGGTCGCCATCGCCAGCCTCAAAATGACCCCGGTATATGAAGCCAGCGGCAGCATCGCCATCAACAAACAGGATTCCGGGCTGGTCAACTTCAGCAACTCCCCAACCTTCAGCGTCGATTATTACGATCCCACCGAAATGGAAACGGAAGTAAAAATCCTGCAGAGCGATCTTCTGGCCCTGCAGGTCATCAAAGAACTCGGACTGGACCGCCGGCCGGAGTTCGGCGGAAAGACGGCTCCTCTGTCTTCGTCGCTGGATCTCGCTCCCGATCCCCTTCAGGCCGATGCCGGACGCACAACTTCCCTGCTCTCATCCTTTCGCGGCAATTTGAGAGTAGCGCTCGCTCCCAACACTCATATCATCGAAGTTCATTACAGAAGTCCCAACAAAGACCTGGCCGCCAATGTGGTCAATACCCTCATGACCACCTACACGGAAAACAATTTCAAGTCCCGCTTCGACTCCACCATGCAGGCCTCCGACTGGCTCTCCAAGCAACTGGTGGACCTGCAGATGAAAGTGGAAACCTCCCAGGAAAAACTGGTGCACTACCAGAAAGAGCATGAAATTCTGGGTATCGATGAAAAGCAAAACATTACCACCTCGAAGCTTGACGAATTGAATAAGGCCTTGACTTCCGCGGAATCCGAGCGCATGGACAAGGAATCGGTATACCGCCTGGTGCAGGCGGGCGACACCGACAGCATCGCCTCCGCGGCGAGCGTGTTGGACGAAGCCGGCGCTAACTCCCAGTCCGCCTCGAACTTGCTGGAAAGCCTCCGCGCCAAAGAGGCCGACCTGAAAATTCAAGCCGCCGAACTGAGCACGCAGTTTGGCCCGGCTTATCCGAAACTGGCGCAAATCAATAACCAGCTCAAGGAAATCGACATCCAGCTGCTGGCCGAAACCAAGAAAGTAAGCGGCAAGATCAAAGGGCTGTATCTGGCGGCCTTGCAGCGCGAGAACATGCTGCATGACGCTTTAGAAAAACAGAAGCAGGAAGCCAATAAGCTGAACGAAAGCGCCATCGAGTACAGTCTGCTGAAGCGTGACCTGGATACCAACCGCCAGCTCTATGAAGGCCTGCTGGAGAAACTGAAGCAGGCCGGGGTTTCGGCCGGGCTTCGTTCCAACAACTTCCGCATCGTCGACGTGGCTCGCGTTCCCATGGGTCCTATCGAACCCAACATTCCACGCAATCTTTCTTTCGCCTTCATGCTGGGTCTAACCTCTGGCGTTGGACTAGCCTTCCTGCTGGAAGGATTGGACAACACGGTGCGCACGACCGAGCAGGCGCAATTGATTTCCGGCCTGCCGCCTCTGGGCATGATTCCTCTCGGTTCGAGGTCGACCCGCGAAGGCTCCAACTCGAAGCGCCTCGTGATTGCCACCTCGAAGGAAGCTGTGGAACTGATCACACAGGTCAGGCCACAATCGCAGATGGCGGAATCTTATCGCGCCCTGCGAACCTCGCTGCTGCTCTCCAACCTGGGTGCGCCCCCCAAGGTGATTATGGTGACCAGCGCGCTTCCCCAGGAAGGCAAGACGACCACCAGCATTAATTGCGCGGTCGTGCTGGCGCAGAAGGGCATTCGCGTTCTTCTCATCGACGCCGACCTGCGTCGGCCCAGCATCCACAAGACTCTGGGCATGGGCCCGCGCAGCGGTCTCAGCAACGTTCTAACGGGAAGCGCGACCTTGGAGAACGCCATCACGCGGTCTCCTATCCTGCCCAATCTGGACGTGCTTCCTGCGGGGACGCCTCCACCGAATCCCGCTGAATTACTAGCCTCCATCAACATGCGCGACGTGTTGCAGGAATTGCGCGGGCAGTACGATCACATCGTGGTGGATACTCCTCCCACCCTTTCGGTCACTGACGCTGTAGTCCTGTCGCCGCGAGCCGATGCTATCGTCCTCGTGATTCGTTCGGGACAAACCACCAAGCAGGCGCTGCGCCGTTCCCGCGATATTCTGATGCAGGTCAATGCGAAAGTTTCGGGCGTGCTGTTGAATGCTGTCGACCTGAGTTCGCCGGATTACTACTATTACTACGAGTATCAAGGCAAATACGCTGGCTACTATCGCGACCGGGCCTCACACGACGACGATGACGATGACGATGGCGATGCCGAAGAGACGGTCGAGGTGTCGCCTAACAGCGCGTAATCAAGAGCCTGATTGCTTTCTCACTGGACTACATGGAAATATCCCTCAAATCTGCTGGGCGGAAAAGACTCGCCATTGGCGCGGCTGCGGCGCTATGCCTGGTCTATCTTTTTCTCGCGGGCCGCCTGTTTGTCGGATCATTGTTCGGTGAAAGAGCCGAGCTCGCAAGTTTTCAACGGGCGGTTGCCCTTGACCCAGGGAACGCCGATTACCGCAATCACCTCGGCCGCTATTTTGCCCTGGTCGCCCGAGATCCGGACGCGGCTATCGCGCCTTACCGCGCCGCCGTGCAACTTGACCCGCATTCCGCCCGCTACTGGTTCGATCTGGCCTCCGCCTATCAGATCCTGGGCGACGTTTCAAATCAAACCTTGGCCCTGGAACACGCCATTCAAGCCGATCCCACCACCCCAGATGTAGCTTGGGAGGCTGCCAACTTTTATCTGGTGCAGGGCGACGATGCCAAGGCGCTCCGCGAATTCCGCGTGGTCCTGCAGAATGAACCGACGCTGGCCGATCCCGCCATCCAATTCTGCTGGAGAATCAATCCGGACGTCGATGCCCTACTGCGCGACGTTGTCCCGCCTACCCCAGACGCGTACCTCGCATTTTTAAATCTGCTGATGCGTAAACAGGAAACCACCGGCACGGCCAAAGTGTGGGCAGCCTTAATGGCAACGCCGCAGCCCTTCGAACTTCGCTACGTCATCGAATATCTTCAGTACCTCTTCAACCACAAAGACGTGGATCAGGCGCGTCTGGTATGGCAGCAAGCCGCCCCGCGTTTCGGCCTCTCCGCTTACGTCCCCTCGGGACGCAACTTAATCGTTAACGGCGATTTCAGTCTGGAAATTCTGAACGGCGGATTCGACTGGCAGTATGAGAAACAGCAGAGCGTCACTCTCACCCTCGACCCCAGCGATTTTCACGGCGGCCACCGTTCCCTGCTCATCACTTTCGATGGCCCCGGAGTGAATGATGCGGGCATTCGCCAGTTCATCGCGGTTCAGCCCAATAGTTCGTACGATTTCTCCGCGTATTATAAAAACGGCGAGATCGAGGGCGCGGGTGCGCCTCACTTCACAATTCAGGACGTCTACACGAAGGCCGTTCTGTATGACAGCGACGAACTGAAGGAAGCTGGGTTCTGGAAATCTGCGACCGGAGAATTCACCACCGGAGCCGACACCAAACTTGTGATATTGCACATTCGGCGATTGCCGGAAGGAAGTCCGATCCGTGGTAAGCTCTGGGTCGACGATTTCCGCCTGACGCCCAAGCGGCAGTAACCTCTCGAATCGGATGCATTCATTTTCATGAGCCCGTCCAACATTACCGAAATTCATCGCCGCGAACGTTCGGCGCAAACCGAGAAGGCGCTGCTGTACGGGGTCTTCGGTCTGCTCTTGTTCGGCCCGCTTGCTTTCGGCGCAGTCGAGCCGTGGTCCATCTTCGTGCTCGAGGCGGGCTCCGTGGCGTTGTTTCTGTTTTGGATCGGCAAAGCGGCGGTACTGGACGGCCAAATAAAGGTCAGCTGGAATCCGCTCTTTCTACCGATGGGAGTGTTCGCCGCGCTCATCGTCGTCCAACTCGCCTTCCGCGTGACCGCGTATCCGCATGACACCGCGGCGCTGGCATTAGAGTATTTTGCCTACGCGATGCTGTGCTTCCTTGCCGGGCAGACACTTCTGCGCGGCGCTCAGGCGCGCAGCCTGGCGCTCATTTTCTCGGTCTACGGAGCCGCGCTCGCCGGCTTCGCGCTGCTGCAGGGCATCTCCTCGAACGGCAAACTTTACTGGATGCGGCAGCCGCGCAGTGGTGGCTGGATCTATGGTCCCTACGTAAACCACAATCACTACGCCGGCCTGATGGAGATGCTGGTACCCATTCCGCTCATCGTTTCTCTGACGCGGCTGGCCCCTCCCAAAGTCCGCGCCGTGGCTGCCGCAACCGCGGCCGTGATGGTGGGAACAATTTTTCTCTCCGGATCGCGCGGCGGCATGATTGCAATTGTCGCGGAACTGATTATCCTGGCGGCATTGCTGGTTCGGCAAAAGCGCAGCCTGCGCACGGCCATCGGCATTGGCGTCTTTCTCGCCATCGTCGTCGGACTGCTGGTCTGGATTGGGGGAGGCGAACTCAGCAAGCGCATCGCTACCGCAGGCCCGGGGCACACTGAACTTTCCAGCGACATTCGCACTTACATCAACCGGGACGGGCTGCGCATGTTCCTAAAGAAGCCTGTCCTGGGCTGGGGTTTGGGGACGTTCCCTATCGTGTATCCGGAATTCCGCACCTTCTACACCAATTTCTTCGTCAACGAAGCGCACAACGATTACCTGCAACTGCTGGTAGAAATGGGTCTGCTTGGGTTCGCGACCATGATCTGGTTTGTGGTCATGGTTTACGCCCGAGCCTTCAAGAAGATTAAAAACTGGCCCACGGAAATGAGCGGCGCAGTGACCCTGGCTTGTTTGCTCGGCCTCAGCGGCATCCTGGTCCACAGCGCGGTCGATTTCAATCTGCAGATTCCCGCCAATGCCGCGCTGTTCTATGTGCTGTGCACGATCGCAGCTTCGGAACCCTTCGTAAAACCCGCCCGCAAACGCCGCGCGGCGCGCAGCAAGCCTCCGGAAGAAGTGCCGCAGGAATCAGTGCACCAGCCTGCCACGAACTTCTGAAGAAGAGACGAGATTCGTATCGGGCTATGCCTTCAGGCATAGCGTATTGCCAATTGCGCCGTAAAAAGCATCGGGCCGTCCGGCATTGCCGAACGGCCCTGATGATGGTTCGTAGATGAATCTTTGAAAATCCAGGCTAGTTTGGCGTCGAGGGGCTGACGGGGTCGTCGCTCTTCACGAGAACCCAGAGGGTTACGCCGCCGATGATTGCCGAACCTATGCCGATGGCAACGGGAGAACTCAACGCGCCGCCCGTGGCTCCGGGTGCGGCGCCGGCCGCCCGCTTCTTATTTTTTTTCTTGTCTTTATTACTGTTTGTACTCGTGTCCGTCGATTGATCGGATTGAGCGGTCTGCTCGTCGCGCGTGGTTTGCTGGCCCTGCGGCAGAGTGACGGTTCCGTTATCGTCGGTGACGAGCAGATCGCCCTTATTCGCCGCGATCTTTACCGTGCCATCCACGTCCGTCACATTGAATTCAGTCCACGCATTGGAGGCGGGCGCAACCCGCACATCGCCCGCGGTTGTTGCCACACCTTTCGAGGTGGCGACGTCTACGCTGCCGTGTTCCACCTTCAATGATGCGCCTTCGAACTGCACCAGGGAGTCGCCGAGGACGGTAATGCTGGAACCAGGCGCGTTGATGTTGGCCCCGGAATCAGAGCGGGTTTGCACCAAGTCGCCGGTAAAGATTGCGGAAGAAGCAGGCACGTGGGCGCCGTTCAACCAAGCCGCCCCGTGAGTGTAAAGCATGGCCGCTCCAGAATCGGCGGCGAACGATGAAGCAGGAAATCCCAGCAGTAGCACGCAACTGACCATTCTGCTGAAAGCAGACATGCCCATCCCACGCTCCGTTATTAACGATTAAGGTGACTGTCAACGAATGGTACCCTCCAAAGTTCTTGGCAGTCAATGGCTTTTGTGCTTGTAAATCGAGGAAACGGTGGAAAACTTTTTAACTATTGCCGATTGAGGCTGGGATCATTTCACCACAGAGTCACAGAGACACAGAGAAAAACGCAAGAACTAAAGAACAAATTTTGAGATTTTCTCCGCGTCTCTGTGTCTCTGTGTCTCTGTGTCTCTCTGTCTCTGTGGCTCTGTGGTGAAAAGCTTTTGTAGAAATCATCGCCATTGATCGACCGCCTTCCACCAGATCAAGCGCAGCCATTCATCCACGAAAGTTTTCGCCCACTGGCGATGCGTCCACCACCTGCTTCCGAATCCCTCGTCATTGTGCGCTGCCGCCACCGAGTAGTCATGGCCGGGAAACTCGCGCTGGAAAACATCCAGGGCCCGGCGAGTATGAAAATCCGACGTGACGATCAGCACGCGCCTGGCGCCTTCGCGCTGCAAACATTTCTCGGCATCTTTGGATTCATCTTTGGTCGACAGCCCGTCGATCGGGCAGATGCTGACCGACGCCGCCTGCGGCAGATCCTGGATGTACTTCTGTGCCAATTCAATCTGAGTGAATTCGTAGAGCTTCGCGTTGTTGGGCACATCCAGCACGATTCGCTTTCCATACCCTTGGGATAGAAGCTCCAGAGCGCGTTGCGGACGCTTGTCCGTTTCCCCGGCCAGCACCAGGATCGCATCGGAGGGCTGAGGCGCGTCGATGATCAGGAAATTTCCGGCTTTCGCCGCCAAAACCACCAATAGTCCCGCAAGCAATGCGAAGAACACCAACCATAAGTATTTGCGTGCTTCCGGTCTTTTCATAAGCTGCCAATTTTTGAACGACAGACTCAACTGCAAGCCGCGGGTCGGCGATCTATCGCCGCGGGTCTCGGCTACGGCGTGCTAGAATCGTAACGAATTCAACGTAACAAAGTTTGCCACTCGCACGGATTTTTTGTCAGAGATCCCTTTTACAAAAATGACCAATCAACCTGCCGCCGCTCGCACGGTCGATTCAACTAGGAGCAAGATCAAGCAGCGCCAGGCGCGTGTCGGAATCATCGGCCTGGGTTATGTAGGACTACCGCTCGCCTTGCTGTTCAGCGAACAGAAATTTCGCGTCACTGGCTTCGACATCGATCAGCGCAAAGTCGACACTCTGGCCAAAGGCGAATCCTACATCTACCGCATTGGTGCGCAGGAAATTCAAACCGCCAAGGCGCAGGGATTTTCCGCCACTTCCGATTACGCGCTGCTGGAAGAGATGGACGCCATCATCATCTGCGTTCCCACCCCTCTCGATCAATACCATGAACCCGACCTCAGCTTCATTACCGACACTACACACGCGATTGCCCCGCATCTGCAGCCCGGACAGTTGGTAGTGCTTGAGAGTACAACCTACCCGGGCACCACGGAAGAAGTCATGGTGCCGATTCTCGAGCAGGAAAACAAACTCGGGTTGAAGGCCGCCCGCAGAGATTCTGACGCAAGCAAGGAATTTTTTGTGGCGTTTTCTCCGGAGCGCGAGGATCCCGGCAACACGACCGTGGCCCGGCGCGACATTCCGAAAGTTGTGGGAGGAGTGAACCCACAGGCCTCGGAGTTGGCGGGCGCTCTCTACGGATCGATCTTCCAGCGCACGGTTCCAGTCTCCTCCCCGGCCGCGGCCGAGATGACCAAGCTGCTGGAAAATATCTATCGCTGTGTAAACATCGCCCTGGTCAACGAGTTGAAGCTGCTCTGCCTGCGCATGGGGCTGGACATTTGGGAAGTCATTGAAGCCGCCTCTACCAAGCCATTTGGCTTTCATCCTTTCTATCCCGGACCCGGCTTGGGTGGACATTGCATTCCCGTGGACCCGTTCTATCTCTCGTGGAAGGCTAAGGAATGGGATTTCCGCACTCGCTTCATCGAACTGGCAGGCGAGATCAACACCAACATGCCGTATCACGTGCTGGCCTCCATCGGCAGCGCGCTAAACGGCCACAAGAAGTCGTTGAACGGATCGCGCGTCCTCATCCTCGGCGTGGCCTACAAGAAAGATATCGACGATCTGCGCGAGTCTCCCGCCCTCACCATTATCGAACTATTGCAAAAAGAAGGAGCCCAGGTCAGCTACCACGATCCCTACTTCCCATTCATTGGAAAAGGGCGCAAGTACGATTTGCAGATGAAGCGTTCGGAGCTGGATAAACTGGGTGAGTACGACTGCATTGTGATCGTTACCGATCATTCCGACTACGATTACAAGAAGATCGTCCGCGAGGCCCAGTTAGTGGTCGACACCCGAAACGCGACCAAAGGCATCGATAGTCCTAAAGTGGTGCGCTGCTGAGACCTGCACACTTCAAAGTAAAAGGCTCCTGGAGAATGTAAAATATTTTCTCTGTGAATGTGGGCTGGGCAAACATTTCCGGCGACGCTGCCGCAAGTACTTGAAAGATAAATAGTTACAGTGTCGATCCTGCTTGTGAAAACGGCCTTTGCCGTGCATAATTCAGCTGTGGGGTAGTAGACTAAGGCCTCCAGGCCTCCGGGACCCAGAGGTACATTCTTCAATCACCTGAGAAACTTTCGGCATCCAACGGGTGTTTGAGTGTTGGGTCGAGTAAACGCGGTTATGGGATATTCTGCCTCTCAACAGATTCCGTTCTCGTTGCTCCCGAAGACTAGACCTCCCTGGACGGAATTCATTTTCAGCACTGGGACACAGGCATGCATAGTAGCGTTCCTGGTGTGGCTGCGGATGCTGGCTCCCGGAATAGTCTCGCCTTCTGACCATAGTTTCCGTTCCATTCGGTTAGTAAGCACTCCAGTTCCGGTCAATCATAGGCCGCAGCCCGAGCGTCAACTGCCGAAGCCGGTATTCGTCGCGAACCTTGATCCGCCCGCTAACGCCTTGCGCCTTCCCGCTCCGCGTCCGCGAGCGGTGAAAATGGAAGAAGCTCCCGCTCCCGCGGTCAGCATCGCACCCAAGAAGCTGGACTCGCTGCCGCCCAACCCTGCACCGGTGATTCCTAAAGTAGTGGCGACGAACGTATTTTCCACCGGCAGTTCAGCCGCAGCCACCATCGCCCGCGCTCCGTCGCAAGTGCAAACCGGAGGCTTCGGCGATCCCAATGGACTTCCCGCCAAGGCTAATCAAGGTAAAGCCGTGAACGTCGCAGCTCTTGGCTCCTTCGATCTGCCATCCGGGGGAGGCTACGGCAATGGGACCGGGGGGGCCAAAGGCGTGCGTGGTGTGGTTGCAAGCACCGGTTTTGGCAATGGCACTGCCACTGCCGATAGCCACCCTCGCCCTTCGCAGACCGCGGTTCAGCAAACTGCCTTTGGTGATGCCGATGTTCCGGCTCCGCCTTCCGTGCGGTCTCACCCGGCAGAGGCTTCGGCCGCTCCCGGTGTACCTGCGGAAATCCTTTTCAAGCCGACTCCGGTCTATACTCAAGAGGCTCGCAGTCTCAGGATTGAAGGCGAGGTTCTTCTGGAAGTCGTTCTGGAGGCCTCGGGCAGCCTGCATGTGGTGCGCGTCGTCCATGGATTGGGTCACGGCCTCGACGACAACGCGGTCCGGGCTGCCGAGCAGATTCATTTCAAACCGGCGATGAGGAATGGCCAACCAACCGATTCCACTGTCGTCTTACACATTATTTTTCAGTTGGCGTAAGTTAACTCCCCGAAGGTTTTTATGCGCATCTTGCAGTTAGGTCTGGCTTCTTTTTGGTTTCTGTTGGTGTTGTCTTTCCCGGCGCTTTCGCAGGACTCCACATCCTCCCCACCTCAAGTCACTGCCACCGACGCCGCGGGACAAACCGGGGGCAGGCTTTCCGCGCCTCCCGCATCTTTTAATGAAGTCATGGATCGCGTGATCCAAAGAGAGCACCTGTTCCTGGCCCAGATGCGCCACATGCGTCCCATGGTCGAGACATATCTGCAAGATCTCAAGTCCGATCGCGATGGGAATTCCGAGCCCGTCAAGGACCAGTACTTTCTCGGCCGTCTCGACATGAGCGACGGTCCCGAAGACACCTCATTCGTGGGCCAACCGGGTTTCGGCCATCGCATGATCAATCACCTCACGGGCCTCTATGCCATGCACTTCCTGCCCTTGGGCTTCGCGCAAATGGTCGTCCTCGACACCGATTTTCAGAAAAAGTATTACGACTTCACCTTTGTGCGCCGCGAGTTTCTCGGAGAAGTGCGCTGCCTGGTGATCGATGTTCAGCCGAAAGAGAGCGCACCGCCCGGACGCTTTCAGGGACGGGTCTGGGTTGAGGATCAGGACTACAACGTGGTTCGCTTCAACGGCACCTACTATCCCCATCCGAAGACCAGCTTCTACCTGCACTTCGACAGTTGGCGCCTTAACATGCGCTCCGGCGCCTGGTTTCCCGCTTATATTTACAGCGAAGAATCAGACATGAAGACCTCTCTCGGCCGCTCGTTGCACTTCCGGGCGCAAACCCGTCTATGGGGATACGACTTGAAAGCTCTGAACAAGAATGCGGAATTCACGCAGATTCTGGTCGACTCTCCGCAGTCGGTCAAGGACCAGAGCGACGCGGCCGCCGACGCCACTCCCGTAGTCGCCGAGCGAATGTGGGAGCGGCAAGCCGAAGACAACGCCCTCGAACGCATGCAGAAAATCGGCTTGCTGGCGCCTCCCGGCGAGGTGGACAAAATCCTGCTGACCGTGGTCAATAATCTTTTAGTGACCAATAACATCGATCTGCAGTCGGACGTTCGTTGCCGCGTTCTGCTCACTTCTCCGCTGGAGTCTTTCACCGTCGGTCACACCATCGTCATCAGCCGCGGCCTGCTCGACGTTCTCCCGGACGAGGCCTCGCTGGCCATGGTTCTGGCTCATGAACTCAGCCACATCGTGCTGGCACACAAGTCCGACACCAAGCTGGCTTTCAATGACCGCATGTTTTTCCCCGATGAAGATTCTTTTCAGCGCCTGGATTTCAAACGCCCTTCCGCCGACGAAAATGCCGCCGACGTCAAGGCTCTGGAACTGCTGAAGAATTCGCCCTACAAAGACAAGCTGGGAAGCGCGGGCCTTTTTCTGAAGGCGTTGCAGCAGACTGCTCCCCAACTCCCGAACCTGATTCGTCCGCACCTGGGCGATAGCATAGCGAGCAACAAAAGCGTCCGCATGTCGGCACTGTTGGCCTCGGCACCGCAACTGGAACCGCAACGCACCGATCAGATCGCCGCTCTCCCGCTTGGGGGCCGCATCAAGCTTGACCCCTGGACCGACCAGGTGGAAATGGCCAAGGCCAAGCCCGTCGCTCTGGCCTCGGCAAAAGAGAAGATGCCGTTCGCGATCACGCCATTCTTTCCCTACCTCACCCGGTTCTCGACTTCGGGCGATAATCGGGTCGCCCTTACCGCACCAGTTCCGAAGTAACGGTCAAGTGCTCGGCCCCAACAAGTATGTATTCTGTTGACGTCAAGACCACATTCAGGAGGACGTCATGAGGTCCATCGCAGGCCGAGTGGTTCTAACGGCCGTTGCCAGCTCCCTCATCGTTTTTATGTGGTGTGCCTATCGCGGCCTAAGCCCAGTCGCAGCTCAGCAGCACACACCGGTTACGGCCACACGCCTCTATACCGGGGCCGACGGGCTGACCCACGTCGACCAGGTCAACATAGATTTCGCTCCTGTAGCTGGAGAGCCTTCAACTGTAGAGGAGTCCGAACCGGTTAAGACCGCGAGTTCGTACGTAGTACGGGCAGCCCCGGGCTTTTTTTCGAACTGGCACAACGCGGACAAGCGCCGCTACGTGATTACGATCAGCGGCCGAGCAGAGATCGAGGTGGCGGGAGGCCAGAAAACTTTCGCCCAGCCCGGACGAATCCTCCAGGCTGAAGACTTGACGGGCAAAGGCCATACCTTCCGTGTGGTAAGCACCGACGACTGGGTGGCGCTTTTCGTCGATTTCGCTCAATAGGCGGCTGAAACTGCCTAGGGATGGACTCAGCTAGGAGCGTTTGCCGAACAAGTCACAGACGCGCCGGGCAGCGCGTTGCAGGGTTTGATCCCATTCGCTCGCTGACCAGATCTTACTGGATAGCGCTGCCAACTTGTGAGAACACATTGTTGGCGTTCGAGCCGATGAGCCGGACCGTGCCGACCACGATCACTAAAATTACCGCCAGCATCACCGCGTACTCGGCGATATCCTGACCTTGCTCATCGTTCCAAAGATCTTGCCACACGTTATGTAGAATTCTTGCCACGGGCTCCGTCTCCTTGAGTTTGTCTTATCGTTCTTACGATTACGCAATATTCAATATCAACTTGGATATTCTTGACCGGATCAGTTCCTATCCCGAGGGTGGTCTTGAATGAATGATAAGAGCGGCGGCGTCGCCCGCCAATGGCCCGTAAGTGCTATGACGCCGGTTGCAAGCGAGGCTTCTAAGTCCTTGTCACACAATGCTTTTCAGAGGAAGGGATTGGTTCACCGCAAATAGCGCCAATTCCAGCCGGGTCGATACCCCCAGCTTGTCGAAAATATTGCTCAGGTGATGTTTGACTGTGTCCTCGCTGATCTTGAAGTATTCTGCAACTTCTTTATTGGAATAACCGGCCACCACGGCGGCCACGATTTCCAACTCGCGCGGGGTCAGACCAAACTTCCTCTGGCGCGCTTCGTCGCTGGACGATTGAACCAGCGTCCGCAGATATTGCACCAGGTTGGAGACGCTCTCCCGTCCCACCCAGTACTCACCCGACATTACGACCTGGATCGCTTTCAGCAGCAGTTGAGTCGCGGAATCCTTCAGCACCACGCCCCGCGCGCCTAACTGCAGGGCTTCCACGATCTGGCTCTTCTCCGCCGCCGCCGTCAGCAGAATTACCCGCACGGGAGTTGAATTGCCCGGCGAACTCAAATCGCGCAGGGCTTCCAGACCCGGGTGCCTGGGCATCGACAGATCCAGCAGCAGAATGTCAGGCTTTAACTGACGCGCCATTTTCACGGCTTCTGCGCCGTCAGAAGCTTCCCCCAATACCGTCAGGTTCGGCTCCGCTTCCAGCAGCCGGCGCAAACCATCGCGAAAAATCGGATGGTCGTCGGCAATCACGATACGAATCGGCTGTGATTTTTTAAAATTCATCGGAAACTTCTCCGCTCTTTGGAACCTTAATCTCTAAGCGTGACCCTGTACCGGGACTTGATTCTACCGTGAGTGTACCCGCAATTAAACGAACCCGTTCCTTGATGATCATGGGGCCTTTGCCCATCCGCTCCAGTTCTTCCTGGGTGATGCGGCCGGAAAAGGGGAACCCTTTGCCGTCATCCTCCATGGTCAGGCTCCACTGGCTCGAACTCGAGGCCAGGCGCACCAGCGCATGCCGTGCCCGGCTGTGCTTGCGCACATTGACCAGACCCTCCTGCACAATCCGCAACAATTCCCGGCAGACCTTGTCCGGCATCTCCAATTTTTCGATATCGGTGACAAAGCGCGCGGAAATTCCCGTCTCCCTTTCAAACCTCTCTACCGCATCCGTCACCACACTCAGGAATCGTCTCGAGTCTACATCGATGGACTTCATCTGTTGCATCAGTTCGCGCAGCTTCAGAACTTCTTCGCGCAATAAGCCCTGGATCCGGCCGAGTTCGCCGGTCACCACGGCCGGCGTGGTTTCCGCCTGTCGCTTTAGAACATCCACCTGCATCTCCACTGCGATCAGCGACTGCACCGCCCCATCGTGCAGTTCTCGGGCGAAGCGTGCACGCTCCGCTGCTCCGGCTCTGCGGCGCAACCGATGCAGTAAATAAACGTTGTAAACTGCCGGCCCCACCTGATGAAGCAGGTCCAGCAGAAAACGCAGCTCTTCCTGCGTGTCCCCTCTCCAGGATGGTTCGAATACGAAGACTCGTCCCCGCCATTCGCCCGCGAACACAAAAGAAATTGCAATCAAAGACCGGAAGGGTTGCCCGGCCTGCAATTGGACGAGAGGCTCTGTGGGCGGCGCAGGCAACTGGTTTCCCTCACCATCCAATGCGATTACAGACCAGCGATCCCCCTCGTTCGCCGCATAGCACACCTCGCCCGGAAAGTCCTGCAGGTAGATTTTCGCCTGCCGCGGACGGGAATCCAGCCACTTGAAATCCGAGGGCTCTGCATTGCTATTGCTGCTATTGCAAAACTCTCCCAGAAATGTTCTTTGGCTGTGAATCTCCTGCGCGGCGATCACCAACCGCGCCGCCCCATACATGCGGACCACTTCCTGGCTGATCTGCTGCAGCGTTCCGGTCAGCCCGGATTCCACTCGCACCTTGGCCAGCATACGAGTCACTCCGGCTTTCTCTGCCCGCAGGTGTTTCTGCTGCTCCGCCAGATAGCCCAGGAGTAATCCCATCACCAGCAAATAAACCGACAGCATGAACAGCCGCTTCGGTTCGAACTCGGTGGTATTCATCCTGAGGCCGGAAAAAATATGCCAGGGTAAGCTCCCCCCCGCGCTGCCCACACATGAAACAGCACGAAGCTCTCTGCCCACAGCAACACCACTTCCGCCGCCGCCGTGCTCAGCGTCTCCCACAAGCCCCACCGGTAAGCCGCCGCAGTCAACACGAAAACAAAGAATAGGATAAACGGGCTTCTCGGGCCGTCCCCAAATACCGAAATGAAGGCTGGCCACACGATGTCGGCGGCATGTACCAGAATGCGAAAAGATGCGGTCGACACTTTTCGCCTTCGCAGCAGCATCAGCACCAGGATGCTGTTCCCCATGTAGAACCCCAGCAGGCCGTAGGCGGCGGGAGAATTACCCAGCTGCGTCGGGTCCATGCGGATGGCTACCAGCGCCGAAACCGCCAGAAATACCCGTGCCGTCGCCAGCCAGCGCTCGGTTCGCCGAACCTCGCTGGGGTCGGTGGGGGCCTGTGGTCGACCAAAAAAACGGTGATTACTGTTCTTGCCCAATCGAATCACTTACTCGTGCGGTCCGCAATGTTCAAATACAGTGTAAGAGGATTGTCTCGCATACTATTGATAAGAAAGCTCCGGATCAAGCAAAACTTTGCATCGGGGAATAACGAGCGGAATGAGTCAGGAATGCTCCTGACTCATTCCGCTCGACCAGCCGGGACCGGCAGTGTTACTTCAGTCACCTAAGTCTTCTCTAATCTCAGTCTAAAATAGCAGCGAGGATTGTTTTTTGCGGGCATACTCCAAACTTTGGACCGCCGCCGTCGCCGCTTGCCTGGCGGCTCTGGTTCTGGGTGCGCTCGTCCTGCACCGGTCCTTTGCGCTCACCGCTTTCAGCGATTGGATTCAGTGCATTTTGCTGCTGTCTGGGGCGCTGTCTCTTATCCCCAACGTAGTCCGGTCGCACGGCCGGGTGCGGCTTTTCTGGGCACTCCTCGCCACCGGCATGGCTTTCTGGTTTTCCTACCAGCTGATGTGGACGTACTTCGAAGTCTGGCTGCGCGTCGATGTTCCCGACTTATGCGCCGGCGACATCATTCTTTTTCTTCACATCGTTCCCATGATGGCAGCCCTCGCGTTGCGGGCACACGCCCCGCAGGAGGAATACTCCGCGCGTTTGCGCCGTCTTGATTTCACTCTGATGATGGTTTGGTGGATGTATCTCTACATTTTCGCCGTGATGGCGTGGCAGTATATCGTCCCCAATATCGAAGCCTATAACGAAAATCTGAATTTGCTCTACCTGATCGAGAAGCTTGCGTTCTTGAGTGCCTTGTTCGTAGCCTGGATGAACAGCAAAAACGGCTGGAAAATCCTCTATGCTAATCTCTTCGGCGCTAGTTTGACCTATGGCGCTGGATCTTATTTCGCCAACTGGGCGCTGGGTCGCCACGCCTACTACAGCGGAAGCCTGTACGATATTCCGCTCACCGCCTCGATGGCATGGATCACAGTGATCGGCCTCTGGTCGCGCGACGACCGGCCCCCGACCAGCACCCAAACCAACTCGACGTCCCATGGGGTTTGGCTGGCTCGAGTGGGCATGGTTACAGTCTTTTCCCTCCCGCTGTTTGCCGCGTGGGCTTTGCTGGACCCCATCATCCCGCCGCGCATCCGGTCGTTCCGGCTGGTCTTGACTCTGGGAGCGGCGCTTTTCATGGGCATCATCGTATTCGTACGCCAGCGTTTGCTCGACCGCGAACTGCTTCGCCTGCTCAATCAGTCGCGCGAATCTTTCGTCAACCTGAAGCGTTTGCAGGCACAGATCACCGAATCTGAAAAGCTGGCCTCCATCGGCCAACTGGTGGGCGGCGCGGCTCATGAGTTGAACAATCCCATCGCTGCCATGATGGGTTATTCCGATATCCTTCTGAACACACCCCTCAATCCGAACCAGCAAGATTTGGCGGCAAAAATCGGACAGCAGGTTCGCCGCACCAAATCGCTGGTGGGTAGTCTGCTCAGTTTTGCCAAACAAGGCGCCGCCGCAATGGCCCCCGTGGACCTCAACACCCTGCTGCGCACCGCCCTAAAACTTTCGCAACCTCAGTGGAAGACCCTCAATATCGATGTGCGCACTGTCCTGCCGGCTGATCTTCCACGCGTGCTGGGCGATTCCAATCAACTTCTTCAAGTCTGCGTGCAAACCCTTAACAGCGCGATCAACGCCGTGGATCAGCAAAATAACCGAATCCTCACCATTGCCGCCGAGCACAAAGATGGAGTGGCCATGATCCATCATCGAGAGCAGCCTGCCTGCGTCTTCTGCTGCGCGCCCGGGCTCCGCCGTCGAAAATGACGAGGCCGATCCGGGCGCTGCTCAGCTTCTTTCAGGCCTCGGCCTCAGCGCTTGTCAGGGAATTTTGCAGCAGCATCAAGGAAGGATTTTCTGGCAGCGCGACCGGCTTTCCGGAATCAGCATCCGCATTGAGCTCCCGGTCATGGCTCCGGCGCCGGAGAAATCGCCGGCAGCGGCTGTCCCGGGAAAATGGCACCCTCAACCGTTCGCTTAAGCTGTCCGCACGCCGCATAAATGTCCCGCCCTCGCGGACGCCTTACAAACGCCGGAATCCCGGCTTCCCGCAAAGTCTTTTGAAATGCCGCCACGCGCTCTTCGCCGGGAGTCGCGAAGTCAATGCCCGGCCCCGGATTCAGCGCAATCAGATTCACCTTGCAGCGCAACCCGCGCAGCAGCTCCGCAACTTCCTTCGCATTCTCCGCTTCGTTATTCACCCCGCCCAGCAGCACATACTCGAAGGTGATCCACTCGCGCGTGCGCAAGGGAAAGTCCCGCGCTGCCGCAATCAGCATTTCCAGATTCCATTTCTTGTTCAGCGGCATCAAACGCGTGCGCAACGCATCGTTCGACGCATTCAAGGAAATCGCCAGCTTCGGGCGGATCGGCTCTCCACCAAAGTCACGAATCCGCGGTACAATCCCCGCCGTCGACACCGTCATCCGCCGCTCCGCGATGCCCACGTACTCCACCAGCAGCCGCCCCGCCTTCACGAAATTCTCGTAATTCAGAAACGGCTCGCCCATCCCCATGAAGACCAGGTTGATCCGATCCTCCGGCGGCGAAACTTTCCGATCCTTCAGCACCGCGCAAACCTGCCCCACAATCTCGCCCGCCGTCAGGTTGCGCTTCACCCCGAGCAACGCCGTCAAACAAAACTGGCAATCCACCGCACAACCTACCTGGCTGGAGATGCAGATGGTCGAACGACCCCGCGTTGGAGTTCTTCCTCCAGCATCCGCTTCTGCCCCCGCCTCGCTTCCATCCCCCGCTTCCCCGCCATCCCCCTCCGGCATCCACACCGTCTCGACACTCTGCCCGTCGGCGAACCCAATCAAATACCGCACCGTCCCATCGCTCGATACAAACTTGTTCTCGATCTGCGCTGCCCCAACCGCAACCCCGCTGTGTGCCAGCCGCTCCCGGAACTCTTGCGGCAATGTGGAGATCTCCGCCAGCGTTTCCACCCGCTGCCTGTACACCGCATTCAGGATCTGCTTGGCGCGGTAGCTCGACTCACCCGCCTCGGTCACTAGAGCAGCCAACTCCTCGCTGTCCATCCCAAGCAGTGATAATTTAAGTTCTGTCACCTAGAACCCGTCCGTTTAGTAACCCGCGAGATCGGGAGCCCTACGAAAGCCCCAACCAAAGCATGCAAGACCAACGCCGGCTCGGACCAGCCCCGCTTATCCAGTAGGACACCGCAATTGCCGAAGCGCTACGGTGATGGCCTCCGCGTAGCGCGTACCACACGTCTCGTCTTATCCACCGGTAGATCGGGTCAGATTCCTGATGGCCTTGCGACTCCAGTTCGCTGCGAGCAGATTCCATCCCGAGGGGCTCTGTGTCGATCCGTGTATGAGGCAGAACACACTCATTCGGTGCCTGATTTTATCCAAAGGGTCGGAGACTTGCAGCGAGGCGAACCAAGAATCTCCATGCTCTGTAAGATTCTGATTCTACATAACTAACGATCTTATTCTCGCTCACCCCACCCCACCTCGCCAGATGTGTAAGAATAGTAATGTACCTTCTAGGGAAGTTCCGCGATCCAAACATCACCATGGTAAAAGAAGTTCGCAACATCCGTCGTCAGGTTTTACCTCACGGCCTGACGGTGATCACCGAGCAGATGGAGCACATCCGCTCGGCTTCCATCGGCATTTGGCTTGAAACCGGTTCCCGCGACGAAGCTCCGCAATCGAACGGCATCTCCCACTTCATCGAGCATATGGTCTTCAAAGGCACCAAGCACCGCACCGCCGAGGAGATCGCGCGCCAGGTCGATTCCATCGGCGGCAACATGGACGCCTTCACCTCCAAGGAATGCATCTGCTTCAACGTAAAAGTACTCGACGAAAATGTTCCCGTCGCGCTCGAAATTCTTACCGACCTCGTGCTGCATCCCACATTCACCCCCGAGGACATCGCCCGCGAACGCGGCGTCATTCTCGAAGAGATCAAGATGGACGAAGACAATCCCGACTACCTCGTCCACGAAATCTTCACCCAGAATTTCTGGAAAGATCATCCCCTGGGCAAGCCGATCCTCGGAACCAAAGAAACGGTGAAGAAGTTCGAGCGCCAGGCCGTGCTTGAGACCTACACTCACCGCTTCGCTCCCGGCAACATCATCGTAGCCGCCGCCGGACATCTCGATCACGACCACTTCGTCGATCTCGTAATCAAACACTTCGAACATCTCAAGCCCGCGCAAAACGGATTCCATTCCGCCGCGCCCAAAATCGTTCCTCGCATCGTACTGCGCAATAAGAAAGCGCTCGAACAGGTGCAGCTTTGCATTGGCGTCCCGTCCCACCCCATTGCCCACGAAAAGCGCCATGCCGGCTACATCCTCAACACCCTGCTCGGCGGCGGCATGAGTTCGCGCCTCTTCCAGAATATCCGCGAGCGCCAGGGCCTGGCCTATTCCATCTACAGCGACCTCAATCCCTACCGCGATACCGGATGCATGGCCGTCTACGCGGGGACTTCGCTGGCCTCAGCGGCGAAGGTAGTCCGCTCGGTAGTCAACGAATTTCGCGATCTGAAAAATAAACCGGTGCCGGAAGAAGAATTGCGCCGCTCCAAAGATCAACTCAAGGGTAGCCTGATGCTCTCCCTGGAGTCGAGCACCGCCCGCATGTCCAACCTCGCTCGCCAGGAGATGTACTTCGACCACTTCCAGGATCTCGACGAATTGATCGAAAAGATCGAAGCCGTGACCGCCGAAGATCTACAAACGCTTGCCCAGGAATTCTTTAAAACAGAATCCATCGCCGTAACCGCGCTCGGCAATCTGAGCGGATTAAAGATTTCCCGCGATCAGCTCACCTGCTGAGGTGTTGTAACTTTTCTCGCGTCCGACTCATCCCATCTGAGCCTGCAGGTGCAGACCTGCTGGACGACCTAACTCAATACTCACCTCAAGGAGAAAACTATGAAGAAGATTTTCGGCAGTTTCGCGCTTGCCTGCATTTTGATGGCTTCCATGTCAGCCTTCGCCCAGTCCAGCGGTCAGGATTCGATGAAGCAGGACAGCACCAAACAAGACACCATGAAAAAAGACGACTCGATGAAAAACGATTCGATGAAGAAGAACGACACCACGAAGACCAAGAAGGCCAAGGCCGCGAAGAAAGACACGATGAAGAAAGACGACACCATGAAAAAAGATGACTCGATGAAGAACGACCAGATGAAGCCGAACTAGGTAGCTAATGAGAGCTTGTCATCCCGAGCGAAGCGAGGGACCTTGGTTTTTGTTTGAGCCATAGCCTTGCGAGCAAACACCAGGGTCCCTCGCTTGGCTTATGGCCAGCGTTTCCTTGAGTCCTCAAGGAGTTTGACCTAAGATCAGTGGCAAAGGTCTATCCGTAAGGAGGCGAAGGGTGCGACGACGTTGGAACCTATGCGCGATCCTTCTATCACTCATTTTGCTTGTGCATCCCTTGCGTGGAGATGACCCTAGACCCTCAGCTACTGCAAACGCCTATCTTTATGCAACCACGACTTGCATCGGAGGCGAAGGAGGGCCTGGGGTCCGGCTCTTCTTGAAACAATTCAGTCAATGCCAGGGAACGACTTCGTATCCTTACCTGAGAATCGACATCCGAGAGCAGCTGATACTCGCGCAGAAGAACATCGCCATAGGAGGCGATAACTCGGCCCTTCGCTGCCTGGGTCCGAGGCAGTCATGCGAGCAGGCAGTCTCCGGTAATATTCTGTTCGATCATTTTGAAGAACTCTCGGGCAAAGAGCTTAAGACCGATGGCTATTACGAGTTGAAATTCAGAACTGGGAGAATTGAGAGCGGGATCTTTAAGTTGGACTGTATGGCTCCTTGCAGTTGAGAGCTACAAACGCTATTGCCCCCCAGCACCAAGCACTCCATCCTGGTCCTCCGCCTCTTCGGAGCCATCATCCGACTGGGTTGACCCAGTCTTCAAATACTGCCGCAAGCAGCGCGAGCACGGCACATACCCATCCTGCATCGCTTGCTTAGCGGTAATCGTCCGCTCTGAAGCTTTGTCGTGAATGAAAGGACATCCCGCCACATGAAACACTTTTGATCCGTCCGAAACCACCACCATCATGTCCGGAGGAATATCATGTCCCGGCGCTGCGAGTATCGACTTCACCGGATGCCTAAACGTATAAGTGTTCGACAATTTCAAACCACCGGCAATCAGCGCCACTGCCGCCACCGGCACCAGCCACGCCGACCAACTCGACCACCGCGACCCACTCTGCTTGGTCACCAATCTTTGCCCCAGCCGTTTCTCCAAACGCTGGCCGAATCCCGCAGGCACCTCCAGCATCCGCTCGTCCCCATACAACTGAACCACATTCCGCGTCCCCGCCAGCAGCGACGCGCAGCGCTTGCAAGTTCGAAAATGTTCGTCCATCGACGAGCGCAGTCCCGCATCCACTTCTCCATCGACGTAATTCGAAATCTCGCGCCACACTTGTTCGCAATTCAACATTTTCTGATTCACTACCATGGCTTGTTCCCCTTTTCGAACGGCAGCCGGCTGAACCAGCCCTGCTCCCATCCGGCGGCCAGCAGATCGCGCAGCATCAGCCGCGCCCGCAACAGCCGCGTCTTCACCGAAGCGACCGTTATCCCCAGCGCCTCCGCTGTCTCCTGAATGTTCAAGTGCTCCATATCGCGCAGCATAAAGACCTCGCGATATTTTCGATCCAGCGTGGCCAGCGCCTCCGCCAGCCGCTGCCGTACTTCCTTGCGCTCCAGCGCTTCCGACGGAATCTCGCGCCAGTCGGCAAAATCCCGGGGAGCATACTCGCTTTCTTCCTCGCCCCTTCCGGAGCGGCGATCATCGATCCCTTCCATCTGCACAGTTCGCTCCCTTCGCCGGCGCATCAGGGCCTCATTCACCGTAATCTGGATCAGCCACGTACTGAAGCGAGCCTCCGCGCGGAATTGCCGGATATTCTTAAACGCCTTCAGCATCGCCTCCTGCGATACGTCCTCAGCGTCATGCTCATTGCGCAGAATCGCCAGCGCCGCCGCATATACCCGCCGTTCATAAGGCCGCACCAGTTCGTAGAACAATTCATGCTGGCCGCGCTGCACCCTCGAAATAAGATCCTGCTCGCGCGCGCCAGCCTGCTCCGGATTGTTCAGCACCACGCTTGGTTCGGACATCTAGCCTGCAGCCCTCGCTGCTCGCGTCGTAGGTCGTAGGTCTGAGTCTTAGGTCTTAGTTCTTGGGTTCCGAACACCTATGACCCAGGACCCAAGACCTTGCCTGTTCAGTATTCCGGATCTCTCTTCCACCCCGTCAGCATGGAAACGAAATTATTCCACCCGTGCAGAAACACCATCACCAGATGTCCCAGCACAAAAAATAAAATCGCCCACATCACCGCAAAGTGCCAGATGCGTGCGTAGTGGAACCCTCCCATCACCCATGCCATCCGCGAGAACTGAATCGGCTTCCACACCACGAGGCCGGTCAGCACCGATAACACCCCCAGCCCAATCACCGTGGTGTAAGCGTGCTTCTGCAGCGGGTTGTAAGCTTCACGCACTGGCGGCTTCTCCCCGAAAAAGAAATAATGCTTCACCATCGGCCACACGCCCGGAACGTCACGATGCGTGAACAAGACCTGACGATAATTGCCACTGAAAAGCTGGTAGGCGAGATACAGAACACCAGTCCCCATGTAAATCCACATGAACGTCAGATGCCACTGCAGCGCCCCGCCCAGCCATCCGCCGATGGCGAACGCCTTCGGCCAATGCAGCAAATCCTTCTGCGGAATCTTGGCGCCGAAACTCGGAAATGCCCGGAAAATCTGCAGCCCGCTGCCCACCATCACGAAGAGCGCGACGGTATTGATCCAGTGGCAGAGCCGCACCATGAACGGATGCTCGTAAACCGCGCGAGCGACCACGATGGGTTCTTCGTCTTTTTCTTTTGCCTGAATGATTTCGATAACGCTACCGCTCATGTACAGCCTCCTACGCAATCGCGAAAGCCGGCGAGACGCCGGCGCTACCAGACCCTACAACCCGTAAAACCACGAGTACCCCTGATCTTCCCAATATCCGACCCTGTCGAGCACGTGTGTGACTTTCAACTCCGTCAAATATTTCGCCTGCTTGTAGCCAATCTTGGTGGGAATCTGCAGACGCAGCGGTGCACCGTGCGCGCGCGTCAGCGGCTGCTCGTACATCTCATAACAAAGCAAAGTCTGCGGATGCAGCGCGGTCGCCATATCCAACGACTCGTAATAATCGTCCGCGCAATTCACCGTGATGAACTTCGCCGTCGGATCGGCGCCCACCATCTGCAGAAAATCAGACAGCCGCGCGCCGCCAAATCGTCCAATCACATCCCAGCCTTCCACGCAGATGTGGCGGGTGTTCTGCCGCACCCGCGGCAGCGCCTGAAACTGCGCCAATTTATATTCCCCCGGCTCCTGCACTGCGCCGCCCACAGTCAGTGTCCAGTTCTCGAGATCCACGCCCGGATCGTCAACGTCATATCCGTTAATCGGAAACTTTGGCGGCGGCGTCAGTTCCGCATTGTCGAAGGTAGTCGCCAGATGGCCTGACCGAAAAAGCCGCGCCGCCGCCCAATCGCTAAAGCCCAGCCCCTTCTTCAGCAGGCCCTCCTGCCACTTCGGAATGGCAAACGCGCCCAAAGCCAGCACCGGAGTGAGCTTGATCAAGTCCCTTCGGCTGACTTGCCGGAATTTCTTTTCATCCATTCTGCCGCCATTCTTGAAATCGATGTTCTTGAGATCGATGTTCTTGAGATCGATGTTCTTCATGATTTGGCCTTAAAAACTTTCGCTGGTCCGCAGCCATGTGATTCACCAGACTCTCTGAAAGTTTCGTCGCCTCGCCCCATTTCGAGAATCATAACCCGCCGAAGTCCAACTACACCGTACCTTTTACTAGCCTTTGGAACGTTTTCGAGGCATACTAGCGGGAGAGTTGTCCACTGGCGCGGGCCCTGTCGAACTTTCGAATCAACCGCTCCGGGTACGCACGTACAAGTTCCTGATGTCTGACCTGAAGACGATCGTTCCAAAACCCGACCGCCCTATCGTCACGCAGCCGCGCCGGACCGCGTCCTATGCGAGCCAGGCTCGCCGCCAGCGTGAGTTAATGGTGGGATCGCTCTGCCTGCTCCTGCTGGCGCTCAGCATCGTGCTCTGGCGTGACCGCGATTTCTGGTTCCCGGATTCTCCCGATGAAGCCGACACCGATCAGCCAGATAGTACCCCGGCCGCTAACGCGGCTCCAGCGCTGAAACCCACCGGCACCAAACTCGCACCCGCCACGAAATCGAATCACAAAGCCGCGCATGCTCCGTCGAAACCGGACACCGCAAATGCAACCGCCGCTTCACCCTCGCCCACCGCCGCCCCCGTTGTGATGAACAGCCGCACGGTCCTGCCTCCGCTCGAGGTCGAAGTGGTTGCGGGCGATAATCATCGCGTCATTCGCCCCGGCAGCAGTTCGGTGCGCGTGGACTTGCAACCCGGTTCCCCTCCGCAAGCCACATCCGAGGCGGCCATCGTGCGCGAAACCGACACTCCCGCCAACATTACCAGCAATGCCGCCGAGCGCGTGCAGATGTCCGCCGACGCCTCCGCCATGGTCACCAGCACTGTGAAGCCCAGCTATCCTATGCTGGCGCGGCAAATGAAGGTGCAGGGCTCGGTGATTCTTCAGGCCCTGATCGGCAAGGACGGAGTCATTCAGAATCTGCGCGTAGTGAGTGGCCCGCACATCCTCGCTACCGCCGCCCAGGACGCCGTCCGGCAATGGCACTTCAAACCCCACGTTGAGGGCAGCGAAGCGGTCGAAACTCAAGCGAAGATCACGGTCAACTTCACCATCTCAACCAATTGACGGCCGCTGATGATGGTCGCTGATCGCTGAAGTGCATTTTTGCTTTTCGCTGGCGCAGGCAACCCCGGATCGATTTTCGGGTTCACTTCTACCAAGATTCTTCCTACTCCGGGGGAAATATGAATAAAGCGACGGAGATCACTATTCTTCTGGTTCTAGGGCTAACCGTGGTGGGTTGTGGCAGCAGCTCTGTTGGGGGTCTTGCTTCCAACATTAACGGAAGCTGGACCGCGACCCTTACAGATCCGAATGGATCGATTGCCTACCAATTTTCAGCCACATTTACTCAGGGTACCGGCAGCGAGTTGACGGTTACCAATTTCACGTTTACCTCGGGGGGCTCGTGCTTCGGTCCGTACTCGCCCGGTGAATACGGAGAAAGCGGGTCGTTCACCCTGGTAGGGAATTCCAACGGCAAGGTCACCGGAATGTTCGGAATGGTGATCGCCACTCCGAACATAAACGGCCCTGCGCTCAATCTTCAGGGGACTCTAAGCGGCAGCACAATCTCCGGCAGGTGGACGGCGAGTGCCATCGGAGGTTGCAGCGCAAACGGTACTTTCACTATCCAGCCAGCGATGGCTGCGTAGTGTAATGGGTTGGGCTCGAGCTTGCGAAGGACCCCTGAGCAGCGGAGTGCTCCACTCTCGTAACTCAGCATCCCCCAAAATAACGAACGCCCTGATCTCTTGCGAGATCAGGGCGCCCGGGCAGCCCTCCCCCAGAACTGCTCACCCATGAAGCTAAATGTTGGATGAGTTCCTGCCTATGGCACTCTCGTGCTATCACCTTACCCCCAAAGTGCTACTCGGCTAAGCTGCTGAGGCACCCCTTTCTAGGCAGAGCCACCCAAATTTCCTCACCTAGGCTTGCCGCGACCCGCCCTTAAGTCACAAAGCGTCCCCGCCGATGAACATATCAGCACCCATATAGCTGCAGCCCCATGCCTCACTTTCAGGATCCAGAGATTTACCGCGACATCCTCGACGGCCTGCAAATCGGCGTCAGCGTGCTTGATCTGCACAAAAAAATTGTTTTCTGGAGCGACGGCGCGGAACAAATAACCGGCTATGCGCGCATCGATGTGCTCGGCCATTCCTGCGCGGAAAATATTCTCCTGCATTGCAACCACAATAGTTGCGAAACCTGCGCCGGAAAATGTCCCATGGCAACCGCGCTGCACGATGCCAAGCCAGTGGAAGCCATGAGCTTGATTCACCACCGCTCTGGCCACTGGACTCCGGTTCACACCTGGGCAATTCCACTGCGGGATAAGCATGGTTCGATCATCGCTATCATCCAGACCTTTGAAAACGAGTTTGCGGTGAAGGGTCCCAGCCCGAACGATCGCAGCATGAAAGAGCACGGCTGCCTGGATTACACAACCGAATTACCCAATCACGACATGATGCGGTCGCACCTGCGCGAAATGCTGGGGACGTTCGCCGACCTTCAAGTCCCCTTCGGCGTGATTTGTCTTGAAGTACAGGAACTCGGTAAATTTCGCGCGAAGTACGGGCAGGAAGCGGCGGGGTCCATGCTTCGAGTTCTGGCGCGCACCTTGCGCAACACAATTTGGCCAACCGACTTCGTCGGACGTTGGAGCGACGACCGATTTATCGTGATCCTGAGTGGCTGCGACCAGGAAGCGCTGCGGGCGGTGAGTGAGCGCATGTTGAGGATGGCGGTCCGCGCCACCATCGAGTGGTGGGGCGAGGAATTGTCGGTGGCGGTTCTCATCGGGAGCACGGCCGCTGTGGTGGGCGATAGTGCCGAATCGCTTTTACTGAGGGCGCAGGAGGCGCTCAAACGCAGCGAACCGGAACCATCCACGCGCGCGGTAGCGGCCACTGGCGCTATTCCATCGTCCACGGGTTGAACGAACCGGGTTAATGCGAGTCTAAAGAAATGTTCGCCATAATCGGCATCGTCGTGGTTTTCGGCTGTGTGGTGGGTGGCTACCTCATGGAGCACGGCAATCTGCGCGTGCTCCTCCAGCCCGCAGAGCTCGTCACCATTGGCGGCGCAGCCATTGGCACCATTCTCATCGCCAATCCGCTTCACATCCTCAAACAGATTGCCGGTGGAATCGGCGGAGTTTTCGGCGGTTCCAAATACACCAAGCAGGCCTACATCGATTCCCTGAAAACGATGTATGACTTGCTCAACAAGGCCCGCAAAGACGGGCTGATGGCCCTCGAAAACGATGTGGAAGAGCCCGACAAAAGTCCCGTCTTTTCCAAAGGCCCCGCGCTTTTCAAGAACCATCACATCCGGGACTTTATCTGTGACTCCCTGCGCATGGCCATCACCGGCGTCGACCCCTTCGATCTGGATAATACTCTCGACCTCGATCTCGAAGTTCACCATCATGATGCCGAGCAGCCCACCGCCGCTCTCACCAGCGTAGCCGACTCGCTGCCCGGTCTCGGCATTGTCGCTGCCGTACTTGGCATTGTGATCACCATGAGCGCCATGGGCGGCCCGCCAGAAGAAATCGGCAAGAAAGTTGCCGCCGCCCTGGTGGGCACGTTCCTGGGAATTCTTCTGTGTTACGGCCTGGTCGGCCCGGTCGCGGCCAACATGGCAAAAATTGCCGACGACGAGCATTCTTACCTCTATGTATTGCGCGTTTTGATGGTGTCATTTCTGAAAGGCACAGCTCCCATCATGGCCGTGGAAGTGGCGCGCCGCGCCATCCCCGGCCATGTGCGGCCGTCGTTTAAGGAAGTGGAAGCAGCCTGCCGCAACCGGGCCGGAGGGGAAGCTCCGCCCGAAGCTGCCGCTGCGGCCGCCCCCGAATAAAACATCGAGTACCTGAGCGCTTATGGACAAGACTCGCCCCATCATCATCATCAAGAAAAAGGGCGGCCACGGCGGCCACCACGGCGGCGCATGGAAAGTCGCCTATGCCGATTTCGTCACTGCCATGATGTCCCTGTTCATCGTCCTGTGGCTGCTCAGTTCCAGCAAGAAAGTGCAGGAAGCCGTGGGCGGCTATTTTAAGGATCCCACGGGTACGGCGGCAAAAATAGGTTCGAACATGCAGGGCGCGGGCGAAAATTTCATGCTCACCAAAGACAATATGCCCAAGCTCAAAGATCAACTCGAGCAGAAGATCCGGCAGATGAGCGACTTCGAGAAACTCAAAAGCCATGTTGAGATGACAGTCACCAGCGAAGGCCTGCGAATCGAACTCATGGAATCAGTTTCCGGCACGTTCTTCGACAGTGGACGTCCACAACTCAACGCCGACGGCCGCGAATTGTTAATCACTCTGGCCCAGGAGTTGGCGAAATTGCCCAACAAAATTTCCATCGAAGGCCACACCGATTCCAAGCCCTACGCGGCCTCGGGCAACTACAGTAACTGGGAGCTTTCCAGCGACCGCGCCAATGCTGCCCGCCGCCTCATGCAGGCCAACGGCGTTGGCCCAACCCAGGTTACCCAGGTTCGCGGCTTCGCCGACCAGCGCTTGCGCAATCTCCACGACTCGCTCGACCCTTCCAACCGCCGCATATCTCTCATCGTGCATTACCTCGAGAACAACGATAACGGCGGAGATGCCAAGCCGTCCGCTGGAGCAGAAGAGAAAAAGCCGGAAGACGCCGCTTCCCCGAAACCCTCTGCCGGAAGTCCGGAGAAAAATCCAGAAACAAAAAGCTCAGGTGCGCCCGCGGAAAATCCTGCCAGGAAGGAGTAGCAAGACAATCTTCCCGGCCCGGTTATTGAAATAACTTTACAAATACTCTGCCGTATCCGCCAAACTCAGCCTGTATAATCGCCCGTTTGATCTTTCCTCATAGGAGAACTCCTGTCATGAACAAGTTCGTGCGTATGGCTTGCCTTCTACTTGCGCTGGCCTCGGTTGCGACTTTATGGTCCCAGGAAAAAGTTGACCTCGAAACCATGAGCCGCATCCGCTACGAAGGCTTTCACGATTCCAAAGTGATGGACTACGCCACCGGATTAATGGACTCCATCGGCGAGCGCCTCACCGGCTCTCCCAACATGAAGCGCGCCAACGAATGGACCCGCGATCAGCTCACAGCCATGGGTCTCTCCAACGCCCACCTCGAACCCTGGGGACCGTTCGGCCGCGGCTGGGCCAACCAGTACGTCAATGTCCGCATGACTTCTCCTGACGTGGTCACGCTACTCGCTTATCCGAAAGCATGGACTCCCGGTACCAATGGCGTTGTGACCGGCAAATGCATCCGCGTGAACATCGACAAGAAAGAAGATTTCGACAAATACAAAGGCAAACTCGCGGGCAAGATCGTGATCTTCGGCGCCGACGCGGAAGTAAAACCGATCACCGAAGCTCCCTACAAGCGCCTCAGTGATGATGACCTCGCCAAACTCGCCGACTATCAAATTCCCGCCGACCGTCCCGGCTTCCGCATGGCTGACTTTGTCAAGCGCCAGCAGTTCATCAAAGACTTAAATCAGTTCTTCGCCGACGAAAAAGTTCTCGCCGTCATCGACCGTTACCGCGGAACTTCCGGCGGTGGCACCGTCTTCGTGCAGCAGGGTGGATCCTACAAACCAGGCGAGACCACCACCGTCCCTCAACTGGTCATCGCAATCGAGCACTGGACCCGCATCGCCCGCCTGCTTGATCAGAAAAAAGATGTCTCTCTCGAACTCAACGTCACCAACACTTTTTACGACGACGACCCCATGCAGTACGACACCATCGCCGAAATTCCCGGCACGGATAAAAAAGACGAACTCGTCATGCTGGGCGCGCACCTCGATTCCTGGCATGCCGGCACCGGAGCCACCGACAACGGCGCCGGAACCATCGTCATGATGGAAGCCATGCGCATCCTGAAAGCGCTTGACATCCACCCCCGCCGCACCATCCGCATCGGTCTGTGGAGCGGCGAAGAAGAAGGCCTGCTCGGCTCCCAGGGTTATGTCGAGCATCATTTCGGCTCGCGTCCTCACATGGACAGCGATCCCGGAATGAAAGACATGCCCACTCTCCTCCGCCGCGAAGCCGGAGAGGTCACGGTCAAGCCCGAGCAGGCAAAAGTCTCCGCGTATTTCAACGTCGATAACGGCAGCGGAAAAATTCGCGGCGTGCATCTGCAGGAGAACGAAGCCGTCGCGCCCATCTTCGATGCCTGGATGAAACCCTTCAAAGACCTTGGCATGACCACGCTCACCATGCGCAACACCGGCGGCACCGACCATCTCTCCTTCGACGCCGTCGGCATCCCAGGATTCCAATTCATTCAGGATCCTATCGAGTACGAAACCCGCACCCACCATTCCAACATGGATGTCTACGACCGCCTGCAGCCCGACGATCTAAAACAAATTTCCGTAATCGTCGCCGGCTTCGTCTACGACGCCGCCATGCGCGACCAGATGCTCCCCCGCAAGCCGATCGAAAAACCACTGCCCCGAGAAGCGGAGAAAAAAAACGAATAATCAACCAGGAATAATCAACCAGGATGATTAACTAGAAATGACCAGCTTGACTGAATTCAACCTGACCGAGGCCGTCGCAATTCTTACCCGCACTCCCGCAACCCTGGATGCGATGTTGCGCGGTCTGCCCGACATTTGGGCGCGCCGCAACGAAGGGAAAGATAGCTGGAACGCCTTCGACATCGTCGGCCATCTGATCGTCGGCGAGCGCACCGACTGGATGCCGCGGGTGCGGATCATTCTCGAGCATGGCGAGGCGCGGCCGTTCGATCCCTTTGACCGCTTCGCGCAGTTGCAGGAAACCCAAGACAAGTCGCTAGACCAACTCTTGGACGATTTCGCCCGTCTCCGAATCGAGAATCTCACCGCTCTGCAGGCGCTCAACTTACAGCCCGAAGACTTGACCCGGCGAGGCAGGCATCCCGCGCTGGGAGTGGTGACGCTATCGGAGCTTCTCGCCACATGGACCGTTCACGACCTCACTCACCTGCATCAACTATCCCGCGTCATGGCCCACCAGTATCGTGATGCGGTCGGTCCGTGGAGCGCCTATCTGGGCGTGCTGCGATGTGACGGTCACAGCGCTCCCTAGAAAATCGAGCTCAGCCGACGCTTGCACCCGGATAAGCGCGACTCTCGCATGCCCGCCTTCGGATCGGAGCTTTCCCAGGCTTTATAATTCCTTGCATCATGCAGGCACTCCTTCGCAATCTTCGCTTCGGCGTGCGCATGCTGGGCAAGAATCCTGGATTCACCTTCGCCGCCGTCATCACCCTCGCCGTGGGGATCGCCGCGAACACTGCCATCTTCACCGTGACCAATGCTCTGCTGCTGCGGCCGTTTCCCTACCATGACCCGGATCAACTCGTGAGTCTGCATGGCCGCACGCTGCTCCGTTACGAGTTGGTCCGCGACGCGAACCGCTCCTTCCAGTCAGTAGCCGTATGGGCAAATGACAACCTGGACCTTACCGGCTCCGGCGAACCCCTGCAAGTGCCGGTGGCGCGCATCTCGCCAAGCTTTTTCTCCATGCTTGGAGTGCAGCCCGAGCTGGGACGCATTTTTACTGAAGAGGAAGCTCGTCCGGAAGGCAAGCCGGTTGTTGTGCTTAGCAATTCCATGTGGAGAAGCCGATTCCACGCTGACCCAAACATCATCGGCCAGACCCTCACGCTTGATGCCACACCGCACACCATCGTTGGCGTACTTCCCGGAAACATTCAGTTTCCCTTCGTCGGCCCGGCCGACATCTGGACGCCACGATACTTCGAGTTCTCGCTGATGACTCCGCAGCGGCTGCGCACGGGCGTGGGTTATCTCCAGATGCTGGCACGCCTGCGGCCCGGAACTACCTTGGCAGGCGCCAACGCCGAGCTTGCCTTGCTCGATCGGCGCTATCGGGAACAGAACCCCACGGCGCCCGACGCCGTTTCCGACGTCAGCATGTCGGCCGAACCCTTACGCGACCTGGTTGTAGCCAATGTTCGTGGCAAAGTGTTGGTGCTTTCGGCCGCCGTCGCTGTCGTGCTGCTGATTGCTTGTGCCAATGTGGCCAGCCTGCTGCTTTCGCGCGCGCTCTCTCGAAAAAAGGAAATTGCGGTGCGCACCGCGCTGGGCGCAAGCCGCGGCATGTTAGTCCGGCAACTCCTCACCGAGAGCATGCTGCTCGCGCTCTTTGCCGGCGTGCTCGGCGTGGGCTTGAGCTGGGCCGCCACCCGGGCGTTGGTTAGATGGGGAGCAGCCCAGATTCCGCAAGGAATTCCCCTCGCCGTCGATCTGCGCGTGCTGCTGTTTATGCTGATCATTTCCATCTTCGCCGGGCTCATGTTTGGCACCGTCCCCGCGCTGCAACTTGCGCGGGTCAATCCGAATACGACGCTGCGCGATGAAGGCCGGGGCATTTCCATCGGCCACACGCGGGCGCAGATGAAGAACCTTCTCGTCGTAAGCCAGGTGGCGCTTTCACTGCTGCTCTTCATCGGCGCTGGACTCCTGCTCCGCAGCTTCGTACGCCTGCTCCATGTTGATCCCGGCTTTGACGCCTCGAACGTACTCACCATGAACCTTTCCTTGCCCACGGTGAAGTACGCAAAACCGGAACTGCAGATCGCGTTCTTTGACGAAGTACTGCGCCGCGTCTCTGCGCTCCCCGGCGTGCGCAGCGCCGCCACATCGGCGGCATTGCCGCTGAGCTATATTCGCATCACTCCAGTATTGCCGGAGGGTCAACCCGATGTCCCTCTGACCCAGCGCCCGTTCATCGATATCGAGGCGATCAGCCCGCAGTGGTTCCAGACCATGCGCGTTCCACTGCGCGCCGGCCGCGACTTCACTGCCGCCGATAACCCCCAGGCGCCAAAGGTCGTAATCGTGAATGAAACCTTCGCTCGCCATTTCTGGCCCAACCAGAATCCCCTGGGCAAGCACATTGTCGTCGGCCGCGGGCCCGTTCCGGCTGAGGTAATTGGCATGGCTGCGGATATCAAGAACAAGGGTCTCGATCAGGACACGCAAGCGCAGCTCTATCTCCCCTTCGCGCAGTTGCCCTGGGGCAATATGAATCTGCTGTTGCGAACGGCCGTGGCGCCGCGCAGCGTAGCTTCAGCAGTGCGGGCGCAGATCGCCATGGTCGACCCTGACCAGCCAGTCACCAACATTCAAACCGTCGAAGAACTCATGAACAGCTCGCGCTCTCAGCCACGTTTCACCATGCTGCTGCTCGGCGCTTTTTCCGCCACAGCGCTGGCCCTGGCTGTGATCGGAATCTACGGAGTGCTCTCGTACTCGGTGGCGCAGCGCCGCCAGGAGTTCGGCATCCGCCTGGCGCTCGGTGCGGAATATTCGGACATTCTTGGCTTGGTCCTGCGCCAGGGCGCCATTCTCGCGATCGCCGGCATCGCCATTGGTCTGATGGCCGCTCTATTGCTCACGCGGCTGATGGCGAGCATGTTGTACAAAGTCGGCGCGCTCGATCTGCCAACTTTTCTTCTCACACCGATGCTATTTCTCTGCATCGCCCTGGTGGCCAGCTATCTACCCGCGCGACGCGCAACCAAGGTAGATCCCATGGAAGCCCTGAGGTGAACATGGAGAGCCGCTCCCAGCGCCGATGACCGCGAGAGCCTCATCCCTTGAGGCCCATGCGGACTCTTATTGGGCTTTCGCGAACCACTCTTCGAACCACTCGAGCGATCGCAGCGAGTAGTCACGCGCGTCGCCGGGCTTGATGAACATGTGGCCCTCGTTCGGATAGACCACCAGCTTTGTAGGCACGTGCAGCGTTTCAAGCGCGTGCCACCATTCGACCGATTGTTCCATGGGGACTTCGCCATCGCGGTCGCCGACCAGAATCAGCGTCGGGGTTTTCACGGCTTTGACGAAGTGCATAGGATCGCTTTTGGCGTAGACCGCGGGATCGTCATACACCGATGCGCCGAAGAATGGAATCATCCATTCGTCGATATCGTTGAGACCGTAGTAGCTCAGCCAATCGGAGAGGCCGGCGCCGGCGACTGCTGCGGCGAAGCGCCGTGTCTGAGTTTCGGCCCACATGGTCATGTATCCGCCGTAGCTGTGGCCGCGAATGCCGATGCGTTTGGGGTCGATAGGATACTGCTTGACCATGGCGTCGACGCCGGCCATGATGTCGCGATAATCGCCGCCGCCAAAATCTTTTACGTTGCCCTGCGTGAAGGCTTCGCCTTGACCGTAGCTGCCGCGCGGGTTGGGGCACAGCGCGAAGTAACCCATCGCCGAGAGCGGCGCCAGGCCGTGCTCGCCCCACTGCGGGGCGCACGCCGACGACGGTCCTCCGTGCACGCTGACCACAAGTGGGTATTTCTTGCTGGGATCGTAATCCTTGGGCAGCATCAACCAACCTTGCACGCGCGTGGTGCCGTTCATCCAGTGCACGTTGCGCATCTCGCCCCAGGCCGGCTTCAGACCTGCATTGAGTTGGGTGAGCTGCTTCCAATTTCCAATCGGGCCCGCCCAGACTTCTGGAGGAGTGCTCGGTGATTGGCGAACGATGGCGGTTGTAACTTCGCTTGAAGCTGATGAAGCCCAAGCGGGGCTGGCGGGATGAGCGAGTTCGTCTCCGGTCCACAGTGTTTTGATTACGCCGCCATTCTGGCTCACACTGGCAAAACCGAAATTCCCGTCTACATCTTCAGCGAAAGTTAAACGATCGGGGGCCGTCCACGCGAGGGCATACGGGGACGCTTTAATCTCGGGAGTGAGGTTGCGGGCTGGGCCTCCGCCGATGGGGACCAAATAAATATCGCCCCCAGTGGAACCCTCGTCGCTCATGAGTCCTTCAATGAACGCGACGTTCTCGCCGTCGGGAGAGACGCGCGGGTCAGCGAGTTGCAGCTTTGGTTTATAGATCTCGTGCATCTCGCCGTTGCCTGCGTTGATGAGATAGAGCCGAGCGATCCACCAGTTCGCATCGCCGTTGCCGTGAGCCGCTGTGGCGGCCCAGGATTTACCGTCGGGCGTCCAATCGTACTCGTAGACATATATGTCGGCGGGCGTGACTTGCGTGAAATGGTCGGTGCTCAGGTCGATGGTCGCAATACGCTGCTCGAATATTTTCTGATCAGCGACTCCGGCGAGCGGCGTCATCGGTTGCAGCGGGCCAGCGGCACGCGGCATGCCTTCGATGAAAAGAATCGCGAGCCTCGAACCATCGGGAGAAAAACGTGGGGCTTGGACGTAACCTTTCAGTTCCGCATGTTTCACGGGCGCGCTGCCGTCGGCTGCGGCGGTCCATATTTGAGCGGAAGGAATATCTCCGGGAAGGTCGGCGATAAACGCGATGCGTTTGCTATCCGCGGACCATGCTACGTTGCGAAGCGGAAGATCGCCTTCAACCGCGATCGTGCGGGAAGATCCGCCGCTGGAGCTTGCGACTGTAAGTTTGTCGCCGACAAAGTAGGCGACCTGGGCTCCGTCAGGCGCTAGCGCAACTTCGCCGATGCGCTTGGTGTGCGGCATGGAGTCGAGCACTGCCGCGGCGCGCGACGATGCGGAGGAGTCTTCCGCAAAAACAGCGGCGCAGAGAAGTAAAGCGGCAGCGCAAAACAGCACTGAGAATCGGCGCGGGTTCGGTCGTGGTTGCATGCGGAAGGAGTATAACCGACCTGAATCTCCAGTGGCATCTTCCCTCGCAACTTCCCCAGCCCAGCCATTTCCGGGTATTCTCAAACTCGCGTGATGAAAAACTTTTCGATATGAAGTCCAGGCCTCAGGTCGCAGTGGTCGGGGCCGGAGCCTTTGGAGGCTGGACCGCGCTTCATCTACTCGAGCGCGGAGCCCGGGTTACAATGCTCGATGCCTGGGGTCCGGGAAATTCGCGCGCGTCTTCCGGCGGCGAAACTCGCATCATGCGCGGTACTTATGGGCCTGATCAGCCTTATACCAAACTCGCCGCGCGCGCTCTCAAGCTGTGGGCGAAATATGAACTGCGCTGGAAACGCCGATTCCTGCACCGTACCGGCGTTGTATGGATGGTCAGCAGCCGCGACGACGGCTTCGAACGTGGCTCGCCGGCAATGCTGCGCGAAGCCGAGATCAAGTTTCAGGAATTGTCCACACCGGAGATGAAGAAGCGCTGGCCGCAAATTAATTTCACCGGCGTGCGCTGGGGAATTTACGAGCCGGAGTGTGGATACCTCGACGCACGCGTCAGTTGCCAGGCGGTGGTCGATGCTTTCGTGGCCGGAGGCGGCACGTACCGGCAGATCGCGGTCTCGGCGGACGGTTTGGAGCATACGCCTTTTCGCAATCTGACGCTCTCCGACGGCTTGCGGCTCAAAGCTGATTTTTATGTTTTCGCGTGCGGACCATGGCTGGGTCAACTTTTTCCTGAAACCGTAGGCGATTTGATTCGGCCGACCAAGCAGGACATTTTTTTCTTCGGTCCACCCGCCGGAGACTCGCGTTTTACGGACGAACATCTTCCGGTCTGGGGTGACCACGGCAAACGATTTTTCTATGGCATCCCCGGCAGCGACCGCCGCGGCTTCAAGGTGGCCGACGACACGCGCGGGCCAGCGTTCGATCCCACAAGCGGTGAGCGAGTGGTCAGCCAGACGACGCTGAAGCGCATTCGCGAATATGTCGCCTCCCGGTTTCCTGCGATGAAAAATGCTCCGCTGATCGAGACGCGCGTGTGCCAGTACGAGCAGACTCCCGACAGCAATCTCATCGTGGATCGACATCCGCGAATGGATAATGTCTGGCTGGCGGGCGGAGGGTCGGGGCATGGGTTTAAGCACGGGCCGGCGGTGGGGGAGATGGTGGCGGAGTTGATTCTTAAGGACGACAAACCCCACGCTGTTTGGCGGCTGTCGCGCTTCTCCCGAACAGAAACAAGAAAGTGAGTTTTTTTCTTTGACCGGAGTAGAATGACAGCGCCAGGACGGAGGTTCGCCTGTGACCTACGTGAGGGGATTGCTGTGCGGAGTGGCCGCAATATTTGTCGCTTTGCTTGGCCCGGGGCTCCTGCATGCTTTCAGGGAGATGGGCCAGCAGAAAGCGACGGGATTAGGTGCAGTCGCTGGGGGACTTTTGGAAGCTTTGCTCTCGCCTCAGTTCTGGATTCTTGCTATTTTGTTTTTCGGTTTATTCTTCGCAGCCAGTCGGCTTGGCAGCAAAGCCCTGAGAGTCTTTCTGTTCTGGGCCCCAACTGTTGTTTTTTCGATGTTGGGTTTCGGGTATGTTGCCTTGTTGACCTACCTCTGGTTCCTCTTCAGAAGAGGCTGAGAACAAGGCTCCTCTACTGAATCTGAATGACGCTGGCGCCCTCGCCCGCTTTGATCTCTGCCACGCGCGCAACCACTCTCCGTGCGAATTCGAAGATCGACTTGGCATGTGGCGAATTTTCGCCCTCCAGCACCACCGGCTTTCCGCCGTCACCGGACTTGCGGACTTCGGGATCGAGTTCGATGTTTCCGAGAAATGAAACCCCGTACTGCTTCGCCATATTTTCGGCGCCGCCGCGGGAGAAAATATCGATCTCATGATTGCAGTGCGGACAGGTGAAAAAGCTCATGTTCTCGACCACGCCGACGATATCGACTTTCATCTGTTTGAACATTTCGATGGCCTTGCGCGCGTCTTGCAGAGAAACGTCGGAGGGCGTTGAAACCACCACCGCGCCCGTCAGCGGAACATTCTGCACCAGTGACAACGCGATATCGCCCGTTCCAGGCGGCAAGTCGACGATCATGTAGTCGAGCCGTCCCCATTCCACCATGCTGAGAAATTGCTTTACGATCTGGTGCAGCATGGGACCGCGCCAGATGATGGGCTTGTCGCCGGGATTTAGAAATCCTACCGAGATCACCTTCAGGCCGTAGGCTTGCATCGGCTCGATGCGATTTTCACCGACCATCTTCGGCTGGCCGGTGACTCCCAGCATGAGCGGGACGTTTGGACCGTAAACATCGGCGTCAAGCAGGCCAACTTTGTGACCCAGCTTCGCCAGAGCGACGGCGAGGTTCACCGACAGCGTGGTCTTTCCCACACCACCTTTGCCCGAACCTACGGCAAGTATGACATCGACTCCGGGGAGGGGTTGCGGTCCGGGTGCGGGCTGACCGGGATGTTGGGGCATGTGTGCGTTCAAGGGATCACACTCCAAGAATTAATCAGGATGGATCAAACGTCGATTATACAGGCTGCCGGCTGGTAAACTTTTAGCTTCGCTTCGGTATTCGATCATGCAGCCTGAACAGGACGAGACCGCGTTTGAGTGGATTTGCAGTGGACGCTACAAACGGGGAGCGCCTCGGAATAGTTATCTCTTATCTTCTGAATGGCCGGGACTGCTTGTCTCCCACCTGATACCACCGGCATTTGAGGCATACGCCAGAATTCTTCATCGTGTCGATGCTTATTACGAAAACATCGACAATCCGCTCTCAGCAAGCGAAATCGCTATTTTGAAGATCCCGCCCTGTGAACCGCTGAAATCGTTCGTGGAACAGCGTCGAGCCGATGGTCAGGGGACGAGGATCAGGTGGAAGGAGCTGGCGGCGTTGCTGAGTGTTCCATTTGCTCCCGAGATAAGTGGTGCATGGTACGGCAAGAAACTCGAAGAGGGATGCTGGCCGCGATTTCTTCGCCCTGGAAGGGTATGGCCCATAGGAGATGAATGCCAGGAACTGGTCTCGATCTTGCGCCCGTTTGCGGAGGGCCGACCCTGCTTCTTCCGATTGTCCGATATCCCGTTCCTTGGCAAAAGTAAACATCCTATTTTCAAAGGCTCAGTCGACGAGGTAAGTGTTTTCTTGAAGACTGGGATTTACACGGGCTTCGAATACTGGTGGCCATTCGACCACACTTGGTGCGTCTGCTCAGATTTCGACCTTAATGTCACGGTCGTTGGGGGCTCCGAGAAACTGATCTCGGCCCTTCTGGCGGACGACGTGCTTGAATGCATTGAGGTGAAATCGCGAACGCGTATTGATCCTTTCGCCCCAATACCAACTTGAGCGGTCGGGTGCCAAGGGCTCGCGGTTTCTGCGAGACACGGAATCGAACGCAATCCATGCTTTCTTGAGGCCCATTGGAGTAAACTTTGAGCTGTCCTGGGGAGTAAGGTCGGATGGCTTCGCTAAATGGTGTCATCACGCGAGATCCAGAGATTCTTGGGGGTACACCCGTTTTTCGCGGGACGCGGGTCCCGTTTCAGGCGCTCCTGGATTACATCGAAGGCGGACAAACTCTTGACGAGTTTCTTGACGATTTCCCTACCGTAACGCGTGAGGCCGCAATCGACGCACTTGAACACGCCAATGAGCTTCTTAGCGGGTTGTGATGAGAGTGCTGCTCGACGAGTGTGTTCCTCGAAAATTGAAGAACAGACTGACCGGCCACGAGTGCCGAACCGTTCCGGAAGAAGGACTGGCCGGGAAGAGAAATGGTGAACTGTTGTCGCTGGCCGAAAAAGCGGGGATCGACGCCTTTTTAAGCCTGGATCGTGGCATCGCGTTTCAACAAAACCTGCAATCCCGACGGATAGCGGTGTTGGTGGTTCGTGCGGGATCCAGTCGTCTGGCGGACCTGCTGCCTCACGTACCTGAAATTCTGAAGACGTTGGAATCCTTGCGTCCCGGCCAAGCTGTCAGGGTGGGCTAGGAGGGTCGCCACGGGTGCCCAAGGTCGCGCCCTGGACATAGACTATGAAGACTACCACTAGAGACGGAGCGATGAAGAGAAGAAGCGCATTGCCGCCGATTCGTACGGGGGAGATTATTAAGCAAGACATCCTGCCGTCTGTTGGCCTGTCTGTGACTGGAGCTGCCAAGGCTCTGGGAGTATCGCGGCAGATGCTGCACAGCATTTTGTCGGGGCGCAAACCTCTATCCGCCATTATGTGCCTGAGAGTTGCCCGCCTGTTTGGCGGTTCTCCGGAAGTGTGGATGCGCCTGCAGGCCGCCTTCGACCTGAAAAAGTCGAAGCAAAATAAGAAAGTGATGGAGCGCATCGCGCGGATTGTTCCGCTTAACGGAGTGGACGAGGTCCACGCATGATTTGGTCACAACGGCCGCACATGAGCATCTCCGAGACCGTGACGCCGCCGAAGGCTCAGTAGCCTTCCCCTTCCAGCCTCACCTTCCCCCGGAACATGCGAAACAGGAACGTGAAATATCCCAGAGCAAGAACCATAGCGATGATCCACCACGTGATGCCGACAGTCAGGCCGTGTCTCGCGGCGGCGGTGTTGTAAATGGTGAGGTTGTAGGCGGGATCGGTGCTCGACGGCAGAACCACGGGATAGAGCGCAAAAGCCGCACCCACCAGCATTCCAACGATGTAAAGAGCGGAGCCGACGAAAGCAAATTTGTCCAGGCCTTTGCGGATGGCATAGATCATCACACCGAGACTGCCGAAGACGACGACGGGAATCAAATATCCGATGGCATGCTGTTTGTAGTTTTCGAGAACCATGGGACGCACGTAGCAGGTTGCGATCAGACCCACGATGGTTAAGATGAACTGCAACGGCCAAACCCACATTGCAACCGTGCGCACGCGCTGGTTCAGTTCGTTCTCGGTCTTCACTGCGATGTAGAGTGAGCCGTGCGCGGTCAGCGTGACTAAAGCGATTACTCCGGTGAGGATGGTGTACCAGTCCAGGATGCCAGTGTTCGCGCTCACTCTGAAATTCGTCCAGAGTGGCTCAAAGAAATATCCATCCGCTCCCAAAGGAACACCACGCACCACGTTGCCCAGGGCCGCGCCGAAAAAGATGGCAAGAAGAATGCTTGAGACGCAGAAGATCAGATCGAAGAAACCCACCCAAACCGGATTCTCCATGTGCGCGCGCAGCTCGATTCCGATGCCGCGCAGCATCAGCAGCCAGAGAACCATCATGAGTGGCAGATAGAAGCCGCTGAAACTGGAAGCATAGAGCAGCGGGAAGGCGAAATACAGGGTTCCGCCAGCCGCCAGAAGCCATACTTCATTGCCATCCCATACCGGACCGATGGCACGCAGAATCTTTCGACGGTCATCGCTGGTGCGGCCCGCACCCAGGTAGATGGCGCCTGCGCCCAGATCGAATCCGTCGAGCACCACGTAAGCCGCCACCATCACGGCCACAATCATGAACCAAAGCGTTTCCATCGCACTCCTCGCAAAAAGCTCTGCGCTTCTAGTGCTGCGAAATCGACTCGGCGGCAACCGGACCCTGTTCAATTTCGCGCCGCACCAGAAACAGAAACAGAATACCGAGCACCGTGTACATTCCGAGGAAGCCCAGCAGCGTAAACATTCCGTTGCCTGCTGAGACCATCTTTGAATATCCGTCCGCCGTGCGCATCAGGCCGTAAACCAGCCAGGGCTGCCGCCCCAGTTCCGCCGTCATCCAACCCGCCGTGTTGGCGATGTAGGGAAAGGGCAAGGCAAGCAATAAAATCCACAGCATCCAGCGCGCGGAAAATAATTTCCCCCGCCATAACAGAAACACCGCCACCAGCATAATGGCGATGAAAATCGTCCCCAGGCCGACCATGATGTGGTAGCTGTAATAAAGCAGCGCGATATTCTGCGGCCATAAATCCGGAGGAAAAGGAATCCAGCCCCTTCACCTGTGCCTTCCAGGCGCGGTAAGTCAAAAAACTGAGCGCGTCAGGGACTTCCAGCGGGTTATCGATCTTTTGCGTTTCGACATTTGGCTGCCCCAGAATTATCAGAGGCGCTCCGGTTTGGCCCACAAAAAGCGCTTCCATGGCGGCCAGCGTGACGGGTTGCTCCAGTGCAATCATGCGGCCCTGACCGTCGCCGGTGGGAAACAACTGCAACACGCTGAAGATCAGTCCGGCTGTCACGCCGACTCGCACAAATACCCGGCCATGCGCCTCGAACTTTCCCCAGAGCAGATAAAAAGCGCCCACTGACGCCATCACAATCGCCCCTGTGATCACCGCTCCGCTCATGTTGTGCGCATACTGCCACCACGCCCACGGATTCATCACGAGCGCCCAAAAGCTTGCGAGTTGCAACGATCCATCGGCCGCCTTGACGTAGCCCACGGGATGTTGCATCCACGCATCCGTCGCAATAATGAAATAACCGGAAAGCCATGATCCCAGAAATACTGCGACCGCCGACCACCAATGGCCGCGCGGACCAAGCCGTTTTTCTCCATAGAGAAAGAGGCCGAGGAACGCGGACTCCAGGAAGAAAGCGAACATGCCTTCCATGGCCAGCGTCTGTCCGATCACGCCTCCGGCATAGCGGGAAAACAAAGACCAGTTCGTGCCAAACTGAAATTCCATGGGAATTCCAGTAACCACGCCGAGCAGGAAATTGATGCCAAAAATCTTCGCCCAGAAACGCGCCGCCTGACTGTAAATCTCATCCTGGCGACGAATGCCCAGAGTCTTGAGCACAACGATCAGCGGCGCCAGCCCCATGGTCAGCTGCGGAAAAAGATAATGAAAAGTGACGGTGAATGCGAAATGAATACGATGAACCAGAAGAGCGCTATCCATAGAGTCCTGCCAAACCGACTAGGCTATTCATTCCGTGAGGGGTTTGATGTGACGACGATCACATCCGGCCGTAGATTACCGCTTTGCCCGGCGCCGGCGCTCCAGCTCAGAACGCCGGATCTCGCGCCGCCGTCCGGCATCGTCATAGCGGCGCCGCTGCTCATCGGTCTCTGGAATCACGGGCGCAACTTTCAAATGGTTTCGATTAACATCGACGGCAACGAATGTAAGATGCGCCGACGCTACATGCTGCGAGGTGTCGGCGAGGTAGTTCTCCACAAAAACTTTTACTCCTACTTCCATTGAAGTCTGAAACACCCGATTCACCGACGACCTGAGAATTACCAGATCGCCCACCCGCACCGGGACCAGGAAGTCGATGTGATCCACTGAGGCCGTGACGGCGTAACTGCGCGAATGGCGGTGCGCCGCCATCGCTCCCGCCAAATCGATCCAGTGCATCAAACGGCCGCCCAGCAGCGCGCCCAGCGGGTTTGCGTCATTCGGCAAAACAATCTCCGCCATCTCCGATTGCGAATCGCGCACCGGACGCGGCGTTAAAATTTCCTCGCTCATAGCCTTCCTTCGTTCTCTGTTCGTTAGGCGTGGATGGACTGAACTTCTAATCAGCTCGCAACCGCCGGGTTCACGTGAGGCTTCTTCCTCTTCTCCACGTACGTCGCCAGGAAGCACTCCGCCATGCGCTGCACGCGCTCATCGGAATGCCTCAGCAGCCAGCTCTCCGCCACGGCGTCAAACTTCAGCGTTCCGTGCTCAACCGGCCGATGATCTCGCTCACAAACATAACGAATCTGAATGTGCCCGCCGGTAAAATTCTTCTTATCACCGGGAACCGTTCGCGCCCCGAACCGCACCGAATCCCACACCCGCTCGTGCGGAAACCGCTCGCAGCCTTCGGCGTAGCCCAAGTTGCAAAAGTCCCGCAACTCCTCCCGCGATGGAACGGCATTCTCATGTCCGGGCGCCGTGCAGAGGCCGGTCCAGCCGCATCCCAGCGGAAGGCGCGCGGCATGCAGCCACGCGCCATTCTCCAACTTCTCTACCGGCATAAAAAAAGGACACGCCACCACTCTCTCCCTCGAAGCACAAATTTTCGGGACTGCCCATTCTACTCACGCCAACAAACGGAAGCCAATTCCTGTTATTCAGGAAGCGAGACGCAGTTTGTAGTAATCTCATTTTCAACCGAGAACTGAGAACCGAGAACTGCCTTATGGACCGCATCGCCGCACTCAACGACATTCTCACCCAGGATCCGAACGACACCTTCGCGCGCTACGGCTTGGCGATGGAATACTCGAAGCAGGGCGACTTGGATCGCGCGCTGGCGGAGTTCTCCATCCTGCTCAAAGCCAATCCCGACTACACTCCGGGATACTTCATGGCCGCTCAAACTCTGGTTCGCGCCGGCAGGTTCAGCGACGCGAAGACGATGCTCACCGACGGCATTGCATCTGCCCGCCGCACCGGAAATTTGCACGCTCAGTCTGAGATGGAAGCGATGCTGGCGGAGTTGGGATAGTCTTGAGTTCCACAAATCGAAGCGGAGATCACTTCGCCATCCTTCCCATCGCCCACTCCACCAGCCCAGGAAAGTGCTCATAAATCTTCACCGGAACATACATCGTCCACGGCACAACCACTTCCCTCTTCTGCTTCAAGTATCCCTGCAGAGTCGCTCGAGCCACGCGCTCGGCGGTGATTCCTCGAACGGAATTAGGCCGCACTTTTTTTCGCTCATTCCCCAGGACCACATTCTCGCTAAAGTTCGTCTGCACATAGCCGGGGCAGACCGTTAACACGCGGATCCCTTCTTTTTTCAATTCGACTCCCGCAGCCTTCCCGATCGCATTCATGGCAAACTTGGTCGCGCTGTAAGCGGCATGGAACGGTAGCGGAATGTGCCCCGCCACGCTCGAAATATTAATAATGGTTCCGCCGCCCTGCTGCCGCATGATCGGAATCACCGCTTGCATGCCAGCGACCGCGCCAAAGAAATTCGTATCGAACATTTCCCGGAAAGCTGCGCTGTCCATCTCCGCAACGGAGTCAAGCAAGCCGTGGCCAGCGTTGTTCACCCAAACATCGATCCTCTGGAAATGATGCATGGTCAGTCCGATGGCGCGGTCGATCTCCTCGCGGTGCCTCACGTCGCAAGCCATCGCCAGCGTTCGCTCGCCATGACCCACGCGTCCGCGGGCAGCTTCCACGCGGCCTGCATCGCGCGACAACATCACCAGACTGGCCCCGCGATCGGCAAAAATCTTCGCAATGGCTTCGCCAATACCCATCGAAGCTCCGGTGACCACCACAATTTTCCCTGCAAGTTCCATAGCGCGCTTTTATTCCTCTTCAACTTGTGAAGTCAAGCGGCTGCGGTACAATCGAACAGCCCGCTCATTATCGCGCGAATCCCCGCGCCCACGGAGATTGCTTGGCCGTTCTCATTCCCCTGTTCCCGCTCGACGTCGTTCTGTTCCCCAGCACTCCTCTGCCCTTGCACATTTTCGAGCCTCGCTACAAAGAAATGATCGCTGAGTGTCTGGCGCAGAATCGCACTTTCGGCGTGGTGCGAGCGCTCGAGCAGGGTCTCGCCGACGTGGGATGCACCGCCGAAATCGTCACCATCGTGAAAGAGTATCCCGACGGACAGCTCGACTTGGTTGCCGAAGGCCGCAACCGTTTCGAAATCGTGGGCGTCAACCAGGACCGCTCTTTCCTGCAAGCCGAAGTTCTGATGATCGAAGACGAGCCTGGAGCGCCGCCGCAGGAAGACACTTCGCGCGCCGTTCAGTTGCACTCCGAACTGCTGGCCATTGCCGGCGCCAAACAAGATCTCTCCGCCGCCGACCCTGCGTTGCTTTCTTTTTATCTGGCCGGCTCTCTGCCCCTCGATCTGGATTTCAAACAGAAGTTACTCTCTCTGCGCTCCGAAGCCGAACGACTTTCTTTACTCATCACTTATCTGCAAACCCTTATTCCCAACCTCCATCGTGCGGCGCATGCGCGAGAAAAAGCCGGCGGCAACGGCCACGTGCGGTAGGCAGGGCGTAAGCTCCGGGCTTCGGCTTTCGGGCTTCGGGCTTCGACAAGAGTATCGCTCACAAATCTTTACCACACGGATCACAGAGGTTGTACAGGGTAACCCAGGTTTCGGTTCTTGCCCGAGGCCCGATTGCCGAAGCCCGAAGCCCGAAGCCCGCTCTTCCGCGTATAATCCAGGAAAGTATTTTCCCCGGGGGTTCTTCATGAGTCTTCCTCGCACGCTCGGCGAATTGCGCCGCAGTTCATTTTCCGAAGAACGTTTGCGCACCCGCCGCGTGAAAGACGAACTCCGCGACAACCTCATTGCCCGCTTGCGGCAACACGACGATGCCAGCATCTTTCCCGGCATCGTCGGCTATGACGACACGGTGGTGCCGCAGATCGTGAACGCCATCCTCTCGCGCCACAATTTCATTCTGCTCGGCCTGCGCGGGCAGGCCAAAAGCCGCATCCTGCGCGCCCTTACGACGCTGCTCGATCCTCACATGCCCTACCTCACCGGCTGCGAGATCCGCGACAATCCCTACGCCCCCATCTGCCGCCGTTGCCGCGAAGAAGTTGCGCGGCTCGGCGATGCCGCTCCCATTTCTTATCTGACCCCTGACCACCGCTACGTGGAAAAGCTTGCCACGCCCGACGTCACCATCGCCGACCTCATCGGTGACATCGATCCCATCAAGGCCGCGCGCGGCGGCCACGAACTCTCCAGCGAGTTCACCGTTCACTACGGGCTCCTGCCCCGCGCCAATCGCGGCATCTTCGCCATCAACGAACTTCCCGACCTCGCCGGAAAAATTCAGGTGGGCCTGTTCAACATCATGCAGGAAGGCGACGTGCAAATTAAGGGATATCCCATTCGCCTGCCGCTCGATCTCGCGATCGTGTTCAGCGCCAATCCCGAAGACTACACCGCCCGCGGAAAAATCATTACCCCGCTCAAGGACCGCATCGGTTCCGAGATTCGCACGCACTATCCCGCCACCGTGGATGAAGGCATCGCCATCACCGCGCAGGAAGCCTGGACCAGCCGCAACGGCCAGGCTTCACACATGCCCACTTACATTCAGGAAGTGATCGAGCGCATAGCCTTTGCCGCCCGCGAAGACAAGAAAATCGACAAGCGCTCCGGCGTCAGCCAGCGCCTGCCTATCTCCGCGATGGAAAACGTCATCTCCAACGCCGAGCGCCGCGCCTTGCGCAACGACGAAAAACTTGTCGTCCCGCGCGTCAGCGACGTCTACGCCGCGCTCCCCGCCATCACCGGCAAACTCGAACTCGAATACGAAGGCGAGATGAAGGGCGCTGACTTCGTCGGCCGTGAACTGATCCGCGCCGCCATCGCCAAAACTTACGACGAATATTTCACCGGCGCCAACGTGCAGCAGATCGTGCAGTGGTTCGACCTGGGAGGCGAGATTCAGCTTTCCGATTCCGTATCCGCCATCGAGGCTCTCGAAAACCTGAAAGAAATTCAGGGCCTGATCGACAAGCTGGGCCCACTCGGCGTCTCGCAAAAAGAAAGCCCCGAGCAGCAAGTCTCCGCCGCGGAATTCATCCTCGAGGGTCTGCACGCTCACAAGCGCATCGGCCGCAACGAAGAACGCGTCTTCAAAGCCGGAGAAAAAAAGCCCGAACCGGTGCGCGAGAAGAGTTTCGAAAAGGAAGAACCCCCGTACCGGCAGAGAAGGCAGTTTAACTAGGGCCTCGGCTTTCGGGCTTCGGGCTTCGGCAAACCCGAAAGCCTGTAGGCCATATGTGCCGAAGCCCGATAGCCGAAGCCCGAAGCCCCGTTTTATGAAACGCATCCGCTACTCAAAATACGTGCCCGACCCCGCCGGCGAAATGAGCATGGAAGACCTGCTCAGCGCGCTCTCTGACTACCTGCTGCAGAGCGGCTTCCAGAGCGATATGTGGTACGAGATGCCCGATGGCGAGCAAACCCTCGACGACCTTCGCCGCGCCATCGAACAAGCGCTCATGGAAGGCGATCAGTTCGACGACGACATGCGCGAACGCCTGCAGCAAATGGCCGCCGAAGGCCAACTCCACGAACTCATCGAAAAATTAATTGAGCGCATGCAGCAGGAAGACTACATCTCAATCGACCAACCGTTCGATCCTTCGCGACCTTCCGGCGTAGGCGGCCAACTCGGAGAAAATCAGCAGCAAGCCAAGTTCGAAATCACCGACAAGAGCCTCGACTTCCTCGGCTTCAAATCTCTGCGCAACCTGCTCGGTTCGCTCGGCAAATCCAGCTTCGGACGCCACGACACTCGCGACCTCGCTACCGGCATTGAAGCCAGCGGATCTTCCCGCACCTACGAGTTCGGCGACACGCTCAACCTCGACATCACCGCCACTCTCTCCAGCGCCATCCAGCGCGAAGGTCTCACCCTCCCGCTCAACATCGAATATTCAGACCTGCAAGTCCACCAGTGCGAGTATCAATCCTCCTGCGCCACGGTCCTCATGCTCGACTGCTCGCACTCGATGATTCTCTACGGCGAAGACCGTTTCACGCCCGCGAAGAAAGTTGCCATGGCGCTCTCTCATCTCATCCGCACGCAGTATCCCGGCGACTCGCTATCGCTCGTCCTCTTCCACGACTCCGCCGAAGAGGTCCCGCTCTCGCAACTCGCGCGCGTCAAGGTCGGTCCCTATTACACCAACACGCGCGAAGGTCTGCGCCTCGCGCAGCGCATCTTGCAGCGTCAAAGAAAAGACATGAAGCAGATCGTCATGATCACCGACGGCAAACCCTCCGCCCTCACCCTCGAAGACGGACGCATTTACAAGAATGCCTTCGGCCTCGATCCGCTGGTCGTCAGCCAGACGCTGGAAGAAGTCTCGAAATGCAAACGCGCCGGCGTTCTCATCAACACCTTCATGCTCGCCTCAGATTACGGCTTGGTGCAATTCGTCCAGAAAGTAACCGAGATGTGCCGCGGCAAAGCTTACTTCACCACGCCTTACACGCTGGGGCAGTATCTGCTGATGGATTACATGTCGAGAAAGACGAAGACGATTCACTGAGAATTCTGGCGTCCAATTAAAAATCTTCGCTAAATATTCGCCTGGATATTGCCCGGTTTTCTGCTCTGGAACTCTGCCCCTTGCGTCCCCGACTACACTGTTTCCCTGGGGAATCCCCCACCGATAAGGAGAATAACTATGAAACGGGCCCTCGCAGTTACGTTGTTGCTCATGTCGTTCGCTGCAGTAGCTTTGGCCGACGGGTCGGGACTTCCCCCCGCCAACACAAGCACCAATCCGCCGAAGCCAGCCAATGTCCAGCTGGCCGACGGGTCCGGACTTCCGCCAGCAACGCCTACAAAACTGAACGTCACGGCTTAAGGGAATTACTCCTCGAAACCCGGGGGCAGATGATGTAATCTGCTCCCGGCTTGATTTTCCTCACCTACATCCCGCTGTTGCTGCTGGTGCTTCTGCTGTCAACGCTCGTTCGTAAGCGCTCGTACAAGATAGTCCCGTGCTTTTTCGCGTACGCCGCATTCGCAGTCGCGGCGGACATAGCGCGCTTCGTGACTCACAGCCATCATCCCACGTACCGCCTAACCTATTGGATCACCGAGGCCGGTTACGATCTCCTCGGAATCCTGGTGATGTACGAAGTCCTTCGCACGGTTCTCGGGAGCTTGACGCGCGCCTGGTGGTCTCGCCTCATCTTTCCCGGTGTCCTGATCTCTGGTATTGGCATGAGCATAGCCCGCGCGAACGTTGTCCCGTCGCGGCTCAGCGGCATCGAGTTCTATATCGCTGTCGGCGAAATTGCCGTCCGGTTTGTGCAGGTATTCGTATTCGCCGGGTTGGTGACTCTCGTCCCACTTCTTGGCCTCCGATGGCGACAGTATCCATTTGGAGTAGCCACGGGTTTTGGCCTATATGCCACGGTTATGCTGCTGGCCACAACCAAGTTTTCGGATTTTGGAACAAGATTTAAATTGTTGTGGGGATGGACCTCACTTGTGGCATACTCTGTTGCCGTGTTGATTTGGATATGGTTTTTCAGCGTGCCACAAAAAGCATCGACCCCGAACTCGGAACTATCGGCCCCTTCCGCTGGTGATTTAAAGCAGTACAAGGATGCGTTACGAAGGATGCGTTAGTTATGTTCTCCATTATTTTTACCTGGCTGATTGTTGCGTGGGGCGCTCTGGCCTGCATCTACATGCTGCGTTGCGCATGGTCGCGCTTTCCCCGGCGCGACGTGGACGCCGACGATGTGATTCCCTTTCTTTACCCGGTCGATATTTCGCTGGCCGAGTCGATTCTCGATCCGGCGGCAGAATTTGAATGCCGCTGGAAGCTCGGCCCACGGCGCTTCCGCGAGGCGCAACGCAAGCGCATGCGCCTCTATCTCGAACTCACCCGCCGCATGGCTCACAACGCCCGGGTCCTCGTGGAATACGCCGACGCGGAAAAGCACAGCCCTGATCCTCGCCGCGTCAGCCTGGCTTCCGCGCTGCAAGAGACGGCAGTCGGAGTCCGCCTCTATTCTCTGCTGACCGGAATCAAGCTTCGTTTCTGGCTGCTGCTGCGCGCCGATATCTTGAACTCGATGCCGGTTCTCGCCCATCTGCGCACTACCGGCGAAATCGACGGGCTGCAAACTTACAGCGCCTTGAAAACCGCAGCCGCGGCGGCCTTTATTCAGTTGCCCCCCGACGAGCAGGATTCCCTTTTCCGGAACCTCTGAGCGTCCTGCGGGCGAAGCCGCTTCTCGTTCTTCCGTGACGTAGAGCTGATCGCACTCTTCGTGCAACGCTCGCCGCCCCCGCCAATCTGCTGATACTCTTTATCCAGACCCATGGCAAACTGCATTCGATGTGGCCGCCAGCTTCCCGGCTTTACCTTCGGCAAGAAGATCTGCCAGTGGTGCGTCCAGCACGAAGCCTACCAGCGCGGCGAAATTGTTGAGGACGCGAAACAGCCCGTCATGCGCACCCCATGGGTCCGCCGCAGCGAATCCACCATCAGCCTGACTAAGATATTCTTCGCCATCAACATCGCCGTTTTCCTTGGTATGGTAATCGGCAATGGGGGTAGTCCACTCCAGGAGTTTCCTGGCGCAGAGTTGGTGCAATGGGGAGCAAACGCCGGAGTGCTGACTATCTCTGGCGAATGGTGGCGGTTGCTGACTTGCGTCTTCGTTCATGGAGGGCTGCTTCACATCGCATTCAACATGTGGTGCCTGTGGGATCTGGGCGCACTCAGCGAATCGCTTTATGGACGCTGGACTTTCGGCGCGATTTATATTCTCTGCGGCCTGGGCGCCAGTCTCGCCAGCGTAATTTGGAATCCTCAAGTTTTAAGCGTCGGCGCCTCCGGAGCTATCTTCGGACTCGCCGGGGCTCTCATCGCAGCTTTCAAGCTGGGTGAATTTTCTGTGCCGCGGGCTGCGCTTTCGGGCACTATGCGCAGTCTCCTGGTGTTTGTAGGGTTCAATCTTATCTTCGGGGCGGCGTCCGGCATCACCGATAATGCCGCACACGTCGGCGGCCTGCTCTCCGGACTGATTCTGGGCGCTCTCATCGCGCTCTTCGCTCCTCTGCAAGACCACGCCCCGCGCCGTTTTGTGATCTTTCTCGCCACCATTTTGGCTCTGGCTGGTGGCGCCATTTCGCTGGCGCATCATTACGGGCTTCCGCTGCGTCTTGGAAGAACGTCAGCCTTCACGCCAAATAACCAGCCAGGTCGCGCCATCTCGCAGCTCGAAAAAATAGTCAAGCAGCGTCCCGATTCCGTTCCCGCTCATTTCGGCCTCGCCCAGGACTACTTCAATCAAGGTGAATACTCACCAGCTGAAACCGAACTGAAACGCGTGCTGGAGTTGGACCCCAAGCACCCTGGAGCACGGGTTTTGCTGGGAATGGTGTATCTGAACCAGAATCGTCCGCAGGACGCGAAGGATACGTTCACCCAGTTGCTGGCGCAGGACCCTGACAACGCAGAAGGCCATTATGGCCTTGGCCTCGCTCTGGCAGCAGAGGACAATCATCAGGCCGCCATCAAAGAATACAAAACCGCCGCCCGCCTTGATCCGCAAGCCGCCGGCATCGACTACGATCTCGGCGTTTCCTACGCCAAGCTCAAGATGTATGACGACGCCATCGCGGCCTTTCTCAAAGAGCGGCAAAACGGCGACAACCAGGAGCTAGAGACCGCTCTGGCCGACGCCTACCAGGCCAAAGGCCTGACCCAGCAGGCCCAGGAAGCGCGAAGCAAAGCAACGCAGTTCCAGGACCGCGAAGCAAATCGATGACCAACGATATAAGAAGCTGAGTTTGCGGTCGGTTTGGTCGCTCATTTTCTTTGCCCGGTCGGGCCCTCTGAACGCTTAATGTTCCGGTTGGAACATTAGAGCGAATGTTGCAGCCGTGAGCAATCTGTTAGCTATAAGCTATACATCGCAAACCACATTGAAATCATGGGTTTGGGCGGACGAGTTAGCCGTCGGCTTTCTTGACGGCCAGTTCCGCGCCCTGGAAGCCGATTTTGCTGTGAGTGCCGTCGCAGAAAGGCTTGTTCACCGAGCCGCCACAGCGGCAGAGAGAAAAGGCGGGCTTGCCGGTGAGATCGTACGGGGTGCCGTTGACGTCGACGAGTTCAATCGAGCCTTCGGGCGCTTCCACGCGGTAGGGGCCGTTGGGACGGACTGTGATTTTAACTTGAGCCATGTTGATTCCTCCAACCTTACGGGATTCTAGTAAGCATAAAAAGATACCACTAAGTGGGTGGGCCTGTCGTGGGCAGCGGAGATCTCAGGCAGCTAGGGTGTCAGCGGAGACCAGGCTGCGGTAGAGGTCGAGGTAGTCGTCGATCATGCGTTTGGCGGTGAAGCGTTCGCGGGCGCGGGCGAAGGCGCGATCGGCATAGGCTTGGCGCAAGGGACGGTCGGAATCGAGTTGGGCGAGAACTGCGGCCAGGCTGCTGGCATTGTTGGTGTGGAAGTAGAGTGCGGCATCGCCCCACACTTCACGGAAGCTGGGGATATCGTTGGCGACGAGGGCGCAGCGGGAGAAAGCGGCGTCGAGGGCGGCCATGCCGAGCGGCTCGTAGCGCGGGGTTGCGGCGTAGACGGCGGCGCGGCTGTAAAGAGCGCGCAGTTGAGACTCGGTCTGCGCGCCGCGGATGGCGACGGTGGCCTGACTGGTGGAAACCTTCACGTCGGCGCGGATGGGAATGCGCGGGACGGGAACGGTTTGCTCGGCGCCCACGATGCAGATTGGAAACGGGTGCGAGTGCTGAGTGAGCAGAAAGACTTGCTTGCCGGCATCGACCAGGCGGCCGACGGAGAGGACAGAATCATCTTTGCTGACGTAGGGATTGAAGAAGATGGGATTGCGGCCGGGATAGATAATGGCTGCACGGCGCGGACGGCAGTATGTGGCGATAACCGTGTTGAGCATGCAGGCGGAGGGCGCGACTACGGCATCGGCGGCGGCGATGCCGCGAACGATGGTATCGCGATACCACTGGAGCCAGCGGGTGGCGCGGGGCGCGCAACCTTGCACGGCTTGCGCCCAGGTGATGAGGTCGCCGTTGGCCATGATTACGCGGGGGATATCGACGGGAAGGTTGCCGTGGCAGAACTGGTGCAGCTGAAGCAGGTCGGGATGAACTTCGCGCACCAGGCTTGCCAGAAACGCGGAGGATTCGGCGAAGTCGTGCGGCGCCTCGTCCATCCACTCCAGGCGGAAAGCGGTGGGGCGGTATTCAAGGCCGTGGAGATGATCCATCCAGGAAGTTTGATCGGGCAGAGGGATTTCGCCGAAGGTGACGAGGGTGACGCGAACGCCGCGCGTGACCAGTCCGGTGACCAGCTCGCGAGCGTAGGTCCAGGAGCCGGAGATAGTGTCGGCGGTGACCAGAACGTGCAAACGGGCCTCCGAGGCGGGCTGCGGAGGATGGGACTCCGCGGCCAAGAGGATTTATTTTAGTGGGAATTCGCGCGCAGGGGAAGGGATTTCGCGCGCGGGAGGCACCAAATCGAGTTAGAAGTCAGGCCGCGCCTAGCCTCTGGCGGATGTCTCGGGCGAGGTTGTCGATGAGACGAATTTTTTCCGCAGCGGGGGCGGGCACGCCAGGCACGGACATGGCCAGTTCGCAGGAGAGCAGCATGGACGTCAGGCTTTCGCACATTTCACTGCGAAACTGTTGCTCGACCGAGCGGCGAGCCTGAGTTTCCTCGCGTTTGCGGCGGTGTAGTGCGGAGCGAACCTCGCGAACCAATCGCTCCATGCCGCTGACAGCGAAGTTAACGTACACGGGGAAGGCAGTGCCCAGATGCTCCAGCACCTGGTCGCTTTCGGCGGGCTCGTTTTCCAAGAGAAATTGATCGATGACAACTGTGGAGTACGACTGCTCCCGCAGGCGGGCCACAGCTTGCGGCAGATTTTCAGCCCAATGAGTTTCGTTGCCGGTGGACTCTTTTAAAGTAGCGGCGCACTCTAGACCGCGTGCTGACGAGGTTATCAGTAAGATCATGCGGGTTCTATAGCACGCGGGTCTCCAGAAGCGTTTTCATTGAAAAGAAGGGGGTTATGGGACTGCACAGGAGCGACTCTTCCCATTGCGGACCACACCAGTTCCCGAGTCATTTCATAATTGAACTCTTCACAGACCATCTCATAGCTGATACACGGGCTGCGGCGCTCCTGTTTATTGGCTCGGGGCGGCATGGCTTGGAAGCGGTTGCGGAAAAAGTTGGTCTTCGCCTCGCAGCGCCTAAAGGCGCGATTGACAACGCGGCACTTGCGGTATGCCTAAAGGCATACCCTGACACGAATCTTCGAGTTTCTCCGCAGCCTCCTGGAAGCCGTGGCTTCCCAAAATGATTTCGAGATGACTAACTGTCTAACTAACTGACTCTAGGCGTGGACCGCGTAATCTTTCAGTTTGCGGTAAAGAGTGGTTTTGCCGATGCCGAGCAGCCGCGCGGCCTGTAGCTTATCGCCATTCAGTTCGGCGATGGCGCTGAGAATCGTCATCCTTTCCAATTCCGCCATGGGGACGATTTTGTTTTGACTGTGTCCATTGCCATTTCCCGGCACGAGGACCACGGTTTTGGCAATGGCCGGCGGGAGGTCGGGAACATGGATGAGGGGTCCGCTAGTGAAGGCGCAGGTGCGTTCCAGACAGTTTTCCAGTTCGCGAACGTTGCCTGGCCAGTCATAAGCCAGCATAACTTTAACGGCTTCGTCGCTGAGAATTTTTTCCTGAGCCGAAGCGCGTGAGGCCCGCTCCATGAAGTGAGCGATGAGAAGAGGGATATCCTCGCGACGCTCGCGCAGCGGTGGAATGCGCAGACTGAGAACGTTGAGGCGGAAATAGAGGTCGCGGCGGAAAGCGCCTCCGGTGACGGCCTGCTCCAGGTCGCGGTTGGTGGCGGCCAGGATACGGACGTTGATGGGGATGCGGCGGGTGCTTCCGACGGGACGGATTTCCTTTTCCTGAATGGCGCGCAGCAGTTTGGATTGAAGGTCGACGGGAAGTTCGCCGACTTCGTCGAGAAACACAGTTCCACCTTCGGCGATGGCCAGCAATCCGTCTTTGGCTTGATTGGCGCCGGTGAACGCGCCCCGCACGTAGCCGAAGAGCTCGCTTTCGATCAGGGTGGGCACGAGGGAGCCACAGTCGACGGGAATGAACGGCTTGTCGCGAAAAGGGCCGGAATAGTGAATCGAGCGCGCGACCATTTCTTTTCCCGTGCCGCTCTCGCCCAGAATCAGGACAGGATGAGAGCTGTTGGCGGCTTTGGCGACGATGCGGTAAAGCTTCTCCATCTCCGGAGCGCGGCCGACGAGGCCGCCAAAACCCTGTTTGGATTTGAGCTTCTCGCGCAAGATGCGGTTCTCGGTCTTGAGCTTGAGATGGTTGGAGACGCGAGCCAGCAGCAACTTGAGTTCGTCAATGCTGAAAGGTTTGGTGACATATTCGTAGGCGCCATGCTTCATGGCCTGGACCGCCGACTGCACCGTTCCGTATCCGGTAACGACGATCACAAGCGCTTCCGGACGCTGGGCTTTGATGTGCCGGAGAGCTTCGAGACCACCCGCTCCGGGGAGCCGGAGGTCGAGCAGGACGGCATCGATGGATTGGGTTTGGAGCAGGCGATAAGCTTGTTCGGCGGAATCGGCTACATGCGCCATGAACCCGAGAGAGCAGGCGACTTCGCGGCAGGCTTCCCGGATGGAGCGTTCATCGTCGACGATGAGAAGGTTGAGATAATTGGCGGCCATAACTTGAGGGGTGGGGATCGATGGACTTACAGCTGCTGACGTCATAAGAGTGATTCCTTCTTGATTTCTTGAAATGCTGGTTGCTCCGAATGTTGAATGGGGAGGTCGAGAAAATCCGCGGCGGCTGTGGTATGAGCGGTGCGGGGGAGCAGGATCATAACCCGGGTTCCGCTGCCCGGTTCACTATCGATATGGATCAATCCGCCGTTTGCGGTGACGATGCTGCGGACGGTGGTGAGTCCCAAGCCCGTGCCTTTTCCGGCGTTCTTGGTGGTGAAGAAAGGATCGAAGAGATGTTGGCGGGTTTTCGTATCCATGCCACATCCGTTGTCGCCGACGGTGAGAAGAACACAGGGAAAGGCGGCAACTCCCTTGGGCGGCACCGAGCCGGGAACGCTTTGGAACTTACAGTTGCCGGTCTCTATGACAATGCGGCCACCCTCGGGCAGGGCGTCGCGGGCGTTGAGCACAAGGTTGAGCAGGATTTGCTGGGCCTGCGCCTGATCGATTTTGACCAGGCCGAGATTGGGATCGAGGGCGAGGTCGAGGACAATGTTTTCGCCGATCAGGCGGGTAAGGAGATCCCGCATCGCCTGGGCAATTTGGTTCAAGCACAGTGCCCGGGCTTGAGAAGATTGAGGACGGGCGAAGACCAGCAACTGCCGCACCAGGCCGGTGGCTTGCATGATGGCGGAACGAATTTCATCGGCATAGCGGCGCCGGCGGTCGCGTGAATCCAGACTGGTGAGCAAGAGATCGCAGTACAGCATGACGCCGGTCAGAAGGTTGTTGAAGTCGTGGACGACGCCTCCAGCCAGACGGCCGACAGCCTCCCATCGTTGAGCCTGGAGCAAGCTTTCTTCGGCGGGAATGCTATCGCGGTTGGGTTCGGCGATAAGCAAGGCATGGGGAGGATCCTGGCCAGATTGGGGCAGACGCCAGACGGTATAGTTCGTCTTTGCCAGCCGGGTTCCGGCAGGGGTTCCTGAATTTGTCCCAACGATGCGGATATGGTCACATTTGCAATCGAAGAGATCGTGGAGAAGTAAATCTGTGGTTTCGCGCGCTTCGGAAGGGACCAAATCGTGGAGGCGCAAAGAACGATGGTCAGCGAGGGCGGGTTCCAGAGCCTGCATGAAGGCGGGATTGATCTCGACGATGAGTCCCTGCGGGTTGCAGCGGGCGGCCGCGAAGGGAGCCTGTTCGAAGATGGAACGGAAGCCCGTTCCGGCCGTTTCCGCAGCCGACTGTTCTGTCCAGGGAAATGGAGTAGCCGTGTTCATATTGATACTTTGCGGTAGGGGGAGTGGGAAAAGGAACCCCAAGAAGGTGTGCTCGATACCTCAGTGTTCCCGAAACGGGACTGCCAGAGCTTTTTTTGCCAGAGCTTTTTTTGCCAGAGCTTTTTTTGCCAGAGCTTTTTTTGCCAGATCATTTTTTGCCAGATCATCGTTGGCCAGACCATAGTTAGGATCCACGTTCTTTTGTTTTTCGAGTCCCACTATAGGAGGCCCGATCTGACACAGCGAAGGGCACACGTCACTCAAATAAGGAGCATGGCTGTGGAAAAATGGAGCAAGAGCTTTTGATTGTTTAGGTTAGTGGAGAAATAATTTACACGTCCAAAGCCCAGAGGAAACCAAGTCAGAAGATTAGAAGATTAGAAGATTATTCGTTAGAGGGGTGAGGATACTGACGATCAGCCACCGAGTTTGGATCGGCGAAGGTGAGGGGGGCGGTGAGGCGGAAGGTCAGGCGGCGTCCCTTCTGTATTTCGAGTTCGCGGAATCGCGCGTCGGATGCGCTAGGACGGGAGGACGAATTCGATAGCAAGCCCGCCTGAAAGGTTCCCTTCGCGAACAGGCTTGAAGTCTGAAGATCGAGCGCTCTGCCATCGACGGTGATGGCGATCAAAGTGAGGCGGACGTAGCCGGGATCGGGACTCGAGCCGGGCCGGTCCACGGAGGGTTGGGCGGACTCTACGCGTCCGCTGACCGGAGTACCGCGTTCGACCAGAATATCTCCGTCAAGGGTGAGAGGGCCAGCCACGGACGCGGCAAATGTATCGCCCGGGCGAACTTGTGGGATGGACAGAGATTTATCCAAACGGACGGTGATAAGCGTGCCAGGTGGCAGGCTGTGCGCATGCGCTGCCGCGGGAAAGGGCGTACCGCTTCCCGACTTGCGATCCTGGGGAACTGCGGGATGAGGGCTTTCGTCTGAGGCGTGCTCAGGATTCTGGTGGAAAGGGAGGTTTTGCTCGGCAGCCGGGGAGTTCGTAGCCGGCTCCGTGCGATGAACGGCAGTGGGGCGGGCGCACCCTGCAGTGAGGCTGATCGCAAGACAGAACACCAGCCATACTAATTTCGGCGGTGGACTGGCTCGACGGCTTGCCATGCAGAATATGGTTGCTCGACTCCTCTACCGCACGCTAGTGGCAAGTGAAATACCAGATCGGCGGTAAGGGAATCAAGGACATACGGACTGGATAAGCATCGGGCCATGTAGAAAGTGCGTGTTTCTAGGTCTGAATGTTACCGTTCGGCCGAGGGGCGATGATTTATCTGAAAACAAAACGGTTGCTCTTTCGAACGCACGAGGAAGAAGATGCAGTGGATTTTGTCCGAATACATACCGATTTCGAGGTGCGCCTCTACGTGGGTGGGCGAGCGTGGTCTTTGGAGAAGGCGCAGCATCGGTTCCGAAGTGAATATCTCGGTCGACCGACAGAAACCTACGGTTTTTGGGCCACGATTCTCAAGACAGAAGGGAAATACATCGGATGCTGTGGCCTCCGCGCCGCAGGATCGGAGGCATATCTCGGTTATTTTCTTGCCCGGCCCTACTGGGGACGAGGATTCGCGTCAGAGGCTGCGCAGGCTTTCATCGACGTCGCATTTGACGGCTTGAGGTTGCCGCGTCTTCTGGCGGATGTGGAGCAGGGACATGAAGTCTCGGAGCACATTTTGAGAAAATTCGGATTCTCATTTCTGAGCCGTGAAGAGATCGCGGGGAGCGGCCGCGTCATCCTGGACTATGAACTATCGAGGGCCGAGTGGGAGCGGCGATCAACTCAGCTAAGCAATCGCTGGCCTAGCGGCTGACGAGTTAAGCCATCTCGGGCCCATTCGGCTTCGCCATTATGTCTCGATCAAAACGTGTATTCCTGTCCGCCGAATGGCGAGACCTCGTTATGTTGAACTATGAAGTTGAACCCAGTCTGCTGAACCAGTACGTTCCGCGCGGCACCTCGTTGGATTCATTCGAGGGAAGAACATTCATTAGCCTTGTGGGCTTTCGGTTCTGCCGCACCAAGCTGCTGGGTTGCCTGCCGATTCCGTTTCATACGAAGTTCGAGGAAGTAAACTTGCGCTTCTACGTTCGCAGAAAAGAAGGCGCCGAAGATCGCAGAGGAGTCGTTTTTATTGCTGAAGTTGTGCCGAAGCACGCCATCGCGGTCACCGCCCGCCTCCTCTACGGCGAAAACTACATTCGCCTCGCGATGAGGCACCGCGTCGACACCGAACAATTGGCGACAACGTTCAGCTACCAGTGGAAAGCCGGGGACAAGTGGTGTGGAATCTCCGCTCAGACCGTGGGCGTGCCAAGCCATCCGAGTGAAGGGAGCCTGGAACAGTTCATTACGGAACACTACTGGGGCTATTCGAATCAACGCGGGGGTGGGTGTCTCGAATATCATGTTGCGCACGCTCCGTGGCAAGTCTGGGCCGCTACTTCCGCTCGGTTTGAAGGCGACGCCAGCGCTCTTTATGGAAGCCGCCTCGCAGCAATTCTCAAGCGATGCCCTGACTGCGCGTTCGTCGCCGATAGATCGCCTGTCAACATCCTCAAGGGCAATCGAATCCAATGAACACGCCAGACCACAAACTAGAATCCATTCAGCCTCGCGAGGGTTGGATACTTTACGACGGCGGCTGCGGGTTCTGCTTTCGCTGGGTTCACTTGTGGAAGGACGTAGTTGAGCCGAGGGGCTTTGCCATTAAAGACCTGCAGTCGGCTTCTCTCGACGGCAGCTTGCAAGTTCCGCAGCAAAATTTACTGGACGACATACGGGTACTGACCCGGAGCGGAGAGTTGCAGTCGGGCGCGAATGCATATCTTTATGTGGCGCGACGAATCTGGTGGGCATGGCCTTTCTATGCAATCTTCTCTTTGCCAGGTTTTAACGGGATGCTTTGGACTGGCTACCACTGGTTCAATCGGAACCGGTACCGAATCTCGCGACATTGTCCACTGCCTACAAGGAATAGGGTCCTGTAATAAATAAAATCGCGGAGGACGATGGCGTCCTCCGCAAGAGTTTCTCCGCACCGTAGGTGCGCACGGTTACGGTTTCTTGGCGCTCGGTGTTGATCCACGCTTCTTCGGCGCCGGCTTGGCCGCTTTCTTCTTGGCCTCGCCTTCCCTGCCTCCGATCAGGGTCAAGGCATCGGTGGCGTTGAAGGGGAATTGGCGAACCGAGGTTTGGCCGGTGGTGCTCAAAGTGACGTCCACCCGGCGATTGCTCGCCATCCTGATCGTCACGATATTCTTGAGCACCCTCGCCCGCTCCTCGGAAGTCAGCTCTCGGTTGCTGTCCACCTCACCTTTGACCTCGTCATCGGTCAGGTTGTGTTCCTTGCCGAGCGCCTTGGTATCGATGCTGGCGGCGGGAACGCCGTGTTCGATCAGGAAGCCCTTGGTGCGCTCGACACGGCGCTCGGAGAGCGCTTGATTGTATTCCACCGATCCGCGCTGATCCGCGTGGCCGGCAAGAATCAGCTTGGCATCGGGCTTGCTTTGGAGATACTCCTTGAAGTCGACAGCCAGCGCGGCCAGCGTCTTTTGTTGACTGGCCAGCAGGCCGCCTTTGGGATTCGCAACCTTCGGGTAGTCGGTCACAAAGTAAATGCTGTGCAACGAGAGCCGGGCCTCCAGACGAACGATCTCAGGGTTGACCGGCGGAGGCGGCGGATTTTCCACCGTCGCTTGGGTCGAGGCTTGACCCGTCAAACCGCGAGAGTCGGTGCAAGTCGCAGTGACGGTGATGGGGCCGGGTTGGGCTCCGTTGGTAGACAAGGTAGCCGTACTTCCACTGCCGGAGATGGTGCCGCCGGTAGCAGTCCAATTCGATACGTTAACCGGAACACCGTCAGGACTGGTGCAGCTGCAGCTTACGGTTACGCTTGCGCCGGCTTGCACGCTCGAGGGACTGGCCGTGCAACTCATGGTCGGGGGATTTTTCGGCGGCAATGGTTTGATGGTGTAGGTCGCCGAGCAACTGGCTTCGCCTCCGGTCTTCATCTTCGCATCCGTCACGTGAGCGTTGACCGTGTAGCTGCCGGGAGCCGCATTGGTGGTATCGATCTGGGCGGTAGTGTCTTTGCCGGTGACTTGGCCTCCATTGCCGCTCCAGGCATAAGTAACCGTGTGCTTGGGATTAAAGTTGCTGGTGGTCACGGTTGCAGTGATGGGTTCACCCACCATTACTTCGTTAGGCTGCACGGAACAACTTGCGAGGGGAGTGACCGCTGGGGCGCCACCCCAAGCGAATACGAAACCAGTGCGCAAGCGGATCCCGTCAAACGAAGGCCGCTCCAGGTTGGAAAATTGCGAGGAAGCATAATTGGCGTAGTTGTGCTGCGCCCAAACATAGTCGGCTTCGAACAAACGGAACGAAAGCCATTTCTTAAGGGGCAGGTCCATACCAGCGCCGAGGATCGCTCCAACTCCGTTACCGGCGTTGAGGCCATCAACCGCGACCCGATTCAGGCTGACCATGGCATGCAGAAAGAAATTGGCATCATCCGTACGCCAGATAAAACGGGGACCCACCGATCCGGTGAGTTCGTAATTGCAGTTACACCAGTTATGGCCGAGATCAAACTCGATGCCCCAGTGGGGATCGAAGTTATAGGTGAGAGCGCTGCCAAATCCCTTCGGCATATCGGGAATCTTGTAGGCTGCGGGATTGTTGAAATCAGTGAACGCCGCGGGCACAGTGCCGCCGGGATGCAGCCATTGATATCCCACAAACAAATCCCATTTCGGATTTGAGTCGCTCTGCGCGAACGCCGGGCTGGTGACAAGTGATACTGCGAGAACAACCAACAGGCCGATTACCACCCGGCTCTGGCTCCACTTAGTACAAAGTGACATTACCTTCCTCCATATTTCGACACGCGGTATAACTTCGCCTCAGGTCCGGCAGACGCGTCGAAACGTATTACGGCATTGATAGCTGCTAGCTCCATTTGGTCCCTGTTCTCGGAACCCGTTTTGGGAACCCGCAATTCTAACCCACGCCAATCTCAAAGCGAAAGAGCGATTTCAAGAATTACCGCTCCCGATCGTTTTTTTTTCGACTTTCGCAGGGTGCTTAGTTTTCGTCTCACATTGACATCACATTACAGACATTGCTCCCGACGCGCGGCTGGGTCGAAATGGCGGCGGCAAGCGGTTTAGACAGAGACACGATTCTAAGGCGAAATCATGCTTTTCCAGCCTGAACGGTAGTGGACCAGCCTCACGGCCCACTACCGAATACCTCACTGACAGGGAGGTGTAACCACAATATTGTCGTCCATTGATACTGCGCCCGTTTCGGCCAGCGCGCTGCCATCGAGCGTCGCCCCGACGCCAACCGTGACGGACGCCTTAGCCATAATGATTCCTTGGAATGTTGTGTAAGTTCCAAGCGTCGCCGAACTACCGACCTGCCAGAACACGTCTTGAGACGTGGCGCCACCGGCTAAAATGACTTGGCTGTTCGTCGCCGCCGTCGTCAGTGTGGACACAATCTGGAAGATGTAGACACCACTGCCGCTGAGGGTAAGGTTCCCGGTTATTCCCAGCGAGGGCTGGGCGCTGGTCGTCTTATAAACGCCAGGAGTGAGTGTTTCCATTCCTATATCCGCAGGCAGGATAGCCCCTCCGGGTACTGCCGCAGCGTAGTTATATGCCGTGGTCAAGTCAGCCTGGGCCGTCGCGGCAGCCGCATTGCCCGGCTCCAACGCGGTCGCTGTGCCCGGCGGAAATCCAGTGATGGAAAGTCCTGGCCATATTCCCACGTCTCCCGTAACGGCGGTGTCGCCGATACTGCTAACGACGGGGGTCGCGCCCAGAACTCCGAAATTGCAGGCCGTTCCCATTGGCACGGTGGGTACGGTTGTACATGCCGTGGCAGCGGTCGTGAAGCTCCATGGATAGTTACTCGCCAGCGCAACGCCGGCGAGATCCTGGGCCCCCGTGGTAATGGCGGCGGTATAGGTGGTGTCCAGTGCAAGCGGGCTGGTTGGCGTGAAGGTCGCGGCATAGCTCGAAACATCATAGGTAACTGTTCCTGCCACAGGTGTGCCGGACGCCGCCAACGTAAAGGTTGTGGTGTTGATCGTGGAAGGATTCATCGCCTCGCTGAACGTGGCGACCACTAAGGTGTTCTGGCATATACCGGTAGCGCCATCAGGGGGTGCTACGGAAATCACAGTGGGCGGAGCACACGCTGCGCTAGCGGTCGTGAAGCTCCAAGTGTAGTTATTCGCCAGCGCATTGCCATTGAGGTTCTGGGCCCCCGTGGTAATGGTGGCGGTATAGAGGGTGCTCACTGTGAGAGCACTGGTTGGCGTGAAGGTCGCGGTTGACGCAGCGTAGGTAACTACTCCTGCCACGGGCGTGGTGCCCGGCCCTGTCAAGGTAAAGGTTGTGGTATTGATCGTGGCAGGGTTCATTGCTTCGCTGAAGGTGGCGGTCACTGCCGTGCTGGGACATACACCGACAGTGAGAACAGGGGTCACGGAAATCACGGTTGGTGGAGCACACGCTTCGCTAGAGGTTGTGAAGCTCCATACAAGGTTACTCGCTAGCGCAACGCCAGACGCGTCTATGGCTCCGGTCGTAATGGTGGCGGTGTAGCTGGTGCTCAGCGCGAGAGCGCTCGATGGCGTGAAGGTCGCAGTGTCGCTGGACGCATTGTACGTGACTACTCCGCTCACAGATGCAGCGTCCGGCCCTGTCAATGTAAAGGTCGTGCTATTGATCGTCGCAGGATTCATCGCCGCGCTGAAAGCGGCGGTCACTGGCGCGTTGGGACAGACGCCCACCGCAGCACTAAGAGGGACCACGGAAACCACTGTAGGCGCGGCTAAGACGGGGCTGGCGCCGGGACTGCAGCATCCGGGGCTGAAGATGAGCAGGAGGAGTGCTATGGACCAAATCGCGCAATTGCTGTATCTACGCATGACCGTCATCCTTCTTCCTTCCGGCTTACCGCGGGCCGCAAAGTAGGAATTAAAAGAGCCTTGCGATTTTGGAAAAAATTTTACTCAGTCAGACCGTAGCGAATCTGTTCAAAATTGCTCACATTACATCCAGAGTGACATCAATCACACGGATGTGTGACCGATGCAGCCATGCATACTGTCATTCTTACTTCCTCTCGGCTTCACTGCTGCCGCGATTGCTTGGCTTTGTTTCGCAAACTAATCCGGGCGCAGCGGTGAGCACAAGGTTTTCGCTCACACCGATGGTTGGCCGTAGCTTCCTAATCTGGGACGCTGAGTGAGCCATTCTGGGGCTGCATTCCTTGAGTCATGGCGGAAGCAGTAATTGCCGGAAGCTATGCGCAACGCAAAATCAGCGGCTAATTCCGCAGTTGAACTGCTGAACTTATGGTACTCTTCGACTCGTTACGCTCGCGCAGGGCGGGCTCAAGGACTGAAGTTGGGTCCTTTCCGATGTGGAAGTTCAAACTCAGCTTGGGGGCAAATGATGAAGCAGCTATCCGCAGGGCTGTGCGCGTTGGCCGCACTATGCTTGACAAATCGTCGGACCCATCAGGGCTCGCTAGCTGGGCTGCCCGCGGCAGGAAAACCCGCGGCGAAAACTCAAACATAACCAGTAAGCAGGAAAGAGGGCACGGCCGCAATGATCCGGCACTGCCCTCTCCTATTTGAAGCAACGAGTACGAACCAAGGGATGAATCACGAAAAAGTACTTATCGTTGAGGATGAAGAGAACGAGCGCACCGGGCTCGCCGAGTTGGTTTCGTCCTGGGGCTATCGCACCGAAACCGCTCGCGACGGATCTGAAGGGCTTGAAAAAGCGGCGCAGTGGACTCCTTCCATCGTTATTACAGACATGAAGATGCCGCGCATGGGCGGCATCGAACTGCTGGAACGGCTGGCGGAGCAGACCCAGGCCATGGCGGTAATTCTGGTGACCGCGCAGGGCACGATCGACAGTGCGGTTCAGGCCATGCGCCTGGGAGCGTATGACTACATCACCAAGCCCATCGACACGCAGCGGTTGCGCGCGATGCTGCAAAATGCGTCGGCTCTGGTGGGCACTCGAGCCGAACTGGAAAGCACCCGCCGGCGGCTGCGGGATTCCGGCTCGCTCGGTCAACTGCGCGGCACGTCGCGCAAAATGCAGGAGATTTTTCGGCTGATTGAACTGGTGGCTCCGAGTACGGCCTCAGTACTGATCACGGGAGCCAGCGGTACGGGCAAAGAGCTGGTGGCCCGGACCATCCATCAACTGAGCCCGCGCCGTGATCGGCCCTTCGTCGCCATCAACTGTGCAGCCATTCCGGAAACGCTGATTGAAAGTGAGATCTTCGGCCACGAAAAGGGCGCTTTCACAGGAGCACTGGAGCGGCGTACGGGATGTTTCGAGCTGGCCGAAGGGGGCACGATCCTGCTCGATGAAATCGGTGAGATGCCGGTGGGCACGCAGGCTAAATTACTGCGCGTGCTTGAGGACCACAAGCTGCGCCGTTTGGGAAGCAAGGTGGAAACGTCGGTCGATGTCCGGGTGCTGGCCGCCACCAACAAAGTTCCGGATGATGCCGTAGCTTCGGGTGAGCTGCGCAGCGATCTTTATTACAGGCTTAACGTGTTCAACATCCACATGCCTCCGTTGCGCGAGCACAAGGAAGACATACCCGACCTGGTACAGCTTCTGATATCGGAAATGAGCGCGAAGCATAACCGTAAGGCGGGCGCGGTCAGCGAAGCGGTGATGAATCTGTTCAACAATTTCACCTGGCCGGGAAATGTGCGCGAATTGCGCAATACCATCGAGCGCGCCGTGATCGTCTGCGACAGCGGCATGATCGAAACCAAACATCTGCCACCCGGATTCGGCCATGCCATCATGCGCCCCAGCGCGCATGATCCGGATGCGATCCGCATGGGGGTCGGCACCACGGTGGGTGAGGCGGAAAAAATGCTCATCCTCAAGACCCTGGAATCGACCAGCAACAACAAGACGAAGGCGGCGGAAATTCTGGGTATTAGCTTGAAAACCCTTCATAATAAGCTCAAGGAGTATGGCAGCAGCACGGCGGACGCCGATCTCGGCAAGGAAGAAGCGCAATAAGCGCGGCGTCCCGATTTTTTCGAGCCTGCTCTCGAGTTGATCTGGCACCTCCAGCATGCGACGTAAAGCCATCATCGTGCTTGCCATCACCCTCATGGTGACCGTGATGGTGACCGCGTTCTCGTATCTTTACATCTCGCAGATACTTCGTCAGCGCATCAACAGCACGTACGACAGTACTTCCCGCCTGACCCAGCAGCTCGCCTACTTCGCCGAAAACGATCTGCCGGATTTGAGCAGCACGCGCATCGACACCAACGACCCGGTCGCCGTGCGGCACGCGCTGGCCGAGTATCTGCCGATGGATACCAACCTGTTGAACAGTATGGAGTCGGAGACTTCGCTTTGGCCTTACATCTATGACATCTCGGTAGTGGATGCAAACGGCAAAGCATTGCTGCACTCGAATGCCCAACTGGTGGGCAAGCAGATTGCTGCCAGGCCAAATTTTCTCAGTGTCACGTCCGCGCGGTTCCGCGAGCAGCTTCGCCTGGTATACAAACCTGCGGCAATTTATGACGTGACCTATCCCCTGCAACTGAACGGAGAACCATTCGGCACGATTCGCATTGGAGTTTCCACAGTCTTGCTCAAGAGCGACGTCACGCCGCGTTTAATGCACTCGCTTTACTTCTCGATCGCTTCGATTTTTGCCTCGCTGTTGCTGGCTGCGGTGATCTCCAATGTGGCTCTCGGCCCGCTGAAGAAGATCAGCCGAAACCTGGATAGTGTGAGCCTGGGAACCAGCGAGGAGCTCTCGGGTGACGAATCGGAACACGATGAATTCGGTCTGGTCACGTTGAAGATCGCCAACCTGGGGCGGCAGATGCGCGACACCAAGGAGATTTTTTCGGCGCTGAAAGACAACGTGGACCAGCTCATGTCGAAGCTGCAGGATGGATTGATGCTGTTCACCCGCGACTCCCGCGTGGTGCTGGTAAGCGCCCCGGTCGAGCGATTTCTGGGCCGGCCTCGCGGAGAGTTGCTGGGCAGAACGGCGCGGGAGATTTTTGCCGGCGATTCTCTGCTGGGAACGCTGGTGCTGGAGGCTTTCGAGCGCAAGCGTCCGCTGCCGCAGCGCGAGTTTGGCGCTGCCGGCGGCAGGCGGGTTCAGGTGTCAATGGATTTTGTGCAGGAGAAAGGCACGCAGATCGGCGCACTGCTGATCATGCGGGATGCCGAATCGGTGCGGCGCATCGGAGACGAGATCGAAATGTCACGGCGGCTTTCCGCCAGCGGACGGGTTACCGGCGGGGTTGCGCACGAGGTCAAAAATCCGATCAATGCCATCGTGCTTCATTTTGAACTCTTGCAGAACAAGCTGGCGCAATTGGATCCCGACACGCGCCGTCACATGGATATTATCGGCAGCGAAATTCAGAGGCTCGACCGGGTGGTGCAAACCTTGGTGGACTTCATGCGCACCCGCGAACTGCATCTGGTGGAAGTGGACCTTCGCCGTTTGCTCGAAGAAGTGGGGCTGCTTGCGGCCCCGGACGCGGCACAACACGGCGTCGAGATCAGGCGCGACCTGCCCGGCGAGCCGTTGCCGGTCAACGTGGACCTCGACTTAATCAAGCAGGCACTGCTCAATGTGGTGCTTAACGGAGTGCAGGCCATGCCCCAGGGAGGCCCGCTCACCATTTCGGCGCATCGCGACCGCAACGCCGTGGTTGCCGAGATTTCCGATCGAGGCGTCGGCATTCATGAAGACATGCACGACAAGGTTTTTGAGCTTTACTTCACCACCAAGAAAGATGGCAACGGCATTGGACTGGCACAGACTTACCAGATCCTGGACTGGCATCACGGGTCGGTGGAATTTGAATCGCAGGAAGGGAAAGGAACAACCTTCCGCTTTCGCCTGCCGCTGGCTGCATCGCATTTCGACTCTGAGCACGAACCGGCTGCGCACCTGGAAAACATATTCACCGAACCCAGAACCTGATTTCACTACGACGCAGTTGAGCGTAAGATTTGAACAGTCTTTTTCTCGGCACTCTTGTCCTGGCAGTCTTGTCCTGGCAGTTTTGTCTTGGCAGTCTTTCTCTTGGCAATCTTGCCGCGTCTGATGGAAATATGACTCTGGCCGCAATCCTTGCGATCTATTTTCTGAGCGTGGCTGGTCCAGGTTTGGGATCCCCAGCCGACATGCGAGCTGCGGCTCAGGGTCAGGCTCCGGAGCAAAATAGCGCCGCGACATCGCATCCGCAGCCGCCACCCGCACAAACCACAAGTCCTCCGCCTGCTTCGGCTGCTCCCGCAGGGCAGGCGCAGACTTCACCCAGTCCAGCCAAACCGTCGGCCAAGCCACGCGCTCATCACAAGAAGGCCAACGTTCCAGATTGCGCAACTTCTTCAGTGGCAGGGTCAGCCGATGCTCATTCCGCACCGACTGAGCCAGTCGGCGGCGCTGCGCCCGTGAAACCGTGCCCGCCTCCGATCATAGTTATCAAGAACGGAGGATCGGATGAACCTGTGGTGGAACTCAAAGGAAACACATCCGCGGAGCAAGCCTCATACCAGCGCTTCACCACCGAACAACTGACCGCGGCAACCGAAGAAAACCTGAAGAAGATTGGAGGCCGCGAACTCAAACCCGGCGAGCAGGAAATGGTAAGCCAGATCAAACAGTTTATGGAGCAGGCAAAGTCTGCCGTTACCGAGGGCGACTTGAATCGCGGCCATAATCTCGCCGTGAAGGCTCGCTTGCTCTCGGATGAGTTGGTCAAACCGTGAACCGGCACGCGGCAACTCTCAGGCCGAAAGCGCTATCTGGCGGGTCTACGAGTTCGTGACGGACATAGGCCGGCTTTGCAGGAAGCCGGCGAGCAATGCACTGTTCACCTTCAGGCCGCCGTTGTAGGTGATAAAACCCTTCTTCCTGAAGTCATTCATGAATTTACTAACCCTACCGCGGGTGGTACCGACCATCTCGGCCAGGGTCGATTGGCTTACCTTCAGGGGATGGTCCGGCTTAGATTCCCTGCCTATTTGCTCAAATAGCAGCAGAACCCGAGCCAGTCGCCTTTCGCTGAAATTGAAGAATTGATCTACCAGGTCTTCTTCGATTCGTATAATCCGGGAAAGCAGATATTCAACGAACCGCGATGCAAACTTCGGGTCTCGCTTGAGCGTGTGAACCGCGCTCGCCTTTTGCAGTCGAATAATATTGGACTGCCCGATCGATCTCGCCGTGCAAATCCGCAGAGATTGCCCTGCCAGACAGCCTTCGCCAAAGAAGCTGCCTCTCTGGAGAAAGGCGATTATCGCTTTCTTGCGACGGGTCGAAACGGCGGTGAGCTTCACTGTGCCGCTGTGGATGTAGAAGATAGCGTCCGCTGTATCTCCCTGCGAAAAGACAGCCTCTTTGTCTCGGTAATCCCGAACCGTCATCCCCGCACGGAACTTTTTGCGAAGATCTGCGGGACTGAGGCCGAGTGTACGTTCATGCGCCATTCGCGTCTGCTCTCCGATTCGTTCAAGAAGTTGGCCACGACGGCAATCGTATCCATCGAGAAGCACCATCGTCTAGATGTTCAAAATTGACCACTACATCGTCGACCACTACACATCGAAAATTCTGGGAGAGTAGTGGGCTGATCGGCGGGTGTCAGTTCAATCCGCTCCAATCAATCAGCGGTCGCGATGCGGCGCGGTGCGTGGTTGGCCGGAATTAAGCTCACACTTCTGCCCCGGAGCAGCACCACAAGTTGGACAACGGATGGCGAGGGCCTGTTTTTGCTTGGGTCCTTTTTCTTTTTTCATGGCGCGGAAAACAGAGTACCCCAGGGCCATGTATAAGACTGGTCAATTTTGAACGATCAATATTGAACAGGTCCACAGAGGTCGGCGATCGTCCAAACTTGATCGGCGACTCTCGGAGTCTTTGAGATGAGTCTTAGAAGCTGCGCGAGCTCTCCTCACTTGCCTTTCGCGCGCGCCGCATTCACTTTGGTTAGCAGGTCCTGCGACATGGATTGGGCTGGACCGGGAATCTTCACGGCTTCGGTTAAGACGTCGCGAGCTTCGCCAACTTTGTTGAGCTTGGCATAGGCGAATCCCAGGCGGTAGAGCGTGACGGAGTATTGGGCATCGTCTTGTCCCTTCAACAGGAGTGCGGCTGATTTTAATTCCGGAATCGCGGCCGCCGTTTTGTCTTGTTTCAAGTAGGCGTATCCCACGATCGAATGCGCCGCACCGGCCGAGATTTTGCGCGGCTTGTCGGCGTCCGGTGCGTCCGCGTTGGCCACGGTAATTGCCTTTTGAGAATAGTTGATCGCCTTGGCCACGCTGCCGGGCTTGGGGTCGTCTACGTAGGATCCAGCCAGCAGGAGCAAGGCGGGAAGCGAGTTGGGATTGGCGGCGAGCGTTTTTTCTCCATAGGACAACAGCCGCGCCTGATCGTTCAACTGGCCGGGGCCCAGCGTATACATCGCGTAGTTGGAAACTTGCTCCTGAAACTTTGAGTCAGGAAATGCCGCGGAGTATGCCTCGATGTAAGCCATGCGCGTCTTCGCGTCGTTCTCACTGGCAATCACGTTGAAGCCGGCCGACTCGAGAAAGTTGCAGCCGTTCTGGGCTGCACTTTTGTCTTCCGCCACTTGTCTCTTGAAATCGTCGTCGGTCATGCCCTCGGGCTTGGGTTGCTTTTCGATGGAATGGCAAACTGTTCCGCCCTTGGCGGCGTAGTCCATCAACTTGGCATTGTCCTTGGCCTGCTGTGCGATGCTGCCTTGGGAGACGATGATATCGAGGTTGCGGGGACTTCCGGCCAGCGCTTTGTCGCCATACTCGAGGGCTTTGTTCAAGTCGCCCGTGGTCTGGTAGGCCTGCGAGATTTGCCAGTTGCCATAAACCACGGCAGCGGGGTTGGACGAATACTTCTGCACAAAATCCTGATACATGGCGAGTTTCTTGGCAGCATCGGTCTCGCTCGAAATGGCCTGCAGATCGTGGTCTTCGGGCGTGCCCGCGGCGAATGAGAGTTTGTCCTGCGCGCAGGCTTGGGGCGTAAGGAAGAAAAGAGAGAGGAAAACGGCAACCAGCACCAGCGACCCGGCGTAGCGCTTCATAGGTCACCTCCGCAATGGACGAGAGTGGAATCTCCACTTCCAACAGCAGCCGAATCCTAGCGCCGAATGCATCCGGGCGCAAGGACTGGACGCACAGGGAAGAGTGATGCAACCATCCATCACACAGCGATGGAAGTGACTCGATTACCGCTGGTTAAGTTTATTGCATCCAAGAATAGGTTTTGAAGGAGATGGTATGGATGAAAAGATCGTGCACGAAATACTTCAGGATCTGTTCTCCTCGCTTGAGGCTCTGGAGACGCAGAGCCGGGCTATTTCGCAATTCCTGAAAGATAAGGGGATAGTCAACGAGAAAGAGTTTGCGCCCTATCTGGAACAGGCGGGAAACGCGAGTGGTATCCGATGGTTGGCCGCGCGGGTGAGAATCGATTATCTGCTTTCGGGAGCGATGAAGGAGAGCCGCCTGATAAAAGGCAGGCTCGGATTCGTCAGTCGGCCGGCATGGGCGCAGGACGGGCCATTGCAGGACGAGACTTGGCGGCCACAGGCGTTACGGCTGGCGCGTCCAGCCACTTGCGGACTTCGGGCAGGGCTTGCCGCATAGCTACTTCGCCGGCGCGAATCAGTTCGCCGGCGCGCTTGAAGTCGTCATAGGCAAACCCGGCCACGTCGGGCTCGACAATCACGTCCGCGGCGCCTCGCCAGAGATGGCTCATCTGGTCCTGGGCGATGGCGAAGGATTGCCCAATCACGTCAAAAAGATGCCGTGGCGCGCCATTTTTCGACCACTGTCCCTTCAAGTGCACCGCCACTACCCGGTCCGCACCCATTTCGTGCAGCGGCGCTGCGGGCACAGGATGCGAGAGCATGCCATCCACCAGCCAGCGTCCACGAATCTCGACCGGCAGAAACATTCCGGGATACGCGCAACTGGCGCGCACTGGATCGATGATTGAACCAGAATGAAAAACTACGCCTTCGCCGGTATTGAAATCGGTTGCGGTCACACCCAGGGGAATGCGCAGTTCTTCGAAGGTCTTCACTTTCAAAACCCGGGTGAGGAACGAAACCATGCGGTCGTTCGAGGCGAAGCCGTAGCGGGAAACGGTCCAGCGGGCAAAGGTGGTGAAGCGGCAGGAGTGCGCGACTTTTTCCAGATCTTCGAGAGGAAGTCCGCTGCAGTAGGCGGCGCCGATCAGCGCGCCAACGCTTGTGCCCGCGACGAAGCGGACTGGAATTCTTTCTTCTTCGAGAACCTTCAGCACTCCGATGTGAGCCATGCCGCGGGCAAAGCCACCACCCAGCGCAACCCCAATGGCGGGAATTTTCGGCTCGGGCACGGCCTTGCGCGAAAGCTCTCGTCCAAAGGCCTGCACTGACCGAACGATCTTTTTAAAGCTTTTCACCGCTACCCCACTTGCCCGGCGTGCCGGGTACCCACGGGCTTCAACTAGCACTTCAACTATCTCATCTTAAGATGCCACAAAGACCGTCTGTGCTGTAGGGCTCGAACGTGCCATTTTTACATTACCTAAGAGTAGGAGGAGACTGTATGACGGGCGGGCTTGGGCGAGCAAGCGCCTGGGCGAGGCCGTGACTAACCTCCGTGTCTCTGCTAACTTACAAGCCATGGTGCGGGAAATATCGGCGGGTGGCGTGGTAATTCGCAAACGGAACGAAGCCTGGTGGATGGCCGCCATTGAACCACCCGGCGATGAACCACCCGGAGACGTTGAGCGGACCACGAATGATCGAATCAAACCCGCGGTGCGACGGCCGAAACCGATCCTGGCTTTACCAAAAGGGCTGGTTGATCCGGGGGAGAAGCCGATTGCAACCGCAGTCCGGGAAGTTTATGAGGAAACGGGCGTGACTGCGGATGTGGTGGCTAAGCTGGACGATATCAAGTATGTCTATTCGCGCAGCTGGGGCGACGGGCAGCGAGTGTTCAAAATCGTCAGCTTTTATCTGATGCGTTATCGCTCCGGCCGCATTAACCAAATCGCGCCCGCAATGCGAATTGAAGTCGCACGCGCTCTTTGGGTGCCATTGGAAGACGCGCCGAAGCTGCTGGCCTATAAGGGTGAAAAACAAATGGCTCAGCGAGCGCTGGAGTATGTAGCGGCGCATGCAGAAGCTTGGTCGTCAGATGATGTCGTCAGATGATAAAGGACCGCTTGACCCGATACTGACCTGATTCCCCTGCCTGCTGTACGATATCGGGTCGCGCATAATGATTCCATGTTCCGGTCACGGGCTTTAGCTGGCGTTCTCCTGATTCCATTCGCAGGTTCTTTGTTCAATGTGTCAAAACCGATATCCGGATGGGCTGCATCGCCCAGTGCGCCAGCAAGAGAGGGCGGTTTGTCCGTGGACTATGCGTCCGCGCTGCTTGCGGCCGACCACTTCCTGCAGGCATGGCAATCCGGCGACACGGAAAATGGAATGGCGCTGCTTAGCAGCCGTGCCAAGAAATCAGCCGGCGCGGATGGGATGGAGAAATTTTTTTCCAACTCCGCGCCGTCGGCTTACGAAATCGGGCGCGGCAAACTGGTCAACCATGGACGCTATGAATTCCCTGTGGTGCTGGTAAGCAGTGTCCCGAAAAACAATCATTCACGCCGGCGATTCTCCACCATCATTGTTTTGCATAGTGGCGGCAATGACTGGGCCGTGGATAAACTGCCATAGGAGATATCTGACGGTAAATAGTCCAAACCATTTCCTCGCAACACCGAGGACCGCCAGATCCCCATTCGAGGCAAGATCATGAAACGCATTAATAAAGTTGCCATTCTGGGCGCTGGAACTATGGGCGCCCGCATTGCCGCCCACTTCGCTAACGCCGGCGTCCCCAGCTTTTTGCTCGATATCGTTCCCGGAGACGTTGCCTCCGGGGCTGGCGCGACTGCGCGAAATAAGATTGCCGCCGCCGGTCTGGAGGGCGCAAAGAAATCCAAGCCTGCCGCCTTCATGGATTCTTCGCTCGCTCGCTTCGTTACCGTTGGGAACTTTGAAGACGATCTGAAGAAGCTGGCCGAGGTTGATTGGATCATTGAGGCGGTGGTTGAAAATCTCGAGATCAAACGCGCTCTGCTGCGCAAAGTCGAAGCCATCCGCAAACCCGGGACCATCGTCACCACCAACACCAGCGGCTTGCCTGTCGGCAAAATTGCCGAGGGGTTTTCCGATGATTTCCGCTGGGCGTGGTTTGGCACGCACTTTTTCAATCCGCCGCGTTACATGCGCCTGCTGGAGATTATCCCCACCCCGGAGGCCGATCAGGCGGCCATCGATGCCGTGGCCCACTTCTGTGACGTCCGCCTGGGCAAGGGCGTGGTCATCGCCAAAGACACGCCCAACTTCATCGGCAACCGCATTGGCACATTTTCGGTATTGAACGTGATGCGTCTGATGCAGGAGATGGACCTCAGCATCGAAGATGTCGATGCCTTGACCGGGCAGGCGGTCGGCTGGCCGAAGTCGGCAACGTTCCGCACGATTGACCTGGTTGGGCTGGACATTCTGGGCCACGTGGTAGGAAACATGACCGCGAATGTTCACGACGAACGCAGCGACCTGCGCTTGCCGGACTTCTTCACCCAGATGATCCAGCGCAAATGGCTGGGCGACAAGACCAAGGGCGGCTTCTATAAGAAGAGTGTGGGGCGGGCGCCCTCGCCCGCCGATCCGGGCAAAGAAGAACGCATGGCCCTCGACTGGAAGACGCTCGAATACCATCCCCGGCAGAAACCGAAATTCGCCGCGCTCGATATGGCGAAAAATATCGAAGACACCGGCGCACGCCTGCGCACATTGCTTGGCCTCGAAGGAAATCCGGCGAAGGGCGACAAAGCGGGAGCGTTCCTGTGGTCGGCATTATCTGATTTGTGGACTTACTCGGCGAACCGCGTGCCCGAAATTTCGAACTCGATCGTGGAAATCGACCGCGCCATGCGTCTTGGCTTCAATTGGGAACTCGGCCCTTTCGAACTGTGGGATGCCGCTGGGGTCGAGGCCACAGTGGCCCGCATGAAAAAAGAAGGCAAGCCGGTGCCGGCGAATGTCGAAAGGCTCTTGGCCGCGGGGCGGAAAACCTGGTACAGCGACGATCCGAAGTCACCCTCCGGACGCAAGTACTGGGAGTTGGGAACGGAAGACTGGGAAGCGGTACAAGTTCCCGCCGGCGTGTGGTCGGTTACCGTGGCAAAGAAATCCAACGGAGTGGTGAAGAAAAATTCCGGAGCCTCGCTGGTTGATCTTGGCGACGGCGTGGGATGCATCGAGTTCCACAGCAAAATGAACTCGCTCGGCGCAGACATTATCGGCTTGATTTTACAAACCCTCAAACCCGGCGGACCCGGAGACAACTTCGACGCGTTTGTTATTACGAATGACGCGACAAATTTTTCCGTCGGCGCCAACCTCATGCTGCTGCTGATGAGCGTGCAGGAAGACGAGTGGGACGATGTTGACCTTGCCATTCGCCAGTTCCAAGGCATGACGCAAGCCATCAAATTCTCGCCGAAACCGGTTGTGTCCGCGCCGTTCGGCTTGTGCCTGGGCGGCGGAACGGAAATCTCGCTGCACGCCGCGGCTCGGCAGCCTCACGCGGAGCTTTATACGGGATTGGTGGAGGTCGGCGTGGGCTTGCTGCCCGGCGGCGGAGGCTGCAAGGAAATGCTGCTGCGCGCGGTCGATGGCGCAACCGCAGCCCGCGGCGGCAAAGGTTCCGGCGAGGCATTCGCAGGATCGATCGAGATGCTGGAAGCGATGAAGCGGGCTTTTGAAGCGATCGCGACCGCCAAGGTCGCCACTTCGGCGCATGAAGCCCGTGGCCTGGGCTTCTTGTCGGACAACGACCGGATCACGATGAACCGCGAGCGCGTGCTCTCCGACGCCAAGACTCGCGCCCTCGAACTTGCGCGCGCGGGCTACGAACCACCCATCCCGCGCGCCGATATCCCTGCTCCCGGTGAAAACCTTCTGGCCACGCTGAAGATGGGCGTCCACATGATGCGGCAGGGAGACTTTGTCACCGACTACGAAGTGAAACTGGGCGGCAAGATTGCCGAAGTGCTCTGCGGCGGAAACGTCACGCCGGGCACGCCGGTGAGCGAGCAGTACGTTCTCGATCTGGAGCGTGAAGGATTCAAATCGTTGTGCGGAGAGAAGAAAACGCAGGAGAGGATTCAATACACGTTGAAGACGGGGAAGACACTGAGAAATTGATTATACATAGTTTACCTATGTTATAGCTGCGATACTTAGCTTTTATAATCAGCTATTGACAATAGCTGTAATCGCAGCTACTCTTCTTGGTGTGGAGGAAACTGGCATATGTCTTACATTGCCCCTGACGAAGTCCTGTCTCCCAGAAAGCGAGTTGGCCGCATCATCGAGGTGATTCACGACCCTGGCGAGAATGGAATGAGCGTGGCCCGGATTATTTGGGACGAGGAACCAGTTGTGGCGATTCGCTGGAACGGCAACTCAGAACAGCCCCTGGGAAATCCGATGTCGCGGCGGCAACCAACGTGGTTTGTTGTGGGGGGATATGCCGCGGCCGGCGTCGAGCAGGCAGCACGCGAAGCTGCCGAGCGGTCACCAAACAGTCTTGTCGCGAAGTATCGCGAGATGGCCAATGATTCGGAGCGCGAGCGCGAAGCAGAAGAGTGGAGCGAAGGACTAATCGGCGATGCATCCGCGCAGAGGTGAGGTGTGGTGGGTTTCGTTCGATCCTTCGGTTGGGGGCGAAATCCAGAAAACACGCCCGGCAGTCGTTATCAGCAACGATTCCGCCAATGCTGCGCTCAACCGGGTGATTGTAATTCCTATTACGAGCCAGGTGGCAAAGGTTTATCCCGGCGAGGCGCTGATAACCCTCAATGGGGAACAACGCAAAGCAATGGCTGACCAGATAATGACGGCTTCGAAGCAACGGCTGAAAAGCAAATTGGGAAATTTAGCTCGCGACGATGTCAGTGCTGTTGAGAGCGCAGTGCTGTTGCAATTAGCGATCCGAAGGTAAGCCGCGTTCCAGCCACGGCGACGGGGGCAAGAGCCATAACTCTGATTTTCCAAAACGCAAACCTTCGCGGCGCGTTTTGCACGGGAAATCCTAGGGAGACGGGACACCGGGAGCTACAATTGGTCTGGATGAGAAGACTTAGGCCAGGCACGACGATGACGATGAATATCTTATTCTGTGTCTTTTGCCTGATTTTGGGATCTGCGCTGGGAAACGCTCAATCGGCCCCGCAGAAAGAACCTCCGCCTGACGTTCCGGATGCGATTCAGGTGCCGGCGGGACTCGATGTCGTGGTGTATGCCCACGCAACTGGATCACAGATCTACACGTGCCAAGCCGCGGCGGATGGCAAATTCAGTTGGACACTTAAGGCGCCCGATGCGGAACTGCACGACCGGCAAGACAAAGTAATTGGACAACATTCCGCCGGCCCGTCGTGGAAGTTGAAAGATGGCAGCGAAGTTACCGGGAAAGCCGCGGCCCACGTCGATTCGCTGGATGCGGATTCGATTCCCTGGCTGCTGGTGAATGTTGTGAGCCACACGGGGAACGGTCTGCTCAGCCACGTGACGACGATTCAGCGAGTTCACACGCACGGCGGCAAACCTCCGGCCGAAGGCTGCGACGCCGCGCATCTCAACGCCGAGACCAAGAGCAGTTACACCGCAGACTATTATTTCTACGCTCCGGCCAAATGAAGCTTGTAGAACATGCCACGCATCCAATACCACGATAGATATTTCGAAAAGCAGAACCGAGGACTGTTATGCGTGAAGTTATTATTGCCTCATCCGTCCGAACCCCCGTGGGACGCGCCTTTAAGGGCACGCTCCGCGCTACCCGTCCCGACGAACTAGCTGCGGTCGCCATCAAAGGCGTGCTGGAGCGCGTGCCGCAACTCGACGCTAAAGAGATTGAAGACGTCATTCTGGGCTGCGCCATGCCCGAGGCCGAGCAGGGGATGAACGTGGCGCGCATCGCTTCCTTGCGCGCCGGACTGCCGGTGGAAGTGTCGGCACTTACCATCAACCGTTTCTGCTCGTCGGGACTGCAAGCGATTGCCATGGCAGCCGAGCGCATCATGAGCGGGGGAGCGGAGGCGATTGTTGCCGGCGGTACGGAATCGATGTCGATGATTCCGATGGGCGGGCACAAAGTATCGCCCAACCCATGGCTGGTCGACCACTATCCTGACGCTTATCTGAATATGGGGCTCACCGCCGAGAGAGTGGGCCAGCGCTTCGGCATCACGCGCGAAGCGGCGGACGAATTCTCCCTGCATAGCCATCAGAAGGCGCTGGCGGCGATTCAAGCCGGCAAGTTCGACGAGGAAGTCGTGCCCGTACCGGTGAGCTTTACCACTCCGAATGGATCGAAGCCCAAGCGGCAGGAAATTGTTTTCAAAATGGATGAAGGGCCACGCGCGGATACTTCGCTCGAGGCGCTACTTTCGCTCAAGCCGGCATTCCACATGAAAGGAACGGTGACCGCCGGAAATTCTTCGCAGATGTCCGACGGCGCGGCGGCAGCGGTGGTAATGTCCGCCGAGCGCGCGAAAGCACTCGGCATCAAGCCGCTGGCGCGCTATGTTTCTTTCGCGACCGCGGGATACAAGCCCGAAGAAATGGGGCTCGGCCCAGTGTTCGCAATCCCGAAAGCTCTGAAGATGGCTGGGTTGAAACTCTCCGACATCGACGTGATTGAGTTGAACGAGGCCTTTGCCGCGCAGTCCCTGGCCGTGATCAAAGAAGCGGGGCTCGATCCTGAGAAAGTAAATCCCAACGGTGGCGCGATCGCGTTGGGACATCCGCTGGGCTGCACCGGCGCCAAGCTGACGGCGGCGATCATTCGCGAACTCAAGCGCCGCAACGGACGCTACGGCATGGTCACGATGTGCGTCGGCGGCGGCATGGGGGCGGCGGGGATATTCGAGAATCTGAATTAACCCCGAGTTCGTTAACGGCGCTATAATCTGTTGCAGGGAGGAAGTCCCATGTCAGTCTTCCGTCTCCTACAGTTTTCGCTGGTGATCGCAGTTGGCGTTGCCACCTTGGCAGCACAGTCTTCTTCGGACAAGATTCCGGCCGCAATTCAGTCTTCGGATTCCTCGCAGGTGGATTCCTCGGCGCGTACCGACCTTCTTTCACCGAATCTGAATGCTGGACTGAACCCGCCAAATCCGCTGGATCGCATTCTCATCGGGGATTATCGCCCGCAGTTAAGTCAGTTCAGCGTGCCGCAAATCTTGCGCGCTTACCCTGAGAAAGGTGACGGTGACTGCCTTAAGATGCGCACTTACAAGGTGGCTCGCGATGGTCCGAACACAGATTCCACGCACCCAGTTGGCTATACAACATGCACTCCTGCGGCGCGCTTCCAGATGCACACCGCTGTGTTAAAGGTTTCGTCGCCCACGCCGTGAGACCGAAAACTGTTTACCAGATCGTTGCGCCCGTTTCTGCCGCACAATGCTACGGATGCAGCTTCTCTCCGACGTTGCGCGCGGCGCAGCCTTTCGCCCTATCATTCCCGAGCGGGGCGCATTAGAATAGCAGGTTCCGCAGGCTTGCTAACCTTGTTCAGGACTTTCATCTGATCTTCGATAACTAATCAGAGGACTAATCAAATGTCTACGACTACAGCAATTCCCAGTACCAAAATCTCCGGCGGCAGCTTTCTGTTGGAATCCCGCCGCACTGATGAAGTTTTCACTCCAGAGGACTTTACCGAGCAGCATCAACTGATCGGCCAGACGACGGAAGAATTTGCCGTCAATGAAATCCTTCCCAACGCGGAGAAGATCGAGCACAAGGATTTTTCTATTTCGCGCGAGCTCCTGAAGAAAGCTGGCGAACTCGGGCTGAGCGGCGTTGAAATCCCAGAGGCTTATGGCGGCCTTGAAATGGATAAAGTCACGTCCGCCGTGATCGCCGATCACATCGCGAAGTATGCCGGATTTGCCACCACCTGGGGCGCGCACAGCGGCATCGGCTTGCTGCCGATCGTGTATTTCGGCACCGAAGAGCAAAAGAAAAAATATTTGCCGCGCCTGGCTACGGGCGAGATTGTCGGGGCTTACGCATTATCGGAATCGACCTCCGGCTCCGACGCCATGAACTGCCGCGCCCGCGCCGAACTTTCTTCTGACGGCAAGCACTACATCCTGAATGGCGAAAAGATGTGGATCACGAACGCCGGCTTCGCCGATCTGTTTACCGTATTCGCCAAAATCGACGATAAGTTTTCCGCGTTTCTGGTGGAAAGAACGTTCCCCGGGTTTTCCGTCGGCGGGGAAGAACACAAAATGGGGATCCGCGGATCGTCCACCTGCCCCATCATTCTCAATGATTGCAAGGTGCCGGCCGAGAATTTGCTGGGCGAGGTCGGCCGGGGAGCTGTGATTGCTTTCAACATTCTGAACATCGGCCGTTTCAAGCTGGGCGCGATGTGCGTGGGCGGCGGACGAGTGTCGCTGGAAAGCGCCATCGGCTATGCCAAGCAGCGCAAGGCTTTCGGCAAGGCGATTAGCGATTTCGGGCTGGTGCGGGAAAAAATCGCGAACATGGCCACACTGCTCTACGTCGGCGAATCGCTGGTGTATCGCACTGTTGGGATGATGGATGTGGCACTCGGCGAAGTCGACAAGTCGGGCGCGGAGGCGATGAAAGAAACCCGCAAGGCGATCGAGGAATACGCGGTCGAGTGCTCGATCATCAAGGTCTGGGGTTCGGAGATGGTCGACTACATTGTCGACGAAACTCTGCAGATCTTCGCTGGCTACGGCTTCGTCGAAGAATATCCCGCGGAGCGCGCCTATCGCGACGCCCGCATTAACCGCATCTTCGAAGGCACCAACGAAATCAACCGGCTCATCATTACGGGCTTCCTGCTGAAGCGAGCCATGAGCGGGCAACTGCCGCTTATGCCCGCCATCAAAAAGCTGATGGATGAAGTGCTCTCTGGACCGTCTGCCGGCGAAGAGCTTGATGGTCCGCTTGCCGAGGAACGTAAAGTTGTGGGCCAAGCCAAAAAGCTCGGCCTGTTCGCCGCCGGAGCCGCAACGCAGAAATACATGCAAGCGATTCAGGACCAGCAGGAAATCATGGGAGCGATTGCCGACATGACGATTGAGAGCTACGCCATGGAATCGGCGGTGCTGCGCGCGCAGAAAATCGCGGAAACGAAGGGCGAAGCTGCCGCCGCTCTTCCTGTCGCGATGACGCGGGTTTACATTTCGCAGGCCATGGAGAAGATCGAGTCGGCGGCGAAAAAAGTCATCGCTGCCGTGGCGGACGGAGACATGCTGCGCACCCAGCTTGCTATTCTTCGGCGGCTGGCCAAATATGAACCATTCAACACCATCGAACTGCGGCAGCAGATTGCGCAGAAGGTGATTGAGCGGGGAAAGTACACGCTGGCATAAACCTTAACCACAAGGGAGGCGCAGTCATTGGGTCTTCTCGCTTTCTGCGCCTCTTTGGTTTCATTTTTCTCCACCCATCTGGTGCAACTGTCCGGATGAAAACCAGAGTGCTGTGGGTATCGCTGTTCGCACTCACTCAGTCTTTGGCTGAGCAGTCGAATGCGGCTGTACAACAGGACTCCGCCGTTTTCGATCCGGACGGAACCGCGCACATCGCGCGCGTGATTCCCATGCCGTCCACCATCAGCCCGGAGTCGCAGAAATGGCTGGCCTCGCTCACCCAAAAGAAATCCGGACCTGAGACTCTGGCCGAACGGCGAACCCGCACGGATGCCTGGCGCGCTCAGGATTCTGCCGAGGCTCGCAGGATTTATCCCGTGAATGTCGAGGAGAAGATCGTCGCCGGCGTGCGCACCGACATCATCACTCCGCTGGAGATGCCAGACGCGAATCGCAGTCGCGTGCTCGTCAATCTGCACGGCGGAGGATTCAACTCCGACTCCGGATCTCTCATCGAAGGAATTCCGATTGCGAATCTGGCGAAGATCAAGGTGGTCTCGGTCTACTACCGGCTGGCTCCAGAGAATCCGTTTCCCGCCGCGGTCGATGATGTCGTCGCCGTGTACAAAGAACTCCTGAAGACCTACAAACCGCGGAGCATCGGGATTTTCGGTACCTCGGCAGGGGCCATTTTGACCGCCGAAGTTGCAGTGCGGTTGAAGCAGTTGGGAGTACCGCTTCCCGGCGCTCTCGGCATTTTTTCCGGGCACGCGGACTTTAGCCACGTGGGCGACTCATGGCAGCTCTTCACGCTCGATGGATTTCCGGGCGGACTGCAGCCGACCTATCCGGATCACCTCCCCGACGATTCCTACGTGGGCAAGACCGACCGCAAGCATCCAGTCCTGTCGCCGATCTTCGCCGACCTGCGCGGTATGCCGCCGACCCTCCTCGTAACCAGTTCCCGCGACATCTTGCTGAGTGGTACCACGATTTTCCACCGCGCGCTGCTCAGCGCTGGAGATGACGCGCAACTCGTAGTCTTCGAAGCGCTGCCGCACGCTTTCTGGTACCACTTCCAGTTGCCCGAAACCAAAGAAGCTCTCGAACTGATGGCTAGGTTCTTTGACAACAAACTTTGACGAAAAGCTTTGACGACAAGGTTGGCAGTCCACATTGATCGCGTATAAAACTGACCGCGTGTAAATCTCCAGGTTTTCTGATAAAACGCTTTCATGAAGATGAGACAAATTCTGATCGCAATCGCGAGTGTTCTGTTCCTGTGCTCCAGTCTCGTTGCGCAAGAAAACAGTGACGTTTCGAAAAACCTTGCCCTTACGCCGCCGATGGGTTGGAATTCCTGGAACAAGTTTGCCTGCAACGTCAGCGAAGACATGGTCAGGAGCATGGCCGATGCCATGGTGAAGTCCGGCATGAAAGATGCCGGATATGAATATGTGAACATCGACGACTGTTGGCAAGTCAGCCGCGATGCGAGTGGCAATGTCGTCGCCGATCCGCAACGCTTTCCGCATGGCATGAAGGCGGTAGGCGACTACATTCATTCGCTTGGGCTAAAGTTCGGCGTGTATTCCGATGCTGGCTCGAAGACTTGCGCGGGGCGGCCCGGCGGCCTCGGCCACGAATATCAGGACGCTTTGCAGTATGCGGCGTGGGGCGTCGACTATTTGAAATACGATTGGTGCAATACAACCACGCAGGATGCGAAGGCTTCCTACGCGAACATGCGCGCCGCGCTCGACGCCTCAGGGCGCGCCATCGTGTTGAGCATTTGCGAGTGGGGCAAGGCGAAGCCTTGGTTGTGGGGGAATGCAGTCGGCGGAAACTTGTGGCGCACCACCGACGACATTAATGACAAATGGGCAGGCCAGGCGAAATGGCCGGACGGAAGCTGCTGCTCGAATGGAATGCTGGCTATCGTCGATCAGCAGGTCGGGTTGCAATCGTATGCAGGACCCGGGCATTGGAACGATCCTGACATGCTGGAAGTGGGAAACGGCGGCATGAGTGACAACGAGTATCGCGCTCATTTTAGTTTGTGGGCTATTCTTGCGGCGCCGTTGATCGCGGGCAACGATCTGCGCGACATGCGTCCCGAGATTCATGACATACTCACGAACAAAGAAGTGATTGCAGTGGATCAAGATCCGCTAGGGCGCGAAGGTGAGCGGGTTTGGAAAAATGGCGATCTGGAAGTCTGGGCGAAACAATTGCGAGACGGCAGCCGCGCCGTGATTCTGTTGAATCGTGGGAGCGCGGAAGCCGAGATCTCAGCAAACTGGGAGGATCTCGGCTATCCCAGCCGGGTGAGTGCTTCGGTTCGCGATTTGTGGCAACACAAAGATCTGGGAAAGTTCACGGGAAAGTTCTCCGCGCCCGTGATTTCGCATGGCGTCGTAGTGGTGACCGTGAGACCTTAGCACTTCCGCTGTTACTTCACTTCCCTCTTAGTTCTTCGGGAAATTTGGATCGGCCTTCACTTCCTCGATCTGAGCGGTGTGCCTGGCGCTGTGCGCCGAAATCAGAAGCAGCCACTGATAACCGTCCAAAGTTCCAAACACCGGATGGTCGAAGAAGTGGTCGCGCAAGTCGTCGTTGGTCGTGCGGATGTATTCCATGCTTGCAGCGCGGCTGTCCTCAAACGCTTTCGTCAACTCCGCTTCCGTGGCCCACCGCCCAGTAGGACGAAGGATTTCCGGAGCCTGCGCTTTGTGACTGCGATCCGGCATCCTCTGTAGGATCATCTCGTCTTTTCCTTTGACATGTTCGCGTTTCTCAGGGGCCGCGGGCGATTGCATGGTCTTCTGCACCAGACCAAATAGGGTTGACTCGGACACGGCGATGTGCTCGGAGACCTCAGCCACGGACCAGCGGTCCGGCGCGGGTTTGAACGTCCACTGCTTGGGCGAGAGTCCGGCGATGGACTTCAGAAAGTTGTCCCGCGTGGCTTCGAACTGCTTGAGCGCCGCTTCCCGCTCCTGGGCAGTTAAGGTTGTAGGGGCGGCCTGCGCGAATGCGGGTAACGTCACCAGGCACAGCACGGCGAAAGCCAGAAGCACGGCGGGCTTCTTCGGTGGCATGGATATCCTCCTGAGAATGCGGTCTGCAGCTTACCGCCTATAGATACGATTCGCGCTTGGAAAAAGTTCATTGCTCAGGGATTCTTTTTCAGCTGTTCCATCACGCTCTGGATCAACTCTTTCGCGTCGGTCAAGCTCTTCATGATGATCTGGATGTCCATCACGGGCTTGCCCGGCCAGCGCTGGCTCTGGCAGTAAACGCCGTGCTGGCCGACCAGCGCCATGGCATCGGTAATTGTGTCCATGGTGACCGCGAGGCGCCCGCGCGGCACGCCCATCATGGTCTCGTAGTGCTCCAACTCTTCGTGCTTTTCATCGAATACCGGCATCGGACGATTGTAACCGCTACCACTGATGCGGCATAATCATTAGCTGCTGACATACTTTTTTCTCACGCGTCTAACATTTGACCATAGCGAAACATCTCATAGGAGAAACCATGCGAAAACGAATTGTCCTTCCCGCACTGCTGACGATTGTCTTCACCGCCGCTGCCCTCGCTCAGATGGGTGGAGGCAAGCCCAGTCCCGCTGCCTCAGCCACCTGCGATCTCGGCGGCGGCAAAACCATCAAGACCGCTTATTCCAGCCCTCGCATGAGAGGCCGCAAGATCTATGGCGACCTCGTACCTTTCGGCAAAGTCTGGCGCACAGGGGCCAATGAAGCCACAACTTTTGTCACCAGCGCCGATGTTGTTGTCGGCGGCAAGACGGTTCCCGCCGGCAGTTACACCCTCTTCACCGTGCCCACCGCGGACAAGTGGACGCTGATCATCAACAAGAAGACCGGCGAATGGGGCATCCCTTACAAATATGAGAGTGATGAACTGGCTCGCGTGGACATGAAAGTGAGCAAGCTGCCCTCGGCCGTGGAAAACTTTACGATCAGTTACGACAAGTCAGGAAACGGTTGCACGCTGCGTCTGGATTGGGAGACCACGCGCGCGTCGGTCGACATTTCGGCAAAGTGAAACGCTCGAATTGTTGATTGCCTGATTGTCATTTCTCGATTGCTGATTGTTGATTGAAAATCCCGACCCGGCCGGTTTTCAATCAACAATCAAAAATCAGCAATCAACAGTTCGCCACGGCGTTACAATTCTCCTAGCGGTATCCCCACGGGAGGTTTCCATGCCCCTCTACGATTATGTTTGCCTCGATTGTCATAAATCCTTCGAAACAACGCTGACCCAGAATGAGCACGACAAGGAAGTTCCCAAGTGTCCGCATTGTGGCAGCAAGAATGTTGAGCAGGAAGCCGCGGCCTTTTTCGCTGTGACCTCCAGGAAGAGCTAGCAGCACCGGAAGGCGGCTTGCAGGAAGTAGATTGGCTGCGCCGAGGGATAAGCTTGCCCGGCTAGCAGCTTGAGCATTGTGCGCGGTTCGCCGCGCGCGGATGATGATCCTGTGGGCTGATCTAGACCTGGGGTTTCCAGCGCAGGACGGGCTTTCTCGCGGCCGCGGTTTCGTCGAGCCGCGAAACTCGCGTGGAGTGCGGTGCGTCGAGTACCGTCTGCGGGTCTTCTTCCACTTCTGCCGCAATCGACTTCATCGCTTCGATGAATAAATCCATCTCTTCCTTCGACTCGCTTTCGGTCGGTTCGATCATCAGCGCGCCCGGCACAATCAGCGGAAACGCCGTGGTATAGGGATGGAAGCCGTAGTCGATGAGACGCTTGGCGATGTCCATGGTGCGGACACCTTTTTTCGCCTGCAGTTTGTCGCTGAAAACAACTTCGTGCATGGTGGGCGTGGAATAAGGCAAATCGTAAGCGCCTTCGAGGCCTTTGCGAATGTAGTTGGCATTCAGCACCGCATCTTCCGTGGTTTGCCGCAGACCATCCGGCCCGTTGGCCTGGATGTAGGCGAGCGCGCGAACGAACATTCCGAAGTTTCCGTAAAACGCGCGCACCCGTCCTACCGATTGCGGACGGTTATATTCGAAGCCCAGTGTGCCGTCAGGTTTGGTTACCAACACCGGCTTCGGCAAAAATGGCTCGAGTTTTTTCTTGATTGCCACCGGACCCGATCCCGGTCCACCACCGCCATGCGGCGTGGAGAATGTTTTGTGCAAATTCAGGTGCATCACATCCACGCCGAAATCTCCCGGACGAACCTTGCCCACCAGCGCGTTCATATTTGCGCCATCCATATAGAGCAGGCCGCCTTTAGCGTGAAGGATGTCGGCAATCTTGTAAATCTGCTGTTCGAACACTCCCAACGTATTGGGATTGGTAAGCATCAGCGCAGCGACATCTTCGCTCATCTGTGCTTCCAGAGCGGCAATGTCGACCATGCCGCGCGAGTCGGACTTTAAATTTTCGACGGCATAATCCACCATTGCCGCGGTCGCCGGATTGGTTCCATGGGCTGAGTCTGGAATCAGAACTTTCTTTCGCGGACGCCCCTGGGCGTGATGGTAAGCTCGCACCATCAACATTCCGGTCATCTCCCCGTGCGCGCCGGCCGCGGGCTGCAGCGTGATTGCATCCATACCGGTGATTTCGATCAGGCACTCACTGAGCGTTTTCAGAATTTGCAGAGCCCCTTGCGAAATCCTTTCCGGCTGGTAAGGATGACCATTCGCAATTCCCTCGACCCGTGCAACCGCTTCGTTCACGCGTGGGTTGTACTTCATCGTGCACGAGCCCAGCGGATACATGCCGAGATCGATGGCGTAATTCCACGTCGAAAGCCGGGTAAAATGGCGGATAATTTCGATCTCGCTCACCTCCGGCATGTTGCCCAGATCTTTTCTTTCAGCTGCGCCCAGCAGCGCAGATGAACTCACTTCGGGCACGTCGAGCGGGGGCAGCTTCCATGCGGCTTTTCCCGCCGAAGATTTCTCGAAGATCAGCCCCTCGTTCTGATTGACGTGGCGAGTTGCCTTGCGTGTGATGTGCTTCATCGCACCACCTCTTCAACCGTGGCATCTTCTTTGGCGGATCGCATCGAAACCTCACTCTGCGCAACCACTCCCACGGCGGAGTCGATAGCGCTGCGCGTAGTCAATTCCGTGCAGCACCACAACGCGGCATTCCCCAGTTCGGGATAAAACTTCTTAAGCGGAAATCCTCCGACAATCTTGTTTCCCAGCAGCCGGTCGTTGATGGCATACGAATCCTCTTTCGTCTGCAGCACAAACTCGTTGAACCGAGGCGCGCCGCCAAAGAGAACTTTGCCGTGCCTGGAGAATTGCCCGGCCGCGTATGCCGTCTTCGCCAAGTTTTGCTTGGCTAATTCCTTCAATCCGACCTTGCCATACACCGTCATAAAAATGTTGACCATCAATGCGACCAGCGCCTGGTTGGTGCAGATATTCGACGTCGCCTTCTCGCGGCGGATGTGTTGCTCGCGCGTAGCTAGCGTGAGCACAAATCCGCGCTTGCCCTGCTTGTCGACCGTTTGACCAACCAACCGCCCCGGCATTTGCCGGACAAATTTTTCTCGCGTAGCGATGACACCACAGTGCGGACCGCCGAAACCCTGCGGCACGCCGAACGATTGCGCTTCCATCGCGATCACGTCCGCATCGCGCGGCGGTTCCACAATTCCCAGCGACACCGCTTCGGCAATCGACACCACGAGCATTGCGCCATGCCGGTGCGCAACCCCGGCAATCGCCGCCACATCTTCGATCGTCCCGAAGAAGTTTGGTGACTGAATCAGCACACAGGCCGTCTCGGCCGTGATCGACTTCTCCAACTCCGCGAGATTCAGTCGTCCGTCCTCGCCGAAACCCGCGACCGACAGCGGCATTCCCTGATGCGTTGCATAGGTCGCGAGCACTTCGCGATACTCCGGGTGCAGACTTCGCGCTACGACGACCGACCGCCGTCCGGTTAACCGAACCGCCATCATCACTGCTTCTGCCGCGGCGGTTGAGCCGTCATACATCGAGGCATTGGCCACTTCCATGCCCGTCAGCTCGCAGATCATGGTTTGAAATTCGAAAATGGATTGCAGAGTCCCCTGAGAAATTTCCGCCTGGTACGGCGTATACGCGGTGAGAAACTCGCCGCGGGAGATCAGAGAATCAATGATGACGGGCCGGTAATGAGAATACACGCCCGCGCCCAGAAAACTGATGTAGCCTTCGCCGTTTTCCCGCGAGCGCTGGCGGAAATAGTCCACGATTTCCGATTCCGCCATCTGTCGTGGAATTTTGAGGTCACGGTTGAGGCGGTACTCGGCGGGAATCGGCGCAAACAATTCGTCGATCGAGCGCAGGCCCATCGCCTTCAGCATGGCTTCGCGGACGGCAGGAGATTTCGGTAGATAGCGCATAAGCAGTAATTAGATGTAACTCGAGGTCAGTTCGATTGTGGCAGCAAACCGCTGGGTCAAGCTGTGCTCGGGATCACATGACTTCCGATTGCCCATTATCGGTTTTCGCCTGGAAGCAAAAGCTCTTCTCATTTGGCAATTGGAGATCGGCAAATGGCACTCAGTGTCCGCCCTCTTCAGCCACGAACTTCTCATAATCCGCTGAAGATAGCAGTGCATCCAGTTCGCCCGGATTCTTCAGCGTGATCTTCATCATCCAGGAACCGTGGGGGTCTTTATTCACGTTCTCCGGCGAAGTGGCCAGATCGCCGTTAACCTCAGTCACGGTGCCGGACGCCGGGGCGTACAGATCCGACACAGCCTTCACCGACTCAACGGAACCGAATGTCTTGCCTGCGGTTACCTCCGCGCCGGACTTGGGCAACTCGACGAAGACAATGTCACCCAACTCTTCCTGAGCATGATCGGTGATGCCGACGGTGGCAGTCGTTCCGCTCGCCTGAATCCATTCGTGCTGTTTCGTGTATTTGCGATCCGATGGATAGCCCATGATGGCCTCTAGCTTCCTTCGTGTTACTTCGTGCTTAGTGGTTTAAGCTTTCTTCGGTCTTTTGTAAAACGGCGTCGGCACAACCTGTGCCCCCACGCCCTGCCCGCGAATCTCGACTTTCACCGCCGTGCCTGCTAGCGCGAACTCCGGCGGCACGTACGCCAGCGCAATATTCTTCTTGAGGAACGGAGCCGGTGATCCGCTGGTGACGTATCCAATCTCGCGTCCGGCGCCGTCCAGCACTTTGTATCCGTCGCGCGCAATGCCGCGCTCAGTCATCTCCAGGCCGACCAGCGTGCGGCTCACGCCTTCAGCTTTCGCCTTTTCCAGAGCGGCGCGACCGATGAACTCCGGCTTCTCCATCTTGCAGAAGCGGTCCAGGCCGGCTTCCCAAACATTAATGGTATCGGAAATCTCGTGGCCGTAGAGCGGCAGTTTGCCTTCGAGCCGCAGGGTGTTGCGCGCACCCAGGCCGCAGGGAACAATACCGAATTCTTTGCCTGCATTCAGAATCTCATCCCAGACTCGCGCGCTGGTGGCCTCATCTGCCGGGATGTAAATCTCGAATCCATCTTCCGCGGTGTAGCCGGTGCGCGCGATCAAGATATTCTTAAGCCCGCAGACCGACCCGCGCGTAACCCAATAAAACTTAACCGCGCTCAAAGTTGCGTCCGTCAGTTTCTGCAGGACATCGACGCCCTTCGGCCCCTGGATGGCGATCTGCGTGAAGTCATCCGAAAGATTTTCCACCGTGCAATCGAACTGCCGCGTATTGTCGCGCACCCAGTTGAAATCTTTTTCGCGCGTACCGGCATTGATCACGAGCAGATATTCGTCCTCACCCAGACGATGGACGATTACGTCGTCAACAAACGTTCCTTGCGGATAGAGCAGCGCCGAATATTGCGCCTGCCCCACGGCCAGCCGCGAAGCGTCATTCATGGAGATGTGCTGCACTGCCGCCAACGCCTGCGGTCCCGCCAAACGAATGTCGCCCATATGGCTGACATCGAAGATGCCGACGCCCGTGCGCACCGCCATGTGCTCGTTGATGATGCCGCAGCCGATCGACGCGGGATACTCGACCGGCATGTCCCAGCCATTGAAATCGACCATCTTCGCGCCCATCTTGCGATGGACGGCGTTCAGCGCAGTCTTGCGGACTGCGGGAGTAGGGCTGGCGGGCGTCGCCTCAACGGAAGACAAATCCAAACCTCAATCAGAGAGCAGCGCTGGTCTGCACAGATTAAAGATAGTGTGACTGTTTACCGTATCACGCGGTTTTTCGGCGGGTCAAACCGGAGAACTAAACGGTAGTGGGTAAGGCGGACACACGGTAGAGTATGGTGGATTTTTATCGCCCGAACTGCACCGTCACGTGCGCTCCGGCGGCCACGTGCGTGCCGGGTGGAGGAGTCTGTTGCCGGGCCACACCGCTGCCGATAGCTTCCAGTTCAAGACCGGCATCCTGCGCAGATTCGACGGCGCCGCGCACGGTTTTCCCCACGAACGACGGCACTTCGATTCCACCTTGCTCCACGTCTAGAACGACGGTGCCTGTCGTGGGGATTTTTGCCGGCGGCGCAGCAGCATCCGGAGCGCCTGGATTCTTTTCCACCGCGAGCTGCGTTGACGCGCCCGGTGGAGGCTCACGTTGGCGCATCGCGGCCTGGACTATAGTTCCCTCTCTGCCGGCATTCGCGAGCGTGGGCACCCGTGCCATACTCGCTATTCGAGTCCCTGATTTCGGAGAACTTCCATTTACTTCCGCTGTTTCCAGCGGCTCACCGGGATGATCCGGAGTTCCTTCTTCCAGGTCTTTATCTTTCATCTTCGCCTGTGCCAGAAGCAATTGATGTTGCGGCGCGAGCGGCAGATCGTGCGGAGTGTGCAGATACTCCAGCACTTGCTGCGCCACCCGGCGAAACACAGGCGCCGACACTTGCCCGCCCTGGTGCAATCCCACGGCCGAATCGAGAATTACGGCAACTACGATCTGGGGATTATTTAGCGGCGCGAAGCCAGCGAAAGAGCCAATATATTTCGTCTTCGAATACGCACCGGTTGCCGGATCGACCTTCTGCGCCGTTCCCGTCTTGCCCGCCGATGTGTAGCCTTCCAGCATTGCCTTGCGGCCGGTGCCCTCGAGCACCACTTTTTGCATCATCGAGCGCATCTCGGCCGCGGTGTAACTGGAAATCACCCGCCGCGAACTTGCGGGGTGAAATGTCACCGTCTGCGGCAGGCTCTGCGGGGCGCTTCTTGGTCCAACCGTCCCCGCGACGATCCGCGGTGCGACCCACACACCATCATTGGCAAACGTGGAAATTAATCCCGCCAACTGAAGCGGCGAAATGCCAATCTCCTGACCCATGGAAATCGCCGCAATCGAAACTTTCGACCAGCGGCTTACTGGCTTGGTCAGCCCGCGCGTTTCGCCCGGTAGTTCGATTCCTGTCTGCTGTCCGAAGCCAAAGGCGCGAATGTATTTGTAAAACCTGTCTTCGCCCAGCCGCAAAGCAATCTTGATCGCGCCTACGTCGCTCGATTCCGCCAGCACTCCCCACACCGGCAAAAGTCCATGGGGCTTCGAATCGCGAATGCGCATCCCGTTGTAGACGATCGATCCCATCTGGCAATCAAAAATTTCATCGGGATTGGTCAGCTTCTCTTCGAGCGCGGCGGAAATTGTCACCAACTTGAAAGTTGACCCAGGCTCATACACGTAGCTCACAGCACGGTTGGTCAGCGCGCCGGGCGTGATCTGTTTGCGCAAGTTCGGATTAAATGTCGGCCGGTTCGCCAACGCCAGGATTTCTCCAGTGTGCGGATTCTCCACGATCACCGTGCCCGCAATCGCCTGCGTATCGTGAATCGCCTGATCCAACTCTTTCTCGGCGATGTACTGAATATTCTTGTCGATGGTCAGGACCAGGTTCTCGCCTGGCTCCGGCTGTTTCTCAATGTCGGAAAACCACTGGCGGCGCGCGTCCACCGAGATAAACATCTTTCCCGCCCGCCCGCGCAATTCGTCGTCGAACGCATGCTCGATGCCGCTTTGTCCGACATCTTCCATTCCCACTGTCCCCACCACCTGCGCCGCCAGATCGCGCGCCGGATAAAAGCGCTTCGGCTCTTTTTGGAAATGAATACCCTGCAGGTTCAGCGACTTGATGCGTTCGATGGTTTCGTCATCCGCCTTGCGCGCCACCCAGCAAAAAGTTTTGTGATTGTGGCAATCGGCCAGCACTACGTTGTGATCCTCACCGGTGATGCGCGTGATAAGAGAAACCGCGGTAGGAAGGTCTTTCACTTCGGAGGGCACGGCAAATGCCGAATCGACCAATACGGACATCGCCAGCTCATGTCCGGCACGGTCGTAGATCACTCCACGTTTGGGAGAAAGCGGAATCTCGCGCTGCTGCTGGTGTTCCGCCTGCTTCACAAAGCTGCCATAGCAAAAGATCTGCAGGTAGACCAGGCGGCCACAAATCGCCACGCACCAGAACAAAAGCATCGCGCCTAGAAGGTAGAGCCGGGAATGTTTACCGAGGTTGGAATTAGTGGCCATGAAAAGCTGCATTCAGCACTTAGCATTCAGCATTTAGCCCTTACTGATTTTGTGGACTGGCATGGAACCTGACTGGCCAAATGCTAACTGCTGATTGCTGATTGCTGATTGCTCGTTCCCTGACAAACATGGCGGCCCCACCGACAAGGCGGACCGCCAAATAAATCGTGTGGGGACGGGTCTCTGACCCGTCCGCCGAGCGCAGCTCGGCTTTACTCTACACTGCTACTGCCCCGCCAGCACCGTTACTGCAGCCGCGCTCGCCATCACCGGGCCACTGCTGCCATCCACCGACGCGCTGTCCATGCGAATCACCTGCCCCGGTTCTGGTGGCACCAGTCCCATGCGCCGCGCCATCACGTCAATTCGTTCGGGATCGCGCAAGCTGGCATCCTCCAAGCGCAAAGCCCGATTCATTTCCGTCAGATCGTTCAACTCGCGCTTGGCCGACTCGATCTGATATCCATATTCAATCGCCCGGAAATGCTGCCACGCATAGGTGAACACCAGCAAAAACAGACAAGCCAGCGCCGTACCAAACTGCTTCATCTCGCGAGTGCGGCCAGTATCCTCCACCTTCACCAGACGGGAGTTGTCGATCGCCTTGGCGAAATAAATCTCGGGCGTTCCGGTGAAGAACGTATTGCGGCGCGCTGCTGGGACCGCCATCCGGAGTGCTGCCGTTGCCATTATGCCGCTCCCGCGAGAATTCGATCTGTATGCTGAAAAGCCTGGGTGTCGAAAATCTGATCCCGTTCGCTTTCCTTGAACATCAACTTCTGTTGAACTGCTTGTTCAGCGCGCTCTACTGCCGCCATCAAATCGTTGATCAATGTTCCCGTGTACATCGCGCACCTTCCAACTCGAATTCCTACCCAGAACCTGGCTTCGAACCGGAAGCCTTTCCACATTGGCGGATCTTTGTCCGCCTTTTCAGCACCTGTTTCACTAAAATCTGAACTCCCGGCACGCCATTACAGCTGTGCCGGGGACTCCGGCAGGTTTTCCGGAATCTAAAATCTTATGCACTTCTAAATTCTCTCCGCCGCCCGCATCTTCGCACTGCGCGCCCGCGGATTGCGATCCTGTTCTTCTTCGGATGCCGTCACCGGTTTCTTGGTCAGCACCCGGAAGTACTTGCACTTAATCGCGCCTTCGCGGAAGGCATCCTTTACGATGCGATCTTCCAACGAGTGAAAACTGATCACCACCACGCGTCCTCCTGGCTTCAGAATCCGGGGCGCTGCTCCGAGCAGCGCCCGCAGATCGTCCAGTTCGCGGTTTACGAAGATTCGAAGAGCTTGAAAGGTTCGGGTCGCCGGATGAATTCGCCGCTGCTCAGAATTCATTGGCCGGGCCGCGGCTGATATGACATCCGCAAGATGTGCGGTAGATCGTATCGGCCGCGACCGGACAATGGCTCTGGCGATTCTCCGCGACCTCCTTTCCTCTCCGAATTCGTAAATCACATCGGCAAGCTCGCGCTCGTCGAGGTGGTTTACCACTTGTTCGGCGGTTCGCTCCGACCGCGGGTCCATCCGCATGTCGAGCGGTCCATCCGCCTGAAAACTAAATCCGCGCGCCGCATCGGAAAGCTGCAGGCTGCTGAGTCCGATGTCGGCCAGCAGGCCGTCGGCTATCGGGCTTCGGGCTTCGGCCAAACTTGCAAATGACGCCTGCCGCAGCTCGATACGAGGCCAATCGGGTCTCAGGTCATAGGTCTTAGGCAACTGGCCATCGGACTCACCTAAAACCGAAGACCTAACACCCAAGACCGCCTTTGCCCTTTCCAGCGCCGCAGGATCTTTATCGAGCCCAATCAAATGTCCCGGTGCGCCGAGGCGTTTTGCGATTTCGTAACTGTGTCCGCCCAGGCCCACCGTGGCGTCGATATAGGTCCCGCCACGCCGCACGTTTAAAAAGTCGATCGCTTCTTTTAAAAGAACCGGAACATGATTGAGTGAAAGATGGCTCGCTTCCCTTCCACCACCATGCCCAACCCCCTGAGGGGTGTCTGTTGAACCCTCGCCCACTAGATGCCCAATTCGTCGAGCGTCTTCTCATCATCAGGCGTAAACTTTTCTTCCCGAACTTTCTGCTGGTACGCTTCCATGTTGCGCACTTCCAAATAGGTCTGATATCCGCTCACCGCAACTTCGCCTTTGATTTGCGCCGCCTCGCGCAACAGTTGCGGGATCAGCAGCCGCCCCTGCCCGTCCATCTCGACGACCTGTCCCCAGTAATTCACCTTGCTCAAGAATTTTTTCTTCGTCGGATTGAAGGTGGAGAGCCCGGCCAGCTTCTGCTCGATCCGTTCCCACTCCTCGAAGGGATACACTTGAGCAACATCGCCATCCAGACTCGTGATGTAAAATTGCTGTCCGTACTTCTCGTCGATCACCCGCTTGAACTCGGCCGGGACCTTCAACCGTCCCTTTTCGTCGACGCGAGTTGGGTGATTGCCGCGAAACATGGGTGAAACCAAGGTTCAAGCAGCTCAAAATGGCACAAAGTCTGGTCAATCTCGTTCGGTTCGGGTTGTTCGCCGTACTTTTGGGTCGGATTTCCACCGGCTCCTCTTTTTTCGCTTCCCGTGCCCACGATCTCAAACTACTTGACCACTCTGTACCACTTTGTACCACATCTTAGCTGTAAGTTGTTGATTGTCAAGAGGAAACTTAAAGGTATGACCATCCTATTTGGGATGCTCGGGCAAAGTACGAGGACTTGTGGTTAACTACTCATACGACCACAAGATGTTGGGTTTACGCTCTGGATTCCTTCGCTATTCATTCGCTTAGATTTTTCTTGCACTCCGCGACCGTGGCGCGTTTCCCTGTGCAAAAAACTAAACTTGCCCTTCGGATGGCGATTTTCGACCGGGCGCGTCCGGACTGCTTTCGTAGGTGTAGCGCCGCCGTCTCCGGCGGCTGTCGTGGGGGCGTCCCCGCCCCGCAGCCTGCAGGATACCGGCGCTACAAACAAACCTCAGTACACCGCATTCCCTGCGCGACTGCTGTGAACTTGCCCCGCCTCCACCGATATCGAATAAGCCTCACCACCCTCACCATTCCATGCTCGAATGTCGAATCCAGCCCCGGTGGGCGCGTGATAAACAGCCACGTTGTGCAGGGTCAGGGGCTGGCCGGCCTTGCATACTTCCGGCGGGTCCGTGATCTGCAGGAAATAGGCTCCCTGGCCCGTGCCCACCACCTTGGCTCGGCCGTCCACTTCCACCAGCAGAGCCGATTTTTCGTCAAGAGCAATCTCGCGCGGCGCCGTCGACCAGCCATCCGCCACAATTCTCGCCAGGAATCCCACGCTCCTGCCCATGCGGTCGCGCTTGGCAAAATGGCTGTCCGTCAGCATGTTGTCGAGGCCGGGCACCTTCAGGAAATCGCGCACCAGCGTCACACGTTTCGCGTAGGGATCGGCCAAAACCTCGCGTGACGTAAGATCGGCGTCATTCGACTGGTTGTCCAGGGAACCGTAGACAAACTGCCCCAGCACCGCCAACCCCGCACTGCTGCCTCCGATCGGCTTGTCCGTAGTTACGTGCGCGTTGAGTGCATCCTGCACCGGAGTTCCCTTCCAAAAGTTGATGTAACGCGACTGGTCGCCGCCGGCAATAAAAATTACCGTTGCCTGCCGGATGATGCGGGCCACTCGTGGCTCTTCCGCCGCTTTTCGATTCGGAATAATTAGCGTGGCCACGGAGTTCATCCGGCACAATTTATTCACGTACTTGTTGTAATCATCTTTTCCGCTGGCGCGAAGAATCAGAAAGTCTCCACCGTTGCCCTTGCCGCACAACCAGCGGAACGCTTCATCCAGATCGGCGCCGCCGCCCATCAAGGCAATCCCGGGGTCGGTATGTGTCTGCGCGTCCAGTTCGCTGCCCAGGCGCTTGTATTTGTAAGACGCCCCGCGGCCGATCGCGAACGCACTACCGCAACAGATCAGACCAAGAAGCACAACGCTCGCCAGTTTCATGATCCGATACTATACGCCGGAAAGGCTAATGAACGCCCTTCAGTCCGCTAAATCGCCACCCACCCACAAATGGGTGTACACTGCGTCCGTTTATCGATTGACAATTCGCGGAGGAGCTTATGCAGCTGAACCGAGGCAGAATCTGGCTGGGTGGTTTGGTTGGAGGCGTGGTCTGGACGCTCTGGAGTTTTCTGGTGGGCAAGTTCGTCATCACCGATGCCCGCTACGTGGCGGCACAGAATGCGGGATTCTTCCTGAAGACCCCCCGCTATCCTCTCTTTGTAGTCCAATGGATTCTGCTCCTGTTTATTCTTGCGATCGCGGTTGCGCATCTTTACGCTTGGGCCCGTCAGGGACTGGGACCCGGTCCCGGCGCCGCGCTGAAGGTCGGCTTTCTGGTTGGCTTCTTCGCCGGTTTTCCGGAGAATTTTGCGCAGGCCACCTGGTTCGCCGGCGATCGCGGGCTCCCTTTTGGCTGGATGATAGAAATGTGGTTCGGCGCGATCCTGGCCGCGCTGGTCGCGGGCTGGCTGTACAAAGACTGAAGAATCGCTACTTCACCGTCTCCACAAACACGGCGGTGCCATAAGCCAGCACTTCGGTGACGCCCTGCATCACTTCGGTTGCGTCGTAACGGGCGCCGACCACGGCATTGCCGCCCAGTTCCGCCGCGTGCACCAGCATCAGATCGAAGGCTTCGGCGCGCGTCTTCTCACACAAATTCGTGAGCAGCGTAATGTTGCCACCAATCAGCGTCTGCAATCCCGCGCCGATCGTGCCGAAGATGGAACGCGAGCGCACAACGATGCCGCGCACGACTCCCAGCGTACGCGTGACGCGAAAGCCATCCAGTTCAAACTGAGTCGTAACCATATTATGCGCGACCATCCGTCCGCGACCGCTATAGCCGGTTGCCATCGCCATTCCTTTCCGGATCGAACTAATCTGGTTCGAACTAATCTGGATCGAAACTAACTATAGCGCGAACCAAACAAAATAAGTGGCGGAGATGTAGCGTGCTATGTCATTCTTGCCGGGGCCCGGCATCCGCCGTCACTCCAGATCAGCCGTGATGAAGAACTCCTGCGACGACGTATCGTACTCCAGGTGCAGCACATTGGGTTTGCAGCAAACCTGGCAATCTTCCACGTAATTTTGCCGGCGTCCCGCGGATTCATCCACCGTGGTCATATTCCACTCGCCGCAACCCGCACACTGAAAACCCGCTTCCATGAAGTTCATTCCCCCAACTTACCCCTATAATGGCGAGGCTGTCATTTTCAAGTTTGGAGCCTGCATGATCTCGCGGCGTCGGTTTCTCGAAGTGAGCGGTCTCGGAGCGGGAGTCGCTGCCATCTCGTATCCGCTGGCCGCAACTGGCAGCGACGAAAAGTCGAACTCTTCTCTGCCGCCATCTCTGGCGCGCCTGAAGTCGCGAAAGAATGAAGCCACTCCCATTTCACTCGACGAGCGGCGCCAACGACTGGAGCGCGCCCGCCAATTGCTGGCCGAGAATGCGATCGATGCCATGGTGCTCATGTCCGGCACGTCGCTGAATTATTTCACCGGAATCGACTGGTGGGGCGGCGAACGCATGTTTGCTCTCGTGCTGCCGGCGAAAGGATCCGCGTTCTATGTGTGTCCGGCATTTGAAGAGGGCCGCGCTCGCGAGCAAATCGCCGATGCGCCAGATGGCGACCAGCCCGATGTCCGTACCTGGCAGGAGGATGAAAGCCCATATCGCCTGGTTGCCCAAGGATTGAAAGACCGCGGCATGGCCACGGGCAAGTTGGGAATCGAAGAAACCGTGCGATTCTTCTTCGCCGACGGCATCGCACAAGCAGCGCCTCAGCTCACGCTGACCAGCGCCACGCCCGTCACCGCCGGTTGCCGCATGATCAAAAGCGCTCACGAGATCGCGCTCATGCGTCTGGCGGCACAAGTTACGCTCAGCGCCTACGAGGCGGTTTATCGTGCAATGCGCGAAGGCATGACCCAGCAGCAGGTACAGGATCTGATCGCTGCGGCTTATGGACAATTAGGCTTCCCCGGCGAAGCCAGCGTGGAAGTGGACGAATACACGGCCTACCCGCATGGATCAAGCACGCCGCAAATAATCCGCGAAGGTTCGATCGTGATGATCGACGACGGCTGCACCGTGGAAGGATATCAATCCGACATCACGCGCACGTTTGTGCTGGGCAAAGTCCCGGAAAAGACCGGCGACAAAATGAAAAAAGTGTTCGACATCGTGCATCGAGCACAGGCCGCCGCGCTGGCGACAGCGCGCCCGGGAACGGAGTGCGGCGCAGTCGATGCGGCGGCGCGAAAAGTCATCGTCGACTCTGGCTACGGACCCGACTACAAATATTTCGCGCATCGCCTGGGCCACGGCATGGGCATGGATGGCCACGAGTGGCCTTATCTGGTTCGCGGCAACACCACCAAACTTGCGGCCAACATGACCACGAGCAACGAGCCCGGCATCTACATCCGCGGAGAATTCGGCATCCGTCTCGAAGATGATATGCACGTCACCGAAAGCGGAGCGGAGTTGTTCACGCCGCAAAGCCCATCGCTGGAAGATCCTTTCGGCAACAATGCCGGGTGAGCGAATCTCGCAATTAGCGACGGGCGCGCGCACGTTCACTTCGACGGAACCACCTGCAGATTGTTGGTCACCGAAAAAATTCCCGGAACACCGTTGGCGCGCATGCCCGCCAGATTCTTGTCGGAGTCATTGTCGACAACGCCTTCCAGCGTGACCCGGCCCATTTTCACGATGATACGAATTGGCTTCTGCACGCCCAGAGCATACTTCTCCAGCGCGGGATAGCCATAAATCGCGCGATACAAGCGCATCCGCAGGCCATCGTCCACAGGCGACGGAGGAAGAACATCAATCTGGTTGTCCACCTTTTCGACGCCCTCGATGTGCTTTACCGCGTTCTCAGCGTCGGATTTAGTAACCGGGCGAACCACTTCGCCCAGCAGCGTAACGGTTGAGCCATCTACCTTATAGGAGATGGAATCGAAGACTCCAAAATAAGGAAGCATGAGAAGTTCGTGGCGAACCTCCCGCGTGATGCGCTCTTGAGATCTGGCCGAAGGCTGATCACGGTCCTGCGCGAGTCCCAGCGTGATGAGCGACAACAAAGACAACAAAACAACTGCAATCACTACAGACCGACTTTTCATAACTTGCTCCTTGCTTGAAAAGCTATCCAGAGATTCCAACAGTTCACTGTAAGCTGCAGCTTACTCGCACCAACTCCGGAACGGCCTACAGTGTTTTCTGTAATTTTTGGATAGTTCCTGCGGGGCGGGTACTCGATGTAGATAGTTCACCGGCAACAGTCGCAAGTTGACCTGCACCCAAAGGACCAAAATGTTCCAAGTCCTGTCCTCTTAATAACCTACGACAATAGCTGACATTTTAAGTTTCCCTGCGTCACGGGCCCGGCAAGTTACTCATGGATCCGGTTCCGATTGCGGGCGCTTCCGACTTCGCTTATGCTTGAGGACGTCCCCCAAGTATAAGATAGAGGCTGGTTCTTGAGCCAAGTGTTGCAAACTGAGCCACCAGTTGCGCACCGGGCATTCGCCGTTAAGCCGGCGTGGTCCGGAGTGTGGCAGATCGTCACGCTCGGCGTACTGTTGCTGTGGCTGTACGCCCCTACGCTCACCCATCTGCTTGGGCAATGGTGGCACGATCCCAACTTCTCGCACGGTTTCTTCGTTCCTCTCTTTGCTGGCTTCGTAATCTGGCAGGAGCGTGACCGGCTGGCCCGCGTAAAGCTGCAGCCCGCATGGTCGGGAGCTTTGATTTTAGGATTGGGATTGTGTGTACTCATTCTTGGCCAAATGGGCGCCGAGATTTTCCTTGCCCGCTTCTCACTGCTGATTGTTCTGGCAGGCCTCACCGTTCTTTTTCTCGGGTGGAGTTTCTTCCGTGCCATTCTTTTTCCCTGGGCTTTCCTGGTGCTGATGATCCCCATTCCCGCCATCGTCTTCAACCAGATTACGTTCCCGCTGCAACTGCTGGCTTCGAAGGTGGCCAGCACAACATTGCCGTGGTTGGGCGTGCCAGTCCTGCGGGAGGGTAACGTAATCATTCTTCCGGCCATGGCTTTGGAAGTGGCCGACGCCTGCAGTGGCATTCGCTCTCTGATGTCACTCGCGACGCTTGCTGTAATCTACGGTTATCTGATGGAACGTAGCACCGCTTTGCGCGTGCTACTGGCGCTGGCTTCAATTCCCATCGCCGTTGCCGCCAATAGCCTGCGCGTGGTAGGAACCGGACTGCTGGTCCAATACTGGGACCCGGACAAGGCGCAGGGGTTTTTTCATGAATTCCAGGGTTGGCTCATGTTTGTCGCGTCGCTGCTTATGCTTTATCTTCTGCATCGCGGCATACGCATGATCTGGCCTGACGAAGGCGGCGAATCATGAAGCCATTCGGCATGCTGCGCTTCGTTCTCGCGGTCGGCTTAATCGCGCTGACGGCGATTCTGCTGCAGGCCCGAGGACGCACGGAGATCATTCCCTCGCGCACGCCGCTCTCTTCTTTTCCCATGCAACTGGGGAATTGGACCGGTAAAGACATCCCGCTCGATAAAGATACTCTGGACGTACTGGGAGCCGGCGACTTTCTGGTGCGCGGATATCGCGACCCGAATGGCAAACTACCCTTCATCGATTTTTTCCTGGCCTATTTTCCCAGCCAGCGCGCCGGCGATACCATCCATTCCCCCAAGCATTGTTTACCCGGTGCCGGATGGGCTCCCGAAGAAAATGACCGCATCACAATTTCGCTGCCCGGCCATTCGCCTTTTCCCGCGAACCGGTATGTCATCTCCAAAGCCGGCGCGCGCAAGCTTGTGTTGTATTGGTATTGGGCTCACGATCGCGGCGTGGCCAGCGAATATTGGGCTAAGTATTATTTGGTGAAAGACGCAATCCGCATGAACCGCAGCGATGGCGCCCTGGTGCGCATCACGCTGGATATGTTTCCCGGCGAGTCAATCGATGCCGCACAACAACGCCTTCGCCCCTTCACCTCAGATGTAGTCCCGCTGCTCGATGATTACATCCCACGCTGATAAGAGAGCGCTACAGGTTTCTTATGTGTGGACAGCCGCCCTCGGCGGTCCGCCGGGCGGCAGCCCGGCAAGCCTGCAGCTATACCGGCGTCGCGGTCTTGCGTGGAGGATTAAAGAACGGCAGCCCCGTCACCTTCACATTCGTCTTCAGCCGGATGGCCTCAATCGTGATCTCCATCTGCAACTGCGTGCCCAGTCTCGAGTGCTCGGTCTCCACGCTGGCCAGCGCAATCATCTTCTTCAGAATCGGCGACCAACTGGTAGTTGTTGCCTTGCCAACTTGCTTTTCCCCGGAATACAAAGGCACCGCAACGCGCGAAGCCTGACTGGGCGCGGCCGGCGTGAGGCCGTAGCGTTCATAAAGTGCCTCAACGTCGGTCCAATCCACTTCGACCCCTACCAGTTGCCGCGGAACTCCATTCTTCGCATCCTGCTCCAGCGCCCGCTTGCCAATAAAATTCTCTTTTTCCAGATGCACCATCTTGGCGAAGCTCAGCTCGTATGGCGAATATTTCTGCGACCGGATCAGAGCCTTCTTCGAACTGCTGTAATCCACTTCGATCAGCAGCAGCCCGGCTTCCACCCTCGCCACATCCAGAGCCAGCATGCCCGCCGCGTGCAAATCAAACTGCTTGCCTTTTTCCGCCAGCGCATCCCACACCTTTACCGCTTCATTCCAGGGAACCCAGATTTCATAACCGAGATCGCCGGTATATCCAGTCCGCGAAATATCTACTGAAACGCCGGCAATCTTGCCGTGGGTCACGCGGAAATACTTCAAGTTCGCAATGTCGGCATCAGCAACGGTCTTCAGCAGCTTCGCCGAAGTCGGCCCTTGCAAAGCCAGCGCCGCGACCTTTTCGGAAATGTCTTCCACCTGCACATCCATGTTCAGGCCGTTCTGCCGGAACCAGCGCAGGCTTGGGTCGGCGGCCGTCCAGCGATAAACATTTTCTTCCAGCCGCGAAATCGTCCCATCGTCGATGACCTTGCCCTCTTCATCGCACCAGCAGCAATAAATCACCTGCCCCACTTTCACTTTATTAATGTCGCGTGTAATCACGCGGTTCACCAGCCGCGTAGCGTCTTTGCCCGTGACCAAATACTTGTAGAGCGGCGAAATATCGATCAACGCCGCCGCATTGCGGATGGCGTTGTACTCGTGCTCATGATGCACCTCATACACGCTGACCGTGTAGTATCCCGACCACTCGCGGTAATTCAAGCTGTGGCAAAGCGGAAAAGTTCTCTGGTGAAACGCGGTTCCAATGGGCAAGAGACTACCTCGACAAGAATTAACCCGAATCGGGATTATACGTCAGCGTCCTCATCGAATGCGTCATCCCGAAGTCCGAGCCCGCAAGCCTGATTTGTCGTAACATGTATTGCCGTTCGAGGAACGGCGAACAAGTGAGAGTAGAGGAACAGCAACGATTTTCCGCGATAGCCGTGATTCAGATTCCCTTTTGGACGAGTGGGATTTTGTTAATCGCACTCGCCGCCTTGACAAGCTGCACGCGGACAATTCGAAGCGGAGCATTAATCGACCGGTACAGCCGGGCGGCGTGCATCCCGGTGAAATTCGGCCCCGGAATCTCTCCACCGACTCGCGCTTGGGACTATACATTGAAAACTCGCGATGGCATCGCCATTCACATCTCGGGGGTGGAGATGCCTGGCGGACGGGTCGATGTCAGGTATGGGTCGGACGGGAAAAGCGAAGTCGCCGCGGATGCTGGGGACTACATCTACCCGGCTGACGTGCGTTTGGATACAGCAACAGACCGTCTCTATATCAGAGCGAGTGGAATAACAGCCGCCTTTGGCGGAGCCCAGACTTGGCTGTTCGAATATGATCTCAAAAATCGGCGGCAGACCGGGAAGGCTCGGGTAGACCCGACCGTACTGCCGGAAGAGTGCCCAACGAAATAGTTCAACTGAAGCGACAACCGGAGTCGCACTGCGCTACAATGAATCGCCTCCTATGCACCGTCTCCTACAATGGACTGTCCTTCCTAGCGGGCTCTAATCTTTCCGCCGCGCGATTCCTTTCCCGAGTATTATTGCGTTTCCCAACACCGCAGCATTCAAGTTAAAAGCTAGGAGCTAACAGCCAATGGCCGGTTCCAACTCATACGACGTAATCGTAATCGGCGGCGGCCACAACGGCCTGGTCAACGCCGCCTACCTCGCGCGCGCCGGAAAGAAAGTGCTCGTCCTCGAACGCCGCCACATTCTCGGCGGCGCGGCATGCACCGAAGAAGTCTTTCCCGGCTTCAAGTTCTCCGTCTGTTCCTATGTAGTCTCGCTGCTGCGGCCTGAAATCATCCGCGACCTCGATCTCCCGCGCCACGGTCTCGAGATTCTCCCGCTCGACGGCACGTTCACGCCCATGCCCAGCGGCGATTACCTGTGGCGCGTGAACGATCACGGCAAAACTCACCGCGAGATCGCCCGCCACTCCCGCGTCGACGCGGAAGCTTACGACGAATTCGGCAAAGCCATGCAAGCCATGTGCCGTTTCGTAAAGCCTATTCTCAGCATGGTGCCGCCCGACCCCAACACGCTCAACCCGCGCGAACTAATGAAGCTCCTCTTCATCGGACGCCGCTTCCAGGGCATGTCGAGCAACGACAAGTACAACCAGGTCCAGCTCATGACCATGAGCGCCATCGATTTTCTCGATCAATGGTTCGAGACCGACGTCCTCAAAGCCACCATGTCGGCCTCCGGCATCATCGGCACATTCCTCGGCGTGCGCTCTCCCGGCACCGCCTACGTTCTGCTGCATCACTACATGGGAGAAATCGACGGCGCTTTCCGCGCCTGGGGCTTCGCCCGCGGCGGCACCGGCGCAATTTCCAACGCTATCGCCGACGCCGCCCGCGAAGCCGGCGTAGAAATTCGCACCCAATCCGCCATCGCGAAAATCATCGTGAAGGACGGCAAGGCTCGGGGCGTCGTCCTCGCGAACGGCGACGAGATTTACGCCGAAACAATTTCCTCGAGCGTCGATCCGCGGCTCACATTCAACAAGTTCATCGAAGCCGACCAACTTCCCACCGATTTTCTCGAAGACATCAACCGCTTTAAATATCGCGGCTCCTCCGGCAAAGTGAACATGGCGCTCGACGCGTTACCCAACTTCAAGTGCATGCCCGGACCAGGCCCGCACCTGCGCGGCGCAATGTCGATCTCTCCATCCGTCGAATACATGGAGCGCGCCTACGACGATGCCAAGTACGGCAACTTCTCGCGCCGCCCCTACATTGACATGGTGATTCCGTCGCTCACCGATCCGTCCGTTGCACCTCCGGGCAAGCACGTTCTCTCCTGCTTCGTGCAATACGCGCCTTACAAGCTGCGTCCCGGCCTGAACTGGGACGATCAGAAGGAAGCCTTCGGCGATACCGTTGTCAACACCATCGCCGAGTACGCGCCCAACATCAAAGACATCATTCTGCACCGGCAAGTCATCACGCCACTCGACCTCGAACGCGAGTGGGGACTAAGCGAAGGCAACATCTTCCAGGGCGAACTTTCGCTGGAGCAACTCTTCTTCTTGCGTCCAGCACCAGGTTACGCGCGCTTCCGCACGCCTATCCAGAATCTCTACATGTGTGGTTCGGCCACGCACCCCGGCGGCGGCATCATGGGCGCCCCCGGACGTCTCGCCGCTCTCGAAATTCTCAAAGACATCAAGGGAGCGGCCTAACCATGCTCGAAACTAAATCCGACCGGCGCGACATCGCCATCATCGGCGGCGGCCACAACGGCCTCGTCACCGCCTTCTACCTCGCCAAAGCCGGATTCAAACCTCTCATCCTCGAGCGCCGGGGACAAGTCGGCGGCGCTGCCATCACCGACGAATTTCATCCCGGCTTCCGCTGCTCCACGCTGGCACACACCGCTGGCCCCATTCGTCCCGACATTGTCCGTGACATGCAACTTGAAAAGCATGGCCTGCGGTACATAACGCCCGAGACCTGCGTCACCGCGCTTTCGCCCGACGGACGCGCGCTTTCGCTCTACCAGAACGAAAATAAATCCGCGCAGGCAATCGCTGCCTTCTCGCAAAAAGATGCATCGAAGTATCCCGAGTTCGCCAAATCTCTAGCAAAGATCAGCAAAGTAATCGCGGAAGTTCTCGCGACCACGCCACCCGACATCGACCACCCCAGCGGCGGCGATCTCTGGAGTATGCTGCAGACCGGCCGCGCCCTTCGCCATCTCGGCAAGAGAGATTTGTATCGCGTCCTGCGCTGGGGCCCCATGGCCGTCGCGGATCTGGTGGCGGAATATTTCGAGACCGAATTATTGCGCACCGTCATCGCCGCTCGCGGCATCTTCGGAACCTTCCTCGGCCCATGGTCCGCCGGCAGCAGCCTGCAGTTGCTGATTCGCGCGGCCGGCGATTCTCATCCCGCAGGCTCGGCGTTCTTTGCCGCTGGCGGCATGGGATCACTCACCCAAGCTATGTCCTCCGCCGCAAAAGCCGCCGGCGTTGAGATTCGCACTGGAGCCGAGGTCATCGAGATTCGCGTCAAAGATGGCGTAGCCACCGGCGTGCTCCTCGGCACCGGAGAAGAAATCAGCGCCAGTGCGGTAATCTCCAACGCCGATCCCAAGCGTACTTTGCTCAAGCTCACCGATCCCATTCATCTTTCTCCTGACTTCGTGCAAAAGTTGCAGCACTTTCGCGGCAATGGCACAGTCGCCAAGGTCAACCTGGCTCTCTCGGCGCTGCCGACCTTCACTGCGCTGAAGAATGAAGACGCCAGTGCGCTGAAAGGACGCATTCACATCGGCCCTGAAATCGACTATCTCGAACGCGCCTTCGACGAATCCAAGTACGGCAACTTCTCCCGCCAGCCCTATCTCGAAGCCACCATTCCGTCGTTGACCGATCCCACGCTCGCGCCCGAAGGCAAGCACGTGATGTCCATCTACATGCAGTACGCGCCCTACAAGCTGAAAGGCGATTGGGAAGACCAGCGCAAAGCCCTCGGCCAGACGGTGGTGCAGACGCTCGCCCAATACGCGCCCAGTCTGCCCGAGATGATCCTGACCCATCAGATCATTACGCCACTTGATCTCGAAGAAGTCTATGGATTAACCGGCGGCCAGATATTCCACGGCGACCTTGCACTCGATCAGTTCTTCACCATGCGTCCGCTGCTGGACTGGGCCCGCTACATGACGCCGATTACAAATTTATATTTGTGCGGGAGCGGCACCCACCCCGGCGCAGGTCTGACCGGAGGCTCGGGAGCCAATGCCGCGCGGGAGATATTGAAGTGCATGAAAAAGTAGCGCCGGCGTCTCGCCGGCACTGGAGCCGCCGGGACGGCGCTACACCATGAAGAACTCTGCCATCCTCCTAATCTCCTGCCCTGACGCGAAAGGCGAAGTCGCCACCATCGCCGACTTCGTCTATCGCCACGGCGGAAACATCCTCCACGCCGACGAACACGCCGACGAGGAATCCGGACTCTTCCTGATGCGCGTTGAGTTCGATCCCAAAGACTTCGACATCGATCTCCCTGATAAAGATCTCACCGATAAAGACCTCGCCGACTTCACCAAATATTTCGCTCCCATCGCCGAAAAGTTTCAGATGAACTGGCGTCTGGCGCGGTCCTCGCATCGCCCGCGCATGATCATCCTGGTTTCGAAATACGATCACTGCCTGGTCGATCTCCTCTACCGTCGCCAGAGTGGCGAACTCGCCTGCGACATTCCGCTGATCATCTCGAACCACCCCGACAATCAGCCCATCGCCGACTTCTACAAAATCCCGTACACCGTCATCTCGATCACAAAAGAAAATAAGCGGCAAGCGGAAGAACAAATCCAGTCGCTGATCGAAGACCACAAAGCCGACTTCCTGGTATTGGCTCGCTACATGCAGATTCTCACCAACGATTTCGTCAATCGATATCCGCAGCGCATCATCAACATTCACCATTCGTTTCTCCCCGCTTTCATCGGCGCGCGGCCCTACCATCAAGCTTTCGAGCGCGGCGTAAAGCTGATCGGGGCGACCAGCCACTACGTCACCGAAGTGCTGGACGATGGTCCCATCATCGAACAGGACGTAGTCCGAGTATCGCACCGGGACACGGTCGACGACCTCATCCGCAAGGGCCGCGACCTGGAAAAAGTCGTACTCTCCCGCGCGGTGCGCTGGCACGTGGAAAACCGGATTCTGCTTTACGGCAACAAAACGGTGGTCTTCTAAATCGAACAGAATTTCCTGACGAGCCTCTTTTTGCCGCGCGCGGAAGTCCATGCACTTCCGGGAAGCACCAGCCGCCGCTTAACAGTGTCGCTCCGGTGGTAACTTGCGGCGGCGGTGACTTTCGTCTTTACTTAGACAGCAGTAAAGAATTCCCCCAACCGACGGGGAGAATCTCGCTCGCGGAGCGTTTCTTGGCCGAGGATCTTAAATTTGAGTTAGCAATCCTGGCGACTGTCCAGGGGTTTTATCAGAAGCTGCTGCGCGACCTGCTCGGAGGCGAGATTCCTCTTCCGGGCGGGCTCGACGAATCTGCGCTCCGCCACATTGACCGCGATCTGCCGGAGACTCTCTCGCGCATGTATCGCTGGCTGCATGTGCTCGACATGGCCATCAGCCCCGCCATGTTGCGGCAAGCGCTGACGCCAGACACGGATTCGGAAGTGGCCGAGGCCCTGCTTCGCTACTTTGTGCGCCGCCGTGAACCCAGCGAGATTAATCGCGATAAGACTGACCTGATTTCAACTTTTCTCTATCGCCACCCCCGCGTTCAGGGTCAATGGCAACAGCAAGGCTACGGACTCGACGGGTCGTTGCCGCTTTCTCCCTTCGAAATTGCCCTGATCGAAATTCTGGCCGACACCGACGTGCCTTCGCTCCCGGAAGAGCATGTGCAACTGCTGCGTAACTTCGATCCTTTCCGCGAAGAGATTGCCCGCTACCGTGATTTCAATTCGCTGATGGATTCCGGAATCGTTTCACGAGTGCGCGAGTTGAAACGCTGGCTGGATTCGTCCTTCTATCATCCTGGCGTGCTGGCTACGGTTGCTGCTCACAATGCCGCATTTGGCGCGCGGTTTGACGAGTTGTTCGCCAAGGCTTTGGGAGAGATCAAACAGTTCGCCCAAGCCCTCGACGAGATGGGCGGCAGCATCCTGAGTACGGTCGACGGTGTGGAAGTCACGGTCGAACACGTAGCTGCGATCGAGCAGAAAGAAATGTTGCAGGCCGATTATGGCGGCGCACTGGAAAAATTCCGCCGTGTTTCCAAGTTGAAAAAGGAACTCGACCGGCGCCCTCCGATTCGCAAGTCCTTGCTCGCTCCCAGCGCCGGACGTGGCATGCCGGCATCCGGTGGCGCGGCCGCCGCCGCCAAAACCGCGCGAGTGGCCGCCGCAAAAGTACCGGCCCCGGCTCAGGCGTTTCAGCCCCCCGCTATCACAGCCCAGCAAATCTCGGTTGAGGAAGGCAAGTTACGCCGCGTGGAGGAATCCATTCGCGTCTTCGTTCGCGTGGCCGATCCTAAATATCGCCAGATCGTGCCCATGCGTTTCTTCAATCTGACGCTGACCGGGCCTGAGGCCGACGCCTACAATGCCGGATTCCTCGAAGAGAAAAGTCTTCGCGCGGATATCGCTCGCACGCTGATCCGCCTGGTCTCATGTGTGGCGAGAGTCAACACCGAGCTTGAAGAACTCAAACGTAGCCAGAGTATGTCGTCGCTGTGGAAGCTGCATGCCGATGCGCTGGTCGTTTTGCTCGATGTGGCGAGCACCGCCACAGAGGAAGCTGCAGGGATCGCCAAGATGGCCGAAGCCGGTGGCTCCGGCCCGTCGGCAAAGGCGATTCAGGAAACCGTAAAGAAACTGCGCGATCGCTCCGATCTTGCCGTGAAGGCGCTGGCGCATCCGGGGAGCTAGCAGTTCTCAGTTTCTAGTTTCTGGTTTCCAGTTGCCGAAACTGCCCGTGTAGTCATGCTAACTTTCCGGGCATATCAAACTTCTTCAATTCTTCTATCGGAGAATCTTTGGGATTGTCAGTCGTCAAGGTTACAGCCATGCTCCAAAATTTGTGCGGCAACGATCATGTCGACTGCAGAGGCACCCTATAAGGTTATTATGGGTGGCTGGTTCAGACTCAGAATAGCAAGTTACTCCGTGCGGAGCGCCTGCATCGGTTCGATCGAAGCTGCGCGGCGGGCGGGGATGAATCCTGCCGCGGTGGCGCAAAGCCCCAGCACCAGGGTCGCGCCGAGCAGCGCAAGCGGATCGGAACCGCCGACTCCATAGAGCTGGCTGACCATCAGATGGCCAGCTAACAGCGCGGCGGGAATGCCCAGTCCGAGGCCGATGAGAATCTGCCAGAGCGCTCCGCGCAACACCATCGCCAACACGCTCGATCGCGTAGCCCCCAGCGCCATGCGGACGCCGATCTCGCTGGTACGGCGGGCCACCAAGTAGGACATCACGCCGTAGAGTCCCACCGAAGCCAGCATGAGCGCCAGGATGCCGAAGAGGCCCGTGAGCCGCGCGATTAGGCGATCTTCGTTAAAGTTGCCGGCCACCTCTGCATCGAAAGACTGAAGATTGACCACGGTCAGATTGGGATCGATGCCTGCCAAGGTGCGGCGAACGAGCGTCTCGACGTTCTGCTGTGGCGCATTGAAGCTGAGAAGCATGGTGTGCATGAATAGCGATCGCGTCTCACCCGAAATCATCTCCGGTTCCTGGAAGCCAGTGAAGCGCTGGGTGAGCGGACGCAGGAAGACCGGGCGCACCGGATCGCGCGGGTTGTTCATCTTGAAATCGGCAAAGACGCCCACGATCTCGAAACTGCCCGAGTACTGCGGGAAGTCGATGCCGAAGCGCTGACCCACCGGATCCTCGTTGGGGAAGAAGCGCTTGACGAAGGTCTGGTTCACCACGGCGACCTGCTGCGAAGTTGCTGTGTCCTGGTCGGTGAATCCACGGCCGCGCACAAGGGACACGCCTACGGCATCCAGAAAATTGGTACTCACACGATCCCACGTCGAGCCGCACTTGTCGTTGGGTCCCGGAGCGGGATGCCCTTGCTGGATGACGCAGTCGCTCCAGTTGTCGCCTTCGAGCGGGCTGTACAGCGCCATGCCAACACTGGCCACGCCGGGCAGCCCGGAAAAGCGAGCTTCCATCTCCCGGTAGAGCGCGGGCAGCCGTTCGGCGGTGTAGCCGGCGCCTTCCGGATCGAAGTGCAGCACGTAGCGGTTAGCGGTCGCCACGCCAAAATTCTGATGCTCCAGCTTGACCAGCGACTTGGTCATCAGGATCGCTCCCGCCAGCAGGACCAGCGACAATGCCGCCTGCATGGCGACCAGCGCCCGCTGCGGCAGCGAAGAGCGGTCACGCGTAGAGCGGTTCACGCCACGCAGCGCCTCGGCGGGCTGGGCGTGGGAAGACAGCCACGCGGGCGCCATCCCGAACAGGACGCCGGTGACCAGCGAGACGAGAAAGGCGAATCCCAGCACGGCTAGCGAAGGGCTCGCATCGATGGGCATGTTCTTGGCATCGGGAAAGGCGAGCGCCAGTATCGTATGCGCGCCGGCATAGGCGACCGCTAAGCCAGCCAGCCCGCCGATGCAGCTCAACAATACGCTCTCGGTAAGAATCTGTCGGATGAGCCGGGACCGCCCTGCGCCCAGGGCCGTGCGCACGGCCATATCCGCACGCCGCGTGGTGGCGCGCGCCAGCAACAGGTTGGCGATGTTGGCGCAGGCGATGAGGAGGACGAAGCTGGAGAGGATCATCAACATCTTCAAACCCTTGCCCGCTTGCTGCTGCAGGTTCTGGATACCGCCGCCGCCGGGCACGATCGTCACATACTGCTTGGGAATCTCGGCTGCCCCACCATTGTCGGTATAAGTGAGACGCGTAGCGAGCCACTGCCGCAGCGCCACAGAAAGCTTGGCCTGCAACACGCTGACGTTGGTTCCGGGACGCACCCTGCCCAATGGATAAAGCCAGTTGGAGTCGGCATGATGCAGAATGGAGTTTGATCCCTGAACATAGGGCTCCGTTGCCAGCGGCATCCAGAAAGCGGGCGGACGGTCTGAGACTCGATCGCCGAAGAAGCCGGGAGGGGCGACGCCGATGACGGTGTAGGGCTTTGCCTGAATGAAGATCGTGGATCCGACGAGCGCGGGATCGGCGCCAAGCTCCGTCTGCCACGCACTGTAGCTGATCACCGTTGCCGGGGCGGACGAGGGAGTATCGTCGCTTTCGCCCAGCGGGCGCCCGGCGTAGGTCCCCAGCCCCAGGGTGGAGAAGTAGTTGCCGGAGACGAATTCGCCCCGTAATGACTTTGCCGTCGCATTCTCGCGGCGCACAGTGAACTCATCCTGCGAGGCCTGCACCGCGGCCAGTTGCTCGAACTCCGGCGCGGAGTTCTTCAGGTGCTGGTAAAGATCGTAGGAGAAGATGGAGAAATCGCCGTTGTCGCTCACAAAGCCGCCTTCGATACAGCAATCGTCGGTGTCGCCGATGCGGTAGAGCCGTGCGGGATCGGCCACCGGCAGCGAGCGCAACAGGATGCCCTGCACCAGCGTGAAGATGGCCGTGTTGGCGCCGATGCCCAGAGCCAGAGTGACGACCGCCGTGATGGTGAATCCCGGCGCCTTGCGTAATTGGCGCAAGGAATAGCGCAAGTCCTGAAAAAAGGTGTCCATGGAAGCCTCCACGCACACGAGAGCGTGCTCTCAGCGACGCACGTTGCGTACCAAAACTGTCCCGCATGTAATGGTCTGTTTACAGAGAAATAGGCTTACGGTGCGATTCCCTCGAACGCGGCCTTTGACCGAAATCGAGAATCGCTGTCCGAAACCGAACAGCCTAAGATCCACGCCTCAGAATTAATTCTGGCATGGGACGATTCCTACTATACCGTCGGTTTCATCACCAATCGGCGAGTCCAAGACTGCCGTCACGCGGGCGACTGCGGGCTTCGCCCGACTGGATAGCCGAGTGCCTGCCCTGAGCCTGCCGAAGGAGCGGCTGTCTCCGCATGGGCACTGGCAGCTGATAGCTGATGTCTCAGTTGATATCGAACTGCTCCTGATGCAGCGCCGGATCGCTCTTCACGATAATGGTGCGCTTGGTCAGTTCTTCCATCTCGTTCAACAGGCGGCCATTGTTCGCCTTCAACTCCTTGGCTACATCCGGATGCACGCGCAGCATCACGTCTTCGTGCTCCAGATGTTTCGCGATCCTGCGCATCTCCACGTAAATTTCGTTCGCCACCGTGGTCAGCGACTTCACGTAGCCGGTGGATTGGCAATAGGGACACGGCGCGCCGATGGTGCGTTCGAGCGATTGCTTCACCCGTTTGCGGGTGATGGCGACCAGCCCGAAATCGTTAAACTGCAGCACCTTCGATGGCGCGCGGTCATGCTTGAGTTCTTCTTCGAGGGCCTGCATCACGCGCTGGCGGTTGCGGCGCTCATCCATGTCGATGAAGTCGATGATGATGATGCCGCCCAGGTCGCGCAGGCGAACCTGCCGCACAATCTCCTTAACCGCGTCCACGTTGGTTTTGACGATGGTGTCTTCGAGGCGCGAGGTCTTGCCCACGTACTTGCCGGTATTGATATCGATCGCCACCAGCGCCTCGGTCTGGTTGATGACGATGTAGCCTCCGCTCTTCAGCCAGACTTTCGACTTGAGCGCCTTGTCCATCTCTTCTTTCAGGCCGAATTGCTCGAACAGCGGTGTCTCCTTGGTGTAGAGCTTCACGCGCTTCACCAACCCAGGCTGGAAGCGATTGAAGAAACGCAGAATGCGTTCGTACTCCGGCTCGGTATCAACCCAGATCACGGAAAAATCGGACGTAACCTGATCGCGCAGCACGCGCTCGACTACATTGAGATCGTGATAAATCAGCGCCGGCGGTTTGGACGCTTCCGCGCGAGTCTTGATGTCGTTCCACAGGCCTTTCAGGAAACGAATGTCAGCCCGCAGCTCTTCTTCACTTGCGCTCTGCGCGGCGGTGCGGACGATGAAGCCTCCATGTCCGTTGTCGCGCTCGCTCATCACAATGCGCTTCAGCCGCTGGCGCTCCTCGTCGGACGCGATCTTGCGCGAAACTCCAGTGTGGTTCACGGTCGGCATGTACACCAGGAACCTTCCGGGAAGCGCGATATGGCTGGTAATGCGCGCGCCTTTCTTGCCGATGGGTTCCTTGGCAATCTGCACCAGAATTTCCTGGCCTTCCTTCAGCAGATCGCTGATCTTCGGCACCTCTTGCTGTTCGCGCCGCGGAAAGCGGCGGCCACCTGGCCGGCGTCCGCCACCGCGGCGATCAAAACCGGGCCGTGGACGCGGCGCACGCTGCGTGTAACCTGCCGTTCCCGCCGGAGCACGAACTTCCGCCCGCGCATCCACCGCGCCAGTTCCGCGCGCTTCGGCGTCGAGCAATGCCTCCGCTTGAGCCTGCGCCTCTTCGAGTTCCAGTTCCTCGGTGTCTTCCTCGGTCTCCGCCGCAGCGCCTTCCGCAATGGGCGCTACCCCAGCTTCGGCTAGCGACGTCATATGGATTTCATCCACCGTCTCGCGGACCTCGGAAAACTCGCGCAGCGCGGTCTCCGAACCTTGCTGGCCGGCGGCTCGCGTCTCTTCCTCAAATTCGTCGTAGCCCTCATCGGACGATTGTTCGTAGCGAACGGTGTCAACTTCTTCGTCGTCGATGACTTCTTCTTCCAGCGTGCCAGGAGCGGCGAATGCCGCGACCGGTTCGGGAGCCGCAGAAGCCGAATGTTGCGAGACAGCCGTTTCGTTCTCGTCAACTACATGCTCCTCGACCACCTCTTCGACTTCAACCATCCGACTCACCTCTGGAGGTGCGGCGACGGCACCGGCAGTTTCTGCGTCCCGCCGATGAAATTCACGGTTCCAGTCCACCGAAGTTGCGGCCGACTCTACTGATTTTTCCCGGTCAGGCTGCGCATCCTCACGCTGCTCAAACTGCGGTTGGGAAACTGCGGCGGGACTTTCAGCGGGACTGGCACCAACTGGACTGGCAAAGACTGGACTGGCAAAGATAGGTTCATCGTCGGGAAAAGTGGCGGCAATGGGCTCCGCCGCTTCAACCCGATCCTCGTGCTCGGATTTTCGATCCTCAAAGGCCCGATCTTCGTGCCCTTGGGGTGGCTGGGGCACAGCCGGAGTTAATCCCCGGTATTTGGAAATCGATTCTCCGGGAAGGATGATCGGCTGGTATCCCGCGGGGGGGCCGAACTGCTGCGTTCTCCGTGATTCCGTGGGACGAGTAATTGCAGGCGGGGGTTCAGGAACACTCTCGATCACAGGCGCAGCCACACGCGGCTCGGCAGTCCGGTCACGATTATCGCCGCGTCCATCCCGACGTCCGCCACGGCGGCGGCGGCGGCCGCGCCAGCCCCCGCGTTCGCGGTCTTGGGAATCTCTGCCTGAAGCAGGTTCGGAAGAACCAGTCGCTAGCGTTGGTTGGCCGCCGGCAGTCTCGTCGGCCTCTTCAAACTCATGGCTGGATGCAGCATCAGGCGTTCCAGCCGTTTCTGCGACGTCTGTTCCTTCGTTCTCGTGCGCTCCTGAAGCCTGCGCCGGTTGCGGGCGCATATCCTGAACGCCGCGGCCTGCCGGCACGATGTCGGTCACATCTTCATCGTGCTCTTCCAACTCCATGAAGTCGGAAACGTACAGAAAGGCATCGCGCTCCAGGCCGATGTCGACAAAGGCAGATTGCATGCCCGGCAGCACGCGGGTCACTCGGCCTTTGTAAATCGATCCGGCTAACGTGTATTCATTCTCGCGTTCGAGGTAGATCTCCGCGAGCAAATCGTCTTCCACCATCCCCACCTTGGTCTCGTGAGGGGTGGAGGAAACAAACAACTCTTTATTCATGGACACTCCGGTCCCGCCTTAATGGGCGGGTTTCACCGGGGCGAAGCGAGGAAGGAAACGGGAGGATCGAGCGTCGCGATGCTGGCCCCGAATCGGGGACGGCTGGGGCCCGGGAGGTTGCTCCCTGACCGCGTCCGTTGCACAAGCTTGGGTATCTTCTGCACTATTTCGCTTTCGTCTGCCGGGTTTGTGACCGCACTCTCAGACCGTTTCCGGTCAGGGGGCCGTTTCCCTGCCAGCAGCTTTATTGCTTCAATCCTGCCCGGCCTTCTACTGCTCGACTAGCCGGTGAAATGCCCCCTTTACGCGAGGGCGATCGATATTTTTGGGGCTGCGCCTAAACAGCGCAGCGATTGCTCTCTACCGTCTTCCCACTGCAAAAACTTCCAGTTCAAACCTCACGATTCCTTAGCCGGTTACCCAATCCTGGTTAACCCAGCTAGTTCACAAAACGGCGCATACGAACATTCATTACCATCCCCAGCGCCAGGAACATGAATAGAACCGAAGACCCACCGTAACTCATCAGCGGCAGAGGTATTCCGGTGACCGGCATAAAACCGACCACCATGCCGACGTTGACCAGGATATGGAAGCTAAGCACAGCCACCACACCCATCACCACGAACGTGCCAGCGCGGTCGGGCGCTGTCTGCGCGTTCTGCGTCAAACGCATCAGCACAATGAAGTATAACAGCAGAACCCCCAGCGCGCCCACGAATCCATGCTCCTCGGAGAATGCCGCAAAAATAAAGTCCGTTTGGGGAACTGGCAGGAAAGCCCCATGAGTTTGCGAGCCTTTTCCGCCCCACAACCCTCCGGAACCCACGGCAATCAGGGATTGTTCAACTTGGTACCCCGACCCCTGGGGATCGGCATCCGGTTCCAGAAAGCTGGTCAGCCGTTGCTTCTGGTAAGTCTTTAGAACGTGAACCCGGGGAACGAAAAATACCGCGCCTACTCCGATCCCCGCAAGCACGGCCACCAACAACCCTTGTTTCCACTGCATCCCGCCCAGGAAGACTCCCATGATGGCGATAGGAATATAGGTAAGAGCCGTTCCCAGATCAGGTTGCTTCAAGACCAGTAGCATGGGAATGACAACGATGGCGCCGGCCTTCATAAAATCCGACCAGGAAAGCTCACGATTACGCAAATCCGCGAAAAACTTGGCCATCGCCAATATCAGGATCAGCTTCACCCATTCGGAAGGCTGGAAGTGGTTGCCGCCCGGCATCTTAATCCAGCGCTTCGCACCCAGATATTTTTGCCCAAAGATCATCACCGCCATCAGCGAAGCGATCGCCGCAATGTAGAACCAGTGGATTCTGTCCAGCAGCGCCTGGTAATTGACCAGGCTGATCAGAAACATCATCCCCACTCCGGCCACAACCCAGTAAATCTGCTTGACGTGCGACCCCGCAAACTTGGTGTGCATGGTGGCGCTGCGAATCTCCATGACCCCCAGCCCGCAGATCATGAGCACAAAGACCAGCAACAGCCAGTCGAAATCGCGAAATGAAACGTAACGTGACATTAGAAAACAGTTCCCAGTTCTCCGTTCCCAGTTGTAGCGCCGACGTCCTCGCCGGCTGTCGCGAGAGCTTGCCCTGAGCTTGCCGAAGGGGCGTCCCGCCCTCGCCTTTCGGTACCTAGTTCGCTTCCACCATCCCCGGCGCAGCAGTCGCCAGTGCCGCCGCTTTCTTCGGCAACTCCAACACGAAGCTTCCACCTTCCAACTTGTCGCCCGCGGGAGCGGTCCACAGAGCGCCCATGTCAACCGTGCTGTCGCTCTTCGGCTTCTCCACCATCTTGTTGGGAATACGGCGCTGCTTATCGACGTAGGCCTTGAGCACCTGCGTCGCCAGGCGCGCCGCCAGCTTCCGTGCTCCCCGCCTTCGAACAAGACGCAGATCACGATGTCGGGATTGCGCCGCGGCGTGAATCCTACGAACCATCCGTTCTGATTGAGCGCTTCACTGTTCTTGAACTTGGCGCGCGTGGCCAGCGAAACAGTCTGCGCCGATCCCGTCTTGCCCGCGATATCAATCCCAGGAATATGAGCCGAGGGAGCCGTTCCCTCCGGCAGCAGAACCCGCGACATCGCATCGGTAATAAAAGTCCACCCGTTGGGATCGATGGGAACGTTCGTCGTCTCCGTGACGTGACTCGTCTCGACGTATCCGCTAGGCAGCCCTTGCGGATCGACCACGTGCGGCACCACCATTCGGCCGCCCATGGAGATTGCTGAGATAGCGCGCAGCAACTGCACCGGCGTGATCGCCACCGCGCCCTGGCCAATGCCAACCGAAATCGTTTCTCCGGCGAACCACTTCTGCTTGAAGTTCTTGATCTTCCACTCTTCCGACGGCATCACACCGCTCACTTCCTTGGGCAGGTCGATTCCGGTTTTCTGCCCCAGGCCAAAAGCAGTGGCATATTTGGCAATGCGCTCGATACCTAACTTTTCCGCCAGCGTATAGAAGAAAACATCGCAAGACTGGTAGATGGCTTTCTCCAGACTGACCGGGCCATGACCACCTTTCACCCAGCAGCCAAACCGGCGGCCGTAGAACTCCGCACCACCCGTGCAATTCACGTGCAGATCCTGCGCAATTCCTTCCTGCCAGCCCGCGACCGACATGATGATTTTGAACGTCGAGCCCGGAGCAAGCTGCGCCTGAATCGCCTTGTTCAGCAGCGGCTTGTCAGGATCGGTAACCAGTTTGTTCCATTCGTCGCGCGACACCCGCACCGCGAAATCGTTGGGATCAAACGTCGGCCGGCTCACCATCGCCAGGATTTCCCCGGTGTGCGGGTCCATCGCCACAATGGCGCCATTCTTGCCTTCCAGCGCTTCCTCGGCTGCGATCTGCAAATCGATGTCTACGGTCAACTTCAGCGCTTTTCCGGGAATTGCTTCGGTTTCCCCCAGCAGCCCCACTTCGCGGCCATGACTGTTCACTACTTCCTGCCGCGCCCCATTCTTTCCCATCAGTGCATCGTTGTATTGCCGCTCGACTCCGGAAACGCCCACCACATCGCCCGGGTTATAAAGCTCGAACTGCGGCTGGTTGAGCATGTCTTCCGTCACTTCGCCCACGTAGCCAATCAGGTGCGCCATGAAACCATTGCGCGGATACAGACGCCGGTCGGCCCGGATCGTATCCAGCTCCGGCAGTTCGTTGCGATGCGCTTCGATGAAGGCCTGCTCGTCCGGGGTGATGTCTTCTTTCAAAAAGATCGGCTGATACTGCGGCATGGAGGCGAAATGGCGAATGCGCGTCCGCACATCGTCCGCATCCAGATGCAGTCCTTGCGCAATCAGATCCGCATCGGCGTTCAGATCGCGGGAAGTATCGCGCAACACCAGCGCCGAGAACGATGGATAATTGTCGACGATGATGCGCCCTTCGCGGTCCAGAATCTTCCCGCGGGGCGCGAGAATCGGCACATTGCGGATGCGGTTCTTTTCCGCCGCCGATGCGTAATAACCGCTCTGCATCACCTGCAGCCGCCACAATCCGTAGGCCAGTACGAGAAAAATAGCCAGGATCATGTACTGCGCCGCTGTCAGGCGGATTGCCGATACTTTTTCGTCGCGACCAAACATCGGGCTTCGGGCTTCAGCATTTGGGCTTCAGACGCGCGAGCAGACCTGGCCCAGAAGCAGATACCTTTCCATCCTCTCAGGGGAATTATCTCTAATTGTAATGCGTGGCTCGCATCAGCGGAGGAAGGCCGGATAACGAAGGTCACTGGGAAGCCCATTCTAACTTGTGCCGAAGCCCAAAAGCCGAAGCCCAAAGCCCGGAGCCCGCTCCTAAGTTCTCTGCTTAAATTTATCCAGCAGATAGTACAAGCCGACGCCGAGAAACGCATTCGCCAGCCCGGCTAAAATGCCGCGGCTCCAACTCCAGTTCAGCGTCATGTTCACCATGCCGCGCGCCACGGTGAAATAGACAGCCGCGTGCACCAGATAAAATCCCAGCGTGACCAGGAACCGCGCCCCGGCATTTTCCACATCCAGCTTCGCTCCCAGTGACGAGGCGAAGTACCCCACCACGGTTTTTGCGATCCCATAAATCCCAATGGGATACGCGCCCAACATATCCTGCGCCAGACCGATCGCGGCTCCGGTGAACAGTCCGGAAATCGGATTCCGCCGCGCCATGCCGAAAAAGATCGTCACCAGCAACGGCAGGTCGAAAATGGAGAAGAACGGGAACCGTCTGGGCACGAACGCCTGCAAAAACAGCGCCAGCAACGGCACCCCCACCGTCACCGGAATGCTAAACCGGTAGACCTCAATCTGCTCGCCCGAAGTGTAAGTGATGGGCACGCTAGTGGGGATCTTCGTCCGTTGCAGGCGGCTGCGGATTCGGCTGTGACACCGGAGATTTGGGCTGCACAGTGGAAGGCTTCGCTGGCAAACTTGCGGAGTTCGATCCAGCCGCGTTTGGAGAACCGCTACTCGCTGCCGAATCGTCCGCAACCCTCGGAACAGTTTTCTTTGGAGCCGGGCTCGCCTTTGGCTCTCCGCTACCGTCAACACCCGGCGCTCTACTCGTACTCGCAGGGTTCGCGCCGGCGGGAGCAACAGCCGACACGCCGCTCGCTACCTTAGCAGTCGATGCAGCAGCGGTCGATGGAGCCGCAACCTGCTGAACACCGACAGAGACCGGCTTCGGGGAACCTGTTACCGGACTCTGCGTCTTCGCGGCCGCGCTCGTACTTTGGCCAGGCGCGCCAACCTTGCTGCTTCCCGGCGCACCAACTGCTGCCGCAGCCGCTACCGGCTTGTCCGGCACTGACGGCAACCGTTGCGCCAGAATATCGGCGGCACGCACCCGTGCTCCGCTGCTAACCACCGCAGTCTGCTCCTGCTTTTCCGTAACCACCAAAACTTCCTCCAGCCGGCTAAGATCGGCCGCAGGCCTGACTTGAATATTCAAAAACATTTCCCTGCCCGGGCTCACCTTGCTCACCGTACCCACCGGCAGTCCCTTGGGAAAAATCTGATCGCCTCCGCTGCTCAACACAGAGTCGCCGGGCGAGACTTTCTCGTCCGCCATCACCCGCTCCAAAATCACCGCCCCATCCGGCGTTCCTTTCAGCACACCCTGCAATCGTGACTTCTCGAGCATCGCACCCACGCCGCTGGTCTGGTCATTGATCATCAACACCAGCGAGGTGGAGGGATATACGCGCAGCACTTTTCCCACAATTCCACCTGCCGTAATCACCGCCATGTCCGGTGCGATTCCTTCATTCGAACCTTTATCGATATAAATCGACCGCGAGAGATCGCTGCCGCTCGATCCAATCACTTGCGCCGGCACGGTCTTGGCGATGGTTTGTTCTTTGAACGCCAGCAACTGCTGTAGCCGGTGCGCCTGCTCGGCGTCTTCGCTTAAGCGCACTTGATCGAGGCGCATTTGCTCAATCTGCTGTTTGAGTTGGCGATTTTCCACCCGCACTCCTCGCAGAAAGAAATAGTTGTGCCAGAGATTGCTGCTGCCGTTTTGCGCCCAGACCAGCACGCGCTCGAAAGGAGTAATTGTGTCTACCGCCCAGATGCGGATCAGGCGAGTGCTTTCCGCGTCCCCGCTGCGCTTGACCTGTACCGCCAGTCCCAGCACCTGCAGAAATAACACTCCCACCAGGATAGTCAGATTACGGTAACGGCCGAGGACAGATTCCATAAAAACAAGATCTTGGTAGCGCCGCCGTCCCGGCGGCTTGCCGGCGGGACGCCGGCGCTACGATTTATTCAATCGAAATTTTTCTGAGCAGCTTGAAGTCGCTGAGCATCTTACCCGTGCCCAGCACCACGCTGCACAACGGATCGTCGGCGATGGAAACCGGCAATCCCGTTTCCTCGCGAATGCGCTTATCCAGATTCTTCAACAGCGCCCCGCCGCCGGTCAGCACAATGCCGCGGTCGCTGATGTCTGCCGAAAGCTCCGGCGGCGTCCGCTCCAAAGCTACGCGAATCGCATTCATGATCGTCGATACACATTCGCTGAGCGACTCGCGAACTTCGCCATCATCCACCGTAATCGTCTTAGGCACACCTTCAATCAGATTGCGCCCCTTAATCTCCATGGTCATCGGCTTGTCGAGCTGGTGGGCGGAGCCAATCTCCATTTTAATTTGCTCAGCCGTGCGCTCGCCGATCAGCAAATTATATTTCCGCTTCAGATAATTCATGATGGCTTCGTCCATCTGGTTGCCCGCCATCCGCACCGAACGCGAGTAAACGATGCCGCTCAGCGAAATTACCGCAATGTCGGTTGTGCCTCCGCCGATATCCACCACCATGTTGCCGCTCGGCTCCGTAATCGGCAGGCCCGCTCCAATCGCCGCCACCATGGCCTGTTCCACCAGGTGCACCTCACTGGCTTTGGCGCGATACGCCGAGTCCATGACCGCGCGCTTTTCCACCTGGGTAATTTCGGAAGGCACGCCAATCACGATCCGCGGATGCACCAGCATCTTCCGGTTGTGCGCCTTCTGGATGAAATAGTTCAGCATCTTCTCGGTGACCTTGAAGTCGGCGATTACGCCGTCCTTCATGGGCTTGATGGCGACAATGTTGCCGGGCGTGCGGCCCAGCATCTCTTTCGCCTCCTTGCCCACGGCCTCCACTTCGCCGGTGTTCTTGTTGATGGCGACAATGGAGGGCTCGTTCACCACAATGCCCTTGCCGCGTGCGTACACCAAGGTGTTGGCCGTCCCCAGATCGATCGCCAGATCGCTCGAGAACAGGCTGAATAAAGACCGGAGGTTATGGGAACGCGATGAATGAAACCCGTTGCTTGACATGACGAAATCTTCTCTCGCTTTTGCCTATTCGAACCGCTCGATTTCCGGGCGAACCCGGCCTGCATAATCTTTACGCGAATCTACTGAATAATTATTTTCTTCTGCTGCGTATTCACTCCGCCCACCGACGTCTGCGCCGTTACCGTGATCACCGCTTCGCCGGTGGCCAGCGGCGGCGTAAAGTAATGGAACGTGCCATCCGTACTGATCATCGGCACCTCCCGCCCATTCACCATCACGCGCGCCCCAATTTGGGTCTTTCCGGTTACTTCGATCACATGTCCGTGCTGAATGAACGGATCCAGTTCCAGATCGATCGCTTCCGTCTGCTTTCCCTTGGGAATAATAGTGAAACGATTTTTCTCGCTCTCGACCGACTCTTTTCCCGACGCTTCGTACGACTGTACCACCCAGTAGTACGCACCTTCGCCCAGGCTTGTAACCGTTACGTCCGCTGTGTTCACTCTCTTATCTACCAGTGTAGAGGAAAAGTAGGGATTCCTCGATATACGAAGCCGGTAACCCGCCGCATTCGCCATCGGTGTCCAGGAAAATTCCACGTCCTTGGTGGTCTCGTCCGAGGTAAAAATCGGCGCCATGTTCGCGGGAGAAATCGGCGTCGGCGGCCCCGTACCCTTCGCCTTCTCCATGTGCGGCTCAGCCCGCTGGAAACTGACTTTCTCCCAATTGGCCAACTGCACGGTTTCGCCATTGCGCGTGACTTCGCCCGCGCCCTTCTTCATCAGGATCTCGTGCTGATCCAGCTTAGGATCGTTGTGCACCTGCGCCGCCGATTCTGGAGCCAGCGATGCCGTCGCTCCGTCCACAATCACCTGCGATTTCGAACCTTGCGAATAAGTCGCGGTCGAAAGATCCACCGTTCCGGTACTCACCGCCACGGCCACGTTGGTTTGCTGCTGATCGTTGGCCGAGTTTTCTTCGATCACGATCAGTGAATCCTGTTTCACGGTGTAGCTGGTGCCGTCGTTGAACACCACCTTCGCCATACCTTCCGATCCGGTCTGCACTACGTCACCTTTATCCAACGGGACGTTGTAGTCCGCCGCCAGCCAGCTACTGCTGCTCCCTTTCTTCACCCGCACCGTGCCATCGAGCGCCGTGAAGTGAGCCTGCTGCGCCGTGGACATGCCACTGCCCGCTGGCGGCGCCATCCCCGCCACTCGCTCCAATACTCGGTTCACCACGCCGTCCGCCGCCTTCATGCTGCTCTCGGTAAATTGCGGAAACGTAAACCGCATTCCTACCAGGAACAGAAGCAGACCGGCGAGGATCATCAAGGCCACACTGCGGTAGGTGACCGTGGTCCATGCAATATGGATTCCCGGTTTGCGAGTCGACGAAGACACGTGGACGAAAAACCTTATTCAAGCCTTTTGAATATGCGGTAATTCAAACGTTACCACAAGCCCATCTGCACCAAAAATAGGTAATCAACAGGGAACGTTACCTTCGTTTGCCGCAGAGGAGTTCGTGCGGGGACGGCCGCGCTCGGCTGTCGGCCGCACGCGATCAGCAAGATACTTCTAATTTTATTTCGCGAGTCCTACGCTGCCCAGGGCTAGCGCGCCAAGCGTTGCGCCCGAGGAAGCTGGGGACGATCTGCCGGGCGCGCCAGAATCCCCTTGCTCGGATCCAGAACAACTGCCCGCAGCGATAGCCAGGTTCGGAGTGCTTTCGTATCCGAAACTGAGCACGTGCAGAACGGACTGCTTGCTGGTGCCGCTGTTGTGGAACGAAACCGCGAGTCGCGCCCACCCGTAGTGAACGCTGCCCGACTGCGAAAATTGAAATCCGACATAACTGTCTTGCGTCAGGCTCAGATTTCCGCGGTGCTTCTGCTTGGTTCCACCACCCTGGACATGGGAAACATTTCCCTTGCCGTAGGTGAAAAGCATGCCATAGGAAGCGCCCTCGCCAAACTGGCCGCCCGGCCCAATCTCAGCCCCGGGAGCCACATTGGCAGGGAGACTGTTGGCTCCTAACAAAACCTTGGCTCCGCCGGAATTCGGTGTAAAGAAGCCGCGATTCCACCAGCGCAGGCTGCTTACTCCGGTGGTCGAGAGAAAATATTGCAGCGTAGATTGCGCGACGAAAAAAGGGGCGGGACCAACACCGGTTGGATTCAGCGGGAAGGCGTTGTCCGAGTGAATCGCGGCGGAAGGATTCTTGCAAATGGGAGCACTCTGGGCGGGTGACGCACAGGCGAGTACGGCGACGCCGGCAGCCGCCGCGGACAAGGCATACGCGTTCAAGCTGCTCTGCAACGCTTGCGGCAGACGAGCCGGTTTCTTGACTTGCGGGAAAGATCGCCTAGCGGCCCTCGAATTCAAATTCAGCATAGCGCCTCTTAAATTATTCTTCGATATTTATTTCTTCGACCAGCCGTATTGATTAACCGCAAATCGATCAAGGCAATCCGAAAACGTACGCCTTTCCTGGAAAACCGCCCGAAAAAGATCCCGTCACGAATACTTTGCCGCTCATGCGCACGGAAGAACCCACGAGGTTCAAATAGTGGGCATCTGCAGCAGTGAGCGCCGTGAACCCGGTGGCATTCTTCCATCCTCCGGCTGGTTCCTGGAAGATGTAAATTCCACCTTCCTCGCTATTGGGCGGTGTGCCGAAGCACGGCGCGCCGACGGCGGCCAGATTTCCGGAGATCGTCACCGACTCTCCAAAATTCTGACCGGGCCTGGTGGAACCGGGTAAGAGTTCCGCAGTCTGCGTCATATTGACCCATCCTCCGGGAGGTTTCGTGAACAGGTAAGCATTCCCCGGTGGATAGTTCAGGTTGTAAATGCTGGGCGCGCCCGCCAGAATGTTATCGCCACTGACCGAGACAGAGAATCCAACTTCAAACTCGGCTTGAGCGTCAGACGCAGTCAATTCCGCAGTCTGAGTCATGTCAGCCCAGCCGGATGCCGGTTGGACGTATACGTAAGCTTTTCCGGGCTCGGTCTGGAATTGCGGAGCACCCACAGCAACCGTGCTTCCGCTGATCGAAACGGACGCTCCGAAAAAGTCCGTCATCACTGTATCCGATGCCGTCAGCTTTGCCGTCTGGGTGCCATTGACCCAGCCACCGGGGGGCTTCACAAATATGTAGGCCGATCCCAAAGATGTGCCAGACAAGCAACCCCCGACATCCCCGACGACGATGGTATCCCCGTTAATGGCCACGGAACTTCCAAAGCAGCCATCGATCGTGTCAGACGGAGTTAAAACGGCGGTGGGCAACATAGCTGTCCAACCGCCCGCTGGCTTGACGTAGACGTAAGCGTAACTCGGGTATCCGGCACCACCGGAAGTGTTGCCGATTACGATCGTATCGCCATCGATGGCGATTGCGCCGGTTATGACGAGCGTGTCAGGCGGCACACTTAATCCCGCCACCGGCAGCGATCCCCATCCCGCAGAAGTCTTAACGAAAACATAGGCTGCGGTGTAGCCGTTCTGGGCGGCAACCACGACGGTATCGCCCGCTATCGCCACCGAGCTTCCAAAATTAAACGTATAGGGATGTCCCGGCATAAGTTTGGACAGTTCGGACCAGTCTCCGCGCGATAGTGTGCCGGGCGCGTTTGCCGACGAACTCGAAGCGGCGGAATGAGATTTGCCGGCTACGAAAAGACTCTGCCCCAGACAGAGGGCGCTCACCGACACGATTAGAAGCGCACTCATGGAACGGACTGCAAGACGCCGAAGTGACATAGGATTCTCTCGCGGAGGAACTCAGTTGTACCCGAACCGATATCGAGGCTGCCCCCCAGCCGCCTCAAAAGACGGGTAACTCCCCGGCCAGTCCGGAGCCGCGATTATCCTATGGCGCCAGCCTGAGGTCAATGCTCCAAAAGAACAGGGAAATCGGGAGGCTGCCCCGGATGCCGGGATCTTGTTTCTTGGGTCCGAATTACACTGCCATCCGCGGTGACGATACGTTGAGGCGCTCCGCTTGACATCGGAACTCGCTCTCATCAACAATTTACCCGACACTTCGAAATCGGTTTCTAGAATCACCGGCCCTAAATCGATCCACAAAAAACTTCCTTGACGAGGTTATTCATGTTGCTCGCAGTTCGCCTGGCTATCTTCCTCTGCCTTCCGTTCGTTCTCGCTGCCGTGCTCTCCGCGCAGAAAGCTACGGTTTCTCAGCCCACCATCTGGGCCACCAAGCCGGACGTCGCCGCCTTCGAAAAGATCGAAACCGACCGCCTCGCCGCCGGCCAGCGCGCCATCGACACCCTGCTCGCCGCCAAAGGCCCGCGCACCATTGAAAACACGCTCGTCCCCTTCGACGAAGCCGTCCACCAAAACAACTCCGCCGGATACTTCGCCGGCCTCATGGAACAGGTCCACCCCGACTCCACTTTTCGCGACCACGCCACGGCCATGCTCACCAAAGCCAGCGCCGCCCAGACTGCGATCTCTCTCAACCACGATGTTTACAACGCTCTCGCCGCGCTCGATCTCTCCCAAGCCGACGCCGCCACACGCTACTACGTCCAACGCCAGCTTCTCGAATTCCGTCTCGCTGGTGTCGATAAAGACGATGCCACTCGCGCCCGCCTCAAGAAGCTGAACGACCAGGCCACCGAAGAGCAGTCCATGTTCGATCGTAATATTTCCGACGGCCAGAAAATCGTCGAGGCCGATCCCTCCGAACTTGACGGCCTGCCCCAGGATTACATCGATCGCCATAAACCCGGCGCCGACGGCAAAATTCAGCTCACTACCGATTATCCCGACGCTTATCCCGTCTTCACTTTCGCCAAAAGCGATTCCCTGCGCCGCCGTATGTCGCTCGCCTTCAACACCCGCGCCTACCCCAAGAATCAGGAAGTCATAACCAGCCTGATGAAGACCAGATACGAGATCGCCACACTCCTCGGCTATGCCTCATGGGCCGACTACAACGCCGCGGATAAGATGATCGCCAAAGGCCAAAGCATTGCCGACTTTATTAAAGAAGTAAACAACGCTTCCCGCGCCTTATCTCAACGCGAGTTCGAAATGCTCCTCGTCGAAAAACAGAAAACCAATCCCTCCGCAAAAGAAATCTGGGACTACGAACGCGCATATCTCTCCGAATTAGTGCGCCGCACCAAATACGATTTCGACTCTCAATCCGTCCGCCCCTATTTTCCCTTCATGGAAGTAAAGCAAGGCATTCTCGACACGGCCGCCGACCTTTTCCATGTGAGCTTCCAGCAGGAACAAAACGTTCCCTCCTGGGATCCCACCGTCGAAACCTGGATCGTCATTGACGGCGGCAAGCCCATCGGCCGCTTCTATCTCGACATGCACCCGCGCCCCGGCAAGTACAGCCACGCCGAAATGGCCCCCGTACTCGACGGCATTCGCGGCAAGCAATTGCCTGAGGCCATCCTCGTCTGCAACTTTCCCGTGCCCACCACCACCGATCCCGGTCTCATGGATTATGGCGACGTGCAAACTTTCTTCCATGAATTCGGCCATCTCATGCACCACATCCTCGGCGGCCAGCAGCAATGGGCCGGCATCAGTGGCATCACTATGGAATCCGATTTCGTCGAAGCCCCCTCGCAAATGCTGGAAGAGTGGATCAGCAGCCCGCAGGTCCTCGCCAAATTCGCTCGCCACTACAAAACCGGCGAGCCCATTCCCGCCGCACTCGTCGCCCGCATGAACCGCGCTTCCGCCTTCGGCCGCGGCGGCTGGGTCGGCCGCCAGAATTCCTATAGCGCCATCTCCTACGATATTTACAAGACCAAGCCCGAGGACGTGAATCTCGACCAAGTCACCGACGACGATGCCCGCCGCTACACACTCTTCACGCCCTTGCCCGACACTCATCAGTGGGCATCCTTCGGCCATCTCGGCGGCTACTCGTCCGCTTATTACACTTATCTTTGGGATAAAGTGATCGCCGAAGATTTCTTCCTCCAATTCGATCATCGAAATCTCCTCGCCGGTGACGCCCCCATGCGCTACCGCCGCGTCGTCCTCGAACCCGGTGGATCGATGTCAGCCAATGATTTAGTCAAGAACTTCCTCGGCCGTCCGCAAAATATCACCGCCCTCCAGCACTGGATGGCGGAGGAATTCGAGAAACCAGGGCAAGGCTCCCAGCCAGCTGGGAAATAATTCCCGACTCATCGCAGTCGCAAAAAAACCCACCCTTCAAGAAACGAAGGGTGGGCCTTCAATCAAATTCGCGGATGACAAATCCCGCTATTTGGCCGGAAGATAACTTAGGTCCGGCCGAAACTGGATAATTTCGCTCGTCTCCCTCTCGACCGAGCGGTCAAACCGATCAACAATAGAATCCGCCTCGGCTTGTCCAAACGCCTCTTTGAGCATGTCTCGGAAGGGTTTCGTATCGGGCTTGTCCTCAAAATCAGCCCAGCTCTTGTGCGGAATGGATAGCACGAACGTGCCCGCGCGTCCACCGTTTACCAGTTGGTAGAATCCGTAATTGACCGGCCACTTGGTTTTGATGGCGGCCTCGTGAACCCGTTCAATCCCCGAGCGAAAATCCGAGTCCTTTCCGTAGCGCACTTGGTAGAGTGACTATCTCCGAAAATTTCGCCGGCCCCGGGTCTCCGCTTTCGTTGCTAACCTTGGGCATGAAGTCATAGTAGCGAGTCGTGACCGACTCCACATAGCTCCCGATCACCTTCTGGAATTCCGCCAGGTCCGCCTCATCTGTAACTACTGGTTTGTCGTAATCGGCCCAGTGCTGGTCGAAGTGGCCGACCAGGAACGTTCCCGTGTCATCGCCGCTGATGGTCTCCCATACAAATAATGGCAGCGGATCGTTCTGCTGCTTGTGCCACGCGGCCTTCTGTTTGCGTCCCGCTTCGTATTGCGGCACGTTGCTGATCTTCACTTTCTGGAACTCGATGCTGGCCAGAGTGCCAGGTTTACTCTTATCCTGCGCGGCCAGCGAACACGCCAGGAACAACACGATCCCTACAGACGGCAGCAGCTGATTGCGTCTCATGGTTTCCTCTTTTCTGTGCATGGTTTTTGTTTCCCACACTTCGAACCGCACGAGCACCCTCGCAGTCGCTTGGCTTGCGAGCTCAAGTTTTCCAGTTTTACCGAGGGCCCCGAGTGTGGACGGAAGGAACCGCGCAATCCTACACGTTTTCCTGCAGACACGGCAACCTATCAGAGAAAATCACTCAACCCTCTTCGCGTAGAGCGGGCGCCTTCGCCCGCTGCCTTTGCGTTTTGACTTCTTGAGCCCAGCCAACAGCGCTGGATAGACCTGGCCCGCGGATTGACTTGCCGACGCTAGCCCTCCTATGATCGCGCCACAGGTTAAACTCTTTACTTCATGATCGGCCGGCTCATCTCCCATTACCGCATCGTTGAAAAGCTTGGTGGCGGCGGCATGGGCGTAGTCTACAAAGCCGAAGACATTACCCTCCATCGTTTTGTTGCCATGAAGTTCCTGCCCGACGCATTGGCCCGGGACCAGCACGCTCTCGTCCGTTTCCAGCGTGAAGCGCAGGCCGCCTCCGCTCTGAGCCATCCCAATATCTGCGTGATTTTTGAGATTGGTCAGGAAAGGATTGGCGAAGACCAGGGCTTGTCCTTCATGGTCATGGAATATCTGGACGGCTTAACCCTGAAGCATCGCATCGCGGGCCGGCCACTCGACCTCGAAACTGTGTTATCGCTGGGTATCGAGATCACCGACGCACTTGACGCTGCTCACTCTCAAGGCATCATCCACCGCGACATCAAACCCGCCAACATCTTTCTGACCAAGCGCGGTCATGCCAAGATTCTTGACTTCGGTTTAGCCAAAGTCGTACCCGTTGCCGGTTCTTCCAGCCACTTCGCAAGCGATCACACGCAATCCCAAACCATGGACGAGCACCTGACCAGTCCCGGCGCGGCCATTGGCACTGTCGCCTATATGTCACCGGAGCAGGCCCGGGGCAAGGAACTCGACGCGCGCACCGATCTGTTTTCCTTCGGCGCCGTCCTCTACGAAATGACGACCGGCGCACTGCCCTTCCGCGGCGACACTTCCGCCGTCATCTTCAATGCAATTCTGGAACACGATCCCCCTCCCGCCATCCGCCTGAACCCTGAACTTCCGCCCCGGCTCGAAGAGATCATTAACAAAGCCCTGGAAAAAGATCGCGACCTGCGCTACCAGAGTGCGGCCGAAATTCGCGCTGACCTGAAGCGGCTGAAGCGCGAGTCCGAATCACGCCGTGGCGTGCTAAACAGTTCGGGATCGCTCGCCGCCGCAACGGATTCCGCCCCCACCAGCGCGATCACGCATGCCGGTTCACGCTCCGCTTCGGCCTCGTCCATCGCTCCAGCACGCCCTCCGCGAGCGCAACCCCCGCAGTCTCGAAGAGCGCAACTCCGTGGCCACTCGCCGCCGCCGTGGTGATAGTACTCGCAGCCATCGCATTCTTAATCTTCCTCCATTCGCGCTCCGCCCCGCGCCTCACTGAAAAAGATAGTGTCGTCCTCGCCGAATTCACCAATACCACCGGTGATCCTGTCTTCGACGGCACGCTGCGCCAGGGGCTGTCGTCGCAACTGGAGCAGTCGCCGTTTCTCAACTTGCTCTCCGACGAGCGAATCGCGCAGACGCTCACTCTGATGTCCCAGCCCAAAGACGCGCGACTCACTCACGAACTGGCTCGTGAAGTTTGCCAGCGCACCGGCAGTGCCGCCACTATCGAAGGCTCAATTTCCAGTTTAGGCAGCCAATACGTCGTAGGACTGAAAGCCATCAACTGCCATAACGGCGACGTGCTTGCCGACCAACAGACCACAGCCAACCGGAAAGAGCAAATCCTGAAAGCCCTGGCCGAGGTCGCAACGAAAATCCGGGAGAAGCTGGGTGAATCTCTGGCCTCGGTTCAGAAGTACGATGCGCCCCCGGAGAGTGTAACCACGCCGTCCCTCGAGGCTCTGCAGGCCTACAGCCTCGGGTACCGGGCGCAGATGGTAAAGGACGATTACGCTTCCGCTATCCCGTTTTTCCAGCGCGCCGTAAGCCTCGATCCCAACTTTGCCATGGCCTATGCGCGCCTCGGATCCAGCTACGGCAATCTGGGCGAGACCGCCCGCTCCGCTGAGAATGCCCGCCAGGCCTACGAACTGCGCCAGCGCGTAAGCGAGCGCGAAAAATTCTACATCGCTTCGCACTATGAAAATTACGTTGCCGGAGATCTCGAAGCCGCCCGCAACACCTGCGAACTCTGGGAGCAAACCTATCCTCGTGACGATATTCCACCCGGCGTTTAGGCGTCATCTACGGCACTCTCGGCGAGTACGATAAGGCCCTCGCCGCAGCTCAACAGTCGTTGAAACTTAATCCCGCCAGCGGAATCGGCTACGCCAACCTCGTGAACAGCTATTTAGTGGTGAATCGCCTGGATGAAGCCAAAGCGACGGCGCAAGATGCGCAAGCCCACAATCTCGATAGTCCGCTCATTCACCTCAGCCTCTACAGCATCGATTTCCTGCAACACGATGAGACCGCCATGCAGCGTGAAGCCGCCGCAGTCATGGGCAAGCCGGGATTCGAAGATGTTCTCCTCTACAACCAATCGGACACCGCCACTTATGCCGGAAAGTTTTCCGAAGCCCGCGAGCTAACTCGGCGCGCATCCGTCTCCGCCCAGCACGCCGACGAAAAAGAAACAGCCGCGGCTTATGAAGCCGAATCCGCCGTGCGCGAAGCGCTGGTGGGCAATGCGGCCCCCGCGCGGCAGCAAGCACAAGGCGCGCTCGCTCTCTCCACCGGCAGAGACGTTGAGTCCATCTCAGCCATCTCCCTCGGCCTCGCCGGCGACGCCACCCATGCCGCGCACCTCGCCGACGATCTGGCCAAACGCTTCCCGCAAGACACCATCGTCCAGTTCGAATACCTCGCCATGGTCCGCGCCGCCATCGCTCTCCAAGCCGGCAGATCAGCCAAAGCAATCGAAGCGCTCGCCCCGGCTCTTCCTTATGAACTGGGTTCTCCCGCGCAAGCTCTTACCTTCTCCCTCTATCCCGCGTACTTGCGTGGCGAAGCCCTTGTCGCAGCGCATCAAAGCAGTGCCGCCGCAGCCGAGTTCCAGAAGATTATCGACCACCCCGGCATCGCGCAAAACGAGCCCATCGCTGCGCTCGCGCATCTCGGCCTGGCCCGCTCCTACGCCCTCTTCGGCGACCCGGCCAAAGCGAAAACCGAATACCAGAATTTCCTGGCTCTTTGGAAAAACGCCGACCCAGATATCCCCATCCTCCAGCAAGCCAAAACGGAATACGCCAAACTGAAATAGTTTGGTGTAGAGCGGCCCCGCCCGCTGCCGCCTTTTCTAGTAAGTGAACGACTGAATCTCCGTTACCCCAGAGTCCGGCCCATCCACATATCCAGAGCGATTACTAGGATTCAACGCAATGTGCGTCCCCACCACGTTGAACGCGTTCGAGAAACTAAACCCATTCAGCGACTCCACCAACTTCCCCTTCGTGTTATAGACCTGAATGCTGCTCCCCGCCGCCGTGCTCGACACCGACTGCGCCACAAAAAACAGCTTGTGGATCGGATCGTATTCCACGTCCGATCCACTCTCAATCTGCCCGGTCGCCCCCGGCAGTACCACGGCGAATCCTGTTTCAGTTTTGCCAGATCGTAGAACTCCACTCTGAAATCAACCTCCGTCGTCGTGCAGGCGATCCCGTCCTCCGAATCCACGGCAAGCCCATTGATCGATCCCTGCCGAAACGGCGGCGGTCCCGGGATTCCATTGAACGTGTTCACCACACCCGTCGTCAGATCCACCAGCGCAAACACCGGCGGCGGTCCACCCACCTCGCCATTCGAGGACGCCACCACCGCCTGGTTCGTCACGCTGTCATACGCCACCTGCGGAGCCTCGTTAAAGCCAAAGATCGGGTTCGTTAGATTGACAACCGGCTCAAACGTATTTGCCCCAACGTTCGAACCGAACACAAATGAGGAAAAATTGTTGCCGTCATTCTCAAAGTAAAGCACCGCCGTGGTCGTCGACGCCTGGTTCCGGCTAAGTCCAATAATGATGTCGTCATTCGCCAGCGGAGGCGTCCACGTACCCGTGATCGCATTCGACTTCAGCGGATCCATCACGTCATAAATCCGGTCCGTTACATAAAGTCCGGTCACGATCTCCTGCTCCACCAGCCCCACGCTGGTGCCCTGAATTCCCTGCGTCAGGAAATTGTCCTGATTCTCCGTCTCGGACACCACCTTCAGAATCTTCCCGGTCTTCTGATCGAAAGTTTCCACCGCAGCCAGCACATTCCCATTGGCCAGCAGCTTGTTTTCACTCAGCACGCCTTCGGCGCCGTTCTGGTCAACGTCGAAGCCAAAAATCTGCCCGCCAAACTTGCTGTGCACAATCGTCGTGCCCGCGCCAATCGCCCTTTGCGTCCCCTCACCAGAGGCCTGCGCCGAACTCTCCACTGGCCGCGCCAGCCAAAACAAGGAAATCAAAGCCGCCGCCCCCACTCCATAAGACAGATGACCATTGATCCATTTCATGAATTGATTCTCCATAGTGAACACAACGCCTTTACCTCAGCCTGCGTCCCCAAGAGCCTACAACCGCGCCCAGCCGCTGATGTCAGAGGCTTGTAAAATATGTGTCTCCGGTTGTCCGTGCGGAACGGACGCTCCCGTCCGTAGCCCGTGACTTGGCTCTTCACCTTGATTGTCCGCCCCACTATTAATTTTCTGTGAAATTCGCCCCATCCGATTGACCCCGGATACACCGTGCCTTTACTCTGCAAGCCGTGCCCTCAGCCAATCTCGATCAACTCCGTCTCGCTTACAAGCAAGCCACCGACGAATGGGTGGCCGCCATTCGCGCCGAAGAAGCTCTCGCTACTCCCGACCATTCCATGCTCGCCTGGGAGAAATGGGACGACGCCCACTTCCGCGAACACGATGCCCACACAAAGTTCACCGAAACCCGCGAAGCTTACAAAGACGCCCTCCGCACCGTGAACTACGGCATCTAGCCCGCGACCTGCCATTAGATTTTGTCTTTGCGACAGCGCAGCGGCTGGTTCTAGCCTACGAGATGAGCATGTTTGCCCGTGAACTCAGCCGCGAGCGGGTACGCAGTGAGCACCCGGAATGGCCGGAAGCGCAAATTAAACTGGAACTACTGCGGATAGCTTTCCTTCCCGATCCTTTGCCCAGAGGTTTCGAAGCCGCGCTCGGCTAAGCTAATATCTCTCCCGAATAAATTCACCAATCGAAGCATAAGCCTTCGTCAGCGTCTTCTCATCCGGCAAAAACACAATCCGAAAATGCTGCGTCCCAGGCTTCTGACCAAATCCGGAACCGTGCACCACCATCACATGCTTCTGGCGAATGAGTTCCTTGACGAAGACTTCGTCGCTCTCTGGAATATCGATGCGCGGAAACGCGTAGAACGCGCCGCGCGGCGCAACGCAACTTACGCGCGGCGTCGCTTCGCACCACTTCTGCGTCAGGTCGCGCCGCGAGCGCAGCTTACGCTGCACTTCGATCAGATGATCCTGCGGACCTTCCAGCGCCGGCTTGATGGCATATTGCTCCGGATGATTGGCGCACAACCGCGCCCGCAGCAGCCGGTGAATCCCTTCTGTATAAGGCTTCACCGCCGCCGCATCGCCGGAAACAATGCCCCAGCCAATGCGCCATCCCGGAACCAAATAGTTTTTCGACATCCCGCCGAAAGTGATGCAAGGCACATCGGGCGCAACCGCAGCGAATGCGATGTGCGGAGTTCCATCCGGCTTTTCATCATCGAAGACCAGCTTGTCGTAAATCTCATCCGAGAAGACAACTAGATTATGCCGCCGCGCAATCTCGGCAATTTGTTCCAGCATCTGCCGCGAGCACAGCGATCCCGTAGGATTATTCGGATTGATCAGCACAATGCCGCGCGTCCCCGGCGTAAGCTTGCACTCGATGTCAGCCAGTTCCGGCTGCCACGCGTCCTCTTCATTCAGATCGTAAGCGTTCAGCGCGATCCCCAGCTTGCACAACACCGCCGAGTAAAGCGGATAGTCCGGACTCGGCGTAAGAATATCCTCGCCAGGATTTACCAGCGCGGAGATGCAGAGATCGACTGTCTCACTCACGCCCGAAGTGACGAAAACATCGCGCACCGTCATGATGCCCTTGCGCATCGCCTCGTCGCGAATCGCCTCAATCGCTTGCGGAATGCCCGGCGACGGCGCGTAACCGTTCTTCCCATCGCGCATCGCCTTATAAACCGCCTCAATGATGTGCGGCGGAGTTTTGAAGTCAAAGTTGAGAGGATCGCCGACGTTCAGCGCAAGAACTTTGTGTCCCTGTTGAGTGACTTCATCCGCTACGCAAGCCAGGTCGCGAATGGCGTAGCGAACGTTCTCGAGGCGCTTGGCGGCGGTGACTGCGCGGGCTTGGGTGGTGGGCATCAGTCAAATTCTAACCGCAGAGGACGCGGAGGACGCAGAGAAATCAAATTGCCGTTGGACCGAAGAGGCCGGAGGTTCCGTTCGAATCTCAAGCTAGCAGTTCGATGATCTCGTGTCGTACTCCAGCCTTCGCAAGGTCGAGAGGCGTTTCCCCTCGTTCATTAGTCGCGCTCCGGGAAGCGCCACGCTCCAGTAGAAACCTGATCACTTCCTTGCGCCCGTGGCCAACGGCCTCGTGCAATGGAGTATTCCCGAGCTCACCTGTCGCGTTCACATCTGCCCCACCCTCAACCAAGGCTTCGATCTCCTCCATAATGCCGCGAACGCACGCGACATGCAGCGGTCGCTCATGGAAGAGACCCACCTGATTCACATCGTTAAGAGTCATACCGACGAACGCAGGGAGCAGTTCGTCACTGTAGCGTTGTAGAACCCCAGCAGCAGTGAGACGATTAGCTCTCTTATCAGACGAAGACATTTCCAAAATCGCTCTTTATCAGTCCGCTCGGTCGATCTGCGCCTTCTGCAGCGTGTCCGAATAATCCACGTACACCGACTTCCACTCTGTATAAAAATCAATCGCCCCAATGCCGCCTTCGCGGTGTCCGTTGCCGGTGGCCTTGGTGCCGCCGAAGGGAAGATGAACTTCCGCGCCAATCGTCGGCGCATTGATGTAGGTAATGCCGGTCTCGAGGTCGCGAATGGCAGCGAATGCCTTATTCACATCTTTCGTGTAGAGCGCGGACGAGAGCCCGTACTCGATGCCGTTGGCGATCTCAATCGCATCTTCCAGATCGTCGCAAGGAATGATCGACACGACGGGGCCGAAGATTTCTTCCTGCGCGATGCGCATCTTCGGATCGACGTCGGTAAACACGGTCGGCTCCATGAACCAGCCGTATTGATAATCGCCTTTATCCAGACGCTTGCCGCCGCACATCAGCTTTGCGCCTTCGTTCTTGCCAATCTCGACATAGCTGAGGTCAGTCTGCAGTTGCTTTTCGTTGACCGCCGGACCCATCTCAACCGTTTCGTCGAGGCCGTTGCCGACTTTCAGTTTCTTCGCGCGTGCAACATAGCGTTCAATGAACTCGCGATAAACGCCTTTCTGCACGATGATGCGGCTGGTCGCAGTGCAACGCTGGCCGGTGGTGCCGAACCCGCCCCAGAGGCCGCCTTCGATGGCGAGATCCAGGTTCGCGTCGTCCAGCACGATCATGGGATTCTTGCCGCCAAGTTCCAGCGAACAATGTTTGAAACTCTTCGCCGCGATGCCGCCAATGATGCGGCCGACCGCGGAAGATCCCGTGAGCGAGACCGCGCGCACATCGGCGTGCTCAGCCAGCGGCGTGCCTACGTCTGCGCCGAATCCCCCGACGATGTTGATCACGCCTTTCGGCAGGCCGGCATCGGTGAGCGCACGCACCAGATTAAACGTAGACAGCGGAGTATCCTGCGCCGGCTTGATGACGCATGTATTGCCGCAGACGATGGCGGGCAACAACTTCCAGGAAGAAATTGCCATGGGAAAATTCCACGGCGTGATCATGCCGCAGACGCCGATGGGCTGTCGCACCGCCATGGCGAACTTGTTCGGCAGCTCCGAAGGCACAGTGGGACCGAACAGCCGGCGCCCCTCGCCGGCGTTGTAATAAGCGGCATCGATTGCTTCCTGCACGTCGCCGCGAGTCTCCTTAAGCACCTTGCCCATTTCGCGCGTCATCTCGCGGGCATAGTCTTCTTTGCGACCGATGAGAATCTCGGCGGCGCGGAAAACCATTTCCGCGCGCCGCGGCGCCGGCACCAGTCGCCACTTTGTAAAGGCTCGCTTCGCGGCGTCGACGGCCGCGTCAACATCGGCCTTCGCCGATTTCTGAAAGATGCCGACCACGTCGCGCGTATCGGCGGGATTGCGATCTTCAAATGTTTCACCAGTCGAAGATTCCACCCACTCGCAGTCAATAAAATTCTTGAAAACCTTGGTCGGGTTGTAGCCCAAAGTGGCCGGGGAAGCCAGCGTATCGGTTGCCATAATTTCTCCTTATGAATGCCTGAATATTGATGCTACAGCGGGCATTGCAGGTGCGGCAAGGGAGTGCGGGAACGGGCAGATTGAATTTTGGTTCAATCGGTGGGATGATCGGACGGCGTAATTCCAAAAGCGCGGTATGTTAGCAAAGACCAAGACCGGACGTATTTTCGGGGCATGCCTGGCTACGATCGTTGCAACTCTAATTTCGGCGATGGTCCAGGATGCTTGGCGCGGACTGCCCCTTCTGCTGATCGGCCTGATGTTCATCAGCCTGTGGATCGGATTTTACTTTGCGGGAGTCTGGGCCATAGGTGACCGCCAGGCCGAATTAAACAGGAAGTTTCCAATTAGCAGCAACGAACTCCGAAAAAGAAAAACGACATTCTACGATTGGCTGGCGTCACAAGGTCGTCGACGGTAGTCTGGGAATGCTTGGCTCATGGTTTTATCATCTCCCCCTTCCTATCTCAATCTGCCTGATAATCTCGGAGGAACATCAACGTCTTGACTCATGACTATGGTATAATGACCATGATCGAAAGGACATTCTCCATGAAAAAGATGGCGGCGGGAGCCTTCAAAGTCCATTGTCTGGCGGTCATGGATGAAGTTCAGTCCAAGCGGGAAGCCGTGCTGATCACCAAGCGCGGCAAGCCCGTGGCTAAGCTTGTTCCAGCAGACAAAGACGATGACGATTTTTATGGTTTCTTTGCAGGCAAGGGCACGATCACCGGTGACGTTGTCTCGCCCGCGTTTTCTCCAGAAGAGTGGGGCAAGCTATATTGATCCTGTTGGATACGCACGTTGTTATCTGGATCGCCCTGAACCCGGCCAAGATCTCGAAAAACGCCAGAAATGCCATGGACAAGGCGCGGCAAGGCGACAGCGGGATTGCCATTTCGGATATGACTCTCTTGGAGTTGGCCAGACTCTCCAGTATGGGGCAAGTTCGCTTCAATACCAGGCTCGAAGCGTTTTTGTCAGAACTGGAACGGCGTTTTGTCGTCCTGCCCATGAACAGTCGTATCTGTGTACAGGCTTTTGAGCTCCCGGCCTCATACCCGAAGGACCCTGCCGACAGAATCATCGGAGCGACCGCCTTGGTCGAGGGTCTTCCTTTGATCACCGCCGATCAGGCAATCCGCGCCTCTCGCGCCCTCACTACAATCTGGTGAGAGATATATCCAGTGGACTATCGCTAGAGATGTCCCCCGCTTTCTCTTTCCCCCCGAATCTGCTTAAATCAAATGAAGGCGCAACCGCATCCGGTTGCCGGTGTTTCTACAATCGTGGTCGACATACATTCCCATATTCTTCCGGAAGTAGACGACGGATCGAAGTCCTGGGAAGTCTCCGTCGCCATGTGCCGCATGGCGGCGGCCGATGGCATCACTCACCAGGTCGCCACGCCTCACGCCAACGACCGCTACCACTACGACCGTCCTTATCTGCAGGGACTGGTCGCGCACTTGCAGCAACTCGTGGGCAGCGCGCTCACCCTCAGCCTGGGCTGCGACTTCCATCTCTCCTACGACAACTTGCAGGACGTGCTCGCGAATCCCGCGCGCTACGCCATCGAAGGCTCGCACTACATGCTGGTCGAGCTAAGCAATTACAGCGTGCCGCAACAGATTACGGAATGTTTTACCAAACTGGGCGACTGCGGCATTACTGCGGTGATCACGCATCCCGAGCGCAATCCGATTCTGCGCGAGAGCCCGCAGCGCGTGGTGGAGTGGGCCGAGCAAGGTTGCGTGATCCAGATGACCGGCTCCGCGCTCACCGGATTCTGGGGCGAACGCGCCCGCCGCACCGCCCACTGGCTGCTCGAACACGATGCCGTCCACGTGCTCGCAACCGACGCCCACGACACCGAGAAGCGCATCCCGGTGCTCTCCACGGCTCGCGATGCCGCCGCTGAAATCTGCGGCGAAGAAGTTGCCGATGCGCTGGTAGAGGCCAATCCTCAGGCCATCGTCAACTCACAGCCTCTGCCTTATTTCCCTCGGCCAGTGACGGATAGCTATCGAAGAACGTCCGGAACGTAGCAGTCAGCAATCAGCACTCAGCAATCAGCAATCAGCCAAGTCAGTTTCTGTTTCAGAATTTGGAGAGGTGTAGCGCTTCGCGGGACGCAACCGCCAGGATTCGTTGGCTGAATGCTGAATGCTGAATGCTGAGTGCTGACTCACTGCGGGCTCGGCGCGTCGTGATCCGATACGGTTGCGTGCGCTGGATCGGCTGCGGGGGTTGGATTTGTGCTCGTGCGCGCTCCCGGTTCGGCACTGTGCGAGAGCGGGCTCTGCGATGAGGAACTTACCGGCGCTGCCGCATGAGAAATATTCGGTCCGGTGGTCATCGCGCTTTCGGGATTTAGCAGATGATCGTGGCTCGGTCCCAGTCCTAAGCTGATCAGCGCCCGTGAATCTGGTACGGTTTTCGATTGCCAGCCATGATCGGCCTGATAGCGGCGCATCGCGTCTTCGCTCGACTGATTCCATGTTCCCGTCGGCTCGCCGCTCATGTAGTGTTCGCGGATCAGCGCTTCCTGAATCGCCTGGGCACGCTCGGAATCAATCTTCTGTTGACCGCGCGGCTTCCTCTTGCTGTTCTTCCGCGCGCTCGCATACTTCGCTTTACTGTTATGCGCGGTAGACGCCGTGTTCGATTTCGCATGCTGACCAGCCGCGGGATGCGATGCCGGATGTGCCTTCGCCGAGGAAGAACTGGCCTTCGACCCCGACGCAGCCTTCGCGTGCGCCTTCGGGCTCACAGCCTTCGTGCCGCCCGTCTTCTTGGCTGGAACAGTATTGCCGGCGGCGCTCGAAGAATCCTGCGCAAGCGCTGTAACAGGGAAAAAGTAGAGGCATGCCACCGCCAGAACGCAGGTTGCGCCCAACCATCCCCTCACGGTTTTCGCGCCATGCTTTTGCTCCAACGGTAGACCCTCAAGTTTCCGCCATATTACCCCGGCGCAAAAATAAAGGCCAAGGGCAGGCTGGCATTGCAATCATCCTCTATCGGATGACGCAATGCCAGTTCCCGTTGGCTCATTCCAGGTTACGGAAGTGTCCCAGGTACGAAGATGGTTCCATCCTGCCGCGTCGAACCTCGCGGCCGCACCAGGAATACCACGTCCTGGCCGCTCTTCAGGCCGGATTCGACCCTGGCAAAATCGTCTTCGCTGTTAACCGGCTGCTTGTTGACTTCCAGAATCACATCGCCACGGCCCAGATTGATGTCGTCGGCGAACGATCCCGGCTTCACGTCTTGCACGATTACGCCCTTGCCGGCGGGCATGTCAAGTTTCTCGGCCATCTCCGGCGTGAGTTTGCGTACCGTGATGCCGAACTTATCCTGCTTCGGCGTGCTCTCGTCGTTACCGCTGTCATCGTCGTTCAGCCGCGCCGCAAACAGTTTGGCGCGATCCGCAATGGTCACGCTCGTGTCCTGTTGTTTGCCGTTACGCACGAACCCGAGCGCCACTTTCGATCCCGGCTTGCGCGACGCGATATCGGCCACCAGCTCCGATCCCTTGGTTACCTTCTTTCCATCCACAGTGGTAATGGTGTCGCCCACCTTCAAACCAGCCTCATCGGCCGGACTGCCGGGCACCACGCTCGATATGGTTACGCCCGATCCATTGCCATAAACCCGCGTAATCGCCGGATTTTCGACCGCGTCAAACATAATGCCGATCGATCCGCGAGCCACCCGGTGCTCGGGTCCGATGAGCTGGTTATAAACCTGCACCACAGTGTTGGAAGGAAGCGAGAATCCCACGCCCGCATAAGCGTTGGTTTCGCTCAAAATGGCGGTATTGATGCCAATGACTTCGCCTTCCAGATTAACCAGCGGCCCTCCGGAATTTCCCGGATTGATCGCCGCGTCGGTCTGAATGAACGTCTGGAACTGGCGGCCGGGCACGATATCGCGGCCCTTGGCCGACACAATGCCAGCCGTCACCGTACCCACCTGGCCGAAAGGGCTGCCAATGGCCAGCACCCAATCGCCCACTTCCATGCTGTCGGAGTTCCCCATCTTGGCGACGGGTACCGGGCGCGACATCTCAATCTTAATCACGGCCAGATCGGTCTCCTGGTCCTCGCCAATCACTTTGGCATCGTGCTGCACGCCCGGCGGATCATCCTGCAAACGCACGCGGATGCGGTCCGCCTTCTCCACCACGTGGCGATTGGTCACGATGTAACCTTTCGAATCCACAATCACACCGGAACCCAGCGAACGCTCGCGGATCGCAGCATCGCCATTGGGACCGCCTTGACCGCCGAAAAAGCGGTTGAAGAAGTCATCCATGCCGCCCTGGCCGCCGCCGTTCTCATCGTCATCCGGACCTTGACCCGGCACGCCACGACGCCGATGCGGATTCTTTATCGTCGACTCGGTGTTGATGTTGACCACCGTCGGTCCCAACTGCTTGGCGATCTGGGAGAACTCACCCGAAAGCTGCTTGGGAGACGGAACTGTCAAGGGAGTCGCGTCGGAAGACGAAGATTTCTGCCCTTCCTTGCCCTTCACTCCGTAAGAGACCACTGAACCAATTAGAATACCCAGCGCCAGCGTAGCCACAATGCTGAACGAGTACACCCAGCGATGGGTTTTCATGCGCAGCCAAAATGCCCGCGAATCCATATACCTGCTTCCTCCGAGGACGTTAAACTATTTAATTATACCCGTTTGCAAAGGCCCGGATTAAAAATGGAGCGTGGCCCCCGGCGTGAATCGCAGGAGTGCAATCACGCGTGAGAACTCACTGTTAGGTTAGACGCGCAAATGCGGACTTCCGTTCGAAAGATTTACTTCGCCTCGTAAACTGTCTTCCCGCCGACCACCGTCCGCAACACCTTGGTCGCGAGAACCTTTTCCGCCGCCGCCGCCGTCACATCGCGGTCCAGCACCACGAAGTCGGCAAGCATCCCCGGCACCAGCTTGCCTTTTTCTTTCTCTTCGAACTCGGCAAAAGCCGATCCCGTCGTGTAAGCCGCAATAGCCTGATCCATCGTCAGCCTTTGCGCCGGAAAGAATTCCTGCTTCCCGTTCTCGCTCTGGCGCGTGACCGCCGCATACAGCCCGCGGAATGGCGTCACCGGCTCGACCGGATAATCCGTCCCAAAAGCGAGCGTCACACCCTTATTCAGAAATGCCAACCACGCATAAGCTGTCGCCGCGCGCTTCGGCCCCAACCGGTCCTGCGCCCAACGCATGTCAGAAAGCAGATGGCTGGGCTGCATCGAGGCAATCACCTTCAGCTCTTTGAAGCGGGCGATTTGCGCCGGCGTTGTCACCTGTGCATGCTCAATGCGCAGCCGGAAATCGTCGCCGCCATTCGCCGCCTTCACTTTCTGCTCGTGCGCCGCCTTCTCGGCTTCTGCAAAGGCATCGAGCGCCATCTCGACACCCTTGTCTCCGATAGCATGGAACCCAAGCTGGAATCCCGCCAGCACTCGCTCTTTCGCCATGGCATTGAGCTTCGCAGTCTCATAGCGCGGCAAGCCGGAATTCTTCGGATCATCTGCATACGGCTCCAAAAGCGCCGCCGTATGCCCGCCCAGCGACCCATCCATAAAGCCCTTCAGCATCCCGGTATGCAACATCAGATCCGCCTGCGGATGCGAGTCGCGCTTCTTCTGCAACTCCTCTATGGAATCGTCAAAAGGCAGCCATTCAGAAATTCGCGCCGTCAGCTTGCCATCCTTTTCCAGATCTTCGTAGATCTCAAAATTCTGCCACTCTGGCGAATAATCCTGCGCCGAAGTCACGCCATGCTCGGCCAGGTCCGCCAGCGCCACTTCAAGTCCCTGCCTGCGCTTTTCGCGGGTCGGTTGCGGCAGCACCGCGTACACCGCACGCTGCGCCGTGTCGCGCAGAATGCCCGTCGGTTGCCCGTTCGCATCGCGATCAATTTGCCCGCCTTCGGGATCACGGCTGGCAATCGTGATGCTTGCCAACTGCAGCGCCCGCGTATTGGCCACGGCCAGGTGCCCGTCCACGCGATCCAGAAACACCGGATGCCCGCCCGAAACCTCATCCAAATCCCAACGGCTGGGCAGCGTCTTCACCGGCCACATCGTCTCGTCCCATCCTCCGCCCAAAATCCAGTCGCCGGGCTTAGCCGTCTCCACCTTCGCCAGCACGCGATTGCGGAATTCGTCCAGCGTCTTCACTCCCGTCAAATCCACATTCATCTTTTGCAGCCCGGCATCGGCCAGGTGCAGGTGCGCGTCGTTAAACCCCGGCATCACGAAGTGTCCACCCAAATCGATGACCTGGGTCTGCGGCCCTTTCAGCTTTTGGATATCCACATTCTTGCCCACCGCCTGAATGCGATCCCCCCGCACCGCAATGGCCTCTTCGCGCAGGATGGAACTGAATTGAGTGTTCGAGGGCACGCCCGTATACACATTCGCATGAACAAAAATAATATCCGCTTTCGGCTTGGAGTCCGGCGTCGCAGGGACGCTCTGAGCCGAAACCGGCGCGTTTGAAAAGATGGCGATAGAAACAAAAATTGAGATTACGAGGACGCAGTCACGAAGTGACGGCATATGAAAGCCCGGCACGGAAGTGCCGGGTGCAGGTACAAAGAAGGAACCAGTCCCGGAGGGACGGCATACCTTCACGCGCCGTCTCTCCTGTGCCGGGCTCCCCACGTCTCCCCTCTTTTGCGAGACAGCCTGCCCTGAGCCTGTCGAAGGGCGGGATGCCACGAAGGTGTCCAGCCTCTGGGTGGCGCAGCGCTTCAGCGCTGCGAAAAGATTCCTTAAACAAAGGGCTTTAGCCCCTGAGAGTCCGACCATCATTCCCCCGCTCCCGCCAGCGCCAGCAGCGTCAGCAAAATCCTCTTCAAACCCAACTCCCGCCCATTGGAATCAAACCACTCCTGCAAAGTGTGCGCCCCGCCGCCCGATCCGCCGCCGCCAATCGCAATCGCCTCCAGCCCCAGCGACAGCGGAATGTTCGCGTCCGTCGATGCCCGCTGCACCTGCGCCGCATTATTCAGCTGCGCATCCACCGCCCGTATCACATGCAGAATCCTCGATCCCACCGCCAACTCCCCCGCCGGACGGTTCCCAATCGCCACCACTTCGCAATTCACTCCCGAAGGCCGCTTCTGCGCCGATGACCGCATCTCCGCCGCTAGGGTCTCGTCCTCCACCGCGCGATTCAGCGCCAGCCGCAGCGTTTGCTCCAACCGCTCCATCTCCGCCATCGAGGTCGAGCGGATATCCACCTTCATGCTGGCCGACTCCGGAATCGAATTCACTGACGTGCCGCCGCGAATCACTCCAATGTTGAAAGTTGTCTTCGGCGCAGTAGGCACCGGTGTCGCGGTAAACGTGTCGATCGCCCGCGCCAGAATCACAATCGGATTCGGCGCCCCAAAGTCGCTCCACGAATGCCCCCCCGGACCCCGCACGATCACTTCAAACCGCCGGCTGCCCAGAGCCTCCGCCACAATTGTGTCCGCACCCGCGCCATCCAGCACCACGCTATAAGCAATCGAATCCTTCCAGCGCGGCGTGGAAAAAATGTGCCGCATGCCGCGCAAATCGCCCTCACCCTCTTCGCCCACGTTGCCAATAAACACAAACGGCAGCGAATGCCGCACCCTCACCGCTCGCAGCAGCGAGGCCATCGCCAGCATCGCCGTCACGCCCGCGCCGTTGTCGGAAACTCCCGGCCCATACAGCCGGCTGCCCTGCTGCCGGATATTCAACGGCGTGTTCGCCGGAAACACCGTGTCGATGTGCGCGCTCAGCGCCACGTGCCGCTGCCCAAACCCAGGATGCACTCCAAACACGTTGCCCACATCGTCAATGCGAACATCATCGAGCCCAACTTCGCGAAAGCGCTCCGCCAGCCAAGCCCCGCGCGCCGTCTCGCCAAACGGAGGCGCCGCAATCCGCGCCATCTCCATCTGCCACTGCGCCAGTTGCGGCTCCTGCGCCCGCAACCAGTTGAACGCCGACCGCACCTCCGGCGACGCCGCCAGCCGCGCCACATCCTGCTGCACCGCAGGCGCAACGTCCGGCATATCCGTACGCGGGGGCGTGGGGCTCATGGGAAGTATTGCGTCAGTTTACATCGCATGCGAAAGAAAGGGGATTGTCAATGACGGGAACTGCTTTAGGCGAATATGGAGGAGGGGTGAAGCGCCGTGATGTTCCTATAACGCTTGAAATCGGCGGCATTGAATGTGAGGACGCTCTCGACCGCGTAGACATTCATGGTGGCAACCAGGCGGGCATCATAAACCTTAACGCCCTGGACTCTGTGGTCTCTCACAATCTCTTTCCAAGCAGCGTAGATCGCCGGAATGTCCGGCAGCAGAGTTAGCAACCCTTCGATGCTGCTGACCTCCTGGACCGCCTCCTCATGCGATAGCCCGAGCCCGTTCTGATCAGCAGGACGCGTTGCCACGTTCCAGAATTCGGCAATGTTCTGGGAACAGAAGAATACGGCGTCCCTTTGCCGAATCAGCTTCGAAACTGCGCGGGTCGCCTGAGAGGAAAGAGGATGATTCGGCTGAGCACTGCGAAGCAGAATATTGGTGTCCAGCAAGACACGCATCAGTGGTCGCGACCCTCATAGATACTCTCGCGGCTGACAGCGAAATCGGACAGCAAAGGCGTAGGCCGATGGCCGGCGGACCACGCTTCAAATGCCGCGGCTCGTTGCTCAGCCGATAATGTCTTCTGCATCGTCGGAAGCACAGCACCCTCAACCACAGAAAGGAGATATTCTTCCACGGTCATTCCGCTGGCCCGCGCTTGGGCCAAGAGCCCAGCTTCAAGTTCCGGCTTGAGGTTGAGGGTAACAGTCATTAGCAGCTTTGATCTCCTCCCATAGTGTACGCCTTCGCGGGAGCTGGGCCAGCCACCGGAAAGGAATGGGGGCGCTAGAAGCGAAACTGAAGTCCCTCAGCAAATAACGGGACGAAATAGACGACGTTCGGCAGTGTCATCTCTTGCGTTTCTTCTTCCTTGCTGTTGCACGTTGTATCCCACGTGAAATCTTCATGAGTGCCCTGAACTCTTTTAGCGTCAGAGGATCAGCTTGATGCCTTCGGAGACGCCGGATTTGCGAGGTTACAGTGTCCGGCATTGGGATTTTTCGCATTCTCGGGGTTGCACTATTCGCCGTTGGCATGGCTGCGATAAGAATGGTCTCAACCTCGGCCAAATACCTCTTGTCATGCACGGTGAAGGCGGAAAACAGGTTCCAGAAATTGTAGTAACGATCTGTGGTTTGGTTCGCGTGTGCGTGCAGGCGACGCCGAAGAACCTCAGCTTGACCTATGTAATAAGGCTGATCTTCGCGATACAGGACGTAGACCCCTGGCTTATTAAGTTCTGGGAAATCTCGAATGAAAAGCCTCTTTTCTCCTGGCGGGCGTATATCGCAGACCTCTCTAGGCCACATTGAAATGAACCCATCAATCATTGTGCCCTTCAACATAACCTCACCTCAATTCAGCACTGTGACATCCGAGAGTATAGACCCCTTTGTGGTCCAAGACAGTGGATTCCACTTTCTCACCCTCGGAAGGAATTGCCGCCCAAACCTGCACTTTCCACAGCCCAA
>CAWFTQ010000013.1:0-29525 GCA_963818865.1 uncultured Acidobacteriaceae bacterium
CCCACTCTCTCCGCCAGTTCTTTCACCCGCATAAACACTGGCGATTACCTCAGTCTTTATTAGTCTCACGGACGTGGCTAACGGTGTCTCCAATCAGGCAGTCCTGAAGCGCCGAAGCGTCGGCGATATCGTGTCCTGCGAATCCCGAAGACGTCATTGAGAAAAACAATGCTTCGCTGTTCCCACCCCCAATGGTATGGGGCTAAAAGATGCCGGGCCTAGGTGACGGCTGATGCGGGAATTCTGGCGAACGTTTCCCCCATCATCTCGGGAATCGTAACAAACTGGTATCCTTCGTCCCGGTAACGTTTGAGCAAGTGGTCGGTGGCTTGTACCGTCTGTGCCCGGTCTGCCCCCATCTCCTTGTGTCCGCCGTCGTGCAGCAGGATGACGTCGCCACCGCGGATCTGGCTGCTGATTTTTTTCTCGATCGCCGCCGCCGGTGGAGCATTCCAGTCAAAGCCAGTCACGCTCCACATGATTGGATCGAGGCCTAGTTGGCGAGCCACCCGGAACACCGCAGGCCGGCGTCCTCCAAAAGGCGGTCGGAATAGGTCGGAGTGTTCTCCGATGGCATCGCCTAACGCGGCATGGCAGTTTAACAACTGTTTGCGAATCTCGGCTTCGCTTTGCACGGCCAGCAGTGGGTGCGTGAAGCTGTGATTACCGATTACGTGTCCGGCTCTCGCAGCCTCACGGACGATGTCGGGTCGGCCTTGCACGTACCGCCCGATCATGAAAAACGTCGCCCGTACCTGGTGCTTAGATAGGACTTCGAGTAGACGAAGGCTGTAGGGATCGTTGGGTCCATCATCGTAAGTCAGGGCGAGTTGTTTTGCGGAGGGGGGCAGTCCTGTAAAGCTACGGCCATACCAGCGCGCCGTCGGCGCCATCGCCTGATATACGGCGGCAGCAGCAGAGCCCACGATAGCAGCGCCGGTCACGGCGAACCCGAGCATAGCAGGATTATAAACTAGACGAAATTCATCATGGAGATTGGTAGTGGTGCAAAACTGCACCACTACCTGGAGATTTGGGGGACTTGAAGTACGAGCCAGCGAACTCTGGTTCAATTTCCGAGATCGCGAATCGGAGCAAGACCTCCTTCGCGCAATTGTTGATTCAGATAGAGCAATGTCGTTTGTTTGAATTTGGTCCACTCCGCGATACTTTCTTTGATTCTATGGCTGGACTCCCGGTAGAGAGCGATCGCTTGCGAAGGCACGGCACGATCTCCACCTTCGACAACACGCAAAGCAGAGACCAGGTTGCTATAGCCGTCTTTTACTTCGGCTGGTTGCTCTTGAATGATTTCTTTATGGGTAACAATTTTTAAGATTTCCGATTGAGCATTTGCCAGAGCCGATTTGAGATCTGGATTTTGTTCGCCGAGCTTGTGATCAGCCTCAGCCAGTTGTTTCTGCACCGAACTGATCTCAGCCAGCACATGACGCGCTTCGAGGGTGTCGGCGAAGATCTGCTGAGCCAGTTCCAGTTGCTGTTGAAGTATCTCGGGAGTTGCGGACGAGCGCGGATCCATGACGACTTTTAGGAGCTGAGTCTGCGGCTGTCCGTCAACCGTGAGTCTTACAGAGTAGATTCCGGGCACAATCTTAGGGCCGCTGGGATTACGGTATTCGGATTCCTCATCCGCGTTAGGGCCTCCGGAACTGCCCCAGGTAAGATTCCAGACGAAACGGTGCATCCCAGGAGTTGTCGGGAGGGTTTCAGGTTTGGGGAACCAACGCTCGGCGATGGGAACTGGCGGATGCTTCTCTGGATGTTTATCGTCATGTTTATCTGCCGAAGAGAATCTGCGGACGAGTTTGTGCTGCGCGTCGATAATCTCCAGCGTGACATTGTTAGCAGGAGACTTGAGCAAATAATCGATCATGGCGCCGGCGGGAGGGTTCTCGGCGGTTGGTTCCTCGGGTGGAAGTGGTGTGCCTACGAAGGAATCGTTATCGATGCGAAACGCTGGAGCGGGATGGTAGAGCCAGAATACATTCGCTTTTGCCGCCTGCGACGCCTGCCGTAACGGCGTGATGTTGTCGAGAGTCCAGAAAGAGCGGCCGTGTGTCGCAATGATGAGATCGTCGCCGTGAATGGTTAAATCTCGCACGGAGGTCGTGGGCAGATTGAGTTGCAGCGATTGCCAGTGGTCGCCGTCGTCGACTGATATGTAAACTCCCAGTTCGGTTCCGGCAAAGAGCAGTCCCTTATTCTCAGTATCCTCACGGATGGCGCGCACAAAAGCCGAGGTCGAAATACCGTCCGTAATCAGCTGCCAAGTCGCTCCAAAATCGCGCGTTCGATAGAGATAGGGGTCTCGATCATCGAGGCGGCTGCGATCCACCGCTGCATAGGCTACACCAGGAGCAAAGCGCGAAGCTTCAATGAAGGAGATCTTGCTCCACGCTGAAAGGCCTTGCGGCGTGACGTCTTTCCAATTTTTTCCCCCATCGCGGGTGAGGTGAATTAATCCAGTATCGCTGCCAGCCCAGATCAGATCGCGGTCGAGAGGTGAGGGGGCAATGGTGAAGACTACGCCGTAGCCTCGCTGTTTGGCGTTCTCGACGGTCGTTGGTCCTTCCGTCTTGTCTCCCGGGTGTTGGGTCGATCCGGTGAGATCCGGGCTGATGGTCTGCCAATGCAGGCCACCATCGACGGTCTTCATCACATATTGTGTTCCGAAATAGAGGGTTGTCGAGTCCGCGGGGGAAAAAAGCAGGACCGGGGTCCAGGGATCTCTATATTTACGCTGATTGATCTCGGACCCGAAGGAGAGGGCCGGCCACGGAGTAATATCCTGGCCCAGTCCAGTTCGCTTGTTGAAGCGCTCAACGCCGCCGTAGGTTCCGCTCAGATAGATGATGTTCGGATCCTTGGGATCGGGAGCCATATAGCCACTCTCGCTTCCGCCCGCGGGAAACCAATCGCGGGGAGTGATCTGGCCATGATCGGTGCGGCTGAGGACGGCAGCGCTTCCGCTATCCTGTTGCGCGCCGTATACGATGTAAGGGAACTGGTTGTCGGTAATCACATGGTAAAGCTGTGCCGTGGGCTGGTTGTACCACGTACTCCAGGTTTGGCCGCGGTCGAGACTGATCGTCGTTCCTTGATCGGTTCCAAGAACCATGCTGGCAGAGTTCCTGGGATCGATCCAAATCTGATGGTAATCGTCACCACCGGGCGCGCCACGTACGATCGAAATTGTTTTGCCTCCATCTTCGGATCGGTAGAGAGCGACATTTGGGATATAGATCACGTCGGGATTGTGTGGGTCGATGGTGATGCTGCTGAAATACCAGGCACGGCTGGTGAGACGCGGATCTGGGTTCGCCAGAGTCCAGGTATCGCCGCCGTCGTCGGAACGGTACAGGCCACCTTTCTTCGCTGGAATGAGAGCGTAGACGCGCTTGCCATCTGGTGCGACGGCGACTCCGATGCGTCCCCAATCGCCTTCGGGCAATCCGTTGCCGGTGAGCCGGGACCAAGTCTTGCCGGCATCTTGAGATCGGAAAAGGCCGCTGCCCGGTCCATCGATGGGAGCATAGGTGCTCCAGGGAGGGCGATGCGAATTCCAAGTTCCGGCAAACAAGAGCTGCGGGTTACCGGAACAGATTGCGACATCTGAAATGCCGATTTCGGGTGATTGACTGAGAACCTTGGTCCAGTTCGCTCCACCATCGACAGACTTGTAGACGCCACGTTGTTCGTTTGGCATAAAAGCATGACCGAGCGCGCCGACGTAGACGACCTTCGGATTCTGCGGATCGATCACGATGCGGCTGATCTGGCGCGTGTCTTCCAGGCCGATGTGCGTCCAGGTAGAGCCACCATCATTTGATCTGTAGACGCCGTTGCCTGAGGACAGATCGGAACGAATGTCGGACTCGCCGGTTCCGACGTAAATAGTCTTGGGATCGGAGGGAGCCACGGCAATCGCGCCGATTGAGGCGATCGGCTGGCTGTCGAAAATTGGTGTCCAGACAGTTCCGGAATCTGTGGTTTTCCAGATGCCTCCGTTGACCGCGCCAAAATAAAAAGTAGTGGAGTCGCCGGGCACGCCGGCCACGGCGACCACCCGGCCGCCGCGGAAGGGACCAATTAAGCGCCATTTCAGCCCATTCACCAGTTCCGAAGGAACCGGCTGGGCAATTGCCAACTTGGCAAGCGAAAGAAGAAGGAGTGTCAGCAGACTGTAGCGGAAACGCGATCTGAGTGTGTGCAAGCGGAAAATCTCCCGTTGAATAAGCCAGTCTACTGGAAAGAGGTGGAGTACTTGAACTGGCTGGCGCGTTCAGTTGCGCAGACCATCTTCTTCACACCATCGCTCGTCTTCTGGTACCCTGCATAAATTATGCGTGTCTCCCATAGCCTGCTTTTCGTACTCGTTGTAGCCGGTTCGATCTTCGCCCGGGACCTTAAGCCAGTCGCCGAACGGCTCACTGACCAGAACGCTCTTTTCGAAGAGCAATACGAGTCCGATCTGCGCAATTTTCCCGAGCGCGCAACCGCCTTCGGCGATTACCGCTACAACGACAAACTTGCGGATTACTCGCTCGAAGCCATCGTGCAGCGCGAAAAAACCAACGAGGACTTTCTTTCCCGGCTCGAGGCCATCCCGAGTGCGGGCTTCTCCGATCAAGACCAACTCTCGCACGACCTCCTCGTTCGTGTTCTCCAACAGCGCATCGCCGACTTCAATCTTAAGGAGTACGAGATGCCAATCAATCAGCAGAATGGCATCCATACCAGCCTCGCGGATATGCCGTTGTCGATGCCCTTCGACTCGGTCAAGCATTACGAAGACTACATCGCCCGTCTGCAACAGATTCCTCGTGTTCTTAGCCAGACCACCGAAGTGCTTCGCGCTGGCATGAGGGACAAGCTCATGCCGGTTCGATTCCTGCTGGAAAAGCTGCCCGTCCAGTGTAAGGGCATCATCGACGCCGATCCCTTCCTAATTCCGACAAAAAAATATCCCGCGAGTATTTCACTCGAAGATCAGAAGCGCTTGACCCAGCAGATCACGGACGCGATCAACAATCAGGTAATCCCGGCGTACAAGACGTTCGCCACATTCCTCAGCACGGAGTACGCGCCCCAGGGCCGAACCACACTATCGATTACTTCTCTGCCGGACGGCGAGAAGCGCTATCAGAACGACATCTACGCTCGGACAACCACTCATATGACGCCGGACGAGATTCACCGGCTTGGCTTGCGTGAGATCGACCGCATCCAGGCTGAGATGACGGCTATCGCTAAGAAAGAAGGCTTTGCCGACCTTGCCTCCTTCCGCGCTTCTATCAAAACTAATCCCAAATACATTCCGACCTCCGCTGAGCAGATCCTCGATGATTTCCGCCGCTACATCGCGCAGATGGAACCGAAGCTTCCTCAGCTGTTCACGCTTCTTCCGAAATCGCCAGTCACGGTCGAGGCCATACCAGCCTTCCAGGCCGCCGCTGCAACCCACTACGTCACCGGCACGCCGGACGGCAAGCGCCCCGGCCGCGTCGTCGTCGCCACTTCCAACTTCGCTGAGCGCTCGCTGATTGACGACGAAGCGATCGCCTACCACGAAGGCATTCCCGGACATCACATGCAGCTATCGGTGCAGCAGCAGTTGACTGGGCTGCCGAAGTTCCGCCTTCATGGCCTCGGTTTCAACGCCTATATCGAAGGCTGGGCGCTGTACGCGGAGCAACTGGGCAAGGAGGTTGGCTTCTACCAGGATCCTGTCTCGGACTATGGCCGGCTTTCTTCCGAATTGTTTCGCGCAGTACGCCTGGTCGTGGACACCGGAATCCACTCGCAAGGCTGGAGCCGCGATCAGGTGGTCGACTTCATGCGCAAGTCCGGCGCCGTCGACGAGCCCACCGTCCAGTCTGAAACCGATCGCTATATTGCGTGGCCCGCACAGGCCCTCAGTTACAAGTTGGGGCAGCTCAAGTTCCGCGAACTGCGCGAACGCGCGCAGAAGGAATTGGGCCCTAAGTTTGACATTCGCAGCTTCCACGACGAGATGCTCGATGGCGGAACCCTCCCGCTCGATCTGCTCGAAGCCCGCACGGACAAATGGATCGCTCAACAGAAATCCAAGTGACGTTATTGGCCGGAATCCGGACGGAGCCGCAGCAACGACCAGGCCGGTAAAAAACTGGTTCTTTCGCCTGCTACCCGCCATCTAGGGCCTCACGCTGTGAGTGTTGAGGCTGCCTTCTCCTTCGTGCCTGCTAGGTGCTAATCGCAGAACGCTACGGAACCCTGCTGCCGACGGGTATCTGCTCCTGACGGCCAGAAGGGACCATCTACCAGTCACTGGTTCCGACTGATGACGCAGGCGAATCGAGACAGCCGCTTGCGGAGCCTTTCATGCCAAAGTTGCGGAGCCTAAAGGGCGCGGCTGTCTGATCAAGATCGATCACTTCGGGTTCCTGGTGCTCGATGAGCAGGGCGAACCATCCGCCGAGCGCCGGGAGGCTTATGGCTCTACCGTTCTTAGCAAGTCTTAAGGCGAGAATTACGAGCCACGGTCAGTATTGACCAGTTATCTATGAGCAAGACTCGGATACTAGAAATATAACTTTCGATTAGAGAAAGCAGAAATTTCGGAGGATAATAAAATGTGGCAAATGAAGAGCATGGCTCATAAGTTCGCCATGCGCAGTTTGATTCTGGCCGGCGCAACGACCTTGCTCGTACCTCTGGCCTTGGCGCCACCGGTCAACGCACAAGTTAGCATTAGCATAAATCCGCCCTTCTGTTCCTACGGCTACTACAATTATTCACCCTATGGCTGTGCACCCAGTGGTTATTATGGGCCGGGCTACTTTTACAACGGCATCTTCCTTGGGGTGGGCCCATGGGCCAACTGGGGCTACGGGCACGGCTGGGGTAGTCATCGCTTTAGCGGCGGTGGAGGAGGAAGCTACGTGGGCGCCCGTGGAAACGGTGGTGGGCGCGCGTACGCGGGCAATCGCGGAAGTGGTCGATCGGCAGTAAGTGCAAACCGCAATAGCGGGTCACACGGTAGCGCATCCGCACGCGGCTCACACACCGCGGCAACCCGGAGTGGAACCTCCCATGGTGCTTCCCATGCCGCAGCAACGCACGGTGGCGCGTCCCATGGTGCCTCCCATGCCGCAGCAACGCACGGTGGCGGTTCTCACGCTGGCGGTGGCGGAGGGCATGCAGGCGGTGAACGCCGTTAAACGATTACGGATATCGCGGGCGATCCGTTCCCCGCGCCCGCACTTTGCGCTGGGTATAGGCTGGTACTGCTGGCCTGAACCCAGCGCACGTTGCTTGGACCACAGTTTCCCAGCCAAGCTTCAGTTGATACAAAGATCATTCAGGTCAAACGGTCAAACTCCGGCTGCAATAGGACCGAACAGAGGCTGAAGGTGCCAGGAGGCGGCGCCGGGGATCTCCTGGTGCGGGAACTGGTAGCGCCTTTTTCAAACCGAAGTTCGACGTCCGCTCAGTAAGTTAATGACCAAAATCACCAAGCCCACAACCAGGAGTAAGTGAATCAGAGCTCCGCCAATATGCAGACTGAAACCCAGAAGCCATAGAATTATAAGAACAACGAAAATGGTCCAAAGCATGTCAACCTCCTGTGCTCATTGGGAGCACACGAATGTGAATTTCATCCAAACGTCCGCGACAAAACTGCTTCGCGTGGAAGGAACGCGCGGCAGGTGATGGGACTGTGCCGCCACTTGAACATACAGCGGGCTGAATGACAAACAGCGGCAGCCCGATACTGCAAGCTCTCGCTCTGATTGCTCTATTCCGCTTTGGCCTGAGCTTTGGCTCCGCGAACTTCCGCCAGGAATGGCTCGGCTGCAGCTGGAACCGGTACTTTGCCCAACAGCAAAGCCCGAGTAGTGACATTGTGTCCATACATCGCGCGCCGTGAATCACTGTCTTGACGGAGCGATGCACCTGTCAGCGTAAGCCCAGCAAACGCACCCTTGGCACGGGAGTAGGTCAGGATCTCTGTATCCAACTTCCAATCCGTACCGGCCTCGGCATGCCGTCCAACTGGACCCGCTGCCGCGGAAGCGTCCCCTCCAACTTGGAAATTACTGGAGAGCAGCCTTTGCATTGCTTTGTCATTCTGAAAGATCATGACCACGTCCACCGCTTCCACTCCGATCTGCAGGCCCCAGCTTCCACCCGAAATCGTGATGAACGCCGGCGCACTCCAGCCATTCGGCGTGCGGCAAGTGGCTACGCCTTTGCCTCCTTCAGCTCCGAAAACAAAACCACCTTTGACCATGTGCGGTATAACGGCCACGCACTTTGCGTGCTGCAACACTTCTTCCGGGATACCCTTATCTGGCATCCCCATAATTTCGTGCATCACGCTGGTGGCGTTGTCCAGCCGGTCGGTAGCATCTTCCCGCGCCGACCCCGCCCAGCACAGCGTGCCGAGACCCAACATCGCAAGTACGAACATTACTTTTTTCATGGAACAGCCTCTTTCTGTTTCCTCAGCGTCGCCGCTCCGGCTTAATGTCGTTTCTTGAACACAAATCCGGATTGAGATTCGGACGCACCGAGGTCAAATCGACCTTAGCAAATCAGGAATAAAACCGTCTGAGCAATAATGCTCAGTCAGGGCACGGAAATCGCCGAAAAATTGGCGAAGGAGTTATCCTCCTTCTGCACGAATTTCATTATGAACTCCTGTATTAGCCTCACATTTGACAAGTCGCCTCTGCGTGCAACTCTGCGTTTTTCGGATGAAGCCGAGGCCCATTCCAAAGGTGATCAATTTTGCTCAGACCTCGCAGAGCCCCAAGACTTAGAAAAGTGGCAGCCCTCCAAAAGTCTCAGGAGATACGCAATCCTTTTCGGGGGCGAAGGAGAAATATGAAAACCGGCACGAAAGACGAGATCAAAGGCAGCTTCCACGAAGTGAAGGGGACCATCAAGGAAGAGGTCGGAAAGATTACGAGTGATCCCAATTTGAAAGCCGAAGGGAAAGCCGAGAAGAAGGCGGGCAAAGTTCAACAGCGGATTGGACATGCCAAAGAAGCCGTTGCGAACTTAAAGGAGCAGCTGGCAGACTTGAAAAAAACTGGATAAGACCTATTCAGAAAGAAGTCGGCAGGTAAGGAGCGGGGGGATAAACACTGCGGCGCTACCAAAGTTCTCCGATCGCAGATCTTCTTCAGAAGATCTTTCGAAGTGAAATTGGGAGCACTAAACTACCGGTCGGGTTCTTGTTGTCTGTTAGCGCCGCCTGCGCGGTTGTCTTCCACCGCAGTAGTCCCCGAGACTTCCTTCCGCGAATTCCTGCCCGGTCTACTCTCAGCGCGTTTAATGCCGGCTGAAGGTTTATCTCTCCTAAACCCGCCGGGAACGATGTCGCTGCTGTGCCCGATCTGCCTTCCGGCACTCTGGGAATTGCCCCAGGTCGATTCCGGCCTGACCCCGAGTCCGGCGGCAGTTCGGGTGTCAACTTGCCCGGTGACCGGCAGATTCTCAGCCTTCTGATAGGCGCGAATACTGGCTCGGGTCCGTAAACCAAAGACACCATCGGCCTTGCCTCCGTAGTATCCTTTGCCGCGCAGAGTTTCCTGCACCTTCTTGATCTCGTTCTTGACGACGAAGACCGCGACTCCTTCTCTGTTGAGGTCAGATCCTGTGGGGTGTCGCGGGATGCCTTGCCCCAACATCCCCGTCGTCAGAAACGTTAAGGTTATCCCAGCCCACCCGATCTTGCCCGCTAGCAACATGACCTCTCCTTCGGTCGGCTCCGACGATGTGCCTTTTGTCCGAACGCAATCGGTTGCTGATTGCAGACTGAAGAAAGAAGCGCCGGGGCGGCAATTCGTATCGTGTCTGGGTCAGCCCTGTTCCGAAAGGGCGGGCCAACCCGTCTAGTTTGGCGATCTCACTGCTCTTTTGAGACACCAATAGATTCGCTCACTTGCCCTGACAATACTGTGCAGAACGGCTCATGTTGGGCACTCTCAGGCGCAATCTCCCCTCAATTCATGCTTCGCGTGATTGAGGCCTATCCAAGAAAGAGCATGACCGAATGTGTTTCTTGGATTTACGCTATCCCAGGAAAGCAGTAAAATTATGAGGGTAGTTGTTCGGGCAGAAGCTGAGGAGGTGCGTGTGTCTCCTGCTCGTCGATCCAACCATTCTCCAGGCGGAAGGAAAGTCGGCCGCCAAACCATCGAACCGACCCTCGAAGTGGCACATAATGCCATAGGTCCAAGCATAATGGCCAAGAAGAAACGCGATTTCGATCCCCATGCATTTCTCGCGACCATCGACGAGGGCAGGAGATCTCTGCTGGTCCACCGGAAGCAAGGAATCTTTGCGCAAGGGGATGCCGCCGATGCGGTGTTTTATATACAAACGGGCAAAGTAAAACTCACCGTGGTCTCAAAGACCGGCAAGGAAGCGACGATCGGCATATTAGGGGACGGAGACTTTTTCGGCGAAGGCTCACTTGCGGGCCAGCCACTTCGCATGGTAACGGCAACCTGCCTGACGGATTGCGCTCTTTTGCGGATCGATAAGAAAGCTATGATGGAACTGCTTCATCGGGAGCACGAATTTTCCGACCTGTTTGTGGCTTATTTGTTAGCCCGGAACATCCGTTACGAAGAGGACCTGGTGGATCAGCTTTTCAATTCGAGCGAAAAGAGGCTGGCCCGGATTCTTTTGCTGCTTGCCCACTTTGGCAAGGAAGGCAAACCCGAGCCTGTTCTTCCCAAGATCAGTCAGGAAACGCTGGCGGAAATGATAGGCACGACCCGCTCGCGAGTCAGTTTCTTCATGAACCGCTTCAGGAAATTGGGTTTTATTCATTACAACGCGGGCGGGCTGCAAGTCCATAGCTCACTGCTCAATGTAGTTCTGCACGATTAGCTGTTCTTCCCACCGTAATTCCCCAAGAAACAGACAAGTATACGGTTACGGATCGAGCCCTCATTGACTTGAAAAGGAGAGCTTTCCCTTTTCATATCATTGCTGAAAGTGTGCAAAGTTGATCAGTATGGCATCGACAATGGCTTTAGGCTTATCTACGCTGCGAGGAATATCAAATGACAACCGCTGAACTCGATGTGGCGACCACGAGTGCCGCAACCCCAAGTGCCAGCACCACCATGAAAGCGTTGGTCTATCACGGTCCAGGCAAGCGTGCGTGGGAGGACAAGCCGCGCCCTACCATCCAGAATCCCGGCGACGCCATCGTGCGCGTCACCACCTCGACGATTTGCGGAACCGATCTCCACATTCTAAAGGGAGATCTCCCCGCGGTGACCGATGGACGCATTCTCGGGCACGAGGGCGTCGGCGTCATCGAGCAAGTCGGCACCGGTGTTTCCGAGTTTCACCTGGGAGACAAGGTCATTATCTCGTGCGTAACTGCCTGCCTTAAGTGCGACTTCTGCAAACGAGGCATGTATTCCCACTGCCGGCACGGGGGCTGGATTCTGGGCTACACCCTCGACGGAACTCAGGCCGAGTATGTACGCATCCCCGAAGCCGACGGAAGTCTCTACCACTTTCCGGTCGATGGCGATGAAGAAGCCATGGTAATGCTTAGCGACATCTTGCCTACAGGTTTTGAGTGCGGTGTTCTGAACGGGCAGGTGAAGCCTGGAGACACAGTTGCTATTGTGGGCGCCGGTCCTGTGGGGCTCGCGGTTCTGCTGACGGCACAATTTTATTCACCAGCGGCGATCTTCATGATCGACTTGGACGACAAACGCCTCGCAGTCGCCAAGAAGTTCGGCGCGACTAATCTGATCAACAGCACGGATGGACACGCCGCTCATCACCTGATGGAACTGACGGAGGGGGCCGGCGTCGACGTGGCGATTGAGGCCGTCGGGATTCCCGCTACGTTCGCAATCTGCCAGGCCATTGTTGCGGCCGGCGGACGCATCGCGAATGTGGGCGTCCACGGCAAGTCGGTCGAACTGCACATGGAGAAACTCTGGGACCGCAATATTTCGATCACTACGCGGTTGGTGGACACGGTAACCACACCGATGCTGCTGAAAGTCGTGCGCTCGGGCAAGCTGCAGCCGAAGAAACTCGTTACTCACCGCTTCGCCATGAACGACATCATGAAGGCGTATGACACGTTTGCAAACGCGGCAAAAGAAGGCGCCCTCAAGGTGGTTCTCACGAATACCGCGACCCGTGGATGAGTTCGATCATCTTGTTCGCAACGGGATGGCTGGATCCGGCATCTGAATCTTACTGGAGGAAAAATTATGCCTGCGAACAATAAGCGCAACCAGGATAAGCACAACCAGGATGACCTTGGATCGAATTCGGCCGGGCAGTCGGGCGACATCCAGCAAATATCGGATGTCGCCGGTGCGGATTCTGAGAGCGTGGAGGAATTGGTGGAGGAAGGAAACGCATTCGAAGCTGATGCCATCGACGGCGTGGAAAACGCCAAGGATCCAGACGTAGCTGAAGTAACTACGCGCGAAGTGCCAGAGGACGACGTCCCTCAAGAGTACTTGGACGACGAGCGCATCGCGTAAAACGCGAATCGCGCTCAGCACTGGTCAAGGAGAACCGCATGTCAAAGACTTGGGAGCATTACCAGGAGGCTGCTCGCCACCATGAGCGGGCAGCCTATCATTTCAAAGAGGCAACGAAGTACGATGCGGCCGAGGAGCACGAAAAGGCGGCGCATCACGCATATTTGGCTCACGGACACAATCAACACGCAATTCAGCACGACGCCGAAGCTGCGAAACTGCATGTAGAGCGCTGCGACAGCCTGTCGACGCCAGCTTCCGGGCAAGCCGCTAAGAAAAGAAGCGCCGCTTAAGCGGTGCATTTTTTACCCTGCGGTGCCAACAAATCGGATCAAGACAGCCGGGGAAACGCGACAAGTTGTACTGGTTCTATTGCTGCATCGAAACGAGTAAGGAGAACACCATGCCACAGAGCCCGCACAATCGAGTCGCGGAGTTCCATAACCTTGCGGCCCACGCCCACGCCGCCGCTGCCGTCGCCCACGGTAAGGGAGATCATCTGAGCGCCCATGAACTCAGCAAACAGGCGCTCGAACACTCCATGAACGCCCACAAGCTCAGCGAAGAGGCCGTCGCGAAGGTTGCAAAGTCGGGCAAAGCCTAAGGGGCATAATCCCAACTCAAAGCGGTGCGGCCGCAGATCTCTCCGAACCGGATCTGCTTGCCGGATAAGCGGCACTCATGTGCCGGACAACGATTAGGGATTAGTCATTCGCGCGGGACACCTACTTTTGCCGGCCACGGCAACCATTATTGTGGTTTCGGCGTTGGGTCCACCGAAGCCTGAACTGGTTGGTCTGGAGCTGTTTTGGATGCGATGCCTGCCTGCGGTTGCTTGCCTGGTGGAATTTCGGTCCCGGCTGGATAGATGAAAATCTGCACCGCTCCCCAACCGGCATCCGAATTCGTGTCCGTTTGCTTGCCCATTCCCAGAGTCTTAAGCTCGCTATCGTCGAATCCGAAGTGTTCGACCAAGTACTCGCGGATAACCATGGCCCGGGCTTCCGTTAGCACTAAGTCCTTCTGGGTATCGCCTTCCATGCCGGCGGACACCGCAACCACGGCAAACCCGAATTGGTTATTCGCCAAAAACTGGCCGCCAGCGTCGAGAGACTTCTGGTTCTTCAGCTTCGCCGAATCCTGCTTATCGAAAAGCTGCTTGGCTGAGTAGGTAAACTGCTTTGTCGGCGCGTCTTGCGGCAGCCGCTCGATCTCATTTTTCGCGAGTTCGGCAGAATCTTCGTATCCGCGACTCTTGAAATAACCGCGCAGGAAGAAATTGTGCTTCATGGCTTCCATATTCTCCTGGAAGTCGGTGACGCCAGCTTGCGCATGGAGCATCGTGTCACGCATGGCACTCGTCGTTTGTTCGAGGTTATTGTAGAGCTGTTTGTCGTTAACCAGCGCTCCTGCCGTTCCCTGACCTCCATCGATCTTGGAGCTGATCGAAGCTAGGTTCGCCGTAGCCCGAGTTGCGTTCTGAATGGCTTGTTGGCTGCTATCCAAAATACCGCTGGTCTTTTGGAACAGGTCCGACATTTCGAGTGGCGGCAGGCTGGCGATGGTATCGCCATCCCGCACGTTGGCCGATGTCACAGATCCAAACGAGATTGCCAGATACTGGTTGCCCAACAAGCCTTCGGTTTCGATTGTGGCTACAGAGTCCTGCTTGATGATCTCGTGCGTGGATTTACCGAGATCCATGATTACCGTGACCTTTTCCCCCGGCTTGTGAGGCAACACTATGTTGCGCACGGTCCCACTGTGAACGCCTCCCACCCGTACATCGCCGCCAGCATCCAAGCCGACTACATTGTCGAATTGCGCTTTCAACTGGTACGTCGAGCTAAACAGATATTGCTTGCCTCCGATGATGAAGACGCCGGCTACCAGAATCGCCAGGGTCACAACGATGAAAGCTCCCAACCGCGCCGCTCGCGACATATTTCCCCCTACGAATACTTTAGAAATTCCCTGACAAATTCGATGTCACTTTTCTGCAGTTCTTCAAACTCACCTTCGATTACGACTTTTCCCTGGTTGAGCAACGCTAGACGGTTCGCAATCGTCTTGGCGCTATGCAGATCGTGAGTCACCACAATGGATGCCATGTGATGTTCCTGCTGGAGCTTCAGGACCAGATCATCGATCTCCGCTGCGCTGATGGGATCGAGGCCAGCGGTGGGCTCGTCGAGCAGCAGGATATCCGGCTCCAAAGCCAGCGCACGTGCCAGGCCCACTCTTTTCTGCATGCCGCCCGAGATATCCGAAGGCATCTTCGCAACGGCGTCTTCCATGCCCACTTCCGCCAGCAGTTGCCTGACGCGGTCGGCCTTTTCGGACTTCGGTATGTTTTTCTTATGGTGCTGCAGCGGGAAAGCCACGTTCTGCTCGACCGTGAGCGAATCGTAAAGGGCGGCGTGCTGAAACAGAAAACCCATTTTCTTCCTGATCTCGCCGAGTTGGTCCAGAGCCAGGCCGGCGATGTCTTGCCCGTGGATGCGAACCGATCCCGAGTCAGGTTTTTCCAGTCCGATGATGAGCCTCAACAATACGCTCTTGCCGGTGCCACTCCGCCCTAACACCGCAAGGGTTTCGCCGCGCTTCACGGCCAGGCTGATCCCGTCCAAGACGTTTTGACTTCCAAAGGACTTATGCAGGTCCTCGACGGCGATAACTGGTGCGCTGCCGACTTGTTCAGCTTCTGCCGGATCCATCGCGATTTGCTCGATTGTGTCCATATCTTTATCTTTGTCGCGGGTTGTTGAATCGATTCACCGGCAAATGTTCATGGAAAAAATAGGATGATAAGTTTCACCAGCACTACATCGGCGAGGATGACGAACAGCGACGACAGGACCACCGAACTCGTGGCTGCACGGCCCACGCCCGCGGCGCCTCCCTGGGTCCGCATTCCCTGGAAACACGCAATCAGCCCAATAATCAGTCCAAAGACAGCGGTCTTAAACGTCGGTGGCAGGAAATCGTTGAAATCGGCGCCGCTAAAACCGGCATTGATGAACTGATGTAGCGAGACGGGCTCAACCATGGCCTGCGTAACCCAGCCCATTAACAAGCCGCAACAGTCGGCGGCGAGGGTGAGCAAAGGCAGCATCAGGATGCAAGCCAGGATGCGGGTCGCCGCCAGCAGCCTGTAGGGGTTTACCGCAGATGCCTCAATGGCATCGATCTGCTCGGTCACTTTCATTGACGCCAGCTCCGCGCCAATGCCTGCGCCCACACGGCCACTTACGACCAGACCCGTGATGATTGGACCGGTCTCGTGGATCACCGAGAAAACGATAGCGGCGGGCAGCAGAGATTTGGCCCCGAATCGAGTCAGGCTGTAACGGGCTTCCAAAGAGAGCACAACCCCGGTCGCGGCGCCGGCCAAAGCTACCAGAGGCAGGGACTTTGATCCGATCTCGTCGAGTTGTCGAAATAATTCACGGAATTCAAACGGCGGCGTCACCGCAGCTCGTACAACACGCCAGAAAAATATGCCCAGATCGCCGAACCACTCGAGAAACTCGTTGATCAGACTCTTGGCGGAGTTCGGCGGTGGGGACAGGAGTTGGATGCGTGGCCCCCGCACTTGAGGGTTCATGCCCGCGATCGCACTAGATTCGCGTTCGATCACGGATTTGCACCTGGATTTGGCGCGCCGCGCCCGTCATTAAGGTGCATACGATGAAGCAAGGATTGAGGTCCCCGGTAAAGGAATTCCAGAGCGATGTTCGCACCCACGTAACCCAGCATGGTGTAGTTACCCATTCGAAATGCGTCTTTGCCGCTATAGCGGCCGGGATACCAGGCATAGACGGCAGTCATGCTGCCGGCATAAGGCGCGACCAGAGCAGGAAGAGAAAAGGCGCGGTGGCCGTCTTGGCCGCGGCGAGCGGTCAAGGTGGAAATCATGGCATGACGCAGCCGAGGGAACACGCCTTGGCACTCGCACCGATAGTACAACGTATCTTCCCGGAACGCTTCCGCCAGCCCATATCTCGTCGACGTGCTGATGGCTGCGATGCCAAAGTCAGATCCAAATCGCTTGCCATAGCCCTCAGCGCCTTGCTTCCACTCCGGTGGGGTGTTATACGCCTGGCCAATGCCAGCCGCAAACGCTGCGCCTCCGGCTGGATACGGGCCGTACGCGTCGAAGAGGTAATTCAGGATCTTTGTTTTCTCTGTCGGACGCGTGTAGGTCAGATCTGGTAGCGGCGCGGCCGTGCTTGCAACAGTGCCAGAGGAGTCTGCCGAATCGGTTAATGCTTGCCCCTCTGCCAGTAGCGGTAGAACCGCAAGGCTCGCAGTTGCCAACCACAAAAGCATAATTCTGCTTATCTTCATGTTTATTCCCCTTCGGCTAATCAAGCGCAGCCAAGAGAGGTTACGGTTCGTCACTTAGTAAGCGGACAAGTTGCGTGGTCGCACTGGCACGCAATTTCCACCTCCTTGGATCCAGCTTCCTTACAGGGTTGACTGCAGTATTTTTCGCCAGCTTGAATCAAGCAGCGGCACGGTAGGTGAGCACACTTAACCTTCGTCGTCATCATGGTTCTCCTTGTTCTCCTTTTCCAGGTTCGTCTTTTCCAGCCTTCGTCTCAAAGCATGGTGGTAAGAGGCATATCCCACCGCCGTGCAAAATATTCGTTGGCTCGAGGATACTGCTTACCTTCGTTTCATCATCCAGCCGATCAGTGCTCCCGTAGTGACGCCTACAGCAAATGACGTCACAATGGTTAGGAAGAGGTGTCGCTGGAGGCACTCAGTTGTTTCATTCAAGAATTCTTCGGCAGCGTCACCACCCTGCTTTGCGGCATGCCTCACTACTCCGACACGATCTTCTATCGCATCAGCAATCGCACTAGTTGCGCGAGAAGCCTGGCGAGCTGATTTGCCGATTTGTTCAGCCGTTCTTTCCACTACGGTTTGTGACACGGTATCCTCCTGTGCGGTTTGCGAGCTGTTGTTAGTCCTATTCACCGATGGCCCTTTCTGCACGACCAATCCATTGTTGAACTTTGCCAGCCTTCTTTTTCGCTTTCCCTGATACTGTCAACTTTGACTGGTTCGTCGCCTTTTTTCCTGTAAATTTCGATCGAGTCACCACTCCGTTGCCAGAGCGTAGTTGCCGCGCATTACGCCACTTCTTTTCTCTCCACCGCCACTGGTGCCTGTACCAGTTCGTCAAATAGAGAGCGGTAGTGAATCATCGCGGTTCTCAGCTCTTCCGTGGTTGCCTGGTCTTTCCCAACCCGCAGCGCAATCTCATGCGCAGAGCGATAGTTTTCCACTACTCGGGGATGGTCGACAGAAATGTCCGCGGCACGCTGATCGAAATCGGACACGGGATAGCCACGAGTCTTCATTAATGAAGACACCAGGTCATCGGCTTCTGCGACTGCCCCCTTCGGGGAATCGACAAAACGAGACTGCACGGAGTCCCACTGTTTCGAAAAGCGTTCGTGTTCCATCGGATCAAGATCGCGGATGTTCAGTTTTTCCACCCGCTTTTCGCGATCCTCTAACTTCGATTCTGCTTTGCGTCCTGCCCCATGTACCTGCACCGCCCGATCGTATTCGGGGCCAAATTTCTTCCGCAGGTCTGCAGTGGTACTCTTGCGTTTTCGCACATACAGCCACGCCAGCACTGCGATAATCAGAATCACCACCGCGCCGAGCATAATCAGCTTAGGATCCAGCAGATTTAGGTTCATTGAAACCTCCACAAAAATCAGGTTGGTTCACGAGACTCTTTTTGTCGTAAGAACCTTGTGAATCGCCAGTATCAACCTTTACGCTTCGGAAAGCTGGTCATAATTGATCGTCTTTTGGAATCGGCGCCGCGGCAGCGTGGAATGGGATGGCTGCAACGAAACTCCCGAGAGGTGAGTAAATCTACAGGCTGGCTCGGCGGGAGAGCGACTCTTTACGTGATATAATCAATTTGAGGTGGTTACCACCTTCTCCTCTTTCAGGTTCCCTGAAACTAAGTCAGCCCATCTGAAGTTCTCTCTCCTTAGGCTTTCGAGAAAGCCGCGTACCCCATGCATTCGAATGCGATCCTGCACGAAGTTCAGCAACTCTTCAACGTGAGTGACCGTCTTGACTCGCTGGCGGAACAACATCCTCTTGTCTCAGAAGCACTCGTCGCCATTTCGGGAAGCGTTCGTAACACGGCCACATTGTTGGAGGTGCTGGTTGCGACGAAAGTCGCGCCGTTCTCCGGATTAGATCCGGCAAATGCCTGATCATTCGTCGCTGTCGCCAGCCTGGTGTGGAATCGCGACGCAAACTAATCGTGGAGAACGACATTGAGAAGGGAACTATGAACTTGCAGCCCGCTCCCGCCATAGTCGAGGAAGCCTAACTCTCTGAACCGATTCATGAAAAAACTAACCCGCGAACGAGTCGTGCCTATCATCTCGGCAAGCGTCTCCTGACTGATCTTGGGGATTACAGTCTCGGGTACTCCTTCCTTGCCGAAGTGAGCGAGTAACAGCAGAAGCCGAGCCAGCCTCTTCTCGCTGGAATTGAAGAGTTGATCGACTAAGTCTTCTTCGTAGCGGATGTTTCGCGCCAGCAGATACGCGACGAAAAGATCGGAGAACGTGTGTTCCCGGTGAAGGGCGAGCATCATCGCGTTCTTATCAATGCGTAGAAGTTCGCAATCCGTCATTGCGGTTGCAGACCCCATCCGTAAAGTCTGTCCGGCGAGGCTACCTTCCCCGAAAAACTCTCCCTCGTTCAGTATTCCCAGGGTTGCTTCCTTGCCAATCTTGGAGACGACTGTGAGTCGAACCTGGCCCTGCTGGATATAGAAGACTGCGTCAGCGGCATCCCCTTGCGCGAAGATTGGTTGTTTCTTGGGGAAAGACACGACTTTCCTACCCTCACCGATAGTGGCAAGGAATTTCTTCGGGTCGAAATCGCGGTCGTTCTTGGGCGACGTGGTTGGCGCCATCAAAGGACTTCTCCCAAAGTGGAACTACACTCCCAAGAATCATTCCAGAATCGTGACTAGGAAAGATGTTCACTTTTGCTCACAATTGGTAAAAAACCACTGGTCTATCCAAAATGAACCTGCCGATTGATCCAAGTTGGTCTAATGTGTTGAAAATGAGCAATATTGAGCATTCTTCGCGGCTGGCGACGTTGCATTATGTGCTGGTGAAGAGCAAAGAACTTACCCCAAAACAGATATTATCCGTGCCTTGTACCACCTGCGGTGCAGCGATAGGGGAAGCTTGTGAACTGCATACGGGTACCCTGCGCACCGAGCCACACCGGGACCGGAAGCTTACCGCAGCCGAGGCCGTGGAAAAGGAAGCCAGGGAGCAATAGCGGCCGATGAGGCTGCCCGGTGTTATCTGAGAATCTGCGTCGAAGCGCGCGTGAAAATGCCGAGTGTAATGGTGAGCGCTTTGGCGACGTCAAAAGTCTATCCAAAGGAGGGTGCAAATTTATGGATGTACAGCACATGAGCAAAGAGCAGTTGATAGATCTAGCCAAAGAATCCGGGCAGAACCTTAAGAACGACAAGAGCCAAATCGCAACGCTCGAAGCGGATCAGAGGAAGCTCGTTTCTCTGCTCTTGAGCTTGACGAAGATAACCGGCAGCCTCCGGAATCGGCTATTTGAACTCTCTCGGGATAACAAAGCTTTGACTGAATCGCTTGAAAAGCGCGCTCCCGATGTCCATGCGCTATTCTCCGATCTGCGCAGTAATTGCAAAGATGGTCCTTCTTTAACTGACTTTCCCAGTATTCAAGAGTTGGAGCAATCCATTGAAGCGATTCTTGGACCGATTCATTAAGCCATTTTTCAATGCTTCCTGAACTGGAGTAACCGCACGGCGAATTACTTTCCAGGGCTGCTTGCGACAGTCGACAGCGGTGCCGCAGATTTCGGCTGATCCAAATCAAGGTCGCGCTTCATAAATCCTGCGCCCGCTGTCGCCGCTCGCAGGTTGCATTGGCATCCAGCCAACTTAGGAGAGAGCGGACGCTAGCCCGAGCCAGGGCAATCGCGCAGTCCGCGGCCCCGTAATAGATGTTGAGGGTGTCGCCATCGGCATCCATCGTATATCCGCAGGGGAACACAACGTCGTCGACGTCGCCGTGCCGTTCGTATTCGGCTTCCGGCCCGAAGATCCAGGAGTCACCGCGCAGCAGGCATTTTTCCGGATTCTCCAGCTCAAAAAGAGCTACCCCCAATCGATAGAGGCAGCCCGAAGGTGTGTGCCGCACTCCGTGATAGAGCACGAGCCATCCCCTTGAAGTTTCGATCGGCGGCGGCGACATCCCGATTTTGTTTGCGTCCCACCATGCGCCGCGCCGCGCCTCTAACATAAGCCGGTGTCTGCCCCAATGCCGCAGATCTGGCGAGTAGGAAATCCACATGTGCGATCCCAGTGTCGTCATCGGCCGGTGAATCAGCGCCCAGTATCCATTGATCCTGCGGGGCAGCAGCGCCGAGTCCTTGTCGTCCGGCGGCATAATCACGCCGTAGCGCTCGAAGCTGCGAAAGTCTTTGGTCAGAGCCAGAGACACTCCGGGACCACCACGCGAATAAGAGGTGTAGGTGACCACGTATTGCTGGAGTTCGGGCACAAATGTAATGCGAGGATCCTCGATGCCCCAGATTTCCTCGGGAAAGTCCTTGGGGCTGGGCATGAGTGTCGGTTCGTCATCGATTTGCCATCCATCGACGCCGTTTGCGGAGCGCGCGGCACAAAGGTGTGACAGTCCGCGTCGATCCTCCACGCGGCAAAGCAGCAGAGTCGTGCCGTCCGCGAGCAGCGTTGCGCCCGCATTAAACACACTATTAATAGGATATGGCCAATCCTTACTCGTCAGGATCGGGTTCAAGGGATGGCGAAGAAGTAAGGGCTCGAAGCGCGTACTCAGTAGGCTCATGGGTTTTTCTGTGGGCGTAGTCATGACGGGATATCCACTGCTTCAGACTCTTGCAGAGATCGCATTTCGAGGAGTGCCATCAAGAACGATAGCGTCGACTCCGCTCCCTGGTTTTCATTGGCGCGCTCGGGATGAAGCCCGTCGCGGCAGCCTCCGGTGACTGAATCGTAAAGAGCTAGTTGCAGATCGTTGTCGCCCAAGAACCAGTTAAATGCCGACCAGGCTTGATTGCGCCAGCGGCTATCACCGGTTACGCCGTAGGCTTGCAGACAGGCGGACACTGCGCCGGCGGCCTCAAGCGGTTGTTGATCGAAGCGGGCTTTTTCACCGCCCTGACGATAAAAGCCTTGTGAGCCGATCGGCACAAAGTGGGCGTCGGTTTCGCAGCGTTGCGTTTCAGCGAGCCAGTCCAGCGATTCGAGACCGGCCGCGACCATGCGATCATCCGCGCAAGCTGAACCGACCAGCAGCATGGCTTGGGGCAATCTCGCGTTTCCGTATGCCAGAATGTTCTCAAACCACTTCCAATCCGGACGGCGGATCGCCTGGTACATTCTGAGCAAGCGTTCAGCAAGCGCGTCCCTTACTTTCTGTGCGTCCCGGTCGCCGGGATACGAATGGAGATATTCTTGAACTCCGAGCAGGGTGTAGGCGCAGGCACGAGGACTGTGAAACTCAACGACTGCGGGCAGCGCAGATTCGAATAGACGGCCGGCAGCACACCGCAACCCGTAGTCGCTGGACCGGCCTAGAACCGTACCCAGTGCCCACACTGCCCGCCCGTGACAATCTTCAGAACCCTCAGTTTCGTTCCAATGGCGATCATAGCCGAGAAAGTTTCTGAATCTACCTTTCGCCGGATTGAACCCATGTTCGAGAAAGGATAAATAACGGGCAGAGAAATTCGCTACCAGCGAACTGGCTTTCTCCCGCTTATCTTTATCCAGAACCCGGCGCTCCAGCATGACAGTGAGAATAAGTGCGCGCGCGTTGTCGTCAGTGGTATGGCCCTCGCCTCGATTGGGGATGGTGAAGATCGCATGTTGCAGCATTCCCGTGTCATCGGTCAGGGCGTTGACATGATCCAGTTTCAATTCCGGCAGCCGATCGAGCGCTTTGGGAGTAGCGCGCGCCGAGAACTGAACGCGAGGATTTTCCATGCGGTCGCTGCGAACCCGATTAAAACTTTCCATGTAGCCTTGCGCCGCTCGTTTCCAGATCATCTCCCGTCCGAACAGATAGGCACGTTTGCGCATGGCGTGGCGGACCGCGGGAGTATCCAACAGTTCGATGGTCTTGTGTGCGATAGCCTCGGGATTTTGGAAGGGCACCAATGCGCCCCGCCGGTCGTCCAGTAATTCGATGGCGTGCCAATAAGGGGTCGAGATGATTGCCTTGCCCGCTCCCAGTGCGTAGGCAAGCGTGCCGGAAACCACCTGCGCTTCATGCCGGTAAGGTGTGATGTAAATGTCCGCGGCGCCGATAAACTCGATCATCTCTTCCGGGCTGACAAAGCGGTTGTGGAACATCACCTGCGATTCCACTCCCACTTCCTTGGCCAAAGCCTGCAAGCTGGCTCGATACTTTTCACCCTCGCGGCGGAGGATATGAGGATGGGTCGCGCCGGCAACGATGTACACAACATTCTTGTGCTTCGACAAAATCTGCGGCAGCGCCTGAATCACGTTTTCGATGCCCTTATTCGGCGAGAGCAGGCCGAAAGTGAGCAGAACCGCTTTCCCTTCCACCCCGAACCTGTCTTTAAAAAAGTTCGGATCCAGGAATGGGAGGTCCGGAACGCCATGAGGGACCATGTCGATCTTGCTGCCGGGAACTTTGAAGATCTCCTGCAAGAACTGGGAGGAGAGCTGGCTCATAACGATGAGGCGATCCGACAGCTCAGCGATCTCTTCCATCACCATTAGCTGGTCAGGGTCCGGCTCACGTAAAACCGTGTGCAGCGTGGTCACCAGGGGCATCTTCAAGCGTCGTAGTAAATGCAAAATGTGGCTTCCGGCTGGGCCGCCAAAAATTCCATACTCGTGCTGCAGGCACACCATGTCGATATTGTTGAAGTTCAAAAATTCAGCAGCTTCCTGATACGAGGCCAGTTCGTCCTGGGCGAGGGCCCATCGCACTCGTGCAGGATAGTCATATCCTTCCTGTGTGTCGTTAACGGGGAGCGCCAACAATCGGGCCGCCCCATATTCTGCTGAAATAGCGCTGCACAGGTCGGTAGTGAAGGTCGCGATTCCACATTGCCGCGGAAGGTAATTCCCGATTACCGCGATTCGACTGGGCAGAGATGGTTTCGAATGCGATCGCACACGGGTCGATGAGCTCGGCTCTCGCAGGAGCGGGCGCGGGCCGACGACTTCCAGGGACCGATTCGCAAACACTGTGATTGGCATTGCCATTTTCCCTAACTTCTGCTGAGAACAATTGCCGCCACGGGCTTTTCTGGATGGCCCCAAGCAAGCTCCGATGGATGGGTTGAAATGTGCCTCTAGTGAGTATCCAACGAAAGTGGGCTTGTGGACTGGTCACTATTGACCAGCTTTCTTGATGAGCGACGCCGCACTATGGAGCCATGAAGGCCAAAGGGGAAGAAGTATTAGCGGTTCGCTGCCCCACGTGTGGCGCGAAGCCGGGCGAGAAGTGCGAGCTTAACACTGGTCTGCCCCGCACCAACCCGCATCCAGACCGGCGTTTAGAGACGGCGGATAAGTAGCTGGCCAGCACAGCCGATCGCTCCAGCGTGCAACGGAGCTGCCGTTGAGTTCTGGTCCATCGTGGGAGTTGAAATCTGCAGCAACCCCTAAATTTTTAAAAGTGTGCAATATTGAGCAGCGTCCGCATTGTGCATTCCGGTAGTTTTCTCTGTTTAGATCAGATTTCGATGACCGCTGCGAACTACCGCTGTCCGGATAATCGTGCATGGCACGGCGAGTTTCGCGCCACGATCTCTGCTGGAGACATTCTCGGCCTAGGAAAACGCCTGTTGCACATCACGACAAACAGCAGGCGTCGAAGGAGGCGTGCTAATGCCAGCAGATTCCAGGATCCCGCGAGTACTTCTGTTCTCGGTCTTATTTCTCTTCGCCGTCAGCTGTGCAGCGGGCCAGGGCCAGGCTAGCCAGCAAACTCCCGCTAGGAGTGCTCCATCCGCCAGCGCATCCGCAACCAGTGCGCCTTCCCCGGATTCCTCCGCATACGTGGGGGCGGAAACCTGCAAAACTTGTCACGAGGAAATTTACAACGCGTGGGCGAAGACGCCGCACTGGAAGACCACACTAAATAAGGAGCCCTCGCACCAAGGTTGCGAGGGTTGCCATGGTCCCGGTGCGGAGCATGTGGAGGGCGGCGGCGACATAACCAAGATATTCAATCCCGCGAAGCACTCGGCCAAAGAGGTTGACGCCAAGTGCCTGACCTGTCACGCGGGAGCGCACCCGAACTTTGACCGCTCGCCCCACGCCAAGGCGAACGTCAGCTGTATCAGCTGCCACAGCGTTCACCAGGGCAAGGAAGAAGAAACGCTGCTGAAGGCTCCGCAGCCTACGCTCTGCTTCCAGTGCCACTCCGACACGAAGCCGGCGTTCAATATGCCGTTCCACCACAAGGTGAACGAAGGCTTGATCGTGTGCAGCGATTGCCACGACGTGCACGGCACCTTCCTAGCCAACAACGTGAAGTCCACGGCCGACCAGAACGCGATCTGCACCAAGTGCCACACCGAGACGCGCGGGCCGTTCGTCTTTGAACACGTCGCGGTCAAGGCCGAGGGGTGTTTGGGATGCCACACTCCGCACGGTTCCCAGAACCCCCGCCTGCTGAACATGCCGGCCATCGCCCCGCTCTGTAACCAGTGCCACAGCGGCGTAGCTAACAACACGGTTCACGGAATGGGCGCGGGGTCGTCGGAAACCATAACCTGTACGAACTGCCATACCTATATTCATGGCTCGAACATGAATGCGGCGTTCCTCAGGTAGGAGTCATGGATGGCAACGAGTGAGGCTTTCAATATGATGAACCCAGGATGGATTTCCCGGCGGTTGAGTGAAAAGCATTCTCTTGCGGCGGCCCGATGCCTTGTCGGGGGCATGGCCGCAGCCATTTTGGGCTTGACGGCGGGCACTGCCGTCGCGCAGATTCCAATATTTGTGTCTCACCAGACCGCTCCGGACGGCTACACGCTTCATGAGTCTATCGATCTGGGCGGACATGTGGCCAACATCGACGGCAGCGGCGCCATGTACGACACTCTGGTCAACCAGCAGTCCGGTCCGCGCATACTGGGCGAGACCTTTGAGCTGCGCGCGCTGCCACAAACGAAGAACACCCTCGTCGATCGCTTGAAATTCTTTACCAGCGGGCTCGGCGGCGATCCGTACGACATTGCCAAGATGGACTTTTCCAAGGGCAAGCTCTACGACTTCTCCGGCCTGTTCCGCCGTGACCGCCAGTACTTCGACTACAACCTGCTAGGCAATCCGAACCTTCCGCCCGGCCAGTCGATTCCCATCGGTCCCACCGCTACGCCGACGGGTTCCTACGCGTGGCCGCAGGTGACGCAGTCGCCGTTTATGTTCAACACGGTGCGCCGCATGACGGACACCAAACTTACCCTGCTTCCGCTGTCCAAGGTAACCTTCCGCGCCGGCTACTCGCAGAACGTCTTCCAGGGTCCGAGCCTGTCGCCCAGCGGTTATCAGGTTGCCGGCTCCTACGACCTGCTGCTCCAGGAGTATCAGCGCAACAGCACGGATGACTGGACGGGATCGGTCGAGTGGAAGCCCCTATCGCGAACCCGGTTGACCTATGAAGAGCAGGTCACCCACTACAAGGGCGATTCCAATTTCAGCATGGCGCCCCAGTATTTCAACCTGCAGGAGGCGAACGGATACAGGGTCGCAGTGCTCCAGAACTACGATAATCCGATCAACAAGCCGGTCGGCATCACCTGCAACGCCGGCGTTGGAGCCGCCTCAATTTACCCGGCGCAGACTCCGAACGGTCTGCCCATCGTCGATCCGACGTGTAATGTGATTACCAGCTATTCGCGTTCCCAGCCAACCCGCGAAATCTTCCCGACCGAGATCTTCCGCTTTCAAAGCTCCAGCATCAAGAACGTTACGATGAACGGCAACGTTCGCTACACCTACGCGAACATGAGCCTGCCGAACTACTACGACGACTTCCAGGGTCTGGCGGGAACGAGCCGCGAAAGCACGTATGCCGGCAACGCCAGCGCCCACCGGGAAGCGATCGCCGCCGACTACGGCGTCACCTGGCAGGTGCTGAAAAAGCTCAGCATCTCCGAGCAGATCGACTACTCGAATGTGCACCAGCCGGGAGTTGCCGACATTACGAGTCTAACCACCGTGGCTTCGACCTCCGTACCCCCGACCATCAATAGCACGGCGTTAACCACCACGGTGATCAACACTCCGATCAACCCGATCACGGGCAAGGCATATTCTACGTTTGAAGGCAGTCCGAGCGTCGCTACGCCGCTGTTTGATTTCTTCGGCCAGAAGTTCATCACCAACAACCTCACAGCGGCGTACGACCTTACGGATCGCACCACGTTCACCCTCACCTATCACTACCAGGAGCACATCATCGGTGAAGGTGCCGCGAACACCACGGGATACCTGTCCGGTCTCTCCAACTTCGCCATCTACGAGGACGGCGGCACCTTCGGCGTCAATGTGCAGCCGGCGAACAACTGGCACATCAACGGCTCGGTCGAGCTTCTGTACGCCGACAATGTCCTCACCCCGGTCGCACCCCGCCAGCTTCAGCATTACAGAATTCACACCACTTACCGGCCGCAGACCTGGGCGACGTTCTCCGGCGCGTACAATGACCTCGAGCGCCACAACAATACGAACAATACGGGCATAGCGTCCGTGGATGGCCCGCTCCAGCACGTCGATCATAGCCGCATCTTGAGTTTGAACGCCGACTTGATGCCGAACGAGCACTACGGGCTCGACATCGGCTATGCCTACAGCGACGTGTACACGGCGACCAACATCTGCTTCCTGGGCACGGCCTCAAGCCCCACCATACCGGGCGCCGCGACGCCCACCGGCGTGGCCTGCCCGTCTCCGCCTCCCCGCGGGGGAACTGGTCCTTATACTTTTGGTCCGGCTAGGGACTTCATGAACGCTCCAACCCAGTACGCGTCAGTGGCCTTGGCTCTTTCGCTGAACAACAAGTTCCACGCCAACATCGGCTACCGAATAAGCTCGGTCAACGGCAGCCGCTTTTTCAACGATCCGCGCGATGTGAACGGATCGCTGGTCTCTACCTACCTGTCGCCTTTTGTGAATCTCTCCTATGCGATGCGAAAGAATCTGGTCTGGAAGGGCGAGTATAACTACTTCGGCTACGGCGAGGGTGGTCCTTCGGGAGCACAGTATTGCAATCCTTCCAGCGCGCTCCCCTTGCCGACTACCCCGGCTCCGGTCGTGCCCTGCAGCACGCTGCCAAATACTGCGATGAGCGGTCCGGCCTACGGGTTCACCGCTCCTCGGAACTTCCATGCAAACAACCTAACCGTTGGAGTGCATTACGAGTTCTAAAAACATCCGTTAGCCTTCAGCTTTTCGTGTGAAGTGCGCAGTTGCCGGCTTCCACAAGAACAAGCTGAAGGCTAACAGCCTTTTTCGGTACAGGCCAAAGCCCCCGTATTCTGTCTTACTTCTTTTCGGCGTCGTCGCCTTTGCTCCAGGCCAGGCTCGCCAGCAGGTTGCCGATAAGAGCGCTCAATCCGCCAGCGCATCCGTGGCCAGTGCGCCTTCATCCGATGTCTCCAGGTACGTTGGAGCGGAGACCTGCAAGACCTGTCACGAGAAAATTTACAACGCTTCGATTGCCGCCGTCGTCGTCGTGATCCGGTGCAGCCGATCATCGCAAGATTATGCCCCCAAACGACAGCAAGGTAGTTTCGGCCACGCGACTATGGCCGTGTCCGGTCTCTCCAACTTCGCCATCTACGAGGACGCGGCACCTTCGGCGTCAATGTGCAGCCGGCGAACAACTGGCACATCAACGGCTCGGTCGAGCTTCTGTACGCCGACAATGTCCTCACCCTGGTTGCACCCCGCCAGCTTCAGCATTACAGAATTCACACCACTTACCGGCCGCAGACCTGGGCGACGTTCTCCGGCGCGTAAATGACTTCGAGCGCCACAACAATACGAACAATACGGGCACAGCGTTCGTGGATGGCCCGCTCCAGCACGTCGATCATAGCCGGGATTTTGAGATCGAACGCCGACTCATGCCGAACGAGCACTACGGGCTCGACATCGGCTATGCCTACAGCGACGTGTACACGGCGACCAGCCGCTTCTTCCTGGGTATGGCCTCAAGCCCCACCATACCGGGCGCCGCGACGCCCACCGGCGTGGCCTGCCCGCTTCGCCTCCCCGCGGGGGAACTGGTCCTTATACTTTTGGTCCGGCTAGGGACTTCATGAACGCTCCAACCCAGTACGCGTCAGTGGCCTTGGCTCTTTCGCTGAACAACAAGTTCCACGCCAACATCGGCTACCGAATAAGCTCGGTCAACGGCAGCCTGTTTTTCAACGATCCGCGCGATGTGAACGGATCGCTGGTCTCTACCTACCTGTCGCCTTTTGTGAATCTCTCCTATGCGATGCGAAAGAATCTGGTCTGGAAGGGCGAGTATAACTACTTCGGCTACGGCGAGGGTGGTCCTTCGGGAGCACAGTATTGCAACTTCTTTTCCAGCGCGCTCCCCTTGCCGACTACCCCGGCTCCGGTCGTGCCCTGCAGCACGCTGCCAAATACTGCGATGAGCGGTCCGGCCTACGGGTTCACCGCTCCTCGGAACTTCCATGCAAACAACCTAACCGTTGGAGCGCATCACGAGTTCTTGAAGCATCTGTTAGCCTTCAGCTTTTCGGCTGCTAAGTGCGCAGTTGCCGGCTTCCACAAGAACAAGCTGAAGGCTAACAGCCTTTTTCGGTACAGGCCAAAGCCCCCGTATTCTGTCTTACTTCTTTTCGGCGTCGTCG